>NZ_JAGSHX010000006.1 GCF_018138715.1 Streptomyces asiaticus
GTGCTTCTGTCATCATCGCCCCCTGGCCGCGCTGAGGACGCCACTCAGCGCTGGGGCAGGGCCTTGAATACACATGGCAACATTCCTCGTAGGCGTACAGAACGAACGGACACGGCCCCAACCTGTCGTTCTCGTGGTGGCGAAACATCCGCGATCACCACAGTTACGGCCGGACCGGACGTGAGGTGTTCCCACCAGGGCGGCGGCACCGCTGATAAAACGCCGAAACCACCGGATGGAGGCCGGCGTCAGCGCGAAGGGTCTAGGGGTGTGTGGTCGCTGCGGCTGCCGGAGAAGCACATCGCGCTGGTCGAGGGCATCCCTGAGCTGGGGTGGGTATGACCGGTCGCAATTCTGGACGGTGTCAGTCCGGTTCCCGTTCCGGCGATTCAGTCGGTTCCGGCCAAACCGAACTCCTTCGCGATCGCTTCCCATATCTTCCGTACGGACTCCTGGTCCGACAGCAAGTCGTAGTGGCTTGAGTCGAGCTTGTGCTCGCGGACGGTGCCGGTCACGTAGGGCTGCCACCATTCCGCCTTCCTCTCAGGCCCCGTGCTGATCAACAACGCGTCGCCTGCGAATTCCCGCTCCTTGTGGCCGCGGGCGATGTTCTCGTTGTTCCGTACGATCTCCAGATAGGCCTCGTGCTCTTCTCCCGTGAGTATCTGGACCATCCGCTCGTAGTCCTTGGCATGTTGCTCGTCCTCTTCTTGAGAGGGCAGCCGTGCCGCGGGGTGGGAGTCCAAAATGACCAGGGCAGCCACCTCCTCTCCCGCCTCCTGGAGTTGAACGGCCATCTCGTGGACGACATTGCCGCCGAAGGACCAGCCGAGCAGGTAGTACGGACCCGTGGCCTGGACGGCGCGCATCTCGGTTACATAGTCGGCGGCCATCTCCACCAGCGAACCGGGTACCGGGATCTCGTCGCCGACGAGGCCGCGCGGTCGTATGGCGTAGAGCGGGTAGCGGGGGGGCACGTGGTTGGCCAGCCAGCCGTACTCCCATCCCAGGCCCAGCCCCGCGTGCACACAGAAGAAGGGCGGGTGGTCATCGCCGGAGCGCAAGGGAAGCAGTATGCCCCGGCTCCCCTGCAACCCCGCCTGTTCCAGCCGCGCAGCCAGGCCGGCGACCGTCGGCGTCTCGAACACCCCCCGGACCGGCAGCTCCACACCCAGCACCGCGCGGATCCGGCTCACCAGCCGCATCGCCAGCAGCGAGTGCCCGCCCAGGGCGAAGAAGTCATCGTCCACCCCCACCCGCTCCACACCCAGCACCTGCCCGAACACCGCGCTCAGGACGTCCTCGCGCACGCTCGCCGGGCCACGGCCCCCGCCCGTGTCGGAGGCGTAGTCCGGTGCCGGCAGAGCGGCGCGGTCCACCTTGCCGTTCACTGTCAAGGGCAGCCGCTCCAGCAGCACGACTGCCGACGGCACCATGTACTCCGGCAACCGAGCCGCCACCAGCATCCGGAGCTCCTCGGCCAGACGGGTTCCAGCGCCATCAGTCTCGACGCCGTTACCGAGGGCATCTGCTGCCGCACGGGTCCCGTCCGCTCCCTCGGTCGCTTCCGGTACGGCGTAGGCGACCAGGCGCTTGTCGGCAGCGCCCTCCCCGTGGGCGACGACGACAGCCTGCGCGACGTCTTCGTGGCCGGCCAACACCGCCTCGATCTCACCCGGCTCCACCCGGAAACCCCGGATCTTCACCTGATCGTCGGCACGCCCCACGAACTCCAACACCCCAGCCCGGTTCCAGCGCACCACATCCCCGGTCCGATACATCCGCGCACCCGCCCCCTCGAACGGACACGCCACAAACCGGTCCGCGGTCAGGCCCGGACGATTCACATACCCCCGGGCCAGCCCCGCACCCGCCACATACAGCTCCCCCGCCACCCCCACCGGCACCGGAGCCAACCGCTCGTCCAGCACATACAGGCGCGTATTGTCCAACGGGCGCCCGATCGGGAGGGTATCCGCTATCTGCTCAACGTCAGTGAGCGGAATCTGTGTGGCGATCAGCGTCGCCTCGGTCGGGCCGTAGGTGTTGCGAACAGTTGTCCCGGGCACGGCGCGCAGCACCCGCCGGACAGCGCCCGCGGGCACCACGTCACCGCCGGTGCTCACCTCGGTGACGCCGTCGAAGGCGGTGGGGTCTTCCTCGGCGATCACGCGGAACAGTCCGGCAGTCAGGTGCACATGGGTCAGGCTGTGCTCGGTGATCAGGGACCGTAGCAGCTCGGCGTCGAAGCGGCCCGTCGGGGCGAGAACCACCTGCTCACCGCCGAGTAGCGTCACCCACAGCTCGTAGACGGACGCGTCGAACGTGTGCGGAGACCGCATCAGGACCCGCTGGGGTTCGGGCGTCTTCCAGCCCTGGTCGGCGGCGAAGTCGACCACATCCCGGTGGGTGATGACGACGCCCTTGGGGGTGCCGGTGGATCCGGAGGTGTAGATGGCGTAGGCCGGGTGATCCGGCGTGAGAGGGCCGGCCAGCTCATCCGGTGCGAGGGGGCCGGCGTCCTGGCCGGACACCGCCTCCCGCACCGACGGCTCGTCCACCACGATCGGCTCCGGCGCGCACTCCCAGCCGCTCGCCCCGTCCTCGCCCAGTCTGTCACGCATCGCCGCCGCGGTCAGCACGGCCACCGGGGCGGCATCGGCCAGCGTGCCCGCGATACGGGCAGCCGGATACTCCGGGTCGACCGGCACATACGCACCACCGGCCTTCAACACCGCCAGCAGCGCCACAACCAACTCCACCGACCGGTCCATCACCACCGCGACCAACGACTCGGGACCCACACCCAGGCCGATCAGATACCGGGCCAACCGGTTGGACGCCACCTCCAATTCCCCGTAGGACACCTGCTGACCGTCCCAGACCACAGCAACGGCGCCCGGAGTGCGCCTGGCCCGCGCGCCGAACAGCTCCGGCACCGTGGCCACCGGCACCGCACGGTCCGTGTCGTTCCACTCCGCGACAATTCGCCACCGCTCGGCGGCATCCAACAGATCGATACCGCGCACAGGCCGATCCGGATCGGCTACGACCACCTCCAGCAGCCGCACCAACCGGGCGCCCAAAGCTCGCACCGTCACCTCGTCGAAAAGATCCGACGCATACACGATCTCACCGACCAGCCCAGCCGGCCGCCCCTGCCCATCGAACCGCTCGACTACATCGACCTGCAGATCGAACTTGGCCACCGGCAGATCGCCCGGACCGGCCTCAGCCTCCACGCCCGGCAGATCCACCGTCGCCTCAGGCACGTTCTGCACTTCCAGCATCACCTGAAAGAGTGGATGCCGAGCCATCGAACGGAACGGAGCCAACTCCTCCACCAGCCGCTCGAACGGCACCTCCTGATGCTCGAACGCCCCCAGCGCAGCCCGCCGCACCCGCCCCAGCACCTCAGCGAACGACGGATCCCCCGACACGTCCGTCCGCACCACCAACGTATTCACAAAGAACCCGACCAGATCCTCCAGCGCATCGTCCGTCCGGCCCGCCACCGGACTACCGATCGGAATGTCCTGTCCTGCCCCCAACCGCGACAACAACACCGCCATCGCGGCGTGCCACACCATGAACATCGTCACGCCCTGCTCACGCGCCAGCCCCGCCAACCGCTCATGCAACTCAGCAGAGACATCCAGGGGAACCGTCCCACCCCGGTGACTGGGCACCCGAGGCCGGTGGCGGTCCACCGGTAGGACCAACTCCTCAGGTGCGCCTTGTAGTTCGGCCTTCCAGTACGCCACCTGTCCGGCCATGACGCTGTCCGGATCCCCGGCATCACCCAGCAGTTCTCGCTGCCAGAGCGTGTAGTCCGCGTACTGCACCGGCAACGGTTCCCACTCCGGCGCACATCCCGCACACCGCGCCGCATACGCCACCGACAGATCCCGCCACAACGGTCCCATCGACCACCCGTCAACAGCGATGTGATGCATGACGAGGCAGAGAATCCACTCGTCGCCATCGGCGTTCTCGCCCTGCGCAGGCGACTGCGACACCGTGGCGAACAGTGCGGCTCGTATAGGCAGTTCGGCGGCGAGGTCGAAGGCGTGATGGACGAGCCGCTCGATCCGCATCGGCAGCTGCTCGGCGGTGACGGTGGTGAGGGGCAGATCTACCACAACCTCGTCCGCGGGCGTGATCCGCTGGTACGGCTCCCCGTCCACCTGGGAGAAGCACGTCCGCAGACTCTCGTGCCGCGCGACCACATCCCCCAACGCCGCCCGCAACGCCGCCACGTCCAACCGCCCCGACAACCGCGGCGCGAGGGAAATATTGTAGGTGGAGTTCGGGCCCTGCAAGCGGTCCAGGAACCACAACCGGCGCTGCGCGAACGACAACGGCACCATTTCGGGACGTGCACCCGCCACCACCGTCGCCCGCACGGCCGCACCACTCGGCTTACCCAGCCGTCGGGCCAACTCCCCCGCCGTCGGTGTCTCGAACACCGCCCGGACCGGCAGCTCCACACCCAGCACCGCGCGGATCCGGCTCACCAGCCGCATCGCCAGCAGCGAGTGCCCGCCCAGGGCGAAGAAGTCATCGTCCACCCCCACCCGCTCCACACCCAGCACCTGCGCGAAGACCCCACACAACAACTCCTCACGCAGATCGGAGGGGCCACGCCCCGTGCCCGCCACAGCCGCGAAGTCCGGCTCCGGCAGGGCAGCCCGGTCCACCTTGCCGTTCGCCGTCAGCGGCAGCCGCTCCAGCACCATCACCGTCGACGGCACCATGTGCTCCGGCAACCTGTCGGCCACATGGCCCTGCAACGCGCCCGCCAAGCTCTCATCCGCCACACCAGAAGCAGGGGCCACGTAGGCAGCCAGGCGCTTGTCGGCAGCGCCCTCCCCGTGGGCGACGACGACAGCCTGCGCGACGTCTTCGTGGCCGGCCAACACCGCCTCGATCTCACCCGGCTCCACCCGGAAACCCCGGATCTTCACCTGATCGTCGGCACGCCCCACGAACTCCAACACCCCAGCCCGGTTCCAGCGCACCACATCCCCGGTCCGATACATCCGCGCACCCGCCCCCTCGAACGGACACGCCACAAACCGGTCCGCGGTCAGTCCCGGACGGTTCACATACCCCCGGGCCAGCCCCGCACCCGCCACATACAGCTCCCCCGCCACCCCCACCGGCACCGGAGCCAACCGCTCGTCCAGGACGTACGCCCGGGTGTCCGCCAACGGGCGTCCGATGGGGACGTCGTCCCCGCCGCTGACATCGACCTCGGTGACCGGGTGGGTGTGGGTGTAGGTGGTGCTCTCCGTGGGGCCGTACCCGTTGATGAGCCGGGTGCCCGGCAGGGAATCGAGAACGGTCCGGCAGTGGGGTGCCGACAGTACATCCCCGCCCGTGAGAAGGCTCCGAACGCCTTTCACTGCCGCGACGTCGATGTCCACCACCTGGTGCAGCAGGCCCGTGGGCAGCACGGCGATGGTGACCTGATGGCTGGTCAAGAAATGCCGGAGGTCGGCCACGGACAGCGTCCCGGCCGGTCCGACCGCGAGTGTCGCCCCGTTGACCAGGGCGATCCACATCTCGAAGGTGGTGCAGTCGAACGACACCGAGGCGAGGTGCGCCACGACGTCACCGGGACGTACATCGGCGTACCCGGCCGGACGCACGAGGCGGTCGATCCCCCGGTGGGTGACCGTGACTCCCTTGGGGGCGCCGGTGGAGCCCGAGGTGTAGATGACATAGGCGGCCTGGTCAGGACGCGGCGGTGCGGCACGGTCCAGCCGGGTGAGCGGGCCGTCGTCCTCGCCGGCCACCGCCGCCCGCACCGCCGGATCGTCCAGCGTGATCCGGTCCGGGCCTGGCTCCGGGTCGAGGGGGCCCGAGTCGGACTGGTCGAGTCGGCCGGCGAAGGACGCGGTGGTGACCAGGGCGACCGGCGCCGCGTCGGCCACCATGAGACCGATGCGACCGATGGGGTACGACGGGTCGATCGGCAGATAGGCGCCCCCGGCCTTCAGCACCGCCAGCAGCACGGCGACCCTCTGGGGCGAGCGGTCCATCACCACCGCGACCACGGACTCGGGGCGTACCCCGTGGGCGATCAGGTGCCGGGCGATGCGGTTGGATTCCGCGTCGAGCTGCGCATACGTCATCCGCTCGTCGCCGCGGACCAGCGCGACGGCGTCGGGGGTGCGGGCGGCCTGCGCGCCGAACAGCTCGGGCACGGTGGCCGCGGGTTCCGGACGCGCCGTGTCGTTCCACTCGGTCAGGATCCGCCGCCGCTCGTCGGCGTCGAGCGGGTCGATTCCGTGAAGGGACCGGTGGGGGTCGGCCGCGGCCGTGCGCAGGATGTGGACCAGCCGGGTGGCGAGCGTCTCGGCCGTGGCCCGGTCGAAGAGATCGGAGGCGTAGGTGATCCCGCCGTTCAGACCGGCCGGCCGACCCTGGTCGTCAAAGCGCTCTTCGACGTGGAAGTCGAGATCGAACTTGGCCATGGAGACCTCGGAGGGCCGGGCCTCGACGTCCAAGCCCGGCAGGTCGATCGTCGCCTGGGGAACGTTCTGCACCGCCAGCATGACCTGGAACAGCGGGTGCCTGGCCAGTGAGCGGACCGGGGCCAGCTCCTCCACCAGCCGCTCGAACGGCACCTCCTGGTGCTCCAGCGCACCCAGCGCCCTCTGCCGCACCCGCCCCAGCACCTCGGCGAAGCTCGGCTCACCGGACAGGTCGGTGCGCACCACCAGCGTGTTCACGAAGAACCCGACCAGGTCCTCCACCGCCTGATCGTTCCGCCCGGCGACCGGGCTGCCGATCGGGATGTCCTCCCCCGCGCCCAGCTTCGACAGCAGCACCGCCAGGGCGGCCTGCCACACCATGAACATCGTCACACCCTGCCGGGCCGCCAGTTCCGCCAACTGGGCGTGCAGGTCGGCCCGCAGGGTCAGCGGCACCCAGCCGCCTCGGTGACTGGCCACCGCGGGCCGCCGCCGGTCCACCGGAAGCTCCAACTCCGCCGGCACGCCTCGCAGCTCGGCCTTCCAATAAGCCACCTGACCGGCCAGCACACTGCCCGGATCCGCCGGATCGCCGAGCATCCCCTGCTGCCACAGCGCGTAGTCCGCGTACTGCACCGGCAGCGGCTCCCAGCCCGGCGCACGCCCGGCGCGGCGGGCTGCGTAGGCGGCCGACAGGTCCCGCAGCAGCGACCCCATGGACCAGCCGTCGCCCGCGATGTGGTGGACGACCAGCACCAGCGCCCAGTCGCCTGTGACCACCGACCCGGCATCGGGTGACGGCTGGTCAGTGCCCGAGGTGAACAGCGTGGCGCGCAGAGGCGGCTCGCTCGCGAGGTCGAAGACGTGCGAGCACGCCCGGTCGATCCGCGCCTCCAGCTCGTCGGCGGCGACCGTGACCACCGGCAGATCCACACCAGCCTCGGCGACGGACACGATCTCCTGGTACGGCTCCCCCTCCACCTGCGGAAAGCGCGTCCGCAGACTCTCGTGCCGCGCCACCACATCGCCCAACGCCGCCCGCAGCGCCGAGATGTCCAACCGTCCCGACAACCGCAACGCCAGCGGAATGTTGTACAAGGCGCTCGCGCCCTCGAGCCGGTCCACGAACCACAACCGCCGCTGGGCATAGGAGAGCGGCAGCACCCCCGGACGCGGCCCGGCCACCACCGCCGACCGCGCCGGCACACCACCGGCCCGCTCCAGCCGCGCCGCCAGACCGGCCACGGTCGGCGCCTCGAACACCGCCGGGACCGGAACCTCCAGGCCCATGACTGCCCGGATCCGGCTGACCAACCGCACGGCCAGCAGCGAATGCCCGCCCAGCGCGAAGAAGTCGTCCTCCACAGCGACCCGGGGCACGTCGAGTACCTGGGCGAACACCGAGCACAAAATCTCCTCGTACACGGTGGCCGGCCGCCTGCCCGGTCCCGTGCCGGACGCGTGGTGCGGCGCGGGCAGCGCGGCACGGTCGACCTTGCCGTTCACCGTCAGCGGCAGCCGCTCCAGCACCACCACCGACGGCACCATGTACTGCGGCAGCCGACTCGCCGTGAAATCCCGTGCGACCGCGCCGAATCCCGCGTCCGCCTCGCCGTGGGTGAGGACGACATAGGCGGCGAGGTACTTGTCACCGGGGGTGTCCTCGCGGGCGATGACGACCGCCTGGGCCACCTGCTCGTGCTGGGCCAGCACCCCCTCGACCTCACCCGGTTCGACGCGGAAGCCACGGATCTTCACCTGGTCGTCCGCCCGGCTCACGAACTCCAACTGACCGGCACGGTTCCAGCGCACCACGTCACCCGTCCGGTACATGCGCCCGCCGCCGCCTTCGAACAGGCAGGCCACGAACCGCTCACCGGTCAGCCCCGGACGGTTCAGATAGCCCCGGGCCAGCCCGGCGCCGGCGATGTACAGCTCACCGGCCACCCCCGCCGGCACGGGGTTGAGGAATTCGTCGAGCACGTACATCCGCGTGTTGTCCAGCGGATACCCGACCGGCACGACATCCCCGATCGCCTTGGGATCCTGAATCGGGATCTGGGTACCGATGACGGTCACCTCGGTCGGACCGTAGGTGTTGCGGACCGTGATCGAGGGCACGGCCTCCAGCACCTGCCGTACCGCCGCGGTGGGGACCACGTCCGCGCCGGTGAACACCTCGTGCAGCCCGGCGAAGGCGGTGGGGTCCTCCTCGGCGATCACCCGGAACAGACCCGCGGTCAGCTGGACGTGGGTCAGCCCGTGGTCGCCGACCAGCGACCTGAGCAGCGCCGCGTCGATCCGGCCCCTGGGGGCGACGACCACCTGTCCGCCGGTCAACAGCCGTACCCACAGTTCGAGGGTGGAGCCGTCGAAGGTGTGCGGCGCGGCGAACAGGCCCCGGGCCTGCCCGGGGAAGTGCCAGCAGCGGTCACCGGCAAGTTCCACCACGTCCCGGTGGGTGGTCGCGATGCCCTTGGGCTCGCCCGTCGATCCGGAGGTGAACATCACGTACGCCAACTGGTCGGGCATGACCCGCACCGGTACGGCCGCGTCCGGCGCATCGGCCCACGCGGCCTCCGCCTCGTCCGCGTCGGCCACGACCACCGTGCGGGCGTGCTCCCGCACGGTCGGCGCGTACACCTGGTCGACCAGGCACACATCGACGCCGGCCTGGAGCAGCACCTGCCCGATGCGCTGGGCCGGCTGGCCGGGATCGACGGGCACATACACGCCGCCGGCCTTCATCACCGCCAGCAGAGCGGTCACGAGGTCGATCGACCGGTCCATGACCACTCCGACAAGGGACTCGGGGGCCACCCCACGGTCGATCAGATGCCGGGCGAGACGATTGGACCGGGCCTCCAGTTCGCCGTACGAGACCCGTTCCTCGCCAGACGCCAAGGCAATCGCCTCAGGGGCACGGGTGGCGTGCGAGGTGAACAACGCCGGCACCGTGACGGCGGCCGGGCGGCGGTCGCCGTTCCATTCCGTCAGCAGTTGCCGCCGCTCGGCGGGGTCCAGCAGGTCCAGGCGGCTGATGGGACGGGCAGGGCCGGCGGTGACGGTCTTCAGGAGGCGGATCAGCCGGGTGACCAGCGTCTCAGCCGTGGCCTGGTCGAACAGGTCGGTGGCGTACGTGAGCCCGCCGAGCAGGCCGTCGGGCCGCCCCTGTCCGTCGAACCGCTCGACGACTTGGAAGTCGAGGTCGAGCTTGGCCATGGTGGTCTCGCCCGGGTGGGCTTCGACGTCCAGGCCCGGCAGGTCGATCGTCGCCTGGGGGACGTTCTGCACCGTCATGGTGACCTGGAACAGCGGGTGCCTGGACAGTGAGCGGGCCGGGGCCAACTCCTCCACCAGCCGCTCGAACGGCACCTCCTGGTGCTCCAGCGCGCCCAGCGCCCTCTGCCGCACCCGCCCCAGCACCTCGGCGAAGCTCGGGTCACCGGACAGGTCGGTGCGTATCACCAGCATGTTCATGAACAACCCGACCAGGTCCTCCACGGCCTGGTCGGTCCGTCCGGCGATCGCGGTGCCGATCGGGATGTCCTTACCCGCGCCCAGCTTGGACAGCAGCACCGCCAGGGCGGCCTGCCACACCATGAACATCGTCACGCCCTCGGCACGAGCCAGCTCCGCCAGGTCGGCATGGAGTTCCGGTGGAACGTCGAACGCCGCCCAGCCGCCCCGGTGACTGGCCACCGCGGGCCGCCGCCGGTCCACCGGAAGCTCCAACTCCTCCGGCACGCCTCGCAGCTCGGCCTTCCAATAAGCCACCTGACCGGCCAGCACACTCTCCGGATCCGCCGGATCGCCGAGCATCCCCTGCTGCCACAGCGCGTAGTCCGCGTACTGCACCGGCAGCGGCTCCCAGCCCGGCGCACGCCCGGCACAGCGCGCCGCGTACGCCACCGACAGATCCCGCCACAGCAGCCCCATCGACCAGCCGTCGCCCGCGATGTGGTGCACGACCACCACCAGCACGGACTCACCCGTCACCACCGCCCCGGCATCGGTCGGCGACGGACCGGCGGCAGAGGTGAACAGCGTGGCGCGCAGAGGCGGCTCGCCCGCGAGGTCGAAGGCGTGCGAGCACGCCCGGTCGATCCGCGCCTCCAGCTCGTCGGCGGCGACCGTGACCACCGGCAGATCCACACCCGCCTCGGCGACGGACACGATCTCCTGGTACGGCTCCCCCTCCACCTGCGGGAAGCGCGTCCGCAGACTCTCGTGCCGGGCCACCACATCGCCCAACGCCGCCCGCAGCGCCGAGATGTCCAACCGTCCCGACAACCGCAACACCAGCGGAACGTTGTACAAGGCGCTCGCGCCCTCGAGCCGGTCCACGAACCACAACCGCCGCTGGGCGTAGGAGAGCGGCAGCACCTCCGGACGCGGCCCGGCCACCACCGCCGACCGCGCCGGCACACCACCGGCCCGCTCCAGCCGCGCCGCCAGACCGGCCACGGTCGGCGCCTCGAAAAGGGCGCGGACGGGCAGTTCGACCCCCAGCACGGTGCGGATCCGGCTGGCCAGCCGCACCGCTTGGAGCGAATGTCCGCCCAGTTCGAAGAAACTGTCGTCGACCCCGACCTGCGGCACGCCCAGCACCTGGGCGAAGACCTGGCGCAGAAGGTCCTCGCGCACCGTGGCCGGTCGCCTTCCCGGCGCCGTGCCGGATCGGGACTCAGGGGCAGGCAGGGCGGCGGAGGCGGGTTCCGCCTGCTCCGCCGCCCGGCGCACGAGTTCCAGCTGACCGGCGCGGTTCCACCGCACCACGTCCCCGGTGCGGTACATCCGTGCACCAGGTTCCTCAAACGGGCAGGCCACGATCTGCTCGGCGACCGGACCCGGACGGTACCGTTCCGCACGGGCGAGCCCGGCACCCGCTACATACAGCTCACCGGCCACCCCCGGCGGCACCGGTTCGAGAAGGGCGTCCAGGACGTAGACACGCGTGTCGGCCGACGCATACGCGATCGGTACGCGCTCCCCACCGGGTGCCGGAGTCGCCGCGTCATTCCACTCTGTCAGGATCTGCTTTCGCTCCGCGGCATCCAGCAGGTCGATTCCACGGATGGGCCGACGGGGGTCATCGGCCACCGCCCGCAGGACCCGGATCAGCCGGGTGATGAGCATGTCCACCGTGGCCTGGTCGAACAGATCGGTGGCATACGTGATGCCGCCGTCCAGACCGGCCGGCAGACCCAGCGCGTCGAAACGCTCGATGACCTCGAGGTCCAGGTCGAACTTGGCGCCCTGTGCCCCGGACGGCATGACGCCAACCTCGACCCCGGGCAGGTCGAGCGCCACGTCCGGGACGTTGTGCAGCGTCAGGGCGACCTGGAACAGCGGGTGCCTGGCCAGGGAACGGGCCGGGGCCAGCTCCTCCACCAGCCGCTCGAACGGCACCTCCTGGTGCTCCAGCGCGTCCAGAGCGGACCGCCGCACCCGCCCCAGCACCTCGGCGAAGGTCGGGTCACCGGACAGGTCGGTGCGTATCACCAACGTGTTCACGAAGAACCCGGCCAGATCCTCCAGGGCTTGATCATTGCGCCCGGCCACCGGGCTGCCGATGGGGATGTCCTCCCCCGCGCCCAGCCTGGAGAGCAGCACCGCCACCGCGGCCTGCCACACCATGAACATCGTCACGCCCTCGGCACGGGCCAGCTCCGCCAGCTCCGTATGCAGTTCCGCAGGCATCCGGAAGCTGGACAGCCCACCCTGGTGACCGGCCTCCACAGGTCGCGGCCGGTCCACCGGCAAAGCCAGTTCCTCCGGTGCCCCGGCCAGCGCCTTCCGCCAGTACGCCAGCTGGCCGGCCAGCACGCTGTCCGGATCGTCCGCCTCACCCAGCACCTTCCGCTGCCACAGCGTGTAGTCCGCGTACTGCGCAGGCAACGGCTCCCAGCCCGGCGCGCTCCCCGCACAGCGCGCCGCGTACGCCACCGACAGATCCCGCCACAGCAGCCCCATCGACCAGCCGTCGGCCGCGATGTGGTGCACGACCAGCACCAGCACGGACTCACCCGTCACCACCAGGCCGTCCTCCGGCGGCGGCTGCTGGTCCCAGTCGAGCGCGAACAGGGTGGCCCGCACGGGCAGTTCGGCCGCCGCGTCGAAGGCATGGGAGGACGCCTGGTCGATCCGCTCCGCCAGCTCGTCAGCGGCGGCGACCGGGATCAGTGGCAGGGCGACACTCGCCTCGGCGACAGGCACGATCTCCTGGTACGGCTCCCCCTCCACCTCCGGAAAGCGCGTCCGCAGACTCTCGTGCCGCGCCACCACATCGGCCAGCGCCGCCCGCAGCGCGGGGACGTCCAGCCGCCCGGACAACCGCAGCACCAGCGGAACGTTGTACAGCGCGCTCGCGCCTTCGAGACGATCCAGGAACCACAACCGGCGCTGAGCGTAAGACAGCGGCAACACCGGCGGACGTGGTCCGGCCACCACCGCGGGCCGCGCTTCATCGCCACCGGCCCGCTCCAGCCGTACGGTCAGGCCGGCCACGGTCGGCGTCTCGAACAGCGCCCGCACCGGCACCTCCGCACCGAAGACCGCGCGGATCCTGCTGACCAGCCGCACCGCGAGCAGTGAATGCCCGCCAAGGGAGAAGAAGTCGTCCTCGACCCCGACCCGGGACAGGCCCAGCACCTGTGCGAAGAGCGAGCACAGGAGCTCCTCGCGCATGGTGACGGGCCTCCGTCCCGCGTCGGAGGCGTAGTCCGGCACCGGGAGGGCGGCCCGGTCGAGCTTGCCGTTCACCATCAGTGGCAGCCGCTCCAGCACCACGATCGCCGACGGCACCATGTACTCCGGCAGCCTGCCCGCGAGGTACCCGCGCACTGCCGACTCCAGCCCTTCACCGGCGGCCGTGCCGGGGTCACCGGCGGGGACGAGGTAGGCCGTCAGACGCTTGTCACCGGGAGTGTCCTCACGGACGATGACCACAGCCTGCGCCACCCGCTCGTGCCCGGCCAGCACCGCCTCGACCTCACCCGGCTCGATCCGGAAACCGCGGATCTTCACCTGGTCGTCGGCACGGCCGATGTAAAGGAGCTGGCCGTCGGCGGTCCAGCGCACCTTGTCGCCGGTGCGGTACATGCGCCCTGCCTGCCCGCCATCGGGCTGCGAGTGGCTCCCGGCCGCCGGGCCGGAGGAGAGGGGCCCAGCCGCCCCGCGGAACGGATCGGCCACGAACCGCTCGGCGGTGAGCCCTGGGCGGTTCAGGTAACCCCGGGCGACACCTGCGCCGGAGACGTAGAGGTCGCCGACCACCCCCACCGGTACGGGCGCGAGGTGTTCATCGAGGACATAGACGCCGGTATTGGGCAGCGGCCGGCCGATGCACGGCAGGTCACCGGGGCGCAGCGGGCCCGCGGAGGCCGCGATCACGGTGATCTCGGTCGGTCCGTACGCGTTGCCGAACCAGCGGTCGGCGCCCCACCGGTCGACGAGTTCGGAGCCCAGTGCCTCACCCGCGACCAGCAGCGTCCGCACGGACGCCAGTTCGGCCACGGTCTCGACCATGCCGAGGACCGTGGGCGGGAGCTGCATGTGCGTGACGGCGTGCCGGGCCACCACACCGGTCAGCCCGGCTCCGGGCAGCAGTTGCTCGGCCGGCGCCACCACCAGGCATGCCCCCGCGGCGAACGCCATCATGATCTCCCAGGTCGCGACGTCGAAGCCGATCGACGCGAACTGCAACAGCCGACTGTCGGAGTCCAGGTCCGGCCAGCGGTCGGCCATGAGGTTCACGGCGTTCGCGTGCGGTACCACGACACCCTTGGGTGTCCCGGTGGAGCCGGAGGTGTAGATCACATAGGCGGCGTGGTCCGGACGCAGGGGGGCGATCCGGTCGGCCTGGGAGAGTGCGCGCGCGTCCTGGCCGGCCACCGTCGCCCGGACCACCGGGTCGTCCAGCGAGATCCACTGCGGGCCGGTCTCCGGCCCGTGCCCGTCCGCGTCGGGCTCACGCAGTCGGCCGGCGATCGCCGTGGTGGTGAGCAAGGCGACCGGGGTGGCGTCGGCGCACATGAAGGCGACGCGCTCGGCCGGCTGGCCGGGGTCGACGGGAAGGTAGGCACCACCGGCCTTCACCACCGCCAGCAGCGCGGTGATCAGGTCGGGCGAGCGATCCATCACCACCGCGACCAGGGACTCCGGCCCCACTCCGCGCGTGATCAGATACCGGGCGAGGCGGTTGGAACGCGCCTCCAGCTCGGCGTAGGACAGCCGCACGTCTTCGTAGGCCAGAGCGTCGGCGTCGGGGGTGCGGGTGGCCTGGGCGGTGAACATGTCCGCCAGTGTGGTGCTGGGCACCGGGCGGGCGGTGTCGTTCCACTCCGTCAGGATCCGCCGCCGCTCGGCCGCGGGGAGGACGTCGATGTGCTCGAGTGGGGTGTCCGGACGCTGTTCCAGTGCGCTGATCAGGTTTTCGGTGGTGGTGTGCAGCAGGCGGGTGATCAGCTCCGGGTCGATCGCCCCGGTCACCTGCACCCCGAAGGCGAAGTCGTAGTCGCTGTCGTCCACGGACACGACCAGGGGGTAGTTGGTCCGGTCCCAGGAGCCGAGGACCTCGGTCCCGTGTGGCTTCGGCGCCACCCAGTCGCCGCTGAAGAAGTGCCGGTAGTTCAGCAGAGCGGTGAACAGCGGAGCCGGGGCGCGGACGCCGCTGGCCCGCTGGGCGACGGCCAGGGAGGCGTGTTCGTGCACGATCAGGTCGGCCAGCTGAGTCTGCATCGAGCGCATCGCGTCCCGCACACCGATGCCGCTGCCGGTGCGCGCGCGCACCGGCAGCGTATTGATGAACAGCCCCGGGACACGGTCGGCACCCGCTCCGGCGTTCATCCGTCCGAACAGCACGGTGCCGAACACCACGTCGTCGCGGGCGGACACCGACGCCAGGACGCGGGCCCACACGGTATGGAACACCGTCGCGGGGCTCACTCCCAGCAGGCTGGCCTGCTGCCGCAACCGCACCGCCAACCGCCCGTCCACCGGCAGACGGGCTTCCCTGACGGCCGTACCGTCCCCATGCACGTCCACCAGCCCGAACGGAGCCGTCGGTTCGGCCACGTCTCCCAGCAACCCCGCGAAGTACCGCTCGTGCTCGGCCTGAGGCACTCCCATCCGTGCCTGCGCCACGAACGTGCGGAACGGCAAGGGCACCGGGAGCTGGTCCCCTCGCCCGTCCAGGACCGCCTGCACCTCGTCCAGCACCACGTCCAGGGCGGTGTGGTCCTGCACGAGATGGTGGAACTGCAACACCCCACGCCAGCGTTCACCGTCCGGTTCGGCCGCGACACACATCCGCAGCAACGGACGCCGGCCGATATCCATCGCCGAACCGCTCGCGGCCAGCAACTCCCGCACCGCGTCGGAGGCTCCGCCGTCCAGGGTGATTTCCTGAACAGGGAGACGGGCTTCGCGGAGTACCACCTGGACCGGCTCCCGCAGGCCTTCCCACAGGAACACCGTCCGGAATGTGTCATGCCGGTCCACGACCGTCTGGAAAGCGTCCACGTACCGGTCCAGACGGGCCCGGGAATCAAACTCCAACACGATGGACACGACGTATGCGTCGTTGCCGCTGTCCCGCATGAGGTGGTGGAAGAAGATGCCTTCCTGCAACGGCGCCAGCGGATATACGTCCGCCACGTTCGCCGCCCCACCCGGGACCTGCTCGACGATCCGTGCAACCTCCTCGCCGGTCAGATCGACCAGCGGCAGCATGTCCGGTGTGATCGCCTCCGCCCCCACCGGAATCATGTTCGGCGGGACCGTGACCTCGGACTGACCGGCCACCACGGCCAGACTGGCCACCGTCGGTGCGGTGAACAACGACTGCACGTCAACTGTCAGCGCGCGCTGCCGCAACCGTTCGACCAACGACACCGCGAGCAGCGAGTGTCCGCCCAGCTCAAAGAAGTTGTCGTCGATGCCCACCTGCGGCAGTCCGAGGACCGCGGCGAACTCCTCGCACAGGATCTCCTCCCGCGGAGTACGCGGCCCGTGCGCCGACACGGACGTGTCAGGCGCCGGCAGCGCCTTCCGGTCCAGCTTCCCGTTCACCGTCAACGGCAGGCCGTCCAGCACCACCACCGCGGACGGCACCATGTACTCGGGCAGGCGTTCACTCGCGTACATGCGCAATTCACCGGCCAGTGCGCTCATGGTCGCGGATTCGCCGCTCGCCGGAACCACGTACGCCACCAGACGCTTGTCATCGGGCTGATCCTCACGGACCACCACCGCGGTCTGCCCCACCCGTTCGTGGGCGAGCAGCACGGCTTCCACCTCACCCGGCTCGATCCGGAACCCGCGGACCTTGACCTGGTCATCCGCCCGTCCCACGAACTCCAGCCGCCCGCCGCTGGTCCAGCGCACCAGGTCCCCGGTCCGGTACATCCGGCCACCAGCACCCTCAAACGGGCAGGCCGCGAACCGCTCGGCGGTCAGGCCCGGACGGTGCAGGTAACCCCGGGCCAGCCCGGCGCCGGCCACGTACAGCTCACCAGCCACGCCCACCGGCACCGGATTGAGGAAGTCGTCGAGGACGTACACCCGAGTGTTGTCCAGCGGGTACCCGATGAGACTGCCCGGGTGTTCCTCGTCCGCCATGGCCGCGTCGAGCCGGAGGTGGCTGACATGCACGGTGGTCTCGGTGATGCCGTACATGTTCACCAGCATCGGCGCCTCACCCCGGTGCCGGGCGTACCACTCCCGCAACCGGCGGAGATCAAGCGCCTCACCGCCGAACACCACCAACCGCAGCGCCAGCTCGGCACCCACCTCGGCATGCTGCCCGTCGGCCTGCACGAGCTGGTAGAACGCCGAAGGAGTCTGGCTGAGCACCGTCACCCGCTCCCGCGCCAGCATGCGCAGGAACTCCCCGGGAGAGCGCGAGATGTCGAACGGAACCACCACCAGGCGCCCGCCGTGCAGCAACGCGCCCCACAGCTCCCACACCGAGAAGTCGAACGCAAAGGAATGGAACCAGGTCCACACGTCCCCGCTGTCGAAGCCGAACCGCTCCCCCGCCCCCTGCAAAAGGGCCACCACATTCGTATGAGCGACAGAAACACCCTTGGGAGCACCGGTCGATCCAGAGGTATAGATCACATAGGCCGGGTGTTCGGGCCGGAGTGGGGCGCCTCGGTCAGCCTGGACCAGGGCGTGTGCGTCGTGCCCCGCCACCGCGGCCCGCACCGCCGGATCATCCAGCACGACCCACCGCGGCACGGACGGTCCGGCATGTGGTCCTTCCCGGCCCAGGCGACCGGCGACCGCGGCAGTCGTCAGCAACGCGACCGGGGCCGCGTCCGCCACCATCGAGGTGATGCGCTCGGACGGATATTCCGGGTCGACCGGCAGATACGCACCACCCGCCTTCATCACCGCCAGCAGCGCCGTGACCAGCTCGGGCGAGCGGTCCATCGCCACCGCCACCAGCGACTCCGGACCCACACCATGCGCGATCAGGTACCGGGCCAACCGGTTTGACTCCGCCTCCAGTTCGGCGTACGAGACCCGTTCCTCGCCCGATGCCACCGCCACGGCCTCAGGAGTGCGAGCGGCCCGCGCGCTGAACAGCTCCGGCACCGTCGCGGCCGCCACCGGGCGCGCGGTGTCATTCCACTCGACCAGCGTCCGCCGGCGTTCGTCGGCGTCCACCACCTCGACACGGTCCAGCCCGATGTCGGGATCGGCGACGAGCTCGCACAGGACGCGGACGAGGCGGGTGACGAAGCCTTCGGCCGTGGCCTGGTCGAACAGGGCGGCGGCATAGATGAGCACGGCCTCCATACCGGCCGGCCGGCCCTGGCTGTCGAATCGTTCCATCACCTGGAAGTCCAGGTCGAACTTGGCCAGGGGTATCTCGCCGGGGCGGACCTGGACCGTCAGGCCCGGCAGGTCCAGCGTCCCCTCGGGGGTGTTGTGGAGCGTGACGTTGACCTGGAACAGCGGATGCCGGCCCACCGAGCGGACCGGGGCCAGCTCCTCCACCAGCCGCTCGAACGGCAGATCCTGGTGGTCCAGTGCGCCCAGGGCTGCCTGCCGCACCCGCCCCAGTACCTCGGCGAAGGTCGGGGCACCGGACAGGTCGGTGCGCACCACCAGCGTGTTCACGAAGAACCCGACCAGATCCTCCAGTTCCTGTTCGGTCCGCCCGGCGACCGGGCTGCCGATCGGGATGTCCTCCCCCGCGCCCAGCTTGGACAGCAGCACCGCCACCGCGGCCTGCCACACCATGAACATCGTCACATCCTGCCGAGCCGCCAGCTCCGCCAACTCGGCGTGCAGTTCGGCCGGCAGGTCGAGCCGCACCAGTCCGCCGTCGTGATCGGCTGTCGCGGGCCGCGGCCGGTCCACCGGCAGGGCCAGTTCCTCCGGCGCCCCGGCCAGGGCCTGCCGCCAGTATGCGAGCTGTCCGGCCCGCACACTGTCCGGGTCGTGTGCCTCACCCAGCAACTCCTGCTGCCACAGGCTGTAGTCGGCGTACTGCACCGGCAACGGCTCCCAGCCCGGCTCACGTCCGGCGCACCGCGCCGCATACGCCTCTGAAAGGTCCCGCCACAGCGGGGCCACCGACCACCCGTCGGCCGCGATGTGGTGCACCACCAGCACCAGCACACACTCACCGGTCACCAGCGAGTCGCGGTCCACCGGCGGTTGCCCGGACACCGGCGTGAGCAGTGTGGCCCGCAGGGGGATTTCGGCCGCCAGATCGAAAACGTCCAGGGACGCGCGGGCGATAGCGGATTCCAGCTCGTCGGCAGGGGTGGGAACCAGGGTCAGGTCGACGCTCGCCTCGTCCGGGGGAAGGATCTCCTGGTACGGCTCCCCGGCCAGCTGCGGGAAACGCGTGCGCAGACTCTCGTGCCGGACCAGGACATCGTCCAGCGCGGCCCGGAGCGCCACGACGTCCAGCCGTCCGGACATCCGCAGCACCAGCGGGATGTTGTAGAGCGCGGTCGGGCCTTCCAACTGGTCCAGCAACCACATCTGACGCTGCGCATACGACGCGGGGATCACAAGAACTCCTTACGGGCGGGAGCATCCGACGAAGGAAGGAGAACGACTGTGACGGACTTCGGGCAGTCGCGATCCCGACGGCGGCCAGGGATCCAGGCGCCAACCAAACCGTGCATCCACTCCAACGGGGCGATGCTCCAAGGACACGCCTGTTCACGGCATCGGTAGGAGCCACAGTTACGGCTCTCCCCCGCGGTTCCCCCGTCGTCCCGTCAGCTGCGTCGGCCACGGGCGGCGCTTGTGCCGCCTCTCGCGGAGGGCACGCGGAAGAGCTCTCAGCGGGAAACCCGGGCCGGCCGGAAAGGTCTCGACGATGCCCCGCCGGTGTCCGGCCGTGGGGTGGTGCAACCGTAACGGCGGTCGTCACCGATGTCTTTGGCCGCGGGTCGCCGAATGATGACACATGGACCCGGCTCACATGCGCGGGACGCCTTATGACGCCTTACTTCGAGAAGTACCCTCCTCGATTCGGGAGCGACGCATGAACAGGACCGACTCCAGGGAGACCGCCGCCGATCTGGCCGCTGACGCCGCTCTCCTTGAGATCGCCGAGGGCCTCGGCCTTTCCACCCTCCTGGACCGGGCCTCGCCCTTCACTCACCACGAGGTGATGGCCGCTGCCGACGTGCCGGAGTCCGGTGCCACGGCGTTTCTCGACGCACTGCTCTGCGCGGGACTGGTGGAGCGGGGCGAGGACCCGCACCATTTCCTGCCCTGCTCCGACATGGCCGACCGCCGGTACGCGGCCGGCTACCTCTCCTGGGCGCTCAATGCGAACCGCCCGTACATCGACAACGCGACGTCGTTCCTCCGCGAGCCGGCGGCGGCAGGCGCGCAGTACCAGCGGGACGGGCGCCGGGTGGCGGTCTCGTCCCGCTGGATCGGGTCGTACGGCTTCTACCCCGGCGTCATCTCGGAGATCACCGGCCGCAAACCGCGGCGGATCGTGGATCTCGGCGCGGGAGCCGGCGGTCTGCTGATCCATCTGCTGACCGCGCTACCGGACAGCACCGGACTGGCACTGGACCTCAGCGCGGCGGCCTGCGAGGAGGCCGAACGAGCCGCCCGGCGGGCCGAGGTGGGCGATCGTCTCGAAGTGGTGAACCGCTCGATCGAATCGCTCGTGGAAGATCACTCGCCGGTGCGGGACGCGGACGTCGTGCACGCGGGATTCGTGATGCACGACGTGGTGAGCAGGCCCGATGTGCTCGACGGCGTTCTGCGCGCCTGCCGGGCGTCGATCGCGGACGGGGGGTGCCTCGTGGTGACCGACGCGGTGCCCTACGTCGCCGATCCGAGGGAGCGGAGCTTCAGCGCGCTCTTCACGTACCTGCACTCCAGCTCGATGGACGTACGGCTGCCACCCGAGGAGGAATGGCGCGCCGCGTTCGGTCGGGCCGGGTTCTCCGACGTGACCAGCACACCGCTGCGGATGCCCGGCAGCCGGATGTTCGTGGCCGCCGGATAGGACGGGAGCGCTGTGAGGATGTCGGCCGAAGACACCGTGGCAAGGGCGAGAGCCCTCTACGAGGCGCGCGCGAAGCGGGTACCCATCGCGCCGTTCACCGACGCGGACCCGGCTTTGGGCATGGACGACGGATATGCCGTCCAGCGTGAACTCGTGCATATGCTCGTCGCGGACGGCGACCGCGTCGTCGGGTACAAGGCGGGCCTCACGTCCGCTCCGATGCGGGACATGTTCGGCGTCGACACGCCGGACTACGGCCCCGTGCTGGCCTCCACCGTGTACGCCGACGGGGCGACGGTGTCGTGCGACTCGTTCATCGCGCCCAAGGTGGAGGCCGAAATCGTCTTCCGTCTCGGCTCGTCCCTCACTGGTCCCGGTGTCACGCTGGAGCAGGCGCGCGGAGCCGTCGCGGAGGTCATGGCGGGGCTGGAGATCGTCGACTCCCGGATCGAGAACTGGCGCATCGGACTCGCCGACACCATCGCCGATCTCGCGTCGAACGGTGCCGTCGCTCTGGCCCGGCCCGTCGTCTCCACCGCGGGCTGCGACCCCCGTCTGATCGGCATGGTGTTCTCGCGCAACGGCGAGATCGTGGCCACCGGCGCCGGCGCCGCGGCCCTGGGAGATCCGGTCACCGTCGTGGCATGGCTGGCGAACGTGCTCGGCGAGCGCGGGGTGTCCCTGGAAGCCGGGCAGCTGATCATGACGGGGGCGCTCCACGCCGCGGTCCCGATGAGTCCCGGGGACACGTTCATCGCCGAGTTCGACCGCTTGGGCTCCATCACTCTGCACGTGGACGGCCCCTAGGCAACCGTCCTTCGGACCGGAACGCCGTACCCGGGCTCGTCAAGGCGGGTCTGCTCACAAGGAAGGGCGGTACAGCCATGAGCAGTACAGCCAGAGGGAGAAGCGGACGACTATCCGCGGCGGTGCTCGGCGCCGGCCTCATCGGAGTCGACCTGGCGGCCAAGATCATGCGTTCGCGTTCCCTCGACTGCCGACTGGTCGTGGCACGCCACGACGACACACCAGGTCTACGGCACGCGGCCGGGCTCGGGCTGCCGACCGCGACGGGCGGCGTCCAGTCCCTGGTCGACGCTCCAGACCCGTTCGACGTGGTCTTCGACGCCACCAACGCCGCGTCGCACGCCGAGCACGCGGAGCGGTTGAGGCCCCTCGGGGCGATGCTCGTCGATCTGACGCCGAGCAAGGTGGGGCGGATGGTGGTCCCGACTGTGAACGGGGCGGACGTCCTGGACCACGGCGACATCAACATGATCAGTTGTGGCGGTCAGGCGTCGATACCGATCCTGCACGCGATCGCGCGGCAGCATCGGGTCGACTACGTCGAGGTGGTGACCACCGCGGCCAGTCTGAGCGTGGGCCGGTCCACCCGGCTGAATCTCGACGAGTACATCGAGACCACCCAGGACGCGGTCCGTGACTTCACCGGGGTCAAGGACGTCAAGGCGATCCTCAACGTGAGCCCCGCCAGGCCGCCGGCGACCTTCCGAGTCGCCATGTCCGTGCTGGGGGAAGAGCTGACCGCGGAATCGGTGCGCGCGGCCGTGGCGACCGCGACGGAGCAGGTCCGGGCATTCGCCGGTGGCTTCGAGGTCGCAGCGTGCGTCGTGGACGACGGGAAGGCCCTCATCGCCATCGAGGTCGCCTCATCCGGTGACCGCATCCCGCGGTACGCGGGCAACCTCGACATCATCAACTCCGCCGCGCTTCACGTCGCCGAACTGTACGCGGCGTCCCACCTCTCGACTGCCGGCGCGGTGATGTCGTGATCCGGACGGCAGACAGGGAGAGCGGCGGGCGGAAGCCGGTTCTCGTCCATGATCCGACCCTGCGCGACGGACATCACGCGGTCCGCCACAACCTCGGCCCCGACCAACTGCGCGGGTACGCGGCCGCCGCGGACGCCGCGGGTGTTCCGGTGGTCGAAGTGGGGCACGGCAACGGCCTGGGCGCGTCCTCCCTCCAGGCCGGCCAGGCTCGGCTCGGCGACGACGAGATGCTGTCCGTCGTGCGGGAGGCCCTGCCGAACAGCAGGATGGGCGTCTTCATGATCCCCGGATGGGGCACCGTCCAGGATCTCAAGAAGGCCATCGCCCACGACGTCGACGTGGTGCGGATCGGCACGCACTGCACCGAGGGGGACCTCGCCGAGCGGTATCTGGGTTTCCTCCGCGACGCCGGTGTCGAAGCGCACGGCGTCCTCCTGATGAGCCACATGGCCAGTCCCCGGCAACTGGCGGAGGAGTGCGCCCGGCTCGTGGAGTACGGGGCGAGCGGGGTGGGGATTCTCGACTCCTCCGGTCATTTCCTCCCGGCAGACGTGGCGGAGCGCATCGGCGCCATCCGCCACGCCGTCGACGTACCGGTGATGTTCCACGGTCACAACAACCTCGGCATGGCCGTGGCCAACTCGGTCGCCGCGGTCGAGGCGGGGGCGAGCATCGTGGACGCCTGCGCCCGGGGCTTCGGAGCGGGAGCCGGCAACACCCAGCTCGAAGTCCTGGTACCCGTGCTGGAGCGGATGGGATTCGCCACGGGCATCGATCTGTACGGTCTCCTGGACGCGGCGGACATCGCCGGACGCGAGCTGATGCCCGCCCCGCCGGCCATCGACTCCGTCGGTGTCGTCAGCGGCCTGTCCGGAGTGTTCTCCGGATTCAAGAACCGGGTCCTCGACATCTCCCGGCGCGAGGGGGTCGACCCGCGCGACGTCTTCTTCGAGCTGGGCGAGCGCCAAGCGGTGGCCGGCCAGGAAGACCTCATCGTGGACGTCGCACTCGCCTTGCGCGAGGGGGCCCACAGCGGTCGGCCCGCCGGGGAATCGCGGGCTTCCGGTCAGGTGTGACAGCGAAAGAGGAACAAGCCATGTACGAGGTACTCAAAGGCATCCTGGTGGGCGACCTCCAGATGAGGGAGGAAGAGGTCGTGCCGACGGCCGGCCGCGAGGAGGTGGGTCTCGACTCCCTCACGGCGGTGGAACTGGCGGCGCTGCTGCACGGCCGGCTCGGCATCGAGATCCACGACTACGAGCTGATGGACGCCGCCACGATCGCGGATGTCGTACGTCTGCTGGAGGAGCGGCTGCCGCACGCCGGAGTCGAGGCCGCCGAGGGGCGCCCCTGAGTCCGTCCCGCGACCGCCGGATCACCTGCCAGATCACGACGCACTGGCCTCGCGTGCTTGGGAGCCCCTTTGTCCTTGCCTCGACTCCGCACGGTCCTCGGCCGTCTCACCGCGTACCAGCCGACCGAAGGGGTGCATGCGGCAGCGGCGCGCACACGCCCGCTGTCGGCGAACGAATCTCCCCACGGCCCGCTGCCAGGCATCGTAGAAGCGATCGCGGCGGCGGCTTCGACGGTGAACCGCTACCCCGACCCGGGGTGCGGCGAGCTGACGCGCGCGATCGCGCGAACGCACGGCATCACGGAAGACAGGGTCGTGGTGGGCGCGGGGTCAGTCGCGCTCCTACAGACGCTGCTGCAATCCGTCGGCGACCCCGGCACCGAGGTCGTCTACGCCTGGCGGTCGTTCGAGCTCTATCCCGTTCTCGCCGACCTCGCCGGCATGCGCTCCGTGCGGGTGCCCCTGGTCGAGGAGGCGCACGACCTCCCGGCCATGGCCGACCGGATCACCGACGCCACCCGACTGGTCCTCATCTGCAATCCCAACAATCCGACGGGCACGGTGGTCGCCAGGGAGGAGCTGCGGAAGTTCCTGGCGCGCACCCCGCCGACCTGCCTGGTCGCCCTCGACGAGGCGTACTACGAGTACGCGCGCGAGCCGGCCGCCTCAAGTGGCCTGGACCTCGGCGAGGCGCACCCGAATCTCGTGGTACTGCGCACGTTCTCGAAGGCGTACGGACTCGCCGGCCTCCGGGTCGGCTACCTCGTGGGCGATCCCCGCGTGGTCGAGCAGCTGCGCAAAGCCTGCCTCGTCTATGCGGTGAACGGGATCGCGCAGCGAGCGGCCGTGGCGGCCCTCGGCCTCGAGGACCAGTTGCTGCGCCGCGTGGACGCCACGGTCGCGGAACGCGGTCGAGTCCGGGACGCCTTGGTGGCCCATGGCCAGGACGTTCCGGCCGGCCATGCCAACTTCCTCTGGCTCCGGCTGGGCGATGCCTCGGCCGCGTTCGGCAGGTGGTGCACGGACAGGGGCGTCGCCGTGCGGACGTTTCCGGGCGAGGGCGTGCGCGTGTCGATCGGCCGCGCCGAGGACAACGACGCCTTCCTCGCCGCATCGGCCGAATGGCTCACGCACCCCTGGTGAGCCAACCCCGCGAAATGGCTCACTCAGCCGATCAGAAAGGCAGAGAACGGTGCATCAGAGCACTACGACGCGGCCCGACCGGGTGGTTGACGACAGCTCGCTGTCCCGCCACGTGGTCGTCGCCCCGGGCATGTGCAGTGGCGGATCACTCATCTTCGGTCAGATCGGGGACTGGACCTGGGAGGCGGTGGCTGCCGCCTGCCACACCAATGTTCACGCGGCCCGCACCTCCGAGGGGCAGCCTGCCTACCTGTCCTTCTACTACTTCCACGTACGCGGCGGGGACGTCGTCCATCCACACGGCCTCAGCTTCGGCGATGAACTCCAGGTGACCTCCCGGGTGTTCGAGTTCGGCAGCCAGTCGGTGATCACGCTCCACCGGCTCGCGCCGGCGGGGCTGGGCCTGGCCGACGCACCGTTGGATCCCGCGGAGCTGTACGAGCGCCCCCATCCGGACTGTCTCTACGCCGAGAACTTCAACCGCTGGATCGCTCGTAGCCGCCCGAGCAGCAACCGGCAGTTGTCCCAGGTCGCGCCGCCGGACTTCTCCTACAGCGGCCTCCCCCGGCTGCCCAACTCCCACTCGCCGCGCACCCTCGTCGGACGCGCCCGCGAGACGGGCAGCTTCTACTCGGCGGGGCCGCCCGGCCTCGCCGCGGCCGGGCCGGCCCACACGTCCGAGTACACGCTGGACGTCGTGCGCGACCTCAACGGTGCCGGGCTGGTGTACTTCGCCTCATACTTCTCGATCTTCGATACGGCGCTGCTGCGCGTATGGCGGTCGCTCGGCCGTGGCGACGAGCAGTTCCTGCGGCGCAAGGTGGTCGACCAGAAGGTCGGGTACTTCGGCAACGCCGACCCCGGCGCGGTGTTCACCATCACGGTGCGCAGGTGGCGCAGCACGGCACAGCCGCGGATCGAGATCGCCGACATGACCATGTGTGACTCCGGCACGGGTCGTCTGCTCGCCGTCGCCGGCATCGAGATCGACGTCGACGCGTCCTCCGCGGACGCGTCGACGTGACATCCGCCCTCCGGACCGGTACCAGCACCGCGCTCGACCGCTACCCGGCGACGAACCCGCGGAAGCCTTGCCGCTCGTACTCGAACTCTCCGAGCTGTCGCGCGTCCCCACCGGCGCGCCGCTCCAGGAAGCGAAGCATCGGCCCGGTCATGGCGGTGGTCACCAGAGCCATGAGAATCATCAGGGAGTAGAAAGAGGCGTCGATGACGCCCAGTTCGAGACCCGCGGTCAACAGCACGATCTCGGTGAGACCGCGGGTGTTCATCAACGCGGCCAGGGCCGTCGACTGGAGCCTGGGAATCCCGCTCAGCCGCGCACCCGCGAAGGCACCGAGGAACTTTCCGGCGAGTGCCACGAGCAGGATGAGGACCAGTTCCCCGAATCCGGCGAAACCGATCCCGGAGAGGTCCACCCGCACTCCCGACAGGACGAAGTACACGGGCAGCAGAAGAACACTGCTGATCGACTCGATGTGTCCGGTGAGCTCGGACCCGACATCCGCCCGCTCAGTGCGGGGTGTCACCGTACCGAAAAGGAAGGCCCCGAAGATGAAGTGGATCCCCACCCACTCGGCGGCCCAGCAGGAGAGCATCAGCCCAGCCATGACGGCCACCAGTGGGCCGGTCGTGCCCCCGTTCCCGTCCACTGCGGTGAACGCCCGGCGCAGCAGCGGGCGTACCAACGTCACCATCGCGGCCAGGCCGAGGGGCACCAGCAGCAACCGCGCCTGACCGGTGCCCCCGTTGACGGTCACGACGAGGCCGAGAAGCAGCCAGGCCAGAACGTCGCCGATCCCCGCGCCGGCCAGGGCGATGCCACCGAGACGGGTGCGGTCCAGTCCGCGGTCGGTCAAGATCCTCGCCAGCACCGGGAACGCCGTGACCGACATCGCCGCGCCCAGGAAGAGCACGAAACCGGTCTGGCTGTGCACGTGGTGATCGCGGACCAGGTACAGCGCGAGCAGCACACCGAGGACGAAGGGCACCGCCACGGAACAGAGCGAGATCCGAAGGGCGACCCGCGCCTTGCCACGCAATTCGTCGAACGGCAGCTCATAACCGATGACGAACATGAACAGGGCGAGGCCGACGTTGGCAAACGCCGCCAACAGCGGGCGAGTGTCCGCGGGGAACAGGAAATCCGCGAGGGCACCCCCGAACAGCGATGGCCCGATGAGGATTCCGGCCAGGATCTCCCCGACCACCGCAGGCTGTCGCAGGAGACGGGCCCCGGCACCGAACAGCCTGCCGAGAACGAGGACGGCGACGAGGCCGAGGAACAACCACTGAACCTGGTGAGTAGTCAGCACATGGGGTCCCGTCCCTCAGGAAGCGGGCTGTTCAGGGTGAGCCCAGTGCATGCCGTCGGGTGACTCGACCAGACCGCCCTCGTACAGGGGAGCGTCCCCCACGCTCTCCCCGAAGAGCGCCTGGACCTGAACCCGGGATCCCTGCCAATGGATCTTCCGCGACCGCTCCAGCAGATCCGCCCTGCGTTCCTGGCTGACGGAGGGCGCGGTACCGATCAGCGCCTCCTCATTGGACGCGCCGCCGCCCACCAATTCCGCGAATGACTCCGCCGCCGGGGCAGAACTCCCGATGACACTCTTCGCTTTACGGAAGTACGCGTGTTCGTCCTTCTGTAGGTCGTAGAAAGCGACCAGGAAGTCGTGGAATACGTCGTACTCCCTGCGGTAACGGGTTTCGTACTCGCGGAAGCAATAAGCCTCGTCGATGGCGCCGCGCAGTGTGGTGTTGATCGATCGGGCCGCCAACAGGGCACTGTATGTGGACAGATGAACGCCGGAGGAGAAGAGCGGGTCGATGAAGCAGGCGGCGTCGCCGACCAGCACCATGCCGGGCCGCCAGAAATTCTCTTGAATGTAGGAGTAATCCTTGCGGACGCGGACCTGCCCGTACGGCCCCTCCGTGACGCGCTCCGCCTCCGACAGGTAGTCGGCAATGAGCGGGCACTCGTCGATCAGACCCTCCAACACCTTGTCCCGGGGCCCGTCCTGGAGGCGTGCCAGCGCCTCACGCCTCAGCACCGCACCGACACTGGTGAGCTCATCGGAGAGGGGAATGTACCAGAACCAGCCGAGATCGAATGACGCGCAGGTGATGTTGCCCGTCCAGGGGGCAGGCGCTCGCCTTCCGCCTGTGAAATAGCCGAATAGGGCGATGTTCTGGAAGACGTCCGAGTACTTGCGCGCACCGCCGATCCGCTTGTGTATGCGGCTCTTGTTTCCCGAGGCATCCGCCACGAACCTGGCACGGACCTCCCGCCGGACGCCTTCGGCGTCGTCGTACCGCACACCGCAGATCCGGCCCTCCTCCTCGAGAACGCCCACGACCTCGCTGCGTTCACGGACGTCCACACCCTTGCTGCGGGCATTGTCCAGGAGGATCTTGTCGAACTTCATGCGCTCGACCTGGTAGGCGTAGGAGGTCGGGCCCGAGAACTTTTCGGAAACGGAGAAATCAAAGGTCCAGGGCTCAGCGTTGAGCCCCCACCGGAAGGTACCTCCGTGCTTCTTCATGAAGCCGGAATTCGCCAGCTCATCCGTGACTCCGAGGAGGCGGCAGATCCCGTGCACAGTGGATGGGAGCAGCGACTCGCCGATCTGGTGCCGCGGGAACTCCTCCTTTTCCAGGAGCAACACCCGATAGCCCTGGAGTGCCACTAGTGTCGAAAGCGTGGATCCACCAGGACCACCCCCGACGACCACTACGTCATAATCTGACTGAACAGCAGAATTCACGCCTTTCGCTGCCTCTCATATCGTTCGCCGGTGGGCAGGGGTTCTCCAAATCTCTGCCATCATCACGCTCGGCAGTGAGCCCGGCATCGGCGAGAGCCACCGTTACACAACGTGTCTCAGCCCGCGTCGGTCGCGACCGACGCCGTCATGCCCGGTCTCGTGGCCGCAGCCGGGGCCTCGGTCGCTTGGGGGGAGCCGCGTACGTGGCGAGCAGGTAGTCGGCCAGAGCGGTCGGCGTGGCGTGGGCGAACACCGTCGCGGCGGTGAGCTGGATGCCCGTGGCCGCGCCGAGCCGGTTGCGCAGGCGCATGGCGGTCAGGGAGTCGAATCCCACCTCCGTGAAGCGGCGGCCGGGGGCAATCGCGTCCACGCCGGTGTGCCCCAGCACGGCGGCGGCATGGGCGCGCACGAGTTCCAGCAGCTCCCGGCTCCGTTCGGTCTCGGGCAGGGATCGGAGGCGCCTGGCGAGGGCGGCCGGATCCCCGGCCCGCGCCACGTCGGTGTCGTCGGCCGCGTCAGTCATGAGCTGCCGCACTTCCGGGATGCCGCTGAGCAACCGTTCCAGGGGGCGGGCCTCGAACGCACCGATGAAACGCTGCCAGTCGGCGTCGACGACGACAGAGGTCTCGCCCTCCGCCAGTGACCGCTCCATCGCCCTGAGAGCCGACCGCGGGTCCATCGGGGCCAGACCACCGCGCCGGACGTCGTGGCCGGCCTCGCCGCTGCCGACGGCCATGTCTTCGTCGGCCCATGGCCCCCACGCCACCGAGGTAGCCGTCAGCCCCTCGGCCCGCCGCTGCTCAGCCAGCGCGTCCACTAGCGCGTTCGCCACCGCATAGTTCGCCTGCCCGGCAGAACCCACGACGCCCGCCAACGAGGAGAACAACACGAACGCCGAGAGCCCCAAGTCCCGCGTGACCTCGTGCAGATGCCACGCCGCCTCGCTCTTCGACCGCAAAACCTCCTCGAACCGCTCCACGGTCAACCCTTCCAGCACCCCATCGTCCAGGACCCCGGCCGTGTGAACGACTCCTGTCAACGGCGCCTGCGCCGCCACGCCCGACACCAGCTCAGCCACGGCCATCCGGTCACCCACGTCGCAGGCCACCAACTCCACCCGCGTACCCAGCCCCTCCAGTTCCTTGCGCACGTCGTCCGCCCCGTCGGCACCGGGGCCGCGGCGGGACACGAGAACCAAGCGCTCGGCGCCGGCGCGTGCCAGCCACCGCGCCACGTGCCGGCCCAACGCTCCCGTACCGCCGGTGACCAACACGGTCCCCGAAGGCCGCCACCCCGCACCGCGGTGTCCGCCCGCGGCGGCCCGCACCACACGGCGGCAGAACACACCCGCGCCCCGGACCGCCACCTCGCTCTCCCCCGAGCCGCCGGCGAGCACCCATGCCAGACGATCCGTGACCCACCCGTCCAGCACGTCCGGCAGGTCCACCACCCCACCCCAACGCTCCGGGGCCTCGAGACCGACCACACGTCCCAGACTCCACACCCCGGCCTGCTCCGTGCTCCGCACCCGCTCCGCGCCGTTCACCGACATGGCCCCGCGCGTGACGCACCACACCGGGGCCCGCACCCCCACCTCGCCCGCCGCCTGCACCATGGCCAGCGTCAACGCCACCCCCAGCGGCACCGACCCATGCACCGCGTGCCGTCCCTCCGCGAGCGCCAGCAGCGACAGCACGCCGACGATACCCGCGTCGCCGGCCCGTGCCAGCGCCGCGCGCAACGGTCCGGCCACCGCGTCGCCGTCCGTGGCGCCCGACGCCAGTTCCACGACCACGGGGGACGCCCCGCGCTCCGCCATCGACTTCACGACGTGCGACACCCACGCGTCCCCGGTGTGCTCCTGGGGGACGACCACCAGCCACGCCCCCGTCAGCGTGCCCGTCCCACCGCCCACCGGCGACCACGCCACCCGGTAGCGCCAGGCGTCCACCGATTCCAGCTCCCGCCGACGCCGCCGCCACGCCGACAGCACCGGGAGCACCGCCGCCAGCGACTCACCAGCGCCGTCTCCGTCCTCGACCGACAGCTCGCTCGCGAGCGCGCTCGCGTCACCACGCTCCACCGCCTCCCAGAAACCGGCGTCCGCCAGGCCCCCGGGCATCGCGTCACCGGCTGTCGTCGCAGCGGTCTCGGCGGTCGAGCGCAGCCAGAAGTGCTCCCGTTGGAAGGCGTACGTGGGCAGGTCCACCCGCCGCGGCGACGAGCCGCCGGCAGCGATGACGGTTGCCCAGTCCACAGCCACGCCCCGCACGTACGCCTGGGCGAGCCCGTCGACGACGGAGCCGGTCTCGTCCACGTCCCTCCGCAGGACCGGCGCGAACACCGCATCGGGCAGGCACTCGTGCCCCATTCCGGAAAGCACACCGTCGGGACCGAGTTCGACGAACGTCGTCACTCCCTGCCCGGCCAGGGCCGCCAGCCCATCGGCGAAGCGCACCGTCTCCCGCACATGCCGCACCCAGTAATCAGGCGCGCACAACTCGTCGGCCGAGGCCACCGCGCCCGTCACATTCGACACCACCGGAATGCGCGGCGCGCGGAAGGAGAGCCCGTCCACCACCTCGCGGAACGGGGCGAGCATCGGCTCCGTCAACGGCGAGTGGAAGGCGTGCGACACCCTCAGCCGCTTCGCCTCCACGCCCCGTTCCGCCAACACCCCTACCACCTCGGCCACCGCCGCTTCCCTTCCCGAGAGCACGACGGACCCGGGGCTGTTGACCGCCGCGACGCTCACCTCTTCCGCATACGCCGCCAGCAGAGGCAACACCTCCGCCTCCGCCGCCCGCACCGACACCATCACCCCGCCCACAGGCAACTCCCCCATCAACCGACCCCGAGCCGCCACCAACGCACAGGCGTCCTCCAACGACAACACCCCGGCCACATGTGCTGCCACCACCTCCCCCAACGAATGGCCACCCACGAAATCCGGCCGCACACCCCACGACTCCACCAGCCGGAACAGAGCCACCTCAACCGCGAACAATCCGCACTGCGTGAACTCCGTCCGGGCCAACGCGTCCACGTCCCCGAACACCACCTCCCGCAACGACCGGTCCAGCAGGGCGTCGAACCGCGCGCACGCGGCGTCGAAAGCCTCCGCGAACACCGGGAAGCTCTCGTACAGCTCCCGCCCCATGCCGATGCGCTGGCTGCCCTGCCCCGAGAACAACACCGCCGACGTCCCGTTTTGAAGAACGGCGCCGCGCACCACACCAGCCGCCGGTTTGCCCGACGACAAAGCCGCCAGGCCCGCCAACAGCCCATCACGCCCCGCCGCCACCACCACACCACGGTGCTCGAACACCGACCGGGACGTCACGAGTGACGACGCCACCTCCACGGGCGACAGGCCGTCATCAGCCCGCACGAACTCCGCCAAACGCTCCGCCTGGGCGCGCAACGCCATCTCCGACCGCGCGGAAACCACACACGCCACCACACCCGCGTCATCCGCTGACGCCTCTGACGCCTCTGACGCCTCTGACGCCTCTGACGCCTCTGACGCCTCTGACGCCTCCACACGCTCCTCCTGCGGAGCCTGCTCCACGATCACATGCGCATTCGTCCCGCTGATCCCGAAGGACGACACACCCGCACGCCTCGGCCCTCCCTCCGCGGGCCACTCCACCGCGTCCCGCAACAGCTCCACCCCACCGGCCGACCAATCCACGTGCGGCGTCGGCTCGTCGATGTGCAGCGAGGGCGGCAGCACACCGTGCCGCAGCGCAAGCACCACCTTGATCACGCCGGCCACACCAGCGGCCGCCTGGGTGTGCCCGATATTCGACTTCAACGACCCCAACCACAACGGCCGACCTCCGCCCGCCCGTTCGCGCCCATACGTCGCCAGCAACGCCTGCGCCTCGATCGGATCCCCCAGCCTCGTCCCCGTACCGTGCGCCTCCACCGCGTCGACTTCCGCCGCCGACACCCCCGCATCCGCCAGCGCCGCCCGAATCACCCGCTGCTGCGACGGACCGTTCGGCGCCGTCAGCCCATTGGACGCACCATCCTGATTCACCGCGGAACCACGCACCACCGCCAGCACCCGATGCCCCCGCCGCCGGGCATCGGACAACCGCTCCACCACCAACACCCCCACCCCCTCGGCGAGCGATGTCCCGTCCGCGCCCGACGCGAACGCCCTGCACCGCCCGTCGGGTGCCAGACCGCGCTGCCTGCTGAAACCCATGAGCGGGCCGGGATTCGGCATGACGGCGACACCGCCGGCCAGCGCCAGGTCGCACTCGCCCTGACGCAGCGACCGCACCGCCAGATGCAAGGCCACCAGCGACGACGAACACGCCGTGTCCACCGTCACCGCGGGCCCTTCGAAGCCGAAGGCGTACGCCACGCGCCCGGACAGGACACTGGCCGCGTTCCCCGTCATCAGGTGGCCTTCGGAACCCTCCACCGCCTCGTGCAGCCGCGGGCCGTACTCCTGGTAGTGGGAGCCGACGAAGACACCTGTCCTGCTGCCGCGCAGCGACGACGCGACCAGCCCGGCGCGTTCGAGCGCCTCCCACGAGGTCTCCAGCACCAGACGCTGCTGCGGGTCCATCGCCAACGCCTCACGCGGTGAGATCCCGAAGAACTCCGCGTCGAACTCGCCCGCGGCGTAGAGGAACCCGCCCTCACGCGCATACGTCTTACCGGGCGCGTCGGGGTCCGGGTCGTAGATGCCGTCGAGGTCCCATCCGCGGTTGGTGGGCAGTCCGCCGATCGCGTCCCCACCGGAGACGACGAGCTGCCACAGTTCCTCCGGGGACATCACGCCGCCCGGGTAGCGGCAGCTCATCCCGACGATCGCGATGAGGTCGTCGTCGGACGTGCCATCGCTTCCGCCGACCGGGGAGGACGTCGCCGCCGCGCCGTCGGCGTCGGCCTGCCCCACCAGTTCGGCCATGATGTATTCGCTCAGTGCCTTGCTGTTCGGGTAGTCGAAGGCCAGCGTGGCGGGCAGGCGCAGCCCGGTCGTCGCACTCAGCAGATTGCGCAGCTCGACGGCGGTCAGCGAGTCGAGACCGAGATCCTTGAACGCCCGGTCGGACTCGACCGCGTCAGGCGTGGCGTGCCCCAACACGGTCATCACCTGCGCGTGGATGAGCTCCAGCACGGTGTGGCCGCGGTCGGCGGCACTCATGCCGAGCAACCGCTGCCGCCATTCGGTGGCCTGGTCGACCGCGCGGAGCGCTTCGGCATGGATGAGGGCGCGTCGTGCGGGGATCGACCGTCGTATGAGTCCCTTGAGCATGGCGGGCACCGCGGTGCCGGAGGCGGCCGGGGCACCGGTGTCCAGCCGGGCGGGTACCACCAGGCTCTCCGCCAGAGTGTGCGCCGCGTCGAAAAGCCGCAGCCCCTCGTCGGACGAGAACGGCACCACACCGATTCGCGCCATACGCGACAAATCCGCCTCGCCGAGGTGCTCCGTCATACCGGAACGCTCGGCCCACATGCCCCACGCCAACGACACGCCGGCCAAACCCAGAGCACGACGATGCGCGGCAAGCCCATCCAGAAACGTATTCGCCGCCGCGTAATTCGCCTGCCCCGCCGAGCCCAATACACCGGCGGCCGACGAGAACAACGCGAACACCGCGACATCGTGGCGCCGCGTCAACTCATGCAGATTCCACGCCCCGGCCACCTTCGCCCGCAGCACCGCGGCAACCCGCTCCGGCGTCAGCGACGCCACGGTCCCGTCGTCCAACACCCCCGCGGCATGAACCACGCCCGTCACACCACGCCCGCCGGGCAACCGCGCCAGCACCTCCGCCAGGGCGTCTCGATCCGCCACATCGCATGCGGCGACGGTCACCGACGCCCCCATGCCCGTCAGCTCCGCTTCGAGCTCCGGCATGCCCTCGCCCGCCGAGCCACGTCGGCTGACCAGCAGCAAGTGACGCACCCCGCGCTCAGCCACCAGATGCCGAGCCACCAAACCGCCCAACACGCCCCCCGCCCCCGTCACCAGCACAACCCCCTCCGGATCCAAGGCGGCCGGAACGCTCAACACCAATTTCCCCACATGCCGCGCCTCGCGCATGAACCGATACGCCTCACCCGCCCGGCGCACATCCCACACCCGCGTCGGCAATCGCTGGAGCGCACCCTGTTCGAAAAGGCCGACGATCTCCGTGAGCATCTCCCCGACGCGCTCCGGCCCCGCCTCCATCAAGTCGAACGCCCGGTATGTCACACCGGGGTGCGCCGCCGCCACCTCGTCGGCGGACCGCACGTCCGCCTTCCCCATCTCAATGAAGCGCCCGCCCTCGCCGAGCAGCCGCAGCGAGGCGTCGACGTACTCACCCGCCAGGGAGTCCAGCACGACATCAACACCACGACCACCCGATACCGAGCGGATCCGCTGCTCGAACTCCAGCGACCGCGACGACGCCAGATGCGCGCCGTCAACTCCCAGACCGCGCAATACGTCCCACTTACCAGGGCCGGCGGTGGCGAAAACCCGAAGGCCGAACACCCGCGCCAGCTGCACCGCCGCCATCCCCACCCCACCGGCCGCCGAGTGCACCAGCAGCGACTCACCGGGCCGCACACCCGCCAGCTCGCGCAACGCGTACAACGCCGTCACGAACACCACCGGAACGGACGCGGCTTCGGCGAATGACCAGCCGTCCGGGATCCGGATCAAGGTGCGGTGGTCGGCCACCGCCAGCGGCCCGAAACCGCCGGTCCACAGGCCCATCACGCGATCGCCGACGGCGCAGGACTCGACCCCCGGGCCGGTGGCCACCACGACACCGGCTCCTTCACTTCCCATCAGCGCCCGGTGGTCCGGATACATGCCCAGCGAGATGAGCACATCGCGGAAGTTCAGTCCCGCCGCGCGCACGGCGACGCGCACCTCGAACTCACCCAGTTCACGAGCCGCGTCCCCGGCCGTCGCCAGGGTCAACCCCTCCAGCGTCCGCTCCCTCGAAGGCTCCAGCCGCCATGGCTGTCCCTCCGCCACGGGCACCAACACTCCACTCGCCGCGCCTTGAGCCAGGCGCGGCACCAGTACCTCACCCCTGCGCACGGCCACCTGGGGTTCCCCGGTCAGCACCGCCTCGCGCAGGGCGTCCAGCGAAGCGCCGGCGTCGTCCACGTCCAGCAGGACCAACCGCTCCGGGTGCTCGGCCTGCGCCGAGCGCACCAGTCCCCACACCGGGGCCGCGGCCAGATCACGCACATCCTCACCGGCCTCGACCGCCACCGCGCCCCGCGTGACCACGACCAACCGCGACCCGGCGAACCGCTCCTCCGCCAGCCACCCCTGTACCAAGCGCAGAACCCGGTCAACCGCCGCGCTCACCCCGGACACGACGCCCCGATCACCAACAGAACAAGCGCATACCACCACAACATCGGGCACGCACTCGCCCACCTCATCGAAATCCGCGAACCCCTCCGCCCCCAGCACCTCGGTCAGCCCCAAATCATCCTCGCCGACCAACGCACACCCCTGTACTCCAACCTCCAGCCCCGCGGCCGGCGACGCGGGCACCCACTCCACGCGATACAACGACTCCCCCACGCCGGCAGCGGCCGCGAACTCTCCCTCCCCCACCGGACGCGTCACCAAGGCGTCCGCCGACGCCACCGACACTCCCGCCCCGTCGGCCAGCACTACCGACACCGCGCCATCGCCGGCCGGCGCCAGCCGCACCCGCACCACCGAAGCCCCGACCGCGTACAACGAGACACCACTCCACGCGAACGGCAACCGGACTCCCCCGGTATTCGTATCGGTGTCCGTACCGTGGTGGACCGACCAGACGTGGAGCGCCGCGTCCAGCAACGCGGGATGTACCCCGAACCGGCTCGCCTCGGTTCGTACGTCTTCCGGCAGCGCCACTTCGGCGAAGAGCTCATCACCCCGGCGCCAGGCAGCCCGCAGTCCACGAAACGCCGGGCCGTACGCGAGCCCGGTGACCGCCAGCCGCTCGTAGAGCCCTGCGGTCTCGACCGCCTGGGCGCCGGTCGGCGGCCAGACGCTCAGATCCGCGGAGGCCGCCGCCGGGCTCAGCGCGGCGGTCAGTGTGCCTCGCGCGTAACGCGTCCATGACTCGCTCGGCGCGTCGTCGCGGCGCGCGTATACGCTGAATTCGCGGTGTCCCGCCTCCTGCGGCCCGCTCACGACCAGGTGCACCTGGACCGCGCCCTCTTCGGGCAGCACCAACGGCGTTTCGAGCGTGAGCTCTTCCAGCCGATCACATCCGGCGGCGTCTCCCGCCCGCAACGCCAATTCGACAAACGCCGTGCCGGGCAGGACGACACGGCCCAGCACCGTATGGTCGGCGAGCCAGGCATGGGTACGAAGCGACAGGCGGCCCGTCAGCAGCAGACCATCGGAGTCGGGCAAGGGAACGACGGCTCCCAGCAAGGGGTGCCCGGCCGAGGCCAGCCCTGCCGAGGCCAGCCCGGCCGACGACACGTCATCGGCCTCAGTGGTCTCGGACTCCAGCCAGTAGCGGCGACGCTGGAAGGCGTACGTGGGCAGGTCCACACGGCGCGCACCGGTACCGGTGAACACCTCCCGCCAATCGACGTCGGCGCCACCCACGTACGCCTCGGCCACAGACTTCAGGAACCGCGCCGGCCCACCTTCGTCACGGCGCAGTGACCCGACCACCGTCGCCCGCGTTCCGTGGTCATCAGCTGTCTGCTCGATCCCCATGGTCAGTACCGGATGGGCGCTGACCTCCACAAACACCTGGATACCCTCGCCCAGCACAACCCGTACCGTCTCATCGAAGCGGACCGTCTGCCGCAGGTTCCGATACCAGTAGGCGGCATCCAACTCCGACGTATCCAGCACCCCGCCGGTCACCGTCGAATAGAACGGCACCGCCGACGACCGCGGAGCGATCCCCGCGAGGTCGCGAAGCAACTCGTCCTCGATCGCCTCCACATGTGCGGAGTGCGAGGCGTAATCCACCGGAACCCGGCGTGCCCGTACTCCGTCACGTTCGCACCGCACCAGCAGTTCCTCGAGCGCGTCGGTGTCACCCGACACCACCACGGCCGAGGATCCGTTCACCGCCGCCACCGACAGCCGTTCGCACCACGCGGACAGCCGCTCCCGCACCTCGGCGACAGGAAGGCTGATGGACACCATGCCGCCTCGGCCCGACAGTGCCCGCAACGCCCGACTGCGCAGCGCAACCACGCGTGCCGCGTCCTTCAGCGACAACCCGCCCGCGACACACGCGGCCGCGATCTCCCCCTGGGAGTGACCGATCACCGCCGCCGGCACCACGCCGTACGAACGCCACAGCTCGGCCAATGACACCATGACCGCCCACAGCACCGGCTGCACCACGTCCACCCGGCCCAACCAGCCGTCCCCGTCGGTGCTCCGCAGGACGTCCAGCAGCGACCAGTCCACATACGGCGCCAACGCGACGGCGCACTCGCCGATCCGCTCCGCGAACACCGGCGAGGAGTCCAACAGTTCCGCCGCCATCCCGGCCCACTGCGATCCCTGTCCCGGAAAGACGAGCGCCACCGCGGTGCCGTGTCGTGCAACGCCCGTGACGAGCCCCGGAGTGTCTGGGTCCGCGACGTACTTCTCCAGCTCGTGTACGGCGCCCGCGTGGTCCGGCGCGAGGACCACCGCGCGGTGGTCGAAGACGGTCCGGGTGGTCCCGAGGGCCAGGCCGGTGTGGACCGCGGCAACCCCCGAATGCCTTCGCGCATGGTCCAGCAGCCGGGCGGCCTGGCCGCGCAGAGCCGCCGCGGACCTGGCCGAGAACACCCACGGGACGAGTGGGAGCGATGCCGAGGCCACCGCGGGCGGTACGGCGTCGTCATCCGATGCGCCGTCCGCCTCGCCCTCCAGCGGGTGGGGCACCTGCTCGATGATGGCGTGCGCGTTGGTGCCGCTGATGCCGAACGAGGAGACACCTGCCCGGCGCGGTCGCTCACCCGGCTGCCAGGGGGTGGCCTCGGTGAGGAGCCGGACGTGGCCGGCCGACCAGTCGACGTGCGGCGACGGCTCATCGACATGCAGGGTGGGCGGCAGCACGCCGTGCCGCATGGCCAGCACCGTCTTGATGACACCGGCCACGCCCGCGGCGGCTTGGGTGTGCCCGATGTTGGACTTCACCGACCCCAGCCACAACGGCCGGTCTCCGTCCCGGTCGCGACCGTACGTGGCCAGCAGCGCCTGCGCCTCGATCGGGTCGCCCAGCGTCGTACCCGTACCGTGCGCCTCCACGACGTCGACTTCAGCCGCGGTGAGCCCCGCGTCCGCCAACGCCGCCCGGATCATCCGCTGCTGCGAGGGACCGTTCGGCGCGGACAGCGCGCTGCTGGCCCCGTCCTGGTTGATCGCCGTGCCGCGTACGACGGCCAGCACCGGATGGCCGTTGCGGTGCGCGTCGGACAGCCGCTCCAGGAACAGCACGCCGGCGCCTTCGGCGAGCCCGAAGCCATCCGCGGCGGCTGAGAAGGGTTTGCACCGGCCGTCCGGGGCGAGCCCGCGCTGCCGGCTGAACCCGATGAAGGTACCGGGCGTGGACATGACCGTGACGCCGCCGACCAGCGCGCCGGAGCACTCGCCTTGGCGCAGGGACCGTACGGCCAGGTGCAGGGCCACCAGTGAGGACGAGCAGGCCGTGTCCACGGTCACCGCGGTACCCTCCAGCCCGAGGGTGTAGGCGAGGCGTCCGGACACGACGCTGAGGGCAGTGCCGGTCATCAGGTGTCCCTCGACACCGTCGGTGGCCCTGTGCAGGCGCGGACCGTAGTGCGGGGTGACGGTTCCGATGAAGACGCCGGTCCGACTTCCCTTGAGCGACGCGGGATCGAGGCCCGACCGTTCGATGGCTTCCCACGACGTTTCCAGCAGCAGCCGCTGCTGCGGGTCCATCGCCAGCGCCTCACGCGGCGAAATCCCGAAGAAGTCGGCATCGAAGTCCCCCGCGTCGCTGAGGAAACCGCCTTCGCAGGTGTAGGAGGTACCCGGCCGGTCGGGATCCGGGTCGTACACGGCGTCGACGTCCCAGCCACGGTCCTCGGGAAAGGCCGTGATCGCGTCCTGTGCACCGGCCAGCAGCTCCCAGAACTCCTCGGGAGTCCGCACACCCCCGGGGTAGCGGCAGCTCATCCCGACGATCGCGATCGGCTCGTGCGCCGCCGCCTCCACTTCGTGGAGGCGCTGTCGGGTCTCATGTAGATCGGCGGTCACCCGTCGGAGGTAGCCGAGGAGCTTTTCGTGGTCCGACATCAATACCTCACGGGATTGAGCTTCGGGAGCTTGGGTGTACGACGTGCGGTCGGTGTACGGCGTGCGAGAGCGTGCGCTCAGGCCGGTCCGAATTCCTGGTCGATGAAACTGAAGAGGTCGTCGGCCGCCGCGGACTCCAAACGATCAGCGATGGTGACCGGGGCCTTCTGCGCCGAGCCGGCCTGTGTCGGGCCGTCCGATGCCGGGGCGTCGGGAGGTGCCAGTTCCTTTCCGAGGTGTTCGGCGAGCGCGGCCGGGCTCGGGTAGTCGAAGATCAGGGTCGTGGGCAGTCGCAACCCGGTGGCCGCGTTCAGCCGGTTACGCAAGTCCACCGCGGTGTGCGAGACGAAGCCGAGGTCGAGGAAGCCGCGACCAGGCGCCACGGCTCCCGCTTCCCCGAGGCCGAGGATGGCCGCGGCGTGTTCCCGGACCGTCCGGAGCAGTACCCGCTGTCGCTCCCCGTGGCCGAGGCCCGACAGACGCTGTACCAGTGGCGCCCCTTCCGAACGGGAGGCTTCGGCGTGGGCGGGGACCGGCCGACGGACGCGTCCCTTCGGCTGGGCCGAACGCGGCGTGAACACCTCGCCGCTCCGTACGGCCACCTGTCCCTCTCCCGCCAGGACGGCCTGACGCAGGACATCGAGCGACGCCGCCGAATCGTCCACGTCCAGCAACACGAACCGCCCCCGATTCTCAGTCTGCGCGGAGCGCAGCAACTCCCACACCGGGGCCGCTGCCAGATCGCGGACGTCCTCACCCGCCTCGACGGCCACGGCATCCCGCGTCACCACCACCAACCGCGACTGAGCGAACCTCTCCTCCGCCAACCACTCCCGCACCACACCCAGAACCCCGCCCTCGGCACCACTGGCCGACGCCACCTCGCCGACGGCGGAACCGACGCACACCACCGCCACATCCGGCACCGCGTGCTCGCTCAGCGCGGCGAGATCCTTGAAGAGCTCCGCCCCCAACGGCTCGGCCAACCCGAAGACGTCCTCCCCCACCACAGCGCACCTCCGCGCTCCGCCCCCCAAAGCCCCAGGCAACGCGGCCGGCACCCACTCCACTCGGTACGGGCCCTCCCCCGCCCCCGCCGGGACCGTGAACTCCGCCTCCCGCACCGGTCGCATGACCAGAGCATCCACCGACGCCACCGGCATCCCCGCCGCGTCGGCCACCGCCATCGACAGCCCGCCATCACCATCCGGCGCCAGGCGCACCCGCACCACCGAAGCCGCGGCCGCGGCCGCATGCACGGACACACCACTCCACGCGAACGGCAACCGCACCCCGTCCCCGGCGCCGTCCACGCATGCCAGCCACGCGTACAACGCCGCGTCCAGCAGCACAGGATGCATCTTCAAGCGCCCCGTACTCGCCCCCTCCGGCAACTCCGCCTCGGCGAAGACCTCCTCCCTCCGGCGCCACACCGACCGCAGCCCGCGAAACGCCGGCCCATACGCGAGCCCCACACCCGCCAACCGCTCATACGTCCCGGCGAAGTCGACCATTTCCGCTCCCACCGGCGGCCATGCGCTCACATCCCCCAAGCCGCTCACGTTCCCCGAGCCGCTCGCCTCACCACCAACGCTCAGCAGACCCCGCGCATGGCGCGTCCACGAACCGCTGCCGCCATCACGGGCGTACACGCTCCATTCACGCCGGCCTTCCTCCCGCGGCCCGCCGACGACGAGCTGGACCTGGACCGCGCCCTCGTCAGCCAGCACCAGCGGCACCTCCAGCGTCAACTCCTCCAGCCGGCGACACCCCACCTCCTCCCCCGCCCGCAAGGCCATCTCCACCAATGCCGACCCCGGCACGACCACCCGCCCCAGCATCATGTGATCGGCAAGCCATGGCTGGGTGCGCGGGGACAAACGCCCCGTCAGCAAGAACCCGTCGGACTCGGGCAGCGGCACCGCCGCCCCCAGCAACGGGTGCTCCGTCGGCTCCAACCCCACCGAGGCCGCAGCACCGGATTCCGCAGCGACGCGCGAGTCGAGCCAGTACCGACGATGCTGGAACGCGTACGTCGGCAAGTCCACGCGCCGCGCTCCCGATCCCGCGAACACCGCCGGCCAATCCACCCCGGCGCCACCCACAAACGCCTCGGCCACGGATGCCAACAGCCGCTCAGGACCGCCCTCGCCACGGCGCAACGATCCCACCGCCGCGACGCCGACTTCACAGTCGTCGGCCGTCTCCTCCACGCCCATCACCAGCGCCGGATGCCCACTGGCCTCCACGAACACCCGGAAGCCCTCGCCCAGCAACACCCGCACCGTCTCGTCGAACCGCACCCTCCCGCGCAGGTTCCGATACCAATACCGCGCGTCCAATTCCACCGTGTCCAGCACACCGCCCGTCACCGTCGAATAGAACGGGACCGACGACGGCCGCGGAGCGATCCCGGCAAGACTCCGCTCGAGCTCGGCCTCGATCGCCTCGACGTGCGCACAGTGCGAGGCGTAATCCACCGACACCCGACGCGCTCGAACCCCCTCCGCCTCACACACCGCCAGCCATTCCTCAACCGCTTCCACATCACCCGACACCACCACCGACGCCGGCGCGTTCACCGCCGCCACCGACAACCGCTCACCCCACGCCGCCAACCGCTCCTCCACCGCTCCCACCGGCAGACTCACCGACACCATCGCCCCACGGCCTGACAGCGCCCGCAACGCACGACTGCGTACCGCCACCACCCGCGCGCCGTCCTCCAAGGACAAGCCGCCCGCCACCACCGCGGCCGCGATCTCCCCCTGCGAGTGCCCCACCACGGCCGACGGCACCACACCCAGCGAACGCCACGTCCCCGCCAGCGACACCATCACCGCCCACATCACCGGCTGCACCACGTCGACCCGGTCAAGCCACTCCGGCTCCTCGACACCTCGCACCACATCCAGCAACGACCAGTCAACCGACGGCGCCAGCGCCGCCGCGCATGTCCTCATCCACTCCGCGAACACCGGCGACGAATCCAGCAACTCGACCGCCATCCCCCTCCACTGCCAGCCCTGGCCAGGGAAGACGAACACCACTCTGTCGTCGGAGCCGACGACGGCACCGTGCGCCACGCCCGGGGCCTCCCGTCCCTCCGCCAGGGCGGACAGGCCGCGCGCCATATCGGCGCGGTCCGCGCCCAGGACCACCGCGCGACGGTCGAACACCGCGCGGGTGGTCGCCAGCGAGAAACCGACATCGCCCGTTGCCACCGCATCCGGGCCGGCGCCCTCGTCGACAAGCGACAGCAACCGCGCGGCCTGGTCCCGGACCGCCGCCTCGGACTTCGCCGACAGCACCCAGGGGGTGATACCACCGGCAGATACCGCCGGGGTGCTCGGCACGGGCTCGTCGTCCGGCTCGGCCTCCGCAGCCGCCTGTTCCGGTGCCTGTTCCGGTGCCTGTTCCAGAATGATGTGGGCGTTCGTTCCGCTCACGCCGAAGGAGGACACACCCGCCCGACGCGGTCGGCCGGTCTCGGGCCACGCGACGGGGTCGGCCAGCAGCCTCACCGAGCCCGCGGACCAGTCCACGTGCGGCGACGGCTCATCGACGTGCAGGGTCCGGGGCAACAGCCCGTGCCGCATGGCCAGCACCGTCTTGATGACGCCGGCCACGCCCGCGGCGGCTTGGGTGTGCCCGATATTGGACTTCACCGAGCCCAGCCACAACGGCCGGTCTCCATCCCGGTCGCGACCGTACGTGGCCAGCAGCGCCTGCGCCTCGATCGGGTCGCCCAACGTCGTACCCGTACCGTGCGCCTCCACGACGTCGACCTCACCCGCGGTCAGCCCCGCGTCCGCCAACGCCGCCCGGATCACCCGCTGCTGCGACGGCCCGCTCGGCGCCGTCAGGCCGTTGGAGGCGCCGTCCTGGTTCACAGCCGAACCCCGTACCACCGCCAGCACCTGGTGCCCCTGGCGTCGGGCCTCCGAAAGCCGCTCCACCACCAGTACGCCCACGCCCTCGGAGAAGCCGGCACCGTTGGCCGTCGCCGCGAACGCCTTGCAGCGTCCGTCAGGAGCGAGCCCGCCCTGGCGGGTGAACTCGGTGAACAGGCCGGGCGTGGCCATGACGGTCACCCCGCTGACGAGGGCGAGCGTGCACTCGCCGCTGCGCAGCGACTGTATGGCCAGGTGCAGGGCCACCAGCGAGGACGAACATGCCGTGTCCACCGTCATTGCGGGCCCCTCGAAGCCCAGCGCGTAGGACACCCGGCCGGAGAGCACACTGGCCGTGTTCCCGGTGATGACGTATCCCGCCGCCTCCTCGGGCACCTCGGGGCTCATGGCGAGGTAGTCCTGGCCGTTCGTCCCGGCGAAGACGGCGGTGCCGGTGCCCCTGAGCGCCAAAGGGTCGATGCCCGCCCGCTCCAGCGCCTCCCAGGACGTCTCCAGCAGCAGCCGCTGCTGCGGGTCCGTCGCCAGCGCCTCACGCGGCGACATCCCGAAGAAGTCGGCGTCGAAGTCGCCCGCGTCGTGGAGGAAACCGCCCTCGTCGGTATGGGACGTCCCGGCGCGGTCGGAGCCGGAGTCCGGGTCGTACAGGGCCGCCAGGTCCCAGCCACGGTCGGCGGGGAACGGGGTGATTCCCTCCCCACCCGTATCGAGCATCCGCCACAGGTCCTCGGGGGACCGGACGTCACCGGGGAATCGGCAGCTCATCCCGACGATGACCACGGGGTCCTGGTCCGTCGCCGGTTCTGCGGCCACGGGCGGGGCAGCCGCCGCCTCCGGGCCGGGGAGCAGTTCCGCGCGCAGGTGGGCCGCGAGCGCACGGGCGTTCGGGAAGTCGAAGGCCGAGGTGGGCGACAGGCGCAGGCCGGTCGCCGCGTTCAGGTGGTTGCACAGCTCGATGGCGGTCACCGAGTCGAGGCCGAGGTCTTTGAACGCGCGGGACGGATCAACCGCGTCGGCTCCCACGTGGCCCAGGACCGACGCCACGTGTTCACGTACCACGGCGAGCATCGCCGTCTCCTGTTCGGCCCGGGTCGCCAGACCGGCCAGCCTGCCGGCCGGGCCGTCGGGCGCGGCCGCCGCGTGTGTGCCGGGACCGGCCGCGTGGGCGAGCCTGCGTACGTCGGGCAGGTCGGCCAGGAAAGGGCTGGGGCGGGTGGCGGTGTAGGCCACATGGAACCTGTCCCATTCGACGTCCGCGATCACGACGTTGGGCTCGCCTTCGGCCACCGCGCCCGCCAGTGCCGACACCGCCAGTTCGGGGGCCATCTCCGGCAGGCCGTGCCGGCGCGCCACCGTGCCGATACCGCCCTCGGCCATGCCTTCCTCGGCCCAAGCGCTCCAGGCCACCGAGGACGCGGGTAGGCCGAGGCCGTGCCGGTGCTCGGCGAGGGCGTCGAGGTAGGCGTTGCCGGGCGCGTAGTTGCCCTGTCCGGAGGCGCCCAGGGTGCCCGCCACGGAGGAGAACAGCACGAACGCGTCCAGGTCCATGCCGAGGGTCAGCTCGTGCAGGTGCCAGGCACCGTCGGCCTTCACCCGCAGCACGCGGTCGATCTGCTCGGGGGTCAGCCGCTCCACGACCGCGTCGTCCAGGACCGCCGCGGTGTGGACCACCGCCGACAGCGGGCAGCCGTCGGACACGTCGTCGAGGAGCCGGGCGAGTGCCGTGCGATCGCTCACGTCGCAGGCGGTGATGGTCACCCGCGTGCCGGTGGCCTCCAGTTCCTCGCGCAGCGCGGAGGCGCCGGGCGCGTCCGGTCCACGGCGGCCGGCCAGCACCACGTGCTCGGCGCCCGACCTGGCCAGCCAGCGGGCCACCCGCGCGCCCAGACCACCGGTACCACCCGTGACCAGCACGGTGCCGCGCGGGCGCCACACCGCCCCCGGGCCGGGACGCGTGGCGCGGGCGAGGCGGCGGGCGAACATGCCGGAGGGACGGATCGCGACCTGGTCCTCGCCCTCGGCACCGGCCAGTACCGCCGCCAGCAGGCGACCCGCGCGTGTGTCCCACCGCTCCGGCAGGTCCACCAAACCGCCGAACCGCTCCGGGTGCTCCAGGGCCACGATCCGGCCCAGGCCCCACACCATCCGCTGGGCGGGGACGCCGACCTGTTCCCTGTCCGCGACGGCCACCGCACCGCGGGTCAGGCACCACAGGGGTGCGTTCACCCCCGCGTCGCCCAGCGCCTGGAACAGGGCGAGCGTCCCGGTCAGGCCCGCCCGGGAGACACCGGCTCCGGTGGGCGGCCCGTCAGCCAGGGACAGCAGCGACAACACACCGCGGTACTCGCCGCCCTCCGCCTGAACACCTCGCAGCATGTCGGCGATCCGGTCGCGGACGGCCCCGGCGGGCAGCTCGACCGTGACCGCGTCGCCTCCGTGGTCCCGCACCGCGGCCGCGGTCGGCCCCACGGCCTCCCCGGCGCGGCCCTCCGGGACGACCAGCAGCCAGGTGCCGGACAGCGTCGGCTGACGTGCCGTGCTCATGGGCACCCACCTGGTGCGGTAACGCCAGCCGTCCACCGTAGAGGTCACGAGCTGCCGCTGCCGCCAGGACTTCAACGCGGGCAGCAGGTGCGCAACCGACGCGTCGTCGACCTCCAGTGCGCCGGCCAGCGCCTCCGCGTCGCCGCCCTCGACGGCCTGCCAGAACGCCGCGTCGGCCGCGCTGCCCTCCGGCGGGGGCGCGGCGTCCGGCTCCCACCAGAACCTCTGGTGCTGGAACGCGTACGTGGGCAGATCGACGCGCCGCGCCCCCGAGCCGGTGTACGCCCGCGTCCAGTCCACCGGCACACCGTGGACGAACGCCTCGCCCAGGGACGTGAGCATACGTCGCGCACCGCCGTCGTCGCGCCGCAGCGAACCGACCACCACGGCGTCGCTTCCCGCGGCCTCCAGCGTCTCCCGCACGCTCGCGGTCAGCACCGGGTGCGCGCTGCACTCCACGAACGCCCCGAAGCCCTCACCGGCCAGCGCCCGGATCGCCTCTTCGAAACGCACCGTCTGCCGCAGGTTGCGGACCCAGTACTCGGCATCCGGGCCGCGCTCGCCGCCCAGCCAATCCCCGGTGACCGTGGAGAAGAAGGGCACGGTGAACGTCTGGGGCTCCACCGGCGCCAGATCGGCGAGAATCTGTTCGCGAACCTCATCGACCTGCCAGGAGTGCGAGGCATAGTTCACCGCGACACGCCTCGCCCTTGTTCCGTCGCGTTCACACCGCGCCAGCAGTACGTCCAGCGCCTCCGGCGTACCCGACACCACCGTGGACGACGGCCCGTTGACCGCCGCCACCGACACCGCCCCGCCCAGCGCCTCGATACGCCGCCGCACTTCGTCGACCGGTGACGCCACCGACACCATCCCGCCGCGCCCGGCCAGCCCGGTGCCGATCGCGCGGCTGCGCAACGCCGCCACCCGGGCACCGTCCCGCAGCGACAGGCCGCCCGCCACCACCGCGGCCGCGATCTCCCCCTGCGAGTGGCCCACCACGGCCGCCGGTTCGACACCGTACGAGCGCCACACCTCGGCCAGCGACACCATGACCGCCCACAGTGCCGGCTGGACCACCTCCACGCGCTCCAACGCATCGGCATCGTCGAGCACATCCAGCAGCGACCACTCCACGAACGAGGACAGCGCCACCGCGCACTCGCTCATCCGTGCGGCGAACGCCGTCGAGGACGTCAGCAGCTCCCGAGCCATTCCCACCCACTGCGCCCCCTGCCCCGGGAACACGAACACCGGGCGAGGCGTGATTCCGCCGTCTCGCGCCGCACCGCCCGTCGCGGTGGACTCGGCCACCGCCCTTACCCTTTTGAGGAGTTCCTCCCGCGAGCCGCCCGTCACGACCACGCGCCGCTCGTGAAGCGACCGTGAGGCGACCAGTGACATCCCGACGTCAACGGGCGACACCTCGGGGCGCGCCTCCAGGAAGGACGCGAGCCGTCGCGCCTGCCCGCGCAGCGCCGCCTCGCTCTTCCCCGACAGGACCCAGGGCATGACGGCGGGGGCGCCCTCTGGTTCTTCCGCCGGCGCTTCCGGCTTGTCCAGGGCCTCTTCGGCCCCTTCCGCCTCTTCCAGGATGACGTGTGCGTTGGTGCCGCTGATCCCGAACGAGGACACACCCGCCCGCCGCGGACGACCACCCCCGGCCCACGGACGCGCCTCGGTCAGCAGCTCCACCCCACCCACCGACCAGTCCACCTGCGGCGTCGGCTCCTCCACATGCAACGTCTTCGGCAACACCCCGTGCCGCATCGCCAACACCATCTTGATCACACCGGCCACACCCGCGGCCGCCTGCGTATGACCGATATTCGACTTCAACGACCCCAGCCACAATGGCCGATGCCCGCCCCGGTCCCGCCCATACGTGGCCAGCAGCGCCTGCGCCTCGATCGGGTCCCCCAGCCTCGTCCCCGTACCATGCGCCTCGACAGCGTCGACCTCATCCGCACCGAGCCCCGCACTCGCCAGCGCCGACCGGATCACCCGCTGCTGCGACGGACCGTTCGGCGCCGTCAACCCATTCGACGCACCATCCTGGTTCACCGCGGAACCACGCACCACGGCAAGAACCCGGTGCCCGTTCCGTCTGGCGTCCGACAACCGCTCCACCACCAGCACACCCACACCCTCACCCCACCCCGTACCATCCGCATCCGCCGAAAACGCCTTGCACCGGCCATCCGCCGACAACCCGCGCTGCCGGCTGAATTCAATGAACATGTCCGGAGAGGCCATGACCGTGACGCCGCCGGCGAGGGCCAGGTCGCACTCGCCGGAACGCAGCGCCTGACCAGCCAGATGCAGCGCCACCAGCGACGACGAACACGCCGTGTCCACCGTCACGGCCGGACCTTCCAGTCCGAGCGCGTAGGCGATGCGGCCGGACATCACGCTCGGCGTGTTACCGGTCAGCAGGTAACCGGCGAAGCCGTCAGCGGCCTGATGGGCACGTGGACCGTAGTAGTGAGTGGTGGCGCCTATGTAGGTGCCGGTCGCCGACTCGCGGCGCGATCGCGGATCGATTCCGGCTCGCTCCAGTGCCTCCCAGGACGTCTCCAGCAGCAGCCGCTGCTGCGGGTCCATCGCCAGCGCCTCACGCGGCGAAATCCCGAAGAACTCCGCGTCGAAGTCACCGGCTCCGGTGAGGAAGCCGCCGTTCCGTGTGTAGCTGGTGCCCCAGTGCCCGGGGTCCGGGTCGTAGAGGGCGTCCAGGTCCCAACCCCGGTCGGTGGGGTATCCGGAGATGGCGTCCTCGCCGGTGACGACCAGCTGCCACAGCTGTTCGGGCGTGCTCACCCCGCCGGGGTAGCGGCACGCCATGCCCACGATGGCCAACGGCTCCGCCGTCGCCTTCGCGACGCGGGTGACAGTCGCCTGTCGCTTTCCGGTGATCTCTTCATAGAGGTGGTGGGCGAGACCGCGCGGGGTCGGGTAGTCGAAGACCAGCCGGCCGGCGAGGGGCAGACCGGTGCGTGCGGCGAGACCGTCGGCCAGCTCCTGCGCCATCAGCGAGTCGAAGCCGAGGTCTTTGAACGTCAGCGTGGCATCGACCCGGCCGGTGTACTCCATGACCGACGCCGCCTGGTCGCACACCGCATCGAGGATGGCATCACGTTGTTCGGACTCGGACAGCCCGGCCAGAACAGCGGCGAGGCGTCCGTCGACCCGCCCCGCGTCCAACGCCGTTACCACCCCGGTCCCGTCGGTCTCCGGGACCTTCCGAGTGGGTTCGGCGACCGTCCGTTCCGGTGACGACTGGCTCTCGATCCAGTACCGCTCGCGCTGGAACGCGTAGGTGGGCAGGTCGACTTGTCGCGCCCCCACGAAGAACGGCTCCCAGTCGATCTCCTCACCCCGCACCCATAGGTGGGCCATCGCAGTGGTCGCGGTATGCGTCTCGTCCCGATCCCTGCGGCAGAACGGGACAGCGGCGACGTCGGGATGCGTCCGCTCGTCCTCGGTCCAGGCCCGGACCGACTCCTTGATCATGGGGGTGAGAACGGCGTCAGGGCCGATCTCCAGAAAGGTCGCCACCCCGTACTCACGCATCGTGGCAACCGCATCGGCGAACAACACCGTCCTGCGCACCTGGCGCACCCAGTACTCCGGATCCTGCAACACCCCCGGAGCGGCCACCCGCCCCGTGACACTCGACACCACCGGCACAGACTGATCGCGATACCCCACCGACCCCACAACCCGCCCGAACGACTCGAACATCGGCTCCATCAACGCCGAATGAGTCGCATGCGACACCGCCAGACGCCGCGTCCTCACCCCCAACCCCTCCAAGCGCCCCGCCTCGGCCAACACCGGCGCCACCGTCCCCGAAAGCACCACCGACTCAGGACCGTTCACCGCCGCGACCCCCACACCGTCACCCAAACGCACCGCATCCACCCCAGCTCCCACCGCCACCATCACGCCCTCGCCGATCGGCAACCCATGCATCAGCCACCCACGCGCCAGCACCACCCGAGCCGCGTCCCGCAACGACCACACACCCGCCACATAGGCCGCCACCAACTCGCCCAGAGAATGCCCCGCCACCACCGAGGGACGCACATCCCACGAACCCAGCAAACGCCACGAAGCCACCTCGAACGCGAACAACGCCGGCTGCGCCCACCCCGTCCCGGTCAACCCGTCAATACCGCCGGACATCACCTCCCGCAGTCGAGCCGAGAAATCCCCTCCAACCCCAAAAACCTCCTGAAGATCCTCCGAGAGCTCTATGTCAGCGGCCACGCCACCAGCGACCTCGTCAAAGACGCCCAACACCTCATCCAGCGCCGCGGCGAACGCACCAAAACCCGACAAGCCCTCACCCATGCCGACTCGCTGCGCCCCCTGCCCCGAAAACACCACCCCCATATCACCGTCCACCACCGAACCCGACACCACTCCCGGTCCACCGCCCCGTTCAGCCAGCCCCGACAACCCCTCGGCCAGCTCACCCCGGCCCGCGCCCATCACCACCGCGCGATGCCCGAAACACGACCGCGACGACACCAGCGACCAACCCACATCGACCACGTCCATGTCGCCGGCGCCCTCGACACATCGGGCCAGGCGGCGCGCCTGTCCGCGCAGCGCTTGCTCGGAGCGGCCGGAGACGATCCAGGGCACGACCGACGGATCCGTTCGGGTGCGCCCGCCGGTGCGCTCGTCCGCCGGTTCCGGCCGCCAGTCCGACAGCACGACATGGCAGTTGCTGCCGCCCATCCCGAAGGAGCTCACCCCCGCGACGAGTGGCTCGTCCGGCGCCGGGTCCCCGGGCCACGGACCGAGTTTCCGCTGCACCTGGAGGTTGAGTTCGTCCAGAGGAATCCGGGGGTTCGGTGTCTCGAAGTTCAAGCTGGCGGGCAGCAGTCGATGCTTGAGGGCCAGGACGGTCTTGATGAACCCGGCGATACCGCCCGCGCCGCTCAGGTGGCCGATGTTGGTTTTGATCGACCCGACCGCGAGCGGACGGCCGACCGGACGCCGACGGCCGATGGCCTCTCCCAGTGCGGCAGCCTCGACCGGGTCGCCCACCGGGGTTCCGGTTCCGTGCAGCTCGACGTAGCAGACGGCGGCCGGGGACAGCCCGGCATGCTCGTAGGCCCGGGTGAGGACGTCGGCCTGGGCGCCCACCGTCGGAGAGGTGAGCGTCTCACCCCTGCCGTCGTTGTTGGTCGCGCTGCCACGCACCAGGCACAGGATGCGGTCTCCGTCCTCGAGCGCGGCGCTCAGGCGCTTGAGCACGACGGCGCCTCCGCCCTCGCCCGGCACATATCCGTTGGCCTTGGCGTCGAACGTGTGGCAGCGGCCGTCCGGCGAGAGACCGCCCCAGCTTGCGGCGAGCAGCACACTTTCCGGCATCAGGTGCAGATTGACGCCGCACGCGATGGCCAGTTCCGACTCCCCGGACCGCAGGCTCTCGCAGGCCAGGTGCAGGGCCACCAAGGAGGAGGACTGTGCGGAGTCAATCGTGAGGCTCGGGCCACTGGCGCCGAGAAAAGCGGAGAGCCGGTTGGCGATAATGCCGCGCTGAATGCCCGGCAAGGTGTGGTGGGCGCCGAGTGCTTCGGCGTGACGCGTCAGCAGCTTCGCGTAGTCGTCCGCGTTCACGCCGACGAATGTGCCCAGTCGGCTGCCGCTGATCTCACTGGGGACCACGCGGGCGTCCTCAAGGGCTTCCCAGCCCAGTTCCAATACGAGTCGCTGTTGCGGGTCGACGAAAGGCGCCTCGCGGGGGGAAAGGCCGAAGAAGCCCGCGTCGAAGTCCGCCGGCCGGTCGAGAAAGGCGCCCCACCGAGGGGCTCCGTCGGAGGCCTGACCTGTCCAGCGGTCCGGCGGGACCTCCGTGACGGCGCTCTCGCCCGACGCCAACAGCTCCCACAGCCGCTGCGGGCTTTCCGCCCGCGGGAACCGGCAGGAGACGCCGATCACGGCTATCGCCGTGTCCGGGTCGACAGCGTCTCCGGCGCGGACCTCTCCAGGCGGGCCGACAGTGGTCATCGAGAGAAACCTCCAGCACCGGGCGTGCGGCCGAACGGAAACGAATTCAGAAGAAGCCCGGCGTGGAGTTCATGCTCTCGATATACCCGGCATCAACTGCCCTTAACTGTCCGACGCCACACCCGTCGGTGACATCGGCGATCACCGCCGTTACAGCACCGTCCTATGGGCATCAGCTTTCGCAGCCCATTGCCCACCGGGCCGTCGGATGGTAAATGTGACGGCAGCGCATGCCGAGTGTTCTGGTACCGGCTCGCCGATCCCGTCATCCGGTGAACCGCAGTCCGCAGAGCGGCTTCCCAGACCTGGTACATCACCCAGACTTTGCGCATCACACCCGAGCGCCGTCGGCCTCGGCCAATGAATCCGCCGTATCATCATGGAGGGCACAAAAGGTATGCCGAACTATGACGCCGTGGTTTCCGAGATTACGGAGATACGCTCGACCTATATCCGCGATCGTTTCGCTTTCGTCCCCGGCGCTCAGCTCACCAGGATCGTCAAGGGATTGGGTGCCACGGACGACGACCTCAAGAGCCTCACCACCGTCAGCGACGGGCTGAAGAGCGACCCGACCCTCCCGTTCCGAAAGACCAGGACCGGCCGCTTCGGTTTCGACCCATGGTCCATGCGGGTGCGGCGGCTCGAATTCCAGCCGTTCATGCTGTCCATGGAGGACGACTTCGTACGGCACGATTCCGGCCAAGTGCGCAACTTCGACGAGATTCAGAACGACCTACAGCTCAACACCGCCCTGCAAGCGCTTCTCGTCTTCAAGTTCATGGTCTTCGAAGGCGTGACGGTCACCCACCGGCCGAAACTGGACTACGACAGCGACCAGTGGATCTGCACCCTACTCAACGTGAGGACCATCACCGACGGTGACCTGATCGGTGAGCCGGCGCTCGAAGGGGTACACAGCGACGGCGTCGACCACACCATGACGACCTACCTGGGCAGCGAGAACATGACGGGCGACAGCGCCGTCACGTTCCTGCACGACATGCGCGAGGTGAACGGCACCCGATGGCACGACACGGACGCCGACCTGGTTCGCGCCAAGGCGCAGCACCGTGACTTCCTCGACACGTGCCTGATCGTCGACCACGAGAGCAAGCACAGCGTCTCGACCTTGTACGCCGCCGACAAGTCGAAGCCCGCCACACGAGATCTGCTGGCCTTCCTGACCCGCAAGCCGGTGGCCGAAGGACACCACTCGCACTCCTTCGATTCGCTCGAGCCGCACCGGGAGCTTCCCATGACGGTCGGCCTGCGCCTCCTCGACAGCACACCATCCAGGTAGCGGCCGCGCCGCGTCAGGCCGGAAGAGTCACGAGGCGGCCCACAAGTCGCGGAGGGATCGCTCCAGCGGCACCCGCGGGGACCAGCCCAGCAGACCGCGCGCGAGCCGGATGTCGGCCTGGGTCCACGCGCCACCCTTGCTGTGTACCGGGGCCTGCCCCTTCCGCACCAGGTGCGGGGGCACCCCCGACACGGAGACGAGAATTCCGGCGAGCTCCCGCATGCTGGTTGCGGTCCCTGAACCGATGTTGATCAGGCGCCCGGTCGCCCGTGTGCCCGCCGCCAGCACCACGGCCTCGGCGATGTCACGTACGTCGACGAAGTCGCGCTGGTCGTCGACGACGGTCAGGGTGAGCGGAGCGTCCTCGCTTGTGGCGCGCAGTTGGGCGGCGAGTCGGCCGAGGAAGCCGTGCAGCGGGGCGCCGGGTCCGCAGCCATTGGTGAGGCGGAGCACGCAGCCGTCCACGCGCCCCGCCTCCGTGGCGTCCAGGACGATTCGGCTGCCGGCCAGCTTGGTGCGCGCGTAGAGGCTGCCAGGGGCGGTCGGGTGGTCCTCCGCGATGGCCGTGCCCTCCGGGACGGGGCCGTACTCGTGCACGGTGCCGAGTTGCAGCAGCCTCGGCCGTCGGCGGAGCGTCGAGACGGCGCGCACCAGCTGGTCGACGAGCAGGACATGCTCGGCCGTCATCCGTTCCTCGCCGTCCGCCCCGATGTCGCCCGCCGCGTTGACGACGAGATCGGCGGAGCCCACGGCCTCGGCGATGTCCTCGACCGTCGCGGATGCCACGTCGAGCGGAAGGAAGCGGGCCCCGGGAATCGGTTGAACGGATTTTCTCGCCACGGCCAGGACGTCATATCCATGTGCGGCCAGCGCCGTGCAGATGTGCCGTCCCAGGAATCCGGTGCCGCCGATGACGACGGCGGAGCTCGCGTGCGCATCGTTCACGTCGTTCACCGTGCCCTGTCACCCCTGTCCACGTGCAGCGCCCGGCACGCCTCGTACGACGGCAGCACGTCGGCGCGGCGGGCCTCGGCCAGCGTCGGCGCGTCCCGGTCACGTGGGGAGACCAGGTACTCCGTGCCGTCGGGCCAGGGCAGCCCGAGCGCCGGGTCGAAGGCGTCGATCTCGTGCTCGGCGGCCGGGTCGTACTCCACCGACGTCACATAGGCGGCCACCGTGTTGTCCCGCAGGGCGATGAACGCGTGCCCGAGTCCCTCCTCCAGGTACACCGCACGGCAGGAGTCGGGGTTCAGCCGGGTGCTGTCCCAGCGGCCGAACGTGGGAGAACCCACCCGCAGGTCGACCACCACGTCGAGCAGTTCCCCGGCGGGGCAGGTCACCACTTTGGCCTGGCCGGGCGGTACGTCCTCATAATGCACACCGCGGACGACCCCGCGCCGGGAGAAGCTGTGGTGGACCTGGCCCAGGCGCAGCGGATACCCCACGGCTTCCGAGAAGGCGGTTTCGGTGTAGTGGGCGACGAACGCGCCGCGCTGGTCGCGGTGAACCTCGGGTACGAACTCGTAGGCGCCGGACACCGCCAGCTCTCGTACCTTCATCGGCGACGCTCCGCGGTGAGGTTTTCCAGTACGGGTACCAGATCGTGTGGGGTGGGCGCGTTCAGGTTCTCCTGGCGCAGGCGCTCGGCTCCGCTCTGGAAGGAGGGGTCCTTGACCAGCCGTTGCACGCTGTCGCGCAGGACGTCGGCCGTCAGCTCGGAGGCGTGAACGGCGAGTCCCGCACCGGCCTCGGACAGGCTTGTCGCTCTGTTCCACCAGTCGGCGTAGCGGATGGTGGGGATGAACTGGGGTACGGCGTTGGCGAGTGCCGTGCTCCAGGAGCCGAAGCCGCCGTAGTGGACGACGGCCGAGGCAGTGGGAAGCAGGGCGTGCAGGGGGACGAATTCGACGATACGGGTGTTGCCGGGGACCTTGGCGAGCTTCTCGGCTTCGTCGGGCGGCAGCGTGGCCACCACGTCAACGTCCATGTCGCCCAGCGTGTCGATCATGTCGGGAATCGGGAGGAGGGTACCGCCGACCACGGCACGCGTGGAGATGCCGGGAGTCAGGACGACGCGCGGGCGTTCGGGCGGCTCGTGCAGCCAGTCCGGGATCTCGGAGGGGCCGTTGTAGGGGAGGTAGCGGACCGGTATCCGCTCCACCGTCAACGGAAATTGGAGGGTGGTGGGTACCTGGTCGATGGTCCACTGGCCGACCACGACCTCTTCGTCGAACGAGCTGCCGTAGCGGCTGAGGTGCTTGCCGAGCCAGTCGGCCATCGGGTCTTCACGGCGCTCCCGCGGACGTTCCGCCTGGCGTTGGAGGAAGACGTCGCGCATCGCGGAGTGGTTGTCGAAACACCACAGCAGCCGGGCGTGGGCCGCGCCGACGACGCGCGCCGCCACCGGTCCTGCGTAGGTGAGGGGTTCCCAGATGACCAGGTCGGGTCGCCAGCGGCGGGCATACTCAACCAGGTCGGGGATCATGGGGTCGTTGTAGACCTGGTGCGAGAACATGACACTGACCCGGAGCTTCGCCAGCGCCTGCTCCCACGAGTGCGCTTCGAGGGTCGGGTTGGACCAGTCGGACAGCGGGTTCTCCAGCGAGCCGCGGTTCCGCGCCAGCATCTCGTGGAAGTTGTGGTCCTCACCGACACGGACCGCGGTCAGGCCCATGCTCTTGATGGCGCCCGCCAGCGCGGGGCTGCTGGCGACCTGGACGTCGTGGCCCGCGCCGGACAGGGACCAGGCAAGCGGCACCATGGACAGCAGATGCGACCTGTCAGAGAGGGTCACGAAAAGCACACGCATCGTCGGGCTCTCCTTCAGCCGATGGTCTGTCCGCCGCGGGTTCGCGCCGCGCACAGGGTGTCCGTGATCGCCGCGGCCACCGCTGTCCCGTGCTCGGCGACATAGAAGTGGCCCCCGGGGAAGACGCGCAGGTCGAAGCTGCCCGCGGTGTGCTCCCGCCAGCTCGCCGCCTCCTCGACCGAGACGTGGTCGTCGGCTTCGCCGGTGAGTGCGACGATGTCGCACCGCAGTGCCGTGCCGGGCTCTGTCCTGTAGGTCTCGGACGCCTTGTAGTCGCTGCGGATCGACGGCAGGGCCAATTGCAGCAGTTCGCGTTCGTCGAGGATCTGCGCGTCGGTGCCACTGAGCCGTCGCAGCTCGGCGACAAGCCCGGCGTCGTCGAGACGGTGGATGTCCCGGCCGCGCTGGAGCGAAGGCGCGGGCCTGGCGGAGGCGAAGAGCGCCAGGGGTGTGATCCCCAGCTCTCGTTCGAGCAGCATGGCCAGTTCGAATCCGACGGCGGCGCCCATGCTGTGACCGAACAGCGCGACGGGACGCTTGGCGGCGAGCGGCTTCAGCACATCGAAGACGGCTCGCGCCATCTCGGGGACGCTCTCGATGCACGGCTCGCTCAGCCGGTCCTGTCGCCCCGGGTACTGGACGACCACGGCCTCCACAGTCGAAGGCAGCAGCTCGGAGAGCGGGAAGTAGAAACTCGCGGTTCCCCCGGCGTGCGGCAGACACACCAGGCTGATATCGGCCTCCGGGTTCGGATGGAACCTGCGGAACCACCGGCTCTCACCGGCAGTGGGCAACGCCATGGCTCTCGTCATTCCCTTCTCTGGTGTTCCTGTCCTCTCGTGGACGAGAGATTCCCTCAGCTTCGAGAGTTCCCTTCCGCGCGCCCACCCACTATCTACTCACCTTCAGTGGCTCCCACCAATCGCGCCGCCCCGCATACCATTTCACGGTATCCGCCAGGCCCTCCTCGAGGGACACGGCGGGCCGGTAGCCGAGTTCGCCGGAAATCTTGGTGATGTCCAGCGAATAGCGACGGTCATGTCCCTTTCTGTCCGGCACCTTCCGCACCATCGACCAGTCGGCGCCGAGCAATGCGAGTATTCTCTCCGTGAGCTCCCGATTGGCCAGTTCCGTACCACCGCCGATGTTGTACACCTCCCCCGCCAGGCCCCTATCCGCGACCAGGGCGACGCCCCGGCAGTGGTCTTCGACATGCAACCAGTCCCGCACGTTCGCGCCGTCGCCGTACAGCGGCACCGGCTCACCATCCATGAGGTTGGTGATGAACCGCGGGATGGCCTTCTCCGGATGCTGGTAGGGACCGTAATTATTGGCGCACCGGGTCACGCACACGGGAAGCCCGTGGGTGCGGTAAAAGGCCCGTGCCAGGAGATCGGACGATGCCTTGGACGCGGAATAGGGAGAGTTGGGATCGAGTGGTTCGTGCTCGGTCCAAGAACCCCGGTCGATAGAGCCGTACACCTCGTCCGTGGAGACGTGGACGAATTTCGCCACCTCGGCTTCGGCCGCCGCCTCAAGGAGAGTGTGTGTGCCCAGCACATTGGTCCTGACGAACTCCTCGGCGCCCGCTATGGAACGGTCGACGTGCGATTCGGCGGCGAAGTGGACTACCTGGTCGGCCCCGCGCAACAGGTCGTTGACGAGCGCCGCGTCGCAGATATCACCCCGCACGAAGCGCAGCCGGGGACTGGTGGCAACTTCCGCCAGGTTGGCCTCGTTGCCGGCGTAGGTGAGCTTGTCGACCACCACCACCTCCGCGTCCACCAGGGCCTCGTACGCCCCTGTCAGTGCCTGACGGACGAAGTGCGAGCCGATGAAGCCCGCGCCGCCAGTCACGACTATGCGCATGAGTTCTTCCCCTCAGCGGTTTTCGGCCGTGATGTCCATGAGATACTTTCCGTAGTCCGTGTGTCGCAGTTGTTCGCCGAGCTCGTAACAGGCCGCGGCGTCGATGAACCCCATGCGGAAGGCGATCTCTTCGAGACAGGCGATCCGCACTCCTTGGCGCTGTTCGAGGAGCTGGACGTACTGTCCGGCCTGGAGCAGCGAATCATGCGTTCCGGTGTCGAGCCAGGCGAAGCCGCGGCCCAGGCTGATCAGCCTGGCTTTCCCGCGCTCCAGATAGACCCGGTTGACGTCGGTGATCTCCAGTTCGCCGCGCTCGGACGGCCGGATATTCTTGGCGATGTCCACGACGTCGTTGTCATAGAGATAGAGTCCGGTGATCGCCAGATTTGACGTGGGCTCCGCCGGCTTCTCCTCCAGGTGGATCAGCCGGCCCCGCTCGTCCATGGTGCCAACGCCATAGCGCTCCGGGTCCTTGACCGGGTAGCCGAAGAGCACGCAGCCGTCGATGTTGCCTGCCTCCCGGTGCAGCATCCTCGAAAAACCGGGACCATGGAAGATGTTGTCCCCGAGCACGAGTGCCACGGGCTCGTCCCCGATGAATTCCGCACCGATGACGAAGGCTTCGGCGATTCCGTTCGCCGCACGCTGCTCCGCGTACTCGATCGACATCCCCAGTTGGCTGCCGTCGCCCAGGAGCACACGGAACAAGTCCAGATGGCGCGGAGTCGATATGACGAGGATTTCCCTGATCCCGCCGAGCATGAGCACCGACAGCGGATAGTAGACCATCGGCTTGTTGTAGACGGGCAGGATCTGCTTCGACACCGCATGCGTCAATGGATGCAGCCGGGTACCGCTCCCGCCCGCGAGGACTATCCCCTTCATGCCGTAACGCGCGCCGAGGACGGGCTCAGCCGCCCATCGCCTCGATCAGGCTCTTGGGCCGCATGTCCGTCCAGTTCTCCTCGATGTACGCCAGGCACGCTTCACGGGTGTCCTTGCCGTGGGCGACATGCCAGCCCTCGGGCACGTCCGCGAAGGCGGGCCACAGCGAATGCTGCCCCTCGTCGTTGACCAGCACCAAGAACTCGGCGTCGGGGTCGTCGAAAGGATTCACGCCAGTCTCTGCCTCTCATGCCGTCCTGCGGTGGACAGGCCACCTGAACGCCACCATCCTCACGTGCCCCGGCGGGAGGGGCGTCCGCGAGAGCCACAGTTACAGGTCCCGTCACACCCTGAACCGGTGCCAGGCAATCCCTCCTATGGCACTCTTGCTGCGCAACAGCCGCCGCAAGATCCGCCCTTTGTACCCACCGTTGGGTGGCGGCGCGGTGCCGATGTCGCGCACCAGGCGGCCCGCGGATCGCCGAGCGCTCGGCGGCCGTGTATCCCGGAACGAGTAGAGGCGGAGTCGATGACCGCGACAGGTCTGATGTTGCCGTCCCGCACCGCGGAGCCCCGTAGCGTGTCGAGGCTTGCCGCTTCCGCCGCCGCGGTCGACGGCGGGGTGATGAGTAACCCGGAGGTGCTGGCGTGGCTCGACAGACGTCGTCGCGAGCACGCGCAGCGAGTGGAGCGGGTGCCGTTCGCCGCCTTGCGCGGCTGGGGCTTCGACGAACGGACGGGCGATCTGCGGCACGCGAGCGGACGGTTCTTCTCGGTGCACGGGCTGCGGGTGCGATCGGACTTCGGCCCGGTGTCCGCATGGTCGCAGCCGATCATCCGACAGCCGGAGATCGGCCTTCTCGGCATCGCGCTGCGGGACTTCGACGGTGTGCCGCATCTGCTGATGCAGGCGAAGCCCGAACCGGGGAACGTCAACGGCGTGCAGCTGTCGCCGACGGTGCAGGCGACCAAGAGCAACTACTCGCGGGTGCACGGTGGTTCCGCCGTCCCCTATCTGAAGCTCTTCCGCCGCGCGGCACCCGAATCCGTCGTCGCGGACGTTCTACAGTCGGAACAGGGCTCGTGGTTCCTGCGCAAGCGCAATCGCAACATGGTCGTGGAGGTCGGCCCCGAGGCCGAGGCGGGTGAGGACTTCGCCTGGCTGACGCTGGGACAAGTCCACGCGCTACTGCGGCAGGACAACCTGGTCAACATGGACGCGCGGACTGTCCTGTCCTGCCTTCCGGACTGGCGGCAGGAGGACACGCGGCGGGCGCTCCACACGGACCGGGAGATCCGTAGCTGGATCACGCGGCGCCGGGCCGAGCACGAGGTCGAGGTGGTGCCGATCGGCCTCGCGGAGACCGCGGGCTGGCACCGCACCGCGGACGAGGTGGCCCATGAGCGGGCGCTGTACTTCAAGGTGGTGGCGGTCGATGTCTCCTCGCGCCGGCGTGAGGTGCCCTCCTGGTCCCAGCCGCTGCTCGAACCGCACGGCACTGGAGTCGTGGCCCTGTTCGTCCGCCGTGTCGGCGGTGTACCGCACGCGCTGCTGCGGGCGCGGGCGGAGCCGGGATTCCTCGACGTGGTCGAGCTCGGCCCCACGGTGCAGTGCGTGCCGGAGAACTACACCCATCTGCCCGCCGCCGACCAGCCGCCCTATCTCGCCGAGGCACTGGCCCGCGCCGACGGCGCCGCCTACGACGTGGTCCTGTCGGAGGAAGGCGGCCGGTTCCGGAACGCCCAGAGCCGTTATCTGATCATCGAGGCGGAGAGCGACCTCCCCACCGTATCGGACGATTTCCGTTGGGTGACACCATGTCAGTTGGACGAACTGCTCCACTACAGTCATCACGTGAATGTGCAGGCCAGGACCCTGGTGGCGGCACTGCGGGCGTTGTGAGCCCGGCCAGAGTCCGGCCATTGCGGCTGGGGGCGCTCGCCACGTCGTCGATCGCCCGCAGGCGCGTGCTACCCACCGCGGTGAGCATGCCGGAGGTCGATCTCATCGCGGTCGCCGGCAGGTGCGTGGAGAAGGCGGGCCGTTTCGCCGAGCAATTCGGCTGTGCGGCGGAGACGGACTACGCGGCGCTGCTGAAGCGCCCGGACGTGGAGGCGGTGTACATCTCGACGCCGACGGCGCTGCACCGCGCGTGGGCGGACCGCGCGCTACGCGCCGGCAAGCATGTGCTGGTCGAGAAGCCGATCGGGGTGAACGCCGACGAGGCACGCCAGTTGTACTCCCTCGCGCGGGAGCGCGGTCTGGTGCTGCGGGAGAACTTCATGTTCCCGCACCATCCGCAACACGCGTTCGCCGCCGACCTGGTGCGGCGCGGACGGATCGGCACTCCGAGCACGTTCCAGGCGTCCTTCTGCATTCCGCCGCTCCCCGCTGACGACATCCGGTACGCACCCGGCCTCGGCGGCGGGGCACTGCTCGACGTGGGCGTCTATCCGTTGCGCGCCGCGGCGCTGCTGCTGGGGCCCGGGCTGCGGGTGGCGGGGGCGACGCTGCGCACGCGTGCCTCGGACGGGCTCGACCTGTCGGGGCAGGCGTTGCTGATCTCGCCTTCTGGGGTACTGGCCCAAGTGACGTTCGGCTTCGAGCACGTGTACGCGTCGTCGTACACGCTGTGGGGAGACCGGGGTCGACTGTCGGTGACGCGCGCGTTCACTCCGCCCGCGGCTCACCAGCCGGTGCTGGTGCTGGAGGAGCAGGACCACGAGGAGCGGTTCACGCTGTCGGCGTCCGACCAACTGCGCGTCTGTCTCGAGGACTTCGTGGCCGCGGTGCGCGGGGGCGAAGTGGGCGACGGGAGCGCGGAGGCCGACAAGCGGAGAGACGCGGTCGCCCTGCTGGAGTGCGTGGACGAAGTGCGCAGACAAGCCGTGCGCGTCATGACCGATGACCGATGACCGCTTATAGGCGCTGGCCGCGGCGAGGAGCGAGCAGCGGAGGGAGTCGGACATCTGGCGGCGCGGGCTACAGCTCGATGTGGAGTCCGGCCACGGCACGCGTGCGGGTACGCGGCGGCACGGTCGGGGTCGGCCCCTCTCCCTCGGCGCGCCGCGCCGCGCCGCCGTGGCCACGGACCCGCAGCGCCTACTTGCCGCGCCCGGTGACGAAGTCGCGTGCTCGGTCCACCAGCCCCGCTCCGGGGGCGAGCAGCTTGTTACCCGGCGGAGTGTCCGGAGCGCTGGGATGCGGCCGGGTGGGGGCGGTCTTCTTCGCGCGACGAACCCTCTCCCCCAGTTCGCTCAGTTCATTCTTGTCACACGCTTGCCGAAGCTGGACGAAGAGATTCTGTTCCTCGTCCTGGACGTGACTGGTGACCTCTGCTTTCAGCTTCGTGACGAGCTCGTCGAAGTCGACGGCGTCCGCCCCGCGCCCCTCCAGTTCCTTCAGCAGCTTTTCGACACGGGAATGGTCGGCGATCTCCTTGTCGGCGACCGCGTCTCCTCCGGCCAAGTGACGGCGGACGGCGGGATAGAGATGCTCTTCCTCAGCGACTGAATGTCGCACCAATTCGATGGTCACCTTGTCCAGCAGCCGCTTGCGCTCGGAACTTCCCGGAGCGGCGGCCTGAAGCTCTTCAAAGAGCGCATCAACCTCACGGTGGTCGGTGGTCAGTTCGTCGATGACATCCCCGCCATGTCCCACTACCATCACAGCCCTTCACTGTCCCTGACACCTATGGCGCCTGTCGCGTCACGGCCGGGTTCCCTCGATTCCCATCCGCTAACAAGCCTGCCGCCAGGGTTTCGGACGTCCGATGGTTTGCACGTGTTGCCGAGGGGAACTCAGGGCACCCGATCTTCTGGTTTCGGAGGCCATCACATGAGCGGACAGGACCAGCGTCATCCAGGGAAGCGCTACCCTCAGCCCGAATTTCCGCGGCAGGACCAATCCCATCCCGGCGCCACGGACCACATGGAGCCGCGGCCCGACCACGGAGAAGGCAGCTACCAGGGCCGTGGCCTGCTTGAGAACCGACATTCTCTGATCACCGGCGGTGACTCCGGGATCGGGCGGGCCGTAGCCCTCGCATTCGCCCGTGAGGGCGCCGACGTCGTTTTCAGCTATCTGCCCGAGGAAGAAAAAGACGCCCAGGAGACGGCACGTCTGATCAAAGAGGCCGGGCGCCGCGCCGTTCCGGTGTCCTGCGATATCCGTAATGAATCCGAGTGCAGGGACTTGGTGGACCGCGCGGTCGACGCCTTCGGCTCGATCGACATCCTCGTCAACAATGCCGCCTTCCAAATGGCACAGTCGGGAGGGCTCGAAGACATCACCACCGAGCAGTTCGACCGCGTGATGCGCACGAATCTGTACGGGATGTTCTGGCTCTGCAAGATGTCCCTGCCGCATATCCCGGAAGGTGGCAGCATCATCAATACCACCTCGGTGCAGGCGTACAAGCCCAGCCCCCATCTGCTCGACTACGCCACGACCAAGGGAGCCATCGTGACCTTCACGCAGGGCCTGGCCGGCAATCTGGCGGAACGCGGCATCCGGGTGAACGCCGTGGCCCCCGGCCCCGTGTGGACGCCGCTGATCCCCGCCACCTTGCCCGACACCTCGCAATTCGGCGAGCAAAGCCCCCTGGGGCGTCCGGCCCAGCCGGCCGAGATGGCCCCCGCGTACGTTTTCCTGGCCTCGCAGCAGGCCAGCTACGTCACCGCCGAAATCCTCAATGCCACCGGCGGCACGCCCCTGCCTTAGTTCCGGCCCTGCCCCGCGTCATCGGACACGTAGGAGTGCTCGACAGCGGCACCACGCCGAAAACCCCCGCGCTCCCCAACCCCGTCTCCTAACCCCGGGGGCTGCCTCGCCCGAGCTGCCGAGCACTTCACAGCCCAGTGCAACACGCTTTAGGGCCAATGCCGTTGTTTTAGGCCTTGGGCGTGGGTTCTTGGGTAGTGGTCCCGGGGGGTGGTTCGGGTGTCTGCGCGTGTGTCTGAGTTATCGGGCCTGGGGCTGTTGACCTGGGTGTATCCGCCGGGGTTGGTGGATCGGGTGGTGGCGGCTTGCGGGTGCGGGGAGCAACGCAGACGGCTGCTTCCCGCGCGGCTGGTGGTGTACTTCGTGCTGGGGCTGGCGTTGTTCTCTCCGGCTCCGTATCTGGAAGTCATGCGGCACCTGGTGGAGGGACTGCGGGGCCAGGGGCTGCTGGGCGACTGGCACGTGCCGGCGAAGTCCTCGCTGTTCCGGGCCCGGCAGCGGCTGGGCTGTGAGCCCCTGCGGGTGCTGTTCGCCACGACCGCCAAGCCGATGGCTACCGAGACGACCCCCGGCGCGTTCTGGCGGGGCTTGCGGCTGCTGGCGGTGGACGGGACCTGCTGGGACGTCGCGGACAGCGAAGCCAACGAGGCCGCCTTCGGGCGTCCGGGCAACGGCCGCGGGCCGGGCAAGAGCGCGTTCCCGCAGGTGCGGATGGCTGCTTTGGTGGAGGTGGGCAGCCATGCGGTGCTGGACGCGGAACTCGCCGGCTGCCGCACCGGGGAAGTCACCCTGGTCGGCCGCCTGCCACGGTCGCTCGGCCCGGGCCAGCTCGTCCTGGCCGACCGTGAGTTCCTCGGTGTCCCGTTGTGGCAGGCCTTCACCGCCACCGGCGCCGATCTGCTGTGGCGAGTGCCCGCCAACCGCGTCCTGCCGGTCATCAAACAGTTCCGGGACGGGTCATGGCTGTCACAGATCCGGGCAAGCTGCGGCCCTGCCCGGTATGAGCCGGTCACCGTCCGGGTTCTGGCCTACCAGCTCAAGGGCCAGGGCGGTGAGGGTGCCGCTGACGGCTACCGGCTGGTCACCACCCTGCTGGATGCCCGACGCCATCCGGCCCGGCAGCTGGCCGCGCTCTACCGCGAACGCTGGGAGGTCGAGTCCGTCTTCGCCGAGATCAAGACCCATCAGCGCGGCGCCCGTGTCGTACTGAGCAGCAAGACCCCTGATGGTGTCCGTCAGCAGATCTGGGCACACCTGCTGGTCCACCACGCCCTGCGCGAGCTCATGCTGAGAACGGCCGCCACCCGTGGTCTGGACCCCGATCGGGTCTCCTTCACCGAGACCCTGCGCTCTGCCCGGCGCAGCGTGACCGTTACACCGGGCAGCTTTTCCCCCTGATCTGCTCGTCAGGGCCTTGGTGATGCTCGAGCAGGACCTTTTGGAACGACTCCTGCCCGCCAGACGCCTGCGCAGCCAGCCCCGAGCCGTGAAACGCAAGATGTCCAGTTACCAGCTCAAACGGGCTGAACACCGTCTCGGGCCGCAACCGACCCGCACCGGCACGCAAGCCATCCTCATCACAAGACCCCAACCCGCAGGCCCGTAATGCAACGGCATTGGCTTTAGGGCGTGCATCGAAAGTATTTCCGGAGCGGTTGTCGTGCCGCTCCGCTACGGTGCGGCCATGGCGAACTTCGTGCTGGTTGCAGGTGCGCGGCTCGGATCGTGGGCGTGGGACGAGGTGGTGCCGTATCTGGGCGAGGCCGGTCATCGCGTCCACCCGCTGACACTGTCCGGTCTCGCCGAGAAGCAAGACGTGCCGGCCGGGCAGCGGACCCACGTTCAGGACATCGTTGACGAGGTCGAGCGCCAGGATCTGCGCGACGTCGCCCTGGTAGGGCACAGCTACTCGGGCATCCCAGTCGGTCAGGCCGCCGGGCTGATCGGCGACCGGCTGGCCTGCGTGGTCTTCGTCGACGCCAGTGTTCCGGCCGATGGCGAACCGTTCGTCTCCGCCTGGCCGGACGGTGGGGCGATGGTGCGGGCAGCCATCGCCGAGAACGGAGGATTCTGGCCGGTCGCGCCCGCGGCCCACTACAAAGGCCACGGTCTCACCGATGAGCAGATCGCACGGATCGTGGGCGGCTCGACGCCGCACCCGGGCGCCACGCTGACCGAACCCGCCGCGCTGGAACGGCCGCTCGACGATCTCCCGGCGACGTACATCAAGTGCACGCTCGGTGACCCGGAGCCGAGCGACGACGTGGCGAGGCTGCTGACCAACGAGCACTGGCGGCTGATCGAGATGGACACCGGTCACTGGCCGATGCTTTCCCAACCACGCGAACTGGCGCAGATCCTTCTCGGCATAGCTGCGAAGTGACTGCAGTTCCATGCTTACGGACTCCTTGCCGGCGTGCATCACGCGCGCTGGTCACAGCCACTCGTTGATGGCTGCGAGGAGGACGGTCGCCTCGTAGTGGACCGCGAGCTTGTCATACCGCGTGGCCACGGCCCGGTGCCTTTGAGGCGATTGATGCTTCAGGGGCTTCCAGTCCCTGAACGGGGTCAGTGTCTGCTACCAGGACGCCTGGGCGAGCGCGTGGCCCGGCGCCGCGGGCCCCACCTTCAGCCGGCCCTGCCAACCCCTTGGTACGGCAAGGAGACATGCCCGAAGCGACGGACCGCCGGATCGACCATGTCATGGTCCGCTGTGGTCCGCACGAGCCCACCCTTCGGGTCACCGCCTGCGAGCGAGCGCGCCGGGCAGGCGCCCGGTGTGCTTCGGGCTGGAGGCACACCCACGGGAGCAGTTCGGCTGCTCGGGGTGCGTCCTCTCGGCAGGCCCCGTCGGAGACCACGGCCCAGCTTCGGCTTCCGGGCCCTGTGGGCCCGGCCGGTGCCGGGCCCACAGTGGGGTTTCTCAGGAGTCGGGGATGAGGAGGGAGTCGTCTTCGGTGCGGGCGCCGGGGAGTTGGTAGCGGGCGGCGATCAGAGCGGCGTCGACATCGCGGGTACCGGTGGCGATGCACAGCGTGTAGGAGACATCATCGAGCCGCTGCTGAGCCTCCGGGCCGCCGTTCTCGGCGTGCAGGCCATGGAGGGTCTCGTACTGCTGGACGAGGTCGGCGAGAACCGCGGGGTGGGCCATGAGCATGAAAGGCTCCTCTTCGCTCTTCGTAGCGGTAGCGGTAGCGGTAGCGATGCGCGCTGCGCTGCCCGGCGCCCGGTGCCGGGCGCCGGGCATCAGGCGGCAGCCGGGATCGGCTGGGGCCGCGGCTCGGTCTCGACCTGTTCGCGGATGTCGTGGCAGCTGCGGGAGATGAGACGGGAGACATGCATCTGGGAGATGCCCAGCTCATCGGCAATGCGGGCTTGGGTCATATCGCGGAAGAACCGCAGGTACAGGATGTGCTGCTCCCGCTCCGGAAGCCGGTGCAGGCAGGGCTTGACCGCTTCGCGGTCGAGGACCGTCTCGTAGCGGGCCTCGGGCCGGCCGAGGGTGTCGGCCAGGGAGTAGCCGTCATCCGCACCCGTCAGCTCGGCGTCCAGGGAGAGGGAACGGTAACTGCCGAGGGCTTCCATGCCGGTGAGCACGTCCTCCTCGTTCATACCGGCGGCTTCGGCGACCTGCGCCACGGTCGGGGAGCGGTCGGCGCCTTCGGTGGTGGCCATCTCCTGGACGGTGGCGCGGACCTTGTTGCGCAGCTCCTGCACCCGCCGGGGAACGTGCAGGTCCCAACTGTAGTCGCGGAAGTACCGCTTGAGCTCCCCGACGATCGTGGGGATCGCATACCGCTCGAACGCGCCGCCGCGCTGCGCGTCGTAGCGGTCGACGGCCTTGACCAGGCCCATCGCCGCGACCTGTTCCAGGTCCTCCAGGTTCTCTCCGCGGTTGCGGTAGCGGCGGGCGAGGCGGTGAGCCATCGGCAGCCAGGCCGCCACCAGCTCCTCCACCAGCACCTCCCGCTCGGGCCCATCGGAGGCCGCGGCCAGTCGCTCGAAGTCGGCCTGGGTGTCGGGGGCGTCGTCGTGAGAGTGGCGGGCACGTGCGGGTGCGGTGATCATCGGTGTCATCTCTGCTTCCTGCTCGTTGCTGTCCAGCAGCACGGAAGCCCAGCGCGGCACATCTGGGGCTCACAGCGCGTTACGCGCGGCTCCCGCGGGGTGTGCCTGCTTTCCGAAGCACCTCGGTTGCCGACTCTCCTAGCCCCGCATACTGATGTCAAACCGTTGTGTTCCAGTGCTTGGCCGTGCCGTCGCCCTGCTCTACGCACGCGAGGGCGCCGACGTAGCCATCGTCTACCTCCCCTACGAACGGTGCGGAGGTTCGGCCGGGGTGTCCGCGCCAACGTCGTCGCACCGGGGCCCACTTGGACCGTCCTCAACAACTCCGACGATCACATGCCGCGCGAAGGGCTCGCCGATCTCGGCAGCGAGGCGCCCTGGGCCGCCCCGCCCAGCCGGAGGAAATCGCGCCGGCGTACGTGTGACTGGTTCTCCACCGCCAGCCAGCCGGCCAGTCCCAGCATCGCCGCCCGGGTCAGCGCGTCCAGCAGCCTTCGGATCCGCCGAGTGAGCCCCATGAACAGAACAACCGCGCCCTCTGCCGGCGCCAGCTGAGCTCCTGTTGTCTTCTGTCCCTGATCAGCGCCCTTTGGGCATCAGGCTGACTGCCACTCTCGCATTCCGGTTGCCCGGCCTTCACCATCCCACTGGATCTCCAGGACACCCGTGACAGCATCACGGTTGATCGGGCCGAACACATGCGGAAACAGGATGTCCGCGCCGACCCCGGGCGGTGGTACGGGGGCCGCCTCTTCCCATTCCACCCGAGAGGCAAGACGCTCCTCGTCGAGCAGTAGCACCAGCAGCGGCCTGGGCGCATCGCGGTAGAAGGCGTTCACGACGCTCAGGGTGGTCGCCTCGTCGGGGGAGCAGTGGACAAAACCGTCCTCCGCAAGCGAAGCAGGTCCGTATGGCTGCTCGGGATGGGCATTCCAGTCAGCGGCGGTCACAACGTGACGGATCATGGCCCGGTTATACCGCAGTGGGCACGACGAGGCTGCTGCCCGCTCGGCCCTTGCAGCCGTCGGCGGTGACCGACGGGCCACGACGGGCCAGGCCACCAACCGCTCAGGACCGCCGGCAAGCGCCAAGATCACCCGACGGCGGGCCCACCGTGCAGCCGTCTCACCCCCGCCACCCGTCCACTACGCCCCTTGTGGAGATCCCACAGTCCAGCCTCCCGGCCAAGCGGGAGAAAAATGAGACACCTTGGCCGCTTTCCTCGGACACTCGTCCGCCGTCGCGCACATCGTGCAACTATGGCCGGGCGATATCCGGCTGATCGACGGGGAAGATCCTCGCTCCCCTCGGCGTTGCTGCCTCGCATAAGGATTCGATGCGCGTGACAGGAGTGGAACACCGTATGCCCAGCCCTTCCACCGCCCAGCCCACCGCCCAGATCGGCGTCACAGGGCTCGCCGTCATGGGGAGCAACCTCGCCCGCAACTTCGCCCGGCACGGGCACACCGTCGCTCTCCACAACCGCACGTTCGCCAAGACCAAGGCGCTGATGGAGGAGCACGGTCACGAGGGGAACTTCGTGCCGGCGGAGAGCGCCGAGGAGTTCGTCGCCTCGCTCCAGCGGCCCCGGCGGCTGATCATCATGGTCAAGGCGGGTGCGCCCACCGACGCCGTCATCGAGGAGTTCGCACCCCTCCTCGAAGAGGGCGACGTGATCATCGACGGGGGCAACGCCCACTTCGAGGACACCCGGCGCCGGGAGAAGTCTCTGCGCGAGCGCGGGCTGCACTTCGTGGGCACCGGCATCTCCGGCGGCGAGGAGGGCGCCCTCAACGGGCCCAGCATCATGCCCGGCGGATCGGTGGAATCCTACAAGTCCCTCGGCCCGCTGCTGGAGTCCATCTCCGCCAAGGTGGACGGCACCCCGTGCTGCACCCACATCGGGCCGGACGGCGCCGGCCACTTCGTGAAGATGGTGCACAACGGCATCGAGTACGCGGACATGCAGCTCATCGCCGAGTCGTACGACCTGCTGCGGCGGGCGCTCGGCATGTCGCCCGGTGAGATCGCGGAGGTGTTCCGCACCTGGAACGGCGGCCGCCTGGAGTCGTATCTGATCGAGATCACCGCCGAGGTGCTCGGGCACACCGACGCCGCCACCGGCAAGCCGTTCGTGGACGTGGTGCAGGACCAGGCGGAGCAGAAGGGCACCGGCCGCTGGACCGTGCAGACCGCGCTGGACCTGGGCGTGCCGGTGAGCGGGATCGCCGAGGCGGTGTTCGCCCGCTCGCTGTCCGGCCACGCGGAGCTGCGGGACGCCTCGCAGGGGCTGCCGGGCCCATCCGGCAAGGGGCTCACGGGGGCCGCCGCGGAGCGGTTCGCCGACGATGTCGAGCAGGCGCTGTACGCCTCGAAGATCGTGGCGTACGCGCAGGGCATCCACCAGATCGAGGCGGGCAGCCAGGAGTACGGCTGGGACATCGACCCCGGGGCGGTCGCGCGGATCTGGCGCGGTGGCTGCATCATCCGGGCGCGGTTCCTCAACCGGATCACCGAGGCGTACGCCAAGGACCGCAAGCCCGTCACGCTGCTGACCGACGACCACTTCGCCGAGGCGCTGGGCGCGGCGCAGGACGCCTGGCGGCGGGTGGTGGCCACCTCGGTCGAGCTGGGCGTGCCGGCCCCGGGCTTCTCGGCGGCGCTGGCGTACTACGACGCGCTGCGCTCGGAGCGGCTGCCCGCCGCGCTGGTCCAGGGGCAGCGGGACTACTTCGGCGCGCACACCTACCGGCGGGTGGACCGCGAGGGTTCGTTCCACACGCTGTGGGGCGGCGACCGCGACGAGCGTACGGCCTGAGGGCCGCGACGGCCGTGCCCCTGCCCAGGATTCCGGCGGGGCACGGCCGTCGCGCTGTGGTGCCGTTGTGCCGCGGCCGCGCCGTCAGGGCGTGTAGCCGCGGCCGCGCCGTCAGGGCGTGTAGCGGCGGAACGCGGGCACCGCGACGGCGAGCCCGAGTGTGCTGACGGCCACCAGCAGCCCGCCCGCGGCGACCGCCGCGCGGGCCCCGAGGAGCGAGCCCGCGGTGCCGTGCAGCAGATCGGCGATGCGCGGGCCGCCCGCCACCACCACGGTGAACACGCCCTGCATCCGGCCGCGCATGTCGTCGGTGGCGGCGGCCTGGAGGATCGTCCCGCGGAAGACCATCGAGACCATGTCGGCCACGCCCGCGAGGGCGAGGAAGGCCACCGCCCACCACAGGTTGAGGCTGAGCCCGAATCCGGTGATGGCCACGCCCCAGGCCACCACGGCGGCGATGACCATCAAGCCGTGGCGGCGGGCGCGGGAGAAGGTGCCGGACAGCAGACCGCCGGCCACCGCGCCGAGCGGGATCGCCGCGAAGAGCAGGCCGAGCGCGAACCCCTCGCCCCAGGGCGCGTAGGTGTGCGCGGCGAGCTGGGGGAAGAGCGCGCGGGGCATGCCGAAGACCATGGCGATGATGTCGGCGAGGAAGGACATCAGCAGGATGCGGTGGGCGGCGATGTACCGGAAGCCGTCGGCCACATCGCGCCATCCGCCCCGCCGCGCGCCGCCCGTGGCGCCCTCGGTGAGGGGCGGCAGGGCGGGCAGCCGCCAGACGGCCCACAGGGTGACGCACAGCGCCACGGCGTCGATGAGGTAGAGCGCGGGCAGGCCGAGGACGGGGATCAGGGCGCCCGCGAGCAGCGGGCCGAGGATCATGCCCGTCTGGGCGACGGTGGACTGGAGGGCGCCCGCGGCGGGCAGTTCGTCGGCGGGGACGAGACGGGCGACGGAGGCGCTGCGGGCCGGGGAGTTCATGCCGAAGAAGCCCTGCTGGACGGCGAGCAGCACCATGAGCAGCGCCACCGAGTCCAGACCGGCGAAGGACTGCGCCCAGAACAGCACCGAGGTGACGGCGATGCCCACGTTGGTGACGAGCATCAGGGTGCGCCGGTCCATCCGGTCGGCCACCACCCCGCCCCACAGCGCGAAGACCACCAGTGGGAGGAGTCCGGCGAAGCTGGCGTAGCCGACCCACGCCGACGAGCCGGTGATGTCGTAGATCTGCTTGGGCACGGCGACGGCGGTGAGCTGGCTGCCGATGGCGGTGACGGTGGTGGAACTCCACAGCCGGCGGAAGGGGCGGTGGCGCAGCGGCCGGGTGTCCATCACCCAGCGGCGCCAGCCGGGTCTCGGCGGCGGGGCGGTGTCCCCGGCGCCGAGGGGCGCGTCCTCGGCGGCGGCTGTGGGTTCTATGTCGTCGTCGCTGCTTCGAGCGGTCTCCACGGCTGGTTCGATTCCTCCTACATCCATTCGGGCCGGGAACCATTGTGACGATCCCCGGCCCGGGCCGTGGCCCCGTCTCAGCCTCCGGCCGCGGACCGCATCGGCTCCTGACTGTGGATGCTGCCGCTGAGGGAGGTCAGCCGGGTGCCGCTGCCGCCCCAGCGGTCGGCGATGATCTCGGCCGCGATGCTGACGGCGGTCTCCTCCGGGGTACGGGCGCCGAGGTCCAGGCCGATCGGCGAGGCGAGCTTGGCCAGCGCCTCCTCGCCGAGACCGGTGGCGCGCAGCCGGCGGAGCCGGTCGTCGTGGGTGCGGCGCGAGCCCATGGCGCCCACGTAGGCCAGCGGCAGGCGCAGGGCGACGTCCAGCAGCGGCACGTCGAACTTGGGGTCGTGGGTGAGCACACAGACCACCGTGCGTTCGTCGATCCGGCCCGCCTCCGCCTCGGCGCGCAGATAGCGGTGCGGCCAGTCGGTCACCACCTCGTGTGCCTCGGGGAAGCGGCGCGGGGTGGCGAAGACGGGCCGTGCGTCGCACACGGTGACGTGGTAGCCGAGGTAGGCGCCGATCCGGGCCATGGCCGCCGCGAAGTCCACGGCGCCGAAGACCAGCATCCGCGGCGGGGTGGCGTGGACCGAGACGAACAGGGTGAGTTCCTCGTCCATGCGGACGCCGTCGTAGCCGAAGCGCAGGGTCTCGGTGCGCCCGCCCGCCAGCAGTCCGCGCGCGTCCTCGGCGACGGCCCCGTCCAGCCGTCCGGAGCCGAGGGATCCGGAGGTGCCGTCGGGCCGTACGACCAGCCGGCGGCCCAGCCGTCCCTCCGGGTCGGGCCCGTCGACGGCCACGCAGATCACCTCGGCCACCGGCTCCCCGGCGGCCACCGCCTCGGCCACCTCGCCCAGTTCGGGGAAGCCCGTGGGGTCGATCCGCTCCACATAGACATCGATGATTCCGCCGCAGGTCAGCCCGACCGCGAAGGCGTCGTCGTCGCTGACGCCATAGCGCTCCAGCACGGGCCTGCCGCTGTCGGTCACCTCCTGGGCCAGTTCATAGACGGCGCCCTCGACACAGCCGCCGGAGACGCTGCCGATCGCCGCGCCATCGGGTCCGACCAGCATGGACGTCCCGGGCGGCAGCGGAGAGGAATGCCAGGTCGCCACCACCGTGGCCCGGGCGAACGGCTCGCCCTCGCCCCACCATCGGTGCATCTGCGCTACGACGTCCCGCATGGAATTCATATCTCCTCGCCACGGATGTAAGAGGTTGATACATTCAATGTATGAGCCTCTCACATCACTCACCGAGTAGCGACATCACCTTGCGGATCAACGGCACGTCCCATTCCCTGACGATCGACAACCGGACGACCCTGCTCGATGTGCTGCGCGAGCGGCTGGGGCTCACCGGCACCAAGAAGGGCTGTGACCACGGTCAGTGCGGGGCCTGCACGGTGCTGGTGGACGGTGAGCGGGTGAACAGCTGCCTGATGTTCGCGGTGACCGCCGAGGAGCGCGAGATCGTCTCCATCGAGGGCGTGGCGGCGCTGTCGGACGGCGGGGAGCTGCACCCGGTGCAGCGCGCCTTCCTCGACCACGACGGGCTCCAGTGCGGCTATTGCACCCCGGGCCAGATCTGCTCCGCCATCGGGGCGCTGGGCGAGGCCGGGCGCGGCTGGCCCAGCCATGTCACCGAGGACACCGCCACCGGGGTGGCCGATGTCTCCGCGCTGGACGCGCGGGAGGTGCGCGAGCGGATGAGCGGCAACCTGTGCCGCTGCGGCGCGTACAACGGGATCGTCGAGGCCGTGCTGGAGGCCGCGGGCGCCCGAGGCGCCCAGGACACGGCCACCGTCGGGGGTGCCCGATGAAGGAGTTCGCCTACGCCCGCGCGGGCGACGCCGCCGAGGCGGCCGCGCTGATCGCCCAGCGCCCCGATGCCACCTATCTCGGCGGCGGCACCAATCTGGTGGACCTGATGAAGCTCGGCGTCACCGACCCGGGTCTGCTCATCGACGTCTCCCGGCTGCCGTACGACCGGATCGAGCACCGCGCGGACGGCTCCGTGCTCATCGGCGCCACCGTGCGCAACGGCGCGCTGGCGGGCGATCCGGGCATCCGTGAGCGCTTCCCGCTGCTGTCCCAGGCGCTGCTGGCGGGGGCCTCCGGGCAGCTGCGCACGGTCGCCACGGTGGGCGGCAATCTGCTCCAGCGCACCCGCTGCGGGTACTTCCAGGACGTGACCAAGCCGTGCAACAAGCGCGAGCCGGGCACCGGGTGCCCGGCGATCCAGGGCGCGCACCGCGATCTGGCCGTGCTGGGCACCTCCGACCACTGCGTGGCCTCCCACCCCTCCGACATGGCGGTGGCGCTGGTGGCGCTCGACGCGGTGGCGCACGTGCGGTCGGTGGACGGCGGCTCGCGCGCCGTTCCGGTGGCGGAGTTGTATCTGCCGCCCGGCGACACACCGCACCGGGAGACCGTCCTGGACCACGGCGACCTCATCACCGCCGTGGAGCTGCCCCCGCCGCCGCACGGTGCCCGGATGCGCTACCGCAAGGTGCGCGACCGCTGGTCGTACGCCTTCGCGCTGGTGAGCGTCGCCACCGCGGTGTCCGTGGCCGAGGACGGCTCGCTGCGGGACGTGCGGATCGCGCTCGGCGGAGTGGCGCCGCGGCCGTGGCGCGCCCGGATCGCCGAGGAGCGGCTGCACGGCGCCCGGCCGGACGAGGAGACGCTGCGCGAGGCGGCGCAAGCCGAGCTGGCCGAGGCTCGGCCACTTCCCGACAACGCCTTCAAGGTCGACCTGGCCACTGATCTGATCGTCGCGGGCGTCCGCGACCTCGTCGCGAGGAGGGATCGCGCATGACCACCGTCGAACAGAGCGTCGGCGCCCCGGTGACCCGGGTCGACGGCCTGGACAAGGTGACCGGGGCGGCGCGCTACGCCTATGAGTTCCCCACCCGGGACGTGAGTTACGTATGGCCGGTGCAGGCCACCATCGCCCGCGGCCGGGTGACGGAGGTGGACTCCGCCCCCGCGCTGGCCCTGCCCGGTGTGCTGGCGGTGCTCGACCACACGGGCGCCCCGCGGCTGAACGCGGAGGCGCAGGCGAGCGCGGACCTCTTCGTGCTTCAGTCCCCTCAGGTGGCGTACCACGGCCAGATCGTGGCCGCCGTGGTGGCCACCTCGCTGGAGGCGGCGCGCGAGGGCGCGGCGGCGGTCCGGGTGAGCTATGAGCGGGAGCCGCACGATGTGGTACTGCGCGCCGACGACGAGCGGCTGGAGATCGCCGAGACGGTGACCGACGGCAGCCCGGGTCTGGTGGAGCGCGGTGACGCCGATGGCGCCTGGGCCACCGCCCCGGTGCGGGTGGACGCCACGTACACCACTCCGGTGGAGCATCCGAGCCCGATGGAGCCGCATGCCACCATCGCGGTGTGGGACGAGGACCGGCTGACGCTGTTCAACTCCGACCAGGGTCCCTATATGAGCGCGCAGCTGATGTCCGCGCTGTTCGGGATCGAGCTGGGCGCGGTGGAGATCGTGGCCGAGTACATCGGCGGGGGGTTCGGCTCCAAGGGCATTCCGCGCTCGCCGACGGTGCTGGCGGCGCTCGCCGCGCGGGCCGTCGAACGGCCGGTGAAGATCGCCCTGACCCGGCAGCAGATGTTCCAGCTGATCCCCTACCGCTCCCCCACGATCCAGCGGGTGCGGCTGGGCGCCGAGCGCGACGGCCGGCTGACGGTGATCCAGCACGAGTCGGTGCAGCAGCGCTCGACCCAGGTGCCGTTCGCCGACCAGACGGTGTCCTCGACGCGGATGATGTACGCGGCGCCCCACGCCCGTACGACGGTGAAGGTGGCGCCGCTCGATGTGATGACGCCCGCCTGGTTCCGCGCCCCCGGCCACACCCCGGGGATGTTCGCGCTGGAGTCGGCCGTCGACGAGTTGGCCGGGGCGCTGGGCATGGACCCGGTGGAGCTGCGGATCCGCAACGAGCCGGAGACCGACCCGGAGAGCGGCAAGCCGTTCAGCAGCCGCAACCTGGTGGCCTGTCTGCGCGAGGGCGCGGCGCGGTTCGGCTGGGAGCGCCGTGATCCGGCGCCGGGGATCCGGCGTGAGGGGCGCTGGCTGCTGGGCACCGGTGTGGCCGCCTCGCACCACCCGGACTACACCTTCCCCTCCTCCGCGGTGGCGCGCGCCGAGGAGGACGGGACGTACCGGGTGCGCATCGGCGCGGCCGACCTGGGCACGGGCGCCCGTACCGCCCTCACCCAGGTGGCGGCGGACGCGCTCGGCATTCCGCTGTCGCGGCTGCGGCTGGAGATCGGGCGCGCCTCGCTGGGCATGGCGCCGTTCGCGGGCGGTTCGCTCGGCACCGCATCGTGGGGCTGGGCGGTGGACAAGGCGTGCCGTGCGCTGTTGAAGGAGCTGGACACCTACGGGGGTGTGGTCCCGGACGGCGGTCTGGAGGTGGTGGCCGACACCGCCGAGGACCTGGAGCAGCGGGCGGATCTGTCACGGCACACCTTCGGGGCGCAGTTCGCCCAGGTGCGGGTGGACGGCGACACCGGTGAGATCCGGGTGGACCGGATGCTGGGCGTGTTCGCCGCCGGGCGGATCGTCAATCCGCACACCGCGCGCTCCCAGTTCCTCGGGGCCATGACGATGGGTCTGTCGATGGCGCTGCTGGAGATCGGCGAGGTCGATCCGGTCTTCGGCGACTTCGCCAACCATGACTTCGCGGGCTATCACATCGCCGCCCACGCCGACGTTCCGCGACTGGACGTGGTGCTGCTGGAGGAGGACGACAACACCACCAACCCGGTGGGCGCCAAGGGCATCGGCGAACTGGGCATCGTGGGCGCGGCGGCGGCCATCGGAAACGCCTTCCACCATGCCACCGGAGAGCGGGTGCGGGATCTGCCGATCCGCATCGAGCGCTCGCGGGACGCCCTGCGGGCCGCCCGGGCCGCCGAAAGGCGCAGGCCAGGGGCGGGTGAGCCGGAATCGCGGGTCGGGTAGGGTCACCCGAATGGCACCCACCCCGAAGGGACGCGCCACCTACCACCACGGCGACCTGGCCGCCGCGCTGGTGCAGACGACCCTGGAGATCATCGACGAGGTCGGAGTGCGCGGCTTCTCCGTGGCGGAGGCCGCGCGCCGCACCTGTGTGAGCCCGGGCGCGCCGTACCGCCACTTCGCCGACCGTGACGCGCTGCTCGCGGCCGCCGCCCTGGAGGTCTCGCGGCGGCTGCGGGCCATCTACCTGGACACGGTGGCCGACGTCGAGTCCGCCCAGGAGCGGCTGGCGACGGTGGCGGGCACCTTCGTGCGCACGGCGGCCCGCTACCGCGGCGGGCTGGACATCCTCTTCGCGCCGGGGCTGCGGGCCACCCATCCGGAGCTACGGGACAGCAGCAGGGAGTTCGTGGATCTGCTGCTGCCCAGCGCCTTCGAGGTGGTCGCCCCGGGCGATGCCGCGGTGACGGCGGTGGCGTTGCTCGACGCCCTGCACGCGCTCGCCCGCGGCTATGTCGCCCAATTGCTGGAAGGGAAGTTCGGCGATCCGGATGACGTGGTCGAGGAGGTCGCCATCCGGGCGACCCGGGCCGCGAGGGCGCTGGTGGCGGGCTACGGCGTGCCGTCCGGGCCGTTCGGCGAGGAGGGCCGGGACCGCTGACGGAGGGACAGAATTTCCCGTTCCGCTTCACGTTCTTCGTTCGGCGCGCATACCGTCGATGCGGAACGGATCGGAGGAACAGATGTCCCTGAAATCCGGTAAGAGCCTGTGTCATATCCCCGGTCGGATCAGCGTGCGGCGTCTGGTGCGTGCGATCGCAAGGCGCCGGAGCGCCCTCGTGGCGGAGCCACATGGGCGTTTCGGCAACGCGGCGAGCGTGCGTGCCAGGCGTCGCACGCCCGGCCGGGGATATGACACAGGCTCTAAGGGCGCCCACCGGCGCCCCTCGCGTCTGCGCTCGCCCTACGCCCTCGGCGGCCTGGGAGTGGCGGTCACCGCCACCGTCCTCGCCACCCTCCTACCGGCCACGGCCTCGACGACCGACCCCGGCCACGACGCCGGCAACGGCCCGGCCCCCGCGGCGTCCGTCCCGCACCCCGAGCGGGACTGGATGGGCTCGACCATCGCCCGTCACGAGAAGACCGACCCCGGCGCCACGCCCCGGGCCACCAGAGCGGCCTCGGTGGAGGGCGTGGACGTCAGCGACCACCAGGGTTCGGTCGACTGGGCGGCCCTGTGGGACGACGACGTCCGATTCGCCTATGTGAAGGCCACCGAGAGCACGACCTACAAGAACCCCTCGTTCGCCGCGCAGTACAACGGCTCCTTCCAGCAGGGCATGATCCGCGGCGCCTACCACTTCGCCCTGCCGGACCGTTCCAGTGGCACCCGTCAGGCGGACTTCTTCGTCGCGGGCGGCGGCGACTGGTCGGACGACGGCAGGACACTGCCGCCCGTCCTGGACCTCGAGTACAACCCGTACGGAGCAACCTGCTACGGCCTGTCCGCCGCCCAGATCGTGAACTGGATCGGCGACTTCACCGCGCGGGTCAAGGAGCGCACCGGGCGCCAGCCGGTGATCTACACGACCACCGGCTGGTGGCAGACGTGCACCGGCGACAGCGCCGCCTTCGCCGAGCGGAACCCGCTGTGGCTGGCGCGGTACGCCGCCACCCCCGGGCCGCTGCCGGCCGGCTGGAAGGCCCACACCCTGTGGCAGTACACCTCCAGCGGGCCGCTGGTGGGTGACCACAACCGGTTCAACGGAAGCCTGGCGGGCCTCAAGGCGCTGGCCACGGGGTGAGGCGGCGGCGCCAGGGTCCTTCTGACGGACTAGCCGCCGAGCACCCCACCGACCCCGCCGAGCACCCCGTCCAGGGTGTCGCCGACACCGTCCACCAGTCCGCCCACCACGCCCTTGCCGTGGTGGCCGCCCTGACCGGGGGTCTGCGACGGCTGGCTGGGCTGCTGCGACGGAGTGGTCGGGTCGGCGCTCGGGGTCGTCCCGCTCGGTGCGGAGGGCGACGAGGGCACCTGGTCGTTCCGCTGCGCGGGGGCGGTGGGCGCCATGGTGGGCGCGGCCTTGGAGGGGGCCGCGTCCGGGGTGGCCGGGGCGGCGTGCCGCGGTGTGCCGGCGCTTCGGTCCGAACCGCCGCCGCCGGAGGTGGCGTCGGTGTGGTCGGAGATCAGCTTCGGCTTCGAGGACTCGCTGGGCGAGACATGGCTCTGCGAGGGCGAGTGATCCGCGGTGGGCTCGACGTCGTCCGGCGCCTGCGCCTGCTGTGCGTTCACATCGGACCGGGCCTCGACGGACTTGTCACCGCCGACCGTCGAGTGGAGGCCGAAGGCTATGGTTCCGGCCACTCCGAGGGCGGTGGCCGCCTTGAGCGTCGTAGTACGCGCCTGCTGTGCGGCGGTCGGTCGGCTGTGTCGACCCATTTCGCTGGTCTCCCCGTTATGGCATGGGTTGGGTGGGGTGCCCCGGAAGCCCGATTCCCAGCGGAACAGATGTCCGACGCACACGTATTAGACAGTAAAGAACCAGCCAGATGATAACCACCGCCCCCCGGTGTACGGCCACCCGTGCACCGGGGAACGTGTGTTCCTGGCTAGCGCGCGGCCTCCGGATAGAAGTCGCGCGAACGGCCCTTGCCGTCCTTGAGCTTCCCGAGCAGGCTCGCCGGGTACTCGATGGCCCAGTAGCTCACCGCGGCGGCGGCCACGGCCACCACCAGCACGATGACCAGGGCCAGCGGGAAGCCCTCCTGGCCGTCGGGCGGCAGCAGCCCCGCGTTGTACAGGCCCAGCATGATCGGCTCATGCCAGACAAAGAGGCTGTAACTGGCGAGGCCGACACCGGTGAGCCAGCGGGCCGTGAGCCATGCGTGCCACCGCCCCTGCCGCCGCACATGGATGGTGCTGTACAGCAGCAGCGTCCACAGCAGGGCGGACAGCGGATGGTAGAAGGTGGTCGGGAAGTCCTCGGCCTCCGTACCGGAGTAGGACAGCAGGTACAGCCCTACGAGGACGGCCGCCCGCAGCGGGATCGCCACCTTCGCGTCCAGCCGGCCGCGGTCGCCGAGGGCGACCATCGCCACGGCGAGGCCCATGCCCGCCGCGAACCCTCCGAAGCGGGCCTGCGGTCCGAAGTACACCGGCCATTCGGTGTGCGGGATCTCCAGCCCGTAGCGGGCGACCGCGATCCAGATGAACGGCCCGATGTACAGCAGCGCACAGCCCACGGCGCACACCGCCACCCGGGAGGCCCTCCGGCGCAGCGGACGGCAGGCGCGGACGGCCAGCGGGCCGAGCCCCACCAACGCCACATAGAACATGATTTCCAGCGACAACGACCAGGTCGGGCCGATGGTGTAGAAGATCTGCTCCTGGTCGAAGACCTGGGTGAAGGTGAGATGGTGCAGCAGATCGGACCACTCGCCGGGCAGGGTGGGATTGCGGGTGGCCCAGATGAACGTCACCGCCAGGAAGTACAGCGGGACGATCCGGATGGCCCGCCGGAAGAGGAACACCCGGCCGGGCCGGGTCGAGCCCCCCTCGATCGCCGCCCGTGCGTAGGACAGCGTCAGCAGATACGCGGACAGCACGAAGAAGAGGTCGATGACCTCCAGCGACACCAGCGCGTTCGCGTACCGGTTGGGCACCGGTGAGTGGGCGCCGTTTCGGTCGTAGACGAAGTACTGCTGCCAGACGTGGAAGACGACGGTGAGGAGCGCCGCGATTCCCCGTAGGCCCTGGATCTCCTGGCTCATCCGGTTCCGCGAGGGCGCGCCCTTGGCGGGCGTGCCGTTGACCGCCCGGGGGGCGGTGGTGGACGCGATGGCCGTGGACAGCGTGCTCATGTCCGCTTCACCGCCTTGTCACCGGGGCGCGGGGTGACCCGCCACTGGCGGTCCCGCAGCACCTCCTTGAGGAGCGACTGACGGGCCACGATGTTCTTGAAGTGGCTGTAGAAGACGGTGGACACCAGCAGATACCGCCAGAACCACGCCCTGCGGCGGCGCAGTTCGGGCGCCGCGAGCCGCCACGCGAACAGCGCCTGCACCAGCCCTGCGGACAGCGTGAACAGGGTGGCCAGCAGGCAGACCGGCACCGCCCAGTCGAGATGGTCCACTCCCCCGGCCCGCCACGCCGAGTACAGCAGTACGGGCAGGATCTGGAGGGTCAGCCACGGCTGGATCTCCCGCCACCCCAGCAGCACCAGCAGCCCCGCCTTCTGGCGGGCGGTGAAGGCCGGGGAGCGCAAGCCGCGCCACAGGTACTTCAGCGACACCTGGAGCCAGCCCTGGGCCCAGCGCGACCGCTGGTTCCACAGCGCCTTGAGGGTGGTGGGCGCCAGTTCGCGCGAGATGAGCGTGCGGTCGGTGGCGATCCGGGCGCCCTCGTGCAGGGCGCGCATCGTGGAGTCGATGTCCTCGGTGAGCATCGTGCCGTGCATCCGGGTCCTGGCGAGCAGATCGGTGCGCCAGAAGCCGTTGGAGCCGCCGAAGACGCCGAAGGTGTAGAGCCGGGTACGGCCGGGGTGGCTGACGGCGTAGATGGCCTCGAACTCCACGCCCACCAGCTTGGAGACCCAGGAGCTCTCGCCGTTGCGGATCACGCAGTGGCCCTGGACCACGTCGTAGCCGCCTGACAGCCAGTGCCAGGCGTGCTGGAAGGCGTCGGGCACCGGGTGGTGGTCCGCGTCGAAGATGCCGACGAACTCACCGCGCACCCGGGTGACCGCGGCGTTGACGTTCTGCGCCTTGGAGGTGCTGCCCGCCACCGGCATCAGCACCAGCCGCGGGTCGCGGCGGGCCATCTCGCGCAGGGTCTCCTCCACGGGCATGGGGTGCGGCGTGTTGTACGCGAGCACGATCTCCAGCTCGTTGGGGTAGTCCAGGCGCAGGAAGGACTCGATGGTGTCGACGATGGTCGCGGCCTCATTGGGCAGATACGCGGCGATGACGGCGCTGGCCGGTGGATACGGCTGCGCGGGCCGTTCCGGCCGGGGTTTGGCGTCCAGCGAGAAGAGGCACTCCAGCACGATCAGCGCGGCCGAGAGCACCAGACCGGACACCACGACCCAGTACGCGGCCGAGCCCACGTCCCAGCCCAGTTCGTACATCTGCTGGTAGAAGACGAACGGGATGCCCACCCCGAAGAGCAGCACCAGGACGGGCGAGAGCGCCGACAGCAGGGTGCGGAGCGCGGTGGCGAGGGTACGGCGGCCGCGCCGGTGGGTGCCGCGCATCCACGCCGCGTACTTGACCGGCCGCAGATCCCGGTGGCGGATCGACTCCTCGACCGCGTTCCGGGCGTTGGCGACGGCCTGGGCGCGGTCCGGGCAGTCGGCCAGCGGGGTCCAGCCGATCGCCGGGGTCAGCCGCACGTTCTCATCGGCCACCACGAAGCGGGTCCCGGCCACGGCGTTGGCGAAGTTCTGGAGTTCGCGGCGCGCGGTGTCCTCGTCCACACCGGGCATCAGCATCAGCAGATGGCCCTCGTCGTCCCAGCCGAGCCGGTCGCAGACGCCGCCCAGCTTCTCGGCCACGCCCGCGAGACGTTCGGCCACCTCCCGGCGCACCCGCGGCCCCAGCCGGGCCTCGAGGGCGGCGATCTCGGCCACGCCCACCATGGCGACGACGCCACCGGTGCGGCTGTCGTCGACCCGCTTGAGCTCCCGGTCGAGCTCGCCCAGGAAGTGGGGCTGGGAGTACAGGCCGGTGCGCGGGTCGAGCAGCAGGTTCTCGACGGGGACCGGGACCCGGCGCAGCTTGGCCTCGATCCGGGCGGAGAGCTCGACGGGGTCGGAGGTCTCCGCCACGCAGTCGTCGGCGCCGCCGCGCAGCATGTCGGCGACGCCGGTGGGGCCGGGGTCGGAGGTGACCATCAGCAGGGGGAGCGCCCGTCCCGCGGGGACGGCGCGGACCTCGCGTATCAGGTCCAGTCCGTCGTCGGCGTCGTCCAGGGCGACGATCGCGTCCGGCGGGGAGTGCCGCATCTGTCGGCTGACGTCGCCGGGCTCCGCATGGGTCACCTCATGCCCGGTGGAGACGAGTGTCCGGGTCAGCCGGTCGAGCCTGGGGCCCGGTTCGCCAACCGCCAGCACATGCCCGCTCTGTCCCGCCACGTCGCCGCGAGCGGCGGGCACGGGTTGCTGGGGTTCGCGTGATCGTGGGTGGTGCGAAGTAAGCACCTGAGGGGTTCCTTTCGTGGGGGGTGCGTCACCGAACGGGCCGTGGGCACGCGGACGTTCCGGCCTGGGTCATGGCAGGCCGCGTGGTCATGACAGACCACCGCGGTCAGGGCAGACCACGTGGCCCGTGGGCGGGTGCACAGGGGCAGGCGCCTACGGGCAGGCCGGAGGACGGCGTCGCCGGGAAGGCCGGGGCGATCCGCCGTTCGGTGAGTGGTGAGCGGCGGCTACGCCGCTACCGTGGCCGATCCGCGCGGGGAGAGGTGAGATCTCCGGCGGGGTCTCGGACAGACGGGCACGACGGCGGCGGGGATCACGCGGGCGTGCTCCAGTGAATTGCGCATTAGGTCCCATCCTGTTCGGATCGTGGGGGGCGGACCGAACATCACCAGTGCGGGGCGACCGGCCTTTTGGGCCGACCGGTCGGATTCCCCAGTCTCATCGATCACTACGGAACCACACAACACATCGAAGTAACACTCTCATTAAGCGATGAGAGAGTGCCGTTCGCCTGCCGATCGACCCCGGCCATCCCCAACTGCCCTGCGACACCCGCGTGTCGGAGCCCTGTCGGTACCGCGTCGGCCCGTCATCGACCCGGCGTCGGCGCCGCGTCGGTGGCGTGTCGGTGGCGTGTCGGTGGCTCCGGCCAGTCTTTATCGAGGCACCACATTCGGTGGTTGAATTCGGAAGGGACAACGCCATGCGGAATGCACGGGTTCTGATTTCCGGGGCCAGTATCGCCGGCCCCGCGCTCGCCTACTGGCTGGATCGTTATGGCTTCCGGGTCACCGTCGTGGAGCGCGCCGCGCGCCCGCGCCCGGGCGGACAGGCGATCGACGTACGGGGCCCGGCGCTCGAGGTGTGCGAGCGGATGGGCGTGCTGGAGGAGGTCCGGGCGCGCCGCACCGGGCTGCGCGGCATGTCGATGGTCGACGACGACGGCAAGGAGCTGTTCAGCACCACCGAGCGGACCGCGAGTGGCGGAGATCTCAACAGCTCCGACATCGAGATCCTGCGGGACGATCTGTCCTCGGTGCTGATGGCCGCGGGCGGCGACGGGATCGAGTACCTCTTCAACGATTCGATCGCCTCGCTCGTCCAGGGCCCCGACGAGGTGGCGGTCACCTTCCACCGGGGCGGTGCGCGCGCCTTCGACATCGTGGTGGCGGCCGACGGGGTGCACTCCTCCACCCGGGCGCTGGTCTTCGGCCCGGAGGAGGACTTCCTCCGCCATCTGGGGGGCTATCTGGGCGTGTGGACGGTGCCGAACTATCTGGGCCTCGACCGCTGGGAGGTCATCTACCAGATGGCCGGGGACGTCTGGGGCGGCATGATGATGAGTGTCCGCGACAACACCGAGGCACGGGTCTACATCGGCATCGACTCCGAGGAACCGCCCGCCACGCTCCTCGGCTCCCGGTCCGTCTCGGAGCAGAAGCGGCTGGTGGCCGAGCGGTACAAAGACGCGCGCTGGGAGATGCCACGGCTGCTGGAGTACATGTGGGGGGCGCCGGACTTCCACTTCGACGCGGCGGCCCAGATCCACATGGACTCCTGGTCCCGTGGCCGGGTGGCCCTGGTCGGCGACGCCGGATACTGCGGCTCGCCTGCGTCCGGGCAGAGCACCAGCGTGGCCGTGGTCGGCGCCTATGTCCTGGCGGGCGAGCTCAGGGCCGCGGACGGCGACCACACCGCGGCCTTCGCCGCCTACGAGCGCGAGCTGCGGGGCTATGTGGCGGCCAACCAGCAGCTCGCGCTGGACAACATGGCCCGGAAGCAGGCGCAGGACGCATCGGCCGGGCAGGAGCCCGACACCAACCCGACCAATATCGACGACAGCTTCTACGAGGTGGTCAACTCCTACACCCTCAAGGACTACTGACCCGGCCCGGCGGCCGTGGCCGGGTCAGCATCCGTGGCCGGATCAGCGGCCGTGGCCGGGCTAGGACACCACGTCCTTGCGGCCGAAGCCGCGGAAGGCGAACGCGACGAGCACCAGGGCGTACGCGGCGGACACCGAGACGCCCTTCACCATTCCGCCCCACTCCATATGGGGCTGGAGCGCGTCCGCCCACGCGAACTGCCAGTGCGCGGGCAGGAAGTCGCGCCACGAGCCGAGCGCGGTGACCGCGTCCAGCACATTGCCGACGATGGTGAGCCCCACCGCGCCGCCCACCGCGCCCAGCGGCGCGTCCGTGACGGTCGACAGCCAGAACGCCAGGGCGGCCGTGACCAGCTGGGACAGGAAGATGTACAGCACCACCAGAGCCAGCCGGACGAGGGCGTCCCCGACCGGCAGCTCACCGCCCGTGGGCATCCGCAGCGGCCCCCAGCCGTACGCCACGGTGCCCACCCCGAGCGCGACCAGCGGCAGCAGCACCATGGCGGCCGCGCTGAACACCAGGGCCACCGCCAGCTTGCTCACCAGCAGCCGGGCCCGGGGCACGGGCGCGGCCAGCAGATAGCGCAGCGAGGACCAGCTGGCCTCGGAGGCCACGGTGTCACCGCAGAACAGCGCGACCGGCACCACCAGCAGGAAGGCGGCGGAGACGAACAGCGCGGTGGCGGCGAGGTTGGCGCCGGAGGCGGTGGCCGTGGCCATCAAGGTGCCCCGGTCCTCCTGCCCCTCGGGGGTGCCGCCGATGGCGAACGCGATCACGAGGACGAACGGCAGCAAGGCCAGCACCAGGCCCATCACCAGGGTCCGGCGACGGCGCAGCTGCCGTACGGCCTCGACTCGCAGCGGCAGGGTGTGGCGGGCCCGGTAGCCGGGCGCGACCTCGGTGACCTGGGACAGGGAGCTCACGAGGATCCTCCTCCGATCAGCGTCAAGAAGGCGTCTTCCAGACGCCGGTTGGGCCCGAAGCTGGTCACCGGGACCTCCAGCCGCACCAGTTCGGCGAGCAGCCGCGCCGGAGTGGTCCCGTCGAGCTGGACGAGCAGTCCGTCGGTGGTGCGGCCGGCGGAGGCGACCCCGGACAGCGCGCCCACCTTGCCCACCAGGGCCTCGCTCAGCTCGCCGTCGTGGCCCACCAGCACACTGCCGCCGTTACCGGTGATCTCGCCGACCGCGCCCGCCTGGACCAGCCGGCCGCGGTCCATCACGACCAGATGGGTGCAGGACTGCTCGACCTCCGCCAGGAGATGGCTGGAAACGATCACCGTGCGCCCCGCGGCGGCGTACCGGATCATCACCTCGCGCATCTCCCGGATCTGCGGCGGGTCGAGGCCGTTGGTCGGTTCATCGAGGATCAGCAGATCGGGCAGGCCCAGCATGGCCTGGGCGATGGCCAGCCGCTGTCGCATGCCCTGGGAGTAGGTGCGTACGGCACGCTCCAGCGCGCTGCCCAGGCCCGCGATCTCCAGGGCCTCCTCGATGTGGGCGTCGGCGGCGGGGCGGCCGGTGGCCCGCCAGTACAACTCGAGGTTGGCGCTGCCGGTCAGATGCGGCAGGAAGCCCGCCCCCTCGACGAAGGCGCCGACGCGGGAGAGCACGGGCGCGCCGGGCCTGATGGCCTGGCCGAAGACCCGGATCTCGCCGTCGTCGGGGGCGATGAGCCCCATCAGCATCCGCAGGGTGGTGGTCTTGCCGGCGCCGTTGGGCCCGAGGAGCCCGAGCACCTGCCCCTTCTCGACGCGGAAGGACAGATCGCGCACCGCGTAGCGGTCGGCGGACTTGGCGTAGCGCTTGCTCAGACCGGTGATCTGAAGGGGTACGTCGGCCAGTTCGGGGTCGGGCGGCGGAGTGGCCGTACGCCGCCTGCCGGTCAGCAGCAGCGCGAGCGCCACCACGGCCGCGCCGAGCGGCAGCCCCCACACCCATGCGGGCAGCGGGGCGGGCTGGGTGTGCACGCCGGGCGCGGTGGGCACCGTCAGACCGCCGTCCGCGAGCCCGACCGTGTAGGTGGCGGGCTCGTCCGGGGAGGCGTAGCCGAGGTCGGTGGAGGCGAGCACGAGCCGCAGCCGGTGGCCCGCGATGAACTCGTGGTCCACGGCGGGCAGCCGGACGGTGACGGTACGGCCCTGCTTCGCGCCGTCGACGCGCACCGGCGCGACCAGTTGCTCGGGCAGCACCTGCTGTCCGTCCCGCCCCACGTCGTAGACCTTGGCGAAGAGCACGGCGTCGTCCGTGTCGGCCTTGACCCGCACCTTCACCTCGGGCGATCCGGTGATCCGCAGGGGCCGGTCCAGCGGCGCCGAGTCGAACCGGGCGAACTGGCCGGGGACGTCGAGGGAGAGGCCGACGCCGAGCGAGGACGCCTGGGACAGTCCGGCGATGCCCGGCACGGTGGAGATGGAGGGCGGCCCCGCCCCGGGCGGGTTGGCGAACGACTGCTCGCGTCCGCGCAGCGCCACCTTCCGGCCGCCGTCGCCGAGGCCGGGGTAGCGGTCGCCGGTGGCGCCGCGCAGCTGGACCGCGCCGTTGGTGGTGTCGATGCCGCCGGTGCGGCTGATCCGGAAGGCGGGTCCGGTGTCGGTGCCCTTGTCGCCCTTGAGGTAGCGGTCGAACCAGGCGCCGGTGCGGGCCGCCACCCGTGAGGTCTCGCGGTCGCCGCCGTCGTGCCCGCCGGCCGTCCAGTCGACGGCGACCGGCGCGCCGTTGGCCCGGATCGCCTTCGCCATGGCGTCGGCGTGGCCGAGCGGGAAGAGGGAGTCGGCCTGCCCCTGGAGGATCAGCGTGGGGACCTTGATCCGGTCGGCGACGGCGGACGGGCTGCGGGCCTCGAGCAGCCGGCGGGCGGCGGCGTCGGGCTTTCCGGCGACCGCGACCCGCTCGTACATCTCGCACAGCTCCTTCTCGAAGCGACCGCAGCCCTGGCCCTGGTCCGTCCTGGCCGCTCCCCCGCCGTTCGTCTCTCCCGGGTCCTCCTGGGCTCCTTGGCCCGCCCCGCCGCCTCCGCCTGACTGGCCGCCCTGGCCTCCCGGACCCATCCCCCCGCTGCCGCCGCCCGCGCCGCTCGTGTCGCCCTGGGCACCGCCGAAGGGGGCCGAGCCGGTGGTGAAGAACAGCCCGGCCCAGAGCTTCTTGTAGACGCCGTTCGGGAAGAGCGCGTCGGCGAGGTTCCAGTAGGTGATCTCGGGCGCGATCGCGTCCACCCGGCGGTCGTATCCGGCGGCGAGCAGGGAGATCGCCCCGCCGTAGGAGGCGCCGGCGACGCCCACCCGGGGGTCGCCCTGGCGGTCGAGTCGCACCTCGGGACGTTTCGCCAGCCAGTCGATCAGCCGCCGGACATCGGCCACCTCGTGGTCCGGGTCATTGAGCCCGATCTTCCCCGTGGATCTGCCGAAGCCACGCGCCGACCAGGTCAGCACGGCGTATCCGTCGCGGGCGAGTTCCTCGGCGTGGTCGCGTACGTCCTCCTTGCTGCCGCCGAAGCCGTGGCCGAGCAGGACCGCGGGCCTGCGGCCGGTGCCCGCGGTGAAGTACGAGGTGTCGATGCGTGCGCCCGGCATGTCCAGCACGCGGTCCTGGCGGTGCACGGTCGGCCGGTCGCCGGAGGCGGCCACCGCCCAGGTGCCCGCGCCCGCGAGGAGGACCGCGGCGGCCGCGGCGGCGACCAGGCGCCGGCCCCTCGGCCGGGTCTTTCGGAGTTTCATAGGTGAAACCCTAAGAGGGGGAGGCAAACGCCGCGGCTGACACCAGACGGATTCTCGTCCACTCCCCGGGGAGTACCCGGACACCGTCCGTACACCCGGCGCGGTATGCCCCGACCGTGGTGGCCAAGCTTTTGGATCAGTCGGATGATGCTCCATAAGATGCGCCGGTGATCATAAAGAAACGTCTGGCGACAGGCGCGTTGGGGCTGCTCGCGGCCCTCGCCTGCGGCCTGATATCCCCTCCGGCCGCGATGGCCGGCGAACCGGCTCCCGATTCCCCCAAGGTCGAACTGGTGCTCGACGTCAGCGGGTCCATGCGGGCCCGCGACGTCGACGGCGACACCCGGATGGCGGCAGCGAAGCAAGCGTTCAACGAGGTGCTGGACGCCACACCCGAAGAGGTGCGGCTGGGTATCCGCACCCTCGGCGCCAATTACCCCGGCAAGGACCGTAAGGCCGGCTGCCAGGACAGCGAGCGGCTCTACCCGGTGGGCCAGGTGGACCGCACCGAGGCCAAGGCGGCCGTCGCCACGCTGCGCCCGACCGGCTGGACGCCCATCGGGCTCGCGCTGCGCGGCGCGTCCAAGGACCTCTCCGGCGGCGAGGGGACCCGCCGGATCGTGCTGATCACGGACGGCGAGGACTCCTGCGGTCTGCCGGACCCGTGTGATGTGGCCCGGGAACTGGCCGCCCAGGGAACCCACCTGGTCGTCGACACGCTCGGGCTGACGCTCGACCGCAAGGTCCGCGAGCAGCTCAGCTGTATCGCCGAGGCCACCGGTGGCACGTATACGGCGATCCAGCACCGGGACCAGCTCTCCAGCCGCATCAAGCAGCTGGTCCGGCGCTCCGCCGACACACCCGTGGAGACGCCCACGCCGGTGCTGGGCGCCGCGCAGTGCGCGAAGGCCCCGTACCTGGGCTCCGGCCTGTACAGCGACCGGGAGAGCTTCGGCGAACACCGCTGGTACCGGATGCGGGTGGCGCCCGGTCAGGAGCTGCGGGCCTCGGCGAGCGTGGCCGTGGACCGCGCCGTGGACCCGGACTACGGCGTGCTGGTGCGGGCGGTGACCCCGGGCGGCCGGGAGCTGGTGCGCGGCAGCGAGGCGGGCAGCGGCCGTACGGACGTCATCTCCAGCGGGCTGCGCTATCCGGTCGCGGATGTGGACGACGACGAGGACGAGACGGCGCGGACGGTGTGCGTGGAGCTGAGCCAGTCGTTCTCCGCGCCCGCCTCGGTCAAGCGCGCTCCGGGCCTTCCGGTGGAGCTCGCCGTCGACGTGGTGGACAACGACGATCCGCCCGCCGATGTGGCCGCCTTCGGCCTGGGCCGCGGCTGGGTGCTGCTGGGCGTGCTCACCGTGGGCGGGCTGCTCGTGGGGTTGCTGTGGGGCTGGCTGGCCCGCTGGCGTGTCACCGTCTGGAGGTCCAACTGATGCGAGCCCTGCGTACTCTCGGCGCCGCGCTCACCCTGTGCGCCGCCGCCTGGCTGACCGCCGCCGCACCGGCCGCCGCGGACGGTAAGGACGGCACGGACGGCACGGACGGCAAGAGCGGTACGGAGGCGCCCACCGAGGCGGGGACGGGCTTCCGTACCGCCACCGAGATCAAGCCCGGTCAGCAGGCCACCGCGGCGGCCTCCACCGGCGACTATCTGTACTGGGTGTTCCCGGCCGCCGCCGGGCAGATCCCCGAGGTCGAGGCGGAGCTGAAGCTGCCCGACGCCTCGAGCCGGCACGGCAGCGCCACCTGGCAGCTGGATGTCTACGACGGTCTGCGCCGCCACCAGCCGTGCGCCTCGGGCACCCCGGCGCGCCGGGCGGCCCAGCAGGACCGGACGGTCACCGTGAGCTGCACCCTGCGCCAGGTGCGGTCCTGGTCCGAGCGCTGGGCCAACGACCCTCTACAGGGCGCCTATTACGTGCGGCTGACCGTCGTCGATCTGCCCGCCCAGGACCTCGGGCTGCCGATCGACGCCGAGGTCGAGGCGTCCGTACGGGACGCGGGCGGGTCGCACGCCGACGGCGGGGACATGACGCCGCTCAATCCGGTACTGCGGGCCGGAACGGCCCCGGGGACGGATTCCGAGCCGCCGGACGACGACACGGCCTCGGATTCCGCGGACGACAAGGGCGGGGAGGTCCCGCACGCGGTCGCCGAGCCGGAGGACGGCTGGGGCTCCGGCTGGTGGTCGGACCGCTGGGTGTGGACCGTGATCGGCGCGGCGCTGGCGGCGCTCGCCGGGGTGGGCGGCTACACCCTCACCCGGGGGCCGCGCTCTCCTGGGCATCCGCCGATCGGACCCGGATCCGACATCTGACCTGATGTCCGGAATCGGTGCGGGGCCCGCACGGCGATCGTGCGGGCCCCGCGCCGCATCGGCCCCGGTGGCCCGGTCTTCAGGGAAGCTCCCGGGAAGTCGCCGCCCGGACGCTCAGGAATAGTCCTTGCCCATGAGCTGCCCAAAGCCCTCGGGATCCGCGTCGAATCCACGAATAGCGCTCTGAATTCCCCATTCCCCCGCATCGTCCCGGGTGAATACCGCGACCGTGGCGGAAGTGGCTTCTGAGACACCGGTGAAGTCACTCGCCATGAGTTCGGTGTATCCATTGAGAATCCGGACACTGGTGTTCGGAACATCCCCGAAGGTCTTCCGCCCCGAACCCTGCTGGATGGTTATCCCGACGACCACCCGCGCGTATTCGGACGACAGCCGTTCGAGCTCGAGGGTCATGGACTCGTCGGTGCCAAGGCCCTGACCGGTGCGGCTGTCCCTGTTGAGGTTGATGGTGCCGTCCGGTGAGCGGCTGTCGAAGTGGACCAGGTACGCGGGCGCACCGTACGGATCGGCGGCGCGGTACGTCCCGGCCACGATGTCGAGATCATGGGGCGGCTCACCGAGGGGACTCGGATCCCACTTGAGCGCCACCTCGATTTTCTGAAGCCCCTTGTTGAGACCAGTCACCCGGACTTCCCTTCCCTCGAACCGTGCGGATTTGAATGCGCGTGGCGTCAAGCCTATCGCGGGCAGGGCGAGTTGAGGATTTTTCCACAGCCGGGTGCGGCGCCCCGCCGAGAGGTCTCTACTATGGGCCTCCGTACTAACGGCGGAAGGAAGCGTCCATGCGACGGTTGGGGGAGCTCGAGGCGGAGATCATGGACCGTCTCTGGGCTTGGCAGCGTCCCACGACGGTGCGGGAGATCGTGGACGACATCAACGAGCACCGTCCGGTCGCCTATACCACGGTGATGACCGTCGCTTCCATCCTCTACAACAAGGGCTGGCTGCTGCGCGCCAAGGAGGGCCGGGCGTGGGTGTACTCACCGGTCCGCAGCCGCGAGGAGTACACCGCGGCGCTGATGGAGGACGCCCTCGGCACCAGCGAGGACCGCTCCGCCGCACTCACCCACTTCGTCGAGCAGATGGGCCCCGAGGAGGTCAGCGCGCTGCGCAAGGCCCTGCGGACCGCGGGGCGGCGGACCAAGGCGTGACGGCCGCCCTCGCCCTGGCCTGCTACGCCGCCGTCGTCGGCTCAGTGGCCCCGAAGGCGCTGGCGCGCAGCGCCTGGCCGCATCGCGCCCCCGCCTTGGCGGTTGCCGTTTGGCATGGGTTGGTCCTTTCGTTCACCATCGCGTTGGCTCTGACCACTTATCACCTCGTCACCCCAACTTGGCATCTTCATAGTGGAATGTCCGGCTTGCTCCGGTTCTGCGGGTTGACGCCGGACGCCCGGATCCCGGGCACGGGCCCGGTCGGCGTTCCGGCCATCGCCGCACCGGCGTCGGTGGCGCTGATCGCGCTCGCCTTCTTCGGCCATGAGGTGCTGCGGGCCCGGCGCGTCCGCGCCCGCCACCGGAGCGTTCTGGACCTGGTCGGCCGGCGCTCGGCCCGGCTGCGCGCCACCGTGCTGGACCATGACACGCCCGCGGCCTACTGCCTGCCCGGCCGCAGGCCGCGGATCGTGGTGAGCGCGGGCGCGCTGCGGCTGCTCTCCCCCGCGCAGCTGGAGTCCGTACTGGAGCATGAGCGTGCGCACATCGCGGGCCGCCACCATCTGGCGCTGGCGGCCACGGAGGCGTTCGCGCGGGCGTTCCGGTGGCTGCCGCTGGCACGCGAGGCCAGGGCGCAGACGGCGCTTCTGCTGGAGATGGCCGCGGACGACCGCGCGCTGCGCCGCCACCCACGCCAGGCGCTCGTCTCCGCCCTCTGCGCGATGGCGGCGAGCCAAGCCCCCCATGCCCCCGGCGGCGCCTTCACCGTCGGCGGACCGGGCGCCGTGGTCCGGCTGCGGCGGATGCTGGACGCCCGGCGGCGTCCGCATCCGGCACTGTGCGGCGTGCTGGCGGCGGTCGCGGTGGGCTTACCGCTGCTGCCGCCTCTACTGGGCTGCACCCCCGGGATGTAGCGCTCCGAGGGCGCCCCAGGGCCCGCCCCGGGCCGCGCCGTGGCGCATTCCGGGCATCTCGCCCGAGGACGCCTTCTCCGGCTTGCCCCGGCCCTTGAGCCAGGACTTCAGAGTGGCGATCTCCGGGTCCTGGGCCTTCTCGATCTGCCCGGCCAAGCTCTTGATCCGCGCGTTCGACGCCCGCTCATCCGGCGACGGCGCCCACGAGCGCGAGACGGCGGTGCAGCGGCCGGCGCGGGACACGCGTGAATGCGGTGATGTCGATATACCTCTTTTTGCCAAGTATTGACTGTTCCATGGGGCGTATCGGCGCTTTACGCGCGGTTCGGCCTATATCCGCAGAACAGACCGGGCAGTGAGGTCGGGGCCGGCGAGGGAGGATCGGGCCGCGCGACGACCGCCGCCGCCACGGGAAGCCTCAGCGGCGGACCGCTCCGGCGGGCGAGCACCGCATGCAGGAGCGCTCCGAGCACCCAGACGCCGAGTACCGCCGCCGTACGGCCCGGGGGCGCCGCCGTACGGCCCGGGGGCACCGCCGTACGCCGCGGGAGCACCGTTGTACGCCGCGGAGCGCATCTCACCGGACGCATGGCCCGCCGAATGGGTCATGCCCGAGCCGGAGCCGCCGTCGGGGTGGCCCAGGGGGTGCATGACGAAGACCCCGAGCGCGAGCACGACGACGAGCAGCAGCCGCGGAAGGACTCCGTCCGCGCGCAATGGAGTACGTGCGCGGACCCCCCGAAAGCCCCCGGAGCCGCTCAGCCCTCCCGCATCGCCAGCCTGGCCAGCATGTTCTTCGCGTCATCGGCGACCTGGGCGTCCGCGACCACCTCATAGCGCGCGGCCACGATCTGGCTGCGGGACGCGAAATCTCGCCGCCCTCCGGTCATGGCATGCCCGACGAAGCCGAAGATCGCGCCGAACACCGCACCGTAGACCAGACCGCTCACCAGCAGCACGATCACGTTGTGGGCGCCCGCCGCGAACACGGACAGCAGCAGCCCGATCAGCAGTCCGAACCAGGCTCCCGTACCGGCACCCGCAAGCGCCGCCCGGCCCCTGGTCAGCCGCCCGAGCACGGTCTCGACCATCCGGAGGTCCGAGCCGATGATCGCCGTGTGCTCCACCGGGAACTTGTTGTCGGCCAGGAAATCCACCGCGCGCTGGGCGCCTTCGTAGGTCGGGTACGAGCCGACGACCGGGCGGTCGACCACCTCCGACGGTGGTTGCTGAGTCATCGCTGGCTCCCTCCGTCAAGGAGAGCGTGCGCCCGCGCCTGCCCCCTCGCAAACGGGAGCGGGACGGGAGCGGGACGGGAGGGGCGGAGAGAAACCCGCCGAGGGTCCGCGCGGCCGGATATCCGGGAACGGCCACCGCGGCTCTCCGCGGCACATTTCCCCGGCACTCCTCGTCCCTCAATTTGCGTCCGGCCCGACACCTCGCGATTCCCGGAAACCTCCGGTTCCTTTCCGCTCGGCGGAAAGGAACCGGAGGCGCGGCGGACCTTACGGGTATCAGCCGCGGGCGGCGCGGCCGGTGTGGTGGTCGGTGCGGATGAGGGAGCGCACCATCCGGCAGGTGGTGTCGGACGGCGGATGTACCCCGATCCGGGCGGCCGTGGACCGTATCTTGCGGTTGGGCGCCTGCTCGGGGCGGTAGACACCGGAGTTGAGCAGCGCGATGGCCAGGCGCATCGCCTTCAGACGGCGGTTGTGGGACTCGTACCACTCACGCGGGCGCCCGGCCGGCATCCGCTTCTTCGGCAGGGTCGGAAAGGTCGGAAGATCCTGAAGAGGGGGTCCGGCAACGGCCATCGGCAACCTCCTGAGTTGGTCGGGAAACCTTCCCTTCAACTCCCTCCATTCTACGGCCCGGTACTGACAAAGGCCCCTGGTCAGACCCCGTTCCAGGGTGCTTTCGCGGTACCGTGTGCGACATGGAGATCTGGATCAATCCGGCATGCTCGAAGTGCCGTAGCGCGCTCACCCTGCTCGACGCGGAGGGCGCCGGTTACACCGTGCGCCGCTATCTCGAGGACGTACCCGGCCAGGACGAGATCCGCGCGGCGCTCGACCGGCTCGGGCTGGAGCCGTGGGACATCACCCGCACCCAGGAGGCGGCCGCGAAGGAGCTGGGGCTGAAGGACTGGCCGCGTGAGGAGAGCGCCCGGGACCGCTGGATCGCCGCGCTCGCGGAGCACCCCAAGCTCATCCAGCGGCCCATCATCACGGCGGACGACGGTTCGGCGGTGGTGGGGCGCACCGAGGAGGCGGTGCGGGAGGCGCTGTCCCGGTCCCGCGGCTGACCTCAGGGCCAGGTCACGGGGCCACGCCTCAGGACCGCGGAAACGCCCCGGCAAACGGAAACGCCCCGGCGCCCCGTGTACCTACACGGGGCGCCGGGGCGTACGTGGTGCCCGCTGCCTCACCCGGGCCGACTCAGCGGCTCCGCGGCGCGGCCTGCTGCGGGCGCAGCAGGAACCGCTGCGTCTTACCGCTGGAGGTCTTCGGCAGCTCGGATACGAAGTGCACCTGCCGCGGATAGGCGTGCTTGGCGTACCGCTCCCTGACCAGTTGCTGGAGCTCGGCCGCGAGCGCGTCGCCCGCCTCGATTCCCGGGCGCGGCACGACGAACGCCTCGACGACCTCGCCGTACTCCTCGTCCGGTACGCCGACCACGGCGACCTCCGCCACCGCGGCGTGCCCCAGCAGCACGGTCTCCACCTCGAAGGGGCCTATGCGGTAGCCGGCCATCAGGATGATGTCGTCGCCACGCCCGGAGAAGAACAGATGGCCCTCCTCGTCGCGGGCGGCGGTGTCACCGGTGTAGAACCAGCGCCCGTCGGGGCTGAACTTCTCGGCGGTCTGCTCGGGGGCGTCGCGGTAGCCCTTGAACCACATCAGCGGGCTGCCGGCGATGTCCACCACGACCCGGCCGGGGATGTCCACGCGGGCCTGCGCGGAGTTGGTGTCCTCGCGCAGGATCTTCATTTCCCAACCGGGCAGCGGACGGCCCATGGAGCCGGGCTTGATCTCCTCGCGCAGGGCCGGGTGCCAGGCGTGTGCGATGACCATGCCCAGCTCGGTCAAGCCGTAGTGGTCGCGTACGGGCGCACCGAGCGTCTCGAGCGCCCAGTCGACGACGTCCGGGGGCAGCGGTTCGCCCGCCGCGGAGCAGCAGCGCAGCCGCAGATCGGCGGGGGCGGGGATGCCGGAGGCGCGCAGCTTGCGGTAGACGGTGGGCCCGGCGGCGAAGTTGGTGACCCCGAAGCGGGAGAGCACCTCCCAGGTGGACTCCGCGGAGAACAGGCCGTTCAGCAGCAGTCCGCGCTGGCCGAGGGCGAGGGGCCCGATGAGCGCGTAGTACAGGCCGTACGCCCAGCCCGGGTCGGCGGCGTTCCAGAAGACGTCGGTGGGCCGGTGGTCCAGGCCGAACTGCTGGTACATGGCGAAGCCCGCGACCGCCCGCAGCGGGATCGGGACGGCCTTCGGCGTGCCCGCGGTGCCCGAGGTGAACAGCTCCACGATGAGCCCGTCGCCGCCCACGGCCGCCGGCTCGGACAGCGGTTCGTGCCCCTCGGCCAGCTCCGCGAAGGACAGATCGGCCCCGGTGACCGGCCCGGTGGTGACGATCCGCCAGGGGCGCTCGCCGGGGAAGCCCGACTCCGGGTCCAGCTTGGGACGTTGATCGGCGTCGGTGATCACGACCTTGGTGTCATTGTCCGTGATCCGCAGCGCGATGGCCGGTGGGGCGAACGCGGTGAACAGTGGCACCTGGACGGCCCCGAGCCGCCAGATCGCAAGGCTCGCGACCAGCAGTTCGGCGGATTTGCCCATCAAGGTGGCGACGCGGTCGCCCACTCCGACTCCCTGGGCGGCCAGGGCGCCGGCCATGCGTGAGGAACGGTCCCGAAGCTCCCCGTACGTCATGTCATGGCCGGTCATGTCCTTGCCCACCACCGTGAACGCGACGGCGTCGTCCGGGTGCCTGTCACACAGCAGGTACGCGGTGTTCGCCGCAGGCTCACCGAAGGTCTTGAGCAGGTCAGCCATGCGCTCTTCTGGGCTGGTCAAGAGGGCTCCTAGTGCTGGTATCCACGAGTCGCGCCGGACGGGAGGGAGGGCCGGTGCCCGGCTTCGGGCGAGCGCGGACGCACCTCGGGGCGCGAGCGCACCTCGCCTTCCGGGGTGGGCTGTTCCCGGGTTGTGCTGACGAAGTCCCAGGCGGCGGCAGCTCCCGTTGGCCGGTACACGCTATCGCGCTTTCCGACCGGCGTCCCGACGCACTCCGGTCCCGCCGCACTACGGCAGTCCCGAGGCACTCCGGCACCCCGACGCACTACGGCAGTCCCGAGGCACTCCGACGCCCCGAGGCACTCTGGCGTCCCCCCTTTCCCCGTCCTACCTTTGGGCAGCGGTAGGCATACCGCTCGCACGGCTTGTCATGTCTGAGCTCCGAGACGCCCGACACGAGGTGAGCCTTGATCCTCCCCCGAAGACCCGTCGGCCGGTTGACCGTCGTCGCCACCGTCCTCGCCACCGCGGCGGCCATCGCCGCCGGACCCGCGCGGGCCACCCCCGACGGCACACCGTCGGCCGGCCCCGCCCGGCCGTCGCTGGTGCGGCCGATCGATCCGCAGCAGTGGCGCAACCCCGACGACATGACCTGGGCCGACTACCGCGCGGTCCCCGGTACCCACTGGGCGGACCCCGCCGTCAAGCCCACCCGGCGCACCTTCAAGGGCGCGCTGGTGCTCCTGGACTATCCGGACGAGGAGTTCACGGTCAGCCGGCCGGCCGGGTCCACCCTGTTCGGCAATCCGCAGCCGAGCGCCTCCGACGTTCCGCGCGACCGCCTCCCGCGCTTCTACCAGGACTTCCTCAACACACCTGGACCGCTGAACAACGGGCACACCATCAACGAGTACTGGATGGAGGACTCCGGCGGCCGCATCGGTGTCGGTCTGACCGCCTTCGGTGTGTACCGCATGCCGGGCAAGTCCTATCAGTACGGCGTCGAGGACTCGATGAACCCGGGCGCCTGCCCGGCCGGGGACACCTGCGGCAAGGACATCCGGGAGGACGGCAAGGCCGCCTGGGTGGCCGATGTCGGCGCCGACAAGGCGGATTCGTTCGACTTCGTCTTCTATCTCACGGCCGGACAGGACGAGTCGTCCACCTGGCAGGAGTTCGGCCCGATGAAGTTCCCGGGCGCACCGGACATACCCGCCGCCTGGGGGCCGCCGGCCGCCGCGGGCGACAACTCCGCCCGGACCCGCTATGTGCCGTGGACGTCCTGGCAGGCCGCCGCCCGTATCTGGCCCAACGCCGCCGACGGGTCGTCGGTGCAGGCCGAGAGCTCCGGCATGGCCGTGTACGCCCATGAGCTCAGCCACATCCTGGGCATCGGGGACAACTACAACAACCCGTACGGCACCCCCCTCAGCCGTTCGTACACCGGTATCTGGAGCATGCTCTCCCGCGGCTCCTTCAACGGCCCCGGCGGACCGCACACCCGCTGGCAGATCCCCGCCACGGCCGGGGGCTCGATGGGCTCCCAGCATGTGCTGCGCGACAAGCTGAAGCTCGGCATCGTGGACGAGAAGAACGTGCTGCGGCTGGACCGCGACGCGCTGAAGAACTCCGGCCTCGTCGTCGCCCGGGTCACCGCACGCTCGGCGCCACCGGGCGAGAAGGGGCTCTCCGGGGTCAACATCACCATGGGCAGCGATCTGTCGGAGCCCTGCGACAACGGCACCGACCCGCTGTGCGACGGCGGCGGCTACGACAACTACACCGTCGAGGTCGTCGACCGGATGGGGATGGACTCGTTCACCCCGGACCACGGGGTGCTGCTGGCCAAGACCAAGAACAAGGACCGGGCCCCGTTCGCCTGGGTGGTGGACGCCCACCCCGAGGACATCGACCTGGTGGACTTCCGGCGGCCCGACGGCACCGACCAGAAGATCACCATGGGCGACTACCGGCAGCTCAGCGACGCCCTCTTCCACGCCGGAGCCGACTCCGGCAGCCAGTACGAGTACGTCGACCGGGCCAACCGGCTGCACTTCTATGTGCTCGACCTCAAGCGCGACAGGTCCGGAGTGCTCTCGTACACCATCGCCGTGAAGTCCCTCGACGGCGCCGGACCGCAGCGCCGCGGGCTGGCCCTGCACCGCGGCGAGGCCAAGGGGGACCCCTCCCGCTCCCGGGCCGTGTGCACCTTCGACCTGGACAACACCGGACGCGCCACCGGGGACCGGGCGACGGCTCCGGCCACGTCGGTGGACTCGGATGTCTACCGGCTGGCGGCGAGGGCCTTCGGCCGAGGCTGGTCCGCCTGGCTGCCCAACCGTCTCGCCACCGCCAGGGCCGGTGGCTCGGTGGCTGTGGAGGTGGCCGTGACCGCGCAGAAGGGTGCCGAGCGGCGGGGCGCGGTCGTCCTCACCGCCCGCTCCGAGAGCGATCCGCACCGAACCGCCAAGGCGCTGTGCCGGCTGTCGGGTCGCCGGTAGGGCGACGGGTGGCGGCCCGCCGGAACCCGGCGGGCCGTCCCCGTTCGACGGTGCCACTCCGTCGGCGGTCCTACTCCGTCCCGTCGGCCGCGGTCTGGATCGGCACCCGGAGGGTGTCGGGCTCACAGCCCGCCGTACCGGCGATGATCCGCGCCGCCCCCTTGGTGAGCGGCACCAGGCTCTGCTCGTCCACCTTGTCCGGGGTGTCCCGCGGATCGAAGATGTACATGGGCGTGGTGATCAGCTGCACCAGCGGCACACCCGTGTAGTAGAAGTAGGCGCCGTCGGTGGCCGGGTTCGGCGCGAAGGCGGTCGGCGACAGGATCCACGAGCGGCGCAGGTCCTCCGCCGCGAGCGACTCGGCCACCAGCTGCTCCAGCTGGGGCGCCTGGGTGGTGAACCACCAGCGCACCTCGGGGTCGTCGGTGGGCACGACCTCCCCGTCGACCACCTCGGCCTGGCGTGCGGCGTGTTCCAGATGCATTTCGAGGACGACCTGCGGGAACAGCTCGGGGTGCGCCGCGATGAACGCCTGGGTGCCCGCCGCCCCCGCCATGTGGCCTGACGTCAGCACGAACAGCATGTTGTGCGGCCGCAGTTCCCGCGGCACCGACGCCCAGAACGTGGCCTGCGCCAGGACGAGCGCCACCCCGGAGGCGTCCTCCACGGCCGACGCCCAGGGACCGTCGTGGTGTGAGCCGACGATCACCCAGTGGTCGGAGGCGCCGGGCAGGGTGCCCACCACATTGTGGGTGGTCTCCTCGGTGATGGTGGCATCGGAGACGATCCGGCCCTCGCACTCCCCCGACGCCATCAGCTCGCGGACCCGCTGCCCGTCCTTGCCACTCAGCCAGATGCCCGGGATGGAGCGCCGCTCGGCGTCATAGGGCCAGTAGAAGTCGCTGGTCTCCCAGGGCAGTCCGGTGAGCAGGCCGACATAGGCCGTGGCGCCGTCCTTGATGGCGATGTCGAAGTCCAGCACATGGGGAAGGTCGAAGGGCACGGTCTGAACGAGGTCGGGGAACACGCCCTCGGGGTCGTAGGAGCCGGTGGCGCGGGCCTGCACCTCGGTCTGCGGCAGCCGGGTGAAGCCGATCTCCTGCACCGCGATGGAGCCCCGCACCTCCCCGTCCTCCATCCGCACCAGCCGGCCCTCGGTGCCCTCGGTCGGGGTGGTGTACGGCAGGGCGAGTCCCTCGAAGCGGATGACCTCATCGGGCCGGTCGGAGGGCCAGATCTCGAAGGCGGCGGACCGCGGCCGCCAGATGGGCGTGTCCAGCGGCTCCAGCCGTACGTCCGCCAGGCCCGTCTCCCGGAATTGTTCGGCGGCCCACTCCTCGGTCCAGCCGTCCGCCGGATAGCCCGCCCGGCGAATGCCCTGGCTGACGATCAGTTCGATCCAGGCCATCATCTCCTTCGAGGTGGGGGCCCGATCGATGTACTTCTCCAGCTCCGGCCAGCCGCTCATCGTCATCCTCCTCATCGCCATGGTCGGCATTCATGGTCGGCGGGCGGGCTAAAGCTGGCCTAATGCGATGGCTCATGCGATGCCACGTCTCGTCCGGGAGGAGGCCAAGCCGGGCGTTAGACCCACTTTGGCGGCGGCACAAATGATGGTCGCCGTATCCGGACAAGCCGCCGATCAGGTGGCTCAGCCGCAGGTCAGCGCCCGATTGACGGTTGGGAGTCGAGTGTGCGTGCCGAAAGCTCGGAGGAACGGGAACGGGAACGGGAACGGGAACGGGAACGGGAACGGGAACGGGAACCGCGGGGCACGGCGCGGCGGCGGAGGTGGACCCGGCAGGTCCCGGCCGGTGTCGTGGGCGTGGCCGCGGTGAGCCTGATCGCGCTCACCGTCTCCCCGGTGAACGCCGAGCCCGATACCAGAGCCAAACCGCCGCGCGGCAGGAATCCGCTCCCCGCTCCCCCGCAGATCCGCGACCTGGACTTTCTGCTCGGCTCCTACACCTGCGACTACACCCCACCGCCGGGCGGAAAGCCGGCCGTGCTGAAGCTGAACACCAAGCGGGCCATGGGCGGGCACTACCTCTACACGGACGCCACGCTCGAACCCGGAAGCGTGGTCGGCCGTTCGTCCTTCGGCTGGAATCCCGTGGACGGGAAATTCATCACCCAGTACCACGACAACTGGGGTTCCTCCGGAAACTACACCTCGTCCGGCTGGAAGGACGGCCACCTGATATTCAAGGGGCCCCTCACCCAGGTGATCACACCGAATGCCTCCGGGCAGACGACGGGCGTGAAGCTGGACCTCAAGGATGACTACCAGGTGCTCGGACCAGGGCATTTCAAGGACACCACGAGCTTCACCTTCCCCGACGGAAGTACTTTGCAAGGCAGTTACGACTGCCGCCGCCAATAGCGTTCAGCATTCCGGACCGAGGGAAGTGGGGGTGGCCGACCATGGCGAGCAATGAAGAGAAGCTGCTCGACTATCTGAAGCGGGTGACGGCGGATCTCCGGCAGACGCAGCGCCGTCTGAAGGATGTCGAGTCCGCGGGGCATGAGCCGGTCGCCATCGTGGGAATGTCCTGCCGCTTCCCCGGAGGCGTACGGTCCCCCGAAGAACTGTGGGAACTGGTCGCGACGGAGCGGGACGCCATTTCGGAACTCCCCACCGACCGCAATTGGGATCTGGAGAACCTCTTCCACCCCGACCCGGACCATCCGGGGACGAGTTATACGCGCGAGGGCGGCTTCATCGACGACCCCGCGGGATTCGACGCCACGTTCTTCGGCATCAGCCCCCGCGAGGCACTTGGGATGGCGCCGCAGCAGCGGCTGGCCCTGGAGGCGTCCTGGGAGGCCATCGAGCACGCCGGGGTCGACCCGGAGTCGCTGCGGGGCAGCCGGACCGGCACCTTCATCGGCTGCGACCACCTCGACTACTGCTCCGACGCCTCTCAGGTGCCCGAGGGCTCGGCCGGCTACTTCACCATCGGCAATTCCGCCAGCGTGGTGTCCGGCCGGGTGGCGTACACCCTCGGTCTTGAAGGGGCCGCGGTGACAGTGGACACCGCGTGCTCCTCCTCCCTGGTGGCCATGCATCTGGCCTGCCAGGCGATCCGGCAGGGCGAATGCGATATGGCGCTCGCCGGGGGTGTGGCCGTGATGTCCTCGACCGCACCGTTCATCGGCTTCAGCGAGCTGCGGGGGCTCGCGCCGGACGGCAGGTCCAAGGCGTTCTCGGCCAACAGCGACGGCATGACCCTGGCCGAGGGCGTGGGCGTCCTGCTGCTGGAACGGCTGTCGGACGCGCGGCGCAACGGCCACGAGGTACTGGCCGTGATCCGGGGCACGGCGGTCAACCAGGACGGCTCCAGCAACGGCCTGACCGCGCCGAACGGGCCCTCGCAGCAGCGGGTGATCCGGCAGGCGCTCGCCAACGCCCGGCTGTCGGCGTCCGAGGTGGACGCGGTGGAGGCACACGGTACCGGTACGTCGCTGGGCGATCCGATCGAGGCGCAGGCGCTGCTGGCCACGTACGGGCAGGAGCGGCCCGCGGGACACCCGCTGTGGCTGGGGTCCATCAAGTCCAACATCGGGCATGCGCAGATGGCCGCGGGCGCGGCCGGGGTCATCAAAATGGTGATGGCGATGCGCCACGAGATGCTGCCCGCATCGCTGCACATCGACGAACCGACGCCCCATGTGGACTGGAACGCGGGCGATGTCCATCTGCTGACCGAGGCGCGGGAGTGGCCGCGTGGCGAACATCCGCGGCGGGCGGGGGTCTCGTCGTTCGGCATCAGCGGGACGAACGCCCATCTGATCCTGGAGCAGGCCCCGGAGGGGGTCGCTGAGGCGGGGCCGGTGGAGTCGCTGAAGCCGGTGGGTGGGCCGGTGCCGTGGGTGGTGTCGGCGCGCGGTGCGGAGGCGTTACGAGGCCAGGCGCGGGCGCTGGTGGCACAGGTGAACGCCGACCCGGGGGTCAGTGCCGCGGAGGTGGGGTGGTCCCTGCTGCGGTCCAGGACGCTCTTCGACCACCGCGCCGTGGTCATCGGCCAGGACCGCGAAGAGCTGGTGGCCGGGCTGGAGGCACTGGCCGCCGGGGAGCCGCATCCGGGCCTGGTGCACCCCGGCGGGGCCGCCGAGGTGGTCGGTCAGACGGTCTTCCTGTTCAGCGGGCAGGGCAGCCAACGCCCCGGCATGGGCGCCGAACTCTACGACCGCTTCCCCATCTTCGCCGAAGCCTTCGACGAGGTGTGCGCCCTTCTCGATCCGCATCTGGAACACCCGCTACGGGAGCTGGTCTTCAGCCGCGACCCCGAACAGGCGGCGCTGCTGGACCACACCACCTACGCCCAAGCCGGACTCTTCGCGCTGCACATCGCCCTGGCACGGCTCCTCGACTCCATCGGCGTACGCCCCGACGCCGTCATCGGACATTCGATCGGGGAAATCGCCGCCGCCCATATCGCCGGAATCTTCGACCTCCCCGACGCCTGCCACCTCGTCGCCGCCCGCGCCACCCTCATGGGAGGACTCCCCGAAGACGGAGGCATGGCCACCATCGCCGCCACCCCCGACGAACTCACCCACGACCTCACCGCACACAACGACCAAGTCAGCATCGCCGCCCTCAACACCCCCGGCAACACCGTCATCTCCGGACCCCTCGACCTCGTCGCCGACATCAGCGCCACCTGGGCCGAACGCGGCCGTAAGACCCGCGCCCTCACCGTCAGCCACGCCTTCCACTCCCCCCTGATGGACCCGATCCTGACGCCGTTCAAGGAGGCAATCAGCGGGCTGACGTACCACCCGCCCACCATCCCCCTCATCAGCAACCTCACCGGACAACCAGCCGACGAGCAGATCACCACGCCTGACTACTGGGCCCAACACATCCGCCAACCCGTCCACTTCCACCCCGCCATCACCCACACCACACCCCACACCAGCATCTACCTCGAACTCGGCCCCGACCCCACCCTCGCCACCGCCACCCACCACACCCTCCACCACCACACCACCGAACCCGACCAACCCACACCCCTCATCACCTCCACCCTCACCCACAAACAACCCGACACACACGCCCTCACCCACACCCTCGCCCGGCTGCACACCGCCGGTGTCAATGTCGACTGGACCAGCTGGTTCCCCGCCGACCCGGCCCCCCAGGTCGTCGGGTTGCCGACGTATGCCTTCCAGCACCAGCGTTTCTGGCTGGCCCCGCCCGCCGCCCGTACGAGTTTCGAGGGGGCTGCCGGGGACCCGGCCGAGGCGCAGCTCTGGCATGCCATCGAGGAGCTCGATGTCGACGCCCTCACCAGCACACTCCAGCTGGACAAGGACAGCCCCGGCATCGACGCCCTGTTGCCCGCACTCCCCGTACTGTCCGCCTGGCGGCGTCAGCACCGTGAACGCTCCACCATCGACTCCTGGCGCTACCGGGCCACGTGGCAGCAGCTCCCCGACCCGGCCGCCCCGGCCCTGACCGGCATCTGGCTGATGGTCGTCCCTGCCGGGCAGGAGGAGCACACCACGGTCCAGGTCACTCTCCAGGCGCTACGGGCGCACGGCGCCACGGCGCTCCCGTACGCGGTCGACGCTCATCACATCGATCGCGCCACGTTCCGCGAACGTCTCGACCAGCTGACCGAGGAGTCCCAGCCCGCCGGGGTCATCAGCCTGCTCGCCCTCGACGCGGAACCGCTCGCCGGCCACTCCGCGGTGTCCGCCGGGCTCGGCGCCACCACCGCCCTCCTCCAGGCCCTCGATGACGCAGGAATCGACGCGGGAATCAGCGCGCCCCTGTGGTGTGTCACGCAGGGCGCCGTCGCCACCGGCCGCAGCGACCTCCTCCCCCACCCCGAGCAGTCGCCGATCTGGGGTTTCGGCCGCGTGGCCGCACTGGAGCATCCGCAGCGCTGGGGCGGTCTCATCGATCTGCCCGTCGCCATGACCCACCACACCGCGGGTCGGCTGGCGGCCCTTCTCGCCCCCGGGCAACCCGAGGACCAGGTCGCCATCCGCACCACCGGTACGTACGCACGCCGCCTCACCCGGGTGCCCGCCGCCGACACCGCCGCCGCTCCCGCTCCCTGGGAGCCGTCGGGCACCACGCTCATCACCGGCGGCACCGGAGGTCTCGGCGCTCAGGTCGCCCGCTGGCTGGCCGACCGGGGCGCACCCCGTCTCCACCTCGTCAGCCGTTCCGGGCCCGACGCGCCCGGCGCGTCCGAGCTCAGCGAGGAGCTCACCGCGCTGGGGACGGACGTCACCATCACCGCCTGCGATGTCTCCGACCGCGCCGCGCTCCGGCGGCTCATCGACTCTGTCCCCGCCGAACACCCCCTCACCGTGGTCATCCACACCGCCGGCACGATGGAACTGGGGCAGATCGGCGAGCTGGACCCCGGGCGGTTGCAGCCCGTTCTGCGGTCCAAGGCCCTGGCCGCCGCGCATCTGCACGACCTCACCCAGGACCTCGATCTCACGGCCTTCGTACTCTTCTCGTCGAACGCCGCGACGTGGGGCAGCGGGCAACAGGCCGCCTACGCCGCCGCGAACACCTACCTGGACGCGCTCGCCGAGCACCGCCGGGCCCGGGGTCTGCCCGCCACCAGCCTCGCCTGGGGGCCGTGGGGCGAGGCGGGCATGGCCGCCGACCAGCACACGCTCTCCCACCTCGAGCGGCGGGGGCTCTCCCCTCTCCCGACCGACCTCGCCATCGCGTCGCTGCAACACGCGCTGACACACGACGACACCGCCGTCACGATCGCGGATGTCGACTGGGAGAGGTTCGGCCGTACGTTCACCGCGCAGCGCCCGAGCCCGTTCCTGACCCGACTGATGCCGTCGAGCGCGGAGCCCGCCACGTCCACGGCGATCGCGGCCGACGACAATCCGCTGCGGCAACAGCTCAGCGCGGCGCCCGCCGCTCAGCGCCATCAGCTCCTGGTCCGCCATATCCAGACCCTGGCCGCGACGATCCTCGGCCACTCCGGCCTGGACGCGGTTCCCCCGGGGCAGCCCTTCCAGGAGCTGGGCTTCGACTCCCTCACCGCGGTCGAGCTGCGCAATCAGCTCGCCGCCACGACGGGCCTCGCCCTCGCTCCGGCGCTGGTCTTCGACCATCCGACGCCGAACGCGCTCGCCACGTATCTGGGCGCCGAACTCACCGGGCAGAAGGCCGCCGTCACCACCCACACGTCGTCCGCGGCCGCCGACGACGAGCCGATCGCGATCGTCGGCATGGCCTGCCGCTATCCGGGCGGCGTGCGCTCTCCGGAGGAGCTGTGGGAACTGGTCGTCGCGGGCCGGGACGCCATCGGGGAGATGCCCGCCGACCGCGACTGGGACCTGGACACGCTCTACGATCCCGACCTCGAGCGTCTGGGCACCAGCTATGCGCGCGAGGGCGGTTTCCTCCACGACGCGGCCGGGTTCGACGCGGCGTTCTTCGGCATCAGCCCGCGCGAGGCGCTCGCCATGGACCCCCAGCAGCGGCTGCTCCTGGAAACCGCGTGGGAGACCTTCGAGAGCGCGGGCCTGGACCGGGACACGCTCGCCGGGAGCACCACCGGCGTCTTCGCGGGCGGCACCTATCAGGGCTACGGCGCCTCCGGCAACTCCTCGGCGCGGGAGGTCGAGGGGTATCTGCTCACGGGCGGTACGCCGAGTGTCATGTCGGGCCGGGTGGCGTATGCGTTCGGCCTCGAGGGCCCTGCGGTGACGGTGGACACGGCGTGCTCGTCCTCGCTGGTGGCCATGCAGCTGGCCGCCCAGGCGCTGCGACAGGGCGAGTGCACGATGGCGCTGGCGGGTGGCGTGACGGTGATGGCCACGCCGACCACCTTCATCGAGTTCTCCCGGCAACGCGGTCTGGCGGCCGACGGCCGGTGCAAGCCGTTCGCGTCGGCGGCCGACGGCACCGGCTGGGGCGAGGGCGCCGGGCTACTGCTGCTGGAACGGCTGTCGGACGCGCGGCGCAACGGCCACCGGGTGCTGGCCGTGATCCGGGGCTCCGCGGTCAACCAGGACGGCACCAGCAACGGTCTGACCGCGCCGAACGGGCCCTCGCAGCAGCGAGTGATCGGCCAGGCGCTCGCCAACGCCCGGCTGTCGCCGGCAGAGGTCGATGTGGTGGAGGGACACGGCACCGGAACCACACTCGGCGATCCGATCGAGGCGCAGGCGCTGCTGGCCACGTACGGGCAGGAACGGCCCGAAGGGCGTCCGCTGTGGCTGGGGTCCATCAAGTCCAACATCGGCCACACCCAGGCCGCCGCCGGAGTGGCCGGGGTCATCAAGATGGTGATGGCGATGCGCCACGGGGTGCTGCCCGCCTCACTGCACATCGACGAACCGACCCCGCATGTGGACTGGAACGCGGGCGATGTCCATCTGCTGACCGAGGCACGGGAGTGGCCGCGGGGCGAGCGTCCGCGCCGGGCGGGGGTCTCGTCCTTCGGCATCAGCGGGACCAACGCGCATGTCATCGTGGAGCAGGCGCCCGAGGCGGCCGAAGCCGTCGAGGCGTACTCGGTGGAGCCGGTGGGTGGGCCGGTGCCGTGGGTGGTGTCGGCGCGCGGTACGGAGGCGTTACGAGGCCAGGCGCGGGCGCTGGCCGAACGGGTGAACGCCGACCCTGAGGTGAGTCCTGCCGAGGTGGGGTGGTCCCTGCTGCGGTCCAGGACGCTCTTCGACCACCGCGCCGTGGTCATCGGCCAGGACCGCGAAGAGCTGGTGGCCGGACTGGAGGCACTGGCCACCGGAGAACCCCATCCGGGTCTCGTACACCCCGGGGAGACGGCCGAGTCCACCGGTCAGACCGTGTTCCTGTTCAGCGGACAGGGCAGCCAACGCCCCGGCATGGGCGCCGAACTCTACGACCGCTTCCCCATCTTCGCCGAAGCCTTCGACGAGGTGTGCGCCCTTCTCGACCCGCATCTGGAACACCCGCTACGGCAGGTGGTCTTCGACAGCGATCCGGAGCGTACCGGGCTGCTGGACCACACCACCTACGCCCAAGCCGGACTCTTCGCGCTGCACATCGCCCTGGCACGGCTCCTCGACTCCATCGGCGTACGCCCCGACGCCGTCATCGGACATTCGATCGGGGAAATCGCCGCCGCCCATATCGCCGGAATCTTCGACCTCCCCGACGCCTGCCACCTCGTCGCCGCCCGCGCCACCCTCATGGGAGGACTCCCCGAAGACGGAGGCATGGCCACCATCGCCGCCACCCCCGACGAACTCACCCACGACCTCACCGCACACAACGGCCAAGTCAGCATCGCCGCCCTCAACACCCCCGGCAACACCGTCATCTCCGGACCCCTCGACCTCGTCGCCGACATCAGTGCCACTTGGGCTGCCAAGGGCCGCAAGACCAGGACACTGACCGTCAGCCACGCCTTCCACTCCCCCCTGATGGACCCGATCCTGACGCCGTTCAAGGAGGCAATCAGCGGGCTGACGTACCACCCGCCCACCATCCCCCTCATCAGCAACCTCACCGGACAACCAGCCGACGAGCAGATCACCACGCCTGACTACTGGGCCCAACACATCCGCCAACCCGTCCACTTCCACCCCGCCATCACCCACACCACACCCCACACCAGCATCTACCTCGAACTAGGCCCCGACCCCACCCTCGCCACCGCCACACACCACACCCTCCACCACCACACCACCGAAACCAACCAACCCACACCACTGATCGCCTCCGTCCTCACCCACAAACAACCCGACACACACGCCCTCACCCACACCCTCGCCCAACTCCACACCAACGGCACCACCATCGACTGGACCAACTGGTACCCCGCCACCCCCACCCCCCGCACCATCGACCTCCCCACCTACGCCTTCCACCACCAGCACTACTGGCTGTCGTCCGCCGCCCCCTCCGGACCGGAGCCCACCGAGAGAGCGGCTCTGGTCGACAGGGAGTTCTGGGAGGCGGTGGAGCGCGAGGATCTGGAAGCTCTGGCGGCGACCATCGACTCACCGGCGGACCAGCAGCCCATGCTGGGCGCTGTTCTCCCGACGCTGTCCGCCTGGCGGCGACAGCACCGGGAGCGGTCGGTCATCAATTCCTGGCGATATCAGACCACTTGGAAGCGCCTTCCCACTCCTTCCACACGTCCGGACCTCTCCGGCACCTGGCTGCTGATCATCCCTGCGGGCCAGTCCGACCACCCTGCCGTGGCAACCGCCGCACAGGCCCTGACCGGCCACGGCGCCACCCCGCTCCGCCATGTGCTCGACACCCGTACCGTCCATCGTGACGCCTTGGCGGACCACCTCACGCGTCTGGCCACGGAAAGCGAACCCGTCGGAGTGCTGAGCCTGCTCGCCCTCGACGAGGAGCCGCACCCCCCATACGCCGCCGTGCCCTCCGGACTGGCCGCGACCACCGTGCTCGTCCAGGCCCTCGGCGACGCCGAGATCCCGGCGCCCCTGTGGTGCCTCACTCAAGGCGCCGTCGCCGCGGGTCCCGGCGATCCGCTCCCCAGCCCGCGGCAGGCGCAGACCTGGGGACTTGGCCGCGCCGCGGCCCTGGAACACCCTCGCCGCTGGGGTGGCCTGATCGACCTTCCGACCGTCATCGACCACCACACCGCGGACCGTCTGGCCGCCCTGCTCGCCCCCGGTGGGCCGGAGGACCAGACCGCCATCCGCGCCACCGGCAGCTACGCCCGGCGCCTCCGTAGGGCCGGTACGCCCACCACTGCCCCCAGGACCTGGCAGCCCACGGGCACCACTCTCATCACCGGCGGCACCGGCGGTCTCGGCGCCCATGTGGCCCGCTGGCTCGCCCGCCACGGCGCGCCTCATCTCCACCTCATCAGCCGCTCCGGCCCCGACGCACCCGGCGCCACCCAACTCGTCCAAGAACTCACCGACCTGGGCACGACCGTCACCATCACCGCCTGCGACGCCTCCGACCGGGCCGCGCTCCAGCACCTCCTCGACACCATCCCCGCCGAACACCCCCTCACCACCGTCATCCACGCCGCCGGAACGTCGGACACCGAGCTCATCGCCGATCTGGGGCCGGAGCGACTCCAGCATGTGCTCGGGCCCAAGGCCCTGGCCGCCGCCCATCTGCATGAGCTGACCCAGGGGCTCGACCTCAGCGCCTTCGTGCTCTTCTCGTCCGGCGCGGCCGCGTGGGGCGGCAGTCGGCAAGGGGCCTACGCCGCCGCGAACACCTATCTCGACGCCCTCGCCGAGCACCGCCGCGCCCGGGGACTCCCCGCCACCAGCCTCGCCTGGGGCCCCTGGGGCGACGCGGGCATGGCCGCCGACGAGACCGCGCTCGCGTTCTACGGGCGGCGTGGGCTGTCCCCGCTGAGCCCCGAACTGGCCGTGGCATCGCTCCAGAACGCCCTGGACCACCGTGACACCACGGTCACCGTGGCGGACATCGACTGGGAGAAGTTCCCGACGGCGTTCACCGCGCAGCGCCCCAGCCCCCTTCTCGACGAGCTGGTCACGGCCGCCGAGAACCCCACCGGGCGAACCGCGGGCACGTCCACGGACACGTCCGTCGGCACCTCGCTCCAGCAGCGGCTCTCCGCCGCCACGCCCGAGCAGCAGCACCAGCTCCTCCTCGAGCGGATCCAGTCCCTCGCGGCCTCGATCCTGGGGCATTCCGGACCGGACGCCATTCCGCCCGGCCAGCCGTTCCAGGAGCTCGGGTTCGACTCCCTGACCGCCGTGGAGCTGCGCAACCAGCTCGCCACCGCCACGGGAATCGACCTCGCGCCCGCGCTCGTCTTCGACCACCCCACGCCCAACGCCCTCGCCACGTACCTGCGCGCCGAACTCACCGGTCAGCAGATGGCCGTCACCGCTCACACCCCCACCACCACAGCCGCCCAGGACGAGCCGATCGCGATCGTCGGCATGGCCTGCCGCTACCCCGGCGACGCACACTCCCCGAAGGAGCTGTGGGACCTGGTCATGGCCCATCGCGATGCCATCGCGGAGATGCCCACCGACCGCAACTGGGATCTGGACGCGCTCTACGACCCCGATCCCGACCGCTCGGGTACGAGCTATGTCCGCGAGGGCGGATTCCTCTACCGGGCGGCCGAATTCGATCCCGCGTTCTTCGGCATCAGCCCGCGCGAGGCGGTCGCCATGGACCCGCAGCAGCGGCTGCTCCTGGAAACCGCGTGGGAGACGTTCGAGAGCGCGGGTCTGGACCGGGACACACTCGCGGGCAGCAACACGGGCGTGTTCGCGGGGGTGACGTCCCAGGACTACATCTCCCTCACCGGCGATACGACGAGCGACGTCGAAGGCTATGTCGCCACGGGCAATATCGGCAGTGTGGTGTCCGGCCGGGTGGCCTACTCCTTCGGCCTCGAAGGCCCGGCGGTCACGGTGGACACCGCCTGTTCGTCCTCGCTCGTGGCCATGCATCTGGCATCCCAGGCCCTACGGCAGGGCGAATGCACGATGGCTCTGGCCGGCGGGGTGACCGTGATGGCCACCCCGGGCGCGTTCATCGAGTTCTCCCGCCAGCGCGGTCTGGCGCCCGACGCCCGGTGCAAACCGTTCGCGGCCGCGGCGGACGGCATGGCGTGGGGCGAGGGCGTCGGTCTCGTCCTGCTGGAACGGCTGTCGGACGCGCGGCGCAACGGCCACCGGGTGCTGGCCGTCGTCCGCGGCTCCGCCGTCAACCAGGACGGCACCAGCAACGGCCTGACCGCGCCGAACGGGCCCTCGCAGCAGCGGGTGATCCGGCAGGCGCTCGCCAACGCCCGGCTGTCACCGTCCGAGGTGGACGCCGTCGAGGCACATGGCACCGGGACCACCCTCGGCGATCCGATCGAAGCGCAGGCGCTGCTGGCCACGTACGGCCAGGGCAGGTCGGAGGACCAGCCGCTGTGGCTCGGCTCCATCAAGTCCAACATCGGCCATACGCAGGCCGCCGCCGGAGTGGCCGGGGTCATCAAGATGGTGATGGCGATGCGCCACGGGGTGCTGCCCGCCTCACTGCACATCGACGAACCGACCCCGAATGTCGACTGGAGCGCGGGCGACCTGCGCCTGCTCACCGAATCCGTCCCATGGCCCCACGCCGAGCGGCCCCGCCGGGCGGGGATCTCCTCCTTCGGCATCTCCGGTACGAACGCCCATCTCATCCTGGAGCAGGCCCCCGAGCCGATGGCGCCCGCTCCCGTATCGGACGCCGCTGGTGTGGTGCCCTGGGTGATCTCCGCACAGAACGATGCGGCGCTACGAGGCCAGGCACGGGCTCTGACCGGGCACATCATCGGCGAGCCCGAGGTAAGCGCCTCGGAGGTGGGGTGGTCCCTGCTGCGGTCCAGGACGCTCTTCGACCACCGCGCCGTGGTCATCGGCCAGGACCGCGAAGAGCTGGTGGCCGGGCTGGAGGCACTGGCCGCCGGGGAGCCGCATCCGGGCCTGGTGCACCCCGGCGGGGCCGCCGAGGTGGTCGGTCAGACGGTCTTCCTGTTCAGCGGGCAGGGCAGCCAACGCCCCGGCATGGGCGCCGAACTCTACGACCGCTTCCCCATCTTCGCCGAAGCCTTCGACGAGGTGTGCGCCCTTCTCGATCCGCATCTGGAACACCCGCTACGGGAGCTGGTCTTCAGCCGCGACCCCGAACAGGCGGCGCTGCTGGACCACACCACCTACGCCCAAGCCGGACTCTTCGCGCTGCACATCGCCCTGGCACGGCTCCTCGACTCCATCGGCGTACGCCCCGACGCCGTCATCGGACATTCGATCGGGGAAATCGCCGCCGCCCATATCGCCGGAATCTTCGACCTCCCCGACGCCTGCCACCTCGTCGCCGCCCGCGCCACCCTCATGGGAGGACTCCCCGAAGACGGAGGCATGGCCACCATCGCCGCCACCCCCGACGAACTCACCCACGACCTCACCGCACACAACGGCCAAGTCAGCATCGCCGCCCTCAACACCCCCGGCAACACCGTCATCTCCGGACCCCTCGACCTCGTCGCCGAGATCAGCGCCACCTGGGCCGAACGCGGCCGTAAGACCCGCGCCCTCACCGTCAGCCACGCCTTCCACTCCCCCCTGATGGACCCCATCCTGACGCCGTTCAAGGAGGCAATCAGCGGGCTGACGTACCACCCGCCCACCATCCCCCTCATCAGCAACCTCACCGGACAACCAGCCGACGAGCAGATCACCACGCCTGACTACTGGGCCCAACACATCCGCCAACCCGTCCACTTCCACCCCGCCATCACCCACACCACACCCCACACCAGCATCTACCTCGAACTCGGCCCCGACCCCACCCTCGCCACCGCCACCCACCACACCCTCCACCACCACACCACCGAACCCGACCAACCCACACCCCTCATCACCTCCACCCTCACCCACAAACAACCCGACACACACGCCCTCACCCACACCCTCGCCCAACTCCACACCGCCGGTGTCAATGTCGACTGGACCAACTGGTACCCCGCCACCCCCCCCCCCCCGCACCATCGGCCTCCCCACCTACGCCTTCCACCACCAGCACTACTGGCTCGCCCCGCCCGCCCCGCGCGCCGACGGTCATCTCAATGGCCACCACCCGGCCGAAACCAGGCTCTGGGACGCCATCGAGGAGCTCGACGTCGATGCCCTCACCAGCACACTCCAGCTGGAGAAGGACGGCCCCGGCATCGACGCGCTGCTGCCCGCGCTCCCCGTACTGTCGACCTGGCGGCGTCGGCACCGCGAACGGTCCACCATCGACTCCTGGCGCTATCGCGTCGCGTGGAAGCAGCTGCCGGACCCCGCCACCGCGCCGACGCTCAGCGGAACCTGGCTGCTGCTCGTGCCCTCCGGGCTGGAGGAGCACCCGGCCGTCCACGCCACCGTCCAGGCGCTGGATGCCCATGGCGCGGCCCATGAAGTCCTGTCGCTCGATGGCGTGGAGGCCCGACGCGACGCCCTCGCCCCACTGCTCTCACACCTCCCCGACGGCAGCACACCCGAGGGCATTCTGAGTCTGCTCGCGCTCGACCAGACGCCCCACCCCGACCACCCGGCCGTCCCCACCGGGCTGGCCGCCACGGCCGCCGTTGTCCAGGCCCTCGGCCAGACGCCGCTGATCGCGCCCCTGTGGTGCGTCACCCAAGGTGCGGTGGCCGCCACCGCCACCGATCCGCTCCCCCACCCGCACCAGGCCCAGATCTGGGGTATGGGCCGGGTCGCGGCGCTGGAGCACCCCCACCTCTGGGGCGGTCTCATCGACCTCCCGGCCGACGTGGACGCCCGTACCCCCGCTCGTATCGCCGCCGTACTGGTGCCTGGTCAGCCCGAGGACCAGGTGGCGATCCGCGCCACCGCCCTGGCCCGCCGGCTGGAGCGCGGCGCCTGCCCGGACACCGCGCCCACCGCGTGGCGCCCCGCCGGCACGACCCTGATCACCGGCGGCACCGGCGGTCTGGGCGCCCATGTGGCCCGCTGGCTCGCCCGCCAGGGCGCACCCCGCATCCACCTCGTCAGCCGCTCCGGCCCCGACGCACCCGGCGCCACCCAACTCGCCCAGGAACTCACCGCGTTGGGCACGGCCGTCGCCATCACGGCCTGCGACGTATCCGACCGCACCGCACTCCGGCACCTCCTCGACACCATCCCCGCCGAACACCCCCTCACCGCCGTCGTCCACGCCGCCGGGCTCGCGGAGAACATCCCGCTCGCCGAGCTGGACCTTCCGGGGATCGCGGCGGTGCTGCGGCCCAAGGCGCTCGCGGCCGCCCATCTCCATGAGCTCACCGAGGACCTCGACCTCAGCGCCTTTGTGCTCTTCTCGTCCGGCGCGGCCGCGTGGGGCGGTAGCCGACAGCCCTCGTACGCCGCCGCCAACGCCTATCTGGACGCCCTCGCCGAGCACCGCCGTGCCCGTGGCCTGCCCGCCACCAGCCTCGCCTGGGCACCGTGGAGCGATGCGGGCATGGCCGCCGACGAGGCCGTCATCGACTACTACCGCCGGCGCGGGATGCGTCCCCTGGACACCGACCTCGCCATCGCCTCGCTCCAGCACGCCCTGGACCACGCCGACACCACGATCACCATCGCGGACATCGACTGGGAGAGGTTCCCAGCCGGTTTCACCGCGCAGCGGCCCAGCCCGCTGCTGTCCGACCTGGCCGCCACCGCGTCGCCGGGCGCCGATGCCACCCCGGACGTCGACGCGACGTTGAGCAGCTCGCTGCAGCGGCAGCTGACCACCGGCTCCCCCGCCCAGCAGCATCAGCTCCTGCTCCATCACATCCAGACGCATGCCGCCGCGATCCTCGGCCATCCGACCATCGACGCGGTCCCACCCGCCCAGCCGTTCCAGGAGCTGGGGTTCGACTCCCTCACGGCCGTCGAATTCGGGCACCGGCTCTCCGCCGCCACCGGGCTCGACCTTCCGCCCACCCTGGTCTTCGACCACCCCACCCCCAAGGAGCTGGCCGACTATCTGCGCGAGCGGCTCGTCGAGGGGCAGCTGACCTCCGAGGGACATCTGCTCTCGGAGCTCGACCGGTGGGACTCGGTCTCGGAGCCATCGGCGGTGGACGAGGCGGCCCGTCGCCGGATCACCGGGCGGCTGCGGCTGCTGCTGGCCAAGTGGAGCGACACGGAACGGGAAACGGAGCGTTCCACGGCCCACAGCGAGCTCGAGACGGCGACGGCAGAAGACATCTTCGACCTCATCTCCGACGAGTTCGGAAAGTCCGACGAGCTCGGAAAGTCGTGAGCCCGATGACCCCCATCCTCCGCGACGCGCCAAGGAGCCTCCGCTAGATGTCGAACGAAGAGAAGCTGCTCGACCACCTCAAGTGGGTCACGGCCGAGTTGCGCCAGACCCGTGAGCGTCTGCGGGAGGCCGAGTCCGCCGAGCCGGAGCCCATCGCGATCGTGGGCATGGCCTGCCGCTATCCGGGCGGGGTGCGGTCGCCGGAGGAGCTGTGGCGGCTGGTGCGGGACGGCGAGGACGCCGTCTCCGGCTTTCCCACGGACCGGGGTTGGGGCGTTGAGGAGCTGTTCGACCCGGATCCCGAAAGCTATGGGAAGTCGTATGTGGACCAGGGCGGATTCTGTTACGACGCGACCGGGTTCGACGCGGCCTTCTTCGACATCAGCCCCCGTGAGGCCCAGGCCATGGACCCCCAGCAGCGGCTGCTGCTGGAGACCGCGTGGGAGGCGTTCGAACGCGCCGGGCTCAATCGAGCGGCGCTGGGCGGCAGCAACACCGGGGTGTTCGCCGGGGTGGGTTCGCACGACTATCTGTCGGTCATCGGCGACATCACCAGCGAGGTGGAGGGCTATGTCGGCCCCGGGAACCTCGGCAGTGTGGTGTCCGGACGGGTGGCGTACTCGCTCGGCCTGGAGGGGCCCGCGGTCACGGTGGACACCGCGTGTTCCTCGTCGCTGGTCGCCATCCACCTGGCGTGTCAGGCGCTGCGCAACGGCGAATGCGATCTGGCCCTGGCCGGTGGGGTGGCCGTGATGGCGACGCCCGGCGCCTTCATCGAGTTCTCCCGTCAGCGCGGCATGGCCCCGGACGGCCGCTGCAAGCCGTTCGCGGCGGCCGCCGATGGCACGGGGTGGGGCGAGGGCGCCGGGTTGGTCGTCCTGGAGCGTCTGTGTGAGGCGCAGCGCCGCAACCGCCGTGTCCTCGGGGTGATCCGGGGTTCCGCGGTCAACCAGGACGGGGCCAGCAACGGTCTTACGGCGCCGAACGGGCCGTCGCAGCAGCGGGTGATCCGGCAGGCCCTGGCCAACGCGCAGCTGTCCACCGCCGAGGTGGACGCGGTCGACGGACACGGTACCGGGACCACCCTCGGCGATCCGATCGAGGCGCAGGCGCTGCTGGCCACGTACGGCCAGGGCAGGCCGGAGGACCGGCCGCTGTGGCTGGGCTCCGTCAAGTCCAACCTGGGGCACACGCAGGCAGCCGCCGGTGCGGCCAGTGTGATCAAGATGGTGATGGCGATGCGGCATGAGCTGCTGCCCGCCTCGCTGCACGTCGACGAGCCGACGCCGCACGCCGACTGGGCGTCGGGTGCGGTACGGCTGCTGACCGAGCCGGTCGCGTGGCCGCGCGGGGAGCGTCCGCGCCGGGCCGGTGTGTCCGCGTTCGGGATCTCCGGTACGAACGCGCATCTGATCCTGGAGCAGGCACCCGAACCCGAACCGGCCGAGGCCGCCCCCGCGCCGGACACGTCGGGGGGCGGGGTGTCGGCAGGTGGTGTGGTGCCGTGGGTGGTGTCCGGGCGTGGCGCCGAGGCATTGCGCGGTCAGGCACGCGCACTGGCCGAACGAGTGGCCGCCGACCCCGAAGCATCGCCGGCGGAAGTCGGCTGGTCACTGATCGCCACCCGGTCCGTCTTCGACCACCGCGCCGTCATCGTCGGCGAACACCAAGACGAACTCCTCACCGGACTCAACGCCCTGGCCGCCGGCACCACCCACCCCACCATCATCGAACCCAACACCATCACCAGCGGCGGCATCGGACCAGTCCTGGTCTTCCCCGGCCAGGGCTCCCAATGGCTCGGCATGGGCGCCGGACTCCTGGACGCCTCCCCCGTCTTCGCCGCCCGCGTCGCCGAATGCGAACAAGCCCTCACCCCCCACGTCGACTGGTCCCTGACCCAAGCCCTGCGCGGCGGAGTCAACGCCGCCGACCTCGCCCGCGTCGACGTCGTCCAACCCGTCCTATGGGCCGTCATGGTCTCCCTGGCCACCGTATGGGACCACCACGGCGTCACCCCCACCGCCGTCGTCGGCCACAGCCAAGGCGAAATCGCCGCCGCCTGCGTCGCCGGAGCCCTCTCCCTCGACGAAGGCGCCCGCATCGTCGCCCTCCGCGCCCACGCCCTCCGCCGCCTCACCGGCCACGGCGCCATGGCCTCCCTCACCCTCAGCCACAACCAAACCCAAGAACTCCTCACCAAACTCGGCGAACCAGCCCGCAACGTCGGCATCGCCGCCGTCAACGGACCCGGCTCCGTCGTCATCTCCGGACCACCGGACCAGGTCGCCCACACCGTCACCGCATGCGAACAAACAGGCCGCCGCGCCCGGCTCATCGACGTGGACTACGCCTCCCACAGCGCCCAAGTCGACGAAATCGCCGAGGAGTTGAAGGAGGTGCTGTCGGGGATCGAGCCCGTCCAGGCCGAGGTGGCGTTCTACTCGACCGTCACCGGCACCCGCATGGACACCAGCGGGCTCGACACCACCTACTGGATCAAGAACCTCCGCGAACGAGTCCGCTTCGCCGACGCCATACGAGCACTCCTCGACGACGGCCACCGCGTATTCATCGAAGCCAGCACCCACCCCGTCCTCACCATCGGCATGCAGGAGACCTTCGAGGAAGCCGGTGTGCCCGCGGCCGCGGTGCCGACCCTGCGCCGGGACCACGGCGACCACGCCCAGTTGCTGCGCTCGGTGGCGCAGGCGTTCACCGCCGGGGTCACCGTCGACTGGACCCGCTGGTTCCCCACCGACCCCACACCCCGCACCATCGACCTGCCCACCTACGCCTTCCAGCGGCGGCGGTACTGGCTGGACGGGCGGGGTGGCCACAGTGGCGACCCGGGAGACCTCGGGCTGGGGTCCGCCGAGCATCCACTGCTCGGCGCCGCCGTGGAACTCGCGGAGGGCGGCGGCACCCATCTGCTGACCGGCCGCCTGTCGCCGCGGACTCATCCGTGGCTGAACGACCACCGGGTGCTGGACACCGTCCTGCTGCCGGGCACCGCCTTCGCCGAGCTCGCCCTCCACGCGGCCGCGCGGACCGGCTGTGACCACGTGGCGGAGCTGACCCTGCACGCACCACTGGTGGTTCCGCAGGGCGAGGCGGTCGATGTGCAGATCGCCGTGGCCGCTCCCGACCACAGCGGTGAGCGTCCGATCACGGTGCATTCACGGCCGGCGGCCGACACCGGCGACGCGGCCTGGACCCGGCACGCCACCGGGGCGCTCGCCACCTCCGCCGCATCCAACTCCGCGGCTATGAAGGCGGCTTGGCCGCCTCCCGGGGCGACACCGCTGCCCGTCGAGGACTTCTACCGGCAGCTCGCCGACCACGGCTACCACTACGGACCGTCCTTCCAGGGCCTCACCGCCGCGTGGCGGCTGGACGGCGATGTCTACGCCGAGGTGTCCCTGCCCGAAGGGGAGCGCGAGGGCGCGGCCGCGTACGGCATCCATCCCGCCCTGTTCGACGCCGCTCTGCACGCCCGTGCCCTGGACGTCGCCCCCGACTCCGAGGACGCGCACCGCATCCTGCTCCCGTTCGCCTGGAGTGGTCTGCGGCTGCGCGCCACCGGCGCGGACACCCTGCGGATCCGCATCACCCCGACGGCATCGGACCGGCTCACCCTGCTCGCGGCCGATCCGACCGGCGCGGCCGTGGCCGTCGTGGACGATCTGATCCTGCGCCCGGTGCCGGACGGGCAGTTGGGGCGGGCGCGTGCGGCGGGCAGGAATTCGCTGTTCCAGCCGGTCTGGACGCGGCTGACACCGGCCGAGGGCGGCTCCGCGGGCCGTTGTACCGTGATCGGTCCTGAGGGCGGTCCCCTGGCCGACGCGCTGCCCGACGCCTCCCACCTCCCGGATCTCGCGGCCGTGCGGGCGGCCGTGGCGGACGGGGCCCCGGCCCCCGATGTGGTGTTCGCCTTCTTCGGCTCTTCCGCCGACGGCCGGGACGATCCGGTGGAGCGCGCCCATGACCTGAGCAGGGAGGCCCTCGGGGTGCTGCGGGAGTTCCTCGCCGCTTCCGAATTCGCCGACACCCGGCTGGCGGTGGTCACCCGTGGGGCGGTCGCCCCGCAGAGCCATGACGATGTCCACGATCTGCCCGCCTCCGCCGTGTGGGGTCTGGTGCGCAGCGCTCAGTCGGAGAACCCCGACCGGGTCCTGCTGCTCGACCTCGACGGAATCGACCCCGACGGAGTCGGCCCCGACGGAGTCGGCCCCGACGCACGGGACGACTCGCGGCGGGCCCTGGTCGGCGCCGTGGCCTCGGGCGAGCCCCAGCTGGCGCTGCGCGACGGGGTGGCGTACGTACCGCGGCTGGTCCACGACGACGCTGCCAAGCGGCTCACCCCGCCGGAGGGGTCGGCCGCGTGGCGTCTGGGGCTGACCGGCCACGGCAGCCTGGACCAGCTCGCGCTGGTCGACTGCCCGGACACCACCCGCCCGCTGGGCCGGGGCGAGGTCCGGGTGGCGCTTCGGGCGGGCGGGGTGAACTTCCATGACGTCGTCGTGGCGCTGGGCATGGTGGAGGACCCCAGGCCACTGGGCGGCGACGGTGCGGGCGTGGTCGTCGAAGTGGGGCCCGGTACCGCGGAGTTCGCGGTGGGCGACCGGGTCATGGGTCTGTTCAACGGCACCGGACCGCTGGTCGTCACCGACGTCCGGATGATCACCGGGATCCCCGCGGGCTGGTCCTATACACAGGCGGCCACCACACCGTCCGCCTTTCTCACCGCCTACTACGGCCTCGCCGATCTCGCGGGGCTGCGGGCCGGGGAGAAGCTGCTGCTGCACGCGGCCACCGGTGGGGTGGGTCTGGCGGCCGTGCAGCTGGCTCGCCACTGGCAGGCCGAGGTGTTCGCCACTGCGGGACCCACGAAGTGGCACGCCCTGCGGGAGCGCGGTTTCGACGACCGTCATATCGCCTCCTCGCGCACCCTCGACTTCGAGGAGGTCTTCCGCACCGCCGCCGGATCCGTCGACGTGGTGCTCAATTCCCTGGCCGGTGACTTCATGGACGCGTCGTTGCGGCTGCTGGCCCCCGGCGGTCGCTTCATCGACATGGGCCGGACCGACGTCCGCGACCCCGAGGAGGTCGGAGCTCGCCATCCGGGGATCGTCTACCGCGCGTTCGACCTGGTCGGCGGGGCGGGTCCGGACCGCATCCAGCAGATGCTGGCCGAGTTGTCGACGCTGTTCGAGAACGGGACGCTGCAACCGCTGCCGACCACGCTGTGGGACATCCGCAGGGCCCCGGAGGCATTCCGCTACTTCAGCCAGGCCCGCCACATCGGCAAGATCGTGCTGACGCTCCCGACCGCCCTCGATCCGGAGGGCACGGTCCTCATCACCGGTGGCACAGGCACCCTCGGCGCCGCCACCGCCCGCCATCTGGTGGCCCACCACGGCGTACGGCGGCTGCTGCTCATCAGCCGCCGGGGCCCCGACGCCCCGGGGGCCACGGAGCTGGCGGCCGAACTGACCGAACTCGGCGCACACGTGTCCATCGCGGCGTGTGACGCGGCCGACCGGGCCGCCCTGGCCAAGCTGCTGGAGACCGTTCCCGACCGCCATCCGCTCACCGCCGTCGTCCACGCGGCCGGGCTGCTGCGCGATGCCACGGTCGAGGCGCTCACGCCCGATCGGCTCGATGAGGTGTTGCGGGCGAAGGCCGACGCGGCGTGGAATCTGCATGAGCTCACCCGCGACACCGGGCTGTCGGCGTTCGTGTTGTTCTCCGCGGCCGCCGGGCTGCTGGGCGCCGCGGGCCAGGGCAACTACGCGGCGGGCAACGCCTTCCTGGACGCGCTCGCCGTGCACCGTCATGCCCAGGGCCTGCCCGCCACCTCCCTGGCCTGGGGGTACTGGGCCCAGGCCACCGGGATGACCGGGGGGATGACGGATGCCGACCGGGCGCGGCTGGCGCGGGCCGGGATGGTGGGGCTGGAGACCGAACAGGGTCTCGCACTGCTCGACATCGCGCTCGACAGCGGTCTGCCAACCCTGGCGCCCATCCGGCTCGACCTGGCCACCATGCGGCGTGAGGCCCATGCCGACGATCTGCCGCCCCTCTTCAGGAGCCTGGTGCGCGGCGCCGCCCCGCAGGCGGCCACCGGGGCCATCGCCTCGGGCGGGGCGGCACCCGCGGAGGCGTTCGCCGCCATGTCCGGGGAGGACCGGCAGCAGACGCTCCTGAAGCTGGTGCGCAACGCCACGGCGACGGTGCTGGGCCATGACACGGCGGATGCCGTCCACCCCACCCAGAACTTCCGGGAACTGGGCTTCGACTCGCTGACCGCCGTGGAGTTGCGGAACCGGCTGGGCGCCGCCACCGGTCTGCGGCTGCCCGCCACGCTGGTCTTCGACCACCCCACGCCCACCGCGGTGGTGCGGCTGCTGGAGGAGCTCCTGGTCCCGGCCGGGGTCACATCGGCGGACTCGCTCCTCACCGGCCTCGACTCCCTGGACGCCGCCTTGACCGGGGGGATCGCCGACCGGGAGCAACGGGCCCGGATCGCGGCCCGGCTGCGCGAACTGCTGCGCAAGGCGGACGGCCCGTGGCAGGACGCGGACGGCGACGCCGACGCCGAGGCGGATCTGGCGTCGGCCAGCGACGAGGAGTTGTTCCGGGCGCTCGACAACGAACTGACCGTCTCCGACGACGGCCTCCGATGAACCAAGACCACTGGAACAGGACCACGGGATCAAGACCACTGGACCAGGACCGCTGGGCCAAGACCACCGGACCAGGACCGCTGAATCAGGACAGCCGTGACGATCGGGTTGATGCGATATGACGGATGACGAGAAGCTCCGCAGCTATCTCAAGCGGGCGACCGCCGATCTGCGTCTGGCCAGGCGGCAGTTGCGCGAGGTCGAGGACCGTGCCCGGGAGCCCATCGCCATCGTCGGGATGGCGTGCCACTTCCCCGGCGACGTGGCGACCCCCGAGGACCTGTGGCGGGTGGTGGACGAGGGGGTGGACGTCATCTCCTCGTTCCCCGAGGACCGTGGCTGGGACCTGGAGAACCTCTACGACCCCGATCCCGAGCACGCCGGTACCAGCAGCGCCCGCGAGGGCGGGTTCCTGCGCGATGTGGCCGACTTCGACGCCGAGTTCTTCGGGATCAGCCCGCGTGAGGCCGCGGCGATGGATCCGCAGCAGCGGCTGCTGCTGGAGACGGCGTGGGAGGCGTTCGAGCGCGCGGGGCTCACGCGGGAGGCGCTGAGCGGCAGTGCCACCGGGGTGTTCGCCGGGGTGGACTCGTACCACTATCTCTCGCTCATCGGCCAGACGACGAGCGACTCGGCGGGCTATGTGGCCACCGGGAACCTCGGCAGCGTGGTCTCGGGCCGGGTGTCGTACTCGTTCGGCCTGGAGGGGCCCGCGGTCACGGTGGACACGGCGTGCTCGTCGTCACTGGTGGCCACGCATCTGGCCGTGCAGGCGCTGCGGCAGGACGAGTGCTCGCTGGCCCTCGCGGGCGGGGTGACGGTGATGGCCACGCCCGGTGGGTTCACCGAGTTCTCGCGTCAGCGCGCGCTGTCCCCGGACGGGCGGTGCAAGGCGTTCGCCGCGGCGGCCGACGGCACGGGCTTCTCCGAGGGCGTCGGCCTGGTGCTGCTGGAGCGGCTGTCGGACGCACGGCGCAACGGGCACCGGGTGCTGGCGGTGATCCGGGGCTCGGCGGTCAACCAGGACGGTGCGTCGAACGGTCTGACGGCGCCGAACGGGCCCTCGCAGCAGCGGGTGATCCGGCAAGCACTGGCCAACGCCGGGCTGTCGCCGTCCGAGGTGGACGCGGTGGAGGCACACGGTACGGGCACGACGCTGGGTGATCCGATCGAGGCGCAGGCCCTGCTGGCCACGTACGGAGTGGACCGGCCGGAGGGACGTCCGCTGTGGCTGGGCTCCATCAAGTCCAACATCGGGCACACCCAGGCCGCCGCCGGGGTGGCGAGTGTCATCAAGATGGTGCAGGCCCTGCGGCATGAGGTGCTCCCCGTCTCGCTGCACATCGACGAGCCGACCCCGCATGTGGACTGGGGTGCGGGTGCGGTGCGGCTGCTGACCGAACCGGTCGCGTGGCCGCGCGGGGAGCGTCCGCGCCGGGCCGGTGTGTCCGCGTTCGGGATCTCCGGTACGAACGCGCATCTGATCCTGGAGCAGGCACCCGAACCCGAACCGGCCGAGGCCGCCCCCGCGCCGGACACGTCGGGGGGCGGGGTGTCGGCAGGTGGTGTGGTGCCGTGGGTGGTGTCCGGGCGTGGCGCCGAGGCATTGCGCGGTCAGGCACGCGCACTGGCCGAACGAGTGGCCGCCGACCCCGAAGCATCGCCGGCGGAAGTCGGCTGGTCACTGATCGCCACCCGGTCCGTCTTCGACCACCGCGCCGTCATCGTCGGCGAACACCAAGACGAACTCCTCACCGGACTCAACGCCCTGGCCGCCGGCACCACCCACCCCACCATCATCGAACCCAACACCATCACCAGCGGCGGCATCGGACCAGTCCTGGTCTTCCCCGGCCAGGGCTCCCAATGGCTCGGCATGGGCGCCGGACTCCTGGACGCCTCCCCCGTCTTCGCCGCCCGCGTCGCCGAATGCGAACAAGCCCTCACCCCCCACGTCGACTGGTCCCTGACCCAAGCCCTGCGCGGCGGAGTCAACGCCGCCGACCTCGCCCGCGTCGACGTCGTCCAACCCGTCCTATGGGCCGTCATGGTCTCCCTGGCCACCGTATGGGACCACCACGGCGTCACCCCCACCGCCGTCGTCGGCCACAGCCAAGGCGAAATCGCCGCCGCCTGCGTCGCCGGAGCCCTCTCCCTCGACGAAGGCGCCCGCATCGTCGCCCTCCGCGCCCACGCCCTCCGCCGCCTCACCGGCCACGGCGCCATGGCCTCCCTCACCCTCAGCCACAACCAAACCCAAGAACTCCTCACCAAACTCGGCGAACCAGCCCGCAACGTCGGCATCGCCGCCGTCAACGGACCCGGCTCCGTCGTCATCTCCGGACCACCGGACCAGGTCGCCCACACCGTCACCGCATGCGAACAAACAGGCCGCCGCGCCCGGCTCATCGACGTGGACTACGCCTCCCACAGCGCCCAAGTCGACGAAATCGCCGAGGAGTTGAAGGAGGTGCTGTCGGGGATCGAGCCCGTCCAGGCCGAGGTGGCGTTCTACTCGACCGTCACCGGCACCCGCATGGACACCAGCGAGCTCGACACCACCTACTGGATCAAGAACCTCCGCGAACGAGTCCGCTTCGCCGACGCCATACGAGCACTCCTCGACGACGGCCACCGCGTATTCATCGAAGCCAGCACCCACCCCGTCCTCACCATCGGCATGCAGGAGAGCATCGAGGAGGCGGGGGTCGACGCGGTCACCATCCCGACCCTGCGGCGCGACCACGGTGGCCCCGCCCAGCTGGCCCGGTCGGTGGCGCAGGCGTTCACCGCCGGGGTCACCGTCGACTGGACCCGCTGGTTCCCCACCGACCCCACACCCCGCACCATCGACCTGCCCACCTACGCCTTCCAGCGGCGGCGGTACTGGCTGGACGGCGAGGGCGGGCCGGGGGGCGATCCGGCCGATCTGGGGCTGACGGCCGCCGGACATCCACTGCTCGCCGCCGCCGTGGAACTCGCCGACGGCAGCACTCACGTGCTCACCGGCCGGATCTCCACGCGGTCCCATCCGTGGCTCGCCGAGCATGTGGTGGCGGGTGCGGTGCTGGCGCCGGGCGCGATGCTGGTGGAGTGGGCGCTGCGGGCGGCCGACGAGGTCGGCTGCGGAGGGGTGGAGGAGTTGGCGCTCCAGGTTCCGCTGGCGCTGCCCGAGTGCGGTGGGCTGCGGGTGCAGGTGGTGGTGGGTGCCGCGGCGGAGGACGGGCGGCGTGAGGTGCGGATGTACTCGCGCCCCGACCGTCCCGACCGTCCCGACCGGCCCGACCGGCCCGACCGGCCCGACGGCCCCAACGGCGTCGGCCCCGCCCCGGCCCTCGATTCCGACCCGGACACGGAGTGGGTGTGTCATGCCGTGGGCGTGCTCGCGCCCGCCGCCGACGCACCCGCGCCGGTGGAGGGCCTGGGCGGGGCATGGCCGCCGCCGGGCGCGGAGCCGCTGGACGTCGGCGCCTTCTACGAGCAGGCGATGGCGGCGGGGTACGGCTACGGCCCCGCGTACCAAGGGCTGACGGCCGCGTGGCGCCAGGGCGGGGATGTCCTCGCCGAGGTGGCGCTGCCCGATGCCGCCGGAGGCCGGGACGGATTCGGCATCCATCCGGTGCTGCTCGACGCGGCGCTGCACACGTCGCTGCTGATGGACCGGCCCGAGGGACAGGAGGACGACGGCCAGGTGTGGTTGCCGTTCGCCTGGAACGGCGTGTCCCTGTGGGCCACCGAGGCGGCCACGGTACGGGTACGGCTGTCGCGGGACGAGGAGCGGCAGTCGCTGCGGCTGACGGTGGCGGACACGGTGGGCGCGCCGGTGCTGACGGTCGACTCACTCGTCACCCGTCCGGCCGCGACGGACCGGCTGCGCACGGCCACCCGCACCGTGGACGGGCTGTTCACCCTGGACTGGACGCCGCTGCCCGCTCCGGCCACCGCGCCGTCCCCCACCTCGGTGGTCGGCGACGGCGGTTGGGTGGTGCTGGGTGAGGACCGGCTGGGGCTGGCGGAGCCGGTCCGGGCGGACATGGGCGATGCGGTGGCGTGCCATCCGGACCTGGAGGCGCTGATCGCGGCCGTCGACTCGGGCGAGCCCGCCCCTGCCGTCGTCCTGGCCCAGCCGTACGCCGCCGAGGGCGGCCACGGGGACGGGCTGGAGGCGACCGAGGAGTTGCTGGGGCTGGTGCAGTCCTGGCTGCGGCGCCCGGCGCTGGCCGACACGCGGCTGGTGGTCGTCACACGTGACGCGGTGGCAACGAACAAAAGCACCGATGGCGCCGATGACATCCACGACAACACACTGGACCCGTCCGGTGCCGGGGCATGGGGGCTGATCCGCAGCGCCCAGTCGGAGAACCCGGGCCGGTTTGTGCTGCTCGACCTCGCTGAGAGCCACGAGAGCCACGAGAGCCACGAAAACCGCGAGGGCCTCGTGGCGGCCGTGGTGCGCGCGATCGAGGCGCATGAGCCCCAAGTGGCGGTGCGGGGCGGACGGGTGCTGGTGCCCCGGATGGTCCGCGCGACGGCCACGGCCGGCCCCGCCATCGACGGCCAGGACCAGGAGGACACCACCCGACTCGGCACCGATGGCACCGTACTGATCACGGGTGGCACCGGCACCCTGGGCGCTCTGGTCGCCGAACACCTGGTGCGCACATGGGGAGTCAGGCATCTGCTGCTGGTGAGCCGGAGCGGCCCCGAGGCCGCCGGAGCCGATGAACTCACCGACCGGCTGGTCGAGTTGGGGACTCGGGTACACATCACCGCAGCCGATGTCACCGACCCGGACGCGGTGGCCGAGCTGGTCGCCGGGGTCGATCCCGCACATCCGCTGACCGGTGTGATCCACGCGGCCGGGGTGCTGGACGACGCCGTACTCACCACCCAGACCCCGGAGCGGCTGGCGCGGGTGTGGCGCCCGAAGGCCACGGCCGCGGCCCATCTACACGCCGCGACCGCGGAGCTGCCGCTGTCCCTGTTCGTGATGTTCTCCTCCACGGCGGGCACACTGGGCGCCTCCGGACAGTCCAACTACGCCGCTGCGAACGCCTATTGCGACGCCCTGGCCGCCCGGCGCCGCGCCCTCGGTCTGCCGGGGCTCTCGGTGGCGTGGGGCCTGTGGGCGGATGCCAGCGGGATGACCGGGCATCTGGGGGAGACGGACCGGGCCAGGATGAGCCGGTCGGGTATCGGGGCGATGTCCAGCGAGCGGGCGCTGGGGCTGCTCGACGCCGCCGTGCGCCATGGCCACCACCATCTGATCGCCATCGACCTGGACGTACGGGCGCTGGCGGGTCAGCCGGCGCTCACCCTGCCCGCTCCCCTGCGGGCGCTCACCGGAGGCGTTACGACCCGGCGTACGGCGGCCACCGCCCGGCCGCACACCGACTGGGCCGGTCATCTGGCCGCGCTGCCGGTGGCGGAGCAGCGCCGTACGCTGCTCAATCTGGTCCTCACCCATGCCGCTGCGGCGCTGGGCCACTCCGACCCGGGGCGGATCCAGACCGAGCGCGGCTTCCTGGAGATCGGCTTCGACTCGCTCACCGCGATCGAGCTGCGCAACAGGCTGACGGCCGTGACCGGGCTGCGACTTCCCACCACTCTCATCTTCGACCACCCGAATCCGGCCGCGCTCGCCGTCCATCTGCACGCGGAATTGGCGCCCGAGGATGTGGATCCGCTTTCCCCCATGCTGGGGGAAATCGACAGGCTGGAAACCGCGCTGCTTTCCGTGGCCCAGGACGGGACGGCGCATGAGGCGCTGCTGAAGCGCCTTCAGTCCACGCTGTCGAAACTGGGCGCCCTGCACGACGGCGGGACGGAGGAGGGCCAGGCGGCAAGCCGTATTCAGGACGCCACGGCCGACGAGATCTTCCAGTTCATCGACCAGGACCTGGGCCGGAGCGAAAGCGACGGAGAGCATGCACATGGGGGCACACGGTGATTGATGAGCGAAGCCGGAAGAAGCTCATTCTCGAACACAGCCGCCGGATGAACGCCGCGGATATCGACGGGCTTCTCGAACTCTACGCGGACGAGGTCACCTTCGAGGATCCGGTCGGATCGGGGCGCAGGACCGGGCGGGACGCCCTTCGTGCGCATTTCGAGGAGCTCGCCGCGGCGGGTATCACCGAGATTCCCGGTGAGCCGGTCGCGGGGCAGGACGGGGTGCATGTCCTGGTGCCGGTGACGGCCACCATGGACTATCTGCCCAAAGGCCCCGGCTTCGCCGAGCGCGGCTGGCTGACGGCCCCGGACGCCCCGGAGAACTCCCGTATCACCTGGGACTACGTCCTGATGATGCGCGCGGGGTCCGGTGGCCTCATTCAGGAATTGCAGATGTTCTGGGGGAGGTCGGACATTGGTATCGCCGGCTGATCCCCCACGACCCCGGCACCGCACAGGAGGCGTTCATGGCCGATGAGGCGACCCTCAAGAAGATGGCTCTGGAATACGCCCGGCGCATGAACGAGGGTGATGTCGAGGCCGTATTGGAGCTCTTCTCGGACGACATCGTCTTCGAGGACCCGGTCGGCGCGCCCCCGCTCATCGGAAAGGACGCGCTTCGCGAACACATCGCCTGGTCCATCGAATGCCAGGTGCACGAGACCCCGGGCCGTCCGGTCACCTCGATGGACGGCCGCAGGGTGGCGGTGCCGACCACGGTCACGGTGTACGCGCCGGCCAAACTCACCTTCAGCATCATCGGCGTGATCGAACTCGGTGATGACGGACTGGTCCATCACGCCCAGGCGTTCTGGGGCATCACGGATACCAAAGTGGGCGACGGCCCCGAACTCACCGGTGTCGCGCATTTCATGGCGGTCACCCAGAACCTCGCCAAGATGGTCCAGGCCAAGGGCAGCCCCAGTCCGATGTAAAGCCGTAAGCGGTGAAGGGACGAAAGCGAAACCATGACCGAACCCACACACGGAATCGTTCTGGGCGGAGGCTGGGCGGGAATGCTGGCTGCCCATGTGCTGGCCCGCCATGTGGAGCGCGTCACCGTCGTGGAGCGCGATGTGCTGCCGGACGGCCCCCGGCACCGCAAGGGATCGCCGCAGGGACGCCATGTCCATGTGCTGTGGTCCAGCGGAGCGCGCATCGTGGACACACTGCTGCCGGGCATGATCGACCAACTGCTCGACGCGGGCGCCCGCCGGATCGGATTCCATCAGGACCTGGTGACCTTGACGTCCCACGGCTGGCAGCACCGCTTTCCACCGCGGCAGTACGCCCTGATGTGCACCCGTCCGTTCCTGGACTGGAAGGTCCGCGACCGGGTGCTCGCCACCGGGCGGATCACCGTCCGCCAGCGCGCCGAGATCCTCGATCTGGTCGGCGACGCCAAACGGGTCACCGGGGTCCGGGTGCGCGACATGGACACCGGGGCGGGCGAAACCCTGGAGGCCGATCTGGTGGTCGACGCGTCCGGGCGCGGTTCCCGGCTCCGGCACTGGCTGTCGGCGCTGGAGGTGCCGCCGCTGGAGGAGGACATCGTCGATGCGGGCATCGCCTACGCCACCCGCGTGTACCAGGGTCCGCCGGGCGCCGCGGCCGGATTCCCCGCCGTCAACGTGGCCGCCGACCACCGGCTGCGCGAACCGGGCCGGTTCGGGGTGGTGTATCCGCAGGAGGACGGCACCTGGATGGTGACCCTGTCGTGCACCCGGGGCGCCGGACTGCCCACCCACGACGACGAGTTCCTGCCCTACGCGCGGACACTGCGCCATCCGCTGGTCGCCGATCTCATCGCGCTCGCGAAGCCACTGACCTCGGTGGCCGTCTCGCGGGTCGGCGCCAACCGGCGGCTGTATCCGGAGCGTCTCGACATCTGGCCGGAGGGGCTGCTGGTGCTGGGGGACGCGCTGGCCGCGTTCAACCCGATCTACGGCCACGGCATGAGCTCGGCGGCTCGCGCGGCCGCCGCCCTGGACACCGGGCTCCAGCGGTCCGGGATCGCCGGGGGAACCACGCACCGGATCCAGCAGGCGATCAGCACCACCGTGGACGACCCCTGGATCATGGCCGCGTCCAAGGACGTGGAGTACGTCAACTGCCGGATGAACACGACGGATCCACGGCTGACCGGCGGGGCCGTGGCGCGGCAGCGCTTCTCCGATCTGATCGCCGACCGGTCGATCCGCTCCTCGGCGGTGTGTGATGTGGTGACCGACGTCATCAGTCTCACCGCCCCGCAGTCCGAGCTGGCGTCCAGCGGCTTCCTTTCGCTGATGCAGAAGGACCGGGTCCTCCCGGAGCTCACGGAGCCGCCGCTGACCGCCGATGAGCTCGCGCTGGTGGATCTGAGCCCGCGCAGCGCAGTGGGTGCGGGCGGCTCATGAGCAACGAGGAAAAGCTCGTCGACTATCTCAAGTGGACCACCGCCGAGCTCCATGAGACCCGGCAGCGGCTGCGGGAGGTCCAGGAGGAGCTGGAGGAGCCGATCGCCGTCGTCGGCATGGCCTGCCGCTTCCCCGGCGGGGTGCGCAACCCGGCCCAGCTGTGGGATCTGGTGGCCGACGGGCGGGACGCCGTCTCCAGCTTCCCCACCGACCGGGGCTGGGACCTGGAGAACCTCTACCACCCCGATCCGGAGCACCACGGCACCTCGTACGTCCGGGCCGGCGGCTTCATCTATGACGCGGCCGACTTCGACGCGGAGTTCTTCGACATCGGCGCCCGGGAGGCGGCGGCCATCGAACCGCAGCAGCGGATGCTGCTGGAGCTGGCGTGGGAGGCGACGGAGAGCGCGGGCATCGATCCGCACACCCTGCGGGGCAGCCGGACCGGCGTCTACACGGGGGTGATGTACCACGACTACGCCTCGCGTCTGGACGAGATCCCCGAGGGTCTGCTGGGCCATGTGGGCAACGGCAACGCGGGCAGTGTGTCCTCGGGCCGGGTGGCGTTCACCCTCGGTCTGCGGGGCGCGGCGGTCAGCCTGGACACCGCGTGTTCGTCGTCGCTGGTGGCGATGCATCTGGCGGCCGGGGCGCTGCGGCGGCGCGAGTGCACGCTGGCGCTGGCCGGTGGCGCCGCCATCATGTACACCGCGAGCGTGTTCCAAGTGGCCTCCAGTCAGCGCCAGTTGTCGCCCGATGTCCGGTGCAGGTCGTTCGCGGACGCGGCCGACGGCATGGTGTACGGGGAGGGCGCCGGTCTGCTGCTGCTGGAGCGGCTGTCGGACGCACGGCGCAACGGCCATCCGGTGCTGGCCCTGGTCCGCGGCTCGGCGATCAACCAGGACGGTGCCAGTACGGGCATGGCCGCGCCCAACGGCCCCGCTCAGCAGCAGCTGATCCGTGACGCGCTGGCGAACGCCCAATTGTCCACGGGGGACGTGGACGCGGTGGAGGCGCATGGCACGGGTACCGCGTTCGGTGACTCCATCGAGCTCCAGGCGCTGCTCGCCACGTACGGGCAGGAGCGTCCGGACGACCGGCCGCTGCTGCTGGGATCCATCAAGTCGAACATCGGCCATACGCAGGCCGCCGCCGGAATGGCCGGTGTGATCAAGATGGTGATGGCGATGCGCCGGGGCGTGCTGCCGCGTTCGCTCCACATCGACCGGCCTACCCGGCTGGTGCACTGGCGCAAGGGCGCGGTGCGGCTGCTGACCGAGCGGATGGACTGGCCACGGGTGGACCGACCACGGCGGGCCGGTGTGTCCTCCTTCAGCGCCAGCGGTACCAACGCCCATGTGATTCTCGAGGAGTTCACCGAGTCGGTGGAACACTCCGCCGACGCCGGTGGCGCTCGCGACCCCGGGGTGGTGCCGTGGGTGCTGTCCGCGCGGGGCGCGGCGGCGCTGCGCGGCCAGGCCCGTGCGCTGGCCGCGCATACGGCAGCCGCTCCCGGGCTCTCCCCCACGGACGTTGGCTGGTCACTCGTCACCACGCGGTCGGTGTTCGACCACCGGGCGGTCGTGGTCGGCCGGGGGCCGGACGAGCTGCGAGCGGGGCTGGCCGCGCTGGCGGCCGGTGAGCCGCATCCCTCGGTGGTGGGGCCCGGTGTGGCCCGTACCGGCGCGGCGGCCCCGGCGAGCGGGACGGTCTTCGCCTTCGGTGGCGAGGGCGGCCATCCACCGGGGACGGGCGCCGGGCTGTACGGCCGGTTCCCCGTCTTCGCCACGGCCTTCGACGAGGTCGGCCAGGTGCTCGGGGTGAAGGGGGTAGCCGACGTGTCCTCCCGGGCCGGGCTGTTCGCCCTCTACATCGCGCTGGCCCGGCTGCTTGCCTCGGTGGGGGTGCGGCCCGACGCGGTGGTGGGCTGTGGGGTCGGTGAGATCGCGGCGGCGCACATCACCGGCGCTCTGGACCTCGCCGACGCGTGCCGGCTGGTGGCCGCCGGCGCCGAGCCGGGCGCGGTGGAGTACGAGCGGCCGCCCATGCCCTCGCTCGACGAGACCGGTGCGGTGTGGGAGCCGGGGCCCGGGGCGATGCTGCCCTCCGCCCCGGCCGCGCTGGTGCTGTCGCCCTTCCGTGGCGAGGGGTCCGAGGTGCGGGAGCTGATGTGCGGCCTGGCCCGTATGCACACCATGGGCGCCACCGTGGACTGGGCCGCCCTGTTCGACGGCGATCCGGCTCCCCGCGCCGTCGCGCTGCCCACGTACGCCTTTCAGCGACAGCGCTTCTGGCTGGAGAACGAGGCTCCGGCGGATGCCGTGCCCACGGTGGAGACCTGGGCGGAGGCCGAGTTCTGGGATGCCGTGGAACGTACGGACGCGGCGGCCCTGACCCGGGCGCTCGAGGTGCCCGCCGGCCGGCGGGAGGCGCTCGCGGAGCTCCTGCCCGCCCTGGCCACCTGGCGGCGGCAGCGGGAGTGGCGCCACCGCATCGTCTGGAAGCCCCTCCCCGACCCACCGGCACCACGGCTGACCGGCACCTGGCTGGTCGTGACGTCCGGCGACGGCGAGGACGCACCCATGGTGGCCGCCGTGACCACCGCGCTGCGCGACCATGGCGCGGAGACCGTCGCGTTCGACCCGAACACCACGCCGTCCCTTGCCGGGCGGCCGGTCGCGGGGGTGCTCTCCCTGCTGGCGCTGGATGACGCTCGGCCGGCGTCCGACGACGGTCGGGGCCCGGCGCTGGCCCCGACCGTGGAGTTGTTCGAGACGCTGCGGCGGGCCGGGGTCGAGGCCCCGGTGTGGTTGGCCACCCGCGGTGGCGTCAGCGTCGACGTGGGCGATCCGATGTCCCGTCCGGAGCAGGCCGGGTTCTGGGGCCTGGGGAGCGCGCTGGCGATGGAGCGTCCACGCTGCTGGGGCGGGCTGGTCGACCTGCCCCACTGGTTCGACGACCGCGCGGGGCGGCGGCTCGTGGGGGTGCTGGCCGGGGCGTACGGCGAAGTGGAGGTGGCCGTACGAGGCGACAGCTGCTTCGCCCGGCGCCTGGTGCGCGATGTCCCCACGGCCCTGGCCACCCCCGCCCGACGGCTCCGGGGGACGGTCCTCATCACGGGCGCCGCCACCGCCCTGGGCGCCCACACCGCCCGCTGGGCGGCCGAGGACGGCGCCGAACACCTGCTGCTCATCGACAACACCGCGCCACCGGCCGCCGACCTGGTGGCCGAGCTCGGCGCCTCGGGCGTACGGACGTCCGTGGCCACCCTCGACGTGGCGGACCCGGAAGCACTCGCCGCGGCCGTCGCGGGCCTTCCCGCGGAGTTCCCACTGACGGCCGTCCTGCATCTCACGGCGCCCCTGGCCGCGGAGGCGGGGCAGCTGGAGATGGCGCGGATCGAGCGCGAGTGGGCGGCCACGGTGGCGGGCGCGGAGAACCTCGGCGCCCTCGGCAGCGCCCACGAGCTGTCGGCCCTGGTGCTCGGATGCTCGGTCGTGGGCGTCCTGCCCAGCCCGGGTCTCGGCAACCAGGCGCCGGCGCACGCCTACTTGAGCGCGCTCGCCCAGGAGTGCCGGGCAAGGGGAGTTCCGGCGACCTCGGTGTGCTGGGGCTCGATCGACGACCCGGACACGGCCGTCGGCGCCGCCAAGCAGCTGCGCGCCAACGGGCTGCCCGCACTCCCCCAGCGCTCGGCCGCCGCCCTGCTGCGGCAGGCGGTCATGGCGGACACGGCGTCCGTGGTCATCGCGGACATCGACGGGGCCTGGATGACCGCACACGCCTCCGAGCTGGGAACACATCGGCTCTTCGATGACGTCTCCGGCCCTTCGAACACGCCGCATACGCACCGCGGTCGGTGACCGACGCCGACCGGCCCCAACCAGGCGGGAGTACCCATGAACGCACACACCAAGGTCAACAACCACACCCCCGGCGACGCCACCGAAGCTCAAGGAGACGGATCCGCGATGCAGACGGAGAAGAGCGAGACCGCACTCGACGGGACGGCGCTGCACCAGGCGCTCGCCATCGCCACCGCCGAGGAGCGCGAGGACATCATGCGGGAGACCGTACGGACGCAGCTGGCCGACATCCTGGCGCCCACCGTGGTGGACGACGACAGCAACTTCCTGGAGAACGGGCTCACTTCGCTGACCGCTCTCGAGCTCACCCGCAATCTGATGACGCTCACCGACGTGGAGATCCCCCTCGTCGCCATTCTGGAGTACCCCACCCCCACCCAGCTCGGCCACTACCTCGCCGAGGCGTACGCCGCGGTCAACTCCGGTGACGGCGCCACGGCCTAGTCCGGCCCGCGGGGCACAACGCCGCGCGGGAGGGGGATCAACCCCTCCCGCGCGGCGTTTTCGGTGCTACGGGGCAGGTGTGTCAGAAGGCGCACTCCACATGCTTGATGGCCTCGACGAAGCTGGCCACCAGCCGCCGGGGCTTCCCCACCGTACGGATCTCCGGCAGCCGGCTGAACAGCTCGCGGAAGAGCACCGTGACCTCCATCCGGGCGAGATGGGCACCCAGGCAGAAGTGCGGTCCGACCGACCCGAAGGTCATATGGGGATTGGGGTCCCGGGTGATGTCGAACTCGTAGGGGTCGGGGAAGACGTCCTCGTCCCGGTTGGCCGACCAGTAGAAGAGCAGCAGCTTGTCGCCCTCCGTGAAGCGGTGGCCGTTCACCTCGCAGTCACGCCGGACGGTGCGCCGCATCCAGTTGATGGGGGTCGCGACCCGCAGAATCTCCTCGACCGCGCCCGGCGCGTAGGTCTCGAAGTCGGAGAGCAGCAGCTTCCGCTGCTCCGGGTGGTCGCTGAGCAGCACCAGACCGCGGGAGATGGCGTTGCGGGTCGTCTCCATTCCGGCGACGACGAGCAGGATGAAGAACGACGAGAGCTCTTCGGGGCTGAGCCGCTCACCGTCGATCTGCGCCTGCACCAGCCGGGTGATCAGATCGCCCGTGGGGTTGCGGTTGCGGTCGGCGGCGAGCCGTGCGATGTAGTCGGCGAGTTCATGGGAGGTCTTCAGCAGGGCGGCGGTGGCCTGATCGGCCCGGGGAACATATTCGGGGTCGAAGGTGCCGACGATGATATTGGACCGGTCGTAAATGAACTCGTAGTCGTCGTCGGGAATCCCCATCATGCCGCTGAGCACCGCGATCGGCATGATCGCCGCGACCTTCCGGACGAAGTCGCCGGGCCCTTCCGCGATGAGGTCGTCGACAATCTTCCGGGCCGCCTTGCGGGAGGCCGCCTCGAACTCGGCGGCCATTCCGCGGCCGAACGCGCGGGAGACCAGTCGGCGCATCCGGGCGTGCTGGGGATTGTCCATATTGATCATCGATCCGAAGAAGTTGTTGAACTCCTCCGGCAGATCGATGATGCTGATCGCGGTGGGCTCGGAGCCGAAGTCCTGCGGACGCCGGCTCACCTCGGCGATATCGGCGTGCCGGACCATCGCGTAATAGCCTGACCCCTGCCCGAACCCGGGCATGACCGGCTCGCGGAAGAGAACGGGCTCCGGCCGTCCGCGCAGCGCGGCGAAGGCGGCGTCGCGGTCGCCGTAGGGCTGTGCCCAGAAGGACAAGTCGGTGAGATCGATGTTGTCGATTTGGGCGAACCTGGATTCCGGGGGATACACGGCGCCTCACTTCAGCTCGGAGTATACGGTCGGCAAGGAGGTGGGTCGGCATGAGAGTATGAATCGCCCGGCCATCCAGCATCTCGCCCCCCGCTAAAGCGCCGCTAATCCGCGCGCACATCACATCCCCAGCGGTCGAATCGGATTGGGCGGTCCGGCTAGAATTCCGCCATGGATCTCTCCGTGCCCGTAACCGACGATGTGAAATTGCATTTCCGGCACCGGCCGGGAACGGCGTCGCTTCCCTTTCTCCTGGTCCATGGCATGGCGTCGAGCGCCCGGCTGTGGGACGAGGTCGCCGACCATCTGGCCGCCGCGGACCATGCGGTGTACGCGGTGGATCTGCGCGGCCACGGGGACTCCGACACACCGGAGAGCGGATACGACATCCCGACCGCGGTCGCGGATCTGGTGGCCGCGTCCGCCGCCCTCGGGCTGGACCGGGTGGTGGTGGCCGGTCACTCCTGGGGCGGCAATATCTCGGTGCGGCTGACCGCCGAGCACCCCGAACTGGTCGCCGCGCTGGCCCTGGTGGACGGCGGCTGGCTGGAGCCGGCCAAGGCGTTCCCCTCCTGGGACGCGTTCGTCGGGGCGCTGCGGCCGGCGTCCCTGGAGGGCGCCACCGTGCAGAGCGTGAGCGACTACTTCCGCGCCATCCACCCGGACTGGTCACCGGCGGCGATCGAGGCCGCGGTGGACACCATGCGGGTGAACGCGGACGGGTCGCTGTCCCGGCGCATGTCCACCGAGCAGCACATGTCGATCCTGCACAGCATCTGGAACGAGCCGCCGAGGCCGTGGTACCCGGCCATCGACGTGCCCACCCTGCTGATGCCCGCCATCCCCAAGGGCGCGGACGCGAAGTGGGCGGACCGCATCCGCTCCCGCATCAGGGAGACCACGGCCGATCTGCGCCATGCGACGATGCGTGAATACCTCGACTCCGAGCACGATCTGCACGCCCAGCACCCGCGGCGGGTGGCCGATGATCTGCTCGACCTGGCCCGCGGCCTCCAGCCGGTGAGCAACGCTCGCTGACCGCCGGGCAGCGCCCCGAAGGGGCGCGGGGCTGTGTCGATGTGCGGCTCCGCCGCGCGGGCGCGACCGGCCACGACGGCGCCGCAGTCGGCCGACGACGCATCGCGACACTTCCTGCGGAGCGCTCAGGCCCCCCGCAGGGTCTCGGCCCGCTTCTCGATCGCCGAGATCAGCGCCCCGACCGTGGCCTCGAAGATCTGCTCGTCCGCCACCTCGGCGAGTTCGGTGCTCAGGCGGGTGATGTTCGGGAATGCCCGCGGGTCGACCAGCCGGTACTCGCGGGTCCAGGCGGACTCGTCGGCCGCGCGGGCCTCCGCGTCGAAGAGGAAATAGGCGGCCTGCTGACCGACGTAGGCGAGGAGTGAGTCCGCGACCATGCGGTAGTGGAGGGCCGCCTCGGCGCCCTCGAGTCCGGCCTCCATGACGGCGCCGAGGATGAGTTCGACGACCCGGAACTCATTGGGCCGCCGGGTGGTCCGGCTCGCCATGGCCGAGCCCACCACCGGGTATTTGAGGGCGACCGCAAGCGAGCCGTCGGCGAGCGCCCGGATGCGCCCCTTCCAGTCGAGGCCCTCGGGGATGCTGTCGAGCACCTCGCCGAGCGTGCGGTCCGCGACGGACAGCAGCAGCTCGTCCTTGTCTCGAAAGTGCCGGTAGATCGCGGTCGGGTCGGCACCGAGCTCCTCGCCCAGGCGCCGGACGGTGAAGGCGTCCTCGCTGCCGCGGGCCGCGATGCGCAGGCTCGCCTCGATGATCGCGTCGGGCGTCAGCTGACTGCCTGCGCGCTTGCTCCGGGCCGTGTTGGCGGGTGACTTCGGCATGGTGCGGCCAGTGTATCGATCCAGGAAACGATCAGCGCAATACCGTTGACAACAGCATTGCGCTGCCGTTCACTCCTCCACAACAAACAAGCCAGCGGGTCAGCCCGCCGAGCCGGAGGTTGCTTCGATGGCACAGCGCAGCCAACAGGCCGACACCGTTTTCGTGGGTGGCCGGGTCTTCACCGGGGCCGGAACACGGCCCACCCCGGTGGACGCCGCCGTCGCCGTGGGGGGAGGCCGGATCCTCGCCGTGGCCGACGCGAGCACGGTGTGGTCGCTCGCCGGCGCCACCACGGAGGTCGTCGACCTGGAGGGCGGGCTGCTCGTCCCCGGGTTCCAGGACGCCCATGTCCATCCCGTGGTGGGCGGAGCCCTGATGCTCGGCTGCGACCTGGGTGGGCGGAGCACCGCCGAGGGCTGTCTCGCGGTGGTGGCCCAGTACGCCAAGGACCATCCGGACGCGGCCTGGCTCCGCGGCGGCGGCTGGTCCATGGACAGCTTCCCCGGTGGTACGCCGACGCGCGCCATGCTCGACGCGGTGGTGCCGGACCGGCCCGTCCTGCTCACCAACCGCGACGGCCACGGCGCCTGGGCCAACACCCGCGCACTCGACCTCGCCGGGGTCGACCGCCACACCCCCGACCCGGCGGACGGCCGGATCGAGCGGGAGCCGGACGGCGCCCCGGCGGGCACCCTGCACGAGGGCGCCGTGGAACTGGTGGCCCGCCATATGCCGGTCGCGACACCGGACGAGGCGTACGCCGGTCTGCTCGCCGCGCAGGAGTACCTCTTCTCGCTGGGGGTGACCGGCTGGCAGGACGCCATGATCGGTGCCTTCCCCGGCAACCCCGACAACTTCGACGTCTATCTGCGCGCGGCCCGTGAGGGCTCGCTGCTCGCCCGCGTCGTCGGCGCCCTGTGGTGGGACCGCGAACGCGGCCTGGAACAACTTCCCGAGCTGGCGGAGCGCCGCCGCACCGGACAGGTGGGCCGCTTCAACGCCACCAGCGTGAAGATCATGCAGGACGGCGTGGCGGAGAACTTCACCGCGGGAATGCTGGAGCCCTACCTCGACGGCTGTGGCTGTCCCACCGCCAACTCCGGACTCAGTTTCGTCGAACCCGCCCTGCTCACCGAGGCGGTGTGCGCACTCGACCGCTCCGGCTTCCAAGTGCACTTCCACGCGCTCGGCGACCGCGCCGTCCGTGAGGCCCTCGACGCGCTCGCCGCGGCCCGCACCGCCAATGGCGTCAATGACAACCGGCACCACATGGCCCATCTCCAGGTCGTCCACCCCGACGACATCGGGCGCTTCGCGGGCCTGGAGGTGGCCGCGAACATCCAGGCGCTGTGGGCGGCGCACGAACCGCAGATGGACGAGCTGACGATCCCGTTCCTGGGCCCCGAGCGAGCCGCCCTCCAGTACCCGTTCGGGGATCTGCGGCGCGCCGGGGCCCGTCTGGTCGCGGGCAGCGACTGGTCGGTGAGCAGCCCCAACCCGCTGTGGGGCATCCATGTCGCGGTCAACCGCACCGTACCCCCGCAGGAGTCACCCGGCGCGGCGTACGCGCCGTTCTACCCCGAGCAGGCCCTGTCCCTGGCCGAGGCGCTCACCGCGTACACGGCGGGCAGCGCCTGGGTGAACCACCTCGACGACGTGACCGGCACGATCGAGGAGGGCAAGTGCGCGGATCTCGTGGTGCTCGACCGCGACCCGTTCGCGGGCCCCTCCCAGGAGATCGCCAACGCCCGGGTGCGCCGGACCTATATCGACGGTCGGCTCGTCTTCGCCGCGACCGACTGACGTATCCCCGCTACTTCACCGAGCCCACCCCGGACGGAGGCAGACGATGCCCATAGGGAGCGCAGGAACGAGACGACGGACACGACCATGGTGGCGCACCGGGGGGACCTTCCTCGCGGTGGCCGCGGTGCTCACCACGGGTGCGTGCAGCGGAACCGCGCACTCGGACATAGGCGGCAGCACGAATGCCGCGTACCAACTCACTGACCGAACTCCCGCTCCCACAGCGCCACTTGACTCCTTCAGCTGGTCGATCTTCGCCGAGCCCACCTCGATCGACTATGCCTACGCCTTCGACTACCCGCCCAACCAGATCCTCTCCAACGTCTGCGAAAGCCTGCTGCGCTGGAACCCGGATCTGACGACCTCGCCGAACCTCGCGTCCTCGTACCGCAATCCGACGCCCACCACCTGGGTCTACAAGATCCGCCCCCATGTGCGCTTCCACGACGGGACGGTGCTCACCGCGCACGACGTCGTCACCTCGCTGCGCCGCCACCTCGACCCCGCCGTGGGCAGCGCCTGGGCCACCTCGTTCCGCAATGTGAAGTCGATCGACCAGTCCGGTGAGCTGGAGGTCACCGTCCGGCTGAAGAAGCCGGACTCGACCTTCAACCAGGAGATGGCGGCCAGTCCCGGCACCGTCGAGTCCGCCGCCACCCTCGCCGAGGAGGGCAAGGACTACGGCAGCCCCAAGGGCGGTGTGAACTGCACCGGGCCGTTCTCGTTCGGGTCCTGGAACCCGGGCCAGTCGCTCGTGCTCAAGAAGTTCGACGGCTACTGGAATCCCAAGCTCAGCGCAAAGGCGGGCCAGGTCACGTTCGTGTTCCTGAGTGATGCGACGACCCGCGTCAGCGCCTTCCAGAGCGGTGAGGTGGACGGCGGCTGGATGGTCCCCACCGATTCCTACGCCCAACTCGGCTCGTCCCGGGCCGGAAAGCTCTACTTCGGCCGCAACACCACCGTCGCCGACGAGGTGGTCGGCGATCTCAAGGGCCCGCTGGGCGACACCCGGGTGCGCAGGGCCCTGCTGATGGCCATCGACCGCGAGGGCATCGTCAAGGCGGGCGCCGGCGGAGTCGGCGAGGTGGCCGACTCGCTGGTCACCGACAACGTGTGGAACGGCGCGCCCGCCGCGACCCGTAAGGCCCTCCTCGAGGACCTGCCGCGCTACCCGTACGACCCGGCCAAGGCCAAGAAGCTCGCGAAGCAGGCCGGAGTGCGGGGACAGCGGATCGTCATCGCGTCCAGCCCGCTCGACTCGCAGTCGACGATCACCACACAGGCCGTCGCCCAGGCGGCCAGGGACATCGGGCTCGACCCCAAGATCGACACGCTCCCCCCGGAGAAGTACTCGACGCTCTTCACCGACCCCGCCGCCCGCAAGGGCATCGACCTCTTCCTCACCTTCTGGTACACGTCGATCACCGACCCGCTGGACATGTACACCTCCCTGGAGGCCGGCGCGTCGACCAACTACGGGGGCTGGTCGAACAGGGACTTCGACAAGGCCGTCGAGCAGGCCATCGGCACCTACGAACCGGCCGCGCACGCGGAGGCCAACGCGAAGGCCCAGCGGATCGCCCTGCGGGAGTTGCCCTGGCTGCCCCTGCACACACAGCCCGTGAGCGTCTTCCTCGGCAACCGGATCACCGGCGTCCGGCCGTCGATCGCCTATCTGTACTACCCGTGGGCGGCCGAGATCGGAGCCAGGGGATGAAGCACACGGCGACACGGGCGCTCGACGGTCTGCGCAGACTGGCCGGGATGGCCACGACCCTCCTGGTCACCTCGTTCCTGGTGTTCTCCTCGCTGTACCTGGCGCCCGGCGACCCGGCGAGCTTCCTGGTGCGCGGCCGCAGCGCGAGCCCGCGGGAACTCGCCGAGATCCGCCACCAGTACGGGTTCGACCAGCCGTTCCTGGTCCGGTACGGGCACTGGCTGGACCAGGTGCTGCACGGCGACTTCGGCCGGTCCTACGTCTTCCACCAGGACGTCAGCTCGGTCATCTGGTCGCGCCTGCCGGCCACGCTGCTGCTGGTCGGGGTGTCGGCACTGCTCATCGCGGTGGTGGGCATCGCGGCGGGCATGGTCGGCGCGCTGCGCCGCGGCACACGGACCGACTCCGCGCTGGTGCTTCTGGTGACGGTGGGGGCCGCCGCCCCCGCCTTCGTCGTCGCGGTGCTGCTGAGGTCGCAGTTCGGGGTGCGGCTCGGCTGGTTCCCGACCATCGGCAACGGCACCGGCGTGCTCGACCGGCTGCATCATGTGGTGCTTCCGGCGGTGGCCCTGTCGGTGACGTTCATGGCGCTGGTGACCCGGGTGACCCGCTCGGCGATGCTGGAGGAGCTCGGCCGTGAACACGTCGAGGTCTCGGTGAGCCGTGGCACACCACGGTGGACCGTGATCCGGTGTCATGTGCTGCGCAACGCGCTCGGGCCGATCGTCACCGTCTCCGCGCTCCTGATCTCGGGAATGCTGGTGAGCACCTCCATCGTGGAGACCGCGTTCGGGATGTCGGGCGTGGGATCGCTGCTCGTGCAGTCGGTCAACCAGATGGACTTCCAGGTGGTGCAGGCGATCGTGCTGCTCGTGGTGGCCGCGTTCGTCGTGGTCAACGCCCTGGTGGACGTGGCACATCCGCTGATCGATCCGCGGGTGGCGGCAGCGGGGAGCGCACGATGAGCGCGCAGATCCCAGATGTGGCGCGCGGGCCGGTCGCCCGGCTGCGGTCCTTGGGCGGCGGCTGGTCGCAGAACCTGTGCCTGCTGCTTCTGATCCTGTTCGTCCTCGTCTCGGTGTTCGCGCCGTGGCTCGCGCCGCAGGATCCGACCTACGGCGACCTCGGCTCGGGGCTCGTGGGCCCGAGCGCCGAGCATTGGCTGGGCACCGACCAGGGTGGGCACGACACGTTCTCGGCCCTCGTCGAAGGGGGTCGTACGAGCCTGGTCGGGCCGCTCACGGTGGTGCTGTTCTCCACCGCCACGGGCATCGCCGTCGGCCTGTTCACGGCCTGGCGGGGCGGCTGGGTCGACACCGTGATCGGGCGGCTGATCGACGTCCTGTTCGCCTTCCCCGCGCTGCTCGTCGCGATCCTCGCGGTGGCGGTCTTCGGCAAGGGGATGACGGCACCGGTGATCGCCATGTCCCTGGCGTACATGCCGTACACCGCCCGGCTGGTGCGCGGCCTCGCCCTTCAGGAGCAGGCCAGACCCTATATCGCCGCCTACCGCGTGCAGGGGCACTCCGGGGTGTTCGTCGCGGTCCGCCGACTGCTGCCGAACATCGGCCCGACCGTGCTCGCCCAGTCGACCGTCAACTTCGGCTACGCGCTGCTCGACCTCGCCGCCCTGTCCTTCCTGGGCCTCGGCGTTCAGCCGCCGACACCCGACTGGGGCGCGATGATCAACCAGAGTCAGGCCGCGGTGCTTCAGGGCCAGCCGCTGTCGTCGATCGTGCCCGCCGTCGCGGTCGTACTGGTCGTGGTCGCCTTCAACGTGGTCGGAGAGAACTTCGGCGACCGGCTCGCGGGGAGGGATTCCTGATGGCACTGCTCGAGTACGAGGCGCTGAGCATCGCCCTGCCCGGCATGGCCCGCCCGGTCCTCGACGGCATCGATCTGACCGTGTCCGCAGGTGAGATCGTCGCCCTGGTCGGTGAATCCGGCTCCGGGAAGTCGGTCACCGCCCGCGCCGCCCTCGGCCTCTTCCCCGCGGGGGCGAAAGTCGAAGGCCACGTCCGGGTCGATGGCACGGACCTGGTGAGTGCCGACGCCACCGGTCTGCGGACCATCCGTACGGCCAAGGCGTCGATGATCTTCCAGGACCCCAGGGCGGGCATCAACCCGGTGCGCCGCATCGGGGACTTCCTCACCGAGTCGCTGCGCGTCGGCCACGGCTGGACCAAGGACCGCGCGCACACCCGGGCCGCCGAACTGCTCGCCGCGGTCGGCCTCCCGGACCCCGCCCGCCACCTCAAGCAGTATCCGCACCAGCTCTCCGGCGGCATGCTCCAGCGCGTCATGATCGCCGGAGCGCTCACCACCGAACCCCGGCTGCTGCTGTGCGACGAACCGACCACCGCCCTCGACGTCAGCACCCAGGCCGAGATCATGGCCATCCTGGGACGGCTGCAACGCGAACGCGACCTGGGCCTGCTCCTCATCACCCACGACATCGAACTCGCGGCCGCCACCTGCGACCGCGTCTATGTGATGTACGCCGGGCGGATCGTGGAGACAGCGCCCACCGCCGAACTCTTCGCCGCTCCTCGCCACCCCTACACCGCGGGCCTGCTCGGCTCGTCTCCTCCCCTGTCGGTGCCGAGCGGCCCGCCCGCCCGGCTGACTCCGATCCCCGGGGCCCCGATGGGTCTGCTCGACTCCGCCCCCGGCTGCTCCTTCGCGGCCCGCTGCCGCTTCGCCCGGCCCGGCGTCTGCGACCAGTCACCACCGGCCCTGGAGCGGCACGGCACGGCGCTGGTCGCCTGCCACCGCGCCGACGACCTCACCTCCGCACCCGACGCGCTCGCCGCGACGGCGACCGCTCCCGACTCACCCCAGCTGGAGGACGGTTGACCAGCGAGACGGACACGCTGCTCCACGTGAGCGGTCTGCGCAAGACCTACCGGACGGGAAAGGCTGAGCTCGTCGCGGTCGACGACCTGTCGTTCTCCGTACGGGCCGGCGGCGCGCTCGGCATCGTGGGAGAGTCGGGCTCCGGCAAGACGACCACGGCCCGGATGCTGATCGGCCTCGAACGCCCCGACGCGGGACGGATCCTGGTCCAGGGTGAGCCGCTGACCGCGTCCGTACGGGGCAAGGCGGCCCGCCTCGCCCGGGCCAAGGCGGTCCAGATCGTCTTCCAGGACCCGTACCTCTCGCTCGACGCGCGCATCAGCGTCGGCGCGACCATCGACGGGGTGCTGCGCCTGCACGGCCTGACGGACCGGGCGGACCGGGCCGCCCGCACCAGGGAGCTGCTCGCCCAGGTCGGCCTCGGTGAGCGCGAGGCGGCCGCGCTCCCCCGCAGGCTCTCCGGCGGCCAGCGTCAACGCGCCGCGATCGCACGGGCGTTGGCCGTCGAGCCCGCCGTGCTCGTGCTCGACGAGGCGGTGTCGGCCCTCGACGTATCCGTACAGGCACAGGTGCTCAATCTCCTGTGGGACATCCGCCGCGACACCGGCATCGGCCTGGTCTTCGTCAGCCACGACCTGGCCGTCGTGCGATACGTGTGCGACGAGGCGCTCGTTCTGTACCGGGGCCGCACGATGGAACACCGGCCCGTCGCGGACCTCCTCACCGACCCCGGACACCCCTACACACAGCTCCTGCTGGCGTCCGTCCCCCGACCGGGCTGGGACCCCGACTCGATCAGCGGCCGACGCCGGGAGCACAGCGGTTGACGCACCGGCGGTCGCGGGCCCGGGCCCGCGGCCGCCGGTCAGACCCCGAGTTCGCGGTCGATGAGGGCGAACACCTCATCGGCGGTGGCCGCCGTCAGATCCTGCTCGCCCGCGGGCTCATCGGTCTCCTGCGCGGTGGCGGTGTACTTCCACACCAGGGCCTGCAACCGGTTCACCAGACCGGCGCGCCGCGGATCGCCGGCCGGCAGCCCGGCCAGTGCGGCCTCGAGCTCGTCGAGGTGTCCGGACGCCGGATGTGCCGCGTCGGCCTCCCCGGGGTCCACCTCGGTCAGCAGATGACCCGCCAGTGTGCGAGGTGTCGGATAGTCGAACACCACCGTGGTCGGCAGGCTCAGGCCCGTGGCGGCGCGCAGCCGGTTCCTGAGCTCCACGGCCGCGATGGAGTCGAACCCCAGCTCCTTGAACGGGCGGTCCGGCTCGACCGCCTCCGGCGCCGGATAGTGCAGTACGGCCGCCACATGGGCCCGCACCAGGGCCAGCAGCCGCTCGACCCGCTCGTCCTCGGGCAGGGCGGCCAGCTCCCGCCGCAGCGCCGCCGCCTCGTCGGTGCCGGTGTCCTCGGCGGGTCCCCGCGCGGCCTCGATGGCCTGGCGGGCGGCCGGGACACCGTCGAAGAGCCTGCTGGGACGGGCGAGGGTGAACAGCGGCGCGAAGCGCTCCCATGCCACATCGGCGACGGTGACGCCCTGATCGTCGTGGTCGAGCACCTGGCGCAGCGCGGTCAGCGCCGGCCGGGGGTCCAGCGGGGACAGGCCCTGCCGCCGGGAGCGCTCGGTGTGCGAGGTCGCCGTCGCGTCCGCCGCCTCAGCGCCGCACGGCAGGTCCCACAGCCCCCACGCGATCGAGACGGTGGGCCGTCCGTCGGCCCGGTCGTGCCGGGCCAGCGCGTCGAGGCAGGCGGTGGCGGCCGCGTAGGAGCCGTGGTCCTTGCTGCCCCAGGACGCGGCGACGGTGGAGAAGTACACCACGGTGTCCTCGGGGCCCATGCCGCACAGTTCGTCCAGGTAGCGCCCGGTGTCGTCCAGGTGGGCGCGGATCTCCCCGGCCAGCCGCCGCGGGGTGAGCTCCATCAGCGGGGCCAGCTCGCCGGAGGCCGAGGTGTGGACGATGGTCCCGATCCGTCCGTTCTCCTCCGCCACGCGCTCGACGAGGCGCGCGGTGGCTTCCCGGTCGTCGGGCGCGTGGTCGGCCACGGTGAGTCCGGTCCCGAGCGCGTCCAGTTCGGCCGTCAGCTCCACGGCGCCGGGGGCATCGCCGCCTCCCGGGCACAGCATCACGATGTGTTCCGCCCCGTCGGCGGCCAGGTGGCGGGCGACCTGGGCGGCGGGTCCTTCGGCGGTTCCGGTGATGAGCACGGTACCGCGGGGCTTCCAGGTGCGCCGCGGGGCCCGGCCGCCGATCGGGTCGGGGACCAGCCGACGTCCGTACGCACCGGCCGGGCGCAGCGCCACCTCGTCCTCGCCCCGGCCACCAGTGAGCAGGGCGCGCAGCCGCTCCGCGTCGAGGGTGTCCGGGCTCGCGGGCAGATCCACCAACCCGCCCCACCGGTCGGGGTGTTCGAGGGCGGCCACCCTGCCGAGCCCCCACAGCTGGGCCTGGTGGGGAGCGTCGGGGGACTCCGAATCGTCGATGGCGACCGCGCCGCGGGTGGCGCACCACAGGGGCGCGGTGACGGCGGCGTCCACCAGCGCCTGGAGCAGGGTGAGCGTGCCGGTCAGGCCGGGGGCCACGCCGGGGAGCGGCGGCGCGTCGTCGTCCAGGGCCAGCAGCGACAGGACGCCCGTCGGTGGCGGCTCCTCGGCGCACCGGGAGCGCAGCAGCTCGGCGAGCCCTTCGCGGTCGATGTCCTCGGCCACCTCCAGCCGCCGCACCTGGCCGCCGTCCGCGCCCAGGGCCCGTACGCAGGCGTCGGTCCAGGCGTCGGAGGCGCCCTTGGGGTGGACCACGAGCCAGGAGCCCCCCGCAGCGGGAGCGCTATCGGTGACGGGCCGCCATTCGACGCGGTAGCGCCAGGAGTCCACGGCGGAGCGCTCGCGCCGGGCGCGGCGCCATGTCGAGAGCGCGGGCAGCACGGTGCCCAGTGAGGTCCGGTGGCCGGTGTCGTCCGGGAGACTCAGCGTCTCGGAGAGCGCGCTCAGGTCCTCTCCCTCCACCGCGGCCCAGAACCGGGACTCCTCCTCGTCCGCCGCGGGCCGGGTGTCGAAGGACACCGAGTCGGCCAGCCAGTACCGCTCCCGCTGGAAGGCGTAGGTGGGCAGTTCGACGGTGCGCGGGGCGGCGGGGCCGGTGGGGTGGAGGGTGGTCCAGTCGACCGCCACGCCCGCGGTGAAGGCCAGCGCGAGGGACTCGATCAGCCGCGCCGGGCCGCCGTGGTCGCGCCGGAGCGTGGGCACGGTGGCGGCGTCGGCCCCGGCTTCTTCGAAGCTCTCCTGCATGCCGACGGTCAGCACGGGATGGGTGCTGCTCTCGATGAACACGCGGTGGCCATCGGCCAGCAGCGCCCGGACGGTGTCGGCGAACCGCACCGGTTCACGGAGGTTGGTCACCCAGTAGCCGGTGTCCAGCGCGGTGGTGTCGATCCGGCCGGCGGTGACCGTGGAGTAGAACGCCACCGTGGACGCGACCGGCCGGACACCGGCCAGGGCCTCCGTCAGCTCGTCGGCGATCTCGTCCACCTGGGGGCTGTGCGAGGCGTAGTCCACCTCGATCGGCCGCGCCCGGTCGCCCGCCTCCTGACACGCCGCCACGGCGTGCGCCACTTGCCCGGGCGGCCCGGAAATCACCGTGGACGAGGGGCCGTTGACGGCCGCGACGCCCACGGCCGCCGTCCGGTCGCCCAGCCCGGCCAGCAGCTTCTCGGCCCGCTCGCGGCTCACTCCCAGGGAGGCCATCGCCCCGCCACCGGCCAGCCGCCGTAACGCCTTGCTGCGCAGCGCCACGACCTTGGCGCCGTCCTCCAGTGACAGGGCCCCGGCCACCACGGCCGCCGCGATCTCGCCCTGGCTGTGCCCGATCACCGCCGCCGGACGTACGCCGTGGCCCGCCCACACCGCGGCGAGCGACACCATCACGGCCCACAGGACGGGCTGTACGACGTCGACACGGTCCAGGTGGCCCGCCCCGTCGGCGTCGCGCAACACATCGGTGAGGGACCAGTCGACGTACGGCGCCAGGGCACGCTCGCACTCCGCCACGCGGGCGGCGAACACGGGTGAGGCTTCGAGCAGTTCGGCCCCCATGCCCGCCCACTGCGAGCCCTGCCCGGGGAACACCAGCACCGGGCCCAGGTCCCCGGCCACGGCGGCGCCACCGGGGTGGACCAGGCCCGGGTGCGTCCCGCCGGTGGCCAGCGCCTCCACGGCCGCCATCAGTTCGTCGCGGGTCTCGCCCACGGCCACGGCCCGGTGGTCGAACACCGAGCGGGTGGTGACCAGCGACCAGCTCACCTCGGCGACGGACGCCCCCGGATCGACGGCCATCCGCCGGGCGAGCGCGGCCGCCTGCCCGCGCAGGGCCTGGGCACTACGGGCGGACAGCACCCAGGGCAGCACCGCCGTCGCCACCGCTGTCGCCACGGGAGGGTGGTCGGCGGGCTCCTCCTGCCCGGCAGGGGGACTCGGCTCGGGGGCCTGCTCCAGGATCAGATGGGCGTTGGTGCCACTGATCCCGAACGAGGACACCCCGGCCCGGCGGGGGCGCTCGCCCCTCGGCCACGCCACCGGTTCCGTCAGCAGCCGTACCCCGCCGCCTTCCCACTCCACATGCGAGGTCGGCTCATCGATGTGCAGGGTGACCGGCAGCGTCTCGTGGCGGAGCGCCATCACCATCTTGATCACACCGGCCACCCCGGCGGCCGCCTGGGCATGACCGATGTTCGACTTGAGCGACCCCAGCCACAGGGGGCGTTCAGCGGGCCGGTCCCGGCCGTAGGTGGCCAGCAGCGCGTGTGCCTCGATCGGGTCGCCGAGGGAGGTGCCCGTGCCATGGGCCTCCACCGCGTCGACCTGGTCGGCGGCGAGGCGTGCGTTGGCCAGCGCCTGGCGGATCACCCGTTCCTGCGACACGTCGTTGGGCGCGGTGAGGCCGTTGCTGGCACCGTCCTGGTTGACGGCCGAGCCCCGGATCACCGCCAGCACCCGATGGCCGTTGCGCCGCGCGTCCGACAGCCGCTCCAGCAGCACCAGGCCGACGCCCTCGGAGAAGCCCGTGCCGTCCGCGGCGGCCGCGAAGGACTTGCAGCGGCCGTCGGGGGCCAGCCCGCGCTGCCGCGAGAACTCGGCGAACGCGGTCGGTGTGGTGAGCGCGGTGACCCCGCCCGCGAGCGCCAGATCGCATTCGCCCTGGCGCAGCGCCTGGCCCGCCAGATGCATCGCCACCAGCGACGACGAACACGCCGTGTCCACCGTCACCGCCGGGCCCTCCAGACCGAAGGTGTACGCCACCCGGCCGGAGACCACACTGGTCAGGCTGCCGGTCGTGGCGTAGCCCTCGAACCCCTCGGGGACCTGGGGCATCCGGGACAGATAGTCCTGGCTGGACACGCCCGCGTACACACCGGTCAGGCTGCCCTTCATCGTCACGGGGTCGACACCGGCGCGCTCGAACAGCTCCCAGGCCACCTCGAGCAGCAGCCGCTGCTGCGGATCCATCGCCAGGGCCTCGCGCGGGCTGATCCCGAAGAACTCCGCGTCGAAGCGGTCGGTGCCGGCCGCGCCGTCCAGGAAACCGCCGTGCCGGACATAGCTGGTGCCGGGGTGGTCGGGGTCCGGGTGGTAGAGGCCCTCCAGATCCCAGCCGCGGTCGGTGGGGAAGGCGGTGATGCCGTCGCCACCGGAGGCCACCAGCTCCCACAGCTCCTCGGGGCAGCCGACACCACCCGGATAGCGGCAGGCCATGCTCACGATGGCCACCGGCTCCTGGGACCGCTCCTCCATCTCGCGCAGCCGCTGACGGGCCTGCCCGAGATCCACCGTGACCCGCTTCAGATACTGGCGGAGTTTCTCTTCCGTACCCGACATCAGTCCTCACTCACGATCAAGAGGGCAGTTCCCTGTCGATGAACTCGAACAACTCGTCGTCCGACGCGGAGTCGAGGGCGCCGTCGTCCGCGGCGGGGCGGTGCTCGCCGGTGGCCTCGGCCGGTGTGCCGTCGCTGAGCCGCCACAGCAGCGCCTCCAGGCGCTTCGCCAGCCGGCCGCGGGCCTCGTCGTGGGCGCCGAGCCCCGCCATCGCGGCCTCCAGCCGCTCCAGCTCGTCGAACGCGGGCGCCGAGGTGTCCGGCTGCGCGGGGCACAGCTGCTCGCGCAGTTCGGCGGCGATGGCCGACGGCGTCGGATGCCTGAAGACGACGGTGGCGGGCAGCCGCAGCCCGGTGGCGGCGGCGAGCCGGTTGCGCAGTTCGACACCGGTCAGCGAGTCGAAGCCCAGGTCCTTGAACGGGGTGTCACCGGACACCGCCCCGGCGTCGGTGTGGCCCAGCACCGCCGCGGCCTGTGTGCGCACGAGCGTGAGCAGGATCCGGTGCTGCTCCTCGGCGGGCACCGCCCTGAGCCGGGTGACCAGACCGGCGGCGGGCGCCCCGGTGGCGGCGGTACGACGGGGGGTCGTCCCGCTGTCGAGGAGCGTGCGCAGCAGGGCGGGCAGGGTGTCAGCGGGCCGGGCGGCCAGGGTCCGGAGGTCCAGCTGTACGGCCGCGGGGTGCGGGGCGCCGTGCCAGCATGCGGCGTCCATCAGCCCCAGCGCCCGCGCACCGGACATGGCGGCGATGCCGGAGCGGGACATCCTGGCCAGGTCCGCCTCGTCCAGATGCCCGGTCATACCGCTCGCATCGGCCCACAGGCCCCAGGCCACCGATACGGCCGGGAGGCCCATGGCCTGGCGGTGGACGGCCAGGGCGTCGCAATAGGCGTTGGCCGCCGCGTAGTTGGCCTGGCCCGGGCTGCCCAGCACACCCGCGGCCGAGGAGAACATCACGAACATGCCGAGCCGCAGCCGCGCGGTGGCGGCGTGCAGATGGGCCGCGGCCGTGGCCTTGGGCCCCCACACCCGCGCCAGCCGCTCCGGGGTCTGCGAGGTGACCACCGCGTCGTCCAGTACGCCCGCCGCGTGGACGACACCGGTCAGGGGGTGCGCCGGGTCGACGCCCGCGACGAGGCCGTGCACCGCGGCGCCGTCGGTGACGTCCACCGCCTCGATCCGGACCTCGGCGCCCAGATCGGCGAGCCGGGCCACCAGCTCCTTCGCCCCGGGTGCGTCGGGGCCGCCGCGGCTCACCAGCAGCAGATGGCGGATGTTCCAGGTGCGGACGAGATGTTCGGCCACCAGAGCGCCGAGGGTGCCGGTGCCGCCGGTGATGAGCACGGTGCCGTCCGGGTCCACCGGGGCGGGGACGTCCAGCACCAGCTTGCCGGTGTGCTTGGCCTGGCTGAGATGGCGCAGCGCCTCACGTGCCCGGCTGAGCGGCCATGCGTGTACCGGGGGCGGTTCGAGCGCACCGGATGCGAACAACTCGCCCAGTTCGCGGAGCATTTCGCCGATGCGGTCCGGACCGGCGTGGGTGATCAGGTCGTAGACACGATACGTCACTCCGGGATACTCGGCCGCGATCAGCTCCGGGTCGCGGATGTCGGTCTTGCCCATCTCCAGCAACCGGCCGCCTTCGCGGAGGAGCCGGAGCGAGGCATCGACGAAGGGCCCGGCGAGGCTGTTGAGCACCACATCGACGCCACGTCGGCCGGTGGCCTCGCGGAACACCTCCTCGAAGTCCAGATCGCGCGACGAGGCCCGATGGGCCGCATCGATGCCCATCTCCTCCAGCACCCCGTGCTTCGCCGGGCTCGCCGTCGCGTAGACCTCCGCGCCCAGGTGCCGTGCCATCCGTACGGCGGCCGTTCCCACGCCACCGGTCGCGGCATGGATCAGCACCGACTCCCCGGGGCGCAGCCCGGCGAGGTCCGTCAGTCCGTACCAGGCGGTCAGACAGGCCACCGGTACGGCCGCCGCCTGCCGGAAGCTCCAGCCATCCGGGATCGGCGCCAGCAACCGCGCGTCGGTGACCGCGAGCGGTCCGAACGACTGGTCGAGGACGCCCATGACGCGGTCGCCCACGGACACGTGGGTCACCTCGGGGCCGATGTCCACCACGACTCCGGCGCCCTCTCCGCCGAGTCCGGTCTGGCCGGGCACCATGCCCAAACTGACCACGACGTCACGGAAGTTGACACCGGCGGCGCGTACGGCGATCCGCACCTGGCCCGCGCCCAGCGGCTCCAGCACCTCGGGGCAGGGCACCGGTACGACGTTCTCCAGGGTGGCCGTGCCCGCCGTGTCCAGCCGCCATGCCTCCGGCTGCGCCACGGGGCCCACCAGCCCCGCGCCTCCGGTACCGGCCTGGACCAGGCGGGGCACGAGGGCCCGGCCTGTGCGCAGGGCCAGTTGGGGCTCGTCCATCTGCACGGCGCGCGCCACGGCGACGCGGACGGCGTCGGTGTGGGGGCCGGTTGGGGAGTCGACTCGGGAGTCGGGCTCATCGTCGCGGTCGAGGAGGACGAAGCGTCCGGGGTGCTCCGACTGTGCGCTGCGCACGAGGCCCCATACGGCGGCCGCGGCCAGGTCCACCCGGGCGGTGCTCTCGGGGCCGTCGACCGCGACCGCGCCTCGCGTGACCACGACCAACCGGGCATCCGCCAGCCGTGGTTCGGCCAGCCAGGCCCGTACCAGCCCCAGCGCCCGTTCGGTCGTCGACAGCGCCTCGGCCGACGCTTCCTCGGCGCCCTCACGGGTGGGCTTCGTCAGGTCGGCCATATCGGCCATATCGGCCATATCGGCGAGAACGACGGGCGGTGCGGGCTCGTCGTCATCGAGGGCCGCGACGAGCGCGGCCGGATCCGGGTGGCCACCGGTGCCCAGGACCGCCCAGCCACCGTCCCCGGCCGCCGCCTCTCCGGCCCCGGCCGCGAGCGGCAGGGGGGTCCACTCGACGGTGAACAGGCTGTCCGTGACGTGGCCACCCGGAGCCACCGCCGCCCGCAGCTGATCGACGCTCGCGGGCCGCATCGCCACGGAGTCGACGGTCAGCACCGGAGCGCCGACGGCGTCGGCCACGGTCAGCCGCAGGGCACGCTCGCCCTCGGCGGTCTCCTGGTGGGGAGAGAGACGTACCCGGACCGTGGTCGCCCCGGCCGCCCACAACGTCACACCGTTCCAGGCGAAGGGCAGCCAGACCCGGCCATCGGTGGGTTCGCCTCCGGCCGTCCCGGTGTCATCGTGCGTGTCGAGCTGGTCGATCAGCAGCGCGGGATGCAACGCGGCGTCCAACAGCGCCGGGTGGATGCCGAATCCGGTCTGCTCCCCGGCGGCCTCGGGCAGAACCACCTCAGCGCATACGTCGGCCCCGTCCCGCCACACGGCCCGCAGCCCCTGGAAGGACGGCCCGTAGGCATAGCCCGAGGCCGCGACCCGGTCGTAGAACCCGTCGACGCCGAGCGGTGCCGCACCGGCCGGAGGCCATGCCCCGCCCCGTCCCGGCGCCTCGTGGGAACGGTCCGGGGGCGGGCTCAGCACACCCTCCGCATGGCAGATCCAGCCCGTGCCGGAGTCTCCTTCGCCGGCGGCGGGCCGGGAGTACACCCGCGCGTCACGGCGCCCGTCCTCGGCGGCCTCGCCCACGACGACCTGCACCCGCAGCCCGCCCGACGGCGGCAAGACGAGTGGCACGTGCAGCGCCAGCTCGTCCACACCGCCGCAGCCGACCTCATCGGCCGCCCGCAGCACCCACTCGGCCAGCGCAGCGCCGGGGACCAACACCGCGTTCGCCACCACATGCTCACCCAGCCATGTGTGCGTACGCGCCGAAATCCGGCCCGTCAGCACATGGCCACGGCCATCGGCGAGCTCCACAGCGGCGCCAAGCAGCGGATGTCCGGCGGAGACCAGCCCCAGGTCGGCCGGGTCGCCGGCGCGTCCGCCGTGGCCGTCGAGCCAGTAGCGCTCGCGCTGGAACGCGTAGGTGGGCAGGGCGACCACGCTGGGGGCCGGGGAGCTCGGATACAGGATGGTCCAGTCGACGTCGACCCCGGCGGTGAACGCCTGGGCGAGGGAGTGGAGGAGCTGGGCCCGGCCGCCGTGATCGCGGCGCAGGGTGGGCACGGTGACGGCGGGGATCTCGGCTTCCTCGAAGGTCTCCTGGAGACCGAGGGTGAGCACGGGGTGGGTGCTGGCCTCGATGAACACCCGATGCCCGTCCGCCAGGAGCGCCTGAACGGCATCGGTGAACCGCACCCGTTCACGGAGATTCCGTACCCAGTAGTCCGTATCCAGGACGGAGCCGTCGACCCGGCCACCGGCCACGGTCGAGTAGAACGCCGTGCCCGAGCCGGACGCATCGAGCGGACGGACACCGGCCAAGAGCTCGCCCAACTCCTCGCGGATCTGGTCCACTTGAGGGCCGTGCGAGGCATAGTCCACCTCGATCAGTCGGGCCCGCTCCCCCGCCTCCTGACACACGGCCACCACAGCGGCCGCCTGCTCCGGCGGACCAGAAATCACGGTGGAGGAGGGCCCGTTCACGGCTGCGACGCCTACGCCAACGGCCTGGTCTCCCAGGTCGGACAGCAGCTGCCCCGCCCGCTCCTCACCCACACCGAGGGAGGCCATCGCCCCGCCACCGGCCAGCTGCCGCAACGCCTTGCTGCGCAACGCCACGACCTTCGCACCGTCCTCCAGGGACAGCGCACCCGCGACGACAGCCGCCGCGATCTCACCTTGACTATGGCCCACCACCGCCGCAGGACGTACGCCATGTCCGGCCCACACCGCCGCCAACGACACCATCACCGCCCACAACACCGGCTGCACCACATCCACCCGCCTTAGATCCGCCGCACCCTCCACCCCACGCAACACATCCGAAAGCGACCAATCCACATACGGCCCCAGCGCCCGCTCGCACTCCGCCACCCGCGCCGCGAACACGGGCGACGCTTCCAGCAGCTCCGCCCCCATACCGGCCCACTGCGAACCCTGACCGGGGAAGACCAGCACCGGGCCGACGTCTCCCGTCAGCGCCGCCGCTCCCGACCGCACGACACCTGGATGCGACGCATCCCCCGCCAACGCCTCCACGGCGGCCAACAGCTCCGCGCGGCCATCGCCCACCACCACCGCCCGATGCTCGAACACCGATCGCGTGGTGACCAACGACCACCCCACATCGACGAGCGAGAGCTCGGACGCGCCGCCCACCCGCTCAGCCAGGGCGGCGGCTTGGCCGCGCAGCGCCTCCGCGCTCCGCGCGGAAAGCACCCACGCGACCGTGCCCATGTCGGAGGAGACTGCCTCAGCCTCCGGCCGGTCCTCCACAGGAGCCTGTTCGAGGATCACATGGGCGTTGGTGCCGGAGGCGCCGAACGAGGACACACCGGCCCGGCGCGGTCGCTCACCGTTCGGCCACTCCACCGCCTCGGTCAGCAGCCGCACCGCACCGCTCCCCCAGTCCACATGCGGGCTCGGCTCATCGATGTGCAACGAGGCGGGCAGCATTCCATGGCGCATGGCCTGCACCATCTTGATGACGCCCGCGACACCCGCCGCCGCCTGCGTATGCCCGATGTTGGACTTGATCGAGCCCAGCAGCAGCGGCCGCTCGGCCGGGCGTTCCTGACCGTACGTGGCCAGCAGCGCCTGCGCCTCGATCGGATCGCCCAGCGTCGTCCCCGTACCGTGCGCCTCCACCGCATCGACGTCGGACGGCGACAGCCCGGCGCTCGCCAGGGCCTGGCGGATCACCCGCTGCTGCGACGGCCCGTTCGGCGCCGTCAATCCATTGGACGCGCCGTCCTGATTGACCGCCGAGCCACGGATCACCGCCAAGACGTCGTGGCCGTTGCGGCGGGCGTCCGACAGCCGTTCCAGCAGCAGAACGCCCACGCCTTCGCCCCAGCCGGTGCCATCGGCGGCGGCTGCGAAGGGCTTGCAGCGGCCATCGGGGGCCAGGCCGCGCTGGCGGGAGAAACCGGTGAACACATCCGGGGTGGCCATCACCGTGACGCCACCGGCCAGTGCCAGGGTGCACTCCCCCTGGCGCAGCGCCTGCGCCGCCAGATGCATCGCCACCAGCGACGACGAACACGCCGTGTCCACCGTCACCGCCGGACCCTCGAAGCCCAGCGTGTACGCCACCCGACCCGAGACCACGCTGCCCGAACCCGCGAGCATCGCATAGCCCTCGAGCTTCACATCCGCGCCGCCGCCGCTGAGCCCGGCGGCGTAGTCGTGGTACATCACACCCGCGTAGACACCGGTCGGGCTCCCCTTCAACGACACCGGATCGATCCCCGCCCGCTCCAGCACCTCCCACGACGCCTCCAACAGCAACCGCTGCTGCGGATCCGTCGCCAGCGCCTCCCGCGGATTGATCCCGAAGAACGCCGCATCGAAGGCGTCGGCGTCATGGAGGAAGGCGCCCTCGTTGGCATAGCTGGTGCCCGGGTGATCGGGGTCCGGATGGAACAGTCCGTCCAGGTCCCAGCCCCGGCCGGTGGGAAACTCCCCGATCACGTCTTTCCCCGAGGCGACCAGGTCCCACAGCGTTTCGGGCGAGTTCGCACCTCCCGGGAAACGGCAGGTCATGCCGATGATCGCGATCGGATCGTCCGCGTCGGCCCTCGCGACGACGGGAACAGGGGATCCCGCGGTCTCGCCGGTCAGCCGGGTGCACAGATACTCCGCCAGCACCCGAGGCGTCGGATAGTCGAACACCAACGTCGCCGGCAACCGCAACCCCGTCACCACCGACAACCGATTACGCAACTCCACCGCCGTCAACGAATCAAAACCCAACTCCTTGAACGCCGCATCCACCCGCACCTCACCCAACGAACCAAACCCCAACACCACCGCCACACCACCCCGCACCACATCCACCACCACATCCAACCGACCCGCCGCATCCAACCCCACCAACTCAGCCACCAACCCCGAAACCGACGAACCACCCTCCGCGGCCCGCCGCCGGACACGGCCGGACACCAACCCCCGCAACACCGCCGGAAGATCCTCACCAGCCACCCCAGCAGGGTCGAAGTCCACGGCCACCATCAGCGGGTTCGCGCACCGGCAAGCGGCATCCAGCAGGGCCAGCCCGCGCTCGGACGCCAACGGCCTCATTCCGCGCAGCCGCGTCAGATCCGCCTGACCCACATGCCCGGTCATCTCGCTGGCCTGCTCCCACAGCCCCCAAGCGAGGGAAGTCCCGGGTAGCCCCAGCGCCCGTCGACGGGCAACCAGCGCGTCGACAAAGGCGTTGGCGGCCGCGTATCCGGCCTGACCCGCGTTGCCCACGACTCCGGCGGCCGAGGAGAACATCACAAACATGCGGAGCGGATGATCCGCCGTGGCGGTGTGCAGATGGGCGGCCGCCGTGGCCTTCGCCGCCCACACCCGCGCCACCTGTTCCCGCGTCTGTGAGGTGACCACCGCGTCATCCAGCAGCCCCGCCGCATGAATGACACCGGTCAGCGGATGCGCCGAGTCGACACCGGCCACGGCGTCCGCCACCGCGTCGGCGTCCGTGACATCCACTGCCGCGATCCGCACCTGTGCACCCAGGTCGCTCAGCCGCTCGGCCAACTCCGGTGCGCCGGGCGCGTCCGAGCCACGTCGGCTGACCAGGACCAGATGCTTGACCTGCCACGTACGTACGAGATGCTCGGCCACCAGACCGCCCAGCAGGCCCGTACCACCGGTGATCAGCACCGTGCCGTCCGGGTCGAGCCCAGCGGGGGTCGGCCCGCCGGATTCCGTCTCGTCGGCACTGTCGGTGACACGCGCGCGCATCAGCCGGGGCACCATCAGCCGTCCGGTGCGCAGCGCCACCTGTGGCTCATCCGCGCGTACGGCACGGAGCACGGCATCCGCCACCTCATCCGCGGCCGGATCGGTGGTCTGGTGGAGGTCGAGGAGGACGAACCGGTCCGGGTGCTCCGCCTGCGCACTCCGCAGCAGACCCCACAGCCCGGCGGCGGCCGCGTTCAGCTCTCCGTCGCCGGAATCCCCGCCTTCATCAGGGTCGCCGGTCGACACCGCGCCGCGTGTCACCACCACCAACCGGGCATCGGCCAGCCGGGGCTCGGCAAGCCACCCCTGCGCCAACTCCAGCGCATGGCCGACGGCGGCCAAGCCATCAGCCGCCCTCGCCACGGCTCCGGCCTCCGCGGAACCACCGTCGGCGGGCAGGTAGGTCACGGCGAACGCGGGAGGTGGCGTACCGTCGTCGAGCGCGGCGACCAGCGCTTCGAGACCCGGATGGCACACCACTCCCCCGCCGCCGGGTCCGGGCTCCACGGCCAGGTGCAGAGCGTCCTCGCCCAGTACGGCCCAGCCCATGGTGTCGGAGGCATCCGCGTCCGGCACGTCGGGCATCGGGATCCAGTCCAGCGTGAACAGCCCATCGACGCCATGTCCGCCCATGGATCGCAGCTGACGGGGGTCGGCGGGGCGCATCGTCAGGGATTCGACCGTGAGCACCGGGGCGCCCATGCCATCGGCCACGACCACCCTCAACCCGCGCTCCCCCGCCGTGCCGTCCTGATGGGGCGAGAGCCGGACCCGGACGGTGGTCGCCTCCGTGGCCCACAACGACACACCGTTCCAGGCGAACGGCAGCCGCATCCCCCCATCGTCGGCCGACTCGATGTCGGCGTCGAGCAGCATGGGATGCAGGGCGGCGTCGAGCAGTGCCGGATGGATGCCGAATCCATCCGCGTCGCCGGCCGCCTCGGGCAGCGCCACCTCGGCCAGCAGATCCGCACCGTCCCGCCACACGGCGCGCACCCCTTGGAACGACGGCCCGTACGCATAGCCCGCCGCCGCGGCATGCTCGTAGAAGTCCTCGACGTCCAAGGGCTTCGCGCCCTCGGGAGGCCAGACTCCCACCGGCTCCTCGGCCGCGCTCGGCGCGGCAGACGCCGCCGACGGGCTCAGGACGCCCTCCGCGTGGGTCACCCAGTCCGGATCGGCGCCGGGCCCGGCATCGCGGTCGGGCCGGGAGTGCACCCGCACCTCGCGCCGCCCGTCCTCGGCGGCCCCGCCCACCACGATCTGCACCCGCAGCCCACCCGACTCCGGCAGCACCAACGGCATGTGCAGCGCCAGTTCCTCGATGCCGCCACAGCCCGTCTCATCGGCCGCCCGCAACGCCCACTCCACCAACGCCGCACCCGGCATCAGCGACGCTCCGGCCACCACATGGTCGCCGAGCCAGCCGACACCGCTGGTGGCCGACACCCGTCCGGTCAGCACCAGCCCGCCATCGGCGAGACCCACCGCCGCCCGCAACAACGGATGCTCCACCCGCTGCAACCCCGCGGCACCCACATCACCGACCCCGCCGGTGGCAGTGGCCCAGTACCGCTGGCGCTGGAAGGCGTACGTGGGCAGATCGACCGTACGAGGGGTGGAGTCACCCGGGAACGCGGCCTCCCAGTCGACGTTGACCCCGGCGGTGAACGCCTGGGCGAGGGAGTGGAGGAGCTGAGCCTGGCCGCCGTGATCGCGGCGCAGGGTGGGCACGGTAACAGCCGGGATCTCGGTTTCCTCGAAGGTCTCCTGCATTCCGAGGGTGAGCACGGGGTGGGTGCTGGTCTCGATGAACACCCGATGCCCGTCCGCCAGGAGCGCCTGAACGGCATCGGTGAACCGGACCCGCTCACGGAGATTGGTCACCCAGTAGGCGGCGTCCAAGTCGGTGGTGACGGCACGGCCGCCAGTCACGGTCGAGTAGAACGCCGTGCCCGAACCGGACGTATCGAGCGGACGGACACCCTCCAGCACCCGCATCAACTCACCGCTGATCTCTTCCACCTGAGGTCCGTGCGAGGCATAGTCCACCTCGATCAGTCGGGCCCGCTCCCCCGCCTCCTGACACACGGCCACGACAGCGGCCACCTGCTCCGGCGGACCAGAAAGCACCGTGGAGGAAGGGCCGTTGACGGCTGCCACACCTACGCCAACGGCCTGGTCTCCCAGGTCGGACAGCAGCTGCCCCGCCCGCTCCTCACCCACACCGAGCGACGCCATCGCCCCACCACCGGCCAACCGCCGCAACGCCTTGCTGCGCAACGCCACGACCTTCGCACCGTCTTCCAGGGACAGCGCACCCGCGACAACAGCCGCCGCGATCTCACCTTGACTATGGCCCACCACCGCCGCAGGACGTACGCCATACCCCGCCCACACCGCCGCCAACGACACCATCACCGCCCACAACACCGGCTGCACCACATCCACCCGCCCCAAATCCGCCGCACCCTCCGCACCGCTCAGCACATCCGAAAGCGACCAGTCCACATACGGCGCCAGTGCCCGCTCGCACTCCGCCACCCGCGCCGCAAACACGGGCGACGCTTCCAGCAGCTCCGCACCCATCCCCACCCACTGCGAACCCTGACCGGGGAAGACCAGCACCGGACCCACATCACCCGCCAACGCCGCCGCACCCGACCGCACCACACCCGGATGCGACCCACCCCCCGCCAACGCCTCCACACCCGCCAACAACTCCGCACGGGAATCACCGACCACCACCGCCCGATGCTCAAACACCGACCGAGTGGTGACCAGCGACCACCCCACATCGACGGACGACAGCTCAGACGCACCCCCCACCCGCTCAGCCAACGCCCCAGCCTGCCCCCGCAACGCCTCCACACTCCGCCCCGACACCACCCACGGCGCCACCCCACCCACCACAGACGACGCCGTCGGCACATCCTCCTCAGGAGCCTGCTCCACAATCACATGCGCATTGGTGCCACTGATCCCGAAGGACGACACACCGGCCCGGCGCGGGCGCTCCCCGTTCGGCCATTCCACCGGCTCGGTCAGCAGCCGTACACCGCCGCCGTCCCACTCCACATGGGGCGTCAGCTCCTCGGCATGGAGGGTGGCCGGGAGCACGCCGTGCCGCAGGGCCATCACCATCTTGATGACACCGGCCACACCCGCCGCGCCCTGCGTATGGCCGATGTTGGACTTCAGCGAGCCGAGCCACAGCGGCCGGTCCTCCGGCCGGTCCCGGCCGTACGTGGCGATCAGCGCGTCGGCTTCGATCGGGTCGCCCAGTTTGGTGCCCGTGCCGTGCGCCTCCACCGCGTCCACCTCGGACGGGGCGAGCCGGGCGCTGGCGAGGGCCTGGCGGATGACCCGCTGCTGGGAGGGGCCGTTCGGCGCGGTGAAGCCGTTGCTGGCGCCGTCCTGGTTGACGGCCGAGCCCCGGACGACCGCCAGTACCCGATGGCCGTTGCGCCGGGCGTCGGACAGCCGCTCCAGCAGCACCAGGCCGACGCCTTCGCCCCATCCTGTTCCGTCGGCGTTCGCCGAGAACGCCTTGCACCGCCCGTCCGGGGACAGCCCGCGCTGCCGGGAGAAGCCGGTGAACACCTCGGGGGTGGTCATCACCGTCACCCCGCCGGCCAGGGCCAGGGCGCACTCCTCCTGCCGCAGCGCCTGGCAGGCCAGATGGATCGCGACCAGCGAGGACGAGCAGGCCGTCTCCACCGTGACGGCCGGTCCCTCCAGGCCGAGGGTGTACGCCACCCGGCCCGACAGCAGACTGGGTGCGTTGCCCGCGTAGCCCTCGGATCCCTTCTGCGGAAGGTCACCCGATGTGGTGCCGCCGGTGGTGGCCGTCCCGGCGTAGACGCCCGTACGGGAGCCCTTGAGGGACACCGGGTCGATTCCCGCCCGTTCGCATGCCTCCCAGGCGGTTTCCAGCAACAGTCGCTGCTGGGGGCTGGTGGCGAGCGCCTCGCGCGGGCTGATGCCGAAGAACTGCGGGTCGAATCGGTCGGCGTCGTAGAGGAACCCGCCCCGGCGGACATAGGTGGTGCCGGGGTGGTCCGGGTCCGGGTGATAGAGGCTGTCGAGGTCCCAGCCGCGGTCGGTGGGGAAGTCCCCGATGGCGTCGACACCGCCCGCGACCAGGCGCCACAGGTCCTCGGGCGTGTTCACCCCGCCCGGGAACCGGCAGGCGATGCTCACGACCGCGATCGGCTCCTGGTATCGCTCCTCCACCTCACGCAGACGCAGGCGCGTATCGTGCAGATCCGCGGAAACGCGCTTGAGATACTCGACCAGTTTCTCTTCATTCACGTTCACCATGAGGTTTCACCCGGCCCTCAGCGGTCGTCGCGCGCGGCACATTCAGGACACACCCAGTTCGTTGTCGATGAAGTCGAGAACCTGGGCCGCGGACGCGGACTCCAGCCTCTCCGCGGCGGTCATCTCTTCCTCCGCCGGCTTTCGTGTCGCCTTCCACTTCGCCAGCAGGCCTTCGAGCCGTGCCGTGACCGCCGCCGAGTCGTCGTCTGCCATCTCGAGGCCGATCAGAGTGGTTTCGAGCCTGGCCAGTTCGTTGAGGACCGGATCGGCGCCGCCCCGGCCCGGCGTGGTGCCGACCGCCGGGGCGATGCGCTCCAGCAGGTAGTCGGCGAGCACCGCCGCGTCCGGATAGTCGAAGACGAGGGCGGCGGGCAGGCGCAGACCGGTGGCGGCGGCGAGCCGGTTGCGCAGTTCGACGGCGGTCAGGGAGTCGAAGCCCAGCTCCTTGAAGTTGGTGTCCGCCTGCACCGCTTCGGCGTCGGCGTGTCCGAGCACGGTGACCACATGGCCACGGACCAACTGGAGAACGGCGCGTTGCTGTTCCGCGGCGGACAGGCCCGCCAGCCGGTCGGCCCAGTCGTCCGGCCGTGCGTCGGCTGCCGCCGCCGTACGCCGCGCCACCGCGCCACCGGCACCGGAGGCGGCGAGGGCGCGGAGCGTTGCGGGGATACTGCCGACGGGCTGGGCGGCGAGGACACGGGTGTCCATATCCGCCGCGATCAGTTGGTGGCCGCCGTGCTCGGACGCCGCGTCGAGCAGCCGGAGGGCGTGGTCCGCGGCCATCGCGGTGACGCCCGAGCGGGACATCCGGGCCAGGTCCGCATCGGCGAGGCCGCCGGTCATCTCGCTGGACTCGGCCCACAGGCCCCACGCCACCGAGACCGTCGGCAGGCCCAGCGCCTGGCGGTGGGCCGCCAACGCGTCGCAGAAGGCGTTGGCCGCCGCGTAGTTGGCCTGCCCCGGGCTGCCCATGACCCCGGCGGCCGACGAGAACAGCACGAACGCGCCCAGGCGCAGATGCGCCGTCGCGGTGTGCAGATGTGCCGCGGCGGTGGCCTTCGCCGCCCAGACCCGCGCCAGCCGCTCGGGAGTCTGCGCGGTGACGACCGCGTCGTCCAGCACACCCGCGGCATGGATGACCGCGGTCAGCGGATGCTCGGGATCGACTCCCGCCACCAGCTCGGCCACGGTTGTCGCGTCGGTGACATCGGCCGCGACGACGCGTACCCGCGCGCCCAGGGCGGTCAGCCGGGCGGCGAGGTCCCGGGCACCCGGCGCGTCCGGTCCCCGGCGGCTCACCAGCAGCAGATGCCCGATCCGCCACACGCGTACGAGGTGTTCGGCGACCAGCGCGCCCAGCGTGCCGGTGCCACCGGTGACGAGGGCCGTGCCGTCCGGGTCCACCGGGGCGGGGACGTCCAGGACCAGCTTGCCGGTGTGCCTGGCCTGGCTGAGATGGCGCAGCGCCTCACGTGTCCGGCTCAGCGGCCAGGTCCGCACCGGCAGCGGCGGCGGGGCCGCGGTCGCTCGGATGACTTCGATAGCTCCGGTGGCGCCAGTGACTCGGGTGACCTCGGTGTCTCCGGTGGCTGCCGTGAGCTCGGCGGCACCGGTGGCTCCGGCGGCGGCCCCGGTTGCCCCCGCGGCCTTGGCGGCACCGGCAACCTCAGCGGCACCAGTGCCTCCGGCGGCCTCGGCCGCCCCCGTGGTGAACAACTCACCCAGTTCGCCCAGCATCCGGCCGATGCGTTCGGGTCCGGCATCGGTGATCAGGTCGTAGACCTGGTACGTCACCCCGGGATGCTCCTCCGCGACACGCTCGGGGTCACGGAGGTCGGTCTTGCCCATCTCCATCAGCCGGCCGCCCTCGCCCAACAGCCGCAAGGAGGCGTCGACGAAAGGCCCGGCGAGGCTGTTGAGCACCACATCGACACCACGTCCACCGGTGGCCTCGCGGAACACCTCCTCGAAGTCCAGATCGCGCGACGAGGCCCGGTGCGCCTGGTCGATGCCCATCTCCTCCAGCACCCCGTGCTTCGCCGGGCTCGCCGTCGCGTAGACCTCCGCCCCCAGGTGGCGGGCGATCCGCACGGCCGCCATGCCCACACCGCCGGTCGCGGCATGGATCAGCACCGACTCCCCGGCCCGGAGCCCGGCCAGCTCCACGAGCCCGTACCAGGCGGTCAGGTACGCCACCGGCACCGAGGCCGCCTGCGGATAGGTCCACCCGGCGGGAATGGGCGCCACCATGCGGGCGTCGGTCACCGCCGTCGGGCCGAACGCGCGGTCGAAGACCCCCATGACCCGGTCACCCACCGCGAGCCCGGTCACCTCGGGGCTGATGTCGACCACCACGCCGGCACCCTCGCCACCGAGCCCGGTCTGGCCCGGGGCCATGCCCAAACTGATCAGCGCGTCGCGGAAGTTGATACCGGCCGCGTGCACCGCGACCCGCACCTGGTGCGGCCCGAGGGGCTCGAGCACCTCCGGGCACGGCACCGGCTTCACGTTCTCCATCGTGGCCGCGCCGGTCAGTTCCAGCCGCCATGCGGGCCGGCCCACCAGTGCGGCCACACCTCCGCTGCTCGCGCCACCGGCGCGGATCAGCCGGGGCACCCGAAGCCGTCCCGCCCGCAGTGCGACCTGCGGCTCGTCCAGACGCACCGCACACGCCACCGCGCCGCGCACGTCCTCCGCGAGCGGCTCGGCGTCCGGGTCGAGATCGACCAGAAGGAATCGCCCCGGGTTCTCCGCCTGCGCACTGCGCACCAGCCCGCACACGGCGGCCCCGGCCATGTCCACGCCGCCGTCTCCGGCGCCCTCCGCCTCGGGGGCGTCGATCGCCACCGCTCCCCGCGTGACCAGCACCAGCCGGGCGTCTGCCAGCCGAGGTTCGGCCAGCCAGCCCCGCACCAGCTCCAGCACCCGCTCCGAGGCCGCCAGACCGGCGGCCGCCAGGTCCGTGTCCACGTGCCTCCCGGAGGGGTCGCCGAGGGCGGGCGGATACGCGATGGCCACCGAGGGGGCGGGGTCGTCACCACCGAGGGTGGACACCAACGCCTCCAGATGCGGATGGCGTACCGCGTCCGGCACGAATGGCCCGCTCTCGTCAGGCCCCAGTACCACCCAACGGCCGCCGTCCGCCGGGTCCGGCTCCTGGCGCTCCGCATCGGTGTCCTGTGCGGGGACGGGCAGGGGCGTCCACTCCAGGGTGAACAACCCGTCCACCCGCGGCCCACCGGAGGTCTGGAGCTGGTCGACGGCGGCCGGTCGCATCACCAGCGAGTCGACGGTCAGCACCGGACCGCCCACGGCGTCGGCCACCTCGACCCGCAGCCCGCGCTCGCCATCGGCGCCACCCGCCTCCTGCCGCTGGGGCGAGAGCCGCACCCGTACGGTTGTGGCACCGCCCGCCCACAGCGATACGCCGTTCCAGGCGAACGGCAGCCACACCCGGCCGTCGTCGTGGTCCTCCTCGGGCCGGTCCAGGAGGAACGCCGGATGCAGCGCGGCATCCAGCAGTGCCGGGTGGATGCCGAACCCCTCCTGGTCTCCGGCGGCGTCGGGCAGTGCCACTTCGGCGAGCACATCGGTGCCGTCCCGCCACACCGCCCGCAGTCCACGGAACGACGGCCCGTACGCGTATCCGGACGCCTCGGCGCGTTCGTAGAACCCGTCCAGCCGTACGGGCTCCGCGCCCACCGGAGGCCACGCCCGGCCCGGCTCGTCCACCGGGCCCCGCTCGGGGCTCTGCGGGGACGGCGGGCCCAGGATGCCCTCGGCGTGGCATACCCACCCCGGGTCGGCGCCGGGCTCGACATCATGGTCGGGCCGGGAGTACACCCGCACATCGCGCCGCCCGTCCTCGGTGGCCACGCCGGCCACCACCTGGACGCGCAGCCCACCGGACGCGGGGAGGACGAGCGGAACCTGGAGCGCCAGCTCCTCCACCCCGCCGCAGCCCGCCTCGTCGGCGGCCCGCAGCGCCCACTCCACCAGGGCCGCGCCCGGCGCCAGCACGGCGCCCGCCATCACATGCTCGGCCAGCCAGCCCCCGGCGCCCCCGGCCGAGATCCGGCCGGTCAGCACCAGCCCGCCATCGGCGAGCCCGACGGCCGCCGGCAGATGTGCGTGCTCGACGCGCTGTAGCCCGGCGGCCCCCACGTCCCCGACGCCTCCGCGCGCCGCCAGCCAGTAGCGCTCGCGCTGGAAGGCGTACGTCGGCAGATCCACCGTCCGGGGCGCCGGATCGGCCGGGAACCAGCGGGCCCAGCCGACGTCCGTGCCATGGGTGTGGAGTTGGGCGAGGGCGTGGCCGAGTGCGTGGGCATCGGGCCGTTTACGGCTCAGGGTGGCGGCCACCAGCGGGCTCGGCCGCCCGGCCCCGCTCTGGCCCTCGCCCTCGCCCTCGTCGGTGTCTGCCGTCGCGTCGTCGGCGGCGGCGGCGAGGTGCTGAAGGGTGTGCTGGGTCGCGGTGGCCAGGACGGGGTCGGGGCCGAGTTCGAGGAAGGCGCCGGTTTCGGGCGCGATATGAGCGACGGCGGGGTGGAATCGCACGGGCTGACGGATGTGCCGTACCCAGTAGTCCGGCGTGGCCATCTCCTCGTCGGCCGGCTCACCGGTGAGGTTGCTGAGTACCGGAAGGGTGGGCCGGTGGAAGGTCAGGCCGTCGATGGCCTGCGCGAACGGCTCCAGGATGGGATCCATCAGCGGGGAGTGGAAGGCGTGGCTGACCGTCAGGGGCCTGGTCTTGCGGCCCTTCGCCGCCCAGGTTGCGCGGATGTCGGCGACCAGTTCGATCGGACCGGAGACCACGGTGCTGCCCGGGGTGTTCAGAGCGGCGATGCCCAGCTGGCCGCCGTATGCCGCCAGATCCTCGGCGAGTTCCTCGGCGGTGGCGGCGATGGTGGCCATGCCCCCGCCGGTGGGGAGGTGGCCCATGAGCGTGGCACGGGCAGCCACGAGTCGGCAGGCGTCGGGAAGGTCGAAGACCTCGGCTACATGGGCGGCCGCGATCTCCCCGATCGAATGCCCGATGACGGCGTCCGGGCGTACGCCGAACGAGTCGAGCAGCCGCGCCAGGGCGATGTGCAGCGCGAACAGCCCCGTCTGGGCATAGGTGGTGTGGTCCAGCAGCCCCGGCCGCTCGGCCACACCATGGAAGACCACATCGCCGAGGGGATGTTCCAGATGGGGATCGAGCAGTCCGCAGACCTCGTCGAACGCCGTGGCGAACACGGGGAATCGGTCGTACAGTCCCGCCCCCATCCCTTGCCGCTGACTGCCCTGACCGCTGAAGAGCCACACCGTCTTGCCCGCCGCCGCTCCGCTGCCGGGGAGCACCACACCCGGATGGGGGTCACCGGTGGCCAGCGCCTCCACGGCGGCCAGCAGCTCGGCGCGGTCATCGCCCAACGCCACCGCCCGGTGCTCGAACAGCGACCGGGTGGAAGCGAGCGACCAGCCCACATCGACCATCGACATCTCCGGGCGCCCGGCCATGCGTTCGGCCAGCGCGGCGGCCTGGCCACGCAGCGCCTCCGCGCTCCGTGCGGACAGCGGCCATGGGACGATCCGCAGGTGGTCGGGAGAGGTCACGGGCTCGGTCGTGACGCACTCGATCGGCTCGGTGGCCTGCTCAAGAAGGAGATGGGCGTTGGTGCCGGAGGCGCCGAACGAGGACACACCGGCCCGGCGCGGTCGCTCACCGTTCGGCCACTCCACCGCCTCGGTCAGCAGCCGCACCGCACCGCTCCCCCAGTCCACATGCGGGCTCGGCTCATCGATGTGCAACGAGGCGGGCAGCATTCCATGGCGCATGGCCTGCACCATCTTGATGACGCCCGCGACACCCGCCGCCGCCTGCGTATGCCCGATGTTGGACTTGATCGAGCCCAGCAGCAGCGGCCGCTCGGCCGGGCGTTCCTGACCGTACGTGGCCAGCAGCGCCTGCGCCTCGATCGGATCGCCCAGCGTCGTCCCCGTACCGTGCGCCTCCACCGCATCGACATCCGATGCCGACAGCCCCGCGCTCGCCAGGGCCTGGCGGATCACCCGCTGCTGCGACGGCCCGTTCGGCGCCGTCAATCCATTGGACGCGCCGTCCTGATTGACCGCCGAGCCACGGATCACCGCCAGGACGTCGTGGCCGTTGCGGCGGGCGTCCGACAGCCGTTCCAGAAGCAGAACGCCCACGCCTTCGCCCCAGCCGGTGCCATCGGCGGCGGCTGCGAAGGGCTTGCAGCGGCCATCGGGGGCCAGGCCGCGCTGGCGGGAGAAACCGGTGAACACATCCGGGGTGGCCATCACCGTGACGCCACCGGCCAGTGCCAGGGTGCACTCCCCCTGGCGCAGCGCCTGCGCCGCCAGATGCATCGCCACCAGCGACGACGAACACGCCGTGTCCACCGTCACCGCCGGACCCTCGAAGCCCAGCGTGTACGCCACCCGGCCCGAGACCACACTGCCCGAGCTGGCCAGCATGGCGTAGCCCTCCAGCCGTGCGTCGCCGCCGCTGAGCCCGGCGGCGTAGTCGTGGTACATCACACCCGCGTAGACACCGGTCGGGCTCCCCTTCAGCGACACCGGATCGATCCCCGCCCGCTCCAGCACCTCCCACGACGCCTCCAACAGCAACCGCTGCTGCGGATCCGTCGCCAGCGCCTCCCGCGGATTGATCCCGAAGAACGCAGCGTCAAACGCATCGGCGTCGTACAGGAACCCGCCTTTGCGCGCGTACGAGGTGCCGGGGTGGTCGGGGTCGGGGTGAAAGAGCCCGTCCAGGTCCCAGCCCCGGCCGGTCGGAAACTCCCCGATGGCGTCACGGCCCGAGGCGACCAGATCCCAGAGCTCCTCCGGCGAGCTGACCCCGCCCGGGAAGCGGCAGGTCATCGCCACGATGGCGATCGGCTCGTCCGCGTCGGCCCTCGCGGCGAGGGGAGCACGGGTCCCGGCGGTCTCGCCGGTCAGCCGGGCGCACAGATACTCCGCCAGCACCCGAGGCGTCGGATAGTCGAACACCAACGTCGCCGGCAACCGCAACCCCGTCACCACCGACAACCGATTACGCAACTCCACCGCCGTCAACGAATCAAAACCCAACTCCTTGAACGCCGCATCCACCCGCACCTCACCCAACGAACCAAACCCCAACACCACCGCCACACCACCCCGCACCACATCCACCACCACATCCAACCGACCCGCCGCATCCAACCCCACCAACTCAGCCACCAACCCCGAAACCGACGAACCACCCTCCGCGGCCCGCCGCCGGACACGGCCGGACACCAACCCCCGCAACACCGCCGGAAGATCCGCACGAGCCACCCCGGCGGTGTCGACAGCGGCGGCGACACAGAGGGAGCTACCCTGCGCACAGGCGGCATCGAGCAGGCCCAGCGCCTTCTCGCTGGACATCGCGGTGATGCCCGAGCGGGACATCCGGGCCCGGTCCGTAGCGGCGAGCCTTCCGGTCAGCTCGCTGGCCTGGGCCCACAGGCCCCAGGCCACCGACAGCCCCGGGAGGCCGTGGGCCTGACGGTGGGCGGCGAGGGCGTCGCAAAAGGCGTTCGCCGCCGCGTAATTGGCCTGGCCGGGGCTGCCCAGGACACCGGCGGCCGACGAGAACATCGCGAACAGCGACAGCGGAAGGTCGGCGGTGGCGGTGTGCAGATGCGCCGCGCCCGCCGCCTTGGCCGCCCACACCCGGGCCAGCCGCTCGGGTGTCTGGGAGGTCACCACCGCGTCGTCGAGGAGCCCCGAGGCATGGATGACACCGGTCAGTGGATGGTCGGTGTCGATCCCCGCCACGAGCTCGGCCACCGCCGACGCGTCCGAGACGTCCACGGCGGCGATCCGCACCCGCGCGCCCAACTCCTCGCATCGCGCCGCCAGTTCGCGAGCTCCTGGGGCCTCCGGCCCGCGACGGCTCACCAGAAGCAGATGGCCGACCTGCCAGGTGCGTACCAGATGTTCGGCCACCAGGCCGCCGAGAGTGCCGGTGCCGCCCGTCACGAGCACGGTGCCATCGGGATCGAGCGCCGCCAGGGCGTCCCGCCCCTCCGGACCGCTGTCGGCGGAGGCGCGGATCAGCCGTGGCACCCACGCCCGGCCATCCCGCACGGCCAACTGCGGCTCGTCCAGGTCCATCGCCCGCGCGACGGCGTCCCGTACATTGTCGGCACTCACATCGGCCGCCGGGCCAGGGTCGAGGGCGGGGGCGAGGTCGAGGGCGAGGGCGAGGCCCAGGTCGAGCAGCAGGAAACGCCCCGGGTTCTCCGCCTGAGCGCTCCGCAGAAGGCCCCAGAGCGCGGCGGCGGCCACATCCGTACCGCTCTCGGCGACGTCGACCGCGCCGCGCGTCACCACGACCAACCGGGCATCGGCAAGCCGGGGCTCGGCAAGCCACGTCTGCACCAGCGCCAGAGCCCGTTGTGCCATCTCCAGACCGGCGGTCGCCAGGTCGGCCACGGCGTCGGCATCGGCGTCCGGGCGCGGGAACTCGGCGAGCACCACGGCCGGGACCGGCTCCCCGTCATCGAGCCTCGCGAGCACCGCCTCCAGATCCGGGCCAGCCCCCTCGGCCGCCAGCACCGTCCAGCTGTCGCGATCGGCCACCGGCTCGTCGGTCCGAGTGGGCTGCGGCAGTGGGGTCCAGTCGAGAACGAACAGACCGTCCGCAGCACGCGTTGCCCCAGCCCGCAACTGCTCTACGGCCGCCGGTCGCGTCACCAGGGAGTCGACGGTCAGAACGGGGTCGCCCACGGCATCGGCCACCACCAGCCGCAGCCCGCGCTCGCCCCCGGCCCCGTCCCGATGCGGGGACAGTCGAACGCGTACGGTGCTCGCTCCACCGGCCCACAGCGACACCCCGTTCCAGGCGAACGGCAACCACACCTGGCCACCGTCCCGCTCCTGTTCGGGCTCCGTGTCGAGCAGGAGGGCCGGGTGCAGGGCCGCGTCGAGCAACGCCGGGTGGATGCCGAACCCCTCCGCGTCGCCCGCCGCCTCGGGCAGCGCCACTTCGGCCAACAGGTCCGCACCGCCCCGCCACACGGCCCGCAGCCCCTGGAAGGACGGCCCGTACGCATAGCCCGCCGTCGCGGAGCGCTCGTAGAACCCCTCCAGGTCCACCGGTTGCGCACCCGCCGGAGGCCATGTGCCGCCCAGTCCCTCGACCGACCGGTCCGCGGCCTCCGACCCCGGGCTCAACACCCCCTCGGCGTGGCACACCCAGCCCACGTCGGCGCCTGAGCCGGCCTCGCCATCCGGACGGGAGTAGATCCGCACATCGCGCCGCCCGTCCTCCGCTGGGGCGCCCACCACCACCTGGATGCGCAGTCCGCCCGACCCGGGCAGCACCAACGGCACGTGCAGCGCCAGCTCCTCGACCCCACCACAACCGACCTCGTCGGCCGCTCGCAAGGCCCACTCCACCAGGGCCGCGCCCGGGGCCAGGGCCGCGCCCGCCACGATGTGCTCACCGAGCCAGCCCTCACCGCCACCGGCCGCAATGCGCCCGGTGAGCAGATGGGTGCTTCCATCGGCCAGCTCCACGGCGGCGCCCAGCAACGGATGGCCCGCGGCGACCAGACCGAGGCCGCTGGGGTCACCCGCCGTGCCCGAGGCGTTCATCCAGTAACGCTGGTGCTGGAAGGCATACGTGGGCAGATCGACCGTACGAGGGGTGGGATCGGCCGGGAACGCGGGCCTCCAGTCCACCTCCACCCCGGCGATGAACGCCTGGGCGAGGGAGTGCAGGAGCTGGGCCTGGCCACCATGATCGCGACGCAGGGTGGGTACGGCGACCGCGTCCACACCCGCCCGCTCGAAGGACTCCTGCATTCCGAGGAGCAGCACCGGATGGGTGCTGGCCTCGATAAACACCCGATGCCCATCCGCCAGCAACGCCTCGACCGCGTCAGCGAACCGCACCCGCTCCCGCAGATTCCGCACCCAATAGTCCGTATCGAGGCCAGTCGCATCGACTCGACCACCGGCCACCGTCGAATAAAACGCCACCTCACCCGCACCACCGACAACCGGACGGACACCGGCCAAAACCTCAAGCAACTCCTCACGGATCCCCTCCACCTGAGGACCATGCGAGGCATAGTCCACCTCGATCAGCCGGGCCCGCTCCCCCGCCTCCTGACACCCGGCCACCACAGCGGCCACCTGCACCGGCGGACCAGACACCACCGTCGATGACGGCCCGTTCACGGCCGCCACACCCACACCAGCCGCCCGATCGCCAAGCTGCGACAGCAGTTGCCCCGCCCGCTCCTCACCCACACCGAGCGACGCCATCGCCCCACCACCGGCCAACCGCCGCAACGCCTTGCTCCGCAACGCCACAACCCTCGCACCGTCCTCCAACGACAACGCACCCGCAACCACAGCCGCCGCAATCTCCCCCTGGCTATGACCCACCACCGCCGCAGGACACACCCCATACCCCGCCCACACCGCCGCCAACGACACCATCACCGCCCACAACACCGGCTGCACCACATCCACCCGCCCCAAATCCGCCGCACCCTCCACCCCACGCAACACATCCGAAAGCGACCAATCCACAAACGGCCCCAGCGCCCGCTCACACTCCGCCACCCGCGCCGCAAACACCGGCGACACCCCAAGCAACTCCGCACCCATCCCCACCCACTGCGAACCCTGCCCCGGAAACACCAGCACCGGACCCACATCACCCGCCAACGCCGCCACGCCCGACCGCACCACACCCGGATGCGACCCACCCCCCGCCAACGCCTCCACACCCGCCAACAACCCAGCCCGATCACCACCCACCACCACCGCCCGATGCTCAAACACCGACCGCGTGGCGACCAACGACCACCCCACATCCCCAGACGACAGCTCAGACGCACCCCCCACCCGCTCAGCCAACGCCCCAGCCTGCCCCCGCAACGCCTCCACACTCCGCCCCGACACCACCCACGGCACCACCCCACCCACCACAGACGACGGCGCCGCCACATCCTCCTCAGGAGCCTGCTCCACAATCACATGCGCATTGGTGCCACTGATCCCGAACGCGGACACCCCGGCCCGGCGGGGCCGCTCGTTCCGCGGCCACTCCACCGGGTCCGTGAGCAGCCGCACCGCCCCGCCGGACCAGTCCGCGTGCGGGGTCGGCTCGTCGACGTGCAGTGTGGCGGGCAACAGCTGGTGGCGGAGGGCCATCACCATCTTGATGACACCGGCCACACCCGCCGCGCCCTGCGTATGGCCGATGTTGGACTTCAGCGAGCCGAGCCACAGCGGCCGGTCCTCCGGCCGGTCCCGGCCGTACGCGGCGAGCAGCGCCTCGGCCTCGATGGGGTCACCCAGTGTGGTGCCCGTGCCATGGGCCTCCACCGCGTCCACCTCGGCGGAGGACAGCTGTGCGTTGATCAGCGCCTGGCGGATCACTCGCTGCTGCGAAGGGCCGTTCGGCGCGGTGAGCCCGTTCGACGCGCCGTCCTGGTTGATGGCCGAGCCACGGAGCACGGCCAGCACCTGGTGGCCGTTGCGCTGGGCGTCGGAGAGCCGCTCCAGCAGCAGGAGTCCCACGCCCTCCGAGAAGCCCGTGCCGTCCGCGGCGGCCGCGAAGGGCTTGCAGCGGCCGTCGGGGGCCAGGCCGCGCTGGCGGGAGAACTCCACAAAGGTGTTCGGGGTGGTCATCACGGTCACGCCACCGGCCAGGGCCAGGGTGCACTCCCCCTGCCGCAGCGCCTGGCAGGCGAGATGCATCGCCACCAGCGACGATGAACACGCCGTGTCCACCGTCACCGCGGGGCCCTCCAGACCGAGGGTGAAGGCCACCCGGCCGGAGACGACGCTCAGGGTGTTTCCGGTGAGCAGATATCCTTCCGCGCTCTTCTCGATCCGCGGGGTGCCGAAGCCGAGGATTCCGGCGCCCGCGTAGACCCCGGTGGGGGTGCCCTTCAGCGAAGTGGGGTCGATTCCGGCGCGTTCGAGCAATTCCCAGGAGACTTCGAGCAGTTGGCGCTGCTGGGGTTCGGCCGCCAGGGCCTCGCGGGGGCTGATGCCGAAGAAGGTGGCGTCGAAGCCGTCGGCCCGGTCCAGGAATCCGCCGTGGCGGACATAGCTGGTGCCGGAGTGGTCGGGGTCCGGGTGGAACAGCCCGGTCAGGTCCCAGCCGCGGTCGGCCGGAAACTCCCCGATCGCGTCCCCGCGCGAGGCGACCAGCTCCCACAGGTCCTCTGGCGAGGTGATTCCGCCGGGAAACCGGCAGGCCATGCTGACGATGGCCACCGGTTCCTGGGCACGCTCCTCCATCTCGCGAAGTCGTCGACGCGTCTGCCCCAGATCGGCCGTGACCTTCTTGAGGTACTGGCGGAGCTTCTCTTCGGTACCCGACATCAGTTCCGCGCCTCCATCAGGGCAGTTCACGGTCAATGAGCTCGAACATCTCGTCGTCCGAGGCGGCTTCGAGGGCGTCGAAGTCGGTCGCGCCGGCCGAGTCGCCGGATCCGCCGCCGCCGTTCCACTTCGTCAGCAGGGCGCCCAGCCGTTTGGCGATCCGCTGCCTGCCCTCGTCGTCCGTGTCGAGGGCGGCCAGGGTGGTGTCCAGCCTGGCCAGCTCGCCCAGGACCGGGTCGACGGCGTCCCGCCCCGGCGGGGTCCCGTCGCCGGGGGCCAGCCGTTCCAGCAGGTAGTCGGCGAGTACGGCCGCTTCCGGGTAGTCGAAGACCATCCCGGCGGGCAGGCGCAGACCGGTGGCGGCGGCGAGGCGGTTGCGCAGTTCGACGGCGGTCAGGGAGTCGAAGCCCAGCTCCTTGAAGCTGGCCTCGGCCTGGACGGCGTCCACATCGGCGTGTCCGAGCACCGTGGCGGCGTGGCCACGGACCAGGTTGAGGACGAGTCGGTGTCGTTCGGCCGTGGACAGGCCCGCGAGCCGGGCGCCCCAGTCGACCTGCCGGCCCTCCCCGGCCGCCGCCGCGGTGCGCCGTCCGGCGCCGCCACCGCCGCCGGCCGTGGCGGCCAGGGCGCGCAGCGTGGCGGGCAGGCTGTCGGCGGGCAGTCCGGCGAGGGTGCGGGGGTCCACCTGGGCGGCGACCAGATGGGCACCGCCGTGCTGGACGGCCGCGTCGAGCAGGGCCAGACCGTGCCGGGTGCTGAGGGCGGCCACGCCGGTACGGGACATCCGGGCCAGATCCGCCTCGGCCAGGTGTCCGGTCATGCCGCTGGCGTCGGCCCACAGGCCCCAGGCGATCGAGACACCCGGCAGCCCGACGGCCCGGCGGTGAGCGGCGAGCGCGTCGCAGAAGGCGTTGGCGGCGGCGTAGTTGGCCTGTCCTGGGCTGCCGAGTGTGCCCGCGGCGGAGGAGAAGAGGACGAACATACCGAGCCGCAGTTGGGCCGTGGCCGTGTGCAGATGGGCCGCGGCCGTGGCCTTCGCCGTCCAGACCCGCGCCAGCCGTTCGGGGGTCTGGGAGGTGACCACCGCGTCGTCCAGCACACCGGTGGCGTGGATGACTCCGGTCAGCGGATGTTCGGGGTCGACCCCCGACACCAGCTCCGCCACCGCCGAGGCGTCGGTGACATCCACCGCCGCGAGGCGCACCCGGGCGCCCAGTTCCTCCAGCCGGGCGGCCAGGTCGCGGGCGCCCGGAGCGTCCGGCCCCCGCCTGCTCACCAGCAGCAGATGGCCGATCCCCCAGGCCCGGACGAGGTGTTCGGCGAGGTAGGCACCCAGGGTGCCGGTGCCACCGGTGATGAGGACCGTGCCGTCCGGGTCGACCGCGGCGGGGACGTCGAGCACCAGCTTGCCGGTGTGCCTGGCCTGGCTGAGCTGCCGTAGCGCGTCCCGTGCCCGGCTGAGCGGCCAGGGCCGTACGGGTGCGGGCCGCAGCACTCCGGCGGCGAACAGCTCGCTCAGCTCGTGCAGCATCTCCCCGATGCGGTCCGGTCCGGCGTCGGGGACCAGGTCGAAGGCGCGATAGCGGACGCCCGTACGCACGGCGGCGAGGTGTTCCGGGTCGCGGATGTCGGTCTTGCCCATCTCGGAGAGCCGTCCACCATCGGCCAGCAGTCGCAGGGAGGCGTCGACGAAGGGCCCGGCGAGGCTGTTGAGCACCACGTCGACGCCACGTCCGCCGGTGGCCTCGCGGAACACCTCCTCGAAGTCCAGATCGCGCGACGAGGCCCGGTGCGCCTGGTCGATGCCCATCTCCTCCAGCACCCCGTGCTTCCCGGGGCTCGCCGTCGCATAGACCTCGGCGCCCAGGTGGCGGGCGATCTGCACCGCCGCCATGCCGACGCCACCGGTGGCGGCGTGGATCAGCACCGTTTCGCCGTTTCGCAGCCCGGCCAGGTCCACCAGCCCGTACCAGGCGGTGAGGAACACCACCGGTACGGCGGCCGCCTGCCGGAAGCTCCAGCCGTCGGGGATCGGCACGACCATGCGGGCGTCCGCCACCGCCCGGGGGCCGAACGCGCCCTCGAACAGGCCCATGACCCGGTCGCCCACCGCGAGCCCGGTCACCTCCGGGCCGATGTCCACGACCACTCCGGCGCCCTCGCTGCCTCGGAACACCCCGCCCCCGGGGTACATCCCGACGACGATGAGCGCATCGCGGAAGTTCATGCCCGCCGCGTGCACCGCGATCCGGACCTCTCCCGGCCCCAGTGGCTCGAGCACCTCGGAGCACGGCACGGGCGCCACGTTGTCCACGGTGGACGCGCCCTCCACGGCGAGCCGCCACGCGGGCTGTGCCACCGGGCCCACCAGACCGCCGCTGCCGGGGCCGCCCGCGCGCATCAGGCGGGGTGCCCACACCCGGCCGGAGCCCACCGCCACCTGCGGTTCGTCCAGGGCGACTGCCCTCAGCACACCGTCCAGCACCGCCGCGCCGATCTCGTCGGGGTCGGGCGCGCCGTGCGGATCGCGGTCGAGCAGGATGAACCGGTCCGGGTTCTCCGCCTGTGCGCTGCGCAGCAGCCCCCACACGGCGGCACCGGCTGTGTCCACGGCCCCGGAGCCGGGGTCCTCCGCCACCGGGCCACCGGCCGCGACCGCGCCGTGCGTCACCACCGCCAAGCGGCTCTCGGCCAGCCGGGGTTCGGCCAGCCAGCCCCGCAGCAGGTCCAGGGTGCGCCGTACGGCCGCCAGGGCCTCGGCCTCCGCTGCCACGATGTCCACGGCCGTCGACGAGGCAGGTACGGCGGTCAGCGCCACCGAGGGCACGGGTGTCCCGGCGTCGATCGCCGCGACAAGGGACTCCAGGTCCGGGTGGCGGACCACGCCCGAGGGGGCCCGGTCCAGGCCCTCGGAGCCCAGCGCCACCCAGCCGCCGTCCCCGGCCACCGGCCGTGGCAGGCCCGTGTCCGCGCCGGGCGTCGGCTCGGGGAGCGGGATCCAGTCCAGGGTGAACAGCCCGTCCACGGCGCCTCGTCCGGCGGTCCGCAGCTGATCCGTACGGGCGGGGCGCAGCACCAGCGAATCGACGGTCAGAACCGGGTCGCCCACGGCGTCGGCCACGGCGATCCGCAGCGCCCGCTCGCCGTCCGCGCCCTGCTCATGCGGGGACAGCCGGACGCGTACGGTGGTCGCTCCGGCGGCCCACAGCGCCACCCCGTTCCAGGCGAACGGCAGCCACACCTGGCCGTCGTCGTGCTGCTCCTCGGGACGGCCGGGCTGACCGGGCCGGTCGGTGCGGTCGGTCCGGTCGGTCCGGTCGGTCCGGTCGGTCCGGTCGAGGAGGGACGCCGGGTGCAGCGCGGCGTCCAGCAGCGCCGGGTGGATGCCGAATCCGGCCCGGTCGCCCGCGGCTTCGGGCAACGCCACCTCGGCCAGCACATCCGCGCCGTCGCGCCACAGCTTGCGGACACCCTGGAACGCGGGCCCGTATCCGTATCCGGCGGCCTCGGCACGCTCGTAGAAGCCGTCCATGTCCACCGGCTCCGCGCTCGGCGGGGGCCAGGCCCCGGCGGGCTGGGGTGCCGGTTCGCCGTGGGGGCCGAGCACGCCGACCGCGTGGCACACCCAGACCGGGTCCGCGGTGGTTTCGGCGTCGCGGTCGGGCCGGGAGTACACCCGTACGTCACGGCGTCCGTCGTCGGCGGCCTCGCCCACCACCACCTGGACGCGCAGCCCGCCGGTGTCGGGGAGGACGAGCGGGACCTGGAGGGCGAGTTCCTCCACCGTGCCGCAGCCCGCCTCGTCGGCGGCCCGCAGCGCCCATTCGACCTGCGCCGCGCCCGGGACCAGCCGGGCGCCCGCCACCACGTGTTCGCCGAGCCAGCCCTCGCCGCCACCGGCCGTCAACCGTCCGGTGAGCAGATGGGTGCTGCCGTCGGCGAGTTCCACGGCCGCGCCGAGCATCGGGTGGTCCGCGGAGACCAGGCCGAGGTCGGTGGGGTCGCCACCCCGGCCCGGGGTGGCCTCGAGCCAGTAGCGCTCGCGCTGGAAGGCGTAGGTGGGCAGCGGCACGGTGCGGGGCGCGGGGTCGGTGGGGAACAGGGTGGTCCAGTCGACGTCGGCCCCCGCGGTGAACGCCTGGGCCAGCGACCGCACCAGCTGGGCGAGATCGCCGTGGTCCCGGCGCAGGGTGGGGACGGTGGCGGCGGGGACACCCGCCTCCTCGAAGCTCTCCTGCATGCCCACCGTGAGGACGGGGTGGGTGCTGGCCTCGATGAACACCCGGTGACCATCGGCCAGCAGCGCCTGGATGGCCTCGGCGAACCGCACCCGCTCCCGTAGATTCCGCACCCAGTAGTCCGTGTCCAGCACGGAGCCATCGGCACGGGCACCGGTCACGGTGGAGTAGAACACCGCCCCGGAGGATCCGGGCGCCTCGACCGGCTCAACTCCCCTGAGCAGCTCGGTGAGTTCCTCGGCGATCTCATCGACCTGGGGACTGTGCGAGGCGTAGTCCACCTCGATCATCCGCGCCCGTTCCCCGGTGTCACGGCAGGCCGCCACGGCGGCGGCCACCTGCTCCGGCGGGCCGGACACCACCGTGGAGGCGGGGCCGTTCACGGCGGCCACGACGACGGCGGTGGCGCGGTCGCCGAGCCCGGACAGCAGATCCGTGGCCTGCTCCTGGCCCACACCGAGAGAGGCCATGGCCCCACCGCCGGCCAGTTGGCGCAGCGCCCGGCTGCGCAGGGCCACGATCCGGGCGCCGTCCTCCAAGGTCAGCGCCCCGGCCACGCAGGCGGCGGCGATCTCGCCCTGGCTGTGGCCCACGACGGCGGCGGGCCGCACTCCATGGCCCGCCCATACGGCGGCCAGGGACACCATCACCGCCCAGAGCACCGGCTGCACCACATCCACCCGGCTCAGATCGCCCGCGCCGTCCACGCCGCGCAGCACATCGGTGAGCGACCAGTCGACGTGCGGCGCGAGCGCTCGTTCGCACTCCGCCACCCGGGCGGCGAACACCGGTGAGGCGTCCAGCAGTCCGGCGCCCATCCCGATCCACTGCGAGCCCTGGCCCGGGAAGACCAGCACCGGGCCCGCGCCACCCGTGGTGGCGGCCGTGCCGGTGTGCACGACGCCCGGGTGTGTCTCGTCGGCCGCCAGCGCCTCGACGGCCGCCATCAGTTCGGCGCGGCTCTCGCCGACGACCACGGCGCGGTGGTCGAACAGGGTGCGGGAGCGGATGAGGGACCAGCCCACCTCGACGGGTGGGGCCGAGGGGCCGGTGGTCAGCCGCGCGGCCAGCGCCCGCGCCTGGTCCCGGAGCGCGCCCGCGCCCCGTGCGGACAGCACCCAGGGCACCACCCGGGGGCCACCGGACTCGGGCTCCTGCTCGGTGCGTTCGGCCCGGTCGGGGGCCTGTTCCAGGATCACATGGGCGTTGGTGCCGCTGATGCCGAAGGACGACACACCGGCCCGGCGCGGACGCTCGTCCGTCGGCCACTCGACCGCCTCGGTCAGCAGCCGCACTCCGTCGTCGTCCCACTCCACGTGCGGGCTGGGCTCGTCGATGTGCAGCGAGGCGGGCAGCAGGCCGTGCCGCATCGCCATCACCATCTTGATCACACCCGCCACGCCCGCGGCGGCCTGCGTATGACCGATGTTGGACTTGATGGAGCCGAGCCACAGCGGACGGCCCTCCGGCCGCTCCTGCCCGTACGTGGCCAGCAGCGCCTGCGCCTCGATGGGATCGCCGAGCGTGGTGCCCGTGCCGTGCGCCTCGACCACGTCGACGTCGGCCGGGGAGAGCCGTGCGGTGGCCAGGGCCTGGCGGATCACTCGCTGCTGGGAGGGCCCGTTCGGCGCGGTCAGACCGTTGGACGCGCCGTCCTGGTTGACCGCCGACCCACGGATCACCGCCAGCACCTCACGGCCGTTGCGGCGCGCGTCCGACAGCCGCTCCAGGACGAGCAGGCCGATGCCCTCGCCCCAGCCGGTGCCGTCGGCGGCCGCCGCGAACGGCTTGCAGCGGCCGTCCGGGGCCAGGCCGCGCTGCCGCGAGAACTCCACGAAGGTGTTCGGTGTGGCCATCACCGTGACGCCACCGGCCAGGGCCAGGGTGCACTCCCCCTGCCGCAGCGCCTGCGCCGCGAGATGCATGGCCACCAGCGAAGACGAACACGCCGTGTCCACCGTCACCGCGGGCCCCTCCAGGCCGAGGGTGAACGCCACCCGGCCGGAGGCGATGCTCGGTGTGCTGCCGGTCATCAGCCGGCCCTCGACGCCCTCCGGGGTGCGGCCCAGGAAGCGGCTGCCGTAGTCGTCGTACATGACCCCCGTGATCACCGCGCAGGCGCTGCCACGCAGGCTCACGGGGTCGATGCCCGCGCTCTCGAACGCCTGCCACGCCGTCTCCAGCAGCAGCCGCTGCTGGGGGTCGGTGGCCAGCGCCTCGCGGGGCGAGATCCCGAAGAACTCGGCGTCGAACCTCGGCGCCTCGTAGAGGAATCCGCCCTCGCGGGCGTAGCTGGTGCCGGTGTGGTCCGGGTCGGGGTCGAAGAGGCCCCCCAGGTCCCAGCCGCGGTCCCCGGGGAACTCCCCGATCGCGTCCACGCCCTCGGCCACCAGCCGCCACAGCTCCTCGGGGGAGCCGACGCCGCCCGGGTAACGGCAGGCCATGCCGACGATGGCGATCGGGTCGTCGTCGGTGGCCACGACGGCCGGCGTCGTCGGGAGCGGTGTCCCCGCCGGTGCGCCGGCCAGCCGCTCCCGCAGGAAGCGCACCAGGGCGTCGGGGGTCGGATAGTCGAAGATGACGGTGGCCGGAATCCGGGTGCCGGTGGCCGCGTTGAGCCGATTGCGCAGGTCAAGTGCCGTGAGCGAGTCGAAGCCGAGGTCCTGGAAGGCCCTGCCCAGGTCGATGGCCTCCGGTGCGGGATGGGCGAGCACGGTGGCCACCTGGTCGCGCACCAGCTCTCCGATGAGCCGGTCCTGCTCCTCGGTGGACAGCCCGGCGAGCCGCCCGGACAAGGAGCCCGGCCCGGTGTTCCGCGCGGCCCGCGCGGGGACGTGCACCAGCCGCCGCAGCACGGGCGGAAGTGGCCCGGCGGCGGCCCGGGTGCGCAGCGCCGCGAGGTCGAAGCGCGCGGGGACGAGCGTGGGGTGGTCGGTGGTGAGCGCCGTGTCGAGCAGCGCCAGCGCCTGCTCGTCGGAGACGGCGGCGATGCCGGAGCGGGCCATCCGGGCGAGGTCCGCGTCGTCCAGGTGGCCGGTCATGCCACCGGCGGACGCCAGCAGCCCCCAGGCCAGCGTGTGGGCCGCCCGCCCTTCGGCGCGGCGGTGTTCGGCGAGGGCGTTGAGGAACATGTTGGCCGCGGCGTAGTTGGCCTGGCCACCGTTGCCCATGATGGAGGCGGCGGAGGAGAACATCACGAACGCGGCCGGATCCATGTCCCGGGTGAGCCGGTGCAGATGCCATGCGGCATCCAGCTTCGGGGCGAGGACGGTGTCGAGTTGCGCGGGCGTCATGGCGGTGACCACACCGTCGTCGAGCACCCCCGCGGCGTGGACGACGGCGGTCAGCGGATGCTCTTCCGGGACGGTGGCGAGCAGGGCGGCCACCGCCTCGGGGTCGGCGGCGTCGCACGCGGTGACACGTACGTCCGCCGCGCCCAGCGCGGTCAGTTCGTCCGCGAACGCGTCGATGTCCTCCGTGATGCCACCGCGCCGGCTGACCAGCAGCAGATGGCGGGCGCCGTGTGCGGTGACCAGATGGCGGGCCACCAGCCGGCCCAGCGCTCCGGTGCCGCCGGTGATCAGTGCGGTGCCGTCCGGGTCGAGGGCGCGGGGCGGGGTGTCCTGGCCGGGGCGGACGGTGACCAGACGGGGCACGTGGGCCGTTCCCGCCCGCACCGCCACTTCGGATTCGGCAGCGGCGACGGCGGCCGGAAGGGCGGTGCGCAGGGCATCGCGCGACGCGGGGTCGTCGTCCAGGTCGAGCAGGAGGATGCGCTCGGGGTGTTCGGCCTGGGCGGCGCGGACCAGGCCCCATACGGGCGCGGTGGTCAGGTCGGCGGGCGCGTCTCCGGGGCCGGTGGCGACGGCGCCACGGGTGGCGATGACCAGCCGGGCCCCGCTGAATCGCTCGTCCGTCAGCCAGGTGCGCAGGTCGCCGAGGATGTGATGGACCGCCGCGCGTACGCGGCCGGGCGTCTCGTCGGGGTGTGATGAGGTGTCCGGTGCGCCGGGGCATTCGAGGACGACGATGTCGGGGGCGGGCTGTCCGCCGTCGAGGGCGGCCCGCAGGGCGGCCAGGTCCGGATGGGACGGGAGGGCCGGGTCCGGGTCCCGGGATCCGACGAGCGCCCAACTCGCCGAGGGCAGGGCGGTGCCTGGGTTGGTGTCGGTGTCGGTGTCGGTGGAGACCGGATACGGCTGCCAGTCCAGGCGGTACAGCGGGGCGTCGGCCGTGGCGGCGCGGGCCGAGCGCCAGCGGTCGGCTGAGACCTCCCGCAGCCCGAGGGCGTCGATGGTGGCCACGGGCGCGCCGTGGTCGTCGGTCAGCCTCAGGGTGATGGTGTCCGGGGCGGTGGGGGTGATGCGTACGCGCAGCCGGGTGGCGCCGGTGGCGAAGAGCCGCACCCCGCCGAAGGAGAACGGCAGCCGGACGGTCCCCTCGGCGCCGTCCGGCGCGTGATCACCTGCAAAACGGCCGGAGCCGCCGAAGAGCTCCTCCACCGGGTGCAGGGCGCTGTCGAGCAGGGCCGGGTGCAGCCCGTAGCCGTCGGCCTCACCGCGCCGTTCGGGGGCCAGACGTACCTCGGCGAACATCTCCTCGCCCAGCCGCCATGCGGAGTGCAGCCCCCGGAAGGCGGGCCCGTACGCGTACCCCTGCGCGGCCAGGCGCTCGTACAGGTCCGCCACATCGACCGGGACGGCCCCGGCCGGTGGCCAAGCCGTGGCCGACGACGGCTCGTCGGCGGGCGGTGGTGTGGCCGCGTCGGACAGGAGGCCGGTGGCGTGGTGGCGCCAGGCGGCCGGGGCCTCCAGGGCATCGCCCCCCTCGTCGCCGGGGCGCGAGGCGATGGTGACGGTCCGTCGTCCGGTCTCGTCGGGTGCGGTGACGGCGAGCTGGATCCGTACCGCGCCGGAGGCGGGCAGGACCAGCGGGGTCTCCAGAGTGAGGTCGTCGATCAGCTCGCTGCCGGTGTGCGCGGCGGCGAGGAGGGCCAGCTCCAACAGGGCCGTACCGGGCAGGGGCACGCTGTCCGCGATGGTGTGGTCGGCGAGCCAGGCGTGGGTGTGCGCGGACAGCCGTCCGGTGAGCAGCAGCCCGCCATCGGGCGTTTCCACGGCGGCCTGGAGCAGGGGATGCCCGGTGGCGCCGAGGCCGACGGCGCGTACGTCGGCGGTGGCGTTCGGGACGGGCCGCCAGTACCGCTGCCGCTGGAACCGGTAGGTGGGCAGGTCGACATGGCCCGCGTACTCGGGGAGAGCGGCGGCGAAGTCGACCGTGCCGCCGTCGATGTGCGTCAGGGCGAGCGCGGTCAGCAGCGTACGGGGCTCGTCGCGGCCCGGGCGCAGGACGGTGGCGAACACGGGCGCGGTGTCCGGGGTATCGGCGGAGGTCGGGTCGGCGGCCAGGGCGTCCTGGGCCATGGTGGTGAGGACGGCGTCCGGCCCGAGTTCGAGGTAGCGCGTCACGCCTTCGCCGTGCAGGGTGCGCAGCCCGTCGTGGAACCGTACGGGCTCGCTGACGTGGCGCACCCAGTACTCGGGGTCGCGGAGCTGCTCGGGGTCGGCCTGCCGACCGGTGATGTTGGAGATCACCGGGATGCGCGGGGCGTGGTAGGTGAGCCGCCGCGCCACCTCGCGGAAGTCGTCGAGCATGGGAGCCAGGAGGGGCGAGTGGAAGGCGTGGCTGACCCGGAGCCGCTTGGTGCGGTGGCCCCGTTCCTTCAGGGTGCGGACGATCTCGTCGACGGTTTCGGCGGCGCCGGACACGACCACCGAGGTGGGGCCGTTGACCGCGGCGAGCGCCACGCGGTCCTCATGGCCCGCGAGCAGAGGGAGGACCTGCTCCTCTGTGGCTTCGACGGCGGCCATCGCGCCGCCGGACGGCAGCGCCTGCATCAACCGGCCGCGAGCGGCCACCAGTTCGCAGGCGTCCGGCAGGGACAGCACGCCCGCCACATGCGCCGCCACCAGTTCGCCGACGGAGTGTCCGGTCAGGAACGAGGGGGTGAGGCCGAACGACTCGACGAGCCGGAAGAGCGCCGTCTCCAGGGCGAAGAGGGCCGCCTGGGTCACACCGGTACCGTGCAGGGCCCGCGCCTGGTCGGTGTCCTCCGCCGCGAAGAGGATCTCGCGGAGCGGCCGGCCGGGCAGCGGATCGAGATGGGCGCAGACCTCGTCCAGGGTGGCGGCGAACACCTCGAACGTCCGGTACAGCTCACGGCCCATACCGGGCCGCTGGCTGCCCTGCCCCGTGAACATGAAGGCGGTGCCGCCGGAGCGGGTCGGCGCCGTGGCCCGGATCAGCCCGGGGTGGCTCTGGTCGTCGGCCAGGGCCCGCACGGCGGCCAGCAGCTCGGCGCGGTCCTCGCCGATGGCCACGGCACGGTGTTCGAAGGCCGAGCGAGTGCGGGCCAGCGACCAGCCCACATCGGCCACGGGCAGCGCGGGGTGGGCGGTGAGATGGGCGGCGAGCGCCTCGGCCTGGTCCCGTAACGCCTGGCCGGTGCGGGCGGACACCGCCCAGGGCACCACGCGGCTCGCCGTCTCCGCGGCGGTCGGTTCAGGGGCCCGGTCCGACGCGGTGGGCTCGTCGGCGGGGGGCTGTTCGAGCAGCAGATGGGCGTTGGTCCCGGAGATGCCGAAGGAGGACACCGCGGCCCGGCGGGGCCGCTCGCCACGCGGCCATCCGACGGCTTCGGTGAGCAGGCGTACGGCGCCGGTGTCCCATGCCACGTGGGGCGTGGGCTCGTTGACGTTCAAGGTGGCGGGCAGCGTCTCATGTCGCATCGCCATGATCATCTTGATGACACCGGCCACGCCCGCGGCGCCCTGGGGGTGTCCGATGTTGGACTTGACCGATCCCAGCCACAGCGGCCGGTCCTCGGTACGGTCCTGGCCGTAGGTGGCGAGCAGCGCATCGGCCTCGATGGGATCGCCGAGGCGGGTTCCGGTGCCGTGCGCCTCCACGACGTCCACCTCGGCCGGGGACAGCCGTGCGTTCGCCAACGCCTGGAGGATGACGCGCTGTTGGGAGGGTCCGTTGGGCGCGGTCAGGCCGTTGGAGGCGCCGTCCTGGTTGATGGCCGAGCCCCGGATCACCGCCAGCACCCGGTGGCCGTGGCGCCGGGCGTCGGACAGCCGCTCCAACAGCACCAGGCCCACGCCCTCGGAGAAGGCGGTGCCGTCGGCGTCGGCGGAGAACGCCTTGCACCGGCCGTCGGGGGCCAGCCCGCGCTGCCGGGAGAACTCGGTGAAGACGTTCGGGATGGCCATCACCGTCACCCCGCCCGCCAGGGCCAGGGTGCACTCGCCCTGCCGCAGCGCCTGACCGGCCAGGTGCATCGCGACCAGCGAGGACGAGCACGCCGTGTCCACCGTGACGGCCGGCCCCTCCAGGCCGAGGGTGTACGCCACCCGGCCGGAGAGCACACTGGGCGCGTTGCCCGTCACCAGATAGCCCTCGGCGCTCTTCTCGATGTGCGGGGTGCCGAAGCCGGGCAGCGCGGTCCCGGCGTACACGCCCGTCGAGGTGCCCTTCAGCGAGACCGGGTCGATTCCGGCGCGTTCGAGGAGCTCCCAGGCCACCTCCAGCAGCAGCCGCTGCTGCGGGTCGATGGCCAGCGCCTCGCGCGGGCTGATCCCGAAGAACTCGGGGTCGAAGCGGTCGGCGTCGTAGAGGAAGCCGCCCTCGCGGGCGTGGCTGGTGCCGGGCTGGTCCGGGTCCGGGTGGAACAGCCCTTCCAGGTCCCAGCCGCGGTCGTCGGGGAACTCCCCCATCGCATGCGCGCCGGAGGCCAGGAGCCGCCACAGCGCCTCGGGTGTGTCGGCCCCGCCGGGGTAGCGGCAGGCCATGCCGATCACGGCCACCGGCTCCTGGGAGCGGTCCTCCAGCTCGCGCAGCCGCTGACGCGTTTCGTGCAGATCGCCTGCCACTCGCCTCAGATAGTCGACCAGCTTCTCTTCATTAGCGTGCGTCACGGAGGATCACCCGGCCTTCAGCGAAGGGCGCGCCACGTTGTTCATGACAGGCCAAGTTCGTTGTCGATGAAATCCAGAACCTGATCGGCGGTCGCCACCTGCAACCGCTCCACGGCAGTGCCGTCGTCCGGCTGCGCCGACGAGCACATCGCCTTCCACTTGGACAGCAAGGTCTCCAGCCGGGCGGTGACCGCACCGGAGTCCACGTCCTCGACGCCGACGGCCGACAAGCTGTTCTCCAGCCTGACCAGCTCGTTCAGGACGGGGTGGGGCTGGGCCACGTCGGGGCCCGGGGCGCCCGGCTCACCGTCCGGGGAGAGCTCCCGGCGCAGATGCTCGGCCAGCACCGCCGCCTCCGGGTGGTCGAAGACGAGCGCCGCGGGCAACCGCAGCCCGGTGGCCGCGGCCAGCCGGTTGCGCAACTCCACGGCGGTCAGCGAGTCGAAGCCGAGGTCCTTGAACGACGCGTCCGGCCGCACCACACCCGGATCGGCGTGGCCGAGCACGGTGGCCGCCTGGGTGCGCACCAGGTTGAGCAGCAGCCGGTGCTGTTCGGCGGACGGCAACCCCCTGAGCCGGCCCGCCCAGTCGGTGTTCTGTCCACCGGTGGCGGCCGTGGGCCGGGCCCGCCCGCTGCCACCGACGGTGGCGAGGGCCCGTAGGGGGGTGGGAAGGGTGCCCGGGACCTGAGCGGCGAGGGAGCCGGTGTCCAGATGGAGCGCCAGCAGATGCGGATGGCCGTGGTGGCAGGCCGCGTCCAGCAGCGCCAGCCCCTCCTCGGTGCTGTTGGCCGTGATGCCCAGGCGGGCCATCCGGGCCAGATCGGCGTCGGCCAGCCGCGCGGTCAGGCCGCTGGTGGCCGCCCAGAGTCCCCAGGCCACCGACAGCCCCGGGAGGCCATGGGCCTGACGGTGGGCGGCAAGGGCGTCGCAAAACGCGTTGGCGGCGGCATAGTTGGCCTGGCCGGGGGTGCCGAGGTCGGAGGCGAAGGAGGAGAACAGGACGAACATGCCCAGCCGCAGCTGCGCGGTGGCGGTGTGCAGATGGGCCGCCGCCGCGGCCTTCGCCGCCCAGGCCCGCGCCAGCCGCTTCGGATCCTGCGAGGGAAGCATCGCGTCGTCCAGCGCCCCCGCCGCGTGCACGACGCCGGTCAGCGGGTGCGCCGGATCGATGCCCGCGAGGGCCTCGGCCACCTGGACGGCATCGCCGACGTCGCACGCGGCGACGCGTACGTCGGCCCCCAGGTCGGCGAGCTGGGCCACCAGCTCCTTCGCCCCGGGCGCGTCGGGGCCACTGCGGCTCATCAGCAGCAGATGGCGGATGTTCCAGGTACGGACGAGGTGCTCGGCGACGTGTGCGCCGATGGTGCCGGTGCCACCGGTGATGAGCACGGTGCCGTTCGGGTCCACCGGGGCAGGAACGTCCAGCACCAGCTTGCCGGTGTGGTTGGCCTGGCTGAGACACCGCAGCGCCTCACGCGCCCGGCCGAGCGGCCACGCCCGTACCGGCGGCGGCTCGAGCACACCGGATGCGAACAACTCGCCCAGCTCACACAGCATTTCGCCGATACGGTCCGGACCGGCATCGGCGATCAGGTCGTACGCGTGGTAGCGGACACCGGGGTGCTCGGCCGCGATCAGCTCCGGGTCGCGGATGTCGGTCTTGCCCATCTCCAGCATCCGTCCGCCCTCGTGGAGGAGACGGAGCGAGGCGTCCACGAACGCACCGGCGAGGCTGTTGAGCACCACATCGACGCCCCGGCCACCGGTGGCCTCACGGAACGCCTCCTCGAAGTCCAGATCGCGTGACGAGGTCCGGTGGGCCTGGTCAATGCCCATCACCTCCAGCGCCCCGTGCTTCGCCGGGCTCGCCGTCGCGTAGACCTCGGCGCCCAGATGCCGGGCGATCCGCACGGCGGCCGTCCCCACACCACCGGTCGCGGCGTGGATCAGCACGCGCTCGCCCGCTTGGAGCCCGCCCAGCTCCACGAGCCCGTACCAGGCGGTGAGGAACACAACGGGGGCGGCGGCCGCCTGCCGGAAGGTCCAGCCTTCGGGGATGGGCACGACCGTACGGGCGTCCGCCACGGCCAGCGGGCCGAACGCGCCCTCGAACAGGCCCATCACCCGGTCGCCCACGGCGAGCCCGGTCACGCCGGGGCCGGCCTCCCGCACCACACCGGCGCCCTCGCTGCCACCGAACACCGCGTCCCCGGGATACATCCCCAACACCATGAGTGCGTCGCGGAAGTTGACGCCCGCGGCGTGGACATCGATGCGCACCTGGCCCTCTCGCAGGGGCTCCAGCACCTCCGGGCACGCCACCGGCCGTACGCTGTCCACCGTCCCGGCGCCCTCGAGCCCGAGCCGCCACGCGGACTGCCCCACGGGGGCCACCAGGCCCGCGCTCGGCGCGGCGCGCACCAGCCGGGGCATCAGCGCCCGCCCCGCGCGCAGGGCCAGCTGTGACTCGTCCATCTCGATGGAGCGCGCCACGGCGTCGGTCACGAGGTCGGCGGACACCTCGGCGTGAGGGTCGAGATCGAGCAGCAGGAAACGACCCGGATTCTCGGCCTGTGCGCTGCGCACCAGACCCCAGACGGCTGCGCCCGCCACGTCCACGCTTCCGGCCGCGGGGTCAACGCCACCCGGGTCGTCGCCGGTCGCGACGGCGCCGCGTGTCACCACCACCAACCGGGCCTCGGCCAGGCGCGGCTCGGCAAGGCAGCTCTGCAACAGCTCCAGGGCCCGCTCCGCCGAGGCCAGCCCGTCGGCCGCCATCCCGCCGGCGCGGGCATGGACCGCCTCGGCGGACTCGAGTGCCAGGACGACGGCGGGGGCGGGAACGCCCGTGTCGAGCGCGCGGATCAACGCCTGCGGATCCGGATGGCATACAGCGGCGGACCCGGCCGGAGTCCGGTCCTCGGGCCCCAGGATCACCCAGTCGGTGTCATCGGCCGGGTGATCCCCGGACCGCCGCCCGTCGCCGTTGGGCGGCGCGGGAACCGGCAAGGGGGCCCAGTCCATGACGAACAGCCCGTCCACGCCCGGCCGTCGCGCCGTACGGAGCTGATCGGCCTCGGCGGACCGCAGCACCACCGCGTCGGCGCTCAGCACCGGTGCACCGAGGGCGTCCGCCACGGTCACCCGCAGCGTACGTTCCCGCTCCGCGCTCGGTTCGTACGGAGAGATCCGCACCCGTACCGTGCTCGCCCCGGCCGCCCACAGCGACACCCCGTTCCAGGTGAACGGCAGCCACACCCGGCCATCGGGCGACTCGGCGTCGCTCGGTGACCCATCGGTCAGCAGAACGGGATGCAGTGCGGCGTCGAGCAGCGCCGGGTGGATACCGAATCCCGTCCGCTCCCCCGCGGCCTCGGGCAGCGCCACCTCGGCCAACAGGTCCGCACCGTCCCGCCATACGGCGCGCAGCCCTTGGAAGGCCGGGCCGTACGCGTACCCCGACGCTGCGATGTGCTCGTAGAAGTCCACGGGGTCGATCGGCTTCGCACCCGCCGGTGGCCATGCGCCGCCCAACTCCTCCACCGGCGTGGAGCCATCGGGAGGTGGGCTCAGCACGCCCTCCGCATGGCACACCCACCCGGCCGCCGTGTCGGCGCCGTCGTCGGGGCGCGAGTACATCCGCACATCGCGTCGGCCATCGGCGCCCGGCCCGCCGACGACCACTTGCAGGCGCACCCCGCCGCTGGGCGGCAGCACGAGCGGTATCTGAAGCGCCAGCTCCTCCACCCCACCGCAGCCAACCTCATCGGCCGCCCGCAGCGCCCACTCCACCATGGCCGTCCCGGGCACCAGGGCCGCGCCCGCCACCACGTGGTCGGCGAGCCAGCCATGGGATCGCGCGGACAGGCGTCCCGTCAGCAGATGGCCCTGGCCGTCGGCGAGCTCCACGGCGGCGCTCAGCAGCGGATGGCCCGCGGCGACCAGTCCGAGGTCGGTGGGGTCGGCGCCCCGGCTGCTGAGGCCGTCGAGCCAGTAGCGCTGGTGCTGGAAGGCGTACGTGGGCAGATCGACCGTACGAGGGGTGGGATCGGCCGGGAACGCGGGCCTCCAATCCACCTCCACCCCGGCGATGAACGCCTGGGCGAGGGAGTGCAGGAGCTGGGCCTGGCCACCATGATCGCGACGCAGGGTCGGTACGGCGACCGCGTCCACACCCGCCCGCTCGAAGGACTCCTGCATTCCGAGGAGCAGCACCGGATGGGTACTGGCCTCGATAAACACCCGATGCCCATCCGCCAGCAACGCCTCGACCGCGTCAGCGAACCGCACCCGCTCCCGCAGATTCCGCACCCAATAGCCCGCATCCAGACCAGCCGCATCAACTCGACCACCGGCCACCGTCGAATAAAACGCCACCTCACCCGCACCACCGACAACCGGACGGACACCGGCCAAAACCTCAAGCAACTCCTCACGGATCCCCTCCACCTGAGGACCATGCGAGGCATAGTCCACCTCGATCAGCCGGGCCCGCTCCCCCGCCTCCTGACACCCGGCCACCACCGCGGCCACCTGCACCGGCGGACCAGACACCACCGTCGATGACGGCCCGTTCACGGCCGCCACACCCACACCAGCCGCCCGATCGCCAAGCTGCGACAGCAGTTGCCCCGCCCGCTCCTCACCCACACCGAGCGACGCCATCGCCCCACCACCGGCCAACCGCCGCAACGCCTTGCTCCGCAACGCCACAACCCTCGCACCGTCCTCCAACGACAACGCACCCGCAACCACAGCCGCCGCGATCTCCCCCTGGCTATGACCCACCACCGCCGCAGGACACACCCCATACCCCGCCCACACCGCCGCCAACGACACCATCACCGCCCACAACACCGGCTGCACCACATCCACCCGCCCCAAATCCGCCGCACCCTCCACCCCACGCAACACATCCGAAAGCGACCAATCCACAAACGGCCCCAGCGCCCGCTCACACTCCGCCACCCGCGCCGCAAACACCGGCGACACCCCAAGCAACTCCGCACCCATCCCCACCCACTGCGAACCCTGCCCCGGAAACACCAGCACCGGACCCACATCACCCGCCAACGCCGCCACGCCCGACCGCACCACACCCGGATGCGACCCACCCCCCGCCAACGCCTCCACACCCGCCAACAACCCAGCCCGATCACCACCCACCACCACCGCCCGATGCTCAAACACCGACCGCGTGGCGACCAACGACCACCCCACATCCCCAGACGACAGCTCAGACGCACCCCCCACCCGCTCAGCCAACGCCCCAGCCTGCCCCCGCAACGCCTCCACACTCCGCCCCGACACCACCCACGGCACCACCCCACCCACCACAGACGACGGCGCCGCCACATCCTCCTCAGGAGCCTGCTCCAGGATCAGATGGGCGTTCGTGCCGGAGATGCCGAACGACGACACCGCCGCACGGCGGGGCCGCTCCAGGCGGGGCCACTCCACCGGCTCATTCAGCAGCCGCAGTCCGCTGCCCTCCCACTCCACATGCGGGGTGGGCTCGTCCAGATGCAGGTTCGCGGGCAGTCCGGGGTGCCGGAGTGCCATCACCATCTTGATCACGCCCGCCACGCCCGCCGCCGCGTGCGTATGGCCGATGTTGGACTTCAGCGAGCCCAACAGCAGTGGCCGGTCGGCGGGGCGGTTCTGGCCGTACGTGGCGATCAGGGCCTCGGCCTCGATCGGGTCGCCGAGTTTGGTGCCGGTGCCGTGTGCCTCGAGGGCGTCCACATCGCCCGGGCCCAGCCGGGCGTTGGCCAGCGCCTGGCCGATGACGCGTTCCTGGGCCACGTCGTTGGGCGCGGTGAGGCCGTTGCTGGCGCCGTCCTGGTTGATGGCCGAGCCCCGGATCACGGCAAGCACCCGATGGCCGTTGCGCCGGGCCTCCGACAGCCGCTCCAGCACCACCAGCCCTACGCCTTCGGAGAAGCCGGTGCCGTCCGCGTCGGCGGCGAAGGACTTGCACCGGCCGTCCGGGGCCAGTGCGCGCTGCCGGGAGAACTCGGTGAACATGATGGGGGTGGCGAGCGAGGTGACACCGCCCGCCAGGGCCAGGGTGCACTCGCCCTGCCGTAGCGCCTGCACCGCCAGATGCATGGCCACCAGCGAGGCCGAGCAGGCGGTGTCCACCGTCACCGCCGGCCCCTCCAGACCGAAGGTGTAGGCCACCCGGCCCGAGATCACACTGGTGAGTCCGCCCGTGGTGGCGTAGCCCTCGAATCCCTCGGGGATGCGCGGGGCGCGGGAGAGGTAGTCCTGGCTGGACACACCGGCGTAGACACCCGTGCGGGTCCCCTTCAGCGACACCGGATCGATACCGGCACGCTCCAGGGACTCCCAGGCCATCTCCAGCACCAGCCGCTGCTGCGGGTCCATGGCGAGCGCTTCCCTTGGGCTGATGCCGAAGAACGCCGCGTCGAAGCGGTCCGCCTCGACGAATCCACCCTGGCGGACACAGCTGGTGCCGTAGTGCTCCGGATCGGGGTGGTAGAGGTTCTCCAGGTCCCAGCCACGGTCCGTCGGGAAGTCCCCGATCGCGTCGACACCCGAGACGAGCAGTTCCCACAGCTCCTCCGGGGAGGTGACCCCGCCGGGAAAACGGCAGGCCATGCCGACCACGGCCACCGGCTCATGGGAACGCTCCTCCACCTCGCGCAACCGCAGCCGCGTGTCGTGCAGATCGGCGGAAACGCGCTTGAGATACTCGACCAGCTTCTCTTCGTTCGCCATGAGGGTCACCCGGCCTTCAGCGATCGTCGCGCCCGGCACATTCAGGACACACCAAGCTCGTTGTCAATAAACTCAAGGACCTGATCCGCGGAGGCGGACTCCAGCCTCTGGGCCGCGCTCATCTCATCCGTCGGCTGCCGTGGCACATGCGTGCTCGGAGGGACGATCGCGGTGGGGGTGGCGTCGGTGCCGTCGGAGGTCAGCCGTCGCACCAGGTGGTGGGCGATGCCCTCCGGGGTCGGATGTCTGAAGATCAGGGCCGCGGGCAGCCGCAGACCCGTGGCGGCCGCGAGGCGATCGCGCAGTTCGACGGCGGTCAGGGACTCGAAGCCCAGCTCCTTGAAGCTGGCGTCGGCGTGCACCGCCTCGGCATCGGTGTGCCCCAGCACGGTGGCGGCGTGGTCGCGCACCAGGCCGAGGAGGGTGCGGTAACGCTCCACGGCCGACAGCCGTGCCAGCCGGGCGGCCCAGTCGACGGACGACGCTCCAGCGGCGGCAGCGGCGGCGCGCCGCCGTACGCTTCCGCCACCGGCACTCTCGGTCGCCACCCGGCCGGTGTTCAGGGAGCGCAGCTGATCGGCGTCGGCGGGACGCAGCACCAGCGCATCGATCGTCAGCACCGGGGCGCCCACGGCATCCGCGACGACGACCCGCAGTTCACGCTCGCCCTCGGGCTCGGCGGTCCGCGGACGGGGGGTGAGTCGGACGCGTACGGCGGTGGCCTCGGCCGCCCACAGGGACACACCGCTGATGGCGAACGGCAGCCACATCCGGCCGTCGCCCTCCTCCGCCCGGGTCCGGTCCATCCGTTCCATGCCGTCCATCAGCAGCGCCGGATGCAGCACCGCGTCCAGCAGGGCGGGGTGAATACCGAAGCCACCGGGCTCACCCGCGGCCTTGGGCAGCTCCACATCGGCCAGCAGATCCGCGCCGTCCCGCCACACCGCGCGCAGCCCCTGGAACGCGGCGCCGTAGCCGTATCCGGATGTGGCGATCCGTTCGTAGAACCCGTCGGTGTCCACCGGCCGCGCTCCCGGCGGGGGCCAGGTCCCGGGCAACTCCCCCGACCGGCTTTCCGGTACGGCGGGGCCGAGGACGCCCACGGCATGGCACACCCAGTCGGTGTCGCCCCCCGTGCGCAGGCTGTCGTCGGGAAGGGAGTAGATCGCGATGTCGCGGCGTCCGTCGTCGGCGGGTGGACCCACCACCACCTGGACACATCGGCCGCCCGTCGCGGGCATCACCAGCGGCAGCCGCAGCGCGAGCTCCTCCACCGCACCGCAGCCGGCCTCGTCGGCCGCCCGCAGCGCCCACTCCACCAGTGCGGCTCCTGGCACCAGGGCCACGCCCGCCACCACATGGTCGGCGAGCCAGCCATGCGTCTGCGGGGAGAGACGTCCGGTCAGCACATGGCCACTGCCGTCGGCGAGCCGCACCGCGGCGCCCAGCAGCGGGTGGTCCGCGGCGACCAGGCCGAGGGCGGCGGGGTCCCCGCCGGGCCCGCTGGGGGCGTCCAGCCAGTAGCGCCGGCGCTGGAAGGCGTACGTGGGCAGATCGACCGTACGGGGCGGGGGGTCGGCCGGGAAGGCGGCCGACCAGTCCACCTCGGCACCGGCGATGAACGCCTGCGCGACCGACTTCGTCAGCTGGGCCAGGTCCCCGTGGTCGCGCCGCAGGGTGGGCACCGCGGCAGCGCCGATCCCGGCGTGCTCGAAGCCCTCCCGCATCGCCATGGTGAGGACGGGATGGGTGCTGGCCTCGATGAACACCCGATGCCCTGCCGCCAGCAGCGCCTCGACGGCATCGGCGAACCGCACCCGCTCCCGCAGATTCCGCATCCAGTAGTCCGTGTCCAGCACGGAGCCATCGGCCCGGGCACCGGTCACGGTGGAGTAGAACACCACCCCGGAGGATCCGGGCGCCTCGACCGGCTCAACTCCCCCGAGCAGCTTGGTGAGTTCAGCGGCGATCTCATCGACCTGGGGGCTGTGCGAGGCGTAGTCCACCTCGATCAGCCGCGCCCGCTCGCCCGCGTCCTGACACGCGGCCACCACAGTGGCCACCTGCTCCGGTGGCCCGGAGACGACGGTGGACTCGGGGCCGTTCACCACGGCCACCACGACCGCGGCGGCCCGGTCGCCGAGCCCGGACAGCAGATCCGTGGCCTGCTCCTGGCCCACGCCGAGGGAGGCCATGGCCCCGCCCCCGGCGAGCCGCCGCAGGGCCCGGCTGCGCAGCGCCACGACCTTCGCGCCGTCCTCCAGGGACAGCGCTCCCGCCACCACGGCCGCCGCGATCTCGCCCTGGCTGTGGCCCACCACGGCGGCGGGGCGCACACCGTACTCGGCCCATACGGCGGCCAGGGACACCATCGCCGCCCAGAGCACCGGCTGCACCACATCCACCCGGCTCAGCCCGGCGGCGCCTTCGGCTCCCCGCAGGACATCCGTGAGCGACCAGTCGACGTGCGGCGCGAGCGCTCGTTCGCACTCCGCCACCCGGGCGGCGAACACCGGTGAGGCGTCCAGCAGTCCGACGCCCATCCCGATCCACTGCGAGCCCTGCCCGGGGAACACCAGCACCGGGCCCGCGTCAACGGCCGCGCCGGAGCGGGTGGCGCCCGGGCCCACCACGCCCGGATGCGTCTCGTCGGCCGCCAACGCCGCGAGGGCGGCGGTGAGTTCGCCACGGTCCGCGCCGACCACCACCGCACGGTGGTCGAAGGCCGTCCGGGTGGTGATCAGCGACCAGCCCACGTCCCGGGGCGACGGTGTGTTGTCGGCGGCCGTGTGGGCGGCCAGCTCCCGGGCCTGTCCGCGCAGGGCCTCGGCGCTGCGGGCGCACAGCACCCAGGGCACCGGCCGGTCGTCCGCGTCCGGCAGCGCGCCGCTGGGGGCCGGTTCCGGCTCGGGGGCCTGCTCCACGATCAGATGCGCGTTGGTGCCGCTGATGCCGAAGGAGGACACGCCCGCGCGGCGAGGGCGTTCGTCGCGCGGCCAGTCCACCGGCTCGGTCAGCAGCCGCACCGCGCCGCCGTCCCAGTTGACGTGGGGGCTGGGCGCGTCGATGTGCAAGGTGGCGGGCAGCAGTCCGTGCCGCATGGCCATCACCATCTTGATGACGCCCGCCACGCCGGCCGCGGCCTGGGTGTGGCCGATGTTGGACTTCAGCGAGCCCAGCCACAGGGGCCGCTCTTCCGGCCGCTCCCGCCCGTACGTGGCGAGCAGGGCCTGGGCCTCGATCGGGTCCCCCAGCGTGGTTCCGGTGCCATGGGCCTCGACGGCGTCCACGTCGGCCGGGGACAGCCGGGCGTCGGCGAGGGCCTGGCGGATCACCCGCTGCTGGGAGGGGCCGTTGGGCGCGGTCAGGCCGTTGGAGGCGCCGTCCTGGTTGACGGCCGAGCCCCGGATCACCGCGAGCACCCGGTGGCCGTTCCGCCGGGCCTCGGACAGCCGCTCCAGGAGCAGCAGGCCGACGCCCTCGCCCCATCCGGTGCCGTCGGCGGCGGCCGCGAACGGCTTGCACCGCCCGTCGGGGGCCAGGCCGCGCTGGCGGGAGAAGCCGGTGAACATGCCGGGTGCGGCCATCACCGTCACCCCTCCGGCCAGGGCGAGCGCGCACTCGCCCTGCCGCAGCGCCCGCACCGCGAGATGGATCGCCACGAGCGAGGACGAACACGCCGTGTCCACCGACACCGCGGGCCCCTCCAGACCGAAGGTGAACGCCACCCGGCCGGACACCACACTGGGGGTGCCGCCGGTCAGCAGATGGCCGTCGAGCCCCTTGGGCGCCTCGTGCAGCCGGGGGCCGTAGTCCTGGGGCATCACTCCGACGAACACCCCGGTGGGGCTGGACTGGAGGGCGGTGGAGCGGATGCCCGCCCGTTCGAAGGTCTGCCACGCGGTTTCCAGCAGCAGCCGCTGCTGTGGGTCGGTGGCGAGCGCCTCCCGGGGGCTGATCCCGAAGAACTCCGCGTCGAACTCCGGTGCGTCGTAGAGGAAGCCGCCCTCGTGGGCGTAGCTGGTGCCGGGGCGGTCCTGGTCGGGGTCGAAGAGTCCGGCCAGGTCCCAGCCGCGGTCCCGGGGGAACTCCCCGATCGCGTCGACGCCCTCGGTCACCAGCCGCCACAGCACCTCGGGCGAGTCGACGCCGCCGGGGAAGCGGCAGCCCATGGCCACCACCGCGATCGGCTCGTCGGCGTCGCACGCCGCGGGAGTCGTCGGCGCGGGCGGGGTGGCGGCAGGGGTGATGTGGGCGCGCAGGTGGTCGGCGACGGCCAGGGGCGTGGGGTGGTCGAAGGTGAGCGTGGCGGTCAGGGGCAGCCCGGTGGCGGCGCCGAGCCGCTCGCTGAGTTCGGTCGCCGCGAGAGAGTCGAAGCCCAGCTCCTTGAAGGTGAGGCCGGGATCGATGGCATCCGGCTCGGAGTGTCCGAGGACGAGGGCCACTTGGGTCCGTACGACCTCGAGCGGGTCCCGGCCCGGCGCCGTGTCGCGGGGCCCGGCCGTCTCTCCCACGGGCGCCGCCTGGTCCGGGGCGGCCTCCGTCCCGGTGGTGTGAGTGCCCCGCGCGATGGGTTCGGGTGAGGTGGTGGGCCAGTAGCGGTCCCGCTGGAAGGCGTACGTCGGCAGGGAGACCCGCTGCCGGGGGTGCCCGGCGCAGGCCCGGTCCCAGGCCACTTCGGCGCCGCGGACATACGTCTGGGCCATGGCGGCGGCGAAGGTGCGTACCTCGGGCCGGTCGCGGCGCAGTGCCGCCACCGCGGCCGGGCGTGGCCGCCCGGGGGCCGGACCGGGCCGCCCGGGGGCCGGACCGGGCCGTGCGGGGGCCGGACCGGGGCGTGCGGCGAGGCATTCGCGGGTCATGGCGGTGAGCGGGGCGTCCGGTCCGAGTTCGAGGAAGGTGGTGACACCGGCGTCCAGGAGGGTGTGCACTCCGTCCATGAAGCGCACCGCGTGGCGGGCGTGCCGGGCCCAGTAGTCCGGTGTGGCGAGCTCCGAGGCGGTGGCGAGCCGTCCCGTCACATTGGAGACGATGGGAATGGCCGGTGCGGAGAAGGTCAGCCCGGAGGCGACGGCACGCAGTTCGTCGAGCATGGTGTCCATGTGCGGCGAGTGGAAGGCATGGCTGACCTTCAGCAGCCGGGCCTTGCGGCCGCGCTCGCGCCATGTGGCGGCGGTCGCGTGGACGGCGTCGTGGTCACCCGAAATCACCACGGACGAAGGCCCGTTGACGGCGGCGAGGTCCAGCCGGTCCTCCCACCCGGCGAGCAGTCCCGCGGCCTCGTCCGCGTCGGCCTGGAGCGCGGCCATGGCGCCCTTCGCCGTGATGGCCTGCATCAGCCGGCCGCGGGCGGCCACCAGGGTGCAGGCGTCGGGCAGGGTGAGCACACCGGCCACATGGGCCGCGGCGATCTCGCCGACCGAGTGGCCCATCAGATGGCCGGGGGTGAGCCCCCAGGATTCGGCCAGCCGGTAGAGCGCCACCTCGATGGCGAACAGCGCGGGCTGGGTGTACGCGGTGCGGTCGAGCAACTCCGCTCGCGGGGACGGAGGTTCGGCGGACAGCACATCGCGCAACGGCTCCGGCAACTGCCCGTCCAGACAGTCGCACACCTCGTCCAGCGCCGCGGCGAAGACCGGATAGGCGGCGTGGAGCTCACGGCCCATGGCCGCTCGCTGGCTGCCCTGGCCGCTGAAGAGGACGGCGAGACCGCCGTCCGTGGCCCTGCCCCGCATCACTCCGGCGGTCTCCGTGCCGTTGGCCAGCGCGTCCAGTCCGCTCAGCAGCTCGTCGGCGCCCTTCCCGAGGATCACGGCGCGGTGGGCGAAGGCGGTCCGGGTGGTGGCCAGGGAGTGTCCGATGTCGGCCGGGGAGAGGCCGTCGTGGTCCGCCAGATGGTCCCGTAGCCGCTCGGCCTGGGCGCGCAGCGCCGCGGGGGTCTTCGCGGAGATCGGCCAGGCCACGACCGGGGGCGCGAGGGTGTCGGCGGGGGCGGGCGCGGATACGGGTGCGGGCGCGGGCGCGGGCGCTTCGCCGAGGACGAGATGGCAGTTGGTGCCGCCCATGCCGAAGGAGCTGACCCCGGCGAGCAGCGGCCGGTTCGGGCGGGGCCACTCGCCGAGCCGGTCCTGGACCCGCAGCCCGAGTTCGGCCAGCGGGATCCGTGGGTTCGGAGTGGTGAAGTGGAGGCTGGCCGGGAGCAGTCGGTGGGTGATGGCGAGGGCGGTCTTGAGCAGTCCCACGATGCCCGCGGCGCCCTCGAGGTGGCCCACGTTGGTCTTGGCGGAGCCGACGAGCAGCGGTGTGCCGTCGGTCCGTACGGTGCCGAGCGCGGCGCCGAGTGCCGCCGCCTCGACGGGGTCGCCGACGGGGGTTCCGGTGCCGTGCAGCTCGACGTACTGGACCGCGTCGGGTAAGACTCCGGCCCGCCGGTGGGCGGTGCGCACCACGTCCTCCTGGGCCGCCGGGCTGGGGGACGTCAGCCCGTCGGTGGCGCCGTCGTTGTTGACGGCGGTCGCGTGGATGACGCAGTACACCGGGTCGCCGTCGCGTACGGCCGCGGCGAGTGGCTTGAGGAGGACCGCCGCGCCGCCCTCGCCACGGACGAATCCGTTGGCACGGGCGTCGAAGGTGTGGCAGCGCCCGTCCGGGGAGAGCCCGCCGAACTGGGCGGCGGCGGCCGCCATGCTGTCCTCGGTGAGGATGAGGTTGACGCCTCCGGCCAGGGCCAGGGTGCACTCCTGGCGGCGCAGGCTCTCGCAGGCGGTGTGCACGGCCACCAGCGAGGAGGACTGTGCGGTGTCGACGGTGAGGCTGGGGCCGCGCAGACCGTAGCCGTAGGAGACCCGGTTGGCGATGATGCTGCGGTGGACACCGGTCATGGCGTGCCGGGTGGCCGCGGTGGCGTCCCGGCGCAGCAGTGCGGCGTACTCGTCCCAGATGGCGCCGACGAACACCCCGGTCGGGGTGTCCTTCAGCGTGCCGGGGCGGATTCCCGCGTCCTCGAACGCCTCCCAGGCGAGTTCGAGCATCAGCCGCTGCTGCGGGTCCATGGCCGTGGCCTCGCGGGGCGAGATGCCGAAGAAGGAGGCGTCGAAGGTGTCGACGCGGTCCAGGAAGCCGCCGTACCAGGTCGGGGCCGCCCGGCCGGAACCGTCGCTGACGGGACCCTCGGCGGCGGGACCGTCGGGGGCGGTGCCCTCGGTGACGGAGCCATCCGTGGCAGAGCCATCCGTGGCAGAGCCATCCGTGGCGGAGGCGCCGGTCCGGCGGCGGTCGTCCGGCATGGTGGTGATGGCGTTCCCGCCCTGCCGCAGCAGCCGCCAGAAGGCCGACGGGCTGGGTGCGTGGGGCAGGCGGCAGGCCATCCCCACCACGGCGATGGGCTCCGGGTGCTGAGGTGTGCGAGTGGGCTCGGCGCTATCCATCGCACCCCATACGGCGCTCGGCGAACGGCTGCGTGTTCGTGGTCATGGGCGGCACTCCCGCTCCGGATTGTTGATCGGTGCGAGCACGTGGCCCATCGTGGGGCGCGGTTCTAAAGCAAGACCAAATAGGCCACGGCCGGTGACTTTAGAGACGCGTTACCGGAACCCCGGACGATCGCTTGAGCGGGTGAGCCTTTATGTGCCCTGGGCCGACCCGATCTTTCGAGCACACAGGAGGAGTGCCATGACCTCTCCCTCGGCCGTGCCACCGGGCGGCACGGTGTCGGACTACTACAGCTCGCTGGGCCCGCTTCTCCAGATGGCGTGGGACGACAACTTCCACTTCGGCTACTGGGACGGCCCGTCCGATACCCGTTCGGTGCAAGAGGCCACCGATCGCTTCACGGATCTGCTGATCGAACGGCTGCGGGTGGGGCCGGGAGACCGGGTACTGGATGCCGGCTGCGGTATCGGGAAACCGGCGATGCGGCTGGCGTCCGCCACCGGCGCCAATGTCCTGGGCGTCACGATCAGCGAGCTCCAGGTCAAACAGGCGACCGAATCCGCCCGGCTGGCCGAGCTGTCCGACCGGGTGGCATTCCAATACGCCGACGCCATGGCGATGCCTTTCGACGACGCGGCTTTCGACGCCGTACTCGCATTCGAATCGATCAATCACATGGACCGTCCGACGGCGCTGCGGGAGATGGCCCGTGTGCTGCGGCCGGGTGGCCGGGTGGTGCTCACGGATGTCACCCCGCCGAGCGACGGCAGTTATCAGCCGGACGACGATCCCGCCGTGGTCACCTCGCTGACCCGGCTGGAGGACTGGCCCGGGCTGGTCGGTGACGCCGGGCTGGTGCTCGATGAGCTGACCGATGTCACCGAGAACACCAAGGACACCGCCAACCGAATGATCGACGGCATCCTGCGCTGTCGCCGCGAGTTCGAAGCGCGCCACGGGGTCAGCGTGCAGGAGGTACTGGACGCCGCCAAGTCGGCGCTGCCCACCGTGCCCAGCGCCGGCTGCGCCATCGTGGTGGCCCACAAGCCCTGAATCGGCGGGGGCAGCGGGCGGCAAACCTGACAGTTATTCGAGAATCCTTCATGGGTCCCGCGCAGACGGAATTTTCCACTCCTCATCAAAGCGGCGCCAAGGGGCCCATGATCTCGCAAGATGCGCTTGTCCCGGCCGATGCGATCCGCGTATTCTCTTTCGCGGACTGCAACACCTCAAGTGCGGGATATCCGGACTCCGATCTTCCGGACCGTATTGCGAATACCCGCTCCGCACCGTCGAGGATGCCGCCTCGAGGGCGCGTATATCCGGATTCTAGGCGAGGTGGGTAGTCATAGGACTCGCTTACGATGTGGGGCACCTGCCGAAGGCGTCGATCTCGTCCATCCTCTGATTCCTCGGCAGGTCCGCGATAAAAGAGGGGTGAGTAATGGCAGTCGCGAACGGCGTGCGTCAGTGGATCCGGCGGCACCGCCCGTACCCGTCCAGTGCGGAGCGGCCGGACCACTTTCCACACGCAAGCGGCTCGGCACGTGCCCACTTCCCATCCCCTTCGGGGTCGACGGACTCCGGGGACGTGACAATTCCAGCGCGCCACCCGGACGGCAAGGGTCGACGATCCGCATGGACCGCCAGAGCCCGACCCGCACACGCGTTCGCCTCCGGAAGCAGACCGCCCTCGAAATCGAGCGAACACACAGACAACCCCGCGGGCAATTCCGGCAAAGGCGCCGACTGTCCCATGACCGCACTCGTCGGCGACTCGGATGGGGCACATCGTGCGATATGAGATCATGGGACCTCTCCGCGTAGTGGAAGAGGAGAGGAAATTAACCATCAGGGCGCGGAAGATCGAGGTCCTGTTGACCGTCCTCCTCGTCCGCGCCGATCAAGTGGTCCCGATCGACCAGCTCATCACGGAGATCTGGGGAGAGGATCCGCCGCGCCGGGCGATCGCCGGGCTCCATGTGTATGTCTCCCAGATCCGTAAGTTCCTGCGCCGGCCCGGCCAGCACGAAAGCCCCGTTATCACCCGCCCGCCGGGATATGTTCTGCGGCTGGGCCACGACCGCCTCGACTTCCACTGCTTCGAACGGCTGGTGTGCGAGGGCCGGGACCATCTGCGGGAGCGGCGTTACCAGCAGGCCACGGCGACTTTCGAAAGCGCACTCGATCTGTGGCGCGATCCATTGCTGGACGACGTATGCCATGGACCGATCCTCGAAGGCTTTCAGACCTGGCTGAAGGAAGCGCGTCTGGAATGCATCGAAATGTTGACGGATTCCCGGCTCATGCTCGGCCGCCATCGCGAGCTGGTGAGCGATCTGTATCAGCTGACCACCGAGCATCCCCTGCGGGAGGCACTGCACCGTCAGTTGATGCTGGCGCTCTACCGCTGTGGCCGCCGGGCGGACGCCTTGCATGTGTATCAAGCGGCGCGCAAGACGCTCAATGAAGAACTCGGGCTCGAGCCGTGCCGGGCCTTGCAGGACATGCAGCAGGCCATCCTCACCTCGGATGACCGACTGGAACTGCATGTTCCCGCTTGAGGAGGACCGCGTAAGGAGGTGGAGATATTGAGCGAACACGTCAGTTATCTGTCCGAGGGCAGTCCGATCGAGGTCGTCCTCGAAGGCGGACCGGACGATCTGCCCCGGGCCTTCCGGGCCGGGCGGTCGACGCTCACCAGCAAGAAGCTCAAAATCCAGCACCGCGATGGATACGAGCACTTCGAACTCGTCAACGATTCCGCTGACATCACCACAGCGATCTTTCGCTGGACCATGCGTACGAAAATCGCCGAGTAGCCTCCATGGCTCCGGAACCCCGGGATCGCCGACCGGTCACCGCCGGCCGGTGGTCCCGGGCCGGGGGCCGTGGCCAGGAGGTCCGTATGCGTACTGCACGATGGCGCGGGGTCGTGATCGCCGCGCTCACGATGTCGACAGCCCTTGCCGCACTGCCCGCCGGGCCCGCGTCGGCCCGGACAGCCGCCGGACCCGCCACCAAGGTGGTGGACGGCCGCACCCAGCCGGTGTTCTCCTACGCGGACGCCGTGCGTGAGCATCTGATGGTCCAGACCCCGGTCGACAGCGACGGCGATGGCCACAAGGACCGGGTCGCGGTGGACATCATCCGGCCCAAGGAGACCCAGCGGGGTCTCCGGGTGCCGGTCATCATGTCGTCCAGTCCCTACAACGACACCGTGGGCCGTGGCTTCGAGTCGGAGCGGAAGAGCTACGACGCCCAGGGCAACCCGGTCAAGTTCCCTCTCTTCTACGACAATTACTTCGTACCGCGCGGCTACGCCGTGGTCGATGTCGATGTGACCGGCACCGGCAGATCCGACGGCTGTCTGACGGTCGGCGGCGCCGCCGATGTGGCCGCCGCCAAGGCCACGATCGACTGGCTGGGCGGCCGCGCCACGGCGTACGCGGCCGACGGCAGCGAGGTGAAGGCCTCCTGGTCCACCGGCAAGGTGGGCATGATCGGCCACTCGTACGAGGGCATGCTGGCCAACGCGGTGGCGGGCACCGGAGTGGAGGGGCTGGAGACCATCGTCCCGATCTCCGGAGTCAGCTCCTGGTACGAGTTCGCCCGCACCAACGGCGCCAAGCACTGGAACGGTTTCGCCTCGTATCTGACCACCGCGCTGGACACCGACCCGCCCCACAAGTGCCAGGCGGTGCGCGAGCGGTTGCAGGCCGGTGAGGACGACGCCACCGGCAACTACAACGCCCACTGGGACGAGCGCAATTACATCGCGCGGCCCGCGCCCGAGGTGGACAAGGTGCGCGCGAGCGTCCTCGCCGCGCATGACATCAACGACTACAACATCCGGATCAACCAGCTCGCGAACTGGTGGGACGCGCTGGCCGAGCGCGGGGTGCCGCGCAAGCTGTGGCTTGGCCGCTACGGCCACACCGATCCGTTCGACTGGCCCGGTCGGCGCGCGCAGTGGGTCGACACCGTGCACCGATGGTTCGACCACTGGCTGTACGGCATCCAGAACGGAGTCATGGACGAGCCCCGCGTCGATCTACAGACCGGTCCGGACACCTGGACGACCCAGGCCGACTGGCCCGCGGGCACCTCCTCGGTCCCCCTGCACCCCCGGCCCGACGGCTCGCTGGCGCTGAGTCCCGCGAGCGGCACCGGGACCTTCACCGACACCAAGCTGAGCGAGGCGGATCTCACCGCCGACCCGTCGGCGAACCTCCCTGGCCGGCTGGCGTTCGTCACCCCGCCCCTGCGCACCGGGGTGCGGCTCTCCGGCACACCCACCGCCGATCTGCGGGTCACGCTCGACAAGCCGACATCGAACCTCACCGCGCTGCTCGTGGACTACGGCGAGGACGAACGGATCGACTGGAACCGCAACGAACCCCAGAACCGGATCCACGACGGTCTGCGGGGGCTGGACGAGGAGTCCTGCCACGGGGAGAGCACCGTCCAGGACGACGCCTGCTACCAGCGGACCGCCAATGTGACGGCGCGCAAATCCTCCGAGGTGATCGCCCGGGGCTGGATGGACGCCCAGAACCGCCACTCGCTCACCACCCCCGAGCCGCTGGCCCCCGGCCGGTCCTACCGGATCACCTGGAAGACCCTGCCGGGCGACTACGAGCTCAAGCCGGGCCATCGGCTGGGGCTGGTCCTCGGCGGTACCGACGCCGACTTCCTCTACTTCGAGGACGCGACCGGGACGAAGGTGACGGTGGACCTGGGTGACAGCCGGGTCAGCGTACCGGTGACCGCCGCCGGCAATCTCCCCAACTCCCTTCGCCACAGGCGCGTTGATAAGGCCCGGACCGCCACCACCGGCGGTCCGGGCTCAGCCCCGTAGCCGGGCGCTCGGTCTCGAGTCCACGCGCTCAGCCCCGCGTCCAGGCGTGGATCACATGGGCGCCGAGGTCCGCGTGCGCCACGGCATCGCGGTGGCCGCTCTCGTACCGGGCCGTGAGGTCGCGGTAGCGGATGTCCTGCGTCGCGGAGAAGCCCAGTCGGCGCAGTTCGTCCGCGAGCTCCTCCGGGGTGAAGAAGCTGAGGAAGGGCTCACCGGCCTCAGCGGCCCACGCCGCGCGCGCCTCGTGCACGGCACGTTGCTCCGGTGGCAGCGCGTCCGGCGGCTCGCCGTAGTCGAAGACCACGCCCGAGCCGTCCGGCAGGGCCGCGATGAAGCCGAGCGTGTCCAGCACGGCCGTGTGGGTCAGATACGGCACCACCCCGAGCCAGAGGAAGAACGCCAGGCGGGCCGGGTCGAAGCCCGCCGCCGTCAGCCCGTCGGCCAGGCTCTGCCGCTCGAAGTCCACCGGCGCGAAGGTCAGTGACGGCGGTACGGGAATCTCCGCGGCGGACAGCCGGTCGCGCTTCCACTCCTGGGTGGCGGGGTGGTCCACCTCGAACACCCTGAGGCCCTCCGCCTCGTACGGATTGCGGCAACCGAAGGTGTCCAGCCCCGCCCCGAGCGCCACCGCCTGCCGTACCCCGCGTGTCACGGCGGCCGCGACGGCGTCCTCGGCGAACCGCGCCCGGGCCGCCACGGACAGTCGTACGTCCTCGCGCCCGGGGTGGAAGGCCGCCTCGAGGACGGGGTCGTCCGCGTCGGCGGCGAGGATGCGGAGGGCCAGCGGGTCGGAGAACACCCGGCCGCCCTCCAGCTCCTGGTGAGCGGCGCGGAACGCGGCCGCGCCGCGGGCGGTGATGCTGGGCCGGCCGGTCTGCATGGAACGTCCTCCCCCGAGGTCCCACCGCGGATACCGCGAGCGACACCCTCATGGTGTCAGCTCCGGACCCCGCGCGCGCCGTTAACGGCCCTTGTTTACAAGGGAGTTACGCGCTGAACGGCCACCCGTGGACCGTCTCGGCGGCGGCGCCGCGCGGCGGGCGGGCATTGTCCCATCACTGACCTCCGGACAGGGGTTGACCGGGCCCACCGGGTGCAACCGATCGGCCGAACCGGTGAAGCTCCCCACCACTCCGCAAGCCTCTCTGATGTCGTGCAATAAATATGACAATCCGACAATCAGAACAAAAGGGTTCGGTATGGCCGGACCAGTGCGGAGTGCACCGTGTCCCCTCACCCACGCCATCGGACGGCGCTTCTCGCCGTCGCCCTGCTCGGCGCCGCCACCGCGTGCGGCAGCGGGACACCGGCCGCCCCGAAGGCCGAGGAGAAGCCGTCGAAGACCTCGGCGGCGGCCAGAAGCGGGTCCATGAAGGACTTCACCCTCGTGGCCACCGGCGATCTGCTGGCGCACGCCTCGGTCATCCGGCAGGCGAAGGCGGACTCGGGCGGTGAGAGCTATGACTTCCGGCGCATGATCCGGCCGGCCGCACCCATCGTCGCCCAGGCCGACCTGGCCATCTGCCATATGGAGACCGTCTACGGGGCCGCCCACGGGCCGTTCACCGGCTATCCGACCTTCAAGACGCCTCCGCAGCTCGCCTCGGCCGTGAAGGACATCGGCTACGACTCCTGCTCCACCGCCTCCAACCACACCCTCGACGCCGGTCCTGAGGGGGTGGTCCGCACCCTCGACGCCATGGACGAGGTCGGGCTCAAGCACGCCGGATCGGCCCGGTCCGCCGCGGAGAGCGTCCGTCCCACGATCATGGAGGCCGGTGGCGCCAAGGTGGCCCATCTCGCCTACGCCTACGGCACCAACGGCATCCCGGTCCCCAAGGGCAAACCGTGGCTGGTCAACCTCATCGATCCGGCACGGATCATCAAGGACGCGCGGGCCGCGCGGCGCGCCGGGGCCGATGTGGTCGTCGTCAGCGTGCACTGGGGCACCGAGTGGCAGCAGGCGCCGGACAAGCTCCAGCTCTCGCTCGCGAGGAAGCTCACCGCCTCCAAGGACGGCAGCCGCCGCGACATCGACCTGATCATCGGCACCCACGCCCATATCCCCCAGGCGTACGAGAAGGTCAACGGCACCTGGGTGGTCTACGGCATGGGCGACCAGATCGCCGGGGTGATGCCCGACAAGCGCGGCCAGATGGGCTCGGCGGCGCGCTTCACCTTCACCCCGCCCTCCGCCCCGGGCAGGGCGTGGCAGGTGAAGAAGGCGGAGTACATCCCGCACGCGGTGGACAACGACCCGATCACCCTGGTGAACCTTCCCCGGGCCCTGGAGAAGAGCCCCGGCAACCCGGGTTACACCAGCGCCCTGAGCACCATCCAGGAGGCGGTGCTCAGCCGGGGCGGCAAGAAGGACGGCCTGTCCATGGGGCGTTGACGCGGCTCGCTCCCGGTGGCGCTACCGCTCCGGTTCCTCCGTCCCGCCCGGCCGCTCCGTGTGACCCGGGGGGCCGAGCTGACCCGTCGGCTCGGCGGCGTCCTGTGTGTGGAACACCAGCCGGTCGTCGTGCACATCCACCCGGACCTGGCTGTGCGCGAGCAGCTCGCCGCCGAGCAGCATCCGGGAGAGCGGATTGTCGACCTCGCGCTGGATGGTGCGGCGCAGCGGCCGGGCGCCGTACTCCGGCTGGTGTCCGTGCTTGGCCAGCCAGTCGACCGCGGCCGGGGTGAACTCCACGCGGACGTCCTGGGCGTGCAGCCGGCGCCGGGTCTCCTCCAGCAGCACATCGGCGATCTGCCGCAGCTGGTCGTCGGCGAGCCGGCGGAAGATGATGATCTCGTCGATGCGGTTGAGGAACTCCGGCCTGAAGTGCTCCCGCAGCGGGCGCAGCACCCGCTCCCGGCGCGCCGCGTCGTCGGCCTCCTCGCCACCGCCGCCGCCGAAGCCCAGGGGGCCACCGCGTCCGGTGATGGCCTCGGAGCCGAGGTTGCTGGTCATCACGATGACGGTGTTCTTGAAGTCGATGGTGCGGCCCTGGGCGTCCGTCAGCCTGCCGTCGTCGAGCACCTGGAGCAGGATGTTGAAGACATCGGGGTGGGCCTTCTCCACCTCGTCCATGAGCAGCAGGGAGTAGGGCTGGCGGCGCACCGCCTCGGTGAGCTGTCCGGCCTCCTCGTGCCCGACGTACCCGGGTGGCGCGCCGACCAGCCGGCTGACGGTGTGCTTCTCCTGATACTCGCTCATGTCGAGGCGGACCATGCGGTCCTCGCTGCCGAAGAGCGCCTCGGCCAGTGCGCGGGCGAGTTCGGTCTTGCCGACGCCGGTGGGGCCGAGGAAGAGGAAGCTGCCGCTGGGGCGGTTGGGGTCGGCGAGTCCGGCACGGGCGCGCAGGACCGCGTCGGCCACGGCGGACACGGCCTCCTCCTGCCCGACGACCCGGCGGTGAAGGTGCTCCTCCAGGCTGAGCAGCCGTTCGCGCTCCTCCTGGGTGAGGCTGGAGACGGGGATTCCGGTCTGCCGGGAGACGATCTCGGCGATGTCCTCGACGGTGACCTCGGCGACGCGCCCGCCGTGGTACTGCGTTCCGGACGCCTGCGCGAGCCGGTTGTTCAGCTCGGCGATCCGGTCCCGCAGGGAGGTGGCGCGCTCATAGCTCTCGGAGGCGACGGCCTGGTCCTTGTCCCGGGTGAGCTGCTCGACCTCGCGCTCCAGGGCGCGCAGATCGGTGCCGCGGGCGCTGGAGCGCAGCCGTACCCGGGCCCCCGCCTGGTCCATGAGGTCGATGGCCTTGTCGGGCAGGAATCGGTCGGTCAGATAGCGGTCGGAGAGCTCGACGGCGGCGAGCAGCGCCTCGTCGGTGTAGCGGACCTGGTGGTGGGCCTCGTAGCGGTCGCGGAGGCCGCGCAGGATGGCGACGGCGTCCGCGGAGGTGGGCTCGGGGACCATGATGGGCTGGAAGCGGCGGGCGAGCGCGGCGTCCTTCTCGATGTACTGGCGGTACTCCCGGAGCGTGGTCGCGCCCATCACATGCAGTTCGCCGCGGGCCAGCGCGGGCTTGAGGAGATTGCTGGCGTCCATCTGGCCGCCCTCGGAGCCACCGCCGCCGGCGCCGACCACCGTGTGCAGCTCGTCGATGAAGATGATCAATTCGTCGGAGTTGGCGCGGATCTCGTCGACGATGCTGGTGACGCGCTGCTCGAAGTCGCCGCGGAAGCGGGTGCCGGCCACGACGCTCGCGATGTCGAGCTGGACGACCCGGCGGCCGAGCAGGATGTCCGGCACATCGGCGTCGCTGATCCGCTGGGCGAGCCCTTCGACGACGGCCGTCTTGCCGACTCCGGCCTCGCCGATGAGGACGGGGTTGTTCTTGCCGCGCCGGGCGAGCACCTCGATGCTCTGCTCGATCTCCTCGTCGCGGCCGATCACCGGGTCGATCCGCCCCTCGCGGGCCAGTTCGGTCAGATCGCGCCCGAACCGGTCGAGGTTCGGGGTCTTCCGCTGGTCCATGACGGGCCTCTGATCGGCCGTGGGGGCGCTCGGAGTGAGGCCGCCGGTCGGCGGGCCGGGGGCCCGGGGTTCGAAGCGGGCGGCGCCCAGGATCTGCCCGGCGGTGGACTCGCGGTTGGCGGCGAGCGCGATCAGCACGTGTTCGGGGCCGATGTACGAGGAGCCGCGCGAGCGGGCTATCTCATGGGCGTCGAGCAACGCCCGTTTGACGGCCGGGGTGACGGCGACCGAGTTGCGCGGCGGCCCGCCGCCCGCCACCCGGTCGATCTCCGCGGCGATCCGGTCGGGGTCGGCTCCGGCGCGCGAGACCATGGTGCGGGTGGGCTCGGCGGAGAGCGCCGCCCGCAGCAGATGTTCGGTGTCGAGGTCGGTGCTGCCGTGTTCGGCGGCGTAGGAGGCGGCGGCCGAGACGAGATGGCGTGCGTTCTCGCTCATCAGTCGGCCGAAGTCGACATGGCGTGAATCGGGCCGCTGCCCGGCCGGCCCGGTCCCGAGGAAGCGTGCGAGGAAGTCGCCGAGTGGATCCGGCCCGAAGTCCTCGGGGCCCTGATTCGGGCCCTCGTTCCCGCTGCCCATATGACCAGTTTACGGGCGATCGAGTCCGATGTCCGTTTCTGGGCGGTGGCGCGAGCGGGCACCTCGGGCGGGCTACGGCTCGAGGGCGCCGCCGGGTGCGTCAGCGCTCCACCGGTGGCGTTCGAGGACGACCAGGGCGGCGTCATCGCCCTGGTGGCCGCCCGTGTGGCTGAGCAGATCGCGGTGCAGACGGTCGACGAGGTACTGGGGGCCGCCGCCGTCCGCTCCGGGGAGCCGCTCGGCGAGCGGGAAGAAGGTTCCCTCGCTGTTCCGCGCCTCGACCACCCCATCGGTGTAGAGCAGCAGCTGATCGCCCTCCTCGAACGGGAAGTCCTCGGTGTGGTAGCGGCCGACCGCCAGGTGGCCGAGGCCCAGCGGCAGTGCGGGCGCCTCGCCCTCCAGCGCCTTGACACCGGAGTCGCACAGCAGGAGCGGCGGCGGATGTCCGCAGTTGACGAGGCGGACCACCGGCCGGTCGTCGGGGATCTCCAGCACGGCGGCGGTGACGAACGACTCCCCCGCCCCGGGCGCCTTGTCGCGGGGTTCGGTCCGTTCCGCGGACAGCGCGGTGTCCAGGTGGGACGCCAGATCGGTCAGCGGCACCGGCCAGTGGGCGATCGCCCGGAAGGCGCCGAGCACCAGGGAGGCGTCCGCGACGGCGGTCAGCCCGCTGCCCCGGACATCGCCGATGATCAGCCGGGTGGCGTTCGAGGTGCGCGCCGCCGCGTACAGATCGCCGCCGATCTCCGCACCCGGTTCGGCCGCGAGGTAGACCGAGGCGATCAGCAGCGGGCCGACCCTGACGGGGAGCGGGCGCAGCAGTACCCGCTGCGCCACATCGGCCACCGCCCGCACCCGGATCAGCTCACGCATGTGCCGGTCGAGGACCGCGCGGAACAGCACGATCATCGCCGAGACCAGGGCGAGGGTGACCACCTCGGTCAGCCGGCCGGGATGGCCGAGGAACCCCTCCGAGGCGTTCGCCGCGATCTGCGCGACGACGGCCAGCAGCCCGACGGACGCGGTGAGCACGGGACCGGCGAACGAGGCGGTCATGGCGGGGGCGGCGATCAGCAGCGGGCTGAGCCGGACACTTGCCGGTGCCAGCACATCGCCGACCGTGATCAGCCCGATGACCAGCAGGGGGATCACGACCAAGAAACGGGTCCGCCACCTTGGCCGGCGCAGATCCGAGGGACCTTGCCGCGCGTGCACATCTACTGCTTACGCCTGCCGTGGCCCCCGCGCCAACCCGTCGGCCCGGTCCACGACCGCGCCCCGGGAGGCGGCTGTCACACTTCCGGCCACTGTCTCGTCCTCCTTTCTCAGGCCGGGAAGCCGAGGAGAGGATCGGGACATGGCAGAGCTGACCGCCTTCGAAGAGCAGCGCGACCGGCTGTGGGCCGTCGCGTACCGCATCACCGGCTCGGTCGCCGACGCCGATGACGCGGTGCAGGAGACCTGGCTGCGCTGGCAGGCGCTGCCCGCGGACGAGGTGGCCGACCCCCGCGCGTATCTGACCACCGTCATCAGCCGCATCTGCTACGACCTGCTGGGTTCTGCGCGGGTGCGGCGCGAGCGTTACGTCGGCCCGTGGCTGCCCGAGCCGGTGGTGGCGGCCGGCGGTCCGGAGGACCGGGTGACGCTGGACGAGTCGGTGGGTCTGGCGCTGCTCACCGTGCTGGAGCGGCTGACTCCGGCGGAGCGGACCGCCTTCATCCTGCACGATGTCTTCTCGGTGCCGTTCCCGGAGATCGCCGAGGTGGTGGGCCGGAGCCCGGAGTCCGTACGGCAGCTGGCCTCCCGTGCCCGCAAGCGGGTCCGGGCGGAGGCGCCGCGGCGCTCGGTGGACCGCGAGGAGCACCGGCGGGCCGTGGACGCGTTCCTCCGGGCGGTCATGGGCGGTGACATGGACGGGCTGCTGGAGATCCTGGATCCGGAGGTCGTCTGGCGTTCGGACGGCGGCGGCAAGGTGGCGGCGGCCCGGCTCCCGGTGCTGGGGAACGAGAAGGTGGCCCGCTTCGCCCAGCGGCTGGCCCGGGGCTTCGACCCGGCCACGATGCTGGTGCACCACCGCGACGTCAACGGCGCCCCGGGCCTGGTCATCGTCGACAGTGCGAGCGGGCAGGCCGTGGTCTTCGCGTTCTCCGTACACCAGGGTCTGATCACCGAGATCGACGCGATCGCCAACCCCGACAAGCTCCGCCACCTCGACCTGCCGAACCTGTGACCGGCATCACCGTCACATCTCGGGCCGCCGTGTCGTCCTCCTCGTGAACACCGACCGGCGAGGAGGCCGCCCATATGGAGAAGCAGCAGGTCCTGGTGCTCGGCGCGGGCTATGCGGGGCTGATGGCCGCCCTGCGGCTGGCCCCGCACACCCGCGTCACCCTGGTCGATCCGAGCCCCGCCTTCACCGAGCGGGTGCGGCTGCACGAGCGGGCCGCCGGACGGCCCGACATCACACATCCGCTCGACACGCTGACCCGGCGGGCCGGGATCGTCCACGTGGCCGCCCGCGCCACCGGGATCGATCCGGCCGCCCGGCGGATCACCACCGACGACGGCCGCGGGCTCGCGTACGACCGGCTGGTGTACGCGCTCGGCAGCCGCACCGCCGACCCCGGTGAGCGCGCCTACACCCCGGAGACGGCGGCCGAACTGCACAAGCGGCTGCTGGACGGCCCGGGTGAGCTGACGGTGGTCGGCGGGGGACTCACCGGCATCGAGATCGCGGCCGAGATCGCCGAGTCCCACGACGCCTGGAAGGTCCGGCTGATCACGGGCGAGGAGGTCGGCACGGGGCTGTCGGCGAAGGGCCGCGCCCATGTCCGTACGACGCTCACCGGGCTCGGTGTCCGGATCGAGGAGGGCCGCCGGGTGGCGCGCCCGGAGGACATCGACGCCGACGCGGTGGTCTGGGCCACCGCGATGACCGCGAACACCGCCCTGGCCGAGGCCGCCGGAATCACCCTCGACCCGGCCGGTCGCATCCGCGTCGACGCCACGCTGCGCTCGGTGTCCCATCCGGAGATCTACGCGGTGGGAGACGCGGCGGCCATGGCCACCCCGGCCGCCGGCGCCCTGCGCATGGCCTGCGCCACCGCGCTCCCGTCCGGTTCGCACGCCGCCTCCTCGATCATCGCCGAGACGCGGGGGCGGGAGCCGAAACCGTTGCGCTTCCGCTTCGTGGCGCAGTGCGTGAGCCTCGGCCGCCGGGACGGGCTGATCCAGCTGGTGCGGACGGACGACTCCCCGCGCGAGACGGTGCTGCGCGGTGGCACGGCCGCGCGCGCCAAGGAGCAGGTGGTGCGCGCCACGGTCAGGGCGCTGCGGCTGGCGGCGCGCCGCCCCGGGGCCGTCCCCCTCATTCCCGGGGTCGGCTGACGGGCCCGCGGAGAGGCTGAGTATCCCCGGCGAGCGGCCCGAGCCATGCGCCCGCGCTACGGGGTGTCCGGCGGGCCTTTCCCCTCCCCGCCCCTTCCCGTTACCGGGGGCTACGCCCCCGGACCCCCGGGGGTCCGGGGGCCCGAGGGCCCGAGGGCCCGGGGGTCCGGGGGTCCGGGGGGCCCGAGGGCTACGCCCCAGCCAAGCCGCGGAGCCGCACCGCTTAGAACGGGTAGTGCGCGTGCTGGGTGGCGAGGGTGATCCACCGGGTGTCGCTGAACGCCTCGATGCCCCAGCGGCCGCCGAACCGCCCGTACCCCGAGTGCTTGACGCCACCGAACGGGGCCTGGGGCTCGTCCGCCACCGACTGGTCGTTGATGTGCACGATGCCGGTCCGGACACGGCGGGCGACCTTGAGCCCATGGGTTCCGTTCTCGGTGATGATGCCGCAGGTCAGGCCGTGGTCGGTGGAGTTGGCCAGGGCCACGGCCCGATCGTCGTCGGCGAAGGTGGCCACCACGCAGACCGGCCCGAACGCCTCGGCGTGGTGGATCTCCATGTCCGGGGTGACATCGGTCAGCACCGTCGCCGGGTGGACCGCGCCGTCCGGTTCGCCACCGCCGGTCAGCGCCGTGGCGCCCTTGTCCACCGCGTCCTTCACCAGGGCCGCCACCCGGCGCGCCGAGTCGGCCGTGATCAGCGGGCCGACGACGGTGGACGGTTGGGCGGGGTCGCCGCACGGCAGGGCGGCCACCTTGGCGGCGAACTTCGCGGTGAACTCCTCGGCGAGGCTTTCATGGACGAGTATCCGGTCGCCCGACATGCAGATCTGACCGGAATTCATGAACACGCCGAAGGTGGCGGCGTTCACCGCGTGGTCCACATCGGCGTCGTCCAGGACGATGATGGCGTTCTTGCCGCCCAGTTCCAGCACGGCCGGCTTGAGGTGCCGCGCGGCCAGTGAGCCGATGGTCCTGCCGACACCGGTGGACCCGGTGAAGTTGACGATCCGTACGCGCGCATCGGCGATGAGCGCCTCGGCCACCTCGGCGGCGTCCTCACGGGCGTTGGTGACCACGTTGAGCACCCCGTCGGGCAGCCCGGCGTCGCGCAGCACATCGGCGACGAAGAGCCCGCAGGCGAGCGGGGCGTCCTCGCTGGGCTTCATCACCACCGTGTTGCCCGCCGCCAGGGGCGCCGCGACGGCGCGGACACCGAGGATGACCGGCGCGTTCCAGGGGGCGAAGGCCGCGACGACACCGGCCGGTTCGCGGACGGCGAGTCCGAGGGCGTTCGCCTCCTGGGCGCTGAGCACCTCACCGCGCGGGGCGGTGATCGCGGCGGCGGCCTCGCGGAGGATGTTCGCGGCCAGGCCCACGTTGAAGTGTGCCCAGGGCGCGGTGCCCCCGGTCTCCTGGGCCATGATCTCGGCGGCCCGGGCGGCGCGCGACTCCAGCAGGTCCGCCGCGGTCAGGAAGATCGTACGGCGCTCGAACGGGGCCAGCGCCGCCCAGGCCGGGAAGGCGGCGTCGGCGGCGGCCACCGCACGCGCCACGTCCTCGGCCCCGGCAGCCGCGACGGTGGCGAAGACCTCTCCGGTGTAGGGGTTGAGGTCCTCGGCGGTACGCCCCGAGACGGCCGGGGTGTCCTTGCCATCGATCAACAGATCGCGGTGGAGGGTCATATCGGATGTCCTTTGCGGTCCCTCGCCCCAAGGGCTTGTTCGCGGAATGAACTTCGGTTCACTGTGCGCGGACCGTCAGTCTCCGACGCGCCCCGGGCAGTCGTCAATGCGCGGGCGCCGCCGGGGCCACCGCACCCCGCCGGACGCCGTCACCGCCAGGAGGCCCAGGAGCGCCAGCGCGGCGGCGGGGGCGAGGACGGCCCACGGGGCACGGGTGGTGCCGGTGGTCCTGGTCAGAGCGAAGGGGCCGGTGGAGGTGCCGGCCAGATCGGCCGCCGCCTCCCCCCGCCTCGTACCGGCCTTCGTCCGGTACGCCTTGGGCGAGAGGACGGCCAGGCTCGGGCTGGACAGCCGCAGCGGCAGGGCGGAGTCGGCGGTCGCGGTGGTGACCCGGACCCGCCGCTCCCCCACCGCCTCCGCGGTGAGCGCGACCCCGGTGAGCGCGGCGGGCGGCGGATCGGCGCGGGCGGCATGGGTGAGGGCGCCCGCCACCGCCGCCGGGGTGACCTCGGTGCCGTCCTGGAACCGCGCCTCGCGCAGGGTGAACACCCAACCCCGGCCGCTCTCCCGGGTCCAGGCCTCGGCGAGGGCGGGCACCGCGCCGCCGTTGCCGTCCAGCCGGGTCAGCCCCTCGGTGACGCCGAGCCTGCTGAGCAGGGTGGCGTCGGCGCCGTACGGGGGGGGAAGCGCTCGGCGGGCGGGAAGGCCATCGCGACGCGGAGGCGCCCGCCGCCCGCCTCGGCCCCGGCGTCGTACGGCGAACCGTCGCGGGCCGCGAAACACCCGGCGAGCAGCGGGAGGAGCAGCAGCGCGGCGGCCCACCGGCGGCGGACAGCGTGCATGGGCGTGGTTCTCCAGGGGGCTGCGCGGGTACGACCGGAACACGGAAGTTATATGATCATCATTTCCATAAGATTCAGGGCGCCCCGAGGGTCATGGGCACCTCGAAGTGGACGATGCCCTGACCGCCCCCGGGCGCCTCCCGCTCATCGCAGACGACCTTCGCCAGGGACCGCCAGAACGGCTCGGCGCCCGGCACCGCCGGATCGGTGTGCAGATAGACCGCGCGATAGCCGCCGTCCGCCGCGGCGAAGTCCAGCAGCGCACGCACCAGCCGCCGGGCCAGCCCGTGGCGCCGGTGCTCGGGGCGCACATGGACCCGGCGCAGCTGGGCGGTCTCGCCCGACGGATAACGCGCGGACAGCCACGGCGGGTTGGGCGGATGGGCCGGGCCCCGGGAGTCGAGCGCGGCGGTCGCCACGACCGCCCCGTCGCCGCCGTCCACCGCGACCAGCAGGGTGTGGCGCGCGCCGGCCAGATACGCGGCGGCGGGATCGATGATGTCGGCGTGCCGGCGCGGCACATAGCCGGTTCCGAAGTCGCGGTAGACGGTGTCGAGCATCACGCCGCGGGCGGCGCCGAGGTCGTCGGGGGTCGCGGTTCTGATGCGGTAGCCGGGCACCTGCGCATCATACGCAATAAGCCCGTCCGCCGACCGTGCTGGCAGACTGGATCCCGAGGGGAGGAGAGGCCGATGGGGCGGGCACGGCCGTCGATGCAGGAGCTGATCCAGCGGCGCAGGAACGCCGGATTCGTGGGCCGGCGCCGGGAACTGGACGCGTTCCGGGACAATTTCGGGCTGCCGCCGGAGGACGCGCGGCATCGCTTCGTCTTCCATGTGCGGGGCCACGCGGGCGTGGGCAAGACCTGGCTGACGCGCCGGCTGGAACAGACCGCCCGCCAGGAGTACGGCGCGCTCACCGCCCGGATCGACGAGACGGCGAGCTCCGTACCCGAGGCGATGGCCGCCATCAGCGAGCAATTCGCCCGCCAGGGGCGGGAGTTGGCGGCCTTCGACCGTCGGCTCGCCACCTATCGGCAGCGCCGCCACGAGGCGGAGTCGGCACCGGCGGAGGGCGAGCGGCAGGGGCCCAGCGCCGGCAGTATGGCCGCCGCGCGGGCGGGTCTCGCGGGGCTCGGCCTGGTGCCGGGGGTCGGGGCGCTGGCGGGCGCCGTCGATCCGGTGCCGCTGGCCGAGAGCACCGACCGGCTGCGGGCGGCGCTCAGCTCGCGGTTCCGCGACCACAAGGACGTCCAGCTGGTGCTGGACCCGGTGGAGACACTGTCGCCGCTGCTGGTCAGGGAGTTGTCGGAGGCGGCCGCGGCGGTGCCGTGGCTGGTGCTGCTGTTCGACACCTACGAGCGCCTCGGACCGCTGCTCGACCCCTGGCTGCGCACCCTGCTCACCAGCGAACGCCTCGGCGTCCTCCCCGCCAACACCGTGCTGGTGCTGGCCGGGCAGACCCGGCTGGACCCCGGCTGCTGGGGCGATCTGGCCGATGTGGTCGCGGAGCTGCCGCTGGAGCCGTTCACGGACGCGGAGGCCCGGCAGCTGCTGACCGCCAAGGGGATCACCGATGAGCCGGTGGTGCGGGAGGTGCTGCGGCTCTCCGGCCGGCTGCCGGTCCTGGTGTCCACCCTCGCCGAGAACCCCGGGACCGGTGGCGATCTGGGCGACCCCAGCGCCACCGCCGTCGACCGGTTCCTGAAGTGGGAGCGCGATCCGGTGCGCCGCTCCGCCGCCCTGGCGGGGGCGCTGCCCCGGCGGCTGAACGAGGACGTCTTCAGGGCGGCGGTGGACGACGACGGGGCCGTGCTGTTCGACTGGCTGCGGTCGCTGCCGTTCATCGGCGACCGCGACGGCGCGGCCCGCTACCACGATGTGGTGCGCGCGCCCATGCTGCGGCTCCAGCGGACCACCTCACCGCAGCGGTGGAGCGCGGCGCACACCCGGCTGGCGGAGACCTTCGCCGGTTGGCGGGAGGCGGCCGCCGGAGGGCTCGACCCGCACGACGGATGGCGGCTGGACGCCTGGAGCGGACCGCGCCTGGAGGAGTGGTACCACCTGCTGTGCGCACGGCCGTCGGCGGCGCTGCCCGGAGCGCTGCGGGACGGGATCGGCGCCTGTGACGCGGGCCCCGCGGTGGCCCGGCGCTGGGCGACCACCCTGGTCGAGGCGGGCGAGGACGCCGACTCGGACGCGGTGCGCACCTGGGGGTGGCACCTGGTGGAGGCGCTGACGGACGAACGGCGGCGTGGTATCGACGCGATGGGGCTGCTGCTGGCCCGGGGCGGGCTGGACGCCACCGCCCGGGTCGCCGCCCTCGTCGTACGGGGCTGGCACCGCCGTTCGGTCGAGGAGTTCGACGGGGCGCTGGGGGACTTCCACCGGGCGATCGAGCTGGACCCCGGGAATGTGCGCGCGCACTTCGGACGTGCCGTGGTCCACCGGGCGACCGGGGAGTTCACCGCGGCGATGGACGCGCTGGACCGGGTGGACGCGCTGGAGCCGGGCTCGACCTGGGTGCAGCGGGAGCGCGGGGAGACCTGCCGCCGGGCGGGCCGGTACGAGGAGGCGCTGGCCCGGCTCGACCCGGTGATCGAGGCCGATCCGGCGGACCATGTGGCCCTGGGCAGCCGCGGCCAGACCAAGATGGCGCTCGGCCGGATCCAGGAGGCCCTGGCGGACCTGGACCGGGCCATCGAGCGACACGGCGACTACACCTGGGCACTGCTCCGGCGGGCCCGGGTCCGCAGCACCCTGGGGGACACCGCGGGCGCGCTGGAGGACCTGGACCGGGTGGAGGCGCTGGAGCCGGGCATCCCGGGAACGCTCGGCGAACGCGGCGACGTCCACCGCTTCGCGGGCCACTACGAGGAGGCCATCGCGGAGTACGACCGGGCGCTGGCCCTCGACCCCGGCTACGCCTGGGCCCTGGGGAGCCGTGCGATGGCCAACGAGGCCCTGGGCAGACGCGCGGCGGCGCTGGCGGATCTGGAGCGCGCGGTGGCGCTGAATCCCGGCTACGCCTGGGCCGTGGCGCAGCGCGAGCGGTTGCTCTCGAGCGGGGATTGACCGGAGGGCGGACGGAACGACGGGCCGGTGTGACCTCCCGGCACCCGTGCTTCCGGCAGTGGCCGGTCAACGGCCGGGGGTCAACGGCCCGGTCTCACCGGCCTTGTGTGTCACCGGCCTTCGTATCACCGGCCTTCGTATCACCGGCCTCGCGTATCACCGGCCTCGCGTGTCACCGGCCCGGTCGTGAAGCGCGCCCGGCGAAGCAGGACGACACGGCATGGCGTACGGCGCGCAGCACGGCGCGGCAGCGCGACAGGTACCGGGACGGGCGGGCCCGGCGGACGGGACGCGGTACGCCGGAGGGAGCCGGTACGGTCGGCGGAGCCGGCACGGTCTCCTCGGCGCACGCACCCCGAACGGTGGGGTCACCCGACCCGGGAGCGGCCGGATCCACGGCGGGCGGCGACGGATCGGCGGTGCCGACCCGTGAGGTGGCGGGGCGCCGGGTGGCTTCCGCGCGCAGCATCGCGCGCATGGCGGCATAGACATCGATGGGCATGCGGATACTCCTGCGGTCTCGGACGTCCTACGGCTGGGCGGGCAGGCCGGACCGCATCCGGGATCCGCGGGGCACGCGGAACGGGATGACGGACGGCCGGGCCCGGTCAGCAGCGCAGAACGACGGTCCGCGAGGAGAGCCGGCCGGCCGGGACGTGGCCCCCGGCGCCGAACGCGCCGACGCCCGGCGCCGGGTCGGCGGGGCGTCCACGGACCGCGCCGATCACGAGGGGGCCGAGGGACGTCGAGAGGGAGCGATGGGCGCCGAACGAGGCGCCGTGCGCCACCCGCCCGGCGTGCCGGGCCGGGTGCCCGGCGCCGTCCCGGGCGGAGTACACGGCCGACACCGAGGAGGCGGGGCGCTCGTCCTCGGCCTCCGGCGCCGGCGGAACAGGGGTGACGGGAGCGGGGGCGGACGCGCCGAGGGCCCGGGCCGATGCCGGAGCCCCCGCGTCACCCGGCGCGGACGGGGCCGGGGCCCGGTTCGGCACCCCGGCCGCCCCGGCCGCCCCGGCCTTCCCGGCCGCGCACCGCTCCGGCCCGGTGGACGGCGAGGCGCGGACGGCCCCCAGGGCCAGCACGGCATGCAGCAGCGTGGCCGCCAGCAGCAGAAGGACGGCGGCCGCGCACGGGCCGCCGCACGCCGCGGGGCGGTTCGTCCTGCCGCCGTGCACCATGCGGCCTCCCTCGCTGATCCCCCTCCAGGGAACCCCGCACAGCGGAAGACAGCACTCCGATTACCGGGAAAAGTCCAGACTTTCACCCGTGTCGGTTATCCGCTCGAACGTCCATAACGCCACATTTCGAGGAGTCATGGGCCGCGTGGTGTGATCATTCGAGTAATGCGGCCGGTGCGGCCTGCCGCCAGGAGTCGAGCAGGATGTCCCGCAGCTCATCGAGGTCGTCCAGCGCGGCGAGCCGCACCCGCACCCAGGCCGAACTCGCCTCATGGGCGGCGACCCAGAACTTCTCCGGCTCCGCCAGCACCAGCTCCTCCCGCTCCACCTTGGGACATCTGACCGCCATCGAGGTCTCGTCCTCGGGCAGGGTGGCGAACATCTTCCCGGCGACCCTGAAGGTGGGCATCGACCAGGCGATCTTCTCTGTGGTCTCCGGCAGCGACAGGGCGATGGCACGGACATCATCGGAGGTCGTCATGGCCAGACCGTAGAACACCCCACCGACACATCCGCCCCCGGCCCCCGCCGGCGTCAGGCCCGGTAGACGTACGGCGTGGTGGTGGTCAGGGGCACGAAGCCGAGCCGGCGCAGGATCGGGCGGCTCAGGCCGGACGCGTCCACCTGGAGATAGCGACAGCCGCGGTCGGCGGCGATACGGGCCCGGAACGCGACCAGGGCGCGGTAGACGCCCCGGCCGCGCCACTCCGGCACCGTGCCCCCGCCCCAGAGCCCGGCGAACGGCGCCCCCGGCGGCAGCTCCATCCGCGCCGCGCTGACCGGCCGGTCGCCGTCCATGGCCACCACCGCGGCGACCGTGTCCGGGTCCTCGGCGAGCTGGGCGAGGAGCCGGTGCCGGAGAGCGGTGCCGTCGTCGCCGAACGCCCGCTCATGGACGTCCACCACCCGTTCCACACCGGCCGCGTCGGTCACCGGGAGCAGCCGGACGCCCTGGGGCGGTTCGACGGCGGTGTCCAGCTCGGCCACGTGGGCGACCATCAGCGTCTCCTCGGGCTCGGGGACGAATCCGGCGGCCCGGAGTCGTTCGCCGAGGTCGCCGGGGCGGTCGTGCGCGTACAGCTTCCACTCGAACGTGCGGTCCGCGCTCCCGAAGTGCCGTATCTGCGCGGCGATCGCCGCATCGGCGGTGGCGTCGTCCAGATCCGACCACAGGACGCCGTTCCAGTCGTCGCGGCCACCGGTCTGCCGCACCACCGCGCCCACCCGCTCGACCCGGACGCCGGGGCCGTCGGCCCGCGCACCCTGTCTCATCTCCCGGTCGTACAGCTCACGCACCACATCACGGTCCATGCGCCCACCCCAGCACCGGGCCCCTCCCACGGCAATCGATTATCGAGCCCTCGAGGCCGGCGCGTTACGACCCGCTCTTCGCCCCGGCCGCGTAGTGGATCGCGATCCGCGCCCCGAGCCGTGCGTTGTTCTTGACCAGGGCGATATTGGTCCGCAGGCTCTCCCCCTCCGTCAACTCCACGATGCGGCCCAGCAGATACGGGGTCGCGTCCTTGCCGCCGATCCCCGCGTCCGCCATCTCGGCGAGGGCCCGCTCGATGATGCCGTCCATCCGGTCTGCGGGGATCTCCTCGGCCTCGGGGACCGGGTTGGCGATGCTCAGCCCCGCCGCCATCCCCAGCTCCCACTGGGCGCGCATGGTGGCGGCGATCTCCTCGGGTGAGTCGACGCGCAGCGGGGAGCGGAAGCCGCTCACCCGGGAGTAGAAGGCGGGGAAGTCGTCGGTGCCGTAGGTGAGCACCGGAACGCCCAGGGTCTCCAGCTTCTCCAGGGTCAGTCCGATGTCGAGGATGCTCTTGACCCCGGCGCTGATGACGGCCACCGGGGTGGTGGCGAGCTCGGTGAGATCGGCGCTGATGTCGAAGGACCGCTCCGCTCCCCGGTGCACTCCGCCGATGCCACCGGTGACGAAGACCCGGATCCCGGCGAGTGCGGCGAGCCTCATGGTGGACGCCACGGTGGTCGCGCCATGGCCGCCGCGCGCGATGACATGGGCGAGGTCGCGCACGCTGACCTTGCCCACCTCGGGGCTGGTGGCGAGCAGTTCGAGGCCGGCCCGGTCCAGACCGGCGCGCGGCCTGCCGTGGAGGACGGCGATGGTGGCGGGGACCGCGCCCTCGGCGCGGATGATCTCCTCGACCTCGGTGGCCATCTCGACGTTCTGCGGATACGGCATGCCGTGGCTGATGATCGTGGACTCCAGCGCGACCACGGGACGGCCGTCGAGCAGGGCCTCCGCGACCTCCTCGGTGAGGGTCAGCCGGGGGTGGGGGGTCGTCATGTGGTCCTCCGCAGCGTGGCGTCGAGCGCGTCCTCGATCAGACGCGGGGTCAGGTCGGGTCGTACGGTGGCGGGGGTGGCCACGGTCAGCGCGGCGGCGGCGTGGCCGTAGCGGGCGGCGTCCACCGGGTCGGCGCCGCCGAGCAGGGCGTGGGCGAACGCGCCGAGCATCGCGTCACCGGCCCCGGTGACGTCCCGCACCTCGGCCGGTGGCGCCGCCAGCGGCACCCGGCCCTCGTCGAGGGTGCTCAGCAGGGAGCCGCGGGCCCCGAGCCGCACCCACACATGCCGCACCCCGCGCTCGTGGAGGGCGGCCAAGGCCCGGAGCAGCTCCGGGTCGTCCGCGTCCGTGGCCCCTTCGAGGTCGCGCCCGGTGAGCGCGGCCAGCTCCGCCACGTTCGGCGTGACGGCGAAGACCGGCCGCCCGGCGGCGAACAGCGGGGCCAGCAGCGCCGCCTTGGGGACGCTCACCGGATCGAGCAGCGTCTGGACACCCGTGGCGGAGGCGATGTCGAGGGCGTAGGAGAGCACCCGCGTGGAGAGGTTCCCGTCCAGCACCAGCAGACCGGAGTTGCCGATGAGTTCCCGCGCGGTGTGGAGGTGCTCGGGGGCCAGCGCGTCGGTGGCGGCCATGTCGGCGATGGCCACGACCAGATCGCCGTCGGCGTCCAGCACCGCCGTATAGGTGCCGGTGGGATGGGGGCCGCGGTGCACATGCTCGATCCGCACCCCGGCGGCCTGGGTCTCGCTCAGCAGCCGCTCCCCCGCCGCGTCCTGTCCCACGGCGGCGATGAGATGGGTGGGGGTGCCCAGCCGGGCGAGGTTCTCGGCGATGTTCCGGGCCACCCCGCCGGGGCTGGTGTGGGACCGCCCCGGATTGCTGGTGCGGTACGCCACGGGGGCGAGGCTGCGCACCTTGACGTCCACATTGGCCCCGCCGATGACCACCACCGCGTGCTCCTGGCGCAGGATGTAGCCGCGCCCCAGGATGGCGCCCTTCTTGCCCAGATTCGACAGATGCACATTGACCGCGGCCCGCGTGGTCCCGAGGGCGTCGGCGATGGACTGGGCGCCGGCCAGCGGGTCCCGCCGCAGCAGCGCGAGTATTTCCCGCTCCCTGCGCGTCAGCGTCATATTCAGCAGAGTAAAGCAAACTTAGCGCGATAAACAGGTCTCATCGGGGGCCGATGAACGGGCCACTGACGGCCATGGGTTGGCCCAGGAGATCGTAAAAGAACGACGGATGACATCCTGAGGAGCCATGGCGCGCCGGACACTCTCGGCAGCGGCCCGGGGACCTGTCCGGTGACGAGGAAGAAGGCCCATGAGACTCTGCTTTCTGGTGGAGGAGCGCTATCGCCATGACGGCATGCCGCGTGAGGTGATCCGTCAGCTCTCCGCCTGGGGTCACCAGGTGGATGTGGTCCGGCCGGGTCGTTCCCTGATACGGATGTCCGACGCGGTGCGGGCGGGCAGCCATGACGCCTGGGTGCTCAAGACGGTGTCCGGGGGCCCCGGGCTGACGCTGCTGGAGGCCGCGGCCGCGGTCGGGCTGACCACCGTCAATGACGCCCGCTCCATCCGCGGCGTACGGGACAAGGCCCTGGCGGCCGCCATCGGGCGCAGCCGTGGTCTGCCGATGCCGCCCACCTACGCGGCCGCCCGGCCCGAGGCACTGGAGGAGATACCGGAGGCCGAGTTCCCGCTGGTGGTCAAGCCCGCGGACGGCAGCTCGGGGCGGGCCGTGCGGCTGGTGCCGACCCCGGACCGGCTGCGGGCGCTGCGCCCCGAGCTGGCGGCGGAGGGCATGCTCATCGCCCAGCCGTATGTGCCGAATTCGGGCATCGACCTCAAGGTGTACTGCGTGGGCGGGGAGTTGTACGCCACCGAGCGGGGGTCACCGCTCGGCCCCGACGGGGGCACCCGCGGCCGTCGGGTACCGCTGTCCGCCGAAGTGGCCGCCATCGCCGCCGAGGTCGGCGCGGTCTACGGCCTCGATCTGTACGGGGTGGATGTGCTGCTGGGCCCGGACGGGCCGGTGGTCGTCGATGTGAACGACTTCCCCAGCTTCAAGGAGGTGCCGGACGCGGCGGCCCGGGTGGGGCGCGCGGTACTGGAGTTGGCGCGCGGGGGCGGTGGCCGGTCCCGGTCCGCGCTCGTCGGCGCCCTCACCGGAGCCGAGCCGCCGGTGCGCACTCCGGAGCCGCCCGCGGCCACGAGCCGGATGACCGCCACGGTGAGCGGCGGCCGATGAGGATCGGCCTGATCACCGCCGACCCCGGCCATCAACTCCTCGCCGACGCCACGGCTCTGCTGGCCTCCCGCCATGAGGTCATGGCCCTCGACCCGCGCGGCGACGACAACCCGGCCTCCCCCGGCAACCCCGCCTCCCCCGGCGAACTCGCCGATGTCTATCTGCTGAAGGCCCGGACGCCGCCCGCGCTGGCGCTCGCCCGGTCCCTGGAGCGGCGTGGCGCCCCGGTGGTGAACTCCGCCGCCGCCACCACGCGGTGCCAGGACCGGACGGCGATGGCCGAACGGGCGCTCCGCGCCGGTCTGCCGTTCGCCCCCACCCGTACCGTGGCCTCCCTCGCCGGACTGGCGGCCGAGCCGCCGCCTCGTCCCGTCGTCGTCAAGAGCCGTCACAGCCGCCGCCATGACCTGGTGGCCCGCGTGGACGACGCCGCACAACTGCGTGCCCTGACCGCGGACTGGGCGGATGAGCCCGTGGTGGTGCAGGACTTCGTCCCGAACGACGGCTGGGACCACAAGCTGTGGGTGGTCGCGGGCCGGGTGTTCGCCGCGCTGCGCCGGTCGGAGCTGGCGGCCGGTGGCCGCGGTCCGAACCTGCCGCTGGCCCTGGACGCGCTGCCACCGGGCTGGCTGGATCCGGTGCTCCGGGTCGGTCCGGTGTTCGCGCTGGACGTCTACGGCGTGGATCTGATCGACTCGGGCGGTGGCGCGCCGCTGATCGTGGACATCAACGCCTTTCCCGGAATCCGCGGTCAGGCCGGGGCTCCCGAGGCGCTGGCGGCCCTGGCGCTGCGGACGGCCGAACGGGGCTGACTCACCGCCTCCCGCGCATGACCGACACGAGGGAAATACTAGGGGACTCCAGGCCGAAATAGGGGTGGCCGCAGCTCGGATGGGACCGGCAGGGTGGTCTACTGGTCTGCGCGCGACCCGAGGCACGCGCCTGACAGCCACCCGACAGCCGCCGCAGAGCGAGCGGCACGAAAGGACATCACGTGACCGCAAACCCCACCGGCACAAGCCTGTGGATCAGGCAGTTCCACCCCGCGCCGACCGCCGCGACGCGACTCGTCTGCCTGCCCCACGCCGGCGGGTCCGCCTCCTATTACTTCCCCGTCTCCAAGGCCCTCTCGCCCACGGTCGATGTGCTCGCGGTGCAGTACCCGGGGCGCCAGGACCGGCGCAATGAGAAGTGCATAGACAACATCGCCGAACTGGCCGACGCGCTGGTGCCCGAATTGCTGCCCTATACGGACAAGCCGGTGGCGCTTTTCGGCCACAGCATGGGCGCCACGCTGAGCTTCGAGGTCGCCCTGCGTCTGGAGCAGAAGGGCGTGCAGCCGGTGGCGCTGTTCGCCTCGGGGCGGCGCGCCCCGTCCTGCCACCGCGACGAGTCCGTCCACCTCCGCGACGACGACGGGCTGATCGCCGAGATGAAGGCCCTGAGCGGCACCGACACCTCACTCCTTGGCGACGACGAGATCCTCCGGATGGTGCTGCCCGCGATCCGCAGCGACTACAAGGCGGCCGAGACCTACCGCTACACCCCCGGCCCGCGGCTGGCGACGCCCATCCACGCACACGTGGGGGACGACGACCCCAAGGCCACCGTCGAGGAGGCCCGCGCCTGGGGCGAGCACACCACCGGTGGCTTCGACCTCCAGGTCTACTCCGGCGGCCACTTCTACCTCAACGACCAGGCGCCGCGGGTGATCGCGTCGATCCGGGACGTGCTGACCTCGAAGTCCTGAACACCCGCCCGGCCGGGGTCCCGGGGTGGCCGCCCCGACGACGCGCGGGGCGATATCGCCGTAGGTGGTTCGCGGAACCCGCGCTCGCAGGTGCCACGGCGGCGCGACCCCGCTCCTGGCCGGGTTCTTCCAGGCCGCCGGTCTCGCGGTTGCCGTCGAACGCCTCCAGCCGGTACCGGACGTGGCAGCGGATAGGTGCCTCCACGGCCCGGCGGAGGTTCTCCCGCGCATCGTCCCGTACCGGCGACGGCGGCGTTGTCCCCGAGCGGCCGCTCCATCGTGCCGAGATGGTGTCGCCGACCAGGAACCGACGTGAGTTCAGTTCAATTCGTACGGAAGCCCCGGGGAATCGCGATCGCACCGTGTCCCATTCCTCTGAGCGTAGCCCCAACCTGAACTCGGTTGTGAGTCGATCCCCGGTTGCGTTTGCCTCTTCCGCGACCACCGCGTTACCTGGAATGAGGCGCAGTGAGGCTCACCGTCACGGCGAGGAGCGGCCATGATCACGCAAGAGCAGGTCGACCGGGTCCTGCGGTTGAGGGGGGACGGCCTTCCGTGTGTGTCCCTCTACGTCCCCGTGCCGCCCGAGCAGCCCGGCCGCAGCACATTCATGACCCGGGTGGCCAGTCTGCTGGACGGCATCCGGCCGCTCTCACTGGACAGCTCGCTCGATCATGCCGCGCGGCTCTCGCTCCGCGAGGACATCGTGAAGCTGGAGAAGTCGCTGGCCTTCGAGCCGCACCAGCCCGGTGCCGTCGCCGTCTTCGCCTGTAGCGGCAAGGATGTGTACGAGGAGGTGTGGCTGCCCCGCCCCACCCGCGAGCGCATCGTGGTGGATTCCGATCCGTACGTCCGCCCCATGCTGGCCGTGCTGGATGAGTACGACCGCGCCTGCGCCGTCATCGTGGACCGGGGGACCGGCCAGATCTGGGAGCACTACCTCGACCAGGCCCGGGAACTGGAGACGATCCGCGATCGTACGCTGCGCAAGCCCAACTACGCTGCGGGGCTCGCCGAGGACAGGGTCCGCAACAAGGCCGATGAGCTGAGCAAGCGCCACTTCCGGAAGCTCATCGGCGAGCTCAAGCAGCTGTTCGGAAAGCGGGCCTTCGATGTGCTCGTGGTCGGCGGGCACTCCTACGAGGTGCCGAACTTCCTTCAGTTCCTCCCCCGTGACCTGCGGGAGCGGCTGATCGGCGACTTCACCGTCGACCGTGAGACCGCGACCCCCGCGGACGTCAGGAACCGGGTGCAGAAGATCGTCTCCGACCACGCCCACCAGAAACAACGGCAGCTCGTGGGCGACATCCTGGAGGCCAAGGGGGCCGGGCGGCCGCCGAGCGCCGTAGGGCTGGACGAGACGCTGTGGGCGGCGTCGCTGGCCGCGGTCGGCACACTGGCGGCGGATGAGGAGGCGGCCGCCCCCGGGGTCGTCTGTGACCGGGACGGGCTCCTCGCGCGCTCGGGCGAGAGCTGTCCGCTGTGCGGCGATCCGCTGAGCGAGGTCCCCGACATCATCGACGCGCTGGCCGAAACCGTCATCGACGACGGGGGCGAGATCCGCCATATCGAGCCGGAGACGGAGCTGCGCACCCATCTGACCGGGGCCCTGCTGCGCTTCGAGCTCCCGCCGCGGCCAGCCGCCGCGGGATAGCCCGCCCCGCCCCGGGGCGGCTGCCTCGGGCGCGGGGCGGTCAGCCGTGCGGCCGGTCCGCCAGGACGGTCCGTATGTAGTCCTCGACAGTGGCGTCCAGGCCCACGTCCCGGCCGGCCCGCTCGGACAACAGCCAGCGGTGCTCGAGGAGTTCGTAGTAGATCTGCGCGGTGTCGGTGGCACCGCGCAGCTCCTTCGGCACGGTCCGCACGGTGGGCCGGAAGACATCGCGGACCCACCGGTGGGCGAGCACCTCCGGGCGGGCGCCGAGCGGATCGCCGGGCGTGTAGTCGTCCTGGGTGGCCATCCAGGTCTCCAGGTCGTTCAGGAGGCTGCGGGCCTGGTTCTCCTCCGCGTCGAGCCCGGTCAGCCGCAGCAACTGCCGCTGGTGGTGGCCCGCGTCCACGACCTTGGGCACGAAGGTGACGGTGTCGCCGTCCGGCGAGCGCTCGATCTGCATCTCCGCCACGTCGAACCCGAGGTCGTTCAGGCGCCGGACCCGCTGGTCGATGGCGTGGCGCTGGGCGAGCGGATAGACCGACTGCCGGGTCAGCTCATGCCACAGCTCGCAGTAGCGCTCGACGATGGCCTGGCCGAAGAGCACCGGATCGACCGAGGGGTGCAGCGAACCGCTCGCCTCCAGGTCCATCAGCTCGCCCGCGATGTTCACCCGCGCCACCTCGACGTCGTACTCCCGCTGTCCGCTGGTGAGCCTCGGCTGGATCTGCCCGGTCTCGGCGTCCACCAGATAGGCGGCGTACGCGCCCGCGTCGCGCCGGAAGAGGGTGTTGGACAGCGAGCAGTCGCCCCAGGCGAACCCGGCCAGGTGCAGCCGCACCAGCAGCACGGCGAGCGCGTCGAGCAGCCGTCTGATGGTGCTGGGCCGCATGGTCGTCTGGAACATCGACCGGTACGGCTGCGACCCCACCAGATGGCGGGTGATCAGCGCCGGTTCCAGGGGTTCGCCGTGCTCGTCGGTGCGCCCGGTCACCACCGCGAGCGCGTCCACCGCGGGGACCGCGAGCCGGTCCAGATCGCGCAGCAGCCCGTACTCGCGCACCGCCGCCCACTCGCCGACCTCCTTGACCGCCACGATCTCGCCGCCCGCCTGCGCGAACCGCACGACATGGCGGGAGATGCCCCGGGGCAGCGCGACCAGATGCTCCTCCGGCCACTCCTCCAGCGGGATGTTCCACGGCAGATCGAGCAGGGACGCCGGATGCTCGGGCGACGTGGCGGTGATCTGCAACTCCATGACACCCCAGTGTGCGGTACGGAAGTCTCGTCGGAGCCGGTCGTACGGCGACCCGACGCACGATCAAATGGACAGAATCTGTCCGGATACATACGCTGAAGATCCAATCGGACAAGATCTGTCCGCTCAGGGAGGCCGCCGCTACAGGACCGACACCTCGAAGGGAGCCCGTGCATGAGCCACCTCGCCGGCACCACCGCGGTGATCACAGGAGCCAGCGAGGGCCTCGGCTACGCCATCGCGGACGCCTTCGCGGTGGAGGGCGCCGACTTGGTGCTGCTCGCCCATGACGGCGACAAGCTGGAGCGGGCCCGCCACACCCTGGCCGGACACGGCACCACCGTACGCGGACTCCGCGTGGACCTGGCCGACCCCGGCGCCGCGACCACCGCCGCGCGTGAGGTGCTCGCGCTCACCAAGCGGGTGGACACCCTGGTCAACAACGCGGGCACGGCGCATTTCAGCCCGCTCGCCCAGACCTCGGCCGACTCCTTCGACGCCATGCTGCACCACAATGTCCGGGTGCCCTTCCTCCTCGCCCAGGCGCTGCTGCCCGCGCTCATCGAGGGGCGCGGCAGCATCATCAACATCAGCAGCTACTGGGCCCATACGGCGTCCGCCGACCGCCCGTCCGCGGCCTACTCCGCCGCCCATGGCGCCATCAACGCGATGACCAGGGCGCTCGCCAACGAACTTGGCCCCTCCGGGGTCCGGGTCAACGGCATCGCCCCCGGCGCCGTACCCGCCCCGGCGTGTGAACGGGACCGGCTCGTCGCGATGAGCGCCGTGGAGCGGTACGGAGCCGGTCAGGCCCCGGACGGCCGTCCGCCGGGCCGCGCGGGCGAGCCCCATGAGGTGGCCGCCGCGGCGGCCTTCCTCGCCTCCCCCCGAGCCGGGTGGACCACCGGCACCATCATGAACATGGACGGCGCCAAACTGGACGGCGCACTGACCGTCCGCTGACGGCCGTGGCGGAGGCCACGCCCCGGCCACCGGCTCCGGTGACCGATACCATGAGGTCGCGATGGAGAGAATCCGCCACGCTCCCCGGGCGACGACGGGCCAGCGCCCGCTGCCCGCCGGTGGTGGCATCGACGCGCACCGGCATGACGAGCACCAGATCGTCTACGCCGGACGCGGGGTACTGGCGGTCACCACCGACGCGGGCAGCTGGATCGCGCCCGCCAACCGGGCACTGTGGATCCCGGCCGGGACCGTCCATGAGCATCGCGCGTACGGCGCCACCGAGCTCCATCTGGTGGGGCTGGCGGTGGCGGACAACCCGCTGCGGCTGGGGCAGCCCGCGGTCCTCGGCGTCGGCCCGCTGCTGCGCGAGCTGATCATCGAGTACACCGCGCGGCCGGCGGACCTCGGCGCCGAACAGCGTCGGCTGCGGGCCGTACTGCTCGATCAGCTCCGCCACTGTGCCGAGCAGCCGGTGCATGTGCCCGCCGCCAGGGATCCGCGCCTGGCGGCGGTGTGCGCCCTCCTCCACGACGACCCGGCGGACAGCCGGACCCTGCGGCAGCTCGGCGCCGCGGTCGGGGTCGGCGAGCGCACCCTGACCCGGCTGTGCGGGGCGGAGCTGGGGATGACCTTCCCGCAGTGGCGCACCCAGCTGCGGCTGCACCACGCCCTGCGGCTGCTGGCCGAGGGCGTCCCGGTCACGGCCGTGGCCCACCGCTGCGGCTGGGCGTCCAGCAGCGCCTTCATCGATGTCTTCCGCCGGGCCTTCGGCCACACCCCGGGTGCCCATCGCGCGCTCGGCTGACGCCCCGCGCCCGCGTTCAGTCCTCGGCCAGGACCACGACCGTATCGCCCTCCTCCAGGGTCAGCGGCGCGGTCCTGGACGGGTTGAGGTGGACTCCGTAGCGCGGTGGCTCGTCGCTGTGCCGGGCCAGCCGGTAGCCGATGGCCGTCTCACCGCGCTGGCGGGCGGCCTCGATGACGGTGGCGAAGTTGGCCTCCGCGCCGGGTATCAGATAGCTGGGCGCCGGTTTGAGGTAGATCTCGGAGCCCTCCGGGTCGAAGAGGTCGGCGAAGACCGCGTACAGATGGCGGTTCTCGGTGAGCTGGGTCAGCAGCAGGCTGATCACCTTGGTGGAGACGATGAAGTCGTCGGCCTTGGTGACCTGCGCGACCTCACGGTTGGCGTCGTCGTGCATCTCGGTGACGATGGAGTACGGATCGCCCAGCTGGATCTCGATGTCGCGCAGGTGGAGCAGGGTGACCAGGGTGCGGTCGTCGGCGCGTCCGGGGTCGATCCCGTCCTCCGTCAGCACCACGATGTGGCGGTAGCCCTCCAGCCCGAGCGCCTCCAGCGACGGACGGCGGGTGGGTTCGCAGTACTTGAAGCCGACCGTGAGGTTCTTCAGCTCCCGCTCGGCCTCCTCCCGGGGCGGGCGCGCGGCCGCGATGTCCACCACCGACCCGGGTTTCACCAGCAGGTCGAGCTGCGCGATGATCTTCTCCGCGCGGGAGTTCCAGCCGATGAGCAGCGTCCGGTCCGGCACCGGCGGCTGGAACTCGGCCACGGCCATCGCCGGGCGCAGGACGCGCGGCCGGGTGACCGCGGCCTTGATGAGCAGATCGTCCTCCGCGACCATCAGCAGCCGGTCCCCGGGCCCGATGACGGTGTCCATGGGCGGGTTGACCAGCGCCTCGCCGTCCGCGCGGTGCACGCCGATGGGCACACCGAGCTCGAAGGCGTTCAGCGACTCCCCGTAGGTGGCGCCGGTCAGCGCGGGCTCGTCCCAGGGGTAGATCTCATTGCCGACGAAGCTGAGCAGTTCGTTGAAGACGGTGGAGAGACCGGACTGGCGGTGGGACTGCACGATCAGCCCGACCGCGATGTCATCGGCGTCGATCACCAGCGCGGTGTCCCCCGCGGCCAGCCGGGCGGCCGCCAGGTTCGCCGAACTCTGCACGGCGGCCACCACATTGGGCCGGGTCCCGGTCCAGGTGCGGCTGTTCAGCAGCAACAGCGACTTGATGACGTCGATGTCGCTGTCGTCCCCGATGGGCGAGAGCACCATGATGGCCTTGGCGGTGTCCGGGCTCACCAGCTCCAGGTCGCCGCGCTGGAGCGGATTGCCGGAGCGGCAGACCACCCGGGTCTTGCCGGTGTCCGGGATGCGGCGCCGGATCTCGTCCTCCATGTCGACCTTGTCCCGGTCGGCGAGGATCACCACACACGAGCGCCGCTCGCTCTGGTTGGCCTCCACCAGCTCCGCTATCACCGTGAAGACCTGCTCCGACCAGCCCAGCACAATGGTGTGGTGGTGCTCGATCAGCCGTGAGGTGCCCTTGCGCAGCTGTTGGATCCGGGCCTCCAGGCCGGTGGTCATCACACCGATCAGCGCGCTGACGATGAAGATGCCGCCGATGGTCACCGTGAGCATGAGGACGAGGAACAGCGGCCGGCCGCTGTCTCCGCCCATCGTGCCCGGGTCGAGGGTGCGCAGCAGGCTCATCCAGACGATGCCCGGCCAGCCGCCGTTCTCCTTGGTGTCCTTGTGGGCGAAGGCGACCGCCGCCCCGGAGACCAGGGTGATCAACGCCAACGAGGCCAGCCCCAGCCAGCCGATCAGCGCCGGGGTGCCACGGTCCATCGTCCCGTCGAACCAGTACCGCAGCCGCTCCCGCAGCCTCTTGCGCATGCCGCATTCCTCCGTAGCCCATCGCGCCGCCGGGCCCAATGGCCCGTGGTGAGCGGCGCTTTACGCCATGAGGGTGTCGTCTGACGGGGCTTCGGCGCCAATCGGGGTCAGCCGGGGATGTCGGCCCACTGGTCGAGGAGGTCGTCGCCGGTGCATTCGCCCAGCGGTGACACCGGGGCGGCCAGGGGCTGCTCGGCCCAGATGATCTTGCCGTTGGGGGTGTAGCGGGTCCCCCAGCGCTGGGCGTACTGGGCCACCAGGAAGAGCCCTCGGCCGCCCTCGTCGGTGGTGGCGGCGCGGCGCAGATGCGGCGAGGTGCTGGAGCCGTCCGCCACCTCGCAGATGAGGCTGCGGGCGCGCAGCAACCGGACCCGGCTGGGGCGGCATCCGTAGCGGATGGCGTTGGTCATCAGCTCGCTGAGGATGAGTTCGGTGGTGAAGCCGACCTCCTCCAGCCCCCATGCGCTCAGTTGCTCGGCGGCCTCGTTGCGGATGCGGGCCACCGCGGCGGGGTCGGAGGGCAGCTCCCACTCGGCGACGTGCCCGGGGTCCAGCAGATGGGTGCGGGCCACGAGGAGGGCGATGTCGTCGCCGGGGTGCGAGGACGCCATGGTGTCGAAGACGGCCTGGCAGGTCTCCTCCGGAGTGTGTTCGGGCAGTCCGGCGAGGGTGGTGCGCAGCACGCCGAGCCCCTCGTCGAAGTCCCGGCCGCGGTCCCGGATCAGCCCGTCGGTGAACAGCGCCAGCCGGCTGCCCTCGGGCAGTTCGAGATCGACGGTCTCGATGGGCTCACCGCCCAGCCCCAGCGGTGGGCCGAGGGGGACGTCGGGGAAGGTCACGGTGGAGTCGGGGAGGACCACCGCCGGGCCCGGGTGGCCGGCGCCCGCCATCGTGCAGCGGCCGGAGACCGGGTCGTAGATGGCGTACAGACAGCTGGCACCGCTGATCCCCGGGGCGTCGGTGCCCGCGGCGGCCTGGTCCTGGTCGAACCGGCAGACCAGCTCGTCGAGATGGGCCAGGAGTTCATCGGGCGGCAGGTCGAGCGCGGAGAAGTTGTGCACGGCGGTGCGCAGCCGGCCCATGGTGGCGGCGGCGTGCAGTCCGTGGCCGACGACATCGCCGACGACGAGGGCGACCCGGGAGCCGGGCAGCGGGATGACGTCGAACCAGTCGCCACCGACCCCGGCCCGGGCGGGCAGATAGCGGTGGGCCACCTCCATGGCGTCCTGTTCGGGCAGGCCCTGGGGCAGCAGGCTGCGCTGCAAGGTGGCCGCCATCGCGTGTTCGCGGGTGTAGCGGCGGGCGTTGTCGATGGCGACCGCGGCGCGCGCGACCAACTCCTCGGTGAGCGCCACGTCGTCCTCGTCGAACGGCTCGGACTTCTCCGAGCGCCAGAAGGTGGCGATGCCCAGGGTGACGTCCCGCGCCCGCAGCGGGATGGTGATCATCGAGTGGATGCCATACTTGACGATCTTGGTCGCCTGCTCGGGGTCCTGCTCCTGCCATCCCTCGTAGGTCCGCAGATCCGCCTCGAGCACCGGCCGGCCCGCACCGAAGCCCAGCGCCTGGGGTACGCTGCCGGTGTAGGTGATCATCTTGCCGACCCGCCACAGCGGATGGTCGGACCGGATGCCACAGGTGGCGGTGCGGCGCATGGCGCTGCCCACGGGCTCGTCGCCGCGCAGCACGGGGTCCACGAGGTCGACGGTGGCGAAGTCGGCGAACCACGGGACGGCGAAGCGGGTCAGCTCCTCGGCGGTCCGTACGACGTCGAGGGTGGTGCCGACCTTCGCGCCGGCCTCGTAGAGCAGCCTCAGCCGCCGCTCCGCCACTTCGGCCTTGGCGGACAGCGCGCGCAGTTCGGTGGAGTCGCGGAGCGTGGCGACGCTTCCGAGTATCCCGCCGTCCCATCGGGTGGAGCGCTGGTTGACGGCCAGCAGCCGCTCCCCGGCCAGGTGCACCTCGTCGGTGGCGACCCGGCCCGAGGCGAGCAGCTCGGCCGTGCGCGGCTCGATGCCGAGTTCGGTGACGGGGCGGCCCTCGGCGTTGGGGGGCAGGTCGAGCAGCCGGACGGCCTCGTCGTTGGCGAGGACCAGGCGACCGTGGCCGTCGACGATGAGCACGCCTTCCTTCACGGAGTGCAGAACGGCGTCGTGGTGCTCGTACATGCGGGTCATCTGGGCGGGGCCGAGCCCCCGCGTCTGCCGCCGCAGCCGCCCACCCACCAGCGCCGTCCCACCGGTGGCGAGCGCGAGCGCACCGGCGGCGGAGCCGAAGACCAGCGGCAGCTGGCGCTCGACCCGGCCGCTCACATCGGCGGCGGTCATCCCGGCGCACACCACGCCGGCCACGGTGCCGTCGCCCTTGGGGATCGGAACGGTGGCCTGGACCTCCCGGCCGAGGGGCCCCTGCACGGACTCGGTGACGATCTTGCCCTTCACCACCGGCCGCCAGTTGGCGATGACCTCCTTGCCGATGTACTGCGGCTTGGGGTGGGTGTAGCGGATGCCGTGGGTGTTCGCCACGACCACGAAGTCCAGATGCGCTCGCTTGCGTGTCTCCTCGGCCCGTGGCTGGAGCAGGGTGGTCGGATGCTCGGTGCGCATCGCGGACGCGGTGCCCGGGTAGGTGGCGAAGGTCTGGGCGACGGCGGTCGCGCGGTTGAGGGCCTCCTGCTCACTGTCGATACGGGCCTGGAGGATGAGCGCCGTCGTGGCGGCCACGATGAGCAGGCATACGAGCAGCACTTGGACAGCGAAAACCTGCCCGGCGATACTGCGCACGCTCAAGCTGCGCAGACTCAGGAGCGAGCGGAGACGCGTCCGGGAAGGGGTGTGTGGGGCATGCCTAGATCGACCGAAGACTCCGACCACGCACCCTTCCTACCATTTATTCCCCTCCGATCGGGAAGCCTCGTGCCGCACGATCCGTGCCCGTCCCGATCCGCGATACACATCGGCACGATATGTGGCGCCCCGCCCACGCAACGCTCACCACGGCCCCGTCGACGGGCGTCACCGGCCCCGCCCGGGCGGGGGGACACGGTCACACATCGAGCCGGAGGGCCACATCGCGCATCGTGGTCCTCGCGGAGTCCAGGTCCGCCCGCGCCCGGTCGGCCACCAGATAGAGGAAGACACCCTGGCTGGCGCGCTGGCTGATCGGACGGATCAGGTGGTACTCGGTGTCCAGCGTGACGACGATGTCCTCGAGGCGCTCCGGACTGTAGCCGAGCAACTCCAGAGTGGAGAGCTTGGCCCGCAGCACATCCGTGTCCCCGTAGGCCACCTTCTCCAGGTCCGGTCCCTGCGCGGTCTGGACAGCGCCCAGGGTGATCCGGCTCAGATAGTCGACGAGCGAGGCCGCGAGCGCGCCCTCGCACTCCATCATCTCGCGCAGCGACTCCTGGATATCGGTCATGGCCCGTCGCCCTCCCGGGACCTGGAGGTCATGTCCACACATTTCATCCTTGCACAGGGTCCGCCGGTGCACCCATGCGCGCGGCCGCCCCGGCGCCGTGCGGCACTCCCCGTGGTGGCGGGCGGCCGATCGTCCTATCCTGCGCAGGCGTTGATCGACTTCGGATTGAATCGTTTGCTTCCGCTGGAGGACGCATGACCGTCGGCAGCACCCCGTCCCGGGCCGTGGTGGTGGGCACCGGCTCCCGGGCCCAGATGTTCACCGAGGCGCTGGCCCGCCGCCCACGGCTGAGGGTCGCCGCGCTGTGCGATCCGAACCCCGTGCGCATCGCCCACCACCAGCGGCTGCTGAAGGAGGCGGGCGAGCCGGAGGCCGCCGCCTGGAGCCCGGAGGAGTTCGAGCGGCGGCTGCGCGCGGACGATATCCAGGAGGTGGTGGTGACCTGCGTGGACGCGCTGCACGACGCGTACATCGTGCCCGCGCTGCGGGCCGGCTGCCGGGTGGTCACCGAGAAGCCGATGACCACCGACGCGGCCAAGTGCCGCCGCATCCTGGAGACGGTCCGGGAGACCGGCAACCATCTGGCGGTCGCCTTCAACTACCGCTTCAACCCGGTGCACGAGGAGGTCCACCGGCAGCTGTCCGGCGGCGCCATCGGCGAGGTGCTGTCGGTGCACTTCGAGTGGCTGCTGGACACCCGGCACGGCGCCGACTACTTCCGCCGCTGGCACCGCGAGAAGGAGCACAGCGGCGGGCTGATGGTGCACAAGTCCAGCCACCACTTCGACCTGGTCAACTGGTGGCTGGGGGCCCGGCCGGAGGAGGTGTTCGGCTACGGCAGGCTCGGCTTCTACGGCCGTGCGGCGGGCGTGCGCAGCGGCTACCGGCGCGAGTACGAGCGGGCCCACGGCGCCGCCGCCGCCAAGGACGACCCGTTCGCGCTGGAGCTCGCCGAGAACGACGCGATGCGCTCGCTGTACCTGGACGCCGAGGGCGCGGACGGCTACCACCGCGACCGCAATGTGTTCGGCGACAACATCACCATCGAGGACGACATGGCGCTGCTGGTCCGCTATGACACCGGCGCCACCATGACGTACCACCTGACCGCCTACTCCCCCTGGGAGGGCTACCGGGTGATGTTCAACGGCACCCGGGGCCGGCTGGAGCTGGAGGTCGAGGAGAGCGCGTGGCAGCCGCCGCTGCTGGGCACCGCCTCCGGCCGCGGCACCATCCACGGCGACCGGGCCCTGGCCAACGCGGGCGGTCCGCGGCTGGTGCTGCGGCCGCTGTGGGAGCCGCCGCGGGAGGTGGAGCTGCCGGCGTTCGACCACGCGGGGCACGGCGGCGGGGACGAGCGGATGCTCGATGTGCTCTACGGCCCGGTGGCTCCGGCGGACGGCCCGGTGGATGCGGCGGCTGCCAGCGGAGCGGCGGCCGTGGACGCCTCGGACGCCTCCCGCCGCCGGGCCACCGAGGAGGACGGGGCGCTCGCGCTGGTCACCGGGCTCGCGGCCAACCAGTCGTTCGTCAGCGGAAGGCCGGTGGCCACGGCGGACGTCGTAACGCCGTAACCGGGGCATCCGGTCCAACGCGGCTCATCCCGCCCGGCGTTGGGGCAGGATGAGCCGCATGGACACGGATGCGATCACCACACTCCCGGCGCCTCTCTTCCGGGGCGCCGCCCGGCACCGCCGAAGACGGCTGCTCGGCGCGCTCGCGGCGGCCGGTCTGCTCACCGCGTGCGGTACGCAGTCCTCCTCGGGCGTGGCCGCGGTGCCCGACGAGGCCACGTCCCGCCCGGCGGGCCCCACCGTCTCGCCGGACGCCACCGCCCCCACCGCTCCCGCGGCCTGCCCCGACTCGGGGGTGCTGCTGCGGGCCGCGGAGGCCGACGCGGCGATGGGGCTGCGGGTGCAGCAGATCGAGCTGGTGAACTGCGGCACGCGCGCCTATACGGTGAGCGGCCATCCGTCCGTCCAGGTGCTGGACGAGGACCTGGAGCCGCTGGAGGTCACGGTCAGCCACGGGGCCTCGGCCATCGCCACCCTCGACGGCTTCGAGACGGCCACCGGGCCGGTGCGGCTGAAGCCCGGTGAACGGGCGGTGGCACGGCTGGCGTGGCGGAATCTGGTGACGGATGTGACGCGCCCCGCCGCCGACGGGCGCTATCTGAAGATCGCGCCGAACGGCGGCGGGGCGGACGCCCAGACCGTGCCCGACCATGTCGACCTGGGCACCACCGGCAAGCTGGGCGTGAGCGCCTGGGCCCGCCCGACCCCGGATTCTCCGGAGCGCCCGGGCGCCCGTCCGTAGCCGCCGTACGGTCCCACGGCCCCGTCAGCCCGGGGTGCCCAGCCGCTCCTCCGACCGGTCGGCCGGGCCGGGCTCCAGCTGCTGGGCGAGCCCGGCGGCCAGGGCCTCCACGGTCGGATGCCGCCAGACGAAGTTGCCCGCGAGCTTGATGTTCAGCCCCGTCTCCAGCCGCACCCGCAGCTCCATGGCGAGCAGCGAGTCGAAGCCCAGCGACTTGAGCGGGGTCTGCGGATCGAGGGTGGCGCTGCTGAGCCGCAGCACGGCTCGGATGTGATCGGTCAGATACGACTCCAGCGCGGTGCGGCGGGCCGGACCGGCGGGAAGGGCGGCCAGCCGGGCGCGGATGTCGTCGGTGCTCTCCCGGGGGGCCGCCGGGGAGTCGTCGCCGGGGAGCAGCGGGGCGAACAGGGAGGACCGGCGGCCGGTGGCGGGGATCCAGGTGGCGGGTTCGCCGGGGATCACCCCGGTCTGCACCCGCCGATGAGCCAGCAGGGCGCCCAGCGCGCGCAGCCCCTCGTCCGTGGGGATCGTCTGGTAGCCGCGGTCGGCGAAGCCGGTGGCCACTCCGGTCTCGCCCCACGGGCCCCAGTTGACCGCGAGGGTGGGCAGCCCGCGCGCCGAGCGCCAGGCGGCGAAGCCGTCCAGCCAGGCGTTGGCGGCCGCGTAGGCGCCCTGTCCGGCGTTGCCCAGCAGGGAGGCCATGGAGGAATACACCACGAACCAGTCGAGCCGGTGCCCCTCGGTGGCCTGGTGCAGCCGCCACGCCCCGGTGGCCTTCGGCGCCCATACGCGGCGCAGCTGGTCCTCGCGGATGTTGGCCACGGCCGCGTCGTCGAGAACCATCGCGGAGTGGACGACGCCGTGCGGGGACTCCCCCTCGTCGGCGGTGGCGGCGGCCACCAGCCGCTCGGCCGTGTCCGGGCGGGCGATGTCGCCGGTGACGACGGTGATCCTGGTGCCTGCGGCGGAGAGCTCGGCGAGCGTCCGCGCGGCGGCGCCGACCGGTGCGGTCCGTCCGTTGAGCACCAGGTGGCCCGCGCCCTGGCGGGCCAGCCAGCAGGCGGTGGCGAGCCCGAGACCGCGCAGACCGCCGGTGACGATGTATGTGCCGCCGTCCCGCACCGTGAGCGGTCCGTCGGGCAGCACCGCGTCGACCTGGCCCTCCTGCGGGATGGTCAGCACCAGTTTGCCGATGTGGCGGGCGCCGGCCATCTGCCGGAACGCGTCGGTGACCTCGGCCAGCGGATAGGTGGTGCAGCGCAGTGGCTTGAGACGGCCCTCGCCGATCGCGGTGAGCACCTCGCGCAGCATCGCCGCGTACTCCCGCGGGCGGTCCAGCTGGAGCTCCCTGAGGTCCACGGTGGAGAAGGTGATGTTGTGGCGCAGCGGGGAGAGTCCGAGCGGGGCGTCGGAGAGGATGTCGCGGACGCCGAGTTCGACAAAGCGGCCGAAGGGGCGCAGACACTCGAGACCGGCCCGGATGGCGGCCCCGGAGAGGGAGTTGAGCACCACGTCGACGCCCTCGCCCCCGGTGGCCTCCATGACCTCGTCGCGGAAGTCCAGCGACCGGGAGTCCATCACCCGGGCGATGCCCATCCCCCGCAGGAAGCGCCGCTTCTCCGCGCTGCCCGCCGTGGCCAGCACCTCGGCGCCCAGCAGCCGGGCCACCGCGATGGCGGCCAGGCCGGTGCCGCCGGTGGCCGAGTGGATCAGCACCCGCTCCCCCGCGCTCACCCGGCCGATGTGGCGCAGCGCGTACCAGGCGGTGAGGAACGCGATCGGCAGCCCGGCGGCGGTGTGCGGGTCGAGGCCCTCGGGGAGGGGCACGGTGTGGTCGGCGAGGACGACGGTGAAGGAGCCGAAGGCGCCGCCGTGCACATCGGCGGCCACCACCCGGTCACCGGCGCGGAGGTGGTCGACACCGGGTCCCACCGCGCTCACCTCGCCCGCGCATTCGAAGCCGAGCCGGTAGCGGATGTCCTCGTCGCCGGGGAGCAGCCCCATGGCGGTGAGGACGTCACGGAAGTTCAGGCCCGCGGCGAGCACCCGCAGTTCCACCTCACCGGGTCCGGGCGGGCGGCGGGGGTTGGTGGTGAGCTCCAGGCTGCCGAGGTCGCCGAGGCGTCCGGCGCGCAGCCGGAAGCCGTCGGTGCCGCAGCGCACGGTGCGGGCGGCGGCGGTGGTGCGCTCGGTGTCGGTGAGCGGCGCGTGGTCCAGTTCGGCGGTGTAGCGGGCTCCGTCGCGCAGTGCGATCTCGTCCTCGGGGCCGTCGGCGAGGAGTTCGGCGGCCAGGGTGTCCGCGAGCTGGTCCGGGGCGGCCGGGTCGGTGTCCACGAAGGTGGCCCGCAGCTCGGGGTGTTCCAGGGCGAGCACCCGCAGGAGTCCGCGGAGCGCGCTCTGTCCGGGGTCGGCCAGGTCGCCGGGGGTCACCGTGCGGGCGCCCGAGGTGGCGGCGTAGAGGCGGGGCGGTTCGGGGAAGCGGGCGGTGAGTGCCTGGGCGGCGGCGAGCAGCCGGCGGATGCGGCGCAGCCCGTCCTCCGCGCCGCCCTCGGCGGGGTGCGGGCCGCAGACGAACACCACGGCGCGCGGCCGTTCCCCGGGGCGGGTGAGCCGGTTGGTGAGGGCGTCGCGGAACGCGTCGAGCCCCTGGTCGGCCAGGGGCACGTCCCACACCCGGGCGGTGGCTCCGGCGGTGCGCAGGGCGGCGGCCACCGGGCGGGCGGTGCCGGCGGCCTCCCCGACGACCAGCCACCGCCCCGGGGGCCGGGTGGCCGGGGGCCGGGCGGCGCGCCGCCAGCCGACCTCGAGGAACCACTGGTCGGCCTCGGCCGCACGCTCCGCGGCCCGGTGGACGACCCGCAGCCCGTCGACGGCCAGCACCGGCCGGCCGGCCGCGTCGAGCAGGCGGATGTGGCCGACGGTGGCCCCGGGGGTGGTCTCGGCGAGCCGGGCGTGGCAGTACACGGCGGTCCCGGGGTCGCCGAGGACGCGTACGCATCGCATCCGCGCGGGCAGCATCAGCCGCCGGTCGCCCTCGTCGAGCAGCCCGGCGATGAGCAGCTGGGCGCACAGGTCGACCAGGACGGGGTGGACACGCAGCCCGTGTCCGGGCTCGCGGGCGGCCTCGGGGACCCGCACCCGGGCCCAGAAGCTGTTGCCGTGGCGGGAGGCGGACACCTCGCTGATGCCCTGGAACGCCGGGCCGTGCGCCACGCCCCGGGCCCGCAGATTGGCGTACAGCGCTTCGGCCTCGATGGGCGCGGGATGGCGCAGGGCGAGGGTACGGACGGAGGCGGCGCGGGAGCGCGGGGGCACGGCGAGTCTGCGGAGCACCGCGGTGGCCTGCCGCACCCAGGCGCCGTCCTCGTCGCGTCCGAAGATCTCGCATTCGGCGCGGTCGGTGGCGGCCATGGTCACCGTGGTGGACAGGTCGGTGTGGTCGGCGAGCCGCAGCAGTTCACGGAAGCGCAGATCGGTGACCTCGACCTCCTCGGGCCCGGCGCCGAACACCTCGCAGGCGGCGGTGAGCGCGAGGGCGTAGGAGGCCGCGCCGGGCAGGACCGGGGCGCCGTGCACCCGGTGGTCGTCGAGCCAGGGCAGGGCCGCGGTGCCGGTGCGGGCGCGCCAGGTGTGGCGGACGGGTTCGCCGGGCACTTCGAGGTGCGCGCCGGGCAGCGTACCGGCCGAGGCCGCGTCGGAGGCCGCGGGGAGCGGGGTGTCGGCCCAGTGGCGGGTGCGGTCGAAGGTGATGGGCGGTACGTCGGCGAGTGCGCCGTCCGCGTACAGCACGGACCAGTCGACGGGGACGCCCGCGCAGTGCAGCGCGGCCAGCTGGGTCCGGAAGGTGGTCGGCTCGTCCTCCTCGCGGCGGAGTGTGGGCAGGACGACGGGGTCCTCCACCAGACCGGCGAGACCGGCCAGGACGGGGTGGGTGATGACCGGGTGGGGGGAGATCTCGACGTACACCAGGTGGCGGTCGGCCGCGGCGGCGGCGACGGCCGCGGAGAACCGGACGGGGTGGCGCAGATTGGCACACCAGTAGTCGGCGTCGAAGGCGGGCCGGGTGTGGGGATCGTCCAGGACGGTGGTGTAGAAGGGCACGTCCGGGCGGCGGGGTTCGAGGTCGGCGAGGGCGGTGCGCAGATCGGCCAGGAGCGGGTCCACCTGGGGCGAGTGCGAGGCGACGTCCACGGCGACCAGCGCGGCGGGGACGGAGCGGGCCTGCCAGCCGGCGACGAGCCGTTCGATGTGTGCGGTGTCCCCGGCCACCACGGTGGAGCCGGGGGCGGCCATGACGGCCACGGTGACGGCCTCGGCGGCGCCGCCGCTGTCGAGTTCTGCCTGCACCTCGTCGGCGCCGAGGCCGACCGTGGCCATGGCGCCGTTTCCGGCGACGCGGGTGAGCAGCGCGGAGCGGCGGCAGATCACCTTGGCCCCGTCGGCGAGGGAGAGCGCCCCGGCCACCACGGCGGCGGCGACCTCGCCCATGGAGTGGCCGATGACCCCGGCGGGCTCCACCCCGTGGGCGCGCCAGGTGGCGGCGAGCGCGGTCTGGAGCGCGAACAGCACGGGCTGCACCCGGCCGCAGCCGGTCACCGGCGCACCGCAGCGGACGATGTCGAGCACCGAGAATCCGGACTCGGCGGCGATGAGGGCGTCGGCCTCGGCGAGCGCCTCGGCGAAGGCCGGTTCGGTCTCCAGCAGCCGCCGCCCCATGCCGGGCCACTGGGAGCCCTGTCCGGAGAACACCCAGATCGGCCGGCGGGAGACCGCGGCGCCCACGGCGCCGCTCACCACGGCGGGGTGGGCCTGCCCGTCGGCGAACGCCCTCAAGGAGCCCACGAGTTCGGCGCGCGAGGCGGTGGTGACGCCGAGCCGTCCGCGGCCGGCGCCGCGGCGCAGCGCCAGGGTGTGGGCGATGTCGCGCAGCGGGGTGTCCGCGCCGTCGCCCTCCAGCCAGTCCGCCATCCGGCGGGCGGCGCCGGGCAGCACGGCCGGGGAGCCCGCGGGGACGAGGAACACCCGCGGAACGGCGCGGGTGGCGGGCCGTGGCGGTGCGGGGCGAGGGGCGGGTGCGGGCGGCTGTTCCAGCACCACATGGGCGTTGGTCCCGGAGAAGCCGAAGGAGGACACGGCGGCCAGCCGGGGGCCGGTCCGCACCGGCCAGAGGGTGAGCTCGCGGGGGATGAAGAAGCGCGTTCCCTCGGCGGCGATGGCGGGATTCCACCGGGTGAAGTGCAGATTGGGCGGGATCTGTCCACGGCCCAGGCACAGCACCGCCTTGATCAGCCCGGTGACACCGGCGGCGGGCTCCAGATGGCCCAGGTTGGTCTTGACCGAGGCCAGGGCGCAGCGGTCGCGGCCGGTGCCGTAGACCTGGGCGAGGCTGGTGAATTCGACCGGGTCACCGACGGGGGTGCCGGTGCCGTGGGCCTCGACCATGCCGACGTCGGCGGGGTCCACCCCGGCGCGGCCGAGTGCCTCCTCGTACAGGGCGTGCTGGGCGGCGGCCGAGGGCGCGGCGAGGCCGTCGGAGTGGCCGTCCTGGTTGACGGCCGAGCCGCGCAGTACGGCCAGGATCCGGTCCCCGTCGCGCAGGGCGTCGGTGAGGCGTTTGAGGACGACGATGCCGCAGCCCTCGCCGCGGACGAAGCCGTCGGCGGCGGCGTCGAAGGTGTGGCAGTGGCCGGTGTGCGAGAGCATGCCCATCTGGTCGAACGAGCGGGTGGTCCGCGGCTCGAACATCAGCGTCACCCCACCGGCCAGGGCCAGTTCGCACTCCCCGGTGCGCAGCGCCTGGGCGGCCAGGTGGATGGCGACCAGGGAGGAGGAGCACGCGGTGTCCAGCGCCACCGACGGGCCGTGGAGGCCCAGGAGGTAGGAGATCCGGCCGGTGGCGACGCAGTGCCCGTTGGTCAGGACGGAGCCCTCGACCTCCCGTTCCCGGGGGCGTCGGTCGAGCCGGTTCAGGTAGTCGTTGTAGCTGATCCCGGCGAAGACGCCGGTGGCGGTGGAGCCGAGCCGGTCGGGTGGCATTCCGGCGTGTTCCAGGGCCTCCCAGGCCACTTCGAGCAGCAGCCGGTGCTGGGGGTCGAGGACATCGGCCTCGCGTCCGGAGACGCCGAAGAAGTCGGCGTCGAAGCCGGACACATCGCGCAGATAACCGCCGCGTACGGGCGGTGCGGACGCGGGCCGGGCGGTCGTGGCGGGGTCGGCCGCCCAGAGCGCGGCGCGTTCGGCGGGCGGTTCGCCGACGGCGTCGCGTCCGTCGGCCAGCAGCCGCCACAGGGCGGCGGGCGAGTCGGTGTCACCGGGGAGCCGGCAGCCCATGCCGACGATGGCGATGTGGCCGGGGGAGCGGCCGGGGGCAGGAGTGTGCTGACGCATCGGGGTCTCCGTGGGTGGTGCTCGGCCCGGGGTGGGGGCCGTGAGGGGCCGTGGGGTGGAGATCGCCGCGGGGGTTACGGACTCAGGTGGCGTCCGGGCCGCCCAGCAGCATCGCGTGCTTCACACCACCGATCTGGTAGTTGAAGCTGAGCGCGTGGTCGAAGTCGAGGGGACGGGTGCGGGTGCCGGGGACGGGGTCGAAGGGGAGCCCGTCGGCGGGTTGTTCGCAGTTGGCGGTGGGGCACACCTCGCCGTACTCCATCATCATCAGGGTCAGGGCGAGGTCGAGGCAGCCTGAGGCCGATCCGAGGTGGCCGAAACACCCTTCCTGAGAGGACATCAGCACCGTGGAGGCGGGGCCGTAGAGCTCGCGGACGGCGTTGGCCTCCAGGGCGGTGACGACCGGGTCGCCGTCGCTCGCGCCGTTGATGTACGGCAACTGCTCGATCCCCCAACGGTCGCCCGTGCACAGGCGGACGGCCCTGACCAGTTGGGCGCCGGAGTCGTCGGCGGCGAGCGGGTTGGCCAGGCCGTCGCGGGTCAGGGCGGTGGCGAGCACCTGGCCGTAGATGTGGGCACCCCGCCGCCCGGCGTGTTCCCGACTCTCCAGGATCACGGTGGCGGATCCCTCGCCGTGGTTGATGCAGTCCGCACGCCGGTCGTAGGGACGCATCAGGGAGTCGAAGGAGGGCAGCAGATCGGGCATTCCGACGGCGTCCGTCGCGTCGTGGGCGTGCTGGGCGCCGCGCAGCAGCCGCTGGCTCTTCTGGATGAGGCCGACGTTGAAGACGTCGACGCCGGTCACCAGCGCGAGATCGGTCTCGTCGGCCGCGATGAGCCGACGGGCGTTGCCGATCTGCACGGCGGCGGACGCGCAGCCGCAGGACACGGTGAAGCAGGGACCGACGGTCCGGGCCAGGGCTCCCTGGACGAGGGCGACATCGGAGGGGGAAACGGCCTGTTCGGTCGCGACGAGCATCTCCACGGCGTCGAAGGCGGTGGCGGAGTCGGGGTCGGCGCCGAGCAGGGAGACATAGCTGTCGACATTGGCGTCCACGCCGCCTCGGCCGACGAGCACGGCCGCCTCGCCCAGTTCACCGGCGTCCACGTCCAGTTCCGCGTCGGCACACGCCTCGACGAAGGAGACCAGGCCGTAGCGGTGGGCGTTGGTGTAGTGGCGGGAGAAGAATTCGGGGATGTCGGGGAGGCGTTCGGCGAACTGCTCGGCGCTGAGGTGCACCGAGCCGTAGTGGATACCGTGCCGGCCGAGGACGGTACGGCCGTGGGAGGCGATGTCCCACACCTGGGCCGCGGTGAAGACGGGTTCGGCGCCGCCCGGGAGGCAGAAACCCAGGCCGGTGACGACGGTGTCCCGTGGGTTTCCGGGGCCCCCGGGGGCCGGCCGGGGTGGGTGCCGGCGCGGGCTCACGACGCCCTGCCGGATCTGAGGAGGGTCATGACGGTGGTCCCTTTCGCTCACACCGGAGTACGGGGCCGCCGGTACGGCGAGTCGCCGAATGCACGGTGGGACCGCCGGTGTTCCGGAATCGGTTTTCATGGTGAATTCGACGCGTGCGGCGCGGCGTTGGACGTACTCGTGGCCTTTCCCCGTTGGATGGCGAGTCGTCTCCGTCGGGAGAGCGGCTCATCGTCCGGAAAGGAGAGGTGGAATAGTTGACGCTACGCCCGGGAGGACAGGGCCGGTAGGTGGTGTCGTATCACCGCGGTGGATTCGGCCGTTCCGGCGCACCGCCCTTGTACCCCCGGAGCCCATACCGCGCGACCCCGGAGAAAAGGGGGCTCGTGCCCTGGTTCACGCCCCCTCTTGTGGAATCTTTCTGAAAGAGCGTAGAGAAAAAGACGCCTCAGGCACTCACTGAGTATGGGGCGGTTTTGAGTGCAGGGAAGAGGCCCCTTCGCGCATGGGGCGAAAGACGCAAAGGACGATAGATGATGACACATCAGGCCGTACCGTTCGATGATCTGGACCGCAAAATCGTTGCGGCGCTGGTCGCCAACGCCAGGACCAGCTTCACGGAGATCGGCGCCGCGATCGGGCTCTCGGCCTCCGCGGTCAAGCGCCGCGTCGACCGGATGCGGGAGACCGATGTGATCACCGGCTTCACCACCACCGTGCGCCCGGCCGCCCTCGGCTGGCGGACCGAGGCGTATGTGGAGGTGTACTGCGACAGCGCCGCGCCGCCCCGGCGTCTCGCGGAGGTCGTGCGCAACTATCCGGAGATCATCGCGGCCATGACGGTGACCGGCGGCGCGGACGCCCTGCTGCATGTCATGGCCACCGATGTGGAGCATTTCGAGGAGGTGCTGGAGCGCATCCGGGCCGAGCCCTTCGTCCGCCAGACGATCAGCTACATGGTGCTGTCGCACCTGCTCACGGGCAGTGCGGAGGCCGGTGCGGCCCCTCCCGCGACGGCGACGCAATGAACCGCCGCGAACCGGCCTCCGCACGCAGCATCGGTGCGCCGACACGCAGTTTTCTTTTCTTGTCTCCCCTCTCCTCCGCTTTCTACCGTTGATTCATCCCCCCGGTCGCCCGCGGAAGCGAGAGGAATCCTCCGTTGCCCCTTACGCGTGTGCCGCGCCCCAGGCGCTTCCTGACCTGTGCCCCCAGATATTTCGATGTGCGGTATGCCATCAATCCCTGGATGCGTGAGGACACCGAGGTCGACACCGACCTCGCCCAGGCGCAATGGGAGACGCTGATCCGCGCCTACCGCGACCACGGCCATCGGGTCGAATTCATCGAGCCGGTGGCGGGACTGCCGGACATGGTGTTCGCGGCGAACTCGGCCCTCGTCCTGGAGGGCCGGGTCTTCGGCTCGCGATTCCACGCACCGCAGCGCCGGCCGGAACAGCTCGCCTACGAACGGTGGTTCAAGGCGGCGGGATTCGACGTCCATCCGCCGGAATCGGTGTGCGAGGGCGAGGGCGACCTGGTGCCGGCCGGGCCCTATGTCCTGGCGGGCACCGGCTTCCGCACCACCCGGGCGGCCCATCAGGAGGTGCAGGAGTTCTTCGGGGTGCCGACCATCAGCCTGCTGCTGGTGGACCCGTACTTCTACCACCTGGACACCGCGCTGTTCGTCCTCGACGACCGGAACATCGCGTACTGCCCGGAGGCGTTCTCCCCCGGCAGCCGTGAGGTGCTGGGGCGGCTCTACCCCGACGCGCTGATCGCCACCCGCGACGACGCCATGGCCTTCGGGCTCAACTCGGTCTCCGACGGCCGGCACGTCTTCGTCGCGCCCCAGGCCACCGGGCTCATCGACCAGCTCACCGACCGCGGTTACGTCCCCGTCCCCGTCGACCTGTCGGAACTGCACAAGGCCGGCGGGGGCATCAAGTGCTGCACACAGGAGATCCGCTGATGACCGCCACCACCCCCATCGCCTCCGACTCCTCCGCCTCCGGTGCCACCGCCTCCGGTTCCGGCCCGGCCGCGGCGAACGGCGTCGCCCGCTCCTCGCAGGAGCTGATCAGGGCCGAGGAGACCTCCCTCGCGCACAACTACCACCCGCTGCCCGTGGTCGTCGCCCACGCCGAGGGCAGCTGGGTCCGGGACGTCGAGGGGCGCCGCTATCTGGACATGCTGGCCGGGTACTCCGCCCTCAACTTCGGCCACCGCCACCCGGCGCTGATCGAGGCCGCCCACCGCCAGCTCGACCAGCTCACGCTGACCTCCCGGGCCTTCCACAACGACCGGCTGGCCGGGTTCGCCGAGGGGGTGGCGGAGCTCACCGGGCTCTCCATGGTGCTGCCGATGAACACCGGTGCGGAGGCGGTGGAGAGCGCCATCAAGGTCGCCCGCAAGTGGGCGTACGAGGTGAAGGGCGTCGCCCCGGACCAGGCCACCATCGTGGTGGCGGCCGACAACTTCCACGGCCGTACGACGACGATCGTCGGCTTCTCCACCGATCCCGTGGCCCGCGACGGCTTCGGCCCGTTCGCCCCGGGCTTCCGCGTCGTGCCGTACAACGACCTCGCGGCGCTGGAGGCCGCCGTGGACGAGACCACGGCGGCGGTCCTCATCGAGCCCATCCAGGGCGAGGCGGGCGTGGTCATCCCCGATGACGGCTATCTGCGCGGGGTGCGCGAGCTGACCCGGCGCACCGGGACGCTGTTCATCGCCGATGAGATCCAGTCCGGTCTCGGCCGCACCGGCACCACGCTGGCCGTCGAGCACGAGTCGGTGATGCCGGATGTGCTGCTGCTCGGCAAGGCGCTGGGCGGCGGCATCGTGCCGGTGTCGGCGGTGGTGGCCGACCGTGCGGTGCTCGGGGTGCTGCGCCCCGGTGAGCACGGCTCCACCTTCGGCGGCAATCCGCTGGCCGCGGCGGTCGGCTCGGCCGTGGTCGAGCTGCTGCGCACCGGGGAATTCCAGCGCCGGGCACGGGAGTTGGGCGAGGTGCTGAGGGACGGGCTGGCGGCGCTGACCGGCAAGGGCGTCGTGGGCTACCGCTGCCGCGGGCTGTGGGCGGGCGTCGATGTGGACCCCGCGCTCGGCACCGGCCGCGAGGTGAGCGAGCGGCTGATGGCCGAGGGGATCCTGGTCAAGGACACCCATGGTTCGACGATCCGTCTGGCGCCGCCGCTGACCATCACCCGTGAGGAGCTGGAGGGGGCGCTGGCGGCGCTGGAGAAGGTACTCGGCTGACCGAGCCGATCGGGCTCATCGAGCTGATCGAAACCACGAAGCGCCGGGCCGCATTACGTTTCATACGGCCCGGCGCTTCATCATGTTCAATCCCGCTCGGAGATTCTTTATGAGCGGCCCCGCCGCGGTCCCGTCAGAACCTTGAACCGTAGATAACGCCCAGGTCACGGCGGCCTTTCCGCGTTTTTATGTACGTTGTTGAGCATTCCACTGTTCCCGATCGCACGGTGTGGAACACTTCGTGTCATCTCGCCGGGCCCGACAGGCGAAGACAACGGCGTGGAAAGGAGTGGCGGCTGGAGTGGACAGTGAACCGGTCACGGTGACTGCCGCATACCGGGTGGACCCCGGCCGCGAAAGCGAGTTCTATGTCTGGGCGATCGAGATGCTCAATGCCGCGGCAAGCCTTCCGGGATATCTCGGAGGCGGGGTGATGGGATCCGGTTCGACCTCCTCGGAGTGGCACGTCCTCTACCGGTTCGAGGCGGAAGGGCCGGCCCGGGCATGGGATTCCTCGCTGGAGCGCGCACGATTGGCGTCCCGTACCGGGTCCTTCGTCCAGGAAAAGGGAACACAGCGCACCTCGGGACTGGAGAACTGGTTCAAAGGGCCGGTGCGGCCGCTGCCACCACCGCCCAAATGGAAGCTGTGGCTGGTGAATCTGAGCGCGGTCTTCCCTCCGGTTCTCATCTTCAATGTGCTGGTGATCCCGTTCATCAAGGACGCCAATTTCCTGCTGCGGACCCTGGCCTTGTGTCTTGGTGTGACCGCGATGGTGACCTGGCTGGTCATGCCACGGCTCCAGCGGCTTCTGAAGAAGTGGCTCTACCCGCCGCTTCAGTCGATACGAGGACGTCACAGGCGGATGGCGGCCGACGGCCCACGCGCTCGCCGGTAGGTGAGCGGGGCGCCGCGGCCCGAGGACCGGGGCGGGTGATACCCGGTCGGTTTTCTCATCGCAAGGAGGCAAATCCGGATGGAATCGCTGAGGACACTCCTCGTCGATCATTACGACTCGTACACGTACAACCTCTTTCAACTGCTGACCGAGGTCAACGGCGAGGAACCGGAGGTGCTTCTGCATGACGCGCCGGAGTGCGCGGACATCGATCTTTCCGCGTTCGACAACATCGTGCTCTCCCCCGGGCCCGGCCATCCGGCGGATCCCCGGGACTTCGGCGCCACCGCCCGGCTGATCGAGCGGTCGTCCATCCCGGTGCTGGGGGTGTGCCTGGGGCACCAGGGGATCGCGCTCGGCGCGCAGGCGCGGGTGGTGGCCGCGCCCGAGCCCAAGCACGGGCATCTGTCCCGGATCAAACACGGCGGGCGCGGGCTGTTCCGCGGCCTTCCGCAGGACTTCACGGCCGTGCGGTACCACTCGCTGTGCGTGGCCGAGCCGCTGCCGCTGGGGCTCCAGGGAATAGCCTGGTCCGAGGACGGTGTGCTGATGGCGCTGCGGCACCGGGCGCGTCCGCTGTGGGGCGTCCAGTTCCACCCGGAGTCGGTGCTGACCGGATACGGCCACCGCATGCTCAGCAACTTCCGCGATCTGACCATTGAGCACGCCAACGGCGAGTCGGTGACCTCCACCGTGACCCCCGCCTCCGCCGAGGAGCCGCGCCGCGCCCGTAGAGCCGCCAAAGCGGCGAAAGCGGCCAAGCCGGCCAAGCCGGCCACCGCGCCGGACTCCCCGCCCAGCCCCGAGGCGGACCCCCGAACCGAACTGGCCCGGCCCGCTCCCAGGAGCGACGCTCCGGCGGAGCCGCCCCAGGAGGGCCCCGCCTACCGGCTGCACGCCCGGTGGCTGGCCGACGCCACCGACACCGAGGCGGCCTTCACCCGGCTGTACGCGAAGGCGCCGCACGCGTTCTGGCTCGACAGCTCGCGCGCCGAGTCCGGAGAGGCCCGCTTCTCCTTCCTCGGGGACGGCACCGGCCCGCTCGCCGAGTTCGTCCGCTACGACACCGGCACCGGCGGGTGCGAGGTCGAGCGGGCGGGACGGCCCGCCGTCCGGGTCGAGGGCAGCGTCTTCGACTACCTCAAGCGGGAGCTGACCCGCCGCCGGATCAAGGCCCCCGATCTGCCCTTCGACTTCACCGGCGGCTATGTGGGCTACTTCGGCTACGAGCTCAAGGCCGACTGCGGCTCCCCCAACCGCCACCGGGCCACCACCCCGGACGCCTGCTGGCTCTTCGCCGACCGGTTCGTCGCCGTCGACCACCAGGAGGGCGTCACCTACATCTGCTGCCTCGCCGAGGACACCCCCGACGGCCACCGGGAGGCGAAGGACTGGCTGGACACCACCGTGACCGTGCTCAGCGGGGTGCCGACGCTCGCCGGACCCGCCCCGCAACCGCCCGCCCTCGCCACCACGGCCGCCGTGGAGCCCTGGCTGGTGCGGGACCGGGAGCGGTATCTGGCCTCGATCGAGGCGTGTCTGCGGGAGCTGCGCGCCGGGGTCAGCTATGAGATCTGCCTGACCAACTCCGCCTGGCTGCCCGCCCCCGGCGACTCCTACGCCTTCTACCGGGCCCTGCGGCGGTTCAACCCGGCGCCGTATGCCGCCTATCTGCGGTTCGGCGGCACCGATGTGGCCTGCGCCTCCCCCGAGCGCTTTCTGCGCATCACCCCCGACGGCACCGCCGAGGCCAAGCCGATCAAGGGCACCGCCCCGCGCGGCCAGAACCCGGAGAAGGACGCGCGGGCACTGGCCGCCCTCGCCTCCAGCCCCAAGGCCCGCGCCGAGAACCTGATGATCGTGGACCTGCTCCGCAACGACCTGGGGCGGGTGTGCGCGTCGGGCAGTGTGTATGTGCCGCGGCTGATGAACACCGAGACCTACGCCACCGTCCACCAGCTGGTCTCCACCGTGCGCGGCCGGCTGCGCCCGGGGACCACCTCCGTCGACTGCGTCCGGGCCTGCTTCCCGGGCGGCTCCATGACCGGCGCGCCCAAGCTGCGCACGCTGGAGATCATCGACTCGCTGGAGACCGAGGCCCGCGGTGTGTACTCCGGCGCGCTCGGCTACCTCAGCTGCAACGGCGCGGCCGACCTCAACATCGTCATCCGCACGGCCGTGTTCACCGGCGGCCGGATGCACATCGGCGCGGGCGGCGCCATCGTTCTCGATTCCGACCCGGCCGAGGAGTACGAGGAGATGCTGCTGAAGACCGCCGCCACCATGCATGCCTACCAGGCCGTGGAGACCGCGTCCGACGGGGAGATCGACGATCTGCTGGTGGCCGCCGCCGCGGCGCCGCCCGCCGCCGCGGCGAAGGAGCTCGGCCGGTGACCGCCGTATCGGTGTCCGCCCCGCCCCTGCCCGTCGGGCCCACGGTCTCGGCCAACGTGGCCGCGCATCTCGCGGCGCTCGCGGACCGCCGCGGCTGGGCCGGCCGGGCCGCCTTTCTCGAGGGCCACCTGGTCTGGACCCACGGCGAGGTCCACGACCGAGCCGAGCGCGCGGCCACCGTGCTGGCGGACCGGGGGGTGGCGTCCGGTGACCGGGTGCTGCTGGCATTGCCCGACGGCATCATGTGGGTGACCACGTTTCTGGCCGCCGCCCGGCTGGGCGCCGTGGCGGTGCTGGTCAACCCCGCGCTCACCGCCGACGACCACCGCTTCATGGCCGAGGACTCGCGCGCCGCGCTGGCCGTCTCCGGGCCCGGTCTCCAGGACCACTTCGACGGCGTTCCCTGGCTCGGCGCCGACCAGTTGTCGGCCCTGACCGGCCCGCCCGCCACACTGGGCTCGGCGGCCCCGGCCCCGGCGGCCGAGCCGGTGACGGCCGCCACCCCGCTGTACCTCCAGTACACCTCCGGGACCACCGGCCGCCCCAAGGCGGTGGTCCACAGCCATGGCGATGTGGCCGCCTGTCACGACCTGGTCGGGCAGGAGGTGCTGGACATCGGTCCGGCGGACGTGTCGTTCTCGGTGTCCAAGCTGTTCTACGCCTACGGCTTCGGGAACGCCTTCGTCTTCCCCCTCTTCTCCGGGTCGGCCGCGGTGCTCACCCCGGACCACCCAGGCCCCGCCCTCATCGACGACCTCGTGGCCCGGCACCGGGTGACCCTGCTGTACTCGGTGCCGTCCTCGTACGCCGCCCTGGTGGACGAGCACGGCACCGGCCACACGGCCTGCTTCGGCTCCGTCCGCGCGGCGGTCAGCGCGGGCGAGGGGCTGCCGCCCGCCCTCGGTGAGCGGGTCGGTGAGCTGCTCGGCGCGCCGGTGCTGGAGCAGATCGGCTCCACCGAGGCGGGCCACGCCTTCTGCGCCAACACGGTGTGGGACAACGCCCCCGGCACCCTCGGCCGTCCGGTGCCCCGCTTCGAGCTGGAGCTACGGGACCGCGAGGGCGCGGTGGTGGCGGACGGCGCCGACGGCTCGGCCGAGGGCGAGCTGTGGGTGCGGGGCCCGACGGTGGTCACCGGCCGCCCGGAGGACGGCGGTTGGCTCGCCACCCGGGACCGGGCCCGGCGCGAGCGCGACGGGACCTATCGCCATCTGGGCCGGGTGGACGACCTGGAGATGGTCGGCGGGATCACCGTGTCGCCGCTGGAGGTCGAGGAGGTGCTGCGGCAGCACCCGTCAGTGCGGGAGGTGGCGGTGGCGGCCGTCCCCGACGAGCGGGGCGCCACCCGGCTGCGCGCCTATGTCGTACCGGCGGGCGGCCCCGGCAACCCGCGAGGCCCGGACCGCCCGGCGCTGGACGAGGAGACGCTGACGGCCGATCTGATCGCGCTGGCCCGGCGGCGGCTCGCCGCCTACAAGGCGCCGCGCACCGTGCGCCTGGTGGCCGCGCTGCCGCGCACCCCGACGGGGAAGCTGCGGCGCCATGTCGTCCGCACCGGCCGCTGGTGACCGGTCAAACCGGCTTGCCGAGCGCGCCCTGGCGCGCGGCCCCCTGACCGACTTCGAACGATGAGGACCTCGATATGTTGCAGCGGCTTCTCCCCGAGCGCGGGTTCTATCTGGGACTGATGTTCCAGGAGGCCGCGGCCCGGCACGGCAGGGTCAGGGTGACCCTGGACCGGCCACTGGACGTCGCCCCCGACGCCGGTACCGACCTCGGATACACCGAACTGGCCGATCTGGTGGACGACCTGGCCGCCCGGCTGTGGTCGGCGGGGGTGCGCCCGAGTGAGCATGTGGCGATCCTCAAGGGCGACAACGTCGACATCGTGCTGCTGACCTGTGCCGTCTCCAGGATCGGCGCGGTCCCGGCGCTGCTGTCGCCCTCCCTGGACGGACAGGTGGCCGCGGTGCTGCTGGACCGGCTGCACGCCCCCTGGCTGATCACCGACCGGGCGACCCTGGAGTCCACGCTGAGCACGGTGGACACCACCCTGGCCCGGGGCGTGCTGACAGTGGACGAGGCGCCCGGGAACACCATCGCGCTGGCCGCCCTCGCCGGGGTGCCGCGCCGCCCGGCCATCCGGCTCCACCCCCGGGAGCCCTCGCTGATCACCCACAGCTCGGGGACCACCGGGATACCGAAGCTGGCCGTGCACTGCCCGCACACCATGTGGAACCGGCTGGTGCCCCAGCAGGCGCTGGGCCGGGCCACCCGCGGGGAGGCGGCCGCGCTGCACATGTCGTTCGTCCACTCCCGCTTCTACCATCTGCTGGGCGTACTGCTGCACTTCGGCAGCCCGCTGCTGCTGCTCGTCGACCCCGACCCGGCCCACGCCGGCCCGCTGCTGGCGGCGCACCGCCCCGGCATCGTGGAGACGCATCCCAACACCTATGTGCTGTGGGAGGACCTGGCCGACGCGCCGAACGGCCCGCTGTCCAACGTCCGGGCGTACGGCTCCACGTTCGACGCCATCCACCCCCGTACGGTGCGGCGGCTGCTCGCCGCGTCCCGGCGCCGCGACCCCCGGCTGATGCAGCTGTACGGGCAGAGCGAGACCGGGCCCATCGCCTTCGGCTGGTACACCCGGCGGGGCGCGGACCGGGTGGAGGCACGGCGGGTGGGCACCGGCATCCCCGGCTTCACCCGGATCCGGGTGGTGGACGAGCGGGGCCGCACGTGCCCGCCGGGTGCGACGGGGGCCATCGAGGCCCGCACCCGCGGCCGGATCCTCACCTATCTCGGCGCGCCGGAGAGTTACGCCCGGCAGGTGGACCGGGGCTGGTGGCGGATGGGTGACATGGGCTACCGCGACCGGTGGGGCGCGCTGTATCTGCTGGACCGCGAGGTGGACCAGATCTCCACCGTGGACAGCACCCTGGAGATGGAGGACGAGCTGCTGTCGCGGTTCGCCGACCTCCGCGAAGTGATCATCGTCCACGGTCCCGGGCGGGAGCCGGTACCAGTGGTGTGCACCCGGGGGAACGAGCCGCTGGACCCCGACAGCTGGCGGCGGGCGACCGAGGATCTCCCGGCGCTGGCCGAGCCGGTGCAGTGCCGCTTCGAGGATCTGCCGCGCACGGCCACCTGGAAGATCAAACGGCTGGAGATCGCCCGGCAGCTCGCCGCGGGTGAGCTGCCCACCCTGTCCACCGCACCGGTCGGTGGCTGACATGGCGGCGGGTGAGGACGGCGGGCCGGTTCTGGTGGTGGGCGCCGGGCCGGTCGGGATGACGGCGGCGCTCACCCTGCGCGCCGCCGGGCTGCCGGTCCTGGTGCTGGAGGCCGGGGCGCGGGACCGGGTGCGCCCCGGGAGCCGCGCGCTGTTCGTGCACCGGCGGTCGCTGCGGCTGCTGGAGCGGGCCCGCCCGGGGCTGGGCGCGCGGATCGCGGCGTACGGAACCACCTGGCGCACCCGGCGCACCCTCTACCGCGGCCGCGAGGTGTTCGCGCAGACCTTTCCGCGGGCCTCCGGGGACGACGGGGCCGCGGCCCTGCCCGCGTTCACCAGTCTGCGTCAGGTGGACACCGAGCGGTTCCTGCACGAGGCGTGCGCGGAGGCGGGCGTCGAGTTCCGCTTCGACGCCGAGGTGAACGAGGTGCGCGCGGACGGCGACGGGGTGACGGTGACCGCGAAGAACGGCGGGAGCTGGACGGCCCGCCATGTCATCGCCGCCGACGGGGCCCGTTCGGGGGTGCGCGGGGCGCTGGGCATCCCGCTGGAGGGCACCCGGTCCGACGGCTATCACGTGGTCGTGGACGTGGCGGATCCGCCGGGCGGCGACCTGCCGGTGGAGCGGGTCTTCCACTACGAGCACCCCGGCACCGGCGGCCGCACCGTGCTGCGGGTGCCGTTCACCGGGGGCTTCCAGATCGATCTACAGTGCCGCGCCGACGATCCGCCGGAGTCCTTCGCCACCGAGAAGGCGCTGCGCCGCTGGCTGCCCCGGCTGGTGGGCGAGGACTGCGCCCACCGGGTGCTGTGGGTGTCGCGGTACCACTTCCTGCGCAAGGTCGCCGCGTCGTTCGCGGATCCGTCCGGCCGGGTGCTGCTGGCGGGCGAGGCGGCGCATCTCTTCCCGCCCTTCGGGGCCCGAGGCATGAACAGCGGGATCGCGGACGCCGTCGCGGCGGCGGAGGCGGTGTCGGCGGCATGCTCCGAGCCATCGCGGGGACCCGCGACGGTGGCCGGGTACGCCTCCGCCCGCCGGAGCGCGGCCCTCTACAACAGCGAGGCCGCCGGTGCGGCCCTGGACCATCTGCGGCCCCGGCCGTGGAAGCGGGCGACCCAGCGCGCGGCGGCCGCCCTGTCCCCGGTGGTCCCCCGCTGCGGGGAGTGGCTGGAAAACGCCCCCTACGGCCCCCGGGGCGGTCCGGCGCGCGGCTATTGACCGGCAATCCAGCGAGCGCGGCTAGGAACCCGGCCGGACAACGGAACAAACGGAACACCGCAATGCGGACGCAGGACACCGGGCAACGGCATCGGACGACGAGCACATCGGGACGGAGACGTGGAAGCGGACATGGTCGCCACACAGAACATCGGTCACGCCGACGCGTCGGACCAGAAGCAGTGGACGCTGATGTGGCGCGAGGACGGCGGACTGATGCCCTCCCGAGCGGTGCCGGACAGCGCGCTGCTGGCCGCCGACTCCTGGCTGGTCGACGACGGGCGGGTGCGCGGGCTCGACCGCCACCGCCGCCGGTTCGTCGCCGCGTGCGTCGAGGCGAGCGGCGACTCCCCCGCCCGGATCGAGAGCTTCTGGCGCGACGCGATCGCCGCCCTGCCCCGCACCGAGCGCTGGTTCCCCCGGGTCGAGCTGGCCGGTCCGGAACCGGCCCGGCTGTTCCTGCGGGTCCGGCCCGCGCCGCCGCGGACGGTCAATGTGACCGTATGCCTGACCGAGGAGTTCGACCCGCGGTCGCATCCCCGCCGCACCGGCCCGGACCTCTCCCTCCTGGCGCACCTCCGGGACCGGGCCGCCGCCCGTGGCGCGCAGGAGCTGCTGCTCACCACCCCCGCCGGGCTGGTGCTCGAGGGCACCGCGGCGAGCGTTCTGTGGTGGGAGGACGACGTGCTGTGTCTGCCGCCCCCGGAGCTTCCGCTGCTGGCCGGTGTGACCTCGGCCCTGATCCAGGACCGGGCGGCCGAGCTGGGCGTCCGCACCGAGCACCGCCGACGCACCGTGCAGGAGCTGGACGGCCGTGAGGTGTGGCTGGTCAACGCGGTGCACGGGATCCGCCCGGTGACCGCGTGGCTGGGCCGCCCGCTGCGGGCGGGCCCGGCGCTGCGCGCCGCCTCCTGGCAGACCTGGCTCGACGGCGTTCCCGACCCCCTGATCGCCCGGGTCCCCTGACCGCGACTGACCGCCACCGACCGCGACTGACGCCACTGACCGCGACCGACCGCGACGAAACGGAGTTTCACCGATGACGACGACCACCCCGGCCCGCACCACCGCCCGGCTGGATCTGAAGGGCCTCGCCCCCGAGGTGTCCGCCGCGATGGGCGAGCTGCACCGGACGGCGGTGCGGGCCGCCCGGGCGGCGGGGGTCGAGCCAGAGCTGCTGGAGCTGGTCAGGATCCGTGCCTCGCAGCTCAACGGCTGCGCCTTCTGCCTGGACATGCACACCAAGGACGCCCGAGCCCAGGGCGAGACCGAACAGCGGATCCACACCCTCGCCGCCTGGCGGGAGACCCCGTTCTTCACCGAGCGGGAGCGGGCCGCGCTCGCGCTGACCGAGGCGGTGACCTCGATCCAGGACGGCCATGTGCCGGACGAGGTCTACGCGGCCGTCCGCGAGGTCTTCGACGAACCGCAGGTGGCGGCCGTGATCTGGGCCGCCGTCGTGATCAACGCCTACAACCGCACGGCGATCAGCGCGCGGATGGTGCCCGGCGCCTATCAGCCCGCCCCGCGCACCTGACCCCGACGCCCGCGCGACCGCGCACCGGCGTCAGCACCCGCTGGAGGCCAGACCATGAACACCCACGGACCGCGACGCGTATTCGGGCCGCGTCCGCCCCTGCTCAAGCGTCCGGCCAGGGGGCCCAACCCGCTGCGCCGCCGGACGGACCGGATACAGACCTGGTGCACCGTGCTGTTCGCGCTGATCCTCGTGGTCGGGCTGCCGGCCGCCGCGATCAGCGCGGGATACGCGGCACACGCCTCCCAGATGCGCGTCGTGGCCGCCGAGACCTCGGCTCGGCACCAGATCACCGCACGGCTCGCCGATGCCACCCCCGGCCCGGCCCGCAGCGATGTGCGGGAGCCGCGGCAGGCGCGGGTGCGCTGGGTCGCGGACGACGGTGAGCGCCATACGGGCACCGCCACGGTGGCGGGCGAGGGCGACTCCGGGGACGAGGTACGGGTCTGGGTGAACCGCGAGGGCACCCTGGCGCAGCCGCCCTCCTCCCCGTCGACCGCGCGGACCATGGGCTGGTTCACCGGCTGTATCACCGCGGCGACGGTGGCCGCGCTCGCGTTCACGGGACGGGCCCGGATCCGGCGGGCCCTGGACCGCAGGCGTTACGCCCGATGGGAGGCAGAGTGGAAGGTGGTGGAACCCGCGTGGTCCGGCAGGAACCGCCGCTGAGCGGGGCTCCGGCCGCCACCACGGGGTCCGGCCGCTTCTGGCGCCAGAAGCGGCCGTCAGAAGGTGAGGAGCAGACCATGTCGCACACAGTGGAGTGGAAGGTCCACCTCTACCTCTCCGAGGACGAGGGGCGGACCAGGGCGCGGGTGGAGCTGGACACCGGGGCCACGGCGCTCACCGGCCGGGGACTGGCCCGGTGCAACCCGGACGACGAGGACGTGCCCGTGATCGGCGATGAGCTCGCGGCCGGGCGGGCGCTCAGCGATCTGGGGCAGCAGCTGGTACAGGCCGCCGAGCACGACCTGGAGAGCGTCGGCGCGCCCCCGTCCTCGCGCAGACCACGGCCCGGCTACGGCTGGATCGCCTGAGGGAGGTCGTGCGTCGGCCGACGGCCGTCCCCGCCGTACCGGATGACCGGGGTGGAAACCCGACCACCCAGCACTGGCCATTATTTATGAATACATCTTGACAGCCCGTTGGCGCCCCCGGACGATGAACCGATCTCTCATCTCTGTCACCGCCGAGCCGCCGACCGCGGGGAGTCCCCTGTGACGCTGTCGCCGCATCTGCCGGACAAACTGACCATCTCGCTGTGGGACTTCAGCTGGTACACCCGCACCGGCCCGGATGAGCCCTTCGCCGATCTCGACCGCGCCTTCGAGGATGCCGTGGCCCGCGGCTACAACACGGTGCGTATCTGCGCCATGCCGTTCCTGCTCTTCGGCTCCCGGCTGGATACGACCAGGCTGCGGCCGTCGGCGCTGGGCGGCGCGTACGGGCAGCGGATGCGCTGGTACGACCTGGGCGGCGGGGGCGAGATCGACGGACGGGCGTGGCTGCGCGAGCTGTTCGAGGCGGCCCTGCGCCATGACTGCTTCGTCATCCTCTCCAGCTGGGAGTACCAGCAGAGCCCGTCGTTCGGCGAGGACCGGGCCTGGTTCGACGCGCTGATGGCCGTCGACCCCGAGCGGCGCGCCGAAGTGCTCGCGGACGCGCTGGCCGATCTGATCGACTTCCTGGTGATCCACGGTCTGGACGACCGGATCGCCTTCACCGAGCTGCACAACGAGGTCCAGGGCAGCCGGCTCACCGAAGGGCTGGACGGCGCGGACAAGGTCGTCGCCCTGCGGCCGCGGCTGGAGCGGGGGATCGCCCGGTTCAAGGAGCGCCACCCGAACCGGCCGGTCACGGTCAACTACGCCAAGGTGCCGGTCGGTTCGCTGCGCGGGGTCCCGCGCGAGGTGGATGTGGCGGTCTTCCACCCGTATGTCTACGGGGTGCTGGACGAGCTGCTGACCACCTTCGCCGTCCGCGACCGGGCCCGCCCCTTCCCCCAGGAGGCGGTCCGCCGGGAGCTGCTGCGCCCCGGCGCCCCCGATCTGGCCGACTGGGCCCCTCCGCCGGGCGATCGCTGGCGGCTGGAGGCCACCACGGTCGGCCCCCGGGAGATCTACGTCCACGACTGGTGCGACCCCGACCGCTGGGACGCCTGGCTGTACGACCGCTACGCCGTGCACCGGCTGGCGATGGACCAGCGGCTGGTCACCTGGATCGAGGCGGCCGCGGACTGGGCGGCTGCGAGCGGGGTCCCGCTGGTCTTCGGCGAGGGCTGGATCGGCTACACCCCGCTGCACGGGACCTTCGAGGAGGGCCCGGTGGGGGCCGCGTTCTGCCGTCGCGCGGTCGAGGAGTCGGCACGGGTGGGCGCGTGGGGCGCGGTGGTGTGCTCCAACGCGGCGCCCCAGCACCCGATGTGGCAGGACATCGCGCTCCAGCGGGAGTGCAACGCGGCGCTGCGCGGCTGAGCGGGCCCCTACGGCGCCTCGGGCCCGTACGGCAACCTCGGGACCGTACCGGATCTGCCCGGACCTCGAGCGCCGCTGGAGCCGCGCTCGCACCGGTAACCGCGCTCCCTGACGGGTACGGACATCACATCCCCTTGGCGGTGACGGCTGAAAGGGCCCGGATGTGACGACGTCCCCAGCGGATCCCAGCGAACGTGGTGCCGGGCGGGCCCCGCGCCGTGCGCTGGTGGCCGGTTCGGTCGGCAACTTCATCGAGTGGTACGAGTTCGGTGTCTACGGCTTCTTCGCGACGATCATCGCGGCGAACTTCTTCACCCCGGACGGCGGCAGCGAGATCGAGGGCCTGGTCAAGACCTACGCCTCCTTCGGGATCGCGTTCTTCTTCCGCCCCATCGGCGCCGCCGTCTTCGGCCGGGTCGGCGACCGGATCGGGCGCCGGCCCACGCTGATCCTGGTGCTGCTGCTGATGACCGGCGCCACGACGCTCATCGGGGCGCTGCCCACGTACGACACGCTGGGCGCGGCCGCGCCCTGGCTGCTCACCCTGTTGCGGATCCTCCAAGGTCTCTCCGCGGGCGGGGAGTTCGGCGGCGCGGTGTCGATCATGACGGAGTTCGCTCCGCCGGGCCGCCGCGGACTGTACGGGGCGTGGCAGTCGTTCACCGTGGCGCTGGGGCTGCTGGCCGGGGCCGGGGTGGCGGCGGTGCTGGCCACCGTGATGAGCGAGGAGTCGCTGAACGACTGGGGGTGGCGGCTGCCGTTCCTGCTGACCCTGCCGATCGGGCTGGTGGCCCTGTGGCTGCGGCTGAGGCTGGAGGAGACCCCGTTCTTCCGCGCGACGGCGGACGGGGACACCGGCACCGCGTCAGGTGCCGGGCCGGAGCGGGTGGCGGACCCCCGTGAGGTGGCCGGGGCCATCGTCATGGGGGCCGCGCGCATCATGGGCTGGGCGGCGGCCGGTTACACCTTCCTGGTCGTCATGCCCTCGTATCTCCAGGCCACCTTGAACGCCACCTTCCAGCAGGCGCTGGTGGCCACCGTGGTGGCGAACGCGGGCTTCGCGCTCGCCATCCTCCCGGCGGGGCTGCTCAGCGACCGGATCGGGCGGCGGCCGGTGATGCTGACCGGGGCCGCGCTGGTGGCGGTGCTGGCCTTCCCGCTGCTCAATGTCCTCCAGGATCCGGGCAGTTCGGCATGGGTGCAGGGGGCGGCGGTGTTCGTGGCGGGCGTGGTGGTGGGCCTGATGGCGGGGCCCGGTCCGGCCATGCTCGCCGAGATGTTCCCGACCCGGGTCCGCTACACGGGCCTGGGGCTGGCGTACGCGCTGTCCAACGCGGTGTTCTCCGGATGCGCGGGGCTCATCATCACCGAGGTGATCAAGCACACCGGCGAGGTCGACATCCCGGCGTACTACGTGACGGTGACCTGCGTCATCAGCGTGGTCGCCCTGTTCACCCTGCGCGGGGAGAACCACCGCGGCGCGCTGCCCGACGCGGCGCGGGCGGAGCAGGGGGCCGAGCGGGAGGAGGAGACATCATGCGGGTGATCGGTCTGATGTCGGGCACGTCCCATGACGCGGTGGACGCCGCGGCGGCCGATCTGGTGCTCGACGGCGACACCGTGGTGCTGGCCCCGCTGGGGCTGGTCAGCGAGGCGTATCCGGAGGCGCTGCGGTCGGCACTGAGCGCCGCGCTGCCCCCGGCGGCCACCACCATGCGGGAGGTGTGCGCGCTCGACACCCGGATCGGCCAGGCGTTCGCCGCGCTCGCGGCCCGCGCCGACCGGGAGCTGTGCGAGGGGCGTACGGACCTCATCGGCTCCCACGGCCAGACGGTGTACCACTGGGCCGAGGGCGGGCGGGTGCACGGCACGCTCCAGCTCGGCCAGCCCGCCTGGATCGCCGAGGCCACCGGCTGCCCGGTGGTCTCCGATCTGCGCACCCGCGATGTGGCCGCGGGCGGCCAGGGCGCTCCCCTGGTCAGCCTGGTGGACGCCCTGTGGCTGCGCGGGCGGCCCGGTGTCTGCGCCGCCCTGAACCTGGGCGGGATCGCCAACATCACGGTGATCGCGGGCGCCGGGGATCCGCTGGCCTTCGACACCGGCCCGGCGAACGCGCTCATCGACGCGGCGGCCGGCGATCTGACGGGCGGCCGGCTGGACCATGACGCGGACGGCGCCATGGCGGCGCGCGGCACCGTCCACGAGCCGCTGCTGGAGCGGCTGCTGGCCGAGCCGTACTACGCGCTGCCCGCGCCCAAGACCACCGGCAAGGAGCTGTTCCACGCGTCCTATCTGCGCGCCGCCCTGGCCGCCACGGGCCCGGTGCCGGACGATGACGTGCTCGCCACCGTCACCGAGCTGACGGCCCGGACGGTGGCCGACGCGGTGCGGTCGGTGCATGCCACCGAGGTGATCGCCTCGGGCGGCGGCACCCGCAACCCCACCCTGATGGGGGCGTTGCGCCGGGAGCTGGGCCCCATCGCGCTGCGGACCTCCGACGACCTCGGCCTTCCGGCGGCGGCGAAGGAGGCGTACGCCTTCGCCGTCCTCGCCTTCCTGACCGCCCATGGGCTGGCCGGTACGGTGCCCAGCTGCACCGGCGCCCGCCATGCCAGCGTGCTGGGGTCGATCACCCCGGGGCGCCGCGGCCTCGGCCTGCCCGCGCCGGGGCGGCCCGCGCCCACCCGGCTGGAGATCTTCCGCCGCTGAGCGGGGGGCGCTGTGCAGGGGGCGGCGCCTCGCGGCCGGAGGAACCTCGGGGGGAAAGGGATGTCGGCGCCGCCCGTAGCCGGAGTACGTTTGAGAACGGCCCGGTATCGAAGGGGTGAATGTGGGTAAAGGACCCCTAGTTGCCGACGGGGGGCCTGAACGGGGGGACGGGGGCACGTGGCGGAATCCGGAATGGGCGTGGGCTTGAGAGGCCGCAGCGGGATCATCAGTCTGGTCGGGGAGTGTCTCAGGCTGGAGCCCACGGACGAGCGGCCGGTGATCATGCTGTTGGGGCCGCGCGGCAGTGGGGCCAGCGACGCCCATGGCGCGCTGATGGAGAAGTTCGGCCCCGAGACACCGTTCGCGTATGTCAATGTCGGCGGTGAGCAGGCCCTGCTGCCGCGGTACGCCCTGGCGCTGCTCGCGCGCCAGCTGGAGCGCAAGCTGCCGCGCTACCGCCGCTCGCACTTCCCGCGGCTGACGCTCGGTCTGCTCGCCTCCGACCACCAGCTGCGGATGACGAGCCTCGCGGAGGGGCGGCGCAACATCCGGCGGGAGCTGGACGCGTTCCAGGAGCAGGCGGAGGCGCGCTACGGCGACTATCTCGCCGCCTTCTTCGAGGTGGCCGGGGGCGCCGTGGGCGCTCCCGACGGCGCGTCCACGGCGGCGCTCGCGCTGCTGCGGGACGCGCTGCGGCGTGGCCGGAGGCGGCTGCCGGGCCGCAAGTTCACCAGCAGCGCGGCCTGGTACGGCGGCCATCCGCTGCTCCAGAGCCGGGATCCGTGGGAGGCGCTGGTCGAGCTCAACCTGTGGCGCCACGACGGGGACGAGGACGATCAGGAGCGGCTGGACCGGGTGCTGTTCTCGGCCCTGCTGGAGGACATGCGCAGCAATGTGCGCCACTCGTTCATGCCCCGCTCGTATCTGCTGCTGCTCGACAACTCCCATACGGAGTACGGCCGTCGCTTCCTCGATCTGCTGATCCGGGCCCGCCATGACGACGCCGTGGTGGCGGGCGCCGACTGCGATCCGCTCACCGTCGTGGCGAGCTCCAACCGGTGGCTGCCCCGCTGGGGCCCGGCCACCGGCGACCAGTGGCCGTGGCGGCTGCGCGGCCCGGACCGGGCCTCCCTGGCGGACTGGAGCGAGCACCGGCCGGGCCGGGACAGCGATGACACCTGGTGGTATCCGCTGCGGCTGCGCGACCTCAATCTGGACGAGGTGCGCACCCGGATCGAGCTGGAGCTGCGCCACCACCCCGACCTCGCGCCGTTCACCCGGCTCGCGCCCTTCGTCCACCGGCTGACCGCGGGGCTCCCCCGGGCGGTCAGCCTGGTCCTGGAGCTGCTCCGGCACTCCTCCGTGCCCGTCGAGGACGGCGCCGAGCAGGACCGCTGGCTGCGCACCCTGCCGGACCGCACCCCGCGGGAGGGCGAGGACACCCGGACGCTGGCGGAGGCCGCCCTGGACCATCTGCTGCGCGATTTCGACCCCGCGCGGCGGGTGGCGCTGGAGGAGTGCGCCGCGGCCCGCGACCTGTCCATCGCCACCCGACTGCTGGGCTCGGGCGACTCGCTGTTCGGCGAGGTCCGCGACCGCTGGCTGCTGCACAGCCCGGGCACCGTGACCCCGGCCCTGCACCCCTGGCTGCGGCGGCTGCTGCTGTGGCGGCTGGCCGGGCGTCCGGACGACTGGGACGCGGTGCAGGAGCTGCTGGCCGAGCACTTCAGGTCCGAGGGCCGCCCGGTCCAGGAGATGTACCACCGGCTGGCGGCGGAGCGGATCGACGAGGTGACCGGGTATCTGGTGGAGCGCTTCCCGGCGGTGCCCGCGGCGCAGTGGATCAGCGAGTTCAACACCATCACGGCCGCCCCCAACCGGCTCGGCCAGGCCGGCGGACCACTGGAGCTGCTCGCCGACCTCGCCCCTGACGAGCCCCCGGAGGCGGTCACCACGGCCTCGGTGATCCGGGAGCTGATCACGGTGCGCTGGGTGTGGAGCGATCCGCTCGCCGACCCCGGGATGCGGCTGAACGACATGATCGCCGACGGTTTCAACCAGCTCTCACGACTGCGGAGGAACGACATCGTGGCCCTGTTCAACGAGGCGGAGCGGTACCGCCACTGGCGCCATCCGCTGACGTCCATGAGCGAGGGGTGAGACCGGTGCCGAGACTTGAATGGCCGCTGCACATCGTGCGCCGAGTGGTGATCGGCGTGATCGTCCTGGCCGTGCTCGCGGTGGCGATCCCGCTCACCGTGAACTGGTTCCAGGAGAGGCGGGCCCGGTGCGGTGACGGCGTCGTCAAGATGGGCGACTACCACGAGTGCGTGGGCGTCACCGACGGCTCGTACACCTTCGCCGACCATCTGGCGCCCGTGGAGAAGAAGATCAAGGCGGAGAACGAACTGGTGGAGAAGCACGGTGACAAGTACGTCAGCGTCGCCTACATGACCTCGTTCACGCTGACCGAGGACGACAGCAACTCCGAGGAGTCGGTCCGGCATGAGCTCGAGGGCGCGTATCTGGCGCAGTACCGGCACAACCGCGGCGATCTCTCCTCCTCCCCCAAGATCAAGCTGTTGGTCGCCAACATGGGCAGCAGCGCGGCCCATTGGGAGCACACCGTCGATGAGCTGATCGACCGGAAAACCTCCGACGACAAGCTGGTCGCGGTCACCGGGCTCGGCCCCAGCGACACCCAGAACCTCGACGCGCTGCGGCGGCTGTCCGACCACGGTCTGGCCCTGGTCGCCAGCACCATGACGGCCACCAACATAGAGGGCATCAAGGGGCTCGTCCGGGTCTCCCCGACCAATGTGGACGAGGCGTACGCCGCTTCCGCGTATCTCAAGAAGGAGCGGGTCCGCCGGGCGGTGGTGGTCCAGGACGACGCGCGGGAAAACTACTACGCCAAGACGCTGGGTGACGCCTTCACCAAGGTCTTCCAGGACATCGAGGGCCACAAGTTGGTGGCGGACCGGATGACCTATGACTCCTCGGTGCGCGGCGCCTGGGAGAACGAGCTGCGCTACATGCCGGGGCAGCTGTGCGACCAGAAGCCGGAGGCGGTCTTCTTCGCGGGCCGCGGCAAGCACCTCACCCGGTTCCTGGACGCGATCGCCAACCGTCCGTGCCAGGACCGGGAGTTCATGGTGATCACCGGCGACGACACCACCAACCTCACCGCCGATGACCTGGCCCACGCCGCCGAGAGCAAGGTGCGGGTGCTCTACACGGGCCTGGCGCACCCCGATATGTGGCAGGAGGACCCCGACTCCGTCTCCCGCCCGTCGGCCCGGTACTTCCAGCCGGGCGGGTTGATGGCCAAGTGGTTCCCCGACGACCAGCACCAGGACGGCCAGGCCATCATGGCGCATGACGCGGTGCTCACCGCCGCTCAGGGCATCCAGATGGCGGCGCTGGGCGATGTGACCGGGGAATCGGTGGCGCGGATGTTCCACCAGATGAACAGCCGTCAGCAGGTACCGGGGGCGAGTGGGTTCATCTCCTTCCAGAACAACGGCAATCCCCGCAACAAGGCCATTCCGATCCTGCACCTCAACGCGAAGGGGCGCTCGGAACTCGTGGAGGTATCGGCGCGGCGGGGCGAGCCGGCCAGGAAGCAGTGACGGTCGGGCCGCCCCGGAAGGCGGTGACGGTCAGCCGCCCCGGAAGGCGGTGACCGTCAGCCGGCGCCGCCCTTCGGCTCGTCCCCGGTCTTCTCGTCGTCGACGATCTCCGCGTCCACGACGTCCTCCTCGGACGCGTGGGCCCGGCCCGCTCCGTCGCCGGAGGGGCCACTCGATCCGCCGCCGTCGGACGGGCCGGACTGCTGGGCCTGGGCGTAGATCGCGGTGCCGATCTTCTGCCCGATGGCGGCGGTCCGCTCGGTGGCCTCGCGGATCGCGTTGGTGTCCTCGCCCTCGAGCGTCCGCTTCAGATCCGCGACCGCCGCCTCGGCCTCCTGCCGGACGTCCCCAGGCACCTTGTCGGCCTGGTCCCGCAGCAGCCGCTCGGTCTGGTAGACGAGCGACTCGGCCTGGTTGCGGGTCTCGGCGGCCTCGCGGCGCCTGTGGTCCTCCTCCGCGTAACTCTCGGCCTCGCGCATCATGCGGTCGATGTCGTCCTTCGGCAGCGCGGAGCCGCCGGTGACGGTCATCCGCTGCTCCCGGCCGGTGCCGAGGTCCTTGGCGGAAACATGCATGATGCCGTTGGCGTCGATGTCGAAGGCCACCTCGATCTGCGGGACCCCGCGCGGCGCGGGCGGCAGGCCGGTCAGCTCGAACATCCCGAGCTTCTTGTTGTACGCGGCCATCTCGCGCTCGCCCTGGAAGACCTGGATCTGCACCGACGGCTGGTTGTCCTCGGCCGTGGTGAAGACCTCCGAGCGCTTGGTCGGAATGGTCGTATTGCGCTCGATCAGCTTGGTCATGATGCCGCCCTTGGTCTCGATACCGAGGGACAGCGGGGTGACGTCCAGCAGCAGCACGTCCTTGACCTCGCCCTTGAGGACACCTGCCTGGAGGGAGGCGCCGATGGCGACGACCTCGTCCGGGTTGACGCCCTTGTGCGGCTCCTTGCCGGTCAGCTCCTTGACCAGACCGGTCACGGCGGGCATCCGGGTGGAGCCGCCGACCAGGATCACATGGTCGATGTCGGCGGTCTTGATCCCGGCGTCCTTGATCGCCTGGTGGAAGGGGGCCTTGCAGCGCTCCAGGAGGTCCTCGGTCAGCTGCTGGAACTGCGAGCGGGTGAGCTTTTCGTCCAGGTGCAGCGGGCCCTGGTCGGAGGCGGTGATGTAGGGCAGGTTGATCGTGGTCTCACTGGCCGCGGAGAGCTCGATCTTGGCCTTCTCGGATGCCTCGCGCAGCCGCTGGACCGCCATCTTGTCCTGGGCCAGATCCACGCCGTACCCGTTCTTGAAGCGGGAGACCAGATGGTCCACGATCCGCTGGTCCCAGTCGTCGCCGCCGAGGTGGGTGTCGCCGTTGGTGGCCTTGACCTCCACCACCCCCTCGCCGATCTCCAGCAGCGAGACGTCGAAGGTGCCGCCCCCGAGGTCGAAGACCAGGATGGTCTGGTCGTTCTCCTTGTCCAGCCCGTACGCCAGGGCGGCGGCCGTCGGCTCGTTGATGATCCGCAGCACCTTCAGCCCGGCGATCTCCCCCGCCTCCTTCGTGGCGGTGCGCTGGGAGTCGTTGAAGTACGCGGGGACGGTGATCACGGCGTCGGTGACGTCCTCACCGAGGTACGCCTCGCCGTCGCGCTTGAGCTTCTGGAGCACCCGCGCGGAGATCTCCTGCGCGGTGTAGCGCTTGCCGTCCACATCGCCGGTGGCCGGGAACCGCCACCGGTCCTCGCCCATGTGGCGCTTGACCGATCGCGCGGTGCGCTCCACGTTCGTCACCGCCTGGCGCTTGGCGACCTCCCCCACCAGCACCTCGCCGTTCTTGGCGAAGGCCACCACCGAGGGGGTGGTCCGGGTGCCCTCGGTGTTGGTGATGACGGTCGGCTCACCGCCCTCCAGGACCGATACGACCGAGTTCGTCGTACCCAGGTCAATACCGACTGCGCGCGTCATCTCAGCCCTCCTCCCGATCTGCCTCCAGTATCCCAAAAGGGATATCCGGGACGGGGGCGGTGCGGAGGAGGGCCGGAGGCCGGGGGTCAGTCCCGCAGGTGGTCGACCTCGCGCATCTTGTTGGTGGCGTCGAGCGCGGCGACCTTGTAGGACTCGGCGAAGGTCGGATAGTTGAACACCGCGTCCACCAGATAGTCGACGGTACCGCCGCAGCCCATCACGGCCTGGCCGATGTGGATCAGCTCGGTGGCGCCGGTGCCGAAGCAGTGCACGCCGAGCAGCTTCCGGTCCTCCGGGGAGACCAGCAGCTTCAGCATGCCGTGGCCGTCGCCGACGATCTGGCCCCGGGCCAGCTCGCGATAGCGCGAGACCCCGACCTCGAAGGGCACCTTCTCGTCCGTGAGCTGGTCCTCGGTGCGGCCTATGAAGCTGATCTCGGGGATGCTGTAGATCCCGATCGGCTGGAGGTGGTGGATCGGGTTCACCGGTTCCTCGCAGGCGTGGTACGCCGCGCTCCGCCCCTGCTCCATGGAGGTCGCGGCCAGGGCCGGGAAGCCGATGACATCGCCGACCGCGTAGATGTGCGGCACGGCGGTGCGGTAGTGCTCGTCCACCGCGATCCGGCCCCGCCGGTCGGCGGTGAGCCCCGCCTTGGCGAGGTCCAGCGCGTCGGTGAGCCCCTGGCGCCCCGCGGAGTACATCACCGCGTCGGCGGGGATCTTCTTACCGCTCTCCAGGATGGTCAGGGCGCCCCGCGGATGGCGCTCGACGGCCGCCACGGTCTCGCCGAAGCGGAAGGTGACGGCCAGGTCGCGCAGCCGGTACTTCAGCGCCTCGACGATCTCGACATCGCAGAAGTCCAGCATCCCCTCGCGCTGCTCGACCACGGTGACCTTGCTGCCCAGGGCGGCGAACATCGAGGCGTACTCGATGCCGATCACCCCGGCGCCCACGATGACCATGGAACGCGGCACCCGCTCCATGTTGAGGACGCTGTCGGAGTCCATGATCGTCCGCTCGTCGAACTCCACGCTCGCGGGGCGGGCCGGGCGGGTGCCGGTGGCGATCACGATGTGCTGGGCGGTGAGCAGCTGCTCCTGTCCGGTGGCGTCCGTGACGGCCACGGTGTGGTCGCCCACGAACCGCCCGGTGCCGGAGAACATCGCGACCCGGTTGCGGGACAGCTGGTTGCGGACGACATCCACCTCACGGCCGACCACATGCTGGGTGCGGGCCGTCAGGTCGGCGACGGTGATCTCCTCCTTGAGCCGGTAGCTCTGGCCGTAGAGATCCCGCTGGGTCAGCCCGGTGAGATAGAGCACCGCCTCGCGCAGGGTCTTGGACGGAACGGTTCCGGTATGCAGGGAGACCCCGCCCACCATCTCCTTACGGTCGACGACGGCTACCCGGCGACCGAGTTTCGCGGCGGCGATGGCAGCCTTCTGGCCGCCCGGCCCGGACCCGATCACAAGCATGTCAAAGTCGGTCACGGGCCGAGTCTGACATCGGATGACGCCCCGCTGGAAGAGTGAATCACCGGTCAACCCGCCCCGGGGCGTGCGGGCTTGGGGCGGGCTACTCGGCGTGGGGCCAGAGATGGCCCTGGGCATCCCGGGCCAACGAGGTCAAGGACGCCAGCAGAACGAGGCCGACCAGCCCGGTCGGCAGGGCGGGCGCGGCCCGTGCGGCATGGGCCACCAGCAGCCCGCCGGCCGCGGCGCCCACCACCAGGCCGCCCAGCAGCGCGATGCTGAGCCGGCGCACCGTTCCGCTGCGCACCGCGTCGACCAGCACCCCGGTCAGGGTGCCGGTGAGATAGGTGGTGGAGAAGCCGGGCGGCCCGACGGCCCGCACCAGACCGCTCTGGCCTCCCATGGCGAGCGCGGCCACCGCCAGCAGCACGAGCTGTAGGTCGCCGGTGGGGTGGCCCCCGGCGGACGCCCACACCGCCCAGAGCCCACCGAGCACGAGCAGTTCCACCGTGAGCGCGCACCGGGCCCGCAGGGCCGGCCGGGAGCCGCGGACGATCCGGCCGCTGACCAGCGCGCCCACGATGTAGCCGCCCATGGCGACCGCGGAGTCCCGGGCGAGCGCGGCGTCCAGGGACGCGGTGGACATGCCGAGCAGGGAGAGATTGGCGGTCATGACGCTGGTGAAGACGCCGCCCAGGGCCAGAAAGCTGATCGCGTCCATCGCCCCGGTCGCCACGGTCAGCGCGACGGCGGCCACCGCTCCCCCGGCACCGCAGGCCCGGCCGGGGCGCCGTGCTTTCGGCGCGGGGTCGGTGTCGCTCTCTTCGGCCATCGGCAACCCTCCGGCCACCTCGGGTGCCCCGGGCGGCCCACCGGAAACAGCGGCCCGGGGAGCGCCGGGGGCTTCACGACCTGGACGGGGCGCCGGGGCGTCAGGAGCCGGCCGGTGCGGCGGGGCGTCAGGACCCGCCCGTGCGCCGGGGCTTCAGGACCCGCCCGGTGCGGCGGACGCCTGCCGCTGCCGGTGTTTCGCGGCCTTGGCGCTGTTGCCGCACAGCCGCATGGAGCACCACCGGCGCCGTCTGCCCGGTGTGGGGTCGAGGTAGATCATGGTGCACAGCGAGGAGTCGCACGCCCGCAGCGCCCCGCGCCGCTCCGGGTCCCCGAGCACCGCTATGAGGTCGCGGACGACGATCGACTGGAGCTCCCGCCCGGTCAGCGGACGATCGGCGCCGTCCACCTCGACCCCGGTGCCGGTGGCCCTCAGCAGCGGTTGCGGCGGGGCGGGGCGCGCCCGGTCGTTGAGCAGCGCGATGGACGCGGCGGCCGGGGTCCGGTCGTGGACAACTGCCGCCACCACGTCGTACGCCGCCTCGCGCAGGGTCCGCAGTTCGGTGCGGAGCTCCTCGGTGACGGCCTCGTCATGGAGCCGCAACCCGACGCCGTCGCACCACTCCCGCAGCCGGTCGAGGGTGCCGAGGCGCTCGATCGGGGTGCTGCCGCGCCGCCCGAGGGAGGCGATGAGGTTCAGGGCGAGGCTGCCGGCGTCGAAGCGCAGTGCCCGCAGCCCAGCGGTGACCCGCGTCCGCGGGACCTGCTCCGTCGAGGGATCCATGCGGATATAGTAACCGCCTGAAGGGTTACCAAGCGGCTGAGCACGAGGGGACATCATGCGGATCGCGATCATCGGCGCGGGTGGCGTCGGCGGATACTTCGGCGCGCGGCTCGCCGCGGCGGGGGACGAGGTCACCTTCGTGGCCCGGGGCCGCCATCTCGCGGCGATCCGGGAGCGGGGGCTGACGGTGCGCAGCCCGCTGGGGGATCTGCGGGTGCCGTCCGAGGCGGTCGTACCGACGGTCTCCGACCTCGAGGCTCCGGACCTCGTCATGGTGGCGGTGAAGCTGTGGGACACCGAGGACGTCGCCCGGCAGCTCGCCCCCCTCGCCGAGAGCGGCACCGCGGTCGTGTCGTTCCAGAACGGAGTGCAGAAGGACACGGAGCTGCGGCGCCATCTGCCCGCGGAGTCGGTCCTCGGCGGGGTCGGCTACATCTCGGCGTTCATCGAGGAGCCGGGGGTGGTGGTGCACAACGGCACGCTTCAGCGGCTGGTGTTCGGGGAGTACGACCGCAAGGAGTCCCCGCGCGCCCGCCACTTCCTCGACCGCTGTCTCGCGGCCGGTGTCGACGCGGAGATCAGCGGGGACATCGAGCGCACCATCTGGGAGAAGTTCGTCTTCCTGGTGGGCCTCTCCGGGACCACCTCGGCGGTGCGGCAGCCGATCGGGGTGGTCCGCGGGAATCCGGGGTCACGGGATCTGCTGCGTGACGTGATGCGCGAGGTGGTCGCCGTGGGGCGGGCCAAGGGGGTGGACCTGGACCCCGGTTTCGCCGACGACCGGCTCGCCTTCTGCGACACGCTGCCCGCCACGATGACGTCCTCGATGCACAACGACCTCCTGCGCGGCAACCGCCTGGAACTGGGCTGGCTCAGCGGGGCCGTGGCCGATCTCGGCGCCGAGCTGGCGGTCGCCACCCCGCGCAACCGGGCCATCGCCGACATCCTCGCCCCCTGCGCCCTGGGCGATCCGGCCGCGACGGGCGGCGCGGACGTCAGCGCAGCAGGGGGAGCTTCCCGATGAGCCTGCTCACCTTGTTCCGCGGGCCGACGAGGCTGACCGCGAGGTAGTCGAGATCCTCGGTCTTGGTGCCGGCCAGGCTGTCGAGGTACTCGTCGTAGACCCGTGAGGTCTGGGCCTGCCCGGGCATGTCGACGAGGAACAGATCGTCCTTCTCGGCGGCCTTGGCCCGCAGCTCGCGCAGCGCCTGTGGGCCGGCCGCCAGGATCGAGCAGCCGGCCCACGGCAGCCCCGGGTGGCCGGAGCCGGAGCCGTCCCTGCCGTCCGGCCCCAGCAGCTCCGGCATCGCCCGGCCGACGGCGGCGGCCATGCAGGCTGCGGCGTTCACCGCCCGGCCCGCGGGCAGCTCCTCGGCCACGACGATCACCCACTTGAGCTTGGCCTGCCGGGTGGACTGATCGGTGCGTACATCCTCGTCGGACAGCTGGGGAACGGACACGAGCACTACTCCTTGTCGATGGCTAATGTGGTGGACGGTACCCATCCATCCGAGTCGGAGCACGGCTCGCCGAATTTCCTCAGGCAAAGGAGCGCTTTCGTGGAACTTGATGCACTCGACCGTGCTCTTCTGCGGGAATTGCAGAACGATGCACGCCAGACCAATCGCGAGCTGGCCCTGCGCACGGGGGTCTCGCCGTCGACCTCCCTGGAGCGGGTCCGGGCGCTGCGGGAGCGCGGCATCATCAGCGGCTATCACGCCGCCGTCGACCTGGAGGCGGTCGGCCGCCCCGTGCAGGCGCTGATCTCGGTGCGGATCCGCCCACCGTCCCGGCCGGTCATCGAGGGGTTCCGGGAATGGGCCGCCCAGCTGCCGGAGACCATCGGGCTGTTCGTCACCTCCGGCGCCCATGACTTCCTCATCCATGTGGCGGTGCCGGACACCAATGGGCTGTACGCGTTCGTCATCGACCGCCTCACCGAGCGCCGTGAGGTGGCGGATGTGCAGAGCACGATGGTGTACGAACACGCCCAGTCGCGCTGTATCGACCCCGCCCCCGCCGAGCGCCCCGCGGCCTCGCGCCGGAGGCGATAGCGGGAAAGGGCCGGGGCGCGCCGAAGGGCGGGCGGCATCGCCGTTCGCGACACCGCCCGCCCCGAAGGGGTGACGCTACGTCAGGAGCCCGCCACCGCCGCCGTCTTCTCCGGCTGGGGCTCGTCCGTGGCCGAGGTGCACCGCGTCCACAGCGGCCGCAGCCGGTAGGTCAGCAGATAGAGCACCGCCGAGGCGCCCGCCGCGACGAACATGCTCAGATCGCCCGCGTGCGGATACGCGGAGGCGAACGCCCCGGTGTAGAGGTCGGACTGCCAGAACGGCACCGAGGCCAGCACCCCGCCGACCCAGGCGGCGAAGCCCCAGGAGAGCACCCGTCCGCGGTCGTACAGCTCGGCGATCCGGCTGGGGTCGGAGCGGCCGCCCAGGTGGTAGTCGAGCAGCAGCACGGTGGCGAACGGCGCGATGAAGTACGCGGTGAGGTTGAGGAACACCGAGAACTTGTCCTCGGTCCCGGAGTGTCCCCACAGGCTGATCACATACGCCAGCGCGCAGATGAGGGTGACGGCCTGGGTCCGGGTGACCGGCACCTTCAGCGTCTGGACGGAGATCGCGCCGCCGTAGACATTGAGGAAGTTCTGCGCGAGTGCCGAGAGCCCGATGGCGATCAGGGCGGGGATGGCGAACGGCCCGGTCAGCTGGTGCAGGGCGGTGATGGAGTCGGTGCTGGTGGCGTTGGAGCCGAGGAGCACACCGAGGATGCCGAGCCAGCAGATGGTGACGAAGTTGCCGAGCCCGGTGTACCAGGCGGTGCGCTTCACCACGCTCGGCGAGTCGGGCAGATAGCGCGAGTAGTCCGAGGCGAACGGCGCCCAGGCGACGAGGAAGGAGAGGAACCAGCCGCCGAAGGTGATCCAGCCGCCGGTGGAGCCGACGTAGTCCGCCGCCTTCGGATCGGCGTCGAAGGTGCCCGCGCCCCGCACCAGGGCCACCACCGTGATCATCACGAACAGCGGGGTGAGGACGTAGGTCAGCACCCGCTGAAGGAAATTGATCATGTTGTAGCCGTAGACGGACACCACCAGCTCGACCAGGGTGAGCGCCAACCCGCAGCCCCAGAAGGGCAGATGAGTCAGCTCGGCGATGGCCTTGCCACCGAGGATCACGGTCACCGCGGCCCAGCCGACCCCGGCGAACACATTGATGTACGCCACCGGCAGGAAGTTGCCGAAGAAGCCGAGCGGGCCCCGCGCCTGGATCTGCTGGGGCACCCCCAGCCGTACGCCCATCCGGGACATCACGGCCATCAGCAGCGAGCCGAGCCCCGCGCCGACCACGATGGCGGCGACGGCGGCGCCGAAGCTGAGGCCGAGCCCGACCGCGCTGAACCCGAGCAGGATGATGGGGAAGTTGAGACCGGCGGCGAACCAGACGAAGAACTGCGAACTGGGCTTGCCGTGCCGCTCGTTGTCGGGGATGTGGTCGACCCCGAAGGGCTCCACCTTGGTGACCGCGCTGCCGTACACCGGCGCCGTGTCATCGTGGGTCATGGGCGTGCTCCTGGGACGGGAGGAGTGGGCGTCAGGGGGTGGCGGGGGGCCGGTGGCACCGCGGATCGGGGTGGCGGTGTCTCACCACGGCAGCGGCGCGGTCCGGGAGATGTCGAAGAAGCCACCGCCGCTGTAGACCAGCGGGGCCAGCTCCTCATGGCGGGCGGACACCACCCGGCCGGTGAAGACGGTGTGGCTGCCGGCCTCCAGCCGCTCGCCGATCTCCACCTCGAGCTGGGCGCAGGACCGGTCGAGCAGCGGGACGCCGAACGCACCGGGGGTCCAGGACAGCCCGGCGAACTTGTCGTCCGCCTTGGAGGCGAAGGTCTTGGCCACGTCGAGCTGGCCGGCGGCGAGGATGTTGATTCCCAGATGGCTCGCCCGGTGCAGCGCGGGATGGGTCGTGGAGGAGCGCTGCACGCAGACCAGCACCATCGGTGGATCCAGTGAGATGCTGGCGAACGCGTTCACCGCGAGCCCTCGGGGCTTGCCCCCGTCGTCGCAGGTCACAACGGTGACACCGGTGATGAACTTGCGGTGCACACCACGGACCACATCGGCGTCGACGGCCGCCCGCTGAGTGGTGGTGATGATCCCGAGCGCCTCCAGCAGCTGGCGCGGGTCCCAGGTCACCCACTCCTCGCTGACCACACCGTGGTCGAAGCGGGTGAAGGTGGCGCCGGAGACCTCGACCGGCCTGCCGGTGGCCGGGACACCGAGGAAGTCGCCGGTGTGGCTGCCGGTGCTGCGCCAGCGGATCGCCAGCGATTCGCCGTCCTCGACGATCTCCTCGATCTCGGTGCGGAGATCGGGAAACGCCCGGCGGATGGCGCGGATGGACTCCTTGAACTGCTCTCGGTCCTGGGGGGCCGCGGCGGACCCACGGCGGCGTACATAGCCGGGGCCGAGCAGCTGGTCGAGCGCGTCGACCTCGCCCCGGTCCCAGACCGCCTGCCAGGTGGAGCGGATGCGGGCGGTGCGGTCAAGAGTGTGCGTCATGACGTCTTCCCTCAGTCAGCTCTTGTATGGCAGAGGACCGTAGAAAGGCCATCGACGGCTGTCAACACCTTGGGACAGATGCGCCGACAAAGTTCCGGGAGCTCACTAAAGGCACAGGTCAACGTTGTTTCCTTGATGTCGGCCCTTGACGGGTCCGACATGGACTCCTAGCCTCCCTGCCATGGCACAGCGTGAGCCGGAAGAACAGGACGGACGCTGCATGCGCTTTTCGATATTCCACAACCTCGGTGCCCCGGGCCGTCTCGGCGAGTACGCCGAAGTCATGGACGAGGCCCGGGAGTTCGCGGTCACCGCGGACCGGGCGGGCTTCTGGTCCACCTGGTACACCGAACACCACTTCGGGCACGAGGCGATCGAGATCACCCCGAACCCGGTGCTGATGGGGGCGGACATCGCCGCCCGTACCGAACGCATCCGGATCGGCCAGGCGGCCTCGATCGCCACCTTCTGGCATCCGCTGCGGCTCGCCGAGGACATCGCGATGCTCGACCAGCTCTCCGGGGGTCGGGTCGAGGTCGGTCTCGGCCGGGGGCTGTACGGCCGCGAGGCGCTCAACCTCAACGCCCTGGCCGATCCGCGCGACCAGGAGCAGAACCGCGCCCTGTACGACGAGACCGTGGAGGTCCTGCGCAAGGCGTGGAGCGGCGAGTTCTTCTCGCACCGGGGCCGGTTCTACGAGTTCCCCGCCCCCGGGGTGAAGTGGAACCACCCGCTCTCCCCCGCCACCCCGGACTACACCGACGCCGGTGTCATCACCAAGATGCAGGTCACGCCGTTTCCGGTGCAGCGGCCGCACCCTCCGCTGTGGCAGGTCATCGACAGCCCCCGCTCGATCAAGTCCGCCGCGGCCGACGGGGTCCAGGGGCTCTTCTGGCTGCCGCCGGTCTCGGCGCTCAAGGAGCGGTTCGAGCTCTACCGGGACACCGCGAGCCAGGCGTCCGGGCGCGAGTACGCGCTGGGCGAGGGCATCGGCCTGGTGCGCGATGTGTATGTCGCCAACACCATGGAGCAGGCCCGCGCCGAGTTCGAAGAGGCGCTGATGACCACCTACCGGTGGATCATGCACTGGCGGGGGCTGTCCAACCTCATGGAGGCCGGCGAGGAGCTCACCGACGCCCACCAGCTGTCCTTCGACTTCCTCCAGGGGCGCAATCTGCTGGTCGGCACCCCCGAGTATGTCTCGGAGAAGATCGCCGAGCTGCGCGACGAGGTGGGGTGCGAGCATCTGCTGCTGTGGACCACCCACCCCGGTCTGCCGCACCGCAACGCGATGCGCAGCCTGGAGCTGTTCGCCGAGAAGGTCATGCCGCAGTTCACCACCGGTGGCGGTCATGGCTGAGGCACGGCTGCGCAAGGTCGTCACCGTCGCCGACGAGCTGCTGCTGGAGCTCGGCCGCCCGGTCGCGGCGCCGGTGCGCCGGGTGGCGGCGGCCGCGGTGATCAGCAACCCCTGGGCCGGCGGCGGCTTCGTCGCCGACCTGGGGCCCGAGGTCGAGCGGATCGCACCGGGGCTGGCCCGGCTGCTCACCGACCGGATCAGCGAGGCGCTGGGCGGGGTCGACCGGATCGAGTCCTTCGGCAAGGCCGCCATCGTGGGCCTGGACGGGGAGATCGAGCACGGCGGCGCGCTGATCCACACCCCGTTCTTCGGCAATGTCTTCCGCGAGCTGACCGAGGGCACCTCGATCATCGTCTTCAGCGACGACCGGCTTCCGGCCGGTGAGCCGCTGACCGTGCCGCTGTGGCACAAGACCGCGGCCGCGACCCGCTCGCACTACCAGACCTGCCAGATCCGTATCCCCGACGCGCCCCGCCCGGACGAGATCGTCGTCATCGCGGCCGGGGCGTCCGGCCCCCGCCCGAACGCCCGGATCGGGGACCGCGCCACCGACCCGCTCATCCGCCTGGCCGATCTGGACGACGACCTGGAGACCGTGACATGAACATCCGCAAGATCATCACCTTCACCGAGGACATCCACAGCGAGGGCGGCCGCCCGGTGGACCCGCCGGCCCGTACGGCCGTGGTACTCGCCGTCATCGAGAACCCCTGGGCCGGTCAGGGCTTCGTGGCGGATCTGCTGCCGGGGATCGACGAGGTGGCGCCGAAGCTGGGCGAGCTGCTGGCGCCACGCGTGGTCGAGGCTCTGGGCGCGCCGGTGGAGGCGTACGGGAAGGCCGCGATCGTGGGGCTCGACGGGGAGGTCGAGCACGGCTCCGCGCTGATCCACACCCTCAAGTTCGGCGACCACTTCCGCCGCGCGGCGAACGCCACCACGCTGCTCCCGGCCGTCGAGAAGCGGGCCGCCGCGGGCACGGTCTTCGACATTCCGCTCAAGCACATCACCGACGCCACCGTCCGCTCGCACCACCAGAGCATCGAGGTCCGGGTGGCGGACGGGCCGCGCGCCGACGAGATCGTCGTCGGGCTGGCGGCGGCCGCCCAGGGCCGCCCCCAGGCCCGGCTGGCGCCGCTGTCGACGGAGCGGTGAGCGGGCGGTGAGTGACATGGGCAGGTCCGAGGCGGGTGCCCGGGTACGCGTCCCGGCCTCCCCGGCCGGTGCCCCGGTGGCGCTGAGCCACGAAACGCACGGCGACGGCCCGGAGATGGTGCTGCTGCACGGCGTCGGCCTCGACCGCCGTATGTGGGACCGGTGCCTGCCGGCCCTCGCGGCCCGGCACCGGGTGACGCTGGTCGATCTGCGCGGCCACGGCGCCTCCCCGGCCGCGGCGGCCGGGGTGTCGCTCGCCGAGCTGGCCGCCGATGTCGGGGCGCTGCTGACCGGCCCCACGCATGTGGTCGGCTTCTCGCTCGGCGCCCTGGTCGCCCAGCGGCTGGGTCTTGACCGGCCGGAGCTCACCGCCTCGCTCACCCTGGTCAGCTCGGTCGCGGGCCGGTCGGAGGAGGAGCGGGCGGCGGTGGCCCGCCGCCAGGAGCTGGCCGCCCAGGACTTCGGGGCGTCCGCGTGGGCGGCGGTCGACCGCTGGTTCTCGCCCGCCTGGCGGGCCCAGGACCCCGGGCTGGCGCGGCAGGTGCTCGATACCCTGCTGGCCAACGACCGGGCCTCCTACCTGGCGTGTTATCGGGTGTTCGCGACCGCCGACACCGGGCTGTGGCGGTGGCTGCCCCGGATCACCGCGCCCACCGTGGCGGTGACCGGCGAGCGGGACCCCGGCTCGACCCCGGCCATGTCGCACCGGCTGGCCGAGCGGATTCCCGGCGCCCGGGCGGTGATCGTGCCCGGCGCCCGCCATCTGCTGCCGCTGGAATGCCCCCGGGAACTCACCGACGTGATCCTCACCCGGACCGGAGCCCACGCCGGGACCGACACCGGAACCGACGGCGGAAACCAGACCGGAAACCGCACCCGAAGCCATGGAAGCCATACCGGAACCCACCCCGGCGCCCCCACCGGAGCCCCCACCGGACAGGAGTCCCACCGCTCATGAACCCCCTGCCGCGCCATGACCACTACATCGCGGGCGAGTGGACCGCCCCCGCCGAAGGCGGCTACTTCGCGAGCGTCAACCCGGCCACCGCCGAGCCCTGGTACGAGGCGGCGCGCGGCACCGCCGCCGATGTGGACCGTGCGGTGGACGCCGCCCGCACCGCCTTCGAGGATCCGCGCTGGCGCGATCTGAGCCAGACCCGGCGCGGTCGGCTGCTGCGGAACCTGGGCGATCTGATCGGTGAGCACGCGGAGCGGCTGGCCCGCACCGAGAGCCTGGACAACGGCAAGCTGCTGCGCGAGATGCGGGCCCAACTCGCCGGGCTGCCCGAGTACTTCCACTACTACGCGGGGCTCGCCGACAAGATCCAGGGCGAGGTGATCCCCGGGGCGAGCCGCGAGCTGCTCAACTACACCCTGCGCGAACCGGTGGGCGTGGTCGGCGCCATCACCCCCTGGAACTCCCCGCTGCTGCTCACCACCACCAAGCTCGCCCCGGCCCTGGCCGCGGGGAACACGGTGGTGGTCAAGCCCTCGGAGCACACCTCGGCCTCGCTGCTGGCGCTCGCACCGCTCTTCGAGGAGGCGGGGTTCCCGCCGGGGGTGGTCAATGTGGTCACCGGGTACGGCCCGGAGGCGGGCGGGCCGCTGACCGAGCACGACGGCGTGTCCAAGGTGACCTTCACCGGCTCCAGCGGGACCGGCCGCCGCATCGCCCGCACCTGCGCCGACCGGCTGATCGGCTGCACCCTGGAGCTGGGCGGGAAGTCGCCCAACATCATCTTCCCGGACGCCGACCTGGGCTCGGCCGCCATGGGCGTGATCGCGGGCGTCTTCGCGGCCGCGGGCCAGACCTGTGTGGCGGGCAGCCGGGTCCTGGTGCACCGGGAGGTGTACGACGAGATCCTGGAGCGGGTGACGGCCCGGGCGGCCACGATCCGCATCGGCGATCCGCTGGCGGAGACCACCGAGCTCGGCCCGCTCGCCATCGCCGAGCAGCTGGAGAAGGTCGAGTCGTACGTCGAACTGGGGCAGGCCGAGGGCGGAAAGGTGGTCTGCGGCGGCAGGCGGCCGGAGACCGGTCTCAACGGGTACTTCTACTCCCCCACCGTCTTCACCGGCACCGACAACGGGATGCGGATCTGCCAGGAGGAGATCTTCGGGCCGGTCGCGACCGTCATCCCGTTCGGCTCCGAGGAGGAGGCCCTGGCGATCGCCAACGACTCCGCGTACGGCCTGGCGGCGGGCGTGTGGACCCGGGATGTGAACCGGGTGCACCGGATGGCCGCCCGGCTGGAGGCCGGGACGGTGTGGGCCAACACCTATCGCTCGATGTCGCCGATGTCGCCCCGGGCCGGGTTCAAGACCAGCGGGATGGGGACCGAGCACGGCACGGAGGTGATCCGGGAGTACACCCGGCTGAAGAGCGTCTGGATCAACACCAGCGAGGAGCCCGCCGGGGATCCCTTCATCCTGAGGTCCTGAGCTCCCTGGGCTCCCGGACTCCTGAGGTTCTGAGGTCCCTGGGCTCCCGGACTCCTGAGGTTCCGAGGTCCCTGGGCTCCCGGACTCCTGAGGTTCCGAGGTCCCCGGCCTCCTGGACCGAGGAAGGGTTGTTGTATGGCACAACACACCTACGTCCCCACAGTTGACGGGAAGCAATGGCCACACCTAGGGTCATGTGCCATGCAACGACCCACAGGGAAGCGGCTTCAGCAGACCAGCATGCAGGCGAGGGTCGCCGAAGAGCTGCGGCAGATGATCATCAGCGGTGAGCTGCCGCCCCGCTCCAGCCTCTCCGAGATGGCGCTGTCCGAGACCTTCGGCGTCAGCCGGACGCCCATCCGCGAGGCCCTCAAACAGCTCCAGATCGAGGGCTTGGTCGAGGTGCGGCCACGGGTCGGCACGTTCGTCGCCGTACCGTCCCGGCGCGAGCTCACCGAGCTGTTCCAGATGAAGGAGCTGCTGGAGGGCGCCGCCGCCCGGCTGCTCGCCTTCCGCGGGAACGTACCGGAAGTGGAGCGGCTCGAGGCCAATATGAAGGCGGCCGACGCGTCCGTCCGGGACGGCGACGCCGAGCAGTACGCGGCGCTGGTCCACGAGTTCCACGATCTGATCGTGGTGGGCGCGGACAACAGCAAGCTGGAGGCGCACTACCGCACCCTGATGAACCAGCTGGCCTATGCCCGGCTGGTGCGCACCTCGCTGTCCCGGCCCGGCCGGCTGGACGAGTCCGACGATGAGCACCACCGTGTCCTCAATCTGATCCAGGCCAAGGACGGCGACGGCGCGGAGCGGGTGATGCGGGAGCATGTGCGGATGAGCCACCAGGCCCTGATGGCGGGCATGGACGAGCGCCGGGCCTGACGTACCGCTCGACGAGGTGGGTGCCGGAGCGCAGCCGTCCGGACACGATGAGCACACGGGCCCCCGGGCCTACCGGGGGCCCGGACGGCGATCCTGTCGTACGTTGGCAGAAGACCCAGGTGGCGGCCCACATCCCGCGCGGGGTCGTGACCGGCATGGTCTTGAGGAAACCGGGCTCGGGGAGAACCGATCGCCGAAGGCCAGGACGAAGACCATGAACGATGTGCGCAGACGTACGGTGCTCGCCGCGGCCGGGGGTACGGCCGTCGCGGGCAAGGCCGCGGCCGCCCGTGCCCAGGCCCCGCCCGCCCCCTCCGCCGACGGGTCCCGGCCGGGGCGGGAGCCCGGCCCGTACGAGACCCGGATCCAGGCGCTGATGGCGCGGATGTCCGTCGACGAGAAGCTCGGCCAGCTCCAGCAGTTCGCCTGGACCGGCGCCACCGGGCCAGGTGGCGGGCAGACCGCCGCCGCGGAGAAGGCGGCCCGCAGGGGCATGCTCGGCTCCGTGCTCAACATCTACGGGGCCCGTACCACCAACACACTCCAGCGGATGGCCGTCGAGGAGTCCCGGCTGGGCATTCCGCTGGTCTTCGGGCTCGATGTCATTCATGGCATGTGGACCACCTTCCCCATCCCCCTCGCCCAGGCCGCCGCCTTCGATCCCGCGGTGGCCGAGTGGGACGCGGAGGTGTCGGCGCGGGAGGCCCGCTCCAACGGGGTGCACTGGGCGTTCTCGCCGATGATGGACGTCAGCCATGAACCGCGCTGGGGGCGGATCGCCGAGGGCGACGGCGAGGACCCGTATCTGGCGGCGCGGCTCGCGGCCGCCAAGATCCGCGCCTACCAGGGCGACGACCTGCGCTCCCGGCGCCACCTCGCGGCCTGCGCCAAGCACATGATCGCCTACGGGGGCGTGGAGGGCGGTCGCGACTACAACACGGTGGATGTCTCCGAGGCCCGGCTGCGCAACTTCTACCTCCCCCCGTTCCGGGCGGCCCTGGACGCCGGGGTGGCCACCGTCATGGCGAGCTTCAACACCGTCAGCGGGGTCCCTGCCCACGGCTACCGGCATGCGCTGACCGAGATCCTCAAGGAGGAGTGGGACTTCGGCGGCTTCGTGGTCAGCGACTACAACGGCGTTCAGGAGATGATCGTCCACGGCTATGCCGCCGACCGCTCCGACGCCGCCCGGCTCGCCTTCAACGCCGGGATCGACATGGAGATGGCCAGCACCACCATCAACGAGTACGGCAAGCGGCTGCTGCGCAGGGGTGAGATCACCGCCGAGCGGCTGGACGACGCGGTGGCCCGCATCCTGCGGCTGAAGTTCCGGCTCGGGCTGTTCGAGCACCCCTACGTGGACGAGGACACGGCGATCACCGGGCCCACGAAGGCGTCCCGGGCGGCGGCCCGGGCGGCGGCCGGGCGCACCATGGTGCTGCTCAAGAACGAGAGGTCCACGCTCCCGCTGGACAGGTCGGGCGCCATCGCCGTCGTCGGGCCCTTCGCCGACTCCACGGATCTGCGCGGCTCCTGGGCCGGGCCCTGGGCCGAGAGGTTCCGCCCGGTCACCGTGCTGGACGCGGTCAGGGACGCGGCGCCGAAGGCCCGGATCAGCCATGTCGAGGGCGTGGACGCGTCCGGCCGGAACACCCGGGGCATCGCACGGGCGGCCTCGGCGGCGAGGGCGGCCGATGTGACCGTGGTGGTGGTCGGGGAGGCGGCGACGCTCAGCGGGGAGGCGTCCGTACGCAGCGACCTCGGCCTGCCCGGCCATCAGGAGCGGCTGATCTCCGCGATCGCGGACACCCGCGCGCCGTTCGTGGTGGTCCTGCTCAGCGGACGTCCACTGACGATGGAGGGCTGGCTGGACCGCACACCCGCCGTGCTCCAGGCGTGGCATCCGGGGCTCGAGGGCGGCAACGCCATCGCGGATGTGCTCTTCGGCACCGTGAACCCCGGTGGCAAGCTGCCCGTGACCTTCCCGCGCACGGTCGGGCAGATCCCCGTCTACTACAACCACGAGAACACCGGACGCCCTTACGACCGGGCCAACCACTACACCTCCAAGTACCTCGACCTGGCCCACGGACCGCAGTTCCCGTTCGGCCACGGCCTCAGCTACACCACCTTCGACATCGGCGAACCCCGGCTCAGCGTCAGCCGTATCCGGGCCGAGGCGCTGCGCAAGGGCGATACCGTCGAGGTCGCGGTGGCGGTGCGCAACACCGGGCGCCGCACGGGCGATGAGGTGGTGCAGCTGTACATCCGCGATCCGGTGGCGAGTATCGTGCAACCGGTGCGCAGGCTCAGTGGCTTCCGCCGGGTCAGCCTCGGCCCCGGCAAGGCCACCACGGTCCGGTTCCGGCTGAGCGCCGAGGAGCTGGGCTTCTGGACCCAGGACCCACATGGCCGGTTCCTGCTCCAGAAGGGCGAGATCCGGGTCTTCGCGGGCAACAGCCCCCTGGCCGGGCGGGGCCGCACCCTCACCATCACCTGAGCCCGGATACCCCCGCTCGTCGGCGACATCACAGCGCGGCGGCCGCATTACTTGTAGGGTGCATGCTGACCCTACGCACCCGGAAGACGCCCTTGATGACCGCCGCGCCCTGGCCCTCGACCACCACGACGAGCGGACGAGACCCCGCGGCACCCCGCGCGGGCGGCTCCGGCCACGGTGGGGCGGAGGCGCAGTGGGCGGTGTGATCACCGGCTTCGGTGTCATCGCGACCATCATCGTCACCGGCTATGTCATCGGGCGCCGCCGCTCCTTGGGCGTGCACGGCCGCGAGGTGCTCACCAAGCTCTCCTTCGACGTGGCCTCCCCCGCGCTGCTGTTCACCACGCTCTCCAAGGCCGACCTCTCCGTCGTCGTCTCCACACCGCTGCTGGTGACGGCCCTGTCCACCTTCGTGGTCGCGGGCACGTTCGTGGCCGTCGGCGCCGTACGGCGGTGGAGCGTCGGCCGGACGACGATCGGCGCGCTGTGCGCGAGCTATGTGAACGCGGGCAACCTCGGCATCCCCATCGCGATGTACGTCCTGGGGGACGCGACCCTGATCGCCCCGGTGCTGCTCTTCCAGCAGCTCGTCATGACCCCGATCGCCCTGACGGTCATCGACCTCTCCCGCCCCGATACGCGCCCCTCGCTGATCCGCAGGCTGACCAGCCCGTTCCGGAACCCCATCGTGATCGGCTCGCTGTCCGGTGTCCTGGTGTCCGCCATGGGCTGGCGGCTCCCCGGCCCCGTCGTGGAACCGCTCTCGCTGCTGGGCGGGATGGCCGTGCCCGCCGTGCTGCTGGCCTTCGGGATCTCGCTGCCGGGCAGTCAGCTCCCCGGGCGCGGCGAGGAGCGCGGGCCGGTGCTGCTGTCGGTGGCGCTGAAGTCCTTCGCCCAGCCGGTGGTGGCGTGGGCCATCGCGGCGGGTGTGTTCCGACTGAGCGGCCCGGCGCTGTTCGCCGCCGTCGTCACCTCCGCGCTACCGGCGGCTCAGAACCTGTTCACCTACGCCTCCCGGTATCAGACCGCCACCGTCCTGGCCCGTGAGTCGATCCTGCTGTCCACGCTGCTCGCGCCGCCGGTGCTGATGACGGTGGCCGCGCTGCTGGGCTGAGCCCGGCCCCCACGGCGGACACCCGGACCGGGTGTCCGCACCGGTGTGCCACGTCGTCAACCGGTCCGGAAGAACTTTGTTTGCCCCTGGAGGCCCAGGGCAGGCGGATATTCGTGCTTCGGACCGTAGGCACGCACCGCGGGAGCAGTCTGCGACGCTCCAGACCGCGGCGGCGCGCCGGTCCCCGCACGCCCCCGTGAACCTCCCGCGATGCACTCCCGGTCCCAGGTGACCCGTCAGCTCATCGCAGGAGGTGTGTTTCATGACGACCGCGACGCAGGACATGACACGGCCCCAGACCGGCCCCACGAAGCACCCGCATGACGACGCGCCGGACACCAGCGCCGAGTTCGCGGAAATGGCCCGGCTCCCCGACGGGCCGGAGAAGGAGGCGCTGCGCCGTCGGGTCGTCGAGGCGTGGATGCCGATGGCCGAACGGCTGGCCCGGCAGTACCGCAACCGCGGCGAATCCCTGGAGGACCTCCAGCAGGTGGCCGCGCTCGGCCTGGTGAAGGCCGTCAAGCGGTACGACCCGGAACACGGCACCGCCTTCGCCGGGTTCGCGGTGCCCACCATCGTCGGTGAGATCAAGCGCCACTTCCGGGACCACCTGTGGGTGCTGCATGTCCCCCGCCGGGTCCAGGACCTGCGCAACCGGGTGCGGGCCGCCCACCGCGAGCTGTCCCACGGGGTGGACGACCGGCCGCCGCGGGCCCAGGAGATCGCCGAGCGCACCGGGCTGACCGAGAAGGAGGTGCGGGCCGGTATGGAGGCCATGGGCAGCTTCACCCCGCTCTCCCTGGACGCCCAGCTGACCGGCGCCGACGACGGCTACTCGCTGGCCGACACGCTCGGCGCCCAGGAGCCCGCGTACGATCGGGTGGTGGACCGCGAGGCGGTGCGCCCCGGTCTCAGCCGGCTCCCGGAGCGGGAGCGGCAGATCCTTTACCTGCGTTTCTTCTGCGATATGACACAGAGCCGGATCGCCGAGCACCTGGGTATCTCCCAGATGCACGTCTCACGGCTCATCAACCGCACCTGCTCCACCCTGCGCGCGCAGGCGCTGGCCGAGGCCAACTGAGCCGGTCGCCGCGTTGCGCCGCTGGAACGATGTGCATCGCCTTAGCGGGTGACCGTTGCGCCGTGGGGGGCTACGGGTCCCCCGGCGGGCTGCGAGGGTCGGGGCGGTGGGTGACGGACCGACGAAGGAGACCGAGCCAGTGAACAGCAATCCCGATCGTCCTCCCCCGGTGCATGCCCCGGAACTCCTCAAGGGGCAGAAGGCGCTGGTGACCGGGGCGAACTCGGGGATCGGAAAGGCCACCGCGATCGCCCTGGGGCGCTCCGGCGCCGATGTGGTGGTCAACTACGCCAGTGACCGGCCGGCCGCCGAGGCCGTCGTCGCCGAGATCCAGAGCCACGGTGTGCGGGCCTATGCCCATCAGACGGATGTCTCCCAGGAGGACCAGGTCATCGACATGGTGTCCACCATGGTCGACCGCCTGGGCACCATCGACATCCTCGTCGCCAACGCGGGGCTCCAGCGGGACGCGCCCACGGTCGAGATGACGCTCGAGGCGTGGCAGAAGGTCATCTCCGTCAATCTCACCGGCCAGTTCCTGTGCGCCCGGGAGGCCATCAAGGAGTTCCTGCGGCGCGGCGTGGTCCCGGAGGTGTCCCGGTCGGCCGGGAAGGTCATCTGCATGAGCTCGGTGCACCAGACGATCCCCTGGGCCGGCCATGTGAACTACGCGTCGTCCAAGGGCGGCGTGGCAATGCTGGCCCAGACCCTGGCCCAGGAGTTCGCACCCCACAGGATCCGGGTGAACGCGATCGCGCCGGGCGCCATCAAGACCCCGATCAACCGCAGCGCCTGGCAGACCCCCGAGGCGCGCGCCTCCCTCCTGGAACTCATCCCGTACGGCCGTATCGGCGACCCCCTGGACATCGCGAACGCCGCCGTCGTCCTGGCCTCCGACCTGTGCGACTACATGGTGGGGACCACCCTTTACGTCGACGGTGGCATGACCCTCTTCCCGGGTTTCGCCACGGGTGGCTGAGCGGAGGCCGGGGCGCGGCGGGCGGAGTTCGGGAAGACTGGCGCGCATGCCCGAGACTCCGGTTTCCCTCATCCACCCCGTGCCCTACTACGCCCAGTGGGAGTCGCCCGACCTGGTGCCCGACATCATCGCGGGCACCAGGTCGGCGGCCGACGATCCGCGGTGGCAGAAGTCCGGGGCCGCGAGCCCGGAGGAGTACGCGTTCTGGTCGTGGCGGCTGTGCGGGATGGCGTGTCTGCGCATGGCGCTGGACCACTGGCGCGGCAGCGCGCCACCCGCGGTCACGCTCGCCGAGGAGTGTGTCGAGGCGGGGGCGTATGTGCGCCACCCGGACCGGGTGGAGGGGCTCATCTACGCCCCGTTCGCCGCCTACGCGCGGCGGCGCTGGGAGCTGTTCGCCGAGTCCCGGCCACGGCTTTCGGCCGAGGAGCTGCCGGGACATCTCGCGGCCGGACGGCTGGCGATGCTCTCCGTCCACCCCTCCCTGCGCACCCTGGACCCGCGGCCACCGCACCGGGGCGGCCATCTGGTGCTGGCCGTCGGCGCCACCGCGGACCATCTCCTCGTGCACAATCCGTCGGGTTTCCCGGACGGCTCCCAGCGCTTCGCCGAGGTCCCCTGGGGCGACCTCGGGCGGTTCTACGCGGGGCGCGGTGTCCTGCTCGGGCCGGGCGAGCCCCGGTCGTAGGGCTCGCGCCGCGCGGTCCGCCCGCCACCCGGCCGTATCACTCGTGCGCACCGTTGTGGTTTCCGCGCGGCCGGGTACCCATGTGGTTCCCGCAGTCATCCACGCACCGCCCCAGGGAGCCGCAGTGAAGTTCGGCGTATCCACGTTCGTCACCGACCAGGGCATCCGGCCCGCCCCCTTGGGGCGGGCCCTGGAGGAGCGCGGTTTCGACGCGCTCTTCGTCGCCGAGCACAGCCATATCCCGGTGGAGCGCCGTACCCCCTATCCGGGTGGCGGGGACCTGCCGGAGGTCTACTACCGCACCCTCGACCCATTCGTGACACTGGCCGCGGTCGCCACGGTCACCCGGCGTCTGCTGGTGGGCACCGGTGTCGCCCTGGTGGTGCAGCGGGACCCGATCATCACCGCGAAGGAAGTGTCCTCCCTCGACCTGATCTCGGACGGGCGGGCCGTCTTCGGGGTCGGCGCGGGCTGGAACCGCGAGGAGATGGAGAACCACGGCACCGATCCGTCCACCCGGGGCCGGCTGCTGGACGAGCGGCTGCGGGCCATCCGTGAGCTCTGGACGAAGGAGAAGGCCGAATTCCACGGGGAGTTCGTGAACTTCGACCCCGTCTTCCAGTGGCCCAAGCCGGTCCAGCAGCCGCATCCGCCCATCTATGTGGGCGGTGGCGGCGACGCCGCGTTCCGGCGGATCGCCGCCATCGGTGACGCCTGGCTGGCCAACAGCGGATCCCCCGAGGAGCTGCGCCCGCAGATCGAGCGGATGCGCGAGGTGGCGGGCCGCGAGGTGCCGGTGACGTTGTACGCGATGCCCGAGGACGCCGAGGTGGCCGAGGGGTATCAGCGCATCGGGGTGGAGCGGGTGCTGTTCTATCTGCCGACGATGCCGGAGGCGAAGACGCTCGCACGGCTGGACTCGATGGCCGGGATCGCCGCCCGGTTCCGGTGAGCCACCCGGTTCCGGTGAGCCGCCGGGTTCCGGTGAGCCGCCGGGGGTCGCGATGCCACAGCTGACGAGCGAGCGGGCGCGGGAGCGCTTCGTACGGGCCAGGCTGGCCCGGCTGGCCACCATCGGGGCCGGGGACCGCCCGCATCTGGTGCCGGTGGTCTTCGCGCTGACCGGCGACACGGTGGTGACGGCCGTCGACCACAAGCCGAAGCGGACGACACGGCTGAAGCGCCTGGACAACATCCGCGCCCACCCCGCCGTATGCCTCCTGGTGGACGACTACGACGAGAACTGGGACCACCTGTGGTGGGCGCGGGCCGACGGCACGGCCCGCGTCCTGCCACCGGCGGACGAGTCGGCGGTGTCCGCGGACTACGTCCGGCTGCTCATGGACACCTACCCGGTCCAGTACCGGGACCGGCCGCCGCGCGGGCCGGTCGTGGAGATCACCGTCGGACGGTGGAGCGGCTGGCGGGCCGGATGAGCCCACCGCCCGCGGGCGCGTCAGCGCACGGACTCCGCCATCCTCGCGAACTCACTGCCCAGCTGGGACATGGCGTGGCCGTACTCCTCCGCGGAGACGGCCTCCCGGAGCGTGGCGAGGACCGCCCGGACACCCCGGTCGGCCTCCGGTTCGGACAGCCCGGTGCGCTCGTGCACCCTGCGGACCGACTCCTCCGGGTCGAAGACCTCCATCTCCCCCGGCCCGCGCCGAAGGGACTCCCGGAGCTGTCCGGGCAGCTCCTGGGCGAGGTCGCGGGCCTCGCCCGCGCTCAGCCGGGCCGCCAGGGTCTCGAGCGTGGCGCGGGTGACATCCGCCGCCTCCTGCCGTGACAGCTGGGTGCGGTCCGCCACCGTCTGGAAGAACTCCCGGTCGTCCATGTCGGGCCTCCCTCTGACGCGCACCAGGACACGGCCTCACCACCACCTTGCCATGCGGTTCCACTGCCCGCGAGGCGCTGGAACCGGCACGGAGGGACGATGGATCTGTGGGCTACGGCCATCGTGTCCCCCCGAGGAGGTGGACGACCATGACTTACTCCTCCGACAGTCCGCAAGGAGCCGGGCAGCCGAGAGAGGAACCCTACGGCCGGCCGGGAGAGCGGCCCTCCGATGCGGGCAACCCCTACGCCACGATGCAGAACATGCTGTCCAACACCACCTGGCAGGTCCTGGTGACCGCGGGTCTGGTGGCGATCGCGCTCGGTATCATGGTGCTGGCGTGGCCGGGGCCCTCCCTGGTGGTGATCGGCGCCCTGTTCGGCGCGTATCTGCTGATCAGCGGGATCTTCCAGCTGGCCGGGGCCTTCGGTTCGCACATCCCGCGGCAGCTGCGCGTGCTGAGCTTCATCACCGGCGCGCTGAGTGTGATGCTGGGACTGCTCTGCTTCCGGGGACCGGCCCAGTCGATTCTGCTGCTCGCACTCTGGATCGGCTTCGCCTGGCTGATCCGGGGCGTGATGATGACCGCCATGGCGATATCCGGTGAGGACATGCCCGCCCGGGGCTGGCAGGTGTTCCTCGGTGTGCTCACCATCCTGGGCGGGATCATCCTGATCGTGGCGCCCTTCGGCTCGATCACGGCGCTCACCGTGGTGGCCGGTATCTGGCTGCTCGCGCTGGGCATCATCGAGATCATGCACGGCATCCAGCTGCGCAGCAGTCTCGGCGGACCCGGCGCCCCGCGCGCCGAGCACCGGGGGATGCACTTCCCCCGCTTCCGCTCGCAGCCACATCCTCAGGCGTAGTCCGGCCGCCGCGACGGCCACTCACGGCCGTCGCGGCGGACCGCGGGCGATCAGGGTCAGGGGCTCCGGCTCGGGACGGGGTGATGGGGTGGGGTGTGTCAGCGGGTCTGCACCCACCACGCCATCAGACCGATGGCCGCGGTGCCGCACGCATACGAGGCGCCCCGGACGAAGTTGGCGGCGGCGAGTCGGCCGTATCGACGCCATCTGCTGCTGGAACGGCTGGGTACCGGCGGGCGAACCTCCATGGTGTGCATATGGAGCCCCTTTCGTGAGCGTACGGACAGTGACTGTCCGACACGGGGGAACGACGCGCTGGAGAAAGCATACAAAAGTGTGAACTTGCCCCATGCGTCGGACTCGCCGAAAAAATTCCTTTCGACACGATTTCAGGACATGGCCGGTCAGCGGGCCCTGGTGGCCGCGGGGACGGTGCGGGTAGCGGTGTTCCAGCCCGAGATCCGGACCGAGGGGGCCGAACCGCCCAGGTCCGCCGTGCGATAGGTGGCGGTGAGCGTCACCGACTCGCCCGGCCACAGGCTCACCTCGTTGTCCGACCAGTGAACGGGCAGCACCGGCTTGCCCGAGCCGTTCACCAGATGGGCGTCCACGAGCAGTGCCGGTGTGCGTTCGCTCCCGGTGTTGCGCAGGGTGACGGTCGTGGTGGCGGTGGAGTCCGGCCCGCCGGTCGTGGTGGCGGTGGCGGACACCGGCGCCTCGGCCATGTCGTCGAGCCCGGTCAGATCCGCGTACGAGGTGGTGGGGGTGTAGTACCAGTCGGTGTTGTCCCAGTCGAGCACGTCCTTCTCGGTGGAGAGCCAGTACACATTGCGGCTGACCTCCTTGCCCGCGCCATCGGTCAGCTGGAGCTTGACCAGATAGGCGCCGGACAGCCCGCTCACATCGGCCGGGACGGTGAGCGCGGTGGCCTTGCCACCGTCGCCCGGCACCCGCAGGCCGGTGGCGCTCTTGTCGAACTTCCGGGTGCCGTCGGGGGTGTAGAGGCTGACCCGGGCGGTGAGGCCGGTGGCGGCGGTGTGCTCGCTGTTGACCACGACCACCGAGCGGGAGTCGTAGGAGTACTGGATGTGCAGCGGCTCATTGGCCTTCTTGGCGCCGTAGTAGGCCCCGCCCTGGTCCAGATAACGGTCGAAGAGCTGCCAGTGGAGCGAGGTCCAGCCGCTGTTGAGCATCCAGTGGACGACACCGGTGGCGGGCCGGGAGGTGTCGGAGAAGTTGCGCGCGTACGCCTCGAACTGGGCGCGCACCGCCTCGTACCGTGCCAGCCCCGCCTTGCGCACGTAGTCCGTCAGCCCGGTCGGCTTTCCGTAGCGGCCGATCAGCGCGTTGTCGAACAGCTTGAGGTCGCCGAAGGTGCCGGACGGGGACCGGTGGTACTGCTTGGCCGACGGATCCCGCCACAGGGTCTCCAGTTCGCTCGGGGACATCATGCAGCGGAGCGTGTCCAGGGTGGGGATGTCGGGTCCGGCGCTGGTCTCGGAGTTGAAGCCGGTGGCGCCGCCCTCCCGCTTGGCGTACCAGTAGTCCGGCGGCACCCAGTCATAGGGGCCGGTCATCTTCATGCCGGACTTCCCCAGCTTCGGGGAGGACTTGGCGGAGGCGGCGGGGATCACCGGGGTCGGCCAGTCCGCGGCCTCGAGGGCGTCCAGGTAGTCCTTCTCGATGGTGGCGTCGGGGGCGAAGTCACTGCCGATGAGGAAGGAGATGACGCTGGGGTGGTCGCGCAGCCGCGCGGCCTCGGCGGCCATCGAGTCCTTGGCGACCGCGTAGTCGGCGGGGGTCCACTTCTCCCCCGTCTCATCGCCGTTGACCTGGCCCTCCCACTTGTCACAGCACTCCCAGCCGGGGAGGGTCAGGACGCCGTAGCGGTCGGCGAGGTCGAAGAACTCGTCCGGCTCGATATGGCCTTCGAGGCGGACGGTGTTCAGTCCCAGGTCGAGGGTGTACTTCAGCCGGTCCTCCACCGAGCGGGCGTCCCAGCGCAGAAACACATCGGGGGACCAGCCGCCCGCCTTGATGAGCAGCGGGCGTCCGTTGACGCGGTACTGGCGGGCACCGTCGGCGTTGAGCGGCGCCTTGACGTCGCGGATGCCGAAGCTGTGGTGGGCGGTGTCGGAGGGGGTGCTGGAGACGGTGGCGGTGAGGTCGAGGTCGTACATCGGCTGGTCGCCCATCCCGGCGGGCCACCACACCTTGGGCCGGTCCAGGCGCAGCTGGGGGAAGTCGGCGGGGGCGAAGGTGACGGCCTTGGTCTCGTGCGGGGCGAGCGGCACCGTACGGCTGATGGCGGCGGGGCCGGCCGTGCCGGAGACCGTGGCGGTGACCTGCGAGGCGGAGTCGTTGCGGACCCGCGCCTTGACGGTGAGCTCGGCGGAGGCGAGCGATTCGGTGTCCAGCCGGGTCGTCACATGCGCGTCGCGCAGGGCCACCGGGCCGCCACGGCGGACCAGCACATCGCGGACGATGCCCATGTTCTCGTCGGGCGGGGGCTGGAGCCAGTCGATCCAGCCCATCGTGAGGTTCTTGCGCGGATCGTTGGGCTGGACGCGGAACGCCACCGTATTGGTCCCCGCCCTGACCAGGTCGGTGACGTCCAGCTCATGCTGGGTGTACGCACCGGCGATCCGGTCCTTGGTGGCCACCTGGGCGCCGTTGACGTACACATCGGCGGCGGACACCACACCGCTGACGTCCAGATAGGTGCGGCGGGAGGTGTCGGCCACGGTGAAGTCGCCGCGGTACCACCAGGGGACGGTGAAGTCGGCCGCGGGGATCTTCTTGAGGTTGGTCGAGTAGAACGGATCCGGGTACGTGTCGGCCGCGAGCAGCCCGGCGAGCACCGTCGACCTGGGCCCCACCGGATGCCAGCCGGAGGCGGGGTAGCCGGGGGTGGAGATGGCCGCGGGGGTGTCGGACACCTTGGCCGAGGACTGCGTGGCGAAGCCCGCGAGCGGGGTCGCGGTGCCCGGGGCCGCGCCCACCCGGGTCACCGGGGTCGGGCCGCCCGCCGCCGGTCCGCCGCCCGGGGGCGCGGCGCCCGTGGTGAGGGAGACGGTGAGGAGCAGGCCGCCGAGGGCGAGCGAGGCGGTCAGAGCGCGTCGGACGCGGGCTCGCGCCCGCCGCCGGAAGGGTGCCGGACGGAGGACCACGGATGTCTCCCTGAGGGCAGGCAGAGCATTGGTTAAGTAGGTTTCCTAACAACCAACGGACCGTAGAGAGCTGAGCGAGCCATGTCAACCAGGCCGGCCGAGAAATGGCCCTTCCAGGCGAACACCGCGCATCCGGAAGGGCCGGGCGCGGAGCGCTGACGCTCCGCGCCTGGTTCCCGCGCCCGGTCCCCGCACCTCGTTCAGGCGTGCCAGCGCAGCACCGCGCCCAGGCCCCCGGCCGGTCCCTGGAGTCCCTCGGGCACCACCAGCACCTCGGTGTCGGCCACCGTCGCGGACCGCATCAGCGCGTCGTCCGCGCGGGCGGGCTCGGGTGTTCTGACGCCCATGGCGCGCGCCTGGGAGCGCTGCACGGCCACCTGATCGGCGGCAGGACCGATCCACACCTCATGGCGCATATCGCCGCCCGCGTGCCCCAGCAGCAGCGTGGCCGCCTGGTGGCGGCGCATGGCCTCCACCACCGCCGGTACGCCCTCCGCCGCACCGCTGCTCGGCGGCCCGGTGCCGTCGTGTCCGCTCAGCGGTCCGCCGGGGCGGCCCCGCCCGGCGCGGAAGAGGTCGAGGACGGTCTCCAGATGGGCGCGGGCGTACTCCGCCCGGGCGTGGTCGATCTCCGCGTTCAGCTGCTCCGAGCAGCCGGCGGCCCTGCTGCCGTGGCGGGTCTCCTCCGTCTTGGCCCGCAGCGGCTCGGGCAGCCGGTCGCGTACGGCCCGGCGCTCGCGCGGGTCACCGGCCAGGATCAGCAGGTCGGCGTCGTTGTCCGTCCACTGCCGCATCAGCTCGTCGGCCACGCGGTCGGCGGTCTGCTCCCAGGTGTTCCCGACCCGGTTGCGGTAGTGCCACTCGTGGCGGTCGGCAGGCACCGACCGGTGGCCCCGGCCATGCGCCCTGCGGCCCCCGGCGCGCCCCGCCGGCCGGGCACCGGTGTCGTCGCGCAGCTCCAGATCGGCCCCCGCCTGGTCGACGAAGGCCACCAGACAGGCCGGCCACTCACCCCTGAACGCGGCCAGCGGCGCCACTCGCGGCAGCATCGACCAGGACGTGACCACATCGATCGGGGACGTGGCCAGCGGCAGGTCGAGCACCACCTCGCCGTCCGTGGCGAACAGCGCCCGCCCCGCGGACGTCCTGGCCCATTGCTCACCGGCCAGCCGATCGACCACCGCGTCACAGGTGGCGCGGTCGGCGCCCTGGCCGGTCAGCTGATCCGCCACGAACCGCTCCCGCAGCCTGCGCCGCCTGGGCGCGTCCTCCGTGCTGCGGGAGGTGTCCATGTACACGCCCGCCCATGGACCGGGGCGGTCGAACAACGGCTTCAGGAATCCAACGTCCATGACCTCCCCCAAACCCGGGGACACCCACGGCAGAAACCGGTCGACCCGCCTCGCGCGGATCGCCGTTTCGCTCCTGACACCAGGATCCCTCCACCTCACCGGGATCGCCAGAGCCGACTAAAATCGCTGTCATGGCTCGCTCCAACGAGGAGGTCGAAGCCCTCCTGCGCGAATACGCCGATCTGCTCCTGATCACGGGCGGGGACGCGTACCGGGCGCGTGCGTACGAGAAGGCCGCCCGGGCGATCGGCGGCCACGCGGCCGACATCTCGCAGTTCGACGCGAAGGCGCTGCGGGACATCCCCAATGTGGGCCGGTCGATCGCCGACAAGGTGGTCGAGTATCTGCACACCGGGACCATGCCCGCCGTCGAGGAGGCGCGCGCCGCGATCCCGGCCGGGGTGCGCGAGCTGACCGCCATCCCGGCGCTCGGGCCGAAGAAGGCCATGATCCTCTACGAGGAGCTGGAGATCTCCTCGATCGACCAGCTGGCCCAGGCCATCGAGGACCACCAGCTGCGCGATCTCAAGGGCTTCGGGCCGAAGTCCGAGGAGAACATCGCGCACGGCATCGGGCTGATGCGCGCCGCGGGCAACCGCATCCCGCTCGACGAGGCCATGGACGTGGCCGATGACATCGTCTCCGCCCTGTCCAAGGTGCCCGGCTGCCGCCGGTGTGCGTACGCCGGGTCGCTGCGCCGGATGCGGGAGACCGTGGGCGATGTGGACATCCTGGTGGCGGCGGAGGAATCCGGCCCGTTCATGGAGGCGTTCACCCGGCTGCCGCTCACCTCCGAGGTGATCGCCCACGGCCAGAAGAAGACCTCGATCCGCACCACCAAGGGGCTCCAGGTGGATCTGCGGGTCCTGCCGCTGGACTCCTGGGGCGCGGGACTGCTCTACTTCACCGGCTCCAAGGCGCACAACATCCGCATCCGCGCGATCGCGGTGCGCCATGGCCTCAAGCTCTCCGAGTACGGCCTCTTCGAGACCAAGAGCGGCAAGACCATCGCCTCGCGGAGCGAGGAGGACGTCTACGCCCGGCTCGGCATGGACTGGATCCCGCCGACGCTGCGCGAGGACCGGGGCGAGGTCAAGGCGGCCCTCGAAGGCCAACTCCCCCGGCTGGTCGAGGAGTCCGACCTCCGGGGCGATCTGCACACCCACACCAACCTCACCGACGGGCTGGAATCGCTGGAGGACATGATCGCCAAGGCGGAGCGGCGCGGCTACGCGTACTACGCCATCACCGATCACGCACCCAAGCTGTACATGCAGCAGATGACCGAGGAGAAGATGCTGGCCCAGCGGGAGCGGGTGCGCGCGCTCGACCGGGGGCGCCGCCGCGGGGACACCCGGCTGCTGCACGGCGTGGAGCTGAACATCGACGTCGACGGGGACGTGGACTGGCCGCCCGACTTCCTCGAGGACTTCGATCTGTGCGTGGCCTCGGTGCACACCCAGTTCGGCCTGGACCGCAAGGCGATGACCCGGCGGCTGGTGAGGGCCTGCGAGAATCCGTACGTGCATGTCATCGGCCATCCGACCACCCGGCTGATCGGCAAGCGGCCCGGGATCGACGCCGACTTGGACGAGGTGTTCGCCGCCTGCGCCCGCACCGGCACCGCGCTGGAGATCAACGCACATCCGGACCGGCTCGATCTGTCGGACGAGAACATCCTGCGGGCCAAGTCGCACGGGGTGGTGTTCGCCCTGGACAGCGACGCCCACTCGACCCGGGACCTGGACAACATGCGGTACGGGGTGGGCATGGCCCAGCGGGGCTGGCTGACCCCGGACGATGTCATCAACACCTGGTCGCTCACCCGGCTGAGGCGTTTCCTGCGCAAGGACACGGGGCACCAGCCCCCAACATGACCACCTCAGAACCCGACCGCTCCTACCCCGCCCGTCAGGCCCCCGGCGCCGAAACCCTCGCCGAGCTGGACGCACGGGTCATCGACTGCCGCGCCTGCCCCCGGCTGGTCCAGTGGCGGGAGGAGGCCGCCCGCACCAAGCGCCGGGCCTACGCCGACTGGGAGTACTGGGGGCGGCCGGTGCCCGGGTTCGGGCCACCGGACGCCGGGGTGGCGATCGTGGGACTCGCACCGGCCGCCCACGGTGGAAACCGCACGGGCCGGATGTTCACCGGCGACCGCGCCGGCGACTTCCTGTACGCCGCGCTGTACGACCTGGGGCTGGCCAGCCGGGCGACCGCCACCCACCGCGGTGACGGTCTGGAGCTGTACGGGGTCAGGATCACCTCGCCGGTGCACTGTGCCCCGCCCGCCAACCGCCCCACCCCCGAGGAGCGGGACACCTGCCGCTCGTGGCTGGCCCGGGAGCTGCGGCTGCTGCGGCCGACGCTGCGGACCGCGGTGGTGCTCGGCGCCTTCGGCTGGCAGGCCGTGCTGCCCGCCTTGGAGGCGGCCGGATGGGCCGTGCCCCGGCCCCGGCCGGTGTTCGGACACGGCGCGCGGGCCACGCTGCGGGCGGCCGACGACGGGTCGCCGCTCACGCTCTTCGGCTGCTACCACGTGAGCCAGCAGAACACCTTCACCGGGCGGCTCACCCCGGCCATGCTGCGCGAGGTGCTCGGCGCGGCGGCGGAGGCGGCGGGACTTCCGGTCTCCGGCTCCGGCTAGGGCCGGAGGGTGGTCATGGAGAAGGGGAGGCCCCGGGCACTGGGGCAGGAGGGCGCCCGGGGCCTCGTTCATGGGGTGGGCCGGATCAGTTGAGACCCTGGCCCGCTTCGCTGCCGGTGTCACCGGCCCCGGCAGCCGCGCCCGCGTCACCGGCACCCGCGTCACCGGCACCCGCGTCACCGGCTCCGGCGTCACCGGCTCCGGCGTTGCCCGCGCCCGCGGCGTCACCCGCACCACCGGCCGCATCACCGGCACCGCCCGCCGCATCACCGGCACCGCCCGCCGCGTCACCGGCGCCACCGGCCGCGTCACCAGCACCGCCCGCCGCGTCGCCAGCGCCACCGGCCGCGTCACCGCCACCGGCGCCGCCGCCGTCCGCGCCGATGACCGCGCCGGTGGCCTCCAGCGCGGCGGTCACCGGCTGGAAGAACGTCTCACCGCCCTGGGTGCAGTCGCCGCTGCCGCCGGACGTCAGCCCGACCGCCGCGTCCTCGGCGAACATCGCGCCACCGCTGTCGCCGGGCTCGGCGCACACATCGGTCTGGATGAGGCCGTTGACGATGTCGCCGTTGCCGTAGTTCACCGTGGCGTTGAGGCCGGTGACGGTGCCGTCGGTGACCCCGGTCGTGGAGCCCGAGCGCTGCACCTTCAGGCCCACGCTCGCCTCGACGGCGCGCCCGATCTCCTGGGTGTTGCCGTTCTGGAGGTCGACCGTGCTGGAGGGCTGGGTGGTGGCGTCGTCGTACATCACCAGCGCGAAGTCGTTCTCGGGGAACTTGGAGTCCTGCACCGTGCCCACCTGCTGGGCACCGGCCTCGTCCGAGGTCCAGGTCTGGGATTCGTTGCCGCAGTGGCCCGCGGTCAGGAAGCCCGGCGCGCCGTCGACGCTGACGTTGAAGCCCAGCGAACAGCGGACGCCACCGCCGAAGATGGCATCGCCGCCGTCGAGCCCACCGGCCGCGGCGTCACCGCCACCCCCGGCGTCACCCGCACCACCAGCGGCGTCACCGGCACCGCCCGCACCACCTGCGGCCCCCGCGTCGCCCGCACCACCTGCGGCCCCCGCGTCGCCCGCACCGCCTGCGGCCCCCGCGTCACCCGCCGCGTCCCCGGCACCCGCGCCGCCGTTGTCGCCGGGCTGGGCCGCCTCCTCGCCATCGAACTTCTTGAACTCGCCCTTGCTGCGCTTGACGCTGACCATGCCCTCCATCTGGCCCGTGGCCTTGGTCAGCGTGTCCCACTTCGCGCCGGTCACCGTCCGGTCGGCGGTCACCTGGACCTTGTTGGTGACCGGGTCGATCGACCAGGCGGTGCCGGGCACCGACGCATCGCTGCTCAGCGTCTGGGTGGCGGCCTTCAGATCGGCCATGCTGTTCTGGACGACCTTCGCCACGGCGCCCTTGGCCCGGACGGACTCGGCGGAGTCCTCGTCCACCACGTTCATGACCAGCTGGCGGTTGCCGTTGTCGTAGTACCAGCCCGCACCGTTGTCACCGAGGTCCGAGGCGAGACTCCTCGCGAGCTTCACCGCGGCCGGGGACGAGAAGGTCTTGGCGCCCGACGACTCGTCCGGGGTCGCGTTCGCGTTGGGCAGCAGAATGGCGGCTGCCCCGAGCGCGGTGATGGCGGCTCCGGAAATGGCGAGGGTCCGCTTGTTCACACGTCGGTGGCTCAACTCAGTGACCTCCAGTCGGGGATGCGCGGCAGGCGTGTGCGGAGCGCTTGCCGCGTTCCGCCACGCCCCCGCGCGGGGCCACCACGTCGTACGTGGACGCGTTCGCCCCGTTCTCACCCGTACTCAAGGTCTGATGAAAGGCTGCGCCGAACGATCCGGACCGGTAGGCTCCGCCGGTTCGGCCGATCGTCTTGACGCCCGTCTTGACGCCCGTCTTGACGCCTGCGGCGGGCTGTTCCCCTCCCCGCCCCTTCCCAGCACCTGACGATATGCGGCTCCGCCGCGTGGGGTGCTCCGCCCCAGACCCCAGGCTCCAGGGGCGGGGCCCCGGGGGCGCCCTCTAGCCGCGCTCGGCGGCCTCGGCCTGGGCGCGCAGCTCCCACACCTCGCCCAGCGCCATCCGCTCCGCCTCGGCGGGGGAACCGCCGGTGTCCTCGAAGTGGTCGACGTACGCGCCGATGAACTCCTGCCAGCGCTGGTTGGCCGGGTCCTCGTCCAGCGCCGCCATCGCGGCGGCGAAGTCCTCGCAGTCCACGAGGTGGAAGAGATGGCGTCCGCTGCGCCAGATCCGCCAGTTGGTGATCCCGGCTCGGCGCAGCGCCGCCAGCAGGTCCTCCGGGACCGTGGCGTGCACCTGCTCATAACCGGACTCCTGGCCCTCCTTGAGAACCGAGTGCAACGCCACCCTCATCGGCGCTCCTCCTTCTTCCGCTGCTTCCCGATGCCGGGCGGCCACGGCGGCCGCCCGTCAACGGTCCATGATGCAGCGCTCACCCCTTCTGTTCGACGCGCACCCAGTCCACCTCCGCCTGCACTCCCCCGGCCGCGATCCGGTCGACGCTGGACTGCGGCAGGCCCCAGTAGGGGGTGGTGACCTTGTTCCACCCGGCCGGGTACGCCCCGCCCAGGGCGAGGTTGAGGATCACGTACTGGTTGTGGCCGAAGACCCACTGGCCACGGGTGGACTCGAGCTTGTTGCGACTCGTCTCCTGGACCACCCGGTCGTCGACGAGGAAGCGCATCCCGGTGGGTGTCCACTCCACCGCGTAGGTGTGCCACTGGTCGGCGCGGCCGCCGCCCGGGTAGGTCTGGCGGGCGCCGATGTTGCCGTCCGCCGAATAGCCGGGGCCGTGCAGGGCGGTGCTGGTCCAGTCGGCGTAGCCGATGTTCTCCATGATGTCGGTCTCACCGGAGGAGGGCCAGGACACCGAGGGATCGTCCACATCGCTGCCCAGCAGCCAGAACGCGGGCCAGTAGCCGTCGCCGACCGGCAGCTTCATCCGGGCGCTGACCCGCCCGTAGGTGAAGTCCAGCTTGGTGTGGGTGTCGATGCGTCCGGAGGTGAAGTCGTACGTGCCGCCGCCCGCCTGGGTGCACCCCTTGCAGTACTTCGCCCTGAGGACGAGATTGCCGTTCTCGGTGCGGATGTTGTCGGAGGAGTCGACATACGCCTGCGACTCGCCGTTGACCGACCCCATCTCCTGGCCGGTCCGCACCACACGCCACTTCGAGCGGTCGAGGGAGGCGCCGGTGAAGTCGTCGAAGAACGTCGTCCGGTACGCCCCGGACTGTTCACCGGGGAGGGCCGGGTACGCGGCGGAGGCGCTTCCGCCGGTGCCCCAGACCTGGAACTCGTAGAGGGAGTAGCCGAATTGGGCGGTGGCCGGGGCCGGGTTGTAGAAGGAGCGGCGCTCCTTCCCCAGCATCCGTACATAGCGACCGGTGGCGGGCTGCGACAGCTTCACGGTGTCATGGCGGCCCACCGCGTCCGCGGGGGACTTCACATCCGCGCGGCGGGCGGCCACCTCGGCGGCGGAGGGCTGGTATACCGTGCGCCAGGTGCGGTTGTCGTCGGACACCTGTACCTGGTAGTCGACGGCGTAGGCCGCCTCCCAGTAGAGGTCGACGGTGTCGATCGTGGAGGTCGCGCCGAGGTCCACCGAGACCCAGCGGTTGGCGTTCCAGTCGCTGGACCAGCGGGTCTGGTCGTCCTTGAGGTTGGCGGGCCAGCCGCCGTCGGTGACGAAGGCGGGTGAGTTGCCCGCGTGCTGGTAGTAGTTGGAGTAGGCGGGGTGGTTCAGGGCGAGATTGGTCCGGGTCGTGGACGCCGGGGCGGGCTCTCCGCCGTACACCTTGAACGAGTACAGCGAGTAGCCGTAGGGCGTGCCGCGCTCGATGCCACGCATCCGTACGTAGCGTCCGACGACGTCCTGCGGATGGGTGTGGGCGGTGAGGGATCCTCCGGTCCCGGCGTCCTCGGTGTAGAAGGGGGTCCAGTCGGTGCCGTTCTTGGACACCTCCAGGACGTACTTCTTGCCGTAGGCGGCCTCCCAGTCCAGGACGACCCGGTCGATCCGGATGGTGGCGCCGAGGTCGACGCGTATCCACGCGTCGTCGGTGAACGGGCTGGCCCAGCGGGTCGATCCGTTGCCGTCGAAGGCCAGGCCCGGCGCGGTGCCGTCGTTCTCGCTGCCGGACGCGGTGACGGCGCCGTGGTTCGCGGCGTACGCGGCCGCGGCCCGGTCGGTGTCCCACGTCGCCTGGGCGGTCGCCTGAGCGGTCGCCTGGGCGGCGGCCGCGGTGGAGTGCGTGGTGGGTGTGGCGAGGGCCGGGCCCGTGGTCAGCACCGCCACCGTGGCCAGGGTGGCGAGGGCGCTCAGCAGGATGCGGGGGGTACGGGATGGCATGCGGCTCTCCTCGATGAGGTTGTGGGGGGGCACGCTGTGGTGCCGATGGGTGTTCGTGCCGAAGTGCCGGTGTGCCGTGGTGCCGATGTGCTGTGCGTTGTGCGTTGTGGCTGTGTGCCGCGGGTGGACTTTTCCCCTCCCCGCCCCTTCCCGTTACCAGGGGCTCCGCCCCTGGACCCCGAGGTCTGGGGCGGAGCCCCGCCACGCGGCGGAACCGCATATCGATGCCGCGAGAAGGGGCGGAGCCCCGGCCCGGAGTCTGGGGCAGAGCCCCGACCCTGGGTCTGGGGCAAAGCCCCGGTTTCGGGGTCTGAGGCAGAGCCCCGGCCCGAGGGCTGGGGCGGATGCCCCGGTTGCGGGGTCTGGGGTGGAGCCCCGGCCCTGGATCTGGGGCGATGCCCCGCCCCTGGGTCTGAGGCGGATCCCCAGTCCGGAGTCTGGGCGGAGCCCCGACCCGGAGTCTGAGGCGAAGCCCCGACCCGAGGTCTGGGGCAGAGCCCCAACCCGGAGACTGAGGCCAAGCCCCAACCCTGGGTCTGGGGCAAAGCCCCGCCCCGGAGTCTGATGCGAAGCCCCGGCCCGGGGCCTGGGGCGGATGCCCCAGTTGCGGGGTCTGGGGCGGAGCCCCGGTTGCGGGGTCTGAGGCGAAGCCCCGACCCAGAGTCTGGGGCAGAGCCCCGGCCCGGAGTCTGAGGCGGAGCCCCGACCCTGGGTCTGGGGCGGAGCCCCGGTTGCGGGGTCTGGGGCGGAGCCCCGGTTGCGGGGTCTGGGGCGGAGCCCCGGTTTCGGGAAGGGGCGGGGAGGGGAACAAGCCCGCCGCAGGCGTCAAGGCCCCTCGGACACCCCCTAGGCGGCGCGGCGGGCCCGGCCCCGGTGGTCGCGGATGATCTCCGCGTAGCGGTGGCCGGTCCCCTTGATGGTGCGGACCTGGGTGCGATAGTCGACATGGACGAGGCCGAAGCGCTTGTCGTAGCCGTAGGCCCACTCGAAGTTGTCCAGCAGCGACCAGGCGAAGTACCCGGCCAGCGGAGCACCCTTGCGGACCGCCGAGGCGCAGGCCGCGAGGTGCTGGACGAGGTAGTCCTGGCGCTCGGGGTCGTCCACGGTCCCGTCCGGCCGTACGACATCGGGGTAGGCGGAGCCGTTCTCGGTGACGTACAGCTTGCGGGCGCCGTATTCGCCGGTCAGGCGCAACAGCAGGCTTTCGATGCCGCCGGCGTCGACCTCCCAGTCCATGCCCGTGCGCGGGACGTCCGGGCGGCGGACGGCGCGGGCGTGCGGGGCCGGGCCGGTGGGGTCGTCGGTGACGGTGGCCGGGAAGTAGTAGTTCAGGCCCAGCCAGTCCAGGGGCGCGGCGATCGTCTCCAGGTCGCCGGGGTGCTCCGGCAGTTCGACCCCGTACACCTCGCGCATGTCGGCAGGGAACCCACGGCCGTGCACCGGGTCCAGCCACCAGCGGTTGGTGTGGCCGTCCATGCGCCGTGCGGCGGCCTGGTCCTCCGGCCGGTCGGTGGCCGCCTCCACGGTGTTGAGGTTGTTGACGATGCCGACCTCGGCGCGTGGCGCGGCGGCCCGGATCGCCTGAGCGGCGAGGCCGTGGCCGAGCAGCAGGTGGTACGAGGCGCGGACCGCCGCGGTCAGATCGGTGAGCCCGGGCGCCATCACGCCCTCGAGGTGGCCGATCCAGGCCGAGCACAGCGGCTCGTTGAGAGTGGTCCAGTGGTACACCCGGTCGCCGAGGCGGTCGGCCACCACCGAGGCGTACGCGGCGAAGTGCTCCGCGGTGTCGCGCTCGGGCCAGCCGCCCCGGTCCTGGAGCACCTGGGGCAGGTCCCAGTGGTACAGGGTGACGGACGGGGTGATGCCCGCCTCCAGCAGGCCGTCGATCAGCTCGTCGTAGAAGGCCAGCCCCTTGGCGTTGACCGGCCCGTCGCCGCCCGGCACCACCCGTGGCCAGGCGATGGACAGCCGGTAGGCGTTGGTGCCGAGCCGCTTCATCAGCCCGATGTCCTGGCGCCAGCGGTGGTAGTGGTCGCAGGCCACATCGCCGTGGTCGTCACCCGCCACCTTGCCGGGGGTGTGCGAGAAGGTGTCCCAGATCGAGGGCGACCGTCCGTCCTCGGCGACGGCTCCCTCGACCTGGTAGGCGGAGGTGGCCGTGCCCCACAGGAAGTCGTGCGGGAAGGCTGTGAGGTCCAGGAGTTCGGACACGTACGTCCTTTCAGAGGTGGGAAGGTCAGGGGTGGGAAGGCCGGAGGTGGGAAGGTCAGAGGTGGGAAGGCCGGTCACTTCACGGCTCCGGCCGTGAGTCCCGCCACGAGATAGCGCTGAAGCAGCAGGAAGCCCGCGACCACGGGGACACTGACGACGAGCGAGGCGGCCATGACCTGGTTCCAGTACACCTCGGTCTGGGAGGCGTAGCCCTGGAGGCCCACGGCGAGGGTGCGGGTGGTGTCGTTGGTCATCACGGACGCGAAGAGCACCTCGCCCCAGGCGGTCATGAACGCGTAGACGGCGACGGCGACGATGCCGGGGATCGCGGCCGGGACGACGACCCGGAACAGCGCACCCAGCGGTCCGCAGCCGTCCACCAGCGCCGCCTCGTCCAGATCGCGCGGCACCGAGTCGAAGTACCCGATGAGCATCCAGATCGAGAACGGCAGCGAGAAGGTGAGATAGGTGAGGATGAGGCCGCCCCGGGAGCCGAAGAGGGCGATGCCGGTGGCGTTGCCGATGTTCACGTAGATGAGGAACAGCGGCAGCAGGAAGAGGATCCCGGGGAACATCTGGGTGGACAGGACGGTGACGGTGAACACCCGCTTGCCCCGGAACCGGTACCGGCTGACCGCGTACGCGGCGAAGACGGCGATCACCACCGAGCAGACGGTGGCCGCGCCCGCCACGATGGCCGAGTTCATGAAGTACTGGGCGAGCGGGACCGTCGACCAGATGTCGATGTAGGGGCGGATGGTCAGCCCGCTCGGCAGCCAGCGGAACGTCCCCGAGACGTCCTCCAGTGGCTTCAGGGAGCTGGAGACCATGACGTACACCGGCAGCAGGACGAACCCGGTGAGCAGGGTGAGGAAGATCCGGCGGGCCCAGAGGAAGGACCGGGGGGCGGCCATCGGTGAGCGGGGCCGCGCCGGGGAGGTGCTAGACATCGGCCGTCTTCCTTCGTCGGGAGGTCAGCAGGAGGTACAAGCCCGTCACCACGAGCAGGAAGAGCAGCAGCAGGACGGACATGGCGGACCCGGTGCCGAAGTTCCAGGTGGCGAACGTCGTCTGGTAGACGTGGATCGAGATGAGGTCCGCGGCCTCCGGCGCTGCCTTGCCGAACAGCACATACGGGGTGTTGAAGTCGTTGAACGTCCACAGGAACAGCACCAGCACCAGCACCTGGTTGACCGGGCGCAGCGAGGGCAGGGTGATGCGGCGGATCTGCTGCCACATTCCGGCGCCGTCGAGGGCGGCCGCCTCGTAGAGCTCCTTGGGGATGTTCTGGAGACCGGCCATGACGACGAGGAAGGCGAACGGCCAGCCCTTCCACACCGACACGGTGAGCAGCGCGATGAAGCTGTTGTCGCCGATCAGCCAGAACGAGGGCTTGTCGGTGAGGCCCAGCTGGTCGTGGAGGACGTGGTTCACCAGCCCGTTGTCGTGCTGGAACATGAACGCCCAGGTGATGACGGCCGTGTAGACGGGCAGCGCGTACGGGACCAGGAACAGGGTGCGCAGCACACCCCGGCCGCGGAAGGTGTCCTGGAGGAAGATGGCGGTGGCGGTGCCCAGCAGCCAGCACAGCCCGACGGACAGCACGGTGAAGCCGCAGGTGACCCAGAACGAGTGGAGCAGCGCCTCACCGGCCGGCGCGTTGATGTCCACCGAGATCTTGTAGTTGTCGAATCCGGACCAGGGCGCGGCGCTCCAGTCCCGGATGGAGAACCGGGTGAGCGCCTTGAAGCTCATCAGGATGCCCATCACCATCGGCACCAGATGGACCAGGAGCTCGAGGACCAGGGCGGGCAGGAGCAGCAGATACGGCAGCCCGATGCGGCGGATCCGCCCGGGGCGGCGCGGACCTCGCGCCGCCCCGGGGGTGCTCCCCGACACGGTCCGCCGGTCTGCCTTCGCGATGGCGGTCGTGGTGGTCATGAGGTGTCCGCGCTCACTTCGCCGGCATCTGCTGCTGGGCCTTCTCCAGCTTGGCCTTCACCGACGCGGTGGTCACCGGGCGTCCGGCGGCGGCGTCCGCGAACAGCTCCTTGACGGCCGTGCCCACGGACGTCTCGAACTGCGACTCGTCGGCCACCTGCGGCAGCGCCTCGGCGCTCTTGGCGAGGGTGTCCCGCAGGGCGGCGGTCGCCTGGTTGTTGAACGCGGGGTCGGACTGGGCGGCCTTGACCGGCGGGATGGAGCCGTACGCCTTGTTGAGGATCTTCTGCTCGGCGTCGCTGGTCATGAACTTCACGAACTTCAGGGCGCCGTCGTGGTTGTCGGTGTTCTTGAAGACGGCCAGGTTGATGCCCGCGACCATCGAGTTGACGGCGGTGCCGGTGCCGGGGGTGCCGGAGCGTACGGGCGCCGGGGCCACGCCCCACTCGTCGTCCTTCATGCCCAGGGAGGCGAAGGTGGCGGAGGCGGTCTGCCACAGGACCATGGCCGTCTTGCCCTTGGCGAAGTCGCTGAGGGACTGGTTCTGCGCGTACTCGGCATTGCCCGGGGCGATGATCTTGTCCTTCGCCATCAGGTCGACATACTGCTTGATCGCGGTGACCGCGCCGTCCGAGGTGAAGTCGGGCTTGCCGTCGGCGGTGAAGAAGTCTGCGCCGTGCTGCTTGGCGAAGACGAAGACCTGGTGGATGTTCTCCGAGAGGTTCGCGCCCTCGGCGCCGAGCCCCCACTTGCCGTCCTTGGAGAGCTTCTTGCCGTCGGCGACGAGGTCGTCCCAGGTGGCGGGGGGCTTGGAGATGCCCGCGTCGGCGAACATCTTCTTGTTGTAGTAGAGCGCGTACGCCATCGAGTACAGCGGCACCGCGGCCGGGTCCTCACCCTTCATCCCGGTCGAGCCGAGGGCGGAGGCCACGAAGCGGTCCTCGCCGCCGATGCTGCCGAAGTTCTTGTCGTCCCACGGCAGCAGCGCCCCGGACGCCTGGAGCGAGGCGCTCCAGGTGTTGCCGATGTTCAGCACATCCGGCCCCTGGCCGGAGGTCGTGGCGGTGAGGATCCGGTTCAGCAGCTCGGACCAGGGAACGACCTCGAGTTTCACTCTGATCCCGGTCTTCTTCTCGAACTTGTCGAGCTCGGGCTTCAGGACCTTCTTGTCCACCGTGATGCTGGCGCCCTGGTTGGAGGCCCAGTACGTGAGCGTCTTCGGCGAGTCGTTGGATCCGCCGCCACCGGCCGTCGAGGAACCGCCTCCGCAGGCCGAGACGGCGAGGGCGAGTGACAAGGTGACGGCGCCTATGGCCGCGACTCGGATGCTGCGCATGGCTCCTGGTGTCCCTTCCGGGAGGGGTGAGTGCCAAGAAGGGCCCGGGTATGCCACCGCGTTCAACTCCCGAAGCCTCTCACGGCTTAATTTAGGACGTGAGTTAAACCTCAAGAGAAGGTCGCGTCAAGAGATCCGGCGGAGGTATCTTGCGGCGCGGAGCCCGGAGTTGAGGAGGCCAGGTGACGGCGAACAACGGCCGTACGGTTCGTGACCTGCGGCGGGAGAACCGTGCCGCCGTGCTGCGCCGGTTGTACCTCGACGGGCCGATGAGCCGCTATTCGCTGGCCCCAGCGACCGGGCTGAGTTCAGGTTCCATCAGCAATGTGGTCGCCGAACTGCTCGCCGAGGAGCTGGTGGAGGAGGCCGGGAGCGTGGACTCCGACGGCGGCCGCCCCCGCACCCTGCTGCGGATCACCCCGCACAGCGGCCACATGATCGGGGTGGATGTCGGCGAGACCCGGGTCCGCGTCGAGCTGTTCGATCTCGCGCTGGCCGAACGGGCCCATGCCGACCGGCCGTTGCCCACGCGCGGCGCCGGACACCGGGACCGCTACGACAGCGAACTGATCGCGGGCCATATCCGCGACGGCATCGCCGAGGTCCTGGCGGCGGCCGGGCTCACCCCCGATCGGCTCCTCGGCGTCGGCATCGGCGTCCCCGGCATCGTCGAGCACTCCGAGGAGGGCGGTGCGGAGGAGGGCGGTGCGGTGGTGCACTGCCAGCCGATCGGCTGGGAGGCGGTCCCGCTGGAGCGGATGCTGCGCGGACCGGGCCATCTCCCCCAGGAGGTCCCGTACTTCATCGAGAACGGCGCCAAGACGCTGGGGCAGGCCGAGATGTGGTTCGGCGCCGGGCGCGGTGCGCGCAACGCGGTGGTGGTGCTCTTCGGATCGGGCGTCGGCGCCTGCGTCGTGACCGACGACGTCGAGCACGGCCGGGCGGTGGAGTGGGGCCATCTCACCGTGCGGGTGCGGGGCCGCCGGTGCCGCTGCGGGGCGCTGGGCTGCCTGGAGGCGTACGCGGGCGCGGAGGCGCTGCTGGAACGCTGGCAGGAGGCGGGCGGACAGCCACCGTCCGACACCGACGAGGAGACCGCCCTGACGGCGATGCTGGCCGCCGCCTACCCCGCGGATGGTGGCGCCCCGGACCCGGTGGCGGCCGCCGTCCTCGCCGAGACGGCGGAGTACCTGGGCGCTGGGCTGTCCGACCTGATCAACCTCTTCCAGCCCGAGCGCATCCTGGTCGGCGGCTGGGCCGGGCTCCAGCTCGGCTCGCGCTTCCTGGACTCGGTGCGCCGCCACGCGCTCTCGTACGCGCTGCCGTACCCGTCCGGACGCGTCGGCATCGACCTGGGGGCGCTGGGGCCGGACGCGGTGACGGTGGGCGCCGCGATCCTGCCGCTCGCGGACTTCTTCGCCCGCGGTGGGCGCCGCCTGCCCGCCGGGCCCTCGCCGGAGCCGTCCCCGGCGTGGCGCACGACCTTGGGCACGCGGCTGGCGTAGGGGCGACGCACATGGCTGGCGTAGGGTTACGCCGACTCCTCCGTGCCGTTACGCCGACTCCCGTACCACCAGCTCCGGTTCGAAGAGGACCGCGACCGGATCGGTGCGCAGGCCCCGGACGTGCTCGTCGAGCAGCCGGGCCATCGCCGCCGCCATGTCCTCCACCGGCTGGCGCACCGAGGTCAGTGGCGGCCGGCAGGTGGCGGCCACGCTGGAGTCGTCGAAGCCGACCACCGCGACATCCTCGGGGACCCGCCGGCCCCGCTCCCGCAGCACCTGGCAGACCCCCTGGGCCATCAGGTCGTTGGCCGCGAACACCCCCTCCACATCGGGGTGTTCGGCGAGCAGCGCGGTCATCGCCGCCACCCCGCTGTCCAGCGTGAAGCCGCCCTCGGCCACCGGAACGTACGGGTGGCCGCCGCGGGCCATGGTGTCGCGGAATCCGGCGAGCCGCTCCTGGCTCGCCGCCACGGCCCACGGCCCCGACACGGTGGCCACCTTCCGGCACCGCCGGGCCAGCAGGCGCTCGGCGGCGATGCGGCCACCGTCCCAGTGCGCCAGGTCGACATGGCTCAGCGCCACCGGCCGCACGGGCCGGGCGAACAGCACGGCGGGCAGTCCGGCCCCGGCCAGCAGCGCGGGCAGTGGATCGTCGGGGTGGGTGGACACCACGAGGGCCCCGTCGGCGTTCCCCTGCCGCAGATACCTCACCACCTCCTGCCGGGCCTCGGGGGACTCGGCGAACATCAGTACCGGGTGCATCGAGCGCGGCCGCAGGAATCCCACCACGCCACCGACCACCCGGCCGAAGAACGGGTCCGAGAACACCCGTGCGGCGAAGGCGTTCTGCTCCTCCTCCGAGGTGTCCCCGGCCCCGGAGACGACGAGGGCCACGGTGCCGGTGCGCCGGGTCACCAGCGATCGGGCCGCCCGGTTGGGCGCGTAGCCGGTCCTCTCGATCGCCAGCCGGACCAGGTCCTGGATGGCCGGATCCACATTGCGGACGCCATTGACGACCCGGGACACGGTCGCCCGGGAGACACCGGCCTCCCGGGCGACATCCTCCAAGGTCGGGGCCTGTCGGTTCATGCCCGCACCCTAGTGGCCGTGCGCCTCGGGGGCATAGAGCGCTCTCCCGCCACCGTCCTCGGTGGCTCAGCGGTAGACCCCGAACTCGTAGAGCGAGTAGCCGTAGCCGGTGCCACGGGCCGTGCCGTGGACGCGCACATAGCGCCCGGTGCCCGTGACGTCGAAGTCGTCCACACCGCCGTTGCCGTCGGTCACCTCACGGACGGTACGCCAGCTGTTGCCGTCGTCGGAGGTCTGGATGGTGTACGCCTTGGCGTAGGCGGCCTCCCACACCAGCTGGACGTGGGTGAAGGAGGTGGACGCGCCGAGGTCCACCCGGAGCCACTGCGGATCGCTCCAGTCGGCGGCCCAGCGGGTGTCGGCCTTGCCGTCCACCGCGTTGGCCGGGGCGCAGGGGCAGTCGCCACCACCCGTCTGGTACGAGGAGGCGGTGGCGGGCCTGCCGAGGGCCGCGTTGGTGCCGTTCACGGCGGGCGGGACCACCCGCACGGATCGGGTCTCGACGCCGACGTTGCCCTTGCCGTCGGTGGCCTTGACGTACACCTTCCACACCCCGGGGCGGTCCGGCGCGGTGACCCTCAGCCGCCCGCCGCCGAGGGCGGTGGCGGGCAGCGGGATGAGCCTCTTGTCCTTGTCGAGGTACATCGTGCTGCCCAGCACCTGGTAGGAAATGGCGTCGCCGTCGGGGTCGGTGGCCTTGACCGCGAGCGTCAGGTCGCGGCCCGCCTCCACCTTGGCGGCATCGCCCTCCACGGCCAGTGAGGAGATGACCGGCGGTGTGTTGTCGCGCGAGGTGTCCGCTCCGTACGCCTTCTTCACCGCGTAGTACGACAGCCGCTTCTGGCCGGCGGGCAGCAGATTGAACCAGACGCCGCCGAAGTCGTCCTCGGTGCCGTAGTGGAACATCGTGGCGCCGAGCGCGACGCCCTTGTGGCCGGTGACGCAGTTCCACGCCTTGGTGTAGCCCGCGGCCTTGGCCTGGTCGGTGGGCTCCTCGGGGACACCATTGGAGTCGTCGGGGACCTCCCACTCCCCCGCCGGGCCGGTCTCGGTGACGATGTACGGCTTGGTGTAACCGCCCTGCTCCCAGGTGGCCTTGATGTCGCAGACGGCGTTGTAGGAGTTGACGGCGTACAGATCGAGGTCGGGGGCGTTCTTCCGGTAGTACGGCCACGCGCCGGTCCAGGCGTCGGTGGAGGTCACCGGGTGGCCGGGATCGATGGCATGGATCTTCTTAGCGATGTCGTTGACGAACGTGGTGTAGGCGTCCCGCTGCCGCTCCAGCTCATCACCGCTGTAGCAGTTCTGGAGGCCGAGCACCGACTCGTTGCCCACGTTCCACATCAGCACGCCCGGGTGGTCCTTGTAGGCGGAGACCCACTTGGTGAACTCGGCGGCCATCTGATCCTTGTAGGCGGTGTCCGTCCGGTAGTTCACACAGCCGCCGCTGCCCGGGCCGCCACCGGGCTGGAGCCAGAATCCGGCGATCACCTTGATGCCGTGGGCGGCCGCGGAGTCGAAGAGGGGTTTGCTGGTGGCGTCGGTGCCCCAGGTGCGGATGGTGTTCACGCCCATCGACCGCAGATCGGGGAGGTAGCGGTCGGCGTCCGCGATGGCGGGGCCCCAGGTCAGGCCCTTGATCTGATACGGCTGGCCGTCCACGGTCAGCCGCCAGTCGCCCTGGGCGCCGGTGACCTTGACGACGCTTCCGGCGGCGTGTGCCTGCTGGCCGGGCAGCGCGAGGGCACCGGCGGCCAGCAGACCGGCGGCGAGGGGCGCCGCGATACGGCGTGGTGCGGTACGGATCCGGGTCATGGTGGTGTCTTTCGGTGTGTCGGCGGGGGGAGTCGGGTGCGGACGGCCCGGCCGCGGCGGTGTGTCCCGCGGGCGGCCGGGCCGCGGTGGTACGGGAGGTGCGGCGGCTACGGCAGGTGCGGCGGCTACGGCAGCTCGTAGTTCTCGTCGAGGGCCGCTCCGGCCTCGGGGTGGGTCTGGTCATAGCCGCGGGCGTCGCACTGGAGCGCCCCGACCACGCAGTGGTCGACCAGCGCCTTGAGCGTCGGCGCGTCCCAGGCGTTGAAGAAGTCGTAGTGGAACGACCAGCTCGGACCGCTGGCCAGCCTCGCCCGGGAGAGGTCACCGTTGACCGGGAAGGCCATCTTGAACTCGACCATCGGCAGCGCCACCGGGTGGTCGGCGGGGCACACGTTGTTGTTCGTGCCGGGATTGACCACCGGGTAGGCCATATGGCTGCGGTGGTCGGGCGTGTCCAGGTACTTGCCGTCCCAGCAACTGGGCGCCTGGAAACGGATGTTGAGCTGGACCTCGGGACGGCTCGGGCAGTCCTTGGGGAACTCGACGTTGAAGTAGCTGTCGCCGCACTCCCAGCCCTCGACGAAGCCGGGGTGACGGCGGAACTGCTCGGCGGTCTGCATCGGATCGCCCACCACGAACCGCAAGCCCTTGGGGAACGGCCGGACACTGGTGTAGTCGGTTACGCCCGCCTTGTAGTAGATGGTCTGCGGGCCGGTGGGCAGCACCGGCTTGTCGCCGTTGAACAGCGTGGGCATCCAGTAGCCCGACTTGTCCCCCGGCGCCTTGCAGGTGGTGCGGCCGGCGTCGAGGGAGGCCGTGGTGCTGGCCGCGTCGGTCGTGGTGTTGCCCATGAAGGTGTGGTCATGGGACGCGCCCGGCCGTTGCGGATACACGATGGGGTCGTCCGCCTTGGTGTGGCTCACCGAGCAGTTCGCCTGGAACTCGTGGAAGTAGCGGTGGGGCGGCTCCTTCGTGGACGGGGTGACGCCGGTGACCGGCAGGTTCGCGGGAATGTAGCCGTCGCCGTCCGGGTCCTCCGGCGAGGCGGCGGACGACGCCGCCATGGCGTGCCCCGCGTGGGCCGTGTGCCCCGCGTGGGCCGTGTGCCCCGCGTGGGCCGCGTGGGTCGCCGTGACACCGCCGCCCGCGGACTTCGCCGCGGGCGTCTCGGCGCTCATCGCGATTCCACCGAGCCCGAGCGAGGTCAGCAGCAGCGCGCCCGCGATCAGGGTGGATGAAACGATCTTCGATCTCCGTGCCATGGAGACTCCTGCCACATGGAGAGAGGGTGAAGGTGGCCGGGCGGCCCTCGCACGGCGAGGACTCGCGACGCCGTGGGTGCGGGCCGGGCCGCCCGTATGACGGGCCGTCACCGGCCCGCGACAACAGCGGGAGAGCGCTCTCCGAGATGGGAGTGTCCGGGCGGGGCCGCGAAGGTGTCAAGGCGTCGAGCGGAAAGGATCAGACGCCAGTTCTCCTTTCTCTCTTGAACACAACGACCAGAGGCATGGCCGACCACAAATCTCCGCAAGTTCCCCCGAACCAGCGGATCCACCAGGGCAGTTGACGTTCAAAAAGCAACAACATGTAAGGACTGCGGTCACAACTCTTGACGAGTCGTTCACACGGATGAAGCATGCGACGGCAAGAGAGCGCTCCCTCACCCCCATCCCGTTCATTTACTGAACCAGGAGAGACGCCCCCATGACGCCTTCCCCCACGTCTTCCCCCACGTCTTCCTCCTCCGGCCGCTCCGCGGTCGGCCGCCGGGCGGTGCTCGGCGCCGCGGCCGCCGTCGCATCGGCTCCCGCCCTCGGCGGCCTGGCCACTTCCGCGGCCGCCGCCCCCTCCGGCCGGTCCAGGAGCCCCAAGGCCCTGCCGGGCGGCGGCGACCTCGGCCCGAACGTGATCGTCTTCGACCCGTCCACGCCCGGCATCCAGGCCAAGCTGGACGAGGTGTTCAAGAAGCAGGAGTCGGCGCAGTTCGGCACCGGGCGCTACGCCCTGCTGTTCAAGCCCGGCAGCTACAGCGGGCTCAACGCCCAGATCGGCTTCTACACCTCCATCGCCGGACTGGGGCTGTCCCCCGACGACACGACCATCAACGGCGACATCACGGTGGACGCCGGGTGGTTCAACGGCAACGCCACCCAGAACTTCTGGCGCTCGGCGGAGAACCTCGCGGTCGTACCGGTCAACGGCACAAACCGCTGGGCCGTGGCGCAGGCGGCCCCCTTCCGGCGGATGCACGTCCGCGGCGGGCTCAACCTCGCCCCCAACGGCTACGGCTGGGCGAGCGGCGGCTACATCGCGGACAGCCGCATCGACGGCCAGGTCGGACCGTACTCCCAGCAACAGTGGTACACCCGCGACAGCGCGATCGGCGGCTGGCTCAACGGCGTGTGGAACATGGTGTTCTCCGGTGTGGAGGGCGCGCCCGGGCAGACCTTCCCCAACCCGCCGTACACCGCGCTCAACACCACCCCCATCTCCCGGGAGAAGCCCTTCCTGTATCTCAACGGCGGCGAGTACCGGGTCTTCCTGCCCGAGAAGCGGACCAACGCCCGCGGCGTCACCTGGGGCAACGGCACCCCCAGAGGCACCTCGCTGCCCCTGTCGCAGTTCTACGTGGCCAAGCCCGGTGTCACCGCGGCCACCCTCAACGAGGCGCTCACCCAGGGGCTGCATCTGCTGCTCACCCCGGGGATCTACCACCTGGACCGGCCGGTCCAGGTGAACCGCGCGAACACCGTCGTCCTCGGGCTCGGCTACGCCACGCTCATCCCCGACAACGGCGTCACCGCGCTGAAGGTCGCCGATGTCGACGGGGTGCGGCTGGCCGGCTTCCTGATCGACGCCGGACCGGTGAACTCCGCCACGCTGCTGGAGGTCGGCCCGCAAGGGGCCTCCGCCGACCACTCGGCCAACCCCACCACCGTCCAGGACGTGTTCATCCGCATCGGTGGCGCGGGCCCCGGCAAGGCCACCACCAGCATGGTGATCAACAGTCGGCACACCATCGTGGACCACACCTGGGTCTGGCGCGCCGACCACGGCGACGGGGTCGGCTGGGAGACCAACCGCGCCGACTACGGCGTCCGGGTCAACGGCGACGACGTGCTGGCCACGGGGCTGTTCGTGGAGCACTTCAACAAGTACGACGTGCAGTGGTTCGGACAGCGGGGCCGGACCATCTTCTTCCAGAACGAGAAGGCGTACGACGCCCCGAACCAGGCGGCCATCCAGAACGGCTCGATCAAGGGGTACGCCGCCTACAAGGTGGCCGATTCGGTGACCACGCACGAGGGATGGGGGCTCGGCAGCTACTGCTACTACAACGTCGACCCGAGCATCGTGCAGCACCACGGCTTCGCCGCGCCGAACGCGTCGGGGGTGAAGTTCCACAATCTGCTGGTCGTCTCGCTCGGCGGCCAAGGCCAGTACGAGCGCGTCATCAATGACACCGGATCTCCCACCTCGGGCACCTCCACCGTGCCGTCCACCGTGGTGTCATATCCCTGATCTACGATGCCTCGCGGGTCGGTGCCCCCGGTGAACCGCCCCTCGAAGTGCCGACCGCCCAGGAAGGACCACCCGCCATGACCACCACCCCCATGCGCGACCGCTCCACGATCATGGTGCTCAACGGACCGAACCTGAACCTCCTGGGCCGCCGGCAACCCGAGATCTACGGCACCGACACGCTGGCCGACATCGAGAAGCTGGTGGCCGAGACGGCCGTGCCGCACGGTCTGACGACCGACTGCCGGCAGAGCAACCACGAGGGCCAGCTGATCGACTGGATCCATGAGGCCCGGGAGCGCCACGCGGCGGTCATCATCAACCCCGCGGGGTACTCCCACACCTCGGTCGCCCTGCGCGACGCCCTGGCCACCTGCGACGGTCTGCCGATCGTGGAGGTGCACATCTCCAACATCCACCAGCGGGAGACCTTCCGGCACCACTCCTATGTCTCCGCGCTGGCCAGCGGGGTGATCGCCGGCTGCGGTGTCCAGGGCTACGCGTTCGCCGTCGAGCGGGTGGCGGCCCTGCTGACCGCCGCCAGGGCGTAGGCGTACGCGTAGGCATAGGCGTACGCCTCAGGCCCTGATCGGGCTTCAGGGCCTGATCAGAGCTCAGGCCCTGATCACGTGGACACCGGCCTCGGTGTACGGAGCGACCAGCTCCTCATCGGCGCCGGTGTCCGTGATCAGCACATCGATCTCGTCCAGTGCGCAGATCCGGGCGAACGCCCGGCGGCCCAGCTTGGAGCTGTCGGCCACGACCACCACCCGGGTGGCCCGGCCGGCCATCAGGTGGTTGATGCTGGCCTCCCCCTCATGGTGGGCGGTCGCGCCCTGGACCGTGTCCAGCGCGTCCACGCCGAGGATCGCCAGATCCAGCGACACCTGGTCCAGCACCCCGGTGGCCAGCGGACCCATCAGCTCGAAGGACTGCGGACGGGCCACCCCACCGGTGAGCACGATCTTCACCTGGGGGCGCACCGCCAGCTCATTGGCGATGTTCAGGGCGTTGGTGACGACCGTGACGGCCGGGCCGCCGCCCGGTGCGGAGAGGTCGCCGCGCGTGGAGAGCGCGCGGGCGACCTCGGTGGTGGTCGTCCCGCCGTTGAGTCCCACGATCGAGCCGGATTCGGCCATCCGGGCCGCGGCCGCGGCGATGCGCTGTTTCTCCGAGGCGCGCCTGGCGGTCTTGTAGCGCAGCGGTAGGTCGTACGAGAGATTGTGCGCGACCGCGCCGCCGCGGGTGCGCGTCAGCATCTGCTGCTGAGCGAGTTCATCCAGGTCGCGCCGGATGGTCGCGGCGGACACCGCCAGCTCGGCGGCCGCCTCCTCGACATCGATCGTGCCGTCCCTGGCCAGCAGATCCAGCAGGGCGTTCCAGCGCTCGGGCCGTTTCACGCCGATCACCCTACCCGCTCCTCGCATGCATCGGCTCTGGACTTCCGTGCGTGATTCTGCGCATTATCAGCCCGTACGAAGCAACTCCACGCATTCATATTGCTCGGGTCATCCGTGCGACGAGGGGAGCCCCATGAGCCACACCGAGGCCGAGATCGCGAGCCAGCCCGACTGCTGGCGGCGCGCCATCGCCCTGGCCCGGGATCCGGAGGGACCCGTACGGGCGGCGCTGCCCCGGGCGGGTGAGCGGGTCGCCGTCGTCGGCTGCGGCACCTCGTGGTTCATCGCCCAGTCGTACGCGGCGCTGCGCGAGGCGGCGGGCCAGGGCGAGACGGACGCGTTCGCGGCGTCGGAGATGCCGCTCGGCCGCGGCTACGACCGGGTGGTCGCGCTGTCCCGGTCCGGCACCACGACCGAGGTGCTGGAGCTGCTCGGCGCGGTGCGCGGCCGGGTGCCCACCACCGTCGTCACGGCGGTCCCCGACTCCCCGGTCGTGGGCGCCGCGGACGCCGCGGTGGTGCTCGACTTCGCCGATGAGCGGTCGGTGGTGCAGACCCGCTGGGCCACCACCGAACTCGCCTTGCTCCGCGCCCACTTGGGCGCGTCCCTGGACCGTCTGGAGGCGGACGGGGAGGCGGCGCTCGCCGAGCCGCTGCCCGGGCCGCTCGTGGACGCCGGGCAGTTCACCTTCCTCGGGCGGGGCTGGACCTACGGGGTCGCCCAGGAGGCCGCGCTCAAGATGCGCGAGGCGGCGGGGGCGTGGACCGAGGCGTATCCGGCCAAGGAGTACCGGCACGGCCCGATCAGCGTGACCGGCCCGCGGAGCGTGGTGTGGTGGCTGGGCGAGGGCGCGTCGGACGTGGCGGACGAGGAGATCACCCGCACCGGCGGCCGGGTCGCCGGCTTCGGCCGCGACCCGCTGGCCGAACTGGTGGTGGTGCAGCGGCTCGCGGTCGCGATCGCGGCGGCGCGCGGGCTCGACCCCGACGAGCCGCGCCATCTCACCCGCTCGGTGATCCTCGGCTGAGCGGGGCCGGGCGCATGACGGATACGGCCGGAACACGGGAACGGGTGGAAGGAGCCGGTTGATGCCACTGGTGGCCACCGGAGAGATCGTCGGGGCGGCCGCGCGGGCCGGGCTCGGCGCGGGTGCGTTCAATGTCATCCAGATCGAGCACGCCCAGGCCATCGTGGCCGGGGCGGAGGCGGCGGGCGCGCCCGTGATCCTCCAGATCAGCGAGAACGCGGTGCGGTATCACGGCGCCCTGGCCGCCATCGGGCGGGCGACCGTGGAGGTGGCCCGCGCGGCCCGGGTGCCGGTGGCCGTGCATCTGGACCACGCCACCGGGCCGGAGCTGGTGCGGGAGGCGGTGGACCTCGGCTTCGGCTCGGTGATGTTCGACGCCTCGGCCCTGGACTACGACGGCAATGTGGCGGCGACCGCCGAGGTGGTGGCCGGCTGCCATGCCCACGGGGTGTGGGTGGAGGCCGAGTTGGGCGAGGTGGGCGGCAAGGACGGCGTCCACGCGCCGGGCGCCAGGACCGAACCGGCCGAGGCCGCCGCCTATGTGGCGGCCACGGGGGTGGACGCGCTCGCGGTCGCGGTGGGCACCTCGCACGCCATGGTCGTCAAGGCCGCGGTGGTGGATCTGCCGCTGGTCGCGGCGCTGCGCGCGGCCGTGCCGGTACCGCTGGTGCTGCACGGCTCCTCCGGGGTGCCCGAGGCGGATCTGACCCGGGCGGTGGAGGCGGGGCTGACGAAGGTGAACATCGCCACCCATCTGAACGTGGCCTACACCCGGGCGATCCGCGACCATCTGGCCGGTCACCCCGAGGTGGTCGACCCCCGCCGGTATGTCGCGGCCGGGCGTGAGGCGGTGGCGCGCGAGGTGACCCGGCTGCTGAAGCTGGTGCGGGCCACGGACTGAGAGAGAGCGTCTGCGGGAAGTTGCTGTGAACGCCGCCGATTCGCGCGGCAATGCGCATCGGCTTCCGCGGCGCCGCACGTATTGACATGAGCTTATCAATTCACCCAAGATGCCCCCGTCGAGGTTAGGAAAGGTTCCTAACAAAGGGGTGTCCTATGCGCAAGCGTTTAGCGTTCGTGATCGCCACGGCCGGTCTGCTGGCCGGCTCCGTCACCGCCGGCGCCCACGCCAACACCCGGGGACCCGCGCCGGCCCCCGCGTCCACCAAGGAGGGCACGGTCACCGCGGCGCAGCTGCTCGCCAAGGTGCAGGGCTGTTCCCAGATATCCAGCGGCAAGTACCGCACCGACGACGAGACATCGGCCACCGTCCCGGTCTGCGGGGCCAATGGGGCGGTCTTCTGGAAGGCCGACATGGACGTCGACTGCGATGGCCAGGTGACCTCCCGGTGCAACGAGGACACCGACCCGTGGTTCCAGGACGACACCGCCTTCCACCAGTCGGACGGCAAGCCCCTCGTCGCCGACAAGCTGCCCTATGTCGTGGTGCCGAGCCCGAGCTCCACCTGGGACTACCGGCAGGCCGGCATCAAGGGCGGCGGCGTGGTCGCGGTCATCTACAACAACAAGGTCGAGTACGCGGTGGTGGGCGACACCGGGCCGAACAAGATCATCGGCGAGGCGTCCTACGCCACGGCCAACGCGCTCGGCATCGACCCCGACCCGGAGACCGGCGGCGCCGAGTCGGGGGTGACGTACATCCTGTTCAAGAACTCCTCCGTCTCCCCCATCGAGAACCACGGCAAGGCCGTGTCGGTCGGCGACGGCCTGGCGAAGCAGTTCGTCCAGAACAACTGACCCGCCATTGTCGGAGAACGTGCGGCACAGCCGCATGTTCTCCGATGATTTTTCCCGGGCCGGGCGGTCTGCACCGGTGAACGCCGCGACAGGAGGTGGACGTTGACCGGTCCCGAGCCCGAGAATCCGCCCATGCCGTCCCCGGCCGTGCTGGTGCTGACCCAGCCGGTCACCCGAGCCGAGGTGGCGCGGCTGTGCGAACGGCTGACCGCACTGGCGCGCCGGTCCGGTCCGGGGCCGGTCACCGTGGACGTGGGCGGGGTGGGGCGGCCGGACCTGACCGTGGTCGAGGCCCTGGCCCGGCTGCGGCTGACCGCCGGCCGGCTGGGGCGCGGGATCCAGCTCCGCAACGCCCGCGGCGAACTGCGGCGGCTGCTCGCCTGGACGGGGCTGGACGAGGCCCTGACGGCCCCCGCGGCGTTAGGCCACGCCCTCGGGCCCGAGCCAGGCGGGGAGGCCGAACAGCGGGAAGAGGCGCTCGGTGTCCAGGAAGGAGTTGAGCCCGGTGATCCGGCCCCCTGATATCTCCAGGACCTGAAGCGCCCAGGGCTCATGGCGGCCGTCGGCGCCGCCCGGGCGGTACTGGCCGAAGGCGGGCATGCCGTTGGCCACGGTCGGGACCAGGCGGGAGCCGCGGCAGCCGATGCCATGGCCCACCAGCCACTGGCGGATGTCCTCGTGGCCGCGCAGCCACAGCTCGTACGGCGGCATGGAGAGCGTGGCGTCCTCGTGCAGCAGGGCGGTGAGGGAGTCCAGGTCATAGCGCTCGAAGGCGTCCACATAGCGGGCCAGCAGCGCACGCTGCTCCTCGTCCAGCGGCTTGACCGGGTCGGAGTCGCTGACCTGGCTCGCGGCGAGGGTGGCCCGGGCGCGCTGGAGCGCGCTGTTGACCGACGCGACCGTGGTGCCCAGCAGCTCGGCGACCTCGCTCGCCTTCCAGGCCAGCACCTCGCGCAGGATCAGCACCGCCCGCTGCCGGGGCGCCAGGTGCTGGAGCGCGGCGATGAACGCGAGCCGCACCGCGTCCCGCTGGGCCGCCACCTCGGCGGGGTCTCCCCCGTCCGGCAGCACCTGGCCGTCCGGGACCGGCCCGATCCAGGTGGCCTCCGGCTGCTCGGCGAGCGTGGCCGGGAACGGGGTGGCCGCGGAGGTCAGATCCATGGGGCGGGCCCGCCGCTTGCTCCCGCTGAGCATGTCCAGGCACACATTGGTGGCGATGCGGTAGAGCCACGACCGCAGCGCGGACCGGCCCTCGAAGCGGTCCAGGCCCCGCCAGGCGCGCACCATCGTCTCCTGCACCGCGTCCTCGGCCTCGAAGGCCGAGCCCAGCATCCGATAGCAGTAACCGGTCAGCTGCGTGCGGTACGGCTCCAGCTGGAGCTCGACACCGGCCGCGCCGTCCACCGACGCCACATCACTCATCGCCGCACCTCGATCGTTTCGATCGCTCTTCGGACCCCCATTGGCGCCAAACTTAGCTGGCCCCACTGACAACGGCGCCGACCTGCGGAAACGACAGACGGCTCGGGGCGCCGGACGGGTGACTCAGGACACCGGGCGGGCGCTGACCGCGGCGGCGTGCACCTGATGACCGCCGCTGGCGATCATCCGTACCTCCGCGCGGTCGCTGATCTCCGCCCGCACGATGCCGGTGTCGTCCACGTACACGGGGTGGCCGCCCGGACCGCTGCTCTCCGTGCGGTGCACCACCACGACGTCCTCGGCTCCCGGGTCCGGGGCGGCCGTATCCAGGAAGACCAGCTCATACCGCTCTCGGCTCCGCATCACGCCCTCCTCCGCACCGACCCGCCCCCGCCATCTCAAACCGGGACATTCAACACTATCGCTCGGGCCGGGCGGCGCAAGAGGTTCGGTGCTCACCGCGGTGCGGCGGCCGCCGGCCCGTCCGCGGCGTCCGTGCGCCCCTCCTCCGCCTCCTCCTCGGGCGGCATCCTGTCGAGGCGCAGCATCGGCGCGAGGATGGGGCCGAACAGGGTGGCCACGGTGATGGAGCCCAGGGTGATGGCCCAGGCGAACGGGCCGAGCGGGGTGCAGTCGAAGAACTGGCTGACGCCCGGGGTCTGGACGATGGCGGCGAGCACCGCGGCGGAGCCCAGGCCGGCGATCAGGACGTGCCGGTCCAGGCCGCCCGTCGTCAGCGTCTGCGCCAGCTGGGTGCCGACCAGGGCGGCGAGCGCCACCGTACTGGCCCGGCGCCTCCGGCCGGTGACCCGGGCGCCGGTCCACGCCAGTCCGGCCCCGGCGGCCGTGATGACGCCCCGCAGCAGCATCTCCTTGGTGAGCGACACGCCCAGCGAGCGGCTGGGGCCCTCCTTGAGCAGCCGTTCGCCGGTGTGCCCGGTGGGCTCGCGCACCGCGATGGCGAGCGCGGGCGCGAGGTCGGTCAGCAGGTTGACCAGCATGATCTGACGCGCGCTCAGGGGCGTGGTGCCGGTGAGGGCGGAGGCCGCCACGCTGAAGGTGACCTCGCCGAAGTTGCCGCCGATGAGGATGGCGAGGGCGGCCCGGACCGAGGCCCACATGGCGCGCCCCTCCATCAGGGCCGAGACGATGGTCTCCAGGCGGTCGTCGGTGACGACGAGGTCCGCCGCGGCGGTCGCGGCGGGGGTGCCCCGCCTGCCGAGGGCGATCCCGACGTCCGCGAGCCGGATCGCGGGGGCGTCGTTGGCGCCGTCGCCGGTCATGGCCACCACCCGGCCGAGGCGCTGGTAGGCCTGGACGATGCGGACCTTGTGGTGCGGGCTGCACCGGGCGATCACGTCCACCGTGGGCAGCAGCTCGTCCAGCCGCTCGTCGTCCATCTCGTCCAGCTCGGGACCGGTGCTCACCTTGGGCTCCGGGACGCCCATGACGGTGGCCGCGATGGCGTCCGCGGTGGCGGGGTGGTCGCCGGTGAGCATCACCGTCTGCACCCCGGCCTCGCGCAGCCGCTCGGTGGCCGGGCCGGCACTGGTGCGGACGGGGTCGGCGAGCGCGATGAAGCCGAGGAAGTCCAGGTCCCGCACGGTGTCATCGGTAAGGTCCTCGCCCTCCCGCATCGGGCGCTCGGCCACCGCCAGCACCCGCCGCCCCGCCCCGGCCAGCTCCTCGGCGGCGTCGGCCAGCTTCTTGATGTCCTCCGCGTCCAGTGGGACGGTCCGTCCGGTGCCCGGTGCGCGCCGCCGGGCGACCCGCTCCAGGACGCCCTCGGGCGCCCCTTTGACGCTGAGCAGGGCGCCGTGCGGGGTGCGCCCGGCGGTGGCGTGGTAGGCGCGGGAGGGTTCGAACGGCAGCGAGTCGGTACGGCGCCAGCGGGGCGCCCCGCGCCGCACCCCGACCCCGGCCCGGCGGGCTCCGACGCTCACCGCGCGGTCGGTCTGGTGCGCCATGGGCTCGGCCTGGCGGGCCGGCGGGGTCGCGCGCAGGGCGGCGGCGAGCACCGCCTTACGGGGCGCGTCGAGCCGGTCGGCGGGGAGCGGGCCGCCGCCGTCGCTGACCGCGGCGAGCTGGAGGGTGCCCTCGGTGAGGGTTCCGGTCTTGTCGAAGCACAGCACGTCGGCGCGGCCGAGGGCCTCGATGGTGCGGGGGTTGCGGACCAGGGCGCCGAGGTCGGCCAGCCGCCGGGCGGCGGCCAGCTGGGCTGCGTTGACCAGGAACGGAAGTCCCTCGGGGACGGACGCCACGGCGAGGTTGACGGCGGAGGCGAGGTTCTCGGTGGGCGGCAGGCCGTGCAGCAGTCCGGCGCCGGCGACCGCGGCGGCGGACCCGACCGCGATGGGCACGCTGGAGCGGGTGAGCGCGGTCAGCCGGGCCTCGACACCGGTGACCGGGGCGGCCTGGCGGGCGGTGGCCAGGCTGCGGCCGACCTCGGTGGCCGGTCCGGTGGCCACGACGACGGCCTCCGCCCGCCCCGCGGAGACCGTGGTGCCCTCGTAGAGCATCGACCGGCGCTGGGTGATGTGGGCGCCGACGACCGGTGACGGGGACTTGTGCACGGGGAGGGACTCGCCGGTCAGCGAGGACTCGTCGACCTCGAGCCCCTCGGCCTCCAGCACCCGGCAGTCGGCGGGCACCACGTCCTCCGGGCCCAGCACGACGATGTCGCCGGGGACCAGGTCCCCGGCGGTCACCAGGCGTTCCGCACCGCCCCTGCGGACCCGGGCGCCGATCGCCGACCGGGCGAACAACTCGGACAGCGCCCGCTCCGTCCTGACCCGCTGGAATCCGCCGACGAGCGCGGAGACGCCGGTGATGGCGGCCACCAGCGCGGCGTCGGTGCGCGAGCCCACGGCGGCGGCCAGGGCGGCTCCGGCGGCCAGGACCGGGGTGAGCGGGTTGGCCAGCTCCTCGATGAACGCGGCGGGCAGGGTGGTGCCGGAGGGCTCGCCCCGGCGCGGCCCCTGCGCGGTGCGGGCTGCCGCCTCCTCCGGGGTCAGCCCGTCGGGCCCGGTCCGCAGCCGCTCCAGCACCCGGGGGACCGGCATCAGATACCAGGGGGTGGTGGTCACCGGCGGGTCCATGGGGCGGGCCAGGAGCTGGCGCGCCCGCCAGTTGCCCAGGGCGAAGGCCAGGGTCCCCGCGGTGGTGCCCGACGCCGCGCCGCGCGCGGTGGCCTGGTCCGGGGGCGCCTGGAGGGCGGCCACCGCGCCGATGGCGCTGCCGCCGGCGGACAGCAGGGCGCTCTCCCGGTCGACCCGCGCGGCCACGCCGACGGCGTCCACGATGAGCCCGGCCGACTCCAGGTCGGCGCCGACGAGCAGATGCGCGCCCCAGGCCGGGGGTTCGCCGTCGCGGTGCACCCCGATGCCGCAGTCGGCGGCTCCCAGGGCCCGGCGGTTGCCGGAGAGCAGCAGCACCACGGCGCCGTCGGCCTGGAGGGAGCGTACGGAGGCCACCAGGCGGCCGCCGGAGGGAACCACCGCGTCGGCGAAGGTGATGTCCGTGGGCTGCTGCCGGTCGGTGGCCAGGACGATGCGCGCCCCCGCCCGGCGGGCGGCGGCCGCCACGGCCCCGGCGCCCGGCACGGTCTGTGGCGCGAGGCCCACCACCGCCTGGAGCTTGCTCCGCCGGGCCAGGCCGAGCACCCGCTCGCTGCCCCTGCGCCGGAGCCTCGCCGCGGTCTGCTGCCCGGTGCGGCCCGTCAGCTCCAGCCGGTCCAGGGGACCGAGCACCCATCCGTTGTCGCGGCGGGTCTCCAGGGGCTCATCGGGGTCGAAGAGGTCGAAGAGCCGCTCGGCGGTCCGCTCGGGGTCGGCGCCGCCGAGGAGTTCCAGGTCGATGGGCTCGTAGCGGTCGCCGCGCAGCGCCGCCTCGTCCAGCACCACGGTGTCGACCCGGCCCAGCCGCCGCAGCGAGCTGCGGTCCATGGCCAGGACGCCGCGCAGCGCCAGGAACCGGCCGAGGCTGGTCGCGAACCCCTCCCGGCCCGCCCCCGGCGCCCTGGGCACGGAGGAGAACCCGACGGCGAAACCGCGGCGCGGGCCGGCGAAGGGCGCGGTGAGGAGGCCGGCCACGGCCCCCACCGCCATGGAGCGCTCCGCGAAGCGCTCCACGGTGTCCTTGGGGGACGGTCCGGGCCGCTCGACCACGATGGGCTCGGCCACCACGTCCTGGGGGCCGTGCACCAGGTGCGGCTCCATCGCGGCCCAGGCCCGGCCCTCCGCCTCCGCCTCCCGCCACAGGGCCATCCGCTGGATGAGGTCGAGCGCGAGCCCCCCGCCCCGGGTGGCCACGCCCTGGGTCAGCGCGCTCAGCACCGGCAGCGTCGGCTCGGTCGGCCGGCCTCGGGTGATGGCCAGGGCGAGGCGCCGCAGGCGGGGGTGGTTCTGGATGACGGACATGCCGGCGGCCACCTCGGTGGGCAGCTTGAGCCAGGGGGCCAGCCGCAGGGCGGTCGCCACGCTCAGCCCCACGACGTCCGCGGCCACGACGGCCAGCGACTGGGCGTCCCTGGCACCGCCGGAGGGGTGGCGCGGCTCGGGGGCCCATTCGTCGAACTCCTCGGTGGGCCCGACGGGCTCCTGGACCTCCGCGCGCTCGATCCGGGCGATCAGATCCAGCTCGGACGGGGGCGGCTTGCCCACGGCCACCACGACCCGCTCGGAGGGCGAGTTCACCCGTGCCCACCGCACCCGCGGATGCTCCTCGAGCGCCCGCTCCACCCGGCGGGCCACCTGCTCGCCGCCGATGCCGTGCACCCCGCGGACCTCGATGTAGTACCGCCCGGGGTAGGACCAGATCCCGCGCTCGGAGGGCCGGACCAGCCGTCCGACGGCTCCGGCGGCATCCCGCACGCCCGCGGCCACACCGCTTTTGATGGGCGCGAGCAGCAGCGAGGACGGCAGGGGCAGACGCAGTGCTGACAACGACGGCAGCGGTGACATCAAGGGACCTCCGCTCTCCGGGCAGCCTGCCCGGTTCATCCCTATTACCCTGAAAAGGGAAGAAGATTCCATCCGTCATCACCGTGTGGACGTGAGACCAGTGAGCACTCCCGCTACTTCACGCAAGCGCAGTTCCTCGACCGCCGCGAAGAAGACGGCATCACCGGCGCGCGGCGGCAAGTCGACGACGAAGTCCCAGACCACGTCGGCCACCTCGAAGCCATCGCAGGCCAAGAGGACGACGAAGGCCACCAGGCCGTCGAAGACCACACAGCGGCAGCGGACGGCGAAGGCCGCCAAGGGCCCCATGGAGACATCGCGCAGCGACGGCAGGCGCCGCCTGACCGTCACGGTGCCCACGTTCGACGCCATGGGTCACGCCACGAAGGAGGGGTTCGACACCGTCGGCCATGCCACCAGGGACACCCTCGACACCGTGGGCCACGCCACGAAGGAGACCCTCGGGACGGTCGGCCACGCCACCACCCGCGCGACCGGTGGTGCGGCGAAGGTGGCGATGAAGCCGATCGAGGTGGCCCGCCGGGTGCTGCCCGCCAAGGGCGGACTCCCGCTGTACGTGGGGCTCGGCGCGCTGGGCGCCGTGGAGATCATCGAATGGCCGGTGGCCCTCGGCATCGGGGTCGGTTACGCGGTGCTGCGCAAGGGCGGCATCATGGCCGAGCCGTCCGAGCAGCGCGGCGCAGACCGCGGCCAGGGTCGCACGGCGGGTCGCACGACCGGCCGCTCGAGCTCGAGGAGCACCCGTTCCGGGAGCCGTTCGCAAACGCGTAGATCCGCCAAGGCCGCGGCGTAACGTTTCGACCAGCGGCTTCGCGCCGGATCGATTTCGTCCGCAAAGCGGTCATGAAACGGGCAGAACTCTGTTGGAAACGGGCACCCCACAGTCACCGTAGCGTTGGTATACACCAGGAAGCGGGCCTAACACCCGTTACTGAATTCCCCCTGGGGTCCGGCGCATTGCGTGGCCGCGATGCGCCGACCCTCCGTCACCTGGGGGTTCACCCGAGACGGACTGACCACTCCGTCACGAACCGACCGAAAGCGGTGACTCCTCTTGGCCCTCCCCCACAGCGCTCAGAGTGCCCCTCGAGTGCCCGGACAGGCAGTGTCCGCCGCCTCGCGGCACGCCACCGGAATGGCCACCCTCGCCCCCGACCTCCATGTGGTGGCCGGGGACGAGGACTTCTTCCGACACTTCGGCGCCTCGTCCGCCGAGTTGTGCGGCCGCAGCCTGTTCGACCTGCTGCACCCCAGCTCCCCCTCCGTCCTGCGGGAACACTTCTCGCGACTGCACGACGGGCGGCGCACCCGCTTCACCGAGCGCGTCCTCGGCTACCACTCACGGGGCCGGGTGTTCTCGGGAAAGCTGACCGGCACGGCCATCCAGGGCCGGTCCGACCGACTCGCGGCCATCGTCGTGATGGTCAAACCGGATGACGAACGACCCGAGGAGGAACCAACCACCACCAGCCAGAAGTTGCTGTCGCCACTGGAGGCCCGGATACTCGAGGGCGTGGCCACCGGAGCGTCGACCGTGCAGATGGCCGCCAAGCTCTATCTCAGCAGACAGGGCGTCGAATACCACGTGGGATCCATGTTGCGGAAGATGAAGGCCCCCAACCGGGCGGCATTGGTCTCGCGTGCCTACGCGGCCGGCATGCTGACCGTCGGCACCTGGCCGGCCCGTGTTCGCCCGGAATTCATCAAGTAACGCAAACCATGTGACGCCGCGTCACACCGAACAGGCCCGGGGCGCACCGCCCCGGGCCTGTCGTCTTCGGCGGCCCGGCCGGTACGCCACGATTCCCACGGCCCGGCCGGTACCTCATCATTCCCGCCACCCGGCCGGTACCTCACGGGTCCCGCGTGGCACGCCTCCGTCGCTCAGTAGGCTGAGACGGCCATGCGTTCACTCCCCACCGGATCGCGCACCGCGCGACGCCCCCGCCCCAGGCCCCCCCGCGGCCTCCTGCCCGCCGTGGTGGCCGCGTGCACCGCCGTGCTGACCGCCGCGGGGTGCGCGGCCCAGGCGGGGGTGCGGGACGACGGCGCTGCGTCCTCGCTCTCGGCACCGGCCAGCGCGGTTCCGCTATGGCCCCGGTACACCCCGCCGACCGTGGCCACGCCCCAGGACAAGCCCGACTTCGCCCGCTATCTGCCGGTGGACAAGATCAAGGTGCCCTCGGGCGGACTGGCCGCCCTGTCCGCGAAGAACCTGCTGCTCCACGACCCCAATGTGCCCGCGGTGGTGCAGAAGGAGGTCTCGCTGTGCCCCGACGGCAGCCACTGCCCGCTGCGGGAGACCGCCCGCCGGGATCTGACCGGCGACGGCCGGGACGAACTGGTGGTGGCGGTCGATCTGCCGACGTTCGAGCGGACGCTGCTCCAGGTCTACACCGCCTCGGGCCGCACGGTCCGCCCCGTGCTGATCTACTGGGGCCCGCACGGGCTCACCGGCGAAACCTTCGGCCGCGATCTGCTGATCTCCGCGATCGGCGGGGACGGCCGGGTCACCACCCGCTTCCGCTGGAACGGCACCGTCATGGCGGCCGTGACACCCGAGGACGGCACGGCCACCCGGCCCCCTGTTCCGGAGGGCGGCGCGGCCACCCGGCCCCCGGCTCCGGAGGAGGGCGGCACCGACCTGACCGCCGTCCCCGGCGCCGCACCGGAGGCCCTGCCGAGCAGCACCAGCACAGCGGCGGACACGGGTACCCGTACGGAGACGAGGACGACGCGATGACCACCGCCTTCACCCCGCCCGGCCCGGGCTCCCCGACCGAGGCGCATCTGCTGCTCGTCGAGGACGACGAGGTGATCCGCAATACGGTGCGGATGGCCCTGGAGCGGTACGGCTTCACCGTGTCCACCGCGGGCGACGGCCTCACCGGGCTGGAGATCTTCCGGGAGGAACAGCCCGATCTGCTGCTGCTGGATGTGATGCTGCCCGAGCTGGACGGCATCGGACTGTGCCGCAGGGTCCGCGAGTTCAGCCTGGCGCCGATCCTGATGATGTCCGCGCGCGGTGACTCCCTGGACGTGGTCTCCGGTCTCGAGGCAGGCGCCGACGACTATGTGGTCAAGCCGTGCGAGAGCGCGGTCCTGGTGGCCCGTATCCGCTCGCTGCTGCGCCGCGCCTCCTTCACCCCCGTGGCCCGCGCCCCGCGCGCCGGGGCTCCGGGATCGGACGGCACGGCCGATTCCGACACCCTCGCCTTCGGCGATCTCACCATCGACACCCGCGGTATGGAGGTGCGCCGCGCGGGAGAGCCGCTGGCCCTGACCCCCACCGAACTGCGGCTGCTGCTGGAGTTCGCCGGCTCGCCGGGTGTGGTCCTGGAGCGCCGTACGCTGCTCAGCCGGGTCTGGGACCACGCGTGGCAGGGTGACACCCGCGTGGTCGACCTCCATGTGCAGCGGCTGCGGGCCAAGATAGGCGCCGAACGGATCGAGACGGTCCGCGGCTTCGGCTACAAGCTGCGGCGCTGACGATGGCGCTGAGATGGCGGATCGTCGCCCTGGTGGCGGCGGCGACGTGTGCCGCCGCGGCCGCGGTGGGCATCCTGGTGCACTACGCCTCGCGGGACCGCGAACTGTCCCAGGCGCGCGACGGGGCGCGGACCACACTCGACCGCGCCGCGGTCATCTACGCCCGCACCGGCGGCGTCCAGGGCTCCGGCGCGGTGCTGGACGCGCCCGGGCTCCCCGCGGATCTGCGGCGCCTGGTGGACAAGGGCCATCAGGGCACCGAGTTCACCACCGGCCCGGGCGGACCCGCGATGTGGGCGGCCCGGCCCGCCGATGACCAAGTCCTGTCCGTACGCCTGGACATGAGCACCGCGATGCGCGACATCGGCGCGCTGGACGCCAACATCATCCTGGCCGGGCTGATGACCACCGCCGTGGTGCTGCCGCTGGGTGTGCTGACCGCCGAGCGGATGAGCCGGCGGCTGCGGCTGGCAGCGGCCACCGCGCGGCGGATCGCGGCCGGGGACCTGGACGCCCGGATCTCCCCCGCCACCCGCCCGCACGACGAGATCGCCGAGATCTCCGGGGCCGTGGACTCGATGGCCGCCGCGCTCCAGGAGCGGCTGCTCGACGAGCAGCGGTTCACCGCCGATGTGGCGCATGAGCTGCGCACTCCGCTGATGGGTCTGGTCACCGCCGCCGAGCTGCTCCCGCCGGGCGAGGCGGCCGGGTATGTGCGGGACCGGGTGCGGGTGCTGAGCACGCTGGTCGAGGAGCTGCTGGAGATCTCCCGGCTGGACGCGGGGGCGGAGGAGGCCGATCTGTCCCCCTGCCCCCTGGGGCCGGTGCTCGAGGAGGCCATCGCGGGCACCGGGCTGTCGGCGCGGCTGCGGACCGGCGCGGCGGAGGACAGCGGGAAGGAGAACAGCGAGCGGGAGGAGCTCGAGGACACCGGACAGCGGGACGCCGCGGACGGCCCGAAGGTGTGGACGGATCCCCGTCGGCTGACCCGTATCGTCGCCAATCTCGTGGTCAACGCCCATCGTCACGGCCGCGAACCGGTCGAGGTGACGGTGGCGGCGGACGGCCGGACCGTGACGGTCCGCGACCACGGCACCGGCTTTCCGGACGATCTGCTGGAGAAGGGCCCGCAGCGGTTCCGCACCGGGGTCCGGGAGCGGGGCCGGGGCCATGGTCTCGGGCTGACCATCGCGGTCGGTCAGGCTCAGGTCATCGGCGCCACGCTGGAGTTCGGCAACGCACCGGACGGTGGCGCGGTCGCCACGCTGCGCCTGCCCGAGCGGCCCGAATCGCCGGAGCCGGGACCGATACACGGCTGATACATCGTCGAGCGGAAGTCGAGACCCGGCCGAGCCCCCGCCGAGACCGTCCGTTGCGGTTCCGAAGATCTTCGCTGAGGAGGATGGCGCCGACCCGCGCGAAACCTCGCGGCCGGGATCGACGGAGGAGCAATCGGCATGGCAGGTCCCCTGACGGCACTACGCGTACGGTTCACACCGGACTCGGAGCAGACGCCGCGGGACACCAGACCCCCGGGCCGACGGCGCGGAGCGAGAGGAAGCGGGAGGCGGAAGCGGACCGGCATCCGGCGGTTCTTCACCTGGCGGAAGCTGCTCGCCTATGTGGCCGCCCTGTGCGCCCTGCTGATCGGGGCGTTCACGGTGCTCTACTACTCGATCGACATCCCCAAGGCCAACGCCCAGGCGAAGGCGCAGAGCAACGTCTACAAGTTCAGCGACGGCACGATCCTCGCCCGCACCGGCGAGATCAACCGCGAGATGGTCACCCTCGACCGGGTGCCCACGGGTGTCCAGCACGCGTTCGTGGCGGCCGAGAACAAGTCCTTCTACAAGGACTCGGGCGTGGACCCGACGGGCATCCTGCGGGGGCTGGTCAACACCGTGACGGGCAAGGGCACTCAGGGCGGCTCGACCATCACCCAGCAGTACGTCAAGAACTACTACCTGAGCCAGGAGCAGACCGCCACCCGCAAGATCAAGGAGCTGGTGATCTCCCTCAAGGTCGATCAGCGCAACTCCAAGGAGGACATCCTCGCGGGGTATCTGAACACCAGCTACTTCGGCCGCGTCGCCTACGGCGTCCAGGCCGCCGCCCGCGCGTACTACGACAAGGACGTGGACGACCTCACCGTCGAGCAGGGCGCCTACCTCGCGGCGCTGGTGCAGGCCCCGAGCCAGTACGACTGGGCCGTCGCGAGCCCCAAGGCGAAGCGCCTGGTCACCCGGCGCTGGAACTACGTCCTGGACAACATGGTCGACATGCACTGGCTGGACCCCGCGGAGCGGAAGCGGATGCGCTTCCCCGTGCCGGTGGCCCCCGAGCCCGCCCCCGGTCTCGGCGGCCAGGCCGGGTATCTCGTGGACGCGGCCCGCAATGAGCTGATCGCCTCCGGCGTCAGCGAACAGGAACTCGCCGCGGGCGGCTGGACCATCACCCTCAACGTCGATCCGGCCAAACAGCGGGCGCTGGAGGAGACGATGCACCAGGGGCTCGACGGCTCCGCCAAGGGCGAGCGGGCCCGCGCGGACGCGGCCGCCACCCAGGGCGGCGCGGTATCGGTGGACCCGAGGAACGGGCGGATCGTCGCGCTCTACGGCGGCCGGGACTACACCCGGCACTATCTGTCCAACGCGGCCCGCGGCGACTACCAGGTGGGCGCCGTCTTCGAACCGGTCACCACCGCCGCGTCCCTGGACGCCAAGATGCGGGACGGGGCCACCGCAGACGGACTGCCGGAGGTCAAGCGCACCGCCGGGGCGCTGGGCATGGACACCGACGGCGACGGCTTCGCCACCAAGGAGTCGGTCGGGCTGGGGCTGATGGGCTCGAGCCCGCTGAGGATGGCCGGTGTCTACGCCTCGTTCGACCACGAGGGCAAGCGGGTCACCCCGAGCATCGTGAAGTCCGCCCGGCGCGGCGGCAAGACGGCCGGGCCGCCGAAGGCGGTGGGCGACCAGGCGATCGCCCCCGCGGCCGCCCAGCTGATCACCCGGAGCCTCATCGAGGACGGCGGGGCGAGCGCGGTACGCGCCGTCAAACGGCCCTCGGCGGGCAAGGGCGGGGTCTCCGACGACAAGAGGGCCGCCTGGTACGTCGGTTACACCCCGGACCTGGTCACCGCGGTCGCCCTCTTCGGCGAGGACGCCAAGAAGCGGAAGCAGATCCCCTTGCGGAACGCCCGTGTCCAGCGGGTCGCCGACCTCTGGAGCGACTACACCGGCCGGGCGCTGGGCGACGCACCCCCGGCCTGGTTCGACTTCGGCCCCGGGTCGGGGGCGGTTCCGCTCCCGGCCGAGACGGCGCCTATCGCACCGTGAGGGCGGCGCCGAGGCCACCGGCGAGGGCCGCGGCCCCGAGCAGGCAGGTCAGCAGCAGCCGGCGGCGCAGCGTGCGGTAGACCTCCTGGTACTCCGCCCGCAGCTCCTCGCAGCGCCGCACCACCGTGCGCAGGGTCTGCTCGGTGACGGCCAGCTGGTCCTGGACGTAGACCCGCTCGACCTCCGCCCGCTGGGCGGAGGTCAGCCAGTCGAGCCGGCCGGTGAGGCGGCGGGCCCGCTCCCGGGCCGCGTCCCGCTCGCCCTGTAGCAGCAGGTAGCCCTCGATCTGGTTGATTCCGGCGGCGATACCGGGGGGCTCGGCGGCTCTGGCCATACTCACGCCACACTCTCCTTCTGGCCGACATCGGGATGGTGCAGATCGAACGCGGGGGATTCGGAACGGATCTTCGGCAGGCTGACGAAGTTATGGCGCGGCGGCGGGCAGGAGGTCGCCCATTCCAGCGAACGTCCATAGCCCCAGGGATCGTCGGTGACGACCTTCTCGCCGTACTTGGCAGTCTTCCAGACGTTGTAGAGGAACGGCAGGAACGACAGGCCGAGGACGAAGGAGCTGATGGTCGAGATGGTGTTCAGGGTGGTGAAGCCGTCGGCCGCCAGGTAGTCGGGAATTCTGCGGAGCATTCCCTCGGCGCCCAGCCAGTGCTGCACCAGGAACGTGCCGTGGAAGCCCAGGAAGAGGGTCCAGAAAGTGATCTTTCCCAGTCGTTCGTCCAGCATCTTGCCGGTGAACTTGGGCCACCAGAAGTGGAATCCCGCGAACATGGCGAAGACCACGGTGCCGAAGATGACGTAGTGGAAGTGGGCGACCACGAAGTAGGTGTCCGAGACGTGGAAGTCCATCGGCGGCGACGCCAGGATCACCCCGGTCAGACCGCCGAAGACGAAGGTGATGAGGAAGCCGACCGCCCAGAGCATCGGGGTCTCGAAGCTCAGTGACCCCTTCCACATCGTGCCGATCCAGTTGAAGAACTTGATACCGGTGGGCACGGCGATCAGGAACGTCATGAAGGAGAAGAACGGCAGCAGCACACCGCCGGTGACATACATGTGGTGCGCCCAGACGGTGACCGAAAGGCCCGCGATGGAAATCGTCGCCGCGATGAGCGAGATATAGCCGAACATCGGCTTCCGGGAGAACACCGGAATGACCTCGGAGATGATGCCGAAGAACGGCAGCGCGATGATATAGACCTCCGGATGGCCGAAGAACCAGAAGAGGTGCTGCCAGAGCAGCGCCCCGCCGTTGGCCGCGTCGAAGACGTGCGCCCCGAATTGACGGTCCGCCTCCAGGGCGAAGAGCGCCGCCGCGAGCACCGGAAAGGCCAGCAGCACCAGCACCCCGGTCAGCAGCACGTTCCAGGTGAAGATGGGCATGCGGAACATCGTCATGCCGGGGGCGCGCATGCAGATGATCGTGGTGATGAAGTTGACCGAGCCGAGGATGGTGCCGAAGCCGGAGAGGGCCAGACCCATGATCCACATGTCGGCGCCGACGCCCGGTGAGCGGACCGCGTCCGACAGCGGGGAGTAGGCGAACCAGCCGAAGTCGGCCGCGCCCTGCGGGGTCAGGAACCCGCCCACCGCGATCAGCGAGCCGAAGAGATACAGCCAGTACGCCAGCATGTTCAGCCGCGGGAACGCCACATCGGGCGCACCGATCTGCAACGGCATGATCCAGTTGGCGAACCCCGCGAACAGCGGGGTGGCGAACATCAGCAGCATGATCGTGCCATGCATGGTGAACGCCTGGTTGAACTGCTCGTTCGACATGATCTGCGTACCCGGACGGGCCAGCTCGGCGCGCATCAGCAGCGCCATCACCCCGCCGATGCAGAAGAAGGCGAACGAGGTGATCAGGTAGAGCGTGCCGATCGTCTTGTGATCGGTGGTGGTCAGCCATTTCACGGCCGTGGCCCCCGGCCCGGGGCGGCGCGACGGCGGGGCGGCCGGCGCCGCCGCGACAACGGTGTTGTTCCTCATGACCGCTAGGTGTCCGGCACCCCGTAAATCATCACTCCGGTGGCCGGTCAGAATTGCCCGCCGCGAGGTGTGATGATCTGCGGTGTGCCGGACACCTTCGGATCATGAGCACCGACGACGCCTTCGACGCCGCCTACCGTGAGCATTACTGGGCGGTCAGCCGTTTTGTGGCACGGCGGCTGGACGACCAGGCATGGGACGTCGAGGAAGTGGTCGCCGAGGTCTTCGCGGTGGCCTGGCGGCGCCGGGCCGAACTGCCCGCGTCACCGCTGCCGTGGCTGTACGGAGTGGCCCGGCACTGTCTGGCCAACACCGTGCGCGGCAAGGGCCGTTACCGCAGACTGCTGCTCAAACTGGGCCACCACGAGGTGACGCGCGGCGGTCGCACCGTGGCGAGCCCGGACGCGGAGCGGCCGGGCTCCTGGGTGCTGGAGGCGCTGTCCCGGCTCGCCGAGGCCGACCAGGAGGTGCTGCGGCTGACGGCGTGGGAGGAGCTGACCGTCGAGGAGCTCGGCACCGTGCTGGGGTGCGGCCGGTCCGCCGCGGCGATGCGGCTGCACCGGGCGCGGCTGCGGCTGCGGGAGCAGATAGAGACCCTGCGCCGGGACGACCGGATCTCGCTGGGGTGCACGAGCGGCAAGGGCGACAGGGCCCAGAGCGCTGACAGGGCCGACAAGGATGGACAGGCATGACCGACGAACTGGATCTGCTTCGCGAGGCCAACCCCGTGTCCGCCGACACCGGCCCCTGGCGGGACCGGCCGCTGGACGCGCGGGCCGAGCTGCTGCTGGGGCGGCTGCCGTCCCGGGACCGGCGGCGCCGTACCGTCCGGCGGCGCGCGATCTGGAGCCTGGGCGCCGCGGCGGCCGCGACGGTCGTCGCCCTGGCACTGACCGTCTCGGGCACCGGCTCCTCCCCCGCCGTAGCCGCGCCCAGGCCGCTGCCGCTGGTGGCGCATGCCTCCCGGGCGGACGTATCGCTCGCCGAGATCGTCCGGCGGGCGCGGGCGGCGGCCGAGGAGTCCCCGGGGAAGAGCGAGCGGGGCAGCCACTACCAGAGCTGGGCGCTGAGCATGAAGTCGGGCGAGGACGCGGTGACACTGCCCCGGGAGTGGCTGACCCGCTGGAACGCGGACGGCAGCGGTTCCACACTGGAGGTGGCCACCGATCCGCGCCATCCGGGCCGCCCGGTGATCGAGGACGGTCCCCCGCCGCGTACGGTCCACGACGGCAAGGTGCTGAGCGAGGCGCACTATCCACCGGGTATCAACGGCGCCAACCAGAGCTACTTCGAGGACCCCCCGGCCGGTGCCTCCGCGCTGCGCGAGTATCTCGCCGTCTGGTCCCCGGGCGCCGACCGCGACCCGGAAGAGCTGCTCTCGGCCATCGGAGCCTTCCGCACGGTGTGGATCCCGGGACCGCGCCAGCGGGCGGACATCGTCACGCTGCTCTCCGGGATCGAGGGGCTCCGCCCGGCGGGCAAGGTCACCGACCGGCTCGGCCGGGAGGGACAGGGATTCCGGTTCACCGGCACCCCCGGGAGCCGTTATCTGATCGCCCTCGACCCGGACGACGGCAGGGTGCTGGACATCGAGGAGACGTTCACCCAGGACGATCCCGAGTACCGGGTGAAGGCGGGCGATGTGATGTCCTACACGGCCTACATCTCCTGACCACCGGCCACGGCGGGAGGGGCGGGCGGGCGGGCCGCGGGGGCGCGGCCGGCCCGGTCGGCCGTCAGGCGTCCTCCCGCTGGCAGTGGGGGCACCACAGGCTGGTCCGCCCGGAGATCCGGCCACGGCGCAGCGGATTGCCGCAGCGGGGGCAGTGCGGATCCGGATCGTCACGCCGCCCGGTGAGCCAGTCCGGGTCGTCCGGTACCCGCTCCGCCCGTACCGAGGCGCGCAGCACCTCGCGCAGCGCGGTGTGCAGCCGATCGCGCTCGCCGTCGGTCAGCGCGTTCACCGGCCGCCGCGGATGGATCCGGGCGTGCCACAGGATCTCGTCGCCGAGCAGATTGCCGAGTCCGGCGATCACGGCCTGGTCGGTCAGGGTGGCCTTGACGCGTCCGCGCCGCCCCTCCAGCAGCCGGTCCAGCTCGGCCCGGCTCAGCGAGAGCGCGTCCGGGCCCTGGTCGCCGATGATCCGGTCGATGTCGTCGTCGGTGGCGGCGAGCCAGATGCCCTTGAGTTTGCGCTGGTCCTCGTAGCCGAGGCGGTGGCCGTCGTCGAGGTCGAAGGCCACGCGCTGGAACCGGCCGGCCGGTTCGGAGTCCGCCCCGCAGACCAGCCGCCCGGTCATGCCGAAGTGGAGCACGACCGTGGGCCCGTCGGTGGGGGCGATCAGCCACTTGCCGTGGCGGCGCGGTGCCGCGAAGCGGCGGCCCTTGAGGTCGCGCTTCAGCCGCTGCGCGGTCACCCCGTGCAGCACCCCCGGATCGGCCACCTCCGCCCGCTCGACGCGGCGGCCCTGGGCGCAGGAGGCGAGCGTCCGCCGGAACCCCTCGACGTCCGGAAGCTCGGGCATAGCGTCAGGCTACGCCCGGGGCTTCCGTCGCGCGTTGCGGAGAGCGCCCCCGTTCGGGGGTCTTCATCGGATAAAGTACCTCATCATGCGATTCATTCGCGCCGCCCAGGGGGTGAGCGGTCGCAGCCAGACGCTGTTCGCGATCACACGGTGTCTGCCGTTCCTGGTCCTGGCGGCGGTACTCGGCATCGAGCTCTCCCCCGCGCACACCCTCTACACCGGCCCCCTGCTCTCCCCGGCGCCGGCGCTGGCGGCGGTGACCATGGGGCCGGTCGGCACCGGCGGGGTGGCGGTCCTGGCGGGCGTGGTCAGCGCGATCACCGCCATCCACAACGACGCCTGGGGCACCCCGCAGCTGTACACCAATCTGCTGGCCCTGCTGGTGGTGGCGGTGGCGAGCGTGGCGACCTGCGCGGTGCGGGTGCGCCGGGACCGCGAGCTGGCCCATGTCCGCCGGATCGCCGAGGTGTCCCAGAACGTGGTGCTGCGGCCGCTGCCCGCCCGGATGGGCGTGGTGAACACCGCCAGCGTCTATCTGGCGGCCGAGCGCGGTGCGCAGATCGGCGGGGACCTCTACGAGGCGATGTGCACCCGCTACGGAGTGCGGCTGATCGTCGGCGATGTGCGGGGAAAGGGGCTGGCCGCGGTGCGGTCCGCCGCGGCCGTCGTGGGCGCCTTCCGGGAGGCGGTGCACTACGAGCAGGACCTCGCCGAGGTGATGCACCGCTGTGCGGCCGCGCTGGCGCGCGAGGACGAGCTGCTGGACCGCTCCCAGCTACAGGATCCGCGGGAGCTCGAGGAGCAGTTCGTCACCGTGCTCCTCGCCCAGGTGGTGACGGACGATTCGCTGGTGCGGCTGATCAACCGCGGCCATCCGCCGCCCCTGGTGATGCACGAGGGCGAGGTGCGCTCCCTGGACCCGGCGCGCCCGCTGCCGCCGCTGGGCCTCGAGGAGTTCCTCGGCCCTCCCGCGATCGGCGTCGAGACCTTTCCGTTCCTGCCCGGTGACCGGCTGTTGCTGCACACCGACGGGGTGATCGAGGCCCGCAACGACTACGACGAGTTCTTTCCGCTGCAGCGGGCCATGGAGACGCTGGACTGCGCCACCCCGTCCGAGTACCTGGACGGGCTGCGCCACGCCCTGGTCCGGCACACCGAGGGACGGCTGACGGACGACGCGGCCATGGTCCTCATCGAGCGGGACACCGGCGGCGCGGACCGGCCGTTCCGCTGAGCCGTTCGCACCACCTCTGAGCCCGTTGTGCCACGGCGCCGTACATCCGCCGTACGGTCGGCCGGTGTTGGCCGCTTCGGCATGGGTTGACGCCCTCGCGGAGCGCGACGACACTGTCAGGGACGGTCACGATTGTCAGCGCCCACCGTGCGGAACCCCCGCTCAGGTGGGTCATCGGCCCCGGCTCGTTGACAGGCAACCCTTCTCCCGCGACGGGGTGCCCCCGGGTGACGACCAGGTTCCGTCGGCGTGGACGGGACAAGCGCGGTCTCGCTGCCTCGCGAGCCCCCGATGATGGGATCGGTGGAGATGCCCAGGACCGACAGCCACGGGGACGGCGTCCGCCGGCGTTCCCGTCCGTTGTCCCCGCTCCGCCGGCTCCGCCTCCTGACCAGACGGCTGCATATCGATCTGCTGCGCATCTGTAGCGCCTCCAGTCCAGCTCTCTGAGTCGGCCCGAGTCGACACGGTCACCGAGCGCGGCCCCGCGCGCCGGGGTCGGGTGTGTCCCGGCCCCGCCCCGGCGGGTGCCCCGCGCGGGCTTCCCCTCCGTCGTGCCACCGGCGCCGCCCTCGACCGGCGGTGGCCGGGGCTTCCGCCACTGCCTTGGAGAGCCATGTCCGAGACGTTTCCGGTCAGTTCAGGTCCTGCCGCTCTTCTCGACCCCGACCCCTGCTCGCCCCGCCCCCGGATCGCCCCGCCCGCGCCTCCGCACCGCTTCCGCAGCCGCATCGGCGTCGACCTCGCCGGTGGCTTCTATCCGGTGCCGCATCGCTATCGGCTCTACCTCTCCGCGAGCTGTCCGCTCTCACTGCGCGTCTCCATCACCCTCGATCTGCTCGGGCTGCGGGACACCGTGGCCACCACCCTCGTCGGGCTCCCGGAGGACACCCCCGAGGCGTACGCCGCGCTGCGCGGGGCCTACGAGGCCACCTGGCACCGCTACAGCGGACCGGTGGACGCGCCCGCGCTGTGCGACGGCTGGACCGGACGTGTCGTCAGCAATCACACGCCCGACATCCTGCGCGACCTCGCCGGCCATCTCAGCGACGACAGCGGGACCGGACGCCCCCGGCTGCGCCCGGCGGCCCTCGCCACGGACATCGACGCCCTCCGGGACCTGCTCGACGCGGACATCACCCACGCCGCCCGGCAGGCCGGGACGGCTGCCGAGGCGGAGTGCCGGGACGCGGCGCTGGAGCGGCTGCTGACCGCCCTCGGCCGGCTCGACCGCGGGCTGACGGCCGCGCCGTACGCCCTGGGCGAGGAGCTGACCGCCGCCGATGTGGACCTGTGGGTGGCCCTGGTCCAACTCGACACCGAGCACCGGCCCCTCCTGGACGCCGACGCGGCCGACCGGGTCTCCCGCCATGGGCGGCTGCGCGCCTATGTGCGGCGGCTGCACGCCCATCCGGCGTTCCACACCACGCTTCCGGAGGCCCTCCAGGACGAGGTGTCCTGAGTCTACGTCGAGGTGTCCTGAGGGGCGTCACGGTGCGGCGTCAGGCGGGCGGACACGATTTCCAGTGTGCTCCCCCGCCGCGGCCGTTGGCGCCGCTCGGCGGCGCGGCGCACGGCCCGGCGCTCAGGACAGCGCGGCCCGCGCGTCGCCGAACTCGCCCATCGCCCCGGCCACGATGGCCTCCAGACGGGCGTGGTGGGCGCCGCGCCAGTAGACCCGCTCACAGACCGTGCAGCGCGCGAAGACGTCGTAGGTGCGCCGGGTGCCGCGCTGGAGCCGCTCCCGGACCGTCTCCTTGTCGGCGTCCTCCAGTGGCCCGTTGCAGGCGGTGCAGCGGGTCCAGGGTGCCAGGCTCGGGGTGAACCGGCCGAGGACGTCGCGCAGCTGCTCATCGGGGCGGTCGCTGTAGACGTACGCCCCGGCCCACAGCTCGCGACGGCGCAGCAGCCCCCGGTCGCGGGAGAGCAGCACCCGGCGCTGGGCGGCGGAGCGCGCGGCCAGCTCGGGATCGCCGATGTCCTCGCTCTCGTACGCGGCGTCCACGCCCAGCAGCCGCAGCCGCCGCGCGAGGGTGCCCAGGTGCACATCGAGCAGGAAGCGCAGCGGCGCGCCCGGGACCCGCTGGGGGCGGACGACCGGCTGGACCTCCACGGTCTCCCCCGCGCCCGGCACCCGCGAGACGGCGGCCTCCTCGCCGTTCACCAGCACCCTTCCCACCTCGGTGAGCGGCACCCCGAGCGACTCGACCACATGGCCGAGGGTGGAGACGCCGTCGGTGACGACGGCCGTCCAGGGGCGGCGCCGCTCGGGGACGGCGAAGAAGCGCAGCTCAGGAGCGAGGCTGACGTGGATCTCGGGTCCGTTCACACCGCCAGCATGCCAGGCGCCCCCGGCCCGGGGCGACGGCGTTTCGGGGGTCAGGCCGTAGCGGACCAGAGCACCTGCCGGCGAGCAGGTGGCCTCCGGCACGGTCGTGGCCATGATCGGAGCGGAGTGACCGCGCCCCGGGGCCGAGCGGGACCTGTACCCGTCCGTACGTGCGCCGCGGTCCGGGCGGCGGCCTGGTCGTGGCCGAGCCCGATCCGGACGCCATGGTCCACGCGACAGCGGTCCATCTGCGCTACCGCAAGGTCGGCCCGCAGGCGCTGTTCGAGGCGCGCACCGCCCTCGAGGTGGCGGCGGTCCGCGGCGCGTCCGAGAACATCGACGAGGCCTCATCAATGTGCTGACGCAGCTGAGCGCGGCCGACTTCCTCGGCGCCACCGCGACGTTCGACAAGAAGGCGGCCCGCAGGGTGGAGTCGTCGAAGCAGGCCGAGGAGGTCCACCGGACGCACGAGGCGATCGCGGACGCGATCGTGGCGGGCGACGCCGCGCTGGCCCAGCACCGCGCGGTGCGCCACTTGAACGCGCCGGCCGCCGCCCTCGGCTCCTGACCCGCCGCCACAAGTCCGGCACGCCGGGGGCGGCCGCCGTCACCGCCGCCTCCACCTGGTCAACCGGCGCGGTGTCGAGCGGTGTCGAGGTGCACGGCCGGCCCTCGGTCGCCTCCTGCGCCGACCTCGACGCGGTCGCGGACGCCGTGGCGCGGATCGAGGACCTCGCCCTCGCGGTGGCGGAGGACCTGGAGTCCCTCGAGGCCAATCCACTGTGGGGTGGCGGGCGCCACCGTCGAGGCGCTGGACGCCCTCGTCACCTGGCGCAGCTCCTGACCAGGTGGCCGTCCCGGGGAGGAGCGTGCGGGCCGGGGCGTCACTCCGGCGGTTCGGCCGCCTTGGCCCGGTCGCGGCGCCGCTTGCGGCGCCAGGCCACCATCCGCAGATAGTCCTCGTGCAGCACCCGCCCGACGAGCGCACCGCCGAAGACCACGTAGCCGACGCCGACCAGCCAGGACTGGACGACCAGGACGGTGCCGACCGGGCCGTAGGAGACCGTGCTGGAGGCGATCAGAGGGGAGAACACCAGCTGGGAGAAGACCCGCAGCCCCAGCAGCCCGATGCTGGTGGCCAGCGCGCCGGGCAGCAGGGCGCCCCAGCTGATCCGTCCGCCGAGCAGCAGATACTGCGACCACCAGAAGAACAGCACCGTGCCCAGCACCGCCACCAGTACCCGGGAGAAGCCGGGGGCCAGATGGGCGGAGAGCAGCAGATAGCAGATCAGCACCACGAGCCACACCAGATGGCGCCAGACGGTGTGCCAGCGGCCGGCCGGCAACTCCCACACCTTCTCGTAGCCGACCTGGAGCACCGTGCCGAAGCGCAGTCCGAAGATGGCCAGCGTGGCCAGACCGAAGGCGGTGGTGGACTCCAGCGCCTGCTTGGGCGGGGCGAACAGCCGCTGCACCTCGTCCCGTGAGGTCGAGGTGAGCCCGAGGCCCTCGGCCAGCCACTGGGCGAAGCCGAGCCGGTTCACCGGATCGGCCGCGGCGACCACGATCAGCAGCGGCACCAGGGTGAGAAAGCCCAGGGCGGCGAAGCCCATCGCGCGGTGCAGCAGCTCGAATTCGCTGCCCCGGCGCCATCCGCGTCCGATCGCGGACCGGTCGAACGCGTCCTCCAGCCGCCGCCACCAGGGCCAGGACCTGGGCCCTCGGGAGGAGCCGGACGCGGACCGATTCTCGGACATACCCACTCCCCTACTCGCGCCACCGGCTCGACCTGGGCAGTGCCGTCCAGGCTACTCGGGGTGGTGACGTTCCGCCGGGAGCTCCGCCGGGCGTCCCCCCGGAACACCTGTGCGGTGTCCGGGTGTCCGTCGGTGCCCGCTCGGCGGGCTTCACGCCGTGGCCATGACCGGGGCCCCGCTGTCCGCGTCGATGACGCTGACCCGGACGGCGGGCTCGCGCACCGTGTCGAGGCTGGCCCCGGCGTCCACCGCGAAGAGCACCAGCACGGGCCTCGCGGCCGGGCCGCCCCCGTACACCCCGGCGAACTGGAGGATGCGCCAGCCGCCGTCGTCCCAGTGGTCCAGCAGCGCGGAGCGCACCACACGGGAGACGCTCTGCCAGGCGCGCGAGCGCTCCAGCAGTTCGACGGTCGCGGCGACCGGGACCGCCGTCCGCCCTCCGGTCGCGGCGAGCGGATGGCCGGTGATCCGCAGCCGCAGCCGGCGCAGCGGCATCCGCCAGCGGCGGTCGGGATCGGCGGAGAGGGCCGTCAGGGCCGCCGCCGCGGCCAGGACCAGGCACAGCGCCGCGGCCGGACGGCGGGCCGCCGCGGCCCACCAGGGCTGCTGGGCCAGGGCCGCCGCGGCCCCGCCCGCGAGGACCGCGGCGGCGCGGGCGAAGGAGCGCCAGGTGAGGGGGGTGTCCGGCCGTGCCGTACAGCCGCAGGAGGAGCCTGGCGCGGCGGCGCGGGCGTAGCCGAGGTAGCCGAGGAAGCCCGCGCCGAGGAGGGCGGCCGCCGCTCCCGGGAGCGGGGTGACGGGCGGGGCCAGCAGCGCGGCGGCGAGGAGGAGTTCGACCGCGCCGAGGGTACGGAGGGCGAGCGCGGCCCGGCCGCCGTCGCGCAGCAGCCGCGCGAGCGCGGTACGGGACGCCTGCCGGGCGGTGCCCCGGCCGAACAGCTTGCCCGCACCGGCCGGCCCCAGCACCCCGGCGAGCACCAGCGGGGCGAGGGCACAGACCAGGGCGCTCACCGCCGCCTCCCCGCGCCGGGGGCGACCGTGACCCGGACGAGGTCCACGGAGCCGTCGGACGGCCGCCACGCGCCGAGCACCTGGGCGCTCTGCCCGATGGTGAGCCGGGACAGATCGGCGGTGGGCGAGGCGGTGCCGTACGCGGCGCTGGTGGTCTCCGCCATGAGGTTGCCGACGATCTCGTGGTGCCCGTGGGCGAGGTGCAGCCGGGTCTTCTCGATACCGCGGATGGTGGCGTCGAGGTTCACGATGTTGACCCACACCGCGTCGGCGGCGAGGGTGCCGTCGGGCAGCGGGACGCCGCGGGCGTAGAGTCCGTCGCCGGTCTCGATGTCGGCCGCGGTGGTGGCCCGGGCCTTCCAGACGCTGGTGGCGCCCGTGACCCGCACCCGGGAGTGGTCGCCGTAGGAGCCCGCGACCGCCAGGACGTCGTCGTTGATCGCGGTGATCCGCCCCTCGGCGAAGGCGCTCTCGGCGACCGCCGGGTCCAGGGGGCGTATGGGCGCGGCGAAGGCGGCGTCGGCGTCCACCGCGCCCAGGGCGGTCGCCCCGACGACGGTGGCGCCATGGAGGGCGGCGGTGGTGAGGAAGCGACGGCGGTCGAGGGGGGTGCCGGTGCGGTACGCGCTCATGGCCGGGCCCGCCTCATTCGAAGATGGAGACCGGCAGGGTGCCGGAGCTCAGGCTGCCGATGGCGGAGAAGGCGGCGGGGGTGAGGTCGATGACCCGGTTGGTGCGGCAGACCCCGTCGCAGCAGGTGGACTCGGAGCAGAAGCTACGGGTGCGCGGGCCGCAGTCGCTGACGGTGACACAAACGCTCGCGCCCGAGCAGTCATGGCGCACCTTCATCACCGAGCCGCAGCCGCGCCGGGGTATGTCCTCGCCGCACAGGTCCGGCCGGGTGATGTCCCAGCACTCCTTGGAGGCGTTGGGCCAGGCGGCCTGAAGGGCGCTGGACCGGCAGGTGCCGCACGCGCCGCCGCCCGCGGAGGCGCATGGACCCCAGGCGCTGCCACAACAGAACCAGGTGGCCTCGCCGTTCCAGAGCTTGGTCGATCCGCACGCCATGGCACTGTCCTCCCGGCCTCGGTCCCGCCCTCGGAGCAGCACCATCATCCGCGGGGCCGGGCCCGGTCGCCACGGGAAGGCGTCCGGTCGGAGTCCTCACAACCGCTCGGCGATGCGCCGGACTCCGTCCGTCGAGTCGGTGGCCGCGGTCCTCACAACCGCTCGACGATCGTGACGTTCGCCTGGCCGCCCCCCTCGCACATCGTCTGGAGTCCGTAGCGGCCGCCGGTGCGCTCCAGTTCGTGCAGAAGGGTGGTCATCAGCTTGGCGCCGGTGGCGCCGAGCGGGTGGCCCAGGGCGATGGCGCCGCCGTTGACGTTGACCCGCTCGGGGTCCGCGCCGGTCTCCTTCAGCCAGGCCAGGACGACGGGGGCGAACGCCTCGTTGATCTCGACCAGGTCGATGTCGCCGATGGTCAGCCCGGTCTTCTTCAGCGCGTGCGCGGTCGCCGGGATGGGCGCGGACAGCATCCGGATCGGGTCCTCGCCGCGCACCGACAGATGGTGCACCCGGGCGCGCGGGGTCAAGCCGTGCTCCCGTACGGCCTGTTCGGAGGCGAGCAGCAGGGCCGCGGCGCCGTCGGAGACCTGCGAGGAGAGCGCGGCGGTGAGCCGCCCGCCCTCGATCAGCGGCTTGAGCGCGGCCATCTTCTCCAGGCTGGTGTCCCGGCGCGGCCCCTCGTCCACCGAGACGTCCCGGAACGGGACGGTCTCGCGGTCGAAGCGTCCCTCGTCGATGGCGCGCAGCGCCCGCTGGTGCGAGCTCAGGGCGAACTCCTCCATGGCCTCGCGGGTGATGCCCCATTTCTCGGCGATCAGCTCGGCTCCGTAGAACTGGCTGACCGGCCGGTCGCCGTAGCGCGCCCGCCATCCCTCCGAGCCCGCGAAGGGGCCTTCGGTCAGCCCCAGCGGCTCACCGGCCCTGCCGCTGGCGAAGCCGATGGGCACCATCGACATGTTCTGCACCCCGCCCGCGACCACCAGGTCCTGGGTGCCGGAGAGCACCGCCTGCGCGGCGAAGTGCAGGGCCTGCTGCGAGGAGCCGCACTGCCGGTCGACGGTCACGCCCGGGACCTCCTCCGGGAGCCCGGCGGCCAGCCAGCAGGTGCGCGCGATGTCCCCGGCCTGCGGGCCCACGGTGTCCAGACAGCCGAAGACGACGTCCTCGACGGCGGCCGGATCGGCGCCCGAGCGCTCCATCAGCGTGCGCAGGACATGGGCTCCGAGGTCGGCGGGGTGGACGGAGGCGAACCCGCCCTTCCGCCGCCCCACCGGCGTCCTTACCGCTTCCACGATGTATGCCTCGGGCATGGCAGCTCCTTGAGATCCCTCAGGTCATGACGGTCTTACGGTCGTTGTGTCTTCAGTCCGGTCCCGACGTGTCTGTTCTTCTCGCGGAGTGATGCCGTCCAGGACCATCGACAGATACTGGCGGGCGATCTCCTCGGGGCTGTGCCGGCCCCCCGGCCGGTACCACGAGGCGGCGACCCACACCGTGTCGCGCAGGAAGCGGTACGCCAGCCGGATGTCGAGGTCGGCGCGGAAGACCCCCTCGGCCACTCCGCGCTCCAGCGCGCCCAGCCACGCCCGCTCGAACCGCCCCTGCGATTCGCTGAGATAGCGGAAGCGCGGCTGGGTGGCGAGGTGCTTGGACTCCTTCTGGTAGATCGCGACGGCGGCGCGGTGCCGGTCGATCTCCCGGAAGGACTCGGTGACGAGTGCCTCGACGGTCTCCCGGGGGCCGAGTCCGGCGCCGAGCACCTCGTCGTACCCGGCCCAGAGCTCGTTCAGGAAGGTGGAGAGGATCTCGTCGACCATCGACTCCTTGGAGTCGAAGTGGTAGTAGAGGCTGCCCGCGAGCATCCCCGCCTCGTCCGCGATCCGGCGGACGGTGGTCGCGTTGTACCCCTGGGCGGCGAAGACCTCCGCCGCGGTCGAGAGCAGTTCACGCCGTCGCTCGGGAGACGGGGTCACGGTCGTCTTCTTCTCGCTGTTCTTCTTCTCGCTGCTCTTCGCACTGTTTCCGGTGGAAGCGCGGTTCCTGGTGGAATTCGGCACGTTCTCATTCTCGCCTCATGGGTGCTGGCTGCTCACGGACACCGTCTCGCCCGTCATGTACGACGAGTAGCCGCTGGCCAGGAAGACGATGACGTTGGCCACCTCCCAGGGCTCGGCGTACCGGCCGAAGGCCTCGCGCTCGGTGAGCGCGGCGAGCAGTTCGGGGGTGGTGACCTTCACCAGATGCGGATGCATGGCCAGGCTCGGCGAGACCGCGTTGACCCGCACCCGGTACGCGGCGGCCTCGACCGCGGCGCAGCGGGTGAGCGCCATGACGCCCGCCTTGGCCGCCGCGTAGTGGGCCTGACCGGCCTGGGCGCGCCAGCCGACGACCGAGGCGTTGTTGACCACGACACCGCCGTGGCCGCCCGTCTTCATCCGGCGCAGCGCGGCGCGGGTGCAGCGGAACGTGCCGTTCAGAGTGACGTCGATGACCTTGTCCCACTGCTCGTCGGTCATCTCGGTCAGCAGGGCGGTGCCACCGAGCCCGGCGTTGTTGACCACCGCGTCCAGCCGTCCGTGGCGCTCCTCGGCGAGGTCGTACAGCGCGGCGATCTGGGCCTCGTCGGTCACATCACTGGCGCGTCCGGCGACCCGCTCCTCGCCGAACTCCCCGGCGAGCGTGGCCACCGTCTCCTCGAGCCGGCGCTCATGGGCGTCGCCGAGGACGACACGCGCGCCCTCCTCGAGGAACCGGCGGGCCGTGGCGCCGCCGATTCCGGTGCCCGCAGCGGCGGTGATGACGGCCGTGCGACCGGTAAGGAGGCCGTGGCCGGGGACGTACGGCGCCTTGTTGTCCATCACGACGCCACGGTAACCTACCAAACACTTGTTAGGGAACCCGCCGACGGGGCTGATGGAAGGGGTGCTGGGCCGATGGACCTCGATCTCACCGAGCGGCAGTCGGCGTTCCGGGCCGAGGCCCGGCGGTGGCTGGCCGCCCACACCCCCGCCGCTCCCCTCCCCTCCCTGGAGACCGCCGAGGGGTTCGCGGCGCACCGCGCCTGGGAGCGCACCCTCGCGGCGGACCGCTGGTCGGCGGTGACCTGGCCCGAGGAGTACGGCGGCCGGGGCGCGTCGGTGATCGAGTGGCTGCTGTTCGAGGAGGAGTACTACGCGGCGGGCGCGCCCGGCCGGGTGAGCCAGAACGGGATCAGCCTGCTCGCCCCCACCCTCTTCGAACACGGCAGCGCCGAGCAGCGCGCCCGGATCCTGCCGCCGATGGCGCGCGGCGAGACGATCTGGGCCCAGGCGTGGTCCGAACCCGAGTCGGGCTCCGACCTCGCCTCGCTGCGCTCCACCGCCCGCCGCGCCGACGGCGGCTGGCGCTTGAGCGGCCAGAAGACCTGGTCGTCCCGGGCCGCCTTCGCCGACCGGGCCTTCGGCCTGTTCCGCAGCGATCCGGCGGCGGACGCACCGCACCGGGGGCTGACGTATCTGATGTTCGCCCTGGACGCGCCCGGTGTGACCGTGCGCCCCATCGGCCGCCTCGACGGCAAGCCCGCCTTCGCCGAGCTCTTCCTGGACGAGGTGTTCGTCCCCGACGGGGACGTCATCGGCGAGCCGGGGCAGGGCTGGCGCATCGCGATGAGCACGGCGGGCAACGAGCGCGGGCTGACCCTGCGCAGCCCCGGCCGGTTCACCGCGGCGGCGCGGCGCCTGGTGGCGCTGTGGCGGGAGCGGGCGGACGAGGCCGGGAGCGATACGGGGATCGAGGCGGCCGCGCTGCGCGACCGGGTCGCGGACGCCGTGATCGGCGCCCGCGCGTATGAGCTCTTCGCCTGCGCGGGCGCCTCCCGGCTGGCCGCCGGGGGCTCGCTCGGGGCCGAGTCCAGCCTGAACAAGGTCTTCTGGTCGGAGCTGGACATCGCCCTCCACGAGACGGCCTTGGACCTGCTGGGCCCCCACGGCGAACTGTCCGACGCCGCCGACGACCCGGACGCGCCCGGCCCGTGGTCCGACGGCTACACCTTCGCCCTGGCGGGCCCGGTCTACGCGGGCACGAACGAGATCCAGCGCGACATCATCGCCGAGCGGCTGCTGGGCCTGCCGAAGGGACGCCGATGAGGGGGGTGGCTCGGGGAGCGCGGACCTGGTACGGAGAGCGGCTCCGGGAGAGCCCGTCGGCCGGTGAGGGGGCGCCCGGATGAGGTTCGTGCTGGATGAGGCGCAGACGGACTTCGGCCGCACCGTGGACCGGATGCTCGGCGGGGCCGGCACACCGCACGCCGTCCGGGCCTGGGGGCGCGGCGAACACGCGCCGGGGCGCGCGGTGTGGGGACGGCTCGCCGACGCCGGGGTGACCGGGCTGGCCGTACCGGAGGCGTACGAGGGGGTCGGGCCGCTGCCCGTCGAGCTGGGCGTGGCGTATGTCGCGGCGGGGCGGCACGCCGTGCCGGGGCCCCTGGCCGAGACGGCCGCCGCCGCGGTGCTGCTGGCCGGACTCGCCGAGGGCGGCACGGCGCGAAGCGGGCAGGTGGCCGAGGACTGGCTGCCCCGAATCGCCGACGGGCGGGCGCTGGTGACGCTCGCGGCGGCCGACGGCGGGCCGTACGCGCTGGACGCGGACGCCGCCGACGCCGTCTTCGCCGTCGCGGGCGAGGAGCTGTGGCTGGCCCCGGGGCACGGGCCGGTCCAGCCCTCGTTCGACCCGGCCCGGCGGCTGGCCCGGCCGCTGCCCGGCGGTGAGCTGCTCGCCCGGGGCCCGGCCGTGGCCGCGGCCGCCGCACGCGCCGCGGACTGGGCCGCCTTCGCCACGGCCGCGCTGTCGCTCGGCACCGGGCTCGCGCTGGTGGAGCGCACCGCGGCGTACGTCCGACAGCGCACCCAGTTCGGCCGCCCGATCGGCTCGTTCCAGGCGGTGAAGCACCGGCTGGCGGACGCGCTCATCGGCCTGGAGTTCGCCCGGCCGCTGCTGTACGGGGCCGCGGTGGCGCTCGCGTCCGGGCCCACGGGCGGCGCGCTCGCGTCCGGGTCCACGGGTGACGTCCGCGCGGAGGTCGCGGCGGCGAAGGTGGCCACCGGCGAGGCGGCATACGCGGCGGCGCGCACCGCCCTCCAACTGCACGGCGCGCTCGGCTACACCGACGAGTACGAGCTCTCGATGTGGATCCGCAAGGCCCGCGCCCTGCGCTCCGCCTGGGGTTCCCCGTCGGTTTGCCGCGCCCGCGTCCTCGCGCCCTGACCGGTCTTGATCCATGCTGTATCGACCCATAGTTGAGCGAACAGCGAGGTATGCGCGGATGCACCGGCCCCGGCCCACCCTGGAGAGCGTGGCGCGGCGCGCGGGTGTCTCGCGCGCCACCGTCTCCCGTGTCGTCAACGGCTCGCCCAAGGTCGGTGAGGACAGCCGTGAGGCGGTCCTGAGCGCCATCCAGGAGCTGGGCTACATCCCCAACCAGGCGGCCCGCAGCCTGGTCACCCAGCGCACCGACTCCTTCGCGCTGGTGCTCCCCGAGGAGCCGGGCCGGGTCTTCTCCGACGACCGGTTCTTCCCGGGCGTGGTGCGCGGGGTGAGCCAGGAGCTGGAGGCCGCGGACAAGCAGCTGGTGCTGATGATGGCCCGCTCCGCCGCCAGCCGTGACCGCATCGAGCGCTTCGCGCTGGCCCGCCATGTGGACGGGGTCATGGTCGCCTCGATGCACGGCGCCGATCCGCTGCCCGCCGCGCTCGCCCGGATGGGCATCCCGGTGGTCTGCAACGAGCGGGTGCCGGGCCCGGCGTCGCCGCCGTACGTGGGGGTGGACAACGCGGCGGGCGCGGCGCTGGCCGTGGAGCATCTGATCCGCTCCGGGCGCACCCGTATCGCCACGGTCGCGGGCCCGCAGGACATGGTCGCCGGGATCGACCGGCTCTCGGGCTACCGGGCGGCGCTGGACGGGGCGCGGCTCGCGGAGCGGGTCGCGGTCGGGGACTTCACCCAGGAGTCGGGGGCGGTCGCGATGCGGGAGCTGCTGGACCGGGAGCCCCGGCTGGACGGGGTGTTCGTGGCCTCCGATCTGATGGCGATCGGGGTGCTGCGGGAGCTGCGCCGAGCCGGTCGGCGGGTGCCGGACGACGTGGCGGTGGTCGGCTTCGACGACATAGAGCCCGCGCGCTACACCGAGCCCCCGCTGACCACCGTGCGCCAGCCGATAGACGGCATCGGCCGCCGCCTGGCCCGCCAGCTGCTGCGCCTGACCGCCGGGGAGAGCATCGAGCCGGCGCTGGTCCTCCCGACGGAGCTGGTGATCCGCGAATCGGCGTAGCCGGGTGCGGGGCCGCGTCTCCCGCCGGGGGACGCCATCGTGTTCAGCCGCCCGCGTACCGCGGCAGCCACGCCCGGAAGTCGCGTTCGAAGGCGTCGTAGCGGCGGCGCAGCTCCGTACCCGGCCAGTCCTCCGGCAGGAGCCGGGCGGGGAGGACGGGGTCGGCGAGGAGGTGGCGGAGGGCGGCGGCCGCGACGGTGAAGCGGTCGGCCGGTTCCTCCGCGTCGTCCAGCGCCGCGCCGAGCAGCCGGGCCTGGCGGGCCCAGCCGCCCAGGTCCCACAGGCGCGCGGCGAGCTCGGCCGGATCGCCCTCCGGCGCGCCGGTGAACCAGCCGCACTGTTCGGCGGCGACGTCCGGGCGCGAGTGGACGAGATTGGCGGGGCGCGTCCAGGTGCCTTCGCGCAGTTCGGCCAGGCGCAGGGTGGCCATGGCCTGGCGGAGGGCGGCGCGCTCGGCCGCCTCGCGCCGGTCGGAGGTGACGATCGCGATCTCCCAGGCGCCGTCCCAGCGGCGGGTGCGCGGGGCCCGGCTCTCGTCCTGCCGCGCCTGGCGGGCCAGCAGCCGGTCGGTGAGCCGGTAGGTGCCATCGCTCTGCTCCAGGTCACCGGCGGCGACCATCCGGGTGAGCGCGACCCGGATGGTGCCCTCGGCGGTGCCGAAGAGCGCGCCGACCCGCACCAGGGCGCGGGCGGGCAGCTGGGGTGGGTGGAGGCCGAGCAGGGTGCTGAGCACGACCGAGCGCGCGGTCAGCGGCCGCAGGGTGAGCGTTCCGGTGTCGTCCATGGTTACGCGAAACCCTATCCATTACAGTTCTTCGTTGCGCATACTGGAAGTGTAAGACTGGGCCGGACCCAGGAGCCCACCGCGAACGAGGAGATGTCTGCCATGAGCGCCACGCACGAGGTCCTCAACCAGGCCCCGCCGCTCATCGGCTTCAGCACCGCGGACGACCCCGCCCTGCTGGAGGCCCTGCGGCGGCACGACGGCGGCTGGGGCGAACAGGAGGTGCGGGACCTGGGCGCGCGGGCCGGTTCCGCCGAGGTGCAGGACTGGGCGCGGATGGCCGAGGAGCACCCCCCGGTGCTGCACACCCACGACCGCTACGGCCATCGCGTCGACGAGGTCGAGTACCACCCCGCCTACCACCAGCTGATGGGCGTCGCCGTGGAGAGCGGCCAGCACGCGGCGGCGTGGAGCGAGCCCCGCCCCGGCGCCCATCTGGTGCGCGCGGCCAAGTTCTACGCCTTCGCACAGGCCGAGCCCGGCCATGGCTGCCCGATCTCCATGACGTACGCCGCGGTCCCGGCGCTGCGTGCCGAGCCGGAGCTCGCCGCCGTGTACGAGCCGCTGCTGGCCGCCCGCACGTACGACTTCGGGCTGCGCCCGCCGCTCGGCAAGCGGGGCCTGATCGCGGGCATGTCGATGACGGAGAAGCAGGGCGGCTCGGACGTCCGCGCCAACACCACCCGGGCCGTGCCGGACGGTGCGGGCCGCTACGTGCTCACCGGCCACAAGTGGTTCACCTCCGCGCCGATGAGCGATGTCTTCCTGACGCTGGCCCAGACGGAGGAGGGCGTCACCTGCTTCCTGGTGCCCCGGGTGCTGCCGGACGGCAGCCGCAACCCGCTGCGGCTGATGCGGCTCAAGAACAAGCTGGGCAACCGCTCCAACGCGTCGGCCGAGATCGAGTACGAGTCCGCCCTGGCCTGGCGGGTCGGCGAGCCGGGCCGCGGGGTGCGGACCATCGTGGAGATGGTCAACGTCACCCGGCTGGACTGCGTCATCGGTTCGGCCGCGGGCATGCGGGCCGGGCTGCGGCAGGCGCTGCACCACGCCGAGCACCGCCGGGCGTTCGGGGCCGAGCTGGTCGACCAGCCGCTGATGCGCAATGTGCTCGCCGATCTGGCGGTCGAGTCGGAGGCGGCCACCACCCTCGCGATGCGGCTCGCGGCCGCCCTGGACCGCGCGGAGGGCGGGGACGAGAGCGAGGCGGCGCTGCGCAGGCTGGGGCTCGCGGTGAGCAAGTACTGGGTGTGCAAGCGCGGTGCCACCCACGCCGCCGAGGCGCTGGAGTGCCTGGGTGGAAACGGCTATGTGGAGGAGTCCGGGATGCCGCGCCTGTATCGCGAGGCGCCCCTGCTGTCGATCTGGGAGGGCTCGGGGAACGTCGCGGCACTCGACGTGCTGCGCGCGCTGGGCCGTGAGAACGGCGCCCTGGAGGCGTTCCTGGCCGAGGTCGACGCCGCGGCCGGGGCGGACGCCCGGCTGGACGCGGCCGTGGACCGGCTGCGCGGGCTGCTGCCGCAGCTCACCGACCCCGAGCGGGCGCAGCTGCTGGCGCGCCGGCTGGCCGAGCAGATGACGCTGGTGCTCCAGGGCAGCCTGCTGGTGCGGTACAGCCATCCGGCGGTCGCCGACGCGTTCTGCGCCTCACGGCTCGACGGGGACTGGGGGCACGCCTTCGGCACCCTGCCGCCCGGCACCGACACCGGCCCGATCCTGGAGCGGGCCCGCCCGAAGGACGCGCGGTGACGCCCACGGACGGCGCGGACGGGCCGGCCGGCGCGGGCCGAGCGGAAGACGCGGCCGGTGCGCGCCTTACGGTTCGCACGGAGCGGGCGGGGCCGGTCACCACGGTCGTGCTCGCCCGCCCCGAGGTGCGCAACGCCGTCGACGGAGCCACCGCCATGGCGCTGGCCGACGCCTTCCGCGCCTTCGACGCCGACCCCGGGGCGCGGGTCGCGGTGCTGTGGGGCGAGGGCGGCACCTTCTGCTCCGGGGCCGATCTGAAGGCGGTCGGCACTCCGCGCGGCAACCGGGTGGCCGAGGACGGCGACGGCCCGATGGGGCCCACCCGGCTGCGGCTGTCCAAGCCGGTGATCGCGGCGGTCAGCGGGCACGCGGTGGCGGGCGGGCTGGAGCTGGCGCTCTGGTGCGATCTGCGCGTCGTCGAGGAGGACGCGGTCTTCGGGGTGTTCTGCCGCCGCTGGGGCGTCCCGCTGATCGACGGCGGAACGGTGAGGCTGCCACGGCTGATCGGTGCGAGCCGGGCGATGGACCTGGTGCTGACGGGACGGCCGGTGCCGGCCGACGAGGCGTACGCCGTCGGGCTCGCCAACCGCGTCGTACCGCCGGGGCGGGCGCGGGCCGAGGCGGAGCGGCTGGCGGCCGGGATCGCCCGCTTTCCGCAGGCGGGTCTGCGCTCGGACCGGGCCTCGCTGCTGGAGCAGGAGGGGCTGCCGGAGGACGAGGCCATGGCGCGGGAGCTGCGCCACGGTCAGGCCGCGCTGGCCGAGGGGCTGGACGGCGCGGCGCGGTTCGCGGCGGGCGCGGGACGGCATGGGGGCTTCGGCGAGCCGTGATCGGCGGGGCCGGCTGTGGCCGGGGGCGGCCTCGCCCCCGGCCACAACTGGTCACGCATGAGGGGAATGTCCGCGGCTGAACCTCGATGCGCCCATGTCATCACCGCCCATTCCCCTATTCGGGGGAATTCCGGTGGTCACACGGCTGGCGGGCGCCCGTTCGGCCGAACATCTCCTCGTGAAGCGATGGCAGCGCGTATGGCGTGCGGGGGTCCTGGCCACTGCCCTTGTCCTCACCTCGGCGGGGGCGACAGCCCTGGCCGACGAGGACGGTGACGGTCCGGCGACCGCGCCCGCCTCCTCCCGGCCGACGGCCGGTACCCGGTCCTGGCCCGGGGGCCGGGACGACGGACCGCTCGCCTCGGTGCGGATCCGGATCGGTCCCGGCCTGTGTGTCTGCGTCGCCGCCTCGGCGGGCCCGGTCGGCCTCGTCGCCCGGTACGGCTGGTGCCCCAAACCACCCAAGCCACCCAAGCCCCCCAAGCCTCCCAAGCCGACGCCGACCCCTACGCCCACCCCGACGCCCACGCCCACACCGTCGCCGACTCCCACGCCCACCCCGACGCCGTCCGGGACACCCACACCCAGCCCGTCCGCCACACCGAGCCGTACGCCCGAGCCGACCCCCACTCCCACCCCCGGCCCGACGCGGCGGGCCCCGTCCCCCACGCCCGCTCCGCGGCTCCCCGCGCCGGGGCCCACCCGCGCGCCCGCGCTTCCGCCGCCCCCGCCCTCGCGCACCCAGCCTCCGGCATCACCCCCCGCGCCGGCTCCCGCACCGACCAGGACCCGTGCCGTCGAGATGCACGCGTACGAGAAACCCGCGCGCAAGAAGCCCGACAACGGGACCTCCTTGGTCACCTTCACCCTGCTGCTCACCGCGCCCGCGGTCCTCGCGGCCGCCGCTCTCCGTCCGCGTTCGCGCTCCGGCGCGCGCGGCGGGCGGCGCGGCTGACGGCCCGCCGCCGAACCGCTTGGGAGGTTCATCCATGCCCGAATGGCTGATTATGACCCTGGTGATGGCCGGGACCTGCGCGGTCGTGGTGACCGGGGCGGTCCTCAACTCCCGCAGACTCGGGGAGGAGGACGATCCGGACGAGACCCCCGATGTCCTCGACTACATGATCATGATGATCGGCGTGGTCTACGCGATCGTGCTGGGCCTGGCCATCGCCGGTGTCTGGGAGGCGCGCTCCGCCGCGCAGGACGGGGTCCGTACGGAGGCGCAGGCGCTGCACGAGGTGGCCGAGCGGGCGAGCGTCTACCCCGGCCCGGTGCGCGACCGCATCCGCGACGACGTGGACGCGTATGTGGACCATGTGGTGCACACCGAGTGGAAGGTGATGATCGACAAGGGTGAGCTCACCGACCGCGGCACCGATCTGCTGACCACCCTGCGCCACGATGTCACCCGCGCGGCCCCGCACAGCGATCTCCAGTCGCAGGCGTACCAGCCGATGGTGGATCAGGTGGCCGCCGTGGACGACGCGCGCGGCGCCCGGCAGCAGAGCGCGGGGCCCACGATGCCCCCGCTGGTCTGGTTCGGCCTGGTGCTGGGCGCGGCGCTGGTGATCGGGCTGGTCTTCACCCTTCAGATCCGCCGCTCGCCCCGGGAGCTGATGCTCGCGGTGATGTTCACCGCGCTCATCGTCTTCCTGCTCTTCCTGGTGTGGGACTTCGACGAGCCCTTCGGGCGGTCGGTCGGCGACTCCACCACGGCCTTCACCGATCTGTTCCCCAGCGCACGGGGAGGGTCTTGAGCCCGTTTTGGAAGTTGGAGGTGAGCCGCACCGGCTCGCCCGCCCGCCGCAGCCCCGGCAGCCGGTCCAGGGCGGCGCGCAGCATGGCCCGCATCTGGAGCCGGGCCAGATGCGCGCCCAGGCAGACATGCGGTCCGAAGCCGAAGCTCAGATGGTCGTTGGGGGCGCGGGTGATGTCGAACCGGTCGGGGTCGGTGAAGACCGTCTCGTCGCGGTTGGCCGAGGCGTGGAAGACGACGACCTTCTCACCGCGCCGGATGAGCTGTCCGCCCAGCTCCACATCGCGGGTGGCGGTGCGCCGGAAGTCGATGACGGGCGGCCAGTAGCGCAGCATCTCCTCCACCGCGGAGCCGGTCAGCTCGGGCCGGTCGAGCAGCAGCCGCAGGCTCTCGGGGTGGTCGAGCAGGGTGAGCAGCCCGCCGGGGATGCCGTTGCGCAGCGTCTCGTTGCCCGCCACCGCGAAGAGGAAGAACATGTTCTCGAACTCGTCCCGGCTCAGTCCGCCCTCCCGCATCCGCGCCATCACACTGCCCGGCCGGGGCCGCTCGGCGAGCGCGTGGGCGTAGGCGAACATATCGGCCAGGGCCTCGCGGGAGCGCGGGTTCATCGGCCGGCCGTCGGGGCGGCGCGGCGCCGAGGACGGCCGGTGGGCGAGGGCGGCGCGCCCGATGGGGCTCAGCTCCTCCAGGGCCGCGGTGGACAACCCGGCGTAGTCGGCGTCCTGGTACCCGATGACCCGTCCGGCCCAGTCGAACAGCAGCCGCCGGTCGCCCTCGGGGACGCCCATCACCTGGGCGAGGGTCCAGACCGGCAGATCGGCGGCGAGCTCCACGAAGTCGGCCTCGCCGCGCCCGGCCACGGAGTCCACGAGCGCCGCCGCGCGCTCCTCGATGACCGCTTCCAGCTCCCGTACGGCGCGCGGGGTGAAGGCCGCCGCGACGATGCGGCGGCTGCGGGAGTGGTCGGGCGGGTCCTGGTTGAGCATCATCGCCCGCACGAACTCCAGATCGGCGGGTGTGTCGGGGTCGCGGATCTGGGTGGCCCCGAGGTGGGAGGAGAAGACCTCGGGGGTGCGCAGGACGTGTTTGACGTCGGCGTGCCGGAACACCGCCCAGAAGCCGGGGCCGGCCGGCCAGGCCCCGACCGCGGGCTCGTCGATCCGGCAGACGGGGCGGGTGGCCCGCAATGCGCCGAACAGGGCGTACGGGACACCGGCGGTGTAGGTCTCGGGGAGGAACGCCTCGACAGGGTTCACAGCCGAGACCGTACGGCGCCGCCCTCCGGGCCCGTCAAGACACCCCGCGCGTCAGGACGCGCTGCCCCACAAGGCCCGGGCCCGGAGCCACCCCCGAGCACCGTCGCGGTGCCCCCAGCACCGGCGCGGTGCCCCCGAGCCCACCGGACACCGCGCGGCTCCCTACGGCACCGGCACCGGGAGGATCCGGCGCAGCGGGTCCTCGGGCAGCCGGCCGTGGGCCTTCCACTCCCGGGGGTAGCCGACCGAGACCTCCTGGAACTTCACCCCGTCCTCCACCGTCGTCCGGGGAATGTGCAGATGGCCGTAGACGACCGTCTCGGCCCGGAACCGCACATGCCAGTCGGCGGTCAGCTCGGTGCCGCACCACAGCGCGAAGTCGGGGTAGCGCAGCACCCGGGTGGGCAGCCGGGTCATCGGCCAGTGGTTGATGAGCACGGTCCGCAGCTCCGGGTCGACCGCCGCCAGCCGCGCCTCGGTCTCGGCGACCCGGGCCCGGCACCACGCGTCGCGGGTGGGGTAGGGGTCGGGGTGCAGGAAGTGCTCGTCGGTGCAGACCACCCCCGCCTCATGGGCGTGGGCCAGCGCGGCCTCCTTGGTGGCCAGGCCGTCGAGGCGGAAGGTGTAGTCGTAGAGCAGGAACAGCGGGGCGATGACCAGCGGCCCGCCGATGCCCTCCCAGAGCGGGTAGGGGTCCTCGGGCGTGACGATGCCCTTCGCCCGGCACATCTCCACCAGCGCCTCGTAGCGCGCCACCCCCCGGACCTCCAATGGGTCCTTGGGATGGGTCCACAGCTCGTGGTTCCCGGGTGACCAGATGACTTTGGCGAAGCGCTCGCTCAGCAGGCCGAGCACCTCCTCGATCTCGGAGAACACCTCGCCGACGTCCCCCGCGACGATCAGCCAGTCGTCGTCGGAGCCGGGCCGCAGCCGCTCCACGATGGCCCGGTTCTCCGGATAGGCCACATGAAGGTCGCTGATGGCGAGGAGTTCGCCCCCGTGGGTGCCGCTCATTGTCTCTCCTGTCGTACGGTGGCGCTCATGACGCGGTCGCGGTGCGCGGGCACCGCTTGACGGGCCGGGTGATCACCGGACCGTCCCTGGCGCTAGCCTCGCAGATGTGGTCGACAAACTCCCTCCGTCTTTTGAACGGGGAACCGACGGACCGAAGGTCATCGTGGCCGGACTGGACGGTTCCGAATCCTCCTGGCGCGCCACGGCCTACGCCGCCGGGCTGGCCAGACGCCAGAAGGCGCTGCTGGTCGTGGTCTACATCCAGCCGGTGCTGGCCGCGGGCGCCGCGCTCGGTGCCACGGTGGCCGACACCACGGGTGAGGTGGCCGAGGAGCTGATGCGGGAGATGCGGGAGGCCACCGAGCGGCTGCGCGGGGTCTTCGAGGTGCGCTGGGAGTTCCACACCTTCCGGGGCGATCCGTACAACGGACTGGCCCAGGCGGCCGATGAGCTGAAGGCCGACGCGGTGGTGGTGGGCGCGTCCGAGCAGGCCGGGCACCGCTTCGTCGGCTCGGTGGCCGTACGGCTGGTCAAGGCCGGGCGCTGGCCGGTCACCGTGGTGCCGTAGGGGCCGCCCCTCCGGCTCGCGCAGCCCGGCGCGGTGAGGCACCGTGGGAGAAGCGAACGGACCACCCCACGGACCGGGGAGACTGCCATGGCCCACACCTACCGGGTGACCGAGATCGTCGGCTCGTCCGGCGAGAGCGTCGACGACGCGATCCGCTCCGCCATCGGCCGTGCCTCGAAGACGCTCCGGAACCTTGACTGGTTCGAGGTCGGCCAGGTGCGCGGGCATATCGAGAACGGCCGGATCGCGCACTACCAGGTGGGACTGAAGGTCGGATTCCGGCTCGAGGACCCCGACGCCGGCTCCGGGGACCGGGCCGGCTGACCCCGGCTCAGCCACGGGGCACGACGGTGGACAGCACGGACGGCAGCGGATACCAGTCGGCGGTCGCGAAGCTCGCGTGCCGCCCGGCGAGTTCGGACACCCGGTTCCGCGCCTGGGCCTCGGTGGGGTGGGTGCCGTCGATCGGGGGCGCCACGTTGTGCGCGTCCGTCATGATCAGCAGGTAGTGGCGGTCGTCGTACCAGGCGGTGTCGACACCACTGGTGACATACGTGGACGCGTCCCCGTCGAAGAGCACGAACCACGGCCGGAGGGCGGCGTCGGTGTAGCGGGTGCGCGGGTCGCCCGAGGCGGCGCCGTGGACGGCGGGGAAGGCGGCGGCCTGACCGAGCTTCCCGGCGGCGGACAGGTCCCGCAGATGGGTGGCGTACTCGCGGTCGGTCCACAGCGTGTCGAGGGGGTTGTTCTCCTCGACCGTGCCCGGTATCAGCTCGACGACGAACTTGCCCGCGAGCGCCGAGCGGGACGGCCAGCCGCCCGCCTGGACCGCCTCGTCGAGGGTGGCATGGCCGCCCACCACATCGGCCGGGCGCAGCACCGCGTCGCCCAGGGTGGCGCCGAGGAGGGCGTCGAGGTCGGCCGGGCCGCGGCCCTTCTTGCCGTTGAAGCCGTCCTTCATCTCGACCTTGACGAGGATGGGACGGTGCCCCGGATGGGCCTGGTGCCAGGCCCGCATGTCGGCGAGGCAGCCGGCCAGGCTCTGGTCGCGGGGCTTGGTGCGCAGTTCGCCGGGGCTCGCGGCGTTCTCGCAGTTGTTGTCGTTGCCGAGCGGGTTGGAGTGCGAGACCCGCCAGCCGGCGCCGAAGGCGTTGGTCCACACATCGAGTTCCAGGAGCGAGGCCCCGGAGTCCAGCGCGTCCGCGAAGTAAGGGTACTTGGCCTTCTCGTACGCGTTGTGCACCCCCACCGAGGTGGTGGCGGAGTACGACGGATCGTCCGCGGTGGCGGGCCGGGCGTCGGCCGGTGCCGTCAGACACAGTGCGGCGGCCGCCGCGGCGACCGCCACCGTTCCCGTGCGCCGGGCATGACCGCGCGCCGGACTCCCCACCCTGCCCATGTGTCCCCACCCTCGTCGATGCCACGACCAACTGGGCAGAATCGTACGGGAGTCGCGTCATGGGTTACGAGCGGTCAAGGGTCACAGCGGTACGGGCCCGGCGGCGTGCTGCCGCTGAGCCCGTCTCATGTGCCGCGTCTCACACGGCTGGGGGTCGTTCGGGGAGCAGGGACCCACCTGTGAGGGCCCCACCCGTCAGAGCCACCCGTCAGGGCCGCTCCCCCACCCCGGTCGTCGCGGCCTCGCGCGCCCGTCCGCCGGGCAGCTTGGGGGCCAGCGGGGCGGTCTGGTCCATACCGGTACCGCGCCGCAGCCCGCTGAGGAACTCCTGGAGCGTCTCGACCGCGGTGTGCCGGGGCCGCCAGCCCAGTTCCTCCTGGGCGCGGGTGGTGTCCATCAGCGGGAGCCGCAGGGCGGCGTCGAACAGCTGGGGCGAGGGCGGCAGCAGATGCAGATGCCAGGCCGTGGCCATGGCCGAGCGGGCGGCGAAGCGCGGGATCCGCACCGTCCGCGCGTCCAGCAGAGCGGCCAGCGTCTCGCCGTCCACCGGCGGTTCGGCCGCGAGGTTGAAGGCGCCGCGCACCTGACGGCCGAGCGCCAGCCGGTACGCCTCGGCGGCGTCGTCGGTGTGCAGGACCTGGAGCCGCAGCCCGGGCAGGTCGAAGACGGCGGGCAGGAAGGTGGAGCGGACCAGCCGCCGGGGCAGGAACGGGCCCATGAAGAGCCGGCGCTGCTCGGCCGCCGCCTCCTCCTTGAAGAGGAAGCCGGGCCGCATCCGCACCACCCGGACCTGCGGATGCTCCCGTTCGAAGATGTCCAGCATCCGCTCCACATACGCCTTCTCACGGCAGTACGCGGCCTCCGGCCAGCCATCGGTGGGCCAGGACTCGTCCACCGGGCGGCCGTCCTCGGGCCCGGGCGAGTAGGCGCCCACCGAGGAGGCGTACACCAGCACCGGCACCTCGGCCCGTGCCACCGCCTCGAAGACCCGCCTGCTGCCGAGGACATTGGTGGCCCAGGTGACGGCGGGCCGGTGGCTGGGCTGGATCAGCCAGGCGAGGTGGATGACCGCGTCGGCGCCCTCGAAGTGCCGTACGAGGTCGGCCTCCTCACGGGCGTCCCGCCCGAGGTCCGCCCGCACCCAGGTGGTCTTCGGCGGCGACCAGCTCGGCACCCTGCGGGCGACGCCCACGATCGACTCGATGTCCGGGGCCTCGCCGAGCGCGCGGACGACGCTCGTACCGGCGTTGCCGGTGGCCCCGACCACCACCGCGCGCATTCCGTGCTTGACACCCATGGGTCCGCTCCTTCCGGCAGCGTCGTGTCGTCCTCAGTCGTCCTCAGTCATCCCGGTTTCCGTCCTGGTTTCAGTCCTGCGTTTCAGCCCTTGCCGACCAGCTGCCGCGCGGCCGTGACGATCGCGTCCGCGTCGATTCCCGCGTCGCTCAGCTGCTCCGCGGGGGTCGAGGAGGCCGGCATCATGCGCACCGCGAGCCGGATCATCCGGGGCACCGGACGGCCGTCGCCGAACGCCTCGAGCACCGCGTCGCCCAGTCCGCCCTCGGGGTGGTGGTCCTCCACGGTGACCAGCCGGCCCGTCGCCTCGGCGGCGGCGCGCAGCGTCTCGGCGTCCACCGGCTTGAGCGAGTACAGGTCGATGACGCGGGCCGGGATGCCCTCCTCGGCGAGCCGGTCGGCCGCCTCGACGGCCTCGTGCAGGGTGACCCCGGCGCCGACCAGGGTGACCCGGTCCTCGTCACTGGAGCGCACCACCTTGGAGCCGCCGATGGGGAAGCTCTCGGTGGGCGGGTAGATGACCGGCGTTCCGCCGCGGGTGGTGCGCAGATAGCGGATGCCGGACTCCCCGGCCATGGCCGCGGTCAGCTGGGCGGTCTGGTTGGCGTCGCACGGGTAGAGCACCGTGCTGCCGTGCACCGCCCGCATGGCGGCCAGGTCCTCCAGACCCATCTGCGAGGGCCCGTCCTCACCGATGGCCACCCCGGCGTGGGAGCCGATGAGGTTGAGGTCGGCGTCGCTGATGGAGGCCATCCGGATGAAGTCGTAGGCCCGGGAGAAGAAGGCCGCGAAGGTGGAGACGTACGGGTTCCAGCCGCGGGTCTGCATGCCGACGGCGGCGGCCACCAGCTGCTGCTCGGCGATGAAGAACTCGAAGTACCGCTCGGGGTGCTCCTTGTGGAAGTACTCCAGCCGGGTGGAGTCGCCCACCTCGCCGTCGAGCGCCACCACATCGCCGCGGGCGGTGCCGACGGCGGCCACGGCCTCGCCGAACGCGTCACGGCTGGGCACCGAGTCGCCGGTGTTGTAGCGCGGCAGGGCCAGCGGGCCCTCGGACGCGGGCCGGGTGGGGGTCACCGAGGGCGGGCCGAGCACCGGTACGGCCATGTTGCGTACGCCGCCGAGCTCGGCGATGGCCTCGTCCGCGTTCTTCAGCGGCTTGCCGTGCATGCCCTCGCGGTTCTCCACCGAGGCCACGCCACGGCCCTTCATGGTGCGGGCGATGATGGCGGTGGGACGGCCCACGGTGGACAGCGCCTCGGCGTAGGCGCGGTCGATGGCCTCGATGTCATGGCCGTCGATCTCGATGGTGTGCCAGTCGAAGGCGCGGATGCGCCGGGCGTAGGCGTCCAGGTCCCATTCGTGGCGGGTGGGCCCGCGCTGGCCGAGCCGGTTCACGTCGATGATGGCGGTGAGGTTGTCCAGCCGCTCGTAGCCCGCGTGCTCGAACGCCTCCCACATCGACCCCTCGGCCATCTCGCTGTCGCCGCACAGCACCCAGACCCGGTAGGGCACATGGTCCAGCCGCTTGCCGCTCATCGCGGTGCCCACGCCGTACGGCAGGCCCTGACCGAGCGATCCGGTGGCCACGTCCACCCACGGCAGCCGGGGGGTGGGGTGGCCCTCCAGCCTGCTGCCGCGCTTGCGGAAGGTGATGAACTCCTCGTCGCGGAGGGCCCCGGCCGCCTTGTACACCGAGTAGAGGAGCGGGGAGGCATGGCCCTTGGAGAAGATCAGGTGGTCATTGCCCGGGTGGTCGGGCTGCTCGAAGTCATAGCGCAGATGGTTTCCCATCAGGACGGCCATCAGGTCCGCCGCCGACATCGACGACGTGGGATGGCCGGACCCGGCGGCCGCGGCGGCACGCACCGAGTCCACGCGGAGCTGCTGCCCGAGCTCGCTGAGTTGTTCGTGTCGCATTGTTCTCCTTCCAGGTTTCACCGGCGGTCGGCCGCCGCCCGGGCGGTCCGCGCGACTTCGGGCGACTCGGTGTCCAGCGGCACCGCCCAGGGCGGGACCACCCCGAGCTGTACCCCCTGGCGTGGCAGCGCCGCGTCGAGCAGCCAGTCGGCGGCGACCCGGACCCGGTTCCCCGGCATCGCCATCAGGTGGTAGCCGCGGGTGACCGCGTTGGCGATCGGGCCGGACAGCGGGATGTGCAGCGGGTCCGCGGCGGCCTGCACCCCGCCGAGGTCGACGGTGAACCCGAGGTCGTGGTGTTTGTACGGCTTGGCGGTGCCGCGCCCGAGGGAGGCCAGCACATTGTGGCCCGCGACCTTGCCCTGCCGGTGGGCGTGTTGCGCGGTCATCGGGGTGAACTGGCCAGGCCGGGTCAGATCGGGCACCGCGGCGGCGTCTCCGCAGGCCAGCACGTCGGGATAGCCGGGTACGGCCAGATACTGGTCGACCCTGAGCCGGCCGCGTTCGGTCGGCAGCCCGAGCTGCTCCACCAGCGGGTCGGGGCGCACCCCGACACACCAGATCAGCGATCGGGTGTCGACGACCTCGCCGTCGTCCAGCAGCACGCCCTCCGAGGTGGCCTCCTTGACCGTGGTGCCGGTGCGCACCTCCACACCCCGTTTGCGCAGCACCCGGTCGGCCGTGCGGGACAGCTTCTTGTCCAGCTCGGGAAGGACCCGGGGGGCGATGTCGAGCAGCATCCAGCGGGGTCGCGGCGCGTCGCGCAGCGAGATGTTCTTCCGCGCGAGCGAGTCGGTGAAGAGCACCCCGTGGGCGGCCACCTCGGTGCCGGTGTATCCGGCGCCGACCACCACGAAGGTGCGGCGGGCCGCCCGCTCCCGGGGGTCGTCGGCGGTGCCCGACATCTCCATCTGGCGGATGATGTGGTCGCGCAGGTAGAGCGCCTCGGGCATACCGCGGAAGCCGTGGGCGTGCTCGGCCACACCGGGGATCGGCAGCAGTTTGCTGACACTGCCCACGGAGAGGACGAGCCGGTCGTAGTCCATCTCGCCGGACCGTCCGTCCGGGTCTCGCCAGGAGATCTTGCGGGCGTCCAGGTCGACGCCGTGGACCTCGCCCAGCACCAGCCGGACCTGCGGCAGGGTGCCGGTGAGGGAGACCGAGACACGCCGGGGTTCCAGGATCCCGGCCGCCACTTCGGGCAGCAGGGGCAGATACAGGAAGTAGTCGTTGGGATTGATCAGGACGATCTCCGCCGCGCCCCGCAGGGTGCGGGACAGCGTACGGGCGGCCTGATAACCGGCGAATCCGGCACCGACGATCACTATGCGTATTGGGCTCACACGAATCTCCCGGGCATACGGGGCCAGGGAGCTCCAAGTGCCCGTGAGAGCCCGGACCAAACGTGGCGCCCGGCCGGCCCCGCCCCCGGGGCCGTGTTCCGGGGGCGGTACCCCCGGCCGCGGTCCCGGGGCGGGGGGCGGGGGACGTCAGGGACGCGTGGACGTCAGGGACGCCTGGACGCCGGAGGTGTGCGTACGTCAGCGGCGCCGGCGGGCCGTCTGCGCGTCGATCCGCTCGTCCCAGTCGATGCGGTAGCCGGTCAGCCAGTCCGAGGAGCCGTTGCCCGCCCGGTCCAGCTTGCGCGGCATGGTGACATCGCGCAGGGCGCGTGCCACGGGCCCCGGCGCCGTGCGGCGGGCCATGCCCGCGCTGGCCGCGGCGACCTTCTCGACCCGCTCCCGGCGCAGCGCCTCGTACGCGGCGAAGGCCGACTGGGGCGTGCGCAGATCGCGCAGGCATTTGGCGAGTACGACGCCGTCCTCGATGGCCATCGAGGCGCCCTGTGCGGCGTTGGGCGCGCAGGCGTGCGCGGCGTCGCCGACGATGACCATGGCCTCCTCGGACCAGGTGGGGGTGGAGACGATGTCGTAGGCGGCGGTGGCCACGATGGTGTCGCCGGTGGCCCGGACCAGGTCGGCGGCGGGGGTGTTGTCCTCGGCGAAGAGCGTCAGCAGCCGCTCCCGCCACTGCTCGGAGGTGACGGCGGCGAGCTCGGCCTTGGACATCTCCTCGGCCGGGGCGTTGCAGAACCACCAGACCTCGCCGTCCGGGGCGGTGGTGCAGCCGAAGAACGCCTGCTTGCCGAAGATCATCGTGTAGGCGTCGGGGTCCGGGGGCGAGTCGGCGTCGCGGGTGTAGCCGCAGACGGTGTGCTGTCCGGTGTAGCGGGGCCGGGGCGCGGCCGCGTCGATGAGCCTGCGGACGAGCGAGTGGATGCCGTCGGCGCCGATCAGCATGTCGCCCACGGCGCGGCCGCCGTCGGCGAAGGAGCCGACGATCCGGCCGTCGGGGCTGGTGTGGGCGGCGAGCAGCCGCTTGCCGCCCTCGACACGCACTCCGCGGCGCACCGCCTCCTCGCGCAGCACCCGGGCGAGGGTGGCGCGCTTGAGTGTCACGGAGCCGAGGCCACCGTCCTGCGATCCGGACATGGGGCGGTTGCCGAGCCGCTTGCCGGTATTGCTGATGAAGTCGACGCGGCCGGCCGGGAAGGAGTTCTTCAGCACGGGTTCATGGGCGTCGACGGTGCGCAGGGCCTCCAGGCCGTTGGCGGCGACGACGAGGAACGCACCGGCGTCGACGGCGTCCGTGGGGTACGTCTCGTAGACGACCGCGTCGATACCGGCTTTCCGCAGGGCCATCGCGGTCACCGTGCCGGCGATGCCGCCACCGATGATCAGGGCTGTGGTCATGGTGCTCCGTGACGTGGCGTGGGGTGTCGTGTCGTGGGATTGCGACAGCACCATATGGCGGTCCGGAGCTCCCCGGGTCAAGAGCGGCACGTCAACTAACGGGCGCCGGGCGGCATTTGGGACAGAACCCGGCAGGTACGCCACGTGAGCAGCTACGCGAGCAGCTACTTGAGCAGCCGGGACAGCCGCCGGTCGGCGAGCGGCTTGCCGCCGGTCTGGCAGGTGGGGCAGTACTGGAGCGAGGAGTCGCGGAAGGACACCTCGCGGACGGTGTCCCCGCACACCGGGCACGGCTGCCCGGCGCGGCCGTGCACCCGCATGCCGCCGCGCTTCTCCCCCTTGAGGTCGGTGGCGGCCAGGCCGCGGGAGCGCTCGACGGCGGAGCGCAGCGTGGCGCCCATCGCCTCGTACACCCCGGCGATCTCCGCTTCGGTGAGGTCCGAGGCGAGCCGGTAGGGCGACATCCGGGCGGCGTGCAGGATCTCGTCGGAGTAGGCGTTGCCGATCCCGGCGATGACGCTCTGGTCGCGCAGCACGCCCTTGATCCGGTGGCGTACGCCGCGCAGCAGCCCGGCGAACGCCTCCAGGGTGAAGGAGTCGTCCAGCGGGTCCGGACCCAGCCGGGCGATCCCGGGGACCTCCCGCGGGTCGCGGACCACGTACACCGCGAGCCCCTTGCGCGTACCGGCCTCGGTGAGGTCGAAGCCGGAGCGCTCGGGACCGGCCAGGAGCAGCCGCAGCGCGAGTGGTCCCTTGCCGGGCCGGGGCGGGGCCTCGGGGAGTCCGTCCCGCCAGCGCAGCCAGCCCGCCTTGGCGAGGTGGACCACCAGATGGGGGCCGTCGGTCGCCAGGTCGAGGAACTTGCCGTGGCGGGACGCCGCCGTGACGGTCCGGCCCTCGAGCGCGCTCAGCGGCGGGTCGTAGGTCTTCAGGACGCTCACCGCCACGGGGAGCACACGGGCGATCTCCCGGCCGACGGCGCGCTCGGCCAGGATCGCGCTGAGGGCCTCCACCTCGGGCAGCTCCGGCATGCCACCAGTGTGCCGCAGGCCGGAGCGGAACCATCCGCGGCGGCCCGGGTGACCGATTCCCCCCGGTGCACCGCTCCGGGCTGCGGCCCCGCGCACCCTCGCTTAGCGTCTCATGTGTTCCCCATCGTCCCTGCCTGCCCCGTACGGAGCGTTCCCCATGGTCAACACCGGACAGCAGTCCGTATGCGGCGAGGCGGTACGGCACGAGGTGGCGGGCGGGACGGGAGGCGTGGCGTACGAGGGCTATGAGGCGTACGAGGGCGGCAGCCCCGAGGCCGAGCGGCTGCGCTTCCAGAAGCTGACGCACGAGCTGATGCGGATGCAGCGGTACTCCGACGGCACCGACGGCTCGGGTGCCCCGCGGCCGCTGCGCGCCTTCCGCGGCGAGGCGGCGCTGGGCGTGGAGAACGCCCGGCTGCGGTTCCGCGACGACCTTCCGCCGGAGCTGTGTGTGGGATACGCCCGGCCGGGCGCCGAGTACCCGGCCGTGGTGCGGCTGTCCAGCGCGAGCGGCTCCGAGGGGTACGGCGCCACGCCCGATCTGCGCCGGCTGGCGGTACGGGTCCAGGCCGGTCCTGAGGGGACCCACGATCTGCTGGCCACCAGCTTCCCGGTGTCCCACGCCGCCGACGCGCATGAGTTCATCGCCTTCGCCAAGGCCACGGCGGGCGCGGGGAGCACCGTGGAGAAGGCGTTCGGGCTCTTCGTCCGGCTGCCGCTGGCGGTCGGCTGGGCCACCGCCGACCGGATGCGCCGCAATATGCGGATCGCCACCCGCCACACGGTGGGCTCGCTGGCCCGCGAGACCTTCTGGAGCCGGGGCGCGATCCTGTGGGGCCCGGCCGGTCCGGTGCGCTACCAGCTGCGTCCGGCGCCCGGCGGCACCCCCGCGCCCCCGCCCGACGGCGGCGACCCCGACTATCTCCACCGTGAGCTGGCGATGCGGCTGTCCACCGGTGACATCGCCTTCGAGCTGTGTGTGCAGCGCTATCTGGACGACCGCCGCACCCCGGTCGAGGACGGTTCGGTGGAGTGGCGGGAGAGCGACGCGCCGGTGGTCCCGGTCGCGGTGCTCACCGTGCCGCGCCAGGACCTGGACGGCGCCCGGGCCCGGTCCGTGGCCCGCCGGGTCGAGCAGCTGGCGTTCAACCCCTGGCACACCACCGAGGAGTTCCGTCCGCTCGGCAACCTCAACCGGGCCCGTAAGGCCGCGTACGAGGCCGCCGCGGCGCACCGGCTCGGGCTGCGCTTCCCCGCCGCCGAGCAGCGGTCCACCGCGCCGCTGCCCGTCCCGGTGCGCGCCGCCCTCGACCTGCCGGTGCGGGCGGCCTTCGACCTGGTCGACCGCTGGGTGCCCTGGCATCGGCTGCCGGCCCCGCTGGGGCTGCTCAACCCGGCCGGGCTGGGCCGGGCGCTGCGCCGGTCCGGCCTCGTCGAGGGGGACGACACACCCGACTCCGCGAACCGGTTCAGTCCTGCCGGAAGCGGTTGATGGCCGGGAGATGGCGCTCGCGCAGCTCCGGGTCGCGCACCCCCAGCCCCTCCTCCGGGGCCAGGCACAGCACGCCGACCTTCCCGGAGTGGCGGTTGCGGTGGACGTCCTGGGTGGCCGTGCCGACCGCCTCGAGCGGATAGACCTTGGAGAGCGTGGGGTGCACCATCCCCTTCTCGATCAGCCGGTTGGCCGCCCATGCCTCCCGGTAGTTGGCGAAGTGGGTGCCGATGATGCGCTTGAGCGCCATCCACAGATAGCGGTTGTCGTACTCGTGGCGGTAGCCGGACGTCGAGGCGCAGGTGACGATCGTGCCGCCGCGCCGCGCCACGAACACACTGGCGCCGAAGGTCTCCCGGCCGGGGTGCTCCACGACGATGTCCGGGTCGTCGCCGCCGGTGAGTTCGCGGATCCGGGACCCGAAGCGCTTCCACTCCTTGGGGTCGGGCGTGGTCGCGTCCTTCCAGAACCGATAGCCCTCCTCGGCCCGGTCGATGACCAGCTCGGCCCCCATGGAGCGGACCAGTTCGGCCTTGCGCCGCCCGGAGACCACGCACACCGGGAGCGCCCCGCCGTTGACGGCCAGCTGGGTCGCGTACGAGCCGAGACCGCCGGCCGCGCCCCAGATGAGGGTCACATCGCCCTGTTTCATCTGGGCGCCGTTGCGGGAGACGAGCTGCCGGTACGCGGTGGAGTTGACCAGGCCGGAGGACGCGGCCTCCTCCCAGGTGAGGTGGGCGGGCATCGGCATCAGCTGGTTGGCCTTGACCAGCGAGAGCTCCGCGAGCCCGCCGTAGTTGGTCTCGAAGCCCCAGATGCGCTGCTCGGGGTCGAGCATGGAGTCGTCATGGCCGTCCGGTGAGCGCAGTTCGATGGACAGGCAGTGGGCCACCACCCGGTCGCCCGGCTTCCAGTGGCGCACCCCGGGACCGGTGCGCAGCACCACACCGGCCAGGTCGGAGCCGAGCACGTGGTAGGGCCGGTCGTGGCGGGCCGCTCCGGGGTCGTCGGTGCGCGCGTAGCGCTCCAGGAAGCCGAAGGTCGGCAGCGGCTCGAAGATGGCGCTCCAGACGGTGTTGTAGTTGATCGCGCTGGCCATGACCGCGATCACCGCCTCGCCCGGGCCCGGTTCCGGGGTGGGCACCTCGCGGATGTGGAGCGACTTCTGGGGGTCCTTGTCCTTGGTGGCCATGCCCTCGAACATCTCGGCTTCCTCTTTGAGGATCACCGCGCCCCGATAGGACTCGGGTAGGTTCAAGGCGGCGAAGTCCGCGGCCACCGCATCCTCTGCCAGCACGGCGCTGATGATGTCCTGCATGACATGTCCTCCGATGTACCGCTCCGGGCACCCTGTGTCCCGGAGGCTATGGCAGCGGCCACGATCCGAATAACCCCTAGCTCCGTCCAGGTCGCGCCCCCTAGGCGCCCCCCTATACGGCCAGGGAGTGCAGACAGGCGATGAGCGTGCGCGCCTCGACGTTGACGTAATGGCTGTGGCGGATCAGGTCGAGCAGCTGACGCACCGCCATCCAGCGGTAGTGCGGCGGCTCCTCGGGGACGGCGCTCAGCTCCGTCTCCACGACCAGATAGCGGTTGAAGGCGTGGAAGAAGCGGCCGCCCTCCTCGGAGAGCACGGTGTCGAACCGCACCCGGTCGGCCGGTGCCTCCACCACCTCCTCGAGGAACGGCGGCGTGGCTCCCTCGGGCAGATGGGTGTAGTTGCGCGGGGTGCACTGCACGGTGGGGGCCAGTTCCACCACGTCCGTGTAGCCGGGTTCGGCGCGGGCCTGCACCAGCACATGCGGCACCTTGTCGGCGTAGGCCAGCAGGAAGGCGGCCACGCCCGGTCCATGGGGCTCGATCATGGGCTGGGTCCAGCCGCCCACCTCGCGGCCGCCCGCCGTCACGTCCACGGCCATCACGCTGAAGAAGCGCCCGCTCTCATGGGAGATGCGGTGGGCGTTGCGGTGCCAGCCGGTGGTCTCCCGCAGCGGTATCCGCTCGGTGAACACCTCGCGCTCGGTGCGCAGTCCGGTGATCCAGCTGAGGATGTCGGCGTCGCGGTGGAGGACGTGCCGCCCCGGCCGTTCCGGCTCCGCGGCCCCGGGTGATCCGGCGGCCGGGAAGGTCTCCTCCGGGTCCAGCGGGGAGTGCGGCAGACAGGCCAGGACGCTGCGCGCGTCCATGTTCACCAGGTCCTCCACGGCCAGCAGATGGTGCAGCTGGCCCAGCGTCAGCCAGCGGAAGCCGTCGCGCACCTCGACGTCCGTCTCCGGCGCCACCTCGACCAGCATGTTGCGGTTGCGCTTGCGGAAGAACCAGCTGCCCTGCTCCGACTGGCGGACGTCGGCGAGCACCCGGTGCCGTTCCGTCCGCTGGAAGTACTCCAGATACGGCACCGCCCGGCCCTTGTGCACCCGGGTGTAGTTGCTGCGGGTAGCCTGGACGGTGGGCGACAGCTGGAGTCCGCCGTGGTTGCCGGGCTCCATCTTGGCCTGCATCAGGAAGTGCGGTACGCCGTCGAAGTCCTTGACCAGGATGCCCAGGATGCCGATCTCCGGCTGGTGGAGGATCGGCTGGCTCCACTCCTCCACGGGCGCCCCGGGCATCCGCACCCGGATGCCCTCGACGGTGAAGAACCGGCCGGTCTCGTGGACCAGGTTGTGGGTGTCCGGCGCGAAGTCCCAGCCGCGCATCGCCTCGAACGGGATGATCTCGATCCGGGACTCGTCGGCGTCGACGCGCTCGCGGAACCAGCGCTGGAAGTCGGCGAGGAGGGTCACCGAGCTGTCGACGGTGGCGGCGGAGCGGATCAGCCGCTCCTGGAGCGTGCTCACCACGCCCACGCCTCAGGCCCGGGGCCGCCGTTGCCGATCGGCGGGAACAGCCGGTCCAGTTCGGCCAGCGCCTCGTCGGACAGCGTCAGCTCCATGGCCTTGAAGGCCCCGGTCAGCTGGTCCAGGCTGCGCGGCCCGATGACCGGCGCGGTGATGCCGGGGCGTCCCATCACCCAGGCAAGACCCACCTCGGCCGGGTCGGCGCCGAGGCCGTCGCACAGCTTCTCGTACGCGGCGACGGCGTCCCGGTGGACCTCGAGCGCCTGGGCGGCCCGGCCCTGGGCGGTCTTCATCGCGGTGCCCTCGGCCAGCTTGCGCAGCGCCCCGCTGAGCAGCCCGCCGTGCAGCGGCGACCAGGCGAGCACCCCGACCCCGTACCGCTGGGCGGCGGGGATCAGCTCCAGTTCGATATGGCGGGTGACGAGGTTGTACACGCTCTGCTCGGAGACGATGCCGAGGAAGTGGCGGCGGGCCGCGGCCTCCTGGGCCTCGGCGATGTGCCAGCCGGCGAAGTTGGACGAGCCGACGTAGCGCACCTTGCCCTGCCGGGTCAGCGTCTCCATCGCCTGCCACACCTCGTCCCAGGGGGCGTGGCGGTCGATGTGGTGCATCTGGAACAGGTCGATCCAGTCGGTGCCCATCCGGCGCAGCGAGTCCTCGCAGGAGGCGATGATGTGCCGGGCGGACAGCCCCGAGTCATTGGGCCAGTCGGTCATCGGGTTGAAGACCTTGGTGCCCAGCACGACCTTCTCGCGCCGGCCGCCTCCTCCCGCGAACCAGCCGCCGAGGAACTCCTCGGTGTAGCCCTTGTGCTTCTGCCAGCCGTACTGGTTGGCGGTGTCGATGAAGTTGACCCCGTGGTCCAGGGCGGTGTCCAGGATCGCGTGGCTCTCCTCGTCGCTCGCCCTGACCCCGAGGTTCAGGGTGCCCAGGCACAGTCGGCTCACCTTGAGGGCGGTGCGGCCGAGATAGGTGTACTGCATCAGTGTCCTTCGGTACGGGCCGCCGCGGCAGCCGGTCGGCTGGAGGTGGCGGAGGCGGCCCACAGGTCGTGGAGGGATTCCTTGAGGGCGACCTTCGGGGACCAGCCCATGAGCCGCCGGGCGAGACGGATGTCGGCCTGGGTCCAGCTGCCGCCCTTGCTGTGCACGGCGCCGCTCTCCTCGCGCACCAGACGGTCGGGCACCTGGGAGGCGGCGATCAGCAGCCCGGCCAGTTCGCGCATGCTGAAGGCGTCGCCCTGCCCGACGTTGAGCACCCGGCCGGTCACCGGGCTGCTCGCGGCCAGTACCACGGCCTCGGCGACATCCCGGACGTCGATGAAGTCGCGCCGGTCGTCGACGAGGGTGACGGTGAGCGGTGTCTCCTCGGTGGTGTGGCGCAGCCGGTGGGCGAGGCCGCCGAGGAAGCTGCCCCGTGGGGTGCCCGGCCCGCAGACGTTGGTGACGCGCAGCACGCAGCCGTCGATACGGCCCGCGTCCGCGGCGCCCAGGACGATCCGGCTGCCGACGAGCTTGGTGCGGGCGTAGGGGGTGCGGGGGGCGGTGGGGTGGTCCTCGGCGATGGCCGTGCCGTCGGGGACGGGGCCGTACTCGTGCACCGAGCCGAGATGGACCAGGCGCGGCCGCCTGGGGAGGGCAGCCACGGCGTCCACCAGCCGGTCCACGAGCGGGATGTGCGAGGCCGTCATGCTCGCCTCGTCGCCCTCCCAGCTGTCGCCCGCGGCGTTGACGACGAGATCGGCGGACTGTGCGGCCCGGACGATGTCCTCGCTCGGCGCGGATACCGCGTCAAGCGCCAGAAATCCGACTCCGGAAATGGGTTCGGCGGGTTTTCTCGCTATTGCCAGGACTTCATATCCGCGCTTGGTGAGAGCTCTACAGATATGTCGCCCGATGAATCCGGTGCCGCCGATGACAACGGCCTGCCGATCTCGGATGTGGCCCATATCGCCACCGTATTGGCGCCGCTTCGAGCGGAACAACCCCTACCCTCGTCCACCCCTATCGGGCACCCCTATTACGGCCCCGACCTGCGATGTCATTCGAATAGATGTCGTTTATGGGCCTCGCTGACCGCTGCCGCGCGATCCTTCACCCCGAGTTTCTCGTAGACATGCAGAAGATGCGTCTTGACGGTCGCCTGGCTGATGAACAATGCGGCCGCGGCCTGCCGATTCGTGGCCCCGTCCGCGATAAGCCTGAGCACTTGGAGTTCACGCTCGCTCAGCGGGCCCTGAGTGGGTTTGCGTACCTGGCCGAGAACGCGTCCGGTGACCGCGGGCGAGAGGACGGACTGGCCCGAGGAGGCGGATCGCACGGCGCGGGTCAGCTCCTCGCGCGGGGTGTCCTTGAGGAGGTAGCCGGTCGCCCCGGCGGCCAGGGCGCCCATGACGTCGCTGTCGGTGTCATAGGTGGTCAGCACCAGGATCCGGGCCTCCGGATCGCCGCGCAGCAGCCGTTTGATGGCCTCCACGCCACCCATCCGGGGCATGCGCAGGTCCATCAGGACCACGTCGGCCGGCTGCCGTTCGTACAGTTCGACGGCCTCGGCTCCGTCACCGGCCTCGCCGGTCACCGTGAAGTCGGGGTCCCGCTCCAGCACCCCGCGCAGCCCGTCGCGGACCACCGGGTGGTCGTCGACGATCAGGATACGGATGGGGCTGGGGCCGGGGGTGTCGCCGCCATGGGTGTTTCCGCTCATGCACCGGCTTCCTGGGGGATCACGGGGACGGCCGCGCTGATGGCGGTGCCCTCGCCACGGGAGCTTTCGATGTCCAACGTACCGGCCACCCGGCCCAGTCGGCGCCGCATCGCCACCAGCCCGAGGCCATGGCCGCCGGAGGTCCCGGCCTCGGCCTCCGCGGCCGCGGAGTCGAATCCGACGCCGTCGTCGAGCACGTCGAGGACCACCACGTCCTCCATGTACGACAGGGTGACGCCCACCTTGGACGCCCGGGCGTGCTTGGCGATGTTGGCGAGGGCCTCCTGCGCCACCCGGTAGAGCGTGGCCTCCAGTTCGGCGTGGAGCGGGATGGCGGTCCCGTTCGTCGCGAACGCCACCTTCGGCTCCCGCTCCGGTGACCACCCCTCGACCAGCGACTCCAGGGCGTCCGGCAGGGTCCGGGACTCCAGTTGCTCGGGGCGGAGCGCCTGGACCGAGCGGCGCGCCTCGGCGAGGCTGTCCCGGGCCAGGTCCTTGGCGGCGACGAGATGGCGGCGCCACACCTGGCGGTCGCCCTCGGCGTGTTCGGCGGCCTCCAGCTGCCGGATGATGCCGGCCAGCCCCTGGGCGAGGGTGTCATGGATCTCCCCCGCCATCCGCTGGCGCTCGTCGAGCACTCCGGCCTCGCGCGCCTGGGTGATCAGCTGGGCGTGGAGTCCGGCGTTCTCGGTGAGCGCGGAGCGGAGCTCGGCCACGGTGCGTTTGCGCCGCTGATGCTGTTCATTGAGCCTGCTCGACAGCAGGTTGATCCAGCCGATCACCACGGTCTGGAAGGCGATGGCGGCGAGATAGCCGACCACCGCGCCGGTCGTGGGCCGGGGGAAGCCGTCCGGCACGGTGTTGACGACGAACGAGGTGGCCGCCACGGACACCAGCGCCCAGACGGTCGGCAGCAGCACCAGCGCCTGGAGGAACCCGGTGGCGGCGAACAGCATGAACACCTGGTCCCGCGCCATCAGCGCGGCGGAGAGGGCGAGCAGCCCGGCGAAGTAGACGGCCGTGCGCACCGTGCCGTACGGCTGTCTGCTGCGGCGGCCCGTGGGCAGGGTGTAGGTGCCCAGGATCCATCCGGCGGCCACGGCCGCGAGGCCCAGCGTGGTGAGCAGCCGCCGGGCCGGTGGCGGGCCGTGGACCAGGCTCAGGGCCGTGGACAGAGACAGCAGAAGGTAGGGCAGCCCTCCGAACAGGATGTCGGAGTGCCGCTCCCACCGTCCGCCGTCGTCCTTGGACGCGCTCACCTCACTCCCAGCGGAACAGCTTGGCCGCGGCCGCGGTGGCCGCCACCGCGATCACTCCGAGGACGGTCAGGTGCAGCGTCTGCGGCCACTGGTTCTCCCAGGAGTCGCGCAGCGCCTGGAGCGCGGCGCCCAGCGGGGTGTAGTCGCCGATGGTGGACACCGTCTCCGGCAGGTCCTCCTTGGGGAGGAACGCGCCGCCGAAGAAGAGGCTGGGGAAGAGCAGGGACAGGCCCATCGCGGTGGCCGACTTGCTGCTCGGCGCCACGGCCGCGATCACCAGGCCGATGGAGAACAGCGCCCAGGTGCCCAGGACGAAGCTCACCAGGAAGGCGGGGACGTCACCGGGCAGTTTGGTGTCGAAGGCGGTCTTGCCGACGATGAGCACCAGCACCGCGGAGACCGCCGCGGTGACCAGGTTGATGAAGAGCTGGGCGAGCAGCAGGTTCCCCGGGTGGATGGGGCTGGCGGCCATGCGCCGCAGGATGCCCTTCTCCCGGTAGGTCGCGAGGGTCGTGGGCAGCAGGTTGAGGGCCAGCATCGTCAGACACAGCGACATGGCCATCGCGGGGACGAACGCGGCCATCGACGCCTTGGTGGCGGCGTCGTCGTCGGACTTGGTGGTGACGAAGTGGAAGATGGCCAGCAGCATGATCGGCAGCGCGATGACGAAGAACACCGCGGTGGGATCGCGCAGGAACAGCTTGCTCTCGACGTAGGTGAGCTTGGTGCGCCCGGACATGGCAGAAGTCTCCTCGGCGGCTTTAGTTGGCGGGCTTGGAGCCGGTCAGGGCGACGAAGGCGTCATCGAGACTCGCCTGCTCCAGGCGGAGTTCGTTCGCCACGATCTGATTGCGGGCCAGGACGGAGATCACGGCGTAGACGACATTGCCCTTGCCGACCACCGTCACCTGGGACTTGGACCGGGTCACACTGCTCACCTCGGGCAGCGAGGTGAGCAGTTCGTCGTCCATCGGGACGGACGGCTTGAAGCGGATGATCTGCTGCTCATCGACCCGGGACACCAGCCCGGAGGGGGTGTCGAGGGCGACGACCCGACCGGATTCGATGATGGCGATCCGGTCGCAGAGCCGCTCGGCCTCCTCCATGAAGTGGGTGACCAGCAGCACGGTCACATCCTGCTCCCGGACCTTCTCGATCAGCTTCCAGGTCTCGCGCCGGGCGTGCGGGTCGAGCGCGGTGGTCAGCTCGTCGAAGACGGCGATCCTGGGCTTGCCGACGAGGGCGAGCGCGATGGACAGCCGCTGCTGCTGGCCGCCGGACAGCGATCCGTAGGCCGTGTCGGCCTTGCCGGACAGGCCCCAGTCCTTGATGAGCTCGCGCCAGTCGACGGGGTCGCGGTAGAAGGTGCTGTAGAGCTCGAGCGCCTCCCACACCTTCATCTTGGGGGGCAGCTCGCTCTGCTGGAGCTGGATGCCGATGGACTCGCGCAGCTCGGCGAGGTCCTTGTCCTTCAGCGGGTCGAGACCCATCACGGAGATCTCGCCGCCGTCGCGCTTGCGCATCCCCTCGATGCACTCCACGGCGGTGGTCTTGCCCGCCCCGTTGGGGCCGAGGATGCCGAAGATCTCGCCCTCCTCCACGGAGAAGGACACGTCCTGTACCGCCACGTGATTGCGGTATTCCTTGCGCAGGTTACTGACCTCGATCAGTGGCATCGGCCCGGGTCCTCCTCGCTCGGTTCCTTCACTCTTCCACCGTAGGGAGCGGATATCCCCGGGGGATCGGCCCATCGGCTGCCCACCGGGCTGATCCTCCCTCCACCGACCGGCCGATCGACCGCATCAACCGATCGGTGGATGGGGGTCAGCCGGGCCGGGGCGTCCCCGCCGGGTCAGCCGCGCCGGGCGTGCAGCGCCCGGCAAACCTCGTAGGACGGCAGCAGACCGGCCCGCTCGGCCTCGGCCAGCCCGGGGGCGTTCCGGTCGCGCGCGGAGACCAGGTATTCCAGGTCCTTGGGCCAGGGCAGGCCGAGCGCGGGGTCGAAGGGGTCGATCTCGTGTTCGGCGCCCGGGTTGTACTCCTCCGAGTTGAGGTAGGCCGCCACCGTGTCGTCCCGCAGCGCGATGAAGGCGTGGCCGAGGCCCTCCTCCAGATACACCGCCCGGTACGAGACGGGATCGAGACGCACACTGTCCCAGCGGCCGAAGGTGGGCGAGCCCACCCGCAAGTCCACCACCACATCGAGGAGTTCGCCGCTGACGCAGGTCACCATCTTGGCCTGGCCCGGGGGTACGTCCGCGTAGTGCACCCCGCGGACGGTGCCTCGCCGGGAGACGCTGTGGTGGTTCTGGCCCAGGCGCAGCGGATGGCCTACCGCAGCGGAGAAGGCCGATTCGGTGTAGTGGGCGACGAACGCGCCGCGCTCGTCCCGGTGGACGTCCGGGCTGAACTCGTAGGCGCCGGACACCGCCAGCTCGCGCACCTTCATCGGCCGTGCTCCACGGTGAGCTTCTCCAGCACCGGCACCACCTCGTGCGGGGTGGGGGTGCGCAGGTTCTCCTCGCGCAGCCGCTCGGCGGTCTCCTTGTACGACGCGTCCTTCAGCAGCCGCTCGACGCTCTCCCGCAGCACCTCGGCGGTCAACTCCGAGGCGTGGACGACGAGTCCGGCACCGGCCTCGTGCAGAGTGGTCCCCTTGTTCCACCAGTCGGCGTAGCGGATGGTGGGGATGAACTGCGGTACGCCGCTCGCCAGTGCGGTGCCCCAGGAGCCGAATCCGCCGTGGTGGATGAGGACCGAGGCGCCGGGCAGCAGGGCGTGCAGCGGAACGAAGTCGACGATGCGGGTGTTGGCGGGGACCTTCGCCAGCGCCTCGACCTCCTCGGGCGGCAGCGCGGCCACCACGTCGATGTCCATGCCCCCCAGGGTGTCGATCATGTCGGCCACCGGCATGAAGGTGCCGCCGAGGGCGGCCCGCGCCGAGACCCCGGAGGTCAGCACGACCCGCGGCCGCTCGGGGGCCTCGCGCAGCCAGTCCGGGATGTCGGAGGGGCCGTTGTAGGGCAGATAGCGGACCGGGACCCGCTGGACCGGCAGCGGGAGCTGGAGGCTGGTGGGGATCTGGTCGATGGTCCACTGGCCGACCACGACCTCCTCGTCGAAGGTGCGGTCGTAGCGGGCGAGAATGCCACCGAGCCAGTCGGCCATCGGGTCCTCGCGGCGCTCCTCGGGCTGTTCGGCGAGGCGGGCCAGGAACACCTCGCGCATCTTCGCGTAGATGTCGATGCACCACAGCAGCCGGGCGTGGGCGGCGCCCACCACCCGGGCGGCCACCGGGCCCGCGTAGGTGACCGGGTCCCAGATGACCAGGTCGGGCTGGAAGTGGCGGGCGTAGTCCACCAGCTCGTGCACCATGCAGTCGTTGTAGGTCTGGTACGCGAACATCACGCTGATCTTGAACTTCATCAGCACCTGTTCCCAGGAGTGCTGATCGAGCTCCGGGGTCGACCAGTCGGAGAGCGGGTTCTCCAGCGACTCGCGGTTCTGCGTCAGCATCTCGTGGAGATTGTGGTCCTTGCCGACCGAGACGGCCGTCAGACCGGTGTTCTTGATGGACTCGGTCAGCGCGGGGTTGCTGGCGACATGCACCTCGTGGCCGGCCGCGGCCAGCGACCAGGCGAGCGGGACCATGGTGAACAGGTGCGATTTCTCGGACACCGTCGCGAAAAGGATGCGCATCGTGGGTTTCTCTCTCAGTCGATGGGTCGTCGGGTGCGGGCGGTGGCCGCCCGCAGGGTGTCCGTGATGACTCCGGCCACCGCTGCCTTCTGCTCACCCAGGTAGAAGTGGCCGCCGGAGAAGACCTCCAGCCGGAAGGAGCCCGAGGTGTGCTCCCGCCAGCCCGCCACCTCCGGGGCGGTGACGCGGATGTCGCTGTCACCGGTGAGCCCCACGATGTCGCAGGTCAGCCGGGCGCCGGGCCGGTATTCGTAGGTCTCGGCCGCCTTGTAGTCGCTGCGGATGGCGGGCAGGGCCAGCCGCAGCAGTTCGGTGTCGCCGAGGATCCGGGAGTCGGTTCCGCTGACCAGCCGGAGCTCGGCGATGAGCCCGGCGTCGTCGCGCCGGTGGATGCCCAGGCTCCGGTGGTGTGAGGGCGCGGGCCGGCCCGAGGCGAAGAGCGCCACGGGCACGGTCCCCAGCTCCCCTTCGAGCAGCCTGGCCAGCTCGAACCCGACGCTCGCGCCCATGCTGTGGCCGAACAGCGCGATCGGCCGGTGTGCCGTGAGCGGCTTCAGCGCCTGGTAGATCTCGCGCGCCATCGCGTGGATGTCCTCGATGGGCGCGTCATGGCGGCGGTCCTGCCGCCCCGGGTACTGGACGGCCAGTGCCTCCACGGTCGGCGGCAGCAGCTCGGAGATCGGGAAGTAGAAGCTGGCGGCTCCTCCCGCGTGCGGCAGGCAGACCAGGCTGACCTCGGCCTCCGGGCGCGGATGGAACCTGCGGAACCACAGGCTCTCATCGGTGACGGGCAACGCCATGGTCGTTCCTTTCGCGATGCGGGGAGGGCGCCTCTACGGGATGTCCGGGCGGGTCAGGCGCCGTCGCGCTCCAGTCGCTCCAGCCAGTCCTCGATGGCCTGGGCGGTGGGGAGGGAGTGGTCCTCCATCATGGTGAAGTGGTTGCCGCGCACATCGACGATGTCGTGCGGCAGCTCCCAGAAGGACCGCCAGTCGGGCAGCTCCTCCAGCTTCAGCGATCCGGTGGACAGCGGCTCCAGCGCGCGCACCAGGAGGGTCGGGGTCTCGATCGGCTCGGGGTCCCAAGCGCCGAAGAGGTTGAGATACCAGCCCATGGCCGACAGCCGGGCGTCGTCCATGGTGACGAACACGCCCTCGCGCTCGGTCATCCCGTCCATGAGCGAGAGCCCGAACTGGTTGAGGATGCTGCTCTTGGGCACGTAGGTGTCCACCAGGACCACCGCGGTCGGCCGGATGCCCATCCGCTCCAGATGTCCCGCCGCCGCGTGGGCGAACCAGCCGCCCGCCGAGGAGCCCAGGAGCACGATGGGCTGCCCGTCGGCGGCCTTCGCCACCGCCTCGGCCTGGGCGGCCACCACCGCGTCCGCCGTCTCCGGAAGGGGCTCACCGCGGCCGAAGCCGGGCAGCGCGAGCGCCGACACATCGCGCCGGCCCCGCAGCGAGGCCGCGAACCGCGCGTACTGGTGGATGCCCGCGACCGCCAGGCACGAGGAGAAGCAGAACAGGTGCTGCTCGGCCGGGCCCTTGCTGAGCCGGACCGGCATCGGCAGCTTCTCCAGGTCGGAGGCGGCGCTGAACCGGGGCCGCAGCGCCGCCGTGGCGTGCAGCAGGTCGAAGATTTCCTTCCATTTCCCGGTCTCGAACGCCTCGGTGTACAGCGTGCTCAGCGTGGTGGACTCCCCCGCCGCGGCGGGCGCCGCGCTCGCGGCCGACTGCTCGGACGGGCCCGACTGCCGGGCCGCGGCCAGTTCGGAGCGGAGCCGGGCGGCCAGATCGGCGGGCGTCTCGTGGTCGAAGACGAGCGTGGCGGGCAGCCTCAGCCCGGTGGCCGCGTTCAGCCGGTTGCGCAGCTCGACGGCGGTGAGCGAGTCGAAGCCGGAGTCCACGAACTCATGGGCCGGGCCGATGGCGGACGGGTCCGGGTGGCCGAGCACGGTGGCCACCTGCGCGCACACCAACTCCACCAGCACGGCGTCCTGTTCGGCCTCGGGCAGCGCGGCGAGCCGTTCCCGCAGCGCGGAGCCGCCGCCCGGCGGGCCACCGCGGGTGGTCGCGCCCGCCCGGCGCGCCGGTGTCCGCACCAGCCCGCGCAGCAGCAGCGGCACCGAACCGGAACCGGCGCCCGCACGCAGCGCCGCGAGGTCGATCCGCATCGGGATCAGCAGCGGGGTGTCCAGGGCGAGGGCGGTGTCGAGCAGTTCCATGCCCTGCTCCGAGGAGAGCGCGGCCACGCCCGAGCGGGCGGCCCCGGCCGTGTCCGCCGTGCCGGTCATCGCGCTGGTCGGCGCCCAGAGCCCCCAGGCGAGGGAGTGGGCGGGCAGCCCCTGGGCCCGGCGGGCCTGGGCGAAGGCGTCGAGGAAGCCGTTGGCGGCCGCGTAGTTGCCCTGGCCCGCGCCGCCGAGCACACCGGCGGCCGAGGAGAAGAGCACGAACGCGGCCAGGTCCAGCTCCCGGGTGGCCTCGTGGAGGTGGAGTGCGGCATCGACCTTGGGCCGCAGCACCGTGTCCAGCCGCTCGGGGGTGAGCGAGGAGATCACCCCGTCGTCCAGCACCCCGGCGGTGTGGAACACCCCGGTGAGCGGGTGGTCGGCGGGCACCTGGGCCACCAGGGCGGCCACGGCGTCCCGGTCGGCGGTGTCGCACGCCGCCACGGTCACGGTCGCGCCGAGCCCGGTCAGCTCCTCGCGCAGCCGCCCGGCTCCCTCGGCGGCCGATCCCCGGCGGCTGGTCAGCAGCAGATGGCGGACGCCGTGGTAGGTCACCAGGTGGCGGGCGAGCAGCCCGCCGAGCGTACCGGTGGCGCCGGTGATCAGCACGGTGCCCTCGGGATCCAGCGGACGGGTGGCGCCGGTGGCGCCCTGGGCGCGCGCGAGCCGCGGGGTGTGCGGCTGTCCGGCGCGCAGCGCGAGCTGCGGCTCCCCGGAGGGGAGCTCCGCCGGGAGCGCCCGTACGGACTCCTCGTGCTCGTCGAGGTCGACGAGGGTGAACCGGTCGGGGTTCTCCGACTGCGCCGAGCGCACCAGACCCCAGACGGCGGCGCCCGGCAGATCGGTGACCTCCGCGCCGGGCGCGGTGGCCACCGCGCCCCGGGTGACGAACACCAGCCGGGAGTCGGCGAACCGATCGTCGGCCGACCAGTTCTGGGCCAGCTCAAGGGCGGTGCGCAGGGAGTCCCGTACGGCGTCGGCCGGGGCGCCGGGCCCGGCGGCGCAGGACACCAGGACCGCCGCGGGGGCGGCCGTACCGGCGTCGACGGCCGCGCCCAGCGCCTCCAGGTCCACATACGACTCCAGGTGGACCCCGGCCGCGAAGAGGCTCTCCGTCACCTCCAGCCCGTCGTCGCCGACCAGCGCGGCCCGGGTCAGCGGGGTGGGCCGATCGGAGCCCGCGAGCGCGGGCCAGTCGAGCCGGAACAGCGACTCGCTGCTCGCGGCGCGGGCGCCACTGAGCTGATCGCCGGTCATCTTCCGCAGCAGCAGGCCCTCGACGGTGGCCACCGGGCGGCCGGCGGGGTCGGCCACCGCGAGCGCCACGGTGTCCTCCCCGGCCGGGGAGATCCGCACCCGCACCTCGTCGGCACCGGCGGCGTGCAGCGACACCCCGGTCCAGGAGAACGGCAGCCGCCCCTGCGCCGTCTCCGGGTCCTCCCCGGCGAAGAGGGTGCCGAGGGCGATGCCGTGCAGGGAGGCGTCGAGCAGGGCCGGGTGGATCCCGTACCCGGCGGCGGCCGGCCGCTGCTCCTGGGCCAGGCTGACCTCGGCGAACACCTCGTCGCCGCGCAGCCAGGCGGCGCGCAGGCCCCGGAAGGCCGGGCCGTAGCCGAAGCCGCCCGCCGCGTACCGGTCGTACATGTCGCTGACGTCGAGTTCGGTGGCGTCCGGCGGAGGCCACGCGGTGAGCTCGGCGGGGGCATCCGGTGTGGCGGTGGCGAGCGTGCCGGTGGCGTGCGGGGTCCACGGCTCGCCGAACCCGGCGCCCTCGGGGCGGGTGTGGACGTTCAGCGGGCGCCGTCCGCTCTCGTCGGGTTCGCCGACCGTCACCCGGAGGGTGAGCGCGCCACGCGCGGGGAGGATCAGCGGCGCCTGGAGGGTCAGCTCCTCGACCTGGTCGCAGCCGACCTGGTCACCGGCCTGGATCGCGAGTTCGAGGAAGGCGGTGCCGGGGAAGAGGACCGTGCCGGAGACGGCGTGGTCGGCCAGCCAGGGCTGGGCGGCCAGGGACAGCCGTCCGGTGAGCAGCAGGCCGTCGGTGTCGGCGAGTTCGACGGCCGCGCCCAGCAGCGGATGCCCGGCCGGGCCCAGCCCCGCCGAGGTCACATCGCCCGTCCGGTCCGAGCCGTCGAGCCAGTAGCGCTGCCGCTGGAAGGCGTACGTGGGCAGCTCCACCCGGCGGGCGCCACGGCCCGCGAACACCTGCTCCCAGTCCACCGCGCCGCCGTGGGCGTGCACCCGGCCCACCCCGGCCAGCAGCGACGCGGCCTCGCCGCGGTCCTTGCGCAGCAGCGGGACGAACGCGGCGGCGTCGGGGTCGGCGACGCACTCCTGCCCCAGCACGGACAGCACACCGGACGGGCCCACCTCCACATAGCGGGTCACGCCCCGGTCCTCGAGGAACCGCACCCCGTCCTGGAACCGCACCGGCTGCCGCACATGGCGCACCCAGTACTCGGGCGAGCACAGCTCCTCGGCGACCGCCTCGCCGGTCACATTGGACACCACCGCGATCCGGGGGGTGTGGTAGGTCAGCTCACCGGCGACCTTGGCGAACTCCTCCAGCATGGGGTCCATCAGCGGCGAATGGGCTGCGATACCGATCCGCAGCCGCTTGCTCTTGACGCCGACCGCGTCCGCGATCCGCAGGACGGCCTTCTCCTCGCCGGAGATCACGGTGGCCGCCGGGCCGTTGAGCGCGCCCACGGACACCTGGCCCTCCTCGCCCTCCAGATGGGGCAGCACCTCGGCCTCGCCGGTCTGGAGCGAGACCATCGCGCCTCCGGCGGGCAGTGCGTCCATCAGCCGGCCCCGGGCCGCCACCAGCGCACACGCGTCCTCCAGCGAGAACACGCCCGCCACATGGGCCGCCGCCAGCTCGCCCACCGAGTGGCCGACCAGGAAGTCCGCGGTCACGCCCCAGGACTCCACCAGCCGGTACAGCGCCACCTCGGTGGCGAAGAGACCGGTCTGGGTGTAGAGGGTCCGGTCGAGCAGTTCGGCGTCCTCGCCGAAGACCACGTCCCGCACCGCGTGCCCGGCATGGCCGTCCAGGTGACGGTCGAGCTCGGCGCAGACGGCGTCGAACGCGGCGGCGAAGACCGGGAAGGCGGTGTGCAGGGCGCGTCCCATGCCGAGCCGCTGTGCGCCCTGCCCGGTGAACAGGAACGCCGTCTTGCCCGCACCGGCCACCGCGCCGGAGGTGACACCGGAGGCCAACTGGTCCAGTTCGCCGAGCAGTTCGGCACGGCTCGCGCCCACGACCACCGCACGGTGGGCGAAGGCGGAGCGGGTGAGCGCCAGCGAGTAGCCGATGTCCACGGGAGACGGCTCGGGCGCGCCCGCCACGTAGGACCGCAGCCGCGCGGCCTGGGCCCGCAGGGCCTCCTCGGTCCGCCCCGACAGCGGCCACGGCACCAGGTCGGACACGGCGGCGGGCGCGGTGTCCGCGGGTGTTTCATCAGCGGGCGCTTCGTCCGCGGCGTCCTCGGCGGGAGTCTGCTCCAGGATCACATGGGCGTTGGTGCCGCTGAAGCCGAAGGCGGACACGGCGGCGCGGCGCGGCCGCTCGGCCTCCGGTTCGGGCCACGGCCGGGCCTCGGCCAGCAGCCGTACCGCGCCCGACTCCCAGTCCACGTTGGGCGTGGGCTCCTCGGCGTGCAGGGTCTTGGGCAGCACGCCGTGGCGCAGCGCCAGCACCGTCTTGATGACCCCGCCGACGCCCGCGGCGGCCTGGGTGTGGCCGATGTTGGACTTCAGCGAGCCGAGCCACAGCGGCCGGTCCTCGGGGCGGTCCTGGCCGTAGGTGGCGAGCAGCGCGCCCGCCTCGATGGGGTCGCCGAGCGGGGTACCGGTGCCGTGGGCCTCGACCGCGTCCACATCGGCCGCGGTGAGCCCCGCGTCGGCCAGCGCCTGCCGGATGACCCGTTGCTGGGAGGGGCCGTTGGGGGCGGTCAGCCCGCTGCTGGCACCGTCCTGGTTGGTGGCGGAGCCCGTGACGACCGCCAGCACCTGGTGGCCGTTGCGCCGCGCGTCCGACAGCCGCTCCACGAGCAGCATGCCCACGCCCTCGCCCCAGCCGGTGCCGTCGGCGGAGGCGGCGAACGCCTTGCAGCGGCCGTCGGAGGCGAGCCCGCGCTGACGGCTGAAGTCCACGAAGGCCACCGGTGTGGACATCACCATCGACCCGCCGACCAGGGCCAGGGAGCACTCCCGCCGGCGCAGCGCCTGCGCGGCGAGGTGCAGCGCCACCAGCGAGGACGAGCAGGCGGTGTCCACGGTGACCGCGGGCCCTTCGAGACCGAAGGTGTAGGCGATACGGCCGGAGGCGATGCTGCCGGAGCCACCGCTGCCCACGTACCCCTCGACATCGTCCGGCACCTGGCGCAGCCGGGTCGCGTAGTCCTGGTACATCACGCCCGCGAAGACCCCGGTGCGGCTGCCGCGCAGCGCCGCCGGGTCGATCCCGGCCCGCTCCATGGCCTCCCACGCGGTCTCCAGCAGCAGCCGCTGCTGCGGGTCCATGGCGAGGGCCTCGCGCGGGGAGATGCCGAAGAACGCGGGGTCGAAGTGGTCGGCGTCGGTGACGAAGCCGCCTTCGCGCGCATAGCTCGTCCCCGGCTTGTCCGGGTCCGGGTCGTAGAGGGCCTCCAGGTCCCAGCCCCGGTCGGCGGGGAACTCGGTGACCGCGTCACGGCCGTTCGCCACCAGCTCCCACAGGTCCTCCGGCGAGGCCACGCCACCGGGGTAGCGGCAGGCCATCCCGACGATGGCGATGGGCTCGTGGTCCTTTGCCTCGGCCTCCTGGAGGCGCTGGCGAGTACGGTGCAGATCCGTGGTCACTCGCTTGAGGTAGTCGCGGAGCTTTGCCTCGCTCACCGTTTACCGCCCATCTCTTTGAATTCCAACTCCGTGCACTACAGGCCGAGTTCGTTCTCGATGAAGTCGAAGATCTCGTCGTCCGAGGCGGCGTCGATGCGGCCGGCGACCGCGTCCTCCGCGTCCTCCGGGCCCTGGCCGAGCCGTACCAGCAGGTCTTGCAGGCGCGAGGCGAGCGTGGTGCGCGCCTCGTCGTCGGCGGCGACCTTGGCCAGGTTGCTTTCCAGGGCGTCGAGTTCCGGGAAGGTCATCGACGCGGCGGTGAAGGCCTCCGGGGCGATTTCCGCCTCCAGATACGTGGCGATCGCGGTGGAGGTGGGGTAGTCGAACAGCAGGGTCACCGGCAGGCGCCGACCGGTGGCCTTGCCGAGTTGGTTGCGGAGCTCGACGGCGGTGAGCGAGTCGAAGCCGAGGTCCAGCAGACCGCGCTCCGCCTCGACGGCCGCCACCGACTCGAAGCCCAGCACCCCGGCCACGGTCGTGCGGACCAGATCCAGCAGGAACCGGCCGCGCTCAGCCTCCGGCAGGCTCGTCAGATGCTGCTTGAGCCCCTCGGGCCGCGCGGACGCGGCCCCGGCTCCGGCGGCTGTCCGCCGGGCGGGCCTGGTGACGGGCGCGGCCCTCACCAGCCCGCGCAGCAGCGCCGGTACGTCACCGGACCGTGCCCCGAGCCCCGCGGTGTCCAGCCGCATCGGCAGCACGACGGCGGCATCCACGGCGCGTGCGGCGTCGAAGAGCCGGGCACCGTCCTCCGAGGAGAACGGCACGATGCCACCGCGCGCCAGCCGGTTCAGATCGGCCCCCTCCAGCTTGCCGGTCATCTCGCTGCGCTGGGCCCACAGGCCCCACGCGTGTGACTGGACGGGCCGGCCCTGGGCGCGGCAGTGCTGGGCGAAGGCGTCGAGGAAGGCGTTGGCCGCCGCGTAGTTGCCCTGGCCCATTCCGCCGAAGGTGCCGGCGATGGAGGAGAAGAGGACGAGCGCGGACAGGTCCAGGTCGCGGGTCAGCTCGTGCAGGGTGAGCGCGGCGTCGACCTTGGGCCGCAGCACCGTGTCCAGCCGCTCGGGGGTGAGCGAGGAGACCACACCGTCGTCCAGGACGCCCGCCGTGTGCACGACGGCGGTCAGCGGATGTGCGGCGGGGATGGTGGCCAGCAGCGCGGCCAGCGCCTCCCGGTCGGCCACATCGCAGGCGGCGAGGGTGACCTGGGCGCCCAACTCCGCCAGCCCCGCGTGGAGTTCGGCCGCGCCCTCGGCGTCCGGGCCACGGCGGCTCGTGAGCAGCAGATGCCGCACTCCGCTCTCGGCCACCAGATGGCGGGCGATGACCCCGCCGATGGTGCCGGTGGCCCCGGTGACCAGCACCGTGCCCTCGGGGTCCCAGGGGCGCGGGGCGGTGTCGGGGACGGGGGTGGTGGCGAGCCTGGCCACCGCGATATCGCCCTGGCGCACGGCGAGTTGGGGCTCGTCCAGGGCGAGCGCGGTCGGCAGGGCGAGCGCCGACTCCTCGTGCTCGTCGAGGTCGACGAGTACGAACCGGTCGGGGTTCTCCGACTGGGCGGAGCGCACCAGGCCCCAGACGGCGGCGTGCGCCAGATCGGGTACGTCCGCGCCGGGTGTGGTGGCCACCGCGCCCCGGGTGATGAACACCAGGCGGGAGTCGGCGAACCGGTCCTCGGTCAGCCAGGCCCGGAGCAGCGTCAGCGCCCGGTGGGTCGCGGCCCGTACGGCGTCGGCCACGCCCTGGGGCTCCGGTGCGCAGGGCACCAGTACGGTGGCGGGCACGGCGGCCGGGTCGGCGGGCAGCGCCTCCAGGCTGGGGTATGTGCGCACATCGAGTCCGACCAGCTTGAAGTCGTCGTCGCCGAGCAGGGCCCAGTGTCCGGAGGGCTGTTCGGGGGTCGCCGCCGAGGTGTCGGCGGCCACCCAGTCGAGCCGGTAGAGCGAGTCGCCGCCGGTGGCGGCGTCGCCGAGCCGCTCCGGCCGCTTGCGCAGCACCAGGGATTCGACGGTGGCCACCGGCCGTCCGACGGTGTCCGCCACGGTCAGGGCCACCGTGTCGGTGCCGCTCGGCGTGAGCCGCACCCGTACCTCACCGGCCCCGGAGGCGTGCAGCGTCACTCCGGTCCAGGAGAACGGCAACCGGCCCTCGCCCGCCCGGAGCATCGGGCCGAGCGCGATGGTGTGCAGCGCGGCGTCCAGCAGGGCGGGGTGCAGTCCATAGGCGGTGGCGGCGGACTGCTGCTCCTGCGCCAGCCGTACCTCGGCGAACACCTCGTCGCCCCGCAGCCAGGCCGCCCGCAGCCCCTGGAACGACGGGCCGTAGCCGAAGCCGCCCGCCGCGAACCGCTCGTACAGGTCCTCGACCTCGATCGGCTCGGCACCCGGCGGCGGCCACGCCCCGCCCAGGTCGTACGAGCCCTCGGCGGCACCGGCCGCCAGCACACCCGTGGCGTGCCGGGTCCACGACGGCTCGCCGTCCGCGTCCTCGGGGCGGGAGTAGACGTTCAGGGCGCGACGGCCGTCCTCCTCGGGCGGGTCCACCACCAGCTGGAGGGTGACGGCGCCGCGCTCGGGGAGGATGAGCGGCGCCTGGAGGGTCAGCTCGTCGACCCGGTCGCAGCCCACCCGGTCACCGGCCTGGACGGCGAGCTCCAGGAAGGCGGTGCCCGGGAAGAGGACCACACCGGAGACCGCGTGGTCGGCCAGCCAGGGCTGGCCGCGCGTGGACAGCCGCCCGGTGAGCACCAGGCCGTCGCTGTCGGCGAGTTCGACGGCGGCGCCCAGCAGCGGATGCCCGGCGGCGCCGAGACCGGCCGAGGCCACGTCGCCCACGGTGGCGGGCGCGTCCAGCCAGTAGCGCTGCCGCTGGAAGGCGTACGTGGGCAGCTCCACCCGGCGGGCGCCACGGCCCGCGAACACCTGCTCCCAGTCCACCGCGCCACCGTGGGCGTGCACCCGGCCCACCCCGGCCAGCAGCGACGCGGCCTCACCGCGGTCCTTGCGCAGCAGCGGGACGAACGCGGTCTCGGTGTCGGCCTCGGTGTCTGTCTCGGTGTCGGCCAGGCACTCCTGGCCCATGGCGGAGAGCACACCCGCGGGGCCGATCTCCACGAAGCGGGTCACATTCCGCTCGGCGAGGAAGCGGATGCCGTCCCCGAAGCGCACCGCCCGGCGGACGTGGCGCACCCAGTACTCGGGCGAGCACAGCTCCTCGCCCGCCGCCTCACCGGTGACGTTGGAGACCACCGCGATGCGCGGCGCGGAGTAGCCGATCCCGGCGGCCACCGTGCCGAACTCGGCGAGCATGGCGTCCATCAGCGGCGAGTGGAAGGCGTGGGACACCGCGAGCCGCTTGCTCTTGGCCCCGGTCGCCTCCGCGATCCGCAGGACGGTGTCCTCGTCACCGGAGATGACGGTCGCCCGCGGCCCGTTGACCGCCGCCACGCTCACCCGGTCCTCGTGGCCTTCGAGATGCGGCAGCACATCGGCCTCGGCCGCCCGGAGCGACACCATCGCACCGCCCTCCGGCAGCGCCTGCATCAGCCGGCCCCGGGCCGCCACCAGGGCACACGCGTCCTCCAGCGAGAACACCCCGGCCACATGGGCGGCCGCCAGCTCGCCCACCGAGTGGCCGACCAGGAAGTCCGCGGTCACGCCCCAGGACTCCACCAGCCGGTACAGCGCCACTTCGAGGGCGAACAGCGCGGTCTGGGTGAACACGGTCCGGTTCAGCGGCTCCGCGTTCTCGCCGAACACCACTTCCCGCACCGAGCCGTCCAGATGGCGGTCCAGCTCGGCGCAGACCGCGTCGAACGCCGCCGCGAACACCGGGAACGCGCCGTACAACGCCCTTCCCATGCCCAGCCGTTGAGCGCCCTGGCCGGTGAACAGGAAGGCGGTCTTACCGGCGGTGTCGGCCACTGTCTCCCGCGCCGTCCCCGAGGCGAGTTCCGCGAGACCGCGCAGCAGTTCCGCCCGCTCGGCGCCGACGACCACGGCGCGGTGGCCGAAGGCCGAGCGGCCCGTCGCCAGCGCGTAGCCGACGTCCACCGGGCGCAGCTCCGGCCGCTCCTCCAGATGGGCGCGCAGCCGTCCGGCCTGCGCCCGCAGCGCGGTCTCGCCGCGCGCGGAGAGCACCCACGGCACCACGTCCGAGTCGACCGTCCGCCCGGCAACCGGCGCGGTGTCCTCGGGGCCCTGCTCCAGCACCACATGGACGTTCGTGCCGCTGACGCCGAAGGCGGACACGCCCGCGCGCCGCGGCCGCCCCGTCTCGGGCCACTCCCGGGCCTCGGTCAGCAGCTCCACCGCACCGGCCGACCAGTCCACGTCGGGCGAGCGCTCATCGGCGTGGAGGGTCTTCGGCAGCACGCCGTGGCGCAGCGCCAGCACCGTCTTGATGATCCCGGCGACGCCCGAGGCGGCCTGGGTGTGGCCGATGTTGGACTTCAGCGCGCCCAGCCACAGCGGCCGGTCGGCGTCCCGCCCCTGGCCGTAGGTGGCCATCAGGGCCTGCGCCTCGATGGGGTCGCCGAGCCGGGTGCCGGTGCCATGGGTCTCGACCGCGTCCACATCGGCGGCCGACAGGCCCGCACCGGCCAGGGCCTGGCGGATCACCCGCTGCTGGGAGGGGCCGTTGGGGGCGGTGAGGCCGTTGCTGGCACCGTCCTGGTTGACGGCCGAGCCACGCACCAGCGCCAGCACCTCATGGCCGTTGGCCCGCGCGTCGGACAGCCGCTCCAGCAGCAGCATGCCGACGCCCTCGGCCCATCCGGCGCCGTCGGCGTCCGCCGAGAACGCCTTGCAGCGGCCGTCGGGGGCCATGGCCCGCTGCCTGCTGAACTCGATGAAGGTGTCGAGCGTGGACATCACCACGACACCGCCCGCGAGCGCCAGCGAGCACTCCCCCTGGCGCAGCGCCTGGGCCGCCTGGTGGAGGGCGACCAGCGAGGACGAGCAGGCGGTGTCCACGGTGACCGCGGGCCCTTCGAGGCCGAAGGTGTACGAGATGCGCCCGGACGCCACACTGCTGGCGCTGCCGGTGGCGAGGTAGCCCTCGAACTCCTCGGGGGCGCGGGTGAAGCGCGAGCCGTAGTCGTTGTAGCTGGCGCCGATGAAGACTCCGGCCTGGGTGCCCTTCACCGAGGCCGGGTCGATCCCGGCCCGCTCGAACGTCTCCCAGCTGGTCTCCAGCAGCAGCCGCTGCTGGGGGTCGATGGCGAGCGCCTCGCGCGGCGAGATCCCGAAGAACTCGGGGTCGAAGTGGTCGGCCTGGTGGAGGAAGCCACCGCCGGTCGCGTAAAAGGTGCCCGGCTTGTCGGGGTCGGGGTCGTAGTGGCCCTCGATGTCCCAGCCGCGGTCGGTGGGGAAGTCCGAGATGGCGTCCCGGCCGTCCATCAGCAGCCGCCACAGCTCCTCGGGGGTGGTCACCCCGCCGGGGAGGCGGCAGCTCATGGCCACGATGGCGATGGGGTCGTCGTCCACCGCGACGGTGGCGGGCACCGGGCCCGCCGGTGCGGTGGCCGCGGTTTCACCGGCACCGCTCTCGGCGAGCAGGAAGCGGGCCAGCGCGGTGACGGTCGGGTAGTCGAAGACGAGGGTGACCGGCAGCCGCAGCCCGGTGGCGGCGTTCAGCCGGTTGCGCAGATCGACGGCGGTCAGCGAGTCGAAGCCCAGCTCGCGGAAGGCGCGCCCGGCCTCGACCGCCGCGGTGTCGGCGTAGCCGAGCGCGGCGGCCACTTCGGTGCTGACGAGGTCGGCCAGCGCCTCCTCGGCCTCCTGCGGCGACAGCCCGGCCAGCCGCTGGGCCAGCGGGGTGTCCTCCTCGCCCGTGGTGGCGGCCGCCGCCTCCGCCCGCCGGGCGTCGGGGAGTTCACCGAGCACGGCGGCCCCGTCCAGGGAGGGGGTGGCGGCGATGAGCCGGTCCCACTCCACATCGGCCACGGCCACATGGGTGTCGGCCACGTCCAGGGCGCGCTGGAGGGCGGCGATCGCCAGGTCGGGCGCCATCGCGGGCATACCGGTGGCGCGCAGCCGCGCCTGGACGGCCTCGTCCACCAGCCCGCCGCCGGACCACGCGCCCCAGGCCACGGAGGTGGCGGGGAGGCCCTGGGCCCGGCGGGCGTGTGCGAGCGCGTCGAGGAAGGCGTTGGCGGCCGCGTAGCTGCCCTGGCCGGGGCCGCCGAGCGTGCCCGCGAAGGAGGAGAAGAGCACGAAGGCGGACAGCTCGCGGTCACGGGTGAGCTCGTGCAGATGGAGCGCCGCGTCCACCTTCGGGCGCAGCACTCCGTCGGCGCGCTCGGGGGTGAGGGTGTCGAGCACCCCGTCGTCCAGGACGCCCGCGGTGTGGACGACGGCGTCGAGCGGGGCCTCGTCCGCGTCCAGCGTGGCGAGGAGGTCGGCGAGCGCGTCGCGGTCGGCGGCGTCGCACGCGGCCACGGTCACCCGGACCCCCGACTCCCTTATCTCGTCGGCGAGTTCGGCCACCCCGGGGGCTTCGGGGCCCCGGCGGCCGGTGAGCACCAGGTGTTCGGCGCCGCCCCGGGCCAGCCAGCGCGCCACATGGGCGCCCAGGCCGCCGGTGCCGCCGGTGACCAGCACGGTGCCGCGCGGCCGCCACGGCGCGGTGGCGTCGGCCGGTGCCGCCGAGGCCCTGACCAGCCTGCGCCCATGGACCCCGGAGGCGCGCACCGCGACCTGGTCCTCGTCGGTCAGCCGGCCCGCGAGCACACCGCACAGCCGTGCGACGGCGCGGTCGTCGAGGGTGCCGGGCAGATCCACCAGACCGCCCCGGCGCCGCGGGTACTCCCCGGCCGCGATCCGGCCCAGGCCCCAGCTGAGCGCCTGCAACGGATGGTCGAGCGCGTCCGCGCGGCCCACGGACACCGCGCCGCGCGTGGCGTACCACACCGGGACGTCGGCCCCGGTGTCGCCGAGCGCCTGGAGCAGGGCGAGGTTGAGGGCCAGGCCGAGCGGCTGCGCGGTGCCCGCGCGGTACGGGTCTTCGACGAGCGCGAGGAGCGAGAGCACCGCGGTCGGTGGCGCGTCCGCCGTGGCCTCGCCGAGTCTGCGGGCGAGCGCCTCGCGTACGGCGTCGGCTTCGGTCAGCTCCACCAGCCGCACCTGGGCGCCGCGTTCCCGCAGCGCCTCCGCGACGCGCGGGCCCTCCGGTGCTCCGGCGGGTGCTGCGATCAGCCAGGTCGCACCGGCCGACGACCGGTCGTGGGCGGAGGTGAGAGCGTCGCCCAGGGGCTTCCAGGTGACGTGGTAGCGCCAGGAGTCGAGCACGGACCGCTCGCGGCGCGCCCGGCGCCATGCGGCCAGCGCCGGAACCACCATGGCCAGGGACGACTCCTCGGCGTCCACCTCCAGCGCGGCGGTCAGCGCGGCCAGGTCCTCGCGCTCCACGGCGTCCCAGAAGTCCGCGTCCACCGCCGCGCCCTCGACGGGTGCGGAGGAGCCTTCGAGCCAGTAGCGCTGCCGCTGGAAGGCGTACGTGGGCAGCTCCACGACCGCGGACCCCGCGCACACCGCCGCCCAGTCGACGGCGACGCCACGGACGAACGCCTCGCCCAGCGAGGCCAGGAACCGCTCCGGACCACCCTCGTCACGCCGCAGCGACCCCACGACCACGGCGTCCTCGGCGGTCGCCTGGAGCGGCATGGTCAGCACCGGATGCGGCGACATCTCCAGGAACGTGCCGAACCCGGCGGCCGACAGAGCCCGCACCGCCGACTCCAGCTCGACCGTCTCCCGCAGATTGGTGTACCAGTACCCGGCGTCGAGTCCGGTGGTGTCGATGGTGTCGCCGGTGACCGTCGAGCAGAACGGCACCTCGGCGCGGCGCGGGGCGATCGGCGCCAGGACGTCGAGGAGTTCATCGCGCAACTCCTCGACATGGGCCGAGTGGGAGGCGTAGTCCACCGGGATCAGCTTCGCCCGTACCTCCTCGGCCTCGCACTCCGCCTGAAGTTCACGCAGCGCCTCCGGATCACCGGACACCACGATCGAACCCGGGCCATTGACCGCCGCCACCGATATACGGCCGTCCCACGCGGTGATCCGCTCGCGCACCCGATCGGCACCCTCCGAGACGGACATCATGCCGCCGTGTCCGGCCAGCCCACGTCCGATGGCCTGCGAGCGCAGCGCCACCACCCGCGCCCCGTCCTCCAACGACAGCGCACCCGCCACCACTGCCGCCGCGATCTCCCCCTGCGAATGCCCCACCACAGCAGCAGGCGCCACCCCACACGCCCGCCACACCTCCGCCAACGACACCATCACCGCCCACAACACCGGCTGCACCACATCCACCCGCTCCAGCGCCTTCTCATCCCCCAGCACATCCGCCAACGACCAGTCCACAAACGCCGACAACGCCACCTCACACTCCGCGACCCGACCCGCGAACACCGGCGAGCAATCCAGCAACTCCACCGCCATCCCCACCCACTGCGACCCCTGCCCCGGAAACACGAACACCGGACGGGCGTCGGGGGCCATCACCCCCTCACCGCGCACCACACGCGGGGACTCGCCGCCCGACGCCAGTGCGCCCAGTGCGTCGATCAGCTCGTCGCGGTCACCGCCCAGGACCAGCGCTCGGTGGTCGAAACGGCCACGGGTGGTGGCGAGCGAGTGGCCGACGTCGGCCGGGGACAGCCCGGGGCGCGCGGTGACATGCGTCAGCAACCGCTCGGCCTGCGCCCGCAGACCCGCCGCGCTCTTCGCCGACAGCGCCCACGGCACCACTCCCCCGCCCACCGGGGCGTCCCCCTCCGCCGCGGTCTCCGAGGGCTCCTCCTCGGGCGCCTCCTCGAGGATGGTGTGCACATTGGTGCCACTGGCCCCGAAGGCCGAGATCGCGGCCCGGCGGGGCTCCTCGCCGCGCGGCCATTCCCTGGCCTCGGTCAGCAGCTCCACCGCCCCCGCCGACCAGTGGATCCGCGAGGAGCGCTCCTCGGCGTGGAGTGTCCTGGGCAGCAGGCCGTGGCGCATGGCCTGCACCATCTTGATGACACCGCCGACGCCACCGGCGGCCTGCGGATGGCCGATGTTGGACTTCAGCGAGCCGATCAGCACGGGCCGGTCCGCCGCGCGGTCCTTCCCGTACGTGGCGAGCAGCGCGCCCGCCTCGATCGGGTCGCCCAGCGGGGTGCCGGTGCCATGGGCCTCGACCGCGTCGATCTGCTCCGCCGTGAGCGCGGCGTTGGCGAGCGCCTGGCGGATCACCCGCTGCTGGGAGCGGCCGTTGGGCGCGGTGAGGCCGTTGCTGGCGCCGTCCTGGTTGACGGCCGAGCCACGCACCACGGCCAGCACCTTGTGGCCGTTGCGCCGCGCGTCCGAAAGGCGTTCCAGCAGCAGCATGCCGACGCCCTCGCCGAGGCCCATGCCGTCGGCCCCTTCGGCGAACGCCTTGCAGCGGCCGTCCTGCGCCAGACCGCGCTGCCGGGCGAAGCCGATGAGCCCCATCGGGGCGCCCATCACGGCGGCGCCGCCCGCGAGGGCGAGCGAGCAGTCGCCCTGGCGCAGCGACTGGCAGGCCAGGTGGAGGGCGACCAGCGAGGACGAGCAGGCGGTGTCGATGGTGACGGCCGGGCCCTCCAGGCCCAGGGTGTAGGCGACGCGGCCGGACATGATGCTCGCGGAGATGCCCGTGACCAGGTGGCCCTCGAGGCCCTCGGGCATATGGGGCCAGTCGGGGATGTAGCCCTGGTAGGCGGCGCCCACGAAGACGCCGGTCTTACTGCCGCGCAGCGCCGCCGGGTCGATTCCGGCGCGCTCGAACGCCTCCCAGGAGGTCTCCAGCAGCAGCCGCTGCTGCGGGTCCATCACGGTGGCCTCGCGGGGCGAGATGCCGAAGAAGGCGGGGTCGAACTGGTCGGCGTCGTGGAGGAAGCCGCCCTCGGTGGCGTAGACGGTGCCCTGCCGGTCGGGGTCCGGGTCGTAGAGGTTCTCCAGGTCCCAGCCGCGGTTGCCGGGGAATCCGGAGATGGCGTCGCGCCCGCCGGTGACCAGCTCCCACAGGTCCTCGGGGCCGCGCACATCGCCGGGGTAGCGGCAGCTCATCGCCACGATGGCGAGGGGCTCCCGGGAGGCGGCGGTGAGTTGCTGGTTGACCCGGCGCAGCCGTTCGGTCTCCTTCAGAGACTCCCGCAGCGCGCCAACGATCTTGTCGGTTGGGTTTGCCATTGTCAGCTCCGCAGTCGAGTCTCGTCAGAGGTCGTTCTTGTCGTAGGCCATGCGCACGAGGTCATCCACGTCCAGGTCGTCGATGGACTCGGCGGGCTCCTCGTCCGCCGGTGCGCCGGCGGGGTCCTGGGAACCGGCCAGCCGCAGCAGCTCGTCCAGCAGTCCGGACTCGCGCAGCCGGAGCAGCGGGATGGAGGTCAACGCCCTGCGGACGTCGGCCTCTTCGGGGTCGAGGGCGGTGGCGTCGGTGGCGGCGGCGTCGTCGGGGAAGAGTTCGGCGCCGATGTGTCCGGCGAGCTCCTCCGCGCTCGGATAGTCGAAGACGACGGTGACGGGGAAGCGGAGCCCGGTGGCGGTGCCCAGGCGGTTGCGCAGGTCGACGGCGCTCAGGGAGTCGAAGCCCAGCTCGCGGAAGGCGCGCGTGGCGTCGACGGCCTCGGGGCCGGAGTAGCCGAGGACGGTGGCGATCTGCGAGCGCACCAGCGACAGCACGGCCGCCTGCCGGTCCGCCGGAGCCAGCTCGGCCAGCCGGTCGCGCAGCGAGGAGGACTCGCCGGTCGCGTCCGCCCGGGTGTCGGCGTCGGCCGCGAGGATCCGCGCCACCTCGGGCACCTGGCCGATGAGCGGGCTGGGCCGGGCCGAGGTGAAGACGGGGACGAACCGCTCCCAGTCCACGTCGGCGACCACGACCACGGTCTCGTCCCGCTCCATCACCTGCCAGAACGCGTCGATGGCGAGCCGGGGGGACATGAACGGGATGCCCCGGCCGCGCAGTTGCTCCTCGGCGAGGTTGGCGGCCATCCCGCCCTCCTCGGGGCTCCAGATGCCCCACACCACCGAGGTGGCGGTGAGGCCACGGGCCCGGCGGTGCTCGGCGAGCCCGTCGAGATAGGCGTTGGCGGCGGCGTACGCACCGTGTTCGCCACTGCCCCAGACGGCCGAGATGGAGGAGAAGAGCACGAAGGAGTCGAGCGTGTCCCGGTCGAAGAGGGCGTCCAGGTTCGCCGCGCCCGCGACCTTGGCCTCCGCCGTGTCCGCGAACTCGTCCAGATCGGTGTCGGCGAGCGGGACGAGCACACCGGCACCGGCGATGTGCAGTACGGAACGGATCGGCGGGCCCTCGGCCTCCACCTTCCGTACGAGCGCCTCCAGCGCGGCGCGGTCGGCCACATCGCACGCGGCCACGGTGACCTTGGCACCGAGCTCGGTCAGCTCGGCCTTGAGCTTGTCCGCGCCGGGGGCCTCGGGGCCACGGCGGCTGGTGAGCACGAGGTGTTCGGCACCGGCCCGGGCCAGCCGGCGGGCGATCTGGGCTCCGACGCCACCGGTGCCACCGGTGAGCAGCACGGTGCCCTCGGGGTTCCACGCGGGGCCGCTGCCCCGGTGCTCCGCGGCCCGTACCAGCCGCCGGACGAACACCCCGGACGGCCGCAGGGCCAGCTGGTCCTCGTCGTCGACGCGGCCCGCGAGCACACCGCACAGCCGGGTGGTCACCCGGCCGTCGACGGTGTCCGGCAGGTCGACCATGCCGCCCCAGCGCTGGGGGTGTTCGAGGGCGGCGACCCGGCCCAGCCCCCATACGGCCGCCTGGGCGGGGCTGTCGAGGGCGTCGGTGCCGCCGACGGACACGCCGCCGCGGGTGGCCAGCCACAGCGGGGCGTCCAGCCCGGTGTCGCCGAGGGCCTGGACGAGGGTGAGGGTGAGCGCGAGCCCCATGGGCACGCCCGCGTGGGCGGGGTGCGGTGCGTCGGGGAGCCCGAGCAGCGAGAGCACCCCGGCCGGGGCGACCCCGGCGGTGGCCTCGGCGAGCCGCGCGGCGACCGCGGCGCGGTCGGCCTCGGCCACCTCGACGGTGACGACCGTGGCGCCGTGGGTCTCCAGACCGGCGCGTACGGCGTCGACGAGCTCGGTGCCGGGGTGTCCGACGGGGTGTCCGACGAGGTTTCCGGCCGGGACCGCGAGCAGCCAGGTGCCGGTCAGGGCCGCCGATGCCGGGTCCGGCACCCGGTTCCAGGTGACGTGGTAGCGCCAGGAGTCGAGCACGGACCGCTCGCGGCGGCCGCGCCGCCAGGAGGACAGCGCCGGGAGCACGGTCCGCAGCGACGACCGCTCGTCGTCGGCGTCCACGGCCAGCGCGGCGGTCAGCGCGGCCAGGTCCTCACGTTCGACGGCGTCCCAGAACTCGGCGTCCATCGGGTCGCCCCCGGTGGCGGCCGCCTGCGCCACGGGCCGCTCCAGCCAGTAACGCTGCCGCTGGAAGGCGTACGTGGGCAAGTCCACCACGGACGCGCCCAGCCCGGCGAACACCGCCGCCCAGTCGACGGCGACGCCCCGGACGAACGCCTCGCCCAGCGAGGTGATGAACCGCTCCGGACCACCCTCGTCACGCCGCAGCGACCCCACGACCACGGCGTCCTCGGCGGTCGCCTGGAGCGGCATGGTCAGCACCGGATGCGGCGACATCTCCAGGAACGTGCCGAACCCCGCGGCCGACAGAGCCCGCACCGCCGACTCCAGCTCGACCGTCTCGCGCAGATTGGTGTACCAGTACCCGGCGTCCAGAGCCGCGGTGTCCAGGGGTGTGCCCGTGACCGTGGAGTGGAAGGTGATGTCCGAGGTGCGCGTGCGGATCGGGGCGAGCAGGTCGAGCAACTCCTCACGGAGCGCCTCCACATGGGCCGAGTGGGACGCGTAGTCCACCGGGATCAGCTTCGCCCGTACCTCCTCGGCCTCGCACTCCGCCTGAAGTTCACGCAGCGCCTCCGGATCACCGGACACCACGATCGAACCCGGGCCATTGACCGCCGCCACCGAGATACGCCCATCCCAGGCCGTGATCCGCTCCCGCACCCGACCGGCACCCTCCGAGACGGACATCATGCCGCCGTGTCCGGCCAGCCCACGTCCGATGGCCTGCGAGCGCAGCGCCACCACCCGCGCCCCGTCCTCCAACGACAACGCACCCGCCACCACCGCCGCCGCGATCTCCCCCTGCGAATGCCCCACCACAGCCGCAGGAACCACCCCACACGCCCGCCACACCTCCGCCAACGACACCATCACCGCCCACAACGCCGGCTGCACCACATCCACCCGCTCCAACGCCTTCTCATCCCCCAGCACATCCGCCAACGACCAGTCCACAAACGCCGACAACGCCACCTCACACTCCGCGACCCGCCCCGCGAACACCGGCGAGCAATCCAGCAACTCCACCGCCATCCCCACCCACTGCGACCCCTGCCCCGGAAACACGAACACCGGCTTCCCGGCGTGGCCCGCCACGCCCTGGGCCACCAGGCCACCGGGCTCGGCCCGGGTGAGCGCCGTCAGCCCGGCGCGGAAGTCCTCGACGCCACCACCGACCACCACCGCGCGGTGGTCGAAGCGGGCGCGGGTAGTGGCCAGCGAGAACCCCACGTCCGCCGGGGACGGCTCCGGACCCTCCGCGAGACGCGCCAGCAGCCGCTCCGCCTGCCCGCGCAGACCCGACTCGGTCTTGGCCGACAGCACCCACGGCACCGCCGCGCCACCCACGGGTGCCACGCCCTCGGTCGACCTGTCCGCGGGCCCGGTGGCCTCGGGGGCCTCGGGGGCCTGCTCGATGATGGCGTGGGCGTTGGTGCCGCTGGCGCCGAAGGCGGACACCCCGGCGCGGCGGACCCGCCCGGTCTCCGGCCACGGCCGGGCCTCGGTGAGCAGTTCGACGGCGCCCGAGGTCCAGTCCACGTTGGGCGACGGCTCCTGGATGTGCAGGGTGCTGGGCAGCACCCCGTGGCGGATCGCCTGCACCATCTTGATCACACCGCCGACCCCCGCGGCGGCGGCCGTGTGGCCGATGTTGGACTTCAGCGAGCCGAGCCAGAGCGGCCGGTCGGCCGGGCGGTTCCCGCCGTACGTGGCCAGCAGGGCGTTCGCCTCGATGGGGTCGCCCAGCGACGTCCCCGTGCCGTGTGCCTCCACCACGTCCACATCGGTGCCGGACAGGGTGGCGTTGGCCAGCGCCTGGCGGATCACCCGCTGCTGGGCACGGCCGTTGGGCGCGGTGAGACCGTTGCTGGCGCCGTCCTGGTTGACGGCGCTGCCGCGGACCACCGCGAGCACGGTGTGGCCGTTGCGGCGGGCGTCCGAGAGCCGTTCCAGCAGCAGCACCCCGACGCCCTCGCCCCAGGCGGTGCCGTCGGCCGTCGAGGAGAACGCCTGGCAGCGGGAGGAGGTGGACAGCGCCCGCTGGCGGCTGAACTCGATGAAGCCGCTCGGCGTGGACATCACGGTGGTGCCGCCGGTGAGCGCCATCGAGCAGTCGCCCTGGCGCAGCGCCTGGCACGCCATGTGCAGCGCCACCAGCGAGGACGAGCACATGGTGTCGACCGTGACGGCCGGTCCCTCCAGGCCCAGGGTGTAGGCGACCCGGCCGGAGAGGATGGCGCCCGAGGCGCCCATGGACATCTGGCCTTCGAGCCCCTCGGGGAGTTCGGTCAGACCGCGGGCGTAGTCGAAGTCGGTGGCGCCCATGAAGATGCCGGTGTCGCTGCCGCGCAGGGTGCCCGGGTCGATTCCGGCCCGTTCGAAGGTCTCCCACACCACTTCCAGCAGCAGCCGCTGCTGCGGGTCCATGGTGAGGGCCTCGCGCGGCGAGATACCGAAGAACGCCGGGTCGAACTGGTCCACGTCCTGGAGGAATCCGCCCTGGCGGGCGTAGGTGCGGCCCTCGCGGTCGGGGTCCGGGTCGAAGAGGTTCGGCAGGTCCCAGCCCCGGTCGGCCGGGAAGTCGCGCATGCCGTCCCGGCCTTCGGCCACGGCCTGCCACAGGTCCTCGGGGGACCGGATGTCGCCCGCGTAGCGGCAGTTCATCGCCACGATGGCGATGGGCTCGGGGGCCTGCAACTCCTGGATCCGGCGGTGGGCGGCGCGGAGATGGCCGGTGGCCCGCTTGAGGTAGTCGCGCAGCTTCTTCTCGTTGTCCATGGTCGTCAGCTCCTCAAGAGGGCCGGAACGTCGGTGGCGGCCGGGGCGGTGGCGCGGCGGTTCATGGGGCCGTCAGATCCCGGCCCAGCAACTCGAACACCCCGTCGAGCAGCTCGAACATCTCGTCGTCGGTGGCCGATTCGATGTCGTCCAGCTCCAGGGCGGCGAGGGTGGACTGGACGCGGTCGAGCTCGGCGAGCGCCACGGTGTCCGCGGGCTCCCCGCCCGAGGGCAGGAGCTCCTCCCGCAGCAGCACGGCGAGGTCGTCGGCGGTCGGGTAGTCGAAGACGAGGGTGACGGGCAGCCGGAGCCCGGTGGCGGCGTTCAGCCGGTTGCGCAGATCGACGGCGGTGAGTGAGTCGAAGCCCAGCTCCTTGAAGGCCCGTCCGGTCTCGACCGCGCCCGCGTCGGCGTAGCCGAGGGCCGCGGCCGCCTGCTCGCTCACCAGCTCCACGAGGACGGTGTGGCGGTCGGCCGGGCCGAGCTCCGTGAGCCGCGTGCGCAGCGCGGCGGCGCCACCGGCATCCTCCCGCTCCGCCCCGGCCGGGTCCTGCCAAGTGCCGCCCGCCTCGGGGAGGTCGGCGAGCAGCGGCAGCGGACGGGTGGCGGACAGGGCGGGGGCGAAACGGCCCCAGTCGATGTCGGCCGCGACGAGGAAGCCATCGCTTCGCGCGACGGTCTGCCGCAGCAGTTCCAGCGCCCGTACGCCGTCGATGGGCGGCGCGCCACGGCGTCGCAGCTGGTCCGCCATCTCGCCGTCGATCATTCCGCCGCCCGCCCAGGCGCTCCAGGCCACCGAGGTGGCGGGCAGGCCGTCCGCGCGGCGCAGTTGGGCGAGTGCGTCGAGATACGCGCTGGCCGCCGCGTAGTTGCCCTGTCCGGCGGCGCCCACGGTGCCGGCGATCGAGGAGATCAGGACGAACGCGTCGAGGTCCAGGTCCAGGTCCCGGGTGAGCTCGTGCAGCAGGCGCGCGCCCGCCACCTTGGGGCGCAGTACGGCCTCGATCCGCTCGGGGGTGAGCGCGTCGACGGTGGCGTCGTCCAGCGCGCCCGCGGCGTGCACCACCGCGGTGAGCGGGTGGTCCGCGCCGTCGCGCGTGACCTGGTTCAGCAGGTGTGCCAGTGCCTCGCGGTCGGCCACGTCGCACGCGGCGACGGTCACCCGGGCGCCGCGCGCGGTCAGTTCGGCCTCCAGCGCGGCCGCGCCGGGGGCCTCGGGGCCACGGCGGCTGACGAGCACCACGTGTTCGGCGCCCTCGTCGACCAGTCCGCGGGCGATCTGGGCGCCGACGCCGCCGGTGCCGCCGGTGATCAGGACGGTGCCGCGGGGCTGCCAGCGCTCACCGGAGCGGGTGGCCCCGGCCCGCCGGAGCCGCCGGGCGAGGGTCCCCGAGGCGCGGATGGCCAGCTGGTCCTCGCCGTCCTGGCCGGTCAGGGCGCGGGCGAGCGCCCGGAGGGATCCCTCGTCGAGCGTCCCGGGCAGATCGATCAGCCCGCCCCAGCGCTGTGGATGCTCCAGGGCGACCACAGCGCCCAGGCCCCAGACGAGGGCTTGCGCGGGGGCTTCGAGACGGTCGGCGCCGCTGGTGGAGACGGCGCCCCGGGTGACACACCACAGGGGTGCGTCGACGCCCGCCTCGCCCAGCGCCCGCACCAGGTCGAGGGTGGTGGCGAGCCCGGTGGGCACGTCGGGGTGTTCCGGGTGCGGTGCCTCGTCGAGAGCGAGGAGAGACACCAGGCCGCCGGGCGCCCCGGTGTCCCCGAGGGCCTCGGTGATACGGGCGGCGAGCCGGGTGCGGTCGGTGTCGTCCGGGCCGATGCGCAGGGGGACGACCTCGACGCCGAGCGCGGCGAGCCCGGCCATGATGGCCTTGGTGACAGCGGGGCCAGGGGTGGCGGGGGCGTTGTTGGTGAGCCCGGCGGTGGCAGGACCGGCGGCACCGGCCTCGGTGTCGGTGGCTCCAGAGCTGACGGGCCCGGCCTCGGCGACCGTGGTGTCGAGGGTTCCGGTGTCGACGGCTCCGGCAGTGGTGGCACCGGAGTCGTTGGCCCGGGCGTCGGCGGGCCCGGCCTCGGCGGCCTCGGTATCGGCGGCCTCGGTATCGGTGGCCTCGGTATCGGTGGCCTCGGTGTCAGTGGCGCGAGCCTCGGCGGGCACCGCCACCAGGAGGCGGCCCGGGAGCGTGAGGGTCCGCCGGCCGTCGAGCGATTGCCAGTCGAGCGGTTGCCAGCCGATGCGGTAACGCCACGAGTCGAGCGCCGCCTGGTCGCTCAGCCGGGACCGCCACGACGAGAGCAGCGGAAGCACCTCGCTGAGGGGCGCGTCGGCGGCCGCGCCCAGCGTCGCCGTCAGCGTGTCCAGGTCCGCGTTCTCGACCGCGGTCCAGAACTCCGTCTCCGCCGGGCCGGTGGCCGCCTCCGCGACGGGGCCGGTCCGGGGCTCGACCCAGTAGCGGGTGCGCTGGAACGCGTAGGTGGGAAGGTCGACGCGCCTCGCTCCCCGTCCGGCGAACAGTCCCCGCCAGTCCACCTCCGCGCCATGGACGTAGCCCTGGGCGAGCGAGAGCAGCATCCGCTCGGGGCCGCCCTCCTCGCGGCGCAGGGTGCCGATGACGGCGGCCGAGCCCTCGGCCGCCTCGACGGTGGCCTCGATGGCGGCGGCCAGCACGGGGTGCGGGCTCACCTCCACGAACAGCCGGTGGCCGCTGGTGAGCAGCGCCCGGGTGGCCGTTTCGAGCCGTACGGTCTCCCGCAGGTTGCGCGCCCAGTAGGCGGCGTCGAGCCCAGCGGTGTCCAGGGGTTCACCGGTGACGGTCGAGTGGAAGACGATCCGCGAGGTGCGCGGCCGGACAGGGGCGAGGATCCGGAGCAGTTCGTCGTGGATCTCCTCCACCTGCGCGGAGTGCGAGGCGTAGTCCACCGGGATCAGCTTCGCCCGGACGTCCTCGGCCTCGCATTGGGCCAGCAGCTCGCGCAGGGCCTCCGGTTCGCCGGAGACGACCACCGCGCCGGGGCCGTTGACGGCCGCCACGGAGATACGGCCGTCCCAGGCGGCGATCCGCTCCCGCACCTCCTCGACCGGGAGCGACACGGACATCATGCCGCCGTGTCCGGCCAGCCCACGGGCGATGGCCTGCGACCGCAGCGCGACGACCCGCGCCCCGTCCTCCAGCGACAGCGCACCCGCCACCACCGCGGCCGCGATCTCCCCCTGCGAATGCCCCATCACGGCGGCGGGAGTCACACCACACGCCCGCCACACCTCCGCCAGTGACACCATCACCGCCCACAACGCCGGCTGCACCACATCCACCCGCCCCAGCGCCTTCTCATCCCCCAGCACCTCCGCCAACGACCACTCCACAAACCCCGAAAGCGCCGCCTCGCACTCCGCCAACCGACCCGCGAACACCGGCGAGGAGTCCAGCAACTCCACCGCCATCCCCACCCACTGCGACCCCTGCCCCGGAAACACGAACACCGGACGGGCCTCGGGCACCGCCGCGCCCTCCCCGCGCACCACCCCCGGGGACACCCCGCCGGAGGCCAACGCCTCCAGGGCGCCCAGCAGTTGGGGGCGGTCCGCGCCCACCACCGCGGCGCGGTATTCGAAGACCGACCGTCCGGTGGCGAGCGAGTGGCCGACATCGGCCGGGGACACCTCGGGGCGCTCGTTCAGACGCGCCAGCAGCCGCTCCGCCTGTGCCCGCAGGGCCGCTTCGCTCCTGCCCGAGAGCACCCAGGGGACGGCGGATCCGCCGAGCGCGGTCCCGTCCAGGGCGGGGACGCCTTCTTCGCCGTCCTCCTCCTCAGCCGGAGCCTGTTCGAGAATGACATGCGCGTTGGTGCCGCTCACGCCGAACGCGGACACCCCGGCGCGGCGCGGACGGCCGCGCTCCGGCCACTCCCGCGCCTCGGTCAGCAACTCGACGGAGCCGGAGGACCAGTTGACGGCCGGGGACGCCTGCTCGACATGGAGTGTCCTCGGCAGCGTGCCGTGGCGCAGCGCCATCACCGTCTTGATGACCCCGCCGACCCCGGCCGCCGCCTGGGTGTGGCCGATATTGGACTTGAGCGAGCCGAGCCACAGCGGATGGCCGGAGGCGCGGCCCTTGCCGTACGTGGCGAGCAGCGCGCCCGCCTCGATGGGATCGCCGAGCGCCGTGCCCGTGCCATGGGCCTCGACGGCGTCGACGTCGTCCACGGTGAGCCCGGCGGCGGTCAGCGCCGCCTCGATGACCCGGCGCTGGGCCGGGCCGTTGGGCGCGGCGAGGCCATTGCTGGCGCCGTCCTGGTTCATCGCGCTGGATCGCAGCACGGCGAGGACGGGGTGGCCGTTGCGGCGGGCGTCGGAGAGCCGCTCCAGCAGCACCATGCCCGCGCCCTCGCCCCAGCCGGTGCCGTCGGCGCCCGCGGCGAAGGACTTGCAGCGGCCGTTGGCGGCCAGTCCACGCTGATGGCTGAACTCGACGAAGACACCCGGGGTGGCCATGACCGCCACCCCTCCGGCCAGCGCCAGCGAGCATTCGCCGCGGCGCAGCGCCTGGGCCGCCAGATGCATGGTCACCAGTGACGAGGAGCACGCGGTGTCCAGGGTGATGGCCGGCCCTTCGAGGCCGAGGGTGTAGGAGATCCGGCCGGAGGCCACGCTGGAGACGTTGCCGATCAGCAGATGGCCCTCGACGCTCTGCGGGGCGTACTGCGGGTCCCCGCCGTACTGGAACGAGGCGAGCCCCACATAGACCCCGGCCCTGGTGCCCTTCAGCGAGAGCGGGTCGATGCCCGCGCGCTCGATCGCCTCCCAGGACACCTCCAGCAGCAGCCGCTGCTGCGGGTCCATGGCCAGCGCCTCGCGCGGGGAGATGCCGAAGAAGGCCGGGTCGAACTGGTCGGCGTCGTGGACGAAGCCGCCCTCGCGGGTGTTGCAGGTGCCGGACCGGCCCGGGTCGGGGTCGTAGAGCCCATCGACGTCCCAGCCCCGGTTGGCGGGGAACTCCGAGATCGCGTCGCGGCCCTCGGCCACCAGCCGCCACAGGTCCTCCGGCGAGCGGACACCACCGGGGAAGCGGCAGCCCATCGAGACGATGGCGATCGGCTCCCGCTCATCGGCCTCGATCCGCTCCAGCCGGTCACGGGCCTGCTTGAGGTCGGAGGAGACCCGCTTGAGGTAGGTGAGGAGTTTCTCTTCGTTCTCGTTCGCCATCAGGAAGCCCCGAATTCGTTGTCGATGAAGTCGAAGACCTCGTCGGCGGTGGCGGAGAGGAGGCCGGTGTCGGGGGACGGCCCGCCGGTGTGTTCCCCGGGCGTGCCGCCCAGCTTCGCCATGAGGTCGTTCAGCCGCCCCGTCAGCCGCTCCCGCACCCCGTCCTCGGCCATCAGCTCCGGCAGCGCGGACTCCCACCGGTCCAGGTCGTCGAAGAGGGTGCGCGCGTCCGCCGGGCGGGCCGACGGCAGCTGGCCGCGCAGGTACTCGGCCAGTGGCGCGGGCGCCGGATAGTCGAAGACGAGGGTGGCGGGCAGGTCGAGTCCGGTGACCGCGGCCAGCCGGTTGCGCAGTTCGACGGCGGTGAGCGAGTCGAAGCCCAGCTCCTTGAACGGGCGGCCGCCGGCGACCGCGTCGGACGAGGAGTGGCCGAGTACGGCCGCCGCCTGGGCGTGCACCAGGTCCCGCAGGGCCCGGTCCAGGTCCTCGCCCGTCAGGTCCGCGAGGCTCGCCAGGAAGGTGTCCGCCACGTCGTCCGGCCCGGTGGTGTCGGGAGCCGCGGTGGTGGCGAGGGCGTCGCGCACCTCCGGCAGCTCGCCGATCAGCGGCCGGGGGCGGGCGGCGGTGAAGCCGGGGACGAAGCGGTCCCAGCGCACATCGGCGAGGACGAGGGAGGTCTCGCCGGTGTGCAGCGCCTCGCTCAGCGCGGTCACGGCCAGCTCCGGTGCCATCGCGGGCAGTCCACGGCGGCTGAGGTGCTCCGCCACCTCGCCGTGCTCGATCATGCCGTGGTCGGCCCAGGGCCCCCAGGCCACGGAGGTGGCGGGGAGGCCGCGTGCCTCGCGGTGCTCGGCGAGGGCGTCCAGATGGGCGTTGGCGGCCGCGTAGGCGCTCTGCCCGCCGCTCCCCCAGGTGGCGGCGATGGACGAGAAGAGCACGAACGCCTCGAGGTGGTCCTGGTCCAGCAACGCGTCCAGATGCGCGGCGCCCAGCACCTTGCCGTCGGCCATCTCCGCGAAGTCGGCCACCGTACTGTCGGCGAGCTGGGAGAACTCCACGACGCCCGCCGCGTGGAAGACGGCGTGCACCGGGTCGCCCCCGGTGGTGATCCGGCGCAGCAGTGCCGCCACCTCGTCGCGGTCGCGGACGTCGCACGCCGCCACCGTCACCCGGACACCGCCCTCGCCCAGCGCGATCAGCTCGTCGCGCAGTCCGGCGGCGCCGGGCGCCGCCATGCCGCGGCGGCTGGTGAGCACGAGGTGTTCGGCGCCGGAGCGGGCCAGCCAGCGGGCCACCTGGGCGCCGAGCCCGCCGGTGCCCCCGGTGATCAGCACGGTGCCATGCGGTTTCCAGCTCTCCCGGCCCGGTGTGCGCAGCGGCGCCCGGACCAGCCGCCGGACGAACACCCCGGCGTCGCGGAGGGCGAGTTGGTCCTCCAGGCCGCTGTCGCCGGCGATGCCGGAGAGCGCGGCGCACAGCCGGTCCGCCGTGCGCTCGTCGAGGTTCTCGGGAAGGTCGACCAGTCCGCCCCACCGCTGCGGGTGCTCCAGGGCCACGACCCGGCCGAGGCCCCAGGTGGCGGCCTGCGCGGGGCTGCCGAGCGGATCGGATCCGCTCACCGAGACGGCGCCGGTGGTGGCGAGCCACAGCGGGGCGGCGATCCCCGCGTCGCCCAGCGCCTGGGTCAGCCCGACGTTGAGGGCCAGACCGGTGCTGAGCGCGGTGTGTTCGGGGTGCGGGCCGTCGTCGAGGGCGAGCAGCGAGAGCACACCGGCCGGTGTGCCACCGGTGTCCGCCTCGTGGCGCAGCCGCGCGGCCAGCGCGTCACGGCCGGTCGTGGCCACGGTGAGGGGCACCACGCGCGCCCCGCGCCGGTCGAGGGCGGCCGCCACGGCGGCGACCCGCGCGCCGTCCGCCCGGCCCTCCGGCACGGCCACCCACCAGGTGCCGGACAGCGGCGCCGTACGCCCCTCGACGGCCATCGGGGACCAGGTGATCCGGTAGCGCCAGGAGTCCACGGTGGCGCGGTCGCTCTGGCTCCGGCGCCAGGAGGAGAGCGCGGGCAGCAGGTCGCCGAGCCGCGCCTGCTGGTCGATCTCCAGGGTGGTGGTCAGCGCCTCCAGGTCCTCGCGCTCGACCGCCTCCCAGAAGCGGGCCTCCACGGAGGACGCGTCCGTGGTGGCGGCGTCGGTCGGCGTTCCCGGCGTGGCGGGGTCGAACCAGTAGCGCTGCCGCTGGAAGGCGTACGTGGGCAGCTCCACCCGATGCGCGCCGCGCCCGGCGAACACCCGCTCCCAGCCGACCTCGCCACCGTGAGCGTGCACCTGGGCGACCCCGGAGAGCAGCGCCTCGGTCTCCTCGCGGTCCTTGCGCAGGAGCGGTACGAACGCGGCCGGACCAGAGACGCATTCCTGCCCCATGGCGGAGAGCACACCGGCCGGACCGAGCTCCACAAAGCGAGTGACACCCTGCCCTTCGAGGAACCGTATGCCGTCCCCGAAGCGCACCGCCTGACGCACATGACGCACCCAGTACTCCGGCGAGCACACCTCATCGCCCGCCAACTCGCCCGTGAGGTTCGAGACGATCGCGATGTGCGGCATGGCGTAGGTGATCCGGCCCGCCACCTCGGCGAATTCGCCCAGCATCCCCTCCATCAGCGGCGAGTGGAACGCATGCGAGACGCTCAGCCGCTTGCTCTTGACCCCCACCGCGTCCGCCACCGCGAGCACCGCGGACTCCTCACCGGAAATGACGGTCGCCACCGGGCCGTTGACCGCCGCAACGCTCACCCGGCCCTCGTAACCGACCAGACGCGGTGTCACATCGGCCTCGGCGGCCTTCAGCGACACCATCGCACCGCCCTCGGGCAGCGCCTGCATCAACCGGCCACGCGCCGCCACCAGCGCACAGGCGTCCTCCAACGAGAACACCCCCGCCACATGGGCCGCCGCCAACTCCCCCACCGAGTGCCCCACCAGGAAGTCCGGCACCAGACCCCAGGACTCCACCAGCCGGAACAGCGCCACCTCCAAAGCGAACAGCCCGGTCTGGGTGAACACCGTCCGATCCAGCGCCTCAGCATCCCCGCCGAAGACCACCTCCCGCACCGAACCGCCCAGATGACGGTCCAGCCCCGCGCACACCTCGTCGAACGCCGCCGCGAACACCGGGAACGCCGCGTACAACCCCCGCCCCATCCCGAGCCGTTGAGCGCCCTGACCGGTGAACAGGAACGCCGTCCTGCCCTCGTCGTCGGCCACCGTGCCCGGGGTGACACCCGTGGCGAGCTGCTCCAGTCCCCTCAGCAGCTCCTTCTGGTCGCGGCCGACGACCGCCGCCCGGTGGCCGAAGGCGGACCGGGTCAGCGCCAACGAGTAGCCCACGTCCACCGGATCCAGCTCCGGCCGCGCCGCCACATACGACCGCAGCCGCTCCGCCTGAGCGCGCAGCGCCACCTCGCCCCGTGCCGAGAGCACCCACGGGACCACATCGGTGCGCACCGACGGCTCCGGCTCGGTGGCCGGTTCGGTGGCCGGGGCGGCGGGCGGTTCCTCCAGGATGAGGTGGGCGTTGGTGCCGCTGATGCCGAAGGCGGACACCCCGGCGCGCCGCACCCGCTCGCCCGCGGGCCACTCCCTGGCCTCGGTCAGCAGCTCGACGGCCCCGGCCGTCCAGTCCACATGCGGGGTGGGCTCCTTGACGTGGAGCGTCCTGGGCAGCAGGCCGTGGCGCATCGCCATGACCATCTTGATGACACCGGCGCCGCCGGCCGCACCCTGGGTGTGGCCGATGTTGGACTTCAACGCGCCCAGCCTCAGCGGCCGTTCGGCCTCCCGGCCCTGGCCGTAGGTGGCGAGGATGGCCTGGGCCTCGATCGGGTCGCCGAGCGTGGTGCCGGTGCCGTGCGCCTCGACGGCGTCCACCTCATCGGCCGACAGCCCGGCGTTCGCCAGCGCCTGGCGGATCACCCGCTGCTGGGACGGGCCGTTGGGGGCGGTGAGGCCGTTGCTGGCGCCGTCCTGGTTGACGGCCGAGCCACGCACCAGCGCCAGCACCTCATGGCCGTTGGCCCGCGCGTCGGACAGCCGCTCCAGCAGCACCATGCTGACGCCCTCGCCCCAGCTGGTGCCGTCGGTGTCGGAGGAGAACGCCTTCGACCTGCCGTCCGGGGCGAGCCCGCGCTGCCTGCTGAACTCGATGAACAGGCTCGGCGTCGACATCATCGTCGTGCCGCCCGCCAGCGCCATCGAGCATTCGCGCTGGCGCAGCGCCTGCGCCGCCTGGTGGATGGCGACCAGGGAGGAGGAGCACGCGGTGTCGATGGTGAGCGCAGGACCCTCCCAGCCGAGGGAGTAGGCGATGCGGCCGGAGACCACACTGGCGGCCTTGCCCGTCAGCAGATACCCCTCCATGTCCTCGGGGATCTCGCCCAGCCGCGAGGCGTAGTCCTGGCCGGTGGAGCCGATGAACACGCCCGCCGTGCTGCCCTTCGTGGAGTGCGGGTCGATCCCGGCGCGCTCCAGCGCCTCCCAGGAGGTCTCCAGCAGCAGCCGCTGCTGCGGGTCCATGGCCAGCGCCTCGCGGGGGGAGATCCCGAAGAACTCGGGGTCGAAGTCGTAGGCGTCGTAGAGGAAGCCGCCTTCCTTGGCGTAACTCCGGCCCGGCGTATCGGGGTTGGGGTCGTAGAGCTCCTCGACGTTCCAGCCGCGGTCGGTCGGGAAGGTCGAGATCACATCGCGGCCGTCCGCCACCAGCTCCCACAGGTCCTCGGGGCCGCGGACCCCGCCGGGCAGCCGGCAGCTCATGGCCACGATGGCGATCGGATCGTCATCGGCGGGGCGGACGGCGGCCACCACGGCCGCCACTTCCGCCTGCTCGCCCAGTGCCTCGCGCCGCAGGTGGTCCACCAGCACGGCGGGGGTCGGGTAGTCGAAGAGCAGGGTGGTCGGCAGCCGCAGCCCGGTGGCGGCGCCCAGCCGGTTGCGCAACTCCACGGCGGTCAGGGAGTCGAAGCCGACCTCGCGGAAGGCGCGGGTGGCCTCGATGTCGTCCGGGGCGGCGAGCCCCAGCACGCCCGCCGCGTGTTCCCGCACCAGGTCCAGCAGGAACGGGTCCCGGTCGGCCGCCGGCAGGGCGGCCAGCCGCCGCCCGAACGAGCTCTCGTCGCTCTCCGCGGCCCCGCCTCCGCCACCGGCCCGTACGACGCGGCGCACCGGTGTCCGGACCAGGCCGCGCAGATGGGCCGGTACGGCGTCCTGGCCGGGGGTGGCGGCGCCGCTCGCGGCGCGCTTGCGCAGCTCGGCGAGGTCGAGCCGGACGGGTACCAGCGTGGCATCGCCCGCCTCCCGCGCGGCGTCGAAGAGTTCCATGCCCTCCGCGCTGGGCAGCGGACGGATGCCGGAGCGCGCCATGCGCCGCACATCGGCGTCGTCCAGATGCCCGCTCATGCCGCTGCGCTGCTCCCACAGGCCCCAGGCGAGGGACTGGGCGGCCAGGCCACGGGCCCTGCGGTGCTGGGCGAGGGAGTCCAGGAAGGCGTTGGCGGCGGCGTAGTTGGCCTGTCCGGCGTTGCCGATGGTGGCGACGACGGAGGAGTAGAGCACGAACGCGGCCAGGTCGTGGTCCGCGGTCAGCTCGTGCAGATTCCACGCGGCGTCGACCTTGGGCCGCAGCACCCGGTCGAGCCGCTCGGGGTTCAGCGCGTCCACGACGCCGTCGTCGAGCACACCCGCCGCGTGGATCACGGCCGTCAGTGGACGCGCGGCGGGGATCGCGCCGAGAAGCCCGGCGAGCGCCTCCCGGTCGGCGGCGTCGCAGGCGGCGACGGTGACGGTGGCTCCCGACCCGGCCAGCTCCGAGCGGAGTTCACCCATACCGTCGGCCGCGGGCCCACGCCGACTGACCAGCAGCAGATGCCGTACGCCATGCTCGCCCACCAGATGGCGGGCGACGAGCCCACCGAGGGTCCCGGTGGCGCCGGTGATGAGGACGGTGCCCTCGGGGTCCAGCGGCCGGTGGCCGCCGGCGGGCCCGGTGGCCCGGGCGGCGGTGGTCTCGGCGGGCCCGGTCGCGGCGGCCACAGTGCCGGTGGCACCGGCCCCCTGGGCAGCCCCGGCAGCCCGGGTTGCGGCGACCGCGGCAGCCCCAGCAGTCCCGGTAGCCCCGGGGCCTGCGGCCCCGGCAGCTCCGGTGGTGGCAACCTCCGCGACCCCGGTGGCGGTGGCCCCGGTAAGCGCGGTGGCGGTAGCCTCGGTGGCCCCCGTCCCCCTCGCCACCCGCCCCAGCCGGGGCACCCTCACCAGTCCCTCGCGTACCGCGCACTGAGGTTCGCCAGAAGCCACCGCGGCCGGGAGAGCGGTCGCCGACTCCGGATCGGCGTCGAGGTCGACGAGGACGAAGCGGCCGGGGTGTTCCGACTGGGCCGAGCGCACCAGGCCCCATACGGCTCCGTGGGCCACGTCCGGGACCGCTTCGCCGGGGGCGGCCGCGACCGCGCCGCGGGTGAGGAACACCAGCCGGGACGAGGCGAGGCGCTCATCGGAGATCCAGCGCTGGATCAGCGCCAGCGCTCGGTGGGTGGCCGCGTGGGCCGCCTCCGCCACATCGCCGTCGCCCTCGGCGACGCACGGCACCAGCACCGCGTCCGGCGCGTCCGCCGTCTCGTCGTACGGCACCGCGTCCACGGCCGCGGAGAGCCCGAGCGGGTCGTCGCCGAGCACCGCCCAGCTCGCCGGGGTCCAGATGGTGTCGCCGGACACCGCGGGCCACTCCAGCCGGAACAGCGACGGGTGGAGGGCGGAGCGGCCGCCGATCGGTTCGGGCGTGTCCACCGCGCGCAGCACGAGCCGGTCCACCGACGCCACCGGGGCGCCGCTCAGGTCGACCGCGACGACCGCGTACGTACCGGGACCCGTCGGCGTCAGCCGCACCCGCAGCGCGGTGGCACCCGTCGCGTACAGGGCGACACCGCTCCATACGGCGGCCAGCCGCGACCCGCCACCGTCGCCATGGCCATCGCCGCCACCGTCGCCCGGGGTCTCCACCGCGTCGAGCGCCGACTCCAGCAGCACCGGGTGCAGTCCGTAGCGCGCGGCGTCGGCCTCCTCGGCCTCGGTCAGCCCGACCTCGACGTAGAGGTCCGCACCGAGCCGCCAGGCCGCGACGGAGCCTCCGGCCACCCCCGCCGGGACGGCGTCGGCCGGGGGCCACGTGGCGAGGCCGATGTCGGCGGCCGGAGCACCCGTGCCCAGAACCGCCGTGGCGTACCGCGTCCACGGCTCGTCCGGGTCGGCGCCCTCGGCGCGCGCGTGGACGCTGAGGGCGCGCAAGCCCCCGCCGTCCGGGGCGCCGATACGCACCTGGATCACCGCGGCGCCCTTCTCGGGCAGCACCAGCGGCGCCTCCAGGGACAGTTCCTCGATCCGGTCGCAGCCGACCTGGTCGCCCGCGCGGATCGCCAGTTCGGCGAGGGCGCTGCCGGGGAGCACGGCCGCGTCGGGGCCGGTGCGCTCGGTGAGCCAGGGGTGGTCCTGTGCGGAGATCCGGCCGGTGAACAGGTGGTCGTCGGCGCCCGCCAGCGGGACCGCCGCGCCGAGCAGCGGATGCCCGGCCGCGTCGAGTCCGGCCGCCGCCACATCGCTCGCCGCGGCCGGCTTGTCCAGCCAGTACCGCTGCCGCTGGAACGGATACGTCGGCAGCTCCGGGGCACGCTCACCGCGCCCCGGGGCGCCCCCGAACACCGTGTCCCACGACGGCTCGACGCCCTGCACGTACGCCTCGGCGAACGAGCCCACGAAGCGCTCCGGGTCGCCCTCGTCCCGGCGCAGCGTGCCGACGACGGCGGCGTTTCCGCCCGCGTCCTCGATGGTCTGCTGGAGCGACATGGCGAGCATGGGGTGCGGGGAGCATTCGATGAACGCGGTGTGGCCGTCGGCCAGCAGCGCCCGGGTGGCCCGCTCGAAGTCCACCGGCTCGCGCATGTTCCGGTACCAGTAGTCGGTGTCCAGCTCGGTGGTGTCCAGCGGTCCACCGGTCACCGTGGAGTAGTACGCGATCCGCGAGGCGCGCGGCCGTACCCCCGCCACCTCGCGCAGCAGCCGCTCGCGCAACCCGTCGACCTGCGGGGAGTGTCCGGCGGTGTCCACGCCCGGCACCCGGCGGGACTTCACCCCGTCGGCGGCCAGCTCGGCCATGAAGGCGTCCAGGGCCTCCGGGTCGCCGGAGACGGTCACGGTGGCGGGACTGTTGACGGCGGCGATGCCGAGCCGTTCGCTCCACGGCCGCAGCCGCTCCGCGACCGTCCCGGCCGACGCGAGCACCGAGAGCATGCCGCCCTTGCCGCTCAGTTCGGCCCATGCCTGGCTGCGCCGGGCCACCACCTTGGCGGCGTCCTGGAGCGAAAGCCCTCCGGCCACGTACGCGGCGGCGATCTCGCCCTGCGAGTGGCCGACCACCGCGGCCGGTTCGACGCCGTGACTGCGCCACAGCGCCGCCAGCGACACCATCACCGCGAACAGCGCGGGCTGCACCACGTCGATACGGGACAGCGACGGCGCGCCCGGCTCACCGCGCAGCACATCGCGCAACGACCAGTCCAGGAACGGCTCCAGGGCGTCGGCGCACTCCTCCAGCCGCTCCGCGAAGACCGGCGAGGTGTCCCACAGCGGGAGCGCCATCCCGATCCACTGCGAGCCCTGCCCGGGGAAGACGAACACGGTCTTCCGCCGGCCGCCCGCCGTGCCCTGGACCACATGGGGCGCCGGGGTGCCCTGCGCGAGCGCGCCGAGGCCGTCCAGGAGCCGCTCCCGGCCCCGGCCGAGGACCACCGCCCGGTGGCCGAAGGCCGTGCGGGTGGTGGCGAGGGCGTGGCCGAGTGCGGCGAGGTCGGTGCCTGGGTGGTCGGCCAGCTGGTCCCGCAGCTGCTCGGCCCGGGTGCGCAGGGCCTGTTCGGTGCGCCCGGACAGCACCCAGGGCAGCACGGGCAGCCCCGGGGCCGCCGGGCGCGGCTCGTCGTGGCCGGCGGCCGGTTCGGCCGGGGCCTGCTCCAGGATGGCGTGCGCGTTGGTGCCGCTGATGCCGAAGGACGACACGCCCGCGCGGCGCGGCCGCCCGGTCTCCGGCTCCGGCCACGGCCGGGCCTCGGTCAGCAGCTCCACGGCCCCGGACGACCAGTCCACATGCGGAGAGGGCTCGTGTACGTGGAGGGTCTGGGGCAGCACGCCGTGGCGCAGCGCCAGCACCATCTTGATGACACCGGCCACGCCCGCGGCCGCCTGGGGGTGGCCGACGTTGGACTTCAGCGAGCCGAGCCACAGCGGCCGGTCCTCGGCACGGTCCCGGCCGTACGTGGCGAGCAGCGCGCCCGCCTCGATGGGGTCGCCGAGCGAGGTGCCGGTGCCGTGGGCCTCGACCGCGTCCACATCGGCCGCGGTGAGCCCCGCGTCGGCCAGCGCCTGCCGGATGACCCGCTGCTGGGCCGGGCCGCTCGGGGCGGTGAGGCCGTTGCTCGCGCCGTCCTGGTTGGTGGCGGAGCCACGGACCAGCGCCAGCACCTGGTGGCCGTTGCGCCGCGCGTCCGACAGCCGCTCCAGCAGCACCATGCCCACGCCCTCGCCCCAGCCGGTGCCGTCGGCGTCGGACGAGAACGCCTTGCAGCGGCCGTCGGGCGACAGCGCCTTCTGGCGACTCAGCTCCACGAAGATCCCGGGGCTGGACATCACGGTGGCGCCGCCGGCCAGCGCCAGCGAGCACTCGCCCTGGCGCAGCGACCGCACCGCCATGTGCAGGGCCACCAGGGAGGACGAGCAGGCCGTGTCGACGGTGACCGCCGGACCCTCGAGCCCCCAGGTGTAGGCGATCCGGCCGGAGGCCACGCTGGTGGTGCCACCGGTGAGCAGATAGCCCTCGAACCCCTCCGACGCCTCGTCCATCCGCGGCCCGTAGTCCTGCGGCATGGCGCCGACGAAGACACCGGCGTCGCTGCCCTTGAGCGTGGTGGGGTCGATCCCGGCGCGCTCGAACGCCTCCCACGCGGTCTCCATCAGCAGCCGCTGCTGGGGGTCCATCGCCTGGGCCTCGCGGGGGCTGATGCCGAAGAAGGCCGGGTCGAACTGGTCGGCCTCGTAGAGGAATCCGCCCTCGCGCACATAGCTGGTGCCGTGGCGGGCCGGGTCCGGGTCGTAGAGCGCGTCCAGATCCCAGCCCCGGTTGGCGGGGAAGCCGGCGATGGCGTCCCGGCCCTCGCTGACCAGCTCCCACAGTTGCTCGGGGGTGCGCACCCCGCCGGGGAGGCGGCAGCTCATCGCCACGATGGCGATCGGGTCGTCGTCGTCCGTGGTGACGGTCCGGGTGGCGGCCGGGCGCGGGGCCACGGCCGGCCGAGTGCCCACCACCACCTCCCGGAGGTGGTGGGAGAGGGCCAGCGGGGTGGGGTGGTCGAAGAGGACGGTCCCGGCGAGCCGTGTTCCGGTGGCGGTGCTGAGGAGGTTGCACAGTTCGACGGACATCAGCGAGTCGAAGCCGAGGTCCTTGAAGATCTTCTCGGGGTCGACCGCGTCGGGTCCCGGGGAGCCCAGCACCCAGGCGGTGTGCGTTCGGACCAGCTCCAGCGCCACGCGCTCGCGCTCGGCGGCGTCGGTCAGGGCCGCGAACTCCGCACGCCAGGAGAGGGGTTCATCGGTGGCGGCGTCCTCGGTGCCGGGGAGGTCGGTGTCCAGCCAGTAGCGCTGCCGCTGGAAGGCGTACGTGGGCAGCTCCACCCGATGCGCGCCGCGCCCGGCGAACACCCGCTCCCAGCCGACCTCGCCACCGTGAGCGTGCACCTGGGCGACCCCGGAGAGCAGCGCCTCGGTCTCCTCGCGGTCCTTGCGCAGGAGCGGTACGAACGCGGCCGGACCGGAGACGCATTCCTGCCCCATGGCGGAGAGCACACCGGCCGGACCGAGCTCCACAAAGCGAGTGACACCCTGCCCTTCGAGGAACCGTATGCCGTCCCCGAAGCGCACCGCCTGACGCACATGACGCACCCAGTACTCCGGCGAGCACACCTCATCGCCCGCCAACTCGCCCGTGAGGTTCGAGACGATCGCGATGTGCGGCATGGCGTAGGTGATCCGGCCCGCCACCTCGGCGAATTCGCCCAGCATCCCCTCCATCAGCGGCGAGTGGAACGCATGCGAGACGCTCAGCCGCTTGCTCTTGACCCCCACCGCGTCCGCCACCGCGAGCACCGCGGACTCCTCACCGGAAATGACGGTCGCCACCGGGCCGTTGACCGCCGCAACGCTCACCCGGCCCTCGTAACCGACCAGACGCGGCAGTACCTCGGCCTCCGGGGCCTGGAGGGAGACCATCGCACCGCCGCCGGGCAGCCCCTGCATCAACCGGCCACGCGCCGCTACGAGAGCGGCGGCGTCCTCCAGCGAGAACACCCCCGCCACATGGGCCGCCGCCAACTCCCCCACCGAATGGCCCACCAGGAAGTCCGGCACCAGACCCCAGGACTCCACCAGCCGGAACAGCGCCACCTCCAAAGCGAACAGCCCGGTCTGGGTGAACACCGTCCGATCCAGCGCCTCAGCATCCCCGCCGAAGACCACCTCCCGCACCGAACCGCCCAGATGACGGTCCAGCCCCGCGCACACCTCGTCGAACGCCGCCGCGAACACCGGGAACGCCGCGTACAACCCCCGCCCCATACCGAGCCGTTGGGCGCCCTGACCGGTGAACAGGAACGCCGTGCCGCCGCTGACCGCCTCCGCGCCCGGGACCACGCCCGCGGCGATTTGCTCCAGCCCGTTCAGCAGCTCCTCACGGTCGCGACCGACGACCGCCGCCCGGTGGCCGAAGGCGGACCGGGTCAGCGCCAACGAGTAGCCCACGTCCACCGGATCCAGCTCCGGCCGCGCCGCCACATACGACCGCAGCCGCTCCGCCTGAGCGCGCAACGCGCCCTCGCTACGGGCCGAGAGCACCCACGGCACCGTGTCGAGGGCCGTCTGCCGTTCCGCGGCCGGGTCGTCGGCGGGTGCCTCCTCCAGCACCATGTGCACATTGGTGCCGCCCATGCCGAACGAGCTGACACCCGCGAGCCGTGGGGCGTCCGGCTCCGGGGCCCAGGCGTCGAGGGCGGTCTGGACCGTCAGGCCCAGGGTGTCCAGGGGGATCGCGGGGTTCGGCGTCTCGTGGTTGAGGCTCGGGAACAGCTCGCGGTGGGCGAGCGAGAGCACCGTCTTGATGAGGCCGGTGATCCCGGCCGCGCCCTCGAGGTGGCCCACGTTCGTCTTGGCGGAGCCGACCCGCAGCGGCGCGCCGTCCGCTCGGCCGGCGCCGAGGACCGCGCCCAGCGCCGCGGCCTCGACCGGGTCGCCGACCTTGGTGCCAGTGCCGTGCAGTTCGACGTACTGGACCCGGGCGGGGTCGACTCCGGCGCGCTCGTAGGCGGCGCGCAGCATGGCCTCCTGCCCGTGGGCCGCGGGGGTGGTGAGGCTGTCGCCGCCGCCGTCGTTGTTGGCGTCGGAACCGCGGATCACACACAGCACCGGGTCGCCGTCGCGCAGCGCGTCCGGGAGCCGTTTGAGCACGACGAGGCCGCCGCCCTCGCCGCGCACATAGCCGTTGGCGCGGGCGTCGAAGGTGAAGGAGCGGCCGTCCGGGGAGAGCGCGCCGAACCGGGAGGCGGCGATGAAGCCGTCGGGGGCGAGGTTGAGCTGGACGCCGCCCGCGACGGCGGTCTCGCTCTCGCCGCGCCGCAGGCTCTCGCAGGCCAGGTGCACGGCGGCCAGGGACGAGGACTGCCCGGTGTCCACGGCCACGCTCGGGCCGCGCAGCCCGAGGGCGTAGGAGACCCGGTTGGCGATGATGCCGCGGTTGAGGCCGGTGAGGGTGTGCTGGGTGATGGCGGCCGGTTCGCCGCGGTGGACCAGGGCCGCGTAGTCGTCGGCGATGGCGCCGATGAAGACGCCGGTGCGGCTGCCGTCGAGTCGCGCCGGGACGAGTCCCGCGTTTTCCAGCGCCTCCCAGCACAGTTCCAGCGCGAGCCGCTGCTGGGGGTCCATCGCCCGTGCCTCTCGGGGTGAAATCCCGAAGAACTCCGGATCGAACTCGGCTGCCCTTTCGACGAATCCACCGAATCGAATACCGGCGTCCCGGAGCTCATCGGCATACCGGTCCGCCGGGATCTCCGTGATGGCGCTCTCTCCATTGCGCAGCAACTGCCGGAACTCATCCGGGGTCGATGCGCCCGGCACGCGACATGCCATACCGACGACTGCGATGTGCCCGTCACGCATCAGGGAGTTCTCCGACATCACGACCTCAGACTCTTCTCTCAGTTGAGATTACGACGCGACTGGACTGACCATGATCCGAAAGTCGACGGTATGGGGCGGGAGTCGGCTCAACCACCCCTAACCGCATCCACCCCTAACCCTTGGCGTAGGGGTGGTCACCTCTTCTTGAGCGGTTCCCACCAACCGCGGTGTGTCATGTACCACTTGGCGGTTTCCGCGAGGCCGTGTCCGAACGACATCTCGGGGCGGTAGCCGAGTTCGGCGGAGATTTTCGCGATGTCCACCGAGTAACGGCGGTCATGGCCCTTGCGGTCGGCCACCCGCTCGATCAGGGACCGGTCGGCGCCCAGCAGTTCGAGCAGCTGTTCCGTGAGTTCCAGATTGGTCAGTTCGGTGCCGCCGCCGATGTTGTAGACCTCTCCCGGGCGGCCGTTCTCGGCGACCAGGGCGATACCGCGGCAGTGGTCGTCCACGTGCAGCCAGTCCCGGACATTCCCGCCGTCGCCGTAGAGCGGTACCGGTTTGCCGTCCATGAGGTTGGTGACGAAGAGCGGTATGACCTTCTCGGGGTGCTGGTACGGGCCGTAGTTGTTGGAGCAGCGGGTCACACAGACGGGCAGTCCATGGGTGCGGTGGAAGGCCCGGGCCAGCAGATCTGAGGACGCCTTGGACGCGGAATACGGCGAGTTGGGTTCGAGTGGTTCCTCCTCGCTCCAGGAGCCGCTTTCGATGGAGCCGTAGACCTCGTCCGTGGAGACGTGGACGAACTTTCCGACCTCCGCGTTCGCGGCCGCGTTGAGGAGGGTGTGGGTGCCCAGGACATTGGTGCGCACGAATTCCTCGGCGCCGGATATCGAGCGGTCGACATGCGATTCCGCGGCGAAGTGAACCACCAGATCGGTGTCCCGCAGCAGCTTGCCGACGAGCTCGCCGTCGCAGATGTCACCGCGGACGAAGCGCAGCCGGGGGCTGTCCGCGACCTCGGCCAGGTTGGCCTCGTTGCCCGCGTAGGTGAGCTTGTCGACCACCACGACCTGGGCGTCCGCCCAAGCCGGGTACGCCCCTGTCAGGGTCTGCCGGACGAAGTGGGAGCCGATGAAGCCCGCGCCGCCGGTCACAACTATGCGCACTGGAGACAACCCTTCAGCGGTTATTGGCCGCGATATCCATCAGATAGTGTCCGTAGTCCGTCTTGCTGAGCTCCGCACCGAGCTCATAGCAGGCGGCGGCGTCGATGAACCCCATGCGGAAGGCTATCTCCTCGAGACAGGCGATCCGCACGCCCTGGCGCTGCTCCAGAAGCTGCACATACTGCCCCGCCTGAAGCAGCGAGTCATGGGTTCCGGTGTCCAGCCAGGCGAATCCGCGGCCGAGCCCCACCAGTCTGGCCTTTCCGCGTTCCAGATAGACGCGGTTGACGTCGGTGATCTCCAGTTCGCCGCGTGCGGAGGGTCTTACGTTCTTGGCGATGTCCACGACGTCGTTGTCGTAGAGATACAGACCGGTGATCGCCAGATTGGATTTGGGGGCGGCCGGCTTCTCCTCGAGGGAGATCAGCCGACCCCGCTCATCCATTTCCCCGACCCCGTAGCGCTCGGGGTCCTTGACTCCGTAGCCGAAGAGCACACAGCCGTCGACATGGCTTGCCTCATCGTGCAGCATCTTCGAGAACCCGGGCCCGTGGAAGATATTGTCGCCGAGGACCAGCGCCACCTGTTCGTCGCCGATGAACTCGGCTCCGATGATGAATGCCTCGGCGATTCCATTGGCTTCGGGCTGCTCGGCGTACTCGATCGAAAGACCCAGCCGGGCGCCGTCGCCGAGAAGCGCGCGGAACAGCTCCACATGGAGCGGGGTCGAGATGATCTGGATTTCCCTGACGCCGCCGAGCATGAGCACCGACAGCGGGTAATAGATCATCGGTTTGTTGTAGACGGGAAGGATCTGCTTCGACACCGCATGTGTCAAAGGATGCAGTCGGGTACCGCTTCCTCCGGCGAGGACTATGCCCTTCATGCGGCCAGAAGCTATCAACGCGGCCGGCCCGCGCTCCAGGTCTGTCGCGGCGATAGGGGGGTAATCAGGGGTGGGCATGGAACAGGGGTGGCCGCGTGTGGCCACCCCTTCCGCGGGACATCGCCCCGTCTTCGCTCAGGCGATTTCGTCCACCTGGGCCCGGAGCGCGGTCGGCAGCTGCTGCCGGCTCCTGATATTCAGCTTGCGGTACACCCGCGTCAAATGCTGTTCCACCGTGCTGATGGTGATGAACAGGCTGGCGGCTATTTCCCGGTTCGTATAACCGTCCACCGCCAGGGCGGCCACCCGGGCCTCGGATTCGCTGAGCTTGGTGCCCAGGGACGGCGGCACCGCCGGTTTCGGGCCGAGCGGTCCGGACACCGGCCGCACCACCGGCCGTGGATCGCGGGCCTCCAGACCGGAGTCGAGACGGATCCGGGCGCACAGCTCCTCGGCGCCGCACTCCTTGGCCATCCGCCAGGCCCGGCCCATGATGGCGTCGGCCCGCCCCAGCTCCCCGGATCCGCGCAGCGTACGTCCCAGATCGTCCAGCGCCCGGGCCAGCTCCAGGCGGTCGCCGGAGCACTGGAGCTCCTCGACGGCCTGGCCGAGCAGCCGGGACCGGTTCTCGATGTCGCCCGCCGCGGCCAGTAACCGCAGGGAGACGCCACGGACCCGGGAGTCCCCGGCGCCGTTCCTGGCCAGCTGTTCGGAGACCAGGTTGGCGGCCTTCTCCCGGTCGCCGAGCTCCAGCCATGCCTCGGCGGCGTCCGACCGCCAGGGCAGCAGCGCCGGCTGGTCGAGCTCCCACAGCTGGGCGAGCCGGCCGGCCATGAGGAATTCGCCGAGCGCGGCGTTGATGCGGTTGGTGGCCAGGTAGTAGCGGCCGCGGGCGCGGGTGTAGCCCAGTCCGTAAATGCTCTTGAACAGCGCCTCGGGGACCGGACGGCTCAGATGCCGCGCCGCCGCGTCATGCTTGCCCATCTCCGTGTACGCCAGGATCTGGCTGGCCAGGGGGCCGCCGATGAAGACGCTTCCGTCGCGGCCCGGCACGATCTCCAGGGCGGTGGTCGCATAGGCCGCCGACTCCACGAGATTGCCCTGCCGCAGGGCGATTTCGGCGCGGATCGAGGCGAAGATGGCCCGCCAGCCCGGCGCCCGGCGCCGCTCGGCCTCCTCCATCAGCGCGTCGCACCACGGCGCCGCCTTGTCCGGGCGGCCCGCGTACACCAGCGCGTTCACCGAATTGACGATGGGCTCGAAGGTGGCGTCGGTGAGCGGCGAGACATCGAGCACCTTCTCCGCCGCGGCCACCGGCGACTCCTCGCTCCCCCCGCGGCCGAAGAAGCCGCTGAACGCCGCCGTGATCGTCGACAGCGCGGAGGGTCTGCGGGATCTGAGCTGCGCACGGAGGGCGCCGCCGTCCTCGCCCTGGCGCGCCGTGGCCCCGGGGGCCCGGTCCTGCGCACCGGACTCCTGGGCCCAGCGGGTGGTCAGCCGGAACTGGGACATCGAGGTGGGTCCCGCGTTGCTCATCACGGCGTTGAGCCGGCCGATGGCACCGCGCGCCTCCTCGATCCGGCCGTGGGCGAGCAACAGCTCGATCAGCCGCCCGATATGGGAGGCGGGCAGCCGGTCGGCGTACAGCGCGGCCAGCGGCTCCTCCAGCATCCGCTCGGACGCCGAGGGGTTGAGCCGCCACATGATCCCGGCGGTGCCGATCCTGATGCCGGCCCGCAGCTCCTCGTCCGCGCAGGCCGCGTACGCCAGCTCCAGGCAGGCCACCGCCAGCTTGGCGTCGTCCTCGGCGAGCGCCTGCTGCGCGGCGTCCCGCAGCAGCGGCACCGCCCAGGGCTCGTCCGCGGCCTGGGCGGCGAGCAGATGGCGGGCCACGGCGAGGGTCCCCCCGCCGCCCTGGTGCAGCAGAACGGCGGCGCGCCGGTTCATGTCCAGCCGGACCTCGGGGTCCATGTCCTCCAGCACCGCGGCCTCGACATACGGGTGACGGAAGGCGAGACCGTCGACGAGGCCCGCCGCGTCCAGCGCGGCGACTCCGCGGCGGGTTCCGGCGGGGCCGATGCGCAGCAGCCGGCCGAGGAGTTCGAGGGAGGCGGACGCCCCGAGCACCGCGATGCCCTCGGCCAGCCGGGAGACGGTGCGCCCACTGCGGTAGACGCAGGTGAGCACGGCCTGCACAAACATGTCGCCCACCACGGGCTCCACTGCGCGGCTGCGCCGTGGGGGCGCCCCCGCGGTGCGGTAATCGTCAATCACCGCGCGTAACAACAACGGATTACCGCCGCTCACCTCATACCAGGTGTAGGCCACATCGGTGGAATCCGGAAGTCCCAGACGGGTGGTGAGCAGATGTGCCGTCTCGTCCCAGGACAGCCGTTCCAGCCGCAGCCGCTGGAAATTGGGCTGGCGCAGCAGTTCGGTATTGAAGACCGCGTCTTGTCGTTCGCTGTCCGTCGCCTGTGCGAACACCATGAGGAGTTTGGCGGAGCGCGAACGGGTCGCCAGGTACAGCAGGTACTGAAGTGACGCCGCGTCGACGAGCTGGAGTTCGTCGACGCAGATCACCACCGGTTCGCGGGAGGCGAGTTCATGGAGTGCGGCACGGAACTCCCGGGCTCCCTGGACATGGCTGGGGTTCGTGCCGACGGGGTCGCCACCTGGGGTTTCCCGGGGCGGTGCGGCGTCGAGGGCGCCGTGGTCGAGCGCCCGGCGCAGATGGTCGGCGGTCGCCCTGGGCAGCCGGGGCGAGTCCAGGAGCTGGCGCAGTGTGCCGAGCGGGGCCCGGTCGGCCGAGGTTCCGTATGCCTTGAGGACGAGGGCTCCGGCCTTCGCCGCATGGGCCGTGACGGCTTCGAGCGTATGGGTCTTGCCACAACCGACCGCGCCCTCGACGAGCACGATACCCGCCTCCCCGGACAGGCATCTGGAAAATGCCCGCCGAAGTCTCTCGAATTGCGCGTCGAATTGTCTGGCTCTGGCCGATGAAAACACCATTGCTCGCAACCCCCGAATGCGACGCGAAGCACTGCTACGGCAGTCCGAACGCCTCCCAGCAAGCTATACACCTACCGGTCACGCCACCATCGCCGCACGTAAAATCATCGTTAACGAATTACCAATTCTGAGCGGACTGCCCGACGATCGACAAAAGCGATGCGAGTGAGACACCCCCACCTGGGGCAACACGTGGCAGCCGAAGCGCACCGACACCCTGACAACCTGCGCCACCCCCGTTCACGTGGGCATTTGTTCGGAACGGCCAGCATACACGAGACCCCCTAGCCGCACCCGGGAAAGCTCTCGACATCCTTGACTCCGACACGAAGTGGTCATACACAGAGGGTTTCGAGGATCCGTTTCGAACATTTATTTGCCCGTTTTGATCGCCAATGCGGTTCTTATGTCTGTTGCCACTGGTAACCGCAAGTGATTCGCCGGGAATTCTCATGCCATAAAGCGGACAGAGGGTGGGCACGCCTATTCCCGCGCCGATGAATTCCGGAGCCACACACCTCGCCGTTGGACTGTTCCCATGGCATCTGACCCGCCGCTATCGCTCGTGGAGATGCAGCCCCCTCCCGCCCTTGCGGCCCAGGTGGCCCGCCTCGACCAGGCGCCGGAGATGGCGTGCCGGGGTCAGGGCCGGGTCCCGGAAGGTGCCGTGCAGAGTGCGCTGGATGGCGAGCGAGACATCCAGACCGATCACATCCAGCAACCGCAGCGGGCCCATCGGATAGCCCTGCCCGGCCGCCATCACCGTGTCGATGTCAGCGGCGGTGGCCCAGCCCTCCTCGAGCATCGCCACCGCGCTGTTCAGATAGGGGAAGAGCAGGGCGTTGACGATGAAACCGGCCCGGTCGGGGCAGTCCACCGCACGCTTGCCGAGCGCCGCGGCCACCGCGTGCGCCGTGCCGAGCGCCTCCTTGGAGGTCAGCACGGTGTGCACCACCTCGACCAGCCGCATCACCGGGGCGGGGTTGAAGAAGTGCATCCCGATGACGTCCTCGGGCCGCCGCGTCGCCATCGCGCACTCGATGACGGGCAGGCTGGAGGTGGAGGTGGCGAGCACCGCGCCCGGTGCGCACACCCGGTCCAGATCGGCGAAGACGGCCCGCTTGACGTCGATGTCCTCCGCCACGGCCTCCACCACCAGATCGCAGGCGCCGAGGGCCTGGAGTTCACATCCCGCGGCCAGTCTGCCCATCGCCTCGGTGAGCAGCTCGGGCGCCAGCTTGCCGCGCCGCACCCCACGCTCCAGCGAGCGCTCCACGGCGGCCGTGGCCTCTTTAGCCCGCATTTCGCTCCGGGCCACCAGCACCGTCGGATAGCCGGAGCGCGCGCACACCTCGGCGATCCCGACGGCCATCGTGCCCGAGCCCACCACCCCGATCCGCCGTACCGCACGGGCCGGTACGGGCTCGCCCAGGCCGTCCGTCTCCCCGCCCCGCGCCGCGCCGCCCGCGCCGTACTCGTAGAAGCCGCGGCCCGTCTTCACCCCGAGCAGACCGGCGGTCACCATATGGGCCAGGGTGGGCGCGGGCGCGTACCGCGGATCGCCGGTGCGCTCGTACAGCGCCTCCAGGGAGTCCCGCGCGGTGTCCAGACCCATGGCGTCCAGCTGGGCCAGCGGCCCCATCGGCAGTCCGCAGCCGAGGGTCATGGCGGTGTCGATGCTGTCGCGCGAGGCGTAGCGCCGCTCGTACATGGCCACCGCGTTGTTGAGGTACGCCATGGTCAGCGCGCCCCCGACGAAGCCCGGCCGGTCGGGCACCCGCACCGGGATCCGACCCAGGTCGCGTATGAGTTCCCGGACGTCGGCCAGGACCGCGTCCGCGGTGAGCGGGGTGCCCACCACCTCCACCGCCGGCTGCTCGCGGTCGGGGCCCAGCGGGAAGAGGTGCAGCCCCACCGTGCGGTCGGTCCGCCCGGAGCCGACGGCGATCTCGGTCACCGGGAGGCCGGTGGTCGTGGTGGCGAACACCGTCTCCGGCGGGCAGTCGGCGTGGGCGCGGGCGAGCAGCCCGAGCTTGGTCTCCAGCCGTTCGGGGACCGCCTCGACCACCAGATCGGCCCGCGCGGCGGCCGCCGGGTCGGTGGTGAACTCGACGGCGGATCCCGGCGCGGCCACCTCCGCCCGGCCGCGCCGCAGGGCCGGTTCGTCCCGCTCCACGGCGATCACCCGCCGGCCGCCGCGGACCAGGGCGTCCACGAGGTGGCGGCCGGTGGTGCCGAGCCCGAACACCGCGACGGTGGGGAAGCGCTGTGCCATGCCGATGAGTCCTTTCGCTGGCTGGGGCCTTGGGTTGGTCATGGACCGCGGTGGCCGTCCTGCCATGTGAGCAGCGCGGCGCCGAGCGACATCCCGCCGCCGAATCCGGCCAGCAGCAGCAACTCCCCGTCGCCGAACACGCCCTGCCGCCGGGCGTCGTCGAGCGCCAGCGGGATGGAGGCGGCGCTGGTGTTGCCGTGCTCGGCCACCGTCAGATGAGTGCGCGCCCGCGGCAGTCCGAGCTCCGGAAGCGCATTGGCCAGCAGCACACCATTGGCCTGATGGGGGATGAAGTGGTCCACGCTCGCGGGGTCCGTGCGGTGCGCGGCCAACAGGCGCCTGATCGCGCGCGGCAGCTCGGCCAGGACGTATTCGCTGACCGCGCGGCCCCGCATCCGGAAGAAGTGGCCCCCGTCGGCGAGGGTCTTCTCCGACGCCGGGGCGCGGCTGCCGCCCGCCGTCACCTCGATCAGGTCATGGAGCGCGCCGTCGCTGGTGAGCAGCGATCCACTGAGGCCGTAGCCGGGACGCACGGGTCCGAGCACCACCGCCCCGGCCCCGTCGCCGAAGAGCACGGCGGTCCGCCGATCGGTGCGGTCGATGATGCGGGAGTAGACGTCGGCGCCGATCACCAGGGCGTACCGGGCGCCGGACCCGGCGGACAGCAGCCCCGCCGCCGTCACCAGGGCGAAGACAAAGCCGCTGCACACCGCGTTGAGGTCGAAGGCGGCGGCGCCGGTCGCGCCGATCCGGTGCTGCACCAGACAGGCGGTGGCGGGCTGGGGTTGATCGGGAGTCGAGGTGGCCACCACGATCCAGCCGAGCTGATCGGCCCCGATCCCGGCGTCCGCGAGGGCGGCGCGGGCGGCCGCCACGGCCAGATCGGAGGTGGCCTCGTGGTCGGCGGCGTAACGGCGGCGGTGGATCCCGGTCTTCGCCGAGATCCAGTCCGGGGTCACCCCCGCGCGCTCGGCCACCAGCTCGTTGGACACGGTCTCGGCGGGCAGATACGAGCCGGTGCCGAGGATCCCGATGGGCCGCCCGCCGGAGGTCCGGACCGGCTGCCCGGTCATCTGGGTCTCCCGGCCGGCGCGGCCACCGCCGCCGTCGCCGGTGCCATCGCTGTCGTCGCTGTGCGCGGGGTGCGGCGGTGCTCGAGAAGAAGCATTGGGTGGTTCCCTCCGGATCCATGCCGGGCATTGACGCTACGGACCGGGCACGGCACCGATAACCCCTAACCCATCACCCCCCTAGGCCCCCTACCGAATGAACCCGGTCCGCCGTATGACCCGGCGCATGACGGGCACCCGTCGGAGGTGGTACCGGATATATGCAGGCCGAAAGCGCACCGGCCCAGGGAGCGGTCCCCATGGAGTGGTTCACCTCATCCGACTACTGGCTGAGCCGGCTGGTCTTCCAACGGGGGCTGGCCGCCATCTATCTGATCGCCTTTCTGGTGGCGGCCCGGCAGGGCCGGGCGCTGCTCGGCGAGCGGGGGCTGACGCCGGTGCCGCGCTTCCTGGACCGGGTGCCGTTCCGCCGCTCGCCCAGCCTGTTCCAGCTGCACTACTCCGACCGGTTCTTCGCCTGCTGCGCCTGGCTGGGGGCCGCGCTGTCGGCCGCGCTGCTGGCGGGGGCGGCGGACCGGGCGCCGCTTGCGGTCGCGATGGTGGCGTGGCTGGTGCTGTGGCTGCTGTATCTGTCGATCGTCAACGTGGGGCAGGTGTGGTACGGCTTCGGCTGGGAGTCCCTGCTGCTGGAGTCCGGGTTCCTCGCCGTGTTCCTGGGCAATGAGCACACCGCGCCGCCCGTGCTCATCCTGTGGCTGACGCGCTGGCTGCTGTTCCGGGTGGAGTTCGGCGCCGGGCTGATCAAGATCCGTGGGGACCGCTGCTGGCGGGACCTGACCTGTCTGTACTACCACCATGAGACCCAGCCGATGCCGGGGCCGCTGAGCTGGTACTTCCACCATCTGCCGAAGCCGCTGCACCGGGTGGAGGTGGCGGCCAACCATGTGGCGCAGCTGATCGTGCCCGTGCTGCTGTTCACGCCGCAGCCGGTCGCGAGCGTGGCCGCGGGCATCGTCGTGGTCACCCAGCTGTGGCTGGTGGCCTCGGGGAACTTCGCCTGGCTCAACTGGCTGACCATCCTGCTGGCGCTCCCGGCGGTCGACGGGCGCCGGGCCGCCGAGGTGCTGGGGCTGCCGGGGCCGCCGCACCTCGCCGCTCCCCCGGTCTGGTACGAGGCGGTGGTGCTGGCCGCCACCGCCCTGGTGCTGGTGCTCAGCTACTGGCCGGCCCGCAATCTGCTGTCGGGCCGTCAGCTGATGAACTTCTCGTTCAATCCGGTGCACCTGGTCAACACCTACGGGGCGTTCGGCAGCGTCAACCGCAGCCGGCAGGAGGTGGTGATCCAGGGCACCGACGAGGCGGTCCTCACCCCGGACACGGTCTGGCAGGACTATGAGTTCCGGGGCAAGCCGGGCGATGTGCGCCGGTTGCCGCGCCAGTACGCCCCGTACCATCTGCGGCTGGACTGGATGATGTGGTTCGCGGGGCTCTCACCGGGCTACGCCGGGTCCTGGTTCACGCCGCTGATCGGCAAGCTGCTGGTCAACGACCGGGCGACGGTGAAGCTGCTGCGGACCAATCCGTTCCCCGGAGTGCCGCCCACCCATCTGCGGGCGCGGCTGTATCTCTACCGCTTCACCACCCGGGCGGAGCGGCGGGCCACCGGGGCCTGGTGGCACCGCACCCTGCTGAGCGAGTTCCTGCCACCGGTCAGGCTGGAGGATCACGGCTCGTCGCGGGCGTGACACCAGGCGGGCCCGGGTCCCGGCGGCTGTGTGGCGCGGCCCGGGCTCAGGCGGTGGCGCCCTTCGCGTTCGGGGTCTCGGCGCCGGGCGGTGGGTTGCGCAGCACGGCGTAGCCGACGCCGACGCCCACCGCGATCGGCCATTCCAGGACTCCGGCGAGGCCCATCGCGCCGAGGCCGAGGTAGAGCGGCAGCCCGCCCTTGGCGGGCAGCACCCGCCGTGCGGTCCTGATCGGCATCGTGGCGATGTTCGCTGTGGCCATGGCGGCACGGGGGACGGTGAAGGTCACCGTGCGGTCGCCGTTCTTCCTCGCGGACGTGCCCGTCTTCCGGGTGTCGGCCGTCTTGGATGTGGTCGCTGCGCTCACGCCTTCCTCCTACCGGACGTCCTTTTGATTACTTTATGACGGAATTAGGTAAGTATAGGCCGATTTTAGGTTCCCGGCATATCAGGACCGAGGGGAGAGCAGCCCTTGCTGCCCATCACTGCGCTCACGGGCCTCGTCTCCGCACCGTCCCGCGGACTGAACGGTCTGCGGCTGCGGTTCGCGGACATCACCGATGTCCTGCGGGACACCGGCGACGGGCGCGGCGGCCGGAGGGTGTGGGCGCGGGCGGGCCGGGCTCATGTGGAGGTACGCGGGCTGACCGGCCACGGCGAGGGTCATGAGCGGCTGGTCCAGGAGCTGGAGGACGCGCTGCGGCAGGTGGCGGGCGTCAACTGGGCCGGGGTGAACGCGGCACTGGGCCAGGTCCTGGTCGACTTCGACGAGGACCGGCTCGGTCCCGACGAGGTGCTGAAGCTGGTCGAGCGCGTCGAGGAGGCCCATGGGACGGACGGGGACGCCTTCCCGACGAGCCGTCCGCAACCGCCGTTCGCCTCCGCTCCGGCGACGCTGGCCGCGACCGCGCTCGCCGCCGACTGTCTGGGTCTGATGACGGCCACGATCCGGCGGGTCGCGATGCGCCCCGCCCTCTCCCCCGCGCTGCGGATCCCGACGGTGATGGCGGAGCTCCAGCCGCGGGTGCGCGGTCTGCTGGAGTCCCGGCTGGGCCGTGCCCACGCCGACACCCTGATCGGCGTGTCGAACGCCGTGGTGCACGCCCTGACCAGGGGTGAGGCCCCGCTCGCCCTGGACGCGCTGCAACGTGTGCTGCAACTTGCCGAGATCCGCGGCCGGCAGGTCGTATGGCAGCGCCGGGAACCGGAGTTGGTGGCGGACGGCGATGGGCTCCCGGCGCGCTCGCATCCGCCCACCCCCCGGCCCGCGCCGCTGCCCTCCGGGCCGGTGGAAAACTGTGTCGACCGCACCTCACTGGCCTCGCTGTCCGGGGCGGGCGGGCTGCTGGCGTGGACCCGGGACCTCGAGCAGTCCGCCAAGGCGCTGCTGGCCACGGTGCCGAAGGCGGCCGCCATGGGCCGGGAGGCGTTCGCCGCCCGGCTGGGCGATGTGCTGGCGCGCGACGGCGTGGTGCCCATGGACGGCACCGCGCTGCGGCTGCTGGACCGCGTGTCGGCGGTGCTGATCGACTCGCGGGTGCTGTGCGCCGGCCGGCCGCGGCTGCTGTCGGTCACCACCGTGGGCGATCTGGGGGAGGCCGAGGCGTGGAGCGCGGCGCAGTCCGTCCTGGACCGCCGCACACTGCGGGAGCTGTCCGGTGAGGGGCCCTGGACGCGCGGCCCGTGGCGGCTGGAGCGGCCCTCCGGGCTCCCCGCGGCGCCCCCGACGAGCCCGCTGGCCCTGACCGCGGATCTGCACGGCGAGGACGGCCGGCGACAGGCCCGGATCCGGATCGGCTGTGAACTCGACCCGCTGGCCGACGCCCTGGTGGCGGCGGCCCGCTGCGGTGCGCGGCGTCTGGTGCTCACCAGCCACGCCAGCACGGACGAGATCGCTCCGTGGGCCGATGAGCTGCTCCCCCTCGGCGTGTCGCTCCCCGACTCGGTGCGCCGGCTACAGATCGAGGGCCACGGCGTGTTGGTGATCAGCGGCGAGGACGACGAGGCGCTGGGCGCGGCGGATCTCGGCGTCGCCGTCACGGCGCGCGGCGCGGGCCGGGTGTGCTGGTCGGCCGATCTGCTCTGCGGCCCGGGGCTGCTCCACGCGTGGCGTGTCCTACGGGCGCTCGAGGACGCGCGCTCGGTCAGCCGGCGGTCGGCCCGGCTGTCGATGGGCGGATCCGCGCTCGGCGCGCTGATCGCCGCGGCGGGGACCCGGCCCGCGGTGGCCGGGCCGGCCACCTCCCCGGTGTACAGCGCGGCGTTCCTGGCCATGCTCGGCGGGATCGGCGCGGCGCGCCGGGTGGAGCGCCGCCCGGCACCGGCGCCCCGTATCCGCGGCAACTGGCATGCCCTGGGGGCCCGGGAGACCCTGAGCGTGCTGTGCGCGTTCCGGGAGAACGGAACGGAGCTGCCCGACGGCTCGGGCGTGTCGCGCGGCGCGGGGACCGGGGACCCGGGCGCGTCGCGGACGTCCGGGGCGCTGTGGGCCGCCGGGGTGCGCCCCGTGCGCAGGGCCGCCGGGATGGTCGTACGGGCCGGGGCGGCCGATGCCGCGGGATCCGCCTCGGCCCGGTTCGCGGCCCTGACCCGGTACACCGTCTCGCTGGTGCACACGGTGCGCGAGGAGCTGCACGATCCGCTCACCCCGGTACTGGCGCTGGGCGCTGCGGCCTCCGCGGCGGTGGGATCCGGAGTGGACTCCTTCCTCGTCGTCAGCGTCATGGCGGGCAACGCGATGATCAGCGGCGCACAGCGGCTCCGGGCCGAGCGCTCGCTGCGCGGCCTGCTGCTGAGCGAGCGGATGAACGGCCGGCTGGTCGACTGGGCGCCCGCGATGTCCCTGGCGGACGGGGTGACGGTGGACCGTGAGGTGTTCTTCGCGGGGCTGACCACCGCCCCGGTGCGCACGGTGGCCGCCGAGGAGCTCCGGGTCGGGGACATCATCGCGCTGCGGCCCTCGGATGTCGTACCGGCCGACGCCCGGCTGCTGGTGAGCGACCGGCTGGAGCTGGACGAGGCCGGGCTGACCGGCGAGTCCGGGCCGGTCGCCAAGGACCCGGCCGCCACGCCGGGCGCCGACCTGGCGGACCGGTCCTGCATGCTCTACCAGGGCTGCACGGTGCTCGCCGGAACCGGATACGCCGTCGTCGTGGCCGCCGGGGCGCAGACCGAGGCCGGGCGCGCCGCCGAACTGGCCGGGCGCGCCACCGCGCCCATCGGGATCGAGGGCCGGCTGGCCGCGCTCACCAAGGTCGCGCTGCCCGCCACCGGCCTCGGGGGCGCCGCCGTCACCCTGCTGGGGCTGTTGCACGGGGTGCCGGTGCGCGAGGCGCTGTCCACCGGCGTGGCCATCGCGGTGGCCGCCGTGCCCGAGGGGCTGCCGCTGGTGGCCACGGTGGCGCAGTCCGCCGCGGCGCGCCGGCTCTCGCACCGCGGGGTGCTGACGCGCTCGGCGCGGGTGCTGGAGGCCCTGGGCCGGGTGGACGTCGTCTGCTTCGACAAGACCGGCACCCTGACCGAGGGCCGGCTGGCCGTGGCCCGGGTCGCCGGTTACGACCAGGAGCTGCCGACCCGCGGCGCGCTGGGCAAGCGGCTGCTGCGCACGGCGGCCCGGGCGTGTCCCGAGCCGGAGGGCGGGCGGGCGCTGGCCCACGCCACCGACCAGGCCGTCATCGACGCGGCGGCGGCGCACTGCGACGGGGACGGCGCCTGGCGTCCGGTGTCCGAGCTGCCCTTCGAGGCCAGCCGGGGATTCTCGGCGTGTCTGGGCACGCAGTCCGGGCGCCCGCACCTGGCCGTCAAGGGCGCGCCCGAGATCGTGCTCGCCCGGTGCGCGTACGCCCTGAGCCCGGGGGCGGCGGACGACACCGTGCCGCTGACCCCGGAGCGGCGGCGCGCCACCGAGCGCCTGCTGTACTCGCTGGCCTCGGACGGGCTGCGGGTGCTGGCGGTGGCCGAGACCCGGCCCGCCGCGTCCGACACGCCGACGGCGGAGGTGGCCGAGATCGCCCGGGAGCTGACCCTGCTGGGCTTCATCGCCATCGCCGACACCACGCGGCCGGGTGCCGCCGAGACCGTCAAGCGGCTCACGGACGCCGGGGTACGCGTCGCCATGGTCACCGGCGACCATCCGACCACGGCGGTCGCCATCGCCCGGGAGCTGGGCATCCCGGACGCCGAGCCGGTGCTCACCGGGGCGGAGCTGGACACCCTGCCCGAGGGCGAACGGGTCGAGCGGATCTCCCGTGCCACCGTCTTCGCCCGGGTCTCTCCCGAGCACAAGGTCCGTATCGTCCAGGCGCTGCGGCAGGCCGGACAGGTGGTGGCCATGACCGGGGACGGGGTGAACGACGCGGCCGCCATCCGCCTCGCGGACATCGGCATCGGGCTGTCCGCCCACGGCTCGGCCTCGGCCCGCGCCGCGGCGGACCTGGTGCTCACCGACCCGGACCCGACCCGGATCCTGGACGCCCTGCGGGAGGGCAGGGCGCTGTGGCGCAGTGTGCGCGACGCGGTGGCGATCCTGGTCGGCGGGAACGCGGGCGAGGTCGCCTTCACCCTTCTGGGCGCGGCGGTGGCCGGGCGGGCGCCGCTGGGCACCCGTCAGCTGCTGCTGGTGAATCTGCTGACCGACATGCTGCCCGCCCTCGCGGTGGCCCTGGCCCGGGCCCGGGAGCACAAGTCCGGTGAGGACCCGCTGGTCGGCGGCCCGTCCTCCGTGCTGTTCGGCTCCGATCTGGGCCGGATCCTCGCGGTGCGCGGCAGTGCCACCGCGCTGGGCGCCGCGGCGGCCTGGCAGTGCGGGCGGATGACGGGCCGGGCCCGGCGGGCGAGCACCATGGGGCTCGCGGCGCTGGTCGGCACCCAGCTGGGCCAGACGTATCTGACCGACTGGCACAGCCCCCTGGTGCTGATCACCAGCGTCGCCTCGGCGGCCACGCTGTTCGCCATCGTGGAGACGCCGGTGGTCAGCCACTTCTTCGGCTGTACGCCGCTGGGCCCGATGGCCTGGTCGATCGTCGGTGGCTGCTCGGCCGCCGCCACCGTGGGGGCGGCCCTGGCGCCGCGGCTGCTCTTCCCCCGGCGGGTGCCGCTCGCGGTCTGAGAACGCCGCTCACGAACGGGACATCCCGGGCGTTTCTCACCCAGATCTTTCCGTCCGTTAACCGGACGCTCACCCGGTGTGTGCCGCCCGCTTTCCGACCCCGGTCAGGCTAGGGAACTGGAAGCGGATGCCTTGCTTCCGTTCGTGTTCCATCCAGTGAGGTACTCATGGCCGACATTCTCACGACCGTCCTGGTCAAGCTGGCCCAGCTCGCGCTGGAGGCATTGGTCGCCCAGCTCGCGAAGACACTTCTGACCGCCGCCTTCAGGCCGACCGCCGCCCCGGCCGCGGCCTGACACGGCCGCCCCGCCGACCGTTCCCGGGTCTCCATCCCGGGCGACCGTTCCCGGACCCCCGACCCGCCGACCGTTTCCGGACCCCCGTCCCGCCCCCGCTCAGTGGCCGTACGACGCGGCCCGGTGCACCGGACCGTGGGCGGTCGGGCAGTGCTCCCCCTCTGGACGTCCCCGCTCGGCGGGCTCGTCCAGATGATCCACTTGCAGCGTGGTGTGGGTGATCCCGTACTCGCCGCTCAACACCGCCTCCAGATCCTCCCGTACGGCGTGGCAGTCGCCGCCCGCCGCCACCAGGACATGGGCGGAGAGGGAGACCTCGCCCGAGGTGATCTGCCAGACATGCAGATCGTGCACCTCGGCCACCTGCTCATGGGCGACCAGCCGGCCGCCCACCTCATCGGGCTCGACACCGGCGGGCGCGGCCTCCAGCAGCACCCGGCCGGAGGCCCGCAGCAGTTCCACGCCCGCCTTGATCATGAGGAGGACCACCAGCAGACCGGCGATCGCGTCGGCCCGGGCGAAGCCCGTCACCACCACCACCAGGCCCGCGATGGCGGTGGCGATGAAGGCGTAGAGATCGTTGAGCACATGCTGGAAGGCACCCTCGACATTGAGCGAGGAGCGGTTCGCCTTCGACATGCACCACGCGGCCGCGAGATTCACCACCACACCGGCCAGCGCCGTGGCCAGCACCAGACCGCCGGTCACCTCGGGCGGATCGATCAGCCGCCCCACGCTCTCATAGCCGAGATAGGCGCCGAGCAGCAGCAGGGAAAGCCCATTGGCCTGGGCGGAAAGGATTTCCGACCGCTTGAGCCCATAGGTGTATCCGCCACGTGCGGGGCGCGCCGAGAGCCGGATCGCGATGAGGGCGAGCACGATCGAGGCGGCGTCGGTGAGCATATGGGCCGCGTCGGACAGCAGCGCCACGGAGCTGGCCACGATCCCGACGATGACCTCCACCGCCATGAAGCCGCTGATCAGCGCGAGGGCGAGGGTCAGCCACCGGCGGTCGGCGTTCTCCGCCACCCCGTGGGTGTGGCCGCCGTGCCCCTCGTCGGGTCCGTGCGCATGAGCTCCCACCGGCTCCTCCTCGGATCGTCTTCGGGACAGGGCAATTGAAACAGGCCCGAGGGGAATTCGCCAAAGGCTGCAATGGACACGGTTATCAATAGACTCTTGCCACGGCGGCGAATGGATTTATGAATGCGGCAATGCTTTTCATTTCGCCGGGTGAAAAGAGAAACGGCCCGGTCGCCGCCCGGGCGGGTCACCGTGGAGCCGCCAGGCCGGGCCGGCCGGCAGTCGCTGACATGTGCGACAGCACGCCGATGCGGGTGAGACCAGCGTGCGGAAGGTGACCCGGCGGGGCGCGGCGCGTTGTCCGAATATGACGACGACGATGCGACGCCGTTCTCTCTCGCAGCCGAGCAGAGCGCTGGACCGGAGCACCGAAGGCGACGGAACGGTTCATCAGACCGTTCACACATCCACATCCGTACCGATCTACGCGGCGCTGGTCGAGCGCTGGGCCTCCGCGGGGCGCGCGGTGCCCGGGCGCTACGACCGCGAGTGGACCGAACTGGTCAACTGTCCCCCGTGGCCGGACCGGATCCGGGCGGCGACCCGCCCGGCGGCGCGCTCGTCCACCGACTGAGCCACCGCCGGATTCACCCGGACCCACCCGGACCCACCGGACAAGCGGCGGACGTGCGAGGAAGCGGCGGACGCGACTACTCGTCGTCCCCGCCCTCCAGGCCGCCCTCCGTCTCCAGATACAGCTCCCGCACCCGCTCCAGCACCTCCGGGTCGGGCTCGTCCCACAGCCCGCGGCTCTCGGCCTCCAGCAGCCGCTCGGCCATGCCGTGCAGCGCCCAGGGGTTGGCCTCCTCCAGGAACGCGCGGTTCTCCGGGTCGAGCAGATAGGTCTGGGCGAGCTTGTCGTACATCCAGTCGGCGACCACGCCCGTGGTCGCGTCGTAGCCGAAGAGGTAGTCGACCGTCGCGGCGAGCTCGAAGGCGCCCTTGTAGCCGTGGCGGCGCATCGCCTCGATCCAGCGCGGATTGACCACCCGGGCCCGGAAGACCCGTGAGGTCTCCTCGTGGAGGGTACGGGTGCGGACCGTCTCGGGACGGGTGGAGTCGCCGATGTACGCGGCGGGCGCGGTGCCCTTCAGGGCGCGCACGGTGGCCACCATGCCGCCGTGGTACTGGAAGTAGTCGTCGGAGTCGGCGATGTCGTGCTCGCGCGTGTCGGTGTTCTTGGCCGCCACCGCGATCCTGCGGTAGGCGCTCTCCATCTCCTCGCGCGCCGGCCGCCCCTCGAGACCGCGGCCGTAGGCGTAGCCGCCCCAGACCGTGTAGACCTCGGCGAGGTCGGCGTCGGTGCGCCAGTCGCGGCTGTCGATGAGCTGGAGCAGTCCGGCGCCGTAGGTGCCGGGGCGGGAGCCGAAGATCCGGGTGGTGGCGCGGCGCTCGTCACCGTGTGCGGCGAGGTCGGCGCGGGTGTGCGCCCGTACGTAGTTGTCCTCGTCGCTCTCGTCGAGGGAGGCGGCGAGCCGTACGGCGTCGTCCAGCAGCCCCACGACATGCGGGAAGGCGTCCCGGAAGAACCCGCTGATGCGCAGGGTGACATCGACGCGCGGGCGGCCCAGCTGGTCGAGGGGTACGGGTTCGAGTCCCGTTACTCGCCGCGAGGCGTCGTCCCACACCGGGCGGACGCCCAGCAGCGCCAGCGCCTCGGCCACATCGTCGCCGGAGGTGCGCATCGCGCTCGTCCCCCACAGCGAGAGGCCGACGGACTTCGGCCACTGACCGTCGTTGTCGGCGCGGTAGCGCTCCAGGAGCGAATCGGCGAGGGCCTGGCCGGTCTCCCAGGCCAGCCTGCTGGGCACGGCCTTGGGGTCGACGGAGTAGAAGTTGCGGCCGGTCGGCAGGACGTTGACCAGTCCGCGCAGCGGCGAGCCGGACGGCCCGGCCGGGACGAAGCCGCCGTTCAGCGCGTGTACGGCGTGGTCGATCTCGTCCGTCGTGGCGGCCAGCCGGGGTACGACCTCGCGGGCGGCGAAGTCGAGGACCGCGGAGACCGCGGGGCGCTGCTCGTCGGGCAGGGCGAGGACGGCCTTCTCGACGGCCTCCGGAGCCCATGCGGCGTCCTCCATCGCCTGGACCAGCGCGCGGGCCCGCTCCTCGGCCTCGTCGGCACCGGTGCGGGTGGCGGCCGACTCGTCCAGGCCGAGCGCCTCGCGCAGACCGGGGAGCGCGGACGTACCGCCCCAGATCTGGCGGGCGCGGAGGATGGCCAGTACGAGGTTGACGCGCTCGGGGCCGGTCGGCGCGCCGCCGAGGACATGCAGTCCGTCGCGGATCTGGGCGTCCTTGACCTCGCACAGCCAGCCGTCGACGTGCAGCAGGAAGTCGTCGAAGCCGTCGTCGTCCGGCCGCTGCTCCAGGCCCAGGTCGTGGTCGAGCCGGGCGGCCTGGATGAGGGTCCAGATCTGGGCGCGGATGGCGGGGAGCTTGGCCGGGTCCATCGCGGAGATGGCCGCGTACTCGTCCAGCAGCTGCTCCAGCCGCGCGATGTCGCCGTAGGAGTCGGCGCGGGCCATCGGCGGCACCAGGTGGTCGACCAGGGTGGCGTGGACGCGGCGCTTGGCCTGGGTGCCCTCGCCCGGGTCGTTGACCAGGAAGGGGTAGATCAGCGGCAGATCGCCGAGCGCGGCGTCGGGGCCACAGGCGGCGGACAGCCCGGCGTTCTTGCCCGGCAGCCACTCCAGGTTGCCGTGCTTGCCCAGGTGGATCATGGCGTCGGCGCCGAACCCGCCATCGGCCGTCGGGGTGGCCATCCAGCGGTAGGCCGCCAGGTAGTGGTGCGAGGGCGGCAGATCGGGGTCGTGGTAGATGGCGATGGGGTTCTCGCCGAAGCCGCGCGGCGGCTGGATGACCACCAGGAGGTTGCCGCGGCGCAGCGCGGCCAGCACGATCTCGCCCTCGGGGTCGCGGCTGGTGTCCACGAACATCTCGCCGGGCGGCGGGCCCCAGTGCTCCTCGACCGCGTCCCGGAGCTCCTGTGGCAGCGTGGCGTACCAGCGGCGGTAGTCGGCGGCCGGGATGCGGACCGGGTTGCGGGCGAGCTGCTCCTCGGTGAGCCACTCCTGGTCATGGCCGCCCGCCTCGATGAGGGCGTAGATCAGCTCGTCGCCCTCGCCGGAGACCAGGCCCGGGAGCGCGTCCGGTCCGTCCTCGGGGCCGAGGTCGTAGCCTTCGGCGCGCAGCCGGCGCAGCAGGGCGACGGCGCTCGCGGGGGTGTCGAGGCCGACGGCGTTGCCGATCCGGGAGTGCTTGGTGGGGTAGGCGGAGAGGACGAGCGCGAGGCGCTTGTCGGCGGCGGGGATATGGCGGAGCCGGGCGTGTCGTACCGCGATTCCGGCGACACGCGCGGCGCGCTCGGCGTCGGCGACATAGACCGGCAGGCCGTCCTCGTCGACTTCCTTGAACGAGAACGGCACGGTGATGAGCCGCCCGTCGAACTCGGGGACGGCGACCTGGGTCGCGGCGTCCAGCGGCGAGAGCCCCTCGTCGTTCTCCTCCCATGCGGCGCGCGGCGAGGTCAGGCACAGCGCCTGGAGCACGGGCACGTCGAGCGCGGTGAGCGCGCGCGCGTCCCACGCCTCGTCGTCGCCGCCCGCGGACGCCTCGGCGGGGCGGGTGCCACCGGCCGCGAGGACGGTGGTGACGATGGCGTCGGCCGCGCCGAGTGCCTCGATCAGCTCGGGTTCGGGGGCGCGCAGCGAGGCGACGAACAGCGGCAGCGGGCGGCCCCCGGCGTCCTCCACGGCGCGGCACAGGGCCTCCACGAAGGCGGTGTTGCCGCTCATGTGGTGGGCGCGGTAGTAGAGCACCGCGATGGTCGGGCCGGTGGCGTCGGCTGGGGCGGCCGCGCGGGCGGTGCGCTCCAGCGGACCCCAGGTGGGCGCGGGCGCGGGCGGTTCGAAGCCATGACCGGTGAGCAGCACGGTGTCGGAGAGGAACCGGGCCAGCTGGCCCAGGTTGGCGGGCCCGCCGTGGGCGAGGTAGGCGTGCGCCTCGGCAGCGATGCCGACCGGGACCGTGGACGCCTCCATGAGCTGGGCGTCGGGCGCCTGTTCACCGCTGAGGACCACGACGGGGAGGTCGCCCGCGAGCAGCGTGTCGAGCCCCTCCTGCCAGGCGCGGATGCCGCCGAGGAGCCGTACGACGACGAGTTCGACGCCGTCGAGCAGGCCGGGGAGGTCCTCGAGGGCGAGGCGGGCCGGGTTGGCGAGGCGGTACGGCACCGGGCCCGTGGCGGCACGGGCGCTGAGCAGGTCGGTGTCGGACGTCGACAGCAGCAGAATCATGCGGCGCATGCCTTCCTCGGGGTCCGCGCCCCGGGCGGGTTGAAGACGGCGGTAGTTCCTGGCTCGCGCGGCCGCTGCCGTTCGGCAGCCGCCGCGCTCACAGTGGCGGGACCGCGCCGGATTTCCACCGGCTTCCTACCGTGAGTGCCGTCTTGTGAGTTCGGCGAGCCGGGATCGACCCGCCGCTGAGCATAGTAAGCGTTGCTGACCTGCCACGGGACGGTGCGTTCCGGTCTCCGTGGAGCCTGGCCGGGGCGGTGGGCCGGACCGGATCGTCGGTATGCTCGCCGCCATGCCCCTCCCCCCGACAACCACCCCATCCGGGGATGAAACCCCCGTGCGCGGGCGCGATGACGCCTGTCCGGGCGCGCTGCGGCTACACCCGGCGGACGACGGTTCGCTGGCCCGGATCCGGGTGCCCGGCGGCCTGCTGACGACTCGTCAGGCGCAGGCGCTGGGGCGGGTGGCCGAGGAGCTGGGCGACGGGCGGCTGGACATCACCTCGCGGGGCAATGCGCAGGTGCGCGGCCTGGCGGCGGGGTGCGGCGCGGAGCTGGCGGCCCGGCTGCGGGCGGCCGGACTGCTTCCCTCGGACCGCCATGACCGGGTGCGCAACATCGTGGCGTCGCCGCTGTCCGGCCTGGACGGTGGCGGGCACGCCGATGTGGTGGCGTGGGTGCGTGAGTTGGACGCCGTGCTGTGCGGCGAGGCATGCGTCGACGCGTTGGCGGGGCATGGGGAATTGTCGGGCTTGTCGGGCAGGTTTCTGTTCGCGCTGGACGATGGGCGTGGCGATGTGGCCGCGTTGGGTGCGGATGTGACATTGATCGCAACGCCTGGTGGTGGGGCGATGCTGCGGATCGGGGGGCCGCCGGCGGATGCGGGCGTGGCGAGCGTCGCCACGGGCGGAGCGGCCGCGGGGGGTGATCTGTGGGTGCGGAGCGAGGACGTGGCGCGGGCGGCGGCGCTGGCCGCGGTGGAGTTCCTGGCGAGGGCCCGGGAGAGCGGGACCCGGGCGTGGCGGGTACGTGAACTCCCCGCCCGACACGCCGTGACCGCCGACGGCTTGGCCGCGCGACTCGCCGACGCGGGCGTCGAGGCCGTACGGGCGAAGCACCAACCAGCGGCATCTGCCGCACCCCCCGCCCCCGGGCCGGTCCCCGGCCCGGACGGGCGCCACGCGCTGTCCGTCGCCCTCCCCCTGGGCCGGGTGAGCGCCGCGCAGTGGCGGCTGCTCACCGGGCTCGCCTCCCGGAGCGGGGCGGATGAGCTGCGTATGACACCCTGGCGCGGCGTGGTGCTCCCCGGGTTCGCCCCGGACGACACGCGCGATGCCTTGTCCGAACTGTCCGACGCGGGACTGGTGACCACGCCGGACTCGCCGTGGCTCGGGGTCGGCGCGTGCACGGGACGGCCCGGCTGCGCCAAGTCCCTGGCGGATGTGCGGTCCCACGCGACACGCATGGTCGCAGACACGGTGCACGGGGTCGCGGACATGGCGCGCGGGGTCTCGGACATGGCGCGCGGGGTCGCCGACACGGTGCGCGGGGTCGCCGACACGGCGGAAGTGGGACCGGACACCGGACGAGTTGTCGCCGCCGGTTCGGAGCCGCGCCCGATGAACGGCACGGGGGCCGACGGCGGTCGCGGGGGCGCGCCCGATCCGCTGCCGGTGTACGTCTCCGGCTGTGAACGGCGCTGCGGCCACCCCGGGGGCCGCTGGGTGGACGCGCTGGCGACCGGCGACACGGACTATCGGGTCACCGTGCGGGGCGACGCGAAGGGCGACACGCCGGAGGCGGAGGACGGCGTGGAAGTGACAGCAGAGCAGTTGGCCGGCGCCGTTGCGGCGGCCCGTGGAACGACATGATCGAGGACACCGTGTTCGACTACGAGAAGGACGGAGCGGCCATCTACCGCGCGTCCTTTGCCACCATCCGCGCCGAGGCCGACCTCGGCGGGCTCCCCGCCGACATCAGCCAGGTGGCGGTGCGGATGATCCACGCCTGCGGCATGGTCGACCTGGTCAAGGACCTCGCGTACACCCCCGAGGTGGTCTCCCGCGCCCGCGCCGCGCTGCGGTCCGGCGCGCCCGTGCTGTGCGACGCGCGCATGGTGGCCAGCGGGGTCACCCGCAAACGGCTGCCCGCCGACAACGAGGTGATCTGCACCCTCTCGGACCCGGCCGTACCGGAGTTGGCGCGGCGCATGGGCACCACGCGCAGCGCCGCCGCGCTGGAGCTGTGGCGGGACCGGCTCGAGGGTTCGGTGGTGGCGGTCGGCAACGCGCCCACGGCGCTGTTCCGGCTGCTGGAGATGATCGAAGAGGGCGGGCCCGGCGCGCCGCGCCCGGCCGCCGTGATCGGCGTGCCGGTGGGCTTCATCGGCGCGGCCGAGTCCAAGGAGGCGCTGGCCGGGCATCCGGCGGCGCTCGACCACCTGGTGGTGCACGGCCGGCGCGGCGGCAGCGCCATCGCCGCGGCCGCGATCAACGCGATAGCGAGCGAGGAAGAGTGAGCGAGCAGCAGACGGGCCGGCTCTACGGTGTGGGGCTCGGCCCCGGCGACCCCTCCCTGATGACCGTACGCGCGGTGGAGGTCATCGCCGCGGCCGATGTCATCGCGTACCACAGCGCCCGGCACGGGCGCAGCATCGCGCGCTCCATCGCCGAGCGCCATCTGCGGCCCGACCACATCGAGGAGCGGCTGGTCTACCCGGTCACCACGGAGACCACCGACCATCCGGGCGGCTATCGCGGCGCGATGGAGGAGTTCTACGCGGACGCGGCCGCCCGGCTCGCCGCGCATCTGGACGCGGGGCGCACGGTCGCGGTGCTCGCGGAGGGCGATCCGCTCTTCTACGGCTCGTACATGCACATGCACAAGCGGCTCGCCGATCGCTACCCCACCGAGGTCATCCCCGGTGTCACCTCGGTCAGCGCCGCGGCCGCCCGGCTCGGCACACCGCTGGTGGAGGGCGAGGAGGTGCTGACGGTCCTCCCCGGCACCCTGCCGGAGGAGGAGTTGACGGCCCGGCTGGCGACGGCGGACGCGGCGGCCGTGATGAAGCTCGGCCGGACCTTCCCGACGGTGCGCCGGGCGCTGGAGCGGTCGGGACGGCTCGCGGACGCGCGCTATGTGGAGCGCGCCACGATGAACGCGGAGCGGACCGCCCCGCTGGCCGAGGTCGACCCGGAGTCGGTGCCGTACTTCTCGATGGCGGTGCTGCCCAGCCGCGTGGACGCGCCGCACGGTGACGGCGGTGCGGGCGTTGCCGGCGGTGACCGCGGTGACCGCGGCGACGCGCCGAACGGTGACCGCGTGGGCATGCCGAGCGGCGAGCGTGCGGACGCGCCGGGCGGTGTGTCCGGCCGCCCGGGCGAGGTCGTGGTCGTCGGCCTGGGCCCGGCCGGTCCGCTGTGGCTCACCCCCGAGGCGCGCGGCGAGCTGGCCGCCGCCGAGGACCTCGTCGGCTACACCACATACCTGGACCGGGTGCCCGTACGGCCGGGCCAGCGGCGCCATGCCTCCGACAACAAGGTCGAGGCCGTACGCGCCGAGTTCGCCCTCGACCTCGCGCGGCGGGGTCGGCGTGTCGCCGTGGTCTCCTCGGGCGACCCGGGCGTGTTCGCCATGGCCACCGCCGTCCTGGAGGCCGCCTGCGAGGACCCGTATCGCGAGGTCCCGGTGCGGATCGTCCCCGGTATGACGGCGGCCCACGCGGCCGCCGCCCGGGCCGGTGCCCCGCTCGGCCACGACTACGCGGTGATCTCCCTCTCCGACCGGCTCAAGCCCTGGGAGGTCATCGCCGAGCGGCTGCGCGCCGCCGCGGCCGCCGACCTGGTGCTCGCCCTCTACAACCCCGGTTCGCGCAGCCGCGTCTGGCAGGTGGGCAAGGCCCGCGAACTCCTGCTGGAGCACCGCGCCCCCGACACGCCCGTGGTGCTGGGCCGTGACATCGGCGGCCCCGGGGAGCGCGTGCGGATCGTCCGCCTGGCCGACCTCGACCCGGCCCAGATCGACATGCGCACGATCCTCCTGGTGGGCTCCACCCAGACCCGCACGGCCCGCCGCGGCGACGGCACCGACATCGTCTGGACCCCGCGCCGCTACCCGGAGGCGTAGCGCCTGGAGGGCTCCTGGCGCGGAGCGCCCCGGCTCAGGCCAGGGTCGTCCTCAGCCAGGTGACGGCCTCGGCCGGGGTTTCGGCCACCGGGATGCCCTGGGGCGCGGGTGGGCGGCGGACGATGACGACCGGGAGGGCGGCGGCGCGGGCCGCGGCGAGTTTGGGGGCGGTGGCGTGGGCGCCGCTGTCCTTGGTGACCAGCACCTCGACGCGATGGCGGCGCAGCAGTTCCGCCTCGCCCTCGAGGGTGAACGGGCCGCGGTCGAGGATCACCTCCATCCGGGGCGGGACCGGCGGCTCGGGCGCGTCGACCGAGCGGACCAGGAACCACTGCTCGGTGAGATGGGCGAAGGCGGCCAGGCCCATCCGTCCCGTGGTGAGGAAGATCCGCTCCCCCAGGCCGGGCAGCAGCCGCGCGGCCTCGGCCAGCGAGCCCGTCGAGTGCCAGCGGTCGCCCGGACCGGGTACCCAGCCGGGGCGGCGCAGGGCGAGCAGGGGAACATGGACGTCTGCGGCCGCCCTGGCCGCATGGGAACTGATCGTGTCGGCGAAAGGATGGGTGGCGTCGATGAGCGCGTCCACCTGGTGCTCGCGGAGCCAGCGGGCCATGCCCCCGGCGCCGCCGAACCCGCCGATCCGCACCTGCCCCACCGGCAGCCTCGGCGTGGCGACCCGGCCCGCGAGGGAGCTGGTGACGCGCAGCGCGGGCGTGTCGGCGAGCTCCTCGGCGAGGCGGCGCGCCTCGGTGGTGCCGCCGAGGATGAGCACATGGCGCGCCGGTGCGCTGTTCATCGGGATCGGGTGCCTTTCGTCGTCCGTGCGCCCGTCATCGTATGCGCGGCGGCCCGCCCATGGCTGAGGCGAAGACGACGGCCGAGGCGGCCGGGGGGCGGGGCGCGCAGCTGGAGCGGTCGGGGCTGCGGCACGGCTGGACCACGGGGGCGTGTGCCACCGCCGCGACGACGGCCGCGTACACCGCGCTGCTGGGCGCGGAGTTCCCCGATCCGGTGACCGTCGAACTGCCCAAGGGGCAGCGGCCCGCGTTCGCGCTCGCCGCCGAGGAGCTGACGGCGGACCGGGCCATGGCCGCGGTCGTCAAGGACGCGGGGGACGATCCGGATGTGACCCACGGCGCGCTGGTCAGGGCCACGGTACGGGTACTGCCGCCCGGCAGCGGAGTGGTCTTCCGGGCCGGTCCGGGCGTCGGCACGGTGACCCGGCCCGGGCTGCCGCTCGAGGTGGGCGAACCGGCCATCAACCCCGTCCCGCGCCAGATGATGCGCGACCACATCGCCTCGGTCGCGGCCCGGTACGGCGGCACCGGTGACGTCGAGATCGAGATCTCCGTGGACCACGGCGAGGAGATCGCCCGCTCCACGTGGAATCCGCGGCTGGGCATCCTCGGCGGGCTGTCCATCCTCGGCACGACCGGCATCGTGGTGCCCTACTCCTGCTCGGCCTGGATCGACAGCATCCGGCGCGGGGTGGATGTCGCCCGCGCGGCGGGGCGCACGCATGTCGCGGGCTGTACGGGCTCGACGTCCGAGAAGGTGGCGGTGGCCGTGCACGGGCTGCCGCAGGACGCGCTGCTGGACATGGGCGACTTCGCGGGCGCGGTCCTGAAGTATCTGCGCCGCCACCCGGTGGACCGGCTGACGGTCGCCGGCGGCTTCGCCAAGCTCTCCAAGCTGGCCGCGGGCCATCTGGACCTGCACTCCTCACGGTCCCAGGTGGACAAGGGCTTCCTCGCGGAACTGGCCCGCCGGGGAGGGGCCGACGCGGAGCTGGCGGAGGCGGTGGCCACGGCCAACACCGGCCTTGAGACGGTGCAACTGTGCACCGCCCGCGGCGTCCCTCTGGGCGACCTGGTCGCGGCGGCGGCCCGCGACACGGCCCTCGGGGTGCTACGCGGGGCACCGGTGGCCGTGGACGTCATCTGCATCGACCGCGCCGGCACGATCGTGGGCCGCGCGGAACCCCGCGGCCCCGGGGGTGGCTGACCCCCGGGACCGGGACGCGACACGCCCCGCGCGCCGGTGCCGACGGCTTCGCCCGCCGACACGACACGCCGGGGAGTCATACGGGCCGCCGCGCCCACCACGCTGCCGCACCAGGTGGACGCCCTCGTCACCACGAACGCGGCGTGCCACGCACAACACGCCCAGGCGATGCCGCGCACAGAACACCGCACGGACGCCCGCTGCGCGCCACTGCGGGCAGTCACCCTCCCCGCGTCCAGGCCCACACGCCGGGCGCACGGATCGCCGCACCCGCCACCCGGCCCACCGCACAGGGCGCCGCCACGTCTGCCACGCCGACGATCACGCCACGCGCCCACCACGCATGCGACGCCGTACCCGGGCCCGCCGGGCGCCTGTCACCGCCCGGCCCCACATGTCGCAGGGGCGCGGGTCGCACTCACCCTGCGGTCCGCCGTGCGCGGCGCCGACACCATCGCCGCCGCGGACATAGCGCGCCAAGCGCAGCATGGCCCACGCGAGCCCGCCGCGCGCCGCCGGGCCGGACGCTCGTCACCGCCCGGCCCGACACGCCAATCCGCCGCGCGCGCCGATGCTCCCGCCATCACGGACATGGCGCGCCGTGTGCGGCGCGGCTCACGCGAAAACGCTGCGCACGGGTGCCCGCCGAGGCGGCGGCCTCAGGGGGTGGGTGGGGAGCCGGGGGCGCAGGGGCGAGCCCTGGTCGGGGAGTAGAGGTGGCTGTCGGGGAACTGGGCGGCGGCCAGGGTGCGGCCGACGATGATGACCGCCGTGCGGACCACGCCTGCCGCCTTCACCTGAGCCGCGATGTCGTCCAGGGTGCCGCGCAGGACCAGTTCGTCGGGGCGGCTGGCCATGGCGACCACGGCGGCCGGGCAGTCGGCGCCGTAGTGCGGGAGGAGTTCGGCGACGACGCGATCCACGTAGCGGGCGGCGAGGTGCAGGACGAGAAGAGCGCCGCTGCGGCCCAGGGTCGCCAGGTCCTCGCCGTCCGGCATGGGGGTGGCCTGCTGGGCGATGCGGGTGAGGATGACGGTCTGGCCGACGGTCGGGATCGTCAGTTCGCGCTTCAGCGCGGCGGCCGCGGCGGCGAAGGCGGGGACGCCCGGGACCACGTCGTACGGAACGCCGGCCGCGTCGAGGCGGCGCATCTGCTCGGCGACGGCGCTGAAGACCGACGGATCGCCGGAGTGGAGGCGGGCCACGTCGTGCCCCGCCTCGTGGGCGGCGACGAGCTCGGTGGTGATCTGGTCCAGGTCGAGCTGGGCGGTGTCGACCAGGCGGGCGTCCGGCGGGCATTCGACGAGGAGTTCACGGGGCACCAGACTGCCCGCGTAGAGACACACCTGGCAGCGGGCCAGGGTCCGGGCGCCTCGGACCGTGATCAGGTCGGCGGCGCCGGGGCCCGCGCCGATGAAGTACACCGTCATCGTGGTTCTCCTTGAGCGGCTTGAGCGGCTTCGACGGATCGCCCGGGATCGGCGGCGTCCCCGCCAGGGCCGCGGAAAGCGAGCGGTTTGGCGGCGGACCACTGGGTGACCGGCATCGCCTGCCGCCAGCCGGTGAACCCCCCGACCGGGGTGGCGTGGGAGACGGCGAGGCGGACGAGGTCGCCGCCGTGGCGGCGGTACCAGTCGGCGAGCAGCGCCTCGGACTCCAGGGTCACGGTGTTGGCCACGATCCGGCCGCCCGGCGGCAGGGCCGCCCAGCACGCGTCCAGTACCCCGGGGGCGGTCAGGCCGCCGCCGATGAACACCGCGTCGGGGGTGGGCAGTCCGGCCAGCGCGTCGGGCGCGGCGCCGGTGACGACGGTCAGCCCGGGCACGCCGAGCGCGTCGGCGTTGCGGGCGATGCGCTCGGCGCGCACCGGGTCGCGTTCGACCGAGATCGCCCGGCAGGTGCGGTGGGCGCGCATCCACTCCACGGCGATGGAGCCCGAGCCGCCGCCGACGTCCCACAGCAACGCGCCGGGGGCCGGGGCGAGCATGGCGAGGGTGGCGGCCCGCACATGGCGCTTGGTCAGCTGGCCGTCATGCTCGTACGCCGCGTCGGGCAGCCCCGGGGCGAGCGACAGCGGCCGGGCGCCGTCCGCCGGGGCGCAGTCGACCGCGATGACGTTGAGGGGGTCGCCGGGCGGATGGGGCCACTCCTCCGCCGTGCCCTCCACACACCGCTCCCGTTCGCTCCCCAGCTGTTCCAGCACCCGCAGCCGGCTCGGGCCGAAGCCGCGCTCCCCGAGCAGCCCGGCCACCTCGGCGGGGGTGTCGGCGCCCGCGCTGAGCACGAGCAGCCGCCGTCCGGCGTAGAGCTCACGGTTCAGCGTGGCCAGGGGGCGGCCGACGAGGCTGATCACCTCGGTCTCCTCCAGCGCCCAGCCGAGCCGCGCACAGGCCAGGGAGACGGACGACGGATGGGGCAGCACCCGCAGCCGCGCGGCTCCCAGCAGCTCGGCCAGGGTGCGGCCGATGCCGAAGAACATGGGGTCGCCGCTGGCCAGCACGGAGATCCGCCGCCCGGCGTGCGCGGCGAACAGCCCGGGGACGGCGGGGCGCAGCGGGGACGGCCAGGGCACCAGGTCGCCGGGGCACTCCGGCGGCAGCAGGCCCAGCTGGCGCCGTCCGCCGATCACCACCTCCGCGGTGCGCAACGCCTCGCGGGCGGCGGGGCCGAGCCCCTCCCAGCCGTCGGCGCCGATGCCGATGACGGTCACGGGGGGAGTCGGCGGCGGGCTCACAGTGGTCACCTTCGCGGGTCGGGGACGGTCCACGAAACTCTACTGACCTGCTACGACGCCCCGGCCCCCGGCTCCCGCTCCAGCCCGTGCTCCGCCACATCGAGCTTCCGCTCCCCCGCCTGTTCGCGCTCACGCCCGCGCCCGCGCTCCCGCTCGCGCTCCAGCTCCGCCAGCGCGAGCAGTTGCTCCACGGTCATGTCCTCGGGGATCGGCACCGGCGCCGGGGTGCGCAGCGGCGGCTGCCAGCCCTCGTCCGGGGCCCAGCGCCGTATGATCCGGGCCGGCGCCCCGGCCACCACGGCGTGGTCGGGCACCTCGCCCCGTACGACCGCGCCCGCCGCGACCACCACATTGCGGCCCAGCCGCGCCCCCGGCAGGATCACCGCGCCCGCGCCCAGCCAGCTGCCGGGGCCGATGTGGACGGGCGCGGAGCGTGGCCACTGGCGGCCGATGGGCTGGTCCGGATCGTCGTAGGAGTGGTTGTCGCTGGTGACATAGACGTACGGACCGCAGAAGACATCGTCGCCGAACTCCACGCACACGGAGGCGATCACATGGCTGCCCCGGCCCAGCACCACGCCGTTGCCGATGCGCAGCACCGGTTCGGGGCCGAGGTCCACATCGGGCATCATCCCGGCGGTGAGGGTCACCTGCTCGCCGATGACACAGTGCTCGCCGAGCTCGATCCACGGTTCGCCGAAGAGGGTGCCCTGGGGGAACGCCAGCCGGGTGCCGACGCCGATGCGGCCGAAGCGGTACGGGCCGGGGCGCTCGGCGGTCACCGCGCCGGCCCGCTGTACGGCGCGCCAGCCGCGGTGGACCAGACGGGAAGTGACGCGTCCGCACCAGCCTCGCCAGGATGAGAACACGTTCTCCTTCTTCGGCATTCGCCCACCGTATCGACCCATCGGGAGAGCGTCTCCACCGGGAGACGCCCCTACCGGGAGACCGGCCGCCTCAGGAGAGCGTCCGCCTCACCCCGGCGTCCCGCGCCCACTCCCCCGCCCCGGTGCCTCGCGCAAGACGCAGTCGCCGCACAACCCGCCGCCCGGCACCCGGTAGTAGAGACAGCAGGTGCGGCGCCGATAGCCGAGCGGCGCGGTGCTGAGGGTGCCGGCGTCGCGCAGCGGCGGGTGGTCGAGCTGGGCGCGCGCCAGCTCGACGGCCCGGTCCGCCGCCTCGGTGCGGCCGTGCGCCAGGCACCAGTCGTGCAGCACCCGCAGCGAACCGGCCAGCGCCGAGGCCGCGTTGCCCCACAGCAGCCGCCCCGAGACCCGGTACGCCCGCTCGATGGCCTGGTGCAGCGGCACCAGATGGACATATGCCGCGGTGCCCACCGGACCGGCGAGTCCTCGCGGTTCGCCCATCACGGACGGCGCGCCGGGCCACCACAGGTCGTCGGGGGCGACACGCCCGGGGTTCCACCACAGCCGGTCGGGCCGGAGGTGGGGCACCCCGCCGGAGAGGGCCGCCGGACCGAGCGCGAGGGACCACACCCGGGCGGCGAGCCCCTGGAAGACGAGCGAGGCGGCGACCCTCGGCTCATCGGTGCGCAGGCTCGCGGCGACGGCCTCGACACGGGCGCGCAACAGCGGCCCGGCGGCGCCCGTGCCGGTCAGCCGGTACGCCTCGCCGATCCGCGCGTACCCCTCCGCACCCGGATCGCCGCCGCCGGTGCGCAGCGCGAAGAACGGCCCGACCCGCGCCGCGTCCGGCAGCGGTGCCTCATCCACCGTCGGCCGGGGCCCGAGGCGCCCCACCGTCAGCCGGAGCCTGGGACGCCCCACCGTCGGCCGGGGCCCGAGGCGTTCCACCGTCGGCCGGGCCCTGGAACGCCGCCAGCAGCCGGTCCGCCGCCAGCGTGGCCGTCAGCGCGCCCTCGCGGACCCGCTGCTCCAGCTCGGGCCCGAGCCGCCGCACCTCGGGGTGGGCGTGCAGCCGCGCGAGCAGCTGGTCGCGCACCATCGACCAGGTCCAGTCCACCTGCTGGTCGCGCCGCTTGGTCCGCAGCGCGCCCGTGGCCTCCAGCACCCGGCGGTGCTGCTCCAGGCGCTCCCACACCACATCGAGCCCGGTGGACTCGCGGGCGCTACAGGTGAGCACCGGCGGGTTCCAGGGCGCGTCCGGGGGCTGCAACAGCCTCAGCGCGCCCGCCAGTTCGCGGGCCGCCGACTTCGCGTCCCGTGCGTGCGGCCCGTCGGCCTTGTTGATGGTGACCACGTCGGCCAGCTCCAGGACGCCCTTCTTGATGCCCTGGAGCTGATCGCCGGTGCGGGCCAGGGAGAGCAGCAGGAAGGAGTCGACCATATTGGCCACCGCCGTCTCGGACTGGCCCACGCCCACCGTCTCCACCAGCACCACGTCATAGCCCGCGGCCTCCATGACGACCATGGACTCGCGGGTGGCGCGGGCGACCCCGCCCAGCGTCCCGGCGCTGGGCGAGGGCCGTACGAAGGCGTTGGGGTCCACCGCCAGCCGCTCCATCCGGGTCTTGTCACCCAGGATGGAGCCGCCGGTGCGGGTCGACGAGGGGTCGACGGCGAGCACCGCGACCTTGTGGCCGGCCCCGGTGAGCATGGTGCCCAGGGCGTCGATGAAGGTGGACTTGCCCACCCCGGGCACCCCGCTGATGCCGATCCGCCGCGCCCCGCCGGTGTGCGGCAGCAGCTCGACCAGCAGCCGCTGGGCGAGGTCGTGGTGGTCGGGCCGGGTGGACTCGACGAGCGTGATCGCACGCGCGATGTACGCGCGCTTGCCGTCGAGCACACCCTTGGCGTACTCCTCGATGTCAATCGTCCGCGGCATGGCCTACAGCTCGTGGCCAAGGTCGGCGGCCAGCTTCCGCACCAGGTCGTGGGCGGCGTCCGGGATGACCGTGCCCGGCAGGAAGACGGCGGCGGCGCCGGCCTCGTGCAGGGTCTGGACGTCCTGCGGCGGGATGACCCCGCCGACCACGATGGTGATGTCCTCGCGCCCCGCCTCGGCCAGCTGCTCGCGCAGCGCGGGCACCAGCGTGAGGTGGCCGGCCGCGAGCGACGACACGCCGACGATGTGCACATCGGCCTCCACCGCCTGCCGCGCGACCTCCTCGGGGGTCTGGAACAGCGGGCCGACGTCGACGTCGAAGCCCAGGTCGGCGAAGGCGGTGGCGATCACCTTCTGGCCGCGGTCATGCCCGTCCTGGCCCATCTTGGCGACCAGGATCCGGGGGCGGCGGCCCTCCTCGCGCTCGAACGCCTCGACCAGCGTGCGGGTGCGGTCCACGCCGGACGACTTTCCGGCCTCGTCTCGGTACACACCGGAGATCGTACGGATCTGCCCCGAGTGGCGGCCGTAGACCTTCTCGAGGGCGTCGGAGATCTCGCCCACGGTGGCCTTGGCGCGGGCGGCGTCCACGGCCAGGGCCAGCAGATTGCCCTCCAGGCCCGCGCCGGGCCCGGACTCGGCGGCCGCGGTCAGGGCGCGCAGCGCGTCCTGGCAGGCGGCCTCGTCGCGCTCGGCGCGCAGCCGCCGCAGCTTCTCGATCTGCTGGGCGCGCACCACGGAGTTGTCGACCGCGCGGACCTCGATCGCCTCATCGCTGTCGACCCGGTACTTGTTGACGCCGATCACCGGCTGGCGCCCGGAGTCGATCCGCGCCTGGGTGCGGGCCGCGGCCTCCTCGACGCGCAGCTTGGGGATGCCCGCGTCGATGGCCTTGGCCATGCCGCCGGCCGCCTCGACCTCCTCGATGTGCTGCCAGGCCCGCCGCGCCAGGTCGTACGTCAGCTTCTCGACGTACGCGCTGCCGCCCCACGGGTCGATGACCCGAGTGGTGCCCGACTCCTGCTGGAGCAGGATCTGGGTGTTGCGGGCGATGCGCGCGGAGAAGTCGGTGGGCAGCGCGAGCGCCTCGTCCAGGGCGTTGGTGTGCAGCGACTGGGTGTGGCCCTGGGTGGCGGCCATGGCCTCCACGCAGGTGCGCGCCACGTTGTTGTAGACGTCCTGGGCGGTCAGCGACCAGCCGGAGGTCTGCGAATGGGTGCGCAGACTGAGCGACTTGGGGTTCTTCGGGTCGAACTGCTTGACCAGCTTGGCCCAGAGCAGCCGCGCCGCCCGCAGCTTGGCGATCTCCATGAAGAAGTTCATGCCGATGGCCCAGAAGAACGACAGCCGGGGCGCGAAGGCGTCCACGTCCATCCCGGCGTCCCGGCCGGCCCGCAGGTACTCCACACCGTCCGCGAGGGTGTACGCCAGCTCCAGATCGGCCGTCGCCCCGGCCTCCTGGATGTGGTAGCCGGAGATGGAGATGGAGTTGTAGCGCGGCATCCGCTGCGAGGTGAAGGCGAAGATGTCGGAGATGATCCGCATCGACGGCTGCGGCGGATAGATGTAGGTGTTGCGGACCATGAACTCCTTGAGGATGTCGTTCTGAATGGTCCCGGCCAGCTTCTCGGGCGGTACGCCCTGTTCCTCGGCGGCCACGATGTAGAGCGCGAGCACGGGCAGCACCGCGCCGTTCATCGTCATCGACACGCTCATCCGGTCCAGCGGGATGCCGTCGAAGAGCTGCCGCATGTCGTAGATGGAGTCGATGGCCACGCCCGCCATGCCGACGTCACCGGTGACCCGGGGGTGGTCGCTGTCGTAGCCCCGGTGGGTGGGCAGGTCGAAGGCGACCGACAGGCCCTTCTGGCCGGCCGCGAGGTTGCGGCGGTAGAAGGCGTTGGACTCCTCGGCGGTGGAGAAGCCCGCGTACTGCCGGATGGTCCAGGGCTGGTTGACGTACATCGTCGGGTACGGGCCGCGCAGATAGGGCGCGGCGCCGGGGTAGGTGCCCAGGAAGTCGACGCCCTGGAGGTCCTCGGCGGTGTAGAGCGGTTTGACCCCGATGCCCTCGGGGGTGTCCCACACCAGGTCCTCCACGCCCTTGCCCACGCCGTTCTGGAACGCGGCGGCCCAGTCACCGGAGCTGGGCACCGGGCCTTCGGCCGGTCCGTCCAGATCGACCGCCGAGAAGTCCGGGATCTTCCCGGGCTCCACCGGAGAGCCGGTCATCACGCCACCCCCATGGTGTTCAGAGCCGAGGAGAGCACCTCGACCGCGTCGCAGCCCGCGAAGACGTATCCGTCCACTCCGGCCCGCTCGTACTCGTCCTGTTGTGCCCCCGGCCGTCCGGCCAGGTAGACCCGGGTCGCCCCGGCCGCCTTCAGCCGCTCGGCCACGGCGGCCGCCTCCTCCGCGTACAGCTTGTCGCTGGAGCACAGGCAGGCCACGCGGGCGCCGCTGGCGGTGAACGCCTCGGCGACCGTCTCCGCGGTCACGGTGACCGGTTCATGGACCGCCTCGATGCCGCCCGCCTGGAAGAGGTTGGCGGTGAAGGAGGCGCGGGCGGTGTGCGCGGCGGCGGGGCCCAGCGCGGCCAGGAAGATCCTCGGGCGGCCGCCCTCGGCCGCCAGATGGGCGTCGGAGCGGGTGCGCAGCGCCTCGTACGCCTCGTCGCGGCGCACCCTCGGCAGTCCGCCGCCGGGCTGCTCGGGCGCGGGCTCGCGCTCGAGGGGCCGCTCGGCGAGGTTCGGGAACTCGCTGACGCCGGTGATCGGCTCCTTGCGGCGGGCGAGGGCGCGGCCGCGGCGGGCCCAGGTCTCGGCGAGCCGGTCGCGGACCAGCCCGGAGGCGAGGGCGGCGGCCATGCCCCCGGCGCGCTCGATCTCCTGGAACCAGGCCCAGGCGGCGCGGGCGACGTCGTCGGTGAGCTTCTCGACGTACCAGGAGCCGCCGGCCGGGTCGATCACCCGGGCCAGGTGCGACTCCTCCAGCAGGATCGTGGAGGTGTTGCGGGCGATGCGCCGGGCGAAGTCGTCGGGGAGTCCGATCGCGCTGTCGAAGGGCAGCACGGTGACCGCGTCCGCGCCGCCGACGCCCGCGGCGAGGGTGGCCACGGTGGTGCGCAGCATGTTCACCCAGGGGTCGCGCCGGGTCATCATCACCGGCGAGGTCACCGCGTGCTGGCGCTGGGCGCGCGCCTCGGAGGGCGCGCCGCACGCCTGCGCCACGCGCGCCCACAGGCGCCGGGCGGCCCGGAGCTTGGCGATGGTGAGGAACTGGTCGGCGGTGGCCGCGTAGCGGAACTCCAGCTGCGCACAGGCGGCTTCGACGCTCAGCCCCTCCCCGGTGAGGGTGCGCAGATACGCCACCGCGGCGGCGAGGGAGCAGCCGAGCTCCTGGGCGGCCCCGGCGCCCGCCTCGTGGTACGGCAGCGCGTCCACCGCGAAGGCTCGCACCCCGGGGTGGTCGCGGTCGCAGGTCAGCGCGAGGTCCGCGGCGGCGGCCAGCTGCCCGGCCAGGCCCTCGTCGCGTCCGGTGCGGGCCGCGAGGCCCAGCGGGTCCGCTCCGAGGTTGCCGAGCGCGGCACCGGGCGGCACCTCGCGGCCGGCGTAGAGCCGCAGCAGGGCACGGGCGGCGTCCTCGAAGTCGGCGCCCGCGTCGAGGGCGACGGTGGCGAGGTCGAGATAGACCCCCTTCAGCGCCTCCGGCAGGGCGTCCACGGGCACCCCGGCCGCGCCGACCGCGAGCCAGACCGAACCGGCGCCGTTCTCCAGGTCGGCGAGGATCGCCTGGTTGGTGCGGGCCGGATCGGGGTGGGCGTGGCGCTGGCGTACGTCCCAGCCGGACACGGCGGAGCCCTCGGCCCGGCCGCCGCGCACGAAGGGCGCGAAGCCGGGGAATCCGGCGTCCTCGGGGGCGTCGTCGGCGGTGTAGAGGGGGTGGACGGTGATTCCGTCCTCGACTGCGGTCGCGAGGGCCTGTTCGGCCTCGGCGCCCACGGCGTCCGAAGTGCCGGTTTTACGCAGCACGCCTTCGACGAGGTGGCGCCATTGGGCTCGCGTCACTTCCGGGAAATCGTCGGCTAGGGGAAGCCCGTCGGGCAGGACCGTCATAGGAGGAGGCTAATGGGGTCCGCTAAAGCCGGAGCAGTGATTGGGGCTGTGAGCTTACTCTCTAGTGATCTCAGGGGTGAGCACTAGGGATTTCAGGGGTAGCGCCACATGGCACCCCGGAGACACAGAGGCCCGCCCGGTGCGACGGGGGATGCACACCGGGCGGGCTCGAAGACCTTTTTACCGCATCGGCGGGGGGTTATGCATCAAAAACCTGTTCGCTTCCCCCGCTCACCATGCGACAGGCAGCGAGATCAGGCCACGCGCGCGGATCGTCGGCCGCCACCGGAGCCGTTCCCTCGGGACGTCCAGCCGCAACCCCGGGAAACGGCGAAGCAGCGCGGCCAGAGCGGTTTCCAGCTCCATTCGGGCCAGCGGGGCGCCGAGGCAGTAGTGGATGCCATGGCCGAGCGCAAGGTGACCGGACCGGCCAAGATGTGGATTGAACTCGTCCGGATCCTTGAAGTGGGCCGGGTCACGGTGGGCCGAGGCCGCCGACAGCAGCACCGTCTCCCCGGCGGGGATGGTCACACCGCCGATCTCGATGTCCTCCAGCGGGAAGCGGCGGATCCCCAGCGACACCGGGCCCTCGTACCGCGCCAGCTCGTCGAAGGCGGCCGCGAGACCGCTCGGATCCTCGCGCAGCTCCTGGAGGGCCGTGGGGTGGTCGAGCAGGGTGAGCACCGAATTGGCGATGAGGTGGACGGTGTTCTCGTAGCCCGCGAGGAGGATGAGGAAGGCGAGCGAGGTCAGTTCGTCCTCGCTGAGCCTGCCGTCACCGCTGCCGTCACCGCTGCCGTCGCCGCCGCTGCCGCCGCCGCCGCTGCCGCCGCCGTCCCCGGCCTCGTCGTCACGGACCCGGATCAGATCCGAGAGCAGATCGTCCGCGGGCTCGGCGCGCTTCTTGGCGATCAGCTCGGTGTAGAAGCGCAGCATGCTGCCGACCGCTTCCTTCGCCGCCCCCGGCCGCGCCGGATCGGGGGTGATCAGGGCGTCGCTCCAGGCCCGGAAGTCGCGCCGGTCGCGCTGCGGGACGCCGAGCAGATCGCAGATGACGATGATGGGCAACTGCCCGGCGTAGGCGGCCAGGAGATCCGCGCGGCCGTCGGGCTCGATGGCGTCGAGCAGTTCCTCGGCGACCCGCCGGACCGGTTCGCGCATCTTCTCCACGCGGCCGGGGGTGAACGCCTTGACCACCAGCCGGCGCACCCGGGTGTGGTCCGGCGGATCCATGTTGAGCAGATTGGCGTCGAGGGCGGGCGGCAGGGAGAAGCCGCTGTAGTTGCCCGGCGCGGCGTGGCGCTTGTCCAGGGCGAGGCGCGGATCGGCGAACAGCCGCCGCACATCCTCGTAACGGGTCACCAGCCAGGCGGGGCGTCCGTCGGTGCCGGCGATCCGGTGGACCGGGCCGGCCTCGCGCAGCTCGGCCAGGGCCGGGTAGAGGTCCTCGACCAGCGGGGCGGTGTCAACGAGCTCCGGGCCGTCCGTTCCGGCGGCGTTCGCGGTGTTCTGCATGGATCCCGACTCTAGGCCGTGGCGTCCCCGGCGCCTGGACGGGTGGGCCATTCCAGCCCGTCCAGGCGATGTGCACGCCGGTGGTGAATGGTGGTGGCCGGGAGGCGGCGCCGGGGCTGAATCCCCCCGGCGCCGCCTGTGCCACGGGCGGCCCCGACCCCCGTCCAGGGCCACCTCGTCTGTGATCCCCCCGTTCACCGCCGCTGGGCGGCGGTCTCCTCTCTCAGTTCCGCGAGCACCTCGTCCACCAGCGGCAGGTGGTAGACGTCGGCGACGCGGGCCAGATGCTCATGCTCCTCCACCAGTTCGGCCCCTGTCGTCACCACCACGCTGTCCGCCGCGGACTCCGGCACATGTCCGTCTGCTTGATTCAGCAAACCGCGTCTGAGCGCCGCTGCTTCCACTACGGCAGCAAGTTGCCAATCGTCGAGTCGCGCCGCGCCGCCCTTGACATGCGCAATCTCCAGCGCGCGGGCCTCCACATGACGCCGTACGCCGCGCTGGACGTCCCGGATCTCCGCCATCTGACGGTTGGCCCGCCACTCCAGATCCGCGAACGGCCACCAGCCGGTCCAGCGGGACTGCCCCATGGACACCTCGGGGGCCTGCTCGGTGACCTCCCGCCACAGCGGCCGCAGCCTCCGGAAGCGGCGCCACGCGGAGGCCCGCGGGCCCACGGCGGGGATGGCGAAACCGGCCAGCACCAGAAGCGCCGCGACCGAGGCGGTCAGCGGGGCCACTCCGTTGGAAAGCCAGTAGAGCTCATGGCCCGCCCAGGAGAAGACGAAACCGATCAGCTTGCAGGCGCAGTACGCCAGTCCCAGCCAGCATCCGGCGGCCAGCACCCGCAGTCCCCGGGCCAGCCACGAGCCGCGCAGGCTGGCGGCATAGCGCGGGCACAGGATGCCGAGGCCCGCCAGACCGGCTCCGAAAATGGCCAGATACAGCACCAGGAAGAGGACCACTCCGGGGGCGTCGGCGTAGGCGGTGCTGAAGTCGCGGGGGTGCTCCACGGCGTCCGGACGGCCCACCGCGAAGCCGACGATGGCCACGGTCCACGCCACGGCCACGGCGGCGACCACCGCGCGGGGCGGCACCGCGGAGCCCGTCCAGCGCAGCAGCAGCACCAGGGCGCCGGTGGCGAACACCACGACGGAGGAGTAGAGGAAGACCATGGCGAGATTGGCGACGCCCACCAGCCCGTCGAACCAGCGGTAGACGCTGGGCGCGGAGAGCAGGAACACATTCGCCACGGCCGCGGTCATCACACACGCCAGGCCGAGATCGGCGTTGGCGCGGTCGCGGAACCAGGCCCGGGCCTTGTAACCGGCCATCGCCCAGGCGGCTGCGCCGAAGCACAGATAGACGAGGTCAAACACCGGCGTCACCGCCCGGTTCACCGCGTGCGCCATCACTGCGGTCGGCCTCGTCGGTGCGCACATGGCGCAGCGCCGGGCCCAGCGCCGCGGCGAGTTCGGCCGCCCGGCCCTCGAGCGGCAGCCCGTGGTCCGGCGAGGTCGGCACCACATGCTCCATCAGGAGGGTGCCCAGCACCTCGGTCTCGCGCTCGGTGAGGTTGTCGTAGCAGTGGTGGCGGGCGAAGTCCGGGGTCATCCCCAGCCGGCGCATGGCGGTGGTCACATCGACCGACGGCGTCCACATCCGCAGCGCGTCCTCGGTGACCGCCGGGTCCTGCTCGTGCCCGAGCAGCAGATGGCCGATCTCGTGCAGCACGATATGGATCTGGTGCCAGGGGGACGTCCTGAGCTCGTAGAAGATCCAGTAGTCCTCGTCGGTGGAGGCGGTCATGCCCGAGACCACGCCGCCCAGGCTCATCGGCACCAGATGGACGGGGCGTCCGACCCGGCGGGCCACGAGGTCGCACAGACCGGGCAGGTCGGTCGAGGCGGGCAGCCCGAGCTCCTTGATGAGCTGCTTGCACCGCCGCCGTATCCGGCCCACTCGCATGCCTGTACCACCCTCGTTTCCGGTCCGCCGCCAGGAGGAGAACAGTTCCGGGTCATCGGCTGCCATTCGTCGCCCCGCCGTCCGGACCGCCCGAACCGTCCGCCTCCCCGGCGTCGTTCGTACCGGGCGGCTCGGGCGGAAGGTTCATCTGCTGCCGGAACTGGGAGATGATCGTGGTGAGACTGTCCTGGACCTCTGGCGGGAGGCCCACGGAGCGCAGCGCGATGCTGCGGACCCGCTTGTCGCGCATGGCGACGAGGAACCGTACCTCCTCCTCGACCCGCTCCGCCTGCGAAGCCGACAGATCGCCCAGCAGATAACCGACGGGCACGGCGAAGAACTTGGCGAGCGCCCGCAGCACATCCGGGCTGGGGTTGGTGCGCCTGCCGTTGCGCAGCATCGACAGATACTGCTCGGTCAGGCTCACCCCGCCGTACTCCCCGCCGCCGCTGATCTCCTCGGCGACATACGCGTTGGTGTACGGCGCGCCCGGCGGGTGCATGGTGGTGAACAGGTAGTTGAGCCGGTCCGCCAGCGGGCTGCCGGTCGCGTCCGGTGACCTGTCTCCACCCGCTGCCATCTGCGCCCCCTCACGGCTGCTCCCGGGCTCGCACACCCTCACGGTTGGTTAAGGCGGACGATGCCGTGCGACGCATCTTGCCATGTGCCTCGCGGGGCGCACCAGCCCGGTCCGGCATCGCGGGGGTGGAGGACTTAACTACCAGTTGGTAGCTGAGCCAGAAGGGTGATCCGACGGGCGAGGGAGGCGACCGGTCGACGGCCGGGATGTCCGCTTGCTGCCAGCGGCCGCGGCCGGAGGACCGGTGTCCTCCCTCGCTCTCAGAGCCTGCGCCGGGCCATCAGTCCACGCTCTGGAGGATGTGCGGCTCGGCGAGGTCGTCCTCGTAGCCGGCGAGTCGGATCGGCGCGGAACGCGCCCATACCTCCAGACTGCCCACCTCGGCGGCCTGCACGAACCGCCCGCTGTTATCGGCGCGCGCGTCGTCGCTCTGCGTTTGTTCGGGGGTCACCGCACACTCCCTCGTGTCGGCTGAACCGGATCTGTCGTCAGATTAACCAGCGCTTGAACGCTCCGCGCGTCGATTCTCAGGGAATGGACAACGAGCCGCCGCCGGGACCGCGTTCCGCGCCCGGTGGCCGCGCGGGACCATCCGTGGTGAGCTGGTACGTACGGGATCCACCGAACTCGTCTCACTTGGTGGACAGCGCGGTATCCCAGGCGACATGGCCGTCGGGGCGCACCAGGACCGTACGCCGCCCTGCCCAGCCGTCATGGGCGGTGGTCGGGCGCGCGGTCACGGCCCGTATCCGGTCCGGGCTCCCGGCGATCGCCCCGGCGGCGAGGGCGTCGCCCGGTTCGCGTCCCGCATCGCCCTCCGTACCGAGGTGGAGCAGCACGAAGCGCCCGTCGGCCAGGAGCGGATACAGGCTGGGCTCGGGCGCGCCGTCCAGCCCGAGGTCGGGCGCCCGGGTGCCGGTGAGCCGGTCGGCCGCCCCGTCCGCCGGGTAGGCCACGTCCAGCGCGGAGAGCTCCCCGGCGAACTGCCGGTTCACCGCCGGATGGGCGGCCAGGAGCCGGCTGAACACCGAGCGCAGGGCCTGTGCGTCGGGCGTGTGGGTGGCGCCGAGCACGGTCTGGGCCTGGGTGTTCTCCAGCAGCGCGGCCCCCACGGGGTGGCGCTCGGCGTGGTAGGTGTCCAGCAGCCCGTCCGGCGCGCGGCCCTGGCAGACCGCGGCCAGCTTCCACCCGAGGTTGAAGGCGTCCTGGAGCCCCACGTTCAGGCCCTGGCCGCCCATGGGCATGTGCATATGCGCCGCGTCCCCGGCGAGCAGGACGCGGCCGTCGCGGTAGCGGGCGGCCTGCCGGGCGGCGTTGCCGAACCGGGACAGCCAGCGGGGTGCCCGCATCCCGAAGTCCGTGCCCGCGACCTGGCACATATGGCCGCGCAGCTCCTCGAAGGTGAGCGGCCGGTCGGCGGGGATGGTGAGGGACTCCCTGGTGGAGCCCGCGACGCGGTGGTGTCCGTCGGCCAGCGGGACGATCAGGAAGCCCCCGTACTCGTTGTCGACCGAGGGGGCCGACGGTGGCGCGTCGAGCACCACATCGCCGAGGAGGCCGGTGGCCGTGGTCCCGGTGCCGGGGAAGTCGATCCCGGCGGAGGTCCGTACGGCGCTCCCGGCCCCGTCGCAGCCCACCACCCACGCCGCGCGCAGGGTGTACGTCCCGTCGGGGCCCGCCACGTCCACCTCGGCGCCGTCCGCGTCCTGGCGCACCTCCAGCGCCCGGTGCCGCCAGTGGATCTCCCCGCCCAGCGCCCGCAGCCGCTCCTCCAGCAGCTGCTCGGTGCGCAGCTGCGGCAGGACCAGCGTGTACGGGAAGCGGGTGTCCAGCACGGAGAAGTCCAGCCGGACCGGCAGCCCGCCGTAGTGCCCGGTGGGCACGGGCACCCCTTCACGGACGAACGGCCCGGCGAGACCGCGCATCGCCAGCACCTCCAGGCTGCGCGGATGCAGGGTCAGCGCCTTGGAGTGCGGGCTGCGGGCGGCCGCGCGCTCGATCACGGTGACGTCCACGCCCACCAGCCGCAGCTCGGCGGCGAGCAGCAGCCCCACGGGTCCGGCCCCCACCACGACGACGTCGTTCACCACACCATCTCCCTCGCTCGGTTCCGGATCTCGACCTCTTGATCCAGGATCAATGATCTGGCCCCAGTAGACTTGATCCCGGATCAAGAGGCAAGCGAGGGGAGAGCGACGGCATGGGCCTGGACCGCACGGCCGTGGTGACGGCGGCGCTGGAACTGCTCGACGAGGCGGGGCTGGACAAGCTCACGATGCGCAAGGTCGCCGAGCGGCTGGGGGTGCAGCTCAACACCGTCTACTGGCACGCCTCCAGCAAGCCCCGGCTGCTGGAACTGATGGCCGACGCGATGCTCGAGGGGTGCGCCGACGCGCCGCTACCGGAGCCCTGGGACGAACGGGCGCAGGCGCTCGCCCACCGCTATCGCGCCGCGCTGCTGGCCCGCCGCGACGGCGCCCGGGTCGTGGCCGGGACGTATGTCGCCGAGGAGCACACCTTGCGCTTCGCGGACGCCATGGCGGGCGCGTTCCTCGGCGGCGGCCACAGCCCCGCCGAAGCGGGCTGGCGGACCTGGTCGCTGGTGTACTTCACGCTCGGCCTGACCCAGGAGGAGCAGGCCGCCCAGGGCATCGGCGGCATGGAGCCGCTGCTGCGGGCGGCCACCGCCGAGCGCTTCCCTTCCCTCGCCGCGGCCGTCGAACACTTCGGCGACTTCGAACACCGCTTCCGACATGGCGTCGGGCTGATCGTCAGGGGACGGGAGGCGAGCGCGTAACCCGCCCGCTTCCGGGCCAGGAGATCCGAGGTATTGCCGCGCCCACCCTCGCGTGGGCGCCATTTCCGCCAGCCGCCCTGGCCGTCCATCCGATGTTTATGACGCCCGAGGGGTTCCGGTTCCGCGATGAGGGCTGCATCATGCCCGAGGGGTTCAGATCGAGGAACCTCAGGCATGTACGTGACCGCCGCCGCGCCCCGCCGCCCCCGCCGAAGAACACCCGCACCCCGGTTCACACCCCTGGAGCGTCATGTCATCCGCACCCACCAGAAGGACCGTCGTCGGCACCGCCATGGCCGCGGGCGCCGCCGCCGGACTCGCCGGTCCGGCCACCGCGTACGCCGCCGAGCCGCAGGCCCCCGCCGCGGCCGCCCGCCCCGCGGGGGACCCCTGGGAAACGGTCCTCGCCGACGCCGACATGGTGTGGCAGAAGATGCCGCAGACCTGGTACGAGGGCCCCTTCCTCGGAAACGCCCTGCTCGGCTCGGGCATCTACGCCGAGCCGGGCGGCGCCAACGCGGTGCGCTTCAATGTGCAGCACAGCGAGGTCCAGGACCACCGGCCGGAGTTCGGCTCCCTCTTCGGGCTCGCGCGGCTGCCCATCGGGTATTTCACCCTGGAGCCGGTCGGCGCCATCACCGCCGTCGACTGGCGGCTGCGGCTGCGCGACGCCGAGCTGACCGGAACCATCACCACCGACCAGGGCACCCTCACCCTCCGCGCCCTGGTGCACAACTCACGCTCCGTCATGGCCATCGAGGTGACCCCGAGCGCCGGTGAGACCGCGTTCCGCTGGGTGTTCCACCCCGCCGAGGCGATCAGCCCGCGGGTCGACTTCAAACCGGTGCCCGACGGCTACACCGGCAACCCCCCGGCCGTCGTCGAGGACCACCACGGCGTCCAGGCCGCCGTGCAGCCGCTGCTGGCCGGCGGACAGCATGTGACGGCCTGGCGGGAGCGGACCCGCGGCGGGCGGCGGACGCTGTACGTCACCGTGGCCCACTCCCACCCCGGGCGCACCGCGCGCGACCGGGCCCTGAAGGACATCGGGTCCGCCTCGGCGCTCCCCTACGACGCCCTCGCGCCCACCCATCGCGCCTGGTGGCACGCCTACTACCGGAAGAGCTTCCTCTCCCTCCCCGACGCCCGGCTCCAGCGCTTCTACTGGATCCAGCTGTACAAGGTGGCGGCGGCCGCGCGCGCCGACGCCCCCGTGATGGCCACCTCGGGACCCTGGCTGGAGTCCACCCCGTGGCCCGCCACCTGGTGGAACCTCAATGTGCAGCTGGAGTACTGGCTGATCCACGGCTCCAACCACCTCGAACTCGACGCGGTGACACGGGCGCTCGGCGAATTCCGCGACAACCTCTCCAACCAGCTCGACGCCCCGTACCGCAAGGACTCTGCGGGCATCCCCCGGACCACCGACATCCATCTGGTCAACGGCGGCGCGGTGGCAGGCGGCGGCTTCGCGGTCGGCATCCCCGGCCAGGACCCGCCCACCCCCGAGGTCGGCAACCTCACCTGGGCGCTGCACAACGTGTGGCTGACGTACCGCCACACCATGGACGAGTCGGTGCTGCGCGATGTGGTCCATCCGCTGCTGCGCAAGGCCGTCGCCTACTACCTCCACTTCCTCACCCCCGGCAGCGACGGCAAGCTGCATCTGCCCGCCACCTTCTCGCCCGAGTACGGCGTCAACGCGCCCGACTGCAACTACGACCTGATGCTGCTGCGCTGGGGCTGCGCCACCCTCCTGGACTCGGCCCGGATCCTCGGCATCAAGGACCCCTCCGCGCCGCGCTGGCGGGAGGTGCTGGCCAAGCTCACGCCGTACCCCGTCGACGAGAACGGCTTCATGATCGGCGCGGGGGTGCCGTTCGCCAAGTCCCACCGCCACTACTCCCATATGCTCGCGGTCTATCCGCTGTACGAGGTCACCTGGGAGGACCCGGCCAAGCGCGAGCTGATCGAGACCTCCCTCAACCACTGGGTCGGCTTCGAGGGCGCGCTCCAGGGCTACACCTTCACCGGCGCCGCCTCGATGTCGGCGCAGATGGGGCGTGGTGAGGACGCGCTGAAGTACCTGGGCGAGCTGATGCGCCGCTTCATCCAGCCGAACACCATGTACAAGGAGTCAGGACCGGTCATCGAGACGCCGCTGTCCGCCGCGCAGTCGCTGCACGACATGGTGTGCCAGAGCTGGGGCGGGGTGATCCGGGCATTCCCCGCGCTGCCCGCCGCCTGGGGCGAGTTGATGGTCCACGACTTCCGCACCCAGGGCGCCTTCCTGCTGAGCGCCGCCCGCGAGGGCGGCCGGACCCGCTGGGTGCGGCTGCGCAGCGAGGCGGGCGCGCCGTGTGTCGTACGGCACTCCCTGGACGGGCCCATCGAGGTGCGGGACGCGCGCGGGCGGCGGCTGCCGTACGAGACCGTGGGCGCGGGCACGATCCGGATCGCGCTCGCCCGGGGCCAGGAGGCCATCATCACCGTCCGCGGCGACCGCCCGGACCTGACGGTCCGCCCGGTCGAGGCGGGCGAGCCGGCGCCGCGCTGGGGGCTCCCCGCGTCCTGAACCGCGTCCCGAACCGCGTCCCCGGTCTCCCGAACCGCGTCCCCGGTCCCCCGGGCCGGGCCCCGGTCGCCGACGAATGACGCGTGCCGACCGCCGTTCCGGGTTACCCATCACGCATGAGACGCATCAGTGACTTCGACCGCCGGCTGTTCGCGCGGGTCGCGGACAGCCGGCTCCGCGGTGCCCATCCGCTGCTGCCCCGGCTCAGCCGCACCGCCGACCACGGCCGGCTGTGGTTCGGCACGGCCGGGGTGCTCGCCACGGTCGGCGGCCGCACCGCGCGGCGGGCCGCGCTGCGCGGCGTGGGCTCGCTCGCCGCCGCCTCGCTCCTGTCGAACGTCGTGGTCAAGTGGGCCGTGGAACGCAAGCGTCCGGTCATGGACGCGGTGCCCCTGGTGCGCCGGCTGCGCCGGCAGCCGTGGACCAGCTCCTTCCCCTCCGGGCACTCGGCCTCCGCCGCCGCCTTCGCCACCGGGGTGGCGCTGGAGTCGTCGCGGTACGGCCTGCTGGTCGCCCCGCTCGCCGCCGCCGTCGCCGCCTCCCGGGTGTACGTGGGCGTCCACTACCCCAGCGATGTGCTGGCCGGTATCGCCCTCGGCGCCGGGGCCGCCGCGCTGACCTGCCGCTACTGGCCGCCGCGCCCCGAGGTCCCGGCACAGGCCCGGCCGCGGATCTCGGCGCCCGCCCTGCCCAAGGGCGACGGTCTGGTCGTCCTGGTCAACCAGCGGGCCGGTATGGGATCCCCCACCGGCGGATTCACGGTCGCCGAGCAGCTGCGGGTGCTGCTGCCCGCCGCGGACATCGTGGAGTGCGGACCCGACGACGACTTCATGGACCTGCTCCGGCAGTCCGCCCAGCGCGCCGCCGAGCGGGCCGGGGCGCTGGGCATCTGCGGCGGGGACGGCAGCGTCAACGCGGCCGCCACGATCGCGGCCGAACGCGGGCTGCCGCTCGCCGTGTTCCCCGGCGGCACCCTCGACCACTTCGCGCTGGACCTCGGCGTACCGGCCTTCGAGGACACCGCGCACGCCGTGACCGAGGGCGACGCGGTGGCCGTGGACCTCGGCCGCGCCACGCCCCTCGCCGGAGGCGGCGGGACCAGCCACTTCGTCAACACCTTCAGCCTCGGCTTCTACCCGGAGCTGGTGCGGATCCGGGAGAGCCTCCAGGGCCGGCTCGGCAAGTGGCCCGCGGCCGCCGTCGCGCTCACCCGGGTGCTGCGCACCGCGAGCCCCTTGGAGGTCGAGGTCAACGGGCGGCCGCGGCGGCTGTGGATGCTGTTCGCCGGCAACGGCGTCTACTCCCCCGAGGGTTTCGCGCCCGCCTACCGTCAGCAGCTCGACGACGGGCTGCTCGATGTGCGGGCGATCGACGGCGATGAGCGGCTGGCCCGCACCCGGCTGCTGATCGCGGCGCTCACCGGCACGCTCGGGCGGTCGCATGTCTATACGACGCGGCGCATGCGCCAACTGCGCCTGTCGGGCCTCCACGGCGTGGACAGCCGTGCCTACGATGGAGAGGTGGCCGCCGACCCCGCGGAGAAGCTGCTCATCGACAAGTGGCCGGGGGCGCTCACCGTCTACCGCCCCGCCGAGCCGCAGAACGAGCTGCTCCAAAGGGCCCGTACGGCGGCCGCGAAGGCACCCCATTGGTGGAGGGCCCTACTACGCAAGTAGTACGCGCAAGTCTGTGCTCAAGGACGACGACGGGGGCGCGCCCCACCGTCAAGGATGAGGGCATGGACGAAGACCGATCGGCCCAGGGGGCCGCGACGTGACCTCCCTCGCGCTGTCTGTGCTGCTGGCCCTGGCCTCGGCGGTCTGCTACGCCGCCGGAGCCATACTCCAGGAGCATGTCGCGGCCACGACGCCGCGCCTCGCGTCCGCTCCGCTGCGGCGCGGGAGTTGGTGGACCGCGGTGACCCTCAACGGGGCGGGCGCGATCCTCCATGTGGCCGCCCTGGCCTACGGCCCGCTGAGCGTGGTGCAACCCCTAGGGGCTCTCACGATCGTCTTCGCCCTGCCGATGGCGGCCGTGTTCGTCCGCCGCCGGGTCGGCGCGGCCGGCTGGCGGGGCGCGCTGCTGGCCACCGTGGGGCTCGCCGGGCTGCTCTCGCTGACCGGCTCCTCGCGGGCCCAGTCGCTGGCCGAGCGGGACGGCTTCTGGCTGATCGTGATCACGGTCTCCGCCATCGCGGTGCTGATCGGGGCGGCTCGTCTGATGCGGTCGCCCGGGATCCGCAGTGTGCTGCTGGCGGCGGCCGCGGGGACGGCCTTCGGTGTCTCGTCGGTGGTCACCAAGAACGTGGCCTTGGAGTGGACCTGGGACGCGTGGGAGGACAACCTGCCCGGCCTGGTCGCGATCGGGCTGCTGGCCTCGGGCGGGGTGCTGCTGTCCCAGGCGTCGTACCGGGGCGCCGGGCTGGCCTCGCCGCTGGCGACGGCGACCGTGGTCAACCCCGTGGTCGCCACCGCCGTCGGCCTCGCCGCGCTGGGCGAGCACTTCCGGCACGGCGCGCCCGGCACACTGCTCGCCCTGGTGGCGGCCCTCGTCGCGAGTACCGGCCTGGTGATGCTGACGGTGCACAACGCCGAGGCGGAGACCGAGGCGGAGGCGGCCGCCAAGGGCGCCGAGGCCACGGTCATCGAGGCGCCGGGCGCCCCCGGACACGACGGGCACGATGCCGCGGGTGGAGCCGGTGGAGTCGGCGGATCGGAGATTCCGCAGGGGCGCGGCGGACCCGGCCCGCACGAGGTGCCGGTCGGCCCCGACGTGCCCGCCGAGCCCGGCCCCTCGCTCCGTCTCTCCCGCCCGATCCCCCGCCAGCCCACCGGCGACGAGGAGCCCGACCCCCACCTGTCCGACCCCCGCCTGTCCGACCCGCGTCTGCCCGAGTGCGGCGAGGCCGTCCTTCAGCCCAACGCCTAGCCAAGGCGCGCGGGGGCGGTGTTGCTCACCTGCTGAAAGATGACCGACGTGCGGAAGCCGGTGATCTCACCGCGCTTGCTGAGCCGGTCGGTCAGGAAGGCATGCAGGTGGTCGAGGTCCTGCACCGCCACGTGCAGGAGGAAGTCGTCGTCTCCGGAGAGGACGAACACATGGAGGACTTCCGGCAGGCCGCTGGCGAAGCCCTTGAACGCGTCGATGACCACGCGGCTGAGCGGACGGACCTGAACTGACACGAGCGCCTGGACCCCGCGGTTGAGGGCCGCGGGGTCGATGTCGGCGTGGTAGCCGCGGATGACGCCCCGTCGGTGGAGCGCCCGGACCCGCTCCAGGCACGTCGAGGGGGCGACACCGAGCCGCCTGGCGAGTTCCCGGTTGGACGTCCGTGCATCTGTCTGGAGGAGCCGCACGATCTCCGAATCAAGTTCGTCCATGGCCGATGACCGTATCCCATCTTCATTCAAACGTTCGGTGACGACCCCGTCCCATGAATCGATCACGCAGCATGACGCCATCTGACCGAACAGATGAAAGGACGGCAGGCGCATGCTCCTCGATCATGAGCGGGTCGCGATCCACACCGGTCCGCGCTCGCGGCTTCCGGTGATCGTGGCCGTTCACTCCACGGCGCTCGGTCCGGCAGCCGGCGGCCTTCGGCTCTGGCACTATCCGGATTGGCGGGACGGCCTCACCGACGCCCTCCGCCTGTCGGCCGCCATGACCTCCAAGTTCGCCGTGGCCGGGCTGCCCAGCGGCGGAGGGAAGGCCGTCGTGGCCCTGCCGGAGGGGGTGACACTCGATACCGGACGACGCCGCGAGGTGCTGCGCGACGTGGCAGACGTCATCGACTCGCTCGGCGGGATGTACGCCACCGGACCGGATGTCGGGACCGGCCCCGCCGACATGGCGCTGATCGGGGAAACCACCCCCCATGTGTTCTGCCGGCCGGCGCAGCTGGGCGGCAGCGGCGACTCGTCCCCCCACACCGCGCGGGGGACGCTCGCCGCGCTGCGGGCCGTCAGCCGACGGCTGTACGGCACCGCGAGCCTGAACGGCCGCAGTCTCGCCGTGATAGGTCTCGGCCGTGTCGGTGCCGGCCTCGCCCGCCTTCTGACCGCGGAAGGCGCCGCCCTGACGGTCACTGACATCGACCCGGACAAACGGAGGATCGGCGAGGAGCTCGGCGCCGTCTGGCGGGCGCCCGACGAGATCCTCGCCGCAGACGTGGACATCGTGGTCCCTTCGGCGCTCGGCTCCGTCCTGACCGGGCAGAACGTGGCGGAGCTACGCTGCCGAGCCGTGGTCGGACCGGCCAACAACCAGCTCGCCACGCCCGAAGTCGCGGATCTGCTGCACCACCGGGGCATCATCTGGGTGCCGGACTATGTCGCAAGCGCGGGAGGGGTCATCAACGCCATCAGCACCGAACTCCACCACGCCGGTGCCGACGCGGCCGACGCACGCGTCCGCGCCATCGAGGAAACCGTCAACGACCTGCTGGAGACGGCCCACCGCCTCGGCCGGACCCCGGCGCAGGCGGCCGACGAGCTGGCCACCCGCCGCCTGGGCGCCGCCTCGGGTCTTCGACGGGGCGCCTGAAGGGCGGACATGAGCCATCCCACCAGACGAGGCGAACTGTTCGGCGGCGCCGACGGCGCTCGCCGATTCACCGGCCCGGCCACCGGCGACGAGCGGCGCATGCTCGTCGATGTCCTGCGCGCCCAGCGCGCCACGCTGCGACTGAAGTGCTCCGGCCTGGGCCCGGAGTTGTCCCTGCGGTCCGTGGAGCCGTCCACGCTTTCGCTGCTCGGCCTGGTCAGACACCTCGCCGAGGTGGAACGCCGCTGGTTCCGGCGGGTCCTGGCCGGGCAGGACCCGCCGGCGCTCTTCTCCTCGACAGCCGATCCCGACGGGGACTTCGACGGCGCCACGGACGACCACGGGGGGATCGCGGCGGCGTGGGAGACGTGGCGGACCGAGGTGGCCTTCGCCGAACAGTTCGTCGCCGAGGCCCCCGGCCTCGACGTCGAAGGTGACGACTCATGGCGCGGAACGGTCTCGCTGCGCTGGGTCCTCATCCACATGATCGAGGAATACGCCCGCCACAACGGCCACGCCGACCTGCTGCGCGAGCGGATCGACGGGGCGATCGGCATGTGAGGCCGGGACACCCCACGACGGCTAGGCCGTGCCGGGCCGCCCCTGGCCGAGCAGTTCCACCAGCCCCGAGAGGCCCTCATGGCCATGGCCGTCGGCGACCCGGCGGGCCATGAGGTGGCCGATCGGGGCGATCAGTTCGGGGCTGATGCCCTGGTCCCGTGCGGAGCCGGTGAAGTTGACAAACGCGGCCGACTGCATGGCGAGGTTGGAGACCACCCCGGTGGCGTGGTCACCGGAGTCGATCTGCCGCGCGTAGCCGTCCACGGCCCCGGACATGGCGGTGAGCCAGCGCCCCACCAGCGGGGCGACATCGGCCGCCGCCACCCCGTCGGACCGTACGAGGGCGTAGGCGTGCAGCACCCCCGAGAACATCCCGTACATCGCGCTGAGCAGGGCGATGTCGTACAGCGGGGCACGGCCGGGGTCCTCGCCGAGATCGTGGCTCTCGCCGAAGAGGTCCAGTACGGCCCGATGGTCCGCGAAGGCGGCGGGCGAGCCGCTGTAGAGGAGGAAGGCGGCGGGTGTGCCGATCATCGGCGGGACGGCCATGATGCCGCCGTCGAGGTACTGGGCACCGTGTCCGGCCGCCCACGCGGCCAGCTCACGGGCCTGCCGCGGAGTGCCGTTGGTGAGGTTGACGACGGCCTTGCCGGACAGGGCGTCCCCGAGGGGGGCCAGCACCTGCCGTACGGAGTCGTAGTCGAGCAGGCAGACCACCACCAGGGGGCTCGCCGCGACGGCCTCACCGGCCGTGGCGGCGGTCAGCGCGCCCTCGGCGGCGAGCGCCTCGGCCTTGGCGGCCGTACGGTTCCACACCGTCGTCCGGTGCCCGGCCCGCAGCAGGGCGCGGGCCAGGGCGGTGCCCATGTCGCCGAGGCCCAGCACCGTCACGGGGGATTCGCTCATCTCGGTTGCTCCAGGGGTTTCGATACCGCTTGGTCGTAGGGGTTCGTCGCGCCGATCACAGGCTCGTTCCCCGGCGGTAGTGTGGGCAAGTACGCACTAAATAGTGCGTACTTACCTTGAGGTCAGTGGGGGCGGGCGGGGCTTTGGGAATGCAGCCTTATGTCTGCGGTCTGGACGCGGCCGTGGATGTGATCGACGGAAAGTGGAAAGTCCTGATCATCTGGGCGCTCAATCACCAGAGGTGCCGTTTCGGGGAATTGCGGCGGCTGGTCCCGGGCGTGACCGAGAAGGTGCTGACGCAGCAGCTCAGGGAGTTGGAGGCGGACGGAATCGTCCACCGGGAGAGCTACGACACGAAGCCGCCGAAGGTGGAGTATTCGCTCACCGAGCTGGGCGACGAGCTGAATACGGCGCTGGGTCCGCTGGGCGCCTGGGGCAGGCGGCGGAAGGCGGCGCTGGAGCGGGCGGGGCAGGGCTGACCCCCGGGCCGGAGGGGCGGGCCCCCGCGGAAACTCTTTTCCAACCGGCCCTCCACGGGGTAGGGGTGAGGAGTTCACCCCGCTCACTTGGAGGCCCCGTGACCGACAGCGCTCCCCGGAGCCAACCACGCACTCCCTGGCGAGCCGTGTTCGGCGGCTCGATCGGAAATCTCGTCGAGTGGTACGACTGGTTCGTCTACGCCAGCTTCGCCACCTACTTCGCCGGAGCCTTCTTCCCCAAGGGCAACGACACGGCGCAGCTCCTCAACACCGCCGGGATCTTCGCGGTGGGCTTCTTCATGCGCCCCGTCGGCGGCTGGCTGCTGGGCCGGTTCGCCGACCGGCGCGGCCGCAAGGCGGCACTCACCCTGACGGTGACGCTGATGTCGGCCAGTGCGCTGCTCATCGCCATCGCCCCGACCTATGGCCAGGTCGGCTACTTCGGCGCGTTCGTGCTGCTGGTGGCGCGGCTGCTCCAGGGCCTGTCGGTGGGCGGTGAGTACGCGGCCAGCGCCACCTATCTCACCGAGGCGTCCCGGCCCGGCGGCCGCGGCTTCGTCTCCAGCTTCCAGTACGTGTCGATGACGGCGGGTCAGCTGATCGGCCTCGGTCTTCAGATCCTGCTTCAGCACACCATGTCCGACGACGCGCTGCACTCCTACGGCTGGCGCATTCCGTTCGTCGTCGGCGCCGTGGGCGCGGCCGTGATCTTCTGGCTGCGGCGCAATCTGCTGGAGACCGAGGTCTACACCGAGGAGGAGGACCACCAGGACCAGGAGCGGGGGACGATCGCCGAGCTGCTGCGCCACCGCAAGGAGGCGGCGCTGGTCATCGCGCTGACCATGGGCGGCACGGTCGCGTACTACACGTACACCACGTATCTCACCAAGTACCTGTCGAACACGGCCGGGATGAGCAAGTCCGACGCCTCGCTGGTGAGCTTCTGTGCCCTGTTCCTGTTCATGCTGTTGCAGCCGCTGGCCGGATCGTTCTCGGACCGGATCGGGCGCCGTCCGCTGCTGATCACCTTCGGCATCGGCTCGATGCTCTGCACCGTCCCCATCATGACCGCGCTCTCGCACGCCGACAGCTTCGCCGGGGCGCTGCTGCTCTCGCTCGCGGCGCTGGTCATCGTCACCGGCTACACCTCGATCAACGCCGTGGTGAAGGCCGAGCTGTTCCCCACCCATGTCCGGGCGCTCGGGGTGGCCCTGCCGTACGCGCTGGCCAACGCGCTGTTCGGCGGCACCGCCGAATATGTGGCGCTGTGGTTCAAGAAGGGCGGTGTGGAGTCCGGGTACTACTGGTACGTATCGGCCTGCGCCGCGGTCTCGCTCGTCGTCTACCTCACCATGCGGGAGACCCGGGACGCCGCCCTCTCCCGGGGCCGCGCCGATGACCCGGCCGCCCCGGGGAAGCGGCGGACGACGGCGGTGTGACGGGCCGAGGGGCCGGTCCCGGCGTCAGCGGTCGGCGGTCACGCTCATCTGGGCCCAGACCACCCGTCCGCCGTTCACGCCCGGCCGGTCCCCCCACGCGTCGGCCAGGGCGCGGACCAGCGCGAGTCCGCGTCCGCACTCATCCTCAAGACCGGCCTCCCGCGGTGTGGGGACGGCCGGTCCACCGCCCTGGTCGGCGACCTCGACATAGAGCATCCGCCGCTCATGGGCGCGCAGCACACAGAGGATCTGCTCGCTCCCGGTGTGCACCAGGGCATTGGTGAACAGCTCGGACATCACCAGTTCGGCGGCCTCGCAGACCTCCTCCGTAAAGCCCCACTCCGGCGCCCGGGACCGCACCCGGTGCCGGGCGACCGCGACCGAGGCGCCTCTGGCGGGCAGCTGGAACCTCTCCTGACGGAGGGCGGAGTCAACGCTCCCGGAGCTCGGGTGGTGGGCCATCGTCGAGCGCTGACGCAATGCCACGGCCATGTGCCTTCCGTCCGTCCTACCTGTGGGGGCGTGAATGCCGTACGTGAATGCCGCAAGTGCGCGACACAGCAGCCACGTTGGACTGGTCACACCCGTCACTATCGTTGCTGCAAGCATCAGTTGGCAAGGCGCGATCTGCAAAATGCAGAATAGCCAGCGCACTCTGTCGCCCCCACCTCGTACGTGGCACACTGATCCTGACAAGACCGTCCCAGGAGGTACGACGTGGGTGAAGCGCGGTCTGCCCCGACCGTCGGGCAGATGGTCCTCGGCATGCGACTGAGGGACCTTCGCGAAAAAGCCGGCGTCAGTTACGACGTGGCTGCCAGGGCGCTGCACGTCAACCAGACCACGGTGCGCAGGATGGAGAAGGCCGAGGTCGGCCTGAAACTCCCCTACGTCGAGAAGCTGCTCCAGACCTACGGCGCCGAGCAGCAGGAGATCGACGCCTTCCTCGCACTCGCCGAGGAGGCCAACCGGCCCGGCTGGTGGCACCGGTTCCGCGATGTGCTGCCGGACTGGTTCAGCCTCTATGTGAGCCTCGAGGGCGCGGCCAGCCGGATCCGCGCCTATGAGCCGCACTTCATACCCGGGCTGCTACAGACCGAGGACTACGCCCGCGCGCTGCTCTCCATCGGCTTCCCGCACGGGTCCGCCCAGGAGCTCGAGCGCCGCGTGGCGCTGCGGATGGAGCGCCAGGAGCTGCTCAGCCGCCCGGACGCGCCGCATCTGTGGGTCGTGATGGACGAGACGGTGCTCCGTCTGTCCATCGGCGGTCCCGCGGTGATGCGCGCCCAGATCGACCGTCTGATCGAAGAGGTGCAAAGACCGAACATCACCCTTCAGGTGGTGCCGTTCTCCGCCGGCCCTCACCCGGGCATGGGCGGACCCTTCCAGCTCTTCCGGTTCCAGATCCCGGAACTGCCGGACATCGTCTACGCCGAGGGCCTGACCGGCGCCGGCTATCTCGACCAACGTTCCGATGTGGTCGCTTATCTGGAGGCCCTGGACCGCATGGGCACCCAGGCCACATCGGCGCGGCGGACGGAGAACTTTCTCCGTGGGATTCGCAAGGAGCTCTGACTGTGGATCAGGTACACGTGTACAACGGCATGCCCGCCAAACATCTGGGAACCGAAGGCTGGGCCAAGCCCTGGAGCGGCCCCAACGGCGGTGCTTGCGTAGAGGTCATGAGGCTGAACGACGGGCGGGTGGCCCTGCGTCAGTCGACCGATCCGGACGGCCCCGCCCTGATCTACACCCACCACGAAATCGAGAAGTTCATCCAGGGTGCCAAGGCCGGCGCCGCGGACTTCCTGCTCACACGCCCAGAAAACCTGACCACCTCGGCGGGTACCGCATCGGAACGGAGGGCCGCGTGACCGACAACGGACTCGCCCCTGACCAGATCGACACCACCAAGCCGCACCCGGCTCGGATGTACGACTTCTACCTCAACGGCAAGGACCACTACGAGGTCGACGCGGAGGCCGCCGGGCGGGTGCTGGAGGTCTATCCGACCGTCCGGCTCAACGCCACGGTCAACCGGGCCTTCATCCACCGCGCCACCCGCTGGCTGGCCCGGGAGGCCGGGGTCCGGCAGTTCCTGGACATAGGCACCGGGATACCCACCGAGCCCAACCTCCACCAGGTGGCCCAGGCGGTCGCCCCGGAGGCCCGGGTGGTCTACACCGACTACGACCCCATCGTGCTGGCCTACGCCCAGGCGCTGCTCGTCGGCACCCCCGAGGGCCGTACGGCCTATGTGCAGTCGGATGTGCGCGATCCCCAGCGGATCATGAGCGCGCCCGAGCTGCATGAGACGCTGGACTTGGACCAGCCGGTGGCGATCTCCGTGAACGCGCTCTTCCACTTCATTCCGGAGGAGGACAAGCCGTACGAGATCATCCGCGAGCTGATGGCGCCGCTGGTCCCGGGCAGCTATCTGATGCTGACCCACTCCACGCATGACTTCTCCGAGGAGACCTGGCGGAACGTCATCCAGGTCTACAAGGAGAGCGGGATCTCCTTCACCACCCGCTCCCAGAGCGAGGTCGGGGCCTTCTTCGACGGTCTGGAGCTGGTCGACCCGGGTGTGTCGGAGCCCCACCACTGGAATCCGGACCCCGAGGACCGGCCGGAGAGCATCCGCAGCGCGGACATCAACATGTGGGCGGGAGTGGCCCGCAAGCCATAGGGCAAGCCACGGGGGGTGTTCGGCGGGTCCTGGCGCCTGCGGCGGGCTGTTCCCCTCCCCGCCCCTTCCCACAACTGGGGCTCCGCCCAGACCCCGGTGCGGGTGTTCACGGCGGCGCCGGTCGGTTCGATGGTCCCCGGGGTCTGGGGCGGAGCCCCCCACGCGGCGGAGCCGCATAGCGTCAGGTGCCGGGAAGGGTCGGGGAGGGGAAAGACCCGCCGGGCCACCCCGTAACAGCGGCACGCAGGATGGCCGGGGGCTTCGCGGCGCGGTGTTACGGCGCCTCCGTGGTGTCGGCGACCGTGAAGCCCAGTATCGCGCCCCCGCCCGGTCGCGGCCGGGCGAAGACGGTGCCGCCGTGTGCGAGGGCGACCTCGCGCACGATGGCCAGGCCCAGCCCAGAACCGGGCAGGCTGCGGGCGCCGGGCGCGCGGTAGAAGCGGTCGAAGACCCGCTCGCGGTCCTCCTCGGCGATGCCCGGGCCCCGGTCGAGTACCTCCACCCGGCGGCCGCTGATCACCACCTCGACCGGCTCGGTGCCGCCCTGGTCGAACTTGGCGGCGTTCTCCACCAGATTGGAGACCGCGCGCTGGAGAGTGGCCGGGTGGCCCGTCAGCCGGGTGTCGCCCTCGGCCCGTACGGTGATCTCCCGGCCGGTCCGGCGCCGGGCGAGGGTCGCGGCGGTGGTGGCCACCTCCTCCAGCGAGACCTCGGTACGGGGTTCGTCGTCCCGCTGCCCGGCCGCCAGGTCCACCAGCTCGTTGACGAGATCGGTCAGCTCCCGGGTCTCCCCCGCCAGATCGGCCAGCAGATCCTCGCGCGCGGGCCCCGGCAGCTCCTCGAAGCGGCGCAGCAGGGAGATGTTGGTACGCAGCGAGGTGAGCGGGGTGCGCAGTTCGTGCCCGGCGTCCTGGACCAGCCGCCGCTGGTCGTCCTTGGAGCGCGCGAGCTGTCCGAGCATGCCGTCGAAGGCCCGCCCGAGGCGGCCCACCTCGTCGTCCCCGGCGACCGGCACCGCCACCTCCATCCGGCCGGTGGCGGCCACGCTCTCGGCGACCCGGGTCAGCCGCACCAGCCGCCGGGTGATCCGCCCGGCCAGCCACCAGCCGGCCAGCCCGGCGGCCAGGATGACGGCGACCACGAACAGCGCGGTGCGCTTCTGGAGCTCGCGCAGCAGATCCTCGGTGTCGCTGATCTGCTGGGCCACCTGGATCGCGCCGGTGCCGTCGCCCACGGCGACCGTGGCCATCCGGAACTGCTCCCCGCCGATGCCGATCTCGCGCCGTAGGACGGTGCCCGGGGTGCTGGAGGCGGCGGTCGTCCGGTCGTCGTCGATCACCGGCAGCGGGGGCTTGCCCGCGTCGTAGACCGTGCCCCGGCCGTTGATCACCTGGACGTCCATCCTGCTGATCCGGCGCAGATCGTCCCGCAGGTCGTACGGGACGGGCACGACGGCCTCCGTGGGGTACTGCCGCAAGTCCACCTTATCGCTGCGGACCTGGCTGCGCAGATCGCGGATGACGTCGTCGAACGCCGACTGCTGGTCCACCCGCACCAGCCCGGCCGCCGCGTCATAGCTGAGCCCGCCGACCAGCAGGGTGACCACGGTGGCCGCCGCCGAGAACAACAGCGCGAAGGTGGTCCGCAGGCTGGGCCGGCCACGGCGGAGCGGGGGGAGCCGCACCATCACTCCTCCCGCAGGCTGTAGCCGACCCCGCGCACCGTGTGGATCAGCGGGGTGCGCCCCTCCGGATCGACCTTGCGGCGCAGATAGCCGATGTAGACGGCGAGGTTCTTCGAGCCGGGGCCGAAGTCGTAGCCCCAGATGCGGGCGTAGATGGTGGTGTGGTCCAGGACGATGCCCGCGTTGCGGGCCAGCAGCTCCAGCAGGTCGAATTCGGTGCGGGTCAGCTCCAGCTCCGTACCGCCGCGCCAGACCCGCCGGGCCGAGGAGTCCAGCCGCAGATCGGCGACCTCCAGCACCCCGTCGATGGCGGTGTCCTCCGGCGCGGCCGGTTCGGCGGGGGCGGCGCGGCGCAGCAGCGCGCGCAGCCGGGCGAAGACCTCCTCGATCTCGAAGGGCTTGGCCACATAGTCGTCGGCCCCGGCGTCCAGGCCCTCGATCCGGTCGGCGGTCTCGACCCGCGCGGTGAGCATGAGGATGGGGGTGCGGTCCCCCTCGGCGCGCAGCACCCGGCACACCTGGAGCCCGTCCACGCCCGGCATCATCACGTCCAGCACGATCACGTCCGGGCGCTCGCGGTGGATGGCCGCCAGCGCCTCTATCCCGTCGGGCACGGCGGTGACGCGGTACCCCTCCAGGGTCAGGGCGCGTTCCAGGGCCTGGCGGATGGCACGGTCGTCCTCGGCGAGCAGCACGGTGTTGGTCACACCCCGAGTCTGCCAAGGCCGCAGCGGTGCCCGCGGCGGGCGGGGTCCTGAGCGGGGCTTCTTACCTCGCTCTCACCTTCTTCACGCGGTGGGCTTACCGGGCCTCGACAAGGTGTCAAGCAGCTTCCGGGGGAAACTCGCCCCGGGGACGCACCCGGCCGGAGAAAATACCGCATGAAGATCGCATTCCTGCTGCACAACGCCTACGGGATCGGCGGAACGATCCGGACGACCATGAACCTCGCGACGGCGCTCGCCGACCGCCACGAGGTCGAGATCGTCTCGATCATGCGGCACCGCGAGACGCCGCGTTTCGCCCTGGACCCGCGCGTGCGGCTGGTCCCCCTGGTGGACACGCGTCCGGAGAGCGCGGACGCGAAGGACCCGCTGTTCTTCGAGGCCAGCCGGGACTTTCCGGCCGCCGAGAAGCGGGTCAAGCAGTACAACCGGCTGATGGACACGCGGGTCGCGGAGTATCTGCGCGGCTGCGACGCCGAGGTGATCGTCGGCACCCGGCCGGGGGTGAACGTCTACATCTCCCGCTTCGCCCCGCGCCGCGCGCTGCGCATCGCCCAGGAGCATCTGCGGTACGAGGCGCACAGCAAGAAGCTGCGGGCGGAGCTGGCCCCGTTCTACCGCACGCTGGACGCCGTGGTCACCACGACGGAGGCGGACGCCGCGGTCTACCGCAGGAAGATGCCGATGCCGGGGGTGCGGACCCTGGCGATACCCAACAGCGTCCCCGACCCCGACGTCGCCCCCTCCGAGGGCACCGAGCCGGTGATCGCGGCGGCCGGGCGGCTGGTCCGCGGCAAGCGCTTCGACCTGCTGATCGACGCCTTCGCGGAGATCGCGGCGAAGTTCCCGGCCTGGCGGCTGCGGATCTACGGCGGGGGCGCGGAGAAGGAACGGCTCGCGGAGCGCATCGAGCGGCTGGGCCTGTCCGGGAGCGCGGAGCTGATGGGGCCCCGCTCCCCCATCGAGGCGGAGTTCGCCAAGGCGTCGCTGGTCGCGGTCGCCTCGGACGCCGAGTCGTTCGGGATGACGATCGTGGAGGCCATGCGCTGCGGGGTGCCGGTGGTGAGCACCGACTGCCCGCTCGGCCCCGCCGAGATCATCAAGGACGGGGTCACCGGACGGCTCGTCCCCACCGGGGACAAGCACGCGCTGGCGAGCGCCCTGATGGAGCTGATGGGCGACGCCCCGGCCCGGCGGGCGATGGGCGCGGCCGCCCTGGAGAGCTCCCGGATCTATGACCCGGAGCCGATCGCCCGGCGCTATGACCAGCTCTTCGAGGAGCTGCGCGCGAGCCGGTCCGCCCGCCTCTGGGAGCGCTATCGGACCGCCGCCCGCGCCCGTCTGCGGCGGCTGGCCCGCCGCTTCGGCCTCTCGCCCGGCCGCCGCTCCCCGGCGGCGGACCGCAAGGCGAGCGCGTGACCCGACGCCGGACCGCGGTGCCCCGTCGTCACCAGGACGTCGGGGCGCGTGGTCCCTCCCAAGGCGTCGGGTCGCGTAGTCCCTACCAGGACGTCGGGGCGTAGTCCTTCAGGAAGCAGCCGAAGAGGTCCTCGCCGCCCTCGCCCCGGACGATCGGGTCGTAGACCCGCGCCGCGCCGTCCACCAGGTCGAGCGGGGCGTGGAAGCCCTCGGCCGCCAGCCGCATCTTGTCCGGGTGCGGGCGCTCGTCGGTGATCCATCCGGTGTCGACGCTCGTCATCAGGATGGCGTCGGACTCGAACATCTCGCGTGCGCTGGTGCGGGTCAGCATGTTCAGCGCGGCCTTGGCCATATTGGTGTGCGGATGGCCCGCGCCCTTGTAGCCCCGGCCGAACTTGCCCTCCATCGCGGAGACGTTGACCACGTACTTGCGCCGGGCGGGCGAGGCGGCCATCGCCGGGCGCAACCGGCTCACCAGGATGAACGGCGCCGTCTCATTGCACAGCTGGACCTCGAGCATCTCGACCGGGTCCACCTCGCCGACCCGCTGCACCCAGGTGTTGCTCGGGTCCAGGTCCGGCACCAGCCCGCCCGCGTCGATCGCGGTCCCGGCCTCGATCCGGGCCGGTGAGGCGGAGCCGCGCTCAAGGGCGAGGGCGGTGAGGTCCTGCGGGGTGAGGGCGCCGTCCCGGGACGCGCGGGGCGCCGGCAGGGCCGCCTGGGCGCCGCTGCCGAAGGCGCCGAGGACCACGGACTCGGGGAGCTCCCCGGCGGGGAGCGGCGCGGACTCGCCCGCTATCAGCTCCGCGTACGCCTGCGGGGTGCGGCGGACGGTCTGGGCGGCGTTGTTGATCAGTATGTCCAGCGGACCCGCGGCGCTCACCGCGTCGGCCAGCGCGATCACCTGGGCGGGATCGCGCAGATCGATGCCGACGACCTTGAGCCGGTGCAGCCACGCCCCGCTGTCCGGCATGGCCTTGAAGCGGCGGATGGCGTCGGCCGGGAAGCGGGTGGTGATGGTGGTGTGCGCGCCGTCGCGCAGCAGCCGCAGCGCGATATACATGCCGATCTTCGCCCGGCCGCCGGTGAGCAGGGCACGGCGCCCGGTGAGATCGGTGCGGGCGTCGCGGCGGGCCCGGTTCTCGGCGGCGCAGTCGCGGCACAGCTGGTGGTAGAAGGCGTCGACCTCGACATACCGGGTCTTGCAGACGTAGCAGGAGCGGGGGCGCTCCAGGATGCCCGCGATCTCCGTGGTGACGGAGCTGGTGAGCGCGCGGCCCAGCGTCTCGTCGTCGATCCGGTCGGCGGCGCCGGTGGCGGTGGCCTCGGTCACGGCCTTGTCGTTCGCGGTCTTCGCGGCCCGCCGCTCCTGGCGCCTGCGCTGCTTGACGCTGCGGTAGATCCCGGAGGTGGCCCGGCGGACCATGATCGCGTCGGGGTGGTCGACCGGCAGCCGGTCGAGTTCCGCGAGGACGCTCAGACAGGTCGCCAGCCGCTCCGGGTCGATGCCCGGCCCCTCGGCCGGGGCACGCTCGGCCCGGCCTTCGTCAGTCACCGTCATCGCCGCTGCCGCTTTCTTGGTTCGTCTGTTCCCCTGGACAACGGCGAAACTTTACGGAAGCGGGGGCGAATGCGCCAAACCGCGTCCGGCCTCACCCTCCCGGCTTGCGGTACGCATAGCCGCCGGTCGGCGCCGGGGTGCCCGCTCCGGCCGGGTGCCCGGTGCCCGTCGTCAGCGCGCGGATCACCCCGTGGTCCGGGGAGAGCGCACAGGCGGGGTCGGTGCGGGCGGCGTCGCCGGTCAGGGCGTACGCCTGGCAGCGGCAGCCGCCGAAGTCCTCCGCGCGGCGGGAGCAGGTGCGGCACGGCTCGCGCATCCACTCCTCGCCCCGGTAGCGGCTGAAGGCTCCCGAGTGGTCCCAGATCCACTCCAGGGGGTGGTCGCGGACGGTGGGCGGGTCCAGGTCCGGCAGGCTCGCGGCGGCGGGGCAGGGCAGCACGGTGCCGTCGGGCGCGACGGTCAGCGAGACCGCGCCCCAGCCGCCCATACAGGGCTTGGCCACGCCGTCGAAGTAGTCGGGCACGACCCACACCAGGTCGGTGGCGCCGCCCAGCCGGTCCCGCCACCGCTGGACGGTGTCCCGCGCCCGGGCGAGCTGGTCGCGGGTGGGCAGCAGGGCGTCGCGGTTGCGCAGCGCCCAGCCGTAGAACTGGGTGTTGGCCAGCTCGATCCGGTCGGCGCCCCAGTCCAGGCCGCGTCGGATGATGGCGTCGAGCGCGTCGAGGTTGTCGCGGTGCAGGACGACATTGATCCCGAGCGGCAGTCCGGCCGCGCGCACCAGGGCGGCGGCGCGTTCCTTGGCGGCGTACGAGCGGTGCCCGGCGATCCGGTCGGAGGCGGCCGGATCGGCGTGCTGCACGGACAGCTGGACGCTGCGCAGCCCGGCGGCGGTCAGCGTGGCCAGCCGGGCGCCATCCAGGCCCACGCCGCTGGTGACGAGCTGGGTGTAGATCCCGGCGGACTCGGCGGCGGTGACGATCTCGGCGAGATCGCCGCGCAACAGCGGTTCCCCGCCGGAGAGATGGGTGTGCACCACCCCCAGCTCCCCGGCCTGGCGCATCACCTCCGCCCACTCGGCGGTGGACAGCTCACGGGAGCGGCGGACCAGCTCCAGCGGGTTGGAGCAGTAGGGGCAGTGCAGCGGACAGCCGTGGGTGAGCTCGGCGAGCAGGGCCCACGGGCGGGGCGCGGCGGTCACCGGACCCAGCCCTGGGTACGCAGCCGGTCGAGGAAGGCGGGCACGTCCTCGGCGACGGGCGCGCCGGGGAAGCGGCTCCGAAGCTCCGCCACGATGGCGTCGAGGTCGCGGTCGCCGTCGCACAGCCGCAGGATCTTCGCGGCGCTGCCGCGCAGCACCACCACCCGCTCGGGCAGCACCAGCAGATCGGCGTCCCGCACCCGGTCGTGGCGCAGGCTCACGGCGGGGGCCAGCGCGGGCCGCCATCCGGTCGGGGCGGGCCCGGTGCCGGGGCCAGGGCCGGTCATATGCCCTCCCCCGGGTTGTCCCTGATGTCGGCCCCCGGACCGTCCTTGGTGTCGGCGTGGTCGACCGCGTCCAGCAGCGACCACAGCACATCGCATTTGAAGGCGAGCGCCGCCACCGCTCGGTCCTCGTCCTCGGGGGTCCGCGCCCAGGTCAGGACCAGGTCGAGGGCCTCGGTGCTGTCCCGGCGCCCCTGGCCGACCCGGTTGCGGAAGTAGACCAGGCCCTCGCGCTCGATCCAGGGGTAGTACCGCTCGAAGGCGTCGATCCGGGTGAGCATGATGCCGGGCGCGGACAGCTCGGTGAGCGAGGCGGCGACGGCTTCCAGGGGCCCGCGCAGCCGGCAGAAGTTGACATAGCCGTCGACCGCGAGCCGCACCCCGGGCACCACCTCGGCACCCGACAGCAGCCGGTCCCGGTCCAGCCCCGCGGCCTCGCCGAGCCGCAGCCACCGCTCGATACCGCCCTCGCCCTCGGTGGCGCCGTCGTGGTCCTGGATGCGCCGCAGCCACATCCGGCGCAGCCGTGAGGTGTCGAGCTTGGCGGTGATCAGCGCGTCCTTGACGGGGATGTGGCGCTGGTAGTGGAAGCGGTTGAGGATCCAGCGGCGCAGTTCGGCGGGGGTGAGCTCGCCCGCGTGCATCCGTACGTTGAAGGGGTGGCGGTCGTGGTAGCGCTCCTGCGCGACCGCGCGCAACCGCTCCTCGAGCCGGGTCCGTGGGGTGCTCACAGGTCGATCACCATCCCGTCGGCGGCCACCTCGACGCCCAGCTTCCGCAACCCCGAGTGCTGGGGCGCGGCCGGGTCGTTGAGGGGGTTGGTGTTGTTGAGGTGGGTGTACAGGGTGCGCGCTTCGAGTGCGGCGAGCCGGTGCGCCGTGCCGTCCGGTCCTTCGATCGGCAGATGGCCCATGGCGGTGGCGGTACGCGAGCCGAAGCCGCTGGTGAGGGGCTCGTCATCGGACCAGAAGGTGCCGTCGACGATCACGCAGTCGGCCGCTTCGGCGGCGCGCTGGAAGGTGTCGGGCCAGGCGGCGAGCGCGGGGGCGTAGAGGAGGGAGCGACCGGTGGCGCGGTCGGTCAGCCGCAGGGCGACCACCCAGGCGTCGTCGTCCGGGGCGCCCCGTCCAGCCGCGTAGCGGGGGCGTTTGGCGGAGACGGGGACGGCGCCGACGGCGAGGGGCGAGCCCTCGACGAGCGGCCGGTCCCCGGGGCCGAGGGGGCGCCAGTCCAGCCGGGCGTAGGGGGTGAGGACCTCGCCCAGGTGGAGCCCGGTCAGCAGGGCGTGCCGCACCGGGTCGGTGGCCACGATCTCGATGGCGTCCGCCTCGCGCAGCCGGGCGATGCCGAGGGTGTGGTCGAGTTCGGCGTCGGTGAGGATCACCCCGGCCAGCGGGGTCCGGCGCGGTTCGGGCCCGGGGTGCAGTTCGGGGCAGTCCTCGATCTGGTCGCCGAGGTCGGGGGTGGCGTTGACCAGGTACCAGCGGCCTTCGTCGGCCTGGACGGCGAGCGAGGCATGGCGGCGGCGCCACCCCGGGTGGGCGCGTGCCCCGGAGCATCCGGGGCACGCGCAGTTCCACTGGGGTACGCCGCCACCCGCCGCGGTGCCGAGCACGCGCACGCGCATGGCGGGGAGCTCAGCGGGCGTTCAGCGAGTAGGCGGTGACCTCCAGCGCGGTCTCCACGACCACGTAGTCGGGGGTCTGCCAGGCGGTCTCGCCGGCCTCCGTACGGGTGCGGTCCGCCGTCTCGGGCGCCGTGCGCGGTGTGGTCTCGTTCATGGCTTCGACCTGCCTTCCATCTGGGTGGGGGATGAATCAACGGGACGGGGCGGCCGGGCCGTCAGCGGGCGGTCCGGATCCGCGGTGCCCCGCCGTCGGTGGTGGTGCGGCCGCTCCCGGGGTAGGCGGATCCGATGCGCACCTCGTCCAGCAGCAGCTTGCGGTAGTGCTTGGTGTCGGTGGCCGCGGCCCAGGTGCTGTTCACCGTGAGCCGGACATAGCGCTTGGTGGTGGCGGGGATGTCGATGAACCGCACCCCGCGGGCGCTGGGCAGCGTTCCGGAGGCGACCGGGCTGCCCCAGTCGCGGCCGTTGTCGGAGACGTGCACCTGGTAGTCGCGGATGCGGGCGGACTGCTCGGTGTCGGAACGGGCGTAGGAGACCGACCACTCCCGCTGGTTCACGGCCAGATAGCGGATGCTCTTCGCGGACCGCAGATCGAGGGTGACCGAGGCGGGCAGGGTGGTGTTGTTGTCCCAGTACGTCTGCGGATCGCCGTCGAGCACGGCGGAGGCGGGGTGGCCGCTCGCGGAGACACTGGCGCTCGCGGTGACGGAACCGGGCGGGACGATGCCCTGGCGGCCGTCGGTGCGGACCGCGAGGACGGTGTCGTACGGATCCCAGTCCGTGATGCCGGAGATGGTGATCCGGCCGTCGCTCTGGCGGAAGTCGAGCTTCTTCCCGGTGCGGTAGTCGGTGACGCCGGTCGCCTTGTAGCCGTTGTCCCGCAACGTCAGCGTGGAGCCCGAGGGCCGGGTGAGGACGTGGACGAAGTGGCGGTCGGGGTCGGCGGTGCTCACCGTGGTCACTCCGTGGGCGCCGTCGTTCCAGGCGCCGGGCTGGAGTCCACCGTAGGAGTAGCCACCGCCCTCGGTGCCGTCCAGCGATCCCCAGATTTTGTCGAGATAGGTCTTGGCGTAGTTGTTGAAGGCTTCCTGTTTGCCGGGGAAGCGCCCGTTCACCTGGGCGGTCTCGGCCATGAGGGATTTGACGGAGGAGCCGGAGTCGCTGATCAGCCGGCCGAGGGTGAGTCCCTGGTCCACCGCCGAGTCGGTGCCGCTGTACCACCAGGCCCCGCTGCTGGGCAGCTTGAAGCAGGCCTCGGTGAGCCGGGGCTGCGGGGTCCAGATGGCCTGGGGGTAGTCGTAGGCCGGGGTCATCCCGGTCTTCTGCTCATTGCTGACCGTGTCCATGATCGGCGTGTCTTCGTTGTTGTTGCTCAGCAGCCAGCCGGGACGGTCCGCGCGGATCTTCTCGTAGAGCCCGTGGTCGATCCAGTAGTCGTTGTCGTTGTCGATCCAGAACCCGGACAGCCCGGGGTACTTCCGCATCACTTCCACGAAGTTGTCGTAGGAGTACTCGCCGAAGCCGTCGCGCGTGGTCAGGTCGACGTCATGGCCCTTGTACGACGAGTAGGCCGCCGAGTCGAGCCATTCGTGGCCGCCTTCGGCATGCCACTGCGGATCGTTGGTCATGTAGAGCATGACCTTCAGCCCCTGGGCGCTCGCCGCGTCGATCAGCTCGCCGAGGAAGTCCCGCTTGGTGGAGCAGCTTCCGGGGATGGCGGACGGCCAGGCCCGCGCATAGCCCAATCGGCTGTGGAAGGAGGCGAGCACCAGGTAGGAGGCGTGCAGCTTCTTGGCCTCGGCCACCCAGTAGTCCGCGTCCCAGCCGCCGTCGGTGACCGCCTTCTCCCAGGCGGAGCAGCTGGTGTAGCCGGGCGAGGTGCGCATGCCCCAGTGCAGGAAGAGCCCCGCCTGGGACTGGCGCAGCCACTGCTGCCGGGGGTTGGTGACCTCGGCCCGCGCCGGGGTGGGACCGGTGAGGGTGAGGGCGAGGGCGATGACGGCCGACAGCACGGCGGCCGGCCAGGCGCCAAAGCGGCGGCGCGATCTGTGGCCCATGAGGGCTCCTTCTCCGAGCTGTGAATGCCGATGGAGGGATGGAGCGTGGTGATGTTCCGTTCTGTTGCAGGGTCACCAGCGGTCGGGGTGCGGTCAAGAAGCGTGCATCAAAAAGTCCTCCGATCTCTTTCGATGGCCCCGCCACACATAAGAGAATCAAGCTGAGCCAACCAAGCTGAATCCACAGGTAGTTGGCGCATTCTCATCGCTGAAGCCCCATCAGATCCCGCTCTTGGTCCACACCAATCCTTGACTCATCGCGCCATACCTCCTACCTTCCGCGATGCATTGTCACACCCAAAGGAGATGATCATGCAGAGATCGGCACGATTGCGCAGACTCCGCTCCTGTCTCGCAACCGCCACCGCGGTCACCACGGTCGCCGCCGGAGCCCTCACCGCCGGCCTCATCACGGGCGCGACACAGGCCGCGGCGCTCGACAACGGCGTGGCCCGTACGCCCCCGATGGGCTTCAACAACTGGAACGCCACGCACTGCGACGCCTCCTTCAACGAGTCCATGGTCAAGGGCATCGCCGACGCGTTCATCAGGCTCGGCTTCAAGGACGCCGGCTACACCTACGTCAACATCGACGACTGCTGGGCCGAGCCCACCCGGGACTCGGACGGCGCTCTGGTGCCCAACCGCACCCGCTTCCCGAACGGCATCAAGGCCGTGGCGGACTATGTGCACGCCAAGGGGCTGAAGTTCGGGATCTACACCAGCGCCGGCACCAAGACCTGCAACGGGGCGAACGGCTTCCCGGGCGGACTGAACCACGAGAAGCAGGACGCCAAACAGTTCGCCTCCTGGGGCGTGGACTACCTCAAGTACGACAACTGCAACAACCAGGGCGTCGACGCCCAGCAGCGCTACAAGGCCATGCGGGACGCGCTCGCCGCCACCGGCCGGCCGATCGTCTACTCGCTGTGCGAATGGGGCCAGACCAACCCCAAGGTGTGGACCTGGGGTGAGCCGGTCGGCAACTCCTGGCGGACCACCGGCGACATCAGCGACAAGTGGTCCAGCATGATCGACAAGCTGCACATCAACGACGACCTGGCGCAGTACGCGGGGCCCGGCCACTGGAACGACCCCGACATGCTGGAGGTCGGCAACGGCGGGATGACCGCCACCGAGTACCGCACCCACTTCAGCCTGTGGGCGATGATGGCGGCGCCGCTGCTGATCGGCAGCGACATCCGCGACGCCTCCGCCACCACCCAGTCGATCCTGAAGAACACCGACATCATCGCGCTCGACCAGGACACCCTGGGCAAACAGGCCACCATCGTCTCCTCCAGCGGCGGAAAGACCGTGTACACCAAGCAGCTGGCGAACGGCGACCGCGCCGTGGCGCTGCTCAACGAGAACTCGTCCAGCAAGACGATCTCGACGACGGCGAGCGCGATCGGTCTCGGCGGCTCCTCCTCGTACCGCCTGAAGGACCTGTGGTCGAAGGCCACCTCCACCACGAGCGGCTCGATCAGCGCCTCGGTACCCGCACACGGCACGGTCGTCTTCCGGGTGACGCGCGGCTGAACCTGTTGACGCATTAGGAAACTTTCCTTACTGTCCCTCGATGTGAACAAGGATCAGACAGGAGAATCCTTGATGGAGCGTCCACCGCTCTTACCGCGCACCGCCCTGACCCTCGCGGCCACTGCCGCGCTGATCGCCCCGGCCGCGGTCGCCTATGGCGCCGAGCGGTCCCCGCAGGCGCCGGCCGCGTCCTGGAGCCTCAAGTGGAACCCCGCGTCGGGGGCGAGCGTCGCCTCCGCGTTCGAGGGCGCCGAGGACGACCGCGCCGACTCCCACCCCGGCGTCACCCACATCTACCCGTACCAGGACGGTTTCCGCACCGACATCCACTACCCCAAGGACGTCGACACCAGCACCGACCGCCAGCGCCAAGAGGTCAGGGGCATGAAGCAGGGCGGATCCGCCGTCAAGATCCTCAAGAACGAGACCTGGCGGATCCAGTACCAGATGTATGTGCCGGACACCCTGGACGCGACCACCGGCTTCACCCACATCATGCAGATCAAGGTGGGGGACGTGGCCGCCCCGCTGTTCACCATGTCGCTGCACCAGCACAGCGACGGCCCGAAGGTCGAGATACGGACGTCGGACGACGACGACAATCTCACCGAGGCCGGCGCCGCGGACCTGGCGCCGATCCAGGGCAAGTGGAGCGATGTGTCGGTCGAGGTCAAGGCGGCCGACTCGGGTGCGTACGCCGACTGGTCGGTGACCACCGACGGCAGAGAAGTCGCCTCGTACAAGCGCACCGGCCTGGACCTGTGGCGCGGCAAGAACTACCTGCGGCCCAAGTGGGGCATCTACCGGAGCCTGAACAGCAGCGGCCTCCAGACCACGTATCTGCTCACCCGAAACTTCAAGGCGTACAAGCTCCAGTAGGAGGACGCGCGATGAAGAGTCACCGGAACACCCTCGTGGCCGCGGCCGCGACCACCGCACTCGCGGCCGGGCTGCTGCTCACCCAGACGGGCGCGGGCAACGCGGCACCGGCGCGGGCCGACTCCGCCCCGTCGGACATCAAGACCGTCTCGTCCGGCTGGAGCATCCCCTGGGGGCTCAGCTGGCTGCCCGACGGCTCGGCGCTGATCACCGAGCGCGATTCCTTCAAGCTGTACAAGCTCACCCAGTCGGGCACCAGGACGCAGGTGGGCACGGTGCCCAATGTGGTGACCACCGGCGGTGAGGGCGGGCTGATGGGCCTCGCGGTCTCCCCGAACTGGAGCAGCGACCACGCCATCTACCTGATGCACACCGCGTCCGACGGCAACCGCATCGCCAGGATGACCTACGACGGCTCCTCGCTCAGCGGCTACAAGGCGATCGTCACCGGCATCAAGAAGAACAAGTACCACAACGGCGGACGCCTCAAGTTCGGCCCGGACGGCTATCTCTACGCCACCACCGGCGAGGCGCAGACACCCGACCTCGCGCAGGACAAGAACTCCCTCAACGGGAAGATCCTGCGGATGACCACGGACGGCAAACCGGCCCCGGGCAATCCGTTCGGCACCCTCGTCTACTCGTACGGCCACCGCAATCCGCAGGGCATCACCTGGGATCCGCAGGGCCGGCTGTGGGAGGCCGAGCTCGGCAACAGCAAGTACGACGAGCTCAACCTGATCGAATCCGGCAAGAACTACGGCTGGCCGGTCTGCGAGGGCGAGTGCTCCACCTCCGGGATGACCAGCCCCAAGCGCCAGTGGTCGGTCGGCGACGCCTCGCCCAGCGGGGTCACCTACGCCGACGGCGCGCTGTACATGGCGGCGCTGCGCGGTGAGCGGCTGTGGCGGATCCCGGTGGACGGGACCAGCGCGGGCACCCCGAAGGCGTACTACACCAGCTCCTACGGGCGGCTGCGCACCGTGGAGACCGTGCCGGGCGAGAACACGCTGTGGCTGTCCACGACGAACGCGGACAACAACGGCGGGGAGCCGGACGGCGCGGACAAGGTCTTCGAGGTGGGACTGAAGTAGCGGCCGCCACGCGTACGGTCGCGCTCCCCCGGGGCGCGACCGTACACGTGCGTCAGTGCGCGAGCCGCTCGTTCATCAGCAGGAAGGCGCCCAGACCGTGGAGGTCGTTCGTATTGCGCTTGCGGCCGAGGTAGTAGGCCAGGTCCCCGACGTTGGTGCCCTCGCTGATGTCGGTGATGTTCGTCAGCCCGTCGGAGCCGACCGACACCTTCTTCAGCACGCCCTGATAGCCCCTGCGGGCCGCCGCGGAGTAGCCGCCGCCGCTGATCCAGCCGTGTTCCAGGGCGGCGTGCAGCATCAGGGTGTACATGCTGGAGGCGGAGGTCTCGGTCCAGTTGCCGGGGTCGCCGGCCTTGTCGACGACCTGGAACCAGCGACCGGTGGCCGGATCCTGGTAGCGCGTGAAGCCCTTCGCCAAGTGCCCTATGTTGCCGATCAGTTCGGCGCGGCGCGGGTGTTTCGCGGGGAGCAGCTCCAGCACCTCGACATGGGTCATCGCGGTCCAGCCGATGGCCCGTGCCCAGAAGTGGGCGGAGGTGCCGGTGGTGGGGTCGGGCTTCCAGGGGGCGTCGCCGTCGGCGTCATAGGCGTGGTAGATCAGCCCGTTGGCCGCCTTGAGGTGGCGGAAGTACACCGAGAGGTTCCTGGTGACCTCCTCGTACGCGAACGACTCGTCGCCGTAGGCGATGCCGTAGCGCAGCAGGAACGGCTGGGCCATGAAGACCCCGTCGCCCCACAACTCGTTGGTCTTGCCGGTGGCGTGCCACATCCCGCCGTCCGCGGTGCGCGGATAGGTGGTGATGCGGGCCCGGATCTGGTCGGCGGCGGTCCGGTAGCGCGGATCGCCGGTCTCCTGGTGGAGGATCAGCAGCAGATTGCCGGACTGCATCGCGTCCAGGTTGTCGAAGGTCCGGCTCATATGGCCGTCGGCGTCGACGAAGTTGTCCACCCACCCCTTGATGTACGCCAGGTACGAGGGCTCCTTGACCCGCTGGTAGACGCGGTAGGCGCCGAGCAGGAAGAGCCCTTGGGTGTAGCCCCAGCCGCCGAGGGTCGTGGGGTCCGGTTTGCGGGCGATGGTGGAGTCCACCACCGCCCGGGACCAGTCGGCGGGCGCCGCGTCGGCGCCCGCCGTGGGGAGGAGAAGGCCGCCGGTGATGCCCAGTGTGCTCGTGAGCAGGGTTCTGCGACTGACCACTGCAAGCTCCTTGGGTGTCAGGGCGCTTCAGTGAGCGCCATGTACACGCCAAGAGTACCGACGAATGTTCCGTACCGGGGCGAAAGTGGAGGAAAGCCCAGGATCCGCCGTACCCGTCAGCAGTCCGGCCACCAGCCGGCCGGTGGCGGGCGCGAGCATCAGCCCGAGCATGTTGTGGCCGGTGGCCAGCAGCACCCGGGGATGGCCCGGCACCGGACCGATCAGCGGCAGCCCGTCGGGGGTCATGGGCCGCGGCCCGACCCACTCCTCCTGGCGGTCGTCCCAGTCGGCATGGCGCAGATACGGACGCGCGGCGGCGACGATGGCCTCGATGCGCCGCTGCCGGAACCGGTCGGCGTCGCGCTCGAACTCCATCGTCCCGGCGACCCGGACCCGCTTGCCCATCGGCGTGAGCACCACCTTGGCCGCGCCGAGGTGGACCAGACGGGAGGGCGGCGGCTCGGCCGCCACCGAGAAGCTGTAGCCCTTGCCCGCCACCAGGTCGATGTCCTTGCCGAGCCCGCGCACCAGCTCCCGCGAGCCGATGCCCGCCGCGATGACCACCGTGTCGGCGCGGAAGGTGCCCGCCGAGGTGCGGACCTCGGTCCGGTCGGAGCGGTCCACGATCGATGAGACCCGTGCCCCCTCGACCAGTTCCACACCGTCGCTCCGCAGCCGCTCGGCGAGCCGGTCCACGAAGAGCGAGGGATCCAGGGACCACTGACGCTCCACCACGAACCCCGCCCGCGCGCCCTCGGTGAGCGAGGGCTCCGCCGCCGCGAGGCGGGCCCCCTCCAGCACACCGCCGGGCGCGATGGGCGCGTCCAGCCGGCGGAAGGCGGCGAGCGCCTCGGCGGCGTACTCCCGGGAGGGGAAGGCGAACAGGAAGCCGTCCTTGTGCGCCTCCCCGTCCACCCCGGCCGCCTCCAGCTCCTCGAAGAGCCCGAAGGTGCCCCTCGCGAGCGCGCCGAGGGCGGCGGCCCCCCGCGCGTAGTGGCGCGAGGTGGCCCGCATCCCGAACCGGACGAGGAACCGCAGCAGTTCGGCACCGGCCGGGGGGTGGATCGCCAGCGCGCTGTCCCGGCGGTGCAGCCCGCGCAGCGCCGTACCGATGACACCGGGCGCGGCCAGCGGTTCGACCAGGTCGGGGCAGACCTCCCCGGCGTTGCCACGGGACGCGCCGCTGCCCAGCCGGTCGCGTTCGAGGACGGTGACCCGCAGCCCGGCGCCACTGAGGTAGTGGGCACAGGCCAGGCCGACGACTCCGCCGCCGATGATCGTGACCGTGGAGGGCGGGGTGTCCGGAAAGGTCATGAGGGCTCCTTCACCGCGGGGGACGGGGTGGTCGAGGAGGCGTCACGGCGGGCCCGCAGCCGCCCGCGACGGCTGTGGTCCGTATCCGCCGCACTGGCGTCGGCGAGGGTGAGCCCGCTGGTCTCCGGGGCGAGGATGTACGACGTTCCCCAGCCGATGGCGCAGATCACCGCGCCGAGGAGCATGGCCAGCCGGGTGCTGTGGTCGAGGACGACGGGCGCTCCCCAGGTGCCGATGGCGGCGCCGACCCGGCTGATGCCGGTGGCGAACCCGTTGGCGGTGGCCCGGACCCCGGTCGGGAACAGCTCGGAGGGGTAGATGGCCTGGAGGCACTGGCTGGAGAAGCACGCCACTCCGAAGGCCGCGAAGAGGACGATCACGACGGCCGGTGAGGGGTGGGCGAAGGCCGCCAGGCAGAGCAGGGGGATCGCGGAGAGGCCGAAGCTCCACAGGAGCAGGGTGCGCCGCCCCTTGTTGATGACCAGGATCCCCGAGAGCGAGCCGAGCACGAAGAAGATCTGCACCACGACCGAGCCCAGGTAGGAGTCGTTGCCGTCGGCCAGTCCGAAGGAGGACAGGATGGTGGGTTCGTAGGTGGTGATGGCGTAGATCGGCAGCAGCTGACACGCCCAGAAGACGCTGACGAAGACGGTCCGCCGCAGATAGGCGCCGCGGAAGATGTCGCCGTAGCGGGTGCGCGAGGCGGTGTCGGCCTCCAGGTCGTCCAGGCTCGCGTCCGGGCCGAGCATCTGCTTCAGCACGGCCTCCGCTTCCTGGCCGCGGCCCTTGCTGAGCAGCCAGCGCGGGGACTCGGGGGTGCCGAAGCGCAGCAGCAGGATGAGGACGGCGGGTATCGCGCTGCTCGCGAGCATCCAGCGCCAGTCGTCGTGGCCGGAGGACAGCATCGCCCAGCCGACGACGTACGCGACGGCGGCGCCGACCGACCACATGGTGACCATGATGACCAGCAGCGGTCCCCGGGAGTTCCGCGGCGCGAACTCGGAGGCGATGGTGCCCGCGATCGCGAAGTCGGCACCGATGGCGATGCCCATGAGGAAGCGCAGCACGGTGAGCTGCCAGGGATCGGTGACGAAGAACTGGGCCGCGGAGAGCAGGATGAAGGCGGCGATGTCGAAGAGATAGACCTTCTGCCGCCCGACCCGGTCGGTGACATAGCCGAAGACCAGGCCACCGGCGAACATGCCGATCAGGGAGGCGGAGCCGACCACTCCGGCGTCGAAGGAGTTGAGGTGGTAGTCGGCGGTGAGGAGCGGAAGCGCGACGCCGATGATGCTGAGGATGTAGCCGTCGCAGAACTCGCCGCCGCCGGCGTACAGCGTGATCAACCAGTGAGTGCGGGTGGGACGGGACTTCTCCAGGGATGCTGTGCTCATGGCCGTCTCCTGAGGAGGGCTCCTGGGGAGGAGGGGACGGATGGCCGGGCGGTGCGGGGCGCCCGGTGGTGTTGACGGAAGACGGTATGCAGCGACGGGTCCCCGGTCATCGTTCGAAGCGTATGAAGACATCGACCTGAGAGCGGGTGCGTCTGTACGATCCGCCCATGGACCACCTTGGCGGCCCGCGCGGCGGCCCTCCCATACTGACGCCGGAGCTGGCACAGGAGATCGCCCGCGACATCGGGCGGATCACCGGTTTCAATGTACTGATCACCGATCCCGGGGCGGTCGTCATCGGCTGTGGCGACCTCGCGCGCGTCGGCACCGTCCACGAGGCGTCCCTGGAGGTGGTGCGCACCGGGCGCCCCGCCACCCACAGCGCCGAGCAGGCGGGCCGGATGCGGGGCGTACGGCCCGGGATGAGCCTGCCGATCACCGTCGGGGAGGAGGTGATCGGCACCGTCTGTCTGACCGGGGTGCCCGAGGAGGTGCACCGCTTCGGCCTGGTGGTGCGGCGGCAGACCGAGATCCTGCTGGAGGAGGCGGCGCTGCTGCGCTCGCGGATGCTCCATGAGCGGGCGGTCGACGACTTCGTCCGGGACATCGCGCTCTACGACCCCGAGGTGGTCGGCCCGGACGCGGTGGCCGCCCGCGCGGTCGAGCTGGGGCTCTCGCCCGGGGCGGCCCGCAGCGCGGTGCTGCTGGAGGTGCGCTCGGCGGGCGCGCCGGGCCGGGCGGACGAGGGCCCCGCGGCGGTGTCCCGGCTGACGGTGCTGCGGACGGTGCGGGAGGTGTTCCGCGACCGCCAGGACGTGGCGGGCGAGCAGACCGCGGGGCGGTACGCGGTGCTGGCCGTCGCGCACGAAGGGCGCGCGGCCCCGGAGAGGCTGCCCGAACGGTGCGAGCACCTGCTGGCGCTGCTCGCGGAGCGCCATGGTCTGGACGGCCGGATGGCCGTCGGCGAACCGGGGGCCGGGGCGGCCGGGATGCACGCCTCCTATCGCGACGCGGCGACGGCGCTGCGCACCGGACCGGCGGTCTTCCCCGGGGAGCGGGTCTTCATCGCCTCGGAGCTGCGGGTGCCGCATCTGCTGGGCTCGATACCGCCCCACGACCGGGCCCGGTTCACCGAGGCGGTGCTGGGGCGGCTGCGCGAGCAGCCGGACTGGCCGACGCTGCGGGAGACGCTGATCGGCTGGGCGGAAGGCGGCCTGTCGCTGGTCCGGGTCGCCGAGCGGCTGCACATCCACCGGAACACCCTGCTGTACCGGCTGGAGAAGATCGGGAAGTTGTCGGGCCGCCGGGTGCGCGAACCCGGCCAGGCCATCGAGATGTATCTCGCCTCCCTCGCCGACATCCTCCGGGAGGGGGCCAGGTGACGTAGGCGGCCTCCGCTACCTGGCCGAAACCGGACGCCTCGGCGGGCGGGCCGACCCCCCTCGACGCCACGGCCGGTCATGTCAACCACCGACCGGCATAAGCCACCGTCACACCCCGTATGCGATCGGGACAATGCGTCACCACAGGAACGTCCGCAGGCAATAGTCTCGGCGTACAGGACGTGGCTGAGGAGGCGCCCATGGGGACCGGGGATCGCGAGCAGGCATACGCACGAGCTCGGCAGGAGGCCGAGCGGCTCACCGCGAACGGCATCCAGGCCATCGCGCTGACCTGGGTGGACAACGCGGGTCTGACCCGGGTGAAGTCCGTGCCCACCGCGCGGCTGCCCCATGCCGCGCGGCGCGGGGTCGGGATGTCCCCCGTCTTCGACGTCTATCTCGTGGACGACTCCATGACCACCAGCCGCCATGTCGGCGGCCCGGACGGGGATCTGCGGCTCCTCCCCGACCTGGACCGGCTCACCCCGCTGGCCGCGCAGCCCGGCTGGGCCTGGGCCCCGGTCGACCGGTACGACCAGGAGGGCCGGGCGCACCCCGTCTGCCAGCGGCTGTTCGCCCGGCGGATGGCCGAGCAGGCGCGGAAGCGGGGGCTGACCGTGCGCATGGGGTTCGAGACCGAGTGGGTCGTCACCACGGGCGACCCGGACCAGGACCCGCCGCGCTACCCCACCGCGGGCCCCGCCTACGGCATGGCGCGGGTGGTCGACCTCGCCGACTACCTCGCCGATCTGCTCGGCGCGCTGGAGGCGCAGCAGGCCGAGGTGCACCAGCTCCACCCCGAGTACTCCCCCGGGCAGTTCGAGGTCTCCCTGGCACCCGCCGATCCGGTCGGCGCGGCCGATCTGGCCGTCCTGGTGCGGGAGACGATCCGGGCGTGCTCCGGGCGCGCCGGGTTCAACCCCATGTTCGGCCCGGTGGTGGACCCGGGCGGGGTCGGCAACGGCGCCCATCTCCATCTGAGCCTGTGGCAGGGGGACCGCAATCTGTGCCGGGACGGCGACGGGCCCAACGGCATGACCGCGACGGCCGAGGCGTTCCTCGCCGGGGTGCTGCGCGAGCTGCCCGCCCTGCTCGCCATCGGCGCCCCCTCCCCCGCGAGCTACCTCCGGCTCGAACCCTCCCGCTGGGCCGGGGCGTACCAGTGCTGGGGCCTGGAGAACCGGGAGGCCGCGGTGCGCTTCATCACCGGCGCGCCGGACGACCCGGGGGCCTCCAACGCCGAGATCAAGTCCTTCGACCCGGCGGCCAACCCCTACCTGGTGGCGGGCGCGGTCATCGCCGCGGGCCTCGGCGGGCTGGACGCCGGGCTCTCGCTCCCCCCGCCCGTCTCCGGGGACCCGGCCGCCGAGGGACGCGAGCGGCGGCTGCCCACCTCGCTGCTGACGGCGCTTGAGCACTTCGAGGACTCGGCCGTGCTGCGCGAGGCGCTGGGCGATCCGCTCTTCGAGTCCATCGCCGCGGTGCGCCGGGCGGAGGCCGCGCTGTTCGAGAAGTCGTCCCCGCGCGAGATCGCCGTCGCGACCCGGAGGCGGTACTGACCGATGGAGGCCGCCGAGCAGACGGATCCGACCGAGCCGCCGCTGCCGCCCCTGGTGGACCACCACTGCCATGGGGTGGTCCGCTCCGAGCTGGGCTCGGCCGAATTCGAGGCGTTCCTGACCGAATCCGACGCGCCCGCCGCGCTCGGCACCACCTTCTTCGACAGCCAGCTGGGGTTCGCGGTGCGCCGCTGGTGTCCGCCGCTGCTGGACCTCGAACCGCACTGCCCGCCCGCCCCCTACCTCGCCCGGCGGCGCGAGCTGGGCGCGCGGGAGGTGACCCGGCGGCTGCTGAGCGCCGCCGGGATCAGCGAGTTCCTGGTGGACACCGGGCTGCCGGGCAATCTGACCAGCCCTCAGGAGCTGGCCCTGGCGGCGGGCGGCACCGCGCATGAGATCGTCCGTCTTGAGCAGCTGGCGGAGCGGATCGCCGACACCTCGCTGACCGCCGACGACTTCCTGACCGGAGTGGCGGACGGGATCCGGGAGGCGGCCCGTACGGCGACCGGTTTCAAGTCGGTGGCCGCCTACCGCTACGGCCTGGACTTCGAGCCCGATCCGCCGGGCCCCGGCGCCGTCCACACCGCCGCCGAACACTGGCTGGCCCGGCGCGCCCAGGGCGGCACCGCCGCCGCCCGGGTCACCGACCCCGTGCTGCTGCGCCATCTGCTGTGGTCGGCGGCGTACACCGGGCTGCCGCTGCAACTGCACACCGGGTTCGGCGATCCCGATCTGCGGCTGGACCGCTGCGATCCGCTCGCCCTCACCGACTTCATCCGCGCCGTGCGCCCCACGGGCTGCACGCTGATCCTGCTGCACGGCTATCCGTACCACCGCGGCGCCGCCTATCTGGCCGCCGTCTTCCCGCATGTGTACGCCGATGTGGGGCTGGCCCTGTCGCACACCGGGGCGCGGGCCGGGGCGGTGCTCGCCGAGATGCTGGAGCTCGCCCCGTTCGGCAAGGTGCTCTTCTCGACCGACGCCTACGGGCTGCCCGAACTGTATGTGGTGGGGGCGCGGCTCTTCCGGGAGGCGCTGACCGCGCTGCTGACCCACTGGGTGGCGGAGGGCGCCTGGTCCCGACGCGACGCCCGCCGGGTGGCCGCGCTGCTGGGCGCGGACAACGCCCGCCGCGTCTACGGCCTGGGCACCCCTGCTCCCCGCGAGGGGTAAGGGGCGTCCGGCGGTACGCGTACGCCTGCGGCGGGCCACGCGGCGGAGCCGCATATCGGTGCTTCCCCCTACCCGCCCCTTCCCTCGCAGCGTCGATGTGCGGCTCCGCCGCGTGGGGGCTCCGCCCCAGACCCCGGGGTCCAGGGGCGAGGCCCCTGCCCCGCCGCGTGGCCCGCCGGACACCCCCAGCCACCCCGATGCGGCACCTCACCGGAACGGCCCGCTCCCGGGGCCCGGAGACCCACGGCCGCCGACGCGTACGGGCCGGGGGACACGCCGTCGCGGGCCGCCGCGTGCGTACGGGGGCGGGCCCATGCCCGGCGCGGAGCGCATACGCAGTACCGTGCCCGGAACGTACTCGACCGTAACCGGAGGAGATCGCATGCGGATCGCCGGCACGACCGTCCTGCTCACCGGGGCCACCGGCGGCATCGGCCAGACACTGGCCCGCGCGTTCGCGGCCAAGGGCGCCAAGCTGCTGCTCACCGGCCGCCGTGAGGAGGTGCTGCGGCCGCTGGCCGAGCGGCTGGGCGGCCGGGTGATCGTCGCCGATCTGGCCGAACGGTCCGATGTGGAGCGGCTCGTCGAGGAGGCGGCGGACGCCCGAATCGTCATCGCCAACGCCGCGCTGCCCGCCAGCGGCCCGGTCCTGGACTACCGGCCGGAGGAGCTGGACCGCGCCCTCGATGTCAATCTGCGCGCACCGATCCTGCTGTCCCGGCTGATGGCACCGCGCATGGTGGAGGCGGGCTCCGGACACCTGGTGATGATCGGCTCGCTGTCGGGCCGTACGGCCTCCCCCGGCGCGGCGCTCTACAACGCGGCCAAGTTCGGGCTGCGCGGTTTCGCCCTCGGGCTGCGGCAGGATCTGCACGGCACGGGGGTCGGGGTCTCGCTGGTGCAGCCCGGATTCGTGGGCGACGCCGGGATGTTCGCCGACGCGGGCACATCCCTGCCCACCGGGGTCCGTACGGTCTCCTCCCGGCGGGTGGCGGCCGCGACGATCCGGGCGGTCGAGCGGAACCGGGCCGAGGTGAACGTGGCCCCGCTGGAACTGCGCCTGGGCAGCGCCATCGGCGGGCTGTTCCCGAGCATCGCCGAGCGGGCCCAGCGGGGCGCGGGCGCGGGCCATACGTCCCGTCAGCTCGCCGACGGGCAGCGCGACAAGCGATAGCCCCACCCGCGCGCCCGGACGCCACGGCCCTGTGCGCGGGCGGTGTCGTCGGCCCTTCCGTCAATGACCCGCCCGCGCGCGGGTCATTGACACCGCCCAGCCCCCGTGCCAAAGTTTCGCGACCCTGGTCGGACAACGTTGTCATACGGAGGTGCGTCCCATGCGGTCGCTGATCGGTGGAATCCGTGCGCGCGCTGCGGGCACGGTCGCGGGCGTGATGGCGGCGGCGCTGCTGGGCGGCGGTCTGCTGGGACCACCGGGCGCGGCGGCCGCACCCTCGGCCACGTCCCCTCCGGCCGACCCCACCTCGCTGGTCCATCAGTTCGTGGGCACCGAGAACTTCGGCAACACCTTCCCCGGGGCGAGCGCCCCGTTCGGCATGGTCCAGGTCAGCCCGGACACCGGCGGCCAGGGCGGCTACGACTACGACCAGGACGCCATCCACGGCTTCAGCCAGACCCATCTGTCCGGCGTCGGCTGCGGGGTGGCGGGCGAGCTGCCCATCATGCCGACGACCGGCGCGGTCAGCGACGTGGACCCGGAGCACTACCGCTCCACCTACAGCCATGACGACGAGGAGGCCACCCCGGGCTACTACCGGGTGGGCCTGAAGTCCTACGGCATCGACGCCGAGCTGACCGCCACCCAGCGCACCGGCTGGCAGCGCTACACCTTCCCGGCCACCGGCGCGGCCAACGTCCTGTTCAACACCGGCAAGGCCAATCAGAAGGTCTTCGGCTCCGAGATCCGCGTGGTCGGCGACCGGACCGTCGAGGGCCGGGTCGAGGCCGGGAACTTCTGCGCCGGGAAGGACCGGCACACCGTCTACTTCACCGCCACCTTCGACCGCCCCTTCGCCTCCTACGGCACCTGGCGCGGCACCACCCCCACCCCCGGCTCCCGCGAGGCGGCCGGAGAGGGCGGCAACGGCGCCTGGGCCACCTTCGACGCGACCGAGGACCGGGATGTCGTGGTCAAGGTCGGGCTGTCGTACACCGGCCCCGAGGGTGCCCGGAAGAATCTCGCGGCGGAGACCGGGGACTCCTACGACTTCGACGCCACCCGCGCCGCGCTGCACGACACCTGGCGGAAGAAGCTCGACGCGATCCGGGTCGGCGGCGGCACCGAGGAGCGGCAGCGCGCCTTCTACACCGCGCTGTACCACGCCCAGCTGCACCCCAATGTGGCGGGCGACGTGGACGGCCGCTACACCGGTTTCGACGGCGCGACCCACACCGCCTCCGGCTACACCCCGTACCAGAACTTCTCGCTGTGGGACACCTACCGGCCGCAGAACCAGCTGCTGGAGATGGTGGAGCCGGGGGTGGCCCGCGATGTCGCGCTGTCGGTGGTCGCCATCGGCCGGGACGGCGGCTGGCTGCCGCGCTGGGCGCTGGCCAACAGCGAGACCAACATCATGACGGGTGACCCGGTGACCCCCTTCCTCGTCGAGGCGTGGTCCAAGGGCCTGCTGGCCGGGCACGAGGACGAGGCGTACGCGCTGCTGAAGAAGAACGCCACCAGCACCCCGCCCGCCGACTCGCCCTACAACGGCCGCTCCGGAGTGGACTATTACCGCGAGCTGGGCTACGTCCCCTCGGGGCTGAAGCTCGGCACCGACTGCGCCGACAAGGGCGGCGACAACGACTGCGTCCACCCCGCCTCGGCCACCCTGGAGTACTCGGCCGCGGACGCCGCGCTCGCCCTGATGGCGCGCGGGCTCGGCCACCGCGCCGACGCCCGGATGTTCGCCGAGCGCGGCCAGACGTACCGCACGCTGTGGGACGCCTCGATCGGGCAGTTCCGGCCGCGCACGGCCGACGGCGCGTGGGTGACCCCGTACGACCCGGTGGAGGCGGGCCGGCAGTTCCACGAGGGCGGCGCCTACCAGTACCAGTGGCTGGTGCCGCAGGACCCGGCCGGGCTCGTGGGGCTTATGGGCGGCAGGAGCGCGACCGAGAAGCGGCTGGACGACTTCTTCGCCTACGGCAGGCTGCTCACCGACCCGGCGGGCACCGCCCGTAAGGACTGGATCTCCGCCCCGTACGACTACTACGGCAAGCCCACCTACAACCCCAACAACGAGCCCGATCTGCACGCCCCGTACATGTATCTGTGGGCGGGCGCGCCCGCGAAGGCGGCGACCGTGGTGCGGGCGGCGATGACGCTGTTCACCACCGGGCCGGACGGGATGACCGGCAATGACGACCTCGGCACCATGTCGGCCTGGTACGTCTTCTCCTCGCTGGGTCTGTACCCGACGATGAGCGGCGGGGACTTCCTCGCCCTGTCCAGCCCGCAGTTCTCCTCGGCCGTGGTCCGTATCGGGCACTACGGCACCCGGCAGGGCGGCACGCTCACGGTCACCGCGCCGGGCGCGAGCGACACCAAGCGGTATGTCCGGAGTGTGTCGCTGAACGGCCGGAACGTGGCGCGGACTTGGCTGGACTGGGACCAGGTGGCCCACGGCGGGAAGCTGGCCCACCGGCTGTCCACCGAGCCCTCGTCCTGGGGCACCGGCCGGGGCACCGAACCGCCGTCGGTGGGCGCCACCCGCAAGGGCTGATACCGGCCGGTTGTGGTGTAGGTTCTATGGCCCGCCTGGACACACGGGCCATGGGGGATGTGGTCGAGCGAGGGAGCGGTGTCCATGCGTGCTGTGGTGTTCGACGAGTTCGGGCGCCGGCCCGAGGTCCGGAGCGTCGAGGACCCCGCTCCCTCCCCGCGCGGCGCGGTGATCCGCGTCGAGGCCACCGGACTGTGCCGCAGCGACTGGCACGGCTGGATGGGGCACGACCCGGACATCCGGCTGCCGCACGTCCCCGGCCATGAGCTGGCGGGGGTGATAGAGGAGGTCGGCCCCGACGTCCTCAACTGGCGGCCGGGGCAGCGGGTCACCGTGCCGTTCGTGTGCGCCTGCGGGCGCTGTGCCGCCTGTGCGGAGGGCGCCCAGCAGGTGTGCGAGCGGCAGACGCAGCCGGGGTTCACCCACTGGGGCTCGTTCGCCGAGTACGTGGCGATCGGACACGCCGATGTGAACCTGGTCGGGATACGCAACGAGCTGTCGTTCACCACCGCCGCCGGTCTGGGCTGCCGCTTCGCGACCGCCTTCCGCGCCGTCGTCGCCCAGGGCCGGGTGGCCCCGGGCGAGTGGGTCGCGGTGCACGGCTGCGGTGGGGTGGGGCTCTCCGCGGTGATGATCGCCGCCGCGGCCGGGGCCCGGGTGGTGGCGGTGGACATCTCGCCGCAGGCACTCGCCCTCGCCGCCCGGTTCGGCGCGGCGGTGTGCGTGGACGTGGCGTCCACCCTGGGCTCGGTGGCGGAGGCGGTCGCGGACGCGACGGGCGGCGGCGCCCATGTCTCGCTCGACGCGCTGGGCTCCCCGCGGACCTGCGCGGCGTCCATCAAGAGCCTGCGCCGCCACGGCCGCCACGTCCAGGTCGGGCTGCTGCCCCCGGCCGCCGGGACCCCGATGATCCCGATGGACCGGGTGATCGCGCTGGAGCTGCGGCTGCTGGGCAGCCATGGCATGGCCGCCCACGACTACGGGCCGATGATGGAGATGGTCGAGGCCGGTTCGCTGCGGCCGGATCTGCTGGTCACCGATGTGATCGGGCTGGACGCGGTCCCGGAGGCGCTGTCCACGATGACCTCCGGGGGCAGGGGCGGGGTCACGGTCATCGAACCGCACCGCCCGCCCCTGGCCGGGGACTGACCACGCGGCCCCGGCCAAGGTCTGACCACGCCCCTGGCCGGGAGCTGACGAACCGTCCCCGCGCGGTGCTCACGGCACCCACACCGTCCCGCCGGTCACCCGGATGCGGTCCCCCGCCGCCGGAGCGGAGGCGATGGGCGGGACGTTGGCCCGGGTCAGCTCGGGGGCGTGCCCCGGCTCACCGCCGCGTGGCACCGTGCGCACGACCTGGCTGGGCGGTAGCCCGGCCCGCCCCCGCAGCCGCTCCCCCATCAGATCCAGGGCCTGCTGGTAGTAGTAGCCGAGCGGGACGTACCGGTTGTCGAACCCGGCCGCCTGGGAGTCGCTGTGGTGGGCGTGGGTGACCTCGACATAGCTGACGGTGCCCCGCCCGCCCTGAGCCCGGGAGTTGAGCCCGAGGTACGGGCGTGAGCTGTGGTTGACCGGCACCCTGGTGTCATCGCGGCCCTGCACGATCAGCGTGGGCTTGCCGTGCAGATCGCCGTCGCGCCGGGTCTCGGCCAGCCCCTCGGCGAGCCGTGCCGCCCAGTCCCGCTCGGCGCGCGGCGCCCCGGCCCGGGGGAAGGCGAGCCGGTAGACGCAGGCCTCTCCCCGCAGGTTGTAGTCGTGCTCGCCGCCGGGTCCGACGGAGCGGGCGTCGGCCACGGGTCCGCCGGGCGAGTTCTCGTCGATCAGCACGCCCGGGGCGGGCGCCCGGCCGGAGCTGGTACCGAAGGCACCGGCCAGCTCCGCCCGGCGATACGGGACCGGGTTCCCGGAGGAGTCGGTGCGGGCCCAGCCGTAGCCGCACAGCGCGTCGTCGACCGAGGCGCGGGCGAAGCTCATCGCATAGGAGGCGGGGGTCTGCGGGTCGTAGTGCGAGACCTGGAGATACCCCGACTGGGGCTGGAATCCGGCGCGTACCAGGGCGTCCTGGGCGAGGCGCGGCAGCCCGTCCGGACCCGCCCGCTCGGCGTCCCGGCGCGGGATCAGCCGCGGGTCGTCGCCGACGAGGGCGGCGCAGCGGCGCCGTGCGGCGGACACGTCCACGCCCGGATAGCCGGGCGCGGTGGGCTCGGCGAGCGCGGCACACGGCTGGAGGAGTGAGGCCAGCGCGTTGTACCGGATCAGGGGCAGTCCGGCGGCGGGTACGGCCCGCCCGCCCTGACGGACCCGGATTCCGTCCAGCGGGGCGAGGTTCAGCTGCGGTTCGGAGGCCACGACCGCGTCGACGAGCCCGGTGCGGTCGGCCTCGCCCGCGGCGACGGCCGCGCCGCCGCCGTTGGAGACCCCGGTGGCCAGGACCGTGGTGGAGGCGGGGGTGTAGCCCGCCGGGGGCGCTCCGTCGCGCCAGTCGCGGTTCAGTACGGCGAGGGCGAGCCGGATCGAGCGCAGCACATCGCGTCCCCAGGTGGCCTGCGGATTCGCCCCCGAGTGGGCCATCTTGTAGGCGACGCGGTACGGGTGCTCCGCGTCGAAGCGGGCGCGCTCGGCGTCGCTCAGCCCGGCGTCGAAGGCGGTACGGCCGCGGAGTTCCGCGCGTGGACCGGTGGTTCCGTCGTGGGCCATGACGGTGCCCGAGTGAAGGTCGTCGAAGGCCGGGCCCATCCCCTTGTCGGTGTAGGCGACCGCGCAGCGGTGGTGCAGACCCCAGGCCCCCGCGGTGCCGACCATGCTGTAGACGCCGCCGAGCCCGGTCGCGGGCGCGGCGACGACGCACGGCCGGTCGCGGTCGATGTCGTCCGGGACCTGGACGACGAAACTCACGCTGTGGGCGCCGGTGCCCGCCACGGCCCGGTACTCGACGCCCGCGACCTTGCCGTCGCCGGGCACCGGCCGGCCCCGGTCGACATCGGGCCCGTACAGCCGCCCGAGGCCGCCGCCGGAGCCCGCGGACAGTCCGGCCGACCCCCAGATGGCCTGGCGGCGCAGCTCGGCGGCGGTGGGCCGGTCGGGGTCGGCGGCCCGCGGTATCGGCCCGCGCAGCCCGGTGAAGCCGAGCCCGGCGGTGAGCAGATCGTCGCTCCTCCCGTCGTAGTGCCGCGCCGTCAGCTCGCCGACGAAGGAGGGGAGAACGGACGGCTCGGGCCCTGCGGCGTGTGCGAGCGGGGTGGCGAGGGCCGTGGTGAGGGCCGTGGTGAGGGCGATGACCAGGGGCAGGTCGGACAGCCGGGGTACGGACGGCATGGACGGGTCCTCACTGATCGAAGCGGGTCAGAGCGGCAGGGCGCCCGTCGCGAGGGCGGCGGCGGTCATCACGAACGTCGTCCCGAACGCCCAGCGGAAGAGGAAGCGCTGGTGCTCCCCGAGCTGTACGCCGCTCATGCTCAGGAGGATGAAGGTCGCGGCGGTGAGCGGGCTCAGCGGGAAGCCGGTGGTCATCTGGCCGAGGACGGCCGCGCGGGCGATCTCGGCGTGGCCGGTGCCGAAGGCGTCGGCGGTCCCGGCGAGCACCGGGAGCACCCCGAAGTAGTAGGCGTCCGGGGTGAGGACGAGGCTCAGCGGCATGCTGGTGACGGCCACGAGCACCGGGAGATGGCCGCCGAGCCCGGCGGGGATGATGTCGACCAGCGCCTCGGCCATCTTCCCGATCATCCCGGTGCCGCCGAGGATGCCGGTGAACACCCCGGCCGCGAAGATCATGGTGATGACGAGCACCACGCTCTTGCCGTGCTTCTCCAGCAGCTCCTGCTGGTCCTCCCAGCGGGGGTGGTTGACCAGCAGCGCGAGGACGAAGGCGAGGACGAAGAGCACGGGCAGCGGCATGGCCTCCAGCACCAGACAGACCAGCAGGGCCACGGTGAGCAGCAGATTGAAGACGGTGAGCGCGAGACCGGCGCGTGCGGCGACCCGCGGTGTGCCGGGGCCGTCCCCGACCGCCACCTCGGCCCGTGGCGCGGGCTCGAGCGCGCCGAGCCGCCGCCGCTCACGGCGTCCGATGAGATACGCGGCGAGCAGCACCCAGGCGATACCGGCGGCGAGGGCGGGCAGCAGTGGCATGATGATGTCGGAGGTGTCGATCTTCAGGGCCGCCGCGGCGCGGGCCGTCGGCCCGCCCCACGGGATCATGTTCATCACGCCCGCGCCCAGGCCGACCACCCCGGCGAGCACCAGCCGGCTCATCCCCAGCCGCTGATAGACGGGGAGCAGCGCGGAGATGGTGATGAGGAAGGTGGAGGCGCCGTCGCCGTCGAGCGCGACGCATACGGTCAGCACGGCGGTGCCGACCGTGATCCGTACCGGGTCGTTCCTGGAGGCGCGGAGGATGCCGCGGATCAGCGGTTCGAAGAGGCCCGCGTCGATCATCAGGCTGAAGTAGAGCACCGCGAAGGCGATCATGATGCCGGTCGGGGCGACCTTGGACAGCCCGTCGAGCGCCATCGGGCCCAGGTCGTCGCCGTATCCGCCGATGACCGCGGTGACCACGGGCGTGAGGACCAGTGCCACCAGCACGGAGACCCGTTTGGTCATGGTGAGCAGCAGGAAGCCGCCGATCGTGCAGAACCCCAGTGCTGCCAGCATGGCCGCTCGCTTCCTCGTCCGGTCGGGTGCTGCCGAAGAGTTTCCGAGCGGGGAAAGATCCGCGTCCAGCATCGAACACAGATCTATCCATGCGTTTCGCGCAACAGTTCCCCTGCCCGGCCGCCGCGCCTACGCTCACGGACCATGGACGTCACCCTGCGCCAGCTGACCGCGTACGCGGCGGTCGCGCGCGCCGTGAGCTTCACCGCGGCCGCCGCCGAACTGCATGTGTCCCAGTCGTCGCTGAGCCGGGCGGTCGCCGATCTGGAACGGACGCTGGGGATGCGGCTGCTGGAGCGGGACACCCGCAATGTGCGGCTCACCCCGGCGGGCGCCGAGGCGCTGCGGATCGCCGACCAGATCCTCTCCGCGCACCGCGCGGGCCTGGCCCAGCTGGGGCGCTACGGCGCCGGTGAGCGCGGTGCGGTGGCCCTGGCGACCCTGCCCTCGGTCGCGGCCGTGCTGCTGCCGCCGGTGATCTCCGCCTTCCGCGCGCGCCGCCCCGAGATGACCGTACGGCTGCTGGACGGGCTGGAGCGCTCGGTGCTGGACCGGGTGGTCGACGGGGACGCCGACTTCGCGGTCAGCACGGTGGCCCGGCGCGCCCCGGGCATCACGCTTCGGCCGCTGGTGCGGGACCGCTTCGACGCGGTGCTCCCGGAGCACCATCCGCTGGCCGAGCGGGCGGAGGTGACCTGGGAGGAACTGGGCCGGGAGCCGTTCCTCGCGGTGGGCACCGACTCCAGCGTGCGCCGGATGACCGACGCGGCCTTCGCCCAGGCGGGGATGGAGGCGAACCCGGCGGCCGAGGCGTCGAACGTGGCCACGGTGGGCGGCCTGGTGGCGGCCGGGCTCGGCGTCTCCGCGCTGCCCGCCCTGGTCCATCCGCTGGTGGGGCCGGGCCGGCTGGTGCGGCGCCCGCTGGTGGGGCCGGTGGTGGAGCGCCGGCTGTACGTCGTCCTGCCGACGCGCCGCACGCTTCCGCCGGGGGCGCGTCGCTTTCTGGAGCAGCTGGAGGAGTTCCGCTCCGCGGCGGACGCCTTGCCGGCGGGGGTGGTGTGGGAGGAGGCGGGCGAGGACCAGTGAGGGCGCCGGGGGCACACCGCCGGGCGGCGACAGCGGCGATGGCTGCGACGGCGGCGGTGGCGGTGACGGCGGTGGCGATGACGCCGGTGGCGGCGGTGGCGGCGATCCTTGCGAGATCCGCATGAATTGATCCCCTTTCATTGCTGGACGCGCATACCCCCCGCCCCGCAGCCTGGCCGCATGGAGGACCAGACCAGCACAGGGCAGGGACAGCTCGCGGGGCTCAAGGTGGTGGAGTTCGCGCATGTGGTGGCGGGCCCCCTCGCCGGGGGGATGCTCGCCGACCAGGGCGCGGACGTCGTCCACGTGGAGCCGCCGGGCTCCGGTGACGCGGCGCGGGCGATGGGCCCGCGGCGCGACGGCGTACCGCTGTGGTTCAAGGTGGCGGGCCGCAACAAGCGCTCGGTGACCCTGGATCTGCACCACGAGGAGGGCCGGGAGGTCGCCCGGGAGCTGATCGCCTGGGCCGATGTGGTGATCGTGACGCTCCGGGCGGGCCGGCTGCGCGCCTGGGGCCTGGACTGGGAGGCCGTCCACGCGCTCAACCCCACCGCGATCCTGCTCCAGATCTCCGGGTTCGGCGCGACCTCCTCGCGGGCCGACGCCCCCGGCTTCGGGAAGATGGGCGAGGCCCGCAGCGGGGTGGTCCATCTGACCGGCTTCCCCGAGGGCCCGCCCGTGCACACCGGCTTCTCGCACGGCGACGCGGTCACCGGGCTGATGGGCGCGTTCGCGGTCCTGGCCGCGCTGCACCGCCGGGACACCGATCCGGACTCCTTCGACGGCGAGTGGATCGACCTGGCGCTGTTCGAGCCGCTGTACCGGCTGGTGGAGTGGCAGATCATCGCGTACGACCAGCTCGGTACGGCCCCCGAGCGGGCGGGCAACCAGCTGGCCGTCGCCCCGGCCGCCGTCATCAACACCTACCGCAGCGCCGATGGCGACTGGCTCACCGTCACCTCCGCCACCACCCGTTCGGTGCGCAATGTGGTGCGGCTGCTGGGCCTGCCCGACGAGGAGTTCGTCACCGTGGAGCAGCAGCACGCGGGGCGCGAGCGGCTCGACGCGGCGCTGCGGGAGTGGGTGGCGGCGCGCCCGGCGGCCGAGTGCCTGGCGGCGTTCGAGCGGGCCGAGGTGGTGGCCTCGCGGGTGTTCACCGCCGCCGATATCGTCGCCGACCCGGTCTACGCCGAACGCGAGGACATCATCACGGTGGACGACCCCGATCTCGGCCCGGTGCGGATGCAGGCGGTGATCCCGCGCTTCCACCGCTCCCCCGGCGCGGTGTGGCGGACCGGCCCCGCGCTCGGCGCGGACAACGCGCTGGTCTACGGGGAGTGGCTGGGCATCGACGGCGGGCGGCTGGCGAAGCTGGAGGCCGAGGGTGTCATCTGAGTCGTCTGAGTCGTCTGGCGGGGTGACGGGCGCGACCGGCGCGACCGCGCGCCGCGTCCCCCTGCGCTCCCTGCTCTTCGTGCCCGGCAGCCGCACCGGCTGGCTGCCCAAGGCGGAGGCGGCGGGCGCCGACGCGGCCATTCTCGACCTGGAGGACGCCGTTCCGGAGGACGGCAAGGCGGTGGCGCGGGAGGCGGTGGCCGAGGCCGTCGACCGGGCGGCCGGGACGCCCCCCGGCCGGATGCGACTGCTCGTACGGATCAACGCGCTGGACCGCGCGGCGGGCTGGCAGGGCGCCGACGAGCTGCGGGCGGTGGCCCGCCCCGGGCTCTACGGCATCGTGCTGCCCAAGGTGAGCGGCCCCGAGGACGTGATCACCGCCGACCGGCTGCTGGCCTGGTGCGAGCGCGAACACGGCCTGCCCGAGGGCCATTTCGCCCTGCTGCCGCTGCTGGAGACGGCCCGCGGGCTGCGCGAGGCGTACGCCATCGGCCGGGCCGCCGCCCGGATCGCCCACCTGGGCGCGGTGGCCGCGCCGGGCGGGGATGTGGAACGGGCGGTCGGCTACCGCTGGAGCCCCGAGGGCGACGAGACCCGCGAGCTACGGGCCCGGGTGCTGCTCGACGCCCGCGCCGCGGACCGCCCCCATCCGGTGGCCGGGCTGTGGGCCGACGTAGCGGACCTCGTGGGGCTACGGCGCTTCGCCGAGCAGAACCGTGCCCTGGGGTACGAGGGGATGGCGGTGATCCACCCGTCGCATGTGCCGGTGGTCAACGAGGTGTTCTCCCCGGACGCGGAGGAGCTGGCCCGCTGTCGGCGGCTGATCGCGGCGGTGGAGCGGGCGCAGGCGGAGGGGGCGGGGGCGGTGCGCTTCGAGGGCCGGATGGTGGACGAGGCGATGGCGGCCACGGCCCGCCGGACCCTGGCCGGTACGGAACACCGCCGAACCGGGTCAACCGGATCAAGCCACTGATCCGGGGGTTTTGCGCTGGTTGGCATTGAACCGCGCTTTCTTCTGACGGTTTCCGCACGTGTTCATGTCACACCATTTGCGCGTGCGGCTTTGGCTGGTGTCGAAGAAGGCGGCTCGGCAGGTCGGTGATGCGCACAGGGCCAGTTTTCCGTCTCGTTCGCCCGCGATGATGCTGATCGCGTCGGCGGCGATCACGCCGAGGGCGTCTTCCACACAGGAAGCCGAGCCGAGCCGCCATCGCCGCTCACCCTCGGGCGTCAGGATCGCCGCGGCCCGGCCCTGAGCGCTGCGGTCATTGATGACCTGGACAGCAGACGCGGGGAGAGCGTCCTGGATCGCGGCCGCTGTCGCGGCGGCGTGGATCGACTCCCTCAGTTCCCGGGCGAGGTCGAGCTGGGCAGGGGTGCAGGAGTCCACGGCGAGATCGTTCACCGCCAGCCAGTCGACGAGTCGGTGCGGCACTGGAATCCGCTCCACGGCGTTGCCATGCCGCTCCGACAGAGTCCCCGTGAAGCTGGTCGCCAGCACATTGCCGAGGCGGAAGTCAGGGAATCCAGCACGCATGGAACCACCTTAGCTGGTTGCGGCATGACTCCGAGAGCTGCTAGAACCGCCTTAGCCGGTTCCTCGATGGCCAGGAGGTCTCATGCCCCGTCCGACCAGCGACGTACAAGCATGTGAAGCCCACGCGACTGACGCCGACCTCGACGATCTGCGCGCGCGACTAGCCGCGGCGCGGCTACCGGAGGCCGAGACGGTCCATGGCGCCGCGCCCGGCCCTCGCCGATGGGAACAAGGCGTTCCGCTCGCCGACCTCATCGATGTCATGGACTACTGGCGCACCGGGTACGACTGGCGGCCGTTCGAAGAGCGCCTCAACCGGATCGGCCAGTTCCGCACGACCATTGACAATCTGGGAATCCACTTCCTGCACCGCCGGTCCCCGCGCGCGGATGCCACTCCCCTGATCTTGACGCACGGCTGGCCGGACAGCGTTGCCCGGTTCATCGATGTGGTGGACGAGCTGGCAGATCCGAAAGACGCGGACGCGCCGGCGTTCCACGTCGTGGTCCCGTCGCTGCCAGGCTTTGGTTACAGCGACAAGCCGGCCGCCACCGGGTGGGGAACCGAAAAGATCGCGGCCGCATGGGTGGACCTCATGGGAAGGCTCGGGTACCACAAGTTCGCAGCCCACGGCGGCGACTGGGGAGGCAATATCACCACCGTGCTCGCCGGCAGGTTCCCGTCGCACGTCCTCGGCATCCACACGACGTTCGCGGAGGGACCACCCGGGTCGACGACCGACGGGCTGACGGCGGTCGAGCGCGAGTGGGCCGAGGAGACCCGCGACTTCTGGCGCCACCGCGCGGCGTACGCGAAGCAGCAGGCGACCCGACCGCAGACCATCGGCTACTCGCTCGTCGACTCACCGGTCGGACTGCTCGCCTGGATCCTCGACAAGTTCGCCGAGTGGTCGGACACCGAGGACAGCCCGTTCGAGACGATTTCCAGAGACCGCGTTCTCGACAACGTCACCCTGTACTGGCTCACGCGGACCGGAGCATCGGCGGCCCGCATCTACTACGAAAGCCACAACTCCCTGGACCCCGAACTCCGGGTCGACGTCCCGTCAGCACTCACCATGTATCCCCGCGACGTCGAGAAGTGTCCGCGCCCCTGGGCACAGGAGCGGTACCGGCAGATCGTCCGGTGGAGCGAGCCCGAAACCGGGGGACATTTCCCGTCGCTGGAGGTTCCCGAGCATTTCGTCAAAGACCTGCAAGAGGGCCTCGCGGCAGTGCTGGCCGCTCACCGGTGAACGCGGCTCCACGCCCCGGAACACGGGCCCTCCGGGCCCGGAACACGGCGAGCGACCGTGCGGCGATCGCCACCGTGGAGGCCAGGGCGGCCGCGGCCGACCAGATGACGAGGGCGGGCCAGATGTACAGCAGCTGGGCCAGGGTGCCCTCGCGGTTCATGAACAGGCCGACCATATCGGTGAGTTGGGCGAAGAGGACGATGGGGACAGCGCAGGGCAGCATGCGCAGGACGACTCGCCACAGCGGCCGGCCCGCGGTGCGTCGCGCCCAGCGGCGTGCCCGAACGGCCCCGAGCACACCCAGCGCGATCGCCAGCAGGGTCAGCGCCGCGAGGACGTAGTCGGCCTTCATCGTGAACGGAGTGCGCACCGCGGGAGACTTGCCCCGGGCCAGGTCGACCAGTCCGTCGAGCATGACGGCGGCGTCGTCCCCGGAGATCATGCCGGTGTTGGCCACGATCGCGATGCCGGTCCGGCTGTCGGGCAGCAGCGTCTGGATGGCGTTGTGGGTCAGGAGTTCCCCGGTGTGCCGGATCTGCCGGGGCTTCTCCCCGGACGGACTCAGGGACCAGCCCATCGCGTACTCGCGGCCCTTCGGCGGGGTGTGCATGATGTCGATGCTCCGGGCGGAGACGACGCGCCGCCCCGCCGCGGACACGCCCTGGTTGTTCTGCGCGATCAGCCACCGGGAGAGGTCGTCCGCCGTGGTCACGACGCCGTGGCCGCCGGCCGCGAACCAGCGGGGGTGGGAGCGCGGGAACAGCATGCCGTAGGCGCGGACGTAGCCCCGGGCGTGATCGGGCATCTCATCGGTGGTGTCGACCGACTCGGTGTGGGTCATGCCCAGGGGCCGGAACACCTGGGTGGCCAGGTAGTCCGCGAAGGGCCGCCCGCTGACGACCTCGACCAGCCGTGCGGCGACGAAGTAGTTGGGGTTGTGGTAGTTCCACTCGGTGCCCGGCTCCGCGGCGAGCCGGGCGCCGCGCATGTCCGCGACCGCCTCGGTGAGGGTGTGTGCCTGGGGCCGGGCGAGGTCGGGGTAGGCGGAGTCGGCCATGCCCGATGTCTGGTTCAGCAGCTGCCGTACGGTGATCTTCTCGGCCCGCCGGTCGGCCATCGTGAACTCGGGCAGATAGCGATGGGCCGGCTGGTCCAGGTCGACCCGGCCCTCCTCGACCAGCCGCATCACGGCCAGGGCGGTCATGGATTTGGAGAGCGAGGCCACCGGCACCGGTGTCCGCGCGGTCATGGCCTTCCCGGCCGCGGTGTGCCCGTATCCGGCCGCGTGGACGACCTTGTCGCCCCGGGTGACCGCCACCACGGCGCCCGGCAGATCGGTCCGCTCCATATAGGCGTTGACGTAGGCGTCGATCGAGGCGGCGTTCAGCGTGGGGTGGGAAGGCGTGGTGGCGTGCGCGGTCGCCGGGCGCCACCACGCCGTCGAGGCGATGAGCAGGGCGATGGCCAGGTGGATGAGACGTCTGTGGCTACGGATCGGCATGGCGCTCATCCCACCGGGAGCGGAGCGGGTGGCGCATTGGTGTGCGGAGGAGATCAGAGGTAGTGCACGCACTACCGACCGGGCGGCGACGGGTCGCATATCTTCTGCGGGTGCCTTCTCGAACAGCCTGGCAGGCTCTCGCTCAGCATCCGTTGGGGTTCCTGGCCTCGGCCTGGCCCTGGCGGGCGTTGGCCTATCTGCTGTCCGGTGTCGTCTTCGGCGCGATCGCCATGGTCACGCTGCTGACCATGGCCGCGGCCGGGCTGGTGTCGCTGATCGTGGGGGTGGGGGCCGTTCTCCTCCTCGCCGTGGCGCTGTCCGGAATCGTCGTCACCCGGATCGAACGCGGGCGGCTGCGGCTGGTGGACCCGGACCCGGCGCCGGATCCGCACCGGGCCCCTGAACGCCCCGGGCCGCGGGGGTGGCTGGAGACCCGGCTGCGGGAGCCCGCGACCTGGCGGGAGCTGAGCTTCACCGCGGTGTCGATGACCGCCCTGTGGTGGATGGACCTGCTCGTCCTGGCCTTCGCCCTCGCCCTGCCCGTCCTGCTCATGACCTCGCCGGTGGATGACCCCGGCGCCTGGCCGTGGCTGGTCATCGGCCTGTGTCTGCTGCCCGCGGCGCCGTACACCATCACCGCCTGGGCCGGTGCCCGCGCCGCGCTGACCCGGCTGATCCTGGCGCCGCGCGACGGTGAACTGGGCCGGGAGCTCACCGAGGTGCGGGCCTCCCGGGCGCGTCTGGTGGACGCCTTCGACGCCGAGCGCCGCCGGATCGAGCGGGACCTGCACGACGGCGCCCAGCAGCGGCTGGTCTCCATCAATGTGATGCTCGGCCTGGCCGGTCTTGACGCGGAGCCGGGCTCGCCGGTGGCCCGACAGCTCGCGCTGGCCCAGGACGAAGTCACCCTCGCCGTCAACGAGTTGCGTGAGCTCAGCCGGGGTGTGCACCCCAAGGCGCTCACCGACCACGGCCTCGCCGCGGCCGTGGACAACCTCACCACCCGCTCCGCCCTCCCCGTCGCCGTCGACATCCGGCTTCCGTACCGCCTGCCCGCGACCGTGGAGAGCACGGGGTACTTCGTCGTCGCCGAGGCCCTGGCCAACGCCACCAAGCACAGCCGGGCCGCCCGGGCCGAGGTCCACGCCCGGCTGGACGCGGATGTCCTGACGCTGTCGGTCCGGGACGACGGCGTCGGCGGAGCGGACCCGGCCGCGGGCACCGGTCTTGTCGGCCTGGCCGACCGCGTCGCCGCGGCGGACGGCAGACTGCGGATATCCAGCCCCGCGGGCGGCCCTACACTGCTGCGCGTGGAGCTCCCGTGCCGCTGAACATCGTGCTCGCCGAAGACTCACCGCTGTTGCGGGACGGCCTGGTCAGCGTGGTCACCCGCTTCGGCCACCGGGTGTCGGCGGCCGTCGGCGACGCCGACGCGCTGATCGCCGCGGCCCATGAGCACGACCCCGACATCGTCATCACCGATGTGCGGATGCCCCCGGGCAACGCCGACGACGGCCTCCGCGCCGCGGTCGCGCTGCGCGGCCACCGCCCCGACCTGCCCATTCTGGTGCTCAGCCAGTACATCGAGCAGTCCTACGCCACCCACCTGCTCGACCTGGGCAGCGAGAGCGGCATCGGCTATCTGCTCAAGGACCGGGTCAGCGCCGTCACCCACTTCGCGAGCGCGGTGGAGCAAGTGGCCGCCGGGGCGACGGTCATGGACCCCGAGGTGGTGCGCCAGCTGCTGCGCCGACGGCAGGACCCCCTGCGGCGGCTCACGCCCCGCGAGCGCGAGGTCCTCTCCCTCATGGCCGAGGGACGCTCCAACGCCGAGATCGCCCGCGACCTCTATGTCACCGAGGCCGCGGTCAACAAGCATGTCAGCTCCATCCTCCAGAAGCTCGACCTCCGCCTGGACGGCCACGGTCACCGGCGCGTCCTCGCGGTGCTCACCTACCTGCGCGCCTGACGGTCTGTCTGCGCGCCTGAGCGTCTATCCGCGCGCTTGACCGTCCGACGCCCCGGCATCGAGGAGCAGCTTCGCGGCCACCGTCGTCCCGTCGGTGCGCATCGTGCCCGCCACGGCCCTCGCCCGTGCCCGGGTCCCGGGGGTCAGGGCGGTTTTCAGCGCGGCCGACAGGGAGTCGAGGGTCGGGGCCGGACCGTCGTGTGCCGCGCCGATGCCCAGCTCGGCCACTCGGGCGGCCCAGTGCGGCTGGTCCGCGACCTGAGGGACCACCACCTGAGGCGCACCGGCCTTGGCGGCCGTCGTCGTGGTGCCCGCGCCACCGTGGTGGACGACGGCGGCCACCCGGCCGAACAGCGCCTGATGGTTGACCTCGCCGACGGCGAGGCAGTCGTCCCGGTCGTCGATCGGGGCCAGTCCGGCCCAGCCACGGGCGAGGAGGACACGGCGGCCCTGCGCGCGGACCGCCTCGACGGCCACCCGGGCGAGGTCGGTCGAGGTGTGCATGGCCATGCTGCCGAAGCCCACGTACACCGGCGGTTCACCGGCGCCCAGGAACGCCTCCAGCTCATCCGGCAGCGGGCGCTCGTCCGGCAGGATCCACGCCCCGGTCTGTACGAGGTCGAGTTCCGTCATGTCCTGCCACGGACCCAGGACCGGGTCCGCGGCCAGCAACGCCCGGTCGGTGAAGACGTAGTCGCGGACGTTGTCCACCGGCGGCAGGCCGATCGCCGCCCGGTGGCGGTTCTCCGCCTCGCCGTACAGCTCGTTCACGCGCTGGGCGTCCTGCTCCCACAGCACCTCGAGGTCGGTCTCCTCCGCGGGGGACGGCGTGCCGGGCCGCCTTCCCGGGCGGAAGTGCCGCGAGGGCAGCCCGAACGGATGGAAACACGCGAACACATAGCGGATGCCCAGCTTCTCGGCCACCGAGCGGGCGCCGGCCGGCATCAGGCCGGTCGCGAGCAGTACGTCGCACCCCTCGGCCGCCGTGGTGAGCGTGTCGAACCGCGCGGCGACCAGCTCGGGCGCGAGCCGGAACGCGGCCGCGGCCGACGGCGGCCGCGTTCCGGTCACCACCGAGCGCACCGTCGGGCCGAGCGGCACCAGCTCCACGCCGACACCGGCCAGCAGCGCCGCGAACTCCTCGTCCGGCGGCGCGCAGACCCGCGCCTCCGCGCCGAGTTCCCGCAACCGCACCGCGAGTCCCGCCAGCGGTTCGACATCCCCGCGCGACCCCCATGACGACAACACCACACGCATATCGCAAACTCCCCGTTTCCCCAGGTCCTGGCATCGGCCGCCCATCCTGAGGCACACCCCGGGTCTTGCCGCAAGCCCCCCGGTGCGCTATAGGTTGATAGTGGCGGGGAGAGTTATCTCCCTGCCTTCGCTGTTTCATCAGCCCAGGTCCGTGAGCCCAGGTCCGTGAGCCCAGGTCCGTCAGCCCTGGTCCGTCACGCCCTATCCGTCAGTCCAGGTCCGTCAAGTCCAGGTCCGTCACATCGAGCCCGCTCAGCCGCTCCGGGTCGGCCAGGATGTCGATCGCCACGATCCTGCCGTCCGCGACCGTGAAGGCCAGCACCGAGTACGGCCGCCCCTCCCGCGAACTGACCACGCCCACGGCCCCGTTGACGAGCGCGGGCCGGGCATGGAGGCCCGGTCCGCTGAGGCGGGAGAAGGTGAGCGCCTGGTCCGCCACGGCCGCCGCGCCATGCACCTCGCGCGGGGCGGGGGCGGGTACGGGGCCGTAGTCGGCGCGCAGCACGACATCCGGGTCGAGCACGGCGATCAGCCCCTCGAAGTCGCCCTCGCGCGCGGCGGCGAGGAAGGCGCCCACGACCTCGCGCTGCCGGGCGAGGTCCGCGTCGGGGACCGGGGCCGCTCCTCGCACCCGGCGGCGGGCGCGGCTGGCGAGCTGACGGGCGGCGGCCGGGGTCCGGTCGACGATGGGGGCGATCTCGTCGAACGGCACGGCGAACAGATCGTGCAGTACGAAGGCCAGCCGTTCGGCGGGGGCCAGCGTCTCCAGGACGACCAGCAGGGCGAGGCCGACGGAGTCGGCGAGCAGCGCCTGGTCCTCGGGGCCGGGCCCGCTCGCACGGCTGATGACCGGGTCGGGGAGGTGCACCCCCAGGGGCTCCTCGCGCCGGGCGGTGCGCGAGCGCAGCATGTCCAGGCAGACCCGGCCGACGACGGTGGTCAGCCAGCCGCCCAGGTTCTCCACCGCGCCGGTGTCGGAGCGGCTGAGCCTCAGCCATGCCTCCTGGACGGCGTCGTCGGCCTCGTTCAGCGAGCCGAGCATGCGGTAGGCCACCGCGCGCAGATGGCCGCGGTGGGCCTCGAAGCCCTCCGCCAGAAGGTGGTTCTCGTTCATCGGTCACATCCCCTTGTCCAGACCACACCGTCGCGGGCCACACCGTGCTGACGGATGGGCCGGGCGCGATGTGACAGAGGGGGGCGGGATGGACCGTGCACCCGTCCAGTCCCTTGACGCACTGCGATCACATCATTACACAAGTTGGGAGCGCTCCCATGCCTCCCACTCCCCAGGAGGGTCCCTCATGTCCCTGCCCCTGTTACGCCGTCCGCGCGGTGCGCGGGCCGCCACCGCGCTGCTCACCGGTGCGCTACTGCTGATCGCCGCCCAGTCCGCGCCCGCCGGAGCGGACTCCCCCGCCGCGCCCTCGGCCTCCGCCGCGCCCTCCGCCGTCCAGGTCAATCAGCTGGGATATCTGCCGGACGGCCCCAAACGCGCCACCGTCGTCAGCGCGAGCACCACCGCCCTGCCCTGGCAGCTGCGCGACGCCGCGGGGCGGACGGCCGCCTCGGGCACCACCACCGTACGGGGCGCGGACGCCGCCTCCGGGCAGTCCGCCCATCTGGTGGACTTCTCCTCGTACCAGGGGACGGGCACCGGTTACACCCTCACCGTGGACGGGCGGACCAGCCACCCCTTCGACCTCCGCGCGAACCTCTACGACGGGCTGCGCGCGGACGCGATGTCGTTCTTCTACCAGCAGCGCAGCGGTATCCCCATCGAGGCGTCGCTCGCCGGCGCGGCCTACGCGCGCCCGGCGGGCCATCTGGGCGTCGCCCCCAACCGGGGCGACACCGCCGTGCCCTGCGTCAGCGGGGTGTGCGACTACACCCGGGATGTGCGCGGCGGCTGGTACGACGCCGGTGACCAGGGCAAATACGTGGTCAACGGCGGGCTCGCGGTCTGGCAGCTGGTCAACTCCTTCGAGCGCGCGAAGCGTACGGGGCACGCGGCCGCGCTCGGGGATTCCACGCTGCGCGTCCCCGAGCGCGGCAACGGGATCCCCGATGTGCTCGACGAGGCGCGCTGGGAGCTGGAGTTCCTGATGCGCATGCAGATCCCGGAGGGCAAGCCGCGGGCGGGCATGGCCTTCCACAAGGTCCATGACGCCGCCTGGACCGGGCTGCCCACCCGGCCCGAGCAGGACACCGAGCCGCGTGAGCTGCACGCGCCGTCCACCGCCGCCACCCTCAATCTGGCCGCCGCGACGGCGCAGTGTGCCCGGGTGTACGCCCCGTACGACGCCGCGTTCGCCGCCCGCTGCCTGGACTCCGCGCGCCGCGCGTGGGCCGCCGCGCGGGCGAACCCCGGTGTGCTGGCACCGGCCACCGACTCCACCGGCGGCGGGGCGTACGACGACAGCGAGGTGGGCGACGAGTTCTACTGGGCGGCGGCGGAGCTGTACGCGACGACCGGGGAAGCGCGGTACCGGGACGCGGTCACCTCCTCGCCGTATCACACCGCGAGCGATGTGTTCGCCCCGGGCGGCTTCAGCTGGCAGGCCACCGGGCCCCTCGGGCGGCTCGTCCTGGCCACCGTCCCCAACGGCCTGCCCGCCGCCGACCTCGCCCGCGTCCGCGCCTCCGTGGTCTCCGCGGCCGACGCCCGCTTGAACACGATGGCAGGCCAGGGCTATGCGGTGCCGCTGCCGGCGGACGGTTACGTATGGGGCTCCAACGGCCAGGTGGCCAACAACGGGACGGTCCTGGCCGTCGCCTACGAGCTCACCAAGCAGCGGAAGTACCGCGCCGGGGCGCTGGAGACGCTGGACTATCTGCTCGGCCGCAACGCGCTCGGCCAGTCGTATGTCACCGGCTACGGCGAGCGCGCCTCGCAGAACCAGCACCACCGCTTCTGGGCGCACCAGTACGACGCCTCGCTGCCGAACCCGCCCGCCGGATCGATCGCGGGCGGCGCGAACTCCGGGCTACAGGATCCGGTGGCACAGGAGAAGCTCCCGGGCTGCGCGCCCGCGGCCTGCTACATCGACGACATCGGCTCGTACTCCACGAATGAGGTGGCGATCAACTGGAACGCGCCGCTGGCGTGGCTGGCCGCGTTCGCCGCGGAACGCGGCTGACCGGGCGGGCGAGGGACCTGAAGGCCCCTCGCCCCACCCCCTTCGCCTCACCTCACCGGGGCAGCTGCGCCTCGATCGCCGCGACGACGTCGTCCGCCTCCGGCTCGGTCCGCGGCCGGAACCGGCCCACGACCTCACCGTCCGGCGAGATCAGGAACTTCTCGAAGTTCCACTGCACATCCCCCGCCTCGCCCTGCGCGTCCGGCGTCCCCGTCAGCTCGGCGTACAGCGGATGCCGCTGCTCGCCGTTGACATCGACCTTCTCCAGCAGCGGGAAGGACACCCCGTAGGTCGTCGAGCAGAACGTCTGGATCTCCTCGCTCGTCCCCGGCTCCTGCCCGGCGAACTGGTTGCACGGAACCCCCAGCACGGTGAACCCGCGCCCGGCATAGCGCTGCTGGAGCCGCTCGAGCCCCTCGTACTGCGGGGTCAGACCGCACTTGGACGCCACATTGACCACCAGCAGCGCCGCACCCCGGTGCTCACCGAGCGAGGTCGGCTCGCCGGTGAGGGTGCGCAGGGGGATGTCGTACAGGCTCATGGGATCTACCGCCTTCGTCGTTCGGTGAGTGAGCCCAAATCTATGCGCTCCGGGGCCCGTGACGCCGGATCACAATATGAACACCGAGCACACACAAACTCTTCACTTTTCAATCAGCGCGGTTAAGGTCGGTTCCTCGCGTATCACTCAAGGGGGGACCATGTCCTGGAATAACCAGCCATCACCGGCGCCGAGACGCCCCGGATGGGCACGCAAACGCGTCGCCGTCCCGGTCGCGGCCATCCTGCTCTTCGCCGGAGTCGGCATAGGGTCGGCCCAGGGCAACGACACGAAGTCGTCCGACGGCGACAAGCCCACGCCCAAGGTGACGGTCACCGTCACGGCCAAGCCCGCCCGGGTGAAGGCCAAGGCCGAACCGGCGCCCACCGTGACGGTCACCAAGACCGTCACCGCGAAGCCGAAGGCTTCGCCGAAGCCGAAGCCGAGCCGTGCGGACGACTCGTCCTCCTCCACCAGTGGTGGCGGCACGTCATCCGGCGGCACGTCCTCGTCGAGCTCCGGGGGCGGCGGGTCGTCTTCCGGCGGGTCGTCATCCGGCGGGTCTTCCGGCGGCTCGTCGTCCAGCAGCACGGGCGGATCGAGCAGCGGGGCCACGGCCCGCTGCAACGACGGCACCTACTCCTACGCCGCCCACCACCAGGGCGCGTGCTCGCATCACGGTGGTGTCGCCGTCTTCTACCGGTGATCTGCCACGGCGATGGGGGCGGGCCGCAGCCCGCCCCCATCGGTAACCGAGTACCGCCTACTCCGGCGGCGTCGGCGTGTCGTGATTGCGGTACATCGCCTGGATGTCGAGCTCCAGCTTGACCGTGGGGCCGACCACGGCGATGCCCCGGGCGAGCATATTGCGCCAGTTCAGGGTGTAGTCCTCGCGGTGGAGTTCGGCCGTGGCGAGGGCGGCACAGCGCAGTTCCTGTTCATAGCCCCCGTTGACGGCGCCGAGGTACGTGGTGTCCAGGGTCACCGAGCGGCTCACGCCGTGCATCGTGAGGGGGCCCTGGAGGGTCCACTTGGGGCCGCTGCGCCAGATGAAGCGGTTGCTGGCGAAGTGGATCTCCGGGAAGTTGTCCACGTCGAGGAAGTCGGCCGAGCGCAGGTGGGCATCGCGGGTGTTGTTGCCGGTGTTGATGCTGGAGGCGTCGATGACGACCTCGACGCGGGAGTCCTCCATTCGCTCGGCGATGTGGATGCCGCCCCGGAAGCGGGTGAAGCGGCCGTGCACATTGGCCATGCCGACGTGACGGGCGATGAAGCGGATCGCGGTGTGCGGCGGGTCGAAGAGCCAGGTGCCCGGCGGGGGGAGTTCGAGCTGCTGGGAGGGCTCCATCTGCACCCGGCGGGGAGGTTCGCTCCGGCCGGGGACGATGTCGACGGTGAGGCGGTTGGGCTGGAGACCGCTTCCGGTGAGCAGCACCGTGTACTGCCCCGGCTCGAGCGTGGCGAGGAACAGTCCATGCGGATCGGTGGTGGCCTTGGCCACCGTACGGGCGGCGCCACGCGTCTCGGTGACGGTGACCTCCACGCCACCCAGGGCCTGGCCGACGGGGTCCAGGACCTCGCAGCTGAAGGCTCCAGCACCCACGGGCAGGGGCACTCTGAGTCCTGATCCGCGGTCCGGACGCTTGGTGCGCATGCGCCGGAGCAGTGGGAGGGGCATTGCAGTCATCTCACTAACGTTCTTTGGGGATGGGGGCGCGTCTATGATGAAGCCCCAGGGTGGGCTCCGAACGCCTGGGGGGTGGGTGTCAGCCGTGGCCGAGGATCTTCCGTAGCGCGCCGAGCAGCAACTCCCCCGCCTGCGGGGAGACTTCGGCGTGACGGAAGCCGACGTGGTTGTCGGGGCGGGTCAGCAGGGCGCCGCGGTCGCCGATTTCGCGCAGCCGCTGCCGTTGCTCGGCGCCCTCCGGTGTGGCGTCCTCACGCGCGTCGACATTGCGCCACATCTGCTCGGGATCCGAGGTGGAGAGCAGATCCAGCGCCTCGAAAACCGGCGCGGTCTCACCGATGCTCCGGTTGGCGCGCTCGGTCTCGACGGTCTCCACTGCTGAAGGGCTCCTCTCGGTCCTCTCCCCGTCCCCTCCCCGGCGATGGCCGGTCTCCCGGCCCGATCGGTGATCGCCGACCGACCATTGATGATCTTGTTCCAGAACCCGGACCCCGAGGTGTCTCATTTCGAAACAGTGGCGACGTATACGGTGGAGAGGTTGTGACGACCACCGACGACACCCCCGCCACCGACGACACCCCCGCCGACCCGGCCCTTTCATCGCTGCGCCGGGCGCGCGACCGGTTCTTCAGCGGACGGCCACCGGGCGACGGGGTTCCCGAGGACCTCGCCCAGGCCTGGCGGCGGGCGCGGTTCTTCGGCGTACCGCGCGACCTGGCGGCCCCGCCCAGGGTCCGGCCACCGGTGGACTCACCGCTACTGGCCGCGGCGCGCCCCGTGCTGGACCGTACGGCGCCCACGCTGAGCAGTGCGATGGGGCTGGTGCTGGTGGACTCCCGCTGCCGGACGCTGTGGTCGGGCGGCGGGCACTACGCCGGTACGCCCGCGCCCGACGGCATGGCCGGTCTCGATCTGTCGGAGAAGGCGGTCGGGCACAACAGCGCCGCGCTCGCGCTGCGCACGGGGCGCCGGGCCGAGGTCCACGGCCCCGAGCACTTCCTCGATCTGTGGCAGGAGGTGTCGGCGGTCAGCGTTCCGCTGTACGAGCCGACGGCGGGCCGCCCGGCCGGCACCGTCACCGTGGTGGCCCCACTGGGCGAGGGCCACACCACCCACCCCGGCGCGGCACTCGCCGAGGCCATCGCGCACGCGATCGAGACGGAGCTGCTGGGCCGGGCGCGCCCGCCGGAGCGGGTGCTGCTCGACGCGTATCTGCGGCGGCGGGCCGAGGGGGCGGCGGTGGTGGCGCTCGACGGCAGCAGCCGCCTCATCAGCCCGGAGGCCGCGCGGCTGCTGTCGCACGAGACACTGGCGCGGCTGGAACGGCATGCCACGGCCCTCCTCAGGGACGCGGGCGCGGGTCCGGCCACGGGGCCGGAGGAGCACGCACCGGAGGAGATCGCCGTACCGGACGGCGAGATCCCCGTACCGGACGATGAGTTCGCCGTACCGGACGGCGCCGGGCTCACCGTAAGGATGACGCGTCTGGTGCACCGGGGCGAGGTCATCGGGGCCGTGGCCACGGTGTGCACGGCGGCCCGGCGGGCGCGGTCGGCGGAGCGCCGGGGCGATGACCGGCTCCCGGGGCTCGTGGGCACGTCCCGGCCCTGGCGGCTGACCGTCTCCCGGGCGACGGAGCTGGCGCGGGCCGTGGAGCCGCTGCTGCTGATCGGCGAGCCGGGCGTGGGCAAGACCGCGCTGGCCCGTGCCCTGCTCGGCCTGCGGGGCACGGCCGCACCGCGTGTCATCGACGCCGCCGAGCAGGTGCCCGGCGAGGTCCCGCGCTGGTGTCAGGCGCTCGCGGAGCCCCCGGAGTCCGAGGCGGACGGCGGCGCGCCGCCGCTGCTCCTGCGCCACGCCGAGCGGCTGGGCCAGTCCGATGTGGCGGCGCTGCTCTCGCTGCTGGCGGAGCGGCCCGCGGTGCCGCTGGTGGCGACGCACACCCCGGGCGCGCCCACCGGCCCGTGTCTGAGCCGGCTGCTGGACATCCTCGCGGCCCGGTCGGTGACGCTGCCGCCGCTGCGCGAACGCGTCGAGGACATCCCCGCGCTGCTGGCGGGCCTCCCCGAGCGCCCCTCCCCCGGACGTCCCCCGCTGACCTGGAGCCTGGACGCGCGCCGGGCGCTGGAGCAGCACACCTGGCCGGGCAATGTGGCCGAACTCGCCCAAGTCGTACGGGAGGTGGCCGGGCGCCGCCGCGCCACCGGGCCGGTGCGGCGCGAGGAGCTGCCGTACGGACTGCGGGTGCCACCGGCCACCCGCCGGCTGAGCGGTATCGAACGGGCGGAGCGCACCGCCATCCTGGAGGCGCTGCGCCGGCACGGGGACAACAAGGCGCGCGCGGCCGAGTCCCTGGGCATCGGCCGGGCCACGTTGTACCGGAAGTTGCGGGCGTACGGAATGGACCAGGCCTAACGGCGGAAACAGTCACCAGGGGGCCGGTCACACCGGAGCTGGTCATGGGCCGCGGAGGGGGCACGGTGACGCGAGACAACAGCGCCGAGAGCGAGGCGGTCACGGGCAGGCTGCTGATCCTCGAGTACGAGCAGGTGAAGGAGGAGCAGCGGGCACGGATCGGGTTCCGCGACAATCTGCTCTACGCGACGCTGGCCGCGATGGCGGCCATCATCACCTTCTCCCTGCAGAGCCATGGGCGTCCGGAGCTGCTGTTGCTGCTGCCCCCGGCGTCGGCGCTGCTGGGCTGGGCGTATCTGGTCAACGACGAGAAGATATCAGCCATCGGACGGTATGTCCGGGAGGATCTGGGGCCCCGGCTGACGGCGCTCGCCCCGGGCCGGCCACCGGTGTTCGGCTGGGAGCGGGCCCACCGCGACGACGGCCGCCGGATCTCCCGCAAGCGGCTTCAGCTCGCGGCGGATCTGCTGCTGTTCACGGTGGCGCCGATCGCCGCGCTGATCGTGTACTGGACGTCAGAGCCGGTGCGGGCGGTGTTGCTGGCGGTGTCGGTGGCGGAGGTGGCGGTGGTCGTCGTGCTGGCGGTGCAGATCGTGCTGTACGCGGATCTGCACCGGCCGTGATGTGGGATGACCCGTGGGAGTCCGTCGGGCTCCGTAAGGTGTCGGCAAGGGCAGTCCTAGGGGGGACACGTGGGCGCTGAGGGCAATGGGGGTACGGCGCGGGCCGATGTGGTGGTCCTGACCGCGCTGGAGGTCGAGTACCGGGCGGTGCGCGCCCATCTGGAGGATCCGCGTCCGGTCCAGGCGGAGCGGGGTGCGCTGTTCGAGGTAGGCGTGTTCCGCGAGGGGTCCGAGGAGCGGACGGTCGCCATCCATATGACGGGCCCGGGGAATCCGGGTGCCGCGGCCTCGGTCGAGCGGGCGGCGGCGCTCTTCGCGCCCCGGGCGATGCTGTTCGTCGGGGTGGCGGGCGGCGTCAAGGATGTCGCGCTGGGCGATGTGGTGGCCGCCGACGCGGTGTACGACTACGAGACCGGCAAGGACACCGAGTCGGGGTTTCTGCCCCGGCAGAAGACCTATCAGCCGGCTTACGGGCTGGTGCAACTGGCCCGGCTGGTGGCCGCGGGCGACGCGTGGCAGCGGCGGATCCCCCCGGGAGACGACCCGACGCGCCCCCGCGCCCATGTCAAACCCCTCGCGGCGGGCGGCCGGGTGGTGGCGCACCACCGCTCGGACGTCGGGCTCAGGCTCGCGGCCAGTGCGGGTGACGCGCTCGCGGTGGACATGGAGGGCTTCGGCTTCCTCGCCGGCGCGTATGTCAACCAGCAGCTGGACGCGCTGGTGATCCGCGGCATCTCGGACCTGCTCGGCGACAAGGGCGAGGCACACGACGAACGCTGGCAGCCCGTGGCCTCCCGGCACGCGGCCGCCTACGCCTTCGAACTGATCGGCCGCATGCTGACGGCGGACCCTGCGGCGCCCCGACCACTCGCCCCCGATACGCGACCCCTCGCCGCCGGTGCACCGCCCGAGATCCCCCGGCGCCGCAGGCGGCTGACCATCCGTGACCTCGGCGTACTCGTGGACACCCTGCTGGCCGTGCCCGGCATGACCTCCCCCGCGCGCTGGCAGCAGCTGCTCGACGAACTGCCCACCGTCGGCACCGCGGTGGGCCGCCAGTCGGCGAGCCGCGCGGAGGCCCTGTCCCTGCTGCGCGTCTGCGAGGCGCGGCGGGCGATGGGCGAACTGGTGGAGGTGGTCGCGGTGCTCGCGCCGGACGATCCGGCGGCCGCCGAACTCGCCCGGCGCGTCGAGGCACTCGGATTGGAGTGACCCTCCTCACCCTCCCGACCCCGCGGGGGAGTGCCCCGGGCCGCCCTCCCCGCACCCGCTCTGCGCCACCCCGGTACGGCGTCCCCCACCCGAGCTCAGCGGAACCGTCCAGGTGGGCCCCTGAGGAGGACGGCCCTCCGCCTCGCGGTCACCGCGGGCGCGGGCTCCCCGGTCCACCGCCGGGAGGTGTCCCGGCCGCGGCGGGGCCCGCCCCGGGCGCGGGGGACGGTGCCACCGACATACTCGCGATGGGTGTCACGAGAGGCTCCCGGGGCATACAAGTTGTCCCGGAGTCCGGGCGGGTGGTATCCGCGTGTGGCAGGGTCTCCGGCGGGATCATCGGCGGCGGGGACCGATGATGCGGCCTCGGGGGAGGGCACGGCATGGCGGCCATGGGGGAAGGTGGCCTGAAATCGGTGGGCAGCCTCGTCACGGCGTTGAAGGAGTTCCGCTGTCTGACGGATCCGGATCTGCGCGCGCTGTGTCTGGATCTGGTCGCCATGGAGCTGGAGATGACCAGCGTCCCCGTGCGCGCCCACCGGGTGACCGACTACTTCCTGGTGGAGCTGGCCCGCGAATGCCTGGAAAACGTGCGGATCATGCACGCGCTACGCGCGTCCCTCGCGGTGATGGCGGCGGCGGACGAGGACGCGATCAAGCGGCTCGACTCGGTCATGGAGCAGATGACGGCCCGTCCGGCGCTGCCCGAGACCGCCGTCGCGAAGCTGCGGTCGCTGCTGGAGGAGCTGGAGATCGAGCAGCTGGGCCAGTTGTGCCGTGCGGCGGCGGGCCCGTTGCAGGACGTCCCCGCGGTCACCGGCCCCTGGCACGCCTTCGAGGTGCTCAGCCGGATGAACGCGCAGCCGGGCGGGCTGCCGCCGCAGCTCGCCCTGGTGGAGTACCTCGCGGCGGCGGCGCGTCCGTTGCAGAGGGCCGACGCGCTGCGCGAATGGGCCGATGAGCAGGCCCGGGAGCTGGGCCTGACGCCCCAGCTGCGGTCGCTGCGGCAGCAGGTGGGGCATGCCGCCCCGGCCGGTCCGGTGGACGCCTATCTGGTGATCCGGCTGCTGCCGCGGGAGGAGGCCGGGTGTTACGAGCTCTCGTCCTGGCACCAGTACGACCCCACCGGCTGGCATCCGGTCCGCGGGCCGGTCACCCAGGTCACCGCGGAGACCGCGGAGCGGGCGGTCCAGACGCTGGTGTACCGGGCGGCCGAGGAGTGGGACGACGCCCGGGCGATCCACATCGAGTTCATGCTCGGCCCGGATGACCTGAATCTGCCGGTCCACCGCTGGCGTCTGGAGCTCGACAGCGAGCTGCCCATCCCGCTGTACATGGACCATCCGGTGGTCGTACGGAGCCTGGAGCGCAGCTGGACCAGGCGCTGGCACCGGGAGTGGAAGCACCGTTGGAACCGCTTCGACCAGCAGCCCGAGCGCGCCAAGCAGCTCGTCGTGGGCGGCGAGAACCCGGACAGCCCGCGCTCCGGCGACCCCACCGCGCTGCTGGCCCGGCTCAAGGCCGATCCGCGGGTGGTCGCCCTGGTCCTGACCTCGCCCCCGGGCGTCACCCCCGAGGGCACCTCGGAGGCGCTGACCGCCTGGCGGGCCGGGATTCCGGTGGTCGCCTGGGACGGCCGGGCGACCCGGGACCCCTGCTTCGTCCAGCAGCTGGGACAAAAACAGGCCGACGCCAGCGGGAACCTGGCACGGCTCCGCGAAGCCGTGACAGAGTTACGTCTGGACGCCCATACGATCGACTCCGCGGAGCGGGAGCATCACCTGGGGCAACATGTGGTGCTCGTTTGGGACGACCCGACCCGTCCCGTGGAGCCGGCTGGGCGCATGACGGGGCCGGACGAGGGGGTGGGTGGTCGATGAGCGACGAGGAGCCTGCGCGGCGCCACAACGGACGGATCCACCAGGATTCCGGTTCCGCCCCGGCCGCTCTGCCGTCCGGGATACCGCGCCCCTGGTGGATCTACCAGGGCACCGGGCGCCCGCTGCACGACGTGAGCCTGGAGGAGATCCTTCCGCCGCCGCCCCCGTGGCGCGCCTTCGGCGGGGTCTCGGCCTGCCCGGTCGAGGGCAACAGCCGGTCCGGCGCGTTATCGGACGCGGACGACGACGCCCCCACCGAGCCCCCGGCGCCGCCGGAGGACGAGCAGGACACCGCCCGGCGGCTGGGCGCGACCCCCCTGGGCGTGCGCTCCGATCCGGAGGAGGCGGACCTCGTCAACGCGGCGCTGATCCTCAGGCGTCCCCTTCTGGTGACCGGCCGCCCGGGCACCGGCAAGTCCACGCTGGCGTACCGCATCAGCCGGGAGTTGGGCCTGGGCCGGGTGCTGCGCTGGCCGATCACCACGCGTTCGACCCTGCGGTCCGGGCTTTACGGCTACGATGCCGTCGGCCGTGTGCACGCCGCCGCGGCCGGCCAGGCGTCGGAGGGGGACACGCACGAACCCGGACCGGAGGACATCGGCGACTTCCTCCAACTCGGGCCGCTGGGCACGGCGATGCTCCCGCACCGCCTGCCGCGCGTCCTGCTCATCGACGAATTCGACAAGAGCGATATCGATCTGCCCAATGACCTCCTCGACATCTTCGAGGCCGGCGAGTACTCCATTCCGGAACTGGTGCGCATCCGCAGACGCCGCCCGGCCGTATCGGTCCTCACCGACGACCCTGAGCGCAGTACCGTCATCGCCTCGGGGCGGGTGCGCTGCCGCGCCTTCCCCGTCGTCGTCATCACCAGCAACGGCGAGCGGGAGTTCCCGCCCGCGTTCCTGCGGCGCTGTCTCCAGCTGCGGCTGCCCGACCCGGACGCGGACCGGCTCGCCGCGATCGTGGCCGCGCATCTGGGGCGGGCCGACGATCCGCGTGCGCGGGAGCTGATCCAGATGTTCGTCGAGCGCAGCGAGCGCGAAGGCGGCCTCGCCGCCGACCAGTTGCTCAACGCGGTGTATCTGGTGACGTCCCAGTCACATGTTCCGGGGCCCGAGTGGGAGGAGCTACTGCAGGCCGTCTGGCACCGGCTGGACAGCGCAGCGGGCTCGACATGACACACGACCCAGGCGGCAGGTCCGCCGGGCCGGGCCCACAAGTCCTCGACTGGCGGCAGCTCGCCGACGCCCTGTGGCTGGCGGTCTGCAAGGCCGAGACGGACCGTGGCCCCGGACCGCCGGCCCCCGGCCCCCTCCCCGGGGCACCGGAGGCGGACGCCCCGCCGCCCGGCGACGGGCCGTCGGACGAGCCGTGGCAGGACCGGCAGGGGGAGCGCCCCGCGTCCGGCCCCGAGGCGGCGCCCGCGGTGTCGGAACCGCCGCTCCCCGCGGAGCTGGTCGGCGTCTCCGCGCCGCCCGGCGAGGCGGAGCCGGCGACCGTCGCGGAGGTCTTCGTGCCGGTGCGCCGGCCGTCCCCCGACGGGCCGCCGCTGCCCGAGCGCGCTCTGTCCCGGGCGCTGCGGCCGCTCAAGCGCACCGCTCCCTCGCCGGTGGAGACGGAGGTCGACGAGGAGGCCACAGCCGAGCGCGCGGCGCGCGAGGGGCTGTGGGTGCCCGACCTGGTGCCCGTGCGCGAGCGCTGGATGGACGCCGTCCTGGTGGTGGACTGCGGCAGTTCGATGGTGGTGTGGCGGCGGACGGCCGCGCATCTGGTCACCGTGTTGCAACGCACCGGCGCCTTCCGGGATGTGCGGGTGCACCGGATGAACACCGACCATCCGTTATCCGCCGAGGACCGGTCGCCGGTGGCCGGGATGCCGCCGCGCGGCAAGCGGACGGTGCTGGTGCTGACCGACGGCATCGGCGCGGCCTGGGCCGATGAGAGCGCCCGGCGCGCGCTGGCCGGCTGGGCGCGGCACGCGTCGGTCGCGGTGCTGCACGTCTTACAGCAGGGCCGCTGGCACCACACCGGGGTGGCCCCGGAGCGGGTGCGGGTGCGGGTGCCCGGACCTGGCGCGCCCAACGGCACCTGGCGGCGGGCGGACGGCGGTTCCTGGCCGGGCGGCGCGCCGCCGGTCCCGGTGCTGGAGCTGGACGCGCGGTGGATGGCCAACTGGGCGCGGCTGGTGGCCCGTCCGTCGGCGCGCGGCGAGGACACGATGGCGCTGCTGCCCGGGGTGCCCGCCGAGCGCTGGGACCCCGAACCGGAACCGAGCGCCTGGGACCGCGTCTTCCGGTTCCGCGCCACCGCCTCGCCGGGCGCCTTCCGGCTGGCGTCCCGACTGGCCGCCGCCCCGTTGAACATTCCCGTGATGGAGTTCGTGCAGGGCATCCACCAGCCGGAGGGCAGCCCGGGCGATCTGGCCGAGGTGCTGCTGGGCGGGCTGCTGCGCAAGGTGGGGGCCGCCGACCCGCTGGACGAGACGGGTATCGGCTACGAGTTCCACGACGGGGTGCGCGAACTGCTGCTGTCCGCCGGGATGCGGGACGAGTCGCTGTACATCCTCGGCAGCGTCCTGGACCGGCTGGGCCGACGCTGGAAACCGCTGCTGATGCTGCGGGATCTGCTCAACCACCCCTCGGGCTCGGTGGGGAACCTGCCCAGGACGGAGCGGCTGCTGCCGTACATCCGCCTTCAGGAGCAGGTCTACCAGGCGCTTTCCGGGCCCTACCTGGAAGGTGCGCGCTCCTTTCGCGCCCTTGTCCTGGCCCATCAGGCGCTCGCCCGCTCGGGGGAAAGCCCGTCCGATCCAGTTGAAGACGCATCACACAGGGGAAAATATGTGGTCTCCGAAACGGTTGCGGCCATGACTGACTCCACCACTCCCCGAACAACAGACCCGCTGTCCCAGGCCGACGATTCACCATCCCCGCCGGAGCACGGCACGCCGGGCTCGGCGGGGGAGCCATTGAGAGGAACATTCGTGTCCGTGACCGCTGCCCGGACCCTGCCCACCGTGGAGGAGCGCCAGCCCGGGGAACCCCCGTCCATCTGGGGAAATGTACCGCCCCGGAACAACAACTTCACCGGGCGGCAGACGTTGCTCGACACTCTCCACGAACGGCTGAGGAGCGAGGGCACGGCCGCCGTGCTGCCCGAGGCCCTGCACGGGCTCGGCGGGGTGGGCAAGTCACAGATCGCCCTGGAGTACGTCCATCAGCACGCCGGCGACTACGACGCGGTGTGGTGGATCCCGGCCGAGCGCCCCGAGCAGATCCGCCAGGCGCTGGTCCAGCTCGCCGACCGGCTCGGGCTGCACGCGGGCATGGAGGCCAACACGGCCGTGCCCAGCGTCCTCGACGCGCTCCGCACCGGACGCCCGTGCCGCAACTGGCTGCTGGTCTTCGACAACGCCGAGGAGCTGGAGACGGTTCGGCCGTTCTTCCCCGCGGGCGGGCCGGGCCGGATCCTGGTCACCTCGAGGAACGCCCAGTGGTCGCGCGCCGCCCGCACCGTCGAAGTGGACGTCTTCGAGCGGGAGGAGAGCATCGAGCTGCTGCGCCGCCGGGGGCCGGAGCTGCCGCGCGAACAGGCGGACCGGGTCGCCGACGCCCTGGGGGACCTTCCGCTGGCCATCGAGCAGGCGGCCGCGTGGCTCACCGAGACGGGGATGCCGGTCGACGAGTATCTCCAGGTCTTCGAGGACGAGCGGGCCGATGTCTCCACCCGCCGCAATGAACTGCTGGCGGCGGGCGTTCCGGTGGACTACCCCGAACCGGTCGCCGCCGCCTGGAACATGTCGCTGCGTCGGCTGGCCGAAACCCATCCCGGTGCCATCCAGCTCCTCCAGATGTGCTCGTTCTTCGCGCCCGAGCCGATCTCCCGGCGGCTCTTCTCCGGCGTGCGCGGGGTGTCCCTCTCCCCCGAGCTCTCGGAGGTGCTGCAGGACCCGATCAAGCTCGGTCATGCGATCCGTGAGATCAACCGCTACGCCCTGATCAAGATCAATCACCGCAGCAACACGATCGAGATGCACCGGCTGGTGCAGGCCGTGCTGATCGGCCAGATGTCCACGCAGCAGCAGGCGGACATGCGGCACAGCGCCCATGTGCTGCTGGCCGTCGGCGACCCCAACGACGTGACTCCCGCCAACTGGGGGCGGTACGCCGACCTCCTCTCCCATGTCCGGGCGTCGCGCGCGATGGAGTGCGACGACAAATGGGTGCGGCAGATGGTGCGGAACCTGGTCCGCTTCCTCTTCATCTGGGGGGACCACGAGGGCGCGCTGGAGCTCGGCAACCAGGTGCGGCGGCAGTGGGTGGAAACGCTCGGTGAGGACAGCGCGGAGACGCTGGCGGTCTCCCGGACCCTGGGCCATGCCCTGACCGTGCTCGGCCACTTCAAGGAGGCCCGGGAGCTCAACCGCCGGACGCTGGAGCTCCAGCGCGCCAAGGACGGTGACGACCACGAGAACACCCTGGTGACTCAGGGCGCGGTCGCCGTCGACACCCGCTACCAGGGCGACTACGCGCGCTACGTGGAGCTGGAGAAGGATCGCTGGACCAGGACCCTGCGGCTCTTCGGGGACGAGGACCCGTACTCCATCGGCGCGGTGAACGACTACGCCCTGGCGCTGCGCGCGGTGGGGGACTACGAACGCGCCCGGCAGCTGGACGAGGGCGCCCGGCGCACCGCCGGTCTGGTGCTCGGCGAGGACGCCCTGCTCACCATTCTGGTGGAGGCCAACCTCAGCATCGACGTCCGCGAGGGCGGGGACTACCTGGCCGCCCGCGACATGCTGGAGCAGACCTGTGCCCGCGCCCGTCAATCGCTCCCGCCGAACGCGCCCATCGGGGTCTTCGCCCTGCGCAACCTCGCCGTGGCGCGTCGTAAGGCGGGCGACCACGAGGGCGCCCTGGACCTCAGCCGGGAGGTGCTGGAGCGCTACCGGCTGCGCTACACCGAGCCCAACCTCCACATCACCATCACGGCCCTGGCCCTCTCGATGGATCTGCGGCAGACCGCCGATCTGGAGGGCGCCCGTGAGCTGGGCCGCAAATGCCTCGACGAGATGCGCGTCCTGCTGGGGGAACGGCATCCGGCGACCCTGGGCGCGGCGACCGACCTCGCCGTGACGCTGCGGCTGCTGGGCGAGACGGATGAGGCGCTCGCGCTGAACAAGGAGACGCTGCCGGTGCTCGTCGAGCGGCTGGCAGCCGACCACCCCACGGCGCTGGCCTGTGCCATCCACATGGCCAGCGACCACTACACCCTCGCGGACTACCAGGAGGCCCACGACCTGGACACCGCGACCCTGGCGGCCTGCCGGTCCCGGCTCGGTGAGGACCATCCCACCACGCTCGCGTGTGCGGTCAATCTGTCGGGGGATCTGCGCGCGCTGGGCGAGGGCAGGCGGGCGGAGGAGCTGCACCAGGACGCGCTCGGCCGGCTGCGCCGGGTGCTGACGGCCAACCACCCGGCGACGGTCGCGGCGGCCCGGGGCATCCGGGCGGACTGCGATGTGGAGGCGATCTCCATCTGAGCCGCCGTCCGGGGCTCCGTTCGCGGGGCCCGCGCCGCGCGCGGTTCACTCGCGCGTACGCGTCCCGATCCACCGCGCCAGAGCCACCGGATCGGGACCCGTGTCCGGCGCGGTGCGCAGCTCCCGGTGGACGGCCAGGGCCAGTTCGGGGTGGTTCAGCAGTGTCGTCCTCGCCGCGCCGTCCGGCAGGCTGAGCGCGAGCCCTGCCCATGCCGCGATGTCGTCCGGGTCCGCTTCCAGGCGGGCCCGGTAGCCGCGCAGCGCGGCCGCGGTGTCCCCCGCGGCCCAGTCGAGGTCGGCCGGGTCGGGGGCGTCAACGCCCTCGGGCAGCCCCGTTCCCCGGCCGTCGCCCAGCCGGGCGAACCCGGCCGGATCCGCGAGCCGGAGCCGGGCGAGCGCGTGGCGCGCCGGCGCCTCGGGGCGGGTCGGCCGCACGGAGGTCCCGGGCAGCTCTCCGGGCGGGTCGGTCCGCTCCCGCCAGGCCCGCGCCCACTGTGCGGTCGGCTCCGGGTCCGCCGCCAGGTGGCGCATGCGGTGGACGAGCCGGTGGTCGTGGATCAGATCCGACGCCAGGCTCTTCGGTACGGAGGGCACTCGCTGCGCGAGCCACAGGGTCAGCCGGTCCTCCAGCCGGTGGAGGAACTCCTCGCCCCGGGGCGTCAGGTCGGCATGAGTGAGGAGCGTGCGCAGCCCCGAGGCGGTCTGGGCCCGGCGCAGGGCGAACTCGAACGCGGCGGTGTCCCGGGCCGGGCCGGGCTCGGCGCGCCGCAGCCGGTCCCACCAGAATCCGGTCACGCCCAGGAACGCGTACACCCCTTGCAGGAGCCCGCGCAGCGGTCGCGGGTCCAGCCGCCAGGGCGCGTAGTGGATCTTCTCCAGGCCCCCTTCGATCAGGGGCACCAGGTCCATCAGGGCGCTGAGTTTGATGTGCTGGGCCTCGTGCACCAGCGCGGCGGCGAGGGTCAGCGGGTCCGTGGCCCCGTTGAGCAGCACACAGCCGAAGGCCTCCGGCGATGAGGCGCTGAACGGTTCGGGCCAGGCGTCGTACGGCACGGGCACGACGGAGGACAGGCAGGCGCCGATTCCCCGGGGGTCCACCTGGCGCTGCTCCGAGACCAGCCGCCACGCATTGCCGAATCGCTCCTGCCAGCCCTGCCACTCTTCGCCGTCGAGCCGCTCCGGGTCCCGGATCCGGAGAAAGTCGCGATAGGGATCGAGGTCATCGACAAGGGGGGCGCAGACAATCCCCCCGTGCTCTCCGCGCAGCCGCCGCAGACCGTGCCAACCGGGAGCGTCCTCGGAGAAGTCGGCGGGCAGCGTCACCGAATAGGGGCCGGATAACACCGCCGCCTTCCGGCCGTATCCGACGACCTCGGCGACATCGGTGGTGTCCGGAATGCGGGCGAGTCCCAGGGCGGGCAACATCACCGCGCCCTCGCGCGCCGGAACGGCGCCGCGAAAGTCGATTCCGGCGAGAAGTGCCGCCGAGGCCGCTATGGCATGCAGATGTCCCACCGCGCTCCACACCGGCCCGTCACCCGGTTCCAGACCGCGCAGCCTGCGCAGACAGCGGTTGAGCCATACGCCGGTGGGAGGGTGCAGCAGCAATCTGTCCACGGCTGCCGCGGAGCGGTTCTCGGCCCGAATCAGCAGGTGCCAGGCGTCCCGGGGCGGGGGAAGGGGGCCGGGCGGGGCGGGGTGCGCGGAGGCGATGTCCACCAGGGCGTGGAGCAGCAGCATGGCCCGGCTGCGCTGCCCCGACCTCAGTTCGGCCACCGTCGAAGGGCCGCCCGAACCCCGCGCCAATTCGGCGAAACTCTCCGCCGACAAACGATGGTTGAGGCCCCGCGGGGAAGAGGGCGTCATAGCGGGCTGACTGACCCACAGCCTTCCGACGACGACGAGTTGCCGCCGACCGTCGGCGGGCACTGGACGATGTCGAGCAGCCGCTCCGTCACCGCGGAAAGCCCTTCGTGCCGCTCGAGGTCTTCGAGTGTCGCCCCCGAAAGGTCCAGCAGCTCTGTCTCGACCTCGGTCGCGACCCGCTCCATGACACCGTCCCCCTCCGGACACTCCCTAAAGGCTCATATGAGGCATCCCCATGGTGTCCTACCCCTTTTGATTGCGAAAGAGTGAACACGGCCAGTCGGCGCCTGCGTTGTCAAGATTTTCGGTCACTTCCGCGCGCCCGGGAGCCCCCCGATATGCCGGTGTCATCCACCCGTTCCGGATTGCGTCGTCTCGACCTCGAACACGCCTCCGCACACTCGGAACGACCGGGCCGAGACGTACATCGCGTCGAAGGAATCCGGCGGATAGACCCGGATCCGCGCGGCGGTGCGCCGGCACGGGGTGTCGTTCATGCCCTCGTTGAGCGTGTGCAGACTGCTCGAGGCGCTGCCGCCGGGCGGCAGGGAGACCGGGGAGCGGGTGGGGCCGCGCCGGGTGGCGGGGTCGCCGATCACCGCGCCGGTGGAGTCGAGCAGCGAGACACCGGGATATCCGGTGAGGGTGCAGGTCGTGGTGGACCTGTTGGTGAACACCAGGGGCAGGTACACATTGCCGGCGCCGATGTCCATCCGGCCCACCGACAGCGTCAACTGCGCCTTGGAGCAGACGCGGCGCACCCCGGACGCGGCGGCGGGCCGCGAGGAGGACGGGTGCGAGGGCCGCGCCGAGGGCGGAGGGGACTGCGCGGTCCGCGAGGCGGGCCGTTCGTTCCGGGAGGAGCCGCTCTCGGAGGAGGCGGAGGAGGCGGCCGAAGGAGAGGAGGGTGGCGCGGCGGAGGAGGCGGAGGTGACGGACGAGGCGCGCCGCGCGGAGTCCCCGTCCCCGGTGTCGCTGCCGCACGCGGTGACCGTGGCCAGCGCGCCGATCAGCAAGGCGCATAAGACGGGCGGCCGGGACCGCGCTGCCGCCGTGCGCCCGGTCGTGCGCCGACGAACCGAACCGTTCCGTTGACTCATGAGCGACCTCCCGAGGTCAGCCGTCTGCCGGGCCACCGGCATCGAGGGCGGGTGCCCCGATGCCTCCCGCGCATTCCCCCTTTTGGTCTCCCTTCCCCGCGCGCGGGCTCTTATGTCCGGGGCACATTGATCGCGTCGGCGCTCAAATTCCTCACATTGGATTCTCTACCGCAAACAACCGAACACCTTGTCCACGCCAGAACCCTGGGATTACTGTTCGGCAGCCATCGCACTCGCCAACTGCCGTACCAGGACAGGAAGAAGGACTCCATGGCAGCACGCGGACGTCATCGCCGGCCCCGGCCCCACCGTGTCTCCCGCACCTCGCTCGCGATCACCGCGGGCGGTGCCGGCGTCGCCCTGCCGCTCATCGGCATCGGCCAGGCGAACGCCGCCTCAACCCCCACGCCCACCTCGCCGACCCCGACCGCCACCACCGTCACGGCCGTCACGACCACGAGGGCCGAGCCGCTGCTCATCGTCCCGAAGGCCGTGCCCGAACCACCGGCCAAGGCCCAGCCCCGGGCCGGGTCGTACACCGTCGTCCACGGCGACACCCTCTCCCGGATCGCGGACCGGGAGAGAGTGGCGGGCGGCTGGGAGCGGCTCTACGAGATCAACCGCCAGGTCGTCGGCGCCGACCCGGATCTGATCCGGCCCGGCCAACAGCTCACCCTCGGCCACCGCTGAACGAGCCCGCACACGGACAGTGCACACCGTGCAGGCACAGGAGCCTCCGCCCGCGGTGGACCACCGCGGCGGACGCTCCTTCGCCTCAACGGCCTTACATCACCAAATGCGCCTTGGAATGGGTGACTTCCTCAATGTCGCCGCCCGCCTTGCCGATCAGCCGGTGCGCCAGATTGGTCAGTGCCCGCGCCGCCGCGATCTCCTCGCCGACCCTCGGCTGTGCCGGGTCGTCGGGGTTGCGGTTGGCACGGCCCTGGGCCAGCATCTCCGTGCCGTCGTGCATCCTCAGCCGGACGACCGCTTCGGTCAGCGGGCCGATCTCACGGAACTCCATCTGAATGTCGCATCCCACGATCGTCTCCATCGCGCTCACCTCCTGCGTCACCTTCCAGGATGCGCCTCACCGGTCTCTCCGGTCGACCGGGACAGCAACTCCACCACCTCGTCGTCCGCGGTCTGCGAGAAGTCCTCGTACCACTCCCCCACCGCCGCGAAGTCCGAGGGGGTGGAGAGGGCCACCACCTCGTCCGCGTCCTCGCGCAGCGCGGCGACCGCGTCCGGCGGCGCCACCGGCACGGCGAGGACCACTCGCGCGGCTCCCTGGGCCCGTGCCACCCGGCAGGCGGCCTGGGCCGTGGCGCCGGTCGCGATGCCGTCGTCCACGATGATCACGGTGTGGCCCTCGGCCGGGATCCGCGAGCGGCCCTGGCGGAACCGGTGCGCCTTGCGGGCCAGCTCCTCCCGCTCGGTCCGCTCCACCTCGGCGAGGTCTTCCTGATCGGCCCGGCTCATCCGGACGATCGCCTCGTGGATGACCCGTACATCGCCCTCGCCGATGGCGCCGAACCCCAGCTCCCGGTGGTAGGGGACGCCGAGCTTACGGACGATGATCACGTCCAGGGGCGCATGGAGCACCCGGGCCACCTCGAAGGCCACCGGCACCCCGCCCCGCGGCAGCCCGAGCACGACCGGTTTCTCATCCGCCAGGGGGCGGAGTGCCTCGCCGAGGCGCTGCCCGGCGTCCGTCCGGTCGGTGAAGATCATGACTCACCCCCGCTCCTGAAGGACTCATCTCCCATATCAAGCCGACGGTCCGCCCGTCCGCGAACCGGCGGTTCCCGGCCGGTGGCCGGGGCGCGCGGATACCGGAGACCCGGCACCCTGGAGGTATGGAGAACGCCACAGACCCGGACGAGTCCGGTTACCCCGTCTTCGTCGAGTCAATCGAGGCCGACGGCCGCTACCGGCTGGTGCGGCTGCGCGGTCTGGGGTGCGAACCGCTGGAACGGGAGGAGTTCGAGCCGCGCGTCCGGCAGGTCTTCCCCGATATCGACCTGGAGGACCCGGCCCAGGTGCACTGGGAGGACCGGCCCGGGCAGTGGCCGCCCTGGCATCCGGGCGAGGCATGACCGCCCTGATCGGCACCTCGGGCTGGCAGTACCGGGACTGGCGCGGCGATCTCTACCCCGAGGGCTGCCCGCAGCGGCTGTGGCTGGAGGAGTACACCCGCGCCTTCGCCACGGTCGAGAGCAACAACGCCTTCTACCGGCTGCCCTCGTACGACCAGTTCGCCACCTGGCGGGAGCGGCTGCCCGAGGGATTTGTGATGGCGCTCAAGGCGAGCCGCTACCTCACCCATATCAAGCGGCTGCGCGATCCGGAGGAGCCGGTGGCGCGGCTGATGTCCCATGCGGCCGGGCTCGGCGACCGGCTGGGCCCGGTGCTGGTGCAGCTGCCGCCCACCCTGCGGGCCGACGGCGAGCTGCTGGACCGCTGTCTGGGCTGCTTCCCCTCCGGGACCCGGGTGGCCGTCGAACCGCGGCACACCTCCTGGTGGACCGAGGAGATCCGCGCGGTGCTGGAGCGCCGCGCGGCCGCGCTGTGCTGGGCGGACTCCGGCTCCCGGCCGGTCACCCCGCTGTGGCGGACCGCGGAGTGGGGGTATCTGCGCTTCCACGGCGGTCTCGCCCGCCCGGCCCCGCGCTACGGGCGCCAGGCGCTGGCCACCTGGGCGCGGCGGATCGAGGACACCTGGCCGGCCGACGCGGAGGTCTATGCGTACTTCAACAACGACACGGGCGGGGCGGCGGTGCACGACGCGGCCGTCTTCGCCCGCGCCGTGGCCCGCCTCGGCCGCCCGGTCAGCCGCACCCCTTCGGCATGACCCCGGCGCCCGCCGGGCTCACTCCTTCACCGCCCCGCCCAGCATGCCCTCGATGAACCGGCGCTGGAGTGCCACATAGACCACGACCACGGGCAGGGCGATGAGCACCGAGGCGGCCGCGAGCAGCGCCGCGTCGGAGCTGTGCTGCCCCTGGAAGAAGGCGAGGCCCAGGGGCACCGTGCGGTGGGCCTCGTCGCTGACCATCACCAGGGCCATCAGGAACTCGTTCCAGGTCCACATGAAGGTGATCACGACCATGGTGGAGATCGCCGGGCGGCCCATCGGGACCAGCACCCGCCACAGCGTGGTCCAGGTGTTCGCCCCGTCGATCCGGGCCGCCTCGATCACCGACCGTGCGCTGCCGCGGAAGTACGTACGCATCCAGAAGACCCCGAAGGCCAGGGACTGCGCGGTCTGCGGCAGGATCAACGCCCAGTAGCTGTCGGTGAGTTCGGCGTAGCGCAGATCGAAGTAGAGCGGGACGACCAGCGCCTCCTGGGGCAGCGTCAGCCCGATCACGAAGAGGTGGAACAGCACCGTGGAGCCGGGGAAGCGCATCACCCCGAAGGCGTACGCGGCGAGGATGGCCAGCACGGTGGTGGCGGCCACCACGGCCGCCGTGACCAGGACCGAGTTCCCCAGATAGGTGCCGAAGTGGCCACGGCTCCAGGCGTCGGCGAAGTTGCTCCAGTGCAGCCCGTCCTTCGGCAGCGAGAAGCCGGTGTCCAGCGAGTTCTGCGAGCCGAAGGCCGTGGAGAGGATGCCGATCACGGGGGTGAGGGCGAGGACGGTGAAGAGGGCGAGGATGCCGTAGGTGACGTTGCGTTCCAGGCGTGTGGTCATGCCCGCCGCCCTTCCACGAGCCGGGAGACCGTGACGGTCAGGACGAAGATCAGGACCGTGAGGGCCACGCCGACGGCGGCGGCCGAGCCGACCTGGTTGGTCTCGAAGGCCCGGTGGTAGACCTCGTAGGCGGGGACGGAGGTGGCGTTTCCGGGGCCACCGCTGGTGGTGATGTAGATCAGGTCGAAGTTGCGCAGCCCCGCCACGATGGTCAGGGTCAGCGCCACCGCGATCTGCGGCCGCAGACCGGGCAGGGTGACGGTGCGGAACTCGCGCAGCGGCCCGGCGCCGTCCATCCGCGCCGCCTCGTACAGCTCGCGCGGGATGCGCTGGGCCCCGGCGAGGAAGAGGACCATGCACAGCCCGGTGCCGACCCAGGTGCCGACGACGCCCACGGCGGGCAGCGCCCAGGTGTAGTCGCCGAGCCAGGGGCGGGCGAGCCCGCCGAGGCCGACCGCGCGGAGGGCGTCGTTGAGCAGCCCGTCGGGGGCGAGGATCGAGCGCCAGGCCACGCCGACCACGATCAGCGCGAGGACTTGCGGCAGGAACAGGACCGTACGGAAGAAGGTCATCCCCCGGACCCGGGCCCGGGACATCACGGCGGCCAGCAGCAGCCCGATGGCCACCGGCAGGGCGGCGTAGAAGACGAGCAGCAGCAGCGCGTGGAGGAAGGGGGCGCGCAGACTCGCGTCGGTGAACAGCGCGCGGTAGTTGTCGAATCCGGCGGGGGTGGCGACCGTCAGCCCGTCCCAGTGCACGAAGGACAGCCACACCGACTGCCCGAAGGGGTAGAGCAGGAAGACGGCGTACACGATCACCGCGGGCAGGATGTAGAGGTAGCCGATGGCACGCGGTTCGCCGGGCGCGCGGCGGCGGTAGGCCCTGGTCAGGGCGGCGAGCCTCATCGGGGGCCCGCCGAGGTGTGCTGCTCGCGCTGCTTCTTCACAAAGGCTCCGTAGTCCTTCTGGAGCGTCGCGGCGAAGCTGTCCGGGGAGGTCTTGCCGCTGACCACGCCCTGGAGGGCGGCCGAGAGGGTGTCGTAGAAGGTGGGGGTGGAGTAGTCCAGGTACGGGACGAGTCCATCGGCGGCGCTCAGCCGCTTCCACCCGGCGATCATCTGGCCGTCGACGCTGTCCGGGCTCACCCCCGCCGCGGCCTTGGCGGGCACGGCGGGCAGCACTCCGTGCCGGGTCATCACATCGGCGGCGTGTGCGTTGGTGAGGAAGTCCAGATAGGCGGCGGCCACCTCCGCGTGGCGGGAGCGGGAGGTGATGGACCAGGCCAGGCCCTGGCCGCCGGTGGTGACGGGGTCGCCACCGGCCTTGGCGGGCGGGGGCGGCATGATGCCCAGCTTGTCCCCCATGGGCTTCTTCAGGTCGGCCAGCTGCCAGGTGCCGGTCAGCAGATACGCGCCGTCGCCGGAGGCGAACTTCTTGGCCGCGTCGTCGTAGCCGAGGCCGTTGGCTCCGCCGGGCAGATAGCCGCGCTTCGCCCAGTCGGCGAGGGTGGCCGCGGCGTTCTTGGTGGCGGCGTTGCCGAAGCCGTCGCCGCGGCCGAGGACGGTGTCACGGGCACCGGCGGCGCCGAGTTGGTCGTGCAGCACCCCGAAGGTGTGGATGGCGGGGTACTTGTCGAGGTTGCCGAACTGGATCGGCAGCTCGCCGCGGTCCTTGAGCCGGGCCAGGCCGTCGGTGAACTCGCCCCAGGTGCGCGGGGGTTGGAGCCCCGCCTGCTTCAGCTTGTCCTTGTTGTAGTAGAGGCCGATGTACTCGCCGGTCTGGGAGATGCCGTACAGCCGCCCCCTGCCGAAGTCGTCGCCGTCGGCGGAGACCCGGTTGAGGCCCAGGAGGGTGGCGGGGTAGCGGGTGTTCCAGTCGTAGATCCCGGCGTAGTTGTCCAGCGGGGCGAGCAGCCCGGCCCGGACGAAGGCCACCATGTCCGGGTAGCCCTGGTTGGCCTGGATGACATCGGGCGGATGGTTGCCGGAGACGGCCAGCTTCAGGGTGGTCTTCAGATCGGTGAAGCTCCGGGCGACCCGCTTGATCCGCACATTGGGGTACTTCCGCTCGAACTCCCGGTTCAGCTGCTCTATCTCGCCGTTGGTCCCGCCGCGTATCTCCTGGTCCCACACGGTCAGCGTGGTCTTTCCGGCCCTCGCCGGATCGGGTATGGCGGTGGCCGCGCCGGTCCCGGCACCGGCGGCCCCCGAGCCGTCGGTGCCGGGGACACACCCCGCGGCGAGCAGGACGACGCCGAGGGCGAGCGCGGCCGGGACGGCTCTGCCGCGTGTCCGGCGCGCCCCGGTACGGGCGAGTTCCATGGGGTTCTCCTCGATGCGGTGATCAGGACCGTCGGGCACTGTCTTGCACCCGGAAACCGATGGTGGGCAGGGCCCGCAGCCGTGGGCAGCCGCGCACCCGGTCCGGGATCAGCTCGCCCAGGAAGGCGTAGCGGCGGGCGAGTCCGGCCGCGTCCGCCCCGTCGTCGGCCGCCCGGCGCGCCCGGTTCCACCAGGCGGCCACCTCCGGCCAGCCGGGCGCGGCCAGGGAGCCGCCGAAGTGCTGGACGGAGAGGGCGGCGGTGAGGTTGGCGAAGGCGAGCCGGTGGGCGAGCGGCCAGCCCGCGAGCGTGCCGGTCATGAATCCGGCCACGAAGACATCGCCCGCCCCGGTCGGGTCCAGCGCGTCCACGGGCAGCCCGGGCACCTCGGCCCGCTCCCCGGTGAGCGAGTCGATGGCCACGGCGCCCTCGGCGCCCCGGGTGACGACGGCGATCGGCACCAGCTCCGCCAGGGCGCGCACCGCCCGCTCGGGGCTGTCGGTTCGGGTGTAGCGCTGGGCCTCGGCGGCGTTGGGCAGGAAGGCGTGGGCGTAGGGCAGATCGGGGAGCGCGGCGGGGTCCCAGCGGCCGGTCTCGTCCCAGCCGACATCGGCGAAGATCTTGCTGCCCTGGGCGTGTGCCCGGCCCACCCAGTCGTCCTGCCGCCCCGGTTCGAAGGTGGCCACACACGCGCGGGAGCGGGGCGGCGCGCCCCGGACGGCGGGCGGCGGAGCCGGGTGTTCATGGGTGACCATGGTGCGCTCGCCCTCGTACGCCATGGAGACGGTGACCGGGGAGTGCCAGCCGGGGACGCGGCGGGAGGGGGTGAGGTCCACGCCCTCGCCGAGGGCCAGGCTCTCCCAGCAGTAGTCGCCGTAGACATCGGTGCCGAAGGCGGCGGCGAGCGTGGTGTGCAGGCCCAGCCGGGCCAGGGCGGTGGCCATGTTGGCGATGCCGCCGGGGCTCGATCCCATGCCGCGCGCCCAGGACTCGGTGCCGCGGACGGGGGCGTGGTCGAGCCCGGTGAAGATGATGTCCAGGAACACGGTGCCGGTGAGGTAGACGTCGTGCTCGGGGTCCGTGGGGGCGCGCAGCGCCGCGAGCGGGTCGATCGGGTGGATCGGATCGGGGGTTCCGGCCGTGGTGCTCACCGACGTGCCTTTCCTTGTCCGGCGGGGCCTGTTCGCGCCCAGGGCCGTCAGAAGGACCCTGGTGGCGTGAGCGACACCTTGCACCTCACCCGGGGTGAATGCAAGAGGTCGATCAGAGTCGCGCACACTCGCTCACCTGGAGTACGTTGCCACCATGCTGCGAGAGAGCCGCCACGAGAAGCTGCTGAGCATCCTCGGCGAGGAGGGCGTGCTGCCCATCGGGGAGATCGCCACGCGTCTCGGCGTCAGCGAGGCCACGGCCCGGCGGGACATCACCGAACTGGGCCGGGCGGGCCGGCTCACCCGGGTCTACGGCGGCGCGGTGGCGGCGCCCACTCAGGACGAGGAGCGCCCGTTCAGCGAGGTGGTGGTCGACGACCTGTCCGACAAGGAGGCCGTGGCCCGGGCCGCCGCGGAGCTGGTGGCGGACGGCGATGTGCTGCTGCTGGACATCGGCACCACCACCCTCCAGCTCGCCAAGCTGCTGCGCGGCCGTCCGGTCACCGTGGTGACCAGCAATCTCGCGGTCTACGACGAGCTGCGCGACGACCCGAAGGTGACCCTGATCCTGCTGGGCGGGCAGGTACGCGCCAACTACCGCTCCGTGGTCGGCTTCCTCACCGAGTCCAACATCCGCCAGCTGCGGGTCGGCCGGCTCTTCCTCGGCGCGAGCGGGGTGCTCCCCGACGGCAGCGTGCTGGACAGCACCCATGTGGAGGTGCCGGTCAAACGGGCCATGCTCGGCGCGGCCCGGGAGGTGGTGCTGCTGGTCACCGCGGGGAAGTTCCCCGGTGACACCGGCCTCGCCCGGATCTGCGGACCGGAGGGCATCGACACCCTGATCACCAACAAGACATCCGACCCGGCGACGCTCGACGTGTTCCGCGAGGGCGATGTGGAGGTAGTGACCGTATGAGGCTGACCGTGCTGGGCGGCGGAGGGTTCCGTATGCCCCTGGTGTACCGGGCGCTGCTCGATGACACCGGGGACGAGGCGGGGCGCTGCACCGAACTGGTGCTGTACGACACCGACCGGCGCCGGCTGGACGCGATCCGCGCGGTCCTGGCCGAACAGGCCACGGGCCGCTCCACCGCCCCCGCGGTCCGGGCCACCACCGATCTCGACCAGGCGCTGCGCGGCGCCGACTTCGTCTTCTCGGCCATCCGCGTCGGCGGTCTGGAGGGCCGGGCGAACGACGAGCGGGTTCCGCTCGGCGAGGGGGTGCTGGGGCAGGAGACCGTCGGCGCGGGCGGGGTGCTCTACGGGCTGCGCACTCTGCCGGTGGCGGTGCGGATCGCCGAGCGGATCGCCACCGTGGCGCCGGACGCCTGGGTCATCAACTTCACCAACCCGGCGGGCATGGTCACCGAGGCGATGCAGCGGGTGCTCGGCGACCGGGTGATCGGCATCTGCGACTCCCCGGTCGGCCTGTGCCGCCGCGCCGCGCGGGCGGTCGGCGCCGACCCGGACCGGGCCACGTACGACTATGTGGGCCTGAACCATCTGGGCTGGCTGCGCCGGGTGGTGGTGGACGGCCGGGACCGGCTGCCGGAGCTGCTCGGCGACACCGGCGCCCTGGAGTCGTTCGAGGAGGGCAAGCTCTTCGGCGCCGAGTGGCTGCGGGCGCTGGGCGCGCTGCCCAACGAGTATCTGCACTACTACTACTTCAACCGGGAGGCGGTGGCCTCGATCCGGCAGGCCCCGGCCACCCGTGGCGAGTTCCTCCGCGACCAGCAGGCCCGGTTCTACGAGACGGCGGGCTCCGGCGCGCCCGGGGCGCTCAGGGAGTGGGAGCGCACCCGGCTGGAGCGCGAGGCCACGTACATGGCCGAGAGCCGCGAGGCCACCGGCGGCTGGGAGCGCGACTCCTGCGATCTGGACGGCGGTGGCTACGACCGGATCGCGCTGGCCCTCATGCGGGCGATCGCCCGCGATGAGCGCGCCACGCTGATCCTCAACGTACGCAACCGGACGGCCGTCCCCGGTCTTGACGAGGACGCCGTGGTGGAGGTGCCCTGTCTGGTGGACGCGGGCGGCGCGCGACCGCTCGCGACCGGCGCGGTGGCGCCGGACCAGCTCGGCCTGATGCTGACGATCAAGGCGGTGGAGCGCTCGGCCATCGAGGCGGCCACGACCGAAGCGGGCAGCGATTCGGGCATCACCCGCGGTGCGGCCCTGCGGGCCCTGGCACTCCATCCGCTGGTGGACTCGGTCAAGGTCGCGGGCCGGATTCTCGACGCCTCCGGAGCGCTGACACGCCCTTAGGGCCTGTCTGGGGTTGTGATCTGGGCTCAGATCACAACCCCAGACAGGCCCTAGCACATGTCCGTTCGGGCATTCCCCAGTATCTGAACCCGCCCGGACGGGCTCCGTTCACGCCCTCTTTCGGCAAACGGGCGAGAAACGGGCCCGCCGGGTGGATAATCAGACAGCCGGGTTCCTCACCGTCCGTTGCGCCATCTGCCCCGACCTGCTCTTATAACGGTTGTGAAACGGGCGCATACGGTCACGATCTCTGTGGTGCCAAGACTGGCTTCCCCTGTTGCAGGCTTGTAAAACTGCCACGCAAGCGAAAGACCTAGGCAGGAGGTGCGGCGTGGACGCGGAGGAACGCCGTCGGGAGATCCTCGACACGGCTCGCCGTGCCGGCGTCGTCGACGTCGGCAAGCTCGCCGCCGACCTCGGGGTGTCCAAGGAGACGGTGCGCCGCGATCTGCGGGTCCTGGAACAGCATGGACTGGTGCGGCGTACCCATGGCGGCGCCTACCCCGTGGAGAGCGCCGGTTTCGAGACCACCCTCGCCTTCCGCACCACCATGCACGTACCGGAGAAGTCGCGGATCGCGACCGCGGCGGCCGATCTGCTGGGCGATGCCGAAACGGTCTTCATCGACGAGGGATTCACCCCGCAGCTGATCGCGGAGGCCCTGCCCAGGGACCGGCCGCTCACCGTGATCACCGCTTCCCTCACGACCGCCACCGGCCTCGCCACCCGTGACAACACCACCGTGCTGCTCCTCGGCGGACGGGTGCGCGGGGGCACGATGGCCACCGTCGACCACTGGGCGACCCATATGCTCTCGGGCTTCGTCATCGACCTGGCGTTCATCGGCGCCAACGGCATCTCCCGCCAGTACGGCCTGACCACCCCGGATCCGGCGGTCAGCGAGGTCAAGGCGCAAGTGGTGCGGGTGTCCCGGCGGAAGATCTTCTCCGGGGTGCACACCAAATTCGGAGCCGTCAGCTTCTGCCGATTCGCCGATGTCTCGGACTTCGAAACGATCGTGACCGACACGGGTCTGCCGCTGACCGAGGCACACCGCTATTCGCTGCTGGGCCCCCAGATCGTCAGGGTCTGACGCCCTCCCCCGCTGTTTTTCCTTCCCCACGTCCCTTCGATTGGACCCGTTATGCCAGTCCTGACTCTTCGTGCTGCCCGGATACCGGTGGTGGCCCTGACCGCGGGCGCGCTCCTGAGCGGTTGCGCCGGTATGGGGGGCGGCAGCTCAGGCGACAAGACCATCCGCGTCCTGATGGTGAACAACCCGCAGATGGTGGATCTGCAAAAACTCACCAAGAAGTATTTCACCAAGGAAACGGGCATTACGGTCGACTTCACGATGATGCCGGAGAACGAGGTCCGCGACAAGATCAGTCAGGACTTCGCCAATCAGGCGCGCCAGTACGACGTGGCCACCATCAGCAATTTCGAGGTGCCGTTCTACGCGAAGAACGGCTGGCTGATGCCGCTCGACAGCTACGCCGCCAAGGACAAGGCATTCGACCAGAAGGACGTCCTCCCCTCGATGCGGGAGTCGCTGACCGCCGAGGACGGCAAGCTCTACGCCGAGCCCTTCTACGGTGAGTCGTCGTTCCTGATGTACCGCAAGGACGTCCTCGCCGAGAAGCATCTGAAGATGCCCGAGCGGCCCACCTGGCAGCAGGTCGCGGACATCGCCGCCAAGGTGGACGGCTCCCGCAAGGGGATGAACGGCATCTGCCTGCGCGGACTGCCCGGCTGGGGCGAGCTGATGGCCCCGCTCACCACGGTGGTCAACACCTTCGGCGGCACCTGGTTCACCAAGGACTGGAAGGCCCAGCTGGACTCGCCGGAATTCACCAAGGCGACCAAGTTCTATGTCGACCTGGTGCGCAAGCACGGTGAGGCCGGTGCGGCCCAGTCGGGCTTCGCCGAGTGCCTGAACAACCTCACCCAGGGCAAGAGCGCCATGTGGTACGACGCCACCTCGGCCGCCGGGTCGCTGGAGGCCAAGGGGTCCCCCGTCAAGGGCAAGATCGGATATGTCCAGGCGCCGGTGGTGAAGACCGACACCTCGGGCTGGCTCTACACCTGGGCCTGGGGCGTGCAGAAGGCGTCGCGCCACCCCGACAACGCGTGGAAGTTCATCTCCTGGGCATCCAGCAAGAAGTACGAGTCCCTGGTCGGCAAGACCTTCGGCTGGGCCAATGTGCCCGCCGGCAAGCGGTCGTCCACCTACTCCAACCCGGACTACCGCGACACCGCGAGCACCTTCTCCGAGCAGACGCGCAAGGCCATCACCAGCGCCAAGCCGCGCGATCCCGGAGTGCAGCCGCGGCCGACCATCGGCATCCAGTTCGTCGACATCCCCGAATTCGCCGATCTCGGCACCAAGGTCGCCCAGGAGATCAGCGCCGCGATCGCCGGTAAGCAGTCCGTCGAGGCGGCATTGAAGAATTCGCAGAAGCTGGCCGAGAAGGTCGGCGAGGAGTACCGATGAGTAATCCGACGACGGCAGTACCCGTCAGCGGCCAGCGGCCACCGACCGCGGCCCCCGCCTCCGTGGGGCGCCCCATGGCGACCCGGAACCGGGCCCGGGAGTGGGCCACCCGGGCACCGCTGCTGCCCGCGCTGATCTTCCTGATCGTGGTCACCCAGCTTCCGTTCGTGGCCACGCTGGTGATCTCGCTCTTCGACTGGAACTCGTTCCGGCCCGACCGCCGTGCGTTCGCGGGGCTGGACAACTACAAGACGGTGCTCAGCGACGCGTCGCTGCGCGAGTCCATCCTCACCACCGTGCTGCTGACCGCCTCCGTGGTGATCGTCAGTGTGGTGCTGGGGCTGCTGCTGGCGCTGCTGCTGGACCGCAAGTTCCGCGGCCGGGGCCTGGTCCGCACCATGCTCATCGCGCCGTTCCTGCTGGTGCCGGTGGCCTCGGCGCTGCTGTGGAAGCACGCGCTGTACAACCCCGAGTACGGCCTGTTCAACGGCGTGCTCAACTGGCTGGGCGGCCCCCAGCCGGAGTGGCTCACCGATACGCCGCTGATTGCGGTGGAGGCGTCGCTGATCTGGCAGTGGACGCCGTTCATGATGCTCATCCTGCTGGCCGGGCTACAGAGCCGCCCGCTGGACATGATCGAGGCGGCCCGGCTGGACGGGGCGGGCAACTGGCAGATCTTCCGCTTTCTGACCCTGCCGCATCTGCGCCGCTATCTGGAGCTCGGCACCCTGCTGGGGTCCATCTACATCGTGCAGAACTTCGACGCCGTGTTCACCATGACCCGCGGTGGCCTGAACACCGCCAACCTCCCCTACACCATCTACGAAACCTTCTACAACGCCCACGAGTACGGGCTGGCATCGGCCGCTGGGGTCGTCGTGGTGATCGGCACGATCATCATCGCCACCTTCGCGCTGCGCGTGGTGTCGTCCCTCTTCCGTGAGGAGGTGTCCCACGCATGACCGCCGTGAGCACGCCGGTCACCATCACCGGCCTTCCGGAGCCCGCCCGCCGGGCCAAGCGGCGCGGTGCGGCGCTGGGCCTGCTGGCCTGGTTCGTCGGCATCGTGTTCGTGCTGCCGGTGCTGTGGATGCTGCTGACCTCGTTCCACTCCGAGGCCGACGCCGCCACCAACCCGCCGTCGCTGACCGCTTCGCTGACCCTCGACGGGTACAAGGAGTTCTTCGGCTCGGGCGGCGGGGCCAGCCCCTGGCCCTCGCTGCTGAACTCGATGGGCACGTCCCTCTTCTCCACCGGCTTCGTGCTGCTGCTGGCGCTTCCGGCGGCGTACGCGCTGTCGATCCGGCGGGTGCGCAAGTGGACCGATGTGATGTTCTTCTTCCTGTCCACCAAGATGCTGCCGGTGGTGGCCGGGCTGCTGCCGGTGTTCCTGTTCGCCAAGGACATCAGCTTCCTGGACAACGTCTGGCTGCTGGTCATCCTCTACACCTCGATGAACCTGCCGATCGCGGTGTGGATGATGCAGTCCTTCCTCGCCGACGTCCCGGTGTCGATCATCGAGGCCGCCCAGATGGACGGGGCGCGGCTGCCCACCATCCTGTGGCGGGTCGTGGCCCCGATCGCGGGTCCGGGCATCGCCGCCACCTCGCTGATCTGCTTCATCTTCAGCTGGAACGAGATGCTCTTCGCCCAGGTGCTCACCGGTGTGGTCGCCCAGACCGCCCCGGCGTTCCTGACGACGTTCGTGACCAGTCAGGGGCTGTTCCTGGCCAAGGTGTGCGCCGCGTCGATCGTGATTTCCCTGCCGGTGCTCGCCGCCGGTTTCGCCGCCCAGGACAAGCTGGTCCAGGGCCTGTCGCTAGGAGCAGTCAAATGAGGGCCGCAGTCATCGAAGCCCCCGGGAAGGTCACCGTCGCCACCGTCGCGGACCCCACCCCGGGCCCCCGTGAGGTCGTGGTGGATGTGGCGGCCTGCGGGCTGTGCGGCACCGATCTGCACATCCTCCAGGGGGAGTTCGCGCCCACCCTGCCGATCGTCCCCGGGCATGAGTTCGCCGGTGAGGTCGTCGGTGTGGGCAGCCATGTCACCGAGCTGGCGGTGGGCGACCGGGTCGCCGTCGACCCCTCCCTGCACTGCCACGAGTGCCGCTACTGCCGGATCGGCCGGGGCAATCTGTGCGACAACTGGAACGCGATCGGGGTCAGCGTCCCCGGCGGGGCCGCCGAGTTCGCGGTGGCCCCGGTGGCCAACTGCGTCAAGCTGCCCGAGCACGTGGACGTGGCCGACGCGGCCCTGATCGAGCCGCTGTCCTGCGCGGTGCGCGGCTATGACGTGCTCAACGGCAACCTGGGCGCCGAGGTGCTCATCTACGGCTCCGGCACCATGGGGCTGATGATGCTGGAGCTGGCCAAGCGGACCGGCGCCACCAGCGTGGACATGCTCGATGTCAACGCCGAGCGGCTGTCCACCGCCACCACCCTCGGCTGCTCCCGGTCCGCCGCCTCGGCGGACGAGCTGGACCAGCCGCGGGGCTGGGACGTGGTCATCGACGCCACCGGCAACCAGGCCGCCATTCAGGACGGCCTGGGCCGGGTGGCCAAAGCCGGAACGTTCCTTCAGTTCGGTGTCTCCGACTACGCGACGCGGGCCACCATCGAGCCGTACAAGATCTACAACCAGGAGATCACCATCACCGGTTCGATGGCCGTGCTGCACAGCTATGAGCGTGCCGCCGGGCTGTTCGCGAGCGGGGTGCTGGACCCGAAGATCTTCATCAGCCACCGGACGCCGCTGGAGGAGTACCCCAAGGCGCTCGACCAGTTCAAGGCGGGAGTGGGCCGGAAGATCGTGGTCGTCCCGTAACCGTGTGTGGTTGACGGCCCAAGCCCGGGGCACCAGGCTTGGGCCGTTATCGATCACGGTCGGCGGGAGGGGCGGGCATATGGGCAAGGGCGACGCGGTGGTGGTGGGCGGAGGTCTCGCGGGCACGCTGGCGGCGGGCGCGCTCCTCGGCCACGTCGACACGGTCACCCTGGTGGAGCGCGACCGCTACCCGGACCGGCCCGCCTTCCGCAAGGGCGTGCCCCAGGGCCGCCATCTGCATGTCTTCCTCAGCGGCGGGCGGCGCGCCCTGGAGACGCTGTTCCCCGGGCTGAACGGGGAGTTGGAGGCGGCCGGCGCGCACCGGCTGGAGGCGCCGCGCGATGTGATCACCAAGGGCGGCAACGGCTGGCAGCGCCGCTTCCACGAGGGCAGACACGCCACCACCAGCTGCACCCGGGCGCTGTTCGACGCCACCGTACGGGCGCGGGTCCTCGCCGAGGCCGAGGGGTCCGGGACCCGGGTGGAGGTGCTCCAGGGCACCGAGGCCACCGGGCTGCTCGGCGACGCGGACCGGGTCACCGGCGTACGGGTGCGGGCGCGGGACGCCGGGCGTGCCGAGCGGGAGTTACCCGCCGATCTGGTCGTCGACGCCTCGGGACGCGGCTCGCGCGCACCCAAGTGGCTGGCGGAGCTGGGCGCTCCGGCACCGCGCGAGGAGGTCGTCGACGCCGGGATCGGCTACTGCACCCAGATGTTCCGGCCCGTCGAGCCGCTGGACATGGCGATGGTCGTCCAGCCGCGCCCGGACCTTCCGCGCGGGGCGGCCTGGTCCCCGGTCGAGGGCGGCAACTGGCTGCTGACGCTGGGCGGGGTGCGCGGTCAGCATCCGCCGACCGAGAGCTCGGAGGTGCCCGGCTTCGTCAAGTCCCTGGGCGAGCCCGCGCTGTACGAGCATCTGCTGACCTGTGAGCCGGTGTCCCCGCCGTACGGGTTCCGCGACACCTCCAACCGCCGCCGCCACTACCACGCCCCGGGCGGGGTGCCCGAGGGGTTTCTCGCGGTCTCGGACGCCGCCTGCACCTTCAACCCGATCTACGGCCAGGGCATGGCGGTGGCCGCCCTCAGCGGGCTGGCCCTGCGCGGCTGCCTGGCCGAGGGGGGCCTGCGGCCCGGTTTCGCGGCCGCGGCGCAGCGCGCCGTGGCCCGGGCGAGCGACACCGCCTGGCTGACCGCCGTCGGCGCGGACCGCCCTTACGCCACGGACGGGGACACCACACCACCGGGGGCGGCCGAGCGGCTGCGGAGCTGGTATTTCGGGCGGCTGGCGGCCCGGGCGGCGATCGACCGGGTGGTCGGCGCGGCGTTCCGCGATGTCACCTATCTGGCGGCGGGCCCGTCCCGGCTGATGTCCCCTTCGGTCGCCCTGCGGACGGTGCTGCTGCCGAGGGCCCGGGGCCTGGCCGACCCGCCGCTGCGCGTGGAGAGCTGACCGGGGACGGCGCCCGGGAGGGTGTGCTCAGCCGGTCATCACGACGCAGGCCACGTGCCGGTTGGCATTTCCCCGGAGTCTGCGACGAAACGGCACGAAATGCGCAGACTGATAAGGTTGCTCAGGGCTGCGCAGAGTCGCGCAGAGTTACGGAAGGACGGGGGCCGCGATGCGTCAGGGGGCCGGGGCGGAGGAGCGCGGACGGCTGCGCGCCGGAGACCGCAGGGAACGGATCGCCCGGATGATCCAGACCGACGGCACGGTCGTCGTGGAGGAGCTGGCCCGCTCGCTGGAGGTGACGCCCTCCACCATCCGCCGGGATCTCGCGCTCCTCACCGAACAGGGCACCATCGCCCGCACCTACGGCGGCGCGATGAGCGCCGGTCACACCGCCGAGCCCACCCTGGGGCAGCGCAGCGGGCTCGCGGTCGCCGAGAAGGACCGCATAGGGCGCTGGGCGGCCGCGCGGATCGGGCCGGGCGACACCGTCATCCTCGACGCCGGCACCACCACCGGGCGGGTCGCCCACCATCTGCGCGCCCGCGGCGAGCTGACCGTGATCACCTGCGGCCTCACCGCGCTGGGCGAGCTGGCGGAGGCGGACGGCATCGAGCTGATCACCCTCGCCGGAACCCTGCGCCATGTCAGCCAGGGCTTCGTCGGACCGCTCGCCGAGCTGACCCTGTCCCGGCTGACCGCGGACAAGGTGTTCCTGGGCGCCGACGGGCTGGACGCGCGGCTGGGGATCTGCGAGGCGAGCCTCCAGCAGACCTCGCTCAAGGAGATGATGGCCGACCGCGGCAAGGAGGTGTACGTCCTGGCCGACAGCAGCAAGCTGGGCCAGTCCCCGTTCACCGCCTGGGCGCCGCTGGACCGGCCGTGGACGCTGGTCACCGACAGCGGCGCCACCGATGACCAGCTCGGCCCGTTCCGGGCGCTGCCCGACACCGAAGTGATCACCGTCTGACGACGTGCCGACAGCGGCGCGGTGACGGTGATGGGTGAGCGGGCCGGGAGCCTGGCTCCCGGCCCGCTCAGTCCCGGTGCATCGGGTCAGTCCCGGTACATCCGCGGCGTCGCGGCGGCCGTCGCGCCCGCGCCCACGAGGCCGAAGCTGTCCTCGACCTCGGCCTTCTCGGCGGCATTCGGGTTGGGGTTGGTGCAGGAGACCCCGGCGGTGGAGCCGGACATCAGGCTCGAGCACGGCCCCGGCTTCATGTCCGGCAGGCCGAGGATGTGGCCGAGCTCGTGCGAGGAGATCCGCACCGTGTTGTAGCCCTCGTCGACGGCCTCGCGGCCGAAGTAGATCGTGCCACTGCCCAGACCGGTCGACAGGGTGCGGGGCCAGCCGTTGTCCGCGATGATGCGGACGTTGGCCCGCTGCCCGGACGCGGCCGGCTTCAGCTGGACGTTGACCACGCTCGCGTTCCAGATCGCCGCGCCCTTGGCCACGGCGTCCTTGAACTCGGCGGCCCCGCTGGCGTCGTACGTCACCGTCCGCGCGGCGGCGGTGTGCTCCGCCGGGGCGGAGGCGGGGGCGGCCACGGCCTGTCCGGCCGTCAGGGCGAGCACCGCCGTCACCGCGGCGGGTAAGGCACGTAGGAACGTGCTGGATCTCACGATCGGCCTCCTCGTGGGGGAAGGATGGACGGAGCAAGTGGGCATGAGCATGGCATGTCGCCGTCTCATCGGCCACTGTGCCCACCCACCTTGCCTCATCCGGCCGGTTGTCCACAGGCGGTCACCGCGAGTACCTCCCGGCACCCTAGAATCGCGGGATGGCTCTCCCCGACACCGGCCCCGACATGAGCGACGCGCCCGGCCCCGAGACGAGCGAGGCGCTCGGCGTTCTGCACCGCGTCTTCGGTTACGACTCGTTCCGGGGAGGGCAGCAGGAGATCATCGACCATGTGGTGGCCGGTGGTGACGCGCTCGTCCTCATGCCGACCGGCGGTGGCAAATCGCTGTGCTACCAGATCCCGGCGCTGGTGCGGAAGGGCGTCGGTGTCGTCGTCTCGCCCCTGATCGCACTGATGCAGGACCAGGTCGACGCGCTGCGGAACCTCGGGGTGCGGGCCGGGTTCCTCAACTCCACCCAGGACCTGGACGAGCGGCGGATGGTCGAGGCCGAGTTCCTCGCGGGCGAGCTGGATCTGCTCTATCTCGCGCCGGAGCGGCTGCGGGTCGAGTCCACGCTGCGGCTGCTGGACCGGGGCCAGATCTCGCTGTTCGCCATCGACGAGGCGCACTGTGTGGCCCAGTGGGGGCACGACTTCCGGCCCGACTATCTGGCCCTGTCCGAGCTGCACGAGCGGTGGCCCACCGTGCCCCGGATCGCGCTGACCGCGACCGCCACCGAGGCCACCCACGCCGAGATCGCGTCCCGGCTGAAGCTCCAGGACGCGCTGCACTTCGTGGCCAGTTTCGACCGCCCGAACATCCAGTACCGGATCGCTCCCAAGAACGAGCCGAAGAAGCAGCTGCTGGAGCTGTTGCGCACCGAGCACCCGGGCGAGGCGGGGATCGTCTACTGCCTGTCCCGCTCCTCGGTGGAGAAGACGGCCGAGTTCCTGGTGGCCGAGGGTATCGACGCGGTGCCGTACCACGCGGGGCTGGACGCGCCGACCCGCGCCGAGCATCAGGCGCGCTTCCTGCGCGAGGACGGTCTGGTCGTGGTGGCCACGATCGCGTTCGGCATGGGGATCGACAAGCCCGATGTGCGGTTCGTGGCCCATCTGGACCTGCCCAAGTCCGTGGAGGGCTACTACCAGGAGACCGGCCGGGCCGGGCGGGATGGACAGCCCTCCACCGCATGGCTGGCGTACGGGCTCCAGGACGTGGTCCAGCAGCGGAAGATGATCGACACCTCCGAGGGCGACGACACCCATCGGCGCCGCCTCGGCGCCCATCTCGACGCGATGCTGGCGCTGTGCGAGACGGTGGAGTGCCGCCGGGTGGGGCTGCTGGCGTACTTCGGCCAGGAGTCCACCCCCTGTGGCAACTGCGACACCTGCCTCACTCCCCCGGAGTCCTGGGACGGCACCATCCCCGCGCAGAAGCTGCTGTCCACGGTGGTGCGGCTCAAGCGGGAGCGCAACCAGAAGTTCGGCGCGGGGCAGATCATCGACATCCTGCTCGGGAAGAAGACGGCCAAGGTCATCCAGTTCGACCATGACGCGCTGTCGGTGTTCGGTATCGGTACCGAGCTGCGCGAGGCCGAATGGCGCGGTGTGGTACGGCAGTTGCTGGCCCAGGGGGTGCTCGGCGTCGAGGGGGACTACGGCACGCTGGTGCTCACCGACGCGAGCGCTGAGGTGCTGAACCGGCAGCGCGAGATCAGGCTGCGGCGCGAGCCGGAGAAGGCGTCGCGCACCGCGAAGGGAAAGACGGGGGCCTCGGGGAAGGCCAAGAAGGCCCCGGTGGATCTGCCCGAGGAGGCCGTGCCGGTCTTCGAGCGGCTGCGCGCCTGGCGGGCGGCGACCGCGAAGGAGCAGGGCGTCCCCGCGTATGTGGTCTTCCACGACGCCACCCTGCGCGAGATCGCGACCCTTGCCCCGGCCACGCTCGAGGAGCTCGGCACGGTGAGCGGGGTCGGCGAGAACAAGCTGGTGAAGTACGGGCAGGGGATTCTGGACACCCTGGCGTCCTGACCGCCCCAGCCTTCTGACGTTACGTCAAACCCCCGCTTCCGCAACCCGGGAGCGGGGGTTTGGCAGGTCCGGAGCACAGGGGTTACCGATGAGTGTTACCTGAGGTAACCTCAGGGCCCGTGATCCATGGTCCGTGGCCGCCGGGGACTGGGGTGCTCCGGCGGCCACTCACCCTCGCGCCGTTCCTCATACCGTACGAGGCGGTTCCTACAGCTCCTTGATGCGGATGTCGCGGTACGAGATCACATCATCGGTGCTGTGGACCTGGAGACCGATGTACCCGGAGGAGTACCGACGGCCGTCCGTGCCGGGGTCGTCCGAGCGCGGCGGGGTGAACTCCTGACCACCGGTGTTGTCGAACTCATTGAGCAGCACACCGTTGCGGTAGATCGAGAAGTGCTGACCGACCACCCGGATCTCGTAGTCGTTCCAGCTGCCCTTGGGGGTGACCCCCGCCCCGGCCAGCCCGACCCGGTCGAAACCGTAGATCGATCCGGTCTTGTACATATCGCCGTCCGGGCGGTCGAGGATCTGCACCTCGTGCCCGTACTTGATGGCGACCCACTCCGGGCGGGACTCCTCGGGGTGGTCATGGACGTACGGGAAGCGCACGAAGACACCTCCGTTGGCATTGCCCGTCCCGGGTGCGTCATCGCGGAACTGGAGCTTCAGGGAGAAGTCGTCGTAGGTCCGCTGCGGGAACCACAGCATGCCCATGCCCTGGACCGAGGTGCTGCTGGTGATGCTGCCGTCGTCATTGAGGCCGAAGGCCCCGCCGCCCACGTGCTGCCACCTGTCGAGCGACTTCTGGGTGCCGTCGAACAGCGGGCGGTAGCCCTCGTCCTGACCGGGCTTGCCGATCCCGGACTGCTTGGCCGCCTTGTTGATGGCCCGGTACTCGCGCTGGTCGATGACGCCGTCGGTGAGCAGCTTGTCGGTGACGGAGGTGACGTGCTTGAGGAAGAGGGCGTGGGAGGACCAGTCCTTCTCGTCCTCGATCAGCTCATTGATGGTGCAGCGGCTGCGGGTGATGCGGTTGGGTACGCCGGTGTCCACCGTGCCGACGATCACCGTGAGGCGCTCGTCCCACTCCGGACACGCGGGTGCGGGCACCCCGCCGCCTTCGGCCACGGTGAAGGCGATCTGGCGGGCCTCGGAGGTGTTGCCCGCCTTGTCGGTGGCGCGGTACGCCACGGTGTGACGGCCCACCCGGTCCACCACCACGGGGGTGGCGTACGCGAGATAGGGACCGCTGTCCAGGGAGTACTCGACCTTCTCCACCCCGGAGTCGTCGTCCGCGGCGGTGAGTGTGACCTTGGCGCTGCCCACATAGGCGCCGTCGGAGTTCTTGGTCCCATCGACCTGCGCGGAGGTCGACGGCGGAATGGTGTCCTCGGCCGGCGGCACCACCACCGTGAAGTCCACCGACTTCACCTGCGACACGTTCCCCGCCTTGTCCGCCGCCCGGAAGCGCACCGTGTGCGCGCCCGCGTCATGGACCATCACCGGACCGGTGTAGGGCTGGAACTCCCCCTGGCCCAGGGCGTAGTCGATCCGGTTGACCCCGGAGCCGGTGTCCGAGGCGGTGACGGTCACGGTGGCCATGCCGATGTACGCACCGGACGGGTCCTTCTCACCGGAGACGGTGGCGGAGGTCTCCGGCGGTGTGGTGTCGTCCGTCGGCGGCGCCACCACGGTGAAGTCCACCGACTTCACCTCCGACACGTTCCCCGCCTTGTCGACCGCCCGGTAGCGGATGGTGTGCTGCCCGACCTGGTGGACCATCACCGGGGCGGTGTAGGGCTGGAACGCCCCGTCGCCTTCGGCGAACTCGATCCGGTCCACACCGGAGCCCTCGTCGGTGGCGGACACCGAGACGGTGGCCATCCCGATGTACGCGCCGTCGGCGTTCTTCTCGCCCTCGACCTTCGCCGTGGCCTCGGGCGCGGTGGTGTCCCCGCCCCCGCCGCCGTCGGTGACCACCAGGATGCCCTGCATCTGGCCGTGGCCGGGGATGGTGCAGTGGTAGCGGTAGCGGCCGGGGCTGAGGGTGACCTCGGCGGTGTGCTTGCCGCCGCTGTCGTCCGAGGGGTTGGCGAGGATGTTCAGCGGGACGTCGTTGTTGTACTCCGGGTCGGAGACATCGAACGTCAGGGTGTGCGGCATCCCCATGGTGTTGCCGGTGGCCGTGCTGTTCTCGAAGACGATGGTGGTCTTCCCGGCGACCGCGGTAGTGGGCGCCGAGGTGTACTTGGTGATGTCGTCACCCGCGGTCCAGGTGAGGGTCTGCTGGGCGGCCTGCCGGGTGTCGTCCTGTCCATAGGCCACCGTCGCCGTCGCCGAGCTCAGCCCGAGGACCATGAGCAGCGCGGCGAGCAGCGGCAGCCAGGGTCTGATGGGGTGGGGGCGCCTTCGCTTCACGGTCACTCCGCCTTCCTGGCCAGATCCTGGGCGAGCGGAGTGGGCTCGCCGCCGTTGTACGTGATGTGCCACAGCGCCGACTTGGAGTCGGAGGTGAAGAAGCCGCGCCCGTAGTCGAGGACGTAGAGCGAGCCGTCCGGGGCGAACTTCCAGTCCATGAGGTTGCGGATGCCGTCGGCGCCCACCGGGATGATCTTCTTGAGGGAGTCGGCGTGCACCGGCAGCCCGCCCTTGCCGACGGTCTTGGGGTCGGTCAGCACCGCGTGGCGCGGCTGGTCGGCGTCGTAGAAGTCGCCGACGAACCACTTGCCGTCCCAGTACTGGGGCCATTTGGTGGTGCTGTCACTGGTGGCGTCGTACCGGTAGACCGGGCCGTTCATGGTGGCCTGGCCGCCGCCCTTGAGCCACGGCAGCAGGTACTTGGCCTCGGACGTCTTGTAGCTGGGGATGCCATTGGCGTCCCGCGGGTAGTCGGGGGCGCCGCCCTGGGGCGAGTACCAGATGGTGTTCGCGGTGACGGGCGGCAGGTTCACCAGACCGTCGTTGTTGGGCGACTCGTTCTTGGGGTGGTCGCAGTCGTACCAGCCCAGCGGCTTGCTGGGGTCGGGCAGATTGCGGTCCCGGTAGGGCTGCTTGTTGCCCATGCAGAACGGCCAGCCGTGGTTGCCCGCCTTGGTGATGGCCGCGAAGGTGTCGTACTTGGCCGGGCCCCAGGTGGTGCTGGGCTCGCCCGCGTCCGGGCCGACCCACCCCGCGTAGAGGATGTCGGTCTTCTGGTCCACGAAGATCCGGGCCGGGTTGCGCACCCCCATCACATAGATCTCGCCACGGGTCTTGGCCCCGCCCTCGTCGGGCTCCTTGCCGGTGAAGAGATTGCCCTCGGGGAGGGTGTAGGTGCCGTCGTCCTCGGGGTGGATCCGCAGGATCTTGCCGTTGAGGTTGTGGGTGTTGCCCGCGGTGCGGCGGGCGTCGGCGAAGGAGACGCCCTTGTAGTTCGGCTGCGGGTTGTTGCCGGAGTACCCGTCGCTGAACTGGGAGGAGTTGTTGTCGCCGGTGGCGATGTAGAGGTTGCCCTTGGAGTCCCAGCTCATCCCGCCGCCCGCGTGGCAGCAGCTGTGGATCTGGACCGGCCAGGAGAGCAGGACCTTCTCCGAGCCCAGGTCCAGCTTGTTGGTCTTCAGGTCCAGGGTGAACCGGGAGACGCGGCGCTCGGCCATCTGGGTGTCCCGGTTGATCCGGGAGTGCGGGGTGTAGTGCAGATACACCCAGCCGTTGGTGAGGAAGTCCGGGTCCAGCTCGATGCCGAGCAGCCCCTCCTCGACCTTGATCAGCTCATCGCCGCCGCCCTTGTTGCCGAAGACGGTCAGGGCGCCCGCGAGCGTCACCTTGCCGGTGGCCGGGTCATAGACATGGATCTGGCCCTGCCCCTTGCCGATGTCCGGGTCGTTCCAGTCGGTGACCACGGGCGCGCTGTTGTCGCCGCCGCCCCGGCCGATGTACAGCACCCGGCCGTCCTTGGCGACGACGAGGCCGTGCGGCTCGCCGATCTGGTCGGACTGGCCCGGCTGATTGGGCTTGGTGACGCGCTCGGCCTTGTAGTTCGCGTTGATGGTGGCCTTGCAGTCGGCGCGGGAGAGCCGGGTGGTCCACAGCAGCGCGCCGCGCAGATGGGCGCGGAAGTCGGTCTCCTGGAAGGTGGACACCGTGCCGCCCATGCCGGTGTAGAAGGAGCGGCCGCCGTCGTAGTCACGGCACCAGGAGATCGGGTGGTCCGCGCCGTTGGCGCCGGCGCCCGGCTGGTAGCTGGACTCGCGGACCCGGGCCACGGTGTGCACCGTGCCGGAGGGGTTGTCCTTCCAGTTGGTCCAGGTGTCGGTGCGCTTCCACTCCAGCGGCAGCTCCTTGGTGGCCGGGTGGACGCGGTCGCCGACCTCCACCACGGCGCGCTGGGCGGTGGCCGGGCTGGTGGCCGCCGGGCGGGCGCCGATCAGCCCGCTGTACCAGTCGGAGTACGGCTCGTTGCGGGCCGCGTCATGGATGCCGAGGAAGCCGCCGCCCGCCTCCATGTACGCCTCGAGCCCCGCCTCCTGCTCGGGGTCGAGCACATCGCCGGAGCCGGTCAGGAAGACCACGGCGTTGTACTTGCCGAGCCGGGGCTTGGTGAAGACCGAGGCGTCGGCGGTGGCGTCGACGGTGAACCGGGTCGCCGCGGGGCCCTGGTTGCCGATCCGCTCGATGGCCTCGATGCCCGCGTTCACCGTGGCCGGCTCGTCCCCCGCCGAGCCGTGGAACACCAGGACCCGGACGTTGTCACCGCCGGGCGGCGACGGCAGCGTGAGTGGCGCACGATCCTCGGGCCGGGCGCTGGCGGGGGTTCCGCCCAGCAGGGTCGCGGTGAGGGCGCCGAAGAGCAGTGCCGCCACCCCCGCGCGTCTCCTTCGCAGCCGACCGACTGTCAGCCCTCTCCTCTTCGAGGGCATTTGGTACGGTATGTCCCGCATTGGTCACCCATCCCTCTCACGTACCTATAACACCGCTGAAGGAAGCTAGACGGCTTTTCGCAAGTCGCCAATAGCTATGACCGCAACTCAACGAACTTTGTCCTGAGTGTGGATGAACGAGCATCCCCCGGCTACCGTGAAAGCACCCCGGGGCATCTGCGCATCGTCAACGGCAGGGGATCCACAGCGATTTGGGAGAACGATGAGCGACGCACCCGGCTTCACCTCCAGACGCGGTCTCAGCAGACGGCTCTTCACCGGCGGCGCGGCCGCCGCGGCCGTCGGACCGCTGGCCCTCACCTCCCCCGCCGCCGCGAAGGCGCCGAAGACCCCGCCCGGCGGGGTCGAAACGGCGGCCGCGGGCGGCACGGTCCGCCATCTCAAGCTCTACGCGGAGAAGCTGCCGGACGGATCGATGGGGTACGGACTCGAGAAGGGCAAGGCCAGCATCCCCGGTCCGCTGATCGAGCTGACCGAGGGCGACACCCTGCACATCGAGTTCGAGAACACCATGGACGTCACGGCCAGCCTCCATGTGCACGGCCTGGACTACGACGTCGCCAGCGACGGCACCCAGCTCAACCGCAGCGCCGTGGAGCCGGGCGGCACCCGCACCTACACCTGGCGCACCCACACCCCGGGCAAGCGCGCCGACGGCACCTGGCGGCCGGGCAGCGCGGGCTACTGGCACTACCACGACCACGCGGTGGGCACCCCGCACGGCACCGGCGGCCTCCGGAAGGGGCTGTACGGACCGGTGGTGGTACGGCGGGCGGGCGACATCCTGCCGGACAAGCAGTTCACGATCGTCTTCAACGACATGACGATCAACAACAAGGCGGGGCATGACGCCCCCGAGTTCCGGGCCACGGTGGGCGACCGCGTCGAGATCATCATGATCACCCACGGCGAGTACTACCACACCTTCCATATGCACGGGCACCGGTGGGCGGACAACCGCACCGGGCTGCTGGAGGGCCCGGACGATGTGAGCCGGGTCATCGACAACAAGATCACCGGGCCCGCGGACTCCTTCGGCTTCCAGGTGATCGCCGGGGAGAACGTCGGCGCGGGCGCCTGGATGTACCACTGCCATGTCCAGAGCCACTCGGACATGGGCATGGCCGGGCTGTTCCTGGTCGCCAAGGCCGATGGCACCATCCCCGGCTACGACCCGCACCGGCTGTCGGCGCACCGCCCGGGGTAGCCGCCGGAGCGACACGACGGGGCGGGCCGCCGGGCCCGCCCCGTCGCCGTATCGCCCGTCAGGCGGTGTGCAGCCGCAGGCCGTACACCGACAGGATCTCGTTGACCGGCTGGTACCAGGTCTCGCCGCCGCTGGAGCAGTTGCCCCAGCCGCCCGAGGTCACGCCCTGGGCCTGGTCGCCGCTGATGAACGAGCCGCCGGAGTCGCCGCCCTCGGCGCACACGCTGGTCTTGGTCATCTCGTACACGGCGCCCTGGCTGTAGTTCACGGTCTCGTTCTTGGCCAGGACCGTGCCGCAGTGCCAGTGGGTGGTGGAGCCGGAGCGGCAGATGGAGGCGCCGATCGGGGCCTCGGCGGAGCCGCGGACCAGCTGGTCGGGGACGGTGCCCCAGCCGAGCACCACCGGCACGGTCCACCAGCCGCTGCCGACGCTGACGTAGGCGTAGTCATTGCCGGGGAAGGAGGAGCCCTGGAAGTTGCCGATGTACGAGCCGTCCCAGCCGCTGACGGAGCCCCCCGCCTGACCGCAGTGCCCGGCCGTGACGAAGCCGCCCTGGACCGAGAAGCCTATGGAGCAGCGGACGTTGCCGGTGTAGTACGGGTCGCCGCCGACCGTGCCGGCGGCGAAGGTCGTCGGCGCCTGGGCGGGGGCCTTCTCGACGGTGACCGGGACGGAGGCCGAGCGCTTCGCCTCGCGGAGGAACGCGCGGACGGCGGCGTCGCCCTCGCTCCCCTGCCGGACCCGGACCACGACGGCGCCCGCGCGGGGGTCGGTGCTCCAGCTGCTCACCCCGGCCGGGGCGGCCTGCTTCCGGGCCTTCGCGTCGAGGCGCGCCTTGGCCGCGTCGAGCGCGTCGGCGCTGTGCTCGACGATCCTGGTGGTGGCGCCCGTGGCCCGTACCGACGCGGCCCGTTCGGCGCTGGTGACGCCGACGACCAGCTTCCCGCTGCCCGTGTCGAACCACGAGCCTCCGTAGGAGGTGCCCGCGGCGCGCTTGGCCTTGGGCTCCAGCCTCATGGCGGCGGCCTCCTGGCCCAGCCGTTCCCGCGCCTGGTCCGCGGTCAGGCCGAGGTCCCGGCCGAGCGCGCGGACGAGGGTGGCGGACGGCGCCGACGCGGCGGCGGGCTTCGCCGCGGGGGCGGCGGCGCCGGATGCCGCGGCGGCGGTCGAGAAGGCCCCGCCGGCGCCCGAGAGGGCGCCGAGGACGAGGAGTGCGGACAGTCCGGCACGGACAACGGGCTTCCGTCTCATGGAAGTTCCCCTTCTGCTCAGCGGGTGAGAGCGCTTTCACGCGTCGATCGCGCAGAGCCTAGCGAGCCACCGGGGAAAGTCCAGACCAAAGCCGTGATCGGTCACGGTCGGGCAGGAGGCCGGAGAGGATGCCGCCGCGGGCTCAAGGGGCTTCGTCCGGATTCCAGTTGAGCAGCCGCACCTGGGCGACCGTGCGGACATGGCGGCGCATGGCCGCGGCGGCGGCCTTGGGGCGGCGCTCGGCGATGGCGTCCAGGATGCGCTGGTGCTGGGCGAGCGAGCGCCTGGGACGACCGGGCTGGCGCAGCGACTCCTCGCGGCTCTCGGCGATCTGGTCGGCGATCGAGCGCATGAACTCGGCGAGCAGCGGGCTGTGCGCGGCCGCGGTGACGGCGGCGTGGAAGCGGCGGTCACCCTCGACGCCGTGGCGGTCGGACTCGATCTCGTCCTCCATCCAGTGCAGGGCCTGCTGGAGGGCGATGAGGTCGTCGTCGGTGCGGCGCTCGGCGGCGAGTTCGGCCAGCTTGGTCTCCAACGCCTCGCGGGCGTCGAGCACATCGGGCAGCCGGCGGCGGCGCTCCACCAGCCGCTCGACGGGCTCGGTGTCGAGGCTGTCGCGCAGCAGGCACATCCCGCCGCCCTGGCGCACCTCGACGAGCCCCTGCACCTCGAGGACGACGATGGCCTGCTTGACGGAGGCGCGGCTGATGCCGAGGCGCTGGGCCAGCTCGCGCTCGGTGGGCAGCCGGTCGCCCGCCTTCAGGCCGCCCTCCTCGACGTAGGCGCGCAGCCTCTCCAGCACCTGCTCATACAGGCGCTGACGGTTCATCGGGCGCAGCGCGTCCTCGACCATACGGGCTCCCCCCATCGCGGTTTGTGATGGCCCCGATTCGCAGCGTAGCACCGGGTGGCCGGGCGGTGTGGTGGTTGTGCCGCCCTGTGGATAACTGGCCAATTGGCTGAGCCAATCTGCCACCGATGTCTTGACGGCCGAACCGCCCGGCCCTCAACGTGAGTCAGCCAGCAGGCCACTTGGCCCGACCGTCCCCGGTCCGCCGACCGGGTCCCCGTGACGGGAGCGCTCGATGTCCGACGAATTGATCTCGATACTCGTGCTGGTGGTGGTCTTCGTCATCGCCACCACCCGGTCGATCAATATGGGCGCCCTGTCCTTCGCTGCCGCCTTCGGCGTGGGCGAGCTGGTCGCCGACTTCAGCGCGGACCACATCTTCGCCGGGTTCCCGGGCGATCTGTTCGTGGTGCTGGTGGGGGTGACGTATCTGTTCGCCCTCGCCCGGGCCAATGGCACCACGGACTGGCTGGTGCACGCATCGATCCGGCTGGTGGGCGGGCGGGTCGCGCTGATCCCGTGGGTGATGTTCGCGATCAGCGGGGCGCTGACCGCGATCGGGGCGGTGAGCCCGGCGGCGGTGGCGATCGTCGCCCCGCTCGCGCTCTCCTTCGCCGCGCGGTACCAGATCAGCCCGCTGCTGATGGGCGCCATGGTGGTGCACGGCTCCCAGGGCGGTGGCTTCTCCCCCATCAGCATCTACGGATCGATCGTCAACGGCATCGTGGACCGGGAGAAGCTCCCCGGCAACGAGATCACGCTGTTCCTCACGAGCCTGGTGGTCAACCTGATCATCGCCGCCATCGTCTTCGTCGTCTGCGGCGGGCTGAAGCTCCCCAGGACCGCCGTCGCCACCGCCGGGGAGGAGCGGGAGGACGGGGCGGCGGAGGCACCGGCCGACGCGGAGGGCCGTCTCACCCCCGCCCGTATCGCCACGCTGGCCGCCCTGGTGGCGCTGGTGGTCGCGGTGCTCGCCTTCGACCTGGACGCCGGGCTCACCTCGATCAGCCTCGCCGTGGCCCTGAGCGTCTTCTGGCCGGACCACGGCAAGAAGGCGGTGAACGAGGTCACCTGGCCCACTGTGCTGCTGATCTGCGGTGTGCTCACCTATGTCGGGGTGCTGGACGAGATGGGCACCATCGACTACGCGGGCAAGGCGGTCAGCGACATCGGGATTCCGCTGCTCGCCGCCCTGCTGCTGTGCTACATCGGCGCGATCGTCTCCGCCTTCGCCTCCTCGGTGGGCATCATGGGCGCGCTGATCCCGCTCGCCGTTCCCTTCCTCGCCCAGGGCGACATCGGCGCGGTGGGGATGATCGCGGCCCTCGCGGTGTCGGCGACCGTCGTCGACGTCAGCCCCTTCTCGACCAACGGGGCGCTGGTGCTGGCCAACGCGCCGGATGTGGACCGGGACCGGTTCTTCCGGCAGCTGATGGTCTACGGCGGGATCATGGTGGTCGCGGTGCCCCCGGTCGTCTGGCTGGCGATGGTGGTCCCCGGCCTCGGCTGAAGCGGGCGGGCAATCGGCTGAACGGGCAGGCGGGTTCAGCCCGGTGGCAGCGGAACCCAGTGGGACTCGCCCGGGGCCACGGTCAGCGAACGGTCGGCGAGCCGCACCTCGATCGGGCGCTCCTCGGAGTCCGGCACGCTGATCCACAGCCGCTCGGCCCGCACCCGCAGCGCGACGCCCCAGTGGCCGCGATAGCGCATCGAGAACCGGTACTCGGAGAGACCGGACGGCTCGGGCAGCGGCACCGGGTCCAGCCACAGGGCGTCCTCGCGGGTCTCGAGGCCGGTCAGCCCGCGCTGCACCAGATCGAGGGTGCCGCCCATGGCGCCGAGGTGGATGCCCTCGCCGGTGGTGCCGCCCTGGACGTCCGCCACATCGCCGAGCAGCGCCTCCTGGCAGTGCCGCCATGCCTCGGCCCGGCGCGCCCGCGCCAGCACCCAGCCGTGCACCAGCTCGCTGAGGGTCGAGCCGTGGCTGGTCCGGGACAGGTAGTACGCCACCGTGTCCCGCCAGATGTCGTCGTCCAGGGCGTAGCCGAGCCGCCGGAAGAGGCCGGACAGCTCGGCGGGGCCGAAGAGATAGCCGAGCATCAGCGCGTCGGCCTGCTTGGAGACCTGGTAGCGGTTGACGGAGTCGCCCTCGGACTCCAGGATCCGGTCCATCCGGCGGATGTCGTCGTAGCGGGCCCGGTAGCCGTCCCAGTCGAGCTCGGCCAGCTCCCCGTAGCCGTCGAACTGGCTGATGACGCCCTGGTGGAAGGGGACCAGCAGCCGCCGGGAGACGTCCTCCCAGCGCTCCGGCTCCGCGCGGTCCAGGCCCACCCGCTCGAACAGCGCCCGGCGGCGCGGCTCGGGCAGGGTGCGGGCCAGCTCCAGGGCCCGGTCGAGCACCCAGGCGGCGGTCACGTTGGTGTACGCGTTGTCGTCGATCCCGGGGCGGGCGGCGCCGGGGTACCCGTCGTGGTACTCATCGGGCCCGACCACCCCGCGGATCCGGTACCGCCCCCGCTCCGGGTCGAGAACCGCCGTGTCCGCCCAGAAGCGGGCGATCTGCAACAGCATCTCCGCGCCCTTGGTGTGCAGGAACTCGGTGTCGCCGCTGGCCTCGCAGTACTGCCACACGTTGTACGCCACCGCCGAGCCCACATGGTGCTGGAGCCGTGAGTTGTCCGGCAGCCAGCGGCCGGAGCGCGGGTTCAGATGCAGGGTCTGGGTCTCCTCGCGCCCGTCGCTGCCGCTCTGCCAGGGGTACATCGCCCCGGCCCGCCCGGCGTCCGCGGCGGCGCGGCACGCCTGGGGCAGCCGCCGGTGGCGGTAGTGCAGCAGGGCCCGGGACACCTCGGGGAAGTGGAGGTTCAGATACGGCAGTACGAACAGCTCGTCCCAGAAGACATGTCCGCGGTACGCCTCGCCGTGCAGGCCCCGGGCGGGGACGCCCACGTCCAGCTCCGCGGTGTGCGGCGAGAGCGTCTGGAGGATGTGGAACAGGTGCAGCCGCAGGATGTGGCCCGGCTCGCCGGAGACCTCCAACGCCGCGTCGCGCCACAGGTGTTCCCATGCGGTGCGGTGGGAGGCGAGCAGCTTCCCGAACCCCGGCGCCCGGGCCACCCCGTCGAGGGCTGCCTGGACCGGATCGCTGATCGCGGGGTCCCTCGAGGTGTAGAACGCCACGGTCTTCTCGACGGTGACCGGGGCGTCCGGCGCGAGCGGCACGGCCAGGGTGCGCAGCGCGGCGCTGTGGGTGAGCCGCTGCCCGGTGCCGGTGGGCGTCCCGCCGCGCACGGCCAGGGTGCGCGCGGCCATGGCCACCCGCACCTCGGAGCTGGTGGTGCGGCAGCTCAGCCATACGGTGTCGGGGCCCGCGGCGCCGGTGCGGTGGTCGACGAGATGGCGGCCGGCCAGCGCGCCGTAGCGGGCCACGCCGGTGTTGGCCACGGCACCGTCGAGCCCCGACTCCAGCTCGACGGTGCCGGACCAGCCCTCGGCCCGAAAGGTGGTGCGCAGGGCCGCCAGATGCGGATCCCCCATGTGGACGAGGCGCCGCTGCTCGACGTGGAGCACCCGGCCGTGGCGGTCGGTGAACCGCAGCCGCCGCATGAGGGTGCCGTGCCGGAGGTCGAGGGTCTGCCGGTAACCGGTGAGCTCGTCCCCGTCGGGGGTGAGCCAGCCGCCGGGGCCCGCGGACCGGCCCGGGTCGCGGACGCGGTAGCGCAGCGGCAGCCAGTTCGGCAGGTTGACCATGTCCTCGTTCTCGACCTGGCGCCCGCCGACCACCGAGGTCAGCCGGTTGTAGCAGCCCGCCACATAGGTGCCGGGGTAGTGGGTGTCATCGGCGGCCGTCTCGGGGGCCGCGCCCCGGGTGGCGGCATAGCCGTTGCCGAGCGTGCACAGCGACTCCCGCAGCCGCTCCTCGCCGGGCTCGTAGCCCTCGTACTCCCACACCCAGTCCGACACGGCCGCTCACCGGCTCTCCTCCTCGACACCCCCATTGTGGTCCGGGCCGGAGGACTTCACCGGCTGCGCCGCGCCCCCGCGCGGCGCGCGCTCAGCAGTTGGTGTAGTCGACCCGGCTGTTGTTGTACGAGCAGGTGTCGACCGTGGAGCCGCCGGTCTTGCGGAGGGTGGCCTTGTCGCGGTCGTTGTTCCAGACGTACGCCCGGCGGTCCTGGTACTTGGTGGCCGAGGTGTCGGAGCCGGAGCCGGTCCGGACGGTCACGGTCTTGCCCGCGCCGAGGGTGTAGCCGGGGAAGGTGTACTTGTGGTTGCTCGAATCGACGAGCACCCAGCCCTTGAGGCTGACCCCGCGCGAGGTGGAGTTCTTGATCTGGACGTACTCGCCGTTGAGGCTGGAGTTGCTCCGGTTGTCCGTACCGGGCGAGTCGTAGTAGATCTTGGAAAGGTGTACGGAGCCCGCGGCCCCGGCGGGTGTGGCCGGGTACAGCAGGGCGATCGCGCAGCCGGCGGCGAGTGCCGCGCCGATGCGGGCGGTGTGTGCGGACATGAGTCCCCCCTTGCGTTGGTGCGTGGTGAATAACGCAGGACGGACGGGCGGCCGCGCCCGAAGATGGTTTGGAGTCAGCGAGCTGACTCCTTCGGCGCGGCCGTCCGTCCGTCTTCCCCCCACCTGTGTGGAGGACCAGAGTGGACCATGGCCGGAACGCGGCGGCAGGGCTGCGCGGCCCTTGCTCCAGGGCCGTACGGCCCTAGCGCGGATCCGGTTCCCCGCCCCCTGTCCGGGGTGGGACCGGGTCAGCGGCCGTACTGCGCCCCACCGTTGATGTGCAGCACCTGGCCGGTGACATACGCGGCCTCCGGGGAGGCCAGATAGCGGATGGCGGCCGCGATCTCGACGGGTGTGCCGGGCTGTCCGGTGAGCGTCTGCCCGATCTGCTGGGCGATGAACTCGGGGGTGCCGCGCTCGCCGAAGAACTCGGTGTCCTCGACATAGCCGGGGGCCACCGCGTTGGCGGTGACGCCCTCCGGGCCGAGCCGCTTGGCCAGCTCGAAGGTGTAGGTGTGCAGCGCGGCCTTGGTGCCGCCGTACGATCCGGGGCCGCGCAGCGCCGCGACCGAGGACAGGTGGACGATCCGGCCGCCGGGCCGGGTGAGGTGGGGCAGCAGCGCCTCGGTGAGCAGCACGGCGGTCAGCACGTTGGCCTCGAAGTTCCGCTGGTACTGACCGGCGATGCCCTCGAGGGTGCCGTCGTTGGAGGGCGCGACATTGCCGCCGGCGTTGGTGACGAGGACATCGACGCCACCGCCCCCACCGTCCGCGGTGATGAACTCGGCGGCGCGCCGGGTCTGCTCCGGGTCGCTGAGGTCCGCGCTGGTCCAGGTGACCAGGTCGGCGCCGTAGGCGGCGTTCAGCTTGTCCGCCGCGGCGCGCAGCACCTCGGCGCGGCGTCCGAGGATGACCACCCGGTCACCCTCGGCGGCGAAGGTCTCCGCGGTCGCCAGTCCTATGCCGGTACCGCCGCCCGACACCACGATCCGTCGCCCCATCACGGGCCTCCTCAGTGCAGCTTGTTGAATATCGATCACATCTATGAACAAGCACGCTAGGAAGAAAGCGCATTCCCGTCAAGGCTCAGTACCCAACAGCCAAGCTGTTGCCTTGCGTTCACTATTGACAGGTTCTGTTGGAGATGGCGCAATGGCGGCGCCCCACTTGTCCCAGCAGCAGCCACAAAGCTGTTCCAGCAAGGAGGACATGTGCGTTTTCGTTCATCTTTCGCCAGATCCGTGGTCGCGACCGTGACCCTGGCGCTTGGCGCGCTCGGTCTGCTGACCGCCCCCGGTCCGGCCGCGGCCGACACCCCCTCCGACGATCCCTCGGTCGTCCATGGCCTCCGCGGCGACTACTACCTCCAGTCCGCCCCGGGGGCCTTCGACTTCCACGAGCTGAAGGCCACCAGCCTCGACCCCGCCCTCGACTTCGGCAATCTGGAGCCGCGGCTACAGGCCACCACCGGACGGTCCGACGACGTCAGCGTCCGCTGGACCGGCCAGATCACACCGGAGCGCTCCGGTGCGCACACCTTCTCGATCACCGCCGACAACGGCTTCCGGCTGTGGATCGACGGCAAACCGGTCATCGACCACTGGGTGGACGACTGGGACAAGGAGCAGACCTCGCAGCCCGTCGAGCTCACCGCGGGCAAGGCGTATGACATCAAGGTCGAGTACTTCGAGCACTACGGCGGCTCCAACTTCCACCTGTCCTGGACCCCGCCGGGCGCGGCCAAGGCGCCCGTGCCCGCGTCCGCCTTCCGGCTGCCCGCCGACTTCGACTACGACGGCCCGGTGGCCAGCGCCGTCCAGCCCGACGGCCGGACGCTGCTGCTGGACTTCGCCCGGCCCCTGACCGCTCCCCCGGCCGATCTGACGTCGCATCTGTCCGCCGTCATCGGCGGCGCGGCCTGGCCGCTCGGGCGCGCCCGGCTGGACGCGGCCGATCCGTCCCGGCTGCTGCTCTCCCTGAAGGAGCCGGTGGTCGGCCACGGCGGCGAGGCCGTGGTGCGCTACGACGGCGAGGGCGGCCTCGAGGACGGCGACGGCGCCATCGACCCGTATGTCTCCTTCGGCGGCAACAAGTCGACGTATCAGCTGAGCACGCCCTGGGCCAAGGACGTCGGCCCGGACAACGCCCACCCCGAGTACCCGCGCCCCCAGCTGACCCGCGATCAGTGGCACAACCTCAACGGCAGCTGGGAGTTCGCCGCCGCGAAGGAGGGGCAGAAGCCCCCGGTCGGGCAGAAGCTCAAGGAGCGCGTCCTGGTGCCGTACCCGGTGGAGTCCAAGCTCTCCGGTGTGGAGCGCCATGAGGACCGCATGTGGTACCGGCGGACCTTCACCGTCCCGGCCGACTGGAAGGTCGGCCAGGACAAGCGCTTGCGGCTGAACTTCGACGCCGTCGACTGGCAGGCCGAGGTGTATGTGAACGGCACCCGGGTGGCCGACCACCGCGGCGGCTACGACCGGTTCAGCGCCGATGTCACCGGCGCCCTGCGTCCGGGCCGCACCCAGGAGCTGATCGTCGGCGTCTACGACCCGACCGACGCGGCCGACGGCGAGAACCCGCCGATGGGCAAGCAGCGCCTCGACCCCAGCGGCATCTTCTACACCCCCTCCTCCGGGATCTGGCAGACCGTCTGGATGGAGCCGGTCGCCACCGACCACGTGGACACCCTCAAGCTCACCCCGGACGTCCCCGGTAAGGCCCTCACCACCGAGGTCCGCGGGGTGCGGGACGGCGTCCCGGTCACCGCGACCGCCTACGACGGGCGGCGCGTGGTCGGCACCGCCACCGGGCGCACCGGAAAGCCGCTGACCGTCCCCGTGCCCTCCCCGCATCTGTGGTCCCCCGACGATCCGCATCTGTACCAGCTGAAGGTGACGGTCGGACGGGGCGCCTCGGCGGACCGGGTGGAGAGCTACTTCGGCATGCGGAGCATCGCCGTCAAGGAGGTGGACGGCAAGCAGCGCACCGTGCTCAACGGAAAGCCGATCTTCTCCATGGCCACCCTCGACCAGGGGTTCTGGCCCGACGGGCTGCACACCGCGCCGACCGACGAGGCCCTCGCGTACGACCTGAAGATGCACAAGAGCATGGGCTTCAACTCGGTGCGCAAGCACATCAAGGTCGAGCCCGACCGCTGGTACTACTGGGCCGACCGGCTGGGCCTGATGGTGTGGCAGGACATGCCCGCCATGAACACGGTCACCCCGTCCGAGAAGGCGCAGGCGCAGTACGAGCACGAGATGAAGCGGATGATCGACCAGCACATCAGCAGTCCGTCGATCGTCATCTGGGTGACCTTCAACGAGGGCTGGGGCCAGTACGGCGGCCCGAAGGTGCCGACGCTCGCGAAGGGCTGGGACCCCAGCCGGCTCATCAACGGCGCCAGCGGCTGGAACGACACCGGCAACGGCGACCTCGCCGACATCCACGCCTACCCCGGCCCCGGCGATCCACGTCCGGACGCCTCACGGGCGGGGGTCACCGGCGAGTACGGCGGCCTTGGCCTGGCCGTCCCGGGGCATGCCTGGCCCGTGCAGCACACCTATGTCGGCGTGGACAAGGACAAGTACACCGACGAGTATCTGAAGCTCCTGGACAAGGTGCGCGGGCTGGTGGCGTGCAACGGCAGCAGCGGGGCCGTCTACACCCAGATCACGGATGTGGAGGGCGAGCTCAACGGGCTGCTCACCTATGACCGCAAGGAGATCAAGCCCGATGTGAAGCGGCTGCGCCAGGCCCATCAGGCGCTGATCCGCGACGCGGCGGACCCGGCGTCCATGGAGTGCACCGGCTAAGCGCTCCGCGGGACGTGCCGCGATGGGTCGTCGGCCGACTGCGGCGCCGTCGTGGCTGGTCGCGCAGTTCCCCGCGCCCCTTCGGGGCGCTGCCCGAACCGTAGCGGACTTCCTCCGACCTGCCTAGCCGCACGGCTCGGCCCATGGTGGTGACCCGTTCCGGGGCGTGTGTCCCCGGGGCGGGTCATTCCGCCGCCAGCGCCTCGACGGCGGCCACCGTACGGTCCACCACCACGTCGTACAGCCTGCTGTACGCCTGCGGCAGCCGGGCCAGCAGCGGGGCCACCGCCTCCCGCTCGTCCGGAGGGTAGAGGGCCAGCGCCTCGCTCAGGGCGTCCAGCTTGCGGGCGGAGACCGGGCCGCGGTGGGTCTCGTAGACCGCGTGGCCGATGACGGTGGAGCCGATGAGGGCCACGGCCAGCGCGAGATCGTCCTCGGTCAGCTTCAGGGGGCGCAGCATCCGGGTCATGGTCACCAGGGAGGAGATCCGGGCGGGCTGCTGGGTGGCGGCCATATAGGGGAGCAGCTGGCGGTAGGGCAGCAGATAGTCGCGGCTGTTGTGCATCCAGGCCCGCAGCCGCTCCTGCCAGGTCTCCCCCGGCGGATCCTTGTGCTGGGCCTCGGCCAGGACGCGGTCGGCCACGGCCTGGAGGAGGTCGTCACGGTCGGGGAAGTAGCGGTAGAGCGCCATGGGGGCGGAGCCGACCGCCTCGGCGACCCTCTTGACGGTCAGCGCGGTCTCCGGCTCGCGGACCGCGAGCTCCGCGGCGCTGCGGACGATCTGCTCGCGCGACAGACGGGGCGGGCGCCCACGTCCTCTGCGGACGGTCCCCTCCACGGTCCCGGCCATCCGGTGTCCTTTCACTCGCCCCCGTCGTACCAGGCCCCAAGGCTACGCAAGGTCGCTCGGGCGCCGCTCGTGGCGGTCCGAGGCATTGGACGCCATCCCACGCCGTGCCGGGATGACGACCCGTCCGGCCCATCCGGACCCCCGGGAGATCTGACGATGACCGCGTCCGATCCGCGCGTGTGCCTTCGGGGCGCGAGGTGGAGGAGGTGGGCCACGTCCATCCGTCGGCCGCGGAAGCCGCGGTGTTCGGGGTGCCGCATCCGTACTGGATCGAGGCGTTGACTGCTCCCCTCCCTGAAGGGCGGGGATTCCAGCCCTCAGGGTCGAGTGGGGATCTACGGCTCAGGCCGCCACCTGGACCAGCGGTCCAGACGGTCTTACGCCCTCAGCACCGTCCGGGTTCAGACCAGCCCGGACCAGCATCACGCGGGCGGAGTTCTTATCCCGAGGGGATACGGCTCCACACACCGTGCAAGCATAGGTTCGTTCCGAAAGAGGCAGTGCGTGCTTGGTTCTCGCTCCGCACGATGCGCACTCCATGGTCGTTTGCGCGGGGTGCACCAAGTGCACGATGCGCCCGCGCTCGCGGGCCATCCCCACGAGCGCCTTCTTGGTGGCGCCGATCGCGGCATCGGCGGCCTTCGGCGCCATGGTTGTCCTGGCCAGGAACTTCGGCCGGAAGTCCTCCACCGCTACCGCGTCATGGTCGCGCACCACACGCTTGGCCCATTTACGGGCGGTGTCCTCACGCTGCCGCGTGATCTTCTTGTGCAGCTTCGCCGCCCGCGCCTGGGCGGTCCGGTAGCCCTTGGACTGTGCTTGTCCCTTCCGGCGGCGCCGGGCCATCATCCGCTGGTAGCGGGCAAGCCGCTGCGCAGCCTTGCGCCCGTGTCCGGGGTGCGGAAGGTCGTGTGCGTCGGAGGTGGTGGTCGCTATCTCCTTCACACCCCAGTCCACCCCGAGCACACGCCCGGTCGCGGGCAGGGGTTCCCGCTGTGCCGGGACGACGAACGAGGCGTACCAGTGCCCGAGCGTGTCCTGGTACACGCGCACACTCGACGGCTCGGCCGGAAGGTGCCGCGACCACACCACGGTCAACACGATGTCCCCGGCCAGGTGCAGGCGCCCGCCCTTGAGACGGAAGCCACGACGGGTGTAGTTCAAACTCAGCCGGGCGTCCCGCTTGGTCTTCCAGCGCGGCATCCCCGCCCGGCGGCGCACCGGCAGCCGGTCCTTGACGTCCTTCAATGCCTTGGCCCGCGCCGTGGAAAAAGCGCGGATCACCTGCTGCTGCGGAACACTCGCGCCCTCCGCAAGCCAAGGAGTGCTACGCCGGGCCTGCGTCAGCATCCTGTCGAGCTGGGCCGGACCGCACGTCAGCTTCTCGCCGCTCGCCTTGCTGCGCTGATGCACGCGGCCTTGGACTTGGCGACGCATTCGTTCCAGATCCACCGACACCGGTCCCACTCCGCCAGCAGTGCCCCACCAGCGGTCGACGACACACGAAGCCGGTACGTGTACCGGGTATGCCCAGACTTACCAGCTTCACTTAGCGTAGTCATGTCGCCAACGTAGCGTCATCATTCGCTTGGCACTCCCTAGTCCGGCAGACCTACTCGAACGAGTGACCATCCAAGCCGCTACGGACCGGCGAACACCCCAACTCCGTGACCCCGCAGCCCCTGGAGATCGCCCTCAGCTCTCCCCTGGCAGACGCCGGACCGCCCGGCGCCGATCCGGCTTCTCCTGCCCCACTACACGGCTCACCGAGGCGCTGCCGAAGAATCCCAGCGGCAAGATCCTCAAGCGTGAACTGCGGGAGATCTACCGCGACATGGCCGAGGCGCCGCCGGACGACCGGGGCGCCCATATTTGACGTACCAGTTACACAAAATTGTGCGACACTGCTGCGGCACTGATGTGAATCGGCCATGCCCCGACGAAGGACCACCGTGACTTCCTCACCTCCGACCCCCGATACCCCCGAAGCGGCGATGACCGCCCACCCGCCGCGCTCCGGCCCGGTGGTCGCCGTCCTGGCGTTCGGCGGGATCGTCGTCTCCCTGATGCAGACCCTGGTGGTGCCGCTGGTCCCGGACCTTCCGGAGCTGCTGCACAGCTCGGCTTCGGACGCCTCCTGGGCGATCACCGCCACCCTGCTCGCCGGCGCCGTGGCCACCCCGGTGCTCGGCCGGCTCGGCGACATGTACGGCAAGCGGCGGACACTGCTGCTCAGCCTGGCGATGCTGGTGGTCGGCTCGGTGGTGTGCGCGCTCTCCGACACGCTCGCGCCGATGATCGTCGGCCGTGCGCTCCAGGGCTTCTCCGCGGGCGTGATCCCGCTGGGCATCAGCATCATGCGCGATGAGCTGCCCGCCGAACGGCTCGGCTCGGCGATGGCCTTGATGAGCTCCTCGCTGGGCGTCGGCGGCGCCCTCGGTCTGCCCGGCGCCGCGGCGCTGGCCGAACACGCCGACTGGCATGTGCTGTTCTGGGTTTCGGCGAGCCTGGGCGCGGTGGTGGTCGCGCTGGTGCTGGCGGTCGTGCCGGAGTCCCCCGTGCGCGGCGGCGGGCGGTTCGACCTGGTGGGCGCCCTCGGGCTGTCGGCCGGGCTGCTGTGTCTGCTGCTGGCCATCTCCAAGGGCGCCGACTGGGGCTGGGCCAGCGGTGTCACCACCGGGCTGTTCGCCGCGGCGGTGGTCGTGCTGCTGCTGTGGAGCCGGTGGGAGCTGCGGGTGAGCGGACCGCTGGTGGATCTGCGCACCACCGTGCGCCGTCAGGTGCTGCTGACCAATCTGGCCTCCATCGTCATCGGCTTCGCGATGTTCGGGATGTCGCTGGTGCTGCCGCAGCTGCTCCAGATGCCCGAGGCCACGGGGTACGGACTGGGCCAGTCGATGATGACCGCCGGTCTGTGCCTGGGCCCGTCCGGTCTGGTGATGATGGCGATCTCCCCGCTGTCCGCGCGGATCACGGCCACCCGGGGGCCCAAGACCTCGCTGATGCTCGGCGCCGCGGTGATCGCCGTCGGCTACGGCATGGGCATCTTCCTGATGGACGCCGTGTGGCAGATCGTGGTCATCTCGTGTGTGATCGGCGCCGGGATCGGCCTCGCGTACTCCGCCATGCCCGCGCTGATCATGTCGGCGGTGCCGGTGTCCGAGACGGGCGCGGCCAACGGGCTCAACACCCTGATGCGGTCCATCGGCACCTCGACCGCCAGTGCGGTGGTCGGCGTCGTCCTCGCCCATATGACCACCGAGTTCGGGCCCGTCGAGCTCCCGTCCCTGGACGGCTTCCGCACCGCCTTCGCGATCGGCGGCGGCGCCGCGCTGGTGGCGCTCGCGGTCGCCTCGCTGCTGCCGGGCCGCGGTCCGGACCGGCGCACGGCCACCTCGGAACGACCGGGCACACCGGAGCCGGTGGCGGGCCGCTGAGCCCGCGGCATCGGTATGCGGCGCCGCCGCGTGGCGGGGCCACAGCCGTCCGTACCCCCTGCCCGCCCACTCGGCGGCGGAGGAGAATACGGGCGGCTTTGTCGTGACAGGGCGCATACGGGCCATCATGTGGACGGCTGTTGACGGAACGGGCCCCTGAGGTGCTGAATGATGCGAGTGAGGACTGAGCTGCCCCTGGTCACCCGCGACCACATCGACTTCGGTCGGGTGTGGTCCGCCTCCTGTTCCGGCTGACCCGCGGCGGGCCGCCCGACCGGCCGCCCTCCTCTCATCCCGGGCCCCTCGCCCTCGCTTCCCGCGCCTGACGCGTCATCACCCCCGGTAGGCCAACGCCGCTTCCCGGGTCCGTGGCGCTTCCCGCCGTCCCGCCTTCCTCGGCTTCTTCGCCCTCCGAAAGGTCACCCCCATGCCCGTGGAGTTCCTCGGCATCGCCGCCACCAACGACGCCTGCGGCTCCGGCTCGCCCGATCCCACGTACATCGCCACTCGCCGCGAAGACGTTCGCCAAGCGGGACGCCGAGCGCGCGCGGTCCGGGGCCCGCAGACCCTCGCGGCGGTGCGCTGATGACCTCCGTGGCCGAGCCCCCGCCCCAGCCCCAGCTGACGGTGGTCCGGGTGACCGTGGACGACCCGCGGGTCGAGCCGTTGCTGCGCGAGCTGGCGCATGAGTACGCCACCCGCTACGGCAGGGCGGCCGACGGTGAGCTGAACCGCTATCCGGCCGAGGAGTTCGCCGCGCCGCACGGGGAGCTGCTTCTGCTGCTGGAGGGCGGTGAGCCGGTCGCCGGGGGCGCGTACCGGCGGTACGACGAGCGGACGGCGGAGCTCAAGCGGATCTGGACGCACTCGGGCCACCGGCGGCGCGGGCTGGCCCGCCGGGTGGTGGCGGAGCTGGAGCGGTCGGCCGCCGAGCGCGGCTACCGCCGGATCCACCTCACCACCGGGCCCCGCCAGCCGGAGGCGCGCGGGCTGTATCTGGCCACCGGCTACACCCCGCTGTTCGATGTCTCGGCCGACCCGGAGACCATCGGTCCGCTTCCGTTCGAAAAGGGGCTGTAGGCCCGGCGGAGCGCCCTCCGCCAATGCGCGTCCGTCCGTCCGCCCGGCCGCTCCGGGCGGACGGACGCATTCCCCCGTTTACGGTTGACCGTTCTGTGTCAACTGTTGCCGGGCGCCCGTGGGTGCGGTTTTAGGATGCGGTAATTCTGCCGCGACCCGACCGTCCGAAGGCACACCATGACCAAAGTCCTGAACGTCGACGCACTACCCGAGCCGTCCGTGCTCAAACGCGCGAAGCGACGGCGTCCCGGACTTCTGGTGGCCAATGCGATCGTGCTGGTACTGGCCGCGATGGCGGTGACCACGATATTCACCAACCCTCGTTTCGAGTGGGAAACCGTCGGCAAATACTTCTTCGAGATCCGGGTGATGAAGGGCATCGGGGTCAGTATGGGAATGACCGCGGTGACAATGGTGCTCTCATTGGTGTGCGGCACCGTGGTCGCACTGATGCGCATGGGCGACTCCCGACTTATGTCCACGGTCGCGGCCGCCTTCATCTGGGTTTTCCGCAGCATTCCGATGCTGGTGCAGCTGCTTTTCTGGTACAACCTCGCGGCCCTCTTTCCGACGCTGTCCCTCGGAATTCCCTGGGGGCCGCGTTTCGTCACCTTCGATGCGAACAGCGTCATCGGCCCGCTGACCGCCGCGATCATCGGTCTGACCCTCCACGAGACCGCGTACATCGCGGAGTTGATCCGATCCGGACTGCTTGCCGTGCCCGATGGACAGCGTCAGGCGGCCTCCGCACTGGGGTTGACGCCGGCTCAGATCTTCTTCCGCATCACCCTCCCCCAGGCGCTGCGGGTGATCGTCCCTCCGATGGGAAATGAGCTGATATCTCTCCTCAAGGCCACCTCTCTGGTCAGCGTGATCACCCTGGCCGACCTGCTGTACTCGGTCCAGCTGATTTACGCCAAGAACTTCCAGACCGTTCCCCTGTTGATCGTTGCCGCCATTTGGTACATGATCATCACTGGCGCCATTACTCTTCTTCAGCAGCGCCTGGAGCGACGTCTGGGACGACACACCCTGATTTCGGCCGACAAGGCCGGGAGAGTGAAGAGGATCGAGCACTCGGTATGACCGCGGCATCGCAAATGGAATCGCAGGCCATCGTCTCCCTGCGCGGGATCCGCAAGTCGTTCCGCGGAACCGAGGTGCTGCACGGCATCTCCCTGGATATCCACCGAGGTGAGACGGTCTGCCTGATCGGTCCCTCCGGATCCGGAAAGAGCACGCTGCTGCGCTGTGTCAACCACCTCGAAGTGCCCGACCAGGGCGTGGTGGTGGTCGACGGCAGCGTAATCGGCTATCAGCTGCGCGGGCGCACCCTGCACGACCTCGGCGCCCGGGAGCTGGCCGCCCAGCGCTCGGCGATGGGCATGGTGTTCCAGAGTTTCAATCTGTTCCCGCACCTCACCGCCCGCGAGAACATCGTGGAGGCCCCGCGCCGGGTGCTCGGGCTCTCCAAGGCCGCGGCCGACGCACGGGCCGTGGAGCTGATGACCCGGGTGGGGCTCGCCCACAAGCTGGACAGCTATCCCGACAAGCTCTCCGGCGGCCAGCAGCAGCGAGTGGCCATCGCCCGCGCCCTGGCGATGCGCCCCAAGGTGATGCTCTTCGACGAGCCGACCTCCGCCCTGGACCCCGAGATGGTGCAGGAGGTGCTCAACGTCATCAAGGACCTGGCCCGCGACGGCATGACGCTGGTCGTCGTCACCCATGAGATGCGCTTCGCCGCCGATGTGGCCGACCGGATCGTCTTCATGGACGACGGCCGGATCGTCGAGCAGGGCACCCCGGAGGCGCTGCTGCGCGCTCCCGCACACGACCGCACCCGCATGTTCCTGTCGAAGGTCAGCCCATGAGCACCGAACTCCCCCTGCCCGCCAAGACCGCCCGGCGCCTGAAGCTGTGGGACTCCTACCGCTCGTACCAGTACCTGGCGGCCGGGGAGGACTACCGCGCCTTCGAGCTGGCGCCCGCGCTCGGACGGGTCCCCGGGGCCGCGCTGACGTGGAGCGAGGACGTCGAGGCCCGCGCGCGGGACTTCGAGGAGCGCCATCTGGTGATCTCCGCCCATGACCATCTCTCGCTGCGCCCCGCCGATCCGGGCGACTTCGCCGCGTACCGCCGCCAGGGCCGGGAGTCGATCCCCTACGAGGGCATCGCCCACTCGGGGGTGGACCTGTTCTTCGACGGCGGCCCGGCCGCGGTGAGCATGATCCGCTCCCATGCCCCCTGGGACTGGGACGACGCGGTCAGCGATCTGGCCATGCGCCAGGCGGACCTCGCCCACCAGCGGCTGGTGGCGCCCGTCCGCACCCTCGAGGACGCCGACCGGGCGCGGGCCGGCCACCAGGTGGGGGTGGTGCTGACCCTGGAGTCCGCCTCCCCCATCGGCAATGACATCGACCGGCTCGATCTGCTCTACGGTCTGGGCGTACGGCTGCTCGGCCTGGTCTACAGCGAGAGCAACCAGCTGGGTTCGGGGCTCGCCGACGCCGGGGACACCGGTCTGACCCTGCTCGGCCGCCGGGCGCTGCGCCGGATGAACGACCTCGGGATCATCGTCGATGTCTCGCACAGCGGGGACGCGACGGCCCTGGACGCCGTGCGCCGCTCCACCGCCCCCGTGGTGATCACCCACGCCGGGTCCCGGGCGCTGTGGCCGACCCCGCGGATGAAGCCCGACGATGTGATCCGGGCCTGCGCCGGGTCCGGCGGGTTCATCGGCGTCGAGGCGGCGCCGCACACGACCGTCACCGCCCGGCACCCCCGGCACGATCTGGACTCGGTGATGGAGCACATCGAGCGCTGTATCGATCTGGTCGGCATCGACCACGTGGCCTTCGGCCCGGACACCAACTTCGGCGATCACACCGCCTGGCACCGGACGTTCGCCCCGCTCTTCGGCAAGGACGACGCGCACGACGGCAAGGCCCCCGAACTGCCGCCGCACGAGGAGGTCGAGTACGTACGGGGCTGTGAGAACCCCGCGGAGGCCGTCGGCAATATGATCCGGTGGCTGTTCGACCGCGGCTACTCCGAAGCGGACGTGGCCAAGCTGGCCGGAGGCAACGTACGGCGCGTCGCCGAGACCGTCTGGGGCCGCTGACCGGTCCCGTAGCACCGCATCCGCCACCCCCCACCTCCCGAAATGGAGCACCCATGCGCAACCGTCCCCATGTCGCCGCATGCGCCCTGCTGACCTGTCTGACCCTGGGCCTGTCGGCCTGTTCGGTGGATGACACCCCCGAGGACGGCAAGGACAGCAAGAGCCGTCCGGCGGTCACGCTCGCCCCCGAGCCCAGGGACAGCGCGCTGGCCGCCGAGGTGCCCCAGGCCTACGCCAAGAAGACGCTGATCATGGGCGTCAGCGAGTACGCGCCGTATGTCACCTTCGAGTCCGACGGGAAGGTCACCGGGCTGGTCCCCGACCTGGCCGCGCAGCTCTCCTCGTTGCTCGACATAAAGATCAAGGTGGAGCGGACCAACTTCGACGCGGTCATCCCGGGGCTGAAGTCCGGCCGGATCGACCTCAGCGCGCCCTCCGGTGACTTCACCGAGCGTCAGAAAGAGGTGGACTTCGCCGACTTCGCGCAGAGCAGTGTGACGATGATGGTGCTCACGGACGGCTCCTTCCGCCCCAAGAACGGCCTCGAGGTCTGCGGCCACAAGGTCGGCGTCGAGAAGGGCGCCGGAACGCAGAACGTGCTCGCGGCGCAGAACAAGCGGTGTGCCGCGAAGGGCAAGCCGTCGGTGGACGTGAAGCTCTACACCGATCTGCCCGCCGCCTCGCTGGCGCTCCAGAGCAAGCGCGTGGAGGCGGTGGCCGCGCCCAGCGCCTCCAACACCTCGGTGAGCCAGAACTCGCACGACCGCTTCGAGACGGTCGAACTGAAGGACATGCTGGACCTGCCCGCCGCGACGGCCGTCTACGGCATCCAGGCCAAGAAGGACGCCGGGCTCGCGCCCGTGATCGTCAAGGGGCTGCGGAAGCTGTACGAATCGGGCACCTACGCCAAGCTCTTCGGTCAGTGGGGGCTGCCGCTGTCCACCGTCACCCGGGACCAGATCGCCCTCAACGGCTCCAAGCAATCCCAGACCCAGTGAGATCTTCCATGGCACGAACCAGTCAGACCGAAACGACCGGCGACAGAGGGCGGGCGGCCCGGGAGGAGTCCGCCCGCCCGCTGGACGAGCGGGTGTGGCGACGCACCCTGCGCGTCCCGATGCGGGACGGGATCGTCCTGGCCGCCGATCTCTTCACCGACCAGGAGCGGCCGGGGCCCCGCCCGGTCATCCTGGAGCGGACCCCGTACGGCCGCCGACAGATGCGCGACTCCGACCGCAGCCGCCACGACGAGCCGGTGCCCACGCCCGAGGAGACCTCGGCGTTCTTCGTCCGCGCCGGGTATCACGTGGTGCGGCAGGACTGCCGGGGCCGCGGGGACTCCGAGGGCACCTTCGTGAAGTACCTCGGCGAGGGGCCGGACGGGGCGGACACCATCGACTGGATCGCCGCCCAGCCCTGGTGCGACGGCCGGGTGGCCATGATGGGCGTGTCCTACTCGGCCCACGCCCAGACGGCCGCCGCGGCCGAGTCCCCCGCCGGGCTGTCCGCGATGTTCATGGACTCCGGCGGCTTCGCCAGCGCCTACGAGGCCGGGATGCGGATGGGCGGCGCCTTCGAGCTCAAGCAGATCACCTGGGCCTTCCGGCACGGTGAGGAGAGCCCGGAGGCGGAGCGGGACCCGCTGGTGCGCAAGGCGTTCGCGGGCACGGATCTGCGCGACTGGTTCACCGTGCTGCCGTGGCGGACCGGTGTCTCACCGCTGCGCCAGGTGGGCAGTTACGAGCGCTATCTGCTGGACCAGTGGCGGCATGACGCCTTCGGGGCGTACTGGCGCCAGCCGGCCATCTACGGGCGCGGCCACTACGACCGCTTCCCGGATGTGCCGACGCTGCACATGTCGAGCTGGTACGACCCGTATGTCCGCTCCACCATCGAGAACTTCACCGCCATGGGCCGGCTCAAGCGGTCCCCGGCGTATCTGGTGATGGGACCGTGGAAACACGGGCTGCGCTGTGCCACCTTCGCCGGCGACGTGGACTTCGGGCCCGCCGCCACCCTCAGCGGCAATGTGGACACCTCGTATCTGTCCTTCCGGCAGCGGTGGTTCGACGCGGTGCTGGGGGGCGGCGACCCGGAGTCGATCCCGCGGGTCCAGTACTTCCTGATGGGCGGCGGGGACGGCCGGCGGGACGAGGCCGGGCGGATGCGGCACGGCGGCCGGTGGCACACCGACACCCAGTGGCCCCCGGCCGGGGCCCGGGAGACCGCGTACTACTGCCACGCCTCGGGCGAGCTGAGCCGGGAGCAGCCGACGGCGACACGGTCCTGGGTGGAGTACGACTTCGACCCGAACGACCCGGTGCCCACGCTCGGCGGCCAGGTCACCTCGGGCGAGCCGGTGATGGTCGGCGGCGCCTTCGACCAGGTGCCGGACGAGCGGTTCTACGGCGCCCGGCCGCCGTATCTGCCGCTGAACTCCCGGCCCGATGTGATCTCGCTCGCCACCCCGCCGCTTGAGGAGCCGCTGGTGGTGGCCGGACCGGTCACCGCGCGGCTGTTCATCTCCTCGTCCGCGCCGGACACCGACTTCACGGTGAAGCTGGTCGATGTGCACCCGCCGAACGAGGACTATCCGCACGGCTTCGCGATGAACCTCACCGAGGGCATCTTCCGCTGCCGCTTCCACAAGTCCTTCGAGCGCCCGGAGCCGCTGGAGCCGGGCGAGGTCTACGAGATCGAGATCCCGGCGCCGGACACGGCCAACCGCTTCGAGGCCGGACACCGGCTGCGGGTGGACATCTCCTCGAGCGACTTCCCCCGGTTCGACGTCAACTCCAACACGGGGGTGCCGGAGGCGGTGAGCCGTCGCAAGGTGGTGGCGACCAACCGCGTCCACATGGACGCGGACCACCCCTCGGCGGTGCTGCTGTGGACCCAGCCGGGCTGACGCCGGGCTGACGGATCGTCGGCGTAACCGCCGTCACCGCATGATGGTCGCCAGCACGTCCTGCCCCAGCCGGAGCAGGGTGCCTGTGGCCAGCCGGTGGTAGACGTACTTGCCCTCGCGCTCGGACTCGATCAGCCCGGCGTCCCTGAGCTGGCGCAGGGTGCGGGAGACCTGCGTATCGGCGAGCCCCAGCCGCTGGGCCAGCTCGGTGGTGGTGATGGGCTCGCCCAGCAGATGGCGGCACAGCTCCATCCGGCCCAGGGACGCCAGTGCGGACATCCGGGCCCGCAGCTCGGCCTGGGTCAGCTGATCGGCCGTGCCGCCCTCCCGGGCGGCGAACTGGAGCACCACGGGGTGGCACTCCTCGTCCTTGACGGTCAGATGCGGCCAGACATGGACGGAGGGGAGCAGGAAGAGCGGGCGGGGGCCGATCTCGATCTCGGCGACGGCCAGCTTGTCGTAGCGCACCCGCGAGCCGCCCCTGGAGACCACCGCGGTGGGGCTGAGCCCGGCCAGCACCTCGGCCAGACCGCGCCGCCGGATGTCGGCACGGACCCGGGCGGCGGCCGACTCCAGCCGGTCGCGTACCGAGCGCCACTCGGAGGCGAAGAACGCCTCGGCGCAGGAGTCCAGGAAGCACAGGAGCCGGTCGCGCAGCCCCTCGGGCGAGGCCACCAGGTCGTGGGCCAGCTCGCCCCGCCGGAAGGAGCGCCGCTCGCACTGCGCCACATAGCGCTCGGCGGCCTCGGGGTCGGTGAGCAGGCTACTGGCCGGGGGCACGGCCTCACGGAAGCCGAGCACCCCCTGGGAGCACAGGCCCACGAACTCCTCGAGCGGCAGCCTCTCCAGATGGCGCAGCTCGTCCTCGAAGGGCTGGTCCAGCGGGAGCTCCAGCGGGAACAGCAGCCGGCAGCGGAGCCGGGCCCACAGCGGGGACAGGGCGCTCATCTCATGGGCGAGGGAGGGGGCGAGCGCCGTCCCGAGCCGCCGCGTCCAGCGCTGGGCCTCGGGGTGGTGGTCGGGCTCGGCCATGATGTGCAGCGCCGACATGAGCTCGGCCAGCGGTGACCGGCCGACGTGCACGTCGGCCGGCTGGGCGCGCTGGAGGTTGAGCGTGATCCCCACACCCGCACATTACTCGGCGACCGCGGGGCCCGGCCCATGTGTCGCGCGAATCGGCGCCGGACTGCCTGGTCAGGGGCGGGGCGGGAGGCTCTCCGAGGGGCTGGGGCCGGTCAGCGGTCGCGGGGCAGCAGGGGGCCGAGCGGGCCCAGGTCCAGGTTGAGGTCGTCCTCGGTCAGCCCGAAGTGCTCCCGCAGCTCGGCCATGTTCCGCTCCAGGGCCATCAGCGTCAGCCCGAGCTCCTCGATCTGCTCATCGCTGATGCCGCCCTGCTCGACGCGGCGCAGCGCCTGCCGCTCCATGAGCTGCCGCAGCAGCTCGACGATGGTGAGCACCAGTCCGGCCAGGCTCCTGCGGACCGACTCCTCGTCCACCTCGATCCGCCGCCCGGGCCGCCGGGGAGCGCGGTCGTCCGTCATGGCGGTCCCCCTGCACGGCGATCATGGCGATCCCCCTCCCGCCCCTCCTCGTTCTCCACCCGTACGGAGGCGATCAGGGCGCGCAGCGAGATCCGCACCAGATCGATGTCGGCGATGCTCAGGGTGATCTCCCCCGCGATCACCACGCCTCCGGCGAGCACCCGGTCGAGCAGGTCGACCAGGGCCACCTCCCGCCGCTCGATCGCCCGGGTCACGACGGCGTCTCCTCCTGCTGGGCCTCCTCCGCCCGCTTCGGCGGGGCGGTGAAGGAGTACGGCGGCCAGGGGCCGCTGACCTCCAGGGTGATGGCGGGGTACCGCTCCCCCAGGTCGGTCACCAGGGCGGTGAACTCCTCGTCGAGGGCGTCGGGCACCAGATAGGAGTTGTTCAGCACCATCCACCCCTCGTACGCGGCCAGCGCGGTGTCCTGCGGTGGATGGGCGGCCGTGGCCACCGCCAGCGCGGCGAGCGAGGCGTGGATCGCCTCCGCCTGCTCGGTCGCGCGCAGATGCGCGGTCTCCTGGTCCTGCCGCTGGGCGCGGCGGCGCAGCAGATAGGCGGTTCCCGGGCTCTCCTCGCCGCCGGTGGGCTCGTCCGGGTCGGGCAGGAAGGACCTGGGGTCCACGTACGCCTTGACGCCCCACTCGGTGCGGCCCGCCACCCGCCGCAGCGTGGCCGTGAAGTCGTCCCGGCGCTCCTGGAGCATCGCGCGGACCCGGTCGTCGTCGTGGTAGAGCGTGGCGAAGCGCAGCGGGATGACCTGGCCGTGGCCGGTCGCGCCGTTGATCACCCGGTGGTGGGCGCGGGCGGTGCGCTCCAGCCACTCCAGGTCCTCCAGATGGTCGCGCAGCGCGTCCTCGCCGAAGTCCTCGAGCGGTACGGAGCCCACGACGGCGGCCAGCCCCGCGCTCTCCACCAGGCGCACCGGCTCGTCCGCCACACCGGTGAGCCCCCGCGGCGGGGTGCCGTCCTCCGGGGCGGCCGTCACCGCGTACAGCCAGGTGGCGAGGGAGCCGTTCACCGTTCGTCCTCCCGCTCCGCGCCGTGGGTTTCGTGGTCGTCCTCCCGGTGCGCGCCGCGGCCGTCCTCCAGCTCGCCGACGCGGCGCCGCAGCCGCTCGTTCTCCTCCAGGACGTCCCGGGCGCCGGAGGAGAGCGAGGGGTCGTGCTCCCACCAGTCGATGCCCATCTCCTTGGCCCGGTCCACGGAGGCGACCAGCAGCCGGATCTTGATCGTCAGCAGTTCGATGTCCAGCAGATTGATCTGGATGTCGCCCGCGATGACGATGCCCTTGTCGAGCACCCGCTCCAGGATGTCGGCCAGGCTGGACGGCTCGGCGCCCCGGCGGGCGGGTTCGCGTGCGGCGCCGGTGCGCCGGACCGGTGGGTTCCAGTCGGAGCTCTGGTTCATGTCCGGTTCTCCGCCCTGCCCCGGTAGTAGCGCTCGGTGCGGCGGTAGGAGACGAGTTCGCCGCGGTCGTCCAGCTCGACCCGGTACTCGGCGAGGATGTCGGTGGAGTCGGGGATCCGGTGGGTCTCGACCACCTCGATGCCGATGGTCCAGCCGTCCTCGGTGCGCTCCAGCGAGGTGACGCCCTCCGGGGCCCGCCCGGTCAGCCCCCGCACATGGCGGGCCGCGCTGCGCGCGGCGTCACGGGCCACGAGCGCGGGACGCCGGGGGCGGCGCTCCCGCTCGGGCTCGCGCTCGTGCTGCTCCCGCTCGGGCTCGTGCTGCTCCCGCTCGGGCTCGCGCCGCTCCCGCTCCGGCTCGGGCTCGCGCCGCTCCCGCTCCGCACGGGGCCGGGCGCGTGGCCTCTCCTCGCGGTGGCGTTCCTCGCGGGGCCGTTCGCGGGGCACGGCTCACACCTCCAGGCCCCCGTCGGGCGGCCCCTGGGACATCAGCCTGCGGACCAGCTCGTCCTCCTCCCGGGCCGCCTCCTCCTCGGTGAGCTCCCCGCTCTCCCGGGCCTCCGCGACCTCCTCCAGCCGCTGCTTGATCACCTCGGGGTCGTACAGCTGCCGATGGGCCTCGTCATGGATCCGCTCGGCGATCCAGACGACACCTCGCACCGGGGCCAGCGGCAGCGTGGCCAGGCCGGTGAACAGTCCCATGGCTACTCGTCGCCTTCCTTCCCTTCGAGCGTCGCGTCCCCTTCGAGCGTCGCGTCGGCCACGAAGTCGTACGGCGCCAGCGGGCCGAGCAGACGCATCCGGACCCGGCCGTGCCAGTGCGCGGCGAGCTCCTCGGCCGCCTCCTCGAACGCCTCCCGTTTCGCGTCCTCCACCAGGAACGAGGCGTTGATCAGCCCCTCGGGGGACGCCGGCTCCTCCGACACCGAGCCCAGCGCGTACGGCGCCAGCCGCCGGTCGAGCTCCAGCGCGTCCACGCTCCGCTTCGCGGCGATGCTGTCCATGACGAGCTGGCCGAGTTCGAGCCGCTGCTCGTAGCCCGCGTCCTCGGGCAGCCCCCGCAGCTCGTCGCGGAGCCGTCTGGCCTCCGGCTGTTCGGTCACCACCTCGCGCAGCACCGCGTCCTCGTCATAGCGGGCCCGCACGGTGAGCTGCGTACGGCCGCGGAGCCGGTCGAGGCCGCGGGCGAAGTCGTCGTGCCCCTCGGCCAGCAGCTCGTCCGCCACCGCCGCGGTGTCGCGCACCACGGTGCCGAAGCGGAACGGCAGCACCGGTGAACCCTGCGCGGCCAGGTGGTCCAGCACCCTGGCGTGGGTGCGCAGATCCTCGGGGGTGCCCAGCGGCTTGTCGACGGGCACCTCGCTGACCACCGCGGCCTGGCCGCCCTGGCGGACCAGGGTCACCGGGGCCTCCGGGTCCCCGACGGCGGGCAGATCCTTGACCGACTCATCGGGCCGGTCGTCCGTGACGACCCCGTAGACATAGCAGGCACGTCCGTCCTCGGCCATCACCGCTCGCGCTCCCTGTGGCTGGGGGAACCCCTGGTGCGCCGGGGCCGCTCGCGCTCCTCGGCCTCGGGTTCCCGGTCCTCGTCGTCATCGTCCCGCAGCAGATCCGAGACCGACTCCTTGACGCCTTCCAGCGCGCCCTTGGTCTTCTTCTTGCCGCCGCTCTCCTGGATCTCGTCCATGAGGCCGGGCAGACCATGGGTTTCGGTGCCGCTGCGGGCGAGGTCGAGTCGGTTGGTCGCCTCCGCGAACCGCAGGTACGTGTCCACGCTGGCGACGACGATACGGGCGTCGATGGTCAGGATCTCGATGCCCACCAGGGACACCCGCACATACACGTCGATGACCAGGCCCTTGTCCAGGATGAGGTCGACCACGTCGACCAGGGCGCTGGAACTCGCCCGGTCCAGATACTGGCTCTGCTGCTGCCGTGCTACGGTCACCGCGCTCACCCGTTCCGGGGGCGGGGTCCGTCAGCGGCGCGCGCGGCGCCGTGCGGGCTCCTCGTCCTCGTACTCCTCCTCGTATGCCTCCCGGGGCTCTTCGTCCTCGTACCCCTCGGGCTCCTCGTCCTCGTACTCGCCCTCCGGCTCCTCGCCCTCCTCGGGCTCCTCCTCGGGCTCCTCCTCGCGCTCCCGCCCTCGCTCGTCGTCCTCCACGATCTCGCCGTCGCGCACCACGCCGCGCCAGCCCACGACCTCGTCGGGTTCGAGCAGCACCTCGCGCATGAGGTGGCGGCGGAAGTGCTTCATCTCCAGGCGCACCCGGCGGCCCTGGGCGCGCCAGAGGTTGCCGGTGCGCTCCATGAAGCCCTGCGGGTAGTACTCCAGGACGAACAGGATGCGGGTGAGGTCGGGGGCCAGCTCGTGGAAGGTGATCGTGCCGTCCACATGCCCCTTGTCGGCCCGCGACGTCCAGATGATGCGCTTGTCCGGCACCTGCTCGACGACCTCGGCCCGCCACTTGCGGTGCGACCAGAAGACCTGGGCCTTCCACTCGGATTCCGTCCCGCCCCCGTCCTCGTCCCCGTCCTCGTTCCGGACGTCCTCGACCTTCTTCATGTACGAGGGGAAGTTCTCCCACTCCGTCCAGAGGTTGTAGGTGAGGGAGAGGGGCGCGCCGACGTCCATCTGCTCCACGATGTTGGTGACCTTGAGCTTCTTGCCGCCCTTGCCCCCATCGCCGTCACCGCCGCCGCCGAGGCCCGGGATGATGTTCTTGGCCGTGTCGACGACCTTCTCCTTGACCTGGTCCTTGACCTTCCCCTTGACCTGGTCCTTCATCTGCTCCTTGGCCGTGTCGACGACCTTCTCCTTGACCTGCTCCAGACCGCCCTTCAGCGCGCCCGGCCCGGGGTTGCCCAGGTGGGTGACCGACGCCAGGGCCCGTTCGCCCAGCGCCGCCAGCAGGCCCTGCGCCTCCTTCAGCAGGCGGTCGGTGGGCAGTTCCCGGGCGAGCGCGCGCCCGCCGGTCCGCCCCTTGGTTTCCTCAGCCATGGCCCTCACCTCTGGCTTCGCCGCGCGGGCCCTTCGGAGCCGGTCCGCTTCCTGGCCTGCGCCGGACGGTCCTCCGCTTTGCGCTGTCCGCCGGCTCGCTCGCGCGACCCGCCCTCGCGGGACCGTGCGGCGCTCCCGCGTTCGCGCTCGCCGCGCTCGCCGAGCTCCTTGTGCTCCTCGTGCTCCTCCGGCTCCTCGTCCTCCCCGGCCTCCCCGGCCTCCGGCTCCCGGCCCCCCGCGCCACCGGTGCGCAGGGTCTCGGCGCGCCGCTCCAGCCGGTCGCTCAGCGCGTCCATACGGTTACTGGCGGCCGACATGGCCGCCTCGCGGCCCGCGGAGACCAGCCGGCTGCCGATGTCCTGGCCGAGCCTGCCGAGCTCGGAGGACTTCAGCTGCTCGGCGCCCGGTGGGTTGATCCCGGAGGTGAGGCGCTTGCCCGCGGCGAGACCGGCGAGGCCGAGGACCAAGGTCCCCCTGTGGCCGCGCCCGAAGAGATAGCCACTGACGAAGGCCAGTGCCACCCGGCAGTTCTTCATGATCGCTCCTCCTCCCGGAGCCGAACGAGACAGCCGTTCGGGTGCACATAACCAAGTATGGTGCATATCACCCTATTCAGTGACCTTTTAGCTCATGGGCGGTCGCGGGGGATCGCAGCGGTCACGGTGCCGAGGGGCCGTCAGGCGGCGAGCGCCGGATGCAGCACCACTTTGGTGTAGCCCTCGACCCGCTTGTCGAACTTCTCGTACGCCTGCGGGGCCTGGTCCAGCGGCAGTTCATGGGAGACCACGAAGCTGGGCCGGGCGCGCCCGGCGATGATCAGGTCGCGCAGTTGGCGGTTGTAGCGCTTGACGTTGCACTGGCCCGTGCCCATGCGCTGGCCCTTCTCGAACATCCGGCCGATGGAGACCAGCAGCTGGCCGCGTTTGGCGTGCTCATCGGGGCCGCCGGGGTCGGAGGGGACGTACAGCCCCGGCACGCCGAGCCGTCCGGTCGGCCGCACCGTGTCGACCAGCGAGTTGAGCACCGACGCGGGCTCCTCATGACTGGCGTCGTGCGCCTGGGCCTGGTAGCCCACCGCGTCGATGCCCTTGTCGGTGCCCTCGCCGCCGGTGCGGTCCATGATCTGCGGCACCGGGTCGCCCTTGCTGAAGTCGATGGGGACGGCGCCGATCTCCCTGGCCTTCTCCAGCCGCTCGGGGACCCGGTCCACCACGAACACCGTGGCGGCCCCGCGCAGCAGCGCGGAGTAGGCGGCCATCAGCCCCACCGGGCCCGCGCCGTAGACGGCCACGCTCTCGCCCGGGGAGACCTGGGCCAGCTCACAGCCGTGGTAGCCGGTCGGGAAGATGTCGGCGAGCAGGATGAAGTCGGTCTCGAGCTCATCGCCCTGGGGCAGCTTCAGGCAGTTGAAGTCGGCGAAGGGCACCCGCAGCCGATCGGCCTGGCCGCCCTTGTACGGGCCCATCGCCACATAGCCGTAGGCGCCGCCCGCGAAACCGGGGTTGACGGTGAGGCAGAAGCCGGTGTCGCCCGCGAGGCAGTTCTTGCAGAATCCGCAGGCCACGTTGAACGGCATGACCACGCGGTCGCCCTTGGACAGCGAGACGACGCCGGAACCGGTCTCCTCGATCACGCCGAGGTTCTCGTGCCCGAAGACGATGCCGGGCTCGGCCGCCGTCCGGCCCTCGTACATATGCAGATCGGAGCCGCAGATCGCGCTGGAGGTGACGCGCACGATCACATCGTTCGGATGCTCGATCCGAGGATCGTCGACGTCCCTCACCGCCACCGAGTAGGGCTTTTCGTAGACGACGGCTTTCACCTGGATCACCTCCGCGTCGATCGCTGACAAGCGGCGGTGGTGGCGGACAACGGCACGGTCCCAGGGTGTCTCGGCCACCACCGGGTACTTCCAGCGAACCGCCGCGGGACGCCGGGTGCAACCGCGTCCGCCGCGGTCGTCCCGCCCCGGGCCCCGCCGGGCCTACTCGACCGTGACCCAGTCCAGGGTGCGCTGGACGGCCTTCTTCCAGCCCGTGTACCCCTCCTTCCTGGTCCTCTCGTCCCACTGGGGCTCCCACCGCCTGGACTCGCTCCAGTGGGAGCGCAGCTCGTCGGTGTCCCGCCAGAACCCCGTGGCCAGCCCCGCGGCGTAGGCGGCGCCCAGGGCGGTGGTCTCGGCGATCACCGGGCGGCTGACCGGTACGCCCAGCACATCGGCCTGGATCTGCATGCACAGATCGTTGTCGGTGACCCCGCCGTCCACCCGCAGGACGTCCATGTGGATGTCGGCGTCCCGCTCCATGGCCTCGACCACGTCCCGGCTCTGGTAGCAGATGGCCTCCAGGGTGGCGCGGGCGATGTGACCGTTGGTGTTGAAGCGGGTGAGGCCGACGATCGCGCCGCGGGCGTCGGAGCGCCAGTACGGGGCGAAGAGCCCGGAGAAGGCGGGCACGAAGTACACCCCGCCGTTGTCCTCGACGGTGCGGGCGAGCCGTTCGCTGCCCGGGGCGTCGTCGATCATCTTCATCTGGTCGCGCAGCCACTGGACGGCCGAGCCGGTGACGGCGATCGAGCCCTCCAGGGCGTAGACCGGAGCGCTGTCGCCGAACTGGTACGCCACGGTGGTGAGCAGTCCGCTGGTCGAGCGGATCAGCTCCGTTCCGGTGTTGAGCAGCAGGAAGTTGCCGGTGCCATAGGTGTTCTTGGCCTCGCCGGGGGCGAAGCAGACCTGGCCGACCGTGGCCGCCTGCTGGTCGCCGAGGACGCCGGTGATGGGAGTGGCGGTGCGCAGCGGGCGGGAGGTGCGGGCCTGGCCGTACGCCTCGGGATGGGAGGAGGGGCTGATCGTCGGCAGCATCGCCCGTGGAATGCCGAAGATCTCCAGCAGCTCGTCGTCCCAGTCCAGCGTCTCCAGGTCCATCAGCATGGTGCGGCTGGCGTTGGTGACATCGGTGGCGTGGATGCCGGCGCCGGGTCCGCCGGTGAGGTTCCACAGCACCCAGGCGTCGGTGTTGCCGAAGAGCGCGTGGCCGGCTTCCGCGGCCTCGCGGACGCCCTCGACATGGTCCAGAATCCACTTGATCTTGCCGCCGGAGAAGTAGGTGGCGGGCGGCAGCCCCGCCTTGCGGCGGATGACCTCGCCCTTGCCGTTCCGTTCCAGCGCGGCCGCGATGGCGTCGGTGCGGGTGTCCTGCCAGACGATGGCGTTGTAGTACGGGCGGCCGTTGCGCGGATCCCAGATCACCGTGGTCTCACGCTGATTGGTGATGCCGATCGCGGCCAGGTCGGAGGGGGAGAGCCCGCCCGCGCGGAGGGCGTTCTGCATCACCGAGTTGGTGCGCTCGTAGATCTCCACCGGGTCGTGCTCGACCCACCCCGCGCGCGGCAGGATCTGGCGGTGCTCCAGCTGGTACCGCGCCACCTCGTCACCGTCGTGGTTGAAGATCATGAAGCGGGTGCTGGTGGTTCCCTGGTCCACCGCACCGATGAATTCCGGCATGCTGCCGCCTCTCGTGGGTGGGGTACGGCCCGGATCGGCTACTCGGGGGTCGGGGTGCGGCCCACCTCCGGTTCCGCCGCCGGGAGGAAGCGGCTGATCAGCGCCTTGTAGAGGGCGGCGCCGACGGGCCCGCCGATCAGCGGGCCCACGATCGGCACCCAGAAGTACAGATCCCCGTACTGGTCCCGCCAGGCGCTGCGATAGCCGGTGATGAAGCTGGCCAGCCGGGGGCCGAAGTCACGGGCCGGGTTGATGGCGTACCCCGCGTCGGCGCCCCACGCCATGCCGATCGCGACCACGATCAGCCCGATGACGAAGGGCCCCAGATTGGCCTTCGGGGCCGAGTTCAGCACATCGGTGACGGCGAAGATGAGCAGCACCAGGATCGCGGTGCCGATGATCTGGTCGCGCAGCGCGCCCCACTCGCTCACCGGAAGGGCTCCGTTGCCGGGGAGGGTGGAGAAGACGAACTGGGTCTTGAAGGTGTGGCCCGGGTCGGCGTGGCCCAGGGCCTCGGTGTAGTTCCAGCGCACCAGCAGGGCCCCGACGAACGCGCCGAGCGTCTGGGCCACGGTGTACGGCAGGACCTTGCTCCAGGGGAAGCCCTTGAAGGCCGCCAGGGAGAGGGTGACCGCCGGGTTGATATGGGCCCCGCTGAGCCGCGCCGCCACATACACGCCGAAGGTGACGCCCAGCCCCCACGCCCAGGAGATGGAGTCGTGGTCGCCGAGCGCGCCCGTGGGCTTGGTGAGAGCGCCGCCCGCCACGACCTGCGCCACCACACCGCAGCCGAAGAGGATCAGCACCATGGTGCCCGCGAACTCCGCGCAGAGCTCGCCGACCAGTGCCGACCTCGGACGCTGTGGCCTCGGGGCGGTCATGGGCCCATCGTGGGGGCGCTTCGGCGCGGCGGCCCGTCCTGCTGGGCCGTCCGGGTCATGGGCGGGTCAGGACGAGTCATGGGCGGGTCAGGACGGGTCATGGACGGGTCATGGACGGCGAATCCGGGTCTGTACGGATCAGGGTGCGGACCTGTACGAAGGTGCTGACAACATCACCCATCGCCCTCCCCTCACCTCTCGCCCCTCGCCCCTCGCCCCTCGCCCTCCAGCCGAAACAGGACGACACGGATGCCGACCACCCAAGCCCCGACGAACTGGGCCGGGAACATCACCTTCTCCGCCGCCCGGCTGCACCATCCGGACAGCGTCGACGAGCTGCGGCGGATCGTCAGCTCCGCCGACCGGGTACGGGTACTGGGCACGGGCCACTCCTTCAACCGCATCGCCGACACCGAGGGCGATCTGGTGAACCTGGACCGGCTGCCGCACCGGGTGGAGATAGACCCCGGGAAGGGCACCGCGACCGTCGCGGCGGGCATGCGCTACGCCCATGTGGCCCAGGCCCTGCACGCGGAGGGGTTCGCGCTGGCCAACCTCGCCTCGCTGCCGCACATCACGGTCGCGGGGGCCTGCGCCACCGCCACCCATGGCTCGGGGAGCGACCAGCGCTGTCTGGCGGCGGCGGTCGCGGGGCTGGAGATCGTCGGCCCCGACGGGGAGGTGACCCGATTCGGCCGGGACGAGGACCGGGACCGGCTGAACGGGGCCGTGGTCGGGCTCGGCGGTCTTGGCGTGGTCACCGCCATGGCGCTGGACATCGAGCCCACCTTCGACGTGGCCCAGTGGGTGTGGACCGGGCTGCCGCTGGACCGGCTGGACGACAGCTTCGAGGAGATCTTCGGCGCCGCCTACAGCGTCAGCGTCTTCACCGACTGGCGCTCGGGCGAGGGCGTGGTGTGGCTGAAGTGCCGCACCGACCTGCCCGATCCCCCCGAGCCCGGACAGCCGTGGCTGGGGGCCCGCCCGGCCAACCGCCACCACCACCCGGTGCCCGCGATGCCGCCGCTGCACTGCACCGAGCAGCTGGGCGCGCCGGGGCCGTGGCATGAGCGGCTGCCGCACTTCCGCCCGGACTTCACCCCCAGCAACGGCGATGAGCTCCAGTCGGAGCTGCTGCTGCCGCGCGAGTCCGCCTCGGCGGCGTTCGCCGCGCTGCGCGGCCTCGGCGACCGGATCGCGCCCGTGGTGCAGGTGTCCGAGGTCCGTACGGTCGCGGCGGACGAGCTGTGGCTGAGCCCCGCGTACGGCCGGGACAGCGTGGCCTTCCACTTCACCTGGGTCCCGGACCACGACGCGGTGATCGAGGTGGTGGCCGCGATGGAGGAGGCGCTGCTGCCGCTGGGGGCGCGGCCGCACTGGGGCAAGCTGACGACGGCCGCGCCGGAGCGGATCCTCTCCTCGTACGACCGGGCCGGCGACTTCGCGCGGCTGCTGGCCGAGCAGGACCCGGCGGGGAAGTTCCGCAACGCCTATCTGGAGGGTTACTTCCCCACCGGGTGAGAGCGGCACCGGCCGGTGGTCAGCCGGTCCAGGACCATTCGGCGACCTCGGGCATATCGGTGCCGTGCTCGCGGATCCACGCCTGGTGGCGGGTGCGGGCGTCCTGCATCCGCTGCCGTACGGCCGTGGCGCGCACCGCGAGCCCGGGGGTCCGGTCGATGACGTCCATCACCAGCCGGTAGCGGTCCAGGTCGTTGCGGACCACCATGTCGAACGGCGTGGTCGTGGTGCCCATCTCCAGGTAGCCGCGCACATGGAGGTTGGGGTGGACGGCGCGGCGGTAGGACAGCCGGTGCACCAGCCACGGATAGCCGTGGTAGGCGAAGATGACCGGGCGGTCGCGGGTGAAGAGGGCGTCGAACTCGTGGTCCGTCATCCCGTGCGGATGCTCCTCCTTCGGCAGCAGCCGGGTCATGTCGACCACGTTGACCACCCGCACGGCCACATCGGGCAGATGGCGGCGGAGGATCCCGGCGGCCGCGATGACCTCCTGGGTGGGCACATCGCCCGCGGCGGCCAGCACCACGTCCGGCTCCCCCGCGCCGTTCTCGGTACCGGCCCAGTCCCAGGTCCCGGCGCCGCGGGCGCAGTGGGCGCGCGCCTGGTCGAGATCGAGCCAGTCGAAGCAGGGCTGTTTGCCCGCGACGACCACATTGACGTAGTCGCGGCTGCGCAGGACGTGGTCGGCCACGCTGAGCAGGGTGTTGGCGTCCGGGGGCAGATAGACGCGCACCACCTCCGGGCTCTTGTTGAGCACATGGTCGACGAAGCCGGGGTCCTGGTGCGAGAAGCCGTTGTGGTCCTGGCGCCACACATGGGAGGTCAGCAGGTAGTTGAGGGAGGCCACCGGGCGCCGCCAGGGCAGTGAGCGGGACACCTTCAGCCATTTGATGTGCTGGTTGACCATGGAGTCCACGATGTGCACGAACGCCTCGTAGCAGGAGAAGAGGCCGTGCCGCCCGGTCAGCAGATAGCCCTCCAGCCAGCCCTGGCAGAGGTGCTCGGAGAGGATCTCCATGACCCGGCCGCCCCGGCTGAGGTGCTCGTCGGTGGGCGCGACGGACTCCTGCCACGCCTTGCCGGTGGCGCGGTAGAGGGCCTCCAGCCGGTTGGAGGCGGTCTCGTCGGGGCCCACCACCCTGAAGTCGCGGCGGTCGGCGGTGTCCTCCATGACCTCCTCCAGCAGTCCGCCGAGGACCCGGGTCGGCTCGTGCAGGGTCGCGCCGGGCTTGTCCACGGGCACCGCGAACCGCTCCAGGTCCGGCACGGGCAGCGAGCGCAGCAGCAGTCCGCCGTTGGCGTGCGGATTGGCGCCCAGGCGGCGGTCGCCCTCCGGGACCTCGGCCAGCAGGTGCGGCCGGGGCCGCCCGTCGGCGTCGAAGAGCTCCTCGGGGCGGTACGAACGCAGCCAGCGCTCCAGCTGCCGCAGATGCTCCGGGTTCTCCCGGACGCCCGGCAGGGGGACCTGATGGGCGCGCCAGGTGCCCTCCACCGGGAGCCCGTCGACCTCCTCGGGCCCGGTCCAGCCCTTGGGCGTACGGAGCACGATGACGGGCCAGCGCGGCCGCTCGGCGATGCCCTCCTCGCGGGCGGTGCGCTGGAGCAGGGCGATCCGGTCCAGCGCCTCGTCCAGGGCGTGCGCCATGGACCGGTGCACCTGAAGCGGTTCGTCTCCGGCGACGTGGATCGGCTCGTGGCCGTACCCCCGCAGCAGGTCGTCGAGTTCGGGCTCGGGCAGCCGGGCGAGCACCGTGGGGTTGGCGATCTTGTACCCGTTGAGATGGAGGATCGGCAGCACGGCGCCGTCGTGGACCGGATCCAGGAACTTGTTGGCGTGCCAGGAGCCGGCCAGCGGGCCGGTCTCGGCCTCGCCGTCGCCGATGACGCAGGCGACCAGCAGCCCGGGGTTGTCCAGCGCGGCCCCGTAGGCGTGGGCGAGGGAGTAGCCGAGCTCACCGCCCTCGTGGATCGAGCCGGGGGTCTCCGGGGCCACATGGCTGGGCACCCCGCCGGGGAAGGAGAACTGCCGGAAGAGCCGGGCCATGCCCGCCGCGTCCCGGCTGACGTCCGGATAGACCTCGGAGTAGCTGCCGTCCAGCCAGGAGCCCGCGAGCACCGCGGGGCCGCCGTGGCCGGGGCCCCAGACGCAGATGGCGTCCAGGTCGCGGTCCTTGATGACGCGGTTGAGATGGGTGTGGACGAGGTTGAGCCCGGGTGAGGTGCCCCAGTGGCCCAGCAGCCGGGGCTTGATGTGGTCCGGGCGCAGCGGTTCGGTCAGCAGCGGGTTGGCCAGCAGATAGATCTGGCCCGCCGCGAGGTAGTTGGCGGCGCGCCAGTGGGCGTCCAGGGCGCGGATCCGGTCGTCGGCGAGCCCGCCGCCCGGCGAGCCCGTCGTGGTCGGTGCGTCTGGCATGGACCTCTCTCTCCCTCGTGGTCTCCTGTGACGTGCTCGTCTCGTGGTGTGCGGTTGTGTACCCGCCGGTCGTACCGCCTGGTGCGTACGGCCGGGTCGTGCCGCCTGTTGTGTACGCGCCGGTCATGCCGCCTGCCGTTCAGTCCCGGTCCGGCACGTTTCCGTCCCGGTCCGGCACGTTTCCGTCCCGCTCCGGCACGATGCGGTCCCGCTCCGGCACGATCACCACCGGGCAGGGCGCGTGGTGCAGGGCCGCGTGGGCGATACGGCCGAGTTGCAGCCCGGCGGTGTGACCGTGGCCGCGGTGAGCGCCGAGGACCAGCAGATCGGCGGTGGCGGCCGCGTGGAGGAGCGCCTTGCGGGCCGTGCCCTCGACCGTCGCGCGGTGCACGGTGACCTCGGGGTGGTCCCGTACGGGGGTCCGCAGGGCGTCCTCCAGCGTCCGCTCCGCCCGTGCCCAGTGGGCCCGTACCGGGTCCCCCTCCAGCAGCAGATCATCCGTCACCTCACCGACGGGCGCGCGCCAGGCCCGTACGGCCTCCAGGGTGCGGCCGCCCGCCTCGGCCTCGTGGAAGGCGAACCGGACCGCAGCCGACGGACCGCCCGCCCCGCCGGGCTCGCCCACGCCGAGCACGATCCGGCCGAAGGCGCCGCCCCGGTTGGGCTCGCCGCCGCGTACGACGGTCACCGGGCAGCCGGCGCGGGCGGCGACCGCGAGGCTCACCGAACCGAGCAGCAGCCCGGCGAGTTCGCCGCGGCCGCGGGAGCCGACGACCACGCCCGACGCCTCCCGCCCGGCGCGCAGCAGCGCGTCCACCGGGTCCTCCGGCAGGACCTCGGCGGCGACCTTCACATCGGGGCCGCGGCGGCGGGCGCGCTCCGCGGCGGACGCGGCGATCTCCTCGTCCCTGATCTGTTCCCAGGGGCGCCCGGGGGCGGCGGCGGGCGCGATGCCCTCGTACCGCTCCCACAGCGAGGCGTGGACCAGCCGCAGCGGCACCGCGTGCCGGGCCGCCGCGTCCACCGCCCAGTCCACCGCCTGGAGGCTGTGGTGCGAGCCGTCGACGCCCACCACGAGGGGGAGCTCCACCGTGTCCACCACCTTCCGCACCCGCACGCCTTCGCCCCCCGTCCCGACGCCTTCACCCTCGCGCCCGTCCGGGATCCCGCGCGAGGGGCGTTTCGGCCCCGCCGAGGGTCGTTCGGCCCAGGGCACCCGTGCGGGCCGAACGGTCCCGAGCGGACCCCGGGCAGCCCAAGAAGAGGGCCGGAGCGCCGTCCCACGCTGGGAGCGGACCGGGGAGGCACGGATGAAGCACCGCAAGATCGGCAATGTGATGACCGACGACGTCGTCCGGGTGAGCTCCAGGACCTCGTTCGACGAGGTCGGTGCGCTGCTCTCCCGGCACCGCTTCAACGGGCTGCCCGTGGTGGACGGGGACGACAAGGTGGTCGGCATGATCACCGGGACCGATCTCAGCGAGCCCGCCCCGACGGCCGGAGAGCTGATGTCGCGCCCCGCGGTCACCGTGCGCCCCCAGGACAGCATCGTGGACGCGGCCCGCGCGATGGACCGCCATCGCGTCGAGCGGCTGCCCGTCGTCGACGAGGAGGACCGGTTGATCGGCATCGTCACCCGCCGGGACCTGCTGCGGGTCTTCCTCCGACCGGATGACGAGATCCGCGCCGAGGTGATCGACGAGGTGCTGGTCCGCTCGCTGTGGCTCGGCCCGCAGTCCGTGGCGGTCACCGTGACCGACGGGGTCGTACGGCTGGAGGGGCAGCTGGACCGGCACAGCGAGATCCCCATCGCGGTCCGGATGACCGGGCAGGTGGACGGCGTGGTCGCCGTGGTCGACCGGCTCAGCTACCGGGTCGACGACTCCGCGGGCCGGGGAGGTGCGCGGCGATGACCCGCCCGGCCGGCAAGCCGCTGCGGGACGGCCGGGTGGTGGTGGGCCTGGACGGCTCCGACAGCGCCTGGGCCGCGCTGGACCGGGCGGTCGCCGAGGCGCGGCGCCGTGACGCCACGCTGGAGATCGTGCACGCCTGGCCGTGGGCCCGGACCGACCCGCTCGCCTTCGACCCGGACAGCGAACCGCGGCGGCCCGCGGTGGAGATCGCCAGAACCGTGCTGCGGCTGGCCATGTCGCGGGCCCAGGAGCAGGATCCGCACCTGCGGATCGTGCCCACCCTGACGGCCCAGGACGCGGTGCCCGAGCTGCTGCGGATCGGCGAGGACGCCTCGCTGATCGTCATCGGCACCCGGGGGCTGGGCGGTTTCACCGGACTGCTGCTCGGCTCGGTCGGGCTGCGGCTGGCCGCCCACACCCGGCGCCCGCTGCTGGTGGTGCGCGGCGGGTCCACGAGGGCGTACGGGCCCGAGGGCCACGGCAAGGTGCTGGTCGGGGTGGAGAGCGGCGCGGACGCGGCGGCGGCCCGCTTCGCCTTCGAGGAGGCGGCCCGGCGCCGGGCCCGGCTGCGGGTGCTCTACGCCTGGCCGAAGCCGCGGGTCTTCGCGGGCGATCACGCCCTGCCCGCGCGCGAGGTGGTGGCGCTGCGCGCCGAGCGGGAGCAGACGGTGGCGCACGGGATGGTGGCCGGGCTGCGCGAGGAGTTCGGGCACATCCGGGTGCGGGAGCACACCACCCACAGCGGCCCCGCACAGGCCCTGGTGGAGGCGTCGCGGGCGGCGGACGTCCTGGTGCTGGCCGTCCACCGGCGGACACCCCGGCTCGGTATGCAGCTCGGCCCCGTGACCCATGCGGCACTGCACCATGCGCACTGCCCGGTGGTGCTGGTGCCGGTCGAGTAGAGAGCGATCGGCTGTTGGCTGATGGCTGTTGGCTGATGGCTGATGGGTGCGGGTCTCGTTTCGCGCCTTCGGCGCCATTGAGCAGCGGGGCAGGGGGCGGAGGGCGCGGGACTCGCCGCCGCCCGCCGGGCCGGTGAGGGCAAGGCCGTGGCGGCTTCCGTGTTCGGTGGCCGGAGCCTCTCCGGACCTCGGGTCGGCGGGGGCCGGTACCCCTTTCCGGAAAATGCTTGATCTGGCGCAACTAGTTCATCAAGCCAGGGCCGGGGCCGGGCGGCGGAAAGGGCCGTAAGACCTGGTCCCCGGGGCCTCCCCGGGACCGGTCGGCCCTGTCGGCCGGGGCCCGGTCATGGTCCGCTGGAGATGGCACCGGGGGCAACCGGCAGACGCGGAGAAGCGGACGTCCCACTACCGCGCACCGCGCAATCAGGGCCCGCGAGAAGTGGGCGCCCCCGGCGCCGCGCCTCGGGCCGGGCACCCTCCCCGCGAGCCCGCGCGGCGCGGCGGCCCGCACGCGCCGGGCCGAACCGAGGTGCCGAGTGGGCCTGCCGGGAAGGAGGCAGCGATGGCGCGCCCCGTCACCGTCGGACTGGACGGTTCCGACGAGAGTCTGGCCGCCGCCGGCTGGGCGGCCCATGAGGCCCGTTCGCGCGGAGCGCCCCTGCGGCTGGTGAACGCGTGGCCGGGGCCCGAGCAGACGGATCTGACCCCGGGCCGGGAGGCCGCCTGGCAGTACTGGTCCGAGCGCGCCCTGCGCTCGGCGCACGCCGAGCTGGACGCCGACCAGCCCGAGACGACGATCGTCACCACCCAGGTCTCCGGCCTGCCCGCGCCCGTGCTGCTGGCCGAGGCGGAGCGGGCCCAGTTGCTGGTGGTGGGGTCCCGCTCGATCGGCGTGGTCGCGGGTTTCTTCCTCGGCTCCGTCGGTCTGGAGCTCGCCGCGCGCTCCATGACCCCCGTGGTCCTGGTACGGGCGGACGGGCACGAGGAGCGGCACGGCGATGTGGTGGTCGGGGTGGAGCCGCGCGAGCCGTGCGACGACATCCTGGAGTTCGCCTTCGACGCCGCGGCCCGGCGCGACGGTGTGCTGCGGGCCGTCCACGCCAGCCGGGTCCCCGCCATCCGGGGCGACGCCCCCTGGGTGGTGGACGTGGGGCTGAGCGACGCGCGCAAGGAGGCCGAGCACGCGCTGGGCGAGGTGCTGGCGCCGTGGCGGGACAAGTTCTCCGAACTGCGGGTCTTCGAGGAGGTCGCGTCGGACAGCCCGGCCCGGCGGCTGGTGGCCGCGGCGGCGGGGACGGCGCTGATGGTCGTGGGCCGCGGTCCGCGCCGGGTGGGGTTCGGCCCCCGGCTGGGACCGGTCACTCAGGCCGTGGCGCACCACGCCGCCTGCCCGGTCGCGGTCGTGCCCCAGCGATGAGCGCCCACCCCCGCTCGTGACGAGGCGGCGTAAGCCGAAGGCAGCCCAAGGCAATCGGAGGACACCGGAGGAGAGGAAACCGTCGGAGGACACCGGAGGAGAGGAAACCGGAGGAAAGGGAAACGGCCATGAAAGCACTCGTCTTCCACGGGCCGGAGCGGTCCTCCTGGCAGGAGGTGCCCGACCCCGAACTCGTGGCCGCCACCGACGCGATCGTCCGGATCGACACCACGACCATCTGCGGCACCGATCTGCACATTCTCCGCGGCGAGGTGCCGGACATCGAACCCGGCCGGGTGCTCGGCCACGAGGGGGTCGGCGAGGTCGTCGAGACCGGTGCCGACGTCCGCGGGATCCGTCCCGGCGACCGGGTGCTGATCTCCTGCATCTCGGCCTGCGGCCACTGCCGCTTCTGCCGGGAGCGCGGCTACGGGCAGTGCCGTGACGGCGGGGGCTGGATCCTGGGCCGTACGGTCGACGGCACCCAGGCCGAGTATGTGCGGGTGCCCTTCGCCGATCTGTCCACGCATCCGCTGACGGGGTCGGTCGAGGGCCATGACGCCGTGCTGCTGGCGGATGTCTTCCCCACCGCGTACGAGGTGGGCGTGCTCAACGGCCGGGTGGGGCCGGGCGACACGGTCGTCGTGGTGGGTGCCGGTCCCGTCGGGCTGGCCTCCATCGCCACGGCGCAGTTCTTCTCCCCCGGCCGGATCATCGCCGTCGATCCGGACACGGCCCGGCTGGACGCCGCCAAGCGGGTCGGTGCCGACGCGGTGGCGGACTCCGCCGAGGACCCGGAGCGGCTGGTCGACGATCTCACCGAGGGGCTCGGCGCCGATGTGGTGATCGAGGCCGTGGGGAGCCCGCGGTCCTTCGAGACCTGCACCCGGATGGTGCGGCCGGGCGGCCGGATCGCCAACGTGGGGGTGCACTCCCAGCCCGCGACGCTGCATCTCGAAGAGCTGTGGATCAAGAACGTGACGATCACCACCGGGCTGGTCGACACCTACTCGACCCCCACCCTGCTCTCCCTGCTGTGCGCCGGGCGGCTGCCCACGTCCACGCTGATCACCCATCTGTTCCAGCTGGACCAGATGGAGGAGGCGTACGACGTCTTCGCCCGCGCCGCCGACACCGGCGCGATCAAGATCGCACTCGGCGAGGCCGCCCGTCCGCTGGTGGCCCGGGAGACATGAGTGGGGAGGCCGATGCGCATGGGAGCACCCATCACCGTCGGGGTCGACGGTTTCGCCGAGAGCCCGCCGGCCGCGCACTGGGCGGCGCGCGAGGCGCTGCTGCGCGATCTGCGGCTGCGTCTGATCCACGCCTGGAACCCGCCGTCGCCCCCGGCCCCGGCCCTCCCCCACGAGGACGACCAGAGCTACTGGTCGCAGCGGCTGCTGACCGACCTGGTGGGCGAGTTGCGCGACACCCACCCGGGGCTGCGGGTCTCGGCGGAACTGGCGCCGCGCGAAACCGTGCCCGCCCTGCTGGACGCGGCCCGGGACGCCGAGATGCTGGTGCTCGGCTCGAGCGGCCGCGACACCCCCGGCGGCTTCCTCCTCGGGTCGACCGGCCGCCAGATCCTCGCGCACGGGGTACATCCGGTGATCATGGTGCACGCCGACGACCAGCCGCTGACCGCCGATGTGGCCGTCGGGGTGTCCCTGCGGCAGCCGAACGAGGAGGCGCTGCGGTTCGCCTTCGACGCCGCCGCCCGGCGCGGCGGTGTGCTGCGCGCCGTGCACGCGGGCACGAGCGGGCCGGGGCACGGGGAGGCAGTGGGGCACGAGGAGGCAGCGGGGGATGAGGAGGAGCCGGGGGCGGAGGGCGCGCTGGAGGCGGCGCTGCGCCCCTGGCGGGAGCGATACCCCGGGGTGCCGGTGGCGGAGGCCCTCACCGCGGAGCGCCCGGCGCTCGGCGTGGTGCACACCGCGTCGGGCTCGGGGCTGCTCGTGCTGGGCCGCGACGAGACGGAGCCGGGCCCCGTTCCCCACCTCGGCTCGGTGATCCACGCGGCGGTGCACCACGCGCCGTGCCCGGTGGCGGTCGTCCCACGCGGCTGATGTCCGGAGGGAAGCGAGCGATGTCCGGAGGGAAGCGGCTGATGTCCGGAGGGAAGCGAGCGATGTCCGGAGGGAAGCGGGTGATGCCCGGAGGGAAGCGAGCGTTGTCCGGAGGGAGGCGAGAGTGACGTGTCGGAGGCGATGACCACCGACCTCTACGAGGTGACGATGGCCCTGTCGTATGTGCGCGAGGGCATGACGGCCCCCGCCACCTTCGACCTCTACGTCCGCGATCTGCCGCCCGAGCGGGGCTTCCTGGTCGCCGCGGGCCTGGAACCGGCGCTGGACTTCCTGTCCGGCCTCCGTGTGGAGCCCGAGGACGTGGCGGCGTTCGCCGCGGCGATGGGCCGTCCGTACGAGGACCTCGAACCGCTGCTGGGACTCGGCTTCGACGGCGAGGTGCGGGCGGTGCCCGAGGGGCGGATCGTCCTCGCCGGGGAGCCGCTGCTTGAGCTGACCGCGCCGCTGCCACAGGCCCAGCTGGTCGAGACGTATCTGCTGGGGCAGCTGAGCCACCAGACCACCATCGCCTCCAAGGCGGCCCGGTGCGTGGTGGCCGCGGAGGGGCGCCCGGTGGTGGACTTCTCGCTGCGCCGCACCCACGGCCCCTGGTCCGGGCTCCAGTCGGCGCGGCTGGGCGCGATGACCGGGTTCACGGCGACCAGCAATGTGGCGGCGGCCACGGCCTACGGGATCGAGGCCACCGGGACGATGGCGCACTCGTACATCGAGGCGTTCCCGGACGAGGGGACCGCGTTCCGCGCGTTCGCCCGTACCCACCCCGGCCCGGTCACCTTCCTGGTGGACACCTACGACACGGCGACCGGTGTGGCCACCGCGGCGCGGGTGCTGCGCGAGCTGGAGTCCGGGCCCCTCGGCGCGATCCGGCTGGACAGCGGTGACCTGGGCGAAGAGGCGGTGCGGGCCCGGAAGATCCTCGACGCGGCCGGTCTGCCGGAGGTGCGGATCGTGGCGAGTGGCGGGCTCGACGAGTACGCCATCGAGGAGCTGATCCACTCGGGCGCGCCGATCGATGTCTACGCCGTGGGTACCCGGATGGGCGTGTCAGCCGACGCCGCCTCCCTCGACACCGCGTACAAGCTGGTCGCCTATGACGGGCGGCCGGTGATGAAACTGTCCTCGGCCAAGGCCACGGCCCCGGGCAGCAAGCAGGTGTGGCGGCGCCCCGGCTTCGCCGATGTGATCGGCGAGCGCGACGAACTTCCGCCCCACGGCGGCACGCCGCTGCTGGAGACCGTGATGCGGGAGGGCGCACGGACCGCGGCCCCCGACACCCTCGACCGCGCCCGGCGGCGGTTCGACACCGATTTCGCGGGGCTGCCGCCGCACGCCCGGCGGATCCGCCGCCCGGCCCCGCCCCGGCCCGCCACCTCCGCCGGGCTGGCCCGGCTCGCGGGGCGGGTGCGCCGCCGGATCGAGGTCCGGCTGGCGGCCGGGGGCGAGGTGGGCGGAAGACAGGCAGCGTGACGAAGGCGGAAGACAGGCAGCCTGACGAAGACGGATGACAGGCAGCGTGACGAAGGAGGATGCCGTGCCCCGGAGTGCGCACATCGTGAGCGATGTGATGACCCATACCGTCGTCGCCGTCGGCCGCGAAGCGCCGTTCAAGGAGATCGTCAGAACGCTGGAGCAGTGGCGGGTGAGCGCCCTGCCGGTGCTGGAGGGCGAGGGCCGGGTCATCGGCGTGGTCTCCGAGGCGGATCTGCTGCCCAAGGAGGAGTTCCGCGACAGCGATCCCGCGCGGGTGACGCAGCTGCGCGACCTTCCCGGTGTCGCCAAGGCGGGCGCGGTGACGGCCGATGAGCTGATGACGTCCCCCGCCATCACCGTGCACGCGGGCGCCACGCTCGCCGAGGCCGCGCGGATCATGACCCACAAGCGGGTCAAGCGGCTCCCGGTGGTGGACGAGGAGGGGAGGCTCGAGGGCATCGTCAGCCGCGCCGACCTGCTGAAGGTGTTCCTGCGGCCGGACGACGACATCGAGGACGAGGTACGCCGCGAGGTGGTGACCCACCTCTTCCCGGCCCAGGGCGAAACCGTCCGGGTGAGCGTGAACGAGGGCGTGGTCACCCTGGCCGGACGGGTCAAGGAGGCCGTCCTCATCCCGGCGGCGGCCCGCCTCATCCGCGCGATCGAGGGCGTGGTCGACTTCGACAATCAGCTCACGGCCGCGCCCCATACGACCCAGCGGCGGTAGGCGCGCCGTCCGGCGGCCCCTAGCGGGCCCTAGCGGGCCATGTGGCTTAGGGCCCGGGCCCTGGGGGTGGCGGGCCCGCTCGATCAGCCGCCGCGGCCCGCTGACACGGCCGCTGACGGGCGGGACGCCCGAGGGCGCCGATCGGTTGTTGGGTGCGGGTTTCGTTTCGCGCCTTCGGCGCCATTGAGCAGCGGGGCAGGGGGCGGGGAGCGCGGGCCTCGCCGCCGGCCGCCGGGTCGGTGAGGGCAGGGGCGGTGGCGGCTTCCGTGCTCGGTGGCCGGAGCCCCTCCGGGCTGCGGGTCGGCGGGGTCTGCGGACCCCCTTCCGAAAAATGCTTGATCTGACGCAACTAATTCATCAAGCGATGGGGGCCCGCCGGGTCCGCCGGGGCGGGGTCCTGGGCGTCCGGGCACGGCCATCGTGTCAGCGGATGTGGCGGCTCCAGCGGGGGCCGACCTCGGCCCAGGCGCGGCCCCACTCCTGGGTGCGGGCGCGGTCCAGGCGCCAGCGCGCCACGCCGCGTCCGGCCAGCGACACCGCGCCCACGCCCGCCGCGGCGGAGGTCCCGGCGAGCACCGCGCGGGTGGCGATCTGCTCGGGGGTGGGCGGCCGCTGGACCAGGCGGCCCCGGCCGTCGGTCCAGATCTCGGTGGCGGTGCCCGCCTTGCTCCCCTCGTGGACCCGTGCCGTACCGGTGTGGACGGCGCCGTCCGGGCCGGTCCACCGGACGATCGCGCGCACCAGGCCGGTGGTGGAGCCGTCGGCGGCGGGCTGTGCGACGGGGGCGTCCTCCTTCAGCACTGCGGGCACCCGGTGCCGGTCCGCCCGCTCCTGCCGCAGTGACGCGTCCACGGCGGTGCCCGCGGCCACCCCGGCCGCCGGGCCGCCGACCGCCATCACCAGGCCGGTCACGAGCACGACCCACGCCTCGATCACGTCCGAGCGGCGTCTGAGCGGATTGCGCCGCCACCGCCACAACCGCCGCCCCCGCACTTGCGTGCCCATGCCGTGACCGTCGCACGCGCGGGGCGGGCGGGACGAGGGCCGGGCAGCCCCCTTGGGGGCCCGTTCGGCCCTGGTACCGCGCTGACCTGCTGCGCCACGATTCCCACCGGGGGCCGGGCGGACGGCGGACGAACGGTGCGAGAGCCCATGACGGAGACCGAAGCGACACGAGCGACACCGGCGACGCCCATCAGGGTGTTCGTCCTCGACGACCATGAGGTCGTCCGGCGCGGACTGCACGATCTGCTGGACGCCGAACCGGACATCGAGGTGGTCGGCGACGCCGGGACCGTGGACCACGCGATGGCCCGGGGCCCGGCGCTACGGCCCGACGTGGCCATCCTGGACGTCCGGCTGCCGGACGGGGACGGCATCACGGTCTGCCGTGAGCTGCGCTCCCGTATGCCGGGTCTGGCCTGTCTGATGCTGACGTCGTTCGACGACGACGATGCCCTGCTGGACGCGATCATGGCCGGGGCGGCGGGCTATGTGCTCAAGCAGATCAAGGGGTCGGACCTGGTCTCGGCGGTGCGCACCGTGGCGTCCGGCCAGTCGATGCTGGACCCGGCCACCACCGCCCGGCTGATGAGCACCCTGCGGGGCGACACCGCCCCGCAGGAGCCCCGGGACGAGGTGCTGGCCGGGCTGTCCCCGCGCGAGCGGGAGATCCTGGTGCTGATCGGCGACGGGCTCACCAACCGGCAGATCGGCAAGCGGCTCTTCCTGTCCGAGAAGACGGTCAAGAACCACATCTCCCGGCTGCTGGCCAAGCTGGGCGTGGAGCGCCGCATCCAGGCGGCGGTGCTGGCGACCCACTCGGCCCCGCGCCCCGACGACGGCCATCCGGGATGACACGGCTCCACCACCCTGATGGACGACCACCACCACTGACGGCGCACCGGCGAGGAGAGGACCCCATGCAGCCCGCAATGCTCGACGCGGCGATCCTGGAGAAGCTCATCTCCGCGGCCGTGGCCGCTCCCTCGATCCACAACACCCAGCCCTGGCGCTACCGGCTGAACCCCGACACCGTCACCCTGGAGGTCCGGGCCGCCCCCGAGCGGGCGCTGCGGTACGCCGATCCGATGGGCCGGGCGCTGAGCGTCTCCGCCGGGGCCGCCGTGTTCAATCTGCGGGTCGCCGTGGCCCACTTCGGCTGGGATCCGGTGGTCCGGCTGCTGCCGTCCCGGTCGCAGCCGGATCTGCTGGCCACGGTGCGCCTGGCCGCGTCGCCCACTGACCGTGCCGGGCGCCACGACGGCGGACACGACGACCTGTACGACGTGATCTGGCGGCGGCACAGCAGCCGCTCGCCCTATTCCGCGCGCCGGCTGCCCGCACGGGTGCTGTGCGACCTGACGGAGGCCGCGCGCGCGAACGGGGCCACGCTGTGGCTGGCGGACCCCGAGGAGACCGCATGGCTGCTGCGGCTGACCGCCGAGGCGGAGCGGCGCGTCTCCGGGGACCCGCGCCGGCTCGCCGAGAGCCGTACCTGGATCCGCGACACCGGGCCGTACGGAATCCCCTCGACCGCCCTCGGCCCACGGGACGCCACCGGACGGCTGCCGATGCGCGACTACCTCGGGCCGCGGCCCGACGGCCGCTGGGGCGGCGACCGGTCCGCCGCCGCCCCGTTCGAGTCCCACCCGACCATCGCCGTGCTGACCACGGACCAGGACCGGCGCACCGACTGGCTGCGGGCCGGGCAGGCGCTGGAACACGTCCTGCTGCTGGCGACCTCGCACGCGGTCCGGGCGTCCCTGCTGCACCAGGCGCTGGAGTGGTCCGATCTGCGGTGGTCGCTGGGCGGCGCCCACCCGGCGCCCGGCCATGTGCAGATGCTGATCCGGCTGGGTTACGGACCGGTGGGCCCGGCCACGCCGCGCAACGGGGCGGCCGAGGCCCTGGACGGCGGCCGCTGACGCGGCACAGGCCAGCACCTACAGCGGCGCCACGGTCGGCGCTTGTCGCCGCGCCACGGCCGACGCCGACCGCCGCGCCAGGGCAGGCATCCATCACCACGCCACGACCAGCGCCGACCGGCTACGCCGCGGGCCACCGCCAATCGCCGCGCCACGGGCCACCGCCGACCGCCGCCGCCCGGCCACCGCCTACCGCTCCGGCAGCGGTACCGACCACACCAGGCGGGTGCCGCCGCCCGGCGGCTCGCCGAGTTCCAGCTCACCGCCGAGCTTCTCGGCGCGCTCGGCCATGTTCCGCAGTCCGCTGCGACGGCCGCCCTCGGGGATGCCCACCCCGTCGTCCGTGACCGTGAGGGTCAGCCGCCCGGACGCCACGATCAGCGAGATCTCGGCGGCGGCGGCCTCCGCGTGCCGGGCGATGTTCGACAGCGCCTCGGCCAGCACGGCGACCATGTCGTCCGCGACCAAGCGCGGCACATCGGTGTCGACCAGGCCCTCGGTGCGCAGCGAGGGGGTGAAGCCGAGCGCGGGCACGGCCTCCTCGATGGTCTTGGCGGTACGGACCCGCAGCCCCTGGACCGCGGGGCCCGCCTCGTGCGAACGCAGCCCGAAGATCGTCGAGCGGATGATCTTGATGGTGTCGTCCAGGTCGTCCACCACCCGCAGCAGCCGCTCCGAGCCCTCCGGATGCTGGACGAACCGCAGCGTGGACTGGAGCGTCATTCCGGCGGCGAAGAGCCGCTGGATGGCCAGGTCGTGCAGATCGCGGGCGATCCGGTCGCGGTCCTCGAGCAGGGCGAGCTGCTCGGCGTCGCGCCGTCGCTCGGCCAGTTTCATCGCGATCGCCGCCTGGCCCGCGAAGCCCAGCAGGGTGTCGGTCTCGATCTGGGTGAAGACGGGGCTGTCCGCCACCCGGGCCAGCGCGAGCACCCCGCCCACCCCGTCCCGCGTCCGCATCGGCACCGCGACGGCCGGGCCGAGCCCCTCCCAGCGCTGCGGACCGACCGTGATCCGCGGGTCGTTCTGGACGTCGGTGCTGGTGACCGGCTCGGAGGCGGTGAAGGCCGCACCGCCGAAGGTGCCCCGGCGGGGCAGCACCAGACCGCGGTGGGCCTCGGCGTCGGTGCCCGCCGCCAGCGCGACCTGGAGCTCGTCGGTACCGGCCATCGGCAGCATCAGCACACCGAGGTCGGCGGAGAGGATCCGGCGGGCGTGCTCGACGATCAGCGCCAGGACCCTGGTCTCGTCCACTCCGGACAGCAGGCTGCGGGTGACCTCGGCGTTCGCCTCCAGCCAGCGCTGGCGGTGCTGGGCCTCCTCGTACAGCCGGGCGTTCTCGATGGCCACCCCGGCGGCCACGGCGAGGGTGGACAGCACCGTCTCGTCCTGGCCGTCGAACTCCTTACCGCCGCGCTTCTCGGTGAGGTAGAGGTTGCCGAAGACCTCGTCACGCACCCGGATGGGGACTCCGAGGAAGGAGTGCATCGGCGGGTGGTTCGGCGGAAAGCCGTAGGAGGCCGGGTGCTCCGAGAGCTCGGCCAGCCGCAGCGGCTGGGGGTGGCGGATCAGCTCGCCGAGCAGCCCGTGGCCCGACGGCAGCCGCCCGATCGCCTCGGCCCGCTCCTTGGCGACGCCCACCGGCAGGAACTCGGCCAGCCGCTCGTCCTCGCCGATCACGCCCAGCGCCCCGTATTCGGCGTCGACCAGCACCACCGCGGCCTCGACGATCCTCCGCAGCACATGCGACAGATCCAGCTCCCGGCCGACCGAGAGCACCGCTTCCAGCAGGCTGTGCACCCGGTCCTGGGTGCCACGCACCCCGTCGATGCGCACCTGGAGCTCTTCCAGCAGCTCGTCCAGCCGCAGCCGGGGCAGGTACTCCGTACTCCTCGTGCTCTCCATACCCACGGTGCCTCCGTCGGCCCCACCGTGCTCGGCACGGCATTCCGCACGGCCCTCACTCCTTTCACGGTAGCCGCGCCGGGCCGACGGTGAGTGCTGCGGGACATCTTGGCGGGAGGGGGTGCGTTGGCTAATGTGCGGGCCTGTTCGTTCTGGAGCGTTTCCACACCCCACAGAAGGGTGGACCACCAGATGCCCCGACGCCCCCGACGTCGCTTCCCCCTCCCCCGTTTCCCTTCGCTCTCCCGGTTTCCCCGGCTCGCCGCCGTCGCCCTGGCCCTCGCGCTCGCCGCCCCCACCGCCCCGGCGGCAGCGGCGGCCACCCCCGAGCCTCCCTCGGATGTCTACAAACTGCTGGAGGATCCCGAGGTCACCGCGGTCGGACAGGAGCCCGCCCACGCCCGGTTGACCCCGTACGCCGACACCGCCGAGGCCCTCGAAGGCGGCGCCAGGAGCCGCTGGACCGCCTCGCTCGACGGCACCTGGAAGCTCCATATGTCCGACCGCCCCGAGGAGGTGCCGAAGGACTTCTTCACCGAGGGCTACGACACCTCCAGGGGCGGCTGGCGCAGTGTGAGCGTGCCGCACACCTGGCAGACGGACGGCCTGGACCATCCGGTGTTCCGGAACATCCCCACCGAGATGTATCCGGACGACCCCCCGAAGGTCCCGCACGACGTCAATCCGACCGGTGCCTACGTCAAGACCTTCGAGCTGCCGAAGAGCTGGGAGAAGCGGCGGACGTTCCTCCGCTTCGAGGGCGTCACCAGCGGCTATCTGGTCTGGGTGAACGGCTCCTACGCGGGCTATGACCAGGGCGGTTACACCCCCGCCGAGTTCGACATCAGCGACCGGCTGCACCCGGGCCGCAACACCATCGCGGTGCAGGTCCACCGCTGGGGTTCGGGGTCGCATATGGAGGACTACGACCAGTGGCGGTTCTCGGGCATCTTCCGCTCGGTCGGGCTGTACTCCACCCCGGCCGAATATCTGCGGGACATCACCGTCAAGACCGATCTGGACGCCCGGTACCGCGACGCCCGGCTGACCGCCGAGGTCGATGTGGCCGCCAAGGGCCCGGAGCGCGCCGCGGACGACCGCAAGGCACTCGGCGACCGCAAGGTGCTCGGCACCCTCTACGACGAGCACGGACGCAAGGTGACAACGATGTCGGGGACGGTGGGCGGCGGCGGTGGCTCCACCACCCTCGCCGCCGATGTGGCCGACCCGGCCAAGTGGACCGATGAGACGCCCCACCTCTACACCCTCGTCGTCCGGCTCACCGGCGCCGACGGCTCGGTCACCCACACCACCGCCCAGCCCGTGGGGTTCCGCGAGACAGAGATCAAGGACAGACAGCTCCTCGTCAACGGGAAACGCATCCTCGTCAAGGGCGTCAACCGCTCCGAGACCGACCCCGACACCGGCCGCCACGCCACCCGTGAGCGCACCGCCTCCGACGTCTCGCTGATGAAGCAGCTCAACATCAACTCCGTGCGCACCTCGCACTACCCCTCGGATCCGTACCTCTACGAGCTGGCCGACGCGCGCGGTCTGTGGATCGACGACGAGGTGGACATCGAGACCCATCACCACGACGGCTGCCCGGACGACTGCCTGGCCGAACGGCCCGAGTGGCAGGCGGCGTTCATGGACCGCCTCACCGCGATGTACGAACGGGACAAGAACCATCCCAGCGTGCTGATGTGGGACACCGGCAACGAGGCCGGACTGGGCAAGGCCCACTACGCGATGGCCGACTTCCTCGACCGCGAGGACCCGGCCCGGCCGGTCTACCACCAGCCCAACGTCCCGGACGGCGACGCCCCGTTCGCCGATGTCTGGGGCCCGCGCTACCCCTCCCCCTCGGGCCTGGAGGAGAAGGCGAAGGCCACCACCAAGCCGATCATCATGGGTGAGTACGCCCACGCCATGGGCAACTCGCTCGGGAACTTCCGCGAGTTCTGGGATGTGGTGCGGAAGTACCCCCAGGTCCAGGGCGGCTACATCTGGGACTGGGCGGAGCAGAACATCACCCAGCCGCTGCTGACCACCCCCGACACCTCCGGCAACGACATCCTGTCGTACGTCTCCGGAAAGCCCGGCCTGGTGGCGGGACACCGGGGCAAGGCGCTGGAGCTGTCCGGTCTTGACGACTTCGTGGAGGTCTACCGCGATCCGAAGCTGGACGCGGTGTCGGACGCGCTCACCCTGGACGCCTGGGTGAAACCCGCCGGCTGGACCGGCTCCTTCGCCATGATCGCCAAGGGCGACCACAGCTATGCGCTGAAGATGCGCGACAAGGACACCCTGGAGTTCTCTGTCTACGGCGACGGGGACTGGCACACCGTGGCGGCCGATGTCCCCGCCGGCTGGTACGGCTCCTGGCATCGCGTCTCCGCCACCTTCGACGGCCGGACACTCCGGCTGCTCATCGACGGGAAGCAGACCGCGTCGGCCGACTGGACCGGCTCGGTCGGCTACTCCGCGCAGCCGGTGAACATCGGCCGCAACCCGGAGACCGACCAGGAGAACATCCGCACCCGGATGGCACACGGCACCGTCGACCAGGTCCGCGTCTACCACAAGGCGCTGAGCCCCGATCAGCTCGCCGCCGACCCCAGCGCGGACGCGGTGCTCGCGCTCGACTTCGACCGGCTCGACCGCAAGGGGGACTTCCTGTCCTACGGTGCCGGGACCGGCGGGGTCGACGGGGTGGTCTCCTCCGACCGCACCGTCCAGCCCGAGGCCCGCACCATGGCGGCCGTCCACGCCCCGATCCGGATCTCGGGCGAGGAGGCCCGCGCGGGCCGGATCGAAGTGCGCAACGAGCGGTCCTTCACCGGCACCGGCGACCTCCGGCTGCGCTGGCGCGTCACCGAGGGGGCCCGCACCCTGGCCCGGGGCAGCCGGAACCTCGACCTCGCCGCCGGTGAGCGGAGCACCCTCCAGCTGCCCAAGCCGCCTGCCAACCCTAGGGACGCCGACCGGCAGCTGACCGTGGAGGCGGTGCAGGCGGCGGACACGGCCTGGGCGAAGGCCGGACACCGGGTGGCGGTCGAGCAGTTCGACATCGGCGGCCACCAGCTCGCGGGCACGACGCCCGCGCGGGCACCGGGGAAGGTGCGGGCCACCACCTCCGGCGACCGCCTCACGGTCACCGGGGACGGCTTCAGTTACGGCTTCGACCGGGCCAGTGGCGAGCTCGTCTCCATGAAGTCCGGCGGCCGGGAGCTCCTCGGCTCCGGACCCGAGCTGGACGCCTGGCGCGCCCCGGTCAGCAATGAGATCGGCTCCGAAGAGGGGCCCTGGCGCGAGGCGGGCCTGGACCGGCTGCGCACGAAGCCGGGCAAGGTCACGGTGGACGAGCGGAACGGCGAGGTCGTCGTCACCGTGCCCTCCTCGGCCGCCGCGCCCGGCGTCAAGGACTCCTCGTTCGCCCAGACCCTGCGGTACACCGTCAGCGGCACCGGGGAGCTGCGCCTCGACCACCGGGTGGAGGCCCGGGGCGCGGCGCGCAAGGTGCCGTATCTGCCCCGTATCGGGCTCTCACTGCGCATACCCGACCGCTACGACCGGTTCAGCTGGTACGGGCGCGGGCCGCAGGAGAACTACAACGACCGTACGGACGGCGCCCCCGTGGGGGTCTACTCCACCGACGTGGACGAGCAGTTCGCCGGATACACCAAGCCGCAGGACTACGGGAACCACGAGGACGTCCGCTGGGCCTCGCTGTCCGACGGCAGCGGCGGACTCCTGGTGTCCGGGGACTTCTCGGCCGGGGTGACCCCCTACACCGGGATCGACCGCGCCGCCTACCCGTTCGCCCTCCGCGAGGACCCGGGAGGCAACACCCTGCACCTGGACCACGCGGTGAGCGGGGTGAGCGAGACGTTCCACACCGTGCTGCCCGAGTACCAGGTGCGGCCCGCCAAGGAGTACGCCTACACCCTGCGGCTGCGCCCGCTGACCGGCGCCGAGGCCCGCACCGGCACCCCGCGCGGCCCGGTGGTCTGCGCCCCCGAGGCGAAGCTCACCGCCGCCGACACCACGGTCCCGGCGGACGGCTCCACTTCGGCCGAGCTGACCGTCACCAACCCCTGCGACACCCCGCTGCGGGATGTCACGGCCGCCTTCGGCCTGGCCGAGGGGTGGACCGCCGAGCCCGGCACCCTCGACCTCGGCGACCTCGCGGCGGGCCGGACCGCGACCGTACGGACCACGATCAGCCGTGGTGAGGGCAGCCCGGACGGTCCGCGGCCCGCCGTGGCCGATGTCCGCGCGACCTCGGCCGGTGGCGCGCGGGTGAGCGGCTCGGCGTCGGCCGAGCTCGACGGCACACCTCCGCCGCCGCGCGGTGAGGCGGCGGTGTCCACGCTCGACTTCATCACCGCGGACAACGGCTGGGGCCCGGTCGAACGCGACCGCAGCAACGGCGAGTCCGCGCCGGGCGACGGCAAGACCCTCACCATCGACGGCACGGCCTACGAGCGCGGCCTCGGCACCCACGCCGACTCCACGGTCGAGGTCTTCCTGGGCGGCAACTGCTCGACGTTCACCGCGAAGACCGGCCTGGACGACGAGGTGGGGTCCGACGGCAGCGTCGTCTTCGAGGTCTACGCCGACGGCGAGCGGGTGTACCGGGGTGAGACGGTGCGCGGCTCGGACGCGGCCGTACCGGTGGAGGCCCGGGTCGAGGGCGCGCAGCGGCTACGGCTGCGGGTCACCGACGGCGGCGACGGCAACGCGCATGACCACGCGGACTGGGGAGCGGCCACGGTGCACTGCGGAGGTGGCTCCGCATGACATGACGGCTGACGGGCGCGGGTCCCGGTCATGCGCCGCCGGGGCCCGCACCCTCCGCGCCCTCCGCACCCTCCGCGCCCTCCGCGCTCCGGAGCAGCTCCTCCAGCCGGTCCAGGAAGGCCCGCTGCTTCGACACCATCTTCCGGCGGGCCTCGTCCAGGCCGAACCAGGCGACCCGGTCGATCTCGGGGAACTCCCGCATCCGGCCGGAGCCCTTCGGCCACTCCATGACGAACGTCCCGGGGGTGATGCCCGCCGGGTCGAGGTCGCCCTCCAGCGCCCAGGCGGTGACCAGCTTGCCCCCGGTCTGGGTCACGGAGCCCAGCGGAACCGGCTCCCCGCCGGGCGGGGGCACACCGAGCTCCTCCTGGAACTCCCGGCGCGCGGCGGCCTCCGGGGTCTCGTCCTCGTCGTACTCCCCCTTGGGCACCGTCCAGGCGCCCGCGTCCTTGGTGGCCCAGAACGGGCCTCCCATATGGGCGAGCAGAACCTCAACGGCCGGGCCCGCACCCCGGTAGAGCAGGAGCCCGGCGCTGCGCTTACGCGTCACGGTGCCCAGTGTGCGCCCACAGGGCCGGGGCTGAGTGCCGGGCTCACCGTTCAGCCCTTGCGGGCGTAGCCGAGGTAGGTGACCAGCGGCCGGGCGTCCGGCGCGAGCACGAAGTCGACGATCGGCGGGATCTGCTCATCGGTGATCCGCCCCCGGCGGCGCGCCATGGTGGCCTTGACCAGGCTGCGCGGGTCCTTGGGCTTGAAGTCGCAGATGTCCTCGTTGCGCAGCCCCTGCCGCTCCAGGGCGGCGGTCAGCTCGGCGGGGGTGCGCAGCCGGGCCGCCGCGTAGCGGCCGGCGGGCATGATCCGGGTCATCGGGACGCGCTGGAAGGCGCCGAGGTAGATCAGCCGGGAGAGCAGGGTGCGGTTGACGGTGTCGTAGATCAGCACCCCGCCGGGCCGCAGCACCCGGGCGGCCTCCGCCAGCACCCGGTCGAGATCCGGGGTGATCTCGAAGGTGTCCGCGTAGTAGGCGAGGTCGAACGCGCCGTCGGCGAGGCCGAGTCGCTCTGCGGGCGCGGTGCGGTAGTCGATCCCGGGGTGCTCGCGCTCGCCCGCCTCGCGCGCCATCTCGGTCGCGGTGGCGGAGGGGTCGACGGCGACGACGTCGAAGCCGAGACCGGCCAGCCCGCGGGGCAGCAGCCCGCGGCCGCTGCCCACGACCACGGCGCGGCTTCCGGACGCGGAGAGGTCCACGCTCTTGAGCGTGGTGCGGACGTACTCCAGACGGCTGTCCTGGAAGGTGACGGCCCTGATCTGACGGCCGTCGACGGCCTCGGGCGACCGTGAGTCCAGTTCGATGTGCGGGGCGGCGGCCATCGTCTTCTCCCTCACGGGTGCGCGGATTCGCGGATTCACCGGTGCCTGGGGCGGCCCGGGCGGGCTCGCCGGGTTCCCCGAGGAAACCTAACACCCTTAAGTTCCCTCGGGGAACTCGGGTAGGGTCGTGTCATGACCCGTACCCCGCTCGCCGATGTGGCCTGTTCGATCGCCCGCGCCACCGATCTGTTCGGCGACGCCTGGACGGCACTGATCATGCGGGATGTGCTCACCGGGGTCACCCGCTTCGACGATCTCGCCCATGACCTGGGCATATCGCGTAAGGTCCTGGCCGCCCGGCTGTCCCGGCTGGTCCAGGAGGGGGTGCTGGTCCGGGAGCGATACCAGGAGCGGCCGCCGCGTGAGCACTATCGCGCCACTCCCAAGGGCGAGGAGCTCTATCCGGTGCTGCTGGCGCTGATGGAGTGGGGCGACCGCTGGTACGCGGGCCCCGCGGGGCCCCCGGCCCGGATCCGCCATCTCGGCTGCGGGCGGGACACCACGCCGGTGACCACGTGCGCCCACTGCGGGGAGCCCCTGACGGTCGGCAACACCACCCAGCTCCCGGGCCCCGGCGGGCGCAGCGGGCCCGGCACCCGGGTGCTGGGCCCGCTGCTCACCGCGCGGAAGAACCGGCGGGAGGACCGGCGGGAGGACACCCCGGAGGCCGGGCGCCCGGCGACGGTTTGAGCGAATGGCACGGGGCACTCGGCACAGCAGCCGGGCACCCGACCACGAGGAGCGCCGACCATGCGCTACGAAGAAATGACGGGCCTGGTCCAGGCCCGGGCTCAGCTCCCCGACCGGCAGTCCGCCGAGCGGGCGGTACGGGCCACGCTCGAAACGCTCGCCGAGCGCATCCCGGACGGGCTGGCGGACCATGTGGCGGCCCAGCTGCCGCAGGAGGCGGCGGAGCCACTACGGCGCGTCGCCGCCTCCCACGAGGGCTCGCCCGAGGAGCGGACGTACCGGCGGGACCACGGCGAGCGATTCGACCTCACCGGTTTCGCGGGCCGGATCGCCTGGCGCACCGAACACACCGAGGAGGAGGCGCTGCGTGAGGCGGCCGCCTTCTTCGAGGTGCTGGACTCGGCCGTGGACCCGGAGCTGATGGAGAAGCTCTACGGCGTGCTGCCGAGCGACATCCGGGAGCTGCTGCCCGAGGCACGGGCCGAGCAGGACGCGCGTCGCTCCGAGCGGGGCCGGCGACCGGACCCCCAGGGCCCGCGGGGGCGGTAGGAGCGCGGTTCACTTCGACTGCCCCGGGTGGTCGGGATGACCGTGGCGCGGCGGCGGGCTCGGCTCGGCCGTCGTCTGCGGGGTCACCGGCGATCCGCCCTGCGGCGGAGAGGGCCGCTCGGGGAGCGGCTCGGCATCCGGCTCACCGGGCGAGGGGGTGGCGCCGCCCTCCAGCTGGTGCAGGCGCGCCGTCATCACCTCGATGACCGGAAGGCGGTTGGCATGGGAGCGCTCGTACTCCAGCAGCTGCCGCAGCTGCTCCTCGGTGAGGGCGCGGATGCGGTGCTGCAGGGCACTGAGCGGAAGATGGTCGTAGTCGGCGAGCGGCAGGTCGTCGTGGGTGCTCATCCGTTCTCCTCCCGGGCCCGCCGGGTGCGTATGCGGTTGGCCTTGCGGATGGCGTCCAGCAGCTCCGGCCGGTTCATCCGCGAGCGACCCTCGATGCCCAGCCGCTGCGCCACGTCATAGAGGTGCTGTTTGGTGGCCCGCTCGTCGACGCCCTCGCCGGTACGGCCACCGAGCTGCCGCGGCCGTGCGGACCGCGGATCGGAGGGGCCCTTGCGCCCCTTCTCCTTGCGTTCCCAGTGGTCGCCGATCTTCTCGTACTTGTGCTTCAGGGCCCCGTAGGCCACCCGGTGAGCCCGCTCGCCCTCGCCGTACTGCTCGACGGCCGAGTCATGGGCCTTGATCCAGGTGCGCCGCGCGTCCTCCGGGGAGCGCTCCAGGGTCGACGGAAGCTCTTCCCGTCCCGGCATGGCCGATCACCTCCACTGCTGAGCGCCGAGCGGGTACCCGCGCACATACGGCGAAAACGACATAGCGGGCGAAAGGCGACTAAAAGGGCTGCCGCCCCGGCGTGCACAACGGGGGGAGCACCGCGGGGCGGCAGCGACCGAGCCGGGAGGGCTCGGCCGAGCCGCGGGGGCGTGGGATGTTCCCGGCGGCTCATCGGCGTCTACGGACCCCATCGGTGCCCCGTTCACCTTTTGTCCGATGGTGAGCACCCGCTGGTAAGCACCTGCCGCTCGAGCACCGGCCACGCCCCCGGTGATCGTCTGTCAGGCTGTCCCCATGCCGACCACCACCCTCTCCGAGCTCGTCGACGAACTGCTCTCCGGGACCCGCCCGCTGCCGATCCTCTCCGCGGGCATCCCCGTGCTGCGGCAACCGGCCCTGCCGTACGAGGGCCAGCTGGCCGCGGACCAGCTGGACCGGCTGCTGACGGCGATGCGGGAGGCCATGCACTCCGCGCCCGGAGTGGGGCTCGCGGCCCCGCAGATCGGTGTGCCGCTGCGGCTGGCGGTGATCGAGGACCCGGCGGAGGTGACGGCCGAGGTGCGCGAGGCGCGCGGCCGGGTGCCGCAGCCGTACCGGGTGCTGGTCAACCCCCGCTACGAACCGGTCGGCGACGGCCGGTCGGCGTTCTTCGAGGGGTGCCTGAGCGTCCCCGGCTGGCAGGCCGTGGTCGGCCGCCCGGATCGGATCCGACTGCGCGGGCAGGACGAGACGGGGCGGGAGCTGGACGAGGAGTTCACCGGCTGGCCCGCGCGGATCGTCCAGCACGAGACCGACCACCTCGACGGCGTCCTCTATCTGGATCTGGCCGAAACCCGCTCCCTGTCCTCGGCCGAGGCGGTAAGCGACTACTGGTCCCAGCCCACCCCCGCCACCGCGGCCCATGCGCTGGGATTCCCGCTCCCGAGCGCCACCGATGCCACCGGTGCCGCCGATGACAGCGGCGGCACCGGCGCTACCGCTCCGTAACCGGGGCCGACCTGCGGCATGTTTTCGTCATCGACTGGCAGTCGCCGAATCACCGCACGGACACTGTGACGTACGTCGCCACGGCAAGACTGGTGGACGCCCCGGTACGCGCCGCCTCCGCGTACCGCACGGCGAGTGAGGCGTTTCTTCCGCTCTTCCCCAGTCCCCACCGCTCCTGACTTCCCTCGAACGGAGAACAGGAATGCCCGTGCTCACGACGTCCACGACGGCGCCCACCAGCTCGTACGTCACCTCGATCGCCCACACCCGGGAGCAGATCCACGCCGCGCAGCGGCTGCGCTACCAGGTGTTCGGCGAGGAGAGGGGCGGCCGGCTGGACGCGGCGGTCGACGGCCGCGACGTGGACGAGTTCGACGAGGTCATGGACCACCTGATCGTCACGGACACGGCGACGGACACCGTGGTCGGCACCTACCGGCTGCTTCCCCCGGGGCGCAGTGAGCGGCTCTACTCGGACACCGAGTTCAATCTGCACGGGCTTCCGGCCGAGGTCCGCTCGTCCATGGTCGAGGCCGGCCGCGCCTGTGTGCACGCCGACCACCGCTCGGGCGCCGTCATCAACCTGATGTGGGCCGGTCTGGCCCGCTACGTACTGCTGTCCGGCCACCGCTATCTCGCGGGCTGCGCCTCGGTGCCGCTGGCCGAGGGCGAGCAGGCCGCCGCCAACGCCTGGCTGCTCGGCACCACCAAGCACGCCGCCCCGCCGGAGATGCGGGTCCACCCGCTCGACCCCTGGATACCCTCGCGGCCGCTGGACGGCGAGCCCAGCTACGCCGATCTGCCGCCGCTGCTGCGCGGGTATCTGCGGGTCGGCGCCTGGATGTGCGGCTCCCCGCAGCACGACCGGGCCTTCAACGACGCCGACTTCTTCGTGCTGCTGGACACCGAGCGGATGAACGACCGCTACCGCCGCTACTTCCTGGGTGAATCCCAGTGACCGTCCCGGCCGCGATGAGTCTGCCCGCACACGCCTGGGCGGCCTGGTCGCCGTGCACCACCGGCTGTGTCGCCCACGCCGCCGACCGCGTCCCGGCCACGCGGGTCGCCCGGCGGGCGGCGGTCTTCGGCCGGGCGGTGCTGGGCGCGCTGGTGTCCAGCCGGCGGATCGCCGAGCCCGAGACGTTGCGGGCGCGGGCGGCGACACTGCTGGACTCCCTCGGCGTCCGGCTGGAGGTGGCGGGCGACAGCACGCTCAGCGCCCCGGGGACCACCGGCACGCTGATCGTGGCGAACCACATCTCCTGGCTGGACATCATCGCGCTGCTGTCGGTGGAGCCCGTGGTCATGCTGGCCAAGCGGGAGATCGCGGGCTGGCCGCTGATCGGCCCGATGGTCACCCGCGCGGGGACCCTGTACATCGACCGCGACTCGCTGCGCGAACTCCCCGCGACCGTACGGGAGATGGCGGCCCGGCTGCGCGACGGCCAGTCGGTGATGGCCTTCCCGCAAGGCATCACCTGGTGTGCGGGCACCGGCGGCAGCTTCCGCCGGGCCACCTTCCAGGCCGCGCTGGACGCGGGCGCGCCGGTGCGCCCGGTGACCCTGGACTACGTCCAGCACGGCGCCCCGACCACGGTGGCCGCCTTCGTCGGCGAGGACGACTTCGGCCACTCGCTGCGCCGGGTGATCCGCGCCGACGGACTCACGGTGCGGGTGAATGTGCACCGGCCGCTGCGGCCGATGCGGGACGTCGACGACCGGCGCCGGGTCGCGGCGCAGGCCCAGGCGACCGTCTGCGGGGCGCGGCTGCCCCTGCATCACGAGGTCACCGCCCTCGGGTTGGCACGCTGAGCGACTGGCACGCCGAGAAGCCCTCGGGGTGACACCCTGAGCCCATGCGCCCCGGGTCCCGTCCTGTCCTGTCCTGTCCGCGGACGGCGCCCGGGGCGGCTCGGCTTGGTGTCCGTTCGGCCTGGCGTCGGCTTGGTGTCGGCTCGGCCTGGTGTCCGCTCGGCCTGGCGTCGGCTCGGCCCTGTGTCCACTCAGCCTGGTGTTCCGCTCAGCCCTCCGTCCGCAGGTCCTTGACCCGGCGGATCTTGCCCACCGAGCGCTCCAGCGTCTCCGGGTCCACGACCTCCACCTCGACCGTGAGCCCCACCCCCTCCTTCACGCCCCGCGCGATCGCCGTGGCGGCGTCCGCGCGCCGCTCGGGGCCGACCCCGGGGCGTGCCTCGATCCGCACCGCCATATGGTCCATCCGGCCGCGCCGGGTCAACTCGAGCTGGAAGTGCGGGGCCACCGACGGGATCCGCAGCACGATCTCCTCGATCTGGCTGGGGAAGACATTCACCCCGCGCACGATGAGCATGTCGTCGCAGCGGCCGGTGATCTTCTGGATGCGCCGGAAGGCGGGGCGGGCGGTGCCGGGCAGCAGCCGGGTGAGATCCCGGGTGCGGTAACGGATGACGGGGAGCGCCTCCTTGGTGAGGGTGGTGAAGGTCAGCTCCCCCTCCTCGCCGCCCGGCAACACCTCATCGGTGAGCGGGTCCACGATCTCGGGGTAGAAGTGGTCCTCCCAGACGTGCAGCCCGTCCTTGGTCTCCACGCACTCCTGGGCCACCCCCGGGCCCATCACCTCCGAGAGCCCGTATATGTCCACCGCGTGGATGTCCATGCGCTCCTCTATCTCCCGGCGCATCTCCTCCGTCCAGGGCTCGGCGCCGAAGATGCCGACCTGGAGGGAGGTGGAGCGGGGATCGACGCCCTGCCGCTCGAACTCGTCCAGGAGCGTCAGCAGATAGGACGGCGTGATCATGATGATCTCGGGTCTGAGGTCCTGGATGAGCCGCACCTGCCGGGCGGTCATCCCCCCGGAGGCGGGGATGACCGTGCAGCCGAGCCGCTCGGCGCCGTAGTGGGCGCCGAGGCCGCCGGTGAACAGGCCGTAGCCGTAGGAGATGTGCACCTTGTGGCCGGGGCGGCCGCCGGCCGCGCGGATCGAGCGGGCGATCACCTCCGCCCACACCGCGAGGTCGTGCTCGGTGTAGCCGACGAGGGTGGGGCGGCCGGTGGTGCCGCTGGAGGCGTGCAGCCGCCGCACCTCGCTCTGCTCGACGGCGAACATCCCGAAGGGGTAGCTGTCGCGCAGATCGGCCTTGGTGGTGAAGGGGAACCGGGCCAGGTCCTCCAGGGTGCGGCAGTCCTCGGGGCCGACCCCGGCCGCGCGGAACTTCTTGCGGTACAGCTCGACGTGGTCGTACGCATGGCGCAAGGTGGCGCGCAGCCGGGTGAGCTGAAGCGCCCTCAGCTCCTCGGGGCTCATCCGCTCGGCGTCGTCGAGCGGAGCCGCGCTCAGCGATTCCACCATGGGCCGTCCACCACCTCCGGATGCCGACCGAACATTCGGTTACCTTTCGGGCGCGGTCCAGTAATCCAGCATCCGACCTGACTGTCAAGGGTCCGGGCACTCCGTGCGCGCCCGGCCCGGCGTGGACCGGTGCGGAAGGGCGAGGAAGGACGCGGAAGGGCGCGAGGCCGGTGAACGATCGGCACTCTCCATCCGTACCCGTAGCCGCGAGGGGCGCAGCCGCACCCCGGATCCGACGATGCGAGAGGGCCGTTCATGTACGACGCCGCCGACGCCGACGCCGACACTCCGCACCCGGTCCGGACCGCCGACCGCGCCCCGCGCCGCCACGGTCCGCGCGCGGTGGCCGTCGCGGCGGCGGTGGGCGCGCTGCTCGCCATCGCGGGATGCGGCGGCGGGGGCGGAGACGGTAAGGCGGACGCCAAGGCGGAGGCCGGGGGGAACGCCGCCCGGCCGAGCGCGAGCGCCAGCCCCACGCCCAAGGCCGCGCGGGTGGAGCAACTCGCCTCGGCCGCCGGCTGCAAGCCCGAGTTCACCACCAAGGTGGACGACTACCGCCAGGCCGTCTGCAAGAACTCCAGGGGCAAGTTCCTCTTCCTCGACTTCGCCACCGCGAAGAACCAGCGCGACTGGCTGGAGACGGCCCAGATGTACGGCGGCGTCTATCTGGTCGGCAACCGCTGGGTGCTGTCGTCCTCGCCCCGGAAGAACATGGAGGAGTTCCGGGAGAAGTTCGGCGGCACCATCGAGGAGGGCACCTCCTACGGCGGCGCCTCCCGCACCCCCCGGTGAGGATCTTTCCCCTCCCCGCCCCTTCCCGCGGCATGCATGTGCGGCTCCGCCGCGTGGCAGGGACTCCGCCCCTGGACCCCGGGGCCCGGGGCCCGGGCCGGAACCCCACCATGCGGCGGAGCCGCATATCGATCCCGCGGGAAGGGGCGGAACCCGGGTCCGGGCCTGAGGCGAAGCCCCAGGCCGGGGCCTGGACCGGCACCCCCTCCAGCGCCTGAGGCGAAGCCCCGTCCAGGGCCTGGACCGGCACCCCCTCCGGGGGCTGGGGCGGAGACCCAGTTGTGGGAAGGGGCGGGGAGGGGAGTAGCTCGGCGTGGGCGCTAGACGGCGGCGAGTGCCCTCAGCGTGGCGGCCTCCCGGGGCAGCAGCCGCTCGTCGTCGTCCGGTACGAACTCCAGCAGGACATCGAGCGGCGGGCCGTCGTCGGACACCGCGGCGCGGTGCGTGAGCAGGCGCTCGAAGGCGCTGCGCCACAGCGGGGCGCGGGCGGTCAGCGGTAGCCGGGTGGTCCCGGGCCACCAGGAGAAGGCGTGCACCGCGGCGATCCGGTCCCCCAGCGCGTCCAGCCCCTTCAGCGCCTCGGCGTCGGGCATGTCGACGGGCGGCTGCCAGTAGGTGGCCACATCGGCGCGGTCCACCTCCTCCAGCAGCCGGAGGGTGTGGTCCGCGCCGTCGGTCAGGGTGTTGCGGTGGAACTCATAGGCGAGTTCGACCCCCGCGTCCGCGGCGAGCGCGGCGGCGCGCCGGGTGGCCTCGACCACCGCGCGGCGCCCCTCGGGCGGGGTCTCCGCCGTGCCCGAGGCGCCCGCCCAGATCCGGATGCGCGGGGCGCCGAGCGCCACGGCGGAGCGGAGCACCGCGTCGAACTCCTCGGGGTCGCTTCGCCCGGCGCGGTAGTAGGAGCCGTACGAGGCGACGGCGAGCCCGGCGTCCACGGTGGCGTCGCGGACCCGCCGGGCGGTGTCCTCGTCGCCGGGCGGCACATGGACGTCGCCGCCCCATTCGACGCACTCCAGGCCCGCTCCGGCCACGGCGGCGATCACCCGGTCCGGGGCGAGCCGGCGCAGGGTCACCGAGCAGATACCGAGCCGCGTCACGCCCCCACCTCCGTGACGGTGGGCGTGACGGTGGGCGCGTCGCCCGCGCCGAAGTCCACCACGAAGGCCCCGCCGTCCGCCGGCCGTACGGTGACCGCGAGCCCGTTCACCTCGGCGGTGGCGAGATCGGCGAGCGGGGCCGGGTCGCGCTCCCCGGTGAGCGAGGCCAGCGCGACGAAGAGGGTGCCGGAGGGGTCCTCGCCGACGGTGCCGGTGAGTTCGGGGACCAGGGCCCACGGCCCGTACGCGGTGCCCTGCGGCGCCCGGACCGCGGTGGCGGTCTGCCAGCCGTGCAGTCCGAGGAGCTGACCGGTCACCTCTCCCCCGTCCAGCCGTATCTCGGCGCCCTCCTCGGTCTCCGCGGGGGTGCCCGGGGGCAGGGCGACGGCCCAGCCGCTGTGGTGGATCCGGGTTCCGGCGGGGACGCCCACGGTGCGGTGGACGCGCACTTCGAGTCGGCCGCGGACGAGGGTCAGGCTGTCGATGCGGATCGAGGGCACCTTGGGGCCGTCGTCGGGGAAGGCGGGGGTGTGGGAGGAGGCGAGCCAGTCGGGGCCCGCGGCCAGGGGGTGGATGCGCAGTCGGGCGGTGCGCACGCCGCGCTCTTCGAGGGCGATGTGGTTGTCGGGGGTGTTGTCCGCGCTGGTGGGGCCGGTGCGGGTGGAGTAGGCGAGCCGGGCGTAGAGCGGGTCGGCGGGCGCGTGCTCCGCCTCCCAGGGGCGGAGCTTGTAGCTGCCGTGGTTGTGCAGCCGCACCAGCCCGTCCCGGCCGGTGGTCTGGACGAGGAACCCGGCGGCGGGCAGCGCCAGCGCCCGGTCATGCCCCTCGGCGGGCGCGGCCTCCTCGGTCGCGGTCCACACCGGGTGGTCGGGCGGGAGCAGCAGGGCGAGGAACCCCTTGGAGGCCCAGTAGGGCGAGCCGGGCCCGGAGTAGCGCTGGAGGGTCGCGGCGTGCGGCCCGTACCAGCCCAGGCTCAGCACCCCGTCCTCGGTCAGCGCCCCGCGGTCCAGGAAGTGGCGCAGCGCTCCGCTGAGGACGCGGCGGGTGGCGCCGGAGGCGAGGGGGGTGTGGCCGGTGAGGGCGCCGAGTGCCACCGAGGCCACGGCGGCGAAGCGGTAGGTGAGGGAGCGGCCGTGGTGGATGGGGGCGCCGTCGGCGTCGAAGAGCAGCGAGAAGCCCTCGAGGAAGGTGTGCAGCCGGGGGCCGAGCCGGTCCAGGAGTTCCCCGTCGCCCGCGAGATGGGCGTGCAGCAGCGGGTACATGTGCAGCGCCCAGCCGTTGTAGTGATCGAACGACCGCCCGTCGCCGTCGGAGTACCAGCCCTGGCCCTGGTACCAGCCCTCCAGCAGGGCGAGCCCCCGCTCGATGGCGCGGGCCGTCTCGGCGTCGCCGCGTCCGACGGCCTCCAGGAAACCGGCCACGGTGAGGGGGAAGAGGTACCAGTTGTTGGGGGCGGGCTGGTGGCGCAGCGCCCCGCGCAGCCACTCCTCGGTGCGGTCCTGGGCGTCGGGCGGCAGGGCCTCCCAGGTCCACGGCGCGGTGAGCCGCAGGCCGAGGGCCACGGACGCGGACTCCACCATGGGCTGGCCCTGGGCCCCGTGATGGCCGATCACCGGCCAGGACTCGGCGTCCCCGCGCCCGGGGGTGAGGGTGCCGCGGGCGATCCCCGCGGTGTAGCGCTCCAGGATGCCGTGCTGGTCCTTGCCCGAGGCCCCGGCGGTGCGGAAGGCGGCGAGGAGGAAGGTGCGGGCGAACCCTTCGAGCCCGTCGGAGCGCACCCCGGACCTGGACGGCGGGCCGGGCAGGTCGATCAGGGCCTGGCCGGGGGTGGCGTAGCGGAGGGCGGCGTGCAGCATGCCGTCCGCGGCGGCCTCCCAGTGGGCGCGGGTGTAGCCGGTGTGGGGGCTGAGGGCGCGGTCGTCGGCGGGGAGGAGGAAGGGGAGCTCGGGCATGGCGGGGTGGGCCTCCTGGGGGTCGCGGGACGTGAGAGGGCGCGCGGACGGGTGGGGTGGCGCGCCCCCTTATGCCGAGCGGTCGAGGATCTCCGGTCGTACGGGGTGGGCGAAGGGGCGGCCGGTGACGTAGTGCTCGATCTCGCCGATGGCGAGGTCGGCCAGACGGCGCAGCTCACCGCTCTTGGATCCGGCGATGTGGGGGGTGATGAGCGCGTTGTCGCAGTCGTAGAGCGGAGAGGTGGCGGGCAGCAGCTCCGGCACGGTGACGTCGAGGACGGCGCGGATCCGCCCGGCCACCACCTCCTCGGTGAGCGCCTCCTGGTCCACCACCGCCCCGCGCGCGGTGTTGATGAGCGCGGCGCCGTCCGGCATGGCGGCCAGCAGCTCCCGGCTGACCAGCCCCTGGGTGGCGGGCAGCAGGGGGGTGTGGACGCTGATGACATCGCTGCCGGCGAAGAGTTCCCGCAACGGCACCGGGCGCACCCCGAGTTCCTTCGCCTCCTGAGCGGTGACATACGGGTCGTAGAGCAGGAGGTCGAGGTCGTACGGGCGCAGCAGCTCGATCACCCGGCGGCCGATGGCGGAGGCGCTGAGGATGCCCACCGTCCGGCGGTAGTTGCCCGCGTCCGGATAGCGCTCGTTCCAGTCGATCGTGCGCCGCTCGGCGCGGTAGTCCCGGGCGATGTCCAGGACGCGCTTGTTGGACAGCAGGATCATGGCGACGGTGTACTCGGCGACGGGCAGGGCGTTGGCCGCGGCCGCCGAGGAGACCGCGATGCCGCGCTCCCAGCAGGCGTCGGTGATGTGGTGGCGCACGGTGCCCGCGGTGTGCACCACGGCGCGCAGCCGGGGCGCGGCGTCGAGCGTACGGCGGTCCAGGGGCGGGCAGCCCCAGCCGGTGACCAGCAGTTCGGTGTCGGCGAGTGCGCGACGGGCGGCCGGGGTGGTGAAGTCGTCGATGACGAGGCCGGGGTCGAGGTCGAGGAGGTCGATGAGCCGGTCCAGGCTCGCGGGCCCGAGCACCTGCCGGGCCGACCGCTCGGCCATGGCGAGGGCGGCACGGGGGCGGCGGCGGGCGGAGAGGTGGGTTGCGGTCACTTGACGCTCCCTGCGGTCAGTCCGGACTTCCAGTAGCGCTGCAACAGGACGAACGCCACGATCAGCGGCACGACGGCGAGCAGTGAGCCGATGACCACGAGGGGGTAGTACTCGGGCGAGACGGTGGCGGCGCTGTTCCAGGTGTAGAGGCCGAGGCTGAGCGGATACAGGTGCTGGTCGGAGAGCATCACCATCGGAAGGAAGAAGTTGTTCCAGATGGCCGTGAGCTGAAAGAGGAAGACGGTCACGAACCCGGGCCCGAGCATCCGCAGGCTGACCCGCACGTAGGTCTGGAGCTCGCCCGCGCCGTCGACCCGGGACGCCTCCAGCACCTCGTTGGGCACATAGCCGCTGCTGAGCAGGCGGGCGAGATAGACGCCGAAGGGGTTGAAGAGCACCGGGATGAAGACCGCCCAGAAGGTGTTGACCATCCCGATCTCGGAGGCCACCAGATAGAGCGGAAGGGCCAGCACGGTCGGCGGCACCATGACGCCGGTGAGGACGAGCCCGAAGAACTTCTCCTTGTGCCGGAACTCGTACTTGTCGAAGGCGTAGCCCGCGGCGACGCTGATGAGCGAGCCGACCAGGGCCCCGACGACCGCGTACAGCAGGCTGTTGACGTACCACTCGCCGTAGAGCCCGCCGTCCATGGAGAACAGGTCGGAGAGGTTGCGGCCGAAGGAGAAGTCGCCGAGCGAGAAGATGTCGCTGCCGAAGAGGGCGTCGGCGTTCTTGGTGGACGCCAGCAGCAGCCACAGCGCGGGCAGCATGGTGTAGAGGGCGGCGATCAGGACCACGGCGTTGGCGATGCCGCGGCTGGTCAGCTTGGAGCCGCCGAAGGGCTTGCCGAGCGGCCTGGACGGTCCCCGGGAGGGGGTCACTGGGGTGGTGGGTGTGGTCGTGGTCATCACGCTCTCCGTTCCCGGCGGCCCGACCAGCGCGTCACGGCGTACGACAGGACGCAGGTGACGATCAGGAGGATGACGGAGGCCGCGGAGGCGAGTCCGTAGTTGTTGCGGCGGAAGGCCGCGTCGTAGATGTACATGTTCGGGGTGAAGCGGGAGTTGACCATCGGGGTGGCCTGGTTCATCAGCATGGGCTCGGTGAACAGCTGGAGCGCGCCGATCAGGGAGAACATGCACACCATCACCACCGAACCCCTGATGATGGGCACCTTGACCTGGAGCGCGGTGCGGATGCCGCCGGCGCCGTCGATGGTCGCCGCCTCGATCACCTCGCGCGGCAGCGCCTGGAGCGCGGCGTAGAAGATGATCATGTTGTAGCCGAGGCCGCTCCACAGGGCGATGTTGACGATCGACGGGAGCACGGTGTGCAGGCCGAGGAAGTCGATGGTGATGTCGGCCTGGGCGAAGAGCTTGATGACCGGGCTGAGCCCCGGGGTGTAGAGGTACAGCCAGATGACGGCCGCGATGATGCCGGGGACGGCGTGCGGCAGGTAGAGCAGCATCTGCGAGGTCCGCCGCAGCCGGATGAGGCCCGAGTCGAGCAGCAGGGCGAGCGCGAGGGCGCTGACGACCACGGTGGGAACGAAGATCACGCAGTAGAGGGCGATGGTGCCGAACCCGGAGAGGAAGCTGGGGTCCTGCAACACCGCGAGATAGCTGCGCAGTCCGGTGAAGACGGTCTCCCCGCCGCCGAAGCCGAGCCCGCTGTGGTCCTCGCCGAAGAGGCTGAGGTAGATGGCGTAGCCGACGGGGACGAGGAACACGGCGATGAGCAGCGCCGTGAAGGGGGTCAGCAGAACGGTGGCGGCGATCCGTTGCTGGCGCCGTCCGGTTCTGCGGGGCGGATCGGCGGCGGCCGCCGGTGGCGGCGCCGTCCGTCTTGAGGACGTGACTGTGCTCACGGGGTACCTCGGCTCAGGCGTGGTGAGTACGGCTTGTGAAGGTGCGGTGTGAGTGGCGGGGCGGGCTCAGCCGGTGCTGACCGACAGGCCGAGGCTCTTCAGGTCGGGCATGGTTCTGCTCTGGGCTTCGCGCAGGGCCTCCAGGACGGTGCCGCTGCCGACCCCGGCCCGGGCGAGCCCGTCGTCGCCGGAGGTGGTGGTCGAGACCATCCGCGGTCCCCACTTCCAGCTGGAGGTGATCATCTCGGCCTGCTTCCCGAAGAGACCGAAGATGTCCTGTCCGGAGAAGTAGCTGGTGTCCATCTCCTTGCGGGCGACCGGGACCAGGCTGGGCACGGACGGGAAGGCGCTGCTGACACCACTGGCGAGCTTGGCCTTCAGCGCGTCGGGGCTGGTCACCATCCAGGAGATGAACTCCATGGCCTCCTTCGGGTGCCGGCTGTCCTTGGTGACCATGAAGGTCGAGCCACCCTGGGTGCTCACCTTGGGTTTCGCGGGGTCCCACTGCGGCATCGGCGCGATGGCCCATTTGCCCTTGCCGTCGGGCGTGGACGCCATCATCGAGCCCGCGGCCCAGGCGCCCGCCAGATATCCGGCCGTCTCACCGCTGCGCAGATGGGCCCGCCACTGCTGGCTGGAGCCCGGTTCGACGCGCACCAGGTCCTCGTCCTTCAGCCGCTGCCAGTAGCCGGCGACCTTGCGGGTGGGGGCGTCGTCCATGGAGACGCGCCAGGTGTCGTTGGAGGTCTGGTACCACTGGGCCCCGGCCTGCCAGGCGTACCCGGCCATGTAGAGGGTGCCGCCGGTGGTGAAGAGGCTGGCGATCCGGGAACGGGGCTGGGCCTTCTTGAGCTCGCGGGCCGAACTCTCGAACTCCGCCCAGGTCTTGGGGACGGGGATGCGGTTCTTGGTGAAGATGTCCTTGCGGTACAGGAAGACCATCGGCTCGATGTCCACCGGTACGGCGTAGGTGCGCCCGTCGAAGGTGGTGAGGTCCAGCGCCTGCGGCAGGATCTTGCGGCGTACCGAGTCGGGCAGCAGCTTGGAGATGTCCCGGGGTACGCCGTCGATGGTGAAGCTGGGCAGCTGGGGGTATTCGACGGTGGCGACATCGGGGGAGTTGCCCGCGCGGGCGGCGTTGCTGAGCTTGGCCCAGCCGCCCTGCTCGCCGGAGGGCACCTGCTGGAAGTTGACCTTGATGTCGGTGTGGGTGCGGTTGAACTCGTCGACGACCTCCTGGCTGCCGCGCAGCGCCGACCAGAAGGTGAGGCGCACGGGGCCGTCACCGGTGTCGGACCCGCGGCTTGTGGAGCAGCCCGCCAGGACGAGGACGAGCAGCGTGAGCAGTGCGGTGGTGCCCGCCGTAGCCCGGTGTCCGGGCATCGGGCGTCCTGGGCGTCTGTGACCAGGCATGGACCCTCCCCTGATTCAACGGTGGAGTCAGAGGGAATCCTGATCGCTTGACTGAAATTCCGTCAATACATCGAACAGTAGAAACTGAATCGGTCAAACGCTCAGTGAAGCGGGGCGGTGGAATCCCGGACCACCAGGTCGGGCAGCAGCTCCAGATGGCGGGCGGCACCGGCCCACCGCCCGGCCCGGGTCCGCTCCAGCTGACGGGTCAGCAGCTCCAGTGCCGCCTGCCCGACCTCCCCCTTGGGCGGGGCCACGGCCGTCAGCGCGATCTGCCCCATGTCGGCGACCACATCGTTGTAGGCCACCACCGAGCAGTCGCGCGGCACCTCGATGCCCGCCTCGCGCAGCCGCTGGACCAGCACCAGCGCGTCCATGTCGCCGTGGATCAGGGCGGCGGTGGCCCGGGCGCGGCGCACCGCGGCGGCCAGGTCGGCCTCCCGCTCGTCGCGCGGGCGGGGATCGGGCCCCGCGGTGCGCGAGCTGAGCATCACCGGGCACCCCTCGCTGATGCCGCGGGCGGCGGTCTGCGCGGCGAACTCCGACCGGATCACCCGTGCGGTGGGGCTGTCGTCGCGCGCCGCCAGCACGATGCGCCGGTGCCCCAGCGAGATGAGGTGCTCCAGCGCCAGATGCACCCCGTAGGCGTGGTCCGAGCGCACACAGTCCAGCCCGTAGATCGCGCTGCCCCGGTGGGGCCTGCGCTCCACCAGCACCACGGGGACCTCCAGGTCGGCGAGCCAGGCGTGGTCCGCCCGCGCCTCCGCCTCGGTGCGCCAGCGCGGGGCGAGCAGCAGCCCCCGCGCGCCCGCGTCCAGCGCCTGGCGGACCGCGCGCTCGGTCCCGCGCTCGTCCGCGGCGATGTGCAGCGCGAGCCGCAGCCCGGTCTTCTCGGCGGCCTCGCGCGCCGCCTGGACGGCCTCGGTGAGGTAGGTGTTGCGCTCCGGGACCACCATGCCGATGGTGTCGCCGGTGGCGGTGGACTCCTGGGCCATGGGCCGCAGCGAGCGCGCCACCCCGTGGCCGCGGCGCAGCTCGCCGCGCTGGGCCAGCTCCTCCACGTCCCGCCGCACGGTGACGACGGACACCGCCAGCTCATCCGCGAGATCGGTGATCCGGGCACTGCCCCGGGCCTCCACCAGGGCCGCGATCCGTGCCTGCCGCTTCTGCGCCGGCTCCCGCATGTTCCCCACCTCCGACGCGATCGGCTTTGGTCTTCGTATCGAAACACCGCCATAGTAGCGATCATTCGATCAGAAAACAGTCGTCGGATGGCCGGGACGGTCAGCAGTCGGTGATCCCCCGCGCCCGCAGGGCCGTCCGCAGCGCCCGCGTCGCGTAGTACGTACGCGACTTGACGGTTCCGGGAGGCACCCCGAGTGCCCGGGCCGCCTGGCTCACACTGCGGTCCAGACAGTGCAGATGCAGCAGCACCTCCCGCTGCGGGGGCGCCAGGTCCGCCAGGGCGTCCCACACCACCCGGGCGGTGAGCGTCTGATCGACCGGGTCCGGCGCGGCCAGAACCGCCATGTCGGCCTCACCGGCCGCCTCCATCCGCGGCTCCACCTGGTCCTGGTGGGCGTCGCCGACGAGATCGCCGACCACCGTGAACAGCCGGTGGCGGGCGGAGGCGTCCATGGGGCCGATGTCCATCGGCCGCAGCCAGGCCCGGATCGCCACCTCCTGCACGATGTCCTGGGCCCGGTGCCAGTCCCCGCCCAGCAGCCGGGCGGCCAGCCGGAGCAGCGCCGAGCCGTGGCGCCGGTACAGCGTCGTCAAGAAAGCGTCGGCGTCGGTCATGACGGCCGCCGCGTTGATGTCCATCGTCCCGTTCCCCCCGAGGCGAATGTGTAGATGGCGGGAGCGTAAAAGAAGGGGACGCCGATTGAGTGACGAAAGTCTGACGACACACGTCGGCCGGAAGAGCTCGGTGCCCGAAACGGGCTCGACTAAGATCCTAGTTGTGCGATTTACGGTGTTAGGCCCGGTCAGGGCGTGGCGTGCGGACGCCGAACTGGAGCTGGGCCCGCCCAAACAGCGAGCGCTGCTCGCGCTGTTGCTGGTGCGGGCGGGGCAGCCGGTGGCGCTCAGCGAGATCGTCGACGTCCTCTGGGCACAGGATCCGCCGAGCACCGCGGTGAACGTGGTGCACCGCCATGTGGGTTCGGTGCGCCGGCTGCTGGAACCGGGGCTGGCGGCGCGGGCGGAGGGCAGCCGACTGGTGCGCAGCTCCGGCGGCTACCGGCTGAACGCCGACCCGGACGCGCTGGATCTGCTGCGCTTCCGGCGCCTGAGCGAGTCGGCCCGGCGCACCGCCGCCGAGGGGGAGCCGGAGCGGGGGGCCGAGCTCTTCGCCCAGGCGCTCGCCCTGTGGCAGGGGCCGACCGCCACCGGGGTTCCCTCCGACATCCAGACCCATCCCGTCTTCTCCGGTGTCGACCGTGAACTACTGGCCGTCGCCAAGGAGGCCGCCACCACGGCGCTGGCCTCCGCGGTGCCGGAGCAACTGCCCACCGTGCTCCAGCAGTTCGCCGCCCACCACACGCTGGACGAAACCCTCCAGGCCCAGCTGATCCGGGTGCTCGCCACCACCGGACGGCGGGCCGAGGCGCTGGAGGTCTTCTCCTCCGCGCGGAACCGGCTGGCGGACCAGCTCGGCGTGGCGCCCGGCCCGGAATTACGCGCCGCCCACCGCGAGGTGGTGCCCCGGTCGACCCCGGCCCCCGCCGAGCCGGTCCAGCCGACCCCTCCCGCGACGCCGCCCGCCCCGGCGGTCCGCCCGGCGCAACTGCCGCCCGATCTGCCCGCGTTCAGCGGACGCCACAGCGAACTCGCCGGTATCCACGCCCTGCTGCCCGAAGGCTCCGGGATCGCCTCACCGGCCCCGCTGGTGATCAGCGCGATCGACGGGATGGCCGGGATCGGCAAAACCGCGCTGGCCGTGCACTGGGCCCACCGGATCGCCCACCGGTTTCCGGACGGACAGCTCTACGCCAATCTGCGCGGCTTCGATCCGACCGGCTCGATGATGTCGCCGAACGAGGCGCTGCGCGGATTCCTCCACGCGCTGGGGATCCCGCCCAGCCGGGTGCCCACGGGTCTGGACGCCAAGACCGCGCTGTACCGCAGTCTGCTGGCGGGGCGGCGGATGCTGGTCCTGCTGGACAACGTGGTGGACTCCCAGCACGTACGGCCGCTGCTGCCCGGCTCCCCCGGCTGTCTGACCATCGTCACCAGCCGCAATCAGCTGCACGGTCTGATAGCCGGCGAAGGGGCCCGTCCTCTTACTCTGGGGCCGCTGTCCCCTGCCGAGTCCCATGAGGCACTCGTCCGGCGGCTGGGCACGGACCGAATCGCCGCGGAGCCGCAGGCGGTGGCGACCATCATCCGGCTGTGCGGGCGGCTGCCGCTCGCACTGGCGGTGGTGGCCGCCCGCGCCGCGACCCGTCCCTCCTTTCCCCTTTCTTCTGTCGCCGCGGAGTTGCACGAGAGCCAGGGCAACCTCGACGCGTTCGCGGGCGCCGATCCGAGCACCGACGCGCGGAGCGTCTTCTCCTGGTCCTACCGGGCGCTGGAGCCGGAGGCCGCCCGGCTGTTCCGGCTGCTCGCCCTGCATCCGGGGCCCGAGGTCTCCATCGCGGCTGCCGCGAGCCTGGCCGGACTGCCGCTCCGGGTGACCCGGGCCCTGCTGGCCGCGCTCACCCGGGCCCATCTGCTGGTGGAACAGGACCCGGGCCGCTACACCTTCCACGATCTGCTGCGGGCCTACGCGATGGAGCTGGTCCAGGACCATGAGGCGGAGGAGATCCGCCAGGACGCCCGGCACCGGATGTTCGACCACTATCTGCACACCGCGCGCACCGCCGCCACGCTGCTCACCCCGCACCGGACCGAACCGCTGCCCGTGTCCCCGGCCCGGCCCGACGCGGCGCCCGAGCACCTGGGCGGCCAGGAGCGCGCCGAGGCATGGCTCTCGGCCGAGCGCCGCGTACTGCTGTCGGTCGTCGAGCACGCACGGGACCACGGATTCCCGGCCCACGCCTGGCAGTTGGCGGTGACGCTGGAGATCTTCCTGGACCGGCGCGGCCACTGGCAGGAGCAGACCGCCATCCAGCGCACCGCGCTGGGGGCGGCCCGGGCCCTGTCCGATCGGCTCGGCCAGGCGCACAGCCACCGCACCCTGGGCTTCGCCGAGGGACGGCTGGGCCGGTACGAGGAGGCGCACGGCCATCTGGAGCGGGCGCTGGAGCTGTTCACGGAGCTCGGCGAGCGGGGCGGGCAGGCCCGTACCCTGCGCGCCCTGGCCTTCCTGGCCAACTGTCAGGGCCGCTCCCAGGAGGCGCTGGACCACTACCGGCCGGCGCTCGGCCACTATGTCGGCCTGGACCACATCAGCGGTCAGGCCAGTGTGCTCAACGAGATCGGCTGGACCCATATCCTGCTCGGTGAGTACGAACACGCCCTGGCCCGCTGCCGGGAGGCCGTCGAACTGCACCGGCGGATCGGCGACGCGTCCGGCGAGGCCGCCGCGCTGGACAGCGTGGGGTACGCGTACCACCACCTCGGACGGTATGAGCACGCCCTCACCTCCTACGGCCGGGCGCTCGCCATCTACCGCGAGATCAGCGACCGGTATCTGGAGGCCGACACCCTGCACCACCAGGGGGACACCCGGTTGGCCCAGGGCGATGTGGCCACCGCCCTCACCGACTGGCGGCGGGCCCTGGAAATTCTCCAGGAGCTGAACCACCCCGATGCCCGGGTCCTCGACGGCAAACTGGGGCAGTACCGGCAGTCGCCGCATCCGGCCTCGGCTCTGAGCAGATGACGGGGCCTGGTGGGCGTGGTCTTCCGCGTTGTCGCATCCACGGCGGGGCGCCTCCGGGTCGTCGGGACGGTGTGCGGCCGGGCCGCTCGGACGCGGCCGTGCACCGGGTTCTCCCTGCCGTACGTACGGGCCAGGTGAGTTGCTCAACCGGGTGGGAAAAATCTTTGTGAGCGCCCTCCGGAGCGCGGCCGCGCAGGGTACCAAGAGGTAATGATCTCTGTCCCGGCTTTATTCACTAGTGATGAGGTCTCCACGACCGAGCCACACGAGGTACTAGCGTCCGGTGTCACTCCGAACCAAGGAGGGCGCTGTGCCATCAGCAAACCTCACCAGATCCATCGCCTCCAGCCGTACCATCGGCACCGGGCTCATCATCGGGGCGCTCGCCGTCACCCTGGCGGCGATCCTCATTCCGGTGTCGTTGTTCGGTGAGAGCAGCGTGGCCCAGCCGCGCAATGGCGTCACGGACGACGGCGGTGGGACGGTCAGCACCCAGTACGGGCCGCTCACGGCCACTGACCGGGACTTTGTCCGCAAAGTCAGGCTCGCCGGAACGTGGGAGCTCCCCGCCGGACGTCTCGCCCAGGAGCGTGACAGCCGGGATGCCGTGAAGACCGCCGGTGAGCATCTCATCGAGGGGCACACCGAGCTCAACCGCCGTGCCGAGGAGGTCGGCCGGGCGCTCGGAATCCAACTGCCCAGTCAGCCCAACGCTCAGCAGCAGGGCTGGCTGAATGAGATGACCAACGCCGGCAGCAGCGCCGAGTTCGAGCGGGTGTTCGCAAACCGGTTGCGCGCCGCTCACGGCAAGGTGTTCAACCTTGTGGCGCAGGTGCGGGCCGAGAGCCGCAACTCCATGGTCAGATCTCTGGCCACCAGGGCCAATGCCATCGTTCTCGACCACATCACGGTCCTCGAGGACACCGGGCTTGTCGACTTCGACGCCCTCTAACGACTAAGTGAAGTGATCTCATGAGGCAACAGACCCACAAACGCGGGCGGTTCACGAACAAGACCGTCGCCATCGTCGCCGCGCTGGCGCTCGGCGGCGGCGGGGCCGCGATCATCGCCGCCAACGCGTCCGCCCACGGCGACAAGAGCGGCTCCGACCAGAACAACACCGTGGCCGCGAAGGCGGGGACGATCCAGTGCCCCGATGTGGGGCAGCAGCTGAGTGACGTGCCGTCGAAGGCCAGGCCCAAGGTCGACAAGAACCTGGCCGAGCTGGACAACCAGGTGGCCAAGGCGTACCAGCAGATGAACCAGCAGCAGGGTTCGAACGACGCCGTGCTCTCCAAGCTCAACGACGACCGTTCCCAGACGCTGGACAACATCGGCTCGGCCATGGGCGGCGACAACTCCCAGCTCCAGGGCATGGCCAACTGCAAGTGGCAGGAGGTCACCAACCAGGCCGGCCAGGGCCAGAACGGTCAGCAGCAGGGTGGTGACCAGCAGGGCGGCCAGCAGCAGGGCGGCGACCAGCAAGGCGGCAATCAGCAGGGCGGCGGCCAGCAAGGCGGTCAGCAGGGCGGCGGCCAGCAGGGCGGCGGCCAGCAGGGCGGCGAGGGCGCCAACGAGGTGCCCGGCAACGCCGGCGGCCAGGCGGGCAACGGCCCCTCGCAGGACGACTTCGTCGACATCACCAAGGTGCAGCCGAACGTCAAGCAGCCGCCGCAGGCCCAGGGGAACGGCTCCACCGGCACCTTCTCCTCCGAGTGCGGAGTCGGCGACCCCCAGCTGCGCAACAGTGACAACGTCATCGTCGCGCCCGGTGTCGGCAACGGCGCCCACCACATGCACGACTACGTCGGCAGCGACAAGAACGACGCCTTCGCCAACAACCAGACGTTCGAGCAGGGCGGCACCTCCTGCAAGAACCAGGACGACAAGTCGACCTACTACTGGCCCGTGGTCCGCGCCCAGGACGGCAAGGACGAGGCGGACGCCGACCAGCTCGGCGGTGGCCAGGAGGGCAACGTCGGCACGATCCTGACCCCCAAGAGCTCCAAGATCGAGTTCAAGGGCAACGCGCAGAGCAAGGTCACGGCGATGCCGAAGTTCCTGCGCATCATCACCGGTGACGCCAAGGCGTTCACCAACGGCGACAAGAACGCCAACGCCTCCTGGAGCTGCACCGGCTTCGAGGACCGGCAGCTGACCGACAAGTACCCGCTCTGCCCCGAGGGCAGCTCGGTCACCCGGACCTTCGACTTCCAGAGCTGCTGGGACGGCCAGAACATCGACAGCGCCAACCACCGTGACCACGTGGCGTTCGCCAATGAGGACGGCTCCTGCCCCAACGGCTTCAAGGCCATCCCCCAGCTGGTGAACACCATCACCTACGACGTGCCGGCCAACACACCGTTCGCCGTGGACGGCTTCCCCGAGCAGTTGCACAAGCCCATCACGGACCACGACGACTTCATCAACGTGATGTCGGAGGATCTGATGAACGAGGCGGTGGACTGCATCAACAGCGGCAAGCAGTGCGGCTGATGGAACACACTCACCAGGCGCGCGTCGGCCGGAAGGCCGGCGCGCGCCGCGCTGTCACCGGGCACTTACACCAGGCCGCGGACGACGACGCGGACGACGACCCGCCGGCGGCGGAGCACCCGGACACCGAAGGGTTCCCGGGACCGGAACATACCGACCGACCGGTCCGTCCCCCCTCGGACCAGGAGCTCACCCGGCAGTTGGTGGCGGGCTACCGGTCGGGCAGCGCCAGTCCGGCCGCGGCCGACCTGCTCTACCGCCGCCACCACCCGGCGACCCTTCGCTACGCCCGGACCTGCTGCCGTGACCCCCATGACGCCGAGGACCTGGCCTCCGAGGCGTTCTTCCGCACCTTCCAGGCCGTTCGCGCCGGGGGCGGTCCGCGGGGTCCCTGGCGGCCGTATCTGCTCACCGTGGTGCGTCATACGGCGATGGAGTGGAGCGCCGGGGAGCGCCGGGTGCTGCTCACCGCCGACTTCGAGTCCTGGCGGCAGCACGCGCCCACGGCCGACCCCCAGCAGCATCTGGTGGCCCGGGAGGACCGCCGGTTGCTCATCCGCAGCTTCCGGGGACTCCCCGAGCGCTGGCAGACCGTGCTGTGGCTGACCCTGGTCGAGGAGGAGTCCCCGCACCGGGTGGCCATGGTCCTGGGCATCTCCCCCAGCGGGGTGACCTCGCTGGCCTTCCGGGCCCGGGAGGGGCTGCGGGAGTCGTATCTGCGGGCCCATCTGGAGTCGGCGCGCGACGACTGGTGCCGGCACTACAGCGGCCCGCTCGGCGCCTCGGTGCGCCGCGGCGGGGTGCGCGGCCGGGCGCTCGCGCGCCATCTCGCCGAATGCGCCTTCTGCTCCCACGCGTACCGCGAACTGCTCGGCCTGAACGCCGCGATGCGCACGGCCGGGCGCACGGCGGCGCCCGCCGGGGCGCGGGGCTGAACCACCCCGCTCCGGCGATCCCGGCGGGCTCCCGGAGCCCCCGGAGCCCCCGGAGGCGGCGAAAACCGCCGACCGCGTCAGCGCGGTCGGCGGTTCGCCCTTCTGTTGGCGAAGGCCCTGCTCAGAGTCCGTTGACGCGCGCCTCCCTGGCGATGCCCAGCGGCCGGACACCGGGGGGCGCGCCGGTACGGGTCCGGCGGCTCACCCGGGACGCGTGGCGCCGTATCCGGTCCATCTGCGCCATCAGCCTGCGGCCGCGCAGCGCCATCTCCAGCTCGAAGCGTATTCGGGGGTCCCGGAGGCCGGGCCCGAAGAGCTTCTCGATCTGGCGCAGCCGGTATCGCACGGTCTGCGGATGCACCTTGAGGGCCTTGGCCGCCTCCGGCGCGCCACCGCCCTCCAGCCACGCCAGCAGCGTCATCTGGAGGCGCTCGCTCTGCCGGGGGGTCAGCCCGACGAGCGGCTTGAGCCACCGGGCGGCCAGCGCCCGGACCAGCGACTCGTCCTGGAGGAGCAGCAACATCGACAGATGGTCGTCGACGAAGAGCACCCGGGCCTCGGGGCCGGAGCGGGCGGGCGCCAGGGTCAGCAGGCGCCGGGCCCAACGCACCGAGGAGGCCGCGTCGTTGAGCGGCACCACATGGCCCACGGCCGCGGTACGGCCACGCAGCGCGGTCTCCAGCGCCGACCGGGTGCCGGGCTCGGCGGGGGTGGGTTCCCGCTCCGGGTCCTTCTCGCCCTCCTGGGCGGCGGCGGTGCCGGGGTCCGCGGTGGGTCCCGGGTCCGCGTCCGGGTCGGGGATCAGCAGGCACAGCTCGTCGCCGACCGCGCCGATGAGGGTGTCTCCCAGCACGGCGGCCAGCTGCGGCGCCTCGCCCGGGGTGGGCAGGGCGATGGCCTGCACCGTCTCGGGAAGCGGCCAGCGGGCGGCCCGGGAGAGCTCCACCAGGGTGCGCTCGGAGACCGCCACCTCGCCGATGAGGGCCTCGAACAGATCGCGCCGGGCCCGCTCGGGCGGCACCTCGGCCAGCGTCTCCTCACCGGAGGCGGCGGCCTGCTCGCCCGCGCCGTCCTCGCCCGCCTTGCGGTGGCCGAGTGCGGTCAGGAGAGCCTGCTCGACTCCCCATCGGACCTTGTCTCGCTCAGAGTCCTCCAGGAGTTCGGCGAATCCCGGAATTCTGTGCCGAAGGTTCTCAACCACCTCGTCGGCCAGGGACGGGAGTTCATTGCGCAGCACACGGGTCCACTCGCCACGGGGGCGGGACCAGATGCGGTTCACGAGTTCGCCCATCATTACCTCGTTCTTGCCGGGGGGAGACCTGGCCGTTGGGGGGTCGGTCAGGTCCGTGGAGGTTGCCTCCGTCACCGGTTCGTCCAGTACCGGTCAGGGAGTCGAGGGTCCTCCGCTACGTCATAGAGGACCCCGCCCCCTCCCGGTCCCGGCACTTTGCCGGTTCTTTGCCATTGAGACGACAGTGGATCAGCCGGGGACGGTGTGGGCACGGTTCGTCCACTAGAAGTTGTCACGTTACGACAAATCTTATGGAGATCAGGTGTACTTCCGAGAAGCTGCTGCCCCCAAGACGACTTTGACGTATCTCGTCACCCGCGCGAATCCGCGCGATCGGGAGGCTCCAATGTCCATGTCCCAAACGCCGCTCCCCTCCTCGCAGGGGCGTCACGGGGGACGCCGAGCTCGTGGCGGACGACGAGCCGCTCGCCGGACCCAGCAGCATGATCCATCCGGACTGGGATGGCCACGCCATATCCGGATCTACGCCGTCGTCGGCTCCATCGCCCTGTCCCTGTACGTGACATGGAGCGCCGGCGCGTTCTCGAAGATGTTCGTGTTCCTCGACTTCGGCGCGGGTGTGCTCGCGCTGGTCTGTCTCACCTCGGCGGTGCTGTGGGGGCTCGCCGCAACCGACCAGATGATCCTGAACTCCAAACAGCGGCTGCTGGCCCAGGCCATCCACCGGGCGGCCGCGGTCGCCGGACTGCTCTTCCTGGCCGTTCACATCTGGGTCAAGGTCGCGGAGAGCCACACCAGCGCCGCGGCCATCGCGATACCGTTCGCTGACGCAAATCAGCCGGTGCTGATCGGGCTCGGCACCATCGCCGGCTATCTCTTCGTGATCGCCGCGGTGACCGGTGCGGCCCGCAGCTCGTTCGCCTCCAGGGGCAACTCCCGCTGGCGCTACCGCTGGTGGCGGGCGCTGCACGTGGGCGCCTACCCCGCGTGGTGCGCCGCGCTGATCCACGGTCTGAAGGCGGGACGCGCCGCCAAGATCTGGGCGACCTACGGCTACATCGCGGCGCTCGCCGGTGTGGCCATCGCGCTGTGGCTGCGGCTGGTCCAGCGGCGGCGCCAGGACGTCGACCGGGCGGACGGCATCGAGGTCAGGAACCCTCCGGCCCGCAGCATGCAGGAGGGCCGGACCCGGCGGTCCGATCCCGCCGTGCCGCGCCCCCGTTCGGGCGAACCCGGACGGCGTGACAGTCAGCCGCTCGGCGCCTCTCGCGGGTGGGACCGGTGATCACGACCAAACCCAGGCTGGCCTGTGTCGATCCGCCCCGGCTGCTGGCCGGGCTCGACGAGGTGTACCGGCTCGACCGCGTCGGCCATCTGACCGTCCATGGCACCATGCCCGCCCTCCGGGCGGACGAGCTCGTGGCGCTCGCGGAGAACATCGATCTGCGCGGGCGCGGCGGCGCCGGATTCCCCTTCGCCAAGAAGGTCCAGGCGGTCGTGGAGTCGGCCGGCCGGCGCGAGGGCCGCTGCACGGTGGTCGTCAACGGCAGCGAGGGCGAGCCCAGTTGCCTCAAGGACACCGCGCTGCTGCTGCACACCCCGCATCTGGTGATCGACGGCGCCGTGCTGGCCGCCGAGGCGCTGGGCGCCGAGGAGGTGGCCATCGCGGTGCACCGCGAGGATGTCGAGGAGTCAGTGGCCGCCGCGATCGCCGAGCGCGGCCCCAGTGGCGTCCCGGTGGGGGTGAGCCGCACCCCGGACCGGTTCGTGGCCGGTGAGGGCGGCGCGGTCATCAACGGCATCAGCGGCGCCCCGGCCATCCCCAACGGCCGGAAGATCCGGACCAGCGACAGCGGGCTCGGCGGACTGCCCACCCTGCTGTCCAACACCGAGACCTTCGCCCAGCTCGCGGTGGCCGCGCGGATGGGCGCCCTGCCGTACCGCTCGGTGGGGCTGCCCACCGAGCCGGGCACCACGCTGCTGACGGTCGGTGGCAAGTACGTCATGGAGACGCCCACCGGGGTGCCGCTGACCTACGTCCTGGAGCTGTGCGGGCTCACCCCCGGTCAGGCGGTGCTGGTGGGCGGCTACCACGGCAAGTGGCTGGACCCCAAGAGCATCAACGCCGCCACCATCTCCCGGGAGTCCATGAAGAAGTACGGCGCCCGGCTGGGCGCCGGCGCGGTGCTGCCCATCCCCGAGAACACCTGCCCGCTCGGCGAGACCGCGCGGATCGCGCGCTGGCTGGCCGCCGAGACGGCCGGTCAGTGCGGGCCCTGCTTCATCGGGCTGCCCGCGCTCGCGGACGCCATCGGCCAGGTGGAGCGCGGCGGCGGCCAGTCCTCGATCGACAATGTGCGCGCCTACGTCAACTCGGTGAAGAAGCGCGGGGCGTGCAGCCATCCCGATGGCACCGCCGGTTTCGTGACCACCGCGCTGGACGCGTTCCCCGAGGAGTTCGAGGCGCATGCGCTCGGCGCCGGCTGCGGACGGCCCACGATGGGGGTGCTGCCGCTGCCGGAGGACGCGCTGCCGCTCGCCCTGCCGCCCGCCCCGCTGAACCCCGGGGCGCGCGACGAGCGCCGCCAGCGGGGGCCGATGGAGAAGCTCCTGGTGGACTGGTCGCTGTGCCAGGGCCATGGGCTGTGCGCGGACATCCTGCCGCCCGAGGTGCTGACGCTCGGGATCGACGGCTATCCGTCCTCGGCCAGCATGGAAGTGCCCCGGCAGCTGCGGGCGCAGGCGGTCCGCGCGGTCCGCCGCTGCCCCGCCCTGGCGCTGCGCATCGAGGAGTAGCCGGGGGACGATCAGCCGCACCACCGACACCGCGACGGCCGTGAGGAACGGCCGTCGACTGCTGTGCGCTCAGCGATCCGGCGAATTTTGCGTCCGGTGACAAATTCGCAAGCCGCTGAACGCCGGTCCGCACGGGCTCCGTATGGACATGGCGTCGGCGCAATCACCGCCGGACCGATCGAGACTGTAGAGGAATGGTCATGGAGAAGCGGCGTCACATCGCATTCGCCGGGGTGTCGGTAGCGATGGTTCTGCTGACGGCGGCTTGCGGCAGCAGCAAGGACAACAGCGCGGGCAGCGCCAATGTGCAGCCGGCGGGTGGCAGCCAGACCGTGGGTGCGGGGGCCTCCGCGTCGGCGGGCGCGGGGGCCGCGGCCGGGGCCGGCGGCGGGTACGAGGCGGGCGGTGACACCGGTGCCGGGGCGGGCGGCGAGGCCGAGCGCACCGGTCCGGCGAAGCAGCTGGCGGTCAAGGAGGACGCCAAGCTGGGCAAGTTCGTCACCGACAGCAAGGGCTGGACGCTCTACCGGTTCGACGAGGACACCCCCAAGCCGGCCAAGTCCAACTGCAACGACGACTGCGCCACCAAGTGGCCCGCGGTGCCCGCGGACGACGCCGCGGCCACCACCGGTATCGAGGCCGGCAAGCTGGGCTCGGTCACCCGCGCCGACGGCACCAAGCAGCTGACCCTGGCGGGCTGGCCGGTCTACCGCTTCGCGGGCGACAACAAGCCCGGTGACACCAAGGGCCAGGGCGTGGGCGGCACCTGGAACGCGCTGGCGCCCGACGGAAAGCCGGCCGGCAAGACCGCGGCCGCGGACGACAGCCTCCAGCTGATGGTCAACAACAACGCCGAGCTGGGCAAGATCATCGTGGACGGCAAGGGCATGACCGTCTACCGGTTCAACAAGGACAGCGCCTGGCCGATGAAGACCGGCTGCCTCGGCGCCTGCCTGGACACCTGGAAGCCCGTCAAGGCCGTGGACACCACCAAGGTGGCCGGGCTCGACGCGGCGAAGGTCACCTCCTTCAAGCGCCCCGACGGCACCAAGCAGGCGGCGTTCGACTGCTGGCTGCTGTACACCTTCACCGGGGACAAGAAGCCCGGTGACATCAACGGCCAGGGCGTGAAGGGCACCTGGTTCGCGGTCACCGACAAGGGCAAGAAGGCGGGCCAGTAAGGGAGACAGCCACTACTTTTGGTCCACCGCGGCGGGTGGCCCGAGGCATCAGAGCCCGGGCCGCCCCGCCGGATTTTCTACGGGAGGTTGTTGTGTCACTCGCTCTCCGTGCCACCGCGGTCGGCGCGGCCCTGTTGTTTCTGGCCGGCTGCGGTGGAGGCGATCGGACACATGGCGCCGGCCACGAGGAGAAGAAGGTGTCCCCCGCCACCAAGGAGTTCGCCAAGCCCGGGAAGCCCGCGCAGCTGACGAAGATCGCCGACGCCATCGGCTGCAAGGCCACGATCATCACCGAGGCGGAGGAGCTGCGTCAGGGCTCCTGCGGATCCGGTCAGAAGCGGTTCACGATGGTCACCTTCGCCACCGACAAGGGCCAGCACGACTGGCTGACCACGTCGAAGGACTACGGGGGCATGTACCTGGTCGGCAAGCGCTGGTCGGTCACCGGCCTGTCCATGGGCTCGCTGGAGCCCCTGCGCGAGAAGATCGGCGGATCCCTCGAGAAGGGGATGTCCATGTCCCACGGCGGATCCCATGGCGGGGCCAAGTCCGGGGGCGGCATGGAGGGCATGGACGGCTCGGCGAGCCATGCGGGTCACGACGGGAAGAAGTGACCCGCGGCCCCCGCCGACCAGGCGATGAGCGTGGCTCAGACAATGAGCCTGGCTCAGACAGTGAGCCTGGCTCAGACAGTGAGCCTGGCTCAGGCGGTGAGCGTGGCTCGGCCCCTCAGGCCACCCGGGAGTCCGCCCACTTGACCAGGTCCGGGTCGGCGAGGGTGGAGACCCACACATCGACCGGCGGAGGCTCGTCCACCGGCTTCCGCGGGCCCACGCCGAGCACCCTCAGCCCGGCGCGCGAGGCGGACAGAAACCCGCAGTGGGAGTCCTCCACCGCGAGGGCGTCCTCGGGGGCCGCCCCGCACAGCCGGGCGGCCTCCAGATAGACGTCCGGGTACGGTTTGGGCCGCACGTCCCCCTCGGGGACCAGCACATGGCCGAAGTACCGCAGCAGCCCGGCCTTGGCGAGCCCGTCCTCGACGACGTCCCGCGGGCAGTTGCTGGCCACGGCCAGCGGTGCGAAGACGGCCGCCTTCGCGACCAGTTGGGGCGCCCCCGGCATGGTGACCGGGTCGTCGGCCACCAGCCGGCGGAAGGCGTCCAGGAGTTGTCCGGTCATTTCGTCGGCGAGTTCGGGGCGACCGGCGAATTCGGCCAGCATTCGGCCGCATTCGGTGTAGTGGAGCCCCTTCGTGCGCCGCGCGAACTCCTCGTCGGGGGCGGTTCCATGGCTTCTGAGGACCACTTCGCGCGCCTCCTCCCAGTGTCGTTCGGAATCCATCAGGGTGCCGTCACAGTCGAAGACGATGGCGGCTGGGGTCCATCCGAGAAACTTTTCGGCTGTCATCTGTCTGCCGTTCCATGGGAGGTGGAGGAATCGGCGCAGGGGATGCCTGTACCTGCGGGAGCCGCGCGGTGGAATTCGACCGGGCGGCTCATGAGGGCGCTGTGCGCCGACCGCTGTTGTCGTACAGGCCGTGGGGTTCGCCTGCCCGAAACATAACGATCACTACGTTAGTTTGATGACCCGCAGTAAGCAAGAGGCTACGGAGCGTCGGCGATTTGTTCGTCGTTCAGTCTGTTCGTCGTCACATTGTTCGTCGCACGGCGTGTTCGTCGCTCAGAGGTACCGGAGCACGCCGACCGCCGTGCAGATACCGGCCTGACGCAGCCGGAAGACACACGTCCGGCCGTGGGAGGTGCACTCGACCACGGCCGGCGGATACGACTCGGTGAAGCGGATCGCCTTCATGCGGCAGGCGACCGGCCGGGTCAGCGTCCCGCCGGTGGCCAGCGCCGCCGCCTGCCGGGCGCCCTCCAGCAGCACCAGGCCCGGCATATGGTCGCTCCAGTGGTCGAAGAAGAACGGATGACGGGGGTCGGCGGGGTCGAGGTAGACCACTCCCCCGTCCCGCACCACCAGGACGTCCCGGGCCGCCGGAACGGCCAGTTGCGCAGGTGAGGGCCGTACGGCGGCACGCAACCTGCGGCGCGCGGTGTGCCCGTGGGCGGCGGCCCGGGTCTCCGCGTAGGTGGTGCCGTCGAGGAAGCGCGCGGTGCCCCCGGCCCATGCGAAGAGCTTGCCGCCCGCCGACAGCACGACATCCAGCCGCATCCCGGTGACGAAGCGTCCGCAGGGGCTGGTGCGGATGTCGGTGACGGCGGCCCGGCAGGTGATGTCGGAGGCCCCGTACGGCGCCCGGGGCTCGGTCTCGGGGTCCAGCCGGTAGGAGATGTCCCGGATCAGGAAGTGCGCCCCCGCGGGCACCGCGTAGTACCGCGTCGGGATGTAGATCCCCAGCTCGCGCAGGGTTTCCGCGATCATCAGCGGATGATGGCGGCCGTCTCCGCCGTGCGGGAAGGTGGGATGGGACCTCGGCCACTGGGCCGCGGCCTCGAACCGGTTGTCACCGTGGTTGCGCACATCGGTGAGCAGCACCTCGGCCACCGAGACCCGGTGCACCGCCTCCCGCGCCACCGTGCGGGACCAGCTGAGCGGCCGCCCGGTGGGACCGGACGGCTCCGAAAGGCCATGAGCCTCACGAACGATCACCATAAAATACTAATAATGTTTGACCTGTCTCGCCTCATCACCATCTCAGGCCGAAAGTCCGCTAAGTTCTCCCCGTCACATCCGACGGGGAAGGACGGCGAACACCACGTGCAAGAACGGGCCGAGCAAACACGCCGATCCCTTCTGGAGGCCGCAGCGTTCCTTTTCGACGAACGGGGATACGCGGGCACGAGCATCAGCGACATCACCTCCCGGTCCGGCCACACCAGCGGCGCGATCTATTTCCACTACACGAGCAAGGAAAGGCTCGCCCTCGCCGTGGTGGAGGAGCACTTCGCCACCTGGCCCCCGCTGATCGAGCGCTTCGCCGCCCTCGACGCCCCGCCCCTGGAGCAACTCGTCCGGCTCAGCTTCGCGGTGGCCCGCGCCTTCCGCGATGACATCGTGGTGCGGGCCGGAGCCCGGCTGTGGGCCGAGCGCACCCTGATCGAGGCGCCCATGCCACCGCCCTTCGTGGGCTGGATCGACGCGGTGGGGCAGCTGATGGAGAAGGCGCGCGCCGAGGGCGATCTGGCCACGCATGTCGATCCGCTGCCCGCCGCCCGGACCGTCGTGTGCGCCTTCTTCGGGCTGCACACCGTCTCCGAGGCGCTCGACGGGCGGCGGCTGGTCGAGGACCGGCTGGCCGATCTGTGGACCCTGCTGCTGCCCTCCCTCCAGGCCCGGCCCGGGGACGCATCGGGCCTGCTGGCGCTCGCCCGCGCCGACGCCGCGCCGCCGTCAGAGTGAGGCGCCCGCGCACATCACCAGCGTCTGGCCGGTGACCGCGCCGCCCTCCGGGCCCAGCAGGAACGACGTCAGCCCCGCCACCTCCGCCGGACGGACCAGCCGCCCCAGCGGTGGCATCACCGGCGGGGTGCGGCTCCGGCCGGGGTCCCGCAGCATGGGGGTGTCCGTCGGCCCCGGCGCCACCACGTTGACCGTGACCGCCCTCGGCGCCAGCTCGGCCGCCCAGGACCGGGCCAGGGCGGGCAGTGCCGCCTTGGTGGCGGCGTACTGGCTCTTGCCGGGGACACCCGTCATCGTCCTGCTGCCCACCAGCACCACCCGCCCGCCGTCCGCGACCCGGTCCACCAGCGTGTCCACCAGGACGCCCGCCGCCTGCACATGGATCCGCCACATGAGGGACCCGTCCTCGGGGTCGAGCTCCCCCAGCCGCGCCGAGCGCTGAACGCCCGCCGCGTGCACGATCGCGTCCACCCCGGACACCGGGGCGAGCACCTCGGGGAGGGTCTCCGGGCGGGACAGATCGCCCGGGATCCAGCGCAGCCGCGTCACCGGATGCGCGGGGGCCGTACGGCTGATCCCGGTGATCCGCCACCCCTCGTCCAGCAGGCGGGCGGCGATCGCGGCGCCGATACCGGAGCTGACACCGGTGACCACGGCGTGGCGGGGCTCAGCCATCGGCCGCCCAATCCGGTGCGACGCGGACGTACTTGATGGCCTGGCGGTGGTAGGTGTACGCGATGTGCAGCGTGCCGTCGGCCCCCTGCCGGATGGTGGGGTAGGACAGCTCGCGGTTGAGCCGGTCGCGTGAGTTGTTGGTCAGACAGTGGCCGTCGCCGGTGTCCAGATCGCGCCGTACGGGCCAGGTCAGGCCGTGGTCGGAGGAGAGCGCGAGGGTCATCGGGGCGCGGGGCGCGCCCCAGAAGGCGCCGGGCGCCGAGTCGTCCGGTGTGGCGGCCGGGGCCGGTGTCTCTCCTGTCCGCCCCTCGTCGTCGATCTCGTCGTAGAGGGACACCCGGCGGGCCGTGGCGTCCGCGCGGCTGCTGTGGTTGTAGACCAGCGCGAGCCGCCCGTCGGCGAGCGGGACGTACTGCACGGAGGAGTTGTTGTTGGGCAGTTCGGTGCGGACCGGCTCGCTCCAGGTCTCCCCGCCGTCGGTGCTGTGCGAGCGGTACACCGCGTCCGCCCAGCGGCTGCGGAAGAGGGCCAGCAGGGTGGTGTCCGGCAGTTGGTGCACATTCATGTGCACACAGCCGGTCGAGCCCGGCACCGGCCGCTCGCGCCAGGTGCGCCCCTGGTCGTCGCTGATCATCACCGCGCTGGTGTCGCGGTCGCCGACCCATCTGACGCCCGGGGTGGCCACGCAGTGGAACACCGGCAGCAGCCACCGCCCCGAGTCCAGAACGGCCACCGGCTGACGGATGAACACCCCGCCCGCCTCGGTGGCCGGGAACAGCGTACGCGGCGCGCCCCAGGTGGCGCCCGCGTCGGCGGACACCCGCAGCCGGACCTCGGCGGTGTCCTGATCGCCCGCACGCTGGGCGGTGTACAGCAACCACAGCTCCCCGGCGGGGGTGGGGAACAGCAGCGGGTTCTGCTCCGAGCGGGTGTCGTCGTCCGAGAGCCGGACCGGCTCGGTCCAGGTGTCGGCCCCCGGGACGAGCCGGGAGAACCACACCGAGATGTCCGGCACGCCCTCCTGCGTACCCCCGAACCACACACACCCGAGGTCCCCTGCGGGCAGCACGGTGAGGTTCGCGGCATGGTTCTGCACGGCGGGCGCGGGCAGGAACGCCTCCTGTAGCCCCGGGTCCCCCGGGCGCGCCCGAAGCCGCCCGTCCGTCAGCGGTATCGCGGTGTCATCGTCGGCGGTCATGTTCGCCGGGCTCCTCATGGTTGTGGCGATACGGGTTCGGGGGAACTACCGGTTGTACGCGGGCATCGGCCCCCGCGGCCCAGGTCGACATGGTCGGTGCCCAGGCGGCGCAGGCTGCCCTCGAGGGCCGCGCGCAGGCCCGCGTAGGCGTTCGCGGTGTCCACGCCCGTCACCCCGGCGTCCAGCGCGATGTCCAGCATCGCGGCGGCGCCCGCGCGGTCCACCGTGTCGCCGAAGGTCATGGTGCCGAGCACCAGCCGCGAGAGCGGCACCGGGATGCCCGGCAGGGCGACCCCGCCGGGCGACGCCTGGCTGGTGGTGTGGGTGTGTGGATGCGCGTTCACTGCGTCGCTCCTGGTTCCTGGCCGGCCGCGATGGGTTCTTGCGCAGTCGCGACGGATTCCCGGTCGGCCGCGACGGACTCCTGGTCGGCCGCGATCGCGGACACGAGGGCGCGCGGTTTGCGTCCCCGCATGGTCGTCGGGTCGAGCGCCGCCCGTCGCAGCGCCCGGGTGCAGGGGTCGGCGGGCGCGGAGAGCACCGTGTCGGTGGGCCCGGATTCGACGATCCTCCCGGCGCGCATCACCACCACCTCGGAGCTGATCTCGCGGACCACACCGAGGTTGTGCGAGATGACGATGTAGGCGAGCCCCTGTTCGGCCTGGAGCTCCCGCAGCAGCTGGAGCACCTGGGCCTGTACGGAGACGTCCAGCGCGGAGGTGGCCTCGTCGCACACCAGCAGCTCGGGGCCGCTGGCCAGGGCGCGGGCGATGCCGATCCGCTGCCGCTGACCGCCGGAGAACTCGGCCGGGCGGCGCTGGAGCGCACCGGCGGGCAGCCCGACCTGGTCGATGAGGGCGGCGGCGCGGCGGGCGCGTTCGGCCCCGGAGCGCACGCCGTTCAGCCGCAGCGGCTCGGCCACGATCTCCTCGGCCGTCAGATGCGGGTCCAGGGAGCCGTACGGATCCTGGAAGACCATCTGCACCCGCTTGCGCAGCGGGCGCAGCCGCCGCTCGGGCAGGCCCGCGATATCGGTTCCGTCGAGCAGGATCCGGCCCCTGGTGGGGCGCAGCAGCCGGACGATGGAGCGGGCGATGGTGGACTTGCCGCAGCCGGACTCGCCGACGATGCCGAGCGCCCCGCCGGGCGGGACGGCGAAGCTGACGCCGTCCACCGCGCGGAAGACTCCGCCGGCGACCGGGTATTCGACCACCAGGTCCTCGACGGCCAGCAGGGGTGTGGGGCTCACAGCGCCTCCTCGGTGACGGCGGCCGCGGGGGTCTCGTCCCAGGGGCCCAGGGTGGGCACGGCGGCGAGCAGATCGCGGGTGTACCGCTCGCGGGGGTGGTCCACGATCTGTTCCACCGGTCCCGACTCCACGAAACGGCCGTCGCGCATGACGTGGATGCGGTCGGAGACCAGCCGGGCCACCCCCAGGTCGTGGGTGATCATCAGGATGCCGATGCCGGTGCGTTCCTGGAGCTCCATCAGCAGGTCGAGGACGCCCGCCTGGACGGTGACGTCGAGTGCCGAGGTCGGCTCGTCGGCCACCAGCAGCCGGGGCTCGGCGGCCAGGGCGATGGCGATGAGGACGCGCTGGAGCATGCCGCCGGAGAACTGGTGGGGGTAGGCGCCCCAGCGGGTCTCGGGGCGGGGGATCCGCACCCGGCCGAGCAGTTCGACGCCCTTGGCGCGGGCGTCGGCGCGGGACATCCCCGGGTGGCGCAGCCGGAGCGCCTCGCCCAGCTGACGGCCGACCGTGTGCACCGGGCTGAGCGCGGTCATCGGGTCCTGGGGGATCAGGGACACCCCGCGGCCACGGATCCGCCCGGCGGCGGTGGCGTCGGCGATGACGTCGGCGCCGAAGATCCGGGCGGTTCCGGAGAGGACGGCGAGCCCTTCGGGCAGCAGCCGCAGCAGCCCCATCGCGGTGGTGGACTTGCCGGAGCCGGACTCGCCGATGATGGTCACCGTCTCGCCGGGGCCGATGGTGAAGCCGACCCCGTCGACCGCACGCACCACACCGCGGTCGGTGATCAGCTCGATCTGGAGGTCCTCGACCTCCAGCAGCGGGACGCTCGCCGGGGTGTTCGCCGGGGCGCCCGTCGGAGTGCTCGTCGGAGTGCTCGTCGTGTCGCTCATCGGGAGCCCTCCGTCGTACGCCGTCGGGTGCGGTCGCGCAGTCCGTCGCCCAGCAGGTTGACCCCGACCACCAGCAGCACGATGACGAGGCCGGGCAGGGTCACCAGCCACCAGGAGGTGGTGATGTAGTCCTGGCCGTCGGAGATGATCCGGCCCCAGGTGGCGAACGGCCGCTGGGGGCCGGCGCCGAGGTAGCTGAGGGCGCTCTCCAGCAGCACCGCCTGGGCGAGCAGCAGCAGGACCACGAGCGATGCCTGGCGGACGATGTTGGGGATGACATGGCGGGCCAGGATGACGATCCGGGGCAGCCCCAGCACCTGGGCCGCGGCCACATACGGCTTCTCCCGCTCGACCAGCACCAGGGACCGGGTCAGCCGGGCCACCTCGGGCCACTGGGCGATGGCGATGACGCAGGTGATGACGGTGACGGACGGGCCGAAGAGGGCCACCACGAGCAGCAGCATCATCAGCAGCGGCAGCGACATCTGGGCCTCCAGCAGCCGGGAGACGACGGCGTCCACCCAGCGGCCGTAGTACCCGGCGGCGGCGCCCGCGACGATGCCGATGAGGCCGGAGACGACGACGGCGAGCACCCCGACCGTCAGGGACACCTGGCCGCCGTGCAGCACCCGGGAGAGCACATCGCGGCCGAGCTGGTCGGTGCCGAAGAGATGGCCGTCGGTCAGCGGGGCGAGCCGGCGCCGGGAGAGGTCCTGGTCGCCCGCGCCGGGCAGGGGCAGCACCTGGGCGAGGGCCACGGGCACCACCACCAGCAGGGTGCACACCGCGCCCGCCCACAGCTTCAGGCTCGCGCTGCGGCGGCGCCGGGTGGCGGTGGCGCGGGCCAGATCCCTGGCGGTGACCGCGCTGGCGCGGATCCCGGGGCCGGCCTTGGCGGGGGCCGGGGGTTCGAGGGCGCCTTGCATCTCAGGCCGCCTTTCCCAGGCGTACCCGCGGGTCGAGCAGCGGGTACGCCAGGTCGATGAGGAGTTGGACGAGGACCGCCAGCGCGGCGGTGACCAGCACGGTCGCCTGGATCAGCGGATAGTCGCGGGTCTCCAGGGCGCGGACGACCAGCGAGCCGACCCCGGGCCAGCCGAAGACCACCTCGACCACCACGACTCCGTTGAGCATCGCGGCGAACCGGGTGCCGAGCGCGGTGAGCACCGGGATGGCGGAGTTGCCCATGGCGTAGCGCCAGGTCAGTACGCGGGTCGAGACCCCGCGGGAGCGGGCGACGGTGACGTACGGCGAGGCGAGCGCCGCCACCATCTCCCGGCGGACCAGCCGGGAGATCAGCGCCATCTGGAGGATCGCCACGGTGACGGTGGGCAGGATCAGTCCGCCCCAGGTGGTGAAGCCGGATGCGGGCAGCACCGGGACGGCCACGGCGAAGAGGGTCAGCAGCATCACGCCGATCCAGAAGTCCGGCATGGACTGCCCGGCGATGGTCAGCACATTGGCGCCCAGCTCCCGCTTGGTGTCGGCCCGGCGGGCCATCCACACGCCGAGCGGCACGGCCACCACCGTGGTCAGGGCGATCGCGGAGAGGGAGAGGGTGATGGTGTACGGCACCCGGTCCAGCACCACGTCCAGGGCGGGCGCGTGGAAGGAGTAGCTGGTGCCGAGGTCGCCGGTGAACAGATCGCGCAGGAAGAGCCCGTACTGGGTGAGCAGTCCTCGGTCGAGGCCGAACTGCTCCCGGATCCGGGCGAGGTCCGCGGTGGAGGGGTTGGGCCCGGCCAGGGCGGCGGCGGGGTCACCGGGGGCCATCCGGACCAGGACGAAGACGGTGGAGAGGGTCAGGAAGACGGTCAGGACGCTCTGGCCCAGGCGGCGTATCAGATAGCGCGTCACGGCTCAGCCCTCCAGACGCACGGCGGCGAGGTCGTAGGAGTTGAGCTGGAGCAGGCCCACATCGCGCACCCGGGTGCGGCGGGCCAGCACCACATCGGGGACGAAGGCCCACAGGCAGGGGCGGGTGTCCCAGATCTGCCTCTGGACGGCGGCGAGTCGCTCGTTCCGCGTCTTCTCGTCGGTTTCGGCGGAGGCGTCGGCCAGCCGGGTGGCGATCCGGGGGAAGACATAGCCCTGGTAGGTGTCCCGGCTCCGCTCCTTCTCCGGAGTGCCGCCGTACATGCCCTGGAGGCTGGTGGAGGCGTGGCCGGTGGGGACGGAGAAGCCGTTGCCGAGGACGTCCCAGTCGCCGCGGCGGCCCTGCCGCCACTGCTGGATGTCGCCGCCCGGTTCGAACTGCTGGAGGCCGGCGCGGACGCCGACCCCGCGCAACATCTCCAGCACGGCCTCCATCACCGAGGTGTCCGCGGGGAACTCGCCCGACTCCCAGATGATCTTCACCTTGAGATCGCTCGCGCCCAGCGCGGCGAGGCGCTTGCGGGCCTCGCCGGGGTCGTGGACGTAACGCCCGGTGCGTACGGCCCCCTTGAGGGCGAGCGGGACGACGCCCTCGGCCTGCTGGGCCGAGTCGGTGAGCACATCGCGCACCAGGGCCTCGCCGTCGATGGCGTAGCTGAGCGCCTCGCGCACCCGGGCGTCGGCCAGCGGATGTCCGCGTGGCTTGCGGAAGTTGAAGAACAGCTGGTTGACGCGGGTGCCCGAGGTGCGGTCCAGGCGCACCCCCGGCAGGCCCTTGAGCTGCTCGGCGGAGTCGGGGGTGATGGTGTCGATGACGTCCAGCTCACCGCTGCGCACGGCGACGACACGGCTGGACTCCTCGGGCACGAAGCGCACCCGGACCCGGTCCACGGTGGGGCGGCGGCCCCAGTACCGGTGGTTGACGGCGAGGGTGTACTCGCCGGTCCCGGAGTTGGCCGAGGTGACCACGTACGGGCCGGAGCCCGCCCCGCCGGACAGCTCCTCGGGCCGGTTCCCGGCGGCCGGGCTGATCAGGATGTTGGCCATCAGCTGGTCGAGGATGGGGACCGGGCGCTTGGTGTGCAGCCGGAAGGTGCGCCCGTCGACCGGCTCGACGGTGGGCAGCTCGGGGAAGAGGCCGACGATGAACGAGCCGTTGACGCCCGCGTACATCTTCAGCGCGGTCGAGACGTCCTTGACGGTGACCGGAGTTCCGTCGGAGTAGCGGACCCCCTCGCGCAGCCGCACCGTCCAGGCGGTGGGCTCGGTCATCTCGAAGCGGTCGGCGAGCACGAGTTCGGGGCGGAGCCCCTTGCCGATCCGGGTCAGCGCCTGGCGCACCGCGCGCTGCACGGTGACCGCCGCGTCGAACTGGTTGAGCTTGTTGTCCAGGCTGACCAGCGAGCGGTTCAGCCCGAGACTGATGGCGCCGGGCCCGGGGGCGCCGGTGGGGCCCGCGCATCCGGTGAGCGGGGCGAGGGCGATACCTGCTGAGGCGCCTGCTCCGAGGCGCAGCACGGACCGGCGGCTGAGGGCCGGAGCGTAGGGGATACGGGTCATCGTTGACCTCTCGGCGTTCCTGAGGCGAGCGACGTGTCGGGCGAGCTACCGGCTCGCTCGACCCGTGCGGCGCCCGGATGAGGGCCGTACGGGTCGAAGTGTCGCGGCGGTCACCGTGACATGGCTGCGCGCTTTACGCAATACTTCTCGCGCACTTCGCGCAACGTATGTCATCATCGGGGCCACGGAGACGATGCCCACGGTGGTGGGCCGCTCCGCCTGTCATGGTCGCTCGAGGAGGTACCGGTGGACATGACACCCAGCCGGAGACTGCTGGCCATCGCGGATGACCTGTCGGGCGCCGCGGAGGTGGCGGCCGCGGTGCGCTCGCGCACAACACGCAGCCGGGTGCTGCTCCTCGGGGCGCCGGGCGCCGCCGGTACGGCAGCGGCCCTTCGCCCCCGCCATACCGGCGAGGCGACCGTCCTGGACCTGGACTCCCGGTACCGCCCGGCGGCGGAGGCGGCGGAGGCGGTCCGCGAGGCGCTGCGGATGTCCTGGCCGGACGGGGACGGCCGGGGCGGCTCGGGTGCGCTGGACGCCTTGGACACCTTGGACACCTTCGTCCTGAAGAAGATCGACTCGCAGCTGCGGGGCAATGTCGCCGCCGAGATCGCCGCCCTGGCGGAGGGCGGTGCGGGGGTGGTGCTCGCCCCCGCGCTGCCGATCGCCGGGCGCGTGGTGCGCTCGGGGGTGGTCCACATCGGCGGAGTGCCGCTCCACGAGGGCGACGCATGGCGCGCCGAGGCCGTCCCGCCGCCCGCCTCGGTGGCCCAGGCGCTGGGCGGCCTGCCCAGCGCCCTGATCCCGCTCACGACCGTACGGTCCTCCCGCCCCACCCTGCTCACCGCCCTGCGCGCGGCCGCGACGGCGGGACGGGTGGCCATCTGCGACGCGGAGACGGACGCGGATCTCGACGCGATCGTCGGGGCATCGCTCGCGGACGGCCCCGGGATGCGACTGGTCGGCTCGGGCGGCCTGGCCCTGGCCGTGGGCCGCCACCTGGCGACGGCCTTTTCGGTCACGGGGGTCCCGGCCGCTCCGGGCGCCACGGGCCCGGTCGCGAAGGACACTGGGAGCCCGGCCGCCACGGGCCCGGCCGCCCCTGGCGCCACGGGCTCGCTTGCCACCGCCGTCGGGGGCCCGGCCGTCTCGGACACCTTGGGCCGGGGCGCCCCCGACGCCACCGGGGCTTCGGCTCTCGCCACACCGGCGGCAGCCGCGTCGACGGACGGACCAGCCGCGCCCTCGGCGCACGCTGCGGGCGACCCCGACGCGGCCACGCCCTCGACGAACACCGGGCGGCCCGTGCTGGTCGTCGTGGGTACGGCCGAGCCGGCCGCCGTTGAACAGGTCCGGCGGCTGATCGAGGACGGGGCAAGCCATCAACGGCTTCCGCTTGCGGGGCTGTTGGCCGACGGGCCCCCGGTGCGGCTGCCCGCGCTGACCGCCGCCGTCACCGTCGTCTCCCTCGGCGCCTCGCCCGGGTCCCCGGGCCGGACACCTCCGTACGAGGCGGTGCCACTCCCCTCCCCCCGACCGGCGCCACCCTCCGTCGGCGAAGCCGAGCCCGGGTCCGGGCGGCGGCTGGTGCACGGGCTCGCCCGCGCCGTCCGTGCGGCCGTCGCCGCGCACCACGGGGCCGTCGACCTCGTCCTGACCGGTGGCGAGACGGCGCGCCGGGTGCTGGACGCCCTGGCGGTGACCGAGCTCGACCCGGTCGGCCAGGTGCACCACGGCGCCGTCCATCTCCGCACCCCCGACGGGCGGTCCGTCGTGACCCGACCGGGCAGCTTCGGCGATCCCGACTCCCTGCGCCACATCGTCCAGGCGCTGCGCCCCCACTCGACCGAACGGAAGGTCACCTCATGAACCCCTCCCCCCACCTCGCCCCCACCGGGGCCGCTGGTGCGGACACCGATCCCGCCCCGCTTCCGCTGATCGCGGTCACCATGGGCGACGGCACCGGCATCGGACCCGAGGTGGTCGTCCCCGCGCTGCTCGACCCGGACACCCTGCGGCGCTGCCGGCCGGTGGTCATCGGGGACGCGGAGCGGCTGCGGCAGGCCGCCCGGCTGCGCGACATCGCGTGCGAGGTCGTCACCGTGGCCGCGCCCGGCGAGGCGGCGTTCACCCCGGGCCGGATCAACGTCATCGACCTCGGGCTGCTCCCCGCCGATCTGCCCTGGGGCGAGCTCTCGCCGGTGGCCGGGGACGCGGCGTACCAGTACATACGGACCGCCGCCGAACTCGCCATGAACGGTGAGGCGCAGGGCATCTGCACCGCCCCGCTCAACAAGAAGGCGCTGCACGCGGGCGGCCATGTCTTCCCCGGCCACACCGAGCTGCTGGCCCATCTCACCGGGGTCGAGGAGGTGTCGATGATGCTGGCCACCCCCACGGTGAAGGTCATCCACGTCACCACCCACATCGGGCTCATCGACGCGGTCAAGAAGATCGAGCCCGGTCTGGTCGAGCGCACCGTGCGCCGCGGCCATGAGGCGATGGTCCGCGCCGGCACCCCCGAACCGGTCATCGGGGTGTGCGGGATCAATCCGCACGCCGGTGAGAACGGCCTGTTCGGCTACGGCGAGGAGGAGGAGAAGATCGTGCCCGCGCTGGAGGTACTGCGCGCGGACGGCATCGACGCCCGCGGCCCGCTCCCCGCCGACACCGCCTTCTTCCTGGCCGGGCGCGGGGACTACGACCTGATCGTGGCGATGTACCACGACCAGGGGCACGGCCCGGTCAAGGTGCTGGGCCTGGAGGCCGGGGTCAATCTGACCGTCGGACTGCCGGTCATCCGCACCTCCGTCGACCACGGCACCGCCTTCGACATCGCGGGTACCGGTGTGGCCGACGCCGGTAGCATGATCGAGGCGCTGCGGCAGGCCGCCGAGATGTCGCCGTCCCCCGCCCGCTGACGCGGGGAGCCACATTGAGGAACGCGAGGCCGAGTCCACGGTGAAGAACGCGAAAGACATGCCGGTGAACGGAGCGCGAGCCCGGCGCGACCAGATCGTCCACCTGGCCACGACCACGGGTCTGACCAGTGTGGAGGAGCTGTCCCGCGCCTTCGGGGTCACCGCCTCCACCATCCGCCGCGACCTCGCCCAGCTCACCGCGGACGGCCGGCTGGCGCGGACGTACGGCGGGGCGATGGCCCTGGTGGCCCACCCGGAGGCGTCGCTGCGCCAGCGCACGGGCGAGGCGTTCGAGGCCAAGCGGGCCATCGCGCACTGGGCGGCGTCGACGGTGCGCGCCGGGGAGACGGTGCTGCTCGACGCCGGTTCGACCGTCGGCGCCCTCGCGCATGAACTGCGCACCGCCGAGGGGCTCACGGTGGCCACGACCGGGCTCACCGCACTACAGGAGCTCGCCGATGTGGAGACCGTGCAGGTGGAATGCCTCGGCGGTACGCTCCGCCCGCTGAGCCAGAGCTTCCTCGGCCCGCTCGCCGAGGCCGCCCTGGAGCGCATGACCTTCGACCGGGTCTTCCTGGGCGCCGACGGGGTGACGGCCGAACACGGCATCTGCGAGGCGGATCTGCGCCAGACCCGGCTGAAGGAGCTGATGGCCCGCCGGGCGGAGGCGGTGTACGTCCTGGCCCACTCGGCGAAGATCGGCCGCCGCCCCTTCCACACCTGGGTACGGCTGCCGCCCGGCTGGACACTGGTGACCGACGGCGACGCGGACCCGGCAGAGATCCGCGCACTACGCGCCCAGGGGGTCGAGGTCACGGTCGTCGAAGGCGAGTGAGCCGCGCACATCATGCGCGGTCCGCGCACCCGTCGTACGTACGATGTGGGTGAACGAGGGATGGTCCGGATTTCGCATTCCGGGATCCGGATCAGGAAAACGTCGCCTGGCGACAGCGCGACCGCCGAGACCATGCGTACACCCCAGGGGACCGGGGCACCCGCCCCGGAAGTGACGTGGCCACCAGCCCAAGAGCTTTGGAGGACACCGTGGCACGGCAGACCGACCCGACCCCCATCCACCCGACGCTGCGAGACCCCGGGCCGCCGTCTCCGACCCCGTCGCCCGGTCCGGGCGGTCCCGAACCGGGTCCCGCACCGGGCCCCGTGCCCGGACCGCCCCCGGGCCCGCCGCCCGACCCGATTCCCTCTCCCCCGCCCGAGCCGCCGCCGAACCCCACGCCCGGCCCGCCACCGGACCCGTCCCCCGATCCGGTGCCGAAGCCGCCGGGCCCGGATCCGGTCCCGGACCCCTCACCGGCGCCCGGCCCCGTGACCCCGTGAGCTCCTTGACCCGGTGAGTCCCTTGTCCCGGGAGCTCACCGGGCCGGTGGGCTCCCGGGTGGCGTAACAGCCCCGGGTGGCGTAACAGCGGTGGGTGCCGCGGTGGCCGGGGTGAGATCGTCGGACGGAACCGGACCGGCAAAGGAGAAGCAGATGGCCACCACCGCTCCGGCCCGCCCCGTCCTCGAACCCGCCGCCGCGGCGTTCGCCGAGGCCACCGCCAAACCGCCGTATCCGTACCAGCTGACGCCCGCCGAGGGGCGTCGCACGCTCGACGAGGTGCAGTCGGGCGAGGTGCCCAAGCCCGAGGTGGACGAGGAGTGGATCAGCGTCGGGGGCATCCCGGCGGGTGGCGTCAGGGCGCGGATCGTGCGCCCTCCGAAGGCCGTCGGCACCCTTCCGGCGATTCTCTACATCCACGGCGCGGGCTGGGTGTTCGGCAACGCCCACACCCATGACCGGCTGGTCCGGGAGCTGGCGGTCCGGGTGGGCGCCGCGGTCGTCTTCCCCGAGTACGACCTCTCCCCCGAGGCCCACTACCCGGTGGCGCTCGAGCAGAGCTACGCGGTGGGCCAGTGGATCGTGGCGCACGGCGAGGGCGCGGGGCTCGACGCCTCCCGGATCGCGGTGGCCGGGGACTCGGTGGGCGGCAACATGGCCATCGCCCTCACCCTGCTCGCCAAGGAGCGCGGCGATCTGCCGCTGGTGCGGCAAGTGCTCTTCTACCCGGTGACCGACGCCGCCTTCGACACCGGCTCCTATGAGCAGTTCGCCGAGGGCTACTTCCTCACCCGTGAGGCGATGAAGTGGTTCTGGGACCAGTACACCACCGACCCGGCGCAGCGCTCCGAGATCACCGCCTCCCCGTTGCGCGCCACCCCCGAGCAGCTCGCCGGGCTGCCGCCCGCCCTGGTCATCACCGGCGAGGCGGATGTGCTGCGCGACGAGGGCGAGGCGTACGCGGCCAAGCTGCGGGAGGCCGGGGTGCCGGTCACCGCCCTGCGGATGCAGGGGATCATCCATGACTTCCTGATGCTGGACCCGCTGCGCGACACCCGGGCCGCACGGGCGGCGCTCGCCCTGGCCGTGGACACCCTGCGGGACTCACTGGACACCGCCTGAAGGACCTCGCCCCGAATGGTCTGAAGGACCCGCCCCGAACGCCCCGCCTCAGGTGCCGCCCTTCGCCTGCTTCGCCTGCCGCTTGAGCTCCTGCTTGTGGGCGCGGACCTTGTCCAGCGACTCGGGCCCGGTGATGTCGGCCACCGAGCGATACGCGCCCTCCTCGCCGTACGCCCCGGCCGCCTCGCGCCAGCCCTCCGGCCGCACCCCCATCCGCTTGCCCAGCAGCGCGAGGAAGATCTGCGCCTTCTGCTTGCCGAAACCGGGCAGCTCGTTCAGCCGCCGGAGCAGCTCCTGGCCGGAGGGGTCATCGCGCCACAGGGCGGTCGGATCGCCCTCGTAGCGCTCGGCCAGATACCGGCACAGCTGCTGGACGCGCCCCGCCATCGAGCCCGGGTAGCGATGCACGGCGGGCTTCTCCGACAGCAGCGCGGCGAACGCCTCGGGGTCGTGGGCGGCGATCTCCTGGGCGTCCAGGTCGTCCCTGCCCAGGCGCCGCGCGATGGTGTACGGACCGGAGAACGCCCATTCCATGGGCACCTGCTGATCGAGCAGCATCCCGATCATCAGGGCCAGGGGGTCGCGCTCGAGCAGGGCGTCCGCCTCGGGCTGCTGGGCGAGACGAAGGCGTGCGTTCATCCCGCGTGGATACCCCGCCACGACTGCGACGAAGCACCTGAAACCCGATACCACCCAAAGGCGCTCATACCATCACCAATTTGGTCGAATTGCGAGGTGTGAGGGCCCATGCGAATCTGGTGGCGACCGCCGTGACATCGGACCACGGAGGCGAGTGACCATGTCAGCAACCGCGACTCGCCAACGACGCCATGACGACACTCCCGACACCGGCGGTGCCTTCCTGCGTCTGTCCCGGCTCCCGTCCGGGCCCGAACGCGACGCGCTGCGCGAGGCGATCATCTGCGCCTGGCTGCCCGTCGCCAAACGCCTGGCGCTGCGCTTCCGCAACAAGGGCGAGAACATGGAGGACCTCACCCAGGTCGCCTCGCTGGCCCTGGTGAAGGCCGTCGACCGCTACAACCCCGACCTCGGCCATGCCTTCCCCTCCTATGCGATCCCCGTCATCACGGGTGAGCTCAAGCGCCACTTCCGCGACTATCTGTGGACGCTGCACATCCCCCGCAACATCCAGGAGGTCCGCTCCCGCACCCGCTCCGCGCGCGACACGCTGGAGCAGGAGCTCGGCGGGCGCACCCCCACCATCCACGAGATCTGTCTGCGCACCGGTATGCCCCAGGAGGATGTGAAGGCCGGCCTGGAGGCCAGCGCCTCCTGCACCCCGCTCTCCCTCAACGCCACCGTACAGGGCGCCGAGGAGCGGCTGCTCGCCGAGACGGTGGGCGCGGACGACGCCGCCATCGAACGCGTCGTCAACCGCGAGGCGCTGCGGGTGCTGATCGCCGAGCTGTCGGAGCAGGACCGTTACGTCCTCTATCTGAGGTTCTTCGCGGGGCTTTCGCAGAGCCAGATCGGTGAGATCCTGGGCTTCTCCCAAATGCACATATCCCGCCGGCTCTCCCGGCTCTACAGCGAGCTGCGGCAAGGGCTCATGGCCTACGCCTAGCGACGCTCATGGCCCACGCCTGGCGACCGCACCAGCCCGTCGCCCGGCGGCGGCCCGTCCGCCCAGCGGCGGCACCCGCCCGCGCAACCCCCGGCAGGAGGTGGCCGATGCGCTCCGAGACCGCCCGTATCGCCGCGGACGACGCCATGCTCGTGGGCGAGCTGGCCCTTCCCGAGCAGCCCATCGGCGTCGTCGCGTTCGCCCACGGCAGCGGCAGCTCCCGGCACAGCCCGCGCAACCGCGCGGTGGCCCGGGTGTTGCAGGACGCGGATCTGGCCACCCTGCTGTTCGATCTGCTCACCGAGGCCGAGGAGCGGGTGGACGCGATCACCGCCGAACTGCGCTTCGACATTCCGCTGCTGGGCCGCCGGCTGGGGGCCGCCATGAACTGGCTCGACGAGCACCCGGCCACCTCCGGGCTGCCGGTGGGGTTGTTCGGCGCCAGTACGGGCGCGGCGGCGGCGCTGACGGCCGCCGCGGAGCGGCCGGAGCGGGTGGCGGCCGTGGTCTCCCGGGGCGGACGGCCCGATCTCGCGGGCGGCGCGCTGAACCGGGTGCGGGCGCCGGTGCTGCTCATCGTGGGCGGTGACGACCACGAGGTGCTGCGGCTCAACCAGCAGGCGGCCGCCATGCTCGCCGCCCCGCATGAGATCCATGTGGTGCCCGGGGCGAGCCATCTCTTCGAGGAGCCCGGCACCCTGGAGCAGGCCGCCGAGGCGGCGCGCGACTGGTTCGTACGGATGGCCAGGCGCCCGGCGCGGGGCGGCAAGCGGTGACGCATGGCGGCTAAGCGGCTGGGGGGACGCCTGCGGCGCGCTGGTCCCCTCCCCGCCCCTTCCCGAAACCGGGGCTCTGCCCCGGGCCCCGAAGCTGGGGCTGTGCCCCTTCCCGTTACCAGGGGCTTCGCCCCTGGACCCCCCGGAGCTCTGGGGCGGAGCCCCAGTTGAGGGAAGGGGCGGGGAGGGGAGCAGCCCGCCGCAGGCGTCAAGCGTGGCTACGACCCCGGGGCCGAGCCCAGCACCTGCCGCAGGTCGTAGGAGACCGGCTCCTCCAGCTGGTCGTAGGTGCACTGCTCGGGCTCGCGGTCCGGCCGCCAGCGCCGGAAGCGGGCGGTGTGCCGGAAGCGGCGGCTCTGCATGTGGTCGTAGGCCACCTCACAGACCCGCTCCGGGCGCAGCGGCACCCACGACAGGTCCTTGACCCCGGTCCAGCGGCTGGGCGCGCCCGGCATCCGGCCCTGGGCATGGGCCTCCTCGCGCGCCCAGTCGGCCCACGGGTGGCCGTCGACGGTCGCCATGCGCAGCGGCTCCAGCTCGGCCAGCAGCTCCTGGCGGCGGCGCGCGGTGAAGGCGGCGCTGACGCCCACGTGCTGGAGGCGGCCGGTGTCGTCGTACAGGCCGAGCAGCAGCGAGCCGATGCCCTGGCCGGATTTGTGGACGCGGTACCCGGCCACCACGCAGTCGGCGGTGCGCTCGTGCTTGATCTTGACCATCACCCGCTCGCCGGGGCGGTAGCGGAGGTCGGGGCTCTTGGCCACGACGCCGTCGAGCCCCGCCCCCTCGTAACTCTCGAACCACTGCCGGGCCACCTCGAGATCGTCGGTGCAGGGGGCCAGGTGCACCGGTTCCCCGGCGTGGCGCAGCGCCTCGGTGAGCGCCGCGCGGCGCTCGCGCTGCGGGGTGTCCAGCAGCGAGGCGTCGCCGAGGGCGAGGAGGTCGAAGGCGACGAAGCCGGCCGGGGTGTGCTCCGCCAGCATCCGCACCCGGGAGTCGGCGGGGTGGATCCGCTCCAGCAGGGCGTCGAAGTCCAGCCGCCCGCCGCGCACGATGACGATCTCGCCGTCCAGGACGCAGCGCGGCGGCAGGTTGGCGAGCAGCGCCTCGGCCAGCTCGGGGAAGTAGCGGGTGAGCGGCTTGGTGGTGCGGCTGCCGATCTCGATCTCGTCCCCGTCGCGGAAGACGATGGCCCGGAAGCCGTCCCATTTGCCCTCGTAGACCATCCCGGGCGGGATGGTGGCCACGGCCTTGGCCAGCATCGGCTCGACGGGAGGCATCACCGGAAGGTCCATGACCTCCGATTGTGCTCCTGTGGCGGGCCGGGCGCCCGCCGGGAGGCGGCCCCGGGCGGGCGGGCCTAGCGTGTCCGTATGGGAGAGTCGGTGGAGCTCACGGTCGGTGGCCGCGCGGTGCGGGTGACCAACCCCGGGAAGGTGTACTTCCCGGAGCGCGGGTTCACCAAGCTGGACCTCGCCCGCTACTACCTGGCGGTCGGCGAGGGCGCGCTGCGGGCGCTGCGGGACCGGCCGACGACGCTGGAGCGCTATCCGGACGGGGTGGACGGGGAGTCGTTCTTCCAGAAGCGGGCCCCGAAGAACCTCCCGGAGTGGATCCCGACCGGCCGGATCTCCTTCCCCAGCGGGCGGCACGCGGACGAGATCTGCCCCACCGAGACGGCCGCCGTGGTGTGGGCGGCGAATCTGGGCAGCCTGACCTTCCATCCGTGGCCGGTGCGGCGCGAGGACACCGAACACCCCGATGAGCTGCGGATCGACCTCGATCCGCAGCCGGGCACCGACTACGAGGACGCCGTCCGGGCCGCGGGAGAGCTGCGCGAGGTGCTGGACGAGCTGGGGCTGCGCGGGTGGCCCAAGACCTCGGGCGGCCGGGGGCTGCACGTCTTCGTCCCGATCGCGCCGGAGTGGACCTTCACCCAGGTGCGGCGGTCCGCGATCGCGATCGCGCGGGAGCTGGAGCGGCGGGCTCCGGAGCGGGTGACCACCAAGTGGTGGAAGGAGGAGCGCGGCCAAAAGATCTTCGTGGACTACAACCAGACCGCCCGCGACCGCACCATCGCCAGCGCCTACTCGGTGCGCCCCCGCCCCCATGCCCCGGTCTCCGCGCCGCTGCGCTGGGAGGAGGTGCCCGACGCCCGGCCGCGCGACTTCGACCTGGCCACCATGCCGGTGCGCTACCGCGAGCTGGGCGATGTGCACGCGGACATGGACGAGCACACCTTCCGTCTGGAGGCCGCGCTGGAGCTGGCCGCGCGGGACGAGCGGGAGCACGGTCTGGGCGACCTCCCCTATCCGCCGGAGCATCCGAAGGCGGCGGGCGAGCCGAAGCGGGTGCAGCCGAGCCGCGCCAAGAAGTGATGGCCGGATCGGCGCGTCTGCGAGAATCGCGCCATGTCCGTCTTCACCCACCCCGGCCGCCATCGGGTGGCGGTGCTGGTCCGCCATGGGCTGCTGCCGTTCGAGCTGGGCATCGCGCACCGGCTGTTCGGCCGAGCCGTTTCGGCCGCCGGTGAGCCGCTGTACGAGGTGGTGACCTGCGCGCTGGTCCCCGGCGAGGTGCGTACGGACTCCGACGTCACGATGAACGTCGCGCATGGCCCGGAGGCGCTGGCCGAGGCCGACACCGTGCTCGTCCCGGCCGCCAACGAACCGGACGCGCCACAGACCGAGGGCAAGCTGGACGCCCCGCTCACCGGCGCCTTCGCCCGGATCCGCCCCGGCGCCCGGATCGCCTCGATCTGCACGGGGGCGTTCGTCCTGGCGGCCGCGGGGCTGCTGGACGGGCGCCGGGCGACCACCCACTGGCAGGAGGCCGACCGGTTCCGGGAGCTGTTCCCGGCCGTCGCGCTCGACCCGGACGTCCTCTACGCGGACGAGGGCGAGGTGCTGACCTCGGCCGGGGACGCCGCCGGTATCGATCTGATCCTGCACATCATCCGGCGCGACCACGGTGCGGCGGTGGCGGGCGAGGTGGCCCGCGCCTCGGTGGTGGCCCCGCACCGCGACGGCGGCCAGGCGCAGTTCATCCGGCGGCCCGTGCCGGAGCGGCGCGGCGGCTCCACGGGCGCGGCCCGCGCCTGGGCGCTGACCCGGCTCGACCGTCCGCTGACCCTGCGGGAGCTGGCGGAGCGGGAGTCGATGAGCGTACGGACCTTCTCCCGGCGGTTCCGGGACGAGGTCGGGATGACCCCGGTGCAGTGGCTGACCCAGCGGCGCCTCGAGCGCGCCCGGCAGCTGCTGGAGGAGAGCGATCTGCCGGTGGACCGGATCGCGGCGGACGCGGGCTTCGGCACCGCCGCCTCACTGCGGCAGCATCTGCACACCGCCCTCGGGGTGTCACCGAGCGCCTACCGCGCCACGTTCCGAGGCAGCGCGGCTCGCCACTACTAGGCGGCGTCCGGCGGATCAGTCCCCTCCCCGCCCCTTCCCGACACCTGACGATATGCGGCTCCGCCGCGTGGGGGGCTCCGCCCCAGACCCCGCTCCTCAAACGCCGGAGGGGCTGATTTCAGCCCGTCAGGGGGCACCTCCCAGCGGTAGCTGGGGAGCTTGAGGACACGCCCGAAGGGCGTCCGGGGTCCAGGGGCGAAGCCCCTGGTAGCGGGAAGGGGCGGGGAGGGGGAAGCATCGATGTGCGGCTCCGCCGCGTGGCCCGCCGCAGGCGTCAGAACCCGTCGGAGACCCCCTAGCGGCGGACCGTGAACTGGCCGGTGCCGAATGTGTGGAACCAGGTCTGGATCCGATGCTCGTTGTGCGTGGTGGCGAGCGAGAGGAGCAGCAGCAGCCGGGCCTTCTGCGGGGTCAGGCCCTGGGCGCCGATGACGCCGCGCACATCGGGGTCGTAGACGGCGCCGGAGCCGGCGCGGGAGGCGGAGACCATGACCACCCCGTTCTTGACGGCGTCGTCCCGGGCCTCGGTCATGGCCGGGGAGAGACCGCCCGCCCCGGAGCCCGCCGTGACGATCCCGGCCGCCCCGGCGTCGGCGAACGCCTTGATGGCCTGGGGTCCGGCGCCCTGGTAGCTGTAGGCGATGTCGACCTTCGGCAGTGGCCGCCGGGCGATCCGGTCGAGGTCGAACGGGGTCTTCCAGCCGGGCTTGCCGCACTGCTCGACCCGGGCGGGCGCGCGGTTGACGCGGATGTGGTTCTGGTCGATGACGCCGAGCTCTCCGCTGCTGCCGCTGCTGAAGGCGTTCAGCCGCAGGGTGTCGGACTTGCGCACCTCGCGGGCGGCGTGGATCTGGTCGTTGAGCATCACCACGGTGCCGAAGCAGGTGGTCCGGCCGCTGGCGGCGAGGTGGATGGCGTTGTAGAGGTTGGCCGGGGCGTCGGAGCCGACCACCGTCCAGGGCCGCATGGCGCCGGTGAGCACCACGGGCTTGTCGCTGCGGACGGTCAGGTCCAGCCAGTACGCGAACTCCTCCATGGTGTCGGTGCCGGTGGTGACCACGACCCCGTCGTTGAACTTCAGGGCGTGGTCCACGGCGGCGGTGAGCCGGCGGTACTCGGGGATCGTGTAGTTGTTGGAGTCCTTGTTGCCGAACTGCTGGGTGGTCACGCCGGCGATCCGGTTCACCTCGGGTCTGAGGTCGTTCACCAGCCGGGACACCGGGAGCTTGCCCGCCTGGTAGTCGTCGAAGGACACCTTGGTCCTGCTGACGCCCGCGATGGTGCCCCCGGTGCCGATCACGGCGACCTTGGGGGTGGGCCTGGGGATCGGCTCCGCTCCACCGGCGAGGGAGGCCGTGCTCCCCAGGGCGAGGGCCACCAGTGTGATCAATACGCCGGAGCGGCGGGCGAGCTGAGCCATGGGGACGTCATCTCATCGATGGAGTGCGTGACGGGTCGGCCCTTCTTCAGCCACTGTCCACGGTAACCACGGACTTCTCCGGCAGTCGAGGGCGGCGCAGCCGGGCCAGCAGCAGGGCCACATCGTCGTCCGGCGCCCCGTGCAGCGCGGCCAGCACCTGGTCGCAGATCCGCTCCAGCGGGCCCTGGTGGCGGCGCAGCAGCTGCACCAGGGTGTGCAGCCCCACGTCGAGGGACTGATGGCGCTTCTCCACCAGGCCATCGGTGAACAGGGCCAGCAGCGCGCCCTCGGCCAGCTCCCGCTCCACCGAGGCGAAGGGCACGCCGCCGACGCCGAGCGGGGCGCCGGTGGGGATGTCGATGAGTTCGGCGTCGCCGCCGGGATGCACCAGCACCGGCGGCAGATGCCCGGCGGTGGACATCTCGCACCGCCCGGTGCGCGGATCGCAGACCGCGTAGAGGCAGGTGGCGATGGACTCCCCCAGGCTGGACGTGATCTCGTCGAGATGGCACAGCACCTGGGCCGGGGGCAGCCCGAGCCGGGAGAAGGCCCGGGTGGCGGTGCGCAGCTGGCCCATGATGGCCGCGGCGTGGATGCCCTTGCCCATGACATCGCCGACCACCAGCCCGACCTTGCCGTCCGGGAGGGGCAGCACATCGAACCAGTCGCCGCCCGCGGCGCTGACCGCGGGCAGGTACCGGGAGGCGATCTCCAGTCCGTCCAGGTCGCGCGGCTGTTGGGAGAGCAGGCTGCGCTGGAGGGTGAGCGCGGCGTCGCGTTCGCGGGCGTAGAGCCGGGCGTTGTCGATGCACAGGGCGGCGCGGATGGCCAGTTCGCAGGCGAGGGTGAGGTCCTCCTCGTCGAACGGCCTGGGGTTGATGGTGCGGTGCAGGCTGAGGGTGCCGAGCACACTGCCGCGGGCGATCAGCGGGGCGGCGATGTACGAGTGCACGCCCTCGCGCAGCAGCACCCTGGCGGCGTCGTCGTCCCGGGCGATCCGCCGTACGTCCTTCTCGGTCACATGCGGCACCAGCAGCGGCCGGGCCTCGCGGACGCACTGGGTGATCAGCCGGGTGGGCTCATAGCGGGCGATCTCCCCGACCGGGTCCGCCGCGTGGACGGCGGCGGTGGGGTACCCGGCGGCGACGGCGAGCGCCCGGAAGCGGGCGGAGCCGTCGGTCCACACCCGGGGCGTGGCCTCGCGGTGCACCACGGAGTCCAGGACGTCGACGGCCGCGAGGTCGGCGAGCCGGGGCACGGTCACATCGGCGAGTTCCTGGGCGGTCTGGCGCAGATCCAGCGTGGTGCCGATGCGGACGCTCGCGTCGGCGATCATGGCCAGCCGCTCGCGTGCCTCGGCGATCTCGCTGGTCTCCCGGTGCCGCCGGGAGATGTCCATGATGGAGACGGCGATGCCCAGGATCCGGCCGCTGGGGTCCTCCAGCCGGTAGTACGACTCCGACCAGGCGTGGTCATGGTCGGGGTCGGCGGGGGTCCGGCCGACGCTCTGCTGGTCCAGCAGCGGCTCACCGGACTCCAGCACCCGCCGCATCGCGCCCTCTATGGCCTCGACGTCGAGCCCCGGCAGCACCTCCCCGAGGCGGTGGCCGCGCACCTGGGACTCGGTGATCGAGTTCATCTGCTGGAGGGCCGGGTTGGCGAGCAGCCAGCGCAGGTCGGTGTCGAACACCGCGAGCCCGACGGGCGACTGTTTGATCAGGAAGCCGGAGACGGCCAGGTCGGTCTCCAGCCGCCGTACGGTCCCCTCGTCGGCGGCCAGTCCGAGGGCGTAGCCCTCGCCGTGGGCGTCCCGCAGGCCCATGGTGCGGAACTCCACCTTCAGAGTGGAGCCGTCCGGGCGGCGGACCGGGAAGACACCGGCCCAGGTGTCGCCCGCCCGCACCCGTGCGAAGAGCTCCACGGCCGCCCGGCGGTCCCGCGGGTGGACCAGCAGCTTGTCCGCGCGGCGTCCCAGCGCCTCGGCCGCCCGGTAGCCGAACAGCTGTTCAGCCTCGGGGCTCCAGAGCGCGATCCGCCCCTCGACGTCCAGGGCCACGGCGGCGACCCGCAGCAGGTCGAGCACCCCTCCCGGGCCGGTCGCCATGCTGCTGATAGCCGCCTCTTCCTCCTGGTCCACACGGTCATGCGTCGTCATACCGGCACCTCACCGGCTCGCCGTGCCCTCCTACTGTCATACCTCGCCCGGCGGGCCGCCGCACACGGATATGACAAGGGCACGGTCTCAGATCCCGGTTCAGATGGTGAAGGGCCGCTGCCGGGCGAAGGCGGAGTTCGGCGCACCGGCCTGGAAGAGGTTGGGCGTCTGGTCGGGCGGCATCCGCTTGACGATCTCCCGGTGCAGCCCGCGGTAGCTGCCCGCGAAGGCACCGCCTCGCCAGACCTCCAGCAGCGTACCCGTGAAAAGCCCGTTGACGATCCCGTCGGCCGAGGTCTGGTTGTCCTGGCAGCCGGAGATCTCCAGCACACTGGCGTCGATCTTGGCGAGGTCCTTGGCGGTACGGGTGTTCTGGATCCGGTCGTAGACGTCGCGGTCGCGCCGGTAGACGGCGGCCTGCACCGACTGGGGCATGGCCCGGATCCTGCGGCCGACCTCCTGCGGGTCGGCGGTGCTGAAGCGCCGGTCGAGCTCCTGGGGGCTGAGCATCTCGGGCAGCCGCCGGGCCACGGTGCCGCTGTGGCAGCTGTCGGAGAGCAGCCAGATCCGCACCCCCCTGGCGAACTTCCCGAACAGCTCGAAGAGCTCGTCGTCGACCAGCTGCCGGTCGTACAGCACCCACGTCTCGTCGAGACGGTCGCCGGTCTCGTCGTGGTTGAGGTCGGGCACCTGACCGCCGTGGCCGGAGTAGGTGAGGAAGAGGATGTCCCCCTCGGCCAGCCGCCCGGCCGCGGCCTCCAGGGTGGCGGTGACCGTCTCCGCGGTGGCGGCCGGGCTCAGCAGCGGGCCGGTCACATCGAACCCCGCGGCGTCGGCCAGCCCGGCCATGTCCACGGCGTCCTGCTCGCAGGCGCCCAGCTCACCGCTCCAGCCGTCGTACGCCTCGGGGTCGACCTGATTGAGTCCGATGTGGACGGAGAGGCCGATGGACATGGGGGCTCCTTGGGTCGAGGACGTGCGGCGGCTCACCATCGCTCGTCACTAAGCGATGATGCGGGGCCGCGCCCCGCCATGCCCTGTTCTCCGGCCCCATCCGGAGGAGGCACCCCGGCCGTCAGCCTCCGCGCGGCCGGGCGTCCAGGGCCCGCAGCGCCATATCGGCGGCGCGCTCGAAGTAGCCGGGCTCCAGGGGCGCGCCACGGGCCGAGACGCGCCAGTAGACCAGCCCGCCGAGCAGATCGAGCGCCAGCTCGCGGTCGAGGTCCGGCGGCAGCTCACCGCGGTCGACCGCCCGGTCCAGCGCATCGGTCATCCGGGCGCGCCGGGGCTCGCCGACGCAGCGGGCCAGGGCCTGGCTCAGCTCCTCGTCGCGCTGCGCCTCGGCGATCAGGTCCGGCAGGATCCGGGAGAACCGCGGATGGGTCAGCCAGTCGGCCACCGCGCGCAGCCCGGCCAGCACATCGCCGCGCAGGGTCCCGGTGTCGGGCGGCTCCACCAGGGCGACGCTCAGCTCGGACACGACCGCGATGACCATCCGCTGCTTCGACGGCCACCGCCGGTACAGGGCGCTCTTGCCCACCCCGGCCCGTTTGGCCACCGCCTCCATCGACAACCGGCCGTAGCCCTGCTCGGCGAGCTCGTCGAGGACGGCTTCGGAGATGGCCGCGGTCTTGTCCGCGCGCAGGGTGGCGGCGCCGCTCGGAGGGCGCCGGGTGGGCTCCGACATGACCCCGAGGTTAACAGATGGACGGGACGGTACCGTCTCGTTCTATGCTGTGCGGACGGGACGGCACCGTCCCGTCCTATTGACTTCCGTTGATGGAGGAGAGGTACGCCATGGACGACCGCGTCAAGGTGTTCGAGCGGGCCAAGGAGCTGCTGCTCGGCCACGACATGGTGGGATTCGCGGAGCTGTGGGCCGTCGACGGCACCATGGAGTTCCCCTTCGCCCCGCCCGGCCGGCCGCGCCTGCTGGAGGGGCGTGAGGCCGTGCGCGCATACGTGCGGGACTACACCGACCACATCGATCTGCGCGCCGTCGCGCACGAGGTCGTCCATCTCACCGAGGACCCCGACGTGCTGATCGTGGAGTTCTCGATGGACGCCGTGGCCGTCGGAACCGGCCGCCCGCTCCGCCCCGGCTACGTCGCCGTCATCACCGTCCGCGACGGCGAGATCGCCTCGTACCGTGACTACTGGAATCCGCTGATGCTCGACGAGATGAGCTTCGGTTCCGAGGAGGGCCGGACCCATGGCTGAACCCACCGCTCTGGTCCTCGGCGCCACCGGGAACACCGGCTCCGAGGTGCTGCGGATGGTGCGCGCGGAGGGCGCGCGGCCGCTGGCCGCCACCCGGCGGCCCGAGACCGCGGCCGCGGCGGGCGTGGCCGACGCCGTACGGTTCGACTGGCACGACCCGGCAGGCCACGCGGCGGCGCTGCGCGGTGTGGACCGGCTCTACCTCGTCGCGCCCCTGGGGGTGGCCGAGCCGCTGCCCGTGGTCGAGCCGTTCCTTAAGGCCGCGGTCGCCCAGGGCGTACGGCGTGCGGTGCTGCTGAGCTCGTCCGCGGTCGACGAGGCGGACACCGGCCTCGGCGCGCTGCACACGCTGGTGCGGCGGACCGTGCCCGAGTGGGCGGTGCTGCGGCCCTCGTGGTTCATGCAGAACTTCACCGGTGACCATCCGGTAGCCCAGGCCATCCGCGGCGACGGCGAGATCGTCACCGCCACCGGGGACGGCAGGGTGGCCTTCGTCGACGCGACGGACATCGCCGCCGTCGCCACCCGGGCCCTGCTGGACGACCGTCCGCACACCACGGAACACGTCATCACCGGCCCGGAGGCGCTCGGTTACGCCGAGGCGGCGCGCATCGTGGCGGAGGTCTCCGGGCGGCCGGTCCGCCATACCGCGGTGGAGACCGGGGAGTTGGTCGGGAGACTGAGGGCGACAGGGCTGCCGCCGGAGTTCGCCGCGTTCCTCGCCGGGCTCGACGAGGACATCCGGCACGGCGCGGAGGACCGTACGACGGACACCGTCGAGCGGGTCACCGGGCGCCCTCCCCGCTCGTTCCGCGCCTTCGCCGAGGCACACCGCGCCGCGTTCGTTCCGCCGTCGGCGGCCTAGACCCCGGTCCGGGGCAGGGAGGGGAAAGATCCGCCGGACGCCCCGGAGCGGCCGGGCTCAGCGGACGGCGAAGGCCAGGAAGTCCGCCCAGGCGGTGGCGGCTATGTGGAGGCGGGGACCGTCGGGGTTCTTGGAGTCCCGTATGTGGACGGTGGTGGGGGTGGTGGCGACCTCGACGCAGTCGCCGCCGCCCGCGTCGCTGTGGCGGGACTTGTGCCAGTCGAGAGCGATCTCGACGCACTCGCCGCCGCCCGAGTCGCTGTAGCCGCTCTTGAACCACAACAGGTCGTCGCTCATCTCTCACCCATCAACTGGCTCATGACTTCCGGGCCGCCAATTTGCCGCCGTAGCGCAGCCTCTTCGAGGATGACGTGGATCAGTGCCCTCGGCTTACGATCGAAGATCGCCTTGCGGTCCAGACGACCTTGCACGAGCTGTTCGAACTCTGCATCTTCGAAGGGCGGGTAGTTGCACGCGAGTAGCGCCCGAATGTAGCCCTCTGTCTGCAGAAGTCCATGGATCACCTGGGTGCAGTACGACGCGATGCTCAGGGCTTCCTGCTCCAGCTGAACGAAGCCCTGGAAGTACACCGGGTAGCGCTCAAGCCGCAAGTACTTGATCGCAGACCGCAGCAACCCGCCCGCGTCCAGTGCCTTCTCGGCCACGTCGATGAACTCGTCCGTCGGCGGCTTCGCGCACGTCTCCACGGCGCTCACCGCCGACCCGGTGTAATTCATCAGCGCACCCAACTCGTCCTGGGTGAACCCCGCCCGTTCCCGCAGAAGCCGCAGGACAGCGGCGAAGTACTGCACGGTCGGCGGAGCGGAGTCCTCCTTCTTCGACTGGGCCACGCGGCCCCCCAACAACTCTCAACGCCAATCAACCCGCGCTCGACCAGAGTTGCCGGTCGCCGCAGTCGACGCTCTGTTACTGGTGAAGGCAGCGGCCTGCACTGACAGTGGGAGGATGAACGCGGAAAGACACGACGTAAACCCGCTCCATGGCTGGAAGCAGAGGTTTACGCTCATCCCTCCATCCGTCTCCCATGCTCGCCGCGCCGCCGATGCCGCTCTCCGCACCTGGGGCCTGGACCGGAGCTCGGCGGCCCTCTGGGCCCGAATCCGCCTGTAGCGGTCGTCGGTTGGGCGCGGCGCCGTCTCGCGCCTTCGGCGCAATTGAGCATGGGTCGGGGGTGCCGGGGCCGGGGCCGCGTCGCCGGCCGCCGGGCCGGTGGGGGCGGGGCGAGTGGCGGCATCCGGGCTCGCGGGCCGGAGTCGATCCGGACTGCGGGCGCGGCCCCTCCGGGTACCCCTCTCAAAAACACTTGATCTGGCGCAACTAATAAGTCAAGCAATCTCCAGAGGGGTACCCCACCCCCGGCGGAGTTGTCCGGCGTCGACCCGAGCCCCCGACTGCGGAAGCCGCCACCGGGCCCGACCTCCCACCGGCCCGGCGGCCGGCGACGCCGCCCGCGCCCCCACCAGCCGCCCCCATGCTCAAATGCGCCGAAGGCGCGAAACGGCGCCGCAGACGACAAACGACCCCAGCCCGGCACGCGCCTCCGGGCTCACTCCAGGACATGCCGCAGATCTCACGCCCCCTGGACCACCTCGGCCGCGACGCGCGAACGTACGGCGATGCGCGCCTATGCGGAACTGATGCGTCATGGATCGGCTCGGCGGCTGATGCTCGCCTCCACCACCGGTAAGCTGCGCTTTGCCATCTTCCCCCTGGCCACCGTCCTGCTCGGACACGGCTCTTCGGGCTCGTTCCTGGACGCGGGGATCGTGGCCGGGGCCTGGAGCGTCGGCGGCACCGTGACGGCGCCGCTCCGGGGCAGACTGGTGGACCGTCATGGGCAACGGTGGCCCATGGGAGTCATGGCCGTGCTCACCGCGCTCGCCGTGGCCGGTCTGGTGACGGCCACGGCGACCACACAGCTGGTGCTCTCCGGCACGCTCGCCGGGGCGAGCGCACCGCCCATCGTGGCGAGCACACGCTCATTGTGGGCGCGGGCCGTCCCCCACGACCTGCTGCGCGGCGCTTACGCGCTCGAAGCCGTCCTCACCGAGGTGACCAAGATCTGCGGCCCGCTCGTCGCGGCAGCGGCGGCCGTACGGTCCCCCCGGCTCGGGGTGATCGTTGCCGGGGCGCTCCTGGTGGCGGGCTCGTGCCTGGTGATGTCACACCCTCCGGCCCTCTCCACCCTCGCAGCCCCCGCCCCGGACACCGGCAGCCGTGGCGTCCTGAGCTCGCCCGCGCTGCGGCTGCTGCTTCTCACCAACGTCTGCGCCGGAATCTGCCTCGGGGCACTGACGGTCGGCCTTCCCGCCCGGGCCGCCGAGAGTGGTTCGGCGGCGGGCGCGGGCTGGATGTTCGCCTGCCTGGGCCTGGGCAGCGCACTCGCCGGCGCACGCTTCGGCACCCGCCACCGCACGGCCCCGCCCGCCACCGGCTATCTCACCACCCTCACCTGGCTCGCACTGCTTCTGGCCCTCCTGGCCGCCATATCGGCACCCCCGCTCATGGCGCTCCTCCTCACCCTCGCAGGCGCGGCGTTCGCCCCCATGACCGTCTGCCTGTTCGAACTGCTGGACGCACACGCGCCCCGTGGCACGGCCGTCGCGTCCATGATGTGGATGGTCGCAGGCGAGGAACTCGGCATCGCCGCCGGGACCATGGCCACCGGAGCCCTGGCCCAGCAGGCGGGCACCTGGCCGACCCTCGTCCTCGCGGCGGCGGCATGCGGACTCGGCGCCACGATCACCGCGCTGCGCATCACCGAATTGGCCTGTGACGAACGATCACCGTGAGGCGAGCGAAAAGCCACTCGGCTCCGGCGGGCCGCTACGGGGTGTCCGACGGAACGTGACGCCTGCGGCGGGCTGCTCCCCTCCCCGCCCCTTCCCACGCAGCATCGATATGCGGCTCCGCCGCGTGGGGGCTCCGCCCCAGACCCCGGGGCCCAGGGGCGAAGCCCCCGCGTGGTCCGCCGGACATCCCCTAGACGCAATGCCGGGACTCTGTTGGTGCCCCGACGCCTGGCACGGCCGCTCGCCGCGTTGTCGCGTCACCCGAGTACGCCCAAGTAACGAGGGCGACGCTCCGCCTTGCGATCGACCGCACCAGCCTCCCCCAGCTACCGCTGGGAGGTGCCCCCGCTCGCGGCCGGGCGCCCCCTTTGACGACAGACCCTAGGCGGATCGGCGGAAGTCGGCTGCGTTCGGTGCGCCCCGAAGGGGCGCGGGGCTGTGTCGAAGTGCGGCTCCGCCGCGCGGCTGTGTCGATATGCGGCTCCGCCGCGTGGGACCAGCCACGACGGCGCCGCGGACGATCGACGGCAGGTCAGGGCACTTCCAGCGGAGCGCTCAGCGGAACAGCACACCCGGGAGGCCGGGGCGGTCGACGGCCTCCTGGAGGGCGGCGCGCAGGGTGTGGCTGTCGGTGAGGGGGCCGCCGGGCCGGATCAGCCAGACATGGCCCTGCCGTACGCAGCCGGGCCTGGGGCAGCGCAGCACCCGGCCCGGCCCCGCCGCGGCCACCGTACGGCGGCGGGCGTACACCGTCCCGGCCAGCCAGACCTTCCACTCGGCCGCGGCTCCGGGCGGCACGAGGAAGGAGAGCACATGGCTGGCGGTGGCCAGCATCACCGGCCCCGCCGCATCGCGCCGTTGCAGCGCCTGGATCACCGCGGTGCCGATGTCGTCGCACATCCGCACCAGGTCGAAGACCGGGCCCACCGGCAGATCCGCGAGGCCGGTGCCGCTGGCCCACTGGAGCCGCACCCGCCCGGGGTCGTCGCTCGCGGACAGCAGCCATTCGGCCGCGTCGGTCTCCACGGTGACCCGCGTCCGGCGCTGCCCCCGCGCCCCCGCGTTCATGAGGTGGCCACCAGTGGCAGGGTGAACCACACCTTCTTCCCCCGGACTCCGGGGTCGGGCGGCTCGGTGCCCCAGTCGGCCGCCAGGTCCTCGACGATGGCCAGCCCCCGTCCGGACTCCTCGGTGGGCTCCGGCGTGCGGGCGACCGGGACCACCGGCGAGCCGTCGGCCACCTCCACCCGCAGCTCACGGCCGAAGCGTTCCAGCGAGACGGTGATGGTGACGGTGTCCGCGGGGCCGGAGCTGCCGTGCTCCACGGCGTTGGCGAACAGTTCGTTGGTGGCGAGGACGACATGGTCCACGATCGCGCCGAGCCGCCAGTCGCGCAGATGCCCGGCGACCATCCGGCGCACCGCGGCGGCGCGGTCGGGGAGGGCGGGGAACTCCGCCCGGAAGAGCCGGCGGGTGTCCAGCGGGATCACCGTCCTCTCCCCTCCGGAGCAGGGGACGGGGATCGCCGCGGCGGCCGGGCCGCCGGCCGGATCGGTTCCCGGCGCGGCCCGCCCGGTAACCGGCTCGGTTCGCGGGCGGTCCGCGGAGACCGCGACGCCGCGGCTCGGGCCCATCGTCTCGCCCTCCTCATCGGCCGACGCCGGCCGGTGCGACAGTCCTGGACAGGATCGGCTCACGGTCTCGGTCCTCACGGTCCTCATCGGTCTGTGGGCTCTGGTGGCATACGGGCACATGGGGTGATTGATGTCCGGGTGAGCGGGTAAGCGCATTCTGGTGACCGACGGCGTGGCATCTGAGCTGGTGACAGGCGGTGCGCACGCCCCACCCGACCCGCCTGGACCAGCTGCCACGGACGGAGACGGCCCGGTCGCGGTGAGTGCCGGTTACCGGCATGGTTCCTCCTTCGAAGGCAGCGCAAAGCGCCATCGGTCGCCGTTCAAGTAGACAAACGGTTGGACCGGCCGGCGGGCGAGAGGGCATGGGGGTTGTCCGGTTGTACGGGCGTAGTGGTTCGGGCTGTACGGTCCGGACGTGGCAAGCGTGAGCGAGGGCCGCGAGGGGCGGCCGGGCCCGGGGGAACGGTCCGGTGTGGACGGCAAGCGGGTCCTGGTGACCGGGGGTTCCCGGGGGCTGGGTGAACAGATCGTACGGCTCCTGGCGGCCGGCGGGGCGCGGTTGGCCACGTGTGCGCGGACCCCGGAGCATCTGCGGTCCCTCACGGCGTCCCTGGGCGCCGAGGGGCACGGGGAGCCGTTCACCCGTGCGCTGGACGTCACCGAACCGGAGCTGCTGGAGCGGTTCGTGGATGCGGCGGGGATACGTTTCAGCGGTCTTGACGGCGTGGTGGCCTGCGCCGGCGGTGCCCGCGGCCGCGGCATCGAGGACTCCGGTCCCCAGGACTGGTCGCTGACCTGGGAGATGAACGTCGGTCATACGGCCCGGCTGGTGAGGGCCGCGGTGCCGCATCTGCGCCGGGCGGGCGGCGGCTCCGTGGTGGTGATCGCCTCCATCTCCGGCTGGAAGCCGGGGCCCCAGGCGCAGTACGGGGCGGCCAAGGCCGCCCAGATCCATCTCGCGGCCTCACTCGCCCGTGAGCTGGGCCCGGACGGGATCCGGGTGAACGCCGTCTCCCCGGGGTCCATGCTGATCCCCGGGAAGCGGTGGGACCGGATGCGCACCGAAGAGCCCGAGGCCTACGCCCGGTTCACGGCCGAGCTGCCGCGCGGTGAACTGGTCACCCCGCGGGAGGTCGCCCAGGTCGTGGCGTTCCTGCTCTCGGACGCCTCGAGCGGGGTCTCCGGTGCGCATCTGCCCGTGGACCGAGCCCAGAACGCCCCCACGCCGGGAGGCTATTGAGAGCCTGTGTCATATCCTCGGCCGGGCGTGCGACGCCTGGCACGCACGCTGATCCGACCGTGGATATGACACAGGCTCTGCCCCCGGCGCTCCCCCGAGCGGAGGCGCTCCGGACACGCCACCGGCCGCTCACACGGAGCGGCCGGAGACTTCACTCGAGGCTCCGGCGGGGCGAGGCCCCGAGGCCGGATGCCTCAGGCGGCCACGCCCAGCACGGTCCGGGAGCGCTGCTCGAACTCCCTGACCATGGGCTCCCCGCGGTGCGGCCGCAGCCGGGTGCGGAAGTCGCGCAGCGCCTGGATCGAGCGCTCGCTGTGCACCCCGCTGAGCGTGTCGAGTGCCTCGCCCGCGGTGCCCACGGCCTCGTCCAGCCGGTTCTGCTGGAGGTAGGCCGTGGCCAGCACGGATCTGCTGATGGCCTGGCGCCGACGCCGGTCGGCGTTGGCGCGCACGGATTCGGCGGCGGCGTGCTCGGCGTCCGTGGCATTGCCCAGGTCGCGGAAGCACAGCGCCGCCTCGGCGGCCAGATAGTGGTGGTCGAGGAAGCGCACCCAGGGCGACTCCTGCTCGGGCCCCTGGCTGGCGGCCAGTTGGGCCTCGGCCGTACGCAGCGACTTGGACGTCTCTCGGGGCTGGTCCAGTGCGGCGTAGCCACGGGCGGCCATGGCGTGCAGCCGCATCAGCCCGAGCGGGCTTCCGGCGTGCTTGGCGGTGGCGACACCGACCCGGGCCAACTCGACCCCCGCCTCGGGCTGGCCCAGGTTGGTCGCCAGATGGGACAGGCCGGCCAGGATCTGACCGCCCAGGACCCGGTCGCCGCCCTCGGCGCACAGCCGCAGCGCCTGGGTCATATAGCGCTGGGCCAAGCCGTATTCGGCGTTGTCATAGCTGCTCCAGCCGGCCATCGCGGCCAGCTTGGCGGCGGCGGTGAACAGCTGGCGCCGCTCCTGCGGTGGCGCGCCGCGCTGCTGGAGCATGGGGACGACCTCGGTCGAGAGATAGAGCACGATGCTGGCGCGGACCTGGCCGCCGCCGAAGCGATTGTCCATCTCGTCGAACATGTTGATCGCCGCGTGGACCTGTTCGACGCGGCCGCCTTCGGCCGCGGGTGCGAGCCGGGCGGTGTCCTGGTTCTCGACCAGCCACAGCAGCCATTCGCGCTGTGGGGTCACCAGCGCGCCGGCGACGAAGGGCACCGCACCCAGCAGGCTGCGGCGGGATATGTCGGTGGAGCCGAGTTCGGCGAGCGTGTGCAAGGTTTCGCTTACGTCCTCCCGGTAGGCCAGCGCCCGGGCCACGACCGGTCGCTGTCGGTCGGAGATGAACCCCAGCTCGGCGGGGCCCACGGGCCTGCCGAGCCGGTGGGAGAGCACGGCGGCGATCAGCTCCGGCGTGGTGCCGCGCGGCTGTCCGCCTTGCAGCCAGCGGGTGACGGACGCCTTGTCGTAGTTCGACTCGCGCCCCTGCCTACGGCCCAGTTCATTGACCCGCAGGGCCAATGAGGCGTAGGAGCACCCGGATTCCTTCAGGGCGGCGGCCAACGCGCTGTTGGCCACGGTGGCTTGGCGCCCGCTTACCGGCTGTGCCTGATGCGTCACCGTGACCGTCCCCGTTTCGAGCCACGGCGGTCTCTGGGATCCCCGTCGCCCGCCGCCCACCGGTCGGCCGGGGGCCTCAACGACGTTGTGGACATGGGTGGTTGGGAGCCCTCGCCATCGAGGGTGAGATGGGTCACGCGCTCACTATGCGTGGTGAAGCCGTCACCCCGCAACCTTCGTTCTGATAATTTCAAAGCGTTCCGCTCGCTCTGTCAGTGTCATCTATCGCGTGGCACACTGTGCAGGCATATGACAGCCATTCCTACGGGAGGCGGACGTGAGCGAGGCACGGCCGGCCGGCGCCGCCCCCACTGTCTTGCGGAGAGTCCTGGGCAAGCGTCTGCGGCATCTGCGCGAGCGGGCGAAGGTGTCATTCGAGGAAGCCGCGAAAGCCATCGAGGTCACCCCGTTGACCGTGCGCAGGATGGAAAAGGCGGAAGTCGGCCTCAAGATTCCGTATCTGAAGGAGCTGCTCCGGAACTACGGCGTCCGCGGTCCGGAGATGGAGGATTTCCTCGCTCTGGCACGCGAGGCCAACCAGCCCGGCTGGTGGCATCAGTTCCGCGATGTGCTTCCGGACTGGTTCAGTGTTTACGTAAGCCTCGAAAATGAGGCCACCGTCATTCGCGCGTACGAGCCCCACTACGTACCCGGGCTGCTCCAGACGGAGGACTACGCGCGAGCGGTGCTACGCATGGGCTTCCCGCGTGACACCGAGGAGGAGCTGGAGCGCCGGATCGCGCTGCGGGTCAAGCGCCAGAGCCTGCTCACCAAGCCGGAGGCGCCGACCATCTGGGCCATCCTCGACGAGACGGTGCTGCACCGCCCGGTCGGCGGCTCGCGGGTGATGCGCGACCAGATCGACCACCTCATCGACACCTTGGACATCCCCAAGGTCAGGCTTCAGATCATGCGGTTCGCGGCGGGACCGCACCCCGGGGCGTTCGGCCCCTTCCACTACTTCCGCTTCGGATTCTCCGAACTGCCGGACGTCGTCTACACCGAGAGCCTCACCGGGGCGGTCTATGTGGACAAGCCGGCCGAAGTCGTCGCCTATCTCGAGGTCCTGGACCGGATGACGGTCCAGGCCGAGCCGATCGGCGACTCCAGCACCATCCTGGCCGAACTGCGTAAGGAGCACTGAGATGCATGACCCCGTCTACACCGGAATGCCGGCCACGGACCTGGGCACGGAGGGCTGGGAGAAGCCCTGGAGCGGGTCCAACGGCGGCACCTGCATCGAGGCCAAGCGACTGCCGGACGGGCGGATCGCGCTGCGCCAGTCCACCGACCCGGCCGGGCCCGCGCTGATCTACACCCGCTCGGAGGTGGCGTCCTTCCTGGAGGCGGCGAAGGCCGGCGAAGCGGACTTCCTCATCTCCTAGAGCGGGCCGTCCACGGCCGGTTTCCCGAAACTCCCCGAAAACCACTACGCCCGCACAACCGCACAACCCCGCACCGCACTCCCGTCCCCGCCGTCCCGCCACGCACACTGAAGACGCCGTGGCGGGCGGCGGTGTCGTCCCCCTTGCAGATGTGCAGAGCCCATGGGACCGACAGGATGCCGTAATGAACCTCGACCACGCGGTGACACAACACCGCACCCTGATCGTCGAGGGCTGCGACGGAGTCGACAGGGACGCGCTGCTGACCGGTCTCGCCCGCCGGCACGGCTACACCGTCACCCGCGCCTCCCGCGAACTCCCCCATGTCGACCCGGTCCGGCCGTACCGCGAACTCCTCCAGCGCGACGGAGCGCTCGCGGTCGACGCCGGGCTGGTCGGTGAGCTCGTCTACGGGCCGCTGCGCCGGGGCCACTCCCGGGTGACGTGGATTCAGGCGTTCGACTTCGCCGAGGCGGTGGCCGAGCGCCACGGCGCCTTCGTCCATGTGACCGCCCCGGTGCACGTACTGGAGGACCGGCTGGCCGCGCGCGGCGCCTCGGCAGCGGCCCTGGCGGAGATCGACGCCGCCGTCACCGGCTATGACCACGCCTTTTCCACCCTCGCCGAACACGCCCCGGTGCTCACCGTCGAGGAGCGGCCGGCCTCCGGCGGCGGCCCGGACCCGGATCCGGGCCACGGCGAGGCGGCACCGGAGCCCCCGGTGGCCTCGTTCGCCCGGCCCTTCCCCCGCATCCGCTCCCCCGGACCGTTCGCCGAGCAGAGCTGAACTCCCCGGCACCGGCCCTAAGTTGGTGCCCCGCGAATCGCATCCGCACGGCAGGAGACTGGCGCTATGACAGACGGCTCGTCCACCCCCGACCAGCAGGCCCTGACCAAGATCGACACCACGGTGCCGCATTCGGCCCGGATCTGGAACTACTGGATGGGCGGCAAGGACAACTACGAGGTCGACCGGATCGCCGGTGACGAGTACCGGGAGGTCGCCCCGAACATCGAGACCATGGCCCGCGCCTCGCGCGCGTACCTCATCCGCACCGTCACCCATGTGGCGGGCGCATGCGGGATCCGGCAGTTCCTGGACATCGGCACCGGGCTGCCCACCTACGACAACACCCACCAGGTGGCCCAGCGGGTGGCGCCCGAGGCCCGCATCGTCTACGTGGACAATGACCCCCTGGTGCTCCGGCACGCCCAGGCGCTGCTCACCAGCACCCGCGAGGGGGTGACCGACTACATCGACGCCGATCTGCACGAACCCGAGCGGATCCTGGCGGCCGCGTCGAAGACGCTCGACTTCGACCGGCCCATCGCCCTGATGCTGATGGGCATCCTCGGCCACATCCAGAACTACGACGAGTCGGTGTCGATCGTGCGGCGGCTCCAGGCCGCCTTACCGTCCGGCAGCTACTTCGTGCACTACGACAGCACCGACACCGACCAGGCGCTCAAGCAGGCCCAGCAGGGCTACGACGACACCGGCGCCGTGCCGTACGTGCTGCGCAGCGTCGAGCAGATCAGCCGCTACTACGAGGGCCTGGAGCTGATCGAGCCCGGTATCGTGTCGTGTCCGCTGTGGCGCCCGGCCCCCTCCGAGACGGATATCGAGACCACCGATGTCCACGGGGGCGTGGCGCGCAAGCCGTGACGATGGTGACGACCAAACGAATGGTGACGACCAAACGAATGGTTCGGCCACCGGGGAGGTAACCCCCGCCCCCGTCGCGTCGTCAGACACGGCGCCGGGAAGCGAGGCGGAGGGACGCGCGGGTGTTCGAGGTCGGGGCCTGGAGAGTGCCCTCCGTCAAGCGGCTGCTGCGGGCGTCGGTCGCCGGTGCCCCCGCCGTCGTACGGCAGCGCCGCGGCCCCCAGGACGAGGCGCCGGGGCGGCCGCGGCACCTGGCCATCATCATGGACGGCAACGGCCGCTGGGCCGCCCTGCGCGGCCTCTCCCGCACCCGTGGCCATCAGGCGGGGGTGCTCGCGCTGCCGCGGGTGGTGGACACGGCCCTGGAGGAGGGCATCGAACACCTGTCGCTGTTCTTCTTCTCCACCGAGAACTGGAACCGGCCGCGCGGCGAGGTGGCCGCCCTGATGCGGCTCACCGCCCAGCTGGCGGATGTCTTCCGGGGCTACGGCGAGCGGGGGGTGCGGCTGCGCTGGCTGGGCTCGGAGGCCCGGCTCCCCCGGGCCACCCTGGCCGCGCTGCGCCGCGCGGAGGACGACACCCGCGACAACCGCGCCATGACGCTGGCCTTCTGCTTCAACCACGGCGGCCGGGAGGAGATCGCCCGCGCCGCCACCTCACTGGCCCGCGCCTCGGCGGACGGCGCGCTGGACCCCGGGGCCATCGACGAGGCGCTGTTCACCCGCCATCTGCCGCACGCCGATCTGCCGGACATCGACATGCTGGTGCGCACCTCCGGGGAGCAGCGCATCTCCAACTTCATGCTCTGGCGGGCGGCCTACGCGGAGCTCTTCTTCGTGGACACCCTGTGGCCCGACTTCACCGCTGAGGAGCTCCGCGCGCTGCTGACCGCGTTTGCCTCCCGGAAGCGGCGTTTCGGCGCGGGGGTCTGACCTGTTGTCGATCGTCTGCGGCGCCGTCGTGGCCGGTCGCGCCCGCGCGGCGGAGCCGCACATCGACACAGCCCCGCGCCCCTTCAGGGCGCCTCCCGAACCGGAGCCGACTTTCGCCGATCTGCTCAGCGAATCTGGACGCCGGACAGGGTGCGGGCGATGACCAGGCGCTGGATCTCGCTGGTGCCCTCGAAGATGGTGTAGATGGCGGCGTCGCGGTGCATCCGCTCGACCGGGTACTCGCGGGTGAAGCCGTTGCCGCCGAGGATCTGCACCGCCTGGGCGGTGACCTGCTTGGCGGTCTCACTGGCGAACAGCTTGGACATCGAGCCCTCGGCCGACTCGAAGGGCCGGCCGTTCACGGCCATCCACGACGCGCGCCACACCATCAGCCGCGCGGCGTCGATCCGGGTGCGCATATCGGCGAGCTGGAAGGCGACACCCTGGTTGTCGATGATGGGACGGCCGAACTGCTCCCGGGTCTTGGCGTAGTCGAGCGCGACCTCGTACGCGGCGCGGGCGGTGCCGACCGCCATGGCGCCGACGGCCGGGCGGGACGCCTCGAAGGTGGCCATGGCGGCGTTCTTCAGCCGCTCCCCGCCCGACTTGGCCCGCTCCCGGGCGCGTGCGAGGCGTTCGTCCAGCTTCTCCTTGCCCCCGAGCAGGCAGCTGCCGGGCACCCGCACCTGGTCGAGGACCACTTCGGCGGTGTGCGAGGCGCGGATGCCGTGCTTCTTGAACTTCTGGCCCTGGGAAAGACCGGGGGTGCCGGGCGGGATGATGAACGAGGCGTGGCCCTTGGAGCCGAGGTCGGGGTCGACGACCGCGACCACCACGTGGACATTGGCGATACCGCCGTTGGTGGCCCAGGTCTTGGTGCCGTTCAGCACCCATTCGTCCTTGGCCTCGTCGTAGACGGCGCGGGTGCGCATCGAGCCGACGTCGGAGCCCGCGTCGGGCTCGGAGGAGCAGAAGGCGGCGACCTTCACATCGTCGGCGTCGCCGTACATCTGCGGGATCCAGGTGCCGATCTGCTCCTCGGTGCCGTTGGCGAGGACGCCGACGGCGGCGAGGCCGGTGCCGACGATGGACAGGGCGATGCCCGCGTCGCCCCAGAACAGCTCCTCCATGGTCATCGGGATGCCGAGGCCCGTGGGATCGAAGTACTGCTGGGCGTAGAAGTCCAGGGAGTACAGGCCGATCTTGGCGGCCTCCTGGATAATCGGCCAGGGGGTCTCCTCGCGCTCGTCCCATTCGGCGGCGGCCGGGCGCATGACGTCCGCGGCGAAGCCGTGGATCCAGTCGCGCACCGCCTTCTGATCGTCGTCGAGCTCGAACGAGAACTCCGCCATGACCCCTCCACGTGCTTATTACCTGCGGTAACAGCAGTCTGTTACCGCCCAGTAGGCGATGTCAACTCCCCCGGGCACGCGGGCCCCGCTCCCCCTCGGGTGTTACGTTGCGCTTCAGCGCGCAGCGCGATCGCGCAGGGAAGCGCGAGGCGCGAAGGCGCGAGTACGACATCGGGGGCGGGGAGGCAACGCATGCGGACCGGGACCAGCCAGCGGGACGACCAGCGGCAGACGGCCCAGCAGAGGCGCAAGGAGCTGCTGGAGGCCGCGGACCGGGTGGTGTTGCGCGACGGACCAGAGGCCTCGATGAACGCCATCGCCGCCGAAGCGGGCATCACCAAGCCCATTCTGTACCGCCACTTCGGTGACAAGGGCGGACTGTACCGCGCCCTCGCCAAGCGTCACACCGACGCCCTGCTCGCCTCGCTGCGCGCGGCCCTGGACGCGCCCGCCGACGACCGTAGGCAGCGCGTGGAGGCCACGCTGGACACCTATCTGGCCGCGATCGAGGCCCGGCCCCAGGTGTACCGCTTCCTGATGCACCCGGCCGACCACGGCCAGCAGGAGCCGGAGCAGAGCTTCGACGTCGGCCACCACTCCGCCCCGCTGCTGCGGCGGCTCGGCGAGGAGCTGGCCACGGTGATCGCCGAGCGGGTGGAGCTGGGCCCCGGCGGCGACGAGGTGGCCCGGGTCTGGGGCCATGGGATCGTCGGCATGATGCACGCGGCCGGTGACTGGTGGCTGCGCGACCGCCCCTGCGCACGCGGCCAGTTGGTGCACCATCTCACCGATCTGCTGTGGGGGCGGCTGTCGCTGGCGGACGACCGGGTCGGCGCACCGGGATTCTGAGACCCCGGCAGCTCCCCGCCCCTTCCCTCAACTGGGGCTCCGCCCCAGACCCCGCTCCTCAGACGCCGGAGGGGCTGGAACCGGAGGGGCTGGAATGGGTCCAGGGGGCGCGGCGGATCGCGCGCAGCGCCCTGCGCCGCCGCAGCCCGGTGAGCCGGTCGATGAACAGCCCGCCGTCCAGATGGTCACACTCGTGCTGAAGACAGCGCGCGAAGAAGCCCGTGCCCTCGATCCGCACCGGCTCCCCGGTCATCGTCACGCCCTCGATCACCACGTGGTCGTGGCGCGGGGTGCCCGCCTCGACGCCCGGCAGCGACAGACAGCCCTCCGGCCCGCGCACCGTCACCCCGTCGGCCGCGACCGGCCGGGGGTTGACCACATGCCCCAGATGGCGGTGGTCCTCGTCGTCCGGGCAGTCGAAGACGAAGACCCGCAGCCCCACACCGATCTGATTGGCCGCGAGGCCCACCCCGTGGGCCGCGTACATCGTGGCGTACATGTCCTCGATCAGCAGGGCCAGCTCGGCGTCGAACGCGGTGACCTCCTCGCACGGCGCGCGCAACGCCGGATCGCCGAGGAGACGCAGGGGCCGCACCGCTCCGCGGCTGCCCGGGATCACGCCATGTCGCATGGCAGCCAAGCTTACGGCGCCGGTGAGGTGGGCCCCGCGCGCGCGGCCGGAATTCGGGACAGCCGCCGGATCTCGATAGGCTGCTCTCCGACCGTGGCCTCCCGGCCGGCGACGCGGCACGGAGGGGGCGTACCACCGGCGCCTCGGGGGGCAGGAGCGGCGCCGGTATGCGAGGAGGATCGAGAAGACGATGGCAGGCAACTCGGAGCCGCTGTCACCGCGGGCCAAGCTGGCCGTGACGGCGGGCAAGGCCGCGGCGGCGGTGTCGCGGGCCGCGGGCCGCGGCAGTGGATCGGTGATCGGCGGCAAGGTGGCCCTGCGGCTCGACCCCGATCTGCTGGGCAGGCTGGCGCAGCACCTGGACGTCATCCTGGTGTCGGCGACCAACGGCAAGACCACGACCACCCGGCTCATCGCCGAGGCGCTGCGGGCGGCCGGCCCGGTCGTCTCCAACGCGCTGGGCGCCAATATGCCGGCCGGTATCACCTCGGCCCTGGCGGGCGGCTCCGATGCCCGCTACGGCGTCATCGAGGTCGACGAGAAGTACCTCGCCGGTGTGGCGCGCGACACCGAGCCCAAGGCCATCGCGCTCCTCAACCTCTCCCGTGACCAGCTCGACCGCGCCGCCGAGACCCGGATGCTCGCCGAGAAGTGGCGCGAGGGCCTGACCGGCTCCAAGGCGGTCGTGATCGCCAACGCCGACGACCCGCTGATCGTCTGGGCCGCCTCCTCCAGCCCCAATGTGGTGTGGGTCGCGGCCGGGCAGGAGTGGAAGGACGACGCCTGGTCCTGCCCGTCCTGCGGCGGTGTGCTCCAGCGCCCGGGGGACGACTGGGTCTGCGGGGAGTGCGGCTTCCGCCGTCCGGTCCCCAGCTGGGCGCTGAACGGCGACTACGTCCTGGACCCGCACGGCGCCGCCTGGCCCATCCAGCTCCAGCTCCCCGGCCGCGCCAACAAGGCCAACGCGGCCACCTCGGCCGCCGTCGCCGCCACCTTCGGGGTGCCCCCGCAGGTCGCGCTGGAGCGGATGTACCAGGTCCAGGCCGTGGCCGGCCGGTATGACGTGGTCACCTTCCAGGAGCGCCAGCTGCGGCTGCTGCTGGCCAAGAACCCGGCCGGCTGGCTGGAGACCTTCTCGCTGATCGACCCGCCGCCCACCCCGGTGATCCTCTCGGTGAACGCGCGCGGCGCCGACGGCACCGACACCTCCTGGCTGTGGGACGTGGACTACACCCGGCTCGCCGGGCACCCGATCTGCCTGATCGGCGACCGCAAGCTGGACCTCGCGGTGCGCCTGGAGGTCGCCGGGCTGGACTTCCGGGTCTGCGCGGACGCGGACGAGGCGGTGCGGATCTCCCCGCCCGGCCGCATCGAGGTGATCGCCAACTACACCGCGTTCCAGGACCTGCGCCGCCGGGTCGGCAACTGACCCCCGTATCGAGAGGCACGAAGATGCGTAGCACGAGCCAGAACGGCCTGCGTCTGGTGTGGGTCTACCCCGACCTGCTGAGCACGTACGGCGACCAGGGCAACACCCTGGTGGTGGAGCGCCGGGCGCGGCAGCGCGGGCTGGAGGTCTCCCGCCTGGACGTCCGCTCCGACCAGCAGATCCCCACCTCCGGGGACATCTATCTGATCGGCGGCGGCGAGGACCGCCCGCAGCGGCTGGCCGCCGAGCGGCTGATCCGCGACGGCGGGCTGAACCGGGCGGTGGCCAACGGGGCGATCGTCTTCTCGGTGTGCGCCGGGTACCAGATCCTCGGCCATGAGTTCGTCAACGACCTCGGCCAGCGCCAGCAGGGCCTGGGGCTGCTGGACGTGGTCAGCACCCGCGGCGAGGGCGCCCGGTGCGTCGGGGACGTGCTGGCCGACATCGACGAGCGGCTGGCGCTGCCCCCGCTGACCGGCTTCGAGAACCACCAGGGCGTCACCCACCTGGGCCCGACCGCCCGCCCCTTCGCCCGGGTCCGGTTCGGCAACGGAAACGGCACCGGGGACGGCTTCGAGGGCGCGTACAGCGACACCGTCTTCGGGACGTACATGCACGGCCCGGTGATGGCCCGCAACCCGCACATCGCGGACCACCTGCTGAAGCTGGCCCTCGATGTGAACGCGCTGCCGCCGGTCAACGACCAGTGGTACGAGGCGCTGCGCAACGAGCGGATCGCGGCGGCGACCCAGCCCGCCTGAGCCGCGCCCCGCTCGCTCGAGCGCAGCTCAGACGCCGTTCGAGCGCAGGGTGACCGCATGGCGGACATCCGGCCGTCGAGCGCGCCCCCGCCACCCGCCCGCTTGTAGGGTGGCGGGGTCCCGCCGGACGACGCGGTCCGGCCGTCGGCCCCATCTCAGACAGAGGTATGCGTGCCATGCGCATTGGTGTGCTCACGTCCGGCGGCGACTGCCCCGGCCTGAACGCGGTCATCAGGTCAGTCGTCCACCGCGCCACCGTCGACCACGGCGATGAGGTGATCGGCTTCCAGGACGGCTGGAAGGGCCTGCTGGAGTGCGACTACCGCAAGCTGGACCTGGACGCCGTGAGCGGCATCCTGGCCCTCGGCGGCACCATCCTCGGCTCCACCCGGGTGCGCCCGGAGCATCTGCGGGACGGGGTGGAGCGGGCCAAGAGCCATGTGGCGGAGCTCGGCCTGGACGCGGTCATCCCCATCGGCGGGGAGGGCACGCTGAAGGCCGCCCGGCTGCTCTCGGACGCCGGGCTGCCGATCGTCGGCGTGCCCAAGACCATCGACAACGACATCGCCTCGACCGATGTGACCTTCGGCTTCGACACCGCGGTCGGGGTCGCCACCGAGGCCCTGGACCGGCTCAAGACCACCGCGGAGTCCCATCAGCGGGTGCTGATCGTCGAGGTCATGGGGCGGCACACCGGCTGGATCGCGCTGCACTCGGGCATGGCCGCGGGCGCCCACGCCATCGTCGTCCCGGAGCGCCCGTTCGACATCGAGGAGCTGGCCGGGACCGTCGGGGCGCGGTTCGAGGCGGGCAAGAAGTTCGCGATCGTGGTGGTGGCGGAGGGCGCCAAGCCGCGCGAGGGCACGATGGACTACGAGGCCGGCGGCAGGGACGTCTACGGCCACGAGCGCTTCGCGGGCATCGCCCGCCACCTCTCCGTGGAGCTGGAGCGGCGGCTCGGCAAGGAGGCCCGGGCGGTCATCCTGGGCCATGTGCAGCGCGGTGGCACCCCGACGGCGTACGACAGGGTGCTGGCCACCCGCTTCGGCTGGCACGCGGTCGAGGCGGCCCACCGCGGCGAATTCGGCACGATCACGGCGCTGCGCGGCACGGACATCACCCTGGTGCCGCTCGCCGCGGCCGTGGAGCGGCTGAAGACGGTCCCCACCGAGCGGTACGCCGAGGCCGAGTGCGTGCTGTGATCGATGCGGTTCTAGGCTGGTGCGAGCACATTTCGTGCGCACTGGGAGGAGCACCGGATGGATCACGGCGGGCACGGCATGATGATGGATCTGCCGCCGTTCACGCTGTCGCGCGGGCTGGAGTTCGGCGGCGATCCGTTCTTCCTGGTCGGCTGTGTGCTGGCGCTCGGTCTTTACGGCTGGGGCGTCGCGCGGCTGCGGCGGCGCGGCGACGCCTGGCCGGTCGGGCGCGTGGTCTCCTTCGTGCTCGGGGTGCTGACCATCGCGGTCGCGATGTGCACCAAGCTGAACGACTACGGCATGGTCATGTTCAGCGTCCATATGGTGCAGCACATGATCATCAGCATGGTCTCGCCGATCCTGCTGCTGCTGGGCGCGCCGGTCACGCTGACCCTGCGGGCCCTCCCGGCGGCCGAGCGCGGCCGCAAGGGGCCACGGGAGCTGCTGGTCGCGCTGTTGCACAGCCGCTATATGCGGATCATCACCCACCCGGCGTTCACCATCCCGCTGTTCATCGCGAGCCTGTACGCGCTGTACTTCACCCCGCTCTTCGACTTCCTGATGGAGAGCAAGGCCGGGCATATCGCGATGATGGTCCACTTCCTCGCGGTGGGCCTGGTCTTCTTCTGGCCGATCATGGGCGTGGACCCGGGCCCGCACCGGCCCGGCTATGTGATGCGGATGCTGGAGCTGTTCTCGGGCATGCCGTTCCACGCGTTCTTCGGCATCGCGCTGATGATGGCGTCCGAGCCCATGGTCGGCGCGTACAAGCACCCGCCCGCCTCGCTGGGCATCGACGCGCTGTCGGATCAGACCTGGGCGGGCGGTATCGCCTGGGCCTTCAGCGAGATCCCGTCGGTGATCGTGCTGGTGGCGCTGGTCTACCAGTGGTACAAGTCCGAGCAGCGCCAGGCGCGGCGCATCGACCGCACCGCGGACCGGGACGGCGACCAGGAGCTCGCGGCGTACAACGCGTATCTGGCCTCGCTCCAGTCCCGGAGCCAGTGAGGGTTCGCCGGATCTTGTCGCCTGCGGCGGGCCACGCGGCGGAGCCGCATATCGATGCTTCCCCTCCCCGCCCCTTCCCGACACCTGACGATTTGCGGCTTCGCCGCGTGGGCGGCTCCGCCCCTGGACCCCGGGGTCTGGGGCGGAGCCCCAGTTGAGGGAAGGGGCGGGGAGGGGAAAGACCCGCCGGACACCCCGTAGCGGCCGGGGCCCGGAGCGCGAGACCATGGACCCGGGCCCTGGGTGGCCCGGGTCCTGACGAAGGGGCGTCGGGACCGCCGTGAGGAGGTCGGGGATGCCCGGTTCCGCGAAGGCGATGACGATGGCCACGGTGGGGGGTCTGGTGCTGGTGACGGCCTACACCGTGGCTCTGGGGAGCAACGGCTGGCTCTGGTTCAGCTGGGTGGTGCTCGGACTGCTGACCGTGGGGGTCGTGGTGGCCCGGGGCTGAGTCCTACCGGGCGGAGGCCCGCTTCGGAGCGGATCCCGGGGGCCTGCCCAGCAGCCACCGCCATAACGCCACCCACCACGGGACGCGCCCGGGGGCCGCCGCCTCTGGCCCCTCGGTACCGGACAGGACCGGGGCCGGCGTCTCCTCGGCCATCGACGGCACCCGCTGCCGGGGGGAGAGCAGGGCCTCGACGGGGAGGTCCATGATGTCCGGCTCGGGGCGCCGGGGCATGAACTCCACCGGCAGCTCCACAAGGTGGCGGGAGATCCAGGACGAGAGCCAGGTCAGCTCGGTCTCGTCCACGGCCAGCCGCAGATCGGGCAGGCGCAGCAGCAGGGTGTCGATGGCGGTGTCCGTGATGGCGCGGCCGATGTCCTGCCCCGGGCATTCATGGGGGCCGCCGCTGAAGGCGAGATGGGACCGGTTGCCGTACATGGGCGCGGCGATGTCGGGGCGGATGGCCGGGTCGACGTTCCCGGCGGCCAGCCCCAGCAGCAGCATGTCGCCGGCCTTGATCCGCTGACCGCCCAGCTCGGTGTCGCCGGTGGCCCAGCGGCCGGGCACGACCGTGAGCGGGGGCTCGTTCCACAGCACGTGCTCGATGGCGTCCGGCAGCGTCATATGGCCGCCGGCCAGGGACGCGCGGAAGCGCGGGTCGGTGAGGACCATGCGCAGCGTGTTGGCCATCAGATTGGTGGTGGTCTCGTTGCCGGTGAGCAGCACCAGCCGCAGATGCTGGACCACCTCCTCCTCGGTGAGGCCGGAGGGGTGGGCCAGCAGCCAGGACGCCAGGTCCTCGCCGGGTTCAGCGCGCCTGCGGTCCACCAGGCCCTTGAGGGCTTCGGTGACGTACGCGTCGCTGCGCAGGGCCGTCTCGGTGCCCTTCATCAGGTCCCGGGTGGCCTCGACCAGCCGTGGGCCGTACTCGTCGGGCATGCCCAGCAGTTGGGTGAGGACGAGCATGGGCAGCTGCTGGGCGAAGGCGGTGACCATTTCCGCGCCCCCGTCGGCGCAGAAGTCGTTCACCAGCTGGTGGGTGAAGCGGGTGACATGGCGGCGGATCCCGCGGCGGTCGAAGCGCCCCATGGACTCGGTGAGCGCGGCCCGCAGCCGCTCGTGCTCGTCGCCGTCGGCGAAGGTGCACATGGGCTGCCAGCCGACCACCGGCAGCAGGGGCGAGTCGGCGCCGATCCTGCCGTCCTTCCAGGCGTGCCAGTGGCGGGAGTCGCGGGAGAAGCGGGAGGGGGTGCGGGAGACCTCCAGGTTCTCGCGGTAGCCCAGCAGCAGCCAGGCCGGTATGCCACCGTCGAGCACGATGGGGGCCACCGGGCCGTGCTCGGCGCGCAGCCGCTCGTACAGCCCCATCGGGTCCTTCTCGTTCTCGGGCCCGAGGAGGTCCACCAGAGCGCCGTCTCCGTGGAGCGCGGTGTGGACGGGGCACCGGGTGAGCGGCGGATCGGCGGGCCCGGTGCCGGGGCCGTCGGGATGAGGAGTCACGGTGTCTCCGGGGTCACGGTGTGGAGGGATTGCAGATGGCGTACGAGGGCGAGGAGGGTGTCGCGGCTGGAGGCCCGGTCGCGGGCATCGCAGTCGATCATCGGTACGGAGTCGGGCAGGTCCATGGCCGCGCGCAGCTCCGCCATGGGGTGGACGGGGGCCTCGGGGAAGGCGTTGACCGCGACCACGAAGGGCACCCCGCGCTCCTCGAGCCGCCCGACCGCGTCGAAGCTGACCTCCAGACGGCGGGTGTCGATCAGGACGACGGCGCCCAGGGCACCCTCGAAGAGGCCGTTCCACAGGAACCAGAACCGCTCCTGGCCGGGGGTGCCGAACAGATAGAGCACCAGCCGTTCGTTGAGGCTGATCCGGCCGAAGTCCATCGCGACGGTGGTCTCGGTCTTGCGCTCGATCCCCGCGATGTCGTCGACGCCGACCCCGGCCTGGGTCATGGTCTCCTCGGTGGTCAGCGGGCGGATCTCGCTCACCGAGCCGACCATGGTGGTCTTGCCGACGCCGAAGCCGCCGACGATCACCACCTTGACCGCGGCGGCGGCGGAGGCCGGGAGGGTGTCCTCGCTGCGCGGTCCGGTGATTCCCTCAGAGGTTCTGTAGTCCATGCATCACCGCCTGGAGCAGTTCGGGGTCGGGCAGCACGGCGGCCGGGACCGGCGCCCTGACCTCCACCCGGTCCTCCCGCAGCAGCCCCGCGAGGAGCACGGTGACGGTGGAGACGGGCAGGACCAGATACGCGGAGATCTCGGCCACCGAGAGCGGGAACTGGCACATCCTCAGCACGGCCGCGGCCTCGGGGGCGGTCCCCGGCTCCGGTTCTGCGCGCGCCACGATCAGGCTGACGAGCTCGACGGGCCGGTGCCGGGGTTCCTGCGGCGCGCGGCCGCGGCTCACGGTGTAGAGCCGCTCCGGGCCGCCCTCGTCCCACGGCTTGCCGGGCTCGCTCATGTCACGCGTCCGTCGACCCGCGGCGGGCTGCTGAGGTGCTCCCCGAGCCGGGCGACGAGGTCTCTCATGCACTGGCCCATCAGCCCGGCGTCCACGCTGTCCTCGGCGAGCACCGCCAGATACGAGCTGGTACCGGCCGCCATCAGATAGAAGAACCCGCCGTCGACCTCGATGACGACCAGCCGCATCCGGCCGTCCCCCTCGGGGAATTCGGCGGCGATCGCACCGGAGAGGCTCTGTAGCCCGGCGCAGGCGGCGGCCAGGCGGTCGGCGGTGTCCTTGTCCGTGCCGACCTGGGCCATGCACAGGCCGTCCGAGGACAGCAGGACCACGTGCCGGGTCTCCGGAACGCTGGACGCCAGGTCCCGGAGCATCCAGTCCATGTTGAACCGCGGTTGCGTCACTTGCCTACTCATCCTTGTCCGACGTGTTCGGGTTGCTCGAGCTGTCCGGGGTGTGGGGGGACTTCCGGGGGTCCGGTGGGTCCGTGGCGGCGTCCGCCGCCGGGAGCGGCTCACCGTTGAGCCCCTTGGTGAAGGCGTCCAGCCAGATCCCCGGCTGTACCGGCTGGCGGGGCGGGGCGGGCGCCGCCGGGGGCGCGGAGTCGACGCGGAACGACGAGGGGGCCGGGGCGACCATGGGCATCCGGCGGCGGCGCTGCGGGAGTCCGGCGCCGTTCTGCCGGAAGCCGGGGCCGGGGCGGCCCTGCGCCACCGGGCCGGTGCGGGTGGGCGACGGCAGCGGGGTGGCCCGCTTGATGGGCTTGGGCGGGGGCAGTTTGGCCGCGCGGGCGATGGCGCCGCCGGGCGCGGGGGTGGGGCAGATGATGTCCTGCGGTACGACCAGCACCGCGCGCACCCCGCCGTACGCCGAGGGCCGCAGCGAGACCTGGAAGCGGTACCGCACGGCGAGCCTGCCGACCACGGCCAGGCCGAGCCGCGGTGTCTCGCCGAGGTCGTTGAGGTCGAATCCGGTGGCCGCCTGGAGCAGCACCGCGTCGGTGCGTCTGCGCGCCTCCTCCGACAGGCCCACCCCGGCGTCCTCGATCTCGATCGCGACCCCGGACTGGACCTCGATCGCGGTCAGGTGCACCCGGGTCTTGGGCGGCGAGTAGCGGGTGGCGTTGTCCAGCAGTTCGGCGAGGGCGTGGATCAGCGGCTCCACCGAGGGGCCGACGATGGCGACGTCCGCCACCGAGTGCAGATCCACCCGCTCGTACTCGAGGATGCGGGACATGGCGCCGCGGCAGACGTTGAACAGCGGCACCTCCTTCTGCCACTGACGGCCCGGGCGGGAGCCGCCCAGGACCGCGATGGAGTCCGCCAGCCGGCCGATGAGGGCGTTGCCGTGGTCCAGGTGGAGCAGATCCTCGAAGACGTCCGGGTCGGCGCCGTGCTTGTCCTCCATCTCCCGCATGTCCTGGGCCTGTTGGTGGACGATGGCCTGCACCCGGCGGGCGATGTTGACGAACGCCCGCTGGGCCGCGTCCCTCAGGTCCTCCTCGGTCCGCACGGTGTCCAGCACCCACCGCAGCAGTTGCTCGTGGGCGGCGTCGAAGTCCGGGTCGAGACGGGGCGCGTAGTCGACGTCCTTCATCGCCTCGTGCACCATGGCGCCGCGCCGCAGCCGGGCCACCGTCGCGGGGAGCACCTCCCGGGTCAGCCGCCGGATCTCCGCCTCCTGGTCCGCCAGGCGCTGCCGCAGCTCGGCGTCCCGGGCGGTGAGCCGGGTGCGCAGCGTGGTGATCAGCCGGCCGCGGCGCATCGCCTCGGCCGCCGCGAGGGCCACGGCGAATGTCGCCGCCACTCCGCACCAGGCGACCGTGGCCCGCGCCCCGGAGGGGACCACGACGACGGCCAGCGCCGCGCAGAACGCCATCGCGGCGGGAGGGATGACCCATACGAGCGTGGAGGCGGGCCGTCGGCCTCCGGGTGACGTGCCACCTCCGGATGAGGTGCCGGCGAAAACCATGGGCATCCTTAAAAACAGCGAAGAGAAAATGAGTGCGAAAACGCGGGCGATGAACCAGCCCGTCATGGGCCCTGGAGCATAGCGGTTTCACCGTCGCATGAATCGAAGATGCTTTTTTCTTCGGAATGCATCACGGTGAATTCAAAGGGCGTGAAAAAGCGATCACCTGCACTCAGTCTTTGACCGTGAATGATCGGCCGAGGGCGAATCTGCTCATGGCGAAGAAGTCTGGGCAGCGTGCCGCCCGGGCCCTTAGCGTCCCGGCATGAGCACTGGGAACGCATGTGTGATCGGGGCGACGGGACAGATCGGCCGGGCGGCGGTGCGCGCGCTCGCCGAGGAGGGCTGGCGGGTGCGGGCCGCCTCGCGCGGCGGGGGCCGCGACGAGAGCTGGCCCGGCTCGGTGGAGAGCGTGGCCGTGGACCGGGACGACGACGCCGCGGTGGCCGCGCTGGTCGGCGACGGCTGCGATGTGGTGCTGGACTGCGTCGCCTACGGCCGGGCGCACGCACGGCAGTTGCTGGGGCTCGCCGACCGGATCGGATCGGCGGTGGTGATCTCCACCGGAGCGGTGTACGAGGACGACCAGGGCCGGGGCTTCGGAACCCAGGACCGGCCGGACGGCGCCCCGCGCTATCCGCTGCCGCTCCCCGAGTCCCAGCGGACCGTCCCGCCGGGCGACGGCTACGGCAGCCGTAAGGTGGCGCTGGAGCGGGAGCTGCTGGCCGCCGGGGACCGGCTGCCGACGACCGTGCTGCGCGCCGGGGCGATCCACGGCCCGCACTGCCGCACCCCCCGTGAGCTGTACTTCGTCAAACGGGCGCTGGACGGGCGGCCGGTGCGGATCCTGGCGTACGGCGGCCGCAGCCGGTTCCATCCGGTGCATGTCGACAACATCGCGGAGCTGGTGCGGCTGGCCGCCCACCGGCCCGGTTCCCGGGTGCTCAACGCGGGCGATCCGCAGGCCCCGACGGTCGCCGACATCGCCGCCGCCGTGGACGCGGTGCTGGAGGTGCGCGGCGAGCTGGTGCTGGTCGACGGGGAGCCGCCGCATCCGCATGTCGGCAGCACCCCCTGGAGCCTGGCCCACCCCCTCGTCTACGACATGTCCGCGGCCGAGCGGGAGCTGGGCTACCGCCCGGTGACCGGCTATGCGGAATCGCTGCCGGCGACCGTCGCCTGGCTGACGGAGCGGCTGGCGGCCACCCCGGACTGGCGTACGGCCTTCCCCGACATGGCCGCCGCCTACGACCCGATGACCGATCTGTTCGACTACGCGGCCGAGGACGCGTGGCTGCGGGGCGGCGGGGATTCCCCAGCGTCCTGATCACTTCGGGGAAACAGCGCCGGGCCCGTGCGGGAAACGCACGGGCCCGGCACATCACCGCGTACCGCCGGCTACTTGACGACGGCGGCCGCCTCCTTCGCGGCCTTGGCCGCCTTCGCGGACGCGCCCGACTTCGCGGGCACCGGCGTGGCGTGCGGGGCGCAGGTCACGTCCTTGGCGTCCACCGTGCCCTTGAGCAGGTAGGCGTCCACCCGGTCGTTGACACACGGGTTCACCAGACCGGTGACCCCGTGCGAACCGGCGTCCTTCTCGGTCACCAGACGCGAGCCCTTCAGCCGCTTGTGCAGCTCCACCGCGCCCTCGTACGGGGTCGCGGCGTCGCGGGTGCTCTGCACGATCAGCGTCTTGGGCAGCCCCTTGGCGGCCCCCACCTCCAGCGGGGTCCCCTGCTTGGCCCCCCAGGTGGCGCACGGCAGGTTCATCCAGGCGTTGGACCAGGTCAGGAAGGGGTAGTCGCGGTGGAGCCGGGTGTTGTCCCGGTCCCACTTCGACCAGCTGGTCGGCCACTTGGCGTCGGCGCACTCGACGGCGGTGTAGACGGCGTTGCCGTTCTCCGAGGCGATGTTGCCCGCGGTGTCGGACATGTCCGGGCCCGCGGCCTCGACCAGCGCCTTCTCATCGCCGCCGAGGTAGTCGCTCCACACCTGGGCGACGGTGGCCCACGACGAGTCGTAGTACGGAGCGCTCTGGAAGAACCCGAGCAGTTCGGCCGGGCCCACGACCCCGCCGATGGGGCTCTTCTTGGCGGCCGCGCGCAGCTTCTCCCACTGCCGCTGGACCTTCGCCGGGGTGTCGCCGATGTGGTAGGCGGCGTCATTCTTCGCCACCCACGCCTTCCAGTCGTTCCAGCGCGTCTCGAAGGCGACGTCCTGGTCCAGGTTGGCCTGGTACCAGATCTTCTCCCGCGAGGGGTTCACCACGCTGTCCACGATCAGCCGGCGCACATGGGTCGGGAAGAGCGTCGCGTAGACCCCGCCGATGTACGTTCCGTAGGACACGCCCAGGTAGTTGAGCTTCTTGTCGCCGAGCGCGGCCCGGATGACGTCGATGTCCCGGGCGGTGTTGGGCGTCGTCATCTGCGGCAGCATCCAGCCGCTGCGCTCCTTGCACCCCTCGGCGTACTCGCGGGCCAGCTTGCGCTGGACGCGCTTGTCCGCCTCGCTGTCGGGCACCGGGTCCAGCTTCGGGGCCTTGACGTACTCCTGGGGATCCACGCAGGAGATGGCCGTGGAGTGGCCCACCCCGCGCGGGTCGAAGCCGACGAAGTCGTACGCCTTCGACACCTTCGTCCACAGCGGGTTCTTGGTGGTGACCCGGGTCGGGAAGCGCAGCCCGGAGCCGCCGGGCCCGCCCGGGTTGTAGATCAGCGAGCCCTGCCGCTCGGAGGCGGAGCCGGTGTTGGCGATCCGGTCCACCGCGAGCTTGATGGTGCGGCCGTTCGGCTTGGCGTAGTCGAGCGGCACGGTGACATAGCCGCACTGGATGGGCTTGGCGAACCCCCAGTCGGCCGGGCAGTCCGTCCAGTCGATGCCCTTCTTCGCGGCCTTGGCCGCGGCCACCGCCACCCCACGGGCCTCGGCGGCCCCGCCGGGCGTCCGCTCCGAGGCCCCGGCCGTGGGGGCGGCCAGCGCACCGGTTATCAGCGCACCGGCGATCACACCGCCGGTCGCGCCGAAGAGTGCTGTGCGTCTCACTTAGTCATCCCCCTGCTTTGTTGCGCCGCCAGGAGCGGCAATGATCACAGAGTGTCAGGGGGATTCTTCTGTCTTGCTTACCGCCGAGTACAGGGCAAACCGCCGTTTCTTTATCAAGACGTGAACATCAACCCACGGCGGCGGCCGCCGCGTCGAGGGCCCGGCGGAGGTGGAGGGCGTCCGGGGCAACGGCGGTGGCGAGGGCGGCGGGGCCGGTCAGCGGCGTGAGGACGGCGGTCTCGGCGAGGCGGCGGGGCGTGATGGGACGAGTGTCGAAGGCCGGATCGACCACGAGCAGCTGGCCCACCGCCCGATGGCCGCCGAGGACCGCGCCGCCGTCCCAGCCGGGGGCGCCGGGGCCGTGGGCGAGCTCCTGGTCGAGGAGCGGGCGCCCGGCGCGGTGGACGGTGAGGCGGCTGGTCAGATGGCCCGGGGATTCGCCGGTGCGGCCCAGGATCTGCTCCTCGCGGAGCACGAGGCGGGCGGTGGGCGCGAGTTCGACCCGGGTGGTCATCAGCAGTTCGCTGCCATGGGCGGAGATCAGGGGCTCGGGCAGCCAGTGCAGGGCCGCGCCGTCGGCGACCGTCAGCCGGATCTCGTAGTGCGCGGGCCCGGCCGCGCGCCCGGGCAGCGCGATGGTGGCCGCGGCGGAACCGATGCGCAGCCGGGCACCCGGTCCGACGGTCGCCTCCAGGGCGATCCGATCGCCGCCGAGGGGCCCGCTCATGGCCCCGACCACGGTGACACACGCCGCCCCGCCCACGCCCCGGGTCCGCCGCAACGCGAGCGGCCCGCCCCCGGCGAGCACGGGCAACGCGGTGCCGCCGCGCCCGTCCGCCTCGGCGACGAGACGGGCGGTGGCCCGTACGACCGGGCTTGGGGTGCCCGTTGCGGGTGAGGTGCCCGATGCGGGTGAGGTGCCCGATGCGGGTGAGGTGCCTGCCGCACGCGGGACGACTGCCGACGCACCCGAGGTGCATGTCGCGCCCGAGGCGTGAGTCGCAGCCGAGGAGCCCGCCGCACCTGCGGTGCCCGAGGCGGCCGGGCCGCGCCGGATGTCCGGGGCTTCCCGCTCCGGAGCACTTCCCGGCATCCGCGGCTCGGGGTGTGGCGGTACGCCACCCGGTGCGGCCGGGGCCGGGGTCATGCCGGGGCCGCCGTCCAGGCGGCCAGGCGGCCGCGGACCCAGTCGGCGATGGGGCGGATGCCGTCCTCGGCGACCAGGGAGGTGAAGGCGACGGGGAGTTCACCGCGCTGGGCCTCGGCGTCGCGGGCCATGCGCGCCAGGTCCGAGCCGACGTAGGGGGCCAGGTCGGTCTTGTTGACCACGAGCAGATCGGCGGTGGTCACGCCGGGGCCGCCCTTGCGGGGTATGTCGTCGCCGCCCGCGACGTCGATGACGAACACCTGCGCGTCGACCAGGCCCTTGGAGAACGTCGCGGTGAGGTTGTCGCCCCCGGACTCGACCAGGATCAGATCGAGCGGACCCACGGTCTCCTCGAGCTCCTCGACCGCCTCCAGGTTGGCGGAGATGTCGTCGCGGATCGCGGTGTGCGGACAGGCCCCGGTCTCCACGGCGGTGATGCGCTCCGGCGGCAGTACGGCGTTGCGCAGCAGGAACTCGGCGTCCTCGCGGGTGTAGATGTCATTGGTGACCACGGCGAGGGAGAGCTGGTCGCGCAGCGCCCGGCACAGCGCGGCGACGGTCGCGGTCTTGCCCGAGCCCACCGGTCCGCCGAGGCCGACGCGCAGCGCGCGGCGGGTGCCGTCGGGGCGGTGGGGGTCGGTGGCGCCGTAGGTGTGGCGCGGGGGGTAGGTGTCCGGGTGGTCGAGATGCATGAACGGCTCCGAAATTCCAACAGGGGCGGCACGGGCCCGGTTACGAGGCGAAGAGGCGTACGGACCAGGTGGCGTGCTGTTCGGCGGCGATGTCGAGCAGCGGCGCGGAGGCGGCGGGCAGCGCGCCCGGGCCCTCGTCGAGGGCCCGCCGCGCCGCGTCGGCGGCCCGCGCCACGACCTGGTCCAGTTCGGGGGCGAGGCGGGCGAGGACGGCGGTGGCGTCGAAGGGGTCGAGGCTCAGCAGCCGTACGGCGGCGGTCGCGGGCCCGCTCACCGCCTCGTACCCGGCGGCGTACGCGGCGTCCGGCGGGCCCAGCGCGGCGGCGCGCGCGGTGAGTCCGAGCACCACGGGCTGATGCGCCCCGCGCGGCCGGGCGGCGGCCAGGGCGTCCAGCCCGGGCGACGGCCAGGTGGCGCGGGCGGCGCGCATCAGCTGGCGCCCGAGCCGCCGGGCGGTGGCCCGCAGCGCGGGGCTGGGGGTACGGGCGTCCGCGGCGTCGTCCAGCGCGAGCGGCTCGAGCCCGGCGGCGGCCGCGGCGGCGAGCCCGGCCGCGGTGAGCCCGACGGTGTGCAGCCGCCCCCGGCAGAACGCCGCCAGGGAGGCCGCGTCACGGATCCGCCCCGCCGCGACGGCGGCCTCGGCCCCACCGGAATGCGCATGGCCTCCGGCGGGAAACCGCCCATCGGAAAGAACGAGCAACGCACCGATCCCACCGGGGGCTTCACCCCCGGGCCCCCGTTGCGAGGCCCCCACCGCATGCCCTACAGCCACGTCCTCCGCCCCCGACCGAGCCCGACCTGGTCCGCCCGATGACGGCGTACCGGGGCGGGCGGGAACGTCGGCCCGGACCCCGCCGGAGGGCGTCTCCTCCGTCCCCGAACGGGCCCGATCCGGCCCGTCCGATGACGGCGCACCAAGCGCCCAGGGAGCAGCAGCGGCGCCCCCACCAGAGGCTCCACCCCCGGGCGACCGTCGACCGGCCCCATCCGCCCTGCCCGGCGACGAGGCACCCGGGGCCCAGGGACCGGAAGCGACAATCCCACCAGGGGCATCACCCCGGACCCCACCGGAGGCTTCACCCCGGACCTCACCGGAGGCTCCGCCCCCAGGCGACCGTTGACCGGCCCCATCCTCCCTGTCCGGCGACGGGGCACCCGGGGCCCAGCGGCCGGGAGCGGCGATCCCGCTAGAGGTTTCACCCCCGACCTCACCAGAGGCTCCGCCCCCGGGCGACCGTTCGCGGGCCCGGTCCGGCACCTCCGCTGACGAGGCACCGGGGGTCCAGGGGGCGGAGCCCCTTGGTTGTGGGAAGGGGCGGGTTGGGGAAAGGTCCGCCGGCCGGCCACCCGCGGCCGGGCCGTGGACGTCCCCAGGACTGGGCGGTGTCTCGTTCGTGGGCATGATGGCCGGTCCGGTCAGAAGAGGAAGTACCGCTGGGCCATGGGAAGTTCCGTCGCCGGAGCCGGTTCGACGGGCTCGCCGTCGATCGTCACGGTGAACGTGTCGGGGTCGACCTCGACCCGCGGCAGGGCGTCGTTCTCCCGCATGTCCGCCTTGGTGACCCCCCGCGTGCCGCGGATCGGGGCGAACCGCTTGTGGAGGTCCAGCCGGTCCGCCAGGCCGTCGTCCAAGGCGGCCTGGGTCACGAAGTTGACCGAGCCCCTGGCCGCCGCGCGGCCCAGCGCGCCGAACATGGGGCGCGGCAGGACCGGCTGCGGGGTCGGGATGGAGGCGTTGGCGTCGCCCATCTGCGCATACGCGATCTGGCCGCCCTTGATGACCAGGTGCGGTTTGACGCCGAAGAACGCGGGGTCCCAGAGCACCAGGTCGGCCAGTTTCCCGGGCTCCACCGAGCCGATCTCCCCGTCGAGGCCCTGCGCCACCGCCGGATTGATGGTGTATTTGGCGACATAGCGACGCGCCCGGAGATTGTCGGCGCGGCCGTCCCCGGCCAACGCCCCGCGCCGTCGCTTCATCACATGCGCGGTCTGCCAGGTGCGCAGCACCACCTCGCCGATCCGTCCCATGGCCTGGGAGTCGGAGGAGATGATCGAGATCGCGCCGAGGTCGTGCAGCACATCCTCGGCGGCGATGGTGCTGGGCCGGATGCGGGACTCGGCGAAGGCGAGGTCCTCGGGGACGGCCGGGTTGAGGTGGTGGCAGACCATCAGCATGTCGAGGTGCTCCTCGACGGTGTTGACGGTGTGCGGGCGCGTCGGATTGGTGGAGCTGGGGAGTACGTTCGGCTGGGAGACCACGGTGATGATGTCGGGCGCGTGCCCGCCGCCCGCGCCCTCGGTGTGATACGCGTGCAGGGTGCGCCCGGCGATGGCGGCGAGGGTGTCGCCGACGAAGCCCGCCTCGTTGAGGGTGTCGGTGTGAATGGCGAGCTGGGCGCCGCTCTCCTCGCAGACGCCGAGGCAGGCGTCGATGGCGGCGGGGGTCGCCCCCCAGTCCTCATGGATCTTGAATCCGAGTGCCCCACCGCGCAGTTGGGACCACATCGCCTCACTCGAGACGGTGTTGCCCTTGCCGAGCAGCCCGATGTTGACCGGATACCCCTCCAGCGCCTCGAACATCCGGGCGAGGTGCCAGGGTCCGGGGGTGATGGTGGTCGCCTTGGTGCCCTCGGCAGGCCCGGTGCCGCCGCCGACGAGGGTGGTGATCCCGGAGCAGAGCGCCTGGTCGACGAGGGTCGGGGAGATGAAGTGAACGTGGGCGTCGATGGCGCCCGCGGTGAGGATCCTGCCGTTGCCCGCGATGACCTCGGTCTCGGGCCCGATGACGAGGTCGGGGTGGACGCCGTCCATGGTGTCGGGGTTCCCGGCCTTGCCGATCCCGGTGATACGGCCGTCACGCAGGCCGATATCCGCCTTGACGACGCCCCAGTGGTCGAGCACGACGGCCCCGGTGATCACGGTGTCGGGGGCGCCCTCGGCACGGGTGGCCCGGGACTGGCCCATGGACTCGCGGATCACCTTGCCGCCGCCGAAGACCGCCTCGTCCCCGGCCCGGCCGGGCCCCCCGCAGCGGTCCTCCTCGATCTCGATGAAGAGGTCGGTGTCGGCGAGCCGGACGCGGTCCCCGGTGGTGGGGCCGAAGAGATCGGCGTACGCGGCGCGGTCCAGTTCAGCGGTCATCGAGCGCTCCTCCCGTCTCCCCGCGCAGCCCCGGCACGATCCGCTCCCCCGCGATCGGGATCAGGGCGACCTCCACGGGGATGCCCGGTTCGAAGCGCACGGCGGTGCCCGCGGCGATGTTCAGCCGCTTGCCGCGGGCGGCGGCGCGGTCGAAGTCGAGGCCGGGGTTGGCCTCGGCGAAATGGTAGTGGGAGCCGACCTGGACGGGCCGGTCGGCGGCGTTGAGCACGGTGAGCCGGGTGACCGGCCGCCCCTCGTTGAGGCGCACCGGCTCATCGGCGTGCAGGATCTCTCCGGGGATCATCGAAGCGCCCCCCGTCAGGCTATCGGCTGATGGACGGTGACCAGCTTGGTGCCGTCGGGGAAAGTGGCCTCGACCTGCACGTCCTGGATCATCTCGGGAACGCCCTCCATCACCTCGTCGCGGGTGAGCACCTGGCGGCCGGAGGCCATCAGCTCGGCGACACCGCGGCCGTCGCGGGCGCCCTCCAGGATGTGGGCGGTGATCAGCGCCGTCGCCTCGGGATGGTTGAGGAGCACGCCCCGGGCCCGTCGCTTCTCGGCCACGTCGGCGGCCACATGGATGAGCAGACGTTCCTGCTCATGCGGGGTCAAACGCATGCTTCCCACCTCATTCTCGCCCTCATCCCGCGGAAGCCCCGATCCGGCGGAAACCACCCGTTCCGCGCGATTCCGGGCCATGTGCGTCCAGCCTTCGCAGGCTAGTTCCGCGGCATTTCGTCGGCGTTAACTGAACCATTGACCGGACAACCCTGATCAATCCGATCGATGCTGGTCAAGACGGCCTTGGGAGCCACGGTCACGTTCCCGTACCCCCCTCGGCCGCCGCCCGGCAATCCGCTCGGCGGACCCGTACGTCCGGCTATCGCACTTGACGGCCCCACCGCATAGCCCCGATTCTCATCACCGCAACACCATGATTCACCTGCTCCGCTCCAACCCCCCACATCACAACGGAGCCCAACTGTGAAGCGAATAGCGTCAATTCGCCGCGGAAGCCTCGCGGCGGCAACCGGTGCCGCGCTCGCCGCGGCCCTGCTGAGCGGCGCCTCCGGCGCCGAGGCCACCGTCAACACCAAGGCCGCCGCCCCCGACGTGGACGTCGCGGCCGTCAAGGCCGATCTGGGCGAGCTCCAGTCCATCGCGGACGCCAACGGCGGCAACCGCGCCCATGGCGAGCCCGGCTACCAGAAGTCCCTGGACTTCATCAAGGGCAAGCTGGACGAGGCCGGATTCACCACCTCCGTCCAGGAGTTCACCTCCGGCGGCAAGAAGGGCTACAACCTCATCGCCGACTGGAAGGGCGGTGCCGACGACAAGGTCGTGATGGCCGGTTCCCATCTCGACTCGGTCGAGGCCGGCCCCGGCATCAACGACAACGGTTCCGGCTCGGCCGCGATCCTCGAGGTCGCGCTCGCCGTGGCCAAGGCCGACCTCCAGCCCTCCAAGCACCTGCGGTTCGCCTGGTGGGGCGACGAGGAGGACGGCATGGTCGGGTCGACGCACTACGTCGACAGCCTGGCGGCCGACGACACGTCGAAGATCGACTCCTATCTCAACTTCGACATGCTCGGCTCCCCCAACCCGGGCTACTTCGTCTATGACGACGACCCGGAGCTGGAGAAGGTCTTCAAGGACTGGTACGCGGCGAAGAACATCACCACCGAGAAGGAGACCGAGGGCGACGGCCGCTCGGACCACGCCCCGTTCAAGGACGCGGGCGTGCGGGTCGGCGGTCTGTTCACCGGCGCCGAGGCCACCATGAGCCAGGAGCAGGCCGACCAGTGGGGCGGCAAGGCGGGCGAGGCGTTCGACCCGTGCTACCACTCCGCATGTGACAAGGCGTCGAACATCGACGACAAGGCGCTGGACCTGAACACCGACGCCATCGCCAACGCGATCTGGACGCTCAGCTCCTGACGAGCGCCCCCACACCGGACCGGCGCCGAGCCGGTCCGGTTCCGTCCGTCACTCCTCGCGGCCCGGACGCCGATCCCCGGCGTCCGGGCCGCGGTGTTCCGCCGCGATGCCGAAGCGCCGCCGTTCGCCCGGAGCGGACGAGGTGGGGCGCATCGAGGACACGGTGCTGATCACCTGCTCCTCCTCGCCCGTCTCGATCTCCTCGAGTCGCCGCAGGTCCGCGGCTGACACCAGGGCGACAAGCGGCTTCCCGTGGCGCGTGACGACCACCCTCTCGCCGCCGTACACCACGCGGTTGATCAGCTCCGCGAGCTCTGCACGGGCTTGCGTCACCGGAATCTCGTAAGCCATGCTCCCATCATATCTGGATGTACATCCTGTACATTTTTTACGGAGCCCACGACACCGCTGACGACGACGCCGAGAGGTGACGCGATGGAACGACCGACCGCGCGCTATGTCCTGCCCGAGTTCACCGAGCGCACCAGCTCGGGGACGCACACCATGGACCCGTACTCCAAGCTGCTCTCCGAGCGCATCGTCTTCCTCGGCACCCCGATCGACGACACCGCCGCCAACGATGTGATCGCGCAGCTGATCCATCTCGAGCACGCCGCGCCCGACCAGGACATCTCGCTCTACATCAACTCGCCCGGCGGCTCGTTCGGGGCCATGACGGCGGTCTACGACACCATGCACTTCGTCTCCTGCGACATCGAGACGGTCTGCCTGGGCCAGGCCGCCTCGGCGGCCGCCGTGCTGCTGGCCGCCGGCACCCCGGGCAAGCGCCTGGCCCTGCCGGGCGCGCGGATCCTCATCCACCAGGCCGCGTTCAGCGAGCCGGTCGAGGGCACCACCTCGGATCTGGAGATCCAGGCCAATGAGCTGCGGCGCACCCAGGAGATGCTCGAGGAGATGCTGGTGCGGCACACCGGCCGGAGCGCCGAGCGGATCCGGGCCGATATCGACCGCGACAAGATCTTCGACGCCGAGGGCGCGAGGGCGTACGGGCTGGTGGACGAGGTCACCCAGAGCCGTAAGCGGCCGGGCCCGCCGCCGCGGACGAGGTGAGCGCGGTGCTGCCACCGGAGCTGCCCCCGCTGCCCGCGCTCACCCGCGCGGAGGGGAATCTGATCGACGGCTATCTGGAGGTGGTCGATCTGCTGGGCCGGATCAATCCGGCCCGCGGCCGTGACACCTACGGCAGTCTGCGGGCCGCCCAGGCGCTGGTGGGGAAGGCCACCGCGCTGCGGGACGCGCTGACGCTGATGCATGAGCGCGGGGAGAGCGAGCTGCACACCGCGACCCTGGCCCGGGCGCTGCGGGTGCTGGACGGGGAGCGGCGCGCGGAGCGCGTCACGCTGCCCCCGGCGCTGCGGGCCTGAGGCGGGCTGGTCAGGGGCGCGGGTCGGTCGGGGGCCCGGGTCGGTCGGGGGCCCGGGTCGGTCGGGGGCCCGGGTCGGTCGGGGGCGCGGGTCGGCCGGAGGGGGCGCGGGGCGGCCGGGGGGCGCGGGGGCCGTCACCGTCGCGCAAGGCCGTCGCCCGAACGGCGGAGTGGAATTCCGGTGCTCCGGGCCGGATCGGCTTGCGCCGCGCGGCGCCCCGGGTCCGTTCCACCGCCCGCCCCACCACGCCGCAGCACGGCCGTTCGGACAGGTCATGGACGTATGGCGGGACGGTCGGCACCACCCGAACGGCCCTGCCGTGACCACCGTCACACCGCGCCCGCTCGAGTCGGAACCGGTGCGCGTCTGCGTGACCATCCCTGGAGACGACAGGACCCCGCCACCGCACCGGGGCGGGGTCGGCTCACGAAGGGTGTCGTGTGATGTCTGCGCACATACGTATCCCCAGGATGTTCTCCCGAGCGAGCGCCGTCTCCGCCCTCACCGTCGCCGCCGTGGGCGGCACCGTGGCGACGCCGGGCTGTCCACCGGAGGCCGAGGCCGCGACCGTCGCCGCCAAGGCGCTGCGGATCGCGGCCTCCAAGAAGGGCGCACCGTACAAGTACGGCGCGGCGGGGCCGAAGCGCTTCGACTGCTCCGGGCTGACGCAGTACGCCTACAAGCGGGCCGGGAAGCGGCTGCCACGCACCGCGGCCGCCCAGTACAACCGGACCCGCCATATCAAGGCCGCCTCCCGCAAGGGCGGTGACCTGGTCTTCTTCCACTCCGGCGGCGGGGTGTACCACGTCGGGGTGTACGCGGGCGGCGGGCGCCTGTGGCACGCCCCCAAGACCGGCCAGGTGGTGCGGCTGGAGCGGATCTGGACCAAGAAGGTCTGGTACGGACATGTGCGCTGACCCGCCGTAGGCGTCAGTGACCGTGGGTAGGTTGACGGGGCCGGGACACCGCTGTGGACCGGCCCCGTCGACCACCGGAGGCTTCGCATGGCGTATCTCAACCCGGTCCGGCACATCACCTTCGACGCCCGTGATCCGCACGCCCTCGCGCGGTTCTGGTCCCGGCTGACCGGCTACCCCCTGGAGGACTCCGATCCGGACGGCGAATGGGCACTGATCAGCCCGGGGCGACCCGGGGTGCCGGGGCTGCTGTTCCTGCGGGTCCCGGACGCCAAGACCGTCAAGAACCGCGTGCACCTGGACATCCAGCCGCCGTCGGGCACCCGGGACGCCGAGGTGGAGCGGCTGATCGGGCTCGGCGCGCGGGTGGCGGACGACCGGCGCACGGAGGACGGGCTGGGGTGGGTGGTGATGTCCGACCTCGAGGGCAATGAGTTCTGCGTGGAGCGCAGCGCCGTCGAGCGCGGTGTGGTGCCGTCATGAACGAGCCCTTCCAGCCGGACCACACCTACGACCAGGTGTATCTGCTCTTCGTCGACACCTCCGGGTATTCGACGATCGTCCGCTCGAACCCCAGGGACCGCGCCGCCCACGCCTTCGATCTGCTGCGCGAGCGGATGCGCGCGCGGATCGAGCAGTTCTCGGCCCAGCACCGCTGTGCCCGCGGCGACTTATGGAGCTGGCGCGGCGACGGGGGCTTCTTCGCGGTCCACGACGACCGCGAGAGCGTGGCCCGTGATGTCGCGCTGGAGGCGGCCCGCACCTTTCTCACCCTCGATCTGCGCCATCTGCGGGACGAGTTCGCCCAGGCGGGGGTGGACGGCGAGCTGCATGTGCGGATGGCGCTGCACAAGGGGGCGATACGGCACACCGGCGAGGGCCGGACCGGCACCATCCACTCCCCCGACATCAATCTGGCCGCGCATCTGGAGAAGGCGACTCCGCCGGACTGCCTGGCGGTCTCGGAGGATGTGTACCGCACCGCCGGGCCGTACGCGGAGCTGTTCGCCCATGTGGGAAGCCATGAGGGCAAGGACGTCTATCTGATGGCGGGCGACGGCGGCCCGGGCGGGGCGGCCAAGGCGTGGCTGGCGGGCCGGGGGCTGGCGGACGGCGCCCCGGTGCACGCGTATCCGGAGCGGCCGAGCCCGCAGGAGAAGGCGCGGCTGCTGGACGCGGCGGACGAAGAGGTCCTGGACATGGGGACGGCGCTGCGCACCACCTCCGGCCGGCTGGTCACCACCGAGCGTCCGGCCCGCTTCCGCGACGCGGTCCTCGGGCTGCTGCGCCGGGGCGGCACCTACCACTGCTATCTGCTGGACCCGTCCTCGGACGCGGCGGCCACGCTCTCCCGCCAGTACCAGGAGGACATGGCGCGGAAGATCAAGGATTCGCTGGAGCGGTTCGGCCGTTTCAAGGAGCGCTACGGGGCGGAGGCCGACGGTCTGCGGGTCTATCAGACGGAGGAGTTTCCCGGCTTCTCGGCGCTCACCATCGATATGCGCGGACCGAGCGGGCTGATCCTGTATTCCTCATATCTGATGGGCACGAGCCGGTACGGGGTGATCGAGCGCGGCGACATGCCGCACTATCTGATCGGCCCGGCCGCCGGGCGGGTCTACACCCGGATCCGCCAGCTGGCCGAGGCGCGGGTCTCGGAGGGGCAGGCCCAGCGCGTGCTGTGAACGATTCAGCGGACGGGGAGGGTCCACCGGCTCAGCGGACCGGCACGGTCCACGGCAGGGCGATCCAGACGGTCTTGCCGCCGTCCGCGGTCGGGGTGACGAACACCTCGCCGCCCGACTCCGCGGCCAGACAGCGGACGATGACCATCCCGCGCCCGCTGTCCTGCTGGGTGGCCAGCGGCAGCCACCTGGGCCATTTCGGATGGCTGTCGGTGACCCCGATCTCCAGCCGCTGCTCGCGGTCGAGCCGTAGGTCCACGGTGAAGGTGGGCGACTGGCCCACGGTGTGCTCCACGGCGTTGGTGGCGAGCTCGGAGACGATCAGCCGCACGGTGTCGGCGGCCTCCGCTCCCGCCCCGAGCCCCCATTCGGCGAGCACGTCCGTGACATAGGCGCGTGCCGCGGGAACCGACGCCGGTGCGCTCGGCAGAGTGACGGATGCTTCCTGATGGTCTGCCATGACGGCCTGTCCCTTTCCGGCCGGGGCGCGGCTGCGGACGCGTTTCGAGGGTGGACTTGCGAAGCCGGTGAAGTCGTGGGCTGCCCCGACGGCTCTACGCGTCAGACTGCCACCAATGGCCTCTCCAACGGGGGCGATCCACCGAGTTATGCATATATCTGTCGCCCAAAGCGGTGAACTCTGCTACGGAAGACCGGATTTGGAAGGCACACTGGGCCACTGGTGCGACACGCGCTCTGGGTGGCGCGTCAAAAGGAAGGCGGGAGGGAGAACTGATGCGATACGGCCCGGCGGTGCGTCGCCGCAAGCTCGGTGCGGAACTGCGCCGCCAGCGCGATCTGGCCGGGCTCACCAGCGGTGAGGTCGCCAACCGGCTGGGCTGGCACCAGTCGAAGGTGAGCCGGATCGAGACCGGGCGGAGCGGCGCCAAGCCCTCGGATGTGGCCCGGCTGCTGGAGGTCTACCAGGTCGCCGACCCGGAGCTGCGCGCCCTGCTGGAGGCGCTGTGCCGCGGGGGTGCCTCCGATCCGGAGGGGTCGCGGCGCGGCTGGTGGTACGCGTACCGCGATCTGCTGCCGCCCGCCTACCGGGACTTCATCAGCCTGGAGGCGGAGGCGTCGGACGCGTACACGCTGGAGACCACGGTGGTGCCGGGCCTGTTGCAGACCCCGGACTACGCCCGGGCGGTGACCCTCGCGGCGCTCCCGGATCTGCCGGGACCCCAGGTGGACTCGCTGGTCGAGGTGCGGATCGCGCGCCAGTCGGTGCTGCACGGCGAGCGGCCGCTGCGGCTGCACGCGGTGCTCGACGAGGCGGCTCTGCGGCGTGAGGTGGGCGGGCCCGGAGTGATGACGGCGCAATTGCGCCATCTGGCCGAACTCTGCGCATTGCCTCAGGTGCAGCTACAGGTGCTGCCATTCTCGATCGGAATGCCCATTGGTATGACAGGTCCTTTCATTATTTTCTCTTTTCCGCACATTAGTGACCTGGACGTAGTAGTTCTCGACCACTTGACGAGTAGCCTCTATCTGGAGCGGAAAGAAGACCTCCGGGCGTACAGCGCCGCGTTCGAAGTACTGCGCGCACACGCCCTGACACCTGAGGAATCGTTGTCCTTCATCAACAAAATCGGGGGCGGCGCCTGAGGGGGCACCATGTCCAAAATGTCCGCCAACTCCGTCGACTGGCTGCGCAGCAGCTACAGCGTCGGAATGAACAACTGCGTCGAGACGGCCCTGCTGGGGCCCGACCAGCTCGGCGTGCGCGATTCGAAGAACACGGCGGGCCCCGTCCTGCTGTTCACCCCGTCGACCTGGGTCTCCTTCCTCGAGGGACTCAAGGGCGACGGCCCCGGCTCCGGCATCTCCCGCTCGGCCGGAACCGGAAGCTGATCCGTGAGTGAAGTATCCCTTCCGCCGGTGAGCTGATCCGCTCACCGTCCCGTCAGTGAGCCATCAGGCGGCCGGCGCGGTCCTCACGATCACGTCGGCCGCCTCTTCGATCTGGTCCTCCGTCAGATCCCCGCGCGCGGTCAGCCGCAGCCGGGAGACGCCGTCCGGGACGGACGGCGGGCGGAAGCACCCCACCATCAGCCCGGCCGCGCGGCAGTCCGCGGCCCAGCGCACCGCCTTCTCCGGCGACGGGGCCCGCACCGACACCACCGACGCGTCCGGCCGCACCGCGGCCAGCCCGGCGGCGGTCAGCCGCCCGTACAGCCCCATGGCGACCGTACGGACGCGGGCGGCGCGCTCCGGCTCCCGGCGCAGCAGCCGCAGGCCGGCCAGGGCGGCGCCCACGGCCGCCGGGTTGAGCCCGGTGTCGAAGATGAACGTCCGTGCGGAGTTCACCAGGTGCTCGATGACCCGGGCGGGCCCCAGCACCGCCCCGCCCTGGCTGCCCAGCGACTTGGAGAGGGTGGCCGTGACCACCACGTCCGGCGCGCCCGCGAGCCCGGCCCCGTGCACCGCGCCGCGCCCGCCCTCGCCGAGCACCCCCAGGCCGTGCGCCTCGTCCACCACCAGCGCCGCGCCGTAACGCCGGGCGACAGCGGCGAGGGCGGCCAGCGGGGCGGCGTCGCCGTCGACGGAGAAGACCGCGTCGCTGACGACGAGGGCGCGCCGCCGCGCCTCCCCCTCCTTCGTCGCCCCCGCGTCCGCCTCGTCCGCGTCCAGCGCCTTGCCTACGGCGTCCGGGTCGGCGTGCGGGACGACGGCGATCTCGGCGCGGGAGAGCCGGCAGCCGTCGATGAGCGAGGCGTGGTTGTCCGCGTCGGAGACGACCAGGGCGTCCCGGCCGCCCAGCGCGGAGACGGCGGCCAGATTGGCCGCGTAACCGGAGGAGAACACCAGGGCCGCCTCGAATCCGCAGAACTCGGCGAGCTCCCGCTCCAGCGTGGTGTGCAGCTCGGTGGAGCCGGTGACCAGGCGCGAGCCGGTCGATCCCGCGCCCCAGCGGTGCGCCGCCGCGGCCGCGGCGGCCGTCACCTCCGGGTGCCGGGCCAGCCCCAGATAGTCATTGCTCGCCAGATCGAGCAGCGGGGAGTCGGCGGGGCGGGGGCTGAGCCGGCGCACCAGCCCCGCCCGGTCGCGCCGCTCCCGCTGCGCGTCGATCCATGCGAACGCGCCGTCGCGGTCCTGGGGCATCGGCTGCCTCGCCTTCCGTGGCCTCGTCTCGGGCACCGACTGTCGGGTCCGGATAGAACGTAGCCTCGTCCATGCCCGGTCATGGTGTGGCAATACACACACCCCGATCAGCGCGTCTTGTACGGTCTCTCCTTGGCCGCGGGCGGTGGGGTAGGAAAGGATCGTCGCCATGGACCTGCTGAACACGCTGGTGGAGAAGGGGCTGCGGCGCGAGACGCCCACCCGCGAAGAGGCGCTCGCCGTCCTGGCGACCTCCGATGACGAGCTGCTCGATGTGGTGGCCGCGGCGGGCAAGGTGCGCCGCGCCTGGTTCGGGCGGCGGGTGAAGCTCAACTATCTGGTGAACCTCAAGTCGGGGCTGTGCCCCGAGGACTGCTCGTACTGCTCGCAGCGGCTGGGCTCGAAGTCCGGCATCCTCAAGTACACCTGGCTCAAGCCGGAGCAGGCGGCCGCCGCGGCGGGCGCCGGGGTCGCGGGCGGCGCCAAGCGGGTGTGCCTGGTCGCCAGCGGACGCGGCCCGACCGACCGCGATGTGGACCGGGTCTCCCAGACCATCGCCGCCATCAAGGAGGAGCACCAGGACGTCGAGATCTGCGCCTGTCTGGGGCTGCTGTCCGACGGCCAGGCGGAGCGGCTGAAGGACGCGGGGGCGAACGCGTACAACCACAACCTCAACACCTCAGAGGCGACGTACGGCGACATCACCACCACCCACACCTACGCCGACCGGGTCTCGACCGTGCAGCAGGCCCAGGCGGCGGGGATGTCCGCCTGCTCCGGGCTGATCGCGGGCATGGGCGAGTCGGACGAGGACCTGGTGGACGTGGTCTTCTCGCTGCGCGAGCTGGACCCGGACTCGGTGCCGGTCAACTTCCTCATCCCGATCGAGGGCACCCCGCTGGCCGGGGACTGGAACCTCACCCCGCAGCGGTGTCTGCGGATCCTGGCCATGGTGCGGTTCGTCTGCCCGGACGTCGAGGTGCGGCTGGCGGGCGGCCGCGAGATCCATCTGCGGACGCTCCAGCCGCTGGCCCTGAACCTGGCGAACTCGATCTTCCTCGGCGACTATCTGACCACCGAGGGCCAGTCGGGCAAGGACGATCTCGCGATGATCGCCGACGCGGGCTTCGAGGTGGAGGGCACCGATACGACGACGCTGCCCGCACACCGCGCGGACGCACTCGCCGCGGCCGGTTCCGGCTGCGGCGGCCACGGTGCGGAGGGCGGCGGCTGCGGCCCGTGCGGTGACGCGGCGCCCGCCGACGCGGTCCCTGCCGACGCCGTACCCGCCCCGGCGGCGGCCGGTGCGGTGGTCCCCGCCGCCGCGGGCACGCGGGAGTCCCACGCCGACCTGGTCGCGGTGCGCCGCCGCGGCGCGGGCACGGATCTGCCGCCCAATGCCTGAGCCACTGACCCCGGCCGAGCTGCGGGACCTGGACCGGCAGCACGTCTGGCATCCGTACGGCCCGATGCCCGGCCGCCAGGACCCGCTGGTCGTGGAGTCCGCGGCCGGGGTCCGGCTGCGGCTGGCCGAGCCGGTGGAGGGCGTCCGCGAGCTGGTGGACGGGATGTCGTCGTGGTGGTCCGCCATCCACGGCTACAACCACCCGGCGCTCAACGACGCCGCGCGCGGTCAGCTGGACCGGATGAGCCATGTGATGTTCGGCGGGCTCACCCATGAGCCCGCCGTCCGGCTGGCCACCCGGCTGGTGGAGATCACGCCCGAGCCGCTCCAGCACGTCTTCCTCGCCGACTCCGGTTCGGTGTCGGTCGAGGTCGCGGTGAAGATGTGCCTCCAGTACTGGCGCTCCCTGGGCCGCCCCGCCAAGCGGCGGCTGCTGACCTGGCGCGGCGGCTACCACGGCGACACCTGGCAGCCGATGGCGGTGTGCGACCCGGAGGGCGGCATGCACCGGCTGTGGTCCGGTGTGCTGCCCGAGCAGATCTTCGCGGACGGCCCGCCGCCCGGCTTCGACGCGGACCCCGACCCGGTGTACGAGCGCCACATCCGTGAGCTGGTGGCCCGTCACGCCGATGAGCTGGCCGCGGTGATCGTGGAGCCGGTGGTGCAGGGCGCGGGCGGGATGCGCTTCCACTCCCCCGCGCTGCTGCGGGTGCTGCGCGAGGCGTGCGACGAGCACGATGTGCTGCTGGTGTTCGACGAGATCGCCACCGGCTTCGGCCGCTCGGGCGCGCTCTTCGCGGCCGAGCACGCGGGGGTGTGCCCCGATGTGATGTGTCTGGGCAAGGCGCTGACCGGGGGTTATCTGACCCTCGCCGCCACGCTGTGCACCCCGCGGGTGGCGGAGGGCATCTCGCGCGGCGAGGTGCCGGTGCTCGCCCACGGCCCGACCTTCATGGGCAATCCGCTGGCCACGGCCGTGGCCTGCGCCTCGATCGACCTGCTGCTCTCCTACGACTGGCGGCAGGAGGTCAAGCGGATCGAGGCCGGGCTGCGGGACGGTCTCGCGGAGGCGGCCGCCGGGCCGGGCGTCCGGGACGTACGGGTGCTCGGCGCGATCGGCGTCGTCCAACTGGACCGTCCGATGGACGACGCGGCGATGGCGGCGGCGACGCGGGCCGCGGTGCGCGAGGGCGTGTGGCTGCGCCCGTTCCGCGATCTGCTGTACACCATGCCGCCGTACATCACCGGGGACCACGATCTGGCCCGGATCTGCGCGGCGGTCCGGGCGGCCGCGACAGCGGCCAGCGCCACGGCCGTCTGACGCGGGAACAGGCCGGGGCAGACCGGGGCACGCCCCGGAGTGCGAACGAAAACGAAAGGCAACGGAAACGAAGATGTCAGTCCTGGTCGTCACCGGTACGGGCACGGAGATCGGAAAGACCGTCAGCACGGCGGCCGTCGCCGCGGCGGCGCTGGCACGCGGCCGCTCGGTGGCGGTGCTCAAACCCGCCCAGACCGGTGTCGCGGAGGGCGAACCGGGCGATGCCGCGGAGGTGGGCCGCCTCGCCGGGGCGGTGACCCTGCTCGAACTCGCCCGCTACCCCGAGCCGCTGGCCCCGGCCACCGCCGCCCGCCGCGCCGGACGGCCGCCGGTGCGGCCGCACGAGGTGGCCGACGCGGCCGAGAAGCTGGCCACCGAGCACGATCTGGTGCTGGTCGAGGGCGCGGGCGGGCTGCTCGTACGGTTCGACGAGACGGGGGCGACGCTCGCCGACGCGGCCCGGCTGCTCGGCGCGCCCGTCCTGGTCGTCGCCCACGCCGGTCTCGGCACGCTCAACGCGACCACCCTGACCACCGAGGCGCTGCACGCCCGCGGGCTGGAGTGCCCCGGTGTCGTCATCGGCAGCTGGCCCGCCGCCGCGGATCTCGCCTCCCGCTGCAATGTGGCCGATCTGCCGGAGTCCTCCGGCGTCCCGCTGCTGGGCGCCATCCCCCAGGGCGCCCCCGCCCTGCCGCCCGCCGAGTTCCGCGCCCAGGCCCCCGGTTGGCTGGCGCCCCGGCTGGACGGCACCTGGGACCCGGCGCGGCTGGCCGCGTAGCGACACCCCCCGGCTGGGCAGAATCCCGGTACCGGTCATCGTCCATCCCTGGAACACGGCCGGGACAAACCGTCCGAACCTGGGACAAGGGGGAGCCCCCATGCCCGTAGGCCGTCGCACACCCCCGCGTGACGCCGTCCACCACCCGCTCTTCGCCCGCGCCTACGCCAGACTGAGCCCGCTGGCCGACGAGCGGGCCGGGCTGGGTGAGCTGCGCGGCGAGCTGCTGACCGGGCTCTCCGGCCGGGTCATCGAGATCGGCGCGGGCAACGGGCTGAACTTCCCGCACTACCCCGAGACCGTCTCCGAGGTCGTCGCCATCGAACCCGAGCGCCATCTGCGGCGGCTGGCCGCCCAGGCGGGGCTGCGCGCCGGGGTGCCGGTGGACGTGGTGCCGGGCGTCGCCGAGGCGCTGCCGGTCAAGAGCGAGGGGTTCGACGCGGCGGTGGCCTGTCTGGTGCTGTGTTCGGTCCGCGATGTGCGGCGCGCGCTCGCCGAGCTGCTACGGGTGCTGCGGCCCGGCGGTGAGCTGCGCTTCCTCGAGCACGGCCGGGCCGAGGGCCGGGTCCTGGCGACGACCCAGCGGGCGCTGGACCGCACGGTGTGGCCGCTGATGTTCGGCGGCTGCCATACGGCGCGCGAGGCGCGGTCGGAGATCGCGGCCGCGGGCTTCGAGCCGCTCGGCCACCGCCGGCTGCGCATCCCCGACCGGGGCCCGACGCTGCCGACGTCCCCGTGCGTGCTCGGCGCCGCCCGCCGCCCGTCCGCGCCTTCCGGTCCCTGATCGCCTCCCCGTCGGCGTTCGCAATCCCGTATGCCCGTGTCCGCGGGCGGGCGTACCGGCGGCCGGGTCCCTACCATCGAGGGCACGACGTTCCGATACGGGGAGGCATCGTGTCCACACCGGCGGCAACGAAAACGGACGGGTTCGCGGACGGCGGCGCCCATGTGGCGGCCCGGGCCCAGTCCCTGACCAAGGCGTACGGCAGCGGCGAGACGGCCGTGCTCGCGCTGGACGCGGTGGACGTGGAGATCGAACGGGGCAGGTTCACCGCGGTGATGGGCCCGTCCGGCTCCGGGAAGTCCACCCTGATGCACTGTCTGGCGGGGCTCGACACGGTCTCGTCGGGCCGGGCCTGGCTGGGCGACATCGAGATCACCGGCCTGGGCGACAAGGAGCTGACCCAGCTCCGCCGCGACCGGATCGGCTTTATGTTCCAGTCGTTCAATCTGCTGCCCACGCTCAACGCGGCCGAGAACATCACCCTGCCCATGGACATCGCGGGCCACAAGCCCGACCGGGAGTGGGTGGACCGGGTCATCGACACCCTCGGGCTGCGGGACCGGCTGCGGCACCGGCCCGCCCAGCTGTCCGGCGGACAGCAGCAGCGGGTGGCGTGCGCGCGGGCGCTCGCCTCCCGCCCCGAGCTGATCTTCGCGGACGAGCCCACCGGCAACCTGGACTCGCGGGCGGGGCTCGAGGTGCTGCGCTTCCTGCGGGAGGCCGTGGACGAACTGGGCCAGACGGTCGTCATGGTCACCCACGACCCGACCGCGGCCGCCCACTCCGATCTGGTGCTCTTCCTCGCCGACGGCCGGATCGTGGACCGGATGGACCGGCCCACGGCCGAGGCGGTGCTGGAGCGGATGCACATCTTCGCGGCCACCACCACCCCCGACCCCGATCCGCTCACCTGATCCCCCGGCCCCGGGCCGGATCTGCCGGGCCGCCGCATGAGGGTGAGTGGTCCCGAACGGGGCCGATCTCGGATACGTTCGCGGTATCCGCGATCAAGGAGGGCTCATGGCAAGGCCGTTCCGTTTCGGAGTCAATCTGCTCACCCTTGAATCGGCCGAGGCATGGCGGGAGAAGTGCCGCCACGCCGAGCGACTCGGCTACGACGTGCTGCTGGTCCCCGACCACCTCGGCAACCCCGCCCCGTTCCCGGCGCTGGCCACCGCCGCCGAGGCGACCGAGCGCCCCCGGCTGGGCACCTTCGTGCTCAACGCCGGCTTCTGGAACCCCGCACTGCTCGCCCGGGAGGTGGCCACCTGCGACGCGCTCACCGACGGCCGGCTGGAGCTCGGCCTGGGCGCCGGCTATGTCAAGGCCGAGCACGACAGCGCCGGGCTGCCGTTCGGTTCGCCACGGGACCGGGTGGACCATCTGGTGCACACCGTGGCCGAGTTGGAGCGGCTGCTGACCGATTCCGAGCACCGGCCGCGGTCCACCCAGTCCCCGCGCCCGCCGCTGCTGCTCGGCGGCAACGGCGACCGGCTGCTGCGGCTGGCCGCGCGCCACGCGGACATCGCGGCCTTCACCGGCGCGGTGCAGCCCGCCGGCAAACCCCAGGGCACCCTCCGGCTGATCAGCCCCGAGGCGCTGGAGGGCCGGGTCGCCGCCTTCCGCCGCTTCGCCGCCGAAGCGGGGAGGGCGAAGGGGTCCGATGAGAGCGATGACACCATCGAGCTGAACTACCTCATCCAGATGGTCGGCCCGACCGGCGACCGGAGCGCCAAGGCGCGTGAGCTGGCCCCGTACGCACCGGACCTCACCGAGGACCAGCTGCTGGAGCACCCGGCGCTGCTGCTGGGCGACGCCAAGGAGATGGCGGAGCAGCTGCGGGCCCACCGCGAGCGGTTCGGCTTCTCGTACTTCACGGTGCTGGAGCACAACATGGAGGCGTTCGCCCCGGTGATCGAGGAGCTGCGCGGCGGCTGACCCGGCGGAATCCCGTCGACGCCGCGGCCCGCCCAATGGTGGGATACGGCCATGGACGATCTCCGGATACGGGCCGCGGCCCCCGCCGACCTCGACACCGTGCTCACCTTCTGGAAGGAGGCGGCCGAGGGCACCAGCATCAGCGACGACCGGGCCGGGGTGGCCCGGCTGCTCGACCGCGACCCGGAGTCGCTGCTGCTGGCCGAGCGGGACGGTGCGCTCGCCGGGACCGTGATCGCCGGTTTCGACGGCTGGCGCTGCCATCTGTACCGGCTGGCCGTCCACCCCGCGCACCGCCGCCGCGGCGTGGCGACGGCCCTGCTGGCCGCGGCCGAGGAGCGGTTCGCGGCCCTGGGCGGACGGCGCGGGGACGCGATGGTGCTCAACGAGAACGAACTCGCGCATCACGCGTGGAGCGCGGCGGGCTATGCACCGCAGCCGCAGTGGAGCCGCTGGGTCAAGCCGCTGCGCCCCTGACCCCGGCGGGCGTCCCGGGCGCGGCGCCGCCGTGCCCCGCCTTCAGGGCCTGTCTGGGGTTGTGATCTGGGCTCGTGGGGCGTGGCACGCTCCCCCAGCTACCGCTGGGAGGTACCCCCTCTCGCGGCGTTGCCGAAACGCCCCAGTAGCTCCGCTACGAGGGCCTTCCGGCGCCTTGCGATCGCACGCACCACGCCCCGCTCCCTGATCCAGATCACAACCCCAGACAGGCCCTAGCATGGGACGGAGGTGAACCGATGACCGAAGTCCTCCTCCTGGCCGTGGCGCTCCTCCTGGCGGTGACCTGTGGCGCCTTCGTCGCGGCGGAGTTCTCGCTGACCACGGTCGAGCGCGGCGAGCTGGAACGGGCGGCCGAACGCGGGGAGCGCGGCGCGGCCGGGGCGCTGAAGGCGGTGCGGAGCCTCACCTACCAGCTCTCCGGCGCGCAGCTCGGCATCACCGTGACCAATCTGGTCGTCGGCATGCTGGCCGAGCCGTCCGTCGCGGCCCTGCTGGCCGGGCCGCTCACCGCGATCGGGGTGCCCCCGTCGGCCGTCCGCTCGGCCGCGCTGGTGCTCGGCACCTTTCTGTCGACCGTCGTGCTGATGGTCGTCGGCGAGCTGGTGCCCAAGAACTGGGCCATCTCCCGGCCGCTGCCGGTCGCCAAGGCCGTGGCCACCCCGCAGCGCGTCTTCAGCTCCGTCTTCCGCCCGCTGATCAGCCATCTCAACAACACCGCCAACCGCACCGTGCGCCGGATGGGCCTGGAGCCCGCCGAGGAGCTGGCCTCCGCGCGCGGCCCGCAGGAGCTGATCGCCCTCGCCCGGCACTCGGCCAAGGAGGGCGCGCTGGAGAAGGACACCGCCGAGCTGTTCGTCCGCACCCTCAACCTCGCCGAGCTCACCGCGGAGAACGTGATGACCCCGAGGGTGCGGGTGGTGGCACTGGACGTACGGGCCACCGCCGAGGACGTCGCCAACGCGACCCGCGCCACCGGGCTGTCCCGCTTCCCCGTCTACCAGGGCAGCCTGGACACCGTCGTCGGCATCGTGCACATCAAGGACGTCCTGGCGGTCCCCGCCGAGGAGCGGCCCCGCCGCCCGGTGTCCGAGCTGATGCGCGAACCGGTACTCGTCCCCGAGTCGCTCACCGTGGACCGGCTGCTGGACCGGCTCTCGGCCCAGCGCAGCATGGCGGTGGTCATCGACGAGTACGGCGGTACGGCCGGGGTCGTCACCCTGGAGGACATCGTCGAGGAGGTGGTCGGCGAGGTCCGCGACGAGCACGATCCGCACGAGACCCCCCATCTGATTCCGATGGGCCGGGACACGGAGGGCCATATGCTCTACGACGCGGACGGCGCGGCCCGCGTCGATCAGCTGGAGCGCATCGGGCTGCGCGTGCCGCCGGGCCCGTACGAGACCCTGGCCGGGCTGATCGCCACCGAGCTGGGCCGGATCCCGGCCGTCGGCGACACCGTCGAGCTGGCGGGCTGGTCCGCGGAGGTGCGGAAGGTGTCCAGCCACCGGGCGGCCCGGGTCCGGCTGCGGGCGCCGGTGCGCGGTGCCGGGAGCGATGGCGACGGCGGCGTGCCCGGTACCGAGGGGGCGGCGGGCCGATGACCGTCCTCCAGCTGCTGATCGGCCTGCTGACGCTGGTCCTCAACGCCTTCTTCGTGGGCGCGGAGTTCGCCCTGATCTCGGTGCGCCGCAGCCAGATCGAACCGCATGCCCAGCAGGGCGACCGGCGGGCCCGGGCCGTGCTGTGGGGCCTGGAGCACCTCTCCGCGCTGCTGGCCGCGGCCCAGCTCGGGATCACGCTGTGCACGCTGGTGCTGGGCGCCGTGGCGGAACCGGCCATCGCGCATCTGCTGGAGCCCTTGTTCCACGTGGTGAGTCTGCCGCTGGGTCTGGTGCACCCCATCTCGTTCGTGATCGCGCTGACCCTGGCCACGTATCTGCACATGCTGTTCGGCGAGATGGTGCCGAAGAACGTGGCGCTGGCCGAGCCGGTGCGCACCGTGCTGCTGCTCGGCCCGCCCCTGGTCGCCCTCGCCCGCGCCCTGCGCCCGGTGATCTTCGGGGTGAACGCCCTGGCGAACGGGGTGCTGAAGCTGTTGCGCGTGGAGCCCAAGGGCGAGGTCGCGGCCACCTTCTCCGACGACGAGCTGGCCCGGATGGTCTCGGACTCCAGCGAGGCCGGGCTGCTGGACGACCGCGCCACCGAGCGGCTGCGGGACGCGCTGGAGCTGGGCCGGCGACGGGTGCGGGACGTGGTGCTGCCCATGGACCGGGTGGTCAGGGCGCGGCTCGGGGTGACCCCCGAGGAGCTGGAGCGGCTGGCGGCGCGGACCGGCTTCTCACGGTTCCCGGTGGTGGACGACTCCGGGCGGATCCTGGGCTATCTGCATGTGAAGGACGCGCTGGACGCACGGCCCCGGGATCTGCCGTTCCGCCCCGATCAGCTGCGCCCGATCCCCCGGGTGCGGTCCCTCACGCCGCTGGACGACGTGCTCACCGCGATGCGCGACAGCCGTACCCATCTCGCGGCGGTCATCGCCGCGGACGGACGGCTGGAGGGGCTGGTGACCATGGAGGACGTGCTGCGCGAGCTGGTCGCCTGAGCGCCCCGGCCCGCCCGCGTCCGGTCATTCCTCGGTCTGTCTGGACTCATGGGCGATGATGCACGCCTGCCAGTGGGCCAGCGCCTCCTCCCGGCCGCCGCCGCCCTCCTCGGCCACCGCCACCAGCGCATGGGCGGCCATCGCGGCGAGCCGCACCGCGACCCGGCACACATCGCGGGTCTCGAGCGGCTCCAGGAGGGCGGCGGCGCCCTCCCCGTCGTCGGCGAGCGCGGTGGCGACGATGGCCATGGTCGTACGGTCGCATTCGAAGGCATCCACGCCGACCAGACTGCCCCGCCGCGCGGCGCGGGGAACCCCGGGCGGTCCAACCGGTCCAACGGCGGCCCCCGGCCGGACGGCCGCGCGAGGCTCAGCGGCGGGGGCCGGAACCGGGGCCGGGACCGGGCCGGGTGCCCATCGGGTCGTAGCGGAAGATCACGTACTCGACCCGGCCGATGACCTTGGTGCGGTTCGTCCGCCGGTACAGCTCGGGTGGCCGGAAGATGTTGTCGTCGTAGATGTCCGCGCCGGGCTCCACATTCCAGCTGGCGGTCGTCCCGTTCCGCGCCCCGCCCTCGAAGTAGATGTGGGTCATCGCCATGCGGCTCATCATGCTCGCGCTCGGCGGTCCACGCAGCCCACGCACCCGGATAGAATCTCCCGAGCCATGCAGACGAACATCACCTACAGCAGCTTTGTCGCGCTCGGCGACTCCTTCACCGAGGGAATGTCGGACGCGCTCCCCGAGCCAGGTGGATCATCTGCGCTAATGGCTGGCTGACCTGGGGAAGCGCCCGCCCATGGTGGGCGTTCCCCCGGATTGCTTGGGCGTTGATCCGGGTTGCAAATGCTTGATCATCTCCCAATCGTCTCCCAGATCCCGGCCGCTGGACACTAAAGCCAGCTCCGCCCTCCAGGGTGCAGAATGTGCACGAGCCCCCCTCCCCTTTGTGGAGGGGGGCTCGCTCTGTGCCGGGAGCACCGACCGAGAGGGCCATCTCTGGCAGGCATCCCGGCACGTCTATGTGTCCGACTACCCACTACGACCGCTGGATGCAGCAGGCAATCAGCAATCACACCAACGAGTGAACGCTTGTGCGAATCCGGACGTCATGATCCCCACCCTGTCGCGGCACCACCGAAGGTGACGCAGGGTTTCATCCTCATCAACCATTGTGACCGTATCTTCCGGCCGGAAGATTTTCGACCCCTCTCTAGCGTGACATCTTCAAGATCGTCCGCTGTTGGGGGCCTGCTAAATGGCTGGTGCGCCGTATCAGCGGCTCGCCGCCCACCTCCGGAGCCTCATCCAGAACGGCGACTGGCCGCCCGGATACCGCATCCCCTCGCACGCCCAACTCCAAGCCGAGCACGGCGTCGGCCGTGGCGTCGTCGAGCATGCCATCGCCCAACTGCGGCGCGAGGGACTCCTCGAAGGGGTCCGCCGCGCTCGGCCCACAGTCGCCTACCCTCCAGCTGTGCGCACCCTCGTCTCCGCGGACGTCGACTGGCCGGTACGTCGGGACGCGAAGCAGGCCGAGAGCCGGCCGATGGCGGACGACGACCTGGCCGCCCGGCTTGGCGTACCGCCCCGCACGCGGCTCATCTGCCGGGCAGTCGAACTGGTCGACGCGTGTGGTGTGACCGTGGGCCTGTGTACGACGTGGCGGCGCGGCCGGCGCCGAGCGCACGCCTCGTATCGGTGTGAAGTGCAGCCGCATCAGGTCACCGCCGCGGAGGCTGAACTGACGGGTCTCGCTGCTGGCGCCGCTGCCTGGCTGCTTCAGCGGGTGCGGTATGCCGCAGATGGCCGCCCGGTTGAGGCATCTGACCTGGTCCTTCCTGCGGATCGTTGGCGCCTGCGCGCATAGGTTCCGGGCAGGACTGATGGGGGCGTTTGCGCCGTTCGGCGCCGCCTTGTTGACGCCACAGTCAACTCGGGTAGATGCCGCCAGGGAAGAGGGTTGCGCCAGATAAATGCATCCCCCACGGACCCATCACTCGGTGTTCAACCACTGGCCAATGGATTTGCCTGACAGGCAGGGGCACACGCCCAAAGTTGCAGGCCATCGATACTGCCGAGGAACCGGGTCGTGTACAGGCCGGCGCCGCACAAAGCGCAGGCGTAGCCGGCGCACTGGTCGGCGGTGAGCCGGCCGAGGGCCGGTAGCTCGAGGAGTTCGGCCCACACCTGGCCGTCCGGGTTGATGCCGCAGTGGTCGGTGGCGGCGAGGGCGAGGTACAGCATGCGGCATTCGGCGTTGGTGAGCCGGGGTGGAAGGTCGGCTTCGACCCGGGTTCGCGCGCCGTCGGTGGTGATCCGCGGCGTGCTGCCGGTGAGGGCGGCTAGTCGGGCGGCTACGGATTCGGCCCTGGGGCTGCTGTGGTGGCGTGGTCCGGTCGTAGGCTCCATCGTGTCTGCCTGCTCTCTCCAGGTGGGCCATGCCCCCGGGCCGGTCGCACGGTCGCGGGGGTCAAGCATCGTACCGCTATGCAGTGCGGTGCGTAGCGGTGCAGTGCGGTGCACCGCTCTCTGGAGATGTGCCCTGCTGGGGGCAGCTTTACGTTGCTGACATGAGCGAAGATCGCGAACCGGTGGTGGACACCTCGGCGGCGGCCTACGTGTATGTCCAGGTCGCGGACCATGTGGCGTGGCAGATCCGCGTGGGGCGGCTACAGCCGGGTGCGCGGTTGGCTGGTGAGCGGGATCTGGCACAGGAGTATGGGGTGTCGGTTCAGACGGCCCGACGGGCGGTGCAGGAGCTGCGGGAGCGCGGGTTGGTGATCACGCTGCCCGCGAAGGGCACGTTCGTGGCCGGGCCTGGGTCGGGTGGCGGATAGCCTGGCGCGCCAAGGCTCCACCTCCTCAGGCGGGGGCGTCGTGTACGCGGGCCGGATCCTCACTGCTCGGTGGTGCGGTCGCCCGTCAGTTGGGCGACTTTGACTTCGAGCGCGCCGATCCTGCGCCCCTGTTCGGCGATCAACTCCGCGAGTTTGGTGATGCCTGTCGTCCGGTTACCCAGTTCGGCGACACATTCCCGCAGCAGGGATTCGATCTCGCTCTGCTCCGTTGGCACTCTCCCCGACTGGCGGGGGTGGTCCCGTTCGGCGTCGTTATTGTTCATGGTCGGTGTCCTCACCGCTCGGTGGTACGGCCGGGGCCACGGTACGGTCGAGGCCAGCCTTTATGTCAGACCTTCGTCCTAAGATCGGGGGCATGTCCGACACTCCTCGACCTACCCCGGTGCACCCGTCTGCTGATGAGGTGAACAAGCGGATCCGCCGCCTGCTGGAGCGGGCTGGTGGGCGCCTGTCGTCGCCGGAGGATCGGGCGGAGTATGCGCGGCTGGTGGTGGCGTGGGCGGCAGCCCAGCGCCGGGATGTCACTGCCGCGGCTTAAGATCCGGCCGTGAGTGATATCGACAGATTGATCGAATTGCAGCGGGCCTCTGATGCCGAGCACGCCAAGCTTCAGGGCCTGGACGGCGAGGAGCACCGCGAGCAGTGGGAGCGGTGGCGGACAGCGGCCGAGACCGTGCAGGCCGCCATCACCGAGGCGGCGGGCGATGGGAACCGGTTCGAGCTGGAGGCGAAGGTGAAGAAGGCAGCCCGCCACCCGGAGTCGGAGGGCTAGGGCCGCCACTCCACGCGGTAGTCGGGGTGTTCGGCGTAGGGCAGCGCCAAGTGCTGGAGGGTGTTCCGCATCAGGTTTGTCGCGCCCGTCAGAAGGTCGTGAGGTGGAGTACCCGGCCCTGCACTGCTGAGGCTTCGAGCCACGGCTTCGTAACTGGTCACGATCTGCCGCTTGGCGTCGACTTCGGCGAGGATGCGGGCCGGATCGTGGCGGGCGATGTGGGGTGCAATGTGCGAGTCGATGGTCTGGCCGCGCCAGTGGTCCGAGACGACGGGCAGACCCTTCTCCCGCTCCTTCTCCGCGATGTGCGGCTCAGGCGGCCACCACAGCACGGTCTCCCCGAACTCCTCGTCGAGCCGCCACTCGGCCTCGGCATACTCACAGGCACGCCGTGCGATCTGCTCGTCTTCGTCGAGCCGCGCCCGCAGGAACTCCACCAGACCGTCGCTCACCGCGTCCTCCTCATGCCGCCGCCCCGCCGGGTGGACGGGGCGGTTCGCATCCGAGTAGCTGCGCAGCCCACGCAGTAGATCGGATAGATGAGACCAAGGGTACGAGACGGCACCGACAACGCCGGGGCGCGAAGTGGCCCCCGCCGACGGGGGATGCGGTGGGGGCCAAAACCAGTGTGGCACGGAGGTCAGCGGCGGAGGGCCCGATCCGGTCGGCACACGCCTCAGTTGCGGCCGGTACAGGTTCCCCCGGCCTAGACGGGAGCGAGGTCGCGAGCGTCGTAAACAACCTCCGCGCCGGAGGGGTCACCATCCAGGAGTACGCCGTAACGGCCGTCGAAGCGGCCACCGGCTCGGGCGTCCTTATCAAGGCGGCTTGCGATGCGACCGAGGGTCCCGACCGGGGCAGAGAAGGCTCCGGGCCGGTCGTCGAGCAGGTCGACGGTGGTACGAACGAGCTGTCCTACGGTGAACGTCTGCATCGTGGGCTCCTTAAGAGGTGAGGTGGAGGCAGGCAAACCAGTTGCGCCGCATCGGTGGCTTGCCACCAAGCTTCCCGCACTCTTTGACCGGTGGCAAGCCACCTGTCATGATTCGCACATGGCCAGCGCAGAGGAACGCCGACGACAGCACCGTCACCGCCACAGGCAGCGGGTCGTGCGTGGCATCAGCGACGAACTGGTCGATGAGTTTGACGCCGCCGCACGCGCCGCAGGCGGCGACCGCAGCAGCATCACGCGACAGCTCTGGGAATGGTTCGCGCACCGTCCCGGCGCCGAGCTACCCCAGCGACCCGAGCCACCCGAGGCGCGGCCCGTCGACTAGCGACGCAGGGCCTTGTCGGGTCGGCACACGTCGCACCGCACGACAGTCTCGCGGGCGAGCCGGTCGATGGCGTCCTCCGTCGTGATGCGCTCGTGAGAGTCGCGGGCCTGCCAGCAGTCCCGGCGGTGCAGGCGACGGGACGGATCCTCCTCGGCGTACTGGTGGAGTTTCTCGAGCACCCACTGGCGCCCGGCGATCGCCCCGCCCCTGGGCACCGCCGAGTAGTCCTCGCCGGGGATCGGGGTGACCCGGTCGGCGGCCAAGGTGATCGCGGTCGGGGCACCGGTCGGGCGGCTACAGCCATCAGTATCCTCGTGCCGCGTCGGCAGGATCGCCTCGGCCTCGCACCACCACTGCCCATCCAGGGAGCGGGTCCAGCCTGTGACGATGACGTCCAGCTCCTGGCCGTCCGGGAGCGTCGCCCGCACCCACGGCCCGGCCTTCGACCGCCACCCCTCCTCCGGATCCATAAATCGGATTCTAGTTCGAATACTCGGATGGGGGCCGACCAGGGGCGCAGCCCACCAGCCCGTCCTACCGTCAGAAGCATGCGGGCCATCTGGAGCGGAACCATCAGCTTCGGGCTCGTCGCACTGCCCTGCCAGCTCTACACCGCCACCGAAGAGAGCGGCCCCGGACTCCACACCGTCCACGCCACCTGCGGAGGACGCATCCGCCACCGGCGCGTCTGCGAACTCGAAGGGATCGAAGTCCAGCAGGCTGAGATCGCCCGAGCGTGGGAAGCCCCCGACGGGCGGCAGGTCATCCTGCGAGACACCGACCTCGAAGCCCTACCGCTGCCCACCAAGCACGTCATCGAAGTGCTCGGATTCGTCTCCACGGACGAGGTCGACCCCATCCTCTACTCCCGCCCGTACTGGATCCGGGCATCCGGCGCCGGCGCCCAGCGGCCCTACGCGCTCCTCGTCGAAGCCCTCTCCCGGTCCGGTCGGCTCGCCATCTGCAAGGTGGCTATCCGTAGCCGGGAGCGATTGGCGGCGCTCAGGCCGCGGCACGGGATGCTGCTCCTACAGACGCTGCTGTGGCCGGAAGAAGTGCGCGACCCCGGCGACCTCTCCTCGTCGTCGCCGTTGACCGACCGGGAGCTCGCCATGGCCGAGGTGCTGATGGATGCGCTCGCCGGAGTCGACATCGACCAGCTCCACGACGAATACACGGCGGCCCTCAACAGCTTGGTGGATGCCAAGGCATCCGGGGGCGAGCTCGCCGTGCGGCCCGAGCCGGCGCCCGCCGTCGACCTCATGGCCGCCCTCGAAGCATCCGTGGAAGCCGCCCGGCAGGCCCGCGGCGAGGACAACTGAGCTGAACTGCGTCACTCGCCGAAGCGTGGGCACACGAGGGTGAGCCCGAGGGGGGATCCCCGAAGGAGCATCCCAATGATCAAGAAGTTGCACGACATCGGCCTGCGCTCCGAGCATGCCTACACTGCCGCCGTCGCCTCCATCGGCCTGTCCGTCCTCACCTGGGCCGCCTCCCTCCGCGCCGAGCCCGGTAGAGGTCTCGACCGTGCCGACCGGTGGGGCATCTTCGTCGGTGAATGGGCGCCCACCTTCTTCGGCCTCGGCCTCGCCCTCTCCCACTACGAACAGGAAGAAGGCTCCCTCCTCGGGAAGACCCACGCTGACGGGGAACGGCGGCGGGACGTGGTAGGCGCATAGCGCGGACAGTACGAGCGCCCGCCCTCAACCTCGGAGGACGGGCGCAAGGCGTTCGCTGGGTCGCGGCTCCAGCTCGGCGGCCGATCGGGCGACCCCCTGGGGAGTCGTACCGCCGTGGATCGCAGACCTACACCGGGCAAGAGGCCCGGGTCAGCCCGCATAACCAGTGTCGCATGTGGGGCTGGCAGCAGGCAGCGCGTTAGGGGAGGACGATCCAGCGCCGCTTAGATGAACGCTATGAACGTCATAGCAGCGGCCGGCGCGAAGACCGGCGACGTTGGACGCAAGGTCGGATTCGACATGAGCGAAGGCTGGGGCATGGTCTTCGCTGCCCTACTCGCCGCCATCGCAGCTCTCCTAGCTGGATGGCTGGCCTACCGTGCCGGACGGCGCCAAGTCGCCGACCAAGGACTCATCGAACACAGACACTGGCGACGTCAGAACCGGTTCGACGCCTACCAGAAGCTCATGACGGCCACGGACGAGTTCGCGCAGGCCATGGATCGGTGGCGCCTCCCATCAACCCGCTCCTCAGCAGGGCTCGATGAGGCGATGAACAACCTGGATACGGCAGTGGCATGGGTGCGGCTGGCGGGCCCCGACACGATGCACGATCAGGCAAAGCATGTGTTCACGGCTGCGGGCAGGGGCTATCAGCACCTACGGAGGCCGATCTCTAACATGACGCCGATCCCGCCTGCGCTCTGGACAGAAATGGTCCAGCGGGTCATCGATGCCCAGAACACTTTCGTTCGAGAGGCAGCGAAGGTGCTTGACGACCCAGCCCAGTAGGACACCCCGTCCTGTTCGCAGCGACAGGAACGGGGCGGGCAGCGGGCGGGGAGGCCGCGATCAGCCTGCGCCCCGGGTGGGGCGGCAGGCAAGGGATCGGACGCATAACGTTCCCTGGCGCGCTAAGGGGTGGTCACGACCGAAACAGAGACCCCGCCCCATTGAGGGCGGGGCCTCTGGCTATCCGCGAGGGTCTCGTGGCAGGAACGGGTTGTTCTTGCGGCGTTCCGCAGGGCGCACGTAGGTGAGGACCTGAGTGGAGTTCTTGCTCCAGCGCCCATGCTCAGCGATGAACGGTACGGGGACGCCCCGCTCGGCGGCGTCGGTTGGGCCTCCAGCTCGTAGACCGTGGGCGGTCGTCCGCTCCGCGTCGGTCAGGTTGGCAGCCTTGGCCAGCTTCTTCACGATCTCGTTCACCGCTTCCCCGGACATGCTGTTGCCGACGTTGCCCCAAACGTCGATGCGGCGGATCAGGTGCCCGTCGGTGATGCCGTGCTCGGCCAGGCCGACGAGGTACGAGCTGACGGCGGCGCCTGCGTCGATGTCCGGGGCGATGGCTCGAGGGATGTCAACGTCTTCACCTTGAGCGTTCGTGTCGGTCTTCGACATGGGGATGAAGACGGTGACCCAGTCGTCTGTGATGGTCACCTGGTCGATGGTGCAGGCTGCGATTTCGGATCGACGGCCCATGAGCCCGTAGCCGAGGATGAGGATGGTGGCGTCGCGCCGACCACTGAGAGAGTCCGTGTCGCACTGCGCGAGCAGAAGGCGCAGGACGTCGAGGGTGATTGCCTTGGCGCGACGGGGACGCCAGCCGTCCCGTGCGCGGTCCTGGCGGTGGACCTTGATGATGTCGCGGGCGGCGCGGGAGTTGGGCTGGCCTTCGAATCCGGCGCGGAAGTGTGCTGTGCGGATCGCAGAGAGGGCTTGGTCGAGGCTGGCAGGAGAGTAGGACTTGCCGGTCGTCGGGGAAATGGACCTCTTGAGGTGTCCGATGAACTCGGCGACGGTCTGGGCGGTCATGGGGAGCGGAGTGCGCCCCTCTTGCTCGCACCAGTCGAGGGCCATGCGCCACCAGCGGGCGTAGGCCCGGTCGGTGTTGGCCGCTGTTGCGCGTCTGAGGTCGGCGGCGGTCTCGTCGGAGACTCGTTGGTCACGTTCACCCTGAGATGCGTCGTCAGTGACGATCTCTGCCTCTTCTGCTGGTACGAGTTCACTTGCCAAGTTCGACTCCCTCACGTCAGTTTGTCCCGAACTAGCGTACCCCTCACCGGCCTTGATATGTGTGGGTTATCGAGAGCCACTCCCGCCCAACCGACCACGGCCCGCGCGTCGTTGCGCACCTTCCCGGCGACAGCCTTCCACCAATAATCTTGATGATGCATCATGATGACCCATCAAGGTGCGCTATCTTGAAGTATGAGCAACGACGACTCCCCCCGCCTCATCCCCACCGGCAAGTGCTGGTGCGGCTGCGATAGGGACACGAGCCTCGGCAGCTTCTTCGCCCGAGGCCACGACAAGATGGCCGAGGCCGCGATCCTCGCCCTGAAGTACGAGGGCTCCGTGGCACGGCTCCTCGCCGAGCACAACTTCGGCCCGAACAACTCACTCAAGGCCGAGGCTCTCGCCAAGGGAGTCTGGAAGCCGTGCCCGTACTGCAGCTACGCAGGGGCTCCGGCCAGCATCCGCAACCACATCAGCAAGGACCACAAGGTGGAACGATCGTGACCAAGGAAGAGTACGAGGAGCGGCAGCGGCGCCTCGCCACCGATATCGAGGACGCGCGGCAGGCGTTGAACCGGGCGCGGGCCCGGTACGACCAGCTGTGCGAGGAGTCCCGGAACCTGCGCATCGACTGGCGGGAGCAGCAAGCGAAGAGCACGCCCTGACCACCCCTCCCCCGCCCACCGCGTGTGGGTCCGCCGCACCACCAACACAGAGGAGAAACCGTGAACCAACCGACCACAACCACCTTCGCGTGGTGCTTCAGCCATGGGCGACTGCACCACTTCACCAGCGAGCCCTGGTGCACCGCCACGTGGGCCATCCTGCCCGGCACCACCGAGGCAGAGGCGCTGGCGACGAAGGAGGAGCGATACGGCGACGCCGAGTTCCTCCACCAACTGCCGGACGACCAGCAGATCGCCCTCATCGATGCCCGCCGCGACGCGTCGGAGGCCGCCGCCAACACCATCAACGACGGGCTGGAGACGCTGTTCCGCCACCTCGGCCCCCCGCCCGCCGACACCAAGGAGAAGTGACCATGATCGCAGTACCCGAGCGCGTCCGAGGGCGCGACGAAGATGTCCTGGTCTGGCACAAGCCCGTCGGCCGTGTCGTCGAGGAGTTCCAGGCCATCGCCTGCAGCGCCGACGAGGGCATCACGATGCCCGGCCCGAAGCAGAACGTTCCGCTACACCTGGACAAGCCAAGCGAGCGCTGGTGCGCGGACTGTCTGAAGCTGGCCCGCCGAGCCTGACCCCCGCGCAGCACGCCGCCCCGCCTGAGGAAAGCAGGCGGGGCGGCTGCGTGTCAGGGTAGCGGGGCGGGGTGCACGACAGAACGCCCCGCCTCCACTGGAGGCGGGGCGTTCTCGCTCAGCGGGTGGCCCTCCTAGGGGTATTGGCGGCGCTGCGGGTCAAGCCCGAGGGTCGTCGGCCCTTGCGATGGGGACGGCTCTGGTGCGGGCTGGTTCGATCGGCAGGTGTAGTGGGTGGAACCATCGCCGTCAGACGTGCACTCGTAGGTGACGCCCTGCGGATCGGTGTACGTCCACCCGGACGGCGGCGGCCCCTGTTCGCCGCGGGGCCCGGTGTCGCCCGGTGTCCCCTTCTCTCCCTGAGGGCCTTGCGGCCCAGCCGGCCCGGGTTCACCCTGCGGGCCCGCTGCCCCGGGCTGGCCGTCATTGCCCGCAGCGCCAGGATCCCCAGAGGGGCCAGCGGGCCCCGGCTTACCGGTCGCGTTCGCGCCGTTCTTGCCGTGGCTGCCAGGAGGTCCGGTTGGCCCGGGCGAACCTGGTTCGCCCTGCTCTCCTTTGGGTCCGCGGGGGCCGACGACGGACCGGCCCGGCTCGCCACGGGATCCGGGCGGCCCGGCGACGGGCTTCTCCCCCAACTGCTGCACCTGTCGGGCGAGGGCGTCCCGGGCTTGGTTGGCGGTGCGCAGGTCGTGGTTGAGGGCCTGCACGGTGAGGACGATCCATGCGACCACCGCGCCAAGCAGCAGCGCACCCGCGACGGCGAGCGCGTCGCCGCGGCGCCACCGCCTCTCCTCTTTGCGTAGCTGCCCCCGCTTCATGTGCCCGCCCCTCGAGTGAGCATGATGATGATCGGCAGGAGGACGCTCATCAGGGGCATCACCACGGCGCCGATCAGCCAGCGGCGTGTGGCGACTATCCGCTCCACGTCTTTCTCGCGGAGTGTCTCCAGCGCGGCGACACGGGAGCTCAGAGCCTCGTGTCGCAGGTCGTAGACCTCTTGGGAGACCTTGGTGTCGATGCGGTCGCCGAGCTGTTTGATGTCGTCGCGGACATCCGCGAGCCGGTCCTCAAACCGCCGGACTACCTCGCCGAGGGTCGGCTCGTCGGACATAGATGGCTCCGGTCAGTTCACACACCCGTCGGGCCGGTGCGCCGTGCTGCCGGCGCCGGGAGCGGCGGGACCGGTGCGGTGACGGTCTGCCGGACGGCGAACTGAGCTGCGGCTGTGACGAAGATGAGGACGGCTGCCTGACGTTCGGCGGACCAGTCGAGGCCGAGGCCGACGGCGAGGGTGATGGTGGCCTGGACGAAGCCGGCGATGGCGGCGATGACGCCGTCGTGGACCATGACGGCGACGATGAGGCCGAGGGCGGCGAGCACGACGGCGTTGACCCACGCCTGGGTTTCGGCGTCGAAGTTGGCGACGAATGCGCCGATGGTCTGGAGCAGGATGGAGGCGAGGGCGGCCCACGCGGCGGGCTCACGGCCGAGGATCTTCATGAGGGTTCCGTTCGTTGTGGCGCCTTCCCGGCGCCGGAAAACGTGCAGGTCGGGGCGACTTCGGGGCGTTCCGAAGTCGCGTACTCAGGCGTTGGGGACCTTGAGCCGGTCCCAGGTCGTCTTGCCGGGCGGCCACTTCGCGTCGGCCCCCGAGTAGCCGCACTTCCGCTGCCACGCCTCGTAGCTGGCTTTGTCGCCGGAGCCGATGACGTTCTTGTTCTTGCTGCTCTGGTAGTGGTTGCAGCCGACAGCGACGAGCCGGTCATGCATGGCAGCCACGATCGGCGACTTGCGGCCCATGGTGAACCAGTCACCTCCGGGGAACGGCTCGTACTTCGGCGACGACGGGGACTTGGAGGGGCTGGTCGCGAACAGGTCCGGCATCGGGCCAGGGTCGACGTGCCTGTTTCCGGGGGCCTGGTTGTGGCCGTAGTGCCCGCCGCGCTTCAGCCAGGTGTCCATGGGCACGGTGTCCCGGGCGAACCCGGTCGGGGCACCCCCAGGCCACACGTCGGGGATGCCGAGGCCCCGCAGCCACGCCATGATCTGGTCGAGGCCCTTGCATGGGGTGTCCCGCACCGTGGCGTACTTCTTGCCGTTCACGGTCTCGCCCTGTGTGAAGACGGTCTCGACCTGGATGCAGTACGTGCCGGTCCTGTTTGTCTTCACGCTCCCAGCGTTCTCCAGCGACAGCGACCGCGAGTCGGCCGGGAAGAACTGGGCGATCTGCCCGGTGAACGGATCCCACAGCAGGTGAGGGGCGACATCCCGGCCGCCGCCGGTGAACCAGCCGAGTTCGTTGCGGAAGGTCCAGTCGTGGGCGTTGCTGGTGATGTGCCAGACGGCCCGTGCCGGGCCGCCGTTCATCGTCCCGGTGTTGCCGACGGCGTGCCGGGCCGCACCCGGCATCCACAGATCAGTCACGGGCCCTCCCGGGCATGAAAAAAGCCCCGGCCGGGGCGGTGGTTGAGGCAGGTTCGGTCAGGTGTGGATGACGAGCTTGAACTCGGCGAACGCCAGATTCACGGCCCTGGGGGCGTCGTGCTTCACCAGCAGCCCGAGCGGCGTCCCCGGGTGGACGAAAATCCCCCAGTGTTTGGCCCGGTACTGGCCGCCCGGGGTCGGCGGATGGTCCTCGGTGCACGTCGAGTCGTAGCCGGTGCTGCCCGGAAGGCTAAGCGGGTCGCGCACGAACCGGTCCCGGATCTCGCTGTAGTCCCCCGCGTCCCAGTACATGAGGGCGTGCAGCTCGCCCCAGCCCTCGGTTGCAGGCCAGATCAGCCCGGAGCGGTCGTCGCGACGCCAGTCCGTGATGGTGTAGCCGTCAGGTTGCGCCATCTGGTGCATGGTGGCGTCGTCGTAGGACTCCCCCGTCCCGAACGGGAACTTCACCACGTGGTAGGCGCCATCGGCGGGAATCGACTGGGGTTCGTTGACGATCAGCGAGCAAACCTGCACGGGCACGATGGCCTCCTAGCCAGTAGCGGAGCAAGCGGGCGTTGGTGGCGCGGTGCCTCACGACGAAGGCCGCATGGCGCGGGTGGTGTTCGCCATGTAGCTCTTGGTGCCGGAGACGTTCGTGAACGCCGCCGAACGGTGGAGGGCATCGACGAGGTCCTGCAACGCGCTGTCGCCGTCCGTCTCGCCGCCGGATCCCTCGGCGATGACCTGGGCGGTGACGCTGACCGGTCCATGGGTGGCGCTGATGGTCCATGTGAGGTTGCCCTGCGAGGTGACTGGCTCGTCCAACGGCATGTCTTCTCCTATGCCTTGATGGTGGTGACGATGACGACCCCGTCGGCGCCTGCGGCACCCGCCTGTGCCGACTGTGAGGGGCCGGCGGATGCGCCTGCTGCACCGCCGCCGTAGCTGTTGCCGGAGATGCCGCCGGTACCGCCGACGGAGATGCCGCTGGAACGCTGCACACCGGCGAAGAAGGAACCGCCACCGTTGTTGATCTTGACGGGGAAGCCGGACATGCACTGCGAGCAGCCGCCGTCGCCGCCCTGCATGCGGAAGCTGCCGCCAGTCCCGCCGGAGCCGCCATCGGCGCCAGCAAGCGAGACGCTGCTGGACGACGATCCGGTGGCCCCTGCCTGGCTGCCGTTGCCGCCGACGGCGGTAATGAGGGCGCCGAAGCTCGAGTTGCCGCCGTTGCCGCCCGCGTTCGCTCCCGCCGGGCCGGCCGTACCGCCAGTGCCCACAGTCACGGCCTGACTCGATCCTGCTGCCGCGGCGGTGAAAGTGCCGCGCGCATACTCGCCGCCCGAACCCCCAGGGGACGCGGAAGCCTGGCTGGCGAGAGTGGCGGGAGTCCCCCCGGATCCCCCTCCGCCGGCCTGGACTTCGACGACGACCCAGATCGCCCCCGCAGGCCGTGTCCACGTTCCGGAGCTGGTGAACACCTGCACGTCGACCGAGCCGGGGATGATCCCGTCGGCGGTCGTGGCGAGGGTCTGGAACCACTCCCACAGGCGGGTGTGGTCGACGTTCTCCGGGTACGTGATCCCCTTGGCGGTGTTCTGACTCACGAGGTTCGCCTCCAGGAGATCGACAGGGTCCAGGCCGCCGACCAGGAGCCGCGGCCTGCGAGATGCAGATAGGGGTCGTCGCTGCTGACGTTGATGGCGATGCCGCCGCGGGTGCCGTCGACGATGGCCTGACCCCAGGAGTCGGGAATCGTGAACGTGGTCGAGTCACCGATCTTCAACGCTGGCCCGGACGTGGTCTCGTTGAGCGTCGGCGCGCCAGACGGTCGACTCGACTGCGAGACGAGCCGCAGCGTGGCCGACCGGGCCGAGTAGTCGCCGGCCGATAGCCGCTTGATCTTCACCGTGGCCTTGGTGACCGTGGCGCCGGACAGCGTGCGCGGCTTGCTGCCGTAGAAGGCACAGCCCGTGTTGCGGCCGAACGAGGATCCGCCGTAGCGGCCCTGGAACAGGTCGAAGCTGTTGGTGGGATCGCCATCCGAACGCCAGGAGCCATCCCGGTAGCACGCCGTCGATACAGGTACGCACGTCAGCGTGCCGGTCCGCGTCGTCGGTTTCGGCGCCGGGGGCGTGTCCCCGGTGCTGGGTTGAGGGGTGTCCGGCGGCGGCGGGGTGGCCGGCGTCGCCGTCGGGGCGGCTGGCACGATGCTGGTGACGTAGTAGGTGCTGCCCACGCGGGCCAGCAGCAGGATGTTACCGGCGGCGATCGTCAGAGTCGTCGCTACGCGGGCGGTCACCGTGATGCCGCCGACGGTGACGAGGCATGCCCCGCCGGAAACGCCGGTCTGTGCGATGCCCCGGACGACGCCGGTTCCGGCGAGGCTGATCCTGGTGTCGGCGAAATCCGGCACAGCGCCCCCCTTCGATCATGTCGTCTATCTGCCACTCGGCTTGAGCGCGTCGCGGATCATCCCGGGCGTCACCAGCATCCGCCGCCCCAGTTCCTGCATGCGGATCTGCATGGCGCTCAGCAGCATGTACTTCTGATGCAGCTCGCTGAGGGCATCCCGCTCGTCGAAGTGCCACAGCAGGTGCATCACCCTGTCGGCCGCCACAGCCACAGCCTCAGGGGACGCATCGGCGTCGACATCGAGCTGCTTTCGCCACGGGTCCCCGATGTCGTCGCCGACGCCATATGTCAGCCGTCCGTCGATTAGCCGCCACGACAGCCAGAACTCCGAGAACCTCATCGCGCGCTCAGTGTCCGGGTCCGGGAAGGTCATCTTGATCTCGGAGTCGGTGACGTACTCCGGATCCCAACCGAGGACCCTCATCTGGTCGGCGATGGCCAGTGTTGTGTCAGCGGGCAGACGGACGTAGGTGTCGCTCACCGGTGTGCCTCCTGGACGTGTTCGACAGTAAGCACAGCATCCTGCATCACGTCACAGGACGCGGACGGTCAGGGACTGCTCGCCCGGCGAGTACGGCAGAGACATGGACTCGATGACGCACGAGGCGCCCGTGAGGCCAGCCCCGGTAAGTGACACGATGTCGCCGGTGGTGAGCCCGGGGTGCGGCACCATCGTGACGGCGAGCTTGCGTGAGGCGGTGCGCCGGAGCCGAAGGAGCGTGCTTGCTGCGGCCTTGCGGCACTGGGCAACCGTCGTGAGGAGCGATGACTGGTAGCTGTAGGGGACGGGCAGCGGGTTGAAGTCGCCACCCCACACGAACGGCGAGTTCGGGTCGGTGTCGTAGGCGACGCCGACGAGCTGGTTGCCTGCCGTGTCCTCGCCCTGGGCGACGACCACATTGAAGGCGCCGTCCCGGCTCGTCGAGCCTTGCCAGCGGATGACAGTGCCGCCGGTGCCATCGGTAAGCGAGAGGACGGGCGACCCGCTGTCGCCGACGGGACCGATGAACAGGTAGCCGTCTTCGGTGACAATAGCGTCCGCGGGCCACGCGTCGAGTACCTCCGTGATGCCGCCGAGCCGGTCACTGTCCCACTGCATACCGAACGGAACAGCCCTGTCGGTAAGCCCGCCGTCGAAGCTGACGGTGAGCGCAGGTTCGGCGAGGGCGCGGATGACCGAGGCGAGCGTGTCGGTGCTGGACGGCTGGAACGGGGCGACCAGGGCGGCCTCGTCGATCAGCGTGAGGAGCCCGGCGGCGCTGACGCTGACCGTGTCGCCGTCGGTGCTGCTCTCGGTGATGAGGAACCAGCCGCGGTTGATCCACTCGATGCCGTTGCCAACATCGACGCCGTAGTCGATGCGGAGCTGCTGGCCGAACGCGGCGAGCGGGTGGGCCGGGTCAGTGCCGGGGTCCCAGTCGAATCCCTGGTCGCGCCGCGGCACGGTCAGGGTGATCTGCTCCGGCACGTTGAGGGACCGGTCGCGGTTCTCGCCGCCGTCGGCGATGGGGATGTTGTCGGCGAGGAGTTGTCCGCCGAGCCAGGACTCGGCGCGGACCTGCATGGTGTAGCTGCCCTGTACGACCGCGAGCGCGGTTGTCGACATGTCCAGCATGTCAGGGCCCGAAGTCGTAGAGGGCGATGGCCAGCAGGTTCGTGGGGAACGCGTTCGCGATGTCCTGCAAGATCGAGTAGTTGTTCGCGATGTCCTGGAGGGTGAACCCGGCGGCCTCCATCACGTCCGGCCAGTCGTCGGACTTCACGACATCGAGGGTGAACCACCGGAACTCGTCGTACCAAGTGGGCGCCTCGTTGTCGCTGAGCAGGGCGTAGGTGCCGTCGAGGCGGATCATGCTGTTCTGCTTGCGGACGAGAAACGTGCCCTCGGTCGCGTTGTCCAAGACCTCGTTCAACGCGTCACCGTCCTCGTCGGTCTCCGTGCGCACGGTGAACGTGGCCGACGGCGCGGAGCGGGGCCGGCCGACGACGACGATCCGCCCGCCCACGTTGAAGCTGGTGGCGTCGCGGTCGCGCTTCTTCTCCAGAGGCGTCTCCAGCTTCACCGCGGCGCCGGTCCCCCGGATCGCATCCGAGATGACGTCCGCGTTGACGGTCGACGTGATGGGCCCCGAATAGATGGTCCACTGAGAGCCGTTGACGTCGGTCAACACCGCGGCATAGTTCAGTGACACGCCGAACGGCTGCTCGGCGTCCACCCGCAGCAGGGCACTCTGTCCGGTCACGTCGATGCCCGACGCGGCACGGACCGGGGCGAGGGCCGTGTCGACTTGGCGGTACACCGTCGCGGCGACGATGTTGTCCGCGGCCAGGCCGGTGACGGAGACGAGGTTCCTGGGAGGGAACGCGGATTGTGCTGTGGCGGCGATGTTGCTGCTCGCCTCGCGGATCCGCAGCACCCCGCCGACGCCCGTCGATGCGGCGGACAGGGTTGCCGTCTCCGTCGGCGCCTGCGTGCCGGAGCCCGCGGTCACCGAAGAGTCGGCCAGGGTCAGCCGGCCGCCATTACCGGAGGTGATGGCGTCGCCCAGATGCGACGTCGCCGTGTTGAAGGTGATGCCCGATGCGGTGACGGCGCGGGCGGTGGTGCTCGCTGTCTGCAGCGGCCACGTGTAGCCGAGCAGGCAGAAGTCGCCCGCGGCGAACGTCAGCGCCGCGGTGCCGGTGATAGAGAAGGCCGTACCCGACGTGGTGTCGTCGGCGAAGCTCGCGGCCCAACGCCACCCGACGCCCGCCGAGCGGGACAAGGTGACGATGCGGGCCCCGATCAGCGATCCACTACTCCCCGCCGGGATGGCCGTGGTCGGCACCGGGTCCGACCCAGCGAGCTCCCGCACAAAGTACGTGAGCCGCCGCGGGCCGGCGTTAAGACCGAACGTGCCGCCCCCACCCGACAGAGTCCCGGCGAGGATCCACCCCGATGGTGTCGTAGGGGTGGATTCGCTGGGGTGCCCGGAGACGACTTGCAGCACGGCCAGCTGCCCGGCCGCCGCCCCCGCCGGGTAGGCGGCGGCAACGGTGTCGGTGTGCTGCACGAGCGTGCCCGCGGCCACGTAGGAGATCGTCACTCAACGCCTCCCCACCTTTGCCCGGTATGCTTGCCGGTCCTCTGATGCCTTGATCTTCGGCTTCACCTGGACGTCAATGAGGTCGCGCAGCCGGTCGTCACGGAAGTTGACGTGCAGCTCGCTGCCCGACGCCTCGATGGCTTGGGCGAGCCGCTCCCATCGGGCGTCTTCTTCCGCAGTACTGCTCCGGCCGCTGGCTGCGGTCGGGACGTACCGACGGCGCATGGATACACCGGTGGCGGTGTCGGCCATGCGCTGGGCTGCGGCGCCGACGAGGTGACTGTGCAGATCGATGCCGTGGGCCATCCCGAGGACGACGTTCTTGCCGACCTCGTCACGGAAGACCCCGGAGGGAGACTTGATCTTCAGTATCTTCTTAATCTGCTTGACTAGATCGGCGGCCAGCTTGGCCATCTGCTTGCCGAGCGCCTTCTCCTGGGCCTTCAGACCCGCCAGGAAGCCCTTCCCGGCATCCTTGCCGCTGTCATACATCAGGTCGGCCATGTCCTTGCCGAAGGACGTCGCCAGCTTCCCGCCGGACTTCATCAGGCTGTTCAGCTTCTTGATGTCGTTCGTCGTGACCTTGCGGTCGCCGAGAATGGTCGCGAGCTGGCTGCCCGGACCCGCGTCGGAAAGCTGCTGAAGCAGTGCCTTGGACGCGCCCCGCGCCTTCAGGGACTTCGACAGGGCGACGAAGTTGGAGGCGGTCTTCTGCTGGCTGGTGGCCTGGCCGATAAGGTCGCGGACGTTCGTCGCCGTCGTCCCCGACACGCTAAGGAAGTCCGTGATGTTGGATGCCTGATCGGACGCGTACTGGTTCGCTGCGTTGATCGTCTTCTGGATGGACGCCTTCCTGGTCGCGAGCGATTCGAGTCGGCCGCCCTTCTTCTGGATGCTCGCCGCGGTCTTCGTGTACCCGGCGTTCAGCAGCTTCGTCGCCAGCGACTTGATAGCCGAGGCGATCGCCGACGACGTACCCGTCGACAGCGTCTTCTGCAGTCCGGTGGCGATGGTGTTGGCGATCGACGTCTTCGCCGACCGCTGCGCGTTGCGGAGCGAGATCTGGGCCGCCTTGAGCTCCGTCTCCGCAGCCCTCAGACGCTTCTCCGCAGCCGCGACACCTTTGTGCCGCCTCCTGGCGCGCGCCACAGCGTCCTTGGCGTCCTCGACCCGCTGCCGGTCGCGGCGCACACGGTCCGCGGCATTGTTGATGGTGCCGGACGCGTACCCGGGCAGCTTGATGCCGTGAGTCTTGGCGAACAGCATCGACTGCTGGTGACTGAGGACGTCCTCGCCGCCCTTGAAATTCACCAGCTCGGGGCCCTTCTCGCCGACCCATGCCAGGCCCGGTGCGGCACCGCTTGTGCCCTTGGCGTACCAGTGCGGGGACCTCGCCAGCCATTTCGAGTAGGCGTTGACGGGGTTGCCGTACACCGACGCGATGTACTTCAGGCCCCATTTGATCTGTGTGGCGGCGTTCGTCTTCCAGTCGGAACCGGCCGACGCCATCTTGCTTGCAGGCAGCGACTGCGGGATGCCGTAGGCGCCCGAGCTCTTGTTGAGGGCTCGCTCGTTCCAGCCCGACTCGCCGTTCCACAGGGCCTTTAGGGCGTTCCACTGGGGCCCGGACCACCCGCGGGCCGCCGCGAGGGTCTCGCCGATCCTCTGGTTTACGGACGAGCCGCCACCTCCGCCGCCCAGGCCGAGCAGGTCGAGGATGTCACCGCCCAGGCCGCCCAGCGCCTTCAACGCCTTGCCTGGCAGCTTGGCGACGGACACCAGGCCCTTCTTGACGATCGCGCTCAGGGCCTTCGGCAGCGAGCCGAACACGCGCTTCGCGATCGCCGTACCCGACGTCTTCGACATGCCCCTGATCAGACCGGAGACGAGGTGACCGCCGATGCCCATGAACACGCGGGACGGCGAGTGGATGCCGAAGAAATGTTTAACGGCTTTCACGACGGGATCGACGAGATGCGACTTGATCCAATGACCGATTCCCTTGATCGCCCCGACGATGCCGTCCTTCAAGCCCGAGAGCAGATGGCCGCCCGCCGACTTCAGCCACGACCCGGCACTCTTGAAGACGCCAGTGACCGGACGCACCACGTGGTCACGTGTCCACGTCCCGATCGTCTTCGCGATGCCGATGACGCCATCCTTCAGACCCGAGACGACAGCCCGGCCTTTGCTGACCAGCCAACTACCCGCACGGGAGAACACGCCCGTCACCGGACGCACCATGTGATCGCGTGTCCAAGACCCGATGGATTTCGCGATGCTTACTACGCCGTCCTTCAGGCCGATCACGAGCGCCTTGCCCCTGCCGACCAGCCAGCTCCCAGCCCTGGCGAACGCGCCAGTCACCGGGCGCACGACATTGTCGCGCGCCCAGCGGCCGATCGTCCTGGCCACGCTGAGAACGCCATCCTTCAAACCCGAAATCACGGCCCGGCCCCTGCCGACCAGCCAACTGCCCGCCTTCGCGAACGGTTTGACGAGCCAGCCGATAACCCTGCCGATCCACGCGCCGATCGAGCCGCCGAACTTGAGGATGCCGTGACCAAGACCGTTGATCAACCGCTCCGCAGCTGCCCCGAATCGCCCGGCATAGCCGACGATAGCGAGGGCCATCCGACCGATGAAATCATCCAGCTTCCCCGCCACGCCCGGGAACACCTCGGTGAAGCCGCGAACAATTCCGCCAAGGATGCTTTTGCCGAACCGCCCAATCGGCTTGAGGACGTACCTGACGAAACCCTTCTCGATCCAGCCGCCCAGCTTGCCGATGCCCCGGAGCAGCGGCTCAAATATCTTCAGGATCGGGATGTGTTCGAATAGCTTGCCGAGACCGCTTGCAATCCGGCCGATCGGGATGATGGACAGCACCGCGATGATCGTGTCCAGCCAGTGGTGCTTCCAGAAATCCAGCGAGAACAACGGGGCGAACAGGTTCGTGATGAAGCCGATCGCCAGCGGTATCGCGGCAGCCCCGAAGCCCTTGCCGATCTTTACGAAGTCCAGCTTCCCGAGGACAGCCGCGATCTTCTTGGTGAAGTCGGCGGTGTGCTTGGCAACCCAGCCGATGGCGTCGCCGAGCCCTTTCCCGAGAGTGGCGCCGAGCTTCCCCCAGTTGATGTGCGAGAAGCCGTCACTGATCGATTTGCGGATCATCTCGCCGAGCTTCTCCGCAGCACTCTTGGGCGGCTTCGCCTTCGGGGAAATGAGCGGGGCGATCATCCCCGATCCGCCGTGCGGCATCGGCTGAAGCCGCGGCATCTGCACCCCTGTGCTTGGGGCGACCTGGCCCACACCGTAGTGCGGCATCTCCTCCAGAGGCTTGCCTGGCCTCTTCGTTAGAGTCTTTCCGCTGCCCAGGTGCGGGGACTTGTCTACGAGGCCGCCCACCAGATCGGACGCGGCCTTCTTCGTCCCGGAGAACCCCTTGAGAAAGTCCCCGACCATCCCCTTGATGCGGGAAAAACCCTGCTGAATCGGGCCGACAGGGACAATGCCAGCCATCGCCTTGCCGAAGCGGGCTGCAGCAGGCATGGCGTCGGTGGCGAGGAAGTGAACGAAATCCGTGACGGGCGGCAGCACCTTTGTGCCGATCCGGATCCCCATGACCTCCAAATTCGACACGAGCAGATGCCACTGCGCCTCGGCAGTCTTGCGCTGCATCTTGACCGCGTCGTCGAACTTCCCCGTCGACCGGTTGATCTGCTCCTGCTTCTTCTCCAGCACATCCAAGTTGTTGAGCATCAACAGGATGCCCGACGACGACTTGCCGCCGCCGAACGCCCGAGAGAGGATCTGCGACTGCCGGGACGCAGACATCCCCGAGTTGTCGAGGTGGTCCTTCAGCAGCCGCAATGCGCCGATCAGGCCGTCCTTGCCGCGCATCGCGTCGGCCAGGTTGAGGCCCGTCAAGCCGATCTTCTTGAGCTGCTTCTCCGCCGCTTTCGACGGGGCGCCCATCAGGGAGAACGACATGCGCAGCCGGGTCGCGGCCGACGCGGAATCGATACCCTCGTCTGTCATCAGCGCCAGCGCGGCGCCGACCTGCTTCATGCTCAGGCCGAATGTCTTCGCGCTGGGGAGGATGCCGGTGCCGATGGCCGCGTTGAACTGATCCATCGACATGTTGCCCGCGCCGATGATCGCGTTCACGGTGCTGACAGCCTCGTGGAACGAAGTGGCGCCCTTGATACCGGTACGCCACGCGCCCGCCAGCGCGTTGGTGGTCTCCTCCAGGTTGGCGTGACCGACGGCCGCGAGGTCGCTGGACTCCTTGAGCGCCTTCATCGCCTGGACGTTGTCCATGCCAACCGACTTGAGGTGGTACAGCGACTCGGCCAGATGCTGCGGCCCCTGCTGCGTGGTGGTGCCCAGCTTCAGCACCTGCTCGGACAGAACCTGGACGTCCTTCGCCGTGCCGCCAGCCTGCGTCGAGATCCGCGTCATCTCCGATTGGAAACGGGCGGCGTCCTTCGCCCCCTTCGCGAGACCGCCAGCGAGACCGACAGCGACAGCCTCACCGGCGAGTTTCGCGGTGCGGCCGAGCTTCCCCAGGACGGATTCGGTGTTGCCAGCCGCCCGGCCGACCTGGTGGAAGGTGCGGGACGCAGAGTCGTGGGCGACGAGCCGGTAGATGATGCCCGTGGACGCCATGACGCCTCCCCTCAGTCAGCGGGTCGTGGTCATGGCCAGTTCCGGCGGGGCTCGGCAGCTTCCTTCTCGGCAGCCGCCTCTTGCTCTTCCCGGATCTGGTAGAAGATCTCCCACTCGGCGAGCTCGCGAGCGGAGACCCGGCGGAGCATTTCGGCTACGGAGCAGTGGAAGACGTCTCGGGCGAGGACGAAGTAGAAGAGTCGTCCGTCGCCGCTTCGGAGTTTCCCTCCAGTTCCGCCTTCTCCTCCTCGGACAGGCCCGAGAGGGCGGAAGCGACGTCGTAGAGCCGGTCGATGACCGAGCCGTTCTTCGCACCCAGCGCGGAGGCGTCCTGGTCCGTGAAGAGCCGCTCGCCGGCCTCGTCGACGATGCACTTCACCAGCAGCTTGGCCCGCATGTTGTCCTGAACGAGGACGGCTTCCATGCCCTTGCCGTCTAGGCTGGGCCGGAACTGGCGGACGGAGCCCTGAAAATTGTCGAGTTCCTCGCCGGTGAGGCCACGGATGATGACCTCGCCGCCCCACTCCGGGACGGGCACCTTCTCGGTCTTGATGTCTACGGCGCCGAGGATGCCGTCGCGGGACAGTGCCATGGTGCTCCTAGGAAATGTCGCGTGTGATGCCGTCCAGGACGCGGCTGACGGCCCGGCGGGAAGCGGGGCCGGCCACGCGGAGGGCGCTGTAAAAGTAGGGCTCTTTCGTCTGAGTGACCCAAACGTCCCTATTTCCGAAGACGGGGTGGCGCCAGCGCTTCTTGCCCTCGACCATCGAAGGCAGGCTCTTCATGTGGCTGGGCATTTTCCGCCCGTCCACACGGATCGCGACACCGGCCTGTCGACCCGTGGTCTTCACTTCGAGCCGCACGGCCTTCGAGAGGGCTCCGCGCAGTCCGTCCGGGCTGTAGCCGCGACCGGAGGGGATGGAGCGGATCGATTCCCGCACCTTGGGGACGAGCGGGCGGGCCGCGGCGCGCAGCTCCTTCCGGAAACGCTTCTTGATCTCCGGGTTGTCCATGCGCCGCAACTCCCGGGCGACCCGCCGCAGATCGTCACTCCGGCGCAGCTCGATCGTCATCGCTGGCCTCCTCGCCGAACTGGACGAAGCTTCGATGCGTTGCGGCGTCGCGCCCGTCGGAGATCTTGTGGCCAGTGGCGTTCAGCGCGAAGAACGTGACGTACAGGCCGTAGGGGCTGAACTCGAGGCCCTGGACGTCACTCGGGTCGAGGCCCAGGCTCTTGCAGAAGTCGACGACCGCATCGCGCGACACCGACTCCGGAACGCTCGGCTGCGTCACGGGATCGTCACATTCTCCGCAGGAATGCGGGTGATGGCGAACTGGAACGTCATCGACGCCGGGTTCTCCACGTCGCGGGACTTCGGCACGCCGGTCACCTTGACGGGGAAAATGTCCATTTTCTGGCCGGTGATGTCGCCCTCGGGGAAGATGACGATGAAGCCCGCGGTGTCGCGCGGCATCAGCGTGCGGGCGTCCGACGAGTTCGACGACGCGTACAGCGTGATCGAGCTGTCGTCTGCGGTGATCCGGCCCGGGATCTTCGACACGAAGCGGGAGCCGAGGTCCGGGGTGTCCTGCTGGTCGCTGTTCGTGGCGAACCCAGACACAGCCGAGACCTCGCCCGTCAGATCCGTGCCAGCGTTCAGCTCCGACCGGGTCGGCGACTGGTAGTTCGAGATCGACACGACCCAGTAGTAGTGGGTCGTACCGGGCGGGATGTACCGCGAGGTCGCGGCAAGCGGGGTGGCAGGCATGGTCAGCTCTCCTCAGCCTTCTTCTCGTGCGCCTTGGCGCGCGACCGCGCCGGCCTCTCGGTGGGTTCCGCCGGCTCCGACTTCTCCGGCTCGTCTGCGGGTTCGGCGGTCTCCGCCTTGTCCGTAGCCCTCTCTTCGGCCGCTGCGGCTGCGGCTTCCGCCTGCGCCTTCAGCGCGGCCCGCTTCTCCAGTTCCTCGGTCGGGACCTGCTGCCAGCCCGCCGCGGTGTAGTGCGGCATGGACTCCCGGGGAACCTCGATCTCCTGGTCCTTCGGCAGGGTCGGGTGCCGCATGGTGATGGTGTCGCTCACGGGACCCTCACCACCGCGACCTGCGTCGACGCGCCTGCGGTTGAGTAGGTGATCGTCGCAAGACCCGTCGCAGGGTCCGCATACAGGCCGGGGATCAGCGGGATGAGGCCGATGCCAGTCGTTGCCCCGACACTGAACGTCGAGTCGGCGATGGCCAGACGGCCATCGACCTGGCCCGGCGTCGCCAGGGTGACGGTGACCGGCGAGCCGCCGGTGTTCTTGACGAAGAGGAAGGTGCCGGAGCCGCATGCCGCCGTGTCGCCGTTCGTGGCGTTGACGGTAGCGCTTCCGATATCCGCGCCCACATTGGGCACGACCTGGGTTACGAGCGCGGTCATCCGCGGTCTCTCCTTCTGACTGGCCCAACGGGCGAAACGGCGGCGCCGGAATCAGGCGCCGGTGTAGGCGTCACAGGACACTTCGAAGACGACGACCGCCTGTGCGCCTTGCGGGGTCAGGCCCTGAGTGAGGCTGTGCGAGCCGACCATCGCCCGCATCACTGCACCACCCAGAGTTCGATCCGCAGCGATCGCGGCCCCGGCCTGCGCCAGCAGCTCGTAGGCGCGGCGCCGCGCACCGGCAATGTCGTCGCCACCCTGCAGAACAGCCGCAGCGCAACGGATCGTGAACTGCTCCCGGTCGACGCCGCCACCAAGGCCCTCGGTCAACAGCGTGGATTCGGCGTCGGTCTCGCTCTCACCGCCGGTGTAGCCGACGGACACAACCTCCTGCACCGTCGCCTGCGACGTCGACGGACCATCCCGCACCGTCACCCCAGCAAGACCAGCCCAGCCCTCGAAAGCAGCCACAAGGCCGTCCATGGTGGCCGGAAGCCTGGAGGTCCACGCCATCACGCCACCCCCGGCAACTGGCCGCCCAGCAGCTCAAGCGCCCGCCGCGGCACCGCGAAACCACGGCCCGCAACATAGGTCTCATTGTCTCCGCCGAGCTGAACGCCCATGGTGCCGCGCTGCGTCTCCCACAAATGCTGAATGATGATCAGTGCTGCCAGTTGGACGTTCGGCGGCACCGTCGACACGCCAGCGACATAGTTGACCTGGATCCGCCCCTGGACTGCGGGCCCGGACAGGGCTGTGACTTCGCCCGTCTTGTTGTCCAAATGCAGTGCGTTGACGTCCCAGGTCTGCGAGCCGTCCACGGCCGCCACCGACGTCAAGGAGACGACGGGCGTCGACCGCAGCAGAAAGCAGCTGCCGCGCACGACCAGCTCGTCCGTCACCGCCCGCTGGTCGATGACCCGGCCGCACGCCTCCTCCACCGGGAACGTCGCCGCATCCACATACGACTGCAGCTCCACATCGTTGCTGGTGTCCGAGGCGGGAATGTTCAGCTGCGCCTTGACCTGAGACAGCGAAACCAGTGGCATCACTCACCCCCAGGCTCGAGCGGGCAGGGCTACTTGCTGCTGGACTGAGCGTCGTCGGCCTGCTTCGGCGGCCGTCCGCGGCGCGGCTTCGGCTCCACAGCAGCCTCCGGCGGCTTCTCCGCGTCCGCGCGCTCGGGTGCGGGCTTCGGCTCGGCCTTGGCTTCCTTCTCTGCGCCGTCGCCATCCGTCTTGGCGACGTCGTGGCCGTACTGGTCCTTGAGAACCTTGGCGACCTGGTCGGCCTCCGCCGAGCGACCAGCCCGCACGTACCCTTCGTACTCCTGCACCAGTGCGGCCTTCATGTCGGCCTTGATGTCCCTCATAGCTCCCTCACCTGCTCTATCTCGGGCAGCAGCGCGTAGTAGTTGTCCTTCAGTGCCCGCCGCAGCGGCGATCGCTGCCGGGTGCGGTGCTCCAGCCGCACATCCCACAGCGCCTCTGCATGCTCGGCGTGGTGCTTCGTGTCGTTGCCGCACAACACTCGCGTGCCGTCCTCGCCGGGCGCGGTCACCACGTAGTGGGCCTGCTGCACGCCGATGCCGGGCAAGGCTCGGAAGAGGACCCGCAGCGGGAACTGGGAGTCGATGTCATCGCGCTCCCACATCGTCACCTCGGCGACGTCCAGGGCCGTCGCCGCGAGCAGCGTCCGGGTGTCGGCCGGTACTTGGGTGAGCACCTCGTCGGCGTCGATCCGCAGAAACCAGTCCCCCGGCTCGGCCATCGTCGCCCCGAGCCGGAACATGAAGTCCCGTTTCTCGACCTCGTTGCCCCACCACGGCTGCCGCGGCGTATGGATCGTGCAGCCCATTCCAGCACCCGCTGCAGTGTGCGCGATCGTCTCCGCCTGCTCAATCCCCGAAGCCGGCTTGCGCACCGCACCGGGGAAGCGGGCGTAGGGCCCGTCCACGGCGATCAGGTGGTCGCACAGACGTGCCGCGGACGCGACGCACTCGGCGAGCCACGATGCAGGCTCCTCGTACCACGACAGCAGACCGATGACCCTCACGTGTGCACCCCCAGCCAGCCGCCCCGCGGATTCCTCAACAGGACACCCAGCTGTCCGGTTGCGGCACAGACAGCCCCGATCCGGTAGTGGATGGTGTCCTCGTCGTGCCCGTTGCCTGCGTCGTGTACCAGGCACACCGAGCCGCGCGCGCCTACATCAGCCCACAGCCTGATCTCCTGCAGCCGATAGGAGGGGTCACTATCCAGGATCACCAGTTGGGCCGTGGCCATCTGCTCGGCGGTAGGCGTGGTCGCATCCGGGTGCGCGGGAGGCTGACGCCACTGCGGATCCGACTCGAAGCCCACATACTCGCAGCCGTCGAGGTCCAGATGGCTAGTGAGGCGCCCGACTCCCACCCCGGTCTCCAGCACCCAGGCCGGCTGAAGCATCCGCTGGAGCATGCCCGCGAAGCGGCAGAAATCCTGCTCCGGTGACCACTCGTCCCACGACAGCCAACCGAGTTCGGCATGCGCCGTGAACGTCTGCTCGTCCTGCATCACACCCCCGCCAGGGGCCGGACCGGAGCCCGACCCCCTTTCATGATCAGAAAGTCGGGCTGACCAGGCCGGTTCCCGTGACCTCGACGACGCTCGCCGGGTAGCGGGCCGCGGTGAACGCGAGGTAGCCGTACACCTGCAGTCGCACAGTGAGGTTGCCGGAGCCGACCTCGGGCAGCACGCGGGAACGGATCCCCGACTCGTAGAGCAGCAGGTCGGAGGCGCGCAGGACGTGGACGACGTCCTCGTTCGTGCCCGCACCGAGAGCGGTCGGCATGTTCGGGTCGGTCACCACGGGCAGGCCGTGCATCTGGCCGACGACCTGCTGAGAGGCCACCGAACCGAGCGTCGCCATCGCATTCTGCGGGTTCCCCGCGTCCGGCACCACGAGCGGGCGACCGTTGGAGTCGGAGGCCGCGAGCAGATACGCCCACCGCCGCGGGTGCATCACGATGACGGTCGGTGCCATGAACCGCAGTGTGTGGACCCGCTGCACCGCATCCGCGATCTTGCTGTACAGCTTCGCCACCGTGGGGGTCGCGTCCGTGTACGTGATCGTGGTGATGCCCGAGGTGCCACGCACACCCGTCACCTGGCCCGACGTACCCGAGCCGGAGATCACCTGCAGATCCGTCTTCGTCGCGTAGTCCGCCACGATGTCCCGGAAGATGACCTCGTCGAAGCTGACGGGCGACTGGTCGAGCAACTGGATCGCCACGTCCTGCTGACCGGCGATCGTGCGCACCGGAGCACTGATGGAGGTGTCCGTCAGGTCGGTCTCCTGCACCGCGGCGTTGTCCGCAGTCTGGATCGCGGCAGCAGTGCCGGTGGCGACCTTCGGGATGTTGATCGAGTCGGTGCCGGGCGGCAGGGGCTGGTTGTTGACCACGTTGGCGTAGGCGCGGCCCGCGCGGGCCAGCTCGATGAACTGCGACATGAGCCACAGCGGCGGGACCGCATATCCGCCGTTGCCGTCGGTCCGGTTCAGGTCACGGTATTCCTGCCCGGTCGCGACATCCTGTGCGTGCCGCTGAAGGCGGTCACGCGACTGCCCGTCGGCGTCCATGTTGAGCTGGACGCGGGCGAGGTCCTGGAGGTACGAGCGGCCGTTGCCGCGCTCGTAGGTGCGGGCCTCGTTGACGGTCTCGACGCGGGCACGGGCCCGCTTCACCGCGGCAGCGCCCTCGGTGACGCTACGGGAACGCTCCGCCTCCTCGGACAGCTCGCTGATGCGCTCGTCGAGGGCGCGCAGTTCCTCGTCCTTGGCCTTCACCTGGCCGGTGAGCTCCCGGAATTCCGAGTCCTCTTCGGGGAGGAGGTCCTCGCGGGCCTCCTCCTCGGCGAGGTCGGTGATGGCCTTGCGCTTGGCGAGGATCTCCTCGCGCTCACGCGCGGTCTGCTCGCGCCTGGCGACCAGCCGCTTGAAACGCTCGTCAGCCATGACGAGTCTCCATTCCTGAATGGTGGATCGTGACGGCGGCCCGTGCCGGGCCGTGATGAGCCGTCGACCCGCCAGTGCCAGGCGCGCGACAGCGCCGCGGTCAGTGCCAGACCACGGAAAGATCAGATGGGTGCGCCGGGCTCAGTCGGCGTCTTCGAGATGGCGCCGCAGGTGACGCTCGATGGCCGCCTTCTGGTCGGCGTCCATGTCCGCCTGCGGCAGCAGGGACAGCGCGTGCCGGACAGCAGGCAGGTTCGCCGCGGCGCCGATCCGCGGCTCGTGGTGGGTGAACCGGTACGAGTCCGGGGACTCGGGGTCGCCGTCGGGGTCAACCCAGGCGTGCATATAGCGCAGCAGGACCTGATTGCCTGCCGCACTGGCGGCAGCACCTCGCCGGTCGAAGCCCGGCTCGGTGGAAACACCAGTCCGGTGCGCGGGGATCTGCGCCGAGAGTCGCACGTCGACGTCGCCGTCGGCGATGGCTCGGGCGTCAGCCAGCGACAGCCGGCCGGGCGTCTTGCGTTCCGGGCCCATCTTCCGGTGCAGGGCGAGCACGGTGTCGCGGGCCCGCGTGAGCCGCGCCAGGTCGACACCGTCACCTGACCGGAGCTCGGCCATCGCCGCCTCGGGGTCGAGGGCGGCGAGCACTTCCAGGGCATCGGCCGCAGAGTTCAGCTGGGCGGACGTTGCCGGGTTCGCGCCGAAGTTCACCACCGACACGTCCCCCTTATGGAGGGACACTTCGGTCAGGGTGCGTTCGGTGTCGTCCTCCGACCAGGCATCGGCCTTCACACGGAACGCGAACGACATCTCGTCCATGTCGCCGCGCTCCATCTTAGTCTCCAGGCGCTGCACGTCCGGATCTCGGCGGTCGAGCTCGGCCTCAGTCAGGAGGCCCTTGGAGTCGGTAGACAGGCGCAGCGTGCCGCTCTTTGTCCTGGCGAGAGGCATTCCCTCGTGATTGATGAGCAGGTGCAGATCCGGCTTCGCAGCGAGCGTCGTGGCAAACGCCCGCTTGTCGACCCACTCCGTCCAGCCGTAAGGCGGCCCGCCGAGCACGTCGTATCGGTAGTCGAAGACCGACGCGTAGCCGGTCAAGATGAGCCCATCTCCCTTGCCGCGCAGCTCGAAGCCGTCCGCGGCAATCGAGCGCCGCTCGGGAGAGTCCAGCAGCTTGTGCCGGTCAACCATCGGTGCCGTCCTTTCGGATGAGGCGCAACGGCCCCGGGTTGTCGCTCCGGATCGTGGGAGGCGAAATGACCGTGCCCGACGCGATCGGCAGCGGCGTGTAGTCCTGCCCGGCGCCGTTCGGCAGCGGCGGCTCGTCTTCCAGGGCGCGCAAGCCGTCGATGTTGTCCCAGCCGATCAGGCGCTTCTTCTCGTGCACCTCGAAGCGGGTCAGCAGGTCGGCGCGGATCAGCACGTCCGGGTTGAACTTCACGTACTGGCCGCGCGGCAGCAGCGCCGACAGGTGCGACTCCAGCAAGGCCAGCCACGGCAGCAGGGAAAACTGCACCAGCTCGATCTGTCGCTGCTCGGGCGAGCTGTACGACATCGACCCGCCGGTCTCACCGCCGATCATCTCCGGCGGAATCCCGTAGATGGAGGCGATCGTCGACGCCGTCAGACGCATCGTCTGCACGAACTGCGCCTCGTTCGGGCTGACCGTGGTCGGCTCATACTCCCAGTCCTTGCCGTACACGATCGGCTCATGCGAGCGGATGGCCTGCACCAGGCGCCGCTTGATGACGTTCGCCTGCGTCTGATCGACCGTCTGCTGCGTGTTCTTGAAACGGCCCGGCGGCACCCCGCCCGAGCGGAACCAGTCGTCGGAGAACTGCTGCGCCGCCAAGCCCGTCGACACCGTCACCGCATAGGCGCCGATCGGCGACAGCCCCCACACCCGGCCCGGCAACTGGAACCACGGAATGTGGACGACATCCTCGGACGGAAGGCGCTCCCCCATGTAGGAGAACTTCGGGTTCGTGAAGGAGCCCGACTCCCCCATCGCCGCCATCCGGTCCTCACAGAGCACGAACGCCGGGTCCAGCCACTCGATCTCCGTCGGATACTCCAGATAGTCCCGGGCCGTCACCACCCCGACCGCATTCCCGCGGTAGGCGAGCGACGTCACCGCGCGGAACACCCAGTCATGCAGCGTGCCCTGCGCGCACGGCTGCGTGAACAGGCTCGGCAGCGGCAACTCCTGCTTCGTGTTACCCATCTGCCGGTACACGCACAACGGCATCCCCGAGATGGTTGCCGCGAGCAGCCGACCTGCCGCCAGGACCGGCCCCAGCCGCAGCGCGCCATCCTCGTTCAGTGCGGCCGGCGACGCCAGCGGGTCGGCCGGCCACGACACCGTCGAAGAGTCCAGCATCCGTCGCTCATCACCACCACGCCGCAACAGGCCACGGAACGGGTTACGCACGATCGACCCCTCCCGTCAGAACACCGAATCCAGAACGTCGTACTGGTTGCCTTCGAGCAGGTGCGAGCGGGTCACGTAGGACCAGCGGGCCAGCGTCATCGCCACCAGCGGGCTGATATCCCCGTCCACGCCCTTCACCGTCCACGCGATCGTCTCCCCTGTGGCCTTGGTCTTCGCCGAGGCGACCGCCACATCCAGATGCCGGTTCGGCACCACCCGGAACGACTCCTCGCGAACCGCCTCCAACAACTGGCCGGCCGCCGCGGCCATGTCGACCGCGTTCGTCACCGCCAGATCACCCGGCTCGGGGGTTTCTGGATCCTCCGGCTGCTGGAACCCCGCCGCATCCAACGCCGTCTCCAGGAACGCGAACGTGCCGCGACCCATCGCGATCGAGATCGGCCCCAGCGCCTCCCGCAGCTCCTTCAGGCGCGGCAGCAGCCACTTCGTGCCCGGCCGGTAGTCCGCCAACTGCGTATGCCCCAGCCCATCCGCCCGGACCCCGTACACCTGCACCGCCGCGTAGTCCCGCAGCGGGCTGATGTCGACCCCGATCGCCACCCCGTGTTCGCGGTCCCGCTGCGACTCCGGATCCGCCAGCCGCGCCCACGCCGCCGCGTCGATGACCGTGTTGCCCTGCGACTTCCGCGGCCACACCCCAAGCCGCTCTCGAGCGAACCCCGCATCGCCCATCGAACGGCGCTCCCGCAGCACCGCCTCCTCGCTGAGCCGGTAGCCCAACGCCGGGTTCGACGCCGCCCACAACCGCCGGTCGTCCAAGTCGATGTCATCCAGGTGGTCAAGGTCGCCCGCGATGCCCCAGTCGCGCCAACCGAAGCTGTCGTCGCCGCCGTTCTCTGCTCGCACATGGAGCGCGAACATGACCTCGCCGCTGCCGTCATCACCGTCCAGCGGCGGGCTACTGGTGTAGATGATCTGCGGGTTCGGGCGGGCTGACATGGTCGGCATCAGCGCGTCCTGCTGGATCGCGGTGTACGCGAACGCCTCGTCGATGATGTTGCAGTCGCCGGAGAAGCCACGGCCGGAGCCCTTGCTGCGAGCGATGAACTTCACCCGGGCCCCGGTGTCGAGCCGCTCGAAACTCTCTTCCCCGTTCGTGTTGATGACCTTGATGTGGACGCCGTCGATGTCGATGAGGTTCTCGGAGATGGGCTCCCCCAGGCCCTTCAGCAGCGCTTTGAACCGACGGAAGCCCTCCATCGCCGTCTTGTACTCGTGCGCCGACCACATGATCAGCCGCTCATCCAGCAGAAACAGGCCCGCCAGCGCCCGCGCTTCGAGGATCGCACCCTTCCCGTTCTGCCGGGCCACGATCTCCCCGTACTCGAAGCACGACCATTTGCCGTCCTCGCGCACCGACAGCATCAACCGGATCGAATCCGCCTGCCACGGGTCCAGCACCAGCCCGGCCCGCCGCGCCAGTTCCACCGCCTCGTCGCCGAGCGAGAACGCCGACGGTGGGACGCACTCAACCCGGGGCTTGGCCGCGCCGCGCAGCGATTCGCGCCGAGAGATCCGCGACACCAGAACCCCCCGCCTTCGAAGCCGGCTTTCCCGAAGCCGGGACCGAACCCTTCTGGGCCTGCCGAATCTCCGCCACAAGGCCCCGAAGAGCCGTCTGCTGCTGCCGAGCTTCCGCGAGAAGCGGCCCGACCGCCGGAGATTCACCCTCGTCATCTCCGTCGTTCGCCTTGACCGGCGAACAGGCCCGCTGGAGAATGGTGTTGAGCCAATCGAGCCGGTCAGCGAGACGGCAAGCCTCCTCCAGAAGCACCAGATGCGCTGGAGTCAGAGAGCCGGAAGCCGTCATCTCCCGCCAGAGCCGAGAGCCGCGGGAACCAAGATCAGGCGGAAGCTCCTCAGACATCGAACCCCCACTCCATGATCATCGACCCCCTGTGATTTTTTGCGGGGGGATATTTTTTTCAGGTGGGGGCGGGGTCAGGATGACGTTGATCAAAAAAACCGGATGATCTTGACCCCAAGATCACCTCGGCCTTGATCGTCGACCAGATCCGCAGTTCAGAGGCTTGTGGCGTCGGCTGCGTAGATCGGGCGGGGCCTCAGCCGTGCCCTGAGCTGGTTCGATCGCACTGTGTTGCACCGCCGATGCGCCAGCCTGAGGTTCGCCCGGTCCGTCTCAGCGCCGCCCATGCCCAGCGGGTGCACGTGGTCGACCGTGCGGGACATCGGATGCTCACGCGGCAACTCCTGGTCCACGTAGCGCTGGCATACCCAGCAGTGCGTCTCCTCAGCGAAGACCTGTGCCTGCACCTTGAACCATGCGGTGCCCGAGCGTCCCTTGCTGTAAGCCACGACCACCTCCATGCCTGGGTCGTAGCCAGCATCGATGGGCAGGTAGGTGGTACTGCTCTGGCCTACTGCTGCACTGTGCCACCCAGGGCCTTGGCTACCAGTGGGGCTAGGTGCTTGCTGTCAGTGCGGGCTGCTGCGCTGGTGGTGGGGAGACTGACCGCCCACGTGTCGCCGGTGACGGCGATACCACCCATGCTCTTGGAGATGTCCGCCCATCTGGTCAGCGCTTCATGGTTGGGGAACATGTTGATCCCGCTGTCGCCAGGAGCTGGCTTGCCAGCCTTGTCGGTGACGGTGAAGTCGTAGGCGGTACCGCCCACCTCGCTGATGTACGTGTCCTCGCTGGTCTTGTGCAGCATGGAGACGGTGAGCCCACCCGCTTGAAGCGCGTCGGCGATCTGCTGGGCAGAGTCGTAGCGGTGGCTGCCTGCTGTTGCGCTCTGCGAGGTGGAGATGCTGGTCGACGGCTTGACGTCCACGGTCTTCGTCTTCTCTGGCCCGAGCAGGGCCCAGCCTGCCGCCCCGGCGGCGATCCCGATGGTGCCAGCTAGAGCCGCTGCGGCAGTGGCGCGCATGATTCCCCCCGAGGTGGAGCAATTGGTGCGCGGATCGTCGCACCAGCATCACACTCGGTCAACTGGGTCGGCCCATATCCACACGCGCGGGTGAGCGCTCCGTGTTCCCGCCGTGGGCCATGGGGCAGGGCTCGGGGGCTTCGCCCCACGGGGTTTGGTGTCCCTCGTCGCGGGCTTGGACGCACAGTTCGAGGGAGCGGCGACCGCAGGTGAAGCTGGGGGTGCGGTCGTCTTCGTTCGAGTCGCGGGCAACGATCCAGTCCGGGCCGGCTGCCTCAACGCGGACGCAGTCGTAGTGGTCGCGGCCGAATGCTCCGTAGGCGAAGCCGTGGATCACATCGCCCACGGCGAGGGGGCGGCGTTCGACGGTGGCGGCCATGGTGCGGGCCTCCTCGGTGGTGCTGCCTGGGGCCCGCTGCCCGGTCGCGATCCTCCGGGCAGCGGGTGCTTGGGCCCGCCCGGCCGTGACGAGTCGGCCGGGCGGACGGGGGAAGCGGCATGGGGGTTGCGGGCTTCCCGTTCCTGCCCCCGCAGGGCAGGCGTTTGTCCTCGCGGGCGGGAGCGTCCACCACCCAGCGCGCTCAACCAGCCCGCGAGGAGTCGTTAGGCGGCCCGGTGGCCGCGTTGTGGTGTGGCCCGGTACGTGCGGGCCCGCTCTTCGATCTCGGGGAGCGCGTACATGGTCTTGTACTCGTGGCCGTTGCCGGTGAGCCGGTTCTCTCCGGAGAACTTGCGGATCTTCCCGCGTGACGCCCACTGCCGGATCACCTGCTGGGGGACGCCTGTCGCTTGGGAGGCTTCGTGGGCGAACACGAGGTCGTCTGGCTGGATCTCAACGAGTCGCACGCACTCACCCCCGGTTTGTGGCATGCAAAAAGCCCCCGACGAATCGGAGGCTGCTGAAGATTTCGGGCACACGAATTCTTCGTCCAGGGCAGTGTGACATATGCGATCAGCCGGGGCAAGCAGAGACCGGCAGCAGCCGTCAAGGCTGCTACCGGTCGAGGAAGTCGCCTGCGTCTATGCGGCCAGTCTTCGCTCGGCAAGCGGCAGTTCAAGGGCGTCAGCACGGGAGTACTGGGTGCCGCATCCTCCGCAACGGGCACCGGGTGTGGAGATGGTGATGCGCAGGATGCCACCACACGAGCAGGCGACGCTGATGCGCCGCTCTGGCCGCTCTCCGGTCGCTTGCGCGCGGCATGCCCGGGTGAGGGATGCGACCTCGGTGGAGAATTCGGCGAACGCGGGATGGGAGGAGGCGGCCCATTCGAGGTTGACCCGCAGGGCTTTCACGACCTGGTCGAGCTGCTGTTGCAGTCCGCCTTCCCATCGGGGGTGTCGCCAGCCGAGGGCGTCGTGCCAGTCGATGAGCCAGGTTTGGAGGATGGTGACGACGCCTCCGCGGGCGGAGAGGCTGAGGGGTTCGAGGCGGAGCGGGAGTGGGGCGGTGCGGCTGCCGGATACGCGGCCTTCGCCTGTGCTGGCGCCGGGGGCGAGTGCGATTGCGAGCGCCGCGTAGAGCCCGGTGTCGCCGCCCAGCGCTTCCAGGTGCTCGTCGGTCCGACGCTGGCAGAGTCGGCAGGCTATTCGGCCGAGTTCCTCGTGGCGGAGTTCCCGCGTGCAGGCCACACAGGTGGGCCATTCGTAGTCGGTGGTGTCGGTCACGGTGGCTCCTCGGTGCGGGTGGTGCGAGGTGCAGGGGGTGGTGCTCTGCCCTCATTGTGCATACCTGCCCCGACAAGCCCGGGTTGCCGACTCGGGGGTGGCGAGTAGCCGCAAATCACCCCGCTCCCCTGCTCTGCCCGCCACACTGGCCCTATGGCGGTGACGGTGGTGGTGTTGACGGAGTCGGAGGCTGAGGCTCTGGCGTGGCACCGGCGGGTGTGTGAGGTGCTGGGTTTGGAGCCGCTGGGTCGCCCGTCGCAGGCTCTGGGCCGGGACCGGTGGATGGCCCGCGCGCAGGTTCCCGGGCCGCAGCCGCAGCCCGCCCACGAGTAGGCCCCGCCCGGGATCCGAGCGGGGCCGAGGTGGTGCAGGTCAGTAGAGCTGGGCGAGGCGGCGACTGGATGTGCGGGCGGCGTCCGCCACGTCTCGAGCCTCCTCTGCTCCTATGCGATCGCCTATCTGCTCCAGGCGGTCGGCGATGGCGTCCTGCTCGGCGGCAATCTTGGCGCGCTCCTGGTCGGTGAACTCCATGACGGCGGTCCTTCCTGGTCGGTCGGGTTGGTGTTCGGGGTGCGCCAGCCGCACTCCGCGCCCGTGACGGCACGCGGAGCACAGCGGGCAGGCAGGTCACCGGCGCCGGTTGCGGCGGTGGTTGTGCCTCCACCCGAACGGGCCGGGCAGGTCCATGGAGCTGGTGCGGCGGCCGGTGGAGCTGATGGTGTGCCGGGGCCCGCCGCGGGCGCCGAGAGTTATCGACCAGGACTTGGCGTTCAGGTTGAGCGTGACGCCGGGGAAGATGCGGATGGACTTACGGAATGTGATCACGGCGACTCCTGTTCAGCTCGCGGTAGGCCGCTTGTTGCGGCGACTGGTGGATTCGGGTGTGCCTGCTGGATGCCTTCCGGGGCGGCGGCCGTTCCCGGTGACCGTGCGGTCCCCCGGCGCGCTGCCGCTCGAGCCTCCCGGGCCGGGGTGCGGAGCCTTGCTGCCCGCGGCCATCAGCTCCACTCCCACGACTGCCGGGCGGTGGCCGCACGCTGTGCGGCGTTGGCGAGCTCGCGCACGTTCGCGTGGAAGCTACGCGGCATCAGCCGGTGAGCCGCGGCTTCCCGCAGCACGGCCGCCATCTTCCCGGCCTCACGGTGCGGAATGCTGAACGGCCCGTCGTCACTGTTGGCGAGCTTGAAGAGCTTCTGCACCGTCTGCCACTCCTTGGCCGTGGCGACGTGCGCCACCTGCTGGCCGACCTCGTACATCGCAGTGGCCGACCGGTAGTTCGTGCCACGCGGGCTGTTGCCGTGGCTGATGGACCAACCCATAGGTTCCTCCTTCACTTCTTCCGGATGGGGACGTGCTGCTCGGTGGGGTCGTGATCGGCGTGATACGAGGCGGCGAGCATGGCGCCCGTTGCGCTGTTGCGCGGCGTTGCCTGCAAGTCGGGGCAGCCGGAACAGACGACCCGGAACTCCCCGGTCGCGTAGTTGGCCTGGGCGTAGACGAAGGCGCCATCGGGAGTTTCGAGAATCTTGCTGATGCGTTCGAATCCGTCAGCGGACTTCTTCATCGTCCAGCCGCCCCTGCCGCCTGTACGGCTTCGCGCAGCAGGTAGAGCACGTCGCCTTCGTCGCGGCCCGCGTGGTCGTTCCACTCCCAGTAGTGGGCCCGAATGCCACGGCCAGCGAGGATGCGGTCCATGACCCGGCCGGCGGCCATGGCGGTGTCCTGGTCGCCGTAGCCGAGCCGGTAGAGGACGGCCTGTGCGCCGAGAATGCAGCGCCGCCCGGAGCGGGAGCGGAGGCCGCGGCCGCACCAGCCGTAGCGCTGGATGACGAGGGCGGTGAGCTGGAGGTGTTCGGTGACGGTGACCTGGCGGCGGGGGCCGCGGCGGGCGGACAGGGCCCAGTCGGGCAGCATCCGCCACACGCCACCGGGCAGGCCGCGGTCTTTGGTCTTCTTCTGGCGGGGCGCAGGGCCGGTGACGATCCCGGCTTCGGCGATCAGCTCGTTCACCGGCGGGAGGTCGAAGCCGCTTCCCCGGACGGGCTTCGGCTCCGGAATGGCCGGACGCTTCGCGGGTCGGGTGGCGAGGAATCGTTCGATCTCGGCGATCAGTTGCTGGCCAGCCTGATCCAGGCTTGCCGCGTCGGGCATGGCTGTGGTCATCTATTGGCCTCCTACGGCCTTTCGGGGTGTCGGGGAGGGGTGGGGCGCCCCGGTTGCTGCCACGCGGGTGGGGCGCCCCGGCTTGGTTACTTCTCGCTCAGCGAGTAGCTCACGATGGTGACGTCGGCAACGGGGATGCCGTTTTGCTGCGCGTACCAAGATTTGATCCACGCGAGGAGGGATCCCACGGTGGCGCCGGGCCGCGGAGTGCAGGTGCCGGCGCATTCCTGGGAGGGGTTCTGTCCGTAGCTCAGGGGTCCGCGCACGATCGTGGCCTTCCAGCCGTAGCGGCTGGCGGTGAGCGGAGTGTCTGGGTTGCTGTAGTTGGTCATACCTTCTCCTAGATTGGGTGTTTCAGAACGTTGGGTCCACGGCTGCGCCGAGGATGTCTGCGTGGTCGAACGCGAGCGGAGGCAGGGCATCCAGCGGCCACCACTGGGCCGTGCGGGCGTCGTCCCCCGCCACGATGGGAGTGCCAGCGGGAACGACGACGAGGTAGGCGTCAGTGCTGTACCTGCCTCGTGGGTCGCGGCCGGGCTGGTTCCATGTGCCGATCTGGCGTAGGTCGCCGGTGGCCACGTGAACACCTGTTTCCTCAGCGAGCTCCCGGGCGGCGGCCTCGCGACTCGACTCCGGCGGGTCGACGTGGCCGCCAGGCAGGGCCCAGTGCCCTTCAAAGGGGGCCCAGTTGCGTTCGATCAGCAGTACCTGCCGATCGGGGGTGACGACGATGATGTTGGCGGTGTAGCGGATGGTCTCGGGCTGGGTTTCCATGGGTTCTCCTTGATCAGCATCAAGCGCTGGAAGCGCCCCGGTCAGGTCAGAACGTCTTGTTCTCTTCGTCCCTGCGGCGCTGCCGCCACGACTTCTTGGCGCCCTTCTTCCAGGCGTCGTTGGCGTCGTTGACCTGCTTCTGCATGCTGCGGATCTCGGTCTCGTCGAGGTACCGCTCGGTGTCGTTGCCGAGGGGTCCGGCGACCTGCGGGCTGGGCTCCCAGTAGCCACGCACGCCGCGGGGCTGCGAGGTGTAGACGGTGCCGTGCTCGGCGAGCAACTGCTCGACGCTCTTGGAGCCGATCATGGCGCCGCCGAGGATCCCGTTGTGGTGGGTGACCTCGTACCGGGCGCACATCCGGGGGTCCTCCCAGGGGGCGCCACGGGTCTCGATCTTCTCGATCACGTACAGCGTGGTGCCCTTGGGGACGCGCTGGATTGCCTTCATGTCGCGGCGGTTGTTGCGGTAGACGGTGGACAAGGTGATCTCCTTCGAGTCGGGGAATGATCAGGCGGTCTTGACCCGAGTGCGGGTCGGTGGTGCCTTGCGAGTGGTCTTCTTCTTGGCGGGCTTGGCTTCGACGGTGGGTATGGGGGCGCCTTCGGGGACTTGGGCGTACCAGGCGCCTCCGACGCTGATCCCGCCGTGCTTCTTGCGTTCATGTGTGCGGAGGGCTTTGGTGGCGGCCTTGGCGTCGCGATACCGGGGCTTCTCGCGCTTGCCGCAGGGGCACTTCCAGCCGATGAGCCCGGAGCGCTGGTCGGCGCCGAAACGGGCGGCCTTCTGGATCTGCCACTTGCTGACAGTGGTCTTGGACGGCTTAGCGGGGCAGGGCTTGGAGCCGGAGAGGGTTCCGTCTTTCTTCTGCGTGTAGATCTGGCCGTTGCCGTGGCAGGTTGGGCAGCCTTCGTGGGTCTTGCGCATGATCGCCGCGTCGCGCTTGGCCCGCCGGGTGTCGAAGTGGGCGGAGGCTTGCCGGTCGGCCCACTTGGCAGCTTTGATCGCCATCTTGCGGCGCCAGCCCTTGCGGGTGGGCTTGCGGCCGACTGGGCGCCTCGGCGCCATCGTCTGGCGGCGCTTCGTGGCCCGCTTCCGTGCCGTCGACCGCTTCGCAGCCATGATCGTCCAGCTCCTTCAACGAATAGTACAAATGCGGATTAATAGGGCGACTACGGGCCGTCTAGACCCCGGCTATGGGCCGTCTATGGCCCGGCTACCTGCGGAGATGCTTGATCGGCTAGACGGGTCCCAGTCGGGGTCTAGACGGGGGTCAGACGGCCTCAAGACGGGCCTTAGCCGGGTCCAACAGGCCCCCAGCCGCCCGCTCCACAACCTCCCGGCGCCAGCCGCGAACCTGCGGGCGCCCATCCCACTCCTCGCGGCTCGCCGCCGCCCCTGGGGCGTGAGCCCGGAGCTTCGACGCCAGCGTCGTGCTGTCCATGCCGTCGATCCCGGCGGCCTCAAGAACAGGCAACAGCACCTCGGTCGTGGGCAAGAAGCTCCGCTTCTTCGACTCAAACGCCTGAAGCAGGACAGACACCAGCTCGGCGTCCGAGTGATCCAGCCGGTCGACCCGCTCGGCCAGCGTCATCTGCCCGGCCGGGCCGTACTCGCTGGCCAGGTGCAGCAGGTCGGCCTCAGCGAGCGTGTCGTGATCGAGCCACGGGCGCCCGGCCTTACTCCGCTCCTCGACCGCCCGCTCGATCGCGTCCCGGCTGTGCTCGTTCCAGCCGTACAGCAGCGGCCGGGTGATGCCCGCACCCTTGATGTACGACTGGCCCGCGTCATTCTTGATGTCCTTGTTCTGGGCAGGCACGAGGCGATCGGGTCGGTAGCCCTCGGCTGCGGCGCCCTTGCCGAAGACGATGCGGATGTCGTCCCATCGCGAGGCCAGCATGATCCGCAGCGTGAAGGAGTCGGCGATCGCGTCACCCATGGCGTCGCTGGTGGCATCCTGACCTGCGGCGATCGGGTACATCCCGGACTGCTTGGCCAACCGCAGCAGTTCGATGAACTGCTCCTTCGCGAGAGGGCTGAGGTAGATGTACTCGTCGACGAACACAAAGATCGCGGGATGCTGGGCCGTGGCGACCCACGTGTCGCCCATCTTCAGCCGGTTGCGGACCTTGTTCCGGGCTTTCGCCATGGCCACGAGGTGGCCGAGCCACTCCTCGCACTCCTTCTGCCCGCGAATGGGCGGCACCGCCATGACACCTTCGAACTCTCGCAGCCCGTCCTTCACCGGGTCCATCTCGATGGCGATGGCGTTGTGGCAGGCGGTGATGACCTCGGCCAGGTCGCGCAGGACGCCGGTGGTTTTGGCTGCGCCGGACACGCCGATGGCGAGGATCCGCAGCCCTTCCAGAACCAGATTGAGGGGGCTGCCATCCATGCATCGCCCGAAGTGGTGAGCCTCGGTGATGTCCAGGCTGTTGGGGGCGTGCAAAATCGGCCGCGCCATATCGCTGAAAGGGTTCGCGGTGACGAGCCGCAGCACGATGTGGGAAGCGTCCTGAGCGTCGGGCTCGATGAGGGTGCCGCCCGTCTTGATGCCGAAGTGCGTGTCGAGTTGGTCGGCGATCGCCGCGACCTTGCCCGGCGTGGCACCCTTCAGCACGATGTCGATCTCTCTGCCCCAGGCGTGCGAGGCGAGGAGTCGGATGCTGCGGGTAGCGATCCCCTCGGCGTAGAGGGCTCGGGACACGCACTCCTCGACCTGGCTGCCGTCCTTGCACCAGGCGAGGGGGAACGGCTCGTCGGGATCGTCCTCGTCGCGGTCCTCGTCGGCGAGGATCTGCCCGGCGGGCATGCCGGGGTGGTTGGCCCGATACCTCCCGTACAGGGCCAGCACCGCGGCAGTTGTCGCCACCTCGGACCCCGGCGCGATAGCCAGCGCCTCGAGCGCGTCCATGTCGGCGGCCGTGACGAGCGTGGCCCAGCCGGCCGTGTTGAGCGTGGCCGCGGCAAGTGTGGTCCAGCCGAGGATCTTCCAGCGCTTCACCCGGGTGCGCTCGACGTTGTTCCAGTCGCTGCCGGACGACATGCCGCCCAGCACCTCCTGGTGGTCGTAGGCCCGCACATACCGCCAGCCGAGGACGCCAGCCGCCTTGACACCGGTCCCGAACCACTGGAGCCCGACACACAGGGGGCGGGCGACGAGCCCGACCGCCCGCCCGGTTTTTGCTGCGACGACCATGGCGGCGGACCCGGCCCGGTAGATCGCCGGGGTGTACTCGGGCATGACCTCGATGACACCGGGCGCGATGTCCTCCTCGTCCTCGTCGGGGGTAACGAGCTCACCCTTGATGAGCTTGTCCCACGCCGGGTCGGCCTGGGTGCTGGGGGTCGTCTCGATGCTCACGACTGCTCCTCTCCGGCGGCGTTCCTGGCGGCGCTGGCGGCCTGTTCGAGGGCGGCCTGCTTCTTTGCGATCGGACTGTTCGGCTGACTGTCACCGGGCCGCCGAAGGGGCGGCGTGCCCCCGTTATTGCGGCGCCCGTCGGGGGCCTCCGGGTCGCGCTTGGCGCGACGGCCCCTTTGGGATTCGACCTGCGACAAGTCGCCCAGTATCGGCATCTCGGTGACGGTCTTCATGCGGGCCTCGGCCGTGCGCGCCCCGGCTTCGATTTCGGCGGTGATGCCGACCTTCCGGGTGCCGTTCACGAGGTGCCACGCGTCGCCCCAGATCTGCTCGGTGACGTACTGCGAGCCGCGGGCGGAGCGGAGCGCCTCGGCTACCTTCCACACCTCCGGGTGGTGCTCCTGGCGGTCCTCGTCGCGCCGCTTCTGCTCCTCCCTCGCGCGGGAGTCGGCGAGACTCTTGGCCGCGGCGGCAGCCGCTTCGGCGTCTGCCTTGTCGCGACGAGCCTTCTCGCGCGCCTTCTTCTCTTCGGCGGCCTTCCGCCCGGCCGCGCGCCGTTCCCGCCACGACGGGATTCCGTCGGCCTTCTGCGCGATGCTGTGCTCGTAGGCCATGAGAACGATCGGCCCGCCGAGGGATGCGATGGCGCCGATCAAGCCTGCGTTGAAGCCGATCCGCGGGTCGCGACCGCCGTACATGTTGATCGCCGCTGCGATGAGCGCGCCGATCATGATGCCTACGCGGTAGGGGGCGACGTCCCGACGGTGGGCGACCGCCCATGCGGCACCGAACGCCAGCACCAAGGCGAGGCCCTCCAGCAGTCCTGGCGCGGCAACGAGGAACGGCCGTTTCGGGTCCCAGAAGTGCATGAACTGCACTGGGGCGGCGATGACCAAGCCGACGGCGTAGATGCCGCGTGCTCCCCACTTCCACCAGCGCTCGGCGCGCAACTGCTCCTTGGCGCGCTGCTCCTCCTGAGCCTCTTGCTCTGCCGCAGCCTTCTCGGCCTTCTCCTTCTCCGCGTCGGCCTTGGCCTTTTTCGCTGCCTTGTCGGCGAGGTACTCGTCGTGACTGGCCCGGTCACGCTCCTGCTTCATGCGTGTCCGCTCGTTGGCCAGGCGCTGCTTCTCGGCTTCCTCGGCGGCCAAAAGTTCGGCGGCCTTCGCCTTACCCTCAGCCTCGATGCGGAGGGCTTCGGCCTTGGCCTTGGCTTCGGTCCGGATCGCCTCCGCCTCAGCCAGGGCACGCGGATCGAACCGCGGCTCGGCAGCGGGCACGGGCGTCCCGTTGACCTGCTTCTCGACGGAGGTGGTCACGGTGCTCAGTCCTTTCTCGGGTCAGCTGGCGGTTGCGCCGGTGCGGGCGCGGTGGAATTCCTTGACGAACTCGTCGGTCAGCCCGGAGCCGATCGCGGCGCCAACGGGCGCGATGCCGGTCACGGAGGCGGCCCACAGCTCCAGCCACGCGGCCCGGGTCGCCAAGTAGATGACGACGGGCCGGAGGCAGCGGAGCGGAAACACGACCGTGGCGAGGGCGGCCATGACGAGGAGAGCGAGGATGCGGATCGTGCACACCCGCAGCCCGCGGGCAAACCGCTGCAAGCGCGAAGGCTTCGCGGTGATCAGATAGGCGTGCACGGGAACTACTCCTCTAAGGCAGATGGGTGGTGGTGTCTGGCGGGCTTACCAACCCGCAGGTGCGGGGCCGAACCTGCGGGATGGGCTGCCGTCAGGCAACGGTCAGATCTTCTTCAGGTCTTCGGGGGCGAATCCGACGTAGCCGAGCACCCGCTCCTTGACCTTGGATTCGAGGCCCTTCACAGCCACGAGTCCGGAGCTGTCGGGGCCGTCGGTGTGGACGGTCGCGGTGCGGCCGATGTACTTGCGGTACTGCGGGTAGTCGACCGAGCTGACGATCTTGACCTTGTCTCCCTGGCGGAACTGCATGGCGATCTCCTTTCGTCGTCGAGTTGTCGGGCGGGATGGGCTGCCGTCAGGTGGTCAGCGGACGTGCTTGCGGGCGTCGCTCTTGGCAGCGGACTCGGTCGCGAACCAGGCGACCTCGTTGGACCTGCCGCACGGGCAGTCCCACATCCAGCGCTGACGCCGGTCACCCCGGTCACGCAGATACGTCCTGGGCTGGCACTTGGCGGGCATGTACTTCCTCTCTCGATGGACGATGTGGTGGGGGTGGCGCTGATCCTCGGAGTGCTGCCGGACTGTCCGGCCACCGCACCCCACGCCCCGGTGGTGGCGGCATGGAGCACGGGGGCGGGGCGGTCAGACGGTCGGCCCGTGCTTGCTGTGGTCGACGGCGAGGTTGCGGAGCCGATCCAGCTCGGCGTCACTGCTGCCGACTGCCTGGCTCGAGACGCCGCAGCCCTTGACCGGGCACGTGTAGACGGTGGTGCGGCGGCGGTCGTCGAGCCGCCGAATGAGGTACATGCTGGCGACACAGGCGGCCATACCGAAGGCGTAGAAGACGAGGAGCATGGGGGCCTTCCCTGGATGGGTGAAGTGAGGGAGTCGTGCCCGCGGGCGCCGCGGGGGTCGGATCACCCGCAGACACGACGACTGGGGGTGGGCTAGATGGGGCCGCGGTAGCCCTTCTCGTGGACCCACGGGAACGGCCGCAGCGCACGAGCCAGGTTGTAGACCTCGATCGCGGCCCCGTCATGCCCAGCCAGCGGATACACGCGAGGCCCAATCAGCGACGCGTACAGGCGGGCCCCGTGATGGATACAGGCCGACACGCCCGTGCCCTGCTGATCCACAACCCGCACCACCTGCTTGCCGTCACACGGCGTCGGATCCTCGACGTGAGCAGCCGGGCAACGATCGGAGGCCATCACTTGCCCCGCTTCTTACGCTGCTCCTCGGCCTGCTCGCGGGCTTCCTTGGCCCGCTTCGCCGCCTCCATGGCGGACTGCATGTTCGTCAGCGTCTGCTCGTTGGAGAACTCTTCGTCCGTCTGACGCGTCACGGGCCGCAGCATCACGCCACCTGCTCTCGGGGCACGATCCGGAACACGTCCCGGCGCGAGTTGTACACAACCTCGACGTCCTCGCCACCAGCCCGCAGGCCCTCGGCGATCCGGTCCAGCGTCGGCAGGCTCCGGGAGTCCCCAGCAGGCAGCTCACGCAGCATCTCGGCAGTAGTCATCACGCCACCGCCAGCCCGTAGCGGCGGGCGAACTTCGCCGTCACCAGCAGCAGCCCGCGCACCTCGTCCCACGAACGGCCCTGCCTCTCCGCCCACGCATCGGCGCAGGCGTAGGAGGCCCCAGACTGGGCGCGCAGCACCAGCTCCATGCAGTCGAACGCCTTACGCCGACTGTCACGGTCCATGTCGCCGAGCGCCTGTCCCAGCGTCAGGCCCGGCTCCGTCTTGGCCACCAGATCCCGACCGGAGTCCTTCACCGCCCACGACACCAGCCGAACCAGATACCGCACCAGCGAACCGGTCGACGCAGCCCCGTCCGGCTCCTCCGGAGCCTCCTTCTCCTCACCAACCCACTCGTAGGTGGTCTGCGCCCGGTCCCGGCGCCAACCCTCCGCCTCCAGGCGCTCACGGGCCGCATCCAGAACCTGGGCGACCTCCTCACCCGTGAACAGCGTCCCCGACAAGCCGAACCAGAACCTCGTCGGAGAAGTGCTGAAGCGGGCTTCCTCGGCGAGCAGCTCACCCGCCGCCTCCAGAACCTCAGCGCGCCCCAGCGCAGGCTTCACCGCGACAGCCGACACGACGGTGGTCATCACGCCACCTCCGCCAGGTCCCCGACACCGGCGGCGTCCAGCTCGGCCACCAGCGACGGCTCACCCGGGCGGGCCGCGTCCATGTCGGCCGCGGCCAGATACGCGGTGGCCATCGCGTCGACGTCACCGCGGGCACGGGCCGTCACGTAGGCGGTCACAATGTCCGCGCCGGCCGCGTCCTCCGCGTCCAGGTCCGGGACGAGCGTCAGGGCCCGCATCTGGCGCAGCTTCGGGGAGTCGGACGCCGCATCGGCGTCGAAAAGGCGGGCGAACGGCGGAGGCGGGGTGACGGTACGATTCATGTCGATCTCCAGTTGCTAGCGGCTTCGGGTGGTCAGGCCCCGGTCCATCGGCGTTGCAGCGCCGGGCCGGGGTTTTTGCGTTAGGCGGCGGGCGCCTCGGGGGTTGGGTGGACGCCCGTCGAATTCAGGACGGACTCGGGGATCCGGAGGGCGCCGGTCGCGCCATCCCCTGGCTTGACCTCAGCGCCGCGCAGATAGTCGGCGACGGATGTCTCGGCAACGCGGAAGCGCGGGCGCTCGGCGCCAACGGCAATGTCGATGGCAGCCAACCGGCCAGAGGTGATGAGCCGGCGAACGTGCTGCGGTGTGCTGCCGATACGGCGGGCCACTTGGCCAGTTGTCAGGTAGTCGCCCGAAGGGGCGACAGAAGCGGACGTCACTAGGTGCTCCCCTACGGTCGGCTGGGGTGGACACCTAGATACAAGCAGACGCTCTAGAGCAACGCAATAGCTCTAGAGCGTCCGGAGCTATTTTGAGGCACCAAAAAGCCCCCGCCGACGAGTGGCGAGGGCTATATATGCAGGTCAGCGCTTGAAGTCGTACACCAGAAGGAATCGAGACGCGTCCAGAACCATTCGGTTGAACTCGACTACCCGACCGTCCCCCTGCATCGCGATGCGATGCTGCTCGATCACCGGAGCGCCAGCCGCCAAGTGCAGGTCGTCCACCTCGGCCGGAGTTGCCAATCGGCAGCGAACCTGCTCGCGGAACTCGACCGGCTTATGGCCAGCCTCCTCCAAGCGGGCGTAGATCCCACCTTCACCCGTGTCGATTTCGGTGATCTGCGTGTCGCGCGCGAACTCGTCCGGAATGTACGACGTGGCTCTCATGACGGGCACTGCGTCGACGACGTACTTGCGGTCACGCCTCCACGCCTTGGCCCCTGGCTCCAGGTCGAGTACGCGAGCAACGCCATCCGGAACGCGAGGGAAGTCAACCTGCGGCTCAACGACTTCCCATTGGCGGCCCTCCACATCCACGTCCCACATGGAGCGGGCCTCGCCCCAATGCTCGGGATAGAGCCGCTTCAAGGCGTTACGGACGATGGGTCTCCACTCGGCGAGGAACCATCCGGATCCCTGGCGTGCCTCGACGAGTCCCTCATCGCGCAGCACACCGAGCGCTTGCCGAACGGTCATCAACGAGACCCCGTAGTGAGTACGCAGGTCCCTTTCCCCCGGAAGCTTGCGATCCTCCTCGAAGTCGCCTGCATTGATCCGTTCGCGCAGGTCGTCGGCGACCCCCCGGTACTTGTGCGGCTCGCCGGACTTGGGTGGCACGGGCTCTCCTTATAGACGGATTCATCTAGAGCAACGCTACCTGCTCTACATCGGCACTGGTCAATGAGCTCCTTGCCGACTTTCGTATCGAGGGCTGGCCTCGATTGCTCTAGAGCGCTACGGTGGCGTAGTCACCGCGTCGCTGTGAGTGCCAACACAGCGGAAGGGAGCGTCTGCACGCATGCACATCCGCCGGAAGCCGAAGCATGAGAGCGGCATCAAGTGCGACATCCACAAGATCTACTCGCTCAGCTGCGACGACTACGACGCACTGTGGAGGCGCAGCGGCGGAGTCTGCGAAGCGTGCGGCTTCGAGCCAGACCGGCCAGAGCGCGGCCTCGTCATCGATCACGATCACAAATACGGTGACGCGGCCGTGCGAGGACTCATTTGCCGCTGGTGCAACACCGCGCTGGGAAAGCTGGAGAACCCCGACGTCAATCCGGCGTTCGGTCCAGGGCCCGGCAGTTGGTTCCGTAGCTACTTCCGCCGCGCTTGGTTCGCCCGCGCACAAGACGCGGAGGCCGATGTCGCTCTCCCTCTCGACCGCGAGCGCCTCGGGCAAGAACTGAGAGCCTGGCGGACCTACAACAAGGCACTCTTCACCACGAACCCGAAGACGGCCCTCGTCCCTCTCGACAAGGCGTCGGTCGCTGCCGAGATTCTCCGGGAGCAGATGAGCCCGCAGGCGTTCGGCGTTCTCGTCCGAGCGGTCAACAAGCTCGCTGAGGAGCCCAAGCGGAACGGCGCACCCTCTCAGTAACGCGATGGGGCGGGCATTCCGAACTCTGCGTCGCCAAGTTCCAGCCGATCCGCAGCAGCGTCTGCGCTGACCGCGCGTGCGAAGGGAGCGCGTCCAGATCATACCGAGTCAGGCAACTCGGACTCCGCGCAGGTCAGCAAGTGAGCGGTCGACTTCCGGATCTACATCGGGCTGTACGTCACTGGCCGGAATATCGCCTAGCGTCAGCCGGACTGGTTCGGCAGCACAACGGCCGGGTGCTACGAACACCCGGCCGCCGGAAGAAACCAGCGAGTCATCACCTCGCTGATCAGTAGCTCAACCCTCGAAGATTGGAGCTCTTCATGAGCGTACTGCACGACATCCCGACCCAGCAGTCTCCTGTGCCCGGCGTCACCCCCACCCCTCCCCCGCCGTCCGCCTCGCCCCGCCTGGTCGCGGCTGTGGTGCGTGGCCAGCGGATCGCGGTTCCGGACCCGGATTGGTGTGTGCGCGACCACTCGAAGGAGGATCTGGCGTTCTTGGAGGATCTTTCCCACGAGGGTGAGGAGATCGCACTCGCGGCGCCCGAGTTCGGCGGGGTCACCGAGGTGCTGGTCGCCTCGATCCGTCAGTGGCCGTTCGTGAACGACGAGGACCGGGGCCTGCCCTACCTGGGGCTGGACGCGACGGGCGAGGGTGAGGTCGCGAACCTGCGGAAGGCTGCGGCGTTGGCGTTCGCGGACCAGCTGGTGGCGCACGCCGCGGAGATCCGCCGGCTGGTTGGCGTACTGGCCAGCGCTTGATCTCTGACTTGCAGTAAGGGCCGGGCAGCGACAGCCGCCCGGCCTCTTCACGTCAGCCCCCGGTCACTTCGTTCAGCCGCTTCACCACGGCATCGAGGTGCTTGTTGCCGATCGCCATCTCGGCGGCCATCGTGTCGAACGATGCTTGATCTTCGTTGTTGGCGCCCTCGGTACAGGCCCTCGCGGATGCGGTCAGGTGGGTGACGGCCAGCCCCCACCTCTGGGCCATCGCCTTGTCCGGCATCGGGTCTTCGTCCTTCGCCACCTCCAGGTCGGCGGTCAACAGTGCGCAGCTCTCCTTCAGCCCGTCAATGTCGACTGGGTGAGAGTCTTTGTCGACGGCGTCGAGGTCTTTCAGGACGGTGTCGATGGTGTCGGAGCCGCCGGCGTTCGACCAGGCGAGGAATTCGGCGGCCGGGTCTTGGCTGGGGCTGGCGCTGGTGGCTGACGGACTGCGGCTGGGCTTGCTGCTGGCTTTCCCGTCATCGCTTCCGCAACCCGCGACGGCGAGTCCGGTGAGCAGGATGCTGGTGATTGTGTAGTGCGCGCGCACTGTCCCCCCTTGGTTCGTTGTGGGGGCATGGTGGCAGGTGTGGGCGATAAGGGGTGGCGTTGTGATGAAACGGTGATTTGAATAGGTTCTCGTCATGCTGGCCGAATCGAGCCCTGCCCTTCCGCGGGCCGCTTCCGCCACCCTGATGCCTGTCGTCTGACCAGAGGGGGATTGGCATGGCCTACGCGTGCCCGAAGTGCGAGAAGCCGGATCAGGTTCTGAACCTGGCCGAGTTCTGGAGATCACTTTCGCAGGATGCGGAGCTGAAGAAGTCGCTGGCACAACCCGCCCCGTATGAGGCCCGCTGGATCATCCCGATCGCGCTGGGTGCCGTGGCGATCCTGTGCCTGACGACCGGCTCGGTCGCGGGCATTCTGCTGGGCGCGGTGCTGTTGCTGGCGGCCGGCGGGTCTGCGGCTTGGATCTGGCGGGAGTCTGCGGAGCGGGAGGCCGCACGTGAAGCCTGGTCGAGGCTGCTGTACTGCAGGCACTGCCCGAACCAGTTCCTGCCCGACAAAGCCCTGACCGTGTAGGCGCAGCAAAAGCCCCCGACCTTGTTGGTCGGGGGCTTCGGCGTTCTTCACCCGAGGTGCTTGAGGTCGAGGATGCGCAACCGCCGAGGCTGCGTGAAGACGAGAAGGACGGCTCGGGTGTACTGGAGGGTGAGCATGCGCTTGACGTCGCCGTCTTTGGGGTGGGGCTCCGTTGATGCGTAGGGGTCCTCGCAGGCGGCGAGGATGGCGCGGTCGAACTCTTCGCGGGCCTGGTCGGGGAGGGAGTCCCAGACGGCTTCGATGCGGGGTTCGTAACGGAGCAAGTACACGCTGTATAGCGTGCCAGGTCAGGCTGCCCCGCGTGCCCTGATTCGGGCAGCTGCTTCCCGGATCCGGTCAGTTCCGTCGATCCACTGGCCGGGGGGCTCTTCGCCGCGGGCTTCACAGGCGATGATCTCGTCTGCGCGTTCGAGGGCAGCAACAGTGTCCTGGGCGATGCGCTGCCACTTGGCGAAGACGTCCAGCAGTTCGTGAGCCGGCGCACGGTTGATCTCGCCGAGGAACCGCTGGGCTAGGCGCGGGTCCCCTAGAGCGTCGCTGATGCGCTCGATCGTCCAGGGTGCTTCGCTCATGGTGGAGGCCCTTCTGTCGTGACGCCCCCACCGTAGCGGCGATACCAGCTTGATACCGCCCTCATGCAGGGCATTCCCCCAAGGATTCTTGTAGCGATTGCTATTCGACAGTTAATCGAGGATCTCTGCGCGGATTGCAATTGCCGCTGGCATACGACAGCAGTGCGCCCCGCGGCCGACCTCCTCGGGCCACGCCGTCGCCGCGTATTCGGCGGCGCACCGCAGGTCGGCGATGCTGGTCTGCTGGTCCCACCACTCCGGGGACCGGTAGCGGAGGTCCCAGTGTCCGGTGTGGGCGCGGAGCCACCAGTAGTGGGCGGCCCGGCGGGAGGGCGTGGGGCGGGCGCACGGCCCGCACAGCACGCTGGTGCGCGGGGTGGTGGTGACGCCCCAGGCGTGGCCGCATTCGCGGCACTTCTCGATCACGGCCGACCGTCGCCGTCGACGAACCAGGCTGCGGCCGCAGCCCACCGCATTCGGGCCGTGTGACCGTCTGGGTCGATGGCCGCGGCCTGGAGGGACTTCTTCGTCCAGGCGATCCGCAGCTTCTCGAACCCGTGCCGCTTGACGGCCTCGTTCCGCAGGGTGGCGGTCCAGTCTGGGGTGATGAGGGCGCCGGTGGGTAGGGCGCACAGGTACACGGCCTGCCCAGCAGGCGTGAGAGGGCCGGTGTCGAGGATGGGGCTGAGTTCCATATCGTCCACGGCGGGGCGTCTCCTCTGGGTCGGTGATGCAGCGAGTTCTGGCGCCCCGCACCGGATTCGAACCGGCTGTGGATCCCGGACGGGGCTGGGGGATCATGCGGCAGGAAGGGCATCAGGACTCCTTAGCGGTCTCGACGGCGAGCCGGTCGGCGATGGCGCGGACGTCGCTCGGGCGCAGCCGGAGGACGCCAGGGCTGCGGCGACGCATGGCGCACGTCGCGTCGGTGAGTGCCTGCCGCAGCGCATCACGCCGAGCTTTCGCTTCCCCGTATTCGGTTTCCGACCGAACGCTGATGTCCTGGATGTCGTACCGGCCCGCGCATCGGTCCCACACCAGTAGCGGCCCGTAGGTGGCCCTCATCAGCATTACGGCGGTGACCGCCCGAACACCGTCCCGCCGGTACCGCGTGCTGCGGAACTGGTCTAGTTCCATCACATCAGCGAGGTCGTGAAGCGACTTGACGACCGGTCCGTGGTCTCCGCGTCGGGCCATGCGGGCACGGCGCGCGGTTCTCAGGCGGGTGAGTAGTTCGGGGCGGGCTTCCTCGGTCACGGCAGGTCTCCAGGGGTTAGGCATGGGGGAGTGGACGGTCATGCAGCGTCGGGGAGGGCCGCCTGCTCGGGCATGACGGGCAGATCGTTGCTCTCGGCCTCGCCAGCACCGTCCGGGCTGGTCACGATGACCAAAGCGTCCGTGGAGTCGCCGTAGGGACGCTGTGTGTCGACCGCCTGCTGCGCATCCTCGTGGGTGTCAAAGTTGCGGAGCGTGTACTCGCCGCTGGTCGTGTTGAAGAAGGCCACCTGGTAGATCGGCGCGTAGATGCCCTCTAGCCAGTCGTCACCAGCGGCGAATTCCGGGCGACGTTCGGCCCAGAAGGCGTATGCCTTCTGGTATCTGGGCCGGTCGTACAACTCGTTGAAGCCATGTTGCTCGACCATCTCCCGCCAGGACCGGCGCGCTTCATCGTAGGCGCGGCGGGAGAGGTTGTATCCGCCGCTGGGGTCGATGTCGTCTATGGCGACGCCGTTGGCGATGCAGAGGGCTATGCGGGCGTCTGCCATCGCCCCAAGACGGTCGGCCTCGGCGACAGGGTCGCTGGTGACCATGCTGGCGTATTGGAGCAGGGCGCCGCGGAAGAGGTGGCGGTCCACGGTGAGGCTCTTTAGGAGTCGCCGAGGGTGGCGCGGAGTTCCGTGTGCCGGTCGCCAATGGCGGTCATGGCGTCCTCTTCGTTGAGCCGGCCGCTGGTCCAGTTGGCCCAGATGGTCATGACGTCGGCGGTGAACTGGCGGTAGGCATCGAGGTCGACCAGCATCATTTCGGCGATCTCGCGGGCCGCTGCCGTCGGGGCGGGTGTGCCGTATCGAGTGGTGCAGAACTTGATCCTCTTGATGAGGTCGGCAGTGTTGTCCATGCTTCTCCCTTCCTTCCGTGAAAGCCTTGCTTTCAGTTGTCGAGGTCGAGTTCCCGGCGGAGCATGCGGAGGGTCCGCTGCCTGGTCTGCTCACGGTTCTCCCGCCGAGCTCGCTGTACGACGCGTGGCGGGTCGGGGTGCAGGCCGAGTTCGTCCAGGGCTTCGGTCAGTTCAGGGCTGAGGGGGTTCTTAGGGCTCTGCATTGCGGTCTCCCCTGTGGTGCGGTTGGCGGTGGTGGGTGAGGGCCCGGCCCGAAGGCCGGGCGGGGGCAGGGATCAGCGCGATGCAAGGAGGTATGGCTTGCGGGAGCGAGGACCTCGTCGCTCCACGGTGTATCCCGCTGCCTCCAGCGTGGTGGCGTAGGCGTCGACCATCCGGTGCCGCTCGGCGGCCATCTCGTCGTCGCTCATGCGGTCTTCGTCCAGCAGGTCCGGCTCGGGCATCCGGTGCGAGACTCGGACCCCTCCGTCGGTGCTCGCGTCCACGACATACCCGGGCGCGGTGCACTTCCCGTAGTTGTCGCTGACGGACACCTTGTGCTTGGCGAACAGGACGCGGGCGGCCTGATCGACGATGGGCGAGAACGTGAAGCGCGGCATTGCTGACTCCCCTGCTGGTCTCCCTGGCGATGACTCCACCATAAGGCCAACTGGTTGGCCATGCAAGAGGCCATCCCGTTGGCCTCCATGATTCTTTGACGGCCCTCCAACCAGTTGGCCTTCACAGTGGCCACCCCGTGTGCGAACATGAGCCCCATGGCCAGCGACGACTACGCCCCTACCCCAGACGAGGCCCGTGTCTTCGGGCAGTACAAACGCGCTTACGAAAAGGAGCGCGAGCTACGTCCTGACGTGAAGAAACTGGCCGCCGATGCACTCCATCGAGGCGCCACCAACAAGGAGCTGATGGAGCTCACCGGGCTGTCCGACGAGTTCTTCCGCCGCATCGCCCGAGCCGAGGGCATCGAACGCCAGCGGGAACCAACCGTCGGCCGCGAAGTCGAGGCGAAGCGCGCCTCCCAGCCCACCACCTGACCCCTGTGCCGCACACCCCTCCCCCGGTGTGCGGCACGAGTGCGTCCGAGGTCAGGCGGGCCCGTGGTGTCCGCAGGTGCAGAGCTTCCCGGTGTACTTGTTGTTGGTCCTGCACCGGTCATGCATTCGCCGGGCCCACTCCCCCAGCCCCGCCTGCCTGTCCGGATGCTCGGCCGTCGCCTGCTCGAGGAGCTGGGCGGTTTCGCAGGCGGTGGACAGGTACGGCGGCGGATCGATCAACGCGAGGATGTCGTCGGGCAGTTGCTCGGCGGTGGAGCCGGGAGGCGGCGGGACGAACTGGTCCTGGATTACGGCGAGCACGGCGGCGGCCTCGCCCCGGTGATGTTCGCTGGGCATGTCGTTCCCTGACAGCCCGTGCTCGTAGTCGTAGCGGTGAATAGCGCGGGCGATCTGGTTGCGCAGGCCGGCAGCTGGCGCGGGGGCGAGCCGCCCGGGATCGATGGTGCCGCCGATCGCCGTCCACAGTGCCTGCGCCCGCGGGCTGGTGAAGTCGCCCCGTCGGGCCTGGTCCTCCAGCTCGGTGTAGGTCAGGCCGAGTGCGGCCAGGGAGCGGCCGGCGGATGCGTGCGCCTCGGCCTCCGACACGGTGATGACCGGGTCGGCGCTGGCGCCACCGTAGATGGCCGCACTGATCGCGTCGGATCGCGCGGCGGGGTGGCTGCTCAGATCATCGGCCACACATCGCGCTGCCGTCTCCACTTCGGGGCGCGGCACGTACCCGGGGTCACGCATCCGCCCCTCGGCGATCAGGTCGGCTACATACACGGCGGCCATGTGCGCCTCGACTGTGGCGCCTTCGTGGACCCGGGCGGTCTCCTCGGTCAGGGCGAGGGTGGCGGCGCAGGCGTGATGCGCGCCCTCGGCGATCATGCGGGCCAGCAAGGCAGGGAGTGGGGAGTCGAACACGTCTGCCACAGCGGACGTCTTCCGCCCCGCAGACTCATCAGCCCACCGGTCGGGGCGCACCGGCTCCCAGTCGCTGTAGGTGGCGCGGCGGCGGACCTGCACGCCGCGCTGTCGCTGGCCGCGCACCATGTCCCCGCCGCCATCCGGGTGGGGGAACCAGGTGAAGATCTCGGACTCGGGCGGCGGGATGGGCGGCAGGTCGCTGCGGCGGATCGGGGCGGGCTCGGCGGTCATCGTTCGGTCTCCTGGTCGGTGAGGCTGCGGAAGCGCAGGGGTTCGCTACGGGTCGGGGGCGGGTCGTTGCGGTGTCGCCAGGCGCGGGCGCCCTGGATCGGGTGGGCGATGAGCCAGCCGATGTTCTCGGCGGACAGGACGGCCCACACGGCCCACCAAGCGGGCCCGTTACGCCGCGCGGACGGGTGGTACTTCTTCCAATTGGCCCAGTCGGAGGCACGGCGGGCGGGCCGCCAGCGGCCGAGGACGTATCCGGCGGCGAGCAGCGCGGCGGCCGCTACAAGGGCGGCCGGGGTAGTCGCCATCAGAACCTCCACCACCCGTCCCAGCCGTCGGGCAGGTTCGGGTAGTTGGCGAGCATCGGCCGCAGCACAGCGAGGTGCTGTTCCTGCTGCTCGAGGGTGACGTTGCCCCAGTAGGACTTGCCGTCCCAGCGGCCGTGGCAGTCACCGCCGTAGCGGCCGTCGTCGTGGTGTTCCAGGAATTCGCGGGCGTCGGCAGGCTCGGGGTGCTGGAGGTCCCACAGTTCGCCGATGCAGGCGACAGTCACGCCCTTGCGTCGGCGGAACCAGACAGCGTCGATTCGCCCGGCGAAGTAGTATTCGTTGCGCCCCTGTGGGGTCTCGGTGCGGTCACCGCGGAGGCTTCCGAGGTTGACGGCGTAGGGCTTGCGGGAGATCAGGAACTTGTCTTCACGGATCATCGGTGCTCCTCGGGCTGGTAGGTGGCGATGTCGGGCACGTTGTGGACTGGCCTGCCGCGGCGCCGTGCGGACGGGATCGCGGCGGGCAGGAAGGCGGCCACGGGTATGACCATCTGGCCGTTGGCGGCGAGCGCGGCGTGGTCGAGTGGCTCGCCGCCAGATGGCGCCGGGATGGTGGCGGCCTTGGGCGTGAGGCGGGCGCGGCAAACAGGGCCGAGACCGTCCGGGGACGGGCGGAGCATCGGACGGCGGCAGGCGTTGCAGCGGGCGGTCATGGGCAGACCCGGCGGGCGCAGGCGAACGGGTCGCGGCATTGGGGCTGGTCGTCCCACCAGGTGGCTGTGTGGCGCGGGATGGGGGTGCCGCACCACTGGCAGGTGACGGTGGGCGGGGGCCCTGTGTGCCCGTCTGCGGCCCGTTGGGTGGTCTGCGGGTCCTGGGCGGCCTCCGGGCGCTGCGGGGCACTCACAGGCGCCGTGGAGCCCCGCGGTGGGGTATCGGCGACTGAAGTCTGCGGATCCGTCACGACAACCCCATCCCGGGCCCTGGGCGGGGCTCTGACGGCCCATGGGCGGTCGACTGGGGCTCGGGAGCCTCCACCGCCGGAACGAGCCGCAGACGGGCACCTGCGGGCTCGCCCACCGCCCAGCCGTCGAGTCGCAACACCATCGACAGCAACTCGGCCGCCTCCGCACGGCTGATCGGCCGCGGATCCTCGGACCACTGATCGGCCAGAGCATGCGCACGATCCAGAGCGCGGGAATGGCGCTCATCCATCACGCCGCCCTCCGCAGCTCGTCGAGCCGGGCCACATCCGCTGTCGAGCACGGCCACTCCGTCACCAGGCCCAGGCAGCGAACCCCGTTCCAGCCCGAGCACTCGACGCACACCTCGACCCCGCCGCGCAGCACCGGACGATGCAGGCGACCCAGCGCACGCCGAACGGTCTCCGACTGCCGCCGCCCCAGCACCGCCTCTCTGCGGGCGAACACGAGAGCAGCGATGCCCTCACGAAGTCGACCAGCCTCCACCGGCCGCAAAGGGCCACGCTCGGCCCGGTCGACGAGGACAAGCAACTGCTCGCCCGTGGGCTTGGTTCGACGCATCAGGGTTCTCCGTCCGTCATTCAGCGTGCGATGGGATGTGGTGGGATCGGTGGGCGGTCGCCCCCGCTAGCCCCGGGGGCGACCGTGCACATCAGGCGGCGGCATCGACTGCGACAGCGCTGTAGTCGAAGGCCAGCTGGCGGCCAGTGGAGCGCGGGTTGTCGACCACGGCCATCACTCGCTGCCGCCAGGCCAGCGCCCAGTCGGGGCAGTTCGCGCAGTTCTTGTGCCGGGCCTCATGGCCGGGCAAGGGCTGGTTGCGGCGGGCGTCCATGGACCAGGCCATGGAGTCGGCGGAGGCGAGTTCGGGACCGTAGTCGCCCAAACCTTGGGTTTTCACGCCGAAGCCATGCAGACGTATCCCGCGGGCATGGAAGGCGGAAACGATCTCGTCGATCTCGGAAGTGGCCTGGCGGCGGCACACCGAGCCCAAGCCGACCAGTGGCTCGGACGTCAGGTCGATTCCCGCCTCTGCGTACATGCGGGCGCAGTACTTGTAGTCCTCAAAGTTGTTTCCCTGTAGGACGTAAATGAACGGGATCTCGGGAGCCAGGCGCCTGAGCTCGAGGCCGTTCTCGACGGTGAGTCGCTGATGGATCCGGACAGCGGTCGTCAAGTCCTGTTCGGGGTCGCCAGGCGCGAGGCCGCGGAGCTCGCGGGTTCCGCGGAACTTCTGCCCTTGGAACACTCCGCCACGGATGACAACCTCTTCGCACATGTAGTCCTGTGGGGCAACGAAGTCGGGCATGCGTCCGACCCCGGCAATGATGCGGCGGACATCCGCCACATACTCGGCAGCGGTGATGCGCCAGCGCCCGTGATCCTTGAGTTCGGTGAAACCGCCGGAGTCCATCGCCCACCGGCCGAGAGCCTGCGGGAAGGTCTTGTATCCGGTGAGCCGGTTGCGGGAGATGAACAGTGGCACGTGGCGGAACTGTTCGAGTCTGAGCCAGTGCGGCTGGTGGGTGCCGAGGTAGAACACGGGCTTGCTCACGCTGCCACCGCCGCCGCCCGCCGCCGCTGGATCACGGCGATCACGCCGATGGCGGCGAGGGTCATCCACGCCTTGCCCAGCAGCTGGCCCGGCAGGAATGCGAGCGACCCGAACGCCAGGTGCAGGAACAACAGGCTGTCCGCCAGCATCCCCACCACGTTCGAGGCAACCATTGCGGTGAGCAGGCCGCGCTTCCGGAGAGGCTCGTACACGGCGAAGTCCATGGTTTCGGCGACCGCGAAAGCCGCGGCCGAAACCACCGCGAGCGCAGGATCCGCCAGCCAGTACGACACCACGGCACCCACGACGATCGCGGCCACCACCGCGGCACGACCGGCGGCCTCCCGGGCCACATCCCGCAGGACGAGAGCCAGACCGACCAGGTACACCCCGGCCGGGGCCACATAGCCGAAACCAACGGGCACCGCGCCGAAGTGGGTGACGGCCCAGTTGGCGGCCGGGATGGTGGCGATGTAGCCAGCCAGGGCAGCGGCGGGACGAATGTTGTTGCGGATCATCAGGCGGACTCCAGACGTGGTGCTCATCAGGCGGCTTCGCTTTCGGTGGCAGGGGCAGGCAGAGGTGGGGTGGTGGCGGTCACGCGGCGGCCTCGAGAGCGATCGGCGGACCAGCCGGCTCCAGCGCTTCCCCGGTGAGCGACTCCACGGCCATGGCGACCAGATCGCGGGCCGCGTTCGGGGTGACGGCGTTGCCCAGCATCTTGACCTTGGTCCGCTTGTCGCGCGGCGTGAGGACGTACTCCTTCGGAAACTCCATCGCGGCCTGGTACTCGTGCGGCTCGAGCATCCGGAACCGCAACTCCTCGGCCCTCCGCACAGTCCCGCCGTACACGGGCCCGTGATGGTTGCCACCCGCGCACACCGCGGCCAGCGGCTCCGTCACCGCACGGTGCGACGACGAGCCCCCACGCAACTCGACGATGTAGTCCGGCACCACGGTCACACCGGTCTCATTGCGCGTGGAGCAAGTGCGCATCGGCCCGTCGATCGAGATGGGCTGCTTCCCATCGCGCCCCTCGACCGGCACCAGGAACGGCTTACCGAACGCCTCGAACCCGGCACGGATCCTGCGCATCGTGGCCGGCTCGAGCGGGTCAAGGCCGCGCTCGGCCCGCTCCTGAATGGCTACCGCGGGAAGGCCCCAGTCGACAATCTCCGAGGCCGGGCGGACGACAGGCTCGATGACGGCGTTACGGCACTCGATGCGGGGGCAGCGCCACACGTACTGGCGCAGCGCCCCGTACCGGCCCCACGGCTTGAGTGGGCTGCACTTGGCGGTCGTCTTCCAGCCCTGCATGGCACGCACCCAGCCGTGCAGGGCGCACTGGGCCCAGGGGCGCAGCCACTTGTCGAAGTCGGGGGCCCGGTTGCCTTCCTGCCAGAACACGTCGTACTTGCGGTCGCGGTTCTGTGCGGCCCCGTCGCCGAGCGCGGCGGCGAACATGCTGTTGAGGTAGACGGTACGGTGCTCGTAGCCCCACGCCTTGACGCTGGCGAGCCACGCGTCGTGCACGGCCCCGGGCCGGACCTTGGGGCCCCACCACCGGTTCTCGACGACGTTCTCGACGATGATGATCGGGTACTGGTGGGCTTCGGCGAACCGAACGACGTCCCACATGGTGGCGCGGGACCGGATCGCGGCCTCGTCGGTGCCGTCTGGGGCGAACAGGCCGTCGTCCCACTCGCCGTGATCGCGCTTCACGCCCTTGGCGCCGGAGTGGTTCGTGCATTCGGGCGACGCCCACAGAATGTCGGTGCGCGGGTAGCGGGTGGGCACCACCTGGCTGATGTCGGCGCAGTCGTGACGGGTGTCGGGGTGGTTGGCCTGGTGGGTGTCGATGGCGTGCCGGGAGTGGTTGGCCGCCATGATGACCTCCACGCCAGGGATCTGGATGGCGCCGGTCGAGGAGCCACCGGCCCCGCAGAACAGGTCAGTCATGGAGATCATCAGGCGGCCTTTCGGGTGTCGACGGCGTGGAGGTGGCGGTAGGCGGGCGTGTGGCGGGAGGTCTCCCAGCGGTGGCCGCAGCGGCAGCGGTAGGTGTGCACGGTCTGCTGGCCGTCGCGGCGGTTGCCGGTGGGGGTTATGTCGCGGCGAAGGCAGCGGGGGCACGAGTCGGTGACGGTCACGCCGCCTCCCCCGCGTCCGGCACCGCGGAGAGCGGCGCGCTGAAGTCGGCGGCCATGTCCACGAAACGGCTGTAGTGGAGCTGGTTGGCGACGGTGATCGTGGCCAGGGAGCCGTTGCGGTGCTTGTCGACGATCAGGTCGACTTCGCCGGCCCGCGGCGACTCGCGCTCGTAGGCGTCTTCGCGGTGGACGAGGATGACGATGTCGGCGTCCTGCTCGAGGGATCCGGACTCGCGCAGATCGGATTTGGTGGGCCGCTTGTCCTGCCGCTGCTCTGGTCCGCGGTTGAGCTGGCAGAGGACGATGACGGGCACCTCGAGCTCCATGGCCATCAACTTGACGTTGCGGCTCATGTCGGAGACCTCTTGCTGCCGGTTCTCCTGGCGGCGGGAGGATCCGGATTCGAGGAGCTGGAGGTAGTCGATGACGACGAGGTCGAGGCCGGTGGTCTGCTTGAGCTTGCGGCATCGGGCTTTGATCTGCATGACGGTCTGGTTGGTGGTGCTGTCGATCGTCAGTGGCGCGGCGGTGAAACGCGGGAGGGCTTCGGCGTAGCGGGCCCAGTCGGAGTCGGTCATGGCGCCGCCGCGGATGTGGTGGAGACCGATGCGGGCTTCGGCTGACATGATGCGGTGCTGGACGTCGCGCCTGGACATTTCGAGGTTGAACAGCACGGCTGGCCGCTGGTGCTTGATGGAGCAGGCGCGGAGCATGTCGACGCCGAGGGTGGACTTTCCCATGGCGGGCCGCCCCGCAATGATGATCATCTGTCCGGGGTGGAGCCCGTGGAGGAGGTCGTCGAGATCGGAGAAGCCGGTGGGTACGCCCATGGCGCGGCCGTTGCGCTGTAGCTCCTCGAGTTCGGCGACCATGTCTTCGGCGTCGTCGCCGATGAGGGCCGAGTCGGCGTCTTCGCGAACCTGCACGGCGTCGTTGAGTTCGGCCATGGCCGCGTCGGCGGTTTCGTTGGCGTCGCCGCCCGCATAGCCGAGTTGGGTGATGCGGTTGCCTGCTTCGACGAGACGCCTCAGCACCGCCTGTTCGTGGACGATGTGGGCGTAGTACTCGGCGTTGGCGGCGGTGGGGGTCTGCTGGACGAGGTGGTGCAGGTAGTCGGGACCGCCGACGCGCGTGATCTCGCCGCGCTTGGTGAGCTCGGCGGTAACCGTGATCGGGTCGACCGGCTCGCCCTTGGCGTACAGGTCGTGGATGGCCTGCTGAATGGTCTGGTGGGCGGGCCGGTAGTAGTCGCGCTGCTGGAGCGGACTGTCGAGAACATCGGCGATGGCGTTCTTGGAGAGCAACTGGGCTCCGAGCCCGCACTGTTCGGCGTCGATGTCTTGCGGGGGGACGCGCGTGAAATCGGGGGCGTCGACGGGATCGGTCCACATCTCGGGGTCGATGTCGGTGGTCACGCAGCCTCACCCCGGCGGCGGTCGTCGCCCTTGATGGTGATCCGCTGGCACATCTCGGCGAGCCGCGACGTGACCCGGTCCCCGAGGCGGGCGGCGAGTTCCTTCGGCAGCACGTTCGACGTGAACAGGGTCGGCAGGTGCCGCTCGTACCGGTGGTTCACGAGCCGGAAGTTGATCTCTTCGGTGAACTCGGTCGCTTTCCGTTCCGCGCCAAGGTCGTCGACCAGCAGCAGCCGGGCGTCCCGGTACTTACGGAACTCGGTCTCCGAGTCGATGTTGTGCCGGGGCCGGAGCGCCCCGTACATGTCGGCGGCAGTGGTCACGACCCAGCGGGAGGCGACACCGGTGACCGCCAGGGACCGGATCGCACCGTATGCCTGGTGGGTTTTGCCGACACCAGTGACGCCGAGAAGCATCAGCGACGGGCCGTGAGCGACTGTGGCGAAGCTCCGGCCGTGCGCCGCCTGCACCTTGCGGGCCTCGGCGACGAGCGTGGCGATCCAGGTGCGGAGCTCGGGCAGGGTGGCGATGGTGCTGCGGTAGTGGAACGGCACCACCTTGGCGGCTTCGAGGAACGAGTGGCGGGCGATGTTCGCCTCGGTGTACGGGTCGCAGTCGCCAGAGTTGAACCAGTCGACGGTGCGGCCCTGGGCGGCGAGCAGCGGCTCGAGGTCGTGATGCCTGGGGTTGATCGGCTGGACGTAGTCCACGGGGTCTCCTAGAAGGGTTCGTCGTAGTCGTCTTGGTTGGTGGGGTTGCGCCAGGGCTCGTAGCCGCCAGCGACTGCCTTGAGCTGGGTGCGGCCGGGCTGGGGGTCGGGCTCGTCGTCGTAGCAGCCCTTGTTGAGCCAGGTGGCCGGGTGCTTCGTGTACTTGGGGTCCTCGCCTGCGCGCTCCCGGGCGTAGCCCTGGGCGGCGGCGACAATGTGCTGGGGGTCGGCGCCGCGTTCGATGGCGGCGATCCAAGCCTTCTTGGCCTCTTCCTTGGCCTTCTTCTTCGGGTAGTTCGTCCAGAAGGCGCCGAAGGCATCGAGGTGGTGGTCCTTCTGCTGCTGGCGTTTGTCAGCCTGTGCCTTGGAAGTGCTCCAGGGGTCGGCGGTCGCGGTAGGCCATGGGTCGTCGCCAGCGGCGGCGGGGGAAGAGTCTTTATGTAGTTGGTTGTCTGACGGTTGTTGGTGGTTAGGGCCGCGTTCCGTGCGTGACGGCCGCACTTTAAGTGCGTGACGGCCGGACGCAGAGTGCGTGACATCGTCGGTCACAGACTCTGAATCCGTGACCGTCACGCCTTCTGAATCCGTGACGGTCACGGATTCTGCGTGCGTGACGCCCTTCGCTCGGGATCGGCGCTTGCGCTCCGCCGCAGCAGCCCGGTTCGCCTCTTCCTCGCCCTCGAGTTCCTTCCAGTCCGACTCGGGGCGGATCAGCTCCATCGACAGCTGCCAGCGCGTCCGGCCCTCGGTCGTGCCGTCGCGGCGGATCAGTCCTCCTTTCTCAAGGCGGCGCAAGGCGCGCTGAATGGTGGCCCGGTCGTAGCCGGTGCGGTACTGGATGCGGAGCACAGAGGGATGTGCGCTGGAACCGTCCGCGCGTGCGTGCTCGGCGAGCACCTGGAGGACATGCCGGGCCGTGGTGTCCGGCTTGCCCTTCTCGGTTCGCAGCATGGGCGCGTCGTCCATGGCCCAGTGCACTGCCTCTTTGCTCACGGCTTCTCTTCTCTCGGGAGGGGTGTCGCTGCTGGTGGCTGCTGGTTTGGGGCAGCGCTTATGGAGGCTTCAGCAGGGCACGGTCCTTGCCCTTGGGAGGGGCCAGACTCTCCAGTGAATTGTACAACGCGACGGACATGGATGTTAGCGTCGCGTGTATGCTGGTCGCATGGGTGAAGCCACTACACGAGAGATGGGGGTCTCCGAGGCCCGCGCGAACATGACCGAGGTCATCGCCGAGGCCCGACTGCTCGACGTCGACTTCGTGCTCACCCGGAGGGACAAGCCGCAGGCCGTCCTGATGTCCGTCAAGCGGTACGAGCAAGCCCAGAAGGACAGCGCCCTGCTCGCCGGCCTTCGGCAGTACCTCGAGGAACTGGCCGACCAGGAACAGAAGGGTGATGTTCCGACCAAGCAGCGAGCCATCCGCGAGGCGCTGGACGCCGCCGACCGGCGTGCCGCCGAGAACATCGCCACCGGCTCCGACGCGGACGAGAAGCCCAAGCGCCGCGTTGTTCGCGTTCGCCGACCCAAGCCGGCCTCCGACGACTGACCTCATCCCTGTCCCCTCCCTTCGCCCCGCCTGTGGCGGGGCTTTGTCGTGTGCGGCTACTGGTTGCTGCCTGTCTGCGGCTCGTCGAGCAGGTGCTTGATGAGTCGGGCGATGTCGTCCGGCGAGAGGTGGCGGCGCAGGGCTGCGGCGATGGAGTCGGGTCGGCTCACGGGGACGCTGACGGTCTTGGGGCGGAATCCGGCCTGGACCATGGCGGCGTGCGCGGAGAGGCGGCCCGCGAGGACTTCGGCGTGCAGCTCCGGCTTGTCCTTGCGGAGGCGGCGGAGTGCCGCAGTCTTGGTCGTCCCCACCGGTCGGGAAGTGTTTCTGTTAGAAACACTTTCTTCGGGGCGTCCAGTCGCCTGTTGCAGTGCCTGGTCAAGCAGGTCGGTCGCCTCTGGGTCCGGTTCGACGAGCCGCTTGATCAGATTTACCGACGCGCCCAGCCCCTTAGTCGGCGGGGTGGTCACGAAGTCCACGAACCGGCCGTGCTTCACCAGCTCGCCCCGCGGGGTGATGAACTCCCGCCAGGCTCCCTCGAGCAAGACCTCCTTCACCAGGCCCGGCACAGCCTCGAGACCGTTGCCGGTACGGCGTAGCGATGAACCCAGCGCCTCCACCAGGACGGCGTTTCCCTTGGCACTCATGCCGTCACCAGCCACTGCGTCAGCAGCTCGATACGCTTCTCCAGCGTCGCGATCGTGGCCTGGTTGATGCTCTTCTCGCGGCAGAGCTTGTTCAGCGATGCGTGCACCTGCGAGTACTCGACCCCGGAGGCATGCACGTAGCGGGCGACAAGGTTGCGGATCCTCAATCGCAGCTGGGTCTTCTGTTCGGCCCGTGTCATTTCCGGCAGCCGCGGAGCCGGCGACGCCTTGGCGGCCTCGGGCTCGGCGGCCGGGCGGTTGCCCATCAGCCGGGCCAGGCGCGCCACTTCCTCTACGGTTGTCGACCGGATCCCAGCCAGCTCGGCGAGCTCCCGCGCCCGCTGCAACTCGTCCGAGGTGAACTCCTCAGCGCGGAAGATCGTGGAGTGGAGCGTGGCTTCCGACGATGCGACCGGCATTACCTCGCTGAACGTCCGCGGCTCACGCGGCAGGTCGAACTCCTCCTGCTGGTAGCGGAGCTGGCGCTCTTCCTCGGCGAGGACCTTGTCGACAGTGCGCTCGATGTCGCGCGCGTAGTCGAGGAGCGTGTCCAGTGACGGGATGTAGAGGCGTGCGGTCGTCATGTCCTCGGTTCCCCGCATGCGGACGAAACGGCCGACGACCTGGCGGAAGAACATCTGTGTGGTGATCCGCGAGGTGTAGACACCGATCGCGAGGCGCGGGATGTCGACTCCCTCGGCAACCATCTGCACGGCGACGATCCAGCGGGACGTCGCCTTCCCGAATCGCTCGATGGCCTTCGACGCTTCCGGGTCATCCGATACAGCGACGACCGCGGGCTCGCCGGTGATCTGCTGCAGGAGCTCTGCGTACCGGCGGGCGTGGCCCTGGCTGGAGGCGACGACGAGGCCGGCGGCGTCTGGCATCTCCTCGCGGGCCTGCGTCAGGTCGGTGTTGGCCTTCTGCAGGACGGACGAGATCCAACTTCCAGCTGGGTCGTAGGCCGCGAGGAGCGCCTTGGACTGCTCGTCTCCGGCTTCGGACAGCAGCGCCTGAGAGACGACTCCGGCGCTGCTCCATCGCATGTCGCCGTCCAGTACAGGGAACGACACGGGCCGCACGACGGTGCGGTCCTGGAGGGCCATGCCGTAGTCGTAGTTGTAGGAGGGGACGCAGTCGGCGCCGTCGTAGCGGACGAACGGGATGGGTCGCTTGTCCGAGCGGAACGGCGTGCCAGAGAGCAGCAGCCGACGGGCAGCGGGCGCGAATGCTTCCTGCAGGGCGCGGCCCCATGACAGGTGCTCCGCATCTCCGGCGTGGTGGATCTCGTCGAGGATGACGAGTGTGGGCGCCTGTGTGGACAGCTTGCGCCACAGCAGGGGCTGCGAGGCGACCGTGGCGTAAGTGACCACGGTGCCGTCATAGTCCCTGGCGAGGCTTCCCGCGCCGTTGGTGTAGTCGTGGTCCAGCTGAATACCAAGGCGGCTTGCCGCTCCGGCCCACTGCTTGCGGAGGTGCGCGGTCGGGACGACGACCACTATCCGGCTGACCACTCCGCGGTCGATGAGGTTCTGCGCGGCAATGAGCGCGAACGTCGTCTTCCCGGCGCCCGGGGTGGCGACGGCCAGGAAGTCGTCGCGGCTGCCCAGGAACCGGGCGAGAGCGTCTTCCTGCCAGGGGCGGAGCTTCATGTGGCGGTCGCCTTTCTTGAGGTTGCAAGCGGGGCAGAGGGCCTGGCCGTTGATTACGTCGGTGGGTCCGCCGGCTGAGTAGGGGGTTACGTGGTCGCCGTGCCAGCCGGGTTCGAGTTCGGCGTCACAGGTGGCGCAGTTGGCGTTCGCGGCGAGGTAGAGGGCAACGCGCTCGGCAGACGTAAAGCGGCGTCCGGTCATGCCGCTTCCTCGAGTTCGTCGCGGTAGCGGCGGATGTTGACCTCGAGTGCGGTGAGGCTGATTCCGAGGCGTGCGGCGGCGTCTCGGCGGCTGTAGCCCTGCTGGTTGATGAGCTCGAGGGCGTTCTCGCCGACGACGATGTGCCGGGCGGGCTCCTGGGTGGCGGGGACGAAGTGGGGGTTGTCGTAGTCGTCTTCGTCCCAGTAGCTGGTGGGGACCCAGTCTTTGGCGGCGGCCCGCTTGCGGGTGGCGTGCGCGAAGTGTGCGGGCACGCCGTTGTCTTCGGGTGTGAGCCCGGCGAGCTCGGTGCAGAGGTTGCGGACGTAGGCGGCGACCCATAGGCGGGTGCGCGGCTCGGTGTTGGTGTCGGTGTTCTGGAGGAAGACGATGAACTGCTTGTGTTTGCCGAGGCGCCGGCCGAGTTCGGCGGCGGGCCATCCGTCGGCGGCGAGTGCGCGGAGGCGACGGATGGTGCCGAGTGCCGGGGTTTGGGCGCCGCATCGGTTCTCTGCCTGGGGGGTGGGCTGTACGGCGAGGATGCGGGCTTCGGTGTTGCGGTGGATGTCGCTGGCCCCGCGCATGATCCGGTAGAAGAGGTCGGGGACGATGTTGGCGGCGGCTTGGATTTCGCGGTCGGACATGCCTGCGTTGCGGAGTCGGGTGATGTGGTTGGCGGCGCGGTGGGGGCTGGTGCGGGTGCCTCGGCCGGTTTCTCGGAGGTAGTGGCGGCGGCGGTTTTCGGCGGTGGTGGCTTTGGTGCAGGGGGTGCAGCGGCATCCGCGGCGGTAGCGGCGGGGGTCGCCGTGGTCGAATGCTTCGGCGGGGATGGCGGGCCTCACGGCGTGTCCTTTCGGGTGGTGGTGGGGAGTGCGTGGATGTCGTTGAGGGTTCGGCGGGCCCAGCGGGGGTCGTGGTGGCGGATGAGGAAGAGTTCGCGGGTGAGTCGTGCGCGGGCTTTGGCGCGTCGGTGGCGGCGTCGGATGATGCGGGTGGCGGCCCAGGCGGTGAGGAGGAACGCGGCCACGTGGAGGGCGAAGGCCACGGCGGGGCTCATGCGGTCACCTCGTGTACGGGGATGCCTGCCTGCTTGGCGAGGCGCATGCAGTTGCGGGTGCCGTAGGAAGGCCCGGTCGGGTCGGGGAAGGCGAGCATCCAATCGGCGCGCGGAAGCTTGGCCGCCATGTCTGCGTTGCGGCGGGGTCCGGCTCCGGGGCAGTAGTCGTCCAGGGAGCCGGGGTGGAAGATGTCGCCGGGCTTCTTGCGGCGCCGGTGTACGGTTCCGGGCGGGCAGTCGGGTCCGCAGTTGTCCCAGTCGGCAGCCATGGGGTCTTCGGTGACGTCGAGGCGTCCGCCGCAGTCCCGGATCCAGTCGGAGGCTGCCTGGTCGGCGGAGTTGGGGCCGGGGCAGGCGCCGTGGCGGACGATGATGGGGCCGTCGGTGATGTTGAGGGCGATGTCGGCGAGGGTTCCGGGGACGATGCCAGGCTCGGGCAGGTTCCGGCCGCCGGCCAGCAGGATGATCAGCGGGGCGTTCATGCTGCCTCTCCTCGCTGTGCGGCGCGGGTGCCTTTCCAGGTGCGGACTCCGCTGTGGTGGGCGGTGGGCCGGTTGGTGCAGGCCCAGCCGGCGGTGCGCACGTAGCCCTCGTCTTTGAGGAGGGTCATGAGCCGCCCCCAGTGGGCCTGGGGGTTGGGCGGGTCGGGGAGCTGATGGGCGTCGGCTATCTCGAAGCAGGTGAAGACGCGACCGGATTCGGCGGCGGCGACGTACTTGGGCCAGACGATGTCGAGCCAGGTCTCGTAGTCCTCGGACCGCGGGCGGGAGGCGGGTGTGGGGTCGGGTTCGGGCATGCCGTCGAGGGCGGGCTGGATGTGGTCCATGTCGCCCATTGGCACCACGGCACCGACACAGTCGGATGTTTCACGATCTCCGGGATGTTTCACGATCTTCGTCATGGCGGGTTTCTCCTGCTCAGGCGCCTCGGTCGCCGATGCGAGAAGGTGTCAATCTCGATCTCGAGGCGGTACCCGGTGTGCTTCTCTGGGTGGTGGGCTGCCGCCGGTTCGGTCGGCGGCAGCCCGGGGCGCTATCGGGTGGTGCCGTGCTTCTCGAGCTCGGCGTCGGTCATGAGGTCGTGCGGGGTGCGGCCGGTGCGGAGCACGTCGCGGACATCGTCGGCGGCCTTGCGGTAGGCGTGCGCGCGGGCGGTCTGACACTCGTTGGCGACGTTGACCTCGACGAAGAACTCGGTCGGCAGGCCCGCGGTCAGGGTCGCGGCGTGCTTGTCCCAGCGGTCGGCGAGGTCGGTGAGTGTCTGCCGGAGGTCGGCTTCGCGGGTGGCGGCCGGGTCGTAGCCGGGGCCGGTGTGGGTGAGTGCCGCGAGGAGGCGGCGGATGGTGTCGCGCATCTGTGGTCTCCTTGGGGTGGGGCCGCCCCGCACTGCCCGCGGGGCGGCTTCTGGCGTGCGGGGTTATGGGGTGGGCTCGCCGGCCCACGGGTCGTCGTTCGGCGGCGTCTGCTGCTTGCGCCCGCCGTTCTTGCCGGTGATCTCGGCGGCGGTTATGCGGGCCTGCGGGAACGCTTCGTCGACAGCGATCTCGCGGCGCTGGATCGACTTGTGTGTGATGAGGAGCTGGGCGATGTCGGCGCCGGTCCACTGGGTGCGCGGCCGGCCGAGCTTCTGCTCCAGTCGGTCGGCGTTGATGCCGAGCTTCTGGAAGACCGCTATGGCCCCTTCGATGCGCTGCTCGATCGGCTTGCCGTCGCCCTTGTTGAGGGTTTCCCGGCAGAGTTCTTCGGCCTCGCCGATGAAGAAGTCCGGGATGACCGCGAAGATCGCCTCACGGAGTCGGCGGGCACCGTTGTTGGCGTTGTTCTCGTAGATGTCGCGCAGGTCGATGAGGGCCTCGACCTTGCCCTTGGCGAACTTGGCGTGCGGGACGATGAAGGTGAGAACGTGTCGGGTGTTGGCCTCGACGTCCCACGCCCACGCCTGCATCTCGGACTGGCGGTATTCGTCGTCGCGCCGCATCTCGGAGACGCCGTACTGGATGTTGCCCCACGTCTGGGCGAGGGTCTTGGCGAGGTGGATGGTCGATCCTTCGACCGCTCCCCCGGCCCGCGGGAACTTGTAGAACGCCTTCTCAGCGAGGGCCATGGTTCCGCAGGCGGCCTGCATGTTGCTGCGGGAGCGTCCGACGTCGCGGGGGAACTGGCGGGCCACGTAGATGGCGGCCTGCACTTCGGCGACGGCGCGGGACTGCTCGACGGCGGTCTGCTGGCCGACACGGTCGGGGCCTTGGGCCTGCTGGACGGGGAAGTTCATGAGAGGTAGAGCTCCTTGTCGCGTGCCTCGGCGTAGCCGGGGAGTTCGAGGTAGTTGGGTTCGTCGTCGGCGTAGCCGGGCCAGTAGCCGGTGGCCGTGCATTTGGCGAAGGTCTCGATGGCGTGCCGGTTCTTGGCGCCGGCGATGACGCGGGAGCCGAGGGTGATGCCGATGACGTTGACCAGGTAGGGGGGCTTCTTCTCCTGTGCGATCAGGAGGAGTTCGGCGTTCTGGTCGCCGAGTCCGAGGGCGCGGGCGCCGGTCTCGTACCAGTCGGCTTGCTGGTTGTAGCCGTACTTCTCGATGTCTTTCTGCATCGCGTCGTTGCTGGCGTCGGTGGTCGTCTTGTAGTCGGGAATGATCAGGCGGCCTCCTTGGTGGGAGGGCAGCCAGTCGAAGCGGACGCGGCAGCGGATGCCGGAGGCGTCGTCGATCCAGAACCCGGACTGTTCGGGGGCTCCGTAGGCGGGGTCGAGGAGGGCGGCGGCGAGTGGGTGGCGGCGGATGGCTGCGGCCATGTCCTTGACCATCTGCATCTCGTGCTTTTTGAGCGGGATGCCTCCGCGCTCGCGGATCTCGGCGATGTGCGCTTTGGCTTTGCCCGTGTCCCAGCGGGCGCCGGGCACGACTTCGAGGTCGGGGCCGTTGCCGAGGACGAGCTTGTGGGCGGCGTTGCCGTAGTCGAAGGTCTTGCTGGCCGGCTGCGGGTGGTCCTGCTCGTAGCGGAACTTGGCCGGGCAGGACGGGGGCAGCAGCTTGCGGGCGCCGGAGGAGGACAGCGAGGTCTTGTCCGCGTGGTACGCCTCGTTGGTCAGGTCGGTGTGCAGGCCGAGGGCGGGCGCCTCGACGGCCGGTTCGGCGATGGTGGTCATGCGGCGCCGCCTTCGATGAGCGAGGTGTAGTAGCAGTGGCCGGGGCGCTCGCTGTGCAGTTCGACGAGGCCCCTGCGGTGGAGGCGTTCGAGGAAGCGGCGTGCGACGGACCGGTAGACATGGGTGCCAGCGGTCCGGTGGAGCACGACCATGGCTCGGCCCGGCGTCCACTCCCCGCCCTGGCCGTCGATGGCCTGTACCAGCGCGAGCTCCATCTGCTGCGCGTTGACGGGGTGTCGACGGGGCGCCTTTGGATTGAGCCGGTAGGCGCGACCCCCCGCGACTGTGGCGGGGATGAGGTGCCCTCGCCGGGCGAGGTCTCGGAGGTCTCGCCGCGTGGCGTTGCGTCCGATGCCGCTCCACGGGGTGGTGCGGTAGAGGGTGCGGGCGTCCCGAGTAGTGATGGGTGTCCGTGTCCCGTTCTTGATGAGGGCGAGCAGGGTGTCGCGGCGCTGGGTGACATCCAGGACGTGCCTGGCCTCGACCGTGGCGGTCACTTGCCACCGCCGTTGATGCAGCCTTCGCAGCGGTAGGTGCCGTCGCCCTGGGGCTCGAAGGGCCCGTCGGTGTCGCCGCATCCGGTGCAGGTGATTTCGGTGGGCATCAGAAGGGGTACCTTTCGACGGGCCGGGGGCCGAGGGGGATGCGGAGGCTGCGGTAGGGGTTCCAGCAGCGGCAGGGGGCGATGTCGGGGTCTTCGCCGTCGGGTCCGATGCCGGGGCCGTACTGGAGCTCTCCGGTGCCCTTGCAGTGGGTGCAGTTGGGCTTGGGCTGGCGTTGGATGTAGATGGCGCGCTGGTGGAGTTCGATCTGCCAGCGGCCGATGCGAGTTCGCATGGGTCTCCTTGGGTGGCCGCCCCGCCGCTGGTGCGGGGCAGCCGTGCGGACTGGCAGCGGGGGTCAGGCGGCCGACTCGGCGTAGAACGCATCCGGGAACTCACGGACCTGGAGATCGCCAGGGAACTGGTCGATGTCCTTGTGCTGCTTGCCCCAGCAGGATCCGAGCTGCTTGACGAACATGGCGACGCCGCTGATCTGGCACTGGTGGACGATCTCGGCGGCCCACTCGGGGCGCATGGGCCGGGCGCCGCGGCCAGACTCTCCGCCGACGATGACCCAGTCCGGGCCGTGCCAGTCCGTTAGGCGGTTGCGTACCGGGCAGTCGGCCCATCGGTGGCATTCGGGGGTGAACGCGTCCGGGTGGCCGCATGTGCCGTCGTCGCTGTCCACGTGTCCGCAACCGGGGACGGGACGGAGCCAGCGGGTGAGGTCGACGGGCCCGAGGAGGGGTTCGCAGGAGAGGAAGCGGACCGCGGCGGCTGTGTCGACGAGGGCGGGGATGCGGAGGTCGGCGCGCTTCTGGTCCTCCACGCTGACGCCCAGCCACACGTTGGGTAGCGGCCAGACCGTGTCGTACAGCGCCAGTGCGGTCTCCTCGTCGGGCGCGGCCTCGATGAGGCTCTGGCCGCCGTCGATGAGACTGCCGACCAGCGACCGCATCCGGCCGTGCCGCTTGGTCAAGATCTGGTAGGTGTGCTGAGGGGTACGCGCCATGACGGCGAACACCTGGGCGATGTACTCGTCGGGGATGTCCTTGTGGAACAGGTCGGACATGCTGTTTACGAAGACGCGCTTCGGCTTCTTCCAGCGGAACGGCAGGTCGAGCCGTTCGGGGCGGAGGGTGATGTCGAAGCCGTTCTCGAAGTGGTGGCCGGGGATGCCGCGCCACCGCTCGGCGAAGGTCTCCGCGTAGCACCGGTCACAGCCGGGCGAGACCTTGTCGCAACCGGTGACGACGTTCCACGTGGCATCGGTCCATTCGATGCCGGTGGTGTCAGCCATGGTGTGTTCTCCTTGATCTGGTCGCCCCGCCGAATTCGCCTCGGCGGGGCGTTCCTGTGGGTTGTGGCTGGTGGCCCGCGCTCCCGCTGCCCGGTGTCATGCGGCGGGGCGCGGGCGGTCTATGCGGCGTGCGGCAGGGGCACGCTGTCGGGCGCGAACGGCCGCTCGGCGGTGGCGTGCACGGCGGTGATGCGGGGCCGCTTGTTGGCGAGTTGGCGGCGGAGTCGGGCGATCGTGAGGGCGTCGCCGATGTGCTGCTGCTGGAGTCGGCGGATCTCGTCGACGGCCTTGTCGAGGTCGCTCCAGGCTCCGGTGAGTGCGATCCCGGCGGTGTCGAGCTGGGCTTCGACTCGCTTGCATTCGGCGGTGAGTGCGTCTATCGCCGTTCGGGCGGTGGCCAGCGCGCAGGCGAGGTTGGTGTTCTCGGCCTCCAACTTGCGGACCCGGTCTATGGCCCGGTGGCGGCCGGTCACGAGGCGGCCTGCGCCTTCTGCTGCTTGCGCGGCTTCACGTGGGGGCACCGCTTGGCGAGGTCGATCTCGTCCCGGTAGCGGTCCCAGCTCATGAGCTCCAGCCGGTAGCCCTGTCGCTGGTACTTGTCGCGGTCCCGCTTGAGCGGGTAGATCTCTTGCCACGCCTGCTGCTCGGTGGCGTGCGCATCGTCTTCGTAGGCTGCGGTGAGTGCTCCGCAGGGGCAGCCGCATGGTGCCCAGGTGATCCAGACGCAGTTGGTGAGCGGCAGGGTCTTGTCGTCGATCTGGACGAGCAGGTCAGGCATTGGGGGCGTCTCCGTTCGCGAGCTGCTGCGCGGTGTCGAGGGCTTCGTGGAGGGGGTAGCTGTAGGCGTCGCCGTTTCGGAGTGCGTCTCGCCAAGCCGTCCAGTCGTCGTTGATCCAGAAGCGGAGGTTGTCGTCGCGAATGGACCACAGGCCGGTGGTCAACTGTCGGGCGATGGTGATGCCGCTGCCGTCCTGTCGGGGGATGCGGAGTTCGGTGGCGAGGGCGAGTTGGGCTTCCAGCTCGACGGCCCAGTTGCGGGCCTGCTCGAGCTGCTCGACCAGCCACTTCACGTCGTCGCGGGCGTGGGCGGTGAACCGGGCGTTGTGGTAGGTCTGTTCGTCGCCGTGCGTACCGGTGAGGGTGGCGATGTCCCCGTCGTTCACGGGTCCCTCGGAGGGGATGAGGCGGGGCTGGGCTTGGACGGTGTAGGTGCCGTTGCTGTCGTAGGAGGTGCCCCAGTGGCCGGGTGTGGCGGCCTGTTCGCGGGCCTTGATGTCGGCGAGGCGGTCGTTCATCACTCGCCCGCCTTCCGCTTGGCCGCGCGGCGGCGGTATGCGCTCCCGGGGGTGTCCCTGCCGACGTGCCGACGCGCGATCCGGGAAATCGCCTCGTGCTTGGGCAGTTCGGTGAGGTTCTGCTGCCAGTCGGCGAGGGGGCCGACGTCGCGGGCGAAGTTGAGGGCCTCCAGTTCGCTCCAGAAGTCCCAGCCGAGATGTTTGCCGCTCGGGATGTGGGTGACGATCCACATGTCGTGTGCGGACTCTTGGTAGAGGCGTCGGTGTGCGACGAGGCCGGGTGTGTCGGTGGGTGTTGCCTCTACCTCGATCTGCGCACCCTTGGTGGTCCGGACCTTGACGATCATCACTCGCCCGCCTTCCGGACCTCAGCGGCGGTGCACGGGGTGGTCATTGCCGATCCGTACTCGACCGGGCCGTTGCGGAGCGCAGCGGCGCCACAGGCAGTGCAGGTCCAGCGGGACACGGATGACAGGGCGTGCGGCGGGTCGTCTTCGAAGCGGTGGCCGTTCGCCACGGCTTTCTCGGGAGCGGTGGTCACTGTTCCCCCTTGGGGTGTTGGAGTCGATATCCGAGGGCGATGAGCCCTGCGGCGGTGCCCCAGCAGATGGCGAGGGCGGTGAGGCATTGGGCGGTGAAGCGGGTCACTGGGTGTTCCGGCGGCGGTCGATTTCGGCTTGTGCCGCTTCGGCGATGGCTTCGTCGATCTGGCCGACGTAGGGCCGCCGGGTGCGGGACTCGTCCCGCATGCGTTCGAGGTCGGCGATGGTGATCTCCGGGTTGCGGAGGGCGGCGGCCACATCGAAGGTCACGGCGCCTCCCGGCGGGGCGGGTGGAGCAGCCGGTATGCGGCGTGCTCGTCCTGCTGGGCCTGGACGTTCGCCCGGCACGACTCCACGGCGTCGGTGAGGATCGCGATGCGAATGACGAGGAGCATCAGCAGCGCCGGATCCACAGCGATCAGCGGGGCGCTCATGCGGCACCACCCACGTAGCGGACGTACAACCCGGTCTCGTCGCCCAAGTCCCGGGCGACCGCCTCGAAGCCACCCTCGGCGTAGGGGCCGTACCTGCCGGTGCGCACCGTGTAGGCCATGCCCTGGGCTGTGCTGTGGGTGCGGTAGGTGCCAGCCAGGAGCCACCTGCGAGGGTTGGCGCGGGCAGCAACAGCGACGCGCTTGTGGACGATGCGCTTGCGGTGGGGGCGCTTAGGCATTGGCGCCACCTCCGGCCTGGTTGACCCGGTAGGCGGTGTCGTGCTCGTCGGGGACCTCGACGAGGTGCCCGCGCTTGGCGAGCAGGGCCAGGTCGCGGCGGGCTGTGCCGCGCTGCACGATGCCGAGCGGCCGATACACCTCCTGGGCGCGGCGGGTGGTCCAGGTGCCGCCCTCGCGGCGCACCACGGCGAGCAGGGTGCGGATACGGGCACGGGTCTCGTTGCTGCTCATGCGGCACGCTCCCCGTGTCCGGCCCACACAGCATTGATCGCAGCGTTGTAGGCGGTGACCTGGGCGGGCAGCCACGCGGTCTCATCGCGGCCGAACAGGGTGTGGAAGCGCTCGTCTACGTCGGCCAGTTCGTACTGCACCACGTCGGCTGCGGGCAGCCCGGCTACGGTGATTTCGTCGATGAGGGTCACGCCGCCACCTCCGCCGTCTCCTCGGCGCGGGCAGCCGCCTCGAACGCGGCTATCACGTCGGCGGCTGTGCGCTCGGGCTTGTCGTTCCACAGGACACCGAGGTCCCAGATCGCCATCGCCCGCTTGTAGCCGGGCATCAGGTGCTGCATGAACCGCCGTACAGCGGCCTCCACGAGCGGGACGTCCCACCTGTCGGGCTTCGGCACCCCGGTGAGGGCGATGCTGATGGCGCCGACGGCGCACACCGGGCACTCGGCCGGGGTGGGCTCTATGCCAACCCCGGTCTCCGGGATGCGGTAGTAGTCGCCCTTGTTGTGGCCGTTCTCGCGGATGATGTTGGCGGCCTCGCGGTAGGTCGCGGCGAAGTTGATGGTCACGACGCTTCACCCCGCTCGATCACGCGGCGGACGGTGTGGGTGCCGTCGGCGTGGCGGACGATGGTGTCGCCGAACTTGGCGACGATGCGGTCCTGGTAGTCGCTGCCGATGCGGAGGCCAGTGACGGTCAACTTTCCGTCCACGACCTCCCAGTAGCCCTTGGCGAACACGCCAGCCTTGTCGAGCCAGTCGTCGACGGCGCCGATGTTGCAGCGGCTGAGCGGCAACTCGAAGGTGTCGGTGTCGGCCGGGGCGGGGTCGACGTGGGTGAGGCAGATGCCGCCCGCGTAGCCGTCGACGGACACGACGGCAGCTCCGTGGCCGAGCGTCCATGCTTTGGTGCGGGTGCGAGTGATCAGCGGGGCGTCATCTCGCGTGACGGGGTAGGCCATGACCGGAGTACCGACCGGGTAGCGGGCGTTGAACTGCTCGGCGTTCACGCGGCCACCGCCTTGAGAGTGTGGGCGGCGAGTTCGAGCAGCACGGCCCCGTGGCAGTGGTCGGGCTGGCCGGGCTCCGGCAGCGGGCACGTACACGCGAGGTCCCGACCGCGCAACAGGTGGAGATCGGCGAGCACCCGGCGGCGATCGAAGACCTGATTGCCGATTCGGTAGGTCTCCTCAAACCATCCGCCCTGAGTGCCGACCCGCAGCCACTCGCGGTACGCCTGGGTCACGGCGCTGCGCGGGTTCCCCATCTCGGCCTCGATGGCCTGCTGGATGGTGAACGGGTTCCCGAAGCGGGACGGGCGGGAGACGATGACGGCGCCAAGCGGGTTGGTCGTGGCGTCGGCGAGCCGCCACCCGGGGGTGCGCTTGCGCTGGATGCGAGTGGGGGCGTTCATGCGGTCCTCCCAGGGATCCATCCGGGGTAGTCGGCTTCGGTGGAGACGTGCACGTTGGGGTGGGTGGCGAGGTAGAGGGACAGCGACAGGGCCGACACCTGGGCGTCAGCACCCAGCGCGGACTCGCGGGCAATCGCCTTCCGCAGCGGCACCTCAGCCGCCACCTGCTCGGCAGGCACATCCAGGGCGGTGATCGGATGGGGCTTGGTCGTCGCCATCACCGGTCACCCCGCTCGGAGGCGTCGGCCAGACGGCGAAGGTCTGCCGTCACCCAGTCGGCGCCGCTCTCGAACGTGTCGATGTAGCCGTCCGGCAGGTCGCGACCATCGGCCTCATCGGCGGCCTGGCGCAGCACCTTGGCGTCGTGGGCCCGCATCACGCGCCCCGCATCGTCCGGCTGCGCGTCGACCCAGGTCGTGGCCTGTGACAGCAGGTACAGGGCGCCGAGCGCGGCCGTGCCGGGATCCTCGTGATCCTCGATCAAGTTGGCCAGGGCTGCCCGCCCCTCGACGGCCGCGCGCTCCAACTCGGCAACGCGCTTCTTGGCTTCGGTGGCGCGGCGGTAGTAGTCGCCTGCCGCCTCAGCCCGGTCACGGAGACGCTCCAGCTCGCCGTCACGCTCGCCCAACAGGCGGGTGAGGCGGGAGACCTCGGCCTCGGCGGCCTTCAACGCCACATCCCGCTCGGCCAGCGCGGCGTTCGTCTGCTGCCGCTCCGCACGGATCCGGTTCAGCTCGGCGAGCAGGGCCGCAATGTCGTCCGGAGCGTGGGCCGTGAACTCGGCGTGCTGCTTGTCGCCGAACACACCTACCGAGCCACGGATCACGGAGTGCTTCGTCTCCAACACGTCCTCGACCACGTGGGACTGCTCGGGCGGGAAGACGCTCTTGGGGCCAACCGAACTGGCCCGCCAAGTGCTGCCCGTCATGACCCGGTCGCCGTTGAGTCGGTCGATGCGCTTGCGGATCTCGGTCTCGCGCTCCGGCAACAGAGGGGCGGGGGTGACGCCGGGGCACTGGTGGGCGACTCGGCCGAACATCCAGCGGTGAGCCGGGTGTGTCGCCGTGCGGTCGCACGTCTTGGGGACGAGGTTCGTGCTCATCGCGCACCGCCGATCAGGGTGCGGGCCAGACGGGCAATCGCCGCATCCAGCGACGGCGGCACCTCGTTGCCCAACACCAGCGCCATCTCACGCTCATCCAGAGCGGACGCCAGCTCCGTGCGGGCCTTCTGCTCCCGCTCATAGCGGAGTCGGGCATCACGGTCGTTCTGCCGGGCAGCCCAGTACGTGTACAGCAGCTCGTTCCACGCGTCGCCACGCTCGGCTTCCGGCAGCGACTCGTAGGCCAGCCGGCCGATGTCCTCCGGGGTGAAACCCTCCGGGCGGTCCGCCAGCAGCGTGTCCTCAGCCGCGTCGAACATCGCGGCCAGCGGGGAGACACGGCGGAGACCGGTGGTCAGCTCCTCGAAGATCGCGCCGGGTTCAGGGTTCTGAAAGAATGTGGACACGGTCCACGCTCCTGTTCTTCAGGGTTCTGGGTGTGTGGATCCAGGCCGGCGTCGGGTGGCCCCCCGGCGTCGGCCGCAAAGCCGCTAGGCGGCGGACTTGACCGGCTTGGCGTACTTGCTGGGCTTCCGCTCGCCGTTCGCCTGCACCCACCGAATGTGGGCGGCGGTCATGCGCGGCGACTTGCCGATGTAGGTGCAGGGAATCCGGCCGTCCTGGATGTTCTCGACGACCCAGTTGGTCGTCTTGCCGAGGAACGGCGCGGCCTCTTCCGGAGTGAATGCCTTCAGCTCCAGTTCGGCAGCACTCGTCACAGTGGCGACCGACTCCAGGGCGGCGATGAGACGCTCGACCTGCTCGGCGGTCGGGAGGGACTCGGCCGGCGAGCTGTCGCCGGCGGGGATGCTGGCCAGGTTGCTCCTGGTCACGGGGGTTCTCCTTTGAGGATGGCTGCGAGCGGCACGTGCAGCTCTTCAGCGATGCGGTGGAGGGTCCCGTCTGCCGCTCCGCGTTGTCCGGTTTCGACGCGTGAGAGGTAGCCGGGCGACTTGCCGATGAGGTGTGCGAGCCGATTCAGGCCCAGTTCACGCGCCTCACGAATGGCTCTGATTGCGGCCCCGTTCGGTGTCACAACACCTAAAGTAGGCCCCTTGCCGCATCGATGCAAGGTGTTACTCGGGGTTAAATGGGTGTTCCTCGGAGATCGTTAGGTGTTATTGGGTGCAAGGGGGCCGCCTAAGAGGGCGATGTCTTGATCACCGTTACGCCTGTTAGCACTTAAGTGGGCAACAAAAAACCCCACCCAACACCGATCGATACAGGTCGATTGGGGTGAAGGGTGGGTGCGTGTTGCCTAACCGTGCGGCATGATGAACCCATGGGTAGGGACTGGAAGCGCCTCGCTGACGCCGTGCGGGCTGCGCGTACAGCACTAGGGATGACGCAAGTCGAACTCGCCGACGCGGCAGGCGTCGCCGAAGCAACCGTTCAGAACCTTGAGGGCGGCAAGGACCGCAACCGCCTCCCCACTTCCCTCCCCAGAGTGGAGCGAGCTCTCAGGTGGGGTCCAGGATCGGGTGCAGCCATCCTCAACGGCGGCGAGCCAGCCTCTCTGCCGCCGACCCTCGACACTGAAACCGGAGCCGCAGAGAGCGCCCCCGCGGCAGCAGAGGGCGCTCCCCCTGGCGGGCTTCCCCTGCGGATCGTCCAAGAACTCGCCGATGGGCAACTTCTGGACACGACCGTCATGGACCTCACGCCGCTCGGCTCCGAGGCCCGCATGATCGTCGTCGTGAAGGGCAAGCCCGACGCCAGCCCCGAGCAGATCCGGCGCGACCTACTCGCATGGCAGAAAGCACAGCGCAAGCTGCAGAACCTTGGAGGCGACGACGAGGACGACCCTCCCGTGGCCAACGAGGCGTAGGGCGCCTCTTCTTGCCGCTGCCAGGGCCTCCACATGTGGAGGTCCTGTGTGCTTTGATGGCTCGATACCGACGAGAGGGCCACGCTCGAGGGTTGTGGGGGCCAATGAAGGTCCAAGTACGCCGTGTGTCCGCGATGCCGCACAACACCGAGGTGTGGATTGACGACCAGCCGGACGCCTTCATCATCAACGTCGATAAGGAGCTGCCCGTCGAACGTCTGACTCAGGTCCTGGAAGCCGCCTTCAACATAGCGGTCGATCACTGGCATCGAACGCCCAACGTCGTGGAGCGCCCACACCTCCGCCTCCACACGGGATGATCGCAGCACTGCACCGGCCCGCCCACACCCCCACTGGGCCGGGCCGGTCGTTCATTGGAGGTGAGCAGTGGCATACGCCGAGAAGCGCGGCAGGTACTGGCGCGGCCGGTACAAGCTGCCCAACGGCAAGTACGGGTCCGTCTCAGAAGATGACGACGGTCAGCCTTTCCGGACGAAGAACGCCGCGAAGCAGTACGCGGCCGGCCTGGAGACCGACGTCAACCGGAAGACGTTCATCAACCCTCGTGACGGGCGAATCACTGTTGCGGAGTGGTCTGAGCTGTGGCTGGAGTCCATTGATGTCGGCCCCATCTCGGAGCGCGGCTACCGGTCCCGCCTGAAAGCAGTGATCATTCCCGAGTGGGGTTCGGTGGCGATGGGGGATGTGTCCGCTGTCGCCGTCGCCACATGGATCAAGAAGATTCGGCAGCAGTACAGCCTGGACCACGCCAACGGAATCGTGTCTACCTTTCGGATCATGTTCGACGATGCGATCAAGTCGAAGATCCGGAGTGACAACCCGGTGCCCTCCCGCAGGTCCGGCCGCCGCGGTCGGTTCCAGCCCAGGCCGAAGACCGAGAAGGTCATCGCCACCCCTCGGCAGGCTCTGCTGATCGCCCGCAATGCGATGTCTCTGCGAGGCTTCAACGAGTACGTCATGGTGCTCACCATGGCCTACACGGGGCTCCGCATCGGAGAGATCGCCGGGATCCATCGCAGCCACTTGGCGCTCAAGGACGAAGGGGCCGGCGCCCGAATCCACATGGCGCATCAGAGCCAGTACGTTGACGGCTCATTCACCGAGATTGACCCCAAATACGGATCCGGCCGAGGACTGATCATTCCGCAGTTCCTGGCGGACTTGCTCCAGCAGCTGCTGGACTCCCGCCCGGAGTCAGAGTGGGTCTTCACTGCGCCCAACGGTGGCCGTCTCCTGCGGGGCGGCGGCTGGTACAAAAGCACGTGGCACCCGATCGTAGAGGGCTGTGGTGCCCGTCCAAGCGGGTATGGCGGCATGCCGGCGCATGCAGGGCTTCGCCCGGTGCTGGGGGTGGAGGGCCTGACTCCGCACGGGTTGCGGCATTCGGAGAAGGTGTGGCTCGACGAGGAGGGGCATCCGAAGGTGGCGGTCGAGGCTCGGATGGGGCACACTCTCCCGGGCGTCGAGGGGACCTACTCGCACGTAACCCTCGGCATGGAGCTGAAGATCGCGGCGAGCCTGCAAGGTCTGTGGGAGCAGTCCCAGAGGCTGGTGGTCGGTCGTCGCGAGTTCGGGCCCCTTCCTCCCCCGCTGGCAGTGAATCGAAGTTGATCTCCCAGAATTCTCCCACTCGACTCGGGAGGCCCTCTTTCGCGATCTACGAAGAGTCGACGTCGGCCCTCGGATCACACACCAGGAGGTGCGGTGACCTGCACAGAAAGGGATAGAATCTCCCGAGCCATGCAGACGAACATCACCTACAGCAGCTTTGTCGCGCTCGGCGACTCCTTCACCGAGGGAATGTCGGACGCGCTCCCCGACGGCACCTACCGAGGCTGGGCGGATCTGCTCGCCGGGCGGCTCGCGGCCCGCGCCCCCGGGTTCCGCTACGCCAACCTCGCCGTACGCGGCAAGCTCATCGGGCAGATCGTCGAGGAGCAGACGGGCCCGGCGGCGGACATGGGCGCCGACCTGGTGACCCTGGTCGGCGGGCTGAACGATGTGCTGCGACCGAAGTGCGACGTGGACCGGGTGTGCGGACTGCTGGAGGAGGCCGTCGAGCGGCTGGCGCCCAGCTGCAAGCGGCTGGTGCTGATGCGCAGCCCGGGGCGGCGCGGACCGGTGCTGGAGCGGTTCCTGCCCCGGATGGAGCGGCTGTTCGCGTTCATCGACGAGCTGGGCGCCCGGCATGACGCGACCGTTGTGGACCTGTACGCGTCCGAGTCCGTCGGGGACCCCCGGATGTGGCACGAGGACCGGCTCCATCTGAACGCCGAGGGCCACCGGCGGGTCGCCGAGGCCGTATGGCAGGCGCTCGGCCTCGAGCCGGAGGAGGACTGGAACGCGCCCCTGCCGCCCGCGGTGCCCGTCGGGTGGCTGGCCCGCCGCTCCTCGGATGTGCGGTTCGCCCGCCAGCACCTCGGACCGTGGATCGGCAGGCGGCTGACCGGCCGCTCCTCGGGCGACGGGCGGGCCCCCAAGCGCGCCGAACTGCTGCCGTACGAGGGCTGATCCGTAGGGCCGGCTTCCGTGCCCTTCGGCAGGGTCCCTCGGCCACCGGTCTGGCCTGCGAGGACGGCCAGTAGACTCTGTGCACGTGACTGGTAAGCCGCGCATTCCGAACGTCCTGGCCAACCGCTACGCCTCCACGGAGCTGGCCGTCCTGTGGTCCCCCGAGTACAAGGTGACGCTGGAGCGGCGGCTGTGGCTCGCCGTGCTCCGCGCCCAGAAGGACCTCGGAATCGAGGTGCCGGACGCCGCCCTCGCCGACTACGAGCGGGTCCTGGAAAACGTCGACCTGGCCTCGATCGCCGAGCGCGAGAAGGTCACCCGCCACGATGTGAAGGCCCGTATCGAGGAGTTCAACGCCCTCGCCGGCCATGAGCACGTCCACAAGGGCATGACCTCCCGTGACCTCACCGAGAACGTGGAGCAGCTCCAGATCCGGCTCTCCCTGGAGCTGGTGCGGGACCGTACGGTCGCGGTGCTGACCCGGCTCGGCAAGCTGGCCGCCGACCACGCCGAGCTGGTGATGGCCGGGCGGTCGCACAATGTCGCGGCGCAGGCCACCACGCTCGGCAAGCGGTTCGCCACCGCGGCGGACGAGCTGCTGGTGGCGTACGAGCGGCTGGAGAACCTGCTGGGCCGCTATCCGCTGCGCGGCATCAAGGGCCCGGTCGGCACCGCGCAGGACATGCTGGACCTGCTCGGCGGCGACGCGGCGAAGCTGGCCGAGCTGGAGCGGCGGATCGCCGCCCACCTCGGCTTCGGGCAGGCGTTCACCTCCGTCGGCCAGGTCTATCCGCGCTCGCTGGACTACGACGTCGTCACCGCGCTGGTGCAGCTGGCCGCGGCCCCGTCCTCGCTGGCCAAGACCATCCGGCTGATGGCCGGGCACGAGCTGGTGACCGAGGGCTTCAAGCCCGGCCAGGTCGGCTCGTCCGCGATGCCGCACAAGATGAACACCCGCTCCTGCGAGCGCGTGAACGGCCTCGCGGTGATCCTGCGCGGCTACGCCTCGATGACCGGCGAGCTGGCGGGCGACCAGTGGAACGAGGGCGATGTCTCCTGCTCGGTGGTGCGCCGGGTCGCGCTGCCGGACGCGTTCTTCGCCTTCGACGGGCTGCTGGAGACCTTCCTGACCGTGCTCGACGAGTTCGGCGCCTTCCCCGCCGTCGTCGCCCGTGAGCTGGACCGCTACCTCCCCTTCCTCGCCACCACGAAGGTGCTGATGGGCGCCGTACGGGCCGGGGTGGGCCGCGAGGTCGCCCATGAGGCGATCAAGGAGCACGCGGTGGCCGCGGCGCTGGCGATGCGCGAACGGGGCGCCGAGCGCAATGAGCTGCTCGACTCGCTCGCCGCCGATGAGCGGATCCCGCTGGACCGGGCCGCGTTGGGCGCGCTGATGGACGACAAGCTCTCCTTCACGGGCGCGGCCGCGGACCAGGTGGGCGCGGTGGTCGCCCGGATCGAGGAGATCGTCAAGGAGCGCCCGGAGGCCGCCGCGTACGCCCCCGGCTCGATCCTCTGACGCCGGCGATGACCCCCGCGCCGACCCCCGCCGAGCTGGAGGCCGCCCGCGACCGCCTCGTCCCCGATGTGGTCGCGGACGGTCTGCGCGTCCTCTTCTGCGGTATCAACCCCGGGCTGATGACGGCGGCCACCGGCCACCACTTCGCCCGCCCCGGCAACCGGTTCTGGCCCGCCCTTCACGCCTCCGGGTTCACCCCCCGGCGGCTCGATCCGTCCGAGCAGTCGGAGCTGGTGCGCTATGGACTCGGCATCACCAACGTGGTGGCACGCGCCAGCGCCCGGGCCGATGAGCTGACCGACGAGGAGTACCGCGAGGGCGGCCGGATCCTGGAGGAGAAGGTGCTCCGGCTGCGGCCGCGCTGGCTGGCGGTGGCCGGGGTCACCGCCTACCGGGTGGCATTCGGCGACAAGAAGGCGAAGATCGGGCCGCAGCCGAGGAGCATAGGCGAGACCCGGATCTGGGCCCTGCCGAATCCGAGCGGCCTCAACGCGCATTGGACGCTGCCGGCGATGGCGGAGGAGTACGGCCGCCTGCGCGCTGCCGCCGAGGCCGACGACTCATGAGGTGATGCCGTCGGCGCGGTCACTCGAACCGTGCTGTGTCGCCCGCCCCTCGACGTACGATCTCGGCTTCGCCGCCGGACAAGTCGATGACCGTGGTCGGCTCGGTGCCGCAGTCACCCGAGTCCACCACGGCGTCCACCACGTGGTCGAGCCGTTCTTTGATCTCCCAGCCCTGCGTCATCGGCTCGTCCTCATCGGGCAGGAGCAGGGTACTGGAGAGCAGCGGCTCACCGAGGTCGGCGAGCAAGGCATGAGTGGTGGCATGGTCGGGAATCCGGACTCCGACCGTCTTTTTCTTCGGGTGCAGCAGCTGCCGCGGCACCTCCTTCGTCGCCGGGAGGATGAAGGTGTAACTGCCGGGCGTCGCTGCTTTGATCACGCGGAACACGTCCTTGTCGACGTGCACGAACTGGCCCAGCTGCGCGAAGTTCTGGCACACCAGCGTGAAGTGGTGTCGCTCGTCGAGGTTCCGGATCGACCGGATCCGGTCGATCCCGTCACGATTGCCCAGTCGGCATCCCAGTGCGAAGCAGGAGTCCGTCGGGTAGGCGATGAGCGCGCCGGAGCGGATCATGTCAGCCACATTGCTGATGGTGCGCTGCTGTGGGTTCTCGGGGTGCACATCGAAATACTTCGCCATCCACCGAGCCTATGCGATCAGGACACCTTGGTCGTTTCGTGCCCCGGACGCGGCCGAGCCCGACGATGTCATATCGTGCCCTCCTCCCCTATCGCCACCAGCAACTGGAACGGCAGCTCGCGGTCGCCCTGCCCGACCCCCAGCCCGACCCAGCGGCCGTCGACGCGCCAGACGCGCAGCTCGGGTACGTAACCGCACAGGGTGTCCAGCGGGGGCGGGACCGGCTCGCCCATCGCCGAGCGCTCCAGGGAGTCGGTGAGGTCGAGGACATCGGGGGCGCCCCACCGTAAGGTCAGCACCTGGTCCAGCGCGCTCAACTCGGCCTCGAACTCCTCCAGCACCTCCTCGACCCGGCTCAGATCCGCGTCCCAGAAGTCCTCGCTGACGCGGAGGTCGGCCACATGGAAGCCGGGGCCGCTCTCCACCCATCCGTCGGCGGTCCGCCGCGCGGGGAAGTCCCGCACGCGCAGCTGATCGATCGTGCTCACATGGTCCGCCGTACTGGTCATGATGTCAGTAAACCGTGTAGGTCGGACATCTGGCCGCCCGTCAGATGACCATCTTGGTGGCCGGGCGGCCCGGGTCGGCAGGCGGCACTCGCCGCTCCCGCGCCCAGCGGATACGATCCGGCAGATACGCACTGGGAGGGAGGCCGACGTTGGGGCGGCTCACCGGCGGGGATCCGTCTCTGCTGCGACGCATCAACTCCGCCGTGGTCCTGCACGCGCTGCGCGCGGCGACCGCGTCCGGCGCGGCCGCCGGGGGTGGCCAGGACGAGGCGGGTGGCTGCGCCGGGAGCTCGAGCCTCACCGATCTGACCCGGGTGACCGGGCTGTCCCGGCCCACCGTCGAGGGGGTGATCGACGGGCTCGCCGACAGCGGTCTGGTGGTCGAGGTGCCCGCCGAGGAGGGCGGCGTACGGCGTCAGGGACGCCCCGCGCGGCGCTTCCGCTTCCGGGCCGAGGCCGGGCATCTGCTGGGCATAGAGATAGGGCCGCACCGGGTGGCCGCGCTCCTGTCGGACCTCGATGGTCGCCCGCTCGGCTCGATCGTGCGCGAGGTGTCGGAGAAGGCGTCCGCGGACGAGCGGCTGGAGCGGGTGCGCACCACCGTGGCGGATCTGCTGCGACGCGCCGGGGTGGCCCGGTTCTCGCTGCGCGCGGTCGGGGTGGGCAGCCCCGGCGTCGTCGAGGCCGACGGCACCGTCCATCTGTGCACCGCGCTCCCCGGCTGGACCGGGCTGCCCCTGGGCGAGCGGCTGCGGCGGTCCTTCCGCTGTCCGGTGCTGGTGGAGAACGACGCGAACACGGCCGCGGTGGCCGAGCACTGGAAGGGCGCGGCGGTCGGTTCTGACGATGTGGTCTTCGTGCTGGCCGGGTTGAGCCCGGGGGCCGGGTCGCTGATCGGCGGGCGGCTGCACCGCGGCTTCGGCGGCGCGGCCGGGGAGATCGGGGCGCTGCATCTGCTGGGCCAGGAGGCCGCCCCGGAGGAGGTGCTCTCCACGACGGGGGAGCCGCTGAACCCGCTGGACGAGGCGCAGGTGGCGCATGTCTTCGCGCTGGCCAGGGACGGCGACGAACGGGCGCGGGCGGCCGTGGACCGCTTCGTGCGCAGGCTGGTGCACGACACGGCGGCCCTGGTGCTGGCGCTGGACCCCGAGGTCGTGGTGGTGGGCGGCTGGGCCGCCGGTCTCGACGGGGTGCTGGCCCCGCTGCGCGATGAGCTGTCGCGCTACTGTCTGCGGCCCCCGCAGGTCGCGCTCTCGCTGCTCGGCGAGGCGGCGGTGACCACGGGGGCGCTGCGGTTAGCCCTGGACCATGTGGAGCAGGAGCTGTTCGCGGTCGACAGCACGGTGACGACCCGCCGCGCGAGCCGCTGACGCGGGAGGCGGGGCGGGCGTTTCGGGTTTCGGCGTGCGTACGGGGCGGCGAGGCGACGCGGGCCGGGCCTACGACGCGGGGCGGGCCCGGGTCAGCCCGCCAGCAGTTCGTCGCCCGCGTCGCCGAAGGTGAGCCGGCAGGTGTCGGCCCGGTAGGTGGCCACGGCGACGGCCGCGGTGCGGCCCTGGGCCACATAGCGGGTGGTCACGAGGAGGACGGGGGCGCCGGGCAGCCGGTCGAGCTCCTTGGCGTCGTCCGCGCGGGCCGAGCCGAGCTCCACGGTCTGCTCACGGCCCTCGAGCTCCAGCCGGCGCAGCTCGCGCAGCACGGCGCGGGCGCGGGCCAGCCCGCTGGGGGTGTCGATGGCGGCGAGGCCGGGGACGGACTCGGCCGGTACGTACAGCAGCTCGGCGGCGAGCGGCTGGCCGTGGCTCATCCGGGTGCGGCGCACCCGGTGAACCGGGGTGTCGGGGTCGGTCTCCAGCAGCCGGGCGACCTCGGCGGGCGGGGCCACCTCGGTGCCGTCGACGGTCTGCCAGGTGTTCTCGCCGGAGGTGTCGGTCCAGCCGTGGGCGTAGTCCCCGACGGCCACGCCGACGCGGGGCGGGGCGACGGTGGTGCCGACGCCGCGGCGGCGCTGGAGCCTGCCCTCCAGCTCGAGCTGCTCGAGGGCCTGTCGGAGGGTGGCGCGGGCGACGCCGAAGCGGGCGGCCAGCTCGCGCTCGTTGGGCAGGATCTCGCCGACCGCGAACTCCGAGTCGAGTGCGTCGCTGAGCACGGTCTTCAGATGCCAGTACTTGGGCTCTGGCACCGATTCCAGCTGCGTGGTCCCCACCCTGTCCCCCTTGATTCCGACGGCCGATGGTCGCGCACGCCTTCACAGTTATGCGCGGCTTCTTTATTAAAGGTTGTTGCAGTATCAATGCGACCATAAGGCGGCCTGCGTACTTGGTCAAGACCAATCCCTGACCGGTTATCGTCGGTGACCGTCGGAACGGGATGCGTCACCAGGCGGGAGCTGAGCTGAGCTGATGGGGATGGACCAGGTCACGGTGGTCACGGGGGGCAGTCGCGGCATCGGCGCGGCGGTGGCGGTGCGGCTCGCGCGCGCCGGGCACGGCGTCGCGATCGGCTACGAGCACGCGCGGGACGCGGCGGAGCGGTGGGCGGAGGCGGTGCGCGCGGAGGGGATGCGGGCGATGGTCGTCCAGGCCGACACCAGCGACGCGGAGCAGGTCGAGGCGATGTTCGACCGGGTGCGCGAGGAGCTGGGCCGGATCACCGGTCTGGTCAACAACGCCGGGATCACGGGGCCGTTGGGCCGCTTCACCGAGACCTCGCCGGAGGTGATGCGCCGCGTCGTGGACGTCAATGTGACCGGGGCCCTGCTGTGCGCCCGGCGCGCGGCGCGCGAGATGTCCACGCGCCACGGCGGGCAGGGCGGCGCCATCGTCAACATCTCCTCGGGCGCGGCGACGACCGGCAGCCCCGGGGAGTATGTGCACTACGCGGCGAGCAAGGCGGCGGTCGACGCGATGACCGTCGGGCTGTCGAAGGAGCTGGCGGCGGAGGGGGTCCGGGTCAACTCGGTGCAGCCCGGGATGACGCTGACCGACATCCACGCGCGGATGGGCGACCCCGAGCGGCCGTGGCGCGTCCAGGGGCGGGTGCCGATGGGGCGCCCGGGCGAACCGGAGGAGATCGCGGGCGCGGTGGCGTGGCTGCTGTCGCCGGAGGCGTCGTACACGACGGGGGCGGTGCTGCGGGTCGCGGGCGGGCTGTAGCGGCGTGCACGGTCGACGGCGTGCGCAGTCGGCAGCGTGCACGGTCGACGGCGTGCGCAGTCGGCAGCGTGCACGGTCGACGGCGTGCGCAGTCGGCAGCGTGCGCGGTCGACGGCGTGTGGGAGTCCCGATGCGGGCCATCGGGTCTACCGTCCGGTAACTCTTGCTGACATGCTGTCTCATACGCCGCGTGCGCCTGCCGGAACGCCGATCGTGAGGAGCCACCCGATGCCCGCGTCCCTCTCCTTCTCCGTCGCCGCCCCCGGCGGCCCCCGCACCGCCCGGGTCGTCCACGAACGGCGCGGCGCGGGACGGCCGTTGGTGCTGCTGCACGGCATCGGCCACCACTGGCAGGCATGGGAGCCGGTGCTGGACATCCTCGCCGTCGACCGCGATGTGATCGCCGTGGATCTGCCCGGCTTCGGGGCGTCGGACGCGCTGCCGGACGGCATCCCGTACGACCTCGACGGCGTCGTACCCGTGCTCGACGCGCTCTTCGAGGCCCTCGGCGTCAAGCGCCCCGACGTGGCCGGGAACTCGCTCGGCGGGCTGATCGCCCTGGAGCTGGGCCGGCTCGGGCTCGTACGGTCGGTCACCGCGCTGTCCCCGGCCCGGTTCTGGACCGAGGCCGAGCGGCGTTACGCCTTCAGTGTGCTGGCCGCGATGCGGGCCGGGGCGCGGGCGCTGCCGCCGCCGATGGTGGCGTGGCTGGCCCGCGGCGCGGCCGGACGGGCCGCGCTGACCGGCGCCATTTACGCCCGGCCCGCGCGGCGTTCACCGGACGCCGTCGTCGCCGAGACGCGGGCGATGCGCGAGGCGGTCGGCTTCGGCGCCACGCTGGCCGCCGGAAGCTCCGGGCTGTTCACCCACGACATCCCCGATGTCCCGGTCACCATCGCCTGGGGCTCGCGCGACCGGGTGCTGCCGCGCCGCCAGGGCGTCCGCGCCAAGCGGGTGATCCCCGGCGCCCGGCTGGTCCGCCTCCCCGGCTGTGGCCATGTGCCCATGAACGACGATCCCGCACTGGTCGCCCGCGTCATCCTGGACGGCAGCCGCTGACGGCCCCGCCGGCTCCGTACATCGGCCTCCGCACCGCACGCGCCCGGGGTCTTTACTCCGGGCGGCCGCGCCGTTGTTCACTGGGCGTTCGTAAGAGCGGCATCTTGCACCGATATCAAACACAACAGCACAGCGGTTCTACGAACGACGGAGGGCACCATGGGGCGGGAATCGGGCACAGGGATCGGGCGGCGCACGGTATTGCAGGGATCGGCGGCCGCCTCGGCGGCGCTCGCGGTGCCCACCGTGGCATCGGCCGCCGCGGCGGCCGCGTCCGGCGCGCCCGCTCAGGCGCTGTCGGGGCGGCCGAGTACCCAGTGGGGCGTGCAGGTGGGCGATGTGACGACGTCGTCGGGGCTGGTGTGGGTCCGCTCCGACCGTCCGGCCCGGATGATCGTGGAGACCTCGGCGACCGAGTCCTTCGCGCGGGCCAAGCGCTGGCACGGTCCGCTGGTCGGCCCCGGCACCGACTTCACCGGGCGCACCGCGCTGCACGGTCTGCCCGCCGGGAGCCAGGTGCACTACCGGGTGCTGCTGGCCGACCCGGAGGACCCGCGCCGCACCAGTGAGCCGGTGCACGGCACGTTCCGTACGGTTCCCGAGCGCCGTAAGGGCGTGCGTTTCGTCTGGTCGGGCGATCTGGCGGGCCAGGGCTGGGGCATCAACCCGGACCACGGCGGCTACCGGATCTTCGAGGAGATGCGCCGCCGGGAGCCGGACTTCTTCCTGTGCAGCGGCGACAACATCTACGCGGACGGCCCGATGACGGAGACCGTCAAGCTGCCCGACGGCTCCACCTGGCGCAACCTCATCACCCCGGAGAAGACCAAGGTCGCCGAGACGCTGGACGAGTACCGGGGCAACTTCCGGTACAACCTCCTCGACCCCGCCCTGCGCCGGTTCCACGCCGAGGTGCCGACCATCACCCAGTGGGACGACCACGAGGTGCTCAACAACTGGTACCCGGGCGAGATCCTGGTCGACGACCGCTACACCGAGAAGAACGTCAACGTGCTGGCGGCCCGCGCGCGCCAGGCGTTCGCCGAGTACTTCCCGATCAGCACGCTGCGGCCGGACGCGAGCGGCCGGGTCTACCGGGTCCAGCACCAGGGCCCGCTGCTGGACGTCTTCGTGCTGGACTGCCGTACGTACCGCGACCCCAACTCGCCGAACCGCCAGCCGGAGGACGCCCAGGGCATCCTCGGCGCCGAGCAGCTGGCGTGGCTCAAGCGCGAGCTGTCGCGCTCGCGCGCGGTGTGGAAGGTCATCGCCTGCGACATGCCGCTGGGCCTGGTGGTCCCGGACGGGAAGACCGACTTCGAGGCCGTCGCGCAGGGCGACCCGGGCGCCCCGCTCGGCCGTGAGCTCCAGATGGCCGAGTTGCTGCGGCACATCAAGCACCGGAAGATCACCGGCACGGTGTGGCTGACGGCGGACGTCCACTACACGTCGGCGCAGCACTACGACCCGTCGCGGGCTGCGTTCAAGGACTTCGCGCCCTTCTGGGAGTTCGTCTCCGGTCCGCTGAACGCGGGGGCCTTCCCGGCGGTGAAGCTGGACGGCACGTTCGGCCCGGAGCAGCCCTTCGTCAAGGCGCCGACGGTGGCGAACGTCTCGCCCGCCGAGGGCTTCCAGTTCTACGGCGAGGTGGACATCGACGGCGACAGCGCCGAGATGACGGTCCGGCTGCGCGAGGACGGCGGGAAGGTGCTGTTCACCAAGACTCTGCGCCCGGGTCTGGTCGGCCAGTAGCCGCGGTGCGCGGTGCGCGGCCCCGTACGGTTCGCCGACGGTGCCGCGCACCGTAAGGCCGCCGCGTTCCGGTGCTTTGCACCGTAAGGCCGTCGCGTTCCCGTGGCGCGCACCGTAAGGTCGCCGCGTTCCCGTGGCGCGCACCGTAAGGCCGCCGCGTTCCCGTGGCGCGCACCGTAAGGCCGCCGCGTACCGTACGGGCATGGGATCCAGCGACGCCCCCGGTCCGGCCTCCCGGCTCACCTATCCGGAGGTGGGCGCCACCCGGCGGTGGCCGCTGCCGTCCGGCTATCGCCATCTGCGGGTGCGGACCCGTGTCGGCCACGGGCGGGCCACGTTCGAGGCGGCCGGGCGGGCGGTCATGGACTGGCGGATGCACCGCGCGGTGGGGGTGTCGATCCGCGCCGCGGACCCGGTCGCCGCCCCGGGGCGGCCGGTCGTGGTGGGCCTGGGGGTCGGGCGGCTGCGGCTGCGCGCGCCGTGCGAGGTGGTGTGGACGGTCGCCGAGGAGACCCGGACCGGCTTCGCGTACGGCACGCTGCCCGGCCATCCGGAGCGCGGCGAGGAGTCGTTCGTGGTGGAGCTGGGGCCGGATGGCTCGGTGGTACTGACGGTGACCGCGTTCAGCCGTTCGGAGTCCTGGTTCGGCCGGGCCGGAGGGCCGCTGGTGCCGCTCTTCCAGCGGGCGTACGCACGGCGGTGCGGCAGAGTACTGCGCAGGTGGGCGGTAGGGTGACAGAACCTCAGGCTTCAACCTTTTGATTTCGGACAAAATAAGCTTCTGTTATCAGATGCGCCCTTAACCCATAGGTCACAGTCCGTTCGTGATCACGCAACACCTTTGCGCAAGGGTGTTTGCATGACATTTCGAGCGACCCCCGAGCCCCCTCACCGGCACCGCCCCCGCTGGCGGCACGATCTGGTCGCATGGTGGTCACGGCGTCAGGGCCACGCGCCGCCGGGCGGCTCAGGCTCGCCCGCGGCCGACGCCCACCCCACCCACGCCGCGGGCGCCCCGGAGACCACGGCCCCCGAGGCCACCACGCTGTGGCGGATGCGTACGACCGTACGGGACGAGCCGGGCACCCTCGCCGCGCTGTGCGCGGCACTGGCCGGGCACCAGGTCGACATCCTGGCCCTCCAGACCCATCCGCTGGCGCACGGCACGGTGGACGAGTTCCTGCTGCGCGCGCCCGAGGCCCTGCCGTCCGACGGGCTGACCGACGCCGTCGCCGCCGCGGGCGGCCGTGACACCTGGGTCGAGCGGGCCGACACCCACGACCTGGTGGACGCGCCGACCCGGGCGCTGACCCTGGCCACCCGCACCGCCCTGGACGCCGCCGAACTCCCGCTCGCGCTGCGCCAGTTGTTCGGCCGCTGCACCATTCACTCCGTACCCGCCAAGTCCCTCAGCGGACGGTCCCTGGACAGCACACCGCCCGCCGAAGGTGTCCTGGAGGAGACCGTGATGCGGCTGCGCGACCCGTCCGGCGGCGCGATCATCATCGAGCGGCCGTATCTGCCGTTCACCCCCACCGAGTTCGCCCGGGCCCGCGCGCTGGTCGAGCTGGACGCCCGGCTCGGCCCGCGGATCCCGCACGACGGCGATGTGCTGACGCTGCCCGAGGGCAACGCCATCACCGTGCGCCGCGCCGACACCGGCGACCTGGCCGCCGCCCGCGAGATGCACGCCCGCTGCTCCTCCGCCACGCTCGGGCTGCGCTACCACGGGCCGGTCGGTGACGCCGACCGCTACCTCGCCCATCTGCTGAGCCCCCGCTTCGGCCGCACCCTGGCCGCGTACACCGCCTCCGGGCGGCTGGTGGCCCTCGGCCATCTGCTGTGGGACGGGGACGAGACCGAGCTCGCGCTGATCGTCGAGGACGAGTGGCAGCGCCGCGGCGTCGGCGGGGAGCTGCTGCGGCGGCTGGTGGCGATGGCCGCCGAGACCGGCTGCGGATGCGTCTACGCCGTCACCCAGTCGGCCAACACCGGTATGGTCGCCGCGATGCGCGCCCTCGAACTGCCGCTGGACTACCAGATCGAGCAGGGCACGCTGGTGATCAGCGCCCGCCTCGACCCGGCACCGGCACCCGAGCCGGTCCTTCCGCTGCCGGTCCCGCCGCACGCGCGCTGAGCCCGACCGGGTCCCCGTGCCCCGCCCGGCGGGCGTCGCGCCCCGCCGGGCCCCCGTCGAGCGCCCGGTCCAGATCGCGCCAGAGGTCCGCCACGTCCTCGAGCCCGACCGACATCCGCAGCAGCCGGTCGCCGATCCCCGAGGAGCGGCGGTCCCCCTCGGCCACGATCCGGTGGCTGATGGAGGCCGGGTGCTGGATGAGGGTGTCCACACTGCCCAGGCTCACCGCCGGAGTGATCAGCCGCACCCCGCCGATCACCGCGTGCGGATCGCCGTGGGGCTCGAAGGCCACCATCGCCCCGCCGATCCGCGGATAGTGGACCCGGGCCACCCGTGGATCGCCGGCCAGCCGCCGGGCCAGCTCGGCCGCGGTCGCCGACGCGGCCCGCATCCTTACCGTCAGCGTGGACAGCCCGCGCAGCAGCAGATATCCGGCGAGCGGATGCAGCACCCCGCCGGTGGCGAACCGCACCTGGCGCAGCACCCGGGCGAACTCCTCGTCGCAGGCCACCACGCCGCCCATCACATCGCCGTGTCCGCCGAGGTACTTGGTGGCGCTGTGCAGGACGAGGCTCGCGCCCCGCTCGGCCGGGCGCTGGAGCACCGGTGTGGCGAAGGTGTTGTCCGCGAGCAGCGGGACCGTGCCGCAGGAGTGGGCGACGGCCCGCAGATCGAGTTCGGCGAGTGTGGGATTGGCGGGGGTCTCCACCATGACCAGGCCGGTGTCGGGGCGGATCGCGTCCGCGATCCCGGCCGGGTCCACCCAGGTGACCTCGGTGCCCAGCAGCCCGGTGTCCAGCAGATGGTCGCTGCACCCGTACAGCGGGCGGACCGCCACCACATGCCGCAGCCCCTGGGCCCCGCGCGCCAGCAGACACGCGCTGAGCGCCGCCATGCCGCTGGCGAACGCGACCGCGCTCTCGGTGCCCTCCAGCCGGGCCAGGGCGGTCTCGAAGCGGGCCACGGTGGGATTGTCCAGACGGGCGTAGACCGGCGGACCGTCCGGCCGGGCGCCGGTGGCGGCGAACGCGTCGATCCTGGCGGCCTCCTGGCGGCTGTCGTACGAGGGGTACGTCGTCGACAGATCGAGGGGTACGGCGTGCAGGCCCATGCCCGGGAGGTCCTCGCGCCCGGCGTGGACGGCCTCGGTGGCGAACGCGTGCCGCGCGGCGATGTCGTCGTGCGGCCCCTGTGTGCCCGGCGCGGTCTCCGTGCTCCGTATGGTCTCCGTGTCGGCTGTGCTCTCCGTGCTCTGCCTGATGTCCATGCGTGAAGGGTGAACAACCACCGGGTTCTCGCGGCCGACGTCCGTGCTACGTTCGGCCGATGGCCGAAACCATCGCTCTCGATCCGGTGGATCTTCAGATTCTGCGGCTGTTGCAGAACGACGCCCGGACCACCTACCGCGATCTGGCAGCCCAGGTCGGCGTGGCACCCTCGACCTGTCTGGACCGGGTGGCCCGGCTGCGCCGCTCCGGGGTGATTCTCGGCCATGAACTCCGGCTGGACCCCACCAAACTGGGGCGCGGTCTCGAGGCCCTGCTCTCGGTGCAGCTACGGCCCCACCGCCGGGAGCTGGTCGGCCCGTTCGTGGAGCGGATCCGGGCGCTGCCCGAGTCCCGGGCGCTGTTCCACCTGGCCGGGCCGGACGACTATCTGGTGCATGTGGCGGTGGCCGACACCGCCGATCTCCAGCGGCTGGTGCTGGACGAGTTCACCTCGCGCCGTGAGGTGGCCCGGGTCGAGACCCGGCTGATCTTCCAGCAGTGGAGCTGCGGCCCGCTGCTGCCGCCCGCCCGGGACGGCTCGGCAACCTCGTAGCACACCCCTGTTCCCATGCGTCACACCGCCGTGGTGCTGACGTCGCACCCCGGAACGTACGAGGATGGGCCGCATGTCCGATACCAAGAACGCTCCGCTGCCCCGTCAGGTCGCCGACAGCTACGTCGACGCCCTCATCGAACTCGACCCGATCACCGGCACCTACCTGGGCGTTCCCGAGAGCTCCCGGCGACTTCCGGACTTCTCCCCCCAGGGGGCGAAGGCCATCGCCGACCTCGACCGCACCACCTTGGACCGGCTGGCCGAGGCGGAGGCGCGGCCCGGCGCGGACAGCGACGCCGAGCGCCGCTGCGCCCGGCTGCTGCGGGAGCGGCTGACCGCCGAACTCGATGTGCACGAGTCCGATGAGCACCTGCGCGCGGTCAGCAATCTGAGCTCCCCGCTGCACTCGGTGCGCGGCATCTTCACCGTGATGCCCACCGACACCGAGGAGGACTGGTCGGCGGTGGCGGCCCGGCTGCGCGCCGTACCGGCCGCGCTGGAGGGGTACCGCGCCTCGCTCGCCGAGGGGCTGCGGCGCAGTCTGCCGGCCGGCCCCCGGCAGGTGGCCACGGTCCTCGGGCAGCTGGCGGAGTGGATCGGCACGGACGGCGGCTGGTTCGCGGACTTCACCTCCGAGGGCCCCGACGCGCTGCGCGGTGAGCTGGACGAGGCGGCCGCGGCTGCCACGGGCGCGCTGGTCGCGCTCCGCGACTGGCTGCGCGACACCTATGCCCCGGCCATCGAGGGCGCCCCCGATGTGGTGGGGCGTGAGCGCTACCGCCGCTGGGCCCGGATGTGGAACGGCACCGATCTCGACCTGGACGAGGCGTACGCGTACGGCTGGTCGGAGTTCCACCGGATCCACGCCGAGATGCGCACCGAGGCCGAGAAGATCCTTCCCGGCGCCGACCCGTGGGAGGCGCTGCGCCACCTCGACGCCCACGGCGCCCATATCGAGGGCGTCGAGGAGACGCGGGTGTGGCTTCAGGAGCTGATGGACGAGGCCATCGAGCAGCTCGACGGCACCCACTTCGACCTGGCCGAACGGGTCAAGCGGGTCGAGTCGATGATCGCCCCGCCGGGCAGCGCGGCGGCGCCGTACTACACCCAGCCTTCGGTGGACTTCTCCCGCCCCGGCCGGACCTGGCTGCCCACGATGGGCGAGACCCGCTTCCCCGTCTACGACCTGGTCTCCACCTGGTACCACGAGGGCGTCCCCGGCCACCATCTCCAGCTCGCGCAGTGGGCGCACGTCTCCGACCAGCTCTCCCGCTACCAGGCCACGGTCGGCATGGTCAGCGCCAACGCGGAGGGCTGGGCGCTGTACGCGGAGCGGCTCATGGACGAGCTGGGCTATCTCTCGGACCCGGAGCGCCGTCTGGGCTACCTGGACGCGCAGATGATGCGGGCGCTGCGGGTGATCGTCGACATCGGGATGCACCTGGAGCTGGAGATCCCCGCGGATTCGCCCTTCCACCCCGGTGAGCGGTGGACTCCGGAGCTGGCGCGCGAGTTCTTCGGGCTGCACTGCGGCCGTCCGGCGGAGTTCCTCGACAGTGAGCTGGTGCGCTATCTCGGCATGCCGGGCCAGGCCATCGGCTACAAGCTGGGCGAGCGGGCCTGGCTGACGGGGCGGGAGGCGGCCCGTAAGGCGCACGGCGACGCCTTCGACGCGAAGAAGTGGCACATGGCGGCGCTGTCGCAGGGGTCGCTGGGTCTTGACGACCTGGTGGAGGAGCTGTCGGCGCTCTGACTTCGGGGTCGCTTCCGCGCTTGTAGCGGGGCGGGCCGCATCCGTACGGATGCGGAGCGCCCCGCAGAGCGCTCCGCGGGAAGTGCCGCGATGCGTCGTCGGCCGGCTGCGGCGCCGTCGTGGCTGGTCGCCCACGCGGCGGAGCCGCATATCGACACAGCCGCGGCGGAGCCGCACATCGACACAGCCCCGCGCCCCTTCGGGCCCGCTTAGTGCGCGGTGGTCGTGCGGTGCCGTACCGCCGAGCCCTGGCGGCCCTTGACGACCTCCAGCTGGGCGGGGATCCGCCGGCGCAGATCGGCGACATGGCTGACGATGCCGACCGTACGGTCGCGTTCGCGCAGCGAGTCCAGCACGTCCATCACCTCGTCCAGGGTCTGCTCATCGAGGCTGCCGAACCCCTCGTCGATGAAGAGGGTGTCCAGGCGGACCCCGCCCGCCTCGTCGGTGACCACATCGGCCAGGCCCAGCGCGAGGGCGAGCGAGGCGGAGAAGGTCTCGCCGCCGGAGAGGGTGGCGGTGTCGCGTTCGCTGCCCGTCCAGGCGTCGACGACATGCAGTCCGAGACCGGAGCGGCCGCGCCCGCCGGAGCGGGCGTCGGAGTGCACCAGGGTGTAGCGCCCGGAGGACATGTGGCGCAGCCGTACGCTCGCCGCCGCGGCGACCTGCTCCAGCCGGGCCGCCAGCACATACGCCTCCAGCCGCATCCTGCGCTCGTTGTCCGCGGAGGTGCCCGCCGCGAGCGAGGCGAGACGGGCGATCCGGTCGTGCTCCGCGCGCAGCGGGGCGAGCCGGCGGGCGTCGGCGACCGCCCGCGCGGAGAGCGCGTCGAGCTCCTCGCAGCGGGTGCGGGCCGCGGCGTCCGCGGCCGAGACCTCGCGCAGCGCGCGGATGGCCGCGTCGGCCGCCGTCTGCGCCGCCGCGGGGTCGGCGGGCGGCTCCTGGGCGGCCGCGAGCACCCTCGGGTCGGACAGCTCGGCCGCGACCGCCGCCGACTCCGACTGCCACGCGTCGAGACGGCGGCGCGCCTCGCGCTGCCGGTCCGGGTGCAGCACGGCCTCGGCGGCCTGCTCCGGGGTCTCGAACCCGGCCCGGTAGGCGGCGTCGGCGAGCCGGGCGTCGGCCTCCTTCAGCCGGTTCGCGGCCGCGTCGGCGGCCCGCGCCGCCTCGGCGGCGTGGGCCAGCAGCCCCGCCTGCCGCTCGAGCCGGGCCGCCCGCCGCGCGACGGTGGCGTCCGCGCCGCGCGCCTGCTCGAGCTCGGCCAGCAGCGCGGCCCGCTCCCGGGCCAGGGCGTCGCGGTGCGAGGTGCGGGCGGCCGCCCGCCGCTCGGCCTCCTGCCGCTGTTCCGTACGGCGGGTGTGCTCGCCCTCGGCCCGGTCCAGGGCCTCGCGGGCGGCGTGCGCGTCGGCCGCCGCGTCTCGGGCCTCGGCGTACGCGGTCCGCAACTCGGCCAGGGCCCGGTCGAGTTCGGCCGCGTCCTCGCCCTCCGCCGTGGCCTCGGCGCCCGCGCGGGCCTCCCGCAGCGCGTTCCGCGCCCGCTCGGCCTCCTCGCGGACCTCCTCGGCGCGCTGGTAGTCCGCCAGCGCGGACTCCTCCGCCGTACGGTCCACATGCCCGGCCCCGGGCCGGGCCGGGCTCGGGTGCTCGGTCGCCCCGCACACCGCGCAGGGCTCTCCGGCGCGCAGCCCGGCCGCCAGCTCGGCGGCGATGCCGCGCAGCCGGGCCTCTTTGAGGTCGAGCCAATTTTGCCGCGCGGCGGCGGCCCCTTCCCGCGCCCGCAGCAACTCCTCTCGCGCCTGCCCCTCCTGTCCGGCGAGCCGGTCCCGCCGCCGGGCGGCCTCCAGCCGCCGCTCGGCGGGCTCGATCCGCCCGCCGAGCTGCTCGGCCCGGGCCACGGCTTCCTGCGCCGCCTCGACCCGCCGCTGATGCGCCCGGTGGGTCTCCTCCCACCCGGCGAGCCACTCGGCGGCCTCCTCGACCGCCTCGTCGTCGGCACGGGCCTCCCGATCGAGCGCGGCGATCTCACGGAGGATCGCCTCCGCCCGAGCCTCCCCCCGCCGCGCGGCCCCCAACGCCCCCAATTCCTCCCGCACCCGCCGCTCAACCTGTCCCAGCCACTCGGCGTCGGCCTCGGCGAGCACCACCGAGGCGTCAACGCCCCGCGACTCGGTCCGCCGGTCCCGCTCGCCGTACGCACCGCCCGAGCCCGGAGCCGCCCCGCCACGACTCGCCGCGATCGCGACCTGACCCGCCGCATCGGGGTGTGACGCACCCTCGCCCCGGGAGGTGGACCCGGACGCCCGCGACGACGCGCCCCGCGCCTCCGTGGCGGCGATTTCGCCGTCGGCCGCGGCGTGTTCCCGCGCACCGGGCTCGCCCGAGCCCGGCCCTTGCGGCGCCACGCCCGAAGCAGCCGCCCCGTCGGACGACGCCGGATCCGGCGCGCCCGGGACGGCGCCCCCGCCGCCCCCCGCGCCCGCCCCGGAACCGGCCTGCCCATCCACGAGGCCCTCGTCCGGCGCCCCGCTCTCGGAGGCCGTGGCCCGGCCGGTGACGCGCACACCCGACGCGCCTTCTGCTGCGGCGGAGACAACCCCCGGCCCCTGCGACGGCATGCCCGGGGCCGCCCCCGGCTGTGCGGCGGTGCCCCCCACCCGGGCGAGCGCGCCCGTTCCGGTACGCCCGTCCCTGAGCGACCGCGCATTGGCGGAACCCGGCGGCTCCGAGGCTCCCGCTCCCGCGGCTGACGTCCGGTCCGGCACCTCGTCCGCGGCGTCTCCCGCGCCCGCTTCCGAAGCGGTCCGTCCGTGCTCGCCACGCCCGACCGCCGTACCCATCGCGGCGGCCTCATCCGGGGCCCCGGGGCCCTGCGCGGGCAGGGACACGGCAGGCGACGTGGCCCGGGCAGGGGGTGTGCGTTGGTCGGGGATGTCCGGGATCGGCGCGAGGGTCATGGCCGCCAGGCCGGGTTCGGCGGACAGGCGGGTGCGGGCCTGGTGTTCGGTGGATTCGGCAGTGCGGTGGTCGCGGGCGGCGGCGGTGCGGAGGTCGAGTGCGGGGACCACCGCGTCGGCGGCGCGGGCGCGTTCCAGCAGCTCGCGCAGGCGGTCGTGGTCGGGTCGCTGCCGTTCGAGGTCGTCCGCCCGGCGGCGGGCCTCGGTGTGGCGGCGCTGGAGTTCGGCCCGTTCGCGGGTCGCGTCGGCGGTCCGCTGGGCGGCGTCGTGGGCCGCCTCGGCGGCCCGTACGGCGGACAGCGCGATGTCCAGCCGCTCGCGCGCGCCCGTGCGCGCCACGGCGGCCCACTCCAGGACGGCGTCGGCCAGCCCCGGCTCACCGGGGGTCAGTTCGGGCAGCGGGTGGCCGTCCAGCTCCGTGGTGCGGCCCGCCGCCTGTGCCATGCGGTGGGCGAGCGCGAGCAGCCGCTCGTCCCCGGCCGCGACCCGCTTCTCCGCCGCCCGCCGCTGGTCCGCCAGCCGTTCCTCGACAGCGGCGAAGCGGCCGGTGTCGAACAGCTTGCCCAGCAGCTTGCCGCGCGCCAGTTCATCCGCGCGCAGAAAGCGGGCGAAGTCGCCCTGCGGCAACAGCACCACCTGGCAGAACTGCTCCCGGCTCATGCCGAGCAGCTGCGCGATCTCCTCGCCGATCTCCTGGTGCGAGCGGCTGAGGGCCTTCCACTTCCCGGCACCGGCACCAGCACCGGCACCGGCACCGGCACCGGCCGAGGATGTCGGCGGGACGTACTCGCGGAGCAGGGTCTGCGCCTTCTCCCGCGTCATCCCCGTGCCCCGCTTCTTGGGGCGCGGTTGCTCGGGGCGCCGGGTGATCTCCAGGCGCCGCTCCCCGACCGTGAATTCGAGAACGACCTCGGTCGGGGTCAGCGGTTCGGCGTGGTCGCTGCGCAGCGAGAGCCCGCTGCCCTGGCGGGCGCCGGGCACCTGGCCGTACAGCGCGTAGCAGACCGCGTCCAGGACGGACGTCTTACCGGCGCCGGTCGGCCCGTGCAGCAGGAAGAGCCCGGCGGCGGACAGCTCGTCGAAGTCGATCTCCTGGGTGGCGCCGAACGGCCCGAAGGCCGTGACGGCGAGCCGGTGCAGCCTCATCGCGCCGCCTCCCCCGCGGTCGTCCCCGCGGTCACGGCACCCGCCGTCGTCGTCCCCGCGCCGTTCTCCTCGCCCGCCGCGACGCCCTCGTGCGCCACGACGCCCTCGTGCGCCTCGCTCCGTACCGCCTCCAGCGCGTCGCCGAGCAGCGCGCGCTCCGCCTCGTCCGGGCCGCGGCCGCCCCGCACATGGGCCACGAAGTCCTCGGCGATCTGCCGGTCCGAGCGGCCGCGCAGCCGCTGTGCGTACGAGGCGAGCGGATCCTCGGGGGGCCGCTCGGGGTCGAAGACCAGCGTCAGCACATGGGGGAAGCGCCGCGCCAGCCGGGCCATCGGCTCATGCGGCCGCACCGCGTCGGTCAGCGTGGCCTCGACCCACGCCTCCTCGTGGCGCTCGAGGTCCGGTTCGGCGAGCAACTCCTCGATCCGGCCGCGGATCCGGGCCAGCGGCCGCGGCACCGGGCACTCCACCCGTTCGCACGACGGCGCCCGGCCCGCCGCCCCCAGCTCCACCACCCACATGGACTTGCGGTGCGCCGCCTCGGAGAAGGAGTACGCGAGCGGGGAGCCCGAGTAGCGGATGCGCTCGGTGATGGTCTGGCAGCCGTGCAGATGGCCGAGCGCCGCGTAGTCGACGCCGTCGAAGACCTCGGCGGGTACGGAGGCGACGCCGCCGACCGTGATGTCCCGCTCGCTGTCGCTGACCGCGCCACCGGTGACGAAGGCGTGCGCGAGGACGACGGAGCGGGTGCCGGACGGCCGGGTGGCGAGGTCGGCGCGCACCCGGTCCATGGCGGCGCCCAGCACCGCCGTATGCCCGGCCGCCGAGGCGCCCAACTCCTCCCGCACCAAACCCGGTTCGAGATACGGCAGACCGTAGAAGGCCACCTCGCCGTGGTCGTCGGAGAGGACGACGGGCGTGGCGCAGCCGGCGGGGTCGGTACGCAGATGGATCCCGGCCCGGTCGATCAGCCCGGCGCCGACGCCGAGACGGCGGGCCGAGTCATGGTTGCCGGAGATCATGACCGTCGGCACCCCGAGGTCCGCGAGCCGGTGCAGGGCGTCGTCGAAGAGCTCGACGGCGGCGAGCGGCGGCACGGCGCGGTCGTAGATGTCGCCCGCGACGACCACCGCGTCGATGTGCCGATCGCGCACGGTGGTGACGAGGTGGTCGATGAACTCCCGCTGCGCGGCAAGGAGGCTGACCCGGTGAAAGGAGCGTCCGAGGTGCCAGTCGGAGGTGTGCAGAATTCTCACAAGTGGTCTCCGACCTGCACTTCTGCCCTTCCTCCCACCCCAGTGGCCAGCATCACACCCGCGGCGCGTACGCGGTGCGGGCACCGACCACGTTAGCCGCGGTCGGTGCCCGGTCTCTCACGGACCTCGTATTTCCCGCCTCGTGTCGCCCATGCGGCGGCCCCATGCGGCGGCCCGTTTCCCGGCCATGGCTAGCCCTGGTGGTCCCTCCACCGCGCGTCCTCGGAGTCCTGGAGACCTTCGAAGGGGCGGGTGTCGAGGTAGTACCACTCCGCGGACGGGCCCGGCTGTGACGGGCCGTAGAACGCGTCGTACAGCGCACCGGACGACGACCGCTCATGCGGCTGCGGCGGCCACGACGGGGACACGGGCGCGGATACGGGCGCGGACGCGGACGCCGGCGGGGATTCGGTCGAGGGCTCGGGGCCGGACCTTCGCTTCGGCTTCGGCCCCGGCCTCGGCTTCCGGCCCGGCCCCGGCCCGGGAAGGTCGGGCAGCAGCAATTCCACCCGTACGGTGCCCGGCGCCCGCTTCTGCGCCACGAACTCCTCGATCTGGCTGCGGCAGGCGTGGTCCAGATGGGTCACCCCCATCAGGTCCAGCCGGATCCGCGGTGTCCCCGCCGACCCCACCGCCTCCAGCGCGTCGATCACCTTGGGCAGCCGCAGAAACGTGGCGTTGCCGGTCATGACCAGCTTCGCGGTGTCGCCCTCCACCCGGTGCTCGATGGAGGTCCGCGACATCCGCAGCGCCGCCAGGACGATCCCGGCCGCGAGCCCGACCAGCACCCCCTCCAGCAGCGCGGTGGCGACGATCGTGCCCGTGGTGATGGCCATCACCACGAACTCACCGCGGTCCTGGCGCCACATCTTCGGGAACTGCTCGGGCGCGAGCAGCTTCCAGCCGCTGTGCACCAGCACACCCGCCAGCACCGAGATCGGGATCAGGGCGAGAACGCTCGGCAGCAGCAGCGCGAAGGCCAGCAGCCACAGGCCGTGCAGGGTGCGGGAGAGCCGGGTCCTGGCCCCGGCCTGCACATTGGCCGAGCTGCGGGCGACGACGGCGGTCATGGGCAGCGCGCCGAGGATGCCGCAGACGGTGTTGCCCGCGCCCTGGGCGATCAGCTCGGTGTTGTAGCGGGTGCGCGGACCGTCGTGCATCCGGTCCACGGCGGCGGCCGTGAACAGGCTCTCCGCCGAGGCGATGACGGTGAAGGTGAGGACGGCGGTGAGCACCGCCGGATCGGCCAGCCCCGCGAACTGCTCAGGACCGGGCACCTGGACGGCGGACAGCAGATCGCCGACCTGAAGGGTCTTCACCTCCACACCGGGCAGCGCGGCGACCACGATGCCGATGGCGACGGCCACCAGCGCGGCGGGAATCCGGCTGACCCGCCCCGGCACCTTCTTCCAGACGAAGCTGAGGACGACCGTGGCGATGCCGAGCAGCGCGGCGATCGCCGTCTGCCCGCTCGTGAAGGTGTCGAGGACGTGCGCGGGGAAGCCGAGGATGTTCTCGATGGCCGTGCCGGGGGCCGTGGCATCGGCCAGCGGATAGGACTGGCTGAACATCAGCGGCAGCCCGATCCCGGCGAGCATGCCCTGGACCACGGCGATCGAGATGGCCTGGAACATGCGGCCCAGCCGGATCATCCCCAGGCCGATCTGGAGCAGCCCGGACATCAGCACGATCACCCCGAGCATGGCGATGCCATGGGCCTCGACGGTCTCCGCCACAAGTGCCGTGAGCCCGGCGGCGGGCCCGCTGACCTGGAGGGCGCTGCCCCGGGTCATACCGACCACCAGCCCGCCGACGACACCGGTGATGATGCCGAGTTCGGCCGGGGTGCCGGAGGCGACGGCGACACCGATGCACAGGGGCAGGGCCACGAGGAAGACGACCAGCGAGGCGGTGATCTCGGTGCCGAGGTCGGCGCCCTGGAGGGTCCCGCCGAGCTTGCCCTTGCCTTTTCCCTCGCTCTTGCCCCTGGCGATGTCCCCCGCCCCGCCGTCGGCCTTATGGAAGCCAGGAGACTCGGCCGTTTCTCTTACGGTTCCGGCGGCGGGCGCATATGCCGGCATCGGCTGCGTCGACTGGGCGTCGCGCGCCCCTTCCGGCGGGAACACCTCGTCGATGTCGTACGGCGGCGAGGAAACCGGCTGAATCCGGCCACGGGCATGTCGTCCGCTCGTCATGAGTACGCCCGGACGTCACCGTCGTTATCGAGATCGAGTTCCTTGCCCGCGTTGCGCGGCCGGAATTCGAAGAATTGCCCATCGGCCAGTTTCCGGTATTCGCACGGAGCCCTCATCATGCCTCCCTGACGGGTGGTTGGACCAGATGCGAATCACCGTAGGGAGGGCCGTACCAGGCGAAGGCTAAACGAACACTAGAGCATGACAAGTTCTTCTCCAATATTCGGTTCCGCACTCGCAACATTACAAAAACCAGGAAGCCATTCCGGTATTGCGGTACACAGGTCCCCATGACCGTACGAGCGCTACTCATCGAGGATGACGAGACGATCGCCGAACCCCTCGTCGAGGGACTGGGGCGGTATGGACTGATGGTGGGTCATGTCAGCACGGGCGCAGCCGGGCTGGAGGGGCCGTACGGGGACATCGTTCTGCTCGACCTGGGGCTGCCGGACATGGACGGCATCGACGTCTGCCGCGGTATCCGGAAGGTGTCCGACGTGCCGATCATCATGCTCACCGCGCGGGGCGAGGAGGCCGACCGGGTCCTGGGGCTGGAGCTGGGCGCGGACGACTACTTGGCGAAGCCGTTCAGCATGCGGGAGCTGATCGCCCGGATCCGCGCGGTGACCCGGCGCTCCCAACGCACCGCCGCGGCGCCCAGCGCTCCGGCCGCACCCGCCGCCACCGCACCGGCCCCCACCGTCACCCCGCCGCCCGCCGCCCAGCCGCCGCCCCGGGAGCAGGAGCCCTTGGTCGTGGACCGCCGGACGCGTCAGGTGTGGGTGGGCGGCGCCCCCGTCAGCCTCACCCCCAAGGAGTTCGAGCTGCTGGCCCTGCTCACCGAGGACCCCGGCGCGGTGTACTCGCGCCAGCAGATCCTCGACCGCGTCTGGGACCCGCACTTCCACGGGCCGACCAAGACCCTGGACGTGCATATCGCCACTCTGCGCCGCAAGCTGGGCGACCCGGCCTGGATCCAGACCCTGCGCGGGGTCGGCTTCCGTCTGGCGGTCCACTCGGGAGTCCCGGCAGGAGCCCCTGCGGGAGCCCCGGCGGGGACCCATTCGGGGGTCCCGGAGGCCGCCCGGCCGTGACCCGACGTCTGCTGCTCGGGTATCTGAGCCTCGCCGTACTGACCCTGCTGAGCCTCGGCATACCGCTCGGCTATGTCTACGGCAGAGCCGAGCGAGCGCAGATCATCTCCTCGGCGGAGGACGAGGCCGAGTCGGTGTCCGCGTTCGCCTCGCTGTCCATCATGGCGGGACGGGAACAGCGCGAGCTGCCGCACCGGGCGCGGCACTGCGCCGAGCGCATCCGGGGCAGGGTGGTCATCGTCGGCGACGACGGCCGACTGCTGGCGACCTCGCATCGCCTGTCCGCCGCCGAGTCGCGAAACCTGGTGTCGCGCCCCGAGATCGCCGCCGCGCTGCGCGGCCGGGACGCGATCGACGTCCGGACCTCCACCATCGGCGGCGTCCGTTATCTCTCGGTCGCCGCCCCCGTCGTCCACGGCGAGGAGTTGCAGGGCGCGGTGCGGCTCACCGTGCCCACCGACGCGGTGGAGGCCCGGGTCCACCGGACCTGGCTGCTGCTGGCCGTGGGCGGGCTCGCGATCCTCACGGCCGTCGCCGCCGTGGGGCTGGTCTTCGCCCGCTGGGCCAGCCGCCCGATTCTGGAGCTGGAGCGGTTCGCGCACCGCCTGGCCGACGGCCGGTTCACCACACCCGCGCCCGTGACCTCCGGCCCGCCCGAGGTGCGCAGCCTCGCCGCCACCTTCAACCAGACCGCCGCCCGGCTGGAGCATCTGCTGGCCTCCCAGCGCGCGTTCGCCGCCGAGGCGTCCCACCAGCTCAAGACGCCGCTGGCGGCGCTGCGGCTGCGCCTGGACAATCTGGAGGCGGAGATGACCGGGCACGCCCGGGACAGCCTCGGCGCCGCGATAACCGAGACCGACCGGCTGGCCCGGATGGTCGAGGGGCTGCTGGCGATGGCGCGGCTGGAGGAGAGCGCCGTCACCCCCGAACCGGTCGACCTGGACCAGGTGTGCGCCGAGCGCCTGCTCACCTGGAGCCCGCTCTTCGACCAGCACGGGGCCCATCTCGCGCTGCTCGGCGACCGGGTCGGCCAGGTGCTCGCGGTGCCCGGAGCCATCGAGCAGATCCTGGACAATCTGCTCTCCAACGCGCTGCGTGCCACCCCCCTGGGCTCCACCGTCACCATGGTGCTGCGCTGTTCGGCCACCGACCGCCGCCATCTCCCCGCGCGGCCCGCCTGGATCGAGCTGCATGTCATCGACGAGGGGTCCGGCATGACCGCCGATCAGCGGCGCCGCGCCTTCGACCGCTTCTGGCGCGCCCCCGACGCCCCGAAGGGCGGCACCGGTCTGGGTCTGTCGCTGGTGCAGCGGCTCGCCCATGCGAGCGGAGGGGAGGCCACCCTGGCCCGGGCGCCCGGTGGCGGCCTCGACGCCGCGATCCGGCTGCGGCCCGCGCACCGCGCGGCCCAGGGCCACCCCTCCCAGGGCCGCCCGTCCAGAATCGGCCTGCCCCGGAGAGTCCGGGGCGACCGGAGCGCACCGGGGTCCGCTCCGTCCCCGCCCTCGGTGCGCTCACCGGCGTAAGTCCAGGCCGTACCCAGGCCATGCCCAGACCGTGCCCGGACCGCCCTTACGCGTCCTGGTACGCCTCGCCGCCGAGCTCCAGTGCGGCGGTGCCGGCGGTGGTGTCCGCCAGCCAGTCGCGGAAGGCGTCCACATCCGCGTCGGGCAGCCCGAGTTCGATCGTCACGGCCTCGGCGTAGCGCACCTCGCGGACCGCCCGCCCCGTCGCCCGCAGATCGTTCTCCAGCTTTCCGGCCCGCTGGTGGTCCACGGTGACGGTCACCAGCCGGAACCGCTGCCGGGTGACGGTGCCCAGCGCGTCCAGCGCCTCGCCGACCGCGCCGCCGTAGGCCCGGATCAGACCGCCCGCGCCGAGCTTCACGCCCCCGTAGTAGCGGGTGACGACGGCCACCGCGTACCGGATCTCGCGGCGCAGCAGCATGTGCAGCATCGGCACCCCGGCCGTGCCACCCGGCTCCCCGTCGTCGCTCGCCTTCTGCACACCGCCGTCCGCGCCGATGACATAGGCGAAGCAGTTGTGGGTGGCGGTGGGGTGTTCCTTCCTGACCCGCTGGATGACGTCCTGCGCCTCCTGCTCGGTCGCGGCGGGCGCGAGCGTGCAGAGGAAGCGTGATCTGTTGATCTCGATCTCGTGCACGCCCTCGCGCGCGACCGTCCGGTACCGCTCCTGCATCAGGCCACCCTATGTCCCGGCTCTCGCGCGCTGGTCACGCGTACGCGACAGCCGCTTGGGGAAACCCACGGTGCTGGGAGGACGCGCCCGGTCAGCCCTCTCCGCCGTTTCCGCCACGGCCGAACCGGGCCGGTCGGTGCAAGGGCCCCCACGCGCCCCGCTGGCGTGCCACCACGTCCTCGGCTTCGGCGATCACGCTCTCGGCGATCCAGGCGACCGGCTCCACATCGCGGACCAGGGGTTCGTTGTCCGGCCCCCGGCCGGTCTCCTCCCCCTTGAGCACCCAGGGGCGGACATCGGCGGAGCCCTGGTCGTCGTCCCGGAGGTGGATGTAGTCGCACAGCCTCCGGGCGACCCAGACGGTCGTGGGCAGGTCCTTCGCCCACTCCTCGAAGACCAGGGGGGTGGCCGACAGGCCCGGCATCTTCATGCCGGTGAGCCCGTCCCGGCTGACCGCACTGCCTTCCAGGTCCGCCTCGGGCCCTCGGGACCAGCGGACGAAGACCGGAGGGCCCTGTTCGATCAGCTCCACGAGCTGGTGCAGAGCGGTGTAGGTGGGGAGTGTGGTGCCTGGCATGATCGCCCCTGAGTACCCGTGGCCGACGCATCCAATCCGCCGCCCTCCCCCGACCACACGGACGCCGCCCGACCGCACGGACGCCGTCCGGCCCCGCTGATCGGCGGGAGGACGGCGTCCCGCTGGGGAAGGGCCGTGGCGGGCGTCCGGGTCAGCGGCGTCCGGGTCAGCGGCCCAGGGCCTTGGCCAGCTGGTCCTTGGTCATGTTGGAGCGGCCCTCGATGCCGCGCTGCTTGGCCTCGTTGTACAGCTGGTCGCGCGTCGGGCCCTTGGGACCCGTCCGGTTGCCGGAGCGCTGGCCGCCACGCTGCGGCGCGGATTTCGGGTCCTGGGTCGAGGTCCTGCTCGCGGCCCGGGACTCGCCCGAGCGGGCGCGCTCCTTGTTGACCGTACGGGCGGCAATTTCCTTCGCCCGGCCGGTGGACGCGCCACGCTGCTCGGCGCCTTCCTTGATGTGCTCGTACTGCCGTTCACGCTTACGGCTGGATCCTGCGGGCATGGTGTCTTCCTCTCCTTCCGCCCCCTCGGTCGGTGGCGGTCGGCGGCTCGAGATCGCCGACCGCAGGAGTCGGGTTCCCCTTGCTCCCTCCCCTGTAACCAGCATGCGTCTCCTGGGCGTCGGCCGGATGCCGTGCGGTGTGCGGATTCCACGGGATTGGTCTTTCGGCAGTGTCCGCCGGTCCGCCGCCTTCGTAAGGTCCCGGCAGCCGCCCGTGGGCATCGGGACTCTGCACATGGGCGCCGTCCTCAACCCGATCAACAGCTCGATGATCGCGCCCGCCCTGGTGGCGATCGCGGGCTCCGAGGCGGGCGAGTGCGGCGGCACTCGGACTGCCCGGTTCCGCGGTGTACATCACCAGCCGCAGGTCGGTGCCCGGCAGCAGCAGGGTCTGGCAGTCCAGCTCCAGCTTGCCCAGCTCGGGGTGGCACACGTACTTGCGCAGCGTCGCTATGGGGCGCACATCGTGGTCGCGCCAGCCGGCGGCGAAGTCCGGGCTGTGCGCGGCGAACTCGTTGATCAGCTCACCGAGCGCACGGTCCGCCGGATAACGCACACTGGCCGCGCGGAGCTGAGCCGCGACCTGCCGGGCGAACTCACCCTCCGCGCCCGCCGGTGCCGACCAGAGGACTTCGCACAGCCGGATGGACAGCCGCACGATGTTGCGCTCCTCGACCGGCAGCAGCCCGAAATCCATGATCAGCGCGACTGCCGCGTCGTTCCAGGCCACGATGGACTGCCGCTCGTCGAGCACATAGGCGGGGATGGGCCCGAGCCGGTCCAGCAGCCGGTGCGCTTCGCCGGGCACCGGGCCCCGGTCGGCGTCCGTGCCGGGCGGGACCTGCCCGGCCAGCCGCGCCAGGTGCTCGCGCTCCGCGACGGTGAGCCGCAGCGCCGTACCCAGCGCGGCCAGCACCTGCGGGGACGGACGCGGTGCGCGGGCCTGCTCCAGCCGCTCGTAGTAGTTGACCGACACCCCGGCCAGCTCGGCCACCTCTTCGCGGCGCAGTCCGGGAGTGCGCCGGGCGCGTCGGCCCGGCGGGTGGGTGACGGTGGCCGGCACCTGGTCCGGGCGCAGTGCCTCCCGTCTGCGGCGCAGGAAGTCAGCCAGTTCGCCTCTGCTCACCCCGCGATGGTGGCACGAGGCGCCCGGTATAGCCACGGACTGGTGGTCCGGGGCTCAGCCGTCCGTTCCCCGGCGGCGGGTCCGCGTCCAGTGTGGACCGGTCACGCCTCGTCGAACACTGGAGGACATCGTGCCGAGCACTCCCGAAGAAGCGTTCCGTCGACTGCTGGATCGGATGCTGGCCAAGGACACGGACGCCGTCGCCGACTTGTGGGCGGAAGACGGCACCGCCGAGTTCCCGTTCGCCACGGGAAGCTCACCGCGCCGACTGGCCGGGCGGGAAGAGGTCCGCGGCTACATGGCCGCCCTCCCGGAGCTGATGGATGTGCGAGAGATTCCCGCGGTCACCGTGCACCACACGGAACGGCCGGAGACCATCGTGGTGGAGTTCACCGGGAACGGGCACACGGTGCGCACCGGGGAGCCCTATCAGCTGGACTACATCGCGGTGATCACCGTCCAGGACGGCCTGATCACCCACTACCGGGACTACTGGAACCCGCTGGCCGTCGCCGAGGCGGCCGGGACACTACCCGAGCTGCTCGACTCGCTGCGCTCCGGAGCCGCCGGATGACGGGTGTACTGGTCACCGGCGGCACCGGGAAAACCGGGAGCGCGCTGGTCGAACTGCTGCGCGGCAACGGTGTCCCGGTCCGAGTGGCCAGCCGCAACCCGTCTGCCCATGATCCTGACGCGATCCGGTTCGACTGGGACGCCCCGGCCACCCATACGGCCGCGTTGCGCGGGATGGACCGGGTCTTCCTGGTGCCTCCGGTGGAGAGCGTGGATCCGATGCCGCCGGTCGGGCCGTTCCTGGCCGAGGCGCAACGCCTCGGCGTGCGCCGCGTGGTGCTCCTCGGCTCCGCCATCGTGCTGCCGAACGCTCCCGGCGCGCTGGAGCTGGCCGCGCGGGTGCGGGCCCGGCCGGGGTGGGTCGTGCTGCGCGCGTCCGGGTTCATGCAGAACTTCCTGAGCCCACACCCAGTGGGCGAGCGCATCCGGCGGCACGGCGAGATCCGCACCGCCGCCGGTGACGGCCGAGTGGGCTGGATCGACGCGCGGGACATCGCGGCCGCAGCCTCCGCCCTGCTGGCCGACCCCGACATCGAGCCCGGCGCCCGGCGCGACCACCTGCTCACCGGGCCGAAGGGCCTGAGCTACCAGGACGCGGCGGCGATCATCAACGCCCGCACCGGGCGGTCGGTCCGAGTGGTGACGATCGGGGCCGACGAGCAGGCGGCCCATTACCGGGCCGCAGGCATGTCTGCCGAGTTCGCCGCCGCCCTCGCCGCTGTGGAAGACAGCATCAGGGCCGGTCGGGAAGACCAGGTCAGCACCGCGGTGCTGGACCTGACCGGCCGTCCGCCCCGCACCTTCGCCGAATTCGTCCAGGAGCACGCGGGCGAGTGGGGGCACACTGGGGCGTCCGAGTGCTGAGCTCGTCGCATCTCTGGAGAGGTCGAGATGGGCGTCCTATGTCGCTGTCCGCGATGCGGTTCATGATCGCCGCGGCCTTCAGCAGGGTCGCCCGCTCGCCCGCTCGCAGACTGGCCGTAACCGGACCCAGCTCGCCCCGGGAATCACCTCGCTCCCGCCCACCGTTGTCGTACACAGAAACCTTGCCCGAATCCCAAGGAGGCCGAGCGTGTACGGCGACTCAGCAACGGTCCGCAAGATCCTCACCGAGCTGGGCGACACCTGGGCCGTCGTGGGCCTGTCGACGAACCCGGGGCGCGCGGCCTACGGCGTCGCCGGCGTCCTCCAGCGCTTCGGCAAGCGCATCGTGCCCGTGCACCCGAAGGCCGAGACGGTGCACGGCGAGCGCGGCTACGGCTCGCTCGCCGAGATCCCGTTCCCGGTCGATGTGGTCGACGTCTTCGTCAACAGCGACCTGGCGGGCCCGGTCGCCGACGAGGCCGTCACCATCGGCGCCAAGGCCGTCTGGTTCCAGCTCGGCGTCGTCGACCCGGAAGCGTACGAGCGCACCCGCGCCGCCGGGCTGGCCATGGTCATGGACCGCTGCCCGGCCATCGAGATCCCCCGGCTGGGCTGAGCCGCACCGGCGGCGATCCGCCCGGGCGGGCTCCGCCACGATCGACCGTCACTCGCTGGGACGCTCCGAGGACAGCGGCTTGCCCAGCATGCGGCAGACCGCCGCTTCGACGAGGGCCTTGTTCGCGGTCGCGGCCGCCTTTTCCTTGATGCCGAAGTTCGTGTTCGTCAGGACCGCGACGCTGCGGTGTCCGCCGGCGTCGGTGTAGACCTCGCTGGAGTAGCCGGGCAGGCCGCCGGTGTGGCCCCAGACGGTGCCGCAGGACGTGTGCGCCTTCATCAGGCCGAGTCCGTAACCGCCGCCTTCCTCGGGGGCGGAAACGGTGGTGCGCATCTGCTCCATCTGGGCCTCGGGCAGCAGCTCGCCGGACATCAGCGCGGTCAGGAAGCGCTGCCAGTCCTGTGCGGTGGAGACCATGGCTCCCGCCGCCCCGGCCCAGCTCGGGTCGATGCCGGTGGTGTCGATGTTGCTCCCGGGACGTGCGGGGCCGACGAACCCGACGCCTTCGGGCAGGTCCACGGTCGGGGAAAGGATGTCCTTCAGCCGCTCCGCGTCCGGCTCGTAGCCGGTCACATGCCGCTTCCCGGCGCTCCAGTCGGCGTTCGTGGCCAGGAACGAGTCCTTCATCCCCAACGGCTTGGTGATCTTCTGCTCGATCAGCTCGGCCAGGCCGCGCCCGGTGGCCTTCTCCAGGATCAGCCCGAGAGCCGCGTAGTTGGCGTTGCTGTAGGAGTACTTCTCACCGGGCTCGGCCGGCGGATCCTGCTCGGGCGTGATGGCGAGGAGGTCCTCCGGCCGCCAGGTGCGCCGCTCCCGGCCCGTCAGGGAGGGCAGGAATTCCGGTGTCAGCAGGAAGTCGCCCAGCCCGCTGGTGTGGTTGAGCAGCATCCTGACGGTGATGTCCGCGCCGCCCTTGACCAGTCCGGGCAGCCACTTCTCCACCCGGTCGTCCAGGCCGACCCTGTGCTCGGCGACCAGCTGGAGGACGAGGGTCGCGGTGACCGTCTTGGTGTTGGACCCGACCCTGAACTGGTCGTCGACGGCGAGGCGGTGGTCGTCCTTCGTCCAGGCGGCCTGCCGTGCGATCTCCACGGGCGCCCCGCTGCCGCGGTCGACCCGGACGATCACCCCCAGGGAACCCTTGTCCGCCGCCTTCTGCGCGAGGTCGGCCAGCCGCTTGTCGCCCGACGCGTCCGCCGCGCCCTGCCCGGCCGACGCCTTCGCCGCACTCGACTCCGTGTCCGAGCAGCCCATGAGCACCCCGCTCATACCGGTCACCAATGCCACGGCCAGCGCCCCGCGCAGGATCCGGTGGCGAGAGGAGGTGTGTGCGGACATGACGGTTCCCTTCGGCGGATGACGGTTGCTCCGTGCGTCGGGGCTTGGGCGCTCTTCCCGCCGCCCGGCCTCACGGCGGCCCCTCCGCACAGCGACCATTCAGCCAGCGCACAACCACCCGGCACATCGCTCGATGGCGGGCCTTCAGCAGGCCGCGGGTCATTCGAGAGAGTGACATGGGCGGGCGCGGCGTCGCGCTGCCCCGTCCATGGCGCACGGTCAGGGCAGCGTGTTCCTGGCCAGCACCGCCGCCTGCGCCCGGCTCTGGCAGCCGGTCTTCGTGAGCATGCGGCTGACGTGCGTCTTCACCGTGTGCAGGCTCACCACGAGCCGGTCGGCGATCTCGGCGTTGCTCAGCCCGTCCCCGACCAGGCGCAGCACGTCGCGCTCCCGCTCGGTGAGGTCCCTCAGCCGGGCCAGTTCCTGGTCACTGGGCCGCTGGCGGGCCCTCAGATGCCCTTCGATGATCCGGGCAGTGACCGCGGGGCTCAGTGCGCGGTGCCCGGCCGCCGCCGCCCGTACCGCCCCGGTCAGCTCCTCGTACGAGCTGTTCTTCAGCAGGAACCCGGACGCCCCGGCCGCCAGCGCCTCGTCAACGTACTCGTCCAGGTCGAACGTCGTCAGCATGAGCGCCTGGCTCCGCCCGGGTCCGAGGAGCCCTCGGCGGCCCAGCTCGGCCAGTGCCCAGAGCCCGTTCCGGCGCGGCATGCGGATGTCGAGCAGCAGCACGTCCGGCCTCAGCCGGGCGCACGCCTCGACGGCTTCCTCGCCGTCACCCGCGGTGCCCGCCACGGTGAGGTCGGCCTGGCTGTCCAGGATCGCGCCCAGGCCGGCGCGGATGATCGGCTCGTCGTCCACCACGAGCACGCTGATCTGCTCAGACACCGGCATCCTCCAGCGGCATCGTGGCGACGACACGGAAGCCGCCGTCATCGGTCGGTCCCGCGGTGAGCTCTCCGCCCAGCGCGCCCACTCGTTCGCGCATGCTGACCAGGCCGAGCCCGATCCCCGCCCCGGCCGTGCCGCGCCGCGCCCCGCGGCTGTTCTCCACCTCGCAGCGCAGTCGGCCGGCGGTGCCGTCGACGGTGAGCCGGACCGGCGCCCCGGGCGCGTGACGGCGGGCGTTGGCCAGTGCTTCCTGCACGATGCGGTACCCCGCTGTCTGCACCGGAGCCGGCAACGACTCCAGCGCGGTCCCCGTCGTCCCCATCCGCACCTCGACCGTCCCTCCCGCGGCGCGGTGGCTGTCCAGCAGTACGCTCAGCTCACCGAGTCCGGGCACCGGTTGCAAGGGGGCCGCGTCCGCGGGATCACGGAGCATGCGCAGCAGATCGCGCAGCTCACCACCGCTCTGCCGGCCGGCCGCCGCCAGCCCGTCGACCTGGGTACGGGCCCAGCCGGGCAGTTCGCCGCCGCGGGCGCGCAGGGCCTCCGCGTGCACGACGAGCAGGGTGAGCGAGTGCGCCACCACGTCGTGCATCTCGCGGGCGATCCGCGCCCGCTCCCGCTGCGCGGCCTGCGTCGCCTCCAGGCGCCGCGCGCGACTCGCCTCGGCCGCGCGCTGCTCGGCCGCGGCGAGCAGCGCGCCCTGGATACGTGCGGCGAAACCCATCGCCCACGCCAGTGGCATCGGAGCCAGCGCGGCGAGGACGTCCAGGCCGCCCCGGAACTCACCGGCGCCGGCCGTCATCCGATTCACCCACAGGCCGAGCAGGACCATCGCGCCGCCGCCGAGCAGCGCGGACATGGTACGCAGCCAACTCGCGCAGTGGCTGCCCAGGTTGAAGAGGAGCACGGCGAGCGGCACGAAGGCCAACGGGGTCAGCTTGGCCCCCTCGCCCGCGCTCCCCACCAGAGCCGCCACGAGCGCACCGAAGCCCGTGACGAAGGCCGTCACCGGCAGCCGCCGTCGCGGCACCAGGACCACCGCGGCCACCGCCTCGTACCCGATGAGCGACGACCACGCCGGGCCGGATGTGTCGACGTACGGCTGCGACAGCAGCGGCGGCAGAAACGTCAGGGCGACCAGGCCGGCATCAACGCCCCACCCGGGCCACTTGCCGTCAACCACGTTCATCCGTCCGACGCTATGCGCTCACGCACCGCTCTTCATCACTCCAAGGAGCGACTCGGGTCGGCACCGACCGGCCACGGCCCAAAGAGGCCACCCGGCGTCAGGCGCCCAGGCCCTCCAGGACCACCGCGCCCGGAAGCCCCGCGAGCAGCTTGCCCGGCACGATGAGCTTGCCGCGTCGGCTGCCGCTGCCGATGAGGGCGTACGGGATGTCGGCCACGGCGGCGTCCACCAGGAGCGGCCAGTCGGCGGGGAGCCCGATCGGGGTGATGCCGCCGAATTCCATGCCGCTCTCGCCCGTGGCCGTGTCGATCGGGGCGAACGACGCCTTGCGGGCACCGAGGTGGCGGCGGACCACGCCGTTGACGTCCGCGCGGGTGTGGGCCAGGACCAGGCACGCGGCCAGGGTGGTCTCGCCGCCCCGCTTGCCCGCGACCACCACGCAGTTGGCGGACTGCTCCAGCAGCCAGGAGCCGTAGTTCTCGACGAGTACGGCGGTGTCGGCCTTGTCCGGGTCCGTGTCCACGAAGAGCACCCGCTCCACCGGCTCCGAGCCGCGCCAGGTGCGCAGCGCCTCGGCGACGGGAGCGGTCAGCAGGTCCAGGCACTCGACGGCGGGACGGACCTCGTCGAAGGCATCCATCGGCGTACTCATGCCGCCAAACTAGCAGTCGGAGCAGGGCACGAGGGCCGGACCCGGCGGCCTCAGCGCGCGGGTGGCACCGACACCGCCATGGTCATCTCCACCGGCTCGGTCCCGTCGTTGCGGTAGGTGTGCGGGGTGTTCGCCTCGAACGCCACCGAGGTGCCGACCGGGGCGGTGTGGGACTCACCGCCGAGCACCAGGGTGAGCTCGCCGGCCGTCACATGGATCAGCTCGACCGTGCCGGACGGATGCGGATCGGAGCTGCTCTCGTCGCCGGGCATCAGCCGCCATCCCCACATCTCCAGCGGGCCGTCCGCCTCGGTGCCGACGAGCAGCGCGGTGTAGCTGCCCGCCTCGGTGGACCACATCCGCACCGCCTGGTCGGGCGGGACGAAGGTCACCCGCGGCCCCTGCTCGTAGTCGAGCAGCGTGGTGATGCTCACGCCGAGCGCGTCGGCGAGCTTGACGGTGGTGCCCACGCTCGGATTCGTACGGGCCTGCTCAATCTGGATGATCATGCCCCGGCTGACCCCGGCGCGGGCCGCCAGGGCGTCGAGGGTGAAGCCGCGCTCATTGCGCCACCGTTTGAGGTTGCGGGCGAGCGACTGCGTGAGCTGGTCGAGGTCCGTCACGTTCCGGTCCGTCCATCCGTCCAAAATAGTGAATGGCGTAGTCGAGTGTAGTGAACTACCGTGGGCTGTACTCCCACGTCCACCACACTGTACGGCGAGGTTCCACGATGTCCGCACTCTTCGCTCTTGCCACCAGCCTGCTCTGGGGGCTGGCCGACTTCGGCGGAGGGTTGCTCACCCGGCGCACACCCGCGCTCACCGTGGTCGTCGTCTCCCAGATCATCGCGGTCACCGTCCTCGGCGCCATCGTGGTCGCCACCGGCGGATGGTCCGAGGCGGGCCCGCAGCTGTGGTTCGCCGCGGCGGCCGGTGTGGTCGGCCCGGCCGCGATGCTGTGCTTCTACCGGGCCCTCGCGCTCGGCCCGATGGGCGTCGTCTCCCCGCTCGGCGCGCTCGGCGGGGTCATCGTGCCGCTCGGTGTCGCGCTGGTGCTCGGCGAGCGGCCCGGGCTGCTCCAGGTCTCGGGGGTCGTGGTGGCGGTCGCGGGTGTGGTCCTGGCGAGCGGTCCGCAGACCGGTGGGGCGCCCGTCCAGCGGCAGACGCTGCTGCTCACCCTGGTGGCCGCGCTGGGCTTCGGCTCGGTGATGGCGCTGATCGCCGAGGCGTCGCACACGCTGACCGGGCTGTTCCTCGCGCTGTTCGTGCAGCGGGTGTGCAATGTGGCGGTCGGCGGCGGCGCGCTGCTGATCTCCGTCCGGCGCGGCAACCCCGGGCTGCCCGAGGGCGGGATGGGCGTGATGTGGGCTTCGCTGCCCGCACTCGCCTTCGTGGGCCTCGCCGACGTGGCGGCGAACGGCACGTACAACCTCGCCGCACACCACGGCCCGGTCACCGTCGCCGCGGTGCTCGCCTCCCTCTACCCCGTGGTGACCGCCCTCGCGGCCCGCGGACTGCTCGGCGAGCGGCTGCGAGTGGTCCAGGCCACGGGCGCCGGGCTCGCCCTGGTGGGCACGCTGCTGCTGGCCACGGGCTGAGCCGACCGCGGCCCGGCCCCCGCCCGGCCATGCGTAAGCGGCCATGCGTAAGCGGCCATGCGTAAGCGGCCCCGCCCAAGCGGCCATGCATAAGCCGACGTGCTCCAGGAACCCACTACGTCATGGGGCACGTAAACGAGAAGCTGTACGTGTTGGGGGCCGAGGCCCGGGGGATCGTGAACGCCGCGGCGCGGGCGTGGCAGGGGCCGGGGCGGGAGCGGGACCTGCTCGTGCAGTCGCTGAAGGCGGCCGGGGCGGCCACGCTCGCCTGGGCGGTCTCGGGGTGGTGGCTCAAGGACCCGGTGGCGCTGATGGCGCCGTGGGTGGCGGTGGTCCTGGTCCAGGCCACCGTCTACCGCTCGCTGTTCAAGGGGTTGCAGCAGCTGGTGGCCATCGCCGTGGGCACGCTGCTGGCCGCGGGGGCCGAGGCCCTGACGGGGAACACCCTGATCTCGGTGGCCATGGTCCTGCCCGTCGTGATGCTGCTCAGCAACTGGCCCCGCCTCGGTGACCAGGGCATCTACGGTCCCACCACCGCGCTGTTCACCCTCACCTCCGGCCCCGTGTCCAGCCTCACGGTCTCCCACCGGCTGCTCCAGGCCCTGCTGGGTGCCGCGATAGGCATCGCGGTCAACGCGCTGATCGTCCCGCCGGTCCATCTGCGGAACGTGCGGGAGAACCTCAGCAGCCTCGCGCGCGGTGCTGAGGCCGCCCTCGCGGGCATGGCCGAGGGGCTGGCCCATGACGACTGGTCAGAGGAGACGGCCACCGACTGGCGGCGGCTGTCCGATCGCCTCCAGCAGCGGCAGGCGAGCCTGCGATCCGCTCGGCTGTGGAGCCATGAAAGCCTCAGGCTGAATCCCCGGCTGCCGTGGAAGTCGCGCAAGAAGCTGCCGCCGCTTCCCGACGAGAGCGAGGACCAGCGGTGGGGGGCGATCGCCGCCCAGATCGGCGGGATCGCCAACACCATGATCGACATCGTCGACGAGAACCGCACCACTCCCTCCCCCGATCAGCAGGCGCTCGGCGACTACGGCCGGCTCCTGTGCGATCTGGCGACCGCGTGCGCGGCCCGGGCGGATCTGATCTGTCTGCCGTCCGCCCCCGACGACGAGGACGCGCACGCCCGGCTGGAGGAGGCGCTCGGCTCCGTGGAACGACGCCACGACGCCCTGCACAAGGTGCTCTGCGATCAGCGCAGCGTCTCCACCGCCACCACCGCCGTCCTGGGCACCCTGCTGGTGCAGGCCCAGAACATCTGGCATCACATCGCCCCGGACACCTGGCCCCGCGCCGCTGACGGGGCATAGCCCCCGGTCGTCGGGGTACACCGGTGCAGTCCCCCGCGGTGGTGTCGGGGCGGAGTTGTGAGGAGTGGTGCCCATGAAGCCGATCGGCCAGGCACGGCCGGGATTCCCCTGCTGGGTGAGTCTCGCCGCCCCCAGCCTCAAGGCGGCGCAGGAGTTCTACACCGCGGTGCTCGGGTGGACCTGGCGCCCCACCGGGCTGGATGAGGAGTTCCGTACGGCGCTGTTCGGCGGGGCGCCGGTGGCCGGGATCGGGGCGCTCGCGGACAGCCTCAGGGGCGCGGCCGCCTGGACGCCGTTCTTCGCCGTGGCGGACGCGGACGCCACCGCGGCACACATCCGTGAGCGCGGCGGCACCGTCGGCGTCGGCCCGCTCCCGTTCGGCACCGGCCGCCGCGCCGCGCTGGCCGCCGACCCCGACGGCGCCGTCTTCGGCTTCTGGGCGGGAGAGGCGCTGCCCGGCTGGCCGTCGGGTCCGGCGGAAGGCGCCCCGGCCTGGCTGGAGCTGCGCACCCGTGACGCGTTCGCGGCCGCCCTCTTCTACGGCGAGGTCTTCGGCTGGGCGGCACCGGAGGGCAGCTGCTCCGTGGAGTACGAGAACGACGAGGTGATCGTGCGCGAGGAGGGCCGCAAGCTGGCGGTGGTCCACGGCGGCGCCGTCGAGCAGGCCCCCGACCCACGGGTCCGGCCGCGCTGGTACGTCCACTTCCGCGTCCCCGATGTGACGGCCGCCGTGGCGGCGGCCCGCGCCGCCGGTGGCTCGGTCGCCCTCCCGCCGGACGCCTCTTCCACGGGCCGTCAGGCGATCCTGTGCGACCCCGACGGGGGGCTGTTCACCGTCACCGCGGCCTGAGCGGACGGCCTGCCTCGGCACCCCGGCTCGGCTCGGCGAGATGGCGGAAAGACGACCCGGGCGCGTGACGAGGCCGGTCCGGCCGGGAAGTCGTGGAGGCGGAGAGCGCGGGGGAACACGCTGGCGTCAGGACGGAGAGCGGTGATGACCACCACGGCGGAGGAAGCCCGGACCGGTCCGCCCGCGTCGCGCGTCATCCGGCTGCCGGGGATCGTACTGGGGGTGGGGCTCGGCGGATTCCTCGACGGGATCCTGCTGCACCAGCTGCTCCAGTGGCACCACATGCTCAGCAGCACCAACCACGACCGCATCGGGGTGCGGTTCTACAACCCGCACACCGTCTCCGGTCTGCGAATGAACACCGTGTGGGACGGCATCTTCCACGCCGTGTGCTGGATCTCGGTACTGCTGGGGCTGGCCATCCTCTACGCCCGGGTCACCCACGACCGGCGCCGGGTGTGGGGCTCCCGCGTCCTGTGGGGCTGGATGCTGGTCGGCTGGGGGCTGTTCAACCTCGTCGAGGGCGTGCTGGACCACCAGATCCTCGGCATCCACCATGTCCACGGCGGCCCGGAGCAGCCGTGGTGGGACGCCGGCTTCCTCGTCCTGGGCGCCCTTCTGGTGGCCGGCGGCTATCTGTTGCGGCGCGGCGGGGCGCCCTCCGTCCCCGGGGCGCCCCGCGCCGCCGGGCGCGTGTGATGGGCGCCGGCGCGGCGCATCCCGGCCATGGGCACGGTGGGGGCGGCGGCCCCCTGGAGGTATGGCTGCCGGCCCTCGCCCTGCTGGGGTGCGCCGCGGGCTACGCGCTGACGGTCCGCCGCGCCCGCCGCCGTCACCCCGCCCGGGGCTGGCCGCTCGCGCGGACGCTGAGCTTCGCGGCCGGGCTCGTCCTGGTGGCCATGGCGCTGCTGCCGCCGCTCGCGCCGTTCGCCCATGAGGACTTCCGCGGCCATATGGCCCAGCATCTGCTGCTCGGGATGTACGCGCCCCTGGCGCTGACGCTCGGGGCCCCGGTCACCCTGCTGCTGCGCGCCCTGCCCCCGGACCGCGGCCGACGGCTGACCGCCGTGCTCCGCTCCCGCCCCGCGCGGCTGCTGGGCCACCCCGTCACCGCCCTGCTGCCGACCACCGGCGGGCTGGTGCTGCTGTACTTCACCCCGGTCTACGACGCCGCCATGGGCCACCCCGGATGGCACTGGCTGCCGCACGCCCACTTCCTGCTCTCGGGCTGGCTGTTCGCGTATGTCATCGCCGGTCCCGATCCGGCCCCCGCCCGGCCGGGGGTGCCGACCCGGCTGGTGGTCCTCGGCGTCGCCATCGCCGCCCACGCCGTCATCGCCCAGCTGATGTACGGGGGCTTCTGGGTCGAGGTGCGTGCCCCGATCGCCGAGGTCCGGGGCGGCGCGGAGATCATGTACTACGGCGGCGACCTCGCCGAGCTCCTCCTGGCCGCGGCCCTCGTCACCACCTGGCGGCCCGTGCGGACGCCCCGGAGGACACACGGGTCACGCGTACGCCCGCCGCGGCGGCCGAAGGAGGGGGATCCGCGCCCCACGGGCCCTGCCGAAATCCGGGTGGCGGTGGGGTTACCACCGTCAGGTCCCGGGTACCTGGGCGTCACGCCATCGGAGTGAGCCCCCGGGGGACCACGGTGGCCAGGCCCTTCCGGTCCAGACCGCGGGCCGGAAGAGCCGCTTCGGCTGATGCGTCGGCTCGGGCCGACGCTTCAGTCGTCGATTCCCCCGCTCTCGCAGATCTGCCGGGCGATGTCCCGCAGCTTGACGTTGCGCTCCTGGGACACCCGCCGGATCAGCGCGAAGGCGTCGTCCTCGGTGATCTTCAGGCGTTCCATGAGGATGCCCATGGCCTCCCCGATGGTGTGCCGGGTCTGGATCGCCTGCTGGAGCTGATCGGCGGTGCGGGCACTGGAGAAGGCGACCGCGGCATGCGAGGCGAGCAGCCAGCCGGCCGTCTCGCTGGCCTTGGTGAAGACGGCGGGGCGCCGTGAGTAGAGGTTCAGGGCGCCGAGGTTCTCCTGCTCGGTGTAGAGCAGGAACCCCATCATGCTGCCGATGCCGAGTTCGCGGGCCTCGCTGACGAAATCCGGCCAGCGCTCCTCGGGCTCGGTGAAGTCCTTGATCCGGAACACCCGCTCGCCGTCCAGCCGCCGGGCGGCGTCGAAGCAGGGCCCCTCGCGGAGCCGGCCCTGGAGCCGGTCCGACCGCACCACCAGCCCTTCGGTGGGGGCCAGGGACTCCACGCGGTTGCCGTGGAGCACCAGGATGCCGGCCGCGTCGCAGCCCTCCACGATGTCCACCGCACACGCGCTGATCCGATCCAGCGTGGCCTCCACGGAGTTCTGCGCCAGCAGATCCCGCGCCATGGTGGCCATGCGCTCGGCAAAGGCTTCCCAGTCCATGACCACCATCCGATCACACCCGGCTACTCGCCGCTTCTGAACGCTTCCCGGTACTGCTTCGCCCGGTCCGCGTACACCTGGGCGTTCAGTCTGATGCCTTCCCGTTCCTCGTCGGTCAGGGGGCGCTTCACCCGCGCCGGCACCCCGGCCACCAGGGAACCGGGCGGTATCTCCATGCCCTGCGGCACCAGGGCCTGGGCCGCGACCAGGGACCCCGCGCCGATCCGGGCGCCGTTGAGGACCGTCGCCCCCATGCCGATCAGCACCTCGTCCTCGACCGTACAGCCGTGCACGACCGCGTTGTGCCCGACCGAGACCCGCTCGCCGATGGAGACCGGGAATCCGGGGTCGACATGCACCGTGCAGTTGTCCTGAATGTTGCTGTCCGCACCGAGGACGATGGGGCCGCCGTCACCCCGCAGCACCGCCTGGTACCAGACGCTGGATCCCGCCGCCAGCACGACATCGCCGATCACCACCGACGTGGGGGCCACGAACGTGTCGGGGGCGATCTGTGGCTCCTTCCCGTCGATGCCGAAGATCAAGGCGCGCACCGTCTCTCCCACCTGGTCGTTCCCCTTCGCGTCCCGTGCCCCGGCCGATAGCTCCGGCAGAGCCCTAGTCCCCGGCCGGGACCGGCTCCGGCTCCGCGGTCTCGGAATCGGCCGCCGTGACCGCCGCGGCCTTGGCCTTCTTGGAGCGCCACTTCATGACCAGCATCGAGCCGAGGCCGAAGAGCAGGGCCAGCACGAGCCCGAGCCAGGAGAAGCGCTTCAGCCAGTCCTCCGCGACCTTGCCCAGGGAGTAGATGACCGCGGTGGTGCCACCGGCCCAGACGATGCCACCGAGCACATTGGCGATGAGGAACTTCCAGTACGGCATGTGCAGCACGCCCGCGAGCGGCCCGGCGAAGATGCGCAGCAGCGCGATGAACCGGCCGACGAAGACCGCCCACATGCCCCACTTCTGGAAGGAGCGCTCGGCGGTGGCCACGTGCTCGGCGCTGAAGTGCTTGGGGAATTTACGGCCCAGCCAGGCGAGCAGCGGCTGTCCGCCCTTGCGGCCGATGAGATAGCCGATGGAGTCGCCGATCACCGCGCCCGCGACAGCGCACGTCCCCAGGATGTAGGGGTTGATGTGGTCCTGGGAGGCCGCCAGCAGCGTCGCGCTGACGAGGACGATCTCGCCGGGGAGTGGGATTCCCAGGCTCTCCAGGCCGATGACGATACCCACGAGCAGATACACGCTGACCGCGGGCACGGTCTCGAGCCATTGATCGATATGCAACGCCGGTTCCTCCCCATGTGGCGACCGCTTCCCGGCGTGCGCCGGACCAGGGACGCGGCGCACGCCGGGAAGCCTACTCAATCGGCGCGCGGTCGCCATCATCCCCAGGTCGTGCTCCGACTCGCGTCGGCTCCGGCGAAGGGAGGACGGACTCAGGGCTGGGCTCGGGGCCGGGCTCGGGGCTGGGCCCAGGGAGATGGGCTCGGGGCTGGGGAGGTCGGGCTCAGGACTGGGGGCGCAGGGTCCACACGATGGACATTTCGCCCGTAACCGCACCGTCCTCGCGCGTGATCGCAACGTTCACCGGGAATTCAGGCCGCTCCCCCGCGTCCAGCTCGGCGACCACCTCGGCGGCGGGCCGGCCGAGGGTGGCGGTCGCGGTGACGGGCCCCTTGGCGAGCTTCTTGTAGTCGATCTCGGCACGCACGGCCAGCGGTACGGCACGGCCGAGCTGATCGCCGAACGCCGCCAGCACGATGGCGCCGCTCGCGGACTCCGCCAGGGTGAACATCGCGCCCGCGTGGGGACCGCCGACATGGTTGTGGAAGTCGGGCTGATCGGGCAGGCACAGCACCGCGCGCTCGGGCGACGCCTCGCGGAACTCCAGGTTCAGGGTGCGCACCATGGGCACGGTGGCGGCGAGCATCTCACCGACGGAAGGCAGGGTTTCTGACATGCCCCGGAAGTTACCATCCAGTAGCAAACGGGGAAAGGGGCAGTTCACGGGGCAGCCGTAGCAGGTGTCGTCGGCCCCCTCTATCGTTGCTGGCCATGTGGCCAGGACAGCAGCCGCCCGGGGGCGAGCAGAACAACCCGCACGATCAGAACCCCTATCAGCAACCGGGGTATCAGCAGCCGGGATACCACCAGCCCAACCCGTATCAGCAGCCGGGATACCAACAGCCGAATCCCTATCAGCAGCCGCCCCAGCAGCAGCCGGTGCCGTCCGGCCAGCCGGTGCAGCCCGGCCAGCCGGGGCAGCAGCAGCCCGGTTACGGCCCGCCGCAGGGTCCGCCCGGCCAGCAGTGGGGCACTCCGTCCGGCCCGCCCGGCGCACCGCAGCCGCCGCGCGACAACAAGAAGCGCACGACCACCATCGCCATCGTCGCGGCCATCGCGGTCGTCGCGGCCGCGGCCATCACCGGCGTGCTGGTCCTGGGCAAGGACGACAGCGGCGGCGGTGACGAGTCGAAGGGGAAGGACAAGACGCCCGCCTCCTCCTCGGCCCCGGCCTCCGAGGAGCCGACCGAGGACCCGGGCGGCGGCGGTGCGGACAACCCGCGCGCCGGCGGTGACACCACCGACGTCAAGGCGGTCATACCCGGCTGGAAGCCGGTGGTCAGCCCCAAGCGGCACAACGCCTTCGACGTCCCCCCGGACTGGACGATCGAATCGCCGGGCCTGAGCACCGGTTTCGAGGACGACAAGGGCAAGCCGCTCGTGGTCATGTCCGCTCCGGCGCGGTACAAGAAGGACTACTGCTCGGTCAAGGACAAGGACGGCTACGTCGACAAGAGCCACGCGGCCGGGGCGGGCTCGAAGGGCGCCCAGGGTGCCAAGAGCGAGGCGTCGGCCGCCAAGATCGAGGCCGAGAACTGGGTCTTCGCCGCCTTCGACCAGAAGCAGACCGGGACCCGCAAGGTCACCGACGCCAAGAAGTTCAAGAGCGCCCACGGCCTCGAGGGCTACACCGCGTCGGCCACCGTCACCGGGGTGAAGAAGACCGACAAGTGCACCACCGACGGCAAGTCCGTCACCGTGACCTACACGGACACCAACGGCGACTTCGCCACCTGGGTCCTGTACTCGGTCAAGGGCACCAAGGAAGAGGTCCCGGACTCCACCATCAAGAAGATCATGAGTTCGCTGCGGCCGGTGAAGTCGGAGGTCTCCTGACCTGCTGACCGCTCCGGTCCTGGCGGCCGGAATTCGGTTGGACGCCGGGGCCCGCCCCCAGGGATAGTCCGGATGTGACGACTCCTCCGGCCCCGCGCCTCCGACCGCGCCGCCCCGCGTGGGCCGGCCGCAACTACACACTGCTGACCACCGCCGCCGTGGTGACGGGCCTCGGGAACGCCGGAGCCCTCATCGCGGCGGCGTTCGCGGTGCTGGAGGCGGGCGGGGACGGCGGCGATGTCGGGCTGGTGGCGGCGGCCCGCACCCTTCCGCTGGTCGTCTTCCTGCTGATCGGCGGCGCGGTGGCGGACCGGCTGCCCCGCCACCGGGTGATGGTCGCGGCCAACAGCCTCAACTGCCTCTCACAGGCGGTCTTCGCCGTGCTCGTCCTGTCCGGCGAGGCGCGGCTGTGGCAGATGGCGGTGCTGTCCGCGCTCGGCGGCACCGGGCAGGCGTTCTTCTCCCCCGCCGCCGAGGGCATGCTGCTCTCCAGCGTCAACGGCGAACAGGCCGCCCGCGCCTTCGCGCTGTTCCGGATGGGCATGAACGGTGCGCAGATCGGCGGGGCCGCGCTCGGCGGCGCGCTGGTCGCGGTGGTCGGCCCGGGCTGGGTGCTGGCCGTCGACGCCGCCGCGTTCGCGGTCGCGGGCGCCCTGCGCTCGCTGCTCGACGTGCGTGCCGTCGCCCAGCGGGAGCCCGGCGGCGGCATACTGCGGGATCTGCGCGAAGGTTGGCGCGAATTCGTCGGACGGCCCTGGCTGTGGTCGATCGTCGTCCAGTTCTCCGTCGTCAACGCGGTGGTGGGAGCGGCGGAGGCGGTGTTCGGCCCGCTGGTGGCCGAGGACCAGCTGGGCGGGGCGCGCCCCTGGGGGCTGGCGCTCGCGGCGTTCGGCGCGGGCACCGTCCTGGGCGGTCTGCTGATGGTGCGCTGGCGGCCGCGCCGGATGCTGCTCGCGGGCTCCCTGTGCGTACTGCCGCTCGCCCTGCCGTCGGCCGCGCTCGCCGTCCCGGTGCCGGTCGTGCCGCTGGCCGTGGTGATGTTCCTGGTCGGGGTGTCGGTCGAGGTGTTCGGGGTGTCCTGGATGACCGCGCTGCACCAGGAGATCCCCGAGGACAAGCTGTCGCGGGTCTCGGCGTACGACTGGTTCGGCTCGGTCGCCATGGTGCCGCTGGCCACGGCGCTCGCGGGCCCGGCCGAGGAGGCGTTCGGCCGGGCGGGCTCGCTGTGGGGCTGCTCGGCGCTGATCCTGGCGCTGACGCTGGCGGTGCTGACGGTCCCGGACGTACGGCGGCTGCGCCGGCGCGAGACCGAGCCCGTCGCCGAGGGCGGACCGGCCGCCGCCACGGACACCGCCCCGGAGCCGGTCAGCCCACGCTGAACGCCCCGTCCGGCGGCTCCGGCGAGGGCGTGGCGTCCTCGTCCCGCACCGGCGCCGCGCCGCCCATGAACCGCTCCAGCGCCTCCCCGTACTCGACCCTGGCCGGGAAGGCGTCGGCCGCGGTGCGGCGGGCCAGCACGGCGACCGGCGGTTCGGACTGGGAGGCCACCAGCACGGCGTTGCCGAACCGGCGGCCGCGCAGCACCGACGGCTCCGCTATCAGGGCGAGATGTGCGAACGCGGTGCGGTAGGTGGCCAGTTGGGAGCGGAGGAAGGCGAACGGCGCCCCGTCGGCCAGATTCGCCGCGTACCACCCGCCCGGCCGCAGCGCGCGGGCCGCGGCGCGGGCGTACTCGACGGAGGTCAGATGCGCGGGCACCCGCGAACCGCCGAAGACATCGGCCACGATGACATCGGCGGACCCCTCGGGCGCGGCCTCCAGCGCGGTCCGGGCGTCCTCCGGTCGCACCGTGATGCCCGTCCCGGACGGCAGCGGAAGGTGCTCGGCGACCAGCTCCAGCAGCCCCCGGTCGGCCTCGATCACCACCTGGTGGGAGCCGGGGCGGCTGGCGGCCAGATAGCGAGGCAGCGTCAGCGCCCCACCGCCCAGGTGCAGTACGTCGAGCGGGGCGCCGGGATCGGCGGCCGCGTCCAGGACATGGGCGATCCGCCGCGCGTACTCGAACTCGAGATGGCCCGGATCGTCCAGGTCCACATACGACTGCGGGGCGCCGTCCACCGTGAGCAGCCAGGCCCGCGGGCGGTCCAGGTCCGGCATCAGCTTGGCGGTGCCGCCGTCCACGGCACGGCTCACGGGTATCGGCTCGTTCACCCTCTCATTGTGCCGCCCATTGTGCCGTCGCGCGCAGGCCGTGCCTCCGCTCGCCCGCCCCCACCCACGCGGGGAAGGCGGACGAGCGGGGCCGGTTGGCTTACGGCAGCACGGTGGTCACCGTGCCCGCGCCCACTGTGCGGCCGCCCTCGCGGATCGCGAAGCCGAGGCCCGGCTCCAGCGGAACGGCACGGCCGAGCTCGACCGTCATGGTGACCGTGTCACCGGGGCGCGCCACCGCGGTGGCCCCGAGGTCCACGGCGCCGACCACATCGGCCGTACGGAGGTAGAACTGCGGGCGGTAGCCGGTGGACACCGGTGTCCGCCGGCCGCCCTCGGCTGCCGACAGGACGTACACCCGCGCGGTGAAGCGCCGCCGCGGTACGAGGCTGCCGGGCGCGGCCACCACATGGCCGCGGCGCACCGCGTCCCGCGCCACTCCGCGCAGCAGCAGCGCCACATTGTCGCCCGCCTCGGCCGACTCCATGGACTTGCCGAAGGTCTCCACGCCGGTGACCACCGTGGTCACGTCGGTGCCGGGCACCTCGACCCGGTCGCCGACCCGTACCGTGCCGCGCTCGATGGCGCCGGTGACGACCGTGCCGCGGCCGGTGATGGTCAGCACGTTCTCCACCGGTAGCAGGAACGGCGCCCCGGTGTGGCGCACCGGCGTCGGCACGTAGATGTCCACGGCGTCCAGCAGCGCCTCGATCGCCCCGGTCCAGCGCGGGTCGCCCTCCAGCGCCCGCAGCCCGGAGACCCGTACGACGGGCGTGGTGTCGCCGGGGTAGCCGTGCGCGGAGAGCAGCTCGCGCACCTCGAGCTCGACGAGGTCGGTGAGCTCGGGGTCGCCCGCGTCGGCCTTGTTGAGGGCCACCACGATGTGGTCGACGCCGACCTGGCGGGCCAGCAGCACGTGCTCGGCGGTCTGCGGCATCACACCGTCGAGCGCGGAGACCACGAGGATCGCCCCGTCGATCTGGGCGGCGCCGGTCACCATGTTCTTGATGAAGTCGGCGTGGCCGGGCATGTCGACATGCGCGTAGTGCCGGGTGTCGGTCTCGTACTCGACATGCGCGATGTTGATGGTGATGCCGCGCGCGGCCTCCTCCGGCGCCCGGTCGATGCGGTCCGCCGGCACATAGGCGCCGCCGGTGCCGCGCTCGCTCAGCACCTTGGTGATGGCGGCGGTCAGCGTGGTCTTGCCGTGGTCGACATGGCCCATGGTGCCGATGTTCAGATGCGGCTTGGTGCGCACATAGGTCTGCTTGGACATGCGACGGTCTCTCCTCGTCAGCGGGGGTGGGAAGCGCGGACCCCAGAACCTCGCCGACCCTCCCCCTGGGGGATCCGTCGGAGTTGTCCGAGGAGGGTCAGCTTCGGGCGCCGTCGAGGCAGGCGGCGGGAACGGCGGCGGGCGGGTCCGTGGTGAGGGCGGCGACCGCGGCCGGAGCGAGAGCGGGGACGGCAGCCTTCGGCGCGTCCGCGACCGCGGACGTCGGCGTGAGGAAGGCGAGCCGGAACATGCTGTGATCTTCGCGCACTGTTCGGTCCGCGTCGAATGGTTTTCGGTGCGTTTGGATGCGTGTGGGGTGGGTGGGGCGGGTGGTTCGGAACCGCTGCCGACCGGGTTCGGAACGTCTCTCAACGGGGTTCGGAACCGTCTGTCGACGGTCTGCCGACAATCGGACGACAACCCGACGACATCGCGGCGTCCGCCGGGCCCGGTCGGTTACGCTCCACCGATGCTCGATATCGCCCCGCCGCCCGCGAAACCGGCCACGCGTCGCGCCCGCGCCGTGCTCCTCTCGCCGTGGTCGCGGCTGGGGTTGCTCGCCGCGCTGCTCACCGGTTCCGCGATCGCGGTCTGGCTGTGGCAGCCGCAGCGGCTGCTGACCCACGGTGGCTGGCCGGAGTTGTCGGGCGGGACGGCCGTGGTGCTGTTCACGGCCGCGTACGGGGTGGGCACCGCCGCGCTGGTGCCCCGGCCGCTGCTGAACCTGGCGGCCGGTGCGCTCTTCGGCATCCAGTACGGGCTGGCCACGGCCATCGGCGGCACGGTGATCGGCGCCGGGATCGCCTTCGGCCTCGGGCGGCTGCTGGGGCAGGACGCGCTGCGGCCGCTGCTGCGGGGGCGCTGGCTCTTGGCGGCGGACCGGCAGTTGAGCCACCACGGGTTCCGATCGATGCTGGCGATCCGGCTGTTCCCCGGCGTACCGTTCGCCGCCGCCAACTACTGCGCGGCCGTCTCCCGGATGAGCTGGCCGTCGTTCCTGCTGGCCACCGGGCTGGGCAGTGTGCCGAACACCGCCGCGTACGTGGTCGCGGGCAGCCGCGCCACCACCCCCACCTCGCCCGTCTTCCTCCTCGCGCTGGCCTTCATCACGGTGCCCGCCGTCGCGGGGGCGCTGGTGGCCTGGCGCAAACGCGGCCGTATCCGGCCCGTGCGGCTCGGGGAGCGCCCCGCGGAGGACGCGGCGGCGGCGGACGAGATGGCGCCGCGGGGCTGACGGACGGCCCCGCGGGGCTGACGGGGCCCGGGGCCGTCAGCCGCCGGCGGGGCGTCCGTCAGCCGCGGGGGGTCCGTCAGCCGCCGGTCGGTCCGGTGGCTGAGGCCGACGTGGCCGCGGCGCGGGCGGACAGCGGCTCGGCGATGTCCTCCAGCAGGCGCCGCTCCGCCGGAATCGCGAGAAAGACGGCGACCAGCCCGGCCGCGACCATGAGTGACGCCCCGATGGAGAAGGCCAGCGCGGTGTCGGCGACGACTCCGCTCGCCGTCAGCTCCGAGAAGATCAGCGGACCGCTGATGCCCCCGGCCGCCGTGCCGATGGCGTAGAAGAAGGCGATGGCCAGGGCGCGGGTCTCCATCGGGAAGACCTCGCTGACCGTCAGATACGCCGAGCTCGCACCGGCCGAGGCGAAGAAGAGGACCACACACCAGCAGGCGGTCATCGTGGTCGCGTTGAGCCAGCCGTTGCCGAACATCCAGGCCGTGATGAACAGCAGCACACCGGAGAGGATGTACGTCCCCGAGATCATCGGCCGGCGGCCGACCGTGTCGAAGAGCCTGCTCAGCAGCAATGGCCCGAGGAAGTTGCCGAAGGCGATGACCGTGAAGTAGTAGCCGGTGTCGCCGCTGGGCACGCCGAAGAACTTCACCAGGATCGAGCCGAAGCCGAAGGTGATGGCGTTGTAGAGGAACGCCTGCCCGATGAAGAGGGCCAGCCCCAGGAACGCGCGCCGGGGGTACGCCCGGAAGAGCGTCCGGGCGATCTCGATGAAGCCGGTGCTCTTCCGCGTGCGGATGGTGATGGCCTGGTCCGGCTCGGGGAGGCGCCGCCCGGTCTCGTCCTCGATCCGCCGTTCGGCCGCCGCCACCAGTTCCTCGGCGCCCTCCGCCCGGCCGTGGATGAACATCCAGCGCGGGCTTTCCGGGACGTTCCGCCGGACCAGCAGGATGACCAGGCCGAGGACGACGCCGAGGGCGAAGGTGAGCCGCCAGCCGACGTTCAGCGCGAAGAAATTGGTGTTGAGCATCAGCACGGAGAGCAGCGAGCCGCCCATCGCGCCGAGCCAGAAGCTCCCGTTGATGACCAGGTCGACGCGGCCCCGGTACTTGCTGGGGATCAGCTCGTCGATCGCGGAGTTGATGGCCGCGTACTCCCCGCCGATGCCGAAGCCGGTGAGGAAGCGGAAGAGGAAGAACCACCAGGCGGAGAAGGAGATGGCGGTGAGCGCGGTGGCGGCCAGATAGACCCCGAGCGTGATGAGGAAGAGCTTCTTGCGGCCGTAGCGGTCGGTGAGCCAGCCGAAGAACAGCGCCCCGGTGCAGGCCCCGGCCACGTAGAGGGCCGCCGCCATCCCCGTGACCTGCGCGTCGGTGATGGGCAGCCCGCTGCCGGGCTCGGAGAGACGGCTGGCGATATTGCCGACGACGGTCACCTCGAGACCGTCCAGGATCCATACGGTGCCGAGGCCGATCACGATCATCCAGTGCCAGCGTGACCACGGCAGCCGGTCCAGCCGTGCCGGGACGTCGGTGGTGATCGTCCTGCCCGGCCCGTTTCCGGCGCCGCCCCCGGCCCCGTCCCGTCGGCCACCCTGCCCTCCGTCGTGCCCGATCGCGGTCATACGGTTCGGCTCCTCGGCTGTCCTCGGCTGATCCTCACCAGGCGCCCGCGGCCGGGCGGCTACTGCCGAGTACCCAGGGTCAAAGCGCTGAACCGATGGTCTGACCAGGCCCTTGATGGGCCGCGCACCCGGGGACGCTACGCTGCCCCCACAACCGGCCGTTGATCCTCGACGGTCGGCCTCCCACTGACCGCCCCGCCTGAATCGGTCATGCCTGGACATCTGAGACCAGGGACCGAGCAGCGCACGATCAGCCTTGGATAGCGAAGACTCAATGTCGTGGTTTGAATCATTCATCCTCGGGCTGGTCCAGGGGTTGACTGAGTTTCTTCCGATCTCCTCCAGCGCCCATCTGCGGCTCACGGCCGCGTTCGCCGGCTGGAACGACCCTGGGCCCGCCTTCACCGCGATCACCCAGATCGGCACGGAGCTCGCGGTGCTCATCTACTTCCGCAAGGACATCGTCAACATCGTGTCGGCCTGGTTCCGCTCGCTCTTCAGCAAGGAGTGGCGCGGCAACCACGACGCCCAGATGGGCTGGCTGGTGATCGTCGGCTCGCTGCCCATCGGTGTGCTCGGGCTCACCCTCCAGGACGCGATCGAGGGTCCGTTCCGCGATCTGCGGCTCATAGCCACGACCCTCGTGGTCATGGGCGTCGTGCTGGGCTTCGCGGACCGGCGTGCGGCCCGCGATGAGACGGGCGGCCGCCATCGCGTCGCCAACCAGCGCAAGACGCTCCAGGAGCTGAGCATCCGGGACGGGCTCATATTCGGGGTCTGCCAGGCGATGGCGCTGGTGCCGGGCGTCTCCCGGTCGGGCGCCACGATCAGCGGCGGACTGCTGATGGGCTACACGCGCGAGGCCGCGGCCCGCTACTCCTTCCTGCTCGCGGTGCCGGCGGTGCTGGCCTCGGGCGCCTTCGAGCTGAAGGACGCCTCCGAGGGTCATACGGAGTGGGGCCCGACGATCTTCGCGACGGTCATCGCCTTCGTTGTCGGCTATGTGGTGATCGCGTGGTTCATGAAATTCATTTCAAGCAAGAGCTTTATGCCGTTTGTGATCTACCGGATTCTGCTGGGCCTCGCGCTCTTCGCACTCGTCGGCTTCAGTGTGCTGAGCGCGCACGCGGCCGAGTCGGCAGGCTGACGCACTTCTCGGATGTCCACTCGGATGTCCCCTCGGATGTCCGCTCAGACATCCGCTCGGACATCCGCTCAGACATCCGCCGGACAGGCAGGGAGATGGGCCGCCGGCCGAGGAGGGAGGAGTCCGGCGGCCCCTTCGCTCAGGTCTGGCGCCCCTGAGCGGCATGGCACGAGTCAAGCGCCATGCCGGGCAGCGGGGAAGGGTGTGCGGTAGATATATGCAAGCACTCGCATCACACCGGGTGTGAATTCCTCACCCAGCGCACACCCCTGCCCTGAGCTGCGGCCTTACGGGGACGATGTCCCCGACGGCCCGGTGACGATCTCCACCAGCTCGCCCAACGAGTCGATCCGCCAGTCCGCCATCGCCGCGTCGGCCGTATCGCTCCACAGATACGCCCACGGCCCCCGGCGGATATGCGCGGCCCGCAGCCCGGCGACCTTGGCCGGCCGGATGTCGAAGGCCGGGTAGTCACCCACGTACACCGTGTCCTCCGGCGCGGCGCCGCCGAGCTCCAGCACCCGCCGGAAGAACTCCGGATCGGGCTTGACGACCCCCCATCCACTGGACGTCGCCACGGCGTCGACCGGGAGCTCCATTCCCCGCAGCAGCTCCCCCATCCGCAGTGACTGGTTCCCGGCCAGGACCACCCGCAGCCCGGACTCCCGCAGCGCGCCGAGCGCGGACCGTACGTCCGGGTACAGATCGGACTCGTCCAGCCGCTCCCCCCGCCCCGCCGCCTCCCGCGCCCGCCGCTCGGCGTCGATGTCCACGCCGGGCCGCAGCAGCCGGATCGCGTCCCCGTCGTCCCGTCCCTGCGCGACGACGGCCCCCACCAGCGCGGACAGGGTGTGCCGGGGCACCCCGAGCCAGTCGGCCCAGGAGCCCCAGTAACGGTCCTCACGGACGAGGGTCGAGCCGATGTCGAACACCACGCTCTCCATCGCCACGACCCCTTCCTACGGCCCGGGATCCTCCCTACGGCCCGTAACCCTCACACCTTCTCCGGCCCCCGGCCCTCCCAGTCCGCGTAACGGATCCGGGCCAGATCCAGCACCTCACCGACCGTGCCCCATTCGTTCTTCCCCAGCCGGGACAGCGGCCGCAGCCTGGTGATCTCGGCATGCCCGTCGACCATCACCTCGTCGTCGATCGCGGCGTGCACCACCCGCCCGAAGACCACCGTCGAGTTCCCGAGCCCCATCGTGCTGTGCACCACACACTCCAACGCCACCGGCGACCCCGCCACCCGAGGCGGCTTCACCCGCAAGCTCGCCTCCTGCTCCACCCCCACCGCCTCGAACTCGCTCACCCCGTGCGGAAAGTCCGTCGCGGTCGCGTTGACCTGCTCGAACAGCCCCTCGGGAGCGAGGTTCACCACGAACTCCCCGGTGTCCTCGACATTCCGCAGCGAATCCTTACGCCCCAGGGAGGTGAACTGCACGACGGGCGGAGCCGCGGCCGCGACGGTGAAGAACGAGTGCGGGGCGAGGTTCGCGGCACCGTCCTGGCCGACGGTCGACACCCAGGCGATCGGCCGGGGCACGATGACCGAGGTCAGCAGCTTGTAGAAGGGGACGGTGCCCATGGTCTCGGGCTCGAAGTCGATACGCATGCGCCCCAGTATCCGCTGGCCCGGCGGCGCATCCCAGTGGGCTCCGTGGATGAGGGCATCCGGCACGAACCGACCCCGTGGCATCCATCACAGACGAACGTCAGAATCTGGAGAAGAACGCACCGATGATCATGCCCGAGCTCGTACCCGGGCGAGAGCCGAACCGCATCACCGCGCTCTGTCCAGGACCTGCGACAAGGCCCGCACCATCGGGGAATATGTCCGTGCGGGCACTCCGATGGTCATGAATCTGACGGCGATGCAGGGCAACAACATAAAGGAATTTATCGACAATGCCGCGCCGGCCGATACCACCCGCCAGGATCGGTCAGGAATCGCAGAGGCCGGTGCAGGCATACAGCCCCGGAGCAAGATTTCCGAATCCTCTCGGACAGGCGCCTGCAACTACCACACGACGAGTCGAAGGCTCATGCCCAACGACTCGACGGAACGGATTCCCGAGATGTCATTGCGTTTCTCCGTCTGCGAAAGAGCAAGAGAGATTTCGGTGTCGGGTGGCGTGTGGCGGGGACCTTCTGCGACGGCATCCGCTCCCGTTCATCCCGCCGACGACCGCCAATACCGGGTATAGCGCGAGCCCGCCGGGACGGGCCCCGTCCCGCTCGCCACGGGAGCGAGCCATAGGTTGAGCCAGTGGCAGCCTCCAGAGAGATCTTCGCAATCGATGCGCTACAGAACCTCCTGACCGATGCCTATGCCGCACCGGTCGCCGTCGACCGCTGGGAGCGGATGGAGCCGTGGACCGTGGCCAGGGTCTGGCTCCGAAGTGCTGTGACGGTTCCGGACTCCGTCGTTGTGAAGTGGGTATCAGGCGGGCTACGGGACGCCCGTACTGCTTCGTGGCGGCTGCGTACCGAGCTGGCCGCGCTTCAGTTCCTCGGCCAGGACCTCGGGACCGGCCTCGCTCCCGGTGTCGTCGCCGCTGATACAGCCGCCGGTTTCCTCGTCCTGGAAGACCTGGCGCCGCGCGTGAGCCTCGATCAACTGCTGCGACGGGACGGCGCGGCAGCGCACGGCGACCGACTGGCCGCGTTCGCCCGCGCCCGCGGTGCGCTCAGCGCGGCCACCGCCGGGCGAGCCGCGGCCTACTACGCCCGCCGGGCCCAGCTGGGACCGGTGGACCCTGCGTCGGTGGGCCGACTCCAGCTCAGTACGGTTCGACCGCGGCCGGAAGGCCGGAGTCGAGCAGGCGGCTGTGCGGGCCCGCGCGGGGCGGATCACTCGTGGCGGGGAGGACGGGGGTCTTCCAGGCGGGAGAGCCACGTCGTGAGCAGCGCTTCGAGCGTCTCGGCCTCCGCGGGCGTCAGCAGGTTCAGCAGGTGGCGTTCGTTGCGCATATGGTCGGTGAACGCCCGGTCGATCAGTTCGCGTCCGGGTTCGGTGAGGGCGACGATCCGGCCGCGCTGGTCGTCGTCCGCGCGGCGGCGGGTGACGAGTCCGGCTCGTTCGAGGCGGTCGATTCTCTTGGTCATCGCGCCGGTGGTGACCATGGTGTGCGCGGCGAGCTCGCCAGGGGCGCGTTCATAGGGTTCGCCGGCGCGGCGCAGTGCGCACAGGACGTCGAACTCCCCCTCGGTGAGGTCGTAGCGGCCGTATACGCGGCAGAGTTCTTCGGTGAGTTGACCGGCCAGGCGGTGCAGTCGGCCGATCACTCCCTGCGGAGAGGTGTCGACGTCGGGCCGTTCGCGGCGCCAGTCGGCCTGGATGCGGGCCACGCGGTCCAGCGGTTGCCGATGTTCCATGGAAGACAAATATAGCTTCCCGGGAAGCTATATTTGTCTTCCATGGAAGCTAATGCGCGTTGGGTGGCGCTGACCGCGGTCGCGCCGGTGGCATGGGGAGCCAACTACTTCGTCACGCACGAATTCCTCCCCGCCGGGAGCCCGCTGTACGGGGCCGCTCTGCGGGCGCTGCCCGCTGGGCTCGTCCTGCTGGCGTTGTGCCGGTGGCGTCGGCCGCACGGTGCGTGGTGGTGGCGGTCCGCGGTGCTGGGATCGCTCAACGTGAGCGTGTTCTTCGTCCTCGTCTACGTCGCCTCCCAGCTGCTGCCGACGAGCGTCGCGGCGACCGTCATGGCGGTGTCCCCGCTGACGATGACGCTCATCGCCTGGCCCCTGGTGTCCGAACGGCCCCGGACCGCCCATCTGTCCGGTGCCGTGGTCGGGCTCGCCGGGGTGTGCCTCATGCTGCTCACGGGAGCGGAGGGGGTGAGCGTGCCGGGGGTTCTCGCTTCGGCGGCCGCCATGCTGGTGTCGTCCTTCGGCCACATCCTGACCAAGCGGTGGAGCGCCCATACCGATGTGCTCGCCTCGACCGCCTGGCAGCTGACCGCCGGAGGGCTGTTCCTGCTTCCGGCCGCCGCGGTGGTGGAGGGGCCTCCGCCCGCGCTCTCCACACCGGCGCTCGTCGCCTTCGGCTATGTCTCCCTGGCCGCAACCGCGCTGGCCTTCACCGCCTGGTTCACCGGGCTGCGGCATCTGCCCGCGGGGACCGTGGGTCTGATCGGGCTGCTCAACCCCGTCACGGGCGTGCTGCTCGGCACAACGGTCGCCACGGAGGTGCTGACCGGTCAGCAACTGTGCGGACTGGTCCTGGTACTGGCCGGAGTCGTCCTCGGCCGGCCCACCCGCGCGGGCCGACGTGGCACCGGCCGGACGCCCGCCCCACCCGGCTCTCACCCGCGCCCCGCACGGGATCCCTCGCCGTCCCGCTCCCAACCCCGGTGAGGCCACTGGGAGTTTGGCTAGGGTGTTCCTGAAAGGCAGCGCCGGGAAGCCCTTATGAGGTACGGGTGGCCCCATGCCACGCACGTTGAGTTCCACGAAAACCCGCGCCGCGCTCCGCGAATCGTCGCGTATCTCCCTCGAATTGCTTTTGATCCTCGTCATGGCCACGGCGGTCCTATGGGCCCTGGGCCAGATGTGGTCGGTCATCTGGCCGCTCGTCGTCGGCCTGCTCCTCACGACGCTGACCTGGCCCCTGGCCCGCCTTCTGCGCGGGTGGGGGTGGCCTCCCGCGCTGGCCGCCTCGGTCGTGACCTTGCTGTTCCTCCTGGTCGCCACGGGTATCGTGGCGCTGATCGCGGTGCCCGTGGCGTCCCAGTCCGGTGAACTGGCCGACGGGGTGACCGAAGGCATCGAGCGGGTGCGTGAGTGGGCCGCCGGGCCGCCGCTGAACATCGACGATGCCCAGATCGCGCAGGCCACCGACAGCGCGGCCGCCCGGTTGCAGAGCAGTGCGGGCAGCTTGGTCAGCGCTGTCGTCGCCGGAGTGAGCACCGTGGTCGACGGTGTGATCACCGCCGTCCTGGCGCTCTTCTTGATGTTCTTCTTCCTCAAGGACGGCCCGCGGTTCCTGCCGTGGCTCGCCCGTCAGCTCCCCGGCCGGCTCGCCATCGACATCCCCGCCGTGGCCGCGCGCAGTTGGGACACCCTCGGGGCCTTCGTGCGTTCCCAGGCGCTGGTCGGCCTGCTCGACGCCATCCTCATCGGGCTCGGACTGTGGGCTCTGGGAGTACCGCTGGTGCTGCCGCTGGCGGTCCTGACCTTCATCTCCGCGTTCATTCCCGTCGTGGGGGCCTTGTTCGCGGGTGTGGTCGCGGTGCTCATCGCGCTGGTGTTCAACGGTCCGACGGACGCGCTGATCGCCCTGGCGATCATCGTGGTGGTGCAGCAGCTCGAGGGCAATGTGTTCCAGCCCATGATCCAGAGCCGCGGCCTCGGCCTGCACGCGGCGGTCGTCCTGCTGGCGGTGACACTGGGCAGCAGCCTGGCCGGGATCGTGGGCAGTCTGCTGGCCGTACCGGTGGCCGCGCTGATCGCGGTGGCCTGGAACTACGTGCGCGAACAGCTCAGCCACCCGCCACAGGAGCCGGAGAGCGACGAGCAGCCCGCGGGTGGCGCCGTCGTGTCGTAACCACTCGGCGTCGTCCAGGACGCCGGGGGCGAGGCCCCCGGCGTCCTGGGGCGGATCCTCACAGCGCTCCGAGCCAGGACTCCACTGTCATGACCCGCGCGCCACGTGCGGGGAAGACCCGCTCCATGAAGAAGTCATGGACGTCCGCCTCGGCGTCCGCGCAGGCGTCGCTCAGGACGGTGGCCCGGTAGTCGCGGTCCAGGGCGTCGTAGAGCGTTCCCGCGACCATCGCGCTGCTCGCCACGCCTGTCAGCGCGAGCGATTCGACATGGTGGGCGCGCAGCACCAGGTCGAGTTCCGTTCCGGCGAACGCGCTGGTGCGGCGCTTGGTGATGACGACATCCTCCGGTCGCGGTGCCAGTTGCGGAATGATGTCCGTCTCCCCGGATCCCTCATGAAACAGGGAGCCGGCCTGGTGAAACGCCGTGAACAGGGTGTTGTTCTCGGAGACATCGGCTCCCGATACCCGCAGCTCCGTACGCACGAGGACGACGAGGAAGCCGTGCTCGCGAGCCGCGCGTACCAACTCCCGCATGGGAGGCACGGGCGCTCGGCTGAACGGATGGTTGGCGAGGATGCCCGTCTGCATATCACCGATGATGAGTGCGGTGTCGGTGCGGCCGGTCACCCGATCTTCTCCGTGTCGTGGGGCTGGGGCAGTGGATCCCGGGCGGTTGACTGTTCCGCCTTTCGCCCGGCCGTCAGCAGGATCACCAATCCGGCGGCGAGCATCAGGGCGATGGCCAGGAGGGCGTAGGTGAAGTCGCCGGTCGCGTCCGCGATGGCGCCCGTCATATAGGGGCCGATGAAGCCGCTGACGTTGCTCACCGAGTTGATCAGCGCGATGCCCGAGGCCGCGGCGGCACCGGTCAGGCACAGCGGCGGCAGCCGCCAGAAGTGCGGCATGGCGGTGAAGACGCCGGAGACGCTGACGCAGAACGCCCCGATGAACAGGACGTCGTTGTGGGTGAAGGTGGCCAGCAGCAGGCCCACGACACCGAACGCCAGGGGTACGGCTGTGGAGAACACCACGGACCGGCGCGCCGCCACCTTGGCCCAGGCGAGCATGGCGACGATGGCGATGGCCGAGGGGATGCCGGCGAGCAGCACGCTGCCGACATCCGAGATGTTGGACGCGTTCCCGGTGAGCGTGGAGATCATCGTCGGCAGGAAGAACGCGATGGGGTACAGGCCGAAGACGATGGCGAAGAAGGCGAAGGCCAGCATCCACACGCGTCCGCTGGAAAGCGCCTGACGCATCCCGGTGAGCGCGCCGTGTGCGTTCTGCTGGGCGGTTTCCAGGGTGAGTCGCTGCTGGATGGCGTCCTTCTCCTGGGGCGTCAGCCACTTCGCGTCGGCGGGGCGGTCCGGCAGCAGACCGTAGATCAGGGTTCCGGACAGGACGGTGAAGAGGCCCTCGGTGAAGAACAACGATCGCCACCCGGCGTACCCGGTGAGCTGTTCACCCCAGGACAGCATGGCCGCGGCGAGGGGCGATCCGATGATGCCGGACAGCGGAATCATGATGAAGAAGATCGACATGGCCCATGTCCGCTGTCTCCTGGGGAACCAGAAGGTCATGTACAGCAGGATTCCGGCGGCCAGCCCGGCCTCCGCGAAACCGAGCAGGATTCGCATGACGTAGAGCTGGGCAACGCTGTGCACGGCCGCGGTTCCCATGGTGACGAGGCCCCAGGAGACCAGGATCCGGGTGATCCATTTCCGCGCTCCGAACCGGCGCAGCATCATGTTGCTGGGGATTTCCACGAGGATGTAGCCGATGAAGAACAGGCCGGAGGCCAGGCCCATCTGTCCGGCGGTGATGCCGAGGCTCTTGTTGAGCGACTGTGCCACGTAGCCGAGATTGGCACGGTCGATGTAGCTCATCACGTAGGCGAGGCCGATGAGCGGGATGATGCGGATGCCTACTTTGCGCCATACACGACGCATGTCATCGTCTGTCATTGTCAGGGCGGTGACCTCGGCCATGACGGGGTCCTCTCGGTGAGCGGGGTCCGAGGATGGTGAGGTGGGGGGTGGATGGTGAGTCGGGGGCGGGGACGGTGAGTGGGGGACGGGACCGTGAGTTGGGGCGGGGACGGGGCTAGCGGCGCCCGGCGGCGCGCCGTCGCCGTGTCGCTGCCGTGTCGACCGCGCCGTCCGGAGTGACGACGACTCCGTAGTCGCGGATCGCGCCGGAGGCGGTGACCTTCCCGTCCAGTACGTCTTGCAGGACACGGTCGGGATCCCGGGTGAAGGGGTCCCCGTGGCCGCCTCCGCCGGCGGTGACGTGCCGGTGGCGTTCGCCGGCGGCGAGGAGCTGGACGACCTTGGCGGGGAGTATCTGCTCCAGTGGGGTGCCGGGGTTGAGGATGTTGGACGACGGCGTGCCCTGGGCTCCCCCGTCGAGGCCGTAGGGCAGGTGGGTGCGCCGGTCGGAGCGGATCTGCACGGACACCGTGGGAGCGAGCACCGTCATGTCGCGGAAGGTCGACAGGCCGCCGCGCCACCGGCCGGGGCCGCCGGTGTCGGGCAGGTAGCCGTAGCCGTCGATGCGCACATGGCCGGACTGCTCGAGTTCCTCCACCGGTACATTGGCCAGGTTGGCGCCGAGCGGGCTGACGCCGTCCACACCGTCGCGATCGGGACGGGCTCCCCAGGCCCCGCACAGGATGTCCCACAGGACGTTGGTGGTTCCGTTCTCCCCGGTGATGCCGATGGCCACGGAGTCCGGGCCGCCGTCGCCCGCGGCCGGGACCCGGTCGGGGAAGACGGGGGCCAGCGCGCCGAGGACGGTGTCGATGATGCGGTAGGCGACCAGGCCGCGGGCGCCACGGGCCGAGGGCCTTCGGCCGTTGAGGATGGAGGCCGGGGGAATCGTGAAGGTGAGGGGCCGGTAGAAGCCGCTGTTGGCCGGGATGTCGGATCCCAGGGCGCCCTGGATGGCCGCGTAGGAGGCGGACCGGGTGAAGGACGCGGTGGCGTTGAGGGCCGAGGCGACCTGGGGGGAGGACCCGGTGAAGTCCACGTGCAGGGTGTCCCCGGTGATGGTGACGGTGACGCGAAAGGGGATGGGCGGCGAACCCATGCCGTCGTCGTCGATGAAGTCCTCGAACGCGTAGGCACCGTCGGGTGCCTCGGCGAGCGCCGCGCGCAGCAGGGTCTCGGAGTAGGCGAGGAGTTCCTCGTTCAGTGCGGCCAGCCCGTCGGTGCCATGGCGTTCGGCCAGTGCCCTCAGCCCCTCCCCGCCCGCGTGACACGCGGCGAGCTGTGCTTCCAGATCGCCACGGAGCAGCTCCGGCTCACGTACGTTGCGGAGGATGAGCGCGAGGAAGGTCTCGTTGAGCGTGCCCGCGTCGTACAGCCGGGACGGCGGTATCTGCACGCCTTCCGCGAAGATGCTGGTGGACTGCACCGCCATGGATCCCGCGGCCCAGCCTCCCACGTCCACGTGGTTGACGACGGTGACCGAGTAGCCGAGCAGCTGCTGCCCGGAGGTGAACACCGGGGCGATCGCGAAGATGTCGGGCAGGTGCATACCGCCCAGGTCGGGATCGTTGAGCAGGTAGACGTCGCCCGGGCGGACGGAGTCGCCGAAGGCCGTGAGCACGGCGCTCATGGCTTCGGGAATGGAGCCGAGGTGCACCGGACAGGTGTTGGCCTGTGCGATCACCCGTCCCGAGGCATCGCACAGCGCGGCCGAGAAGTCCATGCTGGAGGCGACGATCTGGGAGTGCGCGGTACGCAGAATGGTGATCGCCATTTCGTCCGCGAGTCCGGTCACCGCGTTCCGGTAGACCTCGAACGTGGCGGCGTCGCTGATCGGGCGCGGGCTCATGAGGCTGCCTCCGGGGCTGCGGTCGTCCAGCTGATGACGATGTTGTTGAAGCGGTCGCGGTGGGCGGTGGCCGCCGGCGGTACGAGGGTGGTGGAGTCCATGTCCTCGATGACGAGGGGGCCTTGCCGGGGCTCCGGCGACAGTGCGGCGCGGGGGATGACCGGCGTCGGCTCGGTCCGGTCGAACCGGCACTCCCGGGTCGTTTCGGCCCGGGGCGCCGAAGTCGTTTCGGCCCGGGGCGCCGAAGTCGTTCCGGCACGGGGCGCCGACGGCGGCAGGCTCAGGAGCCGCTCGACGCCGACGGGGTTGCGCACCCGCCCGCGGACGCGGAGGTTGACGATCTCCACGAGCTCGTCGGTACCGGCGCGGCCGTAGGTGCGGTGGTGCTCGGCGTGGAACCGCTGCCGTACGGAGGCCATCAGGCCGGAGTCCAGCGTCCCGTCGGGGACGGTGACGGACAGCTCGAACCGCTGACCGCGGTAGCGCATGTCGAAGACCCGCTGTACCTCGGTGTGTGCCGAGGGGGCGGTCTCCCGCAGGGCCTCGGTGACTTCCTTGGCCATGCGGTCGAACTCCGCGCCGAGCAGGTCGAGCGCGTCGAGGTCCGTCCGGTGGGGCACCACCGCCTGCCGTTCGGTGTCGGCGACGAGGAGCCCCAGACTGCTGAACAGCCCGGTGTGCACGGGGACGATGACGGTGTCGATGCCGAGCTCCCGGGCGATGGCCGCGCCGTAGAGGGGCCCGGCACCGCCGAAGGCCACCATGACCGCCTCCCGCGGATCGCGGCCGCGTTCGCTGGTGACGGCCTTGACGGCCTTGGTCATGCTGGACACGGCGACCTCGTAGGCCCCGCGCGCGGCCGCCGGGATGTCGACGCCGAGGTCCTGGGCCACCGGGGCGATGGCCCGCCGGGCAAGGTCCGGCTCGATGGCCACGCGTCCGCCGGCCAGGGCCCTCGGGCTGAGGTAGCCCAGGACCACATTGGCATCGGTCAGCGTGGGGCTGGTCCCTCCATTGCCGTAGCATGCGGGACCGGGCCGGGAGCCGGCGCTCTCCGGTCCGACCCGCAGGGATCCGGCGACGTCGGTGGAGATGACGCTGCCCCCGCCCGCACCCACTTCGGCGATGTCGATGGAGGGCACGCGCAGCGCGTATCCCGCCCCCTTGCCCATGCCTCGGGTGATGTTCATGCCCCCGCCGACCTCGTAGTCACCGGCGACGAACGGCTCGCCGTGCTCGATGAGGGATGCCTTGGCCGTGGTGCCGCCCATGTCGAAGGCGACCACCGAGTCGAGGCCCATGAGCTGGGAGAGTTTCCGTACGGCGATGACGCCGGCGGCGGGTCCCGACTCGATGATCTGTACCGGGCGCCCCACCACCGAGGGTGCGTCGAGGAGCCCACCGCTGGACTGCATGATCATCAAGGGCGCGGAGACGCCCGCCTCCCGCAGCCCCTCGCCGAGCGCCGTGACATAGTCATGGACCTGGGGCCCCACATAGCTGTTGACGACCGCGGTACTGGTGCGCTCGTACTCCTGCATCTGCGGCGTGATGTCGACGGAGGCGGTCACATAGGTGCCGGGCAGGAGGGCCCGCAGTTCGGCGGCGACTCGGCGCTCCTCCTCGGGACGGACATAGGAGTTGATCAGACACACCGCCACCGCCTCGATGCCCGCGGCCCGGATCTCGTCTGCCACCCGCGCCAGTTCGGCGGAGTCCGCCGGGGGCTCGAGGTGGCCGTCGGCGGTGATGCGCTGGTCGATCTCGTAGCGGTGGCGCCGGGGAACGAGCGGGGTCGGCCGCTGCCAGGAGAGGTCGTACAGCAGGGGACGGCGCAGGCGCCCGAGTTCCAGCACGTCCCGGAATCCCCGCGTGGTGACCAGGGCGGTATGTGCTCCCCGCATCTCCAAAATGGCGTTGGTGGCCACCGTGGTGGCGTGCAGCATCGCCGTGACCTGGTGCGGAAGCGCGTCCGCCGCGGAGAGCGCGGCCCGGGTTCCGCCGAGGACGCCGCTGCCGAAGTCCGGCGGTGTGGAGAGGACCTTCACGGGGACGACCCGGCCATCCGGGCCCAGGGCGATGACATCGGTGAAGGTCCCGCCGATGTCGGCGGCGACGCGCCAGCTTCCGTCGCGATCGGTCACAGCGGGTCCTGACATGTTCGGCTCCTTGAAAGGCGGCCCTGGAGGGGGCTCCCTCGCGCCACCCCTCCGGCAGTTGCGATGACCATAAGGCAGATCTGAGATCTCAGCAATGAATGAGTAAGATCTCTTTGTTGTCCGTGCGACACCTCGCCGTACCGCGAGCGTCGACTCCCCTTCCCGCTACTCCGCGGCGGACAGCCGGGACGCCACGCCGCCCCCGCCCCCACTCCCCCGCCTCAACTCCCCGAGCCGCCGCCCCACTTCCTCGAGGTCGGCGGCGGACCCCCCGTACACCATGCGGACATGCGTATCCGGCCCCGCGAAGGCGTCCCCCGCGATGGCCGTCATGCCGTGGTCCAACAGCAGCCGCTCCAGCCGTCGCCCGCGGAATCCGAGCGGGGCGCAGTCGACGAAGACGAAAACGCCGGCGTCGGGGCGCACCGAAGCGAGGCCCGCGCTCTCCAGCCCGCCGCGGAGGATGTCACGCCTGGCCCGCATGGTGGCGAACTCTTGTTCGATCCAGTGTTGCGGGCCGGTCATGACGGCATGGGCCGCGGCCTGGGCCACGTCGCCGACGTTGATGGCATCCCATTCGAAGGCATGGTGTATCGGCCTCAGCAGATGGGCGGGGGCGTGCACATAGCCGACCCGCCAGCTGGTGAAGGCGTAGTTCTTACTGAGACTGGTGACGGTGACCAGGTCCGGATGGTGATCGCGCAGCAGCATCTGCGGCACATAGCCGGGCCCGTCCCATACATAGCGCTCGTAGGACTCGTCGGAGAAGACGATCAGACCGTGGCGCGCGGCGATGTCCAGAAGCTGGCAAAGCCGCTCCCGGCTGGGCACATAACCGGTCGGATTGTTGGGGTTGCAGATCAGCAGTGCCCGGGTGGCCGGAGTGATCGCGGCCTCGACGGCCGCCGGGACATGGTCCCAGCCGCGGCCCTCGTCGGACGGTACGTACACCGGCCGGGCTCCCGCCAGGCGGATCATGCCGTCGAAGAAGTAGCTCGGAGCGGGGATCACGACGTCGTCGCCCGGCGACAGCAGAGCCCTCAGCGCCACGCTCATCCCGTGCTGGGCGCCGTGGGTGATCAGCAGTTCGCGCCCCGGGTCCACGGCGAGCCCGTACGTGGCCTCCAGACGCGAAGCGATCGCCTGGCGGAGTTCTTCGGACCCGCGGCTGTTCCGGGGGAACACCTCACCGGCGGCGGTCCGCGCCGCCTCCACGACGTGTTCCGGCATGGGCAGCATCGGCACACCCCGGAAGGGGACCATGGCCACATGGTGCGGCGGCGCCGTCCGGGCACGGTCGGCGAGTTCGAGCGCCGGCAGACGTTCCAGCTTCATCAGGGGTTCCCTTCACGGATCGTGGTGCGCCGGGAAGCCGGGCAGCCGGGCCCAGACGGTCTTGCCATCGGGATGCCGTTCGGCCGTCAGACCCCCGCCGTATTCGGTGAGCAGTGCGTCGACGATCGCCGTTCCGCGGCCATGGGTGGCCTCCGGGGAGGCGGCCGTCGGCCTCGGAACGTCGCGCGAGTTGTCGCGGACACCGAGTTCCAGCGTTCCGTCGTCACCGAGCCTGAGAGTGACGACGATGCTCGGTGTGAACACACCGGCGTGGTTCACGGCGTTGGTGACCAGCTCCGAGGCGATGAGGCCGATGGTGTGGACCAGCTCGCCTCCCGCCGGGATTCCCCATTCGAGGAGGGTCTCCACCAGGGCACTCCGGACCCCGGGCACATCAGCGGCGGAAGGCGGTAGCGAGAAAGTCCGGTCGGTCCGGCAGAGCGCTGTGGTGTTCATAGTGATCATCTCGATGTGGCGGCGGGCGGGAGTCTGGAATTCCACCCCCATCTAAGATCTTAGATCTCTATACTGAGATCTTACATCTGCTCGGAGAACCACTTCAACCCCCCGGGGAACGCGAAACCGAACCCGGCCCTCCGGGATCAGGTGACGCTGATGCTGACCTCGGCGAGCGACGCATGGGACACCAACTGGTCGATGATCTGCTCCTGGGCGGTCCGCGTTCTGGCGCCCATGGCCGCACGGGCCGCGGCCGGGTCACGGTCCCGGATGGCCTCGAGGATCTCCCGCCGCTGATGCGCGGCCGGCTCCGAGAAGGGCAGGGACTTCAGCGTGATCCGCAGGACTCGCTCCAACTCGTCGAAGACCCGGATGACCGCCTGGGCCAGCATGTCGTTGCCGCACCGGTTGGCGATGATCGCGTCGAACTCGAGGTTGGCGCGGAGGAACGCGTCGAGACTGGCCGGGTCCCCCGTCTCGTACGTGACCGACAGGAGCTCCTCCATCCGGGCGAGATCGCGCCCGGGGCAGCCGAGCTCCGCCGCGAGACCCGCCGCCTCGACCTCCAGCAGCCGACGGAAGGCACAGAGGTCGCGGGTCCCCTTGAGGGTGACCGGCAGGATGCGGTAGCCCGAGCGGGGCAGCGCCTGCACCAGACCGTCCCGCTGCAACCGGGTCAGCGCCTCCCGGGCGGGCATCGTGCTGGCGCCGGCCCGGCGCGCGAGGGTCGACTTGGTGACATGAGCGCCGGGCTCCAGATCGAGCTCGATGATCTGGCGCTTGATGGTGGCGTATGCGCGCTCGGTGGCGCTGAGGCTCGGATGATCTTCGCTGAGGATGGCCGGCAGGTACTTCACACTTCTACTTTAGCGCAATTGCGATCCCACAACCCCAGCCCGGAGATCTCAGCTCCGCCCGACGAGGGTGAACCCGCCGCCTCCCCGCCGGACCTCCACGGCGCCCGTGGCACCCGCGAAGTGCGCGGGAACGAGCAACTCCCTTTGATCGGCCGCGCGTCGCAGCACGCGCAGTCGGCTCGCCACCGCTTGTTCCGAGTCCAGGCAGGCGTTGCTGTTGCAGCAGGGCTGGAGGATCTGCACCGGGCTGTGCAGCAGGTCTCCGACGAAGACGGCCCGGTCGCCGCCGGAGTCGAGCCGCAGCACGGACGAGCCGGGGGTGTGGCCGGGCGCGGACTCCAGGGTGAGGTGCTCGTCGATGCGGTGGGAACCGTCCCACCGCACGGCCTGTCCGGCCCGGTGGATGGGCGCGACGCTGTCCTCGTAGATCAGCCGGCCGTCCGCCTGCGAGCCGTTGCCGTATCCGCCGTCCGGCCCGAAGTGGACGTCGTCGGCGGCCGGGATGAGGTACTGGGCATTGGCGAATGCCGGTATCCACTCCCCGTCCGCCTCGACGGTGTTCCCGCCGACATGGTCGATGTGCAGATGGGTGTTGACGACGACGTCGACGTCCTGCGGGCGGACACCGGCCTTCGCCAGGCAGCCGAGAAGATCGCCCTGCCAGTGGTGGAACGGCGGCGAGCCCGGCCGTTCGCGCCCCTTGCCCACTCCGGTGTCGACCAGGACGGTCCGCCCGCCGCTGCGCAGCACCCAGGTCTGCAACGCGATCACCAGCCGGTCGGTATCCGGCTCCCAGTGGTCCGGCACCAGCCAGTCCTCATTGTCCTTCCACACCTCACCGGCGGTCTCCGCGACCAGACCGGAGACGGGCACGAACGGGCCCTGCCACTCCACGACCCGGATGACCTCGACATCGCCCAGCACGAGGCGGTGCACACTCTCGTTCGTCATGCACTCGACCCTAGGAAGGCCGTAAGAGCCTCTCCATGCGCATCCGGCTCACTGAGATACGCATCCGTCTCATGTGTCATACGGAAGATACTCTGCATCAATGGATGTGGTGAGCGACGCGATCTCCGCCATGCGTCTGGGGCACCCCTCGTCCCGCCGGTTGCGGATGAACGGCGGCGGGTGCACGCGGCTTCACTCGTTCGGCGGCGCGGGCTTTCATGTGGTGCTCAAAGGCGGTTGCCGGCTGCTGCCCGACGACGGTGACCCGGTGTCCCTCGGCGTGGGTGACGCGGTGCTGCTCCCCCATGGCACAGGCCATGTGCTCGCCGACTCCCCGGCCGAGACGGAGATCCTCTGCGGCCAGTACCGGCTGGACTGTAGCCGCATCCACCCGCTTCTCGCGGAGATGCCCCGGGTCGTCCACCTTCCCAGCCGTGTGGGCGGCCACCTCGAGCTGCGCGCCGCGATCGACCTGCTCGCCGGTGAACTGGACGAACGCCGGCCCGGCTCCTGCATCGCGCTGCCGAACCTGCTCGATCTGCTCCTCGTCTACATGATCCGTTCCTGGATGGCCGAGGCCACCAGCGGAGCCTGGCCCCGCGTCCTGGGCGACCCGGTGACGGCCGCCGCGCTGCGGGCGCTGCACTCGGATCCGGCCGCCCCGTGGACCACCGAGCGCCTGGCCGGGGAGGTGAACGTCTCCCGCCCCACCCTGGCGCGCCGGTTCACCACCCTGGTCGGGCGCCCTCCGATGGCGTACCTCACGTGGTGGCGCATCATTCTCACCGCCACCCTGCTCCGGGACACTTCGGACACCCTGGCCTCCATCGCCGACCGGGTCGGCTACGGCAGCCCGTACGCACTCTCACACGCCTTCCAGCGGGAGTTCGGTACCACCCCGGGCCGGTACCGCAAGGCGGCGGCCCGGGGTGGAGAGGGGCAGGGGGTCAGCGGTCGCAGTTGAGGGCGTGGAGGGGGATGGCGTCGCTCATCACGCGCATACCGGTGTCATTGGGGTGGAGGTGGTCGCCGCTGTCGTAGGCGGGGAGCATCCGGGTGGGCGCCGCGGGGTCCTGGACGGCCTTGTCGAAGTCGACGACCGCGTCGAACTCGCCGCTGGTGCGGATGAAGTCGTTGACCTGTTGGCGGACCGTCTCGTCGACGGCCTCGTACTCCCGCCAGCCCTCGTACGGCATGACGGTCGCCCCGACCACGCACGTGCCACGCGCGTGGGACCTGGCGATGATCTGCCGGTAGCCGGCGATGAGGTCGTCGGCGGTGGGGCCCGGCGTGGCCTTGATGTCGTTGATGCCCTCCAGCAGGACCGTCGTGCGCACACCGGCCTGGGAGAGCACATCCCGGTCGAGTCGCTTCAGCGCGCTCTCGGCCGAGCCGTCGGCGAGGATCCTGTTGCCGGAGATTCCTTCGTTGGCGACGCCCTTGAGCCGGGAGCGGGGGTCGGCGAGCAGCCGTCGGGCGAGGAAGTCCGGCCAGCGGCGGTTGGTGTCCTGAGTCGAGGCGGAGCCGTCGGTGATCGAGTCGCCGAAGGCGACGACGGCGCCGGTGCCGCGCGGGGGCCGTACGACGGCGGCGTCCAGGTAGTACCAGGAGGTGATCTGCTGGGTGTAGGCGGCGGGATCCTCCTCCGCGGCGTGGTCGCCGGCCGGTGCGACGTACTGGGTCGCGCGGGCCCCCTTGTGGCCGGTCGCGAGGGTGCCCGCGCCGCGCACATAGAGGCTGATGGCGAGGTCGGACTGGGGCTGGACGCGGCCCGGCAGCGGATCGCTGTACACGACGCCGCCCACCGGTACGGTCACCGACGACGCGCCGCGGAAGGTCAGCCGTCCGTTGCTGCCGGGCACGACCGCCGCCCCGGACTCGCGTACACCGGCGTAGGCGTGGCCGAAGGTCACCGGCTGGTCGCCGTAGGCGTTGGAGAGCCGGATCCGCAGGTCCCGGCCGCCGACGCTGGTGTGGACGACGAACCGGTAGGTCAGGTCCTGGGCGGCGGTTCCCGCCGGGTACGCGCTGGAGGCCCAGGTGACGACGGAGGAGCGCGGGGCGGGGGGTGTCACGGACTGGGCGGCGGACTGGGCGGCGTAGGACTCGGTTCCGGTGGCCACGAAGGCTCCGAGGGCGGCGGCGGTCGCGGCCAGGAGGCCGAAGGCGCGTGCGGGTAAGCCCGGTCTCTGCATGATGCGGCCTTTCCTTCTCTCGACAGTTCAGTGATCGGATGAATTGATACGCAATTCCGGTCCGGCTGTCGAGAGAGAGGGCCAAACTGCCCGGGATCAGCCGCTCACCACTTCCATGGTCATCGGATCTATTCGATGGACGTATGGACGGCGTCGTCAGCGCACGCGCGTGTACCGATGCACACCGTCGGCGCGGGCCGCCGTCACCCGGCCCCGCAGCACCAGGACGTCCAGATGCGCGGCCGTCTCATGGACCGCGAGCATCTGGTTGAAGGCGCTCAGCTCCCCGAACGGCACGGCCCGGCGCGTCCATCCGAGCTTCCGCGCCACGGCGTGGGCGTCGAGCGTGTCCTCGCCCAGCGCCGTCAGGCTCCGGGCCAGCCGGTCGTCGTGGTGGGCGAGCAGTTCGGCGACCCGGGTGTGGGCGGAGTCGGCGACCGGTCCGTGCGCGGGCAGCAGTCGGGCGTCGGCGTAGCGGGTCATCAGCCGCAGCGAGTCCAGGTAGTCGGCGAGCGGGTGGCCGCCCGGCTCGGCGAGTTCGAAGCCGATGGACGGGGTGATGTGGGGCAGGACGTGGTCCCCGGAGAACAGCAGCCCGCGCTGTTCGTCCAGGAAGACCACATGGCCCTTGGTGTGCCCCGGAGTGGGCACGACCCGCAGTTCGCGCTCGCCGAAGCGCAGCGTCTCCGCGCCGAGCCAGTGATCGGGGGCCTCCCAGAGGCTCGGGTCGTAGCCACCGTGGTCCATCGCCTCGATGCGGTCGGCGAGTTCCCCGGCGCCCGCCGCCCGCAGGGTCCGCAGCGAGCCCACGGGCTGGTCGCTGCGCAGCCGGTCGAGCATCTCCAGGCCCGGGCGCTCCCCCGCGCCGAGGTAGACGCGCGAGCCGAGCAGCCGGCGCAGCTCCACCGCCTGGGTGTAGTGGTCGCGGTGGATGTGGGTGACCAGGATGTGGCTGATGTCGCCGGGGTCGCGGTCGATGGCGGCCAGGGCCTCCTCGAGCGTCTTGCGCGCCTCGGGAATCGCCCAGCCCCCGTCGATCATGACGATGCCGCCGTCGTCGTCCAGATCCTCCAGGAGGTAGACATTCACGGCGTGCAGGCCGTCGTTGGGCAGCGGCAGCGGCACGCGGTGCACCCCGGGCCCCACGGTCTGGATTCCGGCCGTCGCCCATGGAGCCTGGTCGAACCGCGCTGTCATGATCCTCCTTCGCGGGTGTGCAGCCTGACGGCCAGGTCCCGGGCCCCGCCCCGGTCGAGCTTGCCGACCTTCGTCTGGGGCAGCTCCTCGACGTCGTAGACGTACTCGGGCCACTTGGTCTTGGACAGACCGACGCTCTCCAGATGGCCGGTCACCTCGGCCAGTTCGACGCCGCCACCGTCCTCGGCGACGACGAGCAGCGCCACGCGTTCACCGAGGACATCGTCGGGGACCGGCGTGACACAGGCCCTGGCCACGCGCGGATGGCTGGCGACCGCGCGCTCGATCTCGGTGATGTCGATGTTGCGGCCGCCCCGGATGATGATGTCCTTCTCGCGGCCCATGATGGTGATGGTGCCGTCCTCGTGGACCATCAGCAGATCGCCGGTGGGCAGATAGCCGTCCGCCGTGAGCGCGGGTGGATCGGTTCTGCCCTCGCGGGCGTACCCGAGGTAGAGGGAAGGGCCGCGGACCTGCGCCCGGCCGGTCACCCCCGGTCCGGCCACCTGACCGTCGGAGGTGAGCGCGCGCACGTCCGTACCCGGGAAGGGGCGGCCGTCCCTGCCGAGCCGGATCTCCTCGGGGTCGTCGGGGCTCGGCGTGGTGTGGCCCAGGCACTCGGACATGCCGAAGACGCGGAGGATCTTCGTGCCCAGGGACCGTTCGGCCCGGGCCAGCGCCCCACGGTCCATGGGCCCGCCGCCGACGGTGATCGACCGGACGCCCCGGAGGATGCCGGAGCCGGCCGCTTCGGCGCCCATCTGCAATGCCATGGTCGGTACGCACATGGTCCATCGGACGCCCGCGTCGGCCATCCGCCGCAGCGCGACCGCCCGGTCCCACTTGCCCGTGAGGACGAGCGGCCCGCGCAGCAGGAGGGAGAGATAGACCCCGAAGCAGTAGGCCGCGGTGGACGACAGCGGCACGATCGCGGCGATGGCGTCGCCCGGCGCCAGCCCGTTGGCGTCGATGGTGCTCGTGGCGGCGTAGCGCAGGGCCCGCTCGGACTGTACGACGCCCTTGGGCCGCCCGGTCGATCCGGAGGTCAGACCGATGAGGGCGCCGCCCGACCAGCGCGACACCTCGTGTCCGCCGGGTACGGACCGGCACGCCCAGCCGTCCAGCACCGTCCGCGCCGGGCCCGGCAGCCGGGTGTGCACCGTCCACTCGTCCATCGCCGAGGGCTCGGCGACGACGGCGTCCGGGCGGATGTCCTCCCACGCGGCGGCGAACTCGGCGGGTGTGGTGTGCCGATTGACCACCGCGAGAACCCCGCCCCGCAGGCCCACGGCGAGGGTGGCGGCGATGGTGCGCCATGAGTTGTCCGCCTGGACCAGGACCGTGCCGACCGATCCGTCGGCCGCGTCGGCGGACAGCGCTCCGGCCAGCCGTACGGCCTCCTCGAACAGTTGCCGGGCCGTATGGCTGCCGGTGTCGTCGATCACGGCGATGAAGTCGGCTTCGTCCGCCTTCTGCTGGAACTCCCGCACTACCTGTCGCATCCTGCCCCTCGTTGCGCTGTGCCGAACTCCGTTTGCCGAAACGCTTTGGTGTCTGACCTGCCGCCGGACCGGGCCGGGCGGCCTAAGCGCTTCGCTGGAAGTGCCCCGACCTGCCGTCGATCGTCTGCGGCGCCGTCGTGGCTGGTCGCGCCCGCGCGGCGGAGCCGCACATCGACACAGCCCCGCGCCCCTTCGGGACGCCACCGAACCGCGGCCGACTTCCACCGATCCGCTGAGAACGCTCAGGCGGCGAACATCTCCGCCTCGTGCCCCATGACCGCGATCCGGCGGCCCTTCATGTCGCCGACCTGGGCGACGGCATCGGCCCACTCGGGGCTCGCGAGGGCCTTCCTCAGGTCCTCGGGGGAGTCGAAGCTGAGTACGGAGATCCCGTCCCAGCCCTCGGAACGCGGCTCCAGAGCGGCGTCGATCTCGGTGTGGCGCCAGGCACGCAGCCCGGGCAGGCGGTAGGTCAGCTCCGCGTGGTCGCCGCGCCACCACGTGATGAATTGTTCATGCGTCCACTCCGGGGGCCGGGCCGCCAGCAGGACCAGGTTGTACATGACAGTGCTCTCCATGGGGTCGAGGTCAGGTGAAGCGGATCTCGGATGAGCGCCCGATCAGCAGGCGCTGAAGCCGGCCTGCGTCGTTCACCCGCCCGGCGGCGACGAAGGTGGCCTCGGGGACACCCGCGCGGCGCACCTCGCCCAGGAAGAGCTCGTCCTGGCCGAGCGTGGTCGCCGACAGCAGATGGTGGGTGCGGGTGCCCTTCTCACGCTGTTCGAGATAGCCCACCAGGGCGGCGCGGTCCCCGGCGAAGTCGGTGGCGTTGCCGTCGCCGGTGGAGAACAGGATGGACAGCGAGAAGTCGTCGCTGATCAGGTCGAGAATACGGGACGGCTCATCGCCGTCGAGAATCTCGAACCACGCGGTGAGGAAGGGGGCCGCGGCCGGGGTGTCCGTCATGCCCGGCTCCCGTCGCCCTGCGGAGCCCAGTCGACCAGTTCGAACGAGGTGGTGAAGAAGGACTGGTAGCGCGCGATGAGCCCGCCGGGCGAGATCACCGCGGCCGAGAGGAAGGAGCCGGTGTACCGCCCGGCCTCCGTCACCACGCCGTACACGGTCTCGAGGTCGCCCTCCCGGCTGTGGCGCAGGATCTCATGCGACCGTTCCTTGGGATTCCGGCCGGCGATGTACGCGGCGAAGTCCTCCTTGGACTCGCCGGTGATCTCGCTGCCCGGCAGGGCGATGAGAAAGCGGAAGTCGGGTTCGAGCAGGTCCAGCGTCCGTTCCGGATGCGGGCTGTCCATACTGGCCATGTACGTGCGCAATGCCATGAGACCGGGGCTCCCAGATCAACCTGAGTTCAGTTCAATTCAGTGATCTGGATCGTAATCCGGGGGAAACGCGGCTGACAAGAGTCCGTACGGACGCGAAACGGCCCCCGGCGGATATCCGCCGGGGGCCGGAACGGCAGGGGGCCGCTCAGGGGATCAGGTGGCGACCATACGCACGCAGGCGCCCTCGATCAGTTCACTGACCTCCGACAGCGGCGTCGGCCCCGAGGGCCGGTACCACCGCCAGACGCTGACGATCAGACCGAGCACCCCCGAGCCGAGCAGTTGCGCGTCCCGGAGCGGGAACGCACCCATGGACATACCCTTCACCAGCAGGTTCGTCCAGTTCCGCTCGACGAGCTGGACCAGCTTGCGGGCCTCGACGCGCTCGGCCTCCTCCCGCTTGGACTTGCGCGTGCCGGAGAGCAGGTCCATGTGGTTGTGCAGGATCCGCATCTGGAGGACCTCGTGGTCCGAGACGTCGTAGGCCGCGCGGATGGCCGCCCGGAGCGCCTCGGTCGGATCCTCGACGCCCTCGGTCGCCTCCGTGAACTTGTCGTGGGAGCGCTGGAGCTCCAGCCGCATGATGGTGAGCAGGCAGTGCGTCTTGGACTCGAAGTAGTGGTAGAGCGCCGTCTGCCCGATGCCGACCCGCTCGGCCACGGTGGACCACTTGGTGGCCTCGAACCCCGTCTCGCCGAAGCAGTCGACGGCGGCGGCCAGGATGGCGGCACGCTTGGACCTCGGTCCCGCTTCGGGTTCAACGATTCTCGTCGCCATGCCTCGTCTCCTGGCCGCAGTCCACCTTGTCCGTACCCGAGAGTAGCCCCAAGCTGAACTCAGTTGCCAATCGACGTGAATGGGCCGTGTTCAAAGGCGCTCCACTACCGTCGCGTTCGCCATGCCGCCGCCCTCGCACATCGTCTGGAGGCCGTAGCGTCCGCCGGTCCTGCGCAGTTGGTGGACGAGCGTGGTCATGAGCCGGGCGCCGGTGGCGCCGAGCGGATGTCCGAGCGCGATGGCGCCGCCGAAGGCGTTGACCCGCTCCGGGTCGGCGCCGATCTCCTTCTGCCAGGCGAGGACGACGGAGGCGAACGCCTCGTTGATCTCCACCAGATCGATGTCGCCGATCGCCAGTCCGGCCCTGTCCAGGACCTTCTCGGTGGCGGGGATCGGACCGGTCAGCATGTGGATCGGATCGGAGCCGACGACGGCCATGGTGTGCACGCGCGCGAGCGGGGTCAGGCCGTGGCGGCGCACCGCCTCCTCGGAGGCGATCAGCAGGGCGGCGGCGCCGTCGGAGATCTGGCTGGAGACGGCGGCGGTCAGCCGGCCGTCCTCGGTGAGGCTCTTCAGCCCGGCCATCTTCTCCAGGGTGGTGTCGGCGCGCGGCCCCTCGTCGGCGGTGAGCCCGAAGGCCGGGGTGATCTCTTCGTCGAAGGCGCCGTCGGCCTGGGCGGCGAGGGCCCGCTGGTGGCTGGTGAGCGCGAACTCCTCCATCTCCGCGCGGGAGATGGCCCATTTCTCGGCGATCAGCTCGGCCCCTCGGAACTGGGAGACCTCCTGGTCCCCGAAGCGCTCGCGCCAGCCGTCCCCCGCGAACGGGCTGCCCATACCGGCCTGTTCTCCGACGTACATGGGGCTGGCGATGGGCACCAGGCTCATCACCTCCACCCCGCCGGCGACCACCAGATCGGCGGTCCCGGAGCCGACCGCCTGGGCGGCGAAGTGCACGGCCTGCTGGGATGAGCCGCACTGGCGGTCGATGGTGGTGCCGGGGACGTGCTGGGGCAGCCCGGCCGACAGCCATGCGGTACGGGCGACGTTGCCGGTCTGCGCGCCGATCTGGCTGACGCAGCCGAAGTACACGTCGTCGACGGCGCCCGGGTCGGCCCCGGTGCGCTCCAGCAGGGCGCGCAGCGCGTGAGCGCCGAGATCGGCGGGGTGGACGCCGCTGAGCGCGCCCTTGCGGCGGCCGACGGGGGTGCGGACGGCTCCGACGATGAATGCTTCCGACACGGTGGGGCTCCAGGGGTTTCGGGCGGGAGTCAGGTGCTGGGGGCGGCGGATGTGAAGTCGGGTGTCCGTTTGCCCAGGAAGGCGGCGACACCCTCACGGCCGGCGGCGGAGGCGGCCGCGGCGGCGATCGCACGGGCCTCGCGGTCCAGGTGCGTACCGAGGTCCGCGGTCAGCCCGGTGGCGACGAGGCGTCGGGTGGCGCCGAAGGCGGCGGTGGGTCCGTCGCGCAGCGCCTCGGCCGTGCGCAGCGCCTCGGCGGCGAGCCGGTCGGCGGTGACGACCCGGCTCACCAGTCCGATGTCCTCGGCTTCCGCCGCCGCGATACGGCGGTTGGTCAGCAGCAGGTCCAGGGCCCGCTTGGGGCCGACGAGCCGGGGCAGGAACCAGCTCACTCCGGCGTCCGGTGAGTAGCCGATCCGGGTGTACGCGGTGGTGAAGGAGGCGTCGTCGGCGGCCAGGGTCACATCGGCGGACGCGGCCAGGCCGATACCCGCACCGGCCACGGCTCCCTGGACGGCGGCCACCACGGGCGCGTCGCCCGCCGCGAACGTGCGCAGCGCTTCGTGGAGCGCGCCGGTCACCGCGATGAGGTGCCGCTCCAGTGGCTCTCCGGAGAGCCGGGAGAACTCCCCGAGGTCGCCGCCGACGCAGAAGGACTTCCCCTCACCGGTCAGCAGCACGGCCCGGACGGACTCGGTGGCGCAGACCCGCGCCGCGTCCAGCAGCCCGTGTGCCATGTCCAGCCCGATGGCGTTGCCCGCCGCGCCCCGGCGCAGGGTGACACGGGCCAGGCCGTCGTCGATCTCGATGCCGACGCTCATCGCGCGGTCCATCCGCCGTCGACGGTCAGGACCTGGCCGGTGCAGTACGAGGAGGCGTCCGAGGCGAGGAACAGCAGCGCGCCGTCCAGTTCATGGGCCCCGCCGCCGCGCCGCAGCAGGGTGTTGCGCTCGACCCAGCGGCTGGAGCGCTCGTCGCCGAAGAGGTCCGCGGTCATCTCGGTGCGGAACCAGCCCGGGGCGAGCGCGTTGACGCGGGTTCCGCTCGCGCCCCACTGACCGGCCAGCTCCCGGGTCAGCCCGATCAGCCCGGCCTTGGACGCCGCGTAGCTCGCGCCGCCCAGCGGGGCGGCGGTGACCAGGCCGAGGATGGAGGAGACGTTGATGACGCTGCGGGGCGGGTCGCCGTCCACGGCGGGAGCCTCGGCCACCAGGCGCGCCAGGTGGAAGGGGGCGGTGAGGTTGACGCCGAGGACATCGGCGAAGGCGTCCGGGGATTCGTCCTCGGCGCGGGTCTCCCCGGACGTGGCCGCGTTGTTGACCAGGACGTCGATGCGGCCGGTGGCCCCCAGCGCCGTCCCGGTCAGCCGCGCGCGGTCGGCGGCGAGCGAGACATCGCAGGCGACGGGGTGGATACGGGTGTCGGAGTCGGCGAGTTCGTTCAGCTTCTCGACGCGCCGGGCGGCGGCGAACACGGTGGCCCCGGCCTGTGCGAGGACGGCGGCGAAGCGTGCGCCGAGCCCCGCGGAGGCGCCGGTGACCACCGCCGTCCTGCCCCGGAGCGAGAACAGCTCCGCGGCGGCGAGCGGCGCGCTCATCCCTCCACCCCGATCGGCAGGGCGGTCGCGCCACCGTCGAGCACCAGGGTCTGGCCGGTCATCCAGGAGGAGGCGTCGGTGGCCAGGAACAGCGCCGCGTGTGCCACGTCCTCGACCGTGCCCAGGCGCCGCAGTGGCAGCTTCGCGGTGAGGATCGGCTCCCGGACCTCCCACACCGCCCGTGCCAGCTCCGTCTTGATCAGTCCGGGGGCGATGGCGTTGACGCGGGCGCGCGGCCCGAGTTCGTAGGCGAGCTGCCGGGTCATGTGCAGCATGGCGGCCTTGGTGGCGTTGTAGTAGCCGATGTGCGGATCGACGATGAGCCCGCCGACGGAGGCGATGTTGACCACCGCTCCCCCGTGCTCGGCCATCCAGGCCCGCCAGGCACACCGGGTCCAGGCGATCATGCCGTACTGGTTGACCCGGACGGTCTTCTCCGCGCGCGGCAGGTCCAGGTCGAGCAGATCGCCGTGGTACGGGTTGGTTGCCGCGTTGTTGACGAGGACGTCGACCCGGCCGAAGCGGGCCATGGTCTCCTCGACGCACCGCTCGGCCTGCTCCGGTTCACCGGCGTTCGCCACCACCGTGTGTACGTCACCGTCGCCCTTGACGCGCAGCAACTCCTCGCGCGCCTCGGCGAGTCCGGCCGGTTTGCGGGCCGCGATCACCACGTGGGCACCGGCCGCCCGGTAGGCGGTGGCGATGCCGAGGCCGATGCCGCGGGATCCGCCCGTGATGACGGCCACCTTGCCGTCGAGGCTGTTGGCGCTCACGCTGCCCCTGCCTTCGTATCGGTCTTCTTCTTGTACGGCGCGAGCTCCTGGCGGGCCACCGTCCGCAGATGGACTTCGTCGGGGCCGTCGGCGATCTTCAGTGCCCGTGTGATGGCGTACAGCCGGGCCAGTACGGTGTCGTCGCTGACCCCCGCCGCGCCGTGCGCCTGCACCGCTCGGTCGACGACCTTGTGGGCGACCTCCAGCGCCGCGACCTTGATCGCGGCGACCTCCATACGGGCGGCGGCGTTGCCGGCGGTGTCCATCAGCCAGGCCGATTTGAGGACGAGGAGCCGCAGCTGCTCGATCTCGATGCGGCTGCGGGCGATCCACTCCCGGACCACGCCCTGGTCGGCGAGGGGTCCGCCGAAGGCGACGCGTTCGGTGACGCGCTCGCACATCAGCCGCAGGGCGCGCTCGGCGAAACCCACGGCGCGCATCGCGTAGTGCATCCGTCCGGGACCGAGCCGTCCCTGGGCGAGCGCGAAGCCCTCGCCCTCGCCGACGAGGATGTTCTCCACCGGCACGCGGACGTCCTCGAAGAGCACATCGCCGTGTCCGAGGCGGTCGGTGTAGCCGAACATCGGCAGGTCGCGCAGGATCTTGACGCCCGGGGTGTCCCTGGGGATGAGCAGCATGGACTGCTGCCGGTAGGTGGGCGCCTCCGGGTCGGTCTTGCCCATCAGGATGATCAGCTTGCAGTCGGGGTCGAGGATCCCGGAGGTGTACCACTTGCGGCCGTTGACCACGTAAGCGTCGCCGTCGCGGGTGATACGGGTGCGGATGTTGCGGGCGTCGGAGCTGGCGACCTCCGGCTCGGTCATGGCGAAGCACGATCGGATCTCCGCGTCGAGCAGGGGCCGCAGCCAGCGTTCCTGCTGTTCGGGGGTGCCGTACAGCGCGAGCAGCTCCATGTTGCCGGTGTCGGGCGCCGAGCAGTTGAACACCTCGGGACCGATGATGGATTCGCCCGCCAGCCCGGCGAGCGGCGCGTATTCCAGGTTGCTGAGCCCCGCGCCCCAGTCGCCGTGCGCCATGAAGAGGTTCCACAGGCCCTCGGCGCGGGCCTTGGCCTTCAGCTCGGCCATCACCGGCGGCAGGGCGTGCGGATCGTCCCCTTCGGCCAGTTGCCGGTCGTACGTGGCTTCCGCGGGGAAGACGTACTCGTCCATGAACGACCGCATACGGTCTTGGAGTTCACTCGCCCGTGGCGAGTATCCGAAATCCACGAGTGCTCCTGTTCGGTGGGGTACGGACCGCTGCCGGGTCAGCCGAGGATGTCGCGGGCGGTGCGGATCATCGCGGCGATGGTGGGCGGCAGGCGTTCCTGATCCGGGTCGTGGTGTTTGCCCTCGCGGTGGCGGCGCAGGTTGTGGCCCATGATCGCGGCCATCTTCATGCGGCCGAGCGCCCGGAACCAATCCATCGCGGGCAGCGCGGGCCCGCCGTCGCCGTAGGTGTCCAGCAGTTCCGCCTCGCCGGGCAGACCGGGCACGGCGTGTCCCAGTTGGGGGAAGTTGCGGTGGTCGGCGAAGAGCAGGAACCAGCCCAGGTCGATGCGGGGGTCGCCGACGCTCCAGATCTCCCAGTCCACGACGGCCACCGCCCGCTCGCCCGCGCACAGCACATTGCCGAGCCGGAAGTCCCCGTGCAGCAGCACCGGCGGCAGGCCGCTTGGCACGCCATCGGCGAGACGTACCAGCAACTCCTCGCCGCCGGGCCGCAGTTCGGCGGGAACGGCACGCAGGGTGCGGCTCCATCGGTCCAGCTCGCCGGAGGGGTCGAGCGGTGCGGGCGGGTCGAGCCCGGGGGTGTGCACATCGGTGCCGTGCAGCCGCCGCAGGACGGACGCGATCTCCAGCATCCGGGCGCGGGCCGTCGCGGCGGGCACCTCGTGGTCGTCCAGCACCGGCTCGACGGCCGCCCCGTCCGCGAACTCCATGGCGAACCAGGCGGGTTGTGTCTCGTCTACGGCCACCACGCCCGGTACCGGCACCGCGGACCCGGCCAGCGCGCCCAGCACCCGTGCCTGGCGCAGCACGTCGTTGCGTCCGACGGGCCGCTGCCCCGGTGGCACGGCCTTGACGACGTACCGGGCGTCCCCGGCCGCGACCTCGTAGGTCAGCCCGGAGTGGCCGCCCGGCAGCACCCGCAACTCGCCGATGGCCGCGCCCGGGTGGTGGCGGGCGAGCCGGTCGCGGACCCGTGCGGCCAGCTCCGGCACCTCGGTGGCCATGTTCATCGGACGGGCTCCTTGGGCAGGCCGAGGACGCGTTCGGCGAGGATGGTGCGCTGGATCTCGTCGGTGCCGCCCGCGATGCTGTAGCCGGGGGCGCCCAGCAGGTGCTCGGTCCAGGCGTAGGTGCCCCACTCCCCCGTGTCCGCCACCAGGCTCGGCCCCAGCAGCTCGGACACCAGGTCGCTGGTGCGCCGCATGGTCTCGGTGGCGTACAGCTTGCCGACCGACGCCTCCGCGCCGGGCTCGCGCCCCGCGACGAGGGCGGCGGTGACCCGCAGCCCCATGAGCCGCTGGACGAGGGTGCGGATGTGGAGGTCGGCGGCGCGCTGCCGCTCGGCGCCGGTGAGGGGGCGCGGCAGGTTCGCGGCCAGGTCCAGCGCCCGGTCGGCGTTGTCCAGGCCGAGGCCGCCGGAGTCGAGCCGTTCGGCGGCCAGCACGCTGAGCGTGACCCGCCAGCCCTCGCCGACCGGCCCGAGCCGGTCGGTGTCCGGCACCCGCACACCGTCGAGGTAGACCTCGTTGAAGCTGGTGCCACCGGTCATCTGCCGGATGGGCCGTACGGTGACGCCCGGCGCGTCCATGCGCACCAGGAAGACGGTGATGCCGGCGTGCTTGCGGACGTCCCCGTCGGTGCGGCACACCGCCACGCCCCAGGTCGCGACGCGGGCGCCGGAGGTCCACACCTTGTGCCCGGTCAGCACCCAGCCCTCGCCCTCGCGCACCGCCCTGGTGCGCACCGCGGCGAGGTCGGAGCCCGCCTCGGTCTCCGAGAACAGCTGGCAGGCCAGTTCGTCGGTGCGCAGCAGGGGCACGAGCCAGCGGCTCTTCTGCTCCTCGGTGCCCCACAGGCCGATCGCGGGGGCGACGAGTGCCTGTGTCACGGGGAAGATCTCGGGGCGGTGGGGTATGTCGAAGGCCGCCTCCTCGGCGCGGTAGAGCTGCTCGTAGTACGCGGGCAGCCCCCGCCCTCCGTACTCCCGCGGCCAGTTGAACGCGGACCAGCCGTGGTCGTAGCGGGTGCGTTCCCACTCCTGGACGCGGGCGGTGTGCTCGCGCTCCTGCTCCTCGGTCCAGTTGTCGAACACGGCGACGGAGTCGGAGCCGCTGCCCCACTCCCCGTCGGCGGCGCGGGGCCGGGCGACTCCGGTGAGCCACCGCCGGGCCGCGGCGCGGAACTCATCGGGTTCCGGGATGCCGCTCATCTGCGCTGCCACCTCCTTTCAGCGGATGGTTCAGCGGGACAGGACCGTGCAGGCGCTCACGCCGGGGGCGCCGTACACATGGGTGAAGCCGACCCTGGGCTCGTCCGGGACCTGGCGTTCGCCCGCCTGTCCGCGCAGCTGCTGGACGACTTCGTAGACCTGGCGCAGTCCCGAGGCGCCGATGGGTTCGCCGTTGGCGATGCAGCCGCCGTCGGTGTTGACCGGCAGCGTTCCGCCGATCCCGGTGGCGCCCGAGGCGACCAGCCCCTCCTGCTCGCCGTCCGCGCAGAACCCGCACTCGGCCATGTGCATCACCTCGGCACCGCTCTCGGTGTCCTGCAACTGGCAGACGTCCACGTCGCCGGGGCCGACTCCCGCCTCCTCGAAGGCGGCGGCCGAGGCGTCACGGCTGACGCTGGCCAGTTCGCCCCCGGGGATCCACGGGCTGAACACCTCGAACGAGCCGAAGCGCCGGGTGCGTACGACCGCCGAGCGCAGGGTGACCGGCGTGCCGTCCAGCGCGCGGGCGGCCTCGGGCGAGCAGAGGACCAGCGCCGCCGCGCCCGCTCCCGGGGAGCAGAACATATAGCGGGTCAGCGGGTCGCTGACCATCCCGGACTCCAGGATCTCCTGGGTGGACAGCGGCTTTCGGCGCCATGCCTCGGGGGTCAGAGCTCCGTTGCGGTACGCCTTCTCGGCCACCAGGGCGAGGGTCCGCGGGGTGATGCCGTGGTCGTGCATATAGCGCTGGATCTTCATGCCGAAGAACTGGGTGGTCACCATGAGCCCGTCGCTGCCGTACTCCGCTCCCAGGCCCCAGTCCTCGGGCCGCGGATCGAAGGCGCCGCGCGGGTGTTTGTCGAAGCCGACGGCGAGGACGACGTCGGCCATGCCGGAGCGGATCGCGTTCACGGCGGAGACCAGCGCGCTGCCGCCGGTGGCACAGCCGTTCTTGACGTTGACGAACGGCAGGCCGGTCAGGCCGAGTTGGGCCACCAGGGTGTCCGCGAGGCCCGCGCTGTCGCTGCCGCCGAACGCGGCCCCGACCCGCGACCACGGGATCCCGGCGTCCGCCAGCGCGGCGTTCACGGCGGCCACGGCCAGCTGCCGGCCGGTCGCCTCGGACCGGCCGAACGGGGTGCGCCCCGCGCCGCAGATCAGCACATCGGTGCTCAAGAGCCCTCCTCGCTCAGGGTCGTGGGCCGGGCCCGGGGCACCCCGGGGCCGGCGGTCACGGAAAGAGCCATGCCGATGCGGATGTCGTCGAGGTCGTCGACGTCCAGGACGGCGGCCACCCGTACGTCATCCGCCAACTCGACGTAGCCGAGGGCGAACGGCGCGAAGCCTCCGGGCGGGGCCTGGTAGGGCGGCGACTTGGGCGCGTACCGCTGCACCGTCCAGGTCCACAGCGTGCCCGTGCCCTGGAGGACCGCCGGATCGGCCGGCCCTCCGCAGCGCGGGCACGTGTCGTCCGCGGGATACACCGTCACCGAGCAGCCGGAGCAGCGTGCACCCTGGAGCCCGCCGGCGGCGGGGCTCCGCGGATCCGTGGTCATCCGGATCAGCGCCCCTGCCACTTGGGTTCGCGCTTCTCCAGGAACGCCGAGACGCCCTCGTTCGCGTCCTCGGAGTTGAGCGCCACGCCCACGGCGAGGTGCTCCATCACCATCAGCGACTGGGTGTCGGCGTCCAGGCTGCGGTCGATCGTCATCTTGGTGAGCCACATCGTGAAGGGGCTCTTGTCCGCGAGGTGGCTGATGAACTCCTCCACCGTCGCGTCCAGCTCGTCGGCCGGGGCCGACTTGTTGATCAGCCCGAACTCGGCGGCCTCGACCCCGGAGAGCAGCTTGCCGGTGAGCATCAGCTCCTTGGTCTTACGGATACCGATCATGCGCGGCACCCGGTAGATCGGACCGGCCCCGCCGAACAGCGCACGGCGGATGTGGAAGTCGCCGATCTTCGCGTCGTCGGCGGAGATGGCGAAGTCACAGGAGATCATGATCTCGAAGCCACCGGCGGTGACGTGGCCCTCCAGGACCGCGACCGAAGGGGTCTTCATCGAGTACAGGCGGTCGCACACCTTCGCGGACTTCACCGCGACGTCGATCGCGTTCGACTTGCCGACGTACTCGGCCTTCAGGCTGTCCAGGTCGAAGCCCGAGCAGAAGGTGCCGCCACGGCCGCGCACCACCAGGACCCGCAGGTCGGGGTCCTCGTCCACCTCGGTGATGATCTCGTCGAGCCGGTCCAGGATCGGCACCGTGACGCAGTTCTTCTTCCACGGACGGTTGAGCCACACCCGGGCGACGTGTCCATCGCGCTCGAACTGGATCTCGTCTTCCGTTGTCATCCCTCACCCCTCTGAAACTGAACTGAATTCACTACAACTCTGATTCCAATGCCGCACGGTGTCAAGCCCTTGATCGAGACATACCTATTGCGGTTCAGGCGGCGGGACGGGGGGTGGCGGTGCGGGCGGCGGGACCGACGAGCCCGGCGAGCCGGGCCCGGTGCTGGTCCGCGGTGCCGAACAGCACCTCGGCGCCGCGCGCCCGGCGCACATACAGATGGGCCGGGTGCTCCCAGGTGAAGCCGATACCGCCGTGCAGCTGGACATACTCGGCCGTCGCCAGGCGGAAGGTCTCGGAACAGACCACGGCGGCGGCACAGGCGGCCACCGGCAACTGCGGGGAGGCGACGGCCGCGCAGGCGGTCGCGTACGCGGACGCCGAACGCGCCGCCTCCAGCGCCACCAGCACATCGGCCAGCCGGTGCTTGACGGCCTGGAAGGACCCGATGGGACGGCCGAACTGGTGGCGCTGCGCCACGAACGCGACCGTGGCGTCCAGCGCGTGGCCGCTGCCGCCGACCTGCTCGGCGGCGAGCGCGGCCCGTCCGGCGTCCAACGTCGCCGACACCGCGCCCTCCGTGCCGTCCGCCGTGCCCTCGGCGCCGTCGGCCGCGCCTACGGCGGCGGCCGGGGCGCCCCGGAACTCCACCAGCGCCTGGCGCCGGGTCTCGTCCAGGACGCGGCGCGGAGTCCGCCGGCAGCTGTCAGGGGCGGGCTCACAGGCGAAGAGCCGGGGCCCGGCGGGCGTTCCGGCCCGCACCAGGATCAGCTCCGCACCGGCCCCGTCGAGTACGAAGTCGGTCTGCCCGCGCAGCACCCAGCCGCCGCTCCCCCGCTCCGCGGCGACGCCGGGCACGCCGTCGTCGAACCCGGCCACGGTGGCGGTGAGCGTGCCGTCGGCGATCCGGGGCAGATAGCGCTCGCATGCCGTACGGTCGCCGCTGAGCAGCAGGGCGTGCGCGGCCAGGACCACCGTGGGCAGCAGCGGCCCGCAGTACAGGGCGCGCCCGGACTCCTCCAGGGCCACGGCCAGCTCGGCGAAGGTGAAGCCCGACCCGCCGTACTCCTCCGGAACGGCCAGCCCATGGACCCCGATCTCACGCGCGAGCCGCGCCCAGAGCGCTTCGTCGTATCCACGCGGGGTGGCCAGATGTGTGCGCAGATCCTCGACGCCGCTCGTCTCGGCGTAGAAGTCCCGCAGGACGGTTCGGAGTTGTCGTTGTTCATCCGTTTCGGACAGCAGCTGGGGGGCGATCTCGGGGTGGCGATGGTGCATGGGATCTCCATCGTGGTCGTACGACGGCCGGAAGATACAAGAATTGAACTCAATTCAAGACCGTAGGCATCGAACTCCGCGTGGGCAAGACCCGCACCGCGGGCAGCACCCGCACCGCGCCCGCCCCGGACACCCGGCTCAGGCGGTGAACCGGCCGCCGTTGGCGAGCAGCACCGCGCCGACCAGGTTCGCCGCGGCGTCGCTCACCAGGAAGAGGGCGATCTCGGATATCTCCTCGGGCGTCGCGTACGGGCGCACCCGCGGGTCGGCGAAACCGGCCCGCAGCGCCTCGGGGGTGCGGGCCGCCATCCCCGTCTCGGTCGGCCCCGGCGCCACGACGTTCACGCGGATCCCGGACGCGATGACCTCCTTGGCCACGCCCTGGGCCAGCGCGTGCACACCCGCCTTGGAGGCCGCGTAATGGGGGTAGCCGACGGGGGCGTCGAAGGCCGACGACGAGCCGATCACCGCGATCGCCCCGGCCCCGGCGGGCCGCATGACCCGCACCGCGGCGCGCAGCACATGGAAGGTTCCGTCCAGGTTCACGCGCAGGACCCGCCGCCAGGAGGCGTCGTCGAGGGAGTCGGTCAGCTCGACCGGCCGCCCTTCGACCACCGCGTCCGCGATGCGCCGCTTCGCCTCCGGATCGTCCACCCCCGCCGCGTGCACCAGGACGTCGAGCCGCCCGTACCGGCGCAGTACCTCCTGGAAGGCGCCGTCGACGGCCGCCGCGTCCGTCACGTCGAGCGCGATCGGCCTGGCGCCGGGCAGCTCCTCGGCGACCGCCGCGGCGCCCTCCCCGTTCACATCCGCCAGGACGACGGCCGCCGCCCCTTCCGCGGCCAGCTGCCGGGCGACCGCCGCGCCCATGCCGGAAGCGGCTCCCGTCACCATCGCGACCCGGCCGGCGAACCTCCCGGCGCGGACATCCCCGCGTGTCACATGGACTCCCTTCACTTGCCAGGACCATCTATTGAACCGACTTCACCTCTGTTACCGTGGCAGCCGCAGCGCTGACAAGACCCGGGACGGTGAAGATGAGGGCACTGCGGTTGACGGCCTGGGGCGAGGCTCCGGCATCGGTTGAGGTCGAGCGGCCCGTCCCCCACGGCGCCGAGGTGCTGGTGCGGGTCGAAGCCGCCGGACTGTGCCGCTCCGATCTGCACGTCATGGACGCTCCTCCGGGAGCGCTCCCCTACCGGCTGCCGTTCACCCTCGGCCATGAGATCGCCGGGCAGGTCACGGACCTGGGGCCGGACGCCGACGGGGTGGCGGCAGGTGACCGTGTGGTGGTCTACGGGCCGTGGGGCTGCGGCTCCTGCGCGCGTTGCGCCGCGGGCTCCGGCAACTACTGCGACCGGCGTGACACCCTCGCCTGGCACGGGGCGGGACTGGGCCGGGACGGCGGCATGGCCGAGTATCTGCTCGTCCCGTCCGCCCGCCATCTGGTGCCGATCGGCGACCTGCCGGCCGACCAGGCCGCCCCGCTCTCCGACGCGGGCCTGACCTCCTACCACGCCGTGTCCGGGCTCCGGCCCGCACTCGGCGAGGGCACCACCGCCGTCGTCATCGGTGTCGGCGGGCTCGGCCACCTGGCCGTCCAGATCCTCCGTGCCACCACCGAGAGCCGGGTGCTTGCGGTCGATGTCCGGGAGGACGCCCTGGCCCTCGCGGACCGTTCCGGCGCGGACTTCTCCACCCTGATGCGGCCGGACACCGCCCGCGCGCTGCGGGCGCGAAGCGGTGACGTGGGAGCGGACGCCGTGCTCGACTTCGTCGGCACCGCACAGACACTGGAACTCGCGGTCGGCGTCCTGCGCCCCGGTGGCGAACTCGCCTTCGTCGGAAGCGGGGGCGGCAGCCTGACGGTGGCCAAGCCGGGTGTCCTCCCGGCCGGCTTCCGGCTCTCGCTGCCCTTCTGGGGAACTCGACACGAATTGGCCGGGGTGGTCACGCTGGCACGTTCGGGAGCGCTCCGCGTCGAGACGGAACACTTCCCGCTGTCCGCCGCTGCGGAGGCGATCGACCGGCTTCGCCGGGGCGCGGCTCGGGGCCGGACCGTGCTCGTCCCCAACTGATCACATTCGCGGTGAACCGATGGCTCCGGCTCAGGGATGCCGGGCTCAGGGATGCCGGGCTCAGGGATGCGGAAGGGAAGTTCAGCATGCGCTTCGACGGAAGAGTGGCGATCGTCACCGGCGGCGCCCGGGGCATGGGTGCCACGCATGTACGGGAGCTGGTCGCGGAGGGCGCCCGGGTCGCCGTCTGTGACCTGCTGGACGACGAGGGGGAGGCCCTGGCCGGGGAACTGGCCCCTGCGCGGTACTGCCACCTCGACGTCACCGACGAAGCGGAGTGGCGGTCCGTCGTCCGCACGGTCGAGGACACCCTCGGACCCGTGGACGTCCTGGTCAACAACGCGGGGATCATGCACTACGGCGGTGTGGAAGGGCAGTCGCCCGAGCACTTCCGCCGGATCATCGACGTCAATCTGGTGGGCGCCTTCCTCGGCATGCACACCGTCCTCCCCGGTATGCGCGAGCGCGGCCACGGAGCCGTCGTCAACGTCTCCTCGGCCGCCGGGATGACGGGTTTCGCCCATGGCATCGGCTATGTGGCGAGCAAGTGGGGGGTGCGCGGGATGACCAAGGCCGCCGCACTGGACATGGCGGGCAGCGGGGTGCGTATCAACTCCGTCCACCCCGGGGTCATCCGTACGCCCATGGGTGAGAGTGCCTCACCCGAACTCTTCGCTCATCAGCCCGTGGCACGCATCGGCGAGCCCGAGGAGGTCACCCGCATGGTGCTCTTCCTCGCGAGCGACGACGCCTCCTACACCACGGGTGGGGAGTTCCTCATCGACGGTGGCCAGACCATCGGCCTCGGCGGCCACTCCGCCACGACGGCGGACTGACGCGGCACGGTGGTCGGCGGCCACCGCGGCCGCCCCTATACGTCCTTGCGTACGGTGAACAGGGAACCGATCCCGATCAGGCAGACCAGCATGACGAAGAACGCCGGGGAGAGCAGGTTCCCGGTCTTGTCCACGAGGAAGGCCGCGATGTACGGAGCCGTACCGCCCGCGAGGACGGTGCCGAGGTTGTACCCGATCGCCATGCCGGTGTAGCGGACCCGGCGCTCGAACAGATGCGGCCACAAGCTGGCCGCCGGGACCTGCACGAACGCACTGCCCAGCATCAGCAGGACATACGCCGCCCCGGCCAGGGCCAGGCTGTGCCGGCCCATGAGCATCATCGCGGGGTAGGCGGTCACCAGAAAGGCCAGCAAGCCGCCCATCAGGACGCGGCGGCAGCCGAACCGGGCGGAGAGCCAGCCGGCCGGGACCATGAGCAACACGGTGACCAGCACGACGCCCGAGCTCAGCCAGTACACCTTCGTGGTGTCGAATCCGAGGTTGGTGGTCATATAGATGCCGATGTACGTCAGCCCGAGGAAGATGGCGCCGCCCTGGGCCATGGCCAGGCCGACGGACTGCAACAGCGGCACACGGTGAGTGGACAGGACCTCCCGGATCGGAGCCGTGGGGATATCGGCGCGCTGTGCGGCCTCCTTGAATTCCGGGGTGTCCTCGATCCGCAGCCGGGCCCACAGACAGATCAGGGTGAGCGGCACGGCCATCAAGAAGGGTAGCCGCCAGCCCCACTCGGCCATCTGGTCCTTGGTGGTGAAGGCGGAAATCGCTCCGGCCGTCGCGGCCGCGAACATGAACCCGAGGTTGGACCCGATGGGTGTGACGGCGCCGAGGAAGGCCCTGCGTTGAGGTGGCGCCGACTCGTAGATGTAGGTGTAGGCGCCGACGGACTCGCCGCCCGAGGAGATGCCCTGCACCATCCGGGTGAGGAAGAGGAGCACCGCGGCGACCACCCCGATCTGGCCGTAGGTGGGCAGCAGCCCCGTGACGCTGCTGGCCACCCCCATGCACAGCACCGAGGAGACCAGCGCCTTGCGACGCCCCCATCGGTCGCCGATCCATCCGAAGAAGACACCGCCGATCGGCCGCACTACCAGGCCGGTGGCGAACACCGCGAGCGCCGCCAGCATCGAGGCCGTCGGATCGTTTCCCGGGAAGAACTGCGGAGCGATCGCCACGGCGAGATAGCCGTAGATGCTGAAGTCGTAGTACTCGATCAGGGTGCCTATGCTCCCGGCGAGCATCGCGCGCCGCACCGTCCGTGGATCGTACGACGCCGACTCCTCCCCTGGAGGTGCGGGCTGTTGTGTGGTGCTCATGTTCCGGCTCCCTTCCCAACGGCACGGTCCGGTGCCCTGCCGACGCCCGGGACGCTACAGAACTGAACTCAGTACAGCTAGCCATCGAACAGGAGTTTTCTGCGGGAAGCGCGTCGGACGCCGTGGGCACGAGTGGGCGCGCGGACCAAAAGGGCTCTGAGCATACACAGCCCGACCTGCGACTCAGGCGGCGGCGAAGCGCCACGCGGGACGGCCATGGCAGCGACACACGCCCGATCGGTTGATGATCTGAATTGGATTCGGTTTACTCGTAAGGGGCGGACGCACCATGTGCGCCGTCCGCGCCTCAGACCTACAGGTAGGCAGTAGCCAAGCTCGGGAGTGCAACGTGCCCATCGGGTTCGAGATCGAGGAAAGAGTCGCGGAGATCGCGCGGCGCACCACCGAGTTCGTACGGGACGTGGTGATACCCGAGGAGCGGGTGTGTGACGGCGATGTCCATGCCGGGCCGGAGCCGCTGCGCCGCCGGCTTCAGGACGCGGCCCGCGAGGCGGGGGTGTTCGCCCCGCACGTCGACGCCGAATGGGGCGGACTCGGACTGGACCTGCGCGGGCAGGCAGTGGTGTTCGAAGCGGCCGGGTACTCGCTGCTGGGGCCACTCGCGCTCAACTGCGCGGCGCCCGACGAGGGCAACACACACCTGCTCGAGGTGGTGGCCACGAAGGAGCAGAAGGAGCGGTATCTGCGCCCGCTGGCGGCCGGTGAGACGCGCTCGTGTTTCGCGATGACCGAGCCGGCGCCGGGCGCCGGCTCCGACCCGCGCGCCCTCGCGACGACCGCGACGAGGATCGACGGCGGCTGGCGGATCGACGGCCGCAAGTGGTTCATCAGCGGCGCCGACGGGGCGGCCTTCGCCATCTGCATGGCCCGCACCAGCGGCGACCCGGGCGACCCGGGCGGCGCGACGATGTTCCTCGTCGCCGCCGACAACCCCGGCATGAAGATCGTCCGGAATATCGACACTCTGGACCGGGGTCTCTTCGGCGGCCACAGCGAAATCGCCTTCGAAGGCTGCGAGGTCGGGGACGAGGCCGTGCTGGGCGAGGTGGACCAGGGCTTCGGGTATGCCCAGGTACGCCTGGGGCCCGCGCGGATGACCCACTGCATGCGCTGGCTCGGAGTGGCCCGGCGGGCGCAGGACATCGCCCTGGAGCGCGCGGCGGACCGTTCGGCCTTCGGCAAACCGCTGGCCGAACTGGGCATGGTGCAGCAGATGCTGGCCGACTCCGAGATCGACATCGAGACCGGCCGGGCGGTGCTGTGGCGGGCCTGCTGGGAGCTGGACCAGGGCCGCCCGGCCGCCCAGCACACCTCCATCGCCAAGACGTACGTCTCCGAGGCGGTGCACCGGGTGGTCGACCGGGCCGTCCAGATATGCGGTGCGCTCGGCATCTCGGGGGACGCCCCGCTGTCGCGGCTGTACCGCGAGGTGCGTCCGTTCCGTATCTACGACGGCCCTTCCGAGACCCATCGCTGGGCCATCGCCAAGCGCGCGGTGCGGGCGGCGCGGGAGCGGAGGGCGGCTCGGTGACCCTCCCCGGGACGACGCCGGCCGGCGTCGACGTGGCCGCGCTGGAGCGCTACTTCGAACGCCACGTACCCGAGTGCGCGGGCCCGCTCGAGGTCACGCTCCTGGAGGGCGGGCGCTCCAACCTCACCTACACGGTGACCGATGGGACACACCGGTGGGTGCTGCGCCGGCCGCCACTGGGGGTGCTGACGCCGACGGCGCACGACATGGACCGCGAATACCGCGTCGTCGCGGCGCTCGCCGACACCGCGGTGCCGGTCGCCCGGGCCGTGCTGTCGTGCACGGACCCGGAGGTGATCGGGGCGCCGTTCTGCGTCGTCGGCTTCGTGGAGGGCACGGTGCTGCGCGACGGCGACGAGGCCGCCGTACTCCCGCCGGACGACGCGCGGCGCGCCGCTGACACGCTGGTGGACGCCCTGGTCACGCTGCACTCGGTGGACGCCGTCGGCGTCGGGCTCGGCGACTTCGGCCGGCCCGACGGCTATCTGGAGCGCCAGGTGCGGCGATGGCGCGGGCAGTGGGACAAGGTCGCCACGCGGAGCCTGCCCGACCTCGACGAACTGCACGGCAGACTGGCCCGCTCGCTGCCCGCGAGCGGCGCCCCGGCCATCGTGCACGGCGACTACCGCCTGGACAACGTCATCCTGGCACCCGGCGGCTTCGGGCGGATCGCCGCGGTCCTCGACTGGGAGATGGCCACGCTCGGCGATCCCCTCGCCGACCTCGGGATGCTGCTCATGTACTGGGACCGGACCTGCGAACCGGTCCTTGCGGCGCGGCATGTCCCGACGGCCAACCCCGGTTTTGGATCGGGGCGCGAACTGGCGGAGCGATACGCCGAGAAGTCCGGACGGGACATCGGCGCCCTGCCGTATTACCAGGCCCTGGGCTGTTTCAAGCTGGCCGTCATCGCGGAGGGCATCCACGCCCGCTTTTCGGCGGGACAGACGGTCGGCACGGGGTTCGAACGGGTCGGGTCCGCGGTGCCCGCGCTACTGCGCTCGGGGCTGGAACTCCTGCCGTGACCACTGACACGCAAGACGAAGGAGATCCCGTGCGAGACCGACTGTCCGGACAGATCGCCCTGGTCACCGGCGCGACCGGCGGCATAGGAACCGCCATCTCGCGGCGGTTGGCCATCGAGGGCGCCACGGTGGTGGTGACCGACGTGGACGCCGGCCGCTGCGAGCGGCTGGCGGAGGAGCTGACGAAGGAGCTGGCGGCCGACGGAGCGCCGGCGCTGGGCCTCGCGCTGGACGTGAGCGACGAGGAGGCGTGGCGCGGAACGGTCGAGCGCGTGGTCTCCCAGCTGGGCGGCCTGTCCGTGCTCGTCAACAACGCGGGGATCGCCCAGATGCGCACCGTGGAGACGGAGACCCAGGAGTCCTGGGACAAGGTCATCGCGGTGACCCAGGGCGGTGTCTGGCTCGGCATGAAGCACGGTGGCCCCGCGATGGAACGCTCCGGCGGCGGCTCGATCATCAACATCGCGTCGATCTTCGGCACGGTGGGCGGCTTCGGCAGCCAGTTCTCGTATCACGCCGCGAAGGGCGCGGTCCGGCTGATGACGAAGAACGCCGCGCTGCACTGGGCCACCCGCGGCGTCCGGGTCAATTCGATCCATCCCGGCTTCATCGAGACCCCGCTCTCGCGCGAACTGTGGCGGGGCACGCCTCGTCACACCGCGATGGTCGAGGGCACCCCCATGGGGCGGCTCGGCAGTCCGGAAGAGGTCGCGGGGGCCGTCGCGTTCCTCGCGTCCCAGGACGCGAGCTTCGTGACCGGCTCCGAGCTGTATGTGGACGGCGGCTGGACGGCACGCTGACGGGACACCACCCGCCGTGGCGGACGAGCGGGTGGCGGCCGGGTGTCGTGGCGGACGAGCCGGGTGCCCGGCCGCCGCGTGCTCAGTCCGTCGCGTGCGACGCGGTCGCGGTGGCGGTGGCGGTGGCGGTGTCCGCGGCGGTCAGTCCGAACACCAGGGCCGAGGCGATGCCACCGGCGTAGGCACGGTTCCACAGGCCGCCGGTGTCCGACCCGGCGGCGAGCAGTCCGGGCAGCGGTTCGCCGTCCCCGCGCAGTACGCGGGCCCGGTCGTCGATGCGGACACCGTGAAAGGGGAAGGTGATGGCCGGTACCGCCTCGATCACGTAGTACGGCGGTTCGTCCAGCGGGAGGCGGTCCAGTTTCCGGCCGGGCGAGGGCTCCAGCCCCGCCGCGGCGTGTTCGTTGAACAGCTTGACCGCGTCGCGCACGGCATCGCCCCGATACCCCCATTCCTCCGGGAGGTAGGCCAGTTCGTCGAGGTCTTCGGCGAGTCCCACCCGGCCGCCCCGCTTGCCGGCCAGGGCGAACTTGTCCACGGCGACCGCGCCCTCGACGTAACTGCCGACGACCCAGTCACGGAAGACCCGGGCGTCGGCGATGAGCAGGCCCCGGCCTTCGGGCTGCTCCAGCAGCGCCATGGCAGTGAGGTGGTCCCCCAGCGTCTCGTCGACGAACCGGTCGTTGGCCACGTTGAACAGGAGGGCGTGCTCGCTGTAGTAGAGCGACAGGTCGACGAAGTCCGCCGGATCGGCGAAGGGGATCCCGCTGGGGATGAGATGGCCGTAGAAGCCCGCGTCATCGTGGCCGGTGGCGGCACCGACCGAGGTGGCCAGACGGTAGCCACCGCCGCGGCTGAAGGGGTTGGAGCGGAGCTCCATGCCCCCGGCCCGGGGGTGCACATGCGTGGCGCGGAGTTCCGTATCGCCCTGGAACCCACCGGTCGCGATGAGTGTGGACCCGGCACGCACCTGGGTGCGGGTGCCATCGGCCAGTCGCAGTTCCGCCCCGGTCACGACACCGTCGTCGACCACCAGCCTTTCGGCGCGGGTCTCCAACAGCAGCGTGCCACCGCCTCGGCGGATGGCTTGACGACAGGTGGCGACATACTGATGGGTGTCGAACTGGTGCCCGCGACCGAAACTGAGAACGCGCTGTGCCTCCTTGATGTCCACGCCGAGGGAACGGATCCACGAGACGCCCTCGGGGAACCGCTCCACCAGGGCGCGCTTGAGAGCGGTGTCTCCATACGGATTCTGCTGGTCCATGACGTCGTGGCTCGGCGCGGTCCATGCGTAACCCGCGAAGAGCGCGGAACCGCCGACGTCCTTACCGATCTCCACGACCGTGACGGACAGACCGTTGTGAACCGCGCGGGCACCGGCGGTCAGCCCCGCCATACCCGCACCGATGATCAGCAGATCGACTTCTTCCGCGCGCACGCGACTCCCCTCCGACCATGGGACAACCCTCCCAGCAAAACTGAATCCAGTTCAAAGAACAAGCGTTGCGACCAGATCAGCCTGCCAGAACCAGCATCACCATGACCGAAGTGGATTCGCCTGATGAGAGTGTCAGCGGTAGTGGGCCGCCAGTTCGGCGATGGAGGTGAAGGTCTGTGTTCCGGCGCTGCCACCGATGACGCGGACGCCGTCACCGGTTGTGGTGTCGAAGTCGAAGACGTAGGTCTTGTTCGTGCCGGCGGCCGAGGAGGTCGGGTAGGCCGGTGTGACGCGTTGACCGGTGACATCGGTCCAGGTGCCGTTGCGGCGGACCTGGATCCTGGGTGGGCCGCTGAACCAGCCGCCGTCGCCGGGGGGCGCTCAGCGCTCCTGTAGCGCGGCCAGCGCGTGGACGGTCGCGGCGGTGTCCGGGTACAGCCGCCGGTAGAGGGCGTACAGCTCGTCGTAACGCCCGGTGTGTTCGGGGCGGGGCGTCACCGTCTCGCGCACCGGGTTCCAGTCGTCGATGGAGGCGTCGCCGACGAGCTGGGCGGCAAGCAGAGCGTCGCCGTAGCCCGCGCCGATGGTGGTGGTGCGCAACTCCTGCGGGCGGCCGGTGATGTCGGAGACGATCTGCGTCCACAGCGAGCCCTGGGTGCCGCCACCGACGGCGACCACCCGGCGGATGTCGCCGCCGACCGCCTCGATGACCTCGATGTTCTGGCGGATGGCGAAACCGGTGGCCTCGAGCGCGGCCCGATAGAGGTCGCCGCGGGTGTGGGACAGGGTCAGCCCGGCGATCACTCCACGGGCGTCGGGGTCCATGATCGGGGTGCGCTCGCCGGAGAAGTACGGCAGCATCAGCAGGCCGTTGGCGCCGACGCCCGACTCGGCGGCCAGCGCGGTGAGTTCGGCGTGGCCGCCGTCGGCGAACAGGTCCTTCAGCCAGTTGGCCACCGCGCCGGAGGTGGCCATGCCACCGGCCAGGTTCCGGGTCCCGGGCACGGCGCCGACGGTGCCCCACAGGGACGGGCTGGTCAGCGGCTCGGGCACGGTGTGGATGAGGAACATGGTGGTGCCGTACATCAGCATCAGATCGCCGATGTTCTGCGCCCCCACGCTCAGGGCCTCGGCCCAGGCGTCGATGGTGCCGGTGGTGACGGGGATACCGGCGGGCAGACCGGTCGCCGTGGCGGCCTCGGGGGTGAGGGCGCCGGCCGCCTCGCCGGGCCAGCGCAGCGGCGGCAGCTCGATCCCGGGGGCGACCTCGGCGGCCCAGGGGGCGTACCACTCGCCGGCGAGCGTGTCGTACAGCGGGGTGCACTGGCTGGCCGAGTGGTGGTCCAGGACGTAGTTCCCGGTGAGTTTTCTGACCAGCCAGGAGCTCGGCATGTACAGGCGCCTGGCCCGCGCGTAGAGATCGGGTTCCTCCTCGGCGATCCACGCGATCTTCGGCCCGGCGGCCTGGGTGGTCAGGGCGGAGCCGCCGCGACGGATGATCTCGTCGGCGCCGAGCCGCGCCTCGATGCGCTGGATCTGCCGGACCGAGCGGGTGTCCACACCGTAGAGCACGGCGGGGCGCAGCGGGGCGTCGTGCTCATCGGTCAGCAGGACGCAGGGGCCCATGCCACTGACCCCGACGGCGACCACGGTGGTGTCCTCCGCGGCGGTCAGCTCGCGGGCGAGTTCGGTGAACTCGCGCCACCAGACGGAGGCGTTCATCTCGAAGTGGCCGGGACCCGGTCTCGCGGGCGTGTGCTCCCGGGTGGCGGAGCGAATCAGTGCGCCATCGAGACCGACGAGGACGCCCTTGCTGCTCGAGGTGCCGATGTCCACTCCGATGACTGCGTTGCAAGGCATGGCGAGCACGCTGACAGAAAACGATTTCATCGTCAAGAGAGACCACGCGAACGGCCATTGCCCCGGCGAAAAGCCATATCAGCAGCGCGCATCGGCACCCAGGGACACTCCGGGATACCCCGCGAGTGGCCGCATGTCTCACCCCTTGACACCCCCTGGGGCCCGCTCTACGTTTCGGTGAAATGGATTTCAGACGTGCTGCGCCGCGTCGCTCGTGGCGCCCGCCCGTCAGGCCCGGGCAGGCCCGGCCGTGCTCTCCCTGACCTGTAGCTTTGTGCGCAGCACCACGGTCTGCACCGGCGACACGCTGCCGTCCATGCGCTGGAGGAGGAGGTCGGCGGCGGTGCGGCCCAGCTCGTACGAGGGCAGTTCGACCGCGGTGAGCGACGGGCGTACCAGCGATGCCCAGGGAACGTCCCCGAAGGAGAGCACACCGACGTCGGGTGGGGTGCGGCCGGTCTCGCGGAGGGCGTCGAGGACACCGATGGTCATGAGGCTGTTGGCGACGAACACGGCATCGGGCGGCTCGGGCAGCGCAAGCAGTTCGCGCATCGCCGCGCGGCCGCCGTCCACCCGGAAGTCGGCGTGCCGTACGTAGGTGTCGTCGGCCGCGGCCGGGCCGCCCTGGGCGGCGCGCAACGCCGTGCGGTGGCCCGCGAGGCGCTCCTCGGAGGTGGAGACGCCTTCGGGCCCCGTGACGCAGGCGATCCTGTGGTAACCGGCCTGGAGGAGGTGGCGGGTGGCCACCTCGCCACCGTGGTGGTTGTCGACCCGGACCGCGTCCACCTCGGCGTCGCGCGGACGACGATCGACGGCGACCACGGGCACACGCCGGTCGGTCAGCGGCCCCAGATCCGTCTCGTCCTGGGACGCCGCCGCCACGATCACGCCCGCCATCTGCTCACCGAGAGCCACCTCCAGGTAGCGGCGCTCCTTGTCGGTGTCCTCGTCGGAGTTGCAAAGGACCACGGAGAGGCTGGTGCGCTGCGCGGCGTCCTCGACGCCACGGGCGAGCGAGGTGAAGATCGGGTTCTCGATGTCCGGGATGATCAGCGCGATCACACTGGACCGCTGCTTGCGCAGCGACCGCGCCACCCGATTGGGCGCGAACCCGAGGGCAGCCGCGGCCTCTTGTACGGACAGGGCACGTGCCGGTGTGACCTTGCCGCCGTTGAAGACACGCGAGACGGTCGCCGGAGAGACACCGGCGGCTCGCGCCACGTCATGGATCGTCACCAACTGTGTCCGCATCCTTTCACCGTGTACGGTCAGGCTTCACCCTACCCCGTGGTGAAAAGGATTTCACACAGGTAGCCGCGGGCCACCTGGGGTCCGCGCACTTGGACGTGGCCCACCCGCCGGTCGTCCAGCGGGCGGTCCGCGCCGTCCACGATGCGCACCTCGCACCCGGGCACCGGCAGACCGACGTCCATCAACTCCACGGCGTCCGGGCCCCGGGCCGTCTCCACCGCGTGGCCCCGGCTGAGAGCCGCCCGGTCCAGCACACGCTCCACCGCCATCTCGCCCAGGGGCGGGAAGGTGACCGCCAAAGTGGCCTCGGCCAGGCCGTAGACCGGCAGTGGTGCCCGCTCGTCGAGGCCGGACGTCCGCGCCTTCGCCACGAACCTCCACCACACCGCCGGGGCGATCGGCTCGGCACCGACCAGGAGCAATCGCACGGAGGTCAGATCGAGCCGCGCGAAGACCTCATCCGGGATCCGCCGTACGGCCAGGGCCAGGGCGAAGCTGGCGGCGGACAGGAGGGTCGCCCCGGTGGCGGGCCGCCGTCTCCAGCCACAGCGCCGGACGCTTGGCGAACGACAACGGCTCCAGCCGTACCTGCTTGGCGCGCGCGGCGAGCGGGCCCAGGTGGGTGCCGATGAGCCCCATGTCGTGGAAGTACGGCATCCAGCTCGCCACCACATCGTCGGGTGTGATGGCCGCGGCGAGCCGCATCTGCTCCAGGTTGGCCAGCACGGCGGCATGCGTCAGCTCGACGTCCTTCGGGGCTCCGGTGCTGCCCCGAGGAGAACTGGACGAACGCCACGTCGTCGGGCGTGGCCTGCGGCAACCGGGTGGGCGGGCGCCCCTGCCGCAGATCGTCCAGTCGCAACGCCTCGACACCATCGGGCAGTTCGCCCAGCAGCGTCTCCGTGGCCTCGTCCACCGCCACCGGCGGGCGGCCGAGCGATTCCCACACCGGCGCCACCCGCCGGACATCGGACGCGAGCGACACCGGGACGAGACCGGCCAGCAACGCACCCCAGAACAACGCCTGGAAGTCATCGCCGCGGTCGGCGAGCAGCGGGACACAGGTGCCCGGCGCCACCCCGGCCGCGAGACAGCCACCGGCGACGCACATCGCCTCGTCCCGCAGCTCCGCGAAGGTGACGGTCCGCTCGCCACCGTCGCCTCGGACATGCACCAGCACCTGGTCCGGGGCCGCCTCTGCCGCGCCCGTCGAGACCTGCGGGAGCGTGGTCTCGCCATTCGGTCCGGTTCTGGGCGCTCTGGCGTCCCGTCCTGCCGTAGGTGCCCGGCCGGTCACGGACGCCGCGGGTCACCATGATGTCGACGAGTTCGACGAGGTAGTCGGCGGAGAGCTCCTCGCCTTCGACCCGGCGGGTGGTGGGGTGGGGGCGGCCGGGGCCCGCGGCCGTGAACTGGGGTGCGTTGCCGAAGGCCGCCTGGGCGCGCGGGTCGGCGCCCGCCGCGAGCAACGCGTCGACGGCCGCGGCCGAACGCGCCGCCACGGCGTGGTGCAGGGGTGTCGCGCCGTACTCGTCGAGCGTGCCGACGTCAGCGCCCTCGTCGAGCGCGGTACGCAGCGCATCCACGTCCCCGGCGGCGCACGCCCGCAGCAGGGTGCGGCCGGCCGGGTCGGGTGTGCTGCGGGGCGGGAGTTCGAGGATGGCGAAGGCCACTTCCTGGTGCGGCGGTGCGGCGCTGGCCAGCATGACGAACCGTGCGCCGGGGAGCCGCGTCGCCACGCCGCCCAACCGCCGCCCCGGCGCCGGGTGCCGGGTGCCGGGTGCCGGGGCACCGAAGAGTTCCGCGAGGTCCGCGTCGTCGACATACGTCCCCTCGGGGTCGTACTGCACGACCACATAGCTCCCGCCGGTCAGCTCCTCCCGCAGCTCACCGGACTCGGCCTCCGCGAGGCACCGCAACAGCTCGTCAAGATCCATGGCCGGAGTCTCGCAGGTGGGTCCGTCAGCCACCGGGCCGCCGGACCCACCGCGGGCGACCGGCGTCTCAGGCGAACACCGACAGCAGCAGGGCCATGGCCAGACCCAGCACACTGACCAGGGTCTGCACGGCGGTCTGGGTCTTGGTGGCCTGGGTGAGGTCCATTCCGAACGACTCCTTCACCAGCCAGAACCCCGCGTGGTTGACGTAGTTGAGACCGAGCGAACCGGCGCCGATCGCGACCACGAGCAGGGAAGCCTCCAGGCCCCCGCCGTCGCCGATGAGCGGGGCCACGATGCCGGTGGCGGAGACGATGCCGACAGTGGCGGAACCGGTGGTCAGCGACAGCAGCAGGGCGATGAGCCAGCCCAGCAGGATCACATTGATGTGAGCGCCCTCGGCGGCCGACGCGATGGCATCGCCGATGCCCGAGTCCTGAAGGACCTGCTTGAACGCCCCTCCCCCGCCGATGATGAGCAGGATGGCGGCGATGGACTTCAGGCTGTCGGTCAGGGAGGCCCGGGTCTCCTCACCCGAACGGCCGGAACCGGAACGGGCGGAGCCGACCATCGTCACCCCCAGGGCGAAGACGAAACCGGCGAGCATCGCCACCAGCGGTTCTCCGGCGAACACCAGCGCCGCGCCCAGCCCGCTCGACTCGTCCAGCACCGTCTCGGCCAGGGTGCGCAGCAGCATCAGGACGACGGGCACCAGCACGGCCGCCACGGCCAGACCGGTCGGCACACCGGTCCGGCGGGACACCTCCGCGCTCGCCCGCGCACCGGGCGCCGAGGTGCCGGTTTCAGCGGGCTGACGCTCAGCCCCCGTGAACTGCGCCACCAGCTCGGCGTCCGGAGCCACATCGGGAAGCCGGGGCGCGATCCAACGGGCGTAGACGGGCCCGGCCAGGATGACGGTGGGCACGGCGCAGACGATGCCGACGCCGAGGGTGAGGCCGAGGTCGGCGTGCAGGCCGGTCATGGCGGTCAGCGGGCCGGGGTGGGGCGGCAGCATGCCGTGCAGGGTGGACAGCGAGGCGATGGCGGGCACGCCGAGGAGCACGTACGGGCTGCCCTTGGCACCGCCCTGTTCCTCCATCCTGCGGGCGACACTGAAGATCAACGGCAGCAGCACGATCAGGCCCACCTCGAAGAACATGGGCACACCGATGACGAACGCCGCGGCACCCACCAGCCAGGGCAGTCTGCGGGGCTCGGCGCGGGCGACGAGGGCGCGGGCGATGGCGTCGGTGGCGCCCGAGTCGGACAGCAGACGGCCGAGCATGGCGCCCAGGGCGAGGGTGACGCCCACGTCGCCGAGGGTGCCGCCGGCGCCCTCCTCGATGGATCCGGCGAGTTTCGCGGCGGGCTCCCCGGCCGCTATCCCCGTGCCCACACTGACCAGGATCAGCGCGACGAACGGATGGACCCGCAGCCTTGAGTTGATGAGATAGATCAGTGCTGCGATCGCCACCGTGAGGATGAGCAGCAGCCACCAGGTGTGTGCGGTCATGCGGCGCCTTTCCAGGACATAGGGGTTCGTACCAGGGCATGCGGGGGGTTCGTACGCCACCAGGGCATGGGTGGGTCAGGGGGTGTGGTTCAAGGGCGACAAGAGTGAGAGGCGACAAGGGTGGGAACGGCGTGTGGCGGCCGCCGCCCGGCGGGGTGTTCGGTCAGTCCAGTCCCAGGTGTCCGACCAGCTCCGCCACGTTCTTGTCCTGCCGGGCCAGATACGCGGCAAAGGCGCCACCCGTGGTGAAGGCGTCGGTCCAGCCGTGGCGGGTGAGCTCGGCCTTCCACTGCCGGGAGGTGTGCAGCGCGGTCAGCACCGCGATCCAGCGTTCGCGGTCCGCGGAGCTGATGCCGGGCGGGGCGACGATCCCCCGCCAGTTGTCGAAGACCAGGTCGATCCCGGCCGCCTTCAGCGTCGGTACACCGGGCAGCGCGGCCACGGGCCGGTCGCTGGTGACCGCGAGCACCCTGAGCTGCCCGGCCGCGATCTGGTCGAGGAACTCGCCGATGCCGCTGGTGGCGAAGTCGACCCGGCCGTCCAGCAGCGCGGGGAGCAGATCGCCGCCACCGCCGTCGTAGGCGTCGTAACGCACCGTCTTCGGCTGGATGCCGACGGCGCGGGCCAGCGCCATGGGCAGCAGGTGGTCCGGGCCGCCCGGCGACGAGCCACCGCCGACCGTGACGTCTCCCGGGTGCTTCCGCCACTCCGCGACCAGGTCCCCGATGGTGCGGTACGGCGAGTCCTCGCGGACCACCACCGCCTCGGGCTCCTCGATCAGGCGGGCGATCGGGGTGGTCCGCGCCACGGTCACCTTCGCGTGGGCGACATGGGACGCGCCCAGCACGCCGAGGCCCATCTGGAGGGCGAGCCGTCCGTTGCCCCGTTCGTCCACGACGCGCTGGAGACCGACCGTGCCACCGGCCCCGGGCAGGTTGAACACCTCCATGCCGGAGGTGGTCCCGGTCTCCTCCAGCACCCGGGCCACGGTCCGGGCCGTGGTGTCGTAGCCGCCTCCGGGTGTGTTCGGCACCAGGATCCGCAGCCCGTCGTCCCGGGTGTCCCCGGTGCCCGGCCAGGTGCCACAGGCGCCGACGAGCAGGGACAGCACGGCGGCCAGGGCGCCGGACAGGACGCGGGTACGGGTACGGGTGCCGGTGCGACGTCTCATGGCACCTCCCTTTCGCTTCCCATACGGCGGACGCCATGATTGTGCGGCCTGGTGGACAATGCGCCCAGGTTGTGTCAGCAGGAGAGATTGAGTTCATTGTGGTCGCCGCGTTCCGTCGCCAAACGCTCGCGGGCGAGATGCTGCTCCTCCAGCTCGCCATCGTCGTGGTGGTGCTGATGGCGGTGGCGGCGGTCTCGCTCGCGCAGTCGGAGGCCACCTTCAACCGGGTGGAGGGCCGCCGGGTCGGTGCGCTCGCCGAGCAGCTGGCCGCCCAGCCGCTGGTGCGCAGCAGGCTGGTGGGGCCGTCGCCGGCGGAGGCGCTGGCCCCGCTGGTGTACTCGGCGCGGGTGCAGTCGCGGGTGACGTCCGTCACGGTGGCCGACCGCCACGGGCGCGTCGTCAGCTCGACGAATCCCACCGTGCTCGGCGACCGGCTGCCGCTGGGCGAGGGGGTCGGCCGGGGCCGTGGCTGGTCGGGCACGCTGGACTGGGACGGCAGCCGGGAGCTGGTGGCGCAGGTGCCGGTGCTCGGCGCGACGGGGGACGACCTGGGGCGGCATCTGGGCACGGTCATGATCGGCGAGGCGTCCCCCACGGTGTGGCAGCGGCTGAGCGGCGCGTCCTCGTATCTGCCCGTCTACCTCGGCGTGGCGAGCGCGCTCGGCGTCGTCGGCTCCTGGCTGCTCGCCCGGCGCGTCAAACGGCAGACGCTGGGCCTGGAGCCGCGCGAGATCACCGGCCTTGCCGAGCACCGCGAGGCGATGCTGTACGGCATCGCCGAGGGCGTCGTCGCCCTCGATCCGCAGCACCGGGTGACCCTCGTCAACGACATGGGCAGGCGGCTGCTGGACCTGCCCGAGGACTGTGTCGGCCGCAACCTGGCCGAGCTCGGCATCGAGGGACGGCTGCTGGACGTCCTCGCCGGGGCGCGGAAGGAATCGGCGGACCCGAAGGACGAGGTCGTGGTCCGGCACGGCCGGGTCCTGGTGATGAACCGCATGACCGTGGTCAAGGACGGTCGGCCGCTCGGCTCCGTGACCACCCTGCGGGACCGCACCGAGCTGGCGAGGCTGGAACGCGAGATCGGCTCCTTCCGCTCCACCTCCGAGCTGCTGCGCGCGCAGACGCATGAGTTCGCCAACCAGCTGCACACCATCTCCGGGCTGATCCAGATCGGCGAGCAGGAGGAGGTGGTGCGCTACATCCGGGCGCTGAACCAGCGCCGCCAGTCGCTCGACATGTCCATCGGCCGCCGGGTCCGGGACACCGCCATCGCCGCCCTGCTGATGGCGAAGGCGTCCCAGGCCGCCGAGCGGAGGGTGGCCCTGCGCCTCTCGGACCGCACCGCGCTGGACCGGCTGACACCCGAGGACGCCGCCGATGTGGCGACCGTGGTCGGCAACCTGGTCGACAACGCCATCGACGCAGCCACGTCCGAGCACGGCGGTGGGAACAAGGACGGCGGCGGGGCCGGCGACGAGCCGTGGGTGGAGGTCGAGCTGCGCCAGGACCACACCAGTGTGGAGATCGTGGTGCGCGACTCCGGCCCCGGCGTCGCCCCCGGACTCGCCCAGGAGGTCTTCGCCCACGGCTTCACCACCAAGGCCGCCCGGGAGGGCGAGCGTGGCATCGGACTCGCGCTCACCCGGCTCGTCTGCGAGCGGCGCGGTGGTGAAATCGCGGTGACCAACACCAGTCAGGGCGCGATGTTCAGCGCCCGCATGTCCGTCAGCCACCCCGCCGACGCGGTGGCGGAAGGAGCGACCCGATGACCGAGTCGGCCGGCACGATCGATGTGCTCGTCGTGGACGACGACTTCATGGTGGCGCGCGTTCACCGCACCTTCGTGGAGCGGGTGGCGCCGTTCCGCGTCGTCGGCACCGCCCACACCGGCGAGCAGGCGATCGAGGCGGTCGACGCGCTCCGGCCCGACCTGGTCCTGCTCGACCTCTATCTGCCGGACCTCTTCGGCCTGGACGTCATCCCCCGGCTGCGCACCGCCGGGCACGACTGCGACGTCATGGTGATCACCGCGGCGCGGGAGGCCGACGCGGTGCGCGGCGCCGTCCGTCAGGGCGTGGTCGACTACCTCCTCAAGCCCTTCGACTACGAGGACCTCCAGCCCCGCCTGGAACGCTATGCGACCCAGCGCGGGCGGCTGCTCACCACGGTCGTCCGTGGCCAGGCGGATGTGGACCGCGTCCTGGCCGGGGCGTTCGCGCCCCCGGCGGGCGGCGCCCTCCCGAAGGGTCTGAGCGTGGAGACCGCCCAGCTCGTCGAGCGCGCCCTCCGCGAGGCGGACGGCACCGTCTCCGCCGCCGAGGCGGCCACCGCCATCGGCATCTCGCGGGTCAGCGCCCGCCGCTACCTGGAGTACTTCCACGCCACCGGCCACGCCGATGTCTCCCTGCGCTACGGCACCGCCGGGCGCCCGGAGCGCCGCTACAGCCGGCGGGCGTAGCGCCCCGGGAGGTCCGCGCGACGGCTCATATCGGGCCGGGCGGGCGACCACTGGCTGAGACGGCCGAACGAGCCTTGTGAGAACTCTTGACTCGGCTGGGCGCGTCCACCAAGATCCCCGCTGGAATCGATTCCATGGAATCGATTCCGGAGCCCGCCGCCCCTGCCGTCAACTCCCCAACCTCACCACCAGGGCAGCGAGTTCGCCGCACCCGCACGAGCCCGCCCCAGTAGAAAGGTCGCATGTGGACGCCACCGTCACCCTCAAGGACGTCGCAGCCCGCGCGGGTGTCTCCGTGGGGACCGCGTCGCGGGTGCTCTCCGGTCACTCGGCCACCTCACCCGCGGCCCGAGAACGGGTGCGGGCGGCGGCCACCGAGCTCGGCTACCGGGTGAACGCCCGGGCGCAGGCGCTGCGTTCGGCGCGCAGCCATGCGGTGGGGCTGCTCGTCTCCGACGTACGCAACCCGTTCTTCGCGGACATCGCCCACGGCGCCGAACAGACCGCGCTCGCCTCGTCGTACGTCACACTGCTGGCCAACGCCAACGAGGACACCGCACAACAGGACACCTACCTGGATGTGTTCCTCACCCAGCGGGTGGACGGCATCATCATCGCTCCCCAGGGAGAGGGCCGTGGCGATCTGCGCGCTCTGGAAGAGGCGCGGGTGCCACTGGTCTTCGTGGACCGCGTCGTCGACGGGTTCGATGTGCCCAGCGTGACGGCCGACAACGCACAGGGCGTCGAGCTCGCCGTCGCCCATCTCGCCGAGCAGGGCCACACCCGCATCGGATACATCGGCGGACCGCCGTCGGTGTCCACCGGGCGGGCGCGGCTCAGCGCGTTCCTGGAGGCGATCGCCCGCCACCACCTGGACGACGACCCCGCGCTGATCACGGCGGGGGACTTCCGCCGGGCGAGCGGTGGCACGGCGGCCGCGAAACTCCTCGCGCACCACCGGCCGCCGACCGCGCTGCTCGCCGCCGACAGCCTGATGGCGGTCGGCGCCCTGGCCGAGGTGCGCCAACGGGGCTTGCGGATCGGCGAGGATCTGGCCCTGGTCGCCTTCGACGACATCGAGTGGTTCGGCGAACTCGATCCCCCGCTCACGGTGGTGGCCCACGATGCCCGCGCCTTAGGGGCGACCGCGATGCGGCTCCTGCTCGATGTCATCGACGGCGGTACGGCCGAGTCGGTCGTCCTGCCGATGCGGCTGATCCCCCGCCGGTCATCGGCGGCGCGACCGCACACCGCTGCCAGTCGCCCCTCCGCCTGACGACCCGCCCCGTTCATAACCCGCAGCCCGTAACCCACAGTCCGTAACCCACAGTCCATAACCCGCGCACTCCGCGGACCCGCCCACCCCGCGGTCCCGCCGCCTCGGCGTGGCGTCCGCGGGGCGGCTCACCCTGCCCGACGCACCGACGAAAGGCTGACCATGCGCATCGCACTCGGCAACGACCACGCGGGGCTGACCCTCAAGGAACACGTCCGCCAGGTGTTGCTACGTCTGGGACACGAGGTGGCCGACTTCGGTCCCGACACCGACACCCCCGTCGACTTCCCCGACATCACCTTCGCCACCTGCGACGCCGTACGCGGCGGGGATGCCGACCGCGCCGTACTGGTGTGCGGGACGGGTGCGGGGGCGCTGATGGCCGCCAACAAGATCGCGGGCATTCGGTGCGGCCTCGGCCATGACGTGTACTCCGCCCACCAGGCCGTCGAGCACGACGACGCCAACGCGCTCGCCATGGGCGCGTGGCTCATCGGACCCGCCATGGCCACGGAGGTCCTGGAGGCGTTCCTCGGCGCGACGTTCGACGACGACGCCGACACCGTGCGCCGCGTGGCCAAGCTCCGCGATCTGGAGCTGCGTTCGGCCCGCGAGCTCGCCGAACACATCTGATCCCCGCCGGCCACATCCGACGTCCCCGGCACACCCGTCCCCGGCACACCCCGTCCCCGGCACGCCTCCGCTCGAAGGGAACCGGTATGACCGCTCCTGCCTCACCCTCGTCTCCCCCGCCCCCGCCCCCGCCCGCCGCACGAGGACGCGTCAGGACAGCCCTCGCGTCCGCCGTCGGCACCTGCGTCGAGAACTACGACTTCGTCGCCTACGGCACCGCGTCCGCCCTCTACTTCGGCGACGCCTTCTTCCCCAACTCGGACCCGGTGGTCGGCACCCTGCTGGCCTTCGTCACCCTCGGCGTCGGCTTCCTGATGCGCCCGATCGGCGGGGCCGTGGGCGGCTACCTCGGAGACCGTCACGGGCGTAAGCCGGTCCTGGTCGGCGCCCTGCTCACGATGGGCATCGCCACCGTCCTGATCGGCATGCTGCCCACCTATGAGCAGGTCGGAGTGGCAGCGCCGGTACTGCTGGTGGTCATCCGCTGTGTCCAGGGGCTGGCGTTCGGCGCCGAGTGGGGCAGCGCCGTGATGATGACGTACGAACACGCGCCCCGCACCCGCCGCGGCCTGTATTCGGCGATACCGCAGGCCGGAAACCCCCTGGGCATCGCGCTCGCCAACATCGCCTTCCTGCTCTCCTCCACCCTCGACTCCGACTGGGCCTGGCGGCTGCCCTTCCTGGCCAGCGCCCTGCTGATCGTGGCCGGAGTGGTGATCCGGATGAAGCTCACCGAGTCCCCGGAGTTCGAGGCCGCCCGGGCGAAGGGCACCACCGTCCGCAACCCGCTGCTCAGCGTGGTGCGCGAGGACTGGCGCAATATCCTGCGCATCATCGCGCTGCGCGTGGTGGAGTCCTGCGCCTACTACCTGACGGCCACCTATCTCCTCTCCTACATCACCGACCGCGACGACGGCGACCGTGGGGTGGCGCTCGCCGGAGTGGTCACCGCCAGCCTGCTCGCCACCGCCACCACCGTGCTCTCCGGCGCGCTCACCGACCGCGTGGGCCGCCGCACGGTGTACCTGGTGGCATGCGTGCTGGCCGCGGTCTTCGGCTTCCCGATGTATCTGATGGCCAACACGGGCGCTCCGGTGCTCATCGTGCTGATCTTCCTGATCGGCATCGGGGTGATCCACGCGGCGCTGACGGGCACCCAAGCCGCCTGGTTCGCCGAGCTGTTCAACACCGCCACCCGTACGTCCGGGGCGTCCCTCGGCTACCAGACCGCGGCGTCGGTGGCCGGTTTCGCGCCGTTCCTCGCCGTGCTGCTCGCGGAGTCCTTCGGCTGGGCGGGCCCGGCCGGACTCTATGTGTGCATCGCGCTCGTGGGACTCCTCGGGGTGCTGTCCACCCGCGAGACCTGGAGCCCCGAGCAGCGCGCGGTCCTCCCGGCCGGTCAGCCGCGGCGAGCGGCCGATCGCGAACGGCACCCCTCCCGCTGAGCCGAGGGAACGGCACCCCTCCCGCTGAGCCGAGGGAACGGCACCCCTCCCGCTGAGCCGAGGAGCAGTCGGCGTGGGCCCGGACACGGCGCCGGGCCCACCGGTCAACGGCGTCGGGCAACGACGTCAGGGCTTGCGGGCCACCGCCCCGTACATCGCGATGTCCTCGTCCTTGATGTCCTCGGTGGCGGTGGCGTCCGGGCGCCACTTGTGGACCTGGGTGAGGCCGGGCTCGACCAGCTCGAGGCCGTCGAAGAACCGCTCGGCCTCGGCCTCGGTGCGCAGCCGCATGGGCATGTCGCGGGCCGCGTACTCACGGGCGACCCGGGCCACCTCGTCCGGCGCGAAGTCGGCGGTGCCGATGGACATCGCCAGGTAGCTGCCGGAGGGCAGCGGCTCCAGGAGGCGGTTGACGATTCCGTAGGCGTCGTCTTTGTCCAGGACGAAGTGCACGATGGCGATCACCGTCAGGGCGACCGGCTGCGTCAGATCGAGGGTCTCGCGGAGTTCGGGGGCCCGCAGGATGGTGGCGGGCTCGCACATGTCCGCTTCGACATACGCGGTCCTGCCCTCGGGGGTGCTGGCGAGCAGGCCCTGGGAGAGCGTGAGCACGATGGGGTCGTTGTCCACGTAGACGACCCGGGAGTCCGGGGCCACCGCCTGGGCGATCTCATGGAGGTTGGGCGAGGTCGGGATGCCGGTGCCGATGTCGAGGAACTGCCGGATGCCCGCCTCCTCGGCCAGATAGCGCACGGCTCGGTTCATGAAGTCGCGGTTGGCCCGCATATGGATCGGCAGGGCGGGCCACTCGCGGGACATGGCGATGCCCGCTTCCTTGTCGGCCGGGTAGTAGTCCTTACCGCCGAGGATGTAGTCGTAGATACGTGCCGAATGCGCGCTCTCGGTGTCGATGCGGTCGGCCGACCATCCGTTGTCGCTCAAGGCGTCCCCTCCCAGTGGATCGTCAGTTCGCTGTTGGTGTGGCCCCCGGTCGCGCGGGCCTGGACGGGCCCGCGCGACCGGGAAGGATGTGGTGCCGTGGCGGCTAAAACAGGAAGTCGGCGTCGCCGTCCTTCACACCCGCCAGAAACCGGGTCATCTCGTTCGTGGTGAAAACCAGTGCGGGGCCGTCGGGGTCGGTCGACTGGCGCAGCGCCACCCGTCCGCCGTGCAGCTTCTTGGCCTCGACGCAGGCACCCCCGGCGTCGTCGCTCCACGGCTTGGACCAGCCCAGGGCGCCGAGGTGGTGGGAGGGCATGCCGCTGCGTATGTGGTGGTGCACTTCAGAGCTCCTTGCGAATTGCGCCGAGGACGGCCTCGGTTTTCCTGGCGGGCACCGACTGGGCGCCCATCCGGTCCAGGACCTCGCGATACACCACCACGTCGTCTTCCTTGTCCAGATACACCGCGCCGACCAGGCCGCTGAGGTAGACGATGTCGGGCAACTCCGGGGCCCTGAACCGGAAGACATGGAACGCACCGGCCCGCATGGCCGGATGCGGTCCGCTCCCGAACGGCATGATCTGCACGGTCACCTGGGGAAGGGCGCTGACCTCGATCAGATGGTCGATCTGGGCGCGCATCACGGCCGGGCCCCCGACCGGCCACCTCAGCACCGTCTCGTCCATCACGACCCACAGCCGGGGAGGGGATTCCCGGGACAGCAGTTCCTGGCGCTGCATCCGCAGGGCGACCCGGCGCTCGGTGGCCTCCGACGGAGCGTGCGGATTTCCGGCGCTGAGCAGCGCACGGGCGTAGTCCTCGGTCTGGAGCAGCCCGTGCACGAACTGCGCCTCGTAGGCGCGGATCTGAAGCGCCGCCTGCTCCAGATTCAGATACGCGGCGAACCAGTCCGGCATCACATCGCGGTAGGTGTGCCACCAGCCGCGCTTGTTGGCCTCGCGGACCGACTTCAGGAAGGTGTCGAGCTCATGCCGGTCGGTGATGCCGTACGTCTGGAGCAGCTTCTCCACGTCCGCGAGTCTGAGCCGGGCCACCTTGGCGGCTTCCATCCTGCGGATCGTGGAGTGGCTGACCCCGATCGCCGCGCCCGCCTGGTCGTAGGTCAGGCCGGCACGCGTCCGCAGCTCCTCCAGCTGCCTGCCGAGGATCATGCGGAGGACAGAGGGGGCACCGCCCCATGCGGTTTCCGCCGCCAACGCTCTACCTCCCCACACCGGGCTACGGCTGAAGTCTGTCACGGTCGCCGACCGCGCGAACGACATCCCCCCGATGGCAACTTGCAATTTTCAACTTACCGCTTGCAAGTCGTTCGTTGCACCTGTCACAGTGGTCACACCGTCCGATCACGGTGGGAACGCTTGCGTGGGTACGTCCGTAGGCACTGCGCAGTGCGGGAACGGCACGGTCATGATGCGCAGGCAGACGAAAGGCGGCCGCTCGTGGCTCCCCTCGCCCTTCCCCTGACTCCCCTTCGGACGTCCCGGGAGCAGGACACCCACCCGGGATGTGCTTTACGGCTTCCGTCCACCGCTTCGTCGGTGAGCACGGTCCGCGCGGCCGTGCGCGAGCGGCTGCGCGCCTGGGGCGTGAGCGCCCAGGTGTGCGATGACGCGCTCCTCGTGGTCTCCGAGCTGGTCACCAACGTGATCACACACACGCGCAGCGATCACCTGGAGTGCAGGCTGAGCGTCGGCGCGGGACTGCTGCGCCTCGAGGTCGAGGATGAGATCCGGGCCCACACCCTCCCCGCGCCCCGCACCCCCGACCCCGATGAGCACTGCGGACGAGGGCTTCTGCTGGTCGGCGCGGTGAGCAGCGCCTGGGGCGTCAGGGACGCCCCGCACGGGCCGGGGCGGATCGTATGGGCCGAGCTGCCGTCGCGCACGGAAGAGTGTCACTGACTCATGGACCGACAGTTTGTTGCCCCTGAGGCGCCTGAGACACGCGAGATGCCTGAGGCCCCGTCACTCGGCGCGGCGCGCCTCTGGCGAGGCCACCGCGGACGCCTGCGACTCCCCGACGGACTGCCCGCCAGACTGGGATACGACGCGGTGGGGATGCCCACGGACATCGGCAGGCGGGTCATGAAGTGTCTGCCCCGCATCGGCTGTGTCTTCGCCGACGACCAGCGGTGGTGGTGGATCGTGCCGTCGGGGTCGAACATCGACGTCGCCTGGCCGCCGTTCACCAGCTACGCGGTCGGGGCGCGGATGACCGACCTGAGCGGCGAGTACTCCGGGCGTTCCCGCCTCCCCCGCCTGATCCATCACCCCCAGGACGACTCGCCGTACACCCCGCCGATTCCGCTGTACTTCATGACCTGTCATATCGCGGGCATCCGGCCCCGCTGGTCACCTGGGGACGCCTCCGGGCCGTCCCGAGCGATCTAGGTCCCCTCCCGCGCGCTGCCGCTCCGCATGCGACCCTGCCTCGCCGACAACGTTGTCCCAAGGTATGGACAAACACTGGAGTGAGTGCTCTGGTAATGCGTGCAGCAAGTGTTCCCTGTGGAAGAGTTCCGCCGTCCTCCGGGCGGCGGCGCCAACCGGACCATGGAGCAGCAGCGTGCTGAAACACTTGTTCCTTCGTTTCCCCTCCCTCCGTCCAAGACGGACCTGGCGGCGGCGCGTGGCGGCCGCCGTGGTCCCCGCGCTGGCCGCCACCGGTCTGCTCGTCTCCGGCGCCGGCCCCTCCCACGCCGCCCAGGCCTGGGATCCCAAACCCTCCCCGATGACGACTCCATGGACGAACCAGGTCCCGGTCTACAACCCGCTGCCGGAGTATCCGCGCCCGCAGCTCACCCGGCCCGACTGGTCCCCCCTCAACGGGATCTGGGACTTCGCGGTCACCTCCCGCGACGCCGGACAGCCGGCCACGTTCGGTGAGCGGATCCGGGTGCCGTTCGTGCCCGAGTCGGCGCTCTCCGGCGTCCAGCGCGAGATCACCCAGAATGACAAGCTCTGGTACCGGCGCACCTTCACGGTCCCCTCCGGCTGGAACGGCCGCCGCGTCCAGCTCAACTTCGGCGCGTCCGACTGGGAGACCACGGTCCGGGTCAACGGCAAACAGGCGGGAGCCGCCCACCGCGGCGGCTACGACGCCTTCAGTTACGACATCACGCCCCTGCTGAACGGCGGCACCAACACCGTCGTCGTCTCCGTGTACGACCCCACGGAGACCGGCGGTCAGGCCATCGGCAAGCAGCGCGTCCAGGACGTCACCCCGCACCCCGGCCACAGCATCGTCTACACCGCCTCGTCGGGGATCTGGCAGACCGTCTGGCTCGAGCCCACCGCCCCCGCGCACATCACCCGCCTGGACATGGTCCCGCGCCTGGCGGACAACACCCTGCGGGTCACGGTGCGCGGCGCCGGAGGAGCCGACGGCGCGGGCGTCAAGGTCACCGTCTCCAGCGGCGGTACGACGGTCGGCAGCGCCACCGGCACCGTGGGCGGCGAGCTCTCCGTGCCGGTGCCGAACGCCCGTCTGTGGACGCCGGAGGACCCGTTCCTGTACGACGTCACGGCCGAGCTGACCGGCGCCGCCGGAGCCGACAAGGTCGGCAGTTACACCGGCATGCGGTCGATCGCGGTGAAGGACGTGGGCGGGGTCCGGCGGCCGGTGCTCAACGGCACGTTCGTCTTCCAGACCGGCACCCTGGACCAGGGCTACTGGCCGGACGGCATCTACACCGCGCCCACCGACGAGGCCCTCAAGTACGACCTCCAGAAACACAAGGACCTGGGTTTCAACATGGTCCGCAAGCACATCAAGGTCGAGCCGCAGCGGTGGTTCTACTGGGCGGACCGGCTCGGGCTGCTGGTGTGGCAGGACATGCCCTCGATGGACAGTGGCAAGACCCCGGACACCGCGGCCCGCGCCCAGTGGGAGAGCGAGTACCGCGCCATCATCGACCAGCACCGCAGCTCGCCCGCGCTCATCCAGTGGGTGGACCAGAACGAGGGCTGGGGCCAGTACGACCAGGCCCGCATCGCCGACATGGTCAAGGCGTACGACCCCTCGCGCCTGGTCGACAACATGAGCGGCGTGAACTGCTGCGCCGCCAAGGACGGCGGCAACGGCGACGTCATCGACAACCACAACTACGTCGGGCCCGGCAACACTCCGACGGAGCCGGTGCGCGCCTCGGTGCTCGGGGAGTACGGCGGCCTCGGCTACCGGGTGCCCGGCCATGAGTGGTATCCGGGTGGCGGGTTCAGCTACGAGGACCAGCCGAGCATCCCCGCGCTCAACAACCGGCTCGTCGGCCTGCTCGACGGCATCCGGGAGAGCGGCATGCCCGCGGGTGGCCTGTCGGCCTCCGTCTACACCCAGATCACGGACGTGGAGAACGAGGCCAACGGGCTGATGTCCTACGACCGCCAAGTGGTGAAGGTCGACCAGGCCCGGGTCCGGGCCGCCAACCAGGCCCTCATCGCGGCCTCCCGGTCGGCCGGCGCCACGGTGAAACTGCCCGTCGGGCAGAACGTGTCGATCCGGGTCACCACCCCCGGCTACACCGACCGCTACATCCGCCACTACGACGGGCTGGGCTTCACGGAGGTGGTGAACGCGGCCAGCGCCGATCTGCTGAAACGGGACGCCACCTGGACGGTCCGGCAGGGTCTCGCGAACAAGCTCTGCTACTCCTTCGAGTCCCGCAACTACCCCGGTGAGTATCTGCGCCACCGCGACTTCCGCGTCCGGCGCGAGGCGGGCGACGGCTCCACCGTGTCCAAGGAGGACGCCACCTGGTGCCCGACCCAGGGCAGCGGTGGCATCCGGATGTCAGCCGCCAACTTCCCCGGACAGTATCTGCGGCACATCAACGCCGAGCTGTGGCTGGCCCAGTCCGGCGGCAGCCACGCCTGGGACAACCCGGCCGGCTTCACCGAGGACACCACCTGGGCGATCGAGTCGCCCTGGGCTCCCTAGCACGACCGCCGCGGGCCCCGGCCGAAGGGGCCCGCGCCCTCCGGCGGCCGCCCCCGCGCGGGCGGCCGCCCGTCTCTCCTCCCCCACGTTCAGCCGCCACTTCACTCCTCCTCCACGCTCATGCGCACGGCCCCCCACGGAAAGGCGGGTACGTCATGTCAGCGCGGCTCCACCGTGTCCTCCACGGACTTCTGACCCTGGCCATCGCCCTGGCCGGTCTGGTCGCCCTCCCCACGCCGTCCCGTGCCGCGACCGCGGTCTGCGCGCTGGCGTGCGACACCCTCGACCCCTCGAAGGCGCAGCGCGAGACCTTCCCCGTACCGCAGGTGAACCTGGGCGGCCGGATCCTGAAGCTGCACGTCTCCGACCCCGACTCCATGGCCTGGGCCAGCATCGACAACGGTGTGAGCGGTGATGCGGTCTGGCTCGACCGGTCCTGGGACCGGGGCGCCACCTGGGAGGGCCTGCTCGGCAAGGCGAGCATCCCCGGCACCTGGACCGGCACCCGCACCCTGATGTACAACCTCACCGACCCGGTGGGACACCGGCGCGGCTGGATCCGCGCCTGCGCCGACGCCGCCGGTGTCACCTGCACCGGCTGGGTCTACCCGAAGGTGTGCGACGGCTCGCTCTGCGACGGCGCCGACCCCGCCACCGCGGCGGGCGACGACCGCCCGGTGCCCGCCACCACCCTGTTCGGGCGCACCATCAGCCTCCATGTCGACCAGAAGAACGCGATGGCGTGGGGCGTCATCGAAAGCGGTGGCACGGGCGACGAGATCTGGCTGGACCGCTCCTGGGACACCGGCGCCACCTGGCCCGAGGGCTCCTCCCTCGGCCGTACGAGCGTGGCGTCGGGCAAGACCTCGACACGGACGGCCATGTTCGCCACCCGGGATCCGCGCGGGCTGATGTTCGGCGGCGCGGTCCGGGCGTGCGGACGTGAGGCGAGCCACCAGGAAGGCAGCTGCACGGCCTGGGTCAGACCCGCGCCGAGCCGGGCGCGCGCCGCCGCTGACGCGCTGATGGCCTCGTACCACCCGTACGAGGGCTGGTGGCGCAGCAGTTGGTGGAACTCGGCCGTCGCGGTCACCTCGCTCATCGACTTCGCCCAGCGCACCGGGCGGCACGACTACGACTGGGTCATCGCCCGCACCTTCGAGCAGAACCGCGGCACCTTCGCCCCGGGCGAGCGCAGCTCCGACGCGGTGGAGGGCCACTTCATCAGCCGCGCCATCGACGACGCGGCCTGGTGGGGCGTGGCCTGGCTGGCCGCGTACGACCACACCCACGAGCGGCGCTACCTGGACGAGGCGGTCACCATCGCCACTTACGTCCACCAGTACTGGGACACCGGCAGCTGCGGCGGCGGTGTGTGGTGGGACCGGGAGCGCACCTACAAGAACGCCGTGACCAACGGGCTGTACCTGTGGCTGACCACGTCACTGCACCGGCGGATCTCCGGCGACACCGTATGGGGCGGCCGGGCGGCCACGGCGGCGACCTGGTACCTGGGCAGTGGGTTGATCAACAGTGCGGGCCTGGTCAACGACGGGCTCACCGGTGATTGCCGCAACAACGCGCAGACCGTGTGGAGTTACAACCAGGGCCTCGCCATCGGCGCCTTCACCCAGCTGTGGCGGTCCACCGGCAACACCCGGTACCTGGACACCGCCCGCCGCCTGGCCGACGCCGCGACCACCTCGGCGGCGCTGACCCGCGACGGCGTCCTCACCGAGTCCTGCGACACCGGCGGCAACTCCTGCGACGACAACCAGAAGCAGTTCAAGGGCGTCTTCATGCGCCACTTCGCCGACCTCGCGGACGCCACCGGGTCCGCCGGCTACCGGGCGTACATCAAGAAGCAGGCCGACTCGATCTGGGCCACCGACCGCGACCCCCTCAACCGGCTCGGCCAGCGCTGGGCGGGCACCAGCCCCAACCAGGTGGACTGGCGCACCCAGGCCAGTGCCCTCGGCGCGCTGACGGCCGCGGACGGCCTGTGACACCTCCCCCACGAGCCAACCCGCACGAGCCGTACTCGCATCGACGCAAGGAAGCGCCCATGAGCCCTCGCACCACCCGCCGCCGGGCGGCGCTGCTCACCGCCCTGCTCGCCGTCCTGTGGGGCCTGATCTCCGGCCCGCCCGCGGCCACTGCGGCCCCGCACACCGCCGCCGCGGGCACCTTCCGCAACCCCCTCAACACCGGCCCCGACCCATTCGTGGCCACCTGGAGCGGGAACTACTACCTGACCACCACGCAGGGCGACAGCATCCGGATGTGGCGCTCCACCTCCCTGGGCAGCCTGCTCGACGCCGACCCCATCACCGTGTGGACGGACACCGACGCCTCCCGCAACCAGCACATCTGGGCTCCGGAGTTCTACCGCTTCGGCAACCGCTGGTACCTCTACTACACCGCCGACGACGGGACCGACGACCACCACCGGCTCTATGTGCTGGAGTCGGACCGCGACGACCCGGCGGGCCCGTACCACTTCACGTCCCGTCTGACGCCGCCCAACCACTCCGCCGACTTCGCCATCGACCCCGGCATCCTCGAGCACAACGGACGCCTCTACCTCGCCTACTCCGGTATCAACCAGTACCAGCACAACGGCCTCAACATCGCCCCGATGTCCAACCCGTACACCGTCTCGGGCAACGCGGTCGCCATCAACGCGGCGGGCGGCTGCCCGGAGGTGCGCGAGGGCCCCGAGTTCCTCTACCGCAACGGCCGCACCTGGATGACGTACTCCACCTGCGACACCGGCAAGCCGGACTACCAGGTCTGGATGATGTCCCTGCCGTCCACCGCCGACCCGCTCGTGCCCGGCAACTGGACCCAGCGCTCCGGCGCGGTGTTCTCCCGCGCCGATGACCACGGCGTCTACGGCCCCGGCCACCACGCGTTCTTCCGCTCGCCCGACGGCAAGGAGGACTGGATCGTCTACCACGCCAAGACCACGTCGGTGAACACCTACAGCAACCGCACCACCCGCGCGCAGAAGATCACCTGGAACGCCGACGGCAGCCCGAACCTGGGCCGCCCGCTCGCCATGGGCGCCACCCAGGACCTGCCGTCCGGCGACCCGGGAGCGGGCACGTACTGGATCAATGACGACGGCCGGTCCAGCGGCGACGGAAGCGTGTCGTACACCGGCTCCTGGAACTCGGGGACCGGCTGCGCCACCCAGTGCTTCTGGAGCGACGACCACTGGAGCGACCGGGCGGGCAACACCGCCACGTTCTCCTTCACCGGCACCCGGATCGCCCTGCTGTCGGTCCGCGACACCGGCAACGGCATCGCCGCCCTCAGCATCGACGGCGGCCCCGAGCAGCGCGTGGACTTCTACGGTGCGATCCGCACCGGCGAGACGCTCCAGTACCTCAGTCCCCGGCTCGCCTCCGGCCGCCACACCCTGCGCATCCGGGTCACCGGCGAGCACAACGCCCAGTCGGGCGCCTCGTTCGTGAGCGTGGACCGCGCCGAGGTGTACACCCGCTGACACCCGGCACATCCGCGGCCCCCGCCCGGCGGCGGGGGCCGCACCCGCCGCGGGGTCGGGTGAGACATGACGCCGTGCGCAATCCCACCGGCGCTTGCCTTACCGTGGCGCACGTGGATCTCAACTTGCTCGTGGCGCTCGACGCGCTGCTGGAGGAGAACAGCGTGACCGCCGCGGCGGACCGGCTGAACCTCTCGCCACCGGCGATGAGCCGGACGCTGGCCCGGATCCGTCGCGCGACCGGCGACGACATCCTGGTGCGCGCCGGCCGCACCATGGTCCCGACCCCGCGCGCCCTCGAACTGCGCGAGGAGACCCGCGATCTGGTCCGGCGGGCCACCGCCGTGCTCACTCCCGTGCGCCGGCTCGACCTCGCCGCCCTGAACCGGCACTTCACCGTGCGCGGCCATGACGCGCTGCTGGCCGCCCTCGCCGCCCCGCTGATCGCCAGGGTCGGCGCCACCGCCCCGAACATCCATCTGAGCCTGCTGGCCGAGTCCGCCGCCGACCAGCCCGACCTCGCCCGGGGCCAGGTCGATCTGGAGATCGGCGCGGACGAGCCGGGCCGCCCGGAGATCTCCTCCGAGGTGGTCGGCGCCGACCGGCTGGTCCTGGCGCTGCGACGGGGGCATCCGCTCGCCAAGGGCCGGGTCGGCCTCGACAGGCTCGTCCGCATGACCTTCGTGACCGTCTCGCGCCGGGGCCGACTGCACAACGCCATCGACGACGCCCTCGCCGAACGGGGGCTGCGACGGCGGGTGATCGCGTCCCTGCCGACGAGCGCCGCGGCGCTGGACGTGGTGTCCCGTTCGGACGCCGTGGCCGTCGTCGCCGAGCGGGTCTGCCGACCCGCCTCGGCGAGGCTCGGCCTCGTCACCCGGCGGCTCCCGCTGGAGCTGCCACCGACCCGGGTGGTCCTCACCTGGCATCACCGGCACGACAGCGACCCCGCCCACGCATGGCTGCGCGGCCAGGTGCGGGACGTGCTCCGCGAGGCGACCGACGGCACTGCGTGAGTCGCTTGGCACACTATTCTTCGTATTGTCAGATGACTGGGGTCAGAGGGCGAGGGTCGCGCGCAGCGCCGGTTGCAGCCGTTCGCGGTGTGCGCGCACCATCTCGTCGCACAGCTCCCAGATCTGCTCGACACGCAGGGCGGCGGCGGTCGCCGGGTCGGTCATGGCCGCGTGCCGGATGTGGCGTGGCTCGTTCTCCAGGGCGGCGCGCACCACGAGGTCGTTCATGCTGAGGTAGGTGCGGTTGAGCGCGGCGAGCTGCGGCGGCAGCGCACCGGCCCGGGTCGGCCGCACCCCGGACCGGTCGACCAGACACGGCACTTCGACCACGCCGTGGGACGGAAGGTTCTCGATGAGGCCGTGGTTGGGCACATTGCCGTAGACGGTCCTGGGGGTGCCGGTCACCATGGAGTGGATGATCTGCGGGGCGTACTCCATGGTCCCCTCGACGTCGATGGGGGCGCCGGTCGCCAGGGCGTCGCGGGTTTGTTCGTACGCGGCGACGTTCTCGTCCACGATGCCGAGGTACGCGCCGACGGGCAGCCGCAGCCGCTCGATCTCGCTGTCGTGGTGCAGATACCAGGGCACATACTCGGAGGAGTGCTCGCTGGTCTCGGTCGGGTAGTAGCCGAGCCGCCGGTACATGTCGACGCGGACCCGCCGCCGCAGCTGCTCGTTCTCGGCGATCAGCGCGTCCAGCCGGGGGTAGAGATCGGTGCCGTCGTGCTCCAGACGGAGCACCCACGCCTGGTGGTTGACCCCGGCGGCGCGGTAGGTGACCTCGTTGAAGGGGACCTTCAGCAGGTCGCACAGGTCGTGGATGGTCCAGTGCACCGAGTGGCACAGGCCGACCACCCGGGTAAGACCGGTGGCCGCCACGAGGTACTGCACATTCATGGCCATCGGGTTGGTGTAGTTGAGCAGCCATGCCCCGGGGCATACGGCGGCGATGTCCTCGCCCAGCGCCTTGAGGAACGGGAAGGTGCGCAGGGCGCGGAAGATGCCGCCGACGCCGAGGGTGTCGCCGATGGTCTGCCGCACACCGTGGCGCGCCGGGATCTCGAAGTCGATCCGGGTGGCCTCCCCCATGCCGATCTGGACGAGGTTGATGACGAAGTCGGCGCCGTCGAGCGCCTCGCGCCGGTCGGCGTGTGCGGTGATGTGCGCGGCGGCGCCCCGCCGCTCGGCGATGTAGCGCGCGGCGGCCTCGGCGGTGGCCAGGCGTTGCGGATCGATGTCGTGCAGGGCGATCCGCGCGGTCTTCAGCTCCGGGAAGGCGAAGAGATCCGCCAGCAGGCCCTGGGTGAAGACGACGCTTCCCGCGCCGATCAGCACGATCTTGGGGTTGATCATGACGGGAGGTCTCCGTTGGCGGTGAGGTGGGTGAGGGCTTCGTCCCAGGTGGGCTGGGCGGTGGTGCCGCCCGCGGCGCGGGTGGACAGCGCACCGCAGGCGGCGGCGAGGTCGAGCGCCTCGGCGATCGGCCGGCCCGTGAGCCGTCCGGCGAGGAAGCCCGCGTTGAAGCTGTCGCCCGCGCCGACGGCGTCCTGGGGTGTGACACGGATCCCGGCGGTGGTGTGCAGGGTCCGGCCGTCGTGGCACAGGGCGCCGTCCGCCCCGTTCTTGACGGCCACCAGCGGGACCTGCCGCGCGAGCACTTCGGCGGCCGCCACGACGGATGTGCCGTCGGTGCCGGCCAGCCGGTGGGCCTCGGCGGCGTTGGGCAGCAGGAGGTCGGTCCGGGCGAGGACGGGCGCCAGCGCGGCGGGGTCCCATCGGCCCGAGGGGTCGTCGTTGGTGTCCAGCGAGGTGGTGGCGCCCGCCGCGCGGGCGGTGTCGAACAGGTCCGGCAGATCGGCGGCGAGCCCCGGCATGAGGAAGAAGGACGCGGCGTGGAGATGCCGGGCCGAGGTCAGCAGGTGTGGGGGGATGTCGCGGCCCGAGGTGGCGGCGAGGGTGCCCGGCGCGGTGAGGATGGCCCGGTCGTCCCCGCGGGTCACGATGACCGTGAGCGGTGTCGGCAGGCCGCCGTCCAGGTGCAGTCCACTGACGTCGACGCCGTGCGCCGCGAGCCGGTCGCGCATGTAGTGTCCGGCGCCGTCGTCCCCGACGCGTCCGGCGAAGGCCACGCGCAGCCCCAGCCGGGCGGCGCCGCACGCGGTGATCGCGGCGGATCCGCCGAGGGTGAGCGCGCCGCTGTCGACGAGCTGTTCGCGCTGGCCGAAGGCGAGCGCGGTGTCGAGCGGTCCGACGATGACGTCCGGGTTGGCGTCCCCGATGACGAGCAGGTCGAAGGTGGGTGGCATACGGGTTCCTGAAGGGTGAGGGAGGGCTGGGCGGTGCCGGTCAGCCCTTGAGGCCGGTGGAGGTGATCGACCGGACGAAGGTCTTCTGGGCGGCGAGGAAGGCGAGCAGCACCGGCAGGACGGTGATGACGTTCCCCGCCATCACGGCCGACCACTGGGTGTGGTGCTGCCCCCGGAAGGTGGTCAGACCCAGCTGGAGGGTGTAGTTGGCGTCGTGGTTCAGCGCGATGAGCGGCCAGGACAGGTCGTTCCAGGTGGTGAGGAAGGTCAGGACGGCGACCGTGCTCAGCGCCGGGCGGGACAGCGGGACGACGATCTGGAACAGCACCCGCAGCCGCGAACACCCGTCGATCCAGGCGGCCTCCTCCAGCTCCCGGGGCAGGGAGAGGAAGAACTGCCGCAGCAGGAACACCGCGAACGGCGTCACCAGCGACGGCACGATCAGCGCCCCGAGGGTGTCGACGAGCCCCAGCTTCCGCATCACCAGGAACGTCGGGATCATCGTCAGCTGGAACGGGATGGCCATGGTGGCCAGCATCAGCACCAGCAGCACCCGGGACCCGCCGAACCGCATCCGGGCGAAGGCGTAGCCGCCCAGCGTCCCCAGCAGCAGATTGGACACGACCGCGACCGCCGAGACGATCAGGGAGTTGGCGAACCAGCGCGGGAACATCGCGTTGCCGAGCACGAAGCGGTAGCCGCCCAGGTGGATTCCGGAGGGCCAGAGCGCGGGCGGGAAGCGGTTGATCTCCGCGTCGCTCATCACCGAGCTGAGCCCCAGCCAGATCAGTGGTACGGCGAAGAGCAGCGCCAGTGGCGCGAGCAGCAGATGCCACGGGCTGAACGGCAGCCGCGGCCACCGCCGTGAGGAGGACCGATCCGTCATGACGTGGCTCCCTCGATGCGGTGGTCGCCACGGCGCCGGACCAGCCGCAGCGCCGCGGCGGCCACCAGCAGGGCGACGCCGAGGACGTAGGCCGCGGCGGCCCCGTAACCGGCGGTGAAGTTGCGGAACGCCTGCTCCCAGACGAAGTAGACGATCACGGTGGTGGACCCGAGCGGACCGCCCTTCGTCGTCACGTACACCAGGTCGAAGACCTGTAGGGCGCTGATCGTCTGCCAGAGCAGCAGGAACACGCTGACCGGCGCGATGGTGGGCAGGGTGACATGGCGCAGCACATGACGGCGTTCCGCGCCGTCCAGGGTGGCGGCCTCGGTGAGCTCGCGGGGCACGTCCTGGAGGGCCGCCAGGTAGATGACGACGCAGAAGCCGGTGCCGCTCCACAGCGAGATGCCCACCAGGACCAGCAGCGCCTGGCCCGGGTCGGACAGGAAGCCCTGCGGGGAGACTCCGAGGCGGTGCAGCAGCGAGTTGGCCGCGCCGAACTCCGGGTCGAGGATGAAGGAGAACAGCACGCCCTGGGCGGCGGCCGAGACCACGAACGGCACGAAGAGCAGCGTGCGGTACAGACCGGCGAACCTGATCCGGCGGTTGAGGACCAGCGCGAGCACCAGCCCCAGACCGATGCTCAGCGGTACGTACAGCGCCGTGTACTCCAGGGTGTTGCGCACGGCCTGGCCGAACTGCGGATCGTCGGCCAGCTGGCGGTAGTTGTCCCAGCCCACCCAGACGCTCGGGGTGAGGAGGTCGCTGTACTGGAACGACAGCAGCAGGGACCACAGGACGGGGATGACGCTCAGGCCCAGGATGACCAGGACGGAGGGGAGGACGAACGCCCAGGCGGTGGCGGCCTCCTGGCGGCCTCTGCGGCGTGCGGGACGGGCCGGTGTGCGGGGCGCCGGACGGGTGATGGGGGTGGGCAGACGGGACATGGGAGCTCCTCAACGCACCTTCGCGATGGCCGCGTCGGCCTCGTCGGCGCACCGCCGCAGGGCCTTCTCCGGTGTGCTCCTGCCGAGCAGGACGGCGGTGATGGCCTCGCCGAACGGCATGGAGATCTTGGGGTAGGCCCGGTCGACGGGCCGTACCCGGGCGGTCTCCAGCACCTCGGTGAACACCGGCAGACCGGGCACCTCGGCCGCGTACGCCCGCCACTGCGGACGGCGCTCGGCCGGCCGGCTCTGCGGCAGGCTGCCGACCTGGGTGTCCCACAGATACCCCTGCTCGGGCTCCATGAGCCAGCCGACGAACGTACGGGCGGCCGTCAGCCGCGCGGAGCCGTTGTCGAACACGCTCCAGGTGTCGGGGCCGGAGATGGTGACCGACCTGCCGTGGAAACTGGGCAGCGGTACGACCTGATAGTCGATCTTCGCCTGGCGGATGTCGGGCAGCTGCCAGGGGCCGGTGGCGACCATGCCCAGCCGGCCGGCGGCGAACGCCTGGTACATCTGCTCACCACCGGGTTTGGGATCGACGTAGACACTCCTGTCCTTGGCGAGTGCCGCGAGCACCTCGAGGGACCGGACCCCGGGTTCACCAGCGAACCCGATCTCCCGCTTGCCCTCGGCGATGACCTCGCCACCCAGATCCCAGATCATGGGCCACATCCGCCACACCGTGTCCTCGTCGCCCGCGGCGGGCCAGCCGGTGCCGAACGTGCCCCTGCCGCGGTCGGTCAGCTTCCTGGCCGTCTCGAGGAACTCCGGCCACGTCCAGCCGGGGCCGGGCAGCTCCACCCCGGCCCGACGGAAGAGGGCCTTGTTGCACACCACGGCGAGCGAGTCCAGCACCGCGGGCACCGCACGGACCACACCGTCGACCGTGACGCCCTCCCGGGCGGCGGGCCAGTACTGCTTCCACGGCACCTGCCCCGATTCCACGACCGTCGTCAGATCCGCCAGCTGGGGGCTTCTGGCGACGCTGGCCAGGTCGGAGCCGAAGATGTAGGCGACATCGGGCGGCGATCCGGCGACGAGACCGGCCATCACCTTCTGGAGCATGTCGTCCGCCAGCACGCCGCCGCTCAGGTCAATCCGTATCTTCGGGTGGCTACGGTGGAAGTCGGCCACGAGCCGCTTGACCGCTCGCAGGGCGGTACTGGTCTGCCCGTGCCACACCTCGATGTGCACGGTTCCGTGGGAATCCACCCCCAGGCCCGTCCCGCATCCCGCCACGGTGGCGCCCATGGCGCCGGTGAGCGCCATCGCCCCGCCGCCGCGCAGCAGGCCACGCCGGGACGGACCGCCGCGCACAGGAGGAGGGATACGCGAACGGTTCAGGCTCATCGCTGAGAGCTCCATGATCCGAGGGCACGGCCCCGCCTCGGTCACGGACAGCGACCTGGCGACTCGGGCCGGACTCACGGCGGAGCCGCATACCGGCTGGGCGTACCTCTGCCGCCGAGGATTCGACATCGGCGTGCCAGGGAGTAAACCGATCAGACCGAATCACGTCAAGAGCGTGAAACTGTTCAGTGTTGGCTTTGAACGCGCACAAGCAATCAGCGAGTGGACGTTCTTGGGCGGGCATCGCACCCGGAAACGGGCATATCGCCGCGCGGGGACCTGTCGGTTCCCGCGCGGCGAGCTCGCTAGATCCGCCGAAGCCCCACCAGCACGCGCTCCATCAGGGAGACGTCCGGTACGTCGCCCTCCGTGGAAGCCGTCCGGTGGACGGTGATCAGGCCGTGCTCGGCCATGTCGCCGAGCAGGACCTTGGCCACCCCCAGTGGCACCGAGAGCATGGCCGCCACCTCGGCCACCGACCGCGGCTCCTGGCACAGCGCGATCACCGGGCGGTGGTCCGCCTGGAGGGTGTCCATCGAGCGGTGGCCCAGCTCGGTGGTGGTCACCAGGGTCTCGACCTCGAAGTGATGGTCGGACCTGGTCCGGCCGCCCGTCCACGAGTAGGCGCGGACCAGCGAGGCCGGGCCCTGGCTCCCGTCGTGCTCCGCGTCCCAGACGCCCGACCGCTCCGGCTCCGACGACCCCCGAGGGGAGGTTCCCCCGGGCTCCTCGGGCCGGGCATGCCCGCCCCGGCGGCCGGACCGGGCGCCCTCCGGCGCCCCGTCGGACCGGGGTGGCTTCCGCCCGCGTCGCCCTTTGCCGAAGCTGAAGGCATTGAGCACGTCGGCGAAGGTCTGTTCGTCCTCCGCCCCCTGTTCTCTCCCAGGTCCCCGCCCAGAAGGGCCTTCACCGGTGCTCATCTTCTCCCCGTCCGGCCTATTGGGCTGCTGTCCGCTTTATGCCCCGAAGGTGCAATTCCTGGAGCTCGGCGCGGAGTTCCGGAGTCAGCATCTCGCCGACCTGATCGACCAGTACCGTCATCTCGTACGCCACCTGACCGATTTCGCAGTCCGGCGCCGCCAGCACCACGAGGCACGAGCCGTCCTTGATCGACATCAGGAGCATGTTCCCGAGCTCCATCTGAATGACGGAGGACCGCACATCACCGGTGTCCATGCACTCGGCAGCGCCCTGGATCAGGCTGATGGCCCCGGCGGCAATGGTGGCGACCTGCTCGGCCCGATCGGCCGCCAGCCCTTCCGACGCGGTGAGCAACAGCCCGTCGGCCGAGACCACCACGGCGCATGCCACATTGGGCACACGCTCGGTGAAGTTGGTGACCAGCCATCCGAACTGGCTCACCTCCCGCAGCTGGGGTGAGGTCATGGGTTCTTCCTGTCCATCTTCGCTGAGACCTTATGTCTCGTCGCGTCCGTCGGGCTGAGCCCGCCGGATGCCCGACTGGTAATTGCTGAGGAACGAATGGGTGCGGCCGGCGTTCCGCCGCGCGGCGGCCTCGTCCGCGGTGGCGCGCGGCGCGGACCGCTCTCCGGTGGCGCGCGGCTTCTCCCGGTCCGCCGCCTGGCCCTGGCGCGGCACCCGCCGGGGCAGCCCGGCCTGGGTGACGCCGCCCGCCTCCGCGGCGCCGGGCCGCTCGTGGACGATCTGGCCGGGCTCGTCCGCGGGGTCCGGCCGGCTCTCGTCGGGCGGCTCCTCGTCGTGGGAGCCCTCCGGTGCCGTCTCGGGCGACGCGAACCATGGCGAGGGGGCGTCATCCGGGACGGTCGGACGCGAACGCTGCGGGGGCACCATGGGCTGCCCCGGCGGCTGTGCGGTACGGCGGTCCGCGGGCGTTCCGCCGTCGCCGGGCAGGGCGCCGCTCTTCTCCGGTGCGCCGTCGTCGACCGGGGCGCCCTCGCCGACCGGGGTGGGACGGCCCGGCTTGGTGGGGTGACCTGGCGTGGCCGGGTGGCCTGGCTTTACGGGGTTCCGGCGCGGCAGTCCGCCGGTCTGCTGGGGATCCGTGAACACCCGCGAGGAGCCGGGGCGGGTCGGCAGGGAGCGGCCCGTGTGCTCGGACGCGGCCGGGGCATCACCGGTGCGCAGCGAGCGGGGGGCGTCGGGCACGCGGCGCGGCAGGGGCGCCGCCGGGGCGCCGCCGAGCTCACGGTGCGGCCGCGCCGGCTCGGACGTCCTGGCGGAGGTCTTCCGGACGGGCAGCGAGCTCTCCCGGCCCGCGATAGCGGGCTTGTCACCGAGCATCAGCCTGGCCGGTACGAGCACACCCGCGCGCAGCCCGCCACCGGTGTCCCGCTCCGAGATCAGCTCCACGGTGACGCCGTGGCGACGGGCCAGCCGACCGACGACGGTCAGGCCCATCTGCCGGGACGTAGGTACCTCCACGGATGCGTCCCCCGCTACGCGCCGATGAGCCTTGGCCAATTCGGCACCGCTCATCCCAAATCCCTCGTCGCGGACCTCGATCAGTGCGGAACCGTCCAGCTGAAGTGTATTGCTGACGGTCACCTGGGTCTCCGGCGGGGAGAACGCGGTGGCGTTGTCCAGCAGCTCAGCGATCATTCGCGCCAGGTCACCGGCAGCGTACCCGATCACCTCGGCGGTGGGAACGGGCTCCACCACCACCCGGCGGTAGTGCTCGATCTCGGAGACCGCGGCGCGCAGCACACTGTCCAGCTGCACCCGCTGCTCGGAGGGGCGGACGGGGGTGCTGCCGCACAGGACCATCAGGTTCTCGTTGTTGCGGCGCATTCGGGTCGCCAGGTGGTCCAGCTTGAAGAGGCTGGCCAGCTGGTCCGGGTCCTCTTCGTGCGATTCGAGCTGCTCCATCAGGCGCAGCAGCCGGTCCACCAGGCTCTGGCTGCGCCGGGAGAGGTTGACCAGGGTGTCGCGCAGGTCGCCGCGGAGCGCGGCCTGTTCGGCGGCCAGCCGCACGGCCTGACCGTGCACCGCGTCGAACGCCCTCGCGAGCTGCCCGAACTCCTCGGTGGTGTGGACCGGTACGGCGCTGATCGAGGTGCTGGACGCCTCGCCCTCACGGATGCTGGACACCGCCTCCGGGAGCCGGTGCTCGGCCACGTCGAGCGCGGTGGAGCGCAGCACGGTCAGCGACCGCAGCAGATGGCGGGCGATGGCGATGCCGATGGCGAAGGCGAGCAGGAGCACGGCGAAGAGCAGCACCGACTCCGCACCGGCCCGGTCGCTGGTCTCGTCCTGGAGCTTGGCGGAGGTCGCGCGGAGCCGTTCGGCCAGTCGCTTCTCCACCGTGTTGATGAGGCTTCCCTGCGCCTCCGAACTGCGGTGCCAGGTGTGGTCGGAGAACGGCGGGGCGTCGGCGGAGTTCTGCCCGGCGTGCAGCGAGCCCGCCTGGGACAGCACGGCGTCCAGCAGCTTGGTGCGCCGTTCGACCTCCGGGCCGGTGACCGTGCGGTCGTAGGCGCGCTGGTCCGCCGCGGTGGCCACGGCGCGGAAGTCGCTCAGCTTGTCCCGCATGCGGATGTCGGACTCCTGGAGCGCCCTGATGAGTTTGGGGTCCTCCAGCCTGCCGGGCTCGGGCGCCGCCATGACGATCACATGCTGGAGGTGGACCTGCTCCTGGACCATCTCCAGGTCGTACAGCGCGCTGGCCGGTCCGGACAGCTGAGCGTCACCGAATCCGCTGCCCAGCGCCTGGTCCAGGTCGAGCAGGCTGTTGATGACCTTGCTGTACTCGGTCACCGCGGTCCATGAGCCCAGGTCCTTGGACGTCACCCGCTTGCGCAGATCGGGCAGTCCCTCCAGGAGCTTGGAGGCGTCGCGGTAGCGGTTGGCCGAGACCCCCTTCAGCCCGTGGGTGCGCTGCGTGGTGCGGATGACGGCGGCCTGAGCGCGGTCCACGCGCCGGGTCTGCTGCCGGAGCATGGCCGGATCGGCGGATCCACCGCCGCTCAGCCGCTCGGCCGACAGGGTGCGCTCCATCTGCAGATCGCCGATCAACGGCCTCAGCCCGGCGCGCAGCTTGACCAGCCGCTGCACGTCCGCGTACGTGTTGGCGCGCTCGACGTCGCGCTGGATCTGCACGACGCCCAAGGCCACGGCGAGCAGAGCGGGCACCACCAGAACGGCGCCCAGCTTCACCGGCAGCCGCCAGTTGCGCCACTCCACGACGCCGGCCCACCACGACGCCGAGCGGTCGCGCGCGGCCGCATGCCTGCCCGGGGTCATGAGGCGCGCTCCGCGCTCGGACCGGCTTGCCCACAGGGATGTATCACGATGCCGTTTCTCCTGGGATTTCCCCGGATGGGGAAAGTCGAACGCCCGGCGGCGCGCCGCCCCATCGCTTCGGCGATGAGCCGACGCGCCTGCCTTTACTCGAACAACTTGCTACTTTTCTCCGCCAGTTGATAGAGGCCGTACAGAAACGGCACCGCCACCCACAGCCATGCCACGACCATCACCACGGGGGAACCCGCCTTGGTCGCGTTCGACGAAGGGCCGTCTGCGTCAGTCACCGGTCTACCGCCTCTCTGCCGAAATGGGATCGGGGGTTTCCTCCGGGGGTACCGACTCCTCCGGGGCCGCCGGCTCCGGCTCATGGAACTTCGGATTCACCGGACGTACCAGCTCGTTCGCGATGAAGCCGATGACGAGCAGACCCACCATCAGCGAGAACGAGAAGGTGTAGAGAGCCGGGCCGGAACGCCCGTCCTCATGCGCGGAATCCGCGATGGAATCGACGATGAGCGGTCCGGCGACTCCGGCGACCGACCACGCGGTCAGCAGCCGGCCGTGGATCGCGCCGACCTGGTAGGTGCCGAACAGGTCCTTGAGATAGGCCGGAACGGTGGCGAAGCCACCGCCGTAGAACGACAGGATCACCATCGTCGAGGCGACGAACAGCGCGGTGCTGCTGTCCTTCTCGAGCATGATGGTGAGGTAGAGCAGTGCTCCGGCGCCCAGGTACAGCCGGTAGATGTTCTTCCGGCCCACCACGTCGGAGACCGAGGACCACACGAAGCGACCGGCCATGTTGGCCAGGGACAGCAGCGCGACAAACCCGGTGGCGGCGCTCGCGCTCACCGGGCTCGCGGTGTCGTGGAAGAAGTCCTGGATCATCGGGGCGGCCTTCTCCAGGATCCCGATACCAGCAGTAACGTTCATGCACAGCACGACCCAGAGCAGCCAGAACTGCGGCGTCCGCACCGCGTTCCTGGCCGATACGTTCGCGGTGGTGACGAGCCGCTTGCCCGCGTCGACGCGGGGCGTCCAGCCGGCCGGCCGCCAGCCCTCCGGCGGCACCCTCACCAGCACCACGCCCAGCGACATGAACACGGCGTAGGCCAGGCCGTGCACCAGGAACGTCTTGGCGATGCCGCTGGTGTCACTGCCGAACGCCTTGAGCATCTCCGTCGACCAGGGAGAGGCGATCAGCGCGCCACCGCCGAAACCCATGATTGCCGTACCGGTGGCCATGCCCGGCCGGTCCGGGAACCACTTCATCAAGGTGGACACCGGTGCGATATACCCGATGCCGAGGCCGACTCCGCCGATGCCGCCGTAGCCGAGAACGACCAGCCAGTAATTGCGGGTGGCGACGCCGAGTGCGGCGACCAGGAAGCCGGTCGAGAAGGCCACGAGCGCCACGAACATGGCCCAGCGCGGCCCTTTTCGCTCCACCAGCGTTCCCCCGAACGCGGCGGAGAGACCGAGTACCAGAATGCCGATCTGGAACGGAAGGGCACTAGCCGTGCCCGAGATGTCCAGGGAATCTTCCAACGGAATCTTAAAGACACTCCAGGCGTACGCCTGGCCGATGGAGAAGTGAATCGCTAGTGCCGCCGGAGGAATCAGCCAACGATTCCAGCCCGCGCCTGCGACGATGCGAGAGCGGTCGAGAAAACCCACAGATCAACCTACCTCCGGCTTCTTGGAAACACCCCCGCAGACTGCATTCCTTGACCCATCCAAACACCTCGGGGGAGGGAGTGGCGAGCCGGGAGCTGCCGTCATATGCCAACGGCAGACGCGCTGCCCAGACGACATGCTCACCGCACTCATGCTCGCGCACGATGGGACGTTCTACCCGAGGTGAGGTTCTACCAGTGGCGACACTTGGGACACAACGCCGGGTGCCGAAATGTCCTCAAGGCGCAACCCTGGACACCCGTTGTCAACCTGACACCAAGTCAAAATGGACAACACGGGAAGGTAGGACAAAGTATTGGTTCAGCGACCTCTCCCACTATATTCGAGATCGCACCGAAGCCGGATGCACACCCTGACATGTGCCTACCTGCCCCGGCGAGGAGCAGGGTGCCACGTTGACTGCGTCCGGCGCCTTACTACACTTACCGCGTCAAGGGCCCGCCGGTTGCCCTCCCCTGACGCCCGAGCACGGGCACCCCCGAACCGACGTTTTCGTCAGAAAAACCCCGGAGAAAACCATGAATAAATCGGTGCGATCGCCCGCTTCCTTGCCATCCGAGCGGGCCACCGGAACGGGGTTCGCCGATCGCGGTGACGACATCGGGGAGCCCGACTTCGAGGCGATCCAGCAGAGCCCGGAGTTCAAACTCCTGCGCAAAAGACTGCTCTGGTTCATTTTCCCGATGAGCGCGTTCTTCTTGTGCTGGTACATGACCTTCGTTCTCTTCTCGGCCTACGACCACGACTTCATGAGCCGCAAGCTGTTCGGCGCGGTCAACACCGGCACCGTTTTCGGTCTGCTTCAGTTCGTGACGACCATGGTGATCGTCCTGACATACCGGCGCTTCGCGCGCAAGAAACTTGATCCCCAGGTGGACACGATCCACGAGCTGGCGGGAGTCGGCAAGGAATGACAGTGCAGATCGCAGCCCGCACGACCGGCAGCCCGATGATCAACCTGAGCGTCTTCTTCGCTTTTGTCGTCATCACGCTGTTCGTCGTCTACAAGGCCACCAACAGAAATTCGACCACCTCCGACTACTACGCCGCGGGCAGCGCCTTCAGCGGCGTCCAGAACGGCATCGCCCTCTCCGGCGACTTCCTCTCCGCCGCCTCCTTCCTCGGCATCTCGGGAGCGATCGCCGTCCACGGCTACGACGGGTTCCTCTACTCCGTGGGGTGGCTGGTGGCCTGGCTGGTCGCCCTGCTGCTCGTCGGTGAACGGCTCCGCAACACCGGGCGGTTCACGGTCGGCGATGTGATGGCCTACCGCATGAAGCAGCGCCCGGTGCGCGCTGCGGCGGCCAACGCCACCCTGGTGATCACGTTCTTCTACATGCTCGCCCAGATGGCCGGCGCGGGTGGTCTGATCGCCCTGCTGCTCGATGTGCACAGCAAGGGCGGGCAGGCCCTCATCATCACCGGCGTCGGCCTCGTGATGGTCTTCTACGTCCTGGTGGGCGGCATGAAGGGCACGACCTGGGTGCAGATCATCAAGGCGGGCCTGCTGCTGATCTGCGTGACCTTCATGAGCGTGTTCCTGCTCGGCAAGTTCGGGTTCAGCCTCTCGGCGATCCTCGACCAGGCGTCCCAGAACAGCCCGCTGGGCGGCGACCTGCTCAACCCGGGCGGCTGGTACGGCAGCAATGCGATGGACCAGCTCGACTTCGTCTCGCTCTCCCTGGCGCTGGTCCTCGGCATCTCCAGCCTGCCGCACGTGCTGATGCGCTTCTACACCGTGCCGGACGCCAAGGAGGCCCGGCGCTCGGTGGTGTGGTGCTCCTGGTCGATGTTCATCTTCTATCTGTCGATCCTGCTCGTCGGGTACGGCGCCACCGCGCTGGTCGGTACGGACAAGATCGTGAAGGCGCCCGGCGGCGAGAACTCCGCCGCTCCCCTGCTCGCCTTCGAGATCGGCGGTGCGATGCTCCTGGGCATCGTCTCCGCGGTGGCTTTCGCGACGATCCTGGCGGTGGTGGCCGGGCTGACCCTGGCCGCCTCGGCCTCGTTCGCCCATGACGTGTACGCCAATGTGATCCGGCGCGGAAAGGCCGATCCGCGGTCCGAGATCCGGGTCGCCCGTCTGACGGCGCTCGTGATCGGCTTCCTGGCCATCCTCGGCGGCATCGTCACCAACGGCCAGAACGTCGCGTTCCTGGTGTCGCTGGCCCTGGCGCTCGCCGCGTCCGCCAATCTGCCTACGATCCTCTACACGCTGTTCTGGAAGCGTTTCAACACGACCGGGACGCTGTGGAGCATCTACGGCGGGCTGGTGTCCGGCCTGGTGCTCATCATCTTCTCCCCGGCCATCTCGGGCAGTTCCACGTCCATCGTCAAGGGCGTGGACTTCCACTGGTTCCCGCTCACCAACCCCGGCCTGGTGTCCATTCCGCTCTCCTTCCTCTGCGGCTTCCTCGGCACGGTCTTCAGCAAGGAGCCCGCCGACCCCAAGAAGCAGGCGGAGATGGAAGTGCGGTCGCTGACCGGCATCGGTTCGAAGGCTTAAGCGACAGGGCCGTGGGCGGCCGGGGCCGCCTACGGCCGACGGGCCGTTCCGGGGGTGTTTTCGGTGTCCCTCAGGACCTCCGACGGCGCGACCCGGGCCGAGGAACTCGGCGCCGCCGACCGGCCGCGGGTGGGCACCTTCGCGCCGTCCCGGGGGCTGGACGTCTCGCTCCCGGGCCCGCGGCCGGGGCGCTGACCGGCGGACTCCGACGGCGCCGAGGGGATGGGTGAATCCGAGGGACCGCCGGAAGCCGACGGGAGCGGAGGCGTCGTACGGCCGGTCGCGGGGGGCGGGGCGAGCGGGACCGTCGGGCGCGCGGGTGGCTCGGGCGCCGCCGCGCGGAGCGGCAGCGCGAGGAGAGCGGCCACGGCGCAGGACGCCCCGACCCCGGCCGCGGTGCGGAGCAGCTTGCGGCGGGTCGCGGCACGGCGGATGGCCTCGTACCGCCCGGGCGGCGGGCCGAGGTAGTCGGAGGGGGGCCGCAGGATCACCGCGAGGGGGTCGTCGGGCTCCCGTTCGGGGCCGATGTGCTCCGGCTCCGGGCCGTTGTGCTCCGGGCCGTCCTCAAAGCGTGGGGTCAAGGCTTCTCCTCAGGTGGACGCGGAGCAGTTCCCGGGCCGCGTGGAGGTCGGCCTTGACGGTTCCTTCCTTGCGCCCGGTCAGTACGGACACCTCCCGGATCGGCATGTCAGCGTAGTAGTGCAGCAGGATCGGGACGCGCAGCCGTTCCGGCAGCGACTGCACGAGCAGGCGCACCGAGGGGTCGGACTGTTCGGTGTGGGGGCGGACGGCGGCTTCCGTGGTGGCACGGCGCATGGCCCTGCGCTCGCGCTGCACCTTGCGCCAGTGGTCCCGGACGAGATTGGCCGCGGTGACGTAGAGGAAGCCACGGGGCTCCTCCACGGACGTCCAGCGGGCCCAGAGCCGGGTGAACGCCTCGGAGGCGATCTCATGGGCCGTCTCGTCGTCGTCGACGAGACGGCGGCACCAGCCGGCCAGGCGCGGGTAGAGGGCGGCGAACAGCTCGGACGCCGCCCTGTCACGGGACCGTTTCAACGCACTCCATGGTCGTGACGGCACTCGGCCGTGAGGGCACTTCGTCAGGGAAGGACCCCGGGCCGGCGGTGTGGGTTCCGTTGGGCCCGGGATCCGGGGGTGGGTCAGGGTCCTGCGGACGTCAGCGTGGCGAAGCGGACGTCAGCGTGGCGAAGACGATCACGTTGTCGAGGTAGCCGTCGCCGGAGCGCGGGCCGCCACAGGTGATCAGCCGCAACTCCGGGCGGTCCACGTTCCCGTAGACCTCGTCCGCCGGGAAGTCCGCCTTGGCGACGGTCCGTACGGCGCTGACGGCGAACCGTGCCGCCGTGCCGTTCTCCAGGCGTGCCTCGATCCGGTCGCCGCGGCGCAGCCGCGCCAGGTGACGGAAGACCCCGTCGCCATAGGCGCCGACCGTGACGTGGCCGAGGACGACCGACGGGCCGAGCTGCCCCGGTGTCGGCGAGTGCCGGTACCAGCCCGCGCGGTCGTGGGCCGTGACCGGCGGGACCGCCACGCTCCCGTCCGGCGCCAGCCCCAGCCGGATGACCGGGGTGTCGACGCCGATGGCCGGGATCCGCAGCCCGACCGGGACCGAACGCCCAAGGGGCCGCGCCGCCTGCACGGGGGTCGGCGGTGGCCTCCTCCCGGAGTGCGGTGCGGCCGTGGTCCGCCGGGCCGGGTGGCCGCCGCAGCCCGCGAGCAGCGAGGCCATCGCCGCGGTGGCGAAGGCGCGCCTGGAGAACGGGGTCATGCCCCGGTCGCCCGCCGGCGCCGGACGACGAGGACCGCCGCGCCGCCCGCGGCGAGCACCGCGGCGGCGCCCCCGCCGATCAGCGCGCCCTCGTTCCCGGACGACCCGGAGGACTCGGCCGTCACTCCGGTGTTCGGCGCGCCCTTCGGCACGACGGCGACCTGGCCGCGGTCCCGCTTCTGGGCCGGTTCCTCCCTCGGGGCCGGGGTCACGGGGGAGGGCGTGCGGGCCGGCGCGTCGCTCGGGACCGGGCCGGCGGAGGCCGCGGCGGTGCGGCGGGGGGCGGGGGTGGTCGCGTCGTCGGCGAACGCGGGCACGGTGGTCGCCAGTACGGCGGTGCACGCGAGTGTCATCGCGCTGAGGACAGTGCGGCGCATGGAGTCGCTCTCTTTCGTCGGTCCGCCCGGCCGTTCGGCGGGCTGGGTTACGGATCGAGCGGAGAGACGAGGCAGCGGCGCGGCGCGTTGCAAAGAGATGGCAAAGCGTGTCCAGCGGCCCTGCCGGGACGGGCCTTCGGGCGGAAAGACGTCCAGGCCGGCCCGTACGGACCGGCCTGGACGGTGTGCTCGGAGCGGATCAGACGAGGTCGAACCGGTCCAGGTTCATGACCTTGACCCACGCCGCGACGAAGTCGTGCACGAACTTCTCCTTGGCGTCGTCGCTCGCGTAGACCTCCGCGAGGGCGCGCAGCTCGGAGTTGGAGCCGAAGACGAGGTCGGCACGGGTGCCGGTCCACTTGACCGCGCCCGAGGCGTCACGGCCCTCGAACGTGGTCTGGTCCTCGGACGTGGACTTCCAGGTCGTGCCCAGGTCGAGCAGGTTGACGAAGAAGTCGTTGGTGAGCTTGCCCGGGGTCTCGGTGAGGACGCCGTGCTTGGACCCGTTGTGGTTCGCGCCCAGCACGCGCAACCCGCCGACCAGGACGGTCGTCTCGGGGGCGCTCAGGGTGAGCAGGTTCGCCCGGTCCAGCAGCAGGTACTCGGCGGGCAGGCGGTTGCCCTTGCCGACGTAGTTGCGGAACCCGTCGTACGTCGGCTCCAGCGCGGCGAACGACTCGGCGTCGGTGTGCTCGTCGCCCGCGTCGACACGGCCCGGGGTGAAGGCCACCTCGACGTCGACACCGGCGTCCTTGGCGGCCTTCTCCACGGCGGCGGAGCCACCGAGGACGATCAGGTCGGCCAGGGAGACCTTCTTGGCGCCGGAGTTGAACTCGCCCTGGATGGCCTCCAGGGTGTGCAGGACCTGGGCGAGCTCGTCCGGGTTGTTGACCTCCCAGCCGCGCTGCGGCTCCAGGCGGATCCGGGCGCCGTTGGCGCCACCGCGCTTGTCGCTGCCGCGGAAGGAGGCGGCGGACGCCCACGCGGTGCCGACCAGCTGCGAGACGGTCAGACCGGAGTCGAGGATCTTGGCCTTGAGCGCCGTGACGTCGGCGGCGTCGATGGGCTCACCCTCGGCCTCGGGCAGCGGGTCCTGCCACAGCAGGGTCTCCTCCGGGACCTCCGGGCCGAGGTACAGCGACTTCGGGCCCATGTCGCGGTGGGTCAGCTTGTACCAGGCGCGGGCGAAGGCGTCCGCGAACTCCTGCGGGTTCTCGTAGAACCGGCGGGCGATCGGCTCGTAGATCGGGTCGAAGCGCAGCGACAGGTCGGTGGTGAGCATCGTCGGACGCCGCTTCTTGTTCGGGTCGAAGGCGTCCGGGACGATCTCCGGGGCGTCCTTGGCCACCCACTGGTTGGCGCCGGCCGGGCTCTTGGTGAGCTCGTACTCGTACTCGAAGAGGTTCTTGAAGAACCCGTTGCTCCACTGGGTGGGGGTGGTGGTCCAGGTGACCTCGAGGCCACTGGTGATGGCGTCCTTGCCCGCGCCCGTGCCGTGGGTGCTCTTCCAGCCGAGGCCCAGTTGCTCCATCGGAGCGGCCTCCGGGTCCGGGCCGACGGCGTCCGCGGGGCCCGCGCCGTGGGTCTTGCCGAAGGTGTGGCCACCGGCGATGAGGGCGACGGTCTCCTCGTCGTTCATCGCCATCCGGCGGAAGGTCTCACGGATGTCGCGGGCCGCGGCGATCGGGTCCGGGTTGCCGTTGGGGCCCTCGGGGTTGACGTAGATCAGACCCATCTGGACCGCGCCGAGCGGGTTCTCCAGCTCACGGTCGCCGGTGTAGCGCTCATCGCCGAGCCAAGTGGTCTCCGGGCCCCAGTAGACGTCCTCCTCGGCCTCCCAGACGTCGGCGCGGCCGCCGCCGAAGCCGAAGGTTTCGAAGCCCATCGTCTCCAGGGCGACATTGCCGGTGAGGACCATGAGGTCGGCCCAGGAGATGGACTGGCCGTACTTCTTCTTGACCGGCCACAGCAGCCGGCGGGCCTTGTCGAGGCTGGCGTTGTCCGGCCAGCTGTTGAGCGGGGCGAAGCGCTGCTGACCGGCACCGGCGCCGCCGCGGCCGTCGCTGATGCGGTAGGTGCCGGCGCTGTGCCAGGCCATACGGATCATCAGCGGGCCGTAGTTGCCGAAGTCCGCGGGCCACCAGTCCTGCGAGGTGGTCAGCACCTCGGCGATGTCCCGCTTCACCGCCGCGAGGTCGAGGGCCTGGAACGCCTCGGCGTAGTCGAACTCCTCACCCAGCGGGTTCGCCGCCGGGGGGTTCTTGGCGAGGATCTTCAGATTGAGCCGGTCCGGCCACCACTGACGGTTGCCGCCGCCCTGCGTGGGGTGGGGAGCGCGCCCGTGCGCGACCGGGCAGCCTCCCGCTTCCTCTGTCTTCGGGTCTACGACGATTGCCTCATGGTTCTCGGACATGGAAATCCTTCCACGCTAGGGCGGATCATGGTGCTCAGGAACTGGTGGCGGTGGAACAGTCGGGGCACTGGCCCCAGTAGATGACCTCGGCCTCGTCGACGGCGAAGCCGTGGTCATCGGACGCGGTCAGGCAGGGTGCCTCACCGGCGGCGCAGTCGACATCGGCGACGGCACCACACGACCGGCATACGACGTGGTGGTGGTTGTCCCCGACGCGTCCTTCGAACCGGGCCGGGTTGCCGGCCGGTTCGATGCGGCGTACGAGGCCCGCCGCGGTCATCGCGTGAAGGGCCTCGTACACGGCCTGGAGGGAGATGTGGCCGACACGGTCGCGCACCCCGGAGGCGATCGCCTCGACCCCGAGGTGATCACCGTCCCGGACGGTCTCCAGCAAGGCGACACGGGCGGCCGTCACCCGCAGGCCGGCACCGCGCAGCTCCTCGGCAGTGGTCGGAGTCTGGGATGCGGTCATGCCGCAGAACCTACCCGCACAAACGCGAACGCTACAAGGAAACGAGCCGTTAAAGTCTAGCGCCGCGCGTACCATTTTGTCCTGATTCAGCCCGATTTTATCCTCCTGGGCCCTCAGAGGCGCTTGGCGCTGCGGAAGAGCCCGGCGTAGAAGCCGTTGCCGTCGATGCGGGAGACACCGCCGTTGTCGCCGATGGTGGGGCCGTTCTGCTCCTTGCGGCTGGAGACGAACACGCGGTGGCCGTCGGTGTCCAGCCCCAGGTAGAGGGCGACATGGTCCATATGGTCGCCGGTGCGGTGATCCATCTTGAAGAACAGCAGGTCACCGGGTTGGAGGACATCGATGTTGGTGGGCCGGGTGTACCAGGGGCCGGGGCCCTGGATCTTGATCACATCGACGCCGACCTTGGAGCGGGCCATGCCGTTGGCGGTGCGCGGCAGGCCGTCGCCGAGGGTGTTGCTCGCCATCAGGGGGTAGCGGGCCCGGTAGCCCATCACCATGCGGATGAAGCCGGAGCAGTCCAGCGCCCGGTAGCGCTCCTTGCGCGCGGCCAACGTGGTGCCGTCGCGGAAGGTGTAGGAGATGCCCAGGTAGTCGTAGAAGTCGTTCTGCTCAAGACGGTCCACGCCGTCCGGTTTGAACGGCCCGAAGACCGCGTCGCCCTCGTACGGGATGCCCTGGGCGTCCTTCTTGACCGGCGCACCGGTCACGTACTGGAAGGCGATCGCGAAGAGGTCCTCCTTCTTGCTGCCGTAGTTCTCCTTGAACCAGTCCTTGAACCACTGCTCCTTCTCCGCGCCCTCGGCCCACGGCTCCGGCATCAGCCGCACCCAGTCCTCGGTGATCACCTTGGACTTGGTGCTGGCGGGCTCGCTGAAGGTGCGGGAGGGGCCGCGCAGGGTGGCGGTGCGGGCGTGGTCGGTGAAGGTGGCGAGGATCTGGCCGTTGCCGCCGCGCAGGATGGTCCGGGCGGGGTTCTTCAGCCGCTCCCAGGTCTGCTTGCCGCTCTGCTGGCCGGTGCCGTTCTCCAGGTTCGGCTCGTCGACGACGGCCTGGGTGGCGGGCGTCTTGTCCTGCTCGTCCTTCCTGAGCTCCACGGTCAGATAGCCGCTGGCGCCGAGCAGCGCGAGCACGGTGACGGCGTGCAGTACGGGGCGTTTCTTCTTCAGTGGCATGGGATCGGCTCCGGTGGTGGGTCAGGCGGACGGCATGACGCCGAGGAGGATTCCGGCGGTGAGGACGACATAGGCCATCAGCGTCACCGACCCGGTGGACAGCAGGGTGGCCCCCCGTGGCTGGCGGACCAGCTGGTAGGCGATCAGGCCGGGGACGATGAAGCCGAGGGTCTGGTTCGCGTACATCAGCGGGAACTCGATCGACAGGATGATCATCACGGTCGCCTGGAGGGTCACGCCGAGCAGCACGACCGCGGCGAAGAGCCGCTTGCCGTAGAGGATCACGTACTTCTGCATCAGCAGCGTGCCCACGTAGGTGAGCACCGTGACGCCGACGACCATCGCGGCGCGCTGGAGATCCTCGACGAGGGTCAGCGCCAGCCAGCCCGGGGTGATCATGCCGCCGGGCGAGAGGTTGGTGGTCAGGTAGCAGACCAGAGAGAAGAGCAGCCCGATCGCGATGCCGATGGCGGCGATCTCAGGGGTGAGGACGGAGGGGATCAACGGTGCTGCTCTCCTGGGTTCTGCCACTGCTGGGAGTCGTCGGCGGGCGGGGCGGGCGGGACACGCGGCTCGAACAGGCCGCGGGGCTGCGGGGCACCGGGGGGCCGCGGGGCGTCGGGGGCCGGTACGACGGCGGGCCAGGGCTCCCGGGAGCCCTGGTCAGGTGCCGTCCGCGGGTACGGCCGCTCGGGGGTGCGCTGAGCGGGTACGTGCACCGGCGCGTACCGGGTCTCGTACGCCTCCGGGTAACCCTGGTAGGGGTCCAGGCGGGGCGCGTACAGCTGGACCGTGTCCACGTGCTCGACATGGCGCTCGTCGCCCGCCGGCGCGGCCGGTGCCGCCGGGGTGTCATCGGCGCTCTCGTCGGGCGGCAGCTCGGCGAGGTGCTCCAGGAGGATCTCGCCCTGGCCGTGGATGTTGCCGATGGCGACCAGGGAGGAGTCGGGGCCGAGGCGGCCGAGCAGCTCGGCCATGAACTCCTCGGGATCCCGGCGGTCGCCGCCGAGGTCGACCGCGCGGTCCCGGTACTGGGCCGGGATGGCGTCGATGGCGGACTTGGCCGGGTGGCCGATGACGAAGACCTGCTCGGGGTCGAGGTCGGGGATGATCTCGCCCATCTGGCCGTTGCGCTCGACCCGGTCGGGGCGGCAGTTGATGACCACGTTGAGCGGGCGGTGGATGGCACCGAGGTCGAGCAGCTGGTTGATGTTCATCAGCGTCGACTCGGGGTCGTTGGCCGCGAAGACGTTGGCGAAGCGCAGCTTCTTGCCGTCCTCGGTGGCGTAGCGCTCGACGGAGAGGACGCCGGGGTCCGGCGGGGCGTCGTACATGCCCTGGAGGGCGGTCGCGCGGTCGACGCCCACCAGCTCGGCGACGGTGAGCGCGATGGCCACGTTCTCCTTGAAGGTGAACCAGCTGAAGCCGCGCAGCTCCTCGTCGCTGACCGTCTTGGGGTCGGCGTAGATCAACTGGCAGTTCCGGGCGTCCGCCTCCTCCTGGAGGATGTCGAAGCGGTCCTGCTCGGCGGTGACGCAGATGCCGTTCTCCGGCATGGACCGGCACAGCGAGCGCGCCACGTCGTCCAGCGTGGGGCCCATCTCGGCGAGGTGGTCCTCACGGACGTTGCACAGCACGCCGATGGTGGAGCGGATCAGCTTGGACTGGTTGATCTCCTGGAGCGCCGGCATGACCGCCATGCACTCGATGACGAGCGCGTCCGGGTTGTAGGCGGCGGCGCGGCGCACGATGCCGATCTGCTCGACCACGTTGGCGATGCCGAACTTGCGGTAGACGGGCTCCTCGGTGGCGTCCGGGTGGATGAAGCGGGCCGCCGTACCGGTGGTCTTGGCCACGGTGGTCAGCCCGCCGCCGCGCAGGGCGCCCGCGCACAGCCGGGTGATGGAGGACTTGCCGCGGATGCCGTTGACCAGGACCCGGGTGGGGATCACGTCGAGGTTGGTCTGGTGCCGCCGCTGTTCGACGATGCCGGCGATCAGCAGAACGGCCTCGCACACCACGAGCACGGTGTAGAGGAAGAGCACGGTGGGGCCTCAGTTCCTTCCGACGCCGGCGGGGGTCCGGCTGCCGCCGTCCCGTTTGCGGGGCTGTCCCTGGAGCTGCTGCCGGATCAGCTCCAGGCTGCGGACCACGGCGCCGACCTCGTCGTGGTGGCGTGGGAACAGCACGGTCTTGCGGTCGCCCGCGGCGAGCGCCTCGGCCTGTCCGGCCAGGGCGCGCAGGGGCCGTACGACGACGATGTGCAGCCAGCCCAGACAGGCGGCCGCGGCGGTCAGCCCCAGCAGCCCGGCCAGCACGGTCCGGTTCTGGAGGCTGTACTCGGGAATCGCCAGGCCCGAGGCGGGCTGCCAGCTGGCCAGGCTCCACTGGAGCGACTTGGCCGCGCCGCCGCCGCTGAACGGCGCGACGGCCGCGACCCGTACCGCGCCGCCGCGCTGGACGGTGGCGTTGGCCTGCTTGGTGGCGAGCAGCGAGCTCATGTGCGAGGGCGCCTTCTCGAAGGCGATATAGCCGGAGTCGCCGCCGATGACCCGGCCCTTGGCGTCCACGACGCGGACCTCGCCCATGCCCTGGCGGCCCAGCAGCGCGTTGACGAACTCGATGCGGAACTCGCCGACGACGGCGGCGCCGCCCCGGCCGGGCGCCTGGGCGGTCGCGGTGACCACGGGCTTCTTGCCGCCCTCGCCGGTCACCTCGATGGCCTGCTTCGAGGGGCCCTTTCCGTCCTCGTGGTGGGGGCCGTCACCGGCCCGCGCGAGGATCTCGCCGTCGGCGCCGAGGACGTACATCGACTGGTAGCGGTCGTGGTCCTGCATGGTGCGCTCCAGGACCTTCTTCATGTCCTCGGGCGTGGTGCGGTCCCCGATCAGGGCGGCGACCGCGGAGAGGTCGGCGTGGCCCTCGTTGAGCGCGCGGCGTACCCGGTCGCTGAGGGTGATGGTGCGGGACTTCTGGTCGTGGACGAGCTGGACCGGGACCTTGACGGAGGAGTCGGCGCGGTTGAGCACCAGCATCAGCGGGACCGACCAGACGAGCAGCAGGACGGCGCAGACGGCGAGCAGGGCGCGGGCGCCCAGGCCCTTGCGCACCGCCGGGCCCGGGGCGTCGGCGGGCTCGCCCTGGAGCTGTCGGCGCAGCCGCTCGAGGGCTGCGCCCACCCGGGCGGCCTCGCCGGCCCTGGGCACGCTCACCGGGCGGGCGAGGTCGCCGCGGGTGAGGCGGCGGCTCTCCAGGAACAGCCGGATCAGCGGGCGCTGCACGGTGCCGAGCAGCACCATCACCGCGAGCCCGCCGATGAGCAGCAGGGCGCCGGCGGCGGCCACGCCGAAGGCGGGGCGGGTGATCTGGGAGACCTTGGCGGAGACGTCGACCTCGGTGACGACGGTCAGCCCAAGGCTGCTGGCGGTGGTGGGCTCACCGGGCTGGGGCGGGGTGAGCGTGGCGTAGCCGCCGACGGTGCGGACGTCCTCGGCGGCGCCCCCGGTGAGGTGGCCGCTGACGCCGGTGTAGCCGCCCGAGCCGGGCTCCTTGGCCTTGACGGGGTGCTGCCGGCCCTTGCGCGCGGCGGTCTCGGCGAAGGAGGCGAGCTGCTTCCTGGCCCCCTCGCCGTCCAGGGCGCCGTGGCTGGAGAGCAGCCGGCCGGTGGAGTCGACGACGCCGATGGCGCGGCCCGGGCCGAGGTCGACGCCGGGGAAGCTGAGGGTGCTCGAGGCGACGAGCAGTTGCTGCGGCCGGCCCTTCCAGGACAGCAGGGCGGGGATGATCAGCCGGGTCTGGCCGTTCTCCAGGCGGACCATGCGCGGGGCCAGCCCGTCACCGCGGGAGAGCTTGCTGAGATCGATCGCGGTCAGCGGCACGTTCTCGCCGCGGGCGGCGAGCATCTTGCCCGACTTGATCTCGATGACGGCGGTGCCACGCCACTTCTGGTAGACCTCGCCGACCTTGTCCAGGACGGTGTCGGCGGAGACCGGCTTGCCCTCGTTGAAGAGGGTCGCGGTGCCGGTGAGGTCGGTGACCGACTCGTCGAGCGACGCCCGCAGGGCGATGGCGCCGTCCTCGGCGACGTACTGCTGCGAGGTCAGGACCGCCTTGGGGACCAGGGCGTTGTCCGGTTTGCCCAGGGTGAGGGCGGTGATCCCCGCGAGGGAGAGAAGCAGAACCGACAGTACGGCTATAGGGGGACGAATACCTCCCACAAGCGACATGTCGGCCCTTCGGCGGACCTTGTGCCGCCGCTTCGAACGCGAAGCGGCCACGGATGGGCTCCTCTCATGCAACTCACACCACACAGAGCGCACTCGAGTGCGATCCGGACCGTCAGACAGCCAGACGGATCAAAGGGTTGCACATCTTAAAGAAAAAATGAGAAAACCTGTTTGGTCCTGACCAAGGCTGGGCAAACGACGGTCTGCATTCTTTGCCGGTCGTTCATCCGGACGTCACTCTTCGCCCGATTCATCCCGATATGCCCTTGTACAGCGGGCGGTTACGATGAGGCGGTCATGGCGAAGGTACGAGCGAAGGCGATCACCGTGGCGGCCGTCACGGTCGCGTTCGGCCTGCTCGTGGCGGCATTGAGCACGAATACGATCGCCCGGTGGGGCGGAGACGACAACAGCCGCGCGTCGGACGGCGTGCGAGCCCCCGAGGTCCCGCTGGAGCGCAGAATCACCGACTTCACGGCCGGGCTCGCCCCCGACGGCGACTACCGGGAGCCGCGCCGCGCCGAACGCCGGGACGTCGCCCACGCGGTGGGCCTGATCCTCGACGGACACCCGGACCGCGCCCGCCCGCTCCTCGCCGACGTCGGCTTCCGGCTCCGTACGCTCACCGACACCGGCACCGGCCGCCGCTACGCCGAGCTGTCCGACCGCACCGCGGACGGCCCCGGCCCGCGCGGCTGGGCCCGGGTCTATGTGGACCTCTCCGCGCCCGCCCGCTGGTCGGTCCAGGTGCCGCACCCGGTCTCCGACGCGGACACCGAACGGCTCGGCGCGCGCGTGCTCCTGGGCTCCCCCGGCGGCGTCCTGGTGCTCGCGGGCGCCCACCGCAGGGCCGGGGACGACGATGCCGCCGACGCCGCCCACCGCACGGACTCGGTCTTCGACGCGGTCTGCGACGAGCTCGCCCGGCGCGGTCTGCCGGGCGTCCAGATCCACGGCTTCGCCGACGACTCCGCGCCGGGCCGGGACGTCGTCGCCTCCACCGGCAAGGGCCGGGCAGGCCGCCCGGACGCCCGCCGCCTCGCGGCCGCCCTGACCGCACGGCACTTCTCCGTCTGCCGCGCCTGGGTCCGCAGCTGCCCCCTGGAGGGGCGCGACAACGTCCAGGGCCGCAGGGCCGCCACCGAGCATGTGCCGTTCCTGCACATCGAGTTCGCGCGCTCGGTGCGCGCGAGCGACCCACGGATCCGGCGCGCGGTGGCGGCCATCGGCACGGTCACCGGGCGGTGGGCGAAGGACGATTCCGGCTGACCGGCCGGCCGGTTCCCACGGTGACCGCCCGGTGGGCCACGGACGACTCGGGCCACGCGGCGCCCGGCGAATCGTGACGCCTGCGGCGGGCTAAGCGGATCGGCGGAATGCGGCTGCGGTTCGGTGGCGCCCCGCAGGGGCGCGGGGAACTGCGCGACCAGCCACGACGGCGCCGCGGACGATCGACGGCAGGTCAGGGCACTTCCAGCGGAGCGCTTAGCCGCGGGTCGCGGCCACCGTGAACGCGCTCTTCACCGTCTGCGTCACGCCGTTGCCCTCCGCGTCCGTCCCCGTGACACGCAGCGAGGCTTCCCGCCCCGCCGCCGCGGCCGGTGTGGTCCAGTCCGCGCGGAACCGGCCCTTGCCGAGCGCCGTGACGGCCGCCGCCGTCCACCGCTCGCCCCCGTCGAAGGACACCTCGACCCTCGCCCTGGTGACCGCGGGCGCGGCCGCCACGCCCGGTGCGTGCCCGAAGCCGACGACGAGGTGGTCGTCTCCGGCCGGGCTGGTGCCGTCCAGCGCCGCGGCGAGCCGGTAGTGCGGGACGACGACCGGCAGCGCCGAGCACTCGGCGGGCCCGTCGTACTCGCCCGCCTCCGAGACACAGGTCCAGTTGTCCGGCACGGTCTGGGCGCCCGAGTGGCCCGAGGAGAAGGTCCACTCGGTGTGCGTGGTCAGCGACTGGTGGAACTCGCCGTTCGTCCTGGTCTGGTCGTACACCACCGTGTACGGGGCCTTCCGCGGCGGCACGGTCAGGACGCCGCCGGAGACGCCGTCGCCCTCGTACAGGGTCGTGTCGCCGGAGACCACCGCGAAGTGCGAGGAGGTGATGTCGGACGGGAACGCGAGGGCGTGGTGGTCGGCGGAGTCCATGACCGTGGTCGGGGAGAAGGTGAGGGCGTCGCCCTTGCGGCACGCCGCGCAGTACCACGCCTCGTCCTCTGCGGCGCCCCGCGCGGGCTCGGTGAAGCCCGGGGCGAGCGGGCCGCGCAGCCAGTCGACCGTGGTGGTCCGGCCGGGCCGCAGAGTCTGCTTCTCGGACACGAAGCGCCGCTCCCCGGCCTTGAGCCAGTCGTGGTAGGAGGCGCCCGCCGAGCCGCCCACGTACTCGATCCGCCGCGCCGGCGTCTTGAACGGCTCGGACAGCGCCTCGCCGCTCGACTCGTACGGCAGATACATCAGGCGTGCGACCTCCTGGGCGCGGCCCGGCGTATCGCTGTGGTAGTTGGTCCGCACGGTGGCCAGTTGGCGTCCGGTGACCTGGTAGTGCTGGTTCTTCGCGATCACACCGGCGGGGTTGGCCAGCTTGAGGTCGTAGGAGTAGGGCGTGGCCGCGTCCGCGGGCGCCTTGCGGTGGGTGTAGACGTTGAAGCGCAGATCGCCGGTGGTGACGGGGCGGCTGGAGGGCTGTACGTAGACGGGCGCGCCGCTGGAGACGCCGACGCCGCCGTTGACCGCCACCTCACCCTTGGTGTCGTCGCGCAGGTAGTGGAGGATCAGCTGGTGCTCCTCGGCCGGGCGCGGGGTCGAGAAGGTGACCCGCTCGGTGGCCTTGCGCAGGTCGAGCACGACATCGGTCCCGGCAGCGCCGTCGGAGACGGTGAACTCGGCGGTGGCCATGTGGATGCCGGTCGACTCGCCCGCGCGGTCGAAGGTCGGGGCGGAGACCATGGCGCTGTAGCGGCCCGCGGGCACCTCGGCCCTCGCCTCGCCGTCGACGGCCTGGAGGGACGGCTCCCGGTAGCGGGTGGCGTCATCGACGTTGGCCAGGGCGAACGGCGTGGTCCCCGGGAGGGGCTTGCCGTCCGTACCGAGCACGGTGACCTTCACGGGGTGGTCGGCCCGCGTGTGGTCCCGCCGCGCCCGGTCCGCCCGCGCGGCCGGACGTGCAGCGGCCCGTCCACCGGCCGTGGCGACCGCCGGTACGACGGAGGTGACGCCGCCGAACAGCGGGCGGTCACCGACCGAGCCCTCCGCCGCCTCGGCGCCGACCTGCTTCGCCAGCGCCGCGCCGAAGGCGGGACCCGAACGCGGCGCCGTGGCGCCTGCTTTGGCCGCGACCCGTACCGGGGTGGTGGTCACCCCGGCCTCGGCGAGGGCGGAGACGTTGAACAGCGCGGGGTCCAGGGTGCGGCCCAGATACGGCAGCGCGGTCAGCGGAATGACGAAGACATCGTTGTCCAAGCGGCGGGTGACGTAGTCCGCCTCCGCTCCCGGCCGTGGCGCCACGACGACGCTCCCGTCCGCGCCGAGCGTCACGCGCTCGCCGGTGACCAGGGTGACGGTGTGGGCCGTGGCGTCAGGAGCCGCAGCGGCAACGGCGGTTGGCGTGCGCTCCGCAGGGGCGGCCAGGGCGCCGGGAGCGGGGCCCGCCGCCAGCCCGAGGGCGGCCAGGGCGCATCCGGTCGCGAGGGCACGGGCGCCGCGCGCTCCGGTTCCGCGCGCCGCGGTCCGTCTGATCCGTCGGTACGACATGAGGCAGATCCTTCCGTGACGGGGGATCAAGGACGTTGACCCCACAGGTTCGTCCCCGGAAGAGATCACTTACAGGTACGGACCAAAGCTGGCCGAGAAGTGCCGTTCCGAGGCGTTAACCGAGCGCCCGTCACCACCCGCCATCTCCCGCAGCCTCCGTGGAGCGGCCACGGTGAATTCGGCCCTCATTCCCACGGAATTCACGCATCCGCCAAGGCCAATGGAAAGGATCTTTCCCCTTTCCCAGGCAGGAGGAGCCGGTGACCGCCGAAAGATCCAACGCGGAGGAGCCACGCTTAAGCATCCGTGGCCCCTCGCGACGCCTCCCCCTGCGGGGCCGTACCCTCCGTTCGCTGGTGACCGCACTCGCCTTCCCCGTGGCCGGGCTGCTGGCGCTCACCGCGGGAGGGCATCTCCTGCTCCCCTTCGACGGGGTCACCACCCTCGAGGGCAAGATCGCCTCCAAGTCGGAGTTCTTCGAGGACGAGAAGGTCCAGCGCATCCTGATGAAACACGGCATCAGGGTGCACATCACCCGTATGGGGTCCCGGGACATCGCCACCACCGGCTTCGACGGCTATGACTTCGCCTTTCCCTCCGGCCAGCCGGCGGCCGACATGATCAAGAATGACCGCAAGAGCAAGAACGCGTACGCCAAGGGGCACTCGGCCTTCGTCAGCCCCATTGTCCTCGCCACCTACCGCGAATACGCCGAAACGCTGCGGGACAACGGTCTCGCCAGGCCACGGCAGGGCATCGGCGCGGACGAGAACAGCCCGCTCTACTACACCCTCAATATGAAGAGGTTCATCGGGCTGAGCGCGGGCGGGAAGAAATGGAGCGACATCGGCATCGAGAAGCACCGCACCACGAACGGCAACCGGATCCTGGCCCAGACCTCGAACATCTGCGAGGCCAACCACGCCGGGACGTATCTGGGGCTGGTCGCCTTCGTCGAGAACGGGAACTCCGTCCCGACGGACAACGCGGCGGCGGACCGTGTGGCCCGGATGATCAAGCCCACTCTGGTGTCCCAGGGGCTTCCCTCGGAGCAGATGTTCAAGACGTACGAAGTACCCGAGGGGAAGGGCCTCGCCCCGATCGTGGTGGTGTACGAGCACCAGTACTTCGCCTATCAGATACGGCAGCGGCAGCAGACCGGAAAGCCCGACTCGCAGCGGGTGCTGCTCTACCCCTCGACCCAGTTCCTGACCGAGCCCGAGTACATCGCGCTCACCCCCAAGGGGGACCGGCTCGGGGAACTGCTCGCCAGTGATGGGCAACTCCAGCGCCGGGCGATGGAGTTGGGCTTCCGCGTCCTGGACTCCAGCGGCAAGGCGACCAGCACCGAGCTGTACCGGTTCCTGGAGGACCAGGGCATCCCGGCGCCCGCCTCGGCGGCCGACGACACCAAGGCGACACTGCCGAGCCTGCCGCTGCTGGAACGGATGATCACGTCCGTCGGCGACTGCCCGCCACCGAATCAGACCCCGGAGACATCCTCATGAGGCGGCGTCCGCACGCCCGGACCCCGCACCCCCGAGCCCCGCACCCCCGGACCCGTCGTCCCCGGACCCCTCGCCGCCGGGTGGTCCTCGCGCTCTGTCTGGCGCTGCTCGGCCCGGCCACCGCCTGTGGCTCCGGTGACGAGGACTCCACCACCCTGCACGTACTGGCGAGTTCGGAGCTGCGGGACATGGAGCCGCTGCTGGACGACCTGCGCCGGGACACGGGGGTGGAGCTGGACATGGAGTACAAGGCCACGGTGGACGCCGGGGACGGGCTGACGCCCGGTGCGTACCACCACGACCTGGCCTGGCTCTCCTCCGACCGGTACTTCCAGCTCAGGCTCAAGGAGTCCAAGAGCACCGCGAAGCCCCTCTCCACCACGACCATGCTCTCCCCCGTGGTCGTCGGCGTGAAGCCGGAGACGGCGCGGGCCCTGCGGGCGAGGGCGAAGGGCGGACAGGTGTCCTGGGCGGACATCGCCGACGCCGCCGCCGCGGGCTCGGTGCGCTTCGGCATGGCCGACCCCAAACGCACCAACAGCGGCCTCTCCGCGCTCGTCGGCGTCGCCACCGCCGCGGCCGGGACCGGCAGCGCGCTGCGCGCCGAGGACATCTCCTGCGACCGGCTGCGCGGCTTCCGCACCGGCCAGAAGCTCACCGCGGACAGCAGCGCCGATCTGCGCGAGCAGTACATCGCCCACCAGGACCGGCTGGACGCCCTGATCACCTACGAATCGGAGCTGCTCTCGCTCAACGCCGGCGGCAAGCTCCACGAGAAGCTGGAGATCGTCTATCCGAAGGACGGCATGGTGCTGTCCGACTATCCGCTGCTCCTCCTCGACCCGGCCAAGCGCGCGGCGTACGACAAGGTGGTGAACTGGCTCAAGAGCGCCTCGGCGCAGAAGAAGATCATGGAGCGCACGCTGCGCCGGCCGCTCGGCGCGGACGTCCGCAGGGACCCGAGGCTGCGGGCGGACATCGGCAACGCGCTGTACTTCCCGGACCAGCGGGCGGTGGTGGACCAACTGGTCGAGGACTACGGCGATCCCCGGCTGCCCACCGCCCACCATGTGATCTTCCTCCTCGACTTCTCCACCTCGATGCGGGGTCCGCGGGTGGCCTCGCTGCGCGCGGCGTTCGCCGGGCTCAGCGGCGCCGACACCTCCGCCACGGGGAAGTTCGTGCGGTTCTACCAGGGTGAGCGGGTCACCGTGATGCGCTTCGGGGGCCGTGTGCTCGCCGAGCGCGATGTCACCGTCGGCGGGCGGCGCGACCTGGACTCCGTGAAGTCCTTCGTCGCGGCGGACGACTTCGACAACTCCACCGCCATCTGGTCCGCGCTGGACCACGCCTACGGCAAGGCGTCCGGCATCGCCCGCGACCACCCCGGACAGCCCATCTCCATCGTCCTCATGACGGACGGGGAGAACACCTCCGGCATCACCCGCCAGGAGTTCGAGCGCCGGTACGCGGCACGGGCGGAGACCGTCCGCGGCGTCCCCACCTTCCCGCTGCGGTTCGGCGAGGCGGACACCGCGGAGCTGACCCGGGCGGCGCGTACGACCGGCGGGCGCATGGTGGACGCGGGCGCCCGTTCCCTCCCCGACGCCTTCAAGGAGATCCGTGGCTGTTGACAGCGGAATGTGGTGGAGCGTCTGGTGGCCCTGGATGCTCGTGTGGCTGGTGACCGCCGTGAGCCTGATCGCCGTCGTGGCCTGGCTGGCGGTCCGGGTGCACCGGTACCGCAAACGGCTCAGATCGAGCGCGGAGAAGCCCACCGAGGGCATCTGCCTCTACCTCCACGACCGGGCCATCATGAACCTCTACGAGATGGGCCGTTACGAGAAGGCGCTGGAGCGGGAGGTCCAGCACCGGATCACCCGCACCGCGGACGGCTCGCTGCGGGCCCGGCTCTTCGGCGTGGGCGTCAGCGGCGGCCGGAACGTCAGCCGCGAGGAAATCAGCATGTACATCGAGAGCGCCAAGCCCATCACGGCGATCGGCCTCATCGTGGACACCCTCGAACGGACCGACGCCATCGTCCACGGCGACCTCAGGACCGGCACCATCACCCGGAACCACGCCCTGGAACGGGCCCTGGACACGATCGACCGCCCGGGCCCGGGGGCCGCGGAGAGCGTCCGGCTGCGCGACATCGAGGACTTCGTCTCCATCAGGGGCCGGTTCCGCAAGGCCGGCCAGACCCCCTCGCGCACCGTCTTCCTCGCCCCGTACGGCGACCCCGAGGACCCGGCCGAGGGGCCCCAGGTGCGCGTGGTCTGCACCACCGACGGGCTGCGCAACGACGACAGCCACGAGGGCACGTTCCCGGCGCGCTGCCTGGGCAAGGTACGGGACTGGAACCCGGGGACCGGTGAGCTGACCATCGAGGCCATCGCCATCTTCAGCTAGCCGTACGAGAGCCGGTACCGCACGATAACCGGACGGTGTTCACAAAGGGCTTTTCTCAGGGCCACTCAGCGCAATGCACCGTGACTTCTCACATCACCGGAGAGGGCGTCGGAATGCCGATCCGAGCGACTATTTGACCGCTACATCGGACTTGAAACGACCTTCCGCCGAGATTTTGGTGACATTGAGCGTCCCAGCACTGTCCTCTTACGACATGCCTGCTTTACGTTTCTCTTTTCCCGCACCACCACGCACAGCACCACCAGGCACACGTACAGGGGAACCGTGCTCACTCAGGACTCGACCACGCAAGGCGCCTCGAGCGCACCGGATACGGAGCCGCCACAGACCGGCGAGCGGCCCAAAGCGCCCGCCCGGTCCAAGAAGGCCGCCATTCTCGGCTGGGCCGTCACGCTCAGCCTCAATGTCGTCGCACCGATCGTCACGTACAACGCACTGCGCGACCACGGCTTCAGCGAATTCGCCGCGCTGCTGATCAGCAGTGCCTGGCCGGTGGTCGACGGCGCCGTCCATCTCGCCTGGCGCCGCCGCCTCGATGAACTCGCCATCGTCACGCTGGTGTTCATCGTGATCACGGCCGTGGTGTCGACCGTCGGCGCGCACTCGGCCCGGGCGCTGCTGATCAAGGACTCGTGCGTCACCGGGCTGTTCGGGGTGCTCTGCCTGGCGACGCTGCTGGCGCCGCGCCCCCTGATGTTCTACCTGGGGCGCAAGTTCGCCACCGACGGCACCGAGGCGAGCACCGCCTGGTGGAACGGGCTGTGGCACGTCGATGGCTTCCGCAAGGCCATGATGACGATGACGACCGTCTGGGGCGTGGTCTACTGCATCGAGTCCGCGGTCCGGGTCGTCCTGTCGTACACCCTCAGAACCGACACCATGGTGGTCCTGAGCCCGGTGCTGATCTACGCCGTGCTGGGCTCCCTCGGCACATGGACGGCCCTTTACGGCAAGCGGTCGCGCCGCAAGGGCCAGGCGCGCGCCGCCGCGGCGGCGGCAGCGGCGGCCGAGGGCTGACCGACCCCGGGCGCGGTGAACTCCGGTGCCCGGCACCGACGTTGGTGTGGGAAGCTGTTCACCAGTCGAACGCGGGCGGGGGCCGTGACGGTCGTCGAGAGGAGACTTGCGTTGACGGAGAACGGCTTCCGCGCCGAGGAGATCGATACCAGCAGGCCGCATCCTGCCCGGATCTACGACTACCTGCTGGGGGGCAAGAACAACTACGAGGTGGACCGCGAGGCCGGTGACCGGCTCGCCGCCGCGGCACCCGAGGTGTGGAGCGGCGTACGGGCCAACCGCGACTTCCTGCGCCGCGCCGTGCGCCATGTGGTCGACAGCGGGATCCGGCAGATCCTCGACATCGGCACCGGGCTGCCCAGCTCCCCCAATGTGCATGAGATCGCCCGCGAGTTGGCGCCGGACGTGCGCGTCGCGTACGTCGACAACGATCCGATCGTCAACACGTACGCCAATGTGCTGCTGCGCGGTTCGGCCGCGACCAGCATCGCGCTCGCCGATCTGCGCGACCCGCGGGCCGTCCTGGACCACCCCGAGGTCCGTCAGGTCATCGACTTCGACCAGCCGGTCGCGGTGCTCCTCGTGGCCATCGTGCACTTCCTCACCGAGGCGGAGCAGCCCGAGCGGGTCGTCGCCACCCTGCGCGACGCGCTGCCCGCCGGGAGCTTCCTGGTGCTCTCCCACGCCACCGACGACTTCGCCGACCGCAGCGCCGCCTCGGCCGTCTACGACACCGCCACCGCCACCTTGAGCCTGCGGTCCCGCGACCGGATCGAGCGGTTCTTCGACGGGTTCACCCTGGTCGAGCCCGGTCTGGCCGAGGTCCCGTTCTGGCGCCCGGACGCCCCGCCGCCGACCCGGCCCGGGGAGGTCGGCTACTACGGCGGGGTGGCGCGCAAGACCGGCTGAACCGCCGCGCGCGGTCGGCGGTCGGCGTCAGGAGGGGCAGGCGTTCCTGGAGCCGTTCCGGTAGGTGCGGTAGAGGCCGGGCGCGCCCGGATCGCCGGAGCCGGCGCTCGACGGGAACTCGACCACGGGCACGGGCTTGCACACGGCCCATTGGTCGTTCCTGCCCGGACCCTCGAACCCGTACGTCCCTCCGGCGCCGACCAGGCAGGAGCTGCACCCGTCACCGGCGATGCTGGGGATGATGAGGGTGTTGTACACATCGTCCTTCGTCGGGATGCTCAACGCCTCCGGCGCCTTCTTGCCGCCCTCGTTGATCTCGGCGAAGGTGCGGTCCACGGCGCCCGCGAGCAGCGTGAAGGCATCGTGGTACATCACGGCGTAGCCGTCGTCGAGCGCCTTCTTGCCCAGCTTGTGCTGGGCCCCGATCTCCTCGAAGCTGTCGAGGAAGCGGCCGAGCGCCTTCTTGGGCTTGGCCTTCCCCGCCCACCAGGCGGGGTCGACGGCGGAGGCGTCGACGATCGTGGCGCGTGCCTCGTCCAGCCATCGGCGGGGCGCGTCCCCGGTGAGCGTGGGTTCCAGGCCGATGCCGACCTTCAGGATGCGCAGCGTCGTGGTGCGCCCGCAGCTGCCCTCCTGCGCCATGCGCTCCATGAAGGCGGGGAGGTCCTGGTCGCGGCCCGCGAAGAAGACGGTGTCGGACTTCTCGTTGCAGATCTTCTGGACGGCGTCGGTGAACCGCTGGGGGATGCCCTTGTCGGTTCCGGAGGTGCCGGTGAAGTTCGAGTTGTGATTGGTCAGGTCGTACGCGTCGCCGAAGTGCCGTTCGAAGACGCTGCGCAGGTTCTGGGAGTAGACGTCCTCGCTGCGGTGGTCCCAGACCAGGAAGCCTCTGTGCCGGGCCGGTTTCCGGTCCAGGTAGAGCTTGAGGGCGCGGGCGAACTGGTCGTTGTTGGGCGAGGTCTTGAAGAAGTACGGGGAGTTCATGTTGGCCGCGGTGATGACCGGGCCGACGGTGGGGATGCTGTGCCTGCTGAGCGCGGCGATCGCCTTACGGGTCTCCGGTGTGCTGCTGGGGATGCCGGTCACGCCGACCAGCGGCGCCCGGGTGTCCTTGGTCAGCTCGGCCAGACGGTCGACGACGGGCTCCCATTGGTCGAGGTTGCGGCCGTCCGGGGCGAGCAGCAGCTGGTAGTGCGGTCCGCCGAAGCGATTGGCCTGCCGCTGCGCGGCCAGGGCGCCCGCGATGCCGCGGCGGATCATGTCCGCCGTCATGGCGCTGTGGTCGTCCGCGGTGAAGGGCATCATCAGCGCGATCCGTACGTACGGGATCCTGGGTCCGCTCGGCGGGTCCTCCCAGTCCCGCTTCACCCGGGCGTTCTCGTCCGCCACCGCCCCGATGAGGCTTTCGATGCCCGGGTCCGCCTCGAAGGCTTCCTCGGTGACGCCCACGCAGTCCCCGTCGATGTCCCGCAGGTCGTCACCGCACCTGCCGGGGCCCTGTGCCATGGTGACGGCGATGGTGATCGCGGCGGCGACCAGGGCGCCGATTCCGACGACGGCCAGCCATTCGAGCGGCCCCCACTCACGAGGATGACGGCGGAACAGACGGAGCAGCATGCTTCCTCACTGACCGGAGATAGGGAAGGGGCGCTTCTTCCGTGCCGCCGCGGGCCAGTTGCGGGCCGCCTGGCCCAGGACGGCGTGCCAGGACGGATGGCGCGGTGAGAGATAGGCCAGCTCCTCGCCGACCGCCTTGCACATATCGGGATCCGGCTCGGCGTGCGGCTCGGAGACATGCCACAGGGCGTGCAGCAGCCGGTTGACGCAGCGCTCGATCTCGTGCAGCTCGGCGTACCGGCCGTCGTGCGCGCCGAGGGCGATCTGCATCCGTTCGTCGGTCCACTCCTCGGCCGGTGGGGTGGGCGCGGTCGCCGCGTACTGGAGGCACAGCAGCCAGTGGGCGGCGGCATTGGCGTCCTTCTCCGACTGGAACTCCTCCGTCAGCATGGCCACCACCGTCTCGGCGTTCCCGGCCGCGAGGGTGTGCCGCAGGGCGTCGGCCTCGCCGCTCTCACCGCGCTGGGCGTGGTGCATCCGCAGGAAGCGGTGGATGTCCTGCCAGCTGCGGCCGTCCTCGGCCCGTGAGGAGGTGCGGCGCGCCTCGTGCACCAGCAGGGTGCGCAGCAGCGCGTCGGTGACCAACGGCTGGTCGGGCGGGGTCAGTTGCTGCCACTGCTGCTCTTCGAGGTAGTCGGTGGCGGAGTTGGCCGGCAGTTGGTCCGGGCCCTGGAGCCGCAGATGCTCGGCCAGCGCCTCGGCCGCGGTGCTGTCGCGGGCGAGCGAGAGCAGGGTCAGCCGGTCGCGCTGGCGCCGGTCCGGGAGCAGCCGCTCCAGGAGCGCCTCGGTGACCGGGCGGCCGTCCTTCGCGTTCAGTTCGAGGAGGTCCCGCGGGTCCACGCCGCGGCCCCGCTTGGTGGCGTCCAGGACCGCCGCGCACAGCACGGTGGTCACCGCGGGGTGCCCGCCGGTCAGGGAGTGCACGGCGGAGGCCAGATAGGGGTGGAGCGGCCGGGCGGGCCGGCCGGGCACCAGGAGGGGCAGGATGTCGTCCCGGCTCAGCGGGGTGAGCGGGACGGCGAGCAGGCCGGCGGACGGGGCCAGGCCCCTGCGCTGCCAGCCGGAGGACTTCACCAGGTCGGGCAGGTCGCGGCGGACGGCGTCGGAGGCGTCCTCGGGTAAGCCGCCGAGGCGGGTGGCCACCACGACGAGCTCCTCGTGGTCGGGGCGCTCGGGCAGCGCCCGGTGTTCGAGGAGCAGATCGAGGAAGTCCTGGCCGGGCGGGCAGTGGGCGTCGTCGAGCAGGATGAGCGGCCAGGGTTCGCGGTTCCACCGCTGGAGCCTGCCGTAGGAGGAGGCGACATCGTGGAGGAAGGCGGCCATCAGGCTCTGCTCGGCCGCGTGCCGGTAGTCGCCGCCGCGCTGGAACCACTCCCCCAGCAGCACCAGCGGATCCTGTCCGTCCGCGCCCCGCGGGAAGCGCCCCCGGTACCACTCCTGTGCCGCGGCCGGCTGGTGCCGCTCGGTGTACTCGGCCACCACGGCGGCGGTGACCGCGTCCCGGCCCCACTCCGCGTCGGCCTCCGCGTCGATGGTCTCCAGACGGCCTTCGACGGCGGTGGCCCAGGCGTGTCTCAGCGCGTTCTCGTCCCCGCCGGCGAGGCGGCAGGCGAGCAGCAGCCGGGCGAACCGCAGACACGCGGCGTCCCGCTGCTCGCCGTTGCCGTGGTACCAGCCGGAGACGGCGAACAGGCCGGGCGCCAGGACGGGGAAGCGACGGCGCAACGCGGGGGCGAGCCCACACACCAGCTCCGCGAGGATCTCCACCAGGGTGGCCGCGGTGGGGGCGCCGCCGTCGGCCGGGGCATGCGGGAAGGTGGCGGACTCGGTGGCCACGGCCCGGACGTGGGCCAGCGGCAGCCGGTCCCGATAGCGCGCCGCCAGCTCCTCCAGGACGGCGGTGCGCCCCATGCCGTGATACCCCGTCAGCAGCACCACGGGCAGATCGCCCTGGTGCTCCCGGCCGGTCCGGGACCGCTCGTCGTAGGCCAGGCCGGTCAGCCGGGGAACGAGCGAGCGCAGCAACGGGTCCCGTCCATAGAGCGGTGACCCTTCCGATACGCCCATCCCGTTGCGACCCGCCTCAGTCGTGCTCTGCTGCCCGGCAGCCGTGACCTCGGAGACGGGCGGCACCGCTCCCCCGAGACATCAGCCGCTGACATCCGTACCAACTACGCCTACAATCCTGAATTTACCCCTTGGGTAAACATCCCACCAGGTGAACGCGGCACCGTCGGAGAGAGTGCCGGTCAGGGATGCGGATAGATGTCGAGGTCGACGCTCTCGGGGAGCGAGTCCGCGCCGCGGATCTCGCCCGGGTAGACCAGCCGCACCCGGCGCAGCCGCCGCAGCCCGGCGAGGGAGGCGAGATCGAGCTCCGCCACCTGCGACAGATGGATCTCCTCAAGCCCCGGAAGCCGCCGGGCGATCCGCCGCAGCGGAACCGCGACACCGGCCCTGGCCCACACATCCAGGTGGGTGACCTGGGGTATCTCGGTGCGGGGCGCGAACAGCAGCATGCTCAGCTGCTGCGGGGAGAGCGTCAGCTTGCGCAGCTGGGGCAACTCGGCGATGAGGGAGCCCCATTCGTCCGGCGCCAGCCGCTCGCTGGCGTCCTGGAGTCGCAGCTCCGCCAGCTCCCGGCACTCGACGATCCCCGCGAGCTGTGCCGCCGACGACGGCAGTGAGAGCAGCCGCAGCTCGGCGGGGCGGGGCAGGTCGGACAGGCCGCGCCAGGGCACCTCGGGCCCGATGAGGAGCCCTTCGAGGCGGGGGCAGTCCGCCAGCTTCAGCAGCGGCTCGAACTGCGGCAGGTCCCGCAGCTCCAGCCGCCGCAGCCGGGGCAGCCGGGTCAGCGGCGCGGGGTCCTTCACGTTCCGGCAGCCCTGGAGGGCGAGGGTCTCAAGACCGGGGTAGGCGGAGAGCAGGTCGAGGTCCTCCAGCTGGAGGGTGTTGCGCAGGCGCAGCTCGCGCAGCTGCCGCGGGTCGAGCGCGGCGCGGATCGCCTCGGGGGCGAAGTCGCCGTGCAGGCCGACGCGTTGATAGCCGGACATGGTGCGCAGGGCCTCCAGCTCGGCGTGGGAGCGCACCGTGACGATCTCCTCGGGCGCGGTGTCGAGCAGCGGCCGTACGATCTCCTCGGCGTACACCTCGGTGTCGAACCGGTCCCAGTGGGCGAGGAGTTGAGCGCGCACCGCGGGCTGGCCGGTGCCCAGGAACTCCCGGAGCCTGGGGATGGCGGCGTCCCCGCCGATCTGGCAGATCGCGTGGACCGTGGCCAGCTCCTCGTCGCCCTCCAGGTCCTTGGCGTCGGGCAGCAGGCCCAGCAGCAGCGGGCCGGTCTGCGCGAGTGACCTGGCCTCCCGCAGACTGCGCGGCGGAAGCAGCCGCGCCGCCCGGTCCTCGATGGCCTCGCGGACCGTGGGCTCCAGGCGGGTGGCCTGTTCGAGGGAGGCGAGCGCGAGGAGCCGTAACCGCGCCTGGATCGTCGCGTCCTGCTCCCGGTCGCCCCGCTCCCGCAAACGGGTCAGCAGGTCGGCACGCTCTTGGTGTCGAGCCTGTGCGACGGCCATCTGCACCACGTCCTCCCACTGGTCCAGGTGTGCGTTGTTCACCAGCATGCCCATATCGCGCTCCTCCAGCACGGCCCTGGCGCCCAGGAAGTCCTGGAAGGTGCGGTGAATGAAGTTGACCGCGCCCGGGGCGGGCTCGCGCAGCAGACCGGAGCGCTCCAGCAGGTGCTGAAGGGTCTCCTCCGCCGTTCCCACTTCCGCGAGGCGGGGCACGGACGGCTGAAGCCGCCGCACCACGTTCACCGCGTCCGGGCGGTCCAGCTGGGTCCGCTCGTTGCGGATCAGCCAGTACGCGAGCCTCTGGAGCGGCTCGGTGGCCGACTTCTGGTCCAGAACGGGCTTACGGCTGCGCCCGTAGACCTCGCGCTCCAGGTCGCGCCGCTCCAGGAGCATGGACAGCGCCGCCTCGTACAGGGAGGCGCGGCCCTGGGGCAGGAAGCCGCGCCGCTCCCGGTGCAGGGCGCAGATCAGGCCGCACATCAGCGGGTTGGTCGCCAGGCGGCTCAGCTCGGGGCTGCTGCGCAGGGACTGTGTGAGCGAGTCGCCGAGCTCCTGCGAGGCCCCGGCGGCCGTGTGCCAGCGGCGGATGAACTGCTTCATGTCGGCGGGCCGCATCGCGGCGAGCGCGAACTCCTGGAAGCCCTCGCGGGCCAGCCAGCCCCGTTCGAGGGCGGCGGGGCGGGAGGTGAGCAGCCACAGATTGCCGGGGAAGACGGCGAGCAGCTTCTTCAGCCAGGCCCGTACGCGGGTCCGGTCGTCCTTCGGGATCTCGTCGGCCCCGTCGATCAGGAGTACTCCGCGCCCGTGCCGCAGCACCCGCGCGGCCCAGCCGTCGGGCTCGGTGCCCACCAGCGGGCAGCCGATCCAGCGCAGGAAGTCGTCGGGCATCGGCAGCTCGGAGTCCTTGCGCGCCAGGGTGCGCAGCGGCAGCACGAACGGGACCCGCCCGAACAGCTGGGACAGCCCGCCCGGCACCCGCTCCTGCTGCGCCGTGGAGAGCGCCAGCCACTGGACGAGGGTGGTCTTGCCGGTGCCGGCGACCCCGCGCAGCAGGACCCGCTCCTGGGTGGCGAAGACCGCCTCGGCCGGGCCCGGGGCCCGCTCGGTCTCGGTGTCCCGGTCGGCGCCGGGCTCGCCGTTCACCACCGGCACCCGGTCGGTGCCATCGCGGTAGGGCCTGGCCTGGAGGCTCAGATACGCGGTCTCCAGCGGCCAGTCCTGGCCGTCCGGTTCGCGCAGGTCCACGCCGTAGATGGTGAGCCTGCCGTGGCACTCGACGACGTAAGCCGCGTACTCCTCCTCGAACTGTTCGTCCTGGCGGCTGATGTCGGGCAGCCGCCGCAGGATGGCGTCCAATTTCTCGCTCTGCTCCCGGATCTCGCGGCTCTGCTCGATCTGGGCTCGGGCCGCGAACCCGGGCCGCCGGCTGAAGAAGCGCATGAGGTGGACGCAGGCCGTCTCCAGGAGCCGGTCGTGGAAGCGGGCCGCGTCGTCGCTGAGGAGCCTGCGGGTGTCGGGGCCCGCGCGCCGGGACAGCTCGGCGGCCAGCCGCTCCGGGCCGAGCGCGAAGGCGTGCACGTCGTCCATGTCGAGATCGCCGAGCGCGTGCAGGGTGCGGGTCAGCGCCTGCCCCACGGAGTCGTGCTCATCGGGGCCGATCGGCGGATCGTGCGGCCCGGCGGCCCGCACGGCGCGGCGGACCAGCTCGCGGGCGAGCTTGTGCAGATCGTCCTCGGTGAGGGTGCGGTGCTCCTTGGCGAACGAGAGGAGCCGGCGGATCGGTACGGGCCGTTCGCCGTACTCCGCGCCGGGCGCGCTCGCGGGCGGCAGCAGCAGTCGTTTGATCACCGGCACGACCACTGCCGAAGCGATCCGCAGCCCCACCGTGCCGCCGTCCACAGCAGCCCCTCCCTCGCGGCGTCGGCGCGCGTCCCCCGCCGAGCCCGTGCAACCGCTCACATCCCGCTCACCATAGCCGCGAAGACCCCTCCGGGGTCAGGGTTCAGGTCAGGGTCGGCGAGGCGCGAAGTGCCGTGGCACCGGTACGGTTTGGCCCATGGATGTTTCCTTAACACGTTCCGCCGACGACAACTCCGGGGCGTCGGCGGTCATCACGACCACCGCGCGCCGGCTGCTGGTGAAACTGGGCGCCGGAGGGCTGTCCCCGGCCGCCGTCGCGCATGAGAGCGGCCTCTCCGTCAGCGAGGTGGAGGCCGTCTTCCCGCACCGGGACGATCTGCTGACCGCGCTGCTCATCGACGCCTACAACGACTCCGGCGCCGCGATGGAGGAGGCCGACCGGGCCGCCCGGGACGCGGGCGCGTCGGCAGGCGCGCGGCTGCTCGCGGTCACGCGGGCGCTGCGCCGGTGGTCCTTCGCCAACCCCGGCGAGTTCACGCTGGTCTACGGCTCGCCGGTGCCGGACTACCACGCCCCGCAGGAGACCGTCCCGCCCGCCTCGCGCACCCCCGCGGTGCTGGCCGGCATCGTGCGCTCCGCGCTGGAAGCCGGTGAACTCACCGCGCCCCGGCGGGAGGTGCCGGGGCCGCCGCTGCTGCTGCCGGAGGCGGTGCAGCTGTTCGGCGGGGTGCCCGAGGCCCCGTTCTCGGACATCATCGAGCGCGGCATCGTGCTGTGGAGCAGCCTGATCGGGCTCCTGGTGTTCCAGGTCTTCAGCCGCACCCATGACAGCGTCCGGGACGAGACCGCGTTCTTCGACTACGCCGTCGCCGTCGCGGCCGAAGGCATCGGACTCGTGGTTCCCTTGGGCGAGAACACCGACTGAACCGTTCGCCGCGTCCGCGGCACCTGTGGGGGAAAGGGCCGTGAACACCATCAAGACTCTCTGCTTCGTCATCGCGGCGCTGTCGTCGTACGCCGCCCTCGTCTACCGGCTGTTCCAGGTCAGACGCGGCTGGCGGGACAGCGCCTACCGCACGCTGTTAGTCACCCTGCTGTTGCAGTGCCTCACCTTCACGATGGGTGCCGTCGCCATGGGGAGCGAGCGCTTCCTGGGCGTCGGCAACCTCGCGATCCTGGTGATGCACCTGTCGGCGGTCGCCTTCTGCGTCAGCGCCCAGATCATCCTGCTGCGCTGGGCGGCCGACGCCGAGGAGTCGGGGCGCAAGGCCCGGTACTGGCTGATCACGGGAATCACCCTCAACGCGCTCCTTACGGCGCTCTTCCTGATCGCCGACGGCCCCGGCCGGCCGGCCGAGGACTTCAACACCGGCAGCGGCCAGCCGCTGGTCCTCACCTACCTCCTGGTCTTCATGGTCTCCCAGGCGGTTCCGTGCGTCACCATCCTGCGCCAGTGCGGGCCCTACGCCCGTATGGCGAGCAAGACCTCGCTGCGGCAGGCCCTGCGGCTGCTCTCCGTCGCCGCGGTGATCCTCTTCCTGTACTGCCTGGCCCGGGTGGTCAACGTCCTCACGGCCGCGTGCGGGCTCGACATCGGCGCCTGGACCCTGGCCGCCTCCGTCTTCAGCGCGCTGGGCATCGTCACCCTCTCGCTCGCCCTGACGATCTCCTCCTGGGGGCCGTCGGCCACCAGGCTGCTGGAGTGGGCGCGCGGCTACCGGTCCTACCGGGCGCTGTATCCGCTGTGGCGGGATCTGTACGAGTCCTCGCCGGACATCGTCCTGGAGCCGCCCGGGGCCGCGGTCTCCGACCTCAACTACCGGCTGCACCGGAGGGTCATCGAAATCCGGGACGGATGGCGGGAGTTGCGCCCCTACATCGACCGCACCACGAACGGCGACGGCGGGGCGGGCCCCAGGGGGAGCGAGGAGTCCCGACAGGCGTTCGCCGAGGCGGCGCAGATCAAGCAGGCTCTGCACGCCAAGCGCACCGGCACGATTCCCGAGGACAACGCGGACACCGGCGACTTCGGGGACCGCGACACGGACAACTTCACCGCCGAGGTCGTCTGGCTCACCAAGGTGGCCTCCGCCTACCGGCGGCTCGGCAAGGCGCGCTGAGGGCCGGCACGGCGCGCTGAGGGACCGTAGGCGCGTTCGCGCCGAGGGTGGATCCCGCCCGGTCTGCCCCCGTCAGGCCGAGCGGGACTTCCCCCGTTTCCCCCGTGTCCCCCGTTTTTCCTTCTTCCGAGCCGAGTGGGTGGCCCCACTCGGTCCGGCCCGGGTCCGGACCCGGAAGACCGGGCCGGACCAGGCCGATAGAGCTGGCAACCAACTCGGCCACCCCCGTGAGCGGAGTTAGCTGGCAGCTATCGGCGAGGTCCACGGTGGCGGAGTTGCGTCCGATTGTCAACTGACCGCTAATCTGCGAAACTGACGATTAGCCGGGGGCAAAGCCGAGGAGGTGAGGGAGGGAGATTCGCATGTCCGAGACTGACGACCGGCCCATGCTGGCAGTGCGTCTGGACAACCTCTTCAAGACGGTTCGTCCCAAGGGCAAGCACTGGACCAACGCCGAGGTGGCGGAGGAGCTCAAGCGGGCCAACCCCGAACTGAAGGTCGGGGGTGTGTATCTGTCGCAGCTGCGGACGGGCAAGCGCTCCAATCCGTCACCGGACCTGCTGGCCGCCCTCGCACGCTTCTTCGGCGTGTCGGTGGCCTACTTCTTCGACGACCAGGTCGCCGAGTCGGTGCTCAGCGAGATCGCCGCCATCGAGGCGCTGCGCCAGGCCGGGGTCCGCGCCGTGGCGATGCGCGCGGCGGGGATGAAGAAGGAGAACCTCGAGGCCATCACGACCATCATGGATCAGTACCGGCAGCTCCAGGGCCTTCCGCCGGTCGCCGACACCTCGGACTCGGAATGAGAGCCTGTGTCATATCCCCGGCCGGATCAGCGTGCGGCGTCTGGTGCGTGCGATCGCAAGGCGCCGGAGCGCCCTCGTGGCGGAGCCACATGGGCGTTTCGGCAACGCCGCGAGCGTGCGTGCCAGGCGTCGCACGCCCGGCCGGGGATATGACACAGGCTCTGAGGGGTGCGGCTGGGTGAGGGGCGCAGGCAGGGGACGGTCGGCCGATCACGACCGCCGCAGTCAGCTCAAGAAGCTCCGGAAGGCCGGTGCGCGGCGGATCGCCGACCTCGACCTCCCGGAGGTGGCCGATGTGGCCGATCTCTGCCGCCATCTCGGCGAGGTCCGTGGCCGCCCGATCACGCTGGTCCCGATGCCGATGCCGGCGACGCACCCCTGCGGCATGTGGGTCGCCGCCCGCGACGAGGACCTCATCTTCTATGACGCCAACACGACCAGCGCGCATCAGGAGCACATCATCTTGCACGAGCTGGGCCACATCATCTGCTGCCATCGCGGGGCGGGTTGGCTGGACGAGGCGAGCGCCCGCCTCCTCTTCCCCAACCTCGACCCCGACCTCGTGCGTGACATGCTCCTGCGCGCGACCTACGACGACGTCCAGGAGCAGGAAGCGGAGATCATCGCCTATCTGCTCTCCCAACGGGTGGGCGGCACCGAGGAGCGGCATGGTGCGCCCGCGGCGGGAGCCGCCGGGGCAGCCGGGCAGGACGCCATGCTCAGCCGGATCGAACGCACCCTGATCTGAGGTTGATCCGACGGTGCCTCACTCATCCCCCGGTGGCCGCCACCTCCTCGGCCAGGATCGCCACGGTGCGCCGGATGTCGTCCTCACGGTGCTCGCTGGTGACGAAGAACCGCAGCCTGGCGAGCCCCTCCTCCACGGCGGGGTGGAAGATCGGATCGGCGATCACACCGCGGTCGAACAGCCGGTCCGCGATGCGCAGGGTTCTCGCCGAGTCGCCGAGGAGACACGGCACGATCGGGGTGTGGGCGCTGGTGCCCGTCGCCAGACCGGCCGAGGCGGCCAGGCCGAGGAAGAGCTCCGCGTTGCGCCGCAGGGCGCGCACCCGGTGGGGTTCGGCGACGATCAGCTCGGTGGCGGCCAGCGCCGCGGCCGCGTTGGCCGGGGTCAGGCCGACGCTGTAGACGAAGCCCGGCAGCGTGTGCCGCAGCCACCGCACCATCCGGGCCGAGCCGCCGAGATAGCCCCCGCAGCTGGCGAACGTCTTGGACAGGGTGCCCATCCACAGGTCCACATCGGCCCGGTCGACGCCGAAGAACTCGCCGACGCCACGGCCGCGTTCGCCCACGGTGCCGATGCTGTGCGCCTCGTCGACCATCAGCAGGGCGCCGTAAGCCCGCTTCAGCTCGATCACGGCGGGCAGGTCCACCAGATCGCCGTCCATGCTGTACGCGCCCTCCACGACGATCAGCACCCGTCTGAACCGGGACCGGTTGCGCCGCAGTGTGTCCTCCAGCGCGCCGATGTCGTTGTGGGCGAACGGGCGCCGCGCCGCGCCGGACAGGGCGCAGCCCTGGAGGATGCTGTCGTGGGCGAGCGCGTCGTGCACCACCAGGTCCCGCGCCCCGACGAGGTGCCCGATCGCGGTGACGTTGGTGGCGTGGCCGCTCACCAGCGCCAGGCAGTCCGCGGTGCCGAGGAAGTCGGCCAGCGCCCGCTCCAGCCGTACGGTCAGATCCCGTTCGCCGGAGAGCACCCGGCTCGCCGAGACCGAGGTCCCGTACCGGTCCACCGCCTGGTGCACGGCCTCGTTGACCGCCGGATGGCCGGAGAGCCCCAGGTAGTTGTAGCTGCCGAAGGACAGATACGGCCTGTCGTCGATCATGGTCGTATCGCGGATGGTGCCCTGGTGGACGCGGAAGTACGGGAAGTCCGCGCCGCTGCCGGTGATCGTGCTCAGGCGCTCCTCGAACTGGCGCACCTCGGGGAAGTCATCGGCGCACGCGGTCGCCGCGTCCCAGTCCCCGTCCTCGTCCCCCCGTGTCTCCCGGGGCAGTGGCTCCCCGGGGACGGGCTCCCCGGTGGGATCCCCGGTGAGATGCGGATCGACCAGCCCGACCAGCCGTGCCACGGTGAGGTCGGGGGCGAAGATCTCCTCGGTGCGGAATCCGGGTATCCGCTTGCCGATGTTGACCTCCAGCTCCTGGAGCATCAGGGAGTCGAAGCCGAGGTCGGTCACCAGCTCCATCCGCTCGGTCAGATCGGCGAGCGGGAAGACGCCGGTCCGCGAGAGCTCTTCGAGCACGATGGACGCCGCGGATCCGCCACCGGCCCGCCCGTCCACCGGCCCGGTCCGGCCCTCCCCCACCGCCACGAGGGCGGGCGGGGCCTCCTCCGGGGCGCGTGCCGACTCGTCCACCGCCCAGTGGTGACGCGGGGCGAGCGGGCTCGGTGGCAGGGTGCAGGGGGGTATGTGCTCCATCACCGGGCGGAGCCCCGCGCCGGTGACCGCGCGCTCGGCGAGCCGGGCCAGCGCGGCAGGGCGTTCCCCGGCGGACAGCGAGCCGGGCACCGCCGCCTCCGGCTCCGCACCGGGTGGCACCGTGCCGGTCAGCTGCCCCGGCCCGAGCTGCCCGGTGCGGCCGGCCGCCACGGCCTCGGCGGCGGCGGTCAGCTTGGTGACGGCGTCGGCGGTGTCCTCGGCCACCAGGGCGAGGCGTTCGGCGAGCGGAGCCCGGCGGGCCAGGGTGTCCGCCACCCCGGCCAGCGGCGGCCGGTCCTCGCCGAGGGTGTCGGCCAGCTCCCGGGCGTAACGGACCAGCCCGGCCCGGTCGCGGGCGCTCAGCACCAGCAGTTGCGGCCCCTCGTCCGGTGCGGGGCGGGCCGGTGCGGTGGCGCACTCCTCGACCACCAGATGGACGCCGGTGCCACCGAAGCCGAACGCGCTCACCCCCGCGCGGCGCGGCTGCCCGGACTCCGGCCATACGGTGGGCTTCGTCGGGACGATCAGCCGCGCGGCGTCGAGCCCCGAGCGGTCGGCGAGGTCGAACTCCGGCTGTGGCGGTATCACTCCCCGGTGCACGGCCAGCACGGTCTTGACGAGCCCCGCCACCCCGGCGGCGTTGAGCGCGTGTCCGACCACCGCCTTCACCGCGCCGAGGAAGGCGGGCGCGCCCCGCGCGCCCCGCAGTTCGCCCAGGACCCCGACCTCGACCGGATCGCCCACGGTGGTCCCGGTGCCGTGCGCCTCGAGGTAGCCCACCGCGTCCGGGGTCAGATCGGCGTCGCGGTAGGCCCGGCGCAGGGCCCTGAGCTGACCGGCCGCCTGGGGGTGCATTCCGCCCTGTACGGTCCCGTCGTTGGCCGTGCCCACGCCCCGTATCACCGCGTAGACCCGGTCGCCCGCGGCCAGCGCGTCGGCCAGGGGGCGCAGCACCAGGATCCCGGCGCCCTCCCCCAGGACGAAGCCATCGGCCTCCGCGCCGAACGGCAGGCATCTGCCGGTGCGCGAGATGGCGCCGATCCGGCACAGCCCCACCAGCAGATCGGGGGTGAGGATCAGCTGGGCGCCGCCCGCGAGGGCGATGCGGCAGCGGCCCGCGCGCAGTGCGAACACGGCGTTGGCCACGGCCATGAGGCCACCGGAGCACGCCGAGTCCAGCGCATAGCTCTCGCCGTGCAGATCGAAGACCGAACTGACGGTGTTCGGCCCCATGTTGAGCAGGAGTCCGGCGACGGACGAGCCGTGCAGCCCGTCCACCGCGCGGACCGTCTCCGGCCACCGGGGATCGGCGGCCCGCGCCCCGAACTCGCCGCCGGTCAGCTGGCGCATCCGGATGCGCAGGGTACTGATCTCGCGATAGCCGCTCTCGGTGAGCGCCGTGATCACCGAGGTCTCCTCGCGGTCGAAGCCCTCGGCCTCCCATCCGGCGTCCTGGATGGCCTCCCGGGCCAGGTCGATCAGCAGCCGCCCCTGCGGATCCATCGATCTGGCCCGGCGCGGCGGGATGCCGTAGTGCGCCGCGTCGAAGTGGCCCACGTCCGGCAGCAGCGCCATGGTGTCCGTATAGGCCGAGGACGTGTCACGTAAGTTGTCGCTGAGGAAGGTGGCGGTGCGCCACCTCGAGTCCGGGACGGTGGCGAACTGCGCCCGCGGTTCATTGAGCAGCCGCCAGTACTGGTTGACGTTCCGCGCCCCCGGGAACCGGCAGGCCATTCCCACGATCGCGACGTCATCGCGCCGCGTTCTGTTTGCGCCCACTGTGGATTCCTTCGCTGTCACGGCCGTCGCCCGGCGGTGGCCAGTCGCTCGCGCCACCACTCCACCGTCGCCTTGACCTGATCGTCGACGGGGGTGGCGCGCACCGCGAACTCGGCTTCGTAGGCGCTCGCGTCCATGATGAACGGCCGGTCGAACTGGTAGCGGACCTCCTTGAGCTCGCGGAGCAGCGGGGAGAACAGCGACGCGAGACCCAGCACGGCCGACGGCAGCCTGCGCACCGCGACCGGTCCGGTCCCCGCCTCGGTGGCGAGGCGGTCGACCATCTCCCGGGTGGACAGCGCGGGCGCCGTCGGTACGTGCCAGGCGCGCCCCCAGGCCCGCTCCTCGCCCGCCACCTCGGCCAGGGCGGCGGCCACGTCGGGGACATAGCTCCAGCTGTGCGGGGTGTCGGGGTCCCCGAGCGAGGAGACCGACTTGCCGCGCAACACGGGGGGCATGACCCGCGCGGCAAGGTGCCCGCCGTCGGTCACCCCGGGCCCGAAGAAGTCCGAGGCCCGCACCTCGACCGCCTTGATACGGCCCTGCTCATGGAGGTCGCGCGCCTGCTCCCACACGGTGGCGCGCACCCGCCCCTTGGTACCGGTGGCCGCAAGCGGCAGTTCCTCGGTCATGGGGCCGTCCACCGGGCCGTAGCCGTAGAGGTTGCCCAGCATGACCAGGACCGCCCCGGTGGCCTCGGCGGTCGCGCGGAGCGACGAGGCCAGGGGCGGCCATTCACTCGCCCAGCGGTGGTAGGGCGGTGCGCCACAGCTGTAGAGGGCGGCCGCGCCCCGCACGGCCTCGGTCAGTCGCTCCCTGTCCGTCGCGTCCAGCGCGACGTGCTCGATACCCGGTTCCGGGCTCCGGCCCGACCTGGTGATGACGCGTACCGTATGGCCTCTTTCGGCGAGCAGCCGAGCAGTGGCCGCCCCCGCGGGCCCGAATCCTATGACGACATGAAGGTTCACGCGCGCACACTAGCGCGAGTATCCGTCAGTTTCGCGGGACGCTTTCCCGGTGTGGCCGCACCGTGATCCCCCGGCCTGACAACGGCCCCCGGGTCACGGGGGCCGCTCACTTGGTGGCTGGTGCTGTGCGCGTCAGGTGGCGGGGGACTCCCCGCACTTGACGGCGGCCACGAACGACGACCAGGCGCACGGCTCGAAGACGAGCGCCGGGCCGTGCGGGTCCTTGCTGTCGCGGACGGGGACCTCGCCGCGCGAGGCGGCGAGGTTTGCGGCGACCTCGATGCACTGGCCGCCGTTGCCGCTGTATGAGGACTTGTACCAACGGGGGGATTCGGTCGTCACGGGGTGCCCTTTCGTAACTGCTCGATCATGGCCACGGATGCCGCCTGAGAGAGGGCTTCGGCCTGTAGCTTGATAGGCCGTCAGGTGGGGCATGGCTTGTGCGGGGGTGATCGCTTCCCGACGTACGGCGTCCGTCTGCAACGTCGCCGCATGTTCCGGTGTCTGGAGCAGACCGGGGATGACTCCGACCTCGTAGAGCCTGATCTCCGCCGCGCGTGCCTCATGCGTCACGTACTCCCGAACCCTTCCCACAGCGCCGTGTGCCGAAGGGCGCGGCTCTGGCGTTCAAACCCACCGAGCCACATTCGGGCCTGTGCGCCGCGTGCGTCGCGGCCGGAACCGAAGATGACGATGCGCGTCTACACCATGGCGCACAACGGGATCGTCACCACCCGCCGCGCGATCGTATCCGTCCTCGCCGAGGAGAAAAGCGACGCCTGTTCGCTGGGGCAGGCGTGGCCGCCGTGCCAGTGCCCCCGCCACCGCGACCACAACAACCTCGCGACCTTCGGCGAGTCGAGAGGCAGGCTCGCGCAGCGACAGAGCCCGTGGAACCGGTGACGCGCGCGGCGATTGTCGGCCATCCCACCGTAAGGCGATTGCCTTAATAAGACGACCGTCTTACGGTGATCGGAGGTCCCCGACATCGGAGGAGTCCCCCCATGACCGAAGCCATCCCGAACTACCCCTTCGAGCAGCCGAATGTGCTGGAACCCCCGAAGGAGTGGGCCGAGACCCGGGCCAAGTGCCCCGTGGCGCACGTACGGATGCCCAGCGGGGATGTCGTCGGGCTGCTGACCGGGTACGAAGAGGTCCGCGGGCTGCTGACCGACCCGCGGTTCAGCCGCAACCTCGAACGGGAGGGCGCGGCGCGCATGTCGACCACCGAGGACGGCGGGGTGTTCAGCCGCCCCTCCGTGGGCGACGTGGACAACAAGGAGGGCCCGGGGCACCGGCGGTGGCGGCGGCTGATCAGCCGCGCGTTCACGGTGAAGAAGATGGAGGCGTGGCGGCCGCGCATTCAACAGATGGCCGACGCGCTGGTGGACGACATGGTGGCCAAGGGGGCGCCGGTAGATCTCCGGGCGGCGCTGGCGCTTCCCCTTCCGGTGCAGGTGATCTGCGCGCTGCTGGGCGCACCGAGCGAGGACCAGGACAGGTTCGCGCGCTGGTCGGAGACCCTGCTCACGCTGACCCGCTACACCCAAGCCGAAGTCGACGACGCCCAGCGGGAGTTCCGCGCGTACGCCTCGGACCTGATCGAGCGCAAACGCGCCCACCCCGGCGACGATCTGCTCAGCGAGCTGACCCAGATCTCCGACAGCGAGGATGGCCGGCTCAGCCATGACGAGCTCATCGCCACCGCGGTCGGGCTGCTGCTGGCCGGGCATGAGACCACCTCCAACATGATCCTGAAGATGACGGCGATGCTGCTCTCGGAGCGGGAGCGCTACGAGGCCGTGCTCGCCGCTCCCGGACTGGTGCCGGACGTAGTGGAGGAGGCACTGCGGATGGACGCGAACGGCGGTGTGGGCATCCCCCGGTTCATCACCGAGGACACCGAGGTCAACGGGGTGCCGGTGAAAGCCGGGAGCACCTTGTTCGTCAATCTGCACGCCGCCAACCGGGACGAGCGCAAGTTCCCCGACCCCGACCGGTTCGATCCGCACCGCGAGAACCGCGCCCAGCACCTCACCTTCGGCGCGGGACCGCACTTCTGCGTCGGCCAGACGCTCGCCCGGGTGGAGCTCCAGGTGGTCCTCGGCACCTTCGTCCGGCGCCTGCCCGAGCTGCGGCTGCGGGACACCGCGGCGGACCTCCGCACCCGGGAGGGGGTCTCGGCGGGCGGCTTCGAGGACATGTGGGTCACCTGGTGAACAAACCGTCACCTGGTGAACAACCGTGAGAAGCTCGGCCGCTGAAAACCACCGTGGACGAAAGGAGCGAGGAAGGTACCATGCGGATCACTGTTGACGGGGATGCCTGCTGTGCCAGCGGGCTCTGCGTGGCCAGGGCCGATCAGGTCTTCGACCAGCGAGAGGAAGACGGGAGTGTCGTCGTGTTGGACAGTGCTCCGCCGCCGGAACACCACGAAGCCGTCCGCGCGGCCGCCGCGGTGTGCCCGACCGGGGCGATTCGCCTAGCGGAATGACCCCTCCCGGCCCGGCTGCCCCGCCGTCTCCCCGCTCGGCGCTCGCGCGCGACAAGCTGATGCGCACCGCCGAGCGGCTCTACGCCGAGCACGGTTTCGCCAACGTCTCGGTCCGGCAGATCAGCGAGGCAGCCGGCCAGCGCAACAACTCAGCGGTTCAGTACCACTTCGAGAGCCGTGACGGGCTCATCAGGACGATCCTGTCGAGCCACACCCGGCTGGTCGAAAAACACCGCATCCCCATGGTGGAGGCGCTGCGCGGGCAGGACACCGTGTCCCTGGAGGAGCACTACCGCTGCCTCATCCTGCCGACCGTCGAGAACCACATCGAAGCGGGCACTCCCACCTGGTCCGCCCGCTTCTTCGCACAGGCGCTGGTCGAGCCCGCGCTGCGCGACTACGTCCTCCAGGAACACCTCGACACCCCGTCGTACCGGCTGCTCAACGAGCTCGGTGGCATTCGCCGGGACGGCGTCCGCCCCGAACTCTTCGCCCGGCACGGCACGATGGTGCGCCAGCTCTCGGTGCACGCCTTCGCCGAGCTGGAGTACGACCTGGCGAACGGCCGTATCGACCCCGCCGCGGCGGAGGACTCCTGGCGGACGCTGGGCCAGGATCTGATCACGGCGCTGTGCGGGCTCACCACCGCCCTGCTCGGCCCGCTGTGACCGTGCGGGGCGGCCGGGGCCGGGGACGGGCTCACCGGGGCCCGGCCGCGGCGCCGACCGTGTGCATATGGCTCAGCCCCTGCCGGTAGGAGTCGAGCAGCCTGGTCTCGGCGTACGGGGTTCACCACGATCATCCGCGCGTACCAACCCTTGCGGCGCTCCAGCAGCCCCTGTCCCTCGACCTGCCGCAGCAGGGGGGGGCGAAGTCGCTCCCCTGTGGTGCGGTGCCGCCGCCGGACGCGGTGGACACGGACGGCGCGGTGGGGAGGGGCGGCGCGGTGGCCTGAGACATGGAAGACTCCGGTCCTGAATCGGTCAGCAACACTCCGACCTGCTTAAACGTACGGACCAGAGACCATGCGGCACCATGGCGGCAGCGCCCCGGGCGCGTGGGGGCCAGCCCCCGGAACCCCGCAGGGGGTCAGCACCGCCCCCGCCCCGCCGGGCAGGGCCTACGGCTTGTGGCCGACCGCCTCCGCGTAGAACGAGCGGTCCACGACCTTGTCCTCGGGCAGCGGGTCGCCCTCCACCACCCCGGCGGTGGCGTACGCCTTCTGGAGGCGGTCCACGGTGCCCGCGCGAATCTCCCAGTCCATGCGCAGCGACGGCACGGCGGCCAGCGTGTCCGGCTCGGTCTTGAGCACGTCGCCGAGGTCGTCGAGGAACGCCTTGTCCTTCTTGTAGTCCCCGGCGAAGTAGGTGTTGACGGTGCGGATGTAGGCGCGCAGGAACGCGACCCCCGCGTCCGGGTCCCCGGTCAGCAGATCGGGGCCGAACAGGAGCCCGCCGAGCGGCTCGCCCCTCGGCTGACCGCCGAGGAAGGCGTAGTCCGCGTCGCCGTCCACCTGGCGCCACACCGGGTCGAGCAGCCAGGCCGCGTCCACTCCGCCGTTCTTCAGCGAGGCGAGCACCTCGGCCGGGCCGAGCTGCTGGAAGCGGACGCTGTCCATGTCGGCCTTGTGCGCGGAGAGCACCTTCTCCATCGGGTACGTGATGACCGAGCCCTTGCCGATGAGGGTGCCGACCGTACGGTCCTTGAGGCTGACCCCGCCCGCCGTCTCCCCCGGCCGCAGCCTGGCCCAGAATCCGCTCCTGGAGCCGGGCGCGGGCGTGAAGTTGCCGGCGACCCAGCGAATGTCGAACCCCTGCCGGATGCCGTTGAGCACGGCGGCCTCCGGCGCCGCGTACTGGACGTCGACATCGCCCTTGGCGAGCAGTGGCAGCGCGTCCGGGGTGGGCAGCAGCTTCACCTCGACGTCGAGCTTCTCCTTGCTGAATTCGCCCTTCGCCACGCCGATCCGCAGGGGCGCCAGATACTCGGCGGTCAGCGTGGAGGCGGAGACGACGACCTTCGTCTTCTTCTTCAGCGGCTTCGGCGCGGGCGCGCCGGGCGCGCAACGGGCGGGCCCGCGGCCGGCGGACCTGTCGGAGGGGTCGGTCCAGCCCTTGGCGCAGCCCGCGACGGGGGTGATCGGGCGGGGCTTGCCGCGCGTGCCCGGGCCCGCCGACTCCGAGGTCTGCGCGTCGCAGGCGGCGAGGGAGCCGAGGGAGCCGAGGACGCCCAGCAGGGTCACGCCGGTGAGCAGGGCGCGGGCGAGGGAGGGTGTCCGTGCCATGGATGCCGCCTTCCGGGGGCCGGGGGCCGGGTGTCGGAGCCGAGGTGGAGGTCAGGACTGGGGCCGGCCGCGGTCCCGCGGCGCCCAGGGGGTGAGCCGGCGGCCGACGAACCGGACGAGTTCGGAGAAGACCACGCCGAGCACGGCCACGCAGACGATGCCGACGAACATCACGTCGTTCTGGAACAGCGTCCGCGAGTCGAAGATCAGGTGGCCGAGGCCGTCGTTCGCGGCGATCTGCTCGGAGGCCACGATGACCAGGACCGCCACCCCGGCCGCGACCCGCATGCCGACGAGGACCTGCGGCAGCGAGGCGGGCAGCAGGACATGGCGGAACATCTGCCAGGGACCGGCGCCGAATACCTGTCCGGCCTCCCGGTGGCCCTCGGCGACGCCCATCACGGCGGCCATCGTGGAGATCCACACGAAGAAGAAGACGGTGGTCGCGACGAGCGCGATCTGGGGACCTTCGCCGAGGCCGAACATGTTGAGGAACACGGGGAGCAGCGCGAGTTTGGGCACGACGTACAGGGCGTCGAGCAACGGTTCCAGCGCCGCGCGGACCATCCGCAGCGCGCCCATCAGCAGCCCGAAGAGATAGCCCGCGGCGGTGCCGAGCGCATAACCGGCGATCACCCGCTTCAGCGTGGCCCATACGTCCGGCCACAGCTTGCCGTCGGCGGCGCGCTGCCAGCCGTCCGCCGCGATCGTGGACGGCGCGGGGTAGATACGCGAGTCGATCCAGCGCTGATCCGCGGCGAGCTGCCACAGCAGGATCAGCGCGGCGGGCACGGCGAGGGCGAGGGAGAGTTCGATGGCGCGGCGGCGCCGGTGGGCGCGGACCGGATCGCGCTCCCCCGGCCCGGGGCGCCGCACCAGCAGCGTCGTCTCGGCGGACCCGCCGCCCCGTTCGCCTTCGCCGGGGTGTTGACCGGGCCGCGCGGCCGGGACCGAGGCCGCCGCGTTCTCGCCCTTCATGAGGGCTTCCCCACCGGGTCCGCCGGAGCGGCGGCACCGGCCCCGCCCCGCTGTACCTCGTCGCGCAGGAGTTCCCACAGCTCGGACCGCAACGCGGCGAACTGCGGAGCGTGGCGCATCGCCCCGGTGCGCGGGCGTTCGAACGGCGGGTGCCGTTCGGCGATCACCCTGCCGGGCCTGGCCGACATCACCACCACCCGGTCCCCGAGCACGATCGCCTCCTCCAGGCTGTGGGTGACGAACAGTGCGGTGGTGCGGGTGGCCTGGCAGACCGCGAGCAACTCGTCCTGGAGGATGGTGCGCAACTGGGCGTCGAGCGCGGCGAACGGTTCGTCCAGGAGCAGCACCTCCGGCTCCACCGCGAGCGCGCGGGCGATCGCCACCCGCTGCCGCATCCCGCCCGACAGGGTGGCCGGGTAGGCGTCGGCGAAGTCGGACAGACCGAGCCGGGCCAGCCAGTCCCGGGCCCGCGCGTCGGCCGCCCTGCGCGGCACCCGCCGCACATCGAGGCCGAAGCGGACGTTGGCCAGCACGGTCTTCCAGTCGTAGATGCCGTAGTCCTGCGGGATCATCGCGGCCGGATGCCGGCGACGCGCGCGAATCTCGACCTCGCCACCGCTGGGGCGGACGAGTCCGGCGACGATGCGCAGGAACGTGGACTTGCCGCATCCGGACGGGCCGACGATGCAGCAGAACTCCCCGTGCCGAATGTCCATGTCGAGTGGTCCGAGGGCGTGCACCTGCCGGGTTCCGTGCCCGAAGGTGCGGGTCACCGCGCGGGCACGTACTTTCGGCGCGGCCCCGGGTGTGGTGTGCGGCTCCACCCTGTAACTCCTGATCCGGTCGAGCGGGTGTCGTGCGACAACGGCTGCGCGCACCGCTTTACGATATGACGGTCCGTCAGATTCGGGCAAGGGTGGCGACGGGACTGGCAACTCGGGGGCAGCGACGGCTCAGGACGGACGACCGCTCAGGACAGGCGGCGGCACAGCAGCGCGTCCGGGCTGCCGGAGCTGCCCACCCGCGTGGTGAAGGCGATACCGGCGGCGTACTCGCCGTCCGCGCACTGGCCCTTGTAGGCGCCGTGGGCGAAGTCGCCCCCCGCGGCGTCGGCGGGCCGGTTGTCGGAGCGGTCGAACCAGACCGCACGTCCCGTGGCGCCCAACGAGGTCCGGGCCGGGGCACACAGCCCGGCGGACACCCGGCTGCCACGGCGGCTGTAGCCGATGAGGAACTGGTCCGAGGGGCACTGGAACTTGGTGTAGCCGGAGGCCCAGTCGCCACCGGCGGGTACGTACCGTTCGTCCGTGACGACCGTATGGGCGGTGCCGGGGGCGCGCGGGTCGTCGGCGCCGGTGTCGGTGCACAGCCCGCGCCCGGAGGTGTGGCTGAGGCCGATCAGCCGCAGCCCATCGGGGCAGGCTGCCTTGTAGGCGCCCGGATCCCAGTCGCCCCGGGCCCGTTCGATCAGGGACTGCACATGGTCGCCGTGGTCGGTGACGAGCATGCGCCAGGTCGGGACGCGGTCGACGGGGCCGGTGCGTTCGGGCGCGGTCATCAGCCGCTGCCACGCCGTGCCGCGCCAGTCGCCCTGGTCGAGGATTCCGTATCTGCGGCCCGTGGAGTCGTAGCGCAGCAGCGCCCAGTCGTCGTGGCCTTCCCAGCCCACGAGTGGCCAGTAGGCGAAGTCGGCGTCACGGTCGGCGAAGTAGTCGGTGATATGGGTGAACCAGGCGCGCGGCGCGGTGCCCGTCTCGGCCGAGCCGATACCGAACTCGCTGATCCACACGGGTGCCGTGTAGTGCTTCCCGCTGTCCTCGGCGACGAAGAACGCCTGGTCGGTGAGGGTTCGATACAGCTCATCGCGGCTGAGGTCCTGGTACCGGGGGTCATGTGTCTCGCCGACGCCGGTGGCACCGCTGTGGCGCGGGCCGGTGTATCCGTAGAAGTGGGCCGAGTACACCAGCTTGTGGGCGCCTGTGAGGGTGTGCGAGAGGGTGCGCGCGGGGGCCAGGGTGGGGCGCTCATGGGGCAGCCCGTCCACCGGAATCCCGGTCCAGTTGATGCCCTCGATCACGATGAGGAGGTCGGGGTCGGCCTCGGTGAGGATGCGGTCGGCGGCGCGCTGCGCGGCGGTGTACCAGTCGTGCGCGTCGCCAAGGCCCCAGTTGGGGTCGTCCAGGACGTCGCGGCGCACCTCGTTGTAGAGGTCGGCGCCCACCACACGTGGTTCGTCGGCGTAACGGCGGGCCATGAAGACCCAGTCGTCGATCCACGCTTGCGTGGACTGGCTGCTGTTCCACCGCTCGTTGCCGTCGATGCCGCAGCACCACCGGGTGGTGTTGGTGTGGTTGTTGAGGATGACGGCGAAGCCGTCCCGGCTGAGGGCGGACACCACGGCGTCGAAGATCTGAAGGGGTGTCTTTCCGCGCAGTTGGGTGTTGGCGGCTACGGCGCTGTCCGGCACGGTCGCCGCGGCATGGATCATCTCGTTGGAGAACGGCAGCCGGATGCTGTTGATGCCCAGCCGATGGAAGTCGGCGAGCAGTGTCGGCAGGGGCGCCCGGTCCAGGCCGAGGGGGATGCCGGAGGAGTTCTGCCCGGAGTGGTGGTTGGCGGGGTCGTCGACACTGCCGCTCCCCGTCCACGAGCCCTGCGCGCCGTCCCAGTTGGCCGACTTGAGCCGGAAGCGGTCGCCCTTGGCGTCCACGATGTACCGGCCGCGGGTCGACAGCGGCGGCTGCCAGGCGTCGGCCGCGGGGGCGGGGGCGAAGGTGGCCGTGGCGGAGGTGGTGGGGGCCGCCTGCGCGGCGGGCTGTTGGGCGGTGGCGACCGGTCCCGGCGCCGTGGCCAGCAGGGCGAGGATCGACGCGATTCCCGTCAGGTACCTGAGGGTTCTCCTGGTCGGCATGCGGCCTTCCCGTGGGTGAGCGATGGTGCCCGAACGCGGCTCCGCCGGACCCGGCGCGCCCGGGCACCATACTGACGCCCCATCACATCACCGTCCAGACAGCGTGCGATCAGCTCGACGGCTCGACCACCAGCCGTGCCCCCTGCGTTTCGCCGGACGAGGGCCCGGTCTCCAGCAGGAGTTCGCCGGGTTCGACGGCGAGGCCCAGGTCCCGGGTGACGGAGGCGAGGGTGTCGGCGTCGATCGCGAACACGGCCTCGGCCTCCTCCCCCGGCCGCAGGTCGAGGCGGGCGAAGCCACGGAGCTCGCGCACGCGGGGCCACGAGGAGCCGCCCGACAGCCGTCGCACATAGAGCTGGGCCGTCTCGCGCACCGGCCGCTCACCGGTGTTGCGCACGGTCACCCGGCAGCTGAGCGTCGGGGCGTCCGCGGTCACACGGGCGCGGGAGAGCCGTGGTGGCGCGTACGCGACCGTGGTGTACGAAAGGCCGTGACCGAAGGCGTAGCGGCCGGTGGCGGGCTGGTCCACATAGCCGCGGTACCGGTGGTCCTTGGCGTTGTAGAACACCGGCAGCTGCGCGGCCGACCTGGGGATGGACACCGGCAGCCGCCCCTCGGGCCCGGCCGCGCCGAACAGGACGTCGGCGACGGCCCGCCCGCCCCACGGGCCCGGGTACCAGGCGCTCAGCACCGCCGCGGCCTTCTCCGAGAGGTCGGGCAGGGCGTGCGGACGGCCCTGGACGAGGACCACGACGACCGGCACACCCGTGGCGGCCACCGCGTCAAGGAGCGCCACCTGCCCGACGGACAGGCCCAGTTCGGCCAGGTCGACACCTTCGCCGCAGGTCATACCGGCGGGGTTGGCGGAGCTCACCACCGCCGCGCCGTTGGTGTCGAAGGTGGTGTCACCTGACCGGGCGCTGGATCCGCCCAGGACGAGCACCGCGATGTCCGCCGATCCCGCCAGCGCGACCGCCTCGGGGACCCCGGAGAGGTCGCCGCCGACCAGCTCGCACCCGGGCGCGTAGGTGACCTCGGTGTCCGGCGGGGCGGCCGACCGGATGCCGTCCAGGACCGTGACGTGGTCGGAGCCGGGGCGCTGTGGCGCGGTGTAGTCGCCGATCTGCTGGGCGACGGAGTCGGCGTTCGGGCCGAGGACGGCGATCCGGCGGGTCGAGGGTGCCAGCGGCAGGACTCCCCCGTCGTGGGCGAGCAGGGTGATGGACGCGCGGGCCACGCGTTCGCTCAGCTCATGCGGGTCGGAGGGCCGGTCCACGGCAGGCGCGTAGGGCTGCTCGAAGAGGCCCAGGCGGAACTTCAGCGCCAGCACCCGGGCCACGGCGGTGTCCAGGGTCCGCTCCGCGACGAGCCCCCGGGCCACCGCCTCGGCCAGCCGCGGGAAGCAGGCGTCCCAGAGGCTGAGGTCGCATCCGGCGTTCAGGGCCAGGGCGCCCGCGGCCACCGGGTCGCCCGTGAGCCGGACCAGACGGTCGATGGCGCCACCGTCCGCCATCACGATGCCGTCCAACTCCAGCCAGCCCCTGAGGAGTTCGGTCAGCAGCGGCCGACTGGCGACGCAGGGCAGGCCGTCGAACTCGTTGTAGGCCGCCATCACCCCGGCCGCACCGGCGCGTATCCCGGCCCGGGCCGCCGCCAGATGGATCTCGTGCAGTTCGCGGGCGCCCAGTTCGGTGGCCGCGCTGTTGCGTCCGCCGACCGTGGCCCCCTGTCCGGCGAAGTGCTTGAGCACCACGGCCACGTCCGCCGTGCGCATCCCCCGCACCAGCGCCTCGGTGAGCCGGGCCGCCAGATACGGGTCCTCGCCGAAGCACTCCTCCGCACGGCCCCAGCGCGGATCGCGCACCAGGTCGAGGGCGGAGACCAGCGCCACGTGGCCACCGCGTGCCCGCATCTCCGCGCCGACCGCGGCCGCCGCCGCCTCGTAGAGCCCGGGGTCCCAGGTGGCGCCCACGGCGAGGTTGACCGGCAGCACGGTTCCGTCCAGGGCCTGGTGGCCGTGCGGAACCTCCTCGACGAGCAGCACGGGTATGCCAAGACGGGTGTTCTCCACGACATGTCGCTGTACGGCATCGGCGACCCGCGCCCCGTCCGCCGCCGTGATGCCGTCGGCGAAGCCGACGCCGGACCAGGCGTCGGCCCGCTGGAGCCCGTACAGGGCACCCATCCCGCCGTACGCGGCGACCTCGGCGCGGAAGGCGTCGGTGAGCCGGTGGCCGCTGTCGGTGCGCTCGTAGGCGTGCCAGCCGTACATCCGCTGGTTGACCTGGCCGACCTTCTCGGTGAGCGTCATCCGCCCCAGCAGATCGCGGACCCGCTCCGCCACCGGCGCGGTCGGGTCGCGGTAGAGCTGATCGGTCACGTCAGCTCCAGGACGCGCACACCGTACGGGCCGAGCGTCACATCCGCCGTCGCCGCGCCGGACGCGAGGTCGTGCAGCGTTCCCTCGGTGGCGGGGCGGACGGTGACCTCCTCGGGGCTCTGGCTGACCAGCCATACGAAGCGGCGCCCGTCGTCGTGGACGAGGAGGTCCGCGCCGACGTGGGGGCTGTCGACCGTCACCGGGCGGTGGACCCCGGCCACATCGGCGAGCGCCGCGTACAGCCGGTGGGTCTCCTCGGGGTTGGCGCGGGCGGTGCGGGCGGCCATGTGCTCCAGGGGGTAGGTGGCCAGAACGGTGCGGCCGCGCCCGGTGTCGCGCACCAGGAGGGCGGGCCGCCCGTGGGCGTCGACGGCCACCACCCGGGCGTCACGCGGAACCACCGGCAGATACGCCCGGCTGTCCTCGTTGCCCGCTACGGGGAAGCGCAGCGAGGTCCCGGCCGTCAGCCCGCCGAAGTCCTCGGTGAACGTCATCTCCAGGACGTCGTCCTCGATGGGCTCGGACACGCCGTAGGAGAGCTGTAGTTCGACGCCGAACAGCCCGTCCAGGTCGTCGAACCACGGGCCGCGGGTCCCCGGGTGCTCGCCGGAGCAGAACGAGAGGTAGACGGTGGCGCCCGCGTGGGCGCGGCGTTCGAGCTCACGCCGGGTGCGCGTGGTGAGCTGGCGGGTGGCGGGGAGCAGATACAGGGCCGCGTCGCCGGGCAGTCCGTCGGCCTCCCGGGTGAAGCCCACCGGCAGGTCCGCGGCGCGGGTGGCCACATAGCTCTGATGCAGCGATGTGAAGATCAGCGGCCGGTCGGCGGGCCTGCTGTAGGGGTAGCCGCGCTCCAGGAAGGCGGGCACGACCAGGGCCGCGTGCGCGTCGGCGCGTCGGCAGTGTGCGAAGTCCACGGCCCTCAGCACCTCGGCGAACGCGGCGAGTTCGAGCAGCGGGGCCTTGGGGGCGCCGGTGTGGTCGGTGATGCCGAAGTGCATCTCGAAGGGGTGGTGGTCGTACGGCGAGCGGTCCCACAGGTCGTCGTAGTCGGTGTTGTTCCAGGCGATCCAGCCCGTGGCGCCGCCGAGCAGCGAGTTGTGCAGGGTCTGCCGGTAGTAGACCGCCGCGTTCCGGTCGGACACGGTGTCCGTGGAGAGCCCGAACTCCTCCAGGACGACGGGCTGTCCGGTGACCGACGCCAGTTCGCACTCGAAGGCGGCGCGCAGGTGCTGACGGGGCCGGTCGGTGTCCGAGCGGTAGACGTGCGGGCCCACGAAGTCCACGTACTCGGCGGTGTCGCGCAGCGAGAAGCCGTTGTCGCGGCCGGTGACCTCGATGCCCCACGCGCCGTCGCCGAGGGAGACGGGCTGGGTGCCGCCGGCCGCCCGTACCGCGTTGCACATGGCCTGCGCCCAGGCGGTCACCACCTCGGCAGAGGGCGGATCCACCTGGTAGACGCGGCCGTAGCCGGGCATCTCATTGGTGATGAGCCAGCCGGTGACCGCCGGGTGGTCCTTGAAGCGGCGGGTCATCTGGGACACGAACCACGCCTGGCGGCCGACCATCCACACGTCCTCGTAGAGGTCGCGGCCACCGCGCCAGGCGGGGTCCCAGTTCTCGCCCGACATGTGGCCGACGATGAAGGTGGGCACCGTGCCCATGCCCGTCTCGGTGTGGGCGTCGAGGAAGTCGCGGAAGCGCTCGCACAGCGTCTCGTCCACGCGGTGGGGCTCTGGGTGGAAGTCGGGCCAGTAGAAGAACGACCGGGTCATCGTCAGGCCGTGCTCGCGCAGCACCCGCAGTTCCGCGCGGACCGTCGTCGGGTCGTAGTCGCGCCACATCAGGGGCCCGCCGGTGCGGGACCAGAAGTTGGCGCCGAGCCAGGGCAGGACGGCGGGGTGGTGGGTGAGCTGGGCGCTGTGGCGTCGCATGGTCCTTCTCGGATGTCGGTGGTACGGGTGGGGGGTGGCCCGGCGCGGGGCCGGGGTCGGGGTCGGGGTGTCAGCCGGGGGCGGGTCCGGTGGACTCGCGGACGACCAGCCGTGGCCGGTCGTCGAGCGCCATCTCCTCGACGTTCTCGCCGCAGCGCGCGAGGAGCAGCCGGGCGGCGGCCGCGCCGACCCGCTGCACCTGCTGGTCGACCGTGGTCAGCCGGGGGTGCAGCCAGCGGCCGAGCGGCAGGTTGTCGTAGCCGACGACCGACAGATCGTCGGGGACGCGCAGCCCGGCGCGCTGGGCGGCGCCGATGCCGCACATCGCCATCGAGTCGTTGGCGTAGACGATCGCGGTGGCGCGGTCGGCGGCGTCCAGCAGGGCCTGGGTGGCGGCGACGGCGGACACTTCGGTGAAATCGGTGTGCAGGACCGCGTAGGGCCGCAGACCCGCCTGCCGGAGGGCGGTTTCGAAGACACCGCCGCGCAGCCGGGTGTGCTTCAGGTCGGCGGGGCCCGCCACATAGGCGATCCGCCGGTGTCCGAGCCCGAGCAGGTGGCGGACGACCTCCTCGACGGCGGCGTCCTGGTGGCCGAGGCCGACGCGTGGCACGGCGGCGGCGCGGTCGGGGGGACCGAGCAGCACGGCGGGCAGGCCGAGGCGGGCCAGCAGGGCGGGGCGCGGGTCGTCGGCGCGGGCGTCGGTCAGGACGGCGCCGTCGACGCGGCCCTCGGCCGCGAGCCGCTTGTAGAGGGCGTTCTCCTCCTGGGCCCCGGCCACCAGGTGCAGCAGCAGACCGTAGCCGCGGGGCGCCAGTTCGCCCTCGATACCGGTGATCAGCTCGCTGAAGTGCGGGTCCGCGCCGAGCACATCGGTGGGGCGCCGGACCACGAGGGCGAGGGTGCGGGTGCGGGCGCTGCGCAGGGCGGCGGCGGACGCGCTCGGCGACCAGCCGAGCTCCGTCGCGGTGTCCAGGATGCGCTGCCGGGTGGCCTCCGACAGCCGGCCCTTGTCGTTGAACGCCTGGGACACGGCGGCGGTGGACACCCCGGCGGCGGCCGCCACCTGTTTGATGGTGGGGCGCCGTCCCGGTTTCGCGGCGGTCGTGCTCACGCCTTGACCGCCCCGTTGATGAGCGCCTGCTGCATGCGCTTCTGGAGCACCGTGTAGACGACCCATACGGGGATCAGGGTCAGGACGGTACCGGCGGTGAGGACCCCGTAGTCGGTGCCGGTGATGGCCTTCAGGGTGGGCAGGGCCACCTGGACGGTGCGCTGCTCGGGGTCGGGGCCGATGATGATCAGCGAGTACAGGTACTCGTTCCAGAAGGTGAGGAAGTTCAGCAGGAGCACGGTGGCGATGCCGGGCAGGCACATCGGTATGTAGATGTGGCGCAGCACCGTGTACGTGGACGCCCCGTCCATCCGGGCGGCCTCCTCCATCTCCCTGGGGATGGTCCGCATGAACTGCACCAGGATCACCACCGACAGCGGCATCGCCGTCGCGGGCAGGAAGAAGACCATGAACAGCCGGGTGTGGAACAGCCCGGTGGCGGCGGCGAGCAGGAAGGTGGGGAAGAGCGCCGCGAACGTGGGGATCAGGAAGCCCAGCGAGAAGACCTTCTCCATCGCCGAGGCCAGCCGTCCCGTGGAGCGGGCGAGCGCGAACGCCGCGGGCAGCGCCAGCAGCAGGGTCAGCGCCAGGGCGAGGACCGTCACCAGTGCGGAGTTGACGACGGCCGTGCCCAGGTCGGCGCTGTCGTAGGCGGTACGGAAGTTGCCGAAGCCGAGCGACTCGGGCAGTGCGAAGGGATGGGCGAAGATCTCCTCGTTGCTCTTGAACGCGGAGGCGAGGAAGTAGTAGAGCGGCACGATCAGCAGTACCGCGTAGGTCCACACCAGGATGTGTGCGGGCAGCCAGCGCTTGCCGAGTTTCATGGTGAGCCGCCTCAAGGTCAGTAGTTCTGGCGGAACGCGCGGCGGATGGCGAGCAGCCCGACGAGCCCGGCCAGGAAGAGGATGACGCCGACGGTCTGGCTGTAGCCGAGGTCGGCGGCGATGAACGCCTTCTGGTAGACGAGGAACGACAGCGTCGTGGACGAGCTGCCGGGACCGCCCTGGGTGAGCAGCAGCACATGCTGCGCGGAGCCGAAGAGGGTCCACAGGAACTGGAGCATGGTGACGACGCCGACATAGTCGCGGATCACGGGGAAGTGGATGCGCCACATGGTCCGCCAGTGCCCGGCCCCGTCCAGCTGGGCCGCCTCGCCGAGGTCGTCGGGGACGCTGTCGAGCCGGGCGGCGAACAGGACGGCGGTGAAGCCGATCCCGCTCCACACGTCCAGGGCGATCAGACAGGCCAGGGCCGTGGACGGCGAGGCGAGCCAGGCGTCGGTGAGCGAACCGAGCCCCACCGACTGGAGCGCGCCGTTGGCCAGTCCGTCCGGGGACAGCGCCGCGTAGAACACCATGGCCTTGGCGGGGGTGGAGATCAGGCCGGGGATGAACAGCAGATAGCGGATCACCCGGTGTCCGGGCGGCTTCTGCGCCACGTAGTAGCCCAGCATGTAGGCGCACACGATCATGATCGGCAGTGCCACCGCCAGTTGGACGGCGGTGTTGCGCACCGCGTCCCAGAAGACGGGGTCGTCCAGGACCGTGCGGACGTTGCCGAGCCCGGCGAACGACACCGGCTGGAGCATGCCCGGCCAGTGCAGGGCGGCGATCACGAAGATGGCGATCACCGGGCCGATCATGAAGACCGCGTACCAGACCAGCGCCGGGACGGCCAGGATCGTGCCGCCCTGCCTGGGTGTGCCGGTACGGCCTGTGGTGGCGGGCGGCGCGGGGTGGCGGATCGCGGCCCCGCCCGGGGGCGACGTCAGCGTCGTCATGAGGTGGCTCCCGTGGAGTCGGGCTCGGGATATGAGCGAACGGGCGGGCGGTTCACGCGGAGCGGTACGCGGTCTCGAGCGCGGCGCGGACCTTCGCGGCGCTGGTGCCACGGGTGAAGGAGGTGCTGGTCGCGGTGATCAGCGGCTGGGCCGCGGCGGGCGGGACGTACACATCGGGCAGCAGCGCCTGGCTCACCGTCGAGCCCAGCCGCTGCGCCGCGGCGACCAGCGGGAAGTCGGTGCTTACGGTGTCGGAGCGCAGCGCCATGTCGCGGCCGCTCTCCTTGATGAACCGGGCGACGGTGTCGGGCCGGTACATGAAGCGCAGGAACTTCTCGACGGCGTCGATCTTCTTGGTGCCGTTCGGGCTGATCCAGAACCCGATCAGGGTGTAGGTGCGCAGGATGGTGGGCTTCTCGTGCACGGCGCCGTCGGCCAGCGGCCATCCGCCGACCTCGGTGTGCCGGGCCACCTTCGGGGGCACCTTGGCCAGCGCCGAGGACATCGCCGACTCGATCGCCGCGGCCTGCGTGTTGAACTGCGTGGTCATCGAGTCCGAGGTGAGGCCCTGGGCCTTGTCGGCGAAGACACCCGCGTCGCGCAGGGTCACGAAGTACTCGATGCCCTCCCGGGCGCCTCTGCTGCCGAAGTCCCCCGTGGTGTAGGCGTGCCGGGCCTCGTCCTCGGTGAGGAAGGTCTGGATGATCTGGGCGAGCAGCTTCTGCCCGGTCCAGTCGTTGCCACCGACGGTCACGGGCGCGATCCCCTTGGCGCGCAGCTTGCGGGACGCGGCGATCAGTTCGTCGCCCGTGGTGGGTATCGCGTCGACGCCCGCCCGGTCCAGCAGGGCCCGGTTGTAGGCGATCGGCCAGTTGGTGGCGAAGTAGGGGAAGGCGCGCACCCTGCCCTTGGCGTCGGTCCACTCGGCGAGCGCCTGCGGGAGCACGCGCTCCCGCAGCCCCCAGTCGTCCAGATAGCCCTTGACGTCGACCGTGGCGCCGACGTCCGTCCACGCCAGCGTCTTGTCGTAGAGGTTGACCATGACGACGTCCGGCTCCTTGCGGGCCAGCCGCGAGGTCTCGTAGACCTGCGCGAGGTCGTCGCCGTTGATGAGGTTCTTGACCTTGAGTCCCGGATGTTCCTTGCGGAACCGGTCGAGGGCCGCGAGGTAGGTGGGGGATCCCGGGGCGGTGGTGCCCAGTTGGCTGTGCACGACGAGCGTATCGGGATCGGAGTCCGCGCCGGTGAGTGCGGAGCAGGCGGAAAGGCCGGGCAGGACGGTCGCGGCGGCGAGGCCGGAACCGGCGGCGAGGAAGCCGCGCCGAGTCAGCGGTGAGTGCACTGCGGGGGTCTCCAACCAGGCGGTTAACGAGTGGTTAATCGATCTACCTCGAGGGTGTGAGGAATGTAGGAGCCACTTCGCCTCTGGTCAAGACCTTGCCGGGACCGAAACCACACGGGACCCGCGGAACCCCATCCGCCGCGGGGAGCGGATGGGGTGCGGGTCGTCCGTGGCGAGTCCGTGGTGGCGGGCCCGTGGTGGCGGGTCCGTGATGGCGGGCCCGTGGTGGCGGGCCCGTGGTGGCGGGCCCGTGGTGGCGCTATTCCCAGGCCAGCCGTATCGGGGCGCCGGGGTCCGCCACCTGCGTCCATGTCTCGGCGATGCGCATGGTCGTCCTGCGCACGCCGTCGTACGGCGGCCAGCCGGGGTCGCCCGTCCTCGCGAACCGGATCCAGGTGGCGTGGACCCGGGAGGCGAGGTCGGCGGGCGGCTCGGTCGGGCCGAGGATCGCCTCGGGTCCGTGCAGCCGCGCGAGCTCGGTGCGGTCGAACACGAACGGCAGCTCCATGACGTGCGAGGCCCCGAGCCGTCCGTCCAGCGCCTTGGACCGCCAGGCGAACTCGTAGACGTGGGTACGCGACGAGGGGTGCCGGGCATGGGCGGTGGCGAGCCGCCGGGTGCCCGCGCCGAACAGGGCGTCCGTCATGATGGCGGCCCGCAGCTCGCCCGGGGACGCCCCGGGCCGCTCGCGGCGGTAGACCTCCACCAGCTTCTCGGGGGCGGGGTGCGAGCGTGCCGCCGTGGCGTGGACGTCCTCCTCGGTCGAGGACGTGAGGCGGCCCGACGGGGCCAGATAGAGGTTGCCCTCCTCGGCGGTCGTGCCGAGCAGCAGATCGACACCCGCGCCACGTCCGGTGGCCACCGCCTCGGCCGGCTGCTGGTCCAGGACGAGGCTGAACGCGCTCAGGCCGACCAGCGGATCGAAGCGCCCGTCGACCGTGAGATCGATCCCGGCGAGTTGCGGCATGGCCTCGACGAAGCGCTCGTCGGGGACCGACGCCAGCGCCTCCGCGGTCGCGGCGGTCCCCAGGGCGCGGCCGAGGGCCTGGGTCACCCGGCTCGCCTGGGCGCGGCTGAACGCCCCCAGGCCGCTGCCGCTCTGGATGATCGCGCGATGGAAGAGTCCTTCGGCCCGTGGGTCGGCCACCACCCCGCCCACGATGGTGGCGCCCGCCGACTGGCCGAAGAGCGTCACCCGGGACGAGTCGCCCCCGAAGGCCGCGATGTTCCCCCCGACCCAGCGCAGCGCCGCGATCACATCCAGCAGGCCGCGGTTGTCGGGGGCGTCGGGGAGGTGCAGAAACCCGGGTATTCCGAGCCGGTAGTTGAGGGTGACCAGGACGACGCCGTCCCGGGCGAAGGCGGTGCCGTCGTAGAGCTCGGACCGGGTGGACCCGGCCACGAAGCCGCCGCCGTGCACGAACACCATCACGGGCAGGTCGTCGCGCGCGGTGTCGGGCGTCCAGATGTTCACCGCGAGGTAGTCCTCGCCCGGGACCCAGCCCTGTCCGAAGTACGGGGACATGTCGAGCCGGCCGAACGCGTCGCGCCTCGGCTGCGGTGCCGTGGGGCCCGCGGCGGTGGCATCCCGGACACCGTCCCACGGCGGGTGCGGCGTCGGCGGTGCGAACCGGGCGGCGCCACGTGGCGGGGCGGCGTAGGGGATGTGCCGGAAGACGGTGGCGTGTTCCTCCTGGCGGCCGCGGACCGCGCCGTGGGAGGTCACGACGACGGGGGCGGTGGTGTGGTTCGTCATGCGTGGTGTGTCTCTTTCTCGGTATCGCTGCGGCCGCCGGTCACAGGCGTGCGAAGGCGGCCCACTCCTTGATGGCGAACGTGCCGCCCTCGCGCCGCACCTCGGCGGCGCCGTGGCCACCGAGGTGCGCCGGGAAGACGAGGGCGTGCTGATCGGCGGCCCGGCCGAGGACCCGGCGGCGGGTGGCGCGGGATTCGGCCGGGTCCTCGCAGAAGCAGCTGTTGGTGTCGGGATCCGCGATCTGCACCGGGCTGTGCAGCAGGTCTCCGACGAAGAGCGCGCGGTCGCCCCGGGAATCGAGAGCGAGCACGGAGGATCCCGGTGTGTGTCCGGGGGCGAGTTCCAGACGCAGATTGGCGTCGATATCGAGGCTGCCGTCCCACAGCAGCGCCTTGCCCGCTTCCCGGATGGGGGCTACGGAATCCTCGAAGACGTTCTGATTGCCCCTGCCGAGCAGTGGCTTGTGCTCGTTCTCCGGATTCCAGAACTCGAAGTCGCGCTCGGGGATGAGATACGTGGCGTTCGGGAAGGTCGGCACCCACTGCCGACCGTCGAGACGGGTGTTCCAGCCCACGTGGTCGACGTGCAGATGGGTGTTGACCACGATGTCGACGTCGTCCGGCCGCACCCCGGCCCTGGCGAGATTCCCCAGGAAGTCGGTGTCCAGATAGCTCCATACCGGTGCGTAGGGCCGGTGCTTGTGGTTGCCCACTCCGGTGTCGACGAGAATGGTCTTGCCCTCGCTGCGCAGGACCCAGGTCTGAATCGCGGACCGCACGTTATCGGTGCCGGGATCGTAGAAGTCCGGGACCAGCCAGGAGGCATTGTCCTTCCAGACCTCCTCAGGGCTTTCCGGAAAGAAGGTCCGGGGCGTCAGGTCGACGGATCCGTAGTATTCCTCGACGCGTGTGACGGTGACATCGCCCAAGGTTATCTGCTGCATGGATATTCGCCTTGTTCATGAGAAGTCCGATTCGCAGCAGAATCCTCGTCCGAATGGGTCATGGGCGGTATCCGTCACCTGACTGCAGTCGCTGACCGAGGCGGGCAGCACGACCGATAACACATCACGAGGCGCCGAAAACTTTTCGGAAACAGAGGGGGCGAGATCTTTTGCGCCATCGATGACCACGCGTACACGCTGGTACGCCCCAGATCAGAGGCGGCGCGGCACCACCAGCGGCGGAAGTTTCTACCGGAATCATTCCGGAAGAAGCGTTGACGTTGCGTCAGCCCCGCAGCATACTCCGCATCGATCGTTGCCCATCGGCACACCACTGCCACCCGCACCCCGAAGAAGGGACAGCAATGGTCATCGATTCCCGTCAGGCCCATCAGGAGCGCGGAGATCGCCGTCCTCGGTTACGCGTCCGAAGGGCGTGCAGCCTCGGTGTCGTCGGCCTCCTCACCGCGGCCGGTGTCCTGGCCCTGTCCGGTCCCGCCAGCGCCGCGAGCACCCTCGGCGGCGCGGCGGCCGCCAAGGGCCGCTACTTCGGCGCCGCCGTGGCCGCCAACCACCTCGGCGAATCCGCGTACGCCAACACGCTGGACACCGAGTTCAACGCCGTCACACCCGAGAACGAGATGAAGTGGGACGCCGTCGAAAGCTCCCGGAACTCGTTCAACTTCGGCAGCGCCGACCAGATCGTGAACCACGCCCAGGGCAAGGGCATGAAGATCCGCGGCCACACTCTGGTCTGGCACTCCCAACTCCCCGGCTGGGTGGGCGGTTTGAGCGCCACCGAGCTGCGCTCGGCCATGAACAACCACATCACCAAGGTGATGCAGCACTACCAGGGCAAGATCCTTGCCTGGGACGTGGTCAACGAGGCGTTCCAGGACGGCAACAGCGGTGCCCGGCGCAGCTCGCCGTTCCAGGACAAGCTCGGTGACGGCTTCATCGAGGAGGCGTTCCGCACCGCGCGTGCGGCCGATCCGAGCGCCAAGCTCTGCTACAACGACTACAACACCGACGGCCAGAACGCGAAGAGCAACGCCGTCTACAACATGGTGAAGGACTTCAAGGCGCGCGGTGTGCCGATCGACTGCGTCGGCTTCCAGTCGCACTTCAACAACCAGTCCCCGGTCCCCGGTGACTACCAGCAGAACCTCCAGCGCTTCGCCGACCTCGGCGTCGATGTGCAGATCACCGAGCTGGACATCGAGGGCTCCGGCACGGCCCAGGCCGACAGCTACCGCCGTGTCACCCAGGCGTGTCTGGCCGTGTCCCGCTGCACCGGCATGACCGTATGGGGCGTCACCGACAAGTACTCGTGGCGCGCCAGTGGCACCCCGCTGCTGTTCGACAACAACTACGCCAAGAAGCCCGCTTACACCGCGGTGCTCACCGCGCTGGGCGGCACCAGCGGTGGTGGCGGAGGCGGTGGCGACGGCAAGTCGTGCACCGCGTCGTACTCCGAGACGCAGCGGTGGGGCGACCGCTTCAACGGCCAGGTGACGGTGACGGCCGGATCCTCCGCCATCAGCGGCTGGACGGTGACGGTGACCGTGCGTTCCGCGCAGAGCGTCTCCACCACCTGGAACGGCACTCCCAGCTGGGACAGCAGCGGCAAGGTCATGACGATGAGGCCCAACGGCAACGGCGACCTGGGCGCCGGAGCGGCCACCAGCTTCGGCTTCACGGTCATGGCGAACGGGGACTGGTCGGCCCCCACCATCGGCTCGTGCACCGCCTCCTAGCCGACCGGCAGGGGACCGCACCCGCACTTACAGGAGGGATCATGACCGGACGCGGGAAGGCCACGGCAAGACGCGCAGGCACAAGAAGCACCGGGAAAGCGCGGCGGTTCGCGCTCGTCGCCGCGGCCACGGCCGCCCTGGCGGGGTTCTCCGCCGCGCCGTCGCCCGCCGCCACGCACGGCGCGGCGCACACCGAGCGGGCCTGGGCCAACTGCCCCAATGGATATGTGGGTCTGACGTACGACGACGGGCCGAACCCGGGGTCGACCCAGGCGCTGCTCAACGCCCTGCGCGCGGGTGGCGCGAAGGCCACCTTCTTCATCTGGGGGCAGCACGCCGACCAGTATCCGGACCTGCTCAGGGCCGAGCAGACGGCCGGCATGTGGATCGCCAATCACACCACCTCGCACCCCCATCTCACCCAGATCGGCGAACCGGCGGCGTACAACGAGATCGCGGGCGCCCAGAACACCATCAAGCGCATCACCGGGCAGACACCCACCCTGTTCCGGCCGCCCTACGGGGAGACCAACGCGCAGGTCAGGGCCGATGAGGCCCGTCTCGGGCTGACCGAGGTGCTGTGGAGCGTGGACTCCCAGGACTGGAACGGGGCCGGCACCCAGCAGATCGTCCAGGCCGCCGCCACCATGCGGGCGGGCAGCATCATCCTCATGCACGACGGCGGGTACCAGACCACCGTCGCCGCCGTGCCGCAGATCCTCAGCGGGCTCGCGGCACGGGGGCTGTGCCCCGGCAGGATCACGGCCGGGGCGGGTGGCGGCGCGGTCGTCACGGCTCCCTGAGCGCCGTATCCGGCTGACCGCTTCCGGCCGCGTCGCGCGGCAGCGGCCGCGGGCCCGTCCCGGTGTTCGCCGCGCCACCGGCGCCCCCGTGTTCGCCACCGCGGCAGGCGGTGCGCGACGGGGGCGCCGGCAACAGGCGCTGGAGCAGCGGGCCGGTCATCATCGTGGTGACCACGGCCATGGCCACCATCACGGTGAAGACACGGCCGTCGATGACACCGAGGCCCAGGCCCACGTTGAGCAGGACGAGTTCGGTGAGCCCGCGCGCGTTCATCAACACGCCGAGAGTGACGGCCTGCCGAGGGGTGGCCCCGGTGAGCCGGGCGGCGGCCGCGGCACCGATGAACTTGCCCGCGCAGGCCGCGACGAGCACGGCGAGCAGCATGGCCAGGCCCTGGCCGCCGAGTCCCTGGAAGTTGACGGACAGCCCGGTGACGGTGAAGAAGACCGGGAGCAGCAGCAGGCTCGACTGCTCGATGCGCGCGGGCACCTCCGGAGCGTGGGCCTCGAGCAGGCGGCGCGGTACGACGGCGCCGAAGACGAAGGCGCCGAACACGGTGTGCAGTCCCATCGCGTCGGTGGCCCAGGCCGACAGCAGCAGACCGCTGAAGACCACGCCTTGGACCAGTGTGCTGTCCCGGTTCCAGGACCGCTCGGGCGCCAGCAGCCGGTGCAGCGCGGGCCTGACCACGTACAGCATGCCGACGACGAAGAGGGCGGAGAGCAGCGCCATCCGGGCGAGCGGCCAGGAACCGTCGGCGTTCACCACGACGACCACGACGGCGAGGATCCCCCATGCCAGCAGGTCCTGGAGGGCGGCGCAGGCGAGCGCCATGGTGCCGATGCGCTCCCGGGCCAGACCGTGGTCGGTCAGGATGCGGGCGAGCACCGGGAAGGCCGTGATGGACATGGCCGCGCCCAGGAACAGCGCCGGACCGAGCAGCCCCATCCGCCCCTGCTCGGTGATTCCCCAGGACGCGAAGGCGACGGCCAGGCCCGTGCCCAGGGAGAACGGCAGGGCGACGGAGCTGAGTGAGACCGACACCACCTGCCGGCCACGGCCACGCAGTTGCGCCACGTCGAGGTGGTGTCCCACTCCGAACATGAAGAGCACGAGGCCCAGTTGGGCCAGCAGCTGGAGGAAGGGGCGGGCCTGGTCCGGGAAGAGGACCGCGGTCGGATTCCCGGGCAGCAGCCCCAGCAGACTGGGCCCCAGCATCAGGCCCGCGGCGATTTCCCCCAGCACCGCCGGCTGCCGCAGCCGCTGGGCGATCCGCCCGCAGACGACGGCCGCGGGTACGACCACGGCGAGGCCGATCAGCACATCACGGATGGTCTCTTCCAGCGCACTGCCACTCATGGCCATGGCCCTCCCCCGTCACCGGTTCCGCCCAGTTTCGGCGAGCCACCTCGCGTACGGAAATGCGCACTTGGACGTGTGGACGCGGGGCCGACGCCGATCGCGTGCGACCACGGCCGTACGTCCGTTCCCCTGTTTTCCGGGCAGGCCGAAGCCCGGCACCGGGACGGGGGATTCACCACGGTGCCGGGCGGCTCGGTTCAGACCGTTCGCAGCGCCTCCGTGGGTGGCATCCGGGCCGCCCGCAGGGCGGGCAGCAGCCCGGCGATGGCGCCGATGGCCACGGCCGCGCCGAGTCCACCCGCCCAGGCGAGCACCGGCACCACGGTCTCCCAGCCCTTGACGCCCGCGTAGACGAACGTCGCCAGCGTGCCCAGCACGACCCCGACCGCGCCACCGAGCATGGCGAGTAGGATCGCCTCGGAGAGGAATTGGAGCCGGATGGTGCCACGGGTGGCGCCGAGCGCCCGCCGCAGTCCGATCTCCGAGCGGCGTTCGAGCACGGAGATCACCATGGTGTTGGCGACACCGATGCCCCCGACGAGCAGGGCCACCGCCCCCAGCCCGAGGAACAGTCCGTCCAGCGCCGACCGCGCGGCGGCCCGGGCCTCGAGCGCCGCCGACGGCTGGGTGACGCTGACCTCGCTGGGGTTCTGCGGGTTGGCCGTGGCGGCCAGGACGTTGCGGACCTCCTTGACCTGGTCGGTGTTGGACCGTACGTACACCGTGGAGGGGTGGCCGTCGAAGTCCAGGTACTTCTTCGCGGCCTCATAGCCCACCAGCACCGCCGAGTCGATCTCCGGTGTCAGCTTCGCGGGCTTGAGCACCCCGGACACGTAGAACCACTGGCCGCCGACCCAGATGCGCATGCCCGGGTGGATCCGGGAGATGCCCAGCCGGCTGGCGGCGTCCCAGCCGAGGACGGCCACCGGCTGCCGCGCGGTGGCGGCGTTGAGGTATCGGCCCTGGGCCATCGAGGTGCGCACCGCGGCCGGGAGGCGCAGGCTGGCGGCGTTCACCGTAAGGGAGTTGGTGTTCAGGCTCGGGATGTGCGGGCTGCGGTACGCCTCGGCGTCGGTCTTGCCGGTGCTCTGCACCGCCTCGACCGGGCCGATCCGGGAGATCATGCCCGGCGCCTCGACGGGGAGCTTGGCGTCCCCGCCGCCCAGCGACTGGCCCGGAGTGACCTTCAGCAGATTGGTGCCCAGCTTGTCGATCTCGGCGAGCAGACCGGCCTGCGATGAGGACGACAGCCCGAGCACCGCCACCATCGCGGCGACGCCGATGGCGATGCCCAGCGCCGACAGGGCGGCCCGCATCCGGCGGGTGCGCAGGCCCACGCTGGCGGTCCGGCCCAGGTCGGCGGGGTGGAGCCGGCCGGGGGCGGGGGCCGTGGAGGTCATGGCAACCGCCTCTCGATGTCCAGCGGGTCCTCCGCCGACATGACGTCCGCGACGATGTGGCCGTCGAGCACCTCGATCCGGCGTGGCAGCCGGGCGGCCAGCTCCCGATCGTGGGTGATCATGACGATGGTGGTGCCCTCGGCGTTGAGCTCCTTGAACAGCTTGAAGATCGCGGCACCCGCGACGCTGTCGAGGTTGCCGGTGGGCTCGTCGGCCAGCACGATCGCCGGATCACCGGCCAGGGCACGGGCGATCGCCACCCGCTGCCGCTCGCCACCCGACAGCTGCGACGGCCGGTGGTGGATCCGGTGGCTGAGGCCGACCCGGTCCAGGGCCGCGGCGGCCGCCGACAGCCGGGCCGGGCGCCGGACGCCGGAGTACAGCATCCCGTCCGCCACGTTCTCCAGCGCCGTGGCGTGCTCGGCCAGGAAGAACTGCTGGAAGACAAAGCCGATCCGGGTGGCGCGCAGCCCGGCCAGCGCCCGGTCGGACATCGCGGCCACGTCCTCCCCCACGACCCGTACCGTGCCGGAGGTCGGCCGGTCCAGGGTGCCCATGACCTGCAACAGGGTCGACTTGCCGGAGCCGGAGGGGCCCACGATGGCCACCAGATCGCCCCGGTGGATGGTGAATCCGGCTCCGTCCAGCGCCACGACCGGGGAGGCGCCCGGATAGACCTTGGTCACGTCCTCCAGTTGCAGGACCGCCTCGCCGCCGGTCCGGACGTCGACCGGCCGCGTCTCGGTCTCCACGCCGGTCATGAGGCGGGCACCGCGATCTTCTGGCCGACCTCGAGTCCGGCGCCGCTGACTTCCACCTTGCCCTCGCTGTCGTCGAAGAGCCCGGTGCGCACCGGGATCAGCTTGTGCTTGCCGCCCGCGTCGACGACCTCGATGGCGTAACCGCCTCCGGCGAGCGCCAGCAGCGCGTTCACCGGCACCGACAGCACGTCCTTCACGGTGTCGGAGACGATGGCCACCTGGACGGGCGCCTGGTCGAGCCCGCCGGTGGCCTTCGGGTCCTTCGGCTTGATCTGCACCTCGATCGTGGTCTTGTCGTCGGCCTGCTTCGCCACCTTCCCCACCGATGACACCTCGCCGTCGGTCGACTTGCCGTTGGGGAGGGTGATGGTCACCTTGTCGCCGACCGCCACTCCGGTCTGCTGGCTGGCGTTGAGCTCGACCGTCACCTGCCGCTTGGTCGAGGAGACCTGGAGGACGTTCTGCCCCTGCCCGGCCGGGCCACCGCGTACGGCCCCGGACTTGATGACCCGGACCTCCTCGGCGGGCAGGAACACCGCCTGTCCGAGGGACAGTTCACCCGTCTTTTTCAGGCCGACGTCCTCCTGGAGCTCCTTGAGGGCGTAGTACGTCTGCATGCTGAAGTAGTCCGAGTCGGGGTCGATCTGTGCCTTGGTGGCGTACTTGAGGCTGACGAGCGCGGCGTTGAGCTGCCGCACGTCGGCGCCCTCGGCGCCGTAGGCCAGATCGCGGTAGACCGGCTCGGCGGCGCCCTGGAGCATCACCACCGGCTTGCCGCTCACGCGGTAGAGCACCTTGCCCTGGCTGATCACATCGCCCACGGCGGGCAGCTTGGTGATGGTGCCCTTGGCGTTGTTGACCACGTCGTACGAGCCCGCGTAGCCGAGCGTCCCGTTCTCCAGGGTGCGGGCCGACAGGGAGCCCTGGGTGACCTTCGCCAGCCCGGTGGGGGCGCTGGTCCTGGTCGACGAGTCCTTCTCGGACTTCTTGAACGGATCGGCCACGACGACGCCCGCGCCCGCCGCGACCACGATCGCCACGACGACGATCGCGGTCAGCCCACGCCGCTTGCGCCGCGCCGGTGGTGGCACGCTCTGCCGCTCCGGGGGGCTCGCTTCCTCGTCCTCGGTCGGGCTCTGGGTCGCACTCACGCCGAGCCCCCACCGGGCTTGTTGGGCTCCATGTTGCGCAGGGACTCGGGCTGGTACTGCTTGCAGGCGTCCTCCGCCTTCTTGAACTGCGGAGTGGTCGGGTCGACCTCCAGCTTGAAGCCACCGCTCTCGTCCGGGTCCGGGAAGCTGGGCACGCCGTTCTTGCGCATGCACTTGGCGTACTTGAGCTTGTCCTTGGTCGGCCACACATCGCCCGGACCGCCGCCACCTTCCTGCGGGGGCGGGGCCGGCATGTACTGCTTGCAGGCCTTCTCGGCCTTCTTGAACTCCGACGACTGCGGGTCGATTCCGGCGCCCATGCCCTCACCGGGCTTCGGGTCCTTGAAATCGGGCAGGCCATTCTTCCGCATGCACTCCGCGAATTTCAGCCCGTCCCCTTGCGCGCCGGCCTCCGGCTGCTTGGACTGCGAGTTCTTCCCGGAGCCCACGCTGGCCACGCTCTTATCGGGTTTGCCGTTGTCGCCACAGGCAGTGGCGAGCAGGGCGACCCCGGTCAGCAGCGCCGCCAGTGCGGTGGTGCGCCGCAGCCTCTTCTTGGGTGCGGCACTGCCAACCGACGGCCGCTCCGTGATAACCACCATGCCACTGTCCCCATTCCTTCGGGATTTCCTGTACCTCCTGTTTTAGCGAGGGGGCGGTTTCGCCGAGGTTTCAGTGGGGGTTACGGCCGGAGATGCGCGGGTCCCGGGGCGCCGGGCATGCGGAAGTCCCGGGCCGCCGGGCAGGCGGAAACCTCGGTCCACCGAGCAGGCGGAGGTCCCGGGGCGCCGGGCAGGCGGAAGCCCCGGGCCGCCGTACAGGTGGTTCGGCGGACCGGGGCGGAGGAGCCACCCGGCAGGGCACCGGGCGGGGCACCGGGCGGGGTTACGCCGGCCCCGGCGCTCCTGCGGGCAGGTTCTGCCGGCAAGCCTTGTGGGCGTCCCGGAACTCGGGCGACTTGACGTCGATCCCGGCCTCCTCGGGGGCGAAGCCGCCGCCCTTCGGGTCGGGGAACTCGGGCACGCCGTTCTTCCGCATGCAGTCCACGTACTTCGTCAGATCGGGCATCCCACCGGGCGGCGGGGAAGCCCGGCGCCCTTCCGGCATCAGACGCTCGCAGGCTTTCTCCGCCTTCTTGTACGCATCGCCCTTGACGTCTATGCCGCTGCTCGGGTCCAGCAGAATGGAGCCGTCCGCGGCGGGGTCGGGAAAGTCCGGCACGCCATTGTCCCGAAGGCATTCGACGAAGGCCATGCTTTTGGCCTTCTTGTCCCCCGCCCCGGCGCTCCCGGAGGACTTCGGGGAATCGTCGGAGCCGAGCGCGAAACCCAATCCGCCCGCCACCATCCCGATCGCGAGAGCAGCCCCCAGCGAAACGAGCAGAATGCCCAATCTGCCCTGTCGGCGCGTGCCCTCGGGCGGCTCACCCGCGGCCGCGTTCTCCTTCTCGTCCATACTCTCTCTCCACCCTCTCCCTAATTCTTCGTCAGCAGCTGCGCGGAAATAAGCCGACCGATCGTTTCGAGGGGCTCTCCGGTGAGCATCCCGTCGTGATCGGAGGCGATCCGTACCGGTTCGATATGCCCGTCGACGTACGGCGCCCAGCTGTCCGGAGCCAGCGGCGCGGGGGCCGACGCGGGCCGACCCTCCGTGGCGACGAAGAGCAGCAGTTCTCCGCGGAAGACGCCGGGCGTGTGGTGCTGGAGGAGCCGGTTGTTGTTGGCGTTGACCCTCTGGATCTCGGAGAGCATCCGCACCCGCTTGGGCCGCCCGCCACGGGGCCCTTCAGTGGGCTCGCCGGCGGGCCCACCGAAGGCTCCGTCGGTGGGCCCGTCGGTGGGCCCGTCGGCAAACCCGTCAGCGGGCTCGCCGGTCGGCTCCGCGTCGTCTACGCCGGGGTAGCCATCGAGGCTGACCAGGAGGTCCACCGTTTCACCCCGCTGCTGGAGCAGTGCCGCCATCGCATGGGCCACGGTGCCACCGAACGACCAGCCGAGGAGGTGATAGGGCCCGGCCGGCTGCACGGTCCGGATCCTCGCCACGTAGTCCGCGGCCATCTCCTCGACCGTCGGTGGCAGTGACTCATCCGTGCCGAAACCGCGGGCCTGCAACGCGTAGACCGGCCGGTCCGGCGGCAGGTGATCCGCGAGTTCCGCGTAACAGCGCCCCAGCCCGGTGCTCGGGTGGACGCAGAACACGGGCGGCCGGTCGCCTTCCGTCCGGAGTGGCAGCAACAGGCCGGTGGCGTCGGAGTCGGTGCGGGCGGTGCCGTTCTCCGCACCGTCGAGCAGTCGGGCCACGTCGGCCACCGTCGGGGCGGTGAACACCGCGCGGATGCTGACCTCGGCGCCGAGGACGGCCCGGATCTGGGCAATCAGCTTCATCACCAGGATCGAGTCGCCACCGAGCTCGAAGAACGACGCCTCGGCGCTCACCACCTCCTCCAGGCCCAGCACCTCGGCGAAGAGGGCACACAGGCGCTCCTCGGCCGGCGTCTCCGGGCCGCGTCCCGCCGTTGCCGCGCCGGTGAAGTCGGGTGCGGGGAGTGCGGCCCGGTCCAGCTTGCCGTTCACCGTGATCGGCAGCGCGTCAAGCGTCACAAACGCGGCCGGGACCATGTAGTCGGGCAGCCGATCAGCGAGGAACGCCCGCAACCGAGGCACATCCACGGCGTCATCCGACACGATGTAGGCGACCAGCCGCTTGTCCCCCGTACGGTCCTCCCGGGCGATCACCGCCACCTGACCAACACCCTGGTGGGCGGCGAGGGCGGTCTCGATCTCACCGGGCTCGACACGGAAACCACGCACCTTGACCTGGTCGTCCACGCGGCCGCCGAAGACGAGCTGGCCGTCCGCGGTCCACTTGGCCAGGTCACCTGTGCGATACATCCGCCCGCCCGTGAAGGGACACGCGACGAAGCGCTCCGCGGTCAGCCCGGGGCGGCCGAGATAGCCACGTGCAAGGCCCGGACCCGCGACATACAGCTCACCCAGCACCCCCACGGGGACCGGGTGGAAACGCTCGTCCAGCACATAGACAGCGGTGTTGGGGTTCGGACGGCCGATGGGCACCGGGCCCGAGCCGGACGCCTCCAGGGGCTCGCTCATCGTCGCGCACACGGTGACCTCGGTCGGCCCATACGCATTGACCATCCGCCGCCCCGGCGCCCACCGCTCGACCAACGACGGCGGGCACACCTCGCTGGCCACCACCACCGTGCCCAAGCCCTCGGGCAACTCCTCCACCGTGGCCAGCACCGACGGCGACACCGTCACATGCGTGACACCCAGCGCCGCGGCGGTCGTGCCCAGCGAGCCGTTGGGCGGGAGCATGTCCTGGTCCGCCATCACCAGGGCGGCGCCCGAGAGCAACGCCATGAACAACTCCCATACCGAAGCGTCGAAGCTCAGCGACGCCAGCTGCAACACCCGCGCATCAGCACCCACCGCAAACCGCTCGATCTGCGCGCTGACGAGGTTTCCGATGCCGCGATGCGTGACCGCCACGCCCTTGGGACGGCCCGTCGAGCCCGATGTGTAGATCACGTACGCCACGTCGTCCACGCCCACGGAGACCACCGGCGCCGGGGCCGCGTCCGCGGCTTGCACTGCGGACGGATCCCACACGATGCACTCGACCCCGCCCGGAACCAGCCCCCGAGTCTCCTCGGAGCACACCACCAGCACCGGCCCGGCATCCTCGACCATCCACCCGACCCGCTCCACCGGATACGCCGGATCCACCGGCACAAACCCAGCCCCCGCCTTGGCAATCCCCAGCAGCACCGGCACCACATCCGCCGACCGCTCCAGGACCACCGCGACCAGGTCACCGCGCCCCACACCCCGCGCGGCCAACACCCCGGCCACCCGATCCGACCGATCCCTCAACTCCGCGTACGACCACTCCTCACCACCCGCGCCCACCACAGCCACCGCATCCGGGGACAGCTCAGCCCGTGCGTCGAACAACTCCGCCAATGGCCGCACGGGAACGTCCCGCTCGGTGGCGTTCCATCCCTCCAGCACCCGCTCCCGCTCCACGCCATCGAGCACCTCGAACTCACTCACCCGAGCGGTAGGGTCGGCCGCCACCTGATCCAGCAACCTCGCCAGCCGCTCGGCGAGCCCCTCCACCGTCCGCTCATCAAAGAGGTCGGTGGCATACAGGAACGCGCCGCGGATCCCGCCCGGATTGCCGTCGCCGTCGCGGTGCTCGGCCAGATCGAGGGCCAGATCCACCCGTGCCGAAGCCTCCGTCCCCGACTCGAACGGACGCACCCGCAACCCCGGCAGATCCCACAACCGCCCCTCACCCGAAGGCGCACCCTGAAGACCCAACGACACCTGAAACAGCGGATTACACCCCAACGAACGCGCAGGATTGAGATCCTCCACCAACCGCTCAAACGGCACATCCTGATGGGCATACGCGTCCAGATCCGCCTCCCGCAGCCGGGACAACAACTCCACGAACGTCGGATCGCCACCCACATCGCTCCGCAACACCAACGTATTGACGAAGAACCCCACCAGCCCGTCCAAGGCCGCATCCCCACGCCCCGCCACCGCCGTACCGACCGGAATATCCTTCCCCGCACCCATCCGCGACAGCAGTGCGGAGATGGCGGCGTGCATCACCATGAACATCGTCGCCCCGCCCCGCTGGGCGAGCTCCGTGAGCCGGGCGTGGGTTTCCGCGGTGATGGCGATCGGCACTTCGCCACCGCGGAAGGACGGCACCGCCGGCCGGGGCCGGTCCGCGGGCAGGACGAGCTCCTCCGGCACACCGGCCAGCGCCTCACGCCAGTAGCCGAGCTGGCCACTGATCACACTGTCCGGCTCCTCGAGGGTGCCCAGCACCTCACGCTGCCACAGCGCATAGTCCGCGTACTGCACCGGCAACGGCTCCCAGCCGGGCGCACGGCCCGCCCGACGCGCCGCATACGCCACCCCGACCTCCCGACCCAACACACCCATCGACCAACCATCAACCGCGATGTGATGCGCCACGATCAACAACACATACTCCGACGGACCCGTCTTCAACAGCCGCGCCCGCCACGGCAGATCAACGCTCAGATCAAAGCCCCGGGCGGCATAGCCACCGAGCACCTCCCGCAGATGTTCCTCCCTGGTCTCCACCACGATCAGCGGCGGCCGACCCCCCTCGCCCGCCAGCACATGCTGACGCGGTTCACCAGCGGTCTCGGGAAAGACCGTACGCAGACTCTCGTGCCGGTCGGCCACGTCCCCGAGCGCCGCCTCCAGAGCAACCCTGTCCAGCTCACCGGAGAGCCGGAGCGCCAGCGGGAGGTTGTACACCGCACCGTCGCCGACGCCTTCGAGCCGGTTGAGGAACCACATCCGCTGCTGGGCGTACGACAGTGGCAGCACCTCCGGGCGCGGCCGAGCGGTCAGTGCCTGCTGGGCGGTGCCGTCCTCCGCACCGTCGAGCAACCGGGCCACGTCGGCCACCGTCGAAGCGGTGAACATCGCACGGATGCTGACCTCGGCGCCGAAGGCGGCCCGGATCTGGGCAATCAGCTTCATCACCAGGATCGAGTCGCCACCGAGCTCGAAGAACGACGCCTCGGCGCTCACCACCTCCTCCAGGCCCAGCACCTCGGCGAAGAGGGCACACAGGCGCTCCTCGGTGGGCGTCTCCGGGCCGCGTCCCGCCGTTGCCGCGCCGGTGAAGTCGGGTGCGGGGAGTGCGGCCCGGTCCAGCTTGCCGTTCACCGTGATGGGCAGCGCGTCGAGCGTCACAAACGCGGCCGGGACCATGTAGTCGGGCAGCCGATCAGCGAGGAACGCCCGCAACCGAGGCACATCCACGGCGTCATCCGACACGATGTAGGCGACCAGCCGCTTGTCCCCCGTACGGTCCTCCCGGGCGATCACCGCCACCTGACCAACACCCTGGTGGGCGGCGAGGGCGGTCTCGATCTCACCGGGCTCGACACGGAAACCACGCACCTTGACCTGGTCGTCCACGCGGCCGCCGAAGACGAGCTGGCCGTCCGCGGTCCACTTGGCCAGGTCACCTGTGCGATACATCCGCCCGCCCGTGAAGGGACACGCGACGAAGCGCTCCGCGGTCAGCCCGGGGCGGCCGAGATAGCCACGTGCAAGGCCCGGACCCGCGACATACAGCTCACCCAGCACCCCCACGGGGACCGGGTGGAAACGCTCGTCCAGCACATAGACAGCGGTGTTGGGGTTCGGACGGCCGATGGGCACCGGGCCCGAGCCGGACGCCTCCAGGGGCTCGCTCATCGTCGCGCACACGGTGACCTCGGTCGGCCCATACGCATTGACCATCCGCCGCCCCGGCGCCCACCGCTCGACCAACGACGGCGGGCACACCTCGCTGGCCACCACCACCGTGCCCAAGCCCTCGGGCAACTCCTCCACCGTGGCCAGCGCCGACGGCGACACCGTCACATGCGTGACACCGAACTCCGCCACCACCTCGCTCAACGACCCATTGGGCGGAAGCGTGTCCGAGTCCGCCATCACGAGAGCCGCGCCCGAGAGCAACGCCATGAACAACTCCCACACCGATGCGTCAAAGCTCAGCGACGCCAGCTGCAACACCCGCGCATCAGCACCCACCGCAAACCGCTCGATCTGCGCGGCCGCCAGGTTCCCGATGCCACGATGCGTGACCGCCACGCCCTTCGGCCGCCCCGTCGACCCCGACGTATAGATCACATACGCCACATCATCGACATCCACCGAGGTCGCGGGCGCGGGCTCCGCCACCACCTCAGACGGATCCCACACCCAGGACTCCACCCCGGCCGGAAGCAACCCCCGAGTCCCCTCCGAGCAGAGGACCAGCGCAGGCGCCGAATCCTCGACCATCCACTGGATCCGCTCGACCGGATACGCCGGATCCACCGGCACAAACCCCGCCCCCGCCTTGGCAATCCCCAACAACACCGCCACCACATCCGCCGACCGCTCCAACACCACACCCACCAGATCACCGCGCCCCACACCCCGCGCGGCCAACACCCCCGCCACCCGATCCGACCGATCCCTCAACTCCGCGTACGACCACTCCTCACCACCCGCACCCACCACAGCCACCGCATCCGGGGAGACGGCCGCCCGCTCGTCGAAAAGCTCACCCAACGGCCGCACGGGAACCTCTCGCTCGGTGGCGTTCCACTCCACCAGCACCCGCGCCCGCTCGCCCGGGCCCAGCACGGCGACCTCACTCACCCGAGCCGCAGGATCCGAGGCGACCTGCTCCAGCACCCGCACCAACCGCTCGGCGAGCACCTCCACCGTCCGCTCATCAAAGAGATCGGTGGCATACAGGAACGCGCCGCGGATCCCGCCCGCATTGCCGTCGCCGTCGCGGTGCTCGGCCAGATCCAGGGCCAGATCCACCCGTGCCGAAGCCTCCGTCCCCGACTCGAACGGACGCACCCGCAACCCCGGCAGATCCCACAACCGCCCCTCACCCGAAGGCGCACCCTGAAGACCCAACGACACCTGAAACAGCGGATTACGCCCCAACGAACGCGCAGGATTGAGATCCTCCACCAACCGCTCAAACGGCACATCCTGATGGGCATACGCGTCCAGATCCGCCTCCCGCACCCGGGACAACAACTCCACGAACGTCGGATCGCCACCCACATCGCTCCGCAACACCAACGTATTGACGAAGAACCCCACCAGCCCGTCCAAGGCCGCATCCCCACGCCCCGCCACCGCCGTACCGACCGGAATGTCCTTCCCCGCACCCATCCGCGACAGCAGCAGCGCCAGCGCCGCCTGGACAACCATGAACATCGTGGCCCGCCCGCGCTGGGCGAGCGCCACCAGTCGGGCGTGGACCTGCGGGCTCACCCTCACCGGCATGGAACGGCCTCGGAAGGAGGAGACGGCGGGCCGGGGCCGGTCGGTCGGCAGGACGAGCTCCTCCGGCGCACCGGCCAGCGCCTCACGCCAGTAGCCGAGCTGGCCACTGATCACACTGTCCGACTCCTCGAGGGTGCCCAGCACCTCACGCTGCCACAGCGCGTAGTCCGCGTACTGCACCGGCAACGGCTCCCAGCCGGGCGCACGGCCCGCCCGACGCGCCGCATACGCCACCCCGACCTCCCGACCCAACACACCCATCGACCAACCATCAACCGCGATGTGATGCGCCACGATCAACAACACATACTCCGACGGACCCGTCTTCAACAGCCGCGCCCGCCACGGCAGATCAACGCTCAGATCAAAGCCCCGGGCGGAGTGCGCCGCCAGGACCTGCGGCAATTCCTGCTCCGTCGTTTCCACGACCACGAGCGACGGTCGGCCGGCGCCACCCGCCAGCACATGCTGACGCGGTTCGCCATCGGTCTCGGGAAAGACCGTACGTAAACTCTCGTGCCGGTCGCCGACATCCCCGAGCGCCGCCTCCAGAGCAACCCTGTCCAGCTCACCGGAGAGCCGGAGCGCCAGCGGAAGGTTGTAGCCCGCGCCTTCGCCCACGCCTTCGAGGCGGTTGAGGAACCACATCCGCCGCTGGGCGTACGACAGCGGTACGGAGTCAGGCCGGGGGCACGGCGCCAGCGCGGGGCGGGCCCGGCCGTCCGGGTCGCCTTCCTCCTCGATACGGCGGGAGAGGAGGGCGACCGTGGCGGCGGTGAAGAGCTCACGGATGGTGATCCGGGTGTTGAGCACCGCCCGGACCCTGGCAATGAGCCGCATCGCCAGGAGTGAGTCACCGCCGAGCTCGAAGAACGAGACATCGGCACTGACCCGCTCCACGCCGAGCACCTCGGCGAAAAGCCCACAGAGGATCTCTTCAGTGGGGGTCGCCGGGCCCCGGCCCGCCACGGTGGCTGTGGCGTCGGGGGCCGGGAGCTTCGCGCGGTCCAGCTTGCCGTTGACCGTCAACGGGAGCGCATCCAGCACGACGACCGCCGGGACCATGTACTCCGGCAGCCGGTCCGCCGCGAACTCCCGTACGGCTGCCAGGTCCAGCTCCCCATTGGGGACCACGTACGCGACCAGCCGCTTGTCCCCCGGCCCGTCGCCACGTACCACCACCGCGACCTGGCCCACGCCCTCACAGGCGGCCACCACCGTCTCGATCTCACCCGGCTCGACGCGGAAACCACGCACCTTGACCTGCTCATCGACCCGCCCCGCGAAGACCAGATCACCATCGGCCGTCCACTTCGCCAGGTCGCCACTGCGATACATCCGGCCACCCGGCGCAGCGAACGGGCAGGCCACGAACCGCTCTGCCGATAGCCCCGGCCGACCGATATAGCCCCGGGCCAGCCCGGCACCGGCGATATAGACCTCGCCGACCACGCCAACCGGCACCGGCCGCAGGAACGGATCCAGCACAAACACCTTGTTGTTGGGCAGCGGCCGACCGATAGGGGGCGCAGCCTCCAACCCGGCCTTCAGCGCGGTCGCGGTAGCGGTGGTGATGACGGTGGCCTCGGTCGGCCCGTAGGTGTTCCACACCCGCGCACCCGCCGACCACCGACCAGCCAGCTCCGCACTCAACCGCTCCGCGCCCAGAACCCAGTTCCGCACACCCTGGACGGCATCCGGGTCCAGCACCCCGAGCAGCGACGGCACCACACTCGCCACCCGCACCCCACACCGACCGATCATCTCCGCCAACGCCTGCGGATCCCTACGCTCCTCCGCACTCGCCACCGCCAACGTCCCACCAGCCGCAAGGGTGACGGCGACATCGAGGACGGCGGCGTCAAAGCTGAACGACGCGAACTGCAACGCCACCACACCCGCGTCCATCCCCAACACCGGACGCATCGCCTCAGCCAGATTCGCCACACCACCATGAGCGACGGCCACACCCTTCGGCCGCCCCGTCGAACCCGACGTATAAATCACATACGCCAACTGATCCGGGACAACGACCGTCCCCAACGGCTCCGCCGAGTAGGCATCGGCACCCTCGAGAAAGACAGCACGAGCATCACCGAGCGGGACGCCATCGAGGCAATCGACCGTGCCCAGGACCACCTCGGCCCCGCTGTCCGCGATCACAAAGCCCAACCGGTCGGCCGGATACTCCGGATCCAGCGGAACGAACGCCCCACCCGCCTTCCACACCGCCAACTCCGCCACCACCATGTCCACCGACCGCGCCAAACACAACGCAACCCGCGACTCCCGACCAACACCAGCACCGGCCAACAACCGCGCCAACCGATTCGCCCGCCCGTCCAACTCCCCATAGGACAACGCCTCACCACCACACCGCACCGCCACCCCATCCGGCGCCTCCGCAACCCACCCCTCAAACCGCTCCACCACCGAACCGCCACACAGCGCAGCCTCCGTGGCATTCCACTCCGCCACCACCCGAGCCCGCTCCACCTCCCCCACCACATCCAGCCGACCGACCAACGTCTCCGGATCGGCCGCCATCTGCCCCAGCACCCGGAGTACCTGGTCGACCAGCCCCTGGGCCGTCTCCTCGTCGAACAGGTCCGGCCGGTAGCTCAGCCGCATGCCCAGGCCGCCGCTCGGGCCGACCACCAGGCCGAGCGGGTAGTTGATCGACTCCCGGAGCCCATGCTCGGTGAACTTCAGGCCGCCCGGTCCGCGTCGATCGGCCTCATCGCCCGATGGCTTATCGCCCGATGGCTTGTCGCCCGGCGGCTTCCGCGCGTTCGTGCCCGAAGGGAAGCTCTCGAACGCCATGATGGTGTCGAACGTCGCCCCGGGCCCGGCCTGCCGCTGGATATCGCTGAGGCTCAGATACTGGTAGTCCACCAGCGCCGCCTGCTCGGCCTGGAGCTCCGTCAGCAGTTCGGCCACCGACTGCGCAGGGTCGAAGCGCACGCGTACCGGCACGGTGTTGATGAAGAGCCCCAGCATGCTCTCCATGCCCGGCAGGTCCAGCGGCCGTCCGGCCACGCTGGCGCCGAACACCACATCCCGTCGGCCGGTCAGCTTGCCGACGACGAGAGCCCAGGCGGCCTGAACGACCGTGTTCAGGGTGAGGCCGTGGAAGCGGCGCGTCAGGTCGCGCAGCGCCTGGTCCAGCTCCTTGCTCGCCCTGCCGGACACCATGGCGGAGTGCGCCGGCGCCCCGTTGTACTCGGCCGGGGCCACCAGTGTCGGCTCATCCGCCCCGGCCAGCATCTTCCGCCAGGCCGCCATGGCTTCTTCCTTGTTCTGGCGGGCGAGCCAGGCGAGGTAGTCACGGTACGGGGTGACGGGCGGCAGACCGTGTGCGCTGCCCCCGGCCTCGTAACACGTCCACAACTCCCGCATCAGCACCGGCAGCGACCAGCCATCCAGCAGGATGTGATGCAGCGTGACCATCATCCGGTACACATCCGGCCCGACCTTGACCAACAACACCTTCAGCAACGGCGGCACCGCCAGATCGAAACGCCGCTCCCGCTCCTCGATCCCCAACCGCTCCGACTCCACACGGGCCGCTTCCGCGTCCAGCCCGGACAGGTCCTCCTCACGCCACGGCAGGGTCACCCGGCGCATGACGAGCTGGACCGGGGCCCCGGAGGCACGCCGCTGGAAGCCCGCGCGCAGGCTCTCGTGGCGGTCGAGCAGCGCCTGCCAGGACGCCCGCAGCACCGCGGAGTCCAGCTTGCCCTCCAGGCCGGTGATCATCTGCTCGACGTAGACGTCGATGCCCTCCTCGTCGTACACCGCATGGAACAGCAGACCCTCCTGTAGCGGCGACAGCGGCCATACCCCCACCAGAGCGGAGTCGGTCATCTCAAGCTCCTTCGTCCATCTGCTGCGCTGTCGCTTCGAACTCGTCCAACTCGCTCTGGCTGATGTCCACCAACGGGAAGTCGGAGGGGGTGTGGCCACCGATACCGGTGTCGGCGTCGACGTCCGTGGTGTGCGTGGTCAGTCCGGTGAGCATCGCTGCCCAGCCGTCCAGCAGGCTCCGGGCGGCCGACTCCGCCAGCAGCTCGGACGGCCAGGACACGATGAGGGTGAGCTGCGGGCCGTCGGGCAGGTCGTGGACGATGCCCATGACCTCCAGGGCGTGCATGACCGCGATCCGGTCGTTGGCGCCGCCACCTCGGCCACCGTCACCGGCGGTCTGCCAGGCATGTTGCTCGGCGGGCCGCTGACCCTGTTTGCCCTGGTGCTGCTGGCCGGGGAACCGGCCCAGGTAGTTGAAGCCGATCTGGGCGGTGGGCAGGGTGGTGAGGGCGGGCGCGGTCTCGGGGTTGAGATACCGGAGCATCCCGTAGCCGAGCCCGTCTCCGGGGACGGCGCGGAGCTGTTCCTTGATGCGCTTGATGGCCCGTCCCGCCACGGCCCCGCCGGAGCGCAGCTCCATGACGTCGACGACGCCGACGTCGAGCCGCACCGGGTAGCTGCTGGTGAACCAGCCCACCGTACGCGTCAGATCCACGCCCTCCGCCAACGGCACCCGGCCATGGCCCTCGAGGTCCAGCAGGACCCCGGGCGTGTCCTCCTGGCCCTGGCGGCGCCGCCACTCGGCCAACGCCGCGGTCAGGCCGGTCAGCAGTATGTCGTCGACGCCCGCGTGGAACGCCGTCGGCACGGTGGTCAACAGCGCCGATGTGACCTCCGTGGACACCTTCACCGACAGCTGCCGGACGGTGGCGCCGAGGTCCCGCTCCGGGTCCACGGGCCGCGAGGTGAGGAGGGGGTCGTGGCCGTCCAATAGCTCGGTCCAGGCGGGAAGTTCGGCGAGCCGCAGTTGCCCGGTGGCCTCGGTCCGCAGGGCCCGGGCCCAGTGCCGGAAGGAGGTGGGCACCGGCTCCAGCACGACCTCACGGCCGGCCGCCAGCTCCGTATACGCCTCGGCCAGGTCGGGCACGAGGACGCGCCAGGAAACGCCGTCCACGACCAGGTGGTTGAGGAGGATCAGCAACCGGCCTGGGGTGTCCGGGCCGAGGTCGAACCAGACCACCTGCATCATCACACCCGCGCGCGGATCGAGCCGGTCCGCGGCGGCCCGCGACTGCTCGGCGATCAGGCGCTCGAGGTCATCCCCGGCCGCACTCGCATCGATCCGGTGCACCCACGGGGCCACGGACACGGTCGGGGGGACGTGCAGGCGAGCCTCGGGCTCGGTCTCCAGCCGCGCCCGCAGCATGTCGTGGTGATCGACCACCGCCTGAACGGCAGCGGTCAGCGTCTCGAGCCGCATCCCCGCCGGAGCCACCACCACCGTGGACTGGAACACCGCACCTATGCGGTCTGCTCCGGCCCGGTCCAGCAGCTCATGCATGACGGGGGTCAACGGCACCTCGCCCGTGCCCGGGTCGCCGCTCCCCTCCAGGCCACCGGGGGCAGCGGCATCATCGGCCACCAGCGCCAACTCCGCCGGGGTTCGTCGCTCGAACACCTGCCGGGCGCTCACGGCCAGACCGGCCTTACGCGCCCTCGACACCAGCAGCATCGACATGATCGAGTCACCGCCGAGCTCGAAGAACGACGCATCGGCGCTGACCTCATCGAGGCCAAGCACCTCGGCGAAGAGCCCACAGAGGATCTCTTCGGTCGGGGTGGCCGGCCCCCGGCCCACCACGGTGGCTGTGGCGTCGGGGGCGGGGAGCGCGGTGCGGTCCAGCTTGCCGTTGACGGTGAGTGGCAGCGCGTCCAGCACGACGACCGCCGGGACCATGTACTCCGGCAGCCGGTCCGCCGCGAACGCGCGTACCGCCGCCACGTCCAGTTCCCCGTTGGGGATCACATACGCGACCAGCTGCTTGTCCCCCGGCCCGTCGTCACGTACCACCACCGCGACCTGGCCCACGCCCTCGCAGGCGGCCACCACTGCCTCGATCTCGCCGGGCTCGACGCGGAAGCCACGGACCTTGACCTGCTCATCGACGCGACCCGCGAAGACGAGGTCACCGTCGGCGGTCCACTTCGCCAGGTCGCCACTGCGATACATCCGGTCGCCCGGGGCGGCGAAGGGGCAGGCCACGAAACGCTCGGCGGACAGGTCCGGGCGACCGATATAGCCCCGGGCCAGGCCCGCACCGGCGATGTAGACCTCGCCCGTGACGCCTACGGGTACCGGCTTGAGGAACTGGTCGAGCACATAGACGCGGGCGTTGGGGAGGGGGCGGCCAATCGGCGGGGCCTCCTCCAACTCGGCGTCCAGCGGAGTAGCGGTCGCGGTCGTGATGACAGTGGCCTCGGTCGGGCCGTAGGTGTTCCACACCCGCGCACCCGCCGACCACCGCCCAGCCAGCTCCGCACTCAACCGCTCCGCGCCCAGCACCCAGTTCCGCACACCCTGGACGGCATCCGGGTCCAGCACCCCGAGCAGCGACGGCACCACGCTTGCGACTTGCACGCCACACCGGCCGATCATCTCCTCCAGCGCCTGCGGATCCTTGCGCTCCTCCGCATTCGCCACCGCGAGAGTGCCGCCAGCGGCGAGGGTGACGGCGACGTCGAGGACGGAAGCGTCAAAGCTGAACGACGCGAACTGCAACGCCACTACGCCCGCGTCCATCCCCAGCACCGGACGCATCGCCTCGGCCAGATTCGCCACACCACCATGCGCGACAGCCACACCCTTCGGCCGCCCCGTCGAACCCGACGTATAGATCACATACGCCAACTGATCCGGGACAATGACCCTGCCTAGCGGCTCCGCCGAGAAGGCATCGGCACCGTCGAGGAGTACCACGCGGGCGTCACCGAGGGGGACGTCGGTGAGGCAGTCGGCCGTACCGAGGACGACCTCGGCGCCACTGTCCGCAATCACGAAACCCAGCCGATCGGCCGGATACTCCGGATCCAGCGGAACGAACGCCCCACCGGCCTTCCACACCGCCAACTCCGCCACCACCATGTCCACCGACCGCGCCAAACACAGCGCAACCCGCGACTCCCGACCAACACCGACTTCACTCAAAAGCCGCGCCAAGCGATTTGCCCGTCGGTCCAACTCCCCGTACGGCAGGACCTCTTCACCGCACCGCACCGCCACCCCATCCGGCGCCTCCGCAACCCGCGCCTCGATGCGCTCCACGATCGAACCGCCGGGCAGCGCAGCCTCCGTGGCATTCCACTCCGCCACCACCCGAGCCCGCTCCACCTCCCCCACCACATCAATCTCACTGACCCGCACCCCCGGATCAGCCGCCACCGCCTCCAACACCCGCACCAACCGCTCCACCAACCCCCGCGCCGTACCCACATCAAACAAATCCACCGCAAACAACAACGCCCCACCCAACCCCGCCGGCGCCCCCACACCATCACGGTGCTCGATCAGCGTCACCGACAGGTCGAAGCGGGCCACGGGGTCCGCGGTCGACGGCAGCGTGTCGACCTCCAGGCCGGGCAGCTCCCACTTCTCCGGCGCGGCGCTCTGGAGCGCCAGCATGACCTGGAACAGCGGGTTGCGCGCCAGCGACCGTTCCGGGCTCAGCACATCCACCAGCCGCTCGAACGGCACGTCCTGATGCGCGTACGCGGCCAGATCGGTCTCCCGCACCCGCGCCAACACCTCGTTGAACGTCGGGTCGGCGCTGACGTCCGTCCGCAAGACCAGCGTGTTGACGAAGAACCCGGCCAGGGCATCCATGGCCTCGTCGCCACGACCTGCGATCGCGGTGCCGATGGGGATGTCCGTGCCCGCGCCCAGCCGGGCCAGCAGCACCGCCAGTGCGGCCTGGGCGACCATGAACATGGTGGCGTTGCCCTGCTGGGCGGCCGCCACCAGCCGGGCGTGGGTCTCGGCGTCCACGTGCAGGGGCACCGTGCCGCCCCGGAAGGACGACGCGGGCGGGCGCGGCCGGTCGGTCGGCAGCGTCAGCTCCTGGGGGGCGTCGGCCAGGGCCGCGCGCCAGTAGTCCAGCTGACCGCTGATCACGCTGTCCGGGTCCTCGATATCGCCCAGCACCTCACGCTGCCACAGCGCATAGTCCGCGTACTGCACCGGCAGCGGCGGCCACCCCGGCGCGTCGCCCGCCCGACGGGCGGCGTACGCCACGCCGATGTCCCGCGCCAGCACGCCCATCGACCAACCGTCCACCGCGATGTGGTGCGCCACGATCAGCAGTACGTACTCCATGGGCCCGGTCGCCAACAGCCGGATGCGCCACGGCAGATCGGCGCTCAGCTCGAAGCCACGCCCGGATTGCGCCGCGAGTGTCGCGCCGAGCTCGTCCGGTGTGGTCTCCACGACGATCAGCGGTGGTCGACCCGCCTCGCCCTCCAGCACCCGCTGCCGGGGCTCGCCGTCCGTCTCGGGGAAGATCGTGCGCAGGCTCTCGTGCCGGTCGGCGACATCGCCCAGCGCGGCCTCCAGCGCGGCGATGTCCAGGTCTCCCGAAATCCGCAGCGCCAGCGGCAGGTTGTAGCCCGCGCCTTCACCGACGCCTTCGAGCCGGTTGAGGAACCACATCCGCTGCTGGGCGTACGAGAGCGGCAGCACCTCCGGCCGGGTCCGCGCCGTCAGCGCGGACCGGCTGGTGCCGTCCTCGCGGGCGTCGAGCAGCCGGGCGACCCCGGCCACCGTCGGCTCCGTGAACAGCCTGCCGATCCCGATGTCGGTGTCCAGCACTGACCGGATCCGGGCGATCAGCCGCATGGCGAGCAGAGAGTCGCCACCGAGCTCGAAGAACGAGTCTTCCGCGCCGACCCGCTCCAGGCCCAGCACCTCGGCGAAGAGCCCGCAAAGGATCTCCTCGGCCGGAGTGGCCGGGCCCCGGCCGGAGGTGGTGGCGGCGAAGTCGGGGGCGGGGAGCGCGGTGCGGTCCAGCTTGCCGTTGGCGGTGACGGGGAGGGTGTCGAGGGGGACCAGGGCGGTCGGGACCATGTACTCGGGCAGCCGCTCGGCCATGTACTCCCGCAGCCCGGTCAGGCCACTCTCGCCATCGCCGCTGCGTACGACGTAGGCCACCAGGCGCTTGTCGCCCTGCCGGTCCTCACGGACGACGACCGCGACCTGGCCCACACTCTCATGCGCGGCAAGCACTGCTTCGATTTCCCCCGGCTCCACCCGGAAACCACGGATCTTCACCTGCTCATCCGCCCGACCCGCGAACACCAACTCACCATCGGCCGTCCACCGCGCCAGGTCACCCGTGCGATACATCCGCCCACCCGTGAACGGGCACGCCACGAAGCGCTCCGCCGACAGCCCCGGCCGACCGAGATAGCCATGAGCGAGCCCGGCGCCCGCGAGATAGAGCTCGCCGTTGACGCCCGGGGGCACGGGGTTGAGGTGCTCATCGAGGACGAATGCCTTGGCGTTGTCGCGCGGTCGGCCGATCGGCAGCACTGCCGGAGCCACCGCCTCAGGAGCCACCCGATACGTCGTGGCACACAAGGTGGCCTCGGTCGGACCGTACAAATGCCGCACCACAATCCCCGGGCAAGCAGCCCTCACCTGAGCCACCGCACCAGCAGGCACCACATCGCCGCCGGTCAGCACCTCCGCCAGCCCCGACAAGCACTCCGGCGACTCCTCCGCCAACACACCGAACAGACCAGCCGTGACATGCACAGCCGTCAGCCCATGTGCCTTCACCAAGCTCGCCAACGCCATCGCGTCCAGCCGACCCGGCGGCGCCACCACCACCCGACCACCGCTCACCAACGGCACCCACACCTCAAACACCGCCACATCAAACGCATGCGGCGCATGCATCAACACCCGACCCCGCGCCGCCGCACTCCAACACCCATCCACCACCAACGCGGCCACCGCACCATGGCTCACCGCCACACCCTTCGGCACACCCGTCGACCCCGACGTAAACATCACATACGCCACATCCCCAGCCGAAACCACCCCCTCCGGCACCGGCGCGCCCTCCGGCCCACCGAACAACTCATCCACCGCCACCGCACCCGGCACCCCAAGACCCCCATCCGCCACCACCCAACCCACCTGCCCCAACACCAACCCCCGCCGCGCCACCGGCCACCCCACATCCACCGGCACAAACCCAGCCCCCACCCTCAACACGCCCAACCACACCGCCACCAACTCCACCGAACGCTCCATCACCACACCCACCAGATCACCGCACACCACACCCCGCGCAGCCAACCCACCCGCCACCCAATCCGCACGCTCGGCCAACTCGCCATACGACCACTCCCGGCCGTCCGCCCCCACCACAGCCACCGCATCCGGCGCCTCCGCCACCCGCGCCGCGAACAACTCCACCAACGACACCCCGGACACCGAACGCTCAGTGGCATTCCACTCCCCCACCACCCGCGAAAACTCGCCCTCCCCCAACACATCAATCCCACTGACCCGCACCCCAGGATCAGCCGCCACCTGCTCCAACACCCGCACCAACCGCCCCGCCAACAACCGCACCGTGCCCTCATCGAACAGATCGGTCGCATACAACAGCCCACCCACGAGCCCGGCCGGATCACCTTCGCTGTCCCGGCGTTCGGCCAGGGTCAGCGACAGGTCGAACTTGGCGGTGGACTCCTGCGAGGTGGCCTCCAGCGGCCCGACGCGCAACCCGGACAGATTCCACCGGTCCTGGGACGCGGGCAGGTTCTGGAGGACGAGCGTGATCTGGAACAGTGGGTTTCGGGAGAGCGACCGGGTCGGGTTGAGGTCTTCGACCAGCCGCTCGAACGGCACATCCTGATGCGCGTACGCCGCCAGATCGGTCTCCCGCACCCGCGCGAGCAACTCGTCAAAACCCGGGTCGGCGCTCAGATCGGTGCGCAGCACCAGCGTATTGACGAAGAACCCGGCCAGCCCGTCCAGCGCCGCGTCACCACGGCCCGCCGTCGCCGTGCCGATGGGGATGTCCGTACCCGCACCCATCCGCGACAGCAGAACCCCCAGCGCCGCGTGGACGACCATGAACATCGTCGCCCGGCCACGCCGCGCCAGCTCCACCAGCCGGGCGTGGGTCTCCGCGTCCACCTCCACCGGCAGAGTGCGCCCGTGGAACGTCGGCGTGGCCGGTCGGGGCCGGTCGGTCGGCAGGTCCAGCTCCTCGGGCGCGCCGGCGAGCGTCCGCCGCCAGTGGTCCAGCTGCCCGCTGATCACACTCTGCGGATCGCCGAGGTCACCGAGTACCTCGCGTTGCCAGAGCGCGTAGTCCGCGTACTGCACGGGCAGTGGCTCCCAGCCCGGGAGTCGGCCCTGGTGACGGGCGGTGTAGGCGGTCTCCAGGTCCTGCGCGAGGACGCCCATCGACCAGCCGTCCACCGCGATGTGGTGCGCCACGATCAGCAGGACGTAGTCCGTGGGGCCGGTCCTCAGCAGTCTGATCCGCCAGGGCAGATCGACGCTGACATCGAAGCCACGGCCCACGTGGGCCGTGAGGGCGTCGTCGATCTCGTCCTCGGTAGTGTCCACCACGACCAGCGACGGCCTGCCCGCGGCGCCTTCGAGCACCTGCTGACGCGGAACGCCTTCGCTCGCCGGGTAGATCGTGCGCAGGCTCTCATGTCGGTCGGCGACATCGCCCAGCGCGGCCTCCAGCGCCGCGAGGTCCAGGTCACCGGACATCCGCAAGGCCAGGGGGAGGTTGTACACCGCGCCCTCGCCCGCTCCTTCGAGCTGGTTGAGGAACCACATGCGCTGCTGCTCGAACGACAGCGGCAGCACCTCCGGCCGGGGCCGCGCCGTCAGCGCGGCGTGGGTCTGGCCGGTTGCCGCGCCCACCAGCCGGGCCACGCCGGCGGCCGAGGAGGCGGCGAAGAGCTCCCCGATGGTGAGCTCCGCCCCCAGAACGGCGCGGATGCGGGCGATGAGCCGCATGGCGAGCAAGGAGTCGCCACCCAGCTCGAAGAAGGACGCCTCCGCGTTCACCCAGTCCAGCCCGAGCACCTCGCCGAAGACCCCGGCGACGATCTCCTCGACCGGAGTGGCGGGGCCGCGCCCGGTGGCGCCGCCGAACTCCGGGGCGGGGAGCGCGGTGCGGTCCAGCTTGCCGTTGGCGGTGACGGGGAGGGTGTCAATGGCCATCACGGCCGCCGGGACCATGTACTCGGGCAGCCGCTCGGCCACGTACTCCCGCAGCCCAACCAGGCCACTCTCGCCATCGCCGCTGCGTACGACGTAGGCCACCAGGCGCTTGTCGCCCTGCCGGTCCTCACGGACGACGACCGCGACCTGACCCACACTCTCGTGCGCGGCAAGCACGGCCTCGATCTCCCCCGGCTCCACCCGGAAGCCACGGATCTTCACCTGCTCATCCGCCCGACCCGCGAACACCAGCTCACCATCGGCCGTCCACCGCGCCAGGTCACCCGTGCGATACATCCGCCCACCCGTGAACGGGCACGCCACGAAGCGCTCCGCCGTGAGGCGAGGGTGTCCCGTGTACCCACGGGCGAGTCCCGCTCCGGCGAGATAGAGCTCGCCCCTCACCCCGACCGGAACGGGCTTGAGGTGCTCATCGAGGACGAACGCCTTGGCGTTGTCGCGCGGTCGGCCGATCGGCAGCACTGCCGGAGCCACCGCCTCAGGAGCCACCCGATACGTCGTGGCACACAAGGTGGCCTCGGTCGGACCGTACAAATGCCGCACCACAATCCCCGGGCAAGCAGCCCTCACCTGAGCCACCGCACCAGCAGGCACCACATCACCACCCGTCAGCACCTCCGCCAGCCCCGACAAGCACTCCGGCGACTCCTCCGCCAACACACCGAACAAACCAGCCGTGACATGCACAGCCGTCAGCCCATACGCCTTCACCAAACCCGCCAACACCGCCGCGTCCACCCGACCCGGCGGCGCCACCACCACCCGACCACCACTCACCAACGGCACCCACACCTCAAACACCGCCACATCAAACGCATGCGGCGCATGCATCAACACCCGACCCCGCGCCGCCGCACTCCAACACCCATCCACCACCAACGCGGCCACCGCACCATGGCTCACCGCCACACCCTTCGGCACACCCGTCGACCCCGACGTAAACATCACATACGCCACATCCCCAGCCGAAACCACCCCCTCCGGCACCGGCGCGCCCTCCGGCCCACCGAACAACTCATCCACCGCCACCGCACCCGGCACCCCAAGACCCCCATCCGCCACCACCCAACCCACCTGCCCCAACACCAACCCCCGCCGCGCCACCGGCCACCCCACATCCACCGGCACAAACCCAGCCCCCACCCTCAACACGCCCAACCACACCGCCACCAACTCCACCGAACGCTCCATCACCACACCCACCAGATCACCACGCCCCACACCCCGCGCAGCCAACCCACCCGCCACCCAATCCGCACGCTCGGCCAACTCGCCATACGACCACTCCTCGCCACCGGCACCGACCACAGCCACCGCATCCGGGCAGGCAGCGGCTCGCGCCGCGAACAACTCCACCAACGACACCCCGGACACCGAACGCTCAGTGGCATTCCACTCCCCCACCACCCGCGAAAACTCGCCCTCCCCCAACACATCAATCTCACTGACCCGCACCCCAGGATCAGCCGCCACCTGCTCCAACACCCGCACCAACCGCCCCGCCAACAACCGCACGGTGTCTTCGTCAAACAGATCGGTCGCGTAGAGCAGCGAGCCCATCAGCCCCGTCGGCGCCCCCTCCTCGTCGCGGCGCTCGGCCACCGTCGCCGACAGATCGAACCGGGCGGCCGGGGAGGCGGCCGGGAGACCGCTCACCTCCAGCCCGGCCAGCTCCCACGGCCGACGGCCCTGCGGCAGGTTCTGCATGGTGAGCGACACCTGGAAGAGCGGGTGTCGGCCCAGCGACCGGGTGGGGTTGAGATCCTCGACCAGCCGCTCGAACGGCACATCCTGATGCGCGTACGCGACCAGGTCGGTCTCCCGCACCCGGGCCAGCAGTTCGGTGACCGACGGGTCGCCACTCAGGTCGGTGCGCAGCACCAGGGTGTTGATGAAGAACCCGGCCAGCCCGTCCAGCGCCGCGTCACCACGGCCCGCCGTCGCCGTGCCGATGGGGATGTCCGTACCCGCACCCATCCGTGACAGCACAAGCGCCAGCGCCGTGTGCATCACCATGAACATCGTCGCCCGGCCGCGTTGGGCGAGCTCCACCAGCCGGGCGTGGGTCTCCGCGTTCACCTCGAACGGCATTTCGCCGCCGGTGAAGGAGGACACCGCAGGTCGGGGCCGGTCGGTCGGCAGGTCCAGCTCCTGCGGGGCACCGGCGAGCGCCTGCCGCCAGTACTCCAGCTGCCCGCTGATGACACTCTGCGGATCGCCGAGGTCGCCCAGCACCTCGCGCTGCCACAGGGCGTAGTCCCCGTACTGCACCGGCAGGGGCTCCCACCCGGGCAGTCGGCCCGCGCGCCGGGCCGCATAGGCCGTGCCGATGTCGCCCGCGAGAATGCCCATCGACCAGCCGTCGGCCGCGATGTGGTGGACGGCGCCCATGAGGACGTACTCGGCCGGGCCGGTCACCAAGAGCCGTACCCGCCACGGCAGTTGGCGTCGGACATCGAACGGCTGGTTCGCGTACGCCGCGAGCTGCGCGGCCGCCTCATCCGCGGCGGTGTGCACCACCGTCAGCGAAGGTCGGCCCGCCGCACCGTGCAGGACCTGCTGGCAGGGGACGCCCGCGGTCTCCGGGAAGACCGTGCGCAGGCTCTCATGCCGGTCGGCCACATCGCCGAGGGCGGCTTCCAGCGCCGGGATGTCGAGGTCGCCGGAGAGCCGCAGGGCCAGGGGGAGGTTGTACGCGGCCCCCTCGCCGGTGGTCTCGAGCCGGTTGAGGAACCACATCCGCTGCTGCTCGAACGACAGCGGCAGCGTCTCGGGCCGCGGTCGCGCCGTCAGCGGCGCCCGGGACTCGCCGCCGAGCTCGCCCACCAGCCGGGCGACGCCGGCGACGGTGGGGGTGGCGAACAGATCGCCGATGCTGACCTCCGCGTCGAGGACGGCGCGGATGCGGGCGATGAGCCGCATGGCGAGGAGGGAGTCGCCGCCCAGCTCGAAGAAGGAGGCGTCGGTGCCGACCCACTCCAGGCCGAGGACCTCGCCGTAGAGGCTGCTGAGGATCTCCTCGGTGGGTGTGGCCGGGCCACGTCCCTCGGCCGCGTCGGTGAAGTCGGGGGCGGGGAGGGCGGCGCGGTCCAGCTTGCCGTTGACGGTGACCGGCAGGGCATCCAGGGCGACGACCACGGCCGGGACCATGTGGTCCGGCAGCCGCTCGGCCACGTACTCCCGCAGCCCGCCAGTATCCAGATCCCCGTCGGGGACGACGTACGCCACGAGCCGCTTGTCGCCGGGGCGGTCCTCCCGTACCACGACAGCGACGTGGCCGACACTCCGATGACCGGCGAGAACGGCCTCGATCTCGCCGGGTTCGACGCGGAAGCCACGCACCTTGACCTGGTCGTCGGCCCGGCCGCCGAAGACGAGTTGACCGTCCCCGGTCCACTTGGCGAGGTCGCCGGTGCGATACATCCGCCCGCCCGTGAACGGACACGCCACGAAGCGCTCCGCCGTCAGCCCGGGGCGGCCGAGGTAACCCCGCGCGAGCCCCGGCCCCGCGACATACAGCTCACCCAGCACCCCCACGGGGACCGGCCGCAGTCGCTCGTCCAGTACGTAGACGGCGGTATTGGCGATCGGACGGCCGATCGGCACCGGTCCGGACGGCTCCAGGGGAGCGCTCATCGTCGCGCAGACCGTGACCTCGGTCGGCCCGTACGCATTGACCATCCGACGGCCCGGTGCCCACCGCTCCACCAGCCCCGGCGGACACACCTCACCCGCCACCACCAGCGTCCGCAGACTCCCCGGCAGCTCCTCCACCGTCGCCAGCACCGACGGCGGCACCGTCACATGCGTCACACCAAACTCCGCCACCACCCCACTCAACGACCCCCGCGGCGGCAACCTGTCCACACCCGCCATCACCAACGCACCACCCGAAAGCAACGCCATACACATCTCCGACACCGCAGCGTCAAAACTCAACGACGCCAACTGCAACACCCGCGCATCAGCACCCACCGCAAACCGCTCGATCTGCGCAACCGCCAAATTCCCCAGGCCACGATGCGTCACCGCCACACCCTTCGGCCGCCCCGTCGACCCCGACGTATAGATCACATACGCCACATCATCGAGATCCACGGACACCACAGGCGCCGATTCACCCTCCGCAGACGCATCCCACACCAAGCACTCCACCCCGACCGGAACCAACCCCCGAGTCCCCTCCGAGCACACCACCAACACCGGCCCGGCATCCTCGACCATCCACCCAATCCGCTCCACCGGATACGCCGGATCCACCGGCACAAACCCCGCCCCCGCCTTCACCACCCCCAACAACACCGCCACCACATCCACCGACCGCTCCAACACCACACCCACCAGATCACCGCACCCCACACCCCGCGCAGCCAACACCCCCGCCACCCGATCCGACCGCCCCCCCAACTCCGCGTACGACCACTCCTCACCACCCGCACCCACCACCGCCACCGCACCCGGCGAAACGGCCACCCGCGCATCGAACAACTCACCCAACGGCCCCACCGGCACAACCCGGTCAGTCGCGTTCCACTCCCCCACCACCCGCGCCCGCTCACCGCACCCCAGCACCTCGACCTGGCTCACCCGAGCCGCCGGATCCGAGGCGACCTGCTCCAGCACCCGCACCAACCGCTCCGCCAGCGCGTGCGCGGTGGGCTCGTCGAAGAGGTCCGTGGCATACAGCAGATCGCCGTCGATCCCCGCCGGGTTGCCCTCGCCGTCCCGGTGTTCGGCCAGGGTCAACGACAGGTCGACCCGGGCCGCCGCGGCCCCGGGTGTCATCGACCGCACCTCGACGCCCGGCAGCTCCCACTCCTGCGGTGGCATCGTCTGCACGGAGAGCATCACCTGGAACAGCGGGTGCCGGGCCAGTGAGCGGGTGGGGTTGAGTTCCTCGACGAGGTGTTCGAAGGGCAGGTCCTGGTGTGCGTAGGCGGCCAGGTCGGTCTCCCGCACCCGGGACAGCAGCTCCGCGAAGGTCGGGTCACCGCTCACATCGGTCCGCAGGACCAGCGTGTTGACGAAGAAACCGGCCAGCCCGTCCAGTGCCGCGTCGCCACGCCCCGCGACCGCCGTGCCGATCGGAAGGTCCTTCCCCGCACCCATCCGCGACAGCAGCAGCGCCAGCGCGGCGTGCACGACCATGAACATCGTGGCGTCGCCGCGTCGCGCGAGCTCCACGAGCCGGGCATGGGTGGGCACGTCGATCCGTACCCCGGCCGCCCCGCCACGGTGTGAGGACACGGCGGGCCGGGGGCGGTCGGCCGGAAGTGTCAGCTCCTGGGGCGCGTCGGCCAGGGCCCGCCGCCAGTGGTCCAGTTGGGCGCTGAGCAGGCTGTCGGGGGTGTCCAGGTCGCCGAGGAGACGGCGCTGCCAGAGCGCGTAGTCGGCGTACTGCACCGGCAGCGGCTCCCACACCGGCGCCCGGCCCTCCCGACGGGCGGCGTACGCCACTTCCAGGTCCCTGAGCAGCAGATCCATCGTCCAGCCGTCCACCGCGATGTGGTGTGCGACGATCAGCAGGACGTACTCTGCGGGGCCGGTCCTCAGCAGCCGGATCCGCCACGGGAGGTCGGCGCTGAGGTCGAAGCGCTGCTCGGTCTGCTCGGCGAGCACCTGCTCGACCCGGTCGGCGGAGGTGTCGAGGACGACCATGCGCGGGCGCCCGGCCGAGGGTTCGAGGATGTGCTGGCGCGGCACGCCGTCCGTTTCGGGGTAGATCGTGCGCAGGCTCTCGTGCCGGTCGGCGAGGTCGCCAAGGGCGGCTTCGAGCGCCGGCAGGTCGAGGTCGCCGGAGACGCGGTAGCGCAGTGGCAGGTTGTACGCGGCTTCGCCGCCCTGTTGGGCCTCCTCCATCTGGTTGACGAACCACATCCGCCGCTGCCCGAACGACAGCGGTACGACCTCCGGCCGGGGCTGCGGGGTGAGCGGGAGCCGCACACCGCCCCCACTGGTGAGCTGCCGGGCGACCGCGGCGACGGTCGGCCCGGCGAACAGCTGCCGGATGCTCAGCTCGGTGTCCAGGACGGCGCGGATCCGGGCGATCAGCCGCATGGCCTGGAGCGAGTCGCCACCCAGCGCGAAGAACGACGCGTCGACGCCGACCTGGTCGAGGCCGAGGATGTCGGCGAACAGCCCGCACAGCGCCTCTTCGACGGGGGTGGCGGGGGCGCGGCGGCCGGTCAGGCCCGCGTAGTCGGGGGCGGGCAGGGCGTCGCGGTCGAGCTTGCCGTTCACCGTGACGGGGAGGGCGTCGAGCGCCATCACGGCGGCCGGGACGAGATGGTCGGGCAGCCGTTCCGCCACGTACTCCCGTAGCCCGGCCGTGTCCGCGTCCTCGCCGGGGACGACGTAGGCGACGAGGCGGCGGTCCCCGGGGCGGTCCTCGCGGACCACGACGGCGGACCGGCGGACGGCGGGGTGGGTGGCGAGGACGGCCTCGATCTCGCCGGGTTCCACCCGGAAACCGCGGATCTTGATCTGAGTGTCGGCCCGTCCGACGACGACGAGTTGGCCGTCGGGAGTCCAGTGGGCCAGGTCCCCGGTGCGGTACATCCGCCCGCCGGGGGCGCCGGGTTCGTCGGCGGCGGCGAACGGGCAGGCCACGAAGCGCTCGGCGGTCAGCGCAGAGCGGCCGAGATAGCCGCGGGCCAGGCCGGGGCCGGCGAGGTAGAGCTCTCCCGTGACCCCTGCGGGGACGGGCTGAAGGCACTCGTCCAGGACATACGTCTGCCCGTTCTCGAGCGGCCGTCCGATCGGCACGGGGGCGTCGGCGTCGGCCGGGGTGAGCGGGTCGCTCAGGGTGACGCAGACGGTGGCCTCGGTGGGGCCGTACGCGTTCAGCATCCGCCGCCCCGGCGCCAGCCGTGCCACCAGCGCGGGCGGGCACACCTCGCCCGCGGCCGCGACGGTGGTCACGGTGGCGGGCAGTTCGTCGGCGGCGGCGAGCACGGACGGCGGCGCGGTCAGATGTGTGACGCCGAACTCGGCGGCGACGTCGGCCAGCGACCCGTACGGCGGCAGCATGTCCTGGTCCGCCATGACGAGGGTGGCCCCGGCGGGCAGGGCGGTGCAGAACTCGGCGAACGCGGCGTCGAAACTGGGCGAGGCGAACTGGAGGACGCGCGCGCCGGGCCCGGACCCGAACCGGGAGATGTGGCTTGCCGCCAGGCTGCCCACTCCGCCGTGGGTGACCACGACGCCCTTCGGGGTGCCGGTGGAGCCGGAGGTGTAGATGACGTACGCGGGGTGCGGCAGCCGCTGCGGCCGGACGCGGTCGGCGTTCCCGGGGGCGGTGGCCGGGCGTGTCGCCAGCGCGGCGGTCACTTCCGGGGCGTCGAGGACCAGGCGGGGCGGCGTGTCGGCGTCCGGCACGTCCTCGGGGCCATCGCTGCGTGGCGTGGCCCCGGGCCCGCCAGTGCTCAGTACGGCCTCGGTCCCGTCGCTGCGTATCTCGGCCTGGGTCCCGTCGCTGCGTATCGCGGCCTCGGTCCCACCGACGCCCAGCACGGCCTCGGTCCCACTCGTGCACAGCACCAGCTTCGGCCGGGCGTCGGCCAGCATGAACGCGACCCGCCGCGCCGGATACCGGGGGTCTATGGGCAGATAGCCCGCTCCCGCCTTGACCACGGCCAGCAGCACGGCCATCAGCTCGACGGACCGCTCCATGGCCACGCCGACCAGGTCCTCGGGGCCGATGCCACGGGCGATCAGCTCGTGTGCCAGCCGGTTGCCGCGCTCCTCCAGCTCTGCGTACGTCAGGCCGCGCTCCGCCCCGACGACGGCCAGGGCATCGGGGGTTCGCCGCACCTGTGCCTCGAACAGCTCGGCCAGCGTGCCCTCCGGCACGTTCCGGGCCGTGTCGTTCCAGTCCTGGACGACGGTCGCCCGCTCGGCCGGGTCGAGGATCCGCAGCCGGCTGAGGGGCACGGTGGGGTCGGCGGCGATCTGTTCCAGCACCGCCGCCAGCCGCCCGGCCAGGGCCTGGACGGTGGCCTCGTCGAACAGCTCGGTGGCGTAGAAGATGTCGCCGCCGATACCGGCCGGGCTGCCGTGCTCGTCGCGGTGTTCGGACAGGTCGACGGAGAGGTCGAAGCGGGCGGCGAGGGAGCCGGGCGGGGTGGGGCGGACCTGGAGGCCGGGCAGGTCCCACTGCGCGGGCGGGACGTTCCGCAGCGACAGCATGACCTGGAACAGCGGGTTGCGGGCCAGCGAGCGCGACGGCGCGAGGTCCTCGACGAGGTGCTCGAAGGGCACGTCCTGGTGTGCGTACGCGCCCAGGTCGGTCTCCCGCACCCGGGCCAGGAGTTCGGTGAAGGCGGGGTCGCCGCTCAGGTCGGTGCGCAGCACGAGCGTGTTGACGAAGAAGCCGGTCAGCCCGTCCAGCGCGGCGTCGCCACGGCCCGCGGTGGCCGTGCCGATGGGAATGTCCGTGCCCGCGCCCATCCGGGCGAGGAGCGCCGCCAGCGCGGCGTGCACGACCATGAACACCGTGGCCCCGCCGCGCTGCGCGAGCCCGACGAGGCGGGCGTGGGTGGAGGCGTCGATCCGTACGGGAACCAGGCCGCCCGCGTACGACGACACCGCCGGGCGCGGCCGGTCGGCCGGAAGCGCCAGCTCCTGCGGCGCGTCGGCGAGAGCGTCGTGCCAGTAGGCGAGCTGGTCGCTCAGCAGGCTGTCCGCGTCGCCCCGCTCCCCCAGCAGCCGCCGCTGCCAGAGGGCGAAGTCGGCGTACTGCACCGGCAGCGGCTCCCAGACCGGCGCCCGCCCCTGCCGACGTGCTGCGTAGGCCGTGCTGAGGTCCCGTGCGAGGACACCCATCGACCAGCCGTCGGCCGCGATGTGGTGGGCCACGATGAGCAGCACGTACTCGGTGGGTCCTGTGGCCAACAGCCGTACCCGCCACGGCAGTTCGGTGCCGAGCTCGAAGCCGCGGCCGGCGTGCGCGCTCAGCTCCGCCTCGACCTGGTCCGCGGGGAGGTCGACGACCACGAGTGGCGGATGCGCCGCGGGGCCGTCCAGCACCCGCTGCCGCGGAACGCCATCGGTCTCCGGGAACACCGTGCGCAGGCTCTCGTGGCGGTCGGCGACGTCGGCGAGGGCGGCTTCCAGCGCGCCGGTGTCGAGGTGGCCGGAGAGGCGTAGCGCGAGGGGCATGTTGTAGACACCCGCGGCCGCCCCGGCGACCCCGGCGGCCCCGGCGACCTCTGCGCCCTCCGCGCCCTCCGCGCCCTCTGTGTCTTCGCCGGTGGTCGCGAGCCGGTTGAGGAACCACATCCGCTGCTGCCCGTACGACAGCGGCAGTTGCTCGGGGTGCCGGGGGCGCGGCTGTGGCTCCAGCGGTGGCCGTGCGTCGCCGTGCTCGGCGTCGATCCGGCGGGCGGTGTCGGCGACGGTCGGGGTGGCGAACAGATCGGCGATGCGCAGTTCGCTGTCGAGGACGGGACGGATGCGGGCGATGAGCCGCATGGCGAGGAGGGAGTCGCCGCCGAGCTCGAAGAAGGAGGTGTCGGCGCCCACCTGGTTCAGCCCGAGGACCTCGGCGAAGAGCCCGCAGAGGATCTCCTCGGTGGGGGTGGCGGGCGCGCGTCCCTCGGCGATGCCCGCGGTGTCGGGGGCCGGGAGGGCGGCGCGGTCCAGCTTGCCGTTGACGGTGAGCGGCAGCGCGTCGAGGGTCACGATGGCCGGGATCATGTACTCGGGCAGTCGGTCGGCGGCGAGGCGGCGCAGAGCCGCCAGGTCGAGCTCACCGGTGGGGACCACATACGCGACGAGGCGCCGGTCCCCGGGGCGGTCCTCGCGGATGACCACGGCGGCCTGGGCCACGGCCGGGTGGCCGCTGAGGACGGCCTCGATCTCACCGGGCTCGACGCGGAAACCACGGACCTTGACCTGCTCATCGACGCGACCCGCGAAGACGAGGTCACCATCTGCGGTCCACTTCGCCAGGTCACCGCTGCGATACATCCGGTCGCCCGGGGCGGCGAAGGGGCAGGCCACGAAACGCTCGGCGGACAGATCCGGCCGACCGATATAGCCCCGGGCCAGGCCCGCACCGGCGATGTAGACCTCGCCCGTCACGCCCACAGGCACCGGCTTGAGGAACTGGTCGAGCACATAGACGCGGGCATTGGGGAGGGGGCGGCCAATCGGCGGGGCCTCCTCCAACTCGGCGTCCAGCGGAGTGGCGGTCGCGGTGGTGATGACGGTGGCCTCGGTCGGCCCGTAGGTGTTCCACACCCGCGCACCCGCCGACCACCGACCAGCCAGCTCCGCACTCAACCGCTCCGCACCCAGCACCCAATTGCCCACACCCGGCACGGCATCCGGATCCAGCACCCCCAACAGCGACGGCACCACACTGGCCACCCGCACCCCACACCGGCCGATCATCTCCGCCAACGCCCGCAGGTCGTTGCGCTCGGCGGTGGTGGCGACGGCGAGGGTGCCACCGGCGGCGAGGGTGACGGCGACGTCGAGGACGGAGGCGTCAAAGCTGAACGACGCGAACTGCAACGCCACTACGCCCGCGTCCATCCCCAGCACCGGACGCATCGCCTCGGCCAGATTCGCCACACCACCATGCGCGACAGCCACACCCTTCGGCCGCCCCGTCGAACCCGACGTATACATCACATACGCCAACTGATCCGGAACGATGACTGTCCCCAGCGGCTCCGCCGAGAAGGCATCCGCACCCTCGAGGAGGACCGCGCGGGCATCACCGAGGGGGACGTCGGTGAGGCAGTCGGCCGTACCGAGGACGACTTCGGCGCCACTGTCCGCGATCACGAAACCCAGCCGATCGGCCGGATACTCCGGATCCAGCGGAACGAACGCCCCACCGGCCTTCCACACCGCCAACTCCGCCACCACCATGTCCACCGACCGCGCCAAACACAACGCAACCCGCGACTCCCGACCAACACCGACTTCACTCAAAAGCCGCGCCAAGCGATTTGCCCGTCGGTCCAACTCCCCGTACGGCAGGACCTCTTCACCGCACCGCACCGCCACCCCATCCGGCGCCTCCGCAACCCGCGCCTCGATGCGCTCCACGATCGAACCGCCGGGCAGCGCAGCCTCCGTGGCATTCCACTCCGCCACCACCCGCGACCACTCCGCCTCACCCAGCACATCCAGCCGACCGACCAACGTCTCCGGATCGGCCGCCATCTGCCCCAGCACCCGCACCAGGCGGTCCAGAAGTCCCTGGGCCGCCTCGGGGTCGAACAGGTCCGGGCGGTAGTCCAGCCGCAGCCGCAGCTCCTCCGTCGGGTGGACGCCCAGCGACAGCGGGAAGTTGGTGGACTCGCGCATCGCCGTGCCGGTGATCCGCAACCCAGCGGCCGCCGCCGTGGCGTCCTGCCCTCCGATGGGGTGGTTCTCGAACGCCATGATGGTGTCGAAGGTCGCGCCGGACCCGGTCTGCCGCTGGATCTCGGTGAGGCTCAGATGCTGGTGGTCCAGCAGCGCCGACTGCCGTTCCTGTACCTCCGCCAGCAGCTCGGCGACCGTACGCGCCGGGTCCAAGCGCACCCGTACGGGCAGTGTGTTGATGAAGAGCCCCAGCATGCTCTCCATGCCGGGGAGGTCGGCGGGGCGCCCCGCCACCGTCGCGCCGAACACCACATCGCGGCGGCCGGTGAGCCGACCGAGCACCACGGCCCAGGCGGCCTGGATCACGGTGTTCAGGGTCAGGCCGTTGCGGCGGGCGAGGTCGCGCAGTTGGCCGGCGAGTTCCGCTCCGGCGTCGGTGGCCGCCTTGCCGGAGGCGACCGGGGCAGTGGACTGTCCGCCCGGTGCCACCAGTGTCGGCTCGTCCGCGCCCGTCAGCTCCCGCCGCCATGCGTCTCGCGCGGCTTCCTTGTCCTGGCGGGCGAGCCAGGCGAGGTAGTCACGGTACGGGGTGACGGGCGGGAGGCCACCGGCGCTGCCCCCGGCCTCGTAACACGTCCACAACTCCCGCATCAGCACCGGCAGCGACCAGCCATCCAGCAGGATGTGATGCAGCGTGACCATCATCCGGTACACATCCGGCCCGACCTTGACCAACAACACCTTCAGCAACGGCGGCACCGCCAGATCGAAACGCCGCTCCCGCTCCTCGATCCCCAACCGCTCCGACTCCGCACGGGCCGTATCCGCATCCAGCCCGGACAGGTCTTCCTCACGCCACGGCAGCTCCACGCCCCGGGCGATGACCTGCACCGGCTGCGCCACCCCGGCCAGCTGCCGAAAGCCCGCGCGCAGGCTCTCGTGCCGGTCGAGCAGCGCCTGCCAGGACGCCCGCAGCACCGCGGGGTCCAGCCTGCCCTCCAGGTCCAGCACGAGTTGCTCGACATAGACGTCAATGCCCCGCCCGTCGTACACCGCGTGGAAGAGCAGGCCCTCCTGCAACGGCGACAGCGGCCAGACGTCCTGGACTCGCATCTGAGTCATCGTGCTCCCCCCTTGTCCGCGAGTTCCGCTTCGAGCGCGTCGATCTGGCTCTGGTCGAGCGTGATGAGTGAGAAGTCCGACGGTGTGTGGCCGCCGCCGGAACCGGTGGTGTGGGTGGCGAGGCCGGTGAGCATCGCCAGCCAGCCATCGGCGAGTCGCCGCATGTCGTCGGGGTGGTGGAGGTGCTGGGGCCAGGCGAGTGTCAGCGTGAGCAGCGGGCCGTCCGGCAGGTCACGGACCAGGCCGACGGCCTCCAGGGCATGGGCCAGCGGGACCTCGTCGCCCACTCCACCGCCGAGACCGCCTTCGGGGGCGGCGGACCAGGCGGCGGCCGTCTGGTCCGGTGTCCCGTCGGCGAAGCGGCCCACGTAGGTGAAGCCGATCTGGGCGGTGGGCAGCGCGGCGAGCGCGGGCGCGGTCTCGGGGTTGAGATGGCGGAGCAGACCGTGGCCGAGGCCATCGCCCGGGACGGCGCGGAGCTGTTCCTTGATGTGCTTGACGGCCCGTCCCGCCACCGGCCCGCCGCCGCGCAGCCCGGAGAAGTCCTGTGTCGCGGGGTCGAGCCGCACGGGGTACGTGCTGGTGAACCAGCCCACCGTACGGGCCAGATCGAGACCGCCGGACGTCCGACCGTGGCCTTCCACGTCCACCAGGACCCCGCCTTCCGCATTCTGTCCGCGGTGCCGCCGCCACTCCGCGACGGCGGAGGCGAGGGCGGTGAGCAGCACATCGTCGATCCCGGCGTGGAAGGCGGCCGGGACCGCCGTCAGCAGGGTGGCGGTGAGCTCGGCCGAGGCCGTCACGGAGACCCGCCGCAGCGTGGCGCCCACGTCGCGGGCCGGGTCCAGGGGGCGGGCGCCGAGTGGCGCGTCGGAGCCGCGCAGCAGTCGGGTCCAGGCGGGGAGCTCGGCGAGCCGCGGTGGACCGGTGGCTTCGGTCCGCAGGGCCCGGGCCCAGTGCCGGAAGGAGGTGGGCACCGGCTCCAGCACGACCTCACGGCCGGCCGCCAGGTCCGCGTACGCCTGGGCGAGGTCCGGGATGAGGACGCGGAGGGAGAGCGTGTCCACGGCGAGGTGGTGGACGGTGAGCAGGAGCCGTCCGGGGGCGCTCGGGCCGAGGTCGAACCAGACCACCTGCATCATCACACCCGCGCGCGGATCGAGCCGATCCGCGGCGGCCCGCGACTGCTCGGCGATCAGGCGCTCGAGGTCACCCCCGGCCGCGCTCGCATCGATCCGGTGCACCCACGGGGCCACGGACACGGTCGGCGGGACGAGGATGCGGGGCTCGGGCTCGGTGTCCAGTCGGGCCCGTAACATGTCGTGGTGATCGACCAGGGCCTGAACGGCACCGGTCAGCGTCTCCAGCCGCATCCCCGCCGGAGCCACCACCACGGTCGACTGGTACACCCCAGCTATGCGTTCTGCTCCGGCCCGGTCCAGCAGCTCATGCATGACGGGGGTCAATGGCACCTCGCCGGTGCCCGAATCGCCGCTCCCCGCCAGGCCATCGGCGGTGGCCACATCACGGGCCACCACGGCCAGGTCCGCCGGGGTCCGTCGCTCGAACACCTGCCGGGCGCTCACGGCCAGACCGGCCTTACGCGCCCTCGACACCAGCAGCATCGACATGATCGAGTCACCGCCGAGCTCGAAGAACGACGCATCGGCACTGACCTCATCAAGGCCAAGCACCTCGGCGAAGAGCCCACAGAGGATCTCTTCGGCCGTCGTCTCCGCGGCCCGGCCCGACGTCATCTCAGCGGTGTCGGGGGCGGGGAGCTCGGCACGGTCCAGCTTGCCGTTGACCGTCAAGGGCAGCGCATCAAGCGCCATGACGGTCGGGACCATGTACTCCGGCAACCGGTCCGCCGCGAACTCCCGTACGGCCGCCACGTCCAGCTCCCCGTTGGGGACCACGTACGCGACCAGCCGCTTGTCCCCCGGCCCGTCGCCACGTACCACCACCGCGACCTGGCCCACGCCCTCACAGGCGGCCACCACCGCCTCGATCTCACCCGGCTCGACCCGGAAACCACGCACCTTGACCTGCTCATCCACGCGACCCGCGAAGACCAGATCACCATCGGCGGTCCACTTCGCCAGGTCGCCACTGCGATACATCCGGTCACCCGGGGCGGCGAACGGGCAGGCCACGAACCGCTCGGCGGACAGATCCGGCCGACCGATATAGCCCCGGGCCAGGCCCGCACCGGCGATGTACACCTCGCCCGTCACGCCCACAGGCACCGGCTTGAGGAACGTGTCCAGCACGAACACCTTGCTGTTAGGCAGAGGGCGGCCTATTGGCGGTGCCGTACCCAGTCCGGGATCGAGGGGCATGGCGGTGGCGGTGGTGATGACGGTGGCCTCGGTCGGCCCGTAGGTGTTCCACACCCGCGCACCCGCCGACCACCGACCAGCCAGCTCCGCACTCAGTCGCTCCGCGCCCAGAACCCAGTTCCGCACACCCTGGACGTTGTCCGGGTCCAGCACCCCGAGCAGCGACGGCACCACGCTCGCCACCCGCACCCCACACCGGCCGATCATCTCCGCCAACGCCTGCGGATCCCTACGCTCCTCCGCACTCGCCACCGCCAACGTCCCGCCAGCAGCGAGGGTGACCACCACATCGAGGACGGCGGCGTCGAAGCTGAACGACGCGAACTGCAACGCCACCACACCCGCGTCCATCCCCAACACCGGACGCATCGCCTCAGCCAGATTCGCCACACCACCATGCGCGACAGCCACACCCTTCGGCCGCCCCGTCGAACCCGACGTATAGATCACATACGCCAACTGATCCGGAACGACGACCGTCCCCAGCGGCTCGGCGGAGAAGCCGTCCGCCTCCTCCAGACGCACAACACGGGCACCACCGACCGGCACCTCGGCCAAGCTCTCCGACGTACCGAGAACCACTCCGGCCCCGCTGTCCGCGATCACAAAGCCCAACCGGTCGGCCGGATACTCCGGATCCAGCGGAACGAACGCCCCACCGGCCTTCCACACCGCCAACTCCGCCACCACCATGTCCACCGACCGCGCCAAACACAACGCAACCCGCGACTCCCGACCAACACCAGCACCGGCCAACAACCACGCCAACCGATTCGCCCGCCGATCCAACTCCCCATACGACAACGCCTCACCACCACACCGCACCGCCACCCCATCCGGCGCCGCCACAACCCGCGCCTCGATGCGCTCCACGATCGAACCACCGTGCAGCGCAGCCTCCGTGGCATTCCACTCCGCCACCACCCGAGCCCGCTCCACCTCCCCCACCACATCAATCTCACTGACCCGCACCCCCGGATCAGCCGCCACCGCCTCCAACACCCGCACCAACCGCTCCACCAACCCCCGCGCCGTACCCACATCAAACAAATCCACCGCAAACAACAACGCCCCACCCAACCCCGCCGGCGCCCCCACACCATCACGGTGCTCGGCCAGGTCCAGCGACAGATCGAAGCGGGCCGGGACCTGGGCGGCCGCCGGTATCCGTCGAACCCGCAGCCCCGGCAGGCCCCATTGCGGCGCCGGTAGGCTCTGGAGGGCCAGCAGGACCTGGAACAGCGGGTTGTGGGAGAGCGAGCGTGACGGGTTCAGGTCCTCGACCAGTCGCTCGAACGGCACGTCCTGATGCGCGTACGCGGCCAGATCGGTCTCCCGCACCTGGGCCAGCAGCTCCGTGAAGGACGGGTTCGCGCTGAGATCGGCGCGGACGACCAGGGTGTTGACGAAGAACCCGGCCAGGTCGTCCAGCGCCGGGTCGCCACGGCCCGCGATCGGCACGCCGATGGTGATGTCGTCGCCCGCACCCACCCGGCTGAGCAGCACGGAGAGGGCGGCGTGCACCACCATGAACATGGTGGCGCGACCACGGCGGGCCACGTCCAGCAGCCGGGCGTGGGTTTCCGCGCCGATCTGGATCGGCACTTCGCCACCCCGGAACGACGACATCGCAGGACGGGGCCGGTCGGTCGGCAGCGCGAGCTCCTGGGGCGCACCGGCCAGCGCCTCACGCCAGTAGCCGAGCTGGCCGCTGATCACGCTGTCCGGGTCCTCGGGATCGCCCAGCACCTCGCGCTGCCACAGCGCGTAGTCCGCGTACTGCACCGGCAGCGGCTCCCACCCGGGCGCGCCGCCCGCCCGCCGAGCCGCATACGCCGCCCCCAGGTCCCGCGCCAGCACACCCATCGACCAGCCGTCGACGGCGATGTGATGCGCGACGATCAGCAGCACGTAGTCCGATGGTCCCGTCTTCAACAGCCGTGCCCGCCACGGCAGATCGACGGTCACATCAAACCCACGGTCGGCGTGCAACCCGAGTTCGGCCGCGAGGAGTTCCTCGCTGGTCTCCACGACAACGAGTCGCGGTCGGCCCGCCTCGCCCTCCAGCACCCGCTGGCGCGGCTCGCCATCGGTCTCAGGAAACAACGTGCGCAGGCTCTCGTGCCGGTCGGCCACATCGCCCAGCGCGGCCTCCAGCGCGGTGACATCCACCTCTCCGGTCAGCCGAAGGGCCAGCGGCAGGTTGTAGACCGCTCCGGCCCCCGGGTTGGTCTCCTCGAGCCGGTTGAGGAACCACATGCGCCGCTGGGCGTACGAGAGCGGCAGCGCCTCCGGCCTCGGCCGCGGCGTCAGCGGGGGCCGGGCGGCCGTACCTCCAGCCGCCGCGACGAGGCGGGCGACTCCGGCCACCGTGGGAGCGGCGAACAGCTCGCCGATGTTGAGCTCGGTGTCGAGGACGGCGCCGATCCGGGCGATGAGCTTCATCGCGAGGATCGAGTCGCCACCGATGGTGAAGAACGACACCTCGGCGCCCACTCGTTCAAGGCCGAGAACCTCGCGGTACAGGCCACAGAGGATCTCCTCGGTCGGCGTGGCGGGACCGCGCCCGCCGGCGTCGGAGAAGTCGGGGGCGGGGAGGGCGGCGCGGTCCAGCTTGCCGTTGACGGTGACCGGCAGGGCGTCCAGGGCGACGACCGCGGCGGGGACCATGTGGTCCGGCAGCCGCTCGGCCACGTACTCCCGCAACCCCGCAGTATCCACATCCCCGTCGGGGACCACGTACGCCACGAGCCGCTTGTCACCGGGGCGGTCCTCCCGTACGACCACGGCGACCTGCCCGACACTCCGATGCCCGGCGAGAACCGCCTCGATCTCACCCGGCTCCACCCGGAAACCACGCACTTTGACCTGGTCATCAGCGCGCCCACCGAAGACCAGCTCACCATCGGCCGTCCATGTGGCGAGGTCGCCGGTGCGATACATCCGCCCGCCCGTGAACGGACACGCCACGAAGCGCTCCGCCGTCAGCCCGGGGCGGCCGAGGTAACCCCGCGCGAGCCCCGGCCCCGCGACATACAGCTCACCCGCCACGCCTTCGGGCACGGGTCGCAGAAACTCGTCCAGCACGAACACCCGCGTATTGGCGATCGGACGGCCGATCGGCACCGGCCCGGACGGCTCCAGAGGCCCACTCATCGTCGCGCAGACCGTGACCTCGGTCGGCCCGTACGCATTGACCATCCGACGGCCCGGTGCCCACCGCTCCACCAGCCCCGGCGGACACACCTCACCCGCCACCACCAACGTCCGCAAACTCCCCGGCAGCTCCTCCACCGTCGCCAGCACCGACGGCGGCACCGTCACATGCGTCACACCGAACTCCGCCACCGCCTCACTCAACGACCGCTTCGGCGGCAACCTGTCCGCACCCGCCATCACCAACGCGCCACCCGAAAGCAACGCCATACACATCTCCGACACCGCGGCGTCAAAGCTCAACGACGCCAACTGCAACACCCGCGCATCAGCACCCACCGCAAACCGCTCGATCTGCGCAACCGCCAAATTCCCCAGGCCACGATGCGTCACCGCCACACCCTTCGGCCGCCCCGTCGACCCCGACGTATAGATCACATACGCCACATCATCGACACCCACCGAAACCGCAGGCACAGACTCCGCCACCACCTCAGACGGATCCCACACCAAGCACTCCACCCCGACCGGAACCAACCCCCGAGTCCCCTCCGAGCACACCACCAACACCGGCCCGGCATCCTCGACCATCCACCCAATCCGCTCCACCGGATACGCCGGATCCACCGGCACAAACCCCGCCCCGCCTTCACCACCCCCAACAACACCGCCACCACATCCACCGACCGCTCCAACACCACACCCACCAGATCACCGCACCCCACACCCCGCGCAGCCAACACCCCCGCCACCCGATCCGACCGACCCCCCAACTCCGCGTACGACCACTCCTCACCACCCGCACCCACCACCGCCACCGCACCCGGCGAAACGGCCACCCGCGCATCGAACAACTCACCCAACGGCCCCACCGGCACAACCCGGTCAGTCGCGTTCCACCCCTCCACCACCCGCGCCCGCTCACCGCACCCCAGCACCTCGATCTCGCTCACCCGAGCCGCCGGATCCGCCGCCATCTGCTCCAGCACCCGCACCAGCCGCCGTACCACGCCCCGGGCGGCGTGCTCGTCGAACGCGTCCGGGCGGTAGTCCAGCCAGAACTTCAGCTCGTCCGCCGGGTCCACCCCCAGCGTCAGCGGGAAAGTGGTGGCCATCCGGGTCGTGCTGTCCGTCAGTCGCAGCGGGGCGGCCGGTCCGGTCTCGCCCGCGTGGAAGTTCTCGAAGGCCATCAGGGTGTCGAAGGTGGCGCCAGGTCCGGCCAGGCGCTGGATCTCCTTGAGGCCGAGGTGCTGGTGGTCGAGCAGCGCCGACTGCTGGGCCTGCACCGCGCCGAGCAGGCGGGCGATGGAGTCTGCTGGGCGCAGCCGGACCCGTACGGGGATGGTGTTGATGAAGAGCCCCAGCATGTCCGCCATCCCCGCCAGCTCCGGCGGGCGGCCGGCCACCGCGGCGCCGAACACCACATCGCTGCGGCCGGTGAGCTTGCCGACGATCTGGGCCCAGGCCACCTGGAGCACGGTGTTCAGCGTGACGCCGTGGCCTCGGGCGAGCTCTCGCAGCGCACCGGCCAGATGGTCGCCGGTCTCGGCGAGGACCTTGCGGGTGAGGACGGGTTCGGCGTTCGGATCGAGCGCGGCGACCGTCGTCGGCCCGGACACGCCATCCAGCGCCCGCTGCCAGGCGGCACGCGCCGCGTCCCGGTTCTGGCGGCGCAGCCAGGCCAGATACTCGCCGTAGGGCGTGGTCGGCGCCAGTGCGCGGATGTCGCCGCCGGGGGCGCAAGCGGCCCACAGCTCGCGGATGAGGATCCGCAGCGACCAGCCGTCGAGCACGATGTGGTGCAGGGTCACGACCATGCGGTGGCGGTCGCGGCCGGTCTTCACCAGCAGGATTCGTGCCAGGGGCGGGGCGGTGAGGTCGAAGCGGCGGGCCCGTTCCGCGCTTTCCAGACGGTCCGCCCGGTGCCGCGCCGCCTCGGCGCCGAGGTGCGACAGGTCCACCTCGCGCCAGGGCAGGGTGACGTGGCGGACGATCACCTGGACGGGTTCGTCCACGCCGACCAGGCGGCGGAAGCCGGTGCGCAGACTGCCGTGCCGTTCGACGAGCGCCTGCCAGGTGGCGCGCAACTTCCCGGCGTCCAGGGGCCCTTCGATCTCCAGGACCTTCTGTTCGACATAGATGTCCCGCTCCCGCTCATCGAACATCGCGTGGAAGAGCAGGCCCTCCTGGAGGGGTGACAGCGGCAGTACATCGACTACGCCGCCCGCCACCTCGGCCTCGAGCTCCTCGATCTGGTCCTGGTCGAGTGCCATCAGCGGGAAGTCGGATGGCGTATGGCCACCGCCGGTGTGTGCGGCGAGGCCGGACAGCGTCTCCGCCCACGCTTCGAGCAGGCGTCGGGCGGCCGGTGCGGTGAGGAGGGGCTCCGGCCAGTCCAGGCTGAGGACCAGTTCGGTTCCCTCGAGACCGGCCGCCGCTTCGAGCGGGTGGGTGGGCGGCCGGTCGTCGTCGCCCGGGGCGGTGAAGCCGAGCTGCGGGGTGGGCAGGGCGGCGAGCGTGGCGGCGGTGTCGGGGTTGAGGTGGCGCAGCAGGCCGTAGCCGAGTCCATCGCCGGGGACGACCCGCAGCCGCTCCTTGATCTGCTTCATGGCCCGGCCCGCGGCAGGCCCGCCGAGGCGGATCTCCGCGAGGTCGAGGGCCCCGGTGTCGAGCCGTACGGGGTGCCTGTGGGCGAACGAACCCACGGTGCGGGAGAGATCGGCGCCACTGCCCAGGGCGGCACGTCCGTGGTCCGGCACCGCCATGTCCACGAGGAAGCCACCGGCCCGGTCCTGGCCGTCGCGCCAGGCGGCGAGGGCCACGGTCAGCCCGGTCAGCAGGACGGTCTCGGCGCCGGTGTGGAACGCGTCCGGCAGGGCGGTCAGCACCGCCGCCGTGGTGTCGGCCGGGATGCGTACGGAGGCGCACCGCACCGGAGCGTTCGCATCGCGGGCCGGGTCGGCGGGCCGGGTGGTGAGCAACGGGTCGCCGGCGGCGAGGAGTTCGGTCCAGGCGGGCAACTCCGCACGCCGTTGGGCGCTGTCGGCCTGCGTGGCCAATGCCCGTGTCCAGTGACGGAACGACGTCGGCACCGACGCGATCTCCCGCCCCGCGATCGCGGCGGCCATGTCCTCCAGCACGATCCCCCAGGACATCGCGTCGACCACCAGCCGGTCCGCTACGACGAGCAGCCGCCCGGGCGCGTCCGGCCCGCTGTCGCACCACACGGCACGGGCCATCACCCCGGCCCGCCGGTCCAGCCGCCGCCCGGCCTCGGCCGACTCGGCGGCGAGCAGCTGCTGGAGCCGATCGGCGTCCATGCCTGCCGTCGCCACCCGCCGCGTCCACGGGCGGACGGACACCGAGCCCGCCGGGGGTACGGTCAGCCGCCGCTCCGGCGTGGTCTCCAGCCGGGCCCGCAGCATGTCGTGGCGATCGACGACGGCCTGTAGCGCACGGGCGATGTCGTCCAGGTCGAGCCCGGCCGGGACGTCCAGCACGGCCGACCGGAATCCCGCGGCCCTCTCGGGTCTCGCGGGCCCCTGAAGTCCTTCGTGGTCCAGCAGTTCGTGCATGGCCGGGGAGAGCGGCAGATGTCCGGCGCCCCGCGCCCGGTCACCTGTCGCGGCGCTCTCGTCCAGCGGTTCGGCGATGTCGGCGAGGCGGGCCGGGGTGGCGAGCTCGAACACCTGGTACGGGGCGATCACCAGCCCGGCGCGCCGGGCCACCGACACCAGCAGCATGGTCAGAATCGAATCGCCGCCGAGCTCGAAGAAGGATGCCTCCGCGCTGACCCGCTCCAGGCCGAGGATCTCGCCATAGAGCCGGCACAGCACCTCTTCGGTGGGCGTCCGCGGACCACGGCCCTCGGCGGCGTCGGTGAAGTCGGGGGCGGGGAGGGCGGCGCGGTCCAGCTTGCCGTTCACCGTGACCGGGAGCGCGCCCAGCGCGACGACCGCGGTGGGCACCATGTACTCCGGCAGCCGCTCGGCCACGTACTCCCGCAGCCCGCCGGTGTCCACATCCTCGTCAGGGACGACGTAGGCGACGAGCCGCCGGTCCCCGGGGCGGTCCTCCCGTACGACCACGGCGACGTGGCCGACACTCCGGTGCCCGGCGAGAACGGCCTCGATCTCCCCCGGCTCCACCCGGAAACCCCGCACCTTGACCTGCTCATCGGCCCGGCCACCGAAGACCAGCTCACCGTCGGCCGTCCGCCGGGCGAGGTCGCCCGTGCGATACATCCGCCCGTCCGCGAACGGGCAGGCCACGAACCGTTCCGCCGTCAGCCCCGGGCGGCGCAGATAGCCCCGTGCGAGCCCCGGCCCCGCGACGTACAACTCGCCCAGCACGCCCTCGGGCACCGGCCGCAGGCGCTCGTCCAGCACAAACACCCGTGTGTTGGCGATGGGCCCGCCGATCGGCACCGGTCCGAACGGCTCCAGAGGCGCGCTCATCGTGGCGCACACGGTGACCTCGGTCGGGCCGTACGCATTGATCATCCGACGGCCCGGCGCCCACCGCGCCACCAGCGCCGGCGGGCACACCTCACCCGCCACCACCAGCGTCCGCAGGCTCTCCGGCAGCTCCTCCACCGTCGCCAGCACCGACGGGGGGACGGTCGCGTGCGTGACGCCGTATTCCGCCACCGTCCCGCTCAACGACCCTTGCGGCGGCAACCTGTCCGCACCCGCCATCACCAACGCGGCACCCGAAAGCAACGCCATGCAGATCTCGGACACCGCGGCGTCGAAGCTCAACGACGCCAGTTGCAGCACCCGCGCATCGGCGCCCACCGCGAACCGCTCGATCTGCGCGGCCGCCAGGTTGCCGATGCCACGATGCGTCACGAGCACGCCCTTGGGACGGCCGGTCGAGCCCGACGTGTAGATCACATACGCCACATCATCGGCATCCACGGACACCGGGGGCGCCGATTCACCCTCCGCGGCCGGATCCCAGACCAGGCACTCCACCCCGGCCGGCACCAAGGCCCGCGTCTCCTCCGAGCACACCGCGAGCACCGGCCCGGCGTCCTCGACCATCCATCCGATCCGCTCGGCCGGATACGCCGGATCGACCGGGACGAACCCCGCCCCGGCCTTCGCCACCCCCAGCCACACCGCCACCAGTTCGGCGGACCGGTCCAGCACCACCGCCACGAGGTCACCGCGCCGGACCCCGTGCGCGGCCAGCGCCCCGGCGACTCGGTCCGCCCGCGCCCCCAGCTCCGCGTACGACCACTCCAGACCGTCCGCGCCGATCACCGCCACCGCGTCCGGCGACTCGGCCACCTGGGCGTCGAACAACTCGCCCAGCGGTCGCCAGGATTCGGTCGTGCCATGCATGGATGTCTCCCTCTGCCGCGGTACGCGATGGCGGTGGTCGGCGCTACGTGTGCTCAGCCGTGCTCAGCCATGTCCGGGCGGCGGGCCGCCGGGCATCGCCCGCATGCCCGGATGAGGTCCCGGGCCCGGGAAGGGCGCAGGACCGGGCCCTGGCCCCGGGAACGGGCCGGCCCCCGGGCCCGCCGGATACGGCCCATGGGGAGGACCGACCGGAGCATGTCCGTGGGGCCCCGGTCCATGGCCATTGCCCACCGGCCCGTGGCCATGGGGCGGCACCGGCCCATGGCCATTGGGTGACGCCTCATGCCCACCCGGCCCCCCGCGCCCCGCGAACTGCGTGCGGTACAGCTCCGCGTAGAGCCCACCCAGGGCGAGGAGTTCCTCGTGGGTGCCGCTCTCCCGCACCCGGCCGCCGTCGATCACGAGGATCTGGTCGGCGTCGCGGATCGTGGACAGCCGGTGGGCGATCACCAGGGAGGTGCGCCCCGCGAGCGCGGTCTCCAGTGCCCGTTGCAGCGCGGCCTCGGACTCGGAGTCGAGGTGTGCCGTGGCCTCGTCGAGGACGACGACCGGTGGCGCCTTGAGCAGGAGCCGGGCCATGGCGATGCGCTGTTTCTCGCCGCCGGAGAGCCGGTAGCCGCGGTCGCCGACGACGGTGTCGAAGCCGTCGGGCAGGGACTCGATCAGGCCCCAGATCTGGGCGGCCTTACAGGCGTCGATCATCTCCTGCTCGGTGGCCTCCGGACGGGCGTAGCGGAGGTTGTCGCCGATGGTGGTGTGGAAGAGATAGGCGTCCTGGGTGACGACGCCGATGGTGTCGTAGAGGGACTCCAGCGTGAGGTCCCGGAGGTCGTGTCCGTCGATGCTGACGGTGCCTTCGCCGGGGTCGTACAGCCGGGGTACGAGATGGGTGATGGTGGTCTTGCCGGCGCCTGAGGGGCCGACGAGGGCGGTGAGCTTCCCGGCGGGCAGCCGGAAGCTCAGCTCGCGCAGGGTCCAGTCGTTCCTGGTGCGCTCCGACCGCGGGATGGCGATCGATTCGAGGGAGGCGAGCGAGACGTCCGCGGCGGCCGGGTACGAGAACGAGACGCCGTCGAAGACGATTTCGGGCGCGCCGTCGCGGGGCAGGGCGATCGCGTCGGGCTTCTCGGAGATGAGCGGCTTGAGGTCGAGGATCTCGAAGAGCCGGTCGAAGCTGACGAGCGCGGTGACCACGTTGGCCTGGGCGCTGGAGAGCTGGTTGATGGGGCCGAAGAGCCGGGTGAGCAGCGTGGCCAGGGCCACCAGGGTGCCGATCTCGAAGGCGTCGTCGATGACGAGGCGGCCGCCGACGCCGTAGACCACGGCGGTGGCGAGCGCGCTGAGGAGGACCATCGACAGGAAGAGCAGCTTGCCGTTGACGGCGGTCAGGACGCCGAGGTCGCGGACCTTGCCGGCCAGCTTGGTGAACTGGCGCAGCTCGCGGCTGGGCCGGCCGTACAGCTTGGTCAGCAGCGCGCCGGTCACGTTGAACCGCTCGTTCATCAACGCGCCCATTTCGGCGTTCTGCTCCATCTGGGAGCGCATGAGCCGCTGGAGCCGGCGCCCGACGACCTTGCCGGGGAGGATGAAGAAGGGCAGCACCACCAGGGAGATCAGGGTGATCACCCAGGACAGGTAGAACATCGTGATGAGGACGAACAGCAGGGTGAGCACGGCCGAGACGACCGTGGACAGCAGTGACGTCAGGGCCTGCTGGGCCCCGACCACGTCCGCGTTGAGCCGGCTGACCAGGGCGCCGGTCTGGGCCCGGGTGAAGAACGCCAGCGGCTGGCGCTGCACATGGTCGAAGACCTTGGTGCGCAGTTCGTAGACGAGCCCTTCACTGACCCGGGCCGAGTACCACGCCTCGCCGAACCCCAGCAGCGCGCCGAGGACCGCCAGTCCGCCGACCGCCACGGCGATACCCACGACGACATCGGAATCATGTTCGGCGATGCCATTGTCGATGAGGTATTTGAAGAGGATGGGGACGGCCACCACAATGGCGGCGTTCGCCACGGTCATGAGCAGCAGCAGACAGATGCTGACGCGGTACGGCCGGGTATACGGAACTATCCGTTTCGCGGTCCCGGCTTTTATTTTCTGCTTGGTCACCGATGGGTCGGGGCCCACCGCGCGAATCATCATCGGCCCTGGGCCGCCTATGGACACGACGCTCTCCTCGGCTTGGGTCGGTCCGACCTATGTGAGCTGGTCGATGAGGCTCTTGGGGCGCATGTCGCGCCAGTTCTCCTCGATGTAGTCCAGGCAGTTCTTGCGGGCGTCCTCGCCGAATACGACGCGCCAGCCGGCCGGTACCTCGGCAAAGGCGGGCCACAGCGAATACTGGCCCTCGTCGTTCAGCAGGACCAGAAAGGAACCGTTTTCGTCGTCGAACGGATTGGTCATCTTCACTCCTTCCAACTTCCCTGGAGCGGGCCGGAATTCAAGGTAACGAGGGCCCATCGGGAGCGGCAAGGTCGACTATTGAAGTGGCGTCCAACCGCGTATTCTCTGCACTTGGACAACGGGTGAAACCCCGCGGAAACCGGAGCCGGGGCATTCTGGATCTCGTTGTCCAGGGGGCAGGGCCGAGCAGGCCGGTTGGACAGACCGAGGAGGGGGAGCGGGTGCGCGTGCTCGTGGTGGAGGACGACCAGGAAATGGCGCAGGCGGTGGCCGTCGGCTTACGGCGGGCGCAGATGGCCGTCGATGTGGCGTTCGACGGGGCGGGCGGCCTTGAGCGGGCGCTGCTCAGTGACTACGACGTGATCGTGCTGGACCGGGATCTGCCCGGGATGCACGGCGATGAGATCTGCTCCGAGCTGATCGCGTCCGGCTGCCGCAGCAGGGTGTTGATGCTGACCGCGGCGGCCTCGGCGGAGGATCTGGTCGACGGGCTCAATCTGGGGGCCGATGACTATCTGGCGAAGCCGTTCGACTTCCCGGTGCTGATCGCCCGGATCGGCGCCCTGGCCCGGCGGGCACATCCGGCCGTGCCGCCGGTGGTGCACCACGGCGACCTGGTGGTGGACACGGCGCGCCGCAAGGCCGCACGGGCGGGCCGGCCGCTGGAGCTGGCGCCCAAGGAGTTCGGCGTGCTGGAGCTGCTGCTGTCGGCCAAGGGGCGGGCGGTCTCGGCGGAGGAGCTGCTGGAGCGGGTGTGGGACGAGGCGGCCGATCCGTTCACCAGCGCCGTGAAGATCACCATCAGCAGGCTGCGGGCCAAGCTGGGCGAACCGCCGGTGATCGAGACCGTCGCCAAGCGCGGCTACCGGATCTGAGGCCGACGATGCCTTCGCTGTCGCGGCTGATGGCTCCGCTGTCCCGGCTCACCGCCCGGCTCGCGCACTCAGCCCTGCCCCGGCGTACGGTCCGGCTGAAGCTGACGCTGCTGTACGGGGCGCTGTTCCTGCTCTCCGGGGCGGCGCTGCTGACGATCACGTATCTGCTGGTGCTGGGCGCGGGCGGCGGTTCGCTGTCCGGCGGGCAGCCCGCACCGGGCGGCGGTGGGCCGCGGGCGGGCGAGACCGACGGCCACTCGCCGCCGGTGCCGCCGCCGCGGGGGCGCATCGGGGAGAGCACCCGCGATGTCCTCCCGGCCGCGGCGCGGGAGATCATGGAGCTCCAGCGGGACGCCATGCTGCACGACCTGCTGGTGCAGTCCGCGATCGCGCTCGGGCTGATGTCGGTCATCTCGATCGCGCTGGGCTGGGTGGTCTCCGGACGGATACTGCGCCCGCTGCGCACGGTCATCGGCGCCGCCCGGGAGATCTCGGCGACCAGCCTGCATCAGCGCCTCGCGCTCGAGGGCCCGAGCGATGAACTCAAGGAGCTGGGCGACACGTTCGACGGTCTGCTCGGCCGGTTGGAGACCTCGTTCGAGGCACAGCGCCGGTTCGTCGCCAACGCCTCGCATGAGCTGCGCACTCCCCTCGCCCGGCAGCGGACGCTGGGGCAGCTGGCCCTGTCGGATCCCGACGCGGACGTGGCATCGCTGCGCACGGCGCATGAGCGGATCCTCGCCGCGGGCGCCCAGCAGGAGCGCATGATCGAGGCGCTGCTGACCCTGGCCCGTAGCCACGCGGGGATCGAGGTGCGCAGGCCGTTCGACCTGGACCGGCTGGCGCGGGAGGTCGTGGCGGCCCGCCGGACGGACGCGGAGCAGCGGCGGATCACGCTGCGCTGTGCGCCGGCGGCCACGGTCGCGGCGGGCCACCGGCCGCTGGCCGAACGGCTCGTCATCAACCTGGTGGACAACGCGCTGCGGCACAACGGGCCGTACGGCTGGGTGGAGGTGGCCACGGCGGACGAGCCCGGCCGGGCGGTCCTGACCGTGGCCAATTCCGGTCCGGTGGTGCCACCGAGCGCGCTGGACCAGATGTTCCAGCCGTTCCAGCGGCTCGGCGACCCGCGGACCAACAAGGACGGCCTGGGCCTGGGGCTGTCGATCGTGCAGGCCATCGCGGTGGCCCATGACGCCACGCTCGCCGTGGAGGCCCGCCCGGAGGGGGGCCTCGTCTTCACGATCGGCTTTCCGCACCCGCCGGTCCACCGGCCGGGACCGGCAACGGACCACCGGCAGGCACCCGGCCACCAGCGGGAACCGTCACCCGCTCACCGCCCGGGACCGCCAGTGGCCCACCGCCCGGGACCGCCACCGCAGCGGCGAGGGGAGCGGTGAAGAAGTCGACGAGCGCGGCGTTCACCGCGGCCGGCTTCTCCAGATAGCCGTAGTGTCCGCAGCCGGGGATCTCGGTGTAGCGGGCGCCCGGGATGGCGTCGGCGACCTCCCGGGTGAGCTGCGGCCGTACGATCAGGTCGTGCTCGAAGCCCAGGACCAGGCACGGGCAGCGGATGGCCGCGTACGCGGGCAGCCGGTTGGGGATCAGCTGGAGGCCGAGCTGGCCGCGGACCGAGGCCAGGTCGACGGCGGAGAACTCGAAGATGTCCAGCCAGTCCCGCAGCCGTTGCTCATCGGCCAGGGTCTGCGGGGACAGGCTCTGCAACGCGTTGACATAGGCGGCGTAGCGGGGCGGCAGCTTGACCCCGCTGTCGGCCAGGTCCATCTCCGCGATCGCCTGGGCGGTGGCGAAGGTGTCGGCCCGGCCGCTGGTCGCCATCAGCACGGCCGACCGGACGAGTTCGGGCCGGGCCAGGATCAGCTCCTGGACGATGATGCCGCCCAGGGAGAAGCCCACGACCCGGCACGGGCCCGCGCCGAGGTGCTCGATGAGGCCCGCGATGTCCGCCGCCATGTCGTCGAGGGTGAAGCCCTCGGTGCAGGGATCGCTCGGCGGGATCCCGCGGTTGTCCACGGTGATCACCTTGAAGCCGGCCGCCTTGAGCGCGGGCACCTGGTGGGTGCGCCACATTCGGCCGGGGGCCCCGGTGCCGGTCACCATGACGACCGGGTCCCCCGTTCCGTGCTCCTCGTAGTTCAGCTGGATCCCGTTGATCCGGACGACAGGCATCGTCAGGCCGGCCCCGGCTGCCAGAGCATGCCGTCGTCGGAGGTGATGAGTCCGCCGGGGAACATCGGCACATCGGGGCCGAGGTCCTCGCCGAGGAAGGCGCGGCTCTGCACCTGAGCGCCCTCCTGCATCGCCTGGCGCACCGCGGAGGAGCGGAACAGCGGCGTCATGTTCCCCTCCGCGTCGGCGGACATCTCGTCGATGGCGGAGACGAACTCGGCCGACTTGGACTTCATGCGCAGCGCGGCCGACTCGGCCCCGTCGAGGTCGAACTCCGAGGACGACACGCCCGCCACGAGCTCGACGAACGACTCCAGCTCGGTGTGCTGGTTGCGGGTGACCTTCTTGGCCGACCAGAAGTAGGAGTTCTCATCCACGTGCATGTCGTAGAAGGACATCAGGAACTCGTAGAAGACGCCGTACTCCCGGCGGTAGCGGGCCTCGAACTCGGTGAACGCCGCCTCCTCCGAGACGATCCCGGCCAGGCTGCTGCTGATCGAGCGGGCCGCCAGCAGGGCGCTGTAGGTGGCCAGGTGGACGCCGGAGGAGAAGACCGGGTCGACGAAGCAGGCGGCGTCGCCGATGAGCACGAGGCCGGGCCGCCAGAACGTGGTCTGGTGGTACGAGTAGTCCTTGCGCACCCGCAGCTGGCCGTACTGGCCCTCCGTCACCCGGGTGGCGTCCGACAGATACTCCTTGATCAGCGGGCATTCGTCGATGAGCGCCAGCAGGGCCCGCTCCGGATCGCCCTGGATCTTGTCGGCGTTCTCCCGGCGGACGACCGCGCCGACGCTGGTGAGGTCCGGGGTGAGCGGGATGTACCAGAACCAGCCGCTCTCGAACGCCACGGACAGGATGTTGCCCGAGTTGGGGGCGGGCAGCCGCTTGCCGCCCTCGAAGTAGCCGAACAGCGCGAGGCTGCGGAAGAACTGCGAGTACTCCCGGGTGCCGCCCACCCGCTTGTGCAGCCGGCTGCCGTTGCCCGACGCGTCCACGACGTAGCGGGCGTGCACCTCGTGCTCGGCGCCGTCCGCGTCGGTGTACCGCACGCCGGTGACCCGGTCGCCGTCCTCGAGCACATCGGTGACCGACACCCGGAAGCGCACCTCGGCGCCCTTCTCCACCGCGTGCTCCAGCAGGATGTTGTCGAACTTCGAGCGCTCGACCTGGTACGCGTGCGAGGTGGCCCCCGCGATCTTCGGGGACACCGAGAAGGAGAACGTCCACGGCTCGGCGTTGGCACCCCAGCGGAACGTGCCGCCCTTCTTCGGGGTGAACCCGGCCGCGGCCAGCTTCTCCGCCACCCCGGTCATCCGGCAGACGCCGTGGATCGTGGACGGCAGCAGCGACTCGCCGATCTGATACCGCGGAAACGTCTCCTTCTCCAGAATCAGGACCCGGTGGCCCCGCATGGCGACGAGCGCGGCCAGCGTCGACCCACCCGGACCGCCCCCGACCACCACGACGTCGTACTCCTGACGACCCTCACTCATCATTGCTTCCCCCTCCTGGCGTCGTTGCTCTTCTCGTAGCCCGCCGGGCGCGGCCGCGGTCACGCGCCCCGCCCCGCGAACCGGCCGACCTTGCCGATGACGTCCTCGCCGTACAGGCGCAGCGCCTGCTGGAGCGCGAACTCGGCCATATAGCGGCGGAACTCCTCGACCGGCTCCTCGGCCCCGCCCAGCATCCGCCGGTTGGGCACGACCGCGGGGCCGCCGAGCCGCTCCACGGCGCCGACGACGGCCGTGTCCATCTCCTCCGGCTCGACCACCTCGTCGATCAGCAGCCGGGCGTCGGGTTCGGTGGCCCGGATCCGCCGGCCCTGAAGGATGACCTGCCGGGAGATCCGCGGTCCGGTGTGCCGGCCGAGCCGGAAGTTCGCCGCCCCCGGCACGATGCCCTCCCGCGCCGCGGGCAGGCTCAGACAGGCGTCCGACGCGGCGAGCACATGGTCGAAGACGAGCAGCAGCTGGGTGCCGCCGCCGATGGCGAACGTCTCGACGGCCGCGACCCACGGCTTTTCGACCGTCGGGGTGTGCCAGGGCGCGGTGTCGGTGCGCACTCCCCTGACCAGCTTGTGGAGATAGCCCAGCTCGCGGCGGAGCAGAAAGCCGACCAGCGAAATGGCCCCGGCGTGCAGGCTCTTGAGGTTGATGCCCGCGCTGAACACCCGCCGGCCCCGGTAGCGGGGGTGGCTCATCGGGCCGCCGCGCACCACCCCGACCCTCACCTCCGGGTCGAGCAGCGCGAGGTCGACGGCGGTCTCCATGTCGTCGACCTGCTGCTCGTCCTCGGCGTTCAGGCAGTCGTCCCGGCACATCGTCAGATACGCCGCGCCGTCGCGCCGCTCCATCCGTACCGACGTCGTCTCGAGGACACCGGTCCTGGTGAACTCCGGCAGCAGCCGCAGCGCCCGTGGCGTCGGCCGCAGCATCGCGTCGAGCAGATGCGGACCCGACCGGGGCGAGCCCAGCACGGCGCGCAGGAAGATGCCCTGGTCGATCTCGTACCCCTCCTTGTCCGCCTGCCGCCGGGCGCGGTCGGCCGCGAGCTGCCCGGCCGTGGGCAGCAGCGCGGGGAAGGCGTCCGCGGCGGCGCCGACGAGTTCGGCGATGCGGAGCTCGTCGGCGCCGCCGCTGGTGAGGTGGTCGTAGACGGCGTCGGCGTGGGTGTGCAGATAGCGCGTCCGCAGCGCCCGGGCGGTGTCCTTGGCCGCGGCGAGCTCGGCCCGCTCCTCAGGTCCCCGGGCGCCGGGTTCGGGCAGCTTCGCCACCAGTTCGTCGACGCGGTGGGCCGCCTGCCGCAGCTCCGGCCAGAGCGGGACGGTCATGACGCCTCCACCGCGGGCCGCCGCAACACCCGGTCACAGGCGGCCAGATGGGGGCCGAGAGCATCCTCGAAGCTGGTCGTCGCGGCGTCGAAGAGCAGCTGCCTACGGATCGCGACCTCCTTTCCGGCCAGCCCGCTGACCAGCCCGGCGACGGCCGCGACCGCACCGGCCGGGTCGTCGGCCAGCTCGTCGGCCACGCCGAGCGCGAGCGCCTCGGGGGCCTCGATGGGCACGCCGAACAGCAGCGCCCGGCGGACCCGCGCGGGTCCGGCCAGCTGGACGAGCCGGTAGCCGGCCATACCGGGCCAGGTCGCCGTGGCGTCGCCGTGGACGAGCAGCCGGGTGCCCGGGGTGACCACCCGGACGTCGCAGACGAGGAAGGCGTCCAGGGCCGCGCCGCCGCAGTCGCCCGTGGCCACCGCGACGGTGGCCCGGGGCAGCCGCTCCAGTCGGCGCAGTGTCCGCTCCCACTTGCTGACGCGCATCACATCGAGGTCGCCGGTCCAGCCCGCTGCCGGGGCCCCGCCGACCTGTACGGCGACGACTCCGCGGCCGGGGCGGTCCTCGGCCTTGTCGCACACGGCCTGTACGGCGTTGACGGTCGCGGCGGTCGGCGGCTCGGCCCCGTCCACCGTCACGGTCAGCAGTTCTTCCATGACACCCTCCGCGCTCACCACTGGACCAGCGCCGTCTCGATCGTGGAGCCGGGCCCCATGGTCATCAGCACGCCGTACTCACCCGGTTTGGCGACTCCCTCGTCCAGGAGCCGTTCGTAGGAGAACAGGAAAGAGCCGCTGGACACGTTGCCGTAGTCGCGCAGCACACCGACCGTGTGCCGGACGTCGTACCGGGTGAGCCCCAGGTTGACGACGACGGCGTCGATGACCTTTTTGCCGCCCGAGTGCACCAGCCAGTGCGCGATGTCGCTGCGGCGCAGCCCGGTGTCCGCCAGCAGCCGGTCCACGACCAGTTCGGCGTGGGCGCCGACCACGTACGGGATCTGCGGATCCAGGTAGAAGCTGAAGCGGCCCTGCTCGCGGTCCCAGTCGTAGCGCATGGCGTCGGAGGCGTCCGGGATGATGCAGCTGGCGAACTCGAGGATGCGCGGCCCCTCGGGGTCGGCCACGCCGTCCGGTCCTGAGCGGAGCGCGATCGCGCTCGCGCCGTCCCCGAAGAGGCTGTTCACGACGGCGGTTCGCATCGTGGAGTCGATCGCGTACGCGGCGGAGCAGGCTTCGGCGCAGAGCACGACGGCGAGTTCACCGGGGTGGGCGGCGGCCCAGCCCGCGACCACGCCCAGGGCGTTCAGCCCGGCGTTGCAGCCCATGCCCACGATGTCGGAGCGGCTACAGTGCCGGTCGATGCCGAGCTCCTTGATGAGCAGGGCGCTCAGCCCCGGGGTGAGCAGTCCGGTGGAGGTCACACAGCACAGGTGGCGCAGCTCGGCCAGCTCGGCACCGGCCCGCTTGAGGCAGGCGCGCAGCGCCTCGGCGCCCATCTCGATGGCCTTGGCCTTGTGCTTGTCGAGCAGGTCGCCCTGCGGTTCGGGGACGCGGCCGCCCTTGCCGTCCGGCGGCGGGAGCGTCAGATGGCGGCGGTCGATGGCGCTGTTGAGGAAGACCGAACGGATCTTGGGGTCGGTGATCTCGAAGGCGTCGAGCACCTCCTGCTGGGTGTACGACGTGGATGTCACCGCCGTCCCCACGCCGAGGGCGCGGGGCCGCAACTCGGCTGCCATGGTCATCGGAAGGTCCACCCCCACATACGCGGCTTGCTCCGGGGGCGGCGACTGCGACTCAGTCCGGACACGTTGCCTCACCTTTCTCACTGGGATCCGCTGGTGCTGTGCGGCGCGTTGGCGCGTTGTGTGACGCGCTGTGTGACGCGTCATGCGGCGCGCTGGACGCGTTGTGCGACGCGCAGTGCGCCTCGATGAAGCGCGCGAGCCGCGCCGTGCCCTCGTCGATCTCGGCGGGCGTCAGATAGCTGATGGACAGCCGGATGCCGTGGTGGCCACCGGTGCCGGGGTAGAAGTGCGCCATCGGCGTCCAGATCACGCCGAAGTCCTGTGCGGATGTGGTCAGTACGGTGTTGTCCACCCGGAACGGGACCCGCATGGTGAGGAAGAAGCCACCGCTGGGCTCGTTCCAGCGCACCCCGAGCGCCTCCCGGCGGGCGGCGGGCAGCCGGGCGTCCAGCCGCCGCAGCATCTCCCGCATCGCCTCGCCGTAGTACGTGGCCGCTTCCGCGTTGAGCTCCGACAGGCGGCCCCGGGCGCCCAGCAGCGCGCCCGCCACGGCGGCCTGGCTCAGTGATGAGGTGTTGACCGTCACCATGCTCTTGATCTTGGCGAGTTCGTCCGCCAGCAGCCGCTCACCGCCCGTGGCGTCCCGGACCCGCTGGTCGGCCACGACGAAGCCGACCCGGGCGCCGGGGAAGACGGTCTTGGAGTACGAGCCCAGGTGCACCACGCGGCGGGCGCGGTCCCGGGACTTCAGCGTCGGCAGCGGGGTGCCGGGGCTCACCTGCCGGTACGGGCTGTCCTCCAGCACCAGGAAGTCATGGCGCTCGGCCAGCTCCAGCAGCTCCTCGCGGGCCTTCGGGCCCATGGTGTTCCCGGAGGGGTTGGAGTGGTCGGGCACCACGTAGAACGCGCGGGGGCGGCGGCCGCGCGCACGTTCCGCCAGCACCGCGGCCTCCAGATCGCCGGCGTGGAACCCGTCCTCGTGCTCCTCCACCGGGCGCACGGCCACGTCCAGCAGCCGCGCCGCGCCGGTGATCCCCACGTAGCAGGGGCTGGAGACCAGCAGGACGTCGTCGGGGCCCGCGAAGAGCGCGCGCAGCACCAGCAGCATGGCCTCCTGGGCGCCGACGGTCACCACGATGGACTCGGGCGGCACATCGGTGTCCTCGTCCACGCGCAGCGAGTCGGCGATGATCTGGCGGATCTGCCCGGCGGTCGGCCCGTACTGGTACAGCGCGGTACGGATGTCGGCCGGTGAACTCCCCTGCTCCGCCAGGTGGTCCAGGTAGCGGCGGATGTGGGTGAAGACCTGCTCGGTGTCGAAGAAGCCGTCGTACGGCCGGCCCGGGGCGAAGGAAATCGCGTCCGGATAGCGATGGGTCACCTCGTTGAGGAAGTTCATCGTGTCCAGCACCGGCTCGGAAACGCTGCCGTGCAGCTCTGCCATTTCGAGGTATTCCCGTTGACGGGTCTGCGCGGCGACGGTGGTTCCTGCCATGAATTCCCCCGGGCGGCAAATGAATGAGGCGGCTCGAATGCGAGCGACGTGATCGAGGCCGGATGAATGAGGCCGGATGAATGAGATCGGCTGAATGAGGGCGGCTCGGATGCTTCAGCATCACACGCCCGTCACCCTTTCGACAACGCCGTCCAATTGCTCGAACCGCGCGCTTGGACGGGCTTGTCCGCAGCCCTGAGGAGCGCTATCCCGCGGGCACCGATTCAGCCCGTGCCCGCTCCCATCCGTCCCATCCGTCGGCGCCCAGCTTGGCCCCGATCCGCTCGGCGTCGGCCGTGGGAACGGGCACCCGCACCCGTAGCCCGCTCTCCTCCGCGGCCTCCACGGCGACGTCGTCCACGGCGATTCCGAGCGCCGCGACGGCGCCCAGCAGCCGGGCCAGCTCCCCCGGACGGTCCGGGACCAGGATCCGTAGGCCGGTCTCGGCCGCGGGCGGGCCGACGCCAGGGCGCGGCAGCCCCGCGAGCCCGGCGACGCCCCGGGACAGCAGCTCCTCCAGGGTCCGTACGCCCTGGTCATGGCCTGCGCCGCTGTCCTCGGCGAACTCGTCTTCCTCTGCCGGTACGTCTTCCTCGGCGAGTACGTCCAGCGCCGCCGCCACCCGGGCCAGATCGGCCCGCAGCTCCTTCACCACCCCGGCCATGGCGGCCGCGTTGGACCGCAGGATGTCGCTCCACAGCCGGGGGTCCCCGGCGGCGATCCGGGTCACATCGCGCAGCCCCTGCCCGGCCAGCAGCGGCACCCCGGCCGGGCCGTCGCGCAGCCGTGCGGCCATCACGCTGGCCAGCAGATGCGGAACGTGCGAGGTCAGCGCCACCACCTCGTCATGCTCCCGGCCGCGCATCACCACCGGCGCGGCGCCGCACAACTCGGCCAGCTCCAAGCCTCGGTCGAGGGCGGCGCGCGAGGTCAGCCGGTGCGGCGTCAGCGCCCAGGGGCGGCCCCGGAACAGCTCGGCCCGCGCCGCCAGCGGCCCCGACCGCTCCCGCCCGGCCAGCGGATGGCCGCCGACGTAGCGGGAGGGCTCGGGGGCGCGGGCGAGCACGGCCCGCTCCGGGCCCGCCTTCACGCTCGCCACATCGGTGTAGGCGCGGGCCAGACCGCGGGCCTGGGCCGCGATCAGCACCTCGGCGATCCGGCTCGGCGGCACCGCCAGCACGGCCAGGTCGACCGGCTCCGGCGGGTCCTCCGCCCGGCCCGCGCCGAGTGCGGCGGCGGTTCTGGCGGCGGCCCGGTTCCGGTCGGAGAGATACACCGACACGCCCCGACCGGTGGCGGCGAGCGCGACCGACGTACCGATGAGGCCGGTGCCGATGACGGCCATCGTGTGCATCACAAGACATCACCCGTCCAAGAGGACCGCGACCCGGAAACACAAAACACGGCACAGCTTATGGAGAAGGCCCGGGGTCCACGAGTTCCGCCAACCGCCGGAATAGCACCGATGGCTGGACGCGCTTATGGCCGCCTAGAGTTCTGCGGGCTCGGTTTTCTTCCGCATCTGGGGGACCAACATGAGGAATTCACCGAAAGCTGCGGAGCCGCTCGCGGATCTCGCCATCGACTATGTCGAGTTGTATGTGGAGAACCTGGATACGAGCGCGTTCCAGTGGGTCGATCGGTATGCGTTCACCATCGTCGGCAGCGGCGGTTCCGCGGACCACCGCAGCCTGGCGCTGCGGCACGGGCGGATCACGCTGGTGCTCACCCAGGCGACCTCCGACCGCCACCCCGCCTCGGCGTATGTGCTCAGCCACGGCGACGGCGTGGCGGACATCGCGCTGCGCACCGCCGATGTGCGGGCGGCCTTCGAGGCGGCGGTGGCGAACGGTGCCGGTGTCCACCGGCAACCGGCCCGGCACACCGGTGACGGCCCGTCCGTCACCGCCGCGGTGCACGGTTTCGGGGACGTGGTCCACACCCTGGTCGAGCGCGCGCCGGACACGGGCCCCGGGCTGCCCGCGGGATTCGTGCCGATGGACGGCGAGGAACAGCCGGACGGGCCGGGCGCCGGAGCGGGTCTGGCCGAGGTGGGCCCGGCCGAGGTGAGCCCGGCCGAGGTGAGCCCGACCGAGGTGAGCCCGGCCGAGGTGGGTCTGCTCGACATCGACCACATCGCGGTCTGTCTCGGCACCGGCGGCCTCGGCCCGGCCGTCGCGTACTACCAGCAGGCGCTGGGCTTCCGGGACGTCTTCGCGGAGCACATCGTCGTCGGCGCCCAGGCGATGCACTCGAAGGTCGTGCAGAGCCCGTCCGGCACCGTCACGCTCACGCTCATCGAGCCCGACGACACGGCCCTGCCGGGGCAGATCGACGAGTTCCTGAAGAGCCACCAGGGCTCGGGCGTGCAGCACCTGGCCTTCTCCTCGCACGACGCCGTCGGCTCCGTGCGCGCCATGTCCGACCGCGGCGTCACGTTCCTCTCCACGCCCGACGCGTACTACGACCTGCTGGGTGAGCGGATCGACCTCAGCCCGCGCCGCCTGGCCGATCTGCGCGCCACCGGGGTGCTCGCGGACGAGGACCACGACGGACAGCTGTTCCAGATCTTCACGGCCTCCACCCACCCGCGGCACACCCTCTTCTACGAGGTCATCGAGCGGCAGGGCGCCCAGACCTTCGGCAGCGCGAACATCAAGGCGCTGTACGAGGCCGTGGAGTTGGAGAGGACCGGGCAGCGTGACTTCCGGCGCTGACCGCACCGTTACCGTTCGCGGTGCGGCCGGAGCGGGGGCGGCCGGGGCGGATGCCGACGCCGCGGCCGGTGTGGAGTGCCTGACCGACGCCGAGTGCCTGACCGACGCCGAGTGCCTGACCGACCTCGAGCGCGCCGCCGCTGCCGTCCTGCCGCCCGACGTCCGGGACTTCGTGGCGGGCGGCAGCGGTGACGAACTGACGCTGGCCGCCAACCGGGCGGCGTTCGACCGCACCTTCCTCGTGCCACGGGTGCTGCGGGACGTCTCGCGGTGCGCGACGGACGCCACCCTGCTCGGCCGCCCGGCGGCGCTGCCGCTGGCGGTGGCCCCGGTGGCGTATCAGCGGCTGGTGAACGAGGACGGGGAACTGGCCACCGCCCGGGCGGCAAAGGCCGCGGGGGTGCCGTTCGCGGTCTCCACGCTGAGCAGTGTGCCGGTCGAGGAGATCACGGCGGTCGGCGGGGCCGTCTGGTTCCAGCTGTACTGGCTGCGTGACGGCGCCCGGACGCTGGAACTCGCCCGCCGGGCGGAGGACGCGGGCTGCGAGGCGCTCATGCTCACCGTGGACGTGCCGTGGATGGGCCGCCGGCTGCGGGACATCCGCAATCGGTTCACGCTCCCGGCCGAGGTGCGGGCCGCCAATATCGACGCGGGCGGGACGGCGCACATCCGGCCGTCCGGTGCCTCGGCCGTGGCCGCACACACCAGCGAGGCGTTCTCCCCGGCGCTGACCTGGGCCACGGTGGACCGGCTGCGGGAGCACACGCGGCTGCCGCTGGTGCTCAAGGGCGTCCTGGCACGGGAGGACGCGCTGCGCGCCGCCGAGTCGGGCGTCGACGCGCTGGTGGTCTCCAACCACGGCGGCCGTCAGCTCGACGGCGCCGTGCCGAGCCTGGACGCACTGGCCGAACTGGCGCCCGTGCTCGGCGGCCGCTGCGAGCTGCTGCTCGACGGCGGTGTCCGCAGCGGTACGGACATCCTCAGAGCCCTGGCTCTCGGCGCGGCCGGGGTGCTGGTGGGACGGCCGGTGATCTGGGGGCTGGCCGCGGCTGGTGAGGCGGGTGTGCGGCGGGTGTTCGAGCTGCTGACCGCCGAACTGCGGTCGGCCCTGGGGCTGGCGGGCTGCGTCGATGTCACCGAGGCCCGGGGCCTGCGCACCGTACGGTGAACCGCGGCCCCGCCACCGCATATGCGATCCGGCCAGGACGGGCCTCTCGTCCTGGCCGGATCGCTGGATCGCCGGGTCGGCATGTGGCTTCGGCCGGAGCTGTCCAACCAGCGATTCCCGCTGGTTGGACGGGCCCGGCGGGGCGGGGTGTCCGGCGGGTCTTTCTCCCCTCCCCGCCCCTTCCCGCTACCAGGGGCTCCGCCCCTGGACCCCGGCATCTGGAGCGGAGCGCGCCACGCGACGGACCCGCATATCGATGCCCCGGGAAGCGGCGGAACCCCGGACCGGGCTCTGGGACGAAGCCCGGACCAGGCCCTGAGACGGAACCCCCGTCCGGGGCCGGGTGCGAAACGCCCGTCCAAGGCCCGGGACTGAACCCGGGACCGGGGGCTGAGACGGAACCCCCGCCCGGAACCCGGGACGGAACCCCCGCCCGGAACCTGGGGCGGAGCCCCGTCCGGGCCTGGGACGGAACCCCGGCGGGGTCCGGGATGACCCCCCGCCCGAGTGCTGGGGCGAAGCCCCCGCCCGGAACCCGGGACGGAACCCCCGCCCGGGACCTGGGGCGGAGCCCCGTCCGGGCCTGGGGCGAACCCCCACCCGGGCCCCGGGGCGAAGCCCCCATCCGGAACCCGGGACCGAACCCCCACCCGGGGGTCCGAGGCGGAACCCCCGCCCGGGACCTGAGATGGAACTCCGGACCGGGCCTGGGACGGAACCCCGGCGGGGTCCGGGATGACCCCCCGCCCGAGTGCTGGGGCGAAGCCCCCGCCCAAGGCCTGGGGCGAACCCCCACCCGGACCCCGGGGCGAAGCCCCCATCCGGAACCCGGGACCGAACCCCCACCCGGGGGTCCGAGGCGGAACCCTGGACCGGAACCCGGGACGAAACCCCGTCCGGGGTCTGGGGCGGAGCCCCGGGCCGGGGTCTGGGGCGGAGCTCCAGTTTCGGGGAGGGGCGGGGTGGGGAGCGGCCCGCCGGAGGCGGTACGGTCCCTCGGGTGTTCCCTAGGCGAGCTGGAGGTCCACCCGGACCGCGATCTCGTCCCACATCCCCGCGCACTCACGGGCGAGGCTGGCCACGATGCCACTGCAATGCGGCGGCACGTTCGCGATGATCTCCTGCCACTCCTCCGTACTGAGCATGTTGATGTTGAGCAGCCGGAGCAGCCTGCGGCCCGTCTCGTTGAACCGCAGGGCGGGGTCCGAGGTGAGACGGTGCACGGCCGCGAGGCGATCGGCCATCGGGACCACCTCGGCGGTGGCCGCGCCCGCCGTGGACCGGCTCAGCGCCTCGGTCCGCCGGCCCCCGGCCTTCGCCGCGCCACGCGACTTCGGCAAGGGGTCCTCGCCCCTGCTCATCCGGTTCCTGACGTCCCGTGCGGTTTCCGGAGAGATCCCCGCGGCCCGGGCGATCTGGCGTAGCGACAGCCCCGGGTTCGCCGTGATCAGCCTGCTCGCCAGCTCGCGCCCGGCGGCGCTGTTGATGGGACGGACCCGGCCGTCCTGACCGATACGGCTGCCACCGGCAGCCTCCTCGGCCGACGTCCGCCGCCGGATCTCCGCGACGGTGCCCGCCGAGATGCCCGAGACCGACGCGATCATGCGGTCCGACCACTGGGGATGCGACACGATGATGCGCGCGGCCGCCGACTTCCGGTCCGTCATCGACAGCGGCAGACCATGGGTGATGTTGGAGCCGACGGCCAGGACGAACGCGTCGGCCTTGCTGCCGTCGAAGAACTTGACCTTGATCTTCTCGTCGCCGCGGAGCTCCGCGGCCCGTAGCCGGTGGGCGCCGTCGACCACCCGCATCGTGGTCCGGTGGACGATGATGGGCGGTAACGTGACTTCCGTCTCCGCCAGCGCTTGGATGTGCTCCGGGTCCTCCCCTGAACTTCGCGGTGATTCCGCCATCGAAATCGACGCGATGTCGACTTCGACGACCCCTTCCTCAAGTTGCTGCTCGAACATCGCCAACCCCCCGCTCCAAGGCGAGCTCGCCTCGAAAGGAATTTCTATCCGGGGGGTGGCAGGAACGCTTTGGACACCACTTCGAAGATCGCCAATCGTGGCCGATCAATATCGACCACCCCCCGTTGCTCCACTTCGCGAAATCGCGAAAGGCCGTTCAATCTTTCGACGCAGACTCTAACAGCGGTCAGGCGGTTTGACACCCCGTATCCACGCGCGGCGCGCCGCTGTTACTCAACCAGAACTCATGGTTTCGGCCGGAGCGATCACCAGCGGAAGCGATGGCGTTCCATAGGTGATTACTGATACCGGCGGGACGAGACGCGTCACATGAGGTGAATGCAGCCCAGTTCGGCCGCTCACCTGGCCCTTCGCGTTCCTTCCCAGGGCCCCGGAGCACGCATGAAATGCTTTCATGGGGCATGCGGGAACGCCAAATCGGGGGAATCGCGGGAATGCCGATCCGGAATCCACGCCGTCGTCCCGCCGGCGGGACAGAAAGCATTGGCTAGAGGTTCTACGGAGCGCTGCTCACGCCCCCAGGGCAGGCGGGTCGGCGGCGGAGCCGGGAATATGCGGGACCGGGTCTTCGGCCGCCTCGTCGAGCATCTGGATGATCCAATCCATAAGCCCGAGACCGGCGGTCTCCGCCGCCCGCTCCCAGCGGATTCTGCGCTCGGCGACCACGTTCACCTGCACAACGCCCGGCTCCGGTGCGGCTTCCGGACACTGACGCCGCATCCGTATCTGCCGGCGTAACGCATTGCGGGTCCAGCCGCCCTCCTCGGCCCGGGTCAGCCACTCCTCCTGCTCGGCCTCGGGGAGGGCCGCCACTTCCGCGTGGTGCTGAAAACTCAGCTTGCCCCGCCGCCTGCCCGGCTCGAACTTACGTGCCACCCAGGCGTAGTTGCGGAGCGTCTGGTAGTCGAGCGAGGTCTGCTTCAGCGCCTGGCGGTAGCGGTCGGGGTAGTGCTCCTGGCCGAAGATGAGCCAATCGCCCAGCCACCACGCGGAGGAGTCGGCGATGACGTGGATCTGCTGGCCGAGGTGGCGCCACTCGGGCAACGGCAGATCGGGAGGGAGTGACAATCCCGTTCGCCGGGTGGTCGTCCGCCCGTTCGCGGGGATGGACATCGTGCACACCTCACCTGCCCTCGTCTTCGGCGGCCTCATCCTCCACAGAGGGGGGTTTCGGCGAGGTTTCATCGCACCTGGCCGGTTCCCACCGGCCGGGAAGCACCTCACGCGCGGGCGACCGAGGGCGTTACGGTTCCGAAACCCATGCACCGATCTACTGGGCGGATGGATGCGGAATCAGTCTCACCGCGAGCCGACAGAGGAGGCTACATGGACACCGCAGCCCGGCGGTGTGCCGAATGCGGCGCCGAGTTCACCTGGACCAGCAGGAACCCGACGCGCAGGTTCTGCGGCTCCAGATGCAAGACCCGGTGGTGGCGGGCCCACCGCCGTGGCGCGGACACCGCGCACACCCACACCGCGGACACCGCGGACACCACGCACACCGCGGACACCGCAGACCGGACGCACCAGCGGTCGCAGGCGGTGCCGGTGCCCCCGCTCAGCACCGGCCATGAGTGCCCGAACTGCGGTCAGCACATCACCGTGCTCAATCTGATCGTCGCGGCCGACGGCGGTTCCGGGTCCGGCACCCTCACCGGCTGACGTCCGGCCGCAGGGCGGGCAGCACCGCGGAGCCGACGCTTTCGATCAGTTCGGTGGGCGGGTCGTAGGAACCGACGTGCTGGAGGAACACATCGGTCACCCCGTCGGCGTGCAGCGCGGTGAGCCGTTCGGCGATCTCCTTGGCGGTGCCGAAGAGGCAGAATTCCTGGGCGAAGCGCAGGGCCATCTCGTCGCTCACCCACGCCGAGCAGATCTCGACGGCCGCGTCCCAGTCCTCGGCGTGGACGAGGTCCGGATAGACCCCCTCCACCCGCGCCGGGACGTCCACTTCGATCCCGGCCAGGGCGAGGAAGGGCGCCCCGCCGTTCTGGGCGATCGAGGCACAGATCGGCTTGAGCAGCCGGGCTTCGGCCTCCACATCGTCGGTCACCGCGCAGAACGCCGAGACCGTCAGCGGAATCGCCTCCGTGCTGCGCCCCGCGGCCTCGGCGCCCTCCCGCACCCGGGCGGTGGCGCCGGCGAGCGTCGTCCGTGAGACGCCGCTGAGCAGGACGACACCATCGGCGATCTCCCCGGCGAGCCGCAGATTCCGCGGACCGCTGGCGGCCACGTGGATCGGCACGTCCGGAGCCGGGTCCCGGAGCCGGGACCGTACACCGTTGAAGTCACACTCCTGCCCCTGGAGCAGCGCCCGCAGCGTGGCGATCCCGGCGCGCAGTTCGGCCCCGGTGCTGGAGCGCAGGCCGATGGGGCCGACCGAGCTGTTGCCCACGCCGAGGCCGAGGGTGAACCGGCCGGGGGCCAGCTCGGCGACGCTGCGCGCGGCCGAGGCGACGACGGCCGGGTGCCGGGTCACGACGTTGGTGACCGCGCTGCCCAGGCCGATCCGTTCGGTACCCAGCGCGGCGGCGGTCAGGACCGTGTACACATCCCGCCACAGCAGCTGGGAGTCGGGAAACCACACCTGGTCGAAGCCCAGTTCCTCGGCCCGCCGGGCGGTCCCGGCCAGCCGGTCCACCCGGTCGCACGGCGGTATGCGCACACCGACGCGTATCCCACTGTTCTCGTTCACGGTCTCCTCCTGAGGGCTTGGTGTGAGTGTTTGGTACGGCACGACGTACGGCGGTCAGCGCATCTGCGCCGTATCGCCCGTATCGCTGTCGGCCACGTGCGGAGCCGGAGCGCGGGACGGCTCGGTGGTGTCGTCCACTTCCCGCAGGAACAGGCCCGCCACCACCGAGACGGCCGACATCGCCGCCATGTACACCGCGATGCCCACCCATCCGCCGGTGGTGTGCAGCAGATACGTGGCGATGTCGGGAGCGAACGCGTTCCCGGCGATCAGCCCGACGGTGAAGCCGATCGACATGCCGGTGAACCTCAGCCGGGCCGGGAAGACCTGTGAGAAGTACGCCGGAACCACGCCGTAGTTGGCGGAGTAGCCGATGAACAGCAGCGTGAAGCCCAGCAGCATCAGCCCGTAATTCCGCGTCTGGAGCAGCGCGAGCCAGGCGAATGGCAGCACGATCAGCGAGGCCGCCCCGGCGATGAAGACGGTGCGGTTTCCGAACCGGTCCGCCAGTTTTCCGGCGAGTGGGACGCAGACGACGATGACGAGGGTGGCCGGCAGCAGCACGGCGATCATGGTGTCCTTGTCCAGGTGCAGCCCGGTGCGGGCGTACTCCAGGCTGTAGACGGTCGCCAGTGTGAAGGCCACCCCCGCGCTCAGGATCCCGGCGGCCATCAGCGCGACCCGACCGCCGCACTCGCGGAACACCTCGACCACGGGCAGCCGGTCCACCCCGTTCCGCGCCTTGACCGCCTCGAACTCGGGGCTCTCGTCCAGGCTGAGCCGCACGAACAGACCCACGCCGACGAGCACCGCGCTCAGCAGGAACGGACACCCCGAGGAAGACGAGGTTGGCCAGGAGCAGCCCGGCCGAGGTCCCGGTATTGAACAGCGAGCCCCGGAAGCCACGTTTCCCGCGCTCCGCGTGTTCGATGGTCATCAGCACCGCCCCGCCGTATTCGCCACCGACGGAGAACCCCTGGGCGAGCCTGGCGACCCGGCCGGGGCCATGAACATCGGTTGCTGTCATGAGGGTCCTTTGTCCGGAGGGACGGTCCATGGGGACGGGAGAGGGACGCGAGAGGGACGGGCGGGGCGACGCCTAGGGGTGTCCGGCGGTACGCGTACGCCTGCGGCGGGCTGTTCCCCTCCCCGCCCCTTCCCTCAACTGGGGCTCCGCCCCAGACCCCGGGGGTCCAGGAGACCCCGGGGGTCCAGGGGCGGAGCCCCTGCCACGCGGCGGAGCCGCATATCGAGGAAGGTCGGCAACAGGCCCCCGGGCCGAAGGATCCGGGGCTGGGAAAGCCGGATGGCGAGGCTCAGTCGCCGGTGCGCCGCAGTACGCCGTCGATGAGGCAGTCGAGCCCGAAGAGGAACTGTTCGTCGCTGGGCAGCGTGGTCATCTCCTCGGCGAGCTCCACCAGGTGGGGGAAGTCCTCGCGCGGCAGGGCCCCGTAGAAGTGCCTGCGCTGACGCCGCAGCTCCTCGGCCTCGGGGTGGTCGGCCTTCCCCCACGGGCGGGGCGCCTGATAGCTGGCGAAGCCCAGGCTGTACTGCACGATCAGGCCGTAGACACGCACCGCGTCCCGGTCCGCGAACCCCGCCTCGCGCAGCCTCCCGATGACCGCCTCGAACGCGCCCCGCATGGACCGCGGGCCGGTGCTCACCCGAGTGGCGAAGAGCCGCACGATGCTGGGGTGCTCCCGCATCATCTCGAGGAAGGCCAGCGCCAGGGCCCGTACGACCGCCTCGGGCGAGGTCTCCTCCGCGGTGGGCAGCCGGAAGTTCCCCATGACGTAGTCGGCGATCCCGTCGAGGATCTCCTCCTTGCCGCGGAAGTAGCTGTAGAGCGTCATCGCGCCCACGCCGAGGTCCGCGGCGAGCCGCCGGATCGTCAGGTCGTCGATGTCCTCCTCGTCGCAGATCCGGGTGGCCACCTCGATGATCCGCTCAGCGGTGAGCGCCCTGCCACGCGACCGCTGACCCGCCACTGGGACTCTCCTCTTCGCACACCACCGCGGACCGGCGACACCGACGCCGTCGGACACCACACCGTACAGGCGTCCCACCGATCGGGCGGCGATCAGGAGGTGTTGTCCGGGCGGGACGTGTTGTCCGGGCGGGCGGCGTCGAGCGCGATGTCCGTGATCATGTCTTCCTGGCCGCCGACCATCCCACGGCGGCCCACCTCGACCAGGATGGCGCGGGTGTCCAGGCCATGGCGGACCGCGGCGGCCTCGGCGTGGCGCAGGAAGCTGGAGTACACCCCCGCGTAGCCGAGGGTCAGGGTCTCCCGGTCGACGCGGACCTCGCGGTCCTGGAGGGGCCGTACGAGGTCGTCGGCGGCGTCCATCAGAGGGAACAGGTCGCAGCCGTGCTTCCAGCCCATCAGGTCGGCGACGGCGATGAACGCCTCCAGCGGGCAGTTGCCCGCCCCCGCGCCCTGGCCCGCGAGGGAGGCGTCGACGCGGGTGACGCCGTTCTCCACGGCCACCACGGTGTTGGCCACGCCGAGGGCGAGGTTGTGGTGGGCGTGGATGCCGAGTTCGGTGCCCGGGTCGAGCACATCGCGGTAGGCGTGGAAGCGGTCGCGGACACCGTCCATGGTGAGTCGGCCGCCGGAGTCGGTGACATACACACAGTGGGCGCCGTAGGACTCCATCAGCCGTGCCTGGCGGGCGAGTTCGGACGGTTCCGCCATGTGCGACATCATCAGGAACCCGGCCACGTCCATGCCCATCTCGCGGGCGGCGGAGATGTGCTGGGCGGAGATGTCGGCCTCGGTGCAGTGGGTGGCGACGCGCACGGAGCGGATGCCGAGGGCGTGCGCCTGCTTGAGGTCGTGCAACGTGCCGATGCCCGGCAGCAGCAGGGTGGTGGGGATCGCCGTGCCGGTGGCCCCGACGACGGCCTCGATCCAGTCCCAGTCGGTGTGGGCGCCGATTCCGTAGGTGACGCTGGAGCCGGACAGGCCGTCGCCGTGGGCGATCTCGATGGCGGCCACCCCGGCGGCGTCCAGCGCGGCGGCGATGGTGCGGGCCTGCTCGACGGTGTAGCGGTGGCGGATGGCGTGCATGCCGTCCCGCAGGGTCACGTCCTGGATGTACAGGGCGGGCGGGACGGGCGGGGTGTCGGCGGGCGGGGTGTCGGCGGTCGCGCCGGCGTCGGTCGTGGTCATCGTGCGGCCTCCTCGCCGGAGCGATGTGCGGCCAGGCGCTCCGCGGTGCGCAGCGCGGCCGAGGTCATGATGTCGAGGTTTCCGGCGTAGGCCGGGAGGTAGTGGGCGGCCCCCTCGACCTCGAGGAAGACCGAGACCTTCACCGCGTCGGTGTGCGCGGCCTCGGCGGGCAGCAGGGAGCGCATCGGATCGCCGGACCCCACCTGGTCGAACTGCACCTTCTGCTTGAGGCGATAGCCGGGCACATACGCCTGGACGCGGCCGACCATCTGCTCGACGGAGGCGGTGACCTCCTCGGTGGCGCAGCCCGAGACGAGACAGTGCACGGTGTCGCGCATGATCAGGGGCGGTTCGGCGGGGTTGAGGATGATGATGGCCTTGCCGCGGGCGGCGCCGCCGACGCGCTCGATGGCGGCGGCGGTGGTCTCGGTGAACTCGTCGATGTTCGCGCGGGTGCCGGGGCCCGCGGAGCGGGAGGAGATGGAGGCGACGATCTCCCCGTAGTGGACGGGGGTGACCGCGCCCACCGCGGCCACGATCGGGATCGTGGCCTGGCCACCGCAGGTGACCATGTTGACGTTGGGCGCGCCGAGGTGGGCGTCGCCGTTGACCGGCGGCACCACATAGGGGCCGATGGCGGCCGGGGTGAGGTCGACGAGGGTGCGGCCGAGGGGGCGCAGCACCTCCTCGTGGCGCTTGTGGGCACCGGCGGAGGTGGCGTCGAAGACGATGTCCACGTCGGCGAACTCGTCCATCGCCACCAGCCCGTCCACGCCCTCGTGGGTGGTGGCCACCTTCAGGCGGCGGGCGCGGGCCAGGCCGTCGGAGGCGGGGTCGATCCCGGCCATCGCGGTGATCTCCAGGGTGTCGGAGAGCCGCAGTACCTTGATCAGGAGGTCGGTGCCGATGTTGCCGGAGCCGATGATCGCCACTTTGGTGCGGGTGCTGGTCTCGCTGCTCACCGGTGGTCTCCTTCCGCGGCGAACCCGACTCCTACCGTGCCCAGGAGCGAGATACGGGCGTGGAACGCATCGCCCGGGACGGCCGGGACCATCGGTCCCAGGGCTCCGGTCAGGACGAGGTCGCCCGCGCGCAGCGGGTCGCCCCGCTCGGCGAGGACCGAGGCCAGCCAGACGGCCGCGTTGAGGGGGCCGCCGAGGCAGTCGGCGCCGGTCCCTTCGGAGACCACCTCGTCGTTGCGCGTCATGGTCATCTGCACGGAGCGCAGGTTGAGCTCGGACAGTGGCACCGGGGAGGCGCCGAGGACGTACAGCCCGCAGGAGGCGTTGTCGGCGACGGTGTCCACGATGGAGATGTCCCAGCCCCGCACCCGGCTGTCGACGATCTCCAGCGCGGGCAGCGCGAAGTCGGTGGCGCGCAGCAGATCCACGACGGTGCAGTGGCGGTGTGGCAGGTCACCACCGAGCACGAGCGCCACCTCGGCCTCCACCTTGGGCTGGAGCAGCCGCCCGGTGGGCACCTCGCCGCCCTCCGGCACGGCCGCGTCCGCGAAGAGCGCGCCGAAGTCCGGCTGGTCCACGCCGAGTTGACGCTGTACGGCAGGAGACGTCAGGCCGATCTTCCGGCCGACGATCCGGCGGCCGGTGGCCTGTTCGCGTCGTAGGTTGAGCCGCTGCACCTCGTAGGCGGCCTCGATGTCGCCGTCGTCCAGGAGCGTGCGCACCGGCGCGCAGGCGATCCCGTCGCGGGCGGCGCCCGCGAGCGCGTCGGCGGCCTTGACCACGGCCCCGGGGAGGAAGTCCGTCGGGACGTGGTCGGGAACATTCGGCACGGGCTACCTCCTGGAGAAGAACATGGGGCCGGGGCCCGGCGCCCCCGATGTGGCCTCCGGTATAGACGCGCCGCCCGCCACGGGCCAACTTTCGTTCCGTCACACGGAACGGGGCGCGCGGCGACGTGCCGGGCGAGGTGACACTGACCTCGCGCACCCGTGTCCGTCCAGCGTTCCGTACCGCCTGACGGAACGCTCCGGGCGATGGCCCTTCCCCCGGCGAACGTCTCTTGACGGCACCCAAGGAGTTCCGTACAAAGTACGACCAGAAGTGCGGGCTCGCCGCCCCGCCACGTCAGGAGAGTGCGCATGCTGACCGCCCACTACACCGCCAGCCGGTTCGGCCAGCTGCACTACGTCGAGTGCGGCGAGGGCGAGCCGGTGCTGCTGCTCCACCAGACCCCGCGGTCCTGGGCCGAGTACCGCGATGTGCTTCCGCTGCTCGGCGCCACACACCGGGCGATCGCGATGGACACCGTGGGCTACGGGGCGTCGGCGAAACCCGCGGACGACCAGAGCGTCGAGATGTTCGCCGACGGGGTCGAGGACCTGGTCGACGGGCTCGGGCTCGATACGTTCCACCTGGTCGGACACCACACCGGCGGAGTGATCGCGGTGGAGGTGGCGGCCCGCCTGGGCTCCCGGGTGCGGAGCCTGACGCTCTCCGCGACCCCGTTCATCACCCCGGAGAAGCGCGCCCGCGCGGTGTGGAAACGCCCGGTCGACTGGGTGCCGCCGAAGCCGGACGGCTCCCACCTCCTGGAGCTGTGGAACCGGCGCAGACACTTCTACGAGCCGGGGCAGGAGGCCGCGCTCAACCGCTTCATGGCCGACGCCCTGCGGGTGCTGGACCGGGTGGAGGACGGCCATATCGCCATCCGGCTGTTCGCGATGGACGAGCGGCTGCCACGGATCGTCGCCCCGGCCACGGTCATCTGCGGACAGGACGACGACCCGTCGATGCCCAGCTTCGAGCCGATGGTGCGGGCGCTGTCGGCGAAGGGGCACATCGTGCCCGGGGCCGGTGTGCCGTTCCCCGAACAGCGGCCGGAGGAGTTCGCCCGGCTCGTACGGGAAGCCGCCGCCTCCGCCGAGCCGGCGGGCGGCTGAGAACGGCGTGGTGTCAGGGCCCTCCGGGCCCGGGGAACAGCGAGCGGTAGAAGGGCGTCGCGCGGAAGCCGTCCCCGTGGTGGGTCGAGCTCCAGCTCAGCGGCACCACCGGGCCGCCGGCCCGGTGCAGCTCGCCGGTGAGCGCGTAGTCGGGGTGAACGCCGTCGTCGCTCAGCGTGGTGGTGAAGTCGAACTCGAACCGGTCGCCCGGCCGCACCGGCAGGCCCTCCACGGACAGCGGGGCGTAGACCGGGGTCCAACTGCTCGGCTGCACCAGCGAGTCGATGGGCTCATCGCCCTCGGCCACCCACAGCCGCATGGCCAGTGCGAGCCCGGAGAAGTTGCCCTCTCGCGTGAACATCAGCTCGGCGGCGTCGATGCCCTCCGGGTCCAGATCGCCGTTGAACTCCAGCGGCTCCACCTCGACCGGGTCCGACAGATACGACCGGTCCCGCACCGCCGGGCTGTCCTGCAACCCCTCGAGTACCACCCGCAGATCAAAGGGGCGGCCCACCGAGGCGAACACCTCCTCCACATAACGGAAGACGAACGGCGGAAAGCCGAGCGGCCTGCCACCGTTCGCGCTGCCCAGATCCAGCGCGACGGCCGTGGTGACGCTCCGGTGCGGGATGAACACCCCGCCGGGCTTCACCAGCCGCTTCCGCGCGTCCCGTAACACTGAGCCCGCGCCCTCGGAGCCGCCGAGCGTGCCGATGATCTCCGAGACACACACATCGACAGGCTCGGGCAGCTCGATCTCGGTGGACAGCCCCTCGATCACCGTGATCCGGTCGGCGAAGCCCGCCTCCTCGATGGTCTCCCGGGCGATCTGCGCCGACTTGGGGATGACCTCCACCGCCCACACATGCCGCGCCCCGGCACGGGCGGCGGCCAGCGCCCACACCGCGTCCTTCCCCGTGCCGATGTCGAGCACCGTCCGGCCCGGGGCGTAGCGCCGGACGGCCTCGACGTACCGGTTCATCCGGCGCTCGTCCTTGATCATCGCTTCGTACACGACGTCGTCGTACACCGGGTACTCGCCGATCGAGGCGAACAGCCACACCGGGTTCGACTCCGGATCGCATGCCCGCACCGGCACCTCGCGCCCCGGCGCGGCTAACTCCGCGATGAAGGAATACCGCATTTTTCAACCTTTCCTGGGGGGGGTTCAAGACCAGCATGCAGGCCGGAAAACCCGGAATTCCCTAGGAATGGAATGCACCATGAACGAACAAAGTCCGAACATAGCCTGGTTAAAGCGATGTAAAAGCGCTGGGGTGCGAACCGAACAAACGCTCAACGTCAGGCCGCCCGGGCGGCGCGCGACAGGTCTGTGGAACGGATACGGGCGGGAAATTGGCATGTTCGCGATGATTCAAGGGTTGCTTCGGGAAGTGAATTCGGCTTAATTTCGCGGATGAGCCGCCGGATCCGGCCCCGGGCCGTCCGAAAACAGCCGTCACCAATAGTCAGGCTGGTTATCCCTGATTATTGACGCGACAGGCTTATCACGCGAAACGGCGGAACGGGCGGCCGCCCGTTCCGCCCTCAACGGATCAGGTGCCGTTCATCTGGCCGCTCCCGCGTGGTCACAGGTCTTGACCACAGTGCGGGCCGGGGTCACCGATTCCTCACATGATGCGCGGGAGAGCGAATGGACGCGGCGGAGCGCAACCACCTGGGCAGACGGGCACTTTTGCGGGCCACCGCCGTGATACCGGCCGCGGGGACGGTGGCCGTCGCGTCGGGGGCGACAGCCGGCTACGCCGCCACCCGAAGGCGGACGGCCACCATGCGGAGGGCCACCACTACGACTCCGTGTCACCGCGCTTCAGCCTCGCGATCCTGCCGGACACGCAGTACCTCTTCGACGCCGACAGCTCCGACCCGGAACCGCTCCGGGCGACCTTCCGGTACCTGGTGTCCCAGCGCGAGGACGCCAACATCGCCTTCATGGCGCACCTGGGCGATGTCACGGAGCACGGCTCGAGGGAGGAGATCTCGCTGGCCGCGACGGTGTTCGGGACCATCCACGGCAAGGTCCCCTACAGCGTGCTCGCCGGCAACCACGACATCGACTCCGGCACCGACGACCAGCGCGGCGACAGCGCCTACCTCGACGCCTTCGGCCCGCGGCGGTTCTCGTCCATGCCCACCTTCGGCGGCGCCTCGGCCGACGGCTACAACAGCTACCACGTGCTGCGCGCGGGCGGCCGGGCGTGGCTGGTCCTCGCGCTCGACTGGCGGGTCTCCGCCTCCGGGCTGGATTGGGCGCGGAAGGTGCTCCACGCGCACCCCAGCCTGCCCGCGATCCTCACCACCCACGATCTGGCCTGGGCCGACGACGACGGCGCCGCACAGCTCTCGGACAACGGCCGCCGGCTGTGGGACGGCCTCATCCGCGGCAACGACCAGATCTTCCTCGCGCTGGGCGGACACTACTGGCCCCCGGGGCGCACCGTCCTGACCAACGACGCGGGCCATGACGTCCACATCCACATCACCAACTACCAGGACCGGTACTACGGCGGCGCCGGGATGATCCGCCTTTACGCCCTCGACCTCGTCCGCAACGTGATCGACGTCGAGACCTTCTCGCCCTGGTTCCTCAGCCGCGATCCGGAGAAGCGCACACCTCTGGAGGCGGAGACCATCGAACTGACCGGGCCCGCCGACCGGTTCAGCCTGAGCATCGACTTCGAGCGCCGCTTCTCCGGCTTCGCGCCGGTCGTGCCGCGTAAGCCGCGCCCGGCGTCCGCGGTGATGCCGCGCGGCACCGTCGCGTACTGGCGCTTCGACGCTTCGGGAACCACCTCCCGTGGGACGGGGGCGGACACACCCGTCGGTACGGACACGGTGATCCGCGATCTGTCCGGCCATGGCAACGACCTCCGGGTGACGCGGCTCCACGACAGCGCGCCCGAGATCCTGACGTGGTCCGGTGAGCACCACGGCGACCAGCCGGCCCATGCCAGTCTGCGCTTCGACGGCGGCAAGGCCCCCGACCGCGGCGCGGTCCTGACCACCTCCGCCACGGCGCCGCTGAACTCCGAGAAGTTCACCGGTGGTTACACCATCGAGACGTTTATCAAGCTCCCGGACCCCTTCGAGGGTGACCACGCCTGGATGGGCATCCTCAGCTGGGAGGGGCGCAACGGCGACGCGGGCAAGACCACCGGCTGGTCGCCCGACGAGCCGACGTGCAGCCTCAATGTGACCCCCGAACGCTTCCTCCAGTTCGTGGTCTATCCGCAGGTGCAGGACGCCGATCCCACTTCCTGGAGCCACGCGCTGCCGGTGGGCCGGTGGACCCATGTCGCGGTCGTCAACGACGGCCACCACACGGTGGTGTACGTCGACGGCTCGAAGATCGCCCGCAATCCGAGCCAGCCGTCGACGGGGATCGCCACCCTCGGCAAGCCCTTCGTGATCGGTGCCACGCAGTTCGAGGAGAGGTTCGGGCAGGGCTTCTACGGCTGGATCGGCGACACCCGCATCGTCAAACGAGCCCTGCGGCCACGGGACTTCATGGCCTCCCCCGCCTAAGCGCTCCGCTGGAAGTGTCGCGATGCGTCGTCGGTCGACTGCGGCGCCGTCGTGGCTGGTCGCGCCCGCGCGGCGGAGCCGCACATCGACACAGCCCCGCGCCCCTTCGGGGCGCTGCCCGGACCGTAGCGGACTTCCTCCGACCTGCTCAGTGTCTTCCGGAGACACGTGCCCTACACCGACGACGTGAGTCGGTCACGGAGTTCGTCGGCGGCCGGGTGGCCGATCTCCTCGGCGATCTCAAGAGCCTGTCGCCAGGCCTGCCGGGCAGCTTCATGATCACCCGCGGCGAGATGGGTGTCGCCCAGATGGTTCAGTATCTCCGTCTCGTTGAACCGGTCGCCGACCCCTCGGACAAGGTCGAGGGCCCGCTCGTAGCAGCCGGTGGCATCCGCGTACCGAGCGAGGTGGTGATGTGCGTAGCCGAGGCTGTCCCACGCCCCGGCCTCCGCGTGCCGGTCGTCGATTTCCCTGTTGAGGGCCACCGCCTGCGCACAGTAATCGAGTGTCCGCTGGTACTGACCGAGCATGGCGTGCAGCCACCCGGCGTTGTTCAGCGCCATGGCCTGTCCGCCCCGATGCCCGATCCGCCGGTACAGACTCAGCGCCCGTTCGTTGTGGTCCAGCGCCTCCCGGGGCCGCCCTTGCCGGTCGCACACCCACCCCAGACCCCGGTAGGTGTGCGCCTGCCTGACCCGGTCGCCCAGGTGGTCGTAGAGTTCCAGGGCCCGGTCGAAGTGGCTGTGGCCCTCGTCGAGGCGACCCATCTGGGTGTACGCCATGCCGAGGCTGCGATGTGCGCCGGCCTCCCATGACCGCTCACCCAGCCGTCGCGCCGCCTCGAGCGCGGTACGTTGGCTGGCCGCCCAGTCGTGCCAGTGCCCCCGATAGTCGAAGAATGTCTCGAGGGCCCAGGCCAGCTGCCAGGCGTGCGCGTCGAGGCCCAGACCGGCCGCCAGATCAACGGCCGCGTACAGCATCCGGTGCTCAGCGGTGAACCAGTCCAGGGCCGCACCGTGGTCCGCCATCTCCTCCGGGACGACCCCCGGCTGGGCGGCGGCCAGGGGGATCTGGTCCCGGTGTGCGTCCAGCAGCCCTGCCGCGGCATGGGCGGTGTGGAGGTAGAAGTCAACGAGCCGGTGCAGTGCGGCTTCGCTGACGGAGACCGGTTGACCGTGGCCCTGTTCGGTGGCGTAGAGGCGGATGAGGTCGTGCATGCGGTGGCGGCCTGGGGTGTGTTCCTGGGTCAGGTGGGCGGCCCGCAGTTTGCGCAGGAGGACGCGCACCCGTGCCACGGGGAGTCCGGTGAGGCTCGCGGTGGCGGGCACGCTGATGTCGGGGCCCGGCGCGAGGCCGATCAGCCGAAACGCCTGTGCGGTATCGGGGTCGAGTGCGTGGTAGGAGGATGCGAACACGGCGCGCAGGTCTGCGGCCATGTCGCCGGTGTCCAGGGCGTCGAGTCGGGTGGCGGCTTCCTGGACTTCCTCGGCCAGGGCCGACAGCGGCAGCTCCGGGCTGGCCGCCGCGCGGGCGGCCAGGATGCTGATGGCCAGGGGCAGGCCCGCGCAGTACGTCAAGAGCGTGGCCACGGCCTCGGGTTCGGCGGCCGTCCTGCGATGGCCGAGATGGCGGATGAGTAACTGGTGTGCCTCGGTGTCCGGGAGTACGTCGAGGTCGAGGGGGCGGGCTCCATGGCTGACGGTCAAGCCGGTCAACTGACGGCGGCTGGTGATGAGCACGGTGCAGGTGGGGCTGCCAGGAAGCAGGGGCAGCAGCTGGGTGGTGTCGCAGGCGTTGTCGAGCACGATGAGCAGGCGCTTGTCCGACGTCAGGCTCCGGTAGAGCCCGGTCTGCCCGTCGAGCTCCGCGGGAATCTCCGCGGGATCGACGCCGAGGGCGTCGAGGAAACCGCGGACCGCCACCGCCGGCGGGACCGGCTCGCCGGAGGGGTCGAAGCCGCGCAGGTTGATGTAGAGCTGCCCGTCGGGGAAGTGTTCCAGACGGTTGTGGGCCCAGTGAAGGACGAGCCAGCTCTTGCCGACGCCGCCGACGCCACCGATCGCGGACACCATCACCGTGCCACCGGGAGCGGTTTGGGAGTCCAGTAGGTGGTCCAGGGTGGCGAGTTCGGGGTTCCGTCCGATGAACACCGGTGGCGGCGCGGGCAGTTGCCGTGGCACGGGTACCGGGCGACGGCCAGAACCGCCTGTGGAGGGGGTCGCCGGGGCGGCAAGCGCGGGATCGGCGGTGAGAATCCGCTGGTGGAGTTCTTGCAGCGCCGGACTCGGGTCGGTGCCCAGTTCCTCTGCGAGTCGACATCGGATTTCCTGGTAGTGGTGCAGGGCCTGGGCAGGGCGGCCGCTGCGATACAGGGCCACCATGAATTGTCCGGCCAGACGCTCGTCCAGCGGATGTGCCTCCGAGCGGGTGGACAGTTCGGCCAGCAGTCCGGTGTGGCGGCCCATGCGGAGCCGGATGTCGGTGTGGTCCAGCTCCGCGGCGGTCCGTTCCCGCTCCAGGGCCTCGCGAAGAGTGGTGAACCACGGGGTGTCCAGGGCGGCGAAGGCCCTTCCCCGCCATAACCCCAGCGCCCGGGCGAACAGCTCCGCGGCACGCTCGTCGTCGTCGGCAGCGCGGGCCTGCCCGACCAGCTGACGGAAGCGGTGCAGATCCACCGCCGTCTCCTCGACCGAGAGGACGTAACCGCCGGATCGCCGGCCGATGGTCACCTGCTCGGCGGCGGGAGCCAGTGCCTGGCGGAGACGGGAAATATAGCTGTACAGCGTCCCCTGAACGCGTCGCGGAGGACGCTCTCCCCACACCCGGTCGACGAGCTGGTCAACGGCCACCACGTGATTCGCCTCGACCAATAGTGCGACGAGTACGCACTGCTGCCGGGCATGTCCCAGGTTCACCTCTGAGCCGTCGACACGTACTTCGACACTGCCCAATAAGCCGAATGACACCATCGATTCTTCCCCCCGTTGTCGCATCCCCTGCAACCTTCATAACCGCTGTGACCGGACGATTCAAGGTTCGTCCAAGGTCTGTCCACGTCCTCCCGAGCACATTGGTTGCCGCGGCGGTCAAGAAGATCGACCACCGCATGGTGAATCAACGCAAAGGAGAGCGTCCGTGAACACGGAAAAGCTGGAGTACGAGCCGCCCGTGCTGGCCGAGGTCGGCGACTTCGCCGAGCTGACCCGGATCACCTGCTGCGGCAGGTGGATCGACAACATCTGGGTCTCCGCCTGGTTCGACTTCTAAACCGCCTGGTCCGCGCGACGGCCGGCCTCACGGCCCGGGTGAAGGGCGCATTCCGCGTCCGTCACCCGGGCCCTTCCGGACCGGCTGCGGCCATCAATCCGAGGAGCTGATTCTTCATGGTCACAGAGCAGTTGGGATACGAGCCTCCGATGCTGGTCGAGGTCGGCGACTTCGCCGACCTCACCCGTTTCGGCTGCTGCGGCAGGTGGCTCGACAACCCGTTCGGCTACGGGTGGTTCGACTTCTAAACCCTCGGCCCCGACCATTCCCAGGCGAAATGGCGGACCCAGGAATGATCCTGGGTCCGCTCGACAGGGAGATCGACATGGAATTTCTGATCCTTCCGGATCACCCGGCGAGTGAGGGAATCACGGCGCTATTGCCGGACGCAGCGCGCTCACGAATGATTCCGCATAGCTCCGGTCGCCCGTTGATCGTGGGCCGTTGGGCCGACAACGAGGTTGTGGCCGCCTCCGTCGGGAAGAACTCCGCGGCACTTCTGGGAACCACCACGGTGACCTCCGCCGCATTGGCCGCTCGACTCCGCACCGTCCGCACGGTCCACGATCTGGACACGCTGGCCCGCTCGCTGCCGGGCTGCTTCCACCTGGTCGCGTCGATCGGCGGGCGAGTGCGAGCCCAAGGCACCGTCTCGACCGCGTGCCAGCTCTTCTATGGCCGCGTCGATGGCGTGACCGTGGCAGCCGACCGGCCGCAGACCATAGCGTCGATGACGGGTGCCGGCGTCGACGAAGAACTGCTCGCGTTGCAGTTGCTCACCCCCTTCGGCCCGCCCTGGCCGCTGAACATGACGAGCGTGTGGCGGGGAGTGCGGACCCTGCTCCCGGGCCACTACCTGGACATCCGCGCTGACGGAACCGAGCGCACCACCCGCTACTGGACACCGCCCGACCCCGAACTCCCGCTGGAACCAGGTGTCGCCGCGCTGAGCGAGGCGCTGGAGACGGCCGTCGCGGCACGTACGTCACGGGGCGCCACCATCAGCGCCGACCTCTCCGGCGGCAAGGACTCGACGAGCCTGTGCTTTCTCGCGGCCCGGCATGACACGCGGCTGGTGACCGTCCACGCCCAGTCCTCGGACCCCGCGAACGAGGACAGGGTCTGGGCCGCCCGGTGCGCGGACCGGCTGCCCCACGCCCGGCACTTGGTGGTCCCCATGAAGGCCACGCCCGGGATCTACGCGGAAGTGGCGAACGGCGACACGGCCCAGCCCAGCGATACGCCACTGTCCTTCACCCGCCGGCCGATGATGGAACACCTCGCGCGCCTTGTCGCCGACCACGGCTCCGCCATACATCTGCAGGGCATCGGCTCGGACGAGCTGTTCATCCCCAGTGCGCTGTCACTGCACGCACTCGCTCGCAGCAGCCCGCTCAGCGCGATTCGTCCGGCTCGGGCGATGAAGTCGATGCGCCGCTGGTCGTGGGCGAGCACGCTACGCGTCCTCCTGTACAACCAGTCCTATCCACGGTGGATGGCCTCGGCGGCCGAGGGCATCACCGCCGAACGCGCCTGGGGCACCGCCGTCGACTGGGAGATCGCACCGAAGATGCCGCCCTGGGCCACCCCGGATGCCATCGACGCGGTACGCCGCCGGATCCGCAAGGCCGCATCGCAGAACCCCGAACCGCTGGCCCCGCTGCCCGTACACCACGAAATGCTGCGATTGACCCAGGTCAACGGCACAGCCGTGCGGACGAGCTCGCGGATCGGCGCCGGATTCGGCGTCTCCTTCCAGGCCCCCTTCATCGACGACCGGGTGCTCGAGGCGGCGATGTCCATCAGGCTGGCCGACCGTATGGCGCCCGGCCAGGTCAAACCGGTCCTCGCCGCGGCGATGCGCGGCATCGCACCCGATGACCTCCTCGCCCGGCAGAGCAAGGCCGACGCCAGCCCCGAGCTGTACATCGGGCTGCGCCGCCACCGGCGCCGTCTCACGGAACTGTTCGAGGACTCGCGGCTCGCACGGCTGGGGCTGGTGGACGCCGACGGCATCCGCACAGTCCTGAACAGCCTGCACATCGACACCAGGCCGCTCATGCCCTTCGAGCTGACGCTCGCGGGCGAACTGTGGCTCCGCGCGCTGCCGACCCATGCGAGGTCTGCCGGAACTCCCACTCCCCAACCCGTCCGAGGAGCATCGTGACCTTCTCCCTCGCCTCCCATGTGACCAGCACCGAAACGGACACCGGTATGGTGCTGCTCGACGAGCGCACCGGCCGGTACTGGCAGCTCAACGACACCGGCGCGCTGGTGCTCCGCTGCCTCCTCGCGGGCGGCACCGTCGCGTCCGCCGCCTCGGCCCTGCGCGAGCGCTTCTCCGGAGCGCCCGAAGCGGCGACGGCCGACGTCGAGAAACTGGTCGATGCCCTTCGGGCCGCGAAGATGGTGGCCTCATGAGCGTGCGAGCCCTGAGCCTTGAGACTCCCACCACTCCGCCGTGGCATCTGCGTCCGGCCGCGCTGACCGCGGTGGGGATCGCCCGGTTGCTCACCTATCTGCCGCCGCAGCGCCTGCGCAAGGTACTGGAATGCGCGCGGCGCGGGTCCCGGCCCGCGACGGAGACCCAGACCCTGCGAGCCCGCAACGCGGTGGTGGCGGTCAGCGTGCCGTGCGCCGGTCCCCGGTGCCTGCAACGTTCCATCGCCACCGCGCTGCTGTGCCGGATGACCGGCACCTGGCCGGACTGGTGCACCGGCGTACGCACGCAGCCCTTCCAAGCCCACGCCTGGGTTGAGGTCGACGGCAAGCCCATCGGCGAGAACATCGATGAAATCCGTTACTTCCATGTGCTCATGACGGTACGGAGCCGTCGGTGAACGGCGATGGCGGCGCCGGTACGGCCGTTCTGGCCCGAGGGCTCGGCAAGAGCTACGGCGCCGTTCCGGCCGTGCGCGACCTCGACCTGACCGTCTCCTCCGGCGAGATCTTCGGCTTCCTCGGACCCAACGGCGCGGGCAAGAGCACCTCCATCGGCATGCTGAGCACGCTTCTGCGCCCCACCGCGGGCCGGGCGGAAGTGGCGGGCCACGACATCCGTCACGAGCCCGATGAGGTGCGCCGCCGCATCGGGCTCGTCTTCCAGGAGACGACCCTCGACGTGGATCTGACCGCCGGGCAGAACCTGCGGTTCCACGCGGACCTCTACGGCCTCCCCCGGCGCGAGGGGCGCGATCGCGCCCTCACCATGCTGGATCTGATGGGCCTGGCCGAGCGCCACTCCGATCCGGTCCGCACCTTCTCCGGCGGTATGCGCCGACGGCTGGAGATCGCCCGAGGGCTGATGCACACCCCGCGTGTGCTGTTCCTGGACGAGCCCACGACGGGACTCGACCCGCAGACCCGAGCCGTGATCTGGGAACACCTCCACCAGTTGCGGGAGGAGCAGGGCATCACCGTCTTCCTGAGCACACACCACCTCGAGGAGGCCGAGCACTGCGACCGCATCGTCATCATCGACGGCGGACACCTGGTGGCCGAGGGAACACCGTCCGCCCTGAAGGCCGTCGTCGGCGCCGACCTGGTAGTGCTGCGCACCGGCGACGACGACACGGCCGTACGGACCATCCGCGAGCGCTTCGGGCTGGAGGCGACTCCCGAGCCCCGGGGGATCGGCCTGCGAGTGTCGGACGCGCCGGGCTTCGTGCCCCGGCTGTGCGCCGAACTCACGGTTCCGGTCCACTCGGTGACCGTGACGCCGCCAACCCTGGACGACGTCTTTCTGCACTACACCGGCCGCACCATCCGGGAAGTCGACGCCGGCGGCCGCGGAACGAAGGGATAGACCGTGGCCTCCACCGAAGCACCCTCCACAACCACGCCGACGGCGCTCCTGCCCACAGCCTCCTGGAGCGGCGGCACCCACGTCCGGAATCTGCGCACGGTCCGGGTCATGTGGCAGCGCGAACTCATCCGGCTCTCCCGAAGCCCCGTCGGCCTCCTCATGAGCCTGCTCACGCCTCTGATGTTCTTGATGGTCCTGGGGACCGGACTGAACTCCGCCATGCGCGACGCGGGCAACGACGCCGACTTTCGCTCCTATTTCCTGCCCGGCATGCTCCTCATGGTCGTCCAGGCACCCGCGGTCAACACAGGCGTATCGATCGTATGGGACCGCCGGGCCGGTTTCCTCCGCGAGATGCTTGTCGCCCCGGTGCGCCGCAGCGCGTTGATCGCCGGTATCTGCCTGGGCGGCGCGACCGCCGCCACCGCATACGGCGCGCTGGTGCTCGCCATCGCCGGGGTGCTCGGCGTCACCTACGACCCGCTTCTGTTCGCACCGGTGTTGATGGAATTGCTGGTGACCACGCTGGCACTCACCGCGCTGGGGGCACTGGCCGCCGTGAGCATCACACGCATAGAAACCTTCCAGGCCGTGGTCGGCATCTCGATGATGCCTCTCCTCTTCCTGTCCGGAGCGCTCTTCCCCGTCAGCGGGCTCCCCGGATGGCTGAACGGCGCGGTATTGGCGAACCCCCTGACCTACGCCGTCGATGCGATGCGCCGCACGCTGTCCGACGCCGGCACCGGCGGCGGGCCGCACTGGTGGGGCTGGCAGCCACCCATCGCGGTGGAGATGGCGTTCGTCGGCGCACTGGCGCTGATTGCCCTGGCCACCGCGGCACGGCGCTTCTCCAGGATCGACTAGTTTCCCTCCGCTCGGCGTCTTCTCGATCAAAGGGGGTAGGTGGCGATCGTCCCGCCCACTGCGTCACCTCCCCCTATGACCAGGAGAGACACGTGCCCAGAACGCTTGTCACGGGTATCGCCGCCACCGCCGTCGCCACCGTCCTGCTCACCGGCTCCGGGGCCGTGAGCGCCACCGCCACGGCCACCGCGCCACGCGAGCCGCACGCCACCGATGTCCATCGGGTCCACATCCAGGACGACTTCGACTCGCTCGGCCCCGAGGTCCGGGCGCTGAAACTGGACTCGGGGCGCACCGCCCACTACATCGACGACGGCCCCCGGGACGGCAAGCCGGTGCTCTACATCGGCGGCACCGGCACCAGCGCGCGGGTGGCGCATATGACGGACTTCCTGCGCTCCACCCGGGAGTCCCTGGGCCTGCGGCTGATATCGGTCGAGCGCAACGGCTTCGGGGACACCGAGTTCGACAAGAGCCTGGGGAAGGCCGACTTCGCGAAGGACGCACTCCAGGTGCTGGACCGTATCGGGGTGCGCAAGGCGAGTGTGATCGCCATCTCGGGCGGCGGTCCGTACGCCGCCGAGCTGGCGTCGCTGGCCCCGGACCGCATTCAGTCACTGCACCTGGCCGCCGCCCTGCCGCCGTACGGTGCGCTACGTCCGTACTGCTCGATGTCCGACGAGGAGCTGGGCAAGTCCCTGGAGAAGCAGATCGCCGATCCCCGGGTCTGGTGGGCGCTCCCGGACGACAGCCCGACCAAGCGCATCCCCGGCTTCGCCGACACCGCCTTCGAGGACGGCGCCCGCACCTACAACCAACGCGGCCAGAAGGCCGACCCCGCAGCTCAGGTGCATGAGCAGAAGCTCTACTGCCAGCGGCCCGGCCCCGATCTGTCAAAGCTGAAGGCCCCCGTCACCATTTACAGCGGGAAGAAGGACACGACCGTGCCGCCCAGCACGATCGACACCTGGAAGCAGCACCTGCCCGGCAATCCGGCCGTGCGCAGCTATGCCGACACGGGACACGATGTGCAGTACCGCCACTGGGACCAGATCCTCGTCGACCTCGCCGGGCACACGGACCGCACGGTCATCTGCTACCGGGGCCACAGCTCCATGCCACCGGCCCGGATCGCCGACCCGCTGGTCGCCAAGAGGCAGGCCACCCTCGGCAGCTGCGCCTGGCAGAAGCCCGCCGCGGACAGTCCCGTCGGCTGACCCGGGACCGCGCCGGCTCCACCACATCGTGGCGCCACCGCCGAGCCAGTTGTCATCGGTGCCGGTCCAGGCGCTGTGCCCGGTGGTGCCCAGGAGCCAGCCTCCGGGCCGCAGCCAGGTGGCGATCCTGGCGAGGAGCGGAGGCTGTTCGTCCAGGGGGATGTGGATCAGAGCGTAGAGGGAGACCACAGCGTCGAAGGCGGCGGCCGGGAACTCCAGGGCCGTGGCGTCGGCCTGGCGGAACTCGGCCTCCGGTACGAACTCCCGCGCCCGGCGGATCTGCTCCCCGCTGATGTCGACACCGGTCACCCGGTGCCCTGCGGCGCTGAGCACGCGGGCGACCGGGAGGCCGGAGCCGCATCCCAGGTCCAGCACGGTGGCGGTGGCCGGGATGCGCTGTTGGAGGGTGTCGAGCCAGGGCCGGTACTTGGTTTCGGTGGCGTAGGACTCCTCGTAGTGGCGGGCGAGCGCGTCGTACCCGCGTCTGACCACATCCTTGGGATCGTCGATGTCCACGGCCGGGCACGGTAGTTGGGGGCGGATGCGTTCCGCGAACGGTTTTCGTGCGTCGGTGCGGCGCCGTTCGCGCCTTCGGCGCCTTTGAGCATGGGTCCGGGGGTGCCCTGGCCGGGCTCCGCCGCCGACCACCGGGCCGGCGGGGGCGAGGCCCGGTGGCGGCCCCCGCCGGCCCATGCTGAGGACCGGGCCGGACTGCGGCGGGGGTGGGGGTACCCCTGGAAAACGTTTGACAAATTAGTTGCGCCAGATCAAGCATTTCCGAGGGGGTGCCCCGGGAGAGGCTGCCCCACCGGCCCGGCGGACGGCGACGACGCCGCGCCCCCACCCCCGCCGCCGCTGCTCACCTGCGCCGAAGGCGCGAGACGATGCCCGCGCCTGGTCGCCCGTCCCCAGCGCCGTCAGACCCTGCGCACTGCGGCGACGAACTCCGCCCAGGCCCCGGCCGGAACGACCAGGGCGGGACCGTCCTTGTCCTTGGAGTCGCGGATGCCGACCTGGGCGGTGTGGGGCAGGTGCGCGATCTCGACGCACGCGGTCCCGTTGTTCTCGCTGTAGGACGACTTGAACCAGGCGCCTTCGGGGGCGACATCAGAAGCTATGCGGTGTGTCATGTCAGATCTCCCGTACTAGTCGTTGCAGGAAAGCGGGTGTCTCGCCAGGCGCGAGAGCGCCTGCCCGCAGGGCCTCGAACCTGCGGGAGAAAGTCCAGATGGTGGTGTCCTTGTCGCTGATCTCCGACCCGTCGGCGGCGTCGCTTTGCACCACCGTCGGAAGCGGGCTGCCGAACTCCAGCAGGGTGAAGTTGGCACCTGTCCTGTAGGTGGCCGTGGCCATCGGGAGAATCTGGACGGTCACGTTGTCGAGTTGCGCGAAAGCAAGAAGCGCCTCGTACTGCTCACGCATCACTTCCGGGCCGCCCACCACCCGTCGCAGTGTCGCTTCCTCCTGGATGACCCAAAGCTCCACAGGGCTGTCTCTGCGCGTCAGAGCCTTCTTGCGCTCCATGCGAATCTGAATGTGGCGCTCGACGAACTCCGTCGTCGTCTCCTCAACCGGCTTGGCGGTCTGGAACATCTCCCGGGCGTATCGCTCGGTCTGCAACAACCCGAGGACCACATTCGGCTGCCAAGCCCGGATGCTCCGAGCACCGCTTTCCAGCCCGATGTACATCCCCATGCCGGACGGCAGCACGCTGCGATAGAGCGACCACCAACCCCGGTTGAGTGAGTCCCGGTGGATCTCGACCAGGAAATCCACGTCATCCTCATCCTCGACTCCGTAGCGGTCCAGCAGAGTTCGCAGCTCCACAGTGGTCTTGAGGCCGGTCAGCCCGTTCTCCACGCGATGGAGCTTCGAGGGGGAGAACGTCAACCCGTCCACCGCCTCCGCCAGGGTGAATCCGGCCTTGTCCCTCAACCGCTTGAGCTCCCAGCCGAGTTGCATGCGACGGACCGTGGGTCCTGTTGGTGCTGCCACGAGTATGCCTCCCGGTGGGTTGAGCCTGCCATGCCGTGGTGCGAGTTCCGAGTCTGGCACCGGAAACCCGCTTTGTTCTGACAACAGCCCACTCGGTCACATATGCCATCTCAAGCGAGAAATTCAATCGCTCTTGCACAGCAACTCTTTCGACCGTGAAGCTGTTTCCGCCACCGCCTCATCACTCGCGGTAGCCGAACCTCGGAACGCCATGGAGCCCTCATGCCTTCATCACGCCCCCGTCTGCTGCCCTGGCCCGGACTGAACGGGCAGCCCTGCTACCTGGTCACCGACGACACCGGCACCAGCCACCTCTCCCGACTGGCCGACGAGATGGAGGCCGTACAGCTACGGACCGGGGCCGAGCTTCTCGGGCATGCGCGCCCGCTGCTCCAGGACCGCAAGGCTGACGTCGGTGAGCTGCGGTTTGCGGGGCATCGGCTCGCCGAGGCGCTGCATGACGCGCTGCGGGTGGCGGAGAGTCGGGGGCGGCGGCTGGAGGACCGGGAAGAGACCGCACCCGAGCGGAGTTAGTAGAAGCATGAACAACAGCGTGGACGTCGTGGTCATCGGTGCCGGGCAGGCGGGGTTGTCCGGGGCCTATCACCTGAGGCGCGCCGGGTACGAGCCCGGCACCGGCTTCGTGGTGCTCGACCACGCGCCCGCGCCCGGCGGGGCGTGGCAGTTCCGGTGGCCGTCGCTGACGTACGGCAAGGTGCACGGGATGTACGACCTGCCCGGCATGCGGCTGACCAGCGATGAAGCGGATCCCGAGCGGCCCTCGGCCGAGGTGATCCCGGCGTACTTCACACGCTACGAGCGCGCCTTCGATCTGCGGGTGGTCCGCCCCGTGCACGTCGACGCCGTACGGGACGGGGACGACGGCCGGCTGCTGGTCGAGACCTCGGCCGGGACCTGGGCCGCGCGGGCGCTGATCAACGCGACCGGGACCTGGGACCGGCCGTTCTGGCCCCGTTACCCCGGGCAGGAGACCTTCCGGGGGCGGCAGTTGCACACCGCGCAGTACCCGGGGCCCGAGGCGTTCGCCGGACAGCGGGTGATCGTCGTCGGGGGCGGCGCCTCCGGGGTGCAGCATCTGCTGGAGATCGCGGAGGTGGCGGCGGAGACGACCTGGGTGACCCGGCGCCCGCCGGTGTTCCGCGAGGGGCCGTTCGGCGAGGTGCAGGGGCGGGCGGCGGTGGCGCTGGTCGAGGAGCGGGTACGGCGGGGGCTGCCACCCCAGAGCGTGGTGTCCGTGACCGGGCTGCCCCTGACGGAGCCGATGCTGCGCGCCCGGGAGAACGGCGTCCTCGACCGGCTGCCGATGTTCGAGCGGATCACCCCGGACGGGGTGGCCTGGGCGGATGGGCGCCATGTCGAGGCGGACACGATCCTCTGGGCCACCGGCTTCCGCGCCGCGATCGACCATCTCGCCCCGCTGCGGCTGCGTGAGCGGGGTGGCGGGATCGCCGTGGAGGGGACCCGGGCGGTCCGTGACCCACGGGTGCATCTGGTCGGCTACGGGCCCTCGGCCAGTACGGTCGGCGCCAACCGGGCGGGCCGGGCGGCCGTACGGGAGATCCAGGAGCTGCTGGGTGCCCCTGACGACAGCCAGTGGTCACCGGAGAAGGTCGCTGTCGGGCGTTGACCGGGTGCGGGGCGGGCCGGTGCTGCCCCGGACCACGAGGGTGGGGTCGAGGACGATGTCCCGGTCGGCGGTGCGCCCCTCGTCGAGTCGTTCGGCTGCTGCCCGGACGGCGACTTCGGCCGCCTCGGCGGCGTCCTGGCGCACCGAGGTGAGGTCGATGAAGGACAGCCGGGCGAGTTGGCTGTCGTCGTAGCCCACGACGGACACGTCATCGGGGACGCTGACGCCCGCGCGCAGGAGCGTGCCGAGCAGACCGTGCGCACAGCGGTCGTTCCCCGCGATGACGGCCGTGGGCAGCTCGGGCCGCGCGAGCAGGTCCCGGGCCACCCGGGCGCCGGATTCCTCGGTGTAGTCACCGGGATGGACCTGGATGTGCTCTGCGAGCCCGTGGTGACGCATGGCGGCGCGGTATCCGCGTCGTCTCTCCTCGGCGGCGGGCATGGCGCCGCCGTCGATGTGCGCGATGGCGCGGTGCCCTTGTGCGACGAGGTGGTCGACGGCCTGGTGCATCCCGTTCCGCTCGGCGGTCCGGACGACGTCCGTACCGGCGGCTCGCGTCCGCGGGTTGATCTCCACGATGGAGGGCCGGCCGACGTCCGTGGCCGGCTGGTGCCGCTCGAACGTCGTGCCGATGGTGATGATGGCTTCACAGCGCAGTCCGAGCAGTTCGTCCATCGCCTGACGCTCGTCGCGGGTTTCGACCATGGCGTTGAGCACGAGGGTGTAGCCGTGCTTCCGGGCGGCGGGGTACAGGGCCTCGACGATGCCCACGTCGTGCGGCTGGCGCATGGTGAACAGCACGCCCAACTGGCGGCTCCGCGTGCGGCGCAGAAGCTGGGCGGCGGTGTCGGGGCGGTAGCCCAGTTCCTCGGCCGCCTGGAACACCCGTCGGCGCGTATCGGCGCTCGCACCGGGCTGGTTGCGGAACACCAGTGACACCAGGGCCTGTGAGACACCGACGCGCGCGGCGACGTCGGACATGGTCGGGCGCTTGGGGCGCCCCGCCGGGGTTACCCGCCCGTCCGAGGGGCCGGTGCTCCCTGGATCCCCCATCCCTGCCTCCTCGCGCTTCATGTCTTGACATGCATCACACGCCGCCCTCATAGTACGTGGCACTTGTACGTACTAGTTGTACTGACAAACGGACAAAGTCTCTCCGCAGCCGCACGATCGTGGCTGGCTGGGCGGCCACTCACCCGACATCGGGAAACAACCGCACGTGTCGGGGCGCCACCACACCTCCGCTGCCTCCACGAGGAGCCAACGACGATGAACACCCGACTCGGCCCCGAGCACTCGGGCATCGCAGCCCAAGAACCCGAACTACCGCCGGACACCAAAGGCCCCCATGCACGACGTCTCGGACTGGTCGCCGTCATCGTGACCTTCGGCGGGCTGCTGTTCGGCTACGACACCGGCGTCATCAACGGTGCCCTCGATCCCCTCACCGCCGACCTCGGTCTGACCGCCCTCACCGAGGGCATCGTCGTCAGCATCCTCATCTTCGGTGCCGCCTTCGGCGCCATGATCGGCGGAGCGCTGTCCGACCGGCACGGCCGCCGCCACAACATCCTGCTGTTGGCCCTGGTGTTCACGATCGGCACCCTGGGCTGCGTCCTGTCACCGAGCTGGCAGGTGCTCGCCCTCTTCCGCTTCATCCTCGGCCTGGCCGTGGGCGGGGCCTCGGCGACGGTTCCGGTCTACCTGGCCGAGATCGCCCCGGCCGAGCGCCGCGGTTCCATCGTCACCCGCAACGAGGTGATGATCGTGACCGGCCAGTTCGCCGCGTTCGTCATCAACGCGATCATCTTCAACCTATGGGGAGAGGTCGACGGAATCTGGCGGCTCATGCTCCTTGTCGCCGTCCTTCCGGCGATCGGGCTGTTCATCGGCATGCTGCGGCTGCCGGAGAGCCCGCGCTGGCTGGTCTCCCAGGGCCGTGACGAAGAGGCGCTCGCGGTGCTGTCCCAGGTCCGCACCGCCGAGCGGGCCCAGGCCGAGATGGCCGAGGTCCATCGCCTCGCCGAGGAGGAGCGGGTCGCCAAGACCGCGGGCAGGGTGGATCTCGGGGTGCGATGGGTGCGTGTGCTCATCCTGATCGGGGCGGGTCTCGGATTCTGCCAGCAGTTCACCGGCATCAACTCCGTCATGTACTACGGTACGCAGCTGCTCGGCGACGCCGGGTTCTCGGGCGACTCCGCCATCATCGCGAACACCCTCAACGGCGCCTTCAGCGTCATCGGCATCACGGTGGGCCTGTTGGTCATCAACAAGCTCAGCCGACGCACCATGCTGCTCGGTGGGTTCGCCCTGACCACGACATTCCACCTGCTCGTCGGTCTCTCCGCGCTGCTGATGCCCGAGGGCGGCGCCAAGGCGTGGCTCATTCTCGTGTTCGTCGTGCTCTTCGTCTTCTCCATGCAGGCCACCATCGGTCCGCTGGTCTGGCTCATCCTCTCCGAGATGTTCCCCCTGAAGATCCGCAGCCTGGCCATCGGTATCAGCATCTTCGTGCTGTGGATGGCGAACGCCCTGGTCGCCCTCGGCTTCCCGCCCGTCGTGGCGGCCATGGGCATCTCGAACACCTTCTTCGCCTTCGCGGCCTTCGGTGTGCTGGCCATCGTCTTCATCGCGACCTGCGTCCCCGAGACCAAGGACCGCTCACTGGAAGAGCTGGAGGACGACTTCCGTGCCCGCTACTCCTGACCCGATCCGCTCCGGCAGAAGGGCTCCCACACCATGACCGTCATGACCGCCATCGCCGAGGGCCGCGAGGGAGACCACGCGCTGGCCGCGGGAATCGCCGAGGCCCGGCTGCTGGGCACCGATCTGGTACTGGTCAATCTGCGTCTGTCGGCGCTGGACCGCTCCGGGGTGCCCGAGGACCCGAAGATCACGATCGTCGAGCGCAGCGGCCCCGGTGACCGCGACCCGGTCGACGCCGTTCTGGACGAGATCGAGGCCCGGCCCGACGTCGACCGGCTGGTCATCGGCCTCCGCCGGCGCTCGCCGGTGGGCAAGGCACTGCTGGGCAGTGTGAGCCAGCGGCTGCTGCTGGAGAGCCCCGTCCCCGTCGTCGCGGTCAAGCCCCCGGCCTGACCGGGCCCCGCCGTCAGGACCCTTCCCGATGCACACGAGGAGACCGGCGAACCCCAGGTCAGGCGCCCGGTCTGGACGTGAACGTCGAGTCCCGCACCACCAGCTCCGGCTGGAGCACGATCCGCCGGTGCTGGTGGGTGGCGGCCTCGTCGCCGGTCTCCTCGATCAGCAGCTCGGCCGCCGTACGCCCCATCCGGAACGCCGGCTGACGCACCGACGTCAGCGGCACGGCGGCCGCCGCGGCGAACTCGATGTCGTCGTAGCCCACGAGCGCCACCTCCCCCGGCACCGACACCCCGGCCGCGAAGAGGGCCTGGAGCACCCCAAGCGCCAGCAGGTCATTGGCGCAGAACACCGCCGTCGGCCGCGGGGAGATCCCCAGCAGCCGGGCGCCCGCGTCGCGGCCCGAGGCCACATCCAGCCGCTCGGCCTCGATGTGCACCATCGCCTCCTCCGACAGCCCCGCCTCGGCGAACGCGCTGAGCAGCCCGGTGCGCCGGTCCTGGCACTGCGGAAGCAGCATCGGGCCGCTGACGTAGACCGCGGAGCGGTGGCCCTGGGCGATGAGATGGCGCCCGGCGAGCGCGCCGCCCTCGATGTCGTCGACCGACACCGAGCAGCCGTCGGAGCTGGGCACCTCGCGGTCCACGAAGACGAACGGGATGTCGTGGCGCCGGAAGCCCTCCAGGTTGGCGCCGGTGACATCGGCCGGGGTGACGAGCACCCCGCGCACCCGGTGCTCGGCGAACAGGCTGAGGTAGTCGGCCTCCTCCTCGGGGCTCTGCGCGCTGTTGCACACCATCACCCCAAGACCCGCCTCCCGCGCCGCACGCTCCGCGCCGCTCGCCACGTCCACGAAGAACGGGTTCGCCATGTCCAGCACCAGCAGCGAGATGATGCGGCTGCGCCCGGCGCGCAGCTGGCGCGCGGACTCCTGGCGTACGTAGCCCAGGCGCTCGATCACGGCCTGTACCCGGTCGCGCGTGGCCTCGGCGACCATCTCGGGCCGGTTGATCACGTTCGAGACGGTTCCGACCGACACTCCCGCCTGCCGCGCGACGTCCTTGATCCCCACCATGCGTCCCACGACCCGGGCCTCCGCCTTCCCGCGACCCACCGCGGTCGCGGGAACATGGTAGTGCGCTGTTCGACCGGTCGGGCAGGACCGGGCCGCCGCGGGCCTGGGCCCCGGCCCCGGCCCCGGCTCAGCCTCGGGCCCCGCTCAGCCTCGGGAGCGCACCAGGCTCGATCCGCGCACGACGAGCTCGGGCTGGAGGACGATCTGCTGGTGGCGGTGGTCCCCGGCCCGCTCCCCGGTCTCCTCGATCAGCAGCTCGGCCGCCGTACGCCCCATCCGGAACGCCGGCTGACGCACCGACGTCAGCGGCACCGCGGCCGCCGCCGCGAACTCGATGTCGTCGTACCCCACCAGCGCCACCTCCCCCGGCACCGACACCCCGGCCCCGTACAGCGCCTGGAGCACCCCCAGCGCCAGCAGGTCATTGGCGCAGAACACCGCCGTCGGGCGCGGGGACATGCCCAGCAGCCGGGCCCCCGCGTCCCGGCCGCAGGTCACATCCAGCCGGTCCACCTCGACATGGCGCAGCGCGGACTCGCCGAGCCCCCGCTCGTGCAGGGCTCGCAGCGCGCCCTCGCGGCGGTCGCGGCACTGGGCCAGCCGCATCGGCCCGCTGACATAGGCGAGGGAGGAGTGGCCGAGGCCCAGGAGGTGGCGGGCGGCGAGCTCGCCGCCGGTGACGTCGTCGACCGACACCGAACACCCCTCGGCGCTGGGCAGCACCCGGTCCACGAGGACGAAGGGGATGGGCTGCCGCCGGAAGGAGGCGAGGTTGCGCCCGGTCATATCTGCCGGGGTCATCAGCACCCCGCGCACCCGCTGCTCGGCGAAGAGCCCGAGGTAGTCGGCCTCCTCCTCCGGGCTCTGCGCGCTGTTGCACACCATCACCCCAAGACCCGCCTCCCGCGCCGCACGCTCCGCGCCCCGCGCGACGTCCACGAAGAACGGGTTCGCCATGTCCAGCACCAGCAGCGCGATGATGCGGCTGTGGCCCGCCCGCAGCTGGCGCGCGGACTCCTGGCGTACATAGCCCAGGCGCTCGATGGTGGACAGCACCCGGGCCCGGGTCTCCTCGGACACCGAGTCCGGGCGGTTGATGACGTTGGAGACCGTGCCGACCGAGACCCCGGCCTCGCGCGCCACCTCCTTGATGCCCACGCCTGGCGCCATCGTCAGGAGGGGAGGGTGAAGTCGACGACGCGGAGGGCGGAGGGTGTGGTGCCGCTGGACTTCCGCTGGTACATGAACGACAGGACGCCGTCCTGGGCGAGCCGGGTGTCGTCCACGACGACCTCGCCGAAGGCGTTCAGACCGCCGCCGTCGTAGACGGTCTTCCAGTCCGTCCAGCCCGAGGACTTGGACGCGGCCACGATCCGGCCGTACGGCATCACGGCGTAGGCGTTGTCGTAAGCGTCGAAGACCAGGTGGCTGCGCTGGGTGGAGCCGGGGGCCACCGGGATCTCGGTCTTCTTCCAGGCGCCCGCCGAGTCCTTGAAGACGTGGAAGGTACGGCCGTTCTTCGTCCGGTCGGCCACGTAGTCGGTGGTGCACTGCCCGAAGCGGCCGGGGACATAGCTGATCAGGGCGTGGGGCGCGCCCGCGGAGTCGGTGGCCTGGCTCTCCTGGTTCATCAGCGAGTGGTCGGGGTTGAGGGGGTCGACGACCGTTCCGGCGTCGCCGACCGCCACCGTGTCCGAGCCACCGGTGGTGCCGACGACGGCGCCCGCCGCGGTGCGCCAGGTGCGGCCCCGGTCGGAGCTGTAGACATAGCCGGTGTCGTGGTTGGTGAGCCCGCCGCTCGCGCACATCACCGCGTTGTTCTGCTCGCGCCAGGTGTAGAAGGCGTGCAGCCGGCCGTCTGGCCCGTAGTCGATGCCGTGCAGATACATATTGCGGGCCGTGCTGGAGCCGTGCTCGCTGCTGTAGGTGCCGGTGGCGGAGGACCACTCGCCGAGCGCCCGCCACTTGGTGCCGTCGTACTCGGCGAGCGCGTTGCGGCCGTTGCCGGAGACGCCGACGCGGTAGCTGAGCTGGAGCCTGCCCTCGGGGGTGGCGATGAACTGGGGGTAGGTGAACTGGGAGGTGAGCGCGAGGCCGTCGAGGGTGGTCTGGACGGCGCCGAACCGGCCGGTGGTCCAGGGGTGTCCGGCGGGGTCGTCCACCAGCCCGGCCACCGACTTCACGGAGAAGAAGCCGCTGCTGTGGGAGTCCATGTTCAGGTGCAGCCGACCGTCGGTCCGCGAGATCCCCATGGAGATGACGTTGTGGGAGTCGTCGGCGGTGAGCCGGTGCGGCAGGGTGACGGTCTGCCAGCTCTGCCGGGTGAGTGCGCGGCGCCCGATGACCGCGCTGCGGTCGGCGGTGTACCAGGCGGCGTACTGATAGCCCTTGTAGGTGAGCAGCCCGTTCTTCTGGAAGGCGTTGTTGTTGACCAGGCCGTCGTACGAGACGAAGTAGACGGCCTTGGGGTCGAGTTGGGTGTCGGCGAGCTGGCGCACGGCCGGGCCGGGGGCGGCGACGGAACCCGCGCCTGTGCTCGTGTCCGCGTTCGCGCCCGGGGTTGCGGCGGCTAGCAGGGCGGTGGCCAGGACGGCGATGGGCGGTGGTCTCATGTCCGTTCCTTTCCTGGTGCGTTTGTGGGGGGCGGAGCGAGCTTCTGTCCCCGCCCCGCCCCTTCCCGAACCAAGGGCTCCGCCCCTGGACCCCGTGAATTCCGGGGGCACCCCCGCCCCCGCCCGTTAAGCGCGGCGCCGTCGTGGCTGGTCGCGCCCACGCGGCGGAGCCGCACATCGGCACAGCCCCGCGCCCCTTTGGGGCGCTGCTGGCCGCCCGCTCCGCCGCGTCCCGCGGCTACGCGAGGTGGAAGACCTCCGTGAGCGGCTTCATCGCCTCGTCCGGTTTCGCGCCGTCGAGCGCCTCGAAGAACGGTGCCATCTCGGCCTGCCAGCGGGCGTTGACCTCCGTGGCGGCCATCGCCGCCTGGGCCGCCTCGAAGTCCTCGGTCTCCAGATAGCCGACGAGCAGCCCGTCCTCGCGCAGGAAGAGCGAGTAGTTGTGCCAGCCGCTCTCCGCGAGTGCCGCCCGCATCTCGGGCCAGACGGCCGCGTGCCGCTCGCGGTACTCCTCGATCCGGTCCTGGCGGACCTTCAGCAGAAAACACACCCGCCGCATCGCCGACCGCCCGCCTCAGAAGTGGTACTTGTCGATGTTGGACTTCTCGAAGACGGTGGGCGGGCCGAGGATGACCTCGCCGTTCTTGCCGACCGTGTACTCGCCCAGCTTCCCGGCCTTGAACTTCTCGCCCTCGGCCCCGGTGATCTGGCCGGAGGCGAGTGCGGCCGCGGCGTACGAACCGAGGTAGCCGAGCTTCTTGGGGTCCCAGAGCGCGAACTGCTCCACGGTGCCGTCCTTGACGTACTTGCGCATCTGGTTGGGCGTGCCGAGGCCGTTCAGCACCACCTTGCCCTCGTACGAGGAGCCGCTGATGTAGCGGGCGGCCGCGGCGATACCGACCGTGGTGGGCGCGATGATGCCCTTGAGCTTGGGGTACGCCTTGAGCAGGCCCTGGGTCTCCTGGAAGGACTTCTGGTCGTCGTCGTCCCCGTACACCGTCTTGACCAGCTTCATGTTCTTGTAGGCGGGCTTGCTCAGCTCGTCCTTCATGAAGCGGATCCAGGTGTTCTGGTTGGTGGCGTTCTGGGTGGCGGAGAGGATCGCGATCTGGCCCTTGTAGTCGAGCTGCTTGGCGAGGTGCTGGACCTGGCTGCGGCCGATCTCCTCGGAGCTGGCCTGGTTGATGAAGAGCTGGCGGCAGGCCGGGGCGGTGTCGGAGTCGTACGCCACCACCTTGATGTCCTTCTTCATCGCCTGCTTGAGCGGGCCGCACACCGCGTTGGGGTCGTTGGCCGCGATCAGGATGGCGTCCTGGCGCTGCTGGACGAGGGTGTTGATGTACGACACCTGGGAGGAGGCGCTGGCGTCGGACGGGCCGACCTCCTTGCCCTTGCCGCCGAACTCCCCGGCAGCCGTGATCCCCGCCTCGTCGATGATCTTCTCGTAGGGGTTGTTGATCTGCTTGGGCAGGAAGGCCAGCTTGAGGCCCTTCTTCAGGGGGGCGCCGGGGTCGGCCTTGGCGTCGGTCTTGGCGGGGCCGCCGTTGTCGCTGTCCTTCTTGGTGGTGCCGCCACAGCCGGCCAGGGCCACGGCCAGGGCACAGACCGCGGCGGCGGTGGCGACGCGGGTGCGCGCGCGAGAGCGCTGGATCATGAGAGGACCTTTCGCGGTGCGTGGGTGGATCAGCTGGTCGAGGCGGCGGCGCGCCGGTGACGCCAGGCGCTCACGGTGGTGATGAGGCGGGGGGTGAGGACGGAGGCCACCAGCAGCAGCCCGGTGACGATCACCTGGACCTCGTTGGCCACGTCGTTGAGGGTCAGCAGGTTCTTCAGGACGCCGATGAGCAGCACCCCGGCGACGGCGCCGAACAGTGTGCCCTTGCCACCGTCGAAGTCGACGCCGCCCAGCAGGACGGAGGCGATGACGAGCATTTCGAAGCCCTGGCCGTTGTCGGCCCGCGCGCTGCCGTACCGCAGGGTGAACACGACCCCCGCGAAGGCCGAGATCAGCCCGCTGACCACGAACAGCAGCAGCTTGAGGCGCTTGACGCGGATGCCCGCGAAGTACGCGGCGTCCTCCTGGGCGCCGATGGCGAACAGCGACCGGCCCACGCCCGTGGCGTGCAGCACCACGGCGGCGATGGCGGCCAGCACGATGAACAGCGTCACCGGATAGGTGAGGAAGGTGCCGGGCACGGTGGTGGTGTCCACGGCCCACTTGGCGTACGTCTCGGGGAAGTCGGTGATCGCGCCTGCGCCGAGCACCACCGAGGCCAGCCCCCGGTAGAGCGCGAGCGTCCCGATGGTGACGGCGAGCGAGGGGAGCCCGACCCGGGTGACCAGCCAGCCGTTGAGCAACCCGCCGGCCACCCCGACCAGCAGCACGATCGGCACGATGGTCTCGAACGCCCAGCCCGCGTCCCACAGTTGGCCGGTGAGCGCGCTGGACAGGCCGAGCATGGAGGCCACCGACAGATCCACCTGCCCGGCCACCACCAGCAGTGTCATCGGCAGCGCCATCAGCGCCACCTCGGCGATGTCGTTGAAGGCGAAGGCGAGGTTGTCGCGGCTGGCGAAGCCGTCCGTGGTGCCGAGTCCGGTGAGGAAGACGGCCACCAGCAGCACCCCGACGGCGGTGTCCCACCTGAGCTTCATCGTGTGCTCCTCTTCCTCAGCGCGCGGGTCATGCGCACCCGTACGATCCGGTCCACGCTGATGGCCGCCAGCAGCAGCGCACCGGCGATGGCGTCCTGCCAGAAGGAGTCGACCTTCAGCACGGCCAGGGCGCTGCCGATGGTGGTGAGCAGCAGCGCGCCCAGCGCCGCGCCCCACACCGTGCCGGTGCCGCCGACGATGGCGACGCCACCGACCACCACCGCGCTGACCACGGTGAGTTCCCAGCCGTGGGCGTTGTCGGCGACGACGGTGCCGAAACGGGCCAGCCACAGCGCGCCCCCGAAGCCCGAGACCGCGCCGGAGAACACATACGCGGCCAGCACCCGGCGCCGGATCGGCACCCCGGCCAGCCGGGCGGCCTCCGGGCTGGAACCGATGGCGTACAGCTCACGGCCGCCGCGGTAGGTGCGCAGGACATACGCGGTCCCGGCGAGCACCACGAAGGCGATCAGCGGGAGATACGGGATGCCCAGCACGCTGCCGCTGCCGAGGTCCAGCACGGACTCCGGCACATCGGCGGCATTGATCTGCTCGCCTTGCGCCCACCAGTAGTCGACGCCCTGGATGATGTAGAGCATTCCGAGGGTCACCACCAGCGCGGGCACCCGTCCGAAGCTCACCAGCGCACCGCTGACGATGCCGCAGCCCGCGCCGACGAGGAGGCCGAGAGCCAGGACCGTCAGCGCCCCGTGGTCGGTGCCGGAGACGAACTTCCCGCAGGCGAAGGCGGACAGGCCCACCACGGAGCCGACCGACAGATCGATGTTGCGGGTGATGACCACGACCGACTGTCCGACCGCGAGCAGCACCAGGATGGCGGCGTTGAGCAGCAGGTCCTTGATGCCCTGGTCGTCGAGGAAGCGCGGTTCGGCGATCCAGGTGAACAGCACCAGCAGCACGAGGGCCCCGGCGATGCTGATCTCCCGCGCGCGGAAGACGGCGTCGACGAGCGAGCGGGCCGAGCGTGCCGCCTCCGGCGCGGTGGCGGGCTTGTCGGGTTTCTCGATGGTCACGCTCACGTGCGGGTCCCTTCTGCGGTGGCGCCGTCGGCGCCGGTGGGCCCGGTGGCGTGGGGGTGCCCGCTCGCGCCGGTGGCGTCGGTACGCCCGCTCGCGCCCGTGTCACCGCTGGCGTCGGTACGCCCGGTCGCGGCGGTGGCGCCTGTGCGCCTGCTCGCGGCGGTGGCATCGGTACGCCCGCTCGCGCCCGTGTCACCGCTGGCGTCGGTACGCCCGGTCGCGGCGGTGGCGCCTGTGCGCTTGCTCGCGACAGTGGCATCGGTGGGCCCGGTCGCGGCGGCCTCGCCGGGGAGCGCGGTCGCGGCGGCCTCACCGGCGACACCAGCGCCTTCGGCGCCACCCGTGAGCCCGGTCGCGGCGGCCATCACCGACTCCTCGGTGGCCTCGGCGCGCGGGATCTCGGCCACCAGCCGGCCCTCGTGCATCACCAGGACCCGGTCGGCCATGCCCAGCACCTCGGGCAGATCGGAGGAGATCATCAGCACCGCGAGCCCGTCGGCGGCCAGCGACGACAGCAGCCGGTGCACCTCGGCCTTGGTGCCGACGTCGATCCCGCGCGTGGGCTCGTCCACGATGAGCACCGTGGGCTCGGTCGCCAGCCACTTGGCGAGCACGACCTTCTGCTGATTGCCGCCGGAGAGCACCCCGACGTGGTCGGCGAGGCTGCCGTACTTCAGCTGGAGCCGGACCGCCCAGTCGGCGGCGCGGCCGCGCTCCAGCGCCCGTTTCACCAGCCCCGCGCGGCCCAGCCGGTCCAGGCCGGTCAGCCCGATGTTCCGCTCGATGGACATCTCCATCACCAGCCCCCGCTGGCGCCGGTCCTCGGGGACGAGCGCGAGCCCGGCGTCCATGGCGGCGGTCGGCGAACCGGGCCGCAGCACCTCCCCGCCGACCCGCACCTCGCCCGCGTCCGCCCGGTCCACGCCGAACACGGCCTGGGCGACCTCGGTGCGCCCGGCGCCGACCAGCCCGGCGAGCGCGACGATCTCACCGCGCCGCACCTCGAAGGAGACGTCCCGGAAGACGCCCTCACGGGTCAGCCGGCGCACCGCGAGCGCGGTCTCGCCGACCCGGCTGTCCTGCTTGGGGTAGAGCTCGGCCAGGTCCCGGCCGACCATGCGGCGGACCAGGGCGTCCTGGGTGAGCCCGGCCAGCGGCTCGGAGGCCACCAACCGGCCGTCCCGCAGGGTGGTGACCCGCTGGCAGAGCTCGAAGATCTCCTCCAGGCGGTGGGAGATGAACAGCACGGCGGCGCCCTCGGCGCGCAGCGTCTCGACGACCGAGAAGAGCCGGGCGGTCTCGCTCCCGGTGAGCGCCGCCGTCGGCTCGTCCATGATCAGCACTCGGGCGTCGAAGGAGAGCGCCTTGGCGATCTCGACGATCTGCTGGTCGGCGATGGACAGGCCCCTGGCGGGCCGGTCCGGGTCGAGTTCGACGCCGAGCCGTGCCATCAGGGCGGCGGTGGAGGTCCGTACGGCCTTGTGGTCGATCCGGCCGAGGGCCCGGCGGGGCTGACGGCCCATGACGATGTTCTCGGCGATGGACAGATCGGGGAAGAGCGTCGGCTCCTGGTAGATGACGGCGGTGCCGACGTCACGGGCGCCGGCGGGGCCGTGGAAGACCACCGGTTCGCCGTCCAGCAGCACCCGGCCGGAGTCGGGCCGGTGCACCCCGGCAAGGATCTTGATGAGCGTCGACTTGCCCGCCCCGTTCTCACCGGCCAGGGCATGGGCCTCACCGGCGAAGAGCTCGAGCGAGACGTCCCGGAGGGCCCGTACGGCGCCGAAGGATTTGTTCACCCCCTCGAGGGCGAGGACCGGCACACCGGTCGAAGCAGGCTGGCTCACGGAGTCTCCTGACGCGTACGCAGGGGCAACAAATGAAATGTTTCAATGCCGGATTCCGGGAAGCTAGCCGCGCCCTATGCGGCCGTCAAGGGGGTGTGCACGGGATATACCCACATCTCCCCAGCCCCCTTGACGCGCGCTGAGCCCCGGCCCTACGGTCCATGCGCCTTGGGTTGAATCGTTTTCATCGGTCGTTCCCATCCAGTCGTCCCTGGAGGAAGCCCATGATCAGCAGACGCCACCTGCTCGCCACCACCGCCGCCACCGGTACGGCCCTCACGGGTCTGCCCGCCCTCACCCCGTCCGCCACCGCCGAGGAACGCCCCGGCGCGGGGCTGCGGGTCCGGAGCACCACGGTGGAGTACGCACCCCACCCGCTCGGCCTCGACACCGCCCGCCCCCGGCTGAGCTGGATCCTCGACTCGGACGCCCGCGACCAGCTCCAGAGCGCGTACCACATCCGGGTCGCCACCTCCCCCGACCGGCTCGGCGAGCCGGACGTCTGGGACAGCGGCAGGACGGCATCGCGCCAGTCGGTCCTGGTCCCCTACGACGGCCCGGCCCTGCGTCCGCGCACCCGCTACCACTGGTCGGTGCGGGTCTGGGACGGCCAGGGCCGCCCCTCCCCGTGGTCCGCCCCCGCCTGGTGGGAGACCGGGCTGATCAACTCCGGTCAGTGGCAGGCCCGTTGGGTCGCCGCGCCCGCCGCGCTGACCGCGCCGCCGTCCCTGGAGGGCGCCTCCTGGATCTGGTTCCCCGAGGGGGATCCGGCCACCGAGGCCCCGGCGGCCACCCGGTGGTTCCGTACCACCGTCCACGCCCCGGGCAGCGTCCGCCGCGCCCGGCTGGTGGTGGCGGCCGACGACGGCTTCACCGCCCAGGTGAACGGCACCGAGGTCGCCGCCCGTGAGGCGGTGGGCGTCCTCAAGGCATGGAGCCATCCGGTCACCGTCGACGTCACCGAATTCCTCGACGAGGGCGCCGCCACCCTCGCCGTCGCGGCCACCAACGCCGAGAAGGGCCCGGCGGGGCTGCTGGCCACCCTGGAGCTCACCACCGAGGACGGCACCACCCATCACCACACGGACGCCACCTGGCGCACGACCGCCACCGAACCCCCCGCCGCCTGGGCGGACCCGGACTACGACGACAGCGGCTGGGCCACCGCCAAGGAACTGGCGGCCTGGGGCGGCGGGCCCTGGGGCAAAGTGCTCCCGCTCCAGTCCCCCGCCCAGCTGCGCCGCACCTTCCGGCTCACCAAGCCCGTGGCGCGCGCCCGGCTCTACTCCACGGCGCTGGGCCTCTACGAAGCCCACCTCAACGGCGTCCGCGTGGGCCGCGACCAGCTGGCGCCCGGCTGGACCGACTACCGCAAGCGCGTGGCGTACCAGACCTACGACGTCACCGACGCCCTCCGCCGTGGGACGAACGCCCTCGGGGTGACCCTCGCCCCCGGCTGGTACGCCGGGAACATCGCCTGGTTCGGCCAGACCCAGTACGGCGACCACCCCGCCCTGCTCGCCCAGCTGGAGGTCACGTACACCGACGGCAGCACCGAGCGCATCACCACCGACCAGCAGTGGCGGGCGGCCACCGGCCCGCTGCTCACCGCCGACCTGCTGATGGGCGAGGAGTACGACGCCCGCGCGGAGACCCCCGGCTGGACCTCACCGGGCTTCGACGACACCGGCTGGCAGCCCGCCGTCACGGCCTCGGACATCACCGCCGAGGTGGTGGCCCAGACCGACGCCCCGACCCGGGTGGAACGCGAGATCAAGCCGGTCAAGGTCACCGAACCCGCCCCCGGTGTCCACCTCTTCGACCTGGGCCAGAACATGGTCGGCAGCGTCCGCCTCACGGTCTCCGGCCCGGCCGGCCACAAGGTCCGGATCCGCCACGCCGAGGTGCTGGGCCCGGACGGCACCGCCTACACGGCCAATCTGCGCACCGCCCGCCCCGTCGACACCTACACCCTCAAGGGCGGTGGCCGGGAGACCTACGAGCCGCGCTTCACCTTCCACGGCTTCCGCTACGTCGAGGTCACGGGCTACCCCGGAACGCCCTCCCTCGACGCGATCACCGGCCGGGTGATGCACACCGCAGCCCCGTTCACCCTGTCGTTCCACACCGACTCGGCGATGCTCAACCAGCTGCACTCCAACATCACCTGGGGTCTGCGGGGCAACTTCCTGTCCATCCCCACCGACACCCCGGCACGGGACGAACGGCTCGGCTGGACCGGCGACATCAACGTGTTCTCCAGCACCGCCGCGTACACCATGGAGTCCGCCCGCTTCCTCACCAAGTGGCTCCAGGACCTGCGTGACGGCCAGACCGACGAGGGCTCCTACCCCGATGTGGCGCCGCACCTCGGCGACGTCGGCAACGGCGTGGCGGGCTGGGGCGACGCCGGGGTGACCGTGCCCTGGAACCTCTACCAGGCGTACGGCGACACCGAGGTGCTGCGCGAGAACTGGCCCGCCATGCGGCGCTGGATCAGCTATCTGGAGCGGCACAGCACCGACCTGCTGCGGCCCGCCGAGGGCTACGGCGACTGGCTCAGCGTCGAGGCGGACACCCCCAAGGACGTCATCGCCACCGCCTACTTCGCCCACGTCACCGACCTCGTCGCCCGCACCGCACACGTCCTGGGCGAGGACCCGGCCCCGTACGAAGACCTCCTGACCCGTATCAAGGCGGCCTTCAACCGCGCGTACGTCTCCGCCGACGGCAGGATCAAGGGCGACACCCAGACCGCGTACGTCCTGGCGCTCTCCATGGACCTGCTCCCGGCGAACCTCCGCACACCCGCGGCCGATCGCCTCGTCGCCCTCGTCAAGGACCGCGACTGGCATCTGTCCACCGGTTTCCTCGGCACCCCGCGGCTGCTTCCGACGCTCACCGAGACCGGTCACACCGACGTCGCGTACCGCCTGCTCCACCAGCGCACGTTCCCCTCCTGGGGCTACCAGATCGACCGGGGCGCGACCACGATGTGGGAGCGCTGGGACTCGATCAAGCCGGACGGGAGCTTCCAGGACGTCGGGATGAACTCGTTCAACCACTACGCCTACGGCTCGGTCGGCGAGTGGATGTACCAGAACATCACCGGGATCGCCCCGGCCGCGCCCGGCTTCCGCGAGATCCTCATCCGGCCCCGGCCCGGTGGCGAGGTGCGCTCCGCCGAGGGCCGCTACGACTCCCTCTACGGCCCGGTCACCACCCGCTGGTCGCAGGGCGGGGACAACGGCGGGGGCGGGGACAACGGCGGGGACTTCACCCTCACGGTGTCCATCCCCGTCAACACCACGGCCCAGATCTGGGTTCCGGCGCGCCGCGCGGCGGACGTGACCGCTCGCGGCGCCCGTCTGCTGCGCATGGCGGACGGCTGCGCGGTGTTCGCCGTGGGGTCGGGGACCCACCACTTCTTGACGCGTGGCCGACCGCGCGGCTAGGTTTCTTGAATCGTTTCATGAAGGAGATTCATGTCTGACGTTCCAGCCGTGAAGGCGGCCCTCAAGAGCCAGGCGGTCGAGACGCCGTCATGGGCGTACGGCAACTCCGGAACCCGCTTCAAGGTCTTCGCCCAGCCCGGCGTCCCGCGCACCCCCCAGGAGAAGCTGGACGACGCCGCCCAGGTGCACGCCTTCACCGGGGTCGCCCCCACGGTCGCCCTGCACATCCCCTGGGACGCGGTCGAGGACTACGGGGCGCTCGCCAAGTACGCGGAGGAACGCGGCCTGAAGCTGGGCGCCATCAACTCCAACGTCTTCCAGGACGACGACTACAAGCTGGGCTCGGTCACCCACCCCGACCCGGCGGTCCGCCGCAAGGCGCTGGGCCACCTCCTGGAGTGCGTCGACATCATGGACGCCACGGGCTCCCGCGACCTCAAGCTCTGGTTCTCCGACGGCACCAACTACCCCGGCCAGGACGACATCGCGGCCCGCCAGGACCGCCTCGCCGAGGCGCTGAGCGCGGTCTACGGGCGTCTCGGCGAGGAGCAGCGGATGCTGCTGGAGTACAAGTTCTTCGAGCCCGCCTTCTACACCACGGACGTGCCGGACTGGGGCACCGCCTACGCCCACTGCCTCAAGCTGGGCCCCAAGGCCCAGGTCTGCGTGGACACCGGCCACCACGCGCCCGGCACCAACATCGAGTTCATCGTCGCCCTGCTTCTGCGCGAGGGGAAGCTCGGCGCCTTCGACTTCAACTCCCGCTTCTACGCCGACGACGACCTGATGGTGGGCGCCGCCGATCCCTTCCAGCTCTTCCGGATCATGTACGAGGTGGTCCGGGGCGGCGGGCTGACCTCGGGCGTGGCCTTCATGCTCGACCAGTGCCACAACATCGAGCCCAAGATCCCGGCGATCATCCGCTCCGTGATGAACGTCCAGGAGGCCACGGCCAAGGCCCTCCTGGTCGACCGCGACGCCCTCGCCACGGCTCAGCGCGAGGGCGATGTACTCGGCGCGAACGCGGTGTTGATGGACGCGTACAACACGGACGTACGGCCGCTGCTGGCCGAGGTCCGGGAGGAACTGGGCATCGCCCCGGACCCGATGGCGGCGTACCGGGCCTCGGGGTGGGCGGAGCGGATCGTGGCGGAGCGGGTGGGGGGAGAGCAGGCGGGGTGGGGTGCGTAACGCCTGGCGGCGCGCCTCCCCAAAACCGGGGGGCAAGCCCCCGGGCCCCTCTGGGGCTCCGCCCCAGCCCCCCGGGGCTTCAACGCAAGCCCCTGACCCCCTCGGGCGCGCCCACGCGGGGCGCGCTTTTCGTCACCGCAATTCGCTGAGACCGGTCCACACGCAGAGGACGACATGACCGCAGAACCGCATCCCGAGGCGGGCGCGCTGTTGGAGCGCTCGCACCGTCTGGGCGCCGACCCCCGCAATACCAACTACGCGGGGGGAAACACCTCCGCCAAGGGCACCGCGACCGATCCCGTCACGGGCCAGGACGTCGAGCTGATGTGGGTCAAGGGCTCCGGTGGCGATCTGGGGACCCTCACTCACTCCGGGCTCGCCGCGCTCCGGCTGGACCGCCTTCGTGCGCTCACCGGTGTCTACCCCGGGGTGGACCGCGAGGATGAGATGGTGGCGGCGTTCGACTACTGCCTGCACGGCAAGGGCGGGGCCGCGCCGTCCATCGACACCGCCATGCACGGTCTGGTGGACGCAGCCCATGTCGACCACCTCCACCCCGACTCCGGTATCGCCCTCGCCTGCGCGGCCGACGGCGAGGCGCTCACCAAGGAGTGTTTCGGCAACCAGGTCGTCTGGGTGCCCTGGCGCCGTCCCGGCTTCCAGCTGGGCCTGGACATCGCCGCCATCAAGAAGGCCAACCCGCAGGCCATCGGCTGCATCCTCGGCGGCCACGGCATCACCGCCTGGGGCGACACCTCCGACGTGTGCGAGGCGAACTCGCTCCGCATCATCCGCACGGCCGAGGAGTTCCTCACCGCACGCGGCAAGGCGGACCCGTTCGGCCCCGTCATCCACCCCACCCTCCCCGAGGCCGAACGCCGCGCCCGTGCCGCCGCCCTGGCCCCCGTGCTCCGAGGACTGGCCTCCACGGACCGCCCCCAGGTGGGCGACTTCACGGACGACGACACCGTCCTGGACTTCCTCTCCCGCGCCGAACACCCCCGCCTGGCGGCTCTCGGCACCTCCTGCCCGGACCACTTCCTCCGTACCAAGGTCCGCCCCCTGGTCCTGGATCTCCCTCCGGACGCGCCCCTCGACGACGCGATCGTCCGACTCAAGGAACTCCACGCCGCGTACCGCACCGACTACGCGGCCTACTACGAACGCCACGCCACCCCTGACTCCCCGCCCATGCGCGGCGCGGATCCCGCCATCGTGCTGATCCCCGGCGTCGGGATGTTCAGCTACGGCAAGGACAAGCAAACGGCCCGCGTGGCAGGCGAGTTCTACGTCAACGCGATCAACGTCATGCGCGGCGCCGAAGCGGTTTCCGCCTACTCCCCCATCGAGGAGTCGGAGAAGTTCCGCATCGAGTACTGGGCACTCGAAGAAGCCAAGCTCCAGCGCATGCCCAAGCCGAAGCCCCTCGCCACCCGCATCGCCCTGGTGACCGGCGCCGGGTCCGGCATCGGCAAGGCGATCGCCCACCGCCTCGTGGCCGAGGGCGCATGCGTCGTCGTCGCGGACATCAACGCGGAATCGGCGCAGGCCGTGGCCCAGGAGCTGGGCGGCCCGGACAAGGCCACGGCCGTCGCCGCCGACGTCACCTCGGAAGACCAGATCAAGGCGGCGTTCGATCAGGCGGCGCTGGACTTCGGCGGCGTGGACATCCTCGTCAACAACGCCGGGATCAGCATCTCCAAGCCGCTCCTCGACACCACCACCGCCGACTGGGACCTTCAGCACACCATCATGGCGCGGGGCAGTTTCCTGGCCTCCCGCGAAGCGGCCCGCGTATTCACAGCCCAGAACATGGGCGGCGACATCGTGTACATCACCTCCAAGAACGCCGTGTTCGCGGGCCCGAACAACATCGCCTACTCCGCGTCCAAGGCCGACCAGGCCCACCAAGTCCGCCTCCTGGCAGCCGAATTGGGCGAGCACGGCATCCGCGTCAACGGCGTGAACCCCGACGGCGTCGTCCAAGGCTCCGGAATCTTCGCGGGCGGCTGGGGCGCACAGCGCGCGGCCGTGTACGGCGTCCCCGAGGAGAAGCTGGGCGAGTTCTACGCCCAACGCACCCTGCTCAAGCGCGAAGTGCTCCCCTCCCACGTGGCGAACGCCGTCTTCGCCCTCATTGGCGGCGACCTGACGCACACCACGGGTCTGCACATCCCGGTCGACGCCGGCGTCGCGGCGGCGTTCCTGCGCTGACACGCGCGTGAGGGGGACGGGGTCGGAGGGGCCCCGCCCCGGAGGCCCCGGCCCCCGCCCGTACGAACCACGGCAACCACCACGCACCCCACCACCCACCACCCACCACGAGGTCCACGTGCCCACCACAGAACACCGCTTCGCCGCCGTAGACCTCGGCGCCTCCAGCGGCCGCGTCATCGTCGGGGAGGTCGCCCCCGATCGGCTGACCCTCCACGAGGCGCACCGCTTCCCCAACCAGCCAACCCGGGTCCTGGGCACCCTGCACTGGGACATCCTGTCGCTCCACCAGGGCGTCCTGAACGGCCTCAAGGCAGCTGCCGTGCATACGGGCGACACCCTGACCAGCATCGGCATCGACACCTGGGCCGTGGACTACGGCCTGCTCGCCACCGACGGCACCCTGCTCGCCAACCCCGTCCACTACCGCGACACCCGCACCACCGGCGCCGCCGAAAAGGTCGCGGCCACGCTCCCGCCCCCAGCCCTCTACGCCGCCACCGGCATCCAGCACCTCCCCTTCAACACCATCTACCAGCTCATCGCGGCGCAAGGCACCCCCACCCTCACCGCCGCCCACCGCCTCCTCCTCATCCCCGACCTCATCTCGTACTGGCTGACCGGCGAGCCCGGCACCGAACTGACCAACGCCTCCACCACCCAGCTGATCGACCCCCGCACCCGCGACTGGGCCACTCCGGTGGCGAAGGCGCTGGGCATCGACCTGTCGCTCTTCCCTCCCCTCCGCCACCCGGGCGACCCCGCCGGAACCCTGCGCCAGGACGTTCTCACCGAGACGGGCCTCGCCCGCCCCCTCCCCGTGACCGCCGTCGGCTCGCACGACACCGCGTCCGCCGTCGTCGGCGTACCGGCCACCACGCCCGACTTCGCGTACATCGCCACCGGCACCTGGTCCCTCGCGGGACTCGAACTGGACGCGCCCGTGCTCACGGAGGAGAGCCGCGCGGCCAACTTCACCAATGAGCTGGGTGTGGACGGCACGGTCCGCTATCTGCGCAACATCATGGGCCTGTGGATGCTCCAGGAGTGCATCCGCGCCTGGGACACCGAAACCGCCCGCGCGGGCAATACGAGCACCACAGCCCTCACCGCCCTACTCCAAGCCGCAGCCCAAGCCACCTCCCTCCGCTCAGTCGTGGACGCCGGCGACCCCGCCTTCATCGCCCCCCACCACATGCCCGACCGCATCGCCGACGCCTGCCGCCGCACCGGCCAGCCCATCCCCCGCACCCCCGCCGAGACCACCCGCTGCGTCCTGGACTCCCTCGCCCTGGCCCACCGCCGCGCGATCGAGGACGCCACCCGGCTGTCCGGCCGTACGGTCAGCGCCGTACACATCGTCGGCGGCGGTGTGCACAACACGCTGTTGTGCCAGCTCACCGCCGACGCCTGCGGCCTCCCCGTGATCGCGGGCCCGGCCGAGGCGGCGGCCCTCGGAAATGTACTGGTACAGGCGCGGACGGCCGGAGTGATCACCGGTGGCCTGCCCGAGTTGCGCGCCCTGCTTCACAGCACCCAGCCTCTGAGGCAGTATGAGCCCACAGGTGATCATTCGGCGTGGGACCGGGCAGCCGCCCGGCTCGGAGACGCATCGGTCACAAGGGCCGCCACCGGCCAGGGCGACGAGGAGGAACCGTGCGCGTAGCGCTCTTCATCACCTGCGTCAACGACACCCTCTATCCGCGCACCGGCCAAGCCGTGGTCACGCTCCTCGAGCGGCTCGGCGTGGAAGTCGGCTTCCCGGAGGCGCAGAGCTGCTGCGGCCAGCCGCAGTTCAACACCGGCTACCGGCATGAGACCGAACCGCTGATGCGCCGCTACGCCACGGCGTTCCGCGACTACGAATACGTGGTGACCCCCTCGGGGTCATGCGCGGCGATGGTGCGGGACAACTACCCCCGGATGGGCGCGAAGGCCGCCGCCGAGGGGCGGGGCCAGGAGCTCGCGAACGTGGCGGCCGAGGCGGTCCCCAAGACGTACGAACTCACCGAATTCCTCACGGACGTCCTGAAGGTCACGGATGTCGGCGCGTACTACCCGCACACCGTGACCTACCACCCCACCTGCCACGGGCTGCGGATGCTGAAGCTCGGCGACCGCCCGCGCTCGCTCCTCGCCGCCGTGAAGGGGCTGAACCTGGTGGAGCTGCCGGGCGCCGAGGAGTGCTGTGGTTTCGGCGGTACGTTCGCCGTCAAGAACGCGGCGGTCTCGGCGGCCATGGGGGCGGACAAGGCCCGCAACATCACGGCGACCGGCGCCGAGGCCGTGTGCACCCTCGACAACTCCTGCCAGCTGCACATCGGCGGCACACTCGCCCGCCAGGGCTCCACGGTCCGCCCCGTCCACCTCGCCGAGATCCTGGCCAGCACGGAAGGAGACGTCTGGTGAGCGGAACCCACCAGGCCACCTACCTGGGGATGCCCGCCTTCCCCCAGGCGGCCAACGCCTCGACCCGGAACACCCATTTGCGTGCCAACCTCCGCCACGCCACCCACACCATCCGCGCCAAGCGTGCCACGGCCGTGGCCGAACTGGACGACTGGTCGCGGCTGCGCGCCGCGGGCGCGGCCATCAAGGACCGTACGCTGCGCCATCTCGACCAGTATCTGGAGCAGTTGGAGAGCGCGGTCACGGCGGCCGGCGGCCAAATCCACTGGGCGGCGGACGCCGACGAGGCGAACCGGATCGTCACCGAGCTGGTGCGGGCCACGGGCGAGCGCGAGGTCGTCAAGGTCAAGTCGATGGCCACGCAGGAGATCGGCCTGAACGGCGCGCTCGCCACGGCCGGGATCACCGCGTACGAGACCGATCTCGCCGAGCTGATCGTGCAGCTCGGCGACGACCTCCCGTCGCACATCCTGGTCCCGGCGATCCACCGCAACCGGGGTGAGATCCGGGACATCTTCACGGAGAAGATGTCGCAGTGGGGCCGCCCGGCCCCGGACGGGCTGACCGACGCGCCCGCCGACCTCGCCGAGGCCGCGCGGCTCCACCTCCGCGAGAAGTTCCTGAACGCCAAGGTGGGGATCTCCGGCGCCAACTTCATGGTCGCGGAGACCGGCACGCTCGTGGTCGTGGAATCCGAGGGCAACGGCCGGATGTGCCTGACCCTCCCCGAGACGCTGATCTCCGTCGTCGGCATCGAGAAGGTGGTCCCCACCTTCCAGGACCTGGAGGTCTTCCTCCAGCTGCTGCCGCGCTCCTCGACCGCCGAGCGGATGAACCCGTACACCTCCACCTGGACCGGCACCACGGACGCCGACGGTCCGCGCGCCTTCCACCTCGTCCTGCTCGACAACGGCCGCACCGACACCCTCGCCGACACCGTGGGCCGGCAGGCGCTGCGCTGCATCCGGTGCTCGGCGTGTCTCAATGTGTGCCCGGTGTACGAGCGGGCGGGCGGCCATGCGTACGGATCGGCGTACCCGGGGCCGATCGGCGCGATCCTCACCCCCCAACTGCGCGGCACCCAGAGCGAACTGGACGCCTCGCTCCCGTACGCCTCGTCCCTGTGCGGGGCGTGCTACGAGGTGTGCCCGGTCGCCATCGACATCCCGGAGATCCTGGTCCATCTGCGCGAGCGGGTGGTCGAGGGCGGCCCCGCCTCCGTCCGTGGCACCCGTACGGTCATCAAGCCCGCCAAGGGCCACGCCGCCGAGCGCGCCGCGATGCGCGCCGCCCGCTGGGCCCTGGACCACCCCCGGCTGCTGCGCACCGGCCAGCGGCTGGCCTCCCGCACCCGCCGCTTCCATCCGCGGCGGCTGCCCGGTCCGGGGCGGGCGTGGAGCGATACGCGGGAGCTGCCGAAGGTGCCGGAGGAGTCGTTCCGCGACTGGTGGCAACGCACCCGGGGCGGGAGCGGCACCGGGAGCGGCACGGAGGGAAGGAAGGACACCACATGACCCCGCGAGACCCCGGCTCCCGGAACCCCGGCGCGCACCACTCCGTCGCCCAGAGCCCCGCCGCCCAGAGCCCCGGCTCCCAGGGCCCGGACTCGCGCGCCCTGGTCATGGCCCGCATCCGCCGCGCCCTGGCCGATGTGCCACGCGCCGAGACACCCGGCGAGGTGCCGGTCGAGCGCACCTACCACCGCGTCCACGGCGACCGCAGCTCCGCGCAGACCGCGGACCTCCTCGCGGAGAACCTGGCCGACTACCGCGCGATCGTCCACCGCGCCGACACCCCGTCGTCCCCCGACACCCCGTCGTCCCTCCCGGCCCTGATCGCCCGCCTCCTCGCCGACCGCGGCGCGACCAGTGTGGCCGTACCCCCGGGCCTCCCCGCCTCATGGCTGTCCGCCGTCCCCGGCGCGGTGCGCCGGGTTCCGGACACGGCGGAGCTGACCCCGCACGACCTGGACGCGGTCTCCAGCGTGGTGACGGGCTGTGCGGTGGCCATCGCCGAGACCGGCACCGTGGTCCTCGACGCCGGCCCCGACCAGGGCCGTCGCCGCATCACCCTGGTGCCCGATCACCACATCTGCGTGATCCGCGTCACCGACCAGGTCGTGGGCTCCGTCCCCGAGGCGCTCGAACGCCTCGACCCGGCCCGCCCGTTGACCTGGATCTCGGGACCCTCCGCGACCAGCGACATCGAACTCGACCGCGTCGAAGGCGTCCATGGCCCCCGTACCCTCGAAGTGATCCTCACCGGGCCGGAATCCGCTGGTCAGAGCTGATGCAACGCCAGGGGAGCCCAGGAGGCATACCCCTGCCGTGGTGGGGCATATGCCACGGGGACATAGAGGGGAACACCTGCGCAGGGGATGCGGTCTTCCTCACATACCGCCGGTAACACCCCTGTTGGGCGGTTTACGCCGATGCCATTGTCGGTAGGGGCCTCTACTCTTGTGGTCATGCGTCCGACTCCTACTCACCAACCCGCCTTACTGACCAGCCCCGCCACCGACCAGGCCAACGAGGCGATACGCGTCTTTCTGCGGGCCCGGGCAGGCCGGGCACTGCGGCCTTCCGAGCGGGCCGAGTACAGCCGGTTGCTGAAGGTCTACACACGGGCGTTGCGCGGCGAGGTGGAAAAGGCCGCCTGAGCGGCACGGGGGCGATGCGCGCAACGGCCCGCGCCACCCACGAAGGTGAAAGCGGCCGACCACAGGTGAACATCGGGGGGACGCCATGCGGGCCGTGGGGAAGGTCGTCTTAGGGGCGCTGTCAGTGGGGCTCCTGGGGGTCGCCGGCTACGGCGGATACAACCTCTACTCGGGCGTGACCGGCGGCGACACCACCACGGCCCATGACGGTCCGGTGACCGGCGACGAGGCCCGGCGGACCGCGCGGGAGTTCCTGGACGCGTGGGCGGACGGCAATGACATGCTCGCCGCCGGGCTCACCAACGACGCCGAGTCGGCCATCGGCGCCCTCAGCGGCTACCGCGACGACGGGCATGTGAAGAAGGTGACGACCACCCCGGGCACGGCGCGGGGCACCACGGTCCCGTTCACCGTCAAGGCCGAAGTGGTCTTCGGCAAGGCCCGGTCCAGCTGGACCTACACCTCACGGCTGACCGTGGTGCGCGGCCGGACGACCAAGAAGCCGCTGGTCGACTGGAGGCCCTCCGTCCTCCACCCCAAGCTGGGCGCCGATGCGTCCGTACGGACGGATCTGGCGGACAATCCGCCGGTCCGGGTGCTGGACCGGGACGGCAAGGAGCTGCGGCAGGGCCGTTATCCCTCGCTCGACCCGGTGCTGATCGCGCTGCGCGCGAGATACGGCGCGGACGCGGGCGGAAAGGCCCGGGTGGAGGTCTCGGCGGTCAAGCCCGACGGGACCGCCGGGGCCACGCTCCATGTGGTGACGAAGGGCACCCCGGGCACGCTGCGCACGACTCTCGACGCCGGGGTGCAGAAGAGCGCGGAGCAGGCGGTGGCCACGCGCGACGGTGCCTCCGTGGTGGCGCTCAAGCCCAGCACCGGGGCGATCCTGGCGGTGGCCAACTCCGACCAGGCCGAGTTCAACGCCGCGTTGCAGGGGCAGACGGCGCCGGGGTCCACGTTCAAGATAGTCACCGCGGCCACGCTGCTGGAGGCCGGCAAGGTCAGCCCGAGCCGCCCGGTGCCGTGTCCGAAGACGGCGGCGTACGCACAAGGCATGATGTTCCACAACGTGGAGGACAGCGAGAACCCCGCCGCCACCTTCGCCCAGGACTTCGCGGCGTCCTGCAACACCGCGTTCGTATCGCTCGCCGGAGCGGTGCCCGATGGCGCGTTGGCCCAGGAGGCGCGGACCGTGTTCGGGCTCGGGCTGAACTGGCGGGTGGGGGTCACCACCTTCGACGGCGAGGTGCCGGGCGGAAGCGGCGACGCCAAGGCCGCGGCCATGATCGGCCAGGGCACGGTCCAGATGAATCCGCTCACCATCGCCTCGGTCACGGCCACCGCCCGGACGGGCACCTTCAGGCAGCCCGTCCTCGTACCGCGCTCCGTCGACCACCGGGAGATCGCCACCAGCGACCGCGGGCTCAGCCCGGCCACCGTCTCGCAGCTGAAGGCCATGATGCGGCTGACCGCGACCAGCGGCACCGCCGCCCGGGCGATGTCCGGGCTCACCGGGGACATCGGGGCCAAGACGGGTTCGGCCGAGATCGACGGCCAGCCCGAGACCAACGCCTGGTTCACCGCCTACCGGAACGATGTGGCGGCCGCCGCCGTGGTCACCGGCGGTGGGCACGGCGGGGATGCCGCCGGGCCCGTCGTCCGCGCGGTGCTCGACGCGGGCTGAGCCTTCCGCTCAGCTCTCCACGTCTGCCGTCCCCAGCTGCCCCGACGCTTCGTACAAGGGTTGGCCGAAGGGGTTGTCTATGGTCTGGCCCACACTCTAGCCTGGCGCGGCACCCGCGACACAGCAGCACCTGCCCGCACAGAGGGGATTCCGGCGTGAAGCGCACGTCCCGCGATATACGCACCGCCAACCGCTACGGGGTGCTGCGCCATATCGTGGCCCAATCCCCCGTCTCCCGGCAGGAGGTGGCCGCCGCCACCGAGCTGAGCCTGGCCACCGTGGCGAATCTCGTCGGGGAGCTGCTCGACCTCGGGATGCTGGTCGAGGTCGGCTACGAGGACTCCGACGGCGGCCGGCCGCGCGGACTGGTCGCGGTCAACCCAATGGGCGGCGCGCTGATCGGCGTGGATGTGGCGGAGACGTACATCCATGTCGAGCTGTTCGACCTGGCGCTGACCGTCCTGGCCCGCGCGGACGAGGAGTTGCGCCCGGAGGAGAACGACCCGGTCAAGGTGGTGGCGCATATCGCCGCCGCCGTGTCCTCGGTGGTCGAGCAGGCGGACGTGGCCGCGGACCGGGTGCTGGGCGTCGGCGTCAGCATGCCGGGCCAGGTGGACCGCGAGGGCGGGGTCTCGGTCTTCGCCCCCAACTGGGACTGGCATGACGTCCCGCTGCTGCGGCTGCTGGCCGAGCACATCCCCTACCCCCTCCACCTCGACAATCCGCTGCGCGCCTGCACGGTGGCCGAGCAGTGGTTCGGCGCGGCGCGTGGGCGGAACGACGCCGTGGTGGTCAACCTCGGTACGGGCGTGGGGGCCGGGCTGGCGCTCGGCGGCACCCTGCACCGCGGGGTCAGCAACAGCGCCGGGGAGTGGGGACACACCACCCTCATCCTGGACGGACGACAGTGCCACTGCGGCAACCAGGGCTGTGTGGAAACCTATGTCGGCGCCCCCGGCATCATGCGGAACCTGCGCGAGCTGAGCCCGGACAGCCCGCTGCTGCACCCGGACGACCAGACGGCCACCATCGAGGCGCTCGGCCGGGGCCTGGCGGAGGGCGATCCGGTGGCCGCGAAGGTCGTGCACACCACCGCGCGCTATCTCGGCGCCGCGCTCGCCGATCTGATCAATCTGCTCAACCCGGAGGTGATCGTGCTCAGCAGCTGGGTGGCGGCCGCCCTCGGTGAGCCGCTGCTCACCGAGGTGCGCGAGGCGGTGGCGGTGCGCGCGCTGCGCCGCCCGCTGGCGAACACCGAGATCGTGCTGTGCCCGATCCCGTCCAACTCCGTGAGCCTCGGCGCGGCGACCTTCGCCCTGGAGGGCTCGCTCGCGTCGGTGGGCCTGAAGAACCGCCGCACCACACCAAGGAACCGGGGCAACGCCTGAGGAACCGCGGCGCGGCCTTCGCGCCCCTTTCGTTCGACGCCTCGAACCGCCCGGCACCGCCCTGACGCGACGTCACCACCCTTACCGCACCCACTTCGTCCAACCCCTTGCCGAAGTCTTCGTCTATGGCTAACGTCCCGCTGCACCAAGGAACGTGACGGAACCTGGCGGCGACGGAGACGAGGACGTCAAATGTCGAACATCAGCAGAGGCAGGGACTGGGACCGCCGCGGCGTGCTGCGCGCGATGGGCGGGGTGGCGGCCCTCGGCGGACTCGCCGCCTGCGGTTCGAACACCGGCCGCTCGGGCGGCGGCGGTGGGTCGATCAAGCAGATGTACCACGCCTATGGGGAGCAGGGCACGCAGCAGGCCGCGAAGAAGTTCGCCGACGCCTACGGCAAGGCCAAGGTCACCATCGAATGGGTGCCGGGCGAATACGAGTCGAAACTGGCGACCACCCTGCTGGGATCCGGGGCACCGGATGTCTTCGAATACCACCCCGATCTCCAGCTGGTGCGCTCCCGGCAGATCGTCCCCCTCGACGACATCATCGCCGATGTCAAGGACGACTTCCTGCCGGAGGACATCACGGCGAATTCCGTGGACGGGAAGATCTACGGCATCCGCATGATCGACGATCCGCAGTTCTTCTTCTACCGCAAGTCCCTCTTCGAGAAGGCCGGGGTCAAGCCTCCGGCCACCTTCGACGAGCTGATCGACGCCGCGCACAAACTCACCAGCGGAAAGGTCAAGGGCCTTTACATCGGCCAGAACCTCAAGACCATCAGCAAACCGCTGGTGTGGTCGACCGGCCCGCACTATCTGGACGCGGACCACAGAATCGCCTACCACACCGACAATCTCGTGGAGACCCTCACCAAGGCGCGGGAGCTCTACAAGAGCAAGTCACTGCTCCTGGGCGCCCCGACCGAGGTCTGGGACCCGGCCAGTTTCCTCCAGGGCCTGTGCGCCATCCAGTGGTGCGGCATATGGGCGATACCGGCGATCCAGAAGGCGTTCGGCGACGACTTCGGCATCTTCCCCTTCCCCAAGTCCGGCGCCAAGGGGCGCCAGGTGGTCTACAACGGCGGCTGGTCCACCTATGTGTCCGCCAAGGCCAAGGACGTCGACGCGGCCAAGGAATTCGTCAAGTGGCTGTGGATCGACCAGAAGAAATACCAGCAGGAATGGGCACTGGACTACGGATTCCACATTCCGGCGCGCAAGAGCATCGCCGCCGGGGCGGACAAGCTCAAGAGCGGGGTGGCGGCCGAGGCGGTCGAGCTGTTCAACACCCACGGCGTCTTCGACGATCCGTACTGGACCGAGGGGATGTTCAACATCCTGCTCGACGCGGTGGTCAATTCGGTGCGCGACAACAAGAGTCCCGAAGCCGAACTCGACAGCGCCGACAAGAAGATCGAGCGCGCGCTGAAGAAGCTCGGATAGGCCGGCGACCGGAACCGTCATGGCGACCACCACACCCACCCCCAGCGCCGCCAAGGGCCCAGCGCCCCGAGGAGCGGCCCCCGTCCGACGACGGCCGCGGGGTCTCGGCGGCTCCCGCGGCCGCGCCCTCAACTTCTGGCTCTTCACCGGCCCGTTCCTGATCGGGCTGATCGTCTTCGTCTATGTGCCGATCGGCTGGAGCCTCTGGCTGAGCCTGCACAACGCCCAGGGCACCGTCACCCCCACCGAGTTCGTCGGCCTCGGCAACTACGCCGATATGCTCGGCGACGGCGATTTCGTGGACAGTCTCGTCAACTTCACGATCTTCGCCGCGATCATCGTGCCGATCACCTACGCCCTCTCCCTCACCCTCGCGCTGCTGGTCCACCGCATCCGCTTCATGAAGGCGTTCTTCCGGTCGGTCTTCTTCCTCCCCACCGCGTGCAGCTTTGTCGTGGCCTCGCTGGTGTGGAAGATGTCGCTGTTCAACGGCTTGCGCTACGGGATGATGAACACCGTGCTGGGCTGGTTCGGCATCGACTCCATCGCCTGGCTCGCCTCCCCGCACCCGCCCTGGTACTGGCTGGTGATCTGCTCCGCCCGGCTGTGGCTGCAATGCGGCTTCTACATGATCCTCTTCCTGGCGGCGCTCCAGAACATCCCGCGTGAGCTGTACGAGGCGGCGGCGGTGGACGGCGCGAAACCGGGCTGGCAGACGTTCCGCCACATCACCCTGCCGCAGCTGCGCGCCACCTCGGTCGCGGTCGTCCTGCTGCTGCTCATCGCGGCGTACCAGGCGTTCGACGAGTTCTACAACATCCTCGACGAGGGCCGGGCCACCTGGGGCCGGCCGCCCCTGGTCGACCTCTATCTCCAGGCCCTCGGCGCCAACCAGGACTACGGCCACGCCAGCGCGGGCGCCCTGATCCTCGCCCTGCTGATCGCCCTGGTGACCCTGGTCCAGGGCCGGTTCCTCGGCTTCGGAAGGGGTGATGAGAAGTGACCGTCACGACGTCCGGGCCCGCGGGGGCCCGCAGGCGCACCCCGCGCTCGGTCATGGGCAACACCGGGCTGTATCTCGCCCTCGGCGTGGCGACGGTGCTGTTCCTGGTGCCCTTCTATCTGATCGTCCGCAACGCCCTGTCCACCGACGCGGACATCACCGGCGAGAGCTGGCGGTTCTTCCCCACCGATCTCCAGTGGGGGAACGTGAAGGAGCTGTTCGACGACCCCTCGGTGCCGTTCGCGAAGGCCCTGTGGAACTCCACGGTGGTGGCCGTGCTGCACACCCTGGGCACCCTGCTGGTCTGCTCCCTGGCCGGATACGGCCTGGCCCGCATCCCGTACGCCCATGCGAACAAGGTGCTGTACGCGGTGCTGTTCACCCTGATGGTTCCGGCGGCCGTGACCTTCGTACCGAGCTATGTGCTGGTGTCCTCGCTCGGCTGGGTCTCCTCGCTGCGCGGTCTGATCATCCCGGGGCTGTTCAGCGGGTTCACCGCGTTCCTCTTCCGCCAGTACTTCCTCGGCTTCCCCAAGGAGCTGGAGGAGGCGGCCCGGGTGGACGGGCTCGGCTACTGGGGCGCGTACTGGCGCATCGTGGTGCCGAATTCGCTCAACTTCTTCGCCGCGATCTCGGTCATCACCTTCATCAGCGGCTGGAACGCCTTCCTGTGGCCCCTGGTCATCGGCCAGGATCAGAGCTCGTGGACCGTGCAGGTCGCGCTGTCCTCCTATATGACCGCACAGACCATCAACATCCACCTGATCTTCATGGCAACGGCCGTATCGATCCTGCCACTTGTGCTGGTCTTCGTGTTCCTCCAGCGCTGGCTGGTGCAGGGTGTGGCACAGACCGGTATCAAGGGCTGACCGAGGAGAACGATGAGCTCCACGCAGCACACGACACTCCCCTACTACGAGGACGTCTCCCCCGGCGCGGGAGCGCTGCCTCCCCGCCCCTGGACCCCATCCTCCGACGCCGCACGGCTGAGCCTGAACGGGACGTGGTCGTTCCGGCTGTCGCCGACCGCCACCGCCGAGGACGACTCCTTCGCCCGCCCGGGCTACGACGCCCGCGGCTGGGACGAGCTCCCGGTGCCCGGCCACTGGGTGCTGCACGGCCACGGGGCACCGATCTACACCAATGTGCGCTACCCGTTCCCGGTGGATCCGCCGCGCGTGCCCGACGAGAACCCGACCGGCGACCATCTGCGCGTCTTCGACCTCCCCGGCGACTGGCCGGCCGGCGGGGACGCGGTCCTGCGCTTCGAGGGCGTCGAGTCCTGCGCCCGGGTCTGGCTCAACGGCGAGGAGCTGGGCACCTTCAAGGGCAGCCGGCTGCCGCACGAGTTCGCGGTCGGCGGTCTGCTCCAGCCGTCGGGCAACGTACTGGCCGTACGCGTCCACCAGTGGTCCTCCGGAACCTATCTCGAGGACCAGGACCAGTGGTGGCTGCCCGGGATCTTCCGTGAGGTGACGCTGGAGCACCGCCCCGAGGGCGCGCTCGACGACTACTTCGTCCACGCCTCGTACGACCACACCACCGGCGCGGGCACACTGCGGATCGACTCCGACCCCGGCGGCCGGGTCACCGTGCCCGAGCTGGGTCTCGACCTGGCCACCGGGGAGAGCGCCACCGTCCCCGTCGAGCCGTGGACGGCGGAGACGCCCCGGCTGTACGAGGCGCGGCTGACCACCGTGGGCGAGAGCGTCTCGCTGCGGGTGGGCTTCCGTACCGTGGTGGTCGAGGACGGGCTGCTCAAGGTCAACGGGCGGCGGGTGCTCTTCCGCGGCGTCAACCGGCATGAGTTCCACCCCGAGAACGGGCGGGCGGTGGACCTCGCGACCATGCGCCGCGATCTGGTGCTGATGAAGCAGCACAACATCAACGCCGTGCGCACCAGCCACTATCCGCCGCATCCGGCCTTCCTCGGGCTCTGCGACGAGCTGGGGCTGTGGGTCATCGACGAATGCGATCTGGAGACCCATGGCTTCGTCGACCTGGACTGGCGGAACAACCCGGTGGACGACGACCGCTGGACCCCGGCGCTGCTCGACCGCGCCGAGCGGATGGTCGAGCGCGACAAGAACCACCCGTCGGTGGTGATGTGGTCACTGGGCAACGAGTGCGGCACCGGGCGCGGGCTGTCCGCCATGGCCGACTGGATCCGGGAGCGCGACCCGTCCCGGGTGATCCACTACGAGGGCGATCTGTCCTGCGCCGACACGGACATCTACTCGCGGATGTACGCACCGCACGAGGAGGTCGACCAGATCGGCCGGCGCACCGAGCCGCCATGGGGCAATCCGGAGCTGGACGCGAAGCGCCGGGCGCTGCCGTTCATCGAGTGCGAGTACGCGCACGCCATGGGCAACGGTCCCGGCGGGCTGAGCGAGTACCAGCGGCTGTTCCAGGAGCATGAGCGCTGTCAGGGCGGTTTCGTCTGGGAGTGGATCGACCACGGCTTCACCCGGCGCGCCCCCGACGGCCGCTTCTACCACGTGTACGGCGGGGACTTCGGCGAGGAGCTGCACGACGGGAACTTCGTGTGCGACGGGCTGGTCTTCCCCGACCGCACCCCCTCCCCCGGTCTGATCGAGTACAAGAAGGTCATCGAGCCGGTGCGGATCGAGGGCGACGGGGCCGACGGCACGGTCCGGATCACCAACGGCCATGACTTCGCCGATCTGTCCCATCTCGTCTTCTCCTGGACCTATGAGGCCGCGGGCGAGGCGATCGGCTCGGGTGAGCTGGCGGCGCCGCCGCTGCCCCCGGGCGAGTCCGCCGTACTGAAGCTCCCGGCGCCGCCCGAGGCCGAGGCGGGCACGGAGACCTGGTGGACGGTCGAGGCGCGGCTCGCGGCCGCGACGGCGTGGGCCGAGGCGGGCCATCCGGTGGCCTGGGCCCAGTTCCCCGTCGCCACACGGGCCGGCACGCTCGCCTCGGGTGCGGCGCCGCGCCGCGACGGCGGCCGGCTCGTGCTCGGCCCCGGCGTCTTCGACACCGCCACCGGCGCCCTGACCTCGCTCGGCGGGCTCCGCCTCACCGAACCGCCCCGGCTGGACATCTGGCGCGCGCCCACCGACAACGACAACGGCGCGTCCTGGCAGCCGGACGAGCGCTGGGGCCTGATCTGGCGCCGGTTCGGACTGCACCGGATGCGGCACCGGACCGACGCGGTGGAGACGGAGCCGGACGGTGCGCTGACCGTCCGTACCCGCGTCGCGCCCGCCGCCGTGGACATCGGACTGGAGACGGTCTACCGCTGGACCGCCGACGGGGACGGACGGCTGAGCCTGGCGGTCTCCGTCACCCCGCTGGGCGAGTGGACCTTCCCGCTGCCGCGCCTGGGCCTGCGGCTCGGCGTCCCGGCCGCGCTTGGCGACGCCGAATGGTTCGGCGGCGGCCCCGGCGAGGCGTACCCGGACACCCGCGCCGCCGCGCGCGTGGGGCGGTGGGCGCTGTCGGTGGACGAGCTCCAGACGCCGTACGTCCGCCCGCAGGAGAACGGCGCCCGGATCGACGTCCGCTGGGTGCGGCTGACCGCGCCGGACGGATCGGGGGTGCGGATCGAGGGCGAGCCGGCCTTCTGGTTCACCGCGCGCCGCTGGACCACCGAGCAGCTCGACGCGGCCGAGCACACACCGGATCTCGAGCCGTCGCACGAGACGGTGTGGGTGAACCTGGACCACGGACAGCAGGGCATCGGCAGCCAGTCGTGCGGTCCGGGGGTGCTGGACGAGCACCGACTGGACGCGGCCCCCGCCGAGTTCTCCTTCACGTTCACACGGCTGGAATGACCGGTGGAGCCGTGGTTGCGTGGCATCGGTGGCACCCACGCCACGCAACCACGGCCCGGCGGGCCCGGCATCAGGCGGGCCCGGGGCAGGTGTCAGGCGTCAGGTGTCCAGGACGCGGTGCAGGAACTGCTGGGTGCGGGCCTCGGCCGGGCTGCCGAAGACCCGCTGGGGCGTGCCCTGTTCGAGTACGACACCGCCGTCCATGAAGACCACGCGGTCGGCGGTGTCGCGGGCGAACCGCATCTCGTGAGTGACGACCACCATGGTCATGCCCTCGTCGGCCAGGGACCGCATCACCCCAGTGACCTCGCCCACCAGCTCCGGGTCGAGGGCCGAGGTGGGTTCGTCGAAGAACATGATGGCGGGATCCATGGCCAGCGCGCGGGCGATCGCCACCCGCTGTTGCTGGCCACCGGACAGCTGGGCCGGGTAGGCGTCCGCCTTGTCGGCCAGCCCGACCCGGGCCAGCGCCTCCCGGCCCCGCTCGTCGGCCTCCTTACGGCTGGTCTTCCGCACCTTGCGCAGCGCGAGGGTCACATTGCCCAGCGCCGTGCGGTGCGGGAACAGGTTGAACTGCTGGAAGACCATGCCGACGTGGCCGAAGATCTCGGGTGCGCGCTTGCGGTCGTGCAGAGGCACACCGTTGACCCAGACCTCTCCGCGGTCGGCCCGTTCCAGGTCGCACATGATGCGCAGCAGAGTGCTCTTGCCGGAGCCGCTGGCTCCGATGAGCACCACGACCTCGCCCGCACCGACGTCGATGTCGACGCCCTTGAGGACCTCCAGATCGCCGAAGCGCTTGTGCACGCCTGACAGGGCGACTTGGGCGGTGGTGGCGGGGGTCCGCTCCATGGGGGACTTGGTGATCATCAGGCGGTCACGGCCTTTCTCTCCATGCGCCGGACGACGACCGACAGCGGGGAACAGATGACGAAGTACAGGACGGCGATGGCCAGGTACGCCATGCCCGGGTGGCCGTCCCGGTCCACGATGGCCTGGCCCTCGCGGAGGAGTTCGGCGTAGCCGATGACGACGGCGATCGAGGTGTCCTTGACGAGCGAGAGGTACTGCCCCACCAGCGGGGGCAGCACGATGGCCCGGGTCTGGGGCAGGATCACCGACCCAAAGGTCTGGATGCGGGTCAGGCCCAGGACCCGCGCCGCCTCCCACTGGCCGCGCGGGACGGCCTCGATGCCGGAGCGGAAGATCTCCGCGACGTAGGCGCCCTGGAAGAGGGTGAGCGCGAGAAGGGCGGCGCCGAAGACGGAGATGTTCCCGATGCCCAGGTAGGCGGCGCCGAAGTAGATGAAGAGCATCTGCACCAGCAGCGGGGTGCCCCGGAAGACCTCCAGGTAGCAGCGGGCGAGCTGGGCCAGGACCGGGATGCGGCTGGTGCGGATCGCCGCGATGACCAGGCCGAGCAGGGTGCAGGCGGCGATGGCCGCGACGGAGAGCTCGACGGTGGACCACAGCCCGGAGCCGTACAGATCCCGGTTGGACCACAGGACGGACCAGTCCATCACGCCTCCTTGCGGATCAGGACGAGGCGGCGGACCGCGGTCCGCAGGCCTGCCAGGACCGACTGACGGGCGCGGATCGGGCGCAGCGGCGGCTTGAAGGCCGCGCGGCCGATCAGCTCGGCCACCAGCACGACCAGGTTGGTGAGCACCAGGTAGAGCACGGCGGCGATGCCGAACACCTGGATGGTGAGCAGGTTGCGGGCGTTGATCACCATGGCGGTGCCGGTGAGTTCGGGGACGGAGATGGCCGACAGCAGCGACGAGCCCAGGATGATCTGGACGAGCTGGTTGATCACGGCCGGATAGACGTTGCGCAGCGCCTGCGGGAGCACGACGTGCAGGAAGGTCCGGAAGGGGCTGAGGGCCAGCACGCGGGAGGCCTCGCTCTGGCCGCGCGGGACGGCCTGGATGCCGGCCCGGAAAATCTCGGTGAGGTACGCGCCGACGTTGACGCCGAGCGCCGCGATGCCCGCCTGGACGGGGCTGAGCCGCAGCCCGGCCGAGGGCAGGGCGAAGTAGGCGACGAACATCTGGAGCAGCACCGGGGTGTTGCGGATGACCTCGACGTACACAGCGGCCGGGGCACGGACGAGGGCGTGGCGCGACCGGCGGGCCAGGGCGCCCAGCAGCCCGAGGGAACAGGCGAGGACGAAGGCGGCGAGGGACAGCTTCAGGGAGAGCCAGGCCGCTCCGAGGTAGGTGGGCCAGTCCTGGAGGGCGTAGGTCCAGTCGGCGAACATGGGGTTCCTCCACGGGGGGGCGGCGGCCGGGGGCCGCCGCCCGGCAGGGCTCAGTAGGACGGGTTGAGCGGGTAGACGGGCTTGACGCCGAACCACTTCTTGTAGAGGGCCGCGCTCTGGCCGGAGGTGTTGAACTCCCGCAGCCAGGTGTTGATCCACTGCGACCAGTCGGGGTCGCCCTGGCTCACCCCGATCGCGTTGTACTCCAGCGGTACGACCGATTCCTTGGTGACCTTGAGGGCGGGGTCGGCCTTGGCCTGGGAGTTGAGGAAGTTGGAGTCCTCGACCATGGCGTCGGCCTGGCCCTGCTTGACCGCGAGCACTGCCGCCGCCGAAGTGTCGTACTCCTGGATCTGCGCCTTCGGGTTGCCCTCCTGCACCGCGGCGCCGTTGGTGGAGCCCTTGGTGACCGCCACCTTCTTGCCCGAAAGATCCTTTATGCCGGATATGTCGCTGGACTTCTTCACCATCAGCACCTCGCCGGCGACGATGTACGGATCACTGAAGGCGACCTGCTTCGCACGCTCGGCCGTGGTGGTGAAGTTGCAGATCACGGCGTCCACCTTGTGCGTGCGCAGATTGGGGATGCGGTTGGCGGAGGTGGTGTCGACGATCTTCGCCTTGACGCCCAGCGCCTTGGCCATGGCCTTGGCGACATCGACGTCGAAGCCCTGGGGCTTGTTGGCCTTGTCCGTCGAACCGAAGGGCGGGAACGTCAGACAGCTGGCCACCCGCAGCGTGCCGCTGCGGGTCACCTTCTGGAGGGTGGAGTTCTGCGCCCGGGTGGCCGAGCTCTGGCTGGAGGAGCAGGCGGCGAGCAGGGAGGTGGCGGCGAGAGCGCTCACGGAGATCGCGGCCATTTTGCGGGCATGAAGGCGTCGTCGTCCCACGGCGGGACTCCAATCGGGGGGTGAAAAGAGCGGGACAGATCATCGAGGCCGCGATCGGCGATGACCGTCGGGCTCTGGGGATTCTGCAATGCAGAATCGAATTCCGTAATGGGTGCGCACAAGCTAACCGAGCCGGTCAAGGCCGTCAATGGTTGATTTCGAATTCCGGCATCCGATGCTGCTATGCAAAATTATCGAGGTCGGCTACCGTCCCGGCATGACTTCTCGGCCGGACACCCCTCACGGCGGCCAGGACGACCGGCCCGCCGGGTCCGGACCTGGGCGCAACACCTCGTCGTCGCTGCGCCGCGCCCTGTCCATCGTGATGTTCCTGGCCGAGGACGGCGGGCATCCGCGTGGGCCGACCCTCACCGACCTGGCGAAGGGCCTGGGCCTGAGCAAGAGCACCGTCCTGCGGCTGCTGGCACCGCTGCGGGAAGTGCGCCTGGTGGATCAGGACGCCGAGAACGGGCGCTATCGACTGGGCCCCCAGAATGCCTTCCTCGGCCAAGTCTATTTGGAGCGGCTGGACTTCCGTGAAGCCGCTGCCCCGCATCTGCACGAACTCGTCGAAAGCATAGGCGAGACGGTCCACTTGGTGGTCTTCGATCCACCGGAGATCGTTTATATCGACAAGGTCGAAAGCCCTCAGCCGGTGCGCATGCATTCACGCATCGGCAGCCGCCAGCCCGCGTATTGCACCGCCGTCGGCAAGGCGTTCCTCGCCCACTCCTCCGACGCCGTGGTGGAACAGGTGATGGCGCGGGGCATGCCACCCCGCACCCCGGCCACCATCACCACCGCCGAGCGACTGCACGCCGAACTGACGGCCGTCCGGGAGCGGGGGTACGCGATCGACGACGTGGAGAACGAGGAGGAGATCCGCTGCGTCGCCGCGCCGGTCTTCGACCACAGCGGGGCGGTCGCCACGGCGATCAGCGTCTCCGGGCCCGCCTCCCGCGTCACCCGGGGCCGCGTCGCCGAGATCGGGGAGCTCCTCCTCGCCTCCACCAAGACCCTGTCCGGGCGTCTGGGCGGGACGTTGCCGCCCGCCCCCGCCTCATAGCGTGACGTTTATCGTCAACCGGCGTTCCCGGCCAGACCACCGACGGTGACCGCGCGGCGGCCCACCCGTGCCCGCCGCACCTCGCCGTCCCACCAGGTGACCGTCACCAGATGGGTCCCGTCGTCCGCCGGGCCCGCCGCCGCCCGGACCAGGTCGGCCAGCGGGGGCGCGTCGGGGTCGGCCGTGAGGCGGGCGAGGCAGAGGAAGAGGTCGCCACCGGCGCGGCCCGTCGTCTCACCGGCCAGCGCGGGGGAGACGGCGCGCCGGGCGAAGGCCGTGGGGGCGGCGGGCAGGGCGCCGTCCTTCATCAGGCCGTGGAGCGGCAGCAGTTCGGACCGCAGTCTCTCCTCCTCCGCCGGGGGATCCGGGACCGCCCAGCCGGTCTGGCGGACGGCCCGGCCCGGCGCGGCGCCGGTCACCAGGTGGATCCGGACCTCCACGGCGCCGCGCACCAGCACCAGCGAGGTGACGTCCACCTCCTCGCCCTCCTCGCCCTCCTCCCCCGCCGACCGCGCCCGATGGCGCGAGGCGGCCCAGCCGTCGCCCGCGCCCAGCGGCTCAAGCGCCGTGCGCAGGGACATCCGGCCGCTCCCGTGGACCAGGCCGAAGTGGTTGTCGGGGGCGACGCCGTACGGGAAGGGGCCGGTGGCCGTGGAGTAGGCGAGGCGGGCGTAGTGGGGGTCGTCCTGGTCGGGGTCGCCGGGCGGCGGGAGGTGTTCGCTGCCGTGGTTGTGCAGCCGGACCAGCCCGTCGCCCGCGGTGGACTGGAGCAGCCAGTTGGGGCCCGGGACGGCGCGCGTCACATCCGCGCGCTCGGCGGGCCCCGACTCCTCGCGCGCCGTCCAGACCTCGTGGTCTGCCGGGAGCAGCAGGCCGAGGAAGCCCTTGGCGGCCCAGTACGGGGAGGCGGGGCCGGAGTACGGCTGGAGGACGCCGTCGTACGGGCCGTACCAGCCGAGCGGGAGCAGCCCGCGGTCCGTGGCCGCACCCCGGTCGAGGAAGTGGCGCAGGGCGCCGGAGGCGAGGCGGCGGGTGGTCCCGGGGTCAAGCGGGGTGTGGCCGGTGAGGGCGCCCAGCCACAGGGGGGCGGCGGCGGCGAAGCGGTACGTCAGGGAGCGGCCCTGGTGCAGCGGGGCGCCGTCGGCGCCGAAGAGGTGGGCGTAGTCGGCGAGATGGGTGGCCAGCCGGTGCCCGTAGCGGGTGAGCCGCTCGGCGTCCTGGGACAGCCATGCCTCGAGCGCCGGATACAGGTGGAGGGCCCAGCCGTTGTAGTAGTCGAAGGCGCGGCCCGCGCCGTCGCTGTACCAGCCGTCGCCGGTGTACCAGGGCTCGATGCGGTCCAGCCCGCGGGCCACGGCGGCGCGGGCGGCCTCCGGCTCGATGCCCGCCTCGGCGAGGAAGCCGCCGACGGCGACGGGGAACAGCTCCCAGTTGCTGGGCACGGGTTCGGCGGTGAGCGCGTCCAGCAGCCAGGCCGCCACCCGCTCCCGGACGCCCTCGTCGAGCCGGTCCCACAGCCAGGGGCGGGTGAGCCGCAGCCCGAGTGCGATGGAGGCCGATTCGACGAGCGGCTGGCTTCGGTCGGTGATCCGGGGCCAGTCCTCGGGCCCTTCGCCGCCGGGGTGTGCGGTGCCGAGGTGTGCGGTGCCGAGGTGTGCGGTGCAGAGGTGTGCGGTGCAGAGGTGTGCGGTGCCGGTGGCGAGCCCGTCCGCGTACCGCTCCAGCAGCCCGCCGGGGTCGGCGCCGCGCGCGCCCGCGACACGGAAGGCGGCCAGCAGAAACGTCCGTGCGAACCCTTCCAGACCGTCGGAGCGGGGACCGGACCAGCTCGGGCGGCCGCCCGGGAGCGGGTAGAGGGCGCCGCCGGGGGTCGCGTACGGGGCGACGGCGGCGAGCAGACCGTCGGCGGCGGCCTCCCAGTGGGCACGGGTCCAGCCGGTGCGGGGGCTGAGGTCGCGGTCCTCCGGGGGCAGCGCCAGGTGCGGCGCGCGGTGCGCTGCGAGGCCGGTCATCGGAGCACCCCGGCGGGGACGAGGTGCTGGGCGCGCAACTCGCCGATGGGCCCGGGGGTCCCGGCCCAGGCCCGGGCGCCCGGCAGGGCGGCGAGGCAGGCGGTGGCGGCCAGCAGTGCGGTACCGGCGCGTCTCATGGAGGCTCCTCGGCTCGGCTCAGTTCGGCGATGGAGGTTCGGCGAAGGAGGTTCGCCGATGGCGGGGAAGCTACGGTCGGCCGCCTGACCATACGCCGCGTCGGCAAGCGCTTGCCAGAGGGCGCAAACGTCAGCGGGGGCCGCCCAAGAGGCAGCCCCCGCAAGTGTTTTCCGCCGGACGCGGACGGTCGTACGGGACTTACCCGTTCCGCGCCTTCAGGGCATCGAGTGCCCGGTCCGCGTGCACGCCCATCCGGAACTCGCTCTTGACGATCTCCAGCACCTTGCGATCGGTGTCGATCACAAAGGTGACCCGCTTGGTCGGCGCCGCCGCGATTCCGCGCTTCACCCCGAACCGCTCCCGCACGGTCCCCTCCGGATCCGACAGCAGCGGATAGCCGAAGGAGTACGCATGGGCGAACTCCGCCTGCTTCTCCACCGAATCGGCGCTGACCCCGACCGGCTGGGCGCCGAGCTCCTTGAACTCCGCCGCGATGTCCCGGAAGTGACACGCCTGTTTGGTACAGCCGGGGCTGAAGGCCGCCGGATAGAAGAACAGCACCACCGGGCCGTCCGCCAGCAGCCCGCTGAGCGAACGGACGGTGCCGCTCTCATCCGGCAGTTCGAAGTCCTCCACCACATCACCGATGTCCATGAGGGCACGCTACCGGCCGCGCGCCCGGCGGGGCGTCAGCAGCGCAGCGGAGCGTCAGCAGCGCAACCGGGCGGTGTGGCCGTCGATGCGCAGGATGCACTCGGTGAACAGCGCCATCGATGGACTGTCGTCCGTGGGGACCAGCCGCAGCCCGAGGTCCATGATGGACCGGATGATCTGGGCGGTACGGCTTCCGTCGGGATCCTGTCCGCGCAGCGCGGACCACGCCTCGAACTGCGCCCGGACCGTTTCCCACGCCGGGCCCGGCGTGAAGTGACACAGAAAAACCGGCTGGTCGACCCCGTACTGGCGTAACTCGCCGACTGCGGCCTCACCTTGCATAAGCCACCATGTGGCAGTCATCTCGTCCCCAACTCCGTACACGGGAGTGGATACCCATCATACGGGTGCGGAGGTCCCAACGAGGACCGACTCCACATCAGGGGCCCATCCCAGCAGCCGCTCGTCCGCTCCCGGCCGGGCCACGCACTGAACGCCCAGCGGCAGCGAGTTGGCCGCCCGGCCCGCGGGCAGCGCCAGAGCGGGGGCTCCCGCGTAGCTCCAGGGGAGGCTCATCACGGAGTTGCCGGTGCTCTCCAGGCCGTACGGGGCGGGGCCGGTGGCCGCCGGGGTGATCCACAGATCGATGCCGTCCCGGTCCATGGCGGCCACCAGCCGCTCGCGGAAGCCGGCACGGGCGCGCAGGGCCGCGGCGTACGCGTCGTGGCTCATCCGCTGCCCCTCCCGGATCGCCTCGACGGTCTGCTCGCGGTACCGCTCGCCATGGCGCGGGAACCATACGGCGTGGGACCGCGCCAGCTCATAACGGTTGATCACCCGCTGCTCCGCCACGACCCGTTCGAAGTCGTCCGGGAAGGGCACCCGGCGGACCGTGAACCCGGCGGCCGCCAGATGTCCGGCCCACTCCGCGAAGGATTTCCTGGCCTCGGCGTCGGCGCGGTCGAGGTACGGCCCGAGCGGAACGCCGAGCACCGGCCGCCGCCCCGCCGCCGCCTCCCCGCCCTCGCCGGACGGCCGCCATCCGTCGCACAGCACGGCCGCCGCCGGGGCCAGGGTCGCCACGTCGGCGGCGAAGAGGCCCACGGTGTCGAAGGTCGGCGCGTTGGGGATCACACCGTCGGAGGGGATGCGCCCGTGGGTCGGCTTGAAGCCGAGGACCCCGCAGTAGGCCGCCGGGCGGATCATCGAACCGATCGTCTGGGTCCCGACGGCCAGCGGCACCATCCCCGCCGCCACGGCCGCCGCCGAACCACTGCTGGAGCCGCCCGGGGTGTGGCCGAGATGGTGCGGATTGCGGGTGGGCCCGGGAGCGGTCACGGCGAACTCGGCGGTCACGGTCTTGCCCGCCACCAACGCCCCCGCCTCCCGCAGCCGTCCGACGAGCGACGCCTCCGCCCCGGCCAGCACCTCGGCGGGAACGTCCGACCCGGCACCCGTGGGCACCCCCTCGACATGCACGATGTCCTTCACGCCCACCATGACCCCGTACAGCGGCGGCCGCCCGTCCACATCCCCCCACCGCTCATCCGCCACCCGCGCCGCACGCGCCAACCGCTCCCGCCGCCCGGGCTCGGGCACAAAGGCCAGGATCTCCCCGTCCTCAGCCTCGATCCGGTCACAGGTCCGCATGGCCGCGACGGCGCAAGAGGTCTCCATGAACCGAGGCTACGCGGCGCACCGCGCTCCCGTACGGCCCGGCGAACCGGTCCGGTCGGCATGGCCCCGGCCCGAGCCGGCCTGTAGTGCGCTGGCACCAGGACACCTGAGTGGCTGGTCCGGGCGCACCAGGGGAAGACGGCGGCGGGAGACGATGCCCGGCGGGGCGCCGGAGGGAAGTGTTGGAGGCGCGTGAATCCCCGCGCGTTCCCCTTGCCCAGCGGTGTCTGGAGTGATCAACAGGTGGCGACATTTCTTTACCGGATCGGACGGTGGGCCTTCCGGCGGCGTCGGCTCGTCGGGGGTCTGTGGCTGGGCGTCCTGGTGCTGGCCATCGCCGCGGCCGCCATGGCGCCGGAGGGGAAGGAAGAGGACCTCTCCATGCCCGGCACCGAGTCGCAGAAGGCGTTCGACCTGCTGGACGAGCGCTTCCCCCAGAGCAACTCCCAGGCCGCCGAGGCCCGTTTGGTGTTCCGGGCCCCGGACGGGCAGCGGATGACGGCCAGGGAGAACAAGGCGGCCGTCGAGGACGCGCTCGGCTCGCTGGAGGGGGGCGATCAGGTCGCGTCGGTCGCCGACCCTTATGAGGACGACGCCGTCAGCGAGGACGGCACCATCGCCTACTCCACGATCACCTACACCGCGGGCGCCGTCGATCTGACCGAGTCGACGAAGAGCGCCCTCGAGGACGCCGCGAGCCAGGCCCGGGGCGCCGGGCTGACCGTGGAGATCGGCGGCTCGGCCCTGGACGCGGAAGAGGAGCCGGGCGGTACGACGGAGATCATCGGCGTGGCGGTGGCCGCGGTGGTGCTGGTCCTCGCCCTCGGGTCGCTGGCCGCGGCCGGATTGTCGCTGCTGACCGCCTTCGTGGGCGTGGCCATCGCCTTCGGCCTGGTCTCCGCGCTGGCCGTGCCGCTGGGCCTGACGTCCACCGTCGCCATCCTGGCGCTGATGCTGGGGCTGGCGGTCGGCGTCGACTACGCGCTCTTCATCACCTCCCGCTACCGCGACGAGCGCGCCCGGGGCAGCGAGCCGGAGGAGGCCGCCGGCCGGGCGGTGGGCACGGCCGGATCCGCCGTCGTCTTCGCCGGCGCGACCGTCTTCATCGCCCTGGTCGGCCTTGGGGTCGTCGGAATCCCCGAACTCACCAAGATGGGCATGGGCGGCGCGGGCGCCGTGGCCCTCGCCGTACTCGTCGCGCTGACCCTGGTCCCGGCGCTGTTCGGCTTCTTCGGCCGCCGGGTACTGTCCCGCGCCGTCCGCAAGGCACCCGCGTATCGCGGGTCGGGAAGCGAGCGCCCGCACCGGCAGCCCATCGCGGCAACCCCGGCGAAGGGCCTGGGCACCCGCTGGGCGCGGTTCGTGCTGCGCCGGCCGGTGGCCGTGCTGTTGACCGCAGGACTCGGCCTCGGCGCCGTCGCCCTGCCGGCGCTGAGCCTCGAACTCGGGCTGCCCGGGGACGAGTCCAAGTCGGTGGAGACCACCCAGCGCCGCGCCTACGACCTGCTGTCGGAAGGCTTCGGCCCCGGCTTCAACGGCCCGTTGACCGTGGTGGTGGACACCTCGGAGTCCGGGAACACCCAGGCCACCACGAACCTGGTCGTCAAGACCGTACGGGGAGTGGACGGGGTCGCGTCGGTCGGTGATCCGGTTCTCAGCCGTACCAAGGACACGGCCGTCCTCACCGCCGTCCCGCGGACCGCGCCGAACAGCGGCGAGACCAAGGACCTGGTGCACGCGATCCGGGGCGCGGTCTCCGGTGTCGAGGCCGACACGGGCGCCGCCATCCTGGTGACCGGAACCACCGCGATGAACATCGACATCTCCGAAGCCATGTCCGACGCCCTCGTCCCCTATCTGACCGTGGTCATCGGCCTGGCGGTGCTCCTGCTGATGGTGGTCTTCCGCTCGGTCCTGGTCCCGGTCAAGGCCGCGCTCGGCTTCCTGCTGTCGGTGGGTGCCGCCTTCGGCGTGCTCGTCGCCGTCTTCCAGTGGGGCTGGGCGGCGGACCTGATCGGCATCGAGCAGACCGGACCGGTCATGTCGCTGATGCCGATTCTCATCATCGGCATCGTGTTCGGCCTCGCCATGGATTACGAGGTCTTCCTCTTCACCCGGGTGCGGGAGGCCCACGTCCATGGCGCGTCCCCCGGCGAGGCGGTGGTCAGCGGTTTCCGGCACAGCGGACGTGTGGTGGCCGCGGCGGCGATCATCATGATCAGCGTGTTCGCCGGATTCATCGGGATGAGCAGCCCGACCATCCAGACGATGGGCGTCGGCCTGGCCGCCGCCGTCGCCTTCGACGCCTTCGTGGTCCGGATGGCGATCGCACCCGCGGTCCTTGCGCTGCTCGGCCACCGGGCCTGGTGGCTGCCTCGTATCCTGAACCGTGTGCTGCCGAACGTGGACATCGAGGGCGAGAAACTGAGCAGGCATGCCCCGGCCTCCATGACCGCGCCGGACACGGCGGTGCCGCGGCTCCCCGTCGGCCGGGACTGAGCCGGCCATGACGAACTCGGGTGGCGGTGGCCCGCGGCCACGGGGCACCTGGTGGCGGGAGGGCGCGCTCACGGCGACGGCGTTCGCGCTCTGTCTGCTCGGCGGCGTGGTGCAGGAGGACGGCCGCACACTGTCATGGCCGCCCGCCGCCGCCTACTTCATCGCCGTGGTGTCCTGTGCCGTGCTGCCGGTGCGGCACCGGGCGCCGCTGGCCGCCATGGCGGCCACGACCGCGGCCGGGGTGCTGGTGCCGTTCCTGGGCGTTCTGCTGAGCCCGCTCATCGTGGCACCCGCCGTGATCACCGCCTACTCGCTCACCGCGCGCACCGAACGGCACGCGGTGAGCGCGGTGTCGCTCACCTCCGTGGCGCTGCTGGTCGCCTCCACCCCCTTGTTCGGGGCCCTCTCGTGGAAGGACGCGAGCAGGGTGGGGGCGGTGGCGGCGTTCCCGCTGGTGGCCGGCGTGCTCGGACACTCGACGCAGAACCGGCGGGCCTACCTGGCGGCCGTGGAGGAGCGGGCCCGGCGGGCCGAGAAGACCCGGGACAGCGAGGCGCGCCGGAGAGTGGCCGAGGAACGGGTGCGCATCGCCCGGGAACTGCACGACCTCGTGGCCCATCAGATCACCCTGGCCAACGCGCAGGCCTCGGTCGCCGCCCATCTCTTCGACACCCGCCCGGAGCAGACCCGCAAGAGCCTGAAGGAGCTCGTCGAGACCACCGGCGACGCGCTCGACGAACTGCGGGCCACGGTCGGTCTGCTGCGTCAGTCCGGGGACGCGGCCGCGCCCGACGAACCGGCGCCCGGGCTGTCCCGGCTTCCCACGCTCCTCGAGTCCTTCCGCCGCGCGGGTCTGGAGGTTTCGGTGCACCAGGAGGGCACGGCCAGGCCGCTGCCGCCGGGGGTGGACCTCACCGCCTACCGCATCGTCCAGGAGGCCCTGACCAACGTGACCAAGCACGCCGGTACCGGTAGCGCCCGGGTGCGCCTGGTCTGGAACCGCGATCGCGTGACCATCACCGTCGCCGACGACGGAGGGGGCGCCCGTACGGCGCCGACCGCGGCCACGGGGCCCAGTGCGGTCACGGGACCGCGTACGGCCACGGGGCGGAGTACGGCCACGGGGCGGAGTACGGCCACGGGACCGCGTACGGCCACGGGGCCGGACCGTCCGCCCGGTTACGGTCTGATCGGGATGCGGGAACGTGCCACCGCGGTCGGGGGACACCTCTCCGCGGGCAGGCGCCCGGAGGGTGGCTTCCTCGTCTCCACCCAGCTGCCCCTCCCGCCCGCCAAGGACACGGTGCGGCGGACCGACGGAGCAACGCCCCTCGAGGACCGGATGGCTGACGGGGCGACAGACGGCGGTCGGACGGGCGGCGGAGAGGCCGGGGATGCGCCATGACGCTGCGGGTGCTGCTCGCCGACGATCAGGCCCTGCTCCGCGGTGCCTTCCGGTTGCTTCTCGACAGTGCCGACGACATCACCGTGGTCGGCGAGGCCGCCGACGGCAGGGAGGCGGTGAGACTCACCCGGGAGCTGCGCCCGGACGTGGTGATCATGGACATCCGGATGCCCGAGGTGGACGGTCTCACCGCCACGTCGGAGATCTGCGCGGACCCGGAACTGCGGGCCAGCCGCATCCTGATCCTCACCACGTACGAGACCGACGAGTACGTCGCCCAGGCGCTGCGCGCGGGGGCCGGAGGCTTCATCGGCAAGGGCATCGGGGCGGAGGACCTGCTGGACGCCGTGCGTACGATCGCCGGCGGCGACACTCTTCTGTCCCCCGCCGCCACCCGCTCCCTGGTCGCCCGTTTCCTGGCCACACCGGACCACACCCCGCGGCACCGCCCCGAACAGCTCGCCGTGCTCACCCCGCGTGAACGCGAGATGGTCGCCCTGGTCGCGACCGGCCTGTCCAACCAGGAGATCGCCGAGCGGATGTTCCTCAGCCCCTTCACCGTCCGCGCCCATGTGCAGCGCGCCATGACGAAGCTGGAGGCCCGCGACCGGGCGCAACTCGTCGTCATCGCCTACCAGACGGGCCTGGTCCGCGCCGCCCCCGAGGGCGGCACGGACCGCCTGTCGTAGTCGAGTCACGGCATCGGGGCGAACTCGGGCAGCGTAAGGGCCGAGTGGGCCGGTCGTGGCGTCGCGGAGGGCAAGGTGACGAGGCCACGCAGCATGGTGTTGCGTTGCTCCAGGGCCCGCGCCGTGGTGGGGAAGAGCCTGGCCCCACCGTTGTCGACCAGTGCCTGGTTCATGGCGACGAACTCACGGACGTCGCGTTCGTAGGCGGCGAAGGCCGCGGTGTGGTCCCGGTTGGTGGCCAGGGCGTTGGCGAGCACATAGGCACCGACCAGCGCGAGGCTCGAGCCTTGTCCGGTGAGGAACGAGGGTGCGTACGCGGCGTCGCCGACGAGCGCCACGCGGCCGCTGGACCAGTGGGGCATGCGGATCTGGCCGGCCGTGTCGAAGAACAGGTCATCCGCGTCGCGCATGGCGCCGACCATGCCGGGGACCTCCCATCCCGCGCCCGCGAAGACCGCGGCGACCAGGTCCCGCTGGGCCTCGGGGTTCCGGAGGGCGTCGATCGGCGGTTCCGGTTGGTGGAAGGTCAGGAAGGCGTGCAGCTCGTCGTCGTCCCCGACGGCGTAGAGGGCCGCGGCTCTCCCCGGGGTGTTCCACATCATGACCTCACGGGAGAGCCCGAAGGTGTTCGGCATGGTGAAGATGGCGAAGCAGTAGCCGAGGTAGCGGTGGAACCGCTCTTCGGGGCCGAACACGGACTCCCGGGTCTGTGAGTGCATGCCGTCGGCGCCGACCACCAGGTCGAACGTGCGCCGTCGCCCACTGTGGAACGTGACGTCGACCCCGTGTCCGGACTGGTCGAGGGTGTCGATGGAGTCGTCGAACAGGAACTCCACGTCGTCGCGGACGCTTCCGTACAGGGCCGTGGCCAGATCGCCACGACGCACCTCCAGGTCCTGTCCCTCGACACCGCCTGCGACGGCCGACGGGCTGAGCGAGGCCACTTCGCTGCCATCGGCGTCGAGGAAGGTGCAGCGACGCGAGTCGACGTGCGCGTCCCGCAGCCGCGGCAGTATCCCCATCCGCCGGACCACCTCTGTCGCGGTACCGCGGATGTCGATGGGGTAACCACCGTCGCGCAGCGCGCCTGCCTTCTCCACCACCGTGACCGCGAATCCGGACCGGTGCAGCCAGTACGCCAGCGCGGGTCCGGAGATACTGGCCCCGGAGATCAGAACTTCGCCGGTAGGTGTCATGCCTGAGCTTCCTTCTTCGTGATACGGACGACGAGCAGGGACAGTGCGGCAACGAGGCCGGCGACGGCGAACCCTGTGACGAAGGCCGATTCGGCAGGCAGGCCCGTCTTCGGGTCGGCCCCGGCGTCGAGGATCGCGGCGGCGATCTGGACGCCCAGGGCGATGCCGATCACGCGTGTCACCACGAGCACGCTGGTGGCGATGCCGGTGTCCTTGGTCTCGACGGCGCCGGCGGCGCTGGTGAGCAACGCCGTGGTACCCGCGCCCGCGGCCATCGCGGCCAGCGCCTTCGCGAGGACGAGCTGCCATTCCGCGGTGTGCAGCGACACCAGGGCGACCATCGTGGCCGCCGTGACGACGGCGCCCACGATGACCACGGCACGCAGCCCGAAACGCCGTGCCGTGATCCCGCCGACGGAATCGCTCACCGCCCCGGCGATGGCGCCGGGGAGAAGGAACAGTCCGATGTCGGTGGTGTCGGCTCCGAAGCCGTACCCGTCGCCCTCCACCCCGAACAGCTGCGGGAGCAGAAAGCTCACCATTCCGAAACTGGTGGTGATGACGATGGTGAGCATGCACGCGTGCCACATCGCGGGCTTCGCCAGCATGCGGAGATCGACCATCGGCGAGGCGGCCCGGCGCTCGACGACGACCCATCCGGTCGCGAGGGCCGCCACGGCCACCGCGAGGGCGCCGACCGCGAGTGGCGGCAGGCCGTCGTCGCCGGTCACCCGCACGAGCCCGAGCATGAACGCGAGCAACGTACCGCTCAGCAGAACCACGCCCGGCCAGTCGAACCTGTACTCCGATTCGATCGGCGGATCATGCGGCATCAACCGGGCCACGACCAACGTCATCGCGATGATCACGATCGTCGGCAGCGCGAACATCCAATGCCAGGAGAGTCCTTCCGCGATCGGCCCGGCGGTCAGCGTTCCCACCATGCCGCCACCCGTGAACAGCGCCATGACCAGCCCCATCCCCAGCTGTGACTCGCCTGCCGGGAGGTGTTTGCGCACCAGGATGAAGGAAAGGGGCAGCGCACCCACCATGGCGCCCTGCAATACCTGACCGAGCAACAACACCGGCAGATTCGGCGCCAGACCGGCCAGCAGACCACCGGCCGAGACCACCGCCATCAGCCGGACCAGCACCCGCTTTCCGCCGTAGCGGTCGCCGAGTTTGCCTGCGACGGGTGCGATGGCGGCGCCGGTGATGAGCACCGCGTTGGAGACCAGCGCCCCTTCGCCGGAGCTGACTCCCAGCTCACGTTGGAGCAGTGGGAGCGCGGGATCCACCACGGTCTGAAGGGTGCCGAGGGCGAGTGCCAAGATGCCGAGGGCACCGATCGACAGCCTCCCGACGCGGACCGGGGACGGGGATGGGGACGGGGACGGGGACGGGGAAACCACAGCTTGGGACATAGCGTCCCTTTCATCGTTGGTTGCGGGTTCATCGTTGGTCGCGAGCAGGTGCGTGAACCTGCTTGATGTGTGCGCGATGCGCGAGATTCGCGCGCCTCCAACACTTCCCTCCGGCGCCCCGCCGGGCATCGTCCCCCGCCGCCGTCTTCCCCTGGTGCGCCCGGACCAGCCACCCAGGTGTCCTGGTGCCTGCGCACTACAGGCCGCCCCGAGCCGGCCGGCCGGAGGGTGTGTTTGCCACGGGAGGGAGAGACCGCGAGGTGATCGGGCCGCTGCTGAACGGGGACGGGCCCGGTGGTGTGGTCGTGCGGCGCGGCGGGGTGCTCGCCCGCTGGGGCGATCCGGGCCGGGTGGAGATGGCCTTCAGCGCGACCAAGAGCGTGCCGGCCCTCGTCGCGGGCATCGCCTTCGACGACGGACTGCTGCGGCTGGACGAACCCGATTGCGGCTCCGTGGAGCACGGCTACGACAACGCGTTCGCGGACATCGGCGGCGTCCGCGTTCCCGTGGTGTCCGGTGGCGCCCACCGGGGCGGCGGGCTGCGGATCAGCGCGCTCGACCTGGCCCGTATCGGCCGGCTCTGCCTGAGCGGTGGGGAGTGGGCCGGGCGCCGGATCGTGTCACGGTGCTGGATCGAGGCATTGTGGACACCGTGTGCCGTCAAGCCGGAGTACGGGCTGACGTGGTGGCTCAACGACGGCCGCGTGGTGTGGCCACAGGCCCCGTCGACCGGGCGCTGCGCCCGGGGCAACGGCGGCAATCACCTCTTGTGGGTGGACCCGGCCCGTGATCTCACCCTCGTCTCACGCTGGGGTGCCGATGTGGAAGCCCTCGTCGCGGCGGTCTCGGAGGCGGTCCGCCCCTGCTGATGACACCGGCGAGCACACCGCTCAGCGGGCTTCCACATCGGCCGTGGGCGTCAGCTGCCGCCCGTCACCTTGACGTAGTCGACGACCAGCTGCTGCGGGAAGGAGGTGTTGCCGTCCGGGTCACCGGGCCAGTCACCGCCGACGGCCAGGTTGAGGATGATGTAGAAGGGGTGGTCGAAGACCCAGCGGTTGCCGTTGAGGTCCGAGGGCGTGCGGGTCTGGTAGACGTTGCCGTCGACGGACCAGGTGATCTTGTTCGGCGACCAGTCGATGGCGAAGGTGTGGAAGTCGTCGGAGAACTTGCCGCCATTGGGCAGGGTGTAGCCGGCGCCGATGCCGCCCGAGCCGGAGTAGCCGGGGCCGTGGATGGTGCCGTGGACGGTGCTGGGCTCGAAGCCCACGTTCTCCATGATGTCTATCTCGCCGCAGTTGGGCCAGCCCGCGCTGCCGATGTCGCTGCCGAGCATCCAGAAGGCGGGCCACATGCCCTGGCCCTGCGGCAGCTTCATCCGGGCCTCGACATGGCCGGAGGCCGTGGTGAACTTCTGGGAGGTGTTGAGGCGGGCGGAGGTGTACTCACATTGGCCGTACCAGCAGTTGTAGTTGGCCGGGTTCTCCTTGCGGGCGGTGATGACGAGGTTGCCGTTGCCGTCCAGCGCCGCGTTCTTGTTGCCGTCGGTGTAGAACTGCCGCTCGTGGTTGTTGACGTTGTCACCGGTCTCCAGGCCCCACTTGGAGCCGTCGACCGCGCTGCCCGCCGCGCCGTCGAAGTTGTCGGTGAACTCGGCCGCGGCGGCTTTGGTATGGGGGGTGTCCGTGGTGGCCGTGGCCGGTGCGGTGAGCCAGGGAGTGGCGGCGAGCGCGGTCGCGGAGAGCAGACCGATCACGGTGTTGCGCAGCGTACTTCTCATGGAACGGTGGTGCCTTCCTGTGTGGGGGAGGGGACCGGTGGGTGCCGGTCCGGTGGGGGAAGGTGTGTGTCCGGCGGTGGGGGGCCGGGGTCCGCGGGCGCTACGACACGGGCATACGCGTGGTGGGGGCCACGCGCGTCGGCGCTCCTCGCGGGGTGGTGGCTGGGCGACAGACGGGAGGGGGGCGCGTCGGCGCTCCTTGAGGGGCGGTGGCCGGGCGACAGATGGGAGGAGGGCGCGTCAGCGCTCCTTGAGGGGTGGTGGCCGGGTGGCGGGCGGGACGGTGCGCGCCCTCGGTCAGGAAGTGGCGGACGGGCAGGGCGGCGGCGCCGAGCGCCACGGCGTGGGGGCCGAGCCCGCACAGCCCGATGTCGGTCTGCGCGTAGGGTCTGCGCAGCGCTTGCGCGGCCACCGTCTCGCGGATCCGCGGCAGCATACGGGCGCCGAACATCAGCCCGGCCCAGCCGCCGAGGATGATCCGCTGGGGGTTGAAGAGATTGACGAGATTGGCGATTCCGGCGGCCAAGTACACCGCCGCCTCCTCCAGGACGCGCTGTGCGGCCGACGAGGTGTCGGCGGCCGCGAGCAGCGCGGCGAACGCGGACTCGTCGTCGGCGCCGGGGGTGACACGGCCGCGCCGGGCCCGGCGGTAGCGCTCCAGGACCGCCTCGGCCCCGACGTACGCCTCCAGGCAGCCGCGCGCGCCGCACCGGCAGCGGCGGCCCCCGGCCTGGACGGTGGTGTGGCCCCACTCGCCCGCGCTGTCGGTGGCGCCCCGGTAGGGGGAGCCGTGGGTGATGACGCTCGCGGAGACGCCGGAGCCGATGAGCGCGACGACGCCGTGCTGGACGCCACGGCCCGCGCCGAACCACATCTCGGCCCGGCCCAGGGCCTCCGCGCCGTTGTCGATGTGCAGGGGCAGCGCGGTGCCGGTGCGCAGCATCCGTTCCAGGGGGACGCCGTCCCAGCCGGTGGCCGAAACGCCGACGCCGACGCCCAGGATGTGCCCGTGGGGGATCCCGGCTTCCTCGATGACGGCGTCCAGGAAGGTCAGGATGTGGCGGACGGCGGTCTCGGCGCCGTGCTCAGGGGAGGGACCGGAGGGTAACGGGTGGACGGCTCCGGCCCGTTGGGTGAGGGCGAGGTCGAACAGCCCGACCCGGACCCGGGCATCGGCGACCTCGACGCCGATGACGTACCGGTGCCCGGCGGCCGGCCGCAGCCGGTGGGATTCCGCCTCTTCCGTGACGACGCCTTCGGCGATCAGTTCGCCGATCACCGCGCTCACGGTGGTGGCGCCGAGCCCCGTACGGTTGATGAGCTCCTGGCGGCTGAGCGGAGCGTGCAGATACAGCGTCCACAGCAGCGAGGAGCGGCCGCCGTGCCGCGGATCGCGCACGGTGGTGCGCAGCGAGGGCTGGGCTGTCCGCGCCTTGGCCGTCATCGGTCACCTCCGGGGAGACACAATGTCCAGCCCTGTTCAATGCATGTCAATAGGTCTGGACCTTCTTGCATCAAAGAATTTGAGGCGGCGTCCGACCCAACTCGCCCTGAACCGACAGAAGTCGAACCCTCAGCGCGCTCCACCGGTGGCGAGGAAGTGCGCCAGCGGCAGTGTGGCCGCGCCCAACGCCACGGCATCGGGCCCCAGTTCGGCCAGCCCGATCTCGGTCTGGGCGTACGGCCTGCGCAGTGCGTAGGAGGCGGTGGCGGCCCGGATCCTGGGGAGGACGCGGCCGCCGAGGAGCAGTCCGGCCCAGCCACCGAGGATGATCCGCTCGGGGTTGAAGAGGTTGATCAGATCGGCGATGCCCGCACCGAGGTAGGCGGCGGTCTCCTCCAGCACCTCGCGCGCCCGCGCCTCGCTCCCGGCGGCCCCTACGATCGCGGCGAACGCGGCCTGCTGGTCCTCACCGGCACCGTCCGCGCCGCCCACATCGCCCTCAGCGGCACCGTCCAAGCCGCCCACACCGCCCTCAGCGGCACCGTCCAAGCCGCCCTCACCGCCACCGACCGCACCGTCCGCGCCGTCCACACCGGCTCCGCGCGCCCCGTGCCCGTAGCGGTCGAGCACCGCCTGCGCCCCGACGTACGCCTCCAGACAGCCGACCGCACCGCATCGGCACGCGCGCCCGCCGACCTGGACGACCGTGTGCCCCCACTCCCCCGCGCTGCTGGTCGCACCCCGGTACGGCACCCCGGCGGTCACGATGGCCGCGCCGACGCCGGAACCGATCAGCGCGATCACCGCGTTGTCCGCGCCGCGCCCCGCCCCGAACCACATCTCGGCCTGCCCCTGCGCGGTGGCGCCGTTGTCGATGAACAGCGGCAACTGGGTGCCGGTGCGCAGCAGCCGCTCCAGCGGCACCGCGTCCCGCCCGGCGGTCGGGCCGTGGACGAGGATCTCGTCCCCCTGTTCGACGACGCCGGGGACGCCGACCCCGACGCCGATGACGGCCTCCGGCGAGGCGCCGCTCTTGTCGACGACCGCGTTCAGGCCGGTCAGGATGTGGCCGACGACCGGCTCCGGATCCCGCTCCAGCCCTCCGGGCGTCAGCGGATGCTCCCAGCGGGCCAGTTCGGTCAGCGCGAGGTCGAACAGCTCGACGCGGACATGGGTCTCGCCGACGTCGACCCCGATGAGATGGCCGCCGCCCGGCGTGACCCGCAGCAGTGTGCGGGGGCGGCCGCCGTCGGACTCGACGGACCCGGCCTCCTCCACCAGTTCGTCGGCGAGCAGCTCGCCGACGACATTGCTGACCGAACCGGAGCTGAGCCCGGTGAGCGTCCCCAGTTCCTGACGGCTCACCGGGCCCCGGAAGTACAGCTGGCGCAGCAGCGTCGAACGGTTGCCGCGCCGCAGGTCGCGGACGGTCCGTCGGTTCATCTGACCCATCGGGCTCCTTCCCCCCTGCCCGAACCTACCGGACGCGGCCGCTCTTGACGCCGACTGGTTTCATCGCTTAACTCACGGCCTGAATGAAGTCTCGCGCTTCACTTTTTGAACGGTCAAGGGTGGGTTGACGGGGTGCCGCCCCTCATCCGGTCAACGGCGGCCGAGCGGCGCCGCCTTGTGTCCGCCGTACGGTTCACCGCTCCGAACCGGGGGCCTGGAACAGCGCGAGCAGATCCTCCCGCCCGAACATCCGCGCCGTCTCGACGGCCGAGGGCGATCCGGCGCGCGGGTCGGCACCCTTGGCCAGCAGCACCCTCAACACCTCCGCCTCACCCTTGAACGCGGCGCCCGCGATGGGGGTCTGACCCCGTTCGTTCACCCGATTGGGGTCGGCGCCGCGCTCCAGCAGGGCCGACACCGTCGCGGGATGGCCGTAGTAGGCCGCGAGCATGAGCAGGGAATCGCCCTTGTCGTTGGTGAGGTTGGCCGGGACGCCCGCGTCCACATAGGCGGCGAGCGTATCGGTGTCACCCTGCCGGGCCAGGTCGAAGACCTTGGCCGCCAGTTGGAGCACCTCCGGGTCGTGGGCGGGCTCGCTCTCGGGGTTCGATTCGGTCATGGCCTGTCGCCTCCGGCTTCGCTACCTGGGTATGTGATCATCCACCCTAAGGACGGCGGCCGGCCCACCCGGGCAGGCGGGCGCCCCGCCCGGCAGGCGGTCGACCCGTAGCGCCACGCCTCCATGGTGATGATTACACCGATAATCCACCCAATTGCACCTTTCGCCCGGTGGATGCATGCTGTGATCCTGGAACCACTCATGGTGACTGACCGTCCCCCATCAGCCAGGAGACCGTGATGATCCTGTCCATTTCCGGCGTCGTGCTGCTCGGCATCATCGTCTTCATCTTCTTCCGCAAGGACGGCCTGAAGGGGTCGCACGCGGTCATCTGTGCGCTCTTCGGCTTCTATCTCGCGTCCACCGCGATCGCCCCGAGCATCAAGGCGGGCGGCGCGAGCCTCGCCGGCCTCTTGGGTGGGATCAAGATCTGACGTGGGCCGGAGACCGCTCCCCCGCCTCCGTCTCGGCAGCGCCGGGGGCACCCCGCCCGTCCCGCCCGGCCGCGGCCGGGCGTTCGCCCGCAGCACGGCCGACGGCGTCGCCGATGTGCTCCAGCCGCTGGTCGCGCTCTCGCGCGGGTTGCGCGTGCTCGCCGCCGTCGGCCGACGCAAGTGGACGGAACTGCCGGGCGACCGCCGGGGACCGGTGTGCACCCTCGTGGTCGCCTGCGGCTTCGTCCTCTACCTGCTGCCGTACGGGCCCCTGGCGGCGGCGATCAGCCTGATCGGCGCGGCGGGCTGGGCCGGGCGGGGGCGCGCCGGCGCCGCCTCCGAGACGCCCGCCGACGGGACCGAGCGGCTGCGCACGCTCTACGAGGCGCTGGTGCCGTACTTCTCCGCCTCCGAGGACCCCAGCCCGCTCTACAGCCACGGCGGCGACTGGTCCGAGGCGTTCGACTCCTTCGCCTTCGACGAGAGCGGACGGCTCACCCGGCTGCGCCTCCACTACCCCGCGTACTTCACCGACGGCGAGCCCGCGGCCCGCACCCGGATCGAGCAACTGCTGTACGCGAAGTCGGGGCGCGGCCGTGAATATCTGTTCGAGTGGGACGAGGAGGCCAACAGCCTCACCCTGACCGTGCTGCCCGCCCTGTCCACCGCGATCCACGCCCAGCGCTTCGTCACCGCGCCCGGGGAGACGGTGCTGGGCTTCACCGACCCCTCGTCGGTGCAGCGGACGCTGCCGGTGCTGGCGGGGCCGGAGACGTGCGGGGAGGACGAGGAAGACGAGGAGAGCGCGGAGGGCACGCGGGAGGTCGGCCTCAAGAAGGCGGCAGCGGACGGGCCGGAGACCCATGACGTACCGCCGGTGGTCTGGCGCACCGGCCCCCGTTCGACCGAACCGCATCTGCTCGCGCTCGGCCAGCCAGGAAGCGGCACCACCACCCTGCTGCGCTCCATCGCGCTCCAGGCGCTGCCCCATGGCGAGGTGCTGGTGGTGGACGGCGGCGGCACCGGCGAGTACGCGTGTCTGAGCGGACGTACGGGGGTGCTGGCCGTGGAGTGCGGGCCGGCCGGGACGCTGGCCACGCTGGAGTGGGCGGGCCATGAGACCGAACGCCGGCTGATCGCCGCCAACCGCGCCCGCCAGCTGGGGCACGCGCCGCCGGAGGACATCCAGCGCCCGCTGTGGATCCTGCTGGACCGGCCGTCGGTGATGAGCCATCTCGCGGCGGCGGACGGCCGTACCGATCCGCAGGAGCTGCTGGCCGTGCCGCTGCGGCACGGACGGGCGGCGAACGTAAGGGTGGTGGTGGCCGATCAACTGGACGCCGCGGAGGCGCTGAGCGAGGCCGTACGGAGCCACACCCGGGCCCGGGTGGTACTGGGCCCGGTCCCGTCCGAGCAGGTCACGGCCGTCCTCGGGGCGCCGCCGCACACCACGCCGACGCCCGAGGTGCCTCCGGGCCGCGGCTACGCCCGCCTCGGCGCGGGCCCGGTGCACCGCCTCCAGGTGCCGGCCACGCCCGATCCGTACGACGAGGCGGCCAGTGAGGCCGAGCGGCAGGCGGTGCTCCGGCTGCTCCCGGCCCCGGACCCGGCGGCACCCCAGGCCCCGGCACCTGTCGGGGGCTAAGCGCTCCGCTGGAAGTGCCCTGACCTGTCGTCGATCGTCCGCGGCGCCGTCGTGGCTGGTCGCCCACGCGGCGAAGCCGCATATCGACACAGCCGCGGCGGAGCCGCATATCGGCACAGCCCCGCGCCCCTTCGGGGCGCACCCGAACCGCACCGGACTTCAATGAGGCGGCTTAGCCGGCCGGGGGGCCACCGCCGCGTCGCCTTACGGCGGCTCAGGCCACATACGTCCGCGGCGCCTCCGCCTCGATCGTGGCGCCCGTGGCCACCAGGTCGGCGGCCGCGGCCAGCCGGGTGGCGGCCTTGTCCGCGACCGCTCCCCCGACCGTGAACGGCAGCCGTACGTACCCCTCGAACGCGCCGTCCACCCCGAAGCGCGGCCCCGACGGCACCCGGACCCCCAGCCGGGCGCCCGCCTCGGCGATGCGGGAGCCGGAGAGGCCACCGGTGCGGGCCCAGAGGGTGAGCCCGCCGTGCGGGACGGTGAACTCCCAGTCGGGCAGATGGCGCCGCAGGGCGTCGACGAGCGCGTCCCGGTTGCCGCGCGCGAGCTCCCGGCGGATCCCGATGGCCTCCTCCCAGCCGCCGGTGTTCAGCAGCCAGGCGACGGCGAGCTGTTCGATGACGGGGGTGCCCAGGTCCGCGTAGGCGCGGGCGGCGACCAGGCTGCGGATGACATCGGGCGCGGCGCGCACCCAGCCGATCCGCAGCCCCGCCCAGAAGGTCTTGCTCGCCGAGCCGACCGTGATCACGGTACTGCCCGCCGGGTCGAAGGCGCAGACCGGCCGGACCAGCTCCACCTCGTCGTCCAGCCGCAGCTCGGCCATGGTCTCGTCGGCGATCAGGACCGTACCGGCGGAGCGGGCGGCGTCGACGAGCTGGCGGCGCTGGTCCTCGGTGGCGAGGGCGCCGGTGGGGTTGTGGAAATCGGCGATGACGTAGGCCAGCCGGGGCGCGGCGGCGCTGAGCACCTGGCGCCAGGACGGGATGTCCCAGCCCGCCAGCCGGTCGGCCATGGCGACGGGGACGAGCCGGGCGCCCGCCTCCCGCATCAGCTGGAGGATGTTGGCGTAGCTGGGCGATTCGACGGCGACCCGCTCCCCGGGCCGGACCATCAGCCGGCAGGCGGCGGCGACGGCCCCCATGGCACCGGTGGTGACCATGATCTGCTCGGGCATGGTCGGTATGCCGCGGGCGGTGTAGCGGTCGGCGAGCGCCTGGCGCAGGGCGGGCAGCCCGGCGGGGTAGTCGCCGTGGGTGTGGGCGTAGGGCGGCAGTTCGTCCAGGGCGCCGCGCATGGCGCGGGTGAGCCAGGGTTCGGGGGCGGGCAGCGCGGCACAGCCGAGGTCGATCACGGAGGCCGCGGCCTCGGGCGGGAGCGGATCGAGCCCCCGGGTGGGCAGCGGGCTTCCGGCGGGCATGGCGGTCCAGCTCCCGGCGCCGCGCCGGGACTCCAGGAACCCCTCGCCGCGCAGCGCCTCGTAGGCGGCGGCGACGGTGGTGCGGCTGACCGCGAGCGCCGCGGCGAGCTCGCGCTCGGCGGGGAGGCGGGCCGCGACCGGAACCCGGCCCTCCAGGATGAGCAGCCGTACGCCGTCGGCGAGGGAGCGGTAGGCGGGGACGCGGCGGCCCCCGGTCAGTGAGGCCGCGGCCCCGGCGGCCACGCCGTCGCGGGTGTGCTGTGACCCGAGCAGCCGGGCCAGTTGGGGTGCCCCGACAGCGGACGTCCATGGACTCATCGAATGCGGTCCACCTTTCGGAGATTGGCCGTGGAACTGGACTGGTTCCAGGCCACAGAGTGACATGCCCCAGGCCACTCACACCAGGAGCACGCGTTGTCCGACCTTCCACGCCACCGCCTTCCACGCCGTCTTGCCCAGCTCTACGTGGGGCTGGTGCTCTACGGGGTGTCCATGGGGCTCCAGTTGCGCGCCATGGTCGGTCTCGACCCGTGGGACGCCTTCCACCAGGGCATCTCCGAGCACACCTCGCTGTCGATCGGCACGGTGACGGTCGTCGTCGGCGTCGCCGCGCTGCTGCTGTGGATCCCGCTGCGCCAGCGGCCGGGGCTTGGCACGGTGTCGAACGTGCTGGTGATCGGGCCTGTGATGGACGGCACACTGTGGCTGATACCGGAGCCGGAGGCGCTGGCGGTGCGGATTCCGCTGCTGCTCTTCGCGATCGTGCTGTGCGGCGTGGCCACCGGGCTCTACATCTCGGCGCGGTTCGGGGCGGGTCCGCGGGACGGACTGATGACGGGACTGCACCGGCGCACCGGGTGGTCGATCCGGCTGGTGCGGACCGGGATCGAGCTCGCGGTGCTGACCACCGGCTTCGCGCTGGGCGGCTCGGTGGGGGTGGGAACGGTGCTGTTCGCGCTGACCATCGGGCCGCTGTCGCAGTACTTCCTGCGGGTCTTCGCGATTCCCGCACCCGGCGGGACGGGCTCCGGGATCGTGGCGCGCGGCGGCGCCAGGGCCCAGGTCCGGGACCTGATTTAGGTCTGGGGCCGCCGGGGCGGTAGTGTACGCCCTTGGCCTACCAGGCGGACCGTTACTGCGCGCTAAAGTACCAGAAACGCTGGGTGACATCTGCTGCCAGATGTGACAAACCGGGCGCCTGTGGGTAGAACAACGGGGCGGCACGACGGGCGACGCATGTCCCAATACGGGAATCTTCACCGCCGACCGGACGTTGACCGGATGACGACGACAGCGACACCTGTCCTGTGGGCGACAAGCCCGGGAGGCACGATTCATGAGTGAGCGAGCTCTTCGCGGCACGCGACTCGTGGTGACCAGCTACGAGACCGACCGCGGCATCGATCTGGCCCCGCGCCAGGCGGTGGAGTACGCATGCCAGAACGGCCATCGATTCGAGATGCCGTTCTCGGTAGAGGCGGAGATCCCGCCGGAGTGGGAGTGCAAGGCGTGCGGCGCCATGGCACTCCTTGTCGACGGCGACGGTCCAGAGGAGAAGAAGGGCAAGCCCGCGCGCACGCACTGGGACATGCTCATGGAGCGGCGCACCCGCGAGGAGCTGGAGGAGGTGCTGGCCGAGCGGCTGGCGGTTCTGCGCTCCGGTGCCATGAACATCGCCGTGCATCCGCGGGACACCCGTAAGTCTGCCTGAACCGAGCGGCAGCACTGCGGTAACAACTGAAGTACAAGGGCCGGGGCCACTGCTCAGCAGTGGCCCCGGCCCTTGTGCGCCCTTCGCGCCGGCCGATGTGCGCCCTTCGCGCCGGCCGTGCCGTGGCTCAGCCCCGGTCGCGCGGCCGCAGCCCGGGCCCCGGCTCTCCGTCGCTGTCCCGGTCCCGGTCGTCCCCGTCCCGTATCACCTCGCCCTGGATGACCGTGCCCTGCTCCGGGCGCTCCCGCCCGTCCCGGCGCTCCCACTGCTCACGGGCCTGCTGGAAGGGGTCGGACGGCGATCCGGGGACGAAGCCCATCCGGCGCGACAGCGCGCTCTCCGCGCGGCGCCGCAGCAGCGCCCGGGTCGGCGGGAACAGGCACACCAGCGCGGCCACGTCCGAGACCAGCCCCGGCACCATGAGCAGCAGCCCGCCGAGCATCGTGAAGGAGCTTCCCGGCCGCGCGGCGGGCTCCTCGGCGCCCGGCCGCATCGACCCGGCCAGGCTCTGCCACGCCCGGCGGCCGCCGCGCTTGACCACGGCCCCGCCCACCACCACGCCCGCGACCAGCAGCAGGAAGACGGTCAGCCCTCCGGCGACGTCCGCCACCAGGGTCAGCAGCCAGATCTCCAGCACCAGCCAGGCGGCGATCCCCAGCGGTACGAAGGTGCGGGCGCGTGAGCGCTTCGGGCGGGTCGGGTCGCTCTGCTGCGATGCGCCGGTCATCATGCCTCCAAGTGTGCCCGGGCCCGTGACCGATACGGAGCGCGGGTCGCACGGCCAAGGGGATCGAGGGATCTCATGGATTCCAACGCGCGAGGGGTCCCACAGGGTCCAGGAGCCTCGAGGAGACCGGGCGGAATCCGCGAAAGCGCGAGGTATCGGCGGCGGCGGGCCGGGTACCCGCCGCCGACGGAGGTGTCGAATGACGGCTGTGCTGGAGGTCCTCGTGTGGTGGGCGGCGCTGACCGGGGTCTGGCTGGTGCTGATCAGCACCGTGGACCCCCTGGAGCTCCTGGTCGGGTCGGCCTCCGCGCTGGCCGCCGCCGTGCTCGCGCGCGCCGGGCGCCGGGCGGTGACGGACCGGTGAGCACCTCCGACGGCTGGCTGGCGGCGGCCCTGGTGCCGCTGCTCGCGCTCGTACCGGTGCTGTGGCGGATCGCCTACGGCTCGCCCAAGGACCGGCTGATCGGCCAGAACCTCACCTCGCTGCTGGCCGGTCTTGTGCTGCTGCTGGCCGCACAGGGCTTCCACCGGACCTCGTACAACGATGTGGCGCTGGTGGTCAGCGTGCTCGGGCCCACCGGCACGCTGATCTACGCCCGCTTCCTGGACGTCCTGCCCGACTCCCGGCTGGTGCGCTGGACGGCGCTGGTCGGAGTGCCCGCCACAGTGCTGCCGCTGTGCGTGGCGACCGGGCCCGGCCGGGCCATGGTGAAGCTGCTGCTGATCGGCGCGCTGCTGATCGCGGGCAGCGTGGTGACCAGCGGCCGCGGCGGTAAGGGGGGCGTCACGGCATGACCGATGTGCTGATCGCCGTGGCGCTGCTGCTGGCCGCGGGCGCCGCCACCGCCGCCGTGCTCAACCGTGACCCGGTGCGGCAGGCGCTGGTGCTGTCCTTCCTCGGCCTGACGCTGGCCCTGCTGTTCACCTTCCTCCAGGCGCCGGACGTCGCGCTCTCGCAGCTCGCCGTCGGCTCGGCGGTGACGCCCCTGATGATCCTGCTGACCGTGCGCAAGGTGCGGCGCCGCCCGGGGAGCGGTGACGGCGTGGACGAGACGGCGGGCCGGGAGCGATGAGCTCCCGGGTCCGGCTGTGGGTCTTCCTGGTGGGCGCCGCCGGGTTCGCCGCGCTGTTCGCCGCGGCCTGTTTCGACCTGCCGGCGTTCGGCACCGTCCCGCACCCGTACGGCGCGCGAGCCGTGCACGCCGCACTGAGCCATCACACGGCCAATGTCATCGCGTCCGTCAACTTCGATCTGCGCGCCTTCGACACGCTCGGCGAGGAGACCATCCTCTTCTCGGCCGTCATCGGCACCGTGGTGCTGCTCCGCCAGGCCCGGGACGAGCACCGCAAGGATCCCGAGCCCGCCACGGTCCATCCCCCGGTGCGCCGGTTCGCGCTGCTGACGCTGCCGTTCGCGCTGCTGTTGGGCCTCTACGTGATCGCGCACGGCCAGATCAGCCCGGGCGGCGGCTTCCAGGGCGGGGTGGTCACGGCCACCGCCCTGCATCTGCTCTACATCGCCGCCGACTACCGGGCCCTGGAGCGGGTCCGCCCGCTGACCCTCTACGAGATCGGGGAGGCCGCGGGCGAGGCGGCGTACGTGATCAACGGGCTCGCGGCCGTCCTCGCGGGGTCGGCGTTCCTCGCCAACGTCCTGCCCTTCGGCACCATCGCGACCCTGTCCTCCGGCGGCACGGCGATGGTGCTCAACGCGGCCGTCGGCCTGGAGGTCACCAGCGGGATCGTGGTCCTGCTGGCCCGGTTCCTGGATCAGGCGGTGGAGATCGAGGAGCCCGGGGAAGACGACGGGAGCCCGCGGGACACAGGAGACAGCGGGGGCAACGGAGACGACGAGAGGGAGCCAGCGTGACGGTCCTGCCGTATCTGGTCGCCGGATGGATCTTTCTGATCGGTGTGTACGGGCTGGTGACCAGCCGGGACCTCATCCATGCCGTGGGATGCCTGGCCGTCACCCAGTCCTCCACCTATGTGCTGCTGCTCGCCGTCGGCTACCGGAACGGCGGCACCGCACCGGTCTTCGCCGACGCGCCCACGGACAGCCGGGTGGTCGACCCGGTCGTCCAGGCGCTCACCCTCACCGACATCGTGGTCGGCGCGACCGTGACCGCGCTGCTGCTCGCGCTCGTCGTCCAGCTCCGCAAACGCCATGGCACGGTCGACCCGGACGCCCTGTCCGAGCTGAAGGGCTGACCGGGTGGACACCGCACGACTGCTGCCGCTGGTGGTGGCGGTGCCGCTGCTGGGCGCGGCGGTGCTGGTGGCCACCGGACGGCGGCTGCCCCGGCTCGTCTCCGACATCGTGGGCTGCGCCTTCGCCGCCGCCACCGCCGCCATGGCGCTCCTGGTGCTGTTCCGGGCCGGTCACCCCGGACCGGGGACCTATCCGGTGGAGTGGGTGGGCGGCTGGCGGCGGGTGGGCATCGTGCTGGTCGGCGATCCGCTGGGGGCCGGGCTCGCGGCGCTGGTCTCGCTGCTCGTCGTCGCCGTCCTGGTCTACTCCTGGCGCTACTTCGAGGAGCCCCCGCGCCGTCACACCGGCTCCTTCCCCGCGCTGGTCCTGGTGTTCCAGGCGGGCATGTGCGGTTTCGCGCTGACCGGGGACCTGTTCAACGCGTTCGTCTTCTTCGAGCTGATGGGCGCGGTCGCCTACGCGCTGACCGGCTTCCGCGTCGAGGAGCCCAAACCGCTCCAGGGCGCGCTGGCCTTCGGAGTGGTGAACTCCCTCGGCGCCTACGTCACCCTGCTGGGCATCACGCTGCTGTACGCGCGCACCGGGGAGCTGGGGTTCGCCCAGATCGGGCGGCGGCTGGACGCGGAGGGGCCGGACGGGCTGGTGCTCGCCGCGTTCGTCCTGGTGACCACCGGGCTGCTGGTGAAGGCGGCCGCCGTTCCGTTCCACTTCTGGCTGCCCGACGCACACGCGGTCGCGCCGACGCCGGTGTGCATGCTGCTGTCCGGGGTGATGGTGGAGCTCGGTGTCTACGGGGTCGCCCGGGTCTACTGGACGGTCTTCTCCGGGCCCGGCGGGCTCTCCCACCCCGACTTCACCCGCGCGCTGCTGGTGCTGGGCGTCCTCACGGCGCTGCTGGGCGCGGTGATGTGCTGGCAGCAGCGCCATCTCAAACGGCTGCTGGCGTTCTCGACCGTGGCCCACACCGGGCTGTTCCTGATCGGCGTGGCCGTGCTCACCCCCGAGGGGATGTCGGGCACGGCGCTGTACGTGCTGGGCCACGCGGGGGTGAAGGCGGCGCTCTTCGCCTGCGCCGGGGTGCTGCTGGACCGGTACGCGACCGTGGACGAGCACGAGCTGTTCGGCCGGGCGCGGGAGTTGCCCGCCGTCGGCGTGCTGTTCGCGCTGGGCGGGCTGGGCCTGTGCGGGCTGCCGCCGTTCGGCTCCGGGCTCGGCAAGGCCGCCGCCGAGGAGGCCGCGGGGCACACCGCCGGATGGCTGCCCGCGCTCTACGTCCTGGTGTCGGCGGTGACCGGGGGCGCGGTGCTGCGCGCCGGGCTGCGGATCTTCGCCGGAGTGGGCCGGCGGCCCCGGGACGAGGAGGAGGGCGGCCCGGAGACCACCGGCGAGGAGGAGCCCGAGACCGGCGGCCGTCTTGTGCGCATCCCGGTGCCACTGCTGGCGGTGCCCGCCGCGCTGCTGGCCGCGTCGCTGGCCCTCGGGGTGATCCCGGCCGTCGGGTCCGCGGTGGGCCGGGCCGGGGCGCTGTTCACCGACACCGGCGGCTACCGTCGGACGGTCCTCGACGGACACACCGCGGCCGCCCCGGCACATCTGCCACCGCACTGGCAGCTGACCGGGATCCTGCTCGGGCTGCTCTCCACGGCCCTCGCCATCACCCTGGCCACACTGGCGGTGCGACGGCCGGTCCACACCGGGACGGCCGCGCTGCTCGCGCCTGTACGACGACTACAGTCCGGGCATATCGGCGACTACGTCGCCTGGCTGATCGCCGGGACGGCGCTGCTCACGGTGCTCACCGTCCCGGGGGTCCGCTGAGCCACCGGAACCGGGGCGCGCCCGGTCCCCCGGGTCAGCGGTGGCGCAGTGCCGAGATCAGCTGGCTCTTGGACATCTGGGACCTGCCCTCGATGCCCGCCTTCTGGGCCTCGCGGTACAGGTCCTCCTTGGTCCGCGTCTCCATGCCGCCCGACTTGGCGCCCCCACGGGCCGCCATGCGGCGCCCCGACGTCTTTCCGCTCTTGGCGGTCGCTTTGGCCATGTTCCGCCTCCTTCCGCCTCAAGTGTCCGGTACGGGGCGGAACATCGCCCGCGGGACTACTCCGAGCGCGGAGGGCGGCCCTGCGGCCGGGGACCGGAGGGCCCAGGACTCCTCGGACTTCTAGAAATCCTTGGAATCCTTGGAATCCTTGCGGCCCAGCACCTTGTTGACCCGCGAGCCCACACCCCAGGACATGACCCGCCAGGCCGCCTCCGTGACGATGTCGCGGCTCATCTTGCTCTCGCCGCGCTCGCGTTCGATGAAGGTGACCGGGACCTCGATGACGTGGAAGCCCGCCTTGATGGCCCGCCAGGCCAGGTCGATCTGGAAGCAGTAGCCCTGGGAGGCGACCTCGTCCATGCCGATGCCCTCGAGCGTCTCCTTGCGGAACGCGCGGTAGCCCGCCGTCATGTCGCGGATCGGGACGTCGAGGAGCAGTCGGGAGTAGGTGCTGCCGCCCCGGGAGATGAACTCGCGGGACTTGGGCCAGTTGACGATGCGGCCGCCGGGCACCCAGCGGGAGCCGATCACCAGGTCCGCGCCCTTGAGCGCGGTGAGCAGCCGGGGCAGCTCCTCGGGCTGGTGGGAGCCGTCGGCGTCCATCTCCACCAGCACGCCGTAGCCGTGCTCGATGCCCCAGCGGAACCCGGCCAGATAGGCAGCGCCCAGGCCCTCCTTGCCCTTCCGGTGCAAGACCTTGACGTGGTCGTCCTCGGCAGCCAGCTCATCGGCGACCTTGCCCGTGCCGTCCGGGCTGTTGTCGTCCGCGACGAGAATGTGCGCGTCCGGAACCGACTCCCGGACCCGCGCGACGATCGGCTTGATGTTCTCCGCCTCGTTGTAGGTCGGGATGATCACCAAGGTCGTGCCGAGCGGACCGTACTTCCGCCGGCCACCGTCATCCTGGCTCTCGTTGCTACGGCGCGGCTCCTCGGCCTCGGCGCCGGCCTCCCCGGCCTTCGCGCTCGGCTCGTCGGCCTTGGTGCCAGGCTCCTCGGCCTCGCGTGCGTCGCTCACGGCTACTGCCCCTTCTTGTCCGTACGTCCCCGACGGCCGATCATGATCGCGGCCGCGCAGGACAGAACGCCCACCATAGCGAGCACCCACTCGGGGGTCGCACCGACGCGGTCGGCCAGGGTCTTGCCGTCACGCAACGGGATGCGCGCGGTGAGCACATCTTGCGTGAATTCTTTCGTCCGCTGCTCGATCGTGCCATCCGGGGAGACCACGGCGCTGATCCCGCTCGTGGCCGCGGTGATCACCGGACGGCCGTGTTCGATCGCCCTCAGCCTGGACATGACCAGCTGCTGCTCGGGCTGGCCGCTGCGTCCATAGGTGGCGTTGTTGGTCTGGACGACGATCGCCCGGGCGCCCGCGTTGACCGTGTCGCGCACGATCTCGTCGTAGGCGACCTCGAAGCAGATCACGTCGCCGAGCCGGGCCGGGCCGACGTTCAGCACACCGGTGTGGTCGCCGGGGTAGAAGTCGCGGGGCACCCGCTGGAGCCGGGTGATGATCTTGCTGAGCTCCTGGCGGAAGGGGACGTACTCACCGAAGGGCACCGGGTGCTGCTTGGTGTACGAGGCGCCGGGGCCGCTCTTCGGGTCCCAGACGATGCCCTGGTTCTCCACATAGCCCTGTTTGGTCGGATGGTCGACCAGGGCACCGACCAGCACCGGAACGCCGATCGACTTCACGGCCTCGTCGATCCGGGCGTACGCCTCCCGATACTGGAAGGGATCGAGGTCGGAGGCGTTTTCCGGCCATATGACGAGATCGGGCTTGGCGATCCGGCCCGCCTTGATGTCCTTCGCCAGGTTCAGGGTCGCCTTCGCATGGTTGTCGAGGATCTTCATGGGGCGGCCCAGGAAGTCCATACCGGGCTGCTGCACATTGCCCTGAACGACCGCGATGTCGACCGAGTCGTCGGCGGCGGTGGGAATGGGCACCGCGAATCCGGCGGCCGTCACGGCGGCCGCGACGGCCACGGCCCCGGCGGCGGGCAGGGCGCGGCGCGGCGAGAAGCCCCCGGCCGCGCGCAGCCGCCACAGGGTGAGCGCGGCACCGGCGAGCGCGCCGCCCGTCAGGGCGACGCCGAAGGTGACCAGGGGGGCGCCGCCGAGCGCGGCGAGCGGGGTGTAGGGCGAGCCGGTGTTGGCGAAGGCCAGCCGGCCCCAGGGGAAGCCGCCGAAGGGCACCCGGTCGCGGGCCCACTCCTCGGCGACCCACAGACAGGCCGTCCACAGCGGCCACAGGGCCGGTACGGGCAGCCGGGAGACCAGGGCCAGCCCCGCCCCCATCAGGGCGAGGAAGGCCGCCTCGATGATGGACAGGCCCACCACCGCGTCCCAGCCCACCACGCTGAGCCACTTCAGCAGCAGCAGGAAGAACGGCCCCCCGAAGGCGAAGCCCGTCCAGGCGCCCTGGCGGGCGGTCCGGCCGTGGGTGAGCAGGGCCAGGGCGGCGACGGCCACCAGGGACAGCGGCCACACCCCGAACGGCGGGAAGGCGAGGCCGAGCGCGAGCCCGCTGACCGCCGCGAGCGCGCTGCGCCGCGCCTCCCGGCGGGCGAGCAGGCCGAGGCGGCGCAGCCGGCCGGGCCGCCGCCCTCCGGCGGACGACGCGGAGGCGGACCCGGAGGCGGCGGAGGCGGTCTCGGACGCATCGGGCACGGACCCGGAGGCGGCGGACGCGGTCCCGGACGCATCGGGCACGGACCCGGAGGCGGCGGAGACGGCCTCGGACGCGGCGGACACGGTCCCGGATGCGCGTCCGGACGCGGCGGCACCCCGCGCGGCAGACGCGGCTCCGGACACGGCAGACGCGGCACCGGATGCGGCAGTCCCCGGCGCGGCGGCCCCGGTCGCGCCGGATTCCCCGCCCTCGGCGGCGTCACGATCCTCGACGGCGTCACGGCCCCCCACGGCGTCACCGCCCTCCACGGGCTTACGGCCCTCGGCGGCGTCACCGCCCCCGAGGGGATCACGACCCCCCACAGCGTCACCGCCCTCGGCGCCATCGGCGCCCTCCGTGGGCGGCGTGGCGGCGGAGCCGGTCGTCCGCTGACCCGGTCGGTCTGCGTCCGGCCCGGTGGGGGCGGCTTCGGCGGTGGTGTCGGAACCCGATGGCACGGTGCGGCCTTCCTACAGGTCGTGCTGTGGTGAGGTGACCGTATAACGCGGGCGCGCGGAAGTGGTCCCGAGGTGCGGATTGTGACCTCGGGGTAGAGAAACGCTTCGGCCATGGCGGGGGTTCCCTCGCCCGGCGGCGGCCCCGCCCCCGCGTCGGGGGGCGGTCCGCCGGTGTGCGCGTGCGGAGTGGGGGCCCGACGCCCTTCGGGCCGACCTGGGACCCGCTGGCTGCGGATCGACCGAGAGCCGTTGTCTACTGAGCGTCCGGGCCCCTCCCGGGTCGCACCTGCCGACCCGGCGATCCCTCCCTCGCCCCCGTGCACTGGACCTGGCTCCCAGTGGTGGCGCACCACGGTGGCGCGTCTCCCTCTGGCCCAGCGGCGTTCGACGACTTCGTGAAGATTCCCCGGTCGGGCGTCCTGTGGTGGACGAGCCCGAACCTACCGGCCACCGACCGCACCCTGTCAACAGCCACATGACCTGCGCCGTTTCCTCAAATGACCAGGTCAGTACGGACGGTGTTCAGATGCCACGACAGGCCGGGGGCTCATCGTTCGGCGGTACGGGGCGCCCGCGCGTCACTCGTCCGGCCGGAGGTGGACGGTGCGTCCGCCCACCACCGTGCGGACGCAGACGGGCAGTTGACCCCCGGGAGTGAGGTCGGGCAGACCGGGGGTGCCGGAGCGGGGATCGGTGGACCAACCGGCGACGCGCGTGTCGGGCACCTGCACGATGAGCTCACCGGTCCGCCAGATCGCGTAGTCGGCGGGTGCGCCGGGCGCCAGGACGCCCGCGTCGTCCCGTCCGATGGCCCGCCAGCCGCCGCGGGTGTGGGCGGTGAAGGCGGCGCGGACGGAGATCCGGTGCTCCGGGGTGCGGTGGAAGGCGGCGGCGCGCACGGTGCCCCAGGGGTCGAGCGGGGTGACGGGGCTGTCGGAGCCGAGCGCCAGGGGCACTCCGGCGCGCAGCAGCGCCGCGTAGGGGTTGAGGGTGCGGGCCCGCTCGGGGCCGAGCCGCTGGGCGTACATGCCGTCCTCGCCGCCCCACAGGGCGTCGAAGGCGGGCTGGACGGAGGCGGTGAGGCCGAGGTCGGCGAAGGCCGCGACGGTCTCGGGGGTGAGCATCTCGGCGTGTTCGACGCGGTGCCGGGCGGCGCGCACGCGGGCGAGCCCGACCGTGTCGGCGGCGGTCCGTACGCCCTCGACGACGGCCGTGACGGCGGCGTCGCCGATGGCGTGGAAACCGGCCTGGATCCCGGCCTCGGTGCAGGCGGTGACATGGGCGGCGACGGCCGCTGCGTCCAGGTAGGCGGTGCCGGTGTGCGGCGTGTCGGCGTAAGCCTGGTGGAGACACGCCGTGTGCGAGCCGAGCGCCCCGTCGACGAAGAGGTCGCCCGCCGCGCCGATGGCGCCGAGTTCGCGCACCTTGTCCAGGTCGGAGGCGCCGCGCGCGGCCTCGGCCCAGTAGCCGTACACCCGCGGCCCCGGCTCTTCGGCGGCGAGTCGGAGCAGCCCGGTGAGGTCGTCCTCGGAGGAGATGTCGGGCCCGGCGCATTCGTGGAGGGTGCCGATGCCGAGCGAGGCGGCGCGGGCGAGGGCGGCCCGCTGGGCGTCGGCGCGCTGCCGCTCGGTGATGACCGCGTGGGCGGCGGCGCGTACGGCGTGGTGGGCGGCGCCGGTCAGCGGCGTGTCGGGGTGGTACCCGGCCAGGTCCGACACGCCGGGGACGAGGTCGAGGAGCGCGGTGGTGACGACGGCGGAGTGCACATCGATGCGGGTGAGATAGAGGGGGCGGCCGCCCGTCGCCTGATCGAGTTCGGCCCGGGAGGGCGGCCGTCCCTCGGGCCAGCGGGCGGCGTCCCAGCCGTGGCCGAGCAGCACCCGGTCGGCGGGGTGGGCGGCGGCGTGGGCGCGCACCCGCTCCAGCGCGTCGGCGAGCGTACCGGCGCCGGAGAGATCGAGTCCGGTGAGGGCGAGTCCGGTCGCGGTGGTGTGCACATGCGCATCGGTGAAGGCGGGCGTCACCAGCGCCCCGTCCAGCTGGATGACCTCGTCCACACCGTCCGCGAAGCCGTCCGCGGCCCCTTCGGAGCCGACCCAGGCGATGGTGCCGCGCTCGACGACCATCGCGGTCGCGAACGGATCGGCGGGGCTGTGGACCTCGCCTCCGCGCAGCAGGACGGTACGGCCTTCGGGGGCCTGGGCGGGGGTGGGGTCGTTCACGGCGGGCTGCCTCGATGGGGGTATGCGACGAGGGGTGTCGGAAGGGCGTTTCAGACGCGCGGCGGGCGCGCCTCGTAGGGCGTGGAGAGGACCACGGTGGTGCGGGTGGAGACACCCGCCAGCGAGCGGATCCGGCTGAGCAGGTGCTCCAGCTCCAGCGGGGTCGCGACGCGCACCTTGAGGATGTAGTTCTCGTCCCCCGCGACGCTGTGGCACGCCTCGATCTCGGGCACCTCGGCGAGCCGCTCGGAGATGTCGTCGGGCGCGCTGGGGTCGAAGGGTTTGACCGAGATGAACGCGGTAAGGGGAAGCCCGACGGCCTCGGGGTCCACGACGGCGGCATAGCCGCGGATCACGCCCCGCTGTTCGAGACGGCGAACCCGCTGGTGCACGGCCGATGTGGACAGGCCGGTGGCCTTGCCCAGGTCCGTGTAGCTCATCCGGCCGTCCTTGACGAGCAGCTCCACGATCTGTCTGTCCAACTCCTCCACAGCCGATCACCTTATGTGGTCGGGAGGGCTCCGGCACAACGGGTGGGCACCGGGTGGGCACAGCGGACATAGCCGCCGCTACGCCGCACCTGCGCCGGGCATGTGACGAACGCCACATGTCCTCATGGGTGTCCTATGAGATGTGGCGATTACCTATGCGGCCGCGAGGGAAATGCTTGCTGTGGTCGAGGCCGACGCGCCTGGCCAGCCCACCCGAGGGGGAAACTCATGCCTCATCTCGAGCGCCTCGACGCAGGCGACATCGATACCGACGAGATCCACGACACCTACGAGATGTTCCGGGTGATCTGCCCGGACTGCGCACGCCCCATCGCGCTCCTCGCCGACGAGGACGTTCTTCCCGAGCACGCGCTGTGCTCGTCCCCGTGGGACCCGTTCGGGCTCACGGTCTGCGCCGGCACCGGCCGCCGGGTGGCCGACGCCGAGCCCGCCGACGCGTCGCTGGACGCGCTCGAGCGGGACGCCGCGCTGCTGCTGACGCTTCCGGCGGGCCTGGACTGGCGGACACAGCCGTTCTCCCACCTCGGCGGCCCCGGTTCGCGACCGGTGCGCTTCCCGGTGACGCGGCGGTAGCGAAACGGCGGGGGCGCAGGCCGCGCCCCCTACCGACACACCGGCCTCAGCCGACCTCAGGCCCCGCGAGAGCGCGGGCGATCACCACCCGCTGGATCTGGTTGGTGCCCTCCACGATCTGGAGGACCTTCGCCTCGCGCATATAGCGCTCGACCGGGAAGTCCACCGTGTAGCCGTATCCGCCCAGCAGTTGGACGGCATCGGTGGTGATCCGCATCGCGGCGTCCGTACAGAACAGCTTGGCCATCGCCGCCTGCTTGGAGAACGGCCGCCCCGCGTCCCGCAGCCGTGCCGCCGTCAGGTACAGGGCGCGCCCGGCCTCGATCTGCGTGGCCATGTCGGCGAGCATGAAGCGCAGGCCCTGGAAGTCGGCTATCGGCCGGCCGAACTGCCGCCGCTGCGCGGTGTACGCGAGCGCCTCGTCCAGCGCCGCCTGGGCGACGCCGACGGCGCAGGCCGCGATGCCGAGACGGCCCGCGTCGAGCGCGGACAGGGCGATCGCGAACCCCTGGCCCTCCTCGCCGATGCGGCGCGCGTCGGGCACCCGCACCCCGTCGAGGTGGATCTGGGCGGTCGGCGAACCGGCCATGCCCATCTTGTGCTCGGGCGCGGCCGCCGAGAGCCCGGGGGCGTCGGCGGGCACGAGGAAGGCGCTGATGCCGCGGGTGCGCTCGGGGCCGGTGCGGGCGAGCACGGTGTAGAAGTCCGCGATGCCGCCGTGGGTGATCCACGCCTTGGTGCCCTCGAGCGTCCAGGTGTCCCCGTCGCGGGTGGCCCGGGTGGTGAGCCCGGCCGCGTCGGAGCCGGAGGAGGGCTCGGAGAGGCAGTACGCGCCGAGCAGTCCGCCGCCCAGCATCGCGGGAAGGTGCTCGGCCAGCTGCTCCTTGCTGCCGTAGCCGGCGAGGGCGTGGCAGGCCAGGGTGTGGACGCTGACGCCGAGGCCGACGGTCAGCCGGGCCGCGGCGAGCTCCTCGAGGACCTGGAGGTAGACCTCGTACGGCTGGTCGCCGCCACCGAACTCCTCGGGGTGGACCAGCCCCAGCAGCCCGGACTCGGACAGCAGGGTGAACAGCTCGCGGGGGAAGCGCCCGGCGGCCTCCTCCTCGGCGGCCCGGGGCTTGATCTCCCGTTCGATCAGCTCGCGGACGAGCGAAATCAGGTCGCGGGCCTCTTCGGTGGGCAGCTCACGCTCCACCGGCTGCGGGCCGTGATCGGTCATGGCGGCGCTCTCCTCTCCCCTGGTCAGGCGCTGCGGCGGCGTGCGCCGGGGTGAGGCGGCGCCACCGGTGTTGCTGCCGCCTGCCGGTCCGCCCGTCGGATCGCGAACGGTGATGACCTGCACCGCGGCGGTTGGAGTATGCCCGATCCGGAGCCTTCCGGTACCGGTCGCCCGATCTTCAACCACATTCGCGCACGGGCACCTACCACCTTCCTCCACGCACCCCCACAACGTCGCACGCATGGAGCAAATTGGCCCAGACCATTGACCCCACTGGTCTAGTCCTTCTACCTTTTCCCCACCCTGCCCTGCGCGTTCATGTCAAGCTGTGGGCAGGTCGTCGGGCAGTTCACTCTCCCCTCACCCCCCACCGAGGAGATTCCATGCTCAGACCAGGCAGACTGTCCGCCGCGCTCGCGGCGATCTGTACGGCGGTGCTGACCGCCACCCTGCTCGCGGGCTCGGCAGCGGCCGGTGAACCCCGGAGCGCCGGCATACCCCAGGCCACGTCCGAGGCCGCCAAGACCCCCACGACGAAGGCCGCCGGGAACAAGGTGGTCGGCTACTTCACCGAATGGGGCATCTACCAGCGCAACTACCACGTCAAGAACGTCGAGACCTCGGGCTCGGCCGCCAAGCTCACCCACATCAACTACGCCTTCGGCAACGTCACCGGCGGCAAGTGCGCCATCGGCGACTCCTACGCCGACTACGACAAGGCGTACGACGCGGCGAGCAGCGTCGACGGCCAGGCCGACACCTGGGACGCGGGCGCCCTGCGCGGCAATTTCAACCAGCTGCGCAAGCTCAAGAAGCTCCACCCCGGCCTGAAGGTGCTGTGGTCCTTCGGCGGCTGGACCTGGTCCTCCGGGTTCAGCGAGGCCGCCAAGAACCCCGCGGCCTTCGCCCAGTCCTGCTACGACCTGGTCGAGGACCCGCGCTGGGCGGATGTCTTCGACGGCATCGACATCGACTGGGAGTACCCCAACGCCTGCGGCCTCACCTGTGACACCAGCGGTAAGGACGCCTTCAAGAAACTGATGTCCGCCGTGCGCGCCAAGTTCGGTTCGTCCAACCTGGTGACCGCGGCGATCACGGCCGACGGCTCCTCCGGCGGCAAGATCGAGGCCGCCGACTACGCGGGCGCCGCGCAATACGTCGACTGGTACAACCCCATGACGTACGACTTCTTCGGCGCGTGGGCCGGCCAGGGCCCCACCGCCCCGCACTCCCCGCTCAACTCCTACAACGGCATTCCGCAGCAGGGCTTCACCACCGACGCCGCCATCAGCAAGCTCAAGGGCCTCGGCATCCCGGCGTCCAAGCTCCTGCTGGGCATCGGCTTCTACGGACGCGGCTGGAGCGGCGTCACCCAGGACGCCCCCGGTGGCACGGCGACCGGCGCCGCGCCCGGCACCTACGAGGCGGGCATCGAGGACTACAAGGTGCTCAAGGGCTCCTGCCCGGCCACCGGCACGGTCGCGGGCACGGCCTACGCGCACTGCGGCAACCAGTGGTGGAGCTATGACACCCCCGCCACCATCGCCGGGAAGATGAACTACAAGCAGCAGCAGGGCCTGGGCGGCACCTTCTTCTGGGAGCTCAGCGGCGACACCTCGAACGGTGAGCTGATCAAGTCCATCAGCTGACCCCACCGCAACGCCCCTGATCGAAGCGGGCGGGGAGCCATCACCGGCTCCCCGCCCGCTTCGTCGTGCGCGCCCGCGCACAACCAGGCCATCGGTGTCAAGCGTTCAAGCGGCGCACGAGGGGGCGCGAGGAGCGTATGTGGAGAACACCCCCCGGTAACGCCGCGTACTCCCTCCGTGAACGCGCTCCGTCCGGGGCTCGTACGCCAACGCGGCTTGTTCTGGCTATTGCGGGGCATCCGCCCCACAAGGAAATCTGAGCGCATGGGTGGCCCGCTCCACTCCGCGCGCGTGAACCAAAGGAACGATCATGAGCTCCGAGCAGTGCCCGAGCTGTGGCGGCCAACTCGCCGTGAATCAGGACGGGTGGAAGATCTGCCACTCCTGCGGCTATGCCTCCCCGCCCGGGGTCGTGCCCGCCCCCTCCCTGCCCGCGCATACCTGACCTGCCGACTCCCTCCCGCCGTCCGATCCGTGAAAGCCTGAGACCCCGCACCCCCCGTGTTCCGCCCCTCCGTACCGCTGAGCGAGGCACCATGGTCAATCCCTGGCTGGCGATGGCGTCAGGCACCGACCCCGCTGAGCGCACCCGCGACGTGCGCCGCGCCCATGAGGCGTTTCTGACGGAGGGGGCGGTGAGTCCGGCCGTACGGCCGGTGGTGGCGGAGTCCTGGCGGCGCTCGGCCGACGCCCGGGTCACCCAGGAGTGCAAGGCGCCGATCGACCTGGCGGACGACGCGCTGGACACCTATCGCGCGGACCATCCGCTGGCCCGGGTGATGCCGCTGTTCCGGGAGTTGCTGGGCACCATCGCCCACGACGGGGCCCATCTGCTCGCGGTCTGCGACGAACAGGGTCGGCTGCTGTGGGTGGAGGGGCACGCGGGGGTGCGGAACCGGGCCGAGGAGATGAACTTCGTGGCCGGGGCGCGCTGGGACGAGCGCCACGCGGGCACCAATGCGCCCGGGACGGCGCTCACCGTCGACCACGCGGTGCAGATCTTCGCCACCGAGCACTTCAACCGCAGTGTGCAGCCGTGGACCTGCGCCGCCGCCCCGCTCCACGATCCGCACACCGGGCGGCTGCTGGGCGCGGTGGACATCACCGGCGGGGACCATCTGGCCGCCCCGCACAGCCTCGCCCTGGTCCAGGCGACCGCCCGCGCCGCCGAGGCCCAGCTGGGCGCCGAGCTGCCGCGGACGCGTACGCCGCGGATCTCGCTGACGGTGCTGGGGCGGGACGAGGCGCTGCTGGTCGTCGACGGGCGGCGGCTGCGGCTCGGGCGGCGGCACAGCGAGATCATGGTGCTGCTGGCCGGCCATCCGGAGGGGCTGTCCGGCGACCGGCTGACGCTCGAGCTGTACGGGCCCCGGGCCGACGACCGCTCCCCGGTGACGCTGCGGGCCGAGCTGTCCCGGCTGCGCCGTCTGGTGGGTCCGCTGCTCGGCTCGCGCCCGTACCGGCTCTGCACACCCGTGCGCACCGATCTGGCCGACGCCGCCGAGGCGTTGGCCTCCGGCGACGCGTACACGGCGCTGCGGGCGTACACCGGACCGCTGCTGCCGCTGTCGGAGGCGCCGGGGGTGTGCCGGATGCGGCGGGTGCTGGAGGACGGGCTGCGGCGCGCCGTGCTCTCCCACGGCGACCCTGAGCTGCTGCGACGCTGGGGGCAGACGCCGTGGGGCGAGGACGATCTGGAGGTCGCGGAGGCGCTGCTGACCACGCTCCCGGCGCATGCGCCGGGGCGGGTGGCGCCGGCGGCGCGGGTGCGGCGGCTGCGGGAGCTGTACGGGCTGCCGGGCGGCGCCCACCACCAAGGCGGCCATGAGGACGGAGCCGCGCGGCACCACAGCGGCCATGAGCACGGAGCCCCGCGGCAAGGAGGCGGCCACCGGGACGCAACGTCCGCGCAACGTGGCCGCGCCTAGCCTCCCCGTCGGCTCCGCCCGCGTCGGCGCGGGCGGAGCCTGGACGCGCGTACCAACGACGCGTCCGGCAACGGGACCCACCACGCGTACACCAGGGAGGCCGCCCCATGACGCGTTTCGCAAGCCCCGGCTCCGAGGGCTCGGTCGTCACCTATCAGCCGCGCTATGACCACTGGATCGGCGGGGAGTACGTACCGCCGGCCCAGGGCCGCTATTTCGAGAACCCCACCCCCGTCAACGGGCAGCCCTTCACCGAGATCGCCCGGGGCACCGCCGAGGACGTCGAGCGGGCCCTGGACGCCGCCCACGCGGCCGCCCCCGCCTGGGGCCGTACGGCGCCCGCCGAGCGCGCCTCGGTGCTGCTGAAGATCGCCGATCGGATGGAGCAGAACCTGGAGGCCCTCGCGGTCGCCGAGAGCTGGGAGAACGGCAAGCCGGTACGGGAGACGCTGGCCGCCGACATCCCGCTCGCCATCGACCACTTCCGCTACTTCGCGGGGGCCATCCGGGCGCAGGAGGGCAGCCTCTCCGAGATCGACCACGACACGGTCGCGTACCACTTCCACGAGCCGCTGGGCGTGGTCGCCCAGATCATCCCGTGGAACTTCCCCATCCTGATGGCCACGTGGAAGCTGGCCCCGGCGCTGGCCGCCGGCAACGCGGTGGTGCTGAAACCGGCCGAACAGACGCCCGCGTCGGTCCACGTCTGGATGAACCTGGTGGCCGATCTGCTGCCGCCGGGTGTGGTCAACATCGTCAACGGCTTCGGTGTGGAGGCCGGGAAGCCGCTGGCGTCCAACTCCCGGGTGGCCAAGGTCGCCTTCACCGGCGAGACCACCACCGGCCGCCTGATCATGCAGTACGCGAGCGAGAACCTGATCCCGGTCACCCTGGAGCTCGGCGGCAAGAGCCCGAACATCTTCTTCGACGATGTCTCGGCCAGCGACGACGACTTCATGGACAAGGCCCTGGAAGGGTTCACCATGTTCGCCCTCAACCAGGGCGAGGTGTGCACCTGTCCCTCGCGCGCCTTGGTCCAGGGCGGCCACTACCAGGCGTTCATGGACGCGGCCGTGGCCCGTACGGAGAAGATCACGCAGGGGCATCCCCTGGACACCGACACCATGATCGGCGCCCAGGCCTCCAACGACCAGCTCGAGAAGATCCTGTCGTACCTGGACATCGGCCGGCAGGAGGGCGCCCGCGTCCTCACCGGCGGCAGCCGCGCCGAGCTCGGGGGTGAGCTGGAGGGCGGCTACTACGTCGAGCCCACGATCTTCGAGGGCGACAACCGTATGCGGGTCTTCCAGGAGGAGATCTTCGGGCCGGTGGTCGCGGTGACCCGGTTCGGCGACTTCGACGACGCGATCGGGATCGCCAACGACACCCTCTACGGGCTGGGCGCGGGAGTGTGGACCCGGGACGGCTCGACCGCGTACCGGGCCGGGCGCGCCATCCAGGCCGGCCGGGTGTGGACCAACTGCTACCACGCCTACCCGGCGCACGCCGCCTTCGGCGGCTACAAGCAGTCCGGGATCGGCCGCGAGACCCACAAGATGATGCTGGACCACTACCAGCAGACGAAGAACCTGCTGGTGTCGTACTCGCCGAAGAAGCTCGGCTTCTTCTGAGCACCACAAGAGGGCGCCTGACCAGGCGGATGCCGGTCAGGCGCCCTGCCTGCGCGCGATCCGGACCGCGAGTCGAAACACACGCGGAATCGCCTGGTGGCGTAGTAGAACGTGTCCGACAGCAGTTGAAGCCCTTCCGCCGAGGCGCGCGGCGCCACCCGCACCCCCCACTCCGTGGCCTTCGAAACCTGGCTCTTCGGTGCGGCGGGCATCATCACGCACCGGTCCCGGGCCACCGTCCCATCCCTGGACGAATTCTTGATCATCGGGCCGCGTGACCGAGGATGCTGGATGAGCATTGTCGGCATCGAGATGGCCGAGCGCACGGTGCTGCCCGAAGAGGAGTTGCAAGGGCCTCATGTGAAGGCCCTGACGGACGCGGCCGGCGCGCTGGTCATGGTGGACAACGATCTGTTGTCCTACCGCAGGGAGAAGGTCCGCAGCACCACCGAGTCGAACATCCTGACGGTCTTGGCTCAGGAGAACGGGTCCTCCGCCCGCGATACCGTCCATAGCCTGGTGGTGGGAACAGATCTGACCGCACACCACGCCGGGCCTCCGTGAGCTCGCGTGCAACCGTCTCGCAACGTGGCGGGGGTTGGACTGGGCCGACGTACTGGGAGTACGACGTACTGGCAGCAGACGGGGAAGGCGGGTGCCGGTGATGACGGAGACCTCACGTATCGCCCTGACGGAGTCCGCGGCCGATCTGATCCGCCGACTGCGGGCCGAGCACGGGCCGCTGATGTTCCATCAGTCGGGCGGCTGCTGCGACGGCAGCGCGCCGATGTGCTACCCGCTCGGCGAGTTCCGTACGGGTGGGTCGGACGTACTGCTCGGGGAGTTGGAGGTGGACGGGGTCGAGGAGCCGGTGGGCTTCTGGATGTCGGCCTCGCAGTTCGAGCTGTGGGCGCATACGCATCTCACGGTGGATGTGGTGCCGGGCCGTGGCAGCGGCTTCTCCCTGGAGGCGCCGGAGGGTGTGCGCTTCCTGATCCGCTCACGGCTGCTGGACGACACGGCCGGCTGAGCACGGCGAGCCGAGCACGGCGAGCCGAGCGCGGCGCACCGCCGGATGGGCACGCGGGGGTGGGCACCACCCTCTCGCGCCCTCAGCTCGCGTCGGCCAGCGCCAGCGTGTGCAGCCGCTCCGGCGGGCCCGGCCGTGCGTAGTACCAGCCCTGCGCGGTGTCACAGCCCAGCCCCCGCAGATGCTCGGCCTGTACGGCCGTCTCCACGCCCTCGACCGTCACCGCGAGGTCCAGCGTGTGCGCGAGCGAGACGATCCCCTCGACGATCTTGACATCGACCGGATCGGCCGGAGCCCGCTGCATGCCCCGGGTGAAGGAACGGTCCAGCTTGAGCTGGGAGACCGGGAGCCGGCGCAGATACGACAGGTTGGAGTAGCCGGTGCCGAAGTCGTCCAGGGCGATGTCCACGCCGAGGTCGGCGAGTTGCCGCAGCGGCCGCAGGGCGGTCTCGTCGGCGCCGATGAGGTCGTTCTCGGTGACCTCCAGGCACAGCGCGCTGGGGCACAGCCCGGCGTTCTCCAGGACCGCCACCGTGTCGGAGACCAGCGTGGGATGGCTCAGCTGGCACGGCGAGAGATTGACGTTGACGCGCAGCGACTCGTCGTCCTCGGCGGCGTCGCGCCACTCGCGCGCCTGCCGGGCGGCCTGCTCCAGCACCCAGCGGCCGAGCGGGACGATCAGCCCGGTGTCCTCGGCGAGCGGGATGAACTGGTCGGGGCCGAGCACTCCGTGCAGCGGGTGCAGCCAGCGTACGAGCGCCTCGGCGCCGCGCACGGTGCCGTCGGTGAGCCGTACCAGCGGCTGGTACTCGATGAAGAACTCGCCCTTCTCCAGGGCGGAGGGCAGCCCGTTGGTGAGGCTGTGCCGGGCGATCACCCGGGCGTTGGAGTCGGCGTCGGCGATCTCGTAGCGATTGCCGCCCGCGGCCTTGGCCCGGTACATGGTGATGTCGGCGCTGCGCAGCACCTCGGCCCGGCCGATCTCCCCGGCCCGGCCGTCGACCACGCCGATGCTGGCCCGTACCCGCAGCTCACGGCCCTCGATCCGGACGGGTTCGGCGAGCGCGGCGAGCATCCGGCGGGCCAGCCCGGCGCCGTCGGCCTGCGCCGCGGGGCCGGTGACCAGGGCGAGGAACTCATCGCCGCCGACCCGGGCGAGCAGTTCGGTGGGAGCCTTCACACAGCGCCGGAGGCGTTCGGCCACGGCCTCGAGCATCCGGTCGCCGACGGCATGACCGAGGCTGTCGTTGACGGCCTTGAAGCCGTCCAGGTCCAGGTAGCACACGCCGAACGGCTCGGCGTCGGCGTCGGCGGCCAGCACTTGGTCCAGCCGCTCCAGGAAGAGGGTGCGGTTGGGCAGTCCGGTCAGCTCGTCGTGGGTGGCCTCGTAGCGCAGCCGCTCCCGCAGCTGCCGGTGCTCGGTGATGTCCTCGGCGAGGGCGAGCTGGTACTGCGGGGCGCCGCTGGAGTCGCGCAGCAGGGTGACCGTCAGATTGGTCCACAGCTCGCTGCCGTCGTCGCGGTAGTGCGGCTTCTCGATGCGGAAGTGGTCGCGCTCCCCGTTGACCAGCTCGCGGTAGAGCTCATGGGCGCCGGGTACGTCGTCGGGGTGGACGAACTCGGTGACGTTGCGGCCGGGGCGGAAGAAGTCCATCCCGCCGAACATCCGGGCCATGGCGTCGTTGACGACGAGCACCTCGCCGTCGAGTCCGGCGATGCCCACGCCGATGACCGCGCCCTCGAAGACGGCCTGGAACTTGGCCTCGCTCGCGTGCAGCGCCTTCTCGGCCTCGGTCCGGGCGACCAACGCGGCCCGCGAGATGGCCTCCTGCTCATCGCGCTCGCGCTCGCGCAGCTCACGGACGAATCCGGCGGCGAGGGCGTGCTGGAGCCGCACACAGCGGGCGCGCGCCTCGTCGTCGGCCAGGGGCTCGTGGGAGGGCTCGTCGGACGGTCCCGGGAACGATTCACCGGAGGGCTGGGATCCGGAGGGCTGGGAGACGGAAGGCTGGGAGACGGGCGCTCCGCGCGACGAGCAGGACACCAGATGCGCGTCGATGACGCCCAGGATGGCGGGCAGCGCGTCGGGCTCGGTGCACTGGGCGTCCACCAGCGCGGCCCCGACCTCGTACGCGGCTTCGGTGTCGAAGGGGGAGGAGCGCAGGGCGGCGCTCAACCGGTGGGCCAGCGGCAGCAGATAGTCCTCGAACTCGTCGGGGGCCATCGTGGTGGCGGCCAGTGGGTGGACGGCCCGGCACCAGATGCCCGCGAATCGCCTCAGCGGATCGTTCTCCCTGGAGGCGGGGTGTCCGGCGGCGTCCCCGGCGCCGCGGTCACATCTCGGCCCGCCCGATTCGGACGTCATATCGTGCACTCCCCGGGGCAGCCGCCATGGGCTGTGTCCCTGTAGCCTGCCGCGTCCTCGCCTGCGGCGTCGATGCCCTCCGGCCGCCAGTCCACGTCCTGCACTTCCTTCGCCCTCTTCCGGCTTCCGGGGCCGCCCTCGGGTCGTCCGCGTCCTCGGGGAAGTGGAGCACGACGAAGAGCGGCACGGCAACCCGCTGCTGAGGCGAGATTACTGATCAACCGTTCGATGGGGAAAGGAAAAACGGAAAACTCCAATCCGGATCTGATCATGGAGACGGGCCCCGCCGGGGGCTGTCGGGCATCTGTCAGCGGCACCTGCCAGCGGCCCGAACCCCGCGCTGACCTCGGCCCTCCACAGGGCGGGCCTTTGAAAGCGCCTCGGCGAAACCCCTTCGGGGAGCCCCGTTCTGACGGTGCGCCAACCCCGCCTGGGAGCAGTCGAATGAGGAAATCCATCACGTCCGCCGCGCTTGAACGTCACACCGGGGTCTCCGCGGCCGGGACAGTGGCACGCCCGGCCCGTACGCCCGGCCCTCCGCCCCACGGACCGAAATCCGTGCAGCCTTTTCGCCCGCATGCGGTGAATCGCCATGAATAGGGGTACCCGGCCGCTGGATCTCCACGAGGAGGCTCTTCTCGAGAGAGGTACGTCTCCTCGAGGAGGCACGACGACGCACGGGACGCACAAGGACGCACGGAGTGACCCCATGGCCCCACCAGGTGTCGCCCAGGAACCACTGCCGCGCCGCTGTCTGACCCTGTTCACCGGCTTCGACGGGATCGACGGCGAGGACGAGGCGGGGATACTGCGCCGGGCGATGGCCCAGGTCGGCGCGCTCGGCACCGGCCGCGCCGAGGCGGGCTACCTACGGCTCGGCGAGGGCCTGGTCCGCTGTCCGTACGACGGTCAGCGGGCCACCGAGGCCCTGGACACGCAGGTGAGGGAGCCGGCCGGACGGGACGGGCCGGTACGGTTCCCCCGGCCGGCCTGGGGCTGGGCCTTCGGGCTGCGCGAGCGGGACGGCCCGCGCGGGCCGCACGGGCCAGGCGGACCGCATGCGCCGGACGGGCTCTACGGCGCACTGGTGGTGAGCCGCCGCGACCGGCCCGGCGAGGACGAACGTCTGCTGCTCACCCTGCTCGTACGGCAGACGGCGGCGGCGCTGGCCACCGCCGCCGCGCACCGCCCAAGGCCGTGAGCCGCGCGGCCACCGGTCCCGGCCTGCGGATCCTGCCCGCCCTGTGCGCGGAGACGGCGGTCCTGGTGGCCCAGGGCGCACCGGGCGAGCGGTCGCTGCATGCGGCGCTGAGCCGTGAGCTCGGCACCGGCAGCGGCGCGATCGGGGTCGGCGGGTCCTGCGGCACCCCGCACGAGGTGCCCCGCTCGTACCAGGAGGCGCTGCGGGCGCTGGAGGTACGCCGCCGTTCGCACAGCCCGTACGGCCACACCGACCTGGTGGAGACCCTCTGCGCGTACTTCGACCGCGGCGGCAAGATCATGCGGAGCGGCCCCGAGTGAGCGGGCCACCGCCGGGCACCCGGAACCGACGCAACCGCACCACACCACAAGGCGGGATGGGCAATGAGCGACAAGAACAAGACTGTGGCGCGCGCTCTGCTCGACCAGCAGGGCACGACCTTCGCCGCCGAGGCCGGGATCAAGCTCCGCGACACCCCCGGCCCGCTCTACCAGCTGCTGGTGCTCGCGCATCTGCTGTCCGCGCGGATCAGTTCCGACATCGCCGTCGCCGCCGCCCGCGCCCTCTTCGACGCCGGGATGCGCGACCCGCGGCGCATGGCGGAGGCCACCTGGCAGCAGCGGGTGGACGCGCTGGGCGAGGGCGGCTACCGGCGTTACGACGAGCGGACCTCCAGCCAGCTGGGCGAGGCGGCCGAGCTGGTGAACCGGGAGTACGGGGGCGATCTGCGGCGGCTGCGCGAGGCCGGGGACGTGAAGAAGCTGCTCCAGGGGATCAAGGGCATCGGGCCGGCCGGGGTGAACATCTTCCTGCGCGAGGTGCAGGGCGTCTGGCCCGAGTTCGCCCCGTACTTCGACAGCAAGGCGCTGGACGGCGCCGAGCGGGTCGGGCTGCCGAAGAGCGCGCGGTCGCTGGAGGGGCTGGTGGCCCAGAAGGACCTTCCCCGGCTGGCCGCCGCCCTGGTCCGGGTCGCGCTGCACGCGGACGCCGCGCACGAGGTGCGCGCTGCGGCGTAGCGCGGTCACGTGAGGAACTGCGAGCACTGGTACGGGCCGGCCGTCCGCTCGCCGTCGTCCAGGGAGACCCGGACGTCGTCCGGCCGGATGGACTCGTCCCGGTGCAGGAAGGACTGGGCACGGGCGAGGGTGCACACCAGCTGGCCGTTGGGCAGCCGGCGGCTTCGGCGCCACGCTGGGGATCGGTGTGCTCGCGGGGCTCTACCGGCCATCCGCGCCGCTCGCCTCCACCCCACCGTGGCGCTCAACGCCTCCTGAGCGGACCGGCCTGTGCTCAGCGGATGCCGAGCTCCTTCAGCACCCGCCGCTGGGCGGCGGTGGGCTTGGCCGGGAAGTAGAGGTAGCAGACGCCGCCGGTGCCCGAGACCACCTTGCCGTCGGCGTTGTACCGCTTCGTCCGCAGCCAGATATTTTCCCACTGCCGCCGCTTGTAGATGTGGCGGACCGCCGCGTTGTCGGCCGAGGCCGGGTCGTTGGCGATGACGTCGCCGTCCGCCGTGAAGCCGATGACCGTCATCAGATGGCCCGAGGTGCCGTACCCCGCGCCGTCCAGCTCCGTCTTGAGGAAGGACTGCGAGGTGATCAGCGGAATGCCGACCTCGATCAGCTTCTCGGCGTCGTTGAGCGAGCCGAGCCGGGTGACCACGCCCTGGAGATCGCGGTAGGTGGCGGCGTAGGCGGCGTTGAACGGCCAGTTGCCGCAGCCCTCGTACTGGTAGTCGAAGGTGGACCGGGCGGCGTGGCAGACCTGCGGATCGGCGTAGTCCGGGTTGACCCAGGCCAGGTCCTCGGCGGAGGGCTTGCGACCCCAGTACTCGATGATCATCTGCGAGGAGGTGGGGCTGCACCACGCCTCGCCGCCGTTGTCGTACTCCGGGTACTGGCCCTTGTGGATCTCCTGCGAGTAGCGCGGTACGACGAGTTCGCGCCCCTTGGCCAGGCTCGGCGTGGAGGCGGGCACCTCGAACCGGTCGGGGACATCCGAGCCCATCGCGCCGACCCGCCACACCGTGGGGGTGAGGGTGGTGCCGGGCTTGCGGTGGAGGGTGAGCCGCACCTGGTACGTCGCCAGCCGCAGCCCGCTCGCCGGGTCGTCGATGGAGAAGGTGTCGGTCCACACCGAGCTCTTGTCGTCGCTCTGGTCGTCCACCGAGGTGCGCCGGATGGAGGAGGAGCCGTCGTCGGAGGCCCAGCGGCCCATCACGTACCAGGGGGTCGCGGAGCCGTCGGTGTAGGTGCCCTTGAGCTCGATCTGGATCCAGGTGCCGGCGGGGGTGCGGGCGTTCCAGGAGACGATGGCCTCGGTCGCGGGCACGGAGAGGGTGCGCACCGGAGAGGTCCAGGTGGCGTACTCCCAGGTGGCCTTGGTGCCGGTGTGCGGATCGGTGTAGTCCACGCTGCCCAGCGGGCGGGAGATGACGATGCCGGGGCGGGCGCCGGACTCGGCGCGGACGCCCTTGGCGGCACCGGCCAGCCAGTCGGCGTGGCTGGTCCAGCCGTGGTACTCCGCGATCCGCTCGGCCTTCGGGCCCGCCGGGGCCGCGGCGTCCCCGGGGGTTACCGAGGTGCCCGCCGAGGGGCGGGCCGTTCCGGCGGCCGCTGTGGCCGTCGTGGTGACGGCGGCGGCGCCCGCGACGCCGAGTGCGGCGGCGAGCACGGAGCGGCGGGGCGTGGATCCAGATCTGGTCATGCGGGGTTCCCCCAGTCGTCGTCCGGTCCAGTGGGCGGCGGGTGCGACAGTCGCACAACTATGGCCGCTGCGAGTGGTCTCAGGCCAGTGATTCCCCCAGCGCCCGCTCCATCAATATTGGTGTGAACCAATGGAGTGAACGAGCCCGAAGGGCCGTATGGTGGTCCCCGATGCGAACTTACCGACGAGTTGGCGGCCTGGACGCGCTGGCGCGGCGCCTGCGCGCGCTGCCGCCGTCCTGCGGGCCGGTCCGGCTGATCGCGATCGACGGCCACGCGGGCTCCGGGAAGACCACCTTCGCCGGGCATCTGGCCGAAGCGCTCGGCGGCGCGCCGGTGCTGCACACGGACGACTTCGCCACCCATGAGGAGCTCTTCGGCTGGGCCGAGCGGCTGCAAGCCCATGTCCTCGCCCCGCTCGCCCGGGGCGCGGCCGCGGCTTACGCCCCGTACGACTGGGTGGAGCGCCGCTTCACCACCGCCCGGCGGCGGCTCGACCCCGCGCCGGTGGTGCTGCTGGAGGGCGTGGGCAGCGGCCGCCGCGCGGTGCGCCCGCGGCTGGCGCAGCTGTTGTGGATGGAGCTGCCCGAGCGGGACTCCTGGCGGCGCGGTCAGCTGCGGGACGGCCCGGAGCAGACCGCGTTCTGGGACAGATGGCTGCCCGCCGAGCGTGCGCATTTCACCGCCGATCCGTCCCGTCCGTACGCAGGAGCCTTGGTACAGCAGCGGAAGGAGGGGTATGAGGTGCTACCGGGACCCGCGGCGACCGACGGAAACATCCCCTGGTCTCACACAGCGTGAGCCGATGCCACCGACCGGGCCTGACGCCGCCGCCCGAGGCATGACGCGCACTCCAACTCGGCTTGACCTGGGGCCCATACAGGTCTTACGTTCTCAATGTGCGACTCGTACGAGTCGTCCCACAACGCGAAGCCCCCGGTTGTTCCCCCGTGATCGGGGGCTTCGTCCTGTCTGGCGCCGGTTTTCCGCTGCTTTGCGCGGCCACTTCCTCACCCTGAGTGACGACCCTCCCCGGGCCTTGTGCGCCCCTTACACGCCCCCGCGCACACCCGTCCGGCCTTGTGGGATTGCGACGAACAACAGTGCGGCACCCTCGGCCCATGCGAGTTGCGCAGGTACGATGCGAAAGGGGCAGTCGCCCCTGCGGCATCCACGGGGGCAGGGGTTGTGGGGGACGTGATGGATTTCGGCACGCAGGGTTCGCACGCCCCGGCCGACCTCGCCTGGCTGCGAGCCGTCGATGCCTACACGATGGGCGCGTACGCACAGGCCGAGGAGGAGTTCCGGGCCGCCACCCGGCTCGATCCGGGAATGGCCGACGCCTGGCTCGGACTGCACGCGCTGCGGGCCGACACCGCGGCGGCGCTGCTGCGGATGTACCGGCACCGCGACCGCTTCGGCGAGCAGCGCGCCCGGCACCGCCGCACCCTCAACTCCTGGTACTGGCTGGGCTGGTGGGTCCAGCCCGTGCTGGAGACCAGCCGGGACCTGCTGCTCGCCCACGCCTCCCACTGGCTCGACGGCCGCCATGTGCCCGAGCTGGACCGGGCGCTGGCCGGCTGCCCCCCGGTCGAGGCGGATCCGCAGGCTCGCTTCCTGCACGCCTGCCGCGCCTATCTGGTCAAGGACTGGGAGCAGCTGGTGCGCCACACCGAGCCGCTGCTCGACGATCAGTTCCTCGGCATCGAGGCCGGTCTGTTCGCCGGAATGGCGCGGGTCCGGCTGGAGATGTACAGCCAGGCCGAACCGCTGCTCGCCGCCGCCTTAATGCGCTGTCGCAGCGAACAGCCCCAGCGCAAGGAGCTGCGCTACTGGCTCGCCCGCGCCCATGAGGGCACCGGGCGCAGCGCCGCCGCGCTCCCGCTCTACCGCGCGGTGCACCGCATCGACTCCACCTTCATGGACACCTCGGCGCGGCTGGCGGCGATAGCCGAGTCCGACGGGCTGGACGAGCCCGCGGACCTCGCCGCCGTATCGCTGGCCGGGGCCGGTGGCCAGGACGCCACGGACGGCCGGGACGCCACCGCCACCGACCCCGCCGACACGCTGTCCGACGGCCGCGATCCGCGTGCCGCGGCCGAGGGCCCCGAGGGTCCGCCGCTGATGGGCCCCGCGGTGATGGGCGCGGGCGGCACCCGCGACCGGGCCGGACTGCCCTCCCAGCCCGGCCCCTCCGATCCGGTGCTGCTGGAGAGCGCGCTCCAGGAGCTGGAGCGCATGGTCGGCCTGGAGCCGGTCAAGCGGCAGGTCCGGGCGCTGTCGGCGCAGCTCCACATGGCGCGGCTGCGCGCCGGACAGGGCCTGCCGGTCCAGCCGCCCAAGCGGCACTTCGTCTTCTCCGGGCCCTCCGGCACCGGCAAGACCACCGTGGCCCGCATCCTCGGCCGGGTCTTCTACGCCCTCGGGCTGCTCGGCGGCGACCATCTGGTGGAGGCCGGGCGCGCCGATCTGGTCGGCGAGTATCTGGGCCAGACGGCGGTGAAGGCCAATGAGCTGATCGACTCGGCGCTCGGCGGGGTGCTCTTCGTCGACGAGGCGTACAGCCTGTCCAACTCGGGCTACAGCAAGGGCGACGCGTACGGCGACGAGGCGCTTCAGGTGCTGCTCAAGCGGGCCGAGGACAACCGCGACCGGCTGGTGGTGATCCTCGCCGGCTACCCCGAGGGCATGGACCGCCTGCTGGCCGCCAACCCCGGCCTCGGCTCGCGCTTCACCACCCGTGTCGACTTCCCCAGCTACCGCCCGCTGGAGCTCACCCGGATCGGTGAGGTGCTGGCGGCGGAGAACGGGGATGTGTGGGACGAGGAGGCCGTGGAGGAGCTGCGCAGCATCAGCGGCCATGTGGTGGACCAGGGCTGGATCGACGAGCTGGGGAACGGGCGGTTTTTGCGCACGCTGTACGAGAAGAGCTGCGCTTACCGGGATTTGCGGCTGTCGGGGTGGAGCGGTACGCCGAATCGGGATGACCTCGCGACGTTGCGGCTGCCGGATCTGATGCAGGCGTACGGGGAGGTCCTGTCGGGCCGCGGCCCCATGTACCGGGACCCGCAGGACCCGCCCCTGGGGTAGGCGATGGCGCGCCTGCGGCGGGCTTTCCCCTACCCCTGGACCCCGGACGCCCTTTGGGCGTGTCCTCAATCGCCGGACGGGCTGAAATCAGCCCGTCCGGCGATTGAGGACCGGGGTCCGGGGCGGAGCCCCGGTTGTGGGGAGGGGCGGGTAGGGGAAAGGCCCGCCGCAGGCGCAAACCGCAGCGCGACCGCGCCGCTCAGCCCACCATCGCCCGCTCCTCCTCGGAGAGCACGGGCGCCGCCTCGCCCCTGGGCTCGGCCACCCGGTCCCGGGCCCCGCCCCGGTGCGCGGGGTCGTGGACCTCGCCGACCAGCTTCTCCAGGACGTCCTCCAGCGCGACCAGCCCCAGCACCGTGCCCGACGCGTCGGCGACGGCCGCCAGATGGGAGGCGGCCCGGCGCATCGCGGTGAGGGCGTCGTCCAGCGGAAGCTCCGCCCGAAGCGTCTCGATCGGATGCCAGACCCGCTGCGGCACGGCCCGCTCCGGGAACTCCAGCTCCAGGACGTCCTTCACATGCAGATAGCCCATGAAGGCGCCTCCGGGGCCGCGCACCGGGAAGCGCGAGTAGCCGGTGCGCACGGTCAGCTCCTCGATCTGCCGGGGGGTGACCGAGGGATCCACGGTGACCAGGCCCGCCGGGTCCAGGAGGACGTCGGTGACCGGGCGGCTGCCCAGCTCCAGGGCGTCCGCGAGCCGCTCCTGCTCCCCGGGGTCGAGCAGCCCGGCCTGCCGGGAGTCCTCGACCAGATGGGTCAGCTGCTCGCTGGTGAAGACGGCCTCGACCTCGTCCTTGGGCTCCACCCGGAACAGCCGCAGCACCAGCCGGGCGCACGCCCCCAGCAGCGCGGTGACCGGGCGGCACAGCCGCGCGAAGGTGACCAGCCCGGGGCCCAGCCACAGCGCGGTCCTGTCCGGCGCCGCCATGGCCAGGTTCTTCGGCACCATCTCGCCGATGACCAGATGGAGGAAGACCACCAGGGCGAGCGCGATGGCGTAGCCGAGCGGGTGGATCAGCTGCTCGGGCAGGTGGACGGCGTGGAAGACCGGCTCCAGCAGTTCGGCGACGGTCGGTTCGGCGACCGCGCCGAGGGTCAGCGAGCAGATGGTGATGCCGAACTGGGCGGCCGCCATCATCTGCGGCAGGTTCTCCAGGCCCGTGAGCACCGTACGGGCGCGCGCGGAGCCCTCGGCCGCGCGCGGCTCGATCTGGCTGCGGCGCACCGAGACCAGGGCGAACTCGGCGCCCACGAAGAAGCCGTTGGCCAGGACCAGCAGGACAGCGAAGAGAAGCTGTACCAGGCTCATCGTCCGTTCCCCTCCCCGGGCACGGCATGGGCGGTCATCTGCACAGGCGGCGTAGTACCCGGCTTTGTGCGGACGATGCGTACCCGTTCCGCCCGGTGGTGGCCGACCTGCCGGACGGCCAGCTTCCAGCCGGGCAGCTCGGCGATGTCGCCGGGGGCGGGGATCCGCCCCAGCAGATCGGCCACCAGCCCGGCCACGGTCTCGTACGGCCCGTCGGGCGCGTCGAGGCCGATCCGGCGCAGGGTGTCGACGCGGCAGCCGCCGTCGGCGTCCCAAACGGTGCGGCCGTCCTCGGTGAGGGTCTGCACCAGGTCGGGGGTCTCCGCGGCCTCGTCGTCGTGCTCGTCGCGCACCTCGCCGACCAGCTCCTCGACGATGTCCTCCAGGGTGACCACACCGGCCGTGCCGCCGTACTCGTCGACGACCACGGCTATCGGCTGTTCACTGCGCAGCCGCTCCAGCAGCGGCTGGACCGGCAGCGTCTCGGGGACCAGCACCGGGGACTGCGCGATCCGGCTGACGGGGGTGCGCAACCGGTCGTCGGACGGCACCGCGAGGGCGTCCTTGAGGTGCACCATCCCGATGACCTCGTCCAGCCGGTCGCGGTAGACGGGGAACCGGGACAGCCCGGTGGCCCGGGTGAGATTGAGCACATCCACGGCGGTCGCCGTGGAGTGCAGCGCGCTGACCCGCACCCGCGGGGTCATCACATGCTGGGCGGTCAGCTCGCCGAGCGAGAGGGTGCGGACGAACAGATCGGCCGTGTCCTGCTCGAGCGCGCCGGCCCGCGCCGAATGGCGGGCGAGCGAGACCAGCTCACCGGGGGTGCGGGCGGAGGCCAGCTCCTCGGTGGGCTCCACGCCCAGCGCCCGCACCAGCCGGTTGGCCACGGTGTTGAGCAGGGCGATCACGGGCCGGAAGAAGCGGGCGAAGGCGTACTGCGGGCCCGCGACGAAGCGGGCGACCTGTAGCGGCCGGGAGACCGCCCAGTTCTTGGGCACCAGCTCGCCGATGACCATCTGGACGGCGGACGCCAGCAGCATGCCGAGCACGATGGCGACACCGGAGACGGCGCCGTGCGGCAGCCCGACCGCCTCCAGCGGCGCGGTCAGCAGATGGCCGAGCGCGGGCTCGGCCAGCATGCCGACGATCAGCGAGGTGATGGTGATGCCGAGTTGGGTGCCGGAGAGCTGGAAGGACAGCTCGCGCAGCGCCTCGACGACGGTACGGGCGCGCTTGTCACCCTCGTCGGCGGCTCGCTCGGCGTCCGGCCGCTCGACGGTGACCAGGCCGAATTCGGCGGCCACGAAGAAGCCGTTGGCGAGGATCAGGACGAGTGCCGCGGACAGCAGCAGGAGGGACAGGGTGATGCTCATGCCGCCGCCTCGTGGTCGGCGGCGGCGCAGGTACTACAGGACGATCCGTCCATCTGCTGAGGGAGTCACTCCTCGGGTCGCAGGGGAGCCCGCCAGGGGCGCACGCGGGCGTGCGCGCTGGAGAGGCGGGGCGGGGCACCGTTCGGCCCCGGCAACAGAGTAATCAAGGATGGGGCATGACGGGCAGGCCCCTCACGCCGTTGGAGTGCCGATCCGCTCGTCGGCCGGTTCGCGGGGGCCCGCCCGGCAGCGGGCGGAAGCGGACGTGAAGGGGCTGCTCAACGCCGACAGGCCCTAGGGCCGGGCGGCCCTGACGGGTGGCTCAGTCCGCGGCACGGCCCGTCCCGTGCCGCTCGGCGAGGGCGCGCAGGGCCCGCGCGTCGCTGATGGCGTGCGCCTTGGCGATGCCCGGCTGGATGCCCATCGCGGGCAGGCTGGTGCCGTCGGCGAGGTCCAGATAGACCCAGGGGTCGCCCGGGCGCAGATTGACCCGGAGCACCTCCGCCCACTCCAGCCGGCGCTTGGTGGTGAGGTTGACCACCGTCACACCGCCCTCCTCGGCCACCACCTTGGGGCGGCTGAGCAGCATCAGCACTCCGAAGAACAGCAGTCCGGTGAGGATGAAGCTGGCCCGCTCCCCCGGCCCCAGCCGCTCCAGCAGCAGGGCCACCGCCGTGAGGACGACCAGGACGGCGACACCGACGGTCATCAGGACGGCCCGGGTCCTGGTCGGCCGGAAGGTGACGGGCAGGGCGGGGGTGGGCGCGGCGGCGGACACGTGGTCGGCCTCTCGGATGGGAGGGACGGGAGAGAACGGGATGGGGGCAGGGGCGGCGCGGGCCGTCAGAGGCGGCAGGCGTGGATGCCGGTGGTGAGGATGGCGCGGGCCCCCAGGTCGTAGAGCTCGTCCATGATCCGCTGGGCGTCCTTGGCGGGGACCATCGAGCGGACCGCGACCCAGCCCTCGTGGTGCAGCGGGGAGACGGTGGGCGACTCCAGGCCCGGGGTGAGCGCCACGGCGCGCTCCACCTGCTCCACCCGGATGTCGTAGTCCATCATCACGTAGCGCCGGGCCACCAGGACGCCCTGCATCCGGCGGAGGAACTGCTGGACCTTGGGGTCGTCGCTGGGGTCGCCGGTGCGGCGGATGACGACCGCCTCGGACTCCAGGATGGGCTCGCCGATGATCTCCAGCCCGGCGTTGCGCAGGGTGGTGCCGGTCTCGACCACATCCGCGATGACCTCGGCGACACCGAGCTGGATCGCGGTCTCGACGGCGCCGTCGAGGTGGACCACGGCGGCGTCCACACCGTTGTCGGCGAGGTGCTTGGTGACCAGCCCGGCGAAGGACGTGGCCACGGTCATCCCGCCGAACTCGCTGACGTCCTTGGCCGTGCCGGCACGGGTGGCGTAGCGGAAGGTGGACCCGGCGAAGCCGAGCTGCATGATCTCCTCGGCCTGGGAGCCGGAGTCCAGCAGCAGATCGCGGCCGGTGATGCCGATGTCGAGCCGGCCGGAGCCCACGTAGACGGCGATGTCGCGGGGGCGGAGGAAGAAGAACTCCACCTCGTTCTCCGCGTCGACCAGGACCAGCTCCCTGCGGTCCTTGCGCTGCCGGTAGCCCGCCTCATGGAGCATCGCCGACGCAGGCTCGGACAGTGAACCCTTGTTGGGGACGGCGATGCGCAGCATGAGTGCTCTTTCCTTCGGTAGCTCGGGTGAGGGTGCTGGTGGGGGGTGTCAGAGGTGGGCGTAGACGTCGTCGAGGGTCAGCCCCTTGGCGACCATCATCACCTGAAGGTGGTACAGGAGCTGGGAGATCTCCTCGGCGGTCGCCTCGTCGCTCTCGTACTCGGCGGCCATCCACACCTCGGCGGCCTCCTCCACGACCTTCTTGCCGATGGCGTGCACACCGGAGTGGACCAGCTCGGCGGTGCGGGACGTGGCGGGGTCGGCCGTGGCGGCCTTCTTCTGGAGCTCGGCGAAGAGCTCCTCGAACGTCTTCTTGGGCATCGTGTCCGTCATCCTACTTGGGTCGTGCGACGCCCCTCAGCGCCAGGGTTCGGCGACCGAGCGCAGGGTGGTGGCGGTGGCGACGGCCGCGGTGACCGCCTCGTGGCCCTTGTCCTCGCTGGAGCCCGCGAGCCCGGCCCGGTCCAGGGCCTGCTCATCGGTGTCGCAGGTCAGCACGCCGAAGCCGATGGGCACGCCGGTGTCCACACTGACCTGGGTCAGCCCCTGGGTGACGCCCTGGCACACATAGTCGAAGTGCGGGGTGCCACCGCGGATGACGACGCCCAGGGCCACGATCGCGTCGTAGCCGCGGCCCGCGAGCACCTTGGCGACGACCGGCAGTTCGAAGCTGCCCGGCACCCGCAGCACGGTGGGCTCGTCGATGCCGAGCTCGCCCAGCGCGCGCAGGGCGCCGTCGAGCAGGCCGTCCATCACCTTCTCGTGCCACTGTGCGGCGATGACGGCGACGCGCAGGTCCCCGCAGTTCTTCACGGACAGTTCGGGGGCGCCCTTACCGCTCACGTCTCTCCTCGGTGTTTCCGGTGTTCTGGTGTTCTGGTGGTTCTGGTGGTTCTGGGGTGGTGCGTTGCTGTGGCTACTGGTTGCCGCAGGCCGATATGGGCTCGGTGCGGTCGCCCTCCAGCCAGGGCAGGTCATGCCCCATCCGGTCCCGCTTGGTGCGGAGGTAGCGGAGGTTGTGCTCCCCGGCCTGGACGGGCATCGGCTCCCGGCCGGTGACCCGCAGCCCGTGCCGGACCAGCGCCGTGGTCTTCTCCGGGTTGTTGGTCATCAGCCGCAGCGAACGCACTCCGAGGTCGGCGAGGATCTCCGCGCCCGCCGCGTAGTCCCGCGCGTCGGCGGGCAGGCCGAGCTCCAGATTGGCGTCCAGGGTGTCCCGGCCCAGCTCCTGGAGCTCGTACGCGCGCAGCTTGGACAGCAGTCCGATGCCGCGCCCCTCGTGGCCGCGCAGATACAGGACGATGCCCCGGCCCTCGGCGGTGACCCGCTCCAGCGCGGCGTGCAGCTGGGGGCCGCAGTCGCAGCGCAGCGAGTGGAAGACATCGCCGGTGAGGCATTCGGAGTGGACCCGGACCAGCACGTCCTCGCCGTCCCGGATGTCGCCCTGGACCAGCGCGATGTGCTCGACGCCGTCGGCCGCGCGGTAGCCGTACGCCCGGAAGTCGCCGAAGGCGGTGGGCAGCCGGGTCTCGGCCTCGCGCCGCACAAGCGGTTCGGCGGGCTTGCGGTACGCGATCAGATCGGCGATGGAGACGATCGCCAGGCCGTGCTTGTGGGCGAAGGCGACCAGGTCGGGCAGGCGCAGCATGGCACCGTCCTCCCCCGCGATCTCGCAGATCACGGCCGCCGGACGCAGTCCGGCCAGCCGGGCGAGGTCGACCCCGGCCTCGGTGTGGCCGTCGCGCTCGAGCACCCCGCCGGGGCGGGCGCGCAGCGGGAAGATGTGGCCGGGACGGACGAGGTCGCCGGGGGTGGTGGCCGGGTCGGCCAGCAGCCGCAGGGTGGTGGCCCGGTCGGCGGCGGAGATACCGGTGCTGACGCCGTGTTCGGCGGTGGCGTCGACCGAGACGGTGAAGGCGGTCCGCATGGACTCGGTGTTCTCCTCGACCATCTGCGGAAGTCGCAGCCGGTCGAGTTCGGCGGCCTCCATGGGCGCGCAGATGAGCCCACGGCACTCGTTCATCATGAAGGCGACGATCTCGGGGGTGATCGTCTCGGCGGCGGCGACGAGGTCGCCCTCGTTCTCCCGGTCCTCGTCGTCCACGACCACCACGGGGCGGCCCGCGGCGATGTCGGCGATGGCGCGCTCGATGGGGTCCAGAGCCAGTTCGTCGGGCCAGTGCGCGGTGCGCAGGGGGGCGGCCGGGCCGCTACTCGGGGAGGCGGCCGGGCCGCCGCTCGGATGCGGGTCGGTCACCGCGTATGCCTCACTCATGATGTGGCCTCCTTGTCCTGCGTGCCGTTGTCCCGTCCGAGCAGCCGCTCGACGTATTTGGCGAGTACGTCCACCTCGAGGTTGACCGGGTCACCGGCCTGCTTGACGCCGAGCGTGGTGAGCGCGAGGGTCGTCGGGATGAGGCTGACGGTGAAGTAGTCGGAGCCCGCGTCCACGACGGTGAGGCTGATGCCGTCCACCGTGATGGAGCCCTTCTCGACGACATAGCGGCTGAGTTCGGCGGGCAGCGAGATCTTCACGATCTCCCAGTGCTCGGAGAGCTTGCGGTCCACGATGGCGCCGGTGCCGTCCACATGGCCCTGCACGATGTGGCCGCCGAGCCGCCCGCCCAGCGCCATGGGGCGCTCCAGGTTGACCCGGGAGCCGATGTCGAGCGCGCCGAGACCGGAGCGGTTCAGGGTCTCGGCCATGACGTCGGCGCTGAACCGGGTGCCCTCCGCGTCCTCGATGATGTCGACGACGGTGAGACAGACGCCGTTGACGGCGATGGAGTCGCCGTGCTTCGCCCCTTCGGTGACGAGGGGGCCGCGTACCTGGAAGCGGGACGCGTCACCGAGGTGCTCGATGGCGACGATCTCACCCAGTTCTTCGACAATTCCGGTGAACACTTCAGTTCTCCTCGGCGAGGGGGGCGGTGGCGGGAACGGCGATGGGGGCGGCGGTGACGCGCAGATCGGGACCGAGCCGGGTCACATCGGCCGTCTCGAGGCGCAACGCCTGCGCGATGGTGGTGATTCCGGCGTCGGCGAGGGCGGCGGGGCCCGCGCCGAGCAGGACGGGGGCGAGGTAGCCGACGACCTTGTCGACGGCGCCCGCGGCGAGGAACGCCCCGGCGAGGGTGGGCCCGCCCTCCAGCAGGACGGAGCGCACCCCGCGGCCGTGCAACTCGGCCAGGAGCGCGGGGATCCGGAGGCCGGTTTCCGCGCGCGGCAGCCTTACGGTCTCCACGCCCGGCCGCCGCGGCAGATGCGCGATGCCCGCGTCCTCGGCGACGGCGATCAGCGTGGGCGCGGCGTCGTCCAGCACCCGGGCGCCGGGCTTGATGGTGGCGCCCGTGTCCACGACGACCCGCAGCGGCTGGGTGGCGCCCTCCCGGTCCCGTACGGCCAGGTGGGGATCGTCGGCGCGCAGGGTGCCGGAGCCGACGACGACGGCGTCGGCCTCCGCGCGCAGCCGGTGCACATCGGCGCGGGACTCGGCGGAGGTGATCCAGCGGCTGGTGCCGTCGGCGGCGGCGCTGCGGCCGTCCAGGGTCGCGGCGAACTTCCACAGCACGAAGGGGCGGCCGCGGCGCATCGCGGTCAGCCAGGGCTCGTTGACCGCCTCGGCCTCGTCGGCCAGCAGCCCGACGTCGACCGCGACCCCGGCGGCGGCCAGGGTCGCGGCGCCGCCCTTGGCCTGGGCGGTGGGGTCGGCGACGGCGTAGTGGACGCGGGCGATCCCGGCGGCGATCAGGGCCTGCGAGCAGGGGCCGGTACGGCCGGTGTGGTCGCAGGGTTCGAGGGTGACGACGGCGGTGCCGCCACGTGCCCGCTCCCCCGCCGCGCGCAGCGCGTGAACCTCGGCGTGCGGACCGCCGGCCCGCTGGTGCCAGCCCTCGCCGACGACGCGGCCACCGGCGTCGAGGACGACGCAGCCGACGACGGGGTTGGGGCTGGTGTGGCCGAGGCCGCGGGCGGCGAGCGCGACGGCATGGCGCATCGCTTGGGCTTCGGCTGCGGTGGCCACCGGGTCCTCCTGCCTCTTCGGGCACGGACTCCGGGGCGGTCGAGATGACACGAAAGCGGAAACGCCGCCGCCAGCACGCCGGGATCGGCAATGCGTCCGCATCCCGCGTACGCGAGGGCGGACCGCCGAGGCGGCGCACCGGTGATGTCGCTACCGCCGCGCACTGCCTCCCATCCGGACTTTCACCGTCGGTCCAGGAATTTCACCTGGTCAACCGGCCGCTGGCGGCGGACGGGTCGCGGACTGTAACCGCCGGTTCGGATTTTCACCGACCCCGGAGTGCGCTGACGTCACTGGTACGGGCCCAGTGTGCCATGGCCATCGGCCCAGCTGGGAGGCGCCCCCCGTGTGGCCTCCCTCACCCACCCAAGCCCCGGAGGGGCCCTGACCCCGGTGCGGAGCGGTTCCACCACCCGACGGCTCGGAGCGGCCCCCGCCCGCTACCGGCGGCCCGGGGTCGGGCCGTTCGAAGCGTCTTTCTCCCCGCCCCGCCCCTTCCCGAATCGGGGGCAAGCCCCCGAGCCCCGCCCGTGGAGCTCCGCCGAGGCGTCGGCGCCCGGCAAGTGGCGGGTGGAGGTGGGCGCCCCTTCCCGAACCGGGAGCAACCCCCCGAGCCCCGTTCGCAAACGGGCGCCGTGGCCCCGGTACCCCACAGACGGCAGGCGGCGGCCACCCCCAACCCCCGACGGCCGGACGTCGCGACGCGGAAACCGTTCCCGGCCTGGGGGGCGGGAGCCTGCCCCCCGATTCGGGAAGACCGCCAACCACCGGCCCGCCCCCTACCCCCGCCGCCGGGGGTCGCGGCGCGGAGGCCGTTCCCAGTCCGGGGGCCGGGGGCTTGCCCTCGATTCGGGAAGGGGCGGGGCGGGGAGACGCACCCGCTACCGGCCGTCCCGGGACCGCCGTAACCGTCAGCCACCGGCCCGCCCCTGACCCCCGCACGGCACCCGGACCCCGGCGGCCGGATGCCGCGGCGCGGAAGAAACCATTCCCGGCCCGGGGCGGGCGAGGGCTCCCCCCGATTCGGGATTGGGCGGGACGGGGAAACGCACCCGCTACCGGCAGCCCAGGGACCGCCCGTAACCGTCAACCACCGGCCCGCCCCTACCCCTGCCGCCCGCGCCGCTGGGCGTCGCGGCACGGAAACCATTCCCGGCCCGGGGGCCGGGGGCTTGCCCTCGATTCGGGAAGGGGCGGGGTGGGGAGACGCACCCGCTACCGGCCGTCCCGGGACCGCCGTAACCGTCGGCCACCGGCCGGCCCCCGGCCCCTGCCGCCCGCTCGGCCGCGGGTTGTGGCGCGGAGGCCGTTTTCGGTCCGGGGGGCCGGGGGCTTGGCACCGGTTCGGGGAGGGGCGGGGTGGGGGAATGGAGCCGTTAGCCCTGGGCGATGCTGTCCAGTTGTTCCACCGCCGGCCGCAGGGCCCACAGGTCGCCCCCGGGCGGGGTCTGGAGCTTGGGCAGGGCCGCACGGGCCTTGCGGTCACCCGCGTCGGCCGCCGCATGGACGATGTCGCTCGCCGCGTAGGCGCGGAAGTCGAGCTCCGGGTACGGCCAGGACGCGGCGCCCGTGGCCGCCGGGAGCAGGACGTCCACCGCCTTGAAGAGGTTCCCGCCGCGGGGCCCGGTGTAGTGCCACAGGTCCACCCCGACGTGCTTCCCGATGGCGGCCATCCGGGTGTACGCGACCAGGTTGAAGGTCGAGTAGTGGAAGCTCCGGGTGCGCTTCAGCTCCTGCGGCTGCGTGCCGTCGGCCGCGATCTGCGTGTCGATGCGCTTGGTGCGGGCGTCGCGGAGCACCTGGCGGGCGCGGTCCCGGTCGCCCACGGCGGTGGCGATGGCGGCGACCTGCATGTCGTAGAAGGTGCCGTGGTTGTTCTCGGCGGCGCCCTCCTCCTTGCCGAAGTCGCTGTTCACCAGCCAGTCCAGGAACTGCTTGTTCCAGGTGCGGAAGCCCGCGTGGTCGCTGTCGGACCAGCCGGGGGCGCCGGTGTCGAGGAGCGCGGCGGCGTCGAGGAGGCTGGTGAAGCCCTGGGAGAAGTCGATGATCCCGATCGAGCGGCCGTCGTACTTGCAGGGGATGAACTGCGCGTGGTTCAGGTTCGGGTTCATCCGGGTCGCCGGGGTGACGAACCAGGTGCGCAGGATGTCCGCGGCATGTTCGGCGTAGGCCCGCTTACCGGTGTAGTACCAGGCAAGCGAGAGCTCGTAGGCGGACTCGAAGACCTTCCCGACCTCGGGACGGTCCGTCATCTTGTCCACGTCGGGGTTCCGTTGGCCATCCTTCTGAACGTAGGGGCAGCCGTACGGATTGTCCTCGGTCTTGGGTTGGCTGGGCCACCAGTAGGGGGCCTGGCTGAAGTAGTCGTGTTTGTCGCCGCTGGGCGGCACCTGGTCCTTGTCGGTGACCGTCCAGGGGCCCTGCTTCATCCACTGGTCGGCCTGGGTGGTCAGATCGCGTACGGTCCGCCGCAGATTCCGGTCTCCGAGCTGGAGTTTCAGCTTGGTGAGGGACAGTCGGGGCCCGTCGAGCACCACCGTACGGGGTACCGGGCCGGACTGCCGGACGCGTTCGGCGCCCTGCGCGGAGGGGGCGGCGGGGATCGCCAGGACGGCCAGGAGGGCGGAGGCGGCGACGATCGCCCGGGCGATCCGCCCGCGTCCCGCTGGAGGTGCACCCATCGAGCACTCCAATCAGATAGCTGAACGCTATTCAGAATTGAGATCGGGCTCAGAGTAAGGCGGCTCCATGGGCACGACAAGAGATCGCACAGGAATGAACTCACCCCACGGATGCGGCGGACCGAACGGCTACGGAGCGCCGAACAGCTCGTTCTGCGTCGCGTCCAACGCCGTCAGCACGGCACCCCGCAACACCCCGCCGCCGCCCACCACCCCCGCGCGCACCCGCGTCCGCAGCGGCGACAGCCGGCCCACATGCTCCTCCACCCGCCGGGCGAGCCCCTCGCCCCCGGCCCGGCCGACCTCGCCGCCGAGCACCGCGCACCCCGGGTCGAGCACCGCGCAGATCGCGGCGACACCCAGCGCGATCCGGGCCGCCAGCGCGTCCAGGAACGTCTCGCCCCGCTCCCCCGCCTCCAGGGCCACGCGGATCACCGCCTCCGCCGCGCCGGAACCCTCCGTCCTCCCGTCCCCACGGGAGCCGCCCGCCGCGGTCTCCAGGCCGTGCTGCCGGGCGAGTTCACAGACCGCGGCACTGCCCACCAGGGAGTGGAACCCGCCGTCGCAGCCGGTGGCGGAGGGCAGCCCCGCGGTGCCCGGGACCGGCAGAAAGCCGATCTCCCCGGTGCCGCCGGACGCACCGCGCCGCAGCACCCGGTCGAGCACCACGGCCGCGCCGATGCCGTGGCCGAGCCACAGCAGTACGAAGGTGTCGCGGTCGCGCACCGCGCCCAGCCGCTGTTCGGCGACGGCCGCGAGATTGACCTCGTTCTCCAGCAGCACCGGTGCCGCGAGGCCGCCGTGCAGCGCGATGGCCAGCTCACGGTGCCAGGAGGGCAGCCCGCCCGGCGAGTTGAGCTCCCCGGTGGCGGGGTCGATGAGGCCGGGCATCCCGATCCCGATGTGGTGCAGCCGCGCCGCCCCGGCCCGCTGGGCGGCTCGCTCCACCAGAGCCACCACGGCCGCCACGGTGTGCGCCGGATCCACGTCCGGGGCCACCGGAAGCGACTCCTCGGCCACGGTCCGGCCCAGCAGATCGGCCACGCACACGGCGACGCCGTCCGTACGGACGTCGACCCCGGCCACATGCGCGCTGTCGGCGACGATCCCGTACACCCGGGCGTTGGGCCCCCGGCGCTCCGCCCCCGACTCCCCCACGACCGCCACCAGACCGGTCTGCCGCAGCCGCTCGACCAGGTCCGCGATGGTGGGACGGGACAGCCCGGTCAGCGACTTGAGCTCCCCCGCGGTCAACGGCCCCTTGTCCTTGAGCAGATGGAGGGCGAGGCGGTCGTTGATGGCCCGCGCCGTACTCGGAGAGGCGGTGCGGCCCGCCACGGACACGCTCGTCGAGGTCATGCCGGGATCCTTCCAGAAGGCCACGGGAAAAGCTCTATCTATCAGGGAGCCTCCCTGATAGTTTCCGGTGGGCCACGGCGCAGGCCGGGCACAAGCACGGGTACGGGGACAGAGCACAAGCACGGACACGAGTCGGCGCTACGGGGAGGGTGCGACAAGTATGGGCAGGCTCAAGGGGTCCGGGGCGTCCGAGATGCGCACGGTACGGCGGGCGCGGATCGCCGTGGCGGCGGTGTTCGCCGTGCACGGCGGGGTGACCGGCAACTTCGCCACCCGTATCCCCTGGATCCAGGAGCGGCTGGACCTGAGCGCCGGTCAGCTCGGCCTCGCGCTCGCCTTCCCCGCCATCGGGGCCTCGGTCGCGATGCCCCTGGCCGGGCGGATCAGCCATCGCTTCGGTGACCGCGCGGCGCTGCGCGGACTGCTCGCCCTGTGGACCGTCTGGCTGGTGATGCCCCCGCTCGCCCCCGGGCTGGTCTGGCTCTGCGGTGCGCTGCTCATCTTCGGCGCGACCGCCGGGATGGCCGACGTCGCGATGAACGCCCTCGGTGTGGAGATCGAGAACCGCCTCGGCCGCTCGATCATGTCCGGGCTGCACGGCATGTGGAGCGTCGGCGCGCTCACCGGCTCGGCGGCGGGCACGATCGCCGCGCACGCCGAGGCCGACGCCCGGCTCCATCTCGCCATCGCCGCCGGGGTCCTCACGGTGCTCGGCGCGGTGGCCTGCCACTGGGTCCTGGATCTGCGCAGCGCCCCCGAGGAGCATCCGCCGCCCCGCTTCGCCCTGCCGCCCCGCTCCGCCCTGATCATCGGCGCGGTGGGATTCTGCGCGGTCTTCGCGGAGGGGGCGAGCCTGGACTGGTCGGCGGTCTATCTGCGCGACGTCCTGAACACCTCCCCCGGCGTCGCCGCCGCCTGCACCACCGCCTTCTCCTGCACGATGGCCGGTGCCCGGCTCGTCGGGGACGCGGTGGTGGGCCGCTTCGGGCCGGTGCGGACCGTACGGACGGGCGGCGTCCTCGCCACCGCCGGGGGCCTCCTCGTGGTCACCGCCTCCGGGCCCGCCCTCGCCATCGCCGGATTCGGCCTGATCGGCCTGGGCATCGCGGTCGTGGTGCCGCTGGCCTTCGCCGCCGCCGGGCGCGGCGGCCCGGCCCCGAGCCAGGCCATCGCGGGTGTCGCCACGATCACCTACACCTCGGGGCTGATCGCTCCGGCGGCGATGGGCTCGATCGCGGATCTGACCTCGCTGACGATCTCGTTCTGCCTGGTCACGACGTTGGCGCTGGGGCTGGTGGCGGGGGCCGGGGTGCTGCGGACCCCGGCGGGGACGGACGCCACGGGCTCGGCCCCGCACCCCGACCCGTCGACGTCCCGGGCCACGCTCTCCTGACGGGGGCGATCCCGGTCCGACACGGAGGCGATCCCGGTCCGACACGGGGGCGATCCCGGGCCGACGCATCGGCGCCGACACCGCCATGGTTCGGTGAGCGCCGAAAGGATCCGGCCGTACGGTCGGTGATATGACCGATACGAGCGACGGCCCGGCCCCCGACCGCCACACCCCCTTCCGCCGGCTCCACGACGGCGACCGGCCCCTGCTGCTGCCCAACGCGTGGGACCACGCCTCCGCCGCCGCCCTCGTCCGCCGCGGCTTCCCCGCCATCGGCACCACCAGCCTCGGCGTGGCCGCGGCGGCCGGGCTGCCGGACGCGACCGGCGCCGCCCGCGACGGCACCCTCGCCCTCGCCCGGGGCATCGCCCGGCTCCCCGCGCTGGTGACCGTCGACATCGAGGGCGGGTTCGGCGACCGGCCCGAGGAGGTCGCGGCGGTCGCGGCGGAGCTGGACCGGGCCGGGGTGGTCGGCGTGAACATCGAGGACGGACGCCCCGACGGCACCCTCGCGCCGCTGGCCCGGCAATGCGCGGTGATCGAGGCCGTCAAGGAGCGGGTGCCCCGGCTGTTCGTGAACGCCCGGACCGACACCCACTGGCTCGCCGCGATCGGTGGCGGCACCCCGCCCTCGCCGGCCACCACCGCCGAGCGCATCGAGGCGTATGTGCGGGCGGGCGCGGACGGGATCTTCGTGCCCGCGCTCATCGATGAGCAGAACATCGGCGCACTGGCCGCCGACCTCGGCGAGACCCCGCTGAACATCCTCCTTACGCCCGGCCGCCACACCTATGAGCGGCTGGCGGAGCTCGGGGTGCGGCGGATCAGCTGCGGTTCGCTGCTCTTCCGGGCCGCCCTGGACCATGCCGTCGAGCTGGCCTGGTCGATCGCCCACCCGGACGCCCCCGGCCATGCCGATCAAGCTGCCGGCCTGCCCGGCTACACCGAGGCGCAGTCACTGGCCGACGACTTCACGGGAGCCGATCCCACATAGCTGCAAACCGCATATTTTCGGCCAACTAACATTGTTGCGATTCCCCCGTAGCGATGAAGTGGAGCAGTCATGGGCCTCGGCGTGGGCTGGACCCTGCACGGCGATGGGCGCACCCCCGCCCCCGGTGCCGTCGTCAAGCCGGATGAGCGGCTGTCGTGGCCGAGAACGGTGGGGCTCGGCGCGCAGCACGTCGTGGCCATGTTCGGGGCCAGCTTCGTCGCCCCGGTGCTGATGGGGCTCGACCCCAACCTCGCGATCATGATGTCCGGGGTCGCGACCGTCCTCTTCCTGCTCGCGACCCGCGGCCGGATCCCCAGCTATCTGGGGTGCAGCCTGTCCTTCGTCGGCGTGGCCGCCGCGATCAGGGCGCAGGGCGGCGGCAGCGCGGCCGTCACCGGGGCGATCCTGGTGGTCGGCGGTGTGCTGCTGCTGAGCGGTCTGGCGGTACGGACGTTCGGCGCCCGGATCATCCACGCGGCGATGCCGCCGGTGGTGACCGGTGCGGTGGTCATGCTGATCGGGTTCAATCTGGCCCCGGTGACCGCCGGTACGTACTGGCCCGCCGATCAGTGGACCGCGCTGCTGACGATGCTGCTCACCGGGGCGGCGGTGGTCTGTCTGCGGGGCTTCTGGTCGCGTGTCGCGATCTTCCTGGGGCTGGTCTTCGGCTATGCGGTCTCCTGGGCCCTCGACCGCGTCTTCGGCAAGATCCACTCCATCGACGGCAGCGGACGGGTCACCGACCACTGGCGGCTGGATCTCTCCGGGGTGTCCAAGGCGGACTGGATCGGTCTGCCGTCCCTGCACGGGCCCACCTTCCACTGGTCGGCGGTGCTGGTGGCGCTGCCGGTGGTGATCGCGCTGATCGCCGAGAACGCCGGGCATGTGAAGGCGGTCGGCGAGATGATAGGCGATCCGCTCGACGACCAGCTGGGCACGGCGATCGCCGCGGACGGCGCGGCGACCATGATCTCCACCTCGGTCGGCGGCCCGGCCAATACGACGTACTCCGAGAACATCGGGGTCATGGCGGCCACCCGGGTGTACTCCACCGCCGCGTACTGGGCGGCCGCGGGCTTCGCGCTGCTCTTCGGGCTGTGCCCGAAGTTCGGCGCGGTGGTGGCGGCGGTGCCGGGCGGGGTGCTGGGCGGGATCACCGTCATCCTCTACGGCATGATCGGGCTGCTCGGCGCGCAGATCTGGGTGCACAACAAGGTGGACCTGCGCAACCCGGTCAATCTGGTGCCGGTCGCGGCGGGTGTCATCATCGGCGTCGGCGGCGTCAGCCTGAAGATCGGCAACAACTTCGAGCTGAGCGGGATCGCGCTCGGCACGATCGTGGTGCTGCTCGGCTACCACGTGCTGCGTGCCCTGGCCCCGGCACACCTGAAGCGGCAGGAGCCTCTGCTGGACGCGGGCACCAGCGAATACGACGACGAGCGGTCGGCGTAGGCCCCCGGGGGGTGTCCGACGGGGCGTGACGCCTGCGGCGGGCTGCTCCCCTCCCCGCCCCTTCCCACAACTGGGGCTCCGCCCCAGACCCCGCTCCTCAAACTCCCCCAGCTACCGCTGGGAGGTGCCCCCTGGAGGGGCTGGGAAGCGGGGCTCCGCCCCAAGACCCCGCTCCTCGAACTCCCCCAGCTACCGCTGGGTGGTGCCCCCTGGAGGGGCTGGAAGGGCGAACACCCCCCAGGGCCTCATCCTCGCGGGGTGAGGTCCTGGAGGCCCACCACCCGCAGCAGCTCCAGCCGCTCGGCGGACTCGCTGCCGGGGCGGGCGGTGTGGACGATCAGCCGCTGGGCGTGTTCCGAGCTCAGCAGGACCTCGCAGTCCAGCTCCATCGTCCCCACCACCGGGTGGGTGAACCGCTTGACCGTGGAGTGCCGTACGGCCACCTCATGGGCCTCCCACAGCGCCGCGAACTCCGCGCTCACCGACAGCAGTTCGGCCACGAGCCCCGCCGGGCCGGGGTCGTCGGGGCGGGCGGCGAACACGGCCCGGAGGGTGGCCACATGCAGCCGGGCGTGCTCCTCGAGCTCCTCGCTCGGGAAGATCCCGGGGGTGCCGGAGGCGGCGTCGCGCCGGGTGAAGAAGGACCGGACGATATTGCGGTCGCCGGGCGGCCGCCCCATGATGTCGCCGACCAGCGCCGCCGCCATCGCGTTCTGCGCCAGCACCTCGCCCCAGTCGGTGATCACCTGGGCCGGGGTGTCGTACAGCCGGTCCAGCACCCTGAGCAGACCGGGCCGCACATGCTCCGAGGTCCTGCGGTCGCGCGGCGGCTCCTCCCCCACCAGATGGAAGAGGTGGTCCCGCTCGTCGTCGGTGAGCCGCAGCGCCCGGGCCAGCGCGGTCAGCATCTGGCGGGACGGACGCGGGCCGCGGGCCTGCTCCAGCCGGGTGTAGTAGTCCGGGGACATGCCCGCGAGCTGGGCCACCTCCTCCCGGCGCAGCCCGGGCGTACGGCGTCGGGGGCCGGGTGTCAGCCCCACCTCGGCGGGGCCCAGGCGGGCGCGGCAGCGGCGCAGGAAGTCGGCGAGTTCCGTTCGATGCACGCTCCCATCGTCGCCGTGCCCGCGTCCCGTATCCAGGGTCTGCGGATCCCTGGATGAGGAGGTCTCTCCCGGCCCCGCCCCGCCCGCCGCAGGCTGGGGCCGAGCGACGAACGAGACGAAAGGCGGAGCTCATGCCCTTGATTCTGGTGACGGGTGCGACCGGTCACGTGGGACGGCGGTTCACCAAGCGGCTGCTGGAGCGGCGCGCGGCCGGTACCGAGGTACGGGTGCTGGTGCGCGACGAGGAGCGCGGCGCCCCCTTCGCGGCCCAGGGCGCGAGCCTCATGGTCGGCGATCTGCGCGAGGAGAAGGATCTGCGGCGGGCCATGGAGGGGGCGCACGCGGTGGTCAACATCGCGGCGGCCTTCCGCGGGGTGCCGGACGAGGAGGCGTGGGCGGTCAACCGGGACGCGGCGGTGGCGCTCGGGCGGGCCGCGGTCGAGGCCGGAACGAGCCGGTTCCTCCAGGTCAGCACCAATCTGGTGTACGGCGCCTCGCGCGGGCGGCCGCTGACGGAGGACGACGAGAGCAGGCCCGGCGGTCTGCTGTGGGGCGCGTACCCCGCCTCCAAGGCCGAGGCGGAGCGGGAGCTGCTGGCGCTGCACCACGAGCACGGCCTCGATCTGCGGATCGGCAGCCTGGCCTTCGTCTACGGGGACGGCGATCCGCATCTGGCGAACGTCCTGCCGCACGCGGCGGAATGGGCCGGGAGCCAGCGGCTCGCCATGGTCCACCACGCGGACGCGACGCAGGCGCTGCTGCGGCTGCTGCGCGCCCCGGGCGGCACGGCCGGCGGCTCGGTGTCGGGCCGCAAGTACAACATCGTGGACGACGCCCCGGCGACCACGGTCGAGCTCTTCCAGATCAACGGGGTGCCGCTGCCCGAGGGCATGACCGAGCGGACCGACGAGGACCCCTGGTTCGGGATCACCTCCAACCTCCGGCTGCGCGACGAGCTGGGCTGGCGGCCGCTGTATCCGTCGATGTGGACGGCGCGCGACGCGGGTGTGCTGTGATACGGCGGTTGACGGGGCGTTAGGCCGTCCAGGGGAAGCGGCGGCGTACGGCGGGACCGCGCCCGTCCGGCCTGCCACGCTGGCGTCCATGACGATGCCCACGCCCGCGCGGCTCGCACCGCGCACCGTGAGAAGCGTCGTGGCGCGCATGAGCGCGCTCGGCGCGGCGCTGCCGCCGGGGGACGGGGTGGCGGTCTTCAACGGGGTGTATCTGTCGGTCACCGAGGAGGTCGGCCGGCGGCTCGCGGACGGGTACTTCCACGACCCGTCCGCCACCGAGGAGCTGGATGTGCGGTTCGCCGAGCGCTATCTGGCGGCGGTCGACGCGGTGACCACCGGCGGGCGGCCGCCCGCCTGCTGGCGGCCGCTGTTCCAGCTGCGGTGCCATCCCGGGGTCCGCCCGGTGCAGTTCGCGCTCGCCGGGATCAATGCCCATATCGGCCATGACCTGGCGCTCGCGCTGCTGGACACCTGCCGGGCCCGGGACCTCGAACCGGAGGCCCTGGAGGGCGACTTCGACCGGATCGGCGCCCTGCTCACGGGGATGGAGGAGCGGATCCGGGAGGAGCTGATGCCCGGCCCCGACCTGCTGGACGTGGCCGATCCGCTCACCCATCTCGTGGGCTCCTGGAGCCTGGAGAAGGCGCGGGACGCCGCATGGGCGGCGTTCCGCGCGCTGTGGGGGCTGCGCGCGGTGCCGGAGCTGGCCGAGGAGTTCGCGGAGCGCGTCGACGCCACCGTGGGTCTGGTCGGGCGCTTTCTGCTCACCCCTCTGCCGTCCGCGTGCTGAAGCGGGCCCCGGACCGGCTCAGTCCTCGGGGAGCTCGACGGGTGCGATCTCGTCGTACAGGTCGCCCGGCCCGGGGTTCTTCGGGTCGGTGGAGCCGCCGAACTGGTGCATGACGCCCCACACCGCGTTGAGCGCGGTCTGGATGGCGCCCTCGGCCCAGCCCGCCGTCCAGGAGATGTCGTCGCCCGCGAGGAAGACGCCACGCTTGTCGGCGGGCAGCCGGTCCTGCATGAAGTGGGTGAACAGCCGGCGCTGGTAGCGGTAGTGGCCGGGCAGATTGGCCTTGAACGCGCCCATGAAGTACGGCTCGTTCTCCCAGGACACGGTGACCGGGCTGCCGATGATGTGCTTGCGGATGTCGACATTCGGATAGATCTCCGAGAGCGACTTGAGCATGACCTCCATCCGCTCGTTCGCCGACAGCGGCAGCCACTTCAGGCTGTCGTCGCACCAGGTGTAGGAGAGGCAGATGACGGCGGGCCGGTCCGGGCCGTTGTCCAGCAGATAGGTGCCGCGGGTCATCCGGTCGGTGAGCGTCATGCTCATCGTGTCCCGCCCGGTGACCTCGTCCTTGTCCAGCCAGAACGGCCGGTCCACCGGCACGAAGAGCTTGCTGGACTCCATGTAGTGGGTGCGCTCGATCGCCGTCCAGTGGTCGATCGGGAAGAGCGAGTCATCGCAGTCGATCTGGGAGAGCAGCATCCAGGACTGCGCGGTGAAGACCACCGCCCGGTACGAGCGGATGTCACCGCTCGCGTCCGTCACCACGACGCGGTCGCCCGCGGCCCGGTGCAACCGGGTCACGGCCGGGCGGGGCGCACCCTCGTGCAGCGAGGCCAGCGAGGTGCCCTGGGGCCAGTGGACGATCTTCTCGGGCTCGCGCTCCCACAGCCGCAGCGGCAGCTGCTGGCTGCCGCCGACGATGCCGCGGTGGTGGTCGTCGGCCTCGGTGTAGACGACCCGCAGGATCTCCAGGATGGAGTTGGGGAAGTCGGTGTCCCAGCCGCCGGTGCCGAAGCCGACCTGGCCGAAGATCTCCCGGTGGCGGAAGGAGGTGAAGGCCGAGGAGTCGCAGAGGAAGCCGTAGAAGGTCTGGTTGTCGAGCTTCTCGACCAGCCGCGCCCAGATCTCCCGGATCCGGGGCACGTCCCGCTCGCGGATCGCGCGGTTCATGTCGGAGAAGTCCGCGCCCTCCTCCAGACAGGCGTTCCAGGCGTCGGCCACCTCGCGGTAGACCGGCGGCAGATCGTCGATGGTACGGGCGTAGTGGGACTCGCCCTTGAGGTCGACGACGGTCGAGGGGGTCTCGGGGGCCAGCGGGTTGGGGAACGGCTGGGTCTTCAGGTCCACCAGGTCGATGTAGTGCTGGAGGGCGGTGGAGGACGGCGGGAAGCGCATCGCGCCCATCTCGGCGGTCAGCGCGTCGTCACAGCCGTCGAAGCCGACGGTGCGCAGCCGTCCGCCGATCCGGTCGGCCTCGTAGACCACGGGCCGCAGGCCCATCTTCATCAGCTCGTACGCGGCGACGACACCGGAGAGACCGCCGCCGACGACCGCGACCTCGGCGCCGTGCTCGGTCGCCGGTATCTGGCCCAGGCCCGCGGGGTGGGCGAGGTAGTCGTCGTAGGCGTAGGGGAAGTCCGGGCCGAACATGGTGATGGGCGGCAGGGCCTCGAGCGCCTGCGCCTCCTGCTCGTCATGGACGGCGGTGGGCACCGTGGACGTCATGGGGTACGGACTCCTTGCTGCTTGGTGCTCAAAGGGGTGGTTCGGGTGCGGCAGGGGCCGGACGGATCAGCCGAGGGAGGTGTAGAGACCGGGGCGGCGGTCGCGCAGATACGGGTTGATCCGGCGCGAGGTCGTCAGCAGTTTGGGGTCGACGTCGCCGAGGAGGAGCTCCTCACCGCGCCCGGCGCGCAGACAGGTGGCGCCGTCGGGCCCGGCCAGACAGCTCAGCCCGACGAAGTCGAACTCGCCCTCGCGGCCGCTGCGGTTGACGTACGCGATGTACATCTGGCTCTCGAAGGCCCGCACCGGGATCAGGGATTCGGCGACGAACTCGAAGGGGTGCATCTGCGCGGTGGGCACCACCAGCAGATCGGTCCCGGCCAGGGCGTGGGCCCGTACGTTCTCGGGGAACTCCACGTCGTAGCAGACCAGGATGCCGACGGTCAGCTCGCCGATGGTGGCCTGGACGACGGGGGTCTCCCCGGGGGTGAACGACTCCCGCTCGAAGCAGCCGTAGAGATGGGTCTTGCGGTAGTTGGCCAGCTCGGTGCCGTCCGCGCCCACCAGCCGCGCGGAGTTGTGGACCGCGTCCGCGTGGCGCTCGGGGTAGCCGTAGAGGACGGCGAGGCCGTGCGTCGCGGCGATCTCGGCCACGGCCCGGCCGCTCGGCCCGTCCGCGGGCTCGGCCAGCTCCCGCACGCCGCCGCCGATGGCGTAGCCCGTGAGGAACATCTCCGCGGTGACCAGCAGCCCGGCGCCGTCGGCGGCCGCGCGGGCGGCGGCCTCGTCGAGGACCTTGAGGTTACCGGCGGGGTCGCCGGGGTGACCGGAGTTCTGGAGCAGAGCGGTGCGCAGCGGCGGCATGGCAGACCTTGGGAGGAGGAGTACGGGCATAAAAACAGTACGTTGCCTCCGGATCGCCCAACAAGACGACTTCATTGCGTCCGGCGTCGATTCATGACGCAGGGGGACCTGCGCACGACGATTCATTGCACGCGCCCCCGAAGGGGCGCGGGGCTGTATGCGGCTCCGCCGCGGGGGGCGCCCCAAAGGGGCGCGGGGAACTGCGCGACCAGCCACAACGGAGCCGCAGCCGCTCACCGACAGGCCAGGGCAGGCGCCCAAGAACCGCGCACCCAGCGAAGCGCCTACGTAGGCGCACCCGAGCTGAACCTCCGCAGCAACGGCGACAGCACCAGCACAGACTTCGTGCGCTCCACAAACGGCTCCCCCGCAATCCGCTCCAGCACCCGCTCAAAGTGGCGCATATCCGCGGCGAAGACCTGGACGACGGCGTCCGCGTCACCGGTGACGGTGGACGCGGACACCACCTCGGGGTAGCGCGACAGACCCCGGCGGATGTCCTCCGGCGAGGTGTTGTGGCGGCAGAAGAGCTCGATGAAGCCCTCGGTCTCCCAGCCCAGCGCCACCGGGTCGACCCGCACCGTGAAGCCGGTGATGGCTCCCTCCGCGCGCAGCCGGTCCACCCGCCGTTTGACGGCGGGCGCGGACAGCCCGACGATTTCGCCGATGTCGGCGTAGGAGCGGCGGGCGTCCTCGGCGAGGGCGTGGACGATGCGTTCGTCGAGATCGTTCAGTCGCACTGGGGGGCAATCACTTCTCTGCTGTGGCCAGTCGGGATCGGCGCATGCCGTATCCGAAGTACAGCACAAGGCCAACGGCCATCCACACGCCGAAGACCACCCAGGTCACGAACTGAAGGCTGCCCATCATCCACAGACACAGCACGAAGCCGACCACCGGGAAGAGCGGGGACAGCGGCACCCGGAAGGTCCGGGGCATATCGGGCCGGGTCCGGCGCAGCACGATCACGGCGATGTTGACCAGCGCGAAGGCGAAGAGCGTGCCGATGCTGGTGGCGTCGGCGAGCTGGCCGAGCGGGATCGCGGCGGCGAGGACGCCGCAGAAGAGCGAGACGATGACGGTGTTGGCGCGGGGCACCCCGGTCCGGGCGTGGACCGTGGAGAAGACCTTGGGCACCAGCCCGTCCCTGGACATCGCGAAGAGGATGCGGGTCTGCCCGTAGAGCACGGTCAGCACCACGGAGGCGATCGCGATCACCGCGCCGGCCGCCAGCAGCACGGCCCAGAAGTTCTGTCCGGTGACATCCTTCATGATCGAGGCGAGCGCGGCCTCGGAGCCGGAGAACTTCTTCCACGGCAGCGCGCCCACCGCCACGGCGGCCACCAGGCAGTACAGCGCGGTGACGATGATCAGCGAGAGCATGATCGCGCGGGGCAGGTCGCGCTGGGGGTTCTTGGCCTCCTCACCGGCCGTGGAGGCGGCGTCGAAGCCGATGTAGGAGAAGAAGAGGGTGGCGCCGGCGGCGCTGACGCCCGCCATGCCCAGCGGCATGAACGGGGTGTAGTTGCCGGCCCGGATGCCGGTGAAGGCGACGGCGCAGAAGAGGATCAGCGCCGCGATCTTCACCCCGACCATGATGGCGTTGGCGCGGGCGCTCTCCTTGGCGCCGCCCAGCAGGAACGCCATGGCCAGCAGCACCACGAGCAGCGCGGGCAGGTTGAAGATCCCGCCGTCCCCGGGCGGGGCGGCCAACGCGTCGGGGATGGTGATGCCGAGGGTGCCGTCGAGTAGTTCGTTGAGGTACTCGCCCCAGCCGACGGCCACGGCCGCCACCGAGACGCCGTACTCCAGGATCAGACACCAGCCGCAGATCCAGGCGATCAGCTCGCCCATCGTGGCGTAGGCGTACGAGTAGGAGGAGCCGGAGACCGGGATGGTGCCCGCCAGCTCGGCGTACGACAGCGCGGAGAACAGCGCGGTGAGCCCGGCGATGACGAAGGACACGACGACCGCGGGGCCTGCGTCCGGCACGGCCTCGCCGAGCACCACGAAGATGCCGGTGCCCAGGGTGGCGCCGATGCTGATCATGGTGAGCTGCCATACGCCCATCGAGCGCCGGAGGCTTCCGCCCTCGCCCTGGCCGCCCTCGGCGACCAGCCGCTCCACCGGCTTGCGCCGCATCAGCCGGGCGCCCAGCCCGCCGACCGGAGGGTCTGGTTCCGGTTGCTGGGTGGCGGGTGGTGCTGCGCCGTGCTCCAACACTTGGGTGGCTCCTTATTCGCTGCCATCAGGTGGTGGCGACCGACTGCGGACATACGGGTACCCGGGAGGGAAACCCGCAGGTGGGAATCGCCGAGCAGCCGGTCTTCGCCACTCCACGTCAGCGCAAGACCCTATGAGCCGTCCGCCGACGGCCGTAATGGACCATGATTGCGCATACGTGTCGCAACGTTGCGCGCGGGGGCGCCCGACGGTGAATCGTTGCGAAACACTGAGCTCGCCAGCGCGCGTTTCACCCGAATGCCGCGATACTGCACCATTTTAGCGGTCGTTGGTGGGGACGTGACCACTGACAGTCTGCAACCACCCGATCACTCCCGCCTCGGTACCGAGCCGGTGTTCCGGCCTCGCGACCAGGGGGGTGACAGCGAGCGCTACCCGCTCGAATACTGCGCGAGAGTGTGGGAGGACTTCATCCGGACGCTGGGCCGGATCGAGGCGGACTTCCTCCAGCGCTCCAATACCACAGAACCGGGCGTCAAGGCATGACGTACACCGAGCCGAGGCCGGGCGGCTACGGGCCCCCTCCCACCGGCCACCGGTCCGCCCCCGCACCCCCTCCCGGGGAGCGGTTCGAGGTGGCAGCCGATTATGAGATGAATCCTTTCCCCCTGCCCGACCCGGAGACCATCGAGGGCCGCTGGGACCTGGAGGGGGACCTGGCCCGGCTGCTCCAGACGTCCTCCGCCGAGGAGGCGGTGCACACCACCGGCCCCATCGGACCACCGGTCACCCCCCTGCGAGCCCCCTCCCCCGCGCATGTGCGGGGGCGCGGCAAGCGCCGCCGGGTCCGCTTCCGGCTGCCGACCATGCCGTGGCTCCATGTGATCAGCCTGATCTTCGCGGCGGTCACCACGGTCATCGTCGCCATGCTGAGCGTGCTCGGCGGCATGATCTCCTACCGCCCGCTGCGCTATCTGGCCTCCCCGAGCACCACGGAGTCCATGGCGGCGTGGTGGCCCCTGCTGGTCTACGGACCCTGGCTGGTCGCCTCGCTGTCGGTGCTGCGGGCCGCCCTGCACCGGCGGGGCGCGGCGCACTCTTGGGCCGTGGTGGTGCTCTTCTCCACCATCGCGGTGTTCCTGTGCGTGGCACACGCCCCGAGGAACGCGCCCAGCATCGCCGTGGCCGGCCTTCCCCCGGTCGCCGCGCTGGTCTCGTTCCACCAGCTGGTGCGGCAGATCACGCTCACCAGCCCGCCACGCCACGCGCTGCCCCGGACCCGGGGCGAGCAGCGTGGCATGGCGAGATGAGCCACCGTCGCGATACAGCGCAACAGCCCCACTCACCCGAGCCGAGTGGGGCTGTTGCGCTGTATCGCTCCCAGGAGCCGCCCTCTCAGTCCCAGGAGACGCCGCCTCAGTCCCAGGAGACGTGGAGGGGCTTGCCCTCGGCGTAGCCCGCGGCGCTCTGGACGCCGACGACCGCCCGCTCGTGGAACTCCTCCAGCGACCCGGCGCCCGCGTAGGTGCAGGAGCTGCGCACGCCCGCGACGATCGAGTCGATCAGGTCCTCGACGCCCGGCCGGGCCGGGTCCAGGAACATCCGCGAGGTGGAGATGCCCTCCTCGAACAGCCCCTTGCGGGCCCGCTCGTACGCCGACTCCTCGCTGGTGCGTTTGCGCACCGCGCGCGCCGACGCCATGCCGAAGCTCTCCTTGTACGGGCGGCCGTCGGCGGTGTGCTGGAGGTCGCCGGGCGACTCGTACGTGCCCGCGAACCAGGAGCCGATCATGACGTTGGACGCCCCGGCAGCCAGCGCCATGGCGACGTCGCGGGGGTGCCGGATACCGCCGTCCGCCCAGATGTGCTTGCCGAACTTCCGCGCCTCGGCGGCGCATTCCAGCACCGCGGAGAACTGCGGCCGGCCGACGCCGGTCATCATGCGGGTGGTGCACATGGCACCCGGCCCGACGCCGACCTTGACGATGTCGGCACCGGCCTCGATGAGATCGCGCACCGCCTCGGCGGCGACCACGTTGCCCGCCACCACCGGCACCCGCGGGCCCAGCCCACGGACCGCCTTGAGCGCGCTGATCATCGACTCCTGGTGGCCGTGGGCGGTGTCCACGACGAGGGTGTCCACCCCGGCGTCGAGCAGCGCCTTCGTACGGCCCTCCACATCGCCGTTGACCCCGACGGCGGCCGCGATCCGCAGCCGGCCCGCCGCGTCCACCGCGGGCGTGTAGACCGTCGCGCGCAGCGCTCCCTTGCGGCTCAGGATGCCCGCCAGCTTTCCGTCCGCGTCCACGGCGGGCGCCAGCTTGCGGTGGGCGGCGTCCAGGCGGCTGAACGCCTCCTGGGGGTCGATGTCGGCGTCGAGCACCATCAGCTCCCGCGACATCACCTCGGACAGCTGGGTGAAGCGGTCCACCCCGGTCAGGTCGGACTCGGTCACCACGCCCACCGGACGCCCGTCCTCGACCACCACACCCGCGCCGTGTGCCCGCTTGGGCAGCAGCGACAGCGCGTCGGCGACGGTGCCGGTCGGGGCGAGGACGATCGGGGTGTCCAGCACCAGATGGCGGCTCTTGACCCAGCGGACCACATCGGTGACGACGTCGATCGGGATGTCCTGCGGGATGACGACGAGGCCACCGCGCCGGGCGACCGTCTCGGCCATGCGGCGGCCGGCGATCGCGGTCATGTTGGCGACGACGAGCGGGATGGTGGTGCCGGTGCCGTCGGGGGCCGACAGGTCCACTCCCTGGCGGGAGCCGACCGCGGAACGGCTCGGCACCATGAACACATCGTCGTACGTCAGGTCGTAGGGAGCCGGAGATGACTTTACGTAGCGTCCGGTGCCGGGCTCAAGGAATTGCATACTTCTACATTTTCACATGAAGGGAGGCAGGTCACCCCCAGGATGACACAGCAAACGACCCCCGTGATCATGTAATCCTCCAAGGAGCACGACGCTGCCGCGGCGCCTCGCCGGCGGACGGCGCCGGCTCAGGAAAACGCGAAGACTTCCTTGTCCGTCTCCACTCGGTCTTCGTCTATGTCGATTCCGAATCCCGGCCGGGTGGGCAGCGGGATCACTCCGCCCTTCGGAACGAGAGCCTCCACTTCGAAGTAGTGCTTTTCGGGAGTGAAGCGGTAGAGGTACTCGACAGACGGACAGAGCTGCGGCGATTGGCTTGCCACGATATGCAGCGCGGCGTGAATACCGTGCCCGTGCGGGAACACCTGAACGCCGAACGGCTCGGCCATGGCGCACATTCGCACCACTTCGGTGACGCCACCGCACCATTCCGGATCGACTTGCACCACGCTCAACAGCCCCTTCTGCAAGAAGGGCAGGAGATCGTAGCGGTCGTACAGATGCTCACCGGCCGCCAACGGAATGGTGGTCGAGGAACAGAGCTGCGCGAACGACGGTACCGCCGCCGCCGGGAATGGCTCCTCCAGCCAATCCGGCCGGAGGTGCTCCACCCGGGCGCACCAGGCCCGGGCATAGGGAAGGTCCCATTCTGGGCGGTGTAGCCCTCGTCGAGCAGTTCCTCCGCCGTGCGCTCGACTTCGCCGTCGGAATGAAACGTGCCATGAGTGCTGGCATAAGCCGGGATATGCGTGCGACCGGCCCCTCCGAGCAACTGCCAGACGGGAACGCCCATCAAGCGGCCGCGCAGATCCCACAGCGCGTTGTCCACGGCGCTTATCGCGATCTTGCGGGTTCCATGGCGTGAGTGCCGGTCGGTGCGCTGCAACACATCCCAGATATAGCCGTTCGCCATCGGGTTCAGGCCGAGCAATCCGCTCGCCATGCCGTCCGCCAGCGGGGCGACCACATCCTGGTCGAGCGGCCCGTATCTGCCGGTCACACCGGCCGTGGTCGCGATCTCCAGGTACCTGGCGGTCCTGCGGTGGGGGTCGGACAGCAGCACCTGGCCCGACCAGCTCCGGCTCAGGATTGTTCCATGCGGAGAAGGACGGGATGCCGATGGCGCTGCCGGGGCCGACGGACGACAGGACGGGGGCCTTGGTGAACACCTCCGGGTAGGGGCCCAGTCCCACCTCGAGATACTGGGACCACATGCCTTGCGCGGTCAGCACCTCGATCACGCGAAGCGCCTCCGGGGACCCCGGCGCCACCGCGATGCTTCCGCCGAGAGCGTCCATGACCAGGCCGCGGACGGCCGAGGCGCGAGTGAAGTCGCCGCGGCAGCGCTCCTCGATGACCCGCTCGATCAGGCTCTCGGTGAAGGTGATGCCGCATGCCTTGATCACCTGTAGGTCGCTGGGCGCGAGCAGCCGCGGGACGTTCGGGTCCGCACCCGCCGACGAGGCGGCGACGTCCCCGAGGGACCAACGGACCGGTGCCGCGGCCCGCGCGACGGCACCCCCGGGTGCGGCATGCTCGAGGAGCTCGGCGACGGCCGAGAACTCGTCGGTGAGGTCCGGGAGTTGGTCCCCGCGGACGGTCACCACTCGGGGGCCTCCCGTCTCGGGGTCCCAGACCCGTCCGACAAGAACGGAACGCGCGGAGTCCGCGGGCAGCAACTGAGCCGAGAGAGGCCCCTCATCGCTCGCGTCGAAAGTGGTGAGTGCGTATGACGTTCATGGCTGCTCCTTCGCACGCCTTCGCCTGCTGCCGGCCGTCCGCGGCGCGTCCACTATGAGGTTCGCCGGGCACCCCGCCACGATGTGTTCCGCTCACCGGAACGGGAGGCCGGTGCGGCGATCGCGGGGCAGCGATGACGGCCCGGCCGCCCCACCAGAGCGGGGGCGGCCGGGCCGTATGAGGTTCCGGACTGTCTCAGTCCGTGGGGCGCGGGTTTCGTCGTGGGGTGGCGCCGCGGTTCACCAGCCGGGCCCGCGCCTGCCCACGTTGCGCGACAGGCCCAGCGCCGTGGCCCGCAGGGTCGGCCAGACCCGCCCTGCGTCGATCCTCGCCGGATGCCCGGCGACCGAGATCGCTCCGACCACCACTCCGCTCGCGTTCCGGACCGGGGCGGCCACGCACGCGACCCCGACCACGGCCTCCTCCCGCTCCTCCGCGAAGCCGCACGCCCGCACGCGCTCGATTTCAGCGCGGAGGGCGACCAAGTCCCGCACCGAGCGTGAGGTCTGACCGACCAGGCCGCCCGATACCAGAGCATCAAACCGGCCGGGAAGGCCATGGGCGAGGATGGCCTTGCCCAGCGCCGTGCAGTGCATCGGCAGCCGGCCGCCCACGCGTGGGGGCTTCCGAGGCTCGTCGAGGGCGTTGATCTTCTGGATGTACACCACGTCGGGCCCCTCCGGCACCGCGAGGTTCACCGTGGCACGCGTCGCCTCGGAGAGGCCGGCGAGGAACGGCGCCGCGGCGTCGCAGAGCGAGCGCTGGACGGAGACGAGCTGGCCCCACTCGAACATCCGCATCCCCAGGCGGTAACCCCGGCGGGTCCACTCGAGCACCTTCCACTCGCCCAACTCGCCGAGCAGGCGGTGCAAGGTGGTCTTGGGGATACCGGTCCGCCGGTGGAGTTCCGCGAGGCTCAGCGATTCATCACCGGGCTCGTAGGCGTTCAGGAGCGCCACGGCCTTCCCGAGGACCGACTTCGGCACGGACACGTGACTCCTCAGCGAGCGGGGCTGCTGACCTTAACCCTGCTCACAGGCCCGCTCAAGCCCTCGGCACTACGCGGCGAAGCCGCCGTCGGAGCCGACCCGTGATCCCCGGGGGGAGCTTACGGCCCGTCCGGGTCGGCGCGGTCGAGAGCGGGGTGGGCGGCGGGGGTGATCCCGAGCAGGTAGTCCGCGGCGGCGGTGTCCGTCACCAGGCTGGTGACCAGGCCGGACCTCAGCACCGCCCCGATCGCCTCGGCCTTGCGGCGGCCACCGGCGATGGCCACCACCTCGGGGATCCGGCGCAGCCGGTCGGCCTCCACGGTGATGCAGCGCTCGCCCAGGTCGCGGCCGATGCGGCGGCCCTCGGCGTCGAAGAGGTGGGCCGACATCTCGGCTGCGGCGCCCAGGCTCTCGTAGTGGGCCCGCTCCTCCTCCGTCAGCATGTCGTAGACCGTGGAGATCCCGGCCTCCCACGAGCCGATGGAGACGCAGGCCACGGTGACCTTGTCGAAGTACTCGAAGGCGCGGGCGATACCGGTCTGGCCGCGCAGGGCGTCCGCGGTGGCGGTGTCCGGCAGCAGCATCGGCGCGTAGATGGGATGCGCCTCACCGCCGGAGACGGCGGCGGCGCGGCGCACCGCCTCGACCGAGCCGCGCTCGGCCGTGCCCGCGTCGTACACGCCCGTGAGCTGGACGACGGTGCACGGGGGCAGCCGGTGCAGCGCGGCCGCCATGTGGATCGTGGACCGTCCCCAGGCCAGCCCCAGCACATCCCCCTCGGTCACCAGCTCGCCCAGCAGGTCCGCGGCGACCTCGCCGAGGTTCTCCGGGTCCGGGGTGTCCGCCTCGGCGTCGGCCGGGGACTCCACGACGACCGCGTGGCGCAGCCCGTAGCGGGCGCGCAGCGCGTCGGAGCGCTCCGCGTCGAGCTCGGCGGGAACCCGGATTTCGATGCGCACCAGATCGCGCTCGAGCGCCGTCTCCAGCACCCGCGCGACCTTGAAGCGGCTGACGCCGAATTCCTCGGCGATCTGGATCTTGGACTTGCCCTCGAGGTAGAAGCGGCGCGCCATGGCGGCCGCCTGCACCAGTTCGGCGGGTCCCATCCGCGTGGCTGAACGGCCCGTCGACACCGCGGTCTCCTCACTATTCACTGTCCGGACTCACCGTTCATCCTGTCAGAAACGGCGGAGTTGGTTTGGCCTTCACCCTTGAGTTCATCGACCGGTAGCTGCGTCGCCTCATGAACCGGGGGTGCCGGTCGCCTTTTCGGCCAGGTGGCGCAGCTCCCGTACGGCCTTGGCCGGGTCGTCGGCACCGTAGACGGCCGAGCCCGCGACGAACACATCGGCGCCCGCCTCGGCGCACCGCTCGATGGTCTCGGCCGAGACCCCGCCGTCCACCTGCAACCACATCTGAAGGCCGTGCCTGGCGATGAGCTGCCGGGTGCGGCGGATCTTCGGCAGCATGATGTCGAGGAACGCCTGGCCGCCGAAGCCGGGCTCCACGGTCATCACCAGCAGCATGTCCAGCTCGGGCAGCAGATCCTCGTACGGCTCGATGGGCGTGGCGGGCTTGAGCGCCATCGAGGCCCGTGCGCCCTTGGCCCGGATCTCGCGCGCCAGCCGCACCGGCGCGGCCGCGGCCTCCACATGGAAGGTGACGGAGCCGGCGCCCGCCTCGATGTACTGCGGCGCCCAGCGGTCCGGGTCCTCGATCATGAGATGGCAGTCCAGCGGGGTCTGCGTGGCCCTGCCCAGCGATTCGACCACCGGCACGCCGAGGGTGAGGTTGGGGACGAAGTGGTTGTCCATGACGTCGACGTGGAGCCAGTCGGCGCCTTCGACCGCCTTCGCCTCATCCGCCAGGCGGGAGAAGTCTGCGGACAGGATGCTGGGATTGATCTGCGGGGCCATGGGTCCAAGCCTCCCACGATCGGCACCGGTCCATGGAGCCGGGATCTGATCATCGGCCCCGCCCGGATCACCTCGGCCCCGCTCAGATCACCCCGGCACCCGCCCGGATCACCTCGGCACCCGCTCGGATCGACGGAAGCCGAGGGAGGCGAGATCATGAAGGTGGTCGAGCAACCCCTACAGGCAACCCACCATGACGAGCGATCCAATACCCCGGCACCCCCGCACCGCGGTGTGCGCGGCGCTGACGGCCGCCATCGTCGCGGCGCCGGTCGCCGGGGCCGGGCCCGCCTCCGCCGCGACCACTGCGGTCACCGCGGCCACCGCACCGCGGCCGGTCTGCGTCTCGCACCAGTCCGGACTGGCCGGAAGGATGTCCAAGGACATCGCCGGCGCGCTGCGCGGCCGGTCCGGAACGGTCGCGATCAGCCTCCGCGACCACACCACCCACACCCGCTGCACCCTGCGCGCGAACCAGAGGTTCGACTCCGCGAGCGTGGTGAAGGTGACGGTCCTGGGGACGCTGCTGTGGGACGCCCAGCGGCACCACCGGGGACTGACCAAGCGCGAGAAGACCCTCGCCAAAGCCATGATCACCAAGTCGGACAACGCCTCGACCAGCAAACTGTGGAAGCAGCTCGGGCCCGCCAGGGTCAAGGCGTTCCTGCGGGCGGCCGGAATGGACGCCACCGTGCCCGGCAAGGACGGCTACTGGGGTCTCACCCGGATCACCGCGAACGACCAGGAGCGGCTCCTGGAGCTGATCACCCACCCGAACACGGTGCTGAACGACGCCTCCCGCACGTACATCCTCTCGTTGATGGGCAAGGTCATCCGGGAACAGCGCTGGGGCACCCCGGCCGGCGCCCCGCGCGGGGTGCGGATCCAGGTGAAGAACGGCTGGCTGGAGCGGTCCTCGCACGGCTGGCGGGTGCACAGCGTCGGTGCCTTCACCGGCGGCGGCCACGACTACACACTCACCGTGCTCACCCAGGACGACCGCACCATGCAGGCGGGCGTGGCCACCATCGAGGCGGTGGCGCGCGCGGTGCACAGGGACCTCAACCCCACCGCCCACGCCGATACGCTCTACGCCCCGACCGACCGGCCCGAGGAAGCGCTTCCGGCCGTTCCGAAGGACTGAACTCCCGTTCCGGAAAGGACTGGCCCCAACGGGGCGCGGTCAGCCGGTGCGGCGCAGCAGGGCCAGATACATGGCGTCCGTGCCGTGCCGGTGCGGCCACAGCTGGATGTCGGGGCCGTCGCCCAGCTCGGGCACCCCGGGCAGCAGCGGCCGGGCGTCGATCCACTCCGCGGAGACGGCCGCGCCGCCCCGCCCCTTGAGGACGTCCTCGACCACCGCCCGGGTCTCGGCCGGATGCGGGGAGCAGGTGGCGTAGCCGACCACCCCGCCGATCCGCACCGCGGCCAGCGCCTCCCGCAGCAGCCCGCGCTGGAGCGGGGCGAAGCCCTCGAGGTCCTCGGGGCGGCGCCGCCAGCGCGCCTCGGGGCGGCGGCGCAGGGCGCCCAGGCCGGTGCAGGGGACGTCCACCAGCACCCGGTCGAAGGACTCCGGGCGCCACGGCGGCCGGGTGCCGTCCGCGGCGATCACCTGGTACGGGCCCGGGTTGCCCGCCAGGGCCCCGGCCACCAGCCGGGCCCGGTGCGGCTGCTTCTCGGCGGCCAGCAGCGAGGCGCCGCGCTCCGCGGCGAGCGCGGCGAGCAGCGCGGCCTTGCCGCCGGGGCCCGCGCAGCCGTCCAGCCAGCGCCGGTCGTCCCCCTCCAGCGGGGCGTTCGCCAGCGCGATGGCCACCAGCTGGCTGCCCTCGTCCTGCACTCCGGCCCGCCCGTCCCGCACCGCCTCCAGCGCACCGGGCTCGCCGCCCTCGGTGAGCCGCACCGCGTACGGCGACCAGCGGCCCGGCTCCGCGCTCTGGTCGCCGACCGCGTCCAGCAGCTCCCCGGGCGTGGACCGGCCGGGCCGGGCGACGAGGGTGACCTCGGGCCGTTCGTTGTCGGCGGCCAGCAGCTCCTCCATACCGGCGCTGCCGCCGCCGAGTGCGTCCCACAGCGCGGAGACGACCCAGCGCGGATGGGAGTGGCGGACGCCCAGATGCTCCTCGGGGTCCTCGTCGTAGGGCGGGGCGACCCGCTCCAGCCAGCCGTCGAGGTCATGCGTGGCGATCTTGCGCAGCACGGCGTTGACGAACTTGGCCCGGCCGTCGCCGAGCACCACCCGGGCCAGCTCGACGCTCGCCGAGACGGCGGCGTGGGTCGGGATACGGGTTCCGAGCAACTGGTGGGCGCCGAGGTTCAGTACATCGAGCACGGGTGGATCCACCTCGCGCAGCGGGCGGTCCACGCATTCGGCGATGATCGCGTCGTAGGTGCCCTGGTGGCGCAGGGTGCCGTAGACCAGCTCGGTGGCGAGCGCCGCGTCCCGGGAGTCGAATCGCGGCCCGCCGGTCTCCGCGCTCTCCCGCGCCTTGCGCAGCAGGGGCGGGAGAACGAGGTTGGCGTACGCGTCCCGTTCGTCGACCGCCCGCAGCGCCTCGAAGGCGAGGATCCGCACGGGGTCCTTCTGCGGGCGGCGGTAGGGCTTGCCAGGCCGGTTCGGGGTGTGGGGGCGGCGACGACGGGGCTGGTCGGTCACGGGAAATGTGCTCCGGGAGACGGATCGGGCTGAAAGGACCAGCCTACGTCGCCGGGGCGTCGGCGGTCGTGGGGCCGCCGTCCAGGGCCGTACCGTCCACGATGGTTCCGTCCACCGTCGTGCCGTTGACGGCGAATCCGTCGTCGACACTCGTCGGCTGCTCGAACTGGGTGCGGTACAGCTCCTCGTAGCGGCCTCCGGCGGCCATCAGCGCGGTGTGCGTGCCGCGCTCCACGATCCGCCCGTCCTCCACCACGAGAATGAGATCCGCTGCCCGGACCGTGGACAGCCGGTGGGCGATCACCACCGCGGTGCGCCCGTCCAGCGCCTCGCCGAGCGCCTCCTGGACATCCGCCTCCGAGGTGGAGTCCAGATGCGCGGTGGCCTCGTCCAGGATCACCACCCGGGGCCGGGCCAGCAGCAGCCGGGCGATGGTCAGCCGCTGGCGCTCGCCGCCGGAGAGCCGGTAGCCGCGCTCGCCCACGACGGTGTCGAGACCGTCCGGCAGCGCCGCGATCAGCCCCTCGAGACGGGCCCGGCGCAGCACCTCCCACAGCTCCTCGTCGGTGGCCTCCGGCCGGGCCAGCAGCAGATTGGCGCGGATCGAGTCATGGAAGAGATGGCCGTCCTGCGTGACCATGCCGAGGGTGGCGCGGATCGAGCCGGCCGTCAGATCGCGGACGTCCACCCCGGCGAGCCGAACGGCGCCGTGGTCGGCGTCGTAGAGCCTCGGCAGCAGCTGCGCGATGGTCGACTTCCCGGCGCCGGAGGAGCCCACCAGCGCGACCATCTGGCCCGGTTCGGCGCGGAAGGACACCTGGTGCAGGACCGGGACGCCACCGCGGGTGTCCAGGGTGGCGACCTCCTCCAGGGAGGCGAGGGAGACCTTGTCCGCGGCCGGGTAGCCGAAGTCCACGCGGTCGAACTCGACGGACACCGGGCCCTCCGGGACCTCCCGGGCGTCCGGCTTCTCCTTGATCAGCGGCTCGAGGTCGAGCACCTCGAAGACCCGCTCGAAGCTGACGAGCGCGCTCATCACCTCGACCCGCGCCCCGGCCAGCGCGGTCAGCGGCGCGTACAGCCGGGTGAGCAGCAGCGCGAGCGCGACGACGGCGCCGGGGTCGAGCCGCCCGTGCAGCGCGAACCAGCCGCCGAGGCCGTAGACCAGGGCGAGGGCCAGGGCGGAGACGAGGGTCAGGGCGGTCACGAAGGAGACCTGGACCATCGCGGTCCGCACCCCGATGTCCCGCACCCGGCGGGTCCGCGCGGCGAACTCGGCGGACTCGTCGGCGGGCCGTCCGAACAGCTTGACCAGGGTCGCCCCGGGCGCGGAGAAGCGCTCGGTCATCTGGGTGCTCATCGCGGCGTTGTGCGCGGCCGCCTCGCGCCGCAGCTTCGCCAGCCGTCCGCCCACCCGGCGCGCGGGCAGCAGGAAGACGGGCAGGAGCAGCAGCGTCAGCAGGGTGATCTGCCAGGAGATCCCGATCATGACGACAAAGGTGAGCAGCAGCGTCACCACATTGCCGACCACCCCGGAGAGGGTGTCGCTGAACGCCCGCTGCGCGCCGATGACGTCGTTGTTGAGCCTGCTGACCAGCGCACCGGTGCGGGTCCGGGTGAAGAACGCCACCGGCATCCGCTGGACGTGGTCGAAGACGGCGGTGCGCAGATCGAGGATCAGCCCCTCGCCGATGTTCGCCGACAGCCAGCGGGTCACCAGCCCGAGTCCCGCCTCCGCCACGGCGATCGCGGCGATGAGCCCGGCCAGCCAGAGCACCGTGCCCTGTCCCGAACGGTGGACGATCGCGTCCACCACCCGGCCGGCCAGCAGCGGCGTCGCCACCGCGAGCACCGCCGCGACCGTGCTCAGCACCAGGAACAACAGCAGCTGACGGCGGTGCGGACGGGCGAAGGCGCCGATGCGGCGCAACGTCTCGCGGGAGAAGGGCCGCCGGTCGTCCTGGGCATTGGCCGTCTGATACAGGGAGTGCCAGGCGGTCGATTGCATGTCCATCACGTACCTCCGAGGTCTCGTGAGGAACGTAAGACTTCAACCTCGGTTGAAGTCAACATCCGCCTCCTGGGCGCCTCCGTGGCGCAGCTGGTCCTGGCGCGGCCTTTGGCGTGGCGTTCAGCGCGGCCTTCGGTGTGGCGTTGGGCGCGGCGGGCCGCTCAGGCCCCCAGCCGCTCGCCCTCCGCGATCCGCACCCCACGCGCCCAGTCCGCCGCGGGCATCGGCTTCTTGCCCTGCGGCCGTACCCAGGTCAGCTCGACGGCATGGCTGCCGGTGCCCACGTACACGGCCTTCTTGGTGACGGCCGGCACACCGGGCGCCAGATCCGTACGGTCCGTCACCGGCCGGGCCGAGACGACCTTCAGCCGCTCCCCCCGAAAGGTGGTCCACGCGCCCGGGGCGGGGGTGCACGCGCGCACCAGCCGGTCGACACGCAGCGCGGGCGCCGTCCAGTCGATCTCCGCGTCCTCAACGGTGATCTTCGGGGCGAGCGAGATGCCCTCGGCCGGCTGCGGCACCGGGCGCACGGTGCCGTTCTCGATGCCGTCCATCGTCGCCTCGAGCAGCCCGGCACCGGCGAAGGCGAGCCGGGTCAGCAGATCGCCGCTGGTGTCGGTGGCCCGCACCTGCTCCGTCACCACCCCGAACACCGGCCCGGAGTCCAGCCCTTCCTCGATCTGGAAGGTCGAGGCGCCGGTCATCTCGTCGCCCGCCAGCAGGGAGTGCTGCACGGGGGCCGCGCCCCGCCAGGCCGGGAGCAGCGAGAAGTGCAGATTGACCCAGCCGTGCGCGGGGATCTTCAGCGCGGCCTTGGGCAGCAGCGCGCCGTAGGCCACCACCGGGCAGCAGTCCGGCGCGATCTCGGTGAGCCGGGCGAGGAACTCCGGATCGCGCGGCTTGGCGGGCTTGAGCACCTCGATGCCCGCCTCCTCGGCCCGCTCGGCGACCGGGCTGGCCACCAGTCGGCGGCCGCGTCCGGCGGGCGCGTCGGGACGGGTCACCACGGCCACCACCTCGTGCTTCTGGGACGCGATCAGCGCGTCCAGAGCGGGCAGGGCGACCTCGGGGGTACCGGCGAAGACGAGCCTCATGGGTGGCGAACTACCTCTCACACAGCGGATACGGCGGGAACGTCGCGAACAGCGTCTGAAGTCTATGGTCCGCCGTCCGAGGGGGCGTACGAGCGGACTGCCGCACGCCCCGGACCGTGACCGACGGGCGGGTGCCGCGTTGGTCAAGGCAGATTGACCGCATCGGGCCGCTGTCGCGGCCCGAGCCCTTTCCCGCCGTCCGTCCGACTCCCCGCCCTTCCCCCCAACTCCCCCATCCCCCAATCCCCCGTCAACGCCGGTTCGAGAGGCTTGTTCATGGCCGACCACGCAACTCATGACGCCCAGGCACGGGCCAGCCTGCACCTCCTGGTCCGGGACATCGAGCGGGTCCGCCGCCAGGTGGACGCGCTGCGCACGCTCACCGCCCAGCTCGGCAATGTCTACCGCCCCCGTCGCACCGGCCCGTCCGCCGGTTTCGTGGTCTACGGACGCGCCCCGGCCCCCACCGTGCGGCTCGCCCAGGAACTGCGGGACAGCGTCGAGACGCTGGTCACGGCCGCGGTCGACTTCGATCGCTCGCTCGGCTTCTCCTGGGACGCGGTGGGCTCGGCGCTCGGTGTCACCAAGCAGGCGGTGCACCGCCGTTACGGCGCCCGCCGGGCCGCCGCGCAGAGCGCGGCCGAGGGCGGCGAACCGTCCACGGGCCGCCCGGCCGAGCCCGCCCCCCTGCCCTCGGTGCCCGCCGCCCGCACGGTCCCCCCGCAGTCGGCCCCGTCCCTCCGCGAGGACCCCCGCCCGAGCGCCTTCCCGAGCCCCCGGCCCTCTCTTTAGAGGCTCGGTTTTCCCCGGCCACCGCTGGGAGGCGCCCCCGCCGGGGCGCAAGAGCCTCCCCAGCGGCCACCGCCGGGAGGTGGTCCCGGGCCGGAAGACCCAAGCCACCGGATGCTTTACGGCACCGGAGTCAGCCGATGTCCAGGGGATCCACCCGCACCGCGGGATCCCTGTCCCCCCGGGCCAGGCGGCGGGCCTTCGCCTCCTTGAGGGCTGCCGCGAGGGCGCTGCCCTGGCCGGGGCGGACCCGTAGCAGGGCGCGCTCCCAGACCTCGCCCGCGGGCGGGTCCCCGGGGCGGCGCGGGCGGCCGGGGGGCGGCGGGGGCAGCGGGACCGGGCCCAGGATCTCGGCCCCCTCGGGCAGTTGGGTCGAGGCGATCAGCTCGGCCACCGCCTCCGCGGGGCCGGTCACGGCCGCCATCCGGGAGATCGGCGGGAAGCCCAGATCGGACCGCTCGGCCAGCTCGCGCGCCGCGTAACCGGCCGGGTCCCAGCGCACCAGCGCCTGGACGGGCCGCAGCGTCGGCTCGGCCATGATCACCACCATGCCGCCCCGGCCGTCGTCCCCCTCCTCCCCATGGCCACGGACCAGCGAGGCCGCCTCCAGCCAGTGGCGCAGCGCGTCCTCACCGGCGCGCAGATCGGGGCGGCCGAGCAGGGCCCAGCCGTCGAGCAGCAGCGCCGCGGCGTAGCCGCCCTCCGCGACCGGTTCGGCGCCCGGTGTGCTCACGACGAGCGCCGGACGGTCCGGGACGGACGTCAGCACATGGTCACGACCCGATGTGCGGACGGGCACGGACGGAAAGGCGCGGCCCAGCTCCTCGGCGGTGCGCCGGGCGCCGACGACGGACGCCCGCAGCCGGACGCCCCCGCATTCGCGGCAGTGCCAGGCGGGCTCGTCCCGCCCGCACCAGCCACACACCAGATGGTCCGCGTCCCGCGCCTCCAGCGGGCCCGAGCAGTGCGCACAGCGCGCGGGCTCCCGGCAGCGCTCACAGGCCAGCTTCGGCACATACCCCCGGCGCGGCACCTGCACCAGCACCGGGCCGCGGGTCAGCGCCTCCCGTACGGTCTGCCACGCGATCGTGGGCAGCCGGGCGGCGCGGGCCTCGGCGTCCCGGGCCACCTCGCCCTCGTCGACCGTACGGATCAGCGGGGCGGCGGCCCGGACCCGCTCGCGGTCGGCCTCGAGCGGCCGGGCCCAGCCGTTCTCCACCAGCTGGGCGGCCTCGACGGTACGGCCGAGGTCGCCCAGCAGAAATCCGGTCTTCTCATGGACGGCGCGCAGCAGCAGCACATCGCGGGCGTGCGGCTGCGGCAGCCGGTCGTCGCTGTGACTGCGGTCCCCGTCGTCCCAGATCCCCACCAGCCCGAGGTCCCGGACCGGCGCGAACATCGCCGCCCGGGTGCCCACCACCGCCCGCACCGAGCCCCGGCTGACCGCCAGCCAGCGGCGGTAGCGCTCCTCGGGCCCGAGGTCGGCGGTGAGCAGCACATGCCGCCCCGGGCCGCCGAGCACCTCCGCGAGCGCGGCGTCCACCCGCTCGGCGGTCCGCCCGTCGGGCACGACGACGAGCGCCCCGCGCCCGGACGCGAGCGTGGCGGCCACGGCGGTGGCCCACTCCCGGGGCCAGTGCGGTCCGGGCAGCGCGGTCCACACGGCACGCGGCCGGTCCCCGCGCACCAGCGCCTCCAGGAACCCGGGCCCGGCCGGATAGCGCGCCCAGCTCCCGGGCGCGGGCGGCTCCGGCGGGGGCAGCGGCGCCGGTGACGGCTCGCCCTCGGCACGGGCGTTGCGCTTGGGCAGGGCCAGCTGGAGCACATCGGCGAGCGACCCGGCGTACCGTTCGGCGACCGCCCGGCACAGCGCCAGCAGCCCCGGCCCCAGCACCTCCTCGGTGGAGACCACCTGCGCGAGGGCGGCCAGCGGGCCCCGGTAGTCGGACTCGGCGACGCGCTCGATGATGTACCCGTCGAGCAGCCCGCCCCCCTCGCGCCGCCCCTCGCGCACCTTCCCCGTCCCGGCCCCGAACCGCACCCGCACCCGCACCCCGGGCCGGGCCTCGGCGTCCATCTCGGCCGGCACCGCGTAGTCCCACAGCTTGTCGAGGTGGACCGGCCCCTTGTCCACCAGCACCCGCGCCACCGGCCGCTCCGGGGCCAGCGCCGCCCCCCGCCAGGTCCGCGGCTTCGCCTTGGGCACCTTGGCCTTGCGCACCGTCTCCCGAATGAGCGCGAGCTGCTCCCCCTCCGGCGCCTCCGCCGGATCCCTCGGCCGCTCGTTGTCCCTGCTCACAGATCAAGTCTTAGCAGACCGCACGGACAGCTACGCAGGCGAAGGCCCGGGCGCCGCGGGGGCGTCCGGGCCTTCGTCGGGGTCCGTGAATCGAGCCGGGCTTACAGACCCGCCGCCGCGCGGAGGGCGTCGACGCGGTCGGTGCGCTCCCAGGTGAAGTCGGAGTGCTCACGGCCGAAGTGGCCGTACGCCGCGGTCTGGGCGTAGATCGGGCGGAGCAGGTCGAGGTCGCGGATGATGGCGGCCGGGCGGAGGTCGAAGACCTCGGAGATGGCCTTCTCGATCTTCTCGGCGTCGACCGCCGCCGTGCCGAAGGTCTCGACGAAGAGGCCGACCGGCTCGGCCTTGCCGATGGCGTACGCGACCTGCACCTCGCAGCGCTGGGCGAGGCCGGCGGCCACCACGTTCTTGGCGACCCAGCGCATGGCGTAGGCGGCGGAGCGGTCGACCTTGGAGGGGTCCTTGCCGGAGAAGGCGCCGCCGCCGTGGCGGGACATGCCGCCGTAGGTGTCGATGATGATCTTGCGGCCGGTGAGGCCCGCGTCGCCCATCGGGCCGCCGATCTCGAAGCGGCCGGTCGGGTTGACCAGCAGGCGGTAGCCCTCGGTGTCGAGCTTGATGCCGTCCTCGACCAGCTCGTTCAGCACGTGCTCGACCACGAATTCCCGGATGTCGGGCGCCAGCAGCGAGTCCAGGTCGATGTCGGAGGCGTGCTGCGAAGAGACGACGACGGTGTCCAGGCGGACCGCCTTGTGGCCGTCGTACTCGATGGTGACCTGGGTCTTGCCGTCCGGGCGCAGATAGGGGATGGTCCCGTTCTTGCGGACGTCGGACAGCCGGCGGGAGAGCCGGTGCGCCAGGTTGATCGGCAGCGGCATCAGCTCGGGCGTCTCGTCGCAGGCGTACCCGAACATCAGGCCCTGGTCGCCCGCGCCCTGCTTGTCCAGCTCGTCCTCGTCGCCCTCGACCCGGAGCTCGTAGGCGGAGTCCACACCCTGGGCGATGTCCGGGGACTGTGAGCCGATCGACACCGAGACGCCGCAGGAGGCGCCGTCGAAGCCCTTCTTCGACGAGTCGTAGCCGATTTCGAGGATCTTGTTCCGCACGAGCGTCGCGATCGGGGCGTACGCCTTGGTCGTCACCTCGCCGGCCACATGCACCAGGCCGGTGGTGATCAAGGTCTCGACCGCGACCCGGGAATGCGGGTCCTCCCGCAGAAGGGCGTCGAGAATGGTGTCGCTGATCTGGTCAGCGATCTTGTCGGGGTGACCCTCGGTGACAGATTCCGAGGTGAACAGGCGGCGGGACACATCGCTCCCTGGGGTTGCAGCGGCTGCTGGCTGATCATGGTCGGGACCGCGCGGGGGCTGCGCCCGATGCGGTTCCTGGGCCAGTTTATCCGGCACGTCCACCGGTCAAGCATCCCCGTCCCACAGAACGGGCAGGCCCGTGACCGGGAACATACCTTGCCTCAAGCCGAAATACAGCCCCACCCCGCCGTGGCAGGGATGTGTCATGAGCCCGATCGGCCGTGTCCCGCCCCCTGTCGAGCCTGTTGTCGCGCCTGTCGAGAATTCCGGGGAGCCCCGCGTCGGGCCTGTCGAGAAATCCCGGGGAGCCCCGCCGGACCGGATCCGGCGCGGCCCCGGGTCCGCCCTCAGCCCAGGCGCCGGGCCACCAGGTCCCAGACCGTGTCGGCGAGCGCGCCCTTGGGGCCGTACGGCACGGGCGTCTCGGTGCCGTCGGCGCCGAGCACCACGGCCTCGTTGGTCTCGGCGCCGAAGGTCTTGTGCTCCCCGACCTCGTTCACCACGAGCAGATCGCAGCCCTTGCGGACCAGCTTCGCGCGCCCGTTCGCGAGCACGTCGTCGGTTTCGGCGGCGAAGCCGACCACGATCTGGCCGGGGCGGGCGCGCTCCGCGGAGATCTCGGCGAGGATGTCCGGATTCCGCACCAGGGCGAGCGGCTCGGGCTCCTGGCCCTCGCGCTTCTTGATCTTCCCTTCGGCGTACTGGGCGGGGCGGAAGTCGGCGACGGCGGCGGCCATGACCACGGCGTCGGCGTCCGCGGCGGCCTTGAGGACGGCCTCCCGCAGCTGTGCCGCGGTGCCCGCGCGCACCACATCGGCGCCGGCCGGGTCGGGCAGCTCGCTGTTGGCCGAGATGAGCGTCACCCGCGCGCCCCGGGCGACGGCGGCACGGGCCAGGGCGTACCCCTGGCGGCCGGTGGAGCGGTTGCCGAGGAAGCGCACCGGGTCCAGCGGCTCGCGGGTGCCTCCGGCGCTGACCACGACATGGCGGCCGGCCAGATCGGCGGTGAGCGCCTCGGCGCCGCGGGCCAGCACCCGGCGGCAGACCTCGAAGATCTCCCCGGGGTCCGGCAGCCGCCCCTTGCCGGTGTCCACACCGGTGAGCCGCCCCACGGCGGGCTCGATGACGACGGCGCCGCGGCGGCGCAGGGTCGCCACGTTCTCCTGGGTGGCCGGGTGCTCCCACATCTCGGTGTGCATCGCGGGCGCGAAGACGACCGGACAGCGCGCGGTGAGCAGCGTATTGGTGAGCAGGTCGTCCGCCAGGCCATGGGCGGCCTTGGCGAGCAGATCGGCGGTGGCGGGGGCGATCACGACCAGGTCGGCGGACTGGCCGATGCGGACGTGGGGCACCTCGTGGACGGACTCCCAGACCTCGGTCGTCGCCGGATGTCCGGACAGCGCCGACCAGGTCGCCTCACCGATGAAGTGCAGCGCCGAGGCGGTCGGCACGACGCGTACGTCATGGCCGGACTCGGTGAGGCGGCGCAGCAGCTCACACGCCTTGTAGGCGGCGATCCCGCCACTGACGCCCAGGACCACCTCGGGCTTGTCCATCGCTCGGCTCTCCCCACCGGGTACGTCGTATGCCGCATCGGGCGTTACGTCCTGTCACGGTACGCCGGGTCGGCTCACGTACCCATGACACACCACGGGCCCGGCATCACTGCCGGGCCGGTGGTTCAAGCGCTTCGGAGCCTACTGGGCGGGGCCCTCGATGGCCTCTGAGGTCAGCAGGCCCGCGTTGATCTCACGGAGCGCGATCGAGAGGGGCTTCTCGTGGACGTGGGTGTCCACGAGGGGACCGACGTACTCGAGCAGGCCCTCACCGAGCTGGGAGTAGTACGCGTTGATCTGGCGGGCGCGCTTGGCCGCGTAGATCACCAGGCTGTACTTGGAGTCGGTGGCCTCGAGCAGCTCATCAATCGGAGGGTTGATGATCCCCTCGGGCGCGGTCATGGGAGAGGACACTCTCTAGCCTTCCTTATTTCGCCTGACGGCAAGAGTGAATCGAAGATCAAGCCACTCGCATCAAGGCTAGCAGCTCACTGGCCACGTCCTCGACGGAGGTATTGACCAAGGTCATATCGAACTCTGACTCGGCGGCCAGCTCGGTCCGCGCGGCCTCCAGCCGCCGCTCGATCACCTCGGGCGCCTCGGTGCCCCGGCCGGTGAGCCGGCGCACCAGCTCCTCCCAGCTCGGCGGGGCGAGGAAGACCAGCTGCGCCTCCGGCATGGACTCGCGGATCTGCCGTGCGCCCTGGAGATCGATCTCCAGCAGCACCGGCTCGCCCGCGCCGAGGCGGTCCATGACCGCCTCGCGCGGGGTGCCGTAGCGGTTGCCCGCGAAGTCGGCCCACTCCAGCAGCTCACCATTTGCTATGAGCTTGTCGAACTCCCCGTCGTCCACGAAGAAGTAGTGGACGCCGTCCCGCTCACCGGGGCGCGGGCGCCGGGTCGTGGCGGAGACCGAGAGCCAGACCTCGGGGTGTTCCTTGCGCATATGGGCGACGACCGTGCTCTTGCCGACCCCGGAGGGGCCGGAGAGCACGGTCAGTCGCGGTCGTGCGGAGTGTGCTGCCATGGAGCGATTATCCAGGTTCCCGGGAGTGCCTGGAAACGCCGGGCCGGGTCAGCCGGCGGCGCCGCCGAACTCACGCTCGAGCGACGCGATCTGGTTGGAGCCCAGACCCCGCACACGACGGCTTTCGGAGATGCCGAGCCGCTCCATGATCTGCTTGGCGCGGACCTTGCCGACGCCGGGCAGGGACTCGAGGAGAGCGGACACCTTCATCTTGCCGATGACATCGTTCTCCTGGCCCTGCTTGATGACCTCGTGCAGGGAGGCGCCGGAGTGCTTGAGTCGATTCTTGACCTCGGCGCGCTCCCGGCGAGCCGCGGCGGCCTTTTCTAGCGCGGCTGCGCGCTGTTCAGGGGTAAGGGGCGGAAGAGCCACGCCTACGTCACCTCGGATGTCGAACTGTCGGATATGGACCGGTGAGGAACCTAGTCGCCCCTCACCTGGGGAGCAACGCGCAACGCAGCGCGCGTTCGCTCTCGTCGGAGACTAGCGGCCGATCCCGCTCCAGTCAGCGAGAACAGACGAAAAGTCCTGGTCAGACTCGCTCGACTCCGACATTTACGGACAAAGTAGCCGGGTTATTCGGCCACGGCACGCACTTCATCAGCCATTCGGGATGCCGCGGCGACCAGCGACGCGGCATCCGGACCGTGCCGGAGCACCCCCCGGCTGACGCTCGGAAGAACATTTCGCACCGCCGCGCCGAAGACCGCCGGAAGATCGGCTGGGGTCGCGCCCTGGGCCCCGATGCCGGGGGCCAGCAGCGGCCCGTCGATCGCCAGATCGGCGCCCAGCCGGTGCGCGGTGCCGCCGAGGGTGGCCCCGACCACGGCCCCGTACGAGCCGAGGCGGCCCTCGGCGGCCTCGGCGGCGTTCTCGGCCTTGAGCGCGGTCAGCACGGTGGCCGCGACGGTCGTCCCGTCGGGCCGCACCGCGTGCTGCACCTCGGCGCCCTCCGGGTTGGACGTCAGCGCCAGCGCGAAGACGCCCGCCCCCGCCGCCCGCGCCGCGTCCAGCGCCGGGCGCAGCGAGCCGAAGCCGAGGTAGGGGCTGACGGTGACGGCGTCCGAGAAGAGCGGGCCGGCCGGATCCAGATAGGCGGAGGCGTACGCGGCCATGGTCGAGCCGATGTCGCCGCGCTTGGCGTCCATCAGCACCAGCGCCCCGGCGGCGCGGGCGTCGGCGACGGCCCGTTCCAGCACCGCGATGCCGCGGGAGCCGAACCGCTCGAAGAAGGCCGACTGCGGCTTGAGGACGGCGACCCGCTCGGCGAGGGCGTCCACGACGGTCCGGGTGAACCGCTCCAGACCGGCCACATCGTCCCCCAGGCCCCAGTCGGCCAGCAGGGAGGCGTGCGGGTCGATGCCGACGCACAGCGGGCCGCGGGCGTCCATGGCGGCGCGCAAGCGGGTGCCGAAGGGGGTGGGTGCGGATCTCGTCATCGGTCTCTCCTTCGGGATGCGTACGGGGTGTCCTGCCGATGCCCAACCGTGGGGGCTCCGCCCCACTCCCCCGCCGGGGCTCCGCCCCGAGCCCCGCTCCTCAATCGCCGGAGGGGCTGGGCGGGGCGGCCGCGCCGACGGCCTCGGCGAGGGTGGCGTACGGGCTCGCGGCCAGGCGGGCCGCGAGGCCGCGGTGGATCTCACGGCACCAGAACGGCCCGCGGTAGATGAACGCGCTGTAGCCCTGGACCAGCGTCGCCCCCGCGAGGATCCGCTCCCAGACGTCGTCCGCGGTCTCGATCCCGCCGACCCCGACCAGGGTCAGCCGGTCCCCCACCCGGGCGTACAGACGGCGCAGCACCGCCAGGGAGCGCGCCTTCAGGGGCGCGCCGGACAGGCCGCCGGTCTCGGCGGTGAGCCGGGCGGGAGAGGCGAGGCCGAGGCCGTCGCGCGCGATGGTGGTGTTCGTGGCGATGATGCCGTCCAGGCCGAGCTCGACCGCCAGATCGGCGACCGCGTCCACGTCCTCGTCGGCGAGGTCCGGCGCGATTTTGACCAGAAGTGGCACCTTGCGACCGGTGACCGTGCGGTCCGCGGCCTCGCGGACCGCGGTCAGCAGCGGCCGCAGATGGTCCACGGCCTGGAGATTCCGCAGTCCGGGGGTATTGGGCGAGGAGACGTTGACGACGAGGTAGTCGGCGTGGGCGGCGAGCCGCTCGGTGGACGTCACATAGTCGGCGACGGCCTCCGCCTCCGGGACGACCTTGGTCTTGCCGATGTTGACGCCGACCGTCGTACGGAAGGCCGGGCGCCGGGCCGCGAGACGGGCCGCGACCGCCGCCGAGCCCTCGTTGTTGAAGCCCATCCGGTTGATCAGGGCGCGGTCGGCGACCAGCCGGAAGAGCCGCCGCTTGGGGTTGCCGGGCTGCGGCTGGGCGGTGACCGTGCCGATCTCGACATGGTCGAAGCCCAGCATGGCCATGCCGTCGATCCCGGCGGCGTTCTTGTCGAATCCGGCGGCGAGCCCGAACGGCCCGTGCATCCGCAGGCCCAGCGCCTCGGTGCGCAGCGCCTTGTCGCGGGGGGCGAGGAGGGCCGCGACGAAGGTGCGCAGGACGGGGACGCGGGCGGCCAGCCGGATCCAGCCGAAGGCCAGGTGGTGGGCCTCTTCCGGGTCCATGCGCCGGAAGAGCAGGTTGAAGAGCAGCGAGTACATGAGGGGCTTTCTGCGCGCGGCGGAAGCGGGGGAAGAGTGGCGGCTCGCGAAGAGGGGGACACCGGCCGGTGTCCCCCTCCCTCGCCTCACTCCTCGCGGGCGGCGGTCAGATGTTCCGCGTGTTCCTGGAGCGATCGGACGCCGACCGCGCCCCGGCCCAGCGCCTCGATGCCCTGGACGGCGGCCGCGAGCGCCTGGACGGTGGTCAGGCACGGGACGCCGCGGGCGACGGACGCCGTACGGATGTCATAGCCGTCGAGCCGGCCGCCGGTGCCGTACGGGGTGTTGACGATCAGGTCGACCTCGCCCTCGTGGATGAGCTGGACGATGGTCTTCTCGCCGTTCGGGCCCTCGCCCTCGCTGTGCTTGCGCACCACGGTCGCGTTGATCCCGTTGCGCTTGAGCACCTCCGCCGTGCCCGAGGTGGCCAGCAGCTCGAAACCGAGGCCGACCAGCTCCCGGGCCGGGAAGATCATCGAGCGCTTGTCGCGGTTGGCGACGGAGACGAACGCGCGCCCCTTGGTCGGCAGCGCGCCGTACGCCCCGGCCTGCGACTTGGCGTAGGCCGCGCCGAAGACCGAGTCGATGCCCATGACCTCACCGGTGGAGCGCATCTCCGGGCCGAGGATGGTGTCCACCCCGCGCCCGGAGGCGTCCCGGAACCGGCTCCACGGCATCACGGCCTCCTTGACGGAGATCGGGGCGTCCATCGGCAGCGTGCCGCCGTCGCCGCTGGAGGGCAGCAGCCCCTCGGCGCGCAGCTCGGCGATGGTGGCGCCCAGCGAGATCCGGGCGGCGGCCTTGGCCAGCGGTACCGCGGTGGCCTTGGAGGTGAAGGGCACGGTACGGGAGGCGCGCGGATTGGCTTCCAGCACGTAGAGGATGTCCCCGGCCATCGCGAACTGGATGTTGATCAGCCCGCGGACGCCGACCCCGCGCGCGATGGCCTCGGTCGAGGCGCGCAGCCGCTTGATGTCGAAGCCGCCGAGGGTGATCGGGGGCAGCGCACAGGCCGAGTCGCCGGAGTGGATTCCGGCCTCCTCGATGTGCTCCATGACGCCGCCGAGGTAGAGCTCCTCGCCGTCGTAGAGCGCGTCCACGTCGATTTCTATGGCGTCGTCGAGGAAGCGGTCGATGAGCACGGGGTGCTCGGAGATGAGCCCGGCGTGCCGCTCCAGGTACGCGGCGAGCGAGGGCTCGTCGTAGACGATCTCCATTCCGCGGCCGCCGAGCACATAGGAGGGGCGGACCATGACCGGGTAGCCGATCTCGGCGGCGATGCCCTTGGCCTGCTCGAAGGAGAAGGCGGTGCCGTACTTGGGCGCGGGCAGCCCGGCCTCGGTGAGCACCCGGCCGAAGGCGCCGCGCTCCTCGGCGAGGTTGATCGCCTCGGGCGAGGTGCCGACGATCGGCACGCCGTTGTCCTTGAGCGCCTGGGCCAGGCCCAGCGGGGTCTGGCCACCGAGCTGGACGATGACCCCGGCCACCGGGCCCGCCTGCGCTTCCGCGTGGACGATCTCCAGTACGTCCTCCAGGGTGAGCGGCTCGAAGTAGAGCCGGTCGGAGGTGTCGTAGTCGGTGGAGACGGTCTCCGGGTTGCAGTTGACCATGACGGTCTCATAGCCCGCGTCATGCAGCGCGAAGGAGGCGTGGACGCAGGAGTAGTCGAACTCGATGCCCTGGCCGATGCGGTTGGGACCCGAGCCGAGGATGATCACCGCGGGGGTCTCGCGCGGGGCGACCTCGGACTCCTCGTCGTAGGAGGAGTAGAAGTACGGGGTCCGGGCGGCGAACTCGGCGGCGCAGGTGTCGACCGTCTTGTAGACGGGCCGGATGCCCAGCGCGTGCCGCACCTCGCGGACCACGTCCTCGCGCAGCGAGCGGATCCCGGCGATCTGGGCGTCGGAGAAGCCGTGCCGCTTGGCCTCGGCGAGCAGCTCGGGGCCGAGCTTGCCGGCGGCGGCGATCTCGTCCGCGACCTCCTTGATCAGGAAGAGCTGGTCCACGAACCACGGGTCGATCTTCGTGGCGTCGAAGACCTCCTCCGGAGTGGCCCCGGCGCGGATGGCCGCCATGACGGTGTTGATCCGGCCGTCGGTGGGGATCACGGCCCGCTGGAGAAGCTCGGTCTTGTCGCCGGGCTCCCCGGTGAAGTCGAACTGGCTGCCCTTCTTCTCCAGCGAGCGCAGCGCCTTCTGGAGCGCCTCGGTGAAGTTGCGGCCGATGGCCATGGCCTCGCCGACCGACTTCATGGTGGTGGTGAGCCGGGCGTCGGCGGCCGGGAACTTCTCGAAGGCGAAGCGCGGCACCTTGACCACGACATAGTCGAGCGTGGGCTCGAAGGAGGCCGGGGTCTCCTGGGTGATGTCGTTGGGGATCTCGTCCAGGGTGTAGCCGACGGCCAGCTTCGCGGCGATCTTGGCGATGGGGAAGCCGGTGGCCTTGGAGGCGAGCGCCGAGGAGCGGGAGACGCGCGGGTTCATCTCGATGACGATGACCCGGCCGTCCTCGGGGTTGACCGCGAACTGGATGTTGCAGCCGCCGGTGTCGACGCCGACCTCGCGGATGACGGCGATGCCGATGTCCCGCAGGATCTGGTACTCGCGGTCGGTGAGCGTCATCGCCGGGGCGACGGTGATCGAGTCACCGGTGTGCACGCCCATGGGGTCGAAGTTCTCGATGGAGCAGACGACCACGACGTTGTCGTTGCGGTCGCGCATCAGCTCCAGCTCGTACTCCTTCCAGCCGAGGATGGACTCCTCCAGGAGCACCTCGGTGGTCGGCGAGAGGGCCAGGCCCTGGCCCGCGATACGGCGCAGCTCGTCCTCGTCGTGGGCGAAGCCGGAGCCCGCGCCGCCCATGGTGAAGGAGGGGCGGACCACGACGGGGTAGCCGCCGAGCTCCTCGACGCCCGCGAGGACGTCGTCCATGGAGTGGCAGATGACCGAACGGGCGGACTCACCGTGGCCGATCTTGGCCTGGACGGCCTCGACGACCTCCTTGAACTGGTCGCGGTCCTCGCCCTTGTGGATCGCCTGGACATTGGCGCCGATCAGCTCGACGCCGTACTCCTCGAGGATGCCCGCCTCGTGCAGCGAGATGGCGGTGTTGAGCGCGGTCTGGCCGCCGAGGGTGGGCAGCAGCGCGTCGGGGCGCTCCTTGGCGATGATCTTCTCGACGTATTCCGGGGTGATCGGCTCGACATAGGTGGCGTCGGCGATCTCCGGGTCGGTCATGATCGTGGCCGGGTTGGAGTTGACCAGGATGACCCGCAGGCCCTCGGCCTTCAGCACCCGGCACGCCTGGGTGCCGGAGTAGTCGAACTCGGCGGCCTGGCCGATGACGATCGGGCCGGAGCCGATGACCAGAACGGACTGGATGTCGGTGCGCTTAGGCACGCTGGCCCTCCATCAGGGACACGAAGCGGTCGAAAAGGTACGCGGCGTCATGCGGACCGGCGGCGGCTTCGGGGTGGTACTGGACGCTGAACGCGGGGCGGTCGAGCAGCCGCAGCCCCTCGACCACGTTGTCGTTGAGGCAGACGTGGGAGACCTCGGCGCGGCCGAAGGGGGTGTCGGACGGCGCGTCGAGCGGGGCGTCCACGGCGAAGCCGTGGTTGTGGGCGGTGACCTCCACCTTGCCGGTGGTGCGGTCCTGCACCGGCTGGTTGATCCCGCGGTGGCCGTACTTCAGCTTGAAGGTGCCGAAGCCGAGCGCGCGGCCGAGGATCTGGTTGCCGAAGCAGATGCCGAACAGCGGCGTGGAGCGCTCCAGCACGGCCCGCATCAGGGCGACGGGGTGGTCGGCGGTGGCCGGGTCGCCGGGGCCGTTGGAGAAGAAGACCCCGTCCGGGTTCACCGCGTAGACGTCCTCGGCGGTGGCGGTCGCGGGCAGCACGTGCACCTCGATGCCGCGCTCGGCCATCCGGTGCGGGGTCATGCCCTTGATGCCCAGGTCGATCGCGGCGACGGTGAACCTCTTGGTGCCGATCGCCGGGACGACGTACGCCTCCTCGGTGGCCACCTCGCCGCTGAGGTCGGCGCCCTTCATCTGCGGGGCCTCCCGCACCTTCGCCAGCAGGGTGGCCTCGTCGGCGAGCGCCCCGCCGGAGAAGATGCCCACGCGCATGGCGCCGCGCTCGCGCAGATGGCGGGTGAGAGCGCGGGTGTCGATCCCGCTGATGCCGACGACGCCCTGGGCGCTGAGCTCCTCGTCGAGCGAGCGGCGGGAGCGCCAGTTGGAGGGCGTACGGGCCGGGTCGCGCACCACATAGCCGGAGACCCAGATCCGCTTCGACTCCGGGTCCTCGTCGTTGACGCCGGTGTTCCCGATGTGCGGGGCGGTCATCACGACGACCTGGCGGTGGTAGGAGGGGTCGGTCAGGGTCTCCTGGTAGCCGGTCATCCCGGTGGAGAACACGGCCTCGCCGAAGGTCTCCCCCACGGCCCCGTAGGCCCGGCCGCGGAAGGAGCGGCCGTCCTCCAGGACGAGGACTGCGGGGCTGGTGGCCCCCCTGTTGGAGGTGGTCATCGTGCACCTTCCTGGTTGTGCTCGGTGTTCTTGACGGCCAGGGCCTCGACCCAGACCGGGTGCTCGGCCGCGTGGTCGGAGCGGAAGCCGGAGTCGATCAGCCGGTCACCGTGGCTCCAGGTGATCACCAGCAGCCCGCCCTCGGCGAGGACCTTGCCCGCGATGCCCTTGTCGAGCCGGGCGCCGCGCAGCTCGGCGGCGGGGATGAAGAAGTCCTGCGCGCCCGGCCGTACGACGCTCACGCCCTGGTCGGTGAGGGTGAGCTCGACCCGGCTGCGGGTGCCGAGGCCATGGGCGACGATCCGGTCCAGCCACTGCCCGGCGGTGGTGGAGCCGTGGTAGCGGCCGCTCATCGACACCTTGGGCTCGCCGGGCTCGGCCGGGGCCTGGGGCAGCTCGGGGAGGTCGCCCTGGAGGGTGCCGCGCCACTTCCAGCCCTCGCGCATCAGCCAGTAGACCAGCGCGATGACCAGCAGCAGCCCGACGACCCAGCCGAGCCGGGCGGCCCAGTCCGTCACGTCCTGCGATTTCTGCTCGGCCGCGAGGCCCGCGAATCCCGCGAGGCCCGCCACCGGATGACTCGGAGTCGTCACGCCAGCTTCCCGTCCACAACCGTCGCCCGGCCCCGCAGGAAGGTGTACGTCACGCGGCCCGGCAGTTCGCGGCCCTCGTAGGGGGTGTTGCGGCTGCGGGAGGCGAAGCCCGCGGGGTTCACCACACCACGGTAAGCCGAGTCGAGCAGGGTGAGGTTGGCGGGCTCCCCGGCGGCGATGGGACGGCCGTGACCGGTCAGGCGGCCGATGGCCGAGGGCCGCGCCGACATCCGGTCGGCGACGCCCGTCCAGTCCAGCAGCCCGGTGTCCACCATGGTGTGCTGGACCACGGACAGCGCCGTCTCCAGGCCCACCATGCCCATGGCCGCCGCGCCCCACTCGCAGTCCTTGTCCTCGTGCGGATGCGGGGCGTGGTCGGTGGCCACGCAGTCGATGGTGCCGTCGGCGAGCGCCTCGCGCAGCGCCATCACATCGGCCTCGGTGCGCAGCGGCGGGTTCACCTTGTAGACGGGGTCGTAGGAGCGTACGAGCTCGTCGGTCAGCAGCAGGTGGTGCGGGGTGACCTCGGCGGTGACGTTCCAGCCCTTGGACTTGGCCCAGCGGACGATCTCCACCGAGCCCGCGGTGGACAGATGGCAGATGTGCACCCGGGAGCCGACGTGCGCGGCGAGCAGCACATCGCGGGCGATGATCGACTCCTCGGCGACGGCCGGCCAGCCGCCCAGGCCCAGCTCGGCGGAGACGACGCCCTCGTTCATCTGGGCGCCCTCGGTGAGCCGGGGCTCCTGGGCGTGCTGGGCGATGACGCCGTCGAACGCCTTCACGTACTCCAGCGCGCGGCGCATGATCACCGCGTCGTCCACGCACTTGCCGTCGTCGGAGAAGACCCGCACCCCGGCGGCGGAGTCGTGCATCGCGCCCAGCTCGGCGAGCTTCTTGCCCTCCAGGCCCACGGTCACCGCCCCGATGGGCTGTACGTCGCAGTAGCCGGACTCCTTGCCCAGCCGCCACACCTGCTCGACGACGCCCGCGGTGTCGGCCACCGGGAAGGTGTTGGCCATGGCGTGGACGGCGGTGAAGCCGCCGATCGCGGCGGCCCGGGTGCCGGTGAGGACCGTCTCGGAGTCCTCCCGGCCGGGCTCGCGCAGATGGGTGTGGAGGTCGACCAGGCCCGGCAGCAGGATCTGCCCGGTGGCGTCGATCACGGTGGCGCCGTCGGCGTCGAGGCCGGTGCCGACCGCGGCGATGCGCTCGCCCTCGATCAGCACGTCACGCGGCTCACCGCCGAGCACCTTCGCCCCGCGCAGCAGCGTCTTGTGGGTGTCGCTCATGGTCACTTGCTCTCCTCGGTGCGGGCGGCGGCGACGGCGGACTCGTTCCCGCCGAGCAGCAGGTACAGGACGGCCATGCGGATCGAGACCCCGTTGGCGACCTGCTCGACGGCGGTGCAGCGGTCGGAGTCCGCGACATCGGCGGTGATCTCCATGCCGCGGTTCATGGGGCCGGGGTGCATCACGATGGCGTGCTCGGGCATCCGCGCCATCCGGTCGCCGTCCAGGCCGTAGCGGCGGGCGTACTCCCGCTCGGTGGGGAAGAACGCGGCGTTCATGCGCTCGCGCTGGACCCGCAGCATCATCACGGCGTCGGTCTTGCCGATCACCGCGTCCAGGTCGTAGGAGACCTCGCAGGGCCAGCTCTCCACGCCGAAGGGGACCAGCGTCGGCGGGGCGACCAGGGTGACCTCGGCGCCCAGGGTGGACAGCAGATGGACGTTGGAGCGGGCCACCCGGCTGTGCAGGACGTCGCCGACGATGGTGATCCGGCGGCCGGACAGGTCCTGGCCCACGCCGGACGCCCCGGAGGCCAGCCGGCGGCGCATGGTGAACGCGTCGAGCAGCGCCTGGGTGGGGTGCTCATGGGTGCCGTCGCCGGCGTTCACCACGGCGCCGTTGATCCAGCCGGAGGTGGCCAGCCGGTGCGGGGCGCCGGAGGCGTGGTGGCGGATCACCACGGCGTCGGCGCCCATCGCCTCCAGGGTGAGCGCGGTGTCCTTCAGGGACTCGCCCTTGGAGACCGAGGACCCCTTGGCGGAGAAGTTGATCACGTCGGCGGAAAGCCGCTTGGCGGCCGCCTCGAACGAGATGCGGGTGCGGGTGGAGTCCTCGAAGAAGAGGTTGACGACGGTACGGCCGCGCAGGGTCGGCAGTTTCTTGATCGGCCGGTCGGCGAGCCGGGCCAGTTCCTCGGCGGTGTCGAGGATCAGGACGGCGTCGTCGCGCGAGAGATCGGCGGCCGAGATGAGGTGGCGCTTCATCCGGTTGCTCCGTGGGTGAAGGAGGTGTGCGGGCGTGCGGGCGGGCAGGCGCGGGGACCGGTGGCCTGGCGGCACCGGTGGTACGTCGGGCGGGTTCCCCTCCGGTCGCCGGGGTGGCACTCGCCGTCGGTGCGGGGCGCTACTTCCCGTCCGCCGGGGTGGTCTCGCGCAGCCCGAGGAGCACGCTGTCGCGGCCGTCCTCCTCGGTGAGCTGGACCTTGACCGTCTCCCGCAGCGACGTGGGGAGGTTCTTGCCGACGTAGTCGGCGCGGATCGGCAGTTCCCGGTGGCCGCGGTCGACGAGGACCGCGAGCTGCACAGCGCGCGGCCGCCCGATGTCGCCGAGGGCGTCGAGGGCGGCGCGGATGGTGCGGCCGGAGAAGAGCACATCGTCGACGAGGACCACGAGGCGGCCGTCGATGCCGTCGTCGGGGATCTCGGTGCGGGCGAGCGCGCGGGCCGGGCGCAGCCTCAGGTCGTCGCGGTACATCGTGATGTCGAGCGAGCCGACCGGGATCCGGCCGGGCTTGCCGGTGATCTCTTCGAGCCGGGCGGCGAGCCGCCGGGCGAGAAAGACACCACGGGTGGGAATGCCGAGCAGCACCACGTCATCGGCGCCTTTGGCGCGCTCGACGATCTCGTGGGCGATGCGGGTGAGCACGCGCGCGATATCCGGTGCTTCCAACACCGAGCGCGCGGCGTCCGAGGTACGGGCGTCCATACGAGGACCTCCTTCTCCGCCTCACGGGACGGACCTTAAAGGACGGTCGGATTTGCGCCATTCACACTAGCAGGGATACCGAGTGCCCCCGTCAACACCCCTGGCCGGAGCCCCTCCGCTCCGTTCGGCTTGACGAATGGAAATTACGCTGCGTAACCTCACAGTGAGTGACCAGCCGCGCGGCACAGCCGCACGTCGATACAGCGTCCGGGGAGCTTTATGTCCAGCGAATACGCCAAACAGCTCGGGGCCAAGCTCCGCGCCATCCGCACCCAGCAGGGCCTCTCCCTCCACGGTGTCGAGGAGAAGTCCCAGGGCCGCTGGAAGGCCGTGGTGGTGGGATCGTACGAGCGCGGCGACCGCGCCGTGACCGTGCAGCGTCTCGCCGAGCTGGCCGACTTCTACGGCGTCCCGGTGCAGGAGCTGCTTCCGGGCACGAGCCCGGCCGGGGCCGCGGAGCCGCCGCCGAAGCTGGTACTGGACCTGGAGCGACTGGCCCATGTGCCGGTCGAGAAGGCGGGCCCGCTACAGCGGTACGCCGCGACGATCCAGAGCCAGCGTGGTGACTACAACGGCAAGGTGCTCTCGATCCGTCAGGACGATCTGCGCACCCTCGCCGTCATCTATGACCAGTCGCCGTCCGTGCTGACCGAACAGCTGATCAGCTGGGGCGTGCTGGGCGCCGACGCCCGCCGCGCGGTCCAGCACGAAGACGTCTGAGTCCCTCTTTCCCCTGTTCACCTGCAGAAACGTGCCGCCGGGGGCAGTGGAGCCCTGACTGGGTCCTCCACCGCCCCCGGCGGCTTTGTCGTGTGATGAACGCGGCTATGCCTGGTGCCGGCTATCCCTGGTGCTCCCGGGGCTCCTGCTCACGACGCAGACTCGGCTTCAGCTCCTTGATGCGGCCCAGCAGGCCGTTGACAAAGGCCGGCGAGTCATCGGTGGAGAACTCCTTGGCGAGCTGCACCGCCTCGTCGATCACCACCGCGTCCGGGGTCGCGTCCTCCCACACCAGCTCATAGGCGCCCAGCCGCAGGATGTTCCGGTCGACGACCGGCATCCGGTCCAGCGTCCAGCCCACCGCGTAGGTGGCGATCAGCTCGTCGATCCGGCCGATGTGCTGGGCATAGCCCTCGACGAGCTGCATCGTGTATTCGCTGACCGGCGGCTGCCGGTCGTCGGTCCGGGCGAGCCGGATCCAGTCCGCGAGCACGGTCTGCACGGTGCTGCCGCGCTGATCGGCCTCGAAGAGGATCTGGAAGGCGCGCTTACGGGCCTTGTTGCGGGCAGCCACGGTTAGTTGTTCACCCGACCGAGGTACTCACCGGAGCGGGTGTCGACCTTGATCTTCTCACCGGTGGTGATGAACAGCGGCACACCGATCTCGTAGCCGGTCTCCAGCTTGGCGGGCTTGGTGCCACCGGTGGAGCGGTCGCCCTGGACACCCGGCTCGGTGTACTCGATCACCAGCTCGACGGCGGCGGGCAGCTCGACGTACAGCGGGTTGCCCTCGTACATCGCCACGACGGCCTCGAACCCCTCGAGCAGGTAGCGGGCGTTGTCGCCGACGACCTCGGGGGTGATGTAGATCTGGTCGAAGGTGTCCATGTCCATGAACACAAAGCTCTCGCCGTCCTTGTACGAGAACTGCATGCCGCGCTTGTCGACATTGGCCGTCTCGACCTTCACACCGGCGTTGAAGGTCTTGTCGACCACCTTGCCGGACAGCACGTTCTTGAGCTTGGTGCGCACGAAAGCGGGGCCCTTGCCGGGCTTGACGTGCTGGAACTCGACGACGGACCACAGCTGGCCGCCGTCGAGCTTGAGCACCATGCCGTTCTTGAGGTCGTTCGTGGATGCCACGGTTGCGGGTTCTCCTGGACTACAGCTGGTGGAGACCAGAGAGCCGCCGGCGCGCCCGGTTCCGCTAGAGCGCGAGCAGCTCTTTGGTCGTGATGGTGAGTAGCTCGGGTCCGCCGTCCGCCTCGGGGCGGACGACGAGCGTGTCATCGATCCGGACACCGCCCCGGCCCGGGAGGTGGACCCCCGGCTCGACGGTGACCGGCACACAAGCGTCCAGTTTACCCATGGCGGACGGTGTGAGCCGAGGGTCCTCGTCGATTTCCAGGCCCACACCGTGTCCGGTGCACGGTTCCAGCCCGTCTCCGAAGCCCGCGGCGGTCAGCACCTGACGGGTCACCCGGTCCACGTCCCGGTACGCCCGGCCCGGCAACAGCGCCTCCCGCCCGGCCCGCTGAGCGGCGAAGACGGCATCGTACAACTCGACCTGCCAGTCCGCGGGCGAGGGCCCGATGACGAAGGTGCGGCCCACCTGGCAGCGGTAGCCGCGGTAGTCGGCGCCGAGGGAGATGGTGAGGAAATCGCCCTCCTCGACCCTCCGGTCGGTGGGCAGATGGGCGGGACGCCCGGCGTTGGGCCCCGCCGCGACCACGGTGGGGAAGGCCGGGCCGTCCGCGCCGTGGTCGACCAGCCGGCGCTCCAGCTCCAGCGCCAGATGCCGCTCGGTGCGGCCCACCAGGATCGACTCCAGCAGCTCGCCGAGCGCCTGGTCGGCGAGCTCCCCGGCGATCCGCATACAGGAGATCTCCTCGTCGTCCTTGATGAGCCGCAACTGCTCGACGGCGCGGCCCAGATCGGCGAGGCGGACGCGGGGGGCGGCGGCGCCGAGCGCCCGATGGCGGGCGACGGTCAGATCGTGCTCCTCGACGGCCAGCGACTCGGCGCCGTCCGCCGCGGCCAGATCGGCGGCGGCCACGGCCGGATCGCCGTCCGCGCCGGGCACCACCAGCAGCCGCGGCTCGTCGGAACGCGGTGGCCCCGCGGAGAGCGGGGGCGCGGACGGGACCTCGGTGGCCACCAGCACATCCTGGACGGGTCCGAGCAGCAGCACGGCCCCGGGCGGCACGGCGCCGCACAGATAGCGCACATTGGCGGGCCGGGACACCAGCGCCGCCGCGCTCCCGGCCGCGGTGCACTGATCGTGCAGACGGGCACGTCGGGCCGCGTACACCTCGGACATGTCCCCGAGCGTACGCACGCCTGCCGGGTACGGCCGGTCGAGCGGGTCCGGACGGGGGGTTGTTACCAGCTGGGTGGGCTCGCGATGGAGCGGGTGACGACCTCGTCGAGCATGCGGGCCGTGGTCTCCACGTCGTACGTGGAGTTGTCGATGATCGGCAGGCCGGAGCCGTACCACCCCGCCATCCGGCCGTGGATCCGCGCCACCTCCTCGTCGCTGAGGCGGCGGTTCCCGCTGCGGGCCGCGTTCCGCTCCAGGACGATCTCCAGGCCCGGAAGGACCACCACCGGCAGCAGCCCGGGGCCCACATGGCGCTTCCAGCCGCCGAGGCCGACGACCGGGCGGTCGGGGAAGACGGCGTCGTCGAGGATGCAGGAGATCCCGTTGGCCAGGAAGTTACGGGCGGCGAAGCCGCAGGTGCGGCGGGCGAGACGGTACTGCGCCTCGGAGTGCTCGTTCCACCCCGACTGGGGGTTGGCGAAGCCGGACCGGACCCACTCCCGCACATCGTCCAGGCTGATGTGCGCGGTCGGCACCCGGCGGCGGTCGGCCCAGTAACGCGCGACCGTGGTCTTGCCCGCCCCGGCCGGTCCGATCAGCAGCACCGCCACCGCCGCCTGCGAGACATCGGCGAGCGACGGGTCCGACGGGGGATGCGGCAGCGGCACCGGACCGCCGGGCGGCAGCTGGACATGGCCGGTGGTGTTCACCGTCTCCAGCGGCGCCCCGGGAGGCGCGGGCGGGGCCGGCGGAGGGGACACCGGATGCTGCGCGGGCGGTACCGGGTGCCCGGCCACGGGAGGCACGGGCGGGGCGGGGGGGTTGGGGTGAGGTCCCGGGTGATGGTTCGCATTCGCGCCCTGCGCCCATCCCGCGCCCTGCGGCCCGGGAACCGGCCCCGGCCGGTGGGGCGGTGGCAGCGGAGCTCCCGCATGCTGCATCCGGTGGCACTCCGTCTCGTACAGGCAGTTCTCGTCCGACAACTGTCAGGTGCTGATACGGCGCTGGGGCCGCTCCTACCGAACGGTACCTGCCCAAAGCTCCGCTGTGTGAACGGACCGCAAACCCGCTGTGTCCCCGCCGCCCCTCGCCAGCCAGGCATTTCGTCCCTCAAGGGCCGCAACCGCCAGGGCCCGGGGGCTGTTCGAAAGCCCGCGGCGGAGCCGCGGGCTTTCGAAGGCGATGACAGAGCTGTGACGCGGGAAGACGGTGACGGACCGGGTCAGCCGGAGACCTCGGCGTACGCCGCGAGCAGCACCGCCGGGTCCGGGCCCTCCAGCACGGTGGGCTTGGCGATACCGTCCAGGACGATGAAACGCAGCAGGTCACCGCGGGACTTCTTGTCGACCTTCATGGTCTCCAGCAGCTTGAGCCACTGGTCGCCGCGGTAGGTGAGCGGCAGGCCCACGGCCTCCAGGACGGTGCGGTGCCGGTCGGCCGTGGCGTCGTCCAGACGGCCCGCCAGCCGGCCCAGCTCGGCGGCGAAGACCATGCCCACGGAGACGGCCGCGCCATGGCGCCAGTTGTAGCGCTCGTTCTTCTCGATGGCGTGGGCGAGCGTGTGTCCGTAGTTGAGGATCTCCCGCAGCCCGGACTCCTTGAGGTCGCTGGAGACGACCTCGGCCTTGACCCGGATGGAGCGCTCGATGAGCTCGGCGGTGTGCGGGCCGGCGGGCGTACGGGCGGCGACCGGGTCCCGCTCGATGAGCTCCAGGATCTCCGGGTCGGCGATGAAGCCCGCCTTGATGACCTCGGCGAGCCCGCTGACGTAGTCGTTGACCGGCAGCGAGTCCAGCGCGGCCAGATCGCACAGCACCCCGGCCGGGGGGTGGAAGGCGCCGACGAGGTTCTTCCCCTCGGCCGTGTTGATCCCGGTCTTGCCGCCGACGGCGGCGTCGACCATGCCGAGCACGGTCGTGGGGACGGCGATCCAGCGCACTCCGCGCAGCCAGGTGGCGGCCACGAATCCGGCGAGGTCGGTGGTCGCGCCGCCGCCGACACCGACGATCACATCGGTGCGGGTGAAGCCGGTCTGCCCGAGCGCCTTCCAGCAGTACGCGGCGACCTCGGCGGTCTTGGCCTCCTCCGCGTTGGGCAGCTGGATCGCGATGGCGTCGTACCCCTGCTCGGCGAGGTCCTGGCGGATCGCCTCACCGGTCTCGGCCAGCGCCTCGGGGTGCAGAACGGCGACGCGCTTGGCGGCCGTGCCGAGCAGCCCGGGGAGCTCGCCGAGCAGCTGCCGGCCGATCAGCACCTCGTACGGCGCGGTGCCCGCGGTGCCTCCGACCTGGACGCGCGTGGGGGTCTCGGCCACAGGGGATGTCATGCGTTCTTCAGCTCCAGTACGTCCAGGACGGCCTCGGCGACGGCCTCGGGGGTGCGGTCCTCGGTCGACACCACGGCGCGGGCGACCTCGGTGTACAGCGGGCGGCGCTGCTCCATCAACTCGCGCCAGCGCTGGCGCGGATTGACCGCGAGCAGCGGGCGCGGGGCGTCAAGGCCGGTGCGCTTGACGGCCTCGGCGACGCCCATCTCCAGGAAGACGACGGGGAGGCCCGCGAGCAGCGCCCGGGTGCCCTCGTCGAGGACGGCGCCGCCGCCCAGCGCGAGCACGCCCCGGTGCCCGGCGACGGCGGCCCGCACCGCCTGCCGCTCCAGCTCGCGGAAGTGCGGCTCGCCCTCGTCGATGAAGATCTCCGAGATCTCCTTGCCCGCCGTCGCGACGATGTCGGTGTCGGTGTCGCGGAAGGTGGTGCCGAGCCGCTCCGCGAGCACCTGCCCGACGGTGGTCTTACCGACCCCCATGGGCCCGACCAGCACAACGGCCGGACCCCCGCCGATCTCCCCACTCACCGGATGGCCAGGTTCTCGAGGAAGCCCTTCACATTGCGGCGGGTCTCGGGAACCGAGTCGCCGCCGAACTTCTCCGCGACCGCGTCCGCCAGCACCAGCGCGACCATCGCCTCGGCGACGATCCCGGCGGCCGGGACGGCGCACACGTCGGAGCGCTGGTGGTGGGCCTTGGTGGCCTCGCCGGTGGTCACATCGACCGTGGCCAGCGCCCGCGGCACGGTCGCGATCGGCTTCATCGCGGCCCGGACGCGCAGCAGCTCGCCGGTGCTCAGCCCGCCCTCGGTGCCGCCCGAGCGGCCCGTGGAGCGCCGGATGCCCTCGTCCGTGGAGACGATCTCGTCATGGGCCTTGGAGCCGGGCACCCGCGCCAGGTCGAAGCCGTCGCCGACCTCGACGCCCTTGATGGCCTGGATGCCCATCAGCGCGGCGGCCAGCCGTGCGTCGAGCCGGCGGTCCCAGTGCACATGCGAGCCGAGGCCCACCGGTACGCCGTACGCGAGCACCTCGACGACACCGCCGAGCGTGTCGCCGTCCTTGTGGGCCTGGTCGATCTCGGCCACCATCGCCTTGCTCGCGTCGGCGTCCAGGCAGCGCACCGGGTCGGCGTCCAGCCTCTCGACGTCGGAGGGCTTGGGGAGGACGCCGTACGGCGCCTTCGCGGCGGCCAGCTCCACGACGTGCGAGACGATCTCGATGCCGGCCGTCTCCTTGAGGTAGGAGCGGGCGACGGTGCCCAGCGCCACCCGGGCGGCGGTCTCGCGGGCGCTGGCGCGCTCCAGGATCGGCCGGGCCTCGTCGAAGCCGTACTTCTGCATCCCGGCCAGGTCGGCGTGGCCGGGGCGGGGGCGGGTGAGCGGGGCGTTACGGGCGACGCCCTCGAGGATCTCGGCGTCCACCGGGTCGGCGGCCATGACCTGCTCCCACTTGGGCCACTCCGTGTTGCCGACCATGATCGCGACCGGGGAGCCGAGGGTCAGCCCGTGACGTACGCCGCCGATGAAGGTGACCTCGTCGCGCTCGAACTTCATCCGGGCACCGCGGCCATAGCCGAGCCGCCGTCGGGCCAGGGCGTCCGCCACCATGTCGGTGGTGATCGGCACCCCGGCGGGCAGCCCCTCCAGCGTCGCCACGAGTGCGGGGCCGTGCGACTCCCCCGCGGTCAGCCAGCGCAACCTGCTCAACGGTGCTCCCTCATGCGCGTGCCTCGACGTCGTGCGGCGCGGCCCGGTCCGCGCGACTCCGGCCCGCACCTCCGATCCTCCCACGACCGGGGCGTCCGCTCGGTTCGTGGTCCATGAGGTGGACGCTCGCGGCGCCCCGGAGAGGGGCCGGGGACGGGCCGGACGGGCACGACGAGGAGCCGGACGGGGCCGACGAGGGGCCCGTGGGACGGCTCAGCGGGCCGTCAGCGCCTCGCGCATCGCGGCCAGCGGCGCCGGGGCGCGGCCCGTCATCTGCTCGACCTGGAGCACCGCCTGGTGCACCAGGAGGTCCAGGCCGCCGACCACCGAGCCGCCGCGCGCCGCCCAGGCGGCGGCCAGCGGGGTGGGCCAGGGCTCGTAGAGGACGTCGAAGAGCGCGCCGGGGCGGTCCGGTACGGCCGCGGCGAGCGCGTCGGCGGTGCCCGCGGGGGTGGTGGCGATCACCAGCGGCGCGCCGAGCGCCTCGGCCGCGTCGCCCCAGTCCGCGGTGCGCACCACGACGCCCAGCCGCTCGCCCCACTGCCGCATCTCGGCGGCGCGGGCCTCGCTGCGGACGTACGCGGTGACCTCGCCGTCGCAGATCCGGGAGAGCGCGGCCAGCGCGGAGGAGGCCGTGGCGCCGGCGCCCAGCACGGCGGCGCGCTCCACGCGCCCGACGCCGCGCTCCCGCAGCGCCGCCAGCATGCCGGGGATGTCGGTGTTGTCCCCGCGCCTGCGGCCGTCGTCGCCGAAGACGACCGTGTTGACGGCCTCCACCGAGGCCGCGGTGTCGCTGATCTCGTCCAGCAGCGGGATGACGGCGCGCTTGAGCGGCATGGTCAGGGACAGCCCGGCCCAGGCCGGTCCCGCGTCCTCGCCGAGGTGCTTGAAGAAGTCCGGCAGCCCGGTCTCGTCCACCTCGAAGCGGTCGTACGTCCAGCCGGTCAGGCCCAGTTCGCGGTAGGCGGCGCGGTGCAGCACCGGTGACAGGGAATGGGCGATCGGCGAACCGAGCACCGCTGCCCTGCGGTTTTCCGACATCATCCCTCAGCCATTGTTCTTGCGCTGCTTATTGAACTTGTCGACCCACTTGAGATGCTCCGTGTAGGTCCTAGAGAAGTGGCTCTTGCCGTCGACCGCGACAAAGTAGTACCACCCGTCGGAGGTCGGGTTCATGGACGCCTTCAACGCGTCCGCACCCGGATTGCCGATCGGACCCGGCGGGAGCCCCTTGTAGAAGTAGGTGTTGTACGGGTTGTCGTATCCCTTGATCTCACTGATCGGGATGTCCAGCTTGCTCTGATTCTTGATGTAGTTGTACGAGGAGTCGAACTCCACCTTGCCGTTGGTCTCCGGGTTCGCGGGCTTCAGCCGGTTGTAGACGACCTCGGCCATCTTCCGGAAGTCGTCATGGGTGACGCCCTCCGCCTGGACCAGGCTGGCCACGCTGATGAGCTGGAGCGGGGACTTCAGGCCCAATTCCTTGGCCTTGCCCTCCAGATCCAGGCCGGAGTAGTTCCGATTGGCCTCGGCGACCATCTTCCGCAGTACGTCCGCGGGTTTGGCGCCCTCGCCCACGCTGTAGCGGGACGGGTACAGGAAGCCTTCCAGCGGATCCTTGATCTTGCTGTTGTCGTCGGCCCAGGAGGGCAGCCCGAGGTTCTTGGCCTCCTTCTTGGCGACGCCCGCGGTGGTCCCCGCCTTGAGGCCGATCTTCTTGTCGATCGCCGCGTAGATCGTGGCGTCGCGCATGCCCTCGGTGACGATCAGGGCGTTGCTGCTGCTGGGGTCGAGCATCAGCTTGACCGCCGCCGCGCCGGACATCTCCTTGCGCAGGGTGTAGGTGCCCGGCTGGACGAACTTGCCGCTGTCCTCCACGGCGTCGACGAAGGCGCCGCTGCTCTTGACCACGCCCTTGTCGGCGAGGATCGAACCGATCTCGGCGTTGCCGGAGCCGGACGGAACCTCCACCTCGATCCGGCCGGTGCCCTGGCCGGAGTAGTCGGGCGCGGGGCCGAAGCGGGTCTGCCAGAAGTCGTAGGCGTAGTAGCCGCCTCCGCCGACCACACCCACCAGGACGACGGTCACGAAGAGGCAGGCCACGCCGCTGCGGCGCTTCTTGGGCTTGCCCTTCTCGCCGGAGCGCTCGCCGTCCTCGCCGTCGTCGTCCGCATCCTCGGCGTCGCCCCGGCCGCCGCCGTCGTTGAAGAACGGATGGTCGTCCTCTTCGTCCGCCTGGAGGGGCGGCTCCTCGGGGGCCTGGCGCTGGCGCGGCACCTGGTGCTCCGCGGGCACCGTGGGCATCTGCTGGGTGCCCTGTTGTCCCTGGTAGGGGTCCTGGCCCGGGTAGGAAGCGCCCTGGCCGCCATAAGGGTCCTGCGGGTCCATCCCGCCGTACGAGCCGTCCTGGCCCGGGTAGGGGCCGCCCTGGCCGGGGTACTCCTGCGGGTGGCGCTGATGCGGGTAACCGGCGTCCTGGCCGTCCCACTGGGGCTGCTGATGCTGCTGCTGGGGGTCCTGCGGATAGCCGTGCGGATACTGCTGGTGTCCGTAGGGGTCCTGGCCGTACGGGCCCTGGCCGTAGCCACCCTGACCGTAGGGATCCTGGCCGTAGGCGTCCGGTGCGTACGGATCCTGTGCGTAGGTGTCCTGCTGGGCGTAGGGGTCCTGCGCGTACCGGTCCTGTGCGTAGGGATCCTGGCCGGCCGCCGCGTGGTGGCCGCTCCACTCTCGGTCCCCGTACAGCGGATCCTCGGGGTGCCACGGTTGGGAGCCGGGTCCCCGGCCGTACTCAGTCATCGATCCCCTAGCGACGGAGGTGGTCACCGCTCGGCGTGTTCGTGGGCACGGGCGGCGGCGGCCATGCCGCGCGGAACGTTACCGTATCGCGATCAGATGACCACTTCGACGGCTTCCCCCGGGGCCCTCCCCGAGACCCGCTCGGTCTCCAGCGCGCTCTGAAGGATCACCACGGCCGCCGCCTGGTCAACGACGGAACGGCCCTTCTTGGACGTCACCCCGGAGGCGCGCAGCCCCTGGGACGCTGTGACAGTGGTCATACGCTCGTCGACGAGCCGCACCGGCACCGGGTTGACCCGCCGTGCCAACTCGCGCGCGAAGGTGCGCACTTTGGCCGCGGCCGGCCCCTCGCGCCCGTTGAGCGAGCGCGGCAGGCCGACCACCACCTCGATCGGTTCGTACTCCTCGACGATCGCCACGAGCCGCTTGTGGGCGGCCGGGATGTCGCGTCCCGGCACGGTCTCCACGGGGGTGGCGAGGATCCCGTCGGGGTCGCACGAGGCGACCCCGATCCGGGCGTCCCCGACATCGATGGCGATCCGCCTGCCGCGTCGCACGATGATCAGGCCGATTCCGCGACGAGCCGCTCGACGGCCTCGATGGCCTCGCCGACGGCCCCCGGGTTCTGGCCGCCGCCCTGGGCCACGTCCGGCTTGCCGCCGCCTCCGCCGCCGAGCGTCTTGGCGGCGGTGCGGACCAGGTCACCGGCCTTGAGCCCGCGCTCACGGGCGGCCTCGTTGGTGGCGATGACGGTCAGCGGACGGCCACCCGCCACGGTGAAGAGGGCGACGACGGCCGGGCGGTCGCCCGGGACGCGGCCACGGACGTCCAGGACCAGCTTGCGCAGATCGTCGGCGGAGGTGCCGTCCGGCACCTTGGCGGCGATCAGGGCCACGCCCCGGACGTCCTTGGCGCCCTGGACGAGACCGGCGGCGGCCTGGAGCACCTTCTCGGCGCGGAACCGCTCGATCTCCTTCTCGGCCTCCTTGAGCTTGCTCAGCATGCCGGAGATCTTCTCCGGGAGCTCCTCGGGGCGGCCCTTGACCAGGTCGGTGAGCTGGGAGACGACCGTGTGCTCCCGGGCGAGGAAGTTGTAGGCGTCCACGCCCACCAGGGCCTCGACCCGGCGCACCCCGGAGCCGATGGAGGACTCGCCGAGCAGCTTCACCAGGCCCAGCTGGGCGGTGTTGTGCACATGGGTGCCACCGCACAGCTCCTTGGAGAAGTCGCCGATGGTCACCACGCGCACCCGGTCGCCGTACTTCTCGCCGAACTCGGCGATGGCGCCCTGCTTCTTGGCGTCGTCCATGCTCATCACCTCGGCGGTGACGTCGAGTTCGCGGGAGAGCACCTCGTTGATCTTCTGCTCGACGTCCGTGAGGACCGCGCCGGGCACGGCGGTCGGCGAGCCGAAGTCGAAGCGGAAGCGGCCGGGCGAGTTCTCCGAACCGGCCTGGGCGGCGGTCGGGCCCAGGGCGTCGCGCAGCGCCTGGTGGGTGAGGTGGGTGGCGCTGTGGGCGCGGGCGATGGCCCGGCGTCGCTTGATGTCGATCCGGGCGTGGGCCCCGGCGCCGACCGTCACCTCGCCGACCTGGACGACGCCCTTGTGCACGCTGACCCCGGGCACCGGCTGCTGGACGTCCCGGACCTCCACCACGGCGCCGGTGTCCAGCTTGATCCGGCCGGTGTCGGCGAGCTGGCCGCCGCCCTCGGCGTAGAACGGGGTGCGGTCCAGGACGACCTCGACCTCCTCGCCCTCGGTGGCGGCGGGCGAGGACACCCCGTCGACCAGCAGGCCGACGACGGTGGACTCGCCCTCGGTGTGGAGGTAGCCGGTGAATTCGGTCTGGCCGGAGCTGTCGGCCACCTCGCGGTAGGCGGACAGGTCGGCGTGGCCGGTCTTCTTGGCCTTGGCGTCGGCCTTGGCGCGCTCCCGCTGCTCCTTCATCAGGCGGCGGAAGCCCTCCTCGTCCACCGAGAGGCCCTGTTCGGCGGCCATCTCGAGGGTGAGGTCGATCGGGAAGCCCCAGGTGTCGTGGAGCAGGAACGCCTTGTCGCCGGGGAGCACGCTGCCGCCGGTGGCCTTGGTGTCGGTGACGGCGGTGTCGAGGATGTTGGTGCCGGCCTTGAGCGTCTTGAGGAAGGCCGACTCCTCGGCGAGGGCGACGGTCTCGATCCGCTTGCGGTCGGTGAGCAGCTCCGGGTACTGCTGGCCCATCGTCTTGAGGACGACGTCGACCAGCTCGCCGACGACCGGCTCGGTGGCGCCGAGGATGCGCATGTTGCGGATGGCGCGGCGCATGATGCGGCGCAGCACATAGCCGCGGCCCTCGTTGCCGGGGGTGACGCCGTCGCCGATGAGCATGACGGAGGTGCGCATGTGGTCGGCGACCACGCGCAGCGAGACGTCGGAAGTCCGGGCGGCGCCGTAAGCGACCCCGGTCAGCTCGGTGGCCTTGTCCATGACGACGCGCAGGGTGTCGGTCTCGTACATGTTCCGCACGCCCTGGAGGATCATCGCCAGGCGCTCGAGGCCGAGGCCGGTGTCGATGTTCTTGCTGGGGAGCTCGCCGAGGATCGGGAAGTTGTCCTTGCCCTCGCCCGGACCGCGCTCGTACTGCATGAAGACCAGGTTCCAGATCTCCACGTAGCGCTCGTCGTTGACGGCCGGGCCGCCCTCCTCGCCGAACTCCGGACCACGGTCGTAGTTGATCTCGGAGCAGGGGCCGCAGGGGCCGGGGACGCCCATGGACCAGTAGTTCGGGCCCATGCCGAGGCGCTGGATCCGGTCGGCGGGGACGCCGATCACCTCGCGCCAGATGCGCTCGGCCTCGTCGTCCTGCTCGTAGACGGTGATCCACAGCCGCTCGGGGTCGAGGCCGTAGCCACCCTCCTCCTGGGAGCTGGTCAGCAGCTCCCAGGCGTACTTGATGGCGCCTTCCTTGAAGTAGTCGCCGAACGAGAAGTTCCCGCACATCTGGAAGAAGGTGCCGTGGCGGGTGGTCTTGCCGACCTCTTCGATGTCCGGCGTACGCACGCACTTCTGCACGCTGACGGCGCGGTCGAAGGGCGGCTTGACCTCACCGAGGAAGTACGGCTTGAAGGGCACCATGCCCGCGGGGACCAGCAGCAGCGTCGGGTCGTCCGCGATGAGCGACGCCGACGGCACGACGGTGTGCCCGCGCTCCTCGAAGAAGCGCAGCCAGCGGCGGCGGATTTCAGCCGACTCCATCAGTGGTCCTCATTTCCGGCTTTGTGGAGCTTGTAGGGGGTGGTGCGGGTCAGCTCGGCCCGGCTCCGCTGGGCCGGGAGCCGCTTGCGGTCGTCCGGCGGTGGCGCGGAGAGCCCGAGCGCGTCCTTGAGCGCGGCCTCGCGGTCGGCCATGCCGTCCCGTACGTCCAGGGCGAAGACCTTGATCCGCCGACCTGCCAGCACCGCGCGGTCGGCGGCCTGCGCCGCCAGGCTCTCCGGGGTGAGCTGGTTGAGCTTGCGGTTGACCTTGGTGGTGGCCCACACCCCGGCGGCGACGCCGGTGGTGAACCAGAATGTGCGGCGGAACATCCGGTCTGTCAGCCCTTCGATCCACGGTTGCGACGGCCGCCCCGGCGGGCGGACGGCAGGGTCTTGCCGATGACGACGTTGCGCGTGGGCGCGGGCTCGTCCTCCTCCGCCCGCCCCTTGCGGCCGATCGCCCGCCGGACGCCGTAGCCGAACGCGGCCACCTTGACCAGCGGTCCGCCGAAGGCGGTGGAGACGGTCGAGGAGAGCGCGGAGGCGTTGGAGGTGACCTCCTGGACGTCGGAGGCGATCGAGTCCACCCGGGCGAGCTGGGTGTTGGCCTCGCGCACGGTCGCGGACGCCTCGCTCAGCAGCGGCACCGCCTGGTCGGTGACCTCCGCCACCAGCCTGGTGGCCGCCTTGAGCGTCTGAGCCAGCCTCACCAGCGCCAGCGCCAGGAAGGACACCAGGATCGCCCAGAAGACGGCCACGAGGATCCCGGCCACCTCTCCACCGGACACGTCGCACCGCTCCCTGTCGCCGCTCGTCGTCGTTGTCTCGTATTGGTCGTGCTCGGCGCGCTGACGTGTCGTGATGACGCGTCGTTCGGCGTCGTCCGCCGCTCGCCGCTCTCGGGCGGTATCCGGGTGCGGGCGGCAGGTATCGACCTTATCGCGCCGCGGACGCGCACCCGAAACGCATAACGGCCGCCGGGCGCCCGGTCCGGACCCGCCATCGGACAAGCCCGCGGGTTCCCCGTCGACCGGTGTCGAGGGGGAACCCGCGGGCTCGGGTGCGTACGGTGCGCTCCGCCGGATCAGCGGGCGTAGTACTCGACGACGAGCTGCTCGTCGCAGATCACCGGGATCTCCTTGCGGTTGGGGTCCCGGTCCAGGCGGAAGGCGAGCGCCTTCAGGTTGACCTGGAGGTAGCGCGGGGTCTCGCCGTCGGGGGCGTAACCACCCTCGCGCGCCACCTGGAAGGGGACCTTCTCGCGGCTGCGCTCGCGGACCATCACCACGTCGTCCGGGCGGACCCGGAAGGACGGCTTGTCGACCTTGCGGCCGTTGACCTCGATGTGGCCGTGGGTGACCATCTGGCGGGCCTGGTAGATGGTGCGGGCGATGCCCGACCGCAGAACGAGCGCGTCCAGACGGCGCTCGAGCTCGACGACCAGGGCCTCGCCCGTCTTGCCCTCGGCCTTCCGGGCGCGGTCGTAGGCACGGGCCATCTGGCGCTCGCTGATGTCGTACTGGGCGCGCAGCCGCTGCTTCTCCAGCAGCCGGACCTTGTAGTCACTGGTCTGCTTGCGGCCACGGCCGTGCTCGCCCGGCGGGTAGGGGCGGGCCTCGAAGTACTTGACGGCCTTCGGGGTCAGAGCGATGCCGAGCGCCCGCGACTTCTTGACCTTGGGACGCGACTGGTTCACGGGGAACGAACCTCCATGTAAGTTAGGTGAGCCTTACCTTAGCCGAGGAGAACGCATGTTTCGACCTGGGATCCCCCTGCCCAGCACTGGTCAGAGCCCCGAGGAGGGTCAGCCGCGTCCCATGGAAAGCACCCTGCGGCCCACACCGGCAGAGCGCGTACGTACTCTCGTTGAATCCAAGGCTACGGCTTCGTTGACGATTCCCGGAATCGAGGCCCTGGACGACCTGGGGGCGGACGGTCCCACCGCCCGTACGGTCGCCCCGGACGGGGATGTGCTGCTGCTGGTGCCCAGCGCCTCCCCCGCCGCCCGCGCCGCCGCCCACGCCCAGGACGACGAGCTGACCTGCGTGATGGAGATCACCGACGTCGCCCCCGTCGCGATGCCCCACCGGATCCGCGGCCGCGCCTGGGTGGCCGGCTGGCTCACCCCCGTCCCCTGCGGTGAGCGCACGCGCACCGCGGCGGCGCTGCTGGCCGAGCGGCATCCGGTGGGCGAACTGCTCGGCCTCGACCAGGCGGCGCAACCGTCGCGGCGCGGTGGGCCGGCCGCCGGGGTGGGGCCCGCCGGGAGAGCCGCCTGGACGCTGCTGCGGCTGGAGGTCGGCGAGGCGTGCGTGGACGACCTGTGGGGCGCGGACGGCGTCGAGCCGGACGACTTCACCTCGGCCGACCCCGATCCGCTGGTCCGGCACGAGGCCGATCTGCTCCAGCATCTGCACGCCGCCCACAGCGAGCAGGTGCGCCAGCTGTGCGCGCTGCTCGGCGACCGCTCCGGCCTGGTCTGCTCCCGGGGCCCGGCCACCCCGGTGGCGCTGGACCGCTTCGGTCTGCGGGTGCGCTTCACGGACGAGGCGGACCGGCCGTTCGACGCGCGCTTCGACTTTCCCGAGCCGGTGCGGAACGTCTCCGAGCTGCGGTACGCGATGCACGCCCTGTTCGACGCGGCGGCGAGCTGAGGGCGTCGTCCTCGTAGCGGGTGGGGAGACGGGGGCGGCTGCCGACGGGGGCTGACCGCCAGGACGAGGAGCGGGGCCGGACGTCGGCTGACCGCTAGGACGAGGTGGCCGCCGGACCGTCGCCGGACGGCGGCGGGTCGCCGCGCAGCCGCGCCCGCACCCGCTCCACCACATCCGCGTACCGCGCCTCGGCCCCGTACCGCGTGGGCTCGTAGTACCGCTTGCCGTGGATCTTGTCCGGTGCGTACTGCTGCGCCGCGATGCCGCCCGGCAGATCGTGCGGATAGAGATAGCCCTGTGCGTGGCCGAGCTTCTTGGCGCCCTGGTAGTGGCCGTCGCGCAGATGCGGCGGCACCGGCCCGGCCAGACCCGCCCGCACATCGGCGAGCGCGGCGCCGATGGCGGTGGTGGCGGCGTTGGACTTGGGCGCGAGCGCCAGGGCGATGGTGGCGTGGCTCAGGGTGAGCGCGGCCTCCGGGAAGCCGATCAGGGCGACCGCCTGCGCCGCCGCCACGGCGGTGGGCAGCGCGGTGGGGTCGGCCAGGCCGATGTCCTCGCTCGCCGAGATCATCAGCCGGCGGGCGATGAACCGCGGGTCCTCCCCCGCCTCGATCATCCGGGCCAGATAGTGCAGCGCCGCGTCCACGTCCGAGCCGCGGATGGACTTGATCAGGGCGCTGGCCACGTCGTAGTGCTGGTCACCCGCGCGGTCGTACTTCACCGCGGCCCGGTCGACCGCCTCCTCCAGCGAGGTGAGCGTGACCTCGGGCTCGCCCTTGTCCAGGGCCGCCCCGGCGCCCGCCTCCAGCGCGGTGAGCGCCCGCCGGGCATCGCCGCCCGCTATCCGCAGCAGATGCGCCTCGGCGTCCTCGGGGAGGGTGACCGCCCCGCCGAGCCCGCGCTCGTCGGTGAGCGCGCGCCGCAGCAGCCCGCGCAGATCGTCGTCGGTCAGCGGCTCCAGGGTGAGCAGCAGCGAGCGGGAGAGCAGCGGGGAGATCACGGAGAAGTACGGATTCTCGGTGGTGGCCGCGATCAGCGTCACCCATCGGTTCTCCACGGCGGGCAGCAGCGAGTCCTGCTGGGCCTTGCTGAAGCGGTGGATCTCGTCCAGGAAGAGCACGGTGTCCCGCCCGTACGCCCCGGAGGAGCGGCGCGCGCCGTCGATGACGGCCCGGACCTCCTTGACCCCCGCGGTGATGGCCGACAGCTCGACGAAGCGCTTCTGGGTGGCCTGGCTGACCACATACGCCAGCGTCGTCTTGCCGATGCCCGGCGGGCCCCAGAGGATCACCGACGACGGCCCGGCCGGACCCCCGCCGCCCTCGCCCACGAGCCGCCGCAGCGGGGACCCGGGGCGCAGCAGATGCTGCTGGCCCACGACCTCGTCGAGGGTGCGCGGACGCATCCGCACGGCCAGCGGACTGCTGGCCGGATCCTTCTCCTGGCGGTCCTCTGCGGCGGCGGTGAACAGGTCTGGCTCCACCCGGGAAGCCTATGACACCGCACCGACAACGCCGCCGCGCGCAGGGTTCGGAGGGTGCGGGCTCAGCCCTGAGCGCCCGTCCAGAAATCCCACCAGCGGGTCAGGATCAGCATGCCGATGACGCCGATCCACACCACCGGGACCACCCAGTGGAACTCCATGAGCCCGCGCCGCAGCCCGTCCGGCGCCGGAAGGTAGCCGTGCTTGAGGTTGTGGCCGGTGACGTAGCAGAACATCACGATGGTGGCGACCCAGGCCAGGCAGCACCACAGGCACAGCGAGCCGATGACGTACAGCGACTCGTACTGGAGCCAGGTCACGAAGCCGACGCCGAAGAGCGTGCCCGCGTTGAAGGTCAGCCAGTACCAGCGCGGGAAGCGCGCCCCGGTCAGCAGTGACATGCCCACGCAGATCACGATGCCGTAGGCGACGAGGCCGAGCATCGGGTTCGGGAAGCCGAACGCCTGCGCCTGGTCGCTCTCCATGATGTTGCCGCAGGAGACGACGGGGTTGAGGCTGCACCCGGGCGTGAAGACCTTGCCGTCGGCCTTGTACTCGAGGATCTTGTTCTTGTCGATCGTGATGACCCAGGCGGCCAGCAGTCCGAGCGCCCCGGTGATCACGAGCAGGAGGGCGAAGGCACGACTGCCACCCGTCCCGGCCCGCGCACCCTCCCGCGCCTCGCCGGACTCCACGTCGTCCATCACTGTCGTCGCCATACTCGCCGTCCGTCGCTCTCCGCCGTCTCCAGCCCCGTCGGGCACGGCCATTGTGCCGCACCCGCGGTCGCCGTAAGGCGCGCTTATCACGGTCATGCCATGGTGCCCTGTCCTTCGTTCGGAGGGCATAAGACGGACCTCCCGGTCGTCCCCGGGACCGGCACGGCACCGGCACGCTCCGGGCCATGGCAGACGAAGCGGTACGGGTGCGCGGCCTGCGCAAACGCTATGGCGTGCGGTGACCGCGCTGGACGGCGTTGACCTGGGCATTCGGCGGGGAGAGGTGTTCGGCGTCCTGGGCCCCAACGGGGCGGGCAAGAGCACGACGGTGGAGATCCTCCAGGGCCATCGGAACCGCGACGCGGGCGAGGTCACGGTGCTGGGCCGGGCCCCCGCCTCCGGGGGACGCGAGTGGCGGTCCCGAATCGGCGTCGTTTGGCAGGATGAATCCGGCCCGGCCGAGTTGACGGTGCACGAGACCGTGCGCCATTTCGCCCGCTACTACCCCCGGCCGCGCGACCCCGAGGAGGTCATCGGCCTGGTCGGGCTCGAGGACAAGGCGGCCAGCCGGATCAAGGCGCTGTCGGGCGTCAGCGGCGCCGGCTGGATGTGGCCCTCGGTGTGATCGGCGGTCCGGAGCTGCTGCCGGACGAGCCGACGACCGGCTTCGACCCGGCGGCGCGGCGCCGGTTCTGGGAGCTGATCCGGCGGCTGGCCGACGAGGGCACCACGATCGTGCTCACCACGCACTACCTGGACGAGGCGGAAGGGCTGTCCGACCGGCTGGCGGTCATCGCCGCGGGCAAGGTCGTGGCCGGGGGCGCGCCCGCCGAGCTGCGCGAGCGGCACGGCGGCCGGGCGACGGTCCACTGGAGCGAGCCCGGCGGCGGGGCGCGCCAGGAGGAGACGGAGACCCCGACCCGTACCGTCGCGGAGCTGATGGGCCGCTTCGACGGGGAGATCCCGGGGCTGCGGATCGCCCGGCCGCCCCTGACGGTCGTCGGCGAGGCGGACAGCGGCCCGCGGGCGGAGGCGCTGTCCGCCTCGCTGCGGCCCGATGTGGTGCTGATGGACCTGCGGATGCCGGACGGCGACGGGGTGGAGTCCATCGCCCGGATGACCGCCGCCGGGCTGCCGTCCCGGGTGATCGTGCTGACCACCTATGAGACGGACGGGGACATCCTGCGCGCGGTGGAGGCGGGTGCGGCGGGCTATCTGCTCAAGGACATGCCCCGCGCCGAGCTGGCCGAGGCCGTGCGTTCCGCCGCGCGCGGCGAGACGGTGCTGGCCCCGTCCGTCGCCGCGCGGTTGATGGACCAGCTGCGCGACCGGCCCGAGCGTCCCCGCCTCTCCGAACGGGAGACGGACGTGCTGCGGCTGGTGGCGGAGGGCTGCACCAACGCGGAGATCGGCCGCCGTCTCTTCATCGGCGAGTCGACGGTGAAGACCCATCTGCTGCGGGCCTTCGGCAAGCTGGGCGTGGCCGACCGCACCGCGGCGGTCACCAGCGCGATGCGGCTGGGACTGCTGTAGGAAGCGGCGAAAGGGGGCCCGGGGCGTTCCCCGGGCCCCTTTTGAGGCTCGCTCAGGCGATTTTTGAGGCTCCCTCAGGCAAGGCGTGCGCGGACCGCCTCGACCACCTCGGTCAGGGGGACCGGGGACTGCTCGCCGGAGTCCATGTCCTTCAGCTGGACCACGTTCTCGGCGAGGTCGCGCTCGCCCGCCACGATCGTGTAGCGGGCGCCGCTGCGGTTGGCGGCCTTCATGGCGGCCTTCAGGCCCTTGCCGCCGTAGGCGAAGTCCGTGGCGACGCCCGCCGTACGGAGCTCGCCGACCAGGCCGAAGAGGACCTTGCGGGCCTCCTCCCCCAGCGGTACCGCGAAGACGCTGACCGCGGCGGGGAGGTTCAGCTCGACGCCCTCGGCCTCCAGCGCGAGCACCGTACGGTCCACGCCGAGCGCCCAGCCCACCGAGGGCAGGGCCGGGCCGCCGATCATCTCGGACAGGCCGTCGTAGCGGCCGCCGCCGCCCACCGCGGACTGGGAGCCCAGGCCGTCGTGGACGAACTCGAAGGTGGTGCGGGTGTAGTAGTCCAGGCCGCGCACCAGCCTCGCGTCGTCCTCGAAGGCCACGCCCCGCGCCGTGATCAGCTCGCGGACCTCCGCGTGGTACGCCTTGCACTCCTCGCACAGGTAGTCGCGCAGCAGCGGGGCGTCGGCCAGCTGCGCGCGCACCGCCTCGCGCTTGTCGTCCAGCACCCGCAGCGGGTTGATCTCCACGCGCCGCCGGGTGTCCTCGTCCAGGTCCAGGCCGCGCAGGAAGTCCTGGAGGGCGGCCCGGTAGACGGGGCGGCAGGTGGCGTCGCCCAGCGAGTTCAGCAGGATGCGGAAGTTCCGCAGCCCGAGCGACCGGTAGGCGTCGTGGGCCAGGACGATCAGCTCGGCGTCCAGGGCCGGGTCCTCGGCGCCGATGGCCTCCGCGCCGACCTGCGAGAAGTGGCGGTAGCGGCCCTTCTGCGGGCGCTCGTAACGGTAGTACGAGCCCGAGTACCAGAGCTTGACCGGCAGCGATCCGGCCTTGTGGAGATTGGCCTCCAGGGCGGCGCGCAGCACCGAGGCGGTGCCCTCGGGGCGCAGCGCGAGCTCGTCGCCGCCCTTGGTGGTGAGGGTGTACATCTCCTTGGTCACGATGTCGGTGGACTCGCCGACGCCGCGCGCGAAGAGCTCCACGTTCTCGAAACCGGGGGTCTCGATGTAGCCGTAGCCGGAGCGCTTGAGCGGTGCGGCGATCGCCTCGCGCACCGCGAGGTAGGTCGCGGAGGCCGGCGGGATCAGGTCATACGTGCCCCGGGGGGCTTTGAAGGTGCTCAACGGAAGTCTCTCGTCACATTCCTCGTCGCGGAGCCGGGCGCCGGGCGCCGTCTCCCGGGCCGGCGGCCACCTCGCGCAGATACGGGTTGGTGGCGCGCTCACGGCCGATGCTGGTCTGGGGGCCATGGCCGGACAGCACCACGGTCGAGTCGTCGAGCGGCAGGACCACACGGGCCAGCGACTCGAGGATCTCGGCATGATCGCCGCCGGGCAGATCGGTGCGTCCGATGGAGCCGGCGAAGAGCAGATCGCCCGAGAAGAAGACGGACGGGATGTCCGCCTGCTCGGGCATCTGGAAGGTCACCGACCCCTTGGTATGGCCCGGGGCGTGCGCGACGGTGAGCTCCAGACCGGCCAGCTTCAGCTCGGCGCCGTCGGCCAGCTCCTTGACGTCGTCCGGCTCGCCCACGGTGAGTTCACCCATCAGCGGCATCCCGATGGAGCGCCCGAGAGCCTTCTCGGGGTCGCTCATCATGAAGCGGTCGGACGGGTGGATCCAGGCCGGTACGTCATGCGCGCCGCAGACCGGGACGACCGAGGCGACATGGTCGATGTGGCCGTGGGTGAGGACGACCGCGACCGGCTTGAGCCGGTGCTTGGCGACCGCCTCCGCGACGCCTTGGGCCGCCTGGTGGCCCGGGTCGATGATCACGCACTCCTCACCGGCGGCGGGGGCGACCAGATAGCAGTTGGTCCCCCAGGCCCCGGCGGGGAACCCGGCAATGAGCACGATCGTCCTTAGAAGTCGTCCGGTGGAAGATTGTCGGCGGCTTCAGAGCCTACCGGCGGCGCCCCGGCCACAGCGAACCCGTATACGGTACGGCCGAGCCCTCGTACACAACAGCATTACACCGACGGCACACGCCATGAGGAGACGACCCGGTGGTCAGTAACGAGCAGCGGCGGAGGCAACTCGCCCGGGAGAAGTACCTTCGGCAGCAGCAGCGGCGCGAAACCGCCCGGCACAAGTCGCGCCAGCGCAATGTGGTGATCGCCGCCGTGCTGGCCGTGGTCCTGGCCGGTGGCGGTGCCGTCGCGGCCACGGGCGCGCTGTCCGGGAAGGACAAGGACAAGAAGGACGACGCCGCCTCCTCCGCCACTCCCTCGGCCGCCCCCACCAGCAAGGCGCCCGACCCCTGCGCCAAGGAGGCGAAGGCGGTCGCGGGCAAGAAGCCGAAGAAGATGTCGTGGAAGAAGGAGCCGGCGGTCACGATCGACAAGTCGGCCTCCTACACGATGAAGCTCGAGACGACCTGCGGGGACATCTCCGTGACCATGGACGCGGGCAAGGCGCCGCACACGGTCAACTCCTTCAGCTTCCTGGCGGGCAAGGGCTACTTCGACCACACCAAGTGCCACCGGCTGGTGAACCAGGGGATCTACGTGCTCCAGTGCGGTGACCCGCAGGGCACCGGCGCGGGCGGCCCCGGCTACACCATCCCGGACGAGAACCTCAAGGACGCCTCGATCAAGGGCGGCAAGTACCCGGCCGGGACCGTCGCCATGGCCAACCAGTACAACCCGCAGACCAAGCAGGGCCGGAACACCGGTGGCAGCCAGTTCTTCCTGGTCTACAAGAAGAGCAACCTCCCGCCGGACTACACGCCCTTCGGCACCGTGGACAAGGCCGGGATGAAGGTCCTGTCGAAGATCGCCAACGCCGGGGCGGCTCCCCCGGACCAGACGATGAACACCGCCCCGAACGCCAGCGTGGTGATCAACAAGGCGACGGTCGGCAAGTCCTGAGGTCGCCGGGCTCGCGTACTGCGAAATTTCGGTCGCGCAGGATACGGACAGCCGGGGCACCGGTCGCCTATGTTGGCGTTGTGTAGGGTGCCTGGCCCGGTGGCCGCCACCCTGATGTGAGACCGGCCAGGGCGTATCCCGGCCGGAAGAAACTGTGGACGATGCCCGCGGGCCGCGCGCCCGCCCCGGCATCATGTGGAGGAGGCGCTGTGAGCAGCGAGCCTTGGGGCCGCGTCGACGAGGCGGGGACCGTGTACGTGCGTACGGCCGACGGGGAGCAGGTCGTCGGATCGTGGCAGGCGGGATCGCCGGAAGAGGCCCTCGCCTACTTCGAGCGCAAGTACGAAGGTCTGGTCGTCGAGATCGGCCTCCTCGAGCGCAGGGTCAAGACCACCGATCTGTCCGCCAAGGACGCGACCGCGGCCATCGAGCACATCCGCCAGCAGGTCGACGAGCATCATGTGGTCGGCGATCTGGACGCGCTCAGGAAGCGGCTCGACAAGCTCTCCGGGGAGGTCGAGGTCCGCCGCGAGCAGCGCAAGGCGGCCAAGGCGGTCCAGGCCGACGAGGCCCGCAGGGCCAAGGAGGACCTGGTCGCCGAGGCCGAGCAGCTGGCCGCCAGCGAGCAGTGGCGGGCCGCCGGGGAGCGGCTGCGCGCCCTGGTGGACACCTGGAAGGGCCTGCCCCGGCTGGACCGCAAGACCGACGACGAGCTGTGGCACCGCTTCTCGCACGCCCGCTCGGCCTTCTCCAAGCGGCGCAAGGCGCACTTCGCGGCCCTGGACGCCCAGCGCGAGGAGGCCCGGCAGACCAAGGAGAAGCTGGTCGCCGAGGCCGAGGCGCTCTCCGGCTCCACCGACTGGGGCCCGACCGCGGCCCGGTACCGGGAGCTGATGTCGGACTGGAAGGCCGCGGGCCGCGCCCAGCGCGAGTCCGAGGAGGACCTGTGGAACCGCTTCCGCGGTGCGCAGGACATCTTCTTCCAGGCCCGTAGCGAGGTCTTCGCGGAGCGTGACGCCGAGCAGCGGGAGAATCTCACCCGCAAGGAGGAGCTCGTCGTCGAGGCCGAGAAGCTGCTGCCGATCACGGACCTGAAGGCGTCCCGCGCGGCCTTCCGGTCGATCAACGAGCGGTGGGAGGCCATCGGCCATGTGCCGAGGGACGCCCGCGCCCGTATCGAGGGCCGGATGCACGCGGTGGAGCGCGCCATCCAGGACGCCGAGGAGACGGAGTGGCGGCGGACCAACCCCGAGGCGCGGGCGCGCGCCGCGGGGCTCACCGGCCAGCTCCAGGACGCCGTCGACAAGCTGCGGTCCCAGATCGACGCGGCCCGCGCGGCGGGGAACAACGCGAAGGCCGACAAGCTCTCCAAGGAGCTCGAGGGCCGGCAGGCGCTGCTGGACCAGGCGCTGAAGGGCCTCCAGGAGTTCGGCGGCTGAGCGCGCGCTGATCCGCGTACGGCGGCGGCCCCCGGTGCGAAGGCGCCGGGGGCCGCCGCCGTCGTGTGCTCAGCGGACCCTCTCAGCGGATCAGCGGCGCGTCCTCAGCGGGCACGGGCCGAGGTGACCCGGTAGACGTCGTAGACGCCCTCCACGCCGCGTACGGCCTTCAGGACGTGGCCCAGGTGCTTGGGGTCGCCCATCTCGAAGGTGAAGCGCGAGGTGGCCACCCGGTCGCGGGAGGTCTGCACGGCCGCGGAGAGGATGTTGACGTGCTGGTCGGACAGCACGCGGGTGACGTCCGACAGCAGCCGGGACCGGTCCAGCGCCTCGACCTGGATGGCCACCAGGAAGACCGACGACTGAGTGGGCGCCCACTCCACGTCGAGGATGCGCTCGGGCTGCTGGGAGAGCGAGTCCACGTTGACACAGTCGGCGCGGTGCACCGAGACACCGCTGCCGCGGGTGACGAAGCCGATGATGGGGTCGCCGGGCACCGGCGTACAGCAGCGGGCCAGCTTGACCCACACATCCTCGACGCCCTTGACCACCACGCCCGGATCGGCGCTGGAGCGGCGCTTGGTGCGGCGGATGGGCGGGGCGGTCTCGGCGATGTCCTCGTTGGCGGCCTCCTCGCCGCCGAGCGCCTGGACGAGCTTCTGCACCACGTTCTGCGCGGAGACATGGCCCTCGCCGATCGCCGCGTAGAGCGCGGAGATGTCGGGGTAGCGCATCTCATGGGCGAGGGTGACCAGCGAGTCGCCGGTCAGGATCCGCTGGATGGGCAGGTTCTGCTTGCGCATCGCCCGGACGATCGCGTCCTTGCCCTGTTCGATGGCTTCGTCGCGGCGCTCCTTGGAGAACCAGGCGCGGATCTTGTTACGGGCGCGCGGCGACTTGACGAAGCCCAGCCAGTCGCGGGACGGCGCGGCGCCCGCCGCCTTGGAGGTGAAGACCTCCACCAGGTCGCCGTTGTCCAGGGTGGACTCCAGCGGGACCAGCCGCCCGTTGACCCGGGCGCCGATCGTACGGTGGCCGACCTCGGTGTGCACGGCGTAGGCGAAGTCGACCGGAGTGGCCCCGGCCGGAAGCGCTATGACATCGCCCTTGGGCGTGAAGACGAAGACCTCGTTGCGGGAGAGGTCGAAGCGCAGGGACTCCAGGAACTCGCCCGGGTCCTCGGTCTCCTTCTGCCAGTCCAGGAGCTGCCGCAGCCACGCCATGTCGTTGATGGCGTCGTCCTTGCCCGCCTTACGGGGCACATCGGTGCGCACCTTGGAGGCGCCGGCCACCGCCTCCTGCTTGTACTTCCAGTGCGCGGCGATGCCGTACTCGGCGCGGCGGTGCATGTCGAAGGTGCGGATCTGGAGCTCGACCGGCTTGCCGCTGGGCCCGATGACCGTCGTGTGCAGCGACTGGTACATGTTGAACTTGGGCATCGCGATGTAGTCCTTGAACCGCCCGGGCACCGGGTTCCACCGCGCGTGGATGGTCCCGAGCGCCGCGTAGCAGTCGCGGACGGTGTCGACGAGGACCCGAATGCCCACCAGGTCGTAGATCTCGGCGAAGTCGCGGCCGCGCACGATCATCTTCTGGTAGACGGAGTAGTAGTGCTTCGGCCGGCCGGTGACGGTCGCCTTGATCCGCGCCGCCCGCAGATCGCCCTGGACCTGGTCGGTGACGACGGCCAGGTACTCGTCGCGCTTGGGGGCCCGCTCGGCGACCAGCCGCACGATCTCGTCGTACATCTTGGGGTAGAGGATCGCGAAGGCGAGGTCCTCCAGCTCCCATTTGATGGTGTTCATGCCCAGACGATGGGCGAGCGGGGCGTAGATCTCGAGGGTCTCGCGGGCCTTCTTCTCCTGCTTCTCCCGCTTGAGGTAGCGCATGGTGCGCATGTTGTGCAGCCGGTCGGCCAGCTTGATCACCAGCACCCGGGGGTCCCGGGCCATGGCGACGACCATCTTCCGCACGGTCTCGGCCTGGGCCGCCTCGCCGAACTTGACCTTGTCCAGCTTGGTGACGCCGTCGACGAGCAGGGCGACCTGGTCGCCGAAGTCACGGCGCAGGGTGTCCAGGCCGTACTCGGTGTCCTCGACGGTGTCATGCAGCAGCCCGGCCATCAAAGTGGCCGGATCCATACCCAGCTCGGCCAGGATCGTGGTCACCGCGAGGGGGTGGGTGATGTACGGATCGCCGCTCTTGCGCTTCTGGCCGCGGTGCCAGCGCTCGGCCACCTGGTACGCGCGCTCGATCTGGCGCAGCGTCGCGGCCTCCGCCTTGGGGTCGTTGCCGCGCACGATGCGCAGCAGCGGCTCCAGCACCGGGTTGTACGGGCTGGAGCGCTGGACGCCGAGGCGCGCCAGCCGGGCCCGGACGCGGTTTGACGAGCCCGAGCGGGGCGCGGGGCTCTGTACGGGGCGCGCGGGGGGCGTGGTGGCGGGCAGGCTGTTGCCGCGGCCCGCGGGGGGCTTCGGGCTGGTCTGCTCGGGGCCGCGCCGGACCGCGCCGTCACCGCTGTTCCTGGGCACGCCTGGGCCCGCCGTCGGCTCGGCGGCGGTGGGCGCGTCCGGCTGTGCGGAGGGGGTTCCGCCCGGACGGACTTTGGGCGAGAGCGGCTGGGCCTCGTCTGGCAAGAGCACTCCTAGCGGTCCGGACCCGAGAAAGGTCGGGCTGCCATGGTATCGATCCCGCCACTCCGCTTGCCTCTCGACCGCCAAGCCGGGCATGACGAGGGCATGGGGCGGCATGGCGGAGGGCGGGGACCCGCGGTTGCGCGTCCCCGCCCTCCGGCGGTCCTCCTGACCCGGTGTACGGGCCCGTAAGCCCGGCTCAGACCGTGATCAGGACCTCGCTCAGACCGTGATCAGGGCCTCCAGCGGGGCGCTGTCGAGCGAGCCCAGCAGCCGGTCGCGGCCCTCGAGGAAGCCGAGCTCCAGCAGCACGGCGACCCCGGCGATCCGGGCGCCGGCCCGCCGGATGAGCCGCAGGGACGCCTCGGCGGTGCCGCCGGTGGCCAGCACGTCGTCGATCACCAGCACCCGGTCGCCGGGCTCCAGCGCGTCGGCGTGTATCTCGATCTCGGCCGTGCCGTACTCCAGCTCGTACGCCTGGGCGAGCGTCGCTCCGGGGAGCTTGCCGGCCTTGCGAACCGGTACGAAGCCGATTCCGGCGCGGACGGCGGCCGGGGCGGCGAGGATGAAGCCGCGCGCCTCCAGGCCCACCACCTTGTCCGCCCGGTGCCGCAGGCACAGCTCGGCGAGCGCCTCGGTGAGCGCGCCGAAGGCCGCGGCGTCGGCGAGCAGCGGGGTGATGTCCTTGAACATCACGCCGGGCTTGGGGTAGTCCGGCACGTCCTGGATGCGGCTGAGCAGCAGCGTGCGCAGCTCCTCGGCGGAGGCTCCGCCGAATCCGTCCGGGCTGCCCGGCGTGGTCTCCGTCGTCTCCGTCATCTCTCAGACTCCCCCGCTCAACGCCGCTTGCCGGACGGCCGGCCGCGCCCCCGGTTGCGGGAGGCGGGCTGGCGGCGCTGGCCGGCGACCCCGGCGGGGGCCGCGGCGGCGTCCTCCAGGGCCGGGGCGTCGTCCTCCTCGGAGGCCGGGTCGGCCGGCTCGGCCTTGGCGGCCGCGGCGCGCTTGGCCTTCACCCGCTTGGCCAGGGACTTCATCCTCGGGTCGCGCTCCTTCAGATCGGCGACCAGCGGGGTCGCGATGAAGATCGAGGAGTACGCACCGGCGGCGAGGCCGACGAAGAGCGCCAGGGAGATGTCGTTGAGCATGCCCGCGCCGAGCAGACCGCCGCCGATGAACAGCAGCGCGCCGACCGGCAGCAGCGCCACGACCGTGGTGTTGATGGACCGCACCAGGGTCGAGTTGAGGCTGCGGTTGGCGATCTCGCTGTAGGTGAAGCGGGTCTGCTTGGTGATGTCCTTCGACGCTTCCTTGAGACCGTCGAAGACCACGACGGTGTCGTAGAGCGAATAACCGAGGATCGTCAGCAGACCGATCACGGTGCCCGGGGTGACCTCGAAGCCGACCAGCGCGTAGACACCGACCGTGATGGTGAGGTCGTGGATCAGCGCGACCAGGGCGGCCAGCGCCATCCGCCATTCGAAGGCGATGGCGAGATAGATCACCACCAGCACCATGAAGATCGCCAGACCCTGCCAGGCCTTGCTGGCGATCTGCTCGCCCCAGCTCGGGCCGACCAGCTGGGTGTCGATCTTGTTGGTCTTGACGCCCAGCTCCTTGGCGAGCTTCTCCTGGACCGGCAGCGCCTCCTTGGTGCCCAGCTCGCTGATCTGGATCCGCAGCCCGCCGCGGCCGAGCTCCTGGACGACGACGGTGTGGCCGCCGGAGGCGTCCTCGGCGGCCTGGCGCACATCGGTGCTGGAGACCTTGGTGTTGGGGGTCGTGAAGACCGCGCCGCCGGAGAACTCGATGCCCATGTTCAGGCCGCGCACCGCCAGGCCCACGACGGCCGTGATGGTGATCAGTATCGAGATGCCGTACCAGATCTTCCGCTTGCCGACGAAGTCGTAACCGACCTCGCCTCGGTAGAGCCTGGCGCCGAGAGTGCCGAGTCGCGACATCTCACGCCTCCTTCGTGTCGGCGGGGCCGGGGCGGGCGGAACGGCGGCGGCGCAGCGGCGGCGTGGCCCCGAGGCGCTTGGGGTCGAGGCCGGACCACGAGTGGCCGTTCCCGAAGAACGGGCGGCGGGCGAGGATCGTCATCAGCGGCTTGGTGAAGAGGAACACCACGGCGACGTCGAGCAGCGTGGTCAGACCCAGGGTGAAGGCGAAGCCCTGCACCTTGCCGACGGTGACGATGTAGAGCACCGCGGCGGCCAGGAAGGACACGAAGTCGGACACCAGGATGGTGCGCCGGGCCCGCGGCCAGCCGCGCTCGACGGCGGGGCGCAGCGAGCGGCCCTCCCGGATCTCGTCGCGGATCCGTTCGAAGTAGACGATGAACGAGTCGGCGGTGATACCGATGGCCACGATCGCGCCGCAGACCGCCGGGAGGTTCAGCGCGAAGCCGATGCCCGGGCCGAGCAGCACCATGATCGTGTACGTCAGGATCGCGGAGACGCCGAGGCTGGCCATGGCCACGAGGGCGAGACCGCGGTAGTAGACGACCAGGTAGATCACGACGAGCGCCATGCCGATGGCACCGGCGATCAGACCGGCGTCCAGCTGCTCACCGCCGAGCGCGGCGGAGACGGTGGTCTCGTCGGCGATGTCGAAGGACAGCGGGAGGGCGCCGAAGGACAGCACGTTGGCCAGGTCCTCGGAGCTCTGCTGGGTGAAACCGCCGGAGATGGTGGCCCGGCCGCCGGTGATGGCGCCCTGGGTGACCTCGGGGTCGGAGACGACCTCGCCGTCCAGGACGATCGCGAACCGGTTCTGCGGGGACTGCTGCTTGGTCAGCTCGCCGGTGGTCTTGGCGAACTTCTTGGAGCCCTTGCCGTTGAAGTCGAGCTGAACGATCCAGCCCGCCCCGTTCTGGCTCTCGAAGACCGACGAGGCGTCGTCCACGTCGGTGCCCTCGACCTCGGAGGGGCCGAGGACGAACTTGGCGTCGCCCTTCTGGCTACAGGCCAGCACCGAGTCGGTCGGCTTGGCGTTGGCCGCCTTCTCGGCCGCCGCGGCGCGTCCGGCCGGCTTGGTGCAGTCCAGCTTCGCGAACTGCTTGGCCAGCTCTTCCTGGGCGCTGGAGCCCGAGGGGCTCTTGGACGGGTCGGGCTTCGGGGTCTTCGACGGCGAGGGGCTCCCACTGGGCTTATCGTCGGCCTTCAGGCCCTTGGAGAGGGCCCGCCCCTGGGTGCTGGGGCTGGCGGAGGAGGACGAGGAGGCCGATGACGAGGCCGACGGGGTGCCGGACGGCTTGCCGCCCTTGTCCTGCCCCTTGCCGCTGGCGCTGGCGGACGGGCTGGGGGTGGAGTTGGGCTTCTCGGGGGTCTTCTGGCCGCTGGTGGTCGTGACCACCGGCCGGAAGTAGAGCTGGGCGGTGGTGCCGACCTGCTGCCGGGCCTGCTTCGCGTTCGTCCCCTTGGGGATGTTCACGATGATGTGCTTCTCGCCCTGCGTCTGGACCTCGGCCTCGGACACACCCAGACCGTTGACCCGCCGCTCGATGATCCCCACGGCGGTGTTCATGTTGTCCGTGTTGATCGCGTTGGGCTTGCCCGGCTGGTTCTTGGCCTCCAGCGTGAAGCTGGTGCCGCCCGCGAGATCGATACCCAGTCGCGGCGTGGTGTGACCGGAGACGAACATGCCTCCGGTCAGCGCCGCGATGGCGATCAGGATGACGGCCAAGGGGCGCCCTGGCCTGCCCTGTGACCCGGAGGACCTGCGGCCCTTCTTCGGTGCTGCCACCTTCTCGTATCTCCCTGTCCAACCGCCCCGCATCGGGTGCGCGCGGGGCGGCACGAAGTCTTGTGGGGACAAGCCCCCGCCGGAGCCTAGACCGTCCAGGGAACCGCGGCGCACCGATCGAGGGCGCGCCGCGGTTCCCGGGTGACGGACTTACTTCGCGTCGGTGCCGCCGTCCCGCTTGTCGTCCTCGGAGGCGCCCGCCGCGGCGGCGGCGTCGTCCTTGCCGAGGTCGATCTTCTTGACGTCCGTCTCCCCCGCCTTGTCGTCCGCCTCGTCGGCCTTCTCGGCCGCGTCGTCGGCCTCGTCGGCCTTGTCGGCCTTCTCGAGCCCGACCTTGTCGGCGGACGAGTCGGCGTCGGCCGCCTCGGTCAGCGAGGAGGCGTCGTCGGGAACGACAGGGGTGTCGTCGGCAGCGTCCTCGTCGGGGTCGATGCCGTGCACCACGCGGTTGTACTCGTCGTCCGGCAGGACGGCTCCCACCGCGTTCTTCGCGTAGATCGCGTGCACGCCGGGGGCCACCTCGAGGAGGACCGTGTCGTCGTGGACCTCCTTGACCGTCGCGTACATGCCGCCGATGGTCCGCACGCCGGAACCCGGCTGCATCTCATTGCGCATCGACTGGGCCTGGCGCTGCTTGTTCTTGGCCGAACGCGTCATCAGGAACATGGCCCCGATAAGCACGATGAACGGCAGGAGAGTCACGATATTCACGGGACGGAAATTCCTTCACACGACCGCGGGGAGCGGCCTGGTCTACGGGGGTGGGTATACCGCACAGTGAGCGGACGGCATACGGACGGCATCGGCGGAGTCTAAGCGAGCCCACGCCAATGGAACAACGCCCGGCGCGGTACCGGGGTTCCTGACCCCGCCATTATTGGTCCTCTACGCCATGATGCAGGGTAAGCGAGCGCTTATGCCTTGCCACGGCCCGTTCGGCCCGTCATGGCACGTCGTACGCCATCATGCCGCGTCCCCGGCTCGTCATGTCTCGAAGAGGCCCGCCTGACCGCCGGCGGCGGTCTGCGGCGGTGGGGTGAGCCCCATATGCGCCCAGGCCGCCGGGGTGCCGATCCGCCCCCGGGGGGTACGGGCCAGCAGCCCCTCCCGGACCAGGAAGGGCTCGGCGACCTCCTCCACCGTCTCACGCTCCTCCCCCACCGCGACCGCCAGGGTCGACAGGCCCACCGGGCCACCGCCGAACAGCTTGAGCAGGGCGCTGAGCACCGCCCGGTCCAGCCGGTCCAGGCCGCGCTCGTCCACGTCGTAGACGGCCAGGGCGCTGGCGGCAATCTCGCGGGTGATCAGGCCGTCCGCCTTGACCTGGGCGTAGTCGCGCACCCGGCGCAGCAGACGGTTGGCGATCCGGGGGGTGCCGCGGGAGCGGCCCGCGATCTCGGACGCGCCCTCGGGCTCGATGGTCACGTCGAGCAGCCCGGCGGAGCGGTGAATGACCCGCTCCAGCTCGGCCGGGGCGTAGAACTCCATATGGCCGGTGAAGCCGAAGCGGTCGCGCAGCGGGGGCGGCAGCAGCCCGGCCCGGGTGGTGGCTCCGACCAGCGTGAACGGCGGCAGCTCCAGCGGGATGGCGGTGGCCCCGGGCCCCTTGCCGACGATGACGTCGACGCGGAAGTCCTCCATCGCCATGTAGAGCATCTCCTCGGCGGGCCGGGACATCCGGTGGATCTCGTCGAGGAAGAGCACCTCGCCCTCGGTGAGGGAGGAGAGGATCGCGGCCAGGTCGCCGGCGTGCTGGATGGCGGGTCCTGAGGTGATCCGGATCGGGGCGCCCATCTCGGCGGCGATGATCATGGAGAGGGTGGTCTTGCCCAGTCCGGGCGCGCCGGAGAGCAGTACGTGGTCGGCGGTGCCGCCGCGCTGCCGGGCCGCCTTGAGCACCAGGTCCAGCTGCTCGCGGACCCGCTCCTGCCCGACGAACTCGCCGAGGTCCTTGGGGCGCAGCGCGGCCTCCACCGCCTGGTCGTCGCCGTCGGCGTCGGCGCCCACCAGCCGGCCGCCCGCGCCGGACGGGGCGTCGTCGGCGGTGGCCGGTGGGGTCTCGTCCCAGTTCACTGCGTTTCGCCTCGCGATGTCGTCTTCGGTGGTGCCGCCGGTCGCGGCCTGCCGCGGCCGCGGTGGCTCACCGTGTGCGGTTCAGGGTCTGGAGGGCGGCCCGCAGCAGCTGTGCCACCTGGGGCGTACCGCCCGCGGCCATCGCCTCCTCGGCCCGCGGGGTGACGGCGGCCACCGCCTCGTCGGCCTCCCGGGTGGCGTAGCCGAGGCCGACCAGCGCGGTGTGCAGCTGGTCGCTCCAGCCGGGGGCGGCCGCCGAGCGGGCGCCGGGCACGGCGGAGCCGCCGAGCGGCTCGCCGAGCCGGTCCTTGAGCTCGAGCAGCAGCCGCTGCGCCCCCTTCTTGCCGATGCCGGGGACGGCGGTGAGCGCCTTCTCGTCCCCGGTGGACACCGCGAGCCGCAGCGCGTCCGGGGAGTGCACGGCCAGCATGGCCTGGGCCAGCCGGGGGCCGACCCCGCTGGCGGTCTGGAGCAGCTCGAAGACCTGGCGCTCGTCGTCGTCGGCGAAGCCGTAGAGGGTCAGCGAGTCCTCGCGGACGACGAGGGAGGTGGCCAGCCGGGCCTGCTGGCCGACGCGCAGCCCGGCCAGGGTGGCCGGGGTGCACTGGACCGCCATCCCGACCCCGCCGACTTCGATCACGGCGGTGTCCGGGGCGACGGCCGCCACCGGACCGGAGACGAACGCGATCATGAGGTACGGCCTTTCGTGGTGCGCGCGCCGCCCGGGGTGCGGGCGGGGGTCGTCGGACGGGCGGGGCTCGAGGGGGGAGCGGGACTCGGGGTGCGGGCGGGGCTGGTGGTGCGGTGGGCGGCGACGGCCTGCTGGAGGCGGTTGGCCGCGGGGGCCCGCCAGATGTGGCAGATGGCGAGCGCCAGCGCGTCGGCGGCGTCGGCCGGTTTGGGCGGTGCGTCCAGCCGCAGCAGCCGGGTCACCATCGAGCCGACCTGCGCCTTGTCGGCGCGCCCGGATCCGGTGACGGCCGCCTTGACCTCGCTGGGGGTGTGCAGCGCGACCGGCAGCCCGCGGCGGGCCGCGCACAGCATGGCGACGGCGCTGGCCTGGGCGGTGCCCATGACGGTGCGGACGTTGTGCTGGCTGAACACCCGCTCCACGGCGACGAATTCCGGTCGGTGGGCGTCCAGCCACTCCTCGATGCCGCGCTCGATGAGGACGAGCCGGTCGGCGGCCGCGGCGTCCGCCCCGGTCCGTATGACGCCGACGCCGAGCATCCGCAGCGGGCGGCCCGCGACCCCCTCGACCACGCCGACGCCGCACCGGGTCAGCCCCGGGTCCACGCCCAGCACACGCACCGCGCCCCTCCCCTCACCGCGCTTCGGTCACCTGTTCTTGCAGGCTAGCGGCTGCCGCCGACAACACCCGCGGACAACGCCGACGGGCCGGTGGGGTGCTGCCCCGCCGGCCCGTCCCTTTCGTCGACCGCCGTGCCGATCCGCCGTCAGGCGTCCACCTTGGCCATGACCTCGTCGGAGACGTCGAAGTTGGCGAAGACGTTCTGCACGTCGTCGCTGTCCTCGAGAGCGTCGATCAGCTTGAAGATCTTGCGCGCGGCGTCTTCCTCGAGCTGGACCTGCATCGTGGGCACGAAGTTGGCATCGGCCGAGTCGTAGTCGATGCCCGCCTCCTGGAGGGCGGTGCGGACCGCGACCAGGTCGGTGGCCTCGCTGATGACCTCGAAGGACTCACCGAGGTCGTTGACCTCCTCGGCGCCCGCGTCCAGGACCGCGCCCAGCACGTCGTCCTCGGTGAGCTCGCCCTTGGGGACGATGACGACGCCCTTACGGTTGAACAGGTACGACACGGAGCCCGGGTCGGCCATCGAGCCGCCGTTGCGCGTCATGGCGACGCGGACGTCGGAGGCCGCGCGGTTGCGGTTGTCGGTCAGACACTCGATGAGGACGGCCACGCCGTTGGGGCCGTAGCCCTCGTACATGATCGTCTCGTACTCGGCGCCACCGGCCTCCAGACCGGCACCACGCTTGACCGCGCTGTCGATGTTCTTGTTCGGAACCGACTGCTTCTTCGCCTTCTGGATGGCGTCGAAGAGCGTCGGGTTGCCCTCCGGGTCGGCACCGCCCATCCGGGCCGCGACCTCGACGTTCTTGATCAGCTTCGCGAAGAGCTTGCCGCGCTTGGCATCGATCACGGCCTTCTTGTGCTTCGTCGTAGCCCATTTAGAGTGGCCGGACATCCGCCTGTCTCCTTCGCGTAACCCATTGCTGTACGAACGCCTGAGATCCTACCGGGATCGGCTCAGCCTGCGGCGAGGTCTCCCGCCACCACCCTCAACCGAGCGCTACGCGCGCCGCCCCCTCCCGCCTCCCGCCACCACCCTCAACGGAGCGCTACGCGCGCCGCACCATGTCCACGAAGAGCCGGTGGACCCGGTGGTCCCCGGTCAGCTCGGGGTGGAACGAGGTCGCCAGGACGTTGCCCTGCCGGACGGCGACGGTGTGCCCGTCGAACGTCGCGAGCACCTCGGCGCCGCCGCCCACGGACTCGACCCACGGCGCGCGGATGAAGACCCCCTCGACCGGGCCGTCCTCGATGCCCTGGATGTCGACCTCGGCCTCGAAGGACTCGTTCTGACGGCCGAAGGCGTTACGGCGCACGATCATGTCGATGCCGCCGATGGTCTCCTGGTCGTCCCGGCCGTCGAGGATCTTGTCCGCGAGCATGATCATGCCCGCGCACGTACCGTACACCGGCATCCCGGCCCGGACCCGCTCGCGCAGCGGCTCCAGCAGCCCGAAGATGATCGCCAGCTTGGACATGGTGGTCGACTCGCCCCCGGGGATCACCAGGGCCGCGACCTCGGCGAGCTCCTCGGGCCTGCGGACCTGCCGGGGGGTGGCCCCGGCCGCGGTGAGCGCGGCGAGATGCTCGCGGACATCGCCCTGGAGGGCGAGCACACCGATCACGGGGGCGTCGGCGGTGGACGTAGCCGGTATGGACGACGTAGTCACGGAAGCGAAGACCTCTCGAACCTCAGGGGCACCACGCGCCGGGCCGGCGGGCCGGGGCGCGTGGTGCCATGTGGTGCCGTACGGACGCCGGTTACCAGCCGCGGCTGGCGTAGCGCTCGGACTCGGGGAGGGTGTCGCAGTTGATGCCGACCATGGCCTCGCCGAGGTTCCGGGACGCCTCCGCGATGACCTTGGGGTCGTCGTAGAAGGTGGTGGCCTTCACGATCGCGGCGGCGCGCTTGGCCGGGTCGCCCGACTTGAAGATGCCGGAGCCCACGAACACGCCCTCGGCGCCGAGCTGGCGCATCAGCGCGGCGTCGGCCGGGGTGGCGACGCCACCGGCGGAGAACAGCACCACCGGCAGCTTGCCGGTCTGCGCGATCTCGGCGACCAGCTCGTAGGGGGCGCGGATCTCCTTGGCGGCCGCGTAGAGCTCATGGTTGTCCAGGCCGCGCAGCCGGGCGATCTCGCCCTTGATCTGACGCAGGTGGCGCACGGCCTCGACGACATTGCCGGTACCGGCCTCGCCCTTGGAGCGGATCATGGCCGCACCCTCGGCGATCCGGCGCAGCGCCTCGCCCAGGTTGGTGGCTCCGCAGACGAACGGGGTGGTGAAGGACCACTTGTCGCTGTGGTTGACCTCGTCGGCGGGGGTGAGCACCTCGGACTCGTCGATGTAGTCGACGCCGAGCGACTGGAGCACCTGCGCCTCGACGAAGTGGCCGATCCGCGACTTGGCCATCACCGGGATGGAGACGGCGTTGATGATGCCCTCGATCATGTCCGGGTCGGACATCCGGGCCACTCCGCCGTCCTTACGGATGTCGGCCGGCACCCGCTCGAGGGCCATGACCGCGACGGCTCCGGCATCCTCGGCGATCTTGGCCTGCTCGGGGGTGACGACATCCATGATCACGCCACCCTTGAGCTGCTCGGCCATACCGCGCTTGACGCGGGCGGTGCCGGTCGCGGGGGCGTCGGAGTTGGACGTGCTGGCGGGCGTGATGGACACGGTTTGACCTCACTCGATAATGAAAAGTGCGATGAGCCCATCGTAGGGCCGTTCGATACCGGTACATGACCCGGCCATCTGGTCCAGGTCGTGAGCGTGTGTGTTACACGAATGACAAAACCGCGTCGGGGCGGGGATCGACAAGGGCCAATCAAAGGCCGGTGGCTCGAAGCGACCGGTTAATCCTCGGTATGCGTAGGGCGGTCCGCGCCTCGGCACAGACGCGCGCCCCTCGGCGCGGGGCCCCTCAGCGCTCGGCCTCCTCGGTGCCCGGCACCCGCCCGAGCGCCGCCGGTGGCTCGTCGTCCATCTCGAAGGCGAGCGGGAACGGAGCGTGGCCCGCCAGCCGGAACCAGCGCACCATCCGATGGCGGCGCAGCGCCCGCGCCGCGCGCACCGCGTCGTTGTGGAACCGCCGGGCCATCGGCACCCGCCTCACCGACTCCGTGAGCTCCCCCAGCGCCTCCTCGCCGCCCGGCGCCTCCCGTACCGCCTCGGCCTGGGCGCTGTCCTCGAAGACGGCCCGCAGCGCCTGGCTCAGCTCGCTCTCGGCGACCTCGCGGTGCTCCTCCTCGGCCTGCCGGGCGGCGTGCGCGGCCTGGTACAGCACGATCGAGGCGGCGGGATCGAGCACTCCGGCGGTGCCCAGCTCCTGGGCGACGGAGGCACGCCGCAGCAGCTGCGCGTCCAGCGCGGCCCGCGCCGCGTCCAGACGGCTGTGCAGCCGGTCGAGGCGTCCCGCGGTCCAGCTCAGGTAGACGGCGATGACGACCAGTGCGACCGCGATCCAGATCAAGGTGCCCACGGCCCGCCACGCTACCGCCTGCGGCCCCCGGAGTCCGGGGCGGAGCCCTCAGCCGGGGCCACCGCGCGCGGCGCTGTGAGGCCCCTCAGGGCGGGTCCTGAGCAGGTCGGAGGAAGTCCGCTGCGGTTCGGGCAGCGCCCGAAGGGGCGCGGGGCTGTGGCAATGTGCGGCTCCGCCGCGGCTGTGTCGATATGCCGCTCCGCCGCGCGGGCGCGACCAGCCACGACGGCGCCGCAGTCGGCCGACGACGCATCGCGACACTTCCAGCGGAGCGCTCAGTCCCTCGCCAGCCCCAGCCGTGCCCACAGCCGCGTACGGTCGTCGGCGGCCACCGACGCCGCGCCGTCCGTCACCGTCTCGTAGACCGCGAGGATGTCCGCCCCCACCGTCGACCAGTCGAAGCGCCGTACGTGCCGGCTGCCCCGCTCCCGCAGCTCGGCCAGCCGCTTCTCGTCCCCCAGCAGCCGCACCGCGGCAGCGGCCAGGGCGTCCGCGTCCTCGTTGGCGAACAGCTCACCCGCCGCTCCCCCGTCCAGCACCTGGGCGAACGCGTCCAGATCGCTGGCGAGGACCGCGGCCCCCGCCGACATGGCCTCGACGAGGATGATGCCGAAGCTCTCGCCCCCCGTATTGGGCGCGATGTAGACATCGACGCTGCGCAGCAGCCGCGCCTTGTCCTCGTCGCTGACCATCCCCAGGAACTCCACGCGCTCCCGCAGCGGCACGGGCAGATCGGCCACGGCCTCCTTCTCGTCGCCGCGCCCGGCGATCAGCAGCCGCGCCCCCGGCCGGGACTCGAAGATCTTGGGCAGGGCACGCATCAGCACCGGCAGCCCCTTACGGGGCTCGTCGATCCGGCCGATGAAGCCGATCGTCTCCCCCTGCCACTCCTCCTTCGGCTCGGCGTCGGCGAAGAAGTCCACATCGACGCCGTTGGGAATGACCACCGCGTCCCCGCCCAGGTGCTCCACCAGCGTCCGGCGCGCGTACTCGCTCACCGCGATCCGCGCGCTGATCTTCTCCAGCGCCGGCTGGAGGATCGGATACGCGGCGATCATGGCCCGGGAGCGCGGGTTGGAGGTGTGGAACGTCGCGACGATCGGCCCCTGGGCCGCCCAGCAGGCCAGCAGCCCCAGCGAGGGCGAGGTGGGCTCGTGGATGTGGATGACGTCGAAGGCGCCGTCGTGCAGCCAGCGGCGCACCCGCGCGGCCGACAGGAACCCGAAGTTCAGCCGGGCCACCGAGCCGTTGTACGGCACCGGCACCGCACGCCCCGCGGAGACCACGTACGGCGGCAGCGGCGTCTCGTCGTCCGCCGGGGCCAGCACGGAGACCTGGTGGCCGCGCCGGATCAGATGGTCGGCCAGATCACGGATGTGGAACTGGACGCCGCCTGGGACATCCCAGGAGTACGGGCAGACGATCCCGATCCTCAAGGCTTCTCCCTTTCAGGGCGTCCAGGGCCGCCGGGGCCCTCGGGACTTCCAGCGCCGCCGGGACCGCGGTCCAGGTCCGCGAGCCACAGCCGCTGGAGCATGTGCCAGTCCTCCGGGTGCTCGGAGATCCCCGAGGCGAAGGCGTCGGCCACCTCCTGGGTCATGACGGCGATCCGCTCCGCGCGGTTCCCGTCCCCGGGCGACTCGACCGGTGGGTGAACCCGCCCCCGCATCACCGGCGACTCGTCGTACCAGAGGGTCACCGGCAGCAGCAGGGCGCCGGTCTGGAGGGCGAGCGCGGCGGGCCCGGCCGGCATCTTCGCCCGCTCGCCGAAGAACGACACCTCCACGCCCGAGGCCGACAGATCGCGGTCGGCCACCAGACACACCAGCCCGCCCGCGCGCAGCCGCCGCGCCAGCGTCCCGAAGGCGCTCCCGCCCTGGTGCGGCAGCACCTCCATGCCCAGCCCCTCGCGGTAGGCCACGAACCGGTCGTACAGCGACTCCGGCTTCAGCCGCTCCGCGACCGTGGTGAAGGGCACCCCCAGATGGGTGGTCACCCAGGCCCCGGCGAGGTCGTAGTTGCCCATGTGCGGCAGCGCCAGGATCACGCCCCGGCCCTCGGCGAGGCCGTCCACCAGATAGTGCACGTCCTTGACGTCGAAGCCGCCCCGTATCCGCTCCGGGCTCCACGCCGGAAGCCGGAAGGACTCCATCCAGTAGCGCAGGTACGAGCGCATGCCCGCCCGCGACAGCTCGGCCAGCCGCCGGGGCGAGGCGTCCGGCACCACGCGCGCCAGATTGGCCTCCAGGCGCAGCACGCCCTTGCCGCGCCGCTTCCACGTCTGATCGGCGATGCGCTGCCCGAGCGCCACAGCGACCGGCTCCGGGAGCTTCTTGACCACGCTCCAGCCGAGTCCGTACAGCGCGTCGGTCAGCCTCTCCTTCACCGCGCCTCGCCCCCCTGGGGCACCGTCCGCTCCCCGGCGTCCGCCTCGGCGGCCTCCCGGCGCACCGTCACCACCCGCTGGACGAGGGTCACCGCGCTGCCGACGGCCACGATCCACAGCGCGATCGGGAGCAGGATGTCGATATGCGGCACGCCGAACTTGTGCAGCCCCGAGAAGCCGCACGCCACCAGCGAGATCACCAGTCGCTCGGCGCGCTCCACCAGCCCGTTGACATTCACCGGCAGGCCGATGCTCTCGCCGCGGGCCTTGGTGTACGAGACCACCTGGCCGCTGGCGAGGCAGAAGATCGTCACCGCACACAGCACATTGTCGTCCCCGCGGCCCGCGTACCACAACGTCAGACCGCCGAAGATCGCGCCATCGGCCACCCGGTCCAGCGTGGAGTCGAGGAACGCCCCCCAGCGGCTGGAGCGCCCCAGTTGCCGCGCCATATTGCCGTCGACCAGGTCGGAGAAGACGAACAGCGTGATGACGACGGTGCCCCAGAAGAACTCCCCCCGGGGATAGAAGACCAGTGCGCCCGCGCACACGCCGGCGGTGCCGGTGAGGGTCACCGCGTCGGGGCTGACCCCGAGACGGATCAGCAGGGCGGCGAACGGTGTGAGAACACGCGTGAAGAATGCACGCGCGTACTTGTTCAGCATGGCCTTCCCGGGGGGTCGAAACGGGCCGGGTGGTCAAGAGGCCACCGGCGCGCCCATCGTAGCCACGCCCCGGAGGGGCGCCGTGCACCTGTCGGACGGCTCCGTGACCCCGCGCGCGGTACGGCCGCATGTGTGACGTATGGACGCACCGTTACAGGGGTGGAAAGCTCGAAGTATCGCAAGGTGTCGACCGGGAGGCGAGACACATGGGCGACAAGACGAGTACACACCCAGGGGCCGCCGGAAGGGCAGTGGCGGCCGACCGGCCCAGCTCCCTGCGGAATGTGGTTCTGGTCGGCCACAGTGGGACGGGAAAGACGACGCTGGTGGAGGCCCTCGCGCTGGCGACGGGCGCGGTCAACCGAGCGGGCAGGGTCGAGGACGGCGGCTGTCTCTCGGACTACGACGATATCGAGCACCGGCAGCAGCGTTCGGTCCAGCTGTCGCTGGTCCCCGTCGAATGGGGCGGGATGAAGATCAATCTCCTGGACACCCCGGGCTATGCCGATTTCGTCGGGGAACTCAGGGCCGGTCTGCGAGCGGCGGACGCGGCCCTTTTCGTTGTCTCGGCCGCCCAGGACGCCCTGGGGATCACCGGGGCCACCCGCATGGTCTGGGACGAGTGCGCCGCGGTCGGGATGCCGCGCGCCATTGTGATCACCCACCTCGAGGCCGCCCGCGCCAGCTTCGAGGAGATGACCGAGCTGTGCCGGGACAGCTTCGGCGGCGACGACCCCGATGCCGTGCTGCCGCTGTACCTGCCGCTGCGCGGCGAGCCGGGACCGGACGGGCACGCCCCCGTGACCGGGCTCATCGGGCTGCTCACCCAGCGGGTCTTCGACTACGCCTCGGGGACGCGCACCGAATCACCGCCCCAGGAGGACCAGCTGCCGCTGGTCGAGGAGGCCCGCGGCCGGCTCATCGAGGGGATCATCGCCGAGAGCGAGGACGAGACCCTGATGGACCGCTATCTCGGCGGTGAGGAGATCGACGTCAAGACGCTGATCGAGGACCTGGAGAAGGCCGTCGCACGCGGCAGCTTCCACCCGGTGCTGGCGGCGGCGCCCGCCGCGGCGGGGTCCAAGCAGGGCCTGGGCACCATCGAACTGCTGGACCTGGTGACCGGCGGCTTCCCGTCCCCGCTGGAGCGCGAGACGCCCGCCGTCACCACCCCGCAGGGCGCCGCACGCCCGCCGCTGAGCTGCGATCCGGACGGTCCGCTGGCCGCCGAGGTGGTCAAGACCTCCTCCGATCCGTATGTCGGCCGGATATCCCTGGTGCGGGTCTTCTCCGGCACCCTCCGCCCCGATGAGACCGTCCATGTGTCCGGCCACGGTCTGGAGGACCGCGGCCATGAGGACCATGACGTGGACGAGCGGGTCGGCGCCCTGTCCGCGCCCTTCGGCAAACAGCAGCGCGCCCTGCCCCAGGCCATCGCGGGTGATCTGGCGTGCGTGGCCAAGCTGACCCGCGCCGAGACCGGGGACACCCTCTCGTCCAAGGACCAGCCGCTTCTGATGGAGCCCTGGCAGATGCCCGATCCGCTGCTGCCGGTGGCCATCCAGGCACACAGCAAACCGGACGAGGACAAGCTGTCGCTGGGCCTGTCCCGGCTGGTCGCCGAGGACCCGACGATGCGCCTGGAGCAGAACCCGGACACCCATCAGGTGGTGCTGTGGTGCCTGGGCGAGGCGCATATGGATGTCGCGCTGGAGCGGCTGCGCAGCCGGTACGGAGTCCAGGTGGACGCGGTGCCGTACAAGGTCTCGCTGCGCGAGACCTTCGGGGCGAAGTCGGCCGGGCGCGGCCGCCATGTCAAGCAGTCCGGCGGGCACGGCCAGTACGCGATCTGCGAGATCGAGGTGGAGCCGCTGCCGGAGGGCTCGGGCATCGAGTTCGTGGACAAGGTCGTGGGCGGCGCGGTGCCCCGGCAGTTCATCCCGTCCGTCGAGAAGGGCGTGCGCGGCCAGGCCGCGCGGGGCGTCGCCGCCGGATATCCGCTGGTCGATGTGCGGGTCACGCTGCTGGACGGCAAGGCCCACTCGGTGGACTCCTCCGACGCCGCCTTCCAGACGGCGGGCGCGCTCGCGCTGCGCGAGGCGGCCGCCGACGCCCGGATCGACCTGCTGGAACCGGTGGTCGAGGTGGGCGTGCTGGTCTCGGACGACTATGTCGGCGCCGTCATGAGCGATCTGTCCGGCCGGCGCGGCCGGGTCGTCGGCACCGAACAGTCCGGCGGCGGACAGACCTTGATCAAGGCGGATGTGCCGGAGATCGAGATCGGTCGGTACGCGGTCGATCTGCGATCGCTTTCGCATGGCACGGGACGGTTCAGCCGCTCCTACGCCCGGCATGAGCCGATGCCCCACCAGCTGGCCGAGCGGATGCGCGAACAAGTCGCCGCGGAGGCGTAGTTCACGGCCCGTCCATGGCGTAGCGCACGGCCGTGTCACGGCCCGTCCGTGACGTAGGTCACGGCCCGCCCGCCCCAACCGCGCCGGGGCGGGCGGGCCTTCGCCGTCCGCCGACGGTTCCGCGGGCGGTTCGTGGGCGGTTCCCTGGGCGGTCTTCTCCACGAGGGTTTTCCACAGGCCGCACACGCCCTGGCGACAGGCGGCGCACACCCCGGATACGCTGAGGTCGCAGCGCAAGAGCGTGCCGTATTGGGGGCGTTGGTGACGGACGGATTCGACTTCAGTCCCGGGGCGCAGGTTCCCCTGTCGGGAGCGGCGGGACAGACGGCGGCGACGCAGGCACTCGCGTCGGCCGCCTACCGCGACGACCCCGTGGCAAAGTTGCTCGACGCCAATTCGGAGTGGACGGTCTCGGAGGTCAAGAAGCCGAGGATCTCCCTCTTCGAGCCGAACCTGGGCGAGGCGTTCGCACGCGCCGTCCAGCTGAGAATGCTCGGCGGCGGCCGGGGCCAGGTGATCCAGTCCTTCGGCATGGAGCCGCAGACGGTCGTCGAGCACTGTCTGGCCGCCAACCGCATCCGCAAGACCCGTGACGCCCGGCTCACCGCCGTCATGGTGATCTTCGGCCTGCTGTTCCTGCCCGGGACGCTGCTGTGGCTCGGCGTCTTCCAGCTGCGCCGCTCGGTCGCCGGGGCGCAGGACAAGCGGATGGGGGCACTCGGCACGGCGCTGCTGGTGGCGCTCGGCGTCATGGTCCTCATCTTCCTGATCAAGCTGCCTTTCGGGGGCTTCTGGGGGATCTATCTCCGGGGCGTCGTGGTCGCCCCGGTCATCGGCTGGTACATCGCCAAGCAGATCTGCGAGCGCACCGCCAAGGACCTCCGGGACTCCTGGGGCGGGCTGCTCTCCGGCGGCGGCGTCGGCGCCAAGGTGCCCGAGACGGTGCCCAACCACCCGGGCCAGACCGCCGCCGAAGAGCTGCGCAAGTCGCTCCACAAGCTCACCGCCGAGCAGCACAGCAATGTGGTCTTCTACGCCGGCCCCAAGGGCATATTGGGCATGGGCACCCGCTGGGGCAGCTGGCAGCTGGCCGAGGACCTGGTCTCGGCCGATCCCGACAAGGAGATCGACCCCTTCCGCAGCTGGGACGTCATACGGGCGATCCATGACCAGCTGCGCATGCTCGAGCGCACCCCACTGCACACCGGCGGCTTCCCCACACCCTCCGTGCGCCACTGGGTGGTCTCGCCGATCGGTGAGGAAGCCAAGGCGGTCGAGCGCGGCGGCACCTCCGAGGAGGAGGGCTTCCAGATAAAGGGCGTCGAGCTCCAGCGGATCTGCGACCAGCAGCAGTTCGGCGCCGGTGACCGGCACTACCTGGGTGTGCAGTTCGTGCTCTGGGACGGCCAGTTGGTGATCACCCTGATGATCACGGTGACGCTGTTGCACAAGACGCTGCGGATCGAGGTCACCGGGCATGCGCTGGGGCCGATACATCCGCTGTTCCGCAACAAGCCGTCAGCGCCCAGCAAGACGGTCCCCAAGACCTTTCGGTTCTGGGAGACCAAGTCCATCCCGCTGCCGCTGGTGAACGCGAAGGAGGTCGTGCGGCTGGCCGCGCGGGCCCCCTTCACCTGGTACCCGCCGATCCTGGACCACCTCGGGGGCAAGCTGGTGCTGCCCGAGCCGTTCGGTCTGCGGCACGCCTGGGCGGACAAGCCCTGGCGCCACCGCTTCATGGCGGACGACGCGCTGCGCGCCGCCACGCCGGTGCTGCGGGTGGTCCATGAGGCGGCCATCGGGGTGCTCAAGCACCACGGCGTGGACACCGAGCGCTTCGGCAACCGCTCGCTGACGCTCAGCGGCCAGGTCCAGGACGCCGCCCCGAAGAAGGCCGATCTGTACGACGCGTAAGGGCACGACGCGTAAGGCGAACGCTCATGGGTCGGGCCCTGGCCGCGCGGCCAGGGCCCGACCCATGAGCGGCGGCTAGGCCCCCGGCCGGGGCCAGGCGTCGGCGAGCAACCGGCGGGTGTCGGCGAGGAGTTGCGGCAGCACCTTGGTCCTGCCGATCACGGGCATGAAGTTGGTGTCCCCGCCCCAGCGCGGCACCACATGCTGATGCAGATGCGCCGCGATTCCGGCGCCCGCCACGGTCCCCTGGTTCATGCCGATGTTGAAACCGTGCGCACCCGAGGCGGTACGCAGCGCGGTCATCGCGGCCTTGGTGTACTCCGCGAGCTCCACCGTCTCCTCGGCGGTGAGCTCGGTGTAGTCGGCGATGTGCCGGAACGGGACGACCATGAGATGACCGCCGGTGTACGGGTACAGGTTGAGCACGACGTACACGGACTCGCCACGAGCGATGATCAAGCCGTCCTCGTCGGACTTCTCCGGAATGGAGCAGAACGGACAGCCATCGCCCGCGCCCGGGCCGGTCGGCTTGTTCTCCCCCTGGATGTAGGCCATCCGATGGGGCGTCCACAGGCGCTGGAACGCGTCAGGCGTCCCCACTCCGATCTGCTGTTCCGGCTCACTCGTCATGCGGGCCAGCATATTCGCCCCGCAGGGGTGAGGAAGAGCCGAGGGGCGGCCCTGGTCAGGGCCGCCCCTCGGAATCCCGGCCTCCGTGGAGACCGCTCCTGGATCAGACCTGGATCCGGCGCTCCACGGCGTCGGCGATCTCGGCCAGCGCCTGGTCGATCGGGATGCCGTTCTTCTGCGAGCCGTCGCGGTAGCGGAAGCTCACCGCGCCGTTCGCGACGTCCTCGTCACCCGCGATCACCATGAACGGGATCTTGGACTTCTGGGCGTTCCTGATCTTCTTCTGCATCCGGTCCGAGGACGAGTCCACCTCCATCCGCAGGCCCTTCGCCTTGGCCTGGGCGGCGAACTCCTCCAGGTACGGCACATGGGTGTCGCCGATCGGGATGCCGACCGCCTGGACCGGGGCGAGCCACACCGGGAAGGCGCCCGCGTAGTGCTCCAGCAGCACCGCGAAGAAGCGCTCGATCGAGCCGAAGAGCGCCCGGTGGATCATGACGGGCTGCTGACGGGAGCCGTCCGCCGCGGTGTACTCCAGCTCGAACCGGGCCGGCTGGTTGAAGTCGACCTGGATGGTCGACATCTGCCAGGTGCGGCCGATCGCGTCCCGGGCCTGGACCGAGATCTTGGGACCGTAGAAGGCCGCGCCGCCCGGGTCCATGACCAGCTCCAGGCCCTGCTTCTCCGCGGCCTTGCGCAGCTCCTCCGTGGCCTCTTCCCACTGGTCGTCGCTGCCCATGAACTTGTCGGAGTCGTCCCGGGTGGACAGCTCCAGATAGAAGTCGCTCAGGCCGTAGTCGCGGAGCAGGTCCAGCACGAAGGTGAGCAGATTGTCGAGCTCATCGGCCATCTGCTCCTTGGTGCAGTAGATGTGCGAGTCGTCCTGGGTGAAGCCCCGGGCCCGGGTCAGGCCGTGGACGACGCCGGACTTCTCGTACCGGTAGACCGTGCCGAACTCGAAGAGCCGCAGCGGCAGCTCGCGATAGGACCGCCCGCGCGCCCGGAAGACCAGGTTGTGCATCGGGCAGTTCATGGCCTTGAGGTAGTAGTCCTGGCCCTCGAACTCCATGGGCGGGAACATGCCGTCCATGTAGTGCGGCAGATGGCCGGAGGTCTCGAAGAGCTTGGCCTTGGTGATGTGGGGGGTGTTGACGAACTCGTACCCCGCCTCCTCGTGCCGCTTCCGCGAGTACTGCTCCATCTCCTTGCGGATCACGCCGCCCTTGGGGTGGAACACCGCGAGGCCCGAGCCCAGCTCGTCGGGGAAGGAGAACAGATCCAGCTCCGCGCCCAGCTTGCGGTGGTCGCGCTTCTCGGCCTCGGCGAGGAAGTCCAGGTACGCCTTCAGCTCGTCCTTGGTCGGCCAGGCGGTGCCGTAGATCCGCTGGAGCTGGGGGTTCTTCTCGCTGCCCCGCCAGTACGCGGCGGCGCTGCGCATCAGCTTGAAGGCCGGGATGTTCCGCGTGGTCGGCAGGTGCGGGCCGCGGCAGAGGTCCTTCCAGCACAGCTCGCCGGTCTTGGCGTCGAGGTTGTCGTAGATGGTCAGCTCGCCCGCGCCGACCTCGGCGGACGCGCCCTCGGCGGCGTCCGCGGCCGACCCCTTGAGCCCGATCAGCTCCAGCTTGTACGGCTCGGCGGAGAGCTCCTCGCGCGCCTCCTCGTCGGTGACCGCGCGGCGGGAGAACCGCTGCCCCCGCTTCTGGATCTCCTGCATCTTCTTCTCGATGCGCTTGAGATCGTCCGGGTGGAACGGGGTCTCGACGTCGAAGTCGTAGTAGAAGCCGTCCTTGATCGGCGGGCCGATGCCCAGCTTCGCGTCCGGGAACAGCTCCTGCACCGCCTGGGCCATCACATGCGCGGTGGAGTGGCGCAGGATGTCCAGACCGTCCTGGCTGGTGATCTCCACCGGCTCGATCTCATCGCCCTCGGCCGGCTGGTACGCCAGGTCCTTGAGCTGCCCGCCCACGCGCACGGCGACGATCGAGCGGTCGCCGGTGAAGAGGTCCGCCGTCGTAGTGCCCGTGGCCACCACGCGTTCTTCCCGCTCGGAATCGCGTTGGATGATCACACGGACGTCTGACACCGGTCTCTCCTGACTGATGGATGGCTCCCCGCGGCGTATGCCGCGCAGCGTGAATCGTACCGAGCCGACGGGCGGGACCGCGAAACGGTTGTGGACGCCGTCATGAGCCCGGCGGCGGTCAGGGGCCGCCGCCGCACGCCTCCTCGAAGAAGTCCAGGTTCTCCTGGAGCGACTTGACCAGCCGGTCCCGCTCGGCCTCGTCCACCGGGACCGGGGTGACGCCGCCGGCCCCGCCGAGCCGCCGGAAGCCGCCGCGGCTCTCCAGCCGCCCCCGCACCCGGATCGGCAGCCCCACCAGATGGGCATGGCCGGCGATGCGGTAGTCCTCCTCGTCCAGGGTGATCCGCACCTGGGCGACCTCCGCCCCGGAGAGCACCCGCAGCCGCACCGTCCCGGGGCCGCCGGGGCCGGTACGGCGCAGCCGCACCACCGCACCGGTGAGGCACACGGGGACGGACGGCTCGTCCCGGACATAGCGGGCGCCCGCCTCCCGCAGCCCCGGGAGGTCGCCGGGCGAGAACTCCACCGGATCGGGCCGGGCGGCGAACCCCGGCGGCGGACCGGCGGCCGGTGACCACTCCAGCGCCACCCGCGCCCCTTCCGTGCCCTGGACCAGCGCGATCACCGCCTCGGTCAGCTCCCGGCTGGCCCCCGCCGCGACCGCCGCGTCATACGCCTCCATCCCGCCGGTCGTCCGGTGGTAGTCGGCGGCGTCCCGGAGGGCGTACAGCGCGCGCAGCAGGGTGACGGCGGTGGCGCGGCCGTCACCCTCGACGGGCACGAAGACGGTCAGCTCACGGCCGCCGGACCCGGCGCCCGGGGGCCCGGTCAGCACCCGCTCCAGGGACGCCTCGGCGGCGCGGCGGTGCCGGGCGCCGTAGTACCCCGCGCGGCCGCGGGCGGCGAGCGCCCCGGCCAGCAGGGTGTCCCGGGCGGCGGCGCGCAGCCGCTCCTGCGCGGTCCAGGCGGAGGTGCCACCGGGGGATTCGGGCACCTCGCGCCGCCAGCGGATCTCGTCGCTGGGCACGGCGAGCCCGGTGAGCACCTCGCGGGCGGAGGGCGCGGCGCTGCGGCTGAGCGCCATCAGCGCCTCGCCGAGCAGATCGCCGCTGTCGGGGAAGTCCCGGCTCTCGGGCACCAGCAGGCTGGTGCCGCCCGCGAGCCGGCCCGGCGGGGTCCAGCGGGCATAGGCCCCCGGGGCGCCGCCGCGGCGGCGCCAGCCGTGCCGGGCGAGCAGGGCGCCGAGGACGGCCGGATCCACCTCGTCGGGGCGCGGGACCGGCAGGGGCGCCGGGTCGTCCTGGGGCCATGGTCGGTCCATCACGGTCTCCCTCCCGCCCCGACCCGGGTCATGATCTCGCAGAGCGCGCGGTCGTCGAAGATCCGCGAGGTCGGGATCCGCACGGTGGTCCGGCGGCGGCCCGTGACCGCGTGGCCGGCCAGATTGATCCAGTAGCAGCAGTGGCGCAGGGACAGACGGTCATGCCCGGCCCGCAGCCAGTCCTCCTGGCTGCGCGGCACGATCATCACCACGAGGATCTTGTGCACGGAGACCGGGCTGCGGGCCAGCTTGACCAGGTGGTCGTTGTCGAGCGTGAAGGCGAAGGTCGGCCCCGGAGGGTCAGGCGCGAGCTGGTACGTGGCCTTGAGCTGCACCTTGATGGTGACCTCGTCGTCCACGGCGTGGCCGGGCGCGCTGTGGCTGACGTGCCAGTCGATGCCGTGGTCGGGGAAGGGCTGGGCCAGTGAGCAGCCGGCGGCGGCGGCCACCGCGTGCAGATAGCCCACCTGAAGGGTCTCCATACAGGCGGTGGTGGCGATTTGGCCACGCACGGGAGGTGATCCGCTCAGCGCGAGGCCGCTCGCCGTCGGGGCCGGGTCGGGTGTTGCGAGCGTCATGTCCGTGACGCCTTCCGGTCGTCGCCGGCTTCGTACACCTGTGTTGTCTCCGCGTCAGGACCTCGGCAAACAGCGGCGGTTCGCGGTCCTCCCTCCGGGTATCACCTGGTCGGGGCGGGATCAGATGTCAGCGAGGGGAAATGCACGAGGAGTTGAGGCCATGCCGTCCTGGTTCGAAGGGCCGCTCGCCGCCTTTGACACGGAGACCACGGGTGTCGATGTCGAGCATGACCGGATCGTATCGGCGGCCCTGGTGGTGCAGCGCGGGACCGGAAGTCTGCCGGAGATCCGACGCTGGCTGGTGAGTCCGGGCGTGCCGGTGCCGCCGGCCGCCACCGAGATACACGGTCTGACCGACGCTCATCTCCAGCGGCACGGCAGATGGCCGGCGCCGGTGGTGGACGAGGTGGCACGGGCGATAGCGGAACAGGTCACGCGGGGCACCCCGGTGGTGATCATGAACGCGCCGTTCGATCTGACCCTGCTGGACCGGGAGTTGAAGCGGCATCGCAACTCCAGCCTGGCGGGCTATCTTTCGCTGCGCTCGATGACCGTTCTGGATCCCCGGGTGCTGGACAAGCATCTGGACCGCTATCGCAAGGGCCGCCGCACCCTGATCGATCTGTGTGCGCACTACGGCGTGGAGCTGACCGGCGCCCATGACGCGGCGGCGGACGCGGCGGCCGCGCTGCATGTCGTACGGGCGGTGGGCCGCCGGTTCGCCTCCCGGCTGGAGACGCTGACCCCCGCCGAGCTGCACGCGCGCCAGACGGTCTGGTACGCGGCGCAGGCCCGGGGGTTGCAGGCGTGGTTCGCGCTCAACGGCTCGGACGAGGTCTGCGATCCGGCCTGGCCGCTGCGGCCGGACCTGCCGGCCGCGGCCTGAGCGCTCGGGCCCGGCGCAGTGCGCCCGGCGCAGTGCCCCCGGCGCTCAGGTCCGGCGGAGCGAGAAGGGGTGGCCGGCCGGGTCGGAGTAGACCCGTATGTCGCGCAGGCCACCGTTGTTCTTGGTGTCCAGCGGTCGCGCGCCCAGGTCGACGACCTGGCGCTCGGCGGCGTCGATGTCCTCCACCAGCAGGTCCAGATGCGCCTGCTGGGAGTCGTCCGGCCGTGGCCAGCTCGGCGGGGCGAAGCCGTGGTCCCGCAGGAAGGCCATCCGCGACCCGCCGGGTGCGACGATCTCGACCCGGTCGGGGGTGGTCAGCGGCTGGATCTCCGCGCCGAGCACCCGGGCGTAGAACTCGGCGAGCTCTTCGGGTTCGGCACAGTCCAACGACAGGACGGCTGCGGTCGCGACGGCCATGAGTTCCCCTCCACATCGTCACCCACGGAAGTTTTATCCGGATACCCCACTCCCGGCCGTACAAGCACACAGACAGGAGGCCGGGCCGCCTGCTGGCGGCCCGGCCTCCTGGGGTGGTGGGCGATACTGGGTTCGAACCAGTGACCTCTTCGGTGTGAACGAAGCGCTCTCCCACTGAGCTAATCGCCCGGGTTGTTCTCTTCGGGGTCTCCCCGGCGGAACGACCTGAACAATACAGGTCGCGGCGGGTTTGGTTCAAACCGCATTTCCGCCCGGGGGCCCGGAGGCCGGGCCGGACGGCGCCCCGGCCGGACCCGCTGTCCGCGCGGCGAGGTGCGCCCGCAGCCCCCGCAGCCCCGCGCGCATCATCAGGGTGTGGTTGGCCCGGAAGACGGGACGCCCGATGAGCGCGAGACGGCGCAGCAGCGGCTTGCGGGCCACCACCTCCTGTTCGAAGAGGGCGCGGGTGCCGGTCCCCTGGGGCAGCACCGTCCAGCGCGCCCATCCCTCCAGATCGCCCGCGAAGCCGATCTCCAGTACGCCCTCCGCCGGGTCCTGGCGCGCCTCGCTGACGATCAGCCGCAGGTCGTACGGGACGAGGGAGCGGAATCGGGCGGCGCCGCTGCGCTCGTCGATCCGCCGGACCTCACGGACCTGGGGCCACCACCGCGGATAGTCGTCGCCGTTCGCCAGCACCGCGAAGACGGCGGCGGGCGGAGCGTCGAGGTCCCATCGGCTGCGGAAGCGGTAATGGCACCAGTCCATGCCCTCAGTGTGGTCCGGCCGTGACGGCGTGGCCAGGGGGTGTCTCGCGAATCACGCTGGGCTCCCCCTAGCCCGGCAGCCTGTCGCCGACGAGCGCGAGGTTCTGGATCGCGGCGAGGCCGTACTGGGCGGTGGCGTTGGTGCTCACCCAGGCCGCCTCGACGCCGGGCTCCAGCACATCCGGGCCCTCGACCTTCACCGACTTCCAGCTGATGGTGGCATCCGGGTAGCCGTCGCCCTCGTGGTACTCGGTGAACTTCTGCCAGGCGCGGGCGGCCAGCTTGTCGTCCTTCAGCTGGACGGCGGCGTAGGCGTCGAGCCGGGAGTGGCCCTGGACCAGGATCAGCGAGCCGAAGTCGGTGCCGTAGCGGGCCTTCTGCTCGGCCTTGGTGGCGTTGAAGTAGCGGCAGTAGTCCAGCCATGCCTCCTTGAACTTCGGCAGGTCGATGAGGTCGATCACCTCGGCGCAGACCTCGACCAGGCCGAAGACCGCGGACAGATGGGAGACGCTGACCTTGGGCCGGTCGGCGATGGCGTACTTACCGGTGTCGAGGTCGTACAGCCCGCTGCCCTGGACGAAGCCGTTGGGCTGGGCCGCGATGGTCTCCATGGTGGAGCGCAGCCGCGCCTCGGCCTTCTCCGCCTTCGGGCCGCGCCGCTCCCATTCGGTGAGCCAGGCCCCGGCGAGGCCGCTCCAGTCGGTGCCGAAGCCGATGTCCAGGGCGTGCGGATCGGGCTCGTAGTCGGGGTCGTCGCGGACCTTGCGCTGCGGATCGAGGACGAGGAACGTCTCGTCGGAGTCGACGAGGGCGTGCATGATGTCGCCGATCCGCTCGTCCGCGGTGAGGAAGTAGGAGAAGCGGCGGTACAGGGCGGTGGAGATGCGCTGCTGTTTGGCGCTGTCGGCGAAGTGCTGGACACCGTGCCGGGTGCCGAGCCCGGCCCACTTGCCGAGGTGGTAGGCGTCGACCTCGCCGGTGTGGCGGGTCATCGACTCGGCGAAGCGGAAGATGTCGGCGCGGCCGGAGCGCAGATACGCCAGCCACAGCCACAGGTCGGGCGAGAGCTCGGAGTTGTCCCAGGCGTAGCCGCCGACGTCGTACCGCCACTGGTGCCGGTCGCCGTCGTACGTGTGCATGATGTCGCCGTAATCCCAGAAGCCGTACCAACGGCGCTGCTCGACCTGGCCCTTGTGGTAGTCGAAGAGGAAGTCCAGCCGGTCCTCGACCTTCGCCTTGGCGGGGGTGGAGCGGTCGACGGGGGCGAAGAGGCCGCCGAAGACCTTGGCGCGGGCCAGGTCGGCGGGTCCGGCGGCCAGTTGGGGCGGCGTGCGCACGGCGGCGGCCTGCCGGACGAGGGTGTCGGCGTCGGGGGTGGCCGCGTTGGCCCAGAAGGTGAGTTCGCTGGTGCGGGCGATGCCGTACGGGGTGCCGAAGCCGGGCTCGTAGTCCTCGTAGGTGATCTCGAGGCCCTCGAGCTGTTCGGGGTAGGTGTCCTGTCCCATGCCGTCGTGGTAGAAGCGCAGGTCCATGGGCTGGGCCTCGGGCGACCAGAGCCACAGGGTGACCTCGGCCTCGGCCCCGGCGGCGCCGCGGATGTCCAGCTGGGCGGGGAACTTCTCCCAGAAGTCGCGCAGTCCGAAGGAGAGTCCGCCGCTGACACCGCCGACATAGCCGAAGCCGCTCGCCCGGCCGCCGCCGCCCGCCGCGATCCAGCCGTGGCCGGGCTTGGTGCGCTTGCGCAGGGTGAAGCCGTCGGCGGAGAGCTGGGCGAGGGTGTAGTCGCCCCAGGTGGGGATGAGGTGCAGCCGGGAGGTGACGCGCTGGTCCCAGCCGGCCGGGTCGGGCAGCTTCTCGCCCTTGACCTGGGCGGTGCGGACGCCCGCGCCGGGGTCGCGGCGCAGCCCGGTGACGCCCTTGACGGCCTCGGTGAGGAATCCCTTGCCCTCGCCCGCGATGCGGATGTGACGGTCGTACGCCGCGTCGCGCATCGGCACGGAGAAGCGGACGCCGAGGCCCCGGATGAAGTCCTTGTTCTGGTCGCCGTCGAAAGTGATCGTGTGCACCATGCGGAAGGAGTCGGCGCCCGCGTAGAAGTAGAGCCGGACGCTGAAGGGGAGCCAGGCGCGGCGGCCCTTGCGGTGCTTGCCGTCGATGCGGACGACGGCGCGGACGGGGCCCTGCTGCTCGACCTTCGCCCCGCTGATCTCGCCGTCGAACCGCTCCCACTCGGCGCGGCCCTGGTCGCCGTCGTCCACGTCGCCCTGGCGGAGCAGGACCAGCCGGCCGGCGCGGGCGATCTCGGTGGAGCCGCGGGTGACGGAGCGTACGAGCTGCTTGCCGTCCTTGCCGATGACGGCCCTGATGGCCCCGGTGTCGACGGTGATCCTGCCGCCGCGCTCGGAGACGGTGACCTTCTTGGCGGGTGCGGCGGGCGTGCCGGTGGTGAGCCGGTAGGCGCTGCCGGTGAGGCCCTCCCCCGCCGCGTGCGCGGTCCACTTCAGCGAGCCGTCGGGCCAGTAGGCGGTGGCCCAGGTCTGGAGGGGCACGTGTGTGCCGTCGGCGGTGGTCAGCGCGAACGTCCGGTCGCCGGGGTGGGCGCCCTTGGGCCAGGGAACGCCGAAGGTGGAGCCCGCGGCCGCGCCCAGGCCGCCGTCCTCCAGCCAGGTGATGTCCACGGGCTCGTCGGCGGCCTTCCCGGCGGGGCTGTCGGCGGCGGCCTTCGGGGCGTTGTGGGCGAGCAGCCAGGAGAACGGCACGGCGGCGCCGGTGGCGGCGGCGGCCTTGAGGAGGGTGCGTCGGGGGATCGGGGGCATGTCGGCTTCACCTTTCGTACGGGCTACGGGGGCAGGTGCATGACATGAGCGCGGCGGAGGAGGCGCCGGTGGGGCGGACGGCGCCTGGGGTGCGGACGGCGCCTGGCGGACGGCGCCTGGGGAGGCGGGGCGGGTCAGACGCGGGCGCGGCGCTCCACCGCGACCGCACAGCCCGCGAGGGCGCCCGCCGCCGGGGCGATCAGCGGCAGCATCTGCCAGGCGGCCACGGCGAGTACGGCGAGCCCGCCGATGAGCAGCAGCGACCCGGCGGGGTCGGCGGCCAGTCCCTGGCGTGCGGCGGTACGGGCGGCGGCCGGCCATGCGGTGCCGGGCCGCCGTGAGGCCGCCGTCCGCAGCCCGAGGACGACCACCGCGAGCAGGCCCGCCACGCTCACGGCGATCAGCGCGGGCCCGCCGGGCAGGGCACCCGAGCGGGCCACCCGCAGATCGAAGGCGAACAGCGCGAGCGCCGCCCACCACAGCAGGGAGAACCGCCAGCCGCTCCGGGTCGCCTCCCGCAGCCCGGCCAGGAAGTCCCGCCAGGTGGACCGCTCCCCGTCCAGATGGCGGCTCAGGTGCGCACAGCCGGCGGCGAACGCGGGCAGCAGAGTGATCACCGGCAGGGCGGCGAGCACCACCCAGACGCCGGTCAGCAGACATTCGGCGAACAGCGCGAAGCGCAGCGGGCCGTGCGCGGTGCGCCGTACGGCGGCTGCTCCCCCGGCGGCTTCCGTGCTCTTTCCCATGCCGGCCTCAGCCCTTCAGCCCGGAAGTCGCCGCGCCCTCGACCAGATAGCGCTGGAAGGCCAGGAAGAACAGCAGCACCGGCAGCAGGGCGACCAACGACATGGCGACCATGCCTCCGTAGTCGGCCACGGAGTCCTGGTCGATGAAGAGCTTCAGGCCCAGCGAGACCGTGTACTTGTCCGGTTCGTTGAGGTAGAGCAGCGGCCCGATGAAGTCGTTCCAGGACCAGATGAAGGTGAAGATCGCGCTGGTGATCAGGGCCGGGCGGCACAGCGGCAGCACGATGTTCCAGTAGATGCGCAGATGGCCACAGCCGTCCAGCCGGGCCGCCTCGTCCAGCTCCCGGGGCAGCCCGCGCATGAACTGCACCATCAGGAAGACGAAGAAGGCGTCCGCCGCCAGGTACTTGCCGAGCAGCAGCGGCACATATGTGTTGATCAGGTGCAGCTTCTGGAACAGGATGTACTGCGGAATGATCAGCACCTGGAACGGCAGCAGCAGGGTGGAGATCATGAGCGTGAACAGCGCGTTGCGCCCGGCGAAGCGGATCCTGGCGAAGGCGTAGGCCGCCAGCGAGCAGGAGAACAGCACGCCGACCACCGAACCGACCGCCAGCAGCAGCGAGTTGGTGAAGAAGGTCGAGATCGGCACGTCGGCGATGCCATCGCTGAGTCGGCGGTAGTTGTCGGTGATCGGATCGGTGGGCAGCAGCTGGAGGCTGCCGACGATCTGGTCACCGGGCTTGAACGAGCCGCCGATCACCCACACCACGGGGTAGAGGATCACCGCCAGCACGGCGAGCGCCCCCACATGCCAGATGACCGAGCGCACCCGCCGCCGCCCGACCGTAAGAGAAGCAGCACTCACCGGGCATCCTCCTCGTAGTGCACCCAGCCGCGCTGGGTCTTGAACAGCACGGCGGTCACCAGGCCGATGCCGAGCATCAGCATCCAGGCCATCGCGGCGGCGTAGCCCATGCGCAGATTGCGGAAGCCCTGCTCGTAGAGGTACCAGCCGTAGACCAGCAGGGAGTCGCCCGGTCCGCCGGTGTTGGTGCCCGAGCCCGCGATCACCACCGCCGAGGTGAAGACCTGGAACGAGTGGATGAGCTCCAGAAGGAGGTTGAAGAAGAGCACCGGCGAGATCATCGGCAGGGTGATGGACCGGAACCGCCGCCAGCGGCCGGCGCCGTCCATCTCGGCGGCCTCGTACAGCTCGCCCGGCACCTGCTTCAGCCCGGCCAGGAAGATCACCATCGGCGCGCCGAACTGCCAGACGGTCAGGGTGATGAGGGTGGGCAGCGCCCAGTCCGGGTCGCCGATCCAGCCGCCGACATCCCAACCGAAGAGGCTCATCGACTTGTCGACGACCGCGTCGTCGTTGAAGATCGCCCGCCAGACGACGCCGATGCTCACACTGGCGCCGATGAGCGAGGGGGCGTAGAACGCCGAACGGTAGAAGCCCTGGCCCTTACGGGGTTTGACCAGCAGCAGCGCCACGGCGAGCGCCACCGCCAGCTTCAGCGGGGTGCCGATCAGTACGTACTTCAGCGTCACCTGGACCGAGGTCCACCAGCGGTCGTCCGCGAAGAGGTCCTGGAAGTTCTTGAACCCGATCCACTTGGGCGAGTCGAAGAGGTTGTAGTCGGTGAACGCCAGATAGAGCGAGACGAGCATCGGGCCGAGGGTGAGCAGCAGGATCCCGACGCACCAGGGCGTCAGGAAGAGATAGCCCGCGAGGGTCTCCCGGCGGCCCTGGCGCCGCCCCGCCGCCGGGGCGGGGCGGGTGCCCGGGGTGGCCTTCCCGGGGGTCGTCCCGCCGGGAGGCCGCACTCCGTCCGCCGCACGCGTCGTGGTCGGTGTCACGGAAGCTCTCCTCACGAGCCGAGCGCGGACTCGGCCTCGTTGAAGAACTGGTCGACCGCCTTGCCCATCGAGGTCTGCCCCAGCGCGACCTGGGCGTAGATCCTCAGGAAGGCGGCCTCGGCGACATCGGCACCGGCCGGATGCGGGGTGATCGGCTCCAGCTTGGCGCTCACGCTCTTCTCATACGCGGCGATCTTGGCGTCGACGCCCTGCGGCTGGTAGGCGTCGTACTGGGCGGTGGTCGCCGGGATGCCGCGGTTGTAGCCCATGATCTTGCCCACCTCGGGGTCATGGGTCATGAAGTCGATGAACTGGGCGACTTCCTTGGGGTGCTGGGTGCGGGCGGAGCCGCTGAGCATCAGCGAGGAGAGGTACTGGCCGGTGCGCTTGCCGTCCGTGGTCGGGATGGGCCCGAGGTCGAGGGTGGTCTTGGTCTCGGCGGCGAAGCGGACCAGGAAGTTGTCCCAGGTGAACTCGGAGGCCGACAGATCGGCGCTGATCGACGCCTTGGGCTTGGCCTGCTCGGACTTCTTGCCCGGCACCAGCTCATCGGCCTTGGCATGCTGCTGCCAGCGGCCCCACCACTCGGCGAGGTCGTCCTTGGTGAAGCCGAGCTTGTCGTCCTTGGTGAAGAACGCCTTGCCGTTCTGCCGCAGATACAGGTCGTAGAGGTACATCACATTGGCGTTGTCGCTGGCGCCGTAGCGGGTGCCGTCGCTCTTGCGCACCTTCTTGGCGGCCGCGAAGAAGTCGTCCCAGGTCCATCCGTCCTTGACGGTCACCCCGGCCTTCCGATACGAGTCCGGGTTGTAGAAGAAGGCGAAGGTATTGGCGCCGACCGGCACTCCGAGGAGCTTGCCGTCGATATCCCCGGCCTTCTCCAGTCCGTCACGGAATCCCTTCAGACTGAGATTTCCGGCGTCGGCCTGACCGTTCAGATCCAGCAGGAGGTTCTTGTCGCCGTATTTGCGCAGGAAGGCGTAGGAGTTCTGGAAGACGTCCGGGGCGTTTCCGCCCGCGGCCTGGGTATTGAACTTGCTCCAGAAGTCGGTGTATTCGGAGAAGTCCGTCTTGACCTTGATGTTCGGATGTTCCTTCTCGAACAGCTTGACCGTCTTCTGGATCAGCTCCGCGCGGTCCTTGGCGCCCCACCACGAGTAGCGGATGGTCACCTTGCCGTCCCCGGAACCGCTTCCCCCGCCGCAGCCGGTGGCCAGCAGCCCCAGCGCGGCCACCGCGGCCGCGGCCGCCCGGACCCCTCTCGCCCTCGCCGTCCATCGCCCAGCACCCATGACACGCCCCTCCCGGGCAGGTCGTCAGACTGCCCCCGCTAGCTTGAAACGTTTTAGGCAAGCGCTTGCCGGGACAAGTTAGGGACCAATGAGGCGTACGTCAACGGTTCGGACAGAATCACCCGGGATCGAAGTGAAGCGCTTCGACGAAAGCGCTTGGGGGACCGCGCCGGCCATCCGGCACCGGATGCCTTCGGGCACGCGCCCCGACGCCTTCGGACATGCGACAACGCCGAGGGCCCGGAAGGCAGATGCCTTCCGGGCCCTCGGTCCAGGGTGGGCGATACTGGGTTCGAACCAGTGACCTCTTCGGTGTGAACGAAGCGCTCTCCCACTGAGCTAATCGCCCTGGCGCACGCACAACATTAGCGCATGCCGGACCGTGCTCATGACCAGTCCTACGACACCGGACCGCTCACTGCTCGATCTTCCACGGCATCACGACGCCGAACTTCCACACATAGACCGAGACCGCCACGGCGCAGATCACCACCGCGATCGTGGTCAGTATGAGATTGCGCCTGCGCACCTTCGGGTCGAGGGCACGGTGCGCCGCCTCGGTGACCTTGCGCTTGGTCCAGGCCAGCACCAGCTGGGCCCAGACGAACTCGGTCGCCCAGATCGCCATTCCGGCGAAGATCACCAGCCACCCCGGACCGGGCAGGGGCAGCAGGATGACACCCAGGGCCACAACCCCGAGGCCGACGATGAACACGCCGACCTGCCAGCTCAGGTGCAGCGGGCGCGACCGCTTGATGAACTGCGGCGCGCGGGAGCCCCATACCGGCTCCTTCTTCGGCGCATCGCCCCCCGTCGCGACCTGGGACCGTGCTTCGTCGGCCCCGCGTCGCCCGTCACTCTCCGCATTCATGTGACCCAACTTACCTGATCGTTTGAAGTCACCGGAACGGCGGTAGTGGCCGGCCTCGAGCTGGGCCGCATGAGCTACCAGAAGAGCCGCAAAACGGTCAGAGGGGTTTACAACGGCACCGTAGGTGGCATGTCGATTTCGCCGACGTGCGAATCCCCGAGCGCACACTGAGCGAAAGGCCCTGGCGCTTATGAACACCACGGTCAGCTGCGAGCTGCACCTGCGCCTCGTTGTGTCGAGCGAATCCTCACTGCCTGTACCCGCGGGCCTGCGGTATGACACGGCCGACCCTTACGCCGTGCACGCCACCTTCCACACCGGAGCCGAAGAGACGGTCGAATGGGTGTTTGCCCGCGATCTTCTCGCCGAGGGTCTGCACCGGCCCACCGGCACCGGCGACGTCCGGGTGTGGCCGTCCCGCAGCCACGGCCAGGGAGTCGTCTGCATCGCCCTGAGCTCCCCGGAGGGGGAGGCACTGCTCGAAGCCCCGGCGCGGGCCCTGGAGTCGTTCCTGAAGCGAACCGACGCCGCGGTGCCACCCGGTACCGAACACCGCCATTTCGACCTCGACACAGAGCTCTCCCACATCCTGGCGGAGAGCTGAGACCCGGCGAGAGCTGAGCGCTCGGCCGTCCGACTCGGGGAGACGGCGCGAGCCGGGGCGCGACCGCATCACGTACCGACGATCCCGACCATGGCAATCCCGACAACGGCAGAGGCAGGCGACGGTGCCGTCGCCGCGGCAGCACCCGCGGTGACGGCACCGTCGTATGACCGTCCGGCAGCGTCGTATGACCACCCTGGGCCGCCTGAGACACGTCCGGGGCCCGGCAGGACTAGAGTCGGGCAGATCGAGGGCAGCCCAGGGGCAGCCGCCGACCCAGCCGGCCAGGGAGCCAATCGTGCTGATCAACCACGACACCCGGTGCGCGCTCGACGCCGTCGTCGATCTGGTGAACACCGCGCCCGAGGGCGCGGACCAGGACGACCTCGCCGATGTCGCCGCACTGCGCCGGTTCGTCGAGCGCAATGCCATCAGCGACATCGGCACGCTCGGGGAGCGTGACCTCACCGCGGTACGGGCCGTACGGACCCGGTTCGCCGAGGTCTTCGCGGCGGCCGGGAACGAGGCCGCCGCCCGCCGCACCGCCGAACTGCTCAACGCGATGATCGCCGCGGCCGGCACGACGCCCCGGCTCACCGACCACGACGGCTACGACTGGCATGTGCACTACTTCGCGCCCGGTGCCTCGCTGGCCGACCACCTGGCCGCCGACGGCGGGATGGCGCTGGCGTTCCTCGTGGTGGGGGGCGAGCGGGAGCGGCTGCGCCGCTGTGAGGCCCCGGACTGCCGCCACGCCTTCGTGGATCTGTCCCGCAACCGCTCCCGGCGCTACTGCGACAGCCGCACCTGTGGCAACCGGCTGCATGTCGCCGCGTACCGCGCCCGGCGTCGCGAGGCCGCGAGCTGACCATCCGGGTACGGGGTCGGAGGCCGGGCGGTACGTCTCACCATCGGTGACCGGACGGGGTGCCGTCTCACACCGATGAGCGGGTCACCATCGGTGACCGTACGGGGCGCCGTCTCACCACCGGTGGAGGTCGTGGACGGCGGTGACGAAGAGCAGAGTGCCGATGAATGCCAGGAACAGCATCAGCGGCGGCTGCGAAAGGGCGAAGAGACAGCCACGGGTCTCGTCGCTCGGCGGAACAGGGGGTCCTTCGAGGGGGGATTGCTCCCCGGGCGGTGATTGCAACATCTCGCGGAGATCATGACCCAGCCATGAGCCCGCCTGCGACCGGTGATCGTTTTTTGATCGGTCGCTTGTCAGATCCCGTGCTTTTTGAGTATGGCCTCGACGTCGGAGAAGTCATCTGTGCCAGAGCTCGTTCCACCCTTGGTCTTCGGCTTCCCCGACGCCTTGACCCCGGTGGCCCCCCGGCCGGGCCCCAGGGCGGGCTCCGAGGCCCCCGCGGACACCCCGCCGGCACGTTCGGCCGCGGCCGCCGCGCGGCGCTCCTTACGGGTGCCGCCGGAGCGGTGCTCGACCGCCCTCGTGATCATGAACAGCCCCCAGGAGAGGCCCAGCAGGCCGAAGCCCAGCCAGATGCTCGGCTTGAAGACCAGGTCGGTCAGCCAGTCCAGGATGCCGGTCATGGCCAGGCCCAGCGGGATCAGGGCGTAGGCGGCGATCCGCGTCGCCGCCAGGAACCGCTTGCGGTAGGCGGTCAGCCCGGCGATGCCGAGACCGGCCGCGGACAGCGCGGCGCAGATGGTGTCGGTCAGCATCGTTCCTCCCACGGACTGGGCTTCCGGTACGTCCATCGTGCACCCCGTAAGGTGGCCGGGGCCATGGCCCGAGCCCGGGATCAGGGACATCTCCGGGTACGGATCAGGGTCCGGGGGCTGGAAGACTGGCCCCATGAGCCACACCGACCCCGCTCCCCGCCCCGTACTCGACGTCTGGTGCGAACTACAGTGCCCCGACTGCCGCACCGCCCTGGGCGATCTGCGCGCGCTGCGCGACCGCTTCCAGGACGCGCTGGACATCCGGCTGCGCCACTTCCCGCTGGAGCGCCACCAGCACGCCCACGCGGCTGCTCAGGCGGCCGAGGAGGCCATCGCCCAGGGGCGGGGCTGGCCGTTCGTCGAGGCCGTCCTGGAGCGCACCGAGGAGCTCGGGACCCGCGGTGAGCCGGTGCTGGTGGAGGTGGCCCGGGAACTGGGGCTGGACGCCGAGGAGATGGACACCGCGCTGGTCGACGGCCGGCACATCCTGATCGTGGACGCGGACCAGGCCGAGGGCAAGGCGATCGGGGTCACCGGTACGCCCACGTATGTGATCGGCGGCGAGCGGCTCGACGGCGGCAAGAGCCAGGAGGGGCTGCGGGAGCGCGTCGAGGAGATCGCCGCCCGGCTCGTCGCCGAGCGGTCCTGAAGCCCTGAAGCCCCGAATGTCCTGGAGGCCCCGAATGCCCCGAAGGCCCTGGAGGTTCTGAAAACTCTGGAAGCCCTCGGAACGGGCCCTTACAGCAGCGGCTTGTAGAGCTGGTACTCGATCGACTCGTAGCCCAGCGACTCGTACAGCCGCAGCGCAGGGATGTTGTCGCCGAAGACGTGCAGGCCCAGGCTGTGCGCCCCGTGCGCCAGGCTCGCGCGCTCGGCGGCCAGCATCAGGGTGCGGCCGTGTCCGTGGCCGCGGTGCTCCTCGGTGACCTCGACGGCGTAGACGTACGCCTCCCCGCTCTCGGCGGTGTCGGGCTCCCCCTCGCGCAGCGCGATCCAGATGGTGCCCACGTCCGTGCCGCCGTGGGCGAGGACGCGCAGCAGGGCCGCGGGGGTGTCCGGGCCCTGCGGCAGCAGCCTCGCGTAGTCGGTGTCCGCCTTGGTCTCGGCCTGCTGCCGGGTGAGTCCGCGCGCCAGCAGATCGGTTACGTAGCCGGCCCGCTCGTGGTCGTGCCACGCCGGGTATTCGGCCTCCGTGAGGGGGCGTATCGCGCTGCCCTCGGGCAGCTCGGGCGGGTCCGTGAGGCGCTTGAGCATGTTGCGGCCGCGCTCGCGATAGCCGAGCGCGGCCGTGAGCCCGAGGGCGGTCGTGGCCGACGCCGGGACGCTCACCATCAGCTGGGTGCAGCCCCAGCCGCGCAGCACCTCCTCGGCGGCGAGGGCGGCGACCGTGCCGCGGCCCCGGTGCCGCTCGGCCTCGTCGATGTGGAGCCGCTCGATACGCCCGGCCGCCGGGCCCAGGCGGGCGTCGGTGGCGAGGCGTACGGTGCCGACGGGGCGGCCGTTGACGCACACCTCGTACGCGCGGGCACGTCCGCCGCCGTCGGTGTGCCGTTCGGGCGCGGTGGGCCGCAGAGTGGTGGTCACGAAGGTGTTCTACCGGCCCGCCGGGCGATCGTCACCCGTTTTCCGGCACGGATCCGCCGCGACCGGCCGGTGAGGCCCCCGGCTTGCCCGCCCAAGGAGTGATGTCCCCGCCGCCCGCTCAGGGGTCGATGTCGGCGGCCGCCCGCTCAGGGGTCGATGTCGGCGGCCGCCCGCTCGACGAAGATCCGCAGGGCCTCGGCGGTGACCGGCCCCGGGGCGCCGGGAAGGGTGTGGCTGTCCACCCGGTGGACGGCCTGTACGTCGCGGGTCGTGGAGGTCACGAAGACCTCCTCGGCCCGGTACAGCGCGTCCAGCGGCAGATCGGTCTCCTTCGCGCCCACCCACTCCAGCACCAGGGCGCGGGTGATCCCGGCGAGGCAGCCGGAGGAGAGCGGCGGGGTGTGCAGCTGGCCGTCGAGGACCACGAAGACATTGGAGCCGGTGCCCTCGCAGAGCGCGCCGACCGTGTTACCGAAGAGCGCCTCGGTGGCGTCCTGCTCGCGGGCGCGGGCGAGCGCGACCACGTTCTCGCCGTACGAGGTGGTCTTCAGGCCGGTGAGCGCCCCGCGCTCGTTGCGCGCCCAGGGGACGGTGACCACGGCCGTGGCGTCGGGCCTGCGGGCCGCCTCGACCAGCGCGACCACCACGGTGGGCCCGGCCGTGCCCCGGTCGGAGCCGAGTGGCGAGATCCCTCCGGTGTAGGTGATCCTCAGCCGCCCGAACGGCACGGGGTGGGCCTTGAGCACCTCCTCGCAGCCCCGCCGCACCTCGTCCAGGTCCGGCTCGGGGAGCCCCAGGCCCGCGGCCGAGCGGGCCAGCCGCCGCAGATGGCGGGTGAGCGCGAACGCCCGCCCCTCGGTGGCCTTGACGGTCTCGAAGACGCCGTCGCCGACCGTGAGCCCATGGTCGAACACGGACACCATGGCGCTGTCCGGGTCGCAGAGGGATCCATCGAGCCAGATGGCCGGTTTCATCGCGTCGCCCTTCCCGTTGGCTGCTGTACACCCGACGCTACCGCGAGCAGCCGGGCGGCCTTGAGTTCCGTTTCGTCCCATTCGCGTTCCGGCTCCGAGCCCCATGTGATGCCCGCCCCGGTGCCGAACCGCAGCACGGCCCCGGCCGGGCCGCGGTCGATCCAGAAGGTCCGTATCCCGACCGCCAGCTCACCGGTGCCGCGGTCGGCGTCGACCCAGCCGATACCGCCGCAGTACGGGCCCCGGGGCGCGGTCTCCAGCTCCTCGATGACGCGCAGCGCGCTGGACTTGGGCGCGCCGGTGACCGAGCCGGGCGGGAAGGCGGCCGCGAGCAGTTCCGGCCAGCCGGCGCCGGGGGCGAGTTCGCCCCGCACCGTGGAGACGAGGTGGACCAGGCCGGGGTGCGGTTCGACCGCGCACAGCGCCGGGACGGTCACCGAGCCGGTGGCGCAGACCCGGCCCAGGTCGTTGCGGACCAGATCCACGATCATCACGTTCTCGGCGTGGTCCTTCTCCAGCAGGTCCTCGGGGACGCGGCCGGTGCCCTTGATGGGGCCGGACTCCACGGTGCGCCCCGTGCGCCGCAGAAAAAGTTCGGGCGAGGCGGTGGCGACCTCCACCCCGTGGGATGGCAGCCTTACGGTGCCCGCGTACGGGGCGGGGTTGCCCAGGGCCAGCAGCGCGGTCAGCGCGTCCACATCGGCCCCGGCCGGATCGGGCAGCGGCGCGGACAGCACCCGGCAGAGGTTGGCCTGGTAGACCTCGCCGGCCGCGATCCGCCGCCGGACGGTGCGCACCCCCGCGGTGTAGGCGGCCCGGTCCAGTGACGAGGTCCACTCCCCCGCCCCGGGGCCACGCCAGCCGCCGGGCGCGGGCGGCGGCACCGGCTCGGCCCGTACCTCCCCGAAGCGAGCGCAGACCAGACGGCCCTCGAAGTCCGCGACAACGGCCCAGAAACCCTGGGTTTCCAGGGCCGACGGGTCGCTGGTGACATCCCGTAGATCGGTGGCGAGGAGGCCGCCGAAGCGGGCGAGCGGGGGCAGGTCGTGCACGGTTGTGAGTCTATGGCGCCCAGGTCAGGGCGGCCTCGGGAGGGAGTGCGGCGCGCGAGCAGGGCAGCACGCTGCGGAAACGGAATTTGAGCTGGCCCCGGAATCCGCTAGAGTTCAACACGTCGCCGGGACGCGGAAGCGCCCCGGAGAAACGGCACCTGCGGACGTGGCTCAGTTGGTAGAGCATCACCTTGCCAAGGTGAGGGTCGCGAGTTCGAATCTCGTCGTCCGCTCGGTGTGGGGGTTTCGACCCCCACGGCTGGTGGAGTGGCCGAGAGGCGAGGCAACGGCCTGCAAAGCCGTCTACACGGGTTCAAATCCCGTCTCCACCTCGGACGATTAGCTCAGCGGGAGAGCGCTTCCCTGACACGGAAGAGGTCACTGGTTCAATCCCAGTATCGTCCACTCGGATCCTCGCGGATCCACCACGCGCGATTAGCTCAGCGGGAGAGCGCTTCCCTGACACGGAAGAGGTCACTGGTTCAATCCCAGTATCGCGCACGCAGTCCTGCGGACGATTAGCTCAGCGGGAGAGCGCTTCCCTGACACGGAAGAGGTCACTGGTTCAATCCCAGTATCGTCCACATCGATCGGCGGAGGGCCGGAGCGCAAGCTCCGGCCCTCCGGCGTTTCCCGGGCCGAGAGGCTTCTCAGGACGAGAAGAGCATGTGCCCGAAGCCGCGCTTGTGATGGCCGTGGTGGCCGCCGTGGTGCCCGTGCTGCGGGGCGCCCCACGCGGGTGCGGCCGGGTAGGCCTGCGGCGCACCGGGCGGTGGGGGCGGCGCCGCTTGCGTCCACTGCGACTCAAGGCGAGTCAGCGCCTCCAGCTCCCCGTAGTCCAGAAAGATCCCCCGGCAGCCGCTGCACTGCTCTATCTGCACGCCATTGCGGTTGTACGTGTGCATCGGCGCATGGCACTTGGGACACTGCATGGTCCGCTCAACTCCTCATGCTTCGGACAGAGCGCGCCGGAACATGCGTCCGGGCGCGTGGACTTCACCCTACGGCCTCATCCCGCGGCCTCCATGAAGTGGGCGATACGGACGGACGCCTCCACCATCGCCTCCTCGGCCTCGTCCAACGCCCGTCCGGCGGCAGCCGCCTTGGCGAGCGCGAGCGCGGCGGTCTGGACGGTGAGGGCGCGGGCGGGCACGTCCAGCCGCGGCCAGGGGTCGCGCTCCCCCGCGGCGGAGCCGCCCGCCGCCCGGTACGCGCCCAGGAACCGCTCCCAGTCCTCGGCGGCGAGCAGCCCGGCGGCGTACCAGGCGGCGGGGCGGGCGAGGTCCCAGGCCGGGTCGCCGAGGCCGAGGTCGTCGATGTCGATCAGCCGCCAGTCGGTGGCGCGGTGGCGGATGAGCTGGCCGAGGTGGAGATCGCCGTGGCAGAGCCTGGTGTCTTCGCCGCCGACGCCGGCGCCGTTGCCTTCGCCCGGGTCCACGCGGTCTCCGCGATCCCGATGATCCGGGCGGCCCACGCGATCCATACGGTCCGTATGGTCCACGTCATCCATACGGCCCGTACGCTCCACGTGATCCATACGGCCCGTACGGTCCACGCCCCGCGCCCAGCCGGGCAGTCCGGCCCAAGCCCGCAGCACGGCCCGGGTGGCCACGCTGTCGGGGAGCGCCGCCGCCCGCAGCCGGGCGATGGCGCGTGCCGCCTTGACCGGGCCGCGCATCGCCGGGAGCGGGCCGGGCAGTTCGGCGACCGGCACGGCGTGCAGCCGAGCCAGCAGCCTCCCCGCCTCGACCCAGGGGGCGGCGTCCGGTGCGTCGGGTGCCACGGGTTCGCCGTACGGCCAGAGGGTGACCTGCCGACCGTCGGGCAGCGCTCCCATGCCGTCGACCGGCGGCAGCAGTATCTCCGCGCACCGGGGGTGGGCCGCGACGCCGAGCCGGACGGCCAGCTCGGCCGGGTCCGTGTCGGGCGGATGTGCCTTGGCCACGACATGGCCGCACCGGACGACGGTGCCGTCGGGCCGGTCGGCCAGGACGGTCACCTCGGCGGTGGCGTCGCGCCGGGCCCGGCGGAGGGCGGTGACGAGCTGCGCCGCGGTTTCGCTCACGGCTCCCCCCATGTCATCGGCTGCCCCGGGATCGTAGCTCCTGCCGGACGGGGTGCCGGGGCTCCGGCCCTCCTGGTGTCGGGCGATCCACCCGCACGCGGGCCCACGCTCTCCCGGTCGCATATGGGTTACATATTTTGAACTCTGTAACCCATGGCGGTACGTTTCGACGTCATGGGCACACAACACACGGGAACCGGCGCGTCGGAGGATCTGCCGAACAACTGGGGCCGGTGGGGCGAGGACGACGAGCGCGGCACGCTCAACCTCATCACCGGTGAGGCCCGGGCCAGGGGCGCGGCGGAGGCCCGCACCGGGCGGACGGTGTCACTCGCGCTTCCGATCCGGCCGGCGCCGCTCATCAGCGGTCCCTTCGCGCCCGCCACCCAGGACGCCTCGCCGGTCCAGCAGATGATGGTGTACGTCGGCTCCCCGGCACCCGCCACGGCGGATGTGATGCTGGTGACCAACCACCACCCGCGCTCCACCCACCTCGACGCGCTGGGGCACACGATCCGGGACGGCCGGGTCTATCCGGGACGGCCCGTGGACGAGGCCGTGACACCGGCCGGTGCCCGGCACGGCTCCACAACGGCGTACGCCGCCGGGATCGCCACCCGGGGAATCCTGCTCGACCTGGCGGCCGACGGCCCGCTGCCCAGTGGCCACGCGGTCACCGCACGGGACTTCGAGGCGGCCGAGGAGCGCCAGGGCGTACGGCTGGAGTCCGGGGACGCCCTGGTGGTGCGCTGCGGATGGCCCATGACGCCCGACCCCGAGCGGCCGATGCCGGGGATGAGTCTGGAGGCGGTGCGCTGGATGCACCGGCGCGGTGTGTCGCTCTACGCGGGCGACATCGGCGACGCGCACCCGGACCTGGACCCCGCCTGCCCCCTGCCGCTGCACCGGGTCGCCCTCCCGCTGATGGGCCTGCCCCTGATCGACGCAGCCGAGGTGGACGAGCTCGCCGCCGTCTGCGCGGAACTCGGCCGCTATGCTTTCCTGCTCACCGTGGCGCCGCCGCGTATCGACGGGCTGACCGGGGTGCCCGTCAACCCGCTCGCGGTCTTCTGACGAGCCACTAGGAGGAACTGGAGTTGAGGGAGCAGTCGGTGCCCGCCGCCGGGACCGGGAGCCGCGCGGTGCGGTTCGTACGGAACGGCGAGCCCTGATGCGTTCGGGCCCCCTCGACGCCGAGACCATCCTGACGGCCACCGAGGACGTGCTGCGCCGCCATGGACCGGCGAAGGCCACGGTGCTGGACGTGGCACGGGCTCTGGGAGTCAGCCACGCCAGCGTCTACCGCCACTTCCCGTCCAAGGCGGCGCTGCGCGAAGCCGTCACCCGGCGCTGGCTGGGCCGGGCACGCGACCCCCTCGCGGCGATCGCCGCCGACCCCCGGCAGGCCCCGCCCGAGCGGCTCCACACCTGGTTCACCACGCTCTTCACGGCCAAGCGGACCCTGTTGTCCGAGGACCCGGAGCTCTTCGCCACCTACCGGGTCCTGACGGCCGAACACAGCAGCGCCGCCGCCGACCATGTCACCGACCTGATCGAGCAACTGCGCGTCATCATCGCCGACGGCGTCACCAGCGGTGACTTCACCTCCCCCGACCCCACCGCGACGGCGCGCACCGTCTTCGACGCCACCATGGCCTACCACCACCCGGCGCACGCCCCCGAATGGCAGGCCCGGGGGTCCGAGGCCGCCTTGCGGTCCATCTGCGCCCTGCTCATCGACGGCCTGCGCCCGCGCTGATGGCGGGTATACGACATCACCTCTGAAGGGCAAGGGTGCGGTCGCAGACCTGCCAGCCACCGCTTATTGGAACCTGCTGGGCTGATGGCGAACGCACTGCCTTCACAGGACGGAACGCCATGCCGATCACCACCACCGCTTCGGTCAACGGCCGACTCTCAACCCCTCGGGCCCCGCTGAAGGGGTGGCCGGCCGTGGTCTCGGTGATGCTGGGGATCTTCGCCATCGTCACCACCGAGATCCTGCCGATCGGTCTGCTGACCTCGATCGGATCCAGCTTCACCGTCTCGGACGGGATGGCGGGACTGATGATGACCATGCCCGGCTTCCTGGCGGCTGTCGCCGCCCCACTGGTCACCGCGGTCACCGCACGCTTCGACCGCCGACTGATGCTGTGCGCCTGCTGCCTAGGAATCCAGCACATCCCTTCGGGCTCCCACCGGTAGTGGGTGAACTCTCCGTCAACGCCGCCCCATCCCTCCCAACCACCCCGCCCGTAGTGGATCAGGAAGGACCCCAGCTCCGGGTGCGGCGGGTCGGCGTTGCAGAGGGCAGATAGCTGCTGTAGAGCCTCTGCGGGCACATCAGGCGTGAACGAGACCCGCCACCCTCGCTCTGTCCGGAGTTCGATTTCGGGCTCAAGGCTGCCTGCTTGGAGATTTTGGCGTCGCAAGAAGCGGCGCACGGCGGCACGTGTGCCGTCGTCGATAGTGCCAACCAACCGATTACCGAAATGCTGAGTGACGGTTTGAATGAACGTCGTCGCCGCAATCACCGCGCCCGCCTGCGCGATTAGGTGAACGAGGCTGTGGGCAAGCCAGGGCCCATCCTCGGGATCTACGCGGAGCTGGAGCTCGCGCCATTCCTCGTTGTCTTCTACCTGGTCCGTCACTGGAACCCCTCCCACCCCTCCGAGCATGGCACTGCTCGTGTCACGCAATCTTAGATTCGGGGTGTCTGATGGCAATTCACCCCGGCATGGTTGAACCCCTCGCCGAGCGCACCCGCGATCTGTACGCCGCAGCCGAGCTGCGCCTGTTGGGCATCATCGCTCGGCAGCTCGCCGACGGCCTCGACGCCCCGGGGTGGGCCGAGCGCAAGCTCACCGCCGTGACTGCCTTGCGCCGTAGCGCACAGGGCGTCGTCGACGAGCTCGGCAAGGCCGTACGGCTCGATGTGTTCGACGCGATGGCCGATGCGTACAACACCGGGCACCGCACCGCGGTCGCCGAGCTCGGCGCACTGCCCGACCGCGCCCGGCAGCTGGTCGACGAAATCATCCCGAACGCGCAGGCGGTTGACCGCCTCGCGCAAGAGACCGTCGACGTAGTCACCTCGACGCACCGCTCGATACTGCGCACGATCGTCGACAAGTTCCGGGCGGTCGTCGCGAAGGTCACCGCCACGCCACTACTCGGCACCGGCACCCGCCGACAGGCGGCACAGGATGCGATGCGCCGGTTTGCCGACCAGGGCATCACGTCGTTTGTCGACCGCGCAGGCCGCCGATGGCAGCTCACGTCGTACGCCGAGATGGCCGTACGCACGTCGGTCGCCCGGGCCGCCACGGAGGCACACGCGCGCACGTTGACCGACGCCGGTATCGAGCTGGTCGTCGTGTCCGACGCGCCCCGCGAGTGCCCCCTGTGCCGACCGTGGGAAGGCCGCGTGTTGGCCCTCACAGGCCCGGGCGGCGAGCGCACGGTCGAGGTCGAGCACGCCCTCGACGACGGCCGCATGATCCCCGTACACGTCGCCGGCACCCTCGACGAGGCCCGCCTCGCAGGACTGCAACACCCCAACTGCCGGCACTCCGTCAGCGCCTACACCCCAGGTCTGACCGTGCCCGAGCAAGCCACCAGCAACCCCGCCGGCTACGAGGCCGACCAGCGACAGCGCGAGATCGAGCGGCACATCAGGAAATATAAGCGCCGCGAGGCCGCCACCGTCACCCCCGAGGCGCAGCGCGCCGCACGCCTGAAGTTGAGGCAGTGGCAAGGCGCCATGCGCGACCACCTCGCCGCACACCCCGACTTGCGCCGGCTACCCCACCGCGAGCAGCCGGGCGCCTCGAACCTCCCCGAGCAGCGCACCGAGGCGACGCCCGAGCAGGCCGAGGCCGCGCGCGTGTGGTCCGGCGACGAGCAGTCGGTACGCGAGATGAGCGACGACCAGCTCGCCGCCGCCGAGGGTTCCCGCCTGCTCGACGACCGCGCCCGCGCGAGGATCGAGGCCGAGGCCGACCGCCGCGACCTCGACGACCTGCTCGGCCGCATACGGCCTGGCGGCACCCTCACCGAGGACCTGACGCCATTCAGCGACACCGAGCTCGCCCGCGCGTTCGTCCACCTCGACGACGGCGACGCACTGCGCGTCATGGCGGAGATGGACCGGCGCGACCTCGCCACCCGCCTACCGGGCGTGTCCCCGGACCTCGTCGGCCTGTCCGACCACGACCTCGCCGCGCGCGCCCGCGGCGCCGGCGCCGGCGCCGGAGGATTGGGGGCGCCTCGCCGACGACGAGTCGTTCGCCGCCGAGGCCGCCGCCCACGCGGACGAGGACGGCGACGAGCCCGACGAGCGGCACACGATCACTCGCTGCGAGGCCCGCGCCCTGTACGACGAGTACGTGTATCGGCAGTACCTACAGGCCGAAGACGACTGCAACGGCTACCTACTCAACAAGAAGGCCAAGGCCGCCGGCATCAACCCGGCAACCCTGTTCAGCGGGCCCGCGCGCATCGCGTACGCGCGAGCAAGCGACGAACTGAAAGAGTGGTGGGCCTAAACGGTCGACTCACTCAGGCCGAGTTCATAGAGCAGGTGACCGGCAAGTCCCAGCGATGGGCCGACGGCGCCCGCAAGAACGAATCCGACCAGCAGGGCAAGAGGTAGGGGGCGCAGCGTGGGCACACGCGAGGACATCGCACGGGCAGTCGAGGCCGGCCGCGAGGCAGGCAGGCAGAAGGAGAAGCCGACCGCTTGCCCGTACCCGCGGTCGTCGACGCTGCGTACCGCGTGGATTCGCGGCTACGCCGAGACGAACCCCGTGTCGTCCCAACCGGAGACGACCAGCTAACCTAGGGGGATTCCTTCAGGAACCCAACACGAAGTTTTAGCAGTTGAGTGCTTCGCGGAAATGCTACCTGCACCAGAGCCCAGCGACCTTCATTTGTTTGAACGCAGAGACTTTCGTCGTTCTTGAGGGTTCGGGCCGGGATTGCAGGGATGAGTTCTGCTCGCGTTGAACAATACGGGATATCGAGATCATCAATGACCCCGAGCTTCACTCCCTCACTCTCCCCATTCGGTTTCGGAATTGACACGAGGCCCCCAACGTGAAGCAAATCGGTATTTTTGTTTTTGTATGTAGTAACTTCCCTTCCATCAATATCCAGTACCGCCTGTTGCGGCAGGGATACGTTATAGACCCCCGTCATAAACTGATCGTTCGCCCTAATATCGGCGGTCGGACTCGGGGAGGATCCCAACGATTCACCGTCCATTGTCGCTGGGCGGGAGGAGGGCGGTGATGCCGACCGCCCACCAGGGTCGGAGTTCTGTGAAGGGTCGTTGGAAGATAGGGCGGCCCCGATGGCCCCAATCACTGCTACTAGTACCGCCGCGGTTGCGCCAATTAAGGCGCCGGAGTGACGGCTGAACCAATTGCCCTGAGCCCCGTCGTCTGGAGGGGCCCCTCCTGGCGGACTACTCATGATTCCCCCATGTCTCCCGCGAACAGGCTAAGGATAGCCCTCCAGCTGGAATGGCCAGAAGGGTTTGCATGAACGAATCGGTTGTCAAGCCGAGGAAACGAATCTCCACCTGAAATGTGTCGTCACTTCAACACCACAAACCTCATTCGATGCCCTTGGGCTCAGTTCCACCGGCCATACGCCCCCCGAAGCTGGAGCCCCCGATCATCGCTATGGCTCCCCCGCCATCGTTGTCCACCAGAGACCGGCAGGTCCGCTTAGAGGTCATCTCATTTGGTAAGTCTGCGGTAGCAGATGAGGGTGCAGGCGATGCTGGTGAAGGCCAGGAAGTGGACAGCTTTCCGTTCGTAACGGCGGTGGAGTCGTCGGCATCCGGCGAGTCAGGACATCGTGCGTTCGATGGTCCAGCGGTGCCGTCCCAGCCGCTTGGAGGACTCGAGGCCTTTGCGGGCGATGCGGTGTCGGATACCGCGCTGCCGTAGCCATCGGCACAGGTGGCCGTAGTCGTAACCCTTGTCGCCGTGGAGCTTGGCCGGCCTTCGGTGGCGAGGCCCGCGGCGGGAACGGATGGGCGGGATGCCGCGCACGAGCGGTTCGAGCGCCTGGCTGTCGTGAAGGTTGGCGCCCGAGATCCCGATGGAGATGGGCAATCCGGTCCGCTCGGTGATCAAGTGGATCTTCGAGCCCTTCTTGCCCCGATCCACGGGATTCGGACCCGTCAGGTCCCCCCTTTGAGGGCCCTCATGTTCACCGAGTCGATCGCGCACCGCGACCAGTCCAGCTCGCCGCGCGACCCGAGCTCATCCAGGACCAGGCGGTGCAGCTTCGCCCACACCCGCGCCTGGGACCATTCCGTGAAACGGCGGTGAGCGGTGGCACCGGACGGGCCGAACACGGGCGGGACCTGCGCCCACGTGCAGCCAGTGGTCGCCACGAAGATGATCGCGGCCAGCACCTCACGATCTCCGTACCGGCGTCGACCACCGCCCTGCGGACGGGTCGGCACCTCCGGAACCACCCGCTGAAACAACTCCCATAACCCGTCCGGCACCAGACGTTCAACCATCAACACACAACCAGGCTACCGGCGAGCCCAAATGAGATGACGTCTTATTGACCTGTAGCGCTCCACACCCGCCCCGCACCATGGGTACCGTTCTGAGGTATACGCCCGACGGATGGAGCACGGATGCCTCGCCGCCCGTTTGAACCCCGCCGGCGCCACACCGCAAAGGGGGCGCACTGATGTTGGAAGAAGCCGAGGAGATCGGGCGCCGCGCACGTCGCGCGCGGCTCCGTCTCGGGATGCCGCAGGCTGACCTCGCCGCCGCCCTGGGGAAGTCTCAGGGGTGGGTGTCGAAGATGGAACGCGGCCTCATCGAACTTGACCGGGTCGGCCTGCTCAATCTGCTTGCCGCCGAGCTGCATGTGCACCCGAATGATCTGATCGGCCGTCCGTACAACAGCTCACCCGACGAAAATCAATGGCAGGTCGCCGCGTCATCCGTCCTGAGGGAACTGCGCCGATACGACCTCACCCCCATCTTCGACGGCACCCCGCGACCGGCTAGTCAGCTCTGGCAGGAGACCACTCGACTGCACCGCCTACGCGACGCAGCGGCGAACGTGGCGATCATGCAGGTGCTTCCCGATCTGTTCCGTGAAGCTCGGGCCCTCGCCGAGGTCTCCACCGGCCATGAGCGCGAGGAAGCGTTCGCGATCTATGCCGTGTGCTGCAAGTTCGCGCACACCGCCGCACACGCCCTCGGCCACCCCGAATTGGTTGCCATGGCCTGTGAACGGGCCGCATGGTCAGCGCGGCTGTCTGGTGACTCCGTCATGCCAGCCGTGGCCGACTGGATGCGGGTATGGGACATGTGGGCAACCGCAGATTGGGCGGACGCCGCCGCCCTCTCGGACAAGGCGCTTCGAAGCGTGCAGCAGGGCTACGACCAGGGCGAACCGCTGGCCATTCGCGCATGGGGCTCGCTGCAACTGCGCGCGGCGGTTACGGCAGCACGGGGCGGTCTCCGGGCGGAGGCCGAAGACCGCATCGCGCACGCCAGGGACGCCGCAGATCGGTTGGGCGAATGCTCCGGTCCCCCGGTGTACGACCGGCATTCGCTCACGTTCTCGCCGGGCAACGTCCAGATCCACGCCATCAGCGTTGCGCTTGAGATGCGCGAGCAGCGAAGGGCTCTGGCCATAAACCGCAAGACCAGTTCGGAACTTGTCGCCGGGCTCCCCAACTCCCGCCAGGGACACCACCACATGGACCTTGCCCGCGCGTGGCTTTGGGATGGAAACCGGGACAAGGCGTTAAAGGAACTGGAGAAGGCCGAACACATCGCGCCCCAGCTCATCCGCAACCACCCCATTGCGCGGTCAACCCTGCGTAGCCTCGTCTACGCCGAACGAGCGACCACCCGCGAGAAGCTGCGCCGCATGTCAGACCGCTTTCACCTCGATGGATGAGGGTGATATTCCTGCGGTTCATATTCGGCTGCTGCCCTACTCCTAGCTTCGGGGCATGGCCGAACAGACTTCGAAGCAACTTCCCGCGCAGGGCGCCAAGTTAAGCGCAGGCACCCCGTTTCGCCCCCGGCTCGGCGACCTCGCCTCAGACCTCGCGGAGAACGGGCGGATCGGCGTCGTCGTCCGTGTACCGGGCGCAAGCTCGGCGTCCTACCACCTGCGCCCGCCGGGAGGTGGCCGGGAATGGTCGGCCCCATCCAGCGGTGCCACCTTGCGCCCCGTGCCCGTGCCGGTCACCCACGTCACCCCCCTGAAACGGGATGTCATCTACGACCACCGGGCGCAGCAGGCCGCCCTACCGGTCATGGTCCACCACGAAGACGGCGGCATGTCCGAGTCGGTCCTGATTCTGGAGCCCGCGCAGGTCGAGCTGTACCGAATCCAGCTCGACCACATCATCGAGAAGCGGCACCAGGCCCGAGGGGGTAAGCCGTGAGCGCGGCTGTGCTGACGCTCGCTCCGCCTGGCTCGACACACACTTCCGCACGGCTCCCCCTCGCCTTCCACTGTGCAGCGACTGCCCACGACCTAAGCGGCACCCGCGAGGTCATACTCGCCACTTATCGAGCGCCCACTCCGCGGCTGGCCGCCCGATGGATGCAGGCCGAAGCGCTGTACCTGGCTCGCCTGCTCGACCCCCACCCTGGCGCGCCTTACCTCGGTAGGGCTTCCGTCGTCCCCACCGGACCTACGTGTCCCCGCCCTCACACCTACCTGTACGCATGGGCTCAGGAACCCGGCCAGTACGAGCAGGCTCTGTCGACACTCGCAGCCGCCGAGCCGTACCGCATCAGCGTCACCGACTACGACGCCCGGTACAACCTGCTCGCCGCTCCCCTGTCGACGCCGCCCAAGCCCCCACAGTCCCCCGCCCCCGCCGGGTGCCAACCCACCCCGGCGAGGGGGGCCGGCGCCGCCGGAAACCGGCGAGGCACACCGCCCGTTGACCGCCGCCCCCGCGTTTTTACCGGTTCCCCCGCGGCGCGGGGACGGTGCACCACCCCAGGCGACCGCAGGGTCAGGGTCGCACCCGTCTACTCATGGAGGTACTCGCGTGAGCACAGCTACCGTGATCGGTATCCAATCCATTGAGCTGGAGATCACCGGAGCCTGCCAACTCCGGTGTACGCACTGCTGCACCAGCAGCAGCCCGCAGGCGCCCTCCGGGCACATGACCCGCGACGACTGGTCGCACGTCATCGCGGACGTGGCCGAGCTGGGCATCCCCCTGGTCCAGTTCATCGGCGGCGAGCCGACCCTCTCGCCGCACCTGCCGCAGTTCATCGACGAAGCCCTTGATGCCGGGCTCGGTGTCGAGGTGTATTCGAACCTCGCCCACGTACGGCCGTCTCTCTGGGACTCGTTCAGTCGTAAGGGCGTCTGCCTCGCCACGTCCTACTACAGCGACGACCGGGCGCAGCACGAGGAGATCACCCGCACGCGGGGAAGCCTCGACCGCACCAGGGCGAACATCGTCGAAGCGGTCCGCCGCGGTATCCCCATGCGTGCCGGCATCGTCGAAGTGATCGAGGGGCAGCGCGTCGAGCAGGCCAAAGCGGAGCTGCACCGGCTCGGCATCAAGGAAATCCAGGTCGACCGTATGCGCAAGGTCGGACGTGCGGCCGAGCCGGACGCGAGCACGCCGACCGCTGCCGAGCTGTGCGGGCACTGCTTTCGGCACCGCGTATCCGTCTCCCCCGACGGGGACGTGTCCGGCTGCATCCTCAGTCGCTTCATGGTCGCCGGCAACGTCCGCGAACAGCGTCTCGCCGGGATCCTGCACAGCGACCGATGGGGCGAGATGATTGCGGCCGTGCCCGAGCCGCGCACCGGCGCCTGTACCCCGGCCGATTCGAACGACTGCGACCCCGCCCGTACGCCCGCCTGCGCCCCGAAGCACTTCGCACCCGCCCCGCCTCCCTCCCTTGGAGTCCACGCGTGAACTGGACCACTTGCGCCGCCGCTCTGGCCTACGTCTCAACACACCGGCACTCCCGATGGGCGCCGGCCGTCGCCGCCACGCCACGGCACCTGTTCGTCCCCCGATGGTGGGAGCACGGTTCGGACGGCTGGGAACTGCACGACGGCCCCTCAGACCCGGATCGCTGGCTTGACGCGGCGTACCGCGACACCTCACTCGTGACCCGTGTCGGCCCCTTACACGCCGACTACGCCACGGAGGCCGACCGGCCGCACGGCCGGCCGACGTCCTCTGCCACCCTGCCGAGCCTGGTCGTGGGCATGTTCCAGCATGCCCGCATCGATGACGCCGACCGCTTGCTCGACGTGGGCACGGGAAGCGGGTACGGGGCCGCCCTCGCCGCTCGCCGACTGAGCGACGAGCAGGTGACGAGCGTCGATGTCGACCTCTACCTGACTGAGATCGCCCGCAAGCGGCTGAGCGAGGCCGGCGTCGCACCCACGCTCGACACCGTCGACGCGACCGGGGACCTGCCGTACGAGCCCGCGAGCTTCGACCGGATCGTCGCCACCGTATCCGTACGCACCATCCCCGCAGGCTGGCTTCGGGTGCTCCGCCCCGGCGGTCGGCTGGTGACCACGATCGCCGGTACCTCCCTCCTCGTCACGGCCGAGAAGGACGAGGACGGGGGCGCGACCGGGCGCGTCGAGTGGGACCGGGCAGGGTTCATGCACGCTCGCCACGGTGACGACTACCCGCCCGGCGCGGCCGTTCGCCTCGCCAAGGCCGCGGAACTGGACGGAGATGAAGTGACCAGCGGTCCATATCCCGTCGTCGACGTGGCGAATGCGTGGGACCTCGCGTCCATGCTCGATATCGAGGCGCCCGGTATCGAGCACGACTTCCGGGAGGACGGCGCGCAGCGTGTCGCGCTCATGGCGCATGCCGACGGGTCGTGGGCCCGGGCGACGGCGACCGGGAACGAGCGGCCCACTGTGCACCAGGGCGGCCCCCGCCGGCTGTGGGACGCCCTCGACAAGGTCCGCGACTACTGGCTCAGCAACGGCGAGCTACCGGTGCGAGGGGCCCGCGTGGACGTCATGCCCGACGGTCGTACGTTCCTCGGCCGCGGGAAGTGGTCCGTCGAGCTGAGCTGATCCCGGCGGGAGCCGCGGCCCCCGGCGCCGAGTCCCGTGAAAGGGGTCCCGACGGCGGTCCGAATCGGTGCCAAAAGGCGCGATGCCCGGACAGCTCCCCAGCTGTCCGGGCATTCGTGCCGTCCGCCGCACCCCCGTCCCCACGGGGTTAATGGCCGGAAGTCCCCGGCCCGGGCCGCTCTCCCGGGCCCGGGGCGCCTCAGCGCCCCAGCATTCCCGCCACGGACGACGCTTGTGTGACGACGGCATCCCAGCCGCCGAAGGTGATGGTCAGGAGGATGGCCATCGGCAGCACCATCGCCGCCGCGACCAGAGGATGGCGGGTGCCGGTCTGCGGGCCGCCGAACGCGTCCACCGCCGCGCTCACGGACCTGCGACGACGTGTTCCGATGACCGTGCGTCCAGCCGTGTCCGCCATCGTCCCTCCTCCGTCACATCTGGGGGCGGCGAGCGTCTGACCTCGGGGGACGAGTGCTGCGCCCGCCGCTTGACCACAACATTAGGCGCGCACCCCGGTCCTCGGCGTCATGCCTTCGTACCGATTGCCGGGCCTCCCGGAGGATGACCCCGGGAGGCGTCGACTACTCCCCTGGGTGGAGACGCGCCCTCACGCCTTGGGGTCTTCCCGGAAGGGGTCGCGGAAGCGATCCCTCCGGATGCCCTCCGGAGTCAGCGGAGTGTGCCCCTCCGAGCCTGTGCGAGCTCTACTCACCCTCCCCCTCCTCACTCCGCGGAACCGGCTGCTCCACCAGGGCCAGGACCCGGTTCGCCATGAAGCGGGCCGTCCGCACCACGGACCCATTACGGGTGACTTCGCTCACTTCCACCACCCCCCGCCGGACCGCCGTCTCGACCCTCCGGCCCGCTCTGGTGGCCACCACTTCATATGTCCGCGTCGTGTCCCCCGCGTCCACGACTATCTCCACACGATCACCCTTCACGGTCTCAATCCCCCTCCTGAGACGGCCTTTTGAGATCACGCAGCAGCGGGCCCGAGCGCGGATTGCCACGATTCCGGCCCACTTCTCCAGGATCCCAGGCACCACTGACAATCCATCGGCCGACGCATGCGCGGCCTCTCAGCGCGAGGGGCCGTCAATCCGTAAGCTGTGCACGTCAGACGGACGGCAACGGAACAACAGCGGCGAACCGACGGCAGTTCGACGGCAAACGGCAAGCAGACGGCAGCGGATGGGGCTCCCCACCAGGGGTTAAGGGAAGGGGCCCACCGGAGGTAGGGGACGGACATGGCGATGATGCGGCTCCGGCGCGAGGACCCGCGTGTCGTCGGCTCCTTCCGCCTCCACCGGCGGCTCGGCGCGGGCGGCATGGGGGTGGTCTACCTCGGCTCCGACCGGCGCGGACAGCGGGTGGCCCTGAAGGTGATCCGGCCGGACCTCGCCGAGGACCGGGAGTTCCGGTCCCGGTTCGCCCGGGAGGTCTCCGCCGCGCGACGGATCCGCGGCGGCTGTACGGCCCGACTGGTCGCCGCCGACCTGGAGGCCGACCGCCCCTGGTTCGCCACCCAGTACGTACCGGGGCCCTCCCTCCACGACAAGGTGAACGAGGAGGGCCCGCTGCCCGCCGCCCAGGTCGCGTCGATCGGGTCGGCGCTGGCGGAGGGGCTGTTGGCGGTCCATGAGGCGGGGGTCGTCCACCGCGACCTCAAGCCCTCCAACATCCTGCTCTCGCCCAAGGGCCCGCGCATCATCGACTTCGGCATCGCCTGGGCGACCGGGGCCAGCACCCTCACCCACGTGGGCACGGCGGTCGGCTCGCCCGGCTTCCTCGCCCCCGAGCAGGTGCGGGGCGCGGCGGTGACCCCGGCGACCGACGTCTTCGCGCTGGGCGCCACGCTCGCGTACGCCTCGACGGCGGACTCGCCGTTCGGGCACGGCAGTTCCGAGGTGATGCTGTACCGGGTGGTCCATGAGGAGCCGCAGCTGCTGGGCGTCCCCGACGCCCTGGCACCGCTGCTCCACGCCTGCCTGGCGAAGGATCCGGAGGACCGGCCGAGCACCCTGCAACTGTCGCTGCGGCTGAAGGAGATCGCGGCGCGCGAGGCGCACGGTCACGGTGCCGGTTCCGGTACTGGTGCCGGTGCCGGTGCCGGGGGCTACGGCGGTGGGCAGGGCCGTCCTCCGGCGCGGCGCCCCGAGACGCGCCCCGAGGCGTACGCCGACCAGCACACGGAGCGGCGCTCCGGCGGAACGCCCGCGCCGCGGAGCGGGCCACCGGCCCAGCGGCCGGGGGCCAGTACGGGCGGGTCCTCGGGCCGCCCCTCGGGGCGGAACACTCCCGCGCGCCCGGCGCAGCGCCGGGGTGGCGCGAGACCGCCCGCGCGTACCGGGCGCCCGGCCCAGACCGTGCGCACCTCGCCGAACGGGCGCCGCCCCAGCGGGCCCAACCGCCGGCTGCTGCGGCAGCGGCTGACCGTGTTCGTCGTGGTGACGCTGCTGGTGGCGCTGGGGATCGCGGCGGCGCAGGGCTGCCAGGGGCCGGCGAACGGGCTGGGTGCGCCGGCGAAGCCGACGGGGGCGGCCTCGTCGGCGGCACCGGACGCCGCACCGGGCTCGGTGGCGGTCGAGGCTGACGGCCGCCAAGACGTGTCCGGCGGATCTTGACGCCTGCGGCGAGCTGCTCCCCTCCCCGCCCGTTCCCTCAACTGGGGCTCCGCCCCAGACCCCGCTCCTCAAGCGCCGGAGAGGCTGGAAGGCGGGGTTCCGCCCCATGACCCCGCTCCTCAAACTCCCCCAGCTACCGCTGGGAGGTGCCCCCCGGAGGGGCTGGAAGGCGGAGCTTTGCCCCAGACCCCGGGGCCCGGCCCGGGGGCGGAGTCCCGGGGCCCAGGGGCGAAGCCCCCGGCGTGCGGTGGTCAGCGGCCCGGTCTGCCCGATGTGACCGCGTAGAAGGCGACCGCCGCTGCCGCGCCCACGTTGAGGGAGTCCACGCCGTGGGCCATGGGGATCCGGACCCACTCGTCCGCGGCCATCAGTGCCTGGGTGGAGAGCCCGTCGCCCTCCGCGCCCAGCATCAGCGCGACCCGCTCCAGGCGGTGCGGGGCCGCGTCGTCGATGGTGGTGGCCTTCTCGTCGGGGGTCAGCGCGAGGATCTTGAAGCCCGCCTCCCGGACCGCCTCCAGCCCGCGCGGCCAGCTCTCCAGCCGGGCGTACGGCACGGAGAAGACGGCGCCCATGGAGACCTTGACCGAGCGCCGGTAGAGGGGGTCGGCGCAGTCCGGGGAGAGGAGCACGGCGTCCATGCCGAGGGCCGCCGCGCTGCGGAAGATGGCACCGGTGTTGGTGTGGTCGTTGACGGACTCCATGATGGCGACGCGCCGCGCGTCCGCCAGGATCGTCTCCGCGTCCGGCAGCGGCTTGCGCTGCATGGAGGCGAGGGCGCCGCGGTGGACGTGGTAGCCCGTTACGCGTTCGGCCAGTTCGGGGCTGACGGCGTAGACGGGGGCGGGGACGTCCTCGATCACGTCCCGCATCACATCGACCCACTTGGACGACAGCAGCATCGAGCGCATCTCGTAACCGGCGACCCGGGCGCGCCGGATCACCTTCTCGCCCTCGGCGATGAACAGGCCCTCGGCCGGCTCCCGCTTGCGTCGTAGCTCCACATCGGTCAGACCCGTGTAGTCGCTCAGCCGCGGGTCGTCCGGATCATCGACGGTGATGAGATCAGCCACTTAAGTGATACTGCCTTGTCCTGGATGCGGTGCCAATGAGCCCGACGCGAATAAGTTACCGGCGGTTACGTCCGATGACGTCACCGGTGGTCACGGGACGAGACCGCGACGACCTCACCGATCACCACGACCGCCGGGGGCCGTACGCCCTCGGCCGCGACCCTCTCCCCGACGGTGGCGAGGGTCGCGTCCACCCGGCGCTGGGCCGGGGTGGTGCCCTCCTGGACCACGGCGACGGGGGTGTCGGCGGCGCGGCCGTGGGCGACGAGGGCCGCGGCGATGGCGCCGATCTTCTCGACGGCCATGAGCAGCACCAGCGTGCCGCGCAGCCTCGCCAGCGCCGCCCAGTCCACCAGGGAGCTGGGGTCGTCGGGGGCGACATGGCCGCTGACCACCGTGAACTCATGCGCGACGCCCCGGTGGGTCACCGGGATCCCGGCCGCGCCCGGGACGCTGATGGAGCTGGAGATGCCGGGCACGACGGTGCACGGGATACCGGCCTCGGCGAGCGCCTCCGCCTCCTCCATGCCGCGCCCGAAGACGAAGGGGTCGCCGCCCTTGAGGCGGACCACCGACTTGCCCGCCTTGGCGTGCTCGATCAGCGCGTTGTTGATCGCCTCCTGGGCCATGAAACGGCCGTACGGGATCTTCGCCGCGTCGATCACCTCGACATGCGGCGGCAGCTCATCGAGCAGATCGCGCGGGCCGAGGCGGTCGGCCACCACCACGTCCGCCTCGGCGAGAAGGCGGCGGCCGCGCACGGTGATCAGGTCCGGATCGCCGGGGCCGCCGCCGACCAGCGCCACATGGGGGCCACGGGTGCGGTGGCGGGGCGCGGCGAGGGTGCCGTCGCGCAGCCCCTCCACCACGGCGTCCCGTACGGCGGCGGAACGGCGCGGGTCCTGGCCGGTGAGGACGGCGACGGTGACGCCCTCGCTGCGCCCGGTGGCCGGGGTCCAGGCGGAGGCGGCCGCGGCGTCATCGCTGCGCACACACCAGACGCGGCGCGCCTCGGCCTCGGCGGACGCGGCGGCGTTGGCCTCCGGGTCGTCGGTGGTGATCAGGACGTACCAGGCGCCCTCGAAGTCGCCCTCCTGGTAGCGGCGGCGCTCCCAGCGCACCTCCCCCGCCTCGGCCATGGCCTCGACGGAGGCCGTGGCGGACGGCGAGATCAGCAGGATGTCCGCACCGGCCGCTATCAGCGCGGGCAGCCGGCGCTGGGCGACCTGACCCGCCCCGAGGACGACGACACGCCGCCCGGAAAGGCGCAGCCCGACCGGGTATGCGAAGTTTTCGGACATGGCGGTGCGGCTCTCCTCGTGCGAAGCAACGGCCGCTGCGGCGCTGGAGCGGCTGATCGTCTGTGGGGCGGGGCCCCCGCCGACACCCTACGCGGCGGGGGCACGCGTCAGTTCTTCTCCGTGACCCCTGCGGAGTCGAACGTGGCCACCTCGTGCATCGCCCGTGCGGCGCTTTGCACCACCGGGAGGGCCAGCAGCGCCCCGGTGCCCTCGCCGAGCCGCAGATCCAGGTCGACCAGGGGGCGCAGACCCAGTTTGTTCAGGGCCGCCACATGGCCCGGCTCGGCACTGCGGTGGCCCGCGATGCAGGCCGCCAGCACCTCGGGCGCGATGGCGCGGGCGACCAGCGCGGCGGCGCCCGCACTCACCCCGTCCAGGATCACGGGCGTACGCAGCGAGGCGCCGCCCAGCAGCAGCCCGACGATCGCGGCGTGCTCCAGCCCGCCGAACGCCGACAGGACGCCGATGGGGTCGGCCGGATCGGGCTGGTGCAGCTCGAGCCCGCGCCGTACGACATCGATCTTGCGCGCGTGCATCTCGTCGTTGATGCCCGTGCCGCGCCCGGTCACCTCGGCCGGGTCGGCGCCGGTGTAGATGGCGACCAGGGCGGCCGACACGGTGGTGTTGGCGATCCCCATCTCCCCGGTGAGCAGCGCCTTGTTCCCGGCGGCCACCAGATCGCGGGCCGTCTCGATGCCCACCTCGATGGCGCGCAGCACCTCCTCGCGGGTGAGCGCGGGCCCGACGGTGAAGTCTCCGGTGCCCGCCCGCACCTTGCGCGGCAGCAGCCCGGGGGTGCTGGGCAGATCGCTCGCCACGCCGACGTCCACGACGCACACCTCGGCGCCCACCTGACCGGCGAAGGCGTTGCAGACCGCGCCGCCGCCCAGGAAGTTGGCCACCATCTGGGCGGTGACCTCCTGCGGCCAGGCGGTGACGCCCTGGGCGTGCACCCCGTGGTCGCCCGCGAAGATCGCGACGGCCGCGGGCTCCGGGATCGGCGGCGGGCACTGCCGGGACAGCCCGCTCAGCTGGGCGGAGATGATCTCCAGCATGCCGAGCGCGCCGGACGGTTTGGTCATCCGCTTCTGCCGCTCCCATGCCTCGCCGAGCGCCTTGGCGTCCAGCGGGCGGATGCCCCGCAGGGTCTCCTGGAGCAGATTGTGCGGGTCCCCGCCGGGCAGGGTGCGGCGGCCGTACGACTCCTCGTGGACGACCCAGGACAGCGGGCGGCGCTTGGACCACCCGGCCTTCATCAGCTCGGGCTCCTCCGGGAACTCGTCGACGTATCCGACGCACAGATACGCCACGACCTCCAGATGCTCGGGCAGCCCGAGCTCCCGCACCATCTCGCGCTCGTCGAAGAAGCTGACCCAGCCGACGCCGAGGCCCTCGGCGCGGGCGGCGAGCCAGAGGTTCTCCACCGCGAGCGCGGAGGAGTACGGCGCCATCTGCGGCTGGGTGTGCCGGCCGAGGGTGTGGCGGCCGCCGCGGGTGGGATCGGCGGTGACGACGATGTTGACCGGGGTCTCGAGGATGGCCTCGATCTTCAGTTCCTTGAACTGCTTGGCCCGGCCCTTGGGGAGGGACTTGGCGTACGCGTCCCGCTGGCGCATGGCCAGGTCGTGCATGGCCCGCCGGGTCTCCGCCGAGCGGATCACGACGAAGTCCCACGGCTGGGAGTGCCCCACGCTGGGCGCGGTGTGCGCGGCCTCGAGGACGCGCAGCAGCACCTCGTGCGGGATGGGGTCGGGCCGGAAGCCGTTACGGATGTCCCGGCGCTCGCGCATCACGCGGTGGACGGCGGCGCGCTCGGCCTCGTCGTACCCCTCGGCGCGGGGACCGATGGGGATGGGGACCGCTTCGGGCTCGGGCTCCGGCTCGGTTTCCGACTCCGGCTCCGGCTCCGGCGCGGATTCGGGGGCCGTGGCGGGGGTGGTGCCCTCGGGGTTCACGTCCTCGGGGGCCGTCTCGGGTTCCGATGCGGGCTCGGGCTCCGGCCCGGGGGCGACCGCCTCGGAGGCGGTGGCCTCGGCGTCGGTGGCTTCGGAGTCGGCGGCGTCGGGTTCCGTGGCTTCGGGCTCGGCGGCTTCCGCGTCCGTGGTCTCCGGTTCGGCGGTCTCGGCCTCGGGCTCGGTGGGTTCCATCGCCTCGGCCTCGGACTCGGTGGCTTCCGGGGTGTCGGCTTCCGGGGCACCGGCCTCCGGCTCCGTGGCCTCCTCCTCGGTGGCCCGGGTCTCGGGCTCGGCGGCCTCGGGCTCAGCGGCCTCGGGCTCGGTGGCTTCGCCTTCGGGAGCCGTGGCCTCGGGCTCGGCGGGCTGGGGCTGCGCCCCTGCCTCATCCGTGGGCTCGGTGGCCTCCGTACCGGCCTCCGGCGCTGCCTCGGCGTCCTGGGTGTCCTGGGTGTCCGCCGCTTCCGCCTCCGGCTCGGCGGGCGTCCCCTGGGCCTCGGCGGCCTCGGGCGCCTCCGCCTCGGGCTCTTCGCTCGCGGCGGCCCCGGGCTCCGGGGTGTCCGCCGCTTCGGGCTCGGGAACCTGCTCCTCCGGTGACGGCTCCTCAACCACGACCTCGGCCGCCGCCGCAGGGGTCTCCGCCTCGGCGGCGGTCGGCCCGTGCTCCGCCTCGGCCGCCGCCTGCTCCTCGGCGGGCTCCTCCGGCGTCGCTGCCTCGACCTCCGATGCGGCCTCCGGTGCGGCCTGCGGCTCGGCGGCGGACGGTTCCGCGGCGACGGCGGGCGCCTCGGGCTGGGGCGTCTCGTCGGTCACTATCGAGTGCCCCGGGTCCACGGCGGTCTGCGCCACCGTTTCGGCGGGCTGCTCCGGGAGTTGCGGAGCGGCCTCCTCAGCGGGGGCCTCGGCGGGGACCCCGGCGGCGGGAGCGGGCGGCATCTCGATGGCGATCGGCTCATGGGCCAGCTGCGCCGGGATCTCCGGCGCGGCCCCCGCGACCGGAGCCGGGGCGGGCTGGGCCTCGGGCTGTTCGGTGACGGGCTCGGTCTGGGCCTGGGCCGGGATCTCGACGACCTGCTCCTCCGCCACGGCGGCCTGCGGGGCGGGCTCCACGACGGGCGCCCCGGCCTGAGCCGGAATGCTCGCGCCCGTCTGGTGCGGGTCCACGGCAGCCGGATCCACGGCGGCCGGGTCCACATACGCCTGGTCCATCGCGACCGGCTGCGCCTCCGACGCCACAGCCTCGGGCTGGGCGAACTGCTCGGGAGCGGGCTCCGCTTCGGGCACCTCCGCGACCTGGGGCTCCTCGGCCGGAACGCCCGTCTCCACGGGCACGGCCTGCTGGACCGGGGGCGTGGAGTCCCAGGCGTCCCCCGGCGGCGGGGCGTCGACGAGCTGCGAGAGGTCCGCGAGCTGGGGCCCGGGGAGCCGCCCCGGGTCGTCGGGCTGCGGGGTGAAGTACTGCGGCCCGGCGGCGTACTGGGGCGCGGTGGAGTAGTCCGCCGCCAGCGGCTGCTCGGGCATGACCGGCTGCTGCTCAGGCATGACCGGCTGCGGCTCGGGAACCACGAACTGCTCGGGCACCGCGAACGGCTGCTCGGGCATGACGAACTGCTCGGGCCCGGCGAACTGCTGCTCGGGCATCCCGCCCTGCTCGGGCACCGGGACGCCCTGCTGGGCCCCCATCCCGTACTCCGGCTGCGGCTCGGGCCGCACCTCCGGCTGGGACGCCCCCTGGTGCGGCACCTGCGGCTGCGGCTCGGGCGCGATCCGCGGCTCCAGAACCTCCGGAACGGCCTGCTGCTCCGGAACGGCCTGCTGCTCCGGCGCCGCCTGCGGCTGGGGCTCCGGCTGGCGTACGGGCGCGGCGTGCCGACCCGCCGCCGGGCCCCGGTCGGCGAGCGAACGCACCACGCCGCCGGAGGTGTCGGGCACCGGCGGGCCCATGTGGAGCGGGCGCCGGGAGGGGGCGGTGGGTGCCGCGTAGGCGGCCGGGGCGGGGGCCGGCTGCGGTACGGGCTGCTCCGCCACGGGCTGTGGCTCGGGCATCTGGGTCTCGGCGTACGCGGCGGGGTCGAGCACCCCCGCCTCGTACGCCCCGGTCTGGTACTGGGCCTGCTGCTCGCTCCAGGCGCCCTGGGCGCCCGGCATCAGCAGCAGGTCGTCCTCCTCGCCCACGTGTTCGGAGCCGTCGAGGAAGGTGTAGGCGGCGCCGGGCGGGACACCGGGCTGTGGCTGTTCGATGTAACCGGCGTCGGCAGGCGGGGCATGGACATCCGCCGGGTGCGGGTGTCCGAGTCGTCCGCCTGCGTTCTCCGGCAGTCCCTCGCCCGGGACCTGGCCGGTGTCGGTCATGCGTACCCCTCGCCCATCGCTAGTGCTCCTTCCAACCGCCTACCGCCGAGAGCAAGCCCCCTGAGCAAGAACGAGCATGCGCCGTGCGCGGCACGTAGACACGCCCGAGGCTTGCCTACCGCGGCCCCACCAAGGGAGGGGCACATTCCGGCCTTTGGCCAATAAAGCACCGAACGCCGGGCAGCGGTATAGGCAGTACAACGATCCGCCAGCCTACCCCGCGCACTACCTCGAGCAGGTCACCGGGGCGAAGCTCGGGGCGAACGTCACAAGGACAAAATCACTGGTGCGGGCGGTGGCCGCACAGCATGAAGGCGACCGCACGCTCCCGTTCCGTCCAGCCCCGCGTGTCCAGTTCGACGGATTGGAGGAGTACGCATTCGACGGCGTAGCCCCCGTCCTCAAGCGCCGCGCCGATGGCCTCCGCCTCGTCCCGGGTCGTGGCCTGCGTGACGATGCGCTCGGGGCGGCGCGCGGCGCACGCGGCGACCACGGGCGCGCCCCCGCCACCGATCCGCACCACATCCGGCTCCGGCAGGTCCTCCAGCACCCCGGGGGCGACGCCCTGGATCACCTGGAGCTGTACGGCGAAGCGGCGGGCCAGGGTGGCGGTGCGCTCACAGGCGTCCGGGTCGCGGTCGACGGCGATGACGGCGGCGCCGAACCCGGCGGTCTCGACGGCCGCCGCGCCGCTGCCCGCTCCGATGTCCCAGACCAGGTCGCCCAGGCGGGGGCCGACGCGGGCGAGTTGGAGGGAGCGCAGCTGCGGGGACTCGCTCTCGCTCAGCGCGGTCCCGTACGCGGGGCCGGGCAGCGCCCAGCCGCGGACGGTGCCCGGGTAGCCGGGCTCGCGTCCGGCGATCCAGCCGCCGCTCTGGAGCGCGCCACGGGCGGCACCGGCCGACGAGCCGCCGCGGACGGGCGCTATGCCGGAGCCGCCGATGACGATGACGACGTTGGGGTCGCGCCAGGCGTGGTCGGCGGCCTTGTCGGAGGTCAGCACGGTGACCTGCTCGCGCTCGGTGCCCAGGGCCTCGCAGATGACGAAGGTGCGGTGCACCGGGCCGAGCAGCAGCGCGAGTTCGGCGGGCCCCGCGCCGGGCGAGGTGAGGACGGCGACCTTGGTGTGGGCGCGGCAGACGTTGACCGCGCGGCGCAGATCGCGGCTGTGGGCGACGACGACCTGGGCGTCGTCCCAGGGCATCCCGGCCCGCGCGAAGGCGGTGGCGACGGAGGAGACGGCGGGGACGACCTCGACCTCGAGCCCGTGCTCGGGGGCGCGCAGGGCGCGGACGACGCCGAAGAAGCCGGGGTCGCCGTCGGCCAGGACCACGGCGGAGCCGCGGTGCTGGGCGATCCTGCGGGCCGCGAGATCCACGCTGCCGAGCCGGATCCGCTCGGCACCGGGCGGGACTTCGGGCAGCGTCAGGTGATGAGCGGCGCCGGCCACGAGGGTGGCCGCGCCGAGGGCGGAGCGGGCCGCGTCCGTGAGCGGGGTGCCGTCCCAACCGATCACCGTGACGCGGTCGGCCATCGTCCTTGTTCTCCCCTATGTGTGGCGGGTCGGGTCTGTCGGGTGCGGCTGCGTCGCGGTGTGGTGCCCGTGAGGGTCCACGGGCGGGTCGCGGCCGGTGCGCCGCGGATGCGCGGGTCACGGCCCCGGATGCGGCCGAGGCGCGGGTGCTCGGCGCGGACAGAGAGTACCCCGGCTGGTCCCGGACCGCCGGAGCGGGGGCGGGCGCTGGGGTGGTGCGCCGAGGGCGCGGACGGCGCGAATGCGCCGGATGTCCGCCCCGGCCGGGGTGCGGTGGGGGCGGTGGGGGGGTCGGCCCCGGCCGGATCAGCCCCAGTCGGAGTAGCTGGGATAGACGCCGAAGCCGTCGGGCCCGGAGAGCTGGCCGGTGGCGCCGTCGAGGTCCTCGGCGAGCAGGCTCCAGACGATGAGGTCGGTGCGCAGATCGGTCCAACCGCCGTCCTCCGTCTGGGTGCGGGCTATCCAGGCGTGGCGCAACACGCCCTCGCTGATGCAGCCGACCTTCTGGGCGACCTGCTGGGCGGCGGTGTTGCCGGCGGCGGTGCGCAGCTCCAGGCGCTCGAACTTCTGGTCCTGGAACAGCCAGCGGGCCACGGCCAGCACCGACTCCGAGGCATAGCCCTCACCGCGCGCCCAGTGGGCGACGATATAGCTGACCTCGGTGGCCAGCAGCCGCCAGTCGGTATTGCGCAGATGCACGATGCCGACGAGCCGCTGGGTGAGGAATTCGGCGACCGCGAAGACGATTCCGCGACCGGTGGTCCGCTCCGCCGGGGCGAGCCGCAGCGCCTGGTCGCGGGCGTCGCCGAGGCCGTACGGATAGGGCGCCCGGGTCCAGGCGATGACGCTTTCGTCGTTCATCATGTCGGCGAGCGCGGGTATGTCCGCTTCCTCGAACGGGCGCAGCACCAGCCGTTCCGTACTGATGGAGATGTCCGGGAAGGTGGATGTCATGCGCCGCTCCGTAACCGGGGGTGGTGGTCTGGGCCGTGGAAAAGCCCAGCATGCAGCATCACCCAGGGGAAATGCAGCACGGGGGGTGAATCGGAAGGCTCCGCATCCGGTCGCGGTCCGGATGCGGAGCCTCGGGGATCCGCCGGCGGGCGGGAAACGTTGGCGAATTCCTTGCGGTGGTGACGGTGTGCCGCGGGATCAGAAGGAGGGCAGTACGGAGCCCTGGTACTGGTCCTTGATGAACTTCATCACCTGCGGGGAGGTGAGCAGCTTGGCCAGCTTCTTGACGCGCGGGTCGTCCTCGTTGCCCTTCTTCACGGCCAGGAAGTTGGCGTACGGGTTGTTCTTGGGCGACTCGAGGATGATGGCGTCCTTGGCGGGCTTGAGGTGCGCCTCGATGGCGTAGTTGCCGTTGACGACCGCGGCGTCCACGTCGTCGAGCGACCGCGGCAGCTGGGCGGCCTCCAGCTCCTTGAACTTCAGGCCCTTGGGGTTGGCCGTGATGTCCTTGGGGGTGGCCTCGTTGCCGACGCCGCTCTTGAGCTTGATGACGTCATTGGCGTCCAGCAGCTTCAGCGCGCGGGCCTCGTTGACCGTGTCGCTCGGGACGGCCACGGTGGCGCCCTTCTTGAGCTCGTCGGCCTTCTTCACCTTGTGCGAGTAGAGGCCGAGCGGCTCGAGGTGCACGGTGACGACGGGCACGATGTCGGTGCCCTTCTTCTTGTTGAAGTCGTCGAGGAACGGCTGGTTCTGGAAGTAGTTGGCACCGACCGAGCCGTCCTGGGTGGACAGATTCGGCGTGTTGTAGTCGGTGAACTCCTTCACCTCCAGCTTGAGGCCCGCCTTGTCGGCCAGGTGGTCCTTGACGTAGTTGAGGATCTCCGCGTGCGGGACGGGGCTCGCGGCGACGACCAGCGCGCCGTTCTTGTCGTCCGACGAACCCGGGGCGCCGCACGCGGCGACACCGAGGGCGAGCGCTCCGGCGGCGAGGACGGTGGTGACGGTCTTGGTGGTGTTACGCACGAAAAGTGCCTTTCTTCGAGGGCGCACGAATCCGCCGCGGGTGCGGAAGCGGAGTACGAGCGGGGTGGTACGGGGTGCGGGGGTGTGGGGGGGCTCAGGGGACCTTGGTGGGCTCCACGGACTCGATCTCGGCGGGCGCGGCCCGCCGCTCCGGCGCCGGAGCGGGCTTCCCGGGCTTCCCGGCCCGGGACGCGCCGCCGCGCAGCAGCACCAGCCGCGGGGCGACCGAGGAGCGGCCGCGGTGCGACAGGCCACGGGCGGCGAGGTCGCCCGCGAACTGGATGATGGCGATGACCACCGCGAGGATGGCGACGGTGATCCACATCAGCTTGGTCTCGAACCGCAGATAGCCGTAGCGGACGGCGAGGTCACCGAGGCCACCGGCGCCGACCGTGCCGGCCATCGCGGAGTAGCCGATGAGCGCGACGATCGTGGTGGTCGCGCTGGAGATCAGTGACGGCAGCGACTCGGGCAGCAGCACCTTGCGGACGACCGTCCAGGTGGAGCCGCCCATCGACTGCACGGCCTCCACCAGCCCGCCGTCCACCTCGCGCACCGAGGTCTCCACGAGCCGGGCGTAGAAGGGGATGGCGCCGATGGCGAGGGGCACGATGGCGGCCTCGGGGCCGATGGTGGTGCCGACGATCGCGCGGGTGAAGGAGATCAGGGCGACCATCAGGATGATGAACGGCATCGAGCGGGCGATGTTGACGACCTGCCCGACGACCTTGTTCACCACCACGTTCTGGAGCACTCCGCCGCGGTCGGTGAGGACCAGCAGCACACCGAGCGGCAGTCCGCCGGCGACGGCGATCAGCGCCGACCAGCCGACCATGTAGAGGGTGTCCCAACAGGCCTGCTCCAGCAGGGGCTCCATCTCGGACCAGGTCACTTGGCGCCCTCCTTGAGCAGCGGGGTCGGGGTCGCGCGCGGGCCGTCGGCGATGGCCGCCACATCGACCTGGAGGCCCTGCTCCCGCAGGAAGCCGATCGGCACGACGTTCTCCTCGAACCGACCGGGCAGCTCGATCCGCATCCGCCCGACCTGGTGGCCGCCCACGGTGTCCATGGCGGCGCCGAGGATCGAGATGTCGATGTTGTACGTACGGGACAGCTGGGAGATGACCGGCTTGGTGGCCGCCTCGCCCTGGAAGGTGACGTCCACGACCGTGCGGTCCTCGCCCGAGGGCACCCCGCCGACCGGGAAGAGCTCCTGGGCCAGCTCGGAGCCGGGCGTGGCCAGCAACTCGCTGACCTTGCCGGACTCCACGATCCGCCCGTCGCGCATCAGCGCGGCCGAGTCGCAGATCGTCTTGACGACGTCCATCTCGTGGGTGATGAGCAGCACGGTCAGGCCCAGCTGCTCATTGAGGTCGCGCAGCAGCTGGAGGATCGAGCGGGTGGTCTCGGGGTCGAGCGCGGAGGTCGCCTCGTCCGAGAGCAGCACCTTGGGGTCACCGGCGAGCGCGCGGGCGATGCCGACGCGCTGCTTCTGGCCGCCGGAGAGCTGTGCGGGGTACGCCCTCGCCTTGTCGGCGAGGCCCACCAGCTCCAGCAGCTCCAGGGCCTTGCGGGTGCGCTCCTTGCCGGAGACGCCGAGGATCTCCAGGGGCAGCTCGACGTTGTCCCGCACGGTGCGCGAGGAGAGCAGGTTGAAGTGCTGGAACACCATGCCGACGCGGCTGCGGGCCTGGCGCAGCGCGGACCCCGCCCTCCCCCAGCTACCGCCGGGAGGTGCCCCCCGGCCGCGCCCGGCCAGTGCGGTGAGGTCCTGGCCGGCCACGGTGACCGTGCCGGAGGTGGGGCGCTCCAGGAGGTTGACACAGCGGATGAGGGTGGACTTCCCGGCGCCGCTCTGGCCGACGACGCCGTACACCTCGCCCTCGCGGACATGCAGATCGACGCCGTCGAGGGCGGTGACCTCGCGGCCTCGTGAGCGGTAGACCTTGGTCAGGTCCGTGGTGGTGATCACAGGGTTTCCGTCACTGTTGAGTGCACGGCGGTTGGTGCCGCCGGGCACGGCTCGTTCATTTCGGAACGCGACAGGGTGGACCCGAGGGCATGCCCGGTGTGGGGGCGGGGTCCGGGGTCCGGTGACGCGGGGCGGCGCGGTCCGGCGCGATGGACGCGCGGATCCGGCTCAGCGGGTCTCGCTTCGGGGCGCGAGGCTCAGCGGGGGCCCTCAGCAGTCACACATTCGACACCGACAACGAGCACCGGGCGCGGGGATCGCCTCGGTCGCAGGGATGCGGCAGCTCGTCGTGGTCATGGCTGCAAGTAAAACAGACACCGGCGGGGACCCATCAAGGCTGTCCGTATAACGGACACCTCTGCTCGGTCCGTGGACAGGTGGCGGGGTGGCCCGGAGCCGGTTCAGACCCGGCAGGTGATCTCCACTCCCCCGTCGGAGACCCGTGCGGACACGGCCGACAGGTCCTCGACCACGACATCGGCGACCAGCTCTGCCCGGTCGGTCGTTGTGGCCAATGCCACGGTCCGCATCCCGGCCGCGCGGCCCGCCGCGAGCCCGGCCGGGGCGTCCTCGAAGACCACACAGCGTGCCGGGTCGACTCCGAGCCGCTCGGCGGCCAGCAGGAACGGCTCGGGGTGCGGCTTGCCACGGGTGATGTCATCGGCGCTGATCAGCGTCCCGGGACGGATCGCCACCTCCGCCAGACGGGCCTCGGCCAGCTCGCGGTAGGCGGAGGTCACCACGGCCCAGCGCCCGGCGGGCAGCCCCGCCAGCAGCTCGGCGGCGCCGGGGAGCAGCTTCACCCCGCCCGGTACGTCCGCCAGCTCCAGCTCGTCGATGCGCGCCCGGGCCCGCGCGGCGCGGTCGGCGGGCAGCAGCTCGGCGATGATGTCGTCGGCCGGACGGCCGTGCAGCTCGACCCGGGCGAAGTCCTCCGCCGCGATCCCCTGCTCCTCGGCCCAGCGGGTCCAGCAGCGCAGGACCGAGTCCAGGGACGAGACGAGGGTTCCGTCGTTGTCGAACAACAGCGCGTCAGCGGAGATCTTCATGAGCCGCAGCGTACGTGGGGCCGGCGGAGGCCCTCGGGCGCGGGGCCGAGCGCAGTGCGCCGGGCCGGGCCGATTACCCTCGTCCCATGCTTGTCACTCCCTGTGTGCGCCGCCGTCGGGTGCGCCGCCGCACGGCGCGGAGGTCCCGTTGATCGACGCGCTGACGGTCGCGCTCGGTGTGACCGCGCTCCTCCTCGCCGCGTGGTGCGGCTTCGCCGCCTACCGGGACCAGCCGACCAAGGACTGGCACTTCATCGGCATGGCCGTGGTGGCCCTGCTGGCGATCGTGCAGCTGGTCATAGGAGTGGTGCGGCTGGCGGGCGGGGCCGACCCCCAGCAGGGCGTGGCCATCTTCGTGGCGTATCTCATCGGCTCGGCGCTCGCGGTGCCGATCGCGGCGTTCATGTCGCTGACGGAGCGGACCCGCTGGGGGTCGGCGACGGTCTCCGCGGCGGCCGTGGTGCTGGCCGTGCTCGAGGTGCGGCTCTACGACATCTGGGGAGGCGTCGGTGGCTGAATCACGGGAGGCGTCGATGACCGAGGACCCGGCGGCCGGGAAAGCGGCCGAGAGGGCGACCGGGAAAGCGGACGAGAAGGCGACCGGGAAAGCCGAGAGGGCGACCGGGAAACCGGAGTCCGCCGCGCGCACCGGGCTCGGTCAGGGGCCGGGGCGGCTGCTGGTGATGCTCTACGGGGTCTTCACGGTGGCCGCCGCGTCCCGCTCGGTCTACCAGCTGATCGCGCAGTACCAGGAGGCCCCGCTCGCCTACATCCTCTCGGCGGTCTCCGCCGTGGTGTACGCGTTCATCACGGTCTCGCTGGTGCGCGGCGGCGAGGGCGCCCGTAAGGCGGCGATCGTCTGCTGTGCGCTGGAGCTGCTGGGGGTGCTGACCGTGGGCACCTGGACCCTCGCCGACCCGTCGGCCTTCCCGGACCAGACGGTGTGGTCCGACTACGGGATGGGCTATCTGTTCATCCCGGTCTTCCTGCCGGTCACGGGCCTGCTGTGGCTGCGAAGGTCCCGGCGAGGCTGACTTCGGTTGCCGGACGGGCTGGACTGTCAGCCCGTCCGGCGGTCGACTGCGTCAGGCGCTGGCGGCGTACGCCGTGGCCGTGGCGTCCTTCTCCAGGGTGACCAGGCTCAGCCTGCGGTTGACCTCCTCGGTGCCCACCTGGGCGTAGCCGTAGCGGCGGTACAGCCGCAGATTGCCCTCGCTGCGATGGCCGGTGAACAGGCGGTACCGCTTGGCGGCCCGCTCCCCGGAGAGCCGCTCCTCGATCGCCGCGAGCAGCCGTCCACCCAGGCCGTGCCGCTGCATCCGGGGGTGGACGATCAGCTTGGCGATGGCGGCGGTCCCCTTGTCGTCGACGACTCCGCGGACCGAGCCGACGACCTCCGCGCCGAGCCGGGCGACGAGCACACAGCCCTCGCTCAGTTCGGCGCGCAGGTCGTCGAGCGACTGCGTCAGCGGTTCGATCGAATAGTCGCCGTAGAGCTCCGCCTCGGCCTGGTAGCACAGATACTGGAGCTTCAGGATCTGCTCGGCGTCGTCCGCGGTCGCCGCGGAGATGGTCACGCTCATGCCCATGTGCGCATGCCTCCCCTATGTCGTCAGTCCACCGGCCGCGGTGAGGGTGGGAGTGCGACCGGGGGTTCATGGCCTGGGTGGAGGCGCCGCGTGGTCGACGTCCGCCTCCGAGGCGCCGGTTGTCTATCGCTCCTTTCCCCATGGTTCAGGAGCCGCAACCTCCGCCGTGAGCATTCTGCGCAGGCAACCCAGACATCGGGAACGTACCGGGCCCAGACTGCCCTGTGACATTCCCAACTGACCGGCGATTTCGCGATACGTCGGATCGGCGCGGGAGAGCATCGCCGCGAGCAGCGCGGGGCAGCGCCCGGGCAGCCGCCGCACCGCCGCGCGCAGCGCCCGGCGGGTCTCCGCGGCCAGCACGGCGTGTTCGGCCGGGCGCGGCTCGGGGCCGCTGGGCGGGCCGCCGGCCACCGGGTCGTACGGCACCTCGCGGCGCGCCCGGCGCCTGGCCCCGCGCACCTCGGCCCGTACGGCGCAGCGCAGCCAGCGGGCGGGGTGGGGCGGCGGTCCGGTGTCCCGGGTGCGTTCCAGCAGCCGTAGCCAGACGGCCTGTTCGAGTTCGGCGGGCTCGACGCCGACGCCGTGTGCCTCGGCCGCCGCTTCGGCGGCCAGCAACGGGCCCAGCTGCTTCACAAGGTCCATGCCGGGCGGGACGAGGGCCGGTCGTGGGGTGGTTGCCGAGTGACCGTGGTCTCACCCGACCGGGGAAGCGGCGGGGCCGCGCCTTGACGCTCGCGCGCCCCCGCCGCCTCTCACGGACGGATCACTCGCCTTACGGGCGGATCACTTGCGGAAGTCCGCCGCCGCGAGCAGCGCGGTGTCCGCGTTGTCGGAGAAGATGCCGTCGATTCCGGTCGCGAAGTATGCCTTGAACGCCCCGAAAGCGTCACCGTAGGCGTTGGGGTCGCTGCCGCGGCGGAAGTCGGCCGGGAGGAAGGTGTTCTCGTTGCGCATGGTGTACGGGTGCAGGATCAGCCCCGCCGCGTGCGCGTCCTTCACCACGCTGGTCGGCGTGCCCAGCTTGCCGTCCGGCGTCCGGGGGATGATGACCGACAGATCGGGGCCGATGCCCTGGGCGTAGCTCGCGATCCACTTGAGCCCCTCGGGCTTGACCAGGTCCGCGACCGTCCGCGGGTCGTTCGCCTCGACGAAGTCCCAGGGCCGGCTGTTGATGGTGGACAGCAGCACGACGGCCGGGGTGTCCACCAGCTTGCGCAGCCGCTGGATGCTGCTGGGCTCGAAGGACTGGAGGAACAGCGCCGAGTCCTTGCGGTGGCGGCCGTAGCGGCGGAGCAGCTTGGCCACCCGCTCCTCGAGACCGAGGCCGAGCTTGCGGAAGTAGGTGGGGTGCTTGGTCTCCACGTACAGCCAGATCCGGCGGCCGCGCTCGCGGCCCTCGCGCTCGGCCCACTGGAGCACCTCTTCGAAGGTGGGCACCTCCCAGCGGCCGTCGTAGAGGGTGTTGCGCTGGCGGTTGCCCGGGATGCGCTCCTTGGCGCGCAGCGTCTTCAGCTCGGCGAGGGTGAAGTCCTCGGTGAACCAGCCGGTGAGCTTGGTGCCGTCGACCGTCTTGGTGGTCTTGCGGTCGGCGAACTCCGGGTGGGCGGAGACATCCGTGGTGGCCGTGATGTCGTTCTCGTGGCGGCAGACCAGATGGCCGTCCTTGGTGGGGACCAGGTCCTGCTCGATGATGTCCGCGCCCATGTCCAGGGCGAGCTGGTACGAGCCGAAAGTGTGCTCGGGCCGGTAGCCGCTGGCGCCGCGGTGGCCGATCACGGTGGGAACCGGCAGCTCATGGCCCCGGCCGGACGTTCCCGCGGCCGCGCCCGGCGCGGTCTGCGTCTCCGCGGCCGTCGCCGTGCCCGCACCGCTCAGCGCCATCGCTCCCGCACCGAGGGCCGCGGCCCCCAGCAGGGCGCGCCGTCCGGGCTTCTGCTCCCGCTCCATGCAGCACTCCTTGATGTGGTGTTCAACACCTGTCAAATCCCGTCAGAGAACGGCCTGATGGTAGGCGTGGGCGGCTTTCCTACGGGAGACATCGGGTGAAACGCGTGGGGAACGTGGGTCAACACGACGTACCAGGTGGGTGAACCTGGTGTGCGCCGGAGCGCGACCGGCGAGTATCGTCCTCATCGGCGCTCTGGTGCGGTACGAGGTTGACGGACCGTACACGGTTGCGTCCCAGACCTTGACCCCGACCGGAGGGCCCGTGTCCCGATTCGCGTTTCTGAAGGCAGTACTCGGTCCGCTGATGCGCCTGATGTTCCGCCCACGGGTCGAGGGGGCCGAGGGCATTCCGGGCTCGGGCCCGGTGATCCTCGCCGGGAACCATCTCACCTTCATCGACTCGATGATCCTGCCGCTGGTCTGTGACCGTCAGGTCTTCTTCATCGGCAAGGACGAGTACGTCACGGGCAAGGGCCTCAAGGGCCGGCTGATGGCCTGGTTCTTCACCGGCGTCGGCATGATCCCGGTGGACCGGGACGGCGGACGCGGCGGCGTGGCGGCGCTGATGACGGGGCGCCGGGTGCTGGAGGAGGGCAGGGTCTTCGGCATCTACCCCGAGGGCACCCGCTCCCCCGACGGCCGCCTCTACCGCGGCCGCACCGGTATCGCCCGCCTCGCGCTGATGACCGGCGCGCCCGTGGTGCCGTTCGCGATGATCGGGACCGACCGGATCCAGCCGGGCGGCAAGGGGCTGCCGCGGCCGGGCAAGGTCGAGGTCCGCTTCGGCAAGCCGCTGGAGTTCACCCGCTACGAGGGCATGGACCGCGACCGCTATGTGCTGCGGGCCGTGACCGACGAGGTGATGAGCGAGGTCATGCGGCTGTCGGGGCAGGAGTACGTGGACATTTACGCCACGAAGGCGAAGTCGGCCGCATAACGGCTGACGCCTGGTGTTTCGGGCGAACCGCGGCGGTCCGGTGTTCGGACCGCCGCGGTTCTGTGTCCGGGCGAGCGGCCGGGCGCCGTACGTTCGGGCAACACGGCTGTCTCGCGCACCGGTGAGCCGACGCTCCGGCCGGTGTCGTGGATCACCAGATGTGCGGAAGATCTGATTCCGCTACCCGCTGGTCACCACCGGGCACGGCCACTATGGTGCCGCGAGTGACCACGATGACCGTGCCCTCCCCCGACTTCGTGATGCTGCGCGGTCGGCGGTTCGCCGTGACCGATTTCGGCGGACCGGGCGACCCGGTCCTGGCCCTGCACGGCCACTTCGGCCGGGGCCGGATGTATGCGCCGCTGGCCGCCGCGCTCGCCCCCGAACGGCGGGTGATCGCCCTCGATCAGCGGGGGCACGGGCTGACCGGCGGCGGTGGCCCCTTCACGCTGGACGAGTACGTGGCCGACGCCGCCGCGCTGCTGCGGGAGCTGGACCTCGGCCCGGTCCCGGTCGTCGCCCACTCCACCGGCGCGGTCGGCGCGTACGCGCTGGCCGCCCGCCATCCGGATCTGGTGAGCGCGCTCGTCGTCGAGGACATCGGCGCGGTGACGGACCGTCCGGTGGTCAGCCATCCGGTGCTCGATGTCTCCGGGTGGCCGACCTGGGCCGTGGACCGGGAGAAGCTGCGCGCCGCCATAGAGTCCCGGGGCATCCCGGACGCCTCGTACTTCCTGGACAGCGCCGAGCCGGACCCGCAATCGGGCGGCTGGCGGCTGCTGTTCGAGCCCAGCCATATGATGGCGTCCCAGCAGGCGATGTGCGGTGACTTCTGGGACGACTGGCTGGGCTCGTCCTGCCCCGCGCTGCTGATGCGCGGCGAGCACAGCTCGCTGCTGCCGCCGGGCCATGCCCACGAGATGGCCACCCGCCGCCCCAACACGCGGCTCCGCGAGTTCGCCGGGTGCGGTCACTGGATCCATGACGACGCGCCCCGGCCGTACACCCGCGCGGTCCGTTCGTTCCTGAGCCTGCTGTAGCGGGTGCCCGGCGGTACGCGTACGCCTGCGGCGGGCCACGCGGCGGAGCCGCATATCGGTGCTTCCCCCCTCCCCGCCCCTTCCCTCAACTGGGGCTCCGCCCCAGACCCCGCTCCTCAATCTCCCCCAGCTACCGCTGGGAGGTGCCCCCTGGAGGGGCTGGAAGGCGGGGCTCCGCCCCAGACCAATCGCCGGCCGGGCTTGACGGCGAGCCGTCAAGCCCAGGGCAGCTCCGAGCGGTGCCGCCAGTAGGTCTCCGCAGGTTCGGCCAGTTCCTCCAGCTGGGCCAGCCGGGACTCGTCCAGGCGGAGGTCGGCGGCGGCCAGGTTGGACCGCAGCTGGTCGGTCGTGGCGGCGCCGGAGAGGACGACCGTCACCCAGGGGCGGTGCAGCACCGCGGCCAGCGCGACGGCGTCCGGAGTGGCACCCGTCTCCTCGGTCACCCGGCGCAGGGCCTCCGGAAGCCGCTCGGCCGCCGCGGTGAGCCGGCCATTGGCCACGGCCTCCTTGACGATGACCGCCCGGCCCGCCGCATGGGCCTCGGCCAGCGCCGCCCCGGCCGAGGGCTCCAGCAGGTTGTAGGTGGACTGGACGGTACGGAAGAGCGGCCGGCCGTCGACCTCCACGGCCAGCGCGGCGCGGATCGCCTCGGCCTGGCGTGGGCCGCTGGTGGACACGCCGACCGTCACGCCCTCCGCGGCCAGCCCGGCCAGCCGCGCGTGCAGCCCGGGGTCGGTGAGGGCCGGGCTCTCGGGGGTCACCGAGTGGATCTGGTAGAGGTCCAGCCGGTCGCCGAGCAGCGCGTCGGTCAGCTCGCGCTGGCGCTCGAAGGTCTCGACGCCATGGTCCTTGACCTCGTGGGTCTCGGCGTCCGTACGCCACTCGGCGACATACGTATAGCCCCACTTGGAGCCGACGACCACGTCCCGCGCGGCGTCCGGGCGCTCCAGCAGCCAGTCGGCGAGGAACTCCTCGGCCCGGCCGTAGGAGCGCGCCGCGTCCAGATAGCGCACCCCGGCGGCGTACGCGGCGTCCAGCAGCTCATGGCTGCGCCGCCGCATCACCTCGACCGGGCGCTCGGCCGGGAGGTCACGGTCCCGGCCGAGGTTGATGTAGGCGGGGCGGCCGACCGCGGCCAGGCCGAGCCCGATCCGGGCCGCCCCCGCCCCGGGGGCCGCGATCTCCGCGAGTCGTCCGACGCCCATGCTCCGTGTCCCCACCTCTCCCTTTCGGTCCGTCGCTGTCAGCGCTTGGCGCCCGCCCACGCGTACTGGGCGGCCAGGTCCTCCTTGACCTCCGCGAGCTGGGCCCGCACCGCCACGGGGGCGGTGCCGCCGCGGCCGCCGCGCGCGGCCAGCGCGCCCTGCACATTGAGGACGCCGCGGACCTCGGGCGTCAGATGCGGCGAGATCTTGGCGAACTGCTCGTCGGTGAGCTGGTCGAGCTCGATGCCCGTCCGCTCGCACTCCTTGACGCATTCCCCCGCGACCTCGTGTGCCACCCGGAACGGCACACCCTGCCGCACCAGCCATTCGGCGATGTCGGTGGCCAGCGAGAACCCGGCCGGGGCCAGCTCCTCCATGCGCTCGCGGTTGACGGTCAGCGTGGCCATCATCCCGGTGAAGGCCGGGAGCAGCACCTCCAGCTGGTCGCAGGAGTCGAAGACCGGCTCCTTGTCCTCCTGGAGGTCGCGGTTGTACGCGAGCGGCAGGGCCTTGAGCGTGGCCAGCAGCCCGGTGAGGTTGCCGATCAGCCGGCCGGACTTGCCGCGGGCGAGCTCCGCGATGTCCGGGTTCTTCTTCTGCGGCATGATCGAGGAGCCGGTGGAGAAGGCGTCGTGGAGGGTCACGAAGGAGAACTCCTTCGTGTTCCAGAGGATGATCTCCTCCGCGATCCGCGACAGATCGACGCCGATCATGGCGGTGATGAACGCGAACTCGGCGACGAAGTCACGGGAGGCCGTGCCGTCGAGCGAGTTGGCGGACGAGCCCCGCTCGAAGCCGAGGTCGGCCGCGACCGCCTGCGGGTCGAGACCCAGCGAGGACCCGGCCAGCGCGCCGGAGCCGTACGGCGAGACGGCGGTGCGCTCGTCCCACTGCCGCAGCCGCTCCGCGTCCCGGGACAGCGCCTGGACATGGGCGAGGACATGGTGGGCGAAGAGCACCGGCTGGGCGTGCTGGAGGTGCGTACGGCCGGGCATCGCGACGTCCGGATGCGCCTCCGCGAGCCCCACCAGGGCCTGCTGGAGGTCGGCGATCAGCCCGCCGACGATCCGGGCGTGGTCGCGCAGATACATCCGGAAGAGGGTGGCGATCTGGTCGTTCCGGGACCGTCCGGCCCGCAGCTTGCCGCCGAGGTCCGGGCCCAGCCGCTCCAGCAGTCCGCGCTCCAGGGCGGTGTGGACGTCCTCGTCGGCGATGGTGCCGGTGAAGTCGCCGGAGGCGACATCGGCCTCCAGCCGGTCCAGGCCCGCCAGCATCCGCTCCAGCTCATCGGGGTTAAGCAGCCCCGCCGTGTGCAGCACCCGGGCGTGGGCGCGGGATCCGGCGATGTCGTACGGCGCCAGGCGCCAGTCGAAGTGCACGGAGGCGCTGAGCTTCTCCAGTGCCTCGGACGGGCCGTCGGCGAAGCGGCCGCCCCAGAGCCGGACGTCGCCGCTGTTGCCGTTGCTCACGCTGTTGCTCCTGTCGGCTGTGGGTGTGCGACCGCCTCCCCGCCGCGGGGCGGGGAGGCGGCTCGTGACGCGTCGCGTACGTCGGGTACGCGGGCTTGACGCTGGTAGGCAGGCTACTGCTGGAGATCCCGCTTCGCGGCGATCTTGCTGGACATGCCGAAGATCTCGATGAAGCCCTTGGACAGCGACTGGTCGAAGGTGTCGCCGGTGTCGTAGGTCGCCAGGTGGAAGTCGTAGAGCGACGCCTGCGACTTCCGTCCGGTGACGACGGCCCGGCCGCCGTGCAGGGTCATCCGGATCTCGCCGGACACCTGCTCGTTCGCCTCGGCGATGAATCCGTCCAGGGCCCGCTTGAGCGGTGAGAACCACAGGCCGTCGTAGACCAGCTCGCCCCAGCGCTGCTCGACCTGCCGCTTGTAGCGGGCCAGCTCGCGCTCGACGGTGACGGCCTCCAGCTCCTGGTGGGCGGTGATCAGCGCGATGGCGCCGGGGGCCTCGTAGACCTCCCGCGACTTGATGCCCACCAGCCGGTCCTCGACCATGTCGATCCGGCCGACGCCCTGGGCGCCCGCCCGCTCGTTCAGCCGCTGGATGGCCTGGAGCACGGTGACGCGCTCGCCGTCGATCGCGACGGGGACGCCCTTGTCGAAGGTGATGACCACCTCGTCGGCCTCGCGCGGAGCGGCCGGGTTGGAGGTGTACTCGTAGACGTCCTCGATCGGCGCGTTCCAGATGTCCTCGAGGAAGCCGGTCTCCACGGCCCGCCCGAAGACGTTCTGGTCGATCGAGTACGGGGACTTCTTGCTGGTCGCGATCGGCAGGCCCTTGGCCTCGCAGAAGGCGATCGCCCTGTCCCGGGTCATCGCGTAGTCCCGGACCGGCGCGATGCAGGTCAGATCGGGGGCGAGGGAGGAGATACCGGCCTCGAACCGCACCTGGTCGTTCCCCTTGCCGGTGCAGCCGTGGGCGACGGTCCCGGCGCCGTGCTTGCGGGCGGCGGCCACCAGGTGCTTGACGATGGTCGGCCGGGACAGCGCGGAGACCAGCGGGTACCGGTCCATGTACAGCGCGTTGGCCTTGATCGCCGGAAGGCAGTACTCCTCGGCGAACTCGTCCTTGGCGTCCGCGACCTCCGCCTCGACCGCCCCGCAGGCGAGCGCGCGCTTGCGGATGACGTCCAGGTCCTCACCGCCCTGACCGACGTCCACGGCGACGGCGATGACCTCGGCACCCGTCTCCTCGGCGATCCAGCCGATGGCGACGGAGGTGTCCAGGCCGCCCGAGTAGGCGAGTACGACGCGCTCGGTCACGGGTGCCTCCTTACGATCCATGCGCTTCTCTGCATGATTATGCACTGGACCGTATGTTTCGTCAAAGCGGCGGGCTCCGGGCCCTCACCCGGTCACCGCTCCGTACGCCGCCGGACGTCCGCCATCAGCCTGTCCAGCAGCCCGGCGAGCACCGTGCGCTCCTCGTCCGACAGGCCGCGCACCAGCCTGGCCTCGCGGCCGAGCACGGTGTCGACGGACCGCTCGATGAGGGCGTGCCCCTCGGCCGTCAGACACACCAGGACGGTGCGCCGGCCGGTGGTCCCGGGTCTGCGCACGACGAGGCCGTCCCGCTCGGCCCGGGCGACGCGCTGCGAGATCGCTCCGGCGGTCACCATGGTCCGGCGGGCGATCTCGCGCGTGCTCAGGGCGTAGGGCGGGCCGGAGCGGCGGATGACGGACAGCAGATCGAGGGTGGCCGCGTCGATCCCCGCCGCGCGCAGCGCCCGGTCGCGGTCGTCGGCGAAGAGCTTTCCCAGCCACCAGATGGGGGTGACGATCTCGATCGACTCCGTGGGGGCACCCGGGCGCTCCCGCTGCCAGGCCGCGGCGATGTCCGCGGCGGAGTGGACGGCCCCGGGCTCCTCCGACGAGCCATAGGCACCGGGCTCGGGGACATCGGGGGTGGGGTCGGGGTCGGCCATGGATGCGTTCTCCTGTCGCCATGAGTTACGTTTAGACCTAAACGTAGCTGAGCGGAGGAGGACTTGTGAGCCGGACCGTGCTCATCACCGGTGGCACCAGCGGCATCGGCCGCGCCATCGCGGAGGCGTTCATCGCCGACCAGGCGGAGGTCTTCATCACCGGCCGCCACCCCGACACCGTCGAACAGACCGCCAAGGAGACGGGGGCGCACGGCGTCGTCTGTGACGCCGGCTCCCCCGAGCGGGTCGCCGCCCTCGCCGACCGGCTCGGCGAGCTGGACGTCCTGGTCAACGCGGCCGGCGGACTGCCCGAGGCGGCGTCCGACGGCCTCTCGCCCCTGGACGAGCTGCTCGCCCAGTGGCACAGCAGCCTGTCCCAGAACCTGCTCACCGCGGTGCTGACCACCGCCTCGGTCCAGGAGAAGCTGACCGGCGGCGGTTCCGTCATCAGCATCGGTTCGATCGGCGCCGAGCGCCGGGGCGGCTCGTACGGCGCGGCGAAGGCCGCCCTGGCCGCGTGGAACGCCTCGACCTCCGCCGAGCTCGCGCCGAAGGGCGTCACCTGCAATGTCATCTCCGCGGGCTTCATCGCCGGTACGAACTTCTTCCAGGGCCGGATGACCGACGAACGCCGCGCCGCGCTCGTGGCGGAGACCCACAACAAGCGTGCGGGCACTGTCTGGGACATCGCGCAGACCGCCTTCTTCCTCGCCTCGCCCGGCGCGCGGCACATCACCGGCCAGACCGTTCACGTCAACGGAGGCGCTTTCACCACGCGGTAGCACCTGCCCATCCGGCCGCCGGGCTGAGACCATGGCGGGGCGGGGAGCGCAGACCGAGGGGGAGTCGGGGCCGGTGCAGAAGAAGCAGATGATGGTGCTCGGCGCATTCGTGGTCGGGGTCCTGTGGATCAACAACCACGGTGACGGCAACACCCGCGACGACAAATCGCCGCATCCGCATCAGACGGCCCGGTACCCCATCCACTTCGAGAAGGACGACGGAAAGAAGGGCGACGGGAAGGGCACCAAGAAGCGGCCCGAACCGCGCTCAACGGTGTCCTATCCGATCAAGTTCCACCATCGGTGACGTCCATCTAGATCCAGGCCGCCTGGACCGACGTACGGAACCAGAACGCACGCTGACCACTTCCCGCCCTGCCACCGTCGATCCCCTTACCATGTGGAGACCTTCGAGACGGAACGTGATCAGGGGTGGGCATGAGCGGCAACACGCGGGGCGGCCGAAGGATTCCTCGGGAGGTTCATCAGGTACGCGAAGCCCTGCTCCGCGAGTTCGACGGGCTCATCAACGTTGACGACATCACGCATCCGGACCCCGTTGAGCGGCAAAGGGCCTTCCTCTCCAGGGCGCTGGCGGCCAAAGCCGCCCGCCGACTGACCGACTGCACGCCCGAGGAGGCCGCGGCCACCGTCATCGACGGAGAACACGACTTCGGCATCGACGCGGTCGCCTTCTCCGCGGCAGCCACCGAGATGTGGCTGATCCAGGCCAAGTGGAGCGACAAGGGCACCGCCGGCTTCAACACCGAGGCGGCCAACAAGCTGGTCCGCGGCCTCAAGAAGCTCGACAACCGGGACTTCGATCAGTTCAACGAGCGGTTCCAGCGCCTCGCGGACCGAGTGCAGTCGGTCCTCAACAGCCACACCTGCAAGGTGGTCCTGGTCGTCGCCGTCATGGGAGACGGCAGACTCTCGACCGAGACCGTGGACATCCTCGACGAGGCACGCCAGGACTTCGAGGGTTTCGGCCGCACGATCGAGCACCAGGTGATGAGCAGCGCCGAGTTCCATCAGGCGGTGCGGGAGGACATCGCGCCGCAACCCATCAGCCTCAGTGCCACGATGGCCACCGGGTGGCATCACCGCGACACCCCCTACAAGGCTTACTACGGCCTGGTCGCGGCCGACGAGCTCGCGCGATGGTACGGCGAGAAGGGGGACGCCCTCTACGACCGCAACGTCCGCACGTCGCTGGGGCTGACCAGTGTCAACCAGGTCCTCGTGGAGAGCCTGACCAAGGACCCGCAGAACTTCTGGTATCTCCACAACGGCATCACCGTGATCTGCGGCTCCATCACGGAACACTTCTTCGCCAAGCGGGCGGTGGGCGAACCGGTGCGCCTCGAGCTCACCGATGCCAGCGTGGTCAACGGCGCCCAGACGGTCACCTCGGCCCACCGCGCCTTCGAGCAGAACCCCGAGGCCGTGGCCGACGCCTACGTCACCGTCCGGATCATTTCCGTGAAGGACAGCCCCGAGGGGTTCGACCGGGACATCACCGAGGCCACGAACACCCAGAATCACATGGAGCGCCGCGACTTCATCGCCATCGATGAGGTACAGAGCCGTATCCGCGAGGATTTCAAGCTCTCTCTCGACAAGGAGTATGTGTTCCGGCGCGGCGAGCTCGATCCGCCGCCGTCGGCCGGCTGCTCGGTCCTGGAAGCCGCCACGGCCCTGGCGTGTGCGCACACCGACCCGGCCTTGGCCGTGCGGGTCAAGGGATCCAGCGAATCCCTGTGGGAGCGGGGCTCCCGGGGCGCGTACACCCGGCTGTTCGGCAGACAGCCCAGCGCGTACCAAATCTGGCGTTCCGTGCAGCTCATGCGGCGGGTGCGGGAGGCGCTCCACGAGGTGCGGGCCGCGCTCACCGGGCGTGCGGCGTCCATCGCCGACGCCAGCAGCTTTCTGGTGTCGCACATCGTCTTCCAGCGCATCGGGACGGAGGGTATCGACGAGCCCGATTCCTCATGGGAAGCGGCCCTGGGCCAGGTCGAGGACCGGGTGGCGGAGGTGCTGGCTCAGCTCATCCCCCTGGTGGATCACCTCTTCGGCGAGAACAGCTACATCTCCAGCACGTTCGCGAGCGAGCCGCGTTGCAGACAGCTGGTGAACGGCGTACTGGACGCGCTCTCCAGCGGGACGGACGCCCGCGACCTGGCCGCATACCAGCAGCGGCCGGCGACCAGGCCGCAGCGACGCCCCCGTACGATCCCGCTCCTCGTGGACCACGGCCACATCGACGACGGCACCCGGCTGGTCTACCGCCCGAGCCAGGTCGAGGAGCAGGCCATCGGGGACTGGCTCAACGCGGACCCCCGGCGCTTCTTCGCGACCTGGATCAACGACCGCAACAAGCCGCTGCTCTGGGAAGCCGACGGGCGGCGCTACTCACCGACCGGTCTCGTCCAGCAGATCTGGCGAAGCGCCGAGTGGCGCGAGGCATGGAGCGCCGTCCAGGGCCCTAAGCAGTGGGCGCTGCCGGATGGTGGAACCCTGGTCGACCTGGCCGAGCGGATCTGGCAGGAGATGCTCGCGGCGGAGGAGACCGAGGGCGAACCGGCCTGAGGGGCATGGGTTTGTGGTGAGTATGAGACGGCGACACGCCGAAGTGACGGCGTGTCGCCGTCTCATACTCACCACAAATCACCGGCATTGAGGCTCGCTGCTTGACACTCGGGTATCGACTTCCGCCCAGACCGTCTTGCCGGGCCCCAGTCGGTCGGTGACTCCCCAGCGGGCGGCGAGGGCCGCGACCAGCAGAAGGCCACGGCCGGTCTCCGAGTCCGGTGCGGGGGCGACCGGCGCGGGGTCGGTAGGCGGTCCGGCTTCGGTGAAGGTGTCGGCCACTTCGATGCGAATCGCGTGCGCGGTGCGGGTGAGGCGAACCTCGAAGTCCCTGCCGGGCACGCGGCCGTGCGTGGCGGCATTGGCGGCCAGCTCCGCGACGATCGCGGCGACTGTGTCGGATTCCGCGCTTCGGTAGGGGAAACCCCACTCGTCGAGCTGACGGAGGGCGAGAAGCCGGGCAAGCCGGGCGCCCTTGCGGGTGGAGCTGAACCGCTGAGTGAACACGTGTACGGTGCCGGGCGTTTGAGGGGTCTGTAGCTGAGCTGACATGCGGCTCAAGGTGACGGTTCCGCGAGGGACGTGACCAGCTCACCTACTCGTACGCTGAGTCAGCGTACGAGCACCCAGAGTGGACAGTACGGGTAACCGACCGTGACCATGGATGCGTTGGGCAGATAGTCAGGCTCAGAGCGGGGTGCACCGGAGGTGGCCGGAGATGGCGGGCAGCGCGGGAAACACGGGCAACAACGAACCGGAGTCTTCGGACAGCCTCAAGGCATTCGGGGCCATCGTCAAGGTCTTCCGAGAACGGGCGGGACTCACCCAGGAGGAACTTGCGCCGCTGCTTCAGTACTCGGTCCAGACACTCGCATCGATCGAGCAGGGACGCCGGTTTCCGCAAACGGAGTTCGTTGAGAGGGCGGAAGACGTACTGGACGCCTTCGGGGTGCTGCGGGCAGCGGCGCGGCACTTGGCCCGGCGACCGGGGCTGGCGGCGTGGTTTCGGCAGTGGGCGGGGCTGGAGGAGCAGGCGGTCACCTTGTGCACGTACGAGTGCCGGGTCGTACCCGGGCTCTTGCAGACGGAGGCATACGCGCGAGCCGTCATCCTGAGCGTGCCACCACCACCCAACGAGGAGCAGGTCGAGCAGCGAGTCACCGCGCGACTGGCACGGCAACAACTCCTGCACCGCAGGCCTCCAATCGCGTTCAGCTTCATCATCGAGGAGGCACTGCTTGAGCGGCACACGGGCGGCGTCGAGGTCACCAAGGAACTTATCGACCATCTGTTGAACTGGGTTGAACTGTGGAACGTCGAGTTGCAGATCATGTCGCTGCGCCAGTCTGATCACGCTGGTCTCGACGGACCTGTACAGCTGCTGGAGACGCCAGACAACACATGGCTGGCCTACATCGAAGGCCAACGCCACAGTCAGCTGATCTCCGACCGGAAAGACGTGAGCGTGCTTCTCCAGCGGTATGCCAAGATGCGCTCACAGGCCCTCAGCCCGGCGGATTCCGTGGGCCTGTTGAAGCGAAAGCGAGGAGCGCTATGAGCACCACCGAGCTGGACTGGTTCAAGAGCAGCTACAGCGGCTCCGAGGGCGACAGCTGCGTCGAAGTCGCCCTCTCTTGGCGCAAGTCCAGCCACAGCAATGACTTCGACAACGCTTGTGTCGAGGTCGCCGCCTGCCCCGGCACCGTCCACATCCGGGACTCCAAGGACAAGCAGGGCCCCCAGCTCGCCGTCTCCCCCGCCGCCTGGTCCAGCTTCGTCGCATACGCCGCGAGCAGCTGACCGTACAACCTAAAGGTGCTTGCCCCGGAAGCCCGCTCCGGGGCAAGCACCTTTGCCCAGGTGCAGCCCTACGCCCCCTCCGCGAACCTCGGCGGCGCCGTGTACCGCGAGATCCTCGGCATCTTCTCGCCGGGCGAGCGCCGTAGCAGCTTCATATCGCGGCCCTCAACCCACGCGTTCCAGGACTTGAGGTAGTACAGCAGGTGCTCACGTGAGTCATCGCGCTTGCGGTGGGCCTTACCGGCCGCCAGGCTGAGGAGCGTGTTGCGCAGCGTGAGCCGGGGGTCGCCGACACGGAGACCCGCGCCGGTCACCAGCCCATCGAGCCACGGCTGCTGCTCGATGTCCGGCCGTGCCCCGGTCGTCGTATACCAGCCGATGGCCGCAGCGGTCACGGTGATCCGGAACCCCTTGTTCATCGCCACGCCGCGCTTGACCGCCTCCCGCATGCCCGGGTGCTCACCGAGGACGGCGAGCAGCTGATCGTTGCTGATCACCGAGCTCTGCCCGCTCCAGGCCGACTCGGGCGCGGTCAGGTACATGTGCAGCCCACGTAGCGCGGCGGCCAGATGCACGCTGTTCTCTTCCCCCGCGAGAGCCAGCGCGTCACGTCCGCTCCGCTTCCGGCCCGTGTCCATGACCGTGAACGCGGAGGACGCGACCCCTCGCGTCACCGCTGACTTCACAGGGACGCCTGCCTTGATGATCGCGGCAAGCCGGTGCTGGCCGTCGATCAGCACGCCATGCTCGTCGAACGCGATGCCCTGGTGGGTGAGCTGCCACTCCCCCCTCTTGATCTGCTGGGCAAGCTGGTTGACGAACGCCTGACTCAAGGGCCGGTTCCTGGTGTTGAGCTCTAACCATTCGCGGGCCTTGGCAGGCGTGATCTCTTCGACCTGGGTGTCCATGACATCCCCCCTCCGCTGGACCTCGGCGATGAGAGCCGAGGATGACGTTCCCCAATCAGAGCAACACATGAAAGCATTGTCAATCGAGCTCCCGCCGTGCTGTACTGTTCGCGCTTGTTCGACAAAAGTGAAGGGGAGGGCTGGTGTCCGGTCAGCAGACCACGGTGAGCACGTCCGACATTGCCCGCATCGCGGGCGTTGGTCGCGCGACTGTGACCAACTGGCGACGGAGGCATGCCGACTTCCCCAAGCCCGCGGGCGGCACAGAGGCACGCCCTTCCTTCGACCTGGAGGAAGTGGAGAGCTGGCTGGGCGATCACGGCCGACTCCCGGAGCCAACGGAAGACCAGAAGCTGTGGCGGGGGGTACTGCGCGAGGCCGACGACGCCGGGCTCGGCGCGGCCGTGGCGCGGGCCGCCCTGTTCCTGGTATTCCTGGAGCGCGCAGGCCATACATCGCCGGACGCGATGTACGTACGCCCTGGCGGGGGCCCGGACCTGGATGCCGAGCTGGGCGGCGAGATACTCCGGGAGATCGGCCGCACTCTTCCCGAGATGCCCGGGCCTCTCGCACTCTTGCGATCCCCTAATCTGATGCGGGACCTGTCAAACGCGGTAACGAAGCGCCCGCCCGCCGAGGTGTTGGGGACACTCCTGACACGGTTCCGCAGCGAAACGCGGGGGCGCGTGCCGGGCACTCCCATGCCCGTCGCCGCCTTCATGGCGACACTCGCCAGGGCCGCGACCCCGGCCGGCTCATTCCGTACCGTCCTAGATCCCTCGTGTGGCACCGGAGACTTGCTGGAGGCGGCCCGTGTCCAGGGCGCCGGCTACGTCTACGGGGAGGAAAAGGATCTCCCCATCGCGCAGCTCGCGGCGGCCCAAATGGCGGTGCGGCTCACGGGCCCCGGCGAAGGCTCTACGATCCGCAGTGGGGACGCGCTCCACGAAGACCGTGCCTACGGACCGGAGATCGACGCGGTGCTGTGTAATCCGCCGTACAGCCAGCGGGATTGGGGTGCGGAAGAACTCGCCTACGCCTCCCGCTGGGAATACGGCCTGCCTGCACGTTCGGAATCCGAACTCGCCTGGGTGCAGCACTGCCTCGCACGCGTACGCCCCGGCGGTCCGGTCGTCATGCTTCTCCCGCCCGCAGTCGCGGCCCGCAGCTCAGGCCGCCGTATCCGGGCCGAGCTGCTGCGCCGGGGCGCGCTCCGCGCCGTGATCGCCCTGCCGCCGGGGGCCGCTCAGCCCGCGCATATCGGTCTGCATATCTGGGTGCTGCAACACCCGGAAAGCGAAGGGCGGCCTCGTATGGAGAACGTGCTCTTCATGAACTGCCCGTCGGTCCCTGCGGGGCCGTCTCCAGATCGCCCCCAGGTCACCTGGCGTGAGTTGCTGACGGCACCGGAGAAACACGGCGAGGTGCCAGGGCTCTCCCGCTCCGTCCCGATCATCGACCTCTTGGACGACACCGTCGATCTGACGCCCGCACCTCGTCTTGCCGGGCCGTACGAGATCACACGACCCGACGAGCTGCGGCGGACTCTCGGCGGCAGTCAGGGCAGTCTGAGTTCCTCACTGTCCAGGGCGGTGAACCTCTCCCCCGGGAGGGAGTGGGGCACACCGCGCACGGCCGATCAGTGGACTACGGCGTCGGTCGCCGACCTGATCCGCACCGGAGCGCTCACCCTGCTCCGCCCCAAGACCACCGGGCCTCCGGCTTCTCAGGACACCTCGATGGCCGGACAACCCGTACTCAAGGCCGCTGATGTGATCGCGGGCCGCCCGCCGTCCGGCACGATCCCCGAGCCGGAAGACGGAGCGGTACGCATCGAGGCCGGCGACGTGATCGTCCCGTCGACCGTCCTGTCCGAGGGCAAGTACACCGCTCGGGTGGCCGACGCGAGGACGGATGCGCGGGCCCTGCTCGGGCGCAATCTGCACTTGCTTCGGCCTGATCCGAGCCGACTCGACTCTTGGTTCCTGGCCGGTTTCCTGGCCGACCCGACCAATGTGCAGCGGGCCAGCCAGGGCTCATCCGTCGTCCGCGTCGACGCGCGGCGCCTCCAGGTCCCCCTTCTGCCACTCGAAGAGCAGCAAACTTACGGGGCGGCCTTCCGTCGGCTCCGCTCCTTCACCGAGGCGCTGCGCCGGGCGACAGCCCAGGGCGAGGACGTAGTGGGACAGCTACACGACGCCCTGACGGCGGGCACCCTGAAGCCTCCGGCCGACTGATTCCCAGCGCCTCGATGCGCTCGCCCGACACACTGGACACAAGCACTGACGCAACAGCCGCCTCGCGGCCCGAAAGGATATTGGTGGACCACAGCAGGCACTCGGAGATGGTCAACTTCATCTGGAAGGTTGCCGACCTGCTCCGCGGCGACTATCGGGCGCATGACTACGGCAAGATCATCCTGCCGTTCACGGTGTTGCGACGGCTTGACTGCGTGCTGCAACCGACGAAGGATGAAGTGGTCGCTCTCGCTGACCAGATGAAGGGGCAGGGGCTGCCGGAGCACCTCCAGGAAATGCGGCTCCTAAGCGCCGCCAAGCATAAGTTCTACAACTCCAGCCCCTTGACCTTCGATGCGATTGCCAAGGATCCCAGGCAGGCAAAGAAGCAGCTACAGGACTACGTCGGGGGGTTCTCGGCCAACGCCCAGGCGATCCTGGAGCGGTACGACTTCGAGCAGCACATCACGAGCCTCCAGTCAAAGGACCTTCTGTACCTGGTGGTCGGCGAGTTCGCGAAGATCGACCTCCGGCTCCCCAAGGACGACGAGGACGAAGGCGGCATCGACAACCACCAGATGGGCTATATCTTCGAAGAACTTATCCGGAAGTTTTCTGAGGACAATCCGGCTGGTGAGCACTTCACTCCCCGCGAAGTCGTCCAGCTTATGGTAAACCTCTTGCTCGCTCCCGACGAGAAAGTTCTGAGCGCTGGCAGGACCAGGACCGTGCTCGACCCGGCATGCGGAACGGGCGGCATTCTCAGCGAGACGAAAGCGCACATCGAGCGGCTGGCTCCACATGCAACGGTGGTTCTGTACGGACAGGAGTTGAATCCTGAGTCACACGCCATCTGTCAGTCCGACCTGTTGATCAAAGAACAGACCCCGGACAACATCAAGTTCGGCAACTCCTTCACAGAGGACGGCCATAAAGAAAAGGCCTTCGACTACCTGGTGACCAACCCGCCATTCGGAGTGGAGTGGAGGAAGGTCAAAAGCTTCATCGAGAACGAGAATAAGCGAGGTCACTCTGGGCGCTTTGGTGCCGGACTTCCCCGTATCAACGACGGCTCGTTCCTCTTCCTTCAGCACATGATCTCGAAGATGAAGCCCGCCGTTCCTGACGGCAAGGGAGGGTACGAAGGCGGCAGCCGAATCGCTATTGTTTTGAACGGCTCTCCGCTGTTCAGCGGTTCGGCGGGCTCTGGCGAGTCTGATATCCGTAGGTGGATTCTTGAAGAGAGGGATCTACTTGAGGCCGTTGTGGCGCTGCCGGATCAGCTCTTCTACAACACGGGCATCGCGACTTACTTCTGGATCCTGTCGAACCGCAAGGAGCGCAGACTCAAGGATAAGGTGATCTTGCTGGATGCTCGTGATCACTGGACAAAGATGCGGAAGTCATTGGGTGACAAGCGCAAGTACGTCTCGCGCGACCAGATGACCGAGCTGACGCAGCTGTATACGGATGCCTGTGAAGTCGTGAAGGACCCCGAGCACCCGATGCACGACAAGGTCAAGATTTACGACACCAAGGACTTCGGGTACCAGCGCATCACGGTCGAGCGACCACTCAAGCTGCGCTTTGAAATCACGGAAGAAACGCTGGAGACGATTCGGTCCTCGGCAGGATTCAAGAAGTTCGCGATGAGCGAGGAACTCGCCGTCGCACTCAAACCGCTACTGGGGCAGCGGTGGGAAACCAAGCTGGAGGCGTGGGACGCCATCCGCCAGGCCATGGTGGGCGCTGGGCTGCTATGGCCTTCGGGCAAGCCATTCGCGAAGGCCTTGCGTGACGCGGTTGGGGTCCGTGACCCCGAGGGCGAGGTTCAGATGGAGAAGGGCGAGACGGAGCCGGACCCTGAACTGCGAGACTTCGAGAACATCCCGCTGGACGAGGACATCGACGCGTACATGGAGCGTGAGGTGTTGCCGCACGTCCCGGATGCGTGGGTTGACCGCTCGAAGACGAAGATCGGGTACGAGATCCCCTTCACCCGGCACTTCTATGTCTATGAGCCGCCACGGCCGCTGGAAGAGATCGACGCAGAGCTGAAGTCGCTAGAGGAAGACATTCAGCGGCTACTGAGTGAGGTGACAAAGTGACAGACGTACTCGGCGTCACGCTGCCGCAGACCTGGTCTGCGTCCCGCTTGAAGCACGTCACCTCTCTTCTGAATCGGGGATCTGCCCCAAAATATGTCGAGAAGGGTGCTGTTCGAGCCATCAGTCAAGCGGCCAACCAGCCCGGACGATTGGACTGGACCCGCACACGATTCCATGATTTCACTGGCGATCCCAGCAAACTCAGAGGATACCTTCTGCCTGGCGATGTGCTTATCAACTCGACCGGGACTGGCACTCTAGGACGGGTTGGATATTTTCAAGGAGCGCATGATGGTATTCCATGCATGGCGGACACCCATGTGACAGTGGCTCGTACTCTTCCTTCACGGGTGATTCCTCGTTTCCTATATCACTGGCTCTCCTCCCAACCTTTCCAGGACTACATTTTCGCGGCCCTGGTAGTGGGTGCGACGAATCAGATCGAGCTGAACGGCGACCGCCTTGGAGACGCTCCGATCCCGGTGCCGCCGCTACCGGAGCAGCGTCGCATCGCCGACTTTCTCGATGCCGAGATCGCACGCAGTACAGTTTTGAGCGCGCTGCTTGAGCGTTTCAGCAAAGATGTCAACGAGCGAGAAACTGCCCTCCTGGCGCGCACAGTTAACGCCGGTGCAAACACAGTGGGAGAAACTCTGCCGCAGGGGTGGCGATGGGTCCCACTCATGCACCTGACGGAGCCCCTCCGGCCCATCATGTACGGAATCGTTCTGCCAGGGCCGAATGTGGAGCACGGCATCCCCATTATTAAAGGTGGAGATGTGGCCGCAAATAGATTGCGCGCAGATCAATTGAACCGCACTACACCCGAAATTGAATCTAGATACGTACGGTCCAGGCTCTGCGGTGGCGATATCGTTATCGCAATTCGTGGCAGCGTAGGTGAAATTGCTGTAGTACCTGATGAACTAACAGATGCAAACTTGACCCAGGACGCGGCAAGGATCTCTGTCGGCCCCGGAGTAAATCGCGCCTGGCTCCAGGCAGTGATTTCTTCCCCGTTGGTCACCTCTCAGATTGAGGCACGGATTACTGGTGCCACCATCAAAGGCATCAACATCGGGGATCTAAAGCGCATCTTGATCCCCTGTCCACCGACGTCGGAACAGCAGGCACTGTCCACTCGCCTCAAGCGAGACCTTGACCTCCACCACATGCTTCGCAAGAAGGTGGAAGACCACACAAAGGTCCTAACCGAGCGCCGCCGAGCCCTCCTCACCGCCGCCGTCACCGGCCAAATCGATGTAACCACTGCACGGGGGGTGCAGGTTCAATGAGCAACATGGGCAAGGTCCACCAGGAAAAAGCCTTCGGCACCGCCATCGTCAACCGCATGCTGGCCAACGGCTGGAAGCTCGCCACCGCCGTCCACTACCAGCCCGGCCTCGCCCTCGATACAGGCGAACTGTTCACCTTCATCGGCCGCACCCAGAACAAGGCCTGGCTCAACCTGGTCGGCTACTACGGCGGGGATGTCAATACCGCCCAGCACGAGTTCGCCAAGCAGCTTGCCGCAACCATCGACAAGCGCGACACCCTCCACGTGCTCCGCAAAGGCATCACGAGCCACGGCATCCACTTCGACCTCGCGTACTTCAAGCCGTCCCTCACCATCAGCCCCGACGCCCTCCGCGAGTACGACGCAAACCGCCTCACCGTCGTCCGTGAGCTGCCCTACGCCGCCAAGAACAAGGACCAGGGCAACAAGCTCGACCTCACCCTCTTCGTCAACGGCATCCCCGTCGCGACCGCCGAGCTCAAGAACCCGCTTACCGGCACCGGCACGGCCCAGGCCATCGATCAGTACCGGACCAGCCGGGACCACCGCGAACCGATCTTCGCCAAGCGGGCCCTCGTCCACTTCGCCGTGGACCCCACCGACGTGTTCCTCACCACCAAACTCAAGGGGAAGGACACCATCTTCCTCCCCTTCAACACCGGCTCCGACGGCCCCGGCCGGCCCGGCGGCGACGGCAATCCGCTCGTCCCTGACGACGCGCCCGAGGGCACGTACCGCACCTCCTACCTCTGGGAGGAGATCTGGCACCCGGACGTCTGGCTGGACCTGATCGAGCGGTACGTGCATGTCCAGAAGGAAACGCAGGACGACGGCAGCACCCGTAAGAAGTTGATCTTCCCCCGCTTCCACCAGTGGCATGCCGTCCGCGAACTCACCAAGCACGCCGCCCGCCACGGAGCCGGGCACAACTATCTGATCCTGCACTCCGCCGGCTCCGGGAAGTCCAACACCATCGCATGGGTGGCACACCGCCTCTCCGACCTGCACACCTCCCCCGAACACCCCACACCCAACATCCCCGTGTTCGACAAGGTGCTCGTGATCACCGACCGCACCGTCCTGGACGATCAGTTGCAGGAGACCATCGGCGACTTCCAGCAGACCAACGGGCTGGTGATAGGTGTGGGCGGCAAGGGCGGAGCGAAGTCTGCCCAGCTCGCGGACGCGCTCGCGCAGGAGACCGGGAAGATCGTCATCGTCACGCTGCAGACGTTCCCCGCGCTGCTGGCGTACCTGCGCCGCGAGCCGGCCGAGATCCGGGGCAGCAGGTTCGCCATCATCGTCGACGAAGCGCACTCCTCACAGACAGGGGAAGCGGCCACCGACGTCAAGCGGGCGCTGCGCGACCTCGGGCTGGACGCGGACGACGAGGAATCGGGGGCGTCCAGCATCAGCGCGGATGCCGTGGACGCCGAGGCCACGCCTTCCGCCCCCCTTACCACCGATGACAAACTCGCCGCCTCCGCCAAGGCCCGCGGCCATAACCCGAACCTCTCCTACTTCGCCTTCACCGCAACCCCGAAGCACAAGACCTTGGGTCTTTTCGGCACGTACAACCCCCTGAAGGGCAAGAACGAGCCGTTCCACACCTACTCGATGCGCCAGGCGATCGAGGAAGGCTTCATCCTCGACCCGCTGCGCCAGTACGTCACCTATGAGACGTACTGGCAGATGGTGAACAAGGACCCCAAGGAAGCGAGCCGCGAGGTCGACAAGAAGAAGGCGAACGCCATGCTGGCGCTCGCCGCGCACACCCACCCGTCCACCGTCACCCAGCACGCCCAGGTGATCGTCGAGCACTTTCTGAGCCACACCCGGGGGCGGCTCGGCGGCCGGGCGAAGGCCATGGTGGTGTGCCGGTCGCGGCGCAGTGCGCTGGACATGTACCGGAGCATCAACCAGTACATCGACGACAACGAGCACCCCGACCCGGGGGTCCTGATCGCGTTCTCCGGATCGCTTCAGGAGGGAGACGAGGAGGTCACGGAGGCCGGGCTGAACGGTTTCTCCGAGGGAGCACTGCGCAAGAAGTTCGCATACACCCGGGCCGACGACAAGCGGGGAGCGGCCGTCGCCGCCCGGGAGCGCGAATACCGGATTCTCGTGGTCGCGGAGAAGTACCAGACCGGCTTCGATCAGCCGCTGCTGACGACCATGTATGTGGAGAAGCGGCTGAAGGGCGTCGCCGCCGTACAGACGCTGTCACGGCTGAACCGCACGCATCCCCTCAAGAGGCAGGAAGACCTGTGCGTCCTGGACTTCGCGAACAAGGCGGAGGACATCAAGGGCGAGTTCAAGCCGTTCTTCGAACAGCCGGAGACGATGCCGGTCGACCCGAACCTCATCTATGACGCACAGTATGCGGTCATGCAGCCGCCGATCCTGGCGGACGGCGAGATGCAGGCCTTCGCCGCCGCGTACCTCGCGGCCGAGGAGGAGGCGGGCGGCGATCAGTCCCGCTGGGAGAAGATGCACGCGGAGCTTTACCGGCTCACCGATCCCGCGCGCGACCGGTTCATCAAGCTGCTGGACAGCAAGGAGGAGGACGGGGACGCGGACCAGGAATCGGCAGACCAGAAGGCGGCCGAGCAGTTCCGCGCCGATCTCGCCGACTACGTGCGCAAGTACAGCTTTCTCGCGCAGATCGTTCCGTACATCGACACGGACCTGGAGCGGCTACACCTGTTCGGGCAGCATCTGCTGCGCAGGCTGCCCCGCCGTGAGGGTGGCGGGGTCGACATCGGCGAAACACAGCTGTCGCACGTACGGCTCGAGAAGATCGGTGAGTTCGACGTAAGCCTGAGGCCGGAAGGCCCGGCGGAGCTCGGGGGATTCGGCAGTGGCGCCGCTGCCGCGTCCGAGCCGGAGAAGTCGCCGCTGGCGGAGGTGATCGAGCGCTTCAACGCCGATCACGGCACGGACTTCACCGAGTCCGATCTCATCAAGCCGGTGCGGGCCGCGATGGCGAACGACAAAGTGAAGCGGTCGGCCGCCATCGACGATCCGGACGGCTTCCAACATGTCTTCGATCCGGTCCTGGACGACGAGATGATGAAGCACTTCGATTCCATCCGCGAGCTCGGAGAGCAGTACTTCGCGCCGAACCCGGACTACCGCAATTCGATGAAGCGCGATCTACGCCGGCACGCCTACCGCATGCTGCGACGCGAGCTGGGCATGGACGACGCGGCCTGAAATGCTCGTTGACCGGGCACACGTCCACGTCAACCCCGTGTCGGCGTGGACGCGTTGCCATGTAAGCGACAATGCTGGGCCGCACGTGATCGCGAGACGGCAGGGGCGGGGAGGACACGGCGGGTGTCGGGAGAAGTACAGATCATCGCGGACCGCTATGAGCTGCGGACGGAGATCAACTCTGGCGGGATGGGGGACGTGTGGCATGGCTTCGACCCCGTCCTTAATCGTGATGTGGCGATCAAGCGCATCCGCCGGGAGCTCACCGGCCCAGGGCCGGATGCCGAGGAGTTCGCGGAGCGGTTCCGGCGGGAGGCGCGGGTGACCGCCAAGTTCGACCATCCTGGTGTACCCGCCATCTACGACGCCGTGCTCGACGAGTCCGCGGACGGCGTGTACATGGTGATGCAGCTGGTACGCGGCACCCTGCTCACGAACATCATCGCCAGTCGCGGACCACTTCCCATTCCCTGGGCGGTCTCCGTCGTCGCGCAGATCTGCTCGGTCCTCTCGCACGCGCACGCCGTCCCCGTGGTCCACCGGGACCTCAAGCCCGACAACATCATGATCGCGGCCGATGGCACGGTGAAGGTCCTCGACTTCGGCATCGCCGCCGTACTGGGGACCGACGTCACCAAGCTGACGTCCACGGGGCACATCATCGGCACCCGGCGCTATATGTCCCCCGAGCAGATCCAGTGCGCGGCCGTCAGCCCGCGCAGTGACCTCTACTCCCTCGGCTGCATCCTGTACGAGCTGCTGGCTGGCCGGCGTCCGTTCGACGCCGAGTCGGAGTTCGCCCTGATGGAAGGGCACATGTACGGCTGGCCTACGCCGCTGCGGGAACTGCGTGCCGAGGTCGACGAGGCCCTAGAGGCGCTCACCCTGGAGCTACTGGCCAAGGTGCCGCATGAGCGGCCCGCCTGCGCGCAGGACGTCCACGACCGGCTCGTACCGTTCCTTCCGCCGCCCGATGCCCAGCCGACCGACGCGCCGCAGTCGCCGGGCCCGCCGGACCCCACGACCCCGTACCGTCGGCCGCTCGCGCCGCGCCCTCGCCCGGTGACCGAGAAGGCTGCCCCCACACCGGCGCTCATGGATGCTCCCGCGATCTCCGACCAAGAGTTGGACCAGGCGCGCAACCATGCCGCCGCCCTGGTCGAGGAGGAGCGGTTCTCCCAGGCCGCGGGCATGCTGGAGGAAATCCTCGCGCAGGCTCTTGCCTCCCGGCCCGCTAACGAGTCCATGATGATCCGCCTCAAGATCATCCATGCTCTCGCGCTGTTCTACGACGAGGATTACGGGCGCGCACTGCCGGAGTACGACGCACTCGCCGAGGTGATCGGCGCGGCCGGGCCGGACCGTGCTGAGGACGCTCTCTACTACCGCAGTCAGGCCGCCTTCTGCCGGATGGAACTGGGTGACAGCGCCGGAGCGTTGGCGGAGTACCAGGAGGTGCTCGCGCGGCTCCGGCTCAGCCACCCCGAAACTTCGGATCCCGTGCTGGAGGTGCGCCGCCATGTCGGACAGCTTCTCTTCTCTGGCGGTCGGCTGAGCGAGGCGGCCGAGATGATGATTCCGCTGTACCGCGATCTGGTCGAAGTGTACGGCGCCGCCGCACGCGAGGCAGGCGAGGTCCGGGACGCCCTCGTCCGCATCCGTCTCAGGACCTCCGGCAACCGCCGCCCCACCCCGTAATCCGCTGACCGGAAGAGATCACTCGTCATGCCCCAGCTCGCGCTCTCCGCGCGCTTCCTGGAGGAGTTCGGGAAGCTCGATTCCAAGGCCCGGGACGGTGCTGTCAAGGTTGCCTTGAAGTTCCAGCAGTTGACGCTCAAACAGCTCTGGACAGACGTCGGTCTCGACTTCAAGCAGCCCAAGGGGGCCCGGGACAAACACATCTACACCTGCCGGGTCAGCAAGTTCTATCGGGGCGTGGTGCTGGCGCCCGACAGTGGCGAGGCGTTTCTGCTTCTTCGTGTCCTTCCGCACGACGACGCGTACGCCTGGGCGGCCAAGCAGGTGCCCAGTGTCAATGCGGTGACCCGCGGCCTGGAGATCCTCGACGCCGTCACGACAGAGCAACTGATCCCGATGTGGGAGGCAGAAGCCGCAGGGTCTCCCGCATCGCCCCTGTTCGCGGACTACTCGGACAACGATCTGCAAGGGCTTGGAGTCGAAGCCGATGTGCTGCGCGCCGCGCGTTCGCTCACGGACAAGGCCCAGCTCGACGCCTTCGCTCCGCTGATGCCCGAGGATCAGTGGCAGGTGCTGCAGTTTCTCGCTGAGGGGCTGAGCCTCCAGGAGGTGTGGAGCGAGTTCGTGGCATACCGCGCTCCCACCGCCGCGCTCGACCGTACGGATCTCGCCACCGCGATCCGCAGCACTCCATCCCGGATCGCACTCGTCACCGGGGAGCAGGAGCTAGCCGACATCCTGGAGAAGCCGTTCGCCGCGTGGCGAGTCTTCCTCCACCCCTCTCAGCGACATGTCGCCTACCGACCCAGCTATTCCGGCCCCGCCCAGGTCACCGGAGGACCCGGCACCGGCAAGACCGTGGTCGCCCTGCACCGCGTGAAGCATCTGCTGAGCCATCTGCGGCAGGGCGAACGGATCCTTCTCACCACCTTCACGGGTACGCTGACGGCTGCGCTGCGCGACGGGCTGGCCCAGCTCGTGGAAGACGATCAGCAACGGGCACGGGTGGAGGTCACCACGGTCAACGCGCTGGCGCGCCAGATCGTCACAGCACCGGGAGAAGAAGCGGGCGACTATCTGAGCAGCAGCGAAGAGCTCGAGCTGTGGGATGAGATCTCCAAGCGCCTGGAACTCCCCTGGAACGGCCAGTTCCTGGCCCAGGAGTACAAGCACGTCATCCTGGCGCAGGGCCTGCGGTCTCTCGACGAGTACGCTGCCGCTTCCCGGGCAGGACGCGGCTCTCGTCTGCCGGCGACGCGGCGGCCCGAGCTGTGGCGAGCCGTGGAAGAGTTCGACGAGAACCTGGCGGCGCGAAAGGCGCGCACACACCTGCGGGTTTGTGACGAGGCCGCGCTTCTCCTCGCCTCTTCCGGTCCGCTGTATCGGCATGTCGTTGTCGACGAGGCCCAGGATCTCCACCCCGCGCAGTGGCGGCTGCTGCGCGCCACGGTGTCTCGGAGACCGGACGATCTGTTCATCGCCGGGGATCCGCACCAGCGGATCTACGACACCAAGGTCTCTCTCAAATCGCTGGAGATTCCGGTCGCCGGGCGATCCACCCGGATGCGCAAGAACTACCGCAGCACGCAAGAGATCCTGGCTTGGTCCATGGCGCTGCTGAACGGACGCCCTGTCGAACAGCTCGCCGACGGCAGCGACGAGACCCTGGCGGGATTCCGTTCCTCCCTGCATGGCCCACGTCCGTCCATGCACGCCGCACCGAGTCAGGACGACGAGTTGGACGAACTGGTCCGATGCGTCCAGGAGTGGCACGACAAAGGCGTGGCGTTGTCCGATATCGCCATCGCAGCCCGGTTCAACCGCCTGGCGGGCCGGGCTGTAAGCCATCTACGGGAAGCGGGTATTCCGGCACTCGGGCTGCGACAGGAGACTTCGGAGACGGAGGGCGTTCGAGTGGGCACGATGCATTCACTCAAAGGCCTGGAGTTCCGATGCGTCGCCGTGATCGGTGTCCGGGACGGTGTAGTGCCGTACCCGGGCGCGGTCACACCCATGGAAGCAGACCCTATCCAGCACCATACGGACCTCACCGCCGAACGATGCCTGCTCTTCGTGGCCTGCACCCGGGCTCGAGACCGGCTCCACGTGTCGTGGAGCGGCGCTCCCAGCCCATTTCTTGCAGAAGCCGGTACAGCGTAGGTGACGGCGGCTAATGCCTCGAAGTCGCCCCCGCCTGGCGCAAATCCACTTATCGCGGCCCGCAGGGCGACAGCTACGTCGAGGTCGCCGCCTGACCCGCACCGTCACGTCCAGGGCTCCAAGGAGGGGCATGGCCCTCAACTCGTTTTCTCCCCCACCGCGTGGAACGCCTTCGTGTCCACGTCGCGAGTCGACCGTAAGCGGCTCCGGCCGAGACGACTCCCACCCGCCCAAGGCCGTTCATGGCGCCGTGGGAAGGCGTTCGGAACCGGAACGCACGCTGACCGCCATGAATCAGCTGAACCCTGCCCCCAGCCGCCGCCGGTTCCTCGCCGCGGCGGCCGGCCTCGCGGCCACCGCCGCCGGGACGTCCGGGGTGGCGGCCGCCGCCACCGGCCCGCGGCCGCTGCGCGTGGCCACGTTCAACATCCACCACGGCGCGAGCCCCGCCGACGTACTCGACCTGGACCGCGTCGCCCGGGTGATCCAGGCCATGCGGGTGGACGTCGTCGGCCTTCAGGAGGTCGACCGGTTCTGGAAGCGCAGCGGCTTCGTCGACCAGCCCGCCTGGCTGGGCGAGCGGCTGGGGATGCGGCACGCCTTCGGCGCCAACCTCGACCTGGACCCGGAGGAGCCCGGCCGGCCGCGCCGTCAGTACGGCACCGCGGTGCTCTCCCGCTGGCCGATCCGGTCCTGGGCCAACACCCCTCTGCCGCTCGTCCCGGGCCATGAGCAGCGCGGTCTGCTCCGGGCCACGCTGGACGTGCGCGGCGCTTGCGTCGACTTCGCGGTGACGCATCTCCAGCACAACGACAGCCAGGAGCGCGAGCGGCAGTCCGCCCGGATCGTCGAGCTCCTCGGCTCCTCCCCCGAGCGCACCATCCTGGTCGGCGATCTGAACGCCACGTCCGAGACCCCGGAGATCCGGACCCTGACCGACGTGCTCGGCGATGTATGGCCCCAGGCCGGGACCGGCGACGGCTTCACCTACGACTCCGTCAACCCGCACGCCCGTATCGACTTCCTCCTCCCCTCCCGCGACCTGCGCCCGCTCACCGCCCAGGTGTTCACGGCGGACCCGGAGGCGTCGGACCACCTGCCGGTGGTGAGCGAGCTGCTGCTGCCCGTGCGCCACCGCCGGTGACGCCCGAAACCTGTGAATCCTGAGCCGGACCTGTGAGCCACGGCCGAAACCTGTGAATCCCGACGGCCTTTGAGTCATCCCGCGCTCGGGGCCGTATTCCCTTGCGCCGGAGCCCAAGGGAAGGGGACAGGCCGTGACGACGCTACTGAACAGCCGGGCCGGGCGGCGGCAGGCCATGCGCCGCATCCAGCCTCGCCGTTCGCCCGCCGTGCCGTTGATCCTGCTCAGCCTGGCAGGTGCGGCGGCGGTGCTGTCGCTGTGGTGGCAGAACACTCCGAACGTCGAGGGCACCGCACAGTGGCTGACCCACGCCGGGCGGCTCAGCGGGCTGCTCGGCGGCTATGTCCTCGCCCTCGTCGTCCTCCAGATGGCGCGCGTTCCGGCGCTGGAGCGGCGGGTGGGGTCGGACCGGGTCTCGCGGTGGCACGCGTTGAGCGGGCGGTACGCGCTGTGTCTGATCGTGGCGCATGTCGGACTGATCATCGCGGGCTACGCGGAGCAGGCCGGCACCGGCCTCGTCGACCAGTCCGTCACCGTGGTGATGGACTACCCGGACATGATCAAGGCGGTGGTCGGCACCGCGATGCTGGTGGTGATCGGGCTGATCTCGGCGGGGATGGTGCGCCGCCGGATGCCGTACGAGGTCTGGTACTACCTGCATCTGTTCACCTATCTGGCGGTCTTCCTGACGTTCTGGCACCAGCTCGCCACCGGCGCGGAGTTCGTCGGGAACAAGACCGCGGAGACCGCCTGGTACGCGCTGTACGGCACGGTCACCGCGCTGGTGGTCTGGTACCGGCTGCTGGTGCCGCTGCGGCTGAACCTGCGGCACCGGATGCGGGTGGAGGCCGTCGTACCGGAGGCGCCCGGAGTGGTGTCGGTGCTGATCAAGGGGCGCAAGCTGCACCGGATCGGGGCGCAGGCCGGGCAGTTCTTCCGATGGCGGTTCCTGGCCCCGGGGATGCGCTGGGGCTCCCATCCGTACTCGCTCTCCGCGCCGCCCCGGCCGGAGCTGCTGCGGATCACGGTGAAGGCGGTGGGCGGCCACAGCACGGGGCTGGCCTCGCTGGAGCCGGGGACGCGGGTGTGGGCGGAGGGGCCGTACGGCGCGATGACCGCGGCCCGGCGCAGCCGCGGCAAGGTGCTGATGATCGCGGGCGGTGCCGGGATCACCCCGATCCGGGCGCTGTTCGAGACGCTGCCGGGCAAGGGCAGCGACCTCACCCTGCTCTACCGGGCCCGCAGCGTCGAGGACCTGGCCCTGTGGAACGAGCTGAAGCAGATCGCGACCGAGCGCGGGGCCCGGCTGCTGTACGCGGTGAACGGCCCGGACGGCGCCCGGCCGGAGATCACCGCGGAGCGGCTCGGCCATCTGCTCCCCGATATCGAGGACCACGACGTCTATCTGTGCGGCCCACCGGGCCTGGCCGAGCACGCGTACGGGGCGCTGCGTGAGGCGGGGGTTCCGGATCGCCGGATCCACCACGAATCCTTCGAGCTGTGACCGAGGTGAAGCCATGAAGAGGAAGCATCCGCTGCGCCGCATCATCGTGGGAACGGCCGCCACCGTCTCCGGTGTGGTGCTGCTGCTCGCACTGAAGCAGCCCGGTTCCGGGGGCGGCCAGGCCGTCGCCGAGAACCAGCCGGGGCAGGCGCCCCCGGTCGCGGCCACGGCACGGCCGGGCGGGGCGGGCGCGGGGGCCGGGGCGGGTGCGGGCGGCGCCCGTACGGTCACCGGCGACGCCGTGCAGACGCAGTACGGCCCGGTCCAGGTGAGCCTCACCGTCAACGGCGGGAAGATCACCGGCGCGCAGGCGGTCAAGACCCCGGACTCCGGGCCGCGCAGCGAGCAGATCGCCAAGGACTCCATCCCCAAGCTCAACCAGCAGGCGGTGTCCGCGGCGAAGGTGGACACGGTCTCCGGGGCCACCTACACCAGCGAGGGCTACGCCAAGTCGCTCCAGAGCGCGCTCGACAAGGCAGGTGCCAAGTGACGTACGGAATGGACGAACCCGAGCCGCTGCGCCATGTCGAGCACGTCATGGGCACCGTCTTCTCCTTCGACATCCGCGAGGTCGCGCCCGCCGACCGGCCCCGGGTACAGGCCGCGCTGGACGGGGCCGTGGTGGGGCTGCACCGGGTGGACGAGCTGTTCTCCACCTATCGCCGGGACAGCCAGATCAGCCGGCTGGGGCGCGGTGAGCTGACACTGTCGCGCTGCGATCCCGAGGTCCGCGATGTGCTGCGGATGTGCGAGGACGCCGAGCACCGCAGCGGCGGCTGGTTCACCGCCCGCTACGCCGGTGGCCGCCTCGACCCGACCGGCCTGGTCAAGGGCTGGGCGGTGGAGCGCGCCGCCCGGATGCTGGTCTCCTCCGGCGCCGGGTCGGTGTGTGTGAACGGCGGCGGCGACGTCCAGGTGCACGGCGGCCCCTGGCGGGTGGGCATCGCCGATCCGCTGCGCCGGGGCGAGCTGGCCGCGATCGTGGAGGCCCACGGCGAGCTGGCGGTGGCCACCTCGGGCCCGGCCGAGCGGGGCTGCCACATCCTGGACCCCCACACCGGCCGTCCCCCGGCGCAGGGCCTGGCCTCGGTCACGGTGATCGCCACCAGCCTGGCCGACGCGGACGCCGTGGCCACCGCGGCCTGCGCCATGGGCGCCGAACGCGCCCGCCCCTGGCTGGGACGGCTCCCCGACGCCGAGGCGTTCGTCATCACCGCGGACGGCTCCACCTGGTACACCAGCGGCTTCGCCCGCTACTCGGCGGAGCTGTGCGTATAGGGCCGGTTGTCCGATCCGACACTGACACCCTGAGTAGGGATACTCAGGTGTCCGTCCGCTCCCCTCCCTATACTTTGTGTGGTTTTTCCATCACAGACCGGGGGGCAGAGGTCGTGACGACCTTTGAGCAGGAGTGGGCGCACATCAAAGCAGGTGCCGCCACGGACGTGAGCACGAGACTCGCGAGCGCCGACGGATGGGGCAAGGGCGGTGACTCGGGTGGCCTCCGGTCCGACAAGAAGGCATGGACCGCGGCGGCAAGCGGAGTCGGAACGGTCAAGGAGATCGCCAAGATCGCGCTGACGGAGCTGGAGCGGGGGCAGAAGAACCGCGGGGGCTTCGACCCGCTGGCGGTGCTCCCCGTGATCGGTCCCACTGCCGCTCCGGGCTCGCAGTGCATCGCCGCCCAGCGGGAGGTCTACCAGTCCTGGAAGCGATACCTGGACAATGTGACGGGCAGATGCGACGCGCTCAAGGGACGACTGGAAAAGGCGGGCCAGAACCACTACAAGAACGACAAGGCCGTCCAGGACGCGTTCGAGGCACTGGAGAAACGCTACGAAGACACCCCACAGGTGGGCGGCCAAAGCCGGGGCCGGTGATCCGAGCAGATGGACTACGCGGCGTTGAAGGCTCTCCAGCCGTCCGAGTTCGAGGATGCGGCGGCCGGGTACCGCGCCACCAGGGATCTGGTCAGCGGGGCCAAGGACATCCTGGAGCAGCGGATCGCGGGCAGGATGCAGGCCGATCTCGAGGGCGAGGCCGCGAGTGCCGCCCTCAAGCAGTTACGGGAGCTGTGGCAGAACTTCCACTACGTCCAGGTCGAGTGCGGCCTGCTCACCACGGCCCTCACAGCGCTGTTCTCCGAGATGGAGGCCGCCAAGAAGAAGCTCGAGGCCGCCGTCGAGGACGCCCGTGCCGACAAGATGACGGTGAACGCCGACGGCTCGGTCAGCTACCCGGCAGGGGGTGAGAAGGTCGACGGCAAGGTGCCGGAGGGTGGGAAAGTGACCGGCAGCGCCGGGGGTGACCGGGGCGGCAGTCCACTCGACCCGGTCGACCCGTCGTCCCTCGCCGACGCGCTCGACCGGCAGGCGGCGGCACAACACCCGAACCCCTACTTCGGCAGGGCCATCGAGTACGCCAACCGGATAGCCGAAGCGGTCAAAGAAGCCACCGAGGCCGACGAGCTGTGGGCCCCGAAGCTGCGGCGGCTCAAAGCCGATGACGACTTGACCGTCTCGTCCAAGGACTGGATCGACGTCGAGAAAGACACCGGCGGTGTCCGCAAGGCCGCCAAGAGCTATCTGGACGACATCAAGCCCCCTCCCAAACACGGTGATCCGATAGCGAACGCCGCCTGGTGGCGGGGCCTCTCGCCAGAGGAGCAGGACGCGTACCTCTCTTTGCACCCCGCCGGCGTGGGTGATCTGGACGGGCTCCCCGCTGAAGTCCGCGACGAGGCGAACCGTACCGTCCTCGCGGAGTCCCGCGCCCAGGTCACGGAGGAACGCACTCGTCTGCTGGCGCAGGAGCCCCAGCAGACCAAGGTGCTCTACGACCCCGAGACCGGGCAAGCGGTGGGGAAAGTGAATACGGTGGAGTGGAGCAAGTGGAACGACCGGAAGAAGCAGCTGGACAACGCTATATCCGGAATGGACATCATTCAGCGGCGCTTCGAGCAGACGGGGACCCAGGACCTGCCGAAAGCGTATCTACTCGGCTTCGATCCCTTCGCGAACAAGGATGGAAGGGTCATCATCGCCAACGGCAACCCGGATACCGCCGACCACACGGCGGTGTTCGTGCCAGGCACCAAAACGGTTCTGGGGAATATCGACGACGAAATCGACAAGAGTGATCGCCTGTGGCGGCAGAGCAACAAGCTGGCCCCTGGGGAATCCACCTCGACCATCACCTGGTTCGACTACGACGCACCGCGCTCGGCGAAGCCCGGTGACGCCGGAGACATCGACCCCGAGGCACGGCACGACTCCTATGCGAGCAAGGCCGCGCCCACGCTCCGGCATTTCATGGACGGCGCGGAGGCGGCCCATCGGTCGGCCACCGGGGACACCGCGCACACCACCCTCATCGGCCACAGCTATGGCAGTACAGTCATCGGCGACACAACCAAATACCCCAGTGATTATCGCGTCGCCGATGACATCATCGCCGTGGGCAGTCCCGGAATGCAGGTGGACCGTGCCGCGGATCTCGGCCTCAATCCGAAGCACGTATGGGCCATGGCCGGCGGCGGCGAAGACAGATGGGTCAGGGAAGGGGGGCGACTCGCCGGTCTCGGCGATAACAGAATCATTCCCACGGACGAGGCATTCGGCGCGAATCTCATGGCAAGCGACTCCCCCAGTCACGGCGGTTTCTGGAACGAGGAGAACGACAGACCGTCCGTCAGTCTGGAAAATCAAGCCAAGGTCATTGTCGGGAGATACGACGATGTCAAACTGTATAGGGAAGCACATTGGTGACGCGCATCGGTCGACGTCGTATCCGGATGGCTCTGGTGCTGCCATGTGCCCTGCTACCGATGGTGGGATGTTCCTCCGTGGACAGTGACGAGAACAAACTCGGCTACGAACCCGCGGCGCGGGACAAGCGGGAGGTCGAGGACGAAGTCGGCTCGCTGTCCAGCAGAGTCCTGGAGATGCTGCGGGTCAAAGGCCAGGTGACCGAACCCGGGCCCATGACCAACTTCTGCGACACCGGTGGTGATGACAGACCGCGCTACCGGGTCGTGGCCCATCCATGGTCGCTGTACGGCGTGGACAACACCGCCCTCGGTAAAGGGATGGGCCGCCTCGTGGACCAACTGCCGAAGAAGGGCTGGAAGGTGTTGCGACACGGGCCGGACAGCAGCAAGAACCGGAACCTGGAGATCGTGGCGGTCCACACGAAGACGCATACCCATCTCGAGGTCACCTGGATGAAGGGCCAGGACGGCCATGAGCCGTTGATCTCCGTCGATGTCACCTCCCGATGCTTCCGCGACGACAACGCACCGAGCGGCTGACCGTCGCGGCGCTCACCCCTGGTCGCGGATCGCCTCGGCCAGCACCTGGACATGGCCGTGGTCGAGGTCCTTCACGGCCGTGAGGAGGGTCAGGGGGCCGGAGGCGGTCAGCTCGCGGAGGTGGGCGACGGCCTCGCGGCGCTCCGGGGTGGTGAGCTCGGCGCGGTAGCGGCGGGTGAATTCCGGGAAGCGGTCCGGGTCGTGGCCGTACCAGCGGCGCAGCTCGGTGGACGGGGCGGCGTCCTTGACCCAGTCGTCCAGCTGGGCGTCGGCCTTGGCGAGGCCGCGCGGCCAGACGCGGTCCACCAGGACGCGGGTGCCGTCGTCCGGGTCGGGGGCGTCGTACACCCGGCGGATCCGGAGCTCGGGCTTGCTCGCGGAGGCTTTCTTGGTGGCCATACGCCCATGGAAACATCGACCCGGCGACCACCCGCAGGGATAATGCGCCACATGGGAAAGGTGTACGAACGTATCGAGGGCAGACTCCGCACCTTCATCGAAGAGCAGAAGATGTTCTTCACCGCCACCGCCCCGCTGGCCGGGGACGGCACGGTGAATCTCTCCCCGAAGGGGCTGACCGGCTCCTTCGCCGTGGTCGACGAACTGACCGTGGCCTACCTGGACTTCGCGGGGAGCAACGCGGAGACCATCGCCCATCTGCGGGAGAACGGCAGGATCACCCTGATGTGGTGCGCCTTCACCGGCCCGCCGAACATCGTGCGCGTGCACGGCCGGGGCGAGCCGGTGTTCCGTGACGATCCGCGCTTCCCCGCGCTGCTGACGCACTTCCCGGACATCGATGTCGAGGACCACGGGCTGCGGGCGGTCATCGTGGTGACGGCCGAGCTGATCCGGGACACCTGCGGGTATGCGGTGCCGTATCTGGACTACCGCGAGGACCGCCCGCTGCACGCCTCCCGCTTCCGGCGGGAGGACGACGAATCGCTGGACCGCTACTTCCACAAGAAGGAGCACATCGCCAGCAGCATCGACGGTCTGCCGGGGCTTCCACTGCCGCTGCCGCCACTGAGTTCCACATAGTGGGTGCAGTGACCACATAACGAGACGGTGTTGCGGAAGGCACCTCCGGAAGCGTTCCATCACGCGGTGCGATCCGAATCGAAGAGCTCCGCGGACAACTCCCCGACGACGGCGGGGCAGGCGCCCTCGTCGCCGGAGCCCGCCGCCGCCGACCGCGCGGCCCGGCGGGCCGTCACCGTCTTCCCCCTCCTCGTCCTCGCCGCCGGCGCGGCGGGCCTCGTCACGCCCGGCACCTTCAGCGGCTGGGCGCCGAACGTGCCCTATCTGCTCGGCGTGGTCATGTTCTGCATGGGGCTCACCATGACCCCGCGGGACTTCTCCGGTGTGGCCAAGCGGCCCTGGGCGGTGGCGCTCGGGCTGGTCGCGCACTATGTGATCATGCCGGGTCTCGGGTGGCTGATCGCCCACGCCCTCGGTCTCTCCCCGCAGTTGGCGGCCGGTGTCATCCTGGTCGGCTGTGCGCCGAGCGGAACGGCCTCCAATGTGGTGACGTATCTGGCGCGCGGCGATGTGGCGCTGTCGGTGTCCGTCGCCACCGTCTCCACGGTGCTCGCGCCGCTGGTCACCCCGCCGCTGACGCTGCTGCTTGCCGGGGAGTTCCTGCCGGTGGACGCGGAGTCGATGGTCACCGACATCCTCAAGACCGTACTGCTGCCGGTGGTCGGGGGGCTGGTCGTACGGCTGGTCGCCGGGCGGTTCATCCAGCGGTTGCTGGGGCTGCTGCCCTGGCTGTCGGCCGTCACCATCGGCGTGATCGTGGCCATCGTGGTGGCCGCCAGCGCGGACGCCATCAAGTCGGCGGCGGCGCTGGTGCTGCTCGCCGTGGTGCTCCACAACGGGCTCGGCCTGGCGCTGGGCTACGGGGCCGGGAAGCTGGCCCGGCTGGGCGCGCCCGCCAGCCGGGCCATGGCCTTCGAGGTCGGTATGCAGAACTCCGGGCTCGCCGCCTCCCTGGCCGCCGCCCACTTCAGCCCGCTGGCCGCGCTCCCGGCCGCGGTGTTCTCCGTCTGGCACAACGTCTCGGGGGCGGTGGTGGCGGCCTGGATGTCGTACCGTGCGCGGAACCGGAGCGCCTAAGCGCTCCGCGGGACGTGCCGCGAGGTGCGGTCGTTCATCCGCGGCTGCGTCGTGGCGGATCGCCCACGCGGCGGAGCCGCATATCGACACAGCCGCGGCGGAGCCGCACATCGACACAGCCCCACGCCCCTACGGGGCGCCTCAGCGCTCCTTCTGGGCCAGTCGCAGCAGATGGTCGGCGAGCGCCTGGCCGCCCAGTGGGTCGCGGCTGATCAGCAGGAGCGTGTCGTCGCCCGCGATGGTGCCGAGGATGTCGTGCAGCTCCGCCGAGTCGATGGCCGAGGCGAGGAACTGGGCGGCGCCCGGCGGAGTGCGCAGCACCACGAGGTTGGCCGACGCCTCCGCCGAGATCAGCAGCTCACCCGCCAGCCGGGCCATCCGCGCCTCGCTCGCCGACTCGCCGAGCGGGGCGCGCGGCGTACGGTCGCCGCCCTCGCTCGGCACCGCGTAGATCAGCTCACCGCCGGTGTTGCGGATCTTCACCGCGCCCAGCTCGTCCAGGTCCCGGGAGAGCGTCGCCTGGGTGACGGAGAGCCCGTCGTCCGCGAGCAGCTTGGCGAGCTGGCTCTGGGAGCGCACGGCCTGCCGGTTCAGGATGTCCACGATCCGGCGGTGGCGTGCGGTGCGGGTCTGCGGCACGGCCGGTCCGCCGTGGCCCGCGTCCTGCGCGTCGGTGTGCTGCGCCTCGGTCATCGGTGTCGTCAGTCTCCGGCTCGTCGTTCCCCGTCTCCCTCATGTGCGGCGTCCAGGACGGCGGGCAGCTCCCGGAGGAAGGTGTCCACCTCGCCGTCGGAGATGACGAGCGGCGGGGCGAGCCGGACCACATCCGGCGCGACCGCGTTCACCAGGAGTCCCGCGTCCTGAGCCGCCTTCTGCACCTGCGGCGCGAGGGACTCTGTGAGCACGATACCGAGCAGCAGCCCGGCGCCGCGGACCCGGGCGACCGATGCGTGGTCGAGCGATTCGATTCCGTTACGCAGCCGCTCCCCTGCCCGCTTGACCCGGTCCAGGAGGCCGTCGGCGGCGATGGTGTCGAGGACGGCGAGACCGGCGGCGCAGGAGACCGGGTTGCCGCCGAAGGTCGATCCGTGCTGACCCGGGGTCAGCAGATCGGCCGCGGGCCCGAAGGCCAGGGTGGCGCCGATGGGCAGCCCGGCGCCGAGCCCCTTGGCGAGGGTGACGACATCGGGCTCGACGCCCTGCGCCTGGTGCTCGAACCAGTGCCCGGTCCGCCCGATGCCGGTCTGGATCTCGTCGAGCACCAGCAGGGTGCCGGTGGCCCGGGTGATCTCCCGCGCCGCGGCCAGATAGCCGGCCGGCGGCACGATGACGCCGTTCTCACCCTGGATGGGCTCCAGGATGACGAGGGCGGTGTCGGTGGTGACGGCCGCGCGCAGCGCCTCCACGTCCCCGTACGGCACGTGGGTCACATCGCCGGGCAGCGGGAGGAAGGGCTCCTGCTTGGCGGGCTGGCCGGTCAGGGCCAGCGCGCCCATGGTGCGGCCGTGGAAGCCGCCGTCGGTGGCCACCATATGGGTGCGCCCGGTGCGCCGCCCGATCTTGAAGGCGGCCTCGACCGCCTCCGCGCCGGAGTTGGAGAAGTACACGCGCCCGGAGCGGCCGAAGAGCTGGAGCAGCCGCTCGGCGAGCGCCACCGGGGGCTCTGCCACGAAGAGGTTGGAGACATGGCCGAGGGTGGCGATCTGGTCGGACACCGCCCGGACGACGGCGGGGTGGGCATGGCCGAGGGAGTTGACCGCGATACCGCCGACGAAGTCGAGGTACTCCTTGCCGTCCGCGTCCCAGACCTTGGTGCCCTCACCGTGGGTGAGCGGGAGGCGGGGGGTGCCGTAGTTGTCCATGAGCGCCCCCTGCCAGCGCCGCTTCAGCTCCGCGTTGCTCACTGGTCCTCCCCCTTGTCGCCGTCGCTGTCCTGGTCGTCGTTGCCGATCGCGGTCCCGTCCGGCAGGACCATCGTGCCGATGCCCTCGTCGGTGAAGATCTCCAGCAGGATGGAGTGCGGTACCCGCCCGTCGAGCACCCGGGCGGTGGTGACCCCGTGGCGCACGGCGTACAGACAGCCCTCCATCTTCGGCACCATGCCGCTGGCCAGCTCCGGCAGCAGCTTCTCCAGCTGGCTCGCGGTGAGCTTGCTGATCACCTCGTCGCTGTTGGGCCAGTCGGCGTAGAGGCCCTCGACATCGGTGAGCACCATCAGCGTCTCGGCGCCCAGCGCGACGGCGAGGGCGGCCGCGGCCGTGTCCGCGTTGACGTTGTAGACATGGCCGTCGTCGGCGCTGCGGGCGATGGAGGAGACGACCGGGATCCGGCCGTCGTCCAGCAGGGCCCGGACCGCGCCGGTGTCCATCTCGGTGATCTGGCCGACCCGGCCGATGTCCACCTGCTCGCCGTCGATCTCGGCGAAGTGCTTGGTGGCGGACATCAGATGCGCGTCCTCGCCGGTCATGCCGACGGCCAGCGGGCCGTGCCGGTTGAGCAGCCCGACCAGTTCGCGCTGGACCTGTCCGGCCAGCACCATCCGTACGACGTCCATGGCGTCGTCGGTGGTGACCCGCAGCCCGGCCTTGAACTCGCTCACCAGGCCGTGCCGGTCCAGCTGTGCGCTGATCTGGGGGCCGCCGCCGTGGACGACGACCGGGCGCAGACCCGCGTGGCGCAGGAAGACGACGTCCTGGGCGAAGGCGGCCTTCAGCTCGTCGTCCACCATGGCGTTGCCGCCGAACTTGACCACCACGGTCTTGCCGTGGTGCCGGGTCAGCCAGGGCAGCGCCTCGATGAGGATGCGGGCCTTGGGCAGAGCGGTGTGTTTACGGGTGGCGGTCGGCTGGCTCATGAGGAATAAGCGCTGTTCTCGTGGACGTAGTCGGCGGTGAGGTCGTTGGCCCAGATGACCGCCGAGGCGCTGCCCGCGGACAGGTCGGCGGTGATGCGGACCTCGCGGTAGCGCATGTCGACCAGCTCCCGGTCCTCGCCCACCGAGCCGTTCTTGCACACCCAGACGTCGTTGATCGCGACGTTGAGCTGGTCCGGTTCGAAGGCGGCCGAGGTGGTGCCGATCGCGGAGAGCACCCGGCCCCAGTTGGGGTCCTCGCCGTGCACGGCGCACTTGAGGAGGTTGTTACGGGCGATCGAGCGGCCCACCTCCACCGCGTCGTCCTCGGTGGCCGCGCCCACGACCTCGATCCGGATGTCCTTGGAGGCGCCCTCGGCGTCCCCGATCAGCTGGCGGGCGAGATCGGCGCAGACCTCGCGGACCGCCTCGGCGAACTCCGCGGTGTCGGGGGCGACGCCGGAGGCGCCGGAGGCCATCAGCAGCACCATGTCGTTGGTGGACATGCAGCCGTCGGAGTCGACCCGGTCGAAGGTGGTGCGGGTGGCGGCGCGCAGCGCGGTGTCCAGCCCCGGGGCGTCCACGTCGGCGTCGGTGGTGAGGACGACGAGCATGGTGGCCAGGCCCGGGGCCAGCATCCCGGCCCCCTTGGCCATACCGCCCACGGTCCAGCCGGCCGGGCTCTGTACGACGGCCGTCTTGTGGACGGTGTCGGTGGTCTTGATGGCGATCGCGGCCTTCTCGCCGCCGTGCGGGGAGAGCGCCTCGGCGGCCTTGCCGACCCCGGACAGCACCGCGTCCATGGGCAGCCGGACGCCGATGAGCCCGGTGGAGGCCACGGCGACCTCGCCCGCGCTGTGGCCGAGGACCTCCGCGACCTTCTCGGCGGTGGCGTGGGTGTCCTGGAAGCCCAGCGGGCCGGTGCAGGCGTTGGCGCCACCGGAGTTGAGGACGGCGGCCGAGACCTGACCGCCCTTGATGACCTGCTCGGACCACAGGACGGGGGCGGCCTTGACGCGGTTGGAGGTGAAGACGGCCGCGGCGGCGAGGCGCGGGCCGGTGTTCACCACGAGTGCGAGGTCGGGGTTTCCGTTCTCCTTGATCCCTGCCGCGACGCCGGAGGCCGTGAAGCCCTGGGCTGCCGTAACGCTCATGGAGCGACTCCGATCGTGGAAAGTCCCAGCTCCTCGGGGAGGCCGAGGGCGATGTTCATGCTCTGCACCGCGCCGCCCGCGGTGCCCTTGGTCAGGTTGTCGATGGCGCTGATCACGAGGGCGCGGCCGGCCGCCTCGTCATGGGCGACCTGGAGCAGCGCGGCGTTGGATCCGTACACGGCGGCGGTGGAGGGCCACTGGCCCTCGGGGAGGAGGGTGACGAACGGTTCGTCCCGCAGCGCCTTGGCGTACGCGGCGCGCAGGCTCTCCCCGGTGACTCCGGGCCTGGCCTTGGCGCTGCACGTGGCGAGGATGCCGCGGGGCATCGGGGCGAGGGTCGGGGTGAAGGAGACCGACACCCGCTCCCCCGCCGCGGCGGACAGGTTCTGGATCATCTCGGGGGTGTGCCGGTGGCCGCCGCCGACGCCGTACGGGCTCATCGAGCCCATCACCTCGCTGCCCAGCAGATGCGGCTTGGGTGCCTTCCCCGCGCCCGAGGTTCCGGAGGCGGCGACGATGACCGCCTCGGGCTCCAGCAGCCCGGCCGCGTACGCCGGGAAGAGCGCGAGGGAGACGGCGGTGGGGTAGCAGCCCGGCACCGCGATGCGCTTGGCGCCCTCCAGCGCGGCGCGGGCGCCGGGCAGCTCGGGCAGGCCGTAGGGCCAGGTACCGGCGTGCGGCGAACCGTAGAACTTCTCCCAGTCCGCCGCGTCCTTCAGCCGGAAGTCGGCGCCGCAGTCGATGACCAGGACCTGGTCCCCGAGCTGCTCGGCCACGGCGGCGGACTGCCCGTGCGGCAGGGCCAGGAAGACCACGTCATGCCCGGCCAGCGCCTCGGCGGTGGTGGGCTCCAGCACCCGCCCGGCCAGCGGGAGCAGATGGGGCTGAAGCCCGGCGAGGGGCTGTCCGGCGTTGGAGTTTCCGGTCAGGGTGCCGATCTCCACCTCGGGGTGGGCGAGCAGCAGCCGCAGCAGTTCCCCGCCCGCGTATCCGCTCGCGCCCGCCACCGCAGCACGTATGGCCATCGCCGTCGTCCTCCCTAGATGATGGCATGACTATACGTTCGACGACAGCTTTATGCAAAGGGTGGCCGGATTCCCACGGCCGAGGTGAAGCGGCTCAGATGACGATGACCCGGCGCCCGCGCGTATGACCGGCCTGGCTGTCGACATGCGCCGCCGCGGCCCCGGCGAGCGGGTACGACTTCTCCACCGGGATGTGGAGCCTTCCCCGCGAGATGAGGTCGACGGCCTCGGCGAGCGCTTCCGGCACGCTCCCGGCCACGCCGGAGAACCGGACGCCGAGCTCCGGCGCGCCGAGATCGGCGATGGAGATCACCTTCCGCGGATCGCCGGTCAGCTCGACGAGTTCGCGGATCACCCCCGAACCGGCCAGGTCGAGAGCCGCGTCGACCCGGCCGAGCCGCCGCACCCGCTCGACCCAGCCCTCGCCGTACGTCGTGGGGATGGCACCCAGGCTCCGCAGATAGTCCTGGTTCGCGGCCCCGGCCGTGCCGATCACCGTGATGCCGCGGTCGTGGGCGATCTGGAGCACCGCCGAGCCGACTCCCCCGGACGCGCCGCTGACCAGCAGCGTCTGGCCGGGCCGTACGCCGACCTCGCGGATGACGCGCAGCGCGGTCTCCACCACGGAGGGGTATCCGGCCGCCTCCTCGAACGTCAGCCCCTCGGGCATCCGGGCCCAGGCCGACAGCACGGCGAACTCGGCATAGGTGCTCGAACCCTCGCCGAACACACGGTCGCCGACCTCGACCCCTTCGACGCCCTCGCCGACCTCGTCCACGACCCCGGAGGCGTCCAGCCCGACTCCGGAGGGCAACACGGTCGGATGGGCCCCCAGGACCTGGCCTTCACGGATCCGCCAGTCGACGGGGTTCACGCCCGCCGCCCGCACGGCGATGCGTATCCGGCCGGGGCCCGCGTGGGGCTCCTCGGCGTCGATGAGTTGCAGAACGTCCGGACCGCCGAACTCGGCGAAGCTCACTCTCTTCATGCCGCCGACCGTAACACTAACCGTTAGGGTTTAAAAACGGTTTCGGTTTTGGATTTGATAGCGTGAGAGACATGACCGTGCCGCCCGGACGCCGTGAGCGCAAGAAGGCCGCGACCCGCCAGAAGATCGCCGATACCGCCCTGCGGCTCTTCCTGGAACGCGGGTACGAGGCGGTGGGCATCCGTGAGGTGGCCGCCGAGGCCGACGTGGCCGTCACCACGCTCTTCTCCCACTTCACCTCGAAAGAGGCCCTGGTGTTCGAGCAGGACCAGGACTTCGAGCAACGCCTCACACAGGCGGTCACCGGCCGGGCGCCGGACGCGCCGCTCCTCCCCGCGCTGCGCCGTGAGGTCCACGCCCTGGTGCGCCATTGCACGGCGGACGGCGCCGCCCCGATCTGGCACATGATCGAGGCATCGCCCGCGCTGCGGGAGTACGAGGAGTCGATGAGGCTGCGCCATGCGGAGTCGCTGGCAGCGGCCATCGCCAACGATCCCGGGCTGTCGCGGACCACGACGGCCTGCCGGACGATCGCGAGGTTCGTGATCGACGCCTATGCGCTGGCCCGTGAGGCGGCCGATCCGGAGGCCGCGGTGGACGAGATCTTCCGGATGATCGAGGCGGCCTGGGAGGTCGCCTCACCGGCCCGGCGGGCGTGAGGAACTGTTCCTCCAGGTAAAACAGGGACCGCCCCCGGCCGGGCGAGTGCCGGCCGGGGGCGGTGTGGTGCGGTGGTGCGTCAGGCGCGCCAGGCGGGTCAGCCGAGGGTGGCGAGGGCCTGGTTGAGGGTCGCGGACGGGCGCATGACGGCCGCGGCCTTGGCCGTGTCGGGGTGGTAGTAGCCGCCGATGTCGGCCGGGGAGCCCTGGACCGCGAGCAGCTCGTCGACGATCGTCTGCTCCTGGGCGGAGAGCGTCTCGGCGAGCTGGGCGAACGCCTTGGCCAGGTCGGTGTCGTCGGTCTGCTTGGCCAGCTCCTGGGCCCAGTACAGGGCCAGGTAGAAGTGGCTGCCGCGGTTGTCGATCCCGCCGACGCGACGGCTGGGCGACTTGTTCTCGGCGAGGAAGGTGCCGGTCGCCCGGTCGAGGGTGTCGGCGAGGACCTGGGCCCGCGCGTTGCCCGTCTTCTGCGCGAGGTGCTCGAAGCTGACCGCGAGGGCGAGGAACTCGCCCAGGCTGTCCCAGCGCAGGTAGTTCTCCTTGACCAGCTGCTGGACGTGCTTGGGCGCCGAGCCGCCCGCGCCGGTCTCGAACAGACCGCCGCCGTTGATCAGCGGGACGACCGAGAGCATCTTGGCGCTGGTGCCCAGCTCCAGGATCGGGAACAGGTCGGTCAGGTAGTCACGCAGGACGTTGCCGGTGACCGAGATCGTGTTCTCGCCGCGGCGGATCCGCTCGAGGGAGAGCTTGATCGCCTCGACCGGGGCCAGGATCCTGATGTCCAGGCCCTCGGTGTCGTGCTCCGGCAGGTACGCCTTGACCTTCTCGATGAGGTTGGCGTCGTGGGCGCGGCCCTCGTCCAGCCAGAAGACGGCCGGGTCGCCGGTGGCGCGGGCGCGGGTGACGGCCAGCTTGACCCAGTCCTGGATCGGCACGTCCTTGGTCTGGCACATCCGGAAGATGTCACCGGCGCCGACGACCTGCTCGATGACCGCGTTGCCCGCCCCGTCCAGGACGCGGACGGTGCCGGTGGTGGGGATCTCGAAGGTCTTGTCGTGGCTGCCGTACTCCTCGGCCTTCTGCGCCATCAGGCCGACGTTGGGCACCGAGCCCATCGTGGCCGGGTCGAAGGCGCCGTGGGCGCGGCAGTCGTCGATGACGGCCTGGTAGATCCCGGCGTAGCTGCTGTCCGGGATCACCGCGAGGGTGTCGTGCTCCTCGCCGTCCGGGCCCCACATGTGGCCGGAGGTGCGGATCATGGCCGGCATGGAGGCGTCGACGATGACGTCGGACGGCACATGCAGGTTGGTGATGCCGCGGTCGGAGTCGACCATGGCCAGCTCCGGGCCCTCGGCCAGCTCGGCGTCGAAGGACGCCTTGATCGCCGCGCCCTCGGGCAGGCCCTCCAGGCCCTTGAGGATGCCGCCCAGACCGTCGTTCGGGGTCAGACCGGCGGCGGCGAGGGTCTCACCGTGCTCGGCGAAGGTCTTGGGGAAGAAGGCGCGTACGCCGTGGCCGAAGACGATCGGGTCGGAGACCTTCATCATCGTGGCCTTCAGGTGCAGCGAGAACAGCACGCCCTCCGCCTTGGCGCGGGCCACCTGCGCCGAGAGGAACTCGCGCAGCGCCGCGACGCGCATCACGGAGGCGTCCACGACCTCGCCCGCCAGCACCGGTACCGACTCGCGCAGCACGGTGGTGGAGCCGTCGTCGCCCGCCAGCTCGATGCGCAGCGAGCCGTCCTCCGGGATCACCACGGACTTCTCGGTGGAGCGGAAGTCATCGGTGTCCATGTGGGCCACATTGGTCTTGGAATCGGCCGTCCAGGCGCCCATGCGGTGCGGGTTGGCCTTGGCGTAGTTCTTCACCGAGGCGGGGGCGCGGCGGTCGGAGTTGCCCTCGCGCAGCACCGGGTTCACCGCGGAGCCCTTGACCTTGTCGTAACGGGCGCGGATCTCCCGCTCCTCGTCGGTCTTCGGGTCGTCCGGGTAGTCCGGCAGCGCGTAGCCCTGCTGCTGGAGCTCGGCGACCGCGGCCTTCAGCTGCGGGATCGAGGCCGAGATGTTCGGCAGCTTGATGATGTTGGCCTCGGGGGTCTTGGCAAGGTCACCCAGCTCGGCGAGGGCGTCGGGGATGCGCTGGCCCTCTTCCAGGTGCTCGGGGAACTGGGCGATGATCCGGCCCGCCAGGGAGATGTCCCGGCTCTCGACGCCGACCCCGGCCGTGGAGGCATACGCCTCGATCACCGGCAGGAACGAGTACGTCGCGAGGGCAGGGGCCTCGTCCGTGTGCGTATAGATGATGGTCGAGTCAGTCACCGGGTGCTCCGCTCCACGTCTGCAACATTGCTCGACATCAAGATATCCGGTGCCGAGTGCTTTCCCGAAAGGGCCCTGGGCAGAAAGCCGCGCCCTGGTCACGGCACGCGCTCCGATGGGATCGTCCGGTCCATGCCGATGACTCTGCGGGGCGCGCGGGTGGTGCTGCGCCCCACCGTCCCTTCCGATGTTCCCTCCCTGGCCGCGATCCGCGCCACGCCCGAGGTGTACGCGCGCTGGCGGGGCGGCGAGGACCTGGTGGCGGCCGTGCTCGAGGACCTGGCCGAGCCCGGCGCCGAGCAGCTGACCATCGAGGACGGGGACGGGGACGAGGACGAGGGCGTGGTGATCGGCATGATCCAGTGGTCGGCCGAGGCCGATCCGGAGTACCGGCACGCGAGTATCGACATCTATCTGGACCCGGCGATGCACGGGCGGGGGCTGGGCACCGACGCCGTACGCACCCTGGCCCGCCATCTGATCGCCGACCACGGCCACCACCGGATCGTGATCGACCCGGCGGCGGACAACGCCGCCGCGATCCGGTGCTACGCCAAGGTCGGCTTCCGGCCCGTCGGCGTCATGCGGTCCTATGAGCGCGGCGCCGACGGTACGTGGCATGACGGCCTGCTGATGGATCTGCTGGCCGAGGAGCTGACCCCGTGAGCGGGAGGCCCTCGCGTTCTACTTCTCTCACGCACCGACCACTCTCACGCACCGTCCACTCTCACGCACCGTCCACGCGCAGCCGCCACTCGCCCGCCCGGCCGGTGAGGGTGACTGTGGAGAGCGGGCGGATGTCGACGTTCCAGTAGCAGTGCGGCGGCGCCTTGATCGCGTACATCAGGGCGGCGCGGACCACCCCGGGGTCGGCCACGGCCACCATCTTGGCGTGGTCCTCGGCCGGGCGGGTGTCCAGCCAGCCGCCGATCCGCATGATGAACGCGTGCAGCGACTCCCCGCCGTGCGGTGATGAGCGCGGATCGCCGAGCCAGGCGTCCACCTCCGTGGGTTCGCGCGCCATCACATCGGCGAGGGAACGGCCCGCCCAGCGGCCCATGTCGCAGTCGCGCAGGGCGAGTTGGACCAGCGGGGTGAAGCCCAGCGCGTCGCCGGTCTCCCGGCTGCGGGTCGACGGCGAGCAGTAGCGCAGCTCCGCCGCGGCCAGCGGCAGCAGCCCGGGGGCCGCGCGCTCGGCGGCGAGCCGGCCCTCCGAATCCAGCGGCCGGTCGTCGCCGAAGCGCTCCCCCAGCCGGGAGGAGCTGCGGCCGGCGGCGACCAGCGTCAGCCGAAACGTCATCCCGGCATCGTAAGGTCACGGCCGCGGCTCCAGGGCCCGTAACCAGGAGAAGAGCAGCGCCTTTCGGTGTGCGCCGGGTCGCTGGGCGGCTCGAAGCGGCCGTCGCGTGAACACCGTGCGCATCGTGGGTGGCGGGCAGGGTGGCGGACGCCCCGGAGGGGCGGGGGCTGTGTCGATGTGCGGCTCCGCCGCCCTTTCCCCTCCCCGCCCCTTCCCGATACCAGGGGCTCCGCCCCTGGACCCCAAGTCCGGGGGCGGAGCCCCGCCACGCGGCGGAGCCGCATATCGATGCCGCGGGGAGGGGCGGAGCCCGGGGCCGGGGTCTGGGGCAGAGCCCCGGGCTCGGGGCCTGGAGCGAAGCCCGGGGCCGGGATCTGGGGCGGAGCCCCGGTACGGGGCCTGGGGCGGAGCCCCGATACGGGGCCTGGGGCGGAGCCCCGGTACGGGGCCTGGGGCGGAGCCCCGATACGGGGCCTGGGTCGGAGCCCCGGTCCGGGGCCTGGGGCGGAGCCCCGGGTTCGGGAAGGGGCGGGGAGGGGGACAGCCCGGCGCAGGCGGTTCGGTTCGCCGGGCAGCTCCTACGCCAGTACCTCCTCGCACGCGGTGCGCAACCGCCGCACCCCCTCGGCCAGTTCCCCGGTACCCGCCACCGACGCGAAGCTCAGACGGACATGTGGCGCGGGCGGTTCGGCGCAGAAGTACGGGCGGCCGGGGGCGACGGCGACCCCGGCGCGCAGCGCGGCGGAGGCCAGGGCGGCCTCGTCGGTGCCCTGGGGCAGCCGCAGCCACAGGTGGTAGCCGCCGGGCGGGACATGGCGCAGCTCCAACGCGGGCAGCTCCCGCCGTACGGCGGTGACGAGCGCCTCGCGGCGGGTGTGCAACTCGGCGGCCACGGTGCGCAGATGGCGGGGCCAGGAGGGCGCGCCGACGAGTTCCAGGGCGGTCTCCTGGAGCGGGCGGGACACGAAGAAGCTGTCGACGACCTGGATCGCGCGCAGCCTCTCCAGCACGGGGCCACGGGCGGCGAGTGCGGCCACTCGCAGGCTGGGCGAGGTGGCCTTGGTGAGCGAGCAGACGTGGACCACCACCCCGTCGGGGTCGTCGGCGGCGAGGGTGGCGGACAGCGGGCCCGCGTCCTCGTGGACGAGCCGGCGCGCGAAGTCGTCCTCCACCACGAACGCGCCCGCCTCACGGGCGATCGCGAGCACCTCGCGGCGCCGCTCGGCGGAGAGCGTCGCACCGGTGGGGTTCTGGAACAGCGGCTGGCAGACGAAGACCCTCGCGCCGGTCGCCCGCAGCGCCTCGGCGAGCAGATCGGGACGCACCCCGTCGGCGTCCACCGGGACCGGGACGGGGCGCTGCCCGGAGGCACGGGCGGCGGCGAGTATCCCGGGGTAGGTCGGGGATTCGACGAGGACGGGCGCGCCGGGTGGGGCGAGGGCGCGCAGCGCGCTGGTGAGCGCGGACTGGCCGCCCGCGGTGACCAGGATGTCGGCGGCACCGAGGGCCCCGGCCGGGCCGCCGATCTCCCGGGCGAACCAGGCGCGCAGTTCGGGGAGCCCCTCCACGGGCGGGCGGCCCCACGCCCCCGGCCGCCGCCCGGCGCGGGCCAGGGCGGCGGCCAGCGCCCGCTCGGGCTGGAGCGAGGAGTGCAGATAGCCGTTGTTGAACTCCAGGATCCCGGGCGGCGGGGCGGCGAGCGTGGCCAGGACGCCGGTGGCGTCCACCGAGCGCGGCACCGACTCACCGGCCGTCTCCACGCTCAGCGCGACCTCCTGCCAGGAGGTGTCCCCGGGCCGGGGCGCCCCGGCCCGGGGGCGCTCGGCGCGGAAGGCACCGGCGCCCGGGCGGGTGACCACCAGCCCTTCGGCGGCCAGCGCGGCGAGGGCGCGGGAGACGGTCACCGGGCTCACCCGGTGGCGCTCGACCAGGGCCCGGCTGGATGGCAGCTTCTCTCCAGGTGAGTAGCGGTCCAGATCCTTCCGCAGCGATTCCGCCAGCTCAACCACACTGCTACGCTGTTGCATGACAGCCCAGGATAGCGCTACTGACAGCAGTGCGATAGCGGTGAGCGGTGATCCCACCGCGGGTGACGGCCCCGCCCGGGGTGATGACCCCGCCCCGCACGGCGGCCCCACCCCGGGCCGGGGCGATACTCACGCGACCCCGGCGCTCCCGACACCGTTCGCGCTCCGCACCGGCACCCTGCTCGCCGCGCTCGGCGTGGCCGCCTTCTCCCTCACCTTCCCCGCCACCGCCTGGGCGCTCACCGGCCTCGGCCCCTGGTCGGTGACCACGTGCCGGGTGGTGCTCGCGGCGCTCATCGCGGGCGGGGCGCTGGCCGCCCTGCGGGTCCCGGTGCCGGACCGCCGCCACTGGCCGGGGCTGCTGGTCGTCGCGGCCGGGGTCGTCGTGGGCTTCCCGCTGCTGACCACGCTCGCCCTGGAGACCTCCACCACCGCGCACGCGGCCGTGGTGGTCGGCCTGCTGCCGCTCACCACCGCCGCCTTCTCGGCCGTACGCACCGGGGTGCGGCCCTCGCGGGTGTTCTGGGCGGCGGCGCTGGCCGGGGCGGCGGTCGTGATCGCCTTCGCGGTGCAGCAGAGCGGCGGCGCGCCCACCACCGGCGATCTGTATCTGTTCGGCGCGCTGCTGCTGTGCGCCGCGGGCTACACCGAGGGCGGCCGGCTGGCCGGCCATATGCCGGGCTGGCAGGTGATCGGCTGGGCGCTGGTGGGCTGTCTGCCGCTGTCGGTGCCGGGCGCGGTGCTCGCACTGTCGGCCGAGGACGTCCACCTCGGCGGCCGCGCGGTGGCCGGACTGCTGTGGCTGGCGGTGGGTTCGCAGTTCGTGGGCATGGTGGTCTGGTACCGGGGGATGGCCGCCATCGGAGTGACCAGGGCCAGCCAGCTCCAACTGGCCCAGCCGCTGCTCACCCTGGTGTGGTCGGTGCTGCTGCTCGGCGAGACGCTGACCCCCGCCGCCCCGATCGCCGCCGTCGCGGTGCTGGTGTGCATCGGGGTGACACAGCGGGCCCGGGTCCCGGCGGGCGTGGTGCGGGCCTCCAGCCCCGGCCGGACGCGCACGGCCGAAACCGTCGGAGAGGCCGGACGGATCCCGGAAACGGCGGACCCGAATCACCCCCCGGCAGGAGCAAACCAGGACAACCGGCCATAGACTGGCCTCAGGGATCGCATGCCCTCAGCAGACCGCATTGCCCTCCAGCGGACGGGAGGTCACGCACATGGAGGCGACCGTAGGCGACAAGCTGCTGGTGCACGGCAGGGTTGTCGGAATTCACGACCGTGTAGCGGAGATCATCGAAGTGCTCGGGGATAACGGGGAACCGCCCTACCGCGTGCGGTACGAGGACGACGGACACGAGTGCCTGTTCTCCCCCGGGCCCGACTCGGTCGTCCGCCACCTGGCCGCCGGACCCGGGCAGCGTTAGGGAGTGTCCGACGGACCTGGGCGCCTGCGGCGGGCTGCTCTCCTCCCAGGGAAGGGGAGCAGCCCGCCGGACACCCCGTAGCCGTCCCCGCGGGGCAGGCCCCGGGTCAGCGGGGCGGACGGACGCGATACGGATAGTGGTCGGCGACCACACGCGCCATGGCGCCGTTGCGGTCGGCGGCCACTTCCTTCGCCGAGAAGTAGACATTGCCGCGCACCTGGGGAAAGCCTCGGTCGAAGGTGAGGTGCCGGGACAGCTCCGCCGGGTCCTGCCAGGGCGCGGGCTGCGCCGGATCGCCCGCCTTGTAGAGCGCCTCGCCGATGTAGAGGTTCACCCCGGTGTCCCGGACCGCCTCCGACCACCAGGGGACGAGCACCGCGTAGTCGGCGGCGGCGAAGCCGATGTTCCAGTAGACCTGTGGGACGACGTAATCCAGCCATCCCCGCCGCACCCAGCCACGGGTGTCCGCGTAGAGGTCGTCGTAGGTCTGCACCCCCGCCGTGGTGGCGGAGCCGAGCGGGTCGGTGGCCTGGTTGCGCCAGACGCCGAAGGGGCTGATGCCGAACCGCACCCGCCGCTTCAGCCGTTTGACGCGCACGGCCGTCTCGTACACCAGACGGTCGATGTTGTTCCGCCGCCAGGCCGCGCGGTCCGGGAAGCCCGCGCCGTGGCGCTCGTACGCCGCGTCGTCGTCGAAGACCTGCCCGGCCACCGGATACGGGTAGAAGTAGTCGTCCCAGTGGACGGCGTCGATGTCATAGCGCGCGACCGCGTCCAGCATGGCGTCCTGGACGAAGCGGCGGACCTCGGGCAGCCCGGGGTTGTAGTAGAGCTTCCCGCCGTACGGCACCACCCACTCGGGGTGCACCCGGGCCGGATGGGTGGGGATCAGCCGCGCGGGGTCGGTGTGGTTGGCGATCCGGTACGGGTTGAACCAGGCGTGCAGCTCAAGACCGCGCCGGTGTGCCTCGCGCACGGCGGTGCCCAGCGGATCCCAGCCCGGGTCCCTGCCCTGGACGCCGGTGAGGCACTCCGCCCACGGCTCGTACGGTGAGGGCCACAGCGCGTCCGCCGTCGGCCGCGCCTGGAAGACCACCGCGTTGAGCCGGCGGCTCACGGCGGTGTCGAGGAAGCCCAGCAGCTCGGCCCGCTGCTGCTCCGCGGGGAGACCGGGCCTGGACGGCCAGTCGCGGTTGGCGACGGTGGCCAGCCACATCCCGCGGAACTCGGGCCGGTGCCCACCGCCCCGCCCCTCCGCCAGCGCGTCACCCGCCGTGACGGTGGCGGCCAGGGCTCCGGCGGCCGCCACCGTGAGACTTCTGCGCGTGATCCGACCCATGAAACTCCACTCCTCGCCCCAGGGACCTGCACGGCAACTCCCGCTGATGATGGGGCCCTTGCGGGGCGCCCGGCAATGCTTACCGCGAATCCCGGACGGTCCGGCCCAACGCCCCTCGAGGACCCCTTGACTTCACCCTTCTCGCCCGGCCATCCGGCCGCTAGCATCGGATGACGCACGCATGGGAGCGCTCCCAAATACCCTCGCCCGTATGGCCCGCACGCCTCACACCCCCACGTCCGGAGAGGAAGTTCCCGTGCGCAGCAACGGCAGAAGACCGGTCGGCGCGCTCATGGCCGCGCTGGCGCTCGTCGGCGGATTACTCGCCGCGGCGGCCTCCCCCGCCGCGGCCCGCCCCGAAGCCGCCCCCACCCGGAGCGCCGCCCAGGCCGACGCCTACACCTGGAAGAACGTCCGCGTGGACGGCGGCGGCTTCGTCCCCGGCATCGTCTTCAACCGCAAGGAGAAGAACCTCGCCTACGCCCGCACCGACATCGGCGGGGCGTACCGCTGGGACCAGTCCGGCAAGCGGTGGGTGCCGCTGCTGGACTCGCTGGACTGGGACCACTGGGGCTGGACCGGGGTGGTGAGCCTGGCCAGCGACTCGGTGGATCCCAACAAGGTCTATGTGGCTGCCGGTACGTACACCAACAGCTGGGACCCGGGCAATGGCGCGATCCTGCGCTCGTCCAACCGGGGCGCCAGCTGGCAGTCCACCACCCTCCCCTTCAAGCTGGGCGGCAACATGCCCGGCCGGGGCATGGGTGAGCGGCTGGCGGTGGACCCCAACCGGAACAGCGTGCTCTACCTCGGCGCGCCGAGCGGCAACGGGCTGTGGCGCTCCACCGACTCCGGTGTCACCTGGTCCAAGGTGACGTCCTTCCCCAACCCCGGCACATACGTCCAGGACGCGAGCGACTCCAGCGGCTATCTGAGCGACAACCAGGGCGTGGTGTGGGTGACCTTCGACGAGCGCACCGGCTCCTCCGGCAGCGCCACGAAGACCATCTACGTGGGCGTGGCCGACAAGGACAACACCGTCTACCGCTCGACGGACGCGGGCGCCACCTGGTCGCGGGTGGCCGGGCAGCCCACCGGCTATCTCTCCCACAAGGGGGTCCTGGACGCCAAGAACGGCTATCTGTACCTGACCACCAGCGACAAGGGCGGCCCGTACGACGGGGAGAAGGGCCAGGTGTGGCGGTACACCACGGCCACCGGGGAGTGGAAGAACATCAGCCCCATGGCGGACGCCGACACCTACTTCGGCTACAGCGGGCTCACGGTCGACCGCCAGAAGCCGGGCACGCTGATGGTGACCGGCTACAGCTCCTGGTGGCCGGACACCCAGATCTTCCGCTCCACCGACTCCGGGGCCACCTGGACCCGGGCCTGGGACTTCACCAGCTATCCGAACCGGTCCTTCCGCTACACCCAGGACGTCAGTGCCGTCCCCTGGCTGACCTTCGGCACCAACCCCTCCCCGCCCGAAGTCACCCCGAAGCTGGGCTGGATGACCGAGGCGCTGGAGATCGACCCGTTCGACTCCAACCGGATGATGTACGGCACGGGGGCGACGGTCTACGGCACGGAGAACCTCGGAAACTGGGACACGGGCGGCAAAATCGCCATCACGCCCATGGTCAAGGGCCTGGAGGAGACGGCGGTCAACGATCTGGCCAGCCCGCCCACCGGCGCCCCGCTGCTCAGCGCGCTCGGTGACATCGGGGGCTTCCGCCACACCGATCCCGACGCGGTGCCCGCGAGGATGTACACCTCGCCGACGTTCACCACGACCACCAGCCTGGACTACGCCGAGACCAGTCCGAACACCGTGGTCCGGGTGGGCAACAACGACTCCGCGCCGCGGATCGCCTTCTCGACCGACAACGGCGCCAACTGGTTCCAGGGCAGCGAGCCGTCCGGGGTCACCGGCGGCGGCACGGTGGCCGCGGCGGCCGACGGCAGCGGCTTCGTCTGGGCCCCGGAGGGCACCTCGGCCGTCTACCACACCACCGGGTTCGGCAACGCGTGGTCCGCGTCGAGCGGCATCCCGGCCGGGGCGGTGGTGGAGTCCGACCGTAAGAACCCCAAGAAGTTCTACGGCTTCAAGGCGGGCACCTTCTACGTCTCCACCGACGGCGGGGCCACCTTCACCGCCCGGGCCTCCGCCGGGCTGCCGGCCGACGGCCCGGTGCGGTTCAAGGCGCTGCCGGGCGCCGAGGGCGACATCTGGCTCGCGGGCGGCACCACCGGCGGGGCGTACGGGCTGTGGCACTCCACGGACTCCGGCGCGACCTTCACCAAGCTGAGCGGCGTCCAGCAGGCGGACACCATCGGCTTCGGCAAGGCGGCGCCGGGCGCTTCGTACCAGGCGCTCTACACCAGCGCGAGAATCGGCGGGGTACGCGGCATCTTCCGCTCCACGGACGCCGGGGCGAGCTGGACCCGGATCAACGACGACGCCCATCAGTGGGGCTGGACGGGCGCCTCGATCACCGGCGACCCACGGGTCTACGGACGGGTCTACGTGGCCACCAACGGGCGCGGCATCCTGCGCGGCGACATCTCCTGACGGCGGGGGCGGGCCAGGGCCGGATTTCCGGCCCCGGCCCGCCCCCTACCGATAACCGGAGGGTAACGTCTGGGGCGACAGGGGGACGACACAACGGACGGTTGGACCAGCGAAAGGCACGATGTGACCGACATCGAACGCGTCGGAGTGGTGGGCTGTGGCCAGATGGGTGCGGGCATCGCGGAGGTGTGCGCCCGATCCGGCCTGGAGGTCATGGTCGCGGAGACCACGGGCGAGGCCCTGGAGATAGGGCGTACCCGCCTGACCAACTCCCTCGGGAAGGCCGCCGAGCGCGGCAAGATCACCGAGGAGCAGCGCGACGCGACGCTGGACCGGCTGAGCTTCACCACCGATCTGGGGGAATTCGCCGACCGCGATCTGGTGATCGAGGCGGTCGTCGAGAGCGAGCAGATCAAGACCGAGATCTTCCAGGTCCTCGACCAGGTGGTGACCCGCCCGGACGCGATCCTCGCCTCCAACACCTCCTCCATCCCGCTGGTCAAGCTGGCCGTCGCCACCTCCCGCCCGGACCAGGTGATCGGCATCCACTTCTTCAATCCGGCGCCGGTGCAGGCGCTGGTGGAGCTGATCCCGGCGCTCACCACCGGTGACGAGACCATCAAGCGCTCCGAGGCACTGGTCGCCGACATCCTGGGCAAGCACGCCATCCGCGCCCAGGACCGCGCGGGGTTCGTGGTCAACGCGCTGCTCATCCCGTATCTGCTGTCCGCCATCCGGATGTTCGAGTCCGGGATCGCCAGCCGCGAGGACATCGACAACGGCATGGAGCTGGGCTGCGCCCATCCGATGGGCCCGCTGAAGCTGTCCGACCTGATCGGCCTGGACACCATCGCGGCGATCGCCGACTCGATGTACGAGGAGTACAAGGAGCCGCTGTACGCCTCTCCCCCGCTGCTGCTGCGGATGGTGGACGCGGGCCGTATGGGACGCAAGACGGGCTCGGGCTTCTACACCTACTGATGACCAGCGCTAACGCCCACCCGAAGAGGTAATCCGTGAGCTCTTGCGGACACCAGTAGGGCGGCCATCCCGGACCACGGATAGCCGCCCCTACTGATCATTTATCGCGCCAGGGAGTTCTCAGGGAGTTTCGGCGGGAGCTCACGCATCGCCCTCGCCGCCCCGACCGTGACCCGCGCAAATCCCTGGTACGGCCGGACGCTGGCTGGGTGCTGGCCGTTGAGATTCCCGACGCACACCACAGCCAGGCCGACGCGCTCGCAGTGCTGCCTGACCCAGGCGACCCCGGCAGCCAGAGCCCGGTCCGGCTCACCGCTCGGCTCTGTACGGATCTCCCCGAGGAGCGGGACCACCGGAGGCATGAGAGCACCCACCACCCTGACCGCGGCCTTGAAGACGGAGCTGAGGTGATTCCAGATGACCTCGTTGGTGGAGTCCGCGAGGCCCCGTGACTTCAGCTCCTTCTTCCAGTCGCGCAGGTGATCATCACCGATGACGTTCAGTGGCAGCCGGCCGATGGGAGCGTCGACGATGTGGTTGAAATCTTCGACTTCATCGGCCCAGCCGTGTTGACCGGTCAAGAGCGCGGGGAAAACGCCGGTGGCGCCGGACCCCACACGCGCCGTGGATAACCTCCCCGCGCGGGCCGAGGTACCGGTGCCGCTCCCGGGTGAGAAGGGCGACCCGGGCGCTCCGGGCAAAGCCGGAAGCGACGGGGCGACCGGCAGGCCCGGAGCCACGGGCCAGCCTGGGAAGGACGGCCAGCCGGGGGCATCCGGCGCCTCGGGCCAGGACGGGGCGCCCGGCCGGGATGGAGCCCCTGGAGCTCCGGGTGAGAAGGGTGAGCCCACCGCATCCGCCGTCGGCGGGGACCGCTGCCGTATCCCGAGCAGCCGGGCCCCGTTGGTAGGGCATGGAGAACACCACCGCGGAATACAGCGGCAGCAGCGTCGGGCAGGCACTCAAACGGTGCCTCATGTCGATGTCGGCCGACTCGACCAGCTTCCCGAAACAGGCCACGACGAGCTGCTTCATCATCAACGGCCTGGTCCGCACCGAGCGCCTGGCCTGGCGCGGTCAGGGCGGCAGGGACCTCTTCCGGGTCGGGATCGGCAGCGGTGGCGACTGGGCGCCGATCGAGGAGGCGTGGGACGACGGGCATCTCCCGGACGATGAACTGGAGGAACTGTTCATCGAGCACGTCATCCTGGAGGACATGATCGCCCAGGAGGCCGAGCAGTGGGGCTTCCCCGGGGACGATTACACGATCGTCGTGGAGCCTGCCTGACGGGACCGGCACGCCGGCAGCCGCAGGCACAGCGGGAACGTCTATCCGATCGCTGCCAGGCTGCGGTAGCTCGGTTGCGGCCCGCCCCGCCGGTTCGGCGGGGCGGTGGCACATCAGGCCGCTTCAACCAGTCGTTCGCGCTGGGCTGCGGCCCATACCTCGAGGAGCCGTTCGTACTCCGCCCGTTCGTCTGCGCCCAGCGGCCGCCCGGCGCGCTCGCGCATGAACGCGCGGATCGCCTCGTTCGCGGACTCGGCGGCGCACGGCCGCGCCGGGCCGGGAGAACTGGGGGACATACCGATAAGCCTACGGGCACGGTCCGACATCGGGCCGCGAGAGCGGCGCAGTGCTGAACGACCGGCGTGTGGGGAAGGCTCGGGGACACATGCCGGTCGTTGGGGAGGGGGCGGTGTCCGTGGCCGTGGTCGGCAGTACGGACTCGGCGCTCAAGCGGGCCAGGGTGGCGCGGAACATGACGCTGGAGGAGGCAGCCGACGCCCTGAACGCGATCACCGGAGGCGCGTCGGACGCGAGCCTGATGAGCGCGTGGGAGTCCGGCCGGCGCCGGACCGGTAAGCGGAACCGGGCCGCCCTCTGTCAGTTGTACCGGGAGCGCCCGGAGGTGCTGTTTGCCCATCAGGACGGGGCGGCCACCAGCGTGCTGGAGTCCTCCGGCACCACGGTGGTGGTCAAGGTGCTCACCCGCTGGACCGACCTGGTCGAGGCGATGGTGGATGTCGCCGCCGGAGCGCGCGAGCACCTGGTTGTCACCGGTTCCCGCAGCCGGGAGAAGGCGTATCTGGGAGCGATCGAGACGGCCGTGGCCCAGCATCCGGACTTGGTGCACTACCGGGTGCTGCACGGGGAGCCGCGGCACCGGGCGCTCGCTGACCACCTGCTGCGGCTACTGGAGCTGCGCGATCCGTCCGCGCGCCGCAACGGCGTTAAGACGCTGCACATCGGGATGGTGGAGCAGGCCGAGGCACTGGAACGGTTCTTCGTCGCCTCCGAGACCGCGGCGGTGGTGCCGCTGCCCAGTTTTCACGGGGCCGAGGGCTTTGACTGCGGCGTCTTACTCAGCCGCGAGGCGGCCGTCGGACTGGTCCACCATGGGCGGGAGGCGTGCGCGTCCGCGCGGCCGGTGGAGACGATCGAGGCCGTCCGCGCGCTGCCGATACGGCACAACTGAGAAGAGGCGAGGGAGAGGCGTGAGCGACAACCTTCAGCAGGCGGCCGAGGCCCGCGCGGCATCCGTGATCGGGCTGGCCCAGGAGCTGATCCGCCGCCCGAGCCGGGCCGGGATCGACGACTACGGGCCGGTCCTGGACGTGCTGGAGGACTGGCTCACCGCCCGTGCCCTGCCGCACCGCCGCCTGCACGGCGCGGCGGGCGAGCTGGTCGGGCTGCTGGTGGAGATCCCCGGCGGTCGGCCGGGCGCCTGGTGGACGCTGGACGCGTGCATGGATACCGCCCCCTACGGCGACGAGACCGCCTGGTCCTTCCCGCCGGACTCCGGTGACATCGTGGACGGCTGGCTGCGCGGCCGGGGTGCGGCCGACTCCAAGCTCGCCGCAGCGATGTTCTGCCACATCGCCGCCGACCTGATGCCCCACGTCGCTGATCTGCACGGCGGGCTCGCCGTGCTCCTGGACGTGGATGAGCACACCGGCGGCTTCGGCGGCGCCCGCGCCTATCTCACCGACCCCGCTGCGGCTCGCCCAGCCGGGGTGATGATCGGCTACCCCGGGCTGGACGATGTCGTGGTCGGTGGTCGGGGCCTGTGGCGAGCCGGCGTCGCGGTCCACGCCCCCTCTGGGCACTCCGGATCGAGTCGGGCCGTGGTCGGCGCCGTCTCCCGGGCCGCACACCTCGTACGCCTCCTGGATGCCGCCGACCTGCCCAGCGTCGACGGCGCCTTCCCCCTGCCGCCGAAGCTGTCGGTCACGTCCTTCCACGGCGGCCAGGGCTTCTCGGTCACCCCCGACCGGTGCGACCTCAACGTCGACATCCGCACCACCCCGACCTTCGACGCCCATGACGCCGAGACGCTCGTCCGCAAGGCTGTCGCCGAACTCGATGCAGAGTTGCCCACCTCGAAGCCCACCGAGGTCACCCCGGTCGCCGCTTGGCCGCCCTTCCGACTCGCCAAGGGCGAGCAGCCCGCCGCCGCCCTGCTGAACGCCGCCGCCGAGGCAGGGCTGATAGTGCGGGCGAAGACCGCGGGGCCGTCCAACATCGGCAACCTGCTCGCAGGGGAGGGCATCCCGGCCACGGCCGGCTTCGGCGTGCCGTACGAGGGGCTCCACGGCACAGACGAGCGCGCCCACCTGGCCGAGTTGCCGCAGGTCTACACCGTCTACCAGCGGGCCGTGCTCCAACTCCTTGAGGGCTGACGTCCCAGGCCCGTCCCCACTTCCTCCCAGATTCACTCCCAGGAAGCGCCCAACTCCGTCTCTGGGAACGAGCCTTGGCTCGCGGTGACATAGAGGCAGCACCACCTCCACATCCACGGAGACAAGGGAGGCCGGTCATGGCCGCACAGATCACCGTCACCACCCAGCCCGCCGCGGAGAGCACGCCCATCCCGCCGCCGCTCACCAGCCGGTTCGCACCGCAGGTCAGCACCCACCCGGTGGCCGCCCTCACCCTGGGCAGGCAGAACGCCAACGACTCGGACAAGAGCAACTACTTCGAGAGCCCCTGACCGTCCAGGACACCACGGAACACCCCGGGGGCCGGCCGCTTCGACGGCCGGCCCCCGGGCCCGTCAACAGGGGAGGCGAACAGATGGAACGGGAGTGGATGACCGGCGGCACCGCCGCCGTGGACGGAGTGATGATCGACGGGCTCGGCGATGTACGCCGGGCTCATACCACGCGGGTGCGCGTCGCCGTCGATGGACCGGTCGTACTCGCGGTCGTGGGCGACTGCCCGGCCACGGCGCAGGAGGTCCGCGACGCGCTTCCGGCCGTACGGGCGGGCCGCTGGGGTGAGCTGAGCCGGTGGGCGGGCTCGTACTGGGTGGTCGCGGACGATGGGCGGCAGCGGTTCGTGTGCGGCGACCTGGCCGGCATCCGGGCCGTCTACTACGCGCGCGGCGAGGAAGGAACACAGTGGGCGACCCAGCCCGGCCTGCTGGGGCGTCCCCTCGTGACGGATCTGCCGTATCTGGCGGCCCGGCTCACGGCGGGTGAGCATCACTGGCCGCACCGCAGCCCGTACGAGGAGATCCGCATGGTGCCCGGCGGGTTCGGGCTGCTGCTCGCGCCGGGGACGCCGCCACAGCTCATCGACATCTCCGGCGTCGAGCCGGTAGAGGAGCTTCGCGAGGGTGCCGACCGGTTCGGTCGCGCGCTCACTGAGGCTGTCCAGCACCGGGTCCGCGCCGCCGGCGGGGTGGTGGGGGCGGACCTGTCCGCCGGCCTGGACTCCTCGGCGGCAGTCGTGCTGGCCGCCGAGGCCGGAGACGTGCACGCGGTGACGTACACGGACGGGTACACCAGCGGGGAGGACATGGCGTTCGCTTCCCGCGTTGCCGAGCACACCGGGATCGCGCACACGGTCGACATGGGCGTCGACAAGCAGTTGCCGTTCTCCTTCCCAGCCGGGCAGCCGACGGGGGTGGAGCCGGTGCTGGAGGCGGCGATGTTCGCCATGGACACCAGCTATTTGCAGCCCGTACGTGGGCTGCCGTTGCACCTGACCGGGCACGGCGGGGACATCGTGCTGGACGCCTCCGGCTCCTGCTGGGTGCGGCTTCTCCAGGAAGGCCGACGCCGCGAGGCTCATCGCCAGGTGGTGGCGTTCGCCCGGCTCCGCAACACTGCACCGGGCCCGTACTGGAAGGCTCTGAAAGAGGCCGCCGTCCTCGGCCGCGCCGACTCCCTGGAACGCGCGGCACAGGCTCTGGAGCGCCGACCCATCAAGCCGGAGGCTGCTGTGGCTGGCTGGTCGTGGTGCCGGCTGGGGGCTGGTGCGTCCTGGCTGACCGGCTACGGGCGCCACCAGGTCGCCGCTCTGCTGCGGCAGGCCGCTCGCGACCAGCAGCCAGAGCTGGCGGACGAGTTCGACCAGTGGGCCGCCCTGCGTTCGGTGGGCGCCTCGGCCCGCGGCTGGGCCCCGTACGGTGGCACTCTCGGTATCCGGCCGGTGTATCCGTACCTGGACAACCAGGTCGTCCGCGCCGCCTTCGCCGTGCCGGCCGTTGCCCGGCGCGGGCTGGTGGCCTACAAATCGCTGCTACGGGCCGCGCTGCCCGAGCTCCCGGACTGGCTGACCTCCCGGCGCTCGAAGGGTTCGTTCACCGCCCAGCGCATCGCCGGACTCGCCCGGCACCGGGACCAGCTCGATGACCTGATCGCCTCCAGTCCGCTCGCGGAGGGCGGACTGATCGACCCCGCGGCCGTCAGTACCTCGCCGGCTCAGGCGGCCCGAGGACAGAGCACCACGGTGATCGCCGACCTGCACCAGCTGATCGTGACGTGCTGGTGGCTCACCGGTCAGACGACCAGCAGGGAGGTGGCGGCATGCTGACTGTCCCTGGACGACTGGGCCCGGTTCCTCGCCGTGGCCAAGCCGTGGACGACCCGCCGTGGCTCGGCCCCGGTCGCCGAGGACGGGCCGCAGGTGATCACCGCCACGGACGTCTCCTTCACCTACCCCGGCGCCGACACCCCCGCGCTCGAGGGCATCAACCTGGACCTCAAGCGCGGTGAGGTCATTGCCCTGGTCGGCGAGAACGGTGCGGGCAAGAGCACCCTCGCCCGCATCCTGACCGGTCTGTTTCTCCCCACGGCGGGCTCGGTGCGGTGGGACGGGGTGGACCTGGCGGACGCCGACCCGGCCGCAGTGCTCGCCAAGGTGGCGCTGGTGCCGCAGGACTACACCCGCTGGCCGCTCGCGGCTCGCGAAAACATCACCCTCGGCCAGCCCCGCTCGGAGGGCGACATCGCCGTGCATGCCGCTGCTGAGGCGGCCGATGCCGACAGTGTGATCGCCGCGCTGCCCCACGGACTGGATACCTCGCTGGCTCGTTCCTGGTGGGGTGGGCATGACCTTTCGGGCGGGCAGTGGCAGCGCGTTGCGGTCGCTCGCGCCTTCCATCGCGACGCACCCGTCCTCGTGATGGACGAGCCGACCGCCGCGCTCGACGCCCGTGCCGAGCACCGGATTTACACGCGGCTCAGGGCACTCGCCGAGGGGCGGGCGACCGTGTTCGTCACCCATCGGTTGGCCAACACCCGTCTCGCCGACCGCATCATCGTCCTCGACCATGGGCGCATCGCCGAGACGGGCACCTTCGATGATCTCGTCAGTCGGGGGGCGACCTCGATCTTCTTCGAGATGCTCAAGCTGCAAGAGGACCGGTAGTCCTGGCCAACCGGGCCGGGCAGGGTCAGCGAGACTGGACCGGCCCGGCGGCTCTCACTCCCGATCGGCGGCGTCTCTGAATACGTGATGCCTCCTCTCGGCCCCGGCCGGGAGGAGGCTTTCGTCTTGCTTATCCGTCGTCGGGATGCCGCACGGCCCGCTTCACTGCGGCCTCGAGGTCGGCCCGACTGAGCCCGGTGTCCTTGGCGTGCTCGGCGTCGGCCGCCGTCTGGAGTTCGATGAGTCTGTCAGGGATGTCCACGGCCGGATCATAAGCCGGGCACAACGCACCCCTCGTCTGGCCTGCGAGCCGGGCCAGGGGCTTTCGTCGTGTCAGCATCCCAGCACGTCGATGAGGTGATCGTCCAGGTCGGCGACGAAGCCCTCGCGCCGCCAAGGCCGCAGTTCCTTGCGCGCTCGGCGTAACCGCAGTGTCGGCACACGTCCGCCGGTGCTGATAGCTGAGTCGACGCAGTTGTGCAGGAGGTCTGCGGCCCTTTCCGGCGCGTCCAGCCGGATACAGGCCAGTGCCTGATCGGTGGAGACGATGGCCCGCTGTACCCGCTCACGCGGCGCGTCCAGGGCTTCCGCGCTGCTGGCGAAGACATCGTGAGCGACCGCCGCGTCTCCTACGTACAGCTCGCACAGACCCTCGAAGCCGCGCAGGTGATCAGCGCTGAAGCTCGTCGGCGAGGGATCCCCGTCGTCATCGCGGTCGAGGTCGTACCAGGCGAGCGACAGCGCGGTCTGCGCGTGCCGCCCGGCGCCCGACCGCGCGGCGATCTCGGCCTGAAGCGCATGCGCCCGGGCCCGCACGCGGACGCTGTCGCCAGTACGAGCATCGCGCACCGCAGCGTCGACCAGCTCACGGGCCGCGCCAATGCCCGGGACCGAGTACAGCGTGACCAGGGCGTGGCTCAGGTGAACGACTGCCCGGCGCCACGGGGCGCCGAGTTGTCCTGCCGCGTCAGTAGCAGCCGCGTATAGCGCCCGGGATGCCTGGTCATCGCGGGTCTCGAACGCCAGCCGCCCGGCGAGGGTGTACGCCTGCGCCGCGACCGTGCGTAGCTCGGGCCGCAGCGGCTCCGGGACGTCTCCGGCCAGGAGCCGCTGACAGGACTCGATCACGGGGGCGAGTAGCAGCTGCAATCGAGCGAAGGGCAGTGAGCCCACTTGCGAGTTGACGTCTCCGACTGCCGCGCGCAATCCGTCGAGGAGCGCGTCATCGGCGCGCGTCGGATCGGCGAGCGCGACGGCCATGGAGTACTGGGTAGCGGGCCCCAGCAGAGCGAGCAGGCCGGTCCCGTCGTCGGTGGCCGTGCGGACCAGGAGCGCGCGCAGTTCGTGCAGATGAGCGTCTGCCTCGCCCAGGTACGCGAGAGCGTCCAGCAGTTCGGCGAAGTCGCTGCCCGGCCCCAGCGCGACTTGACCGTCAGCGCCCCGGCTGTAGAGGTGTGCGAGCAGGAGTTGGTACCGGTCGCTGGGAAGGATGGGCTTGGAGCTCTCCCACCGAGCGACGGACCGCTGCACGCTCGGGGCCGATGAGGAGAGGGGCTGGTCGAGGCGGCGCGCTGTGTCGATGAGCGCCCGCGCGGTGTCAGCCAGGGACCAGCCTCGTGCCTTCCGGAGGGACTTGAGGGCAGCAGCGCCGCGGGTTTCGCACGTGCTCATGCCCTCATCATGCCGGTGATCCGCGTCACACGGGCACGATCAGGCGTGCTTTTTCCTGTTCGGCACCGTAGTTGAGGGTTTGCCACGTCCCCGATGTACCCTGCGGCCCCCCGAGAGGGAAGCCGATCACCATGTCGGAGCGATCGACCATCCACCGGTTTCGGGCGTGGAAGGCCGGACTGCGTAGCTCTTCTTCCGCGCCGAGTTCGACGACTTCTGTGATGCGGTCGCGGCTGCGGGTGATGGCTTGCCGCGCTTCGGCGGGCTGCTGTCGGACAGTGCCGGGGACGACGATGGTGATCTGCGCGTCGGAGTTCCCGGCGAGCCAGAGCAGGGACAGGCTGTCGATGCCCTTTGCGCCGCCGATGTAGAACCGGGTCTCGGGGACGGCGAAGGGAGCGAGATAGTTGGTGAACAGCTCGGCGTAGCTGTCGAGGTCGCGGTGCCCTGTCGACCGGGTACCGGTGATGACCACAGCCCGAGTCATGATCCACTCCGTGTCATAGGTTGTCATATCCCGCCGCGACTACCGGTGCGATGAGATCGATGCATGAACGCAGCCGGTTACCGCGACCTCGCCGATCGACTGAAAGCCTACGGACTATCGATAGTGGCGAAGGGTGCCCAGCTGTGTGTGGCGAATCCGCTCAGCGCCAATCTGGTGGAGGAGATCGCCAGCCAGGGGGGACGCTACGTCACTGCCTGGGGGTATGAGATCGGCGAGCGTGGTGACGAGAGCGGTACCGCTCTTCGCCTCGCCTTTCTTCTCGGCGCGTCTCCGGGAGGCGCGGTATGAAGACCAGAACCCTGCCGTGGACACCACCGCCCGCCGTGGACGTCGAACCCTTACCGGCAGGCAAGTGGTGGGACGCCGTCCGCGCAGCCCCGACCGTCGGCGAACGCGCCCTCGAACTGCTCGGCGACGAGACCGGCGCCGTCATCCAGGACAAGCACGGCCCTCTGTACTGGCTCGTCGCCATGGGCTCCGCCAAGAGCTGGCACCTGCGGCAAGTCCGCGTCCTCGCCAAGCTGGAGCACGAGAGCACTTACCTCGGTGTACCGCCCGTCTCCTGGACCGAGGGCCCGCGCACCCACTGGCGCGTGCCGCTCTCGGCCAACCGCTACCTGACGGACGCGGGGAGGTTGTGGGGGGCGCTGGCCGAGGCCGACCGCGCCGAGTACGGACGCGCCCCTGAGGGCCGCCAGCTCTGCTACCGCTGCAAGCTGCCCACCGACGAGCCCATCCCGGTCGAAGTGGAGGATGGCCGTAGCGCCGTCGGCAAGGTCACGTATGCCTGTCCTCCGCATGCGCCGCTCTACTCGAAGCGCCGCCCGCGGAGCCTCACCAGCGCGGCCGCGGCCGAGCACGAGGGGCGGCGGTCCCGATGACCACCATCCCGGACCGCGGCCCCGCAGCCCTCGTACTGGGCGCCTACCTGCGCTCGCTCCGGCTGGCCAAGGGCATCAAGGCCGCCAAGGCCGCCGAGGCGATCCGCGGCTCGGAGGCCAAGCTCAGCCGCATGGAGACCGGTCAGGTGGCACAGCGCTGGGACGACGTGTCCACCCTGGTCAGGGTCTACGGGATGACCGACTGGTCCACCATCGTGGACACACTGCGGTGGTCAGGCTGGCAGTCGAGAGAGCTCAAGCGCAGGGCAAGCACCATCCACGACAACGCCGAAGGCTGGCTGGACCGACTACGCGCGTGCGAGCACCACGCATCCGCCATCTGCGGCTACGCCACGGCCACCATCCCGCGCATCGTGCAGACCATGGGAAGGCCCCGTGGACTATCTGACCCTGCTGACAACGTCCACCCGACCCCCGCGGATCCCGCGGCACACCGTGCTCCCAGACCAGACACGGCAGGACGTCGTCATCCTCCTCGATGGGGCGATGCTCCTGCGGACGTGCGCAAACCCGGCGGCGATGGCAGCGCAGATGGCCTATCTCCAGCATCTGCAGGAATCCACGCACGGTCCGCGGATCTTGGTGGTGCCCTTCCAGGCCGGGGTCATCCCGCCGCACGGCGCCCTGCACCGCTTCCTGCTCCACGACCAAGAGGTCTGCGCCGAGGAGACCTGGAGCGCCATCTACATCACCGGAGCCGACAGCCAGGCGGCGCGCGACTGCCTGGCCGCCGGGCTCACTGCCGCCAAGGATCTCAAGGCGAGCGCCGCGTTGCTGGACATCGCGCGCCGACGGTTCGAGCAGCTGGCCAAGGACCCAGAGTCCGATCCGCTCCTGGAAGAGCTGACGGCATGACCGCGAGTCCGCTGGGTCCGGCCGCCGAGACCGAGTGGCGCGCCGCCCTGGAGCACGCCGCAGGCTGCCTGGCCTGCCGGACACCCGGCGCTGTCTGCTTGGAGGGCGGGCGGCTGCTACGCGCCTACGAGGAAGCCGCACGGCAAGCCCGGCCAGGAGGTGACGCCGAATGAGGCGCCGTCGCCACTCACCTGCTGCGCGAGCCGGGCTTCTCGCCTTCCGCGCCGCCCACATGGGCCTGCTGCTCACCGTGGTCCCCGCCCTGCTGGTGCTCGCGGTGTGGATTTGCTTCGCGAGCAGCCCGGCCCGATAGACCGGGTGGGCCGTCGGCGGCCCGGGGATGCCCCGCCCCGGGCTTGGCTTCGCCGTCGGCGGCCCACCCTTCCAGACACCCTGCGGCCCCGCCCCGGCCGCCCCCTTGTCAATGAGGACGGACCGGCCAGGGCGGGTCTTCACCCAGGTGCCCAAGCGCCTGTACTCAGGAGGTGGAAGTGTGACTGTCAAGAACAAGCACAAGGGCGATCCCGCCCCGATCAAGCCGTGGACGCCCCCGCCGCCGCCCCCGCCGGACGGCACGCCGCCCCCGAGGGAGAAGTGAGGGCCCATGACCGAGGACTGGCGACCACGTCACGCGGCGCTGCTGGAAGCTCTCGCCGCGTCCGGCGAGCTGCCGGGCGCATGGCGCCCGGCCTTCGCCGCTGTCCCACGCCACCACTTCATCCCCGCCGACATCTGGGAGCAGCGGGCCACCTGCGTTCCCGTGACGACGGACGCGGCCTGGTGGGACCTTGTCTACCGGGATGTGCCGATCGTGACGCAGGTGGACGACGGGCAGAGCGACGGCCCGGCCATCGCGACCTCGTCCAACTCCATGCCCACGATGGTGGCGCGCATGCTCACCGCGCTGGAGGTCGCCGACGGGCAGCGCGTGTTGGAGATCGGCACCGGCAGCGGCTGGAACGCCGCGCTGCTCGCCGCGCGCCTGGGGAGCCGGAACGTCACCACCGTCGAGGTTGATCCGGTGCTGGCGGAGAAGGCCGCGAAGGTCATCAAGGACGCCGGGTACAGCCCTGATGTCGTATGGGGCGACGGCGCATGGGGGTGGGAGTCCGGGGCGCCGTACGACCGGATCATCGCGACCTGTTCGGTGCGCCGCATCCCCTACGCCTGGGTGCGGCAGACCAAGCCGGGCGGGCTCATCCTCGCCCCGCTGGCAGGAGACTTCTGGTCCGGGGCGCTGGTGCGGCTCGACGTGGGCGGCGACGGGGTGGCCTCCGGCCGGTTCGTCGGCGGAGCCCGGTTCATGCCCATGCGCTCGGAACGCCCTCGCCCGGACGCCCCGGTGGACAGCGGAACGGGGCGGCGCGGCGGCACCGGCGCGCTTCCCGCCGAGACCATGGCGGGCCTCGGTTTCGCCCTCTACGCGGGCGCGAAACTGCCGGGCGTGGTCATGGCCGACGGAAAACCGGACGGCAGGTATCAGATGTGGCTCCATGATCGAAACGGGTCGGCGGCCACCGTCACCCAGGAGGAGGTGTGGAGTTACGGCCCACGCCGGTTGTGGGACGAGGCCACCGCCGTGCACGACACATACGTGAACGACGGCAGCCCGGACTCCGGCGACTTCGGGCTGACCGTGTCCCCCGGCGGACAACAGCTCTGGCTCCGCTCACCTGACACACCCCTCGACTGACAGATTGGGCCAACCCCGGCCCTGGCCGTACGCATCCGCCGGGGTGCGCGGGCTACGCACTGAGGACGCGGGCGGTCTGAGCCGTCAGTCCGAGCCGTCGAGGTCGTGGCCCGCGTCGGCGCCGAGGACGCCGTCCAGCTCGGAGATCTCCCCGACCAGCCGCAGGACGTCCCCGGTGCCCTCGAGGGCGAGCATCACCTCGGCGACGCCCGTATCAGCGGGCCGGGCCTCCTCCTCGGCCCGGACGATCCTGGTGGTGCGGTCCCGGCCCTTCCACGGTGCCCGGTCCACCCGGACCCGCAGCACCTTGTACCCGGCGGCCGTGCACAGCTCCAGCACGCGCGGCAGCAGTCCGGCGCCCACCCGGTACGAGAGGCTCAACTCCACCCGTTCGGCCGACCAGACGGTCGGCAGCCGGCGGGTGAGTACCGGATAGCCCCGGATCACCAGGAAGTGCACCGCGGTGGCGGCGGTGGCCAGCAGGGCCAGACCACCGCCGCAGGCCATGCCCACCGCACAGGTCAGCCAGACGGTCGCGGCGGTGGTCAGGCCGCGGACGGCGTCCCGCCGGACGAAGATCAGGCCGCCGCCGATGAAGCCGATACCGGAGACGATCTGCGCCGCCACCCGCGAGGGGTCGAGGCCGACGTGGTCGCGGAACAGCACATCGGCGAAGCCGTACTGGGAGACCTGCATGAACAGCGCGCTGCCCACACCCACCAGGGTGTGGGTGCGCAGCCCGGCGCTCTTCTGCTGCACCGCCCTCTCGAGCCCGATCAGGGTGGACAGCACCAGCGCGACGCCGAGCTCGGCGAACTGCCGCACTCCCTGGTCGGCGCCGAATTCCCACATCGGAGCGGCGATCAGTTGCACATCCGTCCCTTCTGTCCGGCCTGTCCGGCCTGGGATGGATCCGCTCCATCCGGTCCGCCCGCCCCTCGTGGTCCCTTCCCCCGACCGCCGTCCCCCATGAGTACCCGCTGAGTACCCGCCTTTCGCACGGGGTGTGCGCCGGTGACTCACACACCATCCCCACACACGCTCCCGCACCACCTGGGCATGCGCTTGACTCGGAGTGTCACCACTGCATGGACGTTACATCCGGAAGGGGATCAACCCGTGACCACCGAGCCCGAGCAAGCCGCGTTAGCCGTGGAGCTCGCGGAACTGCGCCGGACCGTCGAAGTGGGCTTCACCCGCGTCGACGGCCGGCTCGCCCTGCTCGACCACCGTGGAGAGCAGGCTGAGGAGGACGTGAACCAACTGGGCGGGCGGCTACGGATTCTGGAGCACGGACGCTGGCCGCTGCCCTCCATCGCCGCCCTGACCGGGGTGTCCGCCCTGGCCGTCGCGGTATGGCAGGCGGCGGGACACTAGCCAGGACGGCCGGTGGCCCGGCCTACCCGAGCCTGATGTGGTGGAGCAGCAGCAGCGCGGCCGCCATGTTGGCCGCGGGCACCTCGCCCCGCGCCACCAGATCGGGCACGAGCTTCAGCGGCACCCACTCGCGGCGGTCCGACTCGAAGTCGTCCTCCGGGTGCCCGACGTACGACGCCTCCTCTGCCCAGTAGATGTGGTGCCGTGCGTCGGTGAGCCCGTTGGACGGCTCGACGGAGAGCAGATGGCGCAGCGGGCCGGGCCGCCAGCCGGTCTCCTCCTCCATCTCCCGGGCCGCGGCGTCGGCGATGTCCTCACCGTCCTCGACGACGCCCGCGGCCAGCTCCCAGCCCCAGGCGTCGGTGATGAACCGGTGCCGCCACAGCAGCAGCACCTCGTTGGCCGCGTTCACCACGGTGGCCACGGCCACCGGGCGCAGCCGGATCAGATAGTGATCGAGTTGACGTCCGTCGGGGAGCCGGACATCGGCGAGGTTGACCCGGAACCATCGGTTCTCGTACACGGTCCGCTCCCTAAGGTTCTTCCAGCGCACTGTCAGCCACCTTTCGTCGCACGGGAGGCCATCCTGGGCCACCCGCTGACGAGAGTGCGGACCCGCGAGCGGAACCGCGGTCACAGAGGAACGCGCAGTGCCCCGTCGATGAGTTCGGCGGCCTCGGCCGTCGCGGCGCTTCCGCTGGCCGCGAGGTGTTCCCGTACTGCCCGCAGCCGGTCGCGTAACCGCTGGGACTCCATGCCCCGCGCCCGCTCGGTCATCTCCACCGCGGTGGCGCCCGCCCGGTCCGCCTCGCCCTGGCGCAGCTCGATATGGGTGAGCATGGCGAGCCGGTGCACCCGGCCCCGGTCGTGGGCGGGGGTGCCGACCGCGGCGGTGGCGTGCTCGCGGGCGCCACCGAGGTCGCCGAGGCTCAACAGCGCCTCGGCCACCTGGACGTTCACCAGACCCGGCTGGACATAGCCGGTCTCGTCGGGCTCCTGGCCCGGTCTGATCCGGTCGGCGGCGGTCTCGGCGCGCCGGATGCAGGACAGCGCTCCGGCGCCGTCGCCGAGCCGGGCGTACGCCTTGGCCTGCATGGCGTAGAGGTCGGCGGCGAGCGCGGGGGTGATCTGGGAACCCGCGGCGCGCAGCGCCGACTCGGCGAAGGCGACCGCCTGCCGGTACTCCTTCATGAAGAGGGACTGGTTGACCAGCAGCGCTATCACATACGCGCCCAGGCCCCGGTCGCCGCTGGCCTTGGCGAGCCGCAGCGCCTGGTGGAAGTAGCGCTGGGCCAGGCCGTGCGTGTTGGAGTCGTAGGCGCAGATCCCGGCGATGGCGACCAGGCCGCCGGTCGCCCGGTGCAGCTGGCGGCCGGTGTCGTCGGCGTAGGCGCCGCGCAGCAGCGGCGCCGCCTCGGAGTTGAGGAACCCCACCACCCGGGTCCGGGTCGCGACACCGCCGGCCTTGCGGTACATCTGCTCGTAGTGGGCGCGGGCGGCGCGCAGCGTCTCGATGTCGGTCATGCTCACGCGGGTCAGCCCGCGCCGGGAGACATCGGAGTCCTCGGGAGGGTTCTCCCACTCCCACACCGGGATGACGGCGGGGGTACCGGTGACCGCCGGGGCCTCGACGACATGCGGGCGCTGCTGTTCGTCGGAGCGCCACAGCGCGGTGGCGCGCTCGACGAATCCGGAGAGCGAGGTGGCGGGGCCGCGGGCGCTGCCGGGGGTGCCGAGTCCGATGTCGTCCAGGGTGAGGGCGCGGTGCAGCCGCTCGCCCAGCACCTCGCAGATGAGGTCGGGCACCTGGCCGCGCGGCCGCTGGCCCTTCAGCCACCGGGCCACCGCGGTGTGTTCGTACCGCAGCTTCATCCCCCGGGCCCGGCCCGCCTCGTTGACATGCGCGGCCAGCCCCGCGTGGGAGACTCCGGCCTCGTCGAGCACGGAGTCGAGCAGTGTGTTGGGCTCCATCTCGCCCTCCCGAAGCGCTCGGTGGCGCCAGCGTAATGGAGGGCGCTTCGCACGGGGTGTGAATCGGGTGGTGGGAGCGGGCCGTTCCAGGGCCTGTCTGGGGTTGTGATCTGGGCTCGCGGGGCGTGGCACGCACGCTCGCCGCGTTGCCGAAACGCCCTAGTAGCTCCGCTACGAGGGCCTTCCGGCGCCCTACGATCGCACGCACCACGCCCCGCTCCCTGATCCAGATCACAACCCCCGACAGGCCCTAGGCCCGGTGGGCGTCGGCGGCGGGGCGGGTGAGAGCGCTGGGGCCTGAGAGCGGGCAGTGGTCGTAGCGCAGGGCGAGCAGCGCCACGTCGTCGGCGAGCCTGCCGCCGGTGTGGCGCAGCAGCGCCGCGCGCACCCCCGCCACGACCGCCGCGGGGACGAGCGGTCCGGCGCCCGCGGCCTCGGACAGGGCGCGGCGCAACGGGAAGAACGTGCCCTGGGCGTCGCGGGCGTCCTCGGCGCCGTCGGTGTGCAGCACCAGGGTGTCGCCGGTCTCCAGGGAGCCCCAGTGGGCGGTGGGGAGTTCGGCGGGGAGCGGGAAGAGGCCCAGCGGGGGCAGCACCTCGCCGGGTGCGGTCTGCCGGGCCAGGGCCGGGCCCACGGGCTGTTCGCGGAGGCGGTACGGCCAGGGGTGGCCGCAGTTGAGCGCGGTGACCTCGCCGTCCCGGCCCACCTCCAGCAGCAGGACGGTCACGAACTCCTCGTCCACATGGCTGTCCAGCGGGCACTCCCCGTCGGCGCGGGCCCGCAGATGGCGCTCCAGGGCGCGGTCGAGCCGCCGCAGCACCCCGCTGAGCCGGGGTTCCTCATGGGCGGCCTCACGGAAGCTGCCGAGGACGGCGGCCACGGTGCCGATCGCGGGGAGGCCGTGCCCGCGCACATCGCCGATGATGACGCGAACGCCGTACGGGGTGGCCAGCGCCTCGTAGAGATCGCCGCCGACGGCGGCGCCCCGGCTGGCCGACAGATGGCCGCCCGCCAGCTCGATGCCCGCCAGCCGGGCCGGGAGCGGCCGCAGCACCACGTCCTGCGCCGCGGCGGCCACCGCCCGGAGCTCCTCCAGCTCGCGGACCAGCCGCACCTTGCGGCCCGCCGTGAGATAGCCGCCGAGGGCCACGCCGGCGATGGCGCAGCAGGTGACCAGCGGGGCGTGCGGGTCCGTCACCTCGCCGTCGGGCTCCAGCGCGGTCACGGGCGCGAGGGCGAACAGCAGACCGGCGCTGCCGAGCAGCAGCACGCGTCCGCGGCGGCCGCCGCTCGCACAGGCGATGGCGGGTGCGGCGGCGATGAGGGGGACGACCTCGGTGTGATGCGGGGTCAGCAGCTCCCAGCAGATGACGCCGAGCACCCACAGACAGGGGACGGCGCGGGCGGCCGCCCGCAGGCTCCGTGCCCTCCGTGCGAACGCGCCGCCGACTGCCGATGTCCCGATCATGTGTCGCCCCCAACGCCGGCCAATGAGGCGGTCGGCCGGGCCCCCGGACGGTCGGTCCCGCATGGGCCGTACGACCGGCACGATTCTTGCGACGGCTGCTGCCAATTGGACCAGCCGCCTCCGCATCTCACCTGATCGGGTGACCGCACCCCAGGCGCCCACCCGAACACCCCGCCGTGCCGCGGACGAGGTGTCGGCTGTTTGCCGTCGACCGGGTGGGGCGGCGGGCTTGGGGCTACGGCGGGGCCGTAGCCCCAAGCCCGCCCGGAAGGCCACCGGCGCCCGCTAAGCGCTCCGCGGGAAGTGCCCCGACCTGTCGTCGATCGTCCGCGGCGCCGTCGTGGCTGGTCGCCCACGCGGCGGAGCCGCATATCGACACAGCCGCGGCGGAGCCGCACATCGACACAGCCCGCGCCCCTTCGGGGCGCACCCGAACCGCACCGGACTTCAATGAGGCCGCTTAGCCAGGGTGTCCGGCGACTCGTGACGCCTGCGGCGGGCCGCTCCCCTTCCCGACACCTGACGATATGCGGCTCCGCCGCGTGCGGGGCTTCGCCCCCAGACCTCGAGCCGGGGCTCCGCCCCTGGACTCCGGGGTCCAGGGGCGGAACCCCTGGTATCGGGAAGGGGCGGGGAGGGGAAAGCATCGCTACGCGGCTCCGCCGCGTGGTCCGCCGGACACCCCGTAAGCCGCCACCGCGACGGCCCGCGCAAGCCGAGCAGGCGAGCGGGCGCCGGAGGGCCCGGGACACCCGCAGCGCGGCGTGCGTCCGCCGTCCCGGGACACCCGCAGCCCCGCGTGGCGTGTGCGTCCGCCGTCACGGGGGCCGGGGTACGGCGAAGGGGCGCACCCGTTGCGTACGGGTGCGCCCCTCCGTGGTGGCGCGTGCCGGGTGCCGTCAGGCTCCGCGCAGGGTGGCGCCCGTGCGGTCGGCGGCCGCCGACACCGCGGCGTCGCGGGAGGCGGCGATCTCCTCGGCGGTCAGCGTGCGGTCCGGGGCACGGAAGCGCAGCGCGTAGGCCAGCGACTTCCTGCCCTCGCCGAGCTGCTCACCGGTGAAGACGTCGAACAGACGGAGGGATTCGAGCAGTTCCCCCGCGCCCTCGCGCAGCGCCTTCTCGACCTCGGCCGCGGGCACGGACGCGTCCACGACCAGCGCGACGTCCTGGGTGGCCACCGGGAACGTGGAGACGTGGGGCGCCTCCACACGGCCGGCACCGGCCTGCTCGAGACGGTCGAGCTCGATCTCCATCGCGCAGGTGCGCTCGGGCAGCCCCAGGGCCTTGGTGACCCGGGGGTGGAGCTCACCGGCGTTGCCGACGAGGATCTCCTGGCCGTCGACGACGGCCAGCAGCGCGGCGCAGCGGCCCGGGTGCCACGGGTCCTGCTGGTCCTGGCGGACGATCAGCTCGACGCCCGCCTCGCGGGCCACGACCCGGCCCGCCTCGACGGCGTCGGCCCAGCTCACCGGGGTGCCCTTGCCCCACCAGCCGGCCTGCTCGCGGTCGCCCGCGAGGACGACGGCGGCGCGGCGCGGCTGGTGTGGCAGCGCCGCGTTCAGCCCGGCGATCTGCTCGTCGGTGGGACGGCGGTCGACGGGCAGGACGGCCGCGGGCGGCTCGTCGCCGGTGGCGCGGAAGACCAGACCCGTCTCGAAGAGCGCCAGGTCGTGCTCGCCGCGGCCGGCGTTGCGGCGCAGCGCGCCGAGCAGCCCGGGCAGCAGCGTCGTACGGAGCGCGGGCTCGGTGTCCGACAGCGGGTTGACCAGGCGGACCAGATCGCGCCGCGGGTCGTCGGCGGCCAGCCCGAACTGGTCGAGGACCTCCTCGCCGAGGAACGGGTAGTTCAGCGCCTCGACGTAGCCGGCCCCGGCCAGCGCCCGGCCGACCCGGCGGTGCAGCCGCTGACGCTCGGTCAGCCCGCGCCCGGCGGGGGGCCGGGGCAGGGTCGAGGGGAGGTTCTCGTACCCCTCGAGCCGGATGACCTCCTCGGCCAGGTCGTTGGGGTCGGTGAGGTCCGGCCGCCAGCTGGGGACGGTGACGGTGAGGTCGTCGGCGCCGTAGACGTCGCAGCCGATCTGCTGGAGGCGCCGCACCACGGTCTCGCGGCCGTAGGCCACGCCCGCGACCTTGTCCGGATGGTCGGCGGGCAGCGTGATGGTGTGCGGGGCCCTGGGCGCGATGATCTCGGTGACGCCCACCTCGGCGGTGCCGCCCGCGAGCAGCACCAGCAGATCGACGGTGCGCTGCGCCGCCGCCGAGGTGGCCTCGGGGTCGACACCGCGCTCGAACCGCCTGGACGCCTCGGAGGACAGCTTGTGGCGGCGGGCGGTGCGGGCGACCGGGACCGGGGCGAAGTGGGCGGCCTCGATGACCACCTCGGTGGTGCCCGCCACCTGGCCGGACTCGGGGTCGGCGGCGCTGTCCGCGATCTCGGTGTTGGCGCCGCCCATGACTCCGGCGAGGCCGATGGGACCGCTCTCGTCGGTGATGACGAGGTCCTCGGCGTCCAGGACGCGCTTGGTGCCGTCGAGGGTGGTGAGCTTCTCGCCGGGCTGCGCGCGGCGCACCCCGATCGCCCCGGTGATACGGGAGCGGTCGTAGGCGTGCAGCGGCTGGCCGATCTCCAGCATCACGTAGTTGGTGACGTCGACCGCGAGCGAGACGGGTCGCATGCCCGCCTTCTGGAGCCGGCGCTGGAGCCAGATCGGGGAGCGCGCCTCGGGGTCGAGCCCGGTGACGGTGCGGGCGGTGAAGCGGTCGCAGCCGACCGGGTCGGCGACCTTGACCGGGTAACCGTGGCTGTTGGGCGCGGGCACGTCCAGCAGGGCCGGGTCGCGCAGCGGCAGCTCGTAGGCGATGGCGGTCTCGCGGGCGATGCCGCGCATCGACAGGCAGTAGCTGCGGTCGGGGGTGACCGCGATGTCCAGGACCTCGTCGACGAGCTGGAGCAGCTCAATGGCGTCGGTGCCGACCTCGTACTCCGGCGGCAGCACGATGATGCCGTGCGCGCCGTCGTCGCCCATGCCCAACTCGTCGCTGGAGCAGATCATGCCGTGCGAGACCTTGCCGTAGGTCTTGCGCGCGGAGATCGCGAAGCCGCCGGGCAGCTCGGCGCCGGGCAGCACGACCACGACCTTGTCGCCGACCGCGAAGTTCCGGGCGCCACAGACGATCTCCTGCGGCTCACCGGTCCCTCCCCCAGAGCCTTCGGCCTGGGAGGTGCCCCCCGCCTGGCCGACGTCCACGGTGCAGAAGCGGATCGGCTTCTTGAAGCCCTCCAGCTCCTCGATGGTCAGCACCTGCCCGACGACCAGGGGGCCCTTGAGCCCCGCGCCGAGCTGCTCGACCGTCTCGACCTCGAGCCCGGCGGCGACGAGTTTGGCCTGTACGTCACGGCCGGTCTCACCGGCGGGCAGGTCGACGTACTCCCGCAGCCAAGAAAGCGGGACCCGCATCAGATCTCCATCCCGAAGGGCCTGGTGAAGCGCACATCACCCTCGACCATGTCTCGCATGTCTTCCACGTTGTGCCGGAACATCAGCATCCGCTCGATGCCGAAGCCGAAGGCGAAGCCGCTGTACCGGTCCGGGTCGATGCCGCAGGCGATGAGCACCCGCGGGTTGACCATTCCGCAGCCGCCCAGCTCGATCCAGCCCTCGCTGGAGCAGGTGCGGCAGGGCCGGTCCGGGTTGCCCACGGACTCGCCGCGGCACACGTAGCACAGCATGTCCATCTCGGCGGACGGCTCGGTGAACGGGAAGAAGTTCGGCCGCAGCCGGGTGGTCATGCCCTCGCCGAAGAGCGCCCGCACCATGTGGTCGAGCGTGCCCTTGAGGTCGGCCATGGTCAGGCCCTCGTCGATGGCCAGCAGCTCGACCTGGCTGAAGACGGGGGTGTGGGTGGCGTCCAGCTCATCGGTGCGGAAGGTACGGCCGGGGCAGATCACATAGATCGGCGGCTTACGGTCGATCATCGACCGGATCTGCACCGGCGAGGTGTGGGTGCGCAGCACCACACCGGAGCTCTCGCCCTCCTTCGCGCCCTGGACGAAGAACGTGTCCTGCATCTCGCGGGCCGGGTGGTCCGGCGGGAAGTTGAGCGCGTCGAAGTTGAACCACTCGGCCTCGACCTCGGGGCCCTCGGCGACCTCGTAGCCCATCGCCACGAAGACGTCCTCGATGCGCTCGGAGAGCGTGGTGATCGGGTGGCGGGCGCCGGCCGGGGTGCGGTCGTACGGCAGGGTGACGTCCACCGCCTCCTCGACCAGCACCCGCGCGTCACGCTCCGCCTCCAGCTCCTCCTGGCGGACCTTCAGCGCCTGGTTCACCTGGCCGCGGGCCTGGCCGACGCGCTTGCCCGCGTCCGCCTTGGCGTGCGGCGGCAGGGCGCCGATCTCGCGGTTGGCGAGCGCCAGCGGAGAGCGGTCGCCGGTGTGGGCGACCTTCACCTCGCGCAGCGCCTCGAGGTCCCCGGCGGCGGTGATGGCGGCGAGCGCCTCGTCCCGCCTGCGGGCGATCTCTTCCGGTTTCAGTGCCTCGACCTCGACAGGGTCGTACGACTTATTGGGTGCCGACATCTCTTCCCGTGCTTCCGTTTGTCCCCCAGCTACCGCTGGGAGGTGCCCCCCGGCTGCGCGACCCCGGCTCGACTGGCTGCGACCGCTGCGCCCCGTGCTGGGGACGCCAAAGGTGCCAAAGCCCGAGTCTAAGGGGCGCGGGAGGGGTGCTGTCCCGGGGGACGCCGCGCGACGGCCGCCGCGCTCGGGGTCCGCCCCTTGCTGAAGGAGCCCGCGGGTGGATCAGGCCAGATAGGCCGGGGTGCCCACGGGCAGGGTAAATCGGAACTCCGCGCCGCCGCCGCGGGCCCGGTCGACGGTGATCGTGCCGCCGTGGGCCTCGACGATGCCCTTGACGATGTAGAGCCCCAGGCCGGTGCCGCCGCGCTTGCTGCCCCGCCAGAAGCGGGTGAAGACTCGGCTCATCGACTCCTCCGGGATACCGGGGCCCTCGTCGCTCACGGTGACGGCGGTCCTTTCGACAGTGGGGCCTTCCGCGGGGCCTTCCGCGACCGGCCTGGCCGGTGCGGGCGCTATATCAATGGTGACCGTTCCCTCGCCGTGGCGCACCGCGTTTTCCAGCAGGTTGCCCAACACCTGATCGATCTTGTCCGGATCGGCCCACAGCCTGGGCAGCGGCCCCCTGACCCTGATCAGGAACCGCTCGGCGGTGTGCCCGGCCGCGGTGAGCGCCTGCACATGGCGGCGGACGGCGGCGGCGAGATCCACCGGCTGACGGCGCACCTCCAGCCGGCCGGAGTCGATCCGGGAGATGTCCAGCAGCTCGGCGATCAGCCGGGTGACCCGGTTGGCGTCGGCGTCGACGGTCTCCAGCATCAGCCGCTTCTGGTCGTCGGTGAACCGCTCCCACTTGGCCAGCAGCGTGGCCGTGAACCCCTTCACGGACGTCAGCGGCGAGCGCAGCTCATGGGCGACGGTCGCGATCAGCTCGGCGTGGCTGCGCTCGGTGCGGCGGCGGGCCTCGGTGCCGCGCAGACAGACCACCACCCGGCGCACCGGTCCGGTCGGCCGCTCGCGCACATAGCGGGCCGAGACCAGCACCTCGCGGCCGCCCGGCAGCAGCAGGTTCCGCTCGGGCTGCCCCGCCCGGATGGCCAGCCCTCCATAGGGATCGGTCAGCGCCCACCAGCGCCGGCCGTCCAGGTCCTCTAATGGCAGGGCCACCTCGAGCCGGCGGCCGATCGCGTCCGCGGGGTCGGTGGCGGTGATCCGGGCCGCCGCCGCGTTGAAGCAGGTGACCAGGCCGGTCTCGTCGGCCACGACCAGGCCGTCGGGCAGCTCGTCGGGGTGCGGCCCGAACGCGTCCGGCGCGCCGCCGGGGTCCCCCACGGTGGACAGGGGGTCCTGCCCCCCGTCGGGCGGCTCCGCTCCGGGCGCATGGGCTTCGGCCGCCCTGGCGCCGGAGGTCCTGACGTCCATCCCCACACCCCCTCTCGGGTCCCCTCCCAGAGGGGGCAACCCTACTAGGTCGATGTGACGGAGCGGCACCCTGCGGGAGCGCGCTGCGCACGAGCGGAGGCATAGAGGCACACGGCGGCGGCCGTGGCGAGGTTGAGGCTCTCGGCCCTGCCGTGAATCGGAACGCGCACCACCTCGTCCGCGAGTGCGCGGGTAGCCTCCGGCAGGCCCCATGCCTCATTGCCGAAGATCCAGGCGGTGGGGGCGCCCAGCAGCCCGTCGTCCAGCTCGGAGTCCAGGTCCCGCTCCCCCGCCCCGTCCGCGGCCAGCACCCGCGCCCCGGCCTCCCGCAGCCCGCTCACCGCGCGCTCGACGGGTACGCCGATGGCGACGGGGAGGTGGAAGAGGGAGCCGACGGAGGCGCGTACGGCCTTGGGGTTGTACGGATCCACGGAGGCGTCCGTCAGTACGACCGCGTCCGCCCCGGCGGCGTCGGCGCACCGCAGCACGGTGCCGGCGTTGCCGGGGTCGCGGACGTTGGCGAGCACGGCGACAAGCTTCGGCCGGGCGGCCAGGATCTCCTCGAACGGCGAGTCCAGGAAGCGGCACAGCCCGACGATGCCCTGCGGGGTGACCGTGTCGCACATCTCCGCGACGACGTCGTCGGTCGCGGTGAACACGGGGATGTCCGCGGCGCGGGCGGCGTCCAGGATCTCCTGGTGCCGCTCGGCGGCCTCGGGGGTGGCGTACACCTCCACGAGATGCGCGACGGCCTCCCGTACGGCCTGCGGCCCCTCGACGATGAACCGCCGCTCCTTGCCGCGGAAGCTGCGCTTGGCGAGCCGCCGGGCGGCGGTGACGCGCGGCGATCGCAGGGACGTCAATTCGGGGGTCGCCATGGGGTTGGGTGCGCTTTCTCGTGTGGTGTGTCGGTTGCGCGTGCCGGGCACCGGGCAACCTGCCCGGCCGCGGGCATCGCCTCGCGGGGCGGCTTCCCCCACCCCGCCCCTCCCCGAAACCGGGGCAAGCCCCCGGACCCCCGGAAGGGGCAGCAGCGCGCCCAGCTGCGACCAGCCGTCCGTCGTTGTGGGCAATCGTCCCGCGGAGGGGGTACCTCCCAGCGGTAGCTGGGGGAGGGACGGGTGGGCACAACCCGGCCACCGGGCCGCACCCGACGACGAGACCCCAGGGGGCACAGCCCCGCCTCCGGGGCGCGCCCGGAGACGCAACCCCCAGGGGGCACAGCCCGGCCGCCGGGGCTCGCCCGGGGGCGGCACCGGCATGCGTGGACCCGCAGGTGATGCGTTCACCTGCGGGTCCACTCGGCAATGCTCAGCGCAGCGCTTACGCCTACGCGGCCTTCGGCGCGTTCACATCGCTCGGCAGCGCCTTCTGCGCAGCCTCCACCAGCGCCGCGAACGCGTTCGCGTCGTTGACCGCGAGGTCCGCCAGAATCTTGCGGTCGACCTCGATGTTCGCGGCCTTCAGGCCCTGGATGAAGCGGTTGTACGTCATGCCATTGGCGCGGGCAGCGGCGTTGATGCGCTGGATCCACAGCTGACGGAAGTCGCCCTTGCGCTTCTTGCGGTCGTTGTAGTTGTAGACCAGAGAGTGGGTGACCTGCTCCTTGGCCTTGCGGTACAGGCGGGAGCGCTGGCCACGGTAGCCGCTGGCCTGCTCGAGGATCGCCCGGCGCTTCTTGTGGGCGTTGACTGCCCGCTTGACGCGTGCCACTTGTTTAACTCCTTGTACGGGGCCGCGGGTGACTCACGCGGCCCGGAAACGAATAGGTCCCGGCGGGTCCCGGTCTGGCGCTCGCCTCGCCCCGCCGAAGCGGGGCAGCGGCGTCACTTGCCGAGAAGCTTCTTGATCTTCTTGGCGTCGGCAGGGGCCATCTCGACCTTTCCGGCCAGGCGGCGCGTCAGCGTGGACGGCTTGTGCTCGAGAAGGTGGCGGCGACCGGCGCGCTGGCGCACCACCTTGCCGGAGCCGGTGAGCTTGAAGCGCTTGCTGGCACCGCTGTGCGTCTTGTTCTTCGGCATGTCGCCGTACTCTCCTCGTCGGGGCACTTCCGCCTCATCCGGGCGCAGCGCGAGCAGGCCGCTGACCGGTGTGTACGGAAGCGTCGATTATTTCGGTGTGTGTCGGGACCGGGGTCCCGGGGTCGAGGCTGGCGCCTCGGACATCACGCCTCGGCGGGCTCCTCGGCAGACTGCTCCACGGACGCGTCCGGAGACTGGTCCAGGTGGGGAACGCCTTGGCGCTCCGCCTTGCGGGCGGCCTGCGCCTCACGGGCTTCGGCCATCGCCTCGGTCTTCTTCTTGTGCGGACCGAGAACCATGATCATGTTTCGGCCGTCCTGCTTGGGGTTGGACTCCACGAAGCCCAGCTCCTGGACGTCCTCGGCGAGCCGCTGCAACAGCCGGTAGCCGAGCTCGGGCCGGGACTGCTCACGGCCACGGAACATGATCGTGATCTTGACCTTGTCGCCCTGCTTGAGGAACCGGACGACGTGACCCTTCTTGGTGTCATAGTCGTGCGGGTCGATCTTCGGCCGGAGCTTCATCTCCTTGATGACCGTGTGCGCCTGGTTCTTGCGCGCTTCACGGGCCTTCATGGCCGACTCGTATTTGAACTTTCCGTAGTCCATGAGCTTGCAGACCGGCGGACGGGCGTTCGCCGCCACCTCGACCAGGTCGAGGTCGTACTCCTGCGCAAGCTCCAGGGCCTTGGCAAGCGGCACAATGCCGACCTGCTCGCCACTGGGACCGACGAGTCGCACCTCGGGGACGCGAATCCGGTCGTTGATGCGGGGCTCGGCGCTGATGGATCCTCCTCGGTTGCACCACGCGACCGTCTGGCGGACTGCCGCGTAACGTCTCTTAGTTTTGAGACCACCGCGTCGTGACGCACAAAACGCCCCGACGGGTACACAGGCGGGGCTCCTCATTGACCGGGAGCACCGCCGCGATATCACCGCGGGGCGCAGCCTGACCGATGACCTGCCAACCGTGGGTCGGGAGGTGGGAGCGTGGAGCCTCCACTTGTGGGCCGGACACACAGGTGACCGGCCGGTCGTTTATCTACGATACCAGCACCCGCGCGCGATGCTCACCCGCTGCGTCCTGGGTATCCGTCCCGTCCCGCGTCCCCCTCGCCTCCCGGTGAACTCACCCGCCCCGTGCGTACGGTGCCGGGCGGACGCCTAGGCTGGGTCACACCGTCCATCCAGGAAGTGAGCCCCGACCACCATGAGCGACGCCAACGCCGGGCAGCCGCCGGCCCCCGACTTCGACCGGATGACCCGGGACATCGCGGATGTGCCCGCGGTCGAGGTGATCACCACGGTCGCGGTGCACCTGATGAGCGCCGCCGCGGTCAACCTCGGCCTGGCCGAGGAGGGCCCCCAGCACAAGGACCTGGACGAGGCGCGGAAGCTGATCAACGCCCTGGCGGGGCTGGTCACGGCCGGCGCCACGGAGATCAGCTCCTTCCACGCCGCTCCGCTGCGGGACGGCCTGAAGTCCCTCCAGCTCGCCTTCCGCGAGGCGTCGGTGGTGCCGGACGAGCCGGGGCAGGGGCCCGGCGAGAAGTTCACCGGCCCGATCTTCGGCTGACCGGCCGCCCCTTCCTCAAGGCCGGTAAGGCCGGTCCCTCATGGCCGGTAAGGCCGGGCCCCGGCATCCGGGCCCCGGCATCGACTCGGCCTCAGGCCGCCTCCGGGCCGCTCGTCGCTCAGGCCGCCTCCGGGCCCTTGGTCTCCGGGCCGCCCGCCTCGGGGCGGTGGCCGCCGCGCATGCGTCCCCACGGCCCGGTCGCCGGGGGCGGATGTGCCTCCTCCCGGTCGGCCTGGCCCGCCGGATGGAGATGGGTGAACCGGTGCACCACCGCGGCGAGCACCCCGCCGACCAGCGGCGCCACGATGAACAGCCACAGCTGGCCCAGCGCATCGCCGCCCGCGAAGATCGCGGGGCCGAAGCTGCGCGCCGGATTGACCGAGGCCCAGGTCAGCGGGATGCCGATCAGATTGGCCGCGGCGAGGGCGAGGCCCACCGGGACCGGTTCGGCGCCGACCATCGGCACCGCGTGGGTCACCGTGAGGAAGACGAAGACCAGCAGGAAGGTCAGCAGCACCTCGGCGAGGAAGGCCCCGCCCGCGCCCATGCCGACCGGTGAGCGGCCGCCGTAGCCGTTGCTGCCGAAGGCGCCGGCCGTCTGGAGCCGGGGCACCTGGTTGGCGAGCAGGAACAGGATCGCCGCGCCCACGATCGCACCGACGAACTGCGCGACCCAGTACTGGACGGCCGTACGGATGTCGATGCGCCTGGCCAGCAGCACACCGAGGGTCACCGCCGGGTTGATGTGGCAGCCCGAGATGCGTCCGAACGCGAAGGCGATCGCGATCAGCGTGAAGCCGAAGGCGAGCGAGACCCCGAGGGCGTTGATGTAGTCGCCCGCCAGGACCAGCGAACCGACTCCGAAGAGGACCAGCATCGCGGTCCCGATGAACTCCGCTACGACCGTTCTCGTCTCCATGGCGCTCTCCTCACGCAGATTCCGACCGCCAGTCGCCTAAGCATTGTGGGCGGTATCGGGAGGATTCGCCTGTTGGTCCGCATGGGGCGGGGCCGGGCCCCGCCCCTCAGCGGCTGAAGAGCGGCTCGCCGGGGATCTGCGCGTCCGGCGGCAGCAGCGCCAGGGTCAGCCCGCGCACCAGCCGCGCCCGCAGCACCTCGTCGGCGGCCAGGGCGCCCGCCACCCGGTGCGCCGTCTCGCGCGCGGGCGCCTGCGGAGTCAGGGCGAGCGCGAGCATCCCGTCGGCGTCCGCCGCCGGGGCCAGATGGGCCCGGAGCACCTCCGGCTCGGCGGCCAGCACGGTGCGCACCGCCTCGGTCACGGCCGGGTCGGCGAGCGGATCGGCGCTGGTCCGCCCCTCGGCGAGGGCCAGCAGGGCGGGGCCGGTCAGCTGGTACGGCACCGGGCCCGCGAGGTCCAGGACCAGGGTGTCCGCCTGCTCATGGGCGGTGGCCTCCAGCGCCTGGCGCAGCGGTACGGCCACGGGCCGGGCGTCCGGGCGCCAGCGGGCCAGCGTCTCGAGCGAAGTGAACGCGGGCAGCGCGCGCCGGCCGTCGGGAGCCTGGAGCGTGGGCACCGCCATGTCGCTGGTCTTGTCGCGGCGCAGCCCGCCCGCCCGTCGCCCGCCACCACCCTCAACGGACGCTTCGCGCGGCTTGAATTCCACCACCTCGGCCTCGCCGAGGATCGCCACCACGGGAACGAGCAGCCGGGCGCCGGTGAGCGCGGCGAGCACCTCCGGTTCTGCCGAGCGGTCATCGGCCCAGGCGGCGAGCGCCGCGGTCAGCCGGGGGTCGGCGGAGCCGTCGTCGCCGGAGAAGCCGGGGTCGGGAATGTTCTTGAGCGCCACGCCATGAGGGTATCGACAGCGAGGAGACCGAGATCCGCCGGACCCCCACCCGGGGCAGGGGCCGCAGTGAAGGAGACGGCGTGGAACGCGTGAACGACGGCGGCCCGGCCCTGCCCGCCCCGTCCGGTACGGACGGGCTGAGCGGCGCGCTCGCCGACGCGCTCGCGCCCCTGGCCGCGGACTTCTCGGTCGCCGTCCTGGATACGGGGTCCGGGGCGACCGGGGCCCACGGCGATGGCTCGTACGCCACGGCGAGCGTCATCAAGGTCGGCATCCTCGCGGCGCTGCTGCTCGGGGCGCAGGACGAGGGGCGGCGGCTGACCGCTCAGGAGCGCTCGTACGCCACCGTGATGATCGAGCGGAGTGACAACGACGCGGCGACGGCGCTGTGGGGGACGATCGGCGGGGGATGCGGCCTGGAGACCGCGCTGGGACGGCTCGGGCTGACCGATACGCACGCCGACGACCGCGGACGCTGGGGGCTGACCCACACCACCGCGTCCGATCAGCTGACCCTGCTGCGCGCGGTCTTCCTGGACGGCTCCCCGCTGAGCGCGCGCTCCCAGGCGTATCTACGGACCCTCATGGGCCGCGTCATCGCCGGTCAGACCTGGGGCGTCTCGTCCGCCGCGGCCGGCACCGGCCGCGGAACGCGGCTCAAGAACGGCTGGATGCCCCGCGACGCCACCGGCCTGTGGGTCGTCAACAGCATCGGCGAGGTGACGGCGAACGGCCGGCCCCATCTGATCGCGGTCCTGTCCGAGGGCAGCACGGACCGGGAGGGCGGGGTGGCGCTGGTGGAAGAGGTGGCCCGGACGGCCGTGGCGACGACCGCCGCATACGGATCGCGGTGAGCGGACTGGTCCGGAGCGGCCCCCAGCCGACGACCGCCGCCGGGCCTTCAGCGCGCGGACTCCCCACGAGCAGGCGCGCACCGGCCCCGGACCGACGACGCGGCGGCCGGGCGCCGCTCAGGGCCGACGGAGCCCCGTCAGCGGCGCGCCTGGCAACGGGCCTTAGCCGATCATCGCGGCGCCCGGGCGGCGCTCAGCGCGTACGCGGCCGCTCAGCGCGTACGCGCGCCCGGCAGCAGTGCCCGCAGCCGCGGGGGCATCCGCAAGGGGCCCGAGCCGCGCCACAGGGATATCGCGGCGACGATCAGGGCCGTGCCCGCGAGGCCGGCGAGGAGGGCCATCTGGTTGGGGCCGGAGTCGTCGTGGGCGCCCTGGGTGTGGCCGGGGCCGTTGCCGAAGTAGCGGTCCGGGGCGGCGGCCGCGGCGGGCCGCTGGGCCTCGGGCTTCAGCTTGTCGCCCGCGGTGATCGCGGCCGCCGGGTTCACCAGGCCCGCGCCGAGGTCGTCGCTGCGGCCGCCCTCGGGGACGTCCTGGGCGGTCCGGGTGAGGAGCCCGCGGATCTGGCGCGGGCTCAGGTCGGGGTGGGCGGCGCGGACGAGGGCGACGGAGCCGGAGACGAAGGCGGCGGCCGCGCTGGTGCCCCAGCCCTCGTAGTAGCGCTTGTCGGGGTCGGCGATGACCACGTCCACGCCGGGTGCGCAGACGGTGGCGTACCAGCGGCGGGTGGAGAAGGCGGCGCGGGAGCCGTAGCGGTCCACGGCGGTCACGGCGATGACCCCGGGGTAGGCGGCCGGGTAGGAGACCCGGTCGCCCTTCTCGCCGCCGTTGCCCGCGGAGGCGACCACGACCGCGCCCTTGCGCAGCGCGTATTGCACGGCGGCGTCCTCGGCGGCCTCGGGGTGGGCGGAGGCGCTGTCGTCGCCGAGCGAGAGGTTGATGACGTCGGCGCCGTGGTCGGCCGCCCAGCGGATCCCGGCGGCGAGCGCGCCGCCACGGGTCGAGCGGGCCTTCTTACGGTCGGGATCGGAGTCCTCGAGGATCACCCGCACCGGCAGGATCCGGGCCTTCGGGGCGACGCCCAGGACGCCCTCGCCGCCGGACGCCCCGTGGCCGTGCCCGGCGATGATCCCGGCCATGGCGGTGCCGTGGCGGGCCCAGGCGCGTTCGCCGCGCCGGGCGCCGAAGCCGATGAGGTCCTTCCCCGGCAGCACCTGGCCTTCGAGGTCGGGGTGGCCTTCGTCGACACCGGTGTCGAGGACGGCGACGGTGATCCCGGAGCCCTTGGTGGTCTGCCATGCCTCGCGGACGTGGAGGGTGTCCAGCGCCCACTCCTGGGCCTGTATGCCGTCGGCGTCCGCGGGCGCGGCGGGCACCAGGGTCAGCCCGGCGGCGGCGAGTGCCACGGCGAGGCGCCGCCCGATCCCGCTCATGACGTGGTCTCCGCGAAGGTGGCCAGGGCCCGGCGGAATCCGGACTCGATCGCGTCGGCGATGCCCCGGGCGTCGTTGCCGAGGCCGGACTGCGCGGGGGCCGAGGTGGCGCCGCGCTGGGTCGCCTCGCCCGCCGACTGCGGGTCGGTGACCTCACGGCCGTCGGCGAAACCGGTGACGGTGTAGATGACGGCGGGGGCGTCGGCGAGGATCCGGATCCGCCAGCTGGCGCGCTGGTCGTCGCCGAAGCCGGCCGCGGCGGTGCCCTTGGCGGCGTATGCGCGGGGCATCAGATCGGTGCGCTCGTCCAGCTTCTCGGTGACGAAGCGCTGCTGAAGCGCCCGCATCCCGGCGGGTCCCGAGGTGGTGATCAGCACTCCGACGGTGGTGACACTGGTGCTGGTGGCGTCGGTGTACGTGGCGCGCACCAGCCGTTTGCAGCCCACCGGGGCCAGCGCCTTGGCGAGCAGCGGATCGAATCCGCCGCCGCAGCTGCTGTCGGGGGCGACGGCTATCCGGGTCCAGGCGCGGTCGGCGCCGCCGGGGCCCCCGCCCTTGCCGCGCAGGGTGCGCGGGAAGAGGTCGTCCACGGGGACGCTGCGCCAGGCGGAGCGGGCGTGGGCGTAGGTGTCGGCGGTGGACGGCTGGGCGCCGGGGGCGTCGCCCAGCCAGCTTCCGGCCGCCGCCCCGCCGAGCAGCCCGAGGCCGAGCACGAGACTCGCGGCGGCGGCCGCCGTACGGCTGGGGGGACGGCGCCGACCGCCCGGACGGCCGTTCCCGAAGGGCGCGCCGGTGCGCGGAGGCACGGACGGGCGCGGCGGTGTCGAGGGCTGCGGGGGCACCCGGGTGCCGGACGCCTCGGCGGTGCCCCGGGAGAACGGGGCCTTCGCCCGTACGCCGAGGACGGGTGTCTCCGGATCCGGGGTGAACCCGGGCGCGTTGGCGGGGCGCGACGGGGGCGCGGAAGGCCGCTCGGGCGCCGTGCGCGGGGGATGTGCGGGGCGTGGTGGGGGCGTGCCGTGGGGTGAGTGCGCCTGTTCCGCGTCGGTGCTCACCTGCACCCCCTCGCACCCGTCGAGACCTGCTTCACCTGGCTCCGTCCGGTTCGCCGCGCCACCGCACCGCCTTTCGGACAGGCGGGCCCGTATACGGACAACCCGCCGCTGACCTGCCGGTCGTGGCGTGCGCGACACTCTACGGCCAGCCGGGGGCGCTGCGCACCGGCCGCCCTCTACCCAGTGGTAATAGCGGTCTGGCAAGCTGCGTCCATGTCCGCTGCCGCCGCTGACCGGGCCCGGTACGACCGGGCCACCGCCCATCTCGAAGCGCCCGTGGCGATTGTCGACCTGGGAGCCTTCGACGACAACGCACGGGATCTGGTCCGCCGGGCGGGAGGCAAACCGATCCGTGTCGCCAGCAAATCGGTGCGCTGCCGCGCGCTGTTGGAGCGGGTGCTGGCGCGCGACGGCTTCGCGGGGATCATGAGCTTCACGCTCCCGGAGTCGCTGTGGCTGGCGCGCGAGGGGTTCGACGACGTGCTGCTCGCCTACCCCTCCGCCGACCGGAACGGCTTCGCCACCCTGACCGGCGACCCCAAGCTGGCCGAGGCCGTGACCGTCATGGTGGACGACGTCTCCCAGCTCGATCTGATCGACAGCGTTCGCGCCGGGACCGAAGAGGTCCGGGTCTGCCTGGAATTGGACACCTCGCTGCGGATGCTCGGCGGGCGGGTGCGGGTCGGGGCGCTGCGCTCACCGCTGCGCGCACCGGAGCAACTGGCCGCGCTGGCGCGGGCGATCGCCGACCGCCCCGGCTTCCGGCTGGTCGGGCTGATGGCGTACGAGGGACATGTGGCGGGCGTGGGCGACGCGGTGCCCGGGAGCCCGCTGCGCTCGCGCGCCATCCGGCTGATGCAGTCCGTGGCGCGCCGGGAGCTCGCGGCGCGCCGGGCCGCGGCCGTACGAGCGGTGCGGGCGGTGGCGGACCTGGAGTTCGTCAACGGCGGCGGTACGGGCAGTGTGCAGCACACCGCCGCGGAGGACGCGGTGACCGAGATCGCCGCCGGGTCCGGGCTCTACCAGCCGCGGCTGTTCGACCACTACACCTCCTTCCGCGGCCGCCCGGCGGCCCTGTTCGCCCAGCCGGTGGTGCGCCGCCCCGGGGTGGGCGTGGTGACGGTGCTCGGCGGCGGCTATCCGGCGTCGGGCGCGGCGGGCCCGGACCGGCTGCCGGTGCCGTATCTGCCGGAGGGGCTGGTGTACGACTCGATGGAGGGGCCGGGCGAGGTGCAGACCCCGCTGCTGGGCACGGCCGCCGACGATCTGCTGATCGGCGACAAGGTGTGGTTCCGGCACGCCAAGGCCGGTGAGCTGTGCGAGCGGTTCGACACGCTGCGGCTGATCGAGGGGGACCGGGTGGTGGCCGAGGTGCCGACGTACCGGGGCGAGGGCAGGACGTTCCTGTGACCGATACCTCTCGAGCAACGACCGGAATGTGCCAGCCTAGATCGACCGGCCGTCGCCCGCCAGCGCCTCGATACCCTTGACGATCTTGTCCATGTCGCTGAGCGGCGGCGCCTTGTCGCTCTCGTCGAACCCGAAGCGCACCACGACCATCGTGTCCGGCATGGTGGGCGAGGGGAACGCCACCGACTGCACGATGCCGTCGTCGCCCTTCTTCGTCACCACCTTCCAGCGGACCAGATAGCCCTTCTCGCCCGCGACCTCGACCGCCGACGCCTTCAGCTGCTTGTGGGAGGTGATCCCGCCGTACGCCTTGCGGTCGGTGTCCTGGTCCGTGCCGTAGGACTCCTCGGCGTTCTGCGCGATGTCCTCCTCGGCTATGCCCTTGGCGGAGGTGGCCTTGTAGCCCTCGGCGGTCCGGGAGAAGGCGCCGCCGCGCACACAGTCGGTGGACGGGTCGCCCGGGCAGGGGTAGCGGGAGGTGGTGACGCCCGCGCCGCCGGAGCTGCTGCGCCCGGCCTGCCAGCCGGAGAGCACCGGCAGGCTGATGCCGTTGCCCTGGTCCGGGGCGGTGTCCGGGTCGTGGCTGGGCGGTGCGCTGGGGCTCTCGGTGGGCCCCTCCGAGGGGTTGTCCGGGGTGGGGAGGTCCGGGGCCGGGTCGCCGCCGTCGTCCGGCGCGGAGGTGCTGGGGGCGGGCCCGGTCTGGGCGTTCCCACCGCCGTCGCCGCCGCTGCCCAGCAGCACGATGCCACCGACGATCGCGGCGACGACGACGCCCACGGCGACGGAGAGCGCCGCGATTCTCGGGCCCCGCCCCCGGCTGTGGCCGTGTCCCCCCTGCCGCCCCGGCAGGTAGGGGGGCGGCGGCGGGCCGAAGGCCGGGTCCGCGGCGCCCGAGGCATCACGGGTGTACTCGGTCCAGGCCGAGCCGTCCCACCACCGTTCCATGGCGGGGCCGTTACCTGCGTAGCCGGGATCGGGGTACCAGCCGGGGGGCGTGTTCATGGTCACACGGTCAGCCTATGGCCAGGGGTGAGGTCCGTACACCGCGGATGGCAGGACTGCGCACCGGACTACAACGGCGTGACATATGCCCCGGCGATCCCGCCGTCCACGAGGAACTCGGCGGCGTTGACGAAGGACGCGTCGTCGCTGGCCAGGAAGGCCACGGCGGAGGCGATCTCCTCCGGCTCGGCGAACCGGCCCACCGGCACGTGCACCAGCCGGCGCTGGGCCCGCTCCGGGTCCTTGGCGAACAGCTCCTTCAGCAGCGGGGTGTTGACCGGCCCCGGGCACAGCGCGTTGACCCGGATGCCCTCGCGGGCGAACTGCACGCCCAGTTCGCGGGACATGGCCAGCACCCCGCCCTTGGAGGCGGTGTAGCTGATCTGGGAGGTGGCGGCGCCCATCACGGCCACGAACGAGGCGGTGTTGATGATGGAGCCCCGGCCCTGCCGCCGCATGTACGGCAGCGCGGCCTTGCAGCACAGATAGACGGAGGTGAGGTTGACCTCCTGGACCCGCTTCCAGGCGTCGAGCCCGGTGGTGAGGATCGAGTCGTCGTCGGGCGGGGAGATCCCGGCGTTGTTGAAGGCGATGTCCACCGAACCGTAGGTGTCGAAGGCGGTCTTGAAGACCGCCTCGACCTGCTCGGGGTCGGTCACGTCCACCCGCACGAACAGCCCGCCGACCTCGTCGGCGGCGGCCTTGCCCGCGCTCTCGTCGATATCGGCGCAGACGACCTGCGCGCCCTCGGAGGCCAGGCGGCGCGCGGTGGCCAGGCCGATGCCGCTGCCCGCTCCGGTGATGACGGCGGTACGGCCCACCAGACGGCGGCACACGGGGGTCTCGGTCACGTCACTGCTCCTCGGTGCTGATGAAGACGTTCTTGGTCTCGGTGAAGGCGGCAAGGGCGTCGGGGCCCAGCTCCCGGCCCAGGCCGGACTGCTTGTAGCCGCCGAAGGGGGTGGCGTACCGCACGCTGCTGTGCGAGTTGACGGACAGGTTCCCGGCGGCGACGGCGCGCGAGACCCGGACCGCGCGGCCCACGTCCCGCGTCCAGATCGAGCCGGACAGGCCGTAGTCGGTGGCGTTGGCCAGCCGTACCGCGTCGGCCTCGTCCTCGAAGGGGAGGACGACGGCGACGGGGCCGAAGATCTCCTCCACGGCGGTGCGGTCCCCGGGTCCGGTGGCCTCCAGCACGGTGGCCGGGTACCAGAACCCCTTGCCCTTCGGGGCCTCGCCGCGGATCGCGGCGGGCGCGTCCTCGGGTACGTAGGACCGTACGCGCTCCCGCTGGGCGGCCGAGATCAGCGGGCCCATGGCGGTGGCGGGGTCGGCCGGGTCGCCGACCGCGAAGGAGGTCACGGCGGGCGCCAGCAGCTCCATGAACCGGTCGTAGACGGATGCCTGGACCAGGATGCGGCTGCGGGCGCAGCAGTCCTGTCCGGTGTTGTCCAGGAAGGAGCCGGGCGCGGCGGCCGCGGCGCGCTCGAGGTCGGCGTCGGCGAAGACGATGTTCGGGCTCTTGCCGCCGAGTTCGAGGGTCACCCGCTTCACGCCCGCGGCGCATTTGGCCATGATCTCCTTGCCGACCGCGGTGGAGCCGGTGAAGACGACCTTGGCGACACCGGGGTGCTCGACCAGCGCGGCGCCCGCGACCGGTCCGGCCCCGGGCAGCACCTGGAAGAGCCCCTCGGGCAGGCCCGCCTCCAGGGCGAGCTCGGCCAGCCGGAGCGCGGTGAGCGGGGTGGTCTCGGCCGGTTTGAGGACCACCGCGTTCCCGGCGGCCAGGGCGGGCGCGGTGCCCCAGGCGGCGATCGGCATGGGGAAGTTCCACGGCGCGATGACCGCGACCACGCCCAGCGGCTCATGGAAGGTGACGTTCAGACCGCCGGCCACCGGGATCTGGGCGCCGCTCAGCCGCTCCGCTCCCCCGGCCGCGTAGTCCAGCAGATCGCGCACATTGCCCGCCTCCCAGCGGGCGTTGCCGATCGGATGGCCCGCCTCGCGGACCTCGAGGGCGGCCAGCTCCTCGAGGTGCCCGTCCACGGCGGCGGCGAAGCGGCGCAGCAGCCGGGCGCGGTCGGCGGGCGCGAGCGCGGCCCAGCCGCGCTGCGCCTCGGTGGCGCGGGCCACGGCGGCGGCCACCTCGTCCGGGGTGGCGGCCGGGACGGTGGCGATGACCTCCTCGGTGGCCGGGTTGAGGATGTGGTGTTCGTGGGGGTGTCCGGTGCTCACTCGCTGGTTCCTCACATGCGCTCGAAGGACCGGAAGCGCTCCCAGTCCGTGACGGCGGTGTCATAGGCGTCCTGCTCGACGCGCGCCATGTTGAGGTAGTGCTCGACCACCTCGTCGCCGAAGGCGGCCCGCGCTATGGGGCTGTTCCGCCACAGCTCGGCGGCGTCGCGCAGCGAGGTCGGGACGTGCTCGGCGTCACCGGTGTAGGCGTTGCCGGTACAGACCTCGGGGAGCTCCAGCTCCCGCTCCACGCCGTACAGCCCGGCGGCCACCATCCCGGCCACGGCCAGGTACGGGTTGACGTCGCCGCCGGGGAGCCGGTTCTCCAGCCGGTGGGAGGGGCCGTGGCCGATGACGCGCAGCGCGCAGGTGCGGTTGTCCGGGCCCCAGGCGACGGCGGTGGGCGCGAAGGAGCCGGGGCGGAACCGCTTGTAGGAGTTGATGTTCGGGGCGTAGAGCAGGGTGAAGTCGCGCATCGCCGCGATCTGTCCGGCGAGGAAGTGGCGCATGGTCTTCGACATGCCGTACTCGCCGTCGTCGTCGGCGAGCACGGGGTGCCCGGCCTCGTCGCGCAGCGAGAGGTGGATATGGCAGGAGTTGCCCTCGCGCTCGTCGTACTTGGCCATGAAGGTGAGCGCCATGCCCTCCTGGGCGGCGATCTCCTTGGCGCCGGTCTTGTAGACGGCGTGCTGGTCGCAGGTGGTCAGGGCGTCGTCGTAGCGGAAGGCGATCTCGTGCTGGCCGAGGTTGCACTCCCCCTTGGCCGACTCGACGGTCATCCCGGCGGCGCCCATCTCGTTGCGGATGCGGCGCAGCAGGGGCTCGACCCGGCCGGTGCCGAGGACGGAGTAGTCGACGTTGTACTGGTTGGCGGGGGTCAGCCCGCGGTAGCCGGTGTTCCACGCCTGCTCGTAGCTGTCCCTGAAGACCATGAACTCCAGCTCGGTGCCGGTGTACGCGGTCCAGCCGCGCTCGGCGAGCCGGTCGAGCTGGCGGCGCAGGATCTGGCGCGGGGAGGCGACCACCGGACTGCCGTCGTGCCAGGCGAGATCGGCGGTGAGGAGGGCGGTGCCGGGGTTCCAGGGGGTGCGGCGCAGGGTGGCGGTGTCGCCGTGCATGGCGAAGTCGCCGTAGCCGCGCTCCCAGGAGGACATGGCGTAGCCGTCGACGGTGTTCATCTCGGTGTCGACGGCGAGGAGGTAGTTGCAGCCCTCGGTGCCGTGTGCCAGGACGTCGTCGAGGAAGAAGCGGGCGGCGAACCGCTTGCCCTGGAGCCTTCCCTGCATATCGGTGAAGGCCAGGACGACGGTGTCGATCTCCCCGGCGGCGACCAGTCTGGTCAGCTCGTCGACCGAGAGCGGGGGCGTGCGGTCTGCCACGGTGGGGCCTCCTGCGTCGGAGAATTCGGGGGGAGGGAGGGTGCGGAGCGGGGTTGGGGGGCGTGGGGTGGCCTTAAGGTAATACCGCAGACCATTGATTGGGAAGTAGGTGCGGACGGTTCGATGAGCGAGAGCGGGAGTGGGCGCGGGAGCGCGGCGGACGACCGGCTGGCGCCGGTGCTGCGCCCGGTGCGCGCGGGGAACGGCTTCGAGGAGGCGCTGGAGCAGATACTCCAGGTGCTGCGGCTGGGGCTGGTCCCCGACGGCGGCCGGCTCCCGGCCGAGCGGGAGCTCGCCGACCGGCTGCGGATCAGCCGGGTGACCCTGCGCGAGGTGCTGAAAGTGCTCCAGGACCAGGGGCTGGTGGAGAGCCGCCGCGGCCGCTACGGCGGCACCTTCGTCCGGGCCAGGCCCGAACCCGCCGAGGGCGGCGGCGAGGACGAGCTGCGGCGCCGGGTCGAGGCGGTCGACGTCGAGGACACCCTGCGGTTCCGCGAGGTCCTGGAGGTGGGCGCGGCGGGGCTGTGCGCCGCGCACGGGCTGGCGGCGGGGCAGGCGCGGCGGCTGCGGGCGGCCCTGGACGCGACGCGGGACGCCCCGCTGGCCGACTACCGCCGCCTGGACACGATGCTCCACCTCACGCTCGCGGAGCTGGCGGGCTCACCGTCGCTCGCCGCCCAGTACGCGGCCGTCCGCGCGACCGTCAACGACCTGCTGGACTGCATTCCGCTGCTGGTGAAGAACCTCGAGCACTCCCAGGCCCAGCACGGGGCGCTGGTCGAGGCGGTGCTGGACGGGGACGCGGACGGGGCGCGCGAGGTGATGCGGGAGCACTGCGAGGGCACGGCGGCGCTGCTGCGCGGCTTCCTGGTCTGACCAGGTAATCCCCCGGGGTCCTTAACCACGGTTTTACGCAGAGGTCTTGCGCATCGCCGACCGGGAGGCAAAGGTATGGCCCCACACCTTTGCCATCGCCCCCTCGTGTGGAGCAGGAGTGTCCCCCATGGCCGACCGTACCGAATCCGCCCGCACCGAATCCGCCGGCGCCTCCGGCGGCGCCCCGCCGGGCGGCGGCGCGGCGCCATCCCCCGAGGACGCGTATCTGGAGCGCCGCACCCTGCGGCGCGGCAGCGCGGGCCCGCTGCTGCTGACCGGCCTCGGCGTCGCCTATGTCGTCTCCGGCGACTTCTCGGGCTGGAACTTCGGCCTGGCGGAGGGCGGCTTCGGCGGTCTCGCCATCGCCGCCCTGCTGATGGGCCTGATGTACGCCTGCATGGTGTTCGCCCTGGCGGAGCTGGCCGCGATCCTCCCCACCGCGGGCGGCGGCTACGGCTTCGCCCGGCGCGCCCTCGGCCCCTGGGGCGGCTTCCTCACGGGGACGGCGATCCTCATCGAGTACGTCCTGGCGCCCGCCGCCATCTCCATCTTCATCGGCGACTACGTCGAGTCGCTCGGGCTCTTCGGCCTGGAGTCCGGCTGGCCGGTCTATCTGGCGTGTTTCGTCATCTTCATCGGCATCCATCTGTGGGGCGTGGGCGAGGCCCTGCGGTTCAGCCTGGTCGTGACCGCCATCGCCGTCGCCGCGCTGCTGGTCTTCGCCTTCGGCGCCCTCACCGACTTCGACGCGGGCTCGCTCAACAACATCCCGGCGGACCACTCCTCCTTCGGCTCGAGTTCCTGGCTGCCGTTCGGGCTGCTCGGCATCTGGTCGGCGTTCCCCTTCGGCATGTGGTTCTTCCTGGGGGTCGAGGGGGTGCCGCTGGCGGCCGAGGAGACCCGGGACCCGGCCCGTACGCTGCCGAAGGCCATGGCCTGGTCCATGGGCATCCTGCTGCTCCTCGCCCTGCTCACCTTCCTCGCGGCGACGGGGGCGCGCGGCCCGAACGCCGTACAGGACGCGGGCAATCCGCTGGTCGAGGCGCTCCAGCCGGACGGCAAGGCCACCGTGTTGTCCCGGATCGTCAACTACGCGGGCCTCGCCGGGCTCGTGGCCTCCTTCTTCTCGCTGATCTTCGCCGGTTCGCGCCAGCTGTTCGCGCTCTCCCGGGCCGGCTATCTGCCCCGCTTCCTCTCGCTGACCAGCCGCCGCAAGGCCCCCTTCCTGGGCCTGCTGGTCCCGGGCGCCATAGGCTTCGCCCTCGCGGCGTGGACCGGCGACGGCGCCCGGATGCTCAATACCGCGGTCTTCGGCGCCACCATCTCGTACGCCCTGATGTCGCTCTCCCACATCGTCCTGCGCCGCCGCGAACCGGGCCTGGAGCGTCCTTACCGCACCCCCGGCGGCACGGTGACGTCGTCCCTCGCCTTCGTCCTGGCCTGCTCGGCGCTGGTGGCCACCTTCCTGGTGGACAAGGACGCGGCCTTCATCGCGCTCGGTGTCTACGCGGTGGCGCTGGCCTACTTCGCCTTCTACAGCCGCCACCGCCTGGTCGCGGCGGCGCCGGAGGAGGAGTTCGCGGCGCTGGCCGAGGCAGAGGCGGAACTGTCCCGCGACTGAGACCATTCCCACGGCGGAGAACCGTCCCGCGGCCGAGAACCGTCCCCCGGCGGAGAGCGGTCCCCGCGGCCGAGAACCGTCCCCCGACCGAGCAGATCCACGAAGATCGGAGTCCCCGGTGTCCAAGCCCCTGATCGGCGTCAGCACCTATCTCGAATCCTCGGCGAGCTGGGGCGTGTGGAACCTTCCCGCCGCGCTGCTGCCCTCGGGCTACCACCTGCTCGTCCAGCGCGCGGGCGGCCTGGCGGCGATGCTGCCGCCGGACGAGGACCCGGCCGCCGCCGCGTCCGTCGTCTCCCGCCTCGACGGGCTCGTCATCTCCGGCGGCCCGGATGTGGAACCGGCCCGGTACGGGGCCGAGGTGGAGCCGCGCACCGGGCCGCCCGCGCGGGAGCGGGACGCCTGGGAGCTGGCCCTGATCGAGGCGGCCCTGGCGTCGGGCACTCCCCTGCTGGGCATCTGCCGCGGCCACCAGCTCCTGAACGTGTCCCTGGGCGGCACCCTCGTCCAGCACCTGGACGGCCACGTGGGTCGGCCCGGCGTCTTCGACCACCACGAGGTGAAGCCGGTCCCGGGGACGCTCCTCGCCGGGATCCTCCCGGAACCGGTGTCCGTCCCCACCTTCCACCACCAGTCCGTGGCCCACCTGGGCAAGGGGCTGACCCCCTCGGCCCACGCCACGGACGACGGAACGGTGGAGGCGGTGGAGCTGCCGGACGCGGAGGCGTTCGTACTGGGCGTCCAGTGGCATCCGGAAGCGGGCGACGACGTACGCGTCATGCGCGCCCTGGTGGAGGCGGCGTCGGGCTGAGAAGCCGAGAAGGGACCGGCTCAGCCGAGCTTGAGCAGCAGTTCGGTGAGTTCACCCGGCATGGTGATCATGCAGTCGTGACCGGTCGCCAATTCCCACACCTGTGACGGGCTGCCGTTGGGCTGGACGGCGGGGACGGGCCGCCGGGTGATGCCCTCCGGCACATCGGCGACGCAGTGGATATGCGCCCGCGGGATCGCGTTCACGGCCGGGTTGTCCAGCCGGACCGGCTGCTGGAGGCAGCGCACCGGCTGATCCGACAGCATCGACCGCAGCCACTCCACATCCGCCGGTTCGGTCACCCCGAACAGACCCGAGGACGGCTCCATCCCGGCCAGGGGTGGTATCCGCCAGCCGCTCTCGGACGTCAGGGCCTGGTCGATCATGGCCTGGGTGAAGGGCATGACATCGACCGCGCTCTCGCCGTCCTCCGGGACCATGGCGTCGAGATAGACCAGCTGCGCGATCCGCTCCGGGACCCGGTTGGCGGCGGACGAGATGACCAGCCCGGCGTAGCTGTGCCCGACGAGCACGACATCGGTGAGGTCTTCCTCGGTGATCAGCCCGACGATGTCGTCGACATGCGTATCCAGCCCCACCTCCGGGCCCGCCAGATGCGCCGTGTCGCCGTAGCCGGTCAGCGTCGGCGCCAGCACCCGATGCCCGGCCGCCGTCAGCAGCGGGACCACCCGCTCCCAGCACTGCCCGCTGTGCCAGGCACCGTGCACCAGCAAATATGTCGACATAGTCCTACTCCATCCCCACACCGAATAAACGGGACACTGTCCCGATTGACGATATGGGACAGTGTCCCGCTTAGCAAGCGGGGACGGCACGGCGGTCAGGAGTTGATCTCGTACGGGTCGCCGTAGACCTTCCACTTCAACGGGGGCGCCAGGTCGAAGTTCTTCTCGTTGAGGAACTTCCGCTGCTCGGTGTCGACCCGGCTGGTGTCGCTGTGCGCCTCCTCGCTCTTCATGGCCTCCTTACGGGCGTCGAGGAAGGCGTTGAGGTAGGTGGTCTCATTGCCGCCCTGCGCCGGGGACTTGGCCTTGGACAGGGCGGTCTTACGGATGCCGCCGAAGCTGTACTTGCTGTTGCCGGGGCCGTGCATCACGATCGCGTCGTAGTAGATGAACTGGCCGAGCGCGCCCACGCCGTCGTCCTTGCCCTGCTTGACGGCCGGGTTGAAGTAGACGCGGTCGCGCTCGTGCTCCTGGGCGTCCTGGAACGCCTTGTCGGCGGCGGCCTTCTTCCAGTCCTTGGTGAAGTTCGGGTCGAGACCGTCGTGGGAGTCGGTGCCGTCGACGTCGCGCAGCGCGGGGAGGTACTTGGCCAGGACGTTGCCGGGCTTCTGCTGGGTGTAGTACTCGACGAGTTCCAGCATGTCGCCGGTGCCGGAGCAGAATCCGATGATGCCCGCGGTGTAGCCGCGGCCGTCGCCTATGTCCTCGATGTACTTGAACTGGGCGCGCCAGTCGAGCGAGGAGTTCTCGGCGCTGGAGACCAGCTTCATGGCGATCTCCTTCTTCGCCGGGTCGTCCAGGCCGCTCGCCGCCGCGGCCTTGTGCGCCGAGTGGGTGTGGCGCACATCCGACGAGGACGGCAGGTGGTCGGACGCCTGCCCGACTCCGACGCCGGTGAAGACGAGCGCGGCCGGTACCGTGACGGCCACGGCCGCGAGGCCGATCCTCCTGTGCATGGGGGACATGGGGGACATGGGGACTCCGTTCCTTGTCGACTGTGGGGGAAGTGCGCGCGGCCGCCCCAGGGCACGCCGGGGCAGCCCCGGCCCCCTGAGGCGATCCGTTAGGAACCTTTCCTAACCATTCAAGCGAGCGCGTCGTGTCCACCACAAGGGTTTGGACGCCATTCAGCGCCATTCGACAAAGAAGCAACCCGTGTCGTACCGCCCCGGGAGGCGGCCCCAACCCCCTTGTTACGACTGGGGGATGGGCATCGCGGGGTCCGCGCCGCCGGTCGCTCCGGGACGCTTTCCGGTCGCCCCCGAAGCCCCGGCCCCGGACGGTCCGGCCGAAGCCCCGCCGCCGGACGGTCCGGCGGGAACGGCCGGCTCGGCCGCACCCTCGGCCGCGGCCGGTACCTCCGTCACCGGCCGGGCCGCGATCGCCCGCCACCACGGCTCCAGCGGCAGCCCCTGCTCCGGCTCGAACGGCTGGCCAGGACGCGGAACGGCCACATTCGCCCCGGCCTCCTCGGCCGCCGCCACCGTGCCCTCGGCGGGCTCCTCCCACGGGTGCGGGGCGAGGTTGAAGGTGCCCCAGTGGATCGGCAGCATGATCCCCCGCACCGGGTCCCCGCCCTGGAGATCGAGATGGGCCCGCATGCCCTCCTCGGGGGTCATGTGGATGTCCGGCCAGTAATCGGAGTAGGCACCGATCTGGATCATGGTCGCGTCGAACGGCCCGTGCGCCGCGCCGATCTCCGCGAAACCGGGGAAGTAGCCGGTGTCCCCGCTGTGGTAGATCCGGCGCCCGGAACCCGCCACCACCCAGGAGGCCCACAGAGTGTGCTGGGTGTTGCGCAGCCCGCGACCGCAGAAGTGGCGGGCGGGGGTGGCGGTGAGCGTGAGCCCGGCGACCTCGGTGGACTCGTGCCAGTCCAGCTCGGTCATCCGCTCGGCCGGGACGCCCCAGCGCTCCAGATGGGCCCCCACCCCGAGCGGGACGACGAACATCGCGTGGCTCCGCACCAGCGCCCGGACCGTGGGCATGTCCAGATGGTCGTAGTGATCATGGGAGATGACCACCGCGTCCACCGGCCCCAGCTCCCGCAGCGGCACCGGCACCGGGTGCAACCGCTTGGGCCCCACCATCGAGAAGGGCGAACAGCGCTGTCCCCAGACGGGGTCGAACAGCACCCGCCGCCCGTCGATCTCCGCCAGCACACTGGAGTGCCCCATCCAGGTCAGCCGCAGCCCGGAGGCGGGAGGGGTGGCCAGATCGGCGACGGTGGTGGGGTGCACCGGCACGGTCCCGGCCGGGGCCCGGCGGACGCGCTCCTCCTTGCGGAAGTAGGTGGACGCGAGCTTCAGCATCGAGCCCGACGGGGCGGTACGGGCCCCCACCGGGTTGACGAACACACCGTTCACGAAGTTCGGCGACCGCCGGATGCGCTCCATCCGCTCCCCACCGGGATCCGCTCCGAAGGCGGCGGGGCGCAGGGCGGCGGTGAGCCGGGAACGTGTCGGATGTAAGCCGGTCACGGGGCCTCCAGGGTGAGAGGGCGGGAGCACTCCAACGAGCGGTGCCGTTGGGCTGCAATGACACAACTCTTACGAGGGGTGACCTTGTTCCGGAACGGTGCGCTCGGCCGCGATGAAGGACAGCAGCAGGTGGTCCTCCAGCGGGCGATAGCCGAGACGCTGATAGAGGGCGTTGCTGGTGGGGTTGTCGAGATCGGTGAAGAGCAGGACCTCCTGCACCCCGGCGGCCCGCGCGGCCCCGCTCACGGCGGCCGTGGCGGCGCCCGCGTAGCCGCGTCCGCGCAGCTCGGGCGGGGTGTAGACCAGGGAGACCCGGGCCATGCCGGCGATCGTACGGCTGATCCCGGCACAGGCCACCGGCCGGCCGTCGAGCTCCCACACCGTGATCCCGTCATGGCCGAGCTTGTCGTCCACCTGCGCCGCGACATCGTCCCTCAGCGCGCCGGTCTCGCGGGCGAACCCCTCGTACCAGGTGATCAGCAGGTCCCGGTCGGCGGTGGTGGCGATCCGGGGCCGCCCCGGTGGGGCCGGATCGGGCGGGGTGAGGGCATCGAGACGATAGAGCCGGTGGGTCTGCTCGACGGTGGCCACCGCACCGGTGAGGTCCTCCCAGGCGGTGGCGAAGGTCTCGGCGGTCTCGCGCCCCGCGTTCACTCCGGTGACCTTCAGCTCGCCGTCCCGGGCGAGGATACGGGCGAGGGCCCGGGACGCCTCGCCGGAGAGGGCGGAGAGCAGCGGGGGGTAGGGCGGCGTGCACAGGAACGCGCCCTCCACCGCCCCGCCCTCTCCGGTCCACCAGCCGTAGACCGGCGGCTCGTCGCCGTATCTGCCGCTGCCCGCCACCGTCAGGGAGGAGACCACCGTGAGCAAAGTGGTGTTCCGGGCCGGGTGGGTGCGCAGGAAGCCACCCGCCGCGACCCGGAACTCCTCGAGGTCGTACGTCACCGTCCACGCCATGTGCTCCAGGCTGGCGCGTGGCGGCGGAGCGGCGCACCTCAATTTCCTCGCTTCCGGCCGGACGCCCGCTCGGCGCCGGTCAGCGGCGACCGAACAGCGGCGGCCGGTCAGCGGCGGCCGGTCAGCAGCTCAGGTTGGAGCCGGGGGTGGTGCCGAGTATCTGGACGAACCGCTGGTAGGCGTCTATTCGGCTCTGCACCTGGCCGGGGTTGCCGCCGTTGCACTCCAGGCTGCCGTTGATCGCGCGGATGGTCTCGCCGAAGCCGCGCTGATTGACCATGGCGTCGTGCGGGGTCATCGAACCGGCCCCGCGCTGGGTGTTCCAGAACCACAGGGCGGTCTTCCAGGACACCGCGGCGTCCCGCTCCACCAGCCAGGGGTTGCCGAGCAGATCGATGCCGAGCGCGTCGCCCGCGGCCTTGTAGTTGAAGTTCCAGCTGAGCTGGATCGGGCCGCGGCCGTAGTACGCCGCCTGGCCCGCGGGGCAGCCGTAGGGCTGGTTCCAGTCGCAGTAGTGCGGGTAGTTGGAGGTGTTCTGCTCCACGATGTGGACCAGGCCGCCGGTTTCGTGGTTGACGTTCGCCAGGAAGGCGGCCGCCTCCTGCTTCTTGACGGTGTCGCTGCCGGTGTTGGCGAAGCCGGGGTAGGCGCTCAGGGCGGCGGTCAGGCCCTGGTAGGTGTAGAACGAGTTCCGGTTCGGGAACATCTGGTTGAACTGCGCCTCGCTCACCACGAAGCCGCTCGGGTTCTGGCCCTCGCCGCCGCAGTCGTAGGGCTCCCAGTACCAGGTGCTGATCACCGGGTCATAGCCCGGGTTGTCGTGCTCCGCGCGGTAGTACTTGCCGTCGGTGTACCGGACGATGTCACCGGTGACGTACGGCTTGCCGGCCACCCAGTTCGGGTAGTCGCAGGCCGCCTGGGCGGTCGTTCCCGCCGCCGAGGCCGTCGAGGCCATGGGCATGACAAGCACACTCGCGCACACCGCCGCGGTCGCCGCGAGCGGCGCCAGAACACGTCTCTTCCGCATGGGGCCGATCTCCTTCGTGTGGGGGGCCCTGCAACTTCGAGGAACACTCAAGCGGTTTGGTCTATACCAGTCAAGGTATAGACCAAACCTTTGTGCGGGGATGAGCAAAAGGGCGGACATCACGGGATGACCGGAAGAGCGGACATCACGGGATGCCGGAAGAAAGGCGCCGGGGCCGGTGGTGCCGGTTCCGTCAGTCCGGCAGCAGGTGTGACACCAGGGTGCGCGCCCATTCGGCGGTGGGGGCCTGGTCGGTGAAGACGGCCCGGTAGTAGAGGGGGGCGAGCAGAGCCTCGGTGGCGCGTTCGACGGTCGGGGCCCAATTGCCCCGGGCACGTTCCCGGTCGAGCATGGCCTGGAGCTGCTGCTGACGCTCTCCGGTGCACGCACTGGCGCCTTGCTCCCCGGCCGTGCCGATGGTGGCGCGCACCAGAGGGAGGGTGTCCGGGTCGTTGAGGTCCTTGGCGAGGTCGGACGCATAGCGTTCCAGGTCACCGCGGAGACTTCCGGTGTCCGGCACCACGTTGCCGTCGGAGAAGCGGCTGGTCGCGACGTCGGCGAGCAGGTCGCCGACGGAGCCCCAGCGGCGGTAGACCGTGGTGGCGTGCACGCCCGCCCGGGCGGCCACGACCGGGATCGTCAGCAGTTCGTCGGCCTCGTCGGTGAGCAGTTCCTTGACGGCCCGGTGGACGGCCGCGCGGATGCGGGCGGAGCGGCCGCCGGGCCGGCTGCCTGTGCGGGGCACGGAGGAAGTCGTAGCGGGCATGTCGCCAGTATCGCACTGATCGCTGCTTTTTTAGCGCAGCGATCAGTGCGTTAGTGGTACCTTGGGGCCACTAACGCACTGATCACTGCGAGGCCGTATATGCCCATTGAATCCGCCGCCACCGCCGCACCGCCCGTCGCCGATCCGCACCACGTGCCACGGAAGGGTGCATTCCGCTCCGTGGCCGCCACCTTTGTCCTCTTCCTGGCCGCCTCCAGCGCACCCTCCCCGCTCTATGTGATCTACCAGCAGCAATGGCGGTTCACGGCGTGGGTGCTGACCCTCGTCTTCGCCCTCTATGTGGTCGGCCTGCTGGGCTCGCTGCTCGTGGTCGGAGCGCTGTCGGACCATCTCGGCCGCCGGCCGGTGCTCGCCGCGGCGATCGGCCTGGAGATGGTCGCGCTCACGCTGTTCCTCACCGCCGGGAACGTGGTCGTCCTGGCCGCCGCCCGGGTGCTGCAGGGCATCGCCACCGGGGCGGCGACGACCACCCTGAGCGCCACCCTCGTCGACCTCGAACCGCCGCACGCCCGTGGCCGCGCGGGCGCCGTCACCTCGGTGTCCCCCCTGACCGGGCTCGCCCTCGGCGCTCTCGGCTCCGGTGTGCTGGTGGAGTTCGGCCCCGCCCCGACCCGGCTGGTCTACGCGCTGCTGTTCGGCGGAATGGTGCTGGCGGCGGTGGCCGTCGCCGTCCTGCCGGAGACGTCTCCCCGTCGGCCGGGAGCCGTCGCATCCCTGCGTCCGCGGGTCGCCATGCCCGCACATCTGCGCGCGGACATCCTCCCGGTGGTGCCGGCGATGATCGCGGGCTGGGCCCTGGCCGGGATGTACCTCTCGCTCGGCCCGTCCGTCGCGGCCAAGTTGCTGGGGCTGCACAGTCATCTGGTCGGCGGCGTCGTCGTGACGCTCCTGACCGGCACCGGCGCGCTCGCGGTCTTCCTGCTCCGCTCCCGGTCCGCGTCCTCGCTGCTGACGCCCTCGTCCGCACTGCTCGGGCTCGGCACCCTGATATCACTCGCCGGAATAGCGGAGGACCTCACCTGGCTTGCCGCCGTCGGCACCGTCGTCGCGGGCCTCGCCCTCGGTGCGTCGGTGCTGGCGACGTTCGGCACCTTCGCCCGGGTCGCCGAGCCGCACGAGCGCAGCGCGGTCTTCGCGCTGGCGAACGTCATCGCCTATCTGGGAAACAGCGTGCCCGCCGTACTCGGGGGAATCGCCGTCACCACCCTGGGACTGAGGACCGCCGCCGAGAGCTACGCGCTGGCGATCGCGATGATCGCCTTCTCCGTCCTCGTCCTGCGCCTGAACCGGGTACGGGCGCGGCGCCGTGACGTCATGGCCCCGTGCGGATGAGGGGCCGGCCAACGGCAGAGGATCCCTCGACCGCCGTTTTCATCCACTGCCCGATACGGCATTACACAATGCGGAACAAGGAGACACCGTGACGACGACAAGCAGGCCCAGGAAGAACCTCGAGGTGCGGCGATCGGACCACACGACGATCCGGTACACGGCCGGCGGTCCCGCCGGAGGGCCGACTCTGGCTCTCATCCACGGCTGGGCATGCGACCGCGGCGACTTCGACGCGGTGACCGACCATCTGCCCGAGGACTACCGCGTTCTCGCGATCGACCTCGCCGAGCATGGCGAGTCGCGGTCGACGCGGGACGTCTGGACCATGGAGGAGTTCGCCCGCGACGTGGCAGCAGTGCTGGAAGCCGAGTCGGTGGACACATGTGTCGTGGCCGGGCACTCCCTCGGCGGGGCGGTCGCCGTCGAAGTCGGCCGGCTGCTCCCTGCCACGGTCTCTCATGTGGTCGCACTCGACGCGCTGCACTATCTGTCCCTGTTCCCGGCGCTGAGCGACGAACAGACCGACGCGACGCTGCGCATGTTCCGCGAGGACTTCGCCGGAGCGGTGCGGGGCCTCGTCGAGGGAGGTTCGCCGGCCGGGACCAGCACGGCTCTCAAGGATGCGTACTTCGAGAAGATGGTCGCGGTGCGGCAGCCCGCGGGTCTGCGTTCCATCGAGGGTCTGGTGCGTTGGGACATGGACGCGGCGCTGCGCGAGACCAAGCAGCCGATCACCGTGTTCGCGATACGTGACCTGGTGACGCGTGAAGCGATCGACCGCTACGGGGACCGCTTCGACATCGTGCTCGTCGACCTGGGCACCCACCACTTCCAGGTGGAGGCACCCGAAGGCACGGCGAAGATCCTGGCCGGCGTGGGAACCGAGCAGGGATCCGGGAACCGGCCCTCGCTCGCGGCCCGGGGCCGAGCGCGGGATCAGGTCTAGCGCCCGGGGCGTAGGTGTCGGCGTCCACCTTCCGGGGGCCGGTCGATGGTCACGACGCTGAGGTGCGGCGCTGACACGCCCGCCCCGCCGCGTCACCCACGTCTGCCACCTCTCCGTCGAACCCGTCGCCCCCAGGGCGGCACATTCCGTCAAGTCTCCTTGTCCGCAAGTCACCTGGGCTCTCGGGCGCCCGTCTTCCGGTCGCCGAGCATCAGGCGGGCGTGACCGAGGAGTTCAGCGCCCATCTGAAGCTGAACCGCTTCCATCTCGTCAGCCAGTTTCGGCTGGTAGCCCTCACTGTCCGCATCCGAGACCAGATAGCACCCAAGCTGGTTGTACTGGCTCAGCCCAGTTCGGGCAAAGCTGCGGCCGAGGGCCATACCTACACCGACGCCGAGGCGGCCGAGTGGACCGCGCTGGACCCGCTCTTCGGCTACAGCCGCCATCCGCACCGAGGCGCCGGTCCGCCATGCCGGACCGGCGCCTCGGTGATCTCGGTGGACGGCGACGGCGCGGTGCGCCGCCGCCGTTTCATCCCTACGGAACTGGGCAGTCTCCAGAACGGGTCGTAGCGCGTACGACGTGTTCGCGGGCGGTGTGCTGGAACGCGCCCCGGCGCCGCCCCCGCCGGTCGCTTCGTGGTCGGTCGGTCACACTGTTTCCCCCTCGATCCCCCTGGTCACGATGAGCGTCACAGGCCCGGACGTCACACCGGACGTCACAGGAACAGAAAGTCCGCCTCCCCGGCCTTCGCGCTCTGGATGAAGCGTTTCATCTCCAGATGCGTGTAGATCAGGGCCGGTCCGTCCGGGTCGGTCGACTGGCGCAGCGCCACCCGTCCGTCCGTCAGTCTCATGGCCTCGACGCAGCTTCCCCCATTGCCACCGCTCCATGGCTTGTGCCAGCCCTCGTTGCCGAGTTCCCTTGCCGGCATGCCGCTGTAGACGCGGTTCCCGCATATGCGATCCATCGTTCAGATCTCCTTGCGAATGCGACTCAGAATCGCCTGAGTCGTCTGTGCAGGCGCGGCCTGCGCGCACATCCGGTCCAGGGCCTCCAGGAACGCCGATACATCATCGCGCTGGTCGAAGTAGGAGCCGCTGACGAGCGTCTCCGTGTACGCGATATCGGGGAGCTCCGGGATCGGGAACCGGAAGATATGGAAGGGGCCGTACATCGCCGGGTGCGGACCGGCGTCGAACGGCATGACCTGCAAGCGGATATGAGGCGCCTCGGCCTCCTCGATGAGCCTCGCGATCTGGGCACGCATGGTCTCGGCGCCGCCGATGGGGCGGCGCACCACCGTCTCGTCCATGACCACCCACAGCATCGGCGGGTTGTCCCGGGTGAGCAGCGCCTGGCGCTCCATGCGGAGGGCTACGTTGCGCTCGATCTCCGATTCGGGCGCATGCGGCATGCCCGCGCGGAGCACCGCGCGGGCGTAGTCCTCGGTCTGGAGCAGCCCTGGGATGTAGTGCGGCTCGTAGGCCCGGATCAGATTGGCCTCGACCTCCAGGCTGACGAAGGTGTTGAACCACTCCGGCAGGACGTCGCGGAACCGGTGCCACCAGCCGGCCTTGTTGGCCTCGCGCGCGAGGGAGAGGAACCCCTCGACCTCCTCGGGGTCGGTGACGCCGTACGTCCGCAGCAGCTTCTCGACGTACGGGAGCTTCAGGCCGACCTCGGCCTTCTCCATCCGCCGGATCGTGGCATGGGTGACGTCCAGGGCGCGCCCGGCCTGTTCGAATGACAGCCCGGCCTTCTCCCGAAGGTCCTGGAGCCGTTTTCCGAGCACGACTCGCAGGACGGTCGGGGCTCCGCCCGCCCGCGCATCCGCCACTACCGTCCCCCTCCAAGTACCTTCACGACACAGCAGTCTGGCATGGGCTCAGCATTCCGAACAGCCTGCGCTTGCGATTCTGTAATTTACAGATTGAACCTTGCCATACGCGAGTGTGACAGAGCATAGTGTCGGCGTGGCTCCTTCCTATGAGGCTCTCCGGTTAGGGCGCGGCGGCACCGTGGTCGCTCCGCCCCGCCACGACGTGTTTCGTCTGCCGGCGCTGAGCACGTCCGTCGCCGAGGCGAGAAGGCATGTCGTGCGGCGGCTGGGCTCATGGGGCATCGACCAGGACACCCGGGACAGCGCGGAGTTGATCGTCTCCGAGCTCTTCACCAACGCGGTGCGTCACACCTCCAGCGAGGAAGTTCGCTGCTCACTCCAGCTCATAGGCACCCGGCTGCGGCTGGAGGTGGCCGACCAGGGCTGTGCGCGCACGGTGCCCGAGGCCCGGTCGGTGAGCGCGGACCAGGAGGGCGGCCGCGGGCTGATGCTGGTGGAGGCCATGTCGGAGGCCTGGGGGGTCAGGCCGAACCAGGGCGGCGCGGGCCGCGCCGTCTGGGCCTACCTGGCGATATAGCGGCCCAGCGGCGACGACACGACGTACGCGAGCGGTGCCGAGGGAATAGGGGCAGCGACAGCGCATCGGGCGGTCAGCCTCGGGGCGCCAACGGGGGTCTGCCCCTATTCCTCCGGGACCGCTTCGGGTCACAGGCCCTCAGGGCCGCAGCGGCAGCAGATCGGGCCGCTTGGGTTCCACATGGTCACCCGACGACTCTCCGCGCAGCCGTCGGCCGATCCAGGGCACCAGATATTCGCGCGCCCAGTGGATGTTGTCCCGGCGCACCTCGGCCGGGGTGCGCTGCCCCTCCGGGGGCCAGGGCTGATCGGGGTCGGCGGGGACGTCGAGGCCGAGCACCTGACCGGCCCTCAGCGCGACCCGGGTGTGACCGTCCGGCGACAGATGCAGCCGGTCGGCGTCCCAGGCCCGGCGGTCCTGCACCGAGCGCAGCGACCACAGGTCGAGCACCGGGCAGCCGTGGCGGTCGGCGATCGCCCGCACATGCGCCGTATACGTGGCGATCTTGCCCCGTAGATGGCGCAGCACCGGCACCCCTCTGGTGTCGAAGCCGGTGCACAGCAGCACCGTGCCCACCCGCGCCCGGAGGTCGGCGACGGCGGCCTCATAGCGCTCGGCCACATCGTCGGGGTCGCTGCCGGGGCGCAGGATGTCATTGCCACCCGCGCAGAAGGTGACCAGATCGGGGCCGAGTTCGATGGCCCGGGCCACCTGCTCGGCCACTATCTGGTCAAGGAGTCGACCGCGTACGGCCAGATTGGCGTAGCGGAAATCGTCGTGGGGTCGTTGGTCGGACAGCAGGACGGCGAGCCGGTCGGCCCAGCCGACGAACACCCCGTCAGGACCGGGGTCGCCGACGCCCTCGGTGAAGCTGTCCCCGACGGCTGCGTAGGACCCGATGGAACCGTTGCTGAATCTCTCCTTATCGTCTGCCACGTCGGGACATCATTCACCCGATGGCGTGACTTACGCCACCGTAACCGGGGCTTGACGTGGGGTGATCTATCCCACCTGGTCAGTTTCGGCGAAGGTGGAATACGGCGGCGTCCAGGTCGCCGCTCAGCCCGGTGCGCAAGCCCCGGTGGGCGAGCACCGCTCCACGGTGCACCTCCCCGGTCTCCAGATCCCGGTAGGTGGCCGCCGGGTCGAGCCCGCGCAGCCGCAGCGGAGGCTGTGCCCGGCCGTGGTGCTGCGACTGGAGCCAGGCCAGCACCACGGTCTCCTCGCCCCGGACGTACTGCACCGCGCTGAGCCCGTCGCCCTCCGGAGGCCGCAGCCGGTACAGCTCACCGTGCTGGACGACCGGGCGCACCCGCTTGTAGAGCGCCACCCAGTCGCGGGCCTCGGCGAGTTCGGCCTCGCTCCAGCGGGTCAGATCGCCACCCACGCCCAGCACCCCGGCCATCGCGCTGACGAAGCGGAAGCGCAGCGAGCTGACGCGGGCGTTGCCCATGGCGTTGGGGCTGTCGGTGACCCAGGCGGCCATCACCCGGGCCGGGTGGAGCTGACCGAAGCCGTGCTGGATGGCCAGCCGGTCCAGCGGATCGGTGTTGTCAGAGGTCCACACCTGGTCGGTGTGGGCCAGGACGCCGAGGTCGATCCGGCCGCCGCCGCCCGAGCAGGACTCGAAGGCGACCCCGGGGTGGGCCGCGCGCAGCCGCTCCAGCAGCTCGTACAGCCCGCGTACATGGTCGATCCACAACCGTCGCGGATAGGGGTCGCCGGGCCAGCCGGGGTCCGCGAAGGAGCGGTTGAAGTCCCATTTCACATAGTCGATGGGCGCGCCGCTCAGCAGAGTGTCCAGCCGCTCCCACAGATAGGCACGCACCTCGGGTCGGGCGAGGTTGAGCACGAGCTGGTTGCGGAACTCGGTGCGACCCCGGCCGGGGTGGTGCTGCACCCAGTCGGGATGGGCACGGTAGAGGTCGCTGTCGGGGTTGACCATCTCCGGCTCGACCCAGATGCCGAACCGCATCCCGAGCGCGTGCACCTGGTCGGCCAGCGGCTTCAGCCCGTACGGAAAGCGGTCCGGGTTGGGCGTCCAGTCGCCGAGCCCGGCCCGGTCGCTGGTGCGCGAACCGAACCAGCCGTCGTCCACGACGAACAGCTCGACGCCCATGTCGGCGGCCAGCCGCGCGAGCGAGCCCTGCTGCTCCTCGCTCACCTCGAACTCGGTGGCCTCCCACGAGTTGTAGAGCACCGGCCGGGACCGGTCGGCGCCGGGGACCACATGCGCGAGCTGCCAGGCGTGCCAGGCGCGGCTCGCGGCCCCGAAGCCGCCGTCGGTCCACAGCCCCGCGAAGACGGGCGTGGTGAAGGACTCACCGGGCGCGAGGAGCAGCTGGCCCGCGTCGTCGTGGCCGACCCCGCCGACCGCCTGGACGGCGCCGTCGCTCAGCAGCTGGACGGCGATCCGCCAGGCCCCGGACCAGGCGAGTGCGCAGCTGTGCACCTCGCCGCTCTCCTCGGTGGCCGCCCCGCCGTCCAGGGCGATCCAGGGCAGATGGTGATGGCTGGTATGGCCTCGGCGGCTGCCGATCACCTTCTCGCCGGGGGTGAGCTCGGTGCGGGCGAGCCGGCTCTCGGCGGCCCAGCGGCCGTGCAGATGGGACAGCCGCCAGCGGTCGCGCGCCGGGAGCGACCAGGCGGCGGAGTCGGCGCGCAGCAGCTCCACCGGCTCCTGCCCGGCGGTGCCGGTGTGGGCGAGGGCGGTCCAGCGCTCGATGACATCGCCGTCGTCCCGCATCCGGTAGTGGAGGGTGATGTCGAGGTGGTGCAGCGGATCGTGGAAGCGCAGCCGCAGCTCCTCACCGGTGCCGGGGTCGAGGACGGTGCCGCCGCCGAAGCGCCACTCGGTGCCGCGTACGCCCCCGGCGTGGACGGACAGGGCGGGGCGTACAAAGCGCGGACCGCCCTCCACGGGGTACTCCTCGCGCCCGTCAAGCGGTGATTCGAACGGCCAGTCCGGCGGCCCGGGCTCGGCGGCGAGGGCCTCGGCGTCCTCGACCGCGATCCTCGGCCCCCAGTGGAGATGGAGCAGCTCATCACGGTCGGTGAGGTGCAGGGCGTAGCTGCTGCGCCGCCCCGAGAGCACCCAGAGCCGACCGCTTCCACCGGTTTCGATCATCGCACTCCCCAATTCTCCACAGGTATCAACATGATCGGGGAGGGCGGACGGTGCGGCAATGCCCGCACCCTCACGAGACCGATTGCCCGTTGCACGCATGTCGTATGGTCAGCTTCAGCCCGCCTCGTCGACGAGCCGCGTCGGCGGCCGATGGTGAAGGAGAGCCCGTGACGCAGCAGTCGCAGTCGCCGCAGGTCCCCCAGGCCGAAAGCCGATTGGTGGGGGTACGCAATTTCCGTGATCTCGGTGGACTGCCGGCTGCCGACGGCCGCCGGGTACGGCCCGGAGTACTGTTCCGCAGCGGCCATCTCGCCCATGCCACCGAGGCGGACACGGCCTACCTCGACTCGCTCGGCCTGCACACCGTCTTCGACTTCCGCAACGCCGCCGACATCAAGCTGGAGGGTCCGGACGTCACGCTCCGCGGGGTCCGCAACGTCAATCTGCCGCTGTCCGACCCGGCCGACGGCGCCGGGTTCTGGAGGATGGTGCGCGAGGGCGATCTGAAGACCCTGCGCGAGCTGCTCTCCGAGGGCCGGGCCGAGAAGCGCATGATCGGCTCCTACCGCTCCATCATCACCACCCGGCTCGTCGAACACGGCCGGATCCTCCGCGACATGGCCGAGGACAGCTCACCGGTGCTGATGCACTGTTCCGCGGGCAAGGACCGGGCCGGGCTCTCCATCGCGGTGACCCTGCTGGCCCTCGGCGTCGACCAGGAGGCCATCGAGGCCGACTACCTCGAGTCGGCGGCCACCCACCGGCGCTACAAGATCTGGCGCAAGGGCGCTCCGGGGGACGGCTCCGACCCCATGTCGCCCGAGGTCATGGCGCTGCTGCTGCCGCTGTTCGACGCGCGCGCCGAATATCTGGCGGCGGCGTTCACGACCATCGAGGAGACCTGGGGCGGCCCCGAGCGCTATCTCGCCGAGGGGCTCGGCCTCTCCCCCGAACAGCGCGACCGGCTCCGGGAACGGCTGCTCACCGCCTGACGCGCTTCACGGGCTGGGGAGGTGTCCGACGGATCTTGAGGCCTGCGGCGGGCTGCTCCCCTACCCCGCCCCTTCCCGACACCTGACGATATGCGGCTCCGCCGCGTGGGGGGCTGCGCCCCAGACCCCGGGGTCCAGGGGCGAAGCCCCTGCCACGCGGCGGAGCCGCATATCGATACTGCGGGAAGGGGCGGGGAGGGGAAAGATCCACCGGACACCGCGTAAGGGGCTTCGGGTGCGAGACGGAGACGGCCGCGGGCTCACGGGGCTCACGGGGCTCACGGGGCTCACGGGGCTCACGGGGCTCACGGGGCTCACGGGGCTCACGGGGCTCACGGGGCTCACCACATGGTGTCGGCCCCGGGCTCCGGCTCGGTGACCCAGCCCGCCGTCAGCACCAGACCGGTGGCGCGGTGCACGGCCAGGAAGCCGAACGGGCGGTCGTACGCCACGCTGATCAGCTTCGCCTTCTGCTGCGGCGGCGCCGAACCGGGCGCCATGGCGAACGCGGTCACCGCCGCCGCCCGGAAGCCCTCGGCGCTGAACGAGGCGGTCATGGACTGCTCCGCCGAGTACAGCGCCAGCGCGGCGGGGCTGATCCCCGGAAAGTGGCCGCGCGCGGTGTCCTGGGCGGTACGCAGCCCGAACAGCTCGGCCCTGCGCAGCAGATCGTGCCGCGCCGTCACGGTGAACTGCGGGGTGGAGAGCGTCGCCCGGGGCGTGGGGTCCCAGCTCGGGACCTCCATCACCCGGACCCCGGGCCCGGCCTCGCCCAGCGGCAGCGCCGAGCCCGGCAGCCCCGGGTACTCCCCGGCCACCGCGCCGATCCCGGCCTCCAGCACCTCGCCGCCCACGGCGTCCTCGGCTCCGAGGACCAGGTGCGCATCCAGCCCGTTGTCACCCGCGATGCCCGAGAGGGTGAGCGGACCGGCCGGGGTGTCGGGGACGACCCGCAGCACCCCGTCGAGGTCGTCCGTGGACCGGGTGAGTCCGGCCAGCGAGCGGTCCCGCCAGGGGCCGCTCGCCGGCCTCAGCCAGCCCGGCCGGAACGGCTGGAGCCAGGCCGTCTCCACCGTGAGCGCCCCGGCCAGCACCAGCCGGGTGTCGGGGGTGAGCGGCACCGGCATCTCGGCGATCGCGCCCCGGGTGCGCCGGGACGCCCAGCCGTCCAGCTCCTTGCGGTCGCGCTCGGCGTCCCCGGTCAGCGTGGAGCGTACGCCCGGGGGCAGCCCGGCCTCCCACTCGGGCCGGATCGGCAGGTCCTGACGGGTCCACAGCCCGGTGGCCGCGTGCACGCCGTCCATGGCGTCCAGCGACCCGAGCAGCCGCCCGCCGAGCGCCGTCGCGCCGTCCGCGCCGACGCCCAGCGCGCCCGCCAGCTCCTGTCGGGCCGGGCCGTCGGCACCGCCCGCGAGCAGGGCGAGCAGCGACCAGACCCCGGTGGCGGCGAAGGCCGTGCCCTCGTCCGCCACGGCCGCCCGCGCCCACCTCGCCGTCATCGTGTTCACGGCCCGTACGGCGGTCGCGTCGATCATCCGGGGTCCCCCATCGGTCAGCGGTTGGCCACCGCCTGTTTGACGAGCGCCCGGCCGAAGTCCCAGATCAGACCGCCGCCGTCGTGTGCGTCGTCCATGACCGCTGTGAACGCCTCGACGAAACGGTCCACTTCCCGCTCACCGATGATCAGCGGCGGGATCAGCTTAATGACCTCCAGATGGTCGCCGGACACCTGGGTGAGGATGCGATGGCGCCGCAGCAGCGGGACGACGACCATCTGCGCGAACAGCCCCTTGCGCGCCGCCTGGAGCATCGCCCACCGGCCGCGCAGCCCCAGTGAGCTGGGTCGGCCGAACTCGATGCCGATCATCAGCCCCCGGCCGCGGACGTCGTGCAGCAGCTCGTAGCGGTCCACCAGGGCGGCGAGGCGGTCGCGCAGCAGCTCGCCGGTGCGGCGGGCGTTGGCCACGACCTCCTCGTCCTCCATGACGGCGAGGACGGCGAGCCCGGCCGCCATGGCCTGGGCGTTGGAGCCGAAGCTGGCCGAGTGCACCAGCACCCGGTCCATCGACGAATAGACCCTTTTGAAGATCCAGTCCTTGCCGAGGGTCGCACCGACCGGCACATAGCCGCCGGAGAGTGCCTTGGCCACGCACACCAGATCCGGTTCGACGCCGTCCTCGTGCTGGTAGGCGAAGAAGTCCCCGGTGCGGCCGAGGCCGGTCTGCACCTCGTCCGCGATGAGCAGGGCCTTGTGGCGGTGGAGCAGCTCCTGTGCGGCGCGCAGGAAGCCGGGCGGGGCCTCGTGCACCCCCTTGCCCTGGATGGGCTCCACCACGAACCCCGCCACGTCCCCGCGCGCCAGCTCCCGCTCCAGCGCCTCGAGGTCGCCCATCTCGATCGGGGTGTCGGGCAGCAGCGGGGCGAACCCCTTGCGGAAGCCGTCCTCGCCGTTGACCGACAGCGCGCCGGTGGTCAGCCCGTGGAAGGCGTGGGCGCAGTACAGGACGCGCGGCTTGCGGGTGGCGTAGCGGGCGAACTTCAGGGCGGTCTCGACGGCCTCGGTGCCGCTGTTGCCGAAGAAGACCCGGTCCAGATGGGGGGCGTGGGTCAGCAGCCGCTCGGCCAGCAGACCGGGCAGCGGCTGGCAGTCGAAGCGGGTCAGATCGGCCAGGTCGGCGTCCAGGACGTCGTGCAGCGCCTTGCGGACCACGGGGTGGTGGCGGCCCAGGCCCATCACCCCGAAGCCGGCGAGCATATCGAGGTAGTCCTGGCCCTCGTCGTCCCAGAAGTACGCGCCCTCGGCCCGCTCGTAGACCTTGTCGAACCCGATGGTGCGCAGCATCCGGGGCAGCTGGTGGTTGAGGTGCCGGGTGTGCAGGTCGTACCGCTCCGAGGCGCGCTCGGCCAGCAGCTTGCCGAGGTCGAAGCCCGAACGCCGCTGCTGCTGCTCGGCTGCTGTCATGCCTGGCTCTCCTCGGCGGCGGTACGGGCTTCGGCGGCGGTACGACCCCCGGCGGGCGTACGGGCCCCGGCGGCGGCACGCGCCTCGGCGAGGGCGCTCGCCCGCTCCGGGTGGGCCGCCTCGATACGGGTCAGGGCCGCCCCGATCCGGCCCGCGATCTCGGCGGGGGTGAGCCCGATGTCGGCGAGCACCTCACCGCGCTTGGCATGGGCCAGGAACGCCTCGGGGATGCCGAACGTCCGCACCGGCAGGTCGACTTCGGCGTCCCGCAGCGTCTGGGCGACGGCCGCGCCCACCCCGCCGGTGCGCACATTGTCCTCCACGACCGCCACCAGCCGGTGGCGCGCCGCGAGCCCGGGGAGCTCGGGGTCGACGGGCTTGACCCAGCGCGGATCCACCACCGTGCAGCCGATGCCGCGCCCGGCCAGCAGCTCGGCGGCGCGCAGCGCGACGGGCGCCATGACCCCGGCCGCGACGAGGAGGACGTCCTCGCCCCGGCGCAGGACGTCCATCCCGCCCACCCGGTCGATCGCCGGAATCGGCTCCCCCACCGACTCCTTGGGGAAGCGGATGACGGTCGGCGCGTCGTCCACGTCGATCGCCTCGCGCAGCTGGGCGCGGAGCTGGTCGGCGTCGCGCGGGGCGGCGATCCGCAGCCCCGGCACCACCTGGAGGACGGACATGTCCCACATGCCGTTGTGGCTCGGCCCGTCGGTGCCGGTGACACCGGCCCGGTCCAGGACGAAGGTCACCCCGCACCCGTGCAGGGCGACATCCATGAGGATCTGGTCGAAGGCGCGGTTGAGGAAGGTGGCGTAGACGGCGAGGACCGGGTGGAGTCCGCCGGTGGCGAGCCCGGCCGCCGAGACCGCCGCGTGCTGCTCGGCGATGCCCACGTCCCACACCCGCTCGGGGTACGCCTCGGCGAAGCCGGCGAGCCCCACGGGGTGCAGCATCGCGGCGGTGAGGGCGACCACATCGGGCCGCTCGGCGCCGATCCGCACCATCTCCTCGCCGAACACCGAGGTCCATGAGCGGCTGCCGGAGGGGGTCAGCGGCGCGCAGGTGAGCGGGTCCATCGCGGCCACGGTGTGGAAATGATCCGCCTCGTCCTCCAGCGCGGGCGGGTAGCCCCGCCCCTTCTCGGTCAGGCAGTGGACGAGGACCGGGCCGTGGAACCGCTTGGCGCGGCGCAGGGCCGACTCGACCGCCTCGGTGTCATGGCCGTCGATGGGGCCGACGTACTTCAGCCCCAGGTCCTCGAACATGCCCTGCGGCGCGAAGGCGTCCTTGAACCCCTTCTTGGCGCCGTGCAGCGGCTGGCCGACCACGGGGGTGCGCTGGAGCACGTCCTTGCCCCAGGCCAGGAAGCGCTCGTAGCCGTCGGTGGTGCGCAGGGTGGCGAGGTGGTTGGCGAGCCCGCCGATGGTCGGCGAGTAGGAGCGCTCGTTGTCGTTGACGACGATGACCAGCGGCCGGTCCCGGGCGGCGGCGATGTTGTTGAGCGCCTCCCAGGCCATACCGCCGGTCAGCGCCCCGTCCCCGATGACGGCCACCACATGGTCGGTGCCGCCGTGCACCTCGTTGGCCTTGGCGAGGCCGTCGGCCCAGCCCAGCACGGTGGAGGCATGGCTGTTCTCGATGATGTCGTGCTCGGACTCGGCCCGTGACGGATAGCCGGACAGCCCGCCCTTGTGGCGGAGCTTGGAGAAGTCCTGGCGGCCGGTGAGCAGTTTGTGGACGTAGGACTGGTGGCCGGTGTCCCACAGGATGCGATCGGCGGGCGAGTCGAAGACGCGGTGCAGGGCTATGGACAGCTCGACCACGCCGAGGTTCGGTCCCAGATGGCCCCCGGTCCTGGCCACCGCCTCGATCAGGAACTCCCTGATCTCCTGGGCGAGCGCGGCCAGTTCCTCACCGGTCAGCGCCTTGAGGTCGTGCGGGCCCCGGATGTTCTCCAGCAATGGCACGGTCGGTTCCCCTCCTCGGTGTATCAGCTCACGGTGACGTCCGGGGTACCCGACGGGACCCCCTCATCCTCCATGCGCCGCGCGATGTTCATGGCCTCGTCGATCAGGGTCTCCACGATCTTCGACTCCGGCACGGTCTTGATGACCTCGCCCTTGACGAAGATCTGCCCCTTGCCATTGCCTGACGCCACCCCCAGATCCGCTTCCCGCGCCTCACCCGGACCGTTCACCACACAGCCCATGACCGCGACCCGCAGCGGGACCTCCATGCCCTCCAGACCGGCCGTCACCTCATCCGCGAGCTTGTACACATCCACCTGCGCCCGACCGCACGACGGACACGAGACGATCTCCAACCGCCGCTGCCGCAGATTCAACGACTCCAGAATCTGGATCCCGACCTTCACCTCCTCCGCCGGAGGCGCCGACAGCGACACCCGGATCGTGTCCCCGATCCCCTCACTCAACAGCGCACCGAACGCCACCGCCGACTTGATCGTCCCCTGAAACGCCGGACCCGCCTCCGTCACACCCAGATGCAGCGGATAGTCACACTGAGCCGCCAGCTGACGATAGGCGTTGACCATCACCACCGGATCGTTGTGCTTCACCGAGATCTTGATATCCCGGAACCCGTGCTCCTCGAACAGCGAGCACTCCCACAACGCCGACTCCACCAACGCCTCCGGCGTGGCCTTGCCGTACTTCTCCAGCAACCGCTTGTCCAGCGACCCCGCGTTCACCCCGATACGAATCGGCACACCCGCGTCCGACGCCGCCTTCGCGATCTCCCTGACCTTGTCGTCGAACTGCCGGATGTTCCCCGGATTCACCCGCACCGCCGCACACCCGGCATCAATCGCCGCGAACACATACTTCGGCTGGAAGTGAATATCGGCGATCACCGGAATCTGCGACTTCTTCGCGATCACCGGCAACGCGTCCGCGTCATCCTGCGACGGACACGCCACCCGCACGATCTGGCACCCCGACGCCGTCAACTCCGCGATCTGCTGCAACGTCGCACCGATGTCCGCCGTCACCGTCGTCGTCATCGACTGCACCGAGATCGGCGCGTCGCCGCCCACGGCCACCGATCCGACCTGGAGGCGGCGTGAGACCCGGCGCGGTGCGAGGGGCCTGCCCGGCACGCCGGGCAGGCCGAGTGCGACTGGTTCCGCTGAGCTCATCGCGTCACCCATGGCTTCCGGCGGCGGTCTCCCGGGCGGCGCGCAGCGACTCCTTGAGGGAGCCCATGGTCGCCAGGACCGCGGTGGGCTCATAGCCGCAGTGGGCCATGCAGTTGTCGCAGCGCGGATCCCTGCCGCGGCCGTAAGCGTCCCAGTCGGTCTCCTCCACCAGCTGACGGTAGGTCGGGACATAGCCGTCGCTCATCAGATAGCAGGGGCGCTGCCAGCCGAAGAGGGAGTAGTTGGGAATGCCCCAGGCCGTGCACGGGAAGTCCGTCTTGCCCTCGAGGAAGTCGAGGAAGAGCGGGCTGTGGTTGAGCCGCCAGCGGCGCCGGTTGCCCCCGGCGAACGCCTTGCGGAACAGCTCGCGGGTCTGCTCGACGCCCAGGAAGTGCTCCTGGTCGGGTGCCTTCTCGTACGCGTAGGCGGGCGAGATCATCATCTCGTCCACCTCGAGTTCGTCATTGAGGAAGTCGAGCACGTCGATGACGGTCTGCGGGGTGTCGGTATTGAAGAAGGTGGAATTGGTGGTGACCCGGAAGCCGCGCCGTTTGGCCTCCTTGATGGCCTCCACCGCCTCGTCGAACACCCCCTCCTTCGCCACCGATTCGTCATGCCGCTCCCGCAGCCCGTCGATGTGCACCGCGAAGGCGAAGTACGGGGACGGCTTGAACAGATGCATCTTCTTCCGCAGCAGCATCGCGTTGGTGCACAGGAAGACGTACTTCTTCCGCGCCACCAGCTGCCGTACGATCTCGTCGATCTGCGGGTGCATCAGGGGTTCGCCGCCCGCGATGGACACCATCGGCGCGCCCGACTCCAGCACCGCGCCCACCGCCTGGGCGACCGGCATGCGCTGCTTGAGCACCCCGGCCGGATGCTGGATCTTCCCGCAGCCCTCGCACTTGAGGTTGCACGCGAACAGCGGCTCGAGCTCGACGATCAACGGGAACTTGTCCCGCCGCTTGATCATCTTCTGTTCAAAGAGATACGTCGCGACCCGGATGGTCTGGCGGAGAGGCATGGCCATCTAGCTCACCTCCTGGGAGCAGCGAAGAACGGTGCCAGTGAAAGAAAGCGGGGAGAACGGTCCGAAGAACCCGGAAAGCCGATATTCCACCGCGTAGCGTGCCGATTCGGACGAGTTCATGTTCTGGAGCGTCCACGACCACCCGGACGGCCGCAACCGGACGGACGCCGTGGCCGACGGCGGTGCGCAGGGTCGCGGCGGACTCCATGTCCACCGCGATGGCGCCGGTGCTGTGCAGCGCGGCCCGCTCGGCGCCGCGCACCACATGGTCCGAGCCCACGACCGGACCGATATGGACGGCCCGGCGGGGGCCGCCGGGGAGGGGAGGGGACAGGGCGTCGGCGAGGATCCGGGTGCCGGCGCACAGGGTCCGGCCCGCCGGATCGCGGGTCTCGTCGGCGACAACGATGTCCCCCGGATGCATTCCGGGGGCCAGCCCGGCGCAGAAGCCGGTGGCGATGACGGCGGTGGGCCGCTCACCGGGCGTGGCGCGCCGCTCACCGGGGGCACCGGGCGCACCGGGTTCACCTGGCTCACCGGACCTTCCGGTGAGCGCCCGGGTCACGGCGCGCTCGGCCGACTGCGGCCCCATGCCCGTGCGCAGCACGGTCACGGCCCCGGCGGCGGCGCCGAGGCCCGCGCCGCGCAGGGCGAACCGCTCGATGCCGAGCGCACAGGCGATCAGCAGCGCCGCACCGTCGGCCTCCGCGGCCGGATCGGCGGACATCAACTGCTCCGCGGTCGCGCCCCGGTGGGCTCGCCGTGGACATACCGGCCCAGTGCCGTGACCGGGAAGACCTGCCGGTACAGGTGGTAGTTGATGGAGAAGTCCCAGGGGAAGCCGGTGCCGGTGAAGTACGGCTCGTCCCAGGAGCCGTCCTGCCGCTGGGTCTGGGCGAGCCAGGTGACCCCGCGCTCCACGGCCGCGCCGTCCCGCTCCCCCGCCGCCAGCAGCGCGAGCAGCGCCCACGCCGTCTGCGAGGCGGTGGAGGCGCCCCGGCCCATCCACTCGGCGTCGAGGTAGGAGCGCTGGTCCTCGCCCCAGCCGCCGTCCTCGTTCTGGACGCTCTCCAGCCAGCGGACGGCCCGGCGGACCGCCGGATGGGAGGCGGGGACGCCCGCGGCGATCAGCGCGGGGACGACGGAGCCGGTGCCGTAGACGTAGTTGGTGCCCCAGCGGCCGAACCAGGCGCCGCTCGGCTCCTGCTCGGCCAGCAGCCAGGAGATACCGCGCCGGGTGCGGGCGTCGTACGTCCGCCCCTCGTGCGCCAGCATCTCCACGACATGCGCGGTGACATCGGCCGACGGCGGGTCGATCACCTCGCCGAAGTCGCAGAACGGCAGCTTGTTGGGGAGCGGGCTGGTGTTGTCGACGTCGAACGCGCCCCACGCCCCGTTCTTCGACTGCATGCCCAGGGTCCAGCGCATGGCCCGCCGCACGGCCGCCTCGATCCGCTCGGGCTCGGGGTGGTCGACCCGGCGCAGCGCCAGGATGACCTCGGCGGTGTCGTCGATGTCGGGGTAGTTGTCGTTGTGGAACTCGAAAGCCCAGCCGCCGGAGGGCAGCCCGGGCCGCCGGACCGACCAGTCGCCGGGCCGGTCGATCTGCTCGGTCAGCATCCAGTCGGCGGCCTTGACCAGCGCCGGGTGGTCCGGCGCGAGACCGGCGTCGGCGAGCGCGATGGCGGCCAGGCAGGTGTCCCAGACCGGGGACTGACAGGCTTCGATCATCCGGCTGCCGTCCTCGCGCCACACCGCGAACCGGTCCAGCGACTCCAGACCGGCGCGCATCACGGGGTGGTCGAGGTCGTAGCCGAGCAGATGGAGGGCGATGAGGGAGTAGACGGCGGGCGGCTGGATGCCGCCCCAGCAGCCGTCGTTCTCCTGCCGCTCCACGATCCAGCGGGCGCAGGAGCGCAGCGCGGCCCGGCGCAGCGGGCGGAAGGCGACCTTGTGGTAGGCGTGCAGCGCCCGGTCCAGCCGCTGGAAGGCGCCGTCCCAGGAGGCGACGGGGGCGAGCGGGCGCGGCGGATTGGGCCTGCGGGGGTCAATGTGGAGCTCGTCGAGGGGGAAGGGGGCCGGGCGCACGGGGCGCTTGGCCGAGACGATGGTGAGGGGCACGATGGTCTGCCGGGCCCAGCAGCCGAAGTCGTAGATGTTGAGCGGAAGCCACTTCGGGAAGTAGATGATCTCCGGTGGCAGCTCGGGCAGGTCCTCCCAGCGCCACCAGCCGAAGAGGGCCAGCCAGATCCGGGTGAACACCCGACTGCTCGCGATCCCGCCCCGGGAGCGCACCCAGGCGGAGGCGGCGGCCATATGGGGCGCGTCGGGCTCGTCGCCGGCCAGCCGCAGGGCGACATACGCCTCGATGGTGGCGGAGAGCTCGGGCGGACCGCCGTGGAAGGTGGCCCAGGTGCCGTCGGTGGCCTGCTGGGAGCGCAGATAGCGGGCCGCGGCGTCGAGGGTGTCGGGGTCCTGGATGCCGAGGAACTGGCGGAGCATCAGGTCCTCGGCGTCCATGGTGACGTTGGTCTCCAGGTCGCCCTTCCACCAGCCCCGCTCGTCCTGGCGGGACAGCAGGTGGTCCACGGCGCGGGCCATCGCCTCACGGGCGACGCTTAACGTCTTGGGCTCGAATGATTCGGAGGGTTGGACGGTCGGTGTCGCTGTCATGGCTTCCCCTCTGCAGTGTGCTCATCTGCCGTCTTTGGGGCTTCCGTCGGCCGGCACCCCGGCTGGGTGCCGGCCGGCGACTGCGAACTAGCGGTCCATGGCGATCATCTCTCTCGTACGACGACGAAGTCGGCGAGCGCCACGAACCGCGCCCGGATCTCGGCGGGCATGTCCACCGAACCCAGCGCCTCCATGGCGGTCGCATGCTGTCTGCGGGCCTCCTGAGAGGTCCAGTCCCGGCCACCTGCCTGCTCGATCAACGCGGCGCGCACGGCGAACTCCTCCTCGGAGAAGTCGGCGAACTCCTCCTCCGGCTTGTGCGCGTCGGCCGCGAGGATCTGGGCGAGCCGCTCGGAGTCGGGGCCGCCGGCGTCGAGCGCGGCGACCACGGGGAGGGACTTCTTCCGCTGGCGCAGATCGCTCCAGGTCCGCTTGCCGGTCGCCTCCGGGTCGCCCCAGATGCCGAGCAGGTCGTCGACGGCCTGGAAGGCGAGGCCCAGGTGGTAGCCGTAGCGCTCCAGGGTGTCGGCGGTGCGGTCGTCGGCGCCGCCGAGCACGGCGCCGATGGAGGCGGCGCAGGCGATCAGGGCGCCGGTCTTGTTGCCCTCCATCTCCAGGCACTCCTCGACGGTGACCCGCTCGCGGTGCTCGTAGGAGATGTCCTGCGCCTGACCGTCGATCAGCTTCCGGGTGGCGGCGGTGAGCCGGCGGGTGGCCCGCCCGGCCTCGGCGGTGCCGATCTCCAGCAGTATCTCGTTGGCCAGCGCGAACAGGGCGTCACCGACCAGGATGGCCTGGGCCGGGCCGTGCACCTTCCAGACGGTGTCGCGGTGGCGGCGCTGCTCGTCCCCGTCCATGAGGTCGTCGTGGAGCAGCGAGAAGTTGTGCACCAGCTCGACCGCGACCGCGCCGGGCACCCCGGCCTCGGGGGTGGCGCCCGCCGCCTCGGCGGAGAGCAGGGCGAGCGCGGGGCGTACGGCCTTGCCGCCGTCGCCCTCGGCCGGGTTGCCCTCGGCGTCGATCCAGCCGAAGTGGTACGCGGCGACGGTGTTCATGGGCGGGGCCAGCCGGTCGACGGCGGCGCGCAGCACCGGCGTGGCGAGCGTACGGCCGCGGTCCAGCAGCGCCATGACGCCTGCGGTGTCGACACCTGGGGTCGCCGGGGTCACGGTCTCTCCTCTGTTCTTGGTGGTGGTGCTCATGCCGCCTCCTTGGGCGTCCCCCCGCCCGGGGCGGGGAGAGGGTTCACATGCGGGCGGCCGAAGACGGACCCTAGGTCGGTGAGGGCCGCGCGGGCGGCGGAAAGACCGCTGCGCACGGCGCCCTCCATGGTCGCGGGCCAGCCGGTGGCGGTCCACGCACCGGCCAGGTAGAGGCCGGGCGCGTCGGTCGGGGCGGAGGGCCTGAGGAGGCCGACGCCGGGGACGGGGGCGAAGGTGGCGGTGCGCTCCCGGGTGACGAAGAAGTCGCGCACCCGCGCCCCGCGGGCGACCGGAAGCAGCCGCTCGAGCTCGGGCAGATAGCGGGCGCGCAGCTCGGCCACCGGGCGGTCGATGTCGTCGTACGCGGCGGACTGCGACACCGCCAGGTACTGGCTGTCCCCGGCCCCGGGCGCGTCCCTCAGCCCCGAGGCGTCCGTACGGTCGAAGACCCACTGGACGGGGGAGCCGATCGCGGCGAAGAAGGGGCGGCGCAGCACCGTGCGGTCGTAGATCACATGCAGATTGAGGATGGGCGCGGTGCCGATGCGCAGCAGCCGGCCGGGGTCCTTCAGGGCGCCGTCGGGCAGCAGGGCGTGCGCCTCGCGCTGCGGTACGGCCAGTACGAGAACGTCCGCCTCGGCCCGCGGCCCCTCCCCCGGCCGCCCGGCGGTGGCCGCGCTCCAGCGGCCCTCGGGGGTGCGGGTGACGGCGGTCACCCGGGTACGCAGGCCGGTCCGCACGCCCGCCGCGTCCAGGGCGCGGTGGGCGTGGGTGTGGTGCAGCTCGCCGAGCGGGGCGCGGGCCCAGCCGATGTCGGCGGCGCCGGGCCGGGAGAGCAGCCCGGTCTTGAAGACCATCGCGGCCAGGCCCAGCGATACATGGGGCGCGGTGGCGTTGAGCGTGGCCACGCCGACCAGGTCCCACAGCGCCTCGACGGCGCGCGGCGACTGGCCGTGGCGGCGCAGCCAGCCGGCGAAGTCCACCCCGTCCAGCGCCGGGTCCTCGGGGTCCAGCCGCCCCAGGGCGAGCGCGGCGCGGCCCACCTGGGCGCGCTCGGCGAGGGAGAGATGGGGGTAGGTGGCCAGGCTCGCGGACAGATGGAGCGGCACCGGCAGGGCGGTGCGGCGCAGCCGGCCGAGCCGCCGTCCGTCGCGCCCCCGGGCGTCGAGGACGGGGACGTCCAACCGGCCCTGGAGCGGGGCGAGTCGGGCCGCACCGACCCGCTCCAGGAACCACTGGTAGGCGGTGCAGCAGCGCAAGTACACATGCTGGCCGTTGTCGACGCTGAGCACGCCCGCCGGGGAGGAGCGGTGGAAGGAGAAGGCGAGGCCGCCCAGGCGGGGGCGGCCCTCGACCAGGGTGACCCGCAGCCCGGCGTCGGCCAGCGCGAGCGCGGCCGTCGTACCGGCGAGCCCGCCGCCGATCACCAGCGCGCTCCGCCCGGCGGGGCGTGGCCCGGCGGGCGGAGCGGGGTCCAGGGTCGAGTGGGTCACACCGGCCTCCCGGGGCCGCGGCGCTCCACGGCACGGGCGTCGAGACCGGCGAGCCCGCGCACCGCCACATACGCCTTCTCATGGCCGGGCAGCGAGACACGGCCGCGCAGGACGGCCGCGGGGTCCTTGGCGATCCGGTCCAGCAGCCTGCGGTAGATGCCCGCCATGGCGGCCACACACGCGCCGCTGCGCCGGTCCAGCAGCGGCAGCAGCCGGAACCCCTCGGTGAACAGCGCCCTGGCCCGGCGCACCTCGAAGTGGACCAGACCGGTGAAGTCGGCGTCGGGCGGTGCGGTGGAGCTGCGGAACGCGGCGGTGCAGCCGAATTTGGCCAGGTCGTCGGCGGGCAGATAGGTGCGCCCGGTGGCGGCGTCCTCGCGGACGTCGCGCAGGATGTTGGTCAGCTGGAGGGCGAGCCCGAGGGTGTCGGCGTAAGCCGGGGCGCGCTCGAGCTCGTCCTCGCTGTGGCCGGTGCCGGGGGCGGTCCCGAAGACGCCGAGTGACAGCCGTCCGATGGCGCCCGCCACACAGCGGCAGTAGACCTTTAGGTCGTCCCAGGTCTCGTAGGTCTGCCCGGCCACGTCCATCAGCACGCCGTCGATCAGCTCGTCCAGCGCGTCGAGCGGGATCGGGAAGCGGTGTGCGGCATGGGCGAGGGCGACGGCGACGGGGTCGGTGTCGTCCTCCTCGATGCCGCCGCCCCGCATCCGGTCCAGCAGGGCGCGGGTGTCCGCCAGCCGGGTGCGCTTGGCCTCCGGGTCGAGGGGGCCGTCGCCGATGTCGTCGACCCGGCGGGAGAAGGCGTACAGGGCCGACATCGCATGGCGCTTCTCCGTCGGCAGCAGCCTGATGCCGTAGGCGAAGTTACGGGCCTGGTGGCCGGTCACGGCCTCGCAGTAGCGGTACGCCGCGAGCACTGGCGCGGACGCGTGCGGAGATCCCTTCACGGTCCGGCTCACCCCTCTCTTCGCAGTGTCGCCCCCACCTCGCGCAGCAGGCTGAGCTTGGTGGGCCTGGGCGGTCCAGGGAGTACGTCATGTCCCGCGGCCGCGACCGCCCGCAAGGCGGCCCGCCCCCCGGCCACGAATCCGGCGAGCAGCACCTTGAGCCTGCCGTGGACGCTACCCACCAGGGGGGTGCCTTCATTCAGCAGGGCAGCGGCGCGTTCCGCCTCCTTCGCGACCAGCGCGCGCACCCGTACGCCGCCCCTGGGGGCGGCGAGGTCGGCCTCGGTCACACCGAAGCGTTTCATGTCCTCGGCGGGCAGGTAGACGCGGTCCCTGCGGAGGTCCTCGGCCACGTCCTGAAGGTGCTCGATGATCTGCAAGGCGGTGCAGATGGCGTCCGAGTGGCGGATCCGCTCGGGGCTCGCGGTGCCGGTGATGCCGAGGACGAGCCGTCCGACCGGGTTGGCGGACAGCTCGCAGTAGTCGAGGAGGTCCTGGTAGGTGGCGTACCGCCGGATCCGCTGGTCCTGGCGGTTGGCCTCGATCAGCCCCAGGAAGGGCCCTTGGTCGAGCCCATGGCGGTGGACGGTGGGGCGCAGGGCCCGCAGCAGCGGATGGCGCGGTTCCACGGCGGGCTCGAAGACCCGGCGGAGGTCGGCCTCGAACGCGTCCAGCATCGCGAGCGCGTCGTCCGCCCGGTCGCGGTCAAGACCGAGCAGTTCGGCGTCGGCGCCGCCGGGGGGCAGATCGCCGTCGCCGATGTCGTCGACCAGCCGGGCGTAGCCGTAGACGGCCATCAGATCGGTGCGCCAGGCGCGGGGGAGGAAGAAGGGGGCTACGGGGAAGTTCTCGTGGGCGGCCTTGTCGAGCACGGCGCGAGCGGCTTCCTGCCCGCCGCTCCGGCTGCTCGACGTGGTATGGGACCCGCTGCGCTCGTCCTCGACGGTCACCGTGGACAGCCAGGCGTACGGGCGAGACCCAGGACGCCACGTGGGTCCCGGCGACCGGGCCCCTCGGGAGCGCTGGAGATGGGCCGTGTAGCCAATGCCGTCACATCCCCCGTTCTACACCGGTTACCAGGGTCCGCACGATCCGGACACGCCGCTCCGTCTTGTCAACGGGCCCCGGCCCCTAGCCCCCGAACAGGCGACAAGGGCCCGGCTCCGGCATGATCCGGACGGGCATTGCCACAGCTTACGCCTCTCGGTGTACACATGTACGGAGCGATACCCCGATGTGACCTTCGACGGGGCGCCGGGCGGGTGACCGGCGAACGCCCCCGGGCCGGTGTCCGGGGGCCTTCGGACGACCTCAGACGACCTCTTCGTAGAACTCCGAGATGTCCAGCACCCGGCACAGGTCGCGGAGCTCGAACTCGAAGAAGTGCTGACCCTCAGAGAGCGCGAAGGACATATGGCCGAGCGCCTCCATGGAGATCACCCCGTACAGCCGCACCCAGCAGCGGAGCATCACGGCGATGGCTCCGGGGGGCATGTCGACGTCCTGGTCCTCGCTGAGCGCGGTGAGGGTGCGCGCGAGGCCGGGGTCGAGCTCCTCGACCTCGGGGGCGGGGAAGCCCCGCACCCGCCACAGGTCGGCCACCAGATCGGAGTAGACGGAGCCGAAGACCCAGCTCATATGGCGCTCGGGCTTGGTCTCCTCGCGGCCGAGCCCCGGGGCCCAGGGGCCGAGGATGAGCCCGAACTCATGGGGGTGCTTGATCGCCCAGACCCGCAGCGCGCGGGCGCCGCTGATCCACCGGCGGCCCGGCTCCTCCTCGGGGTGCTGGCCGAGGACCCCCTGCATGAAGCGGGCCATCTCCTCGAAAATGTCCACACGCAGCTGAAGGATCAGCGCATCCCGGCTACTGAAGTAGCGGTAGACGGCCGGCGCGGTCATGCCCATCTCACGCGCGATGGCCCGGATGGTCACGTTTTCCGGGCCCTCCTGAACCAGGAGCGTCCGGGCAACGTCCTTGATTTCACGGATGGTCGCGATGCGCAGCCGCTCGCGCCGTGAGTACGGTGCGACGTGCGCTTCCCCTGGCGACACGCGTCCCCCTCCCTGATGCTGCGCCGCTCGACAACCCGGCGTACACGCACACGATACAGCGCCTCCGTTTAGTGAACAGCGGCGGTGACAGTGCCTCTGGTTCAACTGCTAGCCCCCTGACCCTGCCACAGATCCGCGGGGTTGCCCCGCCGGATGGCTCAGCGACCACCATCCGGGTCACCCGGGGGCGCGGGGGAGCGTCCGTACATACGTCGGACATTCATTCGGAGGCATTGTGCGCGAGTGCTCCGGGGAGCGGACGGGGGGCGGTGGACGGCCACACCGGGCGCCACCTGGGAGTAAACGCCCGTAGCGATCGTGAAATGAAGTTCTTGCGCGTCCCGGCGCACCTGGGGAAAGGGTCCGTCCCACCCCTTCCACCAGGAGCGTCAAGAAAACCGACCGGTCGGCGCGGTGGATTTCCGCCCCCGCCCGGGAACGGTTTCCGCGGCCCGCCGGAGGGCGTAGCCCCGGCGCGGGAGCGCTGCCGCGCGATCGGCCCGGGCCTCGCCCTTCGCGCCCGGCCGCACATCTTCCGCATTTCCGAACCCAGCGCCACGGGACGCGTTTTCCCCGAAATGCGCCCGCGTCCCGTCGATAATGATCCACCGCCACGGACCCCTGCTTCCGACGGTGTGCCGGGTATCCCGGGCCGGGGCGCGCGGGCGAAATCGGGAAAGGCGACGGCGCCGGTCCGGCCCGGAACTCCGATTCCGCTTCCGCCCTCCGGGCTATGGGTGATGGGGGCAGGCGGCGGGGGCGGCGGGAGCGGTCCGGCGGGACGGACGGGGGGCGGCGGTGGATCGCTCGCGCGGAGTCACCGTCACCATCACGTCCTTCAGCGGCCGCAGCGAGATCACCGGTGAGCCGTACCGCAGTTCGGTCCCCGGGATCCGGCTGATCCGGAAGCGCTGGTTCACCATGGCCACGATGATGCGCAGCTCCAGCAGCGCCATGAAGTTGCCGACGCACTGCCGGGGCCCCGAGCCGAACGGCAGGTACGCCATCCGCGGCCGCTCCTTGATGGCCTGCGGGGTGAACCGGTACGGGTCGAAGGCCAGCGGGTTCTCCCAGTGGCGCGGGTTGTGGTGGGAGACCAGCGGGGACAGCAGGATCGAGGAGCCCGGCTCGATGCCGTAGCCGCCGAGGGTGTCCGCCTCCACCGCCGCCCGGGGGAAGATCCAGATGGGCGGGTGCATCCGCAGGCTCTCGTCGACGACCATCTTGGTGTACGTCAGCGCCTCGGCGCTCTCCGCGTCCGGCAGGCCGCCGCCGAGCACCGTGGCGATCTCGGCGTCCAGCTCCTCCTGGACGCCGGGATGAGCGGCGACCGACAGCAGCGTCCAGCACAGCGAGACGGCGGTGGTCTCATGGCCGGCCAGATAGACCGTGAGCAGCTCGTCCTTGATCTGCTGATCGGTCCAGGGCTCACCGGTGGCCGGGTCGGTGGCCCGCTCCATCAGCGCGATCAGCGGCCCCTCCCCCGTCTCGGCGTAACTCCGGCGCACATCGGCCACGATGCGGTCGAAGACCCGGTGGATCCTGAGGATCTTGCGCTGACGGTCCGTCGGCACCCAGGAGGGCAGCATCTCGGTGGCGGTGCCGCGGCGGAACATCACCTCCACCACATCGTCCACGATCGTCTTCAGCAGGGCCGAATCCGGCTTGATGTCGTAGGCGAACAGCGAGCGGGAGAGGGTGACCAGGGTCAGCCGCAGCATGTCGGTCATCAGGTCGACCGGCTCACCGGCGGCGGCCTTGCGCTCCCAGGTGTCCAGCATCTCCTCGGTGGCCCGGATGATGTTGGGGATGATGTCGGTGATGGCGTTCTTGAGGAAGACCGGCTGTACCGCCCGCCGGTGGGCGCGCCAGAACTCGCCGTCGGTGGTGAGCAGTCCCTTGCCCATGACCACGCCGAACTGCTCGTAGAGCGGGCCGCGGACGTAGTTGCCGTTGTTCTCCACCAGCACCCGGCGTACCGCCTCGGGCTCGGTCACCTGGTGCACCAGGAACGGGCCGAGCCGCATCCGGACGATCTCGCCGTGGTCGCGCTGGAGTCCGAGCAGGAATTCGGCGGTGTTCCGCTTCCAGGGGCCCAGACTGCCCAGCAGCGGGGCGCCCTTGGGGCCGGGTGCGATGCGCGGCGCGGAGGTCGCTGTGGTCATCGGTGGTCTCCTTGCTTTCGCGGCCGCGGCCCGCGGGGCACCGGAAACAGGCGGCGCACGAAGAGATGGTCGAAAAGGACGTCGGAGGTGAGGCGCCGCAGGGCGATCGTGCTGTGGGCGAGCAGTCCGACGGGGTAGCGGGCGCGCGGCCGGGAGCCGCGGGCGCCCTTGGCCACCACCTTCGCCACCCGGCGGGCCACATCGTCCGCCTGGATCGCGAAGGTGCCCGCCAGGGTCCGGCGGCTGCCGGTGTAGATCGCCTCGAAGTACTCGGCGCTCTCCCGGCGGAAGGTCTCGTACGTCCGGCTCACCGGCCGCAGATTGGCCACATAGGTGGCGCCGAAGCGGGTGGTGCGCACCGGGCCCGGCTCGACGAGGACGACCCGCACCCCGAAGTCGGCCACCTCGTTCCGCAGCGAGTCGCTCAAGCCCTCCACGGCGTGCTTGGTGGCGTTGTAGAAGCCCGAGCCGGGGACGGCGTAACGGCCGAAGATGGAGGAGATGTTGACGATCGTGCCGCCGCCGTGGGCGCGCATCGCGGGCAGCACCAGCTGGCTGAGCCGGACCAGGCCGTACACATTGGTCTCGAACTGTTCGCGCACCTCGGCCAGGGAGGCTTCCTCGATACAGCCCGACATGGCGTAGCCCGCGCTGTTGACCAGCGCCCCGACCGCGCCGTGCTCCGCCTCGACCTTGGCGACGGCGGTGGCCATGGACTCCTCGTCGGTGACGTCGAGCGCCATGGTGCGGATGCCGATCGCCGCGAGCTCCGCCAGCGTCTCGGGCCGCCGCGCGGTGGCGTACACGGCGTGCCCGGCCCGGTGCAGCCGCAGCGCGCACGCGCGGCCGATTCCGGAGGAGCAGCCGGTGATGAGGACCGGGATGCCGGCCCCGGAGCCCGGGGCCGGCTCATGGCCGGTCACGCCGGGGGCGCGTCGAACGCCCCGAGCTGGGTGGCGAGGTCGTAGGAGTCCATGGAGAACCAGCTCTCCACGATCTTGCCCTCGTCGTTGAACTCGTCGATGACGATGCCGGGGATCTCCAGCTTGCGGCCCTGCGCCGGGATGAGGCCCGCGTAGTCGTCGCCGGTGTGGGTGCCGCGCGCGGTGAAGCGGCTGACGACCTTGTTCCCCTCCAGGATCCAGTCGTCCACGGTGACGTGGAGGTCGGGGAAGGAGGCGCGCTGGAGCCGCACCCACTCCTTCAGGTGCTCCACGCCCTCCTTGCCGTTGGCGGCGGTGCCGTGGCTGATGTGGTCCTCGGTGGCGCCCTCGTAGATGACGTCCAGGTTGCCCTTGTTGAGGCACTCCTCGTAGTAGCGCGCGAGGACGGCCTTGTTCTGCTCGGGAGTGGACATGAACTGCCTTTCTATTCCGTCGTGTTTCCCAGCGGGCCGGAGAGTCCCGAGACGGTCGCCACGGGCTCCCCGGAGTCTGCGTCGGTGATCCGCCAGACGCCGAGCGAGGGATCGCCCTCGACACGGGTGGGTCCGCGCTCGGCGGAGTGCGGTGCGATCCGGCCGAGGACCAGGGGGTCGGCGGTGACCGAGAGGCCGTCGCCCTGGGTGGTGCACCGCCGCACCACGTTCTCCAGCGCGGCGACCGGAAGGGCCGTCCCGGGCACGTACGGCGTCGCCCACAGGTCGACCGGCAGGCAGCGCGGGACCTCGGCCACCAGGCGGCCCGCCGGCCCCGCCGTCCATGCGGAGAGCGGCACCACGGCGCCGCGCCAGTGCAGGAAGGGCGGCCCGGAGCGGAGGGTGGTGGTCTGCTGGACGTCGGGGCGCGGCGGGGCGGGCGGCCGGGGCGCGCCGGTCTCGTGGACGATGCGCAGGCTCGCCTCCGGGCCGTCCGCGGCCCCCTCGTGGCGGTAGCGGACCTCCACGATCCAGTCGTGCCCCTCGTGGAAGCCGCGGATCTCGCGGACCAGCCGGATCGCGGGGCCGTCGAGGCGCAGCAGCGCCAGCGGCACCACGATCTCCTCCAGCGCACCGGCCCGCAGCGCCGGGAAGTCCTCGGGGACGATCCATTCGGCGGCCCGCAGCGCGTTCTCCAGCAGCAGGGAGGGCGGCAGCGCGGGGGCGCCGTCGACGCGGAAGTCGCCCAGCGCGGGGGTGTGTTCGGGGTCGATGACGACGCGTGCCGTGAGCTGGGCGTGCGGCTGGTAGGAGGTCACCTCGCCGAGGTGGAAGACCTTCGGATACGCGGCGGCGAAGCCGGGCAGCGCGGGCACCACCGGATAGCCGATGGCCTGCCCCGGGTCGATGGCCTTGCCCAGCGGTCCGACGAAGGTGACCTCGCCCTCGGACCCCGCCAGCAGTTCGGCCCGCCAGCGCTCCAGACCGTCCGCCACGTCGATCGCGGCCATGTAGCGCAGCGTGGCGGCGAAGTTGGCGATCAGACCGATGCGGTCCCAGGTGGGCCAGGCGAGGGTCATCACGGGGAACGCGGCCCGGCGGGCGGCCCACTGGCCGAGCCGCGCCAGACCGTCGTTGGCCGCCGCGTACTCGAGCTGGCCGACCATGCCGCCGAGCCGTCCGGTGAGGGAGCCGACGCTACAGAAGAACTTCAGGTCGCGCCCCCGCACCTCCTCGAAGACGTTGAGGAAGCCCTCGATCTTGACCTCGACGGTGCGCAGGATCTCCTCGTCGGTCTTCTTCGGCAGCCGGGCTGAGGTGTCCACCCCGGCGTTGTGCACCACCCCGGCGAGCCGGCCGCCCTCCAGCGCGTCCTCGCGCCGGATGAGCTCGCGCACCTGGGCGCGGTCGGTGAAGTCGCAGCGCGCGTACTCGATGCGCAGCCCCTCCCGCCGGGCCGAGGTCAGATGGGTGGCGAGCTCCCACAGCCGGCGGGTGCGGGCCAGCCGGCCGCGGACCACGGCGGGCGACTCGCCCTTGGCGCGGCCCGCCCAGATCTGCCTCTCGTACGCCTTCCACCCGGCCTCGTCCACGCCGAACCAGGGCTCGTCCCCGCTGGGGAACGGCTCCCGGCCGGTCACCACGACCCGTACGCCGTGCCGGGCGGCCAGCGACCTGGCCAGCTCCCAGCCGATGCCGCGGCCGCCGCCGGAGATCAGCACGGTGTCCTCGGAGCCGAGGGTGAGGGCGAGCGCTGCCACCGGCCGGTCCTCGGGGGTGAGGGTGTACCGGCGGCCGTCGCGGTAGCCGACCTCGATCTCACCGGTGCGGCCGAGCTCGGCGGCGACGATGCCGGGCAGTTCGGCGGAGGCGGCCAGGTCGATGTCCACGACGCGGGCGGCCACGTTGGGGAACTCCCGGTGCAGGGTCTTGGCGAGCCCCGCCCAGATGCCGCCGAGCGGCTGCTCGAGACCGTCCCGCGGATGCTGGCCCATCCCGCCGCCGAGGTAGCTGACGGCGAGATAGCACAGCCGGTCCGCGGCGGTCTCGGCCGCCCAGTCGTCGTAGACCCCGCGCAGCGCGGTCACGGTCTCGGTCAGCGCCCGCCGCCACGCCCCGGCGGAGGCGGCCCGGTCCGGGTCGTACGCCCGGCCCACGGTGAGGTCGACGACGGCGTCCACGGGGCCGGGGCCGTCCGGCTCCCGGCGCACCAGCGCGCCGTGCCCCTTCAGTTCCCGCTCCACCCCGGCGGCGATGTCCTCCTCGCCGCCGATCAGCAGCACCCGCAGCCCGGCCAGCCGGGGGTGCGGCCCGGCGGGGCGGGGCAGCTCGGTGAGCCGCCACACCATCCGGGTCACCGGCTGGACCGGCGCGTCCTCCGCGGTCACGGTCATGTCCGGCTGAGTCGCGGTCATGTCCGGTCCTCCCCCGCCGGTGCCTGCTCCAGGGGGACGGCCTCGCCGGTCTCTGCGTCGACATAGCCGATGAGGGTGGCCCGCATGTCCTTCATCTGGAGCAGCATCCGGCCGTCGGGCCGCACCGCCACGAAGCGGTTGCTGATGGTGTCGGCCGTCAGATCGAAGCCGGGCGGGGTGACGAAGAGATCGATGTCCTCCCCGGACGCGGCCAGGTCGTGGTCGCTGATCTCCTCGTACAGATCGATCCGGCGGATCGACAGCGGCGCGGCCACCGGCACCAGATGCCCGTCGACCAGGTCCAGCACCCCCACCCGGGCCAGCCCGTCGAGCAGGATGCTCGGCACGGTGAAGCGGGACCACACCGGATCGCCGGCCGGGACGTCGGGCGCGTAGCGGGCGCGCTTGCCCCGGGGGTGGATCCGGGTGTCGGTGGTGGAGACGAAGGGGCCGGTCAGCCGCACCGGGGAGCCTGGCTGGTGGTACGGGTCGGGCACCGGGGTCTCCTCCCCCGTCGGCCACTCCTCCCAGCGCGGCGCGGTGGGCGCCTCGGTGTCGAGCAGCACCCGGGCCAGGAAGTGCACCCGGTCCTCGACCAGGACCACCCCGCTGGGCGCGACCACGTCCTCGGTGATCCGCACCTGGACGACGGTCACCTCACCGGGGCTGTCCACCAGTTCGGCGCGGATCCGCCTGGGACCGGCCGGGATGTCGCGGTAGACCCGCAGGAAGTGCTCGAAGCGCAGATCCTCGAAGGCGATCACCCGCTTGCCGGGGACCAGGGCCCGGGCGGCCTCGGCGGCCAGTTCGGTGACGAAGGTGCCGGGCAGGGTGGCCTCGCCGCGCACCGTGTGGTGTTCGAGATAGCCGTCGGTGTCCAGGTCGAAGGGGCACTCGTAGACCACGGACCGCTCGTCGGAGGCCACCAGCCGGCGCAGGAAGAACCCGGGCCGCCGGTCCAGATAGCCGGGGTAGAAGCGCTCCACGGTGGCGCGCTCGGCGTCGCCGAGGTGGACGACGGAGGGGCGCCGCACGGGGGCGTGGAGCTCCTGGACGAAGTGGTGGATGCCCTCGGCGATGGCCATGTTGCTGTACGAGCCCGCGCGCTCGTAGTACGCCTTGGTCAGCTCGTTGGCGCCCATGCCGACGCCTTCCCACAGCGTCCAGCCGATGGTGAACTCGTCCGTCCGCGAATCGGTCGCGCGGGTGTGGGTCGCGGCGGCGGCCAGGAAGTCGTTGGCCGCGGCGTAGTCGGCCTCCCCCAGCTGCCCGAAGTAGCCCAGCAGCGAGCCGAAGTTGCACCACAGCCGGGGCGGCGCGGTGCGCAGGGCGCGCTTGAGGTGGAGGTAGGAGTCCAGCTTCAGATCGCGGATGGAGGCGAACTCGGCGAAGCTCTTGTCCTTGATCAGCCCGGAGCGCTGTAGCCCGGCGGCGTTGACCAGCAGGTCGATCCGCCCCCGCTCCTCCAGGACCCGGCCGATCGCCCGGTCCACCGCCGCGCCGTCGCGCATGTCGCAGGCGAGGTAGGTGACCCGTCCCGCGCCGCTGTGGGCGGCCATCTCGTCCAGGTTGCGCTTCGCCCAGCGGGCGTTGACCATGCGGTCGAAGGCGCGGTTGATGTCGGCCACGGTGCGGCCGTCGCGCCGGGCGATCTCCGTCTTGATGTAACCGGCGCGCCGGGCGGCGAACTCCTCGTCGGTGCCCTGGTACGTCTCCGGCGGATAGTCGTCCAGGGAGTTGCTGCCCAGGACGTAGATCCGGGGCCGGAAGTGCTCGGCCACCGCCTTGACCACCTCGGCGGTGATGCCCCGGGCTCCCCCGGCGACCACCACGACCGAGTCCGGGCCGAGGACGGCCGGTGCCCCCGCCGCCAGGTCGTTCGGCTCGTCGGAGAGCAGATACGCCTTCCGCACGCCGTCGAGGTCGAACACCACGGGGAAGACCCGCTCGGCCGCGCTCTCCTCCTCGGCGCGGGCCATCGCCTCGGTGAGGTCGGTGGCCGAGGTGCACAGCGTGAAGACGAGGCAGGCGTCCCGCTCCAGGGCCGCGGTCTTCCACAGCCCGGTGAAGAGCCCGGTGTACGGATGCGGGGTGCCGTCCGGCGCGGCGCCCAGCAGCAGCGCCACGGCCGAGGAGCCGGGGTCGCCCAGGTCGTCGTAGAGGTGCTGGAGGGTCAGATAGGCGGCGTCGTGCAGGGCGGTGAGGGCGGGCGCGGGGCCGTCCGTGGCCGCCCGGCCGAGGTCACCCACCACCCTGAGGTGGGTGACCCCGGGGCCCGCGCCCGCCAGGGCTCGGCGGACCGACTCCTCGGTGACCTCGGCCAGGTGGTGCCAGCCGGGGCGCGGGGCCGCGAGCGGCGCCGTGGACAGGACGGTGAGGTCCGCGTCCGGCGGCGCGGCGGCGGCGAGCGGCCCGGGGGCGTCGGTGAGCACCACCGCCCCGGCGGGCAGGAACGGGACGCGCTCGCGTACGGGGCGCGCGGGCAGCTCGGTCAGGACGGGCACCTGGCGGCGGACCCGTACCGGGGTGCCGTCCGCGAGCCGTCCGCCGGTGGTGAACGCGGCGGGCAGCGCGGCCGGGACCGCCTCCCGGCCCTCGGACTCCCGGCCCTCGGACTCCCGGCCCTCGGACTCCCGGCTGTCGGACTCCCGGCCCTCGGACTCGGAGCCGGCGGACTCCGGGCCGGCGGACTCCGGGCCGTCACCCGGGATGGTCAGCCGGAGCCGGGCCCCGGCGGCGCCCTCGCTCTCGTCGGTGGCGATCTCCACGGTCCCCGAGGGCCGGTGCAGCGCCTTGAGGACGGCGAGGCCGCCGGCCGCGCCCAGGTAGCGGGCGTGCTCGGGCGCGGGCGTACCGCACAGCAGGACCTCCTCCGGGGCGGCCTCCCCACGCCCCGCCTCGACGGCGCCGAGCGGCTCGTCCACGTACGCGAGCACCTCGAGCCCGGCGGCGCGGGCCCGCTCCTCGGTGGTGAGCGCGAACAGGAAGGCGCCCTCGGCGAGTTCCCGGGCCTCCGGCGGCAGCAGCTCGCCGATCAGCGTCCGGTACTCCGGGAGGCTGTTGCCGTTGATCCCGCCCGCGAGCGCGAAGTCCAGCTCACCGGTGCGCAGATAGCGGCCGGCGGAGGTGATGGAGGAGACGGCGGAGGCGAAGCCGGAGTCCATCGTCATGTTCGGGCCGTTGAGGTCGAAGTAGTTCGCCACCCGGGCCGAGATGATGTTGGGCATCTGGCCGGGGAAGGAGTCCTCGTTGGAGGCCGGGATCATGCCGCGTACGCGGTCGCCGAGCCGCTCCAGCACACCGGGCAGGGCGTCGGAGGGCAGTTCGCCCAGCGCCTCGGCGATGTCGTCGAGGTAGCAGCGGTTGGCGTAGAGCATCGCGGCGCGGGTCGGGCCCATATGGCCGACGAACACCCCGGTCTTGAGCGCCCGCTCCTGCCAGAAGTCCGGCATCTGGTCGCGCAGTTGATGGGCGCACTCCACGATCATCAGCTGGCAGCGGTCCAGGGCGCGGATGGTCTTGGGCGGCAGCCGGACCTTGCTGAACGGCGGCGCCGGGTACTCGTCGCCGAAGCTGTCGCGGGGGCGCGGCCCGCCGCCCAGCCAGCGGGTGACCTCCTCGCGGCCCGCCAGCCCCGGCAGATGGGCCGACCAGCCGACGATCGCCACCCGGCTGCCGGTGTCCGGGACCTTGGTGACGGTCGCGGGGGCCCGGTCGGTGGCGGTGGCGGCTCCGGCGGCGGGGCGCGCCCGGTGCTCGGAGACGATCAGATGGGCGTTGGTGCCGCCGAAGCCGAAGCCCGACACCGCGGCCAGCCGCGGGCTGTCGGACCGCTCCGGCCAGTCCTTGTGCTCGGGGGTGATCTCCAGTCCGGTCTCGGCGAGCCGGAAGTCCTCGCGGGGCTTGGAGAAGCGGAACTGACCGGGGATGGTGTGCTCGGCCAGGCCCAGCAGGTTCTCGATGAGCGAGACCACGCCCGCCGCCCAGCCGGTGTGGCCGATCAGGGACTTGTTGGAGGTGACCGCGGCGGGTCCGGCGGTGCCGTAGTACTCCCGCAGCGTGGTGAACTCGGCGAGGTCACCGGCCGGGGTGCCGGTGGCGTGGGCGTTGACCCAGCTCACCGCGGAGCCCTCGACCTCGCCCGCCTCCAGGGCGCGCCGCACCGCGAGGCTCTGACCGGCGGCGTTGGGGGCGTAGATGGCCTTGCCCTTGCCGTCGGACGACGAGCCGAAGGCGCGGAGCACCCCGAGCACCTCGTCGCCGTCGGCCCGTGCCCGGCTCAGCCGCTTGAGGACGACCAGCGCGGCGCCGTCGGCGAAGATCACGCCATCGGCGTCCTCGTCCAGCGCGTGCACCTCACCGCGCTTGGAGAGCCCCTGGAGCTTGGAGAAGAGCACGGTGCCGCGCGGCGCGAGCGCGAAGGCGCCGCCGCAGACGGCGATGTCCTGCTTGCCCATCAGCAGGCCCTTGGCCGCGATGTCGATCGCGTACAGCGACGAGGAGCAGGCGGTGTCCACCATGTGCAGCTCGGTGGAGGGCGGCAGCAGGCCGCGCATCGCCAGCTCTCCGACGCGGTGCGGCAGGAAGCGCGAACGGTCCTGTCCGGCGCGCCAGTAGCGGCGGTTCAGGGCCGCCTCGATGTCGCCGCCGAGGGCGGTGCGCTCACCGTCGTCCAGCGGCAGGTCCCCGAGGATGTCGTGGGTCATCCGGGTGACGCTGTCCAGCACCCCGGCCTCTTCCAGGTGCTGGCTGCCGTCGGGGGTGTAGCCGACCACGAAGGAGCAGCGGTCGGAGTCCTGGTGGCGCACTCCGTCCAGGGCCTGGACCAGGCTGTGGCGCAGCCACATGGTGGTCAGCTCGTGGTCGTCCGCGCCCTCGGCCATGCTGTCGACGGAGCCGGGGGCGGCCTGGAAGTCGGTGATGAAGACGCAGCGGTCGGCGTACGCCTTGTCCTCGGCGGCCGTGTCGACGGCGTGGAAGTTCTCGTGCCGCCAGCGGTCCCGGGGGATCTTGACGAACAGCTCGTCACCGGTCGTACGGAGCTTCCAGAACTCCTCGGGACTGTTCGCCCCGGCGACCGCGAGGCCCATGCCGACGACGGCGATCGCGTCGTCGGGGACATCGGGGGCCACGGGCTCAGGGGCCACGACGGGATCCGGCTCGGGCGCCAGGACGGGCTCGCGCGTCACGACGGGCTCGGGCGCCACGACAGGCTCGCGCGTCACGACGGCCTCGCGCGTCACGACGGCCTCGCGCGCCACGACGGGCTCCGGCTCCGGTGCGGCCGGTGCGGCCTCCTCCCGTACGGGGGCCGCGGCGGGCGGCGACATGAGGGCGGCGCCCAGCGTCAGTCCCCCGTCGGCGAGCACCACCTGTCCGGTGATCCACCGCGAGGCGTCGGAGGCCAGGAAGGCGACGACGTCGGCGAACTCCTCCGGGGTGCCCAGCCGTCCGAAGGGGGTCGCCCTCGCGATCACCTCCTGCATCTCCCGGGCCCTGGGGAACTTGTCCGCGACCTCGCTCTCCAGCATGGCGGCCGAGGCGGTGTTCACCCGGATGCCCAGCGGGGCGTACTCCACGGCGAGATAGCGGGTGGCGGCCTCGGCGGCCGCCTTGGCGGGGGCGCAGGCCGAGTAGTTGGCCATCACCATCTGCGAGCCGCCGAGCGCCGAGACGGTGACGATCGACCCGCCGCCGCCCCGCGCCATCAGCGGGACCGCGCCGCGGGCGCAGCGCAGTCCGCCCTTGTAGTTGGTGTCGATGGCCTTGGCGATGTCCTCGTCGGTCACCTCGGCCAGGGGCAGCAGGGCCCCGTTGGCGGCGCTGTTGACCAGGATGTCCAGCCGCCCGTGGCGCTCCTCGATCTCGGCGAACATCCGGTCGACCTGCTCCTGCCGGGCCACCGAGGCCCGGGCGAGCTCGACCCGGGCGCCCTCTGCCACCAGTTCGTCCCTGGTGCGCTTGGCCTGGTCGTGCGAGTGGAAGTAGTTGAGGACGACATCGGCGCCGCGGGCCGCGAGGGTCCGCGCGATCGCCTTGCCCACGCCCTTGGAGCCCCCGGTGACCAGGGCCACCTTCCCCGTGAGGTCTTTCATCGGAACGACTGACTCCTTCTGCGACTGCGGCGACGAGGGGTGGGCGCTTCAGCCCGTGGCGGAGGCCGGTGTGTGGGCCCCGTGGTCGTTGAGCTGCTGGAGCACAAAGTCGGTGATCTTGCCCATGGTGTTGTAGGTGGCCAGCCGGAAGCCGGACTCGCGCGGCGGCAGCCCGTAGCGACTGGAGACCCTGGACAGAAGTTCGACCTGCTTGACGGAGTCGACGCCCAGCTCGGCCTCAAGCTGCACCTCGTCCTCGAAGACGTCCTCGGGGTATTCGAGCGCCTCGGCGTAGAGGGTCCGCAGCTCCCCGAAGAGCTGGTCGCGGCCGTACCCCTCGGGCCGCGAACCGGACGCGGGGGCCGCCGGGGCCGCCGGGGTCTCCGGCGCGGGAACGGGAGCGGGAGCGGGAGCAGCCTCGGCGGCGGGCTCAGGCTCGACGGCCGCCGCGGGCTCCGGCCCGGGCTCGGCACCGCCACCCTCGGTCGACTTGCGGAAGGCGTCCAGTTCGGTGCGGACCAGCTCGAGCACCATATGGCCGCGTTCGCTCCAGTACGCCGCGAAGACGTCCGCGGGCACCGAGGGGGCCAGCAGCTCGGCGAGCCCGCCGCGCTCCGGCGCCGCCAGACCGGCCTCGCGCAGCGCGTCGAGGGTGCCGTCGAGCGCGAGCCGCCCGCCGGTCACGGCCAGCGTGGGCAGCGACCGCACCGCGGAGCCGTCGGTCACCTTGGCGACCAGCTTGGAGAGCGCGGCGCGCCCGCCCGCCTCCACGAACACCTCGGCACCGGTCTCCCGCAGGTGCCGTACGGCCGCGGCGAACCGCACCGGCCGGGTGAAGTGCTCGGCCAGCAGCTCGGCGAGGTCGTCGCCCGGCTCGTAGTAGCGCTGGAGGATCGGCGAGTAGACCGGGCGGTTCAGCGGACGCTGGTCCAGCTTCCTCACGTACGCGGCGAACTCGGGGGCGGCGGGGGCGAGCGCCGGGGTGTGGAAGGGGAAGGGGGTGTCGATCTCGATGGCGCCCACGTCCAGCTGCCCGGCGATCGCCACCACGCGGTCCAGGATTCCGGCGGGGCCGCTGACCACGGTCTGCTCGTCGTGGTTCTCGGTGGCGACGGCCAGCAGCGGCTCGTCCACCAGGTCCAGCAGCTTGCGGGTGCGCTCGGCGCTCGCGGCCAGGGCCACCATGCGGCCGTCGACCCCGCCCTGCCGCTCGATCACGGCGACGCGCTGGGCGACGATCCGGACCCCGTCCTCGACCGAGAAGGCCCCGGCCGCCACCAGGGCGGTGATCTCGCCGAGGCTGTGCCCGGCCAGCACGTCCGGGGCGACGCCCTGGGCGGCGAGGATCTCGTAGGCGGCCAGACCTGCGCCGTAGATGGCGACCTGGGAGGCCCAGGGGTCGTTGTCGAGCAGATCGCGCAGATCCGCCTTGCGCTCGCCGAAGAGCACCTCGGAGATGCGGCTGCCGTAGAGCTCCTCGGTCACGGTGTCGAGCCGCTCGAAGACCCGGCCGATCTGGGGGTGGCGCTCCTTGGCGCGGCGGAGCGCCTCGCCGTCGAAGCCGCCCTGTCCGGGGAAGAGGAACGCCGTCGTGACGCCGGGGGACGGATTGCTGGACATGCCGATGCCTCCATGGCTGTGGTGGTGACGGTGGGTGGGGTGCGTCACCCGCGCGGGTGACGCGGCGCTGTGGGCGGCCGAAGGCCGTTGTGAGGTGCGGGCGTGCGGGGTGGGCGTGACGCGAGGGGGCCCGGCTACGGGGCGTCCGGCGGGCTGCTCCCCAACCCGCCCCTTCCCGTTACAGGGGCTTCGCCCCTGGGCCCGGACGCCCTTCGGGCGTGTCCTCAATCTCCCCCAGCTACCGCTGGGAGGTGCCCCCTGGACGGGCTGAAATCAGCCCCTCCGGCGCTTGAGGAGCGGGGTCTGGGGCGGAGCCCCAGTTGAGGGAAGGGGCGCCGCCGCAGGCGTACGCGATCCGTCGGACACCCCCTAAGCCACGCGGGCGACCGGGGAGTCGAGCAGGAAGGTGCCCATGCTCCCGAGGTTGGCGGCGATCAGTCGGTCGGCGAGCCGGGTCGCCGGGGGCAGATGCCGGGGGGCGCCGCGGACGAGCCAGCGCACCATCCGGATCTTCCAGCCCGGTTCGGAGCCCGGCGGGATGTGGTCGAAGAGGGCGTGGATATTGGCCGGGGAGTAGAACTCGGCGGGCGGGACGATGGTGGCGAACATCCCGACCATGCCGCTGCCGTGGTGCGGGCTGCGGGCCATCGCCCGGATGAACTCCAGCTCCTCGCGGTTGTAGTCGGCGATCGCGGCGTGGTCGCGGGTGTACTGGAAGTGGCCGCTCACCAGGGCGTCACGGCGCCGGGCGTAGCCGGCGAGGGCGGGGGCGAGGTCGCGGTCCCCGGCCAGGGCCGGCTCCACGGCCTCCACCAGCAGTTCGGCGCCGCGCAGCGAGTCGGTGATACCGGCGGCGGTGATGGGGTCGCGGGTGTAGCCCGCGTCGCCGACCAGGGCCCAGCCGGGGCCGTGACAGTGGCGCAGGAAGTTGGGGACCGCGCCGGTCATCCACTTGTCGACGCGCCGGGTGTCCCGCAGCCGCGCCGCGAACTCCGGGTCGACCTCCTCGAAGGCGGAGACGACCGTGGCGTCGCGCTCCCCGTCGGCGGACGCCTTGAAGTCCTTGACCGGCAGGGCGAGTCCGACGATGGTCAGGCCGTCGTGGGTGGGCCAGGTGAAGGCGTGCTGATGGCGGTGGCGGTAGGTGCGCACCTTGCCGTCGTGCGGCAGATCGGCCCAGTACGACCAGTGGCTCTTGTTGAGCACCGGATGGGAGTCGTACTTCTCGGCCCCCACCAGCCGGGCGACGGTGGAGTTCGAGCCGTCGGCGCCCACGACCAGCCGGGCGTGCTCGACGATGGGGGTGCGGTCCCCGGTCTCGGCCCGGACGCCGATGACGGTGCCCTGGGCGTCCGTCAGCAGCTCCCGCACGGCGACCTGTTCCCGCAGTTCGGCCCCGGCCTTGACGGCGGCCTCCAGCAGGATCTCGTCCAGCTTGCGGCGCTCCGGGGAGTACGCCTCGGCCACGCCCTCCACGGCGGGCAGCTTGGCCATCAGCTGGACGGGACCGCTCTGCAGACCGTAGGAGTGAATGGGCGGGCAGCCGGTGGCCGCCACCTCGTCCAGCAGCCCCCAGCGCTTCAGCCGGAGAATTCCCGGAGGGTGGACCAGATTGGTGGCGGCCCCCTTACCGCCGGGGAATTTCGCCCGGTCGAGGAGGAGGACCCGGTACCCCGCTCTCGCCAGGAGCATCGCGGTCGATGACCCGCTGATGCGTGCTCCTACCACAATGACGTCGTACATAGCGTCCCCCATACCCAACGGTCACCCGGGATCCGGGGGCCGGTGGATCTTCTTGTTCGCTCTGACTTCGCTCTCTCGAATTTAGTTGCGCGATCGACTCGGCAGGTTTCCCTGATATGAATCCTCGACGGCCCCCGAAGAAATCACCTTCGTTTCGGCCGGCGCGGTGCGGCCGCGCGGTGCCATGAGAATGGCCAGACAGCCGGCGGCGGCGATTCCGGCGCCGATCCAGGCGGCGGGCCGCAGCCCGTCCACGAATTCCTGCGGCGAGCCGTATCCGCCCAGCGTGGTGAATACGGAGGTGAGCACCGCGACGCCGAGTGCGCCGCCGAGCTCCCGGAAGGTGTTGTTGGCGCCCGAGGCGATTCCCTGGTCGCGGGGCGCGACGACGTTCATCGCCATTTCCGCGACGGGCGAGAAGAACAGCCCCAGGCCGATTCCGCCGAGCACCAGACCGGGCACCTGGTCGGCGTAGGCGGTGTCCGCGCTCACCACGGACGCCAGCCAGCCGAGACCCGCGGCTTCGAACAGCAGGCCCGCGGCGACCACCAGACGGTTGCCGAGCCGGGCGGTCAGCAGCGCCGCCAGCGGGGCGACGACGACCGGCATCGCCGTCCACGGCAGCATCTTCACGCCCGCCTCCAGCGGCGAGAAGCCCTGGATGTTCTGCATGAACTGGGTGAGCAGGAAGACCAGTCCGAACATGGCCGCGAACATCAGCAGGCTGGCCGCGTTGACCGCGCTGAACGCCCGGTTGCGGAACAGCCGCATCGGCAGCATCGGTTCGGCCGTGCGCAGCTCCCAGCCGACGAAGAGCGCGAGCACCACCAGGCCGCCGGCCAGGAAGCCGAGCACCCGGCCGCTGGTCCAGCCGTGTTCGGTGGTGGACACCAGCGCGTAGACCACGCCGAACACCCCGAGGCTGACCAGGACCGTGCCCACCGGGTCCAGCGAGGTGTCCGGGCGGGTGGACTCGACCAGCTTCCACAGGCCGAGCACCAGCACCACCACGCCGATCGGCACATTGACCCAGAAGATCCACTCCCAGGAGATCTTCTCCACCACGGCCCCGCCGATCAGCGGGCCGAGCGCGACCGCGAGCCCGCTGAGGGCCCCCCAGACGCCCAGCGCGACACCGCGCCTGCGCTCGGGGACGGCCACCGTCAGCAGGGTCAGCGTCAGCGGCATCACCACGGCCGCCCCGAGCCCCTGTACGGCCCGGGCGGCGATCAGGGCGTCCGCGCTGTCGGACAGCGCCGCGGCGGCGGAGGCCCCGGTGAAGACGACGAGGCCGGCCAGGAACACCCGGCGGCGGCCGAACCGGTCACCGGCGGCCGCGCCGGCCATCAGGAAGACCGAGAAGGTGAGGGTGTAGCCGTTCACCGTCCACTCCAGGTCCTGGAGGCTGGTGCCCAGGTCCTTCTGGATGGCGGGCAGCGCGGTGATGACGACGAGGTTGTCCAAGGCGGCCATGAAGACGGTGAGTCCGGACACCACCAGCGTCCACACGGGGTTCATTCCGCTCGGGCCGGAACGGTCAGTCATGAATACCTTTCCTATGACGGCGCGATTGCTGTGCGACAGGTTGGTTCACGTCGTTATCCGGCCGACGGATAAACGGGCAGACGGCGGCAACGCTAACCGGCCACGCCTCTCCCCGGAACTGTACTTTGGTACAGGTGGCGGTAGCTGAGCGCGACCAGACCGGCCTGTAGTCGCGATTCGACCTGCAGTTTCGCGAGTATTGACGCCACATGCGCCTTCACCGTGCGCTCGGTCACTTGCAGCCGCAGCGCGATACGGCGGTTGGACCAGCCCGCGCCGAGCAGTGCAAACGTCTGGCCCTCCCTGGCTGATAACAGCGGCACACGTTCCAGCTCCCGCGCCCAGTTGGGCACGGGAATATCGGGCACGACGGTGAGACCGCCCCTGTCGGACACGGTGACATTTCCCCCTAGTTAGGCGGCTCTTCGAGCCGCCGATCATGCAAGAATCAGACTTGATTGCCCTCTTGATTATTGCGGCCGCACGCCCGTACGAGTCAAGGATTTCCGACCCTTTCTCGCCTCGCGAGAAAGGGCTGGTGAAGCGCGGGAAATGCGCTTCGCGTTTACTCCTGTTACCGTAAATTTACTTCGTTCTCGAATCGTCGCCATCCGGACCGGCGGGACGGCCCCGCCCCAGGTCGGCCAGCGCGGACGCCGTCCGCTCGACCGCCTCGATGACGGTCACCGGACACCGCGTCATGACCTGCTTGGGCTTCATCACCAGCACCGAGCCCATCACCAGCCCGTCCCAGGTGACCGGCGCCGCGCACTCGTTCCACCCCGCCGCGCACTCCTCGTGCCCCAGGGCGTACCCGCGCGCCCTGATCCGGGCCAGCGAGGCCAGCAGCCGCACATCGTCCTGGTAGGCGCCGGGACCGGCCTCGGTGGGCACCGGCCGGTCCAGCACCTCCGACTGGATGGTCTCCGGCAGATACGCCAGGATGGCCCGCCCCGCGGCCCCCACCCGCAGCGAGTGCTCGACGGTCTGCACCGCGCGCGGCGTCATCCCGAGCTCCGTCAGATCGGAGTCGCCGACGGCCATGTCGACGCACTGCCGGTGCGCGCCGCCGAAGGGCGCCAGCAGATAGAGGAAGGCCAGCCCCCCGGTGGCCCGGCGCAGCGCCTCGAGGAGGGCGTGGGCGGCCTCCGGCGCGGGCGAGTGGGCCAGGGCCTTGAGACCGAGCTGCGGGGCCGCCGAGCCCAGCCGGTAGAGACCCCGGCCCTCGCGGACGAAGATGCCCTGGTGCACCCCGGACTGAAGGATCCGGTAGACGGTCGAGTCGTCCAGATCCGCCGCTCTGGCCAGCGCCCCGGGCCCATGGGCCCGCCCCTCGAGCTGGGTGAAGGCCCGCTGCACGCGGAACACCCTCTCGGCATGACCGCTTCCGCCCACGGCACCGCTACTGGCCACCCCGTCAGCCCCCCGTGCAGATTCCCCCGTCGCCCTGCCCAACGTGCCACGGATGCACACCCATTCCCATCCGGGGCACATGGTCCGCTTGTGGCCAACAAGGCCCCGCCGGGTTGCCCGGCGGGGCCTGATGGTTTATGGGACGACGTTCGCCGAGCGGCTACTTGCCGGTCTCCTTCTCGTACGCCTTGACGACCTCGTCGGTCGGGCCGTCCATCAGCAACTCGCCCTTCTCCAGCCACAGCACCCGGTCACAGGTGTCCCGGATGGACTTGTTGTTGTGGCTGACGAGGAAGACCGTGCCGGCCTCCTGACGGAGCTCCCGGATCCGGGCCTCGGAACGCTTCTGGAACTTCCTGTCACCCGTGGCCAGCGCCTCGTCGATCATCAGCACATCGTGGTCCTTGGCCGCGGCGATGGAGAACCGCAGCCGGGCCGCCATACCCGAGGAGTACGTACGCATCGGCAGGGTGATGAAATCACCCTTCTCATTGATACCCGAGAAGTCCACGATGCCCTGGTAACGCTCCCGGACCTGCTCACGCGACATCCCCATCGCCAGACCGCCCAGGATCACATTCCGCTCACCGGTCAGGTCGTTCATCAGCGCCGCGTTCACCCCCAGCAGCGACGGCTGACCATGGGTGTAGACCTTGCCGCGCTCGGTGGGCAGCAGCCCCGCCACCGCCTTCAGCAGGGTCGACTTCCCCGACCCATTGGACCCGATCAGACCGATCGACTCACCCTTGTACGCCACGAAGGTGACCCCGCGCACCGCGTGCACCTCACGCATGCCCGGCGCATTCTTGCGGCCCAGCAGGCGGCTGAGGGCGGCGGTGGCACTGCCCTTCCCCTTGGGGCCGCCGTTGACCCGGTAGACGATATGGACGTCGTCGGCGATGACGGTGGGCACCCGCGCCGGCGCGGAAGCCGCCCGAGCGGCCTGGTCGGCCCGCTCCGCCTGGGCACCTTTGTCGAGGGTCTGCTCAGCCACGGCCGTACTGCTCCTCTGCCTTCCAGAAGTACACGAATCCCCCGACACCGAAGAGCACCGCCCAGCCCAGGGCCAGCGCCCACACATGCGGCGGCAGGTTGGCCCCGGTGTAGTCGTCGATCAGGGCGTACCGCATCAGGTCCATGTACACCGCCGCCGGATTCCCGAGCATGGCGTCCGAGATCCACTTACTCGCCCCCGCGTGTTCGAGCGTACGGGCCAGCGGGAACATCACGCCGGACGCGTACATCCACGTACGGAGGATGAAGGGCAGCAGCTGAGCGAGGTCCGGGGTCTTGGCCCCCAGCCGGGCCATGATCAGCGAAAGCCCGGTGTTGAAGACGAACTGGAGCGCCAGCGTGGGAACGATCAGCAGCCAGGCGAAGGACGGGAAGTGACCGAAGCCCAGCAACACGACGACCAGCACGATCATCGAGAAGAGCAGCTGCTGGAGCTGCTGGAGCGCGAAGGAGATGGGGAGCGAGGCGCGAGGGAAGTGCAGGGCCCGCACCAGCCCCAGGTTCCCGGAGATCGCCCGAACGCCCGCCATGGCGGACGCCTGGGTGAAGGTGAAGACGAACACACCCGTCACCAGGAACGGAATGTACATGTCGTTCGCCATGCCGCGGCTGCTCTTCAGCAGCATGCCGAAGATGAAGAAGTAGACCGCCGCGTTGAGCAGCGGGGTCGCCACCTGCCACACCTGACCCAGCTTGGCCTGGCTGTACTGGGCGGTGAGCTTGGCCGACGAGAAGGCGATGATGAAGTGGCGCCGGCCCCACATCTGGCGGATGTACTCGCCGAGGCCCACCCGGGCGCCGCTCACCGACAGCTCGTACTTCCGCGCCAGCTCGGCCGGGGACAGTCCCTCGTCGGCTGATGGCGGGCCACTCACGGCTACCGCACCGTCGTGCGTAGTCTCGCTCACAGTTGACACTTTCGTCTTCAGGGTGCGCTGAGCGGGGCCGCGCCCCGGGTCGCGCCCGATGCTCTTCGATACGAGCTTGTCAGATGACAGGAGGTCGGCCCAGTCGGGTCAGGCGCCATACCGTACGCCACTTCATGGGGTGGCGTGGACCACATGGTGTCCTCCAGCCTTCCCGGAACCCCCCGAACCAGGCCCGAAGTGCGGTTTTCGAAGGACGCCTGGCCAGCGTGAGCAGCAGCCAGACGCCCAGATAGACGGGGACGAGCAGCGCAGGAAGGTTACGCCGGGCCAGCCAGACCCGGTTGCGCGCCACCATGCGGTGGTAGACCGCGTGCCTGCTCGGGGCGGTGGTCGGATGGTGCAGCACCATGTCCGACCGGTAATCGATCATCCATCCGGCGTCCAGCGCCCGCCAGGCCAGATCGGTCTCCTCATGGGCGTAGAAGAAGTCGTCCGGCAACCCTCCGACCTGCTGGAACACCGTGGTACGGACCGCGTTGGCACCGCCCAGGAAGGTGGTCACCCGGGAGGACCGCAGGGGGTCGGAGGCGCGCAGCCGGGGCACATGGCGACGCTGGGTGACGCCGGTCTCGGGGTCGGCGATGCGGAACGAGATGATGCCCAGCTTCGGGTCGGCGGCGAACGCCTGGCGGCACAGCTCGGCGGTGTCGGTGCCCGGCAGCAGTCCGTCGTCGTCGAGGAACAGCAGCACGTCGACGTCCGACCCGCCGGGTCCGAACGCCTCGATGCCCACGTTGCGGCCCGCCGGAATGCCCACGTTCTCGGGCAGCTCGATGGTCCGTACGCCCTCGGGGAGCGTGGGCAGCGGCGAGCCGTTGCCCACGACGACCACCTCGACCGGGTCGCCGTCCTGCTTGGCGACCGAGTCGAGGAGCGCGCGCAGCTCCTCGGGGCGATTGCCCATCGTCAGGACGACCGCTCCGAGCTTCATCGTGCCGCTCATGCTCACTTGAGCCTGCTCGACGCGAGGATGGACACGAGGTGAAGCAGGGTTTGCAGCAGGGCGATACCGGCCAGTACGGCAACGCCCAGCCGGGTGAAGAACAGATCGCCGCGCACCTGGTCCACGACCGCCACCACGAGGATGAGCAGCGACGCCTCGACGCCGAGGACCAGCCGGTGGAACTTCAGCGCCGCGGCCGCCCTGCGGGCCAGCGCCACACCGGACGAGCGCGGCTCGGCGGCCGCCTCCTTGACCGGCGGCAGACCGCCCTGGTGCCGGGCGACCCCGACCAGGTCGGTCTCGGCCTTGATCAGGATGGCACCGAGCGCGGCGAGGGTGCCGAGGAACGCCCACAGCCAGTCGATCCGCCCCGAGCCCCACAGGTCGGCGGCGCGCAGACCGAAGCCGACGAGCACCGCGGCGTCGCACAGATAGGCGCCGACCCGGTCCAGATAGACGCCGCCCAGCGAGAACTGCTTCTTCCAGCGGGCTATCTCGCCGTCGACGCAGTCCAGCAGCAGGTAGAGCTGCACCATCAGCACCCCGAGCACGGCGCCCGCGATCCCCGGCACCAGCAGGGCCGGGGCCGCGAGGGCGCCGAAGACGGTCATCAGATACGTCAGCTGGTTGGGCGTGACCCGCGTGTTCACCAGGTGCCGGTCGATGCGCAGCGAGATCTCGCGCATGTAGAGGCGCCCGGCCCAGTGCTCACCGCTCCGCCGGTCCTTCACCCCAGCGGGGTGGACGACCGGGCGGAGTTCAGCCACTGATGGCTTGACTGACTGCTTTGGCATAGTCGGCGTATGCGTCCCTGATCGCGTCGGATGAGAGGTCGAGGTGCTCGAGGATCGTGTAGCGGCCGGGGCGCGTCTTCGGAGCGAACTCCACGACCTGGACGAACTCGTCCGCGGTGAAGCCGATCTCCTCGGGCAGCACGGGCAGCCCGTGCCGGTGCAGCACCTCGGCCATGTGCTCCGACTCCTCGTGCGCCCCGCGCAGACGCATCGCGAAGGCGGCGGCCAGGCCGCACTGCTCGCCGTGGCTGGCGGCGCGCTTGGGGAAGAGCAGGTCGAAGGCGTGGTTGATCTCGTGGCAGGCACCGGAGGCCGGGCGGGAGTCCCCCGCGACCGACATCGAGATGCCGGTGAGCACCAGTCCCTCGGCCAGCACCTGGAGGAAGCCGTCGTCGCCGACCCCGCCGGGGTGGCGCAGCACGGCCTCACCGGCCTGGCGCGCCATCGCGGCCGCGAGGCCGTCGATCTGCTCGCCGGTCTCCCGGTTGGACAGCTCCCAGTCCGCGACCGCGGAGATGTTGGACAGGGCGTCGCCGATACCGGAGCGGACGAAGCGGACCGGCGCCTCGCGGATCACATCGAGGTCGATGACCACGGCGATCGGGTTGGGCACCCCGTACGAGCCGCGGCCCGCGTCGTTGTCGAGGGTCGCGACCGGGGAGCACAGACCGTCGTGCGAGAGGTTGGTGGCGACGGCGACCAGCGGAAGGCCGATGCGCGCCGCGGCGAACTTCGCACAGTCGATGATCTTTCCGCCGCCCAGCCCCACGACCGCGTCGTAGTGCCCCGACTTCATCCGGTCGGCGAGCTTGATCGCGTCATCCAGGGTGCCGCCGTCGACCTCGTACCAGCTCGCGCCCGGCAGCGCCGGCGCCAGCCGCTCGCGCAGCAGGGCGCCGGAGCCACCGCTGATGGCGATGGCCAGCTTGCCGGAGGAGGAGATCCGCTGGTCGGCGAGGACCCCCGCGAGATCGTCCAGGGCGCCCGCGCGGATGTCGACGACGAGCGGCGAGGGGATGAGCCTCGTCAGTACTGGCACGCGATCTCACGGCCCTTCGCCAGATCGTCGTGGTTGTCGATCTCGACCCACTTGATGTCGCCGATGGGTGCCACGTCGACCTTGAAGCCGCGGTTGACCAGCTCCTGGTAGCCGTCCTCGTAGTAGAGGTCGGGGTCGCGCTCGAAGGTGGTCTTCAGCGCGTCCGCGAGCTCCGCGGCGGCCTCGCCCTCGATGAGGGTGACACCGATGTACTCACCGGTCGCCTCGGCCGGGTCCATCAGCTTGGTGATCTTCTGGACGCCCTTGTCGGGGTCGGCGACGACCTTCATCTCCTCGTCGGCGAGCTGCTTGACCGTGTCCAGGGCGAGGATGATCTTCTGGCCGTTGCCGCGCGCGGCCAGCAGGGTCTTCTCGACCGAGACCGGGTGCACGGTGTCGCCGTTGGCGAGGATCACGGAGTGCTGGATCGCGTCACGGGCACACCAGAGGGAGTAGGCGTTGTTCCACTCCTCGGCCTTGTCGTTGTCGATCAGCGTGAGCTTGACGCCGTAACGCTGCTCCAGGGCCTCCTTGCGCTCGTACACGGCCTCCTTGCGGTAGCCGACGACGATGGCGACCTCGGTCAGACCGACCTCCGCGAAGTTGCCGAGGGTCAGGTCGAGGACGGTGGTCTCACCTTCCTTCCCTTCGGGTCCTACGGGCACCAGGGCCTTGGGAAGCGTGTCGGTGTAGGGGCGCAGACGCCGTCCGGCGCCGGCCGCGAGCACGAGGCCGATCATGCGGGTTCTCCTGATTCGTCGTGTACAGCGGGTGCTCCTGAGGACACCCAGAAGCGGATGCTCTCGATGAGCACCGCCAGCGCGAGGACCGCCGCCAAAGCGGTCAACGCGATGGTGAAACCTTGGTTCTGGTGCGGCAGGGCAGCGGCGGCCGTGACCACCACCGTCCGCCCCTCGTGCCCGCCGATCGCCCGCACCAGCCGGTGCGGGGGCGCTCCCGTGCCGCCACGGATGCGGTACACCGTGTCGTAGTGATGGTAGGCGACCGCCGCAACGAGCCCGAAAGCCGCCGGCAACGCGCCGTTCACCTCCGAGCAAGCCGCCAGGATCAGGATGGTGCCGTATTCGGCCGCGCGGAAGAGCGGCGGCACCAGCCAGTCGAGGGGGCCCTGGAGGGGCGCGGCGACGGCGACGCCCGAGAGGACCGCGTAGAGCACGGCGCAGCCGACGGGCACCCAGGAGCCGAAACCTGCGGCCGCGGTGCCGGCCAGGACGGCCGCCGTGCCGAGGGCGGCCGCGAGCGGGGCGAGGTACGAACTCGCCCCGCGGCGGGCGGCCTTGGCGACCAGCTCGGCCAGCGGGCCGGAGTCGGCCAGCTCGGCGAGGGCGCGGGCGGCCCGGTCCGTGCGCTCGGCCCGGCGGGTCAGCGAGCGCAGCACCCGGCCGGCGGTGGTGTAGCAGGCGGCCAGCGCACAGCCGATGAGCAGTGCGTAGAAGGTGATACGGGGGGTGGTGAGCGCCGTCAGCACCGCGATCATCGCCCAGCGCTCGCCGATCGGCAGCACGATCATGCGGCGCACCCAGACCGTCCAGCCGACGCTGTCGAGGCGGCCGGAGAGGGCGGCGGTGGGGCTGGTGTTGCCGGTGGCGTCGTGATTGGCCTCGTTGAAGGCGAAGTCCACGACATGACGGCAGGTCTGGAGCACCATCGCGCCGAGCGCGAGCGCCCAGACGTCGTCGCCGTCGGCGCGGGCGGCGCCGAGCGCAAGGCCCGCGTAGTAGGCGTACTCCTTGGCGCGGTCGAACGTGGCGTCCAGCCAGGCGCCGAGCGTGGAGTACTGGAGCGAGTAGCGGGCCAACTGCCCGTCGGTGCAGTCGAGCACGAACGAGGCGATCAGCAGCACACCGGCCGAGACGAACCCGGGCCGGGTGCCGGTGGCGGCGCAGGCCGCGGCGATGAGCGCGGTGAGGAGGGAGGCGGTGGTGACCTGATTGGGGGTCAACCCGCGCCGGGCGCACCAGCGGGCGATGTAGCGGGAGTACGGGCTGATGCAGAAGGTCGTGAAGAAGCCGTCCCGCGCCTTCACGGCCGACCGCAGCCGCACCCGCTCGTCGTCCACCGCGTCCACGGCGTCCCGCGCCGCGGCCCGCGCGGCGGCGTCCGCGGGCACGGCGGCCACGAGCACCCCGAGCTCGGGCCGGTGCACGGTGACGCCTTCGGCGTCGAGGGCGGCGGCGAGGTCGTCCACGCGGGAGCGGGCGTCGGCGGCGGCGTGCATGGCCGCCACCTCGGCGGGGGCCACGGACCGCGACGGTGCGGCGAGGCCGTCGGCGGCGTGCCCTGCGGCGACCGTCTCACCGGCCCGCGTGGCGGGCCCGGCAGCCACGGCGTCCGCGTGTACGCCCGCGGCGGCGCGGTCCGGCGCGGCCCCGTGCGCGGCCTCGCCGGGCGCGGCGGCAGTGGGCGAGTCGGCGGCGGGCGCGTTGGTGGCGCCCATGGCCGCCACCTCGGCGGGGGACTCGGAGGGGGACCGCGTGGCGGAGCTGTCGGCGGTGTGTGCCGCGGGGCCTGCACGCACGCCTGTGTCGGCGGCGCGCTCCGGCGCGGCCGTCCCGGCGGCATCGGTGCGGGTCGCCCGCCCGGCAGCACCGGCGGTGGTGGGCGAGTCGGCGGCGCCGAGGGCCGTGGCGACTCCGGACGGCCGCGTCCGGCTCCGGCTTCCGGCGTACTCGCCCGACCCGTGTGCCGCGGCGGGCGCGCGCAGCGCGGCGTCCGCGCTCGACGCCGCGGCCGCTCCCGGCGTGCCCGTGTGGCCGTCCCTGGTGTCCGCGCCGGGGCCCGGGGCCGAGCCGACGGGCGGCTGCGCCTCCCCCGCCCGGTCGGGCACGGCGGCGGGCACCGCTGTCGGCGCGGCCTCGCGTTCCAGGCTCTCGGCGGAGCCGAGAGCCTGGGCGGGGGCGGCGGTGGGCGCCCCGCCTCCGTTTCCAGCGGGCCGCGCCGTGGCGGCGGCAGCCGTCACCGCGCGGACCAGGGCCGTACGGGCCTCCGCCTGAACGCTGAGCGCACCGCGCACCGCGGCGGCGGGGAAGCGGGGGTCGGTGAGGGCCAGCCGCAGGGTATGGACATGGCCGACGAAGCGGGGGTCCACGAGGGCCACCCGCTCATGCGCCGGGACGGCGGCGAGCTCCGCCGTGACCCCGGCGGCGTCGGCCGCCGTACGCACGGCGAAGCCCAGCGACCGCAGGTCGTCCTCGAGGGACGAGCCGGCGACCGGCGCACCGGTGAGAATCGCGGTCGACAGACGAACTCACTCCTTGGCAGCTGACATGGTGGCCGCGCCGCTGATGGCACTGGCCTGGGGGCCCTCCGGGCCGTGGGCATCGCACGCCCTGGCCCCGTGGGGTCGGCGGCACGTCCGGCAGAGGCTATCGGATCGATGGAAGCCGCCGTTCACCGCACATTCACCACACGATCGGGGGAACGACCACTTCCGCGCGCCGCCGATCATCATGGTGGATGGCGGCTGTCCTCCACAAACGGCGATCGCCCCGCCATGGATAGGGTGCGGGGCATGACATGGCTGATCACAGGTGGTGCCGGATATATCGGGTCGCATGTCGTGCGGGCCATGGCCGAGGCGGGCGAGTCCGTGGCCGTGCTCGACGACCTGACCAGCGGCGTCCGGGCGCGGCTGCCCGAGGACGTACCGCTGGTGAGCGGCTCCACCCTGGACCGTGGGCTGCTGGACCGCACCTTCGCCGAGCTGGGGGTCACCGGTGTGGTGCATCTCGCGGCGAAGAAGCAGGTCGGGGAGTCCGTGGAGCAGCCGCTCCGCTACTACCGGGAGAATGTGCACGGGCTCACGGTGCTGCTGGAGGCGGCGGTCGCGGCCGGTGTCAGCCGCTTCCTCTTCTCCTCCTCCGCCGCCGTCTACGGCATGCCCGATGTGGAACTCGTCACCGAGGACACCCCGTGCCTGCCGATCAATCCGTATGGAGAGACCAAGCTGGCCGGAGAGTGGCTGGTCAGAGCGGCGGGCGCGGCCCACTCCCTCTCCACGGCCTGTCTGCGCTACTTCAATGTGGCGGGTGCCACGCGCCCCGATCTGGCCGACACCGGAGTGTTCAACATCATCCCGATGATGTTCGAGCGGATCACCGAGGGAGAGCCGCCGCGGATCTTCGGTGATGACTACGACACCCCCGACGGCACCTGTGTCCGCGACTACATCCATGTCGAGGATCTGGCCTCCGCCCATCTGGCCGTGGCCCGTCGGCTGGCGGCGCAGCCGGAGCCGGGCGATCTCACGGTGAACATCGGCACCGGCCGGGGCGTCTCGGTGCGGGAGATGTCCGATCTGATCGGCGAGATCACCGGCCGACCCGAGCTCACCCCCGTGGTGGGGCCCCGCCGGGCGGGCGATCCGGCCCGGGTCGTCGGATCCACCGAACTGATCACCAAGGAGCTGGGCTGGAGCGCCCGGCACGATGTGCGCGCGATGGTGGAGTCGGCCTGGGAGGGCTGGTGCCTGCACCACCCCGAGGCCCGGCGCGGCTGACCGGGCCCCGCCCCGGCGCCGTCGGCCTGGCCGCGAACCTGGTGTCGCCGGCCCTGCTCCGGGGCGGGCGGCGCACCAGCCTGAACGTCCGGGGCGCCTTCCTGGACCGCACGCCCTTCAGGGACGTCTGGGGGAGCACGTCGACGTCGGACACCGCACGTTCCAGCCGGAACCGGGTGGGCATGCTGATCACGAAGCCAAGCTGTGCCACTGACACGGACGTGGGGCACATGTGCGGCAGACTTGGACGTTCACGAGTCGGAACTATGAGGATGGTCATGCCGATCACACCTGCCAACGGCGGCTCCGCCGAGACCGCCGCGCCGAGCGGTTCCGCAGAGCCGATCATGCTCGAGCTGGTCGACGAGGACGGTACGACGATCGGCACCGCGGAGAAGCTCTCCGCACATCTCGCGCCCGGCAAGCTGCACCGGGCGTTTTCGGTCTTCCTCTTCGACGACGAGGGGCGGCTGCTGCTCCAGCGCCGCGCGCTGGGCAAGTACCACTCCCCCGGGGTCTGGTCCAACACCTGCTGCGGCCACCCGTACCCCGGTGAGCCGCCGTTCGTGGCCGCCGCCCGGCGCACCGCCGAGGAGCTGGGCACGGCACCCGCGCTGCTGCGGGAGGCGGGCACGGTCCGCTACAACCACCCGGACCCGGCCTCCGGCCTGGTGGAGCAGGAGTACAACCACCTCTTCGCGGGGCTGGTGCGGGCGACCCCGCGCCCGGACCCCGAGGAGATCGGCGAGATCGCCTTCGTCACCCCCGACGAGCTGGCGAAGCTGCGCGACGAGGGGCCGTTCTCGGCGTGGTTCATGACCGTGCTGGACGCGGCCCGCCCGACGGTCCGTGAGCTCACCGGGACGGCGGCAGGCTGGTAGCCGCGCCGGGCAGCGGAAGGGCGGCCCAGACCACCTTGCCGCCGCTCGCCGTGTGGTCCACGTCGTAGACCCCGCCCGCCTCCTCCGTGATCGCCGTCACCAGCAGCAGTCCCCGCCCACCGGTCCCGCCCTGGTCCGCCATCAGCGCCACGGGCCGGTAGGGATGGTTGTCCTCGACGGCGATCCGGACCCAGTCCCGGCTCAGGGAGACCTCGACGGCGATCTCGGGGGAGAGCAGCGCGGCATGCCGTACCGCGTTGGTGACCAGCTCGGAGACGATCAGAAGCAGACTCTCCACCAGTTCGTCGTTCACCGGCACCCGCTGATGGGCCAGCAGCTCGCGCACCGCGTGCCGGGCCTGTGGCACGGAGGAGTCCAGGGCCGGTGCGGTGAACCGCCAGGTCCCCTCGTAGCCGACCGGGGGCGGCGGCGCGGGCGGGGCGTGTCCCGCTTCGGAGGGGACTCTCCCGACGATCTCCATGTGCGATACCCACCCCTCGCCGCGGCCCGACCTCTCGTATCGAGTGTTGGGAAGCTCTGGTACTGACCCGATGGACTACGCACAACTTGACGCTTATCGAGCGTTTTTGATCGTTGGCGTATGCCAGGGTCACGCGCTCGACTGTTCCTGCTCGCGTGGATTCCGTGCATTGACTCTGTGGATTCCGAGCCTTGACTCAGCCGTGACCGGCTCGAACGGCCGGGCCCGGCCCGGGGGCCGCAGGGGCCGCCGCGCGGCCGGGCACGAGCGGCCCGGACACGAGCGGCCCGGACACGAGCGGCCCGGACACGAGCGGCCCGGATACGAGCGGCCCGGATACGATCCGCCACATGGAGCCCTCCCTGGAGCACGAGGTCGCCGACGGCATAGCGACCGTCGTCATCCGCCACCCCGCCAAGCGCAACGCGATGACCCCCGGGATGTGGCGGGCGCTGCCCCCGCTGCTGACCCGGCTCGCCGCCGACCCCGCCGTACGGGCGCTGGTGCTCACCGGCGACGGCGACACCTTCTGCGCGGGCGCCGACATCGGCTCGCTGAGCGCCACGTACGAGGAGACCACCGGGATCGCGCTGCCCGCCGAGGAGGCGCTGGCCGCCTTCCCCAAGCCGACCCTGGCCGCGGTGCGCGGCTACTGCGTGGGCGGCGGCTGTCAGCTCGCGGCCGCCTGCGATCTGCGGTTCGCCGAGGAGGGCGCCCAGTTCGGGATCACCCCGGCCAAGCTGGGGATCGTCTACGCCCCCGGCTCGACCCGCCGGCTGGTCGAGCTGGTGGGACCGGCCACCGCCAAGTTCCTGCTGTTCTCGGGCGAGCTGATCGACACCGAGCGGGCGCTGCGCACCGGTCTGGTGGACGAGGTGCTGCCGGCGGGCGGACTCGACAAGCGGGTGGCGGAGTTCACGCGGGTGCTGGTCTCCCGGTCGCAGCTCACCCAGGCCGCGGCCAAGGAGTTCGCGGCCGGGCCCGTCGCGCCGGACAGGGTCGCGTACTGGCAGGAGCAGGTGGGGGACAGCAAGGAGGCCGCCGAGGGCATCGCGGCCTTCTTCGAGCGCCGCCCGCCACGGTTCCGCTGGACCCCGCCGACCGGATGACCACGGCGGGACGCGCCCGGGCCGGGCGGGTTCATGGGATCCGTAAGGGCGTCACGGCGGTCAAGGAGTGGCCGGATCCGGCGGGACCGATCAAGACTGGTGAGACCCGGGCTACCGGGGGTGACTACCAGTCGGTAGCGTGCGCCCATGACCACACTTCCCGAGCTTGCCGCCCGGCGCTGTTACAGCGTCATCAACCCCCTCCACTCCGCCATCTACTTCTCCCCCGACTTCGGCGAGGAACTCGCCGAGCTGGGGCTGAAGGACGGCGCGGCCGCGTACTTCGTCGGCCGCGCGGCGCCCCTGGGACGGGTGGGCGCGGGCACCGTCACCGCGACCTTCTTCAACTTCAGCCACGAGCTGGTCGCCCGCCACATCCCGGCCGCATGGGACGTGGTCTCCCCCGAGGTCGCGCTGGAGGCCCGGCTGCGAGCCGCCGACTCGGTGCTGCGGCGGGTGCTGGGCGAGGAGGTCATCGCCTCCAAGGAGCTGGCCGAGGCCGCGGAGCTGGCCCTGCGCGCCACGGAGGCGTGCTCGCGCCTGGCGCGCCCGCTGTACGCCGCCCACGCCGATCTGCCCGTCCCGGACGCCCCGCACCTGGCGCTGTGGCACGCCGCCACGCTGCTGCGCGAACACCGCGGTGACGCCCATCTGATGACCCTGGTCGGCGCCGGGCTCGACGCGGTCGAGGCGCTGGCCTCCCACACCGCGACCGGTCAGGGCATGTCCACCAAGTGGATCCTGCGCACGCGCGGCTACAGCGCCGAGGAGTGGGAGGCGGGCCGCCAGCGGCTGCGCGACCGCGGCCTGCTCACCGCCGACAACGAGCTGACGGAGGCCGGTGAGCGGCTGCGCCGGGACCTGGAGGCCGAGACCGACCGCCTGGACGCGGCACCGTACGAGCACCTCGGCGCCGAGGGCGTGTCCCGGCTCACCGAGCTCGCCACCGCCTTCTCCACAACCGCCCGCGAAAACGGCGCCTTCCCGGCCGACCTCCGCAGCAAGAACTGACGGACGGCCCCCCGGGCCCGCCTGTCGGGACCGCGCCCCTGGATCGCCCGCCCCGGGGCCGCGCCCCTGGAGAGTGTCCGACGGAGCTTGCCGCCTGCGGCGGGCCGTTCCCCTCCCCGCCCCTTCCCGGCACCTGACGATATGCGGCTCCGCCGCGTGGGGGGGCTGCGCCCCAGACCCCGGGGTCCAGGGGCGAAGCCCCTGCCACACGGCGGAGCCGCAGATCGATACTGCGGGAAGGGGCGGGCAGGGGAAAGCATCGATATGCGGCTCCGCCGCGTGGTCCGCCGGGCACCGCGTAGGTCCACGCGTCCCGGGGCCGCCGCCGATGCCCGCCGCGGGACGGCCGGGCCGCGGGTGCGACGCACCTTCACCTCCGGTCAGCCCCACGGGTATGGCGCGCCGCGCGGCCGCTCCGGCCCAGCGGCACCCCCGGCTGAGCGGCCACCGCACCTCAGTCCCGGCGCACCCACAGGGCGGCGGCCCGGCCCCTGCACCGGCCCGACGCGGGAGCCCGCTGTCGGCCCGACGCGGACCCCAGCCGAGGCCGGGCGCCGGGCGCGCCCCAGCCAAGGCCGGGCGTGGGGGCCCCGGTACAGGGCCCCGATCGGCGGCCCCGCCGTGGGTCGCGTTTGGCAGGGGCACATCGGGATACCCGCTTGTCGTGCGCGATCGGCCGTCTGACAACCGGGCGCCCACACCGCGCGCCGCGTACGCCGGCAACAGCCCGTGCGCCGCGTAGCGAACGGCGCCCGGCGGCCACCGCCGAGCCGCCACCGACCGACAGGAGGTATCCCGTGTTCCGTGCCATCGCCGACGTGCTCCGTGCCATCGGTGCCGCCATCGCGACCGTGGTGACGCTTCCCTTCCGCGCTGTGGCCCGCCTTTTCGGCGGTGTCTCCGACGCGGCGAGCGGACCGCGCCGCAGGCGGGTGTGATGACCGTTTCCGGCTGATACCGGTGTCCGCCCGGCCCGTACCCGGGCCTCCCCGGCCCGCCGAAAGCGTCGGCCGCGACCGCTTCGTCAGTGCCACCTGCCACAATGCAGGAGCAGTGCAGACCGAAAGCGGAGCGTGATCGTGACGACGTCCATCGAAGGCAGGATCGCCGAGGAACTCGGCGTACGGGAACGGCAGGTCAAAGCCGCCGTCGAGCTGCTCGACGGCGGCTCTACCGTGCCGTTCATCGCGCGCTACCGCAAGGAAGCGACGGAGATGCTCGACGACGCGCAGCTGCGCTCCCTGGAGGAGCGGCTGCGCTATTTGCGGGAGCTGGAGGAGCGGCGCACCGCGATCCTCGACTCGATCCGCTCCCAGGGCAAGCTGGACGAGGCCCTGGAGGCGCAGATCCTCGCCGCGGACTCCAAGGCCCGGCTGGAGGACATCTACCTCCCCTACAAGCCCAAGCGGCGCACGAAGGCGCAGATCGCCCGCGAGGCCGGGCTCGAGCCGCTCGCCGAAGGGCTGCTGGGCGACCCGACGGTGGAGCCCACGGCCGCCGCGGCGGCCTTCGTGGACGCCGAGAAGGGCGTCGCGGACGCCGCCGCCGCGCTGGAGGGCGCGCGGGCCATCCTCACCGAGCGGTTCAGCGAGGACGCGGACCTCATCGGCGAGCTGCGTGAGCGCATGTGGGAGCGCGGCCGGGTGGCCACCAAGGTGCGCGAGGGCAAGGAGGAGGAGGGCGCCAAGTTCGCCGACTACTTCGACTTCGCCGAGCCGTTCACCGAGCTCCCCTCGCACCGGGTGCTGGCGATGTTCCGCGGTGAGAAGGAGGAGGTCCTCGACCTCACCCTGGAGCCGGAGGAGCCCTCCGAGGAGACCGGCCCCACCTCCTACGAGCGCTCCATCGCCCAGCGCTTCGGCATCGCGGACCGCGGCCGCCCCGCCGACAAGTGGCTGGCCGACACGGTGCGCTGGGCCTGGCGCACCCGCGTCCTGGTCCACCTCGGCATCGATCTGCGGCTGCGGCTGCGCCAGGCCGCCGAGGACGAGGCCGTCCGGGTCTTCGCCGCCAACCTCCGCGATCTGCTGCTCGCCGCCCCGGCCGGGACACGCGCCACGATGGGCCTCGACCCCGGCTTCCGTACGGGCGTGAAGGTGGCCGTGGTCGACGCGACCGGCAAGGTGGCGGCCACGGACACGATCTACCCCCACGTCCCCCGCAACCAGTGGGACGAGGCCCTCGCCAAGCTGGCCGCGCTGGCGCGTGAGCACAAGGTGGAGCTCATCGCGATCGGCAACGGCACGGCGTCCCGCGAGACCGACAAGCTGGCGGGCGACCTGTGCGGCAAGCACCCCGAGCTGAAGCTCACCAAGGTGATGGTCTCGGAGGCCGGCGCCTCCGTGTACTCGGCATCCGCCTTCGCCTCGCAGGAGCTGCCGGAGCTCGATGTCTCGCTGCGCGGCGCCGTCTCCATCGCGCGGCGGCTCCAGGACCCGCTGGCCGAGCTGGTCAAGATCGATCCCAAGTCGATCGGCGTCGGCCAGTACCAGCACGACCTCTCCGAGGTGAAGCTCTCCCGCTCGCTCGACGCGGTCGTCGAGGACTGTGTGAACGGTGTCGGGGTGGACGTCAACACGGCCTCCGCCCCGCTGCTCAGCCGGGTCTCGGGCATCGGCACCGGCCTCGCGGAGAACATCGTCTCCCACCGCGACACCAACGGCCCGTTCCGCAACCGTAAGGCGCTCAAGGACGTGGCCCGGCTCGGCCCCAAGGCGTATGAGCAGTGTGCGGGCTTCCTGCGCATCCGCGGCGGCGACGACCCGTTGGACGGGTCGAGCGTGCACCCCGAGGCGTATCCGGTGGTGCGGCGGATGGCCGCCACGGCGGGCGGCGACGTGACCACCCTCATCGGCAACACCTCGGTGCTGCGCGGTCTGCGGCCGAACGAGTTCGTGGACGACGCCTTCGGTCTGCCGACCGTCACCGACATCCTCAAGGAGTTGGAGAAGCCGGGCCGGGACCCGCGTCCCGCCTTCAAGACGGCGACCTTCAAGGAGGGCGTCGAGAAGATCGGCGACCTGTCGGCCGGGATGATCCTGGAGGGCGTCGTCACGAATGTGGCGGCGTTCGGCGCGTTCGTGGACGTCGGTGTGCACCAGGACGGTCTGGTGCACGTCTCCGCGATGTCCAAGACGTTCGTCAAGGACCCGCGGGACGTGGTCAAGCCCGGTGACATCGTCCGGGTGAAGGTCCTGGACGTCGACATCCCGCGCAAGCGGATCTCGCTGACGCTCCGGCTCGACGACGAGGCGGGCGCCCCGTCCGGCGGCGGCCGTGACCGCAACCGCTCCGACGAGGGCCGCGGCCAGCGCGGCGGGGGCCGTCGCGGAGCGCCCCAGCAGCGCCAGGGCGGCAGCCGTGGCGGCCAGCGTGGTGGCGGCGGCCGCGACGCGGCCCCGGTGAACGGCGCGATGGCCGACGCCCTGCGGAGGGCGGGCCTGCTGGACCCGAAGAAGCGGTAGCCCTCTGAGAACGGTTCCGCCCCTGTTCCGCGCCGCCATGACGGCGAGGCCGCGCGGGGGCGGGCCGACGGCCGCCGTTACCGTTCCACGGGTGTGACCCGGACGGCCTCGTTGGTGCGGGCCACCAGATAGGAGCGGCCGCGCAGCGCGCGGGGGTCCAGGGGAATGTGGTGGGTGCCCGGGTCCAGGACGGCGTCGAAGAGTTCGCGCGCATGGGGCCGGGACAGCCGGTTCAGGCGGTGGGCCGCGAGCGCCACCCGGCACGTGGCCGCGGCCTCGACCACCGCCTCGGCCCCGCCCGCCACCGTCGTCAGCCCGAGGAGGCGGCGGCGGTCGTGAGGGGTGCGGTCCAGGGCCTGTACGACCTGGGCGACGAGCAGGGGGACGATCGGGGCGAGCGCGGTGACGCACACCGCGTCGGAGCGCGCCGCCGCGAAGGCGTCCCGGACCGCGTCACGCTCGTCCTGACCCACCGTCCGGCCGAAGACCACCGCACCGTACTTGCGCAGCTCATCCGCGTGGGCGCCCGCCGCGTCCAGGGTGATCTCGGCGCCGATGCCGATGCGGCGCAGCGCGGCGGCCAGCTTGGCGAGGACGGCGGCGCGCGGCCCGATCAGCAGCGCCCTGGGGCCGTTCGGGATCGCGGGCGCGAGCGCGCCGTCGGCGGTCAGCAGCCCCTTCAGCGCGGTGCGGTACTGCTCGCCGTGGAAGCGGTAAGGGCCGAGGTCGTGGTAGCCGTCGCGCTCGATGTCCGGGGTCCCGCCGGTCTGCCGGACGAAGTCACGCCAGACGACGTCGGGGCCGTCCCGCTCGATGACGGCGGTGACGGCCCCGCATTCCGGACCCTCGCACTCCGGACAGCCGTAGAGGACGAACCGGCTCCCCTCCGGCGCCGGCTCCGTCTCCAGCAGCAGCCTCCGCACCTGTTCGGCGAGGGCGGAGGGCCCGATGTCGGCGGCGAGCGGTGAGACCGCGTCGAGGTCGGCCAGGCGCGCCAGCAGGGGCCTGCCGTCCACCACGAAGTCCAGGAAGTCGCGGTGGGTTTGGTACGCGCCGTCGGCCAGCACACCGCCCGCGCGCATCGCCGGGGCCAGCCCGAAGGTCACGTACTCGGAGGTCATGCCCCAAGTATTCCCGCTTCGAGGTGGTATCAGGGGGTAACCGACGGTGCGCCGCCCGGACCGGTGGGTCCGGGCGGCAGGGCACGGCCGCGCCCGAAAGCGGCGGCCGGTACGCCTCAGCAGGTCGGAGGAAGTCCGCTACGGTTCGGGCAGCGCCCCGAAGGGGCGCGGGGCTGTGTCGATGTGCGGCTCCGCCGCGTGGGCGCGACCAGCCACGATGCGGCCGCAGACGCACGACGGCATTTCGCGGCACTTCCCGCGGAGCGCTTAGCGGGTCTTGGCCGCGGCGGTGTGATCGTCCGGCCCGGCCGCGCCGTCCTGGTTCTCCGACGGGGAATCGGCCGGGGAATCGGCAGCCGACGGGGAGTCGGTGTCGGACGGGGTCACCGGGCCGATGCGGATCTCGAACTCGCCCGCGTACTTCTCATGGCCGGCGATGACCGCCATCTCGACGGCCTCCTCGCCCTTCTCGCCCCGGACGATCAGCGGATCGCGGCGCAGATCCTTCAGCAGGGCCCAGCACAGCCCCACCATCACCAGTGTGAAGGGCGCCGCCACCAGGATCGTCAGGTTCTGCAACCCGGTGAGGGCGTCTCCCCCACCGCCGCCTATCAACAGCATGACGGCCGCCACCGCGCCCGTGACCACGCCCCAGAAGACCACCACGAAGCGGGTCGGCTCGAAGGCGCCCTTCTGCGAGAGCGTGCCCATCACGATGGACGCGGCGTCCGCGCCGGAGACGAAGAAGATGCCGACGAGGATCATCACCAGCACGCTCATCACGCCGGCGATCGGGTACTGCTCCAGCACCCCGAACAGCTGTCCCTCGGGGGTGGATTCCTTCCCCAGCCGCCCCGCGGCCTGAAGCTTCATCGACGAACCGCCGAAGATGGCGAACCAGATCAGGCTCACGGTGCTCGGGACCAGGATCACGCCGCCCACGAACTGCCGGATGGTGCGGCCACGGCTGATCCGGGCGATGAACATGCCCACGAACGGCGTCCAGGAGATCCACCAGGCCCAGTAGAAGACCGTCCAGCTGCTCAGCCAGTCCGCGACCGACTTGCCACCGGTGGCCTCGGTGCGGCCCACCAGCTGCGGCAGATCGCCGATGTACGAGCCGATCGAGGTCGGCAGCAGATCGAGGATGATGATGGTCGGGCCCGCCACGAAGACGAAGACCGCGAGGAAGAGCGCCAGCACCATATTGATGTTGGACAGCCACTGGATGCCCTTGGCGACACCCGAGACGGCGGACGCGATGAAGGCGACGGTAAGGACCGCGATGACGGTGACCAGCAGCCCGGTGCCCACGTCGCTCTTCCAGCCCAGCACCTCGATACCGCTGCCGATCTGCAACGCGCCGAGGCCGAGCGAGGCGGCGGAGCCGAAGAGGGTGGCGAAGATGGCCAGGATGTCGATGACCCGGCCGCCCCAGCCGTTGGCGTTCTTGGAGCCGATCAGGGGCGTGAAGACCGCGCTGATGGTCTGTCGGCGGCCGCGGCGGAAGGTGCTGTACGCGATGGCCAGGCCGACGACCGCGTAGATGGCCCAGGGGTGCAGCGTCCAGTGGAAGAGCGTGGTGGACATCGCGGTCTGCATCTTCTCGGCCGCGGTGCCGGGGTCGGTCCCGGGCGGTGGGGTCATGAAGTGCGACAGCGGCTCGCTCACGCCGTAGAACATCAAACCGATGCCCATGCCCGCGCTGAACATCATCGCGACCCATGAGACGGTGCGGAATTCGGGTTCCTCGCCCTCCCTTCCGAGGGTGATCTTGCCGTAGCGGCTCATGGCCAGCCAGAGGGCGAATATCACGAATCCCGACGCGGCCAGGACGAAGGCCCATCCACCGTTGTGGATCAGCCCGGAGAGCATGCTGTTCGAGACGCTCTCCAGGGTGTCGGTGGCCACGGACCCCCAGACGACGAAGGCCAGCGTGAGCGCGGCGGAGACGCCGAAGACCACGCGGTCCGTCCGGGGAGTCCGATGGGGCCCGGCGTGGTCGGAGCCGGGGAGATCCACGGTCACCGGAGGATCGCCGCCGACGTCCCCCGTGGTTGTACCTGTCTGCGGCACGCAAAAGACCTTTCACTGAGGGTTTATCTGACGGATTTCCGGCTACCCAGGACTCCAGGATGCATGCCACCGGCCGCGGGGCCGGTGTTTTCGTGCGCCGTCAGGGCGTCAGTTCAGCGCCGTCAGGGCGTCAGTTCAGCGCCGTCAGGGCGTCAGGTCAGCACCCTCAGCACGTCAGGTCAGCACGCGTCCACCGGCTGCCCCTCTGTGAGGTGGTACGCGGCGCGGCCGTCCAGCAGCAGCGGCACCAGCGCGCGGGCCGACTGGCGCAGCGGTACGAAGGCGCTTCCATCGCGCTTGACGGGCCGCGCCGTCACCCCGTGCAGGGCCAGCTCGTCCCGCACCGCGCCGTAGCTCTCGGCGTCCAGCCGGTAGCCGCACGGCGGATCCTCGAGGACCGTGTCCTCCTCCGGCGGTTCGTTGTCGGCGCCGCCGAGGTAGACCGGGCCCCGGTCCGCGTAGCCGGCCAGCCGCGCCGCCGTCGTGGCCGCCTCGATCCTGGCGCGCCGCCGGCTGATGAAGTCGAAGGTGCCGTTCAGGGCCGCCAGATGGGAGCTCACCCGGCGGCGGTTGTTGAGGGCGGGGTCGGCCTTCTCGGCGTCGGTGAGCGGGTCGACCCGGGTCTCGGCCAGCAGCCCGATGGAGTGCTTGACGCCCGCGGTGTTGCGCAGGATCCGCTCCTGGCCGTCGCCCGCCACCTGCTTGACCGGCTCGCCGGTCTCGGGGTCGGTCCAGATGCCGTAGACGCCGGTGGTGTGGCCCGCGGCCTCGACGCTCGGGCGCACATAGGCGTCCGACAGGGTCCGCGCCTCCCGGTGCACCGGGCCGTCGGTGTTGAGGTTGCGCGGCCACAGCGCCAGCAGGTCCTTCACGTAGTACGGGGCGGTCGCCCCGTACTCGTGCAGGTCGTGGACGGTGTCCGGGCGCCAGTCGCGGATGACGCCCGCCATCGCGCGGGACTCGGCGGTGGAGAGCGCGATGTGGTCGCGGTTGATGTCCACACCGTCGGAGTTGCCGCGGGTGTCGGCGGCGCGGCCGTCGGGGTTGGCGGTCGGGACCACGAGCACCTGGGTGCGCTCCAGGAAGCGCCGCGTCCGGTTGTCCTTGGCGTAGGCGAGGTCGCGGATGGTGGACAGACATGCTTCGCGGCCGGAGGGCTCGTCGCCGTGCTGGGAGCAGATCAGCAGCAGGACGTTGCCGCGCGCCGCCCGGGCCGGATCGGCGGGCGCGGCCGGTGCGCCGATCCGCACCAGCCGCAGCGGCCGCCCCTGCGCGGTGGCGCCGATCCGGTCGACGGCGACGCGCGGGGCGGCCTTGTCGACGGCCGTGAGGAAGTCCGCCTCCTCGGCCTGGCTGGTCCACCGTGCGCCATGGCTGATCTCGAACCCCGTACGCGGCGGGCGTTGTTCGGCCCGCGCGGGGGCGCTGAGGGACGACCCGGTCAGCAGCGCACCGATCGCACCGCAAGCGGCGCTGCGGATGAGGGGTGACCGCGAGAACACGAAGGACCTCCTGGGGTGAGGGGATACGGGGGCGATATCGGTGCTGGCGTCCTGCCGGGCCCGCCGCCGGTGGGCCCCCGCTCGGCGGCGGGGACCCACCGGCGCGGGTTCAGTCGTGGGTGGACATGGACGGGAGCGGGGTCCGGTGGTGCGGGGCCCGTACGCCCTTCAGGGGCGGTGCGGCCGCCGTGCGGGAGGGGGCGGCCGCGGCCTTCGGGGCACCGCCGACCAGCGGCAGACGGGCCGAGGTGCGGGGCAGGTCCAGGGTCAGCCGCGGGGTGGTGGACGGCGGTTCGATGAGGCCCGCGTCCGTACCGGCGATGATCAGACCGAGGCGGTGACCGGCCGGGACCACATGGTCGGTCGCCGCGAGGTCGAGGGTGATGGTGTACGCCTTGCCCGGGGTCAGCGGGCGGCCCTTGCCGTCGTCCGCGAAGTGACCGAGGTCGGCCCAGCCCCGGCTGAAGACCGTGTAGTCCACGTCCTCCTTGTCGGCGGCGGTCTCCTTGAAGCAGGCGCTGTCGCCCTCCGTGCTGCTGCCCCAGCAGGTGCGCCGGTCGAGGGTGGTGATCCCCTCGCCCGCCGCCGTGTAGTCGCGGATGGTGGCCGGGCCGAGGTCGACCAGGACCGCGGAGAGATGGGCGCTGGTGGTGGAGGGCGTGGCGGTGACGGTGACCGTGCCGGAGCCGGACAGCCGCAGGTCCTTCTCGAGCGGACCGGTGGTGAAGCCCGCCTTGCCGGGCGTCGAGGTGTCGATCGCCGCGGACCAGTCGGCCTCGCTCAGCGCGGGGTCGTCGGTGAAGGTCTCCGTGGCGCCGGGCTCGGCCTGCTCCGTGCCGAGCACACCCACTCCCGCCGTGGCGCCGCCGCGCGGGCGCAGGGTGGTCTGCCGGGTGCCGGAGGGGGGCCAGACCCGGTCGGTGGACCACTGGTCGGGGGCGCGCTCGACATCGGCCATCGGCTCGCGCTCGATGCCGTTGTCGATACCGAGGAGGTAGTGGTCGAACCAGCGGTGCAGGGTGCGCACCCACTCCCCGCGCCGGTAGTCGAACGGGTCGACATGCCCGGTCTGCGAGAGCCAGATCTTGCGCTCGACGCCCGCGTCGGCGAGGGCGTTCCACCACTGGCCGAGGTGCTTGGTGCGGACGTTGAGGTCCTGCGCCCCGTGGACGGCGAAGACGCTGGCCCGCACCTTGTCCGCGTCCGGTACGTAACTGCGGTCGGTCCACAGACCGGTCCAGTCGCCGTTGCGCGGGGCGCCCTCGACGAGACGCTTCTGTACGGCGGCGCAGCGGGCGTGGGCGTCATCGCTCTCGACGGCGTCCGAGAGCCCGTCGGGGCCGGAGTCGAAGAGCGCGGCGCCCTTGGCGAAGTAATAGTCGTACCAGGAGGAGATGGCGCCGATGGGCACGATGGTCTTGAGCCCCTTGACGCCGGTGGCGGCGACCCCGTTGGCGATGGTGCCGTCGTAGCTCTTGCCGATCATGCCGGTGGCGCCGTTGGTCCAGCTCGCCGTGGTCCGCTCCCCGCCGGTGCGGGTGCGGTACGCGGTCCCACGGCCGTTCAGCCAGTCGACCACGGCCTTGGCGGAGAGGATGTCGGAGCGGCCGCCGATGTCCACACAGCCGTCGGAGCGGTTGGTTCCGGCGAGGTCGACCAGGACGGTGGCATAACCGCGCGGTACGAAGTAGTTGTCGTAGAAGAGCGGGAACCGGACCGGATTCCCGGCCGCGTCATAGGTCTTGGTCTGGCTCTCGTTGCCGCGCCCGCAGCAGGAGTAGTACGGACTGGCGTCCACGATGACGGGGACGCGGCGGCCCTGGGCGGCGGGTTCGCGCGGCCGCACGATGTCGACGGCGACCCGGTCGGTCCGTCCGTCCGCGTCGCCGTCGATCGTGGTGTCCACCCATACGGATTCGCGGATGGCGTTCTCGTAGGAGTAGACGGGTCTGCTCTCTGATGGGCCTTTTGCTTTGCTGTCCGATCTGCTCTGCGCGGCGGAAGCGGCGGAAGCGGCGTGGGCGGCCGGGGCGCCGAGCGGTGGCAGCAGCGATACGGCGGCGGCGACCAGCGCGGTGACCGCCGACAGCACGAGTGTGGTCCAGGGGATGCGGGATCTCCGCGTCTGTAGCAGCACGGGCGGACGGTAGCGCGAGTCAACTCCTGTACAGAAGAGGGCGATACGTGTCGTGAGCGTGTCCGAGTCGATGCGCATTGCGTCCGGATGTCGATTGGATGTCGAACGGCGTGATGGACGTGAGGTGCGTGTGAGGAGTACATAAGGTCACGAGTGATCGTTCTCCCCTACGAGTTGGAGGACTCGTGCGTCACCACAGACTCCTCGTCCCGGGCGCGGCCGCGGCCTGCCTGCTGCTGGCGATCCCGGCATCGGCGGCCGATGCCACGCCGGGCGCCCCCGGCATCGGGGACTCCTACTACCCCTCGTACGGCAACGGCGGGTATGACGTCTCCCATTACGACCTGCGGCTGAGGTACCAGCCGAAGACGGACCGGCTGGAGGGCACGGCGACGATCGTGGCCGACGCCCGGCAGGATCTGTCCCGGTTCAACCTGGACTTCGCGCTCGATGTGAGCGAGGTGCTGGTGGGCGGGAAGAAGGCCGCCTTCAAGGCGACCGGAGACCATGAGCTGGAGATCACCCCGGCCGCGCCGCTGACCTCCGGCCGCCCCTTCACCGTGGTCGTGCGCTACAGCGGTACGCCCTCGAAGGTCGTGGCGAACGGTTTCACCTCCTGGCTGCGCACCCCGGACGGCGGGATCGCGGCCAATGAGCCGGAGTCGGCGTGGTGGTGGTTCCCGAGCAATGATCACCCGCTGGACAAGGCCACCTACGACGTGTCGGTGACCGTGCCGGACGGAACGCAGGCGATCAGCAACGGCACCCTCCAGTCGACCAGTTCGAAGCTGGGCTGGACCCGCTACGTCTGGCGCTCCAACAAGCCGCAGGCCACGTATCTGGCCACGCTGGCGGTCGGCAAGTTCGACATCACGACGGACACCACCGCCAACGGTCTGCCGGTGATCAACGCCTACAGCAAGGACCTCGGGGACAACGCGGGGGCGGCGCGGGCGAGCGTGGAGCGGTCGGCGGAGATCGTCGACTGGGAGTCCACGGTCTTCGGCCCGTACCCCTTCGACGCGCTGGGCGGCTATGTGCCCAATGTGCCCACGGGCTACGCACTGGAGACCCAGACCCGGCCGTTCTACAGCCCGAAGGGGTTCGCCAAGGGCGCCAACCCCTCGTTGATCGTGCATGAGCTGGCCCATCAATGGTTCGGCGACAGCGTCTCGCTGAAGGACTGGCGTGACATCTGGATCAACGAGGGCTTCGCCAGCTACGCACAGTGGCTGTGGTCGGAGAAGGAGGGCGAGGGCACCGCGCAGGAGCTGGCGGACTACACCTACGCCTCCTACCCGGCCGACGACCCCTTCTGGAAGGTCGAGCCGGGCAACCCCGGGGCGGAGAACCAGTTCCATGACGCGGTGTACGACCGGGGCGCGCTGGCCCTCCAGGCGCTGCGGAACCACATCGGCGACAAGGACTTCTTCGCGATCCTGAAGGGCTGGGCGGCGGAGCACCGGTACGGGAACGCCTCCGTCAAGGAGTTCGTGACCTATGCGGAGAAGGTGTCGGGCAAGCCGCTGGCCTCGCTCTTCGAAACCTGGCTGTTCACCCCGTCGAAGCCGGCCGCGGCACAGGCGCGGGCGGCGGAGCTGAGCCCGGCCAAGGCGCCGGTGCGGCCGAAGTCGTGGCAGCGGATCCAGGACACCCACAGCGCCCACGGACGCTGAGCCACCCGGACCCCGGCCGGGTCCCCCCACCCCGGCCGGGGCCCGGCGCCTCCGCGACGCGGCGGCGCCGTCCCGTACGGCCCGCCGCTTCGCGTGGCGTCTTGTACGGCCCGCCGCATCCCGTGGCGTCCCGTACGGCCTACCGCCTTGCGGAGCGCTGGTAGGCCGTCCGCGCCCAGAGATAGCCGCCGACCGTCAGGGCGACGCACCAGGCGAGGGAGACGAGGGCGCTGTTGCCGATCTCCGTGCCCATCAGCAGACCCCGCAGCGTCTCGATGACCGGGGTGAAGGGCTGGTACTCGGCGAACCAGCGGAGCCCGTCGGGCATGGACTCCGTGGGAACGATGGCGCTGCCCATGAAGGGGAGGAACTGGAGAGGCAGGGGTATGTTGCTCGCGGACTCGGGGGTCTTGGCCATCAGGCCGATCGCCGCCGAGACCCAGGTGAGCGCCAGCGTGACCAGGGCGAGCAGACCGGCGACCGCGAGCCATTCGACGGGGGTGGCATCCGGCCGGAATCCGATGAGCAGCGCGATGCCGATGACGAAGGCGATACTGATCAGCGTCTGGATCACGCTGCCCACCACATGCCCGGTGAGGAAGGACGCCCGGGAGATCGCCATGGTGCGGAAGCGGTTGACGATGCCCTCGGTCATATCGACGCAGATGCCCACCGCGGTGACCAGGGACCCGGAGGTCGCGGCCATCAGGATGATGCCGGGCGCGACATAGTCGATATATCGATCACCGCTTCCCCCGCCGCCGGTGGCGCCGCCGGAGATCCCGCCGATTCCGGCGCCGAGGGCCCCGCCGAAGGCGTAGTTGAACAGCAGCAGCATCAGCACGGGCATCGCCACGACGGAGGCGGTCATGGAGGGATAGCGCTGTGCGTGCTTCAGATTGCGGCGCAGCATCGTCAGCGAGTCGCGGGCGGCGTAGGACAGGGCGGTCATCGGATGCTCTCCTTCGCGGCGGTGTCGGCGCGCTCGCCGGAACCGGAGTGGCCGGAGCCGGAGTGGCCGGAGCCGGAGTGGCCGGAGCCGGAGTGGCCGGAGCCGGAGTGGCCGGTGAGGGTGAGGAAGACGTCGTCGAGATCGGGGGTGTGCACGGTCAGCCCCTCGGGTTCTATCGACGCGTCGTCCAGGACGGCGAGGACGGCCCGCAGAGTGGGGACGCCGCCATCGCTGGGGACCTGGAGGGTGAGCGCCTCGCGGTCGGGTGCGGCGACGCCGAAGAGGTCGGTGGCCGCGTCGAGTCCGGCCGTATCGGCGAACCGGAGCCGGATGTGGCCGCCGGGGATCCGGCACTTCAGCTCCTCCGCGGTGCCCTCGGCGACCAGCGTGCCCTGGTCCAGGACGGCGATGCGGTCGGCGAGTTGATCGGCCTCGTCCAGATACTGCGTGGTCAGGAAGATGGTGACGCCGTCGTCGGCGACCAGGCCGCGGATGATCTCCCACATGGTGCGGCGGCTGCGCGGATCGAGTCCGGTGGTGGGCTCGTCGAGGAAGATGATGCGCGGATCGCCGACCAGGGTCATCGCCAGGTCGAGCTTGCGGCGCATCCCGCCCGAGAAGGTGACGACGGGCTTGCGGGCGGCCTCGGTGAGATCGAAGCGGCGCAGTAGTTCGGCGGCGCGCCGCCGCCCCTCTCGGCGGTCCAGATGGTGCAGATCCGCCATGAGGAGCAGGTTCTCCTCCGCGGTCAGCAGATTGTCCACGGCCGAGAACTGCCCGGTGACGCCGATCGCGGCGCGCACGGCGTCGGCGTCGCGGACCAGATCGTGGCCCGCGACCCGGGCCTGGCCGGAGTCGGCGGAAATCAGCGTGGAGAGGATCTGCACGGTGGTGGTCTTGCCCGCGCCGTTGGGCCCGAGCATGGCGAAGATCGTGCCCTCGGGGATGCTCAGGTCGATGCCCTTGAGCACTGGCTTGTCACCGTAGGACTTGGTCAGTCCGGTGGCCGTGATCGCCACCGGAAGGGTGGCGGTGGAAGACGCGGTCATGGCGGTCCTGTCTCTTCCATGGGCTGTCATGGGCTGTCATGCATGGGCTGTCTCGGGCGGTGCGTGATCGGGGTGCGGGAGGGTCGTCAGGCGCGGCGGATCACGATGTCGCCGAACGCGGTGCGGGCGCGGATCTCGACCGTCTCCTCGGAGGCTTCGGGGCCCTCGGCCGGCCCGAGGGAGGTGTGCACGGTGCCGAACCGGGTGTGGACGTCGAGCCAGGCGGCGGTGGACTCGCGGACGCCGACTTCGACATCGCCCGTGGCGGCCTGGAGCCCGATCTGCCCGCGCACCGCCTCGTCGATCCGGATGCTGCCGTTGGCCGACTTGGCGTCCACTCCCGCATGGGCGACGCCGACGGAGATGAGCCCGTTGGAGGAAGTGGCCCGCAGTTCGCCGACGACCTCGCCGACGACGGTGTCCCCGTTGCCGTTCTTGACCGTGGCCGCGCCCGCGACCGTGCCTATCTCGACCCGGCCGGAGCCGACGACATCGGCCTCTCCCGTGGCGCGGGACAGGCGGACATCGCCGTGCGAGGTCCTGAGATGGGCGGCCGCCGCCTCGTCGACCTGGATGTCGCCGAGCGAGGTCTTGACCCGGCAGTCCCCCAGACGGCCCTCGCAGAGGAAGTCCGCCAGCGGGGAGGTGGCCTGGAGGTCCGAGCCCGCCGGGAGCTCGATGGTCACCTCGATCGAGCCGGGCTTGCCGAACAGACCGCGCTTCTTGGGCCCCTTGACCAGCAGGGTGCCGCCCGAGCAGCTGACCTTGGTCTGCTCGGCGGCCCGGATGTCGGCCTCCTCGGCGGGGTCGTGCGGCCGGACCTCGACGACCGTGTCCAGGCGCTTTCCGGCGGTGATCCGGGCGGCGCCCATGTCGAATTCCAGGGTTACGGAGAGCGGTTCGGGTGTGTCGAAAGCAGGCATGGCTGTCCCGTCCTCATGGCTGTGGTACGCGTTCCCGCTGGTCGTGCGGGTGAGATGGAAGGTGGTGCGCTACTGCCGCTGAGTCAGCGGACCCAGCCCTTGTAGCTCTGCCGGCCCTTGGGGCGGCCATGAGCGGCCGCGGCCGGGCGGGCCCGCTCGGCGGGCTCGAGCGCGGCGGCGACGGCCCGGACCAGCCAGGCGTTGACCGAGAGACCCTCGGCCCCGGCGGCCTCCTCCACCCGGGTCTTGAGATGGGTGGGGAGACGGAGGTTGATGCGCGCCGTGCCGCCCTCGTCGGCCTCGGCGGGGACCGGCGGTATGGGCGACGCCAGGGCGGCACCACCCGGCAGCTCCTCCGGCTCCTCGGCCTCCTCGTACGCCACCGCGAGCGGCGGAGGTGTCACCACGAACTCGGGGTCGAGCCCGCGCAGCCGCACATCGACCGAGCCGGGCGCGAGCTCACGGGTCACCTCGTCCATGGCGGCGGACAGGGCGTTGAGCAGGGTGAGCCGGACGGCCGACTCCAGAGGTGTGGTGAGCCGCTCGGCCAGGGCGCGGGCTTCGTCGCCGCCCGCGTCCGCGGCCACCGCGAGCTCATGGCGGAGATTGTCGACGTACCGGGTGAGGTCCATGGCATCATCATGGCACATCTCTGGCGCCACGTCGAGACTTTATGGCACCACGCGTGCCAGCGATGGCGCCATCATGGCTCCGGGCCTGACATCACCCCTGGTCATGTCCCTATCGCGCGGCACCAAGCCATGCGCCACACCTGTGCCACACCAAGCGACACGCCATGCGCCACACCACCTGCCACGCCGCGGAAAGCCACTGATCACGGCCGTCCGGCGCGGGCGCGGCGCCGGGCCTCGCGCGCGATGGGCAGATAGCGCAGCCGCTCGGGCAGCAGCGGGACCACCACCCGCGCGGCCCTCCCGAACCACCGCAGCCGCCACTCCTGACCGCGCGTCCACTCCAGCCCGATCGCCTCCCGCGCGTCCGGCGGCATCAGCCCGACGGTGAGGAACGCGCGGAAGCGGGTGAACAGCGGGCGCAGCAGCGGCCACAGCAGACGGACCGGCAGCGCGTCCGGCGGAGGCACGGCCGCGTCGGGCTCGGCCAGTTCACGCGCGACGACGGTCGGCTCCAGCCGTTCCCGCACCATCGCGCGGTAGTAGGGCCAGAACTCCTCGACGGATCCCGGTATCTCGTGCTCGTCGATGCCCAGCACCTGCCCGATCCGCAGCCATTCCCCGTACAGCTGCCGCTCCTCGGCCGCGGTGAAGGGGCGGGTGCCCAGATAGCGCTGGGCGCGCAGATAGACCGGATAGCCGGTGGCGTGCACCCACGCGTAGACGGGCGGGTCCAGCGCCCGGTAGGAGCGGCCGTGCGCGTCCACGCCCTGTATGGACGCGTGGAGCCTGCGCAGCCGGTGGCCCTCCGTCTCGGCCCGCGCGCCGCCGTACACCCACAGCTGCACCGACCGCAGCGACCGCTCCCCGCGCCCCCAGGGGTCGGTGCGGAAGACGGAGTGCTGGTCCACGCCCGCCCCGACGGCCGGATGCGCCACCTGCATGGTCATCGCGGCCGGCAGGGCGAGCACACTCCGCAGCTCCCCCGCCACGGCCCACAGGATGCCGCCCACAGGGGGCGGATCGTGGCCTTCGGCGGTGTGGCGGGGGCTCTGCGTGCTCATGGGTCCATCGGTGGTGCGGCTACTTCCCTCCTGTCCCAGTGTGCGCGCTCGCGCCGCCGTCGAGCGGGCGCAGGGTGAGCGTGTAGTCGTAGGCGCCGTCGGCCTTCACCCGGTACTGGTCGCGCACCGGGTTGGGGGTGTCGCCCACGCCGGTGACCGCGTGGTCGGCGTGCAGGGTGTTCCAGCCGTCGTTGCGCTTGAGGAAGTGCGGGTAGGCGGCGCGGTCGAGTTCGTCGTACGCGCTGGCACCCGCCTCCAGATCGCCGGAGACCAGCAGTCCGGCGCCGCCGCGGTCGGTGAGGGACGCCCAGCGCACATCGTCGTGGTTGCCGTGGTCCTGGGGCTTCAGATACTCCACGTACTGGTCCTCGACCGAGGAGGACCAGACGCCCATGGGGGTGCCGTCCTTACGGTCGTTGAGGTTCTCCACCGGTCCGCGCCCGTACCAGCGGAACGTTCCGTACCGCTCGGGCACCTTCAGCTTGAGGCCGATCCTGGGCAGATAGGGCAGGGTGCGGAAGTCGCCGCGCGCCTCGACCTGGTGCCGGATCCGGACCTGGCCCGCGCCGTCGACCCGGTAGGCCACGGTCTGTCCGAAGGACGCGCCGGTCACATCGGGCGCGGCGGCCGTGGAGCGGACGGTGACGGTGACCGTGCCGTCGTCGCCGGGGGTCACCTCGATCCCGTCGACGGTGGTGCGCAGCCGGTCAAGCCCCAGGGAGCGCCAGCGCTTGCCCTCGGCGGTGCCCCAGTCGGAGCGCTCATTGCTGATCGGGGCGCGCCAGGCGTCCAGTTCGGGGCCGGAGCGGAGCAGTTCGCGGCCCGCCACGCGCATCGAGGTGAGCGTGCCCTCCTTCTTGCCGAAGGTGTAGCGGAAGCCCTCGCCGCTGACCTGTACGGCCTCCCCGCTCTCGGCGGCCTTGGCGGGGCTTTCCGCGGCCGGGGCGGGGGCCGGCTCGGGCACCTTGTCGCCGCCGACCGCGAACTGGCCGAAGGAGACCACATGCCCGGCCTTCGCCCAGTCGGTGGAGTGCGCGGTGACGGCCCGTACGGTCAGATGGCGCTCATAGCCACCGGGGTTGGCGGGCGGGGCCGGGAGCTGGACCACGGCGCTCTCACCGGGCCCGACGTCCAGGGCGCGGGTGCCGCTCGCGACGGTCCGCGCGCCCTCGGTCACCGTCCAGCGCAGCCGGAGGTCGTCGATGCCGGTGAAGGCGCGCTCATTGGTGACCTTCACCTTGCCGGCGCGGGCGCCCTCGCCGCCCGGGTCGGTGATGCGGATCGGGGCCTGCGCCCAGGCCAGCTGGGCGGTCTCCGGCTCCGGGTCGCGGTCGGCGGTGACCAGGCCGTCCACACCGGATTCATAGAGCCCGTAGGAGAGATAGCTGCCCTTACGGGTGAAGTCGTCGAAGTTCAGCGCGATCAGGGCGTCGCGCTCGGGGTCCTGGCCGGCGGCGAGCCGCTCCGCGCCGAGTGCCGTGTCATAGACCCGGACCTGGTCGATGGTGCCCTTGGCGGTCCGGCCGGTCCAGCCGTCCTCCATGGTGTCGTTGTTCCGGCCGACGCCGAGGTCGAAGCCGGTGTAGTCGATATGCCCGCTCCACTCGGTCCTGGCGAGCTCCTTACCGTCGGCATAGAGGCGCAGCGCGCCGCCGTCGTAGGTGCCGGTGACCCGGTGCCAGGCGCCGGTCCAGCCGTCGGGCACGGGGGCCGTGACGGTGCGGGGCTTGCCGCCGCTGGTGATCGTGAATTCGAGGGTGTCCTCGTCCTTCATCCGCAGGACGTACTGGTCGCCCTTGCTGACGATGGTGAAGTCCCCGGTCCAGGGCTCGGCCGGTTTCACGCGGGCGTCGAGGGTGACGGCGGTGCCGGTGAGGTCGAGCTTCGGATCGCGGTAGGTCTCGACGAAGTCGTCAAGACCGGACAGATACAGCGCCTTGCCCTTGCCTCCGTAGCCGTCGACCACCTTGGGCTTGCCGGACAGGGAGGCGGCGATGTCATGGCCGGAGGAGTCGGGGGTGGTGATCAGCGGACGGCGGATGTTCTGCTCGGCCCAGTCCCAGATGAACCCGCCCTGGGCGCTGGGGTAGGCGCGCATCACCTCCCAGAACTCCCGGAAGTTGCCCAGGCTGTTGCCCATGGCGTGGGCGTACTCGCCCATCACGATGGGCTTGGTGAAGGTCTTGGCCTTGGCCTCGAGGGAGGCCGGGGTGGGATAGCGGGGACCCGCGATGTCCGCGTAGGGGGCGTCGCCGTCGGGGCTGTTGGACTGGTGGTAGAGCGGGCGGGTGGGCTCGTTCGCCCGGGTCCACTCCGCCATCGCGTAGTGCGCCTTGCCCAGCCCGGCCTCGTTCCCGGTGTCCCACATGATCACGCTGGGGTGGTTCTTGTCGCGCTCCACCATGCCCTGGTGGCGCTCGAGGAACGCCTTCTGCCATTCGGGGCGCTCGGCCAGGCAGTCGTCCGGGCAGTTCTCATGGCTGTGGGTCTCGACCTCCATCTCGTCGTCGATCAGGATGCCCTCGCGGTCGGCGAACTCGTAGAGGTACGGGTCCGAGGGGTAGTGCGAGGTGCGGATCGCGTTGACGTTCAGCCGCTTCATCAGCCGGATGTCCTGCTCCATCCGGGCACGGGTGGCATGGCGTCCGGTGGCCGGGTCGGTCTCGGCGCGGTTGACGCCGCGGATCAGGATCCGCTTGCCGTTGAGCGTGAGCTGCTTGTTCTTGACCTCGACCTCACGGAAACCGACGCTTTGGCGCACGGTCTGGATCGCCTTGCCCTCCGGATCGCGCAGGGTGAGCACCAGCGCATAGAGGTTCGGCGTCTCGTCGGACCACTTGGCGGGGTTGGCGATCTGTCCCGTCAGCTCCACCTTCCCGGCCTTCTCCTCGGCGATCAGCCGCCGTACCTCACGTCCCTTGGGGTCGTAGAGCACACCGGTGACCTGATGGGGGCCGCTCTTGTCGCTTCCGGTGCGCGCGATGTCCACTTCGGTACGCAGGGTGGCGTCCCGGTAGGAGGCGTCGAGGTCGGTGGTGACGTACGCGTCCTCCATCCGGGTCGTCGGCGTGGAGTACAGCGATACCGAGCGGAAGATGCCCGCGTAGCGCCACTGGTCGTAGTCCTCCAGATACGATCCCGCGCTCCAGCGGTGCGCCTGGACGGCGATCCGGTTGGTGGCGCCGGGCCGCAGATAGTCGGTCACATCGAACTCGGCGGGCACATAGCCGCCCTGGTCGTAGCCGACGTAGTGGCCGTTGATCCACAGGAACCAGCCGGAGGTGACCCCGTCGAAGCGGATCACCTGCCGCCGCCCGTCCCAGTCCCGGGGCACCGTGATGTCCCTGATGTACGCCCCGGTCGGGTTGGTGTCACGGGGCACCTTGGGCGGGTCGTCGGGCGACATCTCGCTCTGTACGTTCCGGAACACCGGATGGTCGAGGTCGTCGGTCTGCCAGGTGTGCGGGACCTGGACCCGCTGCCACGCCGAGGCGTCGTAGCCGGCCTTCCAGAAGCCGCCCGGGGCGTCCTCCGGCCGGTCGGCCAGGGCGAACCGCCAGGATCCGTCCAGGCTGCGCTCCCACCGCGCGCGGTCGGGCCCGTCCGGCCGCAGCCGGGTGTGCGGGGGCTCCTGGCCCTCGCCGGTGCGTTCCGGGTCCTCGAGGTAGGTGTGCACATCGGCGGGGAACTTGCCCGCGTCCGGCGACCTCCCGACGGCCGTGTCCGCGGCCGTGAGACCGAGGCCGACGGCGGTGGTCATGGCCAGCACCGCCCCGATCAATCGCCGTATTCGATACCTGCCGCGTTCCGAGCTCAATCCGACCCCACCTCACAGATTCGGAAGAAAACCAACACAGCTGAACGGCGTCGCACGCTATTCATCGGTAAAGAGAGCGTCAACAGGTCCTACCGATCCCGGTGTTCACCGTGTGGCGGTGGGAGGTTTCACAGCGATGATGCGACAGCAATACTGATGAACCCGATCGGGCAGCAGCACAGCGGAGCAGGACGACGCGGAAGCGAGGCACGACCGATGACCACCCCCGGCACCGAGGAACCCACCCTCACCGTCGACGAGCTGGCGGCCCGCGCCGGGGTGACCGTGCGCACCGTGCGCTTCTACAGCACCCGCGGGCTGCTTCCGCCGCCCGCGATCGGCCCGCGCCGGGTCGGCCACTACGGCGCCGAGCACCTCTCCCGGCTCGCACTGATCGAACAGTTGCAGCGCCACGGCATGACCCTGTCCGCCATCGAGCGCTATCTGAGCCAATTGCCACCGGATCTGAGCGAGAACGATCTGGCGATCCACCGCGCCCTGGTCGCCACCTGGGGCCCGGACGCCCCCGAGGAGGCGACCCGCGAGCAGCTGGACCGGCGGGCCGGGCGGGAGCTCACCGAGGAGGACATCGACCGGCTGGCCGCACTGGACGCGCTGGAGCGCACCGACGACCCGGAGCGGTTCCGGATCGACCCCAAGGCGCTCCATCTGGGGCTGCGGCTGCTGGAGGTGCCGATCGAGCTGGAGACGATACGCACCGCCCACACGGTCGTCCTGGAACACACCCGCTCCGCGGCGCGCGAGCTCAGCCGGCTGTTCCGGGACGAGGTGTGGGGGCCCGAGCGCGATCATGAGTCCGGGAGCGGGCCGGAGCGGATGCAGGCGAAGAAGTCGCTGTCGGCCCATATGCAGCCGCTGGTGGTGGAGGCGCTGGTGATCGCGTTCCAGCGGTCGATGAAGCAGGAGCTGCGCGCCTGGTACGGGCAGGACGCGGACTGAGCGGGCCCGGGGGCGGTACGGCGGCCGCCCCGGGGGAACCGGCCGGTCAGCGGCCGCCGGTGAACTGGGCAGGGGCCGCGCGGTGAGTGGTTGCCGGCCTCCGGTGAGCGGTTGTCGACCACCGATAAGCGGTTGCCGACCACCGGTGAGTGGGTCAGCGGCCGTCGGTGAGTGGGTCAGCGGCCGCCGATGAGCGCGGTGGCGAGCTCCTCGGGGCGGGCGGCGAACGGCGAGTGGCTGCCCGGCAGCGGCCGCACGGTGAAGGGCCGGTCCGGCATGGCCGCGTCGGCCTCCGCGATCATCAGATCCTGCATCGCGGGGGTGCACGCCCAGTCCTCGGCGCACCGGATGAAGGTGCGCGGGATCCGGCCCCACCGCTCCCGGGTCAGGGCGATCGGGGTGGTCGGCACCGCGAAGGGCAGATCCGGGCTCAGGGCCTGGTACCAGCGGGCGAAGGACTCGGCGGGGACGTCGTCGTAGAAGGCCATCCGCAGCTCCTCCACATACGCCGGATCGGCGGAGCGCGGATTGATCCGGAACGCGCCGATGGCCTCCGGGTCGCCCAGCATCAGCCCCTGCCCCCGCGCGGTCGCGGTCTGCTCGGGGGACGTCAGATAGTCGGCGAAGCGCGGGCGCCCGGCGGGGACGAAGGACGACAGATGGATCAGCTCGTCGACCAGCTCGGGCGCCCGCTCCGCGGCCAGGGACGCGGGGGCGCCACCGGCGCTGTGCGAGACCAGGGCGACCTTCGGACACCGGCGGACCGATCGCAGCGCGGTGACGACGGCCTCCGCGCACTCCTCCAGGGTCACCCCGGCCAGCGCCGACTTCTCGGTCGCCAGACCCGGCTGGCCGGGGAGGAGGAGGCCCGAGGGCAGCGGTGCCTCGAAGCCGTGCCCCGGCAGATCGACGGCGAGGCTCGCCGCGCCGAGCCGGGCCAGGGCGCGCTGGGTGGACGCCCACTGCCAGGAGGCGTGCCAGGCGCCGTGGACCAGCACGAACACGGTCCCGGACGGAACCGGGCCGGGGCGGGAATCGGTGAGAGGGGTTCTGGGGCTCGTGGCACTCATGAGCACAGTCCACCGGCCCGGCCAGGCGTTATCCACCCTCATAGCTGACAACCCCGTCGCCGATATCTCCTGAATATCGCCTCGGCTATCCTCGGTCCGATGGAGTCACGTCATCTGCGCTACGCCCTGGCGCTGGCCGAGCATCAGCACTTCGGACGGGCGGCGGCCGCCCTCGGCATCGCCCAGCCCCCGCTGTCCCAGCAGATCGCGGCGCTGGAGCGGGAGCTGGGCGCGCGACTCTTCGACCGTACGGCGCGCGGGGTGTTCCCGACCGCCGCGGGTGAGGCGTTCCTGGCCAGGGCGCGCCGGGCGCTGGCCGAGATGTCGGCCGCCGTGTCGGACACCGGCCGGGCCGCCCGGGGTGAGACGGGGCGGCTGCGGCTCGGCTTCATCGGCTCGGCGCTGCTGGAGCTTCTGCCGTCCGTGCTGGGCACGTTCATCCGCGACCGACCCGAGGTACGGCTGGGGCTTCAGGAGATGTCCACCCGCCGGTCCACGGCGGCGCTGCTCGCGGGCGAGCTGGACCTCGCCATCGGGCGCGGGGCGCCCCGGGGCGCCGGTGCCGAGGATCTGGTGTCGGTCACGGTCGGCCGGGACCATCTGGTGGCGGTCGTGGGGGCCGCCCATCCCTTCGCCGGGCAGGCCAAGGTGAGCCTCGAACAGCTCAAGGGGCAGCATCTGATCGTCGCGCCCGCGGAGGAGGAGCCGACGGTCGCCGCCTGGCTGGCCGGGCTGCTGGGCGAGGGCCTCGACGTGCCCGCGCGGGCCGGTGGGGTCACCGAGGCATGGGACGCGCACACCATCGTCGGGCTGGCCTCGTGTGGGGTCGGGGTGGGGCTGGGCCCGGCCTGTCTGCGGGTGGCGGCGCGGCCGGACGTCCGGGTGTGCGAGGTGAGTCCGCGGGTGGAACTGCCGGAGCTGGTGATGTCGTTCCGCGCCCAGGACCGCTCCCCCGTGCTGGCGGCCTTCCTGGACATCACGAGGGAGCGGTGCCCGGGGGTGGCCGAGCGGCTGGAACGCCGTCTGGGCGCGCGCTGACGGGCGGCCGGACCGGCCGGGCGCCTGCGGCGGGCTGTTCCCCTCCCCGCCCCTTCCCGAAACGATGGGGCTGCGCCCCCTCGCACCCCCCGGGGCTCCGCCCCCGACCCCGCTCCTCAAACGCCGCAGGGGCTGGAAAGCGGGGTCCAGGGGCGGAGCCCCTGCCACGCGGCGGGGCCGCGTATCGATGCAGCGGGAAGGGGCGGGGAGGGGAGGGGAACAGCCCGCCGCGGGCGCCAGGATCCGCCGGGCCCCCTAGTCGTCAGTCCGTGAAGCGCTCCCCGCGCTCCGCCTTCTCCAGCAGCAGCGCGGGCGGGGCGAACCGCTCCCCGTACGCCGCTTCCAGCTGCCGGGCACGGGCCACGAAACCGGCCACGCCGCCCTCGTACCCGTTGATGTACTGGAGCACCCCGCCCGTCCAGCCGGGGAAGCCGATGCCGAGGATGGAGCCGATGTTGGCGTCGGCGACGGAGGTCAGCACGCCCTCCTCCAGCAGCCGCACGGTGTCGATGGCCTCGCAGAAGAGCATCCGCTCCTTCATGTCCTCGAAGGGGATGCGGGTGCCCTCGCGCACGGCGTCTCCGGACCCGCCCGGTGCGAAGTGCTCGCGCAGCCCCGGCCACAGCCCGGTGCGCTTGCCGGTCGTCGCGTCGTAGTCGTAGAAGCCCGCGCCGCCGCTGCGGCCGGGGCGCCCGAACTCCACCACCATGCGGTCGATGACCGCGTCGGCCGGATGCGGCCGCCACTCGCCGCCCGCCTCCTCGGTGGCCCGGCGCGTCTCCTCACGGATCTTGCGCGGCAGGGTGAGGGTCAGCTCGTCCATCAGGGAGAGCACCTTGGCCGGGTATCCGGCCTGGGCGGCGGCCTGCTCCACGGAGGCCGGGTCGATGCCCTCCCCCACCATCGCCACGCCCTCGTTGAGGAAGTGGCCGATGACGCGGGAGGTGAAGAAGCCCCGGGAGTCATTGACCACGATCGGGGTCTTGCTGATCTGCCGCACCAGATCGAAGGCGCGGGCCAGCGCCTTGTCGCCGGTGCGCCCGCCCTTGATGATCTCGACCAGCGGCATCTTGTCGACGGGCGAGAAGAAGTGCAGCCCGATGAAGTCGTCGGCGCGCTGCACGCCTTCCGCGAGCAGCGTGATGGGGAGGGTGGAGGTGTTCGAGCACAGCAAGGCGTCCGGGGCGACGACGCCCTCGATCTCCTGGAACACCTTGTGCTTGAGCGCCGGGTCCTCGAAGACCGCCTCGATGACCGCGTCACAGCCCTCGAGGTCGCGCGGATCGGCGGTCGGGGTGATCCGGGCCAGCAGCTGGTCCCGCTCGGCCTCGGTGGTGCGGCCCTTGGCGAGCGCCTTGGCCAGCAGTCCCTCGGAGTACGCCTTGCCCTTGGCTGCGGCCTCCACCGACACGTCCTTGAGGACGACCTCGATGCCCGCCTTGGCGCACGCGAACGCGATGCCCGCGCCCATCATCCCGGCGCCCAGCACCGCGACCTTGCGGACCTGGCTGGGCTCGATCCCCTGCGGCCGGTTGGCACCGGAGTTGACCGCCTGTAGTTCGAAGAAGAACGCCTGAATCATGTTCTTGGCGGTCTGGCCGACGACCAGCTCGGTGAAGTACCGGGCCTCGATGGTCTGCGCGGTCTCGAAGTCCACCTGGGACCCCTCGACGGCGGCGGCCAGGATGTTGCGCTGCGCCGGGTAGGGGGCGCCGTTCAGCTGCTTCCGCAGATTGGCGGGGAAGGCGGGCAGATTGACGGCGAACTTCGGATGCGCCGGGGTGCCGCCCGGAATCCGGTAGTCCTTGTCGTCCCACGGCTGCGCCGACTCGGGGTGGGCGGCGATGAAGGCGCGCGCCCGGGTCAGCAACTCCTCGCGGGTGGTCACCACGTCATGCACCAGCCCCGCCTCCTGGGCGCGCAGGGGGCTGTATCGCGTGCCCTGGAGCAGCCACTTGAGCAGCGCGTCGGTGACGCCGAGCAGCCGTACGGTACGGGCGACGCCCCCGCTGCCGGGGAGCAGGCCCAGGGTGACCTCGGGGAAGCCGATGCGGGCCCCGGGGGCGTCGAGGGCGATGCGGTGGTGACAGGCGAGGGCGATCTCCAGCCCGCCGCCGAGCGCCGCGCCGTTGATCGCGGCCACCACGGGCCTGCCGAGGGTCTCGATCCGGCGCAGCGCGCGCTTGACGCGGAGGTTCTTCTCGTAGACCTCCTGGGCCTGGCCGGGCCCGACCTGGATGAGGTCGTTGAGGTCGCCACCGGCGAAGAACGTCTTCTTGGCGGAGGTGACGATGATGCCGCGAATGGCGTCCCGCTCGGCCTCGACGCGGTCGGCGATCGCGTCGAGGGAGTCGATGAACGCGGCGTTCATGGTGTTGGCGGACTGATCGGGGTCGTCGAGCACCAGGGTGACGACGCCTTCGTCGTCCTGCTCCCAGCGGATGGTCGAGGCGGTGGTGGGGTGGGTCATCTGAGGTCTCCAGGGCGAAGGGGCGTGGGGAAGGGCGGGAAGGAAGGGGCAACGGCGGTGTCTTGAGAGCGGCCCGGCTCTACGCGGCGTCCGGCCGATCTACGCGGCGTCCGGCGGCTCTACGCGGTGTCCGGCGGCTCTACGCGGTGTCCGGCGGACCATGCGGCGGAGCCGTGTGGCAGGGCTCCGCCCCTGGACCCGGGGTCCGGGGCAGAGCCCCAGTCGAGGGAAGGGGCGGGGAGGGGAAAGCAACCCGCCACAGGCGTCAGGATCCGTCGGACACCCCCTAGAGCCGCTCGACCACCGTCGCGATGCCCATCCCGCCTCCCACGCACAGCGTCACCAGCCCGAACCGCCCGCCGCGCCGCTCCAGCTCGTCGATCACCGTGCCGAGGATCATCGCGCCGGTGGCGCCCAGCGGATGGCCCATGGCGATCGCGCCGCCGTTGACGTTGACCTTGTCCAGGCTCAGCCCCATGTCGTCCACGAAGCGCAGCACCACCGCCGCGAACGCCTCGTTGATCTCGACCAGATCGATGTCGTCGATGGTCAGCCCGGCCTTGCCGAGCGCCTTACGGGTGGCGGGAGCCGGGCCGGTGAGCATGATGGTGGGGTCGGCGCCGGAGACGGCGGCGGAGACGATCCGGGCGCGCGGCGTCAGCCCGAAGCGCTCACCGACCTCACGGCTGCCGATGGCCACCAGGGCGGCACCGTCCACCATCCCCGAGGAGTTGCCCGCGTGGTGGACATGGTCGATCGCCTCGACCCAGTGGTACCTCTGTAGCGCCACCGCGTCGAAGCCGCCCGCCTCGCCGATGGCGGCGAACGACGGCTTCAGCCCCGCCAGGGTTTCGGGGGTGGTGCCGGGGCGGATGTGCTCGTCCCTGTCGAGGACGGTCAGCCCGCTGCGGTCGCGGACCGGGACCACCGAGCGGTCGAAGTGCCCCTCCTTCCAGGCGCGGGCGGCCCGCTCCTGGGAGAGCGCGGCGTAGCTGTCCACGTCATGGCGGCTGTAGCCGCCGATGGTGGCGATGAGGTCGGCCCCGATGCCCTGCGGTACGAAGCCGGTCTCGTAGTTGGTCATCGGGTCCGCGAACCAGGCTCCGCCGTCGGAGCCCATCTTCACGCGCGACATCGACTCGACCCCGCCCGCGAGCACGAGGTCCTCCCAGCCGGAACGGACTTTGGCCGCCGCCAGGTTGACCGCCTCCAGGCCCGAGGCACAGAAGCGGTTCTCCTGGACGCCCGCGACGGTGTCCGGGAGCCCGGCCGCGATGGCCGCGATCTTGGCGATGTCGGAGCCTTGGTCGCCGAGCGGGCTGACGACGCCGAGGACCACGTCGTCGATCGCCGCCGGATCGAGCTCGGGGAACCGCCGCCGCAGCTCGTGGATGAGGCCCACCACCAGATCGACGGGCTTGGTGCCGTGCAGGGCACCGTCGGCCTTCCCGCGCCCGCGCGGGGTGCGGATGGCGTCGTACACATACGCTTCGGTGCTCACGTCAGCGGCCTTTCGGGGAAGGGTTGGGGCGGTGACGGCTCAGTGGTCCGGCGGGAAGCGCGGACATGGGGCTCACGACGGGTTTCCCTCGATGAGTGAGGTGACTCCCCAGTCGCGGGCCACCTCGTCGGTGTCCGCCCCGGGCCGGGCGGGCGCGCGGCGCACCGCGCCCGGAGTGGCGGAGAAGCGCGGGGCGGGCGCGGGCTGGGTGATCCCGCCGTGGTCGACGAAGGTGGAGCGGGCGGCGAGCTGCGGATGGGCCGGGGCCTCCCGCAGCGACAGCACGGGGGCGACGCAGGCGTCCGAGGCGCCGAAGACGGCGGTCCACTCCTCGCGGGTGCGCTCCTTGAAGCGGTCGGCGATGGCGGCGCGCAGCGCGGCCCAGCTGTCGAAGTCATCGCGGGCCGGGGCCCGGTCGGCGATCCCCAGCAGCTCGATGAACTCCGCGTAGAACTTGCGCTCCAGCGGCCCGACCGCCATATAGCCGCCATCGGCGGTCTCATAGGTGCCGTAGAAGGGGCAACCGCCGTCGAGGAGGTTGCTGCCGCGCTGGTCCCGCCAGCCGCCGGCGGCCATCATGCCGTGGATGACGGCGGTCAGATGGGCGGTGCCGTCGACGATCGCGGCGTCCACGACCTGGCCGGGGCCGCCCGCGCGGGCGTGGTGCAGGGCGGCGAGGAGGCCGATGACGAGGTAGAGCGAGCCTCCCGCGTAGTCCCCCAGGAGGTTGACGGGGGCGACGGGCGGGCCGTCGGCGGCGCCGATCATGCTCAGGGCGCCGGTGACGGCGATATAGCCGATGTCATGGCCGGCGGTCCGAGCGAGCGGGCCCTCCTGGCCCCAGCCGGTCATCCGGCCGTAGACCAGCTTGGGGTTGCGGGCCAGGCAGTCGTCCGGGCCGAGGCCCAGCTTCTCGGCGACCCCCGGGCGGTAGCCCTCGACGAGGATGTCGGCGCGCTCGACGAGGTCGAGCACGACGGCCGTGCCCCCGTCGGACTTCAGGTCGATCAGCACCGAGCGCTTGTTGCGGTTGGCGAGATCGTAGTCCGGGTCGATCCGCAGACCCCCGGCGCCTCCGGGGCGGTCGACGCGCACGACGTCGGCTCCGAGGTCGGCGAGGACCATGGCGGCGAACGGACCCGGCCCGATCCCGGCCAGCTCCACCACCCGCACCCCGGCCAGCGGGCCGCTCGCCGCCCCTTCCTCCGCGACCGTCATTCCGTCCCCCCATCGTGTGACACCACCGCTGTAACACCGCCGATGCTAAGAACGCGTCCCGCATTCCACAAGCCCTCTCCTGGGTCTGTGGACAACCAAGCCCCGTGACCGGAAAGGGGGTTCGGCCGTGCGGGCGCGCGGCGGGCCGGGTGTGGCGCCGACCGGGCCTTTCGGATCAGGTCTTCTTCAGGTCGGGCCCCGCCATCGACAGCGGCTGTCCGTTTACCAGATGGTCCTCGTCGCCCTCCGGATCGGTCAGCCGGCCCAGCCGGCGCGGCACATCGGCGCCGACCAGCACGATCACCACCAGCGTCAGCCCGAAGGTGAGCACTGCCAGCGCCCGTCCGAGGGACATGCCCTCGGCCAGATGGGCGCCGAGCACCGGCGCCACCGCGCCGCCGAGCGCCCCGGTGTTGTAGACGAAGCCGAGCGAGGCCGCCCGGCTCCCGGTCGGGAAGTGGCCCGCGATGTACTTCGGCAGGATGCCCGAGATCCCCTGGCTCAGCGCGAGCAGGAAGAACAGCAGCACACCCAGCCCGACCAGCGAGTCCTGCACCGCGAACACCGGGAAGACGAAGGCCAGCGAGGCGAGCAGGGTCACGGCGTAGGCGCGCCGGGTGCCGAGCCAGTCACCCACGAAGCCCGCCAGCCAGCAGCCGGCCATGGTCCCGAACCCGGCGTAGAACATCACATCGGTGACCTCGGAAGGGGAGTACTCGAGCTGCTCCTTCAGATAGGTGGGCAGCAGCGCCTGGATCGGCCAGCTGTAGAGGAACGCGCAGAAGACCGTGCACATCAGGGACACGTACAGCGGCCAGCGGCGCCGTCCGCCGAGCTGGGCCGCGAAGGCGAACAGGCACCCCGCCGCCAGGACCGACAGCGGCCAGCGCCAGCCCGCCCCCGCCGGGGTGAAGACCAGGAACAGCGCGACGTTCGCGGCCACGGTCAGCGCCGTGTTGACGCTCGCGCGGATGCGTCCGGCGAACAGCGGCCGGAAGGGGTTCGGCCGCCTCCGCGCCGCCGCCACCTCCTCGTGCCAGTCCCCGGCCTCCGGGAGCGCGCGCCGCACCCACAGGGCGACCACCACCGGCAGCACACCGATCCAGAACATCCAGCGCCAGCCCCAGTGCGGCACCACCCACTTGTAGAGCTCGGAGGCGATGATGGTGCCGCCCGAGTAGCCCGAGATGAGGAAGCCGGAGGCGCGGTTGCGCAGCCGCGCGGGCCAGCTCTCCAGGACGTAGGTGGCGCTTGCGCTGTACTCACCAGCCATGCCCATGCCAATCACTAGGCGGGCCGTGAACAGGCTGATGTAGTTCCAGGCGAACCCGCAGGCGAAGGTGGCGAGCGAGTAGAGCAGAATGCTGACGATCATGGCGGCCTTGCGCCCGTAGCGGTCGCCCAGCGCGCCCAGCACCGCGCCGCCGAGCCAGCGGGTGATGAAGGCGCCCGAGACCAGGCTCGCCGCCGACGCCGTGCTCAGGTCGAACTCGTCGGCTATCTCGGTCAGGACGAGCGTGATCAGCACAAAGTCGAAACCGTCGAGCAGATAGCCGATCCAGGCGGCGAACAGGGACTTCCACTGACCGGGTGAGACCTCGCGGTACCAGGGCACCCTGGCGGCTTCGGTCACGACAACAGCCCTCCCTCCTCCAGGAGTTGACGCACGATCTTGACGGCGGCCTCGCCCAGCGGCACCTGGGGCGCGGCGGTGTCCGCGCAGTCGATCACGCCCAGCAGCCGCAGCGCTGCCTTGAAGCCGCCCAGGCCCGAGGAACTGCCGCCCATGTGGGTGGGATCCCCGGCGTCGGTGATGGCGAAGAGCGCGGCCAGCCGGTCCTGTTCGGCGGCCGCCTGCTCCCAGCGCCCCGCGCGCGCGTGCTCGTACAGCCGGACGAACCCGGCCGGATCGACGTTGGCCAGCCCCGGGACGACGCCATGGACGCCCGCCAGCAGGGCGCCGTCCACCGCCAGTTCGGAGCCGGTGAGCACGGTGAAGGTGTCGGCGAGACCGCGCCGGCGAACCTCGACCAGCAGCCGCCGCAGCGCCCCGTCGTCCCCGCTGCTGTCCTTGACCCCGGCCAGCGTGGCGTCGGCGGCCAGCGGCAGCAGGATCGAAGTCGTCAGCTTGGAGTGGACGGAGGCCGGGATGTCATACGCGAACAGCGGCCTGTCCACGCCGTCGCGCAGCCGCCGGAAGTGGTCGGCGATCTCCAGGGGGTGGGTGCGGGTGTAGAAGGGCGCGGTGGCCACGATGCCGTCCGCGCCCAGCTCCGCCGCCGTACGGGCATGATCGAGCACCCGCGCGGTCGTCATGTCGATCGCCCCCGCGAGCACGGGAACCCGGCCGCCCGCGGCCTCGATGACCGCCGTAAGGGCCGTACGGCGGCTGCGGTCGCTCAGATAGGCAGCCTCTCCGCTGGAGCCGAGCGCGAACAACGCGCTCACCCCCGCGTCGATCAGCCGCTCGGCGAGCGCGGCGAGGGAACGCGTGTCGACCTCGCCCGTGGGCGTGAGCGGGGTGCACAGGGGCGGAACGACACCGGTAAGGGGAGCCGGAAGACTCATCGACACCCAGCCTTCTGGATAGCGGGACAATACGGACGTGGGACGTCCTATGTTCGGGCCCGAATCTGACGGAGCGCCATCGCCCTGTCAAGTACATTCCCGCCGCAGCGCCTCGTCCGAATCCCGCCAGCGCGCCGCGACCCCACCGGCCAGGCTTGACCGCATGGACGAAAACTATGAAATGCGGGCCATCGCGCCCGAGGTGCTGAAGCAGCTGCGGATCACCGATGACGCGGGCAACGTGCCGCGGCCGGTGGTGGAGGACGAGGAGGGCGGCAGCCCGATGCGCTGCTGCCTGGGCCGGAGCCGGCCGCACGAGACCATCGCGCTCGTCTCCTACGCCCCGCTGCGCCGCTGGGCGCGGGAGACGGGGGCCAGGCCCGGCCCCTACGACGAGGTCGGCCCGGTCTTCATCCACCTCGACGAGTGCGACGGCTGGACCGGCCCCGGCGTCGCGGACGGCATCCGGGGCCGGCGGCGGGTGCTGCGGGCGTACACGGCCGAGGGCAACATCCTCGGCGGGCGGCTGCTGAACGACTTGCCGAACGACGGCCAACCGACGATCGAGGAGGGGCTGGCCGAGCTGTACGGGGACCCGCGGGTGGCGGCGGTGCATGTGCGGGCCGTCGAGTTCGGCTGCTTCCTGGCCGAGACGCGGCGGGTCTGAGGCATCCGGCACCCCGGGGGCAGGCGACGCCGGGGGGTACAGGGGTTCGCCCGGCGCCGCGCTCGGAGTACCGCGTGCACAGCCGCCACGTCCGGACGTCGGGCTCACCACACCGCGTTCAGAGCGTGGCGGCTTTCAGGGCCCGGCGGCACAGCGCGTCCGCGCGCCGTGTCGTCTCGGGCTGCCGGAAGCCGCGGGCCAGGTGCAGGGTGTAAGCGCAGGCGTCCGCGATGGTGACCCGATGGCCGACGGAGACGAAGAGCGGCTTCACCGCGTCGCGGGTGCGCAGCGCCCGGCCGACCTCCTCGTCCCTGTCGAGCAGGGGCGACCAGTCGCCACGGCGCGGCCCCGGGTCGGCGTGGCGGAAGCCGAAGGGGTTCTTTGCGACGCCGATGGTGGGCAGCCCGGTGAGCACCCCGAGATGGCTGGCCAGCCCGAACCGCCGGGGGTGGGCGAGGCCGTAGCCGTCGCACACCACCAGGTCGGGGCGGCGGCCGAGCCGCCGGTCGAGGTCGCCGAGCGCGTCGAGGACGGCCGGGATCTCACGGAACGCCAGCAGCCCGGGGACGTACGGGAAGGAGACGCGGCCCACCGCGGTCGCCTCCGCGACGACGTCGAGGCTATGGGCGTCCAGGGCGACGGCGGCCGCCGCGACCAGGTCGTGCTCGTCGTCGTACGCCACGTCCGCCCCGACGACCGCGCCGGTGCCGGTGCCCGGCTCGGGCACCTCGCCGCCGACGACCACGGACGCCCGCGTCCGCTCCTGGACGGCGATGGCCTCGGCCTCGGTCGTGGGCCAGTCGCGGGGCAGTTCATATCGTGGATCGACGGCGCTGGTCATCGTGCGGTTCACGTTACTAGCCTGCCCGTCATGTTCGTACTGGAGATCACGTACACCGCCTCGGCGGACCGCGTCGAGGCCGCCCTCCCCGAACACCTCGTCTGGGTGGACGATCACTTCGCGAACGGCGCCTTCCTCGCCTCCGGGCCCAAGAACCCCCGCGACGGCGGGGTCATCCTGGCGCTCGGCGACGACCGGGCGAAGATCGAGGAGATGCTGGCGAGCGACCCCTTCGTGGTCGCGGGCGTCGGCGAGTACACCATCACCGAGTTCCTTGCCACGCGTACGGCCCCGGCCCTCGCCGATTACCGCCAGCAGCGACCGTAAGGAGCCCGTTTCGGCTTACGCCTTGAGGGAGGCTATGAACACGCCCCACGATTCGGTGGGGAACAGGAGGGCGGGACCGTCGGGGTCCTTGGAGTCGCGGACGGGGACGAGGCCCGGGAGGTTGTCGGCGACCTCGACGCATTCGCCGCCGTCACCATTGCTGTAACTGCTCTTGCACCACGCGGCAGTGCTCAGGTCCGGGTTGATCGGCATGGGTCCAGTCCTTCATGACGGCTCGGATCATCGCCTCCGAGTCGCGAGGCGAGAGGGCCATGGCCCTGAGCAGATCGTAGTTCTCCCGGCGCACTGCGACTCCCTCTCGGTCCTCGATGATGGTCCCGGACCGACTGCCTTCCTCGTAGGCCACTTGCGGTCCCTCGGGCACCGTGTAGAGCGTCAGCGCGCCACCCAGCATCTCTGGGTGCTCACCCACCGCGAAGGGAAGCACCTGGATGGTCACGTGTGACTCTGTCCCACGCCAAATCAAAGACGCCAACTGATTGCGCATTACCTCTGATCCACCAACGGGGCGGCGTAGTACTGCCTCGTCGAGGATGAACCAGCAGCGTGGTGGCTTGGGTCGACCCAGCAACGCCTGCCGGTCGACACGGGCCTTGACCATCGCCTCGATCTCCGCGTACGGCGCATGCGGATGGACACCGCGCATCAATGACTCCGCGTACTTCGGTGTCTGGAGCAGTCCGGAAGCACTTCCGCTGATGTACTGCTCGATGACGACCGCCCGGCTTTCGATCTCCACCACCCGCCGGTATTTACCGGGAAACGGCTCGTTCTTGGCGAGCGCGTGCAGCCTCGCGAATAACCCATCCGTGCCGAAGCACGCGTCCAGCTTCGCCGGTAGGTCGTCGTACGGCAGCGACTCCGCCGCCTCGATCCGCGCGAGGTGGGACTTGCTGTAGTTCAGCACCTCGGACAGCCGCCGCAGCGACATGTCCGCCTTCTCGCGGTGGCGGCGGATCTCCGCGCCGAACAGGTCGCGTGCGGAGCGGTCGGGGAAGAGTTCGCGCGGCTGGAACGTCATCGGTCCATCCCTCCTGGTCCCGCTGTCCGGCTGGGACCGCCGGCTTGTTTTGAGCTTACGCTCCGGAGGGCAACGCACCTGATACGTTCCGTAATTGACTCTGGGCAAATTGAACCCCGGGGACCGCGCACGGCCCCCGGGGCAAGGTCAGCGCACGCAGAGCCGGACCACGAGCGAGACGCAGTCCCGGGAGTCGCCGGACCCGGAGCCGGAGTCGGAGCCGGGGTCGGTCGGCTTGGCCGTGGGCCGCTGCGTCGGCTCGTCCGTGGGCTGCCGCGTCGGCTGCCCGCTCGGGGTGCCCTCCGGGTCCGACGTGCCGCCGTCCGTCGGCTTCTCGGTCGGCCGGTGCGATGGACCGCTCGACTCGGTCGGCGAAGACGGTCGCGACGAGGGCGATTCGGAGGAACCGGACGTCGGCGCCTTGCGCGAGGGGGACACGGCGCTGGACGGCACATCCGTCGGGGAGTGCCCGGTGGGCACGCTCGCGGTGGTCGGCCGGTTCCGGGACGCCTCCCCCGGAACGCCCGCCCGCGAGCCCTCCGAGTGCCGCGAGGCCCCGGACGCGGTGGACGACCCGGAAGAAGCGGAAGAAGCGGAAGAGCTGGAAGGGTCAGCGGAGTCGGATGTGTCCGATATGGACGGCTCCGAGGCCGCCGCCGGCTGCTGCGCTGCCGCCGAGCCGCCGTCCGTCAGCGCCAGCCCCGTCATGACCGCCGCCCCCGCGACCAACAGCACACCGCCCGCGGCCGCCGCGACCGCCACCGGCCCCGCCTGGCGCACCTGCCCGCGGACGAGGTGGTGCATGGAACGGCGGGAGGAGACCAGCGGCCCGTTCGAGGGCGCCGCGTGCGCACCGCCGCCGGTCGCCAGGGCACCCGCTCCGGCGGCCCCCACCGCACCGGCGGCGGCCAGCGGCGCCAGGAAGCGCGCCATGTCCCGGTCGTACAGCGCGAGCAGCGCCGGGCCGGTCAGCGCGGACAGCCGGTCGTCGGCCGCGACCAGCTGCTCCATCCGGCCCCGGCAGTCCTGGCAGCCGTCGATGTGCACGGCGATCTGTTCGGCCTGATGCGGGGAGTCCGTGCCCCGCACATGGTCGGGCAGCCCCTCCCAGTGCCCACCGCACGCGGCACTCGCCGGATAGCCGGGCTGGGCGCGCAGGAACTCCTGGCGCACGCTCTCCCGGACGCGCTCCACCAGGGCCGCCGCGCCATCCGGGCTCGCCCCGGCCCGCCACGCCACCTCCTCCGGCGGGAGCCCGTCCACCTCGGCGAGCCACAGCACCTTGACCCAGCGCTGCGGCAGCTCGCCGAGGACCTGGACGAGCGGTTCGAGATACGACGCCTGCTGCGAAGGACCCCCGTTCCTCACCCCGGCCGACAGCGCCCTTACGGCGCCCGTCAGCTCGGCCGGGACGGCATCGGCACCGAGGGGATGCCCGGCGCGGATCCGACGCCACACGCTGTAGTGCGCCTCGGCCACCAGGTCTCCCGCAACCCAGGGGTTGCCGGTGAGAGTTCGGGCATATCCGCACAGACGCGAATATTCGGCTTCGTAGATTCGGCTGTAGGCGGCCGTGTCGAGCGCCGCGTGACCTTCGGTCATGGTGGAACAACCCCTGGGGTGGGTGCCTCGTCATGGCCGACGTTTCTGTAACAGCTCCGCACGGCGTCCGAGACCTTGCATGGATTGGCAAGCCTAAATGCCCTATGTCCCCTCGAAAAATCAGTCGTGACGCACGTCACGTCGAAAGTGGGTGCACTGGCCTGATCGCTCAAACGTCTTAACGGTCGTAAGGGCGACGCGCCCCGCACCTATCGCAAGGGAGCCGACGTGACCACTGTCATCGACCAAGCCGTCCAGGCACAGCTGATCGCGTCGACGCCCGAGTCACGCGCGATTCCGGCGTGCCTGCACTACGAGCGGGACGACCCGTTCGCCGTCCACATCTCCTTCCCGCCCTCCGCGTCCCTGGACGGCTCCGCGGTGGAGTGGACGTTCGGGCGCGAGCTGCTCGCGGCCGGGCTGCGTGGCCCCGCGGGCAGCGGGGATGTGCAGATGTGGCCGAGCGGACCGCAGGGGACGGTCCTGGAGTTCCATGCCCCCGAGGGCATGGCCATGGTCCAGTTCGACACCGCCGACCTCCGCAGATTCCTCGGCCGGTCGTACGCGGTCGTCCCCGAGGGCAGCGAGGCCGGGGAGCTCGACCTGGACGAGGGGCTGGCATCCCTGCTGAGAGACGCCTGAGGTCCGTACGGAAGCCCGGGCCGGGCCGGAACGGAGGCTCGGGCCCGTACGGGCGCCTGGCCCGTACCGACGTCCTGGCCCGTACGGGCGCCCGAGCCCGCCCCACCGGTGAGGGAGGGGTCAGGTGGCGGTCACGGCCGTGGTCGACGCCAGCATGGTCGTGACGACGGCGGCGGCGAGCGCCGTCCGCACCTGCGCGATGACCTTCTCCAGCACCGGGCCCATGCCCCCGCAGCGCTCCCCCAGCTCCAGGATCCGGCGCTTGCGGACCTTGGCGTCCGTGGCCGTCACCACGGACCTCAGCTCACCCGCCGCCGCCAGGGTGACCAACGCCGCGTCCCGTTCGGACACTTCGGCCGCCGGCTGCTCACCGTGCAGCACGCGCACCGCGTCGTCCCGCATCCCGGCCACCTGGTCGGGCCGTTCCAGCAGGTACTCCTTGGCGGGGAACAGCCCCAGCATCCGCTTTCCCTTCGCCCGCACATATCCGGCCGTCACCATCTGGTCGCGGACCGCGTGCTCGGTCAGCCGCGGCTGATGGCCCACCCAGATCTGCCAGCTGCGCGGCCGGGATTCGCCGATCAGCTCCAGCAGCCCGTCGAGCGCTTGGTCGCCGGTGGTGGCGTCAGGCACGGGGCAAGGGCTGCCGTCGGCGTCGGTGAGCATGCCCCGCTGAACGAGTTCGGTGAGGGCGGCGGCGCGGACGAGGAGGGCGGTGTGAGCACCGGCGGGTTGGCCGGTCTCGGGGTCGTAGGAGAGCAGGTAGAGCGAGGCGGCTAGGGAGAGCGATCCGTTCGGCACGGGAAACCTCCGACGGTCGGGCGTCCGGTGGGGCGGCGTACTTCGACCATATCGGCCACGCACCCTCATGATCGACCCTCCGCCACGGGGTCTCCGCGGCTCCTGGGAACACGTCACCTGACCGAGGCCCGGTTGCCCTGAACACGTCACCTCCCCGGGTCTTGGCAACCCCCGGGTGACATGGCCACTCCCCGAACACCGTGGCCCCCGGGACGGCGGCCCCGGAACACGTGGAGGTAGCGACACGCGGAACTGGCGACACACGGAGGTGGCGGCGACGCGTACCCCCGTGTGTACGCGTGGCCGCCACCGGTCCCCGCCCCCGTCGCCCCCTCGGGCCGTGTCCCCCACGTCCCCCGTCGGCCCGCTCGGGGCCTCTCCCCCGTCCCCCGTCGGGCCCGAGCCAGTCACCCCCGTGGACTCACTCGGGCCCGCGTCCCCCGTCAGGGCACGTCCCCCGTCCCCCGCCGCCCCCTCGGGCCGCCCCCGTCAGCCCGATCGGCCCGCGTCCCCCGTCCCCCGTAAGACCCCCGTCAGGCCCCGCTCACGGGTGGTACAGCTTGACCACGGCAGTCGTGGCGGTGCGCTTGAAGTCGGCCAGCGGCGCCTGGTCGTAGCCGCCCATCTCGCCCCACGTCACGACGGTGACGGTCCGGCCGTCGCGGCCCACGCCGAAGAGATGGATGCCGGGCTCCGAGTCCGGATACGAGGTGTGGACGCCGTAGACATGGGCGCCGTCCTCGGCCGTCAGGGCGCCGTAGTCCCGCCATGAGGCGGTGCCCTCCGGGTACTGGCGCTCCCAGTCGGCGGCGCAGTTCCGGATCTTCTTCTCGGCCGCGGCGGCGAGCTTGCGGGCCGCGTCCACCGTGCCGGTCCTGACGACGATCTGGGTGGCGCCGGTGTCGTACTCGGTCCAGAAGGTGCGGTGGGTCGCCCCGGCCGACGGGAAGGTCTTCTCCACGCAGAACGGAGGGGTCTCGGGCAGGCCCTTGGTGACATCACTCGCGTACCAGTCGGAGCTCGGATGCGGCGGGAGCTCCCTGGGCACGAGGTGGCCGGGGGTGCGCAGGGGCACGGCCACCCGCACCTCCCCCCGGGCCTGGGCCTGGGCCTGGGCCTGGGCCTGGGCCTGGGCCTGGGCCGACGGTGCATGGGCCAGGGCCGGCCCGGTCCCGGCCACGGCCACGATCCCGACGGCCGCTGCCACGACGCCGAGCGCGGCGCCGCGGAATGAGTGCGTGGGCTTGCGCATGAGGTGTTTCCCCGTCTCTTCCCGATCTCAGGGTTTCAGCATGTCGCCGTCGCACCGGGAGGTCGCGGCGGCAGGACAAGCGTGTGCGCCACCTGGCCGTGGCGGCTACGACCGGCGGGGCATTCGGGACGCTGGAACGCCTGCACGTACGCTGACTTGGGGGTATGACAACACCCTGGAACGCGCTCGTGGGACGCCCACGGGACGATGCGCGGCGCCGGGGACGATATTGGGGGGTGGAGGGCGTGGGGAACGCCAAAGAGGTAGAGGACTTCGCCGAGAGACTGCGGGCACTGAAGGAGCGCTCGGGCCGCAGTTACGGCTCGCTGGCCACACGACTGCACGTCAGCACGTCCACGCTGCACCGCTACTGCAACGGCGACGCGGTCCCGGCGGACTACGCCCCCGTCGAGCGCTTCGCCCGGCTGTGCGGCGCCGCCCCGGAGGAGCTGGTCGCGCTCCACCGCCGCTGGATCCTCGCGGACGCCGCGAAGCGCCGCGCGCGGGAGCGTGCGATGTCGGCTCCGCGCGGGGGCGAGGACGCGTCCGGCGGCCGCGCCGCGGATGGCACCGCGCGGAGGATGGACGCCCGGTCCGGCGGCGGTGAGCCTCGGCAGTCGGCCGGCGTACGAGGCGCCGACGCCGCCTCGGACGCGTCCGGGACCACCGCGACGCCCGGCCCGGGCCCGATGACGGGCCCGCACCCGGATGCGGCCACGGCCACCGGCCCGGCCGGAGACAGCAGCGGCGGGCCGGAGGCCGGGGCGCGCTCGCGCGACGCTCAGCCGGGCGCCGCAGCCGATGAGCGACACGACACCGCCGACCCGGCCGACGCGTCGAGGGCCACTCCGCCGTCCGACGCCCACCCGGCCGCGCGCCGCGCGTCCGCCGCGGCCGACCCCGCGTCGGGCCGCCCCGGAGACGACAACGGCCCGGACCGGTCGGCACAGGCCCATGGCACCGCGCACCGCGGCGCGGCCGCATACCCGTACGGCGACCCGCACCAGCGCGCCGACGCCACCGACCGGGCCGACGGCACCGACCGCGCCGACGGCACCTTGACCGACGGCACCCGCACCCAACCGCCCGGCGCGACCACGGACGAGGCCGAACCCACGGCCACCGGCCAAGCCCAACCACCCCGCCCATGGCCCCCGGCCACCGACCGCGCCGACGGCACCGACCGCGCCGACGACCCCCAGCCCCGACCGCCCGGCGCGCCCACGGGCGAGACCGGGCCCGCACCCACGGCCGAGACCGAACCCGCGGCCGCCGACAAGACCGGACCCACGCCCACGGACGAGACCGGCCCCCCGCCCGCCAAGCGAGCCCGTTTGCGGGCCGTGGCGGCAGGCACCACCGACACCGCCACCACCTCACGCGCACGCCGGCCATGGGCGCTGCTCGCCGGGGCCGCCGCCGTTGTCGTGCTCGCCGTCACCGCGGTCGAGGTGCGGCCGCCCGGGGAGGACAGCCGTAAGGACGCCGCGGCCGTGCCTCCCTCCGCCGCGCCCACCTCCACCTCACCCGCCGGGCCGACCGCCCGGGGCCATCTGGACCGTCAGAAGACGGACGGCGACAAGGAGTCCGGCTCGCCGCGCGGCGGCGATGAGGGGAAGGGCGAACGCGGTAAGGAGCGGAGGGCCAAGGAGGGCGCCTCCGGCTCCCCCGCGCCCGGCGCGTCCAAGGGGACGGACCACGGCGGGTCCACCCAGGTCCCGCTCACCCTCGCCACCCGCTCCCATGTCTGGGAGAACGGCTGCGGCCACCGCTATCTCATCGACCGGCCCCCGGCCCAGGTCGCCCCGCCGCCCACCGAGCAGGACGCCCCGACCTGGGCCGCCGCCCATGACGCGGTGCACGGCGGGACCACCAATGTGGAGGTCACGGTGCAGGGCCGGGCCTCGTCGGCCGTCGTCCTTCAGGCCCTGCACGTACGGGTGGTGGGCCGCCGCACCCCGCTCGCGTGGTCGTCGTTCGCCATGGACAACGGCTGCGGGGGATCCCTCACCCCGCGCGCCTTCTCGGTGAATCTGGACGCCGCCCGTCCGCTGGCCCGGCCCACGGACGGCAATGACGCGGGCAAGCCGATCCCCGCCGTCCACTTCCCCTACCGCGTCTCGGCATCCGACCCCGAGGTGTTATTGGTCAACGCCCGGACGGCGGGCTGCGACTGTAGCTGGTACCTGGAGCTGGACTGGTCGAGCGGGGACCGCTCGGGGACAGTGCGGATCGACGACCACGGCTCGCCGTTCCGCACCAGCAGCATCAAGGGGCGCCCCGCCTACGCCTACGACTACGCCGACGGCACCTGGCACAAGAGCGACTGACCCCAGGGTCCCCGAAGCCCCCAGGGCCCCGAAGCCCCCAAGGGGCCCCGAAGCCCCAGGGGTCCACAGGATCCCGGGGCCCCGGGCCCCGGCCTCACCGCCACCTCACTCCACCGTCGTCGTAAGCCGCAGCGCCGCGTCCCGCACATCCGCGTGCGGATGGCCGCGCAGCGTGCGCAGCCGCTCCCGCCAGTGCTCCGCCCAATCCGTACGGGCCCCGGCCACCTCGGTGAGGGTAGCGGCGAACAGCCCGGAGGCGTGGCCGCCGTCCTCGTCGAGCTCCCGCGCGGCGCGCAGCAGGGCCGCGTCGGAGCCCGGCCGCGCGGCGGTGTTCAGCCGTCGCCGCAGGGCGTCGGCGGTACGGACGGCGAGCGCGGGGCGGGTGGTGTGCAGCCGGGCGAGGCGGGCGAGGGCGGCGGCCAGCGGGCCGGGGCGGGAGTCCAGGTCGATGGCGTTCACCAGCACATGGGCCGCCTCCTGGACGAACGTCTCGTACCCGGCGAGGAGTTCACCGGCGGCCCGCGCGGTGCGCCGGGTCACCCGCGGCCGCATCCGGGCCAGGGTGGCGAGCCGGTCGGCCAGGTGCCGGATGCGGCGGTGCGCGGGGCGGTCCCGGTCCGGTTCGGCGTCGGGGCCGCCGGGCCGGGCGTCGGCGGTGGCGAGCGCGGCGAGCGCCCAGGCCAGCGGGTTGTCACCGGGCGAACCGTCGGGCGCCGCGGCCATCAGGTCCAGCAGGGCGTCGGCGGCGGGCCGCCAGCTCGCCCGGTTGCCCAGGTCGGTGACGGCCGTCACCAGCACGGCCGCCGCGTCCGGCGCCCATGGCGACCAGCGGGCCAGCGCGCCGTATCCGGCCGCGGCCACCTCGGGGTCGTCGGTGTCGTAGACGGCGCGTATGAGCTGGGCGTAGCGGCCGCGGTGGGCCTCGGCGAGGTCCAGCGGGCGGGTGCGCAGCACGGCGTGGCGCAGCTCGCGCCGGCCGCTCGCGGCGGCGGTCAGCAGCTCCCAGGCGCGTTTGGTGTCGAGCAGCCCGGTGCCGAAGGCGACACAGGCGGCCTGCACATCGGGGTGCTGGCCGGGCAGTTCGAAGGCGTCGGCGAGCAGCGCGGCGGCGTCGGCCACCGGGAGCAGGGTGGCGGCGAGCCGGACGGCCTCCTTACGGCTGGTGACCTTCGCCGGGACGGGCGGTACGGCGGTGGCGACCCCGTCCGGTGCGAGCACCCCGCGCACCAGCCGCCCCAGCCGTGACGGCTCGACGTACCGGGACGCCCTCGTGGCCGCGTACATCGCGACCCGGGCCCGGTCGCCGCCCGCGTGGGCGAACAGGACGGGCAGGGCCTCGCCGGGGCGGTCGGTGCGGGCGAGGGCGGCGAGCGCGGTCTCGGCCAGGACCACATCGTCGGTGTCCGTCCAGGTCCGGACGGTGGCCGCGCCGTGGCCGGGGATCGGCGCGGCGTCGGCGACGGCGGCCGCCCGCTGCCCCGGCCGCAGGGAGGTGTCGGCGGCGGCCCGGTCCAGGACGCGGGCGGCGGCGGCCTGCTGACGGGGCAGCCAGCGGCCGGTGTCCCGCCCGGTGGGCGGGGTCCAGTGGGTGCCGGGGGTCAGAAAGCGCCCGTACGGCGGGGTGTCGCCGAGGACGAGGTCGAGCAGATCGGTGCGACGGCGGGTCAGCACGGCCAGGACGGGCGGCAGCACGGCCGCCGAGGGCTCGTGCGCGAGCAGTTCGGCCACGCGGGCGTCCCGCTCGGCCGGTGGTTCCAGCCACAGCCCGATGGCGGTGCGGGCCGTCGCGTCGCTGCCGAACGAGATGGCCTGCCACAGGAGTTCCTGGAGCTCGGGGAGGGTGTGGGCGCGCCGTCCGAGGGAGCGGGCGAGGGCGAAGGTCAGCTCGTGGTCGACCCGTTCGGCGCCCGCTTCCAGCCAGGGCCGCAACGCCTCGAACACCGCCTGCTCCTGGCCGCGCCGCAGCTGGTGGTCGAGGCGGCCCAGGTCGGCAGCGCCGACGCTGCCCGCGAGCCGGGTGAGGGTGCGCAGCGCCCAGCCCAGCAGCTGCCGCCGCCCGGTGACGGCGTGTTCGCGCAGCAGCGCCACGGCCAGGTGGCGCAGCGCCTGGCGGGTGGCGGAGGACGAGTCGCGGGCGGAGATCGCGTCGGCGGCGATCCGGTCCAGCTGCTCGGCGGCGTCGTCGGTGAACAGCGCGGGGTGGGTGTGGGCGAGCGCGCCGAGCACCGCGGAGCGCACCGGGTCCTGCTCGTTGCGCAACCGCTCCAGCTGCCGCAGCAGCTCGGTGAGGGCGTCCGGGTCGCCGGAGCGTGCGACGCACCGGATCAGCAGCGGATGGGCCAGGGCGCGGTCCTCGGCCGAGGAGCGGCGCACGGCGGCCGCCAGCTCCTCGCGCGCCTCCTCGACCGGCAGATGGGCCACCGACTCCAGCACGGTGGTCCAGGGCGCGCCGCGTTCGCGCGCCTGGACGGCCATCCGGCGGGCCTCGGCCTGGCGGCGGGGGCGCGGCAGGACCTCGAGCACGGCAGGCTCGATCACGGTGTGGTCGGCGTGGGCGGCATGGGCGGCATGGGCGGCGTCGCGTCCGCCGGTGGACTGGTCGTACGTGGCTTGGCCGTCGGCGGCCTGGCCGTACGTGGCCTGATCGCCGCTGAACTGGCCGTACATGGCCTGGCCGTCGGCGGCCTGGCCGCCGGTGGCCCGGTCGCCAGTGGCCCGGTCGCCAATGGCCTGGCCGCCAATGGCCTGGCCGCCAATGGCCTGGCCGTACATAGCCTGATCGCCGGTGGCCCGATCGCCAGTGGCCTGGCCGTACATGGCCTGATCGCCGCTGGACTGGTCGTACGTGGCCCGGTCGTAGAGCGCGGAGCGGCGGGCGGGCGGCAGCGCGGCCAGCAGCCGGGCGAGGGCTTCGGGGTCCGCGTCGTGCCGCAGTGCACGGCCGAGCTCGGCGAGCTCCGGCGGGTCGGCGCGGACCATCCGGCGCAGCACGGCCCGGTCCAGCCGCCGCCGGGTGCCGCTGTGCTCGGGGGCGAGCAGCAGCCGCAGCGTACCGCTCGGATCGGCGGTCACCAGCGCGGACAGCCGGGCCCGTACGGGGGTCGGCAGCGGGCCCTGGCCGTAGTCCTCCAGCAGCTCCAGCACCCGCTCGGGCTCGACGGGCGCGGCGAGCGCGACGCAGGGCGCGTAGCGGGTCCACCAGTCGGCGCGCAGCGGCGCGGGCAGCGCGGCGAGCTGGCGCGCCGCCTCGTCCAGGACGGCCACCGGGTGCCGGGAGACGAGGGGCCGCCAGCCACGGACGGCGTGGAACAGCCCGGGCAGCAGCCGCGCCACGGTCTCGGCGCCGCATCCGGGGAGCAGCCGGGCGGCCTCGCCGTCGCCCCAGCGCTCCCGGAACGGCTCGATCAGCCGGTCCGCGAGCGCGGTGCGCCGCCCGGCCACGACGGTGCGGGCCAGTTCGCGCCGTACGGTGGCGGGCGCGTCCTCGAAGGCCGCCTCGAGCGCGGCGTCCGGGACCGCTCCGGGGCCGCCGCGGCGGGCGGTGTCGAGGGCGCGGTGCCGCACCACGGGGTCCGGGTCGGCGAGCCGCGCCGCGAGGTGGCCGGTGCGCCCGCCGGCGGCCGCGGCCACGGCCGCCAGCCGCCGCTCGTAGGTCCCGCGCCGCTCCAACTCCTCGATCAGCGCCCCCAGCCGCCCCTCGGCACTCGCCGCCCGCGCCCGCCCGGCCAGCTCCCGCATCCGGCGCGGAAAGGGCAGCGGATCGAGGGCGGCGAGCAATTCGTCGGCGAGGGCGCGCCGGGAATCGGGAGCGCCGAGGGCTTGGGAGCCGCCGTCAGCTCCGGGAGCGCCGAGGGCTTGGGAGCCGCCGTCAGCTCCGGGAGCGCCGAGGGCTTGGGAGCCGCCGTCGGCTCCGGGAGCGCCGTGGGCTTCGGGAGCGCGGGGAGGCTCGGGGCCGCGGTGGGCTTCGGACGCGTTGACCATGCCAGGGATTGTGCCGCCCACACGTCCGGTCACACCTACCGCCGGCAGATGGTTTCCCGGAGCACCCGTAGCCCGGCCCGTCGCGCGAGGCCGCGCCCGCCCGCGCGCCACACTCCGGGCCGCGAACCGCACGGCCCCGGTGACCCACCGCCCGCCGAGCCGCACCCCGGCGACGACCCCAGGCGCCCCTGGCGCGCACCCGGCCGATCTCGCCGGGGCCGTCGGGGCCCTCGGGCCCCGCTCACACCCCACCGCTCCCGCGCCCGCGGCCCCCGCCCCCGCCCTCCGTACGCCGTGCGCGAGGGACCGGTGCCGCTTACGCTCGGTATGTGGGCCGGACGGGTGCGTCGATGGATCCACTCGGGACCGGCCCTGTCGTCCGAGCCCGGAGGAACCCATGCCGGAGCTGTTCATCGGCGGCCACTGGACGACCGCCCTCGACGGACACAGCCGCGAGATCCGCTGCCCGGCGGACGGCTCGCTGGTCGCCGTGGTCGACGAGGCGGGGCCGAAGGACGCCGCCGCGGCGGTGGCGGCCGCCCGGGACGCGTTCGACCGCGGATCGTGGCCCGGCACCCCGGCCGGTGACCGGGGCGGGCTGCTGCTGCGGGTGGCCGAACTGCTGGAGCGCGAGAAGCCGACGCTCGCCCGCGCCGAGTCCCTGGACACCGGGAAGCGGCTGGTCGAGAGCGAGTACGACCTCGACGACATCGCGAACTGCTTCCGCTACTTCGGCACCCTCGCCGCCTCCGGGAGCGGTGGCCGCGTGGTGGAGGTGGGCAGCCCGGAGATCGACAGCAGGGTGGTGCACGAACCGGTCGGGGTGTGTGTGCTGATCACGCCGTGGAACTACCCGCTGCTCCAGACGGCCTGGAAGGTGGCGCCCGCGCTGGCGGCCGGGAACACCTTCGTCCTCAAGCCCAGCGAGCTGACCCCGCACACCGCGATCCATCTGATGCGGCTGCTGACCGAGGCCGGGCTGCCGGGCGGCGCCGCCAATCTGATCCTCGGCTCGGGGGCCACCGCGGGCGCGCCGCTGGTCACGGACGAACGCGTGGACATGGTGTCCTTCACCGGCGGGGTGGTCACCGGACGCTGGATCATGTCGGCCGTCGCGCCCACGGTGAAGAAGCTCGCCCTGGAGCTGGGCGGCAAGAACCCCAACATCGTCTTCACCGACTGCGATTTCGACACCGCGGTGGACTACGCGCTCACGGCGGTGTTCCTGCACTCCGGGCAGGTGTGCTCGGCCGGTGCCCGGCTGCTGGTGCAGGAGCAGCTGCATGACGCGTTCGTCGACGAGATCGTCCATCGGGCCCGGAGCATCCGGCTGGGCGGGCCGTTCGACGAGAACGCCCGCACCGGGCCGCTGATCTCCGCCCAGCACCGCCAGAAGATCGCCGACTATGTGGCGGCGGGGGTCGACGAGGGCGCGGTGCTGCGCTGCGGCGGGACCCCGCCCGACGACCCGGACCTGGCGAAGGGCTTCTACTACCTGCCGACCGTGCTGGACGACTGCACCCCGGACATGTCGGTGGTGCAGGACGAGTCGTTCGGCCCGGTGCTCACCGTGGAGCGGTTCCGGGACGAGGACGAGGCGGTGGCGCTCGCCAACGACACGGTGTACGGCCTGGCGGGCGGGGTGTGGACGCAGGACACCGAGAAGGCGCACCGGGTGGCGTCCCGGCTGCGGGCCGGGACCGTATGGATCAACGACTTCCATCCGTATGTCCCGCAGGCCGAGTGGGGCGGGATGAAGCAGTCCGGTTTCGGCCGGGAGCTGGGCCCGTCCGGGTTGCACGAGTACCAGGAGCTCAAGCACATCTGGCGCAACACCGCGCCCCGTCCGCAGCGATGGTTCGAGTGACGGCGACCGAACCGGACGGACCGCCGCCGGAGCCACGGCCGGACGGTGCGCACGACGACGACTCGCTCACCGAGCTCGGCTACCGTCCGGAACTCAAGCGCACCCTGGGCAACTTCCACACCTTCGCCGCCGGGATCAGCTACATCTCCATCCTGACCGGCACCTTCCAGCTGTTCTACTTCGGCGTGGCGCACGGCGGCCCGGCGTACTGGTGGTCGTGGCCGATGGTGTTCACCGGACAGCTGATGGTGGCGCTGTGCTTCGCCGAGCTGGCCGGCCGCTATCCGGTGGCCGGTTCGGTCTACAACTGGTCCAAGCTGCTGGGCGGTCCGCATGTGGGCTGGCTGGGCGGCTGGATGATGATGACGGCCTCGATGGTGTCGCTGGCGGCCGTGGCGCTCGCGTACCAGGTGACGCTGCCGCAGATCTCCTCGTTGTTCCAGTTCATCGGCGACGGCTCCACCGGGACCGAGCGCGCGGCCAACGCGGTGCTGCTCGGCAGTGTGCTGATCCTGTTCACCATGATGGTCAACGGCTTCGGGGTGAAGCTGATGGCCCGTATCAACTCCGCGGGCGTGGCCATCGAGCTGATCGCCACGGTGGTGCTGATCCTGCTGCTGGCCGCGAACATCGCCCGCGGCCCGTCCGTGGTGCTGGACACCTTCGGCCGTGGCCAGGGGCAACCGCTGGGCTACCTCGGCGCGTTCCTCACCGCCTCGCTCGCCTCGGCGTATGTGATGTACGGCTTCGACACGGCGTCCTCGCTGGGCGAGGAGTCCGTGGACCCGGGCCGTAACGCGCCGCGCGCCATCCTGCGGGCGCTGGTGGCGTCGTTCGCCCTCGGCGGGCTCATCCTGCTCTTCGCCCTCATGGCGGTGCCGAATCCGCGCGACAAACGGCTGGCAGTGGACGGCCTGCAGTTCGTGGTGCTCTCCACGCTCGGCCACGGCGTGGGCCTGATGGTGCTGTGGTGCGTGGTCGTCGCGATCACCGTATGCGCGCTGGCCGTGCACACCGCCGCCATCCGGCTGATGTTCGCCATGGCCCGGGACAACAACCTGCCCGGCGGCTCCCGGCTGGCCCGGGTCCATCCGCGGTTCCAGACCCCGCTGCTGCCGGCGGTGCTGATCGGGCTGGTGGCCATCGCGATCCTGGTCCTCAACATCAACCAGCCGCAGATCTTCTCCGTGGTCACCAGCATCGCGATCATCATGATCTACTTCGCCTATCTGATGGTCACCCTGCCCATGCTGGTACGGCGGCTGAGGGGCCAATGGCGCCCGGCCGAGGGCCGCTTCTCGCTGGAGCGGCTGGGGCTGCCGGTCAATGTCCTGGCCGTGCTGTGGGGCACCGCGATGACCGTCAACCTCGCCTGGCCCCGGGCCCAGGTCTACAACGCCACCGGACCGCAGCACTGGTATCTGCGCTGGGGGGCGGTCCTGTTCGTCGGCGCGGTCGCACTGGGCGGCTTCACCTACTACTGGTTCGTCCAGCGAACCCGTACGGGTGTGCTCGCCGAACACGCGGCCGCCACCACCCCGTGAGGAGAGGCCCGTGGACCAGTTCGACTACGTGGTGGTCGGCGGCGGTACGGCCGGATCGGTGGTCGCGGCGCGGCTGTCCGAGGACCCCTCGGTGAGCGTCTGCCTGCTGGAGGCGGGCCCGTCCGACGTCGGGGACGACAACATCCTGCGGCTGAACCGCTGGATGTGGCTGCTGGAGTCCGGCTACGACTGGGATTACCCGGTCGAACCGCAGGAGAAGGGCAACAGCTTTCTGCGCCACGCCCGCGCCAAGGTGCTCGGCGGCTGCTCCTCGCACAACTCCTGCATCGCCTTCTGGGCCCCCGCCGAGGACCTCGACGAATGGGCCGCCATGGGCCTGGACGGCTGGTCGGCCGCCGACTGCTTCCCGCTCTACCAGCGCCTGGAGGACAACGACGCGCCCGGCGACCACCACGGCCGCGGCGGCCCGGTCCGGATCCGCACCGTGCCGCCCGAGGACCCGTGCGGCAGGGCGGTGCTGGCGGCCTGCGAGGAGGTGGGCATCCCGATCACCCCGTTCAACACCGGGACGACGGTGCTGGACGGCGCCAACTGGTTCCAGATCAATGCCCGCGAGGACGGCACCCGCTGCTCCGCCTCGGTCGCCTACCTCCACCCCGTCATGGACTCCCGGCCCCATCTGGAGGTGCGCACCGGACTGCAGGCCAAGCGGCTCGTCCTGGACGAGAACCTGCGCTGTACCGGTGTCGACTACCTCTCCCCGGATCTCATCCGCACCCTGCGGGTGCACGCCCGGCGCGAGGTCATCGTCTCCTGCGGCGCCATCGACACCCCGAAGCTGCTGATGCTCTCCGGTATCGGCCCCGCCGGACATCTGCGGGAGACGGGGGTGGAGGTGCTCGTGGACTCCCCCGGTGTCGGTGGCAACCTCCAGGACCATCCCGAGGGCGTCATCATGTGGAACGCCGAGCAACCCATGATCAAGAGTTCCACCCAGTGGTGGGAGATCGGCATCTTCACCACCACCGAGCCCGATCTGGACCGCCCGGACCTGATGTTCCACTACGGCGCGATGCCCTTCGACCTGAACACCTACCGCCGTGGCTACCCCACCTCCGAGAACGCCTTCTCCCTCACCCCGAACGTCACCCGGGCCCGCTCCCGGGGCACCGTGCGGCTGGCCTCCCGCGACTTCCGTGACAAGGCGCGCGTCGATCCCCGCTACTTCACCGATTCCTACGACATGGACATCATGACCCGCGGGCTGCTACTGGCACGCAAGATCGCCGCCCGTCCCGCGCTGGCCATGTGGGCGGGCACCGAACTCGCCCCCGGGACCGATGTGAACAGCGGCGACGAGCTGGCCGGCTACATCCGCGCGACCCACAACACCGTCTACCACCCGGCGTGCACGGTGCGGATGGGCGCGCCCGACGACCCGGACGCCCCGCTGGATCCGGAACTGAGGGTCAAGGGGGTGACGGGGCTGCGGGTGGCGGACGGCTCGGCGATGCCGTATCTCATCGCCGTCAATCCGTGCATCACGACGATGATGATCGGCGAGAAGTGCGCGGACATGATCAAGCGGGCGTGATCGATCACGCCTGATTGATCAGGCATGATCGAGCGCCGCCGTCCGTGACCCACCGCCGCGCTCCTCTGCCGTTCCCCAACTCCTGTGGCCGTTCAGGGCGTTGGCACGCCCCGGCCACAGGATTCGCTTGAGCACATCCGCTCGCGGCCACCACTCTGATCGCACCTTCCGACAGGAGAGTCGGATTGCGATGAGGGAGGAAGCCAGCCGATGCGAAGATTGCGTCGCTTCTTGGCTGTGGTGGGCGCCGCCGGTGTGATGGGCGCCATGGCCGCTCCGGTGGCCAGCGGGCGGCCGTCCCAGGCCGCCGCGGAGGCCCCACCGGCCCGTACGCAGCAGCACACGGTCACCCTGATCACCGGCGACACGGTCAGCGTCACCACCGGCGCCGACGGAAAGTACGCGGTGGAGGTGGAGCGGGCGCCGGGCCGCGAGTCGGCGGAGTTCGTGACCACCCAGCAGGACAAGGACATCAGCGTCGTACCCGTGGACGCGCTCCGGCTGATGTCCAAGGGCCGGGTCGACGCGGGCCTGTTCAACATCACCCAGCTGGTGAAGCAGGGCTACGACGACCGGAAGACCGACTCGATCCCGGTCATCGCCTCCTACCGCGCCGACGGCGCGCACCCGACCCCCGAGGGCGCGCGCAAGACCCTCGCCCTCACCAGCGTGGACGGTGCGGCGCTCAGCGCCAGGAAGGCCGACGCGGCGGACTTCTGGGCCGACGTCACACGCGACAAGGGGTTACGGAAGCTCTGGCTGGACCGGAAGGTCAAGGCGTCGCTCGACGTCAGCGTCCCGCAGATCGGCGCCCCGGAGATGTGGAAGGCCGGATACGACGGCAAGGGCGTGAAGGTCGCCGTGCTGGACACCGGCATCGACGCCACGCATCCGGACGTCAAGGACGCCGTCGCCGACTCCAAGAGCTTCGTCCCGGACCAGACCGTCAAGGACGGCCATGGCCACGGCACCCATGTGGCCGACACCATCGTGGGCAGCGGCGCCGGATCCGACGGGAAGTACAGGGGTGTGGCCCCGGGCGCGAAGCTGCTGGTCGGCAAGGTGATGAACGACGCGGGCGAGGGCTACTCGTCGTGGATCATCGAGGGCATGGAGTGGGCCGCCGCCTCCGGTGCCAAGGTCGTCTCCATGTCGCTCGGCGGCACGGCGTCCGGCCCCTCGGATCCCCTGAGCGAGGCGGTCGACCAGCTGTCGGCGTCCTCCGGGGCGCTGTTCGTGATCGCGGCGGGCAACTCCGGGCCGTTCGAAGGGACCGTGGAGACTCCCGGCATCGCCGACTCGGCCCTCACCGTCGGCGCCGTCGACAAGTCCGACAAGTGGGCCACCTTCTCCAGCCGTGGGCCGCGCTCCGGGGACTACGCGATCAAGCCCGAGATCACCGCCCCCGGTGTGAACATCACGGCGGCCCGCGCGGCCGGCACGTCCATGGGCACCCCCGTCAACGACCTGTACACCACGGCGAGCGGCACCTCCATGGCGACGCCGCATGTGGCGGGCGCGGCGGCGATCGTCGCGCAGGTCCACCCCGACTGGACCGGCTCGCAGCTCAAGGAGGCCCTGGCCGGCACCGCCAGGACCAGTACGGCGGACGGTCCCTTCACCCAGGGCGACGGCCGGGTCGACGTGCCGCGCGCGGCCACACAGAACGTCTTCGGGACCCCGATCCTCAGCTACGGCCAGTACGCGTACGACGCCGACAAGGCCGACCCCAAGGCCATCACGTACACCAACGCCACCGACAAGCCGGTGACGCTGAAGCTGGCGTCCTCGGTCGGCGACGACTCCCTGACCCTCGGCGCCGACACCGTGACCGTGCCCGCGAACGGCGAGGTGAAGGCCCTGGTCACCGTCGACCCGGCCAGGGCGAAAGCGGGCCGCCACGCCGGATACATCACCGCCACCGGCGACGACGGCGCGGGCGGCACGGTCAAGGTGACCACGGCCGTCGCCTACGAGAAGGCCGAGAAGCTCTACGACCTCAACGTCACGCTGCTGGACCGCGAGGGCAAGCAGTCGCCCGGGGCGGCGCTCTTCACCCTCCAGCGGCTCAGTGACGCGAGCCAGAACCAGTTCGGCTACATGAACGCCTCCGACTCCTTCCAGCTGCCGCCCGGCACCTACTCCCTCGCCACCTGGATCCCGGTCTACGACAGCGGGAAACACGAGGTCGCGACCAGCGTCGTGGGCGATCCGCAGATCGAGCTGAACCGCGACACCTCGCTCACCCTCGATGCCCGCAAGGCCGTCGAGATCAAGCCACAGACCAAGGAGAAGGACGCCGAATCCCAGGGCGTGACGACCTCCTGGCACCGGGAGCTGAAGGGCGGCAGTTCCTTCGGCCTGACCTACTCCATGGGCAAGTGGAGGAAACACATCTACGCGGCGCCGACCGAGAAGGTCACCGAGGGCTTCTTCGAGTTCTACAGCCGCTGGCGGCTGGAGAAGACGAAGCTGACCGCGAGCGTCACCAGTCCCGAGCGGGTCACGCTGAACCCGGAGTACGCGGATACGTACACCGGCTGGCCCGTCAAGATCGACGGTAAGCGGAAGGTGCGGCTGGTGTCGGCCGGGGCCGGTACGCCCGAGGACTTCGAGGGCCTGGACGTGAAGGGCAAGGCCGTGCTGGTGGGCCTGGCACCCGACGGATGGCCCGACGAAGCGGTCATCAACGCCACCAAGGCGGGCGCCGCGTACGTCCTCGTCTACCGCAAGACCACGCTCGGCCTGTGGATCACCGCGGTCGACAGCGCGACTATTCCCGTCATGTCCGTACCCGGCGAGGAGGGCGACAAGCTGCTCTCGCTGCTGGACGGCCAGTCCAAGGGGGTGACCCTCGAACTGGGCGGCACGGCCAACAGCCCGTACCTGTACGACGTCCTGCTGCCCGAGCGGGACGCCATCGGCGAGAACCTCACGTACCCCATCGACAGCCGCACCACCCACAAGGTCACCGCCCGCTACCACGCCCCCGGGAAGGATCAGCTCGGCGCCGAGGCCACCCACACCTACCGCCCCTACCAGCTCTTCTCGGTGGAGCAGAAGTCCGAGGTGCCGCTCGGCACCCAGCGCACCGAGTACTACAGCGCCGACCCCGACACCCGCGTCTGGCGCACCGCGATGCAGGACTACGACGGCGCCGGACGACAGTGGTCGCCGTTGCGGACCTATGCGCCCGGGACGAAGGAGACGGTGGACTGGCTGTCGCCGGTCATCCGGCCCACCACCGCGGCCGAGTTCGGCACCTCGGAGCGCGAGGGTGACCAACTCACCGTCGCCATACCGGAGTTCTCCGACTCGGGCACCGGACACTACGGCTCCGCGGGCGCGGCCAAGGACGGCATCGACGCGGTGAAGACCAGCCTGTACGCGGACGGCAAGCCGGTCGGCGAGGCCCCGTACGGCTCCGGCACCTTCCAGGTGCCCGCCGAGAAGGCCGCGTACCGGCTGACGATCGACGCCCGGCGGAAGGCCGACTGGTCGGCGTACTCGACCAGGACCACCACGCAATGGGACTTCGCCTCCGCGCACACCGCCCAGGCGACGGCGCTCCCCCTGCTCTCCGTCGACTACGACCTCGGCGTGGACCTGCTCGGCCGGGCCAAGGCGGGACGAAAGTTCGGCTTCGGCCTGACCCTTCGCCACCAGGAGGGCGCCGACACCGCGAAGTTCACCGGTGCGAAGGCATGGGTGTCCTACGACGACGGCACGACCTGGAAGAGGGTCGAGCTCACCCGCTCCGGCACGGGCTACCGGGCCGCGGTCGGCCATCCCCCGCTCGGCGCCACCAACGGCTTCGTCAGCCTGCGCGTCCAGGCCGCCGACGCGGACGGCAATCGAATCGATCAAACGGTCATTCGCGCATATGGCCTGAAGTAGGCCGAAAGCCTTCCTTCGGCGGTAACGAACAACGTCTAGCGTGCCGTTGATCGCATCGTTGCATCGACGCGCTGGAGCCGCCGCCAGTGGACAGCAGAGCATCCGTATCCGCATCCGACGAGACCCCTGCCACGAGCCCGAGCCCCTGGGCCGCGGCAGGGGTCTCCGACTTCGACGAAGCGCTGTACCACGCGATCCTCCACCAGCCCGAGGCGGGCATCACCGGCTGGTCGCGACTGCTCGGCGCCTCCCCGCCGCGGGTACGCCGCGCCTGCGCCCGGCTGCTCCGCCTCGGCCTGATCCAGGCCCCCGACTCCACCGGGGGGCTGCGGCCCGTCGACCCCCGTATCGCCGTACGGGCCCTCATCCGCAAGCGCGAGAGCGAATCCGACCTGCTCGCCGCCACCGCCGACGACATGGCCAAGATCTACGCCGCCGGGCTGCTGCGCGCCGAGCCGTCCTCGCTCGTCGAGGTCGTACGCGGCGAGAGCGCCAACGCCGCCCGGCTGGAGGAGCTGTACGCCCGCGCCGAACACGAGGTCTGCCTCTTCGACTCCCCGCCCTACCTCGCCCCGCTCACCCCGCAGCTGGACCTCCAGAGCGAGGTGCTGCGCCGTGGGGTCGCCTACCGCACCGTGTACTCCGTCACCTCGCTGGAGTCCCCCGACCTGCTGGCGTACGCGGAGGGCATGGTCGCGCTCGGCGAACAGGCCCGGGTGCTGCCGACCGTCCCCATGAAGCTGCTGGTGGTCGACGGCCGGACCGCGATGCTGCCGCTGACCAGCGCGGACGTCGGTCCGGCCTACTGCGCGGTGATCGTGCGGCACTCCGCCCTCACCGATGCCCTCCAGACGCTCTTCGAGACCTTCTGGCAGCAGGGGACCCCGCTGAGCGGTACGCCGGACGACGGTGCCGAGGAGCTCAGCGCGGCGGACCGTCGGCTGATCGGCCTGCTGGCGGCGGGCATGAAGGACGAGGCCATCGCCCGTCACCTCGGCGTGAGTCTGCGCACCCTGCGCCGCCGGGTCAGCGACCTCCAGCTCCGCCTCGCCGCCGCCGGGCGCTTCCAGGCGGGCGTCCGCGCCGCCCAACGGGGCTGGGCCTGACGCCGTGCGGAACCCGGGCCTGACGCCGTGCGGAACCCGGGCCTGGCACCGTGCGGAACCCGGGCCTGACACCGCGCGAAACCAGGGCCTACGGGCGCCACTGCGGCCCCGTGCCGCTCCCCCTCGGCACGACCGTCTCGATCTTCGCCCGGATCTCCCGCATCACCGCGACGATCCGCTCCTCCCGCCCCTCCGTCAGCCGGGCCGTCGGCACCGAGCAGCTGATCGCGTCCACCGCGGGTACGTCGTACCGCAGGGCGAACCCGAAGCCCACGATGCCCAGGACCCCCTCCTCCCGGTCGATGGCGTGGCCGCGCTCCCGCACCCGCTTCAGATCGGCCAGGAGCGAGGCGCGGGTGCGGTGGGTGTTGGGTGTCGCCTGGTCCAACTCCTCGCTCATCAACGGGAGTTCACGGTCGATCCGCTCGGCGAGCAGCGCCTTCCCCAGGGCCCCCACATGGGCCGGGAGCCGCCGCCCGACGCGGCTGAAGGGGCGCAGGTACTCATGCGATTCCCGCGTGGCGAGGTAGACGACATCGCCGCCGTCCAGCCGGGCGAAGTGAATGGTCTCGCCCAGCGCGTCGGACGCCTCGTCCAGATACGGGCGCGCCGCCCGCACCCGTGGATCGCTGTCCAGATAGCTGGTGCCGGTGAGCAGCGCGCGGATGCCGATGCCGTACAGCGAGCCGGTGACATCGGTGCGCACCCAGCCGCGGTCGATCAGGGTCTTGAGGAGGGCGTACATACTGCTGCGCGGAACGCCGAGCTCCTCGGCGAGCTCGCGCAGCCGGGCCGGCTGCTCGCCGCGCGCGGCGAGCAGCTCCAGCAGTTCCACGGTGCGGCCCGCGGACTTCACTTCGCGCACCCCACCGGTTTCCGCCATGGCTCACATCGTAACTGTCGCCGTACACCTTGACGTTGAACCGATTCAAGGCTTCCATCGTGGGGCCACGACGCCTGGGAGCGCTCCCAGACCTCCCCGGCAGCCCCCTCCCCCGAGAGGACCCCCATGCGATCGATCCCGCACTCCATACGCAGACTCTTCGCTCTTGTCATGACCGCGTCGCTCTGCGCGCTGGGGCTGAGCCTCGGCGTCACCTCCACCGCGCGGGCGGCGGCCCTGGGGAACGGCTCGGTGACCGACCCCAACATCGTCTACACCGGCCGCTGGGACCTCGGCTCCGCCGGCGCAGCCGTCCCCAACTGGACCGGCGGCTACCTCCAGACGGCGTTCACCGGCACCACCGTGAAGGTCAAGGCCCGCGAGGCGGTGAACTTCTACGCGAGCGTCGACGGCGGCCCCGATGTCTTCTACGCGGGCGTCAAGGGCACCGTCACCCTCACCCCGCAGCCGCTCCCCCAGGGCACCCACACCCTCCGCGTCTCCTACCGCTCCGGCGACACCGTCTTCCAGGGCCTGGTCCTGGACGCGGGCGCGGGCACGGTCGCCCCGCGCGTCCCGTCCGGGCTCATCGAGTTCGTGGGCGACTCCATCACCGCGGGCGCCCTCACCGACCGGCTCGCGCTGGACTCGTACGGCTGGAAGACCGGCGAGCGGCTGGGCATGCTCCACACCCAGATCGCCCGCTCGGGCTACTGCCTGGTCGGCAAGGACGGCTGTACGGGCCTGGCCACGCAGTTCTTCAAGACGGCCTCCACCGGCGATCAGAACTGGGACTTCTCCCGCTACCAGGCCAGTGCGGTGGTCATCAACCTGGGCACCAATGACATCGGGCACGGCGTCACCGGGCCTGAGTTCCAGTCCGCGTACACCGGCCTCCTCCGCGACATCCGCGCCACGTACCCGAACGCCGCGCTCTTCGCCGTCCAGACCCTCAAGAAGCGCTATGTGACGGAGACCAAGGCGGCCGTGAGCGCGCGCAACGCGGCGGGCGACGCCAAGGTGACGTACGTCGACACCACCGGCTGGCTGACCGACGGCACGGACTACGAGGACGGCAACGGCCACCCCAACGAGGCGGGCCACACCAAGTTCGCCGACCGCCTGGCGCCGATCATCGCCGCGAAACTCGGCACCGCGCCCCTGAAGGCCGCGCCCGGCCAGCCGGGCGACCCCAACATCCGGTTCACCGGCCGCTGGGACACCAAGAGCTCGGCCACCGCCTACACCCCCTACTGGGCGGGCGCGTACTTCCGCACCGGCTTCACCGGCCGCACCGTCAAGCTCAAGCAGCGCAACGCGATCGACCTGTGGGCCAGCATCGACGGCGGCCCCGCCACCTTCTACGACGAGGCCAAGGGCACGGTGAACCTCACCCCGGCCCCGCTCGCCGCCGGAAACCACACGCTCCAGGTCAACTACCAGGTGGTCGCGGGCTCCTACCACGGTGACGCGGTCTTCCAGGGCCTGGCGCTCGACAGCGGCGCCACCACCTTCGCGCCGCCCGGCCCCAAGAACCTCATCGAATTCGTCGGCGACTCGATCACTGTCGGCACCACCACCTCGCAGAACGCCCGCACCGCCTACGGATGGCTCATCGGCGAACGGCTCGGCGCCGACCACACCCAGATCGCCCAGGGCGGCGCGGCCCTGGTCGACACGGCGGACGACCGGATGAGCCTGGAGCAGCAGTTCACCAAGCTGAACCCGAACGCCGCCACGCCCGACTGGGACTTCTCCCGCTACCAGGCGAGCGCGGTGGTCATCAACCTCGGCACCAACGATGTGGGCCGCGGGGTGACCCCGGCGCAGTTCCAGGCGTCCTACGCGAGTCTGCTGCGCAAGGTCCGCACCGCCTACCCGAACGCCTGGATCTTCGCGCTGCGCACCTTCAGCGGCCGGTTCGGCGCCGAGACCAAGGCCGCCGTGACGGCCTCCGGCGACACCAGGGCTTCCTACGTCGACACCACCGGCTGGCTCGCCGCCGACGACCTCTCGGACTCCGTCCACCCCAATGACAAGGGCCACCGCACCATCGCCGACCGCCTGGCCCCGGTCATCTCCGAGCGTCTCCCGGGCCTACCGCACGTGAGCCGCCACGACCCACGGTGACCAGCCGTTCGTCCCGTTTGGACGGCGCGGGGAGCGGTACTCGGGGGTCATGGTTCGATGGGGATACACGATGATGACCGAGCAGGCCGGTCCACGTCAGCTCGTCGACGACGTGGTCCGGGCCGAGCAGGTCGGGTTCGACTTCTCGGTGACGTCCGACCACTACTTCCCGTGGCTGGACTCCCAGGGGCACGCCCCGTACGCCTGGAGCGTGCTGGGCGCCGCCGCGCAGGCCACGTCCTCGATCCCGCTGACGACGTATGTCACCTGCCCCACCGTGCGCTACCACCCGGCGGTGGTGGCGCAGAAGGCGGCGACGCTCCAGCTGCTGTCCGAGGGGCGGTTCCGGCTGGGGCTCGGGTCCGGCGAGAACCTGAACGAGCATGTGGTCGGGCAGGGCTGGCCGTCGGCGGATGTGCGGCACGAGATGCTGGAAGAGGCGATCGAGATCATCCGGGCGCTGTTCGGCGGTGGCTATGTCAACCATCACGGCACCCACTACGACGTCGACTCGGCGAAGCTGTGGGATCTGCCGGACCAGCCGCCGCCCATCGGCGTGGCCGTCTCCGGGCCGCAGTCCTGCCGGCTGGCCGGGCGGCTGGCCGACATCCTGATCGCCACGGAGCCCAAGTCCGAGCTGGTGGGGGACTTCGAGCGCAACGGCGGCGGCGGGAAGCCCCGGATCGGCCAGATCCCGGTCTGTTACGACCCCGACCGGGACGCGGCGATCGCGCGCGCCCATGACCAGTTCCGCTGGTTCGGGAGCGGCTGGAAGGTCAACTCGGAGCTGCCGGGGCCCGCCTCCTTCGCGGGCGCCACCCAGTTCGTCCGGCCCGAGGACGTGGCCGCGTCCATTCCGTGCGGTGATGATGTCGGGGAGTTCACGGAGCTGATCCGGCCCTTCGTCGACGCGGGCTTCACCGATGTCGCCCTCGTCCAGATCGGCGGCGACCATCAGCGGCCGTTCCTGGACTGGGCCGAGAAGCGGCTGCTGCCCGCGCTCAGGGAGCTATAGCCCCCGGGGCGCCCGGGGAGTCGCAGGAGTCTCCGCGCGCCGTACGAAGAGCTCGTGCAGGTCGCGTACGGCGCGCGGCACCGAGCCCGAGCGGCGGCGCTGGACCATCAGCAGCACCTCGGTGGCCTCGCCGTCCGCGAGCGTCCGGTGGGTGATCGCGCCCCCGCGCTCCAGGGGGTCGCCGATGACGCTGAAGTCGGGGAGCACGGTGACACCGAGCCCCTCGGCCACCATCAGCTTGCCCATCTCGGCCCCGTCGGTGGAGTACGAGAAGGACGGGGTGCGCCCGGCCAGCAGCCGGTGGATGAAGCGGTGCATCAGATAGCCGGAGCGCATCACGATCAGCGGCTCCCGCCCGTCCAGCAGATCCGCCGCGCTCACCGTCGGCCGGGCGGCCAGCGGGCTGTCCGGGCGCAGACAGACCACCGGGCGGCCGCGCAGCAGCACGGTGGTCTCCAGGGCGGGCGGAACGTCGTCGCCCTGGAGGCAGTTGACCAGCCCCAGGTCGAAACTCCCCTCCAGCAGCGCCCGGTGGATCTCGGCCTGCTGCGCGCCCACCACCTCGACCTGGGTCGCCGGGTGGGTGGCGCGGAACTCCCGGACGGCCGGGATCAGCAGCGGGACGGTCGCGGTGTTGACCGTGCCCAGCCGGATCATCCGGCTGACCCGGTGCTGGTCCCCGGCGGCGCCGCGCAGCCGGTCGACGGCCTCGATGACGCCCGCGATATGCGGCAGCAGCTCCCGTCCCTCCGCGCTGATCGTCGCGCCGGAGCGCTTGCGCTCCAGCAGATCCACGCCGAGTTCGCGTTCGAGATTGCGCACCGTCTCGCTGAGCGCCGGCTGGGACAGATGCAGTTCCTCGGCGGCGCGGCGGAGCGATCCGAGGCGGGTGACGGCGGCGATGTATTCCAGCTGTTCAATTCGCACACTGCGCACCCTGCCCGCGCGGGCCCGCCCGCTTCAAGGGAATCCCTGTCACGGTCTCATGAATACCGACTCACGCCCCGGCCCGCCTCCCGGGTAATCTCGAAGCGGGCGCCGCGGAAATTCCGCGGCCCGGCCCACGCGTCCGGGATATGGAATGACACCCGGGCCTTCTTGACCGGCAGGACTTCCCCCTGGTTGGATCGGTGACATGAAGCGACAGGACCTCACGCGGCGACGCCACGTCGACCTCGCGCGTGTCTCCAGCGCGTCCTGTTGCTGTCCGGCCTGACCCGCCGTACGGGTCCGAGCGAGCCCTGAGGGATCGCCTCCGCTTCGCTCCCCGTCGCCTCCCATGATCGGGAAAGGCTTCTAGCCGCCGCCACCGAAAAAATGCGGCCGCGCCGTCCCGCCTTTGCGCCCATTCGCGCTGCCCGGTCTTTCCGCGCCCCCGCCCCGGATGAATTCCGCTCGACGCCGGGGCGCCGATTCGCCATGCCCGTATTCGTTCCACCGGGAGTTCCTCATGCCCGCAGAACCCCTCCGTTTCGCCTATTGGGTACCCAATGTCAGCGGCGGACTGGTCACCAGCACCATCGAGCAGCGCACCGACTGGGGCTACGACTACAACCGCGATCTGGCCGTGCTCGCCGAGAACAACGGCTTCGACTACGCCCTCAGCCAGGTCCGCTACATGGCCAGCTACGGCGCCGAGTACCAGCACGAGTCGACCAGTTTCAGCCTCGCGCTGCTGCTGGCCACCCAGCGGCTGAAGGTCATCGCCGCCGTCCACCCCGGACTGTGGCACCCCGGCGTCCTGGCCAAGCTGGGTGCCACCGCCGATCACCTGTCCGACGGGCGGTTCGCGGTGAACGTGGTCAGCGGCTGGTTCAAGGGCGAGTTCACCGCGCTGGGCGAGCCCTGGCTGGAGCACGACGAGCGCTACCGCCGCTCCGAGGAGTTCATCCGGGCGCTGCGCGCCATCTGGACGCAAGACCACGCCGAACTGGCCGGGGACTTCTACCGGATCCGTGACTTCTCCCTCAAGCCCAAGCCGCTGAGCAGCCCCGGGCGCCCGCATCCGGAGATCTTCCAGGGCGGCAACTCCACCGCCGCCCGCGCCATGGCGGGCCGGGTCTCGGACTGGTACTTCAGCAACGGCAAGGACTTCGACGGCGTCACCGAGCAGATCAGGGACGTCCGCGCCTCCGCCGCCACCGTCGGCCGCCCCGCCCCCGGCTTCGCCCTCAACGCCTTCCTCATCGCCCGCGACACCGAGGCCGAGGCCCGCGAGACCCTCCGCGAGATCGTCGCCAAGGCCGACACCGAGGCCGTGGCCGGATTCCGTGGCGCCGTCCAGCAGGCGGGCCGGTCCACCGCCGACGGCAAGGGCATGTGGCAGGACTCCTCCTTCGAGGACCTGGTCCAGTACAACGACGGCTTCCGTACGGGGCTGATCGGCACCCCCGAGCAGATCGCCGAGCGCATCGTGGCGTACAAGCGGCTCGGCGTGGACCTCTTCCTCCTGGGCTTCCTGCACTACCTGGAGGAGGTCGAGTACTTCGGCGAGCGGGTGCTGCCGCTGGTCCGCGAGCTGGAGGCGGAGCTGCCGGAGCCCGTGCCCGCGCTGCCCTGACCGCCGCCGGCGTTCCCGCCGCCGTTCCCGCCGGCTCACGATCCCACCGCCTCGACCGCCTCACGAAGGGTTGCTCATGGCCACCGTCCTGTCCCTCTCCGGCTCCCCCTCCGCCACCTCCCGCACCGCCCGGCTGCTGCGCCATCTGGACGCCCGGCTCACCGCCCAGGGCCATCATGTGATCCCACTCGACGTCCGCACCCTGCCCGCCGCCGCGCTGCTCGGCGCGGACTTCTCGCATCCGGCCATCGTCCGGGCCAAGGCGCTGGTCGAGCAGGCGGACGGGCTCGTGGTGGGGACGCCGGTCTACAAGGCCGCCTACTCCGGGCTGCTGAAGTCCCTGCTGGACCTGTTGCCGCAGTACGCGCTCGCGGGCAAGACCGTGCTGCCGCTGGCCACCGGTGGCACCACCGCCCATGTCCTGGCCATCGACTACGCATTGCGGCCGGTGCTGTCCTCCATGGGCGCGGCCCATATCGTCCAGGGCTGGTTCACCCTGGACAAGGACATCACGGTCGAGCCGGACGGCGGGGTGAGCGTGGCGGCGGGGGCCGCCGAAGCGCTGGAGCAGGTCGTCGACCAGTTCTCGGCGGCGCTCGGCCACACCACCGTACTGGCCGCGGCGAGCTGACCGTGTCGTCCCTGCCCGAGCCCGCCCATGTCATCGCCGATGACACCGAGGCGCTGAAGGTGGCCGCGGCGCTGGCCGAGGAGTTCCGTACCGGCGCCGCCGAGCGCGACGCACGGCGCCGGCTGCCGCGTGCCGAACTGGACCGGCTGTCCGCGTCCGGGCTGCCGGCGATCACCGTCCCCGCGGAGTACGGCGGGGCGGACGTGTCGGCCGTGACCCTCGCCGAGGTGTTCCGGCTGCTCGCCGCCGCCGACGCCAGCCTCGCCCAGATCCCGCAGAGCCACTTCGTGTACATCAATGTGCTGCGCCGTCAGGGCACGCAGGCGCAGCAGGCGTTCTTCTTCGGCGAGGTGCTGGCGGGGAAGCGGTTCGGCAACGCCCAGTCGGAGGCGGGCACCCGCCACATCCAGGACATCCGCACCCGCCTCGCCCCGGCCGCCGACGGCTCGTACACCCTGACCGGTGTCAAGCACTACTCCACCGGCGCGCTGTTCGCCGACTGGATCCCGGTGCTGGCCCGCGCGGAGGACGACGACCTGCACGTGGCCTATGTGCCACGGGACGCGCCCGGTCTGACCGTCGTGGACGACTGGGACGGCATGGGCCAGCGCACGACCGCGAGCGGCACCGTCCGGCTGGAGGCCGTGCCCGTCCCAGCCGACCGGGTCGTACCGCACCATCTCACCTTTCGCGGGCCCCAACTGCACGGCGCGGTAGCGCAGTTGCTGCACGCGGCCATCGACGCCGGGATCGCCTCGGGGGCACTGGCGGAGGCGGTGGCCTTCGTCCGCACCAAGAGCCGCCCCTGGTTCGAGAGCGGCTTCGAGACCGCCGCCGAGGATCCGCTGCTCATCCAGCGCTTCGGCGAGCTGGCCCTCCAGGTCCGGGGCGCCGAGGCCCTGCTGTCCGCCGCCGCCCGGGCCGTGGACACCGCCCGTGGCCACCTCGACGAGGACACCGCCGCCGAGGCGTCGATCGCGGTGGCCGCGGCCAAGGTGGCGGCGGCCACCGCGGCCGTGGAGACGGGCAGTTCGCTGTTCGAGGTGTCCGGCACCCGCTCGGCCCTGGACGCTCTGGGCCTGCACCGCCACTGGCGGGACGCCCGTACCCACACCCTGCACGACCCGGCCCGCTGGAAGGTCCAGCACATCGGCCGCTATGTGCTGAACGGCACGAAACCGCCCCGCCACGGCCTTCTGTAGCCCCCACCCCCGCACACCCCTGAACGGAGCCGCACCATGTCCCTCACCTTCCACTGGTTCCTGCCCACCAACGGCGACAGCCGCCATGTCGTCGGCGGTGGCCATGGCACCCCCGTCACCTCGGCCGGAGGGGACCGTCCGCCATCCGTCGGCTATCTCTCCCAGATCGCCCGCGCCGCCGAACACCTCGGCTTCGCCGGTGCGCTGACCCCGACCGGCGCCTGGTGCGAGGACGCCTGGCTGACCACCGCGATGGTCAGCCAGCACACCGAGCGGCTGAAGTTCCTGGTGGCGTTCCGCCCCGGCTTTCTCTCGCCCACCTTCGCCGCCCAGATGGCCTCCACCTACCAGCGGCAGACCGGCGGACGGCTGATGCTCAACGTGGTCACCGGCGGCGAGAGCCAGGAGCAGCGCGGCTACGGCGACTTCCTCGACAAGGAGGCCCGCTACGCCCGCACCGGCGAGTTCCTGGGCATCGTCCGCGACCTGTGGGACGGCAAGACCGTCGACCACACCGGCGAACACCTCCATGTCGAGGGCGCCAAGCTGGCCCGGTTCCCCGACCCGATCCCCCAGGTCTACTTCGGCGGCTCGTCCCCCGCCGCCGGTCAGGTCGCCGCCCGCCACTCCGATGTCTACCTCACCTGGGGCGAGCCGCCCGCCCAGGTCGCGAAGAAGATCGCCTGGATCCGCTCCCTCGCCGCCGAGCAGGGCCGTACGATCCGCTTCGGCATCCGGCTGCACGTCATCACCCGCGACACCGCCGAGCAGGCGTGGGCCGAGGCACGCCGACTGCTCGACGGCTTCGACCCGGAGACCGTGCGCTCCATCCAGGCCGGCCTCGGCCGCAGCGAGTCCGAGGGCCAGCAGCGCATGCTCGCCCTGCACGGCGGCAGCCTGGACAACCTCGAGATCTACCCCAACCTCTGGGCCGGTGTCGGCCTGGTCCGCGGCGGCGCGGGCACGGCGCTGGTGGGCAGCCACGCCGAGGTCGCCGAGCGGATCACCGAGTACCACCGCCTCGGCATCGACGAGTTCATCCTGTCCGGCTATCCGCACCTGGAGGAGGCGTACTGGTTCGGCGAGGGCGTCCTGCCCCTGCTGCGACGGCAGGGCCTGTGGTCCCACCCCTTCCAGCCCGCCGCCCCCGAACAGCCCACCGTGCAGGTCCCCTTCGCGGCTGCCGGGAGCTCCTGATGTCCCGGTGACGTCGGGTGGCGTGCCCGCGGTCGAGTCCGCGGGCGCGCCTCCGGCTCAGCCGTGTGCGGCGAACCGGACGAACCGCGCCCAGCCGTCACGGCTGACGGCGAGACCGGGGCGCGCCGTGTCCTTGGAGTCCCGTACGTGGACGGCTCCTTCGGTGACGGCGACCTCCACGCAGTCGTCTCCTTGACTGCCGCTGTAGCTGGACTTGAACCAGGTGAGTTCCGCCCTACTCATAGGTCTCCTCGCAGTCGCTCCAGCAGGCCACGGGAGTCTTGGGGTGTCAGGGCCTGCGAGCGCAGTGTGTCATAGCGCTGGTGGAGGAGGCGTACCTCTATCGAGTCGGCAATCAGCCGTCCGTTCTGCTGACCCTCCGAGTAGGCATAGCGCCGCCCTTCCAGTGTTTCCAGCAGCCGAACAGGTCCGTCCAGGCACGCGTGCAACTCAGCTTCGAGGGGGACGACTTGCAGCTTCACGTTACGCAGCGCGCTGCGCTCCAGCACGTGGTCGAACAAGCGCCGCCTCTGCTCTCTGTCGCCGAACCCGCGCCGGAAGACGGCCTCCTCCACGATGAAGCTGAACGGGACGTGCGGCCGCTCGTGCAGCATCTTCTGCCGCTCGGTCCGCGCCACGAGCTGGGCCTCCAACTGCTCATCCGTCAGCAGAGGGATGGTGCCATCGAACACCGCCCGCGCGTAGTCCTCCGACTGCAACAACCCCGGCACCAACCGACACTCGTACGTGCACAGGCTCACCGCCACCCGCTCCAGCCGTGCCCACCGCCGGAACCACGCCGCCAGCCCCGGCTCACCCCGCGCGAGGAATCGGGCCGCCTTCCGCAGCGCTCCCGTGTTGCCCAGGACCTCCTCCGCCCGCTCCACGAACGACTCGTCCGGCATGCGCCGCCCCAGCTCCACCGATGCCACGGTGTGCTTCGAGAACCGGACCAGCTCCCCGAACTGAGCCCGGGTGAGGCCCGCGTGTTCGCGGAGGGCCTGGACCACGGCCCCGAAGGTCCGCAGACTGTCGGAGGGGTCGGGCTCCCGTTCCCCGTCACCGTCCCCGGCCACACAGGTGTTGTCGGTCGTCATACGCGGACACCTCCAGGTGCGTACGTGCGAGGGCCCCCGCGCTCGACTCACCCAGGGTGACGGATCAACGGGTGTACCGTCCACCGAACGCGCATGTACGCTGACGCTGCGTACGCGGCGCGCCACTGGTGAAGGCCGCCGCTCACCCACCACCGTGGCCCCCATGAACGCAAGCACGCCCCAAATCCCCGCCACGAGCTGGGCCTTTACCCAACGCCTGTCCTCCACGCGGCGCGGGGCCCGGCTGGCCCGGCTGCTCGCCGTGGAGCAGCTCCGCGCCTGGCCCGTGTCACCCGCCGTCGCCGACCGCGCCGTGGCGATCATCGCCGAGCTGAGCGCCAACGCGGCGCTGCACGGGCGCGTGCCGGGCCGGGACTTCCGGCTCGGTCTCGCCCTCGACGGCGCCACGGAAACCCTCCGTATCGAGGTCACCGACACCCGGAGCGAGCGGCAGCCCACCCTCCAGCCGCCCCCTCCCCCGGACCGTGAAACCGGGCGCGGCCTGCTGCTGGTGGACGCGCTCGCCGACCGCTGGGGCACCGAGCCGCACCATCCGGTGGGCAAGACGGTGTGGGCGGAGCTGGATTCCCGCACCGGCTGACCGGCGGTCGCGTGGCACGGCGCACCCCTGCCCGGCAGGGGTGCGCTCGCTCCTTTCGTTCGGGCGGCGGCCGCGGTTCAGTCCGGCAGGCCCCACGGCTTGGCGTCGCCGACGGCGGGGACATCGCGCGGGGCCGGGTCCGGGCGGTGGCCCCGGGGGGTGATGAGGGCCGTCTCGTCGCGGGCGAGGGGGATCTCGATACGGCCGGGGCCGGTGGTGCGGTAGTGGAGGGGGCGCCCCCGGTGGTCGCGGACGTCGATCGGGCCGGGGATGCCGTGGTGGAGGACGAGGGGGGCACCGGCCTCGCTGTGGACGCGGACCCAGCGGGTGCTCCCGGCCGAGCGGTCGGCGTCCACGAGGAAGGCGCCCTGGGTGCGCAGGGACTGGACCGAGAGGTCGGGCCAGCGGCGGGAGACGGACGGGAAGACCCGCACCACGCCGTTGTGGCTCTGGACGGCCATCTCCAGCACCGACTGGGCCGCCGTCAGGGGGCTCTCGGTGGCGAGGTTGCCGCCCTCGACGTACATGGTGTTCGGGGTGATCCAGGCGTTGTTCACCTTGTTGCCGCCGATGAGGAAGGTGAGGTGGTCCAGCGCCTCCTCGGGCCGTTCCATGCGCGATGCCATGGAGGAGGCCACCGCGTAGCTGTAACCGGCCCACAGGCTACGGTCCTTGACCCAGTGGTCGAAGGTGGTGCGCATGATGTCCCGGTCGGCCGGGCGGTCCCAGTCCAGCTCGTGCAGCGGGTAGAGCCAGAGCATATGGGAGAAGTGGCGGTGGGACTCGGTCAGCGGCTTGCCCGCGCCGATCATGATCCCGGTGGCATCGCGGGGGTAGGCCACCAGGCGGTCCAGGATCTCGCGCCAGCGCCGGGCGCGGGGGTGGTCGGTGCGCAGGATGCGCAGGCAGTCCAGGAGGGTGGCGCAGCCCCAGCGGAGCAGGGAGAGGTCGTAGGTGCAGTCCTCGGCGTCCGCCCACTCCGGTGAGCGGGTCAGCGGCAGATGCAGCTTCCCGTCGCCGCCCTCGTACAGGAAGTGGTCGTAGAAGTTCACCGCCTTGGCGAGGATCGGGTAGAGGACGTCGCGCACGATGCGGATGTCCATGGTGTGGCGGTAGCTGAGCCAGATGTTGTGCATGGCCCAGATGAGATTGCCGTTGTTGTCGGTCTTGGTGGAGGTGCCGGGGATGCCGACGGTCTTGGCGCCGGGGCGCAGCAGCCAATCGGAGGGGTGGGCGAGGGCGTAGGTGTCCCCGTCCTGGTACTCCGGGGGGACGGACAGCGGCAGGTTCTTCTCGAAGTCCCGGAAGGTGGAGGTCACGGAGTCGAGTTCGAGGTGGTTGGAGCCCTGGATCAGCCAGGTGGCGATCTGCACGTTGAGGTTCCACCACACCGCGGTCCAGCTGCCGCCGGTCTCCGGGTACCACGGCCCCCATTCGGACATCGAGGGCCCGTCGGCGCGGGTGGCGCAGGCCGCCTTGTAGAGCTGGATCCAGTAGAAGTGCTGAAGGCGCTTGTCGGGTACGGAGAGCAGGCTGCGCTGGTAGTAGCGGTGCCACCAGGCGCGGTGTGAGCGCACCAGGTCGTCCGGGTCCTCGGCCAAGGTGCGGGCCACCTCGGCGACGGCGAGTTCCGTGGTGCGCGAGAGGTCGCCGGGGTGGCGGTAGACGATGTGGGCGGCCAGCAGTCTGCCGGTGCCCACCCGCCGTTCGCGCCAGGCGGTGGTCCAGCCGCCGCCCGCGATCAGCGGCTGCTCCACATAGTGGGTGTCGCCGGCGGAGCCGGTGCGGGGGTCGGGGTTGCCGGTGTAGTCGGCGGGCTTGTCCTTGGTCCGGGGGGAGACCGCGGGCATCCATGTGAACGACCAGGCCGCGCTCTCCTCCCCCGCGCTGGGCCGGGTGAAGATCAGCAGCGCGGTACGGGCGTTGTGCACCAGCATGGTGAAGCGGACGCTGCCCCGGGTGGTGGTGACCGTGCCGCGCAGCTCGGCGTCCCACAGGTCGAGGGTCCAGTCGACCCCGGTCACCTCTCCGGCGAGGGTGAGGTCGAAGTGGCCGATGGGCAGCCGTGAGTAGCCGTACGGGGCGCGCCACTGGGGCCGCTGGTCCTGCACCTGGCTGTGGCTGAGCATGACTTTCACGGAGTTGGGCGTGGCGCCCTGGTACACCACCGCGCCGAGCAGGCCGTTGGCCAGGAAGGGTCCGTCCTTCCAGTCGCCGGGCAGCCGCCGCCACCGCGGGGCGGCGGCCCTGGCCATCCGCTCGGGCAGGGCCGCCGCTCCGCCGGACGCCTGGGGCGCGGCCCAGGCGGTGCCGGATCCGGCCAGCCAGCCCCCGGCGCCGACCGCGGCCGCGGTGCCGATCACACCTCTTCGAGAGATCCCGTTCCCTGTTGGCGCGGTCACGTATGTGCCTCCCATATCCGGTGGTGAACTACCGGCATGGTGCAGGGCCCGTGAGCACCTGGGAATACCTCCGACGTATAGAAATTCAGCCGGCTACGTATGCGCAGATGAGGTGGGCTCAGCTCCTCACATTGAACCGTCGAGTGTCAGAGTGAGCCGATGTCTCGCCTTCGACGGCCACAGTCACGGGCACGGTTCGAGGTCGACCAGGATCCGGGCCACCGTGGTCTTGCCGGAGCCGGACTCCCCGACGATGCCCAGCGAACCGCCCGCCGGGACGGAGAACGCCTCCCTGGACGAGGCACGGGCGGTCGAAGCGTCCCACCAACTGATCGTGCTGAGGCAGCAGTTGATCGACCGGCCCGAGCCGCGGCCGCGCAAGAGCTGAGCGGGCGCCTGGGGCTTCTCACCGGGAGGGCGGGGCCGCCGGGGAGCCGGCCGGGGAGAGCAGGGTGCCGAGCGGGCCGAGGTCGAGGTTGAGATCCGCCATCCGCAGGCCGTGACGGTCGCACATCTCCTCCATGCGCTGCTGGAGGATCATCAGCGTCATGCCGACGCGCTCCTCCTGCTCCTCCGTCAGATCGCCCTTGTCGATGCGGTGGAGCGCCTGGCGCTCCATCAGCTGACGCAGCAGCTCGACCACGGTCAGCACCAGCTTGGCCAGATCGCGTTCGACCGTGTCCGCGTCGGTGCGCAGCCGCTGGGCGGCGGCGCCGGAGGGGGCTGACATGCGCGGGTTTCCTTTCGTCGGGGCGTTCGCAGGGCACTCGTCAGGGGCATTCGTCAGGGCAGCAGCGGGGCCGGGTGTTCGGCGTCGACCGGAGCGATGACCGCGCGCAGGTCGATCCGTACGAGATCGACGTCCGCGATGGACAGGACGAGGTCCCCGGCGAGCACGACCCCGCCCTGGAGCAGCCGGTCCAGCAGGTCGATCAGGGCGACCTCGCGGCCCGCGAGCGCCCGTGCGTCCTCCTCGTCCAGCGCGCCGCTCATACGGCCTCGTCCAACGCGCCACTCGTCCGGGCCTCGTCCAGCGCGCCGCTCATACCGGCTCCGGCCGGGCCGCCGGTTCGGGCTCGGGCGGAAGGGCGAAGGAGTACGGCGCCCAGGGGCCGGTCACCTCGACGCGTACCCCGGGCTGCCCCTCGGCGGCGGCCAGGATGCGGGCGCGGAACTCCTCGGCGCGGTCGGCGGGCACCAGATACGCGTCGTTGGCGATGTTCTCGCCACCGGGCTTCCCGCCACCGGCCGTCCCGCCACCGCCCACCTGGGCGAGTTCGCCGCGCTGCGGCCGATGGGCGACCCTGCCCACCGCCAGGCCCCCGGCCTCCTCGGCGATGCGCGCGGCCGTCCGTGCCGCCGTCTGCCAGGCTTCCTCGGCGCCGCGCCGGCGCCGACGGCGGGCGGCGAGATAGGCCCGGCCCGGACTGAGGAACCCCTCCCCACCCGCGGTCTCCCCACCCGTGGGCTCGGCGGCCCCCGCCGCGTCCCCCGCCAGGGAGTCCGTGGGATCGGTGTAGACCTTGACGCCCCATTCGACATGCCCGGCGAGCCGTTCCAGCAGCGGCAGGAACTGGTCGCGACGCTCCTGGAGGACCCGCCGCACCCGGTCCTCGTCCCGGTAGACGGTGGCCAGCCGCAGCGGCAGTACGGCGCCCAGCGAGGCCAGCCCCGCCACCACCCCGTGGTGGCCGCGGGCCAGCGCCTCCAGCCGGGGCAGCTCCTCCAGGCCCGCCCGCAGCGCGCCCTCCTCGAACTCCTCGGCCGGGACCGGGCCCACGGCCGCGGCCAGGTCGTCCGTCTCCACGAGCCCCACCTGCTCGTCCGCCACCCCGCGCAGCGTGGCCACCGCCTGCGCGGCCTCCGGGGTGGGGCGCAGCACCGCGTAGGCGTACACCATGTGCTGTCGCCATGCGCTCTCGGTCAACCGTCCACGCTCCTGTCCTCGGCCCGTGTCCGCAGCGCCGCGATCTCGGCGCGCAGCCGGGCGTTCTCCTCGGTGAGGGACCGCTCCGCGTCGTCGTCCGGTACGGCCCGGGTGCGGGCGCGGGAGGACAGCGACGGATCGTGCTCCCACCAGTCGATGCCCATCTCCTTCGCCTTGTCGACGGAGGCGACGAGCAGCCGGAGCTTGATGGTGAGCAGCTCGATGTCCAGCAGGTTGATGCGGATGTCGCCCGCGATCACCACGCCCTTGTCCAGCACCCGCTCCAGGATGTCGGCGAGCGACGGGGCGGGCTCGGCGCCCTGGCCGTACGGGGTGGTGGGCAGGCGTGGCGAGCCCAACCTGCCCGCCACCGGTTCTGTCGTCGTCACGGGGCTCGTCTCCGCTCGTCCGGCCGTTCCCGGCGTTCCAGCTGTGCCAGCCGGTCGAGCAACTCGTCCTCGCGGCGGTCGTACGCGTCCTCGTCGATCCGCCCGGCCAGCAGGTCCTGTTCCAGTTCGGCGAGGGCGCGCCGGACCGGCGCCGGGTCGTAGTACTCGCGCTCGGCGGCCGCGGCCATCTGCTCGGCGGCCCAGACGGTGACGCGCACCGGCGCCAGCGGAAAGGTGAGCAGTCCGGTCAGCAGTCCCATGACGCCCCCGTCCTCAGGCCACGAAGCTGTACGGCGGCAAGGGGCCGCGCAGCCGGAAGTCGTAGCCCTCTCCGTAGCCCTGCGCGAGCTGCCGCGCGGCCTGGGAGAACTCCTCGGCGCGCCCCCGCTCCACCAGGAACGAGGCGTTGAGGAAGTCCTCCCCGGCCGGGGAGGCCATCACCTTGCCGCGGGCCATCTCGGACAGCCGCCCGACGACCTGGTCGGCCAGCAGCCGCTGCCGCGCGTCCAGTTGATGTGCCACCAGCTCGCCGAGGGCCACTCGGTCCGCGTAGGTGCCGCCGCCGTCGCGGGTGCGTTCGTTGAGGCGCCGGGCGTCGTCGGACTCGGTGAGCACCTCCCGCAGCAGGTCCTCCTGCGAGCGGGCCGCCTTCAGGTTGAACTCCGCCGTGGCGTGCAGCTCCTCGAGTCTGCGGACGTATTCGGCGCGCTTGCCGTCCAGCGCCGCCGTCACCGCGGCGTCGTCGGGCGCCAGCATGCCGAACCGCATCGGCAGCACCGCGCCGTCCGCCATCAGCCGCTCCTGGACCTCCTGGTGGGCGGCGAGATCACGGCGCTTGGGACGCAGGTCCGGCGGCGCCGGGCTCACCACGCAGGCCAACGGCCCGCCGGTGACCGCGCGCAGTGCGTCGCCGGACCCGCCGCCCACGGCGCGCAGTCCCGCCAGCCGCAGCGGATGGTCGGACCCGGTGATCGCGTAGATGTAGAGGGACGGGGTCGGGGACGGGGGCTGGGACGCGGACTGAGAAGGAGACTGGGACTGGGACGGGGTCGACATGGTCACCTGTCCTCGTCGTCGCGGTCGCGGTCGAAGACATCGCCGATGGCACCGAGGGCACCGCTGATCGCCCCCTCGGTCTTGCCCCGGGCGCCGCCCTCGACGATGTTGCCGACGATGTCGCTGAGCTTGTCCGGGGCCTTGCGGCCCGATTCCAGGTCGAGGCGGTTGCACGCCTCGGCGAAGCGCAGATATGTGTCCACGCTGGCGATCACGATCCGGATGTCGATCTTCAAGATCTCGATGCCGACGAGGGAGACCCGGATGAACACGTCGATGACGAGGCCACGGTCCAGGATGAGTTCGAGGATGTCGAAGAGGCTTCCGGTCCCTGAACCGGTCGCTGCGGTGGCAGGCAGCCCGCCGGTCTGCGTCATCACGGTCACGTGTGCTTCCTCTCGGTCGCGCTCGGTCGCTCGCCTGTCCGCGTCTGATACGGGCGCGGTGGCGGTGGCGTTCACCGATGTGGGCGCGTGTGACACAGGGCGCGCGCCCATGGAACGGCCCCGCGCGGACGACGTCCATGGCGCGGGGCCGTGGGAGGAAACCCGGCAAAAGAACGGCCGTGCCTGGTCTGGCTCCGGTGTCTAACGTCCGCGGTCGAGCTGACCGCGGGCGTAGCGGTGTTGCCGCTCGTAGCCGAGGAGCTGCCCTTGTGAGTCGAGGGTCACACGGTAGGTGGCCATGATGGTCATGGTCTCGGGCACCCGCTCCAGCTCCACGACCTCCACATCGGCCACCCAGCCGTCCGGCGTCGGCTGCATCGCGGAAACCGCCTCCGGCGCGGTGCCCAGCAACTCCCCCAACTGCCGGGCGGCGCCCCGCATGGCCTGCGCCACGGGGACGCGGGGCGGCCGCTCGGTGTTCTCGGGAGTGCCTGTGGGCGGTGTGTCCGGCTCAGTGCTCGTCATGGTCCTACGGTGCCAAGTCCTGTGGGTGCGTGGTGTGCGGATCCCCAAAGCGGGGGCGTCGAGCGTCGTGAACCGCACCGCCTTCGCCCGGCCGTTCTTCAACGCGGCGACGTCGGGTGCGAAGATCGCGCCGCGGCGGACCACGGCGAGCAGCATCCACACCGCGACGAGCGATTTCTATCGAGAGTCAATCGATGTCCATGCGTTCGTCGAAGCCCGTCCGGGGGTTGACGGCCCGCCCAGCCGCCCACCAGTTCTCGCTGTTCGTCTCGACCACGCACAGGAGGATGTCCTCCTCGGGGACGTCCGCGTACAGCAGGAGGTTCCTGCGGATGGCCGCGTACAGCTCCGCCTTCTGCCCGGGGTCGCGGTGGTTGAAGAAGAGCTGGATGAACATCGTGCGGTCGCCGCGGCGGATGTCGAAGAACACCGGCTGCGTCTGCACGTTCTCGGGCTTGAGCTCGTGGATGAGGTGGAACTGGTCGTCCTGCGGGACCTTCAGGACGTCCACCATCGACCGGTGGATGCCCAGCGAGACATTCCGGCGGTACTCCGGGGTGGTGCCCTCGCGCAGATAGATGTTGACCAGAGGCATGGTGTGTCGTTCCGTTCTGCTGTGGTGTGCTCACCACGCTAGGAAGCCCCACGACATTCCGCCAACGAATGTCTCGCATGGCCGGTATGCTGTCTGCGCATGGATGACACGCGTCTGGATGACACGCACCTGGACGACCCGCGCATGGACGTGCGCTCATGGACATGACCCTGGTCGGGCTGCGGGTGCTGCGCGAGGTGGCGGAGCGGGGCACGATCACCGCCGCGGCGGAGGCGCTCGGATACACCCAGTCGGCCGTCTCCCGGCAGGTGGCCGCGCTGGAGCAGGCGGCCGGTGCCCGGCTCTTCGACCGCCACCCGGGCGGGGTGCGGCTGACCGCCGAGGGGCGCGGCCTGCTGCGGCACGCCGTGGTCGCCCTGGACGCGCTCGACGCGGCCGACCGGGAGTTGCGCGGGGGCGAGGCGGAGGACGGCCCGGTCCGGCTCGGCTTCTTCCCCACCGCCGGAGCGGTGATCGTGGCCCGCGCGCTGGCGGCCCTGCGCCGGGAGCACCCCCGGATCCGGGTGAGCACACGCGAGGGCACCACCCCGTCGCTGGTACGGGCGCTGCGCACCGGCACGCTCGATATCGCCCTGCTGTCCTCCAGGCCACCCCACCGCTCCCCCGACACCGACGCCCCGCCGCTGCGCGTGGAGCCGCTGTTCGAGACCCGGCTGACCGTGGCGGTGGCGGCGAGCGGCCGGTTCGCCGGACGCGACAGCGTCACGGCCGAGGAGATCGCGGGCGAGCCGTGGATCGCCAGCCCGGCCGCCGCGGAGGAGCCACTGCTCGGCGTCTGGCCGGGGCTGCCGGGACGGCCCCGGGTCCGCCACACCGTCCGCGACTGGCTGACGAAGCTTCACCTGGTGGCGGCCGGGGCGGGCATCACCACGGCCCCACCGGCACTGCTTCCCGCCGTCCCGCCAGGTGTGCGTCTGGTCGCCGTCGAGGGCGTGGCGCAGGAGTGGCGACGCGTCAGCCTCGCGCACGCGCCGAGCCCCGCCACGGCGTCGGCGAACGCGGTGGCGCACGCCCTGCGGCAGGAAGCCGCGGAGCTGGCCGACGACCCCGACTGACGGCCCGCGGCTCGCCGCCTGCGGCGACCTACCGCGCGAGCTCCATGCGCAGGACCTTCGAGCGGCGCGCACGGCCGTCCGGAGGCGGTGCGGTGGTCCCGCCGTCGGTGATGAGGTAGGCCACGCGTCCGTACTCACCGGGACCGCGGCCCCAGGCGATGCTCGACGGCCCCAGGAGCCGCAGGTCCAGGGGGTCGCCGAGGACGATGTCCCGGGGCTGGTCCGGCGGCCCGTCCAGCAGTACGCGGTCGAGGGTGTTCTGACGGTGCGTCGTCACGTAGGCGACGCCCGCGTCCTCGTCGAGGCAGAAGTCGTCGGCCATCGTGCCGCCGCCGACATGCTCCGGCGCTCCGGCCGGATCGAGGGTGTCGGGGTCCACCGGCACCCGCATGAACAACCGCCGCGCCGTGGAGGTGTAGTACAGGTGGTGGGTCCGCTCCGCGTAGCGCACACCGTTGATGCCCGGCTGGGGCGGCTTCACAGTGCTGAGCGGGTCGTGCTCCATGCTCGGGTGGGCGAGCCAGACGTCGGCGGCCGCCGGCCCGCCGGTGGCGGAGAGGTCGACACGCCAGACGAAACCGCCGAAGCAGTCGGCCAGCAGCAGGACACCGGGGGCGATCAGACAGCCCCCGTTCAGGGCGCGCACCCGGGAGTCGAAGGTGAGGACCGTCTCGATCGCGGGCGCGGCGCCGAGTGGCCGGCCACGCAGATCGACCCGGCTCAGATACGACGCGTGTGTGGTGTAGCCGTCGCTGAGGGCCACGTGGAACACATCCGGCTCGGTCTCCACGACCGCCGTGACGAGATGGTCGTAGGTGTGCAGGAGGATCGGCTCGACCGGGGTGTCCGTCGCACCGGAAGCCGGGATCAGCCACAGCTGCTTGTGGTTGAGCGATGTCACGACGATCGAGTTGTCACTGCGCACCGCGAGATTCTCCAGGAAGGAGTGCTCGGGGAACTCGGCGACGGTGTGCAGGGTTGCGGTTTCCATGGTCGTCCTTCCTCCGGGTCTCACTGGTCCAGGCCGACCGCGTTCGACGGCACGTCGAACGCGGCGAGGGTCAGCGACACACCGGTGAACCAGCCCATCAGCACGGTGACGTCGACGATGCCCGCGTCGCCGATCGTCCCCTTGGCCCGGCGGTACAGCCCGACGGGGATGACACGCCGTTCCACCAGCGATGACGCGAGTTCGTACACGAGCTGCTGCCGTGGGTCGTCGAAGGAGGCGGGACGGCCGGCGACGATGGCCTCCACCTGCCGCGGGTCGAGACCGCCCAGCGCCACGCCGATCTTCTCGTGCTCATAGGCGGCGTAGGCGGAGCGCCAGTGGCCGGTGACGACGTTCGTGACGATCTCGATCTCCGCCTTGGACAGCGACGAGTCCGTCTGGAAGTACGCACCGGTGGGCACGATTGCCGTCAGCAGCCGGGGGTTGGCCAGCCAGATCTTGTGCGGGCCGGGCACCAGGCCACGCAGTCGCCGAGTGTACTCGTACGCGGTGCGCGTCTCCGGTGGCATGGCGTCGACCGGCGTCTCCACGTAGCGACCGAACGTCCCGAAGTCCTCGGGATCCTCGAACATGGGATTTCTCCTCCTTACGGGGTATGGGGTACGGGGTAGGGGGTTACGGGGCTACTTCCGCGGGGCCGGGCCTCCCGCCGGCACGTCGTACGCGTTGAGGACGACTCCCAGCGCCAGGTAGTGGACGGTCACGAAGACGATCGCGTCGAGGGCTTCCCGCCCCAGCGTCCTGACGGCCGTGTCGTACAGCGGGCCCGGCACAGGGCCCTTGCCGGTCAGGGCGGTCGCGACGTCGGCCGCGAGCGCCTCCTCCTCGGTGAGGCCGGACGGGCGGCCGCCCGCGCACAGCGTCGCCACCTGATCCGGCCGCAGCCCGGCCCGCGCCCCCAGACGAGCGTGCGCGTACAGCTCGTACGCCACGTCGAAGCGCGCTCCGATCGTCAGGATGACGACCTGGCGGGCCCGCTCCGAGAGTCCGGGAAGCCGCTGGGCGAGGTCGATGAACCGGGCGAGCGCCTGCCCCAGTTCCGGGAAGTGGAGCATCACCCCCCACGGTCCGACGAACGCTCCGTCGGCGTCACGGACCTCGAATCCGGCGTACTCGTCGGCCTTCACCATCGTGTCGAAGGCGTCGTACAGATCCCGCTGTGCCGGGGTCAGTTCCTCGGGATGGAGCAGCGGCAGCCGCATGGCCATCTCCTCTCTTCGACGGCTCTCTTCCATGACGTTCTTCCGTGGCTCTCTGCCACGACGACGCGGTCAGACGTCCCTGACCAGTCGGGTGTCGAAGGTGGTGACCGGGGCGACGCGCTCCTTGCTGACGACGACATCGATCAACGCCGGGCGGGCAGCGGCGATCGCCTTCTCCAGGGCGCCCCGGAAGGCGTCCGCCGAGTCGACGCGGGCCGCGAACACCCCGTACGCCGCCGCGACCTTGGCGTGGTCGACGTCGAGGAAGTCGCAGACCTCCGACACGGGCTCCTCGCCGAGGGCGTGCTTGAACCCGACGTGTTCGTAGGCGAGGCTCGCGTTGTTCAGGACGATGGTCACCGCGGGAATGTCCAGCCGCAGCGCGGTCTCCAGGTCTCCTACGTGGTAGCCGAAGCCACCGTCGCCCACGAGCGCGAACGCGCGACGTTCCGCCCCGGCCGCGAGCTGTGCCCCGAGGACCGCCGGGAACGCCCAGCCGAGCGTGCCGGCGGCGCGCAGGAACGTCCGGCCGGGCGCGTGGACGGGAAACAGCGCGCCTCCCCAGGCCCCCATGAACCCGGTGTCCGCGACGAGCAGATCGCGGTCGTCCGCCAGCTCGCGCAGGATCGCCACGACGGCCTCGGGCCGGACATGCCCGGCGGCGGGGCGGTGCGCAACGGCCCGGAACGCCTCCTGCCAGGTCGCGCACCTGCTCCGCACCGACTCGCGCCAGGTGTGATGAGCACGGTTGCCGGGCTCCGAGGGCAGTGCCACGGCAAGGGCACGGCACAGCTCACCGGCGTCGGCTACCACTCCCGCGTCGACCGTACGGGTCCGGCCGATGTGCTCTGCCACTACGTCGACTTGAACCACGTCCGCGTCCGACGAGGGCAGCGTGTAGGTATCGGTCGCGAGGCCGCCGAGGTCGGTGCCGATCGCGAGGACGAAGTCGGCCTCGCGCGCGATCCCGTTCGCCACCTTGCTCGCGTAGCGTCCCGCCACGCCGACCGACAGGGGATGGTTCTCGGCGATCGAGCCCTTTCCACCCAGGGTCGTGAGGACCGGAACACCCACGGTTTCCGCGAGTCGGGTGAGGTCTTCGGCGGCATCGGCCATCAGGACCCCGTTGCCGGCCAGGAGGACCGGTCGCAGGCTCCGGGCCAGGCGGTCGGCGATGTCGGCCACGGCGGCGGCCGAGGGAGCCGACGGGGCCGGGCGACGGATCGGTGCGTACAAGGCATCGGCGTTGGCGTTGGCGTTGGCGTGCGACGGTGCGGCTTCTGCCGCTTCCACCGCTTCCGCGGCGAGGATGTCGCACGGGATGTCGATGTGCACCGGCCCCGGAGCTCCCGCACCCGCGATGCGCAACGCCTGGGCGACGAGCTCCCCGGCGCGGTCCGCGCGCGTGACCCGTGCCTGCCATTTCGTCACCGACTGGAACATGGGCGGCTGGTCGAGCTCCTGGTACTCGTACTTGTACTCGACCCGCGTCGAGACCGTGCTGGTGAGCGCCACGAGCGGGCTGTGGGCCCATCGGGCGTCCGCGAGCGCGGCGGCGACGTTCGCCGCTCCCGGCCCCCACTGCCCGTAGACCACGGCGGGCCTGCCGGTGACCCGGGCGTAGGCGTCGGCCATCACCACGGACGCGGCCTCGCTGCGGGCCAGGCACATCTCGATGCCGTGATCGCGCAGGGCGCGCCAGAGCCACAGATCACCACCGGTGATCAGGAAGACCCGGTCGACGCCGCTGTCCTGCAGGGCGCGCGCGACGTCATGCGCGACCCGGGGCACGACTCCACTGGCTGTCGCCACAAGCGTTCTCCCGTCTAAAAAAACGAATGACCGTTCTCTTATTTCGTCACACTGCCTCGCCCGCCGCCCCACTGTCAAGAAGAAGACGAACGATCGATCACTTTTGCTGTAGCCTGACGCCATGCCGAAGGTGAGCCAGGAGTACCTCGACGCCCGCAGAGCGGAGATCCTGACCGCGGCGAGGCGCTGCTTCGTCCGGGACGGCTTCCACGAGACGTCGATGCAGGATCTGCTCGCCGAGGCCGGGATGTCCTCGGGGTCGGTGTACCGGTATTTCCCCAGCAAGCAGGACATGATCATCGCGATCGCCGAGGAGAACCTGGCCGAGGTGGTGCACGAGGCCCGCCGCCAGGCCGAGCGCAGGCCCGCCGCCGGGGCCGGCGCGGCGATCGCCGATCTCTTCGAGGTCATCAGGGCGAAGCACGCGGAGAACGGCTTCGCCGCCATCGCGCTGCTGACCTGGTCCGAATCCCTGCGCAACCCGACGCTCGCCGAGCGGCTCAGGACCGCGCTCACCGAGGCGACGGCCGACCTCGCCACCATCGTCCGGGAGCATCAGGACTCCCGCCGTCTACCGCCGGACGCCACGCCGGACTCACTGGCCCAACTGATCACCTCGACGGTGCCCGGCTACATCCTCCAGCTCGCCACGCTCGGCCCGGACGCGGTCGACGGCCTGCCCGACGCCGCCCGCGCGCTGTGGCCGACGCCCGAGGCGCCATAGACTGGACCAGCCAGTCCAGTCGAGAGGGGCGCAGCGCACCATGCGCAAGGAGCTGACGGCGAAGGGGAAGGCCACCCGGAACCGGATCGTCGAGGGCGCGGCCGCGGTGCTGCGCGAGAAGGACGTGTCGGCGGCCACGCTCGACGACGTCATGGCGCGCACGCGCACCAGCAAGAGCCAGCTGTTCCACTACTTCCCCGACGGGAAGGACGAGCTGCTGCTGGCGGTCGCGCACCACGAGGCCGACCAGGTCCTGGCGGACCAGCAGCCGTACCTGGGCTGCCTGGACTCCTGGGAGGCGTGGCAGCGGTGGCGCGATCAAGTGGTCAAGCGCTATGCGGAGCAGGGCGAGGAGTGCCCGCTGGGCTCGCTCGTCCTCCATCTGGGCCGCTCCACCCCGGGCGCCCGGGATGTCGTGGTGGCGTTGATGCGGCAGTGGCAGGAGAGCCTGGCCACCGGCATCCGGGCCCTCCAGACGGCCGGGCAGCTGCCCGCCGAGCTGGATGTCGAGCACCGCGCGGCCGCGCTGCTGGCGGGCATCCAGGGTGGTGTGCTGATTCTCCAGTCGACCGGCCGAGCCGACCATCTGCGGGCCGCGCTCGATCAGGGCATCGGGGATCTGCGGCGCGCCGCGGCGGCCTGAACGCCACGGATGAGCGCGCCGCGGCGGCCTGAGCGACCCCCGGGATACTGGACTTGCAAGTCCATTTTTTTCTTCGCACAGTGGCATGGCCCCGGCGGACCCGCGGGGCCTCCACGGTGCGGAGAACGAGCGTGCGGGAGTGCGTGATGAGTGGACGGTTGCAGGACAAGAGGGCGCTGGTGACCGGTGCGACGAGCAACATCGGGCGGGCGATCGCGGAGCGGTTCGCCGCCGAGGGCGCGCATGTGGTGGTGTCCGGGCGCAGCGCCGAGCGGGGCACGGAGGTGGTCGACGCCATCCGTGCGCGGGGCGGCCGCGCCGACTTCCTACGGGCGGATCTGAACGGAAGCGCGGAGGCCTCCCGCGCCCTGGCCGAGGAGGCGGCGTCCGTTCTGGGCGGAGGCATCGACGTCCTGGTCAACAACGCCGGGATCTACCCCGGTGACAGCACCGCGGACACCGACGAGAAGTCCTTCGACCACGTCTACGCGGTGAATGTGAAGGCGCCGTTCTTCCTGACCGCCGCGATCGCTCCGGCGATGGCCGAGGCCGGTGGCGGGGCGATCGTCAACCTGGGGTCGTGGATCGCCCGGCTGGGCATTCCCATCGGCGCGCTCTACAGCTCCAGCAAGGGCGCGATGGAGACCCTGACCCGGGCCTGGGCCGCCGAGTTCGGCCCGCGGGGTGTGCGGGTGAACGCGATCTCTCCGGGAGTGGTCCACACGCCCGTACCCGGCGAGGCGCACCCGGGCGAGGCCATGATGAACGGCACCCCGGCCGGGGGCGTCGGAAGTCCGGAGGCCATCGCGCACGCGGCGGTCTATCTCGCGGGCGACGAGGCCGCGTTCGTCCACGGCATCGTGCTGGACGTCGACGGGGGCCGCACCACGGCGGCCGTCATCGCGGCGTAGCGGACTACGCTACGCAGCTCCGCGTCCGGCGCGCCGGCCCGGCTCAGGACGGCCGGCGACTGGTTGACGGCGAAAAAAGCCGTCAGTCGGTGCCGAACGTGCCGGGCAGGACCTCGGCGGCGTCCGGCAGATGCCACGAGTAGGGTGCGATCAGTTCGCTGACGGCCGGTTCGGGGCCCCAGGAGCCGGGGGCGTAGGGCTGGACCGGCGGGGGGTTCTCCAGGAGGGGGGTCGACGCGGCCCAGATGCGTTCGATGCCGCCTGCCCGGGTGAACAGCGACTGGTCGCCCAGCATGGCGTCCAGGATGAGGCGTTCGTAGCCCTCGAGCCCGTTCTCCTCGCAGAACGACCCGGCGTAGCCGAAGGCCATCGTGGCCGGTTCGAGCCGCATGGCGGGGCCGGGCTCCTTGGTGAGGAAGCGGGCGGCGATCCACCCGGGGTCCCCGAAGTCGATCACGATCTTGTTGGCCCGGTTCTTCTCCTGGTCGGCGAGGTCGGTGGGGAACATCCGCAGGGGCGGCTCGCGCAGTCCGAGGGTGATCACCTGGCGGCCCCGTGCGAGGTTCTTGCCGGAGCGCAGATGGAACGGGACCCCGGCCCACCGCCAGTTGTCCACCTCCACCCGCAGTGCGGCGAACGTCTCGGTCGTCGAGTCGGGGGCCACCCCGGGTTCGTCGCGGTAGCCCTCGTACTGGCCGCGCACGACATCCCCGGGCCCGATGGGGCGCATCGCCTCGAAGACCTTGTCCTTCTCGTCGCGCAACGGCTCGGCGGCGAGCGAGACCGGTGGTTCCATCGCCACGATGCCGAGCACCTGGATCAGATGGGTGACGATCATGTCCCGGAAGGCCCCGGTGCCCTCGTAGAAGTGGGCACGGCCCTCCAGGCCGAGCGTCTCGGGCACATCGATCTGCACATATCTGATGTGGTCCCGGTTCCAGTTGGGCTCGAACATGCCGTTGGCGAAGCGGAGGGCGAGGATGTTGTCCACCGACTCCTTGCCGAGGAAGTGATCGATGCGGAAGACCCGGGATTCGTCGAAGACGGCGTTGATCGTCTCGTTGAGCGCCCGCGCCGACGCCAGATCGGTGCCGAAGGGCTTCTCCACGATCACCTTCGCGTTCTCCGCCGCCAGGCCCGTGTCGCCGAGCATGCCGATGGTGGACGCGAACGCCGAGGGCGGAATGGCCAGGTGGAACAGTCTGCGGGACGGCCCGCCGAGGGAGTCCTCCGCCGCCCGTACGGCCGCGAGCAGCGCCCCGGGGTCCTGGGGGTCGGCCGCGCCGAAGGACAGCGACTCCTCGAAGGACTTCCACCCCGGCCCGGTCGGCTTGGACCGTCCGAAGGTGGCGACCGCGTCATGGGCGAGGGTGCGGAACGCGTCGTCGCTCATCGCGGAGCGGGTCGGGGCCGAGCCCACGATGCGGTAGCCGTCGGGGAGGAGTCCCGCGGCGGCGAGGTGGAACAGCCCGGGGAGCAGCTTGCGCTTGGCGAGGTCGCCGGTGGCGCCGAAGAGCACGATCACATGGTCGTCCGGTGCCGTCATCGCCCGCTCCTCTTCTCGGCGTGTCCGCCGAACTCGCTGCGCATGGCGGACAGCACCCGGTCGGCGAACTCGCCGAGGCCCCGCGACTGGAAGCGGTCGGTGAGCGCCGTGCTGATCACGGCGGCGGGTACGCCTTCGTCGATCGCGGCCCGTACCGTCCAGCGCCCTTCGCCGGAGTCCGAGACGCGACCGGTGAACTCGTCCAGCTGCGGTGACCGGGCCAGCGCGTCGGCGGTGAGATCGACGAGCCAGGAGCCCACGACCGAGCCGCGGCGCCACACCTCGGCCACCTCGCCGACGTCGATCTCGTACTGGTACGCCTCCGGTTCGCGCAGCGGGGTGGTCTCCGCGTCCGCGGCGCGCTTGCGCAGTCCGGCGTCCGCGTGGTCGATGATGCTGAGCCCCTCGGCGATCGCGGCCATCATGCCGTACTCGACCCCGTTGTGGACCATCTTCACGAAGTGGCCGGCTCCGCTCGGACCGCAGTGGAGATAGCCCTCCGGCGCCGTTCCGTCGGCGTGTCTGCTCGGTGTCGGCTCGGCGGAGCCGGCGCCGGGCGCGATGGTGCGGAAGATGGGGTCGAGCCGGGCGACGGGCCCGTCCTCACCGCCGATCATCAGGCAGTAGCCGCGCTCAAGTCCCCAGACGCCGCCGGAGGTTCCGCAGTCCAGGTAGTGGATGCGGTGCGGGGCGAGCTGCGCCGCGCGGGTGATGTCGTCGCGGTAGTAGGAGTTGCCACCGTCGATGATGGCGTCATCCGGGTCGAGGAGCTCGGTGAGCTGGTCGAGGGTGGGCTGTACGACGGCGGCGGGCAGCATGAGCCACACGGCCCGTGGCCGCTCCAGCTTCGCCACCAGGTCACCGAGCGAGCGGGCGGCGACCGCGCCCTCTCCCTCCATCTCCTGTACGGCGCTTTCGTTGACGTCGTAGACCACACAGCGGTGGCCGTCGCGCATCAGCCGGCGCACGAGGTTCGCGCCCATCCGGCCGAGCCCGATCATGCCGAGCTGCGTGGGGGTGTCGGTAGCCATGTGCTCTCCTGTCGCGTCATCGCCCGCTCAGCCCGGGGCCACCAGCTCGCGCGCCACCCGCGCGACGCGCTCGGGGGTGAATCCGAACTTCGTGAGCAGCTGTTTGAGGGGGGCGGAGGCACCGAAGGTGTGCATGCCGACGACGGCCCCGTCCGCGCCGACGTACCGGTCCCAGCCGAACGTGGAGGCCTCCTCCACCGCGACCCTGCGCGTGACCGCGGGCGGCAGCACCTGGTCGCGGTACTCGCGCGGCTGACGGTCGAACAGCTCCCAGCAGGGCATGCTCACCACCCGGGACGCGATGCCCTCGGCGGTGAGCTCCTCGTGCGCGGCCAGGGCCAGCGCCACCTCGGAGCCGGTGGCGAGCAGGATCACCTCGGGCTCGCCCCGGTCCGCGTCCGCCAGGACGTAGGCGCCCCACGCGACACCGGTGGCCGCGCCGAGCCGGGTGCGGTCGAGGGTGGGCAGCGGCTGGCGGGAGAGGACCAGCGCGGCCGGGGCCCGGCGGAGACCGGCGACCACCCGCCACGTCTCGGCGACCTCGTTCGCGTCGGCGGGGCGGAACACCAGCAGCCCGGGCGTGGCGCGCAGCCCCGCCAGCTGCTCGACGGGCTGGTGGGTGGGCCCGTCCTCGCCGACCCCGATGGAGTCGTGGGTGAAGATGTGCACGGTGGGGATCTCCATCAGCGCGGAGAGGCGAATGGCCGCCTTGGCGTAGTCGGAGAAGATCAGGAACCCGGACCAGTACGGACGGAGCTTCGTCAGCGCCATTCCATTGGCCACCGCGGCGGCCGCGTGCTCCCGTACGCCGAAGTGCAGATTGCGCCCGGCGCGGTCATACGGCTGGAAGTCGCCCGCACCGCCGAAGGTGAGGCGGGTCTTGGTCGACGGCGCCAGGTCGGCGGACCCGCCGAGCACCCAGGGCACCGCCTTGGCCACCGCGTTCAGCACCTGGCCCGAGGAGTCGCGGCCGGCCAGGCCCTTCGGATCGGCCGGGAAGGTGGGCAGCGCGGTCTCCCAGCCGTCCGGCAGCTCACGGCGCTGGATCCGCTCCAACTCGTCGGCGAGCTCCGGGTACGCGCCGCGGTAGGCGTCGAACGTCTTCTCCCAGTGACTGCGCAACTGGCCACCGCGCGCGCCGATCCCCCGTGCGAACCAGTCGGGCACACCGTCGGGGATGTGGAAGTCGGCGTCGGGTGGCAGGCCGAGGGCGCGCTTGGTGGCTTTGACCCCCTCCGGCCCGAACGGCGACCCGTGTGCTTTCGGTGAGTCCTCGACCGGCGAGCCGTACCCGATGTGGCTGTGGACGAGGACCAGGGTCGGGCGCTCGGTCTCGGCGCGGAAGAAGTGGAAGGCGCGGCCGATCCGGCCGAGGTCGTTGGCGTCGGCCACGGTGGTCACGTTCCAGCCGTAGGCCAGGAAGCGCGCGGCGAGCTCCTCGGTGAAGGTGATGTCGGTGTGGCCCTCGATGGTGACCCGGTTGGAGTCGTAGATCCAGCACAGGTTGGACAGCCGCAGGTGTCCGGCGAGCGAGGCGGCCTCGGAGGAGACGCCCTCCATCATGCAGCCGTCCCCGGCGAGCGCGTACACATCGAAGTCGAAGAGCGTGAAGTCGTCGCGGTTGTACCTGGCCGCCAGCCACTGGCCGGCGATCGCCATGCCGACGGAGGTGGCGACGCCCTGGCCGAGCGGGCCGGTGGTCGTCTCGACGCCGCTCGTCCAGCGGTACTCGGGGTGGCCGGGGCAGCGCGAGTCGAGCTGCCGGAAGGACTTCAGATCGTCGAGGGTCACCGCCGGACGTCCCAGCACCTCGTACTCGGGGTCGACCGTGCGCACACCGGTCAGGTGCAGCAGCGACCAGAGCAGGGCGGAGGCATGGCCCTCGGAGAGCACGAAGCGGTCGCGGTTCGGCCAGATGGGATCGGCGGGGTCGAAGCGCAGAAACCGCTGCCACAGTGTGTACGCGACGGGCGCCATGCCCATGGGCGTTCCGGGGTGCCCCGAATTCGCCTTCTGGATCGCGTCCATGCACAGTCCGCGGATCGTGTTCACCGACAGCGTGTCCAGGTCGGTCATGGCGACGCCGCCCTCCGTGCGCTCGATGGTTGTCCGTTGAGCCTCGCTAGGTGTCGGCTCTGACGATCGTCGCGAGGACGTCGTTGAAGGCCTCGGTGGAGGTGGGGTGGGTGTAGACGGCGTTGCGGAGCTCGGTCGCCCGGATGCCGTGGCGCATGGCGAGCGCGACGGTGTTGATGATTTCCTGCGCGTCCACGCTGAGCAGCGCGGCGCCCAGGATCTCGTCGGTCTCGGCGTCGAGCACGAACTTCATCACCCCACGGGTGTCCTCGACGATGTACGCGCGCGGCATGGCGACGATCTCGGCGACCGGCTGGCTCGCGATCCTCACCCGGTGCCCGGCCGCCCTGGCCTGCTTCTCGGTGAGCCCGACGGTGGCCAGCGGCGGGGTGATGAAGACGGTGTGCGGGATGGCGACCCGGTCGTCGGTGGAGCGCTTGCCCTCGCCGAGCAGCTGATCGAGGACGATACGGCTGTCGTCGAGGGAGATATAGGTGAACTGCGGCCCGCCGTTGACGTCTCCGAGGGCGAAGATGTGCGGCCGGCTGGTCCGCAGATGCTCATCGACCTCGACCGCGCCGCGCTCGGTGGTGCGCACACCGGCGGCGTCCAGCCCCAGATCGCGGGTGGCCGGTGCGCGGCCGGTGGCGGCGAGGACGGCGTCGGCCTCCAGCGTGTGCTGTTGGCCGTCCGTCTCGTAGACGACGGTCGCGGAGGTCTCACCGTCCCGGATCTCCGTGACGGCGGCCCCCGTGACGATCTCGATGCGCTCCTCCACCAGGATGTCCTCCGCGACGGCGGCAACGTCGTCGTCCACCAGGCCGAACACCTTCGGGGCGGCCTCGAGCACGGTGACCTCGGAGCCGAACTGCCCGTAGATGGAGGCGAATTCGAGGCCGAGGTAGCCGCCGCCGATGATCGCCAGCCGTTCCGGGAGGATGGTGGTGTCGATCAGTTCGGTGCTGGTGACGGTGTACTGGCTGGTCCGCAGGCCGGGGATGTCGAGGACGATCGGCTCCGATCCGGTGTTGATGAGGATCGTCTCGGCGGTGACCGTCAGGGGGCCGTCGGCGGTCTCGACGCGCACGGTGTGCGGATCGGTGAACGCGGCGGTTCCGGTGATCACCGAGACGGTGTCCATGTCGTTCAGCCCGTCGTAGTTGCCACCGCGGAACAGCTTCGTCAGCGCCCGCACCTCGCCCACGGAGCGCTCGTACCACTCCTGGGGCACATCCTCCGGCCGGCGCTTGCGGGAGTGGTGGACCAGTGCCTTGGTCGGCACACAGCCGACGTTCGGGCAGGTGCCGCCGTACATCCGCGCCGACCGCTCGACCAGCACCACGCGCTTGCCGAGCCCGCCCATCGTGGCGGCCACCGTCTTGCCGCCCTTGCCGAAACCGATCACGAGCAGGTCGGCTCGCAGGCCGCGGTCGGTGGTGCCCATGGTCGCTCCCCTTCTCGGTCCTCCGGGGGGGGTGCTTGCCTCCGTCATTTCAACGGCACCACCAACACCGCGGCCCCGCAACTGGCCGCCCCCGGTGCCACCACGCACCCTGGAAGCAGGCGGAACCGGAGGAGAACGTGTGATGGCCGGACCGATAGCGGCGCTCTTCGACATCGACGAAACCCTGATCCACACCGGAGGCTCGGGAGCCCGGAGTTGGGCCTGGGCCTTCGACCGGTTGCACGGCGTGGCCGCCGATATCGGAGAACACACCTCGGCCGGGGAGACGGATCCGCAGGTCGGCCGGGAGACGTTCCGGGCCGTGCTCGGCCGCGAGCCCAGTCACGATGAGATGGCCCGTCTGTACGCGGCGTATCTGTGGCATCTCTCGGAGGACATCCGGACCTCGGAGGGGTATCGCGTCATGGACGGCGCCGAAGACACCCTGCGGCGGATCACGGACGCGGGGATCATCCTCGGGCTCATCTCCGGCGCGATGGAGGGCGCGGCCCGGATCAAGATGGAACGGGGCGGGCTGGGCCGCTATTTCGTGTTCGGCGCCTACGGCTCGGACTCCCCGGACCGGGCGGAGATCACCCGCCTGGCGATGGCGAAGGCCGCCCGGCTGCACGGGCACGATCTGGGCCGTTCCGATGTCTATGTGGTCGGGGACACCCCTCGCGACATCGAGGCCGCACGCGCGGCGAACGCGACGGCGGTGGGGGTCGCGAGCGGCCACTACTCCGCGGAGGAGCTGCGTGCCGCCGGGGCCGACCATGTGCTCACAGCGCTGACCGAGCCGTTCCCGCACACCTGAGAACGACCGGGGGCCGAGTCAGCCTTGCGCGGCGGCGTCCCGCTCCCGGTCGTAGGCGGCCCGCGCCTCCAGCACCTCGTCCATGTGACGCATCGACCAGTCCTTCAGCGCCACCAACGGTTCGCGCAGCGTGGCGCCCAGTTCGGTGATCTCGTACTCGACCCGGGGCGGGATCTCCGGATGGACGGTCCGCCGGACCAGCCCGTCCCGACTTCACCGACGCCACCGGCCTCACCGAGGCGTTCAAGGGGGCGCGGAAGGTCCTGCTCGTGTCGACGACCACCGTCAGCGAGCGGTTCGACAACCACACCCGCGCCATCGACGCGGCCGCGCGGGCCGGTGCCGAGCTGATCGCCTACACCAGCACGCTCAACGCGCACACCGCGAGCATGATCCTCGCCGACGCCCATGCGAAGACCGAGCGGTGTCCGCGCGACAGCGGGGTGCCCGGGGTCGTCCTGCGCAACGGCTGGTGCCTGGAGAACTACACCTCCCAGATCCCGCTCTATCTGCGGTCCGGAGTCGTGCCCGGCAGTGCCGGTGCCGGGCGGGTCAGCGCCGCGTCGCGACGCGACTACGCGGAGGCCGCGGCCACCGTCCTGACCGCCGAAGGGCATGCGGGCTCGGTGTACGAGCTGGGCGGGGACACCGCCTTCTCCCTCGCGGAGCCGGCCACCGCGCTGTCCGCCGCCACCGGCCAGGAGGTGGTCTACGGCGACCTCCCCGCCGAGCGGTTCCGCGGTGCGCTGCTCGACGCCGGGCTGCCCGCCGAACTGGCCGAGGTGCTCGCCGACTCGGACCTCGGGCTCGAGCGCGGTGAGCTCTTCACCGACTCCTCGGATCTGAGCCGTCTGATCGGCCGGCCCACGACCACCCTCACCGACGCGCTCACCGACGCGCTCACCGGGGCTCTCGGCTCCTGACCGCGGTGCCACCGCGGCGGCGGTCGCCGGTGCCGCGCCGGTCCGGTGTGGAGACACCGGCCATGTCGATGCTTTGATCTGTTCCTCGAACGGACGCGTTCGACCACCGCGGAACAGAGGTACGCATGGCAGGCAACGACGGACTGTCCGGGGAAACGCCATCCGGGGAGGCGCCATGAGGCTGTCCACCCGCATCGCGCTCGCGGTCGGCGTGAGCGTGCCGCTGCTGGTGCTGGCCTCCGGCTGGCTGCTGCTGCATCTGGTCGGCGACGATCTGCGCGCCCACCAGAACTCCCAGTTGCGCGCTCGCGCCACGGTCGTCGCCAAGAACGCCAAGTCGTTCCTCGATGTCGCCGGGACCGACCGCCCGGTCATGAAGCAGGCCCGGAAGCGACGGCTGGTCAACTCCGCGCGGGACGTGGGCATCCGGCTGACCGCGCCCGGGGACACGATCTCGGCCGGGCCGCAGCCCGATCCGTTCCCCTCGCTGCCCCGCGACGCCCAGAAGCCGGTCACCGTGACCTCCGGTGACACGGACTGGCTGGTCCTGTCGCTGCGTGTCGGTGCCGCGAAAGGGGGCACCACGCCGAATCTGTGGCTGTTCTCGCCGGACACCGCCGAGGAGGAGCTGGCGCTGGTGCGCCAACGGGTCCTGCTCGGGGCGCTGGTGGCCGCGCCCCTGGCCGGGGCCACCACCTGGGCCATCGCGGCCCGGGCGGTCCTGCCGCTGCGGCGGTTGCAGCGGCGCACCAGCGGCCTGGACCCCCGGACCAGCGCCGTGCGCCTGGAGCACACGCCGACCCGTATCGGCGAGGTCGACGACCTCGCGTACACGATGCAGACCGTGCTCACCCGCTACGACGAGCAGGTCGAACGCACCGGGGAGGCGCTGGCCACCGCCCGCGCGTTCGCCGCGACCGCGTCCCACGAGCTGCGCACCCCGCTGATGAGCATGCGCACCAACATCGACATCCTCGCCGACCACCCCGACCTCGACCCGGTGGACCGCGCGGAAGTGCTCGACGACCTGGGCCGCGAACACACCCGGTTGCTGGGGCTGCTGGTGATGCTCAGGGCGCTCGCGCAGGGCGACCTGGTCGAGGCGGACGCGTTCACGTCTCTGGACCTCACGGAGGTGCTGGACGCGTCCGTCTCCGACCTGCGGCGCGCCCATCCGGACGCCGAGGTGTCGGTGCGCACCACCCCGGGGCTGCTGGTGCACGGCTGGGAGGAAGGGCTGCGCTCGGCGGTGGACAACCTGCTGACCAACGCCTGGACCCATGGCCGTGCCACCGACGGCACGGCCCATATCGAGGTGACCCTGCGCCACTCCGGTGACCCGGGGCAGCCGCTCGCCGTGCTCACCGTGGACGACCACGGCCCCGGCATCCCGCCCGAGCGCCGCGAGGAGGTCTTCCAGCGCTTCCGGCGCGGCCCGGACAGCCCCGGCTCGGGCCTCGGCCTGACCCTGGTCGCCCAGCAGATCACCCTGCACCGGGGCCGGATCACCGTACTGGACCGGCCCGACGGACGCCCCGGCACCCGCTTCGAGGTGCGGCTGCCGGTCACCGGCGTCCGGGACGTGGAGAGCACCCTGCCGCTGATGCGCCGGGACTGGCTGACCGGCCGCCACGCACTGCCTCGCTGAACGACCGCACCTCGCGGCACTTCCCGCGGAACGCTCAGGCGGCGCGGACGGTGGCCATGGCGGTGCTCCAGCTGACGACCTGGTCGAGCAGGGTGTTCACGGCCTCCGTCTGGTGCTCGGCGGGGGTGAACGTGCTGAAGTTCTCGAAGTCGGTGAACAGGGACAGGGCGACCTGCGCGCGCACATCGGCCACCTGGAGCTCGGCCATGACCAGGCGCAGATGCTCGACCGCGCGGGTGCCACCGGCGCTGCCGTAGCCGACGAAGCCGGCGGCCTTGTTGTTCCACTCGGCGTACAGGAAGTCGATGGCGTTCTTCAGGGCGCCGGAGGTGGAGTGGTTGTACTCGGGGGTGATGAACACATAGCCGTCGAAGGAGGCGATCTTCTCCGCCCAGGTCCTGGTGTGCGGCTGTGCGTACTGGCCGAGCGACGGCGGGACCGCCTCGTCCAGGAGCGGGAGCCGGTAGTCGTCGATGTCGACGAGTTCGTACTCCGCGTCGGTGCGCCGCCGGGCGATGTCGAAGACCCACTGGGCGACGGCCGCGCCGTTGCGGCCGGGGCGGGTGCTGCCGAGGATGATGGCGATCTTGGGCATTGCGTAGTCCTTTCCGTTCCGTGGCGCGTTCCCAGAGTCGGGCCCGTAACTCTTCCGGTCGGACCGCTGTCTCCCGTCGCCCGCCCCAACCCACGACATCGGCGGGTGACGCGCGGGCGGGAGCGTATTCTGCCGGGCGTGTCGAGGGTGACGATCGGGGATGTGGCACGGGCGGCGGAGGTGTCGACCGCGACGGTGTCCAACGTGCGGGGCGGCACCGGCCGGGTCTCGGAGGCGACGCGGGCCCGGGTGAGGGCGGTGGCCGGTGCGCTCGGTTACGGCCCGGTGGGCAGCGGCGGGCGCACCCTGGCGCTCGCGGTGACCACTCATGGGGACAGCGCGTGGGACTTCGCGAGCGTGCCGTACTTCGCCCAGGCCATCGGCGCGGCCACCGTCGCCGCGCATCGGCGTGGCTATGCGCTGATGGCGATGGACTCGGGGCCGGCCGAGCACATGTGGCGCACCCTCCCGGCCGCCGGGGTGGTGGTGCTGGACAGTCCGCCCGGCGACCCCGTGGTGCGGGTGCTGCGGGCCCGCGGTCTGCCGTTGGTGTTCGACGGCCGCCCCGACGATCTGCGGGCGCGGGAGACCTGGGTCGACAACGACCACGAGGCCATGACCCGCCGTGTGCTGGAGCATCTGGCCGGGCAGGGCGCGGAGCGGATCGCGCTGATCGCGGGGCCCACCCGGGAGTACTACAGCCGCGCGAGCGCGACGGCCTACCGGCGGTGGTGTGCGCGGACCGGTGTGCGGCCGTGCGTGGTCCCGTTCGACGAGGAGGACGCCACGGGACGGGGTCTGGACGCCCTGCTGACCGGGGAGGGCGGGCCGGACGCGGTGTTCGCGCTGTACGACCCGTGCGGCCGTCAGATCCTGGCGGCGGCCGCGCGGTGCGGGCTTTCGGTGCCGGAGGACCTGATGGTGGTGTGCGGCAGCGAGGATCCGGCCTACGGGCGGACCGTCCCGCCCGTGTCGACGGTGTCGCTGGCCCCCGAACAGGCCGGAACGGCGGCTGTCGACGCGCTGGTGAGCCTCGTGGAGGATCCGCCGCGCACACCGCCGCCCGTGGTGATCGGGACCCGTCTGGTGGTTCGGTCGTCCTCGCTGCGCCGATCCCGTCGGCAGGCGTCGTGAGGGCGGGGCGGCCCGGATGCCGTCGCCCGCGTCAGGCTTCCGGGGGCGTGATGTCCAGCGCCGTGAGGAAGGCCGTCGCCGCCGGTGTGCGGCTGAAGCGGCTCCAGATGACGTACTCGACGCGGGCCGGTGCGTCGGCGACCTCGATGGTGACGACGCCCGCGAGCTGAGGCGCGTAGGCGGTGGGGAGCATCGCCACGCCGAGGCCCGGTCCGACGAGCCGGGCGATGAAGTCCGCGCTGGTCACTTCGAAGGCCACGTCACGGGTGAGTCCGGCGGCCTCGAAGGCCAGGTCGGACTGGGCGCGTCCGGCGGTCCCGGCCGGGAGGTCCACGAACACCTCGGAGGAGAGCCTGCGCAGGTCGACCTGTGACTCCCCGGCGAGGGGATGGTCCGGCGCGACCACGGCGACGAGCCGGTCCCGCGCGAGTTCATGGGCGGCGACACCCCGTGGGCGGGCTGTGGTGGGCAGGCCGAGGAACGCCACGTCGAGGGCGCCCTCCTCGACCTGCTCGACGAGTTCGTCGCTCGCGCCCACCCGCAGGCTGATGCGCACCCGCGGGTACCGCTCGCGGAAGTCGCGCAGCGCGCCCGGGATGTCGACCGCGGTGACGGTGGGGATCAGGCCCACGGCGAGCCGCCCGCGTACCTCCCCGACGGCCGCCGCGACCTCGGCGGCCGCGCGCTCGGCGGCGTCCAGACACTGGCGGGCGGCCGGGAGGAAGGCCGCGCCGGCCGGTGTCAGCCGCACCCGGCGGCTGGTGCGCTCGAAGAGTCTCGCACCCAACTCCTTCTCCAGGCGGGCGATTTGGTGGCTGAGGGCGGACTGGACGACCAGACACCGTTCCGCGGCACGCGTGAAGCTGTTCGTCTCGGCGACGGCGACGACGTACCGCATCTGCTGAAGCTCCATGGATCCATCGTGGATCGAGATCGATGAGGTGACAAACATGTGTTGGACTCATCAATGGCCCCGAGGTGAGACTTCGAGGCATGACACGGCACACCACACAAGTGGCTTCCGGCGGGGCCGGCGGTGCCCGCCACGGAACCCTGCCACGCACCGCCCTGACGGCGCTCGCTCCCTCGGTGTGGGGCACGACGTATGTCGTCACCACCGAACTGCTCCCCGAGGGACATCCGCTCTTCGCGGGGTTCCTGCGCGCGTTGCCCGCGGGCCTGATCGCGCTGGCCCTCACCCGGACGCTGCCGCGTGGCGCCTGGTGGGGGAAGGCCGCGGCGCTCGGCGTGCTGAACATCGGGCTGTTCCTCCCACTGCTGTTCATCGCGGCGGAACGGCTGCCGGGCGGCGTGGCCGCCACCCTGGCGGCGGCCCAGCCGCTGGTGGTGGCCGTCCTGGCCGTCACCGTGCTCCATGAGCGCCTTTCGCCGTGGCGCCTCCTGTGGGGTGTGACGGGCGTCGTCGGCGTCGGTCTTGTGGTGATCGGGCCGAACGCGGCACTCGACACCGTCGGGGTCGTGGCGGGCCTCGCGGGCGCGGCCACGATGGCGCTCGGCGTGACGCTCACCAAGCGCTGGGGGCGCCCCGCCGGGGTCGGGGCCACCACCTTCGCCGGGTGGCAACTCACCGCGGGCGGGCTCTTCCTGCTGCCCCTCACCTTCCTCGCCGAGGGGGCACCTCCCGCGATCGACCTGCCCGCCGCGCTCGGTTATCTCTGGCTGGGGCTCGTCGGCGGTCTGATCACCTACGCCCTGTGGTTCCAGGGCATCACCAGCCTGCCCGTGGCCTCGGTGGCGGTTCTCGCCCTGCTCTCACCGCTGGTGGCCGCCGTTCTCGGCGCCATCGTGCTCGACCAGACGCTCGGGCCGATCCAGCTCGTGGGATTCGCGCTCTCGCTCGCCGCGATCGTCGCGGGACAGCTTCCGCCGCGTACCGGCGCACGCGCCCGCACCCGCACCCGGACGCCCGAACAGGAGTCCGTCTCCACCCCCACTCCGGAAGGGACACCCAGATGAAGATCGCCGTTGTCGGAGCCGCCGGCATGGTCGGCTCGCGTGTCGTCGACGAAGCCGTGAGCCGGGGCCATGACCTCGTCGCGGTGTTCCGGAAGGAGCCGGCGGTCGCCCCGCCGCCCGGGGTGATCGCCGTGCACGGCGACGCGAACGACCCCGGCCATATGAGCCGGCTGTTCGTCGGCACCGACGCGGTCGTGGCCGCGAGCCGCCCCGCCCCCGGACACGAGGACACCGCCGTCAGGACCACGGAGGCGCTGCTCACCGCGGCCGAGACGGCCGGGACACGCATCCTGGTCGTCGGTGGCGCCGCGCCCCTGCGGAATCCGGGCCACCCCGGCCGGCTCGTCCTGGACAGCCCCGAGTACGTCCCGGAGCCCTTCCGCGCCATCGCCGCGGCCAGCGCCGCGCAACGATGCTCACTCCCTGAGTGTGCTGAGGTGTGACGCGTCAGCCTCGGTGATTAAGCCCTTAAGCACCAGCCGCCCAGAGCTGCCGATATGGCCTGTGGGCGGGGGTCTGCACAACGGATCCCGTAGTCGGCCGCCCCTCCGCGCGCATGGTTTCCTCCCCCCGGCACATGGCTACCGGCGCTGCTCCCAGACAGCCCGGGTGAGCTCGTACTCGACCTCGCCGTGCTCGGATCCCTCGATCGCCTCCGGCCACTCCTCGGTGAAGGTGCGGACGAACGACAGCCCCGACTTCTCCATCACCCGCCGGGACCCGGTGTTCACCGCCATGGTGTTCGCGGTGACCCGTTCCACGCCGAGGTCGGTGAACCCCTTGTGGATCAGGGCCAGGGAGCCTTCCGTGGCGTAGCCCTTGCCCCAGGCGGCCCGGTTCAGGCGGTAGCCGAGCTCCACCACGGCGGGGCTGTGGTCGTCCAGGGGACGGAACTCGAACCAGCCCAGGAAGGTTCCGGTGACCTTGCCCTCGGCGGCCCAGTAGCTCCGGGTGCCGAGGCCCGGGTGGTCGTGGAGGAATCGCGGCAGGGTCTTCGTACGGATCGTCTCCCGGCTCGTCGGCTTGCCGCCGGTGAGGAACCGCATGACATCGGGGTCGTTGTCGAGCGCGAAGAGGTGTTCGGCGTCGGCGTCGGTGAACGGGCGCAGCACCAGCCGTTCGGTTTCCAGGAAGACATCCATGCCGCGATCCTCACCACCGGACGGCCGGGCCCGCCACCGGATATTCGCGGCGGGCCGAAGGCGGCCGGGGCTACGGCTCGATGTCCTCGATGTCCAGGATGCCGTGCGGTTCAGCAGGCCACCCGGTACGGCCGCGCCCGCTCGCTGTTCAGCGTGAGCCCCAGCCCGGGCGCTCCGTCATCTCGTCAAAACTGTCCGTGGCGTACGCGCCCCGGCTGCCCGCGTCAAACCTGACCTCGGCGTCCACCTCCGCACGCAGCGCCCCCTCCAGCCCGCTCGCGGTCCGCATGCCGCGCTTCCCCCTTCCGTCAGGCGTGCCCGCGTCCCGGCAGGCGCTCGGCGTACTGGGCGACCTTCTGCCGGATGCCCCGGTGGGCGATCCCGGCCAGCTCGGGGTCGTGCAGCGCGGCCTTCACGGTCTTCTTCGCCATGGGGACCATGAGATGGGGCGGGATCGGGGCGATCTCCTGGTCGACCATGAACTCCAGGACGACCGGCCGGTCACTGGCCAGCGCCTCGTCCCAGGCCCTGCCGACCTTCTTCGGGGACTCGCAGCGGATCCCCCGCAGCCCCAGCAGCTCGGCGTACGCGCCGTGGGGGATGTCGGGGATGACCTGGGAGGCGGGGTACTTCGGGTCCCCGGCCATGGCGCGCTGCTCCCAGGTGACCTGGTTGAGGTCCTGGTTGTTGAAGACGCAGAAGACGAGCGGCGGGCCGTCCGCCAGCCGGTCCATATAGCGCTTGACCGTGATCATCTCGTTCATGCCGTTCATCTGGAAGGCGCCGTCTCCCACGAAGGCGATCACCGGGCGGGTGGGATGGGCGAACCGGGCCGCGATCGCGTACGGCACCGCGGGGCCCATGGTGGCCAGCGTGCCGGACAGCGAGGCGTCCATTCCGTCGCGCAGCCTCAGATGGCGCGCCCACCAGTTGGTGGCGGATCCGGAGTCGGCGGTGAGGATCGCCCGGTCCAGCAGCCGCGAGGAGAGCTCGGCGGCCACCGACTGGGGGTTGATGGTGTCCCCGAAGTGCTGGCCGGCCCAGGTGTCGCAGATGGTGAGCCACTCCCGCACATCCTTCTCGACCTTCTTCCGCCAGGCCCGCTTCTCCTTGCGCCGCAGCAGCGGGAGGAGCGCCTTGAGGGTCTCCTTCGCGTCGCCCACCAGATGGGCGTCCATGGGGTAGCGCATCCCGATCATGCGACCGTCGATGTCGATCTCCACGCCCCGGGCCTGCCCCTCGTCCGGCAGCCACTCGGAGTACGGAAAGCTGGTGCCGATCAGGAAGAGGGTGTCGCACTCCTTGATCATCTTGTCGCTTGCGGTGCTGCCCAGCAGACCGATCGGCCCGGTCACATAGGGCAGGTCGTCGGGGAGAACGTCCCGGCCCAGGAGCGCCTTGGCCACCCCGGCGCCCAGCAGCTCCGCCACTCCGACGACCTCGCCCGCGGCATCGGCCGCGCCCTGGCCGACGAGGATGGCGACCCTCTCGCCCTCGTTGAGGACATCGGCGGCGCGGCGGAGCTCATCGGGGTCGGGCAGGACGCGGGGGCGGCTCCAGCCCACGCTGGAGAACACCGATCCGTGTGCTTTGGGCGGGGAGGGCTGGGCGTCCTCCTCCTGGATGTCGTTGGGGATCACGATCGTCGCCACGCCGCGGGTGGTCAGCGCGGTCTTGAAGGCGCGGTCGATGACATGCCGTGCCTGGCCGGGGTGGACGACCGTCTCGCAGTACTCGGAGACGTCGGCGAAGAGCCGGTCCAGGTGGATTTCCTGCTGGTAGTGGGTGCCGAGGCTGAGCCGCTTCTGCTGGCCCACGATGGCGACCACCGGCTGGTGGTCCAGCTTGGCGTCGTACAGGCCGTTGAGCAGGTGGACGGCGCCGGGCCCCGAGGTGGCGACGCAGACTCCGACCTCGCCGGTGAACTTGGCGTGGCCGCAGGCCATGAACGCGGCCATCTCCTCGTGCCGGACCTGGATGAACTCAGGGTCGCCCTTGGCGCGGTCGAACGCCCCGAGCAGACCGTTGATCCCGTCGCCCGGATAGCCGAAGACCCGCGCCACCCCCCACTCCCGCAGCCGAGCCAGCACGTAATCCGATACCTGAGCCACGGCGCCTCCTCGGTAGTGCTGCACGAAGCACCTCACAGGAGTAGCCGTCGCCCGGGCCGGTAAACGTGGCGCGCACCGGGAGACGTGGCGCGCATGGGCCACGGCCGGCCGGGGCACCCGGCCGCCGGTCGGCAGCACGTACGCATGCGGCGGCCCGCCCGGGAGCACGGCGGCCCGCCGAGGGAGGACACGATCATGAGCGGAGAGAAGAAGGGCGCCCGGACGGCGGCCGAGGAGATCGAGGCCGAGATCACCGAGGCCGAGACGCGGGTGACCGACGACGAGGAGGACAGCCGTTACGGCGAGTCGGGGGACGCCATCACGCCCAACGTCGACGCCCAGGAGGAGAGCCAGGGCGAAGGCTCAGGGACGGGCGGCCACCAGTAGGTCCACCACATACGTCTCCTCCACCCTCTCGTCCGGGAAGAGCTCGCGCAGCCGGCAGCGCTCGGCGGCGAGAAACGCCTGAGTGCCGGACTCGCCGAGGACGAGGAACGCCGAGTGACTGGTGATGTTGGCCAGGTGGGTGTCGAGGGAGACGACACGGCTCCAGCGCACATGGCGGCGGGTGACGCGGAGACCGGAGAGGCCCGCGAGCCGGACGGCGCGGCTGTCGTCGGGACCCACGCGAGGGGTCGACGTCACACCGGAGTGGGCCGCGACGCGCTCGGCCTGGGCGGCGATCCACGGCACGTCGAAGGCGGTGGTGTTCCACCAGACCGCCAGCGCGCCACCCGGGCGCAGGACGCGCAGCGCCTCCGGAACGGACCGGTCGGTGTCGGTCCAGTGCCAGGACTGCGCATACGTGATCAGGTCGCGGGAGGCGTCGGCGAGGGGCAGGGCGTTGCCGTCGCCCCGGACGATCGGCACCTCCGGAAGCGCCCGGCGGAACTCGGCGGCCATGCCCGCGCCCGGCTCGACGGCGATCACATCGGCGCCGCGCCCGCGCAGGACGGCGGTGGCGATTCCGGTGCCCGCGCCGACGTCGGCGACGCGGGCGCCCGCGAGGGGGCGCCCGGCGAGCTCCTCGACGGCGTCGAAGAGGGCGGGCGGGTAGGAGGGGCGGTTCGCCGCGTACTGGGCGGCGGCCGTGTTGAACGAATGGGCACGCGAGGTGGCGGTCATCCGCCCATCCTCACCCGTTCGGCCCCTTCTGCCGAGCCCCCGGTTTTCGAGCCCCCGGTTTTCGCCGGGCTCCTCGTGGCCCGGCCGCGCCCCCGTCGACGCGCCCGACCTTGGTCCAGCCGGTCCAGCCCCGCTGCCTCAGCAGCTCGATCAGCCGGCGGGCCGACGGCATGGTGTCGAACGCGAGGGTGTCCATCACCCTGACCAGCGGTGGCTCGATCTCGGCGTCGTCGATGTAGTCCTCGCCCCGCTCCTCGGCCATCTCCGTGAGGTAGGCGGCCAGCTCATCGGCCAGCCCGTCCAGCCGTGGGTCGTCGTCGGCGTGGTCGAGCGCCCGGCCCAGAGTGCGGTAGAAGCCGATGAACCGCGGGTCGGCGAGCTGCTCCCGCTTGCGTGCCATCCACTCCGGGACCCGCTCGGGTGCGTGCGCGGCCAGCGGGATCCAGCCGTCGCGCTCCACCTGGACGATCCGCTCGTCGACCCCGAGCGCCCGCAGCCGGTCGAGAAACTCCACCACCGCCGGGGGCAGCGCCAGGCCGTCCCCGGCGGCGAGGCGGGCGATCCGCGCGCGGTGCCGCTGCCGCTCCCGGATCTCCGCCCGCAGCCGCTGGTCGATCTCCGCGACCGCCGCGGCGAACTCCTCCTCACCGGCCCGGAGCAGCTCCCGTACGCGCGCCAGCGGAACCCCGGCCTCGGCGAGGGTCCGGATCCTGATCAGCTCGACGACGGCGTCGGCGCCGTACCGCCGATAGCCGGAGTGGTCCCGCTCCGGCTCCGGCAGCAGCCCCTTGGCGTGGTAGTGGCGTACCGCGCGCACCGTCACTCCGGCGTACGACGCCAGCTCGCCGATGGTCAGCATCGGACCAGTCTCCTGGGAATCGCTCTCACATCGCCCACATCACCCACATCGCCCGCATCGCTCACGTCGCCCACGGGGGCGGCCCGTCGGCCGGGTGGCGCCGGATGATCTCCGCGATCTCCCTGGCGTGGGTGAACACCAGCCGGTGGCCGGTGTCGAGCCAGGTCGCGGAGGTGTCCGGCCGCTCGCGCACCAGCCGGTCGATGCCCGCGCGCCAGAGCCGGTTGTGCCGGGGCACACGCCCCTCGGTGCTGCCGCCCGCGATCGCGGCCGACATGATCATGTGGATCGGGCGGTCGATCTTCCGGTACCGGTCGAGGATTCCGGCCCGCACCACATCCATCTCGAGCTGTAGATCGAGGATGTCCTGCGGGCTGAGCAGAACCTGACGCGCGGTGCCCCTGGCCCGCCCGAGCTCCCGCCACATGGCCGGGTCCTCCGCCATCGCGCGGAACTCCGGCAGGTCGGCGTCGGTGATGAACGGTTCGGGCAGCGGGTTCGCCCCGTCGATGAGGACCAGCCCGGCGACGGCCTCAGGGCGCTCGGAGGCGTAGTGCACGGCCAGGTCCGCCCCCAGCGAGTAGCCCACGAGCACGGGTGGCGAGGACAGGCCGAGGCGCCCCGGCTCCGCCAGCACGGCGAAGAGATCGCTCCGGAACGCGTCGAAGGAGTACCGGTCGGCGGCGGAGGCGAGGCCATGGCCCCGGAGGTCGAAGGTCACCACCTCGTGGTCGCGCCGCAGGAGTTCGATCAGCTCGCGCAGGTCGGCCCGGGTGGAGTTGAGTCCGGGGCACAGGACCAGCGGCCGCCCCCGGCCGCCCCGGGACACCGGGATCGTGACACCGTCGTGGTGGACCGTGAAGTGGCGCGTCGTCGTCATGCCGACCATGCTGCGAGGCTGCCCCTGCGTCACGGTCAACCACCACGGCGGCCCTCACCACGGAGAGCCCCCTAGCGCGCCCGGTACGGGTTCTTCCACAGGTACACCTTGTGGTGCTTGGTGTCGTTGCCCGCGACGTGCCGACCGTCCCGGCTGAAGGCCACATCCTTGACCGTGCTCTCCGCCCCCTGCGCGCCGGTCGACAGGATGGCGCGTGGTTTGCGGCCGGTCACGTTCCACAGCATCAGTCCATGTGCGGCGGGGGCGGCGAGCGTCCTGCCGTCCGGGCTGAACGCCAGGTGGTCGACCCTCCCCTGGTAGGAGTCGCCGAGTGTGGCTCGCTGACGGCCGGTCTTCACATCCCACAGCCGCACCTTGTCGTCGTAGCTGCCGGTGGCGATCGTCTTGCCGTCCGGACTGAACGCCAGGCTCAGGACTCCTTGCGCGGGGGAGATGGTGACCCGTGGACCGTCCTGGCCGTAGGGATCCGGATCGCGGTGTGCCACGTCCCACAGCCGCACCGAGTGTTTCGGGGTGAGGTTGCTGTCGGAGTCGTCGCTCGCGGAGGCCAACGTCCGGCCGTCCGGGCTGAAGGCCACACCCGTGACTTTGGCGTCCTGGTCGTAGTAGGCGAGTATCTCGTCCTTCTTGCGGCTGTTGATGTCCCACAGGAACACCGAGCCGGACTGACTGCCGGTGGCGAACAGCTTGCCATCCGGGCTGAATGCCACCCTGTCGCCGCCGTTGACGCCGTCAAGGACGCGAATCTGCCGGTGCTTGGCCACGTCCCACATGGTTACCCAGCCGGTCGTATTGGTGACGGCGACGAGCTTGCCATTGGGGCTGAACGTCACCTCGCGAGTCGGAAACCCGTTGTCGCCGACGCCGTCGCGTTGGGTGAAGGTGGCGCGTGGCTTGCGGTCGGCGACACTCCACGTTCGCACCTTGCCCTCGTCGCTGCCCGTGGCCAGCGTCTTGCCGTCCGGGCTGAACGCCATGCCTTCGGTGTCCCCGGACTGCCCGGTGGGGCCGATGGCGGCCGTCGGCTCGAACGAGCGATAGGGGAGGCCGGGGCCGCGGTCGGGGGAGGAGCCGGGGAGGTAGACGGCGATCAGGACGACGGCGAGGACGAGGATCCCGACCCCGCTGAGCAGGACGGGCAGCCCCGGGGCGGGCGTGGTGAGCGGATCCGGGACCAGCGGGTCCGGCGGGGTGTCAGCGCCCGGTGGGGTCGCGGGAGCACCGGAGGCGGCGCCCCGTGCCGGGTCGTGCGCGGCCGGAGCGGACGGCGGCGGTACGGGGGCGGCGGGCCCGGACCCGCGTGGCGACAGCGATGTGCGTGTCTCGGCGTCGGGCGAGCCGGGAGTGCTGGGCGATCCAGGGGCGCCCCGCGGACCGGGAGTTCCGCGCCCGGGCCCTGACGGCGACACCACGGTGCGGGTGTGGGCGTCGGCGATGGCGTCCGCGACGCCCGTCGTGCCGGCCCGGCCGCACTGCTCGACGACCTGGGCCGGGGTCGGCCGCCGCGCCGGGTCCTTCTCCAGGCAGCGGGCGGCGATGGCCCGGAGGGGCTCGGGGCAGCCGTCGAGGTCGGGATCCTGCTCCAGGATGCGGTAGATGACGCTGTGGTCGGAGCCGCCGCCGAAGGCGAGCCGTCCGGTGGCGGCGAAACCGGCGATCACGCCGAGGGCGAACACATCACCGGCCTCGGTGACGTCCTGCCCCCTGATGTATTCGGGCGCCATGTAGGCGGGCGTTCCGGTGCGCATCCCGGTGACGGTCACCGCGGTGACATCCGCGGCCCGGGCGATACCGAAGTCGATGACCTTGGGTCCCTCGGCGGTGAGGATGATGTTGGAGGGCTTCAGGTCACGGTGGATCACATCGGCGGCGTGGATGGACTGCAAGGCCTCGGCCACCCTGGCGATCAGCCCCAGCGCCGCGTCGGCCGACAGCGGCCCGCTCTCGGCGACCGCGTGCTGGAGGGACGGCCCGGGGACGTACGCCGTGGCCAGCCAGGGCTCTTCGGCCCGCAGATCCGCGTCCACGACCGACACGGTGTAGAGACCCTGGACCCGCCGGGCCGCGGCCACTTCCTGCTCGAAGCGCTTGCGGAACGACGCGTCGCCCGCGTACTCGCGGTGGACGACCTTGACCGCCACCGCGCTGCCGGCCGGCGTACGCGCCAGGTAGACGCGGCCCATTCCCCCCGCGCCCAGCACCGCCTCCAGCCGGTACGGACCGGCCGTGACGGGATCGGCGGCCCCCAAGGGGCGGTGTGGTGGCGGAGCCGTCGGCCACCCAGGTTGCTGCGGTCGGGACATGCTCCCCGTCACCCCGTCTCTTGCCGTTCGAGCGAGCGACAGCGTAAACGAACCCAGCACCCCGTAACAGCTCTCCCCCTTACGAACACACGAAGACCGGTGGGCCGTTCGCTGTGGCGTCGGGCCCACCGGTCTCGCGGGGCGGACCCGCGTCCGACGCGCGTTCCCGGTCATTGACGAAGTTGCCACCGCTCCCGCGACCGCCCCGCCGACCGGCCTCCGAAGCCCGCTTCGGGTCGTTGGCGCATCACACCGGATGTCCCGTCAGGATTGGCGGCCCGCAGGCGGGTACTCAGGACGCCGGAAAACGTCGGCGCAGAGAGGGGACACGCCCGTGGACGAGAAGAACATCTTTGTGATCGGCCTGGACGAGGCCAATGTGCCCATCCTGGAAAGTGGGCCCGGTGCCGGCCGGTACCGGTTCCACCGCCTGCTCACGGTCGAGGATCTCCAGAGCGGCGAGGTGTCCGTGGCGGACCTGATCGCGAAGGCGCAAGGTGTTCTGGACGCCTTTGAGGGCGGTATCGACGCGATCGTCGGCTACTGGGACTTCCCGGTGAGCACACTCGTGCCGATCCTCAGCGAGCGCTACGGCACGCGCAGCACCAGCCTGGAGTCGGTGGTCAAGTGCGAGCACAAGTACTGGAGCCGGCTGGAGCAGCGGAAGGTGATCGAGGAGCATCCGCGGTTCGGCCGGGTGGATCTGGAGGCGCGGCACCCGCGGCCGCCGGAGGGCGTCCGCTTCCCGATGTGGCTCAAGCCCGCCCTCGCGTACTCATCCGAGCTGGCCTTCTCCGTCAAGGACGAGGAGGAGTTCGGTGCGGCGGTGAGCCGGATCCGTGAGGGCATCGGCCGCGTGGGCAAGCCCTTCGACGCCGTCCTCGAACGGCTGGAGCTCCCGCCGGAGATGGAGGGTGTGGGCGGCCAGGTGTGCCTCGCGGAGGAGGCCCTGAGCGGGGTGCAGGTCGCCGTGGAGGGATACGTCCACCAGGGCGAGGTCACCGTCTACGGCGTGCTGGACTCCATCGACTACCCCGACAGCTCGTCCTTTCTGCGCCACCAGTACCCCTCCGCGCTGCCCGAGCCCGTGATCAGGCGGCTGCATGACGTCTCGCGGCGGGTGATGCGGCAGATCGGCATGGACGGGGCCACGTTCAGCATCGAGTACTTCTACGACGCCGCCAAGGACGAGATCAATCTCCTGGAGATCAACCCCCGGCACTCCCAGTCGCACGCCGAACTCTTCGCCTATGTCGACGGGGTGCCCAACCACCACTGCATGGTCAGTCTCGCCCTCGGCGAGGACCCCGCCCTGCCGTACCGCGAGGGCCCCTACGCGATGGCCGCCAAGTGGTACTACCGGTGGTTCGCCGACGGTGTGGTCCATGACGCCCCCGTCGACGAGGAGATCGAGCGCATCGAGCGGGAGATCCCGGGCGTACGGATCGATGTGGTGCCCGAGGAGGGACAGCGGCTGTCGCAGCTGGAGCAGCAGGACAGCTACAGCTTCGAACTCGCCCACATCTTCACCGGCGGGGACAGCGAGGAGGACCTGCGAGAGAAGTACGACCGCTGTGTCGCCGCCCTGAACCTGCTCTTCGACGCCAGCGCCCCGGGCGCCCGGCGGGAGCGGCAGCCGGAGCGGAAGACGCGGGAGCAGCACGGCTGAGCCCCGGCCGCCGGTGTGCCGGTCGCATCCGTGGGAACCCGTGCGCCCCTGTCACCAGGGCCGCCACCATGGCCACCGCCAGGGAAGGAGCAAGTCGGCCTATGCGCCTCGTGAGCAATCTGCCGTGCGCCACGAAGGAAGAGGAACACATCACGATCCCGATGTCCGACGGCGTTCGCCTGTCGGCGCGTATCTGGCGTCCCACGTCCTCGGACGAGGAGCCGGTGCCCGCGGTGCTGGAGTACATCCCCTACCGCAAACGGGATCTGACCTCCGTGCGCGACTCCATTCACCACCCCTATATCGCCGGTCACGGCTACGCGTGTGTCCGCGTCGATCTGCGGGGCACCGGGGAGTCGGAGGGGGTGCTGACGGACGAATACCTGGGGCAGGAGCAGACGGACGCCGAGGAGATCCTGGCGTGGCTGGCCGAGCAGCCCTGGTGTGACGGCGCCACCGGCATGATGGGCATCTCCTGGGGCGCGTTCGCCGCCCTCCAGGTGGCCGCCCGGCGGCCGCCGAGCCTGCGCGCCATCGTCATCGCGTCCTTCACCGACGACCGGTACGCCGATGACATGCACTACATGGGCGGTGCGCTGCTGTCCGACAACCTCGCCGAGGCGGGCACGATGTTCGCCTACGCCACCTGCCCGCCGGACCCGGCGGTGGTCGGCGAGCGCTGGCGCGGGATGTGGCACGAGCGGCTGGAGAACGCCCGCCCCTGGGTGGTCGAGTGGCTGCGCCACCAGCGCCGCGACGACTACTGGCGGCATGCCTCGGTGTGCGAGGACTACCAGGCCGTGCGGTGCCCCGTGCTGGCCTCCAGCGGCTGGGCGGACGGCTACTCCAACGCCGTGACCCGGCTGCTCGGCAATCTGGACGTACCGCGCAAGGGCCTGATCGGGCCGTGGTCGCACAAGTACCCGCACCTGGGCGAGCCGGGCCCGGCCATCGGCTACCTCCAGGAGGTGGTCCGGTGGTGGGACCACTGGCTGAAGGGCGTGGACAACGGCGTCATGGACGGGCCCATGCTGTGGACGTGGATGCAGGACAGCGTGCCACCGTCCACCGCCTACGAGGAGCGGCCCGGCCGCTGGATCGCCGAGCCCCGGTGGCCCTCCCCCAATGTCGAGCCGGTGGTGCACCCGCTCACCGGCTACCGCATCGCCGACCCCGGTGACACACCTCCCGGGAAGGATGCCCCTGGCGAGCCGCTGACCGTCCAATCACCGCTGTCCGTAGGTCAGTTCGCGGGCAAGTGGGCCTCGTACAACGCGCCTCCGGACCTGCCGTACGACCAGCGGGAGGAGGACGGCGGTTCACTGGTGTTCCAGACCGATCCGCTCACCGAGCGGGTGGAGATCCTCGGCTCGCCCTCCGTCGAACTGGAGCTGTCGGTCAGTGAACCGGTCGCCATGGTCGCCGCCCGGCTCTCCGATGTGGCTCCGGACGGCCGCGCCACCCGGGTCACCTACGGTCTGCTCAACATCGCCCACCGCGAGACCATCGGCGATCCCGAACCGCTGGAGCCCGGCCGGCGCTACCGCGCCCGGGTGCGGCTCAACGGAGTGGCCCAGGCGTTCCCGCCCGGCCACCGCATCCGGCTGTCGCTGTCCACGTCGTACTGGCCGCTCGCCTGGCCCCCGCCCCGGCCGGCGCTGCTGACCGTGTACGAGTCCGACAGCGCCCTCACGCTGCCGTTGCGCCGGGAGTCCGCGGGCGAGGACCGGCCCCAGCGCCCGTTCGGGGAGCCGGAGGGCACGCCGCCGGCCGCCACCACCCGGATCACGCCCCACGAGGAGCGCTGGGACGTCAAGCGCGACCTGGTGGGCTACGGGTCCGAGCTGGAGATCGTCAAGGACGCGGGCACCCTGCGCTTCGACGACATCGGTCTTGACGTCGGCCGCCGGGCGTACGAGCGCTATACGGCGGTCGCGGACGACTTCACCTCGGTCGGTGGCGAGTCGACCTGGACCATGCGCTTCCACCGCGACGACTGGGATGTGCGGGTGGTGACGAGCACGGTGCTGCGCTCGAGCGAAACGGAGTTCTTCGTGGACGCCACGCTGGACGGCTACGAGGGCGACCGGCGGGTCTTCTCGCGCACCTGGAACGAGACGCTGCCCCGGGACTGCCTGTGACTCTTCTCGGACATGGCACGCGCACATCACGCCCTGCCGGGGGTACTCGCCGCTGATGGTGTTCAAGACGCCTCCAGGTGTGTACGCCCCGCAGGACGACACATGGCTGTTGTCCGAGGCCCTGCTGCGCGAGGACATCACGGCCGACACGGCGGTGCTGGACGTGGGGACCGGCAGCGGGTCCCTGGCCCTCGCCGCGGCCGGGCGTGGCGCGGCCCAGGTGACCGCGGTCGATGTCTCACCGCTCGCCGTGGGCGCCACATGGCTGCGCGCCCGCCTCAAAGGGCTGCCGGTGCGTGTCCTCCAGGGCGATCTGCTGACACCGGTCGCCGACCGCAGGTTCGATCTCATCGTGGCCAATCCGCCGTATGTGCCGGTGGCGGGGCGGCGGATCCGCCGGGGCCGTGGCGTGGCCTGGCGGGCCGGGGCCGACGGGCGGGCGGTGGTCGACCGGATCTGCCGGGACGCGCCACCGCTGCTGCGCCCCGGCGGGGTGCTGCTCCTGGTGCACTCGGGGCTGTGCGGCCCGGATCGTACGGTGGAGCAGTTGGAGTCGGCGGGGGCGGGGCTGCGGGCGGCCGTGACCGACCGCCGCACGATCCCCTTCGGGCCGGTGCTGCGCGAGCAGGCCCCCTGGCTGGAGGCCCATGGGCTGATCGCCCCGGGCGAGACGAAGGAAGAGCTGGTGGTGATCCGTGCCGAACGACACATGTGACCACGCGGTGAGCGTGCGGCTGGGGACCGACGGCCCGATGCTGATCGAGGGACCGGTCGAGATCACCCTGCCCGATGGCAGCGTGGTGCGCTCCGACCGCTTCATGGCGGCCGTGTGCCTGTGCGGCCGCAGCGCGCGCTACCCGTGGTGCGACACCAGCCACCGCCGCAGGCCGCCGAGGTCACGGCGCGGGGCGGACCCGGAGTAACCGCTCTCCGGACAGTGCGCGATCATCCGACGTCTGGACCATGTCGGGCAGGGGCACTCATCACGGATGCGCTGTGGAGTGCTCGACATCGGATCCCGTACCGTCCATCTCAAGATCGCCGACCTGTTCCCGGGCAGACCCCCGGAGCCGGTGACCTCGTGGAAACAGCCGGTCCGGCTGGCCGACGCGACCGATCGCCAGGGGGTGATCCCCCGCGAGGCGATCCGGTCCCTGGTCGGCGCCGTCACCGCGAGTGCCGCGGCCGCGTCCGCCCACCACGTCGACCGCCTGATCCCCTTCGCCACCTCGGCGGTGCGCGACGCGACCAACCGGGACGCGGTGCTCGACGAGATCGAGGCCGCCACCGGTATCCGCGTGGGTTTCATGAGCGGCGTGGAGGAGGCACGGCTGACGTTCCGGGCGGTGCGCGGCTGGCTCGGCTGGTCGGCGGGGCGGATACTGCTCCTCGACATCGGCGGTGGCTCCCTGGAGATCGCCTGCGGAAGCGGCACGTACCCCGCCCTCGCCATCTCCCTGCCGCTGGGAGCCGACCGGCTCACCCGCCACCATCTGCCCGATGCCACACCAGTGCGGAAGCGGGACGTCAAGGCGTTGCGCCGGCACGTACGCGCCGCCCTCGGACAGGCCACCGCCGAACTGCGCGCACAGCCCGCGCCCCTCTCCTGTGTCGCCACGTCCAGCACGTTCGCCCAGCTGGCCCGCCTCGCCGGAACCCCGCGGCCCGGCGACGGTCTGCCCGCGGTCCACAGTCTCAGCCGTAAGGAGCTGGTGCCCTGGGTGTCACGGCTGGCGGTCAAAACGGACGGGCAGCGAGCGAAGCTGCGCGGCATCTCCGCCTCCAGGGCGCGTCAATGCCTGGCCGGTGCCATCGTCGCGGAGGCCACCATGGACGTCATGGCGGTGAAACGGCTCACCATCTGCCCATGGGCCCTGCGCGAGGGCGTTCTGCTCGACCATCTCGCCCGCCTCGAGGGCGAACATTCGGAGTTCATGACCGCGCCGCGCGCCCTCCACGCGCTCACCCGGGAGGCGTAACCGATGCGCTCGGAACGGTATTGCAGCGGCGCGCGGCGCTCACCGTTCCCGCGTCACGGTCATTGCGGACGCTCTACGCACTCGATGCCGTGGGGCGGCCCGCCACGGCGCGCGGCTGATATCGCCGGTAGAATTCCCCCTACGGCGAGTTGGGCATTCCGGACACGGTACGCGGCGTGGCATCGGACCTCTACGAGCTGCTGGAGGGTCTCAAGTGATCAGCCACCATGCCCATGCCGTCGAGCCGTGGTGTCTGCGCGAGACCGAGCTCAACCTGGACGTACTGGCTCAGAGCGAATCCGTCTTCTCGGTGTCCAACGGGCATGTCGGCTGGCGCGGCAACCTCGGCGAGGGCGAGCCGCACGTCCTGCCCGGCAGCTATCTCAACGGTGTGCACGAGCAGCATCCGCTGCCGTACGCGGAGGGCGGTTACGGGTTCCCCGAGTCCGGCCAACCGCCGGGCCGGCGGCCCGAACCACGCCGCTGACGCCCGAACCGCACCCGGCAACGCCGCGTCCGAAGCCCGCCAGCGCGCCTGAACGAAGGAGCCCACCGCCGTGTTACGCACCCGCCTCCGCGGCGCGCGTGGCTCTGCGCGCCGCCACGGCGGCGAGCGAGGAGAGCGCCGCGGCGGCGAGCAGGACCGCCTCGAATGCCCGCGCCGCGCGGAGGAGGGGACCTGATCCGGTACGGCATCGAGCCGTGGCGCGGCGGAGCGACGCATCCGCCGGGGACCGGTCACAGGGTGAGCAGTTCCTCGTGGAACCCGCCGAACCCCCGCTCCCGGTCGATGAGGTGGATCTCCAGGATCCAGTGGCAGCGGCGCCCGGTCTTGTCGGTGCGCCGCAGCGGTGTGCCGTTGGCGGGCGTGATGTACGACTCCACGTCCGCGCCGTCGATCGTCTCGTGCGGGAACTCCCCGACCAGGTGCCCCGCGTGCCAGCCGCCCAGCCCCCAGCCGGCCTCGGCGGCCAAACGGCCGACCTCGGCGTGCAACCGCTCGCCGGTGATGTCCGGGTCGCCCTCGAAGAAGGTCTTCCCGGCGGCGAACACCCTGGGCAGATCGTCCCGCAGCCGGTGCTTGGCCGGGTCGTCGCCGAGGACGAACGTCCTTCCGAAGTCGGCCTCGTACTCTTCGAAGATCGGCCCGAAGTCGGCGAACGCGATGTCGTCCGTACCGATCACCCGGTCCGGCGGATTCTCCCGGTACGGCAGGAGGGTGTTCGGCCCCGAGCGCACGATCCGTTTGTGCCAGTGCCGGGTCGTACCGAACATCTCGTTCGCCAGGTCCCGGATCCGGTCACTGACCGCCCGCTCCCCCTCCCCCGGCGCCACCAGCCCGCGCTCCTCGATCTCCGCGAAGAGCCGCGCGGCCTTCGCCTGGGCATCCACCAACCGTGCCGCGCGGGTGCGTTCGTCGTCCGCCATATCCGCCATGGGCTCGTACCTAGCCATCTGGATCACTTCCCTCAACGCGATGCGTGCTCACCAGCCGCCGCTGTGCGAATGTGCTCGCTCACGTGTTCCACGGAACACAAAGTGGTACTCGCACGGTCGTAAGAGGCCATGCTGCGTCGTCCGACACCGGCGTCAGGTGGTGGTCGCACCGGAGGTGTCCTTCGGACGTGGATTCCGTTGCCCCGGTGGCACGTCACGATGCCGACCGAGAGGCTGCGGGCCTTGTGAAGGGATCCCTATGAGCGTCGACGACGCGTACGACGGCAGCGACATCACGCAGTGGCTGCTGGAAACCGACTCACTCGAAGACTTCCTACAGACACTGGCCGACGCGGCCCTGGCGTTGTCCCGCGCCCAGGGCGCCGGCCTCACCCTGCAACGGGATGGCCGGCCCCTGACCGTGGTCAGCTCCGGTACCGCGGCACCGGATCTGGACGAGAAGCAGTACGGCCAGGACGACGGCCCCTGTCTGCAAGCGCTGCGCACCGGAGAGGAACTCCTCATCGACGACATGCTCGCGGAGACCAGGTGGGGCGACTACCCCGCCTACGCCGTCGCCTGCGGGATGCGTTCGTCCCTCTCCCTGCCGATAGCCCCCCGCACCCACACCACCGGCGCTCTCAACCTGTACGCCGCCCCGCCGGAGGCGTACGCACAGGCCGATCTCACCTCCTTGCGCTCACTCGCCGCTCAGGCGACCGGCGCCATCGCTCTGGCCCAGCGCATCGCCGACACACAGGAATTCGCCGGTCAGCTGCAAGGCGCCATGGCACACCGCAGCGTCATCGACCAGGCCCTCGGCGTCATCATGGGCCAGCGCCGGTGCACCGCGCAGGAGGCCTTCGGCATCCTGCGCTCCGCCTCCCAGCACCGCAACATCAAACTCCGCGAGCTGTGCACCGAGCTGATCACCAGCCTCACCGGCCAGCCCCCCACCGCACCCGAGCTGCGCCGACGCCCCTGAGCCATCGGGCGTGGCAGCCACGGCCGTGCGGCTACCCGACGCGGTCCAGTGACGCCCAGAAGCGGGTGAGAACCTCGGCACCACGGCGCGGGTCATGCGTCATCCACCAGTGGCCCAGCCCGTCGAGGACCTCCACTCCGGCACCGGCCCGGAGCGCGCCGCGGCGTCGCTGCTCGACGGTCCCGACCACGTGGTCCTCGGTGGCGAGCACCACGAGCCCCGGCCGCTGGGCCGCGTTCTCCAGGTCCCGGCCGAGTTCGTTCATCACCGGCCGCGTGGCGGAGGTGTAGAGCGCGATCACGGCCCGGCCCATCGCCTCGTTCTGGCCCTCGGCGACCCGCTCGGCCACCGCCTCGCCCATCCCCCGCTCGACGAGCGTCGCGATCCGCCGCTCGAGGGGCGCGCCGAAGCGTTCGGCCACATCGGCCTCGCCGACTCCCGGTGTCTGCCACCGCTGGGCGAGCTCATGCCAGACGTAGTCGGGATCGTAGACCCCGATCGTGTCGCTGACCCAGCTGCGTACGAGGTCCGGGCTGCTCATCACCGCGTTGAGGACGTGTCCGCCGCCCCAGTCGTGACCCACCAGGTCGACGGGCTCGGCGAAGCGTGTCAGCTCGCCGATCAGCCAGTCGCGATACTCGTGGACGGTCGCCCCGAATCCGTCCGGCAGCGGAGCGCCGAACCCGGGCGGGGACAGCCGGATCAGGTCGGCCGGGGCCGCACCGGCGGCCTCCAGTTCGGCGACCAGCAGATCCCAGACGGCCGCCGTCTCGGGATTGCCGTGCACGAAGACCGCGGGCATCAGATCACACTGCCCTGGAGCGGCACGGTGGGTTGCAGGACCGATTCCACCAGCGCCTCGGCGCGGAGATGGGCCACCGCCTGATAGTCGGGGTCCCGGGCCATGTCGACGAACGCCTGGCGGCTGGGGTAGCGCACCAGGAGCACCGTGTCCCACGCCTGCCCGTCCTCGGCGACCAGGGCACGACCGCCGTCCCCCAGGTACTCCACCCGCAGTCCGTACCGCCCGTGGATCTCCCGGCCCAGCGCCTCCGTGTAGCGCTGGTAGCTCTCGCGGCCACCGTCCGGGCGGAACCGCAGCAGGTTCAGCATCACCACGGGGCCGCCGGGGTCCTCGGCCAGCAGGGTGTCGAGGGCCCGCTCATCCATATCGATCATCAAAGCCTCCTTCTGGATGGTGAGCAGCGTATAAACTTGTTAGCCAACATGCAAGTAAGTTAGGCCAGGGTCAGCCGGGGCGGCCGAGCCCGCGACACAGAACGCAGTCCGCGCCACGCGGCGGGGCCCGCGCCACGCGGTGGAAAGGGAAGCGGGGCCAAGGCATTCCCACCGGTTCACCAATTGCTGATGGTTTGGGGTCCGTTGGCATCAGCACCTGTCTCCTGACCCGTAAAGAACGTCATCCTGCTGATCGGTGACGGCATGGGTGACTCGGAGATGACGCTGGCCCGTGACTACACGGTCGGGGCCGACGGCCGGCTGAACCTGGACAAGTTCCCGCTCACCGGCGCCTACACCACCTACGCGGTCCACGCCGACGGCACCCCGGACTACGTCACCGACTCCGCCGCCAGCGTCCGCGAGGCCCAGAGCCCCGAGTTCGCTGTGATGATGCGGCTCCCGGCGGCCCCGCAGCGGATTGTCCGGGCGGACCAGTCTGGCCCGAGGTCCTGCGGGTCGACTGGCGCACCGCACGGCACCTGACGTTCGGGCACGGCCTCCATGTCTGTCTCGGCGCCCGGCTGGCCAGGTCCAGACGCGCATCGCTCTGGAGGAACTGATCAGGGTCGCTCCCCATCTCTCTCTGGAGGCCGACCCCGCAGATCTCGGCTACCGCCCGCCCGAGGCGGTGGTGCGCGGACCGACCTCCCTCCCGGTCTCCTGGTGAGTGGACTGCACGCGGTTGGTGCTCCTCAGCCCCCGGCAGCCGCCGGGGGCTTCGTCGTGCTGCCCGGAGGCCACCGTGCCCACCTTCGACACTCTCCCCGCTTCACCACCGGCCTCCAGCGCCTCGCCCCCGCCCGGCGCAGCCGCTTCCGCCGTGTCGTCCTCGGCGCCTTCGTCCCGGACTTTACGCACCGGCCTCTTCCGGCCCGGCCTGCGCGAAGCGCGCGAGTTCGCGGAATCCTGAAGCGCGAGCACCTGGAACCCGTGCACCCGTGCACCCGTGCCGAGTTGATGGGTCGGGGACGCACGGGTTCCAGGTGCTTGCGGTGGTCGCGGCCCGCTCCGGGCCTTCGCGTTGCGTGGAGGGGGGCAGGCGCAGCAGTCGCCGCCTGGCCGGCATCCGCAGGTGTCGGTGGTCTGCTCTGTGCTGCGCTGCGTGGTGCTCATGTTCATGACCTACTTCAATTGCGGCCGGAGCGAAGCCACCTCCGCACGAGCACGCCCCCGTAGCGCACCGGTGCCTGACCGGCCGGCTCCCTGGCCCGCGGGGGCAGGGGCAAAGCGGGCCCGGCCGTCCGGTGCGACGGCCCGGCCGACCATGCGCGGCGCCCCGTCGGGGTCCCCGGCGGCCGGTCCGCGCGCCTCACACCGGCCCTCGACAGGACGGGACTGATCGAAATGTTCCCGGGCTCGTAGGGTCAACGGGGTTGGCTGCAAAGCGAAGAGCAGTCTCAGCGGCGCTGAGCAGTCTCAGCGGAACGCGTCGACATTGCGGGCGGCCCAGTCGGCGAAGGGGCGCGGGGCGCGGCCGAGGACCCGCTGGACGTCCGGGCTGACGCGCAGCTCGGACGGGCTCGGGGAACCAAGGATGTCCAGAGTGTCGTCGGCGAGCTCCGCCGGCATGCTCTGGGTCATGGCGGCCTTGGCCTCGTCGCGGGTGAGCTCGTGAAACGTCACTGGCGAGCCCAGCGCGGCGGCGATGGCCTCCGCCTGCTGGCGCGGAGTGATCACCTCCGGGCCGGTCAGCTCGTAGACGCCGCCGGTGTGCCGGTCATCCAGCAGGCAGGCCGCCGCGACCGCGGCAATGTCCGCCGGGTCGATGATCGGCACACCGATGTCGCCGAAGGGCGCGGCGACGACCTGTTGCGCGCGGACAGACTCGGCCCACCACAGCGCGTTGGAGGCGAAGCCGCCCGGCCGCAGGATGGCCCACTCAAGGCCGGACTCCCGCAGGGTGTCCTCCAGCGCGCGCATCGCGATCCGCGTTGGGCCGAAGGGCCTGGTCACCACGCCCAACGTGGAGAGCAGGACGACGCGGCGGACCCCGCTGGCCGCAGCTTCGCCGATGATGTCGGCAGGGTTGGCTCCAGTGGCGTGCAGGTCGCCGGACAGCAGCAGGAACAGCGCCTTCGCCCCGGCCAGCGCGGGCTTGAGGCCGGCCGGCTCGGCCAGGTCGGCCGCCAGGTGGCGGACGCCGTCCGGCACCGCCGCCGTGTGCCGGGACACCGCCGTCACCTGCTGGCCCGCCTCGGTCAGCGCCTGCGTCAACGGCCGCCCAATATTCCCGGTAGCCCCGGTCACCACGATCATGATCAGCTCCTTGCTGGATGTCCTCTGAGGTCCTCACGCTAGGAGCGTGGCTAACTTTTGGTAAGGACATACCTTGAGGTAAGCTCATAACATGGTGGGAGGCGTGCAGCACAGACAGGCCGAGACAGGGGAGCGGTATGACGTGTTTCACACCGACTGCCCCGCGCGCGATGTGGTCGACCACGTGACCAGCAGGTGGGGCATCTGGGTGCTGATCTCGTTGCGGAGCAATGACCTCCGGTTCTACGAGCTGCGCGAGAGCATCCAGGGCATCAGCGAGAAGATGCTCGCCCAGACCCTGCGGGCGCTGGTCCAGGACGGCCTGGTCTGGCGGGAGGTCGAACCGACGACGCCGCCCCAGGTCACCTACGGGCTGACCGAGTTCGGCCAGGACATCGGCGAGCCGCTGACGACGCTGTTCGACCGGATCACACAGCGGCTGTCGCCGCGCAGCGCGGGATAGCGTGGTACTGGCTGGTGCACATCCGCGACGCGAAGGACGACCTGCTGAGGCAGATATCTTCGCTCTGATCCAACCCCGTCTCTTCAGCGGAATGGGGTGAGCTGACGCCCTGCCAGTAGAAAGGTGTCGCTGACCCGCAAGGAAGCGAGTGTCTACGTCGTATCCGGTGCAGGAGCAAGGACACCTTTCTGGTGAGCGATGGCCCGGGTGCTGCGGTCGAGTACGGCACATGGCCGGCGAGAGCGGGCCGGGTGCTGATCCAGCCGGCTTCGGCGAGCGCACCGAGGGCGAGCACCCGCCCCAGGCGCGGAGGACGCCGAACGGGGGATCGTCGAATGCGACACCAAGCTCGCCCGCTACCGCGAAGCCCTGGAAGCAGGAACGGACCCGAAACTCGTCGCCCGGTGGACCGCCGAGGTCCAGGCCCACCGCGCCGAAGCGCTCAGCCGGTCACGCAAGATCACCGGCCGGCGCCGAATGACCAAGGACGAGATCCGCGCCATGCTCAAGCCGCTGGGCCCCATCCCTGACGTCCTCGCCGACGCCGAGCCGCGGGACAGGCCGAGGTCTACCGGGACAGGCCGAGGTCTACCGGAACCTCGGTCTCAAGCTGATCTACGAACCCGGAAAACAGCTCGTGCGGGCCGAGGCGACGCTCGACCCGCACAAGTTGGGGATATTGTCTGTGTCCGAGGGGGGACACGCACCATACGTACACGCCCGTCTTGCGCGGGGAGCTGCTTCTGCCGTAGCCACGGTCATGGGTAGAGCCGGGCAGCGCCGGGAATCCGACAGCAGTCGTCCGAACGGACCAGCGAAAACCGGCACTGGCGCTCACCTGCCAGGGAAGCCGGTGCGACGTCGACCGGGACCCGGGCAGCCTCCGCCACGGCCATCAGCGCGGGCCGCGCAGACGAGTTGGGCGGTGGGGATCAGGGGCGTGGAGTGGCGGTGGCCTTTCCTCACGGCTGAAATGATCGTGGACGAAAACGCTTGTTCCGGCGAGCTAAAGTCTTGGGCCCGCACACCACGGAACAAGGGATGACACATGGGGGCACCGCAGGCCAGATGGAGCGCGTTGCTGGAGATACTGACGCGCGACGGACGGATCGAGGTCGAGGCCGCCGCTGACGCGATGCAGGTCTCCGCCGCCACGATCCGGCGTGATCTGGACGAGCTGGCGCGTCAGCAGATGGTCACCCGTACCCATGGCGGCGCCGTGATCAACGCGATTGCGTACGATCTGCCGCTCCGTTACAAAGCCGCGCGCAACGCTCCGGAGAAGGAGCGGATCGCCGACGCCGCGGCGGGCCTGGTGAAGGCGGGCGCCGTGGTGGGCCTGAACGGCGGCACCACGACCACCGCGGTCGCCCGTGCGCTGACCGCCCGGCCGGAGCTGGGCACAGAGGGCGCCGGGCCCTCGCTGACGGTGGTCACCAACGCGCTGAACATCGCCAACGAACTGGTTGTACGCCGCCATGTGAAACTCGTCGTCACCGGCGGCGTGGCCCGCCCTGCCTCGTACGAGCTCACCGGGCCGCTCGCCACCGAGGTGCTCACGCGGATCACCCTCGACCACGTCTTCATCGGCGTCGACGCGATCGACGCCAGATACGGTGCGACGGCCCAGGACGAGGGCGAGGCCGACATCAACCGGGCGCTGGCACTGCGCGCCGAACAGGTGGTCGTCGTCGCGGACTCCTCCAAGCTGGGCCGGCGGGCCTTCGCCCGGATCTGCCCGGTGGAGGACGTCCATGTGCTGGTGACCGACAAGGCGGCGGGCCCCGCACTGACCGACCCGTTCGCGGCTGCGGGCGTGGAGATCGTCCGGGCCTGAGCGTCGCCCTTGTCGCAGAACAACAGCCGTGCGCTGGAATGCTTGATTCTGATCGAAACTGCCAGAATCAAGCATTCACATCCATCATGCGCACGGGATGGTCCAGGGGACGACCCCGAAGATGCGCGAGGCGGCGGGCACCTTCGTGCCTGACCCGCGCTCAGGAAGCAGAACCGCACGAATCGGGCGTGGTTCACCCAGAATTTACCGCCGTCTTCCCCTGGCTCGCGGCCTCAGGAGCCAGGGCGCCAACCAGGGAAATCCACCGTCACCAGGGGCGTTGGGCCCGATGGTTGGGGTCAAGAAATCACGGCGACGAGTGTTGACAGTTGACTTAAATCGCAAGAATATGAACAGAAATAAGCATGATCTTGCAGTGCTACTCAACGACACCATGCCCGCCCGCAGGAGGACGTGAGTGCGCACCCACCCCCGTAGAACGCGCGAAACCCGCGGATTCGGCATGCTTCTGGCCGCCGCGCTGGCCCTGGCGCTCATACCGTCCGTGACCGAACCCCTCACCACACCGGCCCGGGCAGACACCTCCGCCCAGCCGAAGGTGACCCGCAGCGCGGATGCCCTCACCGTGTCCGCGCCGGCCACCGAGAAGACCCCCGGCTACATCATCGACATCGCCACCGGCGAACTCGCCATCACCACCGAGCGCGCCGGAGAGGCCGTGCTCAGCACAGCGGGCGGCGAGACGGGGGGCCTGCGATTCCGCTCCGGCGGCCAATGGCAGCACGCGACCGAGGTCACCGACTGGGCGTGGAAGGACGGCGTCCTCGCTCTCACCGCGGACACCACGCTCGACGGCGCCACCGTCAAAGCGCGGCTGACCCCCACATCCGACCGTTACCAGCTGGACTGGGATGTCGAGGGCGGCAGCCCCGACCGACTCGGCCTCGCCTACGACCTGTCATCGGCGGGCCACTGGTACGGCCACGGCGAGGCGGAGACCCCGCAGGGCGGCCCGGGTGTCGACCAACCCTGGCCGCTCGACACGGGCGAGGTCGAACACGGCACCTTCGGCCCGGCCTCGTACAACATGATCGACCCGTTCTGGTACACCTCCACCGCGACCGGCCTCCGGGTCGACACCGGGGATGTCATGGACGTGGCACTCAACAAGGGCAAGGACGGCCTCGGCGCCTTCACCGTCGAGTCGCCCGACACCTACAAGGCCACCGTGTTCGTCGAGTCGACCCCGCTCGAGGTCTACCGCGACTACATCGGCATCGTCGGCAAACCGGCCAAGAGCGATGCCACGTACGAGCAGTACGCCAAGCCGCTGTGGAATTCCTGGGCACAGTTCTACACCAAGGTCGACCAGGAGAAACTGCTCGACTATGCCACCGACCTCCACGACAACGGTCTTGACGGGCACACCATCCAGCTCGACGACAAGTGGGAGTCGAACTACGGCAATCTGACCTGGGACCCCACGACCTTCCCCGATCCCAAGGGCATGTCCAAGAAGATCCACGACATGGGGTTCGACTTCGGCCTCTGGGTCACCCTGTGGATCAACCTGGACTCGGACAACTACCAGCACGCGGTCGACAACGGCTACCTCCTCATGGACGCCAAGGACACCAGCAAGCCCTGCGAAGTGACCTGGTGGAACGGCCAAGCCGGAATCATCGACCTGGCGAACCCCGACGCCAGGGCCTGGTACGAGGGCAACCTCAAGAAGCTCATGAGCGACTACGACATCGACGGGCTGAAGTTCGACACCCGCTTCTTCGACGAGAAGTGCGCGCCACGCGAAGGCCACCAGGCCACCGACTACCAGAAGCTCGGCACACAGCTCGCCGACGAGTTCGACCTCCAGGGCGCGGGCATCCGGGTGCACTGGAACGAGACGGCCCACGAGGCCGGCTTCGTCACCCGCCAGGTCGACAAGGGCACCGGCTGGGACTCCCTGCGCGCCTCCGCCACCCAGAACCTGGCGATCTGCACCATCGGCTACCCGTTCGTCGAGTCCGACATGATCGGCGGCTCCGGCGGCCAGCCCGCACCGTCCAAGAACGTACTGGTGCGATGGGCGCAGTCCGCCTCGCTGATGCCGCTGATGTACGCCTCGACGTCACCAGTGGACACCAATGACACCACCACCGGACAGAAGGTGGACTACGACCAGGAGACGGTCGATCTCTACCGGCAGGCGATCGAGACGCACAAGAAGCTCGCCCCCTACATCTGGGACCAGGTCCAGTCCACCCTGAAGACCGGCGACCCCATCATGCGGCCCCTGTTCTTCGACTTCCCTAAGGACAAGGAGAGTTACACCGTCACCGACGAATGGATGCTCGGCCCGGCCGTACTCGCCGCACCCAAGCTGAGCACCGGCGCCACCCGCACCGTCCATCTGCCACCCGGCACCTGGTACGACGTCAACCACGGCACGGTGATCCACGGCCCCAAGAACCTCAAGGGGTACGCGGCGCCGCTCGGCGTCACCCCGGCCTTCGTCGACCTCAAGGCCAAAGGCGCCGCCAAGGCCATCAAGGCCCTGAAGCGCCACGACGTCCCGGCCGCCTCCGTCCTGATCAGCCCTGACGCCCCGTCCACCGGCTCCGGCACCCCCTTCGAGGTGACCACCGAGGCGACCAACTGGTCCACCCGGGCCATCAGAAACGTCCAAGCGGCGCTGGACCTCCCCGACGGCTGGACCGCCACGGCGACCGGCCCCACCACCGCGAAGTCCCTCAAGGCCGGGGGAACGCTCACCACCACCTGGACGGTGACCCCGGCCGCCGACGCGCGATGGGGCGGTCACGATCTCACCGGAACGGTGACGTACGACCGTGCCCAGAAGGTCTCCGACACCGTGCGGGCCGAGGTCAAGGCAGCCCCCGGCAGTGTGACGGCCCCGTATCTGACGACCGCCACCACCGATGACGCCCGATATGCCCAGGGCGGGGACCAATTCGCCATCTGGGCCGGCGGTCAGGACCTGTCCGGGTGGAAGGACGAGAAGGGCGTCATCTACCTCGACGACGCGGCCGGTGAGAAGGCCACGGTGCAGGCCCAGCTGGTCTCCCAGGACAGCACCTCGCCCTTCGGCAAGGCCGGGATCGCCCTCGCCAACGATCTGACCGCGCCCGGCAAGGGCGGTTACGCGGTGCTGGTCATGACCGAGCAGTACGGGCTGGAGTTCATGACCGACAGCGATGGCAACGGCGCGCTCGACACCTGGGCGGGCGGCGGCTCCACCTACCACCCGGCGTATCTGAAACTGACCCGGGACGGCACCGCCTACACCGCGTATGCCAGTAAGGACAGCGAGACCTGGTCGCGGGTCGGCACCGCCGACGTGCCCTCGGCCGCCGGCACCGGTGACGCCGGGATGGTCGCCAGCGCGGCCAACGTCAGCTACCCCGGCGAGAACATCGAGGCCGTCTTCGGCGGATTCTCCATCACCTCCTGACGCCACAGGGACCACGTGTACCGCCCCTTCCCGGCAGGCCCCGCCCCACCACCCCGGGGCCTGCCGGGGACCATGCCCCCACACGTCCGTGAGAGAGGGAGCACAGACCCATGGCACGTACGTCCGCAGCTGTCGCCGGCTTCGTCGCGGGTGTCGTGGTGGCCGCGAGCACCACCGCGATCGCCGTCACCGGTACGAACACCGTCACCGACACCGGTTCCAAGGCCACCACGACATGGCTGACCGCCAAGGTCGCCGACGCCATGGGTACCAGGGACACCATCACCTGGGTGCCCACCGGATCCTTCGCCACCTCCGCGGAGGAACGGGTCCCGCGCTACCCGATGACCGCCATCCAGGGCAAGGACACCAAGGAGCTGAACCTCTCCGCCGTACGCAACGAGCAGGTCTCGGCGCAGTTGGCGATCGCGTCCGGCCAGGATCTCGACCACGTCAAGGCCGTGGTCGGCGATCTCACCGGACCCGGCGGGGCGAAGCTGTCCGGAGACGACACCCAGGTCCGGTTCGTGAAGTACGTGCCCGTGCAGCGTTCCAAGAGCGAGGTCGACTGGTCCGCCACCATCGACCAGGTCAGCTCCGGCAAGGAGGTCTCCGGCGACCGTAACCCCGATGTGGTCGGCGACCCCCTCGAGGAGCGGTCCTCCGTGGACGTGCCCGCGTACGCGGCGCAGCCGCTGTGGTTCACCTTCCACATCCCCGAGAAGGCCAGGCCCGGCACCTACCGGGGCACGGTGAAGGTCGACGCCGACGGCCGGACCCAGGCCCGTTACCCGCTGACCATCGCGGTCGCGGACGCGAGCGCGCCCGACCCCGATGACTACGACTTCTTCCTCGACGTATGGGCACAGCCGGAGACCATCGCCCAGGCACACGGCGTGAAGCTCTGGTCCGACAAGCACTGGAAGCTGATCGGGGCCTACAGCCGCGACCTGGCTTCCCGCGGTCAGAAGGTCATCAACACGACCATCGTCGACAACCCCTGGCACCACCAGTGGTCGCTGGGCACCCGGGAGTCGCAGACGGCCACGCCGTACTCCAGCATGGTCGGCTGGACCTGGGACGGGAAAACGTTCTCCTTCGACTTCGCCCGCTGGGACAAGTACGTCCGGACCGCCAGACGCGCCGGGCTCGGGCCCGACATCGGCGCCTTCTCCATGCTGGCGTTCCAGGACAAGGAACACCTCACCTACACGGACACCCGTACCGGCAGGACCGTCTACGAGAACGTCGAGCTGGGCGGGGACCGCTGGCGGGAGGCGTGGGGGGCGTTTCTGCCCGCCTTCGAAAAACACCTGAAGGCGAAGGGCTGGCTGGAGGACACCTGGCTGTCCTTCGACGAGCGCCCGATCAGCACCATGACGGTCGTCAAGGACTTCGTCCACGAGATCGCGCCAGCCTTCGACGACCGTATCTCCGTCGCCGGGTCGATCAGCACGGAGGGCGTCGCGTCGAACCTGTCCGTCGACTGGGGCGGCATCGACGCGATGACGAAGGAGAAGGCGGCGGAACGGCGCGCGGCCGGAAAGACCACCACCTTCTACGTGTACGGCTCACCGGCTCATCCGAACACCCTGTCGTACTCTCCCGCCGTCGAGTCACGCATGCTGCCGTGGATCTCCGCCCAGCGGAATCTCGATGGGTTTCTCCGCTGGTCGTACAACAGCTGGACCCGCGACCCCTTCGATCAGCCGGTGCACATCTTCACCCAGGGCGACGAATACCTGGTCTACCCCGGCAAGAACCGGCCGATGTCCAGCATCCGCTGGGAGCAGTTGAAGGAGGGTATCGAAGACTATGAGCTCATCGCCCAGCTGAGGAAGAAGGAGGCCGGCGCCGCCGACAGCGACGCCCTGACCGAGGCCCTCGCCACGGCGACCCGGAACCTCGACGGCCGTACGAAGGACGTCACCGACATCGAGACCGCGCGGGCGGCCGTGGTGAAGGGGCTGACGTCATGAAAGGGCGATGGCGCTCCCTGTTGCTCGCCGCGCTTCTGACCGTCATTCCCCTGACCGGTCCGGCCGCCGCGACTCCGGCTCAGGCGAAGCCGCGGACGCAGGAGCACACGGTCGCCTACGACCAGTACTCCGTGAAGGTCGACGGCGAGCCCCTGTACATCTGGGGCGCCGAGTTCCACTACTTCCGGCTGCCCAGCCCCGACGCATGGCGTGACGTACTCCAGAAGATCAAGGCGGACGGATTCAACGCGGTCTCGCTGTACTTCGACTGGGGTTACCACTCGGCCAAGCCGGGTTCGTACGACTTCACCGGCATCCGTGATGTGGAACGGCTGCTGGACGAGGCCGAGCGCGCGGGTCTGTATGTGATCGCCCGCCCCGGCCCGTACATCAACGCCGAGGTCTCCGGTGGCGGCTTCCCGGCCTGGCGGAAGACGCGAAAGGGCGTCAACCGCACCTCCGAGACCGGCTACCTCGACGACGCGCGCGAGTGGATGAGCCGGATCAACCGGATCATCGCCCGCCACCAGCTCACCCGAGGCACCGGCACGGTGATCCTCTACCAGGTCGAGAACGAGTACCAGGGCGGCCGCCACGACGCCGACTACATGCAGACGCTCATCGAATGGGCGAAGAGCGACGGCATCGACGTGCCCACCTTCGTCAACGACGGCGGCGCCAACAAGAACTGGGTGAGCGGCAAGGGAGCCCCCGCCATCTACGGCTTCGACGCCTACCCGCAGGGCTTCGACTGCTCGCAGCCCGACGCCTGGAAGAACCTGCCCGACTACTCCTATGTGAACGACTGGAAACCCGAGTCCCCGCTGATCATCCCGGAGGCGCAGGGCGGCGCCTTCGACCCCTGGGGCGGCACCGGGTACCAGGACTGCGCGCAGCTCACCGGCACCGACTTCACCCGGGTGTTCAGCAAGATGAACATCGCCGCGGGGGTGACCGGCCAGTCCTTCTACATGACGTACGGCGGCACCAACTGGGGCTGGCTCGCCGATCCGAACGCGGTGTACACGTCGTACGACTACGGGGCTCCGATCAACGAGTCCCGTCAGCTGACCGACAAATACCAGGAGTTCAAGCGCCTCGGGTACTTCGTCAACTCGGTCCGCTCGCTGGCGCGGACCGACAGGGCCGAGGCGCCCACTCCTTCCGATGAGGCGCTGCGCGTCGACCGGCGGGTCAACCCCGACGACGGCACCCAGTTCTTCACCGTCCGGCACGCCGACACCCGGGTGAAGGACAAGGATGAGACCACTCTGTCCCTGACCGGCGCGGACGGCGACTATCCGCGCGTGCCGCAGCAGGGCACGATCACGGTCGACGGCCGGGACGCCAAACTCCTCGTCGCGGGCTACGACCTGGGCGATCAGCGGCTCGTCTACTCCACCTCGGAGATCATGACGCACGCACGCGTCGGCGACCGTGACGTGGCGCTGCTGTACGGACGCAAGAGCGAGGCCGGTGAGACCGTCCTGCGGTACGCGAAGCGGCCGAAGGTCACCGTGCTCGACGGCGATGTCACCACCGCCTGGGATGCCGAACGTGGCGATCTGCGGCTGGACTACACCCACGACGGGCTGGCCCGAGTGCTGGTGAACGGCCTGGAACTGCTGATCGCCGACACCGCGGAGACCGCCCGCTGGTGGCGGCAGGACACCGCCGCGGGCCCGGTCCTCGTGCGTGGCCCGTCGCTCGTCCGTACGGCCGAACTGGACGACGGAACGCTGAAGCTCACCGGCGACTCCACCGATGCCTCGAAGATCGAGGTCATCGCGGACGCCACCAAGGTGACGTGGAACGGCCGCGAGACCGCCGTCACATCGGCGCCTCATCCCATCGAACTGCCCGAGCTGACGACGTGGAAGTACAAGGAGGAAGCGCCGGAGTCCGCCCCCGGCTTCGACGACTCCGCCTGGACCACCGCCGCCAGGCTCAGCGCCAACAACGCCGAACTGGACGGATCGCTGCCCGTCCTCGCGATGGACGAGTACGGCTACCACCACGGCGACGTCTGGTACCGCGGCCGGTTCACGACCACGGGGAAGGCGACCGCGATCGCGCTGAACGCCAACACCGGACCGACCGGCCAGTACGCGGTGTGGCTCAACGGCAGCTACCTCGGCAGCTCCGGCGACGGCGCGCACACCTTCGACATCCCGGCGGGGACGCTCGCGGCGGAAGGCGACAACGTCCTCTCCGTGCTCGTCGAGAACGCGGGCCACAACGAGGAATGGGGCCATGACTACTCCAAGGAACCGCGCGGTCTGCTCGGCGCCGAGGTGATCGGTGGGGCCACCACCCTCACCTGGAAGATCCAGGGCGGCCGGGGCGCCGAGAACCCGGTCGACACCGCACGGGGCCAGTACAACAACGGCGGGCTGTACGGGGAGCGGGCCGGCTGGTCGCTGCCGGGTTACCCCGACAACGGCTGGAGCCGCACCACCCTGTCCGGGCAGACCGGGAAGACCGGGCCCGGCGTGCGGTGGTACCGCACCACCGCCGGGCTCGACCTGCCGCGGGGCCAGGACGACGCGATCGCGTTGGATCTCGCCGAACCCAAGGGCACAAGCACCGACTACCGCGCCCAGATCTTCGTCAACGGCTGGCTGATCGGCCGCTACCTGGCCGACACCGGGCCCCAGACGCGCTTCGTCATCCCCAAGGGCATCCTGCACGAGCAGGGCGGCAACACCATCGCCCTGGCCGTCTGGTCCACCGAGAAGGCTTCTGGCCCCGGCTCCGCGACCCTCGTCGACCTCGGCGCGTCGGCGGGCGGGATCAGGGTCCGTACGGTGGACGCGCCCTCCTACGACGCCAGGACCTACGCCATGCCGGCGTCGGGCGCCCGGGTCACCGTCAGCGCCGAGCCGTTCCTTAAGCCCGGCACGGCCACCGAGGTCCCCGTCACGCTCACCGTGCCGAAGGACGCGCCGACCGCCCGGAACGTCAAACTGGCGCTGACCGTGCCGGACGGCTGGACCGCGACCACCGACGACACCACCCGCTTCGACCGGGTCCGGCCCGGCGACACGGTGACCGCGGCCTATACCGTCACCCCGCCCGGCGACCCGGTTCACTACGCCGTCCTGTCCGCGACCGCGGAGCTGACGCAGACTGGCCGTCCAGGCACCGTCACCGGCCGGCGGGCGGTGCAGGTGCCGCCGCCGGGGCTGTCCGCCGACGCCTACGTGAGCGACCTGACGCTGGTCAAGTCGGTCAACGGCTGGGGCCCGGTCGAGAAGGACGCCTCCAACGGCGAGTCCGCGGCGGGCGACGGGCGGCCGCTCGCGATCGGCGGCACCACATACGCCAAGGGCCTCGGCGTGCACGCGAACAGCCAGATCCGGGTCTACCTCGGCGGCGGCTGCACCCGGTTCACCGCCACCACGGGGGTGGACGACGAGGTCGGTGACAACGGCAGCGTCTCCTTCCAGGTGATCGCCGACGGCCGCTCCCTCTTCACCGGTCCGGTGCTCTACGGCTCCGGCGGCGGCGCCGCGATCGACGTGGACGTGACCGGTGCCCGCTGGCTGGACCTGCTGGTCGACGGGGACGGCGATGTCTCCACCGACCACGCCGACTGGGCCGACGCCAAGCTGACCTGCGGCGGCGGTGCCTGATGTCCGGCGTGAGCCGAACCCTCCGCCGCTGCTCGGCGGTGCTGGCCCTGGCCGCCCCGCTGCTCGGCGCGGCCCCGGCAGCCGCCACGACCGGGCCGATCACCCTCGCGACGCCGGGCTACGAACTGCGCATGGCGACGGACCGGTTGACCCTCACCACGGTACGGGCGGGCCGGACCGTCCTGGCCACGGCGGCGGGGGCGTTCCGGTTCCGGATCGGCGCTGACTGGTACCTCGTCCGGGAGGTCGCCGACAGCGCCCGCGACGGCGACACCCTGCGCGTCACCGCCGCCACCGATCTGCCGGGGGTCGCCGTCGATCTGAGGATCACCCTGCGGTCCGACCGGTACGACGTGACGTGGTCGCTGACCGGGGCGACCGCGGACGCGCTGAGCACGGCATACGACCTGAAGAGCGCCGGGCACTGGTACGGGCACGGCGAGAACAGCGACCACCGGAGTGTGGCGCGACGTGGGCCGCGGCACGGTCGTCCACGGCCCCGTGACACTCGAGGACTATGCGGCGCTCTCGGGATCACCCCGGCGTTCGTGAACCTCAAGGCCAACGGCGCCGCCAAGGCGCTCAAGGCACTCCACCATGCTTCCTGAGGAGGACCCGTGCTTGGCGTGCCTGGTGTGTTCAGAGGGCTCGGACACCGCGGATTCGCCGCCTTCGCCGCGGGCTTGGCGGCCACCCTGGCTGCGCTGCTCATGGCGGCGCCGGCCGAGGCCGGGCAGCTGGCCTGGACGGGTACGTGGGCCACCGCGCAGCACGCCTCGTACGACCCCGGCAGCTCGGAGGTCACCGTACGCATACCGGTGCGCGTCAGCGCCGGCGGGTCGAGCGTGCGGATCCGGCTGGCCAACGGATTCACCGACCAGCCGGTGACGATCGGTCACGCCACCGTGGGGCGGCGCGACAGCGGTTCCGCCGTGGCGCACCCGTACGACCTGCGGTTCGGCGGGAAGCGGGAGGTGACGATCGCGGCGGGCGAGCAGGCGGTCAGTGACCCGCTCCGGCTCGCCGTGCCCGCCCGTACCGACCTGGTGGTCAGCCTGTACTTCCCGGGCCGGCTCACTCATGTCAGCCAGCACTGGATGGGCCTCCAGACCGTCTACTGGACGCCCGACGGCGGTGGCGACCACGCCTCGGACGCCGACGGGGACGCCTTCACCCGGACCGACTCCACCTTCCCGTTCCTGACCGGCGTCGACGTTCGGGGCGGTGACGCGAAGGGCGCGGTGGTGGCGCTCGGCGACTCCATCACCGACGGGGCGTCGTCCACGGCGAACGCAAACCGGCGCTGGCCCGACTACCTGGCCGCCCGGCTTTCGGCCTGCTCGTCCACCGCCGGGGTGCTCAACGAGGGCATCAGCGGCAACCGGATCACCGCCGGGACCGACGGCAACCCGTCGGCGCTGGACCGGCTGGAGCGCGACGTGCTGTCCCAGCCGAACGCCCGGACGGTGATCCTGTTCGAGGGCGTGAACGACCTCAGCTGGGGTGGCGCCACCGGCGACCAGGTGATCGACGGTATGCGGCAGATCGCGCGGCGGGCCCACGCCCGCGGGCTCCGGGTGATCGGCGCGACCGTGGTCCCGTACCGGGGATGGGGCGACTGGTGGACCGAGGACAAGGAGGCCGACCGGCAGCGGGTCAACGCGTTCATCCGCGACTCCGGCGGCGTCTTCGACGGGTACGCCGACTTCGACAAGGCGGTACGGGATCCGGCCGACCCCACCCGCTACGCCGCCGCGTTCGACTCCGGTGACCATCTGCACCCCAACGACACCGGGATGAAGGCGTTCGCCGACGCCGTCGATCTCACTACCCTCGGGGCGGCCCGCGACTGCCCCTCGGCCCGTGTCCGGCTCACCCCGTACCGGCCGACCCTCCAAGCTGACGGCGACGGCACGGAGATCACGTCGACCGTCACCAACACCGGGACCACAGCAGTCACCCGGGTCAGCACTCGCCTCGATCTCCCCGACGGCTGGTCCGCCGAACCGGCCGGCAGCGCGCGGATACGCTCCCTCGCCCCGGGCGACAGCACCGCCGTCACCTGGACGGTGGCCCCCGCGGCCGACGCTGCCTGGGGCACCTACCAGATCGGCGTACGCACCTCCTTCCACCAGGACGGCCGGACACGGCACGACTCCGACAGCGTGGACGCCACGGTGACCCCCGTTCCGTCCAAGGTGCGGCCTCCGTATCTCACGACCGCCACCACGACCGAGGAGGGGCGATACGCCGAGAACGGCGGGCAGTTCGCCATCTGGGCGGGCGGCCAGGACCTGTCGGGCTGGAAGGACGAGAAGGCGGCGGTCTACCTCGCCGACGCCGCGCCGCCGTCCGGCACCGTGACCGCCCGGGTCGCCGGTCAGAGCGGCAGCGGCCCGTCCGCCAAGGCGGGGATCGCCGTCGCCAACGACCTCACCGCGCCGGAGGCGGGCGGCTACGCGGTGCTCACCATGTCCGCGCAGTTCGGCCTGGAGTTCCTGACTGACAGCGACGGCGACGGCAGGCTCGACACCTGGTCCGGCGGCGGCAGTTCGTACCACCCCGCCTGGCTGAAGCTCGTCCGCGACGGCACCGTCTACACCGCGTACGCCAGTACCGACGGCACCGCCTGGCAGCAGGTCGGCACCGCGACCGTGCCCTCGGCGAGCGGCACCGGCGACGCGGGCCTGGTCGCCAGCGCCGTCAACCTCAACTATCCCGGCCAGACCACCACAGCTGTCTTCGACTCCTTCTCCGTCACCGAGTGAGAGGCACCTTCATGGCAGTCAGCCGCAGAGACCTCCTGACCACCGCGACCGCCCTCGGCGGGGCCGTGCTGCTCGGCCCGCCGGGGATCGCTCACGCCCTCGGCGGCGGGGCGCGCCCCGACTATGAGCCCACCAAGGCGTCGCTGGACACCCACCCGGTGCCGCGCTGGTACAAGGACGCCAAGTTCGGCATCTTCATCCATTGGGGCGTCTACTCGGTGCCCGGGGGCACCGGACGGCACAACGCGGGCGAATGGTACCTGTGGTACCAGAGTTTCAAGGACACCGCCGAGTGGAAGTACCACCGGGACACCTACGGCCAGGACTTCGTCTACGACGACTTCATCCCGCGGTTCAAGGCCGAAAACTTCGACCCGGACTCCTGGATCAGGCTCTTCGAGCGGGCGGGCGCCCAGTACTTCGCGCTGACCAGCAAGCACCACGACGGCTTCGCCCTCTTCCCCAGTAAGGTCACCGACCGGCACTCGGTGAAGTACGGCCCCAGGCGCGACCTGGTCGGTGAGCTGATGACCGCCGCCCGCAAACGCGGCACCGTACGGCCGGGCCTCTACTACTCGCTGGGCGAGTTCTTCAACCCGGCCATCGGCCGGCCGATGAAGAACTTCTACACCGACGAGGAAATCCCGATGGTCGGCTACAAGCCGGTCCAGGACTACGTCGGCGACTACGAGCTGAAGCAGCTCTACGAGGTCATCGACCGGTACGACCCCGAGCTGCTGTGGGCGGACGGCCAGTGGTTCCGGCCCACCGGGGAGCCGCCGTGGCGCAGCGAAGAGCCCATGGCCTACTACTACAACAAGGCGAAGAACCGGGCGCGGCCCAAGGGTGTCGTGATCAACGACCGGTTCGACACCCACTTCGACTTCGCCACGTACGAGCAGCGCACCAACCCCACGATGGACCCGCAGAAGTGGGAGTGCTGCATCACCATGGGCTACTCCTGGGGCTACAACAAGCACGAACTGGACGAGGACTACAAGACCTCCGAGTTCCTGATCCACCTGCTCGCCGACGTGGTCAGCAAGAACGGCAACCTGCTGCTGAACATCGGCCCCAAGCCCGACGGCACCATCCCCGCCATCATGCGGGAGCGGCTGCGCGACATCGGCGCCTGGCTGGACGTCAACGGCCCGGCGATCTACGGCTCGACGCCGTGGGTGCGGGCGGAGGAGGAGGGCAGCCCACTCGGCATCCGCTACACGGTCACCCCCGGCAGGTTCAACATCATCGCGCTGGGTGCCCCCAGCGGAACCCTGTCGGTGCCCGCCGACATCCCGATCAGCTCCACTTCCAGGATCTGGCTGCTCGGCCACCAGGGCCCGCTGCGGTGGACCCGCGAGGACGGCAAGATCCACATCACGGTCCCCTCCGCTCTCCCCAGCGACACCGCGAATACCTTCACCGTCGACTGGGACCGGGGATGAGCGCGATGACCGGACGCGACGAAACCCGGTTCGACACCCTCGGACCCGCCCTCACGGTGACCACGGTGCCCGCGGACCCGGCCGGCGGCGACGCGGTGACGGCCACCGCGCACCTCACCAACGACTGCCCCTTCCCGCTCCGCGACGCCGTTCTCCACCTGATCGGCCCGGGTGCGACGACGGCCGCCAGGACCCTCCCCCTCGGCAACCTGCGGCGCGACGCGAAGGTCACCCGCAGCTGGCAGACCGCGATGCCCGCCGACGTGGCGGGCGACGTATCGTTCACCGCGCACCTCGTCTTCGACGTCGACGGCCACAGCTCCGACTGCGCCCGCGCCGCCAGGACCGTCAGCGTCCCCTACGAGCCCAACGGGGTGCGGGAGCCGTACACCACCTTCGCCACCACCGACGACGCCACGTTCGGCCAGTACGCCCCCGGCCAGTTGGTCATCTGGGCCGGTGGCCGGGACCTGTCCGGCGGCACCGACGAGAAGGGGGTCATCTACCTCCCCGGCGCCGCCGCCGAGTCCTGCGTGGTGCAGGTCAGGACGGCCGGCCTGACCGGCAGCGACAACCCCAGCGCCAAATCGGGGATCGCGATCGCAGGCGACCTGACCGCACCCGGCAAGGGCGGCTACGCGGTGCTGACCATGTCCGCCCGGTACGGCCTCGAATTCATGACGGACAGCGACGGCGACGGACACCTGGACACCTGGGCCGGAGGCGGCGGCTCCTACCACCCCGCCTGGCTGCGCCTGGTGCGCTCGGGCACCACCTACACCGCGTACGCCACCGGCAACGGACTGGCGTGGGAGCGGGTCGGCACCGCCACCGTGCCGTCGGCGAGCGGCGCCGGGGACGCCGGAGTCATCGCCAGCGCCGTCAATGCCAACTACCCGGGCACCACCGTCCGGGCGGTCTTCGATCACTTCTCGGTGGAGGCGCCATGAACGGCCACGCGTACCGGCCCGACGAGGACTTCCTCACCCCGCCCCTCTCACTGACCGTGTCGCCGACGAGTCCGGAAGCGGGCTCGGCGGTGACGCTGACCGCCACCGTCACCAACACCGCCCCGATCGCGCTGCGTGACACGGTGCTCTACCTCGCCGTGGACGGCACCGGGCGGCCGTCCCGTCTGGGCAGCCTGGCGCCCGGTGCCACGGCCACCCGCAGCTGGCGTACCCGGCTCGCCGACGACGCCGAGGGCCTCGTCTCGTTCACCGCCCACGCGCTCTTCGACGTCCACCACGACGGCTCCGACTGCGCCCGCGCCACCTCGTCGGTGCGGCTGCCGAACCGGTCGCTCGCCGGTGCCTTCGACAATGCGGGCATCGCCTCCGACGACGCCCTCACGGTCGCCGACATCGACGGGTCGCGGTCCAGCCTGTCCGCGCAGGCGCTGGCCTCGGTCGGGCTGACGCCGGGGGCGGCGGTGACGTACGACGGGACGACCTTCACCTGGCCGGACACCCGGCCGGGGAACAAGGACAACGTCGTCGCCTCCGGGCAGACCGTGCTGCTGTCCGGCTCGGGCTCCCGGCTGGCCTTCCTGGCCACCAGCACCTGGGGCGAGGGCAAGGGCGAGGGAGCCGTCCTCTACGCCGACGGCACGCGGCAGGCGTTCTCCGTCGCCGTCCCGGACTGGTACGGGGCGAACAGCTCCGCCTCAGTGGTGGTGCCGTACCGCCACATCTCCACCGGCCGGGACGACACCCCGGTCAGCCTCTACGTGTTCGGCGTCGAGCTACAGGACAAGGAAGTGCGCGCCGTCGTGCTGCCGAAGGTCAGCGACGGCCTGCAGTCGGGCGTCCCCGCCCTGCACATCTTCGCGATGACGGTCGTCTGAAAGGACATTCATGGACAACAACGAAGGCGTCAGTCGCAGACAGGTGCTGACCGGAGCGGCCGCCGTGAGCGGCGCGCTGCTGCTGGCGAAGCCGCAGGCCGCCCGAGCGACCGCAGCGAACGGGAGCGCCCGGCCGTTCGACACGGCACCGGCCGCCGCCGCGCTGCGGCGGCTGGTACCCGCCCACCACCAGCAGGTCACGCTGCGCGCGATGGCGGCCGGCGGCGGCGACCACTTCAAGGTCACCGGCCGGGCCGGGAGCATCACGGTGGAGGGCACCAGCCCCGCCGTACTGCTCACCGGGTTCCACCGGTACCTCGTCGAGGCCGCGAAGGCCGACATCTCCTGGAACGGCGAGCAGCTGAACCTCCCGCGGCTGCTGCCCGCGCCCGGCGCGGAGATCACGGGAGCGGCGAATGTCGCCCACCGGTTCGCGTACAACGACACCAACGAGGGCTACACCGGCGCCTACCGGGGCTGGAAGGCCTGGGAGCGCGAGATCGACGTGCTCGCGCTGCACGGCATCAACGAGGTGCTCGTGTACATCGGTGCCGACGCCGTCTACTACGACACCTTCCGGGGCTTCGGCTACTCGGACGCCGAGCTGCGGGCCTGGATCCCCGCGCCTTCCCACCAGCCCTGGTGGTTGCTGCAGAACATGTCGGGGTTCGGCGGTCCGGTGTCCAAGCACCTCATCGACCAGCGGGCCGCCCTCGCCAAGAAGATCATCGCCCGGGTGCGGGAACTCGGCATGACCCCCGTGCTGCCGGGCTACTACGGCACCGTGCCGGACGACTTCCTGGCCAAGAACCCCGGCGCGTCGCTGGTCTCCCAGGGCACCTGGGGCGCCTTCAAGCGCCCCGACTGGCTCGATCCGCGTACGGACCTCTTCGCCGAGGTCGCCGCCGCCTTCTATCGGCACCAACGGGAACGCTACGGCGACAGCTCGATGTACAAGATGGACCTGCTGCACGAGGGGGGCAACCCCGGTGACGTGCCGGTCGGAGAGGCGGCCAAGGCCGTCGAGGCAGCTCTCCAGAAGGCACACCCCGGGGCGGTCTGGGCGATCCTGGGTTGGCAGACCAACCCCAGCCGGGAGATCCTCGGCGCGGTCGACAAGAGCACGATGCTCGTCGTCGACGGCCTGTCCGACCGCTACACCACCGTCACCGACCGGGAGAGCGACTGGGACGGCACCCCGTACGCCTTCGGCTCCATCTGGAACTTCGGCGGTCACACCCCGATCGGCGCCAACGCTCCCGACTGGGTGGACCAGTACCCGAAGTGGCGGGACAAGTCGGGCAGCGCGCTCGCCGGGATCGCGATGATGCCGGAGGGCGCCGACAACAATCCCGCCGCGATGGCCCTGTTCACCGACCTGGCCTGGACGCCCGGTACCATCGACCTCGACGATTGGTTCGCCTCCTACGCGACCTCCCGGTACGGCGGCGAGGACCCGCACGCCGTCGCCGCCTGGAAGGCGATCCGTGCCACCGCGTACAACATGTCCCGCGCGGACTCCTGGAGCGAGGCGCCCGACGGACTGTTCGGCGCCCGGCCGAGCCTGGACGCCAACAGAGCCGCCGCGTGGGGCCCGGAGGCCGACCGCTACGACACCACCGCCTTCGACACGGCTCTCACCGAACTGCTCCAGGTGGCGCCGGGGCTGCGCCACAGCTCGGCCTACGCCTACGATCTGGCCGACGTGGCGCGCCAGGTGCTGTCCAACCGCAGCCGGGTGCTGCTGCCCCAGATCAAGGCGGCGTACGAGGCCGGGGACCGCGGCCACTTCGACCGGCTCACCAAGACCTGGCTCAGCTGGATGAAGCTGATGGACAAGGTGCTGGCCACCAGCGGCCGGCACCTGCTCGGACGGTGGCTGGCCGACGCCCGTTCCTGGGGCACCACCACGGCGGAGAAGGACCGGCTGGAGTACGACGCACGGTCGATCATCACCACCTGGGGCGGCCGGGCGAGCAGCGACGAGGGCCTGCACGACTACGCCAACCGGGAGTGGTCCGGACTGCTCAGCGGCCTCTACCACCTCCGCTGGAAGACGTACTTCGACGAGTTGTCGGCGGCACTCGCGGCCGGCCGGCAGCCGGCCGCGATCGACTGGTTCGCGCTGGAGGACCGCTGGGCGCACCGGCACGACAGCTACCCGGTGCGGACGTCGGGCGACATCCACAAGCTGGCCCGGAAGGTGCGGGACACCCTGGCAGCGGACGCCCACCAGGTGGCGCTGACCGCGTCCGCCGACCGGGCAGCGGTGGCCGAAGGACGCCCGGTCACGGTCACCGTGTCGTTCACCAACCGCAATGGATTCGGCACCGCGACGGATGTGAGCCTGTCGGCCGACGCACCGGAGGGGATGACCGCCGAGCCGGCCGGCCCGACCACCGCGGCGTCCATCGCCCCGGGCGAGACATTCTCGGCGAGCTTCCGGGTCACCCTCACCGCGCCCGCCGGCGCGCTGGTCTCCCGGGTGCCGGTGGGCGCGTCCTACCGGACCGGCGGCTCGCGGGGCTCGGCCTCGGCGGCGGTCCGCCTGATGGCGGGCACCGGAGTACAGGCGCCCTACCGAACGGCTTCCTTCAACGACGCCGTCTTCGGCCAGTCGGGAGACGGGCTCGCCATCGAGGGCGGGGGCGCCGATCTGTGGGGTGGCACCAATGAGTTCGCCACGATCCACCGGGTCGCCGCCTTCGGCTCCGCCTCGGTCGCCACGGTCCAGGTCACCTCGCAGGACAACACCGGCGGCTGGGCCCGCGCCGGGCTGATGGTCCGTAACGACCTCTCCGCGAACGGCGATGGCTCGGCCGGGTACGTCAATCTGGCGGTGACACCGTCCAACGGATGCGCACTGTCCTGGGACGCCGACGGCAACGGAACATTCGACTCGATCGAACTGTCCGGGCCCTTCACCGCTCCGGTGCATCTGCGGCTGACGCGCTCCGGCAACGCCTATACCGGCGAGTGCAGCGCTGACGGCGTCTCATGGACCACGGTCGGCACGGCCACCCCGGGCGCCGCCGCCGACGCCCAGGACATCGGGGTGTTCATGACGGCTGCCAACGGCTGGACCGACACCCGCGGGATCGCCGCCTTCCAGGGCTTCTCCGTCACCTGAGCCAGCGGGGGTCCGTGCGGTCCTGCTCAAGGCCCGCTCCTCAAAGTGGCCCAAGGCATAGTTGCCCGTCGGGTACTGACGCGAGCCTCTTGAGGCCGCGGGATTCCCGGTCGGCGTCAGTGGTTGGGGTCCCTGGAGGTCCCATCGCGGTTCGCAGTCGCCGCGTCCGCGAAGTCGGCGAGCGCGGGCTCCCACGGGGAGGGTGCGGTGCTGCCCTTGAGGGGGACCGTGTCGCCCTCGGCGAGTGCCTCTTGGTATGCGCGGGCGGTCATACGCCACGGGCGCGCGGATTGGCGGCGGAGGGCGTCGGAGCTGTTGCGCAGGCCGGTCCAGTAGAAGTCCGCGCGCCGGCGCAGGGCACAGCCCGCCTCGCGCGCGGCGGCCGCGAGGCAGTGGCAGGCGGCGGACGGAATGCCTTCGGTGCAGATCAAGGGCAGGCAGGCGGGACCGAGTTCGGCCTCCGCGGCCTGTAGCACGGCCGGGTTACCGACCACGCCCGATAGGGCAAGGGCGACCTGACAAGCACCCCTTAGGGCACTGATACGAACCACACATCACGCCCTGACAACGGTGCAGGTCACAGCCCTGACACCACGAGGTCGCATGCCTTGAACACACAGTCTCCCCATGAACCCGACACGAACCCCCACACCATGAGATCGAGAGAAACCCCAGGCCAGCGCACTACCACCGCGACAATCTCGCGCCACCCATTTCGACCACCCGGTCGACGCCTCACGCAGAAAGCCTGGTCAGCGCGCTGACCAGGCCTTTGAGTGAGTGTCCGAGGGGGGACTTGAACCCCCACGCCCGATAAAGGGCACTAGCACCTCAAGCTAGCGCGTCTGCCATTCCGCCACCCGGACCAGGTGTGCTCCGCGGCTCGGCCGCGGCGACATGGACCACGATACCAAGGTTTCGGAGTGCGTTTCACCTGCGTATGCCGGGCGCCCACCCCCGCGCCGACCTGGGGGGAAGCGGGGGTGGGCACGGAGGGTGGTCAGTCGGGCATCAGGTGGTAGTCGGGGAAGTTGCCGGGGAGGCGCTCGGGGGCCGGGCCCTCGGTGACGGCGCGGACCAGGAGGTCGCCGCCGACGAAGGCGCCGCGCCAGGAGGCGCCGAAGCCGCCGAAGAGCTCGTCGCGGTCGCCGCGGGAGCGGGGCTTGCCGTGGCCGGTCTTGAAGGCGCGGATCTGGGGGGCCAGGCGGTCGTAGGTGGCGGGGTCGTCGCAGGAGAGGGTGGCGACGAGGGCGCCGTTGCTGGCGTTCATGGCGGCGAGCAGTTCGGCCTCGGTGTCGACCAGGACGAGGGTGTCGACCGGGCCGAAGGGCTCGGCGTGGTGGAGCGGGGAGGTCGAGGGCGGGTTGAGGAGGGTGACGGGGGCCATGTAGGCGGAGAGGTCCTGGCCGGGGAGGAAGTGGCCGTCGGCGAGGTCGCCGCGGTGGAGGGGGACAGCGCCGCGGTCGATGGCCTCGGACACCTGGTCGGCGAGTTCCTTGGCCTTGGCCGCGTTGATCAGGGGGCCGAAGTCCAGGTCGGGGAGGTGGTCGGAGGGGTTCTCCACCACCAGGGGGTGGCCTACGCGGATGGAGCGTGCCGCCGGGAGGTAGACGGAGAGGAAGGCGTCGAAGGACGAGCGCTGGACGACGAAGCGCGGATAGGCGGTGCAGCGCTGCTTGCCGTAGTCGAAGGTCTTGCGGATCAGCGGGGCGAGGGCGTCCCAGTCGGTGAAGTTCCAGATCCCCCAGGCGTTGAGCCCCTCCTGCTCGAGGATGTGGCGCTTGCCGAGGTCGGCGACGGCGGTGGCGACCCGGGCGCCGGTGTCGCGGCCGCCGACGAAGGAGACGCAGCCGATCTCGGGCGAGCGGACCAGTGCCTCGGAGAGCTCACCGCCGCTGCCGCTGAGGAGGGTGACCGGGATGCCCTCGCGGACGGCGAGCGCGCAGGCGAGGGTGAGGCAGGCCAGCCCGCCGTCGGTGGGTGTCTTGGCGATGACGGCGTTGCCGGCCAGCGCCTGGACGAGCATGGCGTGGGCGAGGACGCTCATCGGGTAGTTCCAGCTGGCGATGTTGGAGACCGGGCCGGGCAGCGGGGTGCGGCCCTCGACCATGCGGTCGATCTCGTCGACGTACCAGCGGACGCCGTCGATGGCCCGGTCCACATCGGCCTGGGCCAGCCGCCACGGCTTGCCGATCTCCCAGACCAGGAGCAGGGCGAGCAGCTCGCGGTGCTCGCAGAGCGCGTCGAGGGTGGCGGACACCCGCGCCCGGCGGTCCGGGAGGGCGATGTGGCGCCAGCGGCGGTGCTGGTCGAGGGAGGCGCGTACGGCCTGGTGGGCGGTGGTGGCGTCGAGCCGTGGCGGGCCCGCGATGGGGGTGCCGTCCACGGGGGTGGTGGCGGGGAGGGCCCGGCCGTCGCGGTGCCAGGTGCCGTCCCAGAGGTTGAGGACTCGGTCGTCCTGGAACGCCTCGGGGGCGACGGCCAGGCAGCGCTGCCAGGCGTCGCCCCAGGCGGTTCCGGGCTTGAGGGTGAGGGTGGGTGCCATCGGTGATCTCCGCTCTCGTTGCACAGGCGGGGCGGGATGTGGCGGGCCGTACGGCGGCGCCGGCGTACGGCATGGGTGTGCGTACGACACCCGTACGGCATGGGTGTGCGTACGGGGAGGAAGGTAGCGGCACGGAGCGTGACCGTGACCCGATCGCGGGCCGGGTATGGCTCACATCACGCGAGGTTGCCGGGTGTTTCGGCCAGACGGGCCAATACCAGCCCGGCGGTCTCGGTGGGGGTCGCTCCGACGCTCACGCCCGCCGCCTCCAGCGCCGCCTTCTTGGCCGCCGCGGTGCCCGAGGAGCCGGAGACGATGGCGCCCGCGTGGCCCATCGTCCTGCCCTCGGGGGCGGTGAAGCCCGCGATGTAGCCGACGACCGGCTTGGTGACGTGGCCGGCGATGTACCGCGCGGCCCGCTCCTCCGCGTCGCCGCCGATCTCGCCGATCATCACGATGAGGTCGGTTTCGGGGTCGGCCTCGAAGGCGGCGAGCGCGTCGATGTGGGTGGTGCCGATGACCGGGTCGCCGCCGATGCCCACGCAGGTGGAGAAGCCGATGTCGCGCAGCTCGTACATCAGTTGGTAGGTGAGGGTGCCGGACTTGGACACCAGCCCGATCCGGCCCGGTTTGGTGATGTCGGCGGGGATGATCCCGGCGTTGGACTGGCCCGGGGAGATCAGCCCGGGGCAGTTGGGGCCGATGACCCGGGTGGCGCGGGCCCGGGCGTACGCCTGGAAGGCGACCGCGTCGTGGACCGGGATGCCCTCGGTGATGACGACGGCGAGCGGGATCCGGGCGTCGGCGGCCTCGGTGACGGCGGCCTTGGCGTGCGGCGGCGGGACGAAGAGGACGCTCACATCGGCGCCGGTGGTGTCCATGGCCTCGCGTACGGAGCCGAAGACGGGCACCGTACGGCCGTCGATGTCGACCCGGGTCCCGGCCTTGCGCGGATTGACACCGCCGACGACATCGGTGCCCGCGGCGAGCATCCGCCGGGTGTGCTTCATGCCTTCCGCGCCGGTCATGCCCTGGACGATGACCTTGCTGTCCTTGGTGAGGAAGATGGCCATGCGAGGAGCCCCCTTATGCGGCGGACGTGCCGGACGCGGCGGATATGTCGGATGTGTCGGATATGCCGGTCGCGGCAAACGCAGAGGTCCCGCCGGTCGCAGAGGTCCCGGCGGTCGCAGCGGTCCCGGCGAGTTCGGCGGCGCGCGCGGCGGCGCCGTCCATGGTGTCGGCCTGGTGGACGAGTGGATGAGCCAATTGGCCAATGATGGCCCGGCCACGTGCGGCGTTGTTGCCGTCGAGCCGGACCACGAGCGGTTTGGTGAGGGGCACGGTGTCCAGGGCCCGCACGATGCCGTCGGCCACCGCGTCGCAGGCGGTGATGCCGCCGAAGACATTGACCAGGACGGAGCGCACATCCGGGTCGTCGAGGACGAGGGAGAGACCGTCGGCCATCACCTGGGCGGAGGCGCCGCCGCCGATGTCGAGGAAGTCGGCGGGGCGGGCGCCGCAGCCCGCGACGACGTCCAGGGTGGACATCACCAGGCCCGCGCCGTTGCCGATGACGCCCACCCGGCCGTCCAGCTTGACGTAGCCGAGCCCGGCGGCCGCGGCCCGGGCCTCCAGCGGGTCCCGGGCGCGGTCGTCGGCGGCGTCCCATGACGGCTGCCGGAAGCGGGCGTTGTCGTCCAGGGTGACCTTTCCGTCCAGGGCCACGATCGCCCCGTCGCGGGTCACCACCAGCGGGTTGACCTCGACCAGCAGGGCGTCGTGCGCGGTCAGGACGGTCCACAGCCGGCGGATGGTCCCGGTCGTCTCGCGCGGCAGTCCCCCGGCGACGGCGATCTCGGCGGCCTTCGCCTCGGTCACCCCCTCGGCCGGGTCGACGGCGATCCGGGCCACCGCCTCGGGGCGGCGCGCCGCGACCTCCTCGATCTCCATACCGCCCTCGGCGGAGGCGATGGCCAGGAAGCGGCCCGCGGCCCGGTCCAGGGTGAAGCCGAGGTACATCTCCCGCGCCACCTCGACGGGTTCGGCGACCATCACCCGGTGGACGGTGTGGCCCTTGATGTCCATGCCGAGGATCCGGCGTGCGGTCAGCTCGGCCGCGACCGGGTCGTCGGCGAGCCTCACCCCGCCCGCCTTGCCCCGGCCACCGGTCTTCACCTGGGCCTTGATGACGACGCGTCCGCCGAGCCGTTCGGCGGACGCGCGGGCGGCCTCGGCCGTGTCCACGACCTCCGCCCTCGGCACCAGGACACCGTTGCCGTGGAGGAGTTCTCGTGCCTGATGTTCGTACAGGTCCATTGCCAGCTCCCTGTGCTCCCTGATGGCCCGTCAACAACGCTTGATCCAGCGCTGGATGGAACGAGTGGCGCACGCCCCCTGGACATCGCTCGGCCGATGGTGGGATAACAAAGTTCATACAGGATAACGTCGACTGTATGCAATCCAGCGATCCATCCGCGAGGCACGCACCGACCCCTACGAAGGGACGCGATTCGCCATGCCCGACGACAGCCAGGACCTGATCTCCGGCGGGCACTTGGTCGCCAAAGCACTCAAGGCAGAAGGCGTCGAGGTCATCTACACCCTCTGCGGCGGCCACATCATCGACATCTACGACGGCTGCGTCGACGAGGGCATCGATGTCATCGATGTGCGCCACGAACAGGTCGCCGCCCACGCCGCCGACGGCTACGCCCGGATCACCGGCAAGCCCGGCTGCGCCGTCGTCACCGCCGGCCCCGGCACCACCGACGCGGTCACCGGTGTCGCCAACGCCTTCCGCGCCGAGTCACCCATGCTGCTCATCGGCGGCCAGGGCGCCCACAGCCAGCACAAGATGGGCTCCCTCCAGGACCTCCCGCACGTGGACATGATGGCGCCGATCACCAAGTTCGCCGCCACCGTCCCGGACACCGCCCGCGCCGCCGACATGGTCTCCATGGCCTTCCGCGAGTGCTTCCACGGCGCCCCCGGCCCCTCCTTCCTGGAGATCCCACGCGATGTGCTGGACGCCAAGGTGCCGGTGGACAAGGCCCGCGTCCCCCAGGCCGGGCACTACCGCGCCTCCACCCGCGGCGCCGGCGACCCCGAGTCCGTCCAGAAGCTGGCCGATCTGCTGGTCCAGGCCGAGAAGCCGGCGATCCTGCTGGGCAGTCAGGTGTGGACCACCCGCGCCACCGGCGCGGCCACCGAGCTGGTCCGCACCCTGAACGTGCCCGCGTACATGAACGGCGCGGGGCGCGGCACCCTGCCACCCGGCGATCCGCACCACTTCCAGCTCTCCCGCCGCTACGCCTTCGCAGGCGCCGACCTCATCGTCATCGTCGGCACGCCCTTCGACTTCCGGATGGGCTACGGCAAGCGGCTCTCCCCCGACGCCACCGTGGTCCAGATCGACCTCGACTACCGCACGGTCGGCAAGAACCGGGACATCGACCTCGGCATCGTGGGCGACGCGGGGCTGATCCTCTCCGCCGTCACCCAGGCCGCCTCGGGCCGCATCAACGGCGGCGCGAGCAAGCGCAAGGAGTGGCTGGACGAGCTGCGCGCCGCCGAGCAGGCGGCGATCGAGAAGCGGCTGCCCAACCTCCGCTCCGACGCCTCCCCCATCCACCCCTACCGCCTGGTCAGCGAGATCAACGACTTCCTCACCGAGGACTCGATCTACATCGGCGACGGCGGCGACATCGTCACCTTCTCCGGTCAGGTGGTCCAGCCCAAGTCGCCCGGCCACTGGATGGACCCGGGCCCGCTGGGGACGCTCGGCGTCGGGGTGCCGTTCGTGATGGCCGCCAAGCAGGCCCGCCCCGACAAGGAGGTGGTGGCGCTCTTCGGCGACGGCGCGTTCTCCCTGACCGGCTGGGACTTCGAGACGCTGGTCCGCTTCGACCTGCCGTTCGTCGGCATCGTCGGCAACAACTCCTCGATGAACCAGATCCGTTACGGCCAGAAGGCCAAGTACGGCGAGGCGCGCGAGCGGGTCGGCAACACGCTCGGCGACGTGCCCTACGACCAGTTCGCGCGGATGCTCGGCGGCCACGGCGAGGAGGTCCGCGACCCGGCGGACATCGGCCCGGCGCTGCGCCGCGCCCGGGAGTCCGGCAAGCCGTCGCTGATCAACGTCTGGGTGGACCCGGACGCGTACGCCCCCGGAACCATGAACCAGACCATGTACAAGTAGGGAGGCGCCACCATGTCCCAGGCTCTCGAGGCCCATCAGGCCCTGTCGGGCATCCGCGTCCTCGACATGACGCATGTGCAGTCCGGTCCCTCCGCCACCCAGCTGCTCGCCTGGCTCGGCGCGGATGTGATCAAGCTGGAGAACGTCACCGGAGACATCACCCGCAAGCAGCTCCGCGACCTCCCGGATGTGGACTCGCTCTACTTCACGATGCTCAACTGCAACAAGCGGAGCATCACCCTGAACACCAAGAGCGAGCGCGGCAAGGAGCTCCTGACCGAGCTGATCCGCCGCAGCGACGTCCTGGTGGAGAACTTCGGTCCGGGCGCGGTGGACCGCATGGGGTTCTCCTGGGAGCGCATCCAGGAAATCAACCCCCGGCTGGTGTACGCCTCGATCAAGGGGTTCGGCGACGGCCCGTACACCAAGTTCAAGGCGTACGAGGTGGTCGCCCAGGCCATGGGCGGCTCGATGTCCACGACCGGCTTCGAGGACGGCCCGCCGCTGGCCACCGGCGCCCAGATCGGCGACTCCGGCACCGGGGTGCACTGTGTGGCGGGCATCCTCGCCGCGCTCTACCAGCGCACCCACACCGGGCGCGGCCAGCGGGTCAATGTGGCGATGCAGCACGCGGTGCTCAATCTGTGCCGGGTGAAGCTGCGCGACCAGCAGCGGCTGACGCACGGCCCGCTCGCGGAGTACCCGAACGAGGACTTCGGCGACGAGGTGCCGCGCAGTGGCAACGCCAGCGGCGGCGGCCAGCCCGGCTGGGCGGTCAAGTGCGCGCCCGGCGGGCCCAACGACTACGTCTACGTCATCGTGCAGCCGGTCGGCTGGGAGCCGATCACCCGGCTGATCGGCCGCCCCGAGCTGGCCGACGACCCGGAGTGGGCCTCGCCCGAGGCGCGGCTGCCGAAGCTGGCCAAGATGTTCCAGCTGATCGAGGAGTGGTCCAGCACGCTGCCGAAGTGGGAGGTGCTGGAGCAGCTCACGGCGCACAACATCCCGTGCGGGCCGATCCTGTCCACCAAGGAGATCGTCGAGGACGCGTCGCTCGCGGCCAACGAGATGATCGTCGAGGTCGACCACCCCGAGCGCGGCTCCTTCACCACGGTCGGCTCCCCGCTCAAGCTCTCCGACTCCCCGGTCCGGGTCGAGCGCTCCCCGCTGCTGGGTGAGCACAACGAAGAGGTGTACGTCGGGGAGCTGGGGCTCGGCGACGAGGAAGTGCGGCTGCTCAAGACGAACGGAGTGATCTGACGGTGACGTATGACAACGATGCCGTGCGCGCGGTGCTGGACGCCGCCCGCGCCGAGGGGCGCACGGCGCTGACCGCCCCGGAGGGGAAACGGATCACCGACGCGTACGGTATCCCCACCCCGGCCGAAGGGCTGGCGGAGTCCGCCGACGAGGCGGTGGCGCTCGCCGACCGGATCGGCTTCCCCGTCGTCCTCAAGATCGTGTCCCCGGACATCCTGCACAAGACCGACGCGGGCGGGGTGCGGGTGGGGCTGGCCTCCTGCGCCGAGGTGCGGAGCGCGTTCACCACGATCGTCGACAACGCCCGTGGCTACGACGCGAAGGCCCGGATCCTGGGCGTCCAGGTGCAGCAGATGATCCCGGACGGCGGCCAGGAGGTCATCGTCGGCGCGGTCACCGACCCCACCTTCGGGAAGGTCGTGGCATTCGGGCTCGGCGGGGTGCTGGTGGAGGTGCTGAAGGACATCACCTTCCGGCTGGCCCCGGCGACCGAGGACGAGGCGCTGTCGATGCTGGGCGGGATCCGCGCCGCCGAGGTGCTGCGCGGGGTGCGCGGCGGCGAGGCGGTGGACCGCGCGGCGCTCGCTGATCTGATCGTGCGGGTCTCCCGGCTGGTGGCGGACTTCCCCGAGATCACGGAGGTCGATCTCAACCCGGTGTTCGCCACCGCGAGCGGGGTGCTCGCCGCCGATGTGCGGCTGCTGATCGGGGACCCGGCCCCGCGCACGCGCCGCCGCTACTCGCGCGAGGAGATCCTGGCCTCGATGCGCCGGCTGATGCAGCCGCGCTCGGTGGCGGTGATCGGCGCCTCCAACGAGCCGGGGAAGATCGGCAATTCGGTGATGCGCAACCTCATCGACGGCGGCTTCCCCGGGGAGATCCACCCGGTGAACCCCAAGGCCGACGACATCCTGGGCCGCAAGGCGTACAAGACCGTCACGGACGTCCCCGGCGAAGTGGACGTGGCCGTCTTCGCGATCCCCGCGAAGTTCGTGCCCGCCGCGCTGGAGGAGGTCGGCCGCAAGGGCATCCCGAACGCGGTGCTGATCCCGTCCGGCTTCGCCGAGACCGGTGAACACGAGCTCCAGGACCGGATCGTGGCCATCGCCGAGGAGCACGGGGTGCGGCTGCTGGGGCCCAACATCTACGGCTACTACTCCACCTGGCAGGACCTGTGTGCCACCTTCTGCACCCCGTACGACGTCAAGGGGCCGGTGGCGCTCACCTCGCAGTCCGGTGGCATCGGGATGGCCATCCTCGGCTTCGCCCGGACGACCAAGACCGGGGTCTCGGCGATCGTCGGCCTCGGCAACAAGTCGGACCTGGACGAGGACGACCTGCTCACCTGGTTCGGTGAGGACGACCGCACCCAGTGCATCGCGATGCACCTGGAGGACCTCAAGGACGGCCGGGCCTTCGTGGAGGCGGCACGGGCCACGGTGCCCCGGAAGCCGGTGGTGGTCCTCAAGGCGGGCCGTACGGCGGCGGGCGCCAAGGCGGCCGGGTCCCACACCGGCGCGCTGGCCGGGGACGACGCGGTCTACGACGACATCCTGCGGCAGGCCGGGGTGATCCGGGCGCCGGGCCTGGGCGAGATGCTGGAGTACGCGCGGGCGCTGCCCGTGCTGCCCGCGCCCCAGGGTGACAACGTCGTCATCATCACCGGCGCCGGGGGCTCGGGGGTGCTGCTGTCGGACGCGATCGTCGACAACGGGCTGTCCCTGATGGAGATCCCCGACGATCTGGACGCCGCCTTCCGCCGCTTCATCCCGCCGTTCGGCGCGGCCGGGAACCCGGTGGACATCACCGGCGGCGAACCGCCGTCCACCTACGAGGCGACCATCCGGCTGGGCCTGGAGGATCCGCGGATCCACGCCCTGGTCCTGGGCTACTGGCACACCATCGTCACCCCGCCGATGGTGTTCGCCGAGCTGACCGCGCGGGTCGTCGAGGAGTTCCGCGCGCGGGGCATCGCCAAACCGGTGGTGGCCTCGCTCGCGGGCGACACCGAGGTCGAGGAGGCGTGCGCGTACCTCTTCGAGCGTGGGGTCGTGGCTTATCCGTACACCACCGAGAAGCCGGTGGCCGTCCTGGGCGCCAAGTACCGCTGGGCCCGTTCGGCGGGGTTGCTCACCTAAGCGCTCCGCTGGAAGTGCCCCGACCCGCCGTCGATCGTCTGCGGCGCCGTCGTGGCTGGTCGCGCCCGCGTGGCGGAGCCGCACATCGACACGGCCCCGCGCCCCTTCGGGGCGCCACCGAACCGCGGCCGACTTCCACCGATCCGCAGAGCAACCCGCGTTTCCCGGAGCACGAAGAGTTTGGACAGGGGGCGCTGGCCGGGTTCCTTCGAAGCCAAGGGGACGACATGAGCACAGCAGAACAGCCGGAAGGGGCCCTCCCCTTCCGTGAAGTGCGGGACAGCAAGGGACGTACGTATCGCATCGGCGAGACCGACCGCGACATCCTGGGCCACAGCCGGAAGCTGATGGTCTATCTGCCGTGGATCGCGATGATGGCCATCAGCGTGTCCGAGTACGCGTACGGCTCGGCGGAGGACACGCTCTCGGAGGCGCACGGCTGGACCCAGAGCAACACCTTCTGGATCCTGAGCGTCTGGGTCTTCTTCCAGGCGGGCATCGCCTTCCCGGCCGGATGGCTGCGGGAGAAGGGGATCCTGACCGCCCGACGGGCGATGTTCCTGGGTGCGGGGCTGTGTCTGATCGGCTTCCTGGCCCTCTCCCACCTCGACAACGTCTTCGCGGCGATCGTCGGCTTCGGTGTCATCGGCGGGCTCGGCTCCGGGTTCGTCTACGCCACCTGCATCAATATGGTGGGCAAGTGGTTCCCGGAGCGGCGCGGGGCGAAGACGGGGTTCGTCAACGGAGGGTTCGCCTACGGCGCGCTGCCGTTCATCTTCATCTTCAACTACTGGTTCGACACCGGGAACTTCGACGAGGTCCTGGACCTCATCGGGGTCTATGTGCTGATCGTCGTGGCGGTCTGCGCCTGGTTCTTCAAGGACCCGCCGAAGAACTGGTGGCCCGCCGACATCGACCCGCTGAGCTACGCCGGGAACGCCAAGGGCGCGGCGAGCCTGGCGAAGAACCCGCCGGCGGTGCGGCAGTACACGCCCAAGGAGGCCATCAAGTCCGGGATGCTGCCGCTGATGTGGGTGTCCCTGGTGCTCACCGCGGGAGTGTCCATCTTCGGGATCTCCTTCCAGGTCGACTACGCCAAGGAGGTGGGCTTCGGCCCGCTGGTGGCGGCCTCGTCCATGGGCATCATGTCCGTCGTCAACGGTGTCGGACGCGGGGTGGTCGGCTGGCTCTCGGACCTGTGGGGGCGGAAGACGACGCTGGTCTTCGTCATCGTGGTGCTCGGCCTCGCCCAGTTCGGGGTGATCTGGGCCGGCAACATCCACAACGAGGCGCTGTTCCTCTTCTTCGCCTTCCTCTCCGGGTTCGGCGGCGGCGCCTTCTACCCGATGTTCGCGGCGCTGACCCCGGACTACTTCGGGGAGAACTACAACGCCACCAACTACGGCCTGGTGTACAGCGGAAAGCTGGTCAGCGGGCTGTTCGGCGGCGGCCTCGGCTCGATGGTGGTCGACTCCTGGGGCTACGACGGCGCGTACGCGTTCGCCGGAGGCATCTCCATGCTGGCGGCCGCGGTGGCCCTGCTGCTGCGGCAGCCAGGCCGGCCGCGGGCCCGGGGCATCGCCCCGAACCCACAGCCGATCAGCCGCGAGGCGGTCTAGGCGGGGCCGTCCGGCCCGGCCGCGAGGGGCCCTCGCTCAGCCCCGTCCGCCGCACCGCAGCGACCGCAGATAGCGGGCGGAGCGGCGGGCGGTGGTGAGCGAATCGGCGGGCTGGTCGTGCTCCACCATCCAGTGGTGGTCACGCCGCCCGCCATGGGTCTTGCCCACCGCGCTGAGGAAGCGGCGGTAATCGATGTCACCGTCCCCGACGTCCACCATCCGGTAGCCGTCGGGGACGGTCTCGTCGTGCTCCCCGTCCTTGACGTGGAAGAGCGGATAGCGGTGCGGGGCCCGCAGGACGTAGTTCAGCGGCTCGAAGGGCGCCGGAGAGCCGTCGGCCTTCCTTCCGAAGCGGTACTGAGCCACATACGCCCAGTAGATGTCCATCTCCAGATGGACCAGCTCGGGGTCGGTCTCGGCGAGCAGCACATCGTAGAGGCGGACGTCCGGCCGGTCGGTGGCGAAGGAGAACTCCTCGGCGTGGTTGTGCTGGTAGAACTTCAACCCGCGCGCCTTGGCGGCCGCGCCGTAGGTGTTGAACTCCTCCGCACAGCGCTTCCAGCCGTCCACCGTGGAGCCGTAGCGCCAGGGCCCGGAGGCGGTGCCCACATGCGGCAGGCCGAGCGCCTCGGCGTCGTCGAGCACCTGGGTGAGATTGGTGGCGAAGGTGTACGCCTTCGGGTCGTCGGAGTAGTAGCCGACGTGGCTGCCGATACCGCGCAGCCCGTTGTCCCGCATCAGCCGCTTGAGCTGCTTGAGAGTGATGTCGCCGGTGCCCTGGGTGTAGCCGGCGAACTCCACCTGGTCGTAGCCGTACCGGGCCAGTTCCTCGAAGACACCGGCGAAGCCGATGGACTGCACCTGGTCGCGGAGGGTGTAGAGCTGGATGCCGAGGTGGCCGCGGGGCACCAGCGGGCCGCCCCGGCCGTTCTGGGCCGACGCGGCGGTGGTGGTGCCCGTCTGGGCGGCCGTGGCGGTGCCGGTGCCGAGCAGACCGGCGGCCGTGGCGCCTGCGGCGACGCCGAGGAATCTGCGGCGGCGGAGGGTCTCGGCGAGTTCGGGGTTGTCCTGGGCCCTCTTCACGGGGTGTCTCCTTCGGTTGCGTTCGTCAGGCCGGCGAGGCGGAGGAGCAGGTTCTTGACGTCGGTGGCGGCCACTTCGCCGCTCACCGCGCCGGGCTGGGAGCAGAGCAGGACGGGCCCGTCCTCCTCGCGGTCCGGGAGGCGGCCGTGGCTGCCGCGCACCGGGGACGGATCGAGCGGGACGACGGCCATGCGGTAGCGCATCCCCGTCTTCTTGCGGGCCAGCGCGGTGGCGGCCCGCACCCGCACATAGGGGTCCTTGGGGTCCATGAACAGCTCGGCCGGGTCATAGCCGGGCTTGCGGTGGATCTCCACCAGCTGGGCGAAGTCGGGGGCGCGGGCGTCGTCGAGCCAGTAGTAGTACGTGAACCAGGCGTCCGGCGCGGCCACCGCGACCAGCTCGCCGGACCGGGGGTGGTCCAGGCCGTGGGCCTTCTTGCCCTCGTCGTCGAGGAGTTCGGCGATGCCGGGCAGTCCGGACAGGGCGGCGCGGGTGGCGTCCAGGTCTTCCGCGCGGCGCACATACACATGGGCGAGCTGGTGGTCGGCGACCGCGAAGGCGCGGGAGGCGCCGGGGTCCAGGTACTCCATGCCGTCCTGGGTGTGCACCTCCAGCAGCCCGGCGCGGCGCAGCGCCCGGTTGATGTCCACCGGCCGGGAGACCCGGGTGATGCCGTACTCGGAGAGCGCCACGACGGTGCGGCCGCGGGCGGTGGCGTCGTCGAGCAGCGGGCCGAGGGCGGTGTCGAGTTCGGCGGCGGCGGAGTGGGCGCGGGGGTCGTCGGGGCCGTACCGCTGGAGGTCGTAGTCCAGATGCGGAAGGTAGGTCAGCACCAGATCGGTGGGGCTGGTGCGCAGGATGTGGCGGGTGGCGTCGATGATCCACTGCGAGGAGACCAGGTCCGCGCCCGGCCCCCAGAAGTGGAAGAGGGGGAAGGTGCCGAGCTTCGCGGTGAGCTCGTCGTGCAGCGCGGGCGGCCGGGTGTAGCAGTCCGGCTCCTTGCGGCCGTCGGCGTAGTAGACGGGGCGCGGGGTGACGGTGATGTCGGTGTCCGAGCCCATCGCGTACCACCAGCAGATGTTGGCCACGGTGTAGCCCGGGTGGGCGCGGCGGGCGGCGTCCCACAGCTTGTCGCCGCCGACCAGCCCGTTGTGCTGCCGCCACAGCAGCACCTCGCCCATCTCGCGGAAGTACCAGCCGTTGCCGACGATGCCGTGCTCGGCGGGGGTGGTGCCGGTGAGGAACGTCGACTGGGCGGCGCAGGTGACGGCGGGCAGCACGGTGCCCAGCGCGGCGCGCGAGCCGGAGCGGCCGAGCGCCCTGAGGCGTGGCATGTGGTCCAGCAGCCGTGGGGTGAGCCCGACGACGTCGAGGACGAGCAGGGGGGTGGGGCCGGTCCCGTGGCTCAGGTCGCTCATGGCAGCTCCTTGAGGCCGAGGTCGGTCAGCAGGTCGCGGGCGAGGGCGAGTTCGGCGGCGATGCCGTCGGCGAGCCGGTCGCGGGTGCGCGGGCGCAGCTCGGGCGGGAGCGCCTGCCAGGTGTAGGTCTCCACTTCGAGGTGGTGGGTCAGCGGGGCGGGCCCGCCGACGAGACGGGCCAGGGCGTCGGCGAGCACCGGGAGGGTGGAGGTGAGCGGGGGCTCGGGCGGGGCGTGCAGGGGCACGTGGAAGTGGGACCGCCAGGGCGCGGCGTCCGCAAGCCCGCCGCCGAGCGCCTGGTCGAGGTCGTCGGTGCCGGTGACGCCGCCCTCGGGGGCCCGGGTGCGGGTCTGGTGGAGGAAGCGGGGCTCGGCGAAGGCCGCGAGGGCCTCCCGTACGGCGGGCCGCCCCGGGTCCTCGGCGTGCAGCGCGGCGGACAGCTGCGCCTTGACGACCGCGACCCCGGCGGCGGTGAGCGCGTCTGTGGCCGTGTGCGGATCCTCGAACTGCGTCGCCAGGTGGCAGGTGTCCAGGCAGACGCCGACGCGGTCCAGGGGCGGGCCGCCGGGCGCGGTCAGCGCCTCGATGGCCTGCGCGGTGGTCTCCACCGTGCAGCCGGGCTCGGGCTCCAGGCCGATGCGGACGGAGCGGCCGGTGAGCTCCTGGATGGCGTCGAGCCGCTGGGCGAGGGTGGTCAGGTGACGGCGGGCGGCGCGGGCGGCCTCGGCGTCGAACGGGGCGCGCCAGGCGAGCGGCAGGGTGGAGACGGAGCCGTCGGTGATGTCGTCGGGAAGCAGCGCGGCCAGCAGCCGGGCCAGATGGGTGGTGTGCTCCAGCCGCTCCGGATCGGTCCAGTCGGGCTTGTAGACGCGGTACTTGACCTCCTGGGCGCCGAACCCCTCGTACGGGAAGCCGTTGAGGGTGACCACCTCCAGGCCGCGGGTGTCCAGCGCGGTGCGCAGCCTGCGCAGTTCGGCGGGGTCGGAGCTCAGGGTGCGGGCGGCGTCGCGGGCCAGCCACAGGCCGATGCCGAGCCGGTCGCGGCCGAGGCGGCGGCGCACCGGTTCGCAGTGCAGCCGGAGCTGCTCCACGACGCCGTCGAGGTCTTCGGCGGGGTGGACATTGGTGCAGTAGGCGAGGTGGACGGTGGAGCCGTCGGGGTGGCGGAAGCGCATGAGGTCCTCCTCACCATTCCGTCGGCGCGGCGGCGGGGGCGCCACCGCCGCGCAGGATGGAGTTGCCCTCGTGGGTGGCGGTGGCCGCGGTCTCCTCGGCGTCGAGGTCCAGGTCCAGACGGCCGCTGAGCCCGTAGAACGCGACCGGGTTGCGCCACAGCACCAGGTCGACGTCGTCCTCGCTGAAGCCCTCGGCACGCATCAGGTCGCCGACCTTGCGGGTCTTGAGCGGGTCGCTCCTCCCCCAGTCGGCGGCGGAGTTGACCAGGACCTTCTCGGGCCCGTACGCGCGCAGGATCGCGACCATCCGCTCCTCGTCCATCTTGGTGTCGGGGTAGACCGAGAAGCCCAGCCAGCAGCCGCTGTCCTTGGCCTCCTTGACGGTGGTCTCGTTGAGGTGGTCCACGAGGACGCGGTCCGGGGGCAGCGCGGACTCCCCGACGACGTCGAGGGTGCGGCGCAGCCCGGCCGGCTTGTCGCGGTGCGGGGTGTGGACGAGGGCGGGCAGCCCGTGGTCGGCGGCGAGCTGCAACTGGGCGGCGAGAGCGGTGTCCTCGGCGGGGGTCATCGAGTCGTAGCCGATCTCGCCCACGGCCACGACGCCGTCCTTGACGAGATAGCGCGGCAGCTCGTCCAGGACGGGGGCGCAGCGCGGGTCGTTGGCCTCCTTGGGGTTGAGCGCGAGGGTGCAGTGGTGGGCGATGCCGTGCTGGGCGGCCCGGAAGGGCTCCCAGCCGAGGAGGGAGTCGAAGTAGTCGTAGAAGCTGGCGGGCGAGGTGCGGGGCTGCCCGAGCCAGAAGGACGGCTCGACGAGGGCGCGCACCCCCGCGGCGTACATGGCCTCGTAGTCGTCGGTGGTGCGGGAGGTCATATGGATGTGGGGATCGAAGATGCGCATCAGGACTCCTCGCGGGTCAGGGCGCGGGGCGCGCCGGGCAGGGCGCGGGTCATGGCCAGTACGCGGTCGAGATCGCCGGGCACGGGGCGCCCGGCGGCGGTGCGCTCACGGGCGTAGTCGCCGAGCATGCGGCCCAGCTCGGCGTCCCCGTGCGCCCGCCGCTCCCAGTCGGCCACGGCGGTGAGGGGCACACCCGTGAACAGGCACTTGAGCACGGCCTGCCGCCAGCTGTGCGGCGGGAGGTGCCGAGCGGCGTACGGCCCGACGGCGGCGGCCACGAGCCGGGTGTCGTTGGTCCGCAGGGCGTCCTCGACGAGCGGTACGGCATCGGGCCCGGCGAAGAGCCCGAGATGCGGAAGCGCCCGCAGCACGGCCCGGCGCTCGGCGCCCGTCCCGTGCGCGTACAGCCTCGCGACGGTGGACGCGTCCGCGCGCGCGGCGTGGAGGATGAGGACGCGGGCGGCGTCGGGGAGGTCGTGGGGGGCGAGGTCGTCGGCGGCGGGTTGGGGGGCGAGGTCGTCCGCGGCGGTCCGGGGGGTGCGGACGTGGCGGCCCGCGGAGGCGAAGTCCAGCTCCCAGCGGGCGGGGCCGGGCGCGTCGGGGCGCGGTCCGGATGTCGCCGCGTCCGTCAGGGCGCCGTCCAGCCAGGCGCGGCCCGCCTCGTCCAGCCGCCGCTCCACGGCGGCGCGGAGCTCGGTCACGGTCAGCATCGGACGCCTCCTTCGCTCGCGGCCCGTTCCGCGTCCTTGAGGAACCGCAGCGAGGCGCGGGCCAGTTCGGGACCGGCGTGGGAGTGGCGGGGCAGCTCGACGCCGACGAGCCCCCGGTACCCCGCCGCGAGCAGCGCCTCCAGGACCGGCGGGAAGTCGATCTCCCCCTCGCCGAACGGCAGATGCTCATGCACGCCGCGCCGCATGTCCTCGATCTGCACATGCCGCACCCAGGGCGCCGCCGCGCGGACGCACTCGGCGGGCGGGTCGGGTTCCAGGCACTGGCAGTGGCCGATGTCGAGGGTGAGCCCGAGGGCGGCCGGATCGCCGAGCGCCGTGCGCAGCCGGTGGAACCCGGCGAGGTCGGCGAGGAGATGCCCCGGCTCCGGCTCGATCGCGAGGGAGACGCCCACCGCCGCGGCGGCCACGACCACCGGCCCGAGGGCGTCCGCCAGCCGCCGCCACGCCGTCTCCGCGGGCTCACCGGGCGGCAGCACCCCGCTGAAGCAGTGCACGGCCGGGGCGCCGAGGTCCCCCGCCACCCGTACGGCCCGCAGCAGCAGATCGACCCGGGCGCCACGGGCCTCGGGGTCCGGGTCGAGCAGGGTGGGGTGGTGCTTGCGCCGGGCGTCGAGCACATACCGGGCACCGGTCTCGATCGCGACACCGAGGCCGAGCCGCTCGAGGTCACGGGCGACGCGGCGGGTGCGGGCGGCGAGGTCCGGGGCGAGCGGGTCGAGGTGCATATGGTCGAGGGTCAGCGAGACGCCGTCGTAGCCGAGGTCGGCGAGGAGGGCGAGGGCGTCGCTCAGACGGAGGTCGGTCAGACCGTTGGTGCCGTAGGCGAAGCGCAGGGGTTCCGGGGCGGGGCGGCCGGGGTCGCCGGTGCGGCTCATGTCGCGCTGACCTTTCTCGACAGCCGTCGGGCGACGGGCATCAGCGCGAGCAGCCCCGCGGCCGTACGGTGCGCCCCGGCGCGGGAGGCGAGCACGGCCTGAAGCGGGATCATCGCGCGGATGCCGCTGCCGACGGCACGCTGGAGGAGGTACGGGGACGGGTTGAGCGCGGCATGCGCCAACGGCCGGGCGACCGTGGCCACGTACCCGCCCGCGAGGGCTACCCCGGCGACGGCCGCGAAGCGGCTGACCGCCGCGCCGCGCGAGGGGGCGCTCCGGGGCAACGCGCCCCCGGCACGACCGCCCACGAGGCCGACCCCGGCCACGGCGGCAATGCGGCCGCGCGGACGCGTACGCTCGGCCGCCGCGCCGCCCGAGGCGACGGTCAGGCGCAACCCCGCCCCGGCACGCGGCCCGCCCGGCGAACCGCCCCGCCCGGCGGCCGCCGCGACCGCCACGCGTCGGCCCGCCACGACCGTAGCGACGAGCCTCCTCGCCGGACCGCCCCGCCCTGCCCGTACGCCCATGCTGAGTTCCCGGGCAACGGCGGCCGTGGCGCCCTGGACGGCGGCCGGGGGGGATGCGGCGGGCTTGGGCAACGTGGCCGCCCGGACGGTGGCGGCCATGTGCCGCGCCGCCGCGCTCCGGCTCCACAAGCCGGTGACCGTCCGGCCAACGGCCTCGCCCCCAGAGGAGCCTCGCCCCGACGTGGACACGCCGCCCACGGCAGGGAGGCGGCCCGCCTGTGTGAGGGCGCGCCGAGGGGCCCGCCGCCAACCGGGGCGGTTGCCCCGGCTCGGAGAAGCCGGCGCGGTCGCGGCCCCGGCGAGCAGCCTTGCCGGACCAGCACGGCGTGGCCCCGCGGGGGCGAGCCCCCTGGCGAGTGCGGCGATGGCACCACCGGCGGCCGCGCCACCGGTGGCCATGGCACCCGCCGGAGCGCCGCTGGTGGCTCCGTTCACCACCGCGACCGGCGCGCCGTGGCCCATCCCGGGGCCGCGCCCCGCGGCGGGGGCCGGGCGTCTGGTCGCGGACCAGGCGATCGCCGCTCCCGTCGCGAGGGCGCCGAGGGGGGCCGTCGAGGAGCCGCCGGTCGCCTCGCGGCGGGAGACCGCGGTCACCGCGAGGGTGTGGGCGCCCAGGAGGGCGGCCGGGCGGAGGGCCGGGCGGAGGTGCCCGGCGGAGGCCGTGGCGCCGAGGAGGAGGTCGAGTGCGCGGGCGGCGGCCATGGTGGGCGGGCCCGCGGGGGTGTTCTTCAGCCCCAGGTCGTACGCCCACACCGTGCCCGCCAGGGCCGTCGCCGTGGCGAGGGCCGGGCGACCCGCGGCGGCGGCGCAGAGCAGCCCGGCGGCGGTCAGCCCGGTCGCGGCGGTCAGCGCCGCGGCCGGGGCGATACGGCCCGACGGCAGCGGGCGGCCGGGGCGTTCCACGGCGTCGATGTCCCGGTCCGCCCAGTCGTTGAGCGCCATGCCCGCCTCGTACAGGCACAGCGACGCGCAGACCGCGAGCGCCGTGCCCCGGTTGGGGCCGCGCCGGGCCGCGGCCGCGCCCGCCAGGGCGTCACCTGGCACGGTGAACAGGGCCGACACCCTGAGGAGTTCGGCCCAGTCGCCCCACGTCCCGAAGGGCCCCCGCTCCCCCGCCTCGCCCGTCACGACCGGCCCCGCAGCCGCCCGGCGAAGCCGATGAGCGCCGCGTACTGGTCGGCGAGGGCGGCCGGGCCGCCGTCCGGGTCCTTGAAGTAGAAGCCGAGTTCGGGGAGCGGTCCGGTGAGGCCGGCCTCATGGGCGCGGGCGGTCAGCCGGGCCAGATCGAGGACGAGCGGCGCGGCGAGGGCCGAGTCGCAGCCCTGCCAGATGGTCTGGAGGATCATCCGCGAGCCGAGGAAGCCCTCGAAGGAGACGTGGTCCCAGGCGGTCTTCCAGTCGCCGAGCGCGGGCACGTTGTCGATGTGCAGCTCACCGTCGGGGAGTTCGCCGAGAGTGTCGGAGAGGACCCGCGCCTTGCCCGCGTTCTTGGCCGCCGCGGCGCCCGGGTCGGCGAGCGCGGCGCCGTCGCCGCCGCCGAGGAGGTTCGTACCGGACCAGCTCCGTACGGCCAGCGCCCGCTGGGCGAACATCGGCGCGAGGACCGACCGCAGCAGCGTCTGCCCGGTCTTGCCGTCGCGCCCCGCGTACGGCAGCCCGGAGCGCTCGGCCCGCTCGCGCAGGCGGGGGTGGTGGAGCCCGGTGGAGGGCGTGAAGTTGACGTACGGGCATCCGGCGCGCAGCGCGGCGGCCGCGTAGAGGGAGCTGGGCGGCAGCGTCCCGGCGTCCTCCGGGGCCGCCTCGGTGGAGGCGACGTTGACGACGACGGCGCGGGCGAGGCCGTGTGTGCGGATGAACTCCGCGAGGTCGGCCGCGAACGCCGCGATCAGCTCCTCCTCGCCACGGCCGTCGCCGGGCTGTGGCCCGCCCGGGCGGACGGCCGCGTCGGCGGCGGCGAGTTCGCCGCGTACGGCAGCGGGCAGCCCGTGCGGCAGCACCCCGTCGGCGGCCAGCGCCTCGGCCCGCTTGGGCAGCGGGGTGGCGGCGGTGTCATGCCCGCCGAAGACGAGGTCGGCGAGCGCGGGCAGGCCGCTGTCCGCGAACGCCGCGGTCTCGGTGACCATTCCGGTCGGCGGCTGAAGCCCCCCGGCGACGGCGGCGCAGCCCGCCACGGCGGTGGTGGCGACGGAACCGCGAGCGCCGATGAGCCAGACCCCCGTACGGGGTGCGTCGCGGAGTGGGGTGATGTCGTCGGGACGGGTGGTCACTGGCTGCCTCCCGGGGGCTGGGCGTGGGTTGCGCAGGTGGTTCGGGGTGGCGCGGATCCGCGTCGATGGCGCCGGTTCGGTCGTGGCGCGGGAGTGGTGTGGTCGGGCGGGCGTGGCCGAGGCCGCCCCGCGCCCGGGAGTCGGGGCCGGGGCGGGGCGGCGGGAGCCGCCGGGCGGGTGACCCGGGGCCGTCCATGTTCCGGCGCTGGACATGGTGGTGGGGGTGGCGGCGGGAGGAGGCGGCGTACTCCTGCCCGCCGCCACGCCGTCCCCACGGCTCCCCTCGGGCCGTCGGGACGGCGGACCGGGGGCCTAGCCGTCGTGGTGGTGCTGGTGGTGGCCGCCGCCCTTCGCCGGCAGGTCCTTGACGCGGATGTTGCGGAAGGAGACCTCGTCCCCCTCCCCGTGGTTCTGGATGCCGACGTAGCCCTGGAGCAGGCTGCGCGCCGGGTCCCGGTTGGTGAAGTCGTTGATCTTCACGCCGTTGAGCCAGATCCGCAGCCGCTCACCCTGGACCCGGATCTCGTAGGTGTTCCACTCCCCCGGCGGGTTCAGCGCCGCGTCCCGCTTGGCGAGGTCCGCGGACTGGAAGCCGTAGACCGAGCCGGTGGTGTGATCGGGGGTGTCGGTGGCGTCGATCTGCACCTCGTAGCCATTGTTGACCGCCGACCAGGGGTCGTCGGAGGCGGGGAAGCCGACGAAGACACCGGAGTTGTCGTCGCCCGCCATCTTCCAGTCCAGCTTGAGCGAGTACGAGCGCAGTTCGCGCGCGTCGTACCAGAGCATCCCCATGCCGCCCGTCGAGCTGAGGGTCCCGGACGCGGTGTCGAGGGTGAAGCCCCCCGGGCCCGCCTGCTTCCAGCCGTCCGTCGAGGTGCCGTCGAAGAGCGGGCGGTAGCCCTGCTCGGGGCGGCAGTCGGCGTGTGCGGCACCGGTGGCGTAGCGGATGCCGCCGAGCAGGTGCTGCCGGAAGGCGGGGTCGGCGTAGGACTCCTTGGTGTGGCCGAACCCGGTGTAGAAGGCACGGCCGCCCCGGTACTCCTGGCACCACGAGATGGGGTGGTCCTCGCCCATCGCGCCGCCCTGGTACGAGGATTCGTCGAGCGTGGCGAGGACCCGCACCCGCTCCCTCGGATTGGTGCGGTAGTTGTACCACTCATCTGTCCGCTCCCACGTCGGCGCCAGATGCGCGGTCGCGGGGTTGGCCCGGTCCTCGACGTCCACGGTGGCCCGCTGGATCGCCGGGTGGGACTGGAAGTACGCCCCGGCCAGGCCCCCGTAGAAGGGCCAGTCGTACTCGGTGTCGGCGGCCGCGTGGACGCCGACGTAGCCGCCGCCCGCCCGCACATAGCCCTCGAACGCGGACTGCTGGGCGGTGTCGAGGACGTCGCCGGTCGTGGAGAGGAAGACGACGGCGTCGTAGCGGGCCAGGTTGTCGGGGGTGAAGGCCGCGCCGTCCTCGGTGGCGTCGACGGCGAAGCCGCTCTGCGCGCCGAGTTCCTTGATGGCGGCGATGCCGTCGGGGATCGAGTCGTGGCGGAAACCGGCCGTCTTGGAGAAGACCAGGACCCGGTCGTCGTCGGCGGCGCCGGAGGCGGCGGCCCCGGACGCGGCGGCGGGCAGGGCCGTCAGGGCGAGCAGCAGCGTGGCCCCGACGGCGGCGAGCCGCGCCCCACGCCGGGAGCGGGTTCCGGAGCCAGGTCCGGAGCCGGTTCCGGAGCGGGTTCCGGAGCCAGGTCCGGAGCCGGTTCCGGAGCGGGTTCCGGAGGCGGTTCCGGAGCCGGGTCTGGGGTGCGAAGAGGTGTGCGGGTGCATATCCGTCGTGCTCCTTCCTCCCGGGCCGGGGGCGGCGGTCGCGTACGGCCGCCGCCCCGGGCCCCGGGCGTCAGCCGGTGCCGATCGTGAAGTCGTCCACGTCGAAGAGCGCTCCCGCACCGCCCTTGAAGACGAGCGACAGCGTGGTGGTACCGGCCGGGGGTTTGTTCAGCGTCGTCTTGACGTCCTGGAAGGTCTCCCAGTCGCCGGTCACCGGCACGGTGACGGTGCCGAGCAGCCGTCCGGTCGAGGAGCCGCTGCGGATCTCCAGCGTGCCGCCGGCGCCCGCCGAGGAGACCCGTGCGGTGAAGTCCTTGGCGTTGCCCAGCGCATACGGGGTGAAGGAGATCCAGTCCCCGTTCTCGATGTTGCCGACCGTCTTACCGCCGTTGGCCGGGGTGTGGTTGATCACCGAGACGCCCTGGCTCTTCCCGTAGTGCTCGGCCTGGCGGTGCTTGGGCTGGACGATGGACTGGTCGTGGGTGGTCAGCGGCGGCTGGCCACCCCCGCCGCCGTCGGTGTACTCGGCGTCGAAGACCCCGAAGATGTTGGCGTTGGGGTCGTGCTCACCGTCCGCGTTGGTCTTGATGGTGCCGGAGCAGCCGTTCGCCGTGGTCACGGGGTGGCCGTGGCTGTCGTGGCCGAGGATGTAGGTCACCTTGACCTTGGCGCAGTCGACGGTGCCGTCCTCGGGGTCGGTCACCTTGACCTTGAACGGGACCTCGTCGCCGAAGGTGAACAGCTGGCCGTCGGCGGGCAGTTGCAGCGTCACCTTGGGCGCGGTGTTGCCCACCGTGAGGTGCACATTGGCGCTGGCGGTGCGGCCGGTGGGGTCCTTGACGGTGAGGGTCGCGGTGAAGGTGCCGTTCTTCCTGTACGTGTGGGTGGGGTTGGCGGCGGTGGAGGTCGTGCCGTCGCCGAAGTCCCAGTTGTAGGCGAGGGTGTCGCCGTCGGCGTCCGAGGTGCCCGCCGAGGAGAAGGCGACCTTCATGGGTGCCTTGCCGGAGGTGCGGTCGGCGCTCGCCTCGGCGATGGGCGAGTGGCCGTCGGTGGCGTTCTCGATCCGGTACAGCGCGGAGTGCTCGTCTCCGTTGAAGTAGCCGAGGCCGTAGTCGAGGACGTACAGCGCGCCGTCCGGGCCGAAGGCCGAGTCCATGACCTGGGTGCCGGACCACGGGAAGTCGTTGATCTTCTGCACGGCCCCGTCGGCGCCCTGCTCGATCCGCTTGATCCACTGGCGGCCGAACTCCCCCGCGAAGAAGTTCCCGTTGTACGACTCGGGGAACTTCACCGGGGAGTCGAGCGAGGCGTCATAGCGGTAGACCGGCCCGGCCATCGGGGACTCGGAGCCGGAGCCGAACTCGGGCACGGAGTCGTTGTCGTACGGGATCCAGGCGGGCTGGGCGGGCGGCAGATCGGTGAGCCCGGTGTTGTACCGCGAGGTGTTCTTGGGCGCGGCGCAGTCGAAGGCCGGGCCGGAGGTGCCGGTGGCGAAGTCGTAGTCGCGGTACGGCTTGTTGTCGGCGATGCAGTACGGCCAGCCGTAGTTGCCGGGCTTGGTCACCCGGGCGAACTCGACCGCGCCGCCCGGTCCGCGCTCGGGGTTGGCGGCGCCGGCGTCCGGTCCGTAGTCGCCGACGTAGACCGTGCCGGTCGGCTTGTCCACGCTGATCCGGAAGGGGTTGCGGAAGCCCATCGCGTAGATCTCGGGCCGGGTCTTCTCGGTGCCGGGCGCGAAGAGGTTGCCGTCCGGGATGGTGTACGAGCCGTCGTCGGCCACCTTGATGCGGAGGACCTTGCCGCGCAGGTCGTTGCTGTTGCCCGCGGAGCGCCGGGCGTCGTAGGCGGGGTTGCGGTTCTCCCGCTCGTCGATGGGGGTGAAGCCGTCGGAGGCGAACGGATTGGTGTCGTCGCCGGTGGACAGGTACAGGTTGCCGTCCGCGTCGAAGTCGATGTCGCCGCCGACGTGGCAGCAGATGCCGCGGGACGCCGGGACGTCCAGGACCTTCTTCTCGCTGCCGGTGTTCAGGGTGCCATCGGCGTTGAGGGTGAAGCGGGAGAGGCGGTTGACGCCGTCGAACTTGGCGAAGTCGGCGGCCGTGCCCTCGTTGGGGGCGTCACCGGCGGGGGTGTCGAGCGGGGGCGCGTAGTAGAGGTAGATGGCGCGGTTGTCGGCGAAGCCGGGGTCGATGCCGACGCCCTGGAGCCCTTCTTCGTCGTGCGAGTAGACGGGCAGCCTGCCGGACACCTTGGTCTCGCCCGTGGCGTCGGTCAGCCACAGGGTGCCGTCGCGCGAGGTGTGCAGCACGGAGCGGTCGGGGAGCACGGCGAGCGTCATGGGCTCACCGGTCTCCTCCACGCCCTTGGCGAGGGTGACCTGCTGGAACTGCTCGGCTGCCGGGGCCGGTTGGTCCGCTTGATCCGCGCCCGCCTGGGGTGCGGTGAACGCGAGCCCCGCGCCGACGAGCAGTGCGCTCGTGACGAGCGCGAGGGGTCCGCGCAGTCGAAGCCTTTTCCTGTGCACGCTGATCCTCCGTGGAAAGAGGGGGGTACGGGCGGGCCGTCAGGCCGCCGTGACTGGCACAGGCGCGCGCCGTCGCGCCGGGATGACCGGTCCGGGGCGAGGGGCCCTGGGTGACCGGTACATCTCAAGGACCGTAGCGGGGTTTGTCCGGTCCGGAAACCCCTTTGACACAAAACAGCTGCTGCTTCATCCACGGGCAGGACAAAGCTGGGTGGGGGCGCGGTGTGCGGTCCCCCACCCAGGGGCCCTGGGACGGGTCCTCGATGCCCGGACGGGCCGGGCTACTTGTCCCCGCCGCCGAAGGCCGCGTCGAACGACGCCGTCGGCGGGTCGAAGTCGAAGTGCTTCAGCCGGGCCAGCGCCTCCGGGGCGCCGGTGAGCCGGTCCATCCCGGCGTCCTCCCACTCGACCGACACCGGACCGTCGTAGCCGATCGAGCGCAGCATCCGGAACACGTCCTCCCACGGCACATCGCCATGGCCCGCGGAGACGAAGTCCCAGCCGCGGCGGGGATCGCCCCAGGGCAGATGGGAGCCGAGGCGGCCGTTGCGGCCGTCCAGCCGCTTCCGGGCCTCCTTGCAGTCCACGTGGTAGATCCGGTCCCGGAAGTCCCACAGGAAGCCGACCGGGTCCAGGTCCTGCCAGACGAAGTGGCTGGGGTCGAAGTTGAGCCCGAAGGCGGGGCGGTGGCCGACGGCCTCCAGCGCCTGGTGGGTGGTCCAGTAGTCGTAGGCGATCTCGCTGGGGTGCACCTCGTGGGCGAAGCGCACGCCCTCGGCGTCGAAGACGTCCAGGACCGGGTTCCAGCGCTCGGCGAAGTCCTCGTAGCCCCGCTCGATCATCCCCGGCACCACCGGCGGGAACATCGCCACCAGATGCCAGATGGAGGAGCCGGTGAAGCCGATGACGGTGCGGACCCCGAAGGCGGCCGCGGCGCGTGCGGTGTCGGCCATCTCGGCGGCGGCCCGCCGCCGTACGCCCTCCGCCTCGCCGTCGCCCCAGATCCGGGCGGGCAGGATGGCCTTGTGGCGCTCGTCGATGGGCGAGTCGCACACGGCCTGGCCGACCAGGTGGTTGGAGATGGCCCAGCACTTGAGACCGTACTTCTCCAGCAGCTCGCGCCGCCCGTCCAGATAGCCGGACTCGCCGAGCGCCCGGTCCACCTCGAAGTGATCGCCCCAGCAGGCGAGTTCCAGTCCGTCGTAGCCGAAGTCACGGGCCAGCCGGCAGACCTCCTCCAGGGGAAGGTCGGCCCACTGGCCGGTGAAGAGCGTGAAGGGTCTGGGCATTCCGGCCTCCTCCTCAGACGGGTACGGGGGTGTAGACGCAGTTCTTCTCCGCGCTCTCCTCCACGGCGGCCAGCACCCGCTGCACCTGGAGCCCGTCCTCGAAGGACGGCTCGGGGCCGGTGCCGTCGGCGATCGCGAGCACCATGTCCCGCGCCTGGTGGACGAAGGTGTGCTCATAGCCGAGGGCGTGGCCCGGCGGCCACCACCCCTCGAGGTAGGGGTGGTCGGGCTCGGTCACCAGGATCCGGCGGAAGCCGGAGTCGATGGCTGGCTCGGTGTGGTCGTGGAAGGACAGCTCATTGAGGCGTTCCAGATCGAAGGCGAGCGAACCGCGATCGCCGTTGAGCTCGATCCTGAGCGAGTTCTTACGGCCCGCGGCGAACCGGCTGGCCTCGAACGAGGCCACCGCTCCGGAGCCGAACCGCCCGGTGAACAGCGCCGCGTCATCGACCGTCACCGGCCCGCGCGCCGCCCCGCCCGCCCCGGAGCCGCCGAGCCCGGCCACCGCGCCGGCGGGCAGCGGCCGCTCCCGGATGAACGTCTCGGTGAGCGCCGAGACGCCGATCAGCCGCTCCCCGGCCAGATGCTGCGCCAGGTCGACGATGTGCGAACCCAGGTCGCCCAGGGCGCCGGAGCCCGCGTACTCCCGCCGCAACCGCCACACCAGGGGGAACTCCGGGTCGACGATCCAGTCCTGGAGATAGGTGACCCGCACGTGCCGCAGCACGCCGATCCGCCCGTCCGCCACCATCCGGCGGGCGTACGCGATCGCGGGCGCGCGGCGGTAGTTGAAGCCCACCATCGCCACCTGGCCGCGCTCCCGCGCCCGCCGCGCCGCCTCCACCATGGCCTCGGCCTCGGCCACGGAGTTGGCGAGCGGCTTCTCGCACAGCACGTGCTTGCCCGCCTCCAGGGCCGCGATGGCGATCTCGGCATGGCTGTCGCCGGGGGTGCAGACGTCGACCACCTGCACATCGTCCCGGGCGATCAGCGCCCGCCAGTCGGTTTCGGCGGCGGCCCAGCCGTGCCGGTCCGCGGCGGCCCGTACGGCGTCCGCGTCGCGCCCGCAGACCGCGGACATCGCGGGGCGGGCGGGGAGGTCGAAGACACGGCCGACGGTGCGCCAGCCCTGGGAGTGGGCCGCGCCCATGAAGGCGTAGCCGACCATGCCGACGCCGAGTGTCTTCGCTTCAGGATTTTCCATGGGACTCCTTCTGACGATCGCAAACCGACGCGAGGTGGGGGGTCTGGCCCTCAACAGGGCTCAGCTGAATCCCGTGGGGAGGTATTCGTCCACGTTGTCCTTGGTGACGACGGCGGAGTAGAGAGTGAGAGAAGCCGGGATCTCCAGCTCCGCGAGGCCGCCGACGCCCTTGCCCTGGCCGAGTGCGCGGGCGAGGTCGATGGCGGAGGCGGCCATGGTGGGCGGGTAGAGCACGGTGGCCTTCAGCACGCTGTTGTCGGCCTTGATGGCGTCCATGGCGTGCTTGGCGCCCGCGCCGCCGACCATGAGGAAGTCATCGCGCCCGGCCTGCTTGATGGCGCGCTCGGCGCCGACGCCCTGGTCGTCGTCGTGGTTCCACAGGGCGTCGAAGTCGGAGTGGGCCTGGAGCAGCTGGGCCATCTTCGCCTGGCCCGACTCGACCGTGAACTCCGCGGCCTGGCGGCCGACCTTCTTGATGTTGGGGTAGTTCTTCAGGGCGTCGTTGAAGCCCTCGGTGCGCTGCCGGGTCAGCTCCAGGTTGTCGATCCCCGCCAACTCGATCACCTTGGCGTTCTTCTTGCCCTTGAGCTGCTCGCCGATGTAGCGCCCGGCGTTGAGACCCATGCCGTAGTTGTCGCCGCCGATCCAGCAGCGGTACGCCTGCGGCGAGGCGAAGATCCGGTCGAGGTTGACCACCGGGATGCCCGCCCGCATGGCCTTGAGCCCGACCTGGGTGAGCGCCTTGCCGTCGGCGGGCAGGATGACCAGGACGTCGACCTTCTTGTTGATGAGGGTCTCGATCTGGCCGATCTGCTGGGCGGTGTCGTTGGAGCCCTCGGTGGCCTCCAGGGTGACGTCCTTGTACTCCTTGGCGCGCCGCTTGGCCTGCTCGTTGATGGCGTTGAGCCAGCCGTGGTCGGCCTGGGGCCCGGCGAAGCCGATGGTGACCGCCTTACCGGGCTTGTCATTGGCCGTGTTCGCGGCCTGCTTGGCGTTGTCGCCGTCGTCGTTGTTCTCGTTGCTGGTGCACCCGGCGGCGAACAGCGCGCCCGCCGCGGCGGTGCCCAGGAGGAGGTTTCTGCGACTGGTGGCGGAGGAGGAGCTCTTGGCATACCTCATGGCGTCGAACGACCCTTCTGTACCAGGACGGCGGCGACGATGATCGCGCCCTTGGCGATCTGCTGGACATCGCTCTGAAGGTTGTTCAGGGCGAACAGATTGGTGATGGTGGTGAAGACGAGGACGCCGAGGACCGATCCGGTGATGGTGCCGCGGCCGCCGCTGAGCAGCGTGCCGCCGATGATCGCGGCGGCGATGGCGTCGAGTTCGTAGAGGTTGCCGTTGGTGTTCTGGCCCGAGCCGGTGAGGACGACCAGCATGAAGGCGGCGACACCGCAGCACAGCCCGGAGAGCAGATACAGCAGCAGCCGCTGCCGTTTGACGTCGATGCCCGCGAGCCGGGCCGCCTCCGCGTTGCCGCCGATGGCGACCGTGCGCCGGCCGAAGGTGGTGCGGTTGAGCACCAGCCAGCCCACCACGGTGACGGCGGCGAAGATCATCACCAGCGGCGGTATGCCGAGGACGTAGGCGTCCGGGAGCCCGAGGTCCAGGACCTGGTTGACGGTGACGACCTGGGTCTTGCCGTCGCTGATCTGGAGGGCCAGGCCACGGGCGGAGGCGAGCATCGCGAGGGTGGCGATGAACGGGACCATCCCGCCGTACGCGATGAGCACCCCGTTGACGAGTCCGCAGCCGAGCCCCACCAGGACCGCGCACAGCAGGATGCCGCCGAGCCCGTAGTCCTGGGTGGCGAGCGTGGTGGCCCACACCGAGGCCAGCGCGACGATCGCGCCGACCGACAGATCGATGCCGCCGCTGGTGATGACGAACGTCACGCCGACGGTGACGACACCGATGACGGACGCCTGGGTGAGCACGAGCTGGAGGTTGTCGGTGCTGAGGAACTCATCGGGCTTGGTGAAGCCGCCGACGGCGACCAGCACCGCCAGCACCCCGAGGAGCGAGAGGTTGCGCAGGTCGGCCAGGCGCCGCAGCCTGCTCAGCGGATCGGTGTCGGTACGGCCGGCCGGCGGTTTGCCGACCGGACCGGCCGTCAGCGTGGCGCCCGCGCCCGGTACCGGGGCGGGGTCGGCCGGAGGCGGCGACGCCGGCCTGCTCCCGGGTGAATTCACGACGGGCTCCCTTCCATGACGAGATCGAGGACCCGGTGCTCGTCCAGCTCCCGCGCGGGCGCCGTATGGACGACGCGGCCCTCGCGGAGCACCAGCACCCGGTCGGCGAGGCCCAGGACTTCGGGCAGTTCGCTGGAGACGAGAAGGACGGCCATGCCGTCGTCGGCGAGTCGGCGGATCACCGCGTACAGCTCGGCGCGGGCGCCCACGTCCACCCCGCGCGTCGGCTCGTCCAGCAGCAGCACCCGGCAGCCGCGCAGCAGCCAGCGGGCCAGTACGGCCTTCTGCTGATTGCCCCCGGACAGGGTGCGCACCGGCCGCTCCGGGTCGTCGGGGTGCAGCGACAGATCGCGGACGCAGCGGCGGGCCGCCGCCCGCTCCGCGCCGCGGTCCACCCATCCGGCGCGGGAGAAGCGGGTCAGCGAGGAGACCGAGACATTGCGGGTGACGGACTCCAGCATCAGCAGCGCCTGCGCCTTGCGCTCCTCGGGGGCGAGACCGAGCCCGGCGCGCACGGCGGCGGTCACACTGCCGGGGCGCAGCGGGCGGCCGTCCACCACGACCCGGCCCGAGGTGGGGCGGCGGGCGCCGTAGACGGTCTCCAGGATCTCGGACCGCCCGGAGCCGACGAGTCCGGCCAGCCCGACGATCTCGCCGGGCGCCACCTCGAGGTCGAGCGGCTCGAACTCCCCCGCCCGGCCCAGGTTCTCCAGCCGCAGCACGGGCGTGGCGGTGGCGACCGGCGGCGCCGTGGTGCGGCGCGGAAACGCGTACTCCACGTCCCGGCCCGTCATCAGCGCCACGACCTCGCGGGTCGGGGTGGTGCGCGCGGGCAGCCCGCGGGCCGCGGCGCGACCGTCCTTGAGCACGGTGACGCGGTCGCCGATCCGGCGGATCTCCTCCAGCCGGTGCGAGATGTAGACGACGGCGACCCCGGCGGCGGTGAGATCGCCGACGATGCGGAAGAGGTTGTCGACCTCGTCGGGGTCGAGGGCCGCGGACGGCTCGTCCATCACGATCAGCTGGACGTCGTGGGAGAGCGCGCGGGCCATCGAGACGATCTGCTGCCCGGCCGCGGACAGGTCCCCCACCAGCCGCCCCGGGTCGATCTCGGGGTGCCCGAGCCGGGTGAGGAGGGCGGCGGTGGCGGTGCGGGCCGCGCGGGAGCGGACGAACCCTCCGGTGGCCATCTCATGGCCGAGGAAGACGTTCTCGGCCACGGACAGCCCCTCCACCAGGTCGAGTTCCTGGTAGATGGTGGCGATGCCGAGGCGCATGGCGGCGATGGGCGATTTGAGGGTGACCGGTTCGCCACGCCAGAGGATCTCGCCGCTGTCGGGCTGATGCGCCCCGGCGACCACCTTGATCAGCGTGGACTTGCCCGCGCCGTTCTGGCCGAGCAGACAGTGCACCTCGCCCGCTTCGACATCGAGGTCGACGCCGTCCAGGGCCCGTACGCCGGGGAAGGACTTGGTGATCGCGGACATGGTGAGGAGTGGGCGCGGGTCGGGTGGTGCCGGTGCCATGGCGGGCCTCCTCGGCGGGGGTCGCTCGATGCGGTGCTGTCGCTCGTATGCGGTGCGGTCGCTCGGATGCGGTGCGGTCGCTCGGATGCGGTGCTGTCGCTCGGATGCGGTGCTGTCGCTCGGATGCGGTGCGGGTCGCTGGGCGTGCGGGGCGCTTGGGCGTGCGGGTGCGCGGGGGCGTGGCGGTGATGTGGCGGTGCCGTGATGGGGTGGCGGGGCGCGACCGGGTAGCGGCGCGGCCCGGTGGGATCTGGTGCCGGGTGGTGTACGGCTCGGTGGTGCGGCTCGTGCCTCGACGTGGCGTACGCCGAGGGGCGGTGCGATGCGGTGCGGATGCCGTGCTGCTGCGCTGTGCCGAGGTGCGGCCCGGCCGGGACCGGACGGGGTCAGGCGGTCATGCGGTGGTGGCCATCAGGCGGTCAGGCCGGTGAGAAGAGGTGGTCGCTGATCAGGCGGGCGGCGCCGGTAACCCCGGCGGCCGGGCCGAGTTCGCCCAGCACGATGGGGAGGTTGCCGGTGGCCAGGGGCAGGGACTGGCGGTAGACCTGGGTCCGTATGGCGGCGAGCAGCGTATGGCCGAGCCCGGTGACACCGCCGCCGATGACCACCAGACCGGGGTTGAAGAAGCTGACGAGCCCGGCGATGACCTGGCCCGTACGGGTGCCGCCGTCCCTGATGAGGTCGAGCGCGGTCGCGTCGCCCGCCGAGGCCGCCGCGGCGACGTCGGTGGCGGCGAGGCTGCCCACTTCCTCCAGCCGGGCGGCGAGTTCGGCGGACCGGCCGTCGCGAGCGGCCTCCTCGGCGTCGCGGGCCAGCGCCGCGCCGCCGAAGTACGCCTCCAGACAGCCGTGGTTGCCGCAGGCGCAGGGGCGGCCGTCGGGTTCGGCCTGGATGTGGCCGATGTCGCCCGCGCTGCCCGTCGTACCGCGGTAGACCTCACCGCCGACGACGATCCCGCAGCCGATACCGGTGCCGATCTTCACGCAGAGGAAGTCCTTGACGGAACGGGCGACTCCCGCGTGCTGCTCCCCCATCGCCATGAGGTTCACATCGTTGTCGACCATGACCGGGCAGCCGAGCTCCTGGCTGAGCGCCTCCCGTACGGGGAAGCCGTCCCACCCCGGCATGATCGGCGGCGCCACGGGCACGCCCTCGGGGAACCGCACCGGTCCCGGCACCCCGATGCCCGCCCCGTCGAACCCCTCGGCCACCCCGGACGCCCGGAGCTTCGCGGCCATGTCCAGCACCTGCTCGAAGACCGCGACGGGCCCCTCGCGCACATCCATGGGCTGGTTGAGGTGGCCGAGAATCTCCAGTTCGGCATTGGTCACGGCGACGTCCACGGAGGTGGCGCCGATGTCCACGCCGAGCAGCCGCAGCCCGGGCGCGAGCCGGATGTTGTGCGAACGCCGGCCGCCCCGCGAGGCCGCCAGCCCGTCCGCGACCACCAGCCCGGTCTCCAGCAGCCGGTCGATCTCCACGGCCAGCTTCGAACGCGACAGGTCGATCTCATCGCCCAGCTGAGCACGGGAGTTGGGGCCGCCGTCGCGCAGCAGGCGAAGCAATCGCGCCTGATGCGCGTTGGCCGGTCGTGCCGTCATGCGCCTCACGCTGCCCCTCCCGCCGTCATCGGCATCCACGTGGCCGGGCTTGCACGGGGAACGTAGCAGCGGTTGTCGGGAGTGGGAAGAACTTGCGCCGCAATTGGCTCCGACTTTCTCCTGTCTCAGGACAAAGTAATGCGCGCACGAGTGCCCCCCAGGTGCCCGGCGACGCCTCAGCCCGGCTGCCTCAGATGGCGCATGAGCTGCTCGAACAGCGCCCAGCTCGAGGGCGAACTCCCGTCGCCGAGCGGATAGTAGAAGCCCGGGCGGGCCGCGGGCCCCAGCGGCACGGGCTGGGCGGGCAGCGGTGTGCGCCGGGCGAAGGTGAGGCCGACGTCCCGCGCCTCGTCGGCTCCGAGCGCGAAGCCGACCGGGACGGCGGGCGGTTCGAGGCGGGCGGGCAGGCTCAGGTCGCGGCGGGCGGCCCGCAGCTGGACCAGCAGCGACTGGAGCCGGTGCTCGGTCACCAGCGTGGCCGCGAGGTCGGGCAGGGCGTCCAGTGGCGGCTTCTCGCCGGGGCCGTAGCCGAAGGCCAGCGTCACGTCCTGTTCGACGCCCCGGGCGGTCCGCTCCACGCGCAGCGTGGCGATCGCGGGCCGGTCGGCACGGCCCACCGCGACCACCCAGGTGCTCTCCGGGGCGCGGTCGCGGGCGAGGGCGGTCAGGGCCTCGCACGACCAGGGCAGATTGACGGGCTCGGCGGTGCTCCAGCCCTCAGGTGGACCACCGGTGACGGCGGCCCAGGCCGCCTCGAGGGGCCCACCGAGGACGAGCCGCTCCTCGGCCGGCTGCACGGTGCGGAAGGACAGGGCGAGTTGGCGCTCCCCGGTGTCCTCGGCGCCCTCGAGGAAGGCCCGGGCCACCGGAGTGCGCTCCGGTTCCGCCTCGACCGGGGTGAACCCCCCGTCGTGCCAGCGCAGCAGGGCGCCGGACAGCCCGTCGTAATAGCCGCCGCCCTCGTCGTCGCACACCACCCAGCGGGACGGCAGCCCGGTGAGCGACAGGCGCGTGGGCAGGCTGAGCCGGGAGGTCGCGGGGGTCACGATCTGGACGGCGCGGTCGCTCGCGGCCGCGGCCCGTATCGCGTCCGAGAGCCAGGCCGTCATGGCCACCACGGGTCTGTCCTGGAGCACCACCGCCGTACGCTCGGTGAGCACGTCGACGGCGGGCTGGGCCGCGGCCGGGGCGGCGGCCGCGGCACCGGCGCCGGGCTGTGCGGCCTCGGCGTCCGCCGCCGCGGCCGACGGCCAGACCGAGCCGCCGCACAGCCCGGCGAGACGCCGCGCGAAGGACGCCGCCAGCAGCTCGGCGCGCTCCACTCCGGTGGCGGCCCTGGCCTCGGTCCACCACACGGGCACGCCGGTGTCCCCGGCCTCGGGTCCCAGCAGCCGCGCCGCCTCGCCCGCGACCCGCACCAGCAGCGGCGCCTCCACGGACACCAGCGGGCGGCCCGCCTCGTCGCACATCTGGAGCACCGCGCCCTCGCCGGCCGAGCGCACGTCGAGGCCGGGGCCCCCGGCGAACAGCCCGGCGACGAGGCTCCAGACGTCGGGCATCCGCTCGGTGAGCGCGATCACGTCCTTGGTCATCGGCCGTCCTCCTCCGGGTGCCGCTCCTGCTCCACCCATCCCGTCTGGACCAGGCGGTCGGGCTCACCGCGCCGGACCAGCAGTCCGCGCCCGGGCGGCTGCGCGGACGCGTACACGCCCGGGAACAGTTGGCCCTCCATCCGGTCGCCCGCCATCACCAGGGCCGATGTGCCGCTCTCCCGCAAGGTCATCAGGAACGGCTCGTACAGGGCCCGGGAGCTGCCCGCCACCCGCCGGGCGACGACGAAGTGCAGCCCGATGTCGGGCGCGTGCGGCACATACGGCAGGAAGGGCTGAAGCGGCTGCTGGCCCGCGGTGGTGAGGATGTCGTAGTCGTCGACGAGGATGACGATGCGGGGCCCGTCGTACGCCGGGCCCGCGGCGGGCGGCGGGGTGCCGGTGGTCTCGTCCGGCATGCGCTTGGCCAGCTCGCCCGCGATGCCCGCGGCGAGCCCCTCGCAGATCCGGGCGTTGTACGCATAGCCGCCCTGGTACGCCTCGGGCACCACCTCGCGCAGCCCGCGCCGCGGATCCATGATCCCGAAGACCAGCTCCTCGTCGGAGTACCGCGCGGCCAGGCCGTCGGCGATCAGCCGCAGCAGATTGGTCTTGCCGCATTCGTTGTCCCCGAGGATCAGCAGGTGCTGGTCGCGGTCGAACAGGTCGAGCAGCACCGGCGCGAGCGCGGTCTGGTCGACCCCGATCGGCACCCGGCGCGGCTGGGACGTGGCCGACGGCAGCGACCGGGCGGGGAGCCGCGCGGGCAGCACCCGCACCCGCTGCGCCGTCTCCCCGGGCCAGGCCGCGCCGATGGACCGGGCCGTCTGCTCGACGGCCGCGCCCAGATCGGCGGTGGAGGCATGGCCGTCCAGGCGCGGAAGGGCGGTCTGCGCGAACAGCTTGCGGTCGGTCAGGGCGCGCCCGGCGTCGTCGGGGGTGAGGGTTTCGGCGAGCCTGCGGTCGATGCTGCTGTCGCCCGCGTCGTTCAGCCGCAGCTCGATATGGGTGCCGAAGGTGGACTGGTGGCCGATGCGCACGTCGTTCCAGCGCAGCATCGCGGCCACGACGTGGATGCCGTACCCGCCGCCGCGCCTGAGCAGGTCGCCCACGGCGTCGTCCAGGGCCTCGAAGTCGTCGCGCAGTGCCCCGAACCCGTCGATGAGCAGCACGATGTCGGTGGACGCCAGCTCGGGCAGGGATCCGCCGGCGCGCAGGGCGCGCAGCCGCTCCATCGAGTCGATGCCGTGCTCGCGGAAGAGCTCCTCGCGGGCGTCCAGCATGCCGCGCACCTCCTCGACCGTGCGGGTGGCCCGCTCCCGGTCGGCCCGCCCGGCGACGCCACCGACGTGCGGCAGCGCGGCGAGGGCTTGCAGACCGCCGCCGACCAGGTCGAGACCGTAGATCCCGACCTCACGCGGGGTGTGGGTGAGGGCGAGGGAGAGCGCGAGGGCGCGCAGCAGCGTGGTCTTGCCGGACTGCGGGCCGCCGATCACGGCGGCGTGGCCGCCGGCGAGGGTGAGGTCGAGGATCCACTGCCCCTGCCACTGCCGCCCCGGGTCGTCCAGCAGCCCCAGCGGCACCCGCATCGTCCCCGGGCGCCGGACGAACTGCATGCCGCGGGCCGCGTCGACCTCCACCGGCCCCGCCGCCGCGTCCAGCGCGAGCGCGGCGGGCAGCGGCGGCAGCCAGATGCGGCGCACCGGGTCGGCGGCGCCCCTGATCCGGTCGACCATCACGGACAGCACGGTCGGCCCGGGGTCCCGGGTGCGCTTGCCCGCGCCGGGCGCGTCGTCCTCGGCGGGCGCGGAGTCCTCCGGCCCGGCGAGCGTGTTGTACGCGGGGTACGGGTGGATGGCGGGTCCGGTGTCCTCCACGGTGCGCAGCGCCGGACCCCGGTACGGGCCGGAGACGTACCCGGCCTTGAACCGCTCGTACGCCGTGGTGTCCACCTTGAGGTAGCCGAAGCCGGGCAGCGGCGGCAGGTGGAAGGCGTCGGTGGTGTCCAGGACGGTGCGGCTCTCGTCGGCGGAGAAGGTGCGCAGGCCCAGCCGGTAGGAGAGGTAGGTGTCCAGGCCCTTGAGCCTGCCGCCCTCGATGCGCTGGCTGGACAGCAGCAGATGGACGCCGATGCTGCGGCCGATCCGGCCGATGGACAGGAACAGATCGATGAAGTCGGGCTTGGCGGTGATGAGTTCGCCGAACTCGTCGATGACGACGAAGAGGTGCGGCAGCGGCTCCAGGTCGGGCCTCGTCGTCTCGCGCACCGCCGCGTAACTCGAGATGTCGGCGACATTGCCCGCGTCCTTGAGCACCTGCTGACGGCGCTTGACCTCGCCCGCGAGGCTGGTGTGCACCCGCTCCACGAGCCCGGCCTGGTTCTCCAGGTTGGTGATGACGCCGGCCACGTGCGGCAGCCCGTCGAACGGGGCGAAGGTCGCGCCACCCTTGTAGTCGACCAGCACCAGCGCCAGGTCCTGTGGCGGATGGCCGGCCACCAGGGCGAGAACGAGGGTGCGCAGCAGCTCGCTCTTGCCGGAGCCGGTGGCGCCGACGCACAGGCCGTGCGGGCCCATGCCCAGTTCGGCGGACTCCTTCAGGTCGAGCAGCACCGGCTCGTGGGCGTCGTTGACGCCGATGGGCACCCGCAGGAAGGAGCGCTCGCCGCGGGGTGCCCAGGCACGGGCCAGGTCCAGGGCGCCGGGGTCGTCGATGCCCAGCAGCTGCGGGAAGTCGACGGGCCCGGACAGCGGGGCGTCCACGAGGGATTCGGCCGACAGCCGCAGCGGGGCCAGCATCCGGACCAGCCCCTCGGCCCCGGCGGCGGTGACGTCGTCCACGGTGCCGTGGGCGCCCGCCGGATGCCCGCCGCGCAGGTCCTCCACGACCACCTCGTCCTCGCCGACGGTGATGCGGATCGCCACCTCGCCCGGTTCCTGCACCCGCTCGGCGACCAGGTGGAGCACGGTGACGCCCATCTCGCGGTGGGCCACGGCCTCGTCGGGGCGCGGCAGCTCCCGTGCCTCCTCGCCGTGGTCATCGCTGATGACGAGCAGCCGGCCGCTGAGCCCGAGCGCGTCCGCCCCGGACAGGCCGCGCCGCACCTCGGCCGCGTAGGCGGCGCGCTGCCGGAGGTCGCGGCCGAGGAGCCGGGCGAGCTGGGGCAGGTCGGGGGCGATCCGGCGGGCGGCGACCGGCCCGTCGCGCTCCTCGGCGTCCAGCAGGTGCGGCAGCCACTTGAGCCAGGCCCAGTCCCGCTCGACCCGGTCGCCGGGGGCGGCGAGCGCCAGGGCCACGTCGTCGGGGGCGTGGGTGGCGGCGGTCTGGACGAGCAGCGCCCGCACCACCCGCAGCACCGCGTCCCGCTCCCCCACCACGCTGACGTTGCCCACGCGGTCCAGCGGCACGGTCAGCGGCAGATCGGTGACCAGTGCGTAGCGCCCGACCAGGGCGCCTGCCTCGTTGAGCATGAACGGGTCGGGCGGGGTGAGCACACTGCCCGACTGCCGGGCCACGGTCAGCGGCCGCAGCGGCATCTCGCCGGTGCCGATCCGCACCCGCAGGAAGTCCGGGTCGGTGCGGCGCCGCTCCCACAGCCGGGCCGGGTCGCGCACCACGTCGTACAGGGCCTGCGGCGGCGGGTCGAGCAGCCGCGCGGTGGCGCGCCAGGCCCGCTCCTCGGCGCCGAGCTCCTCGCGCAGCTCCTCCAGATACTCCAGATACCGCTCGCGCTGCTGACGGCGGGTGCGCTGCGCACGGCCGCGCTGGGAGAACAGCAGCACCAGGGCGCCGACGACGGTGACGACGAGGACGAGGGCACCGATCGCGGCGAACTGGCCGCTGCGCAGCACGGTCATCATGACGACCGAACTCATCACCCCGGCGATCGGCAGCAGCGACATGGCGGCCCCCGCCGCCTTGCCCTCGGGCAGGTTGGGCGGGGCCTCGATGGTGCGCGGCTCGGGCTCGGGCAGCGGGCGGGTGGCGCGGGCGGGCCGGTGCACCAGGCGCGTTGTCATCGCCGTCCTCCCCTGTCGCGCACGGCACGGTCCAGGAGTGCGGCGGCCAGGCGGCCCGCGGCCAGCCGGGTGCTGTGCGCGAGCAGCCCGGTGCGGATGGCGCCGCCCGCGGCCAGTTGGCGGTCGTACGGGATGGCCATCACCTCGACCCCGCTCTCGGCGAGGTGGGCGCGGGCCACGTCCAGGTCGAGCGCGGTGTCGGGCGAGGACTCGGTGAGGGCGACCACCGTGCCGGGCAGCATGGGCCGCGGCACCGCCGCCATCCAGTCCAGGACGGTGCGGGTGCTCGCCACGCCCTCCAGGGTGGCGGGCGCCACCAGCACCCTTGCCTGCACGGTGTCCAGGGCCGTACGCGCCAGCTCCCCCGGCAGCGTCTCGCAGTCGACGACGGTGACACCGAAGTAGCGGCGCAGCGCCATGGTCACGGTGCGGTAGGCCCGGATGTCCAGCGGAGTGCCGATGCGGCCCTGGCTCCCGGGCAGCAGCCAGCCGCCCTCGGGCAGCTGGACCAGATAGCCGGTGACCTCCGCGAACTGCATCGAGGGAGAAACGACTCGGGCCACGTCCGCGCAGGTCCAGCGGACCGACTCGGCGCCGAGCCGGATGGGCAGGCTGCCCAGCGCCGGGTCGGCCTCCACGACGAGGACCGGGTCCTGGCGGTAGTGCGCGAAGGTGAGGTTGAGCAGCGCCGCGACGGTGGTCTTGCCCGCGCCACCCCGGATGCTGCTCACCGCGATCTGCCGCCCGGTGGTCACCGGTTGCTGCAACGCGCGGGCGACCTCGGTGGCCTCCTCCACCTCACGCGAGGCAGACGCGGCGACCAGCCGCCGCAGGGTGCGCCCGGCGCGGCGAGTGACCGGGTCCCCACTGCGAAGCCTGCCCTGCGCGAGGGCCAGCCGAGGGTCGACGGGCGGCACGGGTGTGGGGGCGGGCAGGTGTTGGGGGCGCGCCTGGGGACACCGATCGGCGGGGGCGGGGGGTGCGGGAGGTCCGGCGGGGGCGGGGAGTGCGGCGGGTTCGGGGGCATCCGGGCCCGTCGCCACCTCCACCCGCCGTGGGGCGGGGGCGGGGGCGGCGTGGGCCTCGGCAGCTCCCGAACCGCCGGACGCCTCCCCGGCCTCGGGAGCGCCCGAAGCCATCAGAGCGCGCAGCGCCTTGTAACCTTCCGAGTCCTTGGAGTCAGGGCCACCATCCAAAGCCTTGGACGATTCAGCCTTGGGTGCGTCAGCCTTGGACGATTCACCCTTGGGCGCGTCAGCCTTGGGGGCGTCACCCTTGGGCGCGTCAGCCTTGGGGGCGTCAGCCTTGGGCGCGCCCCGGACATCGGCTTCGGCAGCCCTGGAGGGCCCGGGGCCCTTGGAGGCAGGCGTGTTCCGCAACTGGTGGAGCACATCGCTCTGCCAATCCCCTGCGCCCATGACGCCTCCCCTCGGCTCGGATACGGACAACGGTCGACTACGGCAACGACAACGGCCGGGAACCGGCGCTAGAACGCGTCCAGCAATCGCCCATACACCCCGAACTCCCCGACCACCAGTGGGAACAGCACGATGACGCCGACCGCCTCGACCAGATCCACGATCCGCCGGAGCCGGACGCGGACATGCTCGGGAGGCCGTATGGTCAGCACGCCCAGCGGGAGCAGCGCGGCGACGGCGAGCGCGGCCAGCGGCCCGTACGGTCGGCCGTCGGTGGTGTCGAGCCAGAGCACCACCAGACGCACCAGCAGCACCATGGCCGCGGCGAGCAGCGCCACCACCTCGGCCGCCAGCGGGTACGCCCGCGACCGGGACAGCAGGACGACCGCGAGCACCGCGGTGAGCGGCACCGTCCATGGGGAGGCGTCGCCGACGGCGAGCAGCCCGGCGGCGGTGGCGGACACCGCGGTGACGAGGGTGGCGAACACCAGCCCCCGGTGGGTGGCGGCGAGCGCGGTCGCCACCTCGTGCCGGCTGACCGACGCCCCGCCCGAGCGCCGGTCGTCAAGACCGGTGAGCCCGGCGGCGGTCAGTGCCACGCGTGGCAGAAGGCCGAGCGCCACCACGGACACCACGGCGAGCACCGCGCCCAACCGGGCCTGCTGGGCATCGGCGTGGGCCCCGTCCTGCACCGCGGCGACGGCCTCCCACAGCCCGCCGGTGACCACGACGGCCCCGGCGCCGATGTACGCGCCCCGCCCGACCGTGGCCGAGACCCCGAGCAGCAACAGCGTCACCACAACGGCCCCCGCCACCCCGGCGAGCCGCGCCGCGCCGCCCCAGCCGTGGGCGTCCGCGGCCGTCCAGGCGGCGAGCACGCCGAGGGCGCCGCCGGTGAGCACGAGGGTGGCGCCGAGGTCCCGGTTGCGCAGCCGGGCGGCCGCGGCCCCGGTCAGTGCCGCCGCCACGGCCGCCACGGCCAGGGCGGTGGCCACGCCGGAGTCGGGGAGGCCGCGCCGCGCCAGCAGCCCGACGGCCAGCGCCAGCGCGAGAGTGGCCGCGCTCGCGGTCCACTGCCGCGCCGCCGCCGACCACCGCCATGCCCGGAGGTCCAGATCCTCTGCCACCTCATCGGTGACGTCGTGCACCACCGGCGCCGCCGGAACGTCCCGCTCCCGTACCAGCCGCAGCACCGCGCCGTCCGGGACCGCCGCGGACGTGAGCGTGGCGTCCTGCGGCAGGACGACCCCCTCGGCGGTGACCAGATGCCGCAGCGTCGGCCGGTCCGCCACCTGGTCGTCGACCAGCCGCAGCACATCCGGCAGCAGCCGGCCGACCGGCTCGTCGGCGGGCAGCACGATGTCCACCCGCCGCCGCTCCCCGACCAGCGTGACCCGGCTCAACTCAGCGCTCCGCGCCTGCTTCGCCGCCCTCACGATTCCCCCTCCCCCGACAGGCCCTACCGTGCCGTGTCCGTCGCCGCGGTGGACGAAGGCGTCAGCACACCCGGCGCGGACCGGCCCTGCTTGCCGATGGTGTCGGAGATGAACGACCACCCCACGCAACCGGCGCACAGCACCGCCGCGATCACGATGCCCGCGAACACCTTCCCCAGGTTCTCATCCACCGACCGCCGCCCCCGCTGCGCGCCGAACAACAACGCGTCCCGGATCCGCCGCCGCCGGACCGCCACCGACTCCAGCAGCTGACTGTCGTAGTCCCGTGCCATCAGTTCTCACACCCGGCCAGTTCGCGCAGGGTGGCAAGGTCCGGGGCCGTGGCGTGGGAAGCCAGGTCCACACGGCCGGCCTGGGTGTCGGCCGGCTCGCGGGCGAACTCGGCGAGGGCTTGCGAGGGCGCGAGCCCGCTTTCCTTGGCCCGCCGCAGCCGCTCCAGCCACCGCAGGCCCGCGTGATAACCGGCGTCCTCGGCGGCGTCGCGAGGCTCATAACTGGCGGCTCCTTCGGCGTCCGCGGCCCATAGATAGCCGAGGATGCCCCCGCGCTCACTGGTGACCGGGACATACTCGACTTCACCCTTGGCGGTCCTGGCATAATCGTTCCCGCCAAACCCCGTGTTGTGGTGGAAAACGCGGTTCCGGTAGAGGATCTCAAAACTGCCCCACACATCGGATGCCGAACCGTCCTCGTCGAAATAATTGTCGACGCCGGTCTCGGTCGGTTTTCCGAACCAGGTGGGATCGCCGGGATCGGTGTCATCGCCGATGAGCTCGGAGATTTCCCGCAGAGCCGCCGCGAGACGCGGATAGTTCGCCGCGTGCACGGCTTCCTGCGGCCGACCGCGCAGATCGTACGGCATCCACGCATCGGAGTAAGTCGTCAGGCGTGCCGTGTAATAACCGAGGAGCATTGACGCGCCGAACGTGAGCAACCGCTCCTCGCGATGCTCGGCGCCGTCCGCCCCCAGCCATACGCCCGGGCACCTGATGTCCGCCTCCACGGAGCCGGGCTCGCCGGGGCGCAGCCCGCGCCTCACCAGGCGGACCAGGTCGTTTCCGTCCGGCTCGGTCACCTCGAATTCGCCGCTGAAGAGGGAGTTCTTCGGATGGCCCGACTCCGGGACCGAGACGCGGACCCGGGGGTTACCTACGGCGAGCCGGTGGCTCGCCAGGACCGAGAACCCGGCCAGCACACCGGTGAGGGTCCGCTCGACAGCGTCCACGGCGTCGTCCTCATTCCCCCACGTCCACCGGGCGACGGGCGTTGACGCGATCACGGCGCTCCTCCAGGATCAGGAACGAACTTTCCGCCGGGGGGAATCATCAGGGTGCCGTCCTCGACTCGAATGACGAACTGCACGTTAGTGGTGCCATACACCTCGTTCAGCCGCCGGGCCATGTCCTTGGCTTGCAGATCCGCCAGAGTGCCCTTGGTGTCGAGCACGAACGTCTGCACATCGGCATGTGAAAGAGTCAGCTGGTCTATGTTCGCGAAAATCGCTTTCATTAGCTTCTTGGGGTTCGTGAGGGTCTTGAACTGGTATCCGTAGGCCGTACCCCTGTGATCGTAGGCCAGTACGTCCAGATCCGCCCCATCCTCCATCCAGTCGCCGGGCTTGATCTCAAAGCCGTCTTTCCCCTTGGCCTCGAATTTGATGTCGTCGATCCCGCTGGCGTGCAGCCGGTTGGCGAGGCGGACTTGGTCAATCCCACCCTTCATGTCCTCCTTGGCGAAATTGGAGAGCAAAGTGTCGAAGCCGTAGGAGTGCTTGAACCGGCCGGAGGCGATAGTGTCGGCGATCTCCTGGCCCTGTGGATGCCTGGCGAGGTTGTCCAGCAGCTTTCCCCGGTCGTTGGACTTGACTGACGTACCACGCAGCTGTTCGCGGATCAGCCGCTCCGTCTCGCCTCCGCGCTCGAACGGTCGGGGCTCCTCGGCGGGAAGCCCGTCGTGGCCACCTGGACCGCCCGGGTCATGGGGCCCACCGGGGTCGCCCGGACCGCCCGGGTCGTGGGGGCCGCCAGGACCACCACCGCCGCCCGGGCCGTCACCGCCACCCCCGCCGCCCGGGGCGGCGGGGTCGTGGGTGGGGGTGCCGGTGTCGTGGGTGGTGGGGTGGGAGCCGCCGCTCGTGGTGGGCGTGTGCTTCTCCGGCGGGTCGTTCGGTGGGTCGTTCGGCGGGTCCTTCGGGCCGTCGTCGCTCGCGCGGGGGCCCAGGTCGTCCGGGGCGCGGCCCACCTCGTGGCCGGGTGCGCCCACATGGGCGAGCTCCCGCTGCCGGGCGCGCCGGGCCGTGTCCAGCGCCTGCCGGTCGGCGGCGGACGGCTCGTGCACCGGGTGGTGCACGGTGCCGTCGGGGAGTTCGAGAGCGCCGTTCTTGTGCAGGACGCTGCCGTCGGGCAGCTTGACCGAGCCGTCCGGGCGGAAGACCGTGTCGTCCGGAAGTTTGAGTGAGCCGTCCGGCAGCTGCACACCGCTGCCGGCGCGCAGGTTCTTCAGATGGCTCACCAGGTCGCCGACCTTGAGCTTGGACAGTCCGATGCCCGCGCCCTTGAAGACGTAGGTCATCGGGTCCACGACCTTGCCGACCTTCCCCGCCACGCTGAGCGTCCGCGCGACGGCGCCCGACTTGGCGGCGGACCCCGCGCCGTCCGTGGCGATGGCCGTGAGCACGTTGAAGGTGACTCCGCCCGCCGCTCGGGCCGGGTTCTTGCCCCACTCATCCCATGCCACCATCGCCTTACCGGCGTTGATCATGGTGTGTTTGGTGCTCTTGAGAAACCCCGGCAACATGGAGTCCGGCGTCATGTACCAGCCCGGCAGCAGCGTGTTCAGCGAGAGGCCCACGGCCAGCTTGCCGAGGTTCGCCCAGGAGTTCTTGAAGGCGTCCCAGCCGTCGACCCCGACCATGGTGCCCAGACCCCGGATGGTCCCCCAGACGCCGTCGACGATGAAGCCGTCCCAGACGAAGCTCTTGATCCAGTGGCCGAACTCGTACCAGTGGTGTGTCTCCGACTCCTGAGTGCCCCAGGGCGTCTTTTCCGCGTGCTGGAAGACGTCGGCCGTGTAGCCGTACATCCCTGGCTTGTGGGACCCGTCGTCGACCACCCAGTGGGTGCCGCCGACAAGAGCACTGATCTTGTTGGCGCAGCTCCGCTCGGCAGCCTCGAACGCGGCCGTGGCCGCGCCCACATCGGCGATCAGGTCATTGTTGTGCTGGACCTTGTCCCCGTCGTCCTTCCAGTCGTCGTCGCCTCCGTTCTCCCTGATGAACTCGGCGGCCTCCGCCCTGAGCCGCTTGAGCCGCTCGACGATGGGCCGCACCTCGGCGGCGTATGCGCTCAGGGCGTCGCTGACGGCCTCCAGCTTGGTCGCGAACCCGTCGGCCTTCTCCTTGACCGGCCTGGTGGTCGCGAACAGCTGCTCGGCCTCGGGCGCCGTGTAGTACGCCGACAGGCCCTGGAACTGGTCGTGGACCCCCTGGCCGGTCTTGCGGACGTGTCCGGCGTCCGTCTTCAGCGCCGGCGCGTCCTTCTCCAACTGCTCCAGGTTTCCCGTGAATTCGGGAATGCCATCCAGACTGATCATTTCGGACCGGCCCGATGGTGCTTACCCGGAGGGTTCAGATCGGGTGCTTTCAACGCCTCGCGCTGGGTGTGCGCCGCCATGGCGAGGTCGCCCCCGACGTACTCTTTGGTGGCGGTCGCCGCACCCTTGATCGACTTTCCGGAGCGGGCGGCGATGTACTTGATGTCGTTCTCTGTCTTCTGCTCGAACTCGACCAGTGCGGCGGCCACGGGCCCGCCCTCGGGCTTGGGCCCGCACCCCATGCTCAGCGTGCCCGCCGACTTCGCGGCACTCAGCAGGTGCTTGCCGTACGACTTCGCCTGGCCCTCGATGTCGTCGGCCACACGTCCGGTCTTGAGAAGGACACCGCGCACCCCACTGGTGTCGATGTCCCAGCCGTCCTCAGGCTTTCCCACCACGTCCCCCTTTCAGCCTCAACGGCGCGCGGTGTCGCGCAAGTTCAGCCGATGGCGTCCACCGCGGCCTTGGCCCTGGACAGCGTCTGCTGGGCGGTCCCGTCGTTCTTCTCCAGAGTGGACTTCACCAGCTGGATGATCTGCCGCACCTCGGCGGCGGACTTGTTCCACCGCGCTTCCTTGCCGTGGTACTCGTCGGCCACACCGTCGGCGGTGAAGTCCGCCATCGCCGCCTTCACCGCCCGGTCCCGATCGGTGAGCACCCGCTCCAGCTGCCCGATCACCAGGCCGAGGCTCCCCTGCACCTCACCCGACGCCCCCGTGTCGTAGCTGCGCCGATCCTGATTCCCCATTGCTCGTCACCCCCGCCGTGTTCACCGGCCGTTGAAACGGGCCGCGTCGAAATTGGCCGCGGCCATGGTCTGCCGCGCGTTGTCCGCCGACTCCACGTCACCGCTGCCGAATGCCTTGTCCATCCCGGACTGGCCGCCCAGGATGTCCCGCAGTGAGCCGTTGAGCGCCGCGGTGATCTCGTCCGCGTTCTGCTTGAACTGGTCGAACGCCGCCTTGCCCGCGCCGTTGAAACGGCCTTCCAGCGGCTGCGCCGCGGCGATCAGCTGGCGGATGAGCGCCCCCAGGTCATCACTCGATCCGGATGTCTGGGAGGTCAGCGTTGACAGCGTGGAACTGCCCATGTCGAACTTCACGAACCCACCCCCGTTGGGTAGTCGCCATGGTTCCGTCGAGCGGGCCCCGCATCGGAAGCCCGACCCATCTCAGTATGGCCCCGGGCACCGACAGTCCCACCACCGCTCTGTAACAGCCGGTCACCCAACCCGTAACAGGACCGGCGGCGGCGCACCGCCACGATCGCCGATCCGCGCCACTACGATCGCCCCTCATGGAGATAGCGGCGTACATCGCGATCATGGCCCTCATACTTCAGTATCCGCTGCTGGAGTCGAGGATTCAGAAGATCCAGCGCAGGGCGGACCGTATCGAGCGCAAGCTGGATCTGATCCTCGGCCATCTGGACATCCAGGTGGCGGAGCCCGGCTTGGAGCGGGTGATGGACCTGGTGCGGCAGGGCAAGAAGATCGAGGCCATCAAGGTCTACCGGGAGCTCACCGACGCCGGTCTGAAGGAGGCCAAGGACGCGGTCGAGCGCATGGAGGTGGCTTGAGGGTCGCGGCGCCGGGCGGACCGGCGGATCGGGTCAGGGGCGCTCGCGGTCGTGGTAGGTGCGGCGGGTGTGTTCGGTGTGGGCGCGCATGACGGCCGTGGCGCCGTGTTCGTCGCCGGCGGCGATGGCCGCGATCAGCTCGCGGTGCTCGATCCAGGACTGCTTGCCGCGCTGGCGGGCGACCGGGGTGTAGTACCAGCGGACCCTGCGGTCCACCTGGGCGGCCAGTTCGGACAGGACCACGTTTCCGGCGAGCTCCATCACCTTGGCGTGGAATTCGGCATTGGCCGCGACCGCGCCGTCCACATCGTCGTCCAGGACCGCGCGCTCGCCCTTCGCGCACAGGTCCTCCAGGGCGGCGACGCCGGTCTCGTCGGCCCCGGCGGCGGCCAGCCGGGCGGCCTCGGCCTCGAGGAGCGTGCGCACCGTGAGGAGCTGATCGGCCTCCTCCTCGGTGGGCTCGTGGACGAACGCGCCCTGGGCGGGCCGCAGATCGACCCAGCCCTCGGTGTTGAGCCGCTGGAGGGCCTCGCGCACGGGCTGGCGGGAGACGCCGAGATGGCCGGCGAGCTCGCTCTCCACGAGGTGCTGGCCGGGGCGGAGGGCGCGGGTGGTGATGAGTTCGAGCAGCGCCTCGTAGACGCGCTCGCGGAGTGGCCCGGGCCGCTCCAGCTTCGGCACCGCGCCCTGCGGTAGTCCCCTGGACGGCATCGCGCCCCCTCTGGCTCGCTGTTCACCGGATGTCCGGATTCACCGTATGCGTGAATTGGTTATTGTCTACAGTTTACCCAACCTGTCCACGCCGCCGACACATCCCAGGTGCCTTGACGTCTAGTCATCGACTCGTTGAATCCTTAAAGTCCGGGCACATGCCCACCAATGATCGTCTCGGCCCGCTCAGCCGCTCGCGCACCCTGGCCCCACCGGGCTGGAGCCGCTGGCTGGTGCCGCCCGCCGCCCTGTCCGTCCATCTCTCGATCGGCCAGGCCTACGCGTGGAGCGTGTTCAAGCCGCCCCTGGAGTCCTCGATGGACCTCTCGGGCACGGCCAGCGCGCTCCCCTTCCAGCTGGGCATCGTGATGCTCGGCCTGTCCGCCGCCTTCGGCGGCACGCTCGTGGAGCGCAACGGCCCGCGCTGGGCGATGTTCGTCTCCCTCGTCTGCTTCTCCTCCGGCTTCCTCGTCGCCGCCCTCGGCGCCGCCACCAGCCAGTACTGGCTGGTGGTCCTCGGCTACGGCTTCATCGGCGGGATCGGTCTCGGCATCGGCTACATCTCCCCCGTCTCCACGCTGATGAAGTGGTTCCCCGACCGGCCCGGCATGGCCACCGGCATCGCCATCATGGGCTTCGGCGGCGGAGCGTTGATCGCGTCTCCCTGGTCCAGCAAGCTGCTGGAGCACTTCGGCACCGACAACGGCGGCATCGCCGCCACCTTCCTGGTCCACGGCGTGACCTACGCGGTGTTCATGACCCTCGGCGTACTGCTGGTACGCGTACCGCCCGAGGGCTGGCGGCCGGCCGGCTGGGAACCGCCGCAGGAGCAGGGGCACATGATCAGCGCGGCCGACGTCTCCGCGCGCAACGCCATCCGCACCCCGCAGTTCTGGTTCCTGTGGGTGGTGCTGTGCATGAACGTGACGGCGGGCATCGGCATCCTGGAGAAGGCCGCGCCCATGATCGGCGACTATTTCAAGGACACCGACACCCCCGTGTCCGCCACCGCGGCAGCCGGTTTCGTCGCCCTGCTGTCGGCGGCCAACATGGCCGGGCGGCTGCTGTGGTCGTCCACCTCCGACCTCATCGGGCGCAAGAACATGTACCGGGTCTACCTGGGCGTGGGCGCGCTGATGTATCTGGCCATCTCACAGCTCGGGGACTCCTCCAAGCCGCTGTTCGTGGTGTGCGCCCTGGTGATCCTCTCCTTCTACGGCGGCGGCTTCTCGACCGTTCCGGCGTATCTGAAGGACCTGTTCGGCACCTATCAGGTGGGCGCGATCCACGGCCGGCTGCTCACCGCGTGGTCGGTGGCCGGGGTCCTCGGCCCGTACATCGTCAACAAGGTGGCCGACCACCAGGAGGAGGCGGGGAAGACCGGCCCCGGGCTGTACTCGCTCTCGCTCACCATCATGATCGTGCTGCTGGTCGTCGGCTTCGTCGCCAACGAGCTGATACGGCCGGTCCACCCGCGCTTCCATGAACCGGCCCCCGCGGCGGCCGAGTCCGAGGCGGCCCCCGCCGAGAAGGGAGGGGACCGATGACCGAGCCCACCAAAGACCGCACGGCGCTGACCGTGGCCGTCTGGGCCTGGGTGGTGCTGCCCTTCGGGTACGGGGTCTACGAGCTCGTCCAGAAGGCCACCCAGCTCTTCACCGGCTGAGCCCGCTCCGCCGACTGAGCTCTCCCCACGGTCCGAGGTCCCATCACCGGGAGCCCGACGGGGGGTTGAGGTGTCGTCCGACTCCTTGACCCCCTTCTCGGGCATACTGTATTCAATATTCAGTCGACGATTCCCGGACGCTCGGTCCCCTCACGTCGCACCGCGCGGCGTGACCGCCGTAAGGAGCCCGTCGTGGCCCGTAACCGCCAGCGCAACCGACAGCAGAAGCAGTACCCGCGACTCACCCATCCCCTGGTGCGGGACTCGGTGAGCGGAGAGCTCCGCCGCGCCTCCTGGGACGAGGCGCTGAGCCGGGCCGCCGCCGGGTTCCGGGCCGTGACGGCGGCCCACGGGCCCGACGCGTTCGGCATGTTCTCCTGCGCCCGCGCCACCAACGAGATGAACTACGTGGCCCAGAAGTTCACCCGGGTGGTGATCGGCACCAACAACGTCGACTCCTGCAACCGCACCTGCCACGCGCCCAGCGTCGCGGGGCTGTCCGCCGTCTTCGGCTCCGGCGGCGGCACCTCGTCGTACGCGGAGGTCGAGGACACCGACCTCATCGTGATGTGGGGCTCCAACGCCCGCTTCGCGCACCCGATCTTCTTCCATCACGTCCTCAAGGGCATCCGCAACGGCGCCCGGATGTACGCCGTCGATCCGCGCCGCACCTCGACCGCCGAATGGGCGGAGAGCTGGCTGGGGCTCAATGTGGGCACCGACATCCCGCTCGCCCACGCCGTGGGCCGCGAGATCATCCACGCGGGGCTCGCCAACCGGGCCTTCATCGAGCGCGCGACCACCGGCTTCGAGGAGTACGCGGCCCATGTGGAGCCCTGGACCCTGAGCGTCGCGGAGAAGGTCACCGGCGTCCCGGCGGACGCCATCCGCGACCTCGCGCACGCCTATGCCACCGCCGAGCGCGCCCAGCTGTGCTGGACGCTCGGCATCACCGAGCACCACAACGGCACCGACAACGTCCGGGCGCTGATCAATCTCTCCCTGCTGACCGGCCATGTCGGCCGGTACGGCTGCGGGCTCCAGCCGCTGCGCGGCCAGAACAACGTGCAGGGCGGCGGCGACATGGGCGCCATCCCCAACCGGCTGCCCGGCTTCCAGGACATCCTGGACCCGCCCGTCCGGTCCAAGTTCGAGCGCGCCTGGGACGTGGTCATCCAGCCGCGCTACGGACTGAACCTCACCGAGATGTTCGAGGCCATGGAGGCGGGCGAACTGCGCGCCGTCTACTGCGTCGGCGAGAACCCGGCCCAGTCCGAGGCCGACACCGAGCAGGCCGTCCGGCGGATGGAGTCGCTGGAGCACCTGGTGGTGCAGGACATCTTCCTCACCAGGACCGCCGAGCTGGCCGATGTGGTGCTCCCGGCGACCGCCGGCTGGTGCGAGACGGAGGGCACCACCACCAACAGCGAGCGGCGCGTCCAGCGGGTGCGCAAGGCCGTGGAGCCGCCGGGCGAGGCGCGCGAGGACATCGACATCATCTGCGCGCTGGCGCGGCGGCTCGGCCACGACTGGAAGTTCGAGGGCGCGGAGGAGGTCTGGAACGAGCTGCGCGCCGTCTCCCCGGACCACTTCGGCATGACCTACGAGCGGCTGGAGGAGCACCAGGGCATCCAGTGGCCCTGCCCCAGCACCGACCGTCTCGAGCCCACCTATCTGCACGGCCGCCTGTGGGAGAACGATCCGGCGCTGCGCGGTCCGCTCGCCCCCTTCGGCCCGGTGAAGCACGATCCGCCGGTCGATCTGACCGATGACACCTTCCCGATCCGGCTCACGACGGGACGGCGCCTGGACTCGTACAACACCGGGGTGCAGAGCGGGGGTTTCGCCTCTCCGCTGCGGCGCGGCGAGTACATCGAGCTGTGCCCGGAGGACGCGGCCCGCTACCGGGTGGAGGCCGAGGAGCGGGTGCGGGTCACCTCGCGGCGCGGTTCGGTGGTTGCTCCGGTGTGGATCGATCCCGGGCTGCGGCCGGGGCTCGCCTTCATGACCATGCACTTCCCCGACGAGGTGGACACCAACTCCCTGACGATCGAGGCGAACTGCCCCATCGCGGGGACGGCGGAGTTCAAGGCGTCGGCCATAAGGATCGAGAAGATTCCCGTGACCGCCGTAAGGAGCTGATCGTGGATCTGCGGTTCGGTGACAGCAAGCCCACGGACGAGGAGCGGGCGGCGGTCGACGCGCTGCTCGGCCCGCCCGAGTCCGCCTGGGAGGGCGCGGACGACCGTACGGACACGGATCTGCGCTGGGCGCGCGGCGGCCGCGAGGCACGGGAGCGGCGCGATCTGCTGCTGCCCGGACTGCACGCCCTCAACGACCGGGTGGGCTGGATCAGCGAGGGCGGCCTGGACTATCTGTGCCGCCGGCTGACGGTCCCTCCGGCCGAGGGCTACGGGGTGGCGACCTTCTACGCGATGTTCGCGGTGAAACCCCGTCCGGCGACCGTCGTCCACGTCTGTACGGATCTGGCGTGCGCGGCCCGGGGCTCCGCCCAGGTGTGCGCGGAGCTCGAACGGGACGTGGGCCCGGCGGGCTCGGCGGGGTCCGGGGCGGTCTGGCAGCCCAGTCCGTGCCTGGGCCTGTGCGAGCGCGCCCCGGCGGCCCTGGCCATCCGCGCGGGCGAGGCCCCGCGGGCCGCGGTCGTCGCCCCCGCCACCGCCGAGGCGGTCGCCGACGCGGCGTCCGCGCCGCACGAGGCGGCAGCCGAGCCGCCCGCGGTGGCCGCGGTCCACCAGGCCGGCGCCGACGGCCTGGTGCTGCTGCGCCGGGTCGGGGTGGTCGACCCGGGGTCGCTCGACGACTACCGTGCCCACGGCGGATACGCCGCTCTGCGGCGCGCGTTCGCGCTCGGGCCCGCCGGGGTGATCCGGGAGGTGACCGAGTCGGGTCTGGTCGGGCGGGGCGGGGCCGCGTTCCCGACCGGGCGGAAGTGGTCGGCCACCGCCCAGCAGCCCGACCAGCCGCACTACCTGGTCTGCAACGCCGACGAGAGCGAACCGGGCACCTTCAAGGACCGGGTCCTGATGGAGGGCGATCCCTACGCCCTCGTCGAGGCCATGACCGTCGCGGGCTACGCCACCGGGGCCCACCGCGGCTATCTGTATCTGCGCGGCGAGTACCCGCGCGCGCTGCGCCGGCTGCGCACCGCCATCGACCGGGCCCGGGCCCGTGGATTCCTCGGTGAGGACGTCATGGGCCAGGGATTCGCGTTCGACATCGAGATCCGGCGCGGCGCGGGCGCGTACATCTGCGGCGAGGAGACCGCGATCTTCAACTCGATCGAGGGGCGGCGCGGTGAACCGCGCAGCAAACCGCCCTTCCCGGTCGAGAAGGGGCTGTTCGGCAAGCCGACCGCGGTCAACAACGTGGAGACCCTGGTCAATGTGTTGCCGATTCTGATCGAGGGCGCACAGGCGTATGCGCGTACCGGCACCGGCACCTCGACCGGCACCAAGCTGTTCTGCGTCTCCGGCACGGTCGCCAGGCCCGGCGTCTACGAGCTGCCGTTCGGGGCGACGCTGCGGGAGCTGCTGGAGCTCGCGGGGCCGCCCGAGACCCTGCGCGCGGTCCTGCTCGGCGGCGCCGCGGGCGGCTTCGTACGCCCCGACGAGCTGGACGTGCCGCTGACCTTCGAGGGCACGCGCGCGGCGGGCACCACGCTCGGCTCGGGGGTGGTGCTGGTGCTGGACGAGGGCGTCGAGCTGCCCCGCATCCTGCTGCGTATCGCGGAGTTCTTCCGCGACGAGTCCTGCGGCCAGTGCGTCCCCTGCCGGGTGGGCACCGTACGGCAGGAGGAGGCGCTGCACCGGCTCAAGGACCGTACGGGCGCCGCCGCGGCCGGGGACATCGCGCTGCTGCGCGAGGTCGGCCAGGCCATGCGGGACGCCTCGATCTGCGGTCTGGGCCAGACCGCCTGGAACGCCGTGGAGTCCGCCATCGACCGCCTGGGAGCCTTCAAGTGACCGCGATACCGCTGCGACCCCCGCGCCGACTGGTCGACCTCACCCTGGACGGCGAACCGGTCCGCGCCCCGGAGGGCAGCACCCTGCTGGACGCGTGCCGTGCCGCGGGCAAGGACATCCCGACCCTGTGCCAGGGCGACACACTCACCCCGAAGAACGCCTGCCGGGTGTGTGTGGTGGAGGTGGAGGGCGCCCGCACCCTCGCCCCCGCGTGCTCCCGCCGGGTGGAGCAGGGCATGGAGGTGCGCACGGACACCGAGCGGGCCCGGCACAGCCGTAAGGTCGTCCTGGAGCTGCTGGCCTCCTCAACCGATCTGGCCACGACCCCGCGCGCCGCCGAGTGGATCGAGAAGTACGGGGCCGAGCCGGACCGCTTCGGCGCGGACGCGGCCCGGGTGGCCGAGGAGCCGAAGGTCGACAACGACCTGTACGTCCGCGACTACGACAAATGCATCCTCTGCTACAAGTGCGTGGACGCCTGCGGTGAGCAGTGGCAGAACACCTTCGCGATCGCGGTCGCGGGCCGCGGCTTCGACGCCCGGATCTCCACCGAGCACGACGCGCCCCTCACCGACTCCGCGTGTGTCTACTGCGGCAACTGCATCGAGGTGTGCCCGACCGGCGCGCTGAGCTTCAAGACGGAGTTCGACATGCGGGCGGCCGGGACGTGGGACGAGGCGGCCCAAACGGAGACGACCACGGTGTGCGCCTACTGTGGTGTGGGCTGCAATCTCACCCTCCATGTGCAGGACAATGAGATCGTGAAGGTCACCTCGCCGCACGACAACCCCGTCACGCACGGGAACCTGTGCATCAAGGGCCGATTCGGGTACCAGCACGTACAGAACCACGCACAGAACCGGGACTGATCGACATGGGACGGGTCACCGAGCGACGCCGCGTCATCCGCATCCGGGACGGGGCGGTCAGCACCCGGCCGGACACCCTCGTGGCGGAGGAGCCGCTTGAGATCCGGCTGAACGGCAAACCGCTGGCCATCACCATGCGCACGCCGGGCGACGACTTCGCCCTCGCCGCCGGGTTCCTGGTGAGCGAGGGCGTCCTCGGGCGCGCGGACGAGCTGGCGAACATCGTCTACTGCGCGGGCGCCACCCAGGACGGATCCAACACCTACAACGTGGTGGATGTGACGCTGGCGCCGGGCGTGCCGGTCCCGGACATCACGCTCGAGCGCAATGTCTACACGACGTCGTCCTGCGGCCTGTGCGGCAAGGCCAGCCTGGACGCGGTGCGGACGACCGCGCGCTGGCCGCTGGCGGACGGCCTCGAGGACGCCGGGGGCTCCGCCGTCCGGATCGAGCCTGAGACGCTCACGGTGCTCCCTGACCGGCTCCGCGCGGCGCAGCGCGTCTTCGACCGGACCGGCGGTCTGCACGCGGCGGCGCTGTTCAGCCCGGACGGTGAGCTGCTGGACCTGCGGGAGGACGTGGGGCGGCACAACGCGGTGGACAAGCTGGTGGGGCGGGCGCTCCAGCAGGGCCTGCTGCCGCTGTCGGGGTCGGTGCTGATGGTCTCGGGGCGCGCCTCCTTCGAGCTGGCGCAGAAAGCCGTGATGGCGGGGATCCCGGTGCTGGCGGCGGTGTCGGCGCCCTCCTCGCTGGCGGTGGATCTGGCGGCGGAGACGGGGCTGACCCTGGTCGGCTTCCTCCGCGGCACCTCGATGAACGTGTACGCGGGCGAGCAGCGGCTCGCCCTGCGGACAGCGGTTGGCGGGGCCTGAGAAGCGGTCCGCCCGCTGCACGGGTTGGCGGGCCGGCCGACGGGGAGCGCCCCCTGCGTCGGCCGGCCCCTACCGGGCCCGGTGGCCCCGCCGCCCCACAGTCCCGTAGCTACGTTCCGCGTTCGGGCCTACGTTCCGCGTCCGGGGCTTCACTCGAAAGTGTTCTTGACCGCTCGTTCTGATTAGGTGCTACGGTTGGGCCATGGCCAGAACGAAGGAATTCGATCCAGAGGCCGCCCTCCAGTCGGCTCTCGAGCTGTTCTGGCAGCGCGGCTATGAAGCGACCTCGATGGCGGACCTCGTCGACTACCTCGGCATCGGCCGCGCCAGTATCTACGCGACCTTCGGCAGCAAGCACGAGCTGTACCTGAAGGCCATGGACCGCTACGCGGAGACGCGCGACCCGTCCCTGCTGGCCGAGCTGTCCCAGCCCGGTCCCGCGCTGCCCGCGGTGCGGGCGGTGGTGCGCCGTTTCGCCGAGGAGGCCGCCTCCCCGGAGCTGCGGCGGGCCGGCTGCCTGGTGACCAACACGGCGGCCGAGCTGGCGCCGCACGACCCGGCGGCGGCCCGCCGGGTGGAGCTCAGCTGGGACCGCGTGGAGACCCCGCTGTGTTCCGCGCTGATACGGGCCCAGGCCCAGGGGGAGCTCCCCGAGGACCGCGACCCCCGCGCGCTGGCGCGGATGCTGTTCGTGCTGTTGCAGGGGCTGCGGGTGGTCGGCAAGGCGTCGGACGACCCGGCCCGGGTGCGGGACGCGGCGGAGCAGGCGCTGGCACTGCTGGACTGAATTTCTCACGATCACGGGAGTCACACAGAGTCCATTCGCATGCCCTTATATTAAAACGATCGGTCAAATATTGGGGGAGAGATGACCGTCACCGACACCCCGTGCGACCCCGACACCGATACCAACGCGGACACGGGCCCCAACCCCACCACCCTCACGACCCACCATCGCCGGGCCTTCGCCCTGCTCGGCTCCGTCCAGATCACCCTGATCTTCACGCTCGCGGCGATCGCCGTGCCGCTGCCCGAGATCGGCCGGGTCTTCGGCCTGGAGCGGGCCGATCTGATCCTGCTCAGCGCCGCCTACGGGCTGACCTTCGCCGGGCTGCTGCTCTTCGGCGGGCGCCTCTCCGACCGCTACGGCGGGCGGCGGGCCCTCACCGCCGGGCTCATCCTGTTCGCCGCCGCCTCGGCCGCCGCCCCGTTCGCCCCCGGTATCGGGACCCTGCTCGCGGCCCGGTTCGCCCAGGGCGCGGGTGCGGCCCTGACAGCGCCCGCCGCCATGACCGTGCTGCGCGCCGTCTTCCCCGCTCCCACCGTCTACGGCAAGGCGATGGCGACCTGGGGCGGGCTCTCCGTGCTCGGCGCGACCGCGGGCAATCTGCTCTCCGGTGTGATAGCCGAGCTGCTGTCCTGGCGGTGGAGCTTCGCCGTACCGCTGGCGGTGGCCGTGGCCGCCCTCGTCCTCGCGCCCCGGCTGCTGCCGGACACCCCGCCGAGCCGGGGCCGGGCGCTCGATCTGCCGGGCGCGCTGCTGGCCACGGCCGGGATCACGCTCGCAAGTTATGGGCTCGTGGTCACCGACGCCCTGCCCTGGTTCTCGGCCGGGGTGCTGGTGCCCCTGCTCATCGGAGCCGCGCTGCTCATCGCGTTCTGGTACGCGGAGCGCCGGGCGGGCGACCCGCTGCTGCCGCCCCGCTTCCTGCTGGACCGGCGGCGGGCGCTCGCCCTCGCGGCCATCGCCTTCAGCGCCTGTGCGACCGCGATGACCTTTGTGACCCTCTCGCTCCATCTCCAACAGGACCGTGACTGGTCGCCGCTGCGAACGTCGGCCGCCTTTGTGCCGTTCGCCATCGCCCTGCTCACCTCGGGCCGGGCGGCCGGGCCACTGATAGCCCGCTTCGGCCCCCGCGTCGTCACCGCCGCCGGGCTGGCCACGGCCGGGGCCGGGCTGGCGCTGCTCGCCCTCACCGGGCTCGACCCGCACGCCGCGTATGCCTCGGCGCTGCTGCCGGGGCTGGTGCTGCTGCCGGCCGGTGCCGCCGCCTCCTTCGCCGGGGCCGCCGTGCTCACCACCCATGGGGTGCCGCATGAGCGGACCGGACTCGCCGGCGGGGTGCTGAACACCGCGATGGAGCTCGGCCCGACCGTGGTCTTCGCCATCGTGCTCACCTTCGGCAGCGATGCCGTCTCCCTCGCCGCGACGGGGGCCGCGCTCGCTCTCGTCGCCGCCCTGAACCTCCGCGTCCAGCGGAGCCGTCCGTCCCGTCCCTCCTCTCTTCCTCAAGGAGCCACGCAGTGAACCGCTTCACCGGAAAGACCGCCCTCGTCACCGGAGCGGGCACCGGTCTCGGCCGTGCCATCGCGCTCGCCTTCGCCGCCGAAGGCGCCTCCGTGGTGGCCGCGGGCCGCACCGAATCCACGCTGGCCGAGACGGTCCGCCTCATCGAGGCCGCCGATGGCCGGGCCGCCGCCGTGACCGCCGATGTCACCGACTCCGGGCAGCTGCGGGAACTGGTGCACGCCGCCGTCGCCCGCTTCGGCGGACTGGACATCGCCGTCAACAACGCCGGGATACTGCGCGGCAAGGGGCCCGTCGGCGAGATCAGCGAGGAGGACTGGGAGGCGGTGCTGCGCACCAATGTCACCGGTGTCTGGCTGGCCATGAAGCACCAGATCGCGCATATGAAGGAGCACGGCGGCGGGGCGATCGTCAATGTCTCCTCCAACCTGGGCGCCCATCTGCGGGTATCGGGCCTCGGCGCCTACAGCACCTCCAAGGCGGCGGTCGCCACGCTGACCCGGATCGCCGCGCTCGACCACATCCACCAGGGCGTCCGGATCAACGCGGTCAGCCCCGGCGCCTCCGACGGCCCCATGTCGCTGTTGCCGGGTGAGACGGAGGCCGACCGCGCCGAGCGGGCGAAGAGCGAGACTCCGCTGGGCCGGGTGGCGGAGGCGGACGAGATCGCGGCTGCCGTGCTCTACCTCGCCTCACCGGCGGCGGGCGCCGTGGTCGGCACGGATCTCGTGGTGGACAGCGGCTCGTCGGCCTGACCGGCCCCGAGCGCCCGGCCGGAGCCCAGCCGGAGCTCGACCGAAGTCGGCCGAAGCCCGGCTGGAACCCGGCCATGGGGCTGTCCCTACCCGAACCCCGGGGGCTTGCCGCATGGCCGGGGCACCACCGCTCCCGGAAGCTGGTGAGACATGAACGCACCCACGAAGCGCCCTCGTTTACGCCTCGTCACAGCCGCCGCCGTCACCGCCGCCCTCCTCGGCGGTGCGGCCGCGGTCCCGGCCGCCGCCACAGCACCGGAATCCGGCTCCGCCTCGTCCACCGACTCCACCGGCTCCGCCGACTCCTCCGCCCCCACGGGCCGGCGGCTCACCGAGGCCGAGTTGCGGCGTGCGGTGGCCCGGACTCTGGAGGACGCCGGATTCATCGGCATCACCGTGGAGGTGCGCGACGGCCACCGCCGGATCCACGCCCGCGCGGGCGAGGCGGAGCGCAACACCGGCCGCCCCATGCCGTACGGGGCGCACTACCGGGCCGCGAGCGTCACCAAGTCCTTCGTGGCCACGGTCGTGCTCCAACTGGTCGCCGAGGGGCGGCTCTCGCTGAGCGACCCGGTGGACAAGTGGCTGCCGGGCGTGGTGAGCGGCAATGGCAACGACGGCCGCCGGATCACCGTCAGGAATCTGCTCCAGCACACCAGCGGCATCCACAACTACGCCTACAGCGACGACACCGGCGACTCGGCGGCGGACTTCGAGCGGACCCGGTTCGGCCATGTCTCCCCCGAGCGGGTGGTCGCCGGGGCGATGAAGCACCGGCCCGACTTCCCGCCCGCTTCGGCCGATGACCCGAAGCCCGACTGGAACTACTCCAACCCCGGCTATGTCCTGGCCGGAATGATCATCCAGAAGGTCACCGGACGGGCCTGGCCGGAGGAGGTCCGCGACCGCGTCATCCGCCCGCTGGGCCTGACCGGCACCTCCGAGCCCGGGGACGATCCGCGGATCAAGGCCCCGTACGCCCATACGTATCAGCGCTTCCCCGGCTCCGACAGCTGGACGGACACCACGCTGCGGAACGTCTCCTGGGGCGGTGCGGCCGGTTCCATCATCACCACCGATCGCGATCTGGACCGGTTCTACACCGCCCTGTTGAGCGGCCGTCTGCTGCCCCCGGCGCAGCTGGCCGAGATGCGCCGGACGGTCCCCGTGGGGCCGGACTTCGAGGTGGCCTTCCCCCACGCCCAGTACGGGCTCGGGATGATCCGCCAGCCGCTCAGCTGCGGCGGCTACCGCTGGGGCCACGGCGGCGACCTCGAAGGGGCCACGGTGCGTACCGGCTTCACCGAGGGCGGGCGGCGCTCGGTGACCATCAGTTCCAGCGGGAAGACCGCCGATGACGAGCAGCTGCTCCGGGCCGAGAAGGTCATGCAGGGCCTTATCGACCGGGTTCTGTGCGAGGGGATCGGAGGCCGTAAACTCTGACACGCATTGGAGGGTTCGGAGGCGAACGGCCGCGAGGAGGAGGCCCATGCGGATCGGCGAGCTGTCCCGCCGCACCGGGGTGAACGAACGGCTGCTGCGCTACTACGAACAGCAGGGCCTCCTCCGGCCCGAGCGGCTGCCCAGCGGCTATCGCGCGTACCGCGCGTCCGATGTGGCGGTGGTGCGGCGCATCCGCGCGCTGCTGGCGGCCGGGCTGTCGACGGCGACCATCTCCCAGGTCCTGCCGTGTCTCCACGACGACGGTGAGCACCTCGTGCCCACCTGCCCGGATCTGCTGGGCGAACTGCGCGCCGAGCGGGACCGGATGACCTCGGCCATCGAGGAGCTCGAGCTGTCCCGGTCGCTGCTGGACCGGGTCATCACGGCGGGTCAGACGGCCATGGGCTGACCGAGGCGGGGCGCCATCCGGGGGCGGGCACCGTCCCCCTCGCGCCCCGCCCTCACCTCAACTGGCGCAGCGTCACGAGGATATGACGCACGGTCCTTGTCCCGGGCGACCACAGGACGAGACACTTTCAGCCGCAGTCATGTGTGAGACATGGGATGTCTTGATGTCCTGACGGCATGATGCCTCATGGCGTGATGCCTGACGGCCTCGACGTCCAGATGCCGATGCCTCAACAAGGCAGTCTGAAGGGCAGGCCGTGACCATGGCGTCAGTTCTCCGCACACGTCCCCGCAGCAGACCTCCCCGCTCCCGTACCAGACCGTGGCGGCGGCGCGCCTCCGTGCTCCTCACCGCCGTGGCGCTGGCCCTGATCCCGCTTCCGGTACGGGCCGCGGACACGGATTCCTCCGCGTCCGCGGCCCGCGCCGACTCCGGCTCCAGCTCCGGCTCCAGCTCCGGCTCCAGCTCCGACTCCGGCTTCGAACAACAGGTCCTCTTCAAGTCTGCCCAGGAACAGGGCTACTCCTGCTTCCGGATCCCGGCGGTCGTCAAGGCCAAGGACGGCACCCTGCTGGCCTTCGCCGAGGGCCGGGTCGACAACTGCGGTGACGCCGGGGACATCGATCTGGTCCTCAAGCGCTCCACCGACGGCGGCCGCACCTGGGGCCCGCTCCAGGTGGTCAACGACGGCAACGGTGACACCCACGGCAACCCCGCGCCCATCGTGGACCAGCGCACCGGCCGCGTCGTGCTCGCCAGCACCTACAACACCGGCCGCGACGACTCCCAGAGCTGCGACGTCCCCTGTGACCGCTCCCCGCACCTCCAGTACAGCGACGACAACGGCGCCACCTGGTCGGCCCCGCGCGATCTGAGCTCCTCACTGATGCCGGCCCAGTGGAACTCCTGGTACGCCACCGGCCCCGTCCACGGCATCCAGCTCCAGCGCGGACGCCACAAGGGCCGGCTGGTCTTCACCCTCAACACCGAGAGCTTCAGCGGCGGCCGCATCACCGACAACCACGCCGCGCTCGCCTACAGCGACGACGGCGGCGACCGCTGGCGCATCGGCGCGGTGGACAGCTATCCGCTCGCGGAGGACGGCACCTTCCGCCAGAAGCCGTCCGAGATGACGCTGGTGGAGCGGGCCGACGGCTCGATCTACGTCAACGGCCGGGAGCAGGACGGCACCGATCTCGGCCACCGCGACTACGCCATCAGCCGGGACGGCGGCCAGAGCTTCACCGCGCCCTTCCGCACCATCCCCGATCTGCCCACCCCTCAGGTGCAGGGCTCGATCCTGCGGCTGCGCGACCCGGCCCGCGACGGCTACAGCCGACTGCTCTTCTCCGCCCCCGCCGACCCCGACCGCCGCCGCACCATGATGGTCCGCTCCTCCTGGGACGAGGCCCGTACCTGGGACGGTGTCGACCGCGGCAAGGTCGTCACCACCGACTGGTCCGGCTACTCGGACATGGTCGCGATCTCCCGCGACACGGTGGGGTTGCTGTACGAGGGCGGTGCGGTGGACGCCCGTGACGAGATCCGCTTCGCCCGCTTCACCGAGGACTGGCTGGGCTCCCGGCGGCCGCCCTCCCCCACCACCGACGACCGCGCGCCCGGCGCCCGGCCCGCAACCGTGCTCGGCGGCGCGGCGGGGCGTGACGACGGCCGCTTCGGCGACGCGCTGTCGTTCGACGGCACGGACGACGCCGTACGGGTCCCGTACCGGAACGCCCTGCCGCTCGGCACCCGCGACTTCACCGTGAGCCTGTGGTTCCGCTACTCGGCCGCCTCCGGGCAGCATCCGTTCCTGTGGATGGGCGGCATCGGCAACAAACAGCCACAGGTCTGGCTGCGGGGTGAGCCCGGGAGCAACCGGATCCGGGCGCTGATGACCACGGTCAACGGCTTCGCCACCTTCACCAGTGCCTCGGTGTCCACCGACGCCGCGTACAACGACGGGCAGTGGCACCACATCGCCCTCGTCCGCAGCGGCGGACGGCTCTCCCTCACCGTGGACGGGGGCACCGCGGTCACCGCCCCCGACGCCCCGGGCACCGTGAGCCGCACCGCGCCCTTCGGCCTCCATCTCGGCCAGGCCGTGGACAGCCGGTCCTCTATGACGGGCGATCTCGATGAGTTCCGCCTGTACGCCCGCGCCCTGTCCGACACCGAACTGCGCCGCGTCCGCGAGTTCAACGCCCCGCTCGACGACCCTCACTCCGGCGCCCTCGTCCACCTCCCGCTCGACCGCGTGCGGTCATCCCACGGCTAGACGACGCAGAACTCATTGCCCTCCGGGTCCTGGAGCACCACCGCGTAGTGCTCCATCTCCGGCTCGTCCATGATCCGCTGGACCGTGGCTCCGGCCTTCTTCAGCCGGTCCACGGTCGCGGTGACGCGCTCGGTGCGGACCGCGAGGGGCACATCCCGCCCACCGCCCACCTTCAGATCGAGATGCAGCCGGTTCTTGGTGACCTTGGACTCCGGAACCTGCTGGAACCACACCCGCGGGCCCTGCCCCTCCGGATCCACGATGGACTCCGGGGTCTCCCCGGCCCCGGGGGGCAGCTCCTCCGCGGGCACCCCCATGTCCGCCCAGTACTCCCGCCAGGTGGCTTGGCCGCCCGGCGGGGGCTCGGGCACATAGCCCAGGGCCTCGGACCAGAAGGCCACCATCCGGTGTGGCTCGGCACAGTCGATGGTCAGTTGCAGCGTGAGCGTCGTCATGTCCGAAGCCTCTCAGAGGGGTCTGACAACGGGGCCCGGCGTGGTGCGTCCCGCTTGAGCGGTGTCCGACGGATCGTGTCGCCTGCGGCGGGCTGCTTTCCCCTCCCCGCCCCTTCCCGAAACTGGGGCTCCGCCCCAGCCCCCGGAATCCAGGGGCGAAGCCCCCTGCCACGCGGCCGAGCCACATTTCGATACCACGGGAAGAAGCCACCGGCACCCAGCGCCATCCGACGGACCCCAACGCCCGGCGCAGCGGCTGCTCCACCCCCACCCCAAACCCCGGAGTCCAGGGGCGAAGCCCCCTGCCACGCGGCCGAGCCGCACGTCGATCCCGCCGGAAGGGGCTACCCGCACCCAGGGGCGTCCGACGGGCCCCAACGCCTGGGACCGGACTGCTCCGCCCCCACCCCAGACCCCGGAATCCAGGCGCAAAACCTCCCACGCCGCCGAGCCGCACATCGACGCCACACGAAGGAGCCACCCGCACCCAGCGCCATCCGACAGACCCCAACGCCTGGCAGCGGGCTGCTCAGCCAACCCCGGGGTCCAGGGGCGGGGCCCTGGTAGTGGGAAGGGGCGGGGAGGGGAAAGCATCGATATGCGGCTCCGCCGCGTGGTCCGCCGGGCCCCCGCTAGGGTGTTCAGCCGTGACCGAAGCCGACTTCCTCCACTCCACCCGGGCGTCCTACGACGCCATGGCCCTTGACTACGACGAGCGTTTCCGCGATGAACTGGCGGCCCAGACGCTGGAACGGGCGATGTTCGCCGGTTTCGCCGAGCTGGTGCGGAACGCCGGGGGCGGACCGGTGGCCGATGTGGGCTGCGGGCCGGGCCGGGTGACCGCGCATCTCCACGGTCTGGGGCTGTCCGTGTACGGGATCGACCTGTCGCCGCGGATGGTGGAGCTGGCCCGGCGGGAGCACCCCGGGCTGCGGTTCGAGGAGGGGTCGATGCTGGCCCTGGACATCCCGGACGGCACCCTCGCCGCCGTGGTGGCGTGGTACTCCACGATCCACATTCCGCAGGAGCGGCTGCCGGATGTGTTCGCCGAGTTCCACCGGGTGCTGGCCCCCGGTGGATACGTGCTGGTGGGCTTCCAGGTGGGCGATGAGCAGCGGGACTACACGGAGGCGTTCGGCCATGAGGTGTCGCTGACCTTCCGCCGGTGGCAGCCGGACCGGATCGCCGAGTTGCTGGCCGGGGCCGGACTGCCGGTCCACGCCCGGACCTTCCGGGAACCGGAGCGCTGGGAACCCACCCCGCAGGCGTCTCTCATCGCCCGCAAGCCGCTGCCGCCTGCCGAAGACGGCGACGGAGATGCGGATGGAGATGCGGATGGAGACGGCGACCGAGACGGAGACCAGACCGTCGGAAACCCGGCCGCCACCCGCTGACGTCAGACGCGGGTCAGGGCAGGGTCGTCCGCGCTGTCCGTATCAGCCTGAGCCACGGACGACCGGTTCCCGGCTTCCGTCCCCGCCGCCTCCGGCGCCCGCGCCGCGAAGCGGCGGGCCAGCACCGCGCAGACCATCAGCTGCATCTGGTGGAAGAGCATCAGCGGCAGCACCGCCAGGCTCGCCTGGGCTCCGAAGAGCACGCTCGCCATCGGCAGCCCGGCGGCCAGGCTCTTCTTCGACCCCGCGAACACGATCGTGATCCGGTCCTCGCGGACGAAGCCCAGCTTCCGCGAGCCGTACGAGGTGAGCGTGAGCATCACCGTGAGCAGGACCGCCTCGACGCCGAGCAGGATCGCCAGCCGCGCCGGGGTCACCTGGTGCCAGATGCCCCGGACCATGCCCTCGCTGAACGCCGCGTAGACCACGAGCAGCACCGAGCCCCGGTCCACAAGACGCAGCACCGCCCGGTGGCGCGAGATGAAGCCGCCGATCCAGCGGCGCAGCAGCTGACCGGCGAGGAAGGGGGCCAGCAGCTGAAGCCCGATCTTGATCATCGAGTCGGCCGAGAAGCCGCCTCCGCTGCCCCCCAGCAACAGCGCGACCAGCGCCGGGGTGACCACCACGCCGAGCAGGCTGGAGAAGGAGCCCGCGCAGATCGCGGCGGCCGCATTGCCCCGGGCGATCGAGGTGAAGGCGATGGAGGACTGGACCGTGGAGGGCACCAGGCACAGGAAGAGCAGCCCGGTGTAGAGGGGATGCGTCAGCACGTACGGCACCAGGCCGCGCGCGGCCAGGCCGAGGGCCGGGAAGATGACGAAGGTGCACACCAGCACGGTCAGATGGAGCCGCCAGTGGCGCACCCCGTCCAGCGCCTCCCGGGTGGAGAGCCGGGCGCCGTAGAGGAAGAAGAGGAAGGCGACCGCGACCGTGGTGGCCCCGTCGGTGATGGTGGCGGCCCGGCCGCTGACCGGGAGCAGCACGGCGAGCGCCACGGTGCCGATGAGCCCGAGGATGAAACCGTCCAGGGGGAGCCAGGAGGGAAGGGCGGGAAGGGCAGGAAGGGCGATCTTGCGCAGACGCAGGCGGTGCGGGCGGTGCGAGGGGTGCGGGCGGTGCGGGCTGGGCATTCGTTCTCTTTCTCGCTCTTTCTCGGCTGGCCTGGCATTTTCGGACACGGACGGGGCCCCGTTCATCATGCTCTCGATCAAGGCCATCGGGAATCCCGTATACCGCTCTGACTGTCATCGCGTCCCGTGATGGCCTCGGCGTACAGTGGCCGCCATGTACGACCCCGCCCAGCTCCGGACGTTTCTCGCGGTGTCCCAGACCCTCAGCTTCACCCAGGCCGCCGACCGCCTCGGGGTGCGCCAGTCCACCGTGAGCCAGCAGGTGCGCAAGCTGGAGGCGGCCGTGGGGCGGCAGCTCTTCGCCCGCGACACCCACGGGGTGGAGCTGACCGAGGACGGCGAGGCGATGCTGGGGTTCGCCCGCTCCATCCTGGAGGCGAACGAGCGGGCGGCGAGCTGGTTCCGGGGCACCCGGCTGCGCGGCCGGCTGCGCTTCGGCGCCTCGGAGGACTTCGTGGTCACCCGGCTGCCGGAGATCCTGGAGGGGTTCCGCCGCGACCATCCCGAGGTGGACCTGGAGCTCACCGTCGAGCTGTCGGGCACCCTGCACGAGCGGCTGGAGGCGGGCAAGCTGGATCTGGTGCTGGCCAAGCGGTCGGAGGACCGGCCGGGCGGGCAGCTGGTGTGGCGGGACCGGCTGGTGTGGATCGGCGCCGAGCGGCTGCGGCTGGATCCGGACCGTCCGCTGCCCCTGATCGTCTTCCCGCCGCCCGGGCTGACCCGGGCCCGCGCGCTGGATGTGCTGGAGCGGCACGGCAGGTCATGGCGGATCGTGTGCACCAGCGGCAGTCTCAACGGACTGGTCGCGGCGGCCCGCGCCGGGCTCGGGGTGATGGCCCACACCCATGGCCTGATTCCGCCCGGCCTGGCGCCGGTCCCCGAACGGGCCGGACTGCCCGACCTCGGCCCGGTGGATTTCGTACTGTTGTACGGAAAGCGTCGGCGGGAGGACGCCTCGCACGCCGCCGCGGAGCGACTCGCCGCCGCGATCCTGGCCGGGCCTGTGCCACGATCGGAGAGATTTCGTGCAGAAGACCGTTACATATGAGCCACACACGCGGCGCATAGGACCAGACTCCACGCAATCCGCCCTCGCCAACGCCTGATTGGTGCCCTTTCACCTCACTGTCCGCCCGGCATTCCGTACGTTCCGGGCACAAAACACCTCTCCCGCATCGGGGGCCGGATCGGGTACGGTCGCGGCGCTGTGCCCAGCGGCTTCAAGGAGCAGGTATTGCGCGAGTTCACCGTCCCCCCGTTGGCGACGCCGCCTCAGGCCGGAGGACTGGCGGACGCCGTCTTCGACCATGCGGACTCCGACCCCCTCCGGGTTGCACTGGCGCGCAAGACGGCGGACGGCGGCTGGCAGAACGTGACCGCGGGCCAGTTCCGGGACGAGGTGACGGCGCTCGCCAAGGGCCTGCTGGCCCGTGGTGTCCGGTTCGGCGACCGCGTCGCCATCATGTGCCCCACCCGCTATGAGTGGACGCTCTTCGACTTCGCCCTGTGGGCCATCGGCGCCCAGAGCGTCCCGCTGTACCCCACCTCCTCCGCCGAGCAGGTCTGCTGGATGCTGCATGACGCGGGGGTCTCCGCCTGTGTCGTGGAGCATGAGGACCATGCGATGACGGTCGGCTCGGTGGTCGGCCGGCTGCCGCATCTGCGGCAGCTGTGGCAGCTGGACGCGGGAGCGCTGGAGGAGCTGCTGGCGGCCGGGGAATCCGTCGAGGACGATCTGGTGGAACGGCACCGGCTGGCCGTCACCCCCGAGCAGCCCGCGACCATCATCTACACCTCCGGCACCACCGGCCGCCCCAAGGGCTGTGTGATCACCCACGCCAATCTGATGGCGGAATGCGACAACATCGTCGAGCGGTACGAGGAGGCCTTCCACTCCAAGCGGGGTGACGAGGCCGCCACCCTGCTCTTCCTCCCGCTCGCCCATGTCTTCGGCCGGATGGTGGAGGTCGCCGCCATCCGCGGCAGAGTCAAGCTCGGTCACCAGCCCAGGCTCTCGGCCGCCGCGCTGCTGCCCGATCTGAAGACGTTCCGGCCGACCTTCATCCTCGCGGTGCCGTACATCTTCGAGAAGGTGTTCGCGGCGGCCCGCCGCAAGGCCGAGGCGGAGGGCAAGCTGGGGGTGTTCGAGAAGGCCGTGGACGTGGCGGTGCGGTACGCAGAGGCGCAGGAGGCCAAGGCGTTCGGCACCGGGCCGGGTCCGGGCGCCGGGCTGCGGATGCAGCACCAGTTCTTCGAGAAGGCCGTCTACGGCAAGGTGCGCGCCGCGATGGGCGGCCGGGTGCGGCACGCGATGTCGGGCGGTTCGGGCATGGAGCGGCGGCTCGGCCTGTTCTTCGCGGGCGCGGGCGTCATCATCTACGAGGGCTACGGCCTCACCGAGTCCACCGCCGCCGCCACCGCCAACCCGCCCGAGCAGACCCGCTTCGGCACGGTCGGCGTGCCGATCCCCGGCACCACGGTCCACCTCGCCGACGACGGCGAGGTGTGGGTGCGCGGCGGCCAGGTCTTCGAGGGCTACCTCGGCGATCCCAAGGCGACCGACGCGGTGCTGCGCGACGGCTGGCTCGCCACCGGCGACCTGGGCACGCTGGACGACGACGGCTATCTCACCATCACCGGGCGGAAGAAGGAGATCCTGGTGACCTCCAGCGGCAAGTCGGTCTCCCCGGCGGGCCTGGAGGAGCGGGTGCGGGCGCATCCGCTGGTGGCCCAGTGCATCGTGGTGGGCAATGACCGCCCGTATGTCGCGGCGCTGGTCACCCTGGACTCGGAGGCGGTCGCGCACTGGCTGACGATGCGCGGCAAGCCGGAGCTGCCGCCGGGCGAGCTGGTCCGGGACCCCGATCTGGAGACCGAGATCCGGCGGGCGGTGGTCGCGGCGAACACCACCGTTTCCCAGGCGGAGTCGATTCGCACCTTCCGGATACTTGCCGCGCAGTTCTCCGAGGAGCATGGTCTGCTGACGCCGTCGCTGAAATTGAAGCGAAAGGCCATCGAACAGGCGTACGCCGTCGAGGTCGAGGCGCTGTACACCACCTGAGCCGCGAAGGGGGCACGAAATGATCGATGTCATTCTCCCCGAACTTCCCGAACGCGAATTGGCCCTGCTGTCCGAGGAGACACCCCAGCCCAGCGGCCCGAGGCTGGCCGGGCGGGTGGTCCTGGGCGGGCCGGTGGCCTTACCGGTCACGGCCGACCTCGTCGGGACGGATCCGGAGCTGCTGGACTTCCTGCGCACCGAGGCGGACAACGCCGTCTATCACCTGGTGCATCTGTCGGTGACCTGCGCCCGGGACGCGCCGGACCCCGCCCTGCACTCGGTCAATCTCGATCTCAGTCTCACGGCGGAACCGGTGCGACGGGGCACCGCGGTCTTCCAGCCGGTGGCCTGGTCCATGACCCCGCGCCAGCTCACCGCCGAGGTGACGGCGTCGGCGCCCGCGGCCCACCTCGGCCCGCGGCTCGGGTTTCAGGACGGTGGCGACACCGCCTTCGGCGAGCGGGTCTGTCTGGAGGCGCGGCGGGAGCTGCGCTCCGACCCGGGCTGGGAGATCCGGCACACCTCCGCGGTGCGCATCGGGGGCACGTACCGGCTGGCCATGGTGGTACGGGCGCCGCGCGGGGCGGTGACCCGGGCGGCGGTCGCGGTGGGCGCCACGGTGCGCGAGGGGCACACCCTGCACCGCTTCCGGGAGGAGCTCGAGGAACCGCTGCGCCTGGCCGCGCTTCAGTAGGGACGAAACGCGGGGGCCACGGAACGGTACGAGCACAGGCGAGGAGCGGCGGAACACGGTGGACGGCCAGGACGGGGACGGGCATCCGGCGCTGACGACCGAGCAGATCGAGGAGTTGGCGCGGGTCTTCCCGCCCGGCCCGTCCGCCGTGGCGCTGCTGCGCAGAGCGGGCTTCCCCGCCGAGCACATACCGGCGGCCGCCACGGCCGCCGGGGAGTTCTGGTCCGCGGTGGCCGGGGCGGTCGCCGCGGGCCGGGTCGCGGACGGCAGACTGCGCGTCCTGGCCGCCGCGTGCGTCAGCTTTCCGCACAACGAGGTGTTCCGCGCCGCCTTATGGGAGCGGCCGGGCGGGGGCCGGGTCCGGCGGGTGCTGGTGACCGGCGCCGCCCCGGGCGGCCAGGAGTTAGCCGCGGTCCAGCGGGCGGCCCGTGGCGTCCTGACGGTGGACCGGTGCCCCGCCGCGGCCGCCACCGATCTGCGGCGGATCCTCACCGTACGCCCGGATGTGCTGCATCTGGTCTGCCGCCGGGAGGGGCGCACGCTGGTCTTCGAGGACGGCGACGGGCAGGCGCATCACACACCGGCCGCGCGCCTGGCCGAACTGCTGGCCGTCTACCGCCGGCTGACCGGCGCCCCGCTGCCCGGTGTGGTGCTCGGCTGCCCCGAAGGCGCGCCGCTGGCCGCGCTCTTCGCCGGGGCGGCCGAGGTGGTGGTCGCCCACCGGGGGCCGCTGGACGGCGCGGCGTCGGCGGCCTTCGCGGGCGGGCTCTACGGTCTGCTGGGCGAGGCGCCCACGCTGGAGCGGGCGGCGCGGCGGGCGGCGGAGCTCATCGGGCGGGACGGGGACGGCGTGCTGATCCTGCGCGGAAGTCCCTGGTAGCGGAAGTCCCTGGTGAACAACGGGAATGACGGCAGGCCGTTGATCGTTGCAACAGTTGGAAGGACGTAATCCACATCCGACGTAAGGATCGACTGCTCGTGAGCAAGGTCCCCTTCATCACGCTCAACAACGGCGTACGGATGCCGCAGCTCGGCTTCGGTGTCTGGCAGATCCCGGACGACGAGGCGCAGGTCGCGGTGCGCAACGCACTGGACGCCGGGTACCGCAGCATCGACACCGCCGCGATATACGGGAACGAGGAGGGCACGGGGAAGGGGCTCGCCGCGTCGGGCATCGCGCGCGACGAGTTGTTCGTCACCACCAAGCTCCAGAACGCCGACCAGGGGTACGACTCGACCCTGCGCGCCTTCGACGCCTCGCTGACCAGGCTGGGTCTGGAGTATGTGGATCTCTACCTGATCCACTGGCCGCTGCCCGGGGTCGACAAGTACGTGGACACCTGGAAGGCGTTCGAGAAGATCTACTCCGAGGGCCGCGCCAAGGCCATCGGCCTGTCCAACTTCCACCCCGCCCACACCCAGCGGCTGCTCTCCGAGACCTCGATCGTCCCGGTGATCGACCAGATCGAGCTGCACCCGCAGCTGCCGCAGGCGGAGCTGCGCGCCTTCAACGCCCGCCATGACATCGCCACCGAGGCGTGGTCCCCGCTCGGCCAGGGCAAGGGCCTGCTGGAGGACCCGAAGCTGGCGGCGATCGCCGAGAAGCACGGGAAGTCCCCGGCCCAGGTGGTGCTGCGGTGGCACCTGGACCTCGGCAATGTGGTGATTCCCAAGTCCGTGACCCCGTCGCGGATCAAGGAGAACATCGACGTCTTCGACTTCCAGCTGGACTCCGAGGACCTGGCGGCGATCGACTCCCTCGAGACCGGCGTCCGTCTGGGCTTCGACCCCGAGACCTTCAACGGCTGAGTCCGAGACCCGCAAGAGCCGAGACTTTCCGCCCCGTCGCGTCCCCCGCGGCGGGGCGGACCCGTATCCACCGCCACCGCCACCGCCACTCACCGTCCTGGCATATCCCGGGCGCATGACCCCCGTACGGGGCCGGTGCGGCCCACCGAGCGAGGCACGTCTCCGGCCATTACGCTTGGCGCCCAGATGGGCACACAGCGTGACCATTTCCCTAGCCGAGGAGACCGAAGATGTCCCGCAGACGCCGTCACGGCCTTGAGCTGGCCGCCGGTTGCACCGTCGCGATAGCCGCCCTCTTCCTGGGGAGCGGCATACCCGCGGTGGCCGACCCCGGTGAACCCTCCCCCCGCCCCCGGAGGGAGGTGCCCCCCGAGATGCTGGCCTCGATGCAGCGCGATCTGGGCCTGACGGCCGATGAGGCACGGATGCGGATATCCAACGAGTACCGGGCCGGAGAGGCCGAACCGGGGCTGCGCAAGAGCCTGGGCAGCTCCTACGGCGGCGCGTGGGTGTCCGGCAACACCGCCGAACTCACCGTGGCCACCACCGACGAGGAGCAGAGCGCCACCATCACGGCCGGCGGCGCCAAGCCCGCCGTCGTCAAGCACAGCCTCAAGGACCTCGTCGACGCCAAGCAGGCCCTGGACCGCGCCGCCTCCGAGCGCCCGCCGGCCACCGATGTCGCCTCCGCCTGGTACGTGGACGTCAAGACCAACAGCGTCGTGGTGCAGTCGGCCGAGCCCACCGAGGCGGCCGCCTTCGTCGCCGCGAGCGGCGCGGACCGCGAGGTGGTACGGGTCGTGGAGTCGGCCGAGCGGCCGAGCCCGCTGTACGACCTCCGCGGCGGCGAAGCGTTCTACATCAACGACGCCGCCCGCTGCTCGATCGGCTTCTCCGTGACCAAGGCCGAGCAGAACGGCTTCGTCACCGCCGGCCACTGCGGCAGCCAGGGCGACACCACCGCCGGCTTCAACCGGGTGGCGCAGGGCACCTTCCAGGGCTCCAGCTTCCCCGGCAACGACTACGCATGGGTGGCCACCAACGCCGACTGGACCCCGCAGCCGTGGGTGATCGGCCCCGAGGGCACCAACGTCACCGTCACCGGCTCCCAGGAAGCGCCGGTGGGCTCGTCCGTCTGCCGCTCCGGCTCGACGACCGGGTGGCACTGCGGCACCATCCAGCAGCACGACACCAGCGTGCAGTACCCCCAGGGCACGGTCCGGGGGGTCACCCGCACCAATGTCTGCGCCGAGCCGGGCGACTCCGGCGGCTCGTTCATCTCGGGCAGCGAGGCGCAGGGCGTCACCTCCGGCGGCTCCGGCGACTGCACCGTCGGCGGCACGACGTACTACCAGCCGGTGAACCCGATCCTGACGACCTACGGGCTCACCCTCACCACCGGCTGACGCCGGGCGCCGGGGCCGCCGCGGTCGAGCGGACCGCGGCGGCCTCACGCGTGCGAACGGCACACCTTGACGTGACCGGCGCTCCTCGACGCTTCACCGGCACACCTCGACACTCACCGGCACGCCTCGACGTTCACCGGCACACCTTGACGTGTTCGGAGCACCTTGACCAATCCGCACCCGTCCGGGCGACGAATGAGGTACGACACCTCCGTGTGCGCCGCATCGTTCCCGGAAGGACGGCCCGTGAGAGAACCCGTGTACATCGGCGGCCCCGCCGCGCGCGGACCGGACCTCGAAGAGTTGCTCCAGATGGTGGCCCGGGGGGACCAGAACGCGTTCGGCGCCCTCTACGACGCCGTCAGCGGGCCGGTCCTGGGGCTGACGCGCAGTCTGCTGCGCGACCCGGCCCAGGCCGAGGAGGTCACACAGGAGGTCCTGGTCGAGGTGTGGCGGTCCGCGGCGCGGTTCGAACCGGGCCGGGGCAGCGCCATGTCCTGGATCATGACGGTGGCGCACCGGCGCGCCGTGGACCGGGTGCGCTCGGCGCAGGCCGCCTCCGACCGCGAGGAGCGCGCCGCGCTGCTGTCCCGTACCCCGGCGTTCGACGAGGTGACCGAGCAAGTGGAGGCCAGGCTCGAGCGCGAGCAGGTGCGCCGGTGCATGCGGACGCTGACCGAGCTCCAGCGGCAGTCGGTGACGCTCGCCTACTACCGGGGCCGCTCCTACCGTGAGGTGGCGGAGCTGCTGTCGCTGCCGCTCGGGACCGTGAAGACCAGACTCCGGGACGGGCTCATCCGGCTCCGGGACTGCATGGGGGTCGGCGCATGACCAGAGCGGATTTGCACACCTTGACCGGGGCCTACGCGGTGAACGCACTGTCGGGGCGGGAGTTGAGCGAGTTCGAGCGGCATCTGGCGGTCTGCGACGCCTGCCGTCAGGAGGTACGGGAGCTGCGGGAGACCGCCACCAAGCTGGCGGTGGCCACGGCCCTGACCCCGCCGCCGACGATGAAGGACGATGTGCTGCGGCGGATCGCCACGGTCCGCCAGGAGCCGCCCCGGGTGGCGGCGCGGGAGGCCCGGGAGTCCCACGCGGGCCCCCGGCGGCGCACCGGGCGGCGGGCGATGAACTTCGCGCTGGCGGCCTGTGTGGCCGCTGCCGCCGTGTGCGGCGGGGCCGCGGTGTGGCAGTACCGGCAGGCGTCCGACGCCCGTGACACCGCCCGCCGCTCCGAGCAGCGGGTGGCCCGGGCCGAGGAGCTGACCCAGGTGCTGGCCGCGCCCGACGCGCACAGCCGCAGCGGCCGGATGACGGACGGCTCGACCGGCACGGTGGTGGTCTCGCGCGGGCTGAACAAGGCGGTGTTCCTCGCCTCCGGGCTGCCCGAGCCGCCCGCCGGGCGGATCTACCAGCTGTGGTTCAGCGACGGCGGCACGATGCGCCCGGCCGGTCTGATGGACTCCTCGGGCCGGTCCACGGCGGCGGTCATGAGCGGCGCGGTCGGGAAGGCGTCGGCCATGGGGGTGACGGTCGAGCCCGCCGGAGGGTCGAAGACCCCGACCAGCGATCCGCTGGTCCTGTTGACGTTCCCCTCGGCGTGAACGGACCCAATCTGCCGATATCAGGTGACACGGGCCACCAAGCCGCCGATCCGCGGGGCCGGGTGGGGTAAGGGAGAGGGATGAGCACGTCTCTCTCCGTCTTCACCTCCGATCTGCGGCTGTCCGACAACCCCGTGCTGCGCGGCGCGCTGCGCTCCGCCGAGCGGGTCGTGCCGCTGTTCGTCGTGGACCGTGGCCTGGCCGGGACGGGGTTCGCGGTCCCCAACCGGGTGGCGTTCCTCGCGGACGCCCTGGCCGATCTCGACGCGGGGCTGCGCAAGCGCGACGGACGGCTGGTGGTCCGCCGGGGGGACGCGGTGGCGGAGATCCTGCGGGCGGCGCGGCAGGCGGACGCGGCCGAGGTGCACATCGCGGGCGGGGTGAGCGGTTACGCCGCCCGCCGCGAGCGGCGGCTGCGCGAGGCGCTGGAGGCGGACGGACGGCGGCTGCGGGTGCACGGCGCGGTGGTGACGGCGGTGGAGCCGGGCGAGGTGGCCCCGGCGGGCAAGGACCACTTCGCGGTCTTCACCCCGTACTTCCGCGCCTGGCAGCGGGCGGGGCTGCGGAAGCCGCTGAGCGCGCCGGGCACGGTGACTGTGCCGTCCGGGCTGCGCTCGGAGCCGGTGGCGGCGGTCACCTCGCTCGCCTCCGGCAGCCCCTCCCCCGGGCTGCCCGCGGGCGGGGAGACGGCGGGCCGCCACCGCGTGCGCTCCTGGTGGCGGTCGGGGCTGGGGAGTTACGCCGACCGGCAGGACGATCTGGCGGGCGACGCCACCTCCCGGCTCTCCCCGTATCTGCACTTCGGCTGTCTGTCCCCGGTGGAGCTGGTGCACCGGGCGCGGGAGGCGGGCGGCGCGGGCGCCGACGCCTTCGTACGGCAGCTGGCCTGGCGGGACTTCCACCACCAGGTGCTGGCCGCCCGGCCCGACGCCTCGTACGCCGACTACCGCTCGCGGGGCGACCGGTGGCGCGAGGACGCGGCGGAGATCGCGGCCTGGAAGGCGGGCCGCACCGGCTATCCGCTGGTGGACGCGGGGATGCGGCAGCTGCGCCACGAGGGCTGGATGCACAACCGGGCGCGGCTGCTGGTGGCGAGCTTCCTCACCAAGACGCTCTACCAGGACTGGCGGATCGGCGCCCGGCACTTCCTGGAGCTGCTGGTGGACGGGGATGTGGCCAACAACCAGCTGAACTGGCAGTGGGCGGCGGGCACCGGGACCGACACCCGCCCGAACCGGGTCCTCAATCCGCTGGCGCAGGCCCGGCGGTTCGACCCGGACGGCGCGTATGTGCGGCGCTGGGTGCCGGAGCTGGCCGGGGTGACCGGCCCCGGCGTCCATACGCCCTGGCGGCTGCCGGAGGCCGAGCGGGACCGGCTGGACTACCCGGACCCGATCGTGGACCTCCAGGAGGGGCTGGCCCGCTTCCAGCGCGCCCGTAAATGACCCGGCGTGGCCGGCTGGTCAATCGGCGCGGGCGCCGTGCTGCGGGGCGATCTCCTCGATCCGGCCGGCGAGCTCGAAGTCGAGCGCGGTCACCTTGCCGCCGACGCTGTGGGTGTTCACCGTGACGCCCACCTTGTTGTAGCCGAGGGTGAGGTCCGAGTGGTGGGCGAGCTCCTCCTGGATGGTGGCGATCTCCGCCACCAGCCCGGCCGCCTGTGGATGGCCCTTGAAGACATACGTCCGGAAGAGCCGGTCGTCCGCGAACGACCAGCCGGGAAGCTGCTCCAGACGTCGCTGGATCTCCTGGTCGGTGAGCGGCTCGACTGCCATGACACATCCCTTCGTCGCGGGTGACCGGTGGCCCCTCCACCCTGCCATGGCCCCCGCCCGGCGTCGGCTACCTTCGGGTCATGACGACTGCCGCGCCGCCCCGGGTGGGCACACTCCTGCGCGAGTGGCGGGACCGCCGCCGGATCAGCCAGCTGGAGCTCGCGCTGCGCGCCGACTCCTCGGCCCGCCACATCAGCTTCATCGAGACCGGCCGGTCGCGGCCCAGCCAGGAGATGGTGCTCCGGCTCGCCGACCACCTCGACGTCCCCGTACGCGAACGCAACGCCTTGCTGATCGCCGCCGGTTACGCCCCGCACTATCCGGAGCGGTCGGTGGACGACCCGTCGATGAGCGCCCTGCGCGACTCCCTGGAGCGGCTGCTGACCGGCTATGAGCCGTATCCGGCGCTCGTGGTGGACGGCACCTATGAGGTGCTGGCGGCCAACCGTGGCATCGCCGCGCTCCTGGAGGGGGTGGCGGAGCATCTGCTGCGGCCCCCGCTGAACGCGATGCGCCTCACCCTCCACCCCGAGGGGCTCGCCCCGCGCATCCGCAACCTCCGCGAGTGGCGTGGCCATCTGCTGGACCAGATGGACCGGCAGCTGGCGCTGATGCGCTCCTCGCCGCTGCGCGCACTGTACGACGAGGTGGCGGCCTATCCGCTGCCCGAGACCGGCGGCCGGGAGACGGCGACCGCCGGGGACACCCCGCCCTTCGCGCTGCCGATGATGATCGAGCACGGCGGGCGGGTGCTGTCGTTCATCTCGACGATCGCCACCTTCAACACCCCCTTGGACGTCACGGTCTCCGAGCTGGCCATCGAGACCTTCCTCCCGGCCGACCCGGAGACCGCCGCCGCCCTGGGCCGGTTCAGCCGGCCGTAGGGACGCGGTTTCAGCCGCTCGCGGGGACGCGGTTTCAGCCGGCGGTGGGGACCCGGTCCAGGAAGCCGAGGACGGAGCGGATCCGGCCGTCCTCGGCCAGGGTGATCACATCGGTCGCGGCGACGGGGGCGGAGCCGTCGGCCGTGGAGACCAGCTCCCAGGTGAAGCGGGCCGTGTCGTGGTGGCCGTCCACGGCGCCGGTGAGCCGGAACTCATGGCCGGGGAACTGCTCCTGCGCCCCGGCGATGACGGCGGCCAGCTGCTCATGGCCGCGCGCCTGCGCCAGCGGGTCGGTGTAGCCGCCGTCCTCGGTCCAGGCGGCGGCCACGGCCTTGGCGAGGGCCTCGGGTCCGGTGGCGTTCCATGCCTCGAAGTAGCGGGCGACGGCGGTGTCGTACTGCGTCATCTGGTCACTCCTCCATGAAATCCCCTGGCGGGAACGGGTTCCGGACCGGAGGGCGCCGGCCCGGAACCCGATGCCTCAACCCTGCCGCCGCCGTGCGCGGGGGTCGATTACCGCCGAGGTAATGGAGGCTGGGGGTGACTCAGGACCGCTGGGACTCCACGAGCGCGATGGCCTCCTCCTTGGTGGCCACGGCGGGCGGCGAGCCCTCCAGCGGCTTGCGGGCCGTCTCCTTCATCACGGCGGCGGCGATGATGCCGACGACCGCCGCGAGCATCGTGTAGTAGGCGGGCATCAGATCGTCCCCGGTGCTGCTGATCAGCCCCTCGGTCACCAGCGGTGTGGTGCCGCCGAAGAGTGAGACGGAGATGTTGAAGGCGATGGAGAGCGAGCCGTAGCGCACATTCGTCGGGAAGAGCGCGGGCAGCGACGCGGACATCACGCTCACATACGGCAGCAGACACAGCCCCAGGAGCAGCAGCCCGGCGAAGACCGGGACGATCCCGCCCTCCTTGATGAGCAGGAAGGAGGGCACGGCGACCACCAGGAAGCCGACCGAGCCGGCCATCAGCACGGGCTTGCGGCCGATGCGGTCGGAGAACCGGCCGACGAAGGTGATGGCCGCCATCAGCACCAGCATCACGATGATGATCGAGACCAGCGCGCTGGTGCTGCTGTAGTGGAGGGTGTCCGACAGATACGTCGGCATGTAGGACAGCAGCATGTAGTCGGTGATGTTGTACGCGGCGACCAGCGCGATGCACAGCGCCATCGCACGCCACTGGGTGCGGAACACCTGCCAGAACGGCAGGCTTTCGCGCTCGGCCGCGTTGCTGGAGCCCTCGTCCTCCAGCTTCTGGAACGCGGGGGTGTCGTCCAGCTTCAGCCGCAGATACAGACCGACCAGCCCGATCGGCGCGGCGACCAGGAACGGAATGCGCCAGCCCCAGGAGTCCATCGAGGAGTCGGCGAGCGTCACGGTCAGGATGGTCACCAGTCCGGCCGCCGAGGTGTAGCCGATCAGCGTGCCGAACTCCAGAAAGCTGCCGAAGTAGCCACGGCGCTTGTCGGGCGCGTATTCGGCGATGAAGGTCGAGGCGCCGCCGTATTCCCCGCCGGTGGAGAAACCCTGGAGCATACGGAACAGGATGAGCAGCGCGGGCGACCAGAAGCCGATGGTGGCATAGCCGGGGATGAGTCCGATGGCGAGCGTGCTGGACGCCATCATGATCATGGTGAAGGACAGGACCTTCTTACGGCCGATCCGGTCGCCCAGCGGCCCGAAGAACAAACCTCCCAGTGGGCGGACCAGAAAGGCCACCGCGAAAGTCGCGAGGGAGGAGAGAACCTGGGCCGTGCCATTGCCGGACGGGAAGAACACTTTGCCGATGGTGACCGCGAGATAGCTGTAGATCCCGAAGTCGAACCATTCCATGGCGTTTCCCAGGGCGGCGGCCTTCACCGCTTTCCGGACGGTACTCTCCTCGGTGACCGTGATGTCGCTCCGACGCAGTGGAGGGTTCTTGCGTCGCTGGACGGCACGCCAGAGCAGGCGGTGCCGGGAGGGCGCGGACGCGGAGGCTTCAGCATCGGTTTGGACAGGCACAAGCAACTCTTTTCAGTGGACAGGCTTGTTGCGCATACCCGGCGACCGCCACGGCATGCCCGGCGTGTCGCAGACCACCCATGACGAGGGCCACGACGAGGGCCACGACGAGGGCCACGACGAGGGCCACGACGAGGGCCACGACGCTCAAGGAACGTTCGACCCCGGCCCGAGCCGGGCCGGGCATGTTCAGGGAACCCGGCGGTTGCTTTACCGATTCTTGGTCTTCACCAGACCTATCCAGGCAAGCGCACAACCCGTCACACAGCGCCGAAAGGCGCCGAACTCAAGGGGACATCATGCTCTACGGCAATGCCCTCCGAAAGGCCGTCAGCTCCTCTCCCACCACTCCTCTCATCGGCATCTACGACATGTACTCGGCGTCCATCGCCGCACAGCACTACAACGGCTTCTTCGTGTCCGGATTCGGGTTCGCCGCATCGCATTACGGGCTTCCCGATATCGGCTTCATCGCCTGGCCCGACATGCTCGCCTTCGTGGAGCGGCTGCGGCTGGCCTTCCCCGAACACCATCTGCTCGTGGACATCGACGACGGCTATGTGGACCCCGAGGTCGCCTGCCATGTGGTGCAGCGGCTGGAGCGCACCGGGGCCTCCGGGGTGATCCTGGAGGACCAGCGGCGCCCGCGCCGCTGCGGCCACGCCGACGGCAAGCTGATCCTGCCGCTCGAGGAGTACCTCGAGAAGCTCCAGATGGTGCTGAGCAGCAGGACGGACTTGGTGGTGGTGGCGCGTACGGACGCCACCGAGGAGTCCGAGATCCTGCGGCGGGCGGCCGCGCTGGCGGAGACCGACGCGGATGTCGTCCTCGTCGACGGGGTGCGCAGCGTGGAGTGGATCCGCAAGGTCCGTAAGGTCATCGGCGACAAGCCGCTGCTGTTCAATCAGATCGCGGGCGGGAAGTCACCGAGGCTCTCGCTGTCCGAGCTGTCCGAACTCGGGGTGGATGTCGCCATCTACAGCACTCCGTGCCTGTTCGCCGCCCATGGCGCGATCGACGGGGCGCTGAGCGATCTCAAGACGGCGGACGGACGGCTGCCGGACACCCGTAAGACCGGGGCCATCGGGGTCAAGGGCGCCACGGAGCTGCTGGAGAGGAACATCAGCAGGCACCACGGGGACCGTCAGCCCGCCAAGGTCGGATGACGAGGGTCGCGCGCATGACCTCGACCTTCCTCGGGCCCGGCCCCGGCCGGCGCCGAAAGCCCCGCAAGGACATCCTTCCGATCCGTCCGTCCACGGTGGGGCTCTTCCTCGCGGCCACCGCGAGCGTGCTGTGCGCGGGCCCCGCGGCCCCCGCCAAGGCGTCGCCGCCGCCCGCGGGCACCCCGCACGACGAGGACGGCGAACCGGAGGAGGAGGCCGCACCGGCCTCCTCCGACCAGCACAACGGCCTCGTGGTCATCGACAACTCCGGCGCCGACTCCTGGCTGGAGGTCGACCGCACCCTCAACACCCTGCTGCTCAGCCGTGGCACGGCGGGCAGCGACCACGACGGGGGCGGCGGCGCCATCGATGTCGTGGCGGGCGACATCGCCGGTGCGGATCGGATGCTGCCGCGGATCGGTCACCCGCCGTGGCAGGCCGGAGGCGGTGATTGATGTGAGACGGAGGTCCTGGCCGCTGTCGTGGCCGGGCCGGCTCGGGAGGGCGGTGGACCCCTATGTCGCCGCCCTCCTCGGGACGGTCGCGCTGGCGACGCTGCTGCCCGCGAGCGGGGCGGCGGCCACGGCCGTCGGCGACGCCGCGGACATCGCGATCGGGCTGCTCTTCTTCCTCTACGGTTCGCGGCTGTCCACCCGCGAGGCCCTGAACGGGCTGCGGCAGTGGCGGCTGCACCTGGTGGTGGGCGCGAGCACCTTCGTGCTCTTCCCACTGCTGGGGCTGGCCGCGCGCGGCCTCGCCCCGTTCCTCCTCACCGACCAGCTCTACACCGGTCTGCTCTTCCTGTGTGTGGTGCCCTCGACCGTCCAGTCGTCGGTCGCCCTCACCTCCACCGCCCGGGGCAATGTCCCGGCCGCGATCTGCGCGGGGACGTACTCCAGCCTGCTCGGCATGATCGTCACCCCGCTGCTCGCGGCCTGGCTGATCGGCTCGGACGTCCGCTTTTCGGCGAACGGGCTGCTGGCCATCGCCACCCAGCTGCTGCTCCCCTTCCTCGCCGGGCAGGCGCTGCGCCGCTGGACCGCGCCGTTCATCGGCCGCCACAAGAAGGTGCTGGCCCTGCTGGACCGGGGCTCGATCCTGCTCGTGGTCTACACGGCGTTCAGCCGGGGCATGACGGAGGGCATCTGGAACCAGATCACCCCGGTCCGGCTGGTGGCGCTGCTGGGCATGGCCGCGGCCGTGCTGGGCCTGGCCCTCACCACGACGTCGTTCACCGCGCGGCGGCTGGGCTTCCGCCGGGCGGACCGCGTCACCATCGTCTTCTGCGGCTCCAACAAGTCCCTGGCCACGGGGCTGCCCATGGCCGCGGTGCTGTTCGGGGACGCGGCCGGGCCGGTGATCCTGCCGCTGATGCTCTTCCACCAGTTGCAGCTGATGGTGTGCGCGATCATCGCGGGCCGGTGGTCCCGGCGGGCGCCGGAGCCCGCCTCCGCGCAGGGGGAACGCGTCCAGATCACGGAGGCGAGGGGGTAGACCGGGAGGGCGGCGGCCTCAGCCGTGGCAGCTCAGGCACGCGGCTCGGGGGCGCCGCTCGGGCGCGCGGCTCGGGGGCGCCGCTCGGGCGCGCCGCTCAGGCACGCCGCTCAGGCACGCCGCTCAGGGGCAACGGGCGATCACCACGATGGCGGCGTCGTCGTTGACGACCCCGCCGGTGTGCCGGAGCAGATCGGCGTGGAGATAGTCCACCAGCGACTGCGGGCTGCCGCCCTTCCAGCCCGCGAGCCGCTCCGGGAGCGGATAGAAGGCGCCGCTCTCGTTCCGGGCGTCGACGACGCCGTCGGTGTGCAGCACCAGAAGGTCGCCGTACTCGAAGCGGAACATCTCGACCTGGTAGTCCCGCTCCTTCGGCTCCTCGAGGCCCAGCGGCACCGCGGGCTCGTCCACCTCCAGCGTCGCGATCTCGCCCTTGTGGAGCAGCAGTGGTGGGGGGTGGCCGCAGTTCACCATCCCCGCCACCGGGCCGTCGTCGTAGACGTCCAGCACCACGGCGGTCACGAAGGACTCCAGGAAGTGCCGCTCCTCACCTCCGACGTGGCACCAGTTCCAGCACATGGCGCTGCCCAGGTGAGTGGCGATGCCCGGCAGCGAGAGATTGCGGTACGCGGACCCCTGAAAGGCCCCGATCAGCACGGCGGCGTCACCGATCGCGGCCAGCCCCTTTCCCCGTACGTCCCCGATGACCAGCCGGGTCGCGCCCTCGGTGCGGACGGCCGCGTACAGATCACCGCCGATCTGCGCCTCCTCATCGGCCGCGAGATACAGCGAGGCGATCCTCAACTCCCCGATCCGTTCGGGCAGCGGCCGCAGCAGGACCTCCTGCGCGGCCACGGCCACTGAGCGCACCTGGCTCAGCCGCCGCCGGTGCCGGTCGGTGGCGTAGCGGAAGCTGGCCACCAGCCCCGAGATCACGATCAGGGCGACGATCTGCGCCTGGTGGTTGGCGGTCATCAGACCGCCGTGGAACACACCGATGATGATCTGAGCCCCCACGGCGAGGGCTCCGATCACGGCTGTACCGCCCGCGCCCGCGAAGGACGCGGTGATCGCTGGTGCCGCGATCAGAAAGGGGCCGAGGTGGACGGTCGGCGGCGAGTTGAGGTCGATCACCGTGACCGCCAGGATGAGCATGAGCGGGACGGCGAACAGCGCCCTGCTCGACCGCGTTTCCCCACCGATGCGGATGAGGTCGGGCGAAACGCGCATAACTCATGCTTACACCCGATACGGGCGGTTGCGCTCAGACGGCGCTGTCGGCAGTGGCCGCGGGGCTCGCCGCCGTGACCGCGGGGCCCGCCGCCATGACGTCAGCGGCCTCCGTGACGTCGCTGACTCCCGCTCGGCTCGTCCGCCGCGCCGCCATCCACACGTACACCAGCACACCGGCGAACAGGAACAGCACACCCTGGTACACCGCCGCGTATCCGGCGCCCGCGACCAGCCAGAACGAGAAGCCGAAGCCCGCCAGCGCGAGCACCACGTCCCGGACGAAGCGCCCCGTCCGCACCTCCTCGCGGCGCCCGGACAGCAGGAAGTACAGCTGCGCGCCCGACGCCAGCAGATACGGGACCGTCGCGGAGAAGGTGGTGATCAGCACGAGGATCTCGAAGAGCCCGCTCGAACCGGAGGTGTAGTTGACCACGGTGAGCAGGGACGCCAGGAGCACGCCGACGATGACGCCGAAGGTGGGCACCCCGCGCCGCTTGGTGGCGAACGCGGCCGGGAAGAGCCCGTCCCGCGCGGCCGCGTACGGGGCCTGCGCGCTCATCAGCGTCCAGCCGTTGAGCGCGCCGACGATCGAGACCACGGCGGCCAGCGCGATCAGCGTGCCGCCCCAGCCACCGCCGAACATCGCGTCGACCGCGTCCGAGAAGGGGGCGGTGGAGTCCACCAGATCCCGGTGGGCCACGGTGCCGAAGACCGACACCGTGCCGAGCAGATAGACCACGGCCGCGCCGACCGTGCCCAGCACGCTCGCCCGTCCCACATTGCGCTCCGGGTCCCGCACCTCGCCCGCGCTCATCGACGCCGACTCCACGCCCACATAGCTGTAGAGCAGGATCGCGGCCGCCGCCGACAGACCGCCGAGCGCACTGCCGCCGCCCTCGTTGAACGAGCCGAGGTTGTGCGGGTCGAAGAAGAAGAGGCCGACGACGGCGACGAAGAGCAGCGGGATGAACTTCAGCACCGTGGAGACCAGCTGCACCGCGCCCACCCAGCGGGTCCCGGCGAGGTTGGCGAGCGCGGGGAGCCAGAGCGCCAGCAGCGCCACGGCCAGGTTCGCGCCCCTCGAGTCATGGCCGGGGACCAGGACGTGCACATAGCCGACCGCCGCCACCGCGAGCGCCGCGTTGCTGACCCAGGTCATCGTCCAGTACGACCAGGCCGACAGGAACCCGGCGAAGTCGCCGAAGGCCGCGCGGGCGTGTACGTACGGCCCGCCCGTGCTCGGGTCGCGCTCGGCGAGCCGCCCGAAGACCAGCGCGAGCGCGATGGCGCCGAGCGTCAGGATGCCGAAGGCGAGCAGGCTGAGGGTGCCGAACGGGGCGACGGACGCGGGCAGCAGAAAGATGCCGCCGCCGATGATGTTTCCCATGACGAGCGCGGTCGCCGTGGGCAGGCCGAAGCGGCGGGGGTGAGGCTGGTCGTGCATAGGAATATGGTCACAGAAGGTGTAGAGGGCACCCAAATCACCGGGTTTTGTTCGGCACGACCCGGCTGACCACGGTAAATGGTGCGGCGGGAGCGCCGTCCCACCGGGAATCCTGCATGGTGCGCGCCGCGTCGGACGCCTTGGCCGGCCGTGGCTCGGCGGGCACCTCGGCCGCCGCCGGGGCCTGCGCCGCCGACGCCTCCGGGGCAGCCGGGGCAGCCGGGACCTCTGCCGCCGCGACCTCCACGGGGGCGGCCGTCGCCTCCTTCTCCGGCACCTGGGGCCCGTCCGCCTCCTCCAGCCAGCGCCGCAGCACCTGGTGCACCCGCTCGGCCCCGACCAGCTCCTCCCCCGCCGCCACCGGCGGGGTCAGCTCGGCCGGCCACAGCAGAAAGGGGTGCCCCTGCTCGCCGCCGAGCCCGCCGTGCGAGCCGATCTGCCCCTCGAAGGCGTGCACCGTGCCGCGCGCCGGGTCGTAGGCGGAGTTGACCATGATGTCGGGGGTGTTCCGGAAGTGCGCGGTGCGCCGTACGGCGCTCTCGGCGCCCGGCCCGAAGACCGTGAGCGGGCTCGCCCCGAACACCTCCCCGGTGTCCAGCCGGTGCTCGGCCCCGTCCGCGCCCAGCACCACCGCGCCGTGCGCCTCGGACCGTACGAGCACGAAGCCCACGCCGGGGTGGTCGGCGAGTGTGCGCAGCAGCGCGGGGTGGCGGGCGTCGATCTGCTCGCGGCTCATCCGCCCCGGTACGTCGGGGAAGGAGATCAGGCCGAGGTTCCCGGAGGCGAGCACGATGGGATCGGAGACGGCGGTGTCACCGGCGCCACCGGCGCTACCGGCGCCACCGGCACCGGCGGAGGCCTCCCGCCCCCCGCACCACCCGTCCCCGTCCACCCCGGGCTTCTCCGGCCGGTGCAGCGCCGCCCGCCCCGCCTCGCGCGCCTCCGCCCCGCTCGGGGTCCGCCCGGCCCGCCGCGAGACGGGCAGACCGCAACCGGCCCGCACCAGGTCCTCCAGCGTCAGCCCGTACGCCCCCGCGAAGGTCTCGCCGGGGCTCTGCCCGTGGTCGGACAGCAGCACGATGCGGTAGTCGCGCGGGGCGTGCTCGGCGACCTTGGCGATCAGCTCGATGGAGCGGTCGAGCCGGGCGAGCACCTGCCGGGCGTCCCGGCTGCGCGGCCCCGAGTGGTGGGCCACCTCGTCGTACGCCACGAGGTCGGCGTAGATCGCGGTACGGCCGGAGAGGATGTCCCCCATCACCGCCGTCACCACGACGTCCCGCTCCACGACGGTGGCGAACGCCCGGATGAACGGATACAGCCCGCCCCGCTTCACCCGGGGCGTCTCGCGACGCAGCTTGGCGCGGGTGGACTGGCAGATCTCCCGGACCACCTCGGCGAGGAACGACACGGCGGTGCGGGTGGCGTTGGCGGGGTCGGCGAAGTACGCGAAGTAGCCGGAGCGGGAGCGGTTGTGCTTACCGCGCCGCGCCGCGACCGAGAGGACCAGCGCCAGCTGATCGGCGCCGCCGGTGAAGAGGTTGCCCCGGCTGGCCCCGTCCACCGTGAGGAGTCCGTCATGTCCCGCCCGGGCGGCGGCGCGGCGCTGGAGCACCGCCGCGCTGGTCGGCCGGTTGCTCACCATCACCTCCCCGCTCTTCTTCTCGTACCAGCGGAAGGCGGGCACGTCCTCGTTGGAGCCGTGCAGGATGCCGAGTTGGCTGGCGCCGGTCTGGCTGGACCAGTCGGTGCGCCAGGGTGTGACCTTGTGGGTGCTCTGGAGCCAGCCCGCGACGGTGGGCATCACCGGTGGCCGGTTCTCGCGCTCCCGCAGCGCCTCCCGGAGCACCGCGTGCCCCACCCCGTCGAGCTGGAGGAACACCGTCCCCGGGGGCTCGTCGCTCCCCCCGTCCTCGCCGAGCCGCCGCCTGCGCCGCACGGCCAGCCGCGCCAGCCGCCGCCGGTAGGCGTCGTCGTCCCGCACGGTCAGGAAGGTGCTCGTGGCCGACGACGCGGCGGACATCACGGCCGCCACCACGACGGCGGTCTCCGGCTCGGCGGCGCCCCGCCCGTCCGGGTTCACGCTGAGGGCGATCAGCAGCATCGAGCCGTTGAGCACGAACACCAGGAGCCCCAGCACCAACGCGGGCATCAGCAGCAACGCCCGTACGAGCAGCGGCCACACCAGCGCGCTGAGCACCCCGAAGGCCCCCGCGCCGCTGGCCGCCGTGACGGCGATCTGCGTCGCGGTGTCGCCGTCACCTGACTTCAAGCGAAAGTCGGGGAGGATCCCGGCGAGCGCCAGCATCGTGAGCGTGGACACCGCCCACACCGCCGCCACCCGCAGCAGGGTTCCCCCCACGGTCTTCCATCGGGGCATCTGCACGCCGCGCCCTCACTTCGCGTCACCGGCCCGCACCATGCGCACGAACCGGCCTCAAGCGTGGCACAGCGCCCCCGCGACCCGGCGGACAGCGGGTTACCGGGACGGATCGATTCCGCTTACGGCAGCCCATCAGTTCGCCAGGGGCGCGACGCGTAGCGCTCGGCGCTACGGGGGCCCGGGACTTGGCCGGGCTACGGCGCCCAGGAACGGTCGGTCAGCCCGTAGAACCACACGGCTCGCGTCTCATGATCGGCACACTGGGTCAGTGGGTTGTTCTGGCAGGTAGAGCGACCTTTCACTTGCGGTGAAGGACCTGTGAACCGCTCGGCAGAGCTTCCTGATGGAGGAGGCCAGGTCGGGAAGGGACGCATCCCACAGCCGGACTGTCTTGTCGTCGCTGCCGCTGGCCAGCGTACGGCCGTCCGGACTGAACGCCAGCGACGTCACCGTCCCGGTGTGCCCGGCCAGAGTGGCGCGGGGCTTACCGGTCGCCAGGTCCCACAACCGGATCTTCCCGCTCTCCTCACCACCTGCGAGGATGCGGCCGCTCGGGCTGAACGCCACAGACGTCACATAGTCGGTATCCGCGATCAGAATGGTGCGGGGCCTGCCGGTCGCCAGATCCCACAGCCGAATCGCCTGGTGGGCGCCGCCGCCGGCCAAGGTGCCGCCGTCCGGACTGAATGCCACCGATTCCACTTCGGCCCTTCCGGGCAGGCTGGTGCGGGACCTGCCGGACGCCACGTCCCACAACCGGATCTTCCCGCTTTCCTCACCACTGGCGAGGGTGCGGCCGTTGGGGCTGAACGCCACCGAGGTCACGTCACCGGTGTGCCCGATGAAGGTGGTGCGGAGCCTGCCCGTCGCCACGTCCCACCACCCCACGGTCGTGCCGTCGCCGGCGGCCACAGTGCGACCATCCGGACTGAACGCCAGAGGCGTCACATAGTCAACGTCCCATAGGGTGGTGCGGAGCCTGCCGGTCGCCACATCCCGCAACTGAACGTTTCCGTCCGATTCGCTGGCCAGGGTGCGGCGGTCCGGGCTGAACACCACGAACGACACGTAGTCGGTATGCGTGAGCGTGGCGCGGAGCTTGCCCGTCGCCGCATCCCACACCCGGACCGTCTTGTCGTCGCTGCCGCTGGCGACAGTGCGGCCATCCGGACGCCACCGAGTTCACGGTATCGGTGTGCCCGATGAGGGTCGCGCGGGGCCTGCCCGTCGCCACATCCCACAGCCGTACGGTCAGGTCGTCGCTGCCACTGGCCACGGTGCGGCCATCCGGACTGAACGCCACCGACGACACGTAGTCGGTGTGTCCGGTGAACCGTCGTTCGAGGGGAAGAGCCGCGGCGGCGAACAGGCCAGCCGTGGCTTCCCGTGCTGGGCACTGACCGCCTGGTGTCGTTGCCGCTCGCTGGCCCGGTACTGCTGCCAAGCGACCAGTCCGGCGGTCAGGGCGAGGACGAGCATGATCGACAAGGTGGTGGTGAACTGGCGCAGGCGCCGGGTGGTGCGGGCGGCTGCTGCTTCCTCGCGGCGGCGGGCGGTGGAGCTGCTGGTGAGGAAGTCACGTTCCAGTGGGGTGAGGTCGTTGTTCGCATCGGTGCCGGAGAAGGCTTCTTCAGCGGCGGCGAGCCGGGTGCCGCGGTAGAGCGCGCCGGGATCGCGGCCGAGAGTCTGCCAGCTGTAGGCGGCTTCGGTGAGCTGGCGGTGCAGGCGCAGGCGTTCGCGGGCGTCGTCGATCCATTTCCGCAGCCGGGGCCAGGCGGCGATGAGGGCTTCGTGTGCGAGGTGCACCGTGCTGCCGTCGGGAATGACCAGTCGCGCCTTCACCAGCCGCTCCAGTACGGCGGCGGTAGTGGCGGAGGTGGCTGTCCCCCAGTTCTTCCCGGGGTGCGGGCCGCCTGGTGTCCTGCGCGCCTTCTCCCGGGGTGACCAGGCGCAGCAGGATCCGGCGGGCGCAGGCGGCCTGGTCGGGAGACAGGTCGGTATAGAGGTCTTCGGCGGTCCGGGCGACGGCGCCGTGGATGCCCCCGGCCGCTTCGTAGGCGGTCAGGCTGAGGGCGCGGCCCTTGCGGCGGTGCCAGGTCTCCAGCAAGGCGTGGGACATCAGGGGCAGGGCGCCGGGTTCGCCGTCGACCTCGTCGATGATGCGGGCGGTCAGGGTGCGTTCGACGATGAGCCGGGCGGCTTGGGCGGGCCTGACGATGGCCTCGCGGAGTTCGTCGCGGTTCATGGGCGGGACCAGGAGGGTGGCGTCGCGCAGGGCGTCGGCGAGGGGGCGGCGGTCGGCCAGGTGCCCGAAGAAGTCGGCTCGTACGGCGATCAGCACCCGTAGTCGGCTGTCGGGGGCCTGGGCGTTCAGAAGGCGGTCGATGAACCGGGTGCGTTCCGCCGGATCGGCGCAGAGCGTGTAGAGCTCCTCCATCTGGTCCACGACCAGCCAGGTGTCCGCCTCTTCGCCCTCTTTCGGAACGAGCCGCCGCCCGTGGTCGGGCAGGGGGTGGGCGCCGGGGGTGATGACCCGCAGGGCGGCCGGGCGTAAGTCAGGGTTGTCGGTGGAGCGCAGCCGGGGGATGAGGCCGGCGCGCAGCAGCGAGGATTTGCCGCTGCCGGAGGCGCCGACCACCGCGGTGATCCGGTGGTGGGCGGTCAGGTGCAGCAGGTCGTCGATGAGCTGGTCGCGGCCGAAGAACCAGGCCGCGTCGTCCGGCTCGTACCGCGCCAGGCCCCGGTACGGAGGCTCGGCGGCGTCGTCGGAGCGTGGCTCGGCGGCTTCTTCCGCGGCCGCCTGCCGCCAGCGCTCTTCCCATTCCTCAGCGTCGCCACCGCAAGCCTCCACGTAGGCCAGCACCACCGGGAGCGTCGGCAGTCGCTCCCCTGCCGCCGCTTCGGACAGCGTGCTCGCCCCGTGGCCGGTGCGCGCGGCCATGGCTCGATAGGTGGGACTGCCGGCCTCCGCCCGCAGCTTCCGTAACTCAAACGCCAACCGCTGTGCCGGTCCCGCGCTCGGGTCCAGCGGACTCTCAGGACGCCCCGCCATCGGTCACCCCCCTCTCGCCTCCCCCCGGAGACGGATTGACCGCCGCCAAGCTACGCACCGGCCGAAGCGGCGGCAAGCACATCACCTGCCACGGCCCTGACCTCATTGATCGGTGTGGCGGAACAGGGGTGCCGAACAATGCCGGCCCCGGTGAACTCGAAGGCGCAACGCCCCACGGCGGCGCCGTGCGCATCGCGGACGCAGCTCCACGGGGGTGGGCAACGCCCGCATCCGTACGGCAGCGGCCATCGGGGCCTGGCTCATGAAGAGAGGACAAGATCGTGAACGCACACAAGAGCATTGCCTTGGCGGCGGTGACTACGGCCCTGGCCGGCGGACTCGCACTGGCGGCTCCGGCCCATGCCGTGAGTACGGACCGGCCGGTGACCGTCGCGTCGGCGCGGCACGGCGTCCACATCGACGGATACGAGCCCGACTCGGTCGTCACGCGGGGCGCCTGCAAGGGCTGGATGAACACCAAGAAGACCGACGGTCACTGGTTCGCCCAGGGGCTCGTCCAGTCCTGGAACGGCACCCGCTGCGCCATGATCCTGGAGCGCGAGCACAACGGCGGGGCGTACAACATGATCTCCGATCAGCACATCGTCCCGGACAACGGTACGGACAAGGACTCGACCGGCTACTACTGGGACCACACGGGCTACAAGTCCCGGGTGTGCATCGCCAACCTCAGCTGGGGCGACGCCTCCTGGCACTGCGGCAAGGGCATCTGAACGCGGCCGACGTGCACCAATCCCGGAGCAGCGCGGGCGCCCGGCACAGCCGGGCGCCCGCGCGCAGCGGAAAGGAGCCCCACGTGAACGTGCGCGAGCACCATGGCGAGGCGCTGGAATTCGAGGAATACGTACGAAGTCGGCACGACGCTCTGCTGCGCACCGCCCGGCGCCTGATCGCCGACCCGTTCGACGCTCAGGACCTTCTACAGACAGCGCTCGCACGAACGTACGACCGCTGGGCCGGCATAGCGGACAAGCAGCTCGCCGACGCCTATCTGCGCCGAGTCATGATCAATACTCGAACCGAATGGTGGCGGGCCAGAAAGCTGCGGGAGGTCCCCACTGAGCAGTTGCCGGACACGAGCATCGAGGACGACACCGAGCAGCACGCCGACCGGGCTCTGTTGATGGAGGTCATGAGGGCGCTCTCCCCGAAGCAGCGCAGTGTGGTCCTGCTGCGGTACTGGGAGCAGATGTCCACGGAGGAGACGGCCGTCGCCCTCGGCGTGTCGGCCGGAACGGTCAAAAGCACACTGCACCGCACGCTCGCCCGGCTCCGCGAGGAACTGGAGCGTCACGTGAGAGACTCGGGCGATGATTATCGAACGTGCGTACGCACACATTGACCCGGGCTCGCGTGAGGAGGAGAAGTGGCCCTGGTCCGTGCCGTGTGTGCGGGGGTTGCTGGCAGACGGGTTGCGGTTCACCGCGCCCGTGACGTTTCTCGTCGGGGAGAACGGGTCGGGCAAGTCGACGCTGGTGGAGGCGCTCGCGGAGGGGTTCGGGCTGGACCCCTACGGCGGCTCGCACGACTGGCAATACGCCAGCCACCGCCCCAAGTCGGCGCTGGGTGAGCGGATCCGCTTCGACGCGGCGCCGCGCGGGCGGCGGATGCTGGGCAGTTGGGCGGCGCGCAAGGGGTTCTTCCTGCGCGCCGAGACCGCGTTGGACGCGCTGCACCGGGAGGGTTTCCGCCCGCATTCGGTCAGCCACGGCGAGGGGTTCCTCGCGGCGCTCCGGGGCAAGTTCCTCCAGCCCGGGCTGTACGTCATGGACGAGCCGGAGGCTGCGCTCTCCTTCGCCTCGTGTCTCGAACTGCTGGGCCACATGGAAGAGTTGGTGAAGAACGGCGGGCAGGTCATCTGCGCGACGCATTCGCCGCTGCTGACGGCGTTGCCCGGTGCGGACATCGTCGAGGTCGGCGAGCACGGGATGCGGCGGGCGGCCTGGAGCGAGTTGGCTCTGGTCGATCACTGGCGCCGGTATCTCGCCGATCCGCAGAGCTATCTGCGGCATGTGCTGGAGTGAGTACCGGGGTGAGTACCGGAGTGAGTACCGGACTGGGGTCGTTGGTTGCCTGCGGCGCCGTTTCGCGCCTTCGGCGCAGTTTGAGCATGGGGGCGGCAGGTGGGGGGCGCGGGCCGCGTCGCCGGCCGCCGGGCCGGTGGGAGGTCGGGCCCGGTGGCGGCTTCCGCAGTCGGGGGCTCGGGTCGACGCCGGACAACTCCGCCGGGGGTGGGGTACCCCTCTGGAGATTGCTTGACTTATTAGTTGCGCCAGATCAAGTGTTTTTGAGAGGGGTACCCGGAGGGGCCAGGCCCGCAGTCCGGATCGGCCCCGACCCCCGAGCCCGGATGCCGCCACTCGCCCCGCCCCCACCGGCCCGGCGGCCGGCGACGCGGCCCCGGCCCCGGCACCCCCGACCCATGCTCACACTGCGCCGAAGGCGCGAGACGGCGCCGCGCCCAACCGAGCACCGCTAGAGGCGGATTCGGGCCCAGACCGTTTTGCCGACGATGCGCTCCCGGACACCCCACGCCTCGGCGAGCGCGTCCACGATCGCCAGGCCGCGTCCGGATTCGTCGTCCGGTGTCGGGTCCGCCAGGGCAGGGTGCCCCTCCCGGGGGTCGGACACCTCGACCCCGACCGTTTTTTCTGCGTCGTATGCGATACGCACCTCGAAGTACCGCCCCGGTACGCGTCCATGGCGCACGGCGTTGGTCGCCAGCTCGGAGACGACCAGGAGGACCAGGGCCGCCGAGCTCCGGTCCAGGCCCCAGGCGCGGAGAGCGGCATCGGCGGCGCGGCGGGCGTGGGGGATGGACAGGGGGACGGGCGTAAACCTCTGCTTCCAGCCATGGAGTGGGTTTACATCGTGACTTTCCGCGTTCATGCTCCCACTGTCAGTGCAGGCGGCTACCTTCACCAGTAACAGAGCGTCGACTGCGGCGACCGACAACTCTGGTCGAACACAGGTTGATTGGCGTTGAGAGTTGTTGAGGGGGTGGTCCGCGTGGCCCAGTCGAAGAAGAAGGACTCCGCTCCGCCGACCGTGCAGTACTTCGCCGCTGTCCTGCGGCTTCTGCGGGAACGGGCGGGGCTGACCCAGGACGAGTTGGGTGCGCTCATGAACTACACGGGATCGGCGGTGAGCGCCGTGGAGACATGCGCGAAGCCGCCGACGGACGAGTTCATCGACGCGGCCGAGAAGGCACTGGACGCGGGCGGGTTGCTTCGGTCTGCGATCAAGTACTTGCGGCTTGAGCGCTACCCGGCCCACTTTCAGGGCTTCGTTCAGTTGGAGCAGGCCGCGCTCAGCGTCTCGTCGTACTGCACACAGCTGATCCATGGGCTTCTGCAAACTGAGGGCTACGCACGCGAGGTGCTCCTATGTGCGTTCCCTCCGCTCGACGCGGACGAGGTCGAGCAACTAACCGAAGCGCGCATGGAGCGCAAATCGTTGCTCGAGCGCAAGCCAATGGCGGTGATCAACGTCGTCCTTGAGGAGGCGGCACTGCGTCGACAGATCGGCGGGGCGGAAGCCATGCACGCCCAGTACACGCATCTCGTCGAGTGCGCGAGCCGACCCAACGTTGTCATCCAGCTTATGCCGACGAGCCGTGCCGGGCATGCTGGCCTGCAAGGGCCAATGACTGTCATCGAGATGCCAGACGAAACTCCCGTGGCCTACTTGGAGGGCCACGGGAAGAGCATCCTGATGTCGAAGCCCGACGAGGTGGGCGTCTTGGCCCGGCGCTATGCCATGATCAGGTCCCAGGCCCTCGGGCCCGAGGAAACCGTAGGCATCATCGAGCAGTTGATGGGTGATCTATGAGCAACCTTGTGTGGTTCAAGAGCAGCTACAGCGATTCCAGCGGTGGCGAGTGCATCGAGGTCGCCTACGACTGGCACAAGTCGAGCTACAGCGACAACACCGGCGGCCAGTGCGTCGAGGTCGCCACCACCCCCACCCCCGCCACCGTCCACATACGGGACTCCACGAACCCCGACGGCCCCCACCTCCGCATACCCGCTACCGCTTGGGCCGACTTCCTGACCTTCGCGACGGCCTGAGCAGAGCCGTCGGCAGGAACACCGCGTCGCAGACGACCATCGCGGCCGACAGGAAGGGCAGGCCGAGCAGGACGGCGATTCCGGCGTGTTCGAGGATCATCACCGCCAGCAGCGCGGTCTTGAGGCGTCGGTAGCCGAGCAGGAAGGGGAACGCGACCTGCATCACGACGGTCCCATAGCTCAGCAGGACGATCAGGAGCATATGGCTCGCGAGCAGGCTGCCGAGGCCGGGCCAGGGGCTGAAGTAGTCGAGGTGCAGGGCGTAGTGGAGCCCGCTGCCGTCCTGCCAGCGGGTGCCTTGGACCTTGTACCAGCCCGCCGTGGCGTAGATGAGACAGATCTGGGCCGCGATCACGAGCATCGCGCAGTTGTGCAGCATCGTGACGGCCGCGTCGAGCAGTTCGCGCGACCACGCTCCCCGTGACCATCGGCGGGCCGCGTACCAGAGGCCCTGGCAGACCCAAGCCGCCCACAGGACCGCCGCCCAGGCGGTTCCCTGGAAGCCGTCCGACACCCACAGCAGGACCACTCCGAGGATCTGCCACATCACGAACCCGGCCCGGTCGACGCGCCCGGCCCGGCGGTTGCGGCGGGCGCGGCGGGCGTCGAGGGACCAGACGGTTCCGCATTGGGTGAAGGCGAGGTAGATGGCCATCACGCCGATCACGTTGTCCCCGCCGTCCCCGATGAGGGGGTTGCGGTTCTGGAGCGAGAGAACGGCGAGCAGGAAGAGGACCGAGGTGGCCCGGGTCCGCCAGCCGAGCATCAGCAGGGCCGCCACCAGGATCGCGCCATGGTAGACGCATTCGAACCACCAGCGTCCGGCGCTCCAGGTGAGCACGGTGAAGGCGTGGTTCTCCGCGACCAGGCGGGCCGCCAGGTCCAGCGCCCAGGGGCTGCGGTCCCCGTAGAGCACCCGGCGGTGCGGCCATTCCCGCAGCAGATAGGCCAGGACGAGTCCGCTCAGGCCGATGCGGAACAGGGCGCACTGATACCGCGCATGCGCATCGCAGGCGAAGGCGATCAGCCTCGCCACCGCCTGCCGCCATCGCCCATGGACGGCACCCGCCGAAGGAGCGGTGGCGGGCCGTGTCGGGGGGTGGCCGAGGTGGTCGATGCTCATGTCACAGTCCCCTGCGGTCCCGGTCCTTCACCGGCCACCATGGCAACGTACGGTGGCGGGCACTCTGCGCGGACGACGCCCGGTCGCTCCAGCGGGGCGGGGCCACCGGCCTGGCGGTGACACGCACCTGCACGGCGACGGCCCGCTCACCGCCAAGTCGCCCTTCGAGGCGCTGAAGGGCGATCCGCTTGATATATGCGGCGAAGAGAAGTCCCCGGGTGCCGAACGGTACGTCCCGCCGACTGTGTGCCGGATGGCCTCGACGTCCTGAGTCGTCAGGTCGGCCCATTGCCCCGTGTGGGGATTTCCGGAATCCCGGGCGGTGCGCACCCTGGCCTCCACGATGACGTTCTCATGGAGCGGCTCGGGCGCGAACAGCTGCCAGCCCTGAGTGAATTCCGGATAGACATGCCCGTTGATCAGATGTGCATACCGGCTCTTGACCGGGTTGTCCGGCGTAACGGCGAGAAAGAGCGTGGCGAGGTGCCAGCACGCGGCGCCGAGCAGCACCGCGGCGGTCACCGCCAGAACGACGACGGCTTAGGACTGCTTTCAGAAAGCTGGGAGTCTGCGGGTGAGGGCCATGCACTGAGCGAGTTGGAGGAACGCGTCGTGCATGTCGTCCCGGGTCTCCCAGCGCATGCGTAAGCGGCGAGGGCCGTGGAGATGGGCGATGGCGGATTCGGCGACCCAGCGGACCCGGCCGAGCCCCGAGCCGTGGGCCTGCCCGCGACGCGCGATCTTCGGGGTGATGTTCCGCTCGCGGAGCCGTCGACGGTAGATGTCGTGGTCGTACCCGCGGTCGGCGTACACCGCCCGCGGTTTGCGGCGGGGCCGGCCCCGCTTCCCCCGTACCGGCGGCAGGTCATCGACCAGGGGCAGGAGCTGGGTGACGTCGTTGCGGTGGGCGCCGGTCAGCGACACCCGCAGCGGGATACCGTTCCCGTCGGTCAGGACATGGTGTTTCGAGCCCGGCCGTGCGCGGTCAACCGGACTCGGGCCGACTTTTGGGCGGCTTCGCCCCCGCTTGGCCTGCACGTGAGACGCATCGATCGTGGCACGGGAGAAGTCCAGCCGGTCCGCCGCCCGCAACCGGTCCAACAGCACCTGCTGAAGCTCGCCCCAGACACCGGCCGCCTGCCACTCGGCCAGCCGCCGCCAGCAGGTAGGTCCCGAACCGAAGCCCAACTCCTGGGGTAGAAACTCCCACTGGATTCCGGTGTAGAGCACGAACAACACGCCCTGCAGCGTCTTGCGGTCATCGATCCGCTTGCGCCCCGGATACCGGTAACGGCGTTCGTGCCTGGGCAGAAGCGGTTCGATCACCGCCCACAGCTCGTCACTGATCTCCCACGGCTTCCGCTGAGCCATCCTCACTCCTGAAGAACGAGGTCACCTACCCCTCCACCGTGCCACACGAAGATCATTCTGCAAGGACTCCTTAGTGCGAATGAACCCGCACCGGAAATCAGGCCCGGCCGTGGGCCCTCTGCGCCCGGCGGGAGAGCGAGTCGACCACGACGGCGAGCAGCAGCACACCGCCGGTGATCATGAACTGGACGGCGGTCTGGATGTCCATGAGGGCCACGCCCGAGGCGATCGACTGGATGACGAGCACACCCAGCAGCGCGGACCACGTGCTGCCACGGCCGCCGAAGAGGCTCGTGCCGCCGATGACGGCCGCCGCGATGGCGTTCATCAGCAGGTCGGTGGAGACCGAGGTCTGGCTGACCGAGTTGATCCGGGAGGCCAGGAAGAGGCCGCCGATGGCGGCCATGGTGCCCGACATCATGAACGCGGAGGTGCGCACCCAGGCCACATTGATCCCGGCGCGGCGGGCCGCCTCGACGCCGCCACCCAGGACGAAGATCATCCGGCCGTAGGCCGAGCGGCGCAGGACGTGGTCGAGGATGACGAGGACGATCACGAAGATCAGGAGGGCGAGCGGCAGGCCCTGGAACTGGTTGAGCACATACGCGGCGGCGAAGGCGAGCACCGCGAGCACGCCCGTGCGGACGCCGATCCAGACCGGGGCGCGGGTGGGCACTCCGGCGGCGCGGCGGCGCTTGACGTCGCGCCAGGCGGTGAGGAAGTACCCGGCGGTGCCGACCGCCGCCAGGGCGTAGGCGGCGGCGACGTCGGAGAAGTAGTAGTTGGTCAGCTGGGCGACCAGGCCCTGATCGTCGAGGTTGATGGTGCCGTACTCGCCCATGATGGAGAGCATCAGGCCGTACCACCCCAGCAGTCCGGCGAGGGTGACCACGAACGCGGGGACGCCCACCACCGCCGTGAAGAAGCCGTGGACGAAGCCGACCGCCGTACCGCAGAGGACGCCCAGGATGATGGCGGGCGGTTCGGGCATGCCGAAGTTGACGTTCAACACGGCGAACAGGGCAGAGGCCAGGCCGCTCACCGAGCCCACCGACAGATCGATCTCGCCGATCAGCAGCACGAAGATCACGCCGACCGCGATCATGCCGGTGCCGACGATGTCCACGCTGAGGTTGGAGAGGTTGCGCGGGGAGAGGAAGTACGGGTTGAGGACCTGAAAGGTGATCCAGATCGCGAGCAGCCCGAGCAGGACCGGGACGGCGCCGAACGTACCGCCGCCCACTCGGCGCCCGAACACGTCGGTGAAGCGCTCCGCGCCGTGGGCGCGGGATCCGCCGGGGATGCTCACAGCTCCCCCTCCCGCGCCACGCGCCGCGTGACCGCGTTGTCGGACGCGCCGGTGATGGAGGAGACGATCTGCTCCTGGGAGGTGGTGGTGACGTCGAAGAACCCGTTGTTGCGGCCCAGGCGCAGCACCGCGACCCAGTCCGCGACGGCCTTGACGTCGCCCAGGTTGTGGCTGATCAGCAGCACCCCGAGCCCGCGCTCACGCAGCCGTTCCACCAGATCCAGGACCTGGGCGGTCTGCTCGATGCCGAGGGCGGCGGTGGGCTCGTCCAGCATCACCAGGTTCGGTGCGCCGAGCAGCGCCCGGGAGATGGCGACGGTCTGCCGCTGGCCGCCGGAGAGGGACGCGACGGGCCTGCGGACATCGGGGATGCGGATGGAGAGGGTGGCCAGCAGATCGCGGGTGCGGCGCTCCATCTCCACCTCGTCCAGGACACCGATCCGGGTGATCTCGCGGCCGAGGAAGAGATTGCCGACGACGTCGAGGTTGTCGCAGAGCGCCAGGTCCTGGTAGACGGTGGCGATCCCGAGGTGCTGGGCGTCGTGCGGGCGGCCGATGTGGATGGGGCGGCCCCGCCATTCGAGGGTGCCCGTGTCGGCCGGTTCGACGCCCGCGATCACCTTGACCAGGGTGGACTTCCCCGCGCCGTTGTCGCCCACCAGGGCGATGACCTCACCGGCGTGGATCTCCAGCTCGACGTCCGTGAGCGCCTGGACCGCGCCGAAGCGCTTGAAGACGCCACTCAGCGCCAGCAGGGGCGGGGCCGACGGTCGGGCCATCCGCGCCTCCCTTCATTCCGCGTCGTGCGGTGAGCCGTCCCGGTCGACGAGCCCGGCCTTGCGGCAGTCATCCGCGTACTTCTTGGTGCATATCTGATCGACGCGATACAGACCGTCCTTGATGACGGTGCTCTTGATGGTGTGCACGGTCACGGCCACCGGCTCGAGCAGCACCGCGGGGATGTCACGGGCACTCGCGCTGTTGACCCGCTGCTTGGTGATCTTGCTGAGCGACTGGCCGCGTCCCACCGCGATGGCCATCTCCGCGGCGGTGTACGCCTCGGGCTTGAACGGCTTGTAGACGGTCATGTACTGCTCGCCCGCGACGATCCGCTGAATGCCCGCGACCTCGGCGTCCTGGCCGGTGACCGGGGGGATCGGATGGATCCGGGCCGCCTTGAGGGCGGTGATGACGCCCGAGGCCAGGCCGTCGTTGGCGGCGAGGACGCCGTCGATGCCGTAGGGGCCCAGGACGGCGATGGCGGCGGACATGTTGCGGTTGGCGTTCTCCGGGCGCCAGCCGACGGTCTCGTAGGACTTGGCGATCTTGACCTTGCCCCGGAGGACGGACCGCGCGCCCCGTTCGAACCAGCCCGCGTTGGGGTCGGTCGACGAGCCGTTCATCATGACGATCTGGCTGCTCCTGGCCTTCGGGCCGAGGGCCCTCAGCAGCGCCTCGCCCTGGAGCCTGCCGACGCCTCCGCCGTCGAAGGAGACATAGCCGGAGATGGGCCCCTCCGCGAGGCGGTCGTAGGCGATGACCGGGACATGGGCGCGGTGGGCCTGGACCACGGAGTGACGGACGGCCTTGGTGTCCACGGCGTCCAGGATGAGCACATCGATCCCGTTGGTGATCATGGCTTCGATCTGGAAGCGCTGGGCGGCCGGATCGTGCTGGGCGCTGGAGTAGCTCACCGTGCAGCGCGAGCACAGCTCCTTGACCCGCCGCTGGATCAGGGGCCTGTCGAAGCGCTCGAAACGGACGATCTCGTTCTCCGGGAGCAGCAGGCCGATGTGCAGGGACCTATGGCGGTGGGTCCCGGCAACGCTCATCGTCTCGCCGAGCTGGGCCGCCTTGCCGCAGGCGGCGAGGGACACGGTCAGGACGAGGCCCACCGCGACGGCGATGGCCGCGCGGAGACGATCGCGCGTAGGGAAACAGGTGTGGGACCGCGTGCGGGAACGGGTCGGGGGGTGCGCCCGGGAACGCGTACGGGAACGGCTCATCGCCCAGCGCGTACGGGAACGGCTCATCGCCTCGCCCTCCTCCTCGGCCCCTTCCTCCCCGGGCCTTCCGGGAGCTCCACCGGAGACCGGTCCGTGAGCCCTTCCGGGGTCTGTTCCCCGGGCCGGTCCGTGTGCCCTTCCGGAGGCACTTCCGGAGGCCCTTCCCGGGCCGCGCCCGGGGACTCCTCCCGCGGGGACGACAAGTTGATCTCGCCCCAGACCTGCTTGCCCCCGCTCAGCGGCACCGAGCCCCAGGTCTGCGACATCGCCTCGATCAGCAGCAGCCCCCGCCCGCCGGTGGCCTCCCAGTCCACGGTCGTCGGTTTGACGGGGGTACGCGGCGAGGGGTCGTTCACCGCGATCCGCAGCCGGTCCGCGGTCAGCGTCAGATTCAGCCGCACCTCGCCCCGGGTGTGCACCAGTGCGTTGGTGACCAGCTCGGAGGTGACCAGCAGGGCCACGTCCATCTCATCCTCCACCCCCCAGTTGCGCAGGGTGCGCGCGGTGAAGCGGCGGGCGTGCATCACCGCGTCGGGCAGCCGCCACACCGTCCAGCTCGCCCGGGTGGGCCGTACCCGCATCCCGTCGTAGCGCAGCAACAGCAGCGCCACGTCGTCGTCCCGGCGGCTGTCCCCGCCGAGCAGCGCGTCCGCCACCCCGCCGGGGTCGGACGGGTCGGCGCGGCCGAGCGCCTGGCAGGCCCGGCGCACCCCGTCGTCCAGGTCGAGCCGGGCGGACTCGACCAGGCCGTCGGTGAGCAGGGCGATCAGGGTGCCGGAGGACAGCCCGGCCGCGGTCATCGGGAACTCGGCGTCGGCGACCACGCCCAGCGGCGGGCCGCCCTCGACGTCGAGCTCCGCGGTGGTGCCGTCCGGTTGGCGCAGCAGCGGCTGGATGTGTCCGGCCCGGACGAACCACGCCTCGCCCTCCTCCATGTCGAGGTCGGCGTAGCAGCAGGTCGCGAAGAGATCGGTCTCCATGCCGACGAGGAGGCGGTTGGCGTGCGCCACGACCACATCGGGTGGGTGGCCCTCCACCGCGTAGGCCCGGATGGCGGTGCGCATCTGGCCCATGATCGTGGCGGCCGCGGCGCTGTGGCCCTGCACATCCCCGATGACCAGCGCCACATGGCCATCCGGCAGCGGGATGACGTCGTACCAGTCGCCGCCCACCTCCAGCCCCATCGTGGCGGGCAGATAGCGGGTGACGGCCACCCCGCCGGGCAGCTCCGGCAGCTTCCGGGGCAGCAGGCTGCGCTGGAGCATGGTGGCCAGCTCGTGCTCGGCGTCCAGCGCGTGGGCGCGCACCAGGGCCTGCCCCACCAGACCGGCGGTCGCCGTCAGCAGCGAGCGCTCCTCCGGGCCGAACTCATGCCGCTCCTCCCAGCCGATCAGGCATACGCCGACGATCCGGCCGTCCGCCGGGAGCGGGAGGACGGCGAGGCCGCCGGGGCCGATACCGCCGAGCCCGGGTTCGAGATCGGCGCCCTCGGGCCAGATGCTGACCTGCCCCTCCCGCAGCGCCTCCGCCAGCGTGGGCAGGGCATGGCTGGGCAGCTCGGGCCATTCGGAGCGCCAGGCGGCGCGCCACACCTCGGGCCAGGCGGCCGGTTCGGCGGGGGCGAGGACGCCGACCACCAGCTGATCGGCCTGGAGTTCGGCGACCGCGAGCCGGCCCGCCCCGAGCGGATCGCGCAGCGCGCCGACCACGGCCCGCCCCACATCGCGGACGGTGGTGGCCCCGGCCAGGGCGGCGGACAGCCGCTGCACCAGGGACACCTCGTCGGCGGTGGGTCGCAGATACGAGGTCTCCGCGATCACGCCGAGCATGCGCCGGGGCGTGCCGTCCGCCGCCGTCTCGACCCGGGCGCGCAGGCCCAGCCAGCGCAGCTCCCCGTTGGGCCGGCGGATCCGGAACTCCAGCTGTGCGGTGCCGGAGGTGAGCAGGTCGGGCTCCAGGACCGACATCAGGGCGGGGATGTCGTCCGGGACGGCGACCGCCAGCAGGGTCTCCACCCGTCCGTCGAAGTCCTCCGCGGGAATGCCGAAGAGATCGAGCACCTGGGTGTCGGCGGTCATCCGCCCGCTGTCGAGGTACAGGACGAACGAGCCGACCCGCAGCCGGTCCAGGGTGAGGCCGGGCAGTTCGGGCCGCCGCTGGGTGAGCGCCTGCGGCCCGGCCGCCTCGACCCCGGCGGCCACATGGTGGGCGTAGAGCTCGATGAAGCCGCGGCGGTCGGCGTCGATCCCGCCGGGTGCCTCGTCCACCACCACCAGACACCCCAGCCCCTTGCCGTCCCCGCCGAGCGGCAGCGCCCCCAGTGAGACGCCGGGCGTGGTGGGGGTCTCGGGCGTGGTGGGGCCGATGGGGCCGTAGGCGGCGAGTTCGGTGGGGGTCAGCCACAGGGGGCGCCCGGCGCGGAAGGCGTCGGCGACGGGCGAGCGCCCGGACAGCGGGTAGCGGGCCGGCAGCGCGTACGACCGTCCGGCGCCGCGCACCGTCTCGGCCAACCGCAGCTCGACACCCTCCGCGTCCAGCACGTAGACAGCCACCAACGCGGTCCCCGTGAACGTCAGCACATGCCCGGTCACAGCACGCCTGCACCGCCTCCGTGCGTGGACCGCCGGTCTCGCGGGCGTACCCGGGCCCCTGATCGGCCTCCGCGCGGCGACCGGTCATGACCACCGGCGGGGCCTTCGCTGCCGCGCCCCCTCGAAAGGGATGGCGCCTCTCCTCAAAGCATGGCACAGCGGGATGAACCCGGCCATCTCCCCTCGGGGCGACGGTGCTCGGCCGCGACCCGGCGGTGCGGGAGACTGGGCGGCATGGTGCGGCTGCGGGTGGTCACGACGGACGACTGGCCGCTGTGGCGGGACGTCCGGCGGACCGCGCTGGCCGAGGCGCCGCACGCCTTCACGTCCCGGCTCGCCGACTGGCACCGCGGCGGCGAGGAGCGGTGGCGCGCCCGGCTGGAGATGCCGGACGCCTACCACGTCGTGGCCCTGCTGGACGGCCGGGCGGTCGGGATGGCGGGCGGCATGCCCGGGGACGGGGACGGGCGGCCGCCGGAGCTGAGGTCGGTCTGGGTCAGCCCCGAGGCGCGCGGCCACGGTGTCGGCGGGCGGCTGATCGCGGCGGTCGAGGCCTGGGCCCTGCGGACGGGCGCCACGGCGCTGCGGCTGGCGGTGCTCCCGGGCAACGCACCGGCGATCGCCCTCTACGAGCGGCATGGTTTCGCCGCCACCCGGGAGCCGGGGGATCTGCTGGCCGACGGCGTGACCAGGGAGCTGGTCATGGTGAAGGCGCTGCGGCGGAGGTGACCCGGCCCACCGCGCTCGCCGCCATAGTCATGAATCCTGTTCATTGATATGGACACACCATCAACTCTGCCCTACCTTGACTCTTGGTCTAGACCATGATCCAACACGGGAACGGAACAGACCGGAGGTGGGCCAATATGCCCGCATTACGCACCAGACGCTCCCCCCGCTTCAGGGCGGCCCTGGCGTTCGCCGCGCTCGCCGGGGTCCTGTCGGCGGGAGTCGCATCCGGAGGGACGGCCGCGGCGAAGGAGTCCGCGGCGTCGCCGACCGATGGATGGACGCAGACGTCGTTCACATACTCGATGCACAAGCCGTGGAACCTCGACCTGAGCGAGCGCTACAGCTACAACTCGAGCACGAAGACCCACACCATGTGGGTGAACTCCACGGACGAGCCGCTCGAAGAGGGCAGCGACACCGATCCGCGCACCGAAATGCGGTGGAAGCAGGAGTACTCCTCGGGGAAGCACATGTGGGACGCCGATGTGTATGTGCCGTCCGGGACGAACGGCGCGGACATCATGCAGATCCTGCGGGGCAAGCACCCCAGCGGAACACCGGCCACCGACATCATGCTGCGGGCGTCCAGCGCGAACGGCGGGACGCTCAAGCGCTATACGGACGCCGTCATCAAGACCGGTATCTACAACACCTGGTGGAACCTGAAGGTGGCCCATGACGCGGACGCCGGAAAGATCCAGGTCTACGCCGACGACAAGCTGGTGCTGACGGTCGACGACCGGGGACCGGCCACGCGCTACTTCAAGAACGGCGTCTATCACCACGGCAGCGGCCGGGCCGAGGCCCGGTTCCGCAACATCCGCTATTGGGTGAAGTAGAGGGGTGGGACCGGACGACCGACACGTTCGGGGCATTTCGCACCAGGCAGCGAGAATAGCCCGACCACCGTGGTGTGGAGCAACGTCGCCTTCTCGGCCGTGAACGGTCGAGCTTGCGCGCTCCGTCGTTCACGCCTCGTCGCGCTCCCGACTGTCCCCTACGACAGGACGGTTACGGGGCGCATCCACCCTCCCCCTTGCGGTTCAGGGGGAGGGTGCGGGTGCGGTGACAAACACCCACGCCGAGCGTGCGCGATCGCGCACGTTGACCCCCGGCGACGACATCGGCCGGACCAGCGAGCCCGCACCGACGACAGCGAAAATGGTCCCGGTCAGGCCGGTTGGCGCGCTCGGTGTGGCCGCAGCGCGGACAGCGCTGCGAGATATGGCGCGCGTCCACCTCCACGAACGAGGATGACCCGCTGGTCGCCCCGTAGCCGTACCCGCTCGCGGATCCCGCCGAGTGCCTCGACGGCGATCCCGCGACCGGTGCGTTGGGCGACGGACACGATCTCCTTGCTGATGCGGTCGTTCACCTGCCTGGCGGCTTGCGTAGGCGTCAAGGACCTTTTTCACCGTCCGGACCACTGGCTGCGCGGACAGCCCGAAGGCCGCCTTTGAATCCGCGTACGCCTCCTTCTGCAAACCGTTGCGGTCCTTGACATCCTTGGTGAAGGCGACGGTGGAGGCGTAGGTGGCGGCACGGTTGCAGGCACGCAGGGTCGCCTCGGCCGTGCGGGCGCTCCGCGCCCGGCAGACGCGGATTGAGCTCCCTCCTCAGTGCTCGGTGTCCGCCGGGGACGGGGCGAGCACCTCCGGCAGCGGAGCGTGCCGCGCCCCGGCGATGAGGACGTCGAAGCCCCAGGCCAGCCGGTCCTGGGGGGACCCGGAGAGCAGCCGCGGGCCGAGCGCGGCGATATGCGGATGGGTCCGCGGTGAGACGTCCCGCACCACCGTGGCGAGCGCCTGCCAGTCCGCCTCGCTCTGGGCGGTGTCGCCGGGGGCCCGGTGGGCGTGTTCGGCCGCGGTCGCGGTGGCGAACTGGAGCAGCAGATCGACCAGCCACGCGGCCCGGTCGGGCTCGAGGCCGCCCTCGTCCAGCAGTGCCAGCAGCGCCTCCAGCAGCTTCAGATAGTGCTTGCCGAAGGGGCGGGCCACCAGGGCGGACTGGGCGAGACCGGGGTACTCGAACAGCACCGAGGTGTACGAGGTGAGGATCCGCACCAGCCGGTCGCGCCACTCTCCGTCCGCCGTCGCCGGGCTCAGGTCGACGGCTCCGAGGAGCTCGTCCAGGACGGCCGCGTGCAGCTCCGCCATGTTGCGCACGTAGACGTAGAGCGACGCCGGCCCGGTGTCCAGCTCCTTGGCCAGGCGGCGCATCGTCACCCGCTCCAGGCCCTCGGCACGCATGAGGTCGACCGTGGTGGCGATGATGCCTTCCCGGGTCAGGGCCGGTTTCGCCGGACGTTCCCGGCGGCTCCGCGGGGCGGTGGGGTGCGCTGTCATGGCGCCATCGTACCGGTCGACGAACATGTTCGTCACGAACGCGTTTGCCACGAACGCGTTCGTCACCTTACGCTCCCTCCATCCGCGGCGCCCCCGCGCCGAGCCAGGGAGGCCCAGGGAGGCATCCATCGCCATGTCCACACAACGCCGTAACCGCCGGAAGCGCCGTATCGCCATCGTCGGAGCGGGGCCGGGAGGGCTGACGCTGGCGCGCGTCCTGCACATCCACGGCATCCCCTCGACCGTCTACGAGCTGGACGCGTCGGCGACCGCACGCGACCAGGGCGGCACGCTGGACCTGGACGAGGAGTCCGGCCAGCGGGCGCTGCTGCACGCCGGGCTGCTCGAGGAGTTCCGGCCGCTGAGCCGCCCCGAGGGCGGGGAGCTGCGTCTGCTCGGCAAGCACGCCGACGTCGGCTTCCACATCCCCCCGCCGCGGGACGGTGACGGCAACGACCGTCCCGAGATCGACCGCAGGGTGCTGAAGGAGCTGCTGCTGGGCTCACTGCCGGAGGGGACCGTCCGCTGGGGCCAGAAGGTCAAGGCGGCCGCCCTCGGCGCGGCGGGGCGACCCGCGCTCACCCTGGCCGATGGCACGACCGTCGAGGCGGATGTGCTGGTCGGCGCGGACGGGGCGTGGTCCAGGGTCCGGCCCCTGCTGTCCGACGCCGATCCGGTCTACACCGGGGTGTCATTCGTCGACGGTCTCCTGAACGACGTGGACACCCGGCACCCGGCCGTGGCCGAACTCGTGGGCCGGGGCTCCATGTTCGCCCTCGCGGACGAGAAGGGGCTGTTCGCCCAGCGCAACGGCGGCGGCCGGATCCGCGTCTACACCGCGGTCAAGGCGCCGGAGGAGTGGAGCCGTTCGGGTCTCATCGACCCGGCGGACCCGGCGGACCCGGCGGACCCGGCGGCGGCCAGGAAGCGGCTGCTGGACCTCTTCCCCGACTGGGACGAGGGGCTGCGCGCGCTGATCGCCGACAGCGACGGCCCGCTCGTCCCCCGGCCCATCCACGCCCTGCCCATCGGCCACCGCTGGGACCGGGTGCCCGGCATCACGCTCCTGGGCGACGCCGCCCATCTGATGTCCCCCTTCGCCGGGGCGGGCGCCAACCTCGCCATGCTCGACGGCGCGGAACTCGCCCTCGCCCTGGCCGCCCACGACGACCTGGAGACGGCTCTGCACGCCTACGAGACAGCCATGTTCCCGCGCGCCGAGGCGGCGGCCACACAATCGGCCGACCACCTCGTCGACTTCTTCCAGCCGGACGCCCTGCGGATCATGCGGGACGCCTTCACCACGATGACCGCCGGAGGTGCGGACCGATGAGCACGCCCACCGAATTCACCGGGTTCACCGGGTTCACCGTTGAGCCCTACCCCGGTCTGCCCCTGACGGTGCGGGACGTGGGCGCGGGCCGCCCCGTGCTCGTCCTGCACGGCGGCGCAGGGCCCGCCAGTGTGAACGGCGTGGTGGACCACTTCGCCGCCACCTCCCGGGTGCTGGCGCCGACTCACCCGGGCTGGGAGGACACCCCGCGCCCCGAGTGGTTCGCGAGCGTGGGCGACCTCGTCGAGACGTATCTGGATCTGCTGGACGACCGCGATCTGCGCGATGTCCTGGTCCTCGGCAGCTCGTTCGGCGGCTGGATCGCCGCGGAGATGGCCGTGCGCGACCGGGGCCGCCGCATCGGCGGGCTGGTCGTCATGGGCGCGTTCGGGCCGCGCCTCGAGGGGCACGAGGTGCGGTTCCCCACGGCCCCGCCCGGCCCGCCGCCCGGCGAGGCTTCCGGGCCCGGTCAGGGCCCCGGGCCCGGTCAGGGCCCCGGGCCCGGTCAGGCCCCCGGGCCCGGTCAGGCCCCCGGACCTGGCCGGGGCCCCGGACCCGGTCAGGGCCCCGGACCCGGGGAAGGCTCCGGACCCGGGGAAGGCTCCGGGCCCGCCCAGGGCCCCGGGCCGGGGGAAGGTTCAGGCGCACCGGCCCCGCGCCGGGGGCCCTCGCCCGCGGCGCTCCAGGCGCTGGCGGCCTACGCCGGGCCGACGAAGTCCGACCCGAAGCTGCTGCACCGGCTCGCCCGGGTGACGGTGCCCGCCCTCGCGGTGTGGGGCGAGAACGACACCGTCGTCCCGCCCGACTACGGCCGCGCGTACGCCGCCGCCATCCCCGGGGCGCGCTTCGAGCTGATCCCGGGGGCGGGGCACCTGCCCACCCGGGAGGCCCCGGAGGCCACATTCGCCGCGATCGACGCGTTCCTGGGCGCCGCCGGGCGGTAGGCGCCACATCTACCTCAGTTGGGGCGTCCCAGCTCCTTGCGGAAGAGCTCCAGCACATTGCCGCCGAGGATCTTCTCGATGTCCCCCTCCGGAAGGCCCCTTCGGACCAGCGCCTCGGTCACCAGAGGCAGTCCGCGGGGGCCTTCGAGGCCGGGGACCACCAGCCGGGCGTACTCGACGTCCTCGCAGCAGGGCGGGGTGGTGTCCGCGCTGACCTCTTTGATGAAGTCCGGGCCCAGACCCACGTGGCCGACGCCGATCACCTCGGCGATGTGGACGATGTGATCGGCCAGCCGGTCCACGGTGCGGTCGGCCGGGTCGGTGGCCAGGAATTCGCCGAGGAAGTTGACGCACACCGTGCCGCCGGTGGCCGCGATCCCGCGCAGCTGCTCGTCGGTGAGGTTGCGATGGTGGTCCAGCAGGGCGCGGGCGGAGGAGTGGGTGGCCAGCACGGGGCGGGTGGCCAGCTCCAGCACATGGGCCACCCCGGAGGCGCCGAGATGGGAGACGTCGAAGAGGATGCCCAGGCGCTCCATCTCCTTCAGCGCCCGGACCCCGGCCTCGGTGAGCCGGCTTCCGGCGGCGTCCTCACCGCTGCCGTCGGCCAGGGCGGTGCGCCCCCAGTGGGCGAGCGAGGCGATACGCACCCCGAGGCGGTGGAGGGTCGGGAGGAGCTCGACGTTGGCGTCCAACCCGGGGGCGCTCTCCAGCGCCAGCACCAGGGCGATCCGGCCGTCGGCGAGCGCGGCGTCGATGTCGTCGCCGTCCAGGCACAGCCGTACCTCGTCGGCGTTGCCCTCGGCGAGGGTGTGGGCGCACTCGATCATCCGCAGCGTCTCGCGCAGTGCGCCCTCGGGGCGGAACTGGTCGTCGATGAAGACCGGCAGCACCTGGAGATCCACCCCGCCGTCGCGCAGCTGCGGCAGCCAGCGCTCCCGGAAGTAGCCCGCCCAGCGGTGCGGCGGACGGGCGGTGACGGCGATCAGCAGGTCGTTGTGGGCGTCGGCGACGACGGCGCGCTGGTGGAGTGCACTGCTCATACGGACGACGGTGGCCTTTCGTGTGAGCGGGGCCCCGGGGGGGCGGGGTGGGCGGCGGTCATCGTGGCGTACGGGCGGCACGCCGGTCCACGGATTTTCGCGCGGCGGGGGTGTCCGGCGGGTCTTTCCCCTCCCCGCCCCTTCCCGCTACCAGGGGCTCCGCCCCTGGACCCCGGAGTTAGGGGCGAAGCCCCTGCCACGCGGCGGAGCCGCATATCGATGCTGCGGAAAGGGGCGGGGAGGGGAACAGCGCAGCCGTCGCTGTCGGACCTGCGGTACGCCGTCAGTTGAGGGCGATCAGCCCGATCGCCAGCCCCGCGCCGAGCAGCCCGACGGCCTGGGGCCGGGTGATCCGCTCCCGTAGGAACGTCAGCGCGAGCAGCACCGGCACCGCCGGATAGAGCGCGGACAGCACCACGGCGACGGACAGCAACTCCTGCCGGGTGGCGAGCAGATAGAGGATCGTCGCCAGGGTGCCGAGCGCGCCCGCCACCGCCGCCATGGCTGCCGCCCGGCGGGGCAGCCGCAAAGAGGCGCCGGTCGCGGGGAACAGCGCCAGGATGACGGCCACCGACACGGCCCGGCTGACCACCACCGGCCACCATCCGGCCGAGGCCGGTATCCGGGCGAGCGCGAAGAAGTGCAGCGCCAGGCCCACCCCGGCGATCAGCGCCAGGACGACGGCCGGGTGCGACCGGTTGGTGCCCCGGCCGTGCCCCGGCCGTGGCTCGTGCGGCTCACGCGGCCCGCGTGGCTCGCGTGGCTCGCGTGGCTCGCTCGGCTCACCCCGCGAGACCAGCCAGAGCGCGGGCAGCCCCAGCGCGATCCCGGTGAGCGCCGGGGGCGAGGGCCGGTCGCCGAGGAGGGTGATCCCGGCCAGTACCGGCAGCCCTACCGCCGTGACATCGCTGACCGGCACCACGACGCTCATCGGCCCCTGGTTCATCGACCAGTAGAGGCACGCCACGCCCACCCCGGTGCCGAGCCCCGAGAGCGCGCCCCAGACCAGGGCCGACGGCGGGGCGTTGGCGCCCTGAGTGAGCAGCACCGGGATCAGGCTGACCACCGTGCCGCCCGCCTGGGCACAGGCCGCGACCGTCACCCCGTGGCGGTGGCGGGAGACCAGTCCGCTCAGGAAGTGGGTGGTGCCGAAGCAGAGCGCCGAGGCGACGGCCAGCAGCTCACCCATGGTCCGTACCGGCCCCGTCCTCGGCCGCCGTCCGGGCGGCCGCCCGGTCCGCGGCCCCGACCGGGCACTCCACGCCGTCCGGGGTGCAGGCGCTCCGGTCGCACAGCCGGCACATCCGGTCGGCCGAGCCGCTGCCCTGGTAGAGCCCGTCGAGCAGCGTGGCCAGCAGTGCGCCGAGGTCGCGGACCTCCGCCTCGCCGAGGCCGTCCAGCACCCCGGTGAGCCGGGAGGTCCGCGAGGTCAGCAGCCGGCCCGCGGTCCGCCGGCCCTTGGCGGTGGGGTGGACCCCGGTCCAGTTGCCGATTCCGCGGCGCCGCTCGACCAGGGCGTCCCGCTCCAGCCCGTCGACCATCCGCACCGCCGCGGACTGGGTCAGCCCCACCCGGCGGCCGAGCTCGGTCACGCTCACCCCGGGGTCGGCGCGGAGCACGATCAGCGCGGCGGCCGCGCTCATGCTCAGGCGGGACGCGGCGGCCGGGGCGCCGAGCAGATCGTCCGTGATCGCCAGCGCCGTGGCCCCCAGCAGATTCGCTACACGTTCCCTCTCCTCATGCATGAGTCATGCATACCCGGCACGGTTGATTCCATGCACCACCCGGCGGGGTGAGAGGATCGGGGCGGGACGGCCCGAGGGAGGAGGCGGGAGATGTCGGTGGAGATCACCTGGTGGGGGCATGCCACCGCGACCGTGCGGGACTCCGGTGTGCGGGTGCTGACCGACCCCCTCTTCGTACGGCGGCTGGCCCATCTGCGGCGCCGCCGGGGAGCCGTGCCACCGGCCGCCGCCGCGGTGGCTGACGTGGCGCTGGTCTCGCATCTGCACGCCGACCATCTGCACCTCGGCTCGCTGGCCAAGCTGCTGCCCGGCACCCGGCTGCTGGTGCCGCGCGGGGCCGGGCGGGCGGTGCCCGGGCTGCGGCGGGTGGTCGCGGCGCGGGGGCTGCGGGTGACGGAGATGGCGGCGGGGGACGTGTGCGCGGTCGGCGAGGTGCGGATCCGGGCGGTACCGGCCGCTCACGACGGGCGGCGGCTGCCGTACGGGCCGAGCCGGGTGCCCGCGCTGGGGTACGTGCTGAGCGGCGAGTCGACCACGTACTTCGCGGGCGACACCGGGTTGTTCGACGGGCTGGCGGAGGCGGTGGGCGCCTGCGATGTGGCGCTGCTTCCGGTGGGCGGCTGGGGGCCGTACCTCGGCCCCGGCCACCTCGACGCGGGCCGCGCGGCGCAGGCGCTGGCGCGACTGGGGGCGCGCTGCGCGGTGCCGGTGCACTACGGGACGTACTGGCCGATCGGGATGGACGCGATCCGTCCGCATGAATTCCACGCCCCGGGCGACGACTTCGTGCGCCACGCCGGGCGGCTCGCCCCCGACGCGGTGGTGCACCGGCTGGTGCACGGGGAGTGCGTGCGGCTGGAGCCCGCCAGGTGATGGGGGATCTGGCGGACCTGGCGGATCTGGCGCGGAGCGTGCCGTCCGAGTCGACGCAGCAGGCGGTGGGGTATCCCTCGCTGTTCCTGCTGGTGGTGTTCGGGTCGCTGGTGCCGGTGGTGCCCACCGGGGCGGTGGTCTCCTCGGCGGCGGTGGTGGCCATCCACCAGACCGCTCCCCCGCTGTCGCTGCTGGTGGTCTTCGGGGTGGCCTCGATGGCGGCCTTCTCCGGCGATGTGATGCTGTACTGGCTCGGGCGGCGCGGGGTGCGCTCGAAGAACGGCTCGCGATGGCTGGAGCGGATCCACGACCACGCGGCGCCGGAGCGGCTGGACCAGGCACAGGTGCGGCTGGACGAGCACGGGGTGGCGGTTCTGGTGCTGTCCCGGCTGGTCCCGGCGGGGCGGATACCGGTGATGCTGGCCTGCCTGCTGGCGCGCTGGCCGCTGCGGAGGTTCGCCCGGGGCGCCGGACCCGCCGCGCTGGCCTGGGCGGTGACGTATCAGCTGATCGGGATCCTGGGCGGCTCGCTCTTCGCCGAGCCGTGGGAGGGCGTGGCGGCGGCCGTGGTCCTGACGGTCGTGATCAGCACGGCCCCCGCGCTGTGGCGCCGCTTGCGCCGCCGCACCGCCCGCGACGCCCAGAGCGAACCCACGGGCTGACGGCGACCCCCTGAGAGTCACAGCCGGGCAGGGCCGCGGTCGCACCGGCCACCACGCCGGCCCCCGCGGCGGCCGGCCGTGACGCCCCGCTCCGACCGGTCAGCCGAGGCGCTCCCGCGCGCCCCAGTGGTCTGCGGACGACCGAGCGCTGAGGGTGTCGGGGTGATCGGGCCCAAGGATGCGTGCCCGGTCGGTGGCGAGTACCCAACCACTTTGCGCCCCCGGCCCGGCGCCCGGCGCCGCGTCCCACGGCCCCGGGCGGGTGGCACCCGGAAGCGGGGCGGCGTCCGGACGCCGGTGGCCTCCAGGACACGCGGGGTCAGACCTCCAGCCGCAGAACCTCTCGCAGCGCCCGCGTCATCGCGGCCTCCGGGTCGGGGACCGAGCGCTCCGCCCGCCAGGCGACGAAGCCGTCGGGGCGGACCAGGACCGCTCCGTCGGGGGCGGTGCCGTGGAGTTCGGCCCAGTCCGTGCCCGGTTCGGGGGCGAGTTCGTGGTCCGGGCCCTCGCCCACCCGGTAGCAGTCCAGCGGTACGCCGAGGGCGTCGGCGGCGCGGCGGCCCGCCTCGTGCCAGGCGGCGCCGCCCGGCCCGGTGAGCAGCACACAGGTGCGCTCGTACAGATCGAGGGTGGACAGCCGCACCCCGCAGCGGTGCACCCACATATGGGGTGCGCGGCTGCCGGGCTCGGCCGAGACCGTGAAGTGGTCGGGGACCGCGGGCGCGGAGGGGTCGGCGCCCGCGACCGCGCCGCGCACATAGCGGTAGCCCATGGCGACGGCCATGACATTGGACTGCGGGCCCCGGTCCTCGGTGGCCGGTGCCGAGTAGCCGGGGTGGCTGTGCTCGGCCGAACGGGCGGCCGCGCGGGCGCTGGTGGCCTGGGCGACCGGCCGCCGCTCCATGCCGTAGGTCTCCAGCAGCGCGGGGCCCGCCCAGCCGCCCATGACGGCGGCGAGCTTCCACGCCAGGTTGTGGGCGTCCTGGATACCGGTGTTGGAGCCGAAGGCGCCGGTGGGCGACATCTCGTGGGCGGAGTCCCCGGCGAGGAAGACCCGGCCGTCGGAGTAGTGGTCCGCCACCCGCTCGGCCGCGTGCCAGGGCGCCTTTCCGGTGATCTCGACTTCCAGGTCGGGCATGCCGACGGCGGTGCGGATGTGCTGGGCGCAGCGCTCGTCGTCGAACGCCTCCAGCGGTTCGCCGCGCTCGGGGTGCCAGGGGGCGTGGAAGACCCAGCTCTCCTGGTTGTCCACGGGCAGCAGCGCCCCGTCGGCCTCGGGGTTGGTGAGGTAGCAGGCGATGAAGTGGCGGTCCCCGACCGCGTCCGCGAGCCGCTTGGCGCGGAAGGTGATGGACACGTTGTGGAACAGCTCACCGCGTCCGCTCTGGCCGATGCCAAGGGCCTCGCGGACCGGGCTGCGGGGTCCGTCGGCGGCGATGAGGTAGTCGGCGCGGACCGTGGAGCGCCGCTCGGACCTGCGGTCCAGGAGGGTGGCGGTGACGCCGTCCGCGTCCTGCTCGAAGGAGATCAGCTCGGTGGAGAACCGCAGGTCGCCACCGAGCTCCTGGGCCGCGTTCAGCAGTACCGGCTCCAGGTCGTTCTGGCTGCACAGACACCATCCGGCAGGGCTGATCCGGGCGGCCTTGCCACCCGGGTCCATCTCCCGGAAGAGCCAGTGGCCCTCCGTACCGGTGAGGGACGGGGTCTGGAGGATTCCGTGGTTGTCGGCCAGGACGGACGCGGCCTCGCGGATCGCGGACTCCACCCCGGCGGTGCGGAACAGTTCCATCGTCCGGATGTTGTTCCCCCGTCCGCGCGGGTGGTGCGAGGTGCGCGGGTGTTTTTCGACCAGTAGATGACCGATCCCCAGTCGGCCCAGGAACAGTGAGGCGGACAGGCCCACCAGGGAGCCGCCCGCGATGAGGACGGGCACACGCTCAGCATTGTCGGCAAGACGGTTCATTGTGCTGCTATGCCCGGTGTTTCCGGGCTCTTCCGGGACGCTGACGAGGCGTTCGCTCGGATGGCTCACATATCTCGCGCCATTGGTGGGTGCACCCCACGATCGTCTAACGGGCGGGTGTCCTCGATGCCCGGAAGGACGCGTCCGCGAAATAAGGAGTGGAATATGAGCACCCTGTCCGACATTCCGGAGACCACGGTGAACCAATCGCCGACCACCGTGGAATCCGCTCTCACCGACACCAGATTGCGCGTCGTCTTGCTGGTGCAGGTCAACAGCGGTGCCGAGCAGCGCTTTCTGCGTGCCTACGATCAGCTGTCCCAGCAGGTGGCCGCGGTGCCCGGGCACATCAGCGACCAGCTCTGCCAGTCGATCGAAAACCCCTCCCAGTGGCTGATCACCAGCGAATGGGAAAGCGCCCCTCCGTTCCTCGCCTGGGTGGACTCCCCCGCGCACCGGGAGATGGTCAAGCCCTTCCACGGCTGTGTCGAGGACACCCGCTCGCTGCGGTTCAGCATCCTGCGGGAGACCCTGACCGCCGGGTCCGCGCCGGTCGATGTCACCACCCGGGGCGTCGACGCCGCGCTGCGGGTCGGCGACGGGCTGGTCCGGCAGGCCCTCACCTTCACCGTGAAGCCCGGCAGCGAGGACGCCGTCGCCAAGATCCTCGCCGATTACGCCTCGCCCCAGGCCCGGGTCGACGAGACCACCCGGCTCTCCCGCACTTCGGTGTTCATGAGCGGCAACCGGGTGGTGCGGGCCGTGGAGGTCAAGGGTGATCTGACCGCGGCGCTGCGCTTCGTGGCCCGGCAGCCGGAGATCAGGGCCGCCGAGGAGGCCCTCAATCCGTATCTGGAGGAGGACCGCAACCTCGACGACCCCAGCTCGGCACGGGAGTTCTTCGCCCGCGCCTCGCTGCCGGTGGTCCACCACATGACGGCCGGCGGGCCGCGCCCCGCCCAGGGCGTCCACCGGCACGCCCTGCTCTACCCGGTCAAGACCGGCTGCGGCCCGGCCGTGGCCAGTCTGCTGGCCCGGCAGGACGAGCTCGCGGTGAACAAGGAGATGGCCGCTGAGCAGACCGCCAAGACCCTGCTGAGCAGCACCATCTTCCAGCGTGACGACATCGTGGTGCGGCTGGTGGACCTGGCCGTGCCGCTGGACCGTAACCCCGCCATGGCGGCCGGTGTGAGCGGCCGGCGGGCCGCCGCCGTACTGGGCCGCCTGCTGGACCTCGGAGCGGACGGTGCGGTGATCGACCTGTCCATGGACGACGGGCAGCGCCGCTTCCTCGCCGACTGCGACATGACCCCGGTCACCGACCGCAAGTCGGCCGACCACTGACGACGTCTCTCCCCCTTCGTACCTTTCCACCCCCGTGGCGCGGACCGCGCAACGCTACCTGGAGGAACTCATCATGACCACGCAGTCCCCTCTCGTCGTCGACCTCGCCGCGGTCGCCCCCAACCGCCGGCGCGGTGGCGATGTGCGCGCCATGCTCACACCGCCTCTGGTGGGCGCCACGAGCGGCTTCATGGGGATGGCCATCGTGGGGCCCGGTGAACGGGTCGCCGAGCACTACCACCCGTACTCGGAGGAGTTCGTGTACGTCGTCAGCGGCGACATGGAGGTGGACCTGGACGGCGAGGCGCATCCGCTCCACCCCGACCAGGCGATCCTGATCCCCATCAACATGCGGCACCGGTTCCGCAATGTGGGGAGCACCGAGGCCCGGATGGTCTTCCACCTCGGGCCCCTGGCGCCGCGCCCCGAGCTCGGTCACGTGGACACGGAGGCCGCCGAACCCGCCGAGGCGACGTCGTGACCCGACGGGTGGTGGTCACCGGGCTCGGTGTCGTCGCCCCCGGGGGTGTGGGCGTTCCGGCGTTCTGGGACATGCTCACCGCGGGCCGTACGGCCACCCGGAACATCACGCTCTTCGACGCGGAGCGGTTCCGCTCCCGGATCGCCGCCGAATGCGACTTCGACCCGCTGGCCCACGGTCTGAGCTTCGAGCAGATCGAACGCTCCGACCGCTATGTGCAGTTCGCGCTCGTGGCGGCCCAGGAGGCGGTACGGGACTCCGGTCTCGACCTCCAGGCGCTCAACCCCTGGCGGATAGGGGTTTCGCTGGGCAGCGCCGTCGCCGCCTCCACCCGGCTGGAGCAGGACTACGTCAAGGTCAGCGACGCCGGTGAGCACTGGGCTGTGGACCACCGCAAGGCGGGTCCACACCTTCAGCACGCGTTCTCACCGAGCGCGCTGTCCTCCGGGGTGGCGGAGCTGACCGGGGCGCAGGGCCCGGTGCAGTCCGTCTCCACCGGCTGCACCTCCGGTCTGGACGCGATCGGTTACGCCTTCCAGGCGATCGAGGAGCGGCGGGCCGATGTGTGCATCGCCGGGGCCGCGGACTCGCCGATCACCCCGCTGACCGTGTCCTGCTTCGACTCGATCAAGGCCACCTCGGCGAACAACGACCACGCGGCCACCGCGTCCCGGCCGTTCGACGCCCACCGGGACGGCTTCGTCCTCGGCGAGGGCGCCGCCGTGCTGGTCCTGGAGGAGCTGGAGCACGCCCGGGCCCGGGGGGCGCGGGTCTACTGCGAGTTCCGGGGGTTCGCCACCTACGGCAACGCCTACCACATGACCGGTCTGACCCGTGAGGGTCTGGAGATGTCCGAGGCGATCGACCATGCGCTCGGCCACGCCCGCGTCAACAGCTCCGAGGTCGACTACGTCAACGCGCACGGCTCGGGCACCAAGCAGAACGACCGGCATGAGACGGCGGCCGTGAAGCGGTCCCTGGGCGAGCACGCGTACAAGACCCCCATGAGCTCGATCAAGTCCATGGTGGGCCATTCCCTGGGCGCGATCGGCGCCATCGAGGTGGTCGCCTGCGCCATGGCCCTCGCCCATGGCGTGGTGCCGCCGACGGCCAACTACGAGACCCCCGACCCCGAATGCGACCTCGACTATGTCCCGCGCACCGCCCGCGCCCTCCCGCTGCGCCATGTGCTGTCGGTCGGCAGCGGGTTCGGCGGCTTCCAGTCCGCGGTGGTGCTGAGCCGGGCGGACGGGAGTGCGGCATGACATCGGCGAAGACCACCCGGAACCGGGGCGCGGTCGTGACCGGCCTCGGTGTGATCGCCCCCAACGGAGTGGGCACCGACGCCTTCTGGAAGGCCACCCGGGAGGGGATCACCTCCCTGGACCGGATCTCCCGCGAGGGCAGTGAGCACTTCCCGGTGCGGATCGGCGGCCAGGTCCGCGGCTTCGATCCGGGTTCGATGATCGAGGAGCGGTTCCTCGTCCAGACCGACCGCTTCACCCACTTCGCGATGGCCTCGGCCGACCTCGCGCTGGACGACGCCAAGCTGCCGGTGGACGACATGTCGCCGTTCGCCGTGGGCGTGGTGACCGCCGCCGGTTCCGGGGGCGGTGAGTTCGGCCAGCGCGAGCTCCAGCAGCTGTACAGCAAGGGGCCGCGCTATGTGGGCCCGTACCAGTCCATCGCCTGGTTCTACGCGGCCAGCACCGGCCAGGTCTCCATCCGCGGCGGGTTCAAGGGCCCCTGCGGGGTGGTGGCGAACGACGAGGCCGGCGGTCTGGACGCGCTGGCGCACGCCCGCCGGTCCATCCGGCGGGGGGCGGACGCGGTGGTGGCGGGCGCCTCGGAGGCGTCGCTGGCGCCGTACTCCATCGTCTGCATGCTCGGCTGGGACGAGGTCAGCCAGGCCCGTGACGCGGGCCGGGCCTATCTGCCGTTCACCGAGGACGCCTGCGGATTCGCGCCCGGGGAGGGCGGGGCGATGCTGGTCGTGGAGGAGGAGGGGGCCGCCCGGCGCCGCGGGGTGCGGATCCGGGGCTTCATCGCCGGCTACGGCTCGACCTTCACCGGGCCGTCCCGGTGGGAGCGGTCCCGGGAGGGGCTCGCCCAGGCCATCCGCGTGGCCCTGGAGGACGCGGAGTGCGCGCCGGAGGAGATCGACGTGGTCTTCGCCGACGCGCTCGCGGTGCCCGAGGCGGACCGCGCCGAGGCGCTGGCGATCGCCGACGCCCTCGGGCCGCACGGCACCCGGGTCCCGGTGACCGCGCCCAAGACCGGCTTCGGCCGGGTGCACTGCGCGGCTCCCACGCTGGACGTGGCGGCCGCGCTGCTCGCCATGGAGCACCGCGTGGTGCCCCCGACCCCGTACGTCACCGACGTCTGCCATGACCTCGACCTCGTCACCCGCAGCTCCCGCCCCGCCGAGCCGCGGACGGCGCTGGTGCTCAGCAGAGGACTCATGGGTTGCAACGCGGCGCTCGTGCTCCGCGGACCGGAAGGAGATTACTGATGTCCAGTCAACTGTCCTATGGCGAACTGGCCACGCTGATGAAGCGGTGCGCCGGACTCACCGTCGACCCGGACATGATGCAGACCCGGCCGGACTCCACCTTCGAGGAGTACGGCCTGGACTCGCTCGGTCTGCTCGCCATCGTCGGCGAGCTGGAGAACCGGTACGGCACCCCGATCGAACCGGGGGCCGAGAGCTGCAAGACCCCCGGTGACTTCCTCGACGTCATCAACACCTCACTTACCTCAGGAGCATGAAGATGGCAGGCCACACCGACAACGAAGTCATGATCAAGGCGCCGTTCGACCTCGTCTGGAACATGACCAACGACCTGGAGAACTGGCCGCAGCTGTTCAGCGAGTACGCCTCGGTCGAGGTGCTCCAGCGGACCGGGGACACCACCACCTTCCGCCTGACCATGCACCCCGACGAGGACGGCAAGGTCTGGTCCTGGGTCTCCGAGCGGGAGACGGCCCGCGATGTGCGCACGGTCTGGGCGCGCCGCGTGGAGCCCGGCCCCTTCGCCTACATGAACATCCGCTGGGAGTACGAGGAGGAGTCCGAGGGCACCCGCATGCGCTGGACCCAGGACTTCGAGATGCGGCCCGACGCGCCGGTCGACGACCCCACGATGACGGACCACATCAACCGCAACTCCCGTATCCAGATGGATCTGATCCGGGACAAGATCGAACAGCGGGCCAGGGAGACGGTGGGGGCATGACCATGTACCGCACCATGATCGTCGCCAAGATGCAGCGGGACGCGGCGCCGCAGGTCGCCAAGATCTTCGCGGACTCCGACCGCGGCGAACTGCCCAAGCTGATCGGCGTCACCGGCCGCAGCCTCTTCCAGTTCGGCGATGTGTATCTGCACCTGATCGAGGCGGAGCGGCCGCCGGCCACGGAGGTCACCAAGTACTCCAAGCACCCGGAGTTCCGCGACGTCAGCGCGCGCCTCCAGCCGTATATGCAGGCGTACGACCCGGAGACCTGGCGCGAGCCCAAGGACGCCATGGCCCACGAGTTCTACCGCTGGGACCGGGACCAGGGCTAGCGCACGCATCGCGCCGCACGGGGCCGCCGACGGAGTTCGTCTCCCGGCGGCCCTTTTCGTATGCCGTCATTCGTGGGGTTTCCTTCGCGTGGCGTCTTTCCCATGGCGTCTTTCGCATGGCGTCGCGAGTGGGTCATGCACCGGGCACGAAAATCTCACACTACTGGGCTCATCGGAATGATGCCTGCCGAAAAGGTGAAAGGGCATCAGTCCATTCGCGCGGCAAATGAGTGATCATTGCGCTTATCTCCACCCAGAGGGCTTACAACCAAGCAGATCGCAGGCCGTGCCGAGTGGCAGGGGAAGCCCTCTTCGCTGACGGTGGACAAGACGCCGCTGCGATCCCTTTATCTGGCAAATAGTCAGTATCGCGACGGCGCCGGAAGGAATGGCTCATGCGATCTACTCGCGCACTCTTCACCGGGGCGGCGATTGCCGCCACCCTGACCCTGGGCGCCCCCGCCGCCGCGTTCGCCGCCGACGTCTCGGACCCGGGCGGTCACGGCGGGTACTCGAGCAGCCAGGAGTCCTCCGAGGACGGCTACGGCCAGGGCGGCAGCTCCTGGAAGGACAAGGACGACCACGGCCGCGAGGAAGGCCGGGAAGAGCACGGCAAGGAAGAAGAAGAGCACGGCAAGGAGGAGATGAAGGGCAAGGACGAGGGCGGCGAGCGCGACTGGTCCTCCTCCCACGGCCAGGAAGAGGGCAAGGAAGAGGGCAAGGAAGAGGGTAAGGAAGAGGGCAAGGAGCACGACTTCGGCCGGGAGCACGAGTGGTCCGGCAAGAAGGAGGACCACGACTGGTCCGGTGGCTCCTGGAAGGACCACGAGAAGGGCGACAAGCCGCGCGGTGGCGTCCACACCGGTGGTGGCGGCATGGCCACCACGGGCAGTGGCATGGCCGCCGGCTCGGTCCTGCTTCTCGGTGGCCTCGGCGCCGGTGCCTACGCCCTGCGTCGCCGCAAGCCGACCGGCACCGCGATCTGAGCCTGACTCTTCGTATTCCGTGCTGCCGTGGCACCTCCGCCGAGCGGTGGTGCCACGGCAGTTCCACGAGCGCTGTGAGAAAGCGGCCATGAGAAAGGCGCCTCGAGCTGAGGCGCCATGAGACAAGGCGTTGCAAGAAAGGCGAACACCCCCATGGGAAAGCCGGCCAAGCAGGGCGCTGCCGATGGCAACACCCGCATTCTCCGCTGGGCCGCCGCGTCGGCCCTCATCGGCGCATTCCTCATCTACAACTCCGTGGACGCCGCCTCCCAGAACACCCCGTCGGCCCGGCCCGCGGCGAGCGCCCCCGCGTCCATCTCCGAACCGGAGAGCGACACCTCCAACGAGGACGCGTACGCGGATTCCCCGGAGTCGACGACCGCCCCCGAGTCCCGTCCGGGACCCGCGCTGCCGCGCTCCCCCGCCTCCCATCTGGACATCCCCTCGATCGGCGTGAGCGCGCCCTTCATCCCGCTGTCGCTGGACGCCGCGGGCGTGCTGGTCCCGCCCCCGGACACCGACCAGAACCTGGTGGGCTGGTACGAGGGCGGCCCCTCGCCCGGTGAGCGCGGCAACGCCATCGTGGCCGGGCATGTGGACACCAAGATCGGCCCGGCGGTGTTCTACCCCCTCGGCCAGCTCAAGCCGAAGAGCAAGGTGGCCATCACCCGCGAGGACGGGATCGTGGCGACCTTCGTGGTCGACAGGGTCAAGACGTTCAAGAAGAACGCCTTCCCGGACAAGCAGGTCTACGGGGACACCCCCAACGCCCAGCTGCGGCTGATCACCTGCGGCGGGGCCTACGACCACACGGCCAAGGACTACACGGCCAATGTGGTGGTGTTCGCGCACCTCTCCTCGTACCGGTACAGCTGACGCACCCACAAGGCTCCGCCCCTGGACCTGGGGTCCGGGGGCGGAGCCCTGCCATGCGACGGAGCCGCATATCGGTGCTAGTGGCGGGCCTTGGTGGGCACCGTGGAGTCGAAGGCGTGGAGGGCGCCGTTGACGGGCCGGATGTCGGTCACGTTCAGACCGGCCTCGGTCATCCGCGCCACCATGCTCTCCTCGGTGTGCTTCCGGCCGCCCACATTGAGCAGCAGGAACAGGTCCATCGCCGTGGTGAAGGAGGACAGGCTGTTGTCGACGAGGTTCTCGATCACGACCACCCTGGCGCCGGGCCGCGCCGCCGCGACCACGTTGGCGAGCGTCCGGCGGGTGCTCTCGTCGTTCCATTCGAGGATGTTCTTGATGATGTAGAGGTCGGCCTCGACGGGGACCTCGCGGCGGCAGTCGCCGGGCACGAGCGTGGCCCGCGAGGCCAGCGCCCCGCCGTCCCGCAGCCGCGGATCGGCGTGCGCCACCACCTGCGGCAGGTCCAGCAGCGCGCCGTGCAGCGCCGGGTGCTTCTCCAGCAGGCTGGCCAGCACATGTCCCTGGCCGCCGCCGATGTCCACCACTTCCTTGACCCCGTCGAGGTCGAGGAAGGCGGCGACGTCGGTGGCGGACTGCCGGCTGGAGGTGGTCATCGCGGCGTCGAACACCCGGGCCGACTCGGGCGCGTCCTCATGGAGATAGGCGAAGAAGTCCTTGCCGTAGATCTCGTTGACGACACAGCCGCCGGTGCGCACCGCCCGGTCCAGCCGCGGCCACGCCTCCCAGGTCCATGGCTCGGTGCACCACAGGGCGATGTTCCGCAGGCTGCCCGGGGTGTCCTCGCGCAGCAGCCGGGACATCTCGGTGTGCCGGAAGCGGCCGTCCTCGGTCTCGGCGAAGATCTGGCAGCAGGCCAGGGAGCGCAGCAGCCGGCGCAGCGGGTCGGGTTCGACGTCCACGGCGGAGGCCAGCTCGCCGATGGAGGCGGGCCGGTCGCCCAGCGCGTCGGCGATCCGCAGCCGGACCGCGGCGCGCACCGAGGCCGCCCGTGCGGCGCCGAAGACGATTTCGCGCAGCCGCATGGGCGGCGGGAGCGCGGCCGGCGGGGGCTGTGCCGCGTCGGCTCTGGTGGTGTCCACAGTGGTCATGTCGCCGCCTCTCAGCACCGGCCCGTGGGCGCGGACAGCTCACAGACGTTGTCGGTGAAGGTGTTGTCGGGGCCGTTGTCCCGGTCGGCGAGGTCGGCGGGCTGGTTGCCGCTCATCACGTTCCGGCTGATGGCGTTCTTGGTGTTGGGGGCGCCGACGACGCTGGTGTAGAGCACGATCCCGCCGGACATGGGCGAGGTGCCCACGTTGTCGTTCACCTGGTTGCCCGTCACCCGGGTGCCCTCGGCGCCGGTGAGCACGATGCCGGCGCCCTGGATGAAGGGGAGCCGGTCGGTGGCCGCGCAGTAGGCGTTGTTCTCGTAGACGGAGTTGTGGCGGACGTTCAGGTCCCCGGCGCGCGGGGTCGACTCGTCGCCGACGATGAACACCCCGGCGCAGTTGGCGGTGATGGTGTTCCCCTCGACCGAGAGGTCGCGCAGCCGGCGGACCACGACTCCGGTCCGGTTGCCGCTGAGCCGGTTCCCGGCCACCAGGGTGCCCAGGGCGTCGGTGGCGCCGCCCTCGGCGTCGATGGTGTTGGCCAGGAAGACGCCGGACTGCTTGTTGTCGCGGGAGACGTTGTCGACGAAGGTGCCGCGGGTGGACATCTCCTGGCCCATGCCCTGCTGGCCGTTGGCCTCGGTGGTGGTGTTCCGTACGGTCATCCGGTCGGTGCCGGAGCCCCAGATGCCGTTCTTGGGGAAGCCGGTGACCTTCAGTGAGGCGATCCGGACATCCGAGACGGGGTCTTCGGCCGTCCCGGTGACGCAGATGCCGTGGCCGGCCTCGCCGCAGGCGTTGGCCGACGGCTTCTCGGCCGGGGAGAGCACGGTGGACTCGCCCGCGCCCACCAGGGTCAGCCGGTCGGTGGTGATCTGGATGTTCTCCCGGTAGGTGCCGGGCCGGATCTCGATGGTGTCGCCGGGCACGGCGGCGTCCACGGCGGCCTGGATGGACTCGCCGGGCTGGACCACATGGCGGGTCGCGGCCTGGTCGACGGGGGCGGCGTGGGCTCCGGGGAGCTGGGCGAGTTCGATGACGAGGACGGCCGTGAGGCCGGCGAGGTGGCGAAGTTTAGGTGTGCGCATGAAAAGGAAGTTAGGTGCGCTCCGCACCACTCGCCACTTATGTTCCACTCGTCACTTATACTCCGGATTAGGCCACTTGGACGCCTTATGGCCCGGCCTATTCGAGCACGCGGGAGGCCCCGACCGGCAGATCCCACAGCTCCTCGCGCGGCCGCCCGGTGGCCTCCCAGGCCGCGCGGATCCGGTGCAGCGGCTCCAGGGGCGGCTCGGCCGCGAGCAGGAAGGTGGACCAGTGCATGGGCGCCAGCACCCGCGCCCCCAGGTCCAGATGCGCCTGTACGGCCCCCTCCGGATCGGTGTGCACCCCGGCCAGCATCCAGCGCGGCTCGTACGCGCCGATGGGCAGCAGCGCGATATCGATGCCCGGGTAGCGGCGGCCGATCTGCCGGAACCAGTGGCCGTAGCCGGTGTCCCCGGCGAAGTACACCCGCTGTCCGTCGGGCGCGGTGATGACCCATCCGCCCCACAGCGAGCGGCAGGTGTCGGTGAGGGTGCGCTTGCTCCAGTGGTGGGACGGGACGAAGTCGAAGCGGACCGGGCCGTCCTCGCCGGGCAGTTCGGCCGCCTCCCACCAGTCCAGCTCGGTCACCCGGGTGAATCCGCGCACCCGGAACCAGCGGGCGAGCCCGGCGGGCACGAAGACCGGCGTCGCCTTCGGCAGCCGTTTGACCGTGGGCGCGTCCAGGTGGTCGTAGTGGTTGTGGCTGATGACGACCGCGTCCACGGGCGGCAGGTCCTCCCAGCGGACCCCGACCGGAGTGACCCGGGCCGGAGTGCCCAGGATCTTGCGGGCCCATACCGGGTCGGTGAGCACGGTGAGCCCGCCGATCCGCACCACCCAACTGGCGTGCCCGGCCCAGGTGAGCGCGGTCCGGCCGGGGCCGGTGAGCGGCAGTGGCCCCGGTTCGAAGGGCAGCTCGGGGATCTCGCGGAGCGACTCCACGGGCGGTCTGAGCCGTCCCTCCCGGGCCAGCCGGGCCAGCGCCCGCACCCCCGGCAGCGGGGAGGTGAGCCGGTCGGCGAACGACGGCGGCCACCTGCGGATCTCACCCGGCGGACGCGGGGCGCCGGGCTCGGGGGCGGCCGGTTCGGCGACGCCCGGCTGGGCGCCGCCCGGCTCGGGGCCGGTCGGTTCGGGGGCGGTCGGTTCGAGGCCGGTCGGTTCGAGGCCGGTCGGTTCGAGGCCGGTCGGTTCGAGTGCGGCTTGCTCGGGGGCGCCCGGCTCAGGGGCGGCCGGGGCCAGCCGGGGCCGGGCGGCGGCGCCGGGCCGGGCGCGGCGCCGCCCGGCCGGTTCCGTCGGCTCCGCCGGTTCCGCCTGCTCGGCGTGGTCGGTCATGGCCTGGCTCCCTTCCGTATCTGGGCCGTTCCCGGGCCGGCCCCTCGGTGCCGGCGCGCCATGGAGGTCCATGGCCGGGGTCCGGGGCGGCTCAGGTCACCGGACTGCTTTCGATCAGGTCGCGGAAGGCCGCCTCGAAGGCGCCCAACGCCGTGGCCACATGGGGCAGTTCCAGCGGATCCCGCGTCTGGAGCGCCCGTAGCCGCGCCTCCTCCGCCGCGCCGAGCAGCGGCAGGGTCGCCAGCCGCAGCCGCAGGGTGTGCGGGGGGTCGCCGAAGCGGTGGCCCCCGGCCACGCTCCGGCCGATCCGCCGCACCAGCGCACGCTCCAGCTCCACCGAGTCGGTGATGCCACGGGCGGCGAGCACCCCGCGCAGCTCGTCCAGATCGGCGTAGAGGTGCCGGCCGGCCTGCGGCGGGCGGGCCAGCGCCCCGAGGGCGGTCAGCGCGCGGTAGGCGGCCGCGGCCACGGCCCCGTGCGCCCGGGCGGCGGCCGCCATCCGGTCCCGTACCGGCTCGGGCTCGTCCAGGGCGTACGCGGCGGCCGCCGCGATGGGCGCGGGCAGCCCGGAGCGTACGGCGGTGAGCAGGGACAGCACCCGGCCGCGCAGCTCCGCCCCGCGTTCGGTGGCCGGGAACCGGGCGATCGCGGCGGGCCAGCCCCCCGGGGTGAAGGCACCCGCCAGATCGGAGAGCACGATCACGTTCTCGGGGGACATCTCGGCGGGGCTGAGCAGCACCGTGCCCTGCGGATGGTGGACGGTGTCCCGCCAGGTCTCGTCGCTGACGATCAGCAGCCCCTCGGCCACGGCCGCCTCGCACACCTCGTGCAGCAGCTCGGGCGGGGCCACGGTGCCGGTCGGGTCGTCGGCCGCCGACAACAGCAGGACCCGGGGCACCCCGCCCTCGGCCCGGATCCTGCGGACGATCTCCAGCAGCGCGAACGGATCGGGCAGCCCACCGCATTCGGCCGGGACGGGCGCGTGGTGGGCGCGCCGGTCCACCAGCCGCACCAGCGGCGCGTACCAGGCGGCGCAGGGGCGGGGCAGCAGCACATCGCCGCCGGGGGCCGAGGCGAGCAGCGCCAGCAGCAGCGGCTCGGCGCCGGGGGCGACCACGACATGCTCCGGGTCGGTCCACAGCCCGCGCCGCGACCAGTAGCCACAGGCCGCCGAGCGCAGCCGGGCCGAGCCGCCGACCGGCTCCGGCGCGGTGTGGCCGGCCGCCGCGACGAAGCTGTCGAGCAGCTCCGGGAGGACCGGCAGTCCGCCGTCGTCCCGGTCCGCCGGTGCCGGGGCGGTCCACTGCCGCTGCATTCCGTCCACACCTCCGCCCGTGTCCGGCGGGTCACCGCCCACGTATGTCCACCTTCGCAGATCTCCGGCCCCGTTTCGCGGAAGGGGCCCGGGGGACCCGGGCGCCATGACAGCGACGCCGGAACAACACGATGTGGTGACCCTGCTCACCGCGGACCACCACGCGGTGCGCGACCTCTTCGAGGGGTACCGCACCACCACCGACCCGGAGCTGCGGCGGCAGCTGGTCGACCGGATGACGGTGGCGGTGGTGCGGCACTCCGTGACCGAGGAGGTCCATCTGTACCCCACGGTCCGCAAGGCGCTGCCGAACGGCGACCGGATCGCCGACGAGGAGATCGAGGAGCTGACCGAGGCCGAGCGGATCCTGTCCGACCTGGACGCCGTGGACCCCCGGGACCCGCGGTTCGACCCACTGGTCCGGGAGCTGATGGACGTGGTGTCCATGCATATCCGCGGCGAGGAGGACCTGGTCTTCCCCGAGCTGCGGGAGCGGCTCACCCCCGAGGAGCGGATGGCGCTGGGCCTGCGGGTCGGCGAGGCGGCGGCCGCGGTGCAAGGGGTGCCCCCGGTCAGCTCGGAAGGTCCCGGTCCTGGCCGGACGCTGGCCGCCCGGGTCCGGGAGCAGCTGACCGGCCGAACTCGATGAGGTTCCGCTCCAGACCACGGCCGCGGGTGCGCACCACGGTCCCGGCGAGCTCCGCCAGCTTGCGGTTGGTCTGCTGGGAGAACCTGCGCAGCAGGTCGAACGCCTGGTCCGGGTCGCAGCCCAGGACGTACATGACGATGCCGCACGCCTGGTCCACCACCGGCCGGCTGCGCAGCGCCGTGTCCAGCTGGTCGACCTGGACCAGGGCGGCGCGGTAGAGCCGGTCACGGGCCATGCTCTCGGTGGCCAGGTCGCCGAGCAGCCCGGTGGTGCCCTGGGCGGCCTTCCGCAGCGGCCCCGGGCGCAGCCCGTAGAGCGAGACGGTCACGGTGAGCCCGTCGTAGACGAAGGGCAGGGCGGCGGAGGACCGGATGCCCGCGTCCAGCGCCCGGGCCCGGTAGCGCGGCCAGCGGTCGTCGTGGAGCAGATCGTCGGCGCCCTCCGGGCGGCCGCTGTCGAGCGCCGAGATGATCGGGCCCTCCCACGCGCTCATCTGCACCGACACCAGCGGGGGGAGATCGGGGTGGGTGGCCACCGTGGTCCGGTCGGCGTCCGCGGCAGCGGAGGGCTCCTCGGCGAGCACGGCGGTGGCGGTGGCCCCGCAGCTCTGCGGCGTTCCCGCGGCGGCCTGCTCCGCCAGTTCGACCAAGCCGCGTCCGAGGGACGGCGCGTCGGTCTGGCGGGCTGCGCGGATGTGCGTACGGTCGGGCATCGCCGGGTTCACTCCTTTCGCTCCGGTGCGAGGTGCTGTCCGGCCCCGTTTCCTTCCGGGGCCTGATTTTTCGGGTCTCCAGATCATTGAGTCGAAAACAACGCCCATGCGGTACTCCGCGGCCGGTCAGGCTACGGTGTGCCCATGCCAGGCGCAGAGCAGTTTGGTGCGGAGCTCTCAGACTTCCGCAAACGGGTTGAGGAGTTGCGGACCGCGCGAGCGCTGCCCCCGCAGGAGCGGCCGTCCCTGCTGGACGCCGCTCTCTTCGAACTCCAGCATGTGGTGGACGTGCTGTGGCCACGGTACGAGGAGCTGACGGCCGGCTCGTCCCGGGGCTCCGGCGGGGGCCGGGGCGACCCGCAGGAGCAGCAGCTGCTGCGGGCGCTGTTCCAGCGGCTGCCGATCGCCACGGTGCTGCTGGACCGCGACGCCGTGGTGCGGCGCATGAACTTCACCGCCACCCAGCTGTTCCACACCCGGGCCGGATACGCCACCGGTCGCCCGCTCACCGCCGCGCTGCGGCGCGACGGGCAGGCGGCGCTGCGCTCGCAGGTCGCCGCCGTCGCGCGCGGCGAGGGCGACCGCAGTCTGACGGTGTGGCTGTCGCAGCCGCCCGTCCACGGTGAGGTGCGGGTGACCCTGGCCGCGCTGCGGCCGCCGGGCGAGCCGCATCCGGCGGTGCTGGCGACGTTCCAGCCCGGGGTGGCCGGCCCGTCGGCGGGCGAGGGTGCGGCCGGGGTGCGGCCGCAGGAGTCCCGGCCGGATCTGGGCGAAGTGTCCCGCCATGCCGAGCTGCTGGACCTGGTGGACGACATGACGGCGGCACTGCTGAGGGCGGCGCCCGCCGGGGGTGGTCCGGAGGCGGTGCTGGCGGCGGCCTCGGAGGTGCTGCACGGCCGGTTCGCGGACTGGGTGATCGCCGATCTGGCCCCGGAGGCCGGTCCCGGCAACCCGCGCCGGGTGATGGCGCTCGGCCCGCGGGAGGCGGTGGGCGACCGTACGGCGTCCCTGGCCGAGCAGGATCCGGCCGACTGCCCCCTGGTGGTGGACGCGCTGTACGAGGGGGCCTCCGCGCTGCGGGTGAGCCCGGTCGAGGCCGAGGCCTTCGGCCGGGACGCCACGGGCGCTCCGGTGCTGGTGCGGGAGGAGGTCACCTCGCTGCTGTGCATACCCCTGCGCGCCGGCGCGGGCCCGGTCCTGGGGGCGCTCACGCTCTTCCGCACGGGCGGGCGCGGTGCCTTCGAGATGGCGGAGGCGGGCGTGGCGGACCGGATCTCCCGCCATGTCGCCCTGGCCATGGCGCGCACGGCCGAGCGCGCCCCGGCCCCCGAGGCGTGAGGCACGCGCGGCCCCCGCTCGGGCGGCAGCATCGGAGCCTGCCCGCGCTCAGGCCGCACCGGAACCTGCCCGCGCTCAGGCCGCACCGGAACCTGCCTGCCTGCCCAGCCGGGCGCAGGTGGCGCTGAGCGGACGGGAGACCTGCATCTGGGAGATGCGGAGCCGGAAGCCGTCGTCCGCGCCGCGCGGTTCCGCGTCCAGCGACAGCGTGGCGAAGCCGCCCAGGGCCTCCATGCCGGTGCGCACATCGGCCTCGCTCGGACCGGTGTGGGCAGCGACGCCGACCACGTCCGGGGTGGGCGCGTCCGGTGCGCGGGTCAGCTCCTGGACGGCCTCGCGGACCTGGCTGCGCAGCTCCTGGGCCCGGCGTGGGACGCGCAGGCTCCACATGTGGTCGCGGAAGTGCCGCTTGACCTCCCCGACCACGGTCGGGACGGGGTAGCTCTCGAAGGCCGAGCCGCGGTCCGGGTCATAGCGCCTGACGGCCTTGCCCAGGCCGACCATGGCGGCCTGCCGCAGATCCTCGGCGGCCTCGCCGCGGTTGCGGAACTTTCCGGCGAGCCGCTCGGGCATGGGCATCCAGACGCGGACGACGTCCTGCCGCAGGGCCTCCTTCGACGGCCCGTCCGGCAGGGTGGCGATCCGGCGGAACTCGGCGGAGGTGTCCGGGGCGTCGTCGTGCGGATGCCTGGGGTGTGCTCGGGGATGTGCTCGTACGGACGTCATACGCCGTACCTCCCTTGAGCTGTCGTCGGTCTCACCACGGAGGCAAAATCGGACAAAAGGGTGACCCGGTGGTCACGCCTCTGGCGGCCGGGCCGCTCCCGTGGCGTGCCTCCGGTCCGAAGCGCTTAAGGCGCGTGCCCGTCCCGGGCCGGACCAAACGAGGTTTTCTTCCCCGGGCCCCGGTTACCCGTCGCATCCGCAGGAATCCGCGCTCGAGGAGGCCCCATGACCGAGTACGGCTACTTCCTGGCCGCCGAAGAACACGGGCCCGCGGACCTTGTCGAGCAGGCACGGATGGCGGAGCAGGCCGGGTTCAGCCATTTGTGGATCTCGGACCACTACCACCCCTGGAACGACGCCCAGGGCCAGAGTTCGTTCGTCTGGTCGGTGATCGGGGCCCTCGCACAGGCCACCAGCCTGCCCGTGCAGACCGCGGTGACCTGCCCCACCATCCGCATCCACCCCGCCATCGTGGCCCAGGCCGCCGCCACCAGCGCGGTGCTGCTGGAGGGCCGCTTCCGGCTGGGCGTGGGCAGCGGCGAGGCGCTGAACGAGCATGTGCTGGGCGACCGCTGGCCGCCCGCGCCGATCCGGCTGGAGATGCTGGAGGAGGCCGTGATGGTGATGCGCCAGCTGTTCGAGGGGCGCCGCGTCACCCATCACGGCAAGCACTACACGGTGGAGAACGCCCGGCTGTACACCGTGCCCGAGGAGCCGGTGCCCATCGACATCGCGGCCTTCGGATCGGCCGCCGCCGCGCTGGCCGGACGGGTCGGCGACGGCTTCATCACCATGACCCCGGACGCGGAGCTGGTGGCGCGGTTCCGGCGCGGCAGCGGCGCCGGGGGCAACAGCAAACCGGCCCGCGGCGGCCTGAAGGTGGCTTACGGCCCGGATCCCGACGAGGCCCTGCGCACGGCCCACCGGCTGTGGCCGACCGAGGGGCTGCCCGGCGAGGTGCTGTCGACGCTGACCACCCCGGGCCAGTTCGAGCAGGCCGCCCAGCTCGTCACCCCCGAGCGCATCGCCGATGAAGTGGTCTGCGGGGATGACGCGGAGGCGCATGTGGCCGCGCTGAACGCCTACGCGGAGGCCGGGTTCGACACCGTCTACGTCAATCAGATCGGCCCCGACCAGCGCGGCTTCTTCGACTTCTACCGCACCAAGGTGCTGCCGCAGGTGGCCGGTTGAGAGTGATCACCGGGAAAGGCGATCACCGAGAGGAGCGATGACCCACATGACCAGGAAAGTGGCCGACTACATCCTCGCCCGACTGTCGGAGTGGGGTGTCGAGCATGTGTTCGGCTACCCGGGGGACGGAATCAACGGCCTGCTCGCCGCATGGGGGCGGGCCGAGAACGAGCCCCGGTTCATCCAGGCCCGGCACGAGGAGATGGCCGCGTTCCAGGCCGTCGGCTACGCCAAGTTCAGCGGCCGCCTCGGCGTCTGCGCGGCGACCTCGGGACCCGGCGCGATCCACCTGCTGAACGGGTTGTACGACGCCAAGCTGGACCACGTCCCGGTGGTGGCGCTGGTCGGCCAGACCCACCGCAGCGCGATGGGCGGCTCGTACCAGCAGGAGGTGGATCTGCACAGCCTCTTCAAGGACGTGGCCTCCGACTTCCTGGAGACGGTCACCGTCCCCGAGCAGCTGCCCAACGTCCTGGACCGGGCCATCCGCACCGCCTACGCCCGCCGCGCCCCCACCGCCGTGATCATCCCGGCGGATGTGCAGGACCTCGACTACTCCGCGCCCACCCACGAGTTCAAGATGGTGCCCTCCAGCCTGGACCGCAGCGGCTGGTCCGCGGTGCCCTCCAACAGCGCGGTGGAGCGGGCCTCGGAGGTGCTCAACGCGGGCGAGCGGGTGGCGATCCTGGTCGGCCAGGGCGCCGCCGGGGCCCGCAAGGAGGTCCAGCGGGCGGCCGAGACCCTCGGCGCCGGGGTGGCCAAGGCGCTGCTCGGCCTGGATGTGCTCAGCGATGAACTGCCCTATGTCACCGGAGCCACCGGACTGCTGGGCACCCGGCCCTCGTACGAGCTGATGCGGGACTGCGACACCCTGCTGACCATCGGCTCCAGCTTTCCGTACAGCCAGTTCCTGCCGGAGTTCGGCAAGGCGCGCGGGGTCCAGATCGATCTCGATCCGCACATGATCGGGATGCGCTATCCGTACGAGGTCAACCTGGTCGGTGACGCGCGCGAGACCCTGCTGCGGCTGCTGCCGCTGCTGGAGCGCAAGGAGGCGCGGGACTGGCAGGAGGAGATCGTCGCGGGCGTACGGCGCTGGCGCGAGGTGATGGCCTCCCGCGCGGAGGTGTCCGCCGACCCGATCAACCCCGAGTACGTGGCCCACTGCCTGGACCCGCTGCTGCCCTCCGACACCATCGTCACCTGCGACTCCGGGTCCGTCGCCAACTGGTACGCCCGCCATCTGCGGATGCGCGGCGAGATGCGCGGCTCGCTTTCGGGCACGCTGGCCACGATGGGCTGCGGGGTGCCGTACGCCATCGGCGCCAAGTTCGCCCGTCCGGACCGGCCGGCGGTGGCGCTGGTCGGGGACGGCGCGATGCAGATGAACGGCCTGGCGGAGCTGATCACGGTGGCCAAGTACCGCCGGTTGTGGGAGGACCCCCGGCTGGTGATCGCCATCTGGAACAACCAGGACCTCAACCAGGTCACCTGGGAGATGCGGGCCATGGGCGGGGCGCCCCAGTTCCTGCCCTCGCAGACGATCCCGGATGTCTCCTACGCGCGGTTCGCCGAATCGCTCGGCATGACCGGCATCCGGGTGGAGAAGCCCGAGCAGGTCGAGCGGGCGTGGCGCGAGGCGCTGAGCGCGGACGGCCCGGCGGTCGTGGAGTTCCTCACCGACCCGGACGTCCCCCCGATCCCGCCGCACGCCACCTGGGAGCAGATGGAGGCCACGGCCGAGTCGATCATCAAGGGCGACCCGGACCGCGCGGGCATGGTCCGCCAGGGCCTGAAGGCGAAGGTGCAGGAGTTCCTGCCACACCGGAAGAAGACGTCGGACAACGCCTGACGTCACCTGATGTTCCCGTTTCGACCCCGTCCGCGCTGGCTACCCGCCGCACCGGACGGATGCCGAACCCGGACCCGAAGAGACCGGAAGGACGTGAGCAGCAATGAAGGTCGCTTTTCTCGTGGCCCCGGAAGGTGTGGAACAGGTCGAGCTGACCGACCCCTGGCAGGCGGTCCGGGACGCCGGGGGCACCCCCCGTCTGGTGTCCACCAAGCCCGGCCGCATCCAGGCGTTCAACCATCTCGACAAGGCGGACACCTTCGAGGTCGACCAGGTCGTGAAGGACGCGACGGTCGAGGAGTACGACGCCCTGGTGCTGCCCGGCGGGGTGGCCAACCCCGACTTCCTGCGCCTGAACGACAAGGCCGTCGCCTTCGCCAGGGGCTTCTTCGACGCGGGCAAGCCGGTGGCCGCGATCTGCCACGCCCCCTGGACGCTGGTGGAGGCCGATGTCGTACGCGGCCGCACCCTGACCTCCTGGCCGAGTCTGCGCACCGACATCACCAACGCCGGCGGAACCTGGGTGGACGAGCAGGTCAAGGTCTGCACCGGCGGGCCCAACGCCCTGATCACCAGCCGTAAGCCGGATGATCTCAAGGCGTTCCGCGAGGCGTTCCTGGAGGAGTTCGCGAAGACGACGAAGGGATCGGCACGATGACGGAGGACCGCAAGGAGCGGCAGCGCGACATGTACCGCGCGCCCGACCCCGCCGAAGGGCCGCTGACCACCGACCAGGGCGTGGCCGTCGACCACACCGATGACTCCCTCACCGTGGGCGAACGCGGCCCGACCCTGATGGAGGACTTCCACTTCCGCGAGAAGCTGACCCATTTCGACCATGAGCGCATCCCGGAACGGGTGGTGCACGCGCGGGGCGCGGGCGCGTACGGCTACTTCGAGCCGTACGAGTCCTGCGCGGAGTTCACCCGCGCCGCCTTCCTCCAGGATCCGTCCGTGCGCACCCCGGTCTTCGTACGCTTCTCCACCGTGCAGGGGCCCCGGGGCTCGGCGGACACGGTGCGGGACGTGCGCGGCTTCGCGACGAAGTTCTACACCTCGGAGGGCAACTACGACCTGGTCGGCAACAACATGCCGGTCTTCTTCATCCAGGACGGGATCAAGTTCCCCGACTTCGTGCACGCGCTCAAGCCGGAGCCGCAGAACGACATCCCGACCGGCGCCTCCGCCCATGACACCCTGTGGGACTTCGTCTCGCTCCAGCCCGAGACCATGCACATGATGATGTGGCTGATGTCGGACCGGGCGATTCCGCGCAGCTACCGGATGATGCAGGGCTTCGGGGTGCACACCTTCCGCTTCGTGGACGCCCAGGGCCGCGGCACCTTTGTGAAGTTCCACTGGAAGCCGAAGCTGGGCGTCCACTCGCTGGTGTGGGACGAGGCGCAGGAGTGCCAGGGCCGCGACCCGGACTTCAACCGGCGCGATCTGTGGGAGGCGATCGAGGCGGGTCAGTACCCCGAGTACGAGCTGGGGGTGCAGCTGATCCCGGAGGAGGACGAGTTCAACTTCGATGTCGATCTGCTCGACGCCACGAAGATCATTCCGGAGGAGCAGGTGCCGGTGCGGCCGATCGGCCACATGGTCCTGAACCGCAACCCGGACAACTTCTTCGCGGAGACCGAGCAGGTGGCCTTCCACACCGCGAACGTGGTCCCCGGCATCGACTTCACCAATGACCCGCTGCTCCAGGCACGTAACTTCTCGTATCTGGACACCCAGCTGATCCGGCTGGGCGGGCCCAACTTCTCGCAACTGCCGGTCAACCAGCCCGTCACCCCGGCCCGGACCAACCAGCGGGACGGCTACCACCAGAGCATGATCCACAAGGGGACGAACTACTCCCCCAACTCGCTCGGCGGCGGCTGCCCGGCCCTGGCGGGAGCGGACGGCTATGCCTTCTCCCACTACGCGGAGCGGGTGGAGGGCCACAAGATCCGCAAGCGGAGCGAGTCCTTCAAGGACTTCTACAGCCAGGCCGCGCTGTTCTGGAACAGCATGAGCGACTGGGAGAGGCGCCATATCGTGGACGCCTTCCGCTTCGAGCTGGGCAAGGTCGGCGCGGTACATGTGCGGGAGCGCACGGTCGAGCAGCTGGCCCGGGTCGACTACGACCTGGCCTCGCAGGTGGCCCAGGGCATCGGCGTGGCGCTGCCGGAACCGGGCGCCAACAACCACAAGCCGCAGGCCTCGCCCGCGCTGAGCCTCGACAACCTCCAGGGCGACGGCTCCATCCGCACCCGTCAGATCGCGGTACTGGTCATGGACGGCGTGGACACCGGCCAGCTCACCCAGGCCCAGGAGGCGCTCACCGCCCAGGGCGCCATCGTCGAGGCCCTCGCCCCGCACGACGGCAAGGTCCTCGGCGCCGACGGCAACGGCTACGCGGTGGACCGCGCCCTCCCCACGGTCGCCTCCGTCCTCTACGACGCGGTCCTCCTCCCCGGCGGCCCCACCGGCACCCCCGGCCTGGCCTCCGACAGCGAGGCCATGCGCTTCGTCCGCGACGCCTACCGCCACGGCAAGCCCATCGGCGCCCTGGGCTCCGGCGTCGGCATCCTCTCCTCCCTCGACCCGGAGGGCCTCCACATCGCCTCCGGCCACGGCCACGTCTGCACCGACCGCGGCGTCGTCACGGACGCCACGACGGGCACGGCGAGCGAGGAATTCACCCAAGCCTTCACCGAGGCCATAGCCGCCCACCGCCACTGGGACCGGCCGCGGGTCCGCTGCTGAATTCCGCGGGGCGCGGTGGGCCGATATGCGGGTGCGGGGTGTGGCCGGAGTTCGCCTCCGCCCACACCCCGCACCCGTTGGCACGCGTGGGTGCGGGTAGCGCTCGCGCGCCGGGTCCGCCCGGGGTGGGAGCCCGCCAGCCACGCATTCGGCACGCCCGGGCCCGGGCGCGTCGGCGCGTCCCGCCTCGGGGCGGGGAGCTCCCAATGCAGCCCCTCCGGCGTTCGATATCCAGCCCCTCCGGCGATTGAGGAGCGAGATCCGGGCCAGAGCCCCCATCCAGCCCCTCCGGCGATTGAGGAGCGAGGCCCGGGGCGAAGCCCCGGCACCCGGCGGGGGTGAGGGGGCGGAGCCCCCTCTTTCGGGAAGGGGCGGGGTGGGGACTGACCCCCTACGGCTCGCGACCCAGCAGGGCCAGCAGCCGAGCCTGCGCATCCGCCCCCGCCGGCGGCTCAACCGGCGCCGCGAACAGCCCGCTCTCCTCCAAATCCGCCGCGTACGGCGCGACCTCCCGCACCGAAAAGTCCACCAGCGGCTTGGGAATGCGCTCATCCGCCCCAATGGCCCGGGCCAGATCCCACGCGTGCACCGCGGCGTCAGCCGTCATCTGCGCGCAGTAGTGCGTCGCGGGGCTCTCCCCGTACGAGAGGTCGACCATCCGGTCGAGCGCCCCCGGCTCGCGAAAGGCATCCCGAGCCGCGGTCGCCACCACGTCCCACGTGGCGACGGGGTCGTCGCCGAGCAGATCGCCCTCCATCGCATCGCTCTGGTCGCCGACGCTCGCCCCCTCCCGGACCAGCGGCGGCACCCACATCTGCTCGACGGCGAGATGGTTCACCAGGTCGCGTACGGTCCACTCGGTGCAGGGCGTCGGGTCGTCCCACTGATCGGGCCGGATCGCGTGCACCCGTTCGGTGAAGAGGTCCAGCGCCTCGGCGTACCTGGTCAGCAGCGGATTCTCCGCCATGGGCGATCACCCCGCGTGAGGAGGATGAGGGGGTTGAGGAGGAGCCACGGGCCCCGAAGGGGCGGAAGGCGCCGAGGGTGCGGAAGGCGCCGAAGGCGCAGAAGGCGCGCCGGGACGTCGCCCCGCCCCCTGCCCCGCCGCGTTCTTCAGCCACCCCGCCACCACCAGCAACAGCGCGAAGACGACCAACGCCGCCGCCCACCCCGGAAGCGCCAGCGCGAACAGCAGCACCAGGCACGCCGTCAGCGCACCCCCCGCGTAGAGCCCGGCCGCCGCCGCGCCCCCGTAGAGGCGGACCGCGCGCCGCCCGGACTGCTCACGCAGCTCCCGGCGGACCTCTTCGCGGACGGCTCGTGCGACCGGCTCCGCCAGGTCCCCGGCCGAGGGTATGCCCGCCTTCGGATAGTCCGATTTATCAGTCATGCGCCGCCGGGTACCCGTACCCCACCCCGTTAACAGTCCTCGTCAACGCGAGAGTCCTCGTCAACGCGCGCGGACCACGGGTACGCGGGCACTTCCGCAGGGCATCTCGACAGAGCACGGCGCCGGACCCGGCCCCTGATGTCCCGCGTCCGGCGCCGCTCCTCACTCCCTACGGGCCGCTCGGCCGACCGACGGGTCCCCCTCCCCCGCGAGCCTCAAACCCCGGCTTCGAACATGGTCCCCGATCGCCCCGACGACCTCGTGTCGATGCCGTCGTCATGGGTACGCGTGGGGGACGCGAAATCTGGAGGGAGTACATGCAACTCGCACATCTCCAACCGCTCTACGACCGCCCCGGCCCCTGGGCCAGCGTCTACTTCGACACCTCGCACCCCGACGAATCCGCGGCCGAGGAACAGGAACGCGCCGCCCGCGAGGCGAGCCGCCGGCTGCAAGGGCAGGGCGCCGACCAGGCCACCTGCCGTGCGGTGTGCGACAGGCTGGCCGCGCTGCCGCCCGGTGCGGGACCGGCCGGGTGGGCCGTCTTCGCCACGGCCGGTGAGGTGGTCCTCGACACCCCGCTGCTGACCCCGCCGCCGATGAGCGAGCCCCCATGCTGGTCGGCGCTTCCCCATGTGGGACGGCTGCTGGAGCTGACCGGCGAGGACCCGTCCTGCCTGGTGGCGTACATCGACCGCACCGGCGCTGACATCGAGCTGCGCGACGCGCGCGGCGGCGACCGGGTCGGCTCGGTGGAGGGCCGGCAGTGGCCGGTGCACCGGACCGCCACCGCCGACTGGTCGGAGCGCCACTTCCAGCTCAAGACGGAGAACACCTGGGAGCAGAACGCGGCCCTGATCGCCGATGAGCTGGGCGCCTGCCGGCAGGAGACCGGCGCGGATCTGTTGGTGCTGGCCGGGGACCCGCGCGAGCGGCGCGCGGTCCACGAGCGGCTGCCCAAGGAGCTGCGCTCGGCGGCGGTGGAGACCTCACGCGGGGGCCGCGCCCCCGGTTCCGCCCCGCACGGCAGCCACGCCGCCCGGCTGCTGGACCAGGAGGTGGACGACGCACGCGCCCGCTACGCCCAGGAACGCGGCGAGGAGGCGCTGGAGCGGTTCCAGGCCGGCCGGATGCCCTCCGGTGGGCGCGTGGAGGCGGCCGAGGGGGTTCCGGCGCTGGTCGACGCGGCACGTGAGCACCGCATAGGCTCGTTGCTGATACGCCCCGACGGGCCCGATCTGTACCGCGAGGTATGGGTGGGCACCGAACCCGACCAGCTGGCCCTGCGCCGTACCGATGTCCAGTACCTGGGCGACACCCAGCCGTCCCCGGCCCGCGCCGACGACGCGCTGATCCGCTCGGCCGTGGCCACCGGCGCCGAAGCGCTGACGGTGGCACCGGCCGAGGCGGAGCCGAACGGCGACGACATCCCGGTGGGCGGCCTCGGCGCACTGCTGCGCTGGCCGTACGGGGGCGGCACGGGTTGAACATCCCGGAGCGGATTCGACCGTCCCGGGAACCGATTGACACGTCCCGGGCGATGACCGGCCCGGGAGACACACGGACCCGCTGAGGAAGGGGACCGACATGCAGCGAGGCAGCGACCGGCTGAGCGTCCACAAGGACGACGAGATGAAGCACGAGCTCCAGGGGCTGATCCGCTCCGGGCACCCGACCCGTGCCGAGGAGTGGCACGACCCGGAGCCGTCCGCCGACGACGACCCGGACGTCGCCCTGGGGCCGGTCCCGGCGCGGGGGACGACCGGCGAGGCCGAGGCGGTGCGGTTCGAGTTCGCCCGCCGGCTGGGACGTACGTCGTTCCCGGCGGATCGTGAGGGGCTGCTGGACATCCTGGAGGACCGGCACGCGCCGGACGGGCTGATCGCTCTGGCCGAGGAACTGCCCGCGGACCGGACGTTCCACACCGTGCAGGAGGTGGTCTCGGCGCTGGGGCTGCACCCGAGCACGTAGGGTTCGCTCAGGGATCGCGGACGGCGCGTATCCGGCACGCATACCTCCCGCCCCGGCTGGGTACTGCGGGCAGCACATCACCCACGAAGGGGAGGTGGACAAATGCCCCACGACCCACCTCACGACCCGACGCGCCCCGTGCGGGAGGCCATGACGCGGCCCGCGATCTGGGTACGCCCCGACGCCTCGCTGGTGGAGGCCGCTCAGCTGATGCGCGCCCAGGACATCGGCGATGTGCTGGTCGCCAGCGAGGGAGAGGTGCTCGGCGTCCTCACCGACCGCGACATCACGCTCCGCGCGGTCGCCGAGGGCGTCGACCCCCTCGCCGTCACCTGCCATGCCGTATGCACCCCGGATCCGGTGACGATCGGGCCGGACGAGGAGGTGGCCGAGGCCGCCGCGCTGATGCGGCGGCATGCGGTGGGGCGGCTCCCGGTGGTCGAGGCGGGGCGCGCGCTGGGCGTGATCAGCCGGGGCGATGTGACGGAGCCGCGTAGCTGACGGGACCGCCGAGACCGGTCGCTCGCATGTCGAGACAGTTCTTCTCGTGATGCGAGATGCCTTCTACCGTGGAGCCACCCGTTCACCGGTCCCGAAGGGGGAGTTCCGCCATGCCGAAGGACACCGCCGTCTACACCCACGGCCACCATGAGTCGGTGCTGCGCTCGCACACCTGGCGCACCGCCGCCAACTCCGCCGCGTATCTCACCGGCCATCTGCGGCCCCATATGCGGATCCTGGACATCGGCTGCGGCCCCGGCACCATCACCGCGGACCTGGCGGAGCTGGTCCCCCAGGGGCAGGTCACGGGCGTCGACGCGGAGGGCGCCATCCTGGAGCGGGCGCGCGCGGTGGCCGAGGAGCGCGGGCTGGCCAATGTCTCCTTCGCGGTCGCCGACGTCCACGCGCTGGACCACCCCGACGACTCCTTCTGCGTGGTCCACGCGCATCAGGTGCTCCAGCACGTCGGCGACCCGGTGGGGGCGCTGCGCGAGATGCGCCGGGTGTGCGCGCCGGGCGGCATCGTGGCGGTGCGCGACTCCGACTACGCCGCCATGACCTGGTACCCGTCCGTCCCCGGACTGGACGGCTGGCTGGACCTCTACCGCCGGGTCGCACGGGCCAACGGCGGTGAGCCGGACGCCGGACGCAGGCTGCGCTCCTGGGCCCTGCAGGCGGGGTTCACCGACATCACCTCGACCGCCACGGCGTGGGCTTACGCCACCGAGGAGGAGCGGGCGTGGTGGAGCGGTCTGTGGGCGGACCGCACGGTCGCCTCCTCCTACGCCCGGCTCGCGGTGGACGGCGGCCATGCCACGGAGGAGGAGCTGCGGTCGATCGCGGCGGCGTGGCGGACGTGGGGCGAGGCTCCGGACGGTTGGTTCGGCGTCCTGCACGGTGAGATCCTCTGCCGCGTCTGAGCAGTTCAACTAGGCTCGCCCGCATGGATATTCTGGGGACTTCACTCCGCGTGTGCGTCGACGACCTGGACTCGGCCATCGCCGTCTACGAAAAGCTGACGGGAGCCGAGGCGGTGCGCTTCCAGCGCGGCCCCGTCGCGGTCGCGGCGGTCGGCTGCTTCTTCCTGATGAGCGGACCGGAGTCGGAGATGTCGATCCTCCGCAAGATCACGGCGACGATCGCGGTGAAGGACGTGGACGAGGCGATCGCCGATCTCACGGCGGTCGGTGGGCAGATCGTCGCCGGTCCGCTGCCCGCCCCCGTGGGCCGCACCCTGGTGGCCCGCCACCCCGACGGCTCGATCTTCGAGTACGTCGACCGGAACCCGGCGTGACCCGCGCGTGAACACACCGTCCGGCAGACCCGTCAGGAGGGCGGTCCCGGATCCACGATGACCTCCTCGTCGTCGACCTCCTCGTAGAGATCGTCCACATCCCGGAGCTCATCGCTCTTGATCCGGACCGCCTCCTCCTCGGCGGACAGCCCGCTGGTCGAGCCCTCCTGGGAGTAGACGTCCTGCTCACGCGGGAGGTCGGAATCCGGCTCGTCGTACAGCAGCCCGGCCGGTTCCGGCACGCTGCCGACCGGCTCCCCCGCCTCCGGCTCCTCGTCCGTCAACCGCTCGTCGAGCGACTCCCGCTCACGCGTCTCCGCGCTCGTGGTGTCCCGGTACGCGGCGATCGTCGGCTCGTCCCCGGCCACGGGCAACTGCTCAGGATCCTCGGCCCACTGCTGCTCGGGCGTCCCGTCCTGTAGATCGGGAATCCCCTCATCCTCCGGATCCGCCCCAGGATCATGCGGTGTCCTCACGGTACGCGGCTCCTTTCCACGGCTGCGCCACGCCGACGTCCGCACCCGAGTGCCCGCCATGCGCCACCGCTATGCGGACCCAGCCCCGCCCTGGCCCCCTCCGGCTCGCGATGGCCCACGGTGAGGGGCCCGCCCTGCGGGCGCGGGCCGGTCGGGCCGCGAAGCGCCCTACAGGGCGCATCGCAGGCCGCCGACGGACGCACCCGGGCTCGCTGCGCGGCCACGCGCGAGGCGAGAAGCGATGCGGGCCGGTGCGCGGACCACCTGCGGGCCGCGGCGCGAGGGCCGCGCCGCCCCCGCAAGCCCGCCTGCAAGCGCAGCCCGGATCAGGCTGGGCTCCGCAAGGCCACCTGCGAGCGCGGCCGGATCGGGCCGGGCTCCGCAAGCCCGCCTGCGAGGCGGCCCGGATCGGGCCGCCTCCAGGCAAGGCCAACCGCAGGCCAAGCCCAGCAGGCGGCCCATCGGGCCCAGCCCACGTGCAGAGCGCGGGCGCAGCCCGGCCAAAGCAGTCGCCATGCGGGCGCACGCCGGTTGGGCCGTCGCACGGCCCGGCCCAGACCACTCGCCGGGCGCGGGACGCATGCGGGCGCGGCCCGGTCGGGCCGCTCGCCAAGGGGGGCGCACCCCGGCATGGTTTCTGCGGGCCGTAGGCCCGCTAGGCGGGGCGCATGCGGAATTCGTAGTGGGCGGGGAGGGGGTGGTCGGCGTGGGTTCGGGCGCGGGCCTCCTCGGTGAGTGGGTCCTCGGTGCCGGTCGCCAGCCGTTCCACGATCGCGTACCAGGTGTCGCTCAACGTCTCGTCGCCCTCGCGCAGATCGCAGACCTCGAAGCCCTCGTCGAAGACGGCGCGGGCGGCCAGGGCGTCGCCCTGGGCCAGCAGGACCTGGGCGCGCAGCAGCCGGAAGCGGCCGCGTGCGCGGATGGCGGGGCGCAGCGCGTCGAGGACCGCTCGTGCGTCGTCGGCGCGGCCGGCCGCGAGCAGCGCGAGGATCGCCTCCCGGCCGAGGGCCGCCTCGGCCGTCTCCAGGGCGAGCGGGTCGGCGGCGACGGGCGGCGCGGCCACTGAGACGGCCGCGCCCCGCCCAGCGCCCTCCCGCCGCACCGCGCTCTGCCCAGCGCCCTCCCCCCGCTCCGCGCCCTGCCCAGCGCCCTCCCCCCGCTCCGCGCCCCGCCCCGCTCCCGCCGTTTCGAGCACCGGGGGCGCCTCGGGCTCCGGGGCGGCGGCCGAGGCGAGGAGGAGCCGTACGGCGCGCAGCAGCCGTTCCGCCGCGCGCGCCGGATGGCCCGATGCGGTGTCGGCGACGGCCAGACACCGCAGCGTCCAGGGCGTCTCCGCGCACCGCAGCGACCGCTCCCAGCTGCGCTCGGCCTGGGCGCGGTCGCCCGCGTGCCACTGGGCGACGCCCAGGTGGTACTCGGCGGCGGCGGTCGAGGGCGCCGCTTCGAGGAGGTCGCGCCAGGCGGGCGCGACCACGGAGGCGCCGGGGTCGGCCCGGGAGGGGCCCGGCTCCCAGTCGGGCAGGGCGCCGGTGCGCAGCAACCGGCGCCACGGCTCCTGCGCCTCCCCCAGCGTGTCCGGGTCGAACGGCGTCCCGGGCAGCTGGAATCCGCCCCGCTCGATCTCCAGCGCGCCCCAGCCGGAGCCGGTCGCGAGGCGCTCCGCCGGTTCCGCGTCGGCGTACGGGCGCCAGGCGGCGTAGGCCGCGTCGACGGCGGCGCGCGGCAGCGCGGCCTCCAGCCGGGTCTCGGTCTCGCGGCGGGCGGCGGCCCAGTCCGCGCCGTGGACGGCCGCCGGGTCGGCGGTCAGCGTGCCGTACGCCTCCAGCCAGGCGAACTCCTCGCCCGCCTCCAGCGGGATGTGCTCGAGCTGGGTGCGGGCGAGCCCGGCCTGGATCTCGGCGTAGCCGCCGGTGCCGGGCTCGGTCAGCCACTGCTGCCAGCGGCGGCCGCCGGGGCCCGCGCCCCAGACGAAGAGCTTGCGGCCGCGCAGCAGATCGGTCGAGGTCTGGACGAGGCCGCCGCCGTCGGCGTCGAGCGAGGCGATCCAGCGGCGGGCGCCGTCGGGCACCTCGTAGAAGTAGTCGGCGGGGTAGGCGCCGCGCAGCGGATAGCTGCGGTCGGCGCCGTCCCACTCCGGGACCGGGACCTTGCTGAGGGTGCGGGCGTACCCGAAGTGCCAGGCATCGTCGGCGGGGGCGAGGACGCGGGTGTGCTCGTCCTCGGGGACGGCGATGTTGGACCACCAGTAGACGGGGGCCGGGAGGTGGTGGGGGTTGCGGATCCTGACGCCCACGTAGAGGAACGCGGAGTCGGCGGGCAGCCACAGATCCACCTGGAAGGGCAGGTCGCGCAGCCGCTCCCACTCCCACAGCCGCACCATCGCGCCCCCGTCGGCGGCGTCGGGCGCGGGGACGCGGGCGGCGTGCAGGGGTGAGCAGGACAGGGTGGTGTGGCCGGTGGCGCCGATGTTCCACTCGATCCCGCCGGAGAACCAGGCGCCGTTGAGGGCGAAGTCGGCGGGCTGGAACACCGGGTTCCGGTACAGCAGCTCACGGCCGGTCGGCTTGTGGACCAGTGAGTGGACCCGGCCGCCGAGCCCGGGCAGCACGGTGGCCCGCAGCCGGTCGTTCTCCAGGACGATGGCGTCGAGCGCGGCGGGGGCGCGGTCGCGGCCGTAGCCGTCGCGCAGCCGCACCGGCAGCACCGACCGCAGGGGTGCGTAGGCGACCTGACGGGCCATGTCGGTGGGGAGGGTGGCCCGGGTGCGGTCGTCCACGCGGTGCACCTCGTCGAGGGGGCGCAGCGCGGGCAGGGGGTTGTCGGGCCCCACGGGGGCGGTGGGAAGGGTCAGAGTGGTACGTCGCACGCTCGTGGCCACGGGCTGCCTCGTTCCGACTGCCTTGGGTCACCTCGGTGCGGCGACCGTCCGGTGACCATGGAACAACGCGACGGGCCCGCTGAACAGAGCGACTTCGGACCGATCATGGTGACCCGTCAGCCCTGCCGTCACCCGGCGCCCGGCACCGTCGGTCGGCACCCTGAGCAGGTCGGAGGAAGCCCGCTGCGGTTCGGGCAGCGCCCCGAAGGGGCGCGGGGCTGCGTCGATGTGCGGCTCCGCCGCGGCTGTGTCGATGTGCGGCTCCGCCGCGTGGGACCAGCCACGACGGCGCCGCAGCCGGCCGACGACCCATCGCGACACTTCCAGCGGAGCGCTTAGGTCGGCCCCCGGCACCGTCAGCCAGGGTCGGTCCGCTGGTCCAGCATGTCGCTGGTCATGGCCCAGCGCTCGTGGTCGCGCCAGGCGCCCTCGATATAGAGGAAGTCGGGGGAGAACCCCTCCAGCCGGAAGCCATGGCGCTTCACCAGCCCGATCGACGCCTTGTTGCCCGGCTGGATGTTGACCTCGACGCGGTGCAGCCCCAACGGCCCGAAGGCATGGCGCAGTACGAGCCCGAGCCCCTCGGACATATAGCCCTGCCCGGCGGCGGGCGGAAAGGCACCGTAGCCGATCGAGCCGCACTGGAAGGCGCCGCGCACAATGTTGTTGATGTTGATGAACCCGGCCAGGTCACCGGTCTCCCGGGCATGGACGAGGAAGCCCTCGCGGTCCTCGCGCTCCAGCTGGGCGATGTAGTGCTGAAAGGCCGGCTCGGTGGTGGGGAGGGTGAGCCAGGGGCGGTGGAACGGCATGCTCTCCCGGGCGCGCCTGGTGAACTCCGCGGCGTCCTCGCGGCGGGTGTGGCGGATGGCGGCCCGGGTTCCCTCGGCGAGATACCGGACGTCAGACATGCGGCAATGATGTCAGCAGCGCCATGGCCGCCGCATAGCCGGAGCTCCCGGGTATGGCCCCCGCCACGGGGATGTCCGTCATCGCCCACGGGCCGACCGGCACGGCGGAGAGCCCGGTGCCGACATAGTTGACCGCCGGGTCCCGGGACAGGCCGGTGCCCAGGCCCTTGAGATAGGCCTCCTTACGGGTCCAGCAGCGGGCGAAGGCGGCGGGCCGGTCGGCGGGCGCCAGCGCGTCCAGCTCGGCGCGCTCCTTGGGGTGCAGGCTCTCGGCGACCCCCTCGACCACCGAGGCGGGCTGGAGCTTCTCCACGTCCACGCCGACCGGGGAGCCCGCGAAGGCGAAGAGCACCAGATCGCCGGCGTGCGACATATTGAAGTGCAGCGGGGTGCCGGACACGGCGGGGCGGCCGTGCGGCCCGCCGCAGCCGGGGCAATCCTCACGGGTGAACGGCACGTCGGCCGGGGCTGTCCCCAGATAGGCGCCGAGCAGCTCCCGCAGCCCCAGATGGGCCGCCGTATAGCGCTCGCGGTCCTCCGCCCGCAGGAACTTCGAGGCCCGCTCCCGCTCCCCGGCGTCCAGGATCGCGCCGGGCGCGCCCGCGTCCATGGCCGCGGTGTACCGCGAGACGCTGAGCAGCCAGGTCTCCGGCTCGCCGCCCTGCGGCCAGGCATCGGCGACGGCGGTGGGCAGCGGATCACGGCCGACGATGCGCGGGGCCGATGGGGGTGTCAACTCGCTCCTCCAGTGGAGTTCGGAACCGCTGACTTCAGCAGCTCCAGGGTGGGCACATCAGATCTGATCAGCCCGAAGGTCTGGATGTACAGCGACAATTCGGCCTCCAGGGCGCGGATCATCGTATCGGCGCGGCGGAAGCCATGGCCCTCGCCCTCGAAGGTGAGATACGCGTGCGGGACGCCGCGCCCGGAGACCGCCTCCAGGAAGCGCTCGCACTGCTCGGGCGGGCAGATGGTGTCGTCCAGCCCCTGGAGCAGGACGAAGGGCGAGCCGACGCGGTCGGCCCGGTGCAGCGGGGAGCGCTCGCGGTAGCGGTCGGCCACCTCCGCGAACGGGCCGACCAGCGATTCGGTGTAGCGCGACTCGAAGTCATGGGTGCCGCCGGTGGCCCAGGGGACCAGGTCGAGGATGGGGTAGCTGACGGTGGCGCAGGCGTAGAGATCCGTGGCGGTGAGGGAGGCCGCCGCCGTCCAGCCACCCGCGCTGCCGCCGCGGATCGCGAGCCGGGCGCGGTCGGCGATGCCCTCGTCGGCGAGCGCCCCGGCGACGGCGGCGCAGTCCTGGACGTCGACCACGCCCCACTGCTCGCGCAGCCGCTCGCGGTAGGCGCGGCCATAGCCCGTGGACCCCCCGTAGTTGACCTCGGCGACGCCGATGCCGCGCGAGGTGAAGTAGGCGATCTCCAGGTCGAGCACGAGCGGGGCACGGCCGGTGGGACCGCCGTGGGCCCAGATCACATACGGCGGAAGCTCACCATCCGGTGCGGTGTGGCCGGGATGGTGCGGTGGGTAGAGCTGGGCGTGGATCTCCCGGCCGTCCGGTCCGGTGAAGGTGCGGGCCTCCGGCCGGGGGTAGTAGGCGGGGTCCACGGGGTCGGTGTGGGCGCTGCCGATGACCCGGGAGCGACCGGTGCAGACATCCAGCTCCACCACCTCATGGCCACTGTGCGGGCCGGCCGCGACGCCGACCACGCGGGTGCCGTTGACGGCCAGCGTCGGCTCCCATTCGGTCCAGGGGCCGGGCACATCGGCGAGCTCGCCGGTGCGTGGGTCGAGGATGCCGAGGGCCGCCGCGCCCCGGCCGTGCAGCACCGCGATCAGACCGCCGGTCAGCGGCGCGAACCAGCGGTGGCCCAGCTTCCACAGCGGCCCGCCGAACTCCTCCTGGCGCGGGCAGAGCTCCACCGGCCGACCGGCCGTGGCCCGTTCCCGCGCACCGGGCGCCTCCTCCGGCGGCTGGAGACGGTGCAGATTCCACCAGCCGGTACGGTCGGTGGCCGCGAGCAGCGCGCCGTCCTCGGCCCATTCGATCTGGGCGACCGACTCCTCCGGCCCGCCCAGCACCGGCCGGGCGCCGGTGAAGGAGCCGTCCTCCGCGACATCGGCCAGCATCACCTCCGTGCCGTCCCAGGGCATCCGGGGGTGGTCCCAGACGATCCAGGCGGCCCGCCGGCCGTCGGGCGAGAGCCGGGGTCCGGTGAGGAAGCGATGGCGGTCGTCGGTCAGCTCGCGCACCGCCGCACGGTCCTCGGCGGCCGACCCGTCCAGCGGTACGGCGGCGATGACCCGCCGCACATCGGTCGGCCCCGCGCCGGTGAACTCCTCCAGCACACACCACACCTCGCCGCGCTCCGGGAGGAGCACCGGGTCGGCCCAGCGCAGCCCCTCCCCCACCGCCGACAGCGGGGTCAGCGGGCGCGGCGCGACCCCGGCCGGGGCGTCCGGCTCATGGACGTACAACCGCTGGTCGGCGAAGTGGACGAAGACCAGCAGCGGGCCGCTCGCGCGGTCCGCCGCGGCCCAGGGCATTCCGCCGTACCCCATCACCTTGCTGCGCACATTCCACGGCGGGGCCAGCACCGGGACCTCGGCGCCGTCGGTGCGCCGCCGGATCAGGGCGCGGCGGCCGCCCTCGCCGGGGCGCGGCGCGGTCCACCACACCTCCTCGCCGACCGTGCCCACATACTCCGGATGGCCGTCGTGGGAGGCGACGAGCGCGGCGTCGACCGGGGAGGGCCAGTGGCCGTAAGGGGCCGCCGTGACGGCCGTCTGCTGCTGCACCGTGTTCCTCACGCCCTCTTCAGGAAGTGGTCGAGCACGCGGACGCCGAAGTGCAGGGCCTCCACCGGCACCCGCTCGTCCACGGCGTGGTAGAGCGCCTGGTAGTCGAAGCCCTCGGGCAGGCGCAGCGGTGAGAAGCCGTATCCGGCGATGCCGAGCCGGGAGAACTGCTTGGCGTCGGTGCCGCCCGACATGCAGTACGGCACGGCGCGGGCGCCCGGGTCGAAGTGCTCGACGGCGGCGCGCATCGCCCGGTACGTGGGGGTGTCGATCGGCGCCTCCAGCGGGCGCTCCCGGTGGTGGAACTCCCACTCCACATCCGGGCCGGTGAGCCGGTCGAGGGTGTCGTGGAACTCCTCCTCGCCGCCGGGCAGCATCCGCCCGTCCACATAGGCGGTCGCGCTGCCCGGGATCACATTGACCTTGTAACCGGCCTCGAGCACCGTGGGGTTGGCGCTGTTGCGCACGGTGGGCTCGATCAGGGCGGCGGCGGGCCCCAGCTTGGCCAGCAGGGCGTCGGCGTCGAAGTCCGGGGCGTCCACCTCGGCCGGGATGCCCTGGAGCGCGGCCAGTTCGGTGAGCGCGGACTTCACCGTGGGCGTCAGCCGGACCGGCCAGCTGTGCTCACCGATGCGGGCGACGGCGGCGGCCAGCCTGCTGACCGCGTTGTCCCGGTTGACCTTGGAGCCGTGTCCGGCGCGGCCGTGCGCGGTGAGCTTCAGCCAGGCCGTGCCGCGCTCCCCCGCCGCGATGGGGTAGATCCGCATCCCGGACCCGGCGTGGAAGGTGAAGGCTCCGGACTCGCTGATGCCCTCGGTGCAGCCCTCGAAGAGCTCGGCGTGACGGTCGGCGAGGAAGCCGGCGCCCCAGGCGGCGCTGTCCTCCTCGTCGGCGGTGAAGGCCAGCACGATGTCCCGGCGCGGCCGCACGCCCGTCCGCGCCCAGGCCCGGACGACGGCGAGCACCATCGCGTCCATGTCCTTCATGTCGACGGCGCCCCGGCCCCAGACGACCCCGTCGCGCACCTCCCCGGAGAAGGGGTGCACGGTCCAGTCGGCGGGCTCGGCGGGCACCACGTCCAGATGGCCGTGGACCAGCAGCGCGGGCGCGGACCGGTCGGTGCCCTCGATCCGGGCCACGACATTGGTGCGCCCCGGCGATCGCTCCAGCAGGGTGGGCTCGATCTCCACATCGCCCAGCATCTCCGCCACGTACTCGGCGGCCGGGCGCTCCGAGCAGTCACCGCCGCCGCGGTTGGTGGTGTCGATCCTGATCAGATCGGAGGTGAACCGCACCACCTCCTCGAGCGCCTGGGCGTCGATCGCCTCGGCGCGCTCCCCGTCAGCCATATTGCTCCTCCACCGCGGCCGAGACGACCGTCGTGACGGCCTTGAAGCAGCGGATCCCCTCGTACATGGTCGGTGAGGTGTACGCGACGCGACGCTCGCCGCTGCGCTCCACGCCCGGCACGACGCTCGCCGCCCCCACCAGATGCTCGGCGTCGAATTCCAGCTCCAGCGTGAACGGCCCGCCGCGGGCGGGCTCATGGCGCACCGCCAGCACCGCCGCCTCGCGCGCCGCCTCCCGGATGTCCGCGGCCGTGCGGGCGGGGGTGCGGCACACCGCCGCATAGCGCGAGACATAGTCCTTGACCGCGACGCACCGGGCGTCGGGCACATAGTCCTTGGCGTCCTCGCAGGTCTTGTCGTCCCCGGTGATCAGCACCACCGGCACCCCGTACTCGGCGACCACCAGTGCGTTGAGCCTGCCCTCGCTCGCCCGCGCCCCGTTCACCCAGACGCCGGTGATGGAGTTGGCCAAGTAGGTGTGGGCGAGGACGCCCTCGGTGCCCGCGCCGGTGTGATAGCCGACGAACGCCACCCCGTCCACATCACCGTGCTGCACGCCCTCGACCATGCTCAGGGCCTTGTGCCGCCCGGTGAGCATCTGCGCGCGGTCGTCCAGCTCCTCCAGCAGCAGATTGCGCATGCTCCAATGCGCCTCGTTGATGAGCACCTCGTCCGCACCGCCATCGAGGAACCCCGCGACGGCCGCGCTCACATCGGAGGTGAACAGACGGCGGCAGCGCTCCCACTGCGGGGTGCCGGGCAGCACATCAGCCGGCCAGGTCACGCCGGTGGCGCCCTCCATGTCAGCGCTGATGAGGATCTTCATGCCTCGAAACGTTACGCGCCGCGCCCGACCCGAACCACCCCTGTGGATAACTGGTCCAGTCCACCGCTCCCGCCTGCGGCGCGCGGGGTGCGCCCGCCACGTCGGGCTACGCCCGCGAGACCACGAACCAGCGGGCCGGCAGATCGACCCGGGAGCCGTCCGGCCACTGCTCCGTCTGGGCCAGGGCCGTCGGGCCGTCGGCCAGTATCTCAAGACCGGCCTCCGCCAGCACCTCCGGTACCTCCTTGTCCGCCGCGTCGGCCGGCCGCAGCCCGTGGTCGAAGACCCGGCGCAGCTTCGGCGGCGGACCGCCCGGGCTCGCCGCCAGCTCCCTCAGCACGGCCTTGGACCCGGCGGTCAGCTCCACGACGAACCCCCGCCCGCGCCGCCCCAGCAGCGTGGCCACCGCCTCCGCGACCGGACGCCGGTCGGCGGCGTCACTCTGGTGGATGACGGCCCGCATATACACATTCGTGTCGCCGAGCCGCCGGCCCAGGTCCGCCACCGCGGCCGCGTCCGTCAGGCTCAGCCGCCGGTACTCCGCCGCGCCCGCCGGGTCGGCGCGCCGTGCGTGCTCCACCGCGGCCTGGGCCAGATCGACGCCAAGCGCCCGCCCGAAGCGGGAGGCCAGATAGCGGGTCTGGGTGCCGTTGCCGCAGCCCAGGTCGACGATCGGCAGCGAGGTGTCGGCGTGCGGGGCGAGCAGGTCCAGGTGCGGGGCGGCGCTCAGCGAGGGGTCCGCGTCCCAGATGGCGTCCCCCGGGGCGTCCGAGGTCTCCCGCCAGTAGCTCTCCCACGCCTGCCGGTAGCGCTCCGAGACGCTCATCGCCGCTCCCCTGGGTGTGCCAACGTCTGCTCGGCCGGATGCGTCGTCGTCTGATCGGCCGGGTGTGGCAACGCCTGCTCGGCCGGATGCGTCAACGTCTCGGCCCGGTGTGTCAACGCCTGCTCGAACCACACCGTTTTACCGCGCCCCGTGCGGCTCGTCCCCCACTCGCGCGCCAGTTTGCTGATCACCCGCAGCCCGCGCCCGCTCTCGGCGTCACGGTCCGCGCTCAGCAGCGCCGGCAGTTCGTGGTCGTCATCGGTGACCTCGCACAGCAAGGCGTCGGTGCGCACCAGGCGCAGCCGCACATGGTGGGTGTGGGCGTGCCGTATCGCGTTGGTCACCGCCTCGCTCACCAGGAGCTCGGCGGTCTCCACGGACTCCGGCAGCCCCCACCGCAGCAGCCGCTCGCGGACCAGCCGGCGCGCCCGCCCGACCTCGCTGGGGTCCAGCGCGAGCCGCCACTGGGCAACGTCCTCGGCCGGTATGCCGTTCAGCCGGGCCATCAGCAGCGCCACGTCGTCCTTACGGCCGCCACGGCCGTCCGTGTCCCGGGCGGCGGCGGCCAGCGCCCGGATGATGGTGTCGCACGCGTCGTCCATGGACGCCGCCGGATGCGCCGCGGACTCGCACAGCGCGGCGATCCCGGCGCCGATGTCCTGGCCCCGCACCTCGACCAGGCCGTCCGTGCACAGCACCAGCCGGTCGCCGGGCGCCACCCGCACCGTCACCGTCTCGAAGGGCACCCCGCCCACGCCGATCGGCGCCCCGGTCGGCAGGTCCAGCAGCTCGCTGCGGCCGTCCTGGGCCCGCACCAGCACGGGCGGGATATGGCCCGCGTTGGCGACCACCAGCTCCGAGCTGACGGGGTCGTAGACGGCGTACAGACAGGTGGCCAGATAGTGCTCACCGAGCCGCTGGGCCAGATCGTCGAGGTTGCGCAGCAGCTGGGCGGGCGGCAGATCGAGCGCGGCCATGGTCTGCACGGCGGTCCGCAACTGCCCCATCATCGCCGCCGAGGTGAGCCCGTGCCCCATGACGTCGCCGACCACCAGCGCGGTGCGCGACCCGGGCAGCTTGATGGTGTCGAACCAGTCTCCGCCCACCCGGCCCAGCCGGGTCCCGGGCAGATAGCGGGTGGCGGTGTCGCAGCCCGCCATGCGCGGCGTCACCTGGGGCAGCATGCTGTCCTGGAGCGTCTCGGCGACGTTCTCCTGGTAGGTGTACATCCGGGCGTTGTCGAGCACGAGCCCGGCGCGGGCGGCCAGTTCGGCACCGGTCGTGCGGTCCATGTCGTCGAACGGCTCCCGCCCCGGGCGCCGCAGCAGCACCATGAATCCCAGCACCACATCGCGCGCCTTGAGCGGCACGATCAGGATCGACCGGCCGTTGATCAGGGGCCTGAGGTCGCGCTTCTCGAACTGCCCGGCGATCCGGTCGCCCACCTCGTCGCTGATGTGCGGGATCAGCACCGGCTCGCCCGTGACCATGCACTGGAAGAACGGGGTGTGCTCGGGGAACGCGATGCTCTCCCCGACCGGCACGGTGTCGTCCCAGCGGCCCGGTTCGTCGTTGTGCTCGACCCAGACGCGGTGCCAGACGGTGGTGACGTCGGGCGGGCCGTCGGGGAACCCCTCACCCGCCAGGACCTGGGCGCGCAGATGGGTCCCGGCGAAGTCCGCGAAGCGCGGGACGGCGGCGCTGGTAACCTCGCGGATGGTGCGGGCGAGGTCCAGCGAGGTGCCGATGCGGCCGCTGACCTCGTTGAGGAACTCCAGCCGCTCACGGACCGCCGCGTACTCCAGGTCCACGTCGTCGGGGTCCTCCGGCGCGTACTCCGGGTCCACGTCGTCGGGACCAGGCGCACGCTCGGGGGCGTGCGCCTGATCCGGCGCGCCGCCCGCCGCGATCGCGCTCCGGCGTACGGCCTCCTGGCGCGCCCGGCGCTCGCGGTAGCGGGGCATCCCCCAGTCCGGCGTCACCGGGACGCGCTCGTGGTGGCTGATCTCCAGTACCGGATAGCCCAGTTCCAGCACCTGGGCGACGATCCGGCCGGCCGTGGCCGGGCCCATGTTGGGCAGGATGTCCGGCAGCCGGCCGGCCAGCCGCTCGGCGCCGGGGAACTCGGTGTGCAGCGCGAATCCGGGCCCGATCCGGTCGCCGCGCCCCAGCGCGTCCCCGCCCACCCCCTTGGTGTCCGCCGCCAGCACCAGCAGCCGCTCCGGGCCGGGGCCCACCAGCGGATACGCCCACCACAGGACGTCCACCTGACCATGGCCCGGCTCCGCCATACGGGCCCGCCCCGCGGTGGGGTAGTACACGGTGCCGAGCCGCGAGTCGTCGAGCTCCGGACTACCCGTCGCGTCGGTGCGCACCTCGGCGCCGCGTAACGCCCCCGAGACCGGCATCAGGTCGACGGCGGGCCGGCCGACGGCCTGTTGGCGCGTGGGTCCGAAGAGCCTGCGCGCCCCCGAACTCCAGTGTGTGACCCGCCCCTCGGCGTCGATGACGACGACCGCGAGCGGCATCCTCCCGTGGACACCCCTGCGCTGCTCCGGCACCACGGGCGGCTCGCCCCGGCCGTCGTCGCAGCGCGACGTGCCGTACTCCATAGGCGGAAGACTCCTTCGCACGCAAGATCTGCGACAGCGCTACCCACGGTACGGCTGTTGCGGGCGGCTGCGGGAGGCAATACCCGAATAGGTGTCATGTGCGGGTACGTGCGAGGGAGCCGCCGCAGCGCGCCGCCCGGCGGATCTTTCCCCTCCCCGCCCCTTCCCGCTACCAGGGGCCCCGCCCCTGGACCCCGGCACTCGCGGCGGAGCCCCACCGCGCGGCGGGGCCGCGTATCGACGCTACGGGAAGGGGCGAAACCCCGACCCGAGGTCCAGGGCCTGGGGTGAAGCCTCAGCCCGGAGTCTGGGGCGAAACCTCGGCTCGGGGTCTGAGGCGGAGCCCCGACCCGGAGTCTCGGGTCTGAGGCGAAACCCCTGCCCGACGTCTCGGGCGAAACCCCGGCCCGACGTCTCGGGCGAAACCCCTGCCCGACGTCTCGGGCGAAACCCCGGCCCGACGTCTCGGGCGAAACCTCGAGGCCTGGGGCGGAGCCCCGGCCCGGGGCCTGGGGCGGAGCCCCGGCCCGGGGCCTGGGGCGGAGCCACAGGTTCGGTAAGGGGCGGGGAGGGGAACAGCCCGCCCCTTACCGCGGCACGCCGACGCGGCGGAAGACCAGGCGGACGCCCGCGCACATCCGGGCCGTCCGGCCGGGGTCCGGAGGCGGAGCCCCGCCGCGCGGCGGAGCCGCGTGTCGACGCTGTGGGAAGGGGCGGGGAGGGGACAGCCCGCCGTAGGCGTCACGATCCGCCGGACAACCCGCCGGACGCCCCCTAGTCCTCGTAGCCCAGTTGGAGATCGCGCTCCGTACGGCCGCCGCCCGCGATCTGGAGGACCGTCGCCACCGGCGGGTAGCCGGCCGCGATGACCGTGTACTCGCCCGCCGACAGGTCGATGAAGCGGAACGCGCCGTCCTGGCCCGTGGTCGCCGTGTCGACCACATTGCCCGCGGCATCCAGCAGCGTGACCCGGGCGTCCTCCACCACCCGGCCGCCGGTGGCCCGGACGACCCCGCGCAGGACCGCGCCACCGGCCAGTTCGATGTCCTGCCGGGTCTCGCGGGCGGCCTGGACCGTGACGGGGAGGGCGGCGGGGCGGAACGCGGGGGCGCTGGCGGCGAGGGTGTACTCACCCGCCACCAACTCGTCCATCACATAGCCCCCTTCGCGGCCGCTGCGGGTGGCCGCGACGACCTCGCCGCGCACATCGGTCAGGGTGACGGTCGCCTCCCTTACGGGCGTGCCGTCCGCCGTAAGGACGGCACCGGCGAGCCGGCCCGCGCCGCCGAGCACCACGTCCAGCTCGACCGGCCGGTCCCCGACGGTGACGCTGACCGCCCGCGGCTGGTGGCCGCCGGCCGCCGCGATCAGGACGTACGACCCGGCGCCGGGCGTGCTCAGCGCGTACCGCCCGTCCTCCCCGGTGGCGCCGCGCCCGATCTGGCGTCCGCCGACGTCGATGAGGGTCAGGGCCGCCCGTGGGACCGAGGTGCCGTCGTGGTGCTGGACCGTGCCGCAGACCGGGACGCCCGCGGTGGGTGGCGGCGCGGTGGGCGAGGCGGCCGCGGCGTGCCGGGCCTTGGCGCCCGTGCGCGCGGCCGGCACCACGGGGTCGTGCAGATCTTGCGGGTCTTGCTGGACGGCATAGTCGGTGTGGGACACCAGAGGTTTCTCCTTCAGGAGGAAGGCGAGCAGGAAGCCCAGGACGAGCACCGGCACGAGATAGAGGAAGATCCGCGGTATGGCGTGGGCGTACGCCGCGATGTAGCCGTCACGCAGGGCGCCCGGCATGGCGTGCACCATCTGTGGGGTGACCGAGTCGGGGTCGGGCAGACCGGTTCCGTCGCCGCCGCTCCCGTACGCCGCCCCGGAGGGCAGGTCGACCTGGAGGCGGTCGGTGAGCCGGTTGGCGAAGAGCGTGCCGAAGACGGCCGCGCCGACGCTGCCGCCGATCTGCCGGAAGTAGTTGTTGGCGCTGGTGGCCGAGCCGAGGTCGGCCGCGGGCACGGAGTTCTGCACGGCGAGGATGAGCACCGGCAGGACGAGCCCGATGCCGAGCCCGAGGACGCCCATCCACAGGCTGTAGTCCTGGCGGGTGGTGTCCTCCTCCAGCCGGGAGAGCAGCCACATGCCGCCGATGGAGATCAGCCCGCCGACCACGGGGAAGACCTTGTAGCGGCCGGTGGTGCTGATGAGGTGTCCGGAGAGGATGGAGGCCAGCACCATGCCGCCCATCATGGGCACCATCAGCAGCCCCGACTCGGTGGCCGAGACGCCGTCGACCATCTGGAGGAAGGTCGGCAGATAGCTGGCGGCGCCGAAGAGGGCGACGCCGATGACGGCGCCGATCAGCCCGCTGACGCAGAAGACCGAGTCGCGGAACAGCCGCATGGGGATGATCGGTTCGGGGACGACGCACTCCACGACGACGAAGAGGATCGCCGAACCCGCCGCCCCCAGGGCGAGCCCGAGGATGACGCGGGAGCCCCACGCGTACTCCGTGCCGCCCCAACTCGTCAGCAGCACCGCACAGGTGGAGAACAGGGACAGGAACAGCGCGCCCAGGTAGTCGAAGCGGGCCCGCCGCGGTGGCTCCGGCACCTTGAGGACGGCGGCCACGACGGCGAGGGTGAGCAGCCCGAAGGGGACGTTGACGTAGAAGCACCAGCGCCAGGAGGCATGGTCGGTGAAGAACCCGCCGAGCAGCGGCCCGGCCACCGAGGCGAGGCCGAACGCGGCGCCGATGAGCCCCATATAGCGGCCACGTTCCCGCGGGGGAACAATATCGGCCATGATCGCCTGGACGCCGATCATCAGACCGCCGGCGCCCACGCCCTGCACCGCCCGGAAGGCGATCAGCTCCTCCATCGTGCGTGACCAGCCCGCGAGCGCGGATCCGGCGATGAAGACGACGATCGCGAAGACGAAGACGCTCTTACGGCCGATGAGATCGCCCAGCTTGCCGTAGAGCGGCAGGACGACGGTGACCGCGAGCAGGTAGGAGGTGACGGTCCAGGACATCTTGCCCAGGCCGTGGAGTTCGCCGACCACCTCGGGGAGGGCGGTGGCGACGATGGTCTGGTCGAGGGCCGCGAGCAGCAGCGCGAGCATCAGCCCGAAGAAGACCATCCGCACCCGGGGCGGGCTGAGCGGGGCGGGCGCCGGGGCGGCGCCGCCCGCCGGGTGCGGCGCCGCACCCGCCCCGGCGCCGCCGGCTTCGGCTCCGTCGTCCGTTCCGTCGTCGGTGGCGTGGGCGGGAGGGCCCGCCGGTTCGTACCCGCCGTGCTCATGGCTCTCTCGCCGCTTGGGCACGGTGGCGCCGGTGGTCCCGGTGGTGCCGCCCACGTCCTTCTCCCCTCGTCACGTCTGCGCCGCCCATTTCTCGCATCACGCGCAACGGGGGGCAAACAGCGACGAATCGCCGACAAGGGGCCGCGGACGGCATTCGCCCCGGTGAGAGTGTGTACGGGGGTATGCGGAACCGCGGAGAAAACCACCCGAACCGGTGAGTGTGACGCTCGGTCGGGAGACGGGGCAGGGGCGGAACGGAGCCGGGATCAGGACGCCATGGGCGCCATAAACGGCGCCACAATCGGCGCCCTAAGCGGTGTCATAGCCAGCGCTATGAGCGGCGCCCAAAGCAGCGCCATAGGCGCTATTCGGCCGTCTCGGCGGCGAGCTTGGCCAGCAGTTCGTCGTAGATCCGGGCCAGCCCCTTGGGGGCGAAGGTCCGCTCGAAGAAGCCGCCGATACCGGTCGCGCCGGTCCACGTCGAGGTGACGACGACCCGCGACTTCCCCTCACCCGCCGGGGTGACGGTCCAGGTGGTGACCATCGAGGAGTTGCGGTCCTTCTCGATCAGCTGACCGTCGGACGGCTCGGTGACCTCCAGCAGGCAGTCGCGCACCCGCTTGCTGGTCGCCTGGAGCTTCCAGTGCACGACGGTGCCCTCGCCGTCGCCGCCCTCGCGCACCTCGTACTCGCTGAACTGCTGCGGGAGGAGCCGGGGGCGGGTGTCGCGGTAGTCGGCGAGTGCGTCGAACACATCCTCGGGCTTGCCCGTGACGATCCGCTCCGTTGTGGCCTCGACCTGCCCCATCGCATTTCCTTCCGCCCTCGACGTGGCGCCTTCAGCCCTTGACGCCCTGACAGGCGCAAGCCAACCACCTCAGGGGCACCGACCCAAATCCGGGGTTGACGAAAACCAATCAAACATGTGTTCTATTGTGGTAACGAGCGAGCCCCGGAGGTGCCTGCGATGCGCTGGGACAACCTGACCCGAGACGACACGGCGGCCACCCCGGCCCTCTTCGCCGCGGACGCGGTGACCACCCGGACCTTCGACACCCCGGAGTTCCGCGGGATCACCTTCCATGAGATCCGGGCGCGCTCGATCGTCAATCGGGTGCCAGGGGCCTCCCGGATGCCGTTCGAGTGGACGGTGAATCCGTACCGCGGCTGCTCCCACGCGTGCGTCTACTGCTTCGCGCGCAAGACCCACAGCTATCTCGACCTGGACACCGGGATCGGCTTCGACTCCCAGATCGTGGTGAAGATCAACGCGCCGGAGCTGCTCCGCCGCGAGCTGGCCTCCCGCCGCTGGACCGGCGAGCACATCGCCATGGGCACCAACGTGGACTGCTACCAGCGCGCCGAGGGCCGGTACCGGCTCATGCCCGGCATCCTTACGGCGCTCACCGAGCGCGCCAACCCCTTCTCGATCCTCACCAAGGGCACCCTGATCCTGCGCGATCTGGAGCTGCTGCGGCGGGCGTCGCGCGTCACCGACATCGGCGTCTCGGTCTCGGTCGGCTTCACCGACGGCGAGCTGTGGCGCACCGTCGAACCGGGCACGCCCTCGCCCGAGCGGCGCCTGGACGCCGTAAGGACGCTGTCCTCGCACGGGATCCCGTGCGGTGTGCTGATGGCCCCGGTGATCCCCTTCCTCAGCGACTCCCCCGAGCAGCTGCGGGCCACCGTAAGGGCGATCGCGGAGGCCGGCGCCAGCTCCGTGACCCCGCTGGTGCTCCATCTGCGCCCGGGCGCCCGTGAGTGGTTCACCGCCTGGCTCACCCACCACCACCCCCGGCTGCTGCGGCGGTACGACGCGCTCTACGAGGGCGGGTCCTACGCCCCGAAGTGGTACCAGCGGCGGATCACCGGGATGGTGCACGACTTCGCCGCCGAGTACGGCATCGGCCCGTACGCGTCGGGCACCCACCGCAATGTGTCCGAGAGGCCGGACGCCCGGACCGAGGAGCAGCCGGACGCCCCGGCCGACTCGCCGCCGGCCCAGCTGTCACTGCTCTGACTGTCACCACCCTGAGAACCCGCCGCCCCCGCTTCTCCTCACGGCACCCGCGCCTCACCCGCCTTCTCCGCCGCGCCGCCCTGGCCCGCCGACTCCGGCGCGCCCCCGCCCGTGACGGCGCCCTCGCCGGTGATCCGGGCCAGCGCGGCGGCGGCCGCCGCGCTGAGGCGTATGTGCTGGGCGGCGGCGGTCAGGGCGGGGATGGCGCGCTCGTCGCCGATCGCGCCCAGTCCCTCCACACAGGCGCGGGCGATCGCCCAGTGCCGGTCGCGGGCCGCCAACTGCCGTTCCAGGGCGGCCACCAGGGCCGGTACGGACTCGGGGGCCCGCAGCTCCACCAGCAGCCGGATGGGGTGCAGTGAGTACGCGGTGCGCAGCGGGTTCGTGGCCAGAGCGGCGGCGGCCCGCGCGGTGCGCGGATCGCCGAGCCGGGCCAGCACCCGCGCGGCGGTCGCACAGCGGGCCGGCTCGCGGTAGTTGAGCAGGAGGACAAGGGTTTCGAAGGCCCGGCGGTCCTTGGCGCTGCCGAGCACGAAGGCGGCCGTCTCCCGGGCCCACAGCGGCTGCTCCGGCGCGACGAGGATGCGGGCCAGCTGTTCACGCGCGGCGGGGGTGCCCTGGCGCACGAGCGCGAGCAGCGAGGCATGGGCCGCGGTTTCCTGGGGGGTTGAGAGCGAGGCCCGTACCCGCTCCGTCAGCGTCCGGAATTCATCGTCCATACGAGGTCTCCCCTCCCCGGTGGGCCGTGTTCCGGCACGGCCTCACTTTGAGCTCTGGCATCTTGGTTACCCGCGAGTTAATATGGCGACACGAGCAGCACCCCTGCTCCGGCGGCCTGGTGACGCAGCCGCCGTGTGTGACGTCGGTTCGGCAGTTCCAGAACAGCAGTTGAGGCACGGCCCCGGGACAGGGCCGGCCACGTGTCTCCCATGGGCAGTTTCCTCCGTGCGGCGCTGTCCGTAAGGGAGCGTGCAAGCCCTTCCATCGGGGATTTGTGTCAGCCGCGTCAGCCCCCCGCGCGTGCGTGGCGTGAACGGCAGCAGTGGCATGACACGAGCTCCCCTCAGTCGTCACTTCATCCCCGCGTCCGGGGAACACCCTCTGGAGTCCGCGATGGACCGTCTCCCACACACCGGCGTCAGCACTACGTCCCCCTCTGATCTCTCCCCCTCCCGGGCCCCGCTCACTACTGTCGCCGTCGTCGGGCTCGGCACGATGGGCACCGGCATCGCCGAGATCCTGGCCCGGGCGGGCCGCGAGGTGATCGGTATCGACATCAACGAAAGCGCCTGCCGCCGAGCCGTCACCGCGCTCGAGGTCGCCACCGCCCGCGCCGTGCACCGTGAGCGGATCAGCGAGCGGGAGCGGTCCGGGATCCTCGACCGCTTCCGCGTCTCCACCGATCTGCGCGCCGCCGCCGACGCGGAGCTGGTGATCGAGGTCGTGCCGGAGGACTACGACACCAAGCACGAGGTCTTCGCCGAGCTGGACACCGTGGTCAGCCCCGCCGCGATCCTCGCGACCGGCACCAACGCGCTGTCGGTGACCCGGCTGGCCGCCGAGTCCGCCCATCCGGAGCGGGTCCTGGGCCTGCACTTCTTCAATCCGGCGCCCGCGATGAAGCTCGTCGAGATCGTCTCCAGCGTGCTGACCGCGCCCGCGGCCGTCGAGGCGGTCACCGCGCTCGCCCGCGACCTGGGCAAGGAGCCGGTGGCGCTCGGCGACCGGCCCGGGTTCGTCGCCGACGGGCTGCTGTTCGGCTATCTCAACCAGGCCGCCGCGATGTACGAGGCCAAGTACGCGGCGCGGGAGGACATCGACGCCGCGATGCGGCTCGGCTGCGGGCTGCCGATGGGCCCGCTGGCCCTGCTCGACCTGATCGGCGTCGACACCGCCCGCACCGTCCTGGAGGCCATGTACGCCGCCTCCGGCGACCGGCTGCACGCGCCCGCGCCCATCCTGGGGCAGCTCGCCCAGGCCGGGCTCACCGGCCGTAAGGCGGGCCGCGGCTTCTACACGTACGAGGCGCCGGGCAGCGGCACCATCGTCCCGGACGCCGCGACGGCCGAGGTCGAGCACTCCGCGGAAGGGGCGCGCCCCGTGCGCGCCGTCGGCGTCGCCGGCTCGGGCACGATGGCCTCCGGGATCGCCGAGGTCTTCGCCAAGGCGGGCCTGGAGGTGGTGCTGGCCGGCCGGACCCTGGAGAAGGCCGCGGCGGCGAAGGCCCGCATAGGGAAATCCCTGAAAAGGTCGGTGTCCAAGGGGCGGATGACCGAGCAGGCCCGGGAGCAGGCGCTGGCGCGGATCACCCCGGCCGACGCGCTCGACGCGTTCGCCGAGGTGGACCTGGCCGTGGAGGCGGTGGCCGAGGACCTGGTGGTCAAGCAGGAGCTGTTCCGGGTGCTGGACAAGGTCTGCAAACCGGGCGCGGTGCTGGCCACGACCACCTCCTCGCTGCCGGTCGTCGCCTGCGCGCGGGCGACCTCGCGGCCGCAGGACGTGGTGGGCCTGCACTTCTTCAACCCGGCGCCCGCGATGAAGCTGGTCGAGGTGGTGCACACCGTGCTGACCGCAGACGATGTGCGCGCGACGGCGCACGCGGTGTGCGCGGCGGTGCGCAAACACCCGGTGGACTGCGGCGACCGGGCGGGGTTCATCGTGAACGCCCTGCTGTTCCCGTACCTCAACAACGCCGTGAAGATGGTCCAGGAGCACTACGCCACCCCGGACGCCATCGACGCCGCGATGAGGCTGGGCGGCGGCTATCCGATGGGCCCCTTCGAACTGCTCGACGTCGTGGGGCTCGATGTGTCGCTGGCCATCGAGCAGGTGCTGCACCGGGAGTTCCGTGAGCCGGGCCTGGCGCCGGCGCCGCTGCTGGAGCATCTGGTGGCCGCCGGTTGCCTCGGACGCAAGACCGGGCGCGGCTTCCGCGAGTATGCCAAAGCCTGAGTACGCCTCCGGGTGGGGCGGACCGTCTGACTCCGGTTCCCGGTGGGGCGGGCTGCTGGAGCCGTCCGTCGGTCTGCCCCCGCACCGGCACTCACAAGCGTGTTACGTTCCCCACATGTCCCAGCCCGTGAAGGCCACGCGTACGGAGCGTACGAAACGAACCCCCTCGTCCGGCGGCGGTGAGAGCGCGGGAAGCCGCCGCGCCGCCGCTCAGCGTCTGTCCATGCGCCGCAAACTCGCGGCCGCGGCGATGGAGTTGTTCGCGACGCAGGGGTACGAGGCGACGACCGTCGACGAGATCGCGGCCACGGCGGGGGTGGCCCGGCGCACCTTCTTCCGGCACTTCCGCTCCAAGGAAGAGGCGATCTTCCCGGACCACGACGACACGCTGGTGCGGGCGGCGGCGGTGCTGGACGCGGCGCCTCCGCATGAGAACCCCCTGGACACCGTGTGCCGCGGGATCAAGGAGGTCATGCGGATGTACGCGGCCTCGCCCGCCGTCTCCGTGGAGCGCTACCGGCTGACCCGTGAGGTCCCGGCGCTGCGGGAGCGGGAGATCGCCTCGGTGGCCCGCTACGAGCGGCTGTTCACCCGCTATCTGCTGGGCCACTTCGACGAGGGCGCCCACCACGACGGCGACGACGATCCGCTGCTGGCCGAGGTTGCCGCGTCGGCCGTGGTCACGGCCCACAACCATGTGCTGCGGCGCTGGCTGCGGGCGGGGGGCCAGGGCGATGTGGAGTCCCAGCTGGACCACGCCTTCGCGATCGTCCGCGAGACGTTCGGGAGCGGCATCGGGGGCCGCCCCGCCGTGGCCGGCGGGCGGCCCGCGGCGACGGTCTCGGCGAAGGAGGAGGACGAGGTGGTGGTGATGGTGGCACGGACGGACGCGCCGCTGACGGAGGTTATGCGGACGATCAAGGAAGCGTTGCAGCGCTAGCGCTGCGGTTTGGGGTTCGCCGGGTTCGTTGGTCCTGGGCTCGCCCCGGGGCCGAGTGACCCTCGTTGTGGGCTGGGGTCGCCCGCCCATGCGGATGGTTCGGCACCGCCGGACTCCGCCGTCGGGCTTCCCGCCGCCGCGGCGGGGAGTGGGGGGGGCGGCACCCGCCCCCTCCCACCTCGCCGTTGGGGCGGGGACGAGGGCGGCACCCGCCCCTTCCACAGGCCGACCGCGTCGCGGCGGGGATGAGGGCGGGGTCCGCCCCCCACAGGCAGACCCCGCCCTGGTCGCGCCTCAGGCGGTCTTCGTCAGTTTCGCCGCGTAGCCGCCGTTCTTCGGGATGGCCACCTTGAGCCGGGAGGTCGCCGTGACCTCCTGGGTTTCGGTGACGACCTTGCCGTCCGGGCCGTCCTTCCACACCTCGATCCGCCAGCCGCCCTTGCCGAGGAAGCTCAGCGGCTCGTCCAGCGTGCGGGCCTCGCCCGAGGTGATCGCGCCCAGGTACCAGGTGTCGCCGGAGCGGCGGGCCAGGACGGCGCGGTCGCCGGGGTCGCCGTCGACCAGCTTTGTCTCGTCCCACACCGTGGGCACCTGGTTCAGGAACTTCAGCTCCTGCGGCCTGCTCTCGTACGACTCCACGCTGTCGGCGAAGTGCTGCACTCCGGACTCGTAGACGACCGACAGCGCGAGTTCGGCCGCGTCACTCGTGGGCCGCACACCGGTGAAGGTCACCGGGGTGAAGTCCATGGGCCCGATGAGGTTCCGGGTGAAGGGCAGGGTCGTGTAGTGCGCCGCCGGGAAGGGCTGGCGGCCCGGCTTGGGGCGGGTGCCCTCGGCGCCCTTGACCGCTTCGGTGCTCATCAGCTGCGGCCAGGTCCGCTCCTGGCCGCGCGGGATCGTGGCGCCGTGGAAGTTCAGCATCAGCTTGTGCCGGGCGCTGTCCTTGAAGACCGCGTCGTACCAGCGCATCCGGTCCTGGCCGTCCGATTCCAGGAAGTCGATCTTCAGCCCGGCGATCCCCCAGGACTTCCACAGGGGGAACAGCCGGTCCCGCTCGCTCTGCGCGTCGATCGTCTGCCAGCGCGCCCACAGCCAGACGCCGACGCCCTTCTCCTTGGCGTACGCGGTCAGCTCGGGCATCCAGGAGTCGCTCCAGCCGGAGTCCACCAGGATGTACTCCCAGCCCTCGCGCGCCGCGAAGTCCACGAACTTCTTCTGGGCGTCCAGGCTGGTCGGACTCTGCCCGTCCGACCACCAGGACCAGGCCGCCTTGCCCGGCTTGATCCAGGAGGTGTCCGCGACCTTGGAGGGGGCGGCCAGATCGGTCGGCAGATCGCTCTCGGTGACGGTGGCGAGGTCACCGATGACCATGGTCCGCCAGGGGGTGGTCAGCCCGGGGCCGCTGACCTCGGCGGGGTCGGGGAGGGTGAGCTTGAAGCGGTCGGTGGCGGAGTCGAGGGTGAGCCGGGAGCCGCCGTAGGAGCTGTTGAGGTCCGCCTCCTCGATCAGCATCCAGCTGGAACCGATGTGGAAGAGCGACGGATAGCCGTAGTCGCCCGCCTTGGCGTCGGCGACCTTGCCGTGGTCATGGGCGGACTCGTAGTCCTGGCGGCCGTTGTCGTACGGCAGGAGGAAGGAGTCGGCGGACGGCGGGACGGCGTACTCGGTGCTCTCGCCGAGCACGGTGACCGTCCCCTTGTCCGGCAGCACATAGCGGTAGGCCAGACCGTCGGCGGAGACCCGGATGACCACCTTCAGCGTCCGCCCGTCCTTGCGGAAGGTGAAGGTCGACTCGGAGGCGTCGGAGGTGTGGTGGGTGCGGCGGCCGGTGGTGGTCGTGTAGGTCTCATGGACCTTGCGGTCGCTGCGCCCCGCGAAGCGCAAGCCCTTGCTGAAATCGGTCTCGGCGGTGCGGATGCCCAGGCCCGACGGGCGCAGCACGGTGGTGGCGCCATGGCGCGCGGCCAGCGTCAGCGCGCCCTCGTTGTTCAGCTTGAGCTCGCCGCTGACCTGCCCCTTTCCGGTCAGCCGCCAATCCTGCGCACGACCGTCCGATGCCGCCGCCGCCCGGAGCGGCACCAGCACGGCGGCCGCGCAGGCGAGGGCGGCCACGGCTCTGGTGACCTTTGATCGTGCCGTATGCATCGTTCCTCCTCGTTCACCGCATCCTCGATACGGCGCTCGATACATCAGAGCAATCAGGTGCCTTGACGCATCATCAGCCCGTTTCTACGCTCCCGTCTAGCCAAATCATCGGAGCAATCTGATCGCTTCGGGGACGGGAGATGTTCGGGATGCCAGTCAGCAGACGCGGATTCCTGGGCCGGGTGGCGGCGGGCGCCGCCGCGAGCACGGCCGTCGGCACGGTCCTCCCCGAGCAGGAGGCGGCCGCACAGCCACAGCAGTCGGTGACCCTGCGCGGCATGCGCACCGACCAGGAGTGGGAGCGCTTCCTCAGCGGGCAGGATCTGGTCTGGAAGCGCTTGCCGAGAACGTGGTACGAGGGGCCGTTCCTCGGCAATGGCCTGCTGGGCTCGATGATCTACCAGGAGCCCGGGGAGAACGCGCTGCGCTTCACGATCCACCACAGCGAGGTGCAGGACCACCGGCCCACCGAAGGCGGCAGCGACTGGGGCGTGGCGCGGCTCCCGGTCGGCAATCTGCTGCTGCGCCCGGTCGGCGCCATCACCGGCGTCGATCTGCGGCTGGATCTGTGGAACGCCGAGCTGCGCGGCACGGTCACCACGGACAAGGGGAAGCTGAAGCTGCGGGCGCTGGTGCACAACGACCGCACCATGCTGCTGGCCACCGTCGAGGCGAGCGCCGGCGAGGAGGGGTTCCGCTGGGAGTTCAAGCCCTCACCGGCGGTCAGCCCGCGCATCGTCCGCGAGGATCCGCCGAAGGGCTTCGAGCCCAACCCGGCCCCGGTCAGCCGCACCGAGGACGGGCTCGGCATCACCGTCCAGTCGCTGGTGGCGGGCGGGCAGACGGTGAGCGCGCACAAGCAGCGCGGCAGCGGCCGTGAGCGCACGTACTACCTGGCCGTGGCGCACTCCTACCCCGGTACGGACGCGGAGGGCCGGGCGCGGACCACCGTGCGCAAGGCGTCCGCGCTGCCGGTCTCCAGCCTGCGGCGCAGCCACTACGAGTGGTGGCACCGCTTCTACCGCAAGAGCTTCATCTCGGTGCCCGACGGGATGCTCCAGAGCTTCTACTGGATCCAGCTCTACAAGCTGGCCTGCGCCGCCCGTGAGCACGCCCCCGTCATGGCCACCACCGGCCCGTGGGTGGAGCCGACCCCATGGCCCGGGGTGTGGTGGAACCTCAACGTCCAGCTGGAGTACTGGCCGGTGTACGGCTCCAACCACCTGGAGCTTGACGCGATTCCGCGCACCCTCGCCGAGAACACCGATGTGCTCATCAGCGGCCTCAAGCCCGAGTACCGCGCCGACTCGGCCGGGCTGCGCCGCTCCACGGACGCACAGTGCGAGGACAACGGCACGGTGCCGGTGCCGGGCGTCGGGGACTCCCCCGAGGTGGGCGATCTGCCCTGGGCGCTGCACAACGTCTGGCTGACCTACCGCCACACCATGGACCGGGGCCTGCTGGAGGATGTGCTCTATCCGCTGCTGCGCCGCTCCACCAACTACTACCTGCACTTCCTCACAGAGCAGCCGGACGGCAGGCTGCATCTGCCGAAGACCTTCTCCCCCGAGTACGGCGCGGCCCCGGACTGCAACTACGACCTGGCGCTGCTGCGCTGGTCCTGCCAGACCCTGCTGACCACGGTCGAGTTGCTGGACAAGGACGATCCGCTGGTGCCCAAGTGGCGCGAGGTGCTGGAGAAGCTGGTCGACTATCCGGTGGACGAGAACGGCTTCATGATCGGCACCGGCGTCCCCTTCGCCAAGTCCCACCGCCACTACTCCCATATGCTCTCGGTCTACCCGCTCTACCTGGTCAACTGGGACCAGAAGGAGCACCGGGACCTGATCGCCCGCTCGCTGGAGCACTGGATCAGCTTCGAGGGCGCGCTGCGCGGCTACAGCTTCTCGGGCGCGGCCTCGATCTCGACGCAGATGGGGCGGGGCGATGACGCGCTGAAGTATCTGCGGGAGCTGGTGGCGCGGTTCATCCAGCCCAATACCCACTACTACGAGGCGGGTCCGGTGATCGAGACCCCGCTGTCGGGCGCACAGGCGATCCACGACATGCTCTGCCAGAGCTGGGGCGGGACGATCCGCTTCTTCCCCGGGGTGCCGGGCGAGTGGCAGGACGTCACGCTGCACGACTTCCGCACCCAGGGCGCGTTCCTGGTCAGCGGGGTGCGTACGGGCGGGAGGACGCGCTGGGTGCGGGTGCGCAGCCTGGCCGGGGAGCCGTGCCGCGTCCGTCACTCGATCGGCGGCCGGGTGGCGGTCGCCGGGGTCGGCGGCCCCGCGCCGAAGTGGCGTGACCTGGGCAACGGCGAGATCGAGCTGGAGCTGGACCGGGAGGACGAGGCGGTGATCTACCCGGCCGGCACCCGGCCGGACTTCCGGATCGCCCCGGTGAAGGTCACCACCCCGGCCGAGCCCTGGGGCCTGCCGGAGCTGCCGCAGGCGGGCGCGGTCACCCAGGTCGATCTGACCGGGCACTTCGACAACGACGCCATCACCACCGAGATGTACTACGGGGACGGCGACTTCGACGGTACGGGCCGCACCTATCCGATGGCGCAGCTGCCGCAGACCGGGCAGACCGAGGACGACGGGATCACCTTCGCGTTCACCAACGGCAGCGAGGGCTCCAACAACAATGTCATCGCCGCAGGTCAGAAGGTTACGGTCACGGCGGGCGGCTATACGAAGCTCCATGTGCTGGGCGCGGGCGACACCGGCAATGTGTCCGTCCCCGCCGAGGCCGCGTACGCCGACGGCTCGACGGGCAAGCTGACCATCCAGCTGACGGCCTGGAGGTCGGGTCCCGCGTACGGCGAGACGGAGGCGGTGCGGACGAGTCAGATCCACACCAGCACCGGCCCGTTGGGCACCAAGGCCGCGATCTTCCACCAGGTGGTGGAGCTGGACCCGGGCAAGGAGCTGTCAGCGATCACCCTGGGCGCTCCCTCGGGCACCGCGCGGGCGCATATCTTCGCCCTCTCCCTGGAGAAGGACGACTGACAGCACCCACAGCTGATCCACACCGCGACGGCCACCCCGGTTGGGGCGGCCGTCGTTGCTCATGTGTGCACTGGAGATGACAACTGAGGGAAATTGTTGGCACCCAGTGTCTTGCGAGGTGGCACAGCGTGCCATACGGTGATGATGTCCGGGCGACCGGCGCGCTGCCAACCATCGTGCGCCGGCTGTCCCCGCAAGCCGCTTTGCGCGCCCGGACACGCCTGCGTCACCAGGCACCCGGCGCTACCCGCGCCGCACCGAGCACCACCTCCGCCGAACCGACGGCACCGCATCAGCAATCACCCGTCACGAGCCCAGCGTTCCCTCAGGCGTCCCCTCATGGACGCTTCGCCGGAGGCACCGATGAACGAGATACTTGACGCGATCCTGGCGTCGGACACAGCACCCGAGGAGTTCGCGGCACTGCGCGTCCCCGAGTCGTACCGCGCGGTGACCGTGCGCAAGGACGAGGCCGAGATGTTCTCGGGCCTCACCACCCGGGAGAAGGACCCCCGCAAGTCACTGCACGTGGACGAGGTGCCGGTGCCCGAGCTGGGCCCCGGAGAGGCGCTCGTCGCCGTGATGGCCAGCTCGGTCAACTACAACTCCGTGTGGACCTCGATCTTCGAGCCGCTGCCGACCTTCGGCTTCCTGGAGCGGTACGGCAGGCTCTCCCCCCTGGCCAAGCGGCACGACCTGCCGTACCACATCATCGGCTCCGACCTCGCGGGCGTCGTGCTGCGCACCGGCCCCGGCGTGAACTCCTGGAAGCCGGGCGCCGAGGTCGTCGCGCACTGTCTGTCGGTCGAGCTGGAGAGCGCCGACGGCCACAACGACACCATGCTCGACCCCGAGCAGCGCATCTGGGGCTTCGAGACCAACTTCGGCGGGCTCGCCGAGATCGCGCTGGTCAAGTCCAACCAGCTGATGCCCAAGCCCGCCCATCTGAGCTGGGAGGAGGCGGCCGCCCCGGGCCTGGTCAACTCCACCGCCTACCGGCAGTTGGTCTCCCGTAACGGCGCCGGGATGAAGCAGGGCGACAACGTCCTGATCTGGGGCGCGAGCGGCGGACTCGGCTCGTACGCCACCCAGTTCGCGCTGGCCGGCGGGGCCAACCCGGTCTGTGTGGTCTCCTCGCCGCAGAAGGCCGAGATCTGCCGGCGGATGGGCGCCGAGGCGATCATCGACCGCACCGCCGAGGACTACACGTTCTGGAAGGACGACGGCACCCAGGACCCGCGCGAGTGGAAGCGGTTCGGCAAGAAGATCCGCGAGCTGACCGGCGGCGAGGACGTGGACATCGTCTTCGAGCACCCGGGCCGGGAGACCTTCGGCGCGTCCGTCTATGTCACCCGTAAGGGCGGCACGATCGTCACCTGCGCCTCGACCTCCGGCTACACCCACGAGTACGACAACCGCTACCTGTGGATGTCGCTGAAGCGGATCGTCGGCTCGCACTTCGCCAACTACCGCGAGGCGTGGGAGGCCAACCGCCTGATCGCCAAGGGCAAGATCCATCCGACGCTGTCCAAAACGTACCGGCTGGAGGACACCGGCCAGGCCACGTACGACGTCCACCACAACCTCCACCAGGGCAAGGTCGGCGTGCTGTGCCTGGCGCCCGAGGAGGGCATGGGCGTGCGCGACCAGGCGATGCGCGAGCAGCACATCGACGCCATCAACCTGTTCCGTGACGATCACAAGAACGGCCGGGGCGTCTGATGAGTGGCACACCCCGCCCCAAGGACCGTCCCTGGCTGATGCGCACCTACGCCGGGCACTCCACCGCCGAGGCGTCCAACGAGCTGTACCGGCGCAACCTGGCCAAGGGCCAGACCGGGCTCTCGGTCGCCTTCGACCTGCCCACCCAGACCGGCTACGACCCGGACCACGTCCTCGCCCGCGGGGAGGTGGGCCGGGTCGGGGTCCCGGTCTCGCACCTGGGCGACATGCGGCGGCTGTTCCAGGAGATCCCCCTGGAGCGGATGAACACCTCCATGACGATCAACGCGACGGCGATGTGGCTGCTGGCGCTGTACCAGGTCGTCGCGGAGGAGCACGGCGCCGATACCGCGAAGCTCCAGGGGACGACGCAGAACGACATCGTCAAGGAGTACCTGTCGCGGGGGACGCATGTCTTCCCGCCGGGCCCGAGCCTGCGGCTGACCACCGACATGATCGCGTACACGGTCCACCACATCCCCAAGTGGAACCCGATCAACATCTGTAGCTACCACCTCCAGGAGGCCGGGGCCACTCCGGTGCAGGAGATCGCCTTCGCGATGTCCACGGCGGTCGCCGTACTGGACGCGGTGTTCGCCTCCGGCCAGGTTCCCGAGGACCGTAAGGGCGATGTGGTGGCCCGGATCTCCTTCTTCGTGAACGCGGGCGTCCGCTTCATCGAGGAGATGTGCAAGATGCGCGCCTTCGGCCGCATCTGGGACCGGATCACCCGCGAGCGGTACGGCATCAAGAACCCCAAGCACCGCCGGTTCCGCTACGGCGTCCAGGTGAACTCGCTCGGCCTGACCGAGGCACAGCCGGAGAACAACATCCAGCGCATCGTCCTGGAGATGCTGGCCGTCACCCTCTCCAAGGACGCCCGTGCCCGCGCCGTCCAGCTCCCGGCCTGGAACGAGGCGCTGGGCCTGCCCCGCCCCTGGGACCAGCAGTGGTCGCTGCGCATCCAGCAGGTCCTCGCCCATGAGAGCGATCTGCTGGAGTACGACGACATCTTCGAGGGCTCCCATGTGATCGAGTCCAAGGTCGCCACCCTGGTGGAGGAGGCCGAGGCCGAGATCGAGCGGATCCAGGAGATGGGCGGGGCGATGGCCGCCGTCGAGTCCGGCTATCTCAAGGCGCGGCTGGTGGCCTCCCACTCCGAGCGCCGGGCGCGGATCGAGGCGGGCGAGGAGAAGATCGTCGGCGTCAACTGCTACGAGTCCACCGAGCCCAATCCGCTCACCGCCGACCTCGACACCGCGATCATGACGGTGGACCCGGAGAACGAGGCGCGGGTGGTCTCGGCCCTGCACTCCTGGCGCGAGCAGCGCGACGAGGGACCCGCCCAGGAGGCCCTCGGTGCCCTCCGTAAGGCCGCCGTGGGGACCGACAACCTGATGGAGGCCACCCTGCGCTGTGCCCGCGCGGGTGTGACCACCGGGGAGTGGGCCTGGGCGCTGCGCGATGTCTTCGGCGAGTACCGCGCCCCCACCGGGGTCGGCGGCGCGCCCCTGTCCGTCGCCACGGAGGCGGGCTCCCTGCTGGCCTCGGTCCGCGAGAAGGTCGGGAAGACCGCGGCCGAGCTCGGCGGCGGCAGGCTGCGGCTGCTGGTCGGCAAGCCGGGCCTGGACGGGCACAGCAACGGCGCGGAGCAGATCGCCGTACGGGCCAGGGACGCCGGTTTCGAGGTGGTCTACCAGGGGATACGGCTCACCCCGGAGCAGATCGTCTCGGCGGCCGTGGCCGAGGACGTGCACTGCGTCGGGCTGTCGATCCTGTCCGGGTCGCACGCCGAGCTGGTGCCCGACGTCCTGGAGCGGATGCGTACCGCGGGCGCCCAGGACATCCCCGTCATCGTCGGCGGGATCATCCCGTCCTCGGACGCGGCCGCCCTGCGCGCGGCGGGTGTCGCCGCGGTTTTCACCCCCAAGGACTTCGGTATCACGGAGATCATCGGCCGTATCGTCGATGAGATCCGCGCCGCGAACACGCTTCCCCCTCTGGAGGTTCTCGTATGACCGCCCCCGACCGCGCAGACGCTGCCGCCGGCCGCCTGCGTCCGCGCCGTTCGTGCCTCGCCGTCCCCGGCTCCAATCCGCGCTTCCTGGAGAAGGCCCAGGGGCTCCCGGCCGACCAGGTCTTCCTGGACCTGGAGGACGCCTGCGCCCCGCTGGCCAAGGAGGACGCCCGGCACACCATCGTCAAGGCGCTGAACGAGGGCGACTGGACCGGTAAGACCCGGGTGGTGCGGGTCAACGACTGGACCACCCACTGGACGTACCGGGACGTCATCACGGTGGTCGAGGGCGCGGGCCCGAACCTGGACTGCATCATGCTGCCCAAGGTGCAGGACGCTGAAGCGATTGTCGCGCTGGACCTGCTGCTCACCCAGATCGAGAAGACGATGGGCTTCGAGATCGGGCGGATCGGCATCGAGGCGCAGATCGAGAACGCCAAGGGCCTGGTCAACGTGGACGAGATCGCCGGCGCCTCGCCGCGTCTGGAGACCATCGTCTTCGGCCCGGCCGACTTCATGGCGTCCATCAACATGAAGTCGCTGGTCGTGGGCGAGCAGCCGCCCGGCTATCCGGCGGACGCCTATCACTACATCCTGATGCGGATCCTGATGGCGGCCCGTATGCACGACCTCCAGGCGATCGACGGCCCGTACCTCCAGATCCGGAACGTGGACGGCTTCCGCGAGGTGGCCGGGCGCGCGGCCGCCCTCGGCTACGACGGCAAGTGGGTGCTGCACCCCGGCCAGGTGGAGGCGGCCAATGAGGTCTTCTCGCCGTCGCAGGAGGACTACGACCACGCGGAGCTGATCCTGGACGCCTATGACTACTGCACCTCGGCGGAGGGCGGTATGAAGGGTTCGGCGATGCTCGGGGACGAGATGATCGACGAGGCCAGCCGCAAGATGGCCCTGGTCGTCGCGGGCAAGGGCCGCGCCGCCGGGATGAGCCGTACGTCCACCTTCCAGCCCCCGGAGGCATGAGCCATGCAGTTCGGCCGTACCTATGAGGAGTTCACGGTGGGCGACGTCTACCGGCATTGGCCGGGGAAGACGGTCACCGAGTACGACGACCACCTCTTCTGTCTGCTCACCATGAACCACCACCCGCTGCACATGGACAGCAACTACGCCGAGAAGACGACCGATTTCGGCAAGAACGTGGTGGTCGGCAACTACATCTACTCCCTGCTGCTGGGCATGTCCGTTCCCGATGTCTCCGGAAAGGCCATCGCCAATCTGGAGGTCGAGTCACTGCGGCATGTGGCGCCCACCTTCCACGGAGACACCATCTACGGCGAGACCGAGGTCCTGGACAAGACGCCGTCGAAGTCCAAAACAGACCGCGGCATCGTGCATGTGGAGACCAAGGGCTACAAGCAGGACGGCACCTTGGTCTGTGTCTTCCGGCGCAAGGTGATGGTGCCGACCGCCACATACATCAAGGAGCGGGGCAGGGGGCACCTCCCGGGCGGTAGCCCAGGGGGAGAGCAGCCGGGCCGCCCGGAGCTGGGAGGGCAGTGATATGAGCCGCCTCGCGCAGACGGAGGGCCTGACCGACATCCAGCGGGAGATCCTCTCCACGGTCAGGGATTTTGTCGACAAGGAGATCCTGCCGGTCGCGACCGAGCTGGAACATCGCGATGAATATCCGACGGCGATCGTCGAAGGGCTGAAGGAGCTCGGCGTCTTCGGGCTGATGATCCCGGAGGAATACGGCGGTCTGGGTGAGTCACTGCTCACCTACGCACTGTGCGTGGAGGAGATCGCCCGCGGCTGGATGAGCGTCTCGGGCATCATCAACACCCACTTCATCGTGGCGTACATGCTCAAGCAGCACGGCACCGAGGAACAGAAGGAGTATTTCCTTCCCAAGATGGCGCTGGGCGAGATCCGGGGCGCCTTCTCGATGTCGGAGCCGGGTCTGGGCTCGGACGTGTCGGCCATCACCAGCAAGGCGGTGCCGGACGGCGACGACTACGTCCTGACCGGACAGAAGATGTGGCTGACCAACGGCGGCAGCTCCACCCTGGTGGCGGTCCTGTGCCGGACCGGCGAGGCCAAGGAGGGGGTCGCGCCGCACAAGGCGATGACCACCTTCCTGGTCGAGAAGGAGCCCGGCTTCGGCGAGGTCCGGCCCGGTCTGACCATCCCCGGCAAGATCGAGAAGATGGGCTACAAGGGGGTCGACACCACCGAGCTCATCATGGACGGACTGCGCATTCCGGCCGATCGGGTGCTCGGCGGGGCGCCGAACCGAGGTTTTTACCAAATGATGGACGGAGTCGAGGTCGGCCGGGTGAATGTCGCCGCCCGCGGCTGTGGTGTGGCGCGACGCGCTTTCGAGCTGGGCGTTGCATACGCACAGCAGCGGCATACCTTCGGTAAGCCGATCGCCCAGCACCAGGCCATCCAGTTCAAACTGGCCGAAATGGGAACAAAGGTCGAGGCGGCGCATGCGATGATGGTCAATGCGGCCCGGAAGAAGGATTCGGGCGCGCGCAACGACCTCGAGGCGGGAATGGCGAAGTACCTGGCGTCCGAGTACTGCAAAGAGGTCGTGGAGGACGCCTTCCGCATCCACGGCGGGTACGGCTTCTCCAAGGAATACGAGATCGAGCGGCTCTACCGAGAGGCACCGATGCTTCTCATCGGCGAAGGGACCGCTGAGATTCAGAAAATGATTATTGGACGGAGGCTTCTGGAGGAATACCGAACCCAAGACTGAACGTCCCTTTTGGGGTGGTATCCGAGAGAAGAAGGTCACACCGCGCCGAGGGTCTTCGGTCACTGACAAGCCACCGACGAGCCCTGGCGCTTGCCCAGTTACCGCTCGCAACCGATACCATCCCGTAAAGCCGCCGTCCCCAGTCTTGCGTCGCGGCATCCTCCGCTACGAAGGTCATCCATGCCCCACAGCCAATCCTCTGCACAACGCGGCCGCGTCCGCCTCGCGCGCGGAGCGTCGCCGTGGCTCCTCCCGACCGTCGCCACCGCGGCGGTCAGTCTTGCTCGGTCCCGCCGCTCCGGACGCTGGGCGGCGGTCGCCGTGCCCGCCACCGCGCTCGCGGCGGGCATGCTGTGGTTCTTCCGCGACCCCGAGAGAGAGATCACGCAGGGCCGTGTGATCTCCCCGGCCGACGGCGTGGTGCAGAGCATCATGCCGTGGAAGGACGGGCGCACCCGCGTCGCCATCTTCATGAGCCCGCTCAACGTCCACGTCAACCGCGCTCCGCTGGCCGGTACGGTGACCTCCGTGGAGCACATCCCCGGCGGCTTCGTTCCCGCGTTCAACAAGGAGAGCGAGAACAACGAGCGGGTCGTCTGGCACTTCGACACCGAGCTCGGCGACATCGAGATGGTCCAGATCGCGGGCGCCGTCGCCCGGCGTATCGTGCCGTATGTGCCACAGGGCACGAAGGTCGAACAGGGTGAGCGGATCGGTCTCATCCGCTTCGGCTCGCGGGTCGACGTATACCTCCCCGAGGGTGTCGACGTCGCGGTCGAGGTCGGCCAGGCCACCACCGCGGGGGTGACTCGCCTTGACCGTGATTGATCCCGATACACAGGCCGCCTGGGTCCCCGAAGCCGAGGTGGACGCGGCGGACGTCGACGAAACGGACGACATGCCGCTGTCGACGCGACTGTCGATAGCCGACACGCTGACCCTGGGCAACGCCACGTGTGGCTTCCTGGCGGTCTACTTCACCACCACCGGCGTCCTCATCCCGCACCTCACGGGCAGCGAGGACGGCGGGATGACCCGGCACAGCGCCGCCTCCGCGGTGATGCTGATGCTGCTCGCCTCCGTCTTCGACCTCTTCGACGGGCTCGTCGCGCGGAAGCTGCGCAGCTCGGCGATGGGCGCGGAGCTGGACAACCTCTCCGACCTGATCAGCTTCGGGCTGGCCCCCGCGTACTTCGTCCTCGTCTGGGGGATGGTGTCCGACGACGCCTACCAGCGGGTCTCGGTGGTGGGCGCGATCGTGGTGCTGCTGGCGGTGGTGCTGCGGCTTGCGCGATTCTCCTGCGTGACGCTGCGTGACGGCGTCTTCCAGGGCATGCCGAGTCCCTTCGGCGCCCTGACGGTCGTCTCGGTGGTCCTGCTCGGCCTGCCGTTCGTGCCGACGCTGCTCGCGATCGTGGGCGTCGCGTGGCTGATGGTGAGCCGGGTGGAGTACCCCAAGCCGCGCGGCCGGCTCGCGGTGGCCATGCTCGGCTGGATCGTCACCAGCATGGCCCTGCTGGCCGCCTGGGCCTTCGAGGCCCCCGGCGGTGAGCTCCTCCTCCAGTCGGCCTGCGCCCTTCAGGTCGTCATGGGCGCGGTGATCCCCCTCTTCGCCACGGCGCGACGGGTGAACGCGTTCCGCGACAACCGCCGCGAGGCGAGGGCAGCCCAGCTGCCGTAGCGGCTACCAGGCCGCCCGTCCTTCGACGAAAACGCCGTGGGGCCCGAGCTTCCCGCTCGGGCCCCACGGCGTTTTCTGGTTACGGCCGGGGTTACGGCCCCACGTCGAGGATGCGCACCGGCTGCCCCTTCCACCCGTCCGCCGCAGCCGTCGCGACCACTGCCCCGGCAGGGCGCTCAGGTGTCGGCTGGGCCACGTACGCGGTGTGGGCAGCCGCCCATCCGGCGGGAGCGCGTGCCACCGCCAAGGCGGCAGGCAGGTCGAGGTCCAGGACGGTGAGGCTGGGCAGGGCGGCGATGTGCTCCGCCGTTCCGGGACGGGCCCGGTCGGCCTCCACAAGGGCACAGGCGGGAGCGTAGAGGAACCAGCCCGGCTCTGCGTGAGCACGGTGGATCAGGCGGGAGAGCAGGATATTGCCGCGCCCGGCGGCCACCATGGCGGTGTCGTCCAGCACGATGTGCAGAGCTTCGGTCACCGGGTGTCCGCCTCGGCCAGACGCCGATCCAGGTCGGCGTCCAAGTCTGCGATCTCGGCTTCGCTGGGGTTGTACCCGTTCCACTCCTGCAACACGGCGCGAGCTCGCTCAGCGCGCTCGGCCCGCTCGGCCGGGGTGAGCAGGGTGTCGGCGAGGCGGGCCAGATAGGCCCGCAGGGAAAGCCCCTCCGAAGCCGCTATCTCGGCCAGCCGGTCTCGTGCCTCGGTGGGAATCCGTACGTTGGCATCGGCCATGGTGAGGCTCCCTCCACTCATGACACCAGGGTACGGGTACGCACCCGTACCCGTACCCGAATTCGGGAAGATGCGCCGAAAGCCGAAATCAGCCGAGGAAGTCCGCTGCCAGGCGTTCCGCGGTGCGTTCCAGGAGGGGGCCGGCCTCGGCGATGCAGCGGGTTGGGTCCGGTTCCAGGTCGGTGAGGGCGTAGGCGCGGCGGATGCCCGCGTTGCCCAGGGCCGCGGGGGCCAGGGACAGGCGGCCGCAGACCGCGACCACCTCGATGCCCCGCGCGCGGGCGGCCGCCGCGACGCCCGCCGGGGCCTTGCCGTGGAGGGTCTGCTCGTCCAGTGAGCCCTCCCCCGTGATCACCAGGTCCGCGCCCTCCAGCGCGGCGGGGAAGCCGAGGACGTCGAGCATCACCTCGATGCCGGGGCGGAAGCTCGCGCCCAGGCCGACGAGGGCGCCGAAGCCGATGCCGCCCGCCGCGCCCGCGCCGGGCGCGAGGGCGTATTCGGCGGCCGAGGCCCCGACCGCGCGTTCCAGGACGCGTACGTAGTGGGCGAGGGCGGCGTCCAGGGCCGCCACGTCGTCCTCGCCTGCGCCCTTCTGCGGGCCGTAGACCGCCGCCGCGCCCTTCGGCCCGGTGAGGGGGTTGTCGACGTCGCCGGCCAGGATGGTCTCGGTGTCGGCGAGGCGTGGGTCGAGGCCGGACAGATCGGCCGCGGCGAGGTCGCGCAGCGGGCCCCCGCCCGGTGCGACAGGGGTACCGTCCGCCCGCAGGAAGCGCGCCCCCAGCGCGCTGAGCATCCCCGCGCCGCCGTCCGTCGTGGCGCTGCCGCCCACGCCGAAGACGATCGTGCGGGCGCCCGCGTCCAGCGCCGCGCGCAGCAGCTCCCCGCTGCCGTACGTGGTCGCGGTGAGCGGCGCGAAGACCCCCTTCGGCAGATGGCGCAGCCCGGACGCCTCGGCCATCTCCACCACGGCCGTGGTCCCGTGCAGCGCGTACGCCGCCGTCACCGGCGCGCCCAGCGGCCCGGTGACCCGCGCCTCGCGCCGTTCGAACCCGGCCGCGACCGCCGCGTCCACCGTGCCGTCCCCGCCGTCGGCGACGGGCAGCGCCGCGATCCGCAGGCCCTCGCCACCATGGGGCGCGCCGCGGCGCAGGCCCGCCGTGACGCGCTCGGCCACCTCCACCGCCGTGAGCGAGCCCTTGAACTTGTCCGCGGCGATCAGCACACGACTGGGGGGCGTCGCCTGCCCCTGCGCCCATGTCCTGGTCCCGGCTGTGGCTTCCTTCGCGTCGTCCGAAGCCTCCGTCGAAGCGTCCGTCACCTTCGTAACCCCTCGCATTCGCCCAGGCGGTCGCGCCGCTGTGACCCTATCCGGCGCGGCCGCACCGGTACACCCACCTCAGACGCGGGTTGCCAACTGCTGATTCGGTTGTTGGTCGTGGTTGGCCAGGGTGTCGCTCGATGGGATGAACGGGGTCACATCTCGGGGTGTTGGGGGTATGGGGAATGCATGATCGGTGGTGGCGGATTCGTTCGATGCGGCGAAGGGGGTGGCTGGTGGCGCGCAAGCGGGGGAGGGAGGGTGAGCTGCGTGTGATCGCTGCCCCGTTCACGGTGGCCGCTCCGTGCGGGGCGCGGATCCGGGACCGGCTGAAGGATCTGACGGCGGCGGATGTGAAGGTCCTGACGCTGGTCGGCGAGCATCTGGGCCACCACCAGCGGGCCGATCTCGCCGCACGTTTCCGGACGGGGAACGTTCCGGCGCGGCAGACCGGGCGGGCGGGGCGGAAGAAGCAGCTGACGGCGGTGTCCTCGTCGCGGTGGGCGGGCGCGATGACCCGGGTGTCGGAAGACCAGTACCAGCTGTCGATGCGCTGCCTGATCGATGAACGGGCCGGTCTGCGCTGCCGCATCCGGAAGATCGAGCAGCGGCTGGCGGTGGCGTGCGGGCACAGACAGGGCCGGGTGCGCGGGTATGCCGACCGGGCCGAGCGCTGGCAGAAACAGCGGCACCTGAGCAAGCTCCAAGCCCGGCTGGCGGTGGTGGAGCAGCAGATCGACCAGGGGCGACCGTCGGTCACGGTGGGCGGGCGCCGGCTGGCCAGCACCCGTCACCGCCTCGCGGAGACCGGCCTGACCGAGGCCGACTGGCGGAAGCGGTGGGATGCTGCCCGCCTGTTCCTGACCGCCGACGGCGAGTCCGGGGCCCCGCACGGCAACTACACCATCACCGTCGACCCCGCAGACGGCTCGCTCACGCTGGTGCTGCCAGAACCCTTGCGATATCTGGCCAACGCCCCGCGCGGCCGCTACCGGCTCTCCTGCACGGTCACCTTCCACCACCGCCGCCCGGAGTGGCTGGACCGGGTCAGCGCCCACCGGGCCGTGCGCTACGACATCGTCTATGACCCCGCCCGCGACCGCTGGTACCTGGACGCGTCCTGGTCCACCAGCACCACCCCACCCCCGAGCCCGGAAGAGATCCGGGCGTCCGGCGCGAGGCTGCTCGCCGTCGACCTCAACGCCGACCACCTCGCTGCCATCGTCCTCGACCCACACGGCAACCCCATGGGCGAACCCCACACGATCCCACTGGAGCTGACCGGCCCCACCACCACACGGGACGGACGCCTGCGAGCGGCCATCACCCGCCTCATCGCCCGCGCCCACGAGCACGACTGCGCCGCCATCGTGATCGAGAACCTGGGCTTCGCCGATGCCCGCGCCACCGGCCGGGAGACCATGGGACGCGGCCGCCGGGGCAAGGCTTTCCGCCGCACCGTGGCCCAGATCCCCACCGCACACTTCCGCGAACGGCTGCGCTCCATGGCCTGTCACCAGGGCGGCAAGACCCGACCGCGCCGAAGTGACCAACTCGTGCCGCTCCCCGACCTCAAGGACCGTTCGCGAGGTCACCAGGCCCCAAACAGTCTGGTCTGTGGCCAGTTGACCGACACTGGCCAACTCCCACAGGAACGGTACACCTGACCCATGGCCCTCAGCGGGAGCGCACTCGCGGACCGGATCCTCGGCGGCTGGCTCGGCCGGATCGCCGGGAACATGCTCGGCAAACCCGTCGAGAACGGTGAGCACTGGACCCGCGACCGCATCGACCGGTATCTCCGCCGCGCCGACGCCCTCCCGCTGACCGACTACCTCCCCGCGCTGGAGCCGCCGCCCGACCCGGTGGAGTTCGAGCTGCGCCCCGAATGGCAGAGCTGCGTGCGCGGCCGGATCCACGGCAGCTGCCGCGACGACGACGTGGACTACTCCGTCCTCGGCCTGCACCTGCTGGAGACCCACGGCCCCTGCTTCAGCACCGAGCAGGTCGGCGAGGTGTGGCTGCTGCGGCTGCCGTATCTGCAGACCTTCACCGCCGAGCGGGTCGCCTACCGCAATCTCACGGCCGGGGTGAAGCCGCCGCTCAGCGCGACCCTCGACAACCCCTACCAGGAGTGGATCGGCGCCCTGATCCGCGCCGATATCCACGGCTGGGTCAACCCCGGCGATCCGCGGCGGGCCGCCGCGATGGCCCGCCGCGACGCCGTCCTCTCCCACACGGGCAACGGGGTGTACGGGGCGATGTGGGCGGCCGCGCTGATCGCGGCCGCGTTCACGGCGGACGGTCCGCGCGCCGCCGTCGACAGCGCCCTGGACCGGATCCCGCCGCGCTGCCGGCTGGCCCGTACGGTGCGCCGGATCGCGTCCCTGCACGACGCGGGCGTGGCGTGGGCGGACGCGCTCGCCCAGCTGGAGCGGGAGACCGCCGGGCTGCCCTGGATCCATGTGATCCCCAACGCCGCCGTCCTCACGGCCGGGCTGCTCTACGGCGCGGGCGACTTCACGACCACGATCGCCCTGACGGTGCGCGGCGGCCTGGACACCGACTCCAACGGCGCCACGGCCGGGTCGGTCGCGGGGGTGCTGTGCGGCGCGGCGGCCATCCCGCCGCAGTGGACCGAGCCGCTGGAGGACCGGGTGCGCAGCGCCGTCTTCGGCTTCGACGGGGCCCGCATCAGCGACCTCGCGGCGCGAACGCATCGGCTGGCGGTTGCAAGGGAGCGAAGGTGGGACGGCCACCCATCTGGCCCCGGCGGCGGCTGATCGATGGCATACGGTTCCGGGTTCGGACAGGAGTTCCGTAGCGGATCTACGATCCGCTACGAGGCGGACGTCCAGTCGGACGTCACGGCCGCCACCGACCTTCAGGTCGAAGTGCCACCGGTTCTTGGCGACCTTCGGCTCCGGAACCTGCTGGAACCACACCCTCGGTCCACGTCCCGCGGGATCGATGATCGACTCCGGTATATCCCCGGCACCGGCCGGCAACTCTGTCTCGGGCACCCCCATCGCCGCCCATCAAGGGTGTCCGCCAGTAGGTCATCGGATGTGGGAGCTTCGAGGGCGGGTGTCCCAGCGGTAGAGGGTCCAGGCGCGTCGGATCAGGGAGCGCACGGTGATAATCGTGCTGGCCAGAGCGATGAAGAATGCGACCGAAGCCCTTCGTCGCTCGGTACAGCGGCGGAGCTTGCCGAAGTTGTTCATCCAGGAGTTCGTGCGCTCCACAACCCACCCCGTCCGCCGGCCTGGATCGGGGTCTTCACACCGCGCTCGGCAATCTGACCGAGGATCCCTCTGGCATCCAGGTCGAGGTGAACCATGCTGTAGTCGTATCCGGCATCCAGGCTCAGTCGCGGGTGCTCGGGCAGCGGTCCCAGGTCTGCTTCCAGGCCGGCGAAGCGATCGAGAGTGGCGGGCAGCAGCGTGTGGTCGCGGATGTTGGCCGGCGCCGGGTCCGTGACCAGCGGTATGCCGTACCCATCCGTCAACTGTGAGCGCTTGATGCCCAGTTTGACCCTGTCGACCGGGCTCTTGCCAGCGCACTCACCGCCGGAGGGTGCCTTGGCGATGCACCCGTCGGCGGATAGTTGGTCGAGTTCGAGGCCGATCATGCGGTCGTAGCAGGCGAGGACGAGAAGGCGCAGGGTCTCCATTACGCCTGCGGCGATCCAATCATCGCGGCGGCGGCGCAAGGTGGTGGCGGAGCAGAGCCGGTCGGCAGCCCGCTCGTAGCCGCAGCCGAAGACCAGGACCTGCACCAGGCGGTCGAAGACCACCGCGTCGCTGATGCGCGGGTTGTGGCAGCCCCACGGATGACGGTCCTCACGTGCGGGCAGCAGCGCCAGGAACTGGTCCCGAAGCGGGTCGAGAATGCATGAAGGGACGGCAGGCACGGATCCCCCGGTGATCATGAAGCGTAGAGAACTCCATGATCGGGCGAACCGTGTCTGCCCCGCTACTACCGCCCAACCGGAACCTCCTTGCGGACGCCCTTAGAGGCGGATCCGCGTCCCCGAATCCCCCGACCGCTCGATCGCGTCAAGCAGCCGCTGCCGCCGCGCCGCGTGCGTGAAGTCCGGGGCAAGCGCCGTGCCCTGGGTCAGGTCAGCGTGGATCTGGGCGTACTGGGCGCCCACGTTGTAGGCGGGGCTCCTCCACAGACCGGCAAGTTCCGGTACGTCCAAGTAGCGGGCGGGCAGCGGGATTTCGGCGAGGGCAGCGGCTGTGCCCCGGGCGCCGTGGACGGTGAGCGCGTCCTGCTGAAGGTGGCCGTGGTCGCCCGTGACGACGAGGTCCCCCTCGGTGCCGTTGATCTCCCAGTGGAAGTTCGTGCCCCGGGAGAGCCCGGCGCGGAAGTGCAGCGAGGCGACCGCGCCCGATGCAAGGCGGCCGCTCACCGCGACCTGGTCGTGCACGGTCATCGCGGCCGCGCGGCCCGTGCCCTCCTCGTGCACCACGGGCCGCCGGGTCGCGAGCGTCGAGGAGACCTCAGTGAACTCGCCAAGCACCTGGGCTACGGCGTCGACGGTGTGCCCGAAGGGGATCGTCAGCATGGTGCCGCCGTTCTCGCGGTCCAGGAGGTACGCGCCGCCCGGCTCGAAGGTGGCGCCCCACCGGCGCCCCGACGCCACCAGGCTGGTGGAGAGGACCTCGCCCACGTACCTGTCGGTGACCAGGTCCCGCACCTGCCGCACCACGGGCGCCGAGCGGGCCTGAAGCCCGGCGAACGTCCGCACTCCGGCCTTCGCCGCGGCGGCCGCGAGCTCCTCTGCCTCGGCGAGCCCGTTGCCCAGCGGCCACTCGCAGAGCACCGCCTTGCCCGCGCCGAGTGCCGCGAGGATCACCTCGCGGTGCAGCGGCACCCGGACGCTGACGACCACTAGGTCCACCTCGTCGCTCGCCACAAGTTCCGCGGTGCTACCGAAGGCGAGCGGCACCCTGTACTTCTCGCCCGCCGCTCGGGCGGACTCGGCGCTCGAGGCCGAAAGGGCGCGCAGCTCGTACCCCTTGAGGCGGGAGAGGGCGGGCAGGTGCGACTGGGGAGCCCAGCCGCCGCGGGCGGAGAGGCCGACAAGGCCAACGCGGACAGGGGCGGAAGCGGCGGTCGAGTTCATGCCGCGAACGTACGGATACCCCCGTACTCACCCGCAAGGGCACCAAGTATATTTTGGAAACTATGACAGCTCAGAGGCGGTTTTCCGACATGGCCGAGCGCGCGCACCGGCACGACATTTACGGGCTGCTCTGCCCGGGCCGTGCCGTCTTCGAACTGCTCGCCAACAAATGGACGGGCCTGGCCATCACCGCCCTGGCAGGCGGCCCCCGCCGCTTCGGCGAGCTCCGCCGCAAGCTGGAGGGCGTCAGCCCCAAGGTGCTCACCCAGACCCTGCGGCGCCTGGAGGACAACGGCCTGGTCGTGCGCACCATCTACCCGGAGGTCCCACCGCGTGTCGAGTACGAGCTGACCGAACTCGGCCGCGGCGCCCTGGAGCCGCTGGCCCATCTGCGCACCTGGATCCGCGCCAACACCGGCCGGTTCGCTTCCGAAGGGCCGGGGGAATGAGCGGCCGAGCTGCCTGTCGAGTTCTTCATCGCTCTCGCCGCCGCGATCATCACCGTCTGTAGCCTCATCCACCGGGCATGGACCCCTCTGTCGCTGGCCCAACCGCCCCCGAAGCCCCCCGCATCCGGTGACCTACTGGCGGACGCCCCCAGCGCGCGGAACAGATCCACCGCGCCATCGCCCGCGTCCTCATCCGTCGGGTCCGCCATCGCCACCCCCGCCATTCCTCTCGGCCCGGTCCGTCTGCAGAAACCGCAGCGTGGGACGGTCCGACCACGCGGAGTAACAGGAACCGGCGGTTCCCCACCGAGCGGGTGAACCCTCGCGGACGTCAGCGCTCGGCGGTGTCCCATTCGCTGCCGAGCCAGCCGCCGTGGCTGTCGAGGAGGGCGACGAGGGACGCGGTCACGCGGTCGTCCCACCAGTCCGCCACGGCCTTGAGCTCGAAGGCGGTTCCGGGGCCGCTGTGGAAGTCGAGGACGATCCGGCGGTCCAGCCGCCACCGGATGCGGCGCGGGGTGCGGCCGGGGTCGCCGCCGCCGTTGAGGATGATCCCGATCACGACCAGCAGTTGGAGGGGGAGGAACAGCCACCACACGCCCCACCAGAAGGGCCGCCCCTTGAAGCCCACGGCGGGCCGGGAGCCGGTCTGCTGGACGGTCCAGCGGGTGCGGAGGCCGCCCTTCATCGCCGGGCGGCGGGTGATGAGGGCCAGGGGTTCACCGGCGGCGCCCAGGACTTCGTACGTGGCGGGGCCGCCCTTGGTGGCCGACTTGGTCACCACCTGCGCGAACACCTGCCCGCGTTGGGGATCTGCCCAGAGGGTGAACGCGCGGGTGCCCTCCTTACGGGCGGCACGGTACTCGGGGAGGCCGCCGCCGGGTGGGTTCCGCCGCTCGGGGAAGGCCAGCGGGCGGCTGGTGCGGCCGCGGCGAGGTGGTTCGTCGGAGACGCGTATCGTCCGGGCGATGCCGCCCTCCGGCGCCCCGTCCTCCTCCTCCGCGGTCCGGCCGCTCAGCCATAGGAAACGCGCCATCCCCGTGCTCTCCCCGTCCGCGGTGTCCGACCCGGGCGTCCGACCCGGGCCTCCGGGGTCGGGCCTCCGGGTCGGGCGTCCGGGTCGGGCGTCCGTCCCGGTGCCGGGCGGACTTTACCCGTCCGGATAAACGCGCTCGCCGTCGGCCGCGCCGCGTGCGTACGCTCGCCGCATGAGCAGCGAGACGACGCACCGGCCGCTGGTGGCGATCCTGAGCGGGGCGGGAATCTCCACCGACTCCGGAATCCCCGACTACCGCGGTCCGCAGGGGCTGTGGCGGCGCGATCCCGAGGCCGAGAAGCTCGTGACGTACGAGTACTACATGACCGACCCCGACATCCGGCGCCGCTCCTGGGAGATGCGGCGCGACAGCAAGGCGCTGCACGCCCGGCCCAACGGGGCGCACGAGGCCGTCGCCCGGCTGGAGCGTTCGGGGGTGCCGGTGCGGGTGATCACCCAGAACGTGGACGGGCTGCACCAGATCGCCGGGATGCCCGCGCGCAAGGTGCTGGAGCTGCACGGCACCGCGCGGGCCGTGCGGTGCACCCACTGCGAGGCGCGGTCCGGGATGGACGAGGCGCTGGAGCGGGTCGCGGCGGGTGAGGCGGATCCGGCGTGCCGGGAGTGCGGCGGGATCCTGAAGTCGGCCACGGTGATGTTCGGGGAGAACCTCGATCCGGAGGTGCTGACGGAAGCGGTCGCGGTGGCGCAGGCGTGCGAGATCTTCATCGCGGTCGGTACCAGCCTCCAGGTTCAGCCCGCGGCCTCGCTCGCCGGGCTGGCCGCCGAGCATGGGGCCCGGCTGATCATCGTCAACGCGGAGCCGACGCCGTACGACGAGCTTGCGGACGAGGTCGTTCGCGAGCCCATCAGTGTGGCGCTGCCTGCTTTGCTGGACCGCATCGCCGCGGGCTGATCACTGAGTTCATGGTCAGAAGAGGCCGGGCAGTTCTTGCCGCTCTTGTCGCGACTCGAACTCCAGCAGCCGCCGCTTGCGGTCCAGGCCGCCGCCGTAGCCGGTGAGGCTGCCGGACGAGCCGACGACGCGGTGGCAGGGGACGATGATGCCGACCGGGTTCTTGCCGTTGGCCAGGCCCACCGCGCGGGAGGCGGTGGGCCGGCCGATGCGGTCGGCCAACTGGCCGTACGACCAGGTCTCGCCGTACGGGATGGCCCGCAGCTCGGCCCAGACGCGGCGCTGGAAGGGCGTGCCGTCCAGGTGCAGCGGCAGGTCGAACTCGGTCAGCTCGCCCGCGAAGTAGGCCGTGAGCTGGTGGATGGTCTCGGCGAAGGGAGTGTCGGCCGGGTCGCCGGGGGCGCCGAAGGTTTCCTCGAATGGGCGGTGGCGCTGCGCGACCATGTAGAGCCCGGAGAGGTCGGTGCCGGTGGCCACGAGGGTGAGGGGGCCGTAGGGGCTGTCGATGGTGGTGTGGGTGCGGTTCATGTGTTCCTCGGTGGGGTGGCGGGTGATGCGTGCGGTGCTGGTCGGGCGGCTCAGCGGTGTGCGGGCCGCCGTTTCGTTGCCGGGTGCGGCCCGGTGGCCGGTTTGTGCCCACCCGTCCCTCCCCCAGCTACCGCTGGGAGGTGCCCCCTCGCGGGGCGATTGCCCACAAACGGTCATGCTGCCGGTAGGCGGTTGATGGCGTGGGCCGCGTCCGTGGCCCATAGGTACTGGACGGCGTAGGCGCGCCAGGGGCGCCAGTGGGTCGAGTGGCGGGTGAGGGCGCCTGGCGTCGCGGGCAGGCCCAGTTCGGTGGCGGCGCGGCGCACTCCCAGGTCGGTCGGGAGGAAGGCGTCCGGGTCGCCGAGGGCGCGCATCGCGATCACCTCGACGGTCCAGGGGCCGAGCCCCGGCAGCGCGCCGAGGCTCGCGCGGGCCTCGTCCCAGTCGCTGCCGACGCCGAGCGCGACCCGGCCCTCGGCGAGCGCGCCGATCAGCCCGGTGAGGGTGGCGCGGCGGGTGCGGGGCATGGCCAGCTTCTCGGGGTCGAGCCCGGCGAGGGCCTGGACGGACGGGAAGAGGTGGGTCAGGCCGCCCGCCGGGTCCTCCACGGGCTCGCCGTGCGCCGTCACCAGGCGCCCGGCGTGGGTGCGGGCGGCCGCCGTGGACACCTGCTGTCCGAGCACCGCGCGCACCGCGAACTCGTCCGCGTCCACCGCGCGCGGCACCCGCCGCCCCGGGGCCTTGTCGACCAGCGGGGCCAACCGGAGGTCCGTACGCAGCAGATCGTCCACGGCGGCCGGGTCCGCGTCGAGGTCCAGCAACCGCCGGCAGCGGCTGATCGCCCCGGCCAGATCGCGCAGGTCGGCGAGGGAGAGCTGGCAGGCGATGTGGTCCGGCCGGGGGCTGAGGGTGACCACCCCGGGCCCGTACGGCAGCCGCAGGGTGCGCCGGTACGCGCCGTCCCGCCACTCCTCGACGCCGGGGACGGCGGTGGCGGCCAGGTGCCCGAAGAGGTTGTCCGGACACAGCGGCGCCCGGAACGGCAGCCGCAGCGTCAGCGCCCCCGGCACGCTGGTCCGCGGCCCTCGGCCGGCCCGCTGCCGCAGCTCGGTCGGGGAGAGCGCGAAGATCTCCCGTACGGTCTCGTTGAACGCGCGGACGCTGGCGAACCCGGCCGCGAAGGCGATGTCCGCCATCGGCAGCGCACTGGTCTCGATCAGCAGCCGCGCGGTCTGCGCCCGCTGGGCCCTGGCGAGCGCGAGCGGGCCCGCGCCGAGCTCGGCGAGCAGCTGCCGCTCGACCTGCCGGGTGCTGTATCCCAGCCGGGCCGCCAGGCCCGGGACCCCGTCCCGGTCCACCACACCGTCGGCGATCAGCCGCATGGCACGGGCCACCAGATCCGCCCGCTCGTTCCACTCCGGCGAGCCGGGGCTGGCGTCCGGACGGCACCGCTTGCAGGCCCGGAACCCGGCCTGCTGGGCGGCCGCGGCGCTGGGGTAGAACCGCATGTTCTCGGGCTTGAGCCCGACGACCGGGCAGCTCGGCCGGCAGTAGATCCCGGTGGTCACGACGGCGATGAAGAACCACCCGTCGAAGCGGGCGTCCTTGGCCTGTGCGGCGCGGAGGCACCGGTCGGTGTCGGTGTGCATGGGTCCAGCATCCGCCAGCGGGGTGGGGGCAGGCTCGCGGGAATCCGACATCGACCTTGCGCGGACCGCCCCGGTGGCGCGCGCCCCGTGGCCCCGCGCCCCGTCCGTCGTTCCGGCGGCGTTTGGTGCGAAGGGGCAGACCGGACGCCTGATGATCGGCATGATGAGGAATGTGACGGAACACCGTGAGATACCCCTGGCGGACGGCACGACCGTACGGCTGGAACTGGCCCCCGTGGGAGACGCCTCCCCCGAGGACGCATACGGCGGCGTCGGCGGCGTGACCCCGGTGGGGCGGGGTGCGCAGGCCGCGGCCACGCTCGCCCATGCCGGGCTGGGCGTCATCCTGCAAGGGCTGGGGCCGGTGCTCCAGGATGTGCACGACGCCGTCAGCTCGGCTCCGCATCCGCCCCAGGAGTTCACCGTGCAGTTCGGGGTGCAGGTCGGCCAGGACCTCAAGCTCGGCATCGTGGGCGCCAACGGGAACGCCAACCTGACCATTTCGGCCACCTGGAGGCCGTCGGAGCGGCCCGGGCCCACGGCGCCGGCGGTGCCGCCGTCCCGGCCCGGCCCCGCGGGCTGAAGCCCATGGGGTGGTTCCACGCGCACGGGGTCTCGTCACGGCCCGCGGTGTCCATTCTCGCCAAGGCCGACGGAAGACCGGCGGGCGCGGGCGTCCTGCTGCCGCGCCGCCATCTGCTGACGTGCGCTCATGTGGTCAACAGCGCGCTGGGAAAGGACATGCTGGCCCCGGATCACCCGGGCCCGATCGCCGTGCCCGTACGGCTCCACGGACCGGAACACACCGTCGAGGCCCACGCCGAGCTGGCGGTCTGGATACCGCCCCGGACCGACGACGGCGGCCTGGGCGCCTTCGAGTGGAACGGCGACCTCGCCGTCCTGCGGCTGAACGTGAGCCCGCCGCCCGCGATCGAGCCGCCGCGCTGGCACCCGATGGCCAAGCGGCAGCTCGTACGGGCCTGGCACGGCAGCGGGGAGCCCGGAGTGTTCGCCGACGCCGAAGTGAGCGCGTGCGACGGGCGGTTCGGCTACTTCGACGGGGCCGAGCGCGCCCTGGACATCGAAGCCGCCTACAGCGGCGGCCCGTTGTGGTCCAACGAGGAGGGCGCCGTCGTCGGGCTGGTGACGGCAAAGCTCCGCGTCCAGGGGACGCTGCGCCGCGCCTGGGGCATCCCCTGGCAGCGCGTGACGCGGGAGCTGGACGACGCCGGGGCGGGCCATCTGCTGCCCCGGCAGCCCGCGGAGGACGTGCGCGACCACCCCGGCTACGCCGAGCTCGTCGCCCTGCTGGACGGGCCGCTGACGCTGTCCGAGGGCTGGATCCGCTGCTGCCGTACGGTCGCCCGCCAGTGCGGCCTCGGCCATCGCGCGGACGGCGTGCCCTCCGCCGAGGAGTTCGCCCAGCTGCTGCTCACCCGGGGGCGTGCGCTGCCCGCGCTGGTCGAGGCGGTGCGCGGCATGGCGGGCCCGGTGGCCGACGACCTCCTCGCCATCGGACGCCGCTGCGGGCTGCCCAAGCTGCTCTCGCCAGGTGAGCACGAGCGGCTGCTGGTCCAGCTGCGCGCCCTGCCCGCGGCCGCCGCGGCCGGTGTCCCCGGGGCCGTACGGGCGGCGCTGCCGCTGGCGGCCCTGCCCGCGGCGCTGCTCACCGGCGATGACGGTCACCACGGCCGTGATCGGGACGGCGACGGACACGGCCTCGGCGGTGTCCGCGGCGGAGACGGCCTCGGCGGGCGGTTCGAGGCGTTGATCGCCCATGTGGAGGGGCTGCACGGGGACAGCTCGGCGGCCGACGACGGGGCCATGCCCGCCGTGCCGGGCCTGCTGCGGGCCGTGGAGTTCGTGGCCGCCGGATGCTGCCCGGCGGAGCAGCGCGCCGCGCTGCGGCGGTGGAACGCGGCGGTCGCCCGCCGTCTCGGCGTCCATGACGCCGCCCTGATGGACCGCCGCCACGACGCCGAGCAGTGGGCCCGGAGCGCCTCCCGGGGCGCCGCGCCCCGCGTGGTGGCGAAGCTGGACCGCTGCGGGGCGGCACCCGGCGGCGCACCGGCGGCGACGCGGGAGGAGGAGCCCGAGCGCTACCGGCTGCGGCTGTGGTGCGACGACGGGGACGGGCTGCGCCAGGTGTCGGACGACAGTGAACGGCCGCGCGGCGCGCAGGAGGTGGCCCAGGAGATCTTCGCCGCCGTGGGCACGCTGCGCCGCCCCGACCCCTCGGGGCCGCGGCCCGTCATCGAACTGGTCGTGGACCGGGACGCCCTGGAGGTGCCGGTGGACCGCTGGAAGGCCGCGGGGCCGGGAGCGGTGCTCCCCATGCGGCTCGGCACCCCGTACCCCCTGGTCGTCAACTGCCCCGAGCTGCGGGAGCTGAACGGCGGCACGATGCTGGACCAGTGGCGGGAGCGCTGGGCCCGGCTGGAGGCCGAGGAGCCCGTGCACATCGACGACGCCACGGCCCCGGACCCGGAGGCGGTGTGCGGTCTGCTCATGGAGCGGCTCACCGCCCGGGTCACCGTCGATGTGGCGGCCCACCGGCGCACCGGTGTGGTGCAGATGTGTCTGGCCGCGGGCGTTCCGGTGGTGCTGTGGGATCGCAGCGGGGAGCAGGGCTCCCCGGCCGTGCGCCACGCGGCGGGGGCGAGCACCCGGCAACTGCCCGAGGCCGTACGGACCTACCGCACGAAGACCCTGCAACGGCCCGAGGAGTACCCCGGGCGGCCGGTGCTCGCCTGGGCCGATGCGGGGCGGGCGCTGCCACGGCTGGATCTTGTGGACCCCACGGAGTGACGGTGGGATCCGCAGCGGCAGTGAGGCGGCAGTGAGAGAGACGGCAGGAGGCGCGCGATGTCCGCTGAGGCGGGCCGAGAGGGAGGTTCCCCGATGAATCCACGGGAGGAGCCCGACTGGCGGCTGTTCCGGGGGGACGGCGTGGCCCGGCACGTGGAGATGCCACCCGCCCCGCCGTGGCGCCGCTTCGGCGCCACGGCGGGGCGGGCAGTCCCCGACGGGGAGCGGGCGCCGTCCGGTCCGGCGGGCCCGGCGCCGTATCTGATCGAGCCCGAACACGCGGACGTGGTCAACGCGGCCCTCCATCTGCGGCGTCCGCTGCTCGTCACCGGCAGCCCGGGGACCGGCAAGTCCTCGCTCGCGCGGGCGATCGCGCATGAGATGGACCTGGGCGAGGTGCTGCGCTGGCCGGTCAACAGCCGGTCCACCGTGCAGGACGCGCTCTACCGCTACGACGCGATCGGGCGGCTGCGCGAGACGGCCCTGACGCGCGACCGTGGCGAGGCCGAGCCCGACATCGGCAGCTTCGTACGGCTCGGACCGCTGGGCACCGCGCTGGTGCCGGGCGAACGCCCCCGGGTACTGCTCGTCGACGAGCTCGACAAGGGCGATGTCGACCTGCCGAACGATCTGCTGACCGTCTTCGAGGAGGGCGAGTTCGAGATCCCCGAGCTGGCCCGGCTGCCGGAGGAGCAGTCGGTGGTGGAGGTGCTCACCGAGCGGGCGGGCGAGCGTGCCACGGTGCGGCGGGGCCGGCTGGTGTGCGAGGAGTTCCCGGTCGTGGTGATCACCAGCAACGGTGAGCGCGACTTCCCGCCCGCCTTCCTCCGCCGCTGTGTCCGGCTGGAGCTGCCCACCCCCGACGAGTCGCGACTGCGGGCGATCGTCACCGCGCATCTGGGAGACGACGCGCTGGAGGACGTCGATCAGCTGCTGGACGCCTTTCTCCGCCGCCGGGCGGCCCGCGAGCTGGCGACCGACCAGCTGCTGAACGCCGTGTTCCTGCGCGCGGGCGGCTTGGATGTGACGGCGGACGGCCTGCTGGAAGCGGTGCTGCACCGGCTGGGCGGGGCGGTGTGACACGTGAGCCGGGGGGACGCGGGGCACGGCGGCGCGGGGCATGGCGACGCGGGGCATGGCGACGCGGGGCATGGCGACGCGGGGCATGGCGACGCGGGGCAGGACCGCGGCGGGCGGGGTGACGCCGGGCAGGGCGACGTCGGGCGCGGTGACACCGAGCAGGGCGGTGCCAGGCGGTTGGGGCGGCTTGACGAGGCGATCGCGGTTCTTGCCGCCAGTGGTCTCGAGCTGTCCGGGGAGGAGCTGCTCGACGCGCTCTGGCTGGCCGGGCGGCTGCCCGAGGACGGCGCGGAGCGGGCGCCCCTGGCCCGCGCGGTGACGCGCGGCGGGGCGGCGCTGCCCGGCACGCGCCCCGGGCCCATTCCCCGTCCCGCGGCCACGGCCTCGCCGCCCGCCTCCGCTCAGCGGACCGAGCAGCGGACCACGCCCGCCGATACCGCGCGGGCCAACGGCGGCGTGCCCGGCGCCCGGCCGTCCGCCCCCGCCGAGGGGTGGCCGGACGATCCGCCGGAGCAGCGACCCGCCCGGGCCCCGCGCGGTGGCGATCAGCGGCTGCGCGGCCTGTACGGCGGCAGTCAGGCGCCCGGTGCGGAGGGGGCGGAGGGCCTGGAGGGCACATCCGCGGACGCGCGGCGCGCGCTGCCGCTGCGCGTGCCCGAGGACAAGGCGCTGCACCAGGAGCTCTCCATCGGCCGCGCCCTGCGCCCGCTCAAACAGCACCGTCCCAATCCGCTCAAGCGGGAGTTCGACGAGGCCGCCACCGCCACCGCACTCGCCGAGACCGGTCTGCCGGACGTGGTGACCCGCCCCGCCCGCGAACGGTGGCTCGATCTCGCGCTCGTCATCGACGACGGGATGTCGATGCTGCTGTGGCGGCGGCTCGCCGTCGAGTTGCGCACCGTACTCCAGCGCTCGGGCGCCTTCCGCGTCGTCCGGGTGGTGGGCCTGCACACGCGCGGCGATGGCGCACCCGCGCTGCGCACCCGCCCGTACGCCCCGGAAGCGCCCCTGCTGCCCACGACGGCGTTGTCCGATCCTTCCGGGCACACGCTGGTGCTCGTGGTGAGCGACGGGGTGGGCGCGGCGTGGCGGGACGGGCGGATGGGCCAGGTGCTGGCGCGCTGGGCGGGGTTCGGCCCCACGGCGGTGGTGCACGCGCTGCCGCCCCGGCTGTGGGAGGGCTCCGGGATCCGGACGCGGCGCTGGCAGGTGCGTACCCGCAGACCGGGCTCGGCCAACGCGGACTGGACGGTCGCGGATCCGGTGCTGCCCGCCGCCCTGGCGCGTTTCGCGGGGGTGCCGGTTCCGGTGCTGGAGCCGGACGCCGGGCCGCTGGCCGACTGGGCCCGGCTGATCGCCTCCGCGAGCGGTACGGCGGTCCTCCCGCTGCTGGTCCCGCCGCGCGACGGGCCGCGCGCCAGCCCGCATGACGGCCCGCACGCCAGCCCGCACGACGGCCCGCGTACCGCCCCGGCCGCCGCCTCCGCCCCGGCCGCCGCCGTCCCCGCCCCGGCCGATGAGCTCGGCCCCGTCCAGCGCTTCCGGGACGCGGCGTCCCCGGAGGCGTACCGGCTGGCGGCCCATCTCGCCGCCGTGGCCCCGCTGCCGGTGCCGGTGATGCGGATGGTGCAGAAGGCGGTGGACGGCCGGACCGACACCGGACGGCTGGCCGAGGTGTTCCTGGGCGGGCTGATGCGCCCCGTCGAACCGCCCGCCTCGGCGGGTACGGACCCGCTGCCGCCCGAACACCGCCCCTTCACCTTCACCGACGCGGCACAGCGGGCGCTGCTGGGCGCGGTGCCGCTGGCGGAGCTGGTCGCGACCAGCCGGCTGATCGGCCGTCGCCTTGAGCAACTGGCGGGCCGCTCCCCCGACTTCCCGGCCTGGCTGGCCGACCCGGGCGGCACCGACCGGCTCCCGCCCGGCGCCCGGCCCTTCAGCACGGTGGAGCGACGGCTGGCGGCCCGGCTGGGGGCCACATCGCTGTCGTCGGCGTTCACGACCCGTACGGCGGCGGAGCAGTGGCGCCGTCTGGAGCCCAGAGATCCACGCACCATCGGTCCGTACCGGCTGACGATGGCCGGACCACCGGGAGCGCGGCTCAACCCGTATCTGGGCCGGGACCCATACGGCGCGGAGGCCATCGTCCAGGTGGCCCGGCGTGTGCGCGGCCAGCAGGACGCCGACCTGCTGGCGGTGGAGGCGGAGGCGCTGCGCCGGATGGACGGCCGCTACGCCCGCCGTCTGCTGCGCGAGGGGCTGAACGACGACGTTCCGTGGGTCGCGGAAGAAGCCCTCATCGGGGAGCGTCTGGACTTCGTCCTGCGCGCCGACGCCGAGCGGTGGGGGGACCGGCTGGACGACGCCCTCCTCACCAGCCCCGAGCGCTGGGACGGACATACCGCCCTCGCGCTCGCCCGCAAGGTCGCGGACGCGGTGCGGATCTCCGAGAAGGCGGGGATGGTGCACGGCGACCTCAGCGTCAGCACCGTGCATATCGCCGGTGAGAACATCCTCCTGACCGGCTGGTCGTCGGCCACCATCGACAGGATGCCGTCCCCGGCGTCCACCGATGGCCGCCCGCCGGCCTTCAAGGATGTCATCGGTGCACTGGGCGACATCCTGCTGTGCCTCGGCGGCGGGGCACAGACGCGTCGGCCCGCCCCGGGGCTGTATTTCATGCCGCGCTGGAGCGATGCCGCCTGGGAACCGCTCCGCGCCATGGTGATGGCGTGCCGGGAGAACCCCAGCCACCACACCGCACGCGGGATCTGGGAATTCCTCATGGACTTCCAGCCGGACGCCGCGCCGCCGCATGCCCGCGCCGGGCAGCCCCGGCCGCGCCCCGGGGAACCCACCACCTGCGCGGTGTGCGGCGACCCACTGGACCCGTTCGACCGCTTTTGCGGCGTGTGCGGCGCGGATCTGTCCACGACACCGCCCTTGCCGGCGTCCTCCGGCTCCGCCGGCGCTCCCCGCACGGAGCCGGAGAGCGGCCTGCCGTCGTTCGACCCGTACCGCGCCTACCGCAGGCTGGGCGGCAGCCGGGGGCAGGACGTCTATCTGGCCCGTCGATCGGGCGCGGCGAACGATGTGGTGATACGCGTCGCCCCGGGCGCCCATCGGGAGCTGCGGACCGAGGCGGAAGCGCTGCGGCGGATGTCCGGGCACTACGCGCCACGGCTCGTCGCGGACGACTCCTACCTCAACCCCCCGTGGATCACGCAGGAGTTCATCAGCCTGCCCGACGGCTCACCGGCCCCGCTACTGTCAACGCTCCTGGGCCGGAGGTCTGACGGCTCCCCCCGGCTGGACGCCGTGCACGCCGCCACCATCGGCCTCCGCGTCGCCGAGGCGGTGAACATGTGCGCGCTCAAGGGGATCGTCCTCGGGACCCTTACGGCGGACACCGTGCTCGTCGTCGGCCGTACGGTGAAGCTCATCGGCTGGACCGACGCGAGCATCAACGACCGCCATCGGAAAACCCCCACCCACGCGGACAATGTCTACGCCCTGGGCGAGATCCTCCGCGCCCTGAGCGACGCACAGCCGACCGCTCAGCTCTCCCGGACAGACGCCATATGGCGCGAACCCCAGCTGATCTCGATCGTGTCCGCCTGTCTGGACGACCGGCCGAGCAGACGACCGTCGGCGGGCCGGGTGGCGGAGGTCCTCGTCCGGTGCCTGCCGCCCGTGCTGGCCTCGGCCCATACATCGTACGAGGTCGAGACCTCGGCCCCGCCCTCACCGCCGGACGGGACACCGGACGCCGGGCCCGCCCCCACGACGGCTCCCGAGCCGCCGCGGCCCCCTCGTTCCACCCGTTCCCGCCTGGCCGCGCTCGTGGGGCTCGGCGGGCGGTCGGCCAGGGCGGAGCAGCGACAGCGCAAGCTGGACCTCATCCGTACGCCGCTGCCGTCCTGCCACCGCATCGCGGTGATCAGCCGCCCCGTGAGTGCCGGGCGCACCGTCACGACCCTCGCCCTGGGCGCGCTCCTCGCGGCCGAGCGCCAGGACCAGGTCATCGCGGTGGACGCGATGCCCGGCGGTGACTCGCTCAGCCGCCGGGTCGACGGCCGATCCGAGGGGGCCGTCCACGATCTGGCCCGCGCCGGTCTTCCCATCGACGACGCGGAGTCCATCCGGCGCTTCACCTCGCGACTGCCCTCCGGGCTCGAGGTCCTCCTCGGAGACACCACCCCGATGAGTCTCGTGGGCCGGGCGGCCCCGATCGACGACACGGAGTACCGCCGCGTCATGACCCTTCTGGCGCCGCACTACCCGATCGTCCTCAGCGACTCGGACACCGGCGCACTCCACCGCAGCATGCGCGGGATCGTCGATCTCGCCGACCAGTTGATCATCGTTACCACTCCATCGGTTGAGCACATGAGGAGCGCGCACACGGCCCTGGACCGGCTGGCCGAGGACGGTCACGCGGACCTGGTGCGACGCGCCATCACCGTGATCAACATGTCGCACGACGTGCCCTGGACCGATCACTACGAGGGCCTCGCGGCGGGGTTCCGGGACCGCTGCCGCGGCGTGGCCGTGGTGCCGTACGACGAGCATCTGGCAACCCGGGGCGCAATCGACCTCCAACGGCTCGCGTCCAGGACCCTCGACGCCTACATCGACCTCGCCGCCCTGGTCGCGGAGGGGTTCCCCGGGGCCGGGACATAGCGCCCGCCGCGAGGGCCTATCCTCTACGCCATGTCCGCCGATTTGATCCGCATCGTCTCCCGTTCCTCCCCCATGGCCCTCGCCCAGGTCGAACGGGTCCGTACCGAGCTGGCCGCGCTGCGGCCGGGGATCCGTACGGAGGTCGTACCGGTCACCACCTCCGGCGACCGGTGGATGGGCGATCTGTCGAAGCTGGGCGGGAAGGGTGCGTTCACCAAGGAGGTGGACGCCACGCTGCTGGCGGGTGAGGCGGATCTCGCGGTGCACTGCATCAAGGACGTGCCCGCCGACCGTCCGCTGCCCGCGGGCACGGTCTTCGCCGCCTACCTCAAGCGGGACGACATCCGCGACGCCGTGATCCACCCCGGCGGGCTCACCCTCGACGAGATGCCCGCGGGCACCCGGATCGGCACCTCCTCGGTCCGCCGCGTCGCCCAGCTGGCCATCACCCACCCGCAGCTGGAGTGCGTGCCGATGCGCGGCAACGCCAACCGCCGGCTGGAGAAGCTGGACGCGGGCGACTGCGACGCGCTGCTGCTGGCCGTCTCGGGTCTGGAGCGGATCGGCCGTATGGACCGGATCAGCGAGATCCTGCCGGTGGACGCCATGTGCCCGCCGATCGGCGCCGGGGTGCTGGGGCTCCAGTGCCGGGAGGACGACACCGAGACGATCGAGGCCGTGGCCGGGCTCGGCGACGCCGCGGTCTGGAAGGAAATCACCGCGGAGCGCATGCTGCTGCATGTGCTCCAGGGCCACTGCAACTCCCCCATCGCGGGCTATGCCAGGGCCGAGCGCGACGGCCGCCTCTCGCTGCGCGCCCGGGTCTTCAGCCCCGACGGCAAGACGGTCCTGGACGCCCACGAATGGGCGGGCCCCCTGGACCCGGCCACCCTGGGCACGTCGGTCGCGGTGGCGCTGCTCCGGCAGGGCGCCCGCGAGGTCATCGACACCATCCCGCACTGAGGCGCTGTCCCGCACTGAAGCACCATCCCGCACTGAAGCACCATCCCGCACTGAGGCGCCGTCCCGCACTGAGGCGGCCGCAGGCCCCAGCCGGGCCCTACCGCGCCCGCAGCCTCCGCCACACCGCACGCGCCGCGTGGTGGCCCGACATGCCGTGGACGCCGGGGCCCGGCGGGGTGGCGGAGGAGCAGAGGTAGACCGCCGGGTGGGCGGTGGCGTAGGGGACGCGGGCGAGCTTGGGGCGTATGGCGGCCTGGATACCCGCGAAGGCGCCGCAGGCGATGTCGCCGTCGATGTAGTTGGCGTTGCGGGCGGCGAGCTCGGGTGGGCCGGCCACCGCGCGGGCCAGCACCAGATCGCGGAAACCCGGGGCGAAGCGCTCGATCTGACGCTCGATCACCTCCGTGGCGTCGCCCTTCCAGCCGCTGGGCACATGGCCGTACGCCCAGAACGTGTGCTTGCCCTCCGGGGCGCGGGAGGGGTCCAGGAGGCTGGGCTGGGCGGTGATCAGGAACGGGACGGAGGGGTCGCGGCCCTCGACGGCGGCCCGCAGCGCCGCGCCGATCTCGCCCGAGGTGGGGCCGACGTGGACGGTGCCCGCGCGGCGGGCGTCGGGCGCGGTCCAGGGGACCGGGCCGGACAGCGCGTAGTCGATCTTGAAGGCGCTGGCCCCGTAGCGGTAGCGGCGGTAGGCGTTGCCGAGACCGGCGATACGGGCCAGGGCGCGCGGCGAGGTGTCGAAGATGTACGCGCGGGCGGGCGGCAGTTCGTCGAGCCGCTTGACCTCGGTGGAGACGTGGATCGCCCCGCCGTGTGCGCGCAGGTACGCGCCCAGCGCGTCCACGATCGACTGGGAGCCGCCGCGCGGGATCGGCCAGCCGACCTCATGGGCCGCGACGGCGAACATCAGGGCGAGGCCGCCGGTGACCGGTGCGCTGGTGGGCGCGATGGCGTGCCCGGCCAGCCCGGCGAACAGGGCGCGCGCCTTCTCGTCGCGGAAGCGGAGCGGACCCGCGAGCAGCGCGACCGGCAGGAGCGCGTGCAGCCCGAAGCGGGCCCAGGTGATCGGGTCGCGGGGCACCCCGTCCCAGTGGGCGCGCAGCAGATCGGGGGCGAGGGTGGCCCAGCGGCCGAGGTAGGGGGCCAGCAGCCGGCGGTAGGTGCCGGCGTCGCGGGGGCCGAGCGACATGGCGGTCTCGCCGACCGAGCGGGCCAGCACCGCGGCGGTGCCGTCCGGGAAGGGGTGGGCCAGCGGCAGCTCGGGGTGGAGCCACTCCAGGCCGTACCGGGCCAGCGGCATCCGCTCGAAGGCCGGGGAGCCGATGGCGAGTGGGTGCACGGCGGAGCAGGGGTCGTGCCGGAAGCCGGGGAGGGTCAGCTCTTCGGTGCGTGAGCCCCCGCCGATGGTGTCCGCGGCCTCGAAGACCTCCACCGCGCAGCCGCGGCGGGCGAGTTCGACGGCCGCGGTCAGCCCGTTCGGTCCGGCACCCACTACGACCGCGTCGAGCATGGACGGCACGTCGGCTCCCCCTCGTCCTCGAGGTATCGGTGGAACGATCAGCCGGCGTCGGCCAGCAGGCCCAGGATATGCCGAACGGCCGCCTCGTCCCTGGCCGCAGTGAAAGGAAGGGCGTTGCCCCCAGTGATCCGGAACGGCTTGCCGTCGAGCGTGCTGTGTGCCCCGCCCGCCTCGTCGACCAGGAGCAGACCGGCGGCGTGGTCCCAGGCGTTCTCCCAGGTGAAGGCGACGGCGTCGAGCCGCCCCCGGGCCACGTTCAGATACTCGAGACCGGCCGAGCCGCAGGGCCGCACCTCGGCCTCCGGCGCCCGCAGGCCCGACAGGGTGCGCTTCTCCGCGTCGGTGGTGAAGTCGAAGTGGGAGATGGCGATGTGAAGGGCCGAGCCGGGCTCCGGGGAGCCGCTGTGGATCGGCTCGCCGTTCAGCAGCGCGCCCCCGCCACGGCGGGCGATGGCCATCTGGCCGAGCACCGGGGCGTACGTCCAGGACGCGAGGAGCTCTTCCCGGTGGGCGAGGGTGACCAGCGTCGAGAAGCCGGGGTCGCCGTGGACGAACTGCCGGGTGCCGTCGACCGGGTCGACGATCCATACGGGCGCGTCCCCGCCGAGGGCGGTGAGCACGGCCGGATCGGCGTGCACCGCCTCCTCGCCCACCACCACGGAGCCGGGCAGCAGCTTGGTGAGGGCTTCGGTCAGATGCTCCTCGGCCAGCCGGTCGGCGGTGGTGACCAGGTCGTGCGGGCCCTGCTTCTCGACGATCTCATGGGCGGCGAGCTGCCGGAAGCGCGGCATGACCTCTTCGGCGACCGCCGCGCGGACCGCCTTCTCCACCGCGCCGAGATCACCGGCGAGAAATTCATCGATCATGCGTTCATCGAATCATGTCTCTGCGACAGCGGGTGGCACGGCGACCGCGGGAAGGTGTCATCGAGGTGAAGGGAGGGACCGCCGCGAATCCCGCTTTGACCGGCATCACGGCTCACCCCGGCGCTATGCGGGAACGGGCGCCAGGTCACGGCACCCGTTCGGCGGGCTGGCCGGGGGCCGGTTCGGGGCCGGGCTCCGCCGGGCGGCGGGCCCGGGCGCCGGTGGTGAGCAGGCCCAGCGTCACGATGGCGAGTCCGCACCCGGCCATGATTGCCCAGCCCAGATGGCTGGCCCCGGGGAACCCGGAGCTGAAGGGGCCGTGCACCCGGGCGGTGGAGACCGACCCGAGGACGGCGACACCGAGGGCCGCCCCCACCTGGCGGCCGGTGGAGGTGACCGCGGCGGCCACCCCCGCCTGGGAGCGCGGCATCCCGGAGACGGCCGAGTAGGTCAGCGGGGCGTCGAGCATGCCGAAGCCGATACCGAACGCCACATAGGCGATGACCAGGTACCAGATCGGGGTGTCCGCCCGCACCTGGGTCAGCAGCAGTCCGCACGCCGCCGTACCGGCCCCGGCGATCACCATCGGGATACGCGGGCCGCGGGCGCCGACGATACGGCCCGCGAGCGGCGAGGAGACCAGGGTCATGGCCGCCATCGGCAAGGTGAGCAGCCCGGTGTGCAGCGGGGAGAACTCCTTGACGTCCTGGAGGTACAGGGCGTTGAGGAAGAGGAACCCGGCGAGCGCGGCGAACCCGCACACCGCCGAGGCGATGGCGCCGCTGAAGGAGGGGCTGCGGAAGAAGCGGACGTCCAGCAACGGTTCGACACGGCGGAGTTCATAGCGGATGAGGGAGACGGCGGCGGCCACGACGACCGTGAAGCAGCCGATGATCGGCGCCGAGTCCCAGCCCTTGACCGGGCCCTCGATGATGCCGAACGTGAGCGTCGCCAGCAGCGCGATCACCAGCAGCTGCCCCACCGGATCGAGTCTGCGCGGCCGCGGGGCCTTGGACTCGGGGACGAACAGCGCGGTGAGGGCCAGGGCGAGGGCGGCCACCGGGAGGTTGACCCAGAAGACGGCCTGCCAGCCGGTGGAGTCCACCAGAGCGCCGCCGACGACAGGCCCCAGCGCGATGCTCACACCCGCGACCGCGCCCCACAGCCCGATCGCCCTGGCCCGCTCCTTCAGGTCGGTGAAGGTGTTGGCGATGATCGAGACCGCGACCGGGTTGAGCATGGCGCCGCCCATGGCCTGCACCATCCGGAAGGCGATCAGCGAACCGGTGTCGGAGGCCAGCCCGCACAGCAGCGACCCCAGGCTGAACAGCAGCAGCCCGGTCTGGAACGTTCTGCGCCTGCCGAACCGGTCGGCCATGGAGCCGGAGAGCATCAGCAGGCCGGCGAGCACCACGGTGTAGGCGTCCACCGTCCACTGGAGCCCCGAGGGCGTGGCGTCCAGATCGTCCTGGATGGACGGCAGGGCGAGGTTCACGATGGTGGTGTCGAGGCCCACCATGAACAGGCTGATGCAGCAGATCCCCAGGATCAGCCACTTGTGGCGGTGGTGCGGCGGCGGGCGGTCGCCCTCGCCGTCCGTGTGGCCAGGGGTGGCTGGGCTCGTGGCGCCGGCCATGGTTCGCCTCCCGATCGGGGCGGGTCGTGCCCCCGGCGCACGGGCCGTCGCGACCTCCGCATCGCACGGCGCGCCCGCCGGGGGTGTCCTCGCCTGGTTCCGGACTACGCCTTGCGGCCGGTGATCACGACGGTGTCCGCGCCGAGGGGCACCCGTCCGGCGGGCTCGATGCCCACCGCGCGGAACCACTCCTCGTACTCGGCGCCCGTGTAGACCATGCCCTCGCCGGAGGCGATGGTGTGGAAGTACGCGGACAGCAGCGCCGCCCGCTCGGGTCCGGTGCCGTCGTCGTCCTGGCGCGGGGTGACCACGTAGACCGCGCCGCCGGCAGGGAGGGCGCGGGCGGCCTTGGCGAGGAGTTCCTGGACCCGCTCGGGGGACCAGATCTCCAGGAAGTGGGCGAAGAGCACGCCGTCGCAGCCGGTCGGGAACTCGTCGTGGAAGGCGTCGAGGCTCACCGCCCGCACCCGGTCGGCCAGCCCCAGCTACTCGATCTTCTGGTTGGCGGCCGCCGCGATGGAGGGCAGATCACCGATGGTGATGCGCAGATCCGGTCGGCGGGCGGCGAAGTTGGCGGCGTTGATGGCCGTTCCGCCGCCGATGTCCAGGAGATGGGTGCACTCGGAGAGGTCGAGCTTCTCTCCCAGTTCGGCGCCCACGAGCCTGCTCACCGAGGACATCATGGTGTGGAATGTGGCTTCCAGTTCGGGATTTTCGGCGAGCCGCCCGTAGAGGGTGGGCGCCGTTCCCGGAATCTCCCGCCGCAGACCGATGTTGGTGTCTTCCTTGAGGGATTCACAGAACCAGGCCATTGCCCGGTAGATACCGTCTTGTTCCCAGGGAATGTTGGAGGCGGGCGCCTCGTCGAAGTTGGCGGTCAGCGGCTTCGAGAGAGGGGTGATGTAGTAGCTGTCGCCCTTCTTGTCCAAAAGCCCGAATACCGTACAGCCGAGAAGGAGGATGCGGGTGGGCTGTTCCTTGAGCCCCAGCCGGGTGGCTATCTCCCCCACGGCCAGGCCGGGCTCCTTCTCCACCAGCGCGAAGAGCCCTAACTGGAATGCCGCGCTCAGGAACTGAAACCGATAGTGGGCCTTGTAGAGCCCCCGGAGCTCCACCTCTATCGGTACCTCGGCTTGTGTCATGCCCAACCCTTCTGTGGCAATGAGTCGTTCGGCCGACCGCACATCAGAGCACAAAAACCGAGGTGATTGTAACCACGTTCGAAGGTTTTCGGGGATCTGCTTTTTGTTCTCCGCGGCCGCCCGCCAATAGTCGACGAGCGGCCGCAGAAACGGAATTGACTCCTCCTTAGGAAAAAGGGGCCATGCCGTGCCGGTGCGCGGCTCAGCCGGTCTTCCGGTCAGCCGGTGAGCGCCGGGATGACATGCTCGCCGTACGCGTCGAGCGTGCGCTCCTTCGCGTCGTGCATCGCATAGACCGCGAACTGGCCGACCCCCAGCTCGCGCAGCCGCTCCAGCTTCTCGATATGCGCCTCGGCCGGGCCGAGCAGACAGAACCGGTCCACGATCTCGTCGGGCACGAACGCCGTGTCCGGGTTGCCGGCCCGGCCGTGGTGGGCGTAGTCGTACCCCTGCCGCTCCTTGATGTACGCGGTCAGGGACTCGGGCACGGCGCCGGAGTGCTCGCCGTAGCGGCCGACCAGGTCGGCCACGTGGTTGCCGACCATGCCGCCGAACCAGCGGCACTGCTCACGGGCGTGGTCCAGGTCGTCGCCGACATACGCGGGGGCGGCGACGCAGATGGTGACCGCGTCCGGATCGCGCCCGGCCCCGGCGGCGGCGGAGCGTACCGCCTTGACCATCCACTCCGTCAGGAACGGGTCGGCGAGCTGGAGGATGAAGCCGTCGGCCTTCCGCCCGGCCAGCGCGAGCGCCTTGGGGCCGTACGCCGCCATCCACACCGGCAGCCTGCTGTCCTCGATCCAGGGGATGCGCACCGGGCTGCCGTCCACGACGGCCTCCCTGCCCTCCGCCAGATCGCGGATGGCGCCGATGGCGTCCTCGAGCCGGGCGAGGGTGTTGGGCTTGCGCCCCGCCACCCGCAGCGCGGAGTCGCCACGGCCGATCCCGCAGACCGTGCGGTTGCCGTACATCTCGTTGAGGGTGGCGAACGTGGAGGCGGTCACCTCCCAGGTGCGGGTCCCGGGGTTGGTGACCATGGGGCCGACGATCAGCCGCTCGGTCCGGGCCAGGATCTGGCTGTAGATGACGAACGGCTCCTGCCACAGCACGGCGGAGTCGAACGTCCAGCCGTAGCCGAAGCCATTGCGCTCGGCGCGGCGCATCAGCTCGACGACGGCCGAGGCGGGTGGATCGGTCTGAAGCACGAGTCCGAAGTCCATGCTCGCTCCCTGGGTCAGTTCAGGTACTGACAGGTGTCACGGGGGAGGAACTGGCCGTGCCCGGCACGTCCGGTGTACTCCCGCCGGTCGATGACGGGGACACCGCGCGAGAGCACGGTCTCGACCTGCCCGGTGATCTGCTTGCCCTCGTACGCCGAGTAGTCGACGTTCATGTGATGGGTCTCGGCGGACAGGGTCTGCCCGGCCCCCGGGTCGTAGACGACGATGTCGGCGTCGGCCCCGGGCGCGATGGTGCCCTTGCGCGGGTAGAGGCCGAACATCCTGGCCGGGGTGGCGCAGGCGATCTCGATCCAGCGGCGGCGGGAGATACGGCCGTCCACCACGGCCTGGTGGAGCAGGTCCATCCGGTGCTCCACGCCCGGCATGCCATTGGGGATCTTGGAGAAGTCGCCCCGGCCCAGCTCCTTCTGCCCGGTGAAGCAGAACGGGCAGTGGTCGGTGGAGACCACCTGGAGGTCGTTGGTCCGCAGCCCCCGCCACAGCGCGGCCTGGTGCGCGGCGGGCCGCAGCGGGGTGGAGCAGACGTACTTGGCGCCCTCGAAGTCCGGTTCTGCGAGGTTGTCCGTAGACAGGAACAGATACTGCGGACAGGTCTCGCCGAAGACCGGAAGCCCCAGGTCACGGGCGTGGATCAGCTCCGCTACGGCCTCCTCGGCCGATACGTGGACCACATAGAGGGGGGCGCCGGCCACCCGGGCGAGCTGGATGGCGCGATGGGTCGCCTCCGACTCCAGCAGCGCCTTGCGGACCTCACCGTGGTAGCGGGGGTCGGTCCTGCCCTCGGCCAGCGCCTGCTCCACCAGGACGTCGATGGCGATGCCGTTCTCGGCGTGCATCATGATCAGCCCGCCGTTGCCGGAGGCGCGCTGCATGGCCCGCAGGATCTGCCCGTCGTCGCTGTAGAAGACCCCCGGATAGGCCATGAACAGCTTGAAGCTGCTCACGCCCTCCCCCACCAGGAGATCCATCTCCTTGAGCGTGCTCTCGTTCACATCGGAGAGGATCATGTGGAAGCCGTAGTCGATGGCGCAGTTGCCGCGCGCCTTGAGGTGCCAGGCGTCCAGCCCCTCGCGCAGGGCGTGGCCCACGGTCTGGACGGCGAAGTCCACGATGGTGGTGGTGCCGCCCCAGGCCGCCGCCCGGGTGCCGGTCTCGAAGGTGTCGGAGGCGAACGTGCCGCCGAACGGCATCTCCATATGGGTGTGCCCGTCGACCCCGCCCGGGATGACGTACTTGCCGGTGGCGTCGATCGTACGGGCGGCGGTCCAGCCCTGGGCCCACTCGCTGCCGGGCGCGGCGAGGGCGGCGACCTTGCCGTCCTCGATCAGCACATCGGCCGGGGTCTCCTCGGCGGCGGTGACGACCAGCCCGCCACGGATCACGGTACGGGACATCAGCTCGCGCTCCTTCCGGACCGGGTGGTCTCCAGGGCGGTCCTGAGGGCCGCGTCGAGGATCTCCGCGCCCTCCTCGGCCTCGGCGACGGTGAGGCTGAGCGGCGGGGCGATCCGCAGCACGCTGGTGTTGTGCCCGCCGCCCTTGCCGATGAGCAGCCCGCCCTCCCGGGCGGCCTCCAGCACGGCGGACGCGCCCTCGGGCGACGGATCGCCGGTGCCGGGGTCCACCAGCTCGACGCCGATCATCAGCCCCCGGCCACGGACCTCGCGCACACCGTCCAGACCGGCGCAGGCGGCGCGCAGCCGCTCGATCAGCAGCCCGCCGACCCGGCGGGCGTTGCCCTGGAGGTCGTGTTCGACCAGGTGGTTGAGGTTGGCCAGACCGGCGGCCATGGTGATCGGGCTGCCGCCGAAGGTGGAGATGGAGTTGGCGCCCAGGCAGTTCATGACCTCGGCGCGGGCGACGACACCGCCGATCGACATGCCGTTGCCGATGCCCTTGGCGAAGGTGAGGATGTCGGGCGGCCCGGAGCCGTCGTGCGCCTGCCAGCCCCAGAAGTGGTCGCCGGTGCGGCCCCAGCCGGTCTGCACCTCGTCGGTGATCCACAGGATGCCGTGCCGGTCGAGCACCTCGCGGAAGGCGGCGAACAGCCCGTCGGGCGGGGAGGTGAAACCGCCGACGCCCTGGATCGGCTCGGCGATCAGCGCGGCGACATTGCCGTACCCCTGGCCGAGGACGTCCTCGAGGTCGGCCACGCACGCCTTGATGAACTCCCCGTCGGACAGCCCGGCGAACGGGCCCCGGGTGCGCACCCCACCGTGTACGTAGAGCGTCTGCAACGGGGACAGACTGGTCGGTGACCAGCCGCGGTTGCCGGTGATGCCGACGGCCGAGAAGGAGCGGCCGTGGTAGCTGTTGCGCATCGCCAGGATCTGGTTGGAGCGGCGGTACGCGGTGGCGAGCAGCAGGGCCGTGTCATTGGCCTCGGTGCCGGAAGTGGTGAAGAAGACCCGCGCGTCCGGGATGCCGGACAGCGCGGCGACCCGCTCGGCCAGGTCGACCATGGGCCGGTCGAGGTAGAGCGTGGAGGTGTGCAGGATCCGCCCGGCCTGCTCGCTGATCGCCTTGGTGACCTCGGGGAGGGCGTGGGCGGTCATCGTGGTGAGGATGCCGCCGAAGAAGTCGAGGTAGCGGTTGCCCTCGGCGTCCCAGACATGGCGTCCCTCGCCGTGGGTGATCTCGATGGGGCGCTGGTAGTAGACGGCGAGCCAGTCGGGGAGTACGGCCTGGTGGCGGGCGTGGAGGGTGGCGTGGGCGCCGCCTTTGACGTCGTCGCTGCTCATGGCCGCACCAGCCCCTCGTAGGCGTCGGGCCGCCGGTCGCGGTAGAACGCCCACTGCTGGCGCACCTCGTCGATCAGGCCGAAGTCGAGGTCGCGGACGATCAGCTCCTCCTCCTTGTCACTGGCCACATCGCCGACGAACTGACCGCGCGGATCGACGAAGTAGCTGGTGCCGTAGAAGTCGTTGTCGCCGTACTCCTCGGTGCCGACGCGGTTGATCGCGGCGATGAAGTACTCGTTGGCGACGGCCGCGGCGGGCTGCTCCAGCTGCCAGAGGTAGGCCGACAGGCCCCGGGAGGTGGCCGAGGGGTTGTAGACCAGCTGCGCCCCCGCCAGGCCCAGCTCACGCCAGCCCTCGGGGAAGTGGCGGTCGTAGCAGATGTACACCCCGACCTTGCCCACGGCGGTGTCGAACACCGGCCAGCCCACGTTTCCCGGCTTGAAGTAGTACTTCTCCCAGAACCCCTTGACCTGCGGGATGTGGTGCTTGCGGTACTTGCCGAGGTAGCTGCCGTCCGCGTCGATCACGGCGGCGGTGTTGTAGTAGAAGCCGGACTGCTCGAGCTCGAAGACGGGGACGACGATCACCATCCCGGTCTCCCGGGCGAGCGCCTGCATCCGCCGCACGGTCGGCCCGTCCGGCACCGCCTCCGCCCACCGGTAGTGTTCCGCCTCCTGCACCTGGCAGAAGTACGGCGCGTTGAACACCTCCTGGAAGCCGATCACCTTGGCGCCCTGAGCGGCCGCCTGCCGGGCGTACTCCTCATGCTTCGCGATCATCGATTCGGTATCGCCGGTCCAGGTGGCCTGGACGAGAGCGGCACGTACGAGGTTGGCCATGATCAGCTCCTCAACCTGTGTCTACGCACGTAGATTCCGGGCTGTGAAGAACGTAAGAGCGCACTGACCACTCTGGCAATACCGCCGCCGTTACTCAACGAAGACGATCACGTTTCGTGTTTTGTCGGGTCTGGGTTCAGGCGAGACGGGCTTCTCGGCTCGGTCGAGCGGGTTAGGTCGCTCGGGCTTCTCGGCTCGGTCGGGTGCACCGCCGTTTCGCGCCTTCGGCGCAATTGAGCAGCGGGGCAGGGGGTGGGGGGCGCGGCGCCGCCGCCGGGCGCCGGGCCGGTGGAGGTGGCCGCCGGTGGCGGCTTCCCTGGCCGAGGGCTGAGGCAGCGCCGGACAGCGGGAGGGGTTGGGGTACCCCTCTCGAAAACGTTTGACAAATTAGTTGCTTCAGATCAAGTGTTTTTTCGAGGGGTACCCGGAGAGGCCGTCAGCCCGGCATCGGCCTCAGCGCCCGGGCGCAGTTGCCGCCAGCGGCGCCCGCACCCACCGGCCCGGCGCCCGGTGACGCGGCGCGCCCCCCGCCCCCTGGCCCGCTGCTCAATCGCGCCGAAGGCGCGAGACGAAACCCGCACCCGACCGAGCCGACCAGCCCGAACGACCCCGCCACCACCCCCTCGCGCGAGCGTCACGCGAGGCCGGGGACACCCGGCAGGCGCGCGGCGCGGAGGGCGTGGGCCAGGTCGTGGTGGGCGCTGGAGGAGACCTCGGCGGCCACATCGAGCAGCAGGGGCACCAGCGTCGCGGGGTCCTCGGCCGCCGCTCGCGCCGCGTCCTCCGGCGTACGTACCCGTACGAGCGCCTCGAGCAGGAACCCGGCCCGGCTCGGGGCGCCCGCCGCGAGGAGCGCCTTCGCGGTGTGGGCCACCTCGGAGACGGGCCGCGAGACACTCTGCCGCAACAGCCCCTCGCCCTCGGCCTCGCGGTCCGCCGCGAACAGCGCCTCGGCGGCCGCGGCGAGCTGTAAGGGCGGCAGACACGCCATCTCCCACAGCAGCGTGGACACATCGGCCCCGAGTCCCGCGCGCTCCAGCTCCTCCGCGAGCACCGGCAGCCGCGCGGCGGGCCAGACAGCGGCCTCGTACAGCACGACATGGGCCTCGCCGGAGCGACCCTCCGCCCGGAGTCGGCCCAGCCGCGCGACCGCCTCCTGGGCGGCACTCCGCGCCGCCGCGCGCTCCGCCGCCTCACGGGCAAGCCGTCGCCCGTCGTCCGCCACCCTGTCCCGCTTACGACGCTTGCCGCCGTCCTCGCCCTCATACGCCCCGGCGAACCGCGCCCCACGCGGGGTGGCACGGGCTTCGGCCCCGCTCTCCGCCGAGGGAGCCGCGGGCGAGGCCGGGGTCGGCACCACCGCGGCATCCTCATCCCCCGCCCCGGCAAACCGCGCCCCGCGAGGTCGCGGAGCCGCGTCCGCCTCCTCCACCCCCGCGAACCGCGCCCCGCGCGGCCGAGGTCGCGCGGGGGCAGGAGCGTGCTGGGCGGTGACCGGGCCGGGGGACGCCGCCGAGGGCCGGTTGGGCTCGTCGCCCCCGGCGACCGCCGGCCCGCCGTCCGGCCCGGCCGATGCCAGGTCGCCCTGGTGCTGGGCACCGCCGGGCTGCCGCACATCCTGGTCGCGTGCGGCGTACCCGAGTGACGCGACGCCAGAGCCGGTGGCCGCCTCCGCGCCACCGCCCTCCCCCGCGGCGTACCCGAGTGACGCGGCCCCAGGACCGGTGGCCGCCTCCGCTCCACCGCCCTCCGCTTCGTACGCCACCGCGAACCCCACCGCCCCCTGCGGACGCTCTCCCCGACCAACCCCGCCCGTCGCGGGCGCGGGCGCACCCGCGAGCGGGCTCGGTGGCGTGGGCCCCGCCGCCGCGGCCTGCGTCGGACGGGACACACCCGGAAGCGCGGCCAGGCGGGCGTGGAGTTCTTCCGCGCGGGCGGTGGCGCGCTGATAGTCGTCGTGGGCCCAGGCCAGCTCCGCGGCGAGGCGGTGCCGGGCGGCCGGGTCCTCGGCGGTGGACAGGGCCGACCGGAGGTCGGCCGAGCGTTGGGCGGCGTTCCGGCGTTGGCGGAGCATGCCGTCCAGGCGGCCCCGGAGGGCCTCGGGACGGCCGGGCCCGGCGTCGTGGGCCGCGACCGAGGCGCGGTAGAGGGTCGCCGCGCGGGATGCCGCCTCCTGGGCGGCACCGGGGCCGTGCTGGGCGGAGAGATCCTGGAGAAGGGACTGGACGAGGTCCCACGGCGGCACCTCGAGTCCGTCGAGACAGGCCCGCAGCCCGTCCGGGTCGCGCAGGGCGAAGACGCCGTACCAGCCCGCCCCCGAGTCCAGCCGTCTCGTCAGCCCCCGCAGATACGTCGCGAACTCCTCGACCTCGGCCGGGAGTTGCCCGCCCGCCATGGCCACCCCTCCCCCTCGGACGATGGACGATGCACAACCCGAGGCCACGCATTCGACACCCTGCGTGTTACGGAACCGGTTACGGCTGTGCTACGGGCGCTTTTCCTACTCCGCACACGACAGGAAAACTTGCAAGTTTGGCTGTCGATTTCCTATGCTCCAAGCATGACCCCGCATGATCCGGCACATCTCGCCGCCGACCTCGCCGGCGTCGTCACCCAGCTGATGCGCCGTATGCGGGCGGCCTCCTCGCAGGGGGCGCTCACCCCCTCCCAGCGCACCGTGCTCAGCCGGCTCTACAGCGAAGGGCCGACCACCACCGCCGCGCTGGCCCGCGCGGAGCTGGTCCGGCCGCAGTCGATGCGCATGATCCTGGCGGCGCTGGAGGAGCAGGAGCTGGTGGAGCGGGCCCCGCATCCGACCGACGGACGGCAGGTGGTCTTCTCGAGCACCGAGCGGGGGCGGCAGGCGGTCGCCTCCGTACGGCAGGCCAAGCAGAGCTGGCTGCTGGACGCGATCGACACCCGGCTCGACGCCGATGAGCGCCGCACCCTCGCCGAGGCCACCGACCTCCTGAAGCGACTGGTCCAGGAATGAGCGACACCGCGGGAAAGTCCGCCATACCGGCGGCCGGGACGGCGGGCGAGCGCCATGCCCCCGCCGATCCCGCCGACCCCTTCGGCCCCCGGCTGATGGCCCCGCTGCTCATCGGCTCGGTCCTCAACCCCGTCAACTCCACGATGATCGCCACCGGCCTGGTGGCCATCGGCCATGACTTCGGGGTCGGGGCCGCCCGGACGGCCTGGCTGGTGGCCTCGCTCTATCTCGCCAGCGCCGTGGCGCAGCCCGCGATGGGGCGGCTCGCGGATCTGCTCGGTCCGCGCCGGGTCTTCCTCTCCGGGCTGCTCGTGGTGTGCGCCGCCGGGCTGGTGGGCGCGCTCGCGCCCGCGTTCGGCTGGCTGATCGCCTCGCGGGTGCTGCTCGGCGTCGGTACGTCCGCGGCGTACCCGGCGGCGATGGCGCTGCTGCGCGCCCAGTCCTTCGCCACCGGGCGGGAGACGCCGCGTCCCGTGCTCGGCCGGCTCTCGCTCGCCGCACTCGGCAGCGCGGCGGTCGGCCCGGTGCTGGGCGGGCTGCTCACCGCGACGGCCGGATGGCGGGCGATCTTCGCGGTCAATGTGCCGCTGGCCCTGCTCGGCATCACGCTCGCGCTGCTCTGGCTCCCCAGGACCCGTATGACGAGCGAGGAGGGCGGCGCGGAGGGCTCCGGGGCCAGGACGGCGGGGGCGGCGTTCGATCCGCTCGGGATCGCGCTGTTCACCGCCACCCTCACCACCCTCATGATCTTCCTGATGAACCTGGCGCGGCCCAACTGGGCGCTGCTGCCCGTCGTCCTGGTGCTCGCGGGCGCCCTCACCTGGTGGCAGCTGCGCCGCCCGCGCCCCTTCATCGATCTGCGGATGATCGGCCGCAACCGCTCGCTCGCCCTCACCTACCTCCGCCACGGCACGGCGTACCTGGTCATCTACATGGTCATGTACGGATACGCGCAGTGGCTGGAGGAGGGCCACGGCTACTCCGCCTCCCGCGCGGGTCTGATCATGCTGCCCATGTCGGGCGCGGCCGCCGTGTGCTCGCTGCTCGGCGCCCGTACGAAGGGCATCTACGCACCGCTCGTCCTCGCGGCCGTCCTGCTCGCCGCCGGGAGCGGGGTGCTGCTGCTGGCCGACGAGTCCACCCCGCTGGTCGCGCTGCTGCTGGCCGCGGTCCTCTTCGGGCTGCCGCAGGGGCTGTCCTCGACCGGCAACCAGGCCGCCGTCTACACCCAGGCCCCGCCGACGAGCGTCGGCGCGGCGGCCGGGCTCCAGCGCACCTCGCAGTACCTGGGCGCGATCACCGCCGCCGGGCTGATCGGGCTCTTCTACGGGCAGCGGGCGACCGCCTCCGGGCTGCACGGCATCGCCATGGTGGCGGGTGCGCTCAGCCTCGCGGTGCTGATGCTGACCGCCACCGACCGGGCCCTGCGCGGCCGCGCCCGTACCCACACCTGACCACCTTCCGTTTCCTCATACGCCCCACAGACCCGCCGCAGGAGGCACCGTGCCCGCCACCGCGCTCGACCCGAACACCGCCCTGGTCCTCGTCGACCTCCAGAAGGGCATCACCGGACTGCCCACCGTCCACCCCACCGCCGAGGTCGTCGAGCGCGGCGCCCGGCTGGCCGCCGCCTTCCGCGAGCGCGGGCTGCCCGTCGTCCTGGTCCGGGTGGTGGCCGGGGCCCCGGGCCGCACCGAGGCGCAGCTGGGCGGGGGCGGCGGGCAGTTCCCGGCCGACTTCGCCGACCTCGCGCCGGAACTCGGCCGCGAGGACGGCGACATCGTGGTCACCAAGCACACCTGGAGCGCCTTCCACGGCACCGACCTCGACCTCCAGCTGCGCCGCCGCGGGGCGACCCAGGTGGTGCTCGGCGGCATCGCCACCAGCATCGGGGTGGAGTCCACGGCCCGGGCGGCGTACGCGCACGGGTACCACGTGACCCTCGCGACCGACGCCATGACCGACATGGACGCGGAGGCGCACCGCAACAGCGTCGAGAAGATCTTCCCCCGGCTCGGGGAGACGGACTCCACGGACGCGATCATCGGCCTGCTGGGCTGATGGGCGGCTGACGGACGGCCGACGGACAGGAATACGTACGGCGGGCTCCGGAACCGGAGCCCGCCGTACGTACCTGGTCAGCGGTCAGTGGTCAGCGCTTCGGGCTCACCACCATCGCCGAGCCGCCGCCCCGCCGTTCCGTCTCGGCCGCCGCGAGCCACCGTCCGCCGGACAGCCGCTGCACCCCGGTGGCCGCCCCGATCTCGGGGTTCTGCTTGAAGGAGTGGCCGAGCGCCTCGAGCTTGGCGCGCTCCGGGCCGTTCCACAGTCCCGGTTCCAGCTCCGTCTGGGCCGCGTTGCGCTGGCTGGCGCGCGGTGCGGCGATCGCGTCGACCAGCGGCATACCCCGGTCGAGATGGTTCAGCAGGGTCTGGAGCACGGTGGTGATGATGGTCGCCCCGCCCGGGGAGCCCAGCGCCAGCACCGGCTTGTGGCCGTCCAGCACGATCGTCGGCGACATGGACGAGCGCGGCCGCTTCCCCGGGCCCGGCAGGTTCGGGTCGTGGACGGCGGGGTCGGCGGGCGCGAAGGAGAAGTCGGTCAGCTCGTTGTTGAGCAGGAAGCCACGGCCGGGAACGGTGATCCCGCTGCCGCCGGTCTGCTCGATGGTGAGGGTGTAGGCCACCACATTGCCCCACTTGTCGGCGACCGTGAGATGCGTGGTGTTCTCGCCCTCGTACGTGGTCGGGGCGGCGTGGCCCCGGGTGTCGCAGGAGCCGGGCCCGGACGGGTTGTTCGGGTCACCGGGCGGCACGGGGCTCTTGAGCACCGCGTCGTCCTTGATCAGGCAGGCCCGGGAGTCGGCGAACCGCTGTGAGGTGAGCCCCTTGGTGGGGACGTCCTCGGCCGCGGGGTCGCCGACCCAGCGGCCCCGGTCGGCGAAGGCTATCCGGCTGGCCTCGATATAGCGGTGCAGATACTCGACGTCGCTGAGCTTGGAGAGGTCGGTCTTCTCCAGGATGTTGAGCGCCTCGGCGACGCTCGTGCCGCCGGAGGATGAGGGCGCCATGCCGTACACGTCCAGACCGCGGTAGTCGGTCCGGGTCGGGGCCTGCCGCTTCGTCCCGTAGGACCGCAGGTCCTCGGTGGTCAGATCGCCCGCGCGCACGACGCGCTGCGCCTTCGGGTCGACGGGCGGCTTGCGCACGGTGTCGACGATGTCGCGGCCCAGCTCGCCCTTGTAGATGGCGCCGACGCCCTTCTTGGCCAGCAGCGCGTACGTACGGGCGAGGTCGGGGTTGCGGAACGTCGAGCCGACCGCCGGGGGCTCGCCACCGGGGAGGAAGAGCTTGGCGGTGGCCGGGAAGTCCTTGAAGCGGGCCTGGTTGTCGGCGGTCTGCTGACGGAACGTGGAGTCGACGGTGAACCCGTCGCGGGCCAGCCGCTCGGCGGGCCTCAGCACCTGCCCCAGCGATCGGGTGCCCCAGTCCTTCAGGGCGTCGTTCCAGGTGGCGGGGGTGCCGGGAGTGCCGACGCTCAGCCCGCTGGTGACGGCGTCGGCGAACGGCAGCGGTTTGCCGTTTTTGTCGAGGAAGAGCTTCTGGTCCGCGCTGCGGGGAGCGGTCTCGCGGCCGTCGAGCGTGGAGACCTGGTGCCGCTTGGCGTTGTAGTAGACGAAGTATCCGCCGCCGCCGACACCCGCCGAGTACGGCTCGGTGACCCCGAGCGCGGCGGCGGTCGCCACGGCCGCGTCCACCGCGTTGCCCCCGTGCCGTAGTACGTCGATCCCGGCCGCCGAGGCGTCGGGGTCCACGCTGGAGACCGCGCCGCCGTAGCCGACGGCCACGGGCGTCTTGGCCGGAGCGCCCTTGTCGGCGCTCTCGTGCCCGGCGGCACCGGCCGGGACGACGCCCAGTACCGCGACCATTCCGGCGGCGGCCGCGAGCGCGGGCAGTCGGCGCCGGACGGCCGCCGTGGCGGACCCGGCGGATGTGGTGGACCTGGTTGACGATGCGGCTGGTCGTGCGGCGTGCCCCATCCGTGACCTCCAAGCGAAACGACAGGGGCCGGAGCCTACCCGCGAGCCACGCCACCCCAACAGGGGTGCATCGGTCCCCTCTCTTTTAGGGGCTCGGTTCGCCTCCGGGGCGCTTCAGTCTCCCCCAGCTACCGCTGGGAGGTGCCCCCTGTCGACGGTCGACCGTGCTCGGTCGCTCGTTCCTCGCTCCCTGCGCGCGCTCTCCCTTTCGACAGCGACGCGCCCCTTCGGCTCACTCGCCGACCGAGTACCCCACTACCTGATGGCAACCTTCGCGACCTCTGAGCGCTCGAACATCGGCCCGGTCGGGGGCTACGATGCGCGGCCATGACAGACACCCTGCAAGACCTGATCGCCTCCGCGGCCGCCCTGATCGTGGGCCTGGCCGCCGGCTGGGCCGTGCACTCCGCGTTCGCGCGCCGCAAGCGCGCCCGCGAGCAGCGCTTCTTCGGTCTGCCGGACGGTTCGGAGTGTGTGATGGTCACCCATCGGGACAGCACCTCGGCCCACTGGAGCATCCCCCGCCATGACGCGCTGGCGCTGCTGGGGCTCGCGTCGGTCGTGGAGAACTGCGGGGCGCACGCCGAGGTGGCCCCGCATGACACGGGGTTGCAGGGCTTCGGGGCACGCACCGAGTTCTGCGTCGGCGATCCGACCGCGCACCGCAGGCTCGCCGCCCATATGGCGAATCTACTGCCGGGCGTCACCGTGCACGCGGGGGACGACTCCGGCACGGACCGGGGGATGTTCACCATCGCCGGTACCCACTACCGCCCGGATCCGGGCGCGGTCGAGCATGTGCTGCTGGCCCGGCTGACGGCGGGCGACGACAGCCGCCCGGTCTTCCTGGCCGCGGGCCAGCGGCCGGTCACCCATCGCGCCGCCGTCCGCCACCTCGTCCGCAACCGCACCCGGCTGGCCCGGAAGTACGGCGCGCAGGGCTCCTTCTGCCTGCTGCTGAAGGTGGTCAACTCGCAGGCGTACGGCCCGGACCTGGTGGAGGTGGTCGCGGATGTGACCAAGCCCGCGACCACCTCGGTGGGACCGCGCACCGCCGCGAAGGCGGCCACGAAGGACGACTGAGGCGACCAAGGACCACTCGGTCAGCCGCGGACCCGGCCGAACAGCCGCGCCCCGCCCATCAGGCACAGCGCCGCCAGGGCCAGGGTGACGGCCGCCCCGACGGCGACCGTGGCGTTGGCGTAGTGCCCCAGGAACACCTGGCGCACCGCGTCGACGGTGTAGCGGAACGGCACGGCGCGCGAGGCGCCCGCGAGCCATCCGGGGGCCAGGGTCATCGGCAACAGCAGCCCGGAGAGCAGCATCAGCGGCATGCCCGCCGTATTGGCGATGGCGGCGAACTCCGGGGGCGTACGGACGTTCATGGCCAGCCCGTAGGAGAGCGCGGACAGGGCCGCCGCGAGCACGGCCACGAACAGCAGCCCGAACAGCACGCCGAGGAGCGGCGCGCGCAGCCCGAAGGCCAGACCGAGCAGCACCAGCAGCACCGACTGGGCCACCAGCTGGACGACATCGCGCAGGGTGCGTCCGAGCAGCAGCGCCAACGGGCTGACCGGGGTGACCCGCATCCGGTCCAGTACGCCGAGGTTGCGGTCCATCAGCAGGCCGAGCCCGACGTACGACCCGCCGAGCAGCGCGAGCTGGACGAGCACACCGGGGACCAGCGTCTGCCAGGACGATCCGCTGACGCCCATGTCGAGTTCGGTCAGCAGCGGGCCGAAGAGGGCGAGGAAGAGCAGCGGCTGAAGCATGCCGAAGAAGAGATTGGTCTTCGAGCGAAGCGTTGAGCGCAGACAGCGGCCGAAGACGATGCCGGTGTGGGCGAGAAGAGTCATAGGAGGCCCTTGGGTGGGTCGGATGTCGTGGCTGGCAGTACGGGTGTCCGGCGGATCTCTCCCCTCCCCGCCCCTTCCCGCAGCATGCATGCGCGGCTCCGCCGCGGAGCCCCGGTACGGGGTCTGGGGCGGAGCCCCAGTTTCGGGAAGGGGCGGGGAGGGGAGCAGCCCGCCGCAGGCGTCAAGGCCCGCCGGACACGCCTAGATGGCGAGGGGTTGCCCGGCCGCACCCCGCCCCGTGATGGCCAGGAAGGCGTCCTGGAGGCTGGCACCCGGACCCCCCGCATAGCGGCTCTTGAGCTCGGCGGAAGTGCCCTCGGCCACGATCCGCCCGGCATCCACGACCACGATCCGGTCGGCGAGCGCGTCGGCCTCGTCCAGGTAGTGGGTGGTGAGGAAAACCGTGGTGCCGTGCTCGGCGCGGACGCGCCGCACCAGGTTCCACAGCTCGGCCCGGCTTCCCGGGTCGAGACCGGTCGTGGGCTCGTCGAGGAAGAGCACCTCGGGCCGGTTGACCAGGCCCAGCGCGATCTCCACCCGGCGGCGCTGACCGCCCGACAGCGCGGCGGTCGGGCGGTCCATGAGCCCTGACAGCCCGAGCTCACCGACGAGTTCCTCGGCACGCCCGGCCGCCGCGCCCTTGGCCATCAGATGCAGCCGCCCCTGGGTGACCAGTTCCTCGCGTACGGAGCACCCCGGGTCCAGGCCGCCCGACTGGGCCACATAGCCGATCCGCCGGCGCACGCCCGCCGGATCGCGGAGCAGATCGCGCCCGGCGATCTCGGCTTCGCCCCCGCTGGGCGGCAGCAGGGTGGTGAGCATGCGCAGGGTCGTGGTCTTACCGGCCCCGTTGGGGCCCAGGAAGCCGAGGATCTCGCCGCGGCCGACGGTCAGATCGATTCCGCGGACGGCGTGCACGGGGCCGCTGCCCAGCGAGAACGTGCGGGTGAGGCCGCGAACGCGGATGACGGATGAGGACATGCCCCGATCAGAGCACAATGCCCACCAAACTTGCAATCGACTTAAAACTTTAAGGCGGGTGTAAGTTTGCAGCGGGCTACACTGACGGCCATGAGCGAAGGACTGCGGGAGAAGCACAAGCGCCGTACGCGCCGGCGGATCGCGGACGTGGCCACCGGGCTGTTCCTGGAGCGCGGCTTCGACCGGGTCACGGTCGCCGAGGTCGCCGAGGCCGCGGAGGTGTCCGTCAACACGGTCTACAACTACTTCCCGGCCAAGGAGGACCTGGTCCTGCCGCCCGACCAGGCGTCCCCGCGGCGGCTCGCCGACATCGTGCGCGAGCGCCCGCCCGGCCGGTCCGCCGCCCAGGCGGTGCTGGACCGGCTGCGCGAGGAAGTGGAGCGGCGCGACCGCTCGCTGGGGCTGACCGAGGGCTTCGGCCCGTTCTTCGCGATGATGCGGGCCGCCCCCACACTGCTGGCCCGGCTGGAGGAGCTGGGCCACCGGATGAACGACGAACTGGCCGCCGTGCTCGCCGAGGAGACCGGCGCGGCGCCGGAGGATCCGCTGCCGCGCGTGGTGGCCGCCAAGATCAGCGGCTATCACTCACTGATCTTCGGCGAGATCGGACGGCGCGTCACGGCGGGCGAGCGCCCCGACGCCATCGCCAAGGCCGTGACCGAACTCCTCGACGCCACCGAGGAGATGCTGGGCGCTCCGATGCTCGGCTACGCCGTACGGGAGGGACGGGAGGAGCGACCGTGTTCCGAGTGACGATCCGGGGCGCCTTCGAGGAGTTGGGCGAGGACGAGCGCGAGGCGCTGCGCGGCGTGGTCGACTCCCTCCAGGTCGCCTTCACCGAGGCGGGCACCTTCACCTGCGACCGGAGCCTTTCGGCGTTCACCTTCCGCTGCGAGGTTCCGGCGGAGCCGGATGACGGCGAGCAGGAGGCGACCGAGCGGGCCATCGCGGCGCTGACCGCGCATGGTTATCCGCACCGGATCCTGCGGATCGGCGTGACGGACATGCGGAACATCAAGATCCGCCGCAAGCCTCGCGGGGCGGGCGGCACGTAGCGCGGGCCCGGGCCCAACCCAGGGCCTGGGGCCGGGGCCAGGACTCGGCCCGGGGGCGGGCTCGTCCCGGAGGCAAGGCTCAGCGGTCGGCGGGCCTTCCGCAGCAGCGGAATGGGGCGGGGCCGGACCCTGGCGGATCCGGCCCCCGGATAGCGCCCCGGGCCGGGCCGGCCCCGGCAGCCGACCTCGGCCCTCTATCGTTACCCATGCGTAACTTACCGCGCTATTACCGCCGGTAAACACCCGAGTTACCGTCAGGTCACAAGCACCGGTGCTCCCCTGCCCCCACGGCATCCCCCACCAGGAGCCATCCCAGGAGCCATCGTGACCCCTGCTCGAAAAGCCCTTCGCCCGACGACCGCCGCCGCCCTCTCCGTCACCGTCATGGCCGGTGCGGCCTTCGGCCTCGCCCCCGCCAACGCCGCCGCGGCACCGGCACCGGCACCGGCACCGACCGCCACCACAACCGCCCCCACCTCCACCGCCGCCTCCTCCGGCGTCTCCATCCGCTTCGTCGACATCCCCGGCGACGGCGGCGTCAACCTGGCCGCCAACGTCGTGGCCCCCGCGAACGCCGACGCCTCCCACCGCCTCCCCCTCGTCGTCCTGCCCACCAGCTGGTCCCTGCCCCAGGTCGAATATCTCGCCCAGGCCAAGAAGCTCGCCGAAACCGGCTATGTGGTGCTGACCTACAACACCCGCGGCTTCTGGCAGTCCGGTGGGCGGATCGAGACGGCCGGGCCGCCCGATATCGCCGACGCGTCCAAGGTCATCGACTGGGCGCTCGCCAACACCCCCGCCGACCCCGACCACATCGGCATGGCCGGGCTCTCCTACGGCGCCGGGATCAGCCTGCTCGCGGCCGGTGCCGACCCGCGGATCAAGGCCGTGGTGGCCATGAGCGGCTGGGCGGACCTGGTCGGCTCGATCTACAGCGGCCGCACCCAGCACTCCCAGGCCGCCGGGCTGCTCGCCGGGGCCGGGACGCTGACCGGGCGGCCCAGCGAGGAGTTCCAGCAGATCCTCGATGACTTCTTCTCCTCCAACCTCGCCAAGGAGAAGGATCTGATCGCCTGGGGCAAGAAGCGCTCCGCCGCCACCTACCTCGACCGGATCAACGCCAATGGCGCAGCCATCATGCTGGGCAACTCCTGGGGCGACTCGATCTTCCCGCCCAACAGCTACGCCGACTTCTTCGACAAGCTGACCGGTCCCAAGCGGCTGGAGCTGCGGCCCGGCGACCACGCCACCGCCGAGCTCACCGGGCTGCTCGGACTGCCCAACGCCACCTGGACCCACGCCCGGCAGTGGCTCGACCGCTACCTCAAGGGCGAGCGCAACGGCATCGACAGCGAACAGCCGGTGCAGCTGACGTCCCGTACGGCGGACGGTGACGGCTACGAGGGCTACCCCAGCTGGTCGGCCGTCCCCTCCGAACAGCGCCGCGTCCCGCTCGCCGCCACCGAGAAGGTCACCGCCCACCACGACTCCGGCGCAAACGCCGGAACGGTGCTGCTCGGCGGCGCCCTCGACCAGTTCCTGAAGCTCCCGCCGCTCGCCTCGATCCCGCTGCTGCCCCGGTCCTACGCGGCCGTCTGGCAGACCGGGACCTACGCCGACGAGCAGCGCGTCCGCGGCACCGTGAAGCTCCACACCACCGTGACCAGCGACCGCTCGGACGGTACCGCGGTGGCGTATCTGTACGACGTGGGCCCGCTGGGCGTCGGCAAGCTCATCACCCACGCCCCGTTCACCTTCCACGACCGCACCCCGGGCACGCCCTTCGGGGTGGACCTGGAGCTGTTCTCCACCGCGTACGACGTCCCGGCCGGTCACCGGCTGGCGCTGGTCGTGGACACCGTCGACCCGCTCTACATCGAGCACAACCCCGACGGCGCCCACCTCACGTTCTCGTCCCCGGACGCCGACCCGTCCCATCTCACGATCCCGGTCCGCGACTGAAGCGACTGAATCAGCCGAGACACCCTCCGGCCGCCCCGGCTCAGCCGCGGGTGTCCCCCGGCATCGGGGCGGCCGGTTCGGCGGCGGCGACCTCGACCTGACGGGTCTTCACACTGCGCCGCTCCCGCTTGGCCACCCAGTTGGCGAACCACGACAGCAGCATGCACATCCCGATGTAGATCGGTGAGATCACCATGACCACCGGGATGAACGGCAGGTCGTAGTCGAGATTGGACGCGATCAGCTTTCCGGCGTGCAGAAACTCCTCATAGGTGATGAGGAAGCCGAGCGAGGTGTCCTTCAGGGCCACCACCAGCTGGCTGATGATGGCCGGGAGCATCGCCCGCACCCCCTGTGGCACCAGCACGGACATCATGACCCCCGTCTTCCGCAGGCCGAGCGAGTACGCCGCCTCGCGCTGGCCGCGGTCCACCGCGTTCACCCCGGCCCGGAACACCTCGGCCAGCACCGAGCCGTTGTACAGCGTCAGCCCGGTGACCAGGGCGGGCAGCGGCTGGACCCGCAGCGCCACGAAGACGAAGAAGATCATCACCAGTACGGGCATCGCCCGGAAGAACTCCACCACCAGCGTGGCCGCCCAGCGCAGCGGGCGGTGCTCGGAGAGCCGTCCGGCGGCGAGCACCCCGCCGAGGGCGAGCGAGAGGACCGCGGCCATGCCGAACGCCTTGAGGGTGCCCGCGAGCCCGTTCAGCAGCAGCTCCTGGATGCCCTTGTACTCGAACGGCATCCACTTGCGGTAGGCGAACTGGCCGGTGTGGATGAGGAGATAGACGATCCAGCCGAGCAGGGCCAGCAGCACGGCCGTCCCGGCCAGCGCGTACATCCGGTGCCGGCGCCGGGTGTGGGGCCCGGGGACGTCGTAGAGGGCGCTGGTGGTCGAGGGGGCGGTCATCGCGGCACTCCCCAGCGCCGCTCCAGCAGGGCGAAGATCGCGCTGATGGCGAGGGTGATGATCAGATACCCGACGGCGATCCAGACGAAGGTCCAGATGATGCTGTAGCCCTGCTCGTTGAGTGGCTTGTAGGTGCCGAGCAGTTCGGTGACGCTGAACGACCCGGCGATGGCCGAGTTCTTGGCGAGCGCGATCAGGGTCGAGCCGATGGGCGGGATGACCGTACGGAACGCCTGCGGCAGCACCACCGCGCTCAGTGTCTGGTCGAACGTCATGCCCAGGCTGCGGGCCGCCTCGCCCTGCCCCAGCGGCACCGTGTTGATGCCCGCCCGCACCGCCTCGCAGATGAAGGCCGAGGTGTAGCAGCCGAGCGCGATCACCGCGAAGACGGTGAACGGCAGCACAAGGCCGAAGCGCGGCAGCCCCAGCATCACCGCGAAGAACAGCAGCGTCAGCGGGGTGTTGCGGAGCACCGTCACCCAGACGGTGCCGAGCGCGCGCAGCGAGGCGACCGGCGCCACCCGGAACGCGGCCATGAGGATGCCGAGCACGAGGGCGAGCAGCGAGGCGTAGACGGTCAGCTGCACGGTGCCGAGGAAGCCCTTGCCGTAGAGCGAGAAGTTCTGGGTGAGCACGTCCATGGGATGGCCTTCAGCCGGTGCGGTAGCGGTCGATGGGCGGCGGCTTGGGGGCGGGCACACCCGAGAGGCCGAGGGTCGCGTCGTACGCCTTCTTCCAGTCGCCGTTGCGCTCGTGGAAGAGGATCGCGTCGTCCAGCGCGAAGCGCAGCGCGTTGTCCCGCTTGGGCACGCCGATGCCGTACGGCTCCTTGGAGAAGGGCCGGCCGACCACCTTCAGCTCCTCGGGGGCCTTGGCCGCGTAGCCGAGCAGGATGGTGTTGTCGGTGGTCACCGCGTCCACCTGGAAGCTGAGCAGGTTGTCCACGCACACGGAGTAGGTGTCGTACGCGACCGCGTGGGCCTTGGGGTAGTCGGCCTGGATGCGCTGGAGCGGGGTGGAGCCGGCCACCGAGCAGACGGTCCTGCCCGCGAGGTCCTCGGGGCCGTGGATGTCGTTCTCGTCGGTGCGCACCAGCAGCGACTGACCGGCCATGAAGTACGGCCCGGCGAAGCCGACCAGCCGCCTTCGCAGCGGATTGATGGTGTAGGTGCCGACGTAGTAGTCGATCTGGCCGCTCTGGAGGGCGGTCTCGCGGTTGGCGGAGGCGATGGTCTGGTAGCGGATGGTGCCCGGGGCGAAGCCGAGGGAGGCGGACATCATGCGGGCGATCTCGATGTCGAAGCCCGAGTAGCGGCCGGTGGCCGGGTCCCGCTCGCCCAGATAGGGCTGGTCCTCCTTGACCCCCACGATGAGATGACCGCGGCGCTCGGCCCGGCGCCAGGTGGGCGAGGCAGGCAGCCGGAACCCGGTGTCCACCTTGTAGGTGGGCAGCTTCTCGGCCCGGGGGCCCTTGGTGGGCGGGCTGCCCTCCTTGCCGCAGCCGGGGATGAGCAGCAGGACCAGAGTCGTGGTGAGGGCGGCGGTCGCGCGGCGCAGGCGCCTCATGTCCGTCATCACCCGGCTCAGTGCTTGAGGATCTTGGACAGGAAGTCCCGGGCGCGCTCGCTCTCGGGGGCGCGGAAGAACTCCTCCGGCGTACGGTCCTCGACGATCGCGCCGTCGGCCATGAAGACCAACCGGTTCGCGGCGGAGCGGGCGAAGCCCATCTCATGGGTGACCACGACCATGGTCATCCCTTCCTGGGCGAGCTGACGCATCACCTCCAGCACCTCGTTGATCATCTCGGGGTCGAGGGCGGAGGTCGGCTCGTCGAAGAGCATCACCTGAGGGTCCATCGCCAGCGCGCGGGCGATGGCCACCCGCTGCTGCTGGCCGCCGGAGAGCTGGGCGGGGAACTTCCCGGCCTGGTCGGCGAGTCCGACCCGGTCCAGGAGCTCGCGGGCGCGCCGCTCGGCGTCCTGCTTGGGGCGGCGGCGGACCTTGGTCTGACCGAGCATCACATTGGCCAGTACGGTGCGGTGGGCGAAGAGGTTGAACGACTGGAAGACCATGCCGACCTCGGCGCGCAGCCGCGCCAGCTCCTTGCCCTCCTCGGGCAGCGGACGGCCGTCGACGACGATGGAGCCGGACTGGACGGTCTCCAGCCGGTTGATCGTCCGGATCAGGGTGGACTTGCCGCCGCCGGAGGGGCCGATGACCACGACGACTTCGCCGCGGCCGACGGTGAGCTCGATGTCCCGCAGAACGTGCAGCGCGCCGAAGTGCTTGTTGACGCCGCGCAGCTCGATCAACGGCTCCCCGACGGCCATACCCGGCCCCACCCACCTTCCGCTGTGTCCCGGTCAGCGCAAGCTATCCGGACAAGCGGGGAGCATTGGGTACGGACACGCACCGATGGGCGGATACCGCCCGACAGGGTCTACGGGGGCTTTCCCCACCCCGCCCCTTCCCGACACCTGACAATATGCGGCTCCGCCGCATGGGGGGCTCCGCCCTCTGGGCCCCGGCACGGCCTAGCTGATCGCGGCCGGCCCGCCGACGCAACGGCTGAGCGGGCGGGCGCCCCCGCACCTCCGAGTCGTCCGACCGGGGTCTGGGGCGGAGCCCGGGACGGGGCCTGGGGCGGAGCCCCGGGACGGGGGTCTGGGGCGGAGTCCCCGCACGGGGGCCTGGGGCGAAGCCCCCGCACGGGGGCCTGGGGCGAAGCCCCCGCACGGGGGCCTGGGGCGAAGCCCCCGCACGGGGGCCTGGGGCGAAGCCCCCGCACGGGGGCCTGGGGCGAAGCCCCCGCACGGGGCCTGGGGCGAAGCCCCCGCACGGGGGCCTGGGGCGAAGCCCCCGCACGGGGGCCTGGGGCAGAGCCCCGGCACGGGGCCTGGGGCGAAGCCCCGGCACGGGGGGCTGGGGCGGAGCTCCAGTTTTGGGGAGGGGCGGGGAGGGGAAAGCTCCCCGGCCCCATCGCTAGGCCTCCGCGACCTCCGCGTAACGCTGGCAGAGTTCGGGAGCCCCGTCCGCCGCCCACTGCTGGCCGGCCTCCACGACGTCAACCTCGCGGCCGGAGGCCAGTCTGACGACGGGTCGGCCGTCGGGCCACACCTGCCAGACGGCCCCGGGGACGGTGCGGACGATGACCGTGCCCAGGTAGAGACCGGCGTCGTTACCGAGCCAGGGGAGCTCGTCCGGGTCGTCGCGCCAGCGCGGCGCCATCTGGTCCAGTGCCTCCAGCGAGGCCGTGGAGTCATCGAGCCCGATGCCCGCGGCGGAGGCCCGCGCGCGCAGGAGTTCGCATTCGGAGAGCAGTTGGGCGACGCCCTGGGGGTCCTCCTCCTGGGCACCCATCAGGGCCGCGCCCGAGGCGGGGCCACGTCGCTTGCGCCAGTTGCCCAAGAAGGAGATGTTCATACCGCTCAGCGTGGCATCCAGGCCACCGGCGCACCACAGGGCGCGCGGTATGAGCTGTGACCCGATGCTAGGTGTGAGCCGTGATCCGTTGCTTGTCTTGACGACACCCACCTGCCTCCATACGTTCTCCGGGCACCTGTCGAATCACCGGTCGGGCTGGTTGCGAGAGGGGACACATATGCGCGTCGCGAGACCGTGGACAACCGCCGGGATCGTCGCGGGAGGTGTCACCCTCGCACTCATCGCACCCTCCTCCGCCGCACCGGCCAGTGTGCCGACCCACAAGCCGCTCCCTTTGGAGCGGCTTTTCGACAACCGGGCGGTCAGCGATGACACCCGCCCGGGTGACGCCGACTTCGACGGCACGGGCGCCTCGCTCTCCGCGCAGGATCTGCGGGCCGCCGGCTGGACCCCGGGGCGCGATATCGCCCTGGACGCGGCGCGGCTGACCTGGCCGAGGAGCGCGGGGGCACGGCCGGACAATGTGATCGCCGACGGTCAGGCGGTGCGGCTGCGCGGCCGGGGCGAGGCGCTGACCTTCCTGGTGGCGAGCAGTTCGCCGAACGGGCCCGGCGCCGGGGCGAGCGGCGTCGGAACGGTGCGCTACCGCGACGGGTCGAGCCATCCGTACACGCTGAGCGCGCCGGACTGGCGGGCGGGCCCCGCCGCCACCAAGGCCGTGGGCCTCCCCCATCTCAACACCCCCGCCGGGCAGCGGCAGGAGACGGCCCGGCTGTACGCGGTGACGGTGCCGTTGGAGCGCGGCCACGAGGTCGCGTCGGTGGTGCTGCCGAGGGACCCGGGCCCGGCGGCCGATCTCCATGTCTTCGCCGCGGCGCTGCGGCGGCCCGCGTACGGCTGGACCGGGAGCTGGGCGGCGAGCACCGCCGGGTACACCAAGGTCGGGCCGTGGACCGATCAGACGCTGCGGCTGGTGGTGCACACCAGCGCGGGCGGGCCGAGCGCCCGGGTCCGGCTGGAGAACACCTTCGCCGCGGCGCCCGTGGAGATCGGGCATGCGACGGTCGCGCTCCAGGCGAGCGGCGCGGCGGCGCAGGGGTCACCGGTGCCGCTGACCTTCGGCGGGCGGCCGGGGACCTCGATCCCCGCGGGCGCGCAGGTGTTCAGCGATCCGGTGGACTTCCCGGTTCCGGCGGACGCCAATCTGCTGGTGAGCATCCATCTGCCGGGTCCGGTCGCGGCGGTGCCGGTGCACAGCCAGGCCACCCAGCGGTCGTATCTGAGCGCGGCGGGCAGCGGTGACCGGACCGCTGAGCCGGGCGCCGAGTCCTACACCGGCACCCTCACCACCTGGCCGTTCCTGACCGGGGTCGATGTGCGGGGCGGGCCGGGTTCGGTGGTGGCGCTCGGCGACTCGATCACCGACGGCACCAAGTCCACCACTGACGCCAACCGCCGCTGGCCCGATGTGCTCGCGCGGCGGCTGCGCGGCCAGTCCGAGGTCCCGGCGTACGGGGTGCTCAACGCGGGCATCTCCGCCAACCGCGTGGTGGCCGACCGCTATCCGGGCGAGGGCGTCTCCACGGACACCGGCGGGGTCAGCACCCAGCACCGGCTGGAGCGGGATGTGCTCGCCCAGACCGGGGCCCGTACGGTCGTCGTCTTCCAGGGCATCAACGATCTGCGGTGGGGCAGCTCGGCCGAGGAGCTGATCGCGGGGCTGCGGTCGGTCGCGGCGCGGATGCGGGAGCGCGGGCTGCGGGTGGTCGGGGCGACCATCGCCCCGTGCGAGGGCGAGTCGCTGTGCACGGCGGACGCGGACGCGCGGCGCTCGGCCGTCAACGCCTTCATCCGGGACAACGGCGGGGTGTTCGACGCCGTGCTGGACTTCGACGCGGTGGTACAGGACCCCGAGCACCCGGCGCGGATCCTGCCCGCCTACGACAGCGGGGACCATCTGCACCCGGGCGACGCGGGGTTGCGGGCGATGGCGGACTCGATCGACCTGCGGAAGCTGACCGGGTAGCCGGGTAGCCGGGTAGCCGAGTGGCCGGGTAGGGGGGGTCTCAGGGGCTCCCCCTCCTCGCCAGGACATCCCGCCGCGGGGTCACACCTCCAGGTCGACGACGATCGGGGCGTGGTCGGAGGCGCCCTTGCCCTTGCGCTCCTCGCGGTCCACATACGCGTCGCCGACCGCCTTGGCGAACGTCTCGTTCCCGTAGACCAGGTCGATGCGCATGCCGCGGTTCTTGGGGAAGCCCAGCTCGCGGTAGTCCCAGTAGGTGAAGGGGCGGTCGTACTTCAGCGGCCGGGGCACCACGTCCGAAAGACCCGACTCGCGCAGCGCCGCCAGGGCCTCGCGCTCCAGGTCCGTCACATGGGTCAGCCCGTCGAAGGCGGAGCGGTCCCAGACGTCCTCGTCGGTCGGCGCCACATTGAAGTCGCCAAGGACCGCGAAGGGGCGCTCACCGGCCGCGTCCCCGGCGACGGCCGTGCGCAGCGCCTCCAGCCAGCGCAGCTTGTAGTCGTAGTGGGGGTGGCCGATCTCCCGGCCGTTGGGCACATAGACCGACCAGAGGCGGACCGGGCCGCAGGTGGCGCCTATCGCCCGCGGCTCCTGGCCGCCGTCGTAGTCCGGGCCGCCGGGGAGGCCCACGGTGACGTCCGCGAGCCCGGCCTTGGAGAGCAGCGCCACTCCGTTCCACCGGCCGGTGGCGTTGACCGCGGCCTCGTAGCCGAGCTCGCGCAGCGGCTCGTACGGAAAGGCGGACTCGGCGCACTTGGTCTCCTGGACGCACAGGACGTCCGTGCCGCTGCTCTCCAGCCAGGCCAGCAGCCGGGGCAGCCGGGCGGTGATCGAATTGACGTTCCAGGTCGCGATGCGCATAGGCCACAACCTACATCCCGGGTCCGACAGCGGGCCCGGCCCTCAGAGGGTGAGGGATTCGCCCGGGGTCAGCCGCAGGTGCTCGGCGCCTTCCGTGCCGGGACCCTCGGGGCCGAGCATCCGGCCGTAGACCGTGTGCGCGACGTCGGACAGCAGGGCGTCGTGGATGTCGATGGCCCGGCGCGGGCCGACCGCGCGGACGTAGTCGAGGATCTCGGCGAACTTGTTCCAGGGGGCGTGCACCGGCAGCATCAGGGTCTCCACCCGGTGCCCGGCGGGCACGGTGAGGGCGTCGCCGGGGTGGAAGAGCGTGCCGTCCAGCAGATAGCCCACATTGGTGATCCGGGGGATATCGGGGTGGATGATGGCGTGCAGCTGGCCGTGGACCTCGATGTCGAAGCCCGCCGCGTTGAAGCTGTCGCCCTCCCCGATGGTGTTCACCCGCCCGGGGAACGCCGCCGAGATGTGGTGGGCGACGCTGTGGAGCGTCCAGATCTGGGCGGCGGGGTTGGCGTCGAGCGCCGTGCGCAGCCGCTCCTCGTCGAAGTGGTCGAGGTGCTCGTGGGTGACCAGGATCGCGTCCGCCCCGACCGCGGCGTCGGCTTCGCTGAAGGCTCCGGGGTCGATGACGAGCGTCTGCCCGTCCTTCTCGATCCGGACGCAGGCATGGCCCTTCTTGGTGAGCTTCATGGAGATCATTGTGCTACCGCGGGCCCCGTTGACCGCACTGCCCTTCCGGGCCTTTGCGCTCAGCCTTTCCGCTCAGCCTTCCGGGCTCAGCCCTCCGGGCTCGTCTCCTCGCGGATGATCCGCTGGGCCACGGCGAAGGCGGAGTTCGCCGTCGGCACCCCGCAGTAGACGCCGGTGTGCAGCAGCACCTCCTTGATCTCGGTGGGGGTGAGCCCGTTGCGCAGCGCGGCCCGGGTGTGGAAAGCGAGTTCGTCGAGGTGGCCGCGGGCGGCGAGGGCGGTGAGGGTGACCACGCTGCGGATCCGCCGGTCGATGCCGGGCCGGGTCCACACCTCGCCCCAGGCATAGCGGGTGATGAAGTCCTGGAAGTCGCCGGTGAACTCGTCGGCCAGGGACTGCGCCCGGTCCACATGGGCGTCGCCGAGCACCTCGCGGCGCACCTTGATGCCCTGGTCGTACGCGTCGGCTCGGGCGTCCAGCAGCGGTTCGGGCACGTTGTGGCCGAAACCGACGACCTCGGCGCCGGGCGGCACCGTCGAGAGCACGGGCTTGGGCGGGGGCGCGGGGATCGCGGTCATCCCGGTCGGGTGGTCCGGGCTCTGCCAGGAGCTGGAGAAGTGGCGCACCAGCAGATCGGTGACGGCCATCGGCTGCTCGACGGGGGTGAGATGGGAGGCGCCGGGGACCAGCGCGAGCCGTGCGTCGGCGATCCCGGCGACCAGGACGCGGGCGTCGGCGGCCGGGGTGACCTGGTCGTCGGCGCCGGCCACCACGAGGGTGGGGACGCCGATCCGGCTGAGCTCGGCACGGATGTCGAAGGCGGCGAGGGCCTCGCAGGCGGCTATGTAGCAGCCGGGGTCGGTGGTGCGGACCATCTGGACGGCCCACTCGACGATGGCGGGCTGGGCGGCGGCGAAGCCGGGGGTGAACCAGCGCTCGGGGGTGGCGCGGGCGATCGGGTCGAGGCCGTTGGTGCGGACCACGACGCCGCGCTGCCGGAAGGAGTCGGCGGTGCCGAAGCGCGGGGAGGCGGAGACGAGGGCGAGTGAGCCCACTCTATGGGGATGTCGCAGTGCCAGTTCGGCGCCGATGGCCCCGCCGATCGAGCAGCCCGCGTAGCCGAAGCGCTCGACGCCGAGCTGGTCGAGGGTGGCCAGCAGCCGGGCGGCGAACTCGGCCACGGAGGTGGCCGGGTGGGCGGGGGCGCCGCCGTGGCCGGGGAGGTCGAAGCGGAGGACGCGCCAGTGGCGGGAGAGCTCGGGTATCTGGCGGTCCCACATGTGCCAGGTGGTGCCCAGCGACGGTCCGAGGACGAGCACGGGCCCGTCCTCGGGGCCGTCGGTCCGGTACTGAAGTGTCTTCGTCTCGCTCACCCGAAAACGGTATCCGACACGGGTGGCGGGGTTTTCGGGCGCGATGTACCCAGAACGTGAAGGCCTTACGGCGTGACCGTGGAGACCACGTAAACCTTCGGATGCACGGGGTTGTCGAACTTGACCGTGATCCTCAGCTTGGGTTGGGGATCCTTCTGCTTGATGACCGTCCCCGCCCAGTCGTGACCGGGCGCTCCGACCTGCCAACCGACCTTCCTGGCCTGCTCCTTGGTGATGGTCACCTCGCCCTTGTCCAGGGCGGAGCGGCGGGTGCCGAGCTTGGTCAGGAACGAGTCGAGGCCATCGCGGGACGTGACGAACTGCACGTACAGCGAGCTGACCTTCCAGGAGTTGGTCTCGTAGAAGGCGACCTTCTCGGAGTACGGCGGCACCGGCACGTCGTATATGCGCCGCTGCACCCGGGTCGGATAGCCCGCGCTGAGGCCCTTGGCCGACGCCGCCTCCGCCTTGTCCTCACCGCCGTTGCGGCTCTGGAGGGCGGAGATCACCAGATAGCCCGCCGGGATCGCGATCAGCAGGAAGACGACAATGATCTTGAGCCAGCGGCGGGGCGGACGGCCGCCACCGGGCACGGGCCCGCCGGACGTGGGGCCGCCCGGTGTGGGGCCGCCCGGTGTGGGCCCGCCGGGGCGCATCCCGTCGGCCGGGGGCATCGCGGCGCCGGGCCGCTGGTCGGCGGCGGTCATTCGCGGCCTGCCTGACTGCGCGGCGCCAGCCGCAGCGGGGAGGAGGACCCGGCCCGCTCGTAGCGCTCGACGCGGCGGCGGTTGGCGCGCCGGAAGCGGCGGGCGACCAGCCGGGCGAGGTCGGCGGCGCCGACCATCCCGGCCTCGGGGCCCAGCTGCGCCTTGACGATCCGGGCCTCCGGCCGGTAGCCGCGGCCGGTGAGGGTGCGCCGGAAGGCGTTGCGGGCCGGGTCGATCAGCAGGTCGTCGGCGGCGCTGACGCCGCCGCCGATGACGAAGCAGGAGGGGTCGAGGGCGGCGGCGAGATTGGCGATGCCGACGCCGAGCCACTGGCCGATGTCCTGGAGCAGTTCGACGCACATGGCGTCGCCCTGGCGGGCCAGCTCGGTGATCAGCGGCCCGGTGATCTCCTGGATGTTGCCGCCGACCCGGTCGTTGATCCCGTAGGCCACCGGCGATTCGGCGGCGGCCAGTTCACGGGCCTCGCGGACGAGGGCGTTGCCGGAGCTGTACTGCTCCCAGCAGCCGCGGTTGCCGCATGGGCAGCGGTGACCGGCCGGGACGACCTGCATATGGCCGAACTCCCCGGCGACCCCGTACTTGCCGCGCTTGACCTGGCCGTCCTCCAGGATCGCGCCGCCGATCCCGGTGCCGAGGGTGATCATGACGAGATGGTCCTCGTCGCGTCCGGCGCCGAACCGCCACTCCGCCCACGCGGCGGCGTTGGCGTCGTTGTCGACCAGGACCGGGACGTCGAGCCGCTCCGCGAGCCGGTCGCGCAGCGGTTCGTTGCGCCAGGACAGGTGCGGGGCGAACAGCACGCGGTTGCGGTCGGCGTCCACCCAGCCCGCGGCGCCGATGCCCACGGCGTGCACATCGTGCCGGTCGGAGAGGTCCAGCACCAGCTCGGTGATGGTGTCCTCGACGACCTTGGGGCTCTTGGACTTGTCCGGGGTCTCGGTGCGCAGCTTCTCGAGGATGTTGCCGTCGGCGTCGACGACCCCGGCCATCACCTTGGTGCCGCCGATGTCGATGCCGACCGTGGGCACCCGGGGCGCGCTGAGGTGCGAGCGGCGCTCACGGGTGCCGACGGTCCGCAGCACGGTGGCCCGGGCCGAGCCCCGGTGCACTCGTTCGCGGTAGATGCTCATCGGCCGGCTCCCTCGCCGGTGTGGGGGGTGCGGTCGCTGCGGGTACGTGCTCGCAAGAGTTCGTCGTCCCTGCGGGGGTCTCGGGAGGCCGCGCGGCCTCGGGTGCGTCGGTCGTGGCGGGTGTGGCCCGCCGTGCGATTGTGCCTCACCCGCGCCTCATGCCGCATGGCGAGCCTACGGCGCGCGGCCCCCGGGAGGCACCGGAACACGGCCGACGACCCGGCCGCTCAGCCCTTGACGACCTCTCCCAGCCCCCGACGACCTCTCTCAGCCCATGACGACCCCGCTCAGCCCTTGGCGACCCCTCCCGACAGGTCGGGGGCGGGGGTGCGGGCCAGCTCATGGCTGAGCTGCTCCAGCTCGCTGCCGCCCGCCATCTGCCGGGTGAGCTCCTCCAGGGCGATCTCGTCCTTGGCGTGGCTGCCCGCCATGGCGCCGCGCTTGAGCAGCACGAAGCGGTCGCCGACGAGATAGGCGTGGTGCGGGTTGTGGGTGATGAGGACCACGCCGAGGCCCGCGTCCCGGGCGGCCGCGACGTACTTGAGCACGACGCCGGACTGCTTGACGCCCAGCGCCGCCGTGGGCTCGTCCAGGATGAGCACCTTCGCGCCGAAGTGGACGGCGCGGGCGATGGCCACGCACTGGCGCTGGCCGCCGGAGAGGGTGCCGATGGGCTGGTCGACATCGCGCAGATCGATGCCCATGCGCAGCAGTTCGCGGTGGGTCGTGGTGCGCATCGCCTCCACGTCGAGGCGGCGGAGCGGTCCGCGGCCCTTGTGGATCTCCGAGCCCAGGAAGAAGTTCCGCCACACCGGCATCAGCGGGACCACGGCGAGGTCCTGGTAGACCGTGGCGATCCCGCGGTCGAGGGCCTCGCGCGGGGAGCCCAGCCGGGTCTCCTCCCCCTCGATGGCGAGGGTGCCGCCGTCGTGCTGGTGCAGCCCCGCGACGATCTTGATGAGGGTGGACTTGCCCGCGCCGTTGTCCCCGAGGACGCAGGTGATCTCCCCGGCGTGCACCTCGAGGGAGACGCCCTCCAGGGCCTTGACGTTGCCGTAGTACTTACTGATGTCGCTCAGCGCGACCAGGGCCGCCCGGGGCGCCGGAGATGTCTGAGATGCCTTGGATGCCTGGGACGCACTCATTTGCTCTCCTCCGCCCGCTTGCGGACCCACCAGTTGAGCAGCGTGGCGAGCAGCAGCATCGCCCCGAGGAAGAACTTGAACCAGTCGGCGCCCCACTGCGCGTAGACGATGCCCTTGTTGGTCATGCCGAAGATGAACGCGCCGACGGCCGCGCCGACCGCCGAACCGTAGCCGCCGGTCAGCAGACAGCCGCCGATGACGGCCGCGATGATGTAGAGCAGCTCATTGCCCACGCCCTCGCCGGACTGGACCACGTCGTAGGTGAACAGCAGATGCTGGCCGGAGATCCAGGCGGCCAGCGCGACGCCCAGATAGAGGCCGATCTTGGTGCGCTCCACGGGGACGCCGACCGCGCGGGCCGCCTCCTTGGCGCCGCCCACCGCGAAGATCCAGTTCCCGGCGCGGGTGCGCAGCAGGATCCAGGTGGCGAGCGCGATCAGGGCGAACCACCACAGGACGGTGATCTGCACCTCGACATCCCCGATGGTCAGATGCGAGGCGAAGACCTTACGGGCGGAGGGGAAGCCCTCCATGTCGGAGATGCTCTTGGTGGAGACGGTGTCGCTGATCAGCTTGGTGAAGCCGAGGTTGCAGCCCTGGAGGATCAGGAAGGTGCCGAGGGTGATGATGAAACTCGGCAGATTGGTGCGGACCAGCAGATAGCCGTTGAAGAAGCCGATCGCGAGGGTGGCCAGCAGGGACACCCCGACCCCGACCCACACGTTCGCCGTCATCTGGTACGAGAACATCGAGGAGATCAGCGCCGAGCTGGTCACCAGGACCCCGGTCGAGAGGTCGAACTCCCCGCCGATCATCAGCAGCGCCACCGGCACCGCCATGATCCCGATGGTCGAGGAGGCGTACAGCACGGTGCTGAAGCTGGACCACTGGAGGAAGGCGTCGGCGACGACCGAGAAGAAGACGAAGACGGCGACGGCGCCGACGACCGCGCCCAGCTCCGGCCGGCCCACCAGCCGGCGCGGCAGCGAGCCGCGCACCGGCCGGCTCTCGAGCGTCTCCTCGGCGGGCGGTGCCACCGCGCTCATCGGGTCCCCCGCTTCGTGTACGAGGCGAGCTCGGCGGCGTCGTCCTTGGTGATGATCTGCGGACCGGTGAGCACCGGCTTGCCGCCACCGAGCACATCGGCGTTGTAGCGGTTGAGCCACAGCAGATCCACGGCCTCATAGCCCTGGAGATACGGCTGCTGGTCCACGGCGAAGCCGAGCGTGTCGTCCTGGAGCGCGGCGGCGACCTTGGCGTTGAGGTCGAAGGTGTCGATCTCGGCCTTGCTGCCCGCCTGGTCGGCGGCCTTGGCGGCGGTGTCCGCGAAGGGCGCGCCCAGGGTCAGCACGGTGTCGATGCCCTTGTCCGACTGGAGCTTGGCCTCGATCGAGGACTGCACATCGGGCATGTTGGTGCCCTCGACGTAGATCTTCTCCATCTTGCCGTCGAAGGTCTTGGCCGCGCCGTCGCAGCGCTGCTCGAGGCCGACGTTGCCCTGCTCGTGGAGGACGCACAGAGCCTTCTTCTGGCCCCGCTTGTTGAGCTCGTCGCCGACGGCCTCGCCCGCGATGGTCTCGTCCTGGCCGACGTGGGTGAGCGCGCCGAACGCCTTGGACACCTCGGCGCCGGAGTTGACGGTGATCACCGGTATCCCGGCCTTGTGGGCCTTCTTCACCACGGACTTCATGGCGTCGGGCTTGGCGAGGGTGACGATCAGGCCGTCGACCTTCTGGTCGATGTAGGACTGGACCAGCTGGGCCTGCTCCTTGCCCTCCTCGTTGTGGGCGTAGAGGAACTTGATGTTGTCCTTGACCGCGGCCTGCTTGGCGCCGCTCTGGACGATGTCCCAGAAGGTGTCCCCGTCTCCGGAGTGGGTGACCATCGCGAAGGTCCACTTCGGGGTGTTGACAGCCGCCCGTCCCCCGGCGGCCGCCTCCCGGGCGGCCCGCTCCTCGGCCCGCTTGCCGCCCGTATCGCTGCACCCCGCCAACGCCGTACCCAGCACCGCCGCCAGCACGGCGGCGGTCATAGCGCGTGCCCCTCTCCGCACCGTCGCCACGAAGACCCGCCCTTCTCACTGTGTGTTCGTCCCGCTGTCACCTTCGCGGCCGGGCACCGCATGATCGGTCCCGGCCGCCGCCCAAGTATCCGTCACCGGTCATCGCCGGGGCTGCCGGGGTGGGCGAGGGCCCCGGCGCCCGTACGGCTTGAGGACTTGTAGCCGGGGACGCGGGACACGTCAAGGACAAAGGGCGCGGCACACGGCGTGCGGGGCGCTCAGGGGCGTACGAGCAGCTGGAACTCGAAGGCGTAGCGCGAGGCCCGGTAGGTGTGGGAGCCGAACTCCACGGCCCGGCCGGTGTCGTCGAAGGTCGTGCGCTCCATGGTCAGCAGCGGCGCGCCTTCCGGCTCCCCGAGCTGCTCCCCCTCCTCGGCGGTGGCCGCGCGGGCGCCGACCGCCTGGCGGGCGCTGTGCAGGGTGATCCCGGCCGCGCGCATCAGCCGGTAGAGCCCGGTGTCCTCCAGCTCGGCGCTGTCCAGCTTGAGCAGGCCCACCGGGAGGTGGTTGCGCAGATGGGCCATGGGCTCGCCGTGCGCCAGCCGCAGCCGCTCGATCAGCACCACCTCTTCGCCCTCGGCGACGCCGAGGGCGGCGGCGACCTGGGCGGTCGCGGGCTCGGTGGTGTTCCGCAGCACCTGGGTGGCGGGGCGCTGACCGGCCGCCTCCAGGTCGTCGTAGAGGCTGCTCAGCTCCAGCGGGCGCTTGACCTGGCTGTGCACGACCTGGGTGCCCACGCCCCGGCGGCGCACCAGCAGCCCCTTGTCGACCAGCGACGAGATGGCCTGCCGGACGGTGGGGCGGGACAGCCCGAGCCGACCGGCCAGCTCGATCTCGTTGCCCAGCAGGCTCCCGGGCGCCAGCCGCCCCTGCTCGATCGCCGCCTCGAGCTGCTGGGACAGCTGGAAGTACAGCGGGACCGGACTGCTGCGATCGACGCTGAGCTGGAGCGCCTCCGCCCCGCCCGAAGCGTCTTCTTCCTCCATAGCCACGGGCCGAGGGTATCCGGATGAGCACATGACGGGAAGTCGTGAAGTTCTGTTGTCAGGACAAACTACGCACAGGTGATCAGTCGGGAGCCGACAACGCTGTCAGCCGTCCACGGCTTCCCCCTCGATTTCACGCGCCCGCCTGCTCGCGCAGCCGGGCGGCGGACCGGGCCAGCCGTATGGCGCCGACCACGGGCAGGGTGAGCGCTATCAGCAGGGAGGCCACGAACGAGGGGGCGCTGATCCCGTCGAACGCCAGGGAGAGCGCCACCGCCAGGACCGGCACCGTCACCAGGGGCGACAGGACGAACAGCGTGGCCTGCCGCTTCTCGCGCCGCGCCCAGGGCGCGGACCGCCACAGCCGGACGAGCGCGCCGAGGGCGGCGACCAGCCCCAGGGGTATGCCCACGCCCGGGACCAGGCACAGCGGTACGGGCAGCACGGCGAGGCCGAGCGTCACCCAGGTGGCACCGGCGTCCTCCGGCTCGGGCGGGAGGCTGCCGGACTCCTCGGCCAGCGCGTCCGCCGCGATCTCCTCCGGGGTGCCGATCCAGTCGAGCACCTGTCGCACCCGCTCAGCTCCGATCGCGGAATCGCCGTCCCCGGCGGGATCCTCGCCGAGGTCGTCGGCGAGCGCCGCCGCGATCTCCTCGCGCAGGTCCTCGAGCAACTCCTCCCGCCACGCGGCGGGAAGCGCCGCGGTCTGCCGCTCGACCGAGGACAGAAAGGTCCGCACGAGGGGGTGGCTGAGGGGACTGCTCATGTCGTCTCTCCGGGGGCGAGGAAACGGTCACCGGTCCAGGGCATTACAACCGGCATCCGTCAGCGTGTAGCACCCGCACGAGGGCCGCGCCCGGATTCGCGCAAATGCGCATCCCGCTGTGTTCGGCAGGCTAATGGCCCAGGCTAATGGGGCGCCGCTTCGCCCGCGCCACGGGTCATGACCCGGTCCAGTTCGGTCCCGGTGAGCCCGTCGGGCAGCGGGGCGGTGTCGGGGCGGGCGCGCAGACCGTCCAGGACGAGCGCGGCGATACGGCGGGCCGCGCGCCCCCAGGCGTCGGGCGGGAGTTGGGCGTGGCCGAGCATCGCGCCGGTGACCACGAGGTCGGCGACGGTGGCGTCGGGGCGGATCGAGCCGTCGCCGACACCCCGCTTCAGGACCGCGGCCAGCGACCGGGAGATCCGCGAACCGAGCGGGTCGGCCTCGTCCGTCAAGAGCGGGCCCGGGGCACCGAGCAGCGGCAGGGCGAGATGGTGCCGCTCGGCGAGCAGCCCGTGCAGAAAACCGGCCACCGCGTCCAGCGGCGGTGCCGCGCTGTCCTCGGCCTCCTGGGCGAGGGCCGCCATGAGTTCGTAGGAGCGGTGGACGACGGCCGCGTACAGCTCCTCGCGGTCGGCGAAGTTCCGGTACAGCGTGGCGATGCCGACCCCGGCCTCGCGCGCCACCACCTCCAGCGGCACGGCGGGGCCGTCGCGGAGCAGAACCCGCTCGGCCGCGTCGAGCAGGGCGGCGCGGTTGGCGACGGCGTCCGAGCGGCGGCGCGCTGGCTGGGCGGGACTCATGAGGCCATCTTCCCGCTCCGGGCCCGCCGGAAGGGCGACGGACGCGAGAGTCGTACGAGGATGCCCGGATTTTCAGCCGCCCTGTCACTCTCGTGTCCGCCGCCGCGTCATCGCCGCATCATCGCTTCATCCACTCATCCTCGTACTTCTTGTACGTACCGTCGTGGGTGGCCAGATGGACCCACTGATCGACGTACTCCTTGAACTGGGCGTCGCCGCGCGGCAGTACGTACGCCTTCTCGGAGAAGGAGAACGGCTCGTCGGGGTGGACCGCGCACAGCTCCGGGTGGATCGCGGACTGGTAGCGGGTCTCGCTGGCGTCCGTCATCATCACATCGGCGCGGCCCGCGATGATCTCGTCGAAGATCGTTGTGTTGTCCGGATGGACGGTGAGGGTGGCCTGTTTGATATGGGCCCGGGCGAACTGCTCATTGGTGCCACCCGGGTTGACCACGACTCGTACGCCGGACCGGTCGATCTCCTCCAGCGTCCGGTACTTGTCCTTGTCCTCGCAGCGCACGATGGGCGTCTTGCCGTCGGTGAGGTACGGCTCGCTGAAGGACGCCTTACGCGCGCGGGCCAGGGTCACCGACACTCCGCCCATGCCCACGTCGCAGCGTCCGGCGGCGAGGTCGTCCACGAGGGTGGCCCAGGTGGTGGGCACATACTTCGGCTTGGCGTCCAGGCTCTTGGCGAGGTCCCCGGCCATCTTGATGTCGATGCCCGTGTAGGCGCCGGACTTGGGGTCGCGATGGCTGAAGGGCCGGTAGTCGCCCGTGGTGCACACCCGCAGCACCCCGCGCTCGGGCACCCGGTCGAGCAGGGTGCCGCGCTGCTGCCGGGCGCGGTCGGCAGGCGCTTGTTCCGGCGCGGAATTCGCCGTGGAGCCCACGGCCAGCGCCGAACCGGCGGCGGTGGCGGCGAGCACGGCGGCGAGGGCGGACAGCGTGACGGTACGTCTCACGGCACCTCCTGGGCGCGGGCGGCCGCTACGAGCCGCATGATCACAGCGCGCTCAGGGTGGCAGAAGTCCCGGCCCACGGGAAGCCGTTGACCACCGGACGGACGGGTCGCGTGCTGCCCTCAGGACGTCAGTACGGCTCCTGCGCCGAGTCCAGCGGGGGCGCCACATCCGCGAGGCGGGCCAGCAGTTCGGCGGCGCGCTTGCCCACGGTGTCCCGGTCGCCCTCGGACAGCGCCGAGCCCATTCCGCACGCGACGGCCCCGGCCGCGACCCAGTCCGGGGCCTCCGCCAGGGTCACCCCGCCCGTGGGGACCACGGCGGCCTGCGGCAGGGCGGCCCGTACATCGCTGACCCATCTGGGCCCGTAGGCGGAGGCGGGGAAGAGCTTCAGGGCGTCCGCTCCCAGCTCCATCGCGCGCACCGCCTCGGTGGGCGTGGCCACGCCGGGGAAGACCGGCAGACCGTAGCGGTGGCCGGTGCGGATGACCTCGGGGTCCAGGCTCGGCGAGACGAGGAAGCGGGCGCCCGCGTCCACCGCCATCCGGGCCGAGGCGCCATCGAGCACCGTGCCCGCGCCGATCACCGCGTCATCGCCGACCTCCCGGATCAGGGTGGTGACCGCCTCCAGGGCGAAGGGCGTGGTCAGCGAGATCTCCAGGCTGGTGATACCGGCGGAGAGCAGGCTGTCCGCCGTGGCGTGGGCGTGGTCGTAGCTGTCGCTACGGACGATGGCGAGGACGCGCTGCGCGAGCGCGGCCCGGGTGATCTCCCAGCGGTACACGGCGGTCGCCGCCTTCCTCTCCCAGGTGCTGCTGGCGATGCCGCCCCGGATTGCCTCCGGGATATGCGGCGGTTTCGGTGTGCGATGGACGATACGCGGTGCTGTGCTGCGCTTGGCGGATCGGTATCTGGGTTGTCCGTCTTACCGGTGCTGCTCTGTGCTGTTGTGGGGTGCGCGGTTGCTGTGGAGTGCGGGGTTGGTGTGGGGTGCGCGGTTGGTGTGATGTGCGCGGCATCCGGGCCCCGCGGGCGGGCCGTGGACACCGCGGCCGGTTCAGCGGTACACCGCGTCCCCGCCCTTGGACAGCTCGGCGAGCGCCCGGTCCCGCGCGGCGGCGGTGGGCAGCCCGTCCGTATCGGTGGCGGCCTGGACGACCAGGGCGGCCACGCACGCCGCCTCGGCGAGCGCCTGGTCCTCGTGCAGCCCGCGCAGCCGCGCCGACAGATAGCCGGCCGCGAAGCCGTCACCGGCGCCGATCGGGTCGACGACCGGCACCGCGTGGGGCGACTGATCCCAGCCGCCGCCCGCGGTGAGGACGGTCGAGGAGTGGTCGGCGCGCTTGATCACGACCTCGTCGGCCCCGCCGCGCAGCAGCTCCCGCGCGGCCTCGTCGGCGGGTTGGGCGGTGAGCAGCTCCAACTCCTCCTCCCCCGCGAGGACGATGTCGGCGTCGCGCAGCAACGGGCCCGCCGTCTGGGCCCACTGCGCCGCGCCGCCCAGCTTGTGCCGTACGTTCGGATCGAAGGACACCTTGGCCCCGGCCGCACGGGCCAGCTCCACCAGGCGGCGGCTGGCGGCCGCCGCGGTCGGCGAGAGCATGGGCGTGATGCCGGACAGATGCAGCAGTTGGGTGCCTTCGAGCGCCTCGGGGCGTATCTGCTCGGGCGTCAGCCGGGAGGCGGCCGAGCCCATGCGGTAGTACTGCACATCGATGGCGCGGTACGCGTGGCTGTCCCGCATCAGCAGCCCGGTGGGGGCGTGGTCGTCCACGATCGCGTGGGCGACGTCCACGCAGTCGGCGCGCAGCTCGCGCAGCACCGCCTCCCCCGCGGGGTCGGCGCCGACCCGGCCGAGCCAGCGCACACCGTGGCCGAGCCGGGCGAGGCCCACGGCCACATTGGATTCGGCTCCCGCCACCGACCTGCGGAAATGCACAGCCCGGTCCAGCGGAACCCCGGGCTCGGCCAGCAGGAGGAGCATCGCCTCCCCACACGTGACCACTTCCGGCCCCTTCGCCACCATGCCTCCCCGCACGTCCGCTGCTACCGAGACGGTATCGGGAAGCAACGACAATGGCCCGCTCGGGGTTCCCGGGGCCCGCGGCCGATACGGGTCCGGGGCCCGCGGCCGATACCGGGCGGCGTCGGGCGCGGAGGGCGGGGGCGGGCGGGCACAGCACCGCGGCCGCTGCCCGAACGTGGGGGCAGCGGCCGCGGTTGCGGGGGGTGGCGGTCTTCGGTGGGCGACGTCAGCAGCCGCGGTCCACCAGGTCGAACGAGGCGTAGTGGTCCGCGGTGTAGTAGTCCTCGTCCGTCTGCTTACCGGTGACGATGCGGCGGGCGCCACGGTCGTCGGAGCCCGGGGTGATCACGGTGTACTCGTGGTAGTAGCCGGAGGACTGGGACGGAAGGACGCCTTCACGGTTCTGGAAGACGGTGCCGTCCTGCGGGAAGGGGTAGGGGCCGCCCTTCTCGATCAGGTCCAGGGTGTCATGGGCCTGGGAGGGCAGATCCGAGTAGCAGATGTCGCCAACGGCGGCGATGACCTGCGACGACGCGACGGTGTGCGATGCCGCCGGGGTGACGGCGGTGGCCGCGGTGGCCGCGCCGCCGATGAGCAGCGTCGAGACGAGGGCGCCGAGGGCACCGATGCGGGCGATCCGTGGGGGGATTGTCATAGACCTAGCATGACGCGCGTAGACGCTGTCGTGTCAATGCCAAGTGACCGCCGTTCTCCGGGAGTTCACAACAACTGCGCGAAGCGCCAGAAGAGGTAACGAAAGCGTAACTCTTGCCTCTGAGGCAAACTTTTTGCCTCAGAGGTCAGGGCTGGCTATACCGGAGATATGAACCCGCTCCCCCACGGGCCCGCCGAGTGGCCCACGGGCGGGCCGGCCGACGGTGACGCCGGCGGACCGTCCGCCGAGCTGCCCACTGTCGCTCCCCGCCTTCGTGACCTGCGGCGACGCAGCGGTCTGACCCTCGAGGCCGCCGCCCATCGCGTGGGGCTCTCCCCCGCGCATCTGTCCCGGCTGGAGACGGGCCGTCGCCAGCCCTCGCTCCCGATGCTGCTGACCCTGGCACGTACGTACGGAACCACGGTATCCGACCTGCTGGGCGAGGTGCCCGCGGAGCGGGATCCGGTCGTACGCGCCGACCGCATGGAGGCGCAGGAGGCGGGCGGCTGGACCTACTGGCAGGCCGGCGGCTCCGGCCGGGCCATGCAGGCGCTGCGGCTGCACGTACCGGAGCGCTCCGCCGCCCAGGAGGACCTGGTGCGGGTCCACCCCGGCGAGGAGTGGCTCTACGTCCTGGGGGGCCGGCTGCGGCTCACGCTCGGCGAGACCGTGCACGCCCTCTCCGCGGGCGACGCGGCCCATTTCGACTCGCTCACCCCGCACCGCATCGCCGCCGCCTCGCCCGGCGGCGTGGATCTGCTCTTCGTCCACACGCTGCTCCAGAGCGGCGCGGCCGAGCTGTGTCTCGGTGACGCCGCTCACCGAGGAAGGCCCGGTATGCCATGAAGGACGGGAACGACATGAGCGCGACCGATGCGACCGATGCGACCGATGTCCCGATGGCCCCCGCGACGCCGGCCCGGACCGGGCCGAACGAGGAGGACCGGGCGCCGATGAGCTTCACGGTGCGGGTCTTCATCTACCTCGTGGGCGTCCACTTCATCGCCGCTTTCCTCTTCTTCCTCTTCTACGTCGCGGGCGGGTAAGAGGCGGCGTCCCGGGGGCGCGGGCCCCTCGTCACCCCGCGTGGGTGGAGAACATCCCGCCCGTCGGCCCCTGCTTGTCACCGCCCTGCGCCTTCTTCAGGGCGTTCGCCAGGCCCTCGATGGTGAGCGACTGGAGGATCACGCGGCCATTGCCCTCCAGCGTGGCCAGCGACAGCCCCTCACCGCCGAAGACCGCGTTCATCAGCCCCTGGCGGTTGAGCCCGCCGATGCGCTGCACGCCGTACTGGATGCCTTCCTCGAAGGCCACGATGCAGCCGGTGTCGACCTCGATCCGGCCGCCGAAATCGGCCGGGTTGAGGTCGATGAAATTGCCCGCACCACAGATGATCACGGTGCCGTGCCCGGTGAACGTCTCCAGGATGAATCCCTCGCCGCCGCTGCGCCCGGTCTTCCCGCCCTGGAAGGCGATGCCGAACTCCACGGTGGACTCGGCCGCCACGAAGGCGTCCTTCTCCGCGAACCACGCCCGCGTCCCGTCCAGCTCCAGCGCCCGCATCTCACCGGGCAGCACCCCCGCGAAGCCGACGGTGCCCTCGCCACCGGTGGAGGTGAAGTACTGGAACGCCAGCGACTCCCCCGCCAGCGCCCGCTGCCCCACCTGCATGGCGGTGCCCATGGCCTGGCGCAGCATCCCGCCCATGCCACCGCCCGCACCGCTACCGCCGCTCCCGCCGTTGCCCCCGACGGCCTGGCCGCCGCCCCCGCCGGGCCCGGACAGCCGGGTCTCCATCGTCACGTTCGACGTCTTGAACAGGAACTTTCCGGCCTCGCAGTAGACGGTCTGCCCAGGGTGGAGGGTGCAGACCGCCATCTGCATGGCGTTGCCGACGATCTCTTGCCGCAGGGTCACAGCAGCTCTCCTCGAGGGTCGCGTCAGGCGGTCAGGTGGCGTCAGGTGGCGCCAGGTGGCGCATAACCAGACATCCGGGTCAACGTACGACCCCGACCACCGGGTTCCGTGAGCTTGACACAATGCCGGTCGTGGTCCGGCCCCAGGTCGGCCCTGAAGGGAGCAGGGAGCATGGCGATGAACACCAGCGCCGCGACGACCGCCCGCACGATGTGGGCCCTCTACGAGCCGATCCACGCGGTCGCGTACTTCGCCCCGGAGGCCCGGGCCGCGTACGAGGACGCCGGGCTCCGCGGCTTCTGGCGCGGCTACTTCGCGGGCCGTGCCGCGCCTCTCGGGCCGGTCGGGCCGGAACCCGTCGTGGCGTCCTTCTTCACCTTCGCCCCCGCGATGGTGGCCCGCGCGCTGCCCGACGTCTGGTCCCTGGCCGCGCCCGAGCGCGCCCTGGAGCTCCGCCGCGCGGGCGCCGCGGCCGCCCTCACCCGGCTGCTCGCCGGGCACGAGCGCGAGGTGGAGCGCGCCGTCGAGGCCCTGGTCCCCCGTGCGGCGGGCCTGGACGGCTCCGGCCGGGTACTGGCCGCGGCGAACGGCGCACTGGACTTTCCCGGCAAACCGATCGAGCGACTGTGGCACGCGGCGACCCTGCTGCGGGAGCACCGCGGCGACGGCCATGTCGCGGCCCTCGTCGCCGCCGGTCTCGACGGCTGCGAAGCCCTCGTCCTCCGTTCCGCCGTGGACGTCCCCCGCGCCGAGCTCCAGCCCCACCGCGGCTGGACCGACCAGGAGTGGGACGCCGCCGCCCAGCGCCTGACCGACCGCGGCCTCCTCGCCCCGGACGGAGCCGCGACGGAGGCCGGACGCGAACTGCTCCGCACGGCCGAGGCCGCGACGGACCAGGCGGCGGAACGCCCCTGGCGCCCGCTGCCCCCCGAGCAGGTGGCAGCCCTGGTCCACCTCCTCACCCCCCTGACCACCGCCTGCGCCACCGCCCTGCGCTTCCCCAACCCGATCGGGCTCCCGAAGCCGACGGGGTGAGCGGTCGTACGGAGGCGGCCGACGGAGGTCCGGGGCGGGGTACGGGAGCGCACGTCGGGCCTTCGGCTGCGGACCGGCGCCGCGCGCGGGGTGACCGGAACGCCCGTGGTCAGTCCGCGACGCCCTGCATCGGGGCCCAGAACTCCTCGAACGACATCGTGCCGTCGCCGTCCGTGTCGAGTACGTCGATGAATTGCTGCGCCTGTTCGTCGGTGAGGTGCTCGCCACGCAGCTCGGCGACGACCTGCTGGTATTCCTTGGCGGTTATCCGCCCGTCGGCATCGAGGTCGTACGCATCAAAGACCTTGCGCGCGGCCGCTTTCATGTCCACCACGTGGGTTCGCCCTTCCTCGTTGGATGGTGTGCGATGCTACTGCGCATTGATCACCTGGAGCACGCCAAGGCGGGACGGTTCAGAAGGGCACGCCCGCCCGCTTGGCCAGCTTCGTAAGACGAGGGTTACTGCGGCGGTGCAGCGAGGTCAGCACGCGCATCAGCTCTTGGCTGGTCGGGTGGACACGGGCCATCTCGGGCGCGACGTCCCAAGCCGCTTCGAGCGATTCGAGAGCCCCGTCACGGTCCCCAGGGCGAGCTTCGAGCGGCTGATGTTCATGTGCAGCGGACCAACCCGCGTGGCCGGAAGCGTCACCCCACCCCGGATCAGGTCATCCGCCGTGTTGAGGGACTCACGGTAGTCCTCCCTGTCAGAGGCCGTCGAAATGACGTGCACAGCGGTGTTCTCGGGCCCGAAGTGGATGCCGTGGTCTTCGACGTCCTCAGGAAACTCCTCGGCCACCTGCCATGCTGCCTCGATGTGCCGTTCAGCGGTTGCCTTGTCCTTGACCCGACCGGCCAGCGTCAGCCCGCGCAGGTGCAGGTGCAGGATGCCCAGACCGTACGCGCGATCACGACCTCGCAAGGTCGACTCGGCCTCGACAACGGCGCGGTCCACAATGGCCAACCCGCCAGCAAAGTCCCCGGAGTTCAGGAAGGCTCCGGCCTCGTCCCGGGCGGCCACCGTGGCCGCGATGGGGTGCGCACGCTCGGCGGCCAGCCGCTGTTTCATGACGGCCAGCTCGGCGAGGTGCATCCAGCGGTGCCGGGCGGCCAGCCAGTAGACCACCGAGTAGGTGTCGGCGACACGGGTCCAGGCGTCGGGCGATTGGGTGGCGTGCGCGTAGTTGGTGGCATCGGCCAGCACACCGGGGAGCTTCTGAAGGACCGCCGACAGCTCGGTCCGGTAGCGGTGCTCATTCAGCTCGGCCAGCCCGCGCGGAAGGTCCTCGGGGTGGGCCGGCGGCGTATCGGGGATGTCGAACCGCCGAATGGCGTAATTGAGGGCGGCAAGGCTTTTCTCGTCGGAGCGTTCGACGGGGGCCGTGCCCAGCAGCTCATCCAGTGTCAGACCCGTGACCTGAGCGAGAGCGGCGGCAATGCCCTGCGTCAGCGCGCGATCGCCCACCTCGATCTTACTGAGCAGGGAGACGGACACGCCTGCACGCCGGGCGAGGGCAACCTGGCTGAAGCCTCGGGCCTTGGGATCATGGCACAGACAGAAGAGAAGCCGCCGACGGTGCTCAACCACGGCGATCTGCCGTACCCAAAGGGAACGCTCGTCGAAGACACCGAGACCGGATGCACGGGCGAGTTGCAGGGCGTGATTGAGGAGCGAGTCAAGGGCACCGGAAAGCCGTTCAGCCAAACGGCGTTACATGCGGCCGAGGGGAGGTGGCCTCGAGTGGGAAGCCCCTTTGGACCGCATCAGGCCCGCCGACGACGAGAACGGTCAAGCCTGCCCACCAAGTGCGTAACGCCTCGATCCGCGCCCACTGCGCATCAGTCAACGGCACACCCGGACCAACGACCGACTGATCCATACGAAACTGCCTAGGTGTGGAAGGCAAGGAGTTGGGCAGGACCCTGATTCTGCTCCTGATCACAGCCGGAGCAGCGGGGTCCGGTAACCACTACCACCCTTGGACGACGAGTACGGAGCGGTGAGCAATGAGCATGCCCGGCGGCACCGGCAACACCAGTGGTCGCTACCTCATCCGGGGTGACTACTACGACGAACATCTCACGGAACGTCAGCTGACCAACACCGTCACGATCGTGTGGGGCTCTGTGGGCCTGGTCTTCGGCTTGCTCATCGGAATGGGGTTGTCGTCGCTCTTCGGGCTGTCGACCGTATTCCGCGTCGTGCTGATCACTGCACTAGTCCTCGTCGTCGGTGGGGGCACCGCATGGATCGCGCGCCGGATAGCGCGGCGCGGAACGGAGGACAAGCGGGTTGCAGAGTTCCTCGCGGAGTACGGAAGCGCGGAGAGCGACAGCGCCGACAGCGCCGACAGCGCCGACAGCGATACGCAACGGGACGCTGAGCGATGAGTAGCCGTGGCGGCCTGCGCTCCTCGGGCCCGGCTTCGTCACTGCCGTGAAGCAGACGGAGCTTGGCCTCCCGGCGGCGTCATCGGCTCCTGTCCGTTCTCCGGCCCGGCACGCACGGCCGTGGACCGAAGTGGGTCCGTGGCCGGAGACGCCGTCGAATACCACCTCGCCGCCGATGCCCGCTGTCGGCCCCTCGCGTTCGTTCTCACCGCCGGACAAGCCGGTGATGCACCTGCCTTCACCGAGGTCATGGCCCGCCTGCGTGTTCCCCGTCGGCGAGGACGTCCCCGCACCAGGCCGGACCTGGTCCTGGCCGACAAGGCGTACTCCTCCCGCGCGATCCACGAGCACCTACGCAGACGCGGCATCCGCACGGTGATTCCGGAACGGGCCGACCAGCAGGCCAACCGCGGGGTCCCGGTTCCTAAGCTGATGGGAAGCCGGAACCCGCCGGGCCATCAGGCGGCGATGGCCGGCCGGAACCGGGTCGGAGCCGGAGTGGTGCGCCCAGAAACCGGAGTGGTGCGCCCAGAAAGGGGCCTGCGGAGTGAGCGCTGAGGCAGCTGCCATCAATCTCGGGCGGACGGTCGCCACCCGCGTCGTGCGGTTATGGCTCGAACCGCGCCGGCGCGAGCAGGAAGGCCGGATGGAGATGTCCGCCCTGGTCCGGCGGCGGGTGCCGGGGCTGCGGGCGCAGCGGGGTGTGGAGCGGCAGTTCGAGCAGATCGCGGACGCGGTCGCGGCGCGGCTGGAGCCCATGTGCGGGCATGAGTTCCGCGACTTGGAGGAGGGCGGGCGGCAGGCGGCGCTCGACGCCGTGACGGCGGCCTTCGGCCGCGCGGACCTGTCCGACGAGGCGATCCTCGGGTCCGACGCCAACCCCGCCGAGCTGGCCCGCCGGGTGCGGGCCTCCGCTCCCCCGCCCGCCGGGCTGGGCGAGGCGGCCACGCACTTCTACGAGCTGCTGCTGGCCGAGTGCTGCGACTGCTATGTGCGGATCCTCCAGCGGCTCCCGGTCTTCACCGAGCGCGGGATCGCCGAGCTGCTGGGGCGGGTCGGCGAGCTCGGCCCCGAGCTGAGCCGGGTGCTGGAGCGGCTCCCGGTCAGATCGCTGTACGCGCCGCAGGGGGCGGACCAGGACGCCGCCTTCCGCAGGGAGTACCTGGAGTTCCTCAGCCGCGCCCTGGACGAGGTGGAGCTGTTCAGCTTCACGGCCGGTCAGGCCCCGCGCACCAAGTTGTCCGTCGCCTACATCAGTCTGCGGGTCAGCACGGGCGGAGACGGGCGGGCGGCGCGGCGGTCAGTCGGTGGGCCCGACCAACTGCTGCGGACGGGCATCAGCTCATGGGACGGTCCCGAGCAGGAGTCGTCGGCGAGCGTACGGGTCGAGGCGGCACTGAAGGAGTCGGCTCGCATTCTGCTGCGCGGGGAGGCGGGTTCCGGCAAGACGACGCTGCTCAACTGGCTGGCCGTCACCGCAGCGCGCGGCGCCTTCGGCGGGGATCTGGCCGAGTGGAACGGTCTGATCCCCGTCCTGGTCAAACTGCGGCGTTACGCCTCGCGCGAGCTGCCACGGCCGGAGGAACTGCTGGACGCCACGGCCGGACCGCTGACCGGCCATATGCCCCGGGCATGGATGGACCGCGAGTTCCAGGCGGGGCGGGTGCTGCTGCTCGTCGACGGGGTGGACGAGCTCGTCGCGGGCGAGCGGCGCAAGGTCCGGGAGTGGCTGCGGCTGCTGCTCAACGCCTATCCGCAGACCCGAACGGTGGTGACGTCCCGGCCGACCGCCGCGCGCGGCGACTGGCTGCGCGCGGAGGGCTTCGCCCCGGTGGGGCTGGAGCGGATGACGCCCGCGGATCTTCGGGCGTTCGTACGGCAGTGGCATCAGGCGGTGGGAGCCCAGGGCGGCGATCTGCCATGCGCCCTGGAGGAGCTGCCGCACTACGAGCGGGCATTGCTGGCGGCCCTCCAGGACCGCCCTCATCTGCGGACGCTCGCGGCGAGCCCCCTGCTGGCCGCGCTGCTGTGCGCGTTGCACCTGGGACGGCGCCGGCGGCTGCCGCGCAACCGCATGGAGCTGTACCGCATAGCCCTGGAACTGCTGGTGCAGCGCCGCGACGCGGAGCGCGGGGTGCCCAGCGCGCTGGACGTACAGCTCAGCCTGACCGACAAGCTGTGTGTGCTGCGGGATCTGGCATGGCGGCTTTCGGACAACAACCGCAGTGAGATTTCCACGGAGAAGGCGCTGGCTCATGTCACCGTCAAGGTGGCGTCGATGCGCCATCTGGACACCGAGGGCGAGGCGGTGCTGGATCACCTGGTGTCGCGTTCGGGAGTGCTGCGCGTCCCCGCCGAGGACCGCATCGACTTCCTGCACCGCAGCTTCCAGGAGTACCTGGCGGCAGAGGAGGCGGCGGCAGAGGACCGCATCGGCAACCTGGTCGAGCGGGCCCATCTGGACACCTGGCGCGAGACCATCATCATGGCCGCCGGACATGCCAACCGCAGTCAGCGGCAGGAGCTCGTCACCGGCATCCTCGACCGCGCGGAGGCCGAACGCCGCCATGCGCGGGGCCTGCGGCTGCTGGCGGCGTCCTGCCTGGAGACGATGGAGTCCGTGCAGGAGGGGCTCGCGACACGGCTGGACGAGAACCTCCGGGTGCTGGTGCCGCCGAGGCGCCGGAAGGACGCCGTGTCACTCGCGGCGGTGGGGGATCCGGTGCTCCGCCGGCTGCCGCGCTCACTGGACGGTCTGACGGACGCGGCGGCCAGGGCGGCGGTGCGGACCGCCGCGCTCATCGGTGGCGAGCGTGCGCTCGATGTGCTGGATGCTTACGCGGAGGCGGAACGAGTCGGCGCGCACCAAGAACTCGCCGATGCCTGGGAGTATTTCGATCCGGACGAGTACGCCCAGCGCGTGCTCGCCAAGATTTCCCTGGAACGCGTCACGCTGAAGCTCTCCCACCCCAGCCAGTGGGCCGCGGCCAGGAAGCTGGCGTCGGTACGGAAGCTGTCGATCAGCCATCCGCTCACTTCCGGTCTCGCGACGCTCACGGACTTCCCCGGACTCTCATCGCTGTGGATCTCACGGCTGGTGGGCGACAACGACCTGAGCCCGCTCGCCGCCCACGCGCAGCTCAGCACGCTTTGGATCCTCGGAGACACTGCCCTGGAGGACGCCTCACCATTGAGCGCGCTCACGCACCTTCAGGAATTGAGCCTCACCGGCTGGCCTTCCCTCCCGCCCGTGAGCGAAATCCCGATACCGGAAACCTTGACCAAACTGAGCTTGGGAGACCTGCCTCACGATCCTGATCTGCGGTTCCTTCACGATCTGCCACCGCTCGACAGGCTCTACCTGGCAGGCTCGGGGACTCCGCGTCACCTCGCGAGCTTTTCAGCGGTGACCACCCCGGAGCGACTTTGGCTGGGCGGTTTCGACCTCTCCGCATGCCTCCCCGACATGTCAGCTTTCCTTCGCATCCCGGACCTGAGCTTCTACCGTTGCGTCTTTCCAGCCGACCTCGGCCCGCTCAACGCCGTCCCCTCTCTTGAGACCGTGTTCTTCGGTGAATGCCGGGGCCCGCACCCCGGCCCCCTGGACCTCTCGTCCCTGGCCGGGCGTTCGGCCCCGACACAGCTCACCGTCAAGGTGGGCAGGACGCAAACAGCCGCCGGGACCGAACAACTCGGTCCCGGCATCCGCGTCCAGCACCTGTAGCGCCGGAGCTAGCCGCCGCCCAGCTCCGCATGGCGCGCCGCCAGCCACCTCGCGCCCTCCTCCGTCAGCGAGCCGTGCAACCGCAGCCGGCCCACGCCGCCGTCCGGATAGATGTCGATCCGGACGTGGGTCACCGGCGGGGCCGCGTCCAGGAGGAAGCGGTGGACCGTGTCGGGCTGGAGGCGGGTGCGGGGCAGGAGTTCGGTCCAGGCCGGGGCCGTGGGGTCGGCCGGGTCCGCGCCGGTTGTCGCGTCGAGGCCGTACAGCGCCGCCCAGCCCGGTGCGTTGCCCTTGTAGCAGCCGGTGTCGATCTCCACGGCGCGGATGGTCCCCTGGGCGGCGAGGCGGTAGCGGACCCAGTCGTGGCCCGTGTCGCGGCGCCGGCGGGTCTCCCAGCCCTCGTCCATCCGGCGGGAGCGGCCCGGCCCGATGGAGTTGGCGGGCGGGGAGTAGAAGCGGTCGGAGGCGTCCTCGGCCGCGCCGCCGCACTCCAGCGCCACCAGGTCGAAGGTGCCGAGGGCGGTGAGCCAGGCCGGTTCTGGGGCGGCCTCGCCGTGGACGCGGAGGCGGGCGATGCCGCCGTCGGGGTGCTGTTTGAGGCGGAGGTGGGTGAAGCGGCGGCGTACGGAGACGGGGAAGCCGTTGGCCGCGTGGCCGCCGATCTGCGTACGGGGGACGAGCTCGGTCCATACGACGTCGTCGGCGAGGAGCTCCTCGGGGGACGGGGTGCCGTCCACGGCCGTGGCCTCGACGCTCACCGCGCGCGGGTAGTTGCCGCGGAAGTGGGCGGTGTCGACGACGATGCCGTGGACGACCCCGGGCGCGCCGAGGCGGATCAGGGCCCAGTCGTGGTCGTCCTCGGCCGGATGCGGGGTGCCGGCCGAGGCCCCGCGCCGCCGCCGGGTCTCCCAGCCGTCCATGACCTTGCCCTTGTGGCCGAAGGACTCGGGGTCGAAGCGCGGGTCTTCGGGCTTCAGCAGGTTCTCGCGCTCGGCGAAGAACTCGTCGTTGGCCGCGATCACGCTTCCGCCGAGCCGCCGGTCGGCCAGGTCCACGAGATGGGTGAAGGGGAGGTCGGCGGTCCGGTAGTCGGCGTACGGATCGCCGCCGCCGTACGGGGCGGCGTCGCCGGTGAAGCGGGGGATCGGCGCGGTCATGTGCGGTGCTGCCTCTCCAGGAGTCGGCCGGTGGGTTCCGTCGGCGTGCCATGGTCGGCGATCTTCCGGCCGCGCAGCCATGTGGACCGTACGACGCCGTACAGCGTTCTGCCCGCATAGGCGGTGACCTGGTTGCGGTGGTGGAGGGCGGCGGGGTCGACGGTGAAGGTCTCGTCGGGGGCGAGGACCGCGAAGTCGGCGTCGCGCCCGGGCTCGATGGCGCCCTTACGGTCGAGACCGACGAGCGCGGCGGGGCCGGTGGACATCCAGCGGGCCACGTCGTGGAGGGTGTGGCCGCGCCGCCGGGCCGCCGTCCAGACGGCCGGGAGCCCGAGCTGGAGCGAGGAGATGCCGCCCCAGGCCCGCCCGAAGTCGCCGACCTTGAGGTCGGCCGTGCAGGGCGAGTGGTCGGAGACCACGCAGTCGATCTCCCCGGCCGCCAGGCCCGCCCACAGCGCGTCCTGGTTGGCGGCCTCCCGGATGGGCGGACAGCATTTGAACTCCGTGGCACCGTCGGGGACTTCCTCGGCGGTGAGGGTCAGGAAGTGCGGGCAGGTCTCCACGGTGATCCGGACGCCCTCGCGCCGTGCGTCGGCGATCAGCGGCAGCGCCTCGGCGGACGAGAGGTGCAGGACGTGGACGCGGGCGTCCAGCTCGCGGGCGAGGGCGATGAGGCCCGCGATGGCCTCGTTCTCGGCGGTGCGCGGGCGGGAGGCGAGGAAGTCGGCGTAGCGCGGGCCGGTGGGCGGCGGGGCGCCGTCGATGAGGCGGGCGTCCTCGGCGTGGACGATGAGCAGTCCGCCGAAGCCCGCGATCTCACGGAGGGCGGTCCGGAGCCGGCCGGGGTCGAGTGGCGGGAATTCGTCCACGCCGGAGGGGAGCAGGAACGCCTTGAAGCCGAGGACGCCCGCGTCGTGCAGCGGCCGTAGCTCCGGGACGTTCCCGGGCACGGCCCCGCCCCAGAACCCGATGTCGACATGGGCCGACCGCCGGGCGACGGCCCGTTTGACCTCCAGGGCCGGGACGGTGGTGGTCGGCGGGACGCTGTTGAGCGGCATGTCGACGAGGGTGGTGACGCCGCCGGCCGCGGCGGCGCGGGTGGCCGAGCCGAAACCCTCCCATGCGGTGCGGCCGGGGTCGTTGACATGGACGTGGGTGTCGACGAGGCCGGGGAGCAGGACGTCGTCGCCGAGGTCCTCGACCCGTGCGCCGTCCGGGTCCGGTGCGTCGTACGGCCCGACGGCCACGATGCGGCCGTCGGCGACGGACACGGAGGCCGCGCGCGGGCCGTCCGGCGTGACCACGTTGGCCGAGCGCAGCACCAGCTCGACGTCGGACACCGACATCCTCCTCACCCGCCAACTCCGGATTTTCCGCTACCCGGAATTCATTTTTCGTTGCATTCTTCACTCCGTCGTCGGCCCGGTCAAGGCCCCGCCCGCCGTGACCTGCGAGGGAATCGGTACATCGGCCAGTTCGCCACCGACGCGGACCTTCGCCCTCACGGCATAGATGACCCCGGCGATGGCCATTCCGAAGACCCAGGAGAACGGGGCCACGTCCTCGAACCCCTTGACCAGGGCCAACACCGCCGAGACCGTAGCGGAGGGCACGAAGGCGATGATCGCCTCCGGGTTGAAACCCTTGCGGTAGTAGTAGGCTCCCGCCTTGTCGGCGCTGAAGAGCGCGTCGACATCGATGTTTCCGCGCCGCACCAGGTAGTAGTCCACGAGCAGCACGGCGACCAGCGGGCCGAGGAAGGCGCCGAGAGCGCCCAGGAAGTACTGGATGACGACCGGGCTCGAGTAGAGCTTCCACGGCATGACCACGATCGCGAGCACCGCCGTGATCATGCCCCCGCGCCGGAAGTCGAGGTACTTCGGCGCGAGGTTGGCGAAGTCGTACGCGGGCGAGACGAAGTTCGCCACGACGTTGATGCCGATGGTGGCGACCATGAAGGACACCGCGCCGGCCACCGTGACCACCGGGTTGTCGATCCGCGCGATGACCTCGACCGGATCGGAGATCGCCTCGCCGAAGACCGAGATGGTGCCGGCCGTCATCAGCACCGAGACGACGGCGAAGGCGGAGAAGTTCACCGGCAGTCCCAGCAGATTGCCGCGCCGGTAGGCCCGGTGGTCCGGGGTGAAGCGCGCGAAGTCGGCGTAGTTGAGCACGAGGGTGAGGAAGGTGGCGACGGTCAGACTGACCGCGATCAGGCTCTGGTGGAGCTGCTCGCGCCCGCTCAGCCCGGTCAGGCTGTCGGTGAGCGAGATGTCGCCATCCGCCTTGGCGATCAGCCACACGGCGAGCGCGAGCATGACCAGCCAGACCACCGGGCCGGTGGCGAGGTCCTGCACCTTGCGGATGAACTCCATGCCCCGGGTGAGCAGCACCGCCTGCAGCAGCCACATCACCAGGAAGGCGATCCAGCCGAGGGTGGACAGCCCGAAGACGGAGTTGTGGTCGTATTCGGCGAGCGAGGGCGCCAGTTGGACGCCGAGGAGGATCAACGCCTCCGACGCCAGCCAGGTCTGGATGCCGTACCAGGCGACCGCCATCACCGCCCGCAGAAGGGCGGGGATATTGGCCCCGTACACACCCCAGCTGGCCCGTGCCAGCACGGGGAAGGGCACTCCGGTGCGGTGGCCGGCATGGCCCATGCGGTTCATGAACCAGTAGAGGATGGTGACACCGGCCAGCAGGGACAGGAAGACCTCCCAGGTGGGCAGCCCCAGCACAAACAGGCTCGCCGCGAAGGTGTAGTTGCTGATCGCATGGGTGTCGGACATCCACATGGCGAAGATGCTGTACGTTCCCCACTTGCGCTCCACGGCGGGCGCGAGGTCTTCGTTGTGGAGACGGGGGTCCGGTTCGACGGGTGATGCCATGGCGCCCTCCATAAGAGTCGTCCGGAATAACTTTTCCGCATGACGGTGCCTTGAAGGTGTTGCCGTTCGATTACGCCGACGTTGCCCGCGGACTCACCCGTGGGATCAGGACGGCCGGGCGCTGACAGGCCAGCCGCCGATGGCCTTGGGACGGGGCGGGGCGAAGGTGCGCACCTTGCTGGTGGAGAGACCGAGCCCGACCACCGACTCGGCGAACCGCACCGCGGCGGCGACGCCGTCCACGACCGGGACCCCGCCCAGCGCCGCCGAGACCTGGTCCTGGAGCCCGGCCATGCCACCGCACCCCAGGCAGATCACCTCGGCGCCGTCCCGCTCCACCACCTCGCGCGCGGTCCGCACGATGGCCTCGACGGTCCGCTCCGGGTCTTCCTCCAGCTCCAGCACGCCCAGGCCGGTGCCGCGCACCGCCGCGCAGCGCTGCGCCAGCCCGGCGATGAGCAGCCGGTCCCTGATCTGCGGTACGGCCCGGTCGAGAGTGGTGACGACCCCGTAGGCGTGGCCGAGCATCATGGCCAGCTGGGCGGCGGACTCGGTGATGTCGAGGACCGGTACGTCGAGGAGTTCCTGCGCCCCCTCGCGGCCCGGCTCGCCGAAGCCGGCCATCACGAGGGCGTCGAAGGGCTCGTCGTACGTGGCCAGTCGGTCCAGTACGGCGGCGGCGCTGAGATAGCCCTCGAAGTGGCCCTCGATCGACTCGGGCCCCCACAGCGGCTCGGTGGCCACGATCTCGGTGCCGGGGCTCGCGCTCGCCTCCGCGATGGCCCGGATCGAGGCCGTCATGGAGGCGGTGGTGTTGGGGTTCAGCACGAGGATGCGCATGGGACTCCCGCAGCGGTTCCGGTCCAGTGATTCAGGACGTCGATTCCGTAGGATGAAAGTTGACTTTCGATACAGAGAACCTAGCCACCCCCGCCACCGGCGTCGAGGGAACCCGGTATTCCGGCATCGGTCGATCATGGCCAGTCCGCCATACCGGCCGTGACCGGCACCGACAGCATTTCCAAGCCCGCTGTGGGCGTCGCCGGGGACCGGTAGGCTGCCCGTGGCCGGTCGGCAGCGGATCGTCACCGTATGCGGGCCGGTGCCGACCGCTGGGAAAGGAACACCGACGTGCCGTCCGCCGAGTCCAAGACCGCCGCCACCACCGCCGGATCCGGTGGCGTCCAGTCCCTGGAGCGCGCCTTCGATCTGCTGGAGCGGATGGCCGACGCCGGGGGCGAGGTCGGACTGAGCGAGCTCTCCGCCAGCAGTGGACTTCCCCTGCCCACCATCCACCGACTCATGCGCACGTTGGTGGCCTGCGGATATGTGCGCCAGCAGGCAAACCGCCGGTACGCCCTGGGGCCCCGGCTGATCCGGCTCGGCGAGAGCTCGTCCCGGCTGCTGGGCAGCTGGGCGCGGCCGTATCTGGCGCGGCTGGTGGAGGAGACGGGCGAGACCGCGAACATGGCGCTGCTGGACGGCGATGAGGTGGTGTACGTCGCGCAGGTGCCCTCGCGCCACTCGATGCGGATGTTCACCGAGGTCGGGCGGCGGGTGCTGCCCCACACCACGGGAGTCGGCAAGGCGCTGCTGGCGGACACGCCCCCCGAGGAGGTGCGCGCCCTGCTGGCCCGCACCGGTATGCCCGCGGCGACGGAGAAGACGATCACCTCGCCGGACGGGTTCCTCGAGGCGCTGCGGCAGGTCCACGAGCACGGCTACGCGGTGGACGACAACGAGCAGGAGATGGGCGTGCGCTGCCTCGCCGTCCCGGTGCCCGACTCCCCCGCCCCGGCGGCCATCTCCATCTCGGGCCCGGCGGGCCGGGTGACCGACGAGGCCACTGAACGGATCGTGCCGATCCTCAAGGAGGTCGCGGCGGAGCTGTCGGACGCGCTGGCCAGCACGGGGTCCGCCTGACGGCGGAGGGGAGCGACGGCGCGCCGCCCAAGCGGGCGGGGCCCGCTGAGCCACAAGCCGGGCGTGGGGATACTTTCCCCTCCCCGCCCCTTCCCGCAACCAGGGGCTCCGCCCCTGGACTCCGGAGTCCCGCCACGCGGCTGAGCCGCATACCGCCGTGGGAAGGGGCGAAGCCCCGGTCCGGGGTCTGGGGCTCTGCCCCAGTTTCGGGAAGGGGCGGGGAGGGGAACAGCCCGCCGCAGGCGTCATGATCCGCGGCGAGCGCGGTAGCACCCCAAGCGTCATTCGGCGCGCCCGGGGCCGCCGGGCCGGACGGATCCGCCTTGCCCGTTGCCCGTTGGCCGGGTCGCTCAGTCTCTCCCTATGCCCGTCCGGGGCACGCTGCCGAACTGGTCGATCGCCGCACGGACGCCCGTCAGGGCGGGGCCCAGGGCGCTGACCGAGCCCAGGGCGCCCGCGATGAGGAGCAGCGAGCGGCGCAGCCGGTGCAGCTCCGGGGCGCCGGTGCGGGCCATGGCGTCGAGTGCGGCCAGCTCGTCGTCCGCGATCGCCCGGTCGGGTAATTCCGCCGGGTGGGCGGCCAGATCGCGCCTGAGCCGGGCCACGGCACGGCGCAGTTCGGCCGCCCTCGGATCGTCCTCGGTGCCCGCCACTCGCCTGACTTCCACGACTGCGGCGCCCTCCACTGACAAGGCGCCGGGTTCACCCCAGAGCCTCGCGCCTTCGTTGGCCAACACTGCCCTTCTCCCCCTCGCGCCCTCTCGCACGAGCCTGCCCCCTCTCCGCATGACCGCCCCAACCCTCCACCTCGCGTGGATTCGGACACAAGGGGCCGCGGATCAGTTAACGCCACTCAGTGCACGACGCGCTATACGGAGAGCGAAAATCAGACCGGCTGGGATGAAGCCCCCGCCCGGCCCCGATGTGCGGTAAGCAGGGCCCATGGAACGTACAACGGAGGACTCCGCGCAGGTCGCCGGGATCGTACTGGCGGCCGGGGGCGGCCGGCGGCTGGGCGGGCGGCCCAAGGCCCTTTTGGCGCATCGGGGGCGTCCACTGGTGGAGCACGCCGCGCACGCGCTGCGAGAGGGCGGCTGCGCCCCGGTGCACATCGTGCTGGGCGCCGCGGCCGGGGCGGTACGGGCGCGGGCCCGGCTGGACGGGTACGTCCTGGTGGACAACCCCGACTGGGAGGAGGGCATGGGCTCCTCGCTGCGGGCCGGGCTCGCCTCACTGGCCGGTACGGGCGCGAAGGCGGCGCTGGTCGCGCTGGTGGACCAGCCGGGGATCGGCGCCGAGGCGGTGGCGCGGGTGGTGGCCGCGTACCGCTCGCCGTCCACCCTGGCGGCCGCCGCGTACGGCGGGGAGCGGGGGCATCCGGCGCTGTTCGGCGCGGACCGGTGGGCGGATATCGCGGCGAGTGCGGTGGGCGACCGGGGGGCACGCGCCTATCTGCGGGCGCATCAGTCCGCGATCACGCTCGTCGACTGCTCGGATATCGCTCGTACGGACGACATCGACACCCCCGAGGACTTGACGCTGCTGGAGTGAGGGGCACCGACGGGCACGGCACGGAGGCGCGGTTCAACAGAAGATTGAACTTCCACCATGAGGAAATTAGTATCCGCAAAGCAGAGGTATTGCGAGCGTTCAGCCGAGACTCGCCCAAGGAGTGACCGCCCATGTCCGCATCAGCGCCGTCCCCGCTGGCCATCGTCGACGCCGAACCGCTGGAGCGTCAGGGAGAGGTGCTGACCGACGCGGCCCTGGCCTTCCTGGCCGAGCTCCACCACCGCTTCACCCCGCGCCGGGACGAGCTGCTCGCGCGCCGTGCGGAGCGCCGCGCCGAGATCGCCCGCACCAGTACCCTGGGCTTCCTCCCCGAGACCGCCCACATCCGGGACGACCCCGACTGGCGCGTCGCCCCGGCCCCGCCCGCGCTCGAGGACCGCCGGGTGGAGATCACCGGCCCCACCGACCGCAAGATGACCATCAACGCGCTCAACTCCGGCGCCAAGGTCTGGCTCGCCGACTTCGAGGACGCCTCCGCCCCGACCTGGGCGAATGTGATCGGCGGTCAGCTGAATCTGATCGACGCCTATGAGCGCCGGATCGACTTCACCTCCCCCGAGGGCAAGAGCTACGCCCTGCGGCCCGACGACACGCTGGCCACCGTCGTCACCCGGCCGCGCGGCTGGCACCTCGACGAGCGCCATCTGCGCGACGCCGACGGCCGCGCGGTCCCCGGCGCCCTCGTGGACTTCGGGCTGTACTTCTTCCACAACGCCCGCCGGCTGCTCACCCGGGGCCAGGGGCCGTACTTCTACCTCCCCAAGACCGAGTCCCACCTCGAGGCCCGGCTGTGGAACGACGTCTTCGTCTTCGCGCAGGACCACCTCGGGATTCCGCAGGGGACGATCCGCGCCACCGTTCTGATCGAGACGATCACGGCCGCGTACGAGATGGACGAGATCCTCTACGAGCTCCGCGACCACGCCTCCGGGCTCAACGCGGGCCGCTGGGACTACCTCTTCTCGATCGTCAAGAACTTCCGCGACGGCGGCCCCGGTTTCGTCCTCCCGGACCGCAACGCGGTCACGATGACCGCCCCGTTCATGCGCGCCTACACCGAACTGCTCGTCCGCACCTGCCACAAGCGCGGCGCCCACGCGATCGGCGGCATGGCGGCCTTCATCCCCTCGCGGCGCGACCCCGAGGTCAACGCCGTGGCGTTCGACAAGGTCAAGGCCGACAAGGACCGTGAGGCCGGCGACGGCTTCGACGGCTCCTGGGTCGCCCACCCCGATCTGGTCCCGGTGGCCCGCGCCTCCTTCGACGCGGTCCTCGGCGACCGTCCGCACCAGAAGGAGCGGCTGCGCGAGGACGTCCACGTCACCGCCGCCGAGCTGATCGACATCGCCTCGATCGACGCCAAGCCCACCCAGCAGGGGCTGCGGAACGCCGTACAGGTCGGCATCCGCTATATCGAGGCGTGGCTGCGCGGCCTCGGCGCCGTCGCGATCTTCAATCTGATGGAGGACGCGGCCACCGCCGAGATCTCCCGCTCCCAGATCTGGCAGTGGGTCAACGCGGGGATCGTCTTCGAGAACGGCGAGAAGGCCACCGCCGATCGTGTCCGTAAGGTCGCCGCCGAGGAGCTGGCGGCGATCCGCGAGGAGGTCGGTGAGGACGCCTTCGCCGCGGGCAGGTGGAACCAGGCGCACGATCTGCTGCTGAGGGTCGCGCTGGACGAGGACTACGCGGAGTTCCTGACGCTGCCCGCGTACGAACTGCTGGACTGACGCGGCCCGTTCACACGGCAGGGCCCCGGACCGCCACCGATGCGGTCCGGGGCCCTGCCCGTCGCTACGGCGTGTACAGCTGGGCGCGCTCCACGATCTGCTGGGGCACGCTGGGGCTGGACCACAGCAGCTTCATATGCGCCTCACCGGTCTGCTCGGTGTACTCGATCCGGATGGCGTGCTTGGTTCCGGAGCGCAGCGCGACGGTCGCCTTGTCGACCTGTGGACCGTGCGGGGTGGTGCTGTCGATGACCAGACGGCCGTCGATCCACACCCGCGCGGTGTCGTCGGAGACGGTCGAGAGGGTGTAGGTCTCGCTGTGCCGGGGCTGGAGATAGCCGGTCCAGCGGACACCGAAGTGGTCGGCGGGGACATCGGCGGCCGGGGAGCCGGAGAACCGCCAGGTGTGGTTGACGGTCGGGTCGGTCCGGGTGACGGCCGGCGGCCCGGTGAAGGTCTCATTGGGGAAGACCTCCTCCCGGAGTCCCTGGCCCTGCCCCTGGGGTGCGGCCGGGGCCGGTTTCACCGTCAGCTCGATCACCGAGGCGATGTCGTTGACCGCCCCGCCGGAGGGGGTGAGGTCGAAGCCGTCGCCCGCCTTCGCCACCTCGACCCGCTGTCCGCTGCCCAGCACCCGGGCGCCGACCACCGTGAACGGTGCCTTCGCGGTGAGGTGAAGCGGCTGACCGGCGGCGGGCCAGGAGGTGACGGACGCGTACAGCCGGTTGCCGGACCGGCTGACCGCGCCCCAGGACGGCTCGTCCACCAGCCCGGTGGCCCCGGCCCCGTACACCGCGCGGCCCTGGTCCGAGGTCCGCAGCCAGGAGCCGATCTCGCGCAGCCGGTCGACGGAGGGCTGGGGCACCCGGCCCAGTTTGTCGGGGCCGACATTCAGCAGGTAGTTGCCGCCACGGCTCGCGATGTCGAGGAGATTGCGGGTGAGGGTGGTGGGCGACTTCCAGTCCTGGTCGTACTTGGCGAAGCCCCAGTGGCCGTTGAGGGTCATACAGCTCTCCCACAGCTGCCCGTCCACCGGCGCGTCCGGGATCTCCTGCTCGGGCGTTCCGTAGTCGCCGTCGACCACGCGCCGCTTGCCGACCCGGTTGTTGGTGATCAGGTCGGGGTCGAGCCCGTGGAGATAGGACTGGAGCCGCTCACCGTCCTGGGCGGACCAGCGGTTGGTGGGGTTGTCCGCGTCCCACTCCCCGTCGAACCAGAGCAGCGCCGGATGGTAGCTGTCGACCAGCTCCTTGAGCTGGGCGTACATCCGCTTCTCATAGCGCGGGAAGGTGGCGGGGTCGGCGAAGTCGGGGTCGTGCCAGTCCCAGATCGAATAGTAGAAGCCGAGTTTGATCCCGGCGGCGTCCGCGGCGGACTTCAACTCGGCCAGGATGTCGCGCCGTTGGTCGAAGGAGGAGTGGTCGCGCAGATTCCAGCTGTTCTGCTTGGTGGGCCACATCGCATAGCCGTCGTGGTGCTTGGAGGTGATGACGATATAGCGCTGCCCGGCGTCCTTGGCCGCCTTGACGATGGCCTTGGCGTCGAAGGACGAGGGGTTGAAGTCCTGGGCGGCGTCCTCGTACTCGCTCATCGGGATCTGGCAGTTCCGCTTGATCCACTCCGCGTCACGGCAGACGGTCCCGTCCGCCCGCCGGTATTCGCCCTCCAGCTGGGAGTAGGCGCCGAAGTGGATGAACATCCCGAAGCGGTCCTGCCGCCACCAGGCGGTGCGGGCGGAGGTGAACGGATCGTCGGTCGCGTAGTCGGTTCCGGGCCCGGGCTCCCGGGCGGTCGTGGGCGCCGCGGTGGCGGCGGGAGGGCCGCTGAGGATCGTCGCCAGCACCATGCCGAGCAGAAGGCTGAGCGCTCGGAGGGGGAGGACGGCCCGTCGTCTGGACATACGCATGGCGGCTCCTGTGCTCGTGGATGGTCGGACAGGAGGGCTGGCCAGCCGCGTACGGGAACCTAGAACCGGAAAGGTTGGATGTCAACGGGGCCCGAACGCCCTGACGGGCCGCTGATGACCGCCGTAAGGCGGCCACCCCAGCGACCCATCCGATGTATCGGCGCGAACGTTCAGTCTGCCTCCGCGATACGGGCCAGGCGCCGCGCCTCGGTGCGCGCCTCCCGCGCGATCTGGTCCTCGTCCACCGTGAGCAGCCGGCCCGACTCCACCACCGGAGCGCCGTTCACCAGGGACAGGGCCACCGGGGCGGGGGCGCCGAGGACGAGGGCCGCGACCGGGTCGGCGATGGACGAGTGGCCGAGGCCGTCCAGCTTCCACAGCACCAGATCGGCCAGTTTGCCCGACTCCAGCGAGCCGATCTCCTCCTGACGGCCGAGCACCCGCGCACCGCCGTGGGTGCCGAGGCGCAGCGCCTGACGGACGTTCAGCGCCTTCTCGCGGTGGCCGCCGAGCCGGTTGATCAGCAGCGCGTTGCGCAGTTCGGTGTGGAGCTCACCGGATTCGTTGGAGGCGGTGCCGTCCACGCCGAGGCCGACCGGTACGCCCGCGGCGAGCAGATCGGGGACGCGGGCGATCCCGGCGGCGAGCCGGGCGTTGGACGAGGGGCAGTGGGCCACCCCGGTGCCGGTGCGGGCGAACGCCTGGATGTCGGTGTCGTTCATATGGACGCAGTGGGCCATCCACACGTCCTCGCCCAGCCAGCCGGTGGACTCGAAGTAGTCGGTCGGCCCCATCCCGAACCGCTCATGGCAGAACTTCTCCTCCTCCACCGTCTCCGAGCCGTGGGTGTGCAGCCGTACGCCCTTGCGGCGGGCCAGCGTCGCGGACTCGCGGAGCAGTTCGGTGGTGACGGAGAAGGGTGAGCAGGGCGCGACCGCGATCCGCAGCATGGCGTCGGACGCCGGGTCGTGGTGGGTGTCGATGGCCGCCTCGGTGGCGGCCAGCGCGTCCTCCATGGACTCCACGGCGAAGTCCGGCGGCAGTCCGCCGTCGGAGGTGCCGAGGTCCATGGAGCCGCGGGCGGCGGTGAAGCGCACCCCCAGCTCGCTGGCCGCGCGGATCTCGGCGCCCAGCAGATCGCCGGCGCCGCGCGGAAAGACGTAGTGGTGGTCCATGGCGGTGGTGACCCCGCCGCGCACCATCATCGCGAGCGAGCCGCGGGCCGCCGCGCGGACCATCGGCTCGTCGATCCGCGCCCAGACGGGGTAGAGCGCGACCAGCCAGTCGAAGAGGTTGCTGTCCTGGGCGAGGCCGCGGGTGAGCCACTGGTAGAAGTGGTGATGGGCGTTGACCAGGCCCGGGGTCACCAGATGCCCCGTGCCGTCGACCCGGCGGACGACGCCCTCAAGACCCTCGGGCGCGCGCCCCTCGCCCACCGACTCGATGCGGTTGCCCGCCACGACCACGTGGCCGGAGGCGTACTCGGTGTCGTGGGCGTCCACGGTGGCGACGGCGCAGTTCTCGATGACAATGCGGTTCACGGAGCGTGGCCCTCCCGTCGTATCGGTCGGTGGGGATCTGTTGGGCGAGCTGTCAGTCGGTGGGGATCCGGGGCTCGGCGCCGTCCCGCAGCACGGTGGCCTCGATGAGCCCGTACGGCCGGTCGGCGGCGAAGTAGACCTCGTTGTCGTTGGTGAGGCCGAAGGGTTCCAGATCGACCAGGAAGTGATGCCTGTTGGGCAGTGAGAGACGTATCTCGTCGATCTCGGGGCGGCGCTCGATCACCCGTGCGCCCATCTGGTAGAGCGTCTGCTGGAGCGAGAGCGAGTAGGTCTCGGCGAACGCGCTCAGCAGATGGCCGCGCGCCTCGGCGTGGCCGTGGTCCCAGTCCGGCGTCGGCCGGGTGTCCTCGCTCCAGCCGTAGCGCCAGCGGGCGTGCACATCGGTGGCGAGGATCCGGTCGCGGGCCTCCGGGAGCGTGGTGTACCGGTCCTTCACATAGCCCCGGAACTCGGAGTCCGTGGTGTTCAGTACGGTGAGGCCGGTGAGCCCGGAGACCACCTCCCAGCGCTCGCCGTCGAAGGTGATCTGGGCGGTGCGGACCTCCTGGCCGCGGCGGACGAAGGAGTGCTCGGCACTCCCGGCCGTCCCGATCCGCTCCCAGGCGTACTCCTCGACGCGGACGCGGGCGCGGTGGATGGGCTCCTGGCTGGTGACGAAGTGGCGGGCCAGCCGGATGCCGAACTCCTCGGCCGTGTCGATGCCGTGCTCCTTGGCGAAGGCGTACACGGTGTTCTTGGTGGTGTCGGTCGGCAGGACGTTGGCGTTACTGCCGGAGAGGTGGACCTCGTCCATCTCACCGGAGAGCGCCACCGAGACATTGAGGTCCTTGAGGTGGTGCACGGCGCCGTCGCGCACCACCCGGACGACGCGGGTTTCGGCTTTGCCGTATTGGTTCGGGCCGAGCGTGGGCATCGGTGCTAGCTCCCTCGGTAGACGGAGTAGCCGAACGGGGTGAGCAGCAGCGGTACGTGGTAGTGCTCACCCGGCTCGACGGCGAAGGCGACCGCGACCTCCGGGAAGAAGGCGTGGGTCAGATACGGCCCGGTCTCGAAGCGCAGCCGTGCGTGGGTGGTGCCCTCGGGGAGGGCGGGCAGGTCCCCGCAGCGCCCGTCGGCGTCGGTGAGGGAGTCGGCGTGCGGCGTCCACTCCGCGCCGGGTCCCGAGCGGACGGACAGCTCGACGACCACGCCCACGGCGGGGCGGCCGATGCTGGTGTCCAGGATGTGGGTGGACACCGAGGTGGCACCGCTCGCCATCGTCGCTCCTTCCGCCGGGGCCCGCGGGGCCTCCAGGGTTTCCGATCGGGTTTCCGCCCGGGATCCCGCCCGGGTTTCCGATCGGGTTTCCGTCAGCGCTTCCGTCATCCGGGTCAGCCGGATGCGGTTGATCTTTCCCAGTTCGGCACGGACGATGTCGCGCTCGGTGTCGGCGTCGTGCCGGATCCGCTCGCGCAGCGCGGCCAGCATCTCCCCGCCGGTGCGGCCGGTGGCACAGATCAGGAAGACATGGCCGTGGCGCTCCTGGTACGCGAGGTTCAGCTCCAGCAGCTCCGCGCGCTCCGCGTCCCGTACCCCGCTCTGCTCCCGCGCCGAGGCGGCGTCGCCCGGTGCCGGCCGTCCGATGGGCGGATGGGCGGCCATCGCCTCGGCCAGGTCGGCGGCGGTCAGCCGGGCCATGGCCGCGTCGGCGGCGTCGAGCAGCTCACCGACCGTGGCGTACGGCCGTCCAGCCGCCACCGCCGCGCCCCACGCCCGGCTGGCGCACACCTCGCGCAGCAGCGCGGCGGCGTCCCGGTCGTCCACCGCGTTGAACCGGGCCAGCCCCGGCGGTGCACTGGAAGTCACTCTCGCAAGCTAGGAGGCTCCCGCACCAAACGTCAACACTTTGTTGAAGAACCCCGCGTAACGACGAGGAATGATCAGTCCCCGCCCTTCTCCCGGTTGAGGTAGTTGTAGACGGTGAAGCGGCTGACCCCGAGGGCCCCGGCGACCGTCTCGACCCCGTGGCGCACCGAGAACGCGCCGCGCTGTTCGAGCTGGCGGACCACGGACTGCTTGGTCTTGCGGTCGAGGGCCGAGAGCGGTACGCCGTGGCGGCGCTGGAGGTCGGCGAGGATGCGGTCGAGCGAGTCCGACAGATGCGGCAGCCTTACGGCGACCACCGGGCGGCCCTCCCAGGAGAGCACCACATCGTCGCCCCGGGCCCGGTCGGGCGCGATCATCTCGCCGCCCATGGCGTCGACGAGCGGCTTCACCGCGGCGGCGAAGGGGTGGTCGGCCGGTACGCTCACGCCTCGGCCTCCCCGAGGACGCTGACCTGGAGCGAGATCCGGGTGGCACCGGCCTCGAGGGAGCTGCGCAGCAGCCGGTCGACGGCCTCGAGCACGGCCTCCGTCCCGCCCTCCGCGGTGTTGCCGAAGGGGCCGACGTCCACGGCGTCCAGCGGGGCGGCCTGGACGGTCTCGCGGGCGGCCACGGCGTGCGGCGGCACCTCGTCGAGGTCGAACGGTTCGGTGGTGAACTCAACCCTCAATCTCACGCCGCCAACCTACTGCGTCCCGCCCAGGGTCTGTCGTCAAAGGGGGCGCCCGGCCGCGAGCGGGGGGCACCTCCCGACAGGCCCTAACACGGCGCCCCCGCTACGGGGGACAGAACGCCCAAGTCCCTCCCCGCGGCGGCCCGCTTCGGGGAGCATGGACCGATACCGCATCCGCCTTACGCCCACGGAGCGCCCCGATGACAGACAACGTGCCGGTGCGTTGTCCCGCGTGCCGTCGCGAGCAGTCGTTCACGCCGCCCGCCTTCCCCTGCGTGTGCGGCGCCCCGGTCACCCTCCCCGTCCTCCGCGACGGCAGCCCGGAGGAGCTCTCCCACCGCACCTGGGAGAACCTCTGGGTGGCGGTGAACTGCCCGTCCTGCGGCCGCCAGGTCCACTGGCCGCAGCCGGAGCTCGGCTGCGACTGCGGCGCGGTGGTCCGCGTCCCCATCGCCGCCGCACCCCCGTCCGGACCGGGCGCCTCGGCCGGGCCCGGCGGTCCGGCGGTGCGGCGCCCGGCCTTCCGGCCGGTCACGATCCGTACCGCGCGGGACGCGGTCACCGCCGCCGCGCAGTATCTGAAGTGGCTCGGCTTCCACAGCCTGCGGCCCTCGGAGGACCGGGCCGTCTCCGGGGTGGACCTCTACGGGACGGGCGTGGTCGCCCAGGTCGATCCGACCACCCGCCCCACCGGGCTGCGGGACATCGAGTGCCTGTGGCTGAACGGGCTCCACAAGTCGGCGACGAGCGTCTTCTTCTCGCTCGCGGGCTATGCGCGGGAGGCGCGGGCGCGCGCCGACGCGCTGCATCTGCCGCTGTTCATCATGGACCTCACCGGCACCCCGCAGCCCGTCAACGACCCGGCGGACGTGCTGATCCGGATGGGCCCGCCGGACGGCTGACCCGGTCGGCCCTTGTGCTCATGACCGGGGAACGCTTCCTTTGAGGGACCGCCCTCCACCGTTCATCCGTCCCATCCGCTCGACCGGCCGGAGGCCGAACGATGGCTGTTCCGTGGTACCCGAGGTCATGGGCCGCTCTCGCCGCCGCCCTGACCCTCCTCCTGGTGACCGGATGCGGGGGCGACGATGTGCCCCCGCCCGCGGTGGAGAGCTCCTCGCCCGCGCCCGGGCCGCTCTCCGGCACGCCCGCACCGGCGACCGGCAGCGCGGGCCCCGACGGTGGAGGGAGCGTAGAGGAGGACATCCAGGCGGCGGTCTCCGTCACCAACGCCTACTGGCAGACCCACTGGTCCCAGCTGTTCACCGGCGGCTACGGCCCGCCCCGGGTCGCGGGGGCCTACGACGGCGACACCCCCGGCACACCGGTGTGCGGCGGCGCGCCCCTCCCGGACGACAACGCCGTGTACTGCCCGGACGGCGACTACATAGCGTGGGACATGGATCTGATGCGCTGGGGCCATGCGCGGGGCGACGCCTGGGTCTATCTGGTGATCGCCCATGAGTGGGGCCACGCGGTCCAGAACCGGCTGGACGCGGGGCTGGTCGATCTGGCCCGTGAGCTCCAGGCCGACTGCCTGGCCGGGGCGGTCCTCTTCGGCGCCGCGCAGGACGGGACGCTCACCTTCGAGGACGGCGACACCGAGGAGCTGGCGGACGCCCTGACCGCGCTCGCCGACCGGACCCCGTGGACCGATGTCTCCGACCACGGCGACGCGTCCCAGCGGGTCTCCTACTTCAGCCGCGGCGCGCGATCCGGGGTGAAGGTCTGTCTGCCGAACGGCGTTCAGTGACGGGGACCGGCGAGAGGGCCGGGGCGCGGGGGTGTGGGCCCCTGCTGTGACTTCAGGGGCCCGCAGCTCATCAGCTGGGCGCGGCCTGGGGCTCGGCCCGCTCGGCAAGCGTTTCTTCCGATCTGGCCGGATCGGACTCGGTCCGGGTCTCGGGCAGCAGCTCCCGGGCGGCCGCCTCACGCAGCTCGACCTTGCGGACCTTGCCGCTGACCGTCATCGGGAAGGCGTCCATGAGCCGCAGATAGCGGGGGACCTTGTAGTGGGCGAGGCGGCCCCGGCAGAAGCGGGCGAGCTCGTCGCGGGTGAGGGTCCTGGCGCCCTCGCGCAGGATGACGCAGGCCAGGATCTCCTCCCCGTACTTCTCGTCCGGTACGCCGACGACCTGCACATCCGCGACCTTGGGGTGGGTGTGCAGAAACTCCTCGATCTCCCGCGGATAGACGTTCTCCCCACCGCGGACGATCATGTCCTTGATCCGGCCCACGATCTGGACGTAGCCCTCGCCGTCCATCACCGCGAGGTCGCCGGTGTGCATCCAGCGGGCCGAGTCGATCGCCTCGGCGGTCCGCTCGGGCTCCTGCCAGTAGCCGAGCATCACCGAGTAGCCGCGGGTGCACAGCTCGCCGCGGGTGCCGTGGGGCACGGTCGCCCCGGTCGCCGGGTCGACGATCTTGACCTCGACGTGCGGCAGCACCCGGCCGACCGTCGAGGTACGGCGGATGAGGTCGTCATCGGGCCGGGTCTGGGTGGAGACCGGTGAGGTCTCGGTCATGCCGTAGCAGATGGAGACCTCCTGCATGTGCATCTCGTCGACCACCCGCCGCATCACCTCCACCGGGCAGGGCGATCCGGCCATGATCCCGGTGCGCAGCGAGCTGAGGTCGAAGGTGGCGAAGTCCGGCAGGGCCAGCTCGGCGATGAACATGGTGGGCACGCCGTACAGCGCGGTGCAGCGCTCCCGTTCGACGGCGGAGAGGGTGGCGACGGCGTCGAAGGTGGGGGCGGGGATGACCACGCAGGCGCCGTGGGTGGTGGCCGCGAGGTTGCCCATCACCATGCCGAAGCAGTGGTAGAAGGGCACCGGCACACAGATCCGGTCCTGGGCGGTGTAGCGGACCGTCTCCCCCACGAAGAAGCCGTTGTTGAGGATGCTGTGGTGGGAGAGGGTGGCGCCCTTGGGGAAGCCGGTGGTGCCGGAGGTGTACTGGATGTTGACCGCGTCGTCGCAGCCGATCCGGGCCTCGCGCTCGGCCAGCCGCCCGGGGGCGACATCTGCTCCCGCGCGCACCAGCATGTCCCAGGTCCGGTCGCCGATGTAGATGACATCGCGCAGCGCGGAGCAGGCCGAGCGCACCTGCTCGACCATCCGGCGGTAGTCGCTGGTCTTGTGCTCGGTGGAGGCGACCAGGACCGAGATGCCCGCCTGCTGGAGCACATACCGCAGCTCGTGTACGCGGTACGCGGGGTTGATATTGACCATGATGGCGCCGATGCGGGCGGTCGCGTACTGCAACAGCACCCATTCGGGGCAGTTGACGGCCCAGATGCCGACCCGGTCGCCCTTGGCGACCCCCTTGGCCATCAGCCCGAGCGCGACCTCCTCCACCGACCGGCCGAACTCGGCGTAGGTCCAGCGGCGGCCGGAGGGGATGTCGACGAGCGCGTCGCGCTCGCCGTACAGCTCGACGGCGCGGGCCAGATTGGCGCCGATGGTGTCGCCGAGCAGCGGGAGGTCACCGACTCCACTGGCGTAGGAGAGCCCGGCTGGGCTTGGTGGGTCGGACGTCAGGTCGGTCATGGCAGCTCCTTGGTGTCACGGTCACGGACGCCTTCACGTTCGTGAGGGTGGGTCATCATATGAGCGTCAGTCATCAGATTTCCTCATGAAACTCGATACCGCCGCCCTGTGCCGTGCGTTCACGCAGCTCGATCCGGCGAATCTTCCCGGAAACCGTCTTGGGGAGGTCGGCGAACTCCAATCGGCGGATCCGCTTGTACGGCGCGAGCACCGCCCGCGAGTGCGCGAACAGCGCCTTTGCCGTGTCCGGGCCGGGCTCCCAGCCCTCCGCGAGGACGATGTACGCCTTCGGCACGGCGAGCCGCACCGGGTCGGGGGCCGGGACGACGGCGGCCTCGGCGACCGCCTCGTGCTCCAGCAGCGCGCTCTCCAGCTCGAACGGGGAGATCTTGTAGTCGGAGGCCTTGAAGACGTCGTCGGCACGGCCGATGTAGGTGATGTAGCCGTCGGCGTCGCGCGAACCGATGTCCCCGGTGCGGTAGTAGCCGCCCGCGGTGGCCTCGGCGGTGCGCTCCTCGTCACCCTCGTAGCCGGTCATCAGGCCGACCGGGCGGCCCTCCGGGCCGGTGAGGTCGAGGCAGATCTCGCCCTCCTCACCGGGCCGGCCGGTGACCGGATCGAGCAGGACGACCCGGAAGCCGGGGGTCGGCCGTCCCATGGAACCCGGCTTGAGCGGCTGCCCGGGAGTGTTGGCCACCTGGACGGCCGTCTCGGTCTGGCCGAAGCCGTCCCGGATGGTCACCCCCCAGGCGCGCCGCACATGCTCGATGACCTCGGGGTTCAGCGGCTCGCCCGCGGCGACGGCCTCCCGGGGCGGGGTGCGCAGCTGGGTGAGATCGGCCTGGATGAGCATCCGCCAGACGGTGGGCGGGGCGCAGAAGGTGGTGATCCCGCAGCGGTCCATCTCGGCCATCAGCCGGGTGGCGTCGAACCGGGTGTAGTTGTGGACGAAGACCGTGGCCTCGGCGTTCCAGGGGGCGAAGAGATTGGACCAGGCGTGCTTGGCCCATCCGGGGGAGGAGATGTTGAGGTGGACATCGCCCGGTTCGACCCCGATCCAGTACATCGTCGACAGATGTCCGATGGGGTACGAGATGTGGGTGTGCTCGACCAGCTTGGGGCGGGCGGTGGTGCCGGAGGTGAAGTACAGCATCAGGGGGTCGGTGGCGAGGGTCGGCCCGTCGGGGGTGAACGGCTCGTCACCCCCGGTGCCGTCGGCCGTGATGGCGGCGGTCCCGGCGTCCTCGTAGGCGAGCCAGCCCTCGGCGGCGCCGCCGACCGCGATCCGGGTGTAGTCCCCGGCCACGTCCGCGAACTTGCCGGTGTCCCCGGTCCGCACGATCACATGCCGCGCCCGGCCGCGCTCGACGCGGTCGGCGAGGTCGAGCGGCCCGAGCAGCGGGGTGGCGGGGATGACCACGGCGCGCAGCTTCATCGCGGCCAGCGCGGTCTCCCACAGCTCGACCTGGTTGCCGAGCATGACCACGATGCGGTCACCGGCCCGCACGCCCCGCTCGCGCAGCCAGTTCGCGGCCCGGTCGGAGCGGCGGCGCAGCTCCTCGAAGGTCAGCCGGACCTCGCCGCCGTCCTCCTCGACGATGTGCAGGGCGGTACGGTCGCCGCTGCGCCCGGCGATCCCGTCGAACCAGTCCAGGGCCCAGTTGAACCGCTCCGGGCGGGGCCAGCGGAAACCCTCGTACGCCGCCGCGTAGTCCTCCCGGTGACCGAGCAGGAAGTCCCGTGCCGCGCGGAAGTCGTGGGCCGGATTCATCAGGTTCCTCCGTGGTCGCTCCGCCGTTCACGGCGGAGAGGAAATGGGCTCTTGCGGAGCAGGGTGAGGAGCGGGGTTTCGCCGCCGTGGCGGAACCCCGTGCCCTGACCCGCGGATGTGGCCTTCACTCGCAGGCCCGCTAGCTTGTGAGCATGGCCACGGCATGTGTGAAGCGGGCGTATCGGTACCGCTTCTATCCGACGGATGCGCAGGCAGCGGAGCTGTCGCGCACGTTCGGGTGTGTCCGGAAGGTCTACAACCTGGCGCTCGCGGCCCGGACCGAGGCGTGGGCCCGGCAGGAGCGCGTCAACTACAACGCCACTTCGGCGATGCTGACGGCGTGGAAGAAGACCGAGGAACTGGCCTATCTCAACGAGGTCTCCTCGGTCCGGCTCCAGCAGACCCTGAGGCACCTCCAGACGGCGTTCACCCACTTCTTCGCCAAGCGGGCCAAGTACCCGCGCTTCAAGTCGCTGAAGAAGTCCCGGATGTCCGCTGAGTACACCACCAGCGGCTTCCGCTTCCGTGACGGGAAGCTGACACTGGCGAAGATGGCGGAACCACTGGACATCGTGTGGTCCCGCCCCCTGCCTCAGGGAGTGGAGCCGTCCACGGTGACCGTGTCCCAGGACGCGGCGGGCCGCTGGTTCGTCTCGATGCTGTGCGAGGACCCCGGCGTCCGGCACCTGGCCGCCACGAGTGCGGCGGTCGGTATCGACGTCGGCCTGGACCACTTGCTGACCCTCTCCACCGGGGAGAAGATCGCCAATCCCCGGCACGAGCGCCGTGACCGTGCACGGCTCGCCCTGGCCCAGCGGCGCCTCGCGAAGAAGGCCAAGGGGTCCGCGAACCGGGCGAAGGCCCGGCGCGAGGTCGCCAGGATCCACGCCCGGATCACCGACCGCCGGCGTGACGTGCTGCACAAGCTGACCACTCGTCTCGTGCGTGAGAACCAAACGCTCGTGATCGAGGACCTGACCGTGCGGAACATGGTCAAGAACCGGAGCCTGGCCCGCGCCATCAGCGATGCGGCATGGTCGGACTTCCGGAGCATGCTGGAGTACAAAGCCGCCTGGTACGGGCGGGAAGTGATCGCGGTCGACCGCTTCTTCCCCTCCTCCAGACTGTGCTCCGCCTGCGGCGCCCTCGCCGGGACGATGCCGCTGCACGTCCGCACCTGGACGTGCGGCTGCGGCGCCACCCACGACCGTGACGTGAACGCCGCGAAGAACCTTCTGGCTGCCGGACGGGCAGTGTCGGCCTGTGGAGCCGGTGTAAGACCTCAACGGAGAACTCCGGGCGGGCAGTCGGCGACGAAGCAGGAAATCCACGGGGCGACCCGTGGAACCTCCCGCCTTTAGGCGGGAGAGCGTCAATGCTGTCACTTGTCCTCAGTGCAGGGCAGGGGGTGGGCGCCAGTAGCGGCTTCCGCGACCCGGGAGGCGAAGGCCCCTCGGGACTGCGGGCCGGTGGGCCCCAGTGCGGCCTCTCTGGGTACCCCTTCCGAAAAACGCTTGGCCTGAAGCAACTATCCCGTCAAGCAGTCCACCCAGAGCGCACCACGGTCATATGGGGCGATATCCTGCACTGAGGTCAGTGCTCGCGACAGGAAGGTGAGGATCCTCTATGTCCGAGCGCCGCCGCACCCCGCGTCCCACGAAGCGCCACCCCTGGCGGCGCCCCGCCGGGGCGGGCCGGGCCGACGCCACACCCCGCCCCGCCCCGGGCCCGCCGCGCGGCGAGCCGCCGGCCGCGGCGGCCGACGGGGCCCCGCCCGAGGTCGACGAGCGCAGTGTGGTGGACGCCGCCGTGTACCGGGACGGCCGCCGGGTCGGCACCCCCGGCTCCCTCGCCGCCACCTACCGGCGGCTGCGCGAGGAGACGGGCGCCATGGCGTGGATCGGGTTGTTCCGGCCGAGCGAGGGAGAGCTGCTCTCGCTCGCCGAGGAGTTCGATCTGCACAAGCTGGCCATCGAGGACGCGATGGAGGCCCATCAGCGCCCCAAGCTGGAGCGCTACGGCGAGACGCTCTTCGTGGTGCTGCGCGCCGCCCGCTATCTCGACGCGCCCGAGGAGGTGGACTTCGGCGAGCTGCATGTCTTCGTGGGCCCCGACTTCGTCATCACCGTCCGGCACGGCGCGGCGCCGGACCTGTCGGCGGTGCGCGCCCGGATGGAGTCCACCCCCGAGCTGCTGGCGCTGGGCCCCGAGGCCGTGCTGTACGCGATCCTCGACGCGGTCGTGGACGGCTACGCACCCGTCGTGGCGGGGGTGCAGAACGACATCGACGAGATCGAGACCGAGGTCTTCCGCGGCGACCCCGAGGTCTCGCGGCGCATCTATGAGCTCTCCCGCGAGATGGTGGAGTTCCAGCGCGCCACCCGCCCCCTGGTCGGGATGTTGCACGGGCTGATGGCGGGCTTCGACAAGTACGGCACCGACGAGGAGCTCCAGCGCTATCTGCGGGACGTCGCCGACCACGTCACCCACACCAGCGAGCGCGTGGACGGCTTCCGCTCCGCCCTCACCGACATCCTCGCGGTCAACGCCACGCTGGTGACCCAGCAGCAGAACGCCGAGATGCGGGCGCTGGCCGAGGCGGGCTTCGAGCAGAACGAGGAGGTCAAGAAGATCTCCGCCTGGGCGGCCATCCTGTTCGCCCCCACGCTGGTCGGCACCATCTACGGGATGAACTTCACCCACATGCCCGAGCTGCACTGGGTGCTGGGGTACCCCTTCGCGATCCTGCTGATGGCGGTGGTCTGCGTCAGCCTGTACCTCATCTTCAAGCGCCGCGACTGGCTCTGACGGCGTCGCACCTCTCCGGGTCACACATCTCCGGCTGGACCGGCGGTTCTAGGGAATCCCCCGACGAACCGCTGATTCAGCCGTTTTCCGTAGCCCGTCCATGCCGTTTGTGCTTCGATGCCGTGCGACACGGCACGGCGGGCGAGCAACGGGAGTGGGCGTATGGACCGGCGAGGGTTCCTCAGGGGCGCGGCCGCACTGTCCACCGTGGGGCTGGTCACCGCCGGCGGCGGTACCGCGACGGCCACCGCGGCGCCGCCCCGGCTGACCGCCGCCCAGGACTGGCTGTCGGCCATCGCCGACGCCACTCCGGTCCAGCGGCTGACCCTGCCCGGAACCCATGACTCCGGCGCCCGCTTCGGCGGTCCGTGGACGGAGTGTCAGAACACCACCATCGCCGACCAGCTGGCCAGCGGCATCCGCTTCCTGGACATCCGCTGCCGCGCCTTCGAGAACGCCTTCCCGATCCACCACGGCGCCTTCTACCAGAACCTCAACTTCGACGATGTGCTCGGCGCCTGCCGCTCCTTCCTCTCCACGCATCCGTCGGAGACGGTGCTGATGCGGGTCAAGCAGGAGTACTCGGAGGAGAGCGCCGCGGAGTTCCGCCGGATCTTCGACATCTATCTGGACGACAAGGGCTGGCGCTCGCTGTTCCGCCTGGACAGCACCCTCCCCGCCCTGGGCCAGGCCCGGGGCAGGGTGGTGCTGCTCGCCGACTCGGACAACATGCCGGGGGTGCGGTACGGCGACGGCGCGCTCTTCGACATCCAGGACGACTACATGGCGGAGCCGATCGGCAAGTACCCGAAGATCGAGGCGCAGTTCCGCAAGGCGGCGGCCCAGCCCGGCAAGCTCTTCATGAACTACGTCTCCACCGCCGCCCTGCTGCCGCCCCGCTCCAACGCGGACCGGCTGAACCCGCGGGTGAAGTCGTTCCTGGAGGGCGCCGAGGCACAGGGCTTGACCGGGCTCGGGATCGTTCCGATGGACTTCCCGAACACCACGTCCGGCCTGGTCGACGCCCTGGTCCGGCACAATCCGGCGGGCTGACCGCGCGGCGTCAGCGGCCGCGGGGCCGGCGGAAGAGGTGGACCGCCGGGTCCGCGTAGCGCACCAGCTCCAGCGCCTGCTCCGGGAACCACTCCCCCGCCTCGGGGTTGATGGTCCCGCGCACCGGGTCCAGGGGCCCGTCGGTGCCGCGCAGACAGCGCCCGTCCGACTGGCCCGGCGTCTTCACCCACAGCGCGGCGTCCAGCAGCGACTCGCCGGTACGGGTGGTGGGGCGCCGCCCCAGGCCCCGGCCCGGCGGATTGCACCATGACTGGACGTCGTTGTGCTGGTACGAGGCGGCCCTCGGGGCCCAGGGGCCCTGGCCGTTGCGGCTGGTGTCGGTGACGTAGTGCTTCATCCGGGCCGGGTCGTCCGGTACGTGGTGGCGCAGCCAGCGGCGGACATGCCGCCGCGACCAGCTCTGCTCGGCGCAGTCCTCGGGGTCCCCGCCCTCGTCGGCGTAGGCGAGGCAGGAGGAGACCAGCCGGCCGTACCAGGCGCTGTCCTGGTCGGTCTGGTAGTGGGAGACATTGAGGGCGAAGCCGGTGGCGCGGTCGATCCCGGCCTTGATCAGCCGGGGCACGATGGTGCTGACGGAGTGCCAGCCGGAGTGGCCCGCGTCCAGGTACACCGACGCGTTGCCGAGCGTGCTGAGGACGTCGACCGCGTAGTTGATCTCGGAGTAGCGGGCGGCGGTCTCCGGGTCCTCGACCACCGGGGTGTCCGGGTCGCCCGATTCGCCCGCCTCCTCGGAGTCGGGGGTCACGGGGTCGGGCGTGGGCAGCGGGGACAGCTCGGGCAGGGTACTGGGCTGCTCGGCGGAGGGCTCGAGGTCGGGGCTCCGGGACGCGGAGGGCTCGGGGTCGGCGGCCTCCTGGGCCCCCGGGAACATGGGCATCAGGAGCCCGGAGGCGTCGGGGCCCGAGTCGGTGGACTGCGGATCGGTGGACTGCGGGTTGGTGGACTCCGGGTCGGCGGACTGCGGATCCGTGGACTGCGCGGCCTCCTGGCCGGTGCCGGAGGCGGCCGATGCGGCGGGCGGTGCCGTGGAGGCGTCGGGGTCGGGCAGCGGCGGCAGCTCGGTGGGCGATGCCTCGACGGCGGGCCGCTCCTCTACGGCGGGCCGCTCCTCTACGGCGGTCTGGTCAGGCTGCTGCTCCTCGACGGCGGTCTGCTCGGGCTGCTGCGACTCGACGGCGGTCTCCTCGGGCTGCTGCGACTCGACGGCGGTCTCCTCGGCGTTCGAGGCGTCCGCGCAGTCGGAGGGCAGCAGCGCCAGCGAATCGGGTTCGAGGATGATCAGCACCTTGCGGTCGCCGATGGCCTCGGCGACGGCGTCGATCCACGCCTGGTACGCGGCGAGGCCGTCCGCTCCCCCGCTCGAGTAGCTGCCGCAGTCACGGCCCGGGATGTTGTACAGGGCGATGACCGGCAGCCTCCCCTGCCGGTCCGCGCTCCGCGTCGTGCGGCGGACCAGCCGCGCGACCTGCTCCGGGGGCTCGTCCCCGTACCAGACCGCGTGCGGCGTCCGCACCATGGCGAGGAGCCCGGCGGAGTCGCGGAAGTCGCCCCGCCAGGCCAGCCGGGCCACCTGGCGGTAGGAGTCCCGGTCGGGGGGCGGGGCGTAGAGGCGGGTCACGCGCGAGGACTCGTCGTCCTCCGGCACGGCCGCGCTCACCACGGGACTGATCAACAGGGGCAGGGTGGCCGCGGCCACGACGGCCGTCGACACGGTGAGGATCTTGCGTCTCTTACGCACGTGCGCACTCCAGGGGGGGCGGCAGGACCAAGGTCGGTTTCTGACTCTCACTCAGAAACCGGCACCCGGCAAATGAATCCTCCGCCAGATGGCGGAGGATTTTTCCCGCTCAGGAGTGGCCTTATGTCAGACGATCCTTCTGTGAGCTGATCCGATTTCAAGTGCGCCGAGTGTCGGGCGACGGCGTTCGACGGAGTTTCAGGCGACCGAGCCGATCCGGTCCGAGGGCGCCCGGGTGTCGTGGTGGATCGGGTTCCGGGCGCCCGTCAGCGGCGTACCGCTGCCGCCCCGCCGGTTCGCGACGATCTCGCCCGCGATGGACAGCGCGGTCTCCTCGGGCGTACGGGCGCCGAGGTCCAGCCCGATCGGGGAGCGCAGCCGGGCCAGCTCCGGCTCGCCCACACCTGCCTCGCGCAGCCGCCGCAGCCGGTCCCGATGGGTGCGGGCGGAGCCCATCGCGCCGACGTACGCCACGGGCAGCAGCAGCGCCCGCTCCAGCAGCGGGACGTCGAACTTCGCGTCGTGGGTGAGCACGCACAGCACCGTGCGGCCGTCCACCTCGGTCCGGTCGAGATAGCGGTGCGGCCAGTCGACGACCACCTCGTCGGCGTCCGGGAAGCGGAGCTCGGTCGCGAAGACCGGCCGGGCGTCGCAGACCGTGACGTGGTAGTTCAGGAACTTCCCGATCCGCACCAGCGCGCTCGCGAAGTCCACAGCGCCGAAGACGATCATGCGCGGCGGCGGCACGCTGGACTCCGCGAGCAGCGTGACGGGCCGCCCGCAGCGGCTTCCCTCGGCGCCGATCTCCACGGTCGCGGTGCGCCCGGCGTCCAGCAGGGCACGGGCCTCCGCGGCGGCCGTACGGTCCAGCTCGGGGTGGCCGCCCAGGGTGCCGTCCCAGCCGCCGTCCGGGCCGACGAGCAGGGCGCGGCCCAGCAGCTCGGGCGGGCCGTCCACGATCCGGGCCAGCGCGGTCGTCCGGCCCCCGGCGGCGGCGGACGCGGCGGCGGCGAACACCGGGCGCAGCTCACGGTCGGCCGCGCGCACCGGGCTGACCAGGACATCGATGACCCCGCCGCAGGTCAGACCGACCGCGAAGGCGTCCTCGTCGGAGTAGCCGAAGGTCTCCCGCACGCTCTCGCCGGTGCGCAGCGCCTCCTGGCACAGCTCGTACACCGCGCCCTCGACACAGCCGCCGGACACGCTGCCGACCGCCGTGCCCTCCGCGTCCACGGCGAGCGCGGCGCCGGGCAGGCGGGGTGCGCTGCCGCCCACGGAGACCACGGTGGCGACGGCGAAATCCCGGCCCTCCGCGCACCAGCGGTGCAGCTCGGCGGCGATGTCCAGCATGGTGATCAGCTCCTCGGACGGCCATGTGCAGGCCGCCTATATTCGCCTCAACGCGCCGGGCCCGCGAAATCTGCCCCTCAGGTGCCGGTCAGATGCTCCGGGCGGACGGGCACGCGCCTCAGCGGGAGTCCGGTGGCGGCGCGGATGGCGGCGACGACGGCCGGGGTGGAGGAGAGCGTGGGCGCCTCGCCGACGCCGCGCAGCCCGTACGGGGCGTGGTCGTCGGCCAGCTCCAGCACCTCCACCGGCATGGCCGGGGTGTCCAGGATGGTGGGGATCAGATAGTCCGTGAACGACGGGTTGCGGACCCGCGCCCCGTCCCGCGAGACGACGATCTCCTCCATCACGGCCAGCCCAAGACCCTGCGTCGAACCGCCGTGGATCTGCCCGACCACCGACAGCGGATTGATCGCCTTGCCCACGTCCTGCGCGGCCGCCAGCTCGACCACCTTGACCAGGCCCAGCTCGGTGTCCACCTCGACGACCGCGCGGTGGGCGCAGAAGGAGTACTGCACATGGCCGAAGCCCTGTCCGGTGCGCAGATCGAACGGCTCGGTCGGCCGGTGCCGGAACTCCCGCTCCAGGTCGATCGCCTCGTCGCCGAGGACCCCGGCGAGGTCGCCGATCACCTCGCCGCCGTCGGTGACCACCTTGCCGTCCGCCAGCCGCAGCCGTCCGGGCTCCGCCCACGCGGGGTGGTCGGCGCCGAACCGCTCGCGGCCGCGCCGCAGCACCTCCGCCCGGACCGCCTCGCAGGCGTGCTTGACGGCACCGCCCGTCATATACGTCTGGCGGGACGCGGAGGTGGAGCCCGCCGAGCCGACCCGGGTGTCGGCCGGGTGGAGGGTGACCCGGTCGACGCCCAGCTCGGTGCGGGCGATCTGGGCGTGCACGGTGACCCCGCCCTGGCCGACCTCGGCCATCGCGGTGTGCACCAGGGCGACCGGCTCGCCGCCGATCACTTCCAGCCGGATCCGGGCGGTGGAGTAGTCGTCGAAGCCCTCGGAGAACCCGACGTTCTTGATGCCGACCGCATAGCCCACCCCGCGCACCACGGCCTCGCCGTGAGTGGTGTTGGACAGCCCGCCCGGCAGGGCCCGTACGTCCACCGGGCCGCCCGCCGCCTCCCAGGCGCGCTCGGGCGGCATCGGCAGCGCCTTGACGCGGCGCAGCAGCTCGGCGACCGGGGCCGGGGAGTCGACCACCTGTCCGGTGGGCATGGTGGCACCCTGCGCCATGGCGTTGCGCTGCCGGAACTCCACCGGGTCCAGGCCGAGTTCGGCCGCCACCGCGTCCATCTGCGCCTCGTAGGCGAAGCACGCCTGGACGGCGCCGAAGCCGCGCATCGCACCGCAGGGCGGGTTGTTGGAGTAGAGGGCGATGGCCTCGACGTCCACGTTCTCGACGACGTAGGGGCCGATGGACAGGGAGGCGGCGTTCCCGACCACCGCCGGGGAGGAGGAGGCGTACGCGCCGCCGTCCAGGACGATCCGGCACTGGACGTAGAGCAGCGTGCCGTCGCGGGTCGCGCCGTGTTCGTAGCTGAGCTTGGCGGGGTGGCGGTGGACATGGCCGAAGAAGGACTCGTACCGGTTGTAGACGATCTTCACGGGCTGTCCGGTGCGCAACGCCAGCAGACAGGCGTGGGCCTGCATGGACAGGTCCTCGCGCGCGCCGAACGCCCCGCCTACACCGGACAGCGTCAGCCGCACCTTGTCGGCGGGCAGCCCGAGCACCGGGGCGAGCTGGTCGCGGTCGACGTGCAGCCACTGGGTGGCGATGTAGAGGTCCACCCCGCCGTCCTCGGCGGGCACCGCGAGCCCCGACTCCGGGCCGAGGAACGCCTGGTCCTGCATGCCCACCTCGTAAGTACGGCGGACCACCACATCGGCGCGGGCCCGGGCGGCGGCCACATCGCCGCGCCGGATGGGCTGGCGGTGCACGATGTTCGGATGCGGGACGTGGGAGGCGTGGTGGTCCCGGCGGCCGGGGTGGAGCAGCGGGGCGTCCGGCGCGGTCGCGGTGGCCTCGTCCACGACCAGCGGCAGCTCCTCGTACTCCACCGCGATCCGGGCGGCGGCGCGGCGGGCGGTCTCGGGGTGGTCGGCGGCGACGATCGCGACGGGCTCGCCGTGGAAGCGGACCCGGTCCTTGGCGAGCACGGGCTGGTCGTGGATCTCCAGGCCGTAGTGGGTCCCGGCGGGCAGGTCGTCATGTGTCATGACGGCGTACACCCCGGGCAGGGCGAGCGCCCCGGCGGTGTCGATGGACCGGATCGCCGCGTGGGCGTAGGGGCTGCGGAGGGTGAAGCCCCACAGCATGTCCTCGTGCCACAGGTCCGAGGAGTACGCGAACTCGCCGGTCACCTTGAGGGTGCCGTCCGGGCGCAGGGTGGACTCGCCGACGGTCCCCCGGGTGGCGCCGGTGGCCTGGGTGAGCGTGGTGGGGGCGCTGGCGGTGCGGTCTGCTGCCATGGTCAGACCGCCTCCCCGGTGCGGGCGGCCGCGAGCCGGACCGCGTCCAGGATCTTCTCGTAGCCGGTGCAGCGGCAGAGGTTGCCGGAGAGTGCCTCGCGGATGTCGGCGTCGGAGGGGTCCGGATTGCGCTCGAGCAGCTCATCGGCGGCCACGAGCAGTCCGGGGGTGCAGAAGCCGCACTGGACGGCGCCCGCGTCGATGAACGCCTGCTGGACCGGTGCCAGCGGGGCGACCTGCCCGGGGCGGGATGGTTCGGGGCGGGATGGCTCGGACCGCTGCCGGGCGTGGTCCGCGAGCCCCTCGACGGTGACCACCTCGCACCCCTCGGCCTGCCCCGCCGCCACCAGACAGGCGCATACCGGCACCCCGTCGAGGCGGACCGTGCAGGAGCCGCATTCGCCCTGCTCACAGGCGTTCTTCGAACCGGGAAGCCCCAGCCGCTCGCGCAGCACGTACAGCAGGGACTCGCCCTCCCAGACGTCATCGGCCTCGTACGGCCGCCCGTTGACCCTCATGTTCACGCGCACGATGCGGTCCTTCCCTCTCCCTCGCGATACGCCTCCCAGGTCCAGCCGAGCGTGCGGCGCGCCATGACCCCGACCGCGCGGCGGCGGTAGGCGGCGGTGCCGCGTACGTCGTCGATCGGGCGGCAGGCCCCGGCGCACAGCTCGGCGAAGCGCCGGACGGCCGACGGGTCGAGGGGCGCGCCGCTGTCCCAGAAGCCGCCCTCCTCCAGCGCCGCGCCCAGGAACTCCTCGGCCTCGTGGGCCCGTACGGGCGTGGGCGCGGCCGATCCGATGCCGGTGCGCACGGTGCGGGTGCGCGGATGGAGCGCGACGGCGAAGGCGCAGACCGCGATCACCATGGCGTTCCGCGTTCCGACCTTGGAGAACTGCTGCGGACCGTCCGCTCGTCGGATGTGCACCGCCCGGATCAGCTCATCGGGCTCCAGGGCGTGGCGCTTGACCCCGGTGAAGAACTCCTCGACCGGGATCCGCCGGGTGCCGCGCACCGACGCCACCTCCACCTCGGCCCCGGCCGCCAGCAGCGCGGGATGGGCGTCCCCGGCGGGCGAGGCGGCGCCGAGGTTGCCGCCGACGGTGCCGCGATTGCGGATCTGCGGTGAGCCGACGGTGTGCGCGGCGAGCGCGAGGCCCGGCAGCTCGGTCCGGAGCTCCTCGATGATCCGGGTGTACGGGACGCCCGCGCCCAGCCGGACCGTACGGTCGGTGGTCTCCCACTCGGCCAGTTCGGCGACGCGGGTCAGATCGAGCAGATACTCGGGCCGCCGGTGGTCGAAGTTGATCTCGACCATCACATCGGTGCCGCCCGCGATGGGCACGGCGGTGGGGTGCTCGGCCTTCGCGGCGAGCGCCTCCTCCCAGCCGGCGGGGCGCAGGAAGTCCATGGGTCTCTCTTCTCGGATCGTCGGCGTCGTGGGGAGGGGCTTCGCACGTGGCCGTCGATACACGGCTCCCCACGCGCGGGGTGTCCTCCAAGAACTCTGCACACGGCTCAACGCCAGTAGACCGAGGTGGGGGCCACATGGTGCAGTCACCAAAGACATGAAGCAATTGGCTGGCCAGGGGGCGGGTCTTGTAGATTCGAACGAACGGCGGGGACCGGAAACCTCGCGGTATTCGACCGGTGACACAGAACAAGATCGGCTGGCATCACATGCGGCTGCGCGCACTGCTGGAGAACGACACCCTGGGGCTGCGGCTGCTCGGCGGCGAGGACGAGCTGGAGCGCACCGTGCGCGGCGTGATGACCACCGATCTGCGCGACCCCAGCCGCTATCTCTCCGGCGGCGAGCTGGTGCTGACCGGGCTCGCCTGGCGGCGTGAGCCGGAGGACTCCGAGCGGTTCGTCCGTATCCTCGCGGCGGCCGGGGTGGCGGGTCTCGCGGCGGGCGAGGCGGAGCTGGGCGCCGTGCCCGAGGATCTGGTGCTGGCCTGTGGCCGCCATCGGCTGCCGCTGTTCTCCGTGGTCGAGGACGTCGCGTTCGCCACGATCACCGAGCATGTGGTGCGCCAGGTCTCCGGTGAGCGGGCCGGGGATCTGGCGGCGGTCGTGGACCGGCACCGCAGGCTGATGACGTCCGGGCCCGCCGGCGGCGGCCCCGAGGTGGTCCTGGACCTGCTCCGCTCGGACCTGGACCTGACCGCGTGGGTGCTCTCCCCCACCGGCCGCCGGATCGCGGGCCCGACCGCCGCCGGGTCGGCCGCCGAGCCGCCCGCGGCGGTCCGCGCCCAGCTGGCGGGCGAGCAGCTGGCCGCCCGGCGCGACGGGCGGCGCGGCCCGCACCGGCTGACCGCCGCCGACGGCATGACGTACTCCCTCTTCACCGTCCGCAGCGGTGACCCCGGCGACGATGTGCGCGAGACCGTGCTGTCCGACTGGGTGCTGGCGGTCGGCGCCGACGCCGACGAATGGCCGGAGGAGCGGCTGGATCTGCTCTATGGGGTCACCCAGCTGATCGCGGTCGAGCGCGACCGGCGGAACGCCTCCCGCACGGTGCGGCGCAGGCTCGCCCAGGAGGTACTGGAGCTGGTCCAGTCGGGCGCGCCGCCCGCCGAGATCGCGGCCCGGCTGCGAGTGGCCGCCCCGGTGCTGCTGCCGGGGCTCGGCACGGCGCCGCACTGGCAGGTGGTGGTGGCCCGGGTGGAGTGGGGCGTCACGGCGGAGCGGGAGCGCGGTGGGGACGGCGGGGCGCGGGGCGGCGGGGACGGCGGAACGCTGCTGGGCAGCGGGCGGAAGGGCGCGGACGGCGGGGCGCGGGAGGGCGCCGCGCGCAACGGCGCCACAGGCGCCACCTGGGACGGGAGCGCGCGGGACCGGGGCGCGCGGGAGGGCTCCTCGCCGGACGGCAGGGGCGTCCCCGGCGGCGTCCCCGGCGGCCCGGTCGCCCAGTCGCTGCTGGAGGAGATCCTGGTCGACCCGTACGCGACCGGACCTGAGCCCTCGGACCGGATCGCCGTGGCGCACACCGGCGACGAGGCGGTGGCGCTCGTACCGCTCCCGGCGCTCGGCGACGGCCCGTCGGACGGCGCCACGGACCACCCGGACACGGAGGGGGTGCAGGCCGACACGCTGCTCGCCGCCGTCCGGGAGCCGCTGGCCCGGGGCCTGGCCGGCGACGGCCGGCTGACCCTCGGCGTCAGCGCCGCCGTGCACTCGGCCGACGGGCTGCGCGGCGCCCTGGAGGAGGCCCGGCACGCCAGGCGCGTGGCCGCCGCGCGCCCCGGGCGGGTGTGCGCGGCCGGCCATCAGGAGCTGGCCTCGCACGTACTGCTGCTCCCGTTCGTCCCGGACGATGTGCGGCGCGCCTTCACCGCCCGGCTGCTGGATCCGCTGCGCGAGTACGACCTGCGCCACCGGGCAGAGCTGATCCCGACGCTGGAGGCGTTCCTGGACTGCGACGGCTCCTGGACGCGCTGCGCCGCCCGGCTCCATCTGCACGTCAACACGTTGCGCTACCGGATCGGCCGGATCGAGCAGCTGACCGGGCGCGAGCTGTCGCGCCTGGAGGACAAGCTGGACTTCTTCCTCGCGCTGCGCATGAGCTGACGCGCCGCGGAAGCGACGGCGGAAGCGCCCGTGGGAACGCCTGCGGAGGTGTCTGCGGAGGCGCCTGCGGCAGCGTCTGCGGGAGCGCCCGGAGCGCGCCTCGGCGCCCCACCGCGACATCACCCTTGCCAGGGGTTTGTGAATTCATTCACACCAACCTCTTGGCCGGGCGCGCGCATTCATGCTGAGATTCGCCCACGGCTTCCGGCTCGATGGCGCGCTTGGGGAGGGCAATGTGGCGGACACCGCCATGTCACCACCTGGATCGTCAGGTTCCCATTCCGAGGTAAGAACGGGGCGCGGGCTCGACCCGCTTGTGGACGACCCACTCGACACGGCGGTATGGCGGCTGCGCTCACGCGGCTGCTGGAAGGACGCCGCCGAGCTGCTCACCCCGCGAGCGGCGGACGACGCCTCGGCCGCGCTCAAGCGCAGCGTCGTCCTGACCGAACGGTGCATGTACACCTCCACCGGCTGGGACGCGGCCGAGGACGCCCTGCGGGCGGCCGAGGCGCTCGCGCTCACCGACACCGAGCGCGGCGCGACCGCGTGCGAGCGGGGCTATCTGGCGTACGCGTCCACGCTGCTCGGGGTGCGGGACCGGGCCGACGAGGCGCGGACCGCGCTCGGCCGCGCCGCCGCGCTGCTCTCGCCGGGCTCCCCGATCCGGCCGCTGCTGGACTTCCGGCGCGGGCTGATCTCCCAGCACCTGGCCCACAATCCGACCGGCGCCCTGGCCGCCTTCCAGCGCGCCCACGCGGGCGCGGCGGCGCACGGCGACACCCTGCTGCGCTCGTTCACCTGGCGCCATCTGGCCGCCATGGCGGAGGCGGACGGCGATCTGCCCGACGCACGGCACGGCTTCGCGGAGTCGCTGCGGATCCGTGAGGAACTGGGCTACCTGGTCGGCATCGCCCCGGCCCTGGCCGCCCTGGCCGACGTGGAACCCGACCCCGACGAGGCCACCCGCCTCCGCACCGAGGCCGGCCGCCTGGTCCGCCTCCTGGGCGGCGTCCCCGTCTGGCTCGCGGAACAACTCTCCACCGAGGAGCCCGCAGACTGACCGGCCACGGCTCGCCCCGGGAGCAGCCCAGCATGCCCCGGGGCGAACCCGGCCGGGAGTGTGGGACGTATCGCTATGCGGCTCCGCCGCGTGGCGGGGGCTCCGCCCCTGGACCCGGGGTCTGGGGCGGAGCCCCGCCTTCCCGCCCCGCCGGGGGCACCTCCCAGCGGTAGCTGGGGGAGCTTGAGGAGCGGGGCCCGGGGCGAAGCCCCGCCTTCCAGCCCCTCCAGGGGGCACCTCCCAGCGGTAGCTGGGGGAGCTTGAGGAGCGGGGCCCGGGGCGAAGCCCCGCCTTCCAGCCCCTCCAGGGGGCACCTCCCAGCGGTAGCTGGGGGAGCTTGAGGAGCGGGGCCCGGGGCGAAGCCCCGCCTTCCAGCCCCTCCGGCGTTTGGCCTTCCAGCCCCTCCGGCGCTTGAGGAGCGGGGTCTGGGGCGGAGCCCCAGTTTCGGGAAGGGGCGGGGAGGGGGAAGCCTCGATATGCGGCTCCGCCGCGTGGCCCGCCGCAGGCGCCAAGACCCGTCGGACGCCCCCTACCAGCCCCGGCCCCCAGCCCTCAACCCTCAGCCCGTAGGAGCGAAGTGGGCCCTGGTGAGGGATTCGACCGTGTCGAGGTCCCGGGCGACCAGGGCGTCGAGGAGGGCCATGTGCTCCTCCGCGTCGGCGACGAGGTCGGCAGTGCGGGTGACACGGCCGCAGGCCATGGGCCACTGCGCGCGGCGATGCAGATCGTCGGCCACGATCACGAGCTGCTGGTTTCCGGCCAAGCCGAGCACGGTCTGGTGGAAGGTGCGGTCCGACTCCAGATACGCGGCCCGGTCGCCCCTCACGGCGGCCGCCGCCGTCGCCTCGGCGAAGGGCCGCAGCCCGGCCCAGCGCTCGGGCGCGATCGCCTCCGCCAGGCTGAGCATCACCGGAACCTCCAGCAGCGCCCGCACCTCCGCGAGCTCGGCCAGCTCGCGCTCGCTGCGGCGGGCGACCCGGAAGCCCCGGTTGGGCACCACCTCGACGGCGCCCTCGCCCGCGAGCTGCTGCATGGCCTCCCGTACGGGGGTGGGAGAGACACCGAAGCGCTCGGCGAGCACCGGCGCGGAGTACACCTCGCCCGGGGTCAGCTCGCCGCCCGCCAGCGCGTCCCGCAGGGCGTCCAGGATCTGGCCGCGCACCGAGTGCCGACGCGGGGACCTGCGTGGTGCGGGCGCGCCGCAGGAGGGCAGCGGCTCGGTCGCCGCCTGTGCTTCGGACTGCTCCACTCCGGTCCTCCTGACATCCCATCGAAACGATATGCGGAGGCCGCCCCCGGGCAAAGCCCGTAAACATCATTTAAGGTCGCAGTAACGTTGCTCCACGTACACGGACCGTAGACGGACCGGCAAGCCGGTCGGTCGGATTACCCGCGATCGGGTTCCGTGAATAGAATCAAGCCGCTTGCACAGCGCGAGTGTTCGGATCGCATCGCACCTATCCGCGTGTCCCCCCGCCTACTTGGCGGCCTCTTGTCCCGAAACCGCTCGAGGCCCGGCAGGATTCCGCCAGGATGTCGCGCGCGGTAGGCCGTTCTGCGGCCAGAACTTCATGAAGCCAATCAAGGGGCACCGGATGAGACTGACCGACATATCGCTGGTTCTGCCAGTCGTCGTGGCGCTCGCCGGCGTCGTGGGGGCGGCGGTTGTCCTCGCGCGCGGCCGACGGAAGAAGGACGAGAGCGTCATCACCGACTCCTGGGAGCGCAGCGAGGAGCGTCGGCGCCGTAAGGAGGCCATCTACGGGATGGCCGCCTACATTCTGCTGTTCTGCTGCGCCGGCGTGGCCGCCGCGCTCTCCTTCCAGGGCCTGGTGGGCTTCGGGCGGGAGAACCTGGCGCTGACCAACGGCTGGGAGTACCTGGTGCCGTTCGGGCTCGACGGCGCGGCGATGTTCTGCTCGGTGCTGGCGGTGCGGGAGGCCAGCCACGGTGACGCCGCGCTCGGCTCGCGCATGCTGGTGTGGCTGTTCGCGGGCGCCGCGGCCTGGTTCAACTGGGTGCACGCACCGCGCGGCATGGGCCACGCGGGCGCCCCGCAGTTCTTCGCGGGCATGTCGCTCTCGGCGGCGGTCCTGTTCGACCGGGCCCTGAAGCAGACCCGCCGGGCCGCGCTGCGCGAGCAGGGCCTGGTGCCGCGGCCGCTGCCGCAGATCCGCGTCGTGCGCTGGCTGCGCGCTCCGCGCGAGACCTTCGCCGCCTGGTCGCTGATGCTGCTCGAGGGTGTGCGGACGCTGGACGAGGCGGTCGAGGAGGTCCGTGAGGACCGGCGCGAGAAGGAGCAGAACCGCGCCCGCCGACGCGACCAGGAGAAGCTGGACCGGGCCCGGATCCGGGCGATCAACCGGCAGCACCGGATGTGGGGCCGCCGCGGCGGCCGTCAGGTGGAGGTCACCGCCGCCACCCCGCCGCCCGCGCAGCTCAGTTCGGAGCCTGCCATAGGCGAGAAGGTGCTGGAGACCGCCGGGGCCCCCGAGCAGGGTCAGCTGGCCGCCGCCTCCGCCCGGCCCGCCCTGCGCTCCGCGGGTGGCGCCGAGTCCGCGACCGGCGACCTGGGCCATGACCGGGACAAGGACCGCGAGCGGGATTTCAGCTTCGGCTTCGGTGAGAAGGACAAGGACGCCGAGGCCGACCGTCCCCACACCATCGACCTCACGGCCGAGGACGACACCCTCACCATCCCGCGGCTGGACTCCCTCGAGGAGAAGCTGGCGCAGATCGAGCGCGCCTTCGGCTGAGCGGGGCTGAGGCGGCGGCCAGGGCGGGGGGTACGGATCCCCCGCCCGCCGCCCGGCGGTTCCGTACCGCGCGAAGCGTACGCGCGCCACACTCCGTACCGCGCGAAGGGTACGCGCCCCACACTCCGTACCGCGCGAAGCGCCAACGCGCCACACTCCGTGACACACGTGCCACGTATCCCGTGACACACGTCCCACGTATCCGCGGAGTGGCGGCTACGGAACGCCCTCGGCTTCGAGTTCGAACCACAGGACCTTGCCCACCCCGTGCGCCCGCACGCCCCAGGCGTCCGCGAGCGTATGCACCAGCAGCAGTCCACGCCCGGATGTGCTGTCCTCGGCGGGCCGGTCGCGCAGCGTCGGGTGCCGGGACACGAAGTCCCGCACCTCCACCCGTAATCGCCCGGTGACGCGCGCGCCCGGCCCGTCCCCCAATGAGGCCGTGACCTGCGCACCGCGGTCGGTGTGCACCAGCGCGTTGGTCACCAGCTCGCTGGTGAGCAGCTCGGCGAGATCGGTCCGGCCGGGCCTTCCCCAGTGCCGCAGCATCTCCCGCAGCTCCGCGCGGACCCGCGCCACCGCCGCGAGATCGTCGTGTGCCAATCGCTTGGTCAGGACCGGGCCACGCTCCACCGGCACACCCTCCGGAATCGCCTCCGCAGCCTTCGGCCGCGCATCCGGCCGACCCTGCCCATGCCCCCGGCCCGGCCGTACAGGCTGACGCTTCATCCTCCCCCGCCCCGGCCACCCCCTGACGGCGGCCAGCGTCGAATGTCGTCGAACACGCTCACGGAAATGCATGCCCGGGTGTTGCCTCCCACACACCGAGGGAAATGCTGGGAGTGATCCGCTGAGTGATCCCCCGAGCTCGAGCCGAGGAGCCGTGATGCACGACGACCGACCACTGGTGGAGGGGCGCCTGGACCGCGCGCTGCGCCAGTTCATCAGGCCCGCCCAGTACACGGCCCGGGTGCCGCTCACCCTCTCCGCGTGGCGCACCCCCGGTGAGCCGGTGCCGGTCGCGGAGGCGCTGGCCGGCACGTACGAGCCGTTCACCACCGGCACGGACTGGGGCAGTCCGTGGTCCACCTGGTGGTTCCGGCTGGAGGGCGCGGTGCCCGAGGGCTGGGCGGGGCGGCGGGTGGAGGCCGTGATCGACCCGGGCTTCACCGACGACGCCCCGGGGTTCCAGGCCGAGGGGCTGGTGTACGACGCGGAGGGGGTGCCGATCAAGGGCATCCACCCGCGCAACCGCCACATCCCCGTAGCCGCCCCCGCCGCCGGTGGCGAGCCCGTACGGCTGCTGCTGGAGGCCGCCGCCAACCCGTCCGTGCTGCGCGACGGCTTCATTCCGACCCGGCTCGGTGATGTGCTGACCGCCGGGGACGAGCCGCTGTACCGTTTCGCCTCGGCCGAGCTGGCCGTCCTCGACGAGACCGTCTGGCATCTGGTCCTGGACATCGAGGTGCTCTCGGAGCTGATGCACGAGCTGCCGGAGGACCGGCCGCGCCGCCATGAGATCCTGCGCGCCCTGGAGAACGCGCTGGACGCGCTCGACCTCCACGACGTCCCCGGCACCGCGGCCGCCGCCCGCGCCGAGCTCACCGACGCGCTCGGCCGTCCCGCGCACTCCAGCGCGCACCGGGTCTCGGCGGCCGGACACGCCCATATCGACTCGGCGTGGCTGTGGCCGCTGCGCGAGACGGTGCGCAAGGCGTCCCGTACCTTCGCCAATGTCACCGCGCTCGCGGGCGAGTACCCGGAGCTGGTCTTCGCCTGCTCACAGGCGCAGCAGTACGCCTGGGTCAAGGAGCACCAGCCGCATATCTGGGAGCGGATCAAGAAGGCGGTGGCGGACGGCAACTGGGCGCCGGTGGGCTCGATGTGGGTCGAGTCGGACGCCAATATGCCCGGTGGTGAGGCGCTGGCCCGGCAGATCGTGCACGGCAAGCGGTTCTTCCTGGAGGAGCTGGGAGTGGACACCGAGGAGATCTGGCTGCCGGACTCCTTCGGCTACACGGCCGCCTTCCCGCAGCTCGCCAAGCTGGCGGGGGTGAGGTGGTTCCTCACCCAGAAGCTGTCGTGGAACCAGGCCAACAAGATGCCGCACCACACCTTCTGGTGGGAGGGCATCGACGGCACCCGGGTCTTCACCCACTTCCCGCCGGTGGACACCTACAACGCCCGGTTCAGCGCCGCCGAACTCGCCCACGCCGAGAAGAACTTCGCCGACAAGGGGCTGGCCACGCGCTCGCTGGTGCCCTTCGGCTACGGCGACGGCGGTGGCGGTCCCACCCGCGAGATGCTGGAGAAGGCGCGGCGGCTCGCCTCCCTGGAGGGCTCGCCGACCGTCGAAATCCAGCCACCTTCGGCGTTCTTCACCGAGGCCGAGCGGGAGTACGGGGCCAAGGCGCCGGTGTGGTCGGGCGAGCTGTATCTGGAGCTGCACCGGGCCACGTACACCACCCAGGCCAAGACCAAGCAGGGCAACCGGCGCGGTGAGCATCTGCTGCGGGAGGCCGAGCTGTGGGCCACGGCCGCGGCGCTGCACGCGCCCGGCTACGCCTATCCGTACGACGAGCTGGACCGGATCTGGAAGACGGTGCTGCTGCACCAGTTCCACGACATCCTGCCCGGCTCGTCCATCGCCTGGGTGCACCGCGAGGCGCGGGACACCTACGAGATGGTGTTCGCCGAGCTGGAGGAGATCATCGCGGGGGCGGTGGCGGCGCTGGGCGGCGGCGCGCCCGCCGTGCTCAACGCCTCGCCGTACGAGCGCGAGGAGATCGTCGTCCTGGACGCGCGGACGGCGGCCGCCCTGCCGTCCGGGGCCCCGGTCCAGCCGCTGGACGAGGGCCGTACGGCGGTCGCGGTGCGGGTCGCCGGGCTGGGCGCGGCGCCCCTGGGGGCCGCCCCGCAGGCGCCAGCGGCCGTCAGCGGCGCACCCCATGGGGCACCGCCGGTGACCGCCCTGAGCGACGGCCAGTCCATCGTCCTGGACAACGACCGGCTGCGGGTGACCATCGACGCCGAGGGGCTGCTCACCTCGGTGCTGGACCTGGACGCGAGCCGTGAGGTGCTGGCCCCCGGCGCCCGCGGCAACCTCCTCCAGCTCCACCCCGACCACCCCAACCACTGGGACGCCTGGGACATCGACCGGCACTACCTCCGCAGCCACACCGATCTGACCGACGCCGAGTCCGTGGAGCTGACCGAGTCCGGTCCGCTGCGCGCCACGGTCCGGGTCATACGGTCCTTCGGCGCCTCCCGCATCACCCAGGAGCTGACGCTGGCCGCGGGCAACCGCCGCCTCGACATCGCCACCGAGGTGGACTGGCAGGAGTCGGAGAAGGTCCTCAAGGCGGCGTTCCCGCTGGACATCCACGCCAAGGTGTCCACCGCGGAGATCCAGTTCGGTCATGTGGACCGCGCCACCCACACCAACACCAGCTGGGACGCGGCCCGGTTCGAGATCTGCGCCCACCGCTGGCTGCGGGTCGCCGAGCCCGGGTACGGGGCGGCGGTGCTCAACGACTCCACGTACGGCCACGATGTGACCCGTACGGCGCACAACGGGGGCGGGGGCACGGACGGGGGCGCGGACGGGGACCCGGGCGAGGGCGAGGTGCTGGGCACCACCGTGCGGCTCACCCTGCTGCGCGCCCCGCACAGCCCCGACCCCGAGACCGACCTGGGCGTCCACCGCTTCCGCTACGCCCTGCTGCCGGGCGCGGGCGTCGCCGAGGCGGTCGCCGAGGGGCTCGCCCTCAACCTGCCGCTGCGCACCCTCCCCGCCGGACCGGCCGAGCGGGCGCCGCTGGTGTCCGTGGACAACCCCGCGATCACGATCGAGTCGGTCAAGCTCGCGGAGGACCGCAGCGGCGATGTGGTGGTGCGGCTGTACGAGTCGCAGGGCGGCCGGGCGGCGGGCACGCTGGTCACCGGCTTCCCGGTGCTCGGCGCGGAGGTGACGGACCTGCTGGAGCGCCCCCTGCACGAGGCGTCCACGGGCCCGGGCGGGCTGACCCTGGCACTGCGTCCGCACCAGATCCTGACGCTGCGGCTGCGGCCGGTGAGCGGCTGACCGGCGCATACGGTCTGACGGCTATACGACGGGCGGTCGTCCGCAGCGAGTCAGCTGGACGACCGTCCGCCAACTCATCGGCGCCCGGGTGCCGTGCCCCCCGCGCAGCCCTTCGCGTAGCCCGCTCAGAGAAGCGCGGAGGGCCGCGCGGTCACGGAACCGCCACAGGGTCAGGGCCAGCCAGGTGGCGAGGTTGAAGGGGATGAGAACCCGGGGGAGGTTGCGCCGGGCGAGCCAGACACGGTTGCGGGCGTTGAGCCGGTAGAAGGTGACGTGGCGGGCCGGGTTGGTCGCCGGGTGGTGGACGGTGACGGCGGGCAGGTACCGGCCGGTGTAGCCGCGGTCCCACAGTCGCCAGGCCAGGTCGATGCCCTCGTGGAAGAGGAAGAAGTGGCCGGGCCATCCCCCGACGGCCTGGAAGGCGGAGCGGCGGATCAGAACGACGCCTTCGGCCATGACGGTCACGGTGCCGGGCCGAGTGGGGTCGGAGGACTTCAGCCGGGGCACCCAGCGGCGCTGGGTGACGCCGCTGTTGGGGTCGGTGATGCGGGGCTGTACATAAGCGAGCCGGGCGTCGTAGTCGAGTTCGGTGGCGAGCCGGGCCAGGGCGTCGGCGGCTGGGAGGACGGCGTCGTTGTCGAAGAAGAACAGGTAGTCGCGGTCGTCGGTGACAGCGGCGGCGCCAACGTTGCGGCCCTCGGGGATTCCGACGTTCTCCGGCAGTTCGATGGTGCGCACCCCCGCGGGGACCTGGGCAGGGCGGCAGCCGTTGCCGACGACCACCACGTCGAGATCGACGCCCTGCTGAGCCAGCAGGGAGGCCATGGCCCGAGGGAACTCCTCGGGCCGGTCGTTCATGGTCAGCACCACCGCGCCGACCTTGGGGCGCGGGGCACCAGCGGTCACAGAAGGGTCCTCACTACGTACAGATCACCTCGTGTTCGCCTGACAGTCACCAGGGCGTCACTGTCAGCTCATGCAGCCTACTGGGCGCCGATCGCCTGCGGCAGCGCGTTGGCCATCGAGCCGTGGGTGAAGGAGCCGATCATCCGGCGGCGGCCGTTGGGGGACAGATAACGCGCGGCCCACACATTGCACATCCCGGTGTCCACGGTGAAGATCGCGTCATCGGCGGCCTCCTCGTCCAGCACCGACGCCACGAACTCCGGGTGGATCGGAATGTGCTTGTCGACCTTGCGGGTGTACGCCTTGACCACGCCCTCCAGGGCGTCGGCGTGCTTCTTCAGCATGCGGTCGAGGAACCGGCGGTCGGTCTTCGGGTGCACCTTCGGCGCCAGACAGCCCAGCGTCTCCCGGACGTCGCCCCAGACGGCGAGGCCCAGCTTGGAGCGGGTTGTCGTACTGGACGAAGGTGCGTATCTCGATGCCGTGAGGAAGCCCCGCCCGGCGCCACATGGAAGCGGACGGACGGGGCCGTTGACGGGTGCTGGCTGACCTACGAGACGACGCCCGTTCCACTGCACCTGCTACACGGGATGGCATACATCGCGCCGTCATCACCAACAAGCACAGTCGCCGAGAATCGGCGCCGAGATCGATGAGGCGGTCCCCGCCGGCGTCTGCGTCCGGCCCAGCAGCCACAGGCATCGTCCGGGAGTGCTGACGGCGCCTGGAACCGACTCGCGAACCGGACTACGTCGACCGCACGAGGATTCACCCATTGCGACACAACGACCACCTCCTGTAGCCGAGAGTACGTGCCGCGCGTCGGGCTGTCAGCGCGTCAGCTCAGTTCGGGCCCGTGTTGCTACAGTCGCCGGTGCATGTGCCCTCGCCCCCGGGCTCACTGTGCTCACATCCGGCCGCGACCAGGATGCTCCGGTCGGTCGGCGCCAGCCACAGCGCGTCATCCACGGTGAACCCCGCCTGGGCGACCATCTCCTGGGTGCGCGTCAGCTCGCCCGCGTCGTGGCGGTACGGGTTCGGCGGCTCCGGCATGTGATGCACGAAATGGCCCAACCCCTCGCACAGCTCGCTGTAGACGCGGGTGTGAAGGATGAGGGCGTGCCAACCCTCGTCGACCACCCGGGACGGGCGAAGCCGGGCGTCCGGGAAGGCGGCGCAGGTCGCGGTGAACTTGACGGCCTCGTCGACGATCCGCTCGGCCATACCCGGCTCCATGCCGGGGTTGTTGTCCAAGACAGTCCGGATCACTCCGGCCCGCTTGGGTCGTTCCAGTAACGCAGTAACGTTGCTCATACGCGTGCCTCTTCTCTGTGAGTGGTGCGCTGCCCTCGCCCCGGTCACTGGCCACCAACCATCCGACCGGGGCGAGGTCGTGTGCGACCGCCGCCCCTCATCCCGTCGCACGTCACCGGGACTCGGAGCAGGGACCACGATCCGAAAGGAGCCGACCAGGGCACTTCCGGACCGCTTCCTACCTGCCAGGCGTTCCAGCACCCACCAGGCAGGGGCTCTATGCGGGAGCCTCCGAGATGTACTCCGATGATTTCGAAGGCCCTCACCGCTCCTCGTCCCCTCTGCCGCTAGGTCAGGGGAAGACGAGGAAGTCATCAGGCGGGATGCGAAGGCGGCTGCTCTTCGCTGTCGGATGGCCGGCTGTACCGTCGCAGCAGACGCTGCCGAGCCTCCATGGTCGCGACGCGCCTGACCACTTCTCGTCGGGACAGGCAGTCGACGCCCCGGCCAGGGAACCAGCTCATGCCGTCGCCCCGTCATGCCGGACCAGCGTCGTACCCGGGCCGATCTGCTTCCCGCTAGCGCGAAGCCGACGCATAGCCACATCTCGCGAATTCCCGGGAGCTTGCTCATCACTGACGGCTACGCACACGCCTCCAACGTCGCTGACCGTCTGCCGCAGTGTGTTACGCGCTGCCTCGTCGAACGCGATCCGGTGCCAGTCGGCGACGAGACAGATGATTCGCCGCTGTCGAAGCTGAAGCGCATTGACGGCGTCGACGCCCGGTTCAGTGATGATCACATCGCCTTGTCGGTGTTCAGCTTCGATTCCGAAATGCTGGTGACTCCGCACCTGTCGAGTCTGCTCGGCCATGAGTCACCGATGTTCCACCTGCATCGGATGGGCGACGATGGGCTGTACGACCGGTTCGCCGGCCACGTGTCCACACTCTGGGAGAGCGGACGGCCCGTCTGGGAGTAGCCACCCGGAACGCAAACAGCCCCCGCCGGATGATCCCGACGGGATGCTGTGTTACTGGTCATTTCATCTGGCGAGCGGTCCGCTCAGGGGCGCGGTACGTTCCGGAGGTTCGAGCGGGCCATCTGGACCATTTTGCCGACGCCCCCGTCCAGCACCATCTTGCTGGCCGAGAGCGCGAAGCCGGTCACCATCTCCGCCTTGATCTTGGGCGGGATGGACAGCGCGTTGGGGTCCGTGACGATGTCCAGGAGCGCGGGCCCCTTGTGGTGCAGTGCGGCGCGCAGCGCGGACCGCAATCGCTTGGGCTTCTCCACCCGCTCGCCGTACACCCCGGCGGCGCGGGCGATCTGCGCGAAGTCCGGGTTGTGGTAGCCCGTGCCGTGCGCGGGCAGGCCCGAGACCAGCATCTCCAGCTCGACCATGCTCAGCGCGGAGTTGTTGAAGAGGATCACCTTCACCGGCAGGTCGTACTGGACAAGGGTGAGGAAGTCGCCCATCAGCATGGTGAACCCGCCGTCGCCGGACATCGAGATCACCTGGCGGCGGCGGTCCATGAACTGGGCGCCGATCGCCTGCGGCAGCGCGTTGGCCATCGAGCCGTGGGTGAAGGAGCCGATCATCCGGCGGCGGCCGTTGGGGGACAGATAACGCGCGGCCCACACATTGCACATCCCGGTGTCCACGGTGAAGATCGCGTCATCGGCGGCCTCCTCGTCCAGCACCGACGCCACGAACTCCGGGTGGATCGGAATGTGCTTGTCGACCTTGCGGGTGTACGCCTTGACCACGCCCTCCAGGGCGTCGGCGTGCTTCTTCAGCATGCGGTCGAGGAACCGGCGGTCGGTCTTCGGGTGCACCTTCGGCGTCAGACAGCCCAGCGTCTCCCGGACGTCGCCCCAGACGGCCAGGTCCAGCTTGGAGCGGCGGCCCAGGTGTTCGGCGCGGACGTCCACCTGCACGGTCCGCACATCGGAGGGCAGGAAGGCGCCGTACGGGAAGTCGGTGCCCAGCAGGATCAGCAGATCGCATTCGTGGGTGGCCTCGTACGCCGCGCCGTAGCCGAGCAGACCGCTCATGCCGACGTCGTACGGGTTGTCGTACTGGATCCACTCCTTGCCGCGCAGGGCATGCCCCACCGGCGCCTTCAGCAGCTCGGCGAAGGCCATCACCTCCTCGTGCGCCCCGGCACAGCCCCGGCCGCAGAAGAGCGTCACCCGTTCCGCCTCGTTGACCATGCGGGCGAACCGGTCGATCTCCGCGTCGCCCGGGCGCACGGTGGGCCGGGACGTCACCAGGGCGTGCTCCTCGGCACGCTCGGGCGCCGGGCGGGCGGCGATGTCGCCGGGGAGTGCCACCACGCTGACCCCACTGCGGCCGATCGCGTGCTGGACGGCGGTTTGCAGAACGCGGGGCATCTGCTGGGGGTGGGAGATCAGCTCGCAGTAGTGGCTGCACTCCTGGAACAGCCGCTCGGGGTGGGTCTCCTGGAAGTAGCTGGTGCCGATCTCGCTGCTGGGGATGTGCGAGGCGAGCGCGATGACCGGGGCCATGGAGCGGTGGGCGTCGTAGAGCCCGTTGACCAGATGGACGTGCCCGGGGCCGCAGGAGCCCGCGCAGGCGGCGAGGGACCCGGTGAGCTGCGCCTCGGCACCGGCGGCGAAGGCGGCGGTCTCCTCGTGCCGCACCTGGATCCAGTCGATCGCGGCATTGCGGCGGACCGCGTCCACCACGGGGTTGAGGCTGTCGCCGACCACGCCGTACAGCCGCCGCACACCGGCGCGCACCAGGATGTCCACATATTGCTCAGCCACGGTCTGCTTGGCCATCGCGCGCCCTCATCCCTTTCGTCCAGGGTCGATGGGGTGGGTGGCGGTTGTCCGCCACCTTGCACCTTTCGTCCATCGACTTTCGTCCATCAACCCATGGACGGCGCGCTTACGCCTCCCAGACGGCGGCCGCCGTACGGTCGTCGGCGTAACCCTTCACCCCGGTCTGGGCATCGGCGAGGAACGCGGCCAGACCCGGCGCCTCCGCGGTGTCCCAGCGTTCGGCCAGGCGATCGGCGAGGGCGGCCTCGCCGCGCAGGGGATCGGCGAGGCCCGCGCTGCACAGCAGAAGGGTGTCGCCCGGCCGGGCGACGGAGGCGCGGAACCGGAAGGGCCCGTGGACCGGCTCGGACTCGGGCCCGGGCCCGGGCCCGGACTCTGGCTCGGGCTCTGGCTCTGGCTCGGGGGGCTGCTGAGGGTGCTGGGGCTCTTGTGTCGATTGGCGGACGGGCGGGCGGCCGCTCCCATAGCCGATGACGGGTCCGCCGATGGTGTCCCGCTCGCCCCCGTCGGGTTCCAGGTCCTGCCAGACGCCGTCCCGCAGCCGGAAGAGCCCGCCGTCGCCGACGCCGAAGAACACCCGGGTACGGCAGGCCGGATGCGCCGGGAGCAGCAGGCAGCGCACCGAGGCGGTGTGGTCGGCGGGGGCGAGGCCGCGTACGGTCGCACCGGCGCGCAGCCGCCCGTAGGCACGGTCGGTGAGCCGGTGCAGCCCGGAGCTGAGGGCGCCGCGGTTGGCGGTGTGGATGTCCTCCGTCAGCCGGGCCTGATTGCTGCCGACCGCCCCGGCGATCCACTCGCACAGCTCACGCGCCACCCGATGCGCCCCCGGGGCCGCCCGCTGCCCGCTCGCCACGGCCACGAGGAGAAGGGCGCTGTCCCCGGTCCCGAACCGCACCGCGAGCAGCGCGTCGCGCCGCGGCTCGCCCCGATAGCGGGCCGCATCCCCGCGCAGGGAGGCGGCCCGCAGCGTCAGCGTGCCGTACCGGGCACCCTCCAGCACGGTGTCGGGCACCACGTCCCGGAGATCCTCCGGATCGGTGACGGGAAGCGTGGTCGGCTCGGCCTCGTACGTGGGCGGCTCGCTCCCGACGTACGAGGCGGCCGCGGCCCGCCAGGGCCGCGCCGGATCGGCCCGCAACACGGCCTCCGGCGGAGCCGGCACCCCGGCCCCCCGCGGCCCCGACGACGGCGAGGGCGGCCCGGACACGGTGGCCCGCCTGGGTGGGCCGGTGGAGCTGGCGGGCCCGGGCCCGGGGGCGCTTCCCGAGTCGGTACGTCCGGGTGCGCCCGCCGGGCCGGTGCGCCGGGGCTCGCTTCCCGGGCTGGTGGGGCCGGGTGCGCCCGCCGGGTTTGTGAGGCCGGGCGTGCCCGCCGGGTTTGTGGGGCCGGGCGTGCCCGCCGGGTTTGTGGGGCCGGGCGGGGTCGGCGGGTTTGTGAGGCCGGGCGTGCCCGCCGGGTTCGTGGGGCTGGGCGCGCCCGACCGGCTCGCGGGCCCGGGTGAGCTCCCCCGGCTGGTGGGTCCGGACGCGCCCGACCGGCTCGCGGGACCAGGCGGACTCCCCGGCCTCGCGGGTCCCGGCGCGCTCCCCCGGCTGGTGGGTCCCGGCGCGCTTCCCGAGTCGGTACGTCCGGGTGCGCCCGCCGGGCCGGTGCGTTCCGGGGTGTGGCCTGGATCCGGGCGACCGGGTGCGTCCCGGGGATCCGCGCCATCCGGCCCCGTGCGTCCCGGCTGGGCACCGGGCCCCGCACCGCCCTGGGAAGGCTGGCCCGCACCGGGCTCCGCGTTGTCACCCTGCTCGGCGCCCGATCCCGCGTTGCCGCCCGCCGAGGGCGACGCGGCACCGGACCCCGCGCGGTGCTGAGTGGGCAGTGTGGCACCGGGCTCCTCGTCGGCGGGAGATCGCCACCCCTGCGGGCCACCTCCGGCGTCGGCGTCGGAGCCCGGGGCGGCACCGCCCGGCTCCCCCGTCCGCGGGCCCCAGGGGGCGCCCGCGGCCGGTCTCTGGTTACCGGCGTCCTCGTCACCGGCGAGCGTGCGGGAGGCCGAATCGAACCGCTCGTCCACGGAGTCGGAGGCCGCCGCGGGCCCCGCGTCGGCACGACGCGGGTCGTACAACTCGCCCCACCAGTCGTCCTCATGACGGCATCGGTCGCCCTGCTGGCTCATCCCCACATTGTCCACAGGGAGGCTCTACGGGAACACCACGCGATGACCGGCCCGAGGCCCGCCCAAGATCCGCTCAAGCGCCGCGGGGCACACCCCGCGGCGTCCCATCAACCCCGCGCCCTCAGCCCCTGTACGCCTCCAGCAGCCGCAGCCAGATCTCGCTGATCGTGGGGAACGACGGCACCGCGTGCCACAGGCGGTCGATGGGGACCTCGCCCGCTACCGCCACCGTCGCCGAGTGGAGCAGTTCGCTGACCCCGGGGCCCACGAAGGTGACGCCGATCAGGTGGCCCCGGTCCAGGTCGACGACCATGCGGGCGCGGCCGCGGTAGCCGTCCGCGTAGAGGACCGCGCCCTCGACCTGGCCCATGTCGTAGTCGACGACGCGGATGCTGCGGCCCTCGGACTCGGCCTGCGCCGCGGTCAGCCCGACCGCGGCGACCTCCGGGTCGGTGAAGACGACCTGCGGTACGGCCGCCTCGTCCGCGGTCGTCGCGTACTCGCCCCAGCGGCCCGTGTCCAGCCGCTCGACGCCCCGCGCGCGTGCCCCGATCGCCGCGCCCGCGATGCGCGCCTGGTATTTGCCCTGGTGGGTGAGGAGCGCTCGGTGGTTGACGTCGCCCGCCGCGTACAGCCAGCCGTCGGGGACGTCCGTCACGCGGCAGGTCTCGTCGACCGTCAGCCAGCTGCCCGGTTCGAGCCCGACCGTCTCCAGGCCCACGTCCTCGGTGTGCGGGGCGCGCCCGGTGGCGAAGAGCACCTCGTCCGCCTCGAGCTGTTCCCCGCTCTCCAGGGTCACCGTGACCGGTCCCTCCACCCCGCCCGGCCGGGCCAGCCCCTTCACCGACGTACCGGTGCGGATCTCGGCCCCGGACTCCCGCAGCGTCTCGGCGACCAGCTCGCCCGCGAACGGCTCGATCCGGTTCAGCAGCCCGGAGCCGCGTACCAGCACCGTGACGCGTGAGCCGAGGCCGCACCAGGCCGTGGCCATCTCGGCGGCCACCACCCCACCGCCCACGATGATCAGCCGGTCCGGCACCGTGCCGGCGCTGGTGGCCTCCCGACTGGTCCAGGGCCGGGCCTCGGCGATCCCGGGCATGTCGGGCAGCGCGGCCCGGGTGCCGGTGCAGACGGCCACGGCGTGGCGGGCGGTGAGGGTCCGCTCCCCGCCGTCCGATCCGTCCGACGGCGTCACCGCGATCCGCCGCGGCCCGACCAGCCGCCCATGGCCGCGCACCAGGTCGATCCCGGCCGAGTCCAGCCAGGTGAGCGCGCCGTCGTCCTTCCAGTTGCCGACCTGCTTGTCGCGGTGGGCGAAGACATCGGCCGCCGCCAGCGAGCCCCCGACCGCCTCCCGCAGCCCCGGCACCTGGCGTGCCTCGGCCCGCGCGAGCACCGGGCGCAGCAGCGACTTACTGGGGACGCAGGCCCAGTACGAACACTCACCACCGACCAGCTCACGCTCCACGATCGCCGTGGAGAGCCCGGCGGCGCGGGTCCGGTCGGCCAGATTCTCACCGACCGGGCCCGCGCCCAGCACGATGACGTCGTACTCGTCCGTGGCCTGATTCATCGCAACCCGCTCTCTCGCTCGTATCACCGTCGCAGAGCCTCCCGGGCCCTCGCAGGGCCATCGTGGCGTCGAGTTACCGCGCGCAGCCACCCCAATCGGCGTTTCGGCCGAGCACGACCGGCGGCGGGCGGCCCCGCTCCCGCGTCCGCTGCGTATGGGGCGCGGCCGCGCGACAGTGATCACATGACTGTTTTCACCGAACCCGAGGTCGGCTACCTCAGATCGCAGCGGCTCGGCCGGCTGGCCACCGTGGACGCGCAGGGCCAGCCGCAGGCGAACCCGGTGGCGTTCTTCCTCAACGAGGACGGCACGGTCGACATCGGCGGCTACGCCATGGGCAGGACGAGGAAGTGGCGCAACACCGGGACGAATCCGAGGGTGGCGCTGGTCGTCGACAGCCTGGTGAGCGAGCAGCCGTGGATGGTGTGCGGGGTGGAGATCCGCGGCGAGGCGGAGCGGCGCACGGGGCCACATGACCTCGGCGCCCAGCTGAGCGACGAGGTCATCCGGATCCATCCGCGCTGGGTGTACAGCTGGGGCCTGGAGGACGTGCCCGGGGCCAAGACCCGGACCGTGGACTGACCGGGGCCGATCCCGGTCGGCACCGGGGCCGATCCCGGTCAGCACCAGGGGGATCCCGGTCAGCACCGGGGCCGGGACCGGACAGGCTCGGCCCGCCCCACCCCGCCCCGCCCCGGTCCCGGGCGCACCGCTACCGCTGCCGCTTCGGCCCCCGCTTGCGCTCCATCATGTGACGGCCGAGCGCCTGCCGCTGCTTCCAGTCCCGCCGCAGCTCGGCACGTAGCCGCGCGTCCGTACGGGCGGCGAGTCGCTCGTTCTCGCGGAGCAACTTGCGGTAGCTCTCCAGCCGCCGCTCCGGCAGCGCGCCGTCGTCGATCGCGGCGAGCACCGCGCACCCCGGCTCGACCTGGTGGGCGCAGTCGGGGAAGCGGCACCGCTCGGCGAGCTCCTCGATCTCGGCGAACGCCTGCGCGACACCGCCCTCGGCGTCCCACAGCCCCACCCCGCGCAGCCCCGGGGTGTCGATCAGCGCCCCGCCCGAGGGCAGGGGCAGCAGATCGCGGGTGGTCGTGGTGTGCCGCCCCTTGCCGTCGCTGTCGCGGATCGCCCGTACGTCCTGGACGGCCTCGCCCACCAGCGCGTTCGCCAGCGTGGACTTGCCCGCGCCGGACTGGCCGAGCAGCACGGCCGTGCCGGGGGCGAGCAGGGCGCCGAGCTCGTCCACCCCCTCCCCCGTCGCGGAGCTGACCGGCAGCACCCGCACACCGGGCGCCGCCGTCTCGGTGTCGGACACCAGATGGGCGAGGGTGTCCGGGTCGGGCACCAGATCGGCCTTGGTGAGGACGAGCAGCGGCTGGGCGCCGCTCTCCCAGGCCAGCGCGGTGAACCGCTCCACCCGCCCCAGGTCCAGCTCGGCGGCGAGGGAGACGGCGATGACGGCGTGATCGGCGTTGGCGGCGAGAACCTGGCCGTCCGAGCGCTTGGAGGAGGTGGACCGTACGAAGGCGGTACGGCGCGGCAGCAGCGTGCGGACGTAGCGCGGATCGCCCTCGGCGTCCACGGCGGTCCAGTCGCCGGTGCACACGATCCGCATCGGATCGCGCGGCGTCACCAGCTCGGTGTCGGCCCTCGCCAGGCCGCTCGGCGTGACCAGATCGCACTGGCCGCGGTCCACCCGGATCACCCGGCCGGGCACCAGGCCCTGCGCGGCGTACGGGGCGAACGTCTCCGCCCAGCCGTCGTCCCAGCCATAGGCGGCGAGGGAGTACGGAGAGGTGGCGTCAGAAGAAGTGTTGAACACGGAGGAAACCCTTCGAGGGGCGGCCTCCGATGAGGTGTCAGCCGGAGACCGCGGGAGTGGAAATGAGGAACTCCTGAACGCGAGCGGCGCTCGCCACCGAGACCGTCATCAATGTTCTCACCTCCTGCTTTCCTCAACGCGCGGCAACGCGGACCAACACGGCCCGCCCGGAACGGAGAAACCGTAGCCCATCCCCGCACGGGGGCGCCATCCATTTTTCTCTCGTTGAAAACGAGAGGGCCGCAATCAACCACCCTGTGACCAGGGGAACATGACCCCGAGCAGCGGCTCCCGAACATGCTTGCGCACCCGCCGGACGCTGAGGTACCTTCGCGGCAGTTGATCTTTGTTTTCACGCGCGATAAATGGGTCAGATCACCAGGTCACCAGGTCACGGGGGAGTGTACCTAGTTGTCCACAGTCGCCGATTCGCCATGGCATCACGATGTCCATGATTCGGTAGCGGTCATCGGTTTCTCTTGTCGTTTACCGGGGGCCCGGACGCCCGAGGAATTCTGGCGTCTGCTCAGCGAGGGCGCGAACGCGGTCACTCCCGTACCGGAAGATCGATGGGCTCCGCGTCAATCCGACGGCGGGTCCGGGGCCCGAGCCGAAGCGGAAGCCGAAGCGGGCACTGAATTCGGCGCGTTCCTCGACGAGGTCGACCACTTCGACGCCGACTTCTTCGGCATATCGCCGCGCGAGGCCGCCGCCATGGACCCCCAACAGCGGCTGATGCTCGAACTGGGCTGGGAAACCCTGGAGGACGCGGGCCTCACACCGGCCCGGCTCGCCCAAGGGCGGACGGGGGTGTTCGTCGGCGCCATCAACGACGACTACGCCACGCTGCTGCGGCGGCACGGCGGCGACTCCGCGGTCACCCATCACACCCTGACCGGCCTCCAGCGCGGCATGATCGCCAACCGGCTCTCCTATCTGCTGGGCACCCGGGGCCCCAGCATGGTGGTGGACTCGGGCCAGTCGTCCTCGCTGGTCGCGGTGCACACGGCCTGCCAGAGCCTGCGCGACGGCGAATGCGACACCGCGCTCGCGGGCGGGGTCCACCTCAATCTCGCGTACGACGGCGCGCTGAGCGCCGCACGCTTCGGCGGGCTCTCCCCCGACGGCACCTGCTACACCTTCGACGCCCGGGCCAATGGCTTCGTCCGCGGCGAGGGCGGCGGTCTTGTACTGCTCAAACCCCTCGCCCGCGCGCTCGCCGACGGCGACCGGATCCATGGGGTGCTGCGCGGCGGCGCGGTCAACAACGACGGCGGCGGGGACAGCCTCACCACCCCCAGCCGGACCGCCCAGGCGGAGGTGGTGCGCCGGGCGTACGCCGCGGCCGGGGTCGGCCCCGACGAGGTGCAGTACGTCGAACTGCACGGCACCGGCACACCCGTCGGCGACCCCGTCGAGGCGGCGGCGCTGGCCGAGGCGATCGGCGCCGCGCGGACGAAGGACCGGCCGCTGCTGGTGGGGTCCGCCAAGACGAACGTGGGCCATCTGGAAGGGGCCGCGGGGATCACCGGCCTGATCAAGGTCCTGCTCTCCCTGAAGGCGGCACATCTCCCGCCCAGCCTCAACTTCCGCTCCCCCAATCTCGCGATTCCGCTGGAGGAGTGGAATCTGCGGGTGCAGACCGAGCTGTCGGCGTGGCCGCACCCGGATGCGCCGCTGATCGCCGGGGTGTCGTCCTTCGGCGTCGGCGGGACCAACGCCCATGTCGTCGTGGAGCAGGCCCCGGTGGTCTCACTCGCCGAGGGCGCGGAAGCAAGCGTTGCGGGGGCGTGGGGTGGTGAGGTGCTGCCATGGGTCATCTCGGGCCGGACTCCGGCCGGGGTGCGGGCGCAGGCGGCACGGTTGCGGTCGTTCGCGGCGAGCGGTTCGGCGGGCGGCTGGGCGAACGACTCGGCGGGCGGTTCGGCGGGCGGCTCGGCGAACGACTCGGCGCGCGGCGATGTCTCCCCCGCCGACATCGGCTGGTCGCTCGCCGAGCACCGGACGGCCCTGGAGCACCGTGCCGTGGTGGTGGCCGGGGACCGCGATGCGTTCCTGGCCGGGCTGGACGCGCTGGCCTCCGGTGAGCCCTCCGCCCATGTGGTCAACGGGGTGGCCGGCGAGTCGGCGGCCGCCGGTCCGGTGTTCGTCTTCCCGGGGCAGGGCTCGCAGTGGGTGGGCATGGCCGCCGAACTGCTCGACGGCTCGCCCGTGTTCGCCGAATCCATCGGCCGCTGTGCCCGGGCCCTGGCCCCGCACACCGACTGGGACCTTCTCGACGTACTGCGGGACACCGAGGACGGCACCGCGCTGGAGCGCGCGGAGGTGCTGCAACCCGCGCTCTGGGCCGTGATGGTCTCGCTGGCCCAAGTGTGGCGTTCGCTCGGCGTCGTCCCGTCGGCCGTGGTGGGCCACTCGCAGGGTGAGATCGCGGCCGCGTGCGTGGCCGGAGCGCTGTCGCTGGAGGACGGTGCCCGGCTGATCGCCGTACGCAGCCGGATCGCGGCGGCCCTGATCGGCCGGGGCGGTCTCGCGTCCATCGGCGCGTCGGAGGAGCGGGCGGCCGAGCTGCTCGCGGACCGGGACGACGTATGGATCGCCGCGGTCAACGGCCCCGGTGCGACGGTGGTCGGGGGCAGCCCGGAGGGGCTGGCCGAGGTCACGGCCAGGGCGGAGGCCGCCGGGCTGCGCCATCGCCGGGTGGCCACGGCCTATGCCTCGCACACCCCGCATGTCGAGGCGATCCGCGAGGAGTTCCTGCGGCGCGCGGCACCGGTCGCGCCGCGCGCCGGGGACGTACCGATGTACTCGACCGTCACCACCGCCCCCATCGCGGGCGAGGCGCTGGACGCCGAGTACTGGTACCGCAACCTTCGCGAACAGGTCCGCTTCCACGACACCGTGCAGAACGTGATCGCCGACGGCAACTCCCTCTTCCTGGAGAGCAGTTCGCACCCCGTGCTCACCACCGCCGTCCAGGACACCGGCGGCCTCGCCGTCGGCACCCTGCGCCGGGGCGAGGGCGGCACGCGGCGGCTGCTGCTCTCGCTGGCCGAGCTGTGGGTGCGTGGAGCCGCCCCGGACTGGGCGCGGGTGTTCGCCGGGACCGGCGCCCGCCGGGCCGAGCTGCCCGGCCGTGCCTTCCAGCGGCGGCGCCACTGGTTCGGCACCGTGGCCTCTCCGGCGGCCACCGCGGGTGCCGCGAGCCTGGATGTGGTTCATCAGGTGCGGGCCCAGGCCGCCGCCGTCCTCGGACATACGACGGTGGCCGAACTCGACACCGGACGCACCTTCAAGGACCTCGGGTTCGACTCCATCTCGCTCAGCGATCTGTGCAACCGCGTCAACGCCGCGCTGGGCACCCGTCTGTCCCCCGCCGCGCTCTTCAGCCACCCGACCCCGGCCAGGCTCGCGGAACACCTCGCCGCCGCCCCCTCCTCGGCACCCACCCCGCAGGTCGCCACCGCCGCCGACGAGCCGATCGCCATCGTCGCGATGAGCTGCCGCCTCCCCGGTGGGGTGCGCTCCCCGGAGGACCTGTGGCGGCTGGTGGCGGACGGACGGGACGCCATCTCGCCGTTCCCGGACGACCGCGACTGGGATCTGGAACGGCTGCACGGCACCGAGGGCGCCGGCAGCAGCTTCGCCCGGAGCGGTGGATTCATCGACGGTGCCACGGACTTCGACGCCCGCTTCTTCGGCATCTCGCCGCGCGAGGCCCTGGCGATGGACCCCCAGCAGCGGCTGCTGCTGGAGACCTCCTGGGAGCTGCTGGAGCGCGCGGGCATCGCGCCCGACGCGCTGCGCGCCACCCGTACCGGTGTGTTCGTCGGCACCATGGACCAGGAGTACGGGCCACGGCTGCACGAGGCGCCGGAGGCGGTGGACGGCTATCTCCTCACCGGCAAGACCGCCAGTGTCGCCTCCGGCCGTATCGCCTATCTGCTCGGGCTCACCGGGCCCGCCATCACCCTGGACACCGCCTGCTCGTCATCGCTGGTGGCCCTGCATCTGGCGGTGCAATCACTGCGCCGAGGGGAGTCCTCGCTGGCCCTGGCCGGTGGGGTGACCGTCCTCAACACCCCGGGAATCTTCACCGAGTTCAGCCGCCAGGGCGGGCTGGCCCGCGACGGCCGCTGCAAGGCGTTCGCGGCCGGGGCCGATGGCACCGGAATGGCGGAGGGCGTCGGCATCCTGCTGGTGGAGCGGCTGTCCGACGCCCGCCGCAACGGCCATCGGGTGCTCGGCGTGATCCGTGGCACGGCGGTCAACCAGGACGGTGCCTCCAACGGCCTCACCGCGCCCAACGGCCGCTCCCAGGAGCAGGTGGTCCGGCAGGCGCTGGCGGACGCGGGGCTGTCGGCGTCCGACGTGGATGTGATCGAGGCGCACGGCACGGGCACGGCGCTCGGCGACCCGATCGAGGCACAGGCGCTGCTCGCCACGTACGGCCGGGACCGGCCCGCCGGCCGGCCCGCCCTGCTGGGGTCGGTGAAGTCCAACATCGGCCACACCCAGGCGGCGGCCGGAGTCGCGGGCGTCATCAAGGCGATCATGGCGATGCGCCACGGTGTCGTCCCCGCCACGCTGCATGTGGACGAGCCGACCCCGCATGTGGACTGGGCGTCCGGTGGTGTGGAGTTGGTGACGGAGGCCATGGGCTGGCCCGAGGCCGAACGGGCGCGACGGGCCGGAGTCTCGTCGTTCGGCATCAGCGGGACCAACGCCCATGTGGTCCTGGAGCAGGCCCCACCGGCCACCGCCCCCGCTCCCGCTCCCGTCGCTCATCCCGCCCATTCGCTCGTCGAGGCGGAGGGTGTGCTGCCGTGGGTGGTGTCGGGACGGTCGCCCGCCGCGCTGCGGGCGCAGGCGGCCCGGCTGGGTGCGTTCGCCGCCGCCTCCGACGCCACGCCGTCGGACATCGGGTGGGCGCTGGCGACGCAGCGGGCCGCCATGGAACACCGTGCGGTGGTGGTGGCCGGGGACCGGGACGGCTTCCTGGCCGGGCTGGACGCGATCGCCGCCGGGGAGCCCTCCGCCCATGTCGTGGCCGGGGTGTCCGGCGGGTCGACCGCCGGTCCGGTGTTCGTCTTTCCGGGGCAGGGGTCGCAGTGGGTGGGCATGGCAGCCGAACTGCTCTCCACTTCCTCGGCGTTCGCCGAGTCCATCGACCGCTGCGCCCAGGCGCTGGCCCCGCATATCGACTGGGAGCTGCTCGATGTGCTGCGGGCGACCGGGGATGACGCGGTGCTGGAGCGGGTGGATGTGGTCCAGCCCGCCCTCTGGGCCGTCATGGTGTCCCTCGCCCAGGTGTGGCGTTCGCTCGGCATCGAGCCCTCCGCCGTCATCGGCCACTCCCAGGGCGAGATCGCGGCCGCGTGTGTGGCCGGTGTGCTGACTCTGGAGGACGGCGCACGGCTCGTGGCGCTGCGCAGCCGCCTCATCGCGCGGGAACTGGCCGGACACGGCGGCATGGTCTCCCTCGCCACCTCCGCCGAGCAGGCACACGACCTGCTGACCGGCCGCGACGACGTCTGGATCGCGGCCGTCAACGGGCCCACCTCCACGGTCATCGCCGGGAGCCCCGCCGGACTCGCCGAGGCCACGGCAAAGGCCGAGGCCAGCGGGATCCGGACCCGTGCGATCGCCGTCGACTACGCGTCCCACACCCCGCACGTCGAACGCATCCGGGAGCAACTCCTCCAGCTCGCCGCGCCCATCACCCCCCGCACCGGCTACATCCCCCTGTACTCCACCGTCACCGCCACCCCCATCGACGGCCGCACCCTCGACGCCGAGTACTGGTACCGCAACCTTCACGAACCCGTCCGCTTCCACGACACACTGCGGACTCTGCTGGCCGACGGCCACACCCTCTACCTCGAAACCAGCCCCCACCCCGTCCTCACCACCGCCGTCGAGGAGACCGGCCACGCCGCCGACCAGCACCTCCTCGCCACCGGCACCCTGCGCCGTGACCAGGGTGGCGTCCGGCAGCTCCTCAGCGCCCTCGCCACCCTGTGGGCCCATGGCGTGACCCCCGACTGGGCGGCGGTGTTCGCACCCGGCGGCGCCACAGCCGTCGATCTGCCCACCTACGCCTTCCAGCGCGAGCGCTACTGGCTCGCGCCCGTCGGCCCCGCCTCCGCCGTACGGGTCGATCTGCCGTCCGCCACCGTGGCGGCCGAAGGGCCCGAGGCGCTCGACGGCTTCGCACGCCGGGTGGCCGACGCCGCCGAGGGCGCGCCACGGCTACGGGTGGTGCTGGACGAGGTGTGCCGCCACACGGCCGCCGTGCTGGGGCTGTCGTCGGTGGACGAGGTGGAGACGCGGAAGGTCTTCCGGGACCTCGGCTTCGACTCGCTGACCGCCGTGGAGTTGCGGAACCGGCTGGCCGTGGCCACGGGCGCGGCGCTCGCGCCGTCCGTCGTCTTCGACCATCCGACACCCCTGACGCTGGCCCGGCATCTGCTGGACCGGATCACGGGCGGGGACGCCGCCGAAGCGGGCTCGTACGCGCCGGGCGCCGTTGAGCCGGGCGCCGTTGAGCCGGTTGGGCCGGGGGCGGCCGCTCTGGACGAGCCCATCGCGATCGTGGCCACGAGCTGCCGTTTCCCCACGGGCGTACGGTCGCCCGAGGACCTGTGGCGGCTGCTGCTGTCCGACCAGGACACGCTCTCCGCGTTCCCGGCGGACCGTGGCTGGGATCTCGACACGCTGCGCCACCCCGACCCAGAACGCCCCGGCAGCAGCTATGTCCACCAGGGCGGATTCCTCCCGGACGCCGCCGACTTCGATGCCGACTTCTTCGGCATCTCGCCGCGCGAGGCGATCGCGATGGACCCCCAGCAGCGGCTGCTGCTCGAGACCTCCTGGGAGGCCCTGGAACACGCGGGCATCGACCCGCTGTCGCTGCGCGGCAGCCGCACCGGGGTGTTCATCGGCCTCGTACCGCACGGCTACGGCGGTGAGGGCGCCGACACCGAGGAGTCCGAGGGCTACCTCTTCACCGGAGCGGCGGGAAGCGTGGCATCGGGCCGGATCGCCTACAGCTTCGGGCTGACCGGACCGGCCGTCACGGTGGACACGGCGTGTTCGTCCTCGCTGGTGGCGCTGCATCTCGCCGTACAGGCGCTGCGCAACGGCGACTGCGGGATGGCGCTCGTGGGCGGCGTGTCGGTGATCTCCACACCGGGAGTGTTCACCGAGTTCAGCCATCAGCGCGGGCTCGCCCCCGACGGCCGCTGCAAGCCCTTCGCGGCGGCGGCGGACGGCACCGCGTGGGCGGAGGGCGTGGGCGTGCTGCTGGTCGAACGGCTGTCGGAGGCGCGCCGCAACGGCCACCAGGTGATGGCCGTCATCCGTGGCTCGGCGGTCAACCAGGACGGCGCCTCCAACGGCCTCACCGCGCCCAACGGCCCGTCCCAACAGGCGGTCATCCGGCAGGCGTTGGCGAACGCACGTCTCGCGCCGTCCGATGTCGATGTGATCGAGGCACACGGGACGGGTACGGCGCTGGGGGACCCCATCGAGGCACAGGCGCTGCTCGCCACGTACGGCCAGGGCCGATCCGCCGAACACCCGGCGCTGCTGGGCTCGATGAAGGCCCATGTCGGCCACACCGGCGCGGCGGCCGGGGTCGCGGGCATCATCAAGATGGTGCTGGCCATGCGCCACGGTGTCGTTCCCCGCACCCTGCATGTGGACGAGCCGACGCCGCATGTGGACTGGGGCTCCGGTGCGGTGCGGCTGGTGACGGAGACCACGGGCTGGCCCGAGGCCGAACGGGCGCGCCGCGCGGCGGTGTCGTCGTTCGGCGTCAGCGGCACCAACGCGCATGTGATCCTGGAAGCGGCCCCGACGGCGGACGCCACGTCTCCGTCCACGCCCACGGAGGGTGTGCTGCCGTGGGTGATCTCGGCGCGTTCGGAGGCCGCGCTACGGGCACAGGCAGCGCGGTTGCGCGCGTTCGCGGCCACGAGCGATCGGCATCTGGCCGATATCGGCTCGACGCTGGCACGGCATCGGGCCGCGCTGGAGCACCGCGCGGTGGTCGTGGCCGCCGACCGGGAGATCTTCCTGGCCGGGCTGGACGCCATCGCCACCGGCGAGCCCGCCGCCCATGTGGTCAGCGGCGTGGTTTCGGGCGAGCCGCCGTCCGGTGCGGTCTTCGTCTTTCCGGGTCAGGGGTCGCAGTGGGTGGGCATGGCAGCCGAACTGCTCTTCACTTCCTCGGCGTTCGCCGAGTCCATCGACCAATGCGCCCACGCTCTCGCTCCGCATATCGACTGGGATCTGCTCGCTGTACTGCGGGCGACCGGGGAGGAGGCGGCGCTGGAGCGGGTGGAGGTGGTCCAGCCCGCTCTCTGGGCCGTCATGGTGTCCCTCGCCCAGGTGTGGCGTTCGCTCGGTATCGAGCCCTCCGCCGTCATCGGCCACTCCCAGGGCGAGATCGCAGCCGCATGCGTCGCCGGTGCGCTGACACTCGAAGACGGCGCGCGGCTCGTGGCACTGCGCAGCCGCCTCATCGCCCAAGAACTCGCCGGCCACGGCGGCATGGTCTCCCTCACCGCCCCCGCCGACCAGGCACGCGAGCTGCTGACCGGCCACGACGACGTCTGGATCGCCACTGTCAACGGCCCGACCAGCACCGTCATCGCCGGGAGTCCCGCCGCGCTCACCGATGTCATGGCCCAAGCGGAGGCCACCGGCATCCGCGCCCGCGCGATCGCCGTCGACTACGCCTCCCACACGCCACACGTCGAACGCATCCGGGAACAGCTCCTCCAGCTCGCCGCGCCCATCACCCCCCGCCCCGGCGACATCCCCCTGTACTCCACCGTCACCGCCACCCCCATCGACGGCCGCACCCTCGACGCCGAGTACTGGTACCGCAACCTCCGCGAACCCGTCCGCTTCCACGACACACTGCGGAATCTCCTGGCCGACGGCCACACCCTCTACCTCGAAACCAGCCCCCACCCCGTCCTCACCACCGCCATCCAGGAAACCCACCCCAACGCCCACGCCACCGGCACCCTCCGCCGCGACCACGGCAACACCCAACAACTCCTCACCACCCTCGCCACCCTCTGGACCCACGGCCTCACCCCCAACTGGCCCACCCTCCTCACCCCCGACAACCCCACCCCCACCAACCTCCCCACCTACCCCTTCCAACGCCACCACTACTGGCTGGACACCGCTGCCCCGGCCCGGCGCCGCGCCAGCGCGACGACGGGCCCGGATCCGCACACCGGATTCTGGGAGGCCGTGGAGCGCGAGGATCTGGAAGGGCTGGCGCGGACTCTGCGACTGGAGGAATCGCGGGCGGAGTTGACGACCCTGCTGCCCGCGCTGTCGGCGTGGCATCGACGGCAGAGCGCGGCGTCCACGATGGACGCGTGGCGGTATCGCGAGGGCTGGAAGCCGTTGCCCGACACCACCGCGCCCGCGCTCTCCGGCGCCTGGCTGGTCGTCCTGGCACCCGACCAGAAGGGCGATGCGCTGTACGAGGCGATCACCACAGCCCTCAGCCGACACGGGGCCACGGTGGAAACGGTGGTCGTGGCGCCCGACGATCCGCGCCGCTGGGCCGACCCCCTCGCCGCCCTCACCGCACACACCACCACGCCCGTCGTCGGCGTGCTGTCGCTGCTCGCCCGTGACGAGGCCGCCGGATTGCACCGCACCCTGCGGCTGATCCAGGGCCTGGAGGCGGCGGGGCTGTTCGCACCGCTGTGGTGTGTCACCCAGGGCGCGGTGTCCGTCGGCGACCACGATCCGCTGACCGGCCCGGCGCAGGCGCTGGTGTGGGGTCTGGGCCGGGTGGCGGCGCAGGAACTCGCCACCCGCTGGGGCGGGTTGGTGGATCTGCCGCGGGAGCCGGACGAACGGACGACGGCCCGGCTGTGTGCCGTACTGGCCGCCGGTGGCCACGAGGACCAGGTCGCGGTCCGCGCCACCGGGATCCTCGGACGTCGTGTCGTCAGGGCGCCACGCCTCGGCGATGTGCTCGGCGACGGCTGGTGCCCCGGCCCGGGCACGGTCCTGATCACCGGTGGCACCGGCGCCCTCGGCAGCCAGGTGGCCCGTCGACTCGCGGCCCGTGGCGCCGAACACCTGCTGCTCGTCAGCCGCCGTGGGGACACCGCGCCGGGAGCGGCCGAGCTGGTGGCCGAGCTGACCGCCTCGGGAGCCGAGGCGACCGTGGCGGCCTGTGATGTCGGGGACGCCGGCGCGCTCCGCGCGCTTCTGGCGTCGATTCCGGCCGCGTACCCGCTGACCTCGGTGTTCCACACGGCGGCCGTCCTGGACGACGCCGCTATCACCGCCCTCACCTCCGAGCAGGTGGACCGCGTGCTGCGCGTCAAGGCCGATGCGGCGTGGCGGCTGCACGAGCTGACCCGGGACCTGGAGCTCTCCGCGTTCGTGCTGTTCTCCTCCCTGGCGGGCACCGTGGGCATGGTGGGTCAGGGCAACTACGCGCCCGCCAACGCCTACATGGACGCCCTGGCTCGCCACCGCCGCGCACAGGGGCTGGTGGCCACCTCCGTGGCATGGGGTTCCTGGGCACAGGGCGGTATGGCCGAACGGGACGCGGTGACCGAGCTGCGGCTGCGCCACGGCGTACCGCTGCTGCCGCCGGAGTCGGCGCTCCTCGCGCTGGAGGCGGCACTGGCGGACGACGAAACGGCCCTGGTGATCGCCGATATCGACTGGGACCGCTTCGCCCACGCCTACACCGCCGCCCGCCCCAGCCACCTCCTCGATGAGATCCCCGAGGCCCGGCGGGCGCTCGGCGCGGTCGCGGGTGCGGAGCCCGGGGCGCCGAGTGGCGGCGTCGGTACAAGCGGTACGGGCGGTACGGTGGCGGCTCTGCGCGACCGGCTCGCCGACGCCAATCCCGAGGAGCGCGAACGGCGACTCCTCGAGGCCGTGCGCGGCCAGGTGGCCGCCGTCCTCGGCCATGACTCGGCCGAGGCCGTGGGCACCAGGCGGCCGTTCCTGGAGCTCGGCCTGGACTCGGTGACGGCGGTGGAGCTGCGCAACCGGCTCGGGAGCGTCACGGGGCTCCGGCTGCCCGCCACCGTGATCTTCGACTTCCCGACCGTGACCGAGCTCGTCGACTATCTGTACGCACAGCTCTTCAGCGGCATCGACGACGCCCCGGACCCCGCCGGTCAAGCGGCCGCGGGTGACGGCACCGCCGAACTCGACGGTCTGGAACGACTGTTGGTGTCACTGCCGAGCGACGCCCCCGCCCGCTCCGAGATCGCCGATCGGCTGCGCCGGCTGCTCCGGTCCGCCGTGGACGCCATGGACTCCGTAGCCACCGTGGACACCGCCGAGGAGCCGGTGACGTCCGACGATCTCGAAGCGGCCACCAACGACGAGCTCTTCGACTACATCGAGAAGGAGTTCGGGATCTCCTGATCCCGTTCCCGCCCACCCCGCTGACCAGCCGGCCCTTCCGCCATACCCATACCCATACCCGTACCCACCTCTCACCGCCGACTCTTCGCATGGAGCCCCGACATGGACGATGTGCACAAGCTCCGCCACTATCTGACCCGGGTCACCGCGGAGCTCAAGGAGACGCGGGCGCAACTGCGGGTGGCGGAATCGGCAGCCGCCGAGCCCGTGGCGATCGTGGGGATGAGCTGCCGCTACCCCGGCGGAGTGGCCTCACCCGAGGCGCTGTGGGAGCTCGTCGAAGGCGGCGGGGACGCCATTTCCGGGTTCCCGGTCGACCGGGGCTGGGATCTGGCGGGGCTGGTGGACCCGGACGGCGAACGGCCGGGGACCTCGTACACCGCCGAGGGTGGATTCCTGCACACCGCGGGCGAGTTCGACGCCTCCTTCTTCGGCATCTCACCGCGCGAGGCCCTGGCGATGGATCCCCAGCAGCGGCTGCTGCTGGAGACCTCCTGGGAGCTGTTCGAGCGGGCGGGCATCGATCCGGAGTCACTGCGCTCCAGCCGGACCGGGGTGTTCATCGGCGCCAGCTTCCATGACTACGGCAGCAGGCTGCCCGCGATCCCGGAGGAGGTCGAGGGCCATGCCATGACCGGTGTCGCGGGCAGTGTCGTCTCCGGGCGTATCGCCTACACCTTCGGGCTGACCGGCCCGGCCCTCACCGTGGACACCGCGTGTTCGTCCTCGCTGGTGGCCATGCATCTGGGGGTGCGGGCGCTGCGCAACGGCGAGTGCGGGATGGCGGTCGTCGGCGGTGTCGCCGTGATGTCCACGCCGGATCTGTTCACCGAGTTCAGCAGGCAGCAGGGACTGGCCCGGGACGGCCGGTGCAAGGCGTTCTCCGCCGCCGCGGACGGCATGGGTGCGGCGGAGGGCGTGGGGCTGCTGCTGGTGGAACGGCTGTCCGACGCCCGCCGCAACGGCCACCAGGTGCTCGCCGTGATCCGGGGCACCGCGGTCAACCAGGACGGCGCCTCCAACGGCCTCACCGCGCCCAACGGCCCCGCCCAGCGGCGGGTGATCCAGGACGCGCTGGCCGACGCGGGCGTGGCCTCGTCCGAGGTGGATGTGATCGAGGCGCACGGGACCGGTACGGCGCTGGGCGACCCGATCGAGGCACAGGCGCTGCTCGCCACGTACGGCCAGGACCGGCCCGCCGAGCGCCCCGCGCTGCTGGGCTCGGTGAAATCCAACCTCGGCCACACCCAGGCCGCGGCGGGCGTGGCCGGCGTGATCAAGATGGTCATGTCGATGCGCCATGACGTGGTGCCGCGCACCCTGCATGTGGACGAGCCGACGCCGCATGTGGACTGGGACTCCGGTGCGGTGGAGCTGGTCACGGAGAACGCGCCGTGGCCCGAGGCCGAACGGGCACGCCGCGCGGCGGTGTCGTCGTTCGGCGTCAGCGGCACCAACGCCCATGTGATCCTCGAAGCGGCCCCGACGGCGGACGCCACGTCCCCGTCCACGCCCACGGAAGGTCTGCTGCCGTGGGTGATCTCGGCACGCTCCGAGACGGCGCTACGGGCGCAGGCAGCGCAATTGCTGACGTTCGCGGCCACGAGTGACCGGCACCTCGCCGACATCGGCTGGACGCTCGCACGGCACCGGGCCGCGCTCGAACACCGCGCGGTGGTCGTCGCCGCCGACCGGGACACCTTCCTGGCCGGGCTGGACGCCATCGCCACCGGCGAGCCCGCCGCCCACGTGGTCAGCGGCGTGGCCCCGGAAGAGCCACCGTCCGGTGCCGTCTTCGTCTTTCCGGGGCAGGGGTCGCAGTGGGTCGGCATGGCCGCAGAAATGCTCGACTCATCAGCGGTGTTCGCCGAGTCCATCGACCGGTGCGCCCAGGCCCTCGCCCCGCACATCGAGTGGAGTCTCCTCGACGTTCTGCGCGAGACCTCGGACGACAGCGTGCTGGAGCGGGTGGATGTGGTCCAGCCCGCCCTCTGGGCCGTCATGGTGTCCCTGGCCCAGGTGTGGCGTTCGCTCGGCATCGAGCCCTCCGCCGTCATCGGCCACTCACAAGGCGAGATCGCGGCCGCGTGTGTGGCCGGTGCGCTCTCGTTGGAGGATGGCGCACGGCTCGTGGCACTCCGCAGCCGCCTCATCGCCCAAGAGCTGGCAGGACACGGCGGAATGGTCTCCCTCGCCACGTCCACCGAGCAGGCGCGCGAGCTGCTGACCGGCCGCGATGACGTCTGGATCGCGGCCGTCAACGGGCCCACCTCCACCGTCATCGCCGGAACCCCGGGAGGGCTCGCCGAGGTGGCCGCCGCAGCCGAGAGCGCCGGGCTGCGCACCCGCACCATCCCGGTCGACTACGCGTCCCACACTCCGCACGTCGACCGCATCCGGGAGCAACTCCTCCAGCTCGCCGCGCCCATCACCCCCCGCACCGGCGACATCCCGCTGTACTCCACCGTCACCGCCACCCCCATCGACGGCGACACCCTCGACGCCGAGTACTGGTACCGCAACCTCCACGAACCCGTCCGCTTCCACGACACACTCCACACCCTCCACGCCGACGGCCACACCCTCTACCTCGAAACCAGCCCCCACCCCGTCCTCACCACCGCCATCCAGGAAACCAACGCGCACGCCATCCCCACCCTCCGCCGCGACCACGGTGGCGTCCAGCAACTCCTCACCACCCTCGCCACCCTCTGGACCCACGGCCTCACCCCCAACTGGCCCACCCTCCTCACCCCCAACACCACCACCCCCACCAACCTCCCCACCTACCCCTTCCAACGCCACCACTACTGGATTTCGGCGGCCGAGCGAGTCGGGGATCTCGCGGGCGCGGGGCTGTCCGTGGTGGGGCATCCGCTGGTGGCGGCCGGGGTGAGCATGGCCGAGGGCGGCGGGTTCGTGTTCACGGGCCGGATCTCCACCCGTACCCATCCATGGCTGGCCGACCACATGGTGCTGGACCGGGTCCTGGTGCCGGGCGCGGCCCTGCTGGAGCTCGTGCTGGGAGCCGGGCAGCACATGGGCGCCGATCGGCTGGACGAGCTGGTCCTGCACACCCCGCTGACCCTGCCGTCCGACGACGACACCGCCCTCGACATCCAGGTGGGCATCGACGCGGCGGACGAGCGGGGCGCGTACGCCGTACGGCTGCACTCCCGGCCGCACCGCCCGGACCGGGACGACGATCCGGCGGACTGGGTGTGTCATGCCACGGGGACGCTGACGGCGTCCGCGTCGGCGCCCGGCGACGAGCACATGGACACGGACGCGGAGCCGGAGGCCGACGCCCAGTGGCCGCCCACCGGCGCGGAGCCGGTGGACATCGACGCGTTCTACGAGCGGCTGGCGGACCATGGCTACGGCTACGGCCCGGTGTTCCAGGGCGTGCGTGCCGTATGGCGCCGGGGCGAGGAGCTGTTCGCCGAGGTGCGGCTGCCGGAGTCGGCCGCCGGTGACGCGGACCGGTTCGGTGTGCATCCGGCGCTGGTGGACGCGGCGTTGCAGACGCGGCTTGTGGGGCTCCTGGAGGGCGAGACGGAGCGGATGATGCCGCTGTCGTTCTCCGGGGCGCGGCTGCATGCCACGGGCGCGACCGTCGCCCGGGTGCGGACGGCGCCCACGGGGCCGGGCGGGATCTCGGTGCGGATGACGGACCTCGCCGGTCTGCCGATCCTCACCGTCGACGAGGTGGTCTCACGGCCACTGTCGGCCGACGCGCTGACGATGGCCACCGGGACGGCTCCGGACGCGCTCTTCGAGGTCACGTGGACGCCGCTGCCTCTCCGGCCGGTCGAGGCCACGGAGCCCATGGCGGTGCTCGGCACTGCCCTGCCCGACGCCCCCGACGACTCCGATGCCCCCGACGCACCCGTCCATACGGATGTGGCCGCGCTTCTCGCCGCCGTACGCACCGGTGTACCCCTGCCCCCGCTGGTGGTGTTCCCCGCCCTCCCGGCGCAAGCCCCGGACGGGGTGCCCGCCGCCGGCCGGGACCGGTTGGCGGCCGTGCTGGCGACGGTACGGGAGTGGCTGAGCCATCCCGAACTCGACGGCACCCGGCTCGCGTTGGTGACCCGGGGCGCGGTGGCCGCTTTCCCGGGTGAGCGGGCCGAGCTGACGCTGGCCGGGGTGCGGGGGCTGTGGCGTTCGGTGTGCTCGGAGCACCCGGGCCGGTTCGCACAGGTGGATCTGGACGGTGCACCCGAGTCCATGGCCGCGCTGACCGCCGCCCTCGCCACCGGTGAGCCCGAACTCGTGGTGCGCGCCGGAGCGGTGTCCGTACCCCGGCTGGGCCGGGTCTCACCGGCGGACGCCGGACTGCCGGCGGCCCCCGAAGGGGCCTGGAGCCTGGACCTGGACACCGGCGGCACCCTGGAGGGGCTGCGGCTCATGCCCGCTCCGGGTGTCGAGGGGCCCCTGGCCCCGGGCCAGGTGCGGATCGCGGTACGCGCCACGGGCGTCAACTTCCGTGATGTCCTCGCCGCGTTGGGCGTCGTCCCCAGCGGTGGGCCCAGCGGCGAGCCCGGCGTCGGACCCGGCGTTGGCCCCGGCGGCGAGGGGCTCTTCGCGGCCGAGGGCGCCGGTGTGGTGCTGGAGGTCGGCCCCGGTGTCGACGGCCTCGCGGTGGGCGACCGGGTGATGGGGCTGGTGTCGGGCGCGTACGCGGGCCCCGTGGCGGTGGCCGACGCCCGGATGGTCGTGCGGATACCCCACGGCTGGACGTTCCCGCAGGCGGCTTCGGTGCCCGCGGTGTTCCTGACCGCGTACTACGCCCTGGTCGAGCTGGCCCGGGTGCGCGCGGGCGAGTCGGTTCTGGTGCACGCCGCCGCGGGTGGCGTGGGGATGGCGGCGGTACGGCTGGCGCGCCATCTCGGGGTCGAGGTGTACACCACCGCGAGCGAGCCGAAGTGGCCCGTGGTGCACGGCATGGGCGTTCCGGCCGAGCGGGTGGCGTCCTCGCGCACCCTGGAGTTCGCCGACCGCTTCCTGACCGCGACCGATGGCCGGGGCGTCGATGTCGTACTGAACTGTCTGGCCGGGGAGTTCATCGACGCCTCGCTGACACTGCTGCCGCGCGGCGGCCGGTTCATCGAGATGGGCAAGACGGACGTCCGGGACGCCGATGAGGTGGCCGCGCGATGGCCGGGCGTCGGCTATCGGGCGTTCGACCTCGCCGAGGCCGGGGCGGAGCGGCTGGGCGCGATGCTGGCCCATCTCGCCGAGCTGTTCGAGGCGGGTGTGCTGGCACCGCTGCCGGTGACGGCGTGGGACACCCGCCGGGCGCGCGAGGCGTTCCGCCACGTCAGCCAGGCGCGCCACACCGGGAAGGTGGTGCTCACCCCGCCCCGGGACGCGATCGACGGCACCGTGCTGATCACCGGTGGCACGGGGGTCATCGGCTCGGCGGTGGCCCGGCATCTGGTCACCCGCCATGGCGTCACCGACCTCGTCCTCGTCGGCCGCCGGGGCCCGGAGGCCCCTGGCGCCCGCGAACTCATCGCGGAGCTGTCAGAGTCGGGTGCCACAGCCCGGGTGGTGGTGTGTGATGTGTCCGACCGCACCGCGCTGGGCACGCTGCTGGACGGCCTGCCGGAGCTGCGCGGTGTGGTGCACGCGGCCGGGGTGCTGGACGACGGTGTGGTCTCCGCGCTGACCCCCGAGCGGCTGGACACCGTGCTGCGCCCCAAGGCGGACGCGGCCTGGTATCTGCACGAGCTGACCCGGGACCGGGACCTGGCGCTGTTCGCGCTCTTCTCCTCCGCCGCCGGGGTACTGGGCTCGGCGGGCCAGGGCAACTACGCGGCCGCCAACGCGTTTCTGGACGCCCTCGCCCGGCACCGCCGCGACCAGGGCCTGCCCGCACACGCCCTCGCCTGGGGCCTGTGGGACGAACGCGGCGCGATGACCGGTGGCCTGGGCGCCACCGACCTGGACCGGATGCGCCGTCAGGGCGTACGGCCGCTCACCACCGACCAGGGGCTGGCGCTCTTCGACGCGGCCATACGGGCGCCCCGCGCGCTCAGCGTTCCGGTGCGGCTGGACGTGGCCGCCCTGCGCCGCCACGGCGAGCCCGCGCCGCTGCTGCGCGGGCTGGTCCGTACGACGACGGTCCGGCGCGGCGCCGCCAACACGGCCACCGGCGGCGGGCTGCGGGACCGCCTGGCCGCGCTGCCCCCGGCGGACCGCGCGCGCACGCTGAGCGACCTCGTACGGGCCCAGTCCGCCGTGGTGCTCGGGCATACGGACGGTGACGCGATGGCCGAGGACCGCTCCTTCAGGGACCTGGGCTTCGACTCGCTGACCGCCGTGGAGCTGCGCAACCGGCTCGGTACGGCCACCGGGCTACGGCTTCCCGTGACCACCGTCTTCGACCATCCGACCCCGGCCGCGCTGGTGGCCGAGCTGCTGCGACTGCTGGTGCCGGAGAGCGAAGCCACCGTCACCCCCACCCTTGCGGCGGTGGCCGCCGATGACGACGACCCGATCGCGATCGTCGGGATGAGCTGCCGCTTCCCCGGCGGGGTGCGCTCGCCCGAGGAGCTGTGGCGCCTGCTCGCCGAAGGCCGGGACGCCATCGGCCCCTTCCCCGACGACCGCGGCTGGCACGCCGAGCTGGGTCGCCCCGGCACGCCCGGGACCCATGCGCCGGCCGGTGGCTTCCTGTACGACGCGGCCGACTTCGACGCCGAGTTCTTCGGCATCTCGCCCCGGGAGGCGCTGGCCACGGACCCCCAGCAGCGGCTGCTGCTGGAGACCACATGGGAGGCGTTCGAACACGCGGGCATCGACCCCACCGCGCTGCGCGCCACCCCGACCGGGATCTTCGCGGGGCTGATCTACCACGACTACGCCACGCGCTTCCCCGAGCAGTTGGCCGACGGCTTCGAGGGCTATCTCGGCAACGGCAGCGCGGGCAGCGTGGCCACCGGCCGGGTGGCCTACACCCTCGGGCTCGAAGGCCCGGCCATCACCGTGGACACCGCGTGCTCCTCGTCCCTGGTGGCGCTGCACCTGGCCGCGCAGGCGGTACGGCGGGGCGAATGCGGCCTCGCGGTGGCCGGTGGGGTGACGGTCATGTCGACCCCGCGGCCGATCGTGGAGTTCAGCCGGGTCGGCGGGCTCGCTCCCGACGGGCGCTCCAAGGCGTTCGCCGCCGAGGCCGACGGGATGGGCTTCGCCGAGGGCGTCGGCATGCTGGTGGTCGAGCGGCTGTCCGACGCCCGCCGCCACGGCCACCGGGTGCTGGCGCTGCTCCGGGGCTCCGCGCTCAACCAGGACGGCGCGTCCAACGGCCTCACCGCGCCCAGCGGCCCGGCCCAACAGCGCGTCATTCGGCAGGCGTTGGCGAACGCGAGGCTCACGGCGGCCGATGTGGACGTGGTCGAGGCGCATGGCACGGGGACGTCGCTGGGCGACCCGATCGAGGCGCGGGCGCTGCTCGCCACGTACGGCCGGGCCCGGCCCGCCGACCGGCCGGTGGTGCTGGGCTCGGTGAAGTCCAACCTCGGCCACACCCAGGCGGCGGCCGGGGTCGCGGGCGTCATCAAGATGGTGCTGGCCCTGCGCCACGGCGTCGTACCCCGCACCCTGCACGCCGAACGCCCCACCGAGCGGGTGGACTGGACGGCCGGTGCGCTGCGGCTGGCCGCGGAGAACGAGGAGTGGCCCTCGGCCGGTGCGCCGCGGCGCGGCGCGGTGTCGTCGTTCGGGATCAGTGGCACCAACGCCCATGTGATCCTGGAGGAGGCGCCGGAGGCCGCCATCGCCGCTGAGCCGACGCCGGTCGCGGTGCCGTGGGTGCTCTCGGCGAAGAGCGCCGACAGCCTGCGCGACCAGGCCCGCAGGCTGCGGGAGCGGCTGGCCGCCGAACCGGAGCTGGCGCCCGTCGACGTGGCCCGCTCGCTGCTGTCCCGGGCCGTCTTCGGCCGGCGCGCCGTGGTGATCGGCCGCACCCGGGAGGACTTCCTGGACCGACTGGCGGCGCTCGGCCGCGGCGAACCGGCCACCGGTGTGGTGCGGAGTGTGTCCATGGACCGGTCCGTGGACGCCGACCGGTCGGGGCCGGTGTTCGTCTTCCCCGGGCAGGGCTCGCAGTGGGCCGGGATGGCGGCCGGACTCCTCGACGCCTCGACGGAGTTCGCCGCGGCGTTCGACGAGTGCGCCCGGGCGCTGGCCCCGTATGTGGAGTGGTCGCCGCTCGATGTGGTGCGCGGACGCCCGGGCGTGCCGTCGCCGGACCGGGTCGATGTGGTGCAGCCGGTGCTGTGGGCGGTCATGGTGTCCCTGGCGCGGGTGTGGCGGTCCCATGGGGTCGAGCCCGCCGCGGTGGTGGGGCATTCGCAGGGCGAGCTGGCGGCGGCGTGTGTCGCGGGGGTGCTCTCGCTGGAGGACGCCGCCCGCGTCGTCGCGCTGCGCAGCCGGCTGATCGGGAGCGAACTGGCGGGCCGGGGCGGCATGGTCTCGCTGCCCGTGCCGGTGGACGAGGCCGGGAGGCTGGTGGCGCCCTGGGCCGAGCGGCTCTGCGTGGCCACCGTGAACGGGCCCGGTTCGACCGTGGTCGCCGGGGACGCGGCGGCGCTGGACGAGTTGATGGCGGCGTGTGAACGGGACGGGGTGCGGGCGCGCCGCATCCCGGTGGACTACGCCTCGCACACCCCGCAGGTCGAACGGATCCGTGAGCGGCTGCTGGAGCTGGCCGCGCCCATCACACCCCGCCCCGGCGAGGTGCCGATGTACTCGACGGTGACCGGCGCCCTCCTCGACGGCGCGAGTGCCGACGCGGAGTACTGGTACCGGAACCTCCGCGAGACCGTGCGGTTCGAGCAGGCGACCCGCGCCCTGGCCGACGCCGGACACACGGTGTTCATCGAGGTGAGCCCGCATCCGGTGCTGGTCCCCGGGATCGAGCAGACGGTCGAGGAGCGGATCGAGCGGACGCCGCGGGGTGCTCCGGCAGACCGCGCGGCCGTGGTGGTGGGCACGCTGCGGCGGGACGAGGGCGGCCGGGAGCGGCTGCTCACGGCGCTCGCGGAGCTGTTCGTGGCCGGCGGCGAGGTGGCGTGGGCGAACGCGTTCGAAGGCGGGCGGCCCGTCGATCTGCCGACGTACGCGTTCCGCGCGCGGCGGTACTGGCTGGACGCGCCCGAGCGCACCGGGGACGTGGGCGGCGCCGGGCTCACGGCGGTGAACCATCCGCTGCTGGCGGGGGCGGTGGCCCCGGCCGAGAGCGACACGGTGCTGTTCACCGCGCGGCTGTCGCAGACCACTCACCGCTGGCTCGCCGACCACGCGGTGCTGGGCGGAGTGGTGCTGCCGGGCAGTGTGTTCCTCGACTGGGCGCTGTACGCGGGGCGTACGGTCGGCTGCCCGCACCTGCCCGAACTCACCCTCCAGGAGCCGCTGTTCCTCCCCGCCACCGAGGCGGTGCACCTCCAGATACAGGTGGGCGAGCCCGACGAGGAGGGCCGGCGGGAGCTCACCGTGCACTCCCGCCGCGAGTCGGCCGAGGACATGGCAGCGGGCTGGACGTGCCATGTGCGGGCCCTCGTGGCACCGGGTCCGGCGAGCCCGGGGCAGGCTCAGGGGCAGGAGGGCGGTGGCACGGCCGCGTTCGCCGAGATGGCGGCCGTCTGGCCGCCGCCCGGTGCCCGTGCCGTCGACCTGACGGGCTTCTACGACCGGCTCGCGTCCAACGGCTTCGACTACGGCCCGGCCTTCCGCGGTCTGCGGACGGCCTGGCGGCGCGACGGGGAGGTCTTCGCCGAGGTGGCCCTGGGCGAGGGGTCCGGTGGTGGACCTGTGGACGGCTTCGCGCTGCACCCCGCGCTGCTCGACACCGCCCTGCACGCGATCGGCCTCGGCGGGTTCTTCGACCAAACGGAGTCGGCGGGCGCGCCGATCCGGATGCCGTTCTCCTGGACCGGTGTCCGGCTGTACGCCGCCCCGGACACCGCCCCGCCCGCCACCGTACGGGTGCGGCTGTCCGCCGTCGGCCCGGATGCCGTCGGTGTCCATCTCACGGGCGACGACGGTCAACCGCTCGCACACATCGCCGAGTTGACGCTGCGGCCGGTGTCCGCGGACCGGTTGCGGGCGGCCGCGGAAGAGCGTGCGGCCCGTCCCGTACGGCGCGAACGGCCGGGCCCCCGGCCGCAGGACACCGCCGCCGCCCAGCGCGTCCTGGACGCCGCGCCCGAGGACCGGGAGCGGTTGCTGGCGGGCCTCGTCCGGGAACAGCTGCGCGCGGTGCTCCACCACGAGGCGGACGCGGAGATCGGCCCGGACACCGAGTTCCTGGCGCTCGGCATGGACTCGGTGCGCGGGATCGATCTGCGCGACCGGCTCGCCACGCTGCTCGGGATCCGGCTGTCGGCCACGGCGACGTTCGAGCACTCGACCGTGGACCGGCTCGCCGGGCACCTGGCCACGCTGGTGGACAGCCGGGCCGCCATCCGGCCGAGCGCGCCCGTGGCGGATGACACCACGTCCCAGGAGCAGACCGCGCCGGACGGCTCCGCGCCGCATGGCTCCGCGCCGCCACCGTCCGCCGTCGAGCTGGAGCTGGCCAAGGCCACCGCGGCCCCGGAGTCGGACCCCTACGACAGCCTCACCACCCTCTACCACCAGGCGTACGCCAGCGGCCGGGCCCAGTCGGTGGGCATGGCGCTCATCCAGGCCGCGGGCCGGCTCCGGCCCTCCTTCACCGCCGAGGGCGCCGCCGACCACATCCTCCCGCCGGTGAGGATGGCGAGTGGCGACGGCACCCGGGCCACGCTGGTGTGTCTGCCCGCCATCACCGCCACCGCCGGACCGATCCAGTACGGGATGATGGCGCAGATGTTCGAGGGCAGGCGGGATGTGCTCTCGCTGGTCAACCCCGGCTACCTCGAAGGCGAGTTGGTGGCCGACAGCTTCGACGCCCTGATCGAACTGCACCTCCACCAGCTGCGCGCGGCCATCGGCGCCGAGGCTTACGTCCTGGTCGGTCACTCCATGGGCGGGCTGCTCGCCTACGCCCTGGCGGAGCGGGCCGAACGGGCGGGGCTGCCGCCCGGCGCGGTCGTGCTGCTCGACACCTTCGAGGCCACCCATCAGTTCTCCGAGAAGACCCACATCGCGCTGAACGAGGGCCTGGACTCCCGGGAACAGCTGCTCGGCGACTTCGCGCTGACCGGCGCGAAGCTCTCGGCGAGCGGGCGCTACAACGCGCTGCTGATGGAGGAGTGCGCCCTGCGGCCCGTCCAGAGCCCGACGTTCTTCCTCAGCGCGGCCGAGCCCATGCCCCACCAGGACGAGGGGTTCGAGGGCGACGCGTGGCGCGCGGTCTGGCCCTTCCCGCACACCGCCCGGGCCACCCCGGGAGACCACTTCACGATCATGGAGCACCACCTCCCCGAGACCACCGAGGCCATCGAGAACTGGCTCACCGAACGGGGTCTGTGACCGCGTCCGCCTGCGACGGGCCACGTGGAGATCGCGGGCACCAAGATCCCCGCGGGCGAGCCGGTCCTGGTGCTGCTCGGCTCGGCCAACCGCGACCCGCGGCCCTTCGCCGACCCCGACCGCTTCGACATCCACCGGGACGCCCGGGGCCACCTGGGCTTCAGCCACGGCGTCCACCACTGTCCGGGGGCGCCGCCGGCCCGGCTGGAGGCCACGATCGCGCTGCGGGCGCTGCCGGAGCGGTGTCCTGGCCTGGCCCTGGACACCGGCCCGGACACCCTCGTCTGGCGCCCCAGCATGATGCGTGGCCTTCTGCGGCTGCCGGTGCGGTTCACCCCTGCGGGGTAGGGCGGGGTAGGGCGGGGTAGGGTGCGGCGCGGTCAGCGCGTGGTCAGCGCACCGGGTGGTCGTCGTCCGCCGCGGAGTCGTCCGCGCCGTCCGCCGCGGACCGTACCTCAGGACGCCGCGGCCCCTGCCGGGGCGTCCGGGGCTCCCCGGCCGCCTTCCCCGAGGGCTGAGCCGGACCCGAGGGCTGAGCCGGACCCGAGGGCTGATCGGCAGGCCGGCCGGCGGGTTCCCCGGCTGCCTTCCCGGCCTTCCCGGCCTTCCCGGCGGCCTTCTCCCCCGGCTTCTCGCCCGTCTTCTCTCCCGCCTCGCGCTTCGTGTGCAGCCGGGAGCGTATGTCGCCGTGCGGCAGGAACTGCGCCCAGCGCTCGGGGAACTCCGACGGCGGGGTGATCTCCGCCGCGCCGTCGTCCGCCGTGCGCTGCTCCTTCGCCCGCATCCGGGCCGCCTCCTCCCGGGCCCGGGCGGCGCGCTCCGCACGCCCGGCGGCCGTGGCCACCGAGGGCCAGACCCGGTCGATCGCGGCGTTGACCGCCGCCCCGACCAGCACCGCGAAGGCGGACACCCCGATCCACAGCAGCACCGCGACGGGTGCGGCCAGCGAGCCGTAGATCGTCGGGCCCTCGACCGTATGCACCAGGTAGATCCGCAGCAGGAAGCTGCCCAGCACCCATATCGCGAGGGCCACCAGCGCCCCGGGGATGTCCTCCGGCCACGGCGAGCGCACCGGTACGGACACGTGGTAGAGCGTGGTCAGGAAGGCGATGGAGAGCAGGATCACCACCGGCCAGTACAGGACCGGTACGAGATCCCCGCTGGATGGCAGCAGATCCACCACCGCCTCCGGCCCGATCACCATCAGCGGCAGCGCCACCGCCCCGATCACGAGTGCCACCAGGTAGAGCAGGAAGGACAGCAGACGGGTCCTGACGATCCCGCGCTTCCCCTCCAGCCCATACATGATCGTGATGGTGTCCACGAACACGTTCACCGCGCGGGAGCCGGACCACAGGGCGATGGCGAAGCCCAGCGAGATCACATCGGGACGGCCGCCCTTGATCACATCGTCCAGCAGCGGCCGGGCGATCTCCTTGACGCCCCGGTCGGACAGCACGGTCGCGGAGGCGTCGAGGATGTTCTGCCGGATGGTGGCCACCGTGTCGGTGCTGGTCCAGGCGTCGAAGTAGCCGAGCAGCCCGATCAGGGCGAGCAGCAGGGGCGGCAGCGACAGCAGGGTGAAGAAGGCCGCTTCGGCGGCGAGCCCGGTGACCCGGTACTCCATACAGGAATGGATGGTGTCCTTCAGCAGCAGCCAGGCCATCCTGCGCTTGGACACATTGCGGTACAGGGCGCGGGCCTTGCGGAGCCGGCCGGACGGCTTCGATGTTTCTTCTGCTGGCTGCACCTTCTCACCGTATCCGGCGCTTTCACCGCCGCTCATCCGGTGACCAGGCCGAATCGCCGCAAAAGGCCGCCGCACAGGCATTGGCGGAGGGGATGCCGCGCCGACTCGGCACCACCCTCCGCCCGCCGGGCCCACTGTCCATGCCGACTACAGCCATGCGCAAAGGTTGCGCCGCGTTGCAGCCGGCCGGACGGTCGGTGGGAGCGCTGGCGGCCGCGGGTCAGCAGCCTCCGCAGTTGTAGTAGGTCACGTCCCAGTGGTTGCTCTCGCGGGCGTAGATGTTGCCCGAGCCGGACTTGTACTGCTGGGCGCCGTCACCGGGGCGCGGGCCGATGTTGGTGAAGGTGCCGGTGATGTAGTTGCTGAGGCAGCTGGTGGGGCTGAAGTCCAGCTTGTAGCCGTTCCAGTGGCTGTACGTACCGGAGGCGTGCCCGGTCTCCGTACCGCCGGTGATGGTGAGCGCGCAGCCGGTGGCCCCCTTCAGGGTGATGGCACCCTGCACGGTGGTCAGGTTGATCTGCTCGAACGAGGTACAGGTGGGGTTGTTCCGGTCCGAGCAGCCCCCGCTGGAGGTCCAGGAGATCCCGGCGCCGCGCAGCCGGTTCGCCGCGTCGGAGTGGCTGAGCTTGGTCACCGCGGCGGCGGAGGGCGCGCCGGCGGCCACGGGGGCGCTGGGGGCGGCGGCCGCGCTCTGGGCGGTGGACACGCCGGTGGCGGCGAGGACCGCGCCGCCGAGCAGGGCGCCGAGTCTGATCCGGGTGCTGGTCACAGCCATGGTCGTCTTCGTCTCCTTCGTCTGCGGATCCGTGGACCGTCGAGGACGGCGGCAGCACGATCCCAGCCCTCCGTGCCGGGCGGGCGACTCATCGGGGAAATCGGGACAGCGGGATCGGAAACCGCCCCCGAGCTGCGGGGACGGCGGGGGCTGGGATGCCCGGTGGGATGCCGGGCGGCGCGGCATGCGGTGATCAGCTCTTCGACCCGGCGCGGTAGGCGCGGTCACAGGCCCTCCAGGCGCTGAAGTCATGGGTGCGCGCCCACAGCCGATGGGCCGCCCGGATGTTCCAGTCCGGATCCAGCGCCTGCTCCCGGGTGCCGCCCAGCTTGCGCAGCGTGCCGTCGTACAGCTGGAAGACGCCCCAGTTCCGGGTGGAGTTGGAGTTGGGCAGCGTAGAGAGGGGATCGAGGTACGAGGCGCAGTCCGCGATGCCGACCGCGCGCTCGGGGTCCTCGGTGAAGACCTCGCGGATGCGCCGGGTGACCCGGTCCGGTGTCCAGGTGTCGAGCGGCTTGCCCTCGTTCTCGTACAGCGCGCGTTTGGTCCGCTCGTCCACCGATCCGTCGGGCGTCAGCCCGCTGCGGAGCTGGAACACCACGACACGCATCTGGGTGACCGGTCCGAAGGCCCCGTCGACGTCGAGCCTGCCGCCCGCGCGGGCGAGCAGCGACTGGAGCTCGTGCACACACGCGTCCGACTGCCCCATGCTCACCACGACCGGACAGCGGGAGGACAGCAGCAGCCGACCGTCCGAGGACCCACCCGACCCGTCCGACGACGTCAGCGCCTTCCCCAACAGCGCGGCCGCCACCCCGGCGGCGGCGAACACGGCCAGGGCGAGTACGGCGAGCAGCGGCCGACGACGCGGCGGCGCCGCAGCGGACACGGCCTCCGAGGCCGGCGCCGGGGCCGAGGCCGGCGCCGGGGCCGGGGCAGCGGCAGGGCGCATGGGCTCCGGCTCGGGTTCGGGCTCGGGTTTCGGCTCCGAGGCCGCACCGGGCCCCGGTTCCGCCCGCGTCTCGGCATCCGGCCCACCCGCCGTCTCAACCTGTGAGACATCAACCCGTGAGACGCCCTCCGTGACGGCCCCGGCAGCCCCGGACCGACCCGCCGACACCGCGGCCGGCACCCGCGAAACGGCCCGCTTGCGCTCCGCATCCGCCAGCACCCACCGCCGATGCAGCTCCAGCAGTTCCTCGCCGCCGGCCCCGCACGCCCTGCCGAACCGCGCGAGCACCTCGTAGTCGCCGGGCACGCTCGCCCCCGAGCAGTAGCGGTGCAGCGCCGACGCGCTCACCCCGCTGCGCGCCGCCAGCGCCGCGTAGCTGCGGTTCGTCCTCCCCTTGAGCTCGCGCAACAGCTCCGCGAACTCCTCCATATCCCCGTTGACCCCGTTCCCGGACACCCCGACCCCGCCCTCCCCGCTTGAGCGATACCCGTCAAGGCGAGTCAACGGCGTCCATGGTTATCTGTCCAGCATGACCACCACCGTGACCACCTGGCACCTGGAGCAGACGGCTCCGTCCGATCTCAGCCCGGCGCAGGAGCCGCCCGCCGCGGCCGGGGTGCGAATCGCCCGGGCCGAGGTGCCGAGCCCCGAGTTCAGCCACTTCCTCTACACGGCAGTGGGCTCGGATGTGGCGTGGACCGACCGGCTGGTGTGGTCGCGGGAGGCGTGGGAGGAGTATCTGCACCGGCCCGGTGTGGAGACCTGGGTGGCGTACGAGCGCGGGACCCCGGCCGGGTACATCGAGCTGGAGGGCCAGGACGAGGGCGTGGTGGAGATCGTGTACTTCGGTCTGCTGCCCGCCTTCCGCGGCCGCCGCATCGGCGGGCATCTGCTGACCTGGGGCACCTCTCGCGCCTGGGACATGGCCGACCGCCGGCCGGACCGGGTGCCGACCAAGCGGGTGTGGGTGCACACCTGTAGCAAGGACGGGCCGTACGCGCTGGACAACTACCGCCGCCGGGGGTTCCGGGTGTTCGACGTCAAGACGTCGGACGAGGAGTGACCAACACCACAACGTCTTGCATTTCGAGACAGATTCGTCCGCATAGTGGATTAAGGTGGACTCGTCAGAGACCACCATGCGACGCTTCCCTCATGTCTCGAGCTGGAATTGCCTTGGTGAGTCGACGCCACGTCGACCTCGGCCGCATGTCCAGCGCCATCTGTCCGGCGGGCTGACCCGCACCTCGACAGGGCCGTCACGAAGGCCCCGGGCAGCACCACCACATCTTCCGCACGCCCCCGACGACGTGGGCGAGCGCGCACGCCTCGAACTCCCCGCCGCATGTCGCACCGGTCACCCCCGTACACCCTGCCCGCCTGCGCATGCGCAGGTCAGACGGTGCGCGCACGTACTACCCGCCGTACCTGAGCCGCTCAGAAGGACATACACCGCCATGGCTGCCACCCCGGAACGCGCAAGCGCTACGCCCCGCCGCAAGGCCGGACGCCACCGCGGCGAAGGCCAGTGGGCCGCGGGGCACTTCACCCCCCTCAACGGCAACGAGCAGACCAAGAAGGACGATGACGGTCTCAATGTGCGGACACGCATTGAGACGATCTACGCCCACCGCGGCTTCGACTCCATCGACGGCGCCGATCTGCGCGGCCGGATGCGCTGGTGGGGTCTGTACACCCAGCGCAAGCCCGGGATCGACGGCGGCAAGACCGCGATCCTGGAGCCGGAGGAGCTGGACGACGAGTACTTCATGATGCGGGTGCGGGTGGACGGCGGCCGGCTGACCACCGAGCAGCTGCGGGTCGTCGGCGAGATCTCGGAGGAGTTCGCGCGCGGCACCGCGGACATCACCGACCGGCAGAACATCCAGTACCACTGGATCCGGGTGGAGGACGTGCCCGAGATCTGGAAGCGGCTGGAGGCCGTCGGGCTGTCCACCACCGAGGCGTGCGGTGACACCCCGCGTGTGATCATCGGCTCGCCGGTGGCGGGGATCGCCGAGGACGAGATCATCGACGGCACCTCCGCCATCGAGGAGATCCACCGGCGCTACATCGGCAGCAAGGAGTTCTCCAACCTGCCGCGGAAGTTCAAGACCGCGGTCTCCGGCTCGCCGGTGCTCGACGTGGTGCACGAGATCAACGACGTCGCGTTCGTCGGCGTCCGCCACCCCGAGCACGGCCCCGGCTTCGACCTGTGGGTCGGCGGCGGTCTTTCCACCAACCCCAAGATCGGCGTCCGGCTCGGCGCCTGGGTCCCGCTGGAGGAGGTCCCGGAGGTCTGGGCCGGGGTCGTCGCCATCTTCCGCGACTACGGCTACCGGCGGCTGCGCACCCGCGCCCGGCTCAAGTTCCTGGTCGCCGACTGGGGCCCGGAAAAGTTCCGCCAGGTGCTGGAGGACGAGTACCTGAAGCGCCCGCTGTCCGACGGCCCGGCGCCCGAGCAGCCCGTCCAGCAGTGGCGTGACCACATCGGCGTCCACCGCCAGCAGGACGGCCGCTACTACGTGGGTTTCGCACCGCGCGTCGGCCGGGTCGACGGGGCCACCCTCACCAAGATCGCCGACCTGGCCGAGGCCCATGGCTCCGGGCGGCTGACCACCACCGTCGAGCAGAAGATGATCGTGCTCGATGTGACCGAGGACCAGGTGGATTCGCTGGTCGCCGGGCTGGAGGCGCTGGACCTCCAGGTCAAGCCGTCGCCGTTCCGGCGCGGCACGATGGCCTGCACCGGTATCGAGTTCTGCAAGCTGGCGATCGTCGAGACCAAGGCGCGCGGCTCCTGGCTCATCGATGAGCTGGAGCGCCGGCTTCCCGAGTTCAACGAGCCGATCACCATCAACCTCAACGGCTGCCCGAACGCCTGCGCCCGTATCCAGGTGGCGGACATCGGTCTCAAGGGCCAGCTGGTCATGGACGCAGGCGGCCAGCAGGTCGAGGGCTACCAGGTGCACCTGGGCGGCGCCCTGGGCCTGGAGCCGGGCTTCGGCCGCAAGGTGCGCGGGCTGAAGGTCACCGCCGCCGAGCTCCCCGACTATGTGGAGCGGCTGCTGCGCCGCTTCCAGGAGGAGCGCGAGGACGGCGAGCGCTTCGCCACCTGGGCCGCGCGGGCCGAGGAGGAGGCCCTCACATGAGTGAGCGCTTCGGGATCGAGCGGAGGGCAAAGTGACTGAGCGTGCCGCGCCGTTCTACTGCCCTTACTGCGGGGACGAGGATCTGCGTCCCTCGGAGGAGGGCCATGGCGCGTGGGAATGCGCGTCCTGCAACCGCGCGTTCCGCCTGTCGTTCCTCGGGCTGCTGGCCAAGGGCCTGCGGCGCGATCCGGTCGATGAAGGGGGCACGGCGAAATGACGACACGGCTTGAGGACACCGATCTCGAAGGGCTCGCCGAGAAGGCGGGCCACGAGCTCGAGGACGCCCCGGCGCTGGACATCCTGCGCTGGGCGGCGGACACCTTCGGCTCGCGTTTCTGCGTCACCTCCTCGATGGAGGACGCGGTGGTGGCGCACCTCGCCTCCCGCGCCTTCCCCGGTGTCGACGTGGTCTTCCTCGACACCGGCTATCACTTCCCCGAGACCATCGGCACCCGTGACGCGGTGGCGGCCGTGATGGACGTCAATGTCATCACCCTGACCCCGCGCCAGACGGTGGCCGAGCAGGACGCCGAGTACGGCCCCCGGCTGCACGACCGCAACCCCGATCTGTGCTGCGCCCTGCGGAAGGTGCAGCCGCTCGAGGAGGGGTTGCGGGAGTATGACGCCTGGGCCACGGGCCTGCGTCGGGACGAGTCGCCAACGCGCGCCAATACCCCGGTCGTTGGCTGGGACGCCCGGCGCCGTAAGGTGAAGATCTCCCCGATCGCCCGCTGGACGCAAGCGGATGTCGAGGCCTATGTCGCCGAGCACGGCGTGCTGACCAACCCCCTGCTGATGGACGGCTATCCGTCGATAGGCTGCGCGCCCTGCACCCGTCGGGTTCTGGAGGGCGAGGACAACCGGTCCGGCCGCTGGGCGGGTAGCAACAAGACCGAATGCGGGCTGCACGGCTGATGGCTGTCGACCAGGAGAACGAGATGAGCGCCCCCACGACCACCGGTGCCACGGTGTGGCTGACCGGTCTGCCGAGTGCGGGAAAGACCACGATCGCCCATGCGCTGGCCGAGCGGCTGCGCGGCGAGGGCCGCCGGGTGGAGGTGCTCGACGGGGACGAGATCCGCGAGTTCCTCTCCTCGGGTCTTGGCTTCTCCCGCGAGGACCGGCACACCAACGTCCAGCGGATCGGCTTCGTGGCCGAGCTGCTGGCCTCCCACGGGGTCACGGTGCTGGTGCCGGTCATCGCGCCGTACGAAGACAGCCGCGAGGCGGTGCGCAAGCGCCACCAGCGCGAGGGCACCCCGTATCTGGAGATCCACGTGGCCACGCCCGTCGAGGTGTGCTCCGAGCGGGACGTCAAGGGGCTGTACGCGAAGCAGGCGGCGGGCGAGCTTTCGGGGCTGACCGGTGTGGACGACCCCTACGAGGCCCCTGCCGACCCGGATCTGCGCATCGAAACCCACAGGAACAGCGTGCGGGAGTCGGCGGCCGAGGTGCGGTTGCTGTTGAGTGAAAGGGGACTGCTGTGAGCCACCCACGCGCGGCCACCGCGTCACGGGCGATGGCGCTCCCCGCACCGGGGCGCCGTACCCACAGCGAATCGGCCGATATGACGGGAAGCTACTACCGCAGCCGAGCGAACGAAAGGGGCGCGGCATGACGACCGTGACGGCGATCAACGCGGACGAGGGCGCGGGCCTGTACGCGCTCGCGCACCTGGACGCGTTGGAGTCCGAGGCGGTGCACATCTTCCGCGAGGTGGCGGGCGAGTTCGAGCGGCCGGTGATCCTGTTCTCCGGCGGCAAGGACTCCATCGTCATGCTGCATCTCGCGCTCAAGGCCTTCGCCCCGGCGGCGGTTCCGTTCTCGCTGCTCCACGTGGACACCGGGCACAACTTCCCCGAGGTCATCGCCTATCGGGACGCCACCGTCGCCCGGTACGGGCTGCGGCTGCACGTGGCCTCGGTCCAGGAGTTCATCGACGACGGCCGGCTGCGCGAGCGCCCGGACGGCACCCGCAATCCGCTCCAGACCGTGCCACTGCTGGACGCCATCGAGAAGAACCGCTTCGACGCGGTCTTCGGCGGTGGCCGCCGCGACGAGGAGAAGGCCCGCGCCAAGGAGCGGGTGTTCTCCCTCCGGGACGAGTTCGGCGGCTGGGACCCGCGGCGGCAGCGCCCCGAGCTGTGGCAGCTCTACAACGGCCGCCACTCCCCCGGTGAGCACGTCCGGGTCTTCCCGCTGTCCAACTGGACCGAGCTGGACGTGTGGCAGTACATCGCCCGGGAGAAGATCGACCTGCCGCAGATCTACTACGCGCATGAGCGCGAGGTCTTCCGGCGCGGCGGCATGTGGCTGGCGCCCGGTGAGTGGGGCGGACCGAAGGACGGCGAGACCGTGGAGCGGCGCATGGTGCGCTACCGCACCGTGGGCGACATGTCCTGCACCGGTGCCGTGGAGTCGGAGGCGGTGGCCATCGAGCAGGTCATCGATGAGATAGCCGCCTCCCGGCTGACCGAGCGGGGTGCGACCCGCGCCGACGACAAGCTGTCGGAGGCCGCGATGGAGGACCGCAAGCGCGAGGGGTACTTCTAACGATGACGAGCAATCTGACGTCCGAGGAGCAGGCCGCGGCGGCCGCCGTGGAGCGGTCCGCGGCCACCTCGCAGCTGCGGTTCGCCACCGCGGGCTCGGTGGACGACGGCAAGTCCACGCTGGTCGGACGGCTGCTGCACGACTCCAAGTCGGTGCTGGCCGATCAGCTGGAGGCCGTGGAGCACGCCTCGCGCAGCCGTGGCCAGGAGGCGCCGGACCTGGCGCTGCTGACGGACGGGCTGCGGGCGGAGCGGGAGCAGGGCATCACCATCGATGTCGCCTACCGCTACTTCGCGACGCCCAAGCGGCGGTTCATCCTCGCCGACACCCCCGGCCATGTGCAGTACACCCGCAACATGGTCACCGGCGCCTCCACCGCCGAGCTCGCGGTCGTCCTGGTGGACGCGCGCAACGGCGTGGTGGAGCAGACCCGGCGGCATGCCGCGGTCGCCGCCCTGCTGCGGGTCCCGCATGTGGTCCTCGCCGTCAACAAGATGGACCTGGTGGACTACGCGGAGCCGGTCTTCGCGGCCATCGCCGAGGAGTTCACCACCTACGCGGCCTCGCTGGGCGTCCCCGAGATCACCGCCATCCCGATCTCGGCGCTGGCCGGGGACAATGTGGTGACCGCGTCGGCGAACATGGACTGGTACGGCGGCCCGACCGTGCTGGAGCACCTGGAGACCGTGCCGGTGGGCACCGACCCGTCCCAGGACCCGGCGCGTTTCCCGGTGCAGTACGTGATCCGTCCGCAGACCGCCGAGCACCCCGACTACCGCGGCTACGCGGGCCAGATCGCCTCCGGTGTGCTGCGCGTCGGCGACGCCGTCACCGTGCTGCCGTCCGGCCGGACGTCCGCCATCACCGGGATCGACGCGCTGGGCACGATGGTGGACGTGGCGTGGGCCCCGCAGTCGGTGACCCTCACCCTCGCCGACGACCTGGACATCTCGCGCGGGGATCTGCTCGCGCCGAGCGACCACGCGCCCGAGACCACCAGGGACGTCGAGGCCACCGTCTGCCATCTGCACGACCGTCCGCTGCGCGTGGGCGACCGGGTGCTGCTCAAGCACACCACCCGCACGGTGAAGGCGATCATCAAGGACATCCCGTCCCGGCTGACGCTGGCCGATCTGTCGCACCACCCGGCGCCGGGTGAGCTGGCCGCCAATGAGATCGGCCGGGTCGTGCTGCGCACCTCCGAGCCGCTGGCGCTGGACGCGTACGACGCCTCGCGCCGCACCGGCTCCTTCCTGCTGATCGACCCGGCCGACGGCACCACGCTCACCGCCGGAATGGCGGGCGACTCCTTCGCGGCACCGGCCAAGGGCGCCGAGGCCGCGCGGGACGACGAGGGATGGGACTTCTGACGATGGCCGGTGAGGTGTTCTCGACATTCGCCAAGGAGGGCGGCCGCGTGGGCAGCGGGGCGCTCGGCAGCGGGCAGGGCGGGGTCGGACGATGTGTGCGCTGATGCCGCAGTCCGCTCCCGTCCACCAGCACCGCCGCCGAAAGCCGTCTGAACTGCCGGGCGTCCTCTGACGCCGCCCCGGCCCGTCGAGAGGAACACCCCCGTGTCGTCTGCCGTCCGCCTCATAGCTCCGCGACCAGCCGAGCACCCCCACCGCCGCACCCGGATCCTGGCGGCGGCGGCCGTCCTCCCCCTGCTGATGGGCGCGCTGGGCGCCTGCGGCTACGGCTCGCAGAAGAAGAACGACGACACCGGATCCTCAGCGGTCCCCGCGGCCGGCGGTGCGAAGGTCGACGGTCTGGACAAGGTGAAGGTCGGCTACTTCGCCAACCTCACCCACGCCACCGCGCTGGTGGGGCTGCGCAAGGGCGGCCCGATCCAGCAGGAGCTCAAGGGCACGAAGGTCGCGCCGTACGTCTTCAATGCCGGTCCTTCGGAGATCGAGGCGCTCAACGCGGGCTCCATCGACATGGGCTGGATCGGCCCGTCGCCGTCCATCAACGGCTATGTGAAGTCCCACGGCTCCAACCTCAAGATCATCTCGGGGTCGGTCTCCGGCGGCGTCAAGCTGGTGGTCAACCCCAAGAAGATCAAGACGCTGAACGATGTCAAGGGCAAGAAGATCGCCACCCCGCAGCTGGGCAACACCCAGGACGTGGCGTTCCTCAACTGGGTCAAGAGCAAGGGCTGGAAGGTCGACGCCCAGAGCGGCAAGGGCGATGTGTCGGTGGTCCGCAGCGACAACAAGGTGACGCCCGACGCGTACAAGTCCGGTGCCGTCGACGGCGCGTGGGTGCCCGAGCCGACCGCGTCCAAGCTGGTCGCCGACGGCGGCAAGGTGCTGCTGGACGAGTCCTCGCTGTGGCCGGACAAGAAGTTCGTGATCACCAACCTGATCGTGAAGCAGTCGTTCCTCGAGGAGCACCCGAAGGTCGTCGAGGCCGTGCTGCGCGGCTCGGTGAAGACCAACGCCTTCATCAAGGCCAACCCCGAGCAGGCGAAGAACGCGGCCAACGCGGCGCTCAAGGAGGAGACCGGCAAGCCGCTGCCCGCCGAGGTGATCGACCCGGCGTGGAAGTCCATCCAGGTCACCGACGACCCCCTGGCCTCGACGCTGAACACCGAGGCCGACCACGCGGTCCAGGCGGGGCTTCTGGAGAAGCCCGATCTCAAGGGGATCTACGACCTGGGCCCGCTGAACAAGGTCCTGAAGGCCGAGGGCAAGCCGACGGTCTCCGCCGCGGGCCTCGGCAGCCAGTAGCCGCCCGTCCGTCCCGTACGCACCGTACTCATGTACACGCATGTACGCATTCATCAGGAGGTGACCGGATGTCCCCGGCACTGACCACCGAGAAGGACGACCGGGCGAGCACCGCGACGGCGGGCTCCCCCGGCCCCGCCGACGCCACCGGATCCGTCTCGATCGCCCATGTCCACAAGTCCTTCGGCCGTCCCGGGGCGGCCCAGCCCGTGCTCGAGGACATCAACCTCCAGGTGCGGCCCGGGGAGTTCGTCTGCATCCTGGGCGCGTCCGGCTGCGGTAAGTCGACCCTGCTCAATCTGATCGCCGACCTGGACAAGCCGACCTCGGGGGCCATCGAGGTCCCCGGCGGCCGCCCGGCCCTGATGTTCCAGGAGCACGCCCTGTTCCCGTGGCTGACCGCGGGGAAGAACATCGAGCTGGCGCTGCGACTGCGCGGGGTGCCCCGCGCCGACCGCAGGCCGCGGGCCGAGCGGCTGCTGGAGCTGGTGCGGCTCAGCGGCGCCCACGGCAAGCGGGTGCACGAGCTCTCCGGCGGGATGCGGCAGCGCGTGGCGCTGGCCCGCGCGCTGGCGCAGGACTCCAGGGTGCTGCTGATGGACGAGCCGTTCGCCGCGCTCGACGCCATCACCCGCGATGTGCTGCACGAGGAGCTGACCCGGATCTGGAGCGAGACCGGTGTCTCGGTGCTGTTCGTGACCCACAACGTCCGCGAGGCCGTACGGCTGGCCGAGCGCGTGGTGCTGCTGTCCTCCCGGCCGGGCCGGATCGTCCGCGAGTGGTCGGTGGACATTCCGCAGCCGCGCCGCATCGAGGACGCGGCCGTCGCCGACCTGTCCGTTGAGATCACCGAAGAACTGCGTGGGGAGATCCGCCGCCATGGCCAGCAGTAAGACCACCCGCGGCACCGCGGTCGAGGAAGCCGACGGCGGGAAGCAGCCCATAGAGAAGTCGGTGGAGAAGTCCACGGGCAAGGCCGGTCCCGGGCAGGACCTGGCGGGCCTGGAGGCCGGTCTGGACGCCCTGGACGCGGTGCAGACCAAGCGCGTCTCACCGGCCGAGGTGCTGGTCCAGAAGGTGCTGCCGCCCATCGTGGCCGTCGCCTTCGTGCTGGCCCTGTGGAAGGTGCTCGTCGTCGCGAAGGTCACCCCCGACTACAAGCTCCCCGACCCGGGGCTGGTCTGGGACTCGCTGCGCCAGCTGTGGCTCCAGGGCGAGCTGCTCGACATCATCTGGACCAGCGTCTCGCGCGGTCTGTTCGGCTTCCTCATCGCGCTGGCGATCGCGACCCCGCTCGGTCTGGTCGTCGCCCGGGTGACGTTCATCCGCGCCGGGCTCGGCCCGATCCTGTCCGGGCTTCAGTCGCTGCCGTCGGTCGCCTGGGTGCCGCCCGCGGTGATCTGGCTGGGCCTGAACGACCAGATGATGTACACCGTCATCCTGCTGGGCGCGGTCCCCTCCATCGCCAACGGGCTGGTGGCCGGCATCGACCAGGTGCCCCCGCTGTTCCTCCGCGCCGGACGCACCCTCGGCGCCCGCGGCCTGGTCAGCGCCCGGCACATCCTGCTGCCCGCCGCGCTGCCGGGTTACGTCGCCGGGCTCAAGCAGGGCTGGGCCTTCTCCTGGCGCTCGTTGATGGCCGCGGAGATCATCGCCAAGTCCCCGGACCTGGGCCTGGGGCTTGGCCAGTACCTGGAGAACCAGCGCAACAACTCCGATATGGCGGGGGTGCTCCTCGGCATCCTCCTGATCCTCGTCGTCGGCATCGCCATCGAGCTGCTGATCTTCGCCCCGATCGAGCGCCGGGTGCTGCGCAGCCGCGGCCTGCTGGCGAGCGCGCGCTGAAACGAAAAACGGAATTCATCGAGAGCCACGGAAAGCCATCACCATGTCTGCCCCGACCCTGCTGATCATCGCCCACGGCAGCCGCGACCCCCGCCATGCGGCGACCGTCGACGCGCTGCGCGCGCGGGTGCGGTCGCTGCGGCCGGGGCTGCGGGTGGAGGCGGCGTTCCTGGAGTTCAACGCGCCGCGCGTACCGCAGGTGCTGGCCCGGCTCGCCGCGGCGGACGCCACCGAGGTGATCGCCCTCCCGCTGCTGCTGACCCGCGCCTTCCACGCGAAGACCGACATCCCGGCGGTGCTGCGCGAGGCCACGGCCCGCCACCCCCGCCTCTCCGTCCGCCAGGCCGAGGTCCTGGGCCCGTCCCCGCTGCTGGTGGACGCCCTGGAACGCCGCCTGTACGAGGCGGGGCTGCGCCCCGCCGACCGCTCCTCGACCGGGGTCGTCCTGGCCTCGGCGGGGTCCACCGACCCGGAGGCGATCGCGGTGATCGCTGAAATCGCGCGGGAGTGGCGGCACACCGGATGGTGCGCCGTGCGACCCGCGTTCGCCTCCGCCTCTCTTCCCCGCACCGAGGACGCCGTCCGCGCGCTGCGCGCGGAGGGCGTCCCCCGGGTGGCCGTGGCCCCCTACGTCATCGCCCCCGGCCGCCTCCCCGACCGCATCGCGAGCGGCGCCGAAGCCGCGGGCGCCGACCTCCTGGCCCCCGTCCTGGGCCCCGCCCCGGAACTGGCCCGCCTCCTGCTGACCCGCTACGACGAGGCCCGCACGGCGTCCCCGGCCCTGCTCACGGCCTGAGAGGCCGTGCGGGGCAGCCGCGAGCCCAGACGGCCTACCAGGGCACTTCTCCGTTTTCATCCTGGAAGGTTCCGGTCGGGCCGTCCGCGTCGAGAGTCGCCAACCGCACGACGACCCTGGCACTCTCCTCCGGCGCCCTTCCGATTCCGAATGCCGCGGTCAGGTCGGTCGCGGTGGTGCCGGGCTCAACCGCGTTGAACTTGATGCCCGGCTGGGACTTGGCGTACTGAACCGTAAGCATCGTGGCCGCGGACTTGGAGGCGGAGTAGAGCGCCAACGGCAAGGTGAACTCCGGCCGGTCCGGATTGGTCACCGCCCAGAACGACCCGGCGCTGCTCGAGACGGTGACCACGGTCGGGTTCGAGGATGTGCGCAGCAGCGGAAGCGCCGCCTCCGTGACGCGCACGATGCCCACCGCGTTGGTGTCGAACGCCCGGAGAGCCGTGGGACCGTCGATGACGCCGTCCCCCAGGATGCCCGCGTTGTTCACCAGGACGTCGAGTCGGCCCTCGGCCGAGTCGATCGTCGCCAGTGCCTTGCTCACCGACGCGTCGTCGGTCACGTCGAGCCGCACGAATCGTGCGCCAAGCGCCGCCGCCGCCTTCTCGCCACGCTCGACATCACGCGCGCCGATGTAGACAACGTGGCCCAGCGCCAGAAGCTGTTTGGCCGTCTCGAAGCCGATGCCCTTGTTGGCCCCGGTGATCAGCGTAATGGTCATGCGTATCCTCTCGAATGTGGCCCGAGTGGGCCGTTAGCGGTGTTCGGACACCACGCGGCCACCGGTCACGGGAGCAGCAGCAGTTTCCCGGTGGTCGTACGCGACTCGATGTCCGCGTGGGCCCGTGCCGCCTCCGCCAGCGGGTACCGACCACCGATCCGGACGACCAGCTCGCCACTCTTGACGAGCTCGAACAACTCGGCCGCGCGCGCCGCGAGTTCCTCGGGGGTGCGGACATGGTCCTCGGTCACGGCGTAGGTGAGGCGGGTGCTGCGGGGGATGTCGTTCATCGCGATGGTCGGCACGTCCCCGATCAGCGGCCCGTAGAACACCAGCGTGCCGTGCGTGCGCAGTACCTGTAGCGATGCGGCGAACGTGGTCGCGCCCGCACCGTCGAAGACCACATGCACACCCTCGCCGCCGGTCAGCTCGCGCACCGGCTCGACGAACGCGTCACCGGAGGAGACCAGGACGTGGTCGGCGCCCGCGTCGGCGGCGAACTTGACCTTCTCCGGTCGCGACACCAGGCCGATCACGGTGCCGCCACGGGCCTTGATGATCTGGGTGAGCATCATCCCGACCCCGCCGGCGGCCGCGTGCACGAGCGCGACGTCCCCCGGTCGCACCGGGTGGGACACGGTGGCGAAGTGGTGCGCGGACAGGCCCTGCACGAGCAAGGCCGCGGCCGTCTCGTCGTCGACGGCGTCGGGCACCGGGACGACACCGCTCGCCGGGAGCACGATCTGCTCGGCGTAGCTGCCGAGGTTGTCGACCGTCAACCACGCGACACGGTCACCCGGGGCGAACCCGTGCACACCCTCGCCCGTCTCCGCCACCACGCCTGCGCCCTCCGCGCCCGGCACCTCGGCCATGGCCTGCCTGCGGATGGCGGTGTCGAAGAAGTTCACACCCGCCACGCGGACGTCCACCAGGACTTCTCCCGGCCCCGGGCGGGGTGCCGGCCGCTCCCGCAGCCGCAGCACCTCCGGTCCCCCTGCTTCGTTGATGACTATCGCTCTCATGCGGCCGAAGGTAGGTTCCAAAAAATGTACCCACAAGTACACTTTGGCCGGTGACGACCATGAGGAAAGGCGCCGCGACCCGCCTGCGCATCGTCGAAGCCGCCGCGGCCGAGATCCGGGAACGCGGCACGAACGCCACCACGCTCGACGACGTGGGCCGACGCAGCGGCACCGGCAAGGGGCAGATGTTCTATTACTTCCCGGGAGGCCGGGAAGAGCTTCTTCTCGCGGTCGCCGAACTCGAAGCCGAGCGAGTCTTCGAGGACCAGCAGCCGTACCTGAACGAACTCACCTCGCGCGCGGCCTGGGAGGCGTGGCGCGACCTCATCGTCGAGCGCTACCGCGACCAGGGGCTGTACTGCCCGCTCGGGGTGCTGATCGCCGACGTGGGCCGGTACAGCCCGGCCGCGCAGGCCGTGTCGGCACAACTGGTGCGGCGGTGGCAGGAGTGCGTCCGAGCGGGCATCGAGGCCACCCAAGCGGCCGGTGAGGCCAACGCGGCACTCGACGCCGATCGCACGGCCGCGGCGGTGATCGCCACCATCCAGGGCGGCGTCACCGTCCTGCTCTCCACCGGCTCCGCGGAACATCTGGAGGCCGGGCTGAACCTCTGCCTCGACCACCTGCTGTCGTAGCCCAGGGCGCTCAAGCGGCCTCGGCGTGGTCGAAAGTGGCGCCGCCCGAGCGGCTGAGCCACACCAGCCTTGCCGTCACGCCGTCCTCGCCACCGCCGCGCGTGAACCATCGAAGCGCCCGTTCCGGCGAGTTGAGGACCATCTGGCCGGTTCCGTCGGCCGTGATCACGTGGACGGGACCCTCAGGGAAGGCCACTCCCCACGCCGCGACACACCCGTCTTTCAGCCCGGGCCGCACCTCGCACTCCTCGACGACGGCGAAGATTCTGGGCGCGACGGCGAGGACGAGGTCGCAGAGTTCCTTGTCGAAGTGTTCTGGGGAGTCCGGTGTCTGCATGTGGGCCTCCGAGGGAGCAGGCATGAAAGGGCAGATACGCTTCCGGCCGACCGGCCACCACTACGTGATGGGCGCGTCACTCACGGTAGAGCATAAGGTTATGCTGACACAACCTTATGCTCGCAGCTACGAGGCGTTGGACCTGCGTCGTCGCGCACGGCAGACTGCCGAACAGCCTGAGGAGAAGAGAGCATGCCGAGGAGTCAGCCCACAGCACGACAGCGCCGACTGGGTACTGAGCTGCGCAAGATGCGCGATGCGGCCGGTGTGACCGCCCGCCGGGCGGCCGAGCTGATCGGTACGAACCCCATCCAGATGAGTCAGGTCGAAGCGGGCAAGGCCGGTATCAGCGAGGCGCGACTGCGCTATATGGCCTCTCAGTACGCGTGCTTCGACACCGCGCTGATCGACGCACTGGTTGCCATGGCCGGTGAGCGCGGCAGGGGGTGGTGGGAGGAGTACCGGGGCCTCCTCGCGCATGGCGCATTGGACCTTGCCGAGTTGGAACACCACGCAACCCACATGCGCATGCTTCAAGCCTCCTACGTTCCGGGACTCCTACAGACCGAGGCGTACATCCGGGCGCTCATGGCCTACGCCGTTCCTCCGCTGCCGCCACAGCATCTCGACACGCTGGTCTCCTTCCGCGTACGGCGGCGGGAGGTGTTGTCCCAGGACCCGGCGATCGCGTTCTCGGCGTTGATTCACGAAAGCGTCCTGCGCACACGCGTAGCCGACCGGAAGGTCGCACGCGAGCAGCTCGCCTTCGTCCTGGAACAGTCGGAGCGCCCGAACGTCACCGTCAGGGTGATCCCTTTTGATGTGGACGGCTTCGGCGGAGCCGGAAACTCCATGCTCTACGTCGGCGGGCCCGTTCCCAAGCTCGATACCGCGCAGATCGATGCCATGCACGGCTCGTTCTGGATGGACGCGGAGTCAGAGCTCACGAGATACCGCGCGCTACTGGACAAGGCCGAGGCTTCTTCCCTCGCGGTAGGGGCGTCTCGGGATTTCATCCACCGCATCGCGCAAGAAATATGAGAGAGGCAACCATGTCGAGCCCGGCCAAGTGGCGCAAGTCTTCGTTCTCCGGAAACGGGGAGGACAACCATTGCGTCGAACTCCTCCCCGTCGACGGCGGGATACGGATTCGGGAAAGCGACATCCCCGCCGACATCCTCACCACCACCCCGGGCCGACTCAGAACCTTCATACGCGCCGTCAAGGCGGGGGCGCTGGACCACCTCGGGCGGTAGCCACGAAGGGCGCCTTCCCCCGGCCGTTCACCGTACGTTCCGCGGACCGCCCTCCCTGTGTGTCGGCCCGGCCCCCGGCCGGCGCTGGACTGCCGGTCATGCGCAACGAAGAGAGCACCGTCCGTCGGAACCTGGGCACCCGGATGGGGGCCGCGCTGGGGGCCGCCGTCGTCTTGGCGGCCATCCAGCCCCCGGCACAGGCGGCGCCGGATCCCGGGTCCTGGACGACGCGGACGGTGGCCCCGGGGGTGCGGGTGCGGGCCGGGGTCCTTCGGGACGCGGACGCCGAGCCGAGCTGGACGGTCACCGTGCAGGGGCCCGGCTCCGCGCCGCTGGGCGACCGGTCCTGGGCGGACGCCACGGCGGGGCGGCTGCGCGACGCGGGGTTCGAGCCCCGGGTCGAGCGGGTGGCGTGGCCCGCCTACGCGGACACCCCGCGCGGCACCATGGGGTGGCGGGTGCGGGTGGGCTCGTACGGCACCTCCGGTGAGGCGCAGGACGCACGCGAGAAGGTCACCGCGGCCGGGTTCACGGCGGTGGCGGAGTGGACCGGCTACGACGGGCAGCGGCCCGCCGACCGGGAGAGCGCGCATGTGGCGGTGATCGACCCGGCCCGGTTCACCGGCACCGTGACGGCCACGCACGACCTCAGCGTGGCGGATCGCGAGACGACCTCTGCGGTCGCCGCGAAGCGCCACTCCCTGGTCGCCGTCAACGGTGGCTTCTTCGTCACCTCCGATGCCGACGGCGTCCAGGGCACGATGGCCGGAATCGCCGCGTACGACGGCGAGTTGGAGTCGATGGCCGCCGGTTCGCGGGCCGCGCTGATCCTCGCGGACGGCGGTCGGCACGCCCGGATCGCCGATCTGACCAGCACCGTCACGGCGCGGGCGGGATCGGCCACGTACGCGGTGCAGGGCATCAACCGGGTGCCCGGCAAGGTGCGCAACTGTGGCCGCCCCGGGGCCACTCCGACCGAACTGCCCCGGCAGGACCTGACCTGCTCCGAGCCCGACGACCTGGTGAAGTTCACCCCGAGGTTCCGCGCCGCGCTGCCCACCGGGCCCGGCACCCAGGTGGTGCTCGACGCCGACGGCCGGGTGGTCTCCACCGGCCCGCGCGGCGGCACGGTCCCGGCCGGGGGCTCCGTGCTCCAGGGCATCGGCGCCGCGTCCGGGTGGCTGACGGCCCACGCCCGGCAGGGCGAGCGGATCGCGCTGGAGGAGGTCGTCCGGGACACCGCCGGCCGCCGGGTCCGGCTCGACTCGGACGACAGCATCGTCAGCGCCGCCCCCACCCTGGTGAAGGACGGCCGCATCGCCATCGACGCCGCCACCGAGGGCACCCTCGACCCGAAGAACCTCTCCTTCGGCTACGCCTGGTCGAACGTCCGGCAGCCCCGCACGATGGCCGGGCTCGACGCGAAGGGACGGCTGATCCTGGCCACGGTGGACGGTCGGCAGCCCGGCGTGAGCGAGGGCTTCACCCTGGAGGAGGGCGCCCGCTTCATGCACTCCCTGGGCGCCGTCCAGGCCCTCAACCTGGACGGCGGCGGCTCCACCGCCATGGCCGTGAACGGCAGGCTCGCCAACGTCACCTCCGACGCGACGGGCGAACGCGCGGTGGGCGACACGGTCCAGGTACTGCCGTAGCGGGACGCGCTCGTCATCGCTGAGTGTTCGCCTCACTCCTGTGGGTGATATTCACCCGTTCTGCCCGCCACCTCACGGCTCGGGCTGGAAGCGTCGGCAGTCGTCAGAGCTGCGTGCCATGCTGGAGCCAAGGAACACACAAGGAGGCGGTGGTGGCGATCATGAGCGTCGCTGAGACGCGAGTCGACGATCACGAAGGCCCCTGGACGGTCGAGGACGTCCTTGCACTCCCGGAGCATCCGGCACGCGCCCGCTTCGAACTCGTGGACGGTGTCCTCATGATGTCCCCTGCTCCCGACTGGGACCACCAGACCGTGTCTTCCGAATTGCACAGTCAGATCAAGGCCGCTCTGGCCCGGTCCGGCGCACGGTTCCGCTCCGGCGAGGCGGTCAACGTAACGGGAGAGTCCAGACTGTTCATCCCCGACATCGCCGTCGTCGACCGCGCCGCCGTTCCACGCGGCACACTGGCCGCGCCCCTCGACGCGGCCCTGCTTCTGGGTGAAATCGTGTCGCCGTTCAACCGAGCCGCCGGCCGCATCCTCAAGCCGGCGCTCTACGCTCAAGCGAAGGTGCCCGCCTATTGGCGGGTCGAGATGGAACCAGATCTGTGCGTGGTGGTGCACGAGCTGGACGGAGGCACCTACCGCGAGGCTGCCACCATCACGGGCAAGGCATCCGTCGACGTCGCCGGAGAGTTCACCGTTGACCTGGATCTCGACGTCGTGCGTCGCGAGCTGGAGGGCTGACGCCCGGCCCTAGCCCTCCGGATAGAAGACGAAGAGGGTGCAGCCCGTGGTGGTCTGGGGGATGTGGGAGGAGCCTGCGGGGGCGTGGATGAAGGTGCCGGCGGGGTAGTCGTGGGCGCCGTCGTTGAAGGTGCCGGAGACCACGAAGGCCTCCTCGGGGCCCGGTTCATGGACGTCCAGGCCCTCCCATGAGGTGCCGGGGTCCATCTCCAGGACGTGCGCCTTCGCGCCGTTGTCACCGGTCCACAGGGGGCGCAGGCGGATGCCGGGGAAGAGCTCCTTCACCGGGGCGTTCTCGACCGCCGCGGCCACATATCCGTCCGTGAGGTTCATGCCGTCCAACGTGGCACGGGCGGGCGTGAGCGCCCAAGGGCGCGGCCGGTTGGTCTCGCCACCCGGCTGCGCCCCTGGGACCGATCACTTCGCCCGTCGAATCGCCCGTCGGATCGCCCGTTGGGGCCTTACTCGACGACCTTCAGCAGCTTGTTCGGCGTGCCGTCGCCCGGGTTGGAGATCTTGTCGGCGGTCGCGCCGTCCGTCAGCCCCTTCGCCACGTCGGCCGGCTTGGCGTCCTGGTGGCCGCTGAGGTAGACGGCGGCGGCGCCCACCACGTGCGGGGTGGCCATCGAGGTGCCGGAGATGGTGTTGGTGGCGTCGTCGCCGGTGTTCCAGTCGGAGGTGATGTCCGAGCCGGGGGCGTAGATGTCGACCACGTCGCCGTAGTTGGAGAAGTCGGACTGCTCGTCCTTGTCGGTGCTGGAGGCGACCGTGATCGCGTCCTTCACCCGGGCGGGAGAGCTCTGGCCGGCGTCGGCGGACTCGTTGCCCGCCGCCACGCCGAAGGTGACACCGGAGTCGATGGCCTTCTGCACGGCCGCGTCGAGGGCCTCGTCGGGGGTGCCGCCCAGGCTCATGTTGGCGACCGACGGGCCCTCGTGGTGCTCGGTGACCCAGTCGATGCCCGCGACGACCTGCTCGGTGGTGCCGGAGCCCTGGTCGTCCAGCACGCGCACCGCGACGACCTTGGCCTTCTTGGCGACGCCGTGCTCGGCACCGGCGATGGTGCCGGCCACATGGGTGCCGTGGCCGTTGCCGTCGTCGGCGCTGTCGTCGTTGTCGACCGCGTCGAAGCCGGAGGTGGCGCGGCCCTCGAAGTCCTTGTGGCTGGTGCGGACGCCGGTGTCGATGACGTACGCGGTGACACCCTCACCCGCGCTGTCGGGGTAGGTGTACTTCTTGTCGCCCTGGGTGTCTTCCTGGTCGATCCGGTCCAGGCCCCACGACGGCGGGTTCTCCTGGGTGCCCTTGATGGTGTAGCGGTGGTTCTGGACCACCTTGGCGACCGACGGGTCGGCGGCCAGCCGCTTGGCCTCGGTGTCGGAGAGCCCGTTGGCCGAGAAGCCGTTGATGGCGGAGTCGTAGCTGCGGCGCAGCTTGCCACCGTACTGCTCGGCGAGGTCCTTGCCCTCCGAGGCGGCCTTGATGCTCTTGCCGCCCTTGAGCATGACGATGTAGCTGCCGTCCACGGCGTTCTTCGCCTGGGTGCCGTAGACGGTGCCCTCGGCGGGCTGGGCGGTGGTGGCGCCGGCCGGAACGGCCACGAAGACACCGGCGGTGACGGCGGTCGCGGCGGCTATGGCCAGACCGAGTCGACGCGCGTTGCGCTGCTTGTGAACTGCCATGACGAGGGTTCCTCCTCGTGCGGTTGTGGGGGGAATCCGCACCACGGATCGCGTCCGATCCCTCAAGTGCGGCAGATCCGGAGTGTGTTGGGGCCACTCCGGTTCTGACAAAACCCTGACTGATGAGTACGGGTCAATTCAAGATCCCCACCGATGTGTGACATAGGCAACGTTCTGCGCACGGGGCTCACTTCGACCACGACATCAACGCCTTTTGCGTGTAAGGGGCCCGCATCAGGGAGGGTAGGGCTGTCCCCCCTTCTTCGGTTGGAGGGAACCACCGGACGGTTCACCGGTCAGCAGGATGGGTCGGCCGGACGCCACGGCCTAGCGTCGTCAACGAGTGGCGGGACAGTCCGCCACCAGGGCATAAGGGGATGTCGTGGCGGACACAGGCCGCTTGGAGAGGCCGCGCGGGATAGCGGCACGCGCGGGCAGTTGGAGCGCCCGTCACCGGTGGGCGGCAGTCGGGGGCTGGGTGCTGCTGGTCATCCTCGCCCTGGCCGTCGGCTCGATGACGGGCCGGGTCGATGTGACGGAGAGCGAGCAGGTTCCCGGCGAGTCCGGGCGCGTCTCGAAGATTCTCGACGAGGCGGGCATCGACGACGCGGCCGGGGAAACCGTGCTGATCCAGGCGAAGGGCGGCGAGGCGAAGGGCGGCCAGACGGGGGGCGGTCAGGCGAAGGGCGGCGGGCTCACCGCGGACGACCCGGCCTTCCGCAAGGCGGTCGACGCGGTGATGGCCGGCGTACGCGACACCGGCCAGGTGACCGCCCTCCGCTCCCCGTACGACACGAAGACCATCTCCGCCGACCGGCGCTCCGCGCTGATGCAGTTCGAGATGCGCGGCGACGCGGAGAAGGCGGCCGACCACATCCAGCCGGTCCTGGACGCGGTGGACAAGGCCAGGGACGGCCACCAGGACCTGCGGATCGAGGAGTTCGGCGACGCCAGCGGCCAGAAGGCGTTCGACGACGCGTTCGGCGACGACTTCACCCAGGCCGAGTACTCCGCGCTGCCGGTGGCGCTCGGCATCCTGCTGATCGTCTTCGGCGCGCTGGTGGCCGCGCTGCTGCCGGTGCTGCTCGCGATGACCGCGTTCCTGGCCACCACCGGTCTGGTGGCGATGGTCAGCCACTGGGTGCACATGAGCGACACCGCCAACTCCGTGATGCTGCTGGTGGGCCTCGCCGTCGGCGTCGACTACTGCCTGTTCTACCTGCGCCGGGAGCGTGAGGAGCGCGCCGCGGGACGGGACGCGCAGACCGCGCTGCGGGTGGCGGCGGCCACCTCCGGCCGCGCCATCCTGGTCTCCGGCGTCACGGTGATCGTGGCGATGGCGGGCATGCTCTTCACCGGCATCGCGGAGTTCAAGGCGATGGGGCTCGCCACGCTGATGGTGGTGGCGGTGGCGATGGTCGGCTCGGTGACGGTGCTGCCCGCGCTGCTCTCGCTGCTCGGTGAGCGGGTGGAGAAGGGCCGGGTGCCGTTCCTGGGCCGCGCCAAGCGGCGCGGCGGCGCCGAGAGCCGGATCTGGCGCGCCGTCCTCCGCCCGGTGCTGCGCCGCCCCAAGCTGTCGCTGGCCCTGGCCGGTGGCGCGCTGATCGCGCTGGCCGTCCCCGCTGTGGGGATGAACACCGCGAACCTCACCATGGACCAGGAGTTCGGCGACCGGCTGCCGGTCGTGAACGCGTACAACCACATCGACGAGGCGTTCCCGGGCGGCTCCGACCCGGCCAGGGTCGTGGTGAAGGCGGACGACATCGACGCGGCGCCGGTGCGCGACGCCCTCGCCCGCTTCCGTACCGAGGCCGTGGCGAAGGGCGCCTCCAAGGGCCCGGTCGAGGTGACCGTCCACCACAAGCAGAACCTGGCCGTGGTGGAGGTGCCGCTGATCGGCGGCTCGGACGAGGGCAAGGCCGAGAAGAGCCTGGACGTGCTACGGAACGAGGTGCGCCCGGCGACCCTCGGAACGGTGGACGGCGTGGACGCCCCCATCGGCGGCTCGACCGCCTCCTCCAAGGACTTCAACGACAAGCTCGGCTCGGCCGTCACCCCGGTCTTCGCCTTCGTGGTGGTCTTCGCCTTCCTGCTGATGCTGATGTCCTTCCGGTCGCTCACCATCGCCGTGACCTCCATCGTGCTCAACCTGCTGTCGGTGGGCGCCGCGTACGGCATCCTCACCGCGGTCTTCCAGCACGGCTGGGGCGCGGGGCTGGTCGGCGCGGAGGGCGTGGGCGCGATCGTGTCCTGGCTGCCGCTGTTCCTCTTCGTGATCCTGTTCGGGCTGAGCATGGACTACCACGTCTTCGTGGTCTCCCGGATCCGCGAGGCGCGCCTGGCCGGGCGCACCACCAAGGACGCGGTGGTGCACGGCGTGGTGACGACGGCGGGTGTGGTCACCAGCGCCGCCGTCATCATGGTCGCGGTCTTCTCCATCTTCGGAACGCTGTCGATGCAGTCCATGAAGCAGATGGGCGTGGGCCTCGCGGCCGCGGTCCTCATCGACGCCACCGTCATCCGCGGGGTGCTGCTCCCGGCCGTGATGTCGCTGCTGGGCGAGCGCAACTGGTACCTGCCGAAGTGGCTGGGGTGGCTCCCGGACCTCGCCCACGACGAGCCCGCCCCGGCCCAGCGGCCCACCGTCCTGGTGGGTGCATCCCCGAGGCCGGAAGCGGACGAACGGCCCCGGCACGCGAGGGTGTGACGACCACATCCCGCACATCCTGACCATCCTCAACCGGTCACCCGGCCTTCGGGCCGGGTGACCGGTTGCCTTCCGCGAAATCGCCCCGGTGTCAGGCCCTTGTGTTCCCGGTCACCGTGGGGATCGCGGCGGGGCAAGAGGTCATGCCTTCGTCTGCGCCACTCGTGACGATGATGCCGGGTTTCGTCTCGTCGGACATGGTGCTGTAGGTGTTGTTCGTGACCGTGTTCCGGGCGCCGCAGTGGAAGCTCCCGTCCTTGGCGTGCACCCAGTACGAGACCATGGCGTTCGTTCCTGACCGGCGGAACTGGTTGTGGTCGATGAGGTTGTCGCTGCTGCTGCGCCGCAGGCGCACCGGGTCACCGGTGATGCCCTGGAAGGTGCTGTTCTTCACGGTGTTGTGGTGGCTTTGGTCGGCGATGTAGACGCCGTGCATGCAGCCAGGGCATTCGTTGGCGACGTTCTTCAGGTAGAGGAAGGAGACGTTGTCCACGATGTTGTACGACGAGCCTGCGTTCATGTGGATCCCGGCGTATCCGTCTCCGGTGCCGGCGTAGGCGTTGCCGATGAAACTGAACTGAGTTCCGGTGAAGGTGTTCCGGTCGTTCTTCAACAGCACGCCGCCGGCCCGGTAGTACTGGATGATCAGCCGCTTCATGTGGATGCGCGGCCCGTCGGCTGCGACCTTGAGGAAGTAGTCGAGGTGTCTTGCCCCGTTAGTCCCCTTGATCACCGGCGCGGTGCTGCCGCCCACCCGCGTGAAGGTGATCGACTTCTGCTTGTACGCCTTGCCCAGCGAGAAGCTCGCCCCGGGCCGGTAGGTGCCCCCGAAGATCCGCACCGTGGTCAGGTTCGTGTTGTTCCTGACGCGCTTCAACGCCTCCCCGATGGTGCGTACCGGCCGGCTCTTCGTGCCGGAGGCCGCATTGCTTCCTGTGGTGCTCACGTAGACGCTGGTGGGCGCCGCGCTGGCGGGGGTGGCGGTGACGAGGCTTGCCGTGCTGACGGCGGCCACGAGGCCGGCGACCGCGAACTTCCGCATGCTGTCTGCTCCTTCGCGTGGATCAATAGGGGGCTACGGGACATAACCGCCCGGGACGGGCGGGCCGATCCTGCGGGCGGCGGCCCCGCCCGGCAAGGAGAACGGCGGAATCCCCATCCGCCCCACAGGCTGAAGGGCGGAATGCGGACACGGCAGATGTACGCCTCTGCCCCGTTCTGAGTGTTCGGTATTCCGGATGCTCGCGATGCGGCCTGCTCACCCGATGCGACACGGCACATGAGCACCACGGGAAGAGTGGCCGGAAGATTCCGTGCTGTTTGAGATGGACCGGCGTATTCCTCGCGAAGGAAAGGCGACCGTTCTCTCCGTACACGACAAGCGCCACAGCGGAAGTGACCCCCAGTAGGCCACCAGCGGGCTGGGCCAGCTCGTGGCCGGCCGGTCGCACCCGGTGGGCCGGCAGCGGCGCAGCGAGTGCCAGTCGGCGCCCAGGGGGAAGCGCAGTTGGAGCGGGGAACGGTGGAGGCCGTGCCGGGCCAGGTAGTCCCACTCAGACGCGATTCGCAGAAGGGTGTCGGGTGGAAAAGGCGTTGCGGGGTGCCCCGGCCGGTCCCTACGGTGCGGGAATACGGCGGAGATCCGCATACGCGTCCTTTCGCGTACGCGCGCACGGGAGGAGTACACCGATGGGCGGAAGTCCCGGCATCGGCGTGTTCACCCGCATCACTCGTGGCTGTGCCCGGGTGGCGTGTGCGCGCGCCCTTCCCATGCCTGCTCGCCGCCCGCGGCGCGGCCCCGGTGCCCTGGCCGGCCCGGACGCGCCCGGTGTCTCTCCGAGTCTGTGAACGGTTCGCCGTCGAGGTGGTTCCGCCACCTGAGCGGCTGACCCGCCAGACTTCCGATCGCTCGCTCACCGTGAGCTGATCCCACCCGTCCACGCGCCCTCGGCCAGGGCCCCCGCCAGTCCAGGAATCACTCGTTCCGGGACGGGCGGCAGGGCCCGTTCCGCGCTGCTGCCGCCCGCCCGGCTCCGAAAGGACCGTGGCCGTGGCCCGCAATCGACACCATCCCCATGCCCCGCGCGGTGGCGAACCGCGCCGCAACACCGAAGCACCCCACAACACCGAAGCGCCCCGAACGGCGCCGCGCCGCACCGAACGCGACCGCGCGAGGCGTGCGTACGGGCAGAACTTCCTCGTCGACCCGGGCGCCGTCGCCCGCGTCGTACGCGCCGCCCGCCCCGGGCCCGGCGATCTCCTGGTGGAGGTCGGCGCGGGCAAGGGGGCGCTCACCGAGGCGCTGGCCCCGCGCTGCCGTGAGCTGATCGGCTATGAGATCGACCGGCATCTGATCCCGGCGCTGCGGGAGCGGTTCGCCCGCTGTCCGCGGGTCCGGATCGTGCACCAGGACTTCCTGAGCGCGGCGCCGCCACGCGAACCGTTCGCCCTCGTCGGCAACGTGCCCTACGCCCGTACCGCCGAGATCGTGGCCTGGGCGCTACGGGCGGTGCCCCGGCTGACCTCCGCCACGCTGCTCACCCAGGCGGAGTACGCCCGTAAGCGCACCGGGGACTACGGCCGCTGGTCCCTGCTGACCGTACGGTCCTGGCCGGAGGTCGAATGGCGGCTGTGCGGGCGGGTGGCGCGGGCCGCGTTCCGGCCGGTGCCCGCCGTCGACGGCGGGATCCTGCGGCTGACGCGGCGGCCCCAGCCACTGCTCACCGACCCGGCGGCCCGGTCCGTCTACGCGGACCTGGTCGAGCTGGGCTTCACCGGGGTCGGCGGCTCGCTGCACGCGTCACTGCGCCGGGTCTGCCCCGCCCGCGCGCTCGACCGGGCGTTCCGGGCGGCCGGGCTGGGGCGGGACGTGGTGGTGGCGTATGTGACGCCGGAGCAGTGGCTGGTCCTCGCTCAGGAGTTGACCGAGGTGGTGGCCGGAATGCGCTCTTCGGCTGTCTCGAAGGAGTTGATGGTGCGGGTGAAGTCCCGGGTGGACAACAGCAACTTGTAGATGATGGCCAGCTCGAAGACGAGCAGCAGCACACCCGATACGACGGTCGTCGCCACCACCGCGTCGACGGCCGGGCCGATGATGAACACGCCCATCTGGAACTCGATACCGCTGATGAGATGAGCGCGGATGCGGTGGCGCTGGAGGAAGTTCCGGCACCGGACCCACCACGGGAAGCGGCGCCGGAACTCCTGGTGCAGATCGACGACGGCGGGACGGCGCGGGGCCGGTACCGGGACGGCCGTGGGCTCCAGGGCCGTCACCGGCTCCATCGGAGCAGCGGGCTCCAAGGGAGCCACCGTGTCGCGGTCCGTCTCCAGGTCGGCCTCGGGGTTCTCCCGCAGCAGGTCCTCCATGAAGGCCAGTTCGGCCTGGTTCTCGGCCTTGCGGGCCGCCCGCATCCGGGCCTTGATCTGCTTGCGCATCCCGTGCCGGATCTTGAAGATCTCCAGCGAGTCGATGTAGCGCAGCGCGTCCAGGGAGGCGACGGCCAGCGCCAGCCACAGATACAGGACGTCATCCGTACGCACGTACTGGCCGCCCATCAGGGCGACCGAGCACACCAGAACCCGGATCCGGTCGAAGACGAAGTCCAGCCAGGCCCCGAAGACCGAGCCGGTGCCGGTCAGCCGGGCCAGCTTGCCGTCCATGCAGTCGAAGATGAAGCTCACGTGGTAGAGCACGGCCCCGAGCAACAGCCATCTCCAGTCGCCCTGGGCGAAGCACGCGGCGGAGCCGAGGCCCACCAGGAACGCACCCCAGGTGAGCTGGTTGGGGGTGGCTCGGGTGTACCTGGCGATCCAGCGGACCAGCGGTGTGGCCACCGGGTCCACGAGCATGACGGTCCACCACGCGTCTCGCTTCTTCTCGGTGATCCGGCGGACCTCGGCGAGTGGCGGTATGTCTCGGGGCATGGTCAATCTTTCTGGCGTTAGACACGAGTTCACCTGAAGGTAAGAAGCCGTTAAGAGAAGAGACAAGATCGGGCAAGGGCAACCTTTGTCAGGGGTCAACGGTCTGCTGGGGTGACCGGGTCCATGGCAGGACCAGGTGCGTCGGCGGCGTAGCGGGTCCTACCGCTGATAGCGGGCGAGCACCAGGTTCCCGTCGTCGACCAGCCGCTCCCGCAACTCCCCCATGCCGATCGCCCCGCTGTAGTACTCCTGCAACGCCGGGGTGGCCACCTTGTCCTTCCACTCCGGGTAGCCGCGCACCGTCTGCGCGGGCGCCGGGCGCAGCTGTCCGGCCAGGGAGGTGCCGGTGGCCCAGCCGTGGCGGCGGGTGCGCAAAGCAGGGTCCCGCAGCGCGGTCCGGCCCGTGGGGAGCATCCAGTCGCCCCGGGCGAGCCGCACCATATGCGGCGGGCGCAGGAAGAAGTCGATGAAGCGGGCGGCCTCCCGCTGGTACGGGCTGTCCGCGGCGATGGACAGCGTCTGCGGGCTGACCCCCTGCCGCTGGTCGCCGCCCGGCCCGGCCGGGGACGGCAGTACGGTCCAGGCGAACCCCTTGGGCGCCTGCTGCACGACCTGCTGACGGTAGGAGAAGCCGAGCGGCACCATCGCGTACTTCCCGCCGAAGAAGCCGGGGAGGGTGTCGGAGCCGCCCATGCCGAGGGTGGTCCGTGCGGCGGTGCGGTCGCCGCCCAGCTGGTCGTGGATGACGCGGGGCACCCGCTGGTCGGCGGCATCGAACCGGACGGTGACCTTGCCGTCCGTGCCCCGGTGGAAGACCTTGCCGCCGGTGGAGAGCGAGAGGTTGAGGGTCGCGGAGACGGGCTCCTTGAGCGGCCAGGCCACGCCGTACGTCCCGTCCCGGGTCAGCTCCTCCGCCGCGTCCTCGAACTCGGCCCAGCTCCAGGGACGTTCGGCGGTGGGGATCCGCACCCGGGCCCGCTCCAGCAGCGTGCGGTTGGCGATGAGCACGCGCGGCTCCTGGAGGAACGGCACACCGTGGACGCCGCCGTCGAAGGTGGCGGTCTGCCAGGTCCGGGGTGGGATCTCGTCCTTGAGCCGCCGGGGCAGCAGGTCGGTGAGATCGGCGAGATAGCCGCCGTAGGCGAAGTCGGCGAGGTCGTCGGTGGCGTCATGGATGATGTCGGGCGCCTCACCGCCCTCGAAGGAGGTGAGCAGCTGGTCGTGGACGCCGTCCCAGCTGCCCTGGACATATTCGACCCGGATGTCGGGGTGGGCCGCGTTCCACTCCCCCACCAGCTGTTTGTTGGCCACCACCGATTCCTGCTGCCAGGCCAGCGACTGGAAGCGCAGGGTGATCCGGCCGCCGGTCCCCCGCCGCCGCTCGGGCGCGCAGCCGGACAGCAGCGCCCCGGTGGCGGACGCGGCCAGCAGCGTCCGGCGGCGCATCAGTGCTTCACCGCCCCGGCCAGGGTGCCGCTGGTGATCCGGCGCTGGATGAGCGCGAACAGCACGAGCGAGGGCAGGGTCGCCAGCAGTGAGGCGGCGGCGAGCGGGCCGAGATCGGCGACGCCCTCGGTTCCGATGAAGTGGGTGAGGATGATCGGCATCGTCTGTTTCCGCGGCGACTTGAGCAGGACGAGCGCGAAGAAGAACTCGTTCCAGGCGGTGATGAACGCGAAGAGCGCGGTGGCCACGATGCCGGGGGTCAGCAGCGGCATGGTGACGGAGACCAGCACGCGCAGTCTGCCCGCGCCGTCCACGGCCGCGGCCTCCTCCAGCTCGCGCGGTACGGCCCGGGCGTACCCGGCCAGCATCCACAGGGCGAACGGCAGGGACCACACCACGTACACCATGATCAGCCCGGAGAGGGAGTCGATCAGCCGGACCTCCTTGAGCACCAGGAACAGCGGGATGATCACCAGGACGAAGGGGAACGCCTGGCTGACCACGATCCAGCCGGTGGCCGCCCGGGACAGCGCGGAGCGGTGGTGGCGGGCCATCACATACGCCATGGGGGTGGCGATGGCGACGGTGATGACCGCGGCGGCGAGGGAGGCGATCAGGCTGTTGCCCGCGGACCGCAACAGCGGCTGCTCATCGAACGCCTGGCGGAAGTTGTCGAGGGTGGGATGGTCGGGGATCCAGCCCGGGTGGAGGCTCGCCAGCTCGCGCGGCGGCTTGAACGCGGTGGAGACCAGCCACAGCAGGGGGAAGGCGAGGAAGACCAGATAGCCGAGGAGGGCGAGGTACTGGCCGGTGCGCGCCGCGCGGCGCCTGGCGGTGGGGCCGCGACGCCCGGCGGTTCGATGGTGGCGCACCTCGCCGGGGCTGGGGCCGGGGCCGCGATGCCCGGGGACGGGGCTGGGCATGTCGCTGGGGCGGGGGCTCATGCCTCGTCGTCTCCCTTCAGCCGGGCCACGAGATGGACGGCCAGCAGGATGGAGACCACCGCCACCAGCACACAGCCCATGGCCGCCGCGTAGCCGAACTGGCCGTAGCGGAAAGCCTCTTCATAGGCGAAGAGCATCGGCAGCCGGGTGCGGCCGCCGGGCCCGCCGCCCGTCAGGACGTAGACCAGGGCGAAGGAGTTGACGTTCCAGATGAAGCTGAGCGCGCTGATGGCCAGGGCGATGGGCCTGATGGCGGGCCAGGTGACGGCGCGGAAGCGGCGCCAGGCACCGGCGCCGTCCATGGCCGCGGCCTCGTGCAGTTCGCGCGGCACATTCGAGAGCCCGGCCAGCAGGGTGACCGTGACCTGCGGAAGCCGTGCCCAGATGCCGACCACGACGACGGCGGGCAGGGCGGTGGACAGACTGCCGAGCCAGTCGCGGTGGGTGCCCAGCGTCTCGTTGAGCACTCCCGCGTCGGGGTGGTAGACCAGCCGCCACATGATGCCGACCACGACCTCCGGCATAGCCCAGGGGACGATCGCGAGCGCCCGCGACAGCCAGCGGAACCGCAGGTCCTGGTGGAGCAGCAGGGCGAGGCCGAGCGCGAGCAGGAACTGCGGTACGGAGACGGCCACCGCCCACACCAGACCGATCCGGAAGGACTCCCAGAAGAGGGTGTCGCGCAGCAGGTCCTGGAAGTTGAGCAGCCCGATCCACTGGGTGGGGTCGGTGCGGCCCGCCTGGGAGTCGGTGAAGGCGAGCGCGATGCCGTAGAGGAGCGGGCCGACGCTGAGGAGGAGGATCGGGATCAGCGCGGGCAGGACCAGGAACCACGCCCCGTGGGTGCCGTCCTGACGGCGTGCCATGCGGCTGCCCGGGCCCTTGGCGGAGCCCCGGTCCTTGGTGGAGCCCCGGCCCTTGGCGGAGCCCCGGCCCTTGGCGGAGCCCGGGTCCGAGCGCGCCGGGTCGGCGGTCGCGGGTATCACGGCAGGGCCCCCTTCGGACGCGGTGGGAGGGCGGTCCGAGTGGGAGAGCCCACGTCATCGTGCGGAGGGCGGGCGGTGCAGTCAAGCGGTTCCACCTGCGACAGTCGACGCAGCGTTCGGTACGGCGATCGATGCCGCAGTCGGTACGGCGGTCGGTACGGTGCTACGGACATCGGCGCGGAGAAGGGACATTCGGTGGTGGAGGTCGCGTTCACGGAGGAGCGGGCGCGGGCGGTGCTCTCGGCCGCGCTGCCGCCCTACCGGGCCGGTACGGCGGAGGCCCGGCTGCTGGCCCTCGGTGAGAACGCCGTCTTCGCCGTCGACAGCCTCGACCTGGTGGTCCGGATCAGCCGAGACCTTGAGGTGTGGGACCGGGCCGCCCGGGAGCTGAGGATCGCCGACTGGCTCGCCCGGGAGGGGCTGCCCGCGGTCCGCCCCGACCGGCGCTTCGGCCCCGAGCAGCCGCTTCCGTTCGCCAACCACCTCGTCACGTACTGGCAGCGGCTTCCCGACCCGGTACGCCCCGCCGGGGCGCGCGATCTCGCGGAGCTGCTGCGGATGGTGCACGCCCTGCCCGACCCGCCCGGCGACCCGGCGCCGCTGCCGCTGCCGCGCCGCGATCTGCTGGGTGGGGTCGAGCGCTGGCTGCGGCTGGCCGGGGACGCGATCGACCCGGCGGACGCGGCGTATCTGCGCGCCCGCCGGGACGACGTCGCGGCCGCCGCCGAGGAGCTGACCCCGCGCCTCGCTCCCGGCCCGATCCACGGCGACGCGCTGCCGCGCAATGTGCACATCGGTCCGGACGGCCCGGTGCTGGTGGACCTGGAGACCTTCTCGCACGATCTGCGCGAGCACGATCTGGTGGTGATGGCCCTGGCCCGGGACCGCTATGGACTCGGTGCGGCGGAGTACGACGCGTTCGTGGCGGAGTACGGCTGGGACGTCCGCGAGTGGCCCGGCTGCGCGGTGCTGCGGGGCGCGCGCGAGACCGCCAGCTGTGCCTGGGTCTCCCAGCACGCCCCGGGCAACCCGGCGGCCCGCGCCGAGTTCGCCCGCCGCATCGCCTCCCTGCGGGAGGGCGACACGGCGGTGCGCTGGCACACGTTCTGAGCGAAACGCGGCGCCGACCGACCCGCCGTGGGGCATTCGCTCAGGCGCGCCATCCCGGGTCGCGGCCGCTCAAGGCGATCGCGCGGTCCAGCGGAGGCGCATCGGCCGGGACGGGGACCATGGGGCCGAACAGCTCCTTGGGTCGCTCCTCGTCCGGGACCGCCGACAGCCATCCGATGATGGTCTCGACGCTGCCGGGATCGCAGTCATAGGGCTGGCCGGTGGCGCGGGCGAGATCCCAGCCGTGGATCACCAGCTCGTCCAGCGCCACGATGCCCATCATCTGGGCGGGCATGGTGACGCCCCCGGCCTCCGCGGTGCCCAACCAGGCGGACGGCTCGCGCCAGGCCACGGCCAGCGCGTCCAGACGGCGCGGCAGTTCCTGCCGCCAGTCGGGGTCCAGCCGGTCGGCCGACCCCTGCCCGGGGGCGGGGCCCGCCGCCTCCGTGGTCTTCTCGGCGGCGTGGCGCATGGCGAGGGCGAGCCCCATGAAGTGGTCGAGCAGATCGGCCACGGAGTAGGCGCCACACGGTGTGGGCGCGCTGAGCTGCTCGTCCGTGATGCCGCTGAGCAGCGCCGTCACCCGCTGCGCTGTGGGTCCGAAATCGATCACGGTGGTCTGTTCATCGGTCACGGTCGTCTTCTCCTCGCTCAAGTCCGGGGTCCGTCCCCCTTACCCGTACGGACCGGCTTATCCGTACGGACCGGCTTATCCGTACGGACCGGCCCGCCGCCGGAAACTCATCGGTGCGGCGCGCTTCCGATATCCGCCCGATTGGGCCGCCGCCCCAGCCCGGTGGGCCGCTACCCCAACCCGGTGGGCCGCCGCCCCAACCCGGTGGGCCGCTACCCCAACCCGGTGGGCCGCTACCCCACCACCGCCCCCGCCTCCCGCAGCGGCCAGCCGCCGTCCACCACCGCGTCCGGAGTGCCCTTGCGGCGCAGCCAGGACTGGAAGTCGGCCGCCCAGTGCGCGTACCACCCCACCTGCTTGCGGTGGAGGTCCCACAACTCGAGCCCGGCGACCTCGCCGTACCGCTCGGCGAGCGCGCAGGCGACCCGCACCGCCGCCAGCGCGTCCGCACCGGCGTCATGGGCGCGGTCGTGCACCACCCCGTACTCCCCGCAGACGGCCTCCAGCGTGCGCTTGCCCTTGCGGTAGCGGTCGACGGCGCGGTCTATCGTGTACGGATCCACGACGGGGCCGGTAGCCGCGCCCTCCAGCCGCTCGCTCAGCGGGCGCAGCCCGTGCCGCCCCAACTCGGCGGCGAGCAGGCTGAGATCGAACGCCGCGTTGTACGCCACCACCGGGGCGCCGGCGCGCCAGTGCGCCACCAGCACCTCGGCGACCTCCTCGACCACCTCGCGGGCGGGCCTGCCCTCCGCCGCCGCCCGCTCACCGGTGATCCCGTGCACCGCCACGGCGTCCTCGGGGATGGGCACTTGGGGGTCGGCCAGCCACTCGCGCCGCCCGACCGGCTCCCCGCCCCTCACCTCGACCACGGCCGCCGTCACGATCCGTGCCGTGCGCGGATCGGTGCCCGTCGTCTCCAGGTCGAATCCGATCAGCAGCCCCCGGTGCCAGCCCATGGTCGCCCCTCCCTTTGTCGTACTTCCCCCATGTGTGCACCACCTTCCCATGCACCACTGACAACGGCCGGTGCGCCGGACCAAGTCCTCAGACGTCTGAGGACTCTGTGTTAGAGTCCCCGCCGTCCTCGCACGATCGTTCAGGGAGAGGCGGCGCGGTGGCGGCGGAGACGGCACGCTTGCGGCACGGGCCCGTGGTGCCACGGGTCGAGAGCGCCCTGCGCGCGATGCTCACCGAGGGCCGCTGGCGGCCCGGCGAGCGACTGCCCAACGAGGTGGCGCTCGCCGCCGAACTGGGCGTCGGCCGCTCCTCGGTACGGGAGGCCGTACGCCTGCTGACCCATGACGGGCTGGTCGAGGTGCGGCACGGCTCGGGCACCTACGCCGCGAAGCCCCCGGCCCCCGCCGAGGAGGGCGATATACGGCGGCTGCTGCGCCGGGCCCGGCTGCGCGAGGTGTACGAGGTGCGCCGCGCCCTGGAGGTCGAGGCCGCCCGGCTGGCCGCCGGGCGCATCCGCCCCGAGGACGTCGGGCGGCTGCGGGACCACCTCGCGCTGCGCGAGGAGCGGACCGGAGGCGATCCGGCCGCCTTCGTGGACGCCGATCTGGCCTTCCACCGGACCGTGGTGGAGCTGTCCGGGAACGCCGTGCTGCTGGGCCTGTTCACCTCCGTCCTCCCGGTGCTGCGCGAGGCGCTGGTGGAGATGGTCAGCCACGAACCGGCCCTGCCCGATGTGTCGTGCGCCCACGCCGAGCTGCTGGACGGGCTGGCCCGCGGTGACGCCGACGCCGCGATCGCGGCCACGGTCTCCCATCTCGAGGCCGTCATGGAACTCTTCGCAAGCGATGAAGGCGACAACAGCGACACCAGCGAAAAGGAGGTGGCGGCCCCGTGACCGCCCCGGCCGTCCCCGTACTCAGGCTGCGCGAGGTGGATGTGGTGCGCGACGGCACCCCGCTGCTGCGCTCGATCTCGCTCACCGTCCACCAGGGCGAGCACTGGGCGCTGCTCGGCTCCAACGGCGCGGGCAAGTCCACCCTGCTGAGCCTGGCGGGCGCGCTGGTGCACCCCACGCGCGGCACCGTGGAGGTCCTCGGCCGCACGCTGGGGCGAGTGGATCTGCGGGAGCTGCGGTCGTTCGTGGGCCATGTGGATCCCCGGCATCCGCTGCGCTCACCGCTGCGGGTGCGGGACGTGGTGCTCACCGGGCTGACCAACACCGTGGAGCCGGTCCCCCGCCACCGCCCCACCCCCGACCAGCGCGACCGGGCCGACCGGCTGCTGACCACCCTCGGCATGGGCGGGAAGCTGGACGCGCGCTGGCCGACGCTGTCGCAGGGGCAGCGCGGCCGGGTGCTGATCGCCCGGGCGCTGATGCCCCTCCCTCGGCTGCTGCTGCTCGACGAACCGGCCACCGGTCTGGATCTGGCCGCCCGTGAGCAACTGCTGGAGAGCCTGGACACCCTGCGCCGGGACCACCGCGAACTGGCCACGGTCCTGGTCACCCACCACCTGGAGGAGCTGCCCGCCAGCACCACCCACGCCATGCTGCTGCGTACCGGGGAGTGCCTGGCGTCGGGCGCGGTGGACGAGGTGGTGACCACCGACCACATCACCAAGTGCTTCGACCACCCGGTGCACATCAGCCGCACCGAGGGCCGCTGGGCCGCCCGCGCCCTGCGGCCGCCGTACCAGGGCACGGGCTCCGCAGGGGTGTCCGACGCATCGTGACGCCTGCGGCGGGCCACGCGGCGGAGCCGCATGTCGATGCTTCCCCCCCTCCCCGCCCCTTCCCAGCACCTGACGATATGCGGCTCCGCCGCGTGGGGGGCTCCGCCCCAGACCCCGCTCCTCAAACTCCCCCAGCTACCGCCGGGAGGTGCCCCCTGGAGGGGCTGGGAGGCGGGGAGGGGGAACAAGCCCCGTCGGACAGCCCGTAGGGGCAGCGCGCCGACTCGTCCGTTCAGGACACCGGCCGGGAGTCCGCCCAGACGCTCTCGAACTCCTCGCGGTAGGTCCCGAAGAGCCCGCCCTCGCCCTCCTCGGCCGCGCCCTCGCGGACGACATCGCGGCCCCGTCCGCCGCCGCGCAGCACCAGGACCGGGGCCTCCATGCCCCGGGCCTTGCGCAGATAGGACTGGACGACCGCGAGGCCGTCCGCGCCGTCGCCGTTGACCAGGTAGGCGGTGAAGCGGGGCGTCTCGTCGAAGACATGGATCTCGAACGCGCCCGGGTCCCGCAGCCGGGCGCGCACCCGCCGCATATGGAGGATGTTCATCTCCACCGAGCGGCTCATCTCGCCCTTCTTCAGACCGAGCTCGCGCTCCCGCCGCCGCACCGCGCTGCTCGCCGGGTTGAGGAAGAGCAGCCGGGCCCGGCAGCCGGATTCGGCCAGCCGGACCAGCCGGCGGCCCGAGTAGTTCTGGACCAGGAGGTTGAGCCCGATGCCGACGGCGTCGAGGCGGCGGGCGTTGCCGAAGAGGTCCTCGGCGGGCAGCTGGCGCTGGAGCCGCACCCGGTCGGAATGGACGCCCACCACATCGGCGTAGCGGTCGCCGACGAGGTCCTCGACGGCGTCGATGGGCAGCCGTTCGGCGGAGGGGGAGCCGGTGCCGCTGCCGAGGATCTCCAGCAGCCGGGCGGAGGCCCGCTCGGCCTGGGCGAGTACCGTCTCGGACAGGGCGCGGTTGCGGGAGACCACATTGCGGGAGACCTCCAGCTCGTCCAGGACCAGCTCCACCTCGCGGCGGTCGTCGAGGTAGGGCTCGAAGCACGGCCAGTGCTGGACGAGGAGCTCCCGCAGTTGCGGCAGGGTCAGGAAGCTGACCACATTGTCGTCGGCCGGGTCGAGCAGATAGCCCTTGCGCCGGCTGACCTCGCGTACGGCGACCGCCCGCTGCACCCACTCCTGCCCGGCGGGGCCGGCCGCGGCGATGACCCAGTCCTCGCCGTGGACCGGTTCGTAGATGGGCCGCAGCACGGCGCTGACGACGGCGCGCAGCCGCTGTTCCACGAGGTTGAGCCAGATATAGGCCCGCCCGGCCCGGCGTGCGCGTGTGCGCACCTCGCTCCAGGCTTCGGCGCCCCAGTCCAGTTCCGCTCCGATCTCCATCGGCCGCACCAGGGACACCGCGCCGGGAGGTGCGTCGGTGGAGCCATCACCCCCGGGACCTCCGTCACCGGGGGGCAGCTCCAGCCCGCCCGAGCTCACCTGTGCACCGCCTTCCGCCCCCGTCCAACGATCACCGCAGACTACTGCGCGGGCGGGGGCGGTGCGACACTCAGGTCCTGCCTATCAGGTCAACGTGCCTCTTCTGTATGGCCGTTGTGTCCGGACAGTGCAGGCGGCGTGAGGGGATTCATAGCGGTGACGTCGCGCGGGGAGAGCTGGAAGCCCTGCCAGTGCACCGGCATCGGCTCCTGGTCCTCATCCCGGGCGATGTGGTGGAACCCGATGTTGACCCACACGATGGGGTGCTTGAGGGTCTGCCCGTTGACCCACTTGTCGACGCTCTTACCGACAGCGCAGCTGCGCAGATTGTTGCTGGCGAACTGCTCACACTTGTTGTACTCGGTGAAGTAGACGTCGTGTTTGGTGAAACTACGTCCCTGGTACTTGGTGGTGTGGCCGGGAACGATCTCGTAGCTGCGCGGATGGCCGTCCTTGTTCTTGCCCGCCGTGCTGACCACGCGCCACCACCGCGCCGCCGCCGCGTCACCGGCCAGCTCCTTGGTGACCTTGGTGCGGGTGGTCTTGGTCTTCGGGATCCGCCCGGAGGTCGCGGTGGTCTTGGAGTCGTACTGCTCGACCTTGCTCTTGGGCGAGCCGTCCAGCCCGAAGTTCAGCCGCCAGAAGACGTTGTGGGCATGGCTGGTGGCGTAGTCCTTGGCGCCCTTGCCGATGGGCCAGCCGCGGCCGTCGCCCGCGTCGTAGTCCATCGGGGAGAGCGTGCCGGTGGCGCCGACCTGCATGGTCATGGTGCCGTCACCGGAGAACCGCCACTCGGTGATGTACTCGTACCAGCCGACCTGGTTGACGGTGTAGACCAGCAGGTCCTTGCCCTGGAGCTGGTAGACCTTGTTCTCACTGCCGGCCCCGAAGCCGCCCTCGCCCATGCGGTAGGCGTGACCGCGGGCCCGGGTGGTGGCGCACAGGCCCTTCACATTCGGGTGCTCGGGGTCCCAGGCGTCGGGCACCCGCACGGTCTTGATCGTGCCGCCGGGGCACTCGGCCGGATCCAGCTGCTGGAGCCCCTGGGCGAAGTTCTGCCCGGTGAGGTCGTCGTACTCATTGCTGCCGTCGTCGTAGGGCACATGGATCTGGCCCAGCTTCGCCGAGGTCAGCACCTTGATCGGGGCGCTTTCGCCCTTGGGCTGGTACGAGATGTCGTCGAGCACCAGCCCGGCCTTGCTCTCGTAGTGCCAGCACATCCGCCAGGTGGTGCCGCCGTCGAGCTTCTGCTCGATTCTGTACGGGGCGCTACAGTCCGCCGCGGCAGCGGTCCGCGGGGCCGCCTGGGCGCTGCCGACCGGCCCGGCGGCGATCGCCACGGTGCCGAGCAGCGCCGAGGCGCCGATGGCCGCCGCGACCCGGGCACGGGCGCGGCGGAGCCTGCTGTCAGGCATGGGGAGACTCCTGTAATGAAGCGTTGAGAGGTGTGCGAGACGCCGGGGCCGGGGCCCTAGCCGGGGCCGGGGCCCTAGCCGAGCTTCGTGACCTTGTGGGCGCTCAGGTCGACCACCATCTGCCGGGTGTCGATCCAGGGGCCGTTCACCACCCGGGTGAACAGCCGTACGCAGCGGTGCTTGCCGCAGTCCTGGACCGAGGCCGGACCGGGGTTGCTGCCCTCGCCGGCGCGGTAGATGAAGCCGGTGACGGTCAACTGGTCCGGACGGGTCAGCGCCTTGCCGGTGGCGTCCTTGAAGTCCTTCTTCAGCCCCTCGCCCAGCTTGTCGGCCATCAGCAGCCGCGCGGCCTCCATCACCTCGTCGCGGTTGGGCGGCGGCTGCACCCCGTGCTGGGTGTCGGTGCCGGTGACCTTGCCGCTGCCGAGGTCGACCGTCTTGGTGACGTAGGTGTCGTCCTTGTAGTCGTAGTACGTCACCTCGGCGCGGCGCGGCGGGTCGGCGGCCCCCACCTCGTCGGGGCTCAGCTCCGCGAGGTCGGTGGAGAGCCGCTCGGGGCCCTTGGCGCCCTTGACGTCCTCGCTGCTCATGCGGAAATCGCGCCCGGCCGCGAGGCTCTGGGCGCGCTTCATCTCGTCGTCGGTCAGCGGATCGCGGCCGCTGCCGGTCTTGCCCTGTTCGGGCGCCTCCTCCACCACTCCGGGCTGCTGCCGGGCCGCCTGGCCCTGCTCCGCCGAGGAGCTCTGGGGTCCCCCACCCGAGCCTTCCTCGCCGGACGCGCTCTCCGGAAGCGTCACGCCGACCAGGACCGCCGTGGCGGTGATCGCCACGGCCGCGCCGGCCACCACCTTGCCCAGGTGGCGGTGCATCACCTTGCGCACATCCTCCCCCAATCCCCCCTGTCGTCATATCGGACCGCATAGCGGGATACGCGTATGCGTCAGGTCACCCGGTAGGACGAACCGAAATGGCCGTAGGTTGCCTCACTTTTGAGGAAGTTCCGTCGAAAGAGCGGATGGCTCCGGCCAGTTGGGAAAGGATGCAGGGTCGGTCATGTTCCGTCCGGTGCCCGGGGTGCTCGCGGCCCCCGGAGAAGAAGTGGAAGAGTCGACGTATGCAGGTCTGGCCGGGACAGGCTTATCCCCTTGGCGCCACCTACGACGGCGCCGGAACCAACTTCGCGGTGTTCTCCGAGGCCGCCGTCCGCATCGAGCTGTGCCTCCTGCACGACGACGGCTCGGAGACGGCGGTCGAGCTGCGGGAGTCCGACGCGTTCGTGCGCCACGCCTATCTGCCGGGGATCATGCCGGGGCAGCGCTACGGCTTCCGGGCCCATGGCCCGTACGAACCGGAGCTCGGCCACCGCTGCAATTCCGCCAAGCTGTTGCTGGATCCGTACGCCAAGGCGGTCAGCGGGCGGGTCGAGTGGGGCGAGGAGGTCTACGGCTACCACTTCGGGCAGCCCGACAAGCGCAATGACCTCGACTCCGCCCCGCACACCATGGCGTCGGTGGTGGTCAATCCGTACTTCGACTGGGGTGACGACCGCCCGCCGCGCACCGACTACCACCGCATGGTCATCTACGAGGCGCATGTCAAGGGGCTGACCATGCGCCACCCCCGGCTGCCGGAGGAGCTGCGCGGGACCTACGCGGCGCTCGCCCATCCGGCGATCATCGAACACCTGACCGAATTGGGCGTCACCACGCTGGAACTGATGCCCGTGCACCAGTTCGTCCACGACCACCGGCTGGTCGACGCGGGGCTGGCCAACTACTGGGGCTACAACACCATCGGCTTCTTCGCCCCGCACAACGCCTACGCCTCCTGGGGCGACCGGGGCCAGCAGGTGCTGGAGTTCAAATCGGCGGTACGGGCGCTGCACCAGGCGGGCATCGAGGTCATCCTGGACGTGGTCTACAACCACACGGCCGAGGGCAACCACCTGGGCCCCACGCTCTCCTTCCGGGGCCTGGACAACGCCTCGTACTACCGGCTGACCGACGACCGCCGGTACTACATGGACACCACCGGCACCGGGAACTCCCTGCTGATGCGGTCCCCGCATGTGCTCCAGCTGATCATGGACTCGCTGCGCTACTGGGTGACCGAGATGCATGTGGACGGCTTCCGCTTCGATCTGGCGGCGACGCTGGCCCGGCAGTTCCACGAGGTGGACCGGCTGTCGTCATTCTTCGACCTGGTCCAGCAGGATCCGGTGGTGAGCCAGGTGAAGCTGATCGCCGAGCCCTGGGACGTCGGCGAGGGCGGCTATCAGGTCGGCAACTTCCCGCCCCTGTGGACCGAGTGGAACGGCAAGTTCCGGGACACCGTGCGAGATCTGTGGCGCGGTGAGCCGAGGACGCTGGCCGAGTTCGCCTCCCGGCTCACCGGCTCCTCCGACCTCTACCAGGGCGACGGGCGGCGCCCGCTGGCCTCGGTCAACTTCGTCACCTGCCATGACGGCTTCACCCTGCGCGACCTGGTGAGCTACGACGAGAAGCACAACGAGGCCAACGGCGAGTCCAACCAGGACGGCGAGAGCTACAACCGGTCCTGGAACTGCGGCGTCGAGGGCGAGACCGACGATCCGGCGGTGCGGACGCTGCGCGAGCGCCAGATGCGCAACTTCATCGCCACCCTGATGCTCTCCCAGGGCGTGCCGATGCTCAGCCACGGCGATGAGTTCGGGCGCACCCAGGGCGGCAACAACAACGCGTATTGCCAGGACAACGAGGTCTCCTGGGTGCGCTGGCCGGATCACACCAAGGGGCAGGACGGCGAATGGGAGGACCGCTCGGCGCTGGAGCTGCTGCGCTTCGCCCGCTCGCTGGTGTGGCTGCGCCGCGACCACCCCGTCTTCCGGCGCCGCCGCTTCTTCCACGGGCGGCCCGTGGAGGGCACCCATGACGAGCTGTCGGACATCGCCTGGTTCACCCATGAGGGAGAGGAGATGACCCCGCGCGACTGGCAGGCGGCGCACGCCAAGTCCCTCACGGTCTTCCTCAACGGCAGCGCGATCTCCGAACCGGGGGCGCGCGGCGAGCGGATCACCGATGACTCGTTCCTGCTGCTCTTCAACGCCCACCACGAGCCGCTGGACTTCGTCGTACCCATCGACCACGGCAAGCAGTGGCAGCTCATCGTGGACACGGCGGTGCCGGAGGGCGTGGAGCCGGGCAGCGGCTCGAAGGTCGCCGCGGGCGACCGGCTGACCCTGGTGGACCGCAGCCTGATGGTGCTGCAGCGGCCGGCCTAGGGCGGGGGTCTGCTCAGGTCCGGGCTCGGCCGCGTAGTGGCCTCCGGGCCCCGCCTCATGGTCGCGGCTCCAGGCCCCCAGAAGCTGATCGCAAGAGCTCTGCGCCCCCTTTTCAGCTCCGGCCGGAAGGGGGCGCTTCCGTGCATCCTTGCGCCCTTGACCGAGGGGTCCTGGTGGGTGACCGTCGTAGAAGTCCGTAGAAGCAAGCCCGGAAACCGAAGCGGTTGTCCGGGTGCCCGCACGCATGGTGGCGGCGATCAGGGAGGCGTGTGATGTCGCAGACGGTCCCGCCATTCGCTGAGCTGCTCGCCCGCTGCCATCACAGCGCCATCCACCTGGAGACCCGGGACACATACGGCGTTTCCAACGAGGACGAGGACTTCGCCGCATGGCGGGCCGACCACCGGCACAGCCCGGAGAACCGGGATGAATGGTGGAACGACTTCCACTCGACCATCGCCGAGGCGGTGGGACGCGGGGTGGTGGAAGAGTTAGCCCCTTCGTTCATGTCGGAGTTCGACAGGGAACTCGAACGTCAGGCAGCGTGGTCCGCGGCAGCGGAAGACCGCCTTTTCTGGGGTGGGGATGTCGTAGGCGGCTGGTACCTGCGCGGTGCTCGATTCGCCTCGGTCCAGGTCGTCGCATGCAGTCCGAACCGCATCCGCCCGACGATCCCGTGCCCGATGCGTTGACCCGTTCCTACCCTCCCGCTCAGAGATCACCCCGAAGGGTCATCGGAACCCTCAAGTAGATGTCCTTTTTGTGGTGGGGCGCGTCGGGTGGGTACATACGTTCATATGACGGCTGACCCCGGCACACCCACCGCCACCTATCGCCTCCAGCTCCAGCCCGCCTTCCCCTTCGCGGCGGCGGAGCGAGCGGTGCCGTATCTGGCCTCGCTCGGCGTCTCCCATCTGCATCTGTCCCCCGTGCTGGAGGCGGTGCCCGGCTCCACTCACGGCTATGACGTGGTGGACCACTCCGCCGTCCGGGCCGAGCTGGGCGGCGAGGAGGGGCTGCGCGCGCTCGCCCGTACGGCGCGGGCGCACGGCCTCGGGCTGATCGTCGACATCGTGCCGAACCATATGGCCGCCCCCGCCCCCGAGCGGCTCAACGCCCCGCTGTGGGAGGTGCTGCGGGAGGGGCCGGAGTCGCCGTACGCGCGGTGGTTCGACATCGACTGGCGAGCCCACGGCGGCAAGGTGCTGCTGCCGGTGCTCGGCGGCCCGCTCGGCGAGGAGTGGGACCGGCTGCGGGTCGAGGACGGGGCGCTGCGCTACTACGACCACGCCTTCCCGCTGCGACCCGGCACCGAGGGGCTGCCGCTCGCCGAGCTGCTGGACGCCCAGTGGTATCGGCTCGGCTGGTGGCGGCTGGCCCGCACCGAGCTCAACTACCGGCGGTTCTTCACCATTTCCGAGCTGATCGCGGTGCGGGTGGAGGACCCGGAGGTGTTCGCCGCGACCCATGCCACGCTGCTGGAGCTGGTGCGGGACGGGGTCGTGGACGGGCTGCGGATCGACCACCCGGACGGGCTCGCCGACCCGGAGGGGTATCTGCGGCGGCTGGACCGTGCGGTGCGGGCGGCGGCGGGAGACGGGGTGCGCGGTCCGGGCGGGGAAGGCGAGGACGGCGGGGGCGGGCGGCGGGCCGCGCCGGACGTCGGGGGCGGCCGGTCGACCGCGTCGGAAGGCGGTGGCGCCCGCTGGACCGTCGTGGAGAAGATCCTCGCCCGGGACGAGCGGCTGCCCGCCGCCTGGCCGGTCGCCGGGACCACCGGCTATGACGCGTTGCACCACATCGACGGGCTCTTCGTGGACCCGGACGGACTGGAGAAGCTGACCGCCCTCTACCGCGCCTTCGCCGCTCCCCCGGCCGACCTGGGCGGCGACTGGGCCGCCACGGTCCGCCGCGCCGCCCATGAGGTGGTCACGCATGAGCTGGCCGCCGAGGTGGAGCGGCTGACCCGCACCGCATCGCGCATCTGCGCGGCCGATCCCCGGCTGCGCGACCACGCGCCCTGGGCGCTGCGCACGGCGATCCGGGAGCTGCTGGTGCGGCTGCCGGTCTACCGTCCGTACGCCTCCGTGGGCGGCCCGCCCGCGACGGACGCCGACGCGGTGATGCTGCGCTCGGCGGCGGCGGACGCCCGGGAGGCGTTCACGGTGGCGCAGGAGGCCCAGGTGGTGCGGGTGGTGCGGGACGCGGCGCTGGGCGGGCTCGGGGACGGCCCGGACCACCGCGACTTCTGCGCCCGCTTCGCCCAGACGGCGGCCGCGCTGCGCGCCAAGTCGGTCGAGGACACCGCCTTCTACCGCTACGCCCCGCTGCTGTCGGCCGCCGAGGTGGGCGGCGATCCGGGGCGGCCGGCCGTGGCCCCCGAGGAGTTCCACGCCTTCGCGGCCCGGCGCTTGAGGGACTGGCCCGCCACCGGCACGGTGCTCTCCACGCATGACACCAAGCGCAGCGCGGACGCCCGCGCCCGGCTCGCGGCGCTCACCGAAGGCCCGGGCTGGTGGGGGCGGACGGTGGAGGAGCTGACCCGCTCGGCCACCGCCCCCGCCCCCGATCCCCATCTGGCCTGGACGGCCTGGCAGACCGCGCTCGCGCTGGGCCACGGGGGCCCCGGAGGCCACGGGGACGCCGAACGGCTGGTCCCGGCCGTGCTCAAGGCGGTGCGCGAGGCGGGGCTGCGGACCACCTGGACGGAGCAGAACGCGGCGTACGAGGAGGAGGTGACCGCCTTCCTGGAGGCCGGGCCCTGCGCGGCCGACCCGTCGGTGTGGGCCGCGATCGACGCCGAACTCGACGGTCCGGCGCGGGCCAACGCGCTCGGCGCCGCCCTGCTCCACCTCACCATGCCGGGCGTCCCTGACCTCTATATGGGCACCGAGCGCGTCTATACGGCCCTCGTCGACCCGGACAACCGCCGCCCGCCCGAGCTGGGCGGCGAACCGGCGGACGGCCCGTCGGCCGAAAAGCTGCTGCTCACCCGGGCGGCGCTGAACCTGCGCCGGGAGCATCCGGGGTGGTTCGGCCCCGGGAGTGCGTATACGCCGCTGCTCGCCTCCGGTCCGTCCGCCGAGCACTGCGTGGCCTTCTTACGGACGGACGGCACGGACAGCACGGACGACGGTGCCGTCACCGTGGTCACCCGGCTGTCGCGGCGGCTGGCGGAGGCGGGCGGCTGGGGCGCCACCCGGCTGCCGCTGCCACCGGGCCCCTGGCAGGACCTGCTGACCGGGCGGACCGCCGAGGGCCCGGCAACGCTGGATGAGCTGCTGTCCCGGCTTCCGGTGGCGCTGCTGGTCCGGATCTGACGGGCCCATCGGAACGGGGCGTCCGGGCCCATCGGAACGGCCCGTCCGGCGCTCTCCCTGACGCCCCGCCAGAAAGCCTGCGGCCTTCACGCCCTGAAGCATTTACAGCTGCCCGGGGGCGCGCTACGTTCACCAAGAAATTGGGAGCGCTCCCACGCCGACGGTTCCTGACCCGTTCACGTCGAAGGGAAAGCACGCGCAATGCCTCGACGATCACTGGCACTCGCCTCATCCGCACGCCCGCCGGGCGGCTCCCGCGCGCGCAGGTCCGTACTGCTGGTCCTGCTCTCGGTCCTGCCCGCCCTGGGCCTTGTCTTCTTCTCCGGCGGCAGCGCCTCCGCACACGGCGCACCGATGGCGCCGGGCAGCCGCACCTATCTCTGCTGGAAGTACAGCCTGTCCTCGACCGGTGAGGTCAAGCCGACCAACCCGGCGTGCAAGGCCGCGTACGACAAGAGCGGCGCGACGCCCTTCTACAACTGGTTCGCGGTGCTCCGCTCGGACGGCGCGGGCCGCACCAAGGGGTTCATCCCGGACGGCAAGCTGTGCAGCGGCGCGGCCACCGTCTATGACTTCTCCGGCTTCGACCTGGGCAGCAAGGACTGGCCGGTGACCCATCTGACGTCCGGCAAGTCCATGCAGTTCTCGTACAACGCCTGGGCCGCGCACCCGGGGTCGTTCCGCAGCTATGTCACCAAGAGCCCGATCGACCCGACCAAGCCGCTCACCTGGAACGACCTCGAGGACCAGCCGTTCAACACGGTGACGAACCCGCCGCTGTCCGGTCAGGTCGGCACGGTGGACGGCAAGTACACCTGGACGGCCAATCTGCCCTCCGGCAAGAGCGGACGGCACATCATCTACACCGTGTGGACGCGCTCGGACAGCCAGGAGACCTTCTACAGCTGCTCCGACGTGGTCTTCGACGGCGGCAACGGCGAGGTGACGGTCCCGGGCGCCACCAGCGGCGGCGGTGGCAGCGACCCCACGGACCCGCCGGGCAACCCGCCGACGGCCTCGTGCGCCGCCACCCAGAAGGTGACCAGCACCTGGAACGGCGGCTTCCAGGCCGAGGTGACGGTCTCCAACTCCGGTGCCACGCCCATCTCCTCATGGATGGTCGACTGGACGGTGCCGTCCGGGCAGCGGATCGACAGCGTCTGGAACGGCAAGCTGTCCGCCACCGGTTCCTCGGCCTCGGTCACCAACGCCGACTGGAACGGTTCACTGGCCACCGGGGCGTCGACGACCTTCGGCTATACGGCCGGCGGCGGCTCTCCTGACACAACGGCCGCGCCGAGCTGCATGGTGCACTAGTCTGCGTCTCACACCGGTCCACGCAGGTGCTCCGACCCGCTCCTTGATCTGTCAGGTGCACCTCATCCTGCGAGCCGGTCTGCCGCTCCTTCCCCCTCGCGGGCGGCAGACCGGCCCCGCCCGGAAGCTGTTGGACCCGAAAAACCCCGTGGACACGGAGACATCGGCGCCCATAGAGTGCGGGCACGCCCTTGATCGAGGAAGGAGGCGAGAGCAATGGACATCACGACGTTTCCGCGCTCCCGCCCCCTGTCCACCGGGCGTACCCGCGTCTGATCACACATCGTTCGATCAGGCATCTGCCGATATGGCATCCGACCGGGAGCGCATCACTCTCCTGGAAGGAATTCCATGACCGATCTGGTCATCCGTCCCCTCACCGAGGGCGACGCCCAGCTGTTCCACGATCTGCACGTGCCCGCCCTCGTCGGCCGGGTCACCCTCGGCCACACCTACGCCACCGTCGGCCAGGGCGGCGAGTACCGCCCCGACTGGACCTGGGTGGCGCTGCGCGAGGGGCGGGTCGTGGCCCGCGCCGCGTGGTGGGCCGGGCCGGAGGACTCCGAGCCCATCGCCCTGGACTGGTTCGACTTCGCCGAGGGCGAGGCCGACGCCGCCGCCGAACTGCTGCGCACCGCACCGCTGCGCGCCGAGTACAGCCTGCTGGCCCCGCCCGGCTGGCGCGACCGGCCCGAGGTGCGGGCCGCCGTCCAGGCCCGTATCGACGCCGCCGTGGCGGGCGGGCTCAAGCCCCTGGTCGAGCGCTACCGCTATGAGTGGACGCCGGAATGCGGGCTGCCCGAGCGCCCGGGGCGTCTTGAGTTCCGGCCGGAGCCCGATGACGCGGCGATCGAGGACGTGCTGCGCCGCATCATGCCGGGCTCGCTCGACGCCCACGACCGGCACGCCATCGAACAAGGAGGGGCCGACGCCGCGGTGCGGGAGCTCATGGACTTCTTCTCCTGGTGTCCGTCGCCGCGCGAGTGGCGGCGGCTGGCCTGGACGCCCGAGGGCGAGTTGGTCGGCATCCAGGTGCCCGCGCACAATCCGTCGGGCCCCTGCGTGGGCTTCATAGGGGTCGTCGCCGAGCAGCGCGGCCACGGCTACGCGTACGACCTGCTCGTGGAGTGCACCCACGATCTGGTGGAACGGGGTGCCACGAAGATCGCGGCGGCGACGGACCAGCCCAACCTGCCCATGGCCGCGCACTTCGCCAGGGCGGGGTATCCCATCACCCAGGAGCGCATCAACCTCATCTGAGTCTGAGTCTGACTGATGTCGCCCTGCCGCTGACCGATCCCCGCCACTGACCAATGTCGTCCTGCTGCGCCGCCGGCGCCGCGTCCCGCAGCATGGTCGACAGACCGGAGTCAGGTCGAGGACCGTAGCCAGGTCGAGGTGAGGAGACGCCAGTGCTGTTCGAGGTGTGGGCGCCGCACGCCGAGCGGGTCGGGCTCCATGTGGACGGGCGGGACCGCCCCATGGAGCCCGACCCGGGCCGCGCCGGGTGGTGGCGGGCCGAGGCCGGGGCCGGGCCCGGTACGCGGTACGGCTTCGCGCTCGACGACGGCCCGCCGCTCCCCGATCCGCGCTCCCGCCGCCAGCCGGACGGCCCGGAGGGGCTGAGCGCGGTGGTCGACCACTCCCGCTTCCGCTGGGAGCGGGAGTGGTTCGGGCGGCCGCTGCCCGGCGCGGTCCTCTACGAGCTGCACATCGGCACCTTCACCCATGAGGGCACCTTCGACGCGGCGGCCGAACAGCTGCCGCACCTGGCCGAGTTGGGCATCACCCATGTGCAGCTGATGCCGGTCTGCCCGTTCCCCGGGACCCATGGCTGGGGCTACGACGGGGTGGCGCCCTGGGCGGTGCACGAGCCGTACGGCGGGCCGGAGGGGCTGGCGCGCTTCGTGGACGCCGCGCACGGGCACGGCCTCGGCGTGGTCCTCGATGTGGTCCACAACCATCTGGGCCCCTCCGGGAACCGCCTCCCGGCCTTCGGCCCGTACTTCACCGACACCCACCACACCCCCTGGGGCGCGGCGGTCAACCTCGACGCGCCCGGCTCCGACGAGGTGCGCGCGTACTTCATCGGCAGCGCGCTCGCCTGGCTGCGCGACTTCCGCCTCGACGGGCTGCGGCTGGACGCGGTGCACGCGCTGCGCGACACCCGGGCCCGGCACTTCCTGGCCGAGCTGTCGGCCGCCGTGGACGCGCTGGCCGCCCGCACCGGCCGTCCGCTGTTCCTCATCGGCGAGTCCGATCTCAACGATCCGCGCACCACCGCCCCGCGCGAGGCGGGCGGCCACGGTCTGCACGCACAGTGGAACGACGACTTCCACCACGCCCTGCACACCTTCCTCACCGGTGAGCGGCAGGGCTACTACGCCGACTTCGCAGCCGAGGGGCCCGGCGCCCTGGTCAAGACGCTGATGGGCGGCTTCTTCCACGACGGCACCCATTCGGCGTTCCGGGGCCGCCGCCACGGCAGTCCGCTGAACACCCACACCACCCCCGCGCACCGGCTGCTCGGCTACGCCCAGACCCATGACCAGGTGGGCAACCGAGCGGTCGGCGACCGGCTCTCGGCCCGGCTCTCCCCCGGGCTGCTGGCCTGCGCGGCGGCCGTGGTGCTGTGCGCGCCCTTCACCCCCATGCTCTTCATGGGCGAGGAGTGGGGCGCCCGTACGCCCTGGCAGTACTTCACCGACCACCAGGATCCGGAGCTGGCCGAGGCGGTGCGGTCCGGCCGCCGTCGGGAGTTCGCCGCCCACGGCTGGGCGGCGGGGGACGTGCCCGACCCCCAGGACCCGGCCACCCGCCTGCGGTCCTGCCTCGACTGGCGGGAGCCGGAGCGGGAGCCGCACCGGGCGCTGCTCGACTGGTACCGACGGCTGATCGCGCTGCGCCGCGCCGAACCTGCCCTGACCGACCCCACCTGGTCGTACACGGGCCTGTCCTCCGGTTCGGACGGCTGCTTCAGCTTTCAGCGCGGCCCGCTGCGGGTCCTGCTCAACCCGGGCGACCGGCCGGTCAAGACCTGGCTCGGACCCCGGACCGGCGAGGTCACCGAGGTGGTGGCCGCCTGGCGGCGGATCGAGCTGCCGGGCCCGGACGGCATGCTGAGACTGCCGCCCGAGACCGCCGCCGTGCTGCGCTGCGGCTCATGACAATGAGGCGGAGGCTCAGCTCTCCTCGGGGCTCAGCCGCAGCGAGATGGAGTTGATGCAGTACCGCTGGTCGGTCGGGGTGGGGTAGCCCTCGCCCGAGAAGACATGGCCCAGGTGGGAACCGCAGCGGGTGCACCGCACCTCGGTGCGGACCATGCCGTGCGAGCGGTCCTCGATCAGTTCGACGGCCGAGCTGTCCGCCGGATCGTAGAACGACGGCCAGCCGCAGTGGCTCTCGAACTTCGTCTCCGAGCGGAAGAGCTCCGCCCCGCACGCCCGGCAGGCGTAGACGCCGACCGCCTTGGAATCGGTGTACTCACCGGTGAAGGCACGCTCGGTACCGGCCTCCCGCAGCACGTGGTACTCCTGCGGAGTCAGCTCCGCACGCCACTGCTCCTCCGGCTTGTCGATCTCGTACGCCATGGGGACGGACCTCCTCAGTTCTCCGGGCTCTGTAGACGGGCGAGGATCTCCGGACCGAGGTCCGTCACATCGCCGGCGCCCATGGTGAGAACAAGGTCACCGGGCTTCGCCATTCCGGCGATCAGCTCGGGCACCGCATTCCGGTCATGCTCGGCGGTCACATCCGCGCCGTGTCGGGCCGCGGCGTCGATGATCAGGGCGCTGGTGACGCCGGGGACCGGGTCCTCGCGGGCCGGGTAGATGTCCAGGACCACGGAGGCGTCGGCGAGCGCGAGCGCCTGGCCCATCTCGGTGCCCAGCTCCTGGGTGCGGCTGAACAGATGCGGCTGGAAGACCACCAGCACCCGGCCCTCCCCGGCGCCGCCGCGGATCGCCTCGAGGTCCGCGGCGATCTCGGTGGGGTGGTGGGCGTAGGAGTCGATCACCTGCACCCCGGCCGCGACGCCCTTGAGCTGGAGCCGCCGCTTGACGCCCGTGTACGAGGCGAGGGCGGGGGCCAGCTCGGCGGCCGGGACGTCGAGGGCGGCGCCCGCGGTGAGGGCGGCCACGGCGTTGAGCGCGTAGTGGCGGCCGGGGACGGAGACGGTGAAGGTGAGCTCGGCGGCGCCCAGGGACTCCGCGAGCCGTACGGTGACCTCGCTGGTCAGCCCGTGCGGCTCGATGGCCAGGACCCGCACGTCCGCGCCCGCCTCCTCGCCGTAGGTGAGCACCCGCAGTCCGTCGCGCCCGCCGACCCGGGCGGTCAGCTCACGGGCGCCGGGGTGGTCGGCGGAGATCACCAGCGCGCCGCCGGGCCGGACCCGGCCGACGAACGTCTCGAACGACTCGTAGATCTCGTCCATCGAGGCGTAGTTGGCGTGGTGGTCGAGCTCCACATTGAGGATGATCGCCACCTCGGGCGCGTACTTGTGGAAGCTGCGGTCGCTCTCGTCGGCCTCGGCGACGAAGATCTCGCCGTCGCCGTGGAGGGCGCTGGAGCCGGGGGCGTCCAGATCGCCGCCGATGACGTAGGACGGGTCCAGGCCGAGGGTGCGCAGCGAGACGGCCAGCATCGAGGTCGTGGTCGTCTTGCCGTGGGTGCCCGCGACCGCGATCGGCCGGGAGCCGTCCATCAGCGCGGCGAGCGCGTCGGAGCGGTGCACCACCGGGATGCCGCGCTCCCGGGCCGTGACCAGCTCGAGGTTGTCGTCGCGGATGGCGCTGGAGACGACGACGCTGGTGGCGTCGGCGGCGAGGTTCTCGGCGGAGTGGCCGATGTGCACCGTCGCGCCGAGCTCACGCAGCGCCCCGACGATCGGCGAGTCCTTGGTGTCGCTGCCCGAGACCCGCGCGCCGCGCATGGCGAGGACCTTCGCCACGCCCGACATCCCGGCGCCGCCGATGCCGATGAAGTGCGGTCGATCCAGCGTGTCGGAGGCGGTGCCGGCCGGTGCCATGTACGGGTCTCCCCTGGTTCGCGGTGTGTGCTGTCGGCCCGATTCTCGCACCCCCGGCGGCCCGCCCCGCCGATGGCCGCGGGGGCCGGGGCGGGGGCTCAGCCGATGACCGGCGGGGGCGGGGCCCGGCTGATGGCCACAGGGGGCGGGGCTCAGCCGATGACCGCAGGAGGCGGGGCCGCGGCTCAGCCGCCGGCCGAGGGCTGGTCCTCGTCCACCGCGTGCGAGAAGAGCTTCAGCACCGGCACCCCCACCTTGTGGCGCGCCCGCGAGGCCCAGTCCCGGTGGAAGAACTCCTCCACGAAGTGCGGGGCGGTGAGCACGATCACCTCATCGGCCCGGGTCTCCTCCACCACCCCGCGCAGCACCTCCAGCGGATGGCGCTGGACGACATGGCCCCGGGCCCGGCTCCCGGCCGCCTCGAGCGCCGCCACCGAGTGGGTCAGCGCCCGCTCGGCGGGCTCCAGCGCCTCCTTGCCCTCCGGCTCCTCCCCCTCCTGGGCGGCCTGCTCCAGCTCGCCGAGGGCGATGTCGTCGATCGCGCGCAGCAGCCGGTCCTTGCTGCCCCGGGGCTGCATCAGGACGACGAAGGAGATCGGGTCATCGCCGTGCAGGGTGGTGACGAATTCCACGTCGGCGGGGGTCAGGGGCTTCTCAATCATCAATACGCTCGTGAACACGGCGGATGCCCTTCTCCTTCGCGATCCCATTCGCGGGTTTACAGACGTTTTTATGAGTTATTGGTAAATCCGACGGTAGCGGGTGAAAAGAAACCCGGCTTCCTCCAGAACGGAAGCGAGAGTGAAGCGTTCCGGTTCTCCCAGGACGGGTCCGTTCATGATCCGCTTCGCGTCCCCCGCGGTGACCAGGGGGGCCACCGCGAGACACAGCTCGTCCAGCACCCCGGCCGCCGCGAACTCCGCCAGCAGCGTGGGGCCGCCCTCGGTGAGCAGCCGGGTGTGGCCGAGCTCCGCGAGCGCGGTCACGATCGCCGCCGCGTCCACCCGCCCGGAGGGCCCCGCCCCGGCGAAGACCACCTCGGCCCCCGCCGCGCGGGCCGCTTCGAGCCGCGCCTCCGCGGCCGTCGCGCCCGTGATCACGATCGTCGGCACCAGCGGCTCGGTGAACAGCGGCTGCGAGAAGTCCAGGTCCAGGCTCGCGCTCACGACGGCGATCGCGGGCGCGGGCGACTGGCCGAGCGCCGCCCGCCGCTCGGCGAACGCCTCCCGGGCGCGCGCCGGGCGGTAGCCCTCGCGGCGCACGGTCTCCGCGCCCACGACCACGGCGTCGGCGAGCCCGCGCAACACCCCGAAGATCCGCATGTCGGCGTCGGAGGACAGGGGCTTCGACCGGCCGTCGTGATGGGCCGCCCCGTCCAGCGAGGACACCATGTTGGCCCGTAGATAGGCGCCGGAGGGGCCGTGCGGCGGCTCCGGGTACGCATAGGCGTCGGCCAGTTCGTCAAGGGGCCATTCGCGGTCCTCGGCGGGCGTCTCGGCGGAAATGCCCGCGGGCGTCGCGGCAGACGTTTGTGCAGGTGTTCCGGCAGGTGTTTCGGCAGGTGCGGGGACAGGCAGGGGGAACAGGCGTCGCATAGGCCGCAGTGTGACATGCCTCCCTCTCGGACAGTGGTCGGGTGAAGAGCGACTACCCTGGACATCCGTGTCTGCACCAACCACCGCATCCGGCTCGGCAGGCCGCATAGCCGCCGAAGCTACCGAAGCCGCCGAGGCCCCAGCGGCCCTCACCGCCCGTGCGCCGCAGGTTCCGGCGGAGCGTCTGGTCGCCGAGATGGTGCCGCCGCCCCGCTTCGCCACCGTGAGCTTCGACAACTACCTCACGGACCCCGGCCAGCCCAGCCAGGCCGAGGCGGTCGAGGCGCTGAGAGCCTTCGCCGCGCGGCTCGGCGGCGACGCGGACGCGAAGGGCGGGCGCCGCGGGCGCTGGTTCCGCCGGGCGGCCAAGCCCGCCGCGAGCGGCGGCCCGCGTGGGATGTACCTCGACGGCGGCTACGGCGTCGGCAAGACCCATCTGCTGGCCTCCCTGTGGCACGCCACCCCGGCCGCCCCCGAGCTGAAGGCGTTCGGCACCTTCGTGGAGCTGACGAACCTGGTCGGCGCGCTCGGCTTCCAGCAGACCGTGAAGACCCTGAGCGGGCACCGGCTGCTGTGCATCGACGAGTTCGAGCTGGACGACCCGGGCGACACCGTCCTGGTCTCCACGCTGCTGGGCAAGCTGGTCGAGGCGGGCGTGGCGCTCGCCGCGACGTCCAACACGCTGCCCGGCAAGCTGGGCGAGGGCCGGTTCGCCGCGGCCGACTTCCTGCGCGAGATACAGGGGCTGTCCGCCCGCTTCCGCACGCTGCGCATCGACGGCGAGGACTACCGCCACCGCGGTCTGCCCGCGGCCCCGCCCCCGCACTCCGACGAGACGGTCACCCGCGCCGCGCACCACGTCCCCGGCGCCTCCCTGGACGACTTCCCCGCCCTGCTGGACCACCTCTCCCAGGTGCACCCGAGCCGCTATGGCGCGATGTGCGACGGCATCCAGGCCGTCTGCCTCACCGGGGTCGCGCCGGTGCCCGACCAGTCCACCGCGCTGCGGCTGGTGGTGCTGGCGGACCGGCTCTACGACCGCGAGGTGCCGGTGCTGGCCTCCGGGGTGCCGTTCGACCAGCTCTTCAGCGAGGAGATGCTGAGCGGCGGCTACCGGAAGAAGTACTTCCGAGCGATATCCCGGCTCACCGCCCTGGCCAGGGATGCGAAGGGACTGGCCGACGCGTCGTACGAGCGCTGATCGGACGGTTCCCGCGCATCGCTGATCGAATGGTTCCCGCGCTCCCACGCGCGTGATACACACGTCCGGTCATCTTCTCTGTCCGCCAGCAGGGAGTTACCGCATGTCAGCGACACGACGTCAGCTTCTCGGCCGCACCGGCGCGCTGGGGGCCACCATCGCCTCCATCGCCTTCACCGGCAGCGTCTCCGAGCTCTTCGCCGGGACGGCCGCGGCCGCCGAACCGGATTCCCCACCACTCGACCGGGACGGCTACGGCCCCCTGGTCCCCGACCCCGACGGACTGCTCGACCTCCCGGAGGGATTCCGCTACCGGGTGCTCTCGCGCGAGGGCGACGAACTCCGCTCCGGCGAGGGCAAGGTCCCCAGCCACTGCGACGGCATGGCCGCGTTCCCGGGCCGCGCCGGCAGCCACCGCGGCCGTACGCATCTGGTCCGCAACCACGAGAACCGTCCGGACGCCGCGATCCGCGTCCCGGCCGTGAACGGCCTCACCTACGACCCCATGGGCCTGGGCGGCTGTACCGCCCTGGAGCTCGACTCCGGCAACCACGTACTGTCCGAGCGGGTGGCCATCGCGGGCACCGCGGTCAACTGCGCGGGCGGCCCCACCCCCTGGCACACCTGGCTGACCTGCGAGGAGACCGAAGACCGGGCCGGTACGAACGGCTACACCAAGGACCACGGCTTCATCTTCGAGGTCGACCCCTACGATCCGCGCCGCACCGGCGCCGTCCCGCTCACCGCCATGGGCCGCTTCCAGCACGAGGCCATCGCGGTCGATCCGCGCAGCGGCGTCGTCTACGAGACCGAGGACGCCTTCGAGAAGCCCTTCGGGCTCTTCTACCGCTTCCGGCCGAAGAAGCCGCTCGGCGGCATCGGCTCGCTGCGCGCGGGCGGGCAGCTTCAGGCGCTGCGGGTGCCGGGGGTGCCCGATCTGTCCACCATCCAGGAGCCGGGGACCGCCTTCGACCGCGTCGAGTGGGTGGACGTCCCCGACCCGCTCGCCCGCCAAACCCCCGTCCGCTTCCAGGACTTCGGGCCCGGAGGCATCACCCACGCCCAGAAGCTGGAGGGGTGCTACTGGGGCGGTACGTCGGTCTACTTCGTCTCCAGCTTCGCCAAGAGCGCGGACGGCTCGGCGGCCGACCACTTCGGCCAGATCTGGCGCTACGACCCCGACCGGAGACGCCTCACGCTGGTGATCGTCTTCGGCCCCGAGACGGATGTCCAGCTCCCCGGCGAGTCCCCCGACAACATCACGCTCGCGCCCAGCGGCGGCCTGATGGTCTGCGAGGACGGCAACGGCGCACAGCATGTCTTCGGGGTGACCCGGCGCGGCGAGGTCTACGCGATGGCCCGGGGGCGGCAGAACATTGGCTCACCGGAGGAGCCGGAGTGGGGCGAGTTCGCGGGCGTCACCTTCGCGCCGGACCGCCGCACGATGTACGTGAACTGCTACACCCCGGGCACGACGTTCGCCGTGACGGGACCCTGGCACAACTAGCGTCTGTGCCCGGACAGCGCCGCCAGGCGATCGGCAGACGTTCGGCCGCGCCCCGAAGGGGCGCGGGGCTGTGTCGATATGCGGCTCCGCCGCGTGGGCGCGACCGGCCACGACGGCGCCGCAGACGATCGACGGCAGGTCAGAGCACTTCCCACGGAGCGCTCAGCCTGAACAGGCGGTGCGCTGGGCCTCCTGCCATTCGCAGACGGGGCACAGCGTCGCTCCGGGGCGCGCGGCGGGGTACTCGGTGGGCTCGCCGCACTGCACGCAGTCGGCGTACGGCGGGCCCTCGGGAAGGTCCGTACGGTCGTCCATGACCCGAACCCTACGACCGGCGGGAGCTCAGCGCGCAGGCCAGCGCGGTCGCCCCGGCGGCGGCCGCGCCGGTCAGGGCCAGGGGCAGCAGGGGCATCGGCACGGTGCCGCTGTGCGAGCCGTCGACCAGCCCCGACACGGCGGCGTTCGCGGGCGAGGCACCGGCCACCGACACCAGCAGCGCGGCGAGCAGCGTGGCCGGGATCGCCCAGCCGGGGCGGCGCAGCAGGGGCCGGTTGCACAGCGCGCCGACGGCCGTGCCGAGCAGCGCGCACGCGACCGCCGTGAGCAGCCCGGAGACGGTCGCCTCGGGCACGGGGATCTCGTGCAGGTGATCCGCGGTGTACGGATCGCTGACCGCCGCGACGAACAGCGTCCCGGCGGTGCCGAGCACCAGCGCCGCGCCCAGCGCGGTCAGCACCGAGGCGAGGTGCACCCGGCCCGGCCCCACCGCCGCCGAGGCGCAGTCGCGGGCCGCGGCGGGCTCCTGGGTGACGCACACCCGCACCAGCCAGGCGGCGACGGGCAGCAGCGCGGCGGCGGCGTAGCCGAGCGAGTCGAGGATCGGCTGCCCGGTCTGCACCCCGATCCCCAGGAACGCGCCGTAGAGCAGCAACGGCGGCAGCCAGCGGTGCGAGCGGGCCAGCAGGGCCGCCTGATAGCGCAGCAGCGCGGTCATGCCTTCTCCTTCGCCCCTTGGGCGGGCTCCTGAGGGTCGTTGTCGTCGATGGCCGTCACCGCGCGGATGTGCCAGGGCGGGTCGGCGGTCAGGAGGGTGCGAAGCAGGCCATCGGAGTCGGCCACGCCCACCTCGACCGTCAGCCGTACGCCCCGTCCCCGTCCCCGCCCCGCCGGACCGTCGCCCCCGCCCCCGTGCGCGGGCGCGAGCGCGGGCGCGGGGCCGTACTCACGCACCACCGCGCCCGACAGCTCACCGGGCGGCCCGACCCCGGGCCGTCCCTCGGCCTCCACCCGCACCCGTGGCCCGGCGCCGGGCCCGCCCTGCGCCGCCGACGGCCCAGCCGCGCCCGGCACCACGGCCTCCCGGCCCGGCGCCCCCGCCGCCGTCTCGCGGGCCGCGCGCGCAGCCGCCGCCGGGTCGCTGCTCCGGGGCCGGACCGCGGCGGCGGGAGAATCCGCCTCCGCAGCCGAGGATCGAGCCGCCGCCGGGTCCGGGGCGCCTCCGGACGGGCGGGGGTGCCCGGCCTCGCCGGGCTCGCCATGGGCGTCCGCGGCCACCGGCTCCAGCCGGGCCTCGGTGACGCGCAGGACACGGTCCGGGGCTCCGGCCAGGCGGCGTGGGTCGTGGTCGACGAAGACGACCGCGCCGCCGTCGGCGACGCGCTCGGCGACCGCCGTGTCCAGCACCCCGCGTGCGGCCTGGTCGAGGCCGGTCCACGCCTCGTCCAGGGCCAGGAGGCCGGGGGCGGCCAGCAGCGCCTGTGCCACGGCGATCTTCTGGCTGGTGCCCTTGGACAGCTCGGCGAGCGGGGTGCCGGCGTAGCCGTCCGCGCCGAACCGCTCCAGCCACTCCCCCGCCCCGCGCGCCGCCGCGGCGCGGGACAGCCCGTGGATCCGGCCCAGGTGGGTGAGGTAGCCGAGGGCGGAGAAGGGCAGCTCGGCCGGGAACCGCTCGGGGACGTAGGCGGTGGGCGGGCGGCCGGTGATCCGGCCCGCGCTGGGGGCGTCGATCCCGGCGAGCAGCCGCAGCAGCGTGGACTTGCCGCTGCCGTTGCGCCCCTGGACACGGGTCAGGGAGCCCGGCGACACCTCAAGATCGACACCCCGCAGCACCCACGGCCCGCCCAGGCCGTAGCGGCGGCCGACTCCTCGCAGTCTCATGCCGGTTGAGCATAGGCGCACCCCTCGGCGAGGGGAGGCCCTCGGCGTGCGTTGGCCCTGGGCCCCGTCCGGCGGATCGTCGCGGGCCCGCCGCGACGCCTGGCACGGCGCCCTTCGGCCAAAGGCACCGAGGGCTCACGGCGCCAAGAGCCAACAGCAGCACGAGCTGACGGCACCAAGATCCGTCAGACCGGCCCCGCGGCGGTCCTGGCACACTTGGCGCGTGACCAGCACCGACGGCGACACCGAGACCGGCACCCAGACCGGCACCCAGACGACCGCTCACCAGGGCACCGGATCCGGCGCCCGCAGCAGCCCCTTCCGGCACGCCGAGACCGACCGGGACGCCGCGCCGCAGTTCGTCCTGCCCCTGGTGGTCCGGATCGAGAAGGCCGCGCCCCCGGCGCGTACGGACGCCCTGGAGACGGCGGCGCGCGCGGTGCTCGTGCTGCTGTCGGACGAGCGGGCGACGGCCGCCGACGGCGAGTGGGCCCAGGCCGTACGGGACTGGCAGGACGCCCGGATCCGCAAGGTCGTACGGCGGGCGCGCGGCGCGGAGTGGCGGCGCGCGTCCGGGCTGCCGGGCATCACGGTCACGGGCCGGGCACCCGCCCCGGCCACAGCCGAGGACGTAACCGGGCACGGGGACGGGGACGGGGACGGGGACGGGGCTTCGGCGGCGGCCGCCGAGGTGCGGGTGTTCCCGCCGGTGCCGCTGGACGGCTGGCCCAAGGAGCTGGCCAAGCTCCAGGTCTCCGGCACCGACCTGGACGACCCCGAGCCGCCGCCCGCCCCCGACCCCACCGGTCCGGTGCTGTGGCTGAGCCCCCATGTGGAGATGTCGGCGGGCAAGGCGATGGCCCAGGCCGGGCACGGCGCCCAGCTGGCCTGGTGGGAGCTGGACGACGCGGCGCGGGCGGCCTGGCGCGGGGCCGGGTTCCCGCTGGCGGTGCGTACGGCGTCGGCCGAGCGGTGGGACGAGCTCACCGCGAGCGGCCTGCCGGTGGTGCGCGACGCGGGGTTCACCGAGATCGCCCCCGGGAAGACCGTTGTGGTCGAGGGAGGCAGTGGCTTCTGTCCTCTCCCGTGCGAACGGCGGCTGTAGCCGGGCTGGACGCGGCCGGGCCTGTCAGGGCCTGCCGACGGGCGGCGCACCGCCTCGGTCAGGAGAAGTGCTCGGCCAACGGGTGAAGCTGCTCGTCGAGGATGCCGAACCCGCCATCCACCCGGATCAGTTGCCCCGCCACGGCTCCGAAGTCCTCGTCGGCCACCGAGGCCACGGCGCGCGCCGCGTCCTCGGGCTCGACCAAGCGGGACAGCACGGAACGGTCCGTGAGGAACTTCCGCAGGCCTTCGCTGAAGCCCGCCCCGGAAGACTCCGTACGCACCGCTCCGAACGAGACCGTGTTCACCCGGACGCCGTACTGCGCCCCGACTCCGGCGACATGACGGCTGAAGGTGTTCAGCGCGGCCTTGGCGGTGGAGTGTGCCACGGCCATGCCGATGAAGTCGGTGGCGGTGCTCGAGATGAAGACGATCCGGCCCGACCGCTGCTCCCGCATGACGGCGAGTGTGTGCCGGCTGAGGTGGAACACCCCGGACAGCTCGCCGTTGACCTTCTCGGCGAAGGCGTCCCAGGACAGCTCCGTCAGGGGCACGAACGACGGGTTGACCGTGTTGGCATTGAGGATCAGCACGTCGATCCGGCCGTGTTCCGAGCGGACCCGCTCGACCAGGGCGGCGACCTGCTCGGCGTCGCAGACGTCGGCCTGGGCGGCCTGGGCCGAGCCACCCTCCCGTGTGATCGTCTCGACGACGGCGTCGGCGGCCTCGGAGTTGCTCCGGTAGTTGACTATCACGTGGTAGCCGCGCCGCCCCAGCTCCCGCGCGGTGGCCGCGCCGATGCCTCGGCCGGCTCCGCTGATCAGCGCGACGGGCTTGGGCTGGGTCACGATGGTCTCCCTCGGAAACTCTGAAGGCCGCCGGTCGGCCTCCAACGGGTTTCCAGGCAACACCGCGGAGATCCGCCCTGTCACTGCGGGACGACCACAGGTTCGGGTGCGGCGGACTCGGTGCTCCGTCCCGCCGTCAATTACCCGACGTCAGCCGGTATTTCCGATTCCGCCACCGGCAGGGACGTCTCGATCCGAATCACGTCGCGGGCCAATGCGACGGCTTCCTCCGCGGTGCCCGTGGCACCGAGCGTGGCGCCGCTCGCGTACACGCCGTCGATGATCAGCATGATCCGGTCACCCAGTCGGTCAGGATCGGCCGCGGAAGTCCGCCGCGCCAATTCCCGCAGCTGTTCCCGGACAGCCTTGAAATGCTCCAGGGAGACCTGGTGCGCGGGATGTTCCGGGTCGGGGAATTCGGCGTGCGTATTGCGCAGGGAGCAGCCACGGGTTCCGGGCACCATGGTCTGGACGGCACGGACCACTTCGACGAGCTGCTCCTCGGGTGTGGCAGCCGCCGCGAGGGCGCGCGCGAAGGTGCGGTCCCAATCCTGGGTGCAGCGTTCCAGATAAGCCACGACCAGCTTGTCCTTGCTGGCGAATTCCCGGTAGAGAAGCTGCTTTCCGCACCCCAGGTCATCGATGATCTGCTGCATCCCGACCGCGTGCACACCATAGCGGTCGAACAGGCCGCCCGCGGCATCCAGGATGCGGTCATGAGCGTCGGGCGTGCGTTTGCGCGGCATGCTTCCGGAGACTATCAGACCGATCGGTCCCCTCCCAGGGAAGTCGCATTGACATCCCGTCAGTGACACGGTCATGCTGTGCCTCGGCTGATAACAGACCGATCGGTCCGGCTCTTCTGGAGGCTCTCATGCCCGCCCCTCCCCCAACCAACGCGGTCTTCACGACCATGTCCTCCAAGGCTTACGGCATGCTTGCCGTGCTCTGCGGCGCGTTATTCCTCGACGCCCTCGACGTCTCGATGAAAGGCGTCGCCCTGCCGGCGATCGGGACCTCGCTCGACATGTCGACCAGCACCCTCCAATGGGTGATCACCGGCTATGTGGTCGGCTTCGGCGGCTTCCTGCTCCTCGGCGGACGCGCCGCCGACCTGCTGGGCCGGCGCAGGATGCTGCTCGCGTCGCTGATGGTCTTCGTCATCGGCTCCACGATCGGCGGCGCGGCTCCCAACGGCGAGGTGCTCATCGCGGCCCGCTTCGTCACCGGCGTCGGCGCCGCGTTCAGCGCCCCTGCCGGGTTCTCGATCATCACCACGAGCTTCGCCGAGGGCCACATCCGCAACAAGGCCCTGGCCATCTTCACCGCGACCGGCGCCACCGGCATGGCCTTCGGCATGGTCATCGGCGGTCTGCTCACCGACCTGGACTGGCGCTGGGTGTTCTTCGCCCCGTCCGTCGTCGGACTCGCCGCGTTCCTCGGGGGCCTCGCGCTGATCCCGCGGTCGCCCCGGCCGGAGGGTGGCGCCAAGGACTTCGACATCCTCGGCGCCGTGACCATCACCGCGACCATGGTGCTGGTGGTGTTCACCCTGGTGCAGGCACCGGAGGTGGGCTGGGCCTCGGCCCGCACCCTGGGCTCGCTGGTGGCCGCCGCGCTGCTCCTCGTCGTGTTCACCGCGATCGAGCGGAAGGTCGACAAGCCGCTGGTCAGGCTGGACATGCTGCGCTCCCCCGCCCTGGTCCGCGCCAACATCGCCGCGATGTCGCTGATCGGTGCCTGGATCGGCGTGCTGTTCACCATGACGCTGTACTTCCAGGACTACCGGGGCTGGTCGGCGATGGAGACCGGGTTCGCGGTGAGCCCGGTGGGGCTGGTCGCCGCCGTGCTGTCGACCCGGATCGCCGCCCCGATGGTGGGCCGCTTCGGCGTGGAGCGGGTGGTCCTGGCGGGCATGACCTCGGCCGTCCTGGCCTACGCGCTGCTCCAGTTCCTGACCGCCGACTCCAGCTACGCCGCGCTGCTGCTGCCCGCGTTCCTGCTGATCGGCCTCGGCTTCTCGCTGGCGTACGGACCGCTCACCATGGCGGCGGCCGACAGCGTTCCCGTGGCGGACCAGGGGGTGGCCGGCGGCCTGGTCAACACCTCGTTCCAGATCGGTCCGGCGCTGGGGCTGAGCGTGGCCACCGCCGTCAACGCGGCGAACACCGGTCCCGCGCCCTCCGAGGTGCTGCACGGCCTGCGCGTCGCGCTGGCGGTACCGCTGATCTTCGCGGTGCTCGGAGTGCTCGCCATGCTCCCCGCGCTGCGCCGGCGCGTCGTCGCGCCGGCCGCTGCCCCACTGGCCCAGGAAGAGGCCGCACGCGGATAACAGCCGTGCGGCTCGGCCCCCGGCAACGGGTGCCGGGGGCCCGGCGGGGATCACCAGGGCCAGCGCCAGCCCTCGTTGTCCGGCACCACCCAGTAGTGATCCAGCTCGACCTTGACGAAGTGCCAACGCCCGTCCCGGTGGGCGTAGGTGTCGGTGAACTGGCCGATGCTGTTGTGGATTTCGCTCTCCCGGTCGAACCGTATCTTCTCCTCGAAGAAGGAGACGCCGATGGCGGATTCCCTGCTCAGCACCTCGACCTGGTGCCCGTGGACGAAGTTCTTGAAAGAGATGGTCCGGGCGCCGGTCTGGAATTCGAGGATCTTCCCCGGTAAGGCGCTGTAGAATTCGCGGATTCCGGCGCTGCCGTGCGCCTGCCCGAAGTCGCCGTAGTCGAGGTGCGCATCGTCGGTGAACAGACTGGCCAGCCCGTCCCACTCCGCGTTGTTCAGGCAGCGGTGGAACTCGGTGCGCAGCCGCTGGAGTTCGTGAATCGCCTCCAGTTCATGGACCCGTTCGGTGAGGTGCTTCACCGTCTCGGCCAGATCTGCCTCGTAGCTCATTGCACGACCCTTTCTTTTCTCGTTCCGGCCCTCAAGGAGAACATCATGAAGACCCTGGTTGTCTCGGGCGGCACCTCCGGCATCGGAGAAGCGCTCGCCCACACGTATCTGAAGCGCGGCGACCAGGTGGTGGTCATCGGCCCGCATCCGGAGAAGGGGCGGATCTTCCTTGCCACGGCGGAAGAACTGGGCGCCGGGGAGCGGGCCTTCTTCCTGCCCGCGGACCTCAGTCTGGTCAGCGAAAACAAGCGGATCATCGAGGACATCAGGGAGAATTTCCCCGCGGTGGACGCCCTGGTGCTGTGCGCCCGGTTCTTCCGCTCCTCCCGCCGCGTCACCTCCGAAGGTTTCGAGCACAATTTCGCGCTGTACTACCTGAGCCGCTTCCTGCTCGGCAACGGCCTGCTCGACCTGCTGGAGAAGGCCCCCGCCCCGGTCATCGTGAACGTGGCCGGGCCGGGCGTGGAAGCGGGCCAGATCCACTGGGACGACCTGGGCCTCGAGCGGGGTTACGACGGCTGGGACGCCATGTTCCAGGGCGGCAAGCTGAACAACCTCCTCGGCGTCTCCTTCTCCCTCCAGCGCCCTGGCCACCGGACCCGGTACGTGCTGGACTTCCCGGGCGGTACGGCGACCGGCTTCGCCGGCGAGTTCGACCCGGCCACCGCCGCCCACGTCAAGGAGATGCTGCGGTTCGCCAAGCCGGTCGAGGCCGGCATCACCCCAATCGTCGCGGCCATCGACAGCCCGCCCACCGAGCCGCTGAGCGCCTTCTTCGAAGGCCGGCGCCTGGATCTGCGGCACCACTCGTTCGACCCGGAGGACGCCCGGCGGCTCGACGCCGTCACCCGGGAGCTGCTGACCGGCTGAGGCGGACGTCATGTGCGCTCGCGCAGCCCGCCCACGGCTGCCACCACCCCCACCGCCGCGACCAGCGACGTCGCCAGCAGGGGCGCCCGGTAGCCGTCGGTGAGGGTGGCGAGCCCGGCGACCAGGGGCAGCATGACGACGCTGCCCAGCTGTACACCCGTCTGGTAGACCGGCACGGCCGCACCGCGCAGGGCCGGTGCCACGCTCTGCGCGGCCTGCATGTTCAGCGCCGCGAAGGAGAGCACGAAGGCGGCCGACACCAGGAGCAGCGCGGGCAGCAGGCCGGCCGCGTACGACAGCGGGCCCGGCCGCAGCAGGGCGTAAAGCTGGCCGGCGAGAGCGCACAGCGCCCCGGCGGCGATCAACCGCCCGGTACCGAACCGCTGGACCAGCCGTCCGGCGAACGGGACCGAGACCGCGAGCGGCACACAGGCGGGCAGCAGGCCGAGCGCGACCTGCCACGGCCGCCAGCCGAAGGCGTCGCTCGCCCGGAACGTGGCCAGCAACAGCAGGCCGATGTAGGTCCCGTTGAGGGTGGCCGCACCCATCGTCGCCCGCACCAGCGGGCCGTTGCGCAGGATCGCCCCGCCGAGCGGAGTCGGCGGCTGCCGTACACCGCCGGGGATCACCCGGAAACCCCACACCAGCAGTGCCAGGGCCACCGGGGCGGGGAACAGGAACGTCCCGTGCCAGTGGCCGGGGGCCAGCGCTCCGGAGAGCAGCAGCCCCGCGGTGAACCCGGCCGCGCCGAACAGCGAGTACACCGACACCGCCCGGCGCTGCGGCGGACCGCCGGGGAATGTGGTGCCGATCAGCGCCAGTCCGGCGGGCGCGGTCAGCGCCGCACACGCCCCCTTGACCAGCCGGGAGGCGACCAGCATCGCCATGCCGTCGCTCAGTCCGCCGACGACGGAGGCGAGCGCGAAGAGCAGCATCGCGGCGAGGTAGACGCGGCGCAGCCCGAAGCGGCCGGACAGCACCGGCCCCAGGGCCAGCATCGCGGCGAAGCCGAGGGCGAATCCGCTCATCAGCCACTGCACCGACCACATGGTCAGTCCCAGGTCGGCGCCGATCGACGGCAGGGCCACCAGCACCACCGAGACCTCGATGGCGTCCAGGAGCATGTTTCCGGAGAGGACGACCAGCAGGGCCCGGTGGCGGTGGATCCCATGCGGCGCGGCGGCCGCCGGGGTCACGACCGGCTCACCCACCGGCCGACTGCCTCTCCAGCAGCTTCGGCAACTCGGCGACCAGCTCGATGTGCCGGGCCACGAGATCGTCCGGCATCCCCGCGACGCTCGCCCAGAAGATGAGGTGCCTGACGGGCAGTCCCCTGGTCCGCTCGTGGATGCGTACCGCGGCCTGCTCGGGGGTGAGCACCTCAAGAGTGGCCCAGGAACCGTCCTCGGGCCGCTTCTCGGGGAAGTCCTCGACCTTGAGCAGCGGCGGGGCGGGGTGGTCGGTGCCCTCCACGGACCCGAGGCGGTAGGTGTTCATCTGGTGGACCAGGTGCGGGGCGATCCGGGGCCAGACGGCCTCGGGGTCGTCCGCGAGGATCACCGGGAGCAGGTCCGAGACCCGAGCGGTTCGCGGATCGTGGCCGCCTTCCGCGAGCCCGGCCTCGTAGTGCTCGTACATCGCCCGGTTGATGTGCAGCAATCCGATGCCGAGGCGGCCGGCGATCCGGGCACCGCGCGGTCCGTAGAAACCACCCCACACGGGCACCGGGCGCTGGATCGGGCCGGGCGTGATGCCGCCTTCCTCCCACAGCCTGCGCACCTCGCGGATGTTCTTCTCCACCCGGCCGAACCGGCGGTCGAACTCGGCGCCGAACAGGTCGTACTCGGGCACCCGGTAGCCGGCGCCGACGCCGAGTTCGAGCCGGCCGCCGCTGATCAGATCGACGATCGCGGCGTCCTCGGCGAGCTGGGCCGGCCTGCGCAGGTTGGGCAGGATCACCGCGGTGCCGATCCGGCAGTCACGGGTCCGGGCGGCCGCCGCGGCGGCGAACACCAGCGGCTGCGGCAGATAGCCGTCCTCGAACAGGTGGTGCTCGGTGAACCACACGCCACCGATACCGCGCCGGTCGACCTCCTCGCACCACTCGAGCGAGCGCGCGTAGTGGTCGGCCCACGGCCGGTGCCAGGCCTCCGGGTTGCGCAGGTCGAAGAGAATTCCTGATTCCATGCCCTGACTTCCGTTCGTCGTTGGCGTACTCGAGGGGGGTTCACGGGGCCGTGTCCTGCCATGACCTGGGGCCCTGGAAGCCCGGTGACCGTTCGGGGCGGCGCCAGCCGGCCCGGGGCCGGGGCCGGTCCGGTTCCGCCGGCTGGGCGGCGAGGCGTTGGAACAGGGCCGCGGTGAGCGCGGCGAGCTCCATCGCGTCCGGGCGGCCCTTCTCGATCCGCAGGAAGACCTGCCCGTCGCCGGTCGGCTCCGTCGCGGCGGTCACTGCGGCGGGTTGCCGTGCTTGCGGCGCGGCAGGTCGGCGTCCTTGCGTCGCAGCATCGCGAAGGCGCGGGCCAGCACGGCGCGGGTGTCGCCCGGGTCGATCACGTCGTCGACCAGGCCGCGTTCGGCCGCGTAGTACGGGTGCACCAGCTCCCGCCGGTACTCCTTGATCTTCTGTTCGCGGGTGGTCGCGGGGTCGTCCGAGGCGGCGATCTCCCGTCGGAAGACCACGTCCGCGGCCGCCTCCGCGCCCATTACCGCGATCTCGTTGGTGGGCCAGGCCAGGGCGAGATCCGCACCGATGGAACGCGAGTCCATCACGATGTAGGCGCCGCCGTACGCCTTGCGCAGCACCACCGAGATCCGCGGCACGGTGGCGTTGCAGTACGCGTAGAGCAGCTTGGCGCCGCGGCGGATGATGCCCTCGTGCTCCTGATCGACGCCGGGCAGGAAGCCGGGGACGTCCACCAGCGTGAGCAGCGGAATGTTGAAGGCGTCGCAGAACTGGACGAACCTGGCGCCCTTCTCGCTCGCGGTGATGTCGAGGACACCGGCCAGCGCGGCCGGCTGGTTCGCCACCACGCCGAGCACCTCGCCGTCGAGCCGGCCCAGCGCGCACACCAGGTTGGCACCCCACTGGGCGTGCACTTCCATGAAGTCGCCGTCGTCGACGATCTCGGCGATCACCTCACGCATGTCGTAGGACCGGTTGCCGTCCAGCGGCACCAGCTCCACCAGCCGGTCCACCCCGCGGTCCGCAGGGTCCCCGGTTACGGCGGCGGGCGGCAGTTCACGGTTGTGGGAGGGCAGCATCGACAGCAGCCAGCGCACCTCGGCCAGACAGGTCTCCTCGTCGTCGTAGACGAAGTGGGCGACGCCCGAGGAACTGCCGTGGACGTCGGCGCCGCCGAGCCCGTCGTGCGTGACCTTCTCGCCGGTGACCGCGCGGACCACGTCGGGGCCGGTGATGAACATCTGTGAGATCCCGCGGACCGCGAAGACGAAGTCGGTGAGCGCGGGCGAGTAGGCCGCGCCGCCCGCACAGGCGCCGAGCATCACACTGATCTGCGGGATGACGCCGGACGCCCGGGTGTTGCGCTGGAAGATCCCGCCGTAGCCGGCGAGCGCGGAGACGCCCTCCTGGATGCGCGCGCCGGCGCCGTCATTGAGGGAGACCAGCGGACTACCCGCCGCGACGGCCATGTCCATGATCTTCTGAATCTTCTCCGCGTGGGCCTCGCCCAGCGCGCCGCCGAAGATCCTGAAGTCGTGCGCGTACACGAAGACCGTCCGCCCCTCGACGGTGCCCCAGCCAGTGACGACACCGTCGGTGTGCGGCCGTTTGCCCTCCAGTCCGAACCCCGTGGCCCGGTGCCGCCGCAATGGCTCGACCTCGGTGAAGCTCCCGGGGTCGAGCAGGAGGTCGATGCGTTCGTACGCGGTCAGCTTCCCCTTGGCGTGCTGGCGCTCGGTGGCCCTGGGGTCGGCCCCGAGCCGGGCTGTTTCCTTCAATTCCCTGAGTTCGCCGACGTGTTCGGTAAAAGTCGGCGGTTCCTGTACGGCCGTCACCGTTCTCCCCCTCCTCTCGTATGGCCGGGGGTCAGCCCAGCAGGGTGCCGCCGCTGGCGTCGATGAAGGCGCCGGTGATCCAGCGGGCCTCGTGGGTGGCCAGGAAGGTCACCACGTCCGCGACGTCCACCGCCTCGCCCACCCGCTTGAAGGCCGACAGCTGTGCCATCTGCGCCACGGCCTCGGGGATGTCGAAGACGGGGCCGCCGTTGTTCGTGATGCCGGGCGCCACGCTGTTGACGGTGATGCCGCGCGGGGCGAGGTGGCGGGCGAAGTGCAGGGTGATCTGCTCGATCGCGCCCTTGGTCATCGAGTAGGCGACCTGGTCGGGATTGGCGACCCTGGTCAGTCCGGAGGAGATGTTGATGATCCGGCCGCCATCGGGGAGCAGCGGCAGGGCGCGCTGCACGATGAAGAAGGGCGCCTTGGCGTTCACCGCGAAGAGCCGGTCGAACTCATCGGGGGTGACATCCTCCGGCTGCACCCCGGTCGGGGTCGTCACGGCCGCGTTGTTGACGACGATGTCCACAGTGGTGCCGCCGGTCCGCTCCTTCAGCCCGCGCTCCAGGCCGAGGAACAAGGTGTGGACGTCGCCGGGGACGCCGAGTTCGGCCCGGACGCCAAAGGCCCGGCCGCCGTCCTTCTCGATCAGCTCGATGGTCTCCTGCGCCGCGTCCTCGTTGGTCGCGTAGTGCACGGCGACCAGCGCGCCCTCGGCGGCCAGCCGCTGCGCGGTGGCCCGCCCGATGCCTCGGCTGGATCCGGTCACCAGCGCGGTCTTGCGGGAAAGCTTGTCCATGGTGGAAGTCCTGCCGTTCGCAGTCGTCGGGGAATGAAGGGGGCGCGCCGAGGCGGTGGCGGGTGGCGGCGCGACCGGGGTACGGGGCAGGCCGAGGCCGCTGATCATGCGGGCCAGCCGGCGGCGTACGGTGTCGAAGCGCATCAGCTCGGCGAAGACCTCCCGCAGGGGCTCGATCTCGGGCCCGCCGAGCAGCAGGGTCGACTGGGCCTGGATGTCGGTGAGGGTGCGCACGCCGATGGGATGGCGCTCCCGGTGGTAGTCGTCCAGGACCGCGTCGTCCACCCCGCCGCCAAGGCGCTGGGCGAGCCGCCCGCCGAGGGCCGCCGCGTCCTGGAGCCCGAGGTTGAGGGCCTGTCCACCCACCGGCATCTGCGCATGCGCGGCGTCGCCGGCGAGCAGGATCCGGCCCCGCCGGTAGCGGGTGGCCTGATGCCGGGCGTCGTCGAAGGCGTTCAGCCACAGCGGTGTCCCGTGGCCGATGTCCTCGCCCGTCACCCGCGCCCAAGCCCGCACGACCTCGCCGAACTCCGGCGCTCCGGTACGGGGCCGGGGCTCGGCGCCGTAGACGTGCACCATGACCCGGGTGGTGCCGTCCGGCCAGCGGTGCGCGGTGGCCAGTCCGTGCTCCAGCCGCTCGAACCGCCGGGCGGGAATGTCGATCCCGGCGACGTCGGCCCGCAGCATCTCCCGAGTCGCGTCCCGGCCGGCGAACTCGAACGCGGCGGCCTTCCGTACCGTGGACTGCCAGCCGTCGCAGCCGACGACGTAGGAGCCTGTCATCCGTTCCCGCGTGCCGTCGGCCACTCCGCCGTCCGCTGCCCGGTCCACGGGTACGGTCTCGACCAGCACCCGGTCGCCCTGCTCGGCGAGGTCCACCAGCCGCCGGCCCCGCCGGATCCGCGCCCCCAGCTCCACGGCCCGCTCCTGGAGCACTGCTTCGAGCCGGGTCTGGGGGCACTTCCACTGTCCCGCGTAGGGATGTCCGGGGTCGGCCTCCGCCACGTCGAGCCGGATACCGCCGAAGTGCCCCGGACCGCCGTCCGGAAGCGAGCCGAGCCGGTCGAGGACGCCGCGCTCGGCCAGCACCTCCATGGTGCGGGCGTGCAGGGTGGAGGCGCGCGACTCGGTCATCGGCCGGACCAGCTGCTCCACCACCAGGACCCGCACCCCGTGCGCGCACAGGTCCCCGGCGAGCAGCAGTCCGACCGGACCGGCACCGACCACCACGACATCGGTGTCCGGCGCGCCGTGGGTCGAGGGAGTGGGCATCGGTCAGCGCCGCGCTTCCGCATAGTCCTTGGCGTGGCCCAGGGTGGCCCGGCTGTTGTTGCCGAGTGCGTTGCGGATGAACTCCCGGGCCTCGGACACGCCCGCGTCCGGGCCGAGGATCCTGGTGATGTTCTCGGCGTTGATGACCACCGTGTGCTGGGAGGCGGCGGTGGTGACGCCGTCGGGCCCCTCCTCGAAGGTCCAGTACCCGGTGTGCAGCTTCATCAGCGCCGGCAGCGTGGTCTGCTTGTAGGCGATCTTGTGGTGCGGGAAACAGACCCGGACCGACTCGGTGGTGTGCGCGGAGCCGTCCTTGGTGAGCGTCTCCATCCGCAGCACCTGGAGGCCGGGGGTGTCCTCGGTCAGCTTCACCTCGTTGACATGCGGCAGCCGCTCGGTCCACAGGTTGGCCTCGTTGACGAAGTCGTAGAGGTCCTTGGCGGAGCCGTTGACGGTGACGTCGTCCACGAAGGACAGGGTCAGCTCCTCGGTCCGGGTGGCTTCCTCCAGCCCGGCCTTGACGCCGGGCAGTTCCTCCCGGCTGTTGCGGTCGACGGCCTCGTCGATCCACTGCAAGCCCTCGGGGTCGTCGTCGATCGCGCGGTACTCGTGCAGCAGCCGTAGCCGGGTCTCCCGCTCTCCTCGGGGTTCGATGACCCAGGTGCCGCTCATCGACGCCACCGGCGGCGCGGAGACCTCCTGCCGGAAGGTGATGCGCAGGCCTTCCGGGTCCAGCTCGCGGATCGAGGTCCAGTTCTTGGCCTCGCCGTTGGCGGTGGCCCAGATGCGTATGCGCTCCTGGTCCGCCTCGCGCTCGAGGACTTCGACGTACACCGACGGCGGGAAGAGCCTCGGCCAGTTCTCCACCTCGGCGAGCAGCCGGTAGACGTCCCGGGCGCCGGCCTGGACGCTGATCTCGTGTTCGACCTGGCGGTTCGTCATGATGTCTCCCGATTCAGAAATTGCCCAGGCCGCCGCAGACGTTCAGCGCCTGCGCGGTGATCGAGGCGGCCGGATCGGAGGCGAGATAGCCGACCAGGCCGGCGACCTCCTCGGGGGTGGAGTAGCGGCCGAGCGGGATCTTGGCCTGGAACTTCTCCAGAATGGCGTCCTCGGAGGTGCCGTACGCCGCCGCGTAGCCCTGCCGCACCCGTTGGGCCATCGGCGTCTCGACGTAGCCCGGGCACACCGCGTTGACGGTGATCCCGGTCGGCGCCAGCTCATTGCCCAGCGCCTTGGTGAAGCCGACCACGCCGTGCTTGGACGCCGAGTACGGGGCGCCGAGCACCACGCCCTGCTTGCCCGCCGTGGACGCGACGTTGATGATCCGGCCGCGCTTCTTCTGGCGCATGCCGCCCGCGTTGAGCACCTCGCGGGTCATCCGGAAGACGCTGGTGAGGTTGGTGGCGACGACGTCGTCCCACAGGTCGTCGGCGATGTCGGCGGTCACCCCTCCCCCGCTGCGCCCCGCGTTGTTGACCAACACGTCGATCGGTCCGAAGCGGGCCACCGCGGCCCGCACCACGGCCTCGATGTCCTCCTTGGAACGCACGTCGGCGGGGCTGCCGTCCACGTCCAGGTTCTCGTATCGCAGTGTCTTCACCGTCGCGGCGACCGCGTTCTCGTCACGTGCGCATATGTAGACACGGTGCCCCTGCTGGGCGAGGGTCCGGGCGGCGGCGAGGCCGATCCCGCTGGTGGCGCCGGTGACCAGGGCGACCCTGGCGGTGTTCTCGGTCATCGTGGGCTCCGCTCAGGCGGTCTGGGTGGCGGACAGGCGTTCGTTGACCAGCCGGATCAGCGCGCGGGGAGTGCCGGCCTCACCGACCGCCTCCTCGTCCAGGCTGATGCCGTGCTCGCGCTCGATGCGGCTGACGGTCTCCAGCATCGCCAGCGACTCGTAGCCCAGGTCCTCGAAGGACGTGTCGAGGATGTCGCCGTCCAGGTCGACGCTCTCGTCGGTGCCGGCGCCCTCCAGTAACGTGGCCCTCAGCTGGTCGAGGGTGAACTCCTTGGCAGACATGCGGGTCCTTTCGTACGGGTCATAGGTGGGCGGGTTCGGCGGCGCGAACGACCATGGCGGAGTTGAAGCCGCCCTGGCCGCGGGCGATCACCAGGGCGCTGCGCAGCTCGGCGGGTCGCGGGGCGCCGCTCACCAGGTCGATCTCATAGGACGGGGAGAGCGTGCTGCCGACGGTCGGCGGGATCACCTGGTCGCGGATCGACAGGAACGCGGCGGCCAGGTCGAGGGCGGCGGCACCGGAGTACAGCCGGCCGGTGGTGGTCTTCGGCGCGGTCACCGGCACTCCGCGCGGCCCGAAGACCTTGGTGATCGCCTCCGCCTCCGCCCGGTCCAGGTCCGGCACGGCGGCGGCGTCGGCGAACACCACCCCGATGTCCTCGGGGGTCGTCCCCGCGTCGGCGAGGGCGAGTTCGATCGCGCGCTGCAGGGTGGGGGCGCGGTCGCTGCCGGGCCTGGGGTCGATCGTGGCGGCATGGCCCGCTATCTCGCCGTACACCCGTGGGGCGCCGCGCCGCCGGGCGTGCTCGGCCGCCTCCAGGACCAGCAGGGCGCCGCCCTCCCCGGGGACGTGTCCGGCGGCCCGGTCATCGAACGGCAGATACGCCCGGGCCGGGTCGTCTGAGGTGCTCAGTCGGCCGCTGGTCATCTGGGCGACCCACCCCCACGGGCAGATCGACGCGTCGACCGCGCCGGCGATGACCATGCTGACGCCCTTGCGGAGCTGCCGGCGGGCCTGCGCCAGCGCGTCCAGCCCGCCGGCCTGGTCACTGACCACGACGCTGCTGGGGCCGCGCAGACCGTTGCGGATGGAGATCTGGCCGCTGTTGACGGCGTAGAACCACGCGAAGGACTGGTAGGCGCTGACGTGCCGACCACCCTTGCTCCACAGGGCCCGCAGCTCGTTCTGGCCGAACTCGAAGCCGCCGGAGTGGCTCGCGGTGATCACTCCGACGTCGTACGCGGGCAGTTCGGACGGCACCACACCCGCGTCGGTGAACGCCCAGTCGGCGCCGACCAGGGCGAGCCGGGTCATTCGGTCGGTCTGCGGCAGAAGCCGGCTCGGCAGATACTCCTCGGCGGCGAACCCGCTGATCTCACCCGCCAGCCGGGACGGATAGGGCGTGGGGTCGAAGTGGGTGACCCGCCCGACCGCGCTCCGGCCGGCGAGCGTGGCCGACCAGTAGTCCTCGATGCCGAGGCCGGTCGGGGCCACGATGCCGAGGCCGGTGACCAGGACCGTGGCGTTCATCGCTCGCCCCGCTCGGGGTCGGCGAGCACCACGGCGCTCTGGAAGCCGCCGAATCCGCTGCCGACCGACAGCACGGCGTCGGTCCTCCAGTCCCGGGCCGTCAGGGGCACGTAGTCCAGGTCGCACTCCGGGTCGGGGTGGTGCAGGTTCGCCGTCGGTGGCACCACGTCATGGGCCATGGCCAGGACCGACGCGGCGATCTCGATGGAGCCGATGGCGCCGAGCGAGTGCCCGACCATCGACTTGATGGAGCTGACCGGGGTGCGGTAGGCGTGCTCGCCCAGGCTGCGCTTGAACGCGGCGGTCTCGTGCCGGTCATTCTGCTTGGTGCCCGAGCCGTGGGCGTTGATGTAGTCGATGTCCTCGGCGGCGAGCCGGGCCTCGTCGAGCGCGACCCGGATGGCCTCGGCCATCTCGACGCCGTCGGGCCGCAGCCCGGTCATGTGGAACGCGTTCGAGCGGGTCGCGAATCCGGCCACCTCGGCGTAGATCCGCGCGCCCCGGGCGCGGGCGCTCTCCAGTTCCTCAAGGACGAACACCGCCGCGCCCTCCCCGATGACGAAGCCGTTGCGGCTGGCGTCGAAGGGCCGGGAGGCGTGCTCGGGGTCGTCGTTGCGGGGCGTGGTCGCCTTGATCGCGTCGAAGCAGGCCACGGTGATCGGGGAGATCGGCGCGTCGGTGGCACCGGCGACCATCACGTCCGCCGTGCCCTCCCGGATCACGTCCACCGCGAAACCCACCGCGTCCAGGCCGGAGGTGCAGCCCGTGGAGATGACGGTGGTGGGACCCTCGGCACCCACTGCCCAGGCAACCTCGGTGGCGAAGGAGCTGGGCACCATGTAGCCGTACAGATGCGGCACGGCGTAGGTGTGGTCCACGAGTTCCAGCCGACCGCCGTCGCTGACCGTGCGGTACTCCTGGTCGAGTCCGGTGGTGGCGCCGACCGCGCTGCCGATCGTCACGCCGGTCCGGTGCGGGTCCAGCGTGCCGAACTCCAGCCCGCTGTCGGCGACCGCCTCCCGGGCACCGACCACCGCGAACTGCGCGGCCCGGTCCATCCGCCGGACCTCCTGCGGGGTCAGCCCGGACAGTTCCCCGTCGAAGTCGGCCTCGGCGGCCACCTGGGAGCGGAACGGCGAGGGGTCGAACAAGGAGATGCGGCGGGTGGCGGTACGTCCGTCGGTGAGCAGCTTCCAGAACTCCTTGGTTCCCTGCCCGCCCGGGGCGATGACTCCGATCCCGGTGATCGCCACCCGGCGGCGGCCGTCGGCGGTGCTCATGAGGCACTCCATTCATAGAAGCGACGGGCCATGGCGTCCTTGGGCGACCGCCACGTCGCGGGGTCGTACGCCTCGATGTACGGCTTCAGGTCCTGGCTGATCCGCACGAACCGCGGATCGGTCTTGGCCTCCTCGATCCGCCCCTCGCCGTTGTCCTCGTCGAAGTCCTGGAGGTGGAAGTACAGGCCGTGGAACTCGAAGAGCCGACGGCGACGGGTGCCCATCCGGGCGGGCATGTCGGTGCGGTCGAAGGCGGCGAACAGGTCGGCGACCTCACGGGCCGAGCCGGAGTCCATCCTGGCGACGATCAACGTGCTGTGCATCGCTTCCCTTCTGGTGCTCATCGGGCCGGCCCGAACCAGCGGGCCAGTGCCATCGGTAGGTCGGAGCGGGAGCCGGGTGCGGCCCAGGCGACATGGCCGTCGGGACGCAGCAGGACGGCGGCGGTCCGCACCAGGGGGTCCTCGTCGAGGAGGTCCCCGTGACGGGAGGCCGTCACGATGTCGACCCGGTCGGCCCACCCCCGTGCCCGGCCGCGCAGCGTGGCGTTGTCCTCCAGGTCCAGGAGGACGCCACGGCCCGAGCGGAGGAGCTCGCTGCTGCTGGTGGGCCGGCCGTCCCTGAGCAGGGACAGCCGCGGCATACGGGCGCCCAGCAGCGGGTGCGAACCGCCGCCCGTCTCATAGCGGATGTCGAGGCCGCTGACCTTGGCGGCCAGTCGGCGTACGACCTCGGGGTGGCCGTCCAGCAGTTCGGCCAGGGTGTCCCGCAGCGGTCCCACCTCGTCGCCGCCGAGGATGAGGGTGCTCTGGGCGCGCGTGTTGGCCAGCAGCTGACGGCCCACCTCGTGCCGCTCGTCGTGGTAGGTGTCCAGCAGGGTCTCGGGGGCCGTGCCGCGCACCACTGCGGCCAGCTTCCAGCCCAGGTTCACCGAGTCCTGGACACTGGTGTTCATCCCCTGTCCGCCGGCCGGCAGATGGACGTGCGCGGCGTCCCCGGCCAGCAGTACCCGGCCGCGCCGGTACTCGGTGACCTGGCGGGCCGCATCGCCGAAGGCGCTGACCCACACCGGCTCGGCGTCCGAGATGTCGGTGCCCGTCAGACGCTTCCAGACGTCCGCCACCTCGTTGAACTCCGGTGGGGCCGTGCGCCGTTGGGGCGGCGGCGTGCCGCGCTCGCCGACGATGATCCGGTGGATGCCGCCGGGCAGCCGCGCCACCATCACCATGCCGCCGGGGGTGCGCTCGCCGATCATGCGGGGTTCCAGCTCCACCCCGCGCAGGTCGGCGAGGAAGAGTTCGGTGGTGGCGGGGGTGCCGGGGAAGTCGAAGCCGGCGATGTTGCGCACGGTGCTGCGTCCCCCGTCACAGCCCACCACATACCGGGCCCGCAGATTGGGCCCGCCGGCGACGGTGACGGTCACGCCCTCGGCGTCCTCGACGAAGCCGGTGACCGAGTGACCGCGGCGGATCTCGGCCCCGAGGTCCCGGGCCCAGCTCTCCAGCACGGCCTCGGTCGTGGACTGGGGCACGGTCCGGGCGGCGCCGTGGGCGGCGCCCAACAGGCCCAGATCGAGGGGCAGACCGCCGAAGTGCCCGGCCTCGCTGGTCTCGATCTCACCGAACCTGGAGAGCAGACCCCGCTGGTCGAACACCTCCATGGTGCGGATCGTGAACCCGATGCCGCGTGACTCCCCGGTGCGTTCGGGCAGCCGGTCCAGCACGATGACATCGATGCCCGCCAGGCGCAGCTCCCCGGCCAGCATGAGTCCGGCGGGCCCGGCACCGACCACAACGACTGAAGCGTCCATACTCTTCTCCCGGAATGACTGCGCCGACTTGGCCGAGGGCATGCGGTCGCTATTCGCTCTCAAGGTTGTGAGCGATTCGCGCGAGCACATCGTTGGCGGCCAGGAATTCTTCCTCCGAGATCCCGGCGAGCGAGCGGTCCGCATGGGCGTTCACCAGCGCCTCGGCCCGGTCGTGCGCCGCGTCGCCGTCCGCCGTCAGCGCCACGGCGCCGTCCTGCACCGTGACCCAGCCCCGTGCCGCGAACTCGTTCACGATCGGCGCGTAGGAATCGATGCGGTCGACGGCCAGGAAAGGAGAGAAGGCCGCATCGATATCGGTGACGGTGTTCACATTGATACTGATGGCGTGCAGCACCTGCCACTGCCGTCGATTCAGGCGCTCACTGGACAACGCTCGTTCGGTGGCCTCATCGAAGAGCCTGTGCAGATGCAGCAGCCAATAGCCGATCCGCCTGGTCGTGTTCTGCTGGAGCATATGAGTGCCTGCCTCGAAATGAGTGGGGTGATGGATACGGGCTCTCGAACAGGCCCCGCTGAATTCATTTCGACACTGACACTCCCGGCTCCCCCGCACAAGGCGAGCCTGGGGAACCTACGGCGTGCCCACAGGGTTCACTGCGGCACACCCACAGGATTCATTGCGGGCCACCCGTAGGGTTTTTCACGCGGTTGAACCCGACGGCGGTCCGACCACCAGTCGGACAGAGCTCACGAAAGCGCGAGGCTAGGCGGCCACCCTAGGCGGCCACCGACCCCAGAGCGGTGGCCAGCTCCCTTCTGCCGGATATGGCGAGCTTCCGGTAGACGCTGGAAAGATGGAACTCGACCGTACGTACGGCGAGGAACAGCGTCTCCGCGATCCGCTGGTTGCTGTACCCGGCACGGGCCAGCTGAGCGATCTTGATCTCCTGGCGGGTGAGTGTCCGACCGTTGTCCGGACCGCTCAGCCGGGCCAGCCCGAGCCGAACGCGTTCCGCCCAGTAGGCGTTGCCGCACTCGCGGGCCACCGCGCCCGCTGCCTCCAGGCGGCTGCGCCCGCCGGCCACGTCCTTCCGCTCCACCTGTAGCGTGCCCAGGTCGTAGAGCGCCTGCATCAGCTCCGTACGGGCCTGCCCCAGGTCGAGCAGCTGGACGGCCTCCTCCAGCAGGGGCACCGACGACTCGCCCCGCCGCGCTATGGCCACGGCGTGCAGCGCCGCACCGACACCGCGTGCCGAGCCCCACTTGCGCGCCGCGATCAGCTCGTCCTCGGCCAGCGCCAGCGCCAGGTCGTACCGCTGCACGGCCAACGCACCGAACGCCGCCCTCGAACGCCAGGGTATGACCGTCGAGTTGACCACGTTCAAGGCCGCCAGGGTCCGGCCGCACGCGGTGTAGTCGTCGACGGCGTGCTGGAACTGGCCCATCGCCATGTGCAGCGCGCCTCGCGCGGCCAGCACATGCGGACGGTCCGGCAGCCCGGCGCTGAGCCGGCCGACCAGCCCGTGCTCCAGCAACACCTCGTGCGCCTGGTCCAGCTCGCCGATGTGCACCAGCGCCTCGATCAGCCAGGCGATGGCGAGACAGGCCGGGAAGGCCGGTCCTTCGTCGGCGAGAGCCGCCTTCAGCAGGTTCGAAGCCCGGGTCGCGTCACCGGACATCAGGGAGCTGCGGGCCCGCAGCAGCCTGAGCAGGTTCTGGTGCCTCACCGAGCCGGACCATAAGGGGTGCCGGGCCAGCCGCTCGCACTGCGCGTCCGCCGACACCACGTCACCGGTGTACTGCAGGGCCAGAATGGCGAGCCACACCCCGTACGCGTCCGCGCGCGTCGCGTCAGGCCCCAGCACCCGTTCCGCCTGCTCGGTGACGGCCGCACGGTTCACGCCCAGGTTCGCCAGCTCGATGCACCGCACGGCCGTCCGCGGCTCGGACGGAAGCCCCCGGCCGTCGTCCGCCAGCAGCACCCCCGGGGTGTACGTGGCCGGGCCCCGCCGGGGCGTCGCGGGCCGCCATAGGTCACGGACGGCCTTTTCCGGCCTTCGGTCGCCCGCCCTGTCGCTCGCTCCCGCGCGCCCGACGGAATTCCGCCACCCCGGGGCAATCGGGGCCGGTCGCCGGCCGGCGGCCGTCTCCTGCACTCCCTTGCTTCTACGCTCGGCCGTGTTCACTGTTCCCCCATTTAGTCCGTGATCAGTCTTGAGGCATCACAAAGCTGGTGCCCGGAGTGCGGGTGCGCCCGGTGCGATGGGTGCGTACGACGAACCGCATGGCCTGTCGCCGGGCCTGGTGAAGTCGTTCGGCGCGGAAAGCGCTCTTCCCGCCCGGGTCATTGGACGGGTCGCGCGCATATCAGCCCGGGTCGGCCGAGAGCCGCCCTGGCGTCGGAAGTCTTTCAGTGAAGGGAAGGCACATCAGGAAAAGCGGAGACGCATGGCAGCCACAAAGCCGCCCGGCACTCATTCCGCTTGGGTCGCGCAGCTACGCATCGAGGAATCCCCCTTCGAGGTGCCATGTCGCCGGTCCTCGGGTTCGTTGCCGACCTGCCGAATTCATCAGCGCCATCGGCCCGTTACTTCACCGTACACGAACTTCTCCGGCGTATATGAAGGGCAGCGGACCGTAAGGCCACCATGGCGAAGATGCGCTATACGCGGCTCAGCTTGCCCGGTCACGGACCAGCGCGGCGCGCTCCTCCATGCCTCTGGCGAAGCACAGCCACTGCTCGGCACACCGGCGGGCGGCCCAGGTGGCGTCGGACAGCCGGTGTGTGGGCACGCTGTCGGCCAGCACCTGCCACTGATCGGCGTCCAGTGCGTGCGCGCTCCACAGGCGCAACAACGTCCGTCCGGCCTCGGAGAAGCGCAGCGACGGGTCCTTGCGCAGACTGCGCGCGCTCGCATGGGCGGCCGGCTCCGGCGGCAGGGTTACGGCGGGTTTCCCGTCCCCGGCCGATGGTGTGCCGGCGGCCGGGGACGCTTCGCCCCTGCCGGAGTCCCGCACTTCGGCCGCCCGCAGCCTCGGCGGCACCGGATCCTCCCCCACCCGCAGCCGCTGCCGTACGTCCCTGGCGGTGGCGACGGCGACACCGGCCTCCGCCGCGATCTCACGGAGGGACGCATCGGGCCGGGACCGGATGACGCGGACCGCCCGCCGGCGCCCCTCGGCGGCGCCGGCGCCGAGGGGACGGACCCTGCCGTCGCGCCCCGCTCGGACGTTCGACTGACCAGTCCGGCCGGTTGAACGGTCGCGCAGCGTGGCGACCGTGGTGGGCGAGACACCGACGATCTCCGCGATCCGGCGGTTCGACCACCTGGGGCGGCTCTCGACCAGGCGGGTGGCCGCGGCGGTGCGGTCGGCCCGGGAGAGTGGCATCCCATGCCGCGTGTTCAGTCTGACGGCGAGCACGAAGGCTTCCTCGACGGTGCCGTCGACGAAGGCGGCCTCGATCCGCTCCTCGCCGCGCAGCAGCGCTGCGCGCACCCGGTGCACCCCGTCCACCACGCGCATCGTGGGCCGGTGCACGGTGATCGGCGGCCACGCCAGGTCCGACTCGGCGAGCACCCTGATGTGCTCGGCGTTTTCCCCTGCGATGCGCGGTGAATCAGAGATCACCAGTGTCCCGATGGGCACGGACCGCGTCCGCCGTGCCTCCTGATCAGTTCGCGTCGCAGGGCCGGGTAACGCCTCTAACATGGACTCCCCTTCTTCGCGCATTGATCAGTACGTCGCGTCGAGGCGCCTACGCCGCCGACGGAGGCCACGGTGATGAGGCATCAAATCCCCTGCGTCGAACGGAGACTTGCTCGGCATGCGTCGGTATCGTTGGCGAAGTGTCCAACATATTGGCACTCCGTGCTCCGGGACGGCAAGCAACATTGGCCGCGTCGGGCAGAGCACTCGGCTCTTCACAGATTCCGGGATGACTGGGGTATCCGACCGGGAGGATGGGCATTGTCTTCAGGTGATGACAAGGGATGTCGGCCGCCGCTGGCCGAACGGTTGAACGCGTTGTTCGCAACGGTGCGATGGCGCGACGCCCACGGACGGCAGCGGGAGTACTCGACGGCCGAGGTGGCCAAGACGGTCACCGCGGATCCGTCCCACCCGGCGACGCTGTCGCGAAGCTACCTGGCGATGTTGCGGAACGGGTCGCATACGAACCCGACGCTGAGCGTGCTGGAGGGCCTGGCGAAGTTCTTTGACGATCACCGTGAATCAGGAACGCCGCCGATCACGGTCCAGTCCCTGGTCGCGCAGGAGAGCCCCGAGGACGAGCTGCTGCGGGAGCGGCTGGCCAGTCACCAGGTACGGATGATCGCGATGAGAGCGGGAGCCATGACGCCGGCACTCCGGGAACAGCTGCTGAAGATGATCGACACCTTCGATCAGGACGGAACCGACGTCCCCGGCGCCCAGACCCGAGGAAGCACTCGTGGCGATACGCGAACGTGAGCTGCGCCGTTACTGCAAGCGCCTGTTACGCCAGCTGGACATCCAGCCACCCCTGCGCGTCGAGGAGTTGTGCCAACGGCTCGGGCAACACCGCGGGAAGCCGATCCGGTTGATCCCCTGGGACCTGCCCGTACCCGGCCCGTTCGGCGTGTGGATCTCCCGCCCGGACGAGGACGGCATCTTCTACCAGCGGAAGACGAGCCGGGTGCACCAGGACCACATCATCCTGCACGAGATCGGCCACATCCTCGCCGACCACCAGGATGGCGGCGGTGCGGAGGAGGACGCCCTCGCCCTGGGTCCCGACCACCCGCGCAAGCTGATCACACGACGGTTCAACCGCGCCTACTACACAGAGGACTATGAACGCGAGGCCGAACTGGTCGCGACCATCATCCAGGAGTGGGCCGTGGTCATCGACTACGCCACCCCCCGCACCGCCGAGGACTCCACGCTCGACCCCCTGAGCTCCGCACTGAGCGCCCGGTGGGGATGGACGTGATCCTCCATCTGGCAGTGACCGCGATGCTGGTCCTGGGAGCGGTGTGGAAGGCTGTCGACCTGACCCGCGCCCCGCACGACCGGCTGCTGCGCCTCCTGGCCCTCTGTCTGTTCCTGCTCGCCGCCGGAGACATCCTCGGCTTCCCCGAGGTGCGCGACCGGCTGATGGCGTTCGCGCCGGCCGGCGTCGGCAAGGTCGCCTTCAACGCGCTCTACATGTCCGGTCTGAGCACCCTCATCCTGTTCTTCGCCGCCTCCACCCGCAGCGCCCCCGCCGACTTCCGACGCCAGCTGCGACTGCACACCGGCCTTCTGGCCGGCGTCCTGACCGCCCTGGTCATCAGCATGATCGCCACACCGCCGGCGCTGCGCGACCACACCCCGTCCAGCCCGTACATCGGACAGCCCGGGATCGCCGGTTTCTACCTCGTCGGCAACGCGTTCTTCATCTACGCCTACGTCGTCTCGGGGCTGTGGGCCCTGCGCTATGCCCGCCGGGCGTCCCGGCATCTGGCCCACAGCCTGCGCACCATGACGGCCGGCCTGTTCGGGCTGGCACTCACCGCGGCCGGCCGGGTGGTCCTGGTGCTGCTGCGCATCGACGCACCCGGGTCGCACTCGGAGCTGGAGGCGGCGAACCAGGCGAACACCGACCTGGCCCTCGGCTGTGTGCTGATCGGCATCATGCTGTTCGGCGGAGTGCAGCTGGCGACCCATCTCCGGTCGGTCCTCAGCCACCGCCGTATGCACGACCAGCTGGCCCCTCTCTGGCAGGCCCTGGTCACCGCCTACCCGGAACTCGTCCTGCACCGCGAACCGGCCCGCCCCCTATGGAACCGATTACGCCTCCGGCACACCCACGCGCGCTTCTACCGCCGCCTCATCGAGTGCCGCGACGGCCTGGTCCGCCTGAGCCCCTACCTCGCGCTGGCGGCACCCGACACCGACCTGGCCCGCTGCGGCCCGGACCGGCTCGCCCGGCACATCACCACGGCCCTCGACCTCAAACCCGAGAGCGAAGACCCGCACACCGCCCTCCCTGCCGTACGTGTCGCACTTCCCACCGGAAACGACGTCAGCGCCGACGCCCGCGCCCTCATCGCCCTGTCCATGGCCTTCGCCCGGGCCGACCACGGACACTCCGAACACCCCAAGCGCCGGCGGTGTCCCACCTAGGGTCAACGCCGTGACCTTGTCGCCCTGCACGGTCGCGGACGGCCTCACCGCCGCCGCGGCGGCGGTGAGGCCGTCCGCGGCGCCGGGGGTCTGGGGAGCCCAAGAACAGACGGCCCCCGGGCTCCCCTCCAGGCTCGGGGGAGCTATCCCCTGCGGCGGCGGATCGCGCGGGCGACGACCGGCGGGAGCACATCGGCGGCGAACCGCCGGACCGCGGTGGGGCGGCGCGCCGCGGGAGCGGACGCCGGTGCGGTGGACGCGGAGCGCGGCTCGGGGGCCGGGTCGCGCGGCTCATGGGCGAAGCGGGAGGTGGGCGGGGTCGGGTTCGCGGGCTTCCCCGAGAACCGCAGCACCCTGCGGCCCGCGATCTCCTGCACGCTGGTGTGCATCCCCTTGCGCCACTCCTCGTCCGCGAGCATCTCCTCCTGGATCGGCTCCGGGTCGCCCCAGGTGCCGTAGAGCTTCTGGGTGGACAGGCAGATGGGGCGCAGGCCGCGGGTGAAGACCGCCTCCCAGGTCGCGGCGGCCACGCCGGGGGTGTGCTCGGAGCGGAAGTCGTCGAGGACGACGAGGCCGTCGGGCACCAGTGTGTTGTGCGCGGTGTCGATGTCGCCCGCCACGTGCTCGTACAGATGCGAGGCGTCCACGTGGATGAAGCGGCAGGTGTTCGCGCCGACGTGGTCGGGCACGACCGAGGTGGGGCCCTGGATGACGTTCGGCAGGTCGTCCCAGAAGGCCAGGTAGTTCTGCTCGAAGGCGGTGCGGGTGAGGGTGGAGTACGACTTGCGCGCCTCCGCCGCGTTCTTCTCGTCCGGCGCCTCGGCGTCGAAGAGGTCACAGATCGTGAACCGCTCGTTCGCCCGCAGGTAGGCGGCGGTGAAGATGGCGCTCTTGCCCATGTAGGCACCCATCTCCATCAGGTCCCCGAGCTGTCCGAGGCGCTCCTGACGGCTCAGGAAGCGGTCGAACAGCACTTGGTCAAGGCTGGGGAACCATCCCTTGACGTCATTGAGGCAGTGGGGACGCTGGGCCGCGGGGGCGGTGGTGACCGTCATGTGGCTCTCTGTTCGTCGATGGCGGCGGTCTTGAGAGACGTGTCCGGTTGAACTATCCGTGTGAAACGTGTCCGGGAACCCCAGGAGGACAGACCTCGGGGACGGGACCCCAGGGGACGCGAGTGGGCGCCACGGTCGCAGTGAAAGGCAACGTAGGGCCGTCCCTCTTGTGACCATTCTGTGACCACGCCTCCTCCGGAAGGTCTTACGGAGCGGTGACGGAACGGCGCGGGGGCGGGCCCGGGCGCCCGCTCGGGCCTAGCGTCGCCCCATGCGTGTACTGGTCACCGGAGGTGCGGGCTTCATCGGCTCGCACATCGTCACCGCCCTCGTCGAGCACGGCCATGAGCCGGTCGTCCTCGATGCCCTGCTTCCCGCGGCTCACCCGATCGCCACCCATCCGGCGCCGCCATCCGTGGACGGGGAGTGGCTCCACGCCGATGTGCGGGACCGGGAGGCGGTCCTCGCGGCGCTGCGCGGGGTGGACGCCGTATGCCACCAGGCGGCGATGGTCGGTCTCGGCAAGGACTTCGCGGACGCCCCGGCCTATGTGGGCTGCAATGACCTGGGCACGGCGGTGCTGCTGGCGGCGATGGCCGAGCGCGGGGTGCGCGAACTGGTCCTGGCCGGGTCGATGGTCGTCTACGGCGAGGGGCGCTACGACTGCCCCCGCCACGGCCGGGTCCGTCCCGGCCCGCGCGCCGAGGCGGATCTCGCGGCGGGCCGCTTCGACCCCCGCTGCCCCGAGTGCGGCACCCCGCTGCGGCCCGGCCTGGTGGACGAGGACGCACCGGCCGATCCCCGCAATGTGTACGCGACGACGAAGCTGGCCCAGGAGCATCTGGCGGCGGCCTGGGCCCGGTCGGTGGGCGGCCGCGCGGTATCGCTGCGCTACCACAATGTCTACGGGCCGGGGATGCCGCGCGACACCCCCTACGCGGGCGTCGCCTCCTTCTTCCGCTCGGCCCTGGCACGCGGCGAGGCACCCACGGTCTTCGAGGACGGGGGCCAGCGCCGGGACTTCATCCATGTCCGCGATGTGGCCGCCGCCAATGTCGCCGCCCTGGCGGCGGCGCCGGACGTGGTGGCCCCGGCCGCGCTGACCGCGTACAACACCGGCAGCGACGACCCTCACACGGTGGGCGAGATGGCCACGGCCCTGGCCACGGCGTTCGGCGGCCCCGCGCCCGTGGTGACGGGCGGCTACCGGCTGGAGGACGTACGCCACATCACCGCGTCGTCCCGCCGGATCCGTGACCAGCTGGGCTGGCGCCCGGCGGTCTCGTTCCACGAGGGCATGACCGAATTCGCCCACGCCCCGCAACGGGCGGGGGTGTGAGGGCAGCGGGGGTGTGAGGGGAGGGAGCGGGGTCGCTCAGGACGACGTGACGGCGGCGGGGAGGCGGACCTCGAAGCGGCAGCCGCCGTCGACGTTGCGGACCGCCGCCTGGCCGTCGTGGGCCTCGACGATGCCGCGGACGATGGCCAGGCCCAGACCGGCGCCCGCCGGGGGTGTGCGGGCGTCGCTGCCGCGCCAGCCGGTGTCGAAGACGCGCGGAAGGTCCTCCTCGGGGATCCCGCCGCAGCCGTCGGTGACCGACAGCACGACCGTGTCCGCCTCGCGCTCGGCGGACACCGCGACCGTGCCGTCCGCCGGGGTGCGGCGGACCGCGTTGACGAGGAGGTTCCCGAGCACACGGGTCATCTCCTTGCCGTCGACCTCCACCGGGATGGGGTCCACCCGCTCGCCGATCAGCTGGACGCCCAGCTCGCGGGCGAGCGGATCGACCCCGGCGAGGGCGTCGCCGACCAGGTCGTAGACGGAGATCCGGGTGGGGGCGAGGGAGAGCGCCCCGGCGTGGATGCGGGAGAGCTCGAAGAGGTCGCCGACCATCGTGTTCAGCCGCTCCACCTCGGTGCGTATCCGGCGGAGGTAGCGGTCCGGGTCGGGGGCCACCCCGTCCTCCAGCGCCTCGGACATGGCGCGCAGCCCCGCCAGCGGGGTGCGCAGATCGTGGGAGATCCAGGCGACCAGCTCCCGGCGGGAGGACTCCAGGGCGCGCTCGCGCTCGCGGGAGGCGGCCAGCTTGGCGCTGGTGGCGGCCAGTTCACGGCCGAGCGCGGCGAGTTCGGCGGTGGCTTGGCCTTCGGGGGCGGCGAAGCTCCCGCCGTCCCCGAAGGAGCGGGCGGCGAGGGCCAGCGCGTTGCTGCGCGCCACCACCCAGCGGCCCAGCAGCAGCGCGGTGGCCAGGGACACCACGGCGGCCATGGCGCAGACGGTCGTGACCACCGTCAGGTCGTGCGGGGACAGGAACATCGCCCAGGCGACGGCCAGCGTCCCGGTGAGCATCGCCGTGACCGCCACTGCGGCGACGACCGCGAGGGACACCGCGACCGAACGGCCGCGCACCAGCCGCAGCGCCAGCGCGCCCAGCAGACCGGCCGCCGCCGCGCCGAGGAAGGCGAACACCGCCATGAGGAACACATCACGCATCGGAGCCCGGCCCCCGTCCCTCGTCCCGCCCCTGGCCCGCGCGCGCCTCGTCCCGCCCCTGGCCCGCGCGCGCCTCGTCCCGTCGCCCGTCGTCCCCGCGGCCCTCGTCCCGTCGCTCCTCGCCGTGGGCCCTGTCGTCGGTCTCGGGCGGGGCGTCGAAGCGATAGCCGATGCCCCATACGGTCTGGATGAGCCGGGGCGCGGCGGGATCGTCCTCGACCTTTCCGCGCAGTCGCCGCACATGGACGGTGACGGTGGACAGATCGCCGAAGTCCCAGCCCCACACCTCGCGCATCAGCTCCTCGCGGGTGAAGGCCACCCCGGGGTGGCGCAGCAGAAAGGCCAGCAGGTCGAACTCGCGCACGGTCAGGGCGAGCTCCCGGCCGTCCCGGGCGGCCCGCCGGGCCAGGGGGTCGAGGGTGATCCCGGCACGGTGCGTCACCTCGTCCGAGCCGAGGCCCGAGCCGGGGCCGGAAGGGCCGGGGACCCGCGGACCGGTGCGGCCGCGCCGCAGCACCGACTCCACGCGCAGCACCAGCTCCCGCGGGCTGAACGGCTTGGTGACGTAGTCGTCCGCGCCGATCTCCAGGCCGAGGATCCGGTCCTCCTCGTCGCCGCGCGCGGTGAGCATGATGACCGGCACCGGGCCCTTGTCCCGCAGCGCGCGGCACACCTCCAGCCCGTCCATGCCGGGCAGCATCAGGTCGAGCACGACCAGGTCCGGCCGGCGGGCGGCGGCGCGGGCGAGCGCCCCGGGGCCGTCGGCGGCCCGGTCCACGGCGAAGCCGGCCCGGCCGAGGTACCCGGCGACGACCTCGGCCACGGTCGGGTCGTCGTCGACGACGAGCACGCGGGTGGGAGAGGGGTTCTGCTGCATGCCCCACAGCGTGACACCAGGGGCGGCACCAGGGGGCGCCGGGGAGCCCACCGCCCGGCCGACGTCCGTGTTTCGTAAGAACCTGAAGCCCGAAATGTCGCTTTCTCCTTCGTAGTGTGGTGCGGGTGACGAACTCGACCACCCCCTGTGCGGACGTCGTCCTGCCGTGTCTGGACGAGGCCGCCGCCCTGCCCTGGGTGCTGGCCCGCATCCCCGACGGCTGGCGCGCCATCGTCGTCGACAACGGCTCCACGGACGGCTCGGCCACGATCGCCCGCGCCCACGGCGCCACCGTCGTCCATGAACCCCGCCGTGGCTTCGGCGCCGCCTGCCACACCGGGCTTCTCGCCGCCGAGGCCGACATCGTGTGCTTCTGCGACTGCGACGCCTCGCTCGACCCCGGGCTGCTGGCCGCCTTCGTGCGGACCGTGGCGGCGGGCGACGCCGACCTCGTGCTGGGCCGGCGGCGCCCCCAGGAGCGTGGGGCCTGGCCGGTGCACGCCCGGCTCGGCAACCTCGCGCTGACCCGCATGCTGCGGCGGCGCACCGGCCTCACGCTGGGCGACCTGGGCCCGCTGCGGGCCGCCCGGCGCGAACCGCTGCTCGCCCTCGGCCTCACCGACCGGCGCAGCGGCTACCCGCTCCAGATGGTCGTGCGAGCCGCCGACGCCGGATGGCGGGTCGAGGAGCGCGAGGTGCCGTATCGGCCGCGCACCGGGAAGTCGAAGGTCACCGGCACCTGGCGGGGCACCTGGCACGCGGTGCGCGATATGCGCGCCGTACTGCGCCAGCCGCCGGAGGCCCGCGTCCTGGCCACCCCCACGAGGGCCGCGCGGTGAGCGCCGCGCCACACGAGGGTGCCCATGCGGCGGAGGCCCCCTCGGCTCCGGACCGCCTCGACTCCGGCCCCGGTACCGCCGACGGACGGCCGGTCGCCCGTGCGGACGTCCGCACGGACACCGGCTTCCGGACGGCCCACCGGGACGGGACGACGCTGCTCATCATCGCCAAGGAGCCGGTGCCCGGACGGGTGAAGACCAGGCTCACTCCCCCGTACACCCCCGCCGAGGCCGCCGCACTCGCCGAGGCGTCCCTGGCCGACACACTGCACGCCGCGCTCGCCATGCCCGCCCGTCGCCGGGTGCTGGTGCTCGACGGCCGGCCCGGGCCGTGGTTGCCGCCGGGATTCGAGGTGGTGGGGCAGTGCGACGGCGGTCTGGACGAGCGGCTCGCCGCGGCCTTCGCCGCCTGCCGGGGCGCCACCCTGCTGATCGGCATGGACACCCCGCAGGTCACCCCCGCGCTCCTCGCCCCCGCGCTCAGCCCGGGGAGCCGGCACGACTGCGACGCCTGGTTCGGCCCGGCCGCCGACGGTGGCTTCTGGGCCCTGGGCCTGGCCGAACCGGACCCCGAACTGCTGCGGGGCGTGCCGATGTCCACCGCCACCACCGGTGCCGCCCAGCGGCGTCGGCTGACGGACGCGGGGCTGCGGGTGCGCGACCTGCCGATGCTCCGCGACGTGGACACGGCCGAGGACGCCGTATTGGTGGCGTCCGACGCCCCGGGCGGGCGGTTCGCCCGGACCCTCGCCCGTCTGTCGTCCCGGGCCACCGCCCGATGAGCACGGCCGAGACGGTGCGCGACGGAGCGGTGCGCGAGGGATTCGTACACGACGGGTCCGCGCACGACGGAGCGGTGCGCGAGCGGACGCCCGCTCGTCGCGCGGCCGCACCCTGGCACGCCGACCCCTATGTCCGAGCGCTCCACGCGGGCCGGGGGCCGCTGTTCCTGCGCCGGGCCGACGGCTGGATGCTGCCCCTGGACGTCGAACGCTGGTGCGCGGACGCCGACGCGGCCGACCGAACCGTGCTGCGGCGCTGCCAGGGCCCGATACTCGACATCGGCTGCGGCCCCGGCCGGCTGGTGGCCGCCCTGGCCCTGAACGGCCGCCCCTGTCTGGGCATCGACGTCAGCCAGGCGGCGGTCGCCCGTACGGTCCGCACGGGTGGGCCCGCGCTGTGCCGCTCGGTCTTCGAACCGCTGCCCGGCGAGGGACGCTGGGGCACGGCGCTGCTGATCGACGGCAATATCGGCATCGGCGGCGATCCGCGCGCCCTGCTGGCGCGCGTCGCCCAACTCATGGCCCCCGACGGACTGCTGATCGTGGAGACCGCCGCGGCGGATGTGGACGAGCGGGTGCGGGTGCGCGTGGACGACGGTCAGGGCGACGTGGGAACGGCCTTCCCCTGGGCCCGCGTCGGGCTCCAAGCGCTGCTGCGTCACGCACACGCGGCGGGCTGGAGCCCGGTCGAGCAGTGGACCGCGCGGGACCGAGGCTTCGTATCGCTGCGCCGCACACCGCCCCTGCCCCGGTCCGCCACGGAGCGCTGAGCCGTGTCCGCATCGCCGCGCCGCCTGCCGCGGCCCGGGCGACTCGCCCGGTGGACCGGCCGGGTGCCCGGTCAGGCGCCCCCGCCACATTCCGTCCCGACCCCTCGGCCACCTGCCCGCGACCGCCCCGCACCACCGCCCGACGGCGCGGACGAACCCCGTCCACCTGAGCGCCTTGCCTCGCCCGCGCGGGCGCGGACCGCCCCGCCCGCGCGGGCGCGGACCGCCCGCCGCTGGATCACCCCGCTCGCTCTGGCCACACTGCTCGGCTCGCTGGTCGCCGTCCTCGCCCTCACCTTCCGCGGGGACGACTTCCACACCGCGCCCGGCACGCTGTCCCGCTGGTACGCCATCGCCTGGGCGCTGTTCGCCGCGGCCGCCTGGACCGTCCGCCGCCTGGGCGCCCGCCAGGCCGCGGTGTTCGTACTCGCGGGCAGCGCGGCGGTCGCCGCCACGGGGCTGCTCGCACCCCCGCGCACCAGCACTGACGCCTACCGCTACGCCTGGGACGGGCGCGTGCAGGCCGCGGGCATATCCCCCTATGACCACGCGCCCGAAGACCCCGCGCTCGCCCCGCTGCGCGACCGCTGGCTCTTCCCCCGGGGCTCCGCCTGCCATGGCCCCGACCGCGCCCCCGTCCGCCCCACGCCCGAACGTCCCGCGCCAGAACGTCCTACGCCCGTCCACTCCACGTCCGAACGTCCCACGCCCGGCGCCGCCCCGCGCGCCGACCCGGATCCCGATCACCCGCCAAGCGCCTCCGCCGAGCCGCAGTGCACGCGCCTGAACCGCCCCTCGGTCCATACGATCTATCCTCCCGCCGCTGAGGGCTATTTCTTGCTTGTACACCGCTCGGCGCCGTCAGGTTCCACCCTCCTCCCCCTCCAGACCGGCGGCGCGCTGCTGTCCGTCGCCACCACCGCCGTGCTGCTCGCCGCCGCGCGCCGCCGCCGCGACCCGCGCCTCGCGACCGCCCGCGCCGCGCTCTGGGCCTGGTGCCCGGCCGTGCCGGTGGAGGCGGTGAACAACGCCCATGTCGACGCGCTGGGCGTGCTGTTGACCGTCGCGGGCCTCGTCGCCGTCCCCCGCCGCCGCGTCCTGGGCGGTGCGCTGCTCGGCGCGGCGACCGCGGCCAAACTGCTGCCCGCCGTGACCCTGCCGGGCGCCCTCTCCGGCCTCCTCGCCACGGCCGCCCCCAAGCCCCTCACCGCACTCAAGAGGCCCGGGCCCGCCGGACGCCCCGCCCCGCCGACCGGGCCGATCCGCCGCGCCGCGGCCATCGTGCTGCCCGCCACCGCCGTCGTCGCGCTCGGCTACCTCCCGTACGTCCTGCTCTCGCACTCCTCCGTCCTCGGCTATCTCACCGGCTATGTGGCCGAGGAGGGCTACGAGACGGGCTCCACCGCCGCCGACGACAAGAACCGCTACGCGCTGCTGCGCCTGCTCCACCCCGACCCGGAGACCTGGGCGCTCCCCGTGATCGCCGTCATCCTGCTCGTGGTCGTGGCCCGGGTGCTGCTGCGCGGCGACCCCCAACGGCCCTGGCGCGGCGCGCTGGTGGTGACCGGGGCCGCGTTCCTGCTGATGACGCCCGGCTATCCCTGGTACGCGCTGCTGGTGGTGGCGCTGGTGGCCCTCGACGGGCGCTGGGAGTGGCTCGGCCTGCCGCTCGCGGGAGTCGCCCAGTATGTGACGGCCCGTGCGGTGGACGACGGCGCGTGGGTCGGGACGCTGGGCTACGCGGTCGCCGGCGCGGCGGTCATGACCGGCTGGGCCCTGCGGGCCCGGCAGGCCCGGCAGGCCCGGCAGGCCCCGTAGGCCCGGCAGGCCCCGTAGGCGGCTTCCGCTCCCCGTCCGAGGCGTCCGAGGTGCCGGAGGTGCCCGAGGCATCCGAAGCGGTCGACGCGGCCTCCGCGCCCCCGCCCCGAGCCCCCGGGCGACGCCGCCACCCCCGGATCGCCACCCGGATCACCAGCCACAGGGCCGAGGCGCCGAAGAGTGCGGCGGTGATCAGCAGCCAGCGCGGCCAGAAGACATCGGCGCTCAGCCCGGTCGCGTTCTCGTAGCGGCGCTCCTGCCGGCCGAGGATCAGCGGAAACCACACCAGCAGCAGCACACCGGAGACAAAGGCGGGCACCCGCACATGGTTGATCCACCGGGCCGGGGCCGGGAACACGGCCGCCACGGCGCGGTCGGCGAGCGCGTACAGCGGCAGCAGCACCAGGTCATGGAGGACGGCGGCCCCGGCGAACCACAGCACGATCCCGAACCAGTCGCCGCTCAGCAGCCTCACCCCGGCATAGCCGGTCAGCGCGAAGGAGCACAACAACAGCACCAGCCGCAGCGGCGATTCCCCGTCCAGCCGCCGCAGCCCGACACGGCTCCGCCCAAGAAACCTCACACCGTCCCCCCGAAGTCCGGGAAACCTCACGCCGTCCTCCCGAACGTCAGCCGTCCGACCCACTTGGTGTTGTGCACACCCGGAGCCCCGGGCACGATCACCCGCGCCGGATAGCCGTGGTCCGGCGACAGATCCGCCCCGTTGACCCTCAGCGCCAGCAGCGAGCGCGGATCGCGGACCTGGTGCTCGCTCAGCACCACGCTGCGGAAGGAGCCGTGCCGCTGCACCGACTCCACCAGCACCCTCGGCGGCCGGTCGGCATGCCCCACCAGCGCGGCGAGGTCGGCCAGCCGCACCCCCTCCCACCGCTGGTCGGCCGTGGACCACCCCTCCACGCAGGCGATGGGCAGCGCCGCGCCGTGGTGCTCGAGCCGCAGCAGCCGCTCCCGGGTGAGGACGGTCTCGTGGCCCGCCGCGCCCCGCACCACCAGCCGCCAGTCGGGCCCGATGTCGCGGGCGCGGATGCCGACGGCCACCACGGTCTTGTTGATCTGGAAGCCGTTCGGCCCCCGGCCCGGCTCACGCCCGTGCGGGGCGAGCAGCGCGCTCGTGCGCAGCGGCCCGCCGATGCTCTGACCGGCCGTCACCACCAGCAGCGCGAAGGAGCCGGTGCCGACCATGGCGAGCGCGCCGCGCCGCGACATGGTCGGCGCGGCGGGCCGCCGGCTGACCAGGCCGGTCTCGTCCGGCGGCTCCGGCCGGGTGTCGGAGGTACGGGTGCGCAGCTCGGCCCGCAGCTCGCGGCTGCGCAGCGTCCGCACCATGAGCGGGAGCCGCAGCGCCACATGGACCACGAGGGCGGCCATGAAGATCCACGCCCCGTAGAAGTGCAGCGGGTAGAAGGAGCCGGGGAAGATGTAGTCCAGCTGGACGTTGAGCACGCCGGTGGCGAACTCGAACAACCCCCCGCCGACCAGCAGGAGCAGCGAGAGCCGCTCCAGCGCGTGCCCCAGGGACCGCACCGGCGGCCAGGCGAACAGCTTGGGGATGACCGACCACAGCTTGGCCAGCAGCACGGGGACGAGCACGACCCCGAGCGTCACGTGCACCCCTTGGGTGACGCGGTAGAGCCAGGAGGGGTCGGTCGGCCAGGAGAAGAGGTAGAAGCCCAGCAGCCCCTTGTCCGGTGTCTTGTCGTTGACCGGGGACAGATCGGGGTTGTAGGCGGCGTACGACAGCAGTCCGGTCACGAAGAGCACGGGGATGCCGAAGAGCAGGACCAGGCCGAAGACGGACGTCAGCCAGGGGCCGCGGAGCGGGCTGCGCCACAGGGCTCGGCGCTCACGGGCGCGGCGCTCACGGTCGGTACGGGGAGGGTGGCTCATGGCATGACCGTAGGACCGCCGCACCGCCTCCAGGCGTCTTGAGCCCATGACAAAACGGTGACGTCACGGGCCCTGACCGGGAAGATCTGACGGTCCGGTGACAGCACGCGGCGCGGCGGCCCGGCGGCGGGCTCGGCGACGTAGCGTGACGTCGTGAAGCTCCCTCTCCGCAACGGTGTCGACATCCGGCCCACCCAGGACGACACGCGGACCGGCCGTCGCCGGGACGTGCTCGCCGCCGCTGCCGCCGCCCTGCTCTTCGCCGTCGCCGCCGTCGTCGGCACCCTGATCCAGCGGGCCGATCACTCCCTGTACGTCGACTGGGCGCCGCTGTACGCCGATTGGCTGCCCCATGTGGGCCCCGGTACGCCCCTCGCCCTGGCCGTCGCCGCGGCGGTCGTCCTCCACGGCCACCGGCTCGCGGCGCGGCTGCCGTGGCGGGGACTGCTGGGGGCCGTCTGGGCGGCGGCCATGGCCTGGATCTGGTCGCTGGCGCTGGTCGACGGATGGCGGCGCGGGGTGGCGGAGCGGCTGACGGCGCGCCACGAGTATCTGCGCGGCATCGACCGGTTCCAGGACATCGGCGCGGCCCTGCGCGGCTTCACCGGCCATATCCTGCTCACCCAGCCCGACCACTGGCCCGCCCATATCGCGGGCCATCCGCCGGGCGCCGTGCTCACCTTCGTGGGCCTGGACCGGCTGGGCCTGGGCGGCGGCGGCTGGGCGGGGGCCTTCTGCGTCACCGTGGGCGGCTCTGCGGCGGTCGCGGTCCTGGTCACGCTGCGCGCCCTGGGGCAGGAGCGGGCGGCGCGCACGGCCGCCCCGTTCCTGGTCCTGGCGCCCGGGGCGGTATGGGTGGGCGCCTCGGCCGACGGCTACTTCGCGGCCGTCGCGGCCTGGGGGCTCGCACTGCTGGCGCTCGCGGCGACGCGTACGGTCCGGGCGCCCGGGGCGGTCGCGCTGGGTTCCGGGCTGCTGCTGGGGCTGACGGCGTATCTCTCGTACGGGCTGACGCTGCTGGCGCTGCCCGCCGTCGCCATACTGCTGCTGGCCCGTACCGCGCGGCCGCTGCCCTTCGTTCTGACCGGGGTGGCGGTGGTGGCCGGGGCGTTCACGCTGGCCGGGTTCCGGTGGTGGGAGGGGTACTCCCTGCTGGTCGAGCGCTACTACCAGGGCGTGGCCTCCGATCGCCCGTACGCATACTGGGTCTGGGCCAATCTGGCCGTCGCGTCGGTGGTCGCCGGTCCCGCCTGTGTCGCGGGCGCGCGGCGGATGCTGTCGGCGGTGCCCGACGCCGCCCGGCGGCTGCGCCCTAGCGGCCCTGGCGGCCCCGGTGGCCCTGGCGGGCTGGACCGTCCGGGCGGTCCTGGCGCCCCGGACGGGCTCGTCGTGCTGACCTTCGCCGCGCTGCTCGCGCTCGTCGTGGCCGATCTGTCCGGGATGAGCAAGGCCGAGACGGAGCGGATCTGGCTTCCGTTCCTCGTCTGGCTGCTGCCGACCACCGCACTGCTGCCCGCCCATGACCGCCGCCGATGGCTCCTGGTCCAGTCCTGTCTCTCACTGCTCCTCAACCACCTGCTTCTGACCGGTTGGTGAGGTGCCCGATGTGAAGAGCACGTGATACTTCTGTGATACTGAGGGGGACGTACATCTGTACTGTTGCCAGGGGGCGGGACCCGTGAAGGCACTGAAGATCGTGCAAGCGTTGAAGGCTTTAAACGCCAGGAACGCCTATGGCGTGGCCGCGCCCATAGGCGCGCTGACGGCCGTGGCCGTCGTGGTGGCGCTGTTGATAGCCCTGACCTCGCCGGGGGACGCGGGGAGCGCGCAGGACGGGGACCTCCCCGCGGCCGCGGCGTCCCCCAAGTCGGACCGGGTCCCCAGGGAGCCCAAGAAGGAAGACAAGTACGCCCATTGGGACGGCAAGACCAAGGTGCTCGGGGACGGTTCCACGTCCTACACCGGACCGCAGCCGCACCAGCTCAAGCCCGAGAAGCTCAAACCGGGCGAGAAGCCGCCGCAGTTCGTGGTCTTTTCCTGGGACGGCGGGCTGGAGAACGACGACCATCTCTTCTCCCGCTTCCGCGAGGTGGCCAAGGAGACCAACGCCACCATGACGTTCTTCCTGAGCGGCATGTATCTGCTGCCCAAGTCGAAGAGCGACCTCTACCGGCCGCCCCAGCACAAGCCGGGCTCGGCCGCCATATCCTTCCCCACCGACGAGCACATCAGGGAGACCCTGGAGCAGCTGCGCGGGGCCTGGCTGGACGGCAATGAGATCGGCTCCCACTTCAACGGCCATTTCTGCGGCGCCAAGGGCGGGCAGGACTGGTCCACCCAGGAGTGGAAGAGCGAAACGGAGCAGGCGTATTCGTTTGTGAAGCGGTGGAAGACGAACACCGGCTTCACCGACATCAAACCGCTCCCGTTCGACTACGACGTGGAGCTGGTCGGCGGGCGCGCGCCGTGCCTGGAGGGCCAGAAGACGCTGATTCCGGCGATCAAATCCCTCGGCTGGCGCTATGACGCCAGTTCCCCGGGCGACTTCCAGCTCTGGCCGTCCAAGATCGATGGAATATGGAACTTCCCGCTTCAGCTGGTGCCGTACCCGGAGAGCGAGAAGCAGGTCCTCTCGATGGACTTCAACTTCCTCTTCAACCAGTCCGGTGACAGCACCGAGGGCGATCCGGCGAAATACGCGGAGTGGGAGCGGTTGACCCGTCAGGGATATCTGAACGGGTTCGAGCGGGTCTACAACGGCAGCCGGGCACCGCTGTTCATCGGCAATCACTTCGAGACCTGGAACGGCGGCATCTATATGCAGGCCATCGAGGACGTGATGCGGAGTGTCTGCCGCCGCGACGGAGTGCGGTGCGTGTCGTTCAAGCAGCTCGCCGACTGGCTGGACGCCCAGGACCCGAAGGTCCTGGCGAAGCTGCGGATGCTGGACCCGGCGGAATCGCCGGACTGGTCCACGTACACCAAGAGCAAGTAAGCGGTCCCGTTGCGGGGCCCCTTCCGCCGGTGCGGCTCATTGCGCCGCCCCGTCCGCCATATAGCTCTTCCAGATGTCCATGGGGTAGGTGTCGCCCGAGGCGCCGGCGCCTCCCCCGCCCATTCCCTTGAGCGGCATCAGCTCCTGCGACTTCGGGTCCACCCGGGACAGCGAGACCGCCGTCGAGAGCTTCTTGGTGTAGCCGACGAACCAGGCGGAGGTGCCGTCCTGCGCCGTGCCGCCCTTACCGGCCACCTCGCCACCGCCCACGGCGGCCTCGCGCGCCGAACCGTCCGGGCTCTGGACCGCGCCGCGCAGCGCGTCGTCCACCTGCGCCGCGACCGCCCTGCTGAAGGCCCGCTTGGCGTGGTCCTTGCGCAGTTCGAGCTTCTGCCCGCCGTGGGTGAGCCCGCTCACCGAGTACGGCGCGTGGTGGGTGCCCTCGGCGGCGAACGTCCCGTAGGCGCTGGCCATACGGATGGAGCTGGGCGTCGCGGTGCCCAGCGAGAACGCGGGCACCCGCGCGCCGAAGCTGCTGGGCAGCAGCCCCGCGTCGATGGAGGCCTGCCGGACCCGGTCCAGGCCGACGTCCATGCCCAGCTGGATCATCGGGGTGTTGATGGACCGCACGATCGCCTGGCGCAGCGAGACCTGCCCATAGGAGGCGTCGTCGTCATTGGTGGCCCGCACGATCTTGCCGCCGCGGTCCCAGTACGGGCCCTCGGGCGTATGCACCGCGATCTTGTTGTCGCCGTCGTAGAGCGTCGAGGGCGTCACGGGCGTCCGCGTGCCGTTGCGCTCCAGCAGGACGCCGTCGCGCAGCGCCGCGGCGTAGACGAAGGGGGTGAAGGAGGTGCCGGCCGGGACGGTGGAGGCGTTCGCGTCGTTGAATCCCTGCTCCAGATAGCCGGGGCCGCCGTACAGCGCGCGTATGGCGCCTCCCGGGGCCACGGACGCGGCGCCTATGCGCACATGGCGGTCCTCGGGGCGCCGCTCGGGGTCGAGGTTGTCCCGGGTCTCCTTGACCGCCTTGGCGAGCGCCTGGACCTTCGGCTTCTCGAAGGTGGTGTGGATCTGATAGCCGCCCAGGTCGAAATCGGCGTCGGATATGTCGGTGTGGGAGCTGACATACGCCTTCGCCGTCTCCACCAGATAACCGACCTGACCGGTGAGCCCCACCGGCTTGGGCTGCGCCTTGGGCTCGGGGAATGTCGTATAGCGCGCCCGCTCGGACTTGGAGAGCTTTCCGATGTCGACCATCCGGTCCAGCACCCACTTCCAGCGGTCGACGGCCCGCTTGTGGTTCTTGGCGCTGAGCGTCGGATCGAAGGTTCCGGCACCCTTGAGCAGCGAGGCGAGCAACGCGCCCTCGCTCGCGTCGAGTTCCGAGACGTCCTTGCCGTAGTACGCGTACGCCGCCCGCTGAATGCCGTAACTGCCGCGCCCGAACCAGCTGGTGTTCAGATAGCGCTGGAGGATCTCCCGCTTGCTCATCCGGTCGTCCAGCTTGATGGCCATGAACATCTCGGTGAGCTTGCGGGAGAAGGTCTGGCGCTGATTCAGATAGGCGTTCTTCACATACTGCTGGGTGATGGTGGAACCGCCCTGTGTCTCACCGCCCGTCACCATCCGCGTCACGGCACGCGTCAGCCCGCTCGGGGACACTCCGCTGTCGGTGTAGAAACTCGCGTTCTCGGCGGCGAGGACCGCCCACTGGACGTCTTCCGGCACCTTGTCCAGCGGCACTTCCTGCCGGTTGACCGGGCCGGTGCGGGCCATCTCGGTGCCGTCGGCCCAGTAGTAGACGTTGTCCTGCTGGGTGGCGAAGTCGTTGAGGTTCTTGGGGATGTCGGTCTGAAGGTACAGAAAGCTCAGCAGACCGGTCAGACTGCCGAGGGAGAACAGGAAGAACAGGGCGATCTGACGCCACGACGGCAGCCATCGCGTCACACCGCGCCGCCCCGCCCTGGGGTAGTCCAGCCGGATCCGCGCGGCCGCCCAGCGGCGCAGCCGCATCCCCCGGCTCCTCGAGGACGGCTTACGGCGGTGCTTGCGGTGCTTCCCCATGGCGTTGTCGCTGCTGCCCAGCACGTGTTTCCCCCACGCTCGCTCCGCGCGCGGGCGCGGCACAAAGGTGTGATCTTCCATCCCCCCAGACAGACCGATCCTATTTTCCCCTCTGAACGTCTGTCGCCACAGGGCCCTAAATTTTTGTAACAGTGACCATATTCAGGGACTCCACCCACCCGGTGACCTTTCGCACCACCCGGGCCTGACACCGCCCGGGCCGGACACCGGCCGACGGTCCGGCGCATGTCCGGGGGGCATCCCCTCCGTGACACGGGGGCATCCCTCCGTGCCCCGGGGACATCCCCTCCGTGACACCCCGAAGCTCAAATGAACCTCTGAACCATGCGGCCGGGGGATTCGTCCTCCCTGTATGGGGTCATCACCCCGGCGTATGGGGTCATCACCCCGGCACGCGAGAACACACCGCGGGGGACGCGGTACGGAACGAGGAGGGGGAGCCATGGTGCGCCTCGGTACCGGAATCGGCTGGCGACCGGAGATCGCCGACGACATCGCGCGGCTGCCCGGCATCGACTGGGTGGAGGTGGTGGCGGAGAACATCTGCCCCGACCATGTGCCGGACGCGCTCCGGCGGCTGCGCGAGCGCGGGACCACGGTGGTCCCGCATGGAGTGTCGCTCGGCCTCGGGGGAGCCGAGCGGCCCGACCCCGGCCGCCTCCGGGCGCTGGCCGAACGGGCCGAGGCGCTGGGCTCGCCGCTGGTCACCGAGCACATCGCGTTCGTCAGGGCCGGGGGGCCGCTGACCGCGTCACCGGCCATGGAGGCCGGGCATCTGCTGCCGGTGCCGCGGACCCGTGACGCGCTGGACGTGCTGTGTGAGAACGTGCGCATCGCACAGGACGCGCTGCCGGTGCCGCTCGCGGTGGAGAACATCGCGGCGCTGATCTCCTGGCCCGGCGAGGAGATGACCGAGGGCCAGTTCCTGGCCGAGCTCGTGGAGCGCACGGGGGTGCGGCTGCTCATCGACGTGGCCAACCTGCACACCAACCACGTCAACCGGGGCGAGGACCCGGCCAAGGCGCTGGACGAGCTGCCCACGTCGGCGATCGCCTACGTCCATGTGGCGGGCGGGGTGGAGCGGGACGGGGTGTGGCACGACAGCCACGCCCATCCGGTGACCCAGCCGGTGCTGGACGTGCTCGCCGAGCTGTGCGCCCGTACGACGCCGCCCGGGGTGCTGCTGGAGCGCGACGAGGACTTTCCGGCGGCCGAGGAGCTCGCGGGCGAGCTGGACGCGATCCGCGCGGTGACGGCGGCGGGGGCCGGGACCGGGAGCGGGGCCGGAGCCGGGGCCGGAGCCGGTGCCGGAGCCGGTGCCTCCGAGGCTTCGGTGAGCGCGTCCGGCGCGCCCGACGCGCCCGTGCCGGACGCCGTCCGGGAACGGCTGGCGCTCGCCCAAGCCGCGCTGCTGTCCGCGCTGGTCGGCGACACCCCGCCGCCCGAGGGCTTCGACCGGCGGCGGCTGCGGGTGCAGAGCGCGGCGCTGACCGCCAAGCGGGCGTCCGTCGTCGCCAAGGTGGCGCCGGAGCTGCCCGAGATCCTGGGCACCGGCTACCGCTCGGCGTTCGCGCGGTACGCCGACGGCCGCCCGATGGCCGGCGGCTACCGCCGCGACGCGATGTCGTTCGCCGAGCATCTGCTGGCGGACGGCCGGCCCGACGACGCGGCCGCCCGGCGCCGGCTGACGCTGTGGTGGCAGGAGCGGTCCGGCCCCGCGCCCCTGCCGTCCCACCCGGCGGCACGGCTGGCCCGCCGGGTCCGGCTCGCGCTGAGCGGGGGGCGGTGAGCGCCGTGAGCACGATCGTGACCCTGATCTACCTGGTGGTCGCCGTGTCGTCGGCGGTGCTCATCTCCGGAACGGTCCGGGCCCGGCGCAGGGAGGTCTCCGGGCCGGTGTACGCCCAGACGCACGACCTGCTGGAGGCCGCGTTCCTGGCGGGCGGGCCGGGGCGGGTGGCGGACACCGTGATCAGCGCGATGTACGCGGACGGGCGGCTGGCGATCGGCGGCCCGGGCGTGGTCTCGGTACGGCAGCCGATCGCCCACGGTCCGGTCGAGGAGGAGCTGCTGCGGCTGTGCGCCATCTCCCCGCACGGCGGCCTGAAGTGGCTGCGCCGGGAGCTGATGCGCAGTCCGGTGGTGCAGGCGATCGGCGACCAGCTGGCGGGGCGCGGGCTGATGGTGCGGCCGGACGCCCTCCGGTTCTGGCACCGGCTGGCACGGCTCCAGGTCGGGCTCTGCTTCGCGGGCACGTTCCTGGGCATCGCGATGGCCATCAACATCACGGACAGCGACGAACTTCCGCTGATCCTCAAGATCGCCCCCGCGCTGTTCGCCGGCTTCCTCGTGGGCGGGATCTGTGCCGGTGCGGGCAAGCGTCGACTGACCGCCGCCGGGCAGCGGGCGCTGGCGACGTACCGGAGGGAGTCCGGGGTCGGCATACGGCGCGCCCGGTCCGTCGGCCAACCGGCGGTGGTCCCCGTGGCGGTCGTCGTCGCCCTGACCGGTGCGGCCGCCCTGGCGGACGATCCACTGCTGCGGGCCCAACTGCTGGACGCGCAAAAGGTGCCCGCCACCGCAGGTTCGTCGGGATCCTCGGGGTCCTCGGACTCCGGCGGCGGAGCGTGGTGCGGAGGTGGAGGCGGAGACGGCGGCGGCTCCGGCTGCGGAGGCTCCTCATGCGGCGGCTCGTCCTGCGGCGGAGGCGGCGGCGGTTCGGGTTGCGGCGGGGGCGGCGGCTGCGGAGGTGGTGGCGGGGGCGGCGGCTGCGGAGGCGGCGGCGGGGGCGGCGGCTGCGGAGGCGGCGGCTGAGCCGCCACGACGAAAGGCCGCGCCGCGGCCGGAAGGCCCAGCGGCGGCCGGAAGGCCCAGCGGCGGCCGGAAGGCCCAGCGGCGGCCGGAAGGCCCAGCGCGGCCGCCGGGCACGGGTGGGCAGCGGTGGGCACCGGGGGGCATCGCCGGACAGCGGGGGCACCGTCGGGCACGAGTGGGCACCGGGGGGCATCGCCGGACATCCTGTGGGCAGCGGGGCACCGCCGGGCACCGGGGGGACCGCCGGACATCCTGTGGGCAGCGGTGGACATCCGGTGGGCGCCGGTGGACACCGCCGGACAGCGGGGGGCCGGGCACCGGGGGGACCGCCGGACACCAGAGGGCACCGGTGGGCACCGCCGGCGCCGGTGAGGCCCGCCGAGTCCGGGCAGCCGACCGCGGCCCGACCGAGCCGAGCAGCGGCGGGTCAAGCCGCCGGGCCCCAGGGCCTGGAGCGGAGTCCCGGCCGGGGTCTGGGGCGAGCCCCGCTCCGGAGCCTGGAGCGGACCCTCGGTCCAGGGCTTGGAGCGGACCCTTGGCCCAGGGGCCTGAGGCGGGGGCCTGAGGCGGGGGCCTGAGACGGGCCCCGTTCCGGGGCCTGGAGCCAACCCCGGTCGGGGTCTGGAGCGGAGCCCAGGTCCAGGGGCCTGGAGCGGACCCTTGGCCCAGGAGCCTGAGGCGGGGGCCTGAGACAGGCCCCATTCCGGGGCCTGGAGCCAACCCCGGTCGGGGTCTGGAGCGGAGCCCAGGTCCAGGGGCCTGGAGCGGACCCTTGGCCCAGGAGCCTGAGGCGGGGGCCTGAGACAGGCCCCCGGTCCGGGGCCTGGAGCCAACCCCCGGTCGGGGTCTGGAGCGGAGCCCCGCTCCAGGGCCTGGAGCGGGCCCCCGGCCGGAGTCTGGGGCGGAGCCCCGGTCCGGGGTCTGGGGCGGAGCCCCAGTTTCGGGGAGGGGCGGGGAGGGGAGCAGCCCGCCGCAGGCGTCCCAAACCGCCCGACACCCCGCCGCGGGCCTGCCCGGCGCGCGCCGCATTCTCGCGAGTCGTTCATATCGTGAAAACTGTGGCGCGGCGGTGGCCGAGTCGAGTAGAACTCGGCCATGTTGTGGGTCCTCTTCCTGCTCGTCGCGTGGGGCGCCGCGGTCGTCAGTTGCACGCGGCTGTGCCTGGCGGCGGTGGCCGCCGCTCAGCCGATGGAGCCCGATCCGGGAGCGGACAGGAAGGGGCTGAGCCTGTACGAGGCGGCGTTCCTGTCCGGCGGGCCGCGGCGGGTGGGGGATCTGGCGCTCGTCACGATGTATCGGGAGCGGCGGCTGCTGCTCGCGCACACCGGCTGGGTCACCGTGGTGGATCCGGACGGGCGGGACGAGCTGGAGCGGGCCGTGATCGGCGCGATAGGGCCGGAGGGCCAGGCACCGGTGCGACCGGTGCGGGTCGCGCTCGCCACCGCCGCCCCGGTGCGGGCGCTGGGCGACCGGCTGGTGGTGGCGGGGCTCGCGGTGCCCGCCTCGGCCCGTACGAATGTGGCGGTCGCGGTGCGGCATGTGCGGGCGGCCTGCGTGCTGGTGCTGGCGACGGCGGCCGCCGCGCTGCTGCTGGTGCCGCCCGCGGACGGGCGCGGTCAGGTGGCCGCGTGGTTCGTGCTGCCGCTGCTGCTCACGGCGAGCTGTCTGCTGATCGCCCGGGTCGAGGCGCATCCGTACTCGCGGTGGGCCTCCCCCGTCGGGCAGCGGCTGCTGGGCCGGATCGACGTGCCCCCGCGGCGGACCCTTGCCCAGCGCTCCGGCGGCGACGCGGACGGCGGTGACGACGACGGCGACCTGCTCACCGCGCTCGCCGTGCACGGCACCGCCGCCCTCCCCGACCCGGCGCTGCGCGCGGCTCTGAAGACGCATTGGGGTCATTGACCCCGACACCGCGGCCCGGTGCTTTACATGGTCATCCAGCGCGCCAAATATCCCTTTCATCGCGCGATGCACGAAGGGATGGCCAGTGAGAGCAGCAGCGCTGTACGGCATCCTCGGGCCGCTGTCCCTGTCGCTGGCCATGAGCGCCCTGCTCGCGACGCCCGCCACCGGCCGCCCGCTCGCCGCGGCCACCGCCCCCGCTGCCGCCACGAATCCCGCGACGCCCACCGCGTCCACCAGGTCCGCCACGGCCCCGGCCGGTACGGCGGGCGCGTCCTCCGCGACCCGTTCGGCCCCCGCCGCCTCCACCGCGCCCGTCGCCACCGCCGCGCCCGCCTGGACCACCTGGTCCGCCCCACCCGCCTCGGTCGCCCCGGCCGCCGCCCCGTACGGCGGCGCGGCCGCGACCCGCGGCGTGGCGTTCGCCGCCCGGCGCGCGGCGCAGCGCGGTGTCGCCTTCCACCGCTGCCCCCGAGCCGAGGCGCTGGCCGCCCCCATCACCTGCGGAAAGGTCTCCGTACCGCTCGACTACGCCCGTCCCCGCGGCAAGCACATCTCCCTCACCGTCAGCCGGATCCGGGCCACCGGCCCGAAGGCGCGGCGTCAGGGCGCGCTGGTCTACAACCCCGGCGGACCGGGCGCCTCCAGCATGGCGTTCCCCGAGTACGCGGCCGAGGACGCCTTCCGCCGGGTGGCCACCGCCTACGACTTCGTCGGCTACGCCCCACGGGGTGTGGGCCGCTCCGCCCCGCTGTCCTGCCAGCGGCCGTCGGCCTACGCCAAGGCGCCGACCAGCTCCCCGCCGCACCCCACGGCCGCCTTCAAACGGCGGCTGGTGGCGCGGGCGCGCGCCTACGCCCGGGGCTGTGTGCGCCGCTCGGGCCGCGCGCTCGCGCACTACACCACGCTGAACAACGCCCGTGACCTTGAGGTGTTGCGCGCCGCGCTGGGCCAGCGGCGGCTCACCTTCGTGGGCGCCTCGTACGGCACGTACTACGGGGCCATGTACGCCACGCTCTTCCCGGGGCGGGTGCGCCGGATGGTCTTCGACAGCGTGGTCAACCCCGCCCCCCGGTGGATCTGGTACCGCGACAACCTCGACCAGTCGCTGGCCTTCGAGCGGCGCTGGCGGGACTGGCGCCGCTGGGTCGCCCGGCACCACACCGTCTACCACCTGGGCGCCACCGCGGACCGGGTGCTCGCCTCGTACGACAGGGCACGGCGGCGGCTGGCGCGTAAGCCGGCGCGCGGGGTCGTCGGCACCGCCCAGCTCCAGAGCGCGTTCCTGAGGACCGGCTACAACGACGCCTACTGGGACCCGGCCGCCCGGGCGCTGGCCGCGTATCTGCGCGGCGACCCCGAGCCGCTGATCGAGCTCGCGGCGCCCGATCCGGCGGAGGCGGCCGACGACGAGAACGGCAACGCCGTCTACACCGCCGTGGAGTGCAACGACGCGCCCTGGCCGCGCGCCTGGGCCACCTGGGACCGCGACAACACCGCCCTCGCCCGCCGCGCGCCCTTCGAGACCTGGGACAACGTGGCGATGAACCTGCCGTGCGCCTTCTGGCCGCTGAAGCCCGGCCGCCCCCTCGACGTGGGGAACCTGGAGGCCGTGGGCCCCCGGAGGACGGGCCGGGTCACGGTGCCGCCGGTGCTGCTGCTGTCAGCGGAGCGGGACGCGGCCACGCCGTACGCGGGGGCGAAGGAGCTGTGGCACCGACTGCCCGGCTCCTCGCTGGTGACCGAGCGGAAGGCGGGGACGCACGGGCTGTGGGGCGGTCCGAACGACTGCGTCAACCGCCATGTGGACACCTATCTGCTGACCGGGAAGACCCCGGGCCGGTCCGCCTTCTGCGCCCCGCGCCCGGAGCCCACGCCTCTGCCGGAACCGGCCCCGCTGCCCGAGTCGGGCAAGCAGCCTGCGGCGATCCCGGGCACGCCGTAGGTGAGCGTGAGTGACGCCCGCGGGCGGCTTTCCCCTCCCCGCCCCTTCCCGACACCTGACGATATGCGGCTCCGCCGCGTGGGGGGGCTCCGCCCCAGACCCCGGGCGGGCGGCCCGGACGTGCGCCGTCATCCACTGAGCTGCTCGCGGCAACGGCCGACTCATCGGCCCACGGGGGCTCGCCGACTCGTCCACCCACGGGGTCTGGGGGCGAAGCGAAACCGGAGCTCCGCCCCGCACCCCGACCGGACGGCCCCGATGTGCGCGGGCGTCCGCTGCACTGATCGCGACGACGGTCGACTCGTCCACCACCGGGGTCTGGGGCGGAGCCCCTGCCACGCGGCGGAGCCGCATATCGATGCTGTGGGAAGGGGCGGGGAGGGGAGACACCCACCGGACAACCCGTAAGGGCGTCAGGCCAGACCGGCGACGAGCTCGGAGAGCGCCTTGCGGCGCCCGGTGTAGAACGGCACCTCCTCGCGCACGTGCCGGCGCGCCTCGGAGCCGCGCAGGTGGCGCATCAGGTCGACGATGCGGTGCAGTTCGTCCGCCTCGAAGGCCAGGATCCACTCGTAGTCGCCGAGCGAGAAGGACGCCACCGTGTTGGCGCGCACATCGGGGTAGCCGCGGGCCATCTTGCCGTGGTCCGCGAGCATCTTGCGGCGGTCCTCGTCGGGCAGCAGGTACCAGTCGTAGGAGCGCACGAACGGGTACACGCTGACGTACTCGCGCGCGTTCTCGTCCGCGAGGAACGCCGGGATGTGGGACTTGTTGAACTCGGCCGGGCGGTGCAGCGCCATGTTGGACCACACCGGCTCAAGGTGCCGCCCGAGCCGGGTGCGGCGGAAGAGGTTGTACGCCTCCTGGAGGGCGTCGGAGGTCTCCGAGTGCCACCAGATCATGACGTCCGCGTCGGCGCGCAGCCCGGACACGTCGTAGGTGCCGCGCACGGTGACGTCCTTGGCGGCGAGCTGGGAGAAGAGCTCCTCGACCTCGTCGGCGTAGCCGGTGCGGTCCTCCGGCAGCACATCGCGCAGCCGGAACACCGACCACAGGGTGTAGCGGATGACCTCGTTGAGGTCCTTGGCCTTCTTACCGGCGTTGGGAGTCTTCTCAGGTGCAGCAGTCATGGCCCTATTCTCGCTCTCCGGCTCCGGCGCCCGGCTCCAGGGTGGCCGTCAGGGAGCCCAGCAGCTCATCGGCCGCCTTACGGGCGCTGCCGACGCACGCCGGGATGCCGACCCCGTCGTAGAGGGCGCCGCACACCGCCAGCCCGGGCACCTTGGCGGCCTCGGCGCGGATGCGGGCGACCCGGTCGAGATGGCCCACCGGGTACTGGGGCAGTCCGCCGTCCCAGCGGTCCACCCGGCTCGCGACGGGCTTCGCCGCCAGGCCGACGGCCTCGCCGAGATCGGTGAGCGACATCCTTACCAGATCGGCGTCGTCCCGCTTCAGATCCACCTCGTCGTCAAACCGCCCGATCGAGGTACGCAGCACGAAGAGCTCGGGACCGGCGTCGCGCAGCCAGCCCCACTTACGGCTGGAGAACGTCGCCGCCTTGATCGTCCGGCCGTCGACCGGCGGCACCAGGAAGCCGCTGCCCTCGGCGAGCGAGGCCATATCGGTGCGTCGGAAGGCCATGGTGACCAGCGCCATCGAGGCGTAGTCGACGGTGGCCAGCTCGGCGGAGGCGGCCGGGGCCGCGGCGGCCAGCAGCCGGGCGGCGGCGGGCGCGGGGACCGCCAGCACCACGGCGTCCGCCGACACCACCGGCGGGCCGCCCGTACCACCCGTGCCGTACCCGCCGCCCGTACCACCCGTGCCGTCCACGGCCCCCGTGCCGCCCGTACCGCCCGCGTCGTCCACCGTGACGGTCCAGCCGTCTGCGGTGCGCCGCAGCTCCCGTACGGGCGCCCCGGTGCGGATCTCGCCGCCCGCGGCCCGTACGGCGTCGGCGACCGCGAGCGGCAGCCGCCCGATCCCGCCGTCGATGCCCATGAACACCGGGCCGTCCTGCCGTCGCGCCGAGCGCTCGGCCAGCTCCCGGACACCCTCGGTCAGCGGGCGGCCCGACTGGGCCACCTCGAACAGGGTGGGGACCGACGCGCGCATCGAGGTGCGGTACACATCGCCCGCGTACACCCCGCCCAGCAGCGGTTCCACCAGCCGGTCCACGACCTCGCGGCCGAGCCGCTCCGCCAGATACCCGCCGAGCGCCACGTCCTCGCCGACCGGCGTGGGCGGCAGCTCGCGGTCGCGGGCGATCCGGGCCAGCCCCTCCTCCGAGATCACCCCGGACGCGGCCAGCGGCTCCAGATCGCCGGGGACGCCCATCACATGCCCCTTGGGCATCGGGCGCAGCCCGCCGCGCGTCCAGAGCGAGGCGGTCGCCGTCGCGGGCGGCTGAAGCCGGTCGCCGAGGCCCACGGCGCGCGCCAGCTCGACCGCCTCCGGGCGGCGGGCGAGCATCGACTCGGCGCCCAGGTCCACCGGTACGCCCTCGATCTCGCCCGAGCGCAGCTTGCCGCCGAGCCGCCCCGACGCCTCCAGGACCGTCACCCGCGCCCCGCCGTCCAGCAGCCGGTGGGCCGCCGCGAGGCCCGCGATTCCGCCGCCGATGACCACGACATGGCCGGTGCGCCCCGCCCCCGGGGTGTTCGCCGCTCTCATGCCCCCACTCTCTCACCCGCCCCCAGGGCGTGATGCGCGGAGGCCGTGGCCAGATCGGCCTCGATACGCGCCGCGGTGGCGCGCAGCGCCGGGAGGAGCTCGCCGCGGGCGCTCTCGGCGCTGCCGCGGCCGGCGTGGGTGGCCACGTTGAGCGCGGCCACCACGCGTCGGCGCGCGTCCCTCACGGGCACGGCGAGCGACCGCAGCCCCTCCTCCAGCTCCTGGTCGACCAGGGCGTGCCCCTCCTCCGCCGCGCGCTCCACGACGCGCGCCAGCTCGGCCACGTCGGTCACGGTGTGCCGGGTCAGCGGCTCCGGCCGCACCCCGGCGAGGTGGGCGGCGCGGGCGTCGGCGTCCAGGCCCGCGAGCAGCACCCGGCCCATGGAGGTCGCGTAGGCGGGGAAGCGGGTGCCGATGGTGATGTTGACGCTCATGATGCGGACGGTGGGGACGCGCGCGATGTAGCGGATGTCGCCGCCGTCGAGTACGGCCAGGGACGCCGACTCATGGACGGTGCGGACCAGTTCGCGCATGTGCGGCTGGGCGATGTCGGTGAAGCCGAGCTCCGCGAGGGGGGCGTAGCCGAGCTCCAGCACGCGCGGCAGCGGCCGGAAGGCGCGGCCGTCGGCCTCCGCGTATCCCAGCTCGACCAGGGTGAGCAGCGAGCGCCGGGCGGTGGCCCGGGCCAGCCCGGTGGCCTCCGCGACGGCGCTGAGCGTCATCCCCCCGCCCCGGCCGCCGCCCGGCCCCGCGCCGACGAGGCCGGGCGCCATGCCCCCGCCCAGGGCCCGCAGCACGGCCAGTCCGCGCGCGAGGGACTGGAGAAACCCCGCTCCCAGCTCCCGCTTGGCCATCCGCGCGGGGTCCTCGCCCACGGCCGTACCGGAATCCCCGGCAGCCGGAGCAGCCGGAGCAACCGAAGCAACCGAAACACCCGAGACACCCGAGACACCCGAAGCGCCCCAAGCAGCCGGCCTGGGCCGTCGGGCCGTCAAAGCCGCCTCCATCGCCGGGAGTTCCGCCCCCAACGGCCCCAGCACCGCCGCCCGCAGCGAGTCCACGTCATGGCGGCTGGTGTGGCTGACCACGTTGACCGCGCAGACGATACGGCCCGAGGCGTCCCGCACCGGAACGGACACCGCCACCAGGCCCGGTTCGATCAGCTGGTCGTCGACGGCCCAGCCGTCGCGGGCGGCCTCCTTGACGCGGGCCTCGAAGTCCTCGCCGAAGGCGGGCCGATGGCGGGGCGGGACGGCCGGGAACGCGGTGTTCAGGGGGTCTTCGGCGCGGCGGGCGCGCCAGGCGGCCCAGTCGGCCCCGGACCACTCGGCGGCGAAGAGCGCACCGGGCGAGCAGCGCTCGGCGGGGAGCAGATCGCCGATCCGGAAGGCGAGGGACATGGTGCGGCGGCGGGTGACCTGGACGACGAAGCGCACCCCGCCGCCGTCGGGGACGGCGACCGAGACCGACTCGTCGAGCCCGTCCGCGAGCCGCTCGGCGAACGGGCCGAGCGCGGCGGGCAGTCCGCTCGCGGCCAGATAGGCGTTGCCCAGCTCCATCAGGCGGACGGCCAGGCCGATGTCGCGGCCGTCGAGCGTGACGTAACCGAGCTGTTCGAGCGTGCCCACGACGCGGTCGACCACGGACCGGGCGAGGCCCGTGCCGCGTACGAGATCGCCGGGCCGGACCGTCGTCCGCCCCTCGTGCGCGGCCAGCCGGGTCAGCTCGCGCAGCACGGCGAGGCCGCGCTCGAGAGGCCCGACGGGGCCATTGACAGGTGGTGGCACCGGGCTGAAACTCATCACCAGCCGATTATGAACGAAGTTTCACTCAGCGAACAAGTGGCGAAGGCGTAGCGGGCCGCATGGATCACCACACCAGCGACTTGGACCACCACACCGAGGGGACGATGTGATGCGCACGACCGTCGGCATCATCGGCGGCGGGCCCGCCGGGCTGCTGCTCGCCCGGCTGCTGCACCGCGCCGGGATCGACTGCGTGGTGCTGGAGAGCCGGGACCGGGCGTACGTCGAGCGGCGCCAGCGGGCCGGGATCCTGGAGCAGGGCACCGTGGACGTGCTGCGGGAGTGCGGCGCCGGCGGGCGGCTGGACCGCGAGGGGCTGCCGCACCAGGGCATCGAGCTGCGCTTCGAGGGCCGCGGCCACCGCGTGGACTTCCCCTCCGCCACGGGCGGCAAGTCGGTGATGGTCTACGCCCAGACCGAGATCGTCAAGGATCTGATCGCGCTCCAGCTGGAGGAGCCGGGCGGTCCCCCGCTGCTGTTCGAGGCCGAGGCACTGGCCATCGAGAAGCCGGACTCCGCCGCGCCCGTCATCCGCTTCCGCCACGAGGGCCGCGAACAGACCCTGAGCTGCGACTACGTGGCGGGCTGCGACGGCTTCCACGGCATCGCCCGGCGCACGATCCCCGCCGACCGGGTGCGCGCCTTCGAGCACGCCTACCCCTATTCCTGGCTCGGAGTGCTGGCCGATGTGGCGCCGTCCTGCGAGGAGCTGATCTACGCCCGCCATCGGCGCGGCTTCGCCCTGCACAGCATGCGCTCCCCCCATGTCTCCCGGCTCTACCTCCAGGTGCCCAACGGCACCGACCCGGACGACTGGTCCCATGAGCGGATCTGGGACGAGCTGTCGGCCCGCTTCGCGCTCGACGGGGACCGGACGCTGGAGCGCGGCCCGATCACCGCCACCTCCGTCACCCCGATGCGCAGCTTCGTCCAGGAGCCGATGCGCCACGGCCGGCTCTTCCTGGCGGGCGACGCGGCGCACATCGTGCCGCCCACCGGCGCCAAGGGGCTCAATCTGGCCGTCACCGATGTGATCACGCTGGCCAGGGCGCTGATCCACCACCAGGAGACCGGTTCGCCCGAGCTGCTGGACGGCTATTCGCGGACCTGTCTGCGCCGGGTGTGGCAGGCCGAGCGGTTCTCGTACTTCATGACGGACACGCTCCACCGGCGCCCGGACGAGACCCCGTTCGAGGACCGGGAGCGGATCGCGCGGCTGGAGCGGATCGCCTCATCCCCCACCGCCTCCGCCGAACTCGCCGAGAACTACGTCGGCCTCCCGCTGTCATGACCGCCTCCGGCCCCCTCACCCCCATCAGCCCACCGGGCACCCGCGCCACCGGCGGCCGGGAGGACGGCGGCCGCTCGGTCGCGGGCCGGGTGCTGGCGGTCCTCGACGCGTTCGACGCCTCGCACCGCTCGCTGTCCCTCACCTCCCTCGCCCGGCGCGCCGGGCTCCCGCTGGCCACCGCGCACCGGCTGGTCGCCTCGCTCACCCGCTGGGGCGCCCTGGAGCGCGACGCCACCGGGGCGTACCACATCGGGCTGCGGCTGTGGGAGGTGGCGACGCTCTCCCCGCGCGGGGTCGGGGTGCGCGAGGCGGCCCTGCCGTTCATGGAGGACCTGTACGAGGCCACCCACGAGAACGTCCAGCTCGCCGTGCGGGACGGCCTGGAGGTGGTCTATGTCGAGCTGATCTCGGGACACTCGGCGGTCCAGGTGCGCACCCGGGTCGGCAGCCGCTGGCCGCTGCACGCGACCGGCGTCGGTCTTGTGCTGCTCGCGTACGGGCCGCCACGGCTGTACGAGCGGGTGTGCGCCCGCCCGCTGCGCCGCTACACCGAGCTGACGATCCAGGACCCGCACCGGCTGCGGGCCGCACTGGCCGAGGTGCGGCGGACCGGGATCGCGGTCAGCGACCGGCAGATCACCATGGACGGTCTTTCCATCGCCGCCCCGGTGCGCGGACCGGGCGGGGAGGTGGTGGCCTCGCTCTCGGTGGTGGTGCCGGCCGCCGAGGGGCGGGCCCCGGGGCTGATCCCGGCCGTACGGGTCGCCGCGCACGGCATCTCCCGTACCCTCGCCGCCGCCCTGGGACAAGACCCCGTAGCGGAGGCTTCCGGTCGATGAAAGACCCGCGAACGCACCTTGCCGCGCCCGATGCCCGGCCACATTCTGTGTGGCACCAACCGAGCCGCCGAGCCTGAACACCCAGGCCCGAAGGGGGACATGGAGACATGCCCGAAGTGACCGCAGAGCCCACCGCGCAGGGCCGGGAGGCGCCCCGCGGCGGCTGGCAGCCGTATCACACCCTGTGGGCCATGCTGCTGGGCGGCTGGCTCTTCAGTTACGCCGACCGCACCATCACCGGCCCGGTCGTCACCTGGCTGATCGAACACGACCACGGCATGCTGGGCTCCGCCGGCCATCCGCACGCGCTCGGCGGTCTGATCGGCAGCCTCTTCTTCGCGGGCTACATGCTCACCCAGTTCCCCGGCGGCTATCTCGGCGACCGCTTCGGGCACCGCACCATGCTCGCGGTCTCGCTGCTGTGGGCGGGGGTCGCGACGCTGGCCAGCGGCCTGATGAGCGGGCTGATCGCCTTCGTGGTGCTGCGCGTGCTGACCGGGCTCGGCGAGGGCGTCTTCTACTCCAACGACCGCTCGCTGATCGCCCAGCGCACCCCGCCCGCCAAGGCCGGTCTCGGCATGGGCGTCGCCATCACCGGACTGTCCATCGGGCTGACGATCGCGACCATCAGCGCGCCGTACCTGATCGACTGGGGCGGGGAGGTGTTCGGCGAGGAGGACGCCTGGCGGATGCCGTTCCTGGTGCTGGGTGCCGCGACGCTCGCGTTCGGCTGGGCCACGGCGGTCTATATGCGCCGCATCGGCGGGCCGCTCAAGGCCACCGGCTCCACGCTGCGGCTGCTGGGGATCTCGGCGGTGCTGTGCGCCGCGGTCATGGCGGTCTATCTGATCGCCGACGGGGCCGGGATGCCGAGCTGGGGCGTGGCGATCCTCGAGTGCGTGCTGGCGTTCGTGCTCATCGGGGCGATCTTCGCCCGGCGCAGCGGCCGGCTGGGCGCGGTCTCGCGGAACCGCAATGTGCTGCTGCTGAGCTTCGCCTTCATCGCGGTCATGTGGAATCTGTGGTTCTTCAGCTTCTGGTCGGTGTCGATCGTCGCGGACGCCGCCCACAGCTCCTTCCAGAACGCCGCGCTGGTGGCCACCTTCAACGCGGGCGCGGGCATCCTCGGCTTCCCGGCCGGGGGCATGCTCTCGGACCGGGCGAAGGCCCGGGGGTGGGGGCGGCGGCCGCTGCTGATCGCGTTCACCGTGGTCCAGGGGGTGCTGGTGCTGGTGTTCGCCGCGTATCTACAGACCCATGAGAAGCCCTCCCTCTGGGTGATGTCCGTGCTGCTCTTCGTCTCCAGCCTGTTCTTCAACGCGCTCCAGCCGATGGCGCACGCGCTGCTGAACGATGTGGTGGACGCGGCCGAACGCGGCGCGGCCTTCGGGCTGTTCAACCTGGTCGGGGAGATCGGCGCGGTGGTCAGCCCGGCGCTCAGCGGCACCCTCTTCGACCACTACGGCAGCTGGACGAACGCGGTCTACATCGACGGCGCGCTGATGCTCGTCAGCGCGCTGCTCTACACGCTGATCCGGGAGCAGACCTCGCGCGCTTAACTTGGTGGCCTAAAGCCGGACATCAATGGCGGAGGGGCATACATGACGGCGGCACGACGCATGGTGGTCATCGGAGGCGACGCGGCGGGCATGTCCGCCGCGTCGCGGGCGCGCAGGCTCAAGAGCCGGGGCGAGCTGGAGATCCTCGCCTTCGAGCGCGGCCAGTTCACCTCGTACTCGGCCTGCGGCATCCCGTACTGGGTCGGCGGGCTGGTGAACGGCCCGGACGAGCTGGTCGCCCGGACGCCCGAGACCCACCGGGGCCGCGGGATCGACGTACGGACCCACACCGAGGTCGTCGAGATCGACCTCGCCGGGCAGCGGGTCCTGGCGCGGGACCTCGATCCGCGGGGCGAGGGCGAGCAGTGGTACGGCTTCGACGACCTGGTCATCGCGACCGGCGCCCGGCCGCGCCGCCCCGGGATGCCCGGGATCGACGCCCCCGGCGTCCACGGGGTGCAGACCCTGGACGACGGGCGGGCGCTGCTGGAGTCCCTGGAGGCCACCCCGGTCGAGCGGGCGGTGGTGATCGGCGCCGGGTACATCGGGGTGGAGATGGCCGAGGCGCTCATGCAGCGCGGCTCCCGGGTGACCGTCCTGGAGCGCGGTGAGCAGCCGATGTCCACGCTCGACCCCGACATGGGGCGGCTGGTGCGCGACGCGATGTCGGGGCTCGGCATCGACACCGTGACCGGCGCGGAGGTCACCGAGGTGGTCACGGGCGAGGACGGCCGGGTGCGGGCGGTGGCCACCAAGGTGAGCGAATACCCCGCCGATCTGGTGGTCCTGGGCCTGGGAGTGGCTCCGGAGACCGGGCTCGCCCAGGAGGCGGGGCTTCCGGTGGGCGAGTACGGCGGGCTGCTGACCGATCAGGCCATGCGGGTGCGCGGTTACGACAACATCTGGGCGGGCGGTGACTGTGTCGAGGTCCTCGACCTGGTGTCCGGCCGCACCCGGCACATTCCGCTCGGCACCCACGCCAACAAGCACGGGCAGGTCATCGGCTCCAATGTGGGCGGCGACTACGCCACCTTCCCCGGTGTCGTCGGCACGGCCGTCAGCAAGGTCTGCGATCTGGAGATCGCCCGCACCGGGCTGCTGGAGGCCGAAGCGGCCGCCGTGGGGCTCCAGTTCGAGGCGGTCACGATCGAGGCGACCAGCCGCGCCGGGTACTACCCGGAGACCCGGCCGATGACGGTGAAGATGCTGGCCGAGCGGCGCACGGGACGGCTGCTCGGCACGCAGATCGTCGGCCGCGAGGGCGCGGGCAAGCGGGTGGACGTCGCGGCGGTCGCGCTGACCGCCGGAATGACGGTGGAGCAGATGACGGCGCTGGACCTGGGCTACGCCCCGCCGTTCTCCCCGGTGTGGGACCCGGTACTGGTGGCGGCGCGCAAGGCGGCGGCGACGGTGAGGGCGACCGGATCGTGACGCCTGCGGCGGGCCACGCGGCGGAGCCGCATATCGGTGCTTCCCCCTACCCGCCCCTTCCCACAACCGGGGCTCCGCCCCGGACCCCGCTCCTCAAACGCCGGAGGGGCTGATTTCAGCCCGTCCGGCGATTGAGGACACGCCCGAAGGGCGTCCGGGGTCCCAGGGGGCGGAGCCCCATGGTTCGGGAAGGGGCGGGTAGGGGACAGCCCGCCGCAGGCGGCAAGCCGGGGAACCGATCAGCGCGCGCCGTCAATGACCCGCAGCGCCTGCCCGACCCGCTCGCCCACATGCCGGGGACAGCCCCACACCTCGGCGCCAAAGGACGGCTCGGGCGTGTCGTACTCCCCCGGCGCGTACAGATGGTTGAGATGGGCACCGTAAGGGTCCTCGTGGAAGCCGAAGTGACGGCGGCCCGCCAGCTCGGCCAGCACCTCCCAGGGGTGCGCCTCCTCGTGCGGGCAGGACCCGCCCGCCGGATCGGTCCGCACCGCGCCGAGGATCGCCCGCAGATCCCGGTGGACGGCCTCGGGCGGGGCCTCCTCGCCCGAGGTCACCGACCAGCAGGCCACCAGCAGCAGCACCAGCCGCTCGCGCGGATCGGCCGGGCCCGCCGCGAACCGCCGGGCGGCCCACAGCCCGGCGTCCTCCGCGGCCTGCCCGTCCCGGCAGCGGAAGCGCACGGCGTGGGTGAGCCGTTCGACGTCGAGCCGGCCGTCGGGGCGCAGCAGCGCCTCGTCCAGGTGGGCGGTGTCCCGGAGGCCGAAGAGGCGCTCACGGCCGGTGCGCAGATGGTCCAGCGCCTCGCGGGCGATCGCGGCGAGGAAGGCGGGGCACAGCCACGCCTCCAGGGGCGCCGTCTCCAGCTCCTCGCGGTGCCAGTGGCGGTAGACGCCCCGGCCGCCGGGGCTGAGCAGGTGGATGCCCACGGTGGCCTGCTCCGCGGTGTCCCGGCCGACCTCGGGGTGCTCGCCCTCGCCGTGCGCGCAGGAGGCGCCGCCGAGGCCGGGCAGCACCGCCTCCAGGGCGTCCACCATGGTGTCCAGGACCCGCCGGTCGCGGATCCGGCCGCTGGCGGCGTACCAGCAGGCGGCGTGCAGGACGACCACGAGCCCGGCGCGGTGGTAGCCCAGGGGGTTGGCGACCAGGTTCCTGGCGTAGGCGGACAGCTCCTGGGCGGGGTCCACCGCGGCGCTCGGGTAGTCCCAGACGATCGAGCGCAGATCCTCGGCGCGGCGCGCGTCGCGGACCGGGAGCCGGGGCGGGATGCCGCCCACGCTGCCGGGGGCGATGATGTCGATGGCGACCCGCGCGTACCCGGCGATGTCGCGCGGGCACAGCCACTGCTCCTTGGTGGCGTCGTCCTCCCAGTCGGGGTCCCGGTCCTCGGCCAACCCGTTGGTGAGCAGCGGCAGATCGTCCACGAAGTGGTCGATCCGGTCGTCCAGGTCGCCCTCGTACGGATGCGTCCGGTGGGCGCAGGGGGCCTCGCGCAGCCGCCGGTCGGTGGCGTGGAGCGCCTCCAGGGCCGCCGCCGCGACGTCCTTATGGGAGAACCGGCCGATGTGCGCGGCCATCATGACCAGCCCGAGCGTCCAGGCATACGCCCCCTCGCCCGCGGGATCCGCCGCCAGCCGCCTGGCACAGTCCAGGACGACCCGGTCCGAGTCGCCGCCATAGGTCTCGTGGAGGATGCCGTGCCAGTCGTCGACGAAGTGGACACACTCCGGCGACTCCTGCGGGGCTGACAGCGCGGTGGCGGGCATGTCGGTCATGCCCCTCACGACGCCACGGGAGGCACGCGGGTTCCCGCTTGGTTCAGACCTTCACAGAAGGTGCGCGCGATGCGCTCCGGGTGTGCACATACTCGACGAGCCGGGTGAGCGCGTCCGGATCGGTGCTGGGCAGCACGCCGTGGCCGAGGTTGAAGATATGCCCCTCCACCCCCCGGGCCGCCTCCAGCACCTCGTCCGCCTTGGCCTCGACGGCCGTACGCGGGGCGAAGAGCACCGCGGGGTCGAGATTGCCCTGGAGCGCCTTGCCGGGGCCGACCCGCCGGGCGGCCTCGTCCAGCGGCACCCGCCAGTCGACGCCGACGACGTCCGCGCCCGCCTCGCCGAGCAGCCCCAGCAACTCGCCGGTGCCCACGCCGAAGTGGATGCGCGGCACACCGTATCCGGCGACGGCGTCGAAGACCTTCGAGGAGGCGGGCAGCACGCTGCGGCGGAAGTCGGCGGGGGCGAGGGCGCCCACCCAGGAGTCGAAGAGCTGGACGGCCGAGGCGCCCGCCTCGATCTGCACCTTGAGGAAGGCGGTGGTGATGTCGGCGAGCCGGTCCAGCAGCGCGGCCCAGAGCGCCGGGTCGCCGTACATGAGCGCCTTGGTGTGCTCGTGGTTGCGCGAGGGGCCGCCCTCGACCAGATAGCTGGCGAGCGTGAAGGGGGCGCCCGCGAAGCCGATGAGCGGGATCGCGCCGAGCTCGCCGACGAGCGACCCGATGGCCTCGGTGACGTACTTCACATCATCCGGGTCGAGCGGACGCAGCCGCTCCAGATCGGCGCGGGTGCGGATCGGCCGCTCGACGACGGGCCCGACTCCGGGCTTGATGTCGAGGTCGATACCGATGGCCTTGAGCGGTACGACGATGTCACTGAAGTAGACGGCCGCGTCCACCCGGTGGCGGCGCACCGGCTGGAGCGTGATCTCGGTGACCAGGTCGGGCCGCATACAGGACTCCAGCATCGCGGTGCCCTCGCGCAACTTGCGGTACTCCGGAAGCGAGCGCCCCGCCTGCCGCATGAACCACACAGGTGTATGGGGCACCGGCTCCCGGCGGCAGGCCCGCATAAAGGCCGAATCGGCTGTGGCACTGGCCGCGGCACGGCCGGTCTGCTGCTGGCCCGAGGGCCGCTCGTTGGCGCTCATGCCCCAGATTTTCGCACGGGCCGAACGAGTGACCCGCCAACCCGGGTGTTCCTCCCCGGTTAGGGCCCTCAGTGCGCCTAGTCTTCCGGGCATGGCAGCGGTTCAAGGACACCTCTCGAACGGTGCTGACGGCCCTGACGGCACGGACGCGGGCGGCGAGGACACTCCTCCCGCCTTCCGGCATGCCGTCACCGCGCTGCGCGGTGTGCGGGTGCGGCCCGAGGTGGAGCTCGATCCGACCCCACCCCCGCGTCGGCTCGCACCCTACTCGTACGCGCTGGAGGCGGTGGTCACCGGCGCGGCGGGCGATGACGAGGAGCTGGCGGAGGGGCGGCTGATCCTGCTGCACGACCCGGCCGGGCACGACGCCTGGCGCGGCACCTTCCGCCTGGTCACGCTGGTCCACGCGGACCTGGAGCCGGAGATCGCGGCGGATCCGCTGCTGCCCGAGGTGTGCTGGTCGTGGCTCACCGGCGCGCTGGAGGCACGCGGGCTGCCCTACGGGGAGCCCAGCGGCACGGTCACCCGGGCGAGCTCGCACTACTTCGGCGCGATGGGTGAGCGGGAGCCGTCCACCCGGATCGAGATCCGGGCCTCCTGGACCCCGTCCGACCACCCGCCCCCCGAACCGGCCCACCCCGGCCCGCGCCGCCCGGAACCGACGGGAGAGGGCGCCGCCGAGCGGCTGGGCGTGCCGGACACCGCGGGACACCTGGCCGCGTGGTGCGACCTCCTGTGCCAGATCGCGGGCCTGCCCCCGGCCGGTGCCACGGAGGCGGGGGTCGTCTCGCTGCCGCAGCGGAGGGGACCTCAGGCGCGCTGAGCTTCGGGATGTCCTGAAAGAGATGCTGAGCTTCCGGATGTCCCGAAAAAGATCAGTCGCGATCGATCAGTCGTCCTAATTGCCCGAATTGTTACTCACCAAATCGTGATCATTCTCTAAAGCCCGGCCGTATCGGTGCCGAAGGACGTGGTGACCCGTCCCACCACTTCCCCAGGAGGACCTGGTGTCTGTTCTCCTCGAGCAACCGTCCAGCCTGGTCGCCTACCGCCCGAACAAGCCGACGGCCATGGTGGTCGTTGCCGACCCCCGCGTTCGTTCCACTGTCACCCGCCACCTCTGGGCCCTCGGGGTGCGCGACGTCATCGAGGCGTCGTCCATCGCGGAGGCCCGTCCCCGCATCGGGAATCCGCGCGACATCTGCGTGGCCGATGTCCACCTCCCCGACGGCTCCGGCCTCACGCTGCTGTCCGAGACCCGCGCCGCGGGCTGGCCCAACGGGCTGGCCCTGTCCGCCGCCGATGACATCGGCGCCGTACGGAACGCACTGGCCGGCGGCGTCAAGGGCTATGTCGTCACCGGTACCCGCACCAACCTCGGCATCCCGGGCCGCCCCGGCGCCGCCCCGCTCGGCGCCGCCGCCCGGATGCACCGCCGCCCGCCGGGCGCCCCCGGCCACCCGGGCGGCTACCGGGAGCTGTCGGGCCGCGAGGTCGAGGTGCTGAGGCTGGTTGCGGAGGGCCAGTCCAACAAGGCCATCGGCGTCTCGATGGGCCTGTCCGCGCTCACCGTCAAGAGTCACCTCGCCCGGATCGCCCGCAAGCTGGGCACCGGGGACCGGGCGGGAATGGTCGCGGTCGCGCTGCGGACCGGAATCATCCACTGACCCGTACCGCCCGCGCGGCCGCCACACCGCCACCCACCACCCCCCGCGCCCGTCGACGGAACGTTCCGTCGACGGGCGCCCTGCGTACTCCCCGCACACAGCTACCCTTGACAGGTGACCGACGCCCAAGAGACCGCAGCAGAGACGACACTGCGAACCACCGGGGGCGCTCCTCCGGACGACCTCCCCCCGGCGCCGGTCCCCTTGCTGGAGCCGCGCGAGGGCATCCCGCCCGTCACTGCGGACGCGGACACGCTGGCCGAGGTCATCGCGACCTTCGCCGCCGGCCACGGCCCGGTGGCCGTCGATGCCGAGCGCGCCTCCGGCTACCGCTACGGACAGCGGGCCTATCTGGTCCAGCTGCGCCGGGCCGGAGCGGGGACCGCACTGATCGACCCCGTCGGCTGCCCCGACCTCTCGGGTCTGGGCGCCGCGATCGCCGACGCCGAATGGGTCCTGCACGCCGCGACCCAGGATCTGCCCTGCCTGCGGGACATAGGCATGATCCCGGCCCGGATCTTCGACACCGAACTCGCCGGTCGGCTGGCCGGGTTCGCCCGGGTGGGGCTCGGCGCCATGGTGGAGAACATCCTCGGATACGCCCTGGAGAAGGGCCACTCCGCCGTGGACTGGTCCACCCGCCCACTGCCCGAGCCCTGGCTGCACTACGCCGCGCTCGACGTCGAGCTGCTGGTGGACCTGCGCGACGCGCTGGAGGAGGAGCTGGAGCGGCAGGACAAGCTGGAGTGGGCGCACCAGGAGTTCGCGGCGATCGCCGCGGCCCCGCCCGCCCCGCCGCGCAAGGACCCCTGGCGGCGGACGTCGGGGATGCACAAGGTCCGGCGGCGCCGGCAGATGGCCGTGGTGCGCGAGCTGTGGACGGCCCGGGACCGGATCGCCCAGCGCCGCGATGTCTCACCGGGCAAGGTGCTGAGCGACGCGGCCATCGTCGAGGCCGCGCTGGCCCTGCCGGGAGACGTCCGGGCGCTGGCCGCGCTGAACGGTTTCGGCCATCGGATGAACCGGCGCCAGCTGGAGCAGTGGCAGGCCGCGGTGGACCGGGCGCGGGCGCTGCCGGAGGCGGACCTGCCCCAGCCGGGCCAGCCGGTGGCCGGTCCGCCCCCGCCCCGGGCGTGGGCCGACAAGGACCCGGTGGCCGCGGCGCGGCTCTCCGCGGCTCGTGCGGCCGTCACCCAACTGGCCGAACAGCTGAATCTTCCGCAGGAGAACCTGATCGCCCCGGACACCGTCCGACGGCTGTGCTGGGAGCCGCCCGCCGAGCCGACCACGGATGCGATCGCCTCCGTTCTCGCAGGTCACGGCGCCCGCCCCTGGCAGATCGACCAGGTGACCCCGGTCCTGACGGCCGCCTTGCTGACGCCCCCGGCGTGATGTGACGCGCGTGGACCGGCGGCCCCGCCGCCGGTCCACGGCTGTGACCTTCAACCCTCCGGTGGTGGGGACTGGGCAGCCTGGTTACTCATAAGTAGCATGAGGGTGTGACGGCGCGCCCCCGGCGTGCCCGCAGCAGTGCCATCCCGCACCTGGAGGAGAGCCAACGTGCCTCGTACCGCTAGGGACGTCGTCTTCGTCGACGGCGTCCGGACCCCATTCGGCAAGGCGGGCCCGAAGGGCATCTACCACGAGACCCGCGCCGACGACCTGGTCGTCAAGTGCATCCGGGAGCTGCTGCGCCGCAACCCGGATCTGCCGCCGGAGCGCATCGACGAGGTGGCCATCGCCGCGACGACGCAGATCGGCGACCAGGGCCTGACCATCGGCCGCACCGCGGGCATCCTGGCCGGGCTGCCCCAGTCGGTCCCCGGCTACGCCATCGACCGGATGTGTGCCGGTGCGATGACGGCCGTGACCACCACCGCGGGATCCATCTCCTTCGGTGCCTACGACGCCGTGGTCGCGGGAGGTGTCGAGCACATGGGCCGCCACCCCATGGGCGAGTCCGTCGACCCCAACCCGCGCTTCGTCTCGGAGAAGCTGGTCGACGAGTCGGCCCTGTTCATGGGCATGACGGCGGAGAACCTCCACGACCGGCTGCCGCACATCTCCAAGCAGCGCGCCGACGAGTTCGCGGTGCGCAGCCAGGAGAAGGCCGCCAAGGCGTACGCCAACGGCAAGATCCAGCAGGACCTGGTGCCGATCTCGGTGCGCCGCACCTCGCCCGAGGGCGGCGAGCTGGGCTGGGGCCTGGCGACGGCCGACGAGCCGATGCGCCCGGGCACCACGCTGGAGGGCCTGGCCACGCTGAAGACCCCGTTCCGCCCGCACGGCCGGGTCACGGCCGGTAACTCCGCGGGGCTCAACGACGGCGCCACCGCCTCGCTGATCGCCTCCGAGGACTTCGCCCGGGAGCTGGGCCTGCCGGTCAGGATGCGCCTGGTCTCGTTCGCCTTCGCGGGCGTCGAGCCCGAGGTGATGGGCTACGGCCCGGTCCCGGCCACCAAGAAGGCCCTGGCGAAGGCCGGTCTGTCCATCGAGGACATCGGCCTGTTCGAGATCAACGAGGCGTTCGCCGTCCAGGTCCTGTCCTTCCTGGACCACTACGGCATCGCGGACGACGACGAGCGCGTCAACCAGTACGGCGGCGCGATCGCCTTCGGCCATCCGCTGGCGTCCTCCGGCGTCCGCCTGATGACGCAGCTCGCACGGCAGTTCGAGGAGCGCCCCGAGGTCCGCTACGGCATCACGACGATGTGCATCGGCTTCGGCATGGGTGGCACCGTGATCTGGGAGAACCCGCACTTCGAGGGGAACAAGTGACCAACACCGCAGAGCTTCTCAAGGGAGCGGCAGAGCTCTTCCCGGGCGAGGTCGTGACGCAGGCGCACGTCCGCCACCTCGATCTCCCCCAGGACGCGGGCCGCTTCGCGCTCATCACACTGGACAACGGCCTGGACCACACCAAGCCCACCACCTTCGGCCCGGCCTCGCTCGCCAACCTCAACACGGCGATCGACCAGGTCGAGAAGGAGGCCGCGGACGGCGAGATCACCGGTGTCGGCATCACCGGCAAGCCGTTCATCTTCGCCGTGGGCGCCGACCTCAAGGGCGTGGAGCTGCTGAAGCGCCACGAGGACGCGCTGGCCATCGGCAAGGGCGGCCATGACGTCTTCAAGCGGCTGTCGGCGCTCGCCGTGCCCACCTTCGCGTACTACAACGGCGCGGCCATGGGCGGCGGGGTCGAGGTCGGGCTGCACTGCGCCTACCGCACCGTCTCCGCGGCGCTGCCCGCCTTCTCGCTGCCCGAGGTGTTCCTCGGCCTGGTGCCCGGCTGGGGCGGCTGCACCCTGCTGCCGAACCTGATCGGCGCCGACCGCGCGGTCTCGGTCATCATCGAGAACTCGCTCAACCAGAACAAGCAGCTCAAGGGCGAGCAGGTCTACGAGCTCGGGATCGCCGACGCGATCTTCGAGGGCGCGGACTTCCTGGAGCAGTCGCTGATCTGGACCGCCGCCGTCCTCAAGGGCGAGATCGAGGTCGTACGGCCCGAGATCGACCGCGGCGACGCCTGGCACGAGGCCGTGGTGCGCGGCCGCGCCATCGCCGACGGCAAGGTGCACGGGGCGGCCCCGGCCGCCTACCGCGCGCTGGAGATCATCGACGCGGCGCGCAACGGCGACCTCGCCCGAGGCTACGAGGCCGAGGAGAAGGCGCTCGCCGACCTGATCATGGGCAGCGAGCTGCGCAGCGGCATCTACGCCTTCAACCTGGTGCAGAAGCGCGGCAAGCGCCCGGCCGGCGCCCCGGACAAGTCGCTGGCGCGCCCGGTCTCCAAAGTGGGCGTCGTGGGCGCCGGTCTGATGGCCTCGCAGCTGGCGCTGCTGTTCGCGCGGCGTCTCGAGGTGCCGGTCGTACTGACCGACATCGACCAGGAGCGGGTCGACAAGGGCGTGGGCTATGTCCACGGCGAGATCGACAAGCTGCTGCTCAAGGGCCGGATCAACCAGGACAAGGCCAACCGCCTCAAGGCCGCGGTGACCGGTTCGCTGGACAAGGCCGCCGCCTTCTCCGACGCCGACTTCGTCATCGAGGCCGTCTTCGAGGAGATGGGCGTCAAGCAGAAGGTGTTCGCCGAGGTCGAGGCGGTCGTGCCGGAGCACGCCATCCTCGCCACCAACACCTCCTCGCTGTCGGTCTCGGAGATGGCGTCCCAGCTCAAGCACCCCGAGCGGGTCGTGGGCTTCCACTTCTTCAACCCGGTCGCGATCCTGCCGCTGCTGGAGATCGTCCGCGGTGCGAAGACCGATGACGCGTCGCTGGCCACGGCCTTCGGCGTGGCCAAGAAGCTGAAGAAGACCGCCGTCCTGGTCAAGGACGCCCCGGCGTTCGTGGTCAACCGGATCCTGACCCGCTTCATGGGCGAGATCCAGAACGTGATCGACGAGGGCACCCCGGTGGACGTCGCCGAGCGCGCCATCGAGCCACTGGGCCTGCCGATGTCCCCGCTGGTGCTGCTGGAGCTGGTCGGCCCGGCGATCGGCCTGCACGTCTCCGAGACCCTGCACGGCGCGTTCCCGGACCGCTTCACGGTCTCGGAGAACCTCAGGCGCGTGGTCGAGGCGGGCAAGCGCGGCTTCTACGTCCACGACTCTGGGGAGCCGAAGCTGGACCCGGAGGTCGCCGCGCTGCTCCAGCAGGGCGACACCGTCCTCACCGAGGAGCAGGTGCGCGCCCGGGTGCTGGACGCGGTCGCGCAGGAGATCGGGCTGATGCTCGAGGAGGGCGTCGTCGCGGAGGCGCAGGACATCGACCTGTGCCTGATCACCGGCGCGGGCTGGCCCTTCCACCTGGGCGGCGTCACGCCGTACCTGGACCGCGAGGGCGTCTCGGAGCGGGTGAACGGGAAGACGTTCCTGGCGCAGGGCGTGGCGAGCGTTCCCGCGTAGCGTCGGCGGCGCGTGGCATACCCGGGTGCCGGGCGGGCGAAGGCCCGTCCGGCACTTGGGCGTTCGGGGGGCTTGCCCGTCCGTTCCGGGGCCCCACCGGCCCCGCCGAAACCTCGCGCCCCCACCGGCGCCGGCGCCCCCGCGCCCCGGCGAAGGGCGCGCCCCGGCCGCGCCACCCGCCGTGGCCGGACCGCCGCCCGGCGGCAAGCACCCGCCACGCATATCCGGGGGCGGGGTTACGCCCGGGGGCGGGGTCGCTCCCGGGGGCGGGGTCACGCCCGGGGCGGGGTCGCTCCCGGGGGCGGGGTCGCTCCCGGGGGCAGGGTCACGCCCGGGGGCAGGGTCACGCCCGGGACGGGAAACGGACCGGCGGCACCCTCCCCGGGAACCAGTCCACGACGTCGAACGGGCTCTCAGCCGAGCCGTGGCGCCCACGCCAGGGACGGGAAACGGACCGGCGGCACCTTCCCCGGGGCCCGGCGCCCCTGCCCGTCGCGTCGAACGGGCTCTCAGCGGGGCTGTGGCGCCGCTCAGCCGCTTCCCACGCGGGTCCAGGCCCGGAGTGCCAGCCCGCGCTCGTCGGTCTTCTGACGGGCCACCAGGAGCTTTCCGTCCAGCGCCAGCGCGGCCAGCACCACCCGGCCCTGGCTGTCCAGCGCCAGGGCCGGGGTGTGGGCGCCCTGCTCGCCCGAGGGCGTCCACCACACCCCCGCCGCCTCGTCCTCGCAGGGGTGCGCGGCGACGGCCAGCCCGCAGGCCGCGCGGTCCTGGTGGGCCAGGACGGTGCAGTCGTGACCGTCCACCGTGGCGCGCACCGCGGCGACCGGGCCGGTGCCCGTGGCCCCGCCCAGCGGAGCGGGGGCCGGGGAGTCCGGCCGCCAGGCCATGACCTCACCGCTGCCGGCGTCGCGCCAGTAGTGGGTGAGGGTGCCGGGGCTGCTCTCCACCATGGACGCCGAATCCGGCCGGGCGTCGGCGGGGACGTCCTCGCCCCGCTTGGGGGCGGCGCCCGGCTTGGGCTGGTACCAGCGCAGCGCGGCGCCCTTCCCGGCCGGTGCCAGCAGCTCGAGACGGCCGTCGGCGGTCGCGGCCGCCGACATGCCGCCCAGTACGTGCGTGCCCTTCCAGTCGGTCCAGCGCTCCCAGGTGCCCTTGGGGTCCTGCCGCCGCGCGCTCACCCCGCCCCCGGCGTTGCGCACGAAGACGCGGAGCGCGCCGGTGGAGTCCACCGCCGCGGCCGGCGGGCCGGTCCGCTCGGCCTTGCGGGCGTCCTTGGGATGCGGGGTGCCCAGCGAGTGCCACGCCGTCAGCGGGCGGCCGGACTGGAACTGGGTGGCGTGGACGATGTCCACGCGCGCCGGTTCCCCGGCTCCGCCCGGCCGGTGCCGAAGCCCCACCAGATGGGCATAGCCTTCGGGACTCTGAACGACGGTCAGCCCGGCCAGGCGGCCGGACACCTCGATCAACCACGGCCCCGACCACTCCGCCCCTCCGGGGCGGTCCTCGGTCCAGCGGGCGACACCGCCCGTCACCGGTGCGTAGGCTGTGAGCCTGCCGTCCTTGCCGCGGAGCAACCGCAACGCCATGGCCCGCTGCCAACCCTTCCCCGAGTCGGTCCACCTGATCGAACGATGTCCATAGTAATTTGCCTTGACTATGGATGGGGTTGTGGTCGTGGACGCCGCCAATGTGGTCGGCTCGGTTCCGGATGGCTGGTGGCGTGACCGGCGCGGCGCCGCCGAGCGACTCCGCGACCGGCTGGCCGTCCTCGCCGGGACCGGGCTCCCCGACCGCCCGGGCGTGCCCGGCTGGGCCACCCGGCCTCCGGTGGACATCGTGATGGTGGTCGAGGGCGCGGCACGGGGCGTCGAGCCGGTGCCAGGCGTACGGGTGGAGTCCGCACCGGGCAGCGGCGACGACCACATCGTGGCGGTGGTGGCGGCGGCTCGCGAGGAGGGCCGTCCCTGCCTGGTGGTGACGGCGGACCAGGAGCTGCGGGCCCGGGTCACGGCGCTGGGCGCGCAGACGACGGGCCCCCGCTCGGTCCGCCCGAACGGCTCGCCCTAGGGCCGGTCAGGCGGTGGGCAGGCATCCGACGAACCGTGCCGCCTGCGGCGAGCTGTTCCCCTCCCCGCCCCTTCCCGCAATTGGGGCTCCGCCCCAGCCCCCGGCCGCACCCAAGACGGCCGGTCGGGACGCCGACGCGGCGAGAGCCGCTCCTCGCCCCTCGAAGCCCAGGGGCGGAGCGAAACGAGCCCTCCGCTCCGGACCCCAGCCGGACGACACCGTTGTACGCGGCCATCCGCCCAGCCATCCGCCGCGCCGGCACGCCAACCGCAACCAGCCGCCGGTGCACGCGTTACCGCACCCCAGGTGGCCCGGCCGGTGAGCCGAGCGCGGCGATCATCGGCTCCTCGACCCCGGGGTCCAGGGACGGAACGGAACGGGCCCTCCGCCCCGGACCCCAGCCGGACAACGCCTTGTACACGGCCATCCGCCCAGCCATCCGCCGCGCCGGCACGCCAACCGCAACCAGCCGCCGGTGCAGGCGTTACCGCGCCCCAGGTGGCCCGGCCGGCGCCCCGGCCGGTGAGCCGAGCGCGGGGACCATCGGCTCGTCGTCGCTTCCCGGGGTCCAGGGGCGGAGCGAAGCCGGAGCTCCGCCCCATACTTCAGCCGGGCGACTCGGATGTGCGCGGACGTCCCCCCGCCCCCGGTCATCCGCCGCGCCGACGCTGACCGCCGGGGCGACAGTCGGCCCGTCAACCCCCGGGGTCCAGGGGCGGAGCCCCTGGTAGCGGGAAGGGGCGGGGAGGGGAAAAGTCCGCGGGCCCCTACCCCGTACGCGTTCCCGCCTCGGTCACCCGGCTGTGGCGGCGCCCGTACAGGAAGTAGACGAGGAAGCCGATGACCATCCAGGCCCCGAACCGCACCCAGGTCATAGCGGGCAGATTGAGCATCAGCCACAACGACGCGGCCACCGACAGGATCGGCAGCACCGGCACCCAGGGGGTGCGGAAGGCGCGGGGCAGATCGGGGCGGGTGCGGCGGAGGATGATGACGCCCAGCGCGACCACGACGAAGGCGAAGAGCGTGCCGATGTTCACCAGGGCCGCCAGCTCGGAGATGGAGGTGAACCCGGCGACCACGGCGATGACCACGCCCAGCACGATCGTCGAGCGGTACGGCGTGCCGAAGCGCGGATGCACCCGGGAGAAGACCCTGGGCAGCAGCCCGTCGCGGCTCATCGCGAAGAACACCCGGCTCTGGCCGAGCAGCAGGATCATGGACACGGTGGTGAGCCCGACGGCGGCGCCGAAGCTGATGAGGCCCGCGTAGAACGGATGGCCGGTCGCCTTGAAGGCGTCGGCGAGCGGGGCGTCCACCGACAGCTTGGTGTACTTCTCCATGCCGGTGACCACGATGGACACCGCGACGTACAGCACCGTGCAGATGAGCAGCGAGCCCAGGATGCCGCGGGGCATGTCCCGCTGTGGATTCCGGGTCTCCTCCGCCGCGGTCGCCACGATGTCGAAGCCGATGAAGGCGAAGAAGACCACGGCGGCGCCGGTGAAGATGCCCTGGACGCCGAAGGTCGTCGGTTCGTAACCGAACATCAGCTGGATCAGCGGCGCCTTCAGCCCCGAGCCGGAGACCGTGCCCTGGGCCTCGGGGATGAAGGGGTGGTAGTTCTCCGGGTGGATGAAGAAGGCGCCCGCGATGATGACGAGCAGCACCACGGCCACCTTGATCGCGACCACCGCGGCGGTGACCCGCGCGGAGAGCTTCATGCCGAAGACCAGGATCGCGGTGATCAGCAGGACCAGCAGGAAGGCCAGCAGGTCGAAGGAGAAGCCGTGCGTGGCCCCGGGCCCGGACAGGGCGTCGGGCAGATGCCATCCGGCGTTGTCCAGCAGTGAGCGGATGTACCCCGACCAGCCCACCGAGACCACGGCACAGGCCAGCGCGAACTCCAGCACCAGGTCCCAGCCGATGATCCAGGCGGGCAGCTCGCCGAGCGAGGCGTACGAGAAGGTGTACGCGGACCCCGCGACCGGGACCGTCGAGGCGAACTCGGCGTAGCACAGCGCGGCCAGGGCGCAGGCGATACCCGCGGCCACGAAGGACAGCGCGGTGGCGGGCCCCGCCTGCTCCTTGGCGACCGAGCCGGTGAGCACGAAGATGCCGGTGCCGATGATGACGCCGACGCCGAAGACCGTGAGGTCCAGGACGGAAAGGGACCGGGTGAGGGCGTGCTCGGGCTCCTCGGTGTCCTGGATGGACTGCTCGATGCTCTTCGTCCGCAGGTAGCGCGGCCGGACTCTGCCTCCGGTGCCTCCGCCTGGTTCGTCAACGCTCACCGGTGCCACCTCCACGCCTGCCGTGCGGTTCATGCTTCTGGTAACCGATCGGCGGCGCGGTATGCACGCTCAGGGCCGCCCCCGATTCACCCGATGGGGGCGGGCGGTGCGACGCACGCTGGGCCGGTCGGAGCAGGAAGCGCTCCGACCGGCCCAGGCGGAAAGCGGCGGTGGCTCAGTCGCTGTGGCTCAGTCGCGCACCGGCTCGGCCGTCGTCGGCCGGGTCACATCGGCGCCCTGGGAGCCCGCGGCCGCGGACTCGTGTCCGTAGCGGCCGCCGATCCTGGCGACCAGCCCGGTGACCTGCCGGGCGATGTCCGGCGCGGTCAGCCCGATCTCCGCCATGACCTCCTTACGGGAGGCATGGTCGAGGAAGCGCGGCGGGATACCGAAGTCACGCACCGGCATGTCGACGCCCGAGTCGCGCAGCGCCTGGGCGACGGCGGAGCCCACACCGCCGACCCGGCTGTTGTCCTCGACGGTGACGACGACGCGGTGGCGCTCGGCGAGGGCGGGCAGCTCCTCGTCCACCGGCTTGACCCAGCGGGGGTCCACCACCGTTGTGGAAATGCCCTGTTTGTCGAGAAGGTCGGCGACCTCGAGGCACATCGGGGCCAGCGCGCCCACCGAGACCAGCAGCACATCGGGCCGCTCGCGGTCGGCGGCCGCGGGCTCCCGCAGTACGTCCATGCCGCCGATCCTGCCGACGGCCGCGACCGCCGGGCCCACCGCGCCCTTGGAGTAGCGCACCACGGTCGGCGCGTCCTCCACCGCCACGGCCTCGCGCAGCTGGGCGCGGACCTGGTCGGCGTCGCGCGGGGCGGCGATCCGCAGGCCGGGGACGACCTGGAGCAGCGACATGTCCCACATGCCGTTGTGCGAGGCCCCGTCGGTCCCGGTGATCCCGGCGCGGTCCAGGACGAAGGTGACCCCGCACTTGTGCAGGGCCACATCCATCAGGACCTGGTCGAAGGCGCGGTTGAGGAAGGTGGCGTAGACCGCGAAGACCGGGTGCACACCGCCGGTGGCCAGGCCCGCCGCCGAGACGGCCGCGTGCTGCTCGGCGATGCCCACGTCGTAGACCCGGTCCGGGAAGCGCTTGGCGAACTCGGTGAGCCCCACCGGGTGCAGCATGGCCGCCGTGATCGCGACGATGTCCTCGCGCTCCTCGCCGAGCTTGACCATCTCCTCGCCGAAGACCGAGGTCCAGTCGGCGCCGGAGGCCGAGATCGGCAGCCCGGTGTCCGGGTGGATCTTGCCGACGGCGTGGAAGCGGTCCGCCTCGTCCTGGAGGGCGGGCTGGTAGCCGCGGCCCTTCTCGGTGAGGCAGTGCACGATGACCGGGCCGCCGAAACGCTTCGCCCGCTGGAGCGCCGACTCCAGCGCCTCGATGTCATGGCCGTTGATCGGGCCGACGTACTTCAGCCCCAGGTCCTCGAACATGCCCTGCGGGGTGATGAAGTCCTTCAGCCCCTTCTTGGCCCCGTGCAGCGTCTCGTACAGCGGCCTGCCGACGACCGGGGTGCGCTCCAGCAGGTCCTTGCCGCGGGCCAGGAAGCGCTCGTAGCCGTCGGTGGTGCGCAGGGTGGCGAGGTGGTTGGCCAGGCCGCCGATGGTCGGGCCGTAGGAGCGCTCGTTGTCGTTGACGACGATGACCAGCGGGCGGTTCTTGGCGGCGGCGATGTTGTTGAGCGCCTCCCAGGCCATACCGCCGGTGAGCGCCCCGTCGCCGATCACGGCGACCACATGGTCCTGCTTGCCGAGCAGCTCATTGGCCTTGGCGAGGCCCTCGGCCCAGCCGAGGACGGTCGAGGCGTGGCTGTTCTCGATGACGTCGTGCTCGGACTCGGCGCGCGAGGGATAACCGGACAAACCACCCTTGCTCTTGAGCTTGGAGAAGTCCTGGCGACCGGTGAGCAGCTTGTGCACGTAGGACTGGTGGCCGGTGTCCAGCAGCACCTTGTCCCGGGGCGAGTCGAAGACCCGGTGCAGGGCGATGGTCAGCTCCACCACGCCGAGATTGGGGCCGAGATGGCCACCGGTCTTGGAGACGGCGTCGACGAGGAAGGAGCGGATCTCCGCGGCCAGCTGGTCCAGCTCCTCCGGAGTGAGCCGGTCCAGATCGCGCGGTCCCGTGATGCGGGTCAGCAGCACCCGTGCCTCCTTGCTTCGAGCGTCTCCATGGAGCTTGCCGTCCGCCCGAGTCTAATGTTCCGCCCTCCGGCGCAGACCTCCCCCCATGCGATCTCCGTCACGCGTGTTCTTTTCGGACAGCTGCCCGGCGCCTTCCAGAAAGGCACCGGGCAGCCGGGTGAGCGGATGGGGCGTCCGGGGTCAGCCGCGACCCGCGGACCGCTGAGTCCTGCGCGACACCGAGTCGATGACGACGGCGGCCAGCAGCACCCCACCGGTGATCATGTACTGGACGGAGTTCGCGACGCCCAGCAGGTTCATCCCGGACGAGATCGAGCCGATGACCAGCATGCCGAGCAGCGCCGACCAGACCGAGCCCCGGCCACCGAAGAGGCTGGTGCCGCCGATGACGGCGGCCGCGATGGCCTCCATCAGCAGGTTGCCGGTGCCGGCCTGCTGGCTGGCGGAGCCGATCCGGGAGGCGATCATGATGCCGCCGCACGCGGCCATCAGCCCGGCCAGCGAGTAGACCGAGATCCGGATGGCGACGACGTTGATGCCCGCGCGGCGGGCGGCCTCGACGCTGCCTCCCAGGGCGATCACCTTGCGCCCGTAGGAGGTGCGGCGGACCACGAAGTCCAGGATCACCAGGACCGCCACGAAGATCACCAGGGCGAGCGGCAGACCCTTGTACTCGTTGAGCCGCCAGGCCGCGGCGTAGACGATCACCGCGAGCACGCCCGTACGGACCAGGATCTCGCTCAGCGGCCGCGAGGGTATGCCGACCGCCTTACGGCGCCTGCTGTCCAGGAACTGGGCGAGGAAGAAGCCCGCCGTCGCCACCGTGGCCGCCCCGTACGCGGCGATCAGCTGGCTGAAGTAGTGCGCGGTGAGATCGCGCACGAAGCTGTCGTCCGCGATGCTGATGGTGCCGGTGGTGCCGAGCACCTGGAGCATCAGACCGTTCCAGGCCAGCAGACCGGCCAGGGTCACCACGAAGGCCGGTACGCCGATCTTGGCGAAGAAGAAGCCGTGCACCGCGCCGAGGACCGCGCCGCTGGCGAGCGCCGCGAGCACCGCGATCCCCTCGGGCACCCCGTGGTTGACGTTGAGCACCGCCAGGGTCGCCGCGGCCAGACCGCTGAGCGAGCCGACGGACAGGTCGATCTCGCCGAGCAGCAGCACGAAGACGATCCCGACCGAGATCATGCCGGTGCCGCCGAGCAGGATGGAGAGGTCGGAGAGGTTCTTGGGCGAGAGGAAGGCACTGTCCTTCGCCTGGAAGACCGCCCAGATGATGGCGATGCCGACGATGACCGGGACCGCGCCCAGATCACCGCTGCGCATCTTGCGGCCGAACTCCGTCAGATAGCCCTTGAAGCCCTCCTGACGGACCAGCAGCCGGGGGTCGACGACGGTGACCGCGTCCTTGGCGACGGGGTTGGCGTCGGCCGGGCCGCTCGCCTTGTTGGCGCCGTTCGACGGGCCGCCGTTGGTCTTGTCCACGTTCGTGGTCACTTCGCGACCTCCCCGCTACGCGCCTTGCGGCGGGTCACGGCGTTGTCCGTGGCGCCGGTGATGGCGGAAATGATCTCTTCCTGAGAGGTGGTCTTCACATCGAAGATGCCGTTGTTGCGGCCCAGCCGCAGCACCGCGACCCGGTCCGCGACGGCCTTCACGTCGGCCATGTTGTGGCTGATGAGGATGACGGCGAGACCGCGGTCGCGCAGCCGCTCGACCAGGTCCAGGACCTGTGCGGTCTGCTCGACGCCGAGGGCGGCGGTCGGCTCGTCCAGGATCACCAGCTTGGGCTCGCCGAGCATCGAACGGGCGATGGCGACGGTCTGCCGCTGGCCACCCGAGAGCGAGGCGATCGGGATCCGCACACTGGGGATGCGGATCGACAGGGTCTGGAGCAACTCACGGGAGCGCCGCTCCATTTCGACCTCGTCCAGCACCCCGGCGCGCAGGATCTCGCGGCCGAGGAAGAGGTTGCCGACGACATCGATGTTGTCGCAGAGGGCGAGGTCCTGGTAGACGGTCGCGATGCCCAGCTCCTGGGCGTCGTGCGGCCGGCTGACCTGGACGGGCTTGCCCTGCCACTCGACGACGCCCTCGTCGGCGGGGCCGACTCCGGCAATGCTCTTGACGAGGGTCGACTTGCCGGCGCCGTTGTCGCCCACCAGGGCGACGACTTCACCGGCGTGGACCTCCAGATGGATGTCGGTGAGCGCCTGGACGGCGCCGAACCGCTTGGAGATCCCGCGCAACGCCAACACGGGTCCGTTCGGCACGATGGCCATCTCCGTTCCGGGCAGGGGGGTCCCTGCTGTGTGACGGAGGGGAGAGGGTGCTCTCCCCTCGATGGGGGGGTGGGTCAGGGAGGCGGGCCGTCCGCGGTTACGGACGGCCCTGCTCCGATATGTGCCGGATACCGGCCGTTACTTCAGACCGGCCTCGGCGCACGCCGCCTTGACCTTGGCGGTGCAGATCTGGTCGATCTTGTAGATCCCGTCCTTGATGACGGTGTCCTTGATGTTCTCCTTGGTCAGCGAGACCGGGGTGATCAGCGTCGCCGGGATGTGCTTCGTGGTCGGGCTGTCGACCGTGTTGGACTCGTTGACCTTCTCGCCGCGGCCGAGCGCGACGGCCATCTCGGCGGCGGCGGTGGCCTCGTCCAGGTAGGACTTGTAGACGCTCATGTACTGCTCACCGGTGACGACCCGGCGGACACCCTCGAGTTCGGCGTCCTGGCCGGTGACCGGGGGCAGCGGGTTGAAGCCGCCGCTCTTGAGCGCGGTGATCGCGCCGCCGGCCATGCTGTCGTTGGCCGAGTAGACGCCGACGATGTTGCTCTTGCCGAGCGAGGAGATGGCACCCGTCATGGCCTCGTTGGCCTTGTCCGCCAGCCAGCGGTCGACGTCGTAGGACTTGCCGATGTTCACCTTGCCCTTGAGGACGGACATCGCGCCCTTCTTGAACATGGCGGCGTTGGGGTCGGCCTCCCAGCCGTTGAGCATGACGATCTTGCCGCTCTTGGCCTTGTTGCCCAGCGCCTTGAGCAGGGCCTGGCCCTGGACCTTGCCGACCGTCTCGTTGTCGAACGAGGTGTACGCGGAGACCGGGCCCTCGGCGAGCCGGTCGTAGGCGATGACCGGGATACCGTCCTCGTCGGCCTTCTTGACCGAGCTGGCAATGGACTTGGAGTCCACCGAGTCAAGGATGATCGCGTCGACCTTCTTGGTGATCATCGAGTCGACCTGCTGCTGCTGGACCGAGGGGTCCGACTTGGCGTTGACGTAGAGGATCTTGCAGTCGGCGCAGAGTGCCTTGATCTTCTTGGTGACGAAGGGCCGGTCGAAGTTCTCGTATCTGGCCGTCTGATCCTCGGGCAGCAGTAGCCCGATCGTGAGCGGACCAGTCTTCTTCTTGTCATCCTTCTTGTCGTTGCCGGCTTCCTTCGCCGAGCCACAGGCGGCGAGGGCTACCGTCATCGACATGACAGAAGCGGCAAGAGCGACGCGACGCATCGTTGCGTTCATTTAGGGGTGACCTCCCTGACGAGGCCGCGTCATTGCGGCCGAGGTGGCTGGAAGTCAACTCGGCCGCCCGCATGGCGTCAAGAAGTAAATCCTTAACGAGATGGCAACGGTGCCATTCGTTATCTGAGTGAACGCAGTCGGACAGGCCGGATAGACGGAGCGTGACCGGACAAAGCCACTCAAGGCTTGCCCCCGGCCCAACGGCCCCCGCCCGGCGGTCAGGTGAGGGCCGGAGCCCCCGCCGAGAGCGCGCCGTCCAGCAGCGTCGAGTCGCCCATCTCGCTGAGCACCAGCGCGAGCGCGCCCAGCACCTCGGCCCGGCCGCCGAGCGCCCCCGGCATCACCGACAGCTGATGGGCCGCGCTCGGGATCGCATACCGCGCGACCGACTCCCGGATCGGCCCCAGCACCAGCTCCCCCGCCTCGGCGAGCTGGCCGCCCAGCACCATCCGGCTCGGGTTGATCAGATTGCAGAGGTTGGCCACCCCGCTGCCGATGTGCCGGCCGACGTCCCCGATCACCCGCCGACAGCCCGGATCGCCCTCGCGGGCGAGCTGCACCATGCGCTCCACGGTGAGGTCCGCCCCATGGCTGGAATGCAGCAGTGGCAGCACATAGCGGGCCGCGGTGAAGGTCTCCAGACAGCCGCGATTGCCGCAGCGGCACACCGGGCCCGACTCGTCCAGGGTGATGTGGCCGATTTCGCCTGCCGTACCGCCGGGGCCGCGGTAGATCTTCCCGCTGATCACCAGCCCCGCGCCGACACCGTCGGCCACCTTGATGTACGCGAGGTCGCCGACCCCGCGGCCGGAGCCCCAGACCAGCTCGCCGAGCGCGCCGAGGTTGGCGTCGTTGTCCACGTGCACCGGCACCCCGAGCCGCTGGGCCAGGTCGTCGCGCGGATTGGTGCCCGCCCAGCCCGGCAGGATCGCGGTCGAGCCCAGTGTGCCGGTCTCCACGTCGATCGGGGCGGGCACGCCGAGCCCGACGCCGACCACCTTGTCCTGGCTCAGCCCGCTGGCCGTGATCAGCCTGCTGACCAGCTGCTCGGCCCGGTCCAGGCCCTGGGAGGAGGAGGCGTCCACATCCAGCGGCTCGGCCTCCTCGGCCAGCACCTGATGGGCGAGGTTGCCGATGGCGACACGCAGATGCGTATGGCCGAAATCCACCCCTACGACAATGCCCGCGTCACCGCTGAGCGAGACGCTGCGCGCCCGGCGGCCGCCCGCCGAGGTGGGCGTGACCTCGACCGTTCCGCCGTCCTTGAGCTCGCGCACGATGTTGGAGACGGTGGCGGCGGACAGCCCGGTGGACCGGGCGATCTCCGCCTGGGTCAGCGAGCCCGCCATGCGCACCGCACGGACCACCCGCTCGAGATTGGCCCGGTGCAGCGACGACTGCGATCCCGGAGTCTCCACGCCCATCCACTCCCGCCTTCGCGGGCGGCACGACGGCCGCTCCGCCGACCGGACCGCAGCAGTGAGGCCCGGCTGTGTCTCCAACATGTGAACTCTAAGCTGAGCCGCCACGGTTGTCCCACGTCAAGTCCCTGACCGCACCGGGACCGCTCGCGGTACCCTCCGCAGCCCACAGCGGCACGGCCCCGCCCCTTATCCGATGAACGGAAAGGACGGGGCCGTGAAAAGCCCTCTGTGAGGTGCCTCTGTGAGGTGGCCCTATTTGAGCGCGCCCGCGGTCAGACCCGCCTGGACCTGCCGCTGGAAGAGGATATAGACGGCGAGTACGGGAAGCATCGCCAGCACCAGACCGGCGAAAAGCGCTGACCAGTCGCCCTTGTACTGCTGGCTGGCCGCGAGCTGCACAAGGCCCTGGGTGAGCACCCGCTTGTCCTCATCGGTGTTGAGCACCGTGGGCAGCATGTACTGATTCCACTGCCCGAGGAAGTTGAAGATCCCCACGCTGATCAGCCCGGGCTTCGCCATCGGCAGCATGACCTGGAAGAACGTCCTGGTGTGGGACGCCCCGTCGATCAGGGCCGCCTCCGCGACCGAGGACGGCAGCGTCTTGAAGAACGAGGTGAGGAAGAAGACCGTGAACGGCAGTGAATAGGCGATATAGACCAGAATGAGCCCATGAAAGGTGTTGAGCAGGCTCATGTTCTTCATCACGAAGAACAGCGGAACCAGCGCCAGGATGATCGGAAAACTCATCCCGCCGACGAACATGAAATAGATGAACCGCTTTCCCGGGAATTCGAAGCGGGCCAGGACGTACGCCGCCATCGAGCCCAGCAGCATCGTCCCGATCAGGGAGCAGCCCACCACCAGGATCGTATTGAGGAAGAAGTCGCCGATGTTCGACTTGTTCCAGGCCCTGGTCCAGTTGTCGAAGTGCAGGGCGGAGGGCAGCCCCCAGGGCGAGGTGAAGATCTGCTTGTCGGTCTTGAGGGAGCTCATCACCGCCCACAGCAGCGGCAGCGTGACCAGGAGCCCCCAGACCGCCAGGATGCCGTGCGAGAAGACGTTGAGGACCTTGCCCTCGCTGCCGATGCGGCCCTCGGGGGTGAAGCCCGGCGGCGGCTGCTTGGCGACGGGCCCGGTGGCCGGCGCCTCGTCCTCCTTGGTGACGCCCGGGAGCTCCGAGGGCTCTGCGTGCGAGGTCACCTGATCTCCTTCGAGAATGCCCCCGCCTTCAGACGGGGGAGGAATCGAACCCTTGCAGAGCAGGGCAAAGAATGGTATTTCACCTCCGGGGCGAAATACCCCCCATACGATCGGGTAAGGTGCGTGTCGTGCGTTGCGAGACCCAAGCACGCACAACGTGCCGAGCGCGAACCAAGTCGGCGCAACTCAATGCTTTCGGGCGACCGGGCAGGTTCCGTCCCGGCTGGTGTTGAGGGAGTAAGACCTTGTCGGTCGCTGACCTGCTGGGCTTCCTGAGCCAGGAATCCCCCTGCTTCACCTGGGGGAGGGTTCAATGTGGTACCCCCAGATCGCGGCGGGTGGTGGCCGGGTGCGGGCGGTGTGATCGGCATCAGTACTCCAGCCGTTCGCGCCGGCCGAGCCTGGTCACGATGACCGCGAAGATCAGGGTGACGATGAGCATCGCGACGCCGATCGTGGTGGCCCGTCCGGCCTGCCCGTCGTGGAAGGTCTTGGTGTAGACGTAGTAGCCCATGACCTGGGTGGAGTCGGCGGGGCCGCCCGGCCCCACGGTCATGATCTGCACCACGGCGAACGCGTCGAGGGCGATGATGCCCATGTAGATCCAGCCGGTCTGGACCGTGTCCCACAGCAGCGGCAGGGTGATCCTGAAGAAGGTCTTGATCCGGTTGGCCCCGTCGAGCAGCGCCGCCTCGTAGAAGTCCCTCGGGATGGAGCTCATCCCGGCGGAGAAGAGGACGACGTAGAAGCCGACGTTGCTCCAGACCATCACCGCCATCAGGCACCACAGCGCCAGCTTGGGATCGGCCAGCCACTGCTGCTGGAGCGAATCCAGGCCGACTCCGTCGAGGAAGGAGTTGATCGCGCCGTTGCGCGGGTTGTAGGTGAACTGGAACAGCAGGGCGACGATCGCGATCGACAGCACCTGCGGGAAGAAATAGATCACCTTGTACAGGCTCGACCCGCGCACCCCGGAGACCGCCGCGTTCTTACGGCCCCGGCCGCCCACATTGAGCATGAAGGCGAAGAACAGCCCGAGGCCGAGCGTCACCAGCGGCACCACCAGCAGCAGCAGGACGTTGTGCCCGACCGCTTTCCAGAAGAGGTCGTCGTGCAGCAGCCAGTTGTAGTTCTTGAACCCGACCATCTTGAAGTCGGAGCTCAGACCCGTCCAGTCCGTGAAGGAGTAGTAGATGGCCTGGACGAACGGCGAGATCACGAAGACCGCGTAAAGGATCACCGGCAGGGCCAGGAACCCCGCGATGAACCGGTACTTCCCATGCTGCATTTCTACCGACCTCGGTCTTCCCCTACGGATAATGCCGCCGGCGACGCGTGACGCCTCATCAGACGTGCTTGTACTTCTTGACGGCGTCGTCCTTCGCCGTGTCATCGGCGAACTTCTGGCACTTCTTGATCGCCTCGGCGGGGGTCATCCGGCCGGCCATCATCTCGCCGAGCGCGCCGACGCCGATCTGCTGCTTCTCGAGCGTCACGTACCAGTCCTGGAGCCGCGGGTTGACCACGTTCTTGCCCGCCTTGGTCAGCGCCTCCTGCGCCGACGCCAGACCCGGCGGCAGGCTGAGCCCCTCGGTGCCGCCGTTGAGGGAGGAGAGCGAGGAGACCTGCTTGATGAAGTTCTTGGTGGACTTCTCACCGAGCATGATCCGCAGCAGCTCCATGCCGCCCTCGGGGTTCTTCGCCGACTTCGGGACGATGAAGGGCTCACCGCCGGAGGCCCACAGGGTGCCGAACGGCATCTTGTCGCTCTTGTCCAGGCTGGAGGGCGCGGCCACCGCCATCTGGAAGTCCTTCGGGGTGGTCTTCTTCGCCTCGTTCTCCACCCAGGAGCCGTTCGGGATGAACAGCGCCTTGCCCTGGTTCCACGCGGTCTGGGACTCGATGTGGGTCAGGCCGGGGGTGCCCCTGAGGATGTAGCCCTTCTTGTAGAGCTCGTAGTACGCCTCGAAGGCGGCCTTGACGGCCGGGTGCTTCCAGGCGTTCGCCTCCAGGTTGTCGATCGAGTCCAGGACCTCCCGGCCGCCGATCTTGGCGATGAAGGGGTAGAGGCTGAACGGCAGGTAGTAGGGGAACTTGCCGGGGTAGGTCCAGCCCGCGATGCCCTTCTTCTTGGCCTTCTCGCAGACCTTGAGCATGTCGTCCCAGGTCTCGGGGTACTCCGCGTCGAGCTTGGCGAGGTTGGACTTGGAGTACCAGACGCCGTAGACGGTGTAGGCGTAGTAGAGGATCCACACCGGCTTGCCGTCGAACTGGCCCATCTCCACGACACCGGGGCGCAGCGTCTCGCGCACCGTCTTGTTCGGGTCGTCGAGGGAGGGCGCGTCCAGCAGCGGGGTGAGGTCGGTCAGCTGGTTCTTGGCGACCAGGGTGCCCATGTCCATCTGCTCGGCGCCGGAGTTGTCGACGAGGTCCGGCGGGGTGCCGCCGTTGAACCGCGGCTGGAGCACGGTCTGGATCTTCTGGGTGGCGGCGTGCTTGACCTTGCCCTTGGTCTTCGGGAACGCCTTGGCGTACTCCGCCTCGGCGTCCTTGGCGTACTGCTGGCCGAAGCCGCCGTCGAAGATGACGACGTCGAGCGCGGCGCTCTCATTGACCGCGAGCGGGTTCTTGGCGCTCTTCTTGCCCTTGTCGACCTTCTTGGGGTCGTCGTCACCGCCACTGGCACAGGCGGACAGCGCGCTCATCGCGGGCACGGTGATCAATCCGAGCGCCGCCGAGCGCTTGATCAGATCGCGACGGCCGACATCTGAGGTGGATCCCATGCTCAAGTCCTCGCCTTCGTCAGGACTCAGGCGGTGTAACGGTCTCCCGTACATACTCGCCTCCGGCGAGGGGCCCGACACCGCGGGTCAGTTGAAGCGTCAAGCGGAGTATTGCTGGGTGTACGCCGGGGAGAGCGGATGACCCGCCGAGGCCCTCCGATATGGGCCGCGGTGCGGCCTTCCCCCTGGGGCGACAGGTATAGTCCACTGGGCCTCATATGGGCAAGATCGAGAGGTCATCGGGTACCAGTCTTTCCCGAGTTGAGACCTGTCCGACATACCGTAAGGGGAGACAAGCCGCGTGGCACGCCGCCGTGCGCGCTCCCCGAAAGGCGGTTCCCGTGTCCCGGAAGCAGCTCACCCTCGCCACCAGCATTGTCGTGACCGCGACACTCGCGGCCACCGCGGGGTGCGGCTCCGGCAGAGGGGGCTCGTCCGCCGGGGACAGCAAGGGCGGCGCGGCGATCGGCAAGGGCATGGCCCAGCTGCCGGTGGAGCCCACCCAGGCGCCGACCGAGGAGCCCACCGACGACCCGTATGACGAGCCGTCGGACTCCCCCACCGGCGGCTCCGGCCTGGTCACCCCGGACGCCAAGATGGGAACCTGCGGCTGGGGTTCGAACGGCAAGCCCTACGCCAATGTGAAGATCAGCAACTCCGGCTCCGGCACGGCCTACTACTCGCTGCTGGTCGGCTTCGTCGACAGCTCCGAGGAGGTCGTGACCACCGGGGTGGAGTCCGACGCGGCCGTGGCGGGCGGCTCGGAGAAGACCATCAAGGTCACCGGGATCAAGGCGGACAGCTCCCACACCGCGAAGAAGTGCCGGCTGTCGCTGGCCACCAAGTCCGACAGCGCGGGCTGACGACACGCCAGGAGCAACCCCGAGGGGCGCGCGGATTCGCCCCCATGGAGCCGGGCCGTACCACCGATGGCGGTACGGCCCGCGGCGTACCACCCGCCGCACGGACGCCCATTGAGCGCTGTCCGCATCCTTGACACCACCCTCCCCCTGCCTCCCTACTTATCTCTGCCCGAACCAGTGGACAACGTTGTCAGACTCGTTGAGAGGCTGAGTATGCGACAGAGACGACCCCAGAGACGATGGCGTGGGATCGGACGGTCGGCCGCCCTGGTGGCGGCCGTCCTGCTGGCGGTGACGGCCCAGGGCGGTGCGGTCGCCGCCCCCGCCGGCCCGGACTCCGCGCACCACGCCGACCGCACCTTCGCCTCGTCCTTCGAGTCGGGCGATCCCCAGCCCGACTGGCGGAACACGGTCGAGACCGGCCCCGACGGCAAGAAGAAGGCGTCGGGAGTCGACGGAGGCTACTCCTCCGGGATCCCCGGCAATGTCACCGACAAGGTCACCGAGGTCCGTGCGAGCGGGGAGAACACCGACGGCGGGGAGATCAAGGAGAACCTCGTCGACGGCGAGGTCACCAGCAAGTGGCTGGCCTTCGACACCACCGCCTGGCTCGAGTTCGACCTGAGCGAGCCGGTGGAGGCCGTCCGCTACGCCCTCACCTCCGCCAACGACGCCCCCGGCCGGGACCCGAAGGACTGGACCCTCAAGGGCTCGGCCAACGGCTCCGACTGGACGACGCTGGACACCCGTAAGGACGAGACGTTCTCCTCGCGGCAGCAGACGCGGGAGTTCTCCTTCGACAACTCCACGGCCTTCAAACACTTCCGGCTGGAGATCACCCGCAACGCCGGGGACGACATCGTCCAGCTGGCGGAGGTGCAGTTGGCCAACAGCGACACCACTCCGCCCGCGGCCTCCGACATGCAGACCCAGATCGACCGCGGCCCCACCGGCTCCCCCACCGCCAAGGCCAACGCGGGCTTCACCGGCACCCGCGCCCTGCGCTACGCGGGCACCCACAAGGCGGACGGCCGGGCGTACTCGTACAACAAGGTCTTCGACGTCGACACGGCCGTCACCCGGGACACCCAGCTGTCCTACCGGATCTTCCCGTCGATGACCGAGACGGACCTGAACTACCCGGCCACCCATGTCTCCGTCGACCTCGCCTTCACCGACGGCACCTACCTCAGCGAGCTGCCCGGCGCGGTCGACCAGCACGGCGCCCGGATGAGCCCGCAGGGCCAGGCCGCCTCCAAGACGCTCTACGTCAACCAGTGGAACCACAAGGAGTCGCGGATCGGCGCGGTCGCCGCGGGCAAGACGGTCGACCGGATCCTCGTGGCCTACGACTCCCCCAAGGGCCCCGCGCAGTTCCGCGGCTGGGTGGACGACATCTCCATCGCCCCCAAGGCGCCCGAGAAGCCGCTGGCGCACCTGTCGGACTACGCCCTGACCACCCGGGGCACCAACTCCAGCGGCAGCTTCTCGCGCGGCAACAACTTCCCGGCCACCGCCGTCCCCAACGGCTTCAACTTCTGGACGCCGGTGACCAACGCGGGCTCCACCGACTGGCTCTACCAGTACGCCCGCGCCAACAACGCCGACAACCTCCCCACCATCCAGGCGTTCAGCGCCAGCCATGAGCCCAGCCCCTGGATGGGCGACCGGCAGACCTTCCAGGTGATGCCGTCCGGCGCGGCCGGCACTCCGGACGCCGGGCGCACCGCCCGCGCGCTCCCCTTCCGCCATGAGAAGGAGACCGCCCGTCCCTACTACTACGGGGTGACCTTCGAGAACGGCCTCACGGCGGAGATGGCGCCCACCGACCACGCCGCGGCCATGCGCTTCACCTATCCGGGCGAGGACGCGAGCGTCATCTTCGACAACGTCAACAACAACGGCGGGCTGACCCTCGACGCCGAGCACGGCGTCGTCTCCGGCTACTCCGACGTCAAGAGCGGACTGTCCACCGGCGCCGGCCGGATGTTCGTCTACGGCGTCTTCGACTCCCCGGTGAGCGCGAGCGGCAAGCTGGACGGAGGCGGCGGCAAGGACGTCACGGGCTACTTCCGTTTCAAGCCGGGGAAGGACCGTACGGTCACCCTCCGGCTCGCCACCTCGCTGATCGGTGTCGACCAGGCGAAGGCCAACCTCGACCGGGAGCTGCCCGCGTCGCGGTCGTTCGATCAGGTCAAGCGGGCCGCCCAGGCGGAGTGGGACGACATCCTGGGCCGGGTCGAGGTCGAGGGCGCGGACCGCGGCCAGCTCACCTCGCTCTACTCCAGCCTCTACCGGCTGTACCTCTATCCCAATTCCGCTTTCGAGAACACGGGCACGGCGGCGACCCCCCGCAACCAGTACGCGAGCGCCTTCTCGTCGGCCACCGGGGAAAACACCCCGACCCACACCGGCGCGAAGATCGTCGACGGCAAGGTGTACGTCAACAACGGCTTCTGGGACACCTACCGCACCACCTGGCCCGCCTACTCCCTGCTCACCCCGAAGCGGGCGGGCACGATGGTCGACGGCTTCGTGCAGCAGTACAAGGACGGCGGCTGGATATCCCGCTGGTCCTCCCCGGGCTACGCCGATCTGATGACCGGCACCAGCTCGGACGTGGCCTTCGCGGACGCGTATCTGAAGGGCGTGCGGTTCGACGCCGAGGCCGCTTACGAGGCGGCGCTGAAGAACGCCACCGTCGTGCCGCCCACGTCGGGCGTCGGCCGGAAGGGCATGTCCACCTCGCCCTTCCTGGGCTACACCAGCACCGAGACCCATGAGGGACTGTCCTGGGCGCTGGAGGGCTACCTCAACGACTTCGGCCTCGCCGACATGGGCAAGGCGCTCTACGCGAAGACGAAGAAGGCCCGCTACAAGGAGGAGTCCGAGTACTTCCTGCACCGCGCGCAGGGCTATGTCTCGCTCTTCGACGACAAGGCGGGCTTCTTCCAGGGCAAGGACGCCAAGGGAAAGTGGCGCGTGCCCTCCGACAAGTACGACCCCCGGATCTGGGGCTACGACTACACCGAGACCAACGGCTGGGGCTACGCCTTCACCGCGCCCCAGGACAGCCGGGGCCTGGCCAACCTCTACGGCGGCCGGGCGGGCCTGGCGAAGAAGCTGGACACCTACTTCTCCACCCCGGAGACCGCGTCGCCGGAGTTCGCCGGTTCCTACGGCGGCGTCATCCACGAGATGACCGAGGCGCGGGACGTCCGTATGGGCATGTACGGCCACAGCAACCAGGTCGCCCACCATGTGGCGTACATGTACGACGCGGCGGGCCAGCCGTGGAAGACCCAGGAGAAGGTGCGCGAGGTGCTCTCCCGCCTCTACACCGGCAGCGAGATCGGCCAGGGCTACCACGGCGACGAGGACAACGGCGAGCAGTCCGCCTGGTACCTCTTCAGCTCGCTGGGCTTCTATCCGCTGGTGATGGGCGGCTCGGAGTACGCGGTCGGCTCGCCGCAGTTCACCAAGGTCACGGTGCACCTGGAGAACGGCCGCGACCTGGTGGTCAAGGCCCCGCGCAACAGCCGGGCGAACGTGTACGTCCAGGGCCTGAAGGTCAACGGCAAGGCGTGGAACTCCACCGCGCTGCCGCACTCGGTGATCGCCAAGGGCGGCACCCTGGAGTTCGCGATGGGCCCCAAGCCGTCGGCCTGGGGCACGGGGAAGAACGCCGCGCCGTCCTCCATCACCAAGGACGACAAGGTGCCCACCCCGCGCCACGACCTGACGGTGCCGAGCGGCGGTACGGCGCTGCTGGACAACACCTCGGGGACGGAGGCCACCTTCGAGTCGGTGGACCTGCCGGTCACGGAGCCGGGCCGCGCGGTGCAGTACACCCTGACCTCGTCGGACCGCGGCAAGGCCCCGACGGGATGGGTGCTCCAGGGCTCGTCGGACGGCGAGAGCTGGAAGGACCTGGACCGGAGATCGGGCGAGTCCTTCGCCTGGGACAAGCAGACCCGCGTCTTCTCGGTGCGCACGCCCGGTAGTTACGCGCACTACCGGCTGGTGCCGGACGACAAGTCGACACTGGCGGAGGTGGAGCTGCTCGGCTGATCCGTTTCGGGTGGGCCGGGTCCGTACGCACGGGCCCGGCCTGATCTCGTCAGGCTCGGCGGGCGTGGGACGCGAGGCGATCGGCGAGCGCGATGACGAGGTCGCGCAGTTCATCGGGGCGCTCGATGACGAACGGCCGGTCGAGTGAGGCGAGTACCGGAGGCAACCAATCGAGCCGCTCCGCCCGCAGCTCGACGCGCAGCCAGCGCTCGGTCGCCCGGTCCTGGCCTGCCGCGGGCTCGTGTTCCTCCAGGCTCGCGACGCTGACGGGAAGGTGGGCGCGGATCTGCTCAACCGTCCCGTGGATCCGCAAGGTCACCTCATGCCGGTACTCGGCCGTGGCGAACCCCGACAACACGCGCTGTGCCGGACCGGGCCCCACGGGCGCTTCGAATGAGCCGGGCAGGGTCCGCGCGTCCGCGATGCGATCGAGCCGGAAGGTCCGGTCCTCGCCGATCCGGGCGTCCTTGCCCGTGACGTACCACCGGCCCGAATGGGCGACGATCCCGTACGCGTGCAGTGTGCGTTCACTCCGCCGTCCGTCGCGGTCGGTGTAGCGGATCGAGACCGGTCGGCAGTGGCGCACCGCATCGGCGATGGTGAGCAGGACCCCGGCGTCCGGGGTGTCGAACTCGCCGGGCCGGTCCGTGAAGGCGAGAGCCTCCAGAAGTGTGTCGAGCCGACGGGCGATGTGTTTGGGCAGCACCCGCCGGATCTTCGCCGATGCCGTCTCGCTCGCCGTGTGCCGCGTCGTCGTCAGCCCTGCTCGGCGGCCGGCGACCAGGCCGAGCAGCACGGCCAGCGCCTCGTCGTCGCTGAGCATGAGCGGAGGCAAGCGGTACCCGGGGGCGAGCCGGTACCCGCCGTAGCGGCCGCGCACCGATTCCACGGGCACATCCAGGTCGATCAGCTGGTCCACATACCGCCGCACGGTGCGCCCTTCGACGCCAAGCCGGTCGGCCAGCTCGGCCACTGTCCGGGTGCCGCCCGATTGCAGCAGCTCCAGGAGTGTCAGCACGCGGGCAGTGGGTCGAGGCATGTGCGCAGCCTAATGCGAATACAGGACCGATTCTGTCCACTATCTCTCCTAGCCTGCGCAGTGCACGCCTCCAGCACAGCCGAGGAGATTCACATGGACTTCGTCTCGATCCGCATCATCACCAGCGACGTAGCGCGCCTCGTCGAGTTCTACGAGCGAGCCACAGGGGCGCGGGCGACGTGGGCCACCGAAGACTTCGCCGAACTCAAGACCGCGGGTGCCACCCTCGCGATCGCCAGCACCCGCACCGTCCCGCTGTTCGCCCCGGGCTCTGCCCGCCCGGCGGACAACCACAGCGTGATCACCGAGTTCCTCGTCGACGACGTGGACCGTGTTCACCAGAACCTGACCGGCTTCGTCACCGACTTCGTCACCGAGCCCACGACGATGCCCTGGGGCAACCGGTCGCTGCTGTTCCGTGACCCCGACGGCAACCTCGTCAACTTCTTCACCCCCGTCACCCCGACGGCCATCGAGAAGTTCGCACGCTGACGCCACGCACAGCCGCGCACGCGGGAGCCCTGAGATCCCAGGGCTCCCGGTGAACGCGGCCGCCGAGTCCGTGATCGTGGACCGGCTCGCCGGCAACCCGTTGGCGATCTACGACGCCACCTGGCAGTTGCTGCACTGGAATCCGCTGTTCGCGGCCACGTTCGGCGATCCCACGGTCCGCGGTGCGGGAGACCGCAACGTTCTGGTCCGGCAGTTCCTGGGTGAGCTGCCCCGGGTCCGGCAGACGGCGGCCGAGCTGACCACCCGCTTCAGCCCCCGCTCGGCCATCACCCACCGCTACGACGTGGAACGTCTCAGTCAGCCCGTCCCACCGTGAGGCCGGTGCACCTGTTGGTCACGTCAACGGTCCCCCGGGCCGGACGTGGGTTCGCCGGGCCGCCCCTTGGGAGGGCGGCCCGGCGAACCGTGCGGGATGGCTCCGGACTCAGCCGCGGGCGACCGCGAAGACGTGGAGATCCGCGTTGTCGGGCAGGGTGACGGTCTTGACCGTCTTGCCCTCGGGGGCCCGGAACGCCTTGGTGGCGAAGATGTAGGCGTCCACCACATCCTTGTCGCCGCCGCTGATGTTGCGGTACGGGGTCCTGGCGACGGTCACGTTGCCGTACTGGACCGTTCCGCCGCCGCCTCCCACCGTCCAGTCGGTGAAGGACAGGTCCGCCTCGTCCGAGCTGCCATCCGTGTAGGTGACCTTCGCGGTGGCCTTCTGGTTGCCGTTGACGGCGCTGCCGATGAAGGAGAGGCCGGTGGACGGGGGCAGGGCGATGGTCTGGCCGGTGGCGGAGGCGTTGTCGGGGCGGCCGGACGGGGAGGCGGGCCAGGTGTAGTCCAGGCCCTGGGTGGTCCCCTTGGCGCCCGGCTCGAGGCCGGCCGCGGCGAGGGCCTGGCGGGAGTAGCTCCAGCCGCCGCCGTCGTAGTCGCCCTCGTCGTGCTCACCGGCGTCCTCGGTCGCGCCGACGTTGTTGTACGCGGCGAGCAGCGAACCGGGGGCGGCGACGGTGAGGGTGATCGGCTGGACGACCTCGGTGCCCTCGCTGGTCACCGTCACCTTCGCGTCGTAGAAGCCCTCGGCCGTGTCCTTGCCCGCGCGCAGGGAGATCTCCGCCGTGCCGTCCGGGCCCACCGTCCCGGAGGCCGGTGAGGCGGTGATCCCGTCGGGGGCGTCGGTGGTGAAGCGGACCTCGGGGCGGTCGCCCTCGCTGACCGGGACGGCGGCCACCTTCACGGTCAGGCTGTCGCCCGGGGCGAGCGTGCCCGTGGTGGGCCCGACCCCGATCTGGTACGGCTGCTCGCCCTCGCGGAAGGAGGGCGGGGCGTCGGACGGGGCCGAGCCCCAGGCGCGGTCGGGGGTGTCGGACAGGGTGTAGTCCAGCGTTCCGCCGTGCCGTACGAAGGACTCCGGCAGCCAGGGGCGGTCGCTCGCCCGCCCGTTGACCTTCAGCGCCTGGACGTACGGCGCGCCGGGCGCGGCCTGCGGGGCGCGGACGGAGATGTCCCGGCCGCCGCGGTCGATCTCGATCCGCGGGAAGAGGGGCGAGGCCAGGACCAGTTCGGCGCGGGAGGGCACCTGCGGATACATGCCGAGCGCCGAGAAGACGTACCACGACGACATCTCGCCGAGGTCGTCGTTGCCGGGGATGCCGTCGGACTTCGTGGTCCACAGCCGGCGCATCGCGGCGCGCACGGTCTCCTGTGTCTTGTACGGCTGTCCGGCGTAGGCGTACAGATAGGGGACGTTGATCGACGGCTCGTTGTCCAGCTCGGACTTCTCGCCGCCCTTGCCGGTGAGCGCCCAGCCCCCGTCGGCGTCGTGGAAGAAGGCGTCCAGACGCTTCACCGCGGCGTCCTTACCGCCCATGGCGGCGAAGAGACCCGCGGGGTTGTGCGGGACCATCCAGGTGTACTGGGCGCTGGTGCCCTCGACGAAGCCGTTGCCGGTGGCCGGGGTGAAGCCGGTGACCCAGCTGCCGTCGGCCTTACGGTTGGCGGCGTAGCCGCCGGTCTCCGGGTCGGCGGCGGCGTTGAAGTTGTTCTGCCACCACTGGGCGCGGCGCGCGAAGGTCTCGGCGGTGTCCTTGCGGCCGGCGGCCCGCGCCAGCTGGGAGAGGGCGAAGTCCGCGCCGGACATCTCGAGGGTCTCGGCCGCGCCGCCCCAGGCGTTGGAGACCGACGGCATGTAGTGCAGCTTCAGGTACTTGTCGAGGGAGGGCCGCTGGCCGACCGACATGATGGGCTTGCCCGCCGGGCTGAGGTCCTTCTCGGTCGGCTCGGTGGCCGCCTTGACGAGCGAGTCGAGGGCGGCGTCGAGGTCGAAGTCGTCGCCGCCGAAGGCCCGGATCCCGGCGAGGGCGGCGGCCGACGGGTCGCCGTTCATCACATGTGTCCCCGAGGCGCCCTGGAGCCAGCGGTCCCAGACGCCGCCGTTCTGCTGGGCGAGGTTCAGCAGGGACTGGGCGATGTCGGAGCCCTTGTCCGGCTCCAGCAGGGTGAGCAGCTGGAGTTGGGAGCGGTAGACGTCCCAGCCGGAGAAGGTGCCGTACTGGGCCCGGTGGCCCCGGCTCACCCGGTGCACCTCGCCGTCGCTGCCCCGGTAGCGGCCGTCGGTGTCGCTGATGACGTTGGGGTGCAGCAGCGAGTGGTAGAGCGCGGTGTAGAAGGTGGTGCGGTCCGCGTCCGCGCCGCCGCCGACCCGGATGGCCGACAACTGCCGCCGCCAGGCGTCGTACGCGGCGCTCCGCACCTGGTCGAAGCCGCGCCGCGGCGGGTTCTCGGCGGCGAGGTTGGCCCGGGCGCCCTGGTCGCTGACGTAGCTGATGCCCACCTTGACGCCCACCCGGCGGGTGCCCGGGGCGAATTGGAGATAGCCGCCGGAGCCCTTTCCGGCCACCGGGCGGCCGTCGCCGCCATAGCCGCCGGAGCCGCCCTCGGCGCTGGTGGTGCCGGGCCGCAGGGTGCCGTCCCGCCAGGTGCCCTGGGCGCTGAACGGGGTGTCGAACGTGGCGGTGAAGTGCAGCGTGTAGTAGCTGCGGCGCCCCTCGGGGTCGAGATAGCCGCAGAAGTTGCCGCTGGTGACCGAGCCGGAGACGGTGCGGTGCGCCGGGTCGATGGTGAGGTCGGCGTCCGAGCTGCCGACCTCGGAGGAGGAGGTGCGGATCAGCAGGGAGGCGGTCTTGCCCTCGGGGTAGGTGAAGCGCGCCGAGCCGGTGCGGGCGGTGGCGGTCAGCTCCGCACCGGCGCCGGAGGCGAGGGAGACCTGGTAGCGGCCGGGTTCCGCGGTCTCGTCGGAGTGGCTGAAGTCCGAGGCGTAGACCTGGTCCTTGGTGTCGGCGGCGGGTGACGAGGTGACCTCGCCGACGTGGGGGAAGAAGGGGATGTCGCCCGCGCCGCCCGCACAGCCGGTGCCGGACATATGGGTGAGGCTGAAGCCGCGGACGCGGGTGGCGTCGTAGTGGTAGCCGCCGGGCGCGGCGGTCCGGGTGGCGTCGCCGCGGGTGTTCTCCGGACTCCACGACAGCATGCCGAAGGGCGCGACGGCACCGGGGAAGGTGTTGCCGCCGGCCGAGCTGCCGATGAGCGGATCGACGTACGCCGCCGGGTCCTTGACCAGCGTCGGCGGCGGGGCGGCCGACGCGGGCGCGGTGGCCGCGGTGGCGAGGAGCCCCGCGGTCAGGGCCGCGGCCGCCAAGGCGGCCAGGGGTCTTGAGGGCATTGCGGTCCCACCTTGTCCGGAAGGGCCGCGATCGCCGGGTCGAGCAAGCCGTGGGGACCGTACCGCACGGGGGCCGTCGGCCGTAAGGGTGCGGAGACGGTCTTGACAGGGACACCCGGTTGGCGGCGTACTGATCGTTACAGTCAGCCTGACAACGTTGTCGCGTTCGCCGGTCGAGCAAGCCGCCACCGCGTACCGGCAATCGTTCACCGGACGCGCCATCATGGGCGCATGATCCTCCGCCAGCTACGTGACACCGACGAGGACGCCGAGGCGGCATGGGAGGTGGTGGCCGCCGCCTTCGGGGACTCGGCCGCCCTCCGGGACTCGGCCGCCCTCGCGGGCGAGGACGGATGGCCGCCGGGGTACGTGGCCGAGGTCCATGAGCGGCACCGCCATCTCGCCCGCACCGACCCGGGCGGCTGCTGGCTCGCCCTGGACGAGGGCGGGATGCCGCTCGGCGTGGCGCTGTCGGCCCGGCGCGAGGGCACCTGGGGGCTGTCGATGTTCGCGGTGCTGCCACGGGCCCAGCGGCAGGGCGTCGGCCGGGAGTTGCTGGCCGCGGCGCTGCTGTACGGACGGGGATGTCTGCGCGGCATCATCTGCGGATCGGAGGACGCGCGCGCGGCGAGCACCTACCGGCGCGCGGGGTTCGCGCTGCATCCGGCGATGCGGCTGCGCGGCACGGTCGGGCCGGAGACCAAGGAGCGGCTGTCCCCGCCGGACGGCGCGGTGCACGAGGGCGTGGCCCGCCACCGGGACCTGCTGGACTCGGTGGACCGCCGCACCCGGGGCGGCGCGCACGGCGTCGACCACGAACTGCTGCTCACCCAGCGGCGGTTGCTGGTGGTGGACGACCTCGCGGGCAGCGGCTACTGCTACGTCGGCGAGGACGGCAAGGTCGAAATGCTGGCCGCGACCTCGCGGCGGCTGGCCAAACGGCTGCTGACGGCGGCCCTGTTGTGCCTTCCGGAGGGCGCCGACGCCCGGGTGCCGGGGCTGACGGCCGAGCAGCAGTGGGCGGTGGACGTGGGGATCGAGGCCGGGCTCGAGCTGTCCACGAGCGGCTATGTGTGTCTGCGGGGCATGCCGCCGCCGATGCCGTACATCCCTTCGGGGACATTTCTCTGACCGCGGGGCATCGGGAACCGTACGCGGACGGGCCGCACCCCCGCCCGGGGGTGCGGCCCGTCGTCGCCGCCGTGAGCCGCTGAGCCGCTGAGCCGTGCTTACTTGCGGATCAGCGAGCGCAGCACGTACTGCATGATGCCGCCGTTGCGGTAGTAGTCCGCCTCGCCGGGGGTGTCGATGCGCACCTTGGCGTCGAACTCCACCTCGCCCGCCTTGACCTTCACCGTCTCCGGGATGCCGCCCTCGTTGAGCGCGGTGACGCCGGTGATGTCGAAGGTCTCCTCGCCGGTCAGGCCCAGCGACTGCGCCGAGGCGCCCTCGGGGAACTGGAGCGGCAGGACGCCCATGCCGATGAGGTTCGAGCGGTGGATGCGCTCGTACGACTCGGCGATGACGGCCTTGACGCCGAGCAGCGCGGTGCCCTTCGCGGCCCAGTCGCGGGACGAGCCGGAGCCGTACTCCTTGCCCGCCAGGATGACCAGCGGGGTGCCGGCCGCCTGGTAGTTCTGCGAGGCGTCGTAGATGAAGGAGACCGGCCCGCCGTCCTGGGTGAAGTCGCGGGTGAAGCCGCCCTCGGTGCCAGGCGCGATCTGGTTGCGCAGCCGGATGTTGGCGAAGGTGCCGCGGATCATGACCTCGTGGTTGCCCCGGCGGGAGCCGTAGGAGTTGAAGTCACGCCGCTCGACACCGTGCTCGGTGAGGTACTTGCCGGCCGGGGTGTCGGCCTTGATCGCACCGGCCGGGGAGATGTGGTCGGTGGTGACCGAGTCGCCCAGCTTGGCCAGGACGCGGGCGCCGGTGACGTCCTCGACCGGGCTCGTCTCCATGGTCATGCCCTCGAAGTACGGGGGCTTGCGGACGTAGGTGGACTCGGCGTCCCACTCGAAGGTGTTGCCGGTCGGGATCGGCAGCGCCTGCCACTGGGCGTCACCGGCGAAGACGTCCTGGTAGGACTTGTTGAACATGTCCTCGCCGATGGCGTTGGCCACGACGTCGTTGACCTCGGCCTCGGTCGGCCAGATGTCCGCGAGGTAGACCGGCTTGCCCTCCTGGTCGGTGCCCAGCGCGTCCGTGGTGATGTTCACCTTCATCGAACCGGCGATGGCGTACGCGACGACCAGCGGCGGGGATGCCAGGTAGTTCATCTTGACGTCGGGGTTGATCCGGCCCTCGAAGTTCCGGTTGCCGGAGAGCACCGAGGTGACGGCGAGGTCGGCCTCGTTGACGGCCTTGGAGACCTCGTCCGGCAGCGGGCCGGAGTTGCCGATGCAGGTGGTGCAGCCGTAGCCGACGAGGTTGAAGCCGACCTTGTCGAGGTAGGGGGTCAGGCCCGCCTTGTCGAAGTAGTCGGTGACAACCTTCGAGCCCGGGGCCAGGGTGGTCTTGACCCACGGCTTGCGGGTCAGGCCCTTCTCGACCGCCTTCTTGGCCACCAGCGCGGCGGCGACCATGACGTACGGGTTCGAGGTGTTGGTGCAGGAGGTGATCGCGGCGACGGTGACGGCGCCGTGGTCGATCTCGTACGTCGAACCGTCGGGGGCGGTGACCTGAGTCGGCTTGCTCGGCACGCCGTTGGAGACGGCCGGGGCGTCGGAGGCCGGGAAGGACTCCTTGCCCGCCTCGTCCTCCTCCGCCTCGGCGACGTAGTTACGGACGTCCTGGGCGAACTGCTGCGCCGCCTCGGCGAGCACGATGCGGTCCTGGGGGCGCTTGGGGCCCGCGATCGACGGGACGACCGTGGAGAGGTCGAGCTCCAGCTTCTCGGAGAAGTCGGGCTCGGCGGCCGGGTCCAGCCAGAGGCCCTGCTCCTTGGCGTACGCCTCGACGAGCGCGAGCTGCTGCTCGCTGCGGCCGGTGAGCTTCAGGTACTTGATCGTCTCGTCGTCGATCGGGAAGATCGCGGCGGTGGAGCCGAACTCCGGCGACATGTTGCCGATGGTGGCGCGGTTGGCGAGGCTCGTGGCCGCCACACCCTCGCCGTAGAACTCGACGAACTTGCCGACGACACCGTGCTTGCGCAGCATCTCGGTGATGGTCAGCACGAGGTCGGTGGCGGTGGTGCCGGGCTTCAGCTCACCCGTCAGCTTGAAGCCGACGACGCGCGGGATGAGCATCGAGACCGGCTGGCCGAGCATCGCGGCCTCGGCCTCGATGCCGCCGACGCCCCAGCCGAGCACACCGAGGCCGTTGACCATGGTGGTGTGGGAGTCGGTGCCGACCAGGGTGTCCGGGTACGCCTGGCCGTTCCGGACCATGACGGTGCGGGCCAGGTGCTCGATGTTGACCTGGTGGACGATGCCGGTGCCGGGCGGTACGACCTTGAACTCGTCGAACGCGGTCTGGCCCCAGCGCAGGAACTGGTAGCGCTCCTTGTTGCGCCCGTACTCCAGCTCCACGTTCTGGGTGAAGGCGTCGTTGGTGCCGAACTTGTCGGCGATCACGGAGTGGTCGATGACCAGCTCGGCCGGGGCGAGCGGGTTGATCTTCGCCGGGTCGCCGCCGAGCTCCTTGACGGCCTCACGCATGGTGGCGAGGTCGACCACGCAGGGCACACCCGTGAAGTCCTGCATGATCACGCGGGCCGGCGTGAACTGGATCTCCTGGCTGGGCTGGGCCTGCGAGTCCCAGCCGCCCAGCGCGCGGATGTGGTCGGCGGTGATGTTCGCGCCGTCCTCGGTGCGGAGCAGGTTCTCCAGCAGCACCTTCAGGCTGTAAGGGAGCCGGGCCGACCCCTCGACCTTGTCCAGCCTGAAGATCTCGTACGATTCGTCGCCCACCTGCAGGGTGCTGCGGGCGTCGAAGCTGTTCGCCGACACGACAGTCTCCTTCATGCATGATTTCGCGCGTACCACCGCAATGCTGCCGTCACATGCCCGCGCCGATCCGCTAAGGTATGGCTAAGTTAGGTAAGCCTTACCGGCGCGGGGCGACAGTGTGCCTTCCAGCAGATATCTCGATGTCGAGATAACTCTAATACATCGCCCCCGCGCGGTCATGCCCTGCCCGGGTGACCGCTCTCATCTGCTCGAGGCGTTTACCCGGTGACGTTCCGCGGCCGGTGCCGGCGAGGTGCCGGGCCTCGCGGCGAGACCGGGCACCGGGTCTCTTCAGGCTGCGGGGCGCCTAGGCGACCGTCAGAGTCACCGGCCCGCCCGGCATCGGGGTGCCGTTGGGGAAACCGAAGGACGAGGACTTGCCCGCCTGGTCGGACAGGCGCACAGCGATGGTGTACGCCCCGGGGGCCACGCCGGAGGGGAGCGGGAAGGAGAGCGTCAACGGGCCACCGAAGGTCAGTGGGGCACCGCCGGACGCGGCCGGGATCCGCTGCCCCGAGGAGTCGATCAGGTAGAGGTCGTAGCCGTTGACACCCGCGGTGGTGCCCGAGACGTTGACGGTGAGGCGGATGTCCGTGAAGTGGTCCGTTGCCGGGATGGTGGTGGGCGTGAGCGTGGCCCGGTCGATCTCGGGCAGCACCGTGTCGGGTGCCGAAGCGATCGTCAGACCGGTCTCCGGTGCGCCGAACTCCGAGCCGTACAGGGCGACGTTCCCGGCGTGGTCCGTGATGATCACGCCGGTGATGTGGCAGGTGAAGACCCGCCGGGGCACGTCGTAGTTCACCGAGACGGTCCCGTCCGCCGCGGTCGTCGCCGTGGTGGAGGTCTGCCGGCAGCCGTTGACACTGTCGGTGGTCACGACCGCCGACACGACCTCGCCCTGGCCCCCGTGGGGCCGGAAACCGACCTTGATCGTCCGGGCGCCGTGCCAGGTGTCGACCGGGTTCGGTGTCGCCGTGAAACCGTCCGCGGAGAGCACGTCGTCGGAGGTGACGTGGACAGGCGCGGCTGAGAGGCCGCTGTAGGCGCTGGTGTTGCCCGCGTTGTCGGTGAGCTCGACCCGCGAGACGGTCCACGTGCCCGATGCCGCGTGCGCGGGGAAGGTCACGGACACGCGGCAGGACCCGGCGTACGTCTGGCCCCACTCGATGTAGCCACACCCCTGGTAGCCCGCGTACCAGGTCCAATCGATCGCGAATGAGCCGGTCAGGCGCTGCCCGCCGGGGCCGGTCACCGTCAGGGTGCCGCCGGAGACGCCGGCCTGGGGGTCGTGCACATCGAGGTCGTAGGTCATGGTCGACGAGCCCTCGCCGACGTAGACGTACGGCTGCCGTTCGTTGTCCACCACGAGGTCGTCGTAGGTCGGGCCCCGCACGTCGGCGAGCGTTTTCGCCTCGAAGGTGTTGTGGAACGCGCTCAGCCGGGCGGCGTCCCAGTCCAGCGAGGTGCCCTGGTGGTCCCAGGCCTCTAGGGCCTGTCTGGAGTTGTGATCTGGATCAGGGAGCGGGGCGTGGTGCGTGCGATCGCAAGGCGCCGGAAGGCCCTCGTAGCGGAGCTACTAGGGCGTTTCGGCAACGCGGCGAGCGTGCGTGCCACGCCCCGCGAGCCCAGATCACAACCCCAGACAGGCCCTAAGCGGGTGACGGCCCAGGTGACCGACGTCCCGGCCGCGTACTGCGGAACGGCCAGGGTCCACTCATAGGTGGCCTTCTGAGGCGTCGAACCGGGCACCACGGTGATGTCCTGGCCACTGGAGCCCACGTCATAGGTCCCGACCAGCGGCACGCCCAGGTACGTACCGGCCGTCGCGCCCTGGCGGCGCAGGTAGACCCGCGCGCTCATGCCGTCGGTCTCCGGGGTGGTGTCCGTCATCGTCCAGCGGAGCGTGACGGTCTCGCCGCGATCATCCGTCTCAGTCGTCTGCGCAACTCCGGTCCCCTCATTCTGTTTTGCGCTGTCCCCGTACTCGGGGTAAGCGGACTGTAACAGCGCAATCACTCATCCGTTCGACTTCGGCCGTGTTCCCCCGGCTTCACCGGTAAGGGTGATCGCCGACTGAGCGGCCCGCGCCACCGCGATACTGCTGCCATGGACCCGCATCTGCTCCGCACGTTCATCTCCGTGGCCCGCTGCGGATCCTTCTCCGACGCCGCCCATGAGCTGGGCTTCACCCCCGCGGCGGTCTCCGAGCACATCGCGTCCCTGGAAGCGGATCTGCGGACGTCGCTGCTGACCCGGCGGCCGGTCATGCTCACCAGCGCGGGCGCCCGGCTGCTGGAACACGCCGGTCCGCTGCTGCTCCGTCTGGACGCGGCGCGGGCCGACGTCGAGCGGCTGTCGGGGTCGGGCGCCGCCCGCCTGGTGGTGGGTGCCTCGCCGCTGACGATGACCCCGAGAATCGCCGCGGCCCTGGACCGGGTGCGCCAGGCGCATCCGGCCACCAAAGCGTCCCTGCGGGTCCTCGGCCGCCGGGAGATCCCGGCCGCGGTGGCGTCCGGGACCCTGGACCTGGGACTGATCGACGGCCCGGCCACCCCCGCCGACGCGCTGCCGCTGCCCGAGGTGGGCCCGCTCACCGCGGTCACGGTCGCGGAGGCCCCGCTGGTGGTCGCCCTGCCCACCGGCCACCCCCTGGCCCGCCGCCTCGGCCTGCGGCTGGCCGACCTCGCCGACGCCCAGTGGCTGGACGCCCCGGACGCCGCCATGCCGCTGGAGCAGCTGCGCGCGGTCAGCCGGACCGACGGCTTCCGTACCTCGCTGACGTACGAGGGCACCGATGTCCGCGGCCTCCTCTCCCTCACCGCCGCCGGCCACGGCCTGGCCCTCCTCCCCCACCCCGCCACCAAGGGCACCCCCGGCATCGTCACGTCGCCCTTGATCGCCCCCCGCCTCCTCCACCGCACCGAACTCCTCCACGGCCCCGCGGTCGACGGCCCGGCACGGACGCTGGCGGCGGTGGTGACGGGGGATCGTCACCGGTACGGGTGATCCCCGGGCCGGAACCCCGCACGCCACGTATCGGCCGCGATAGACCTCGCGTTCCGACACTCAGTGAAGGGCCGATGAGCACACGACCACCCGCATACCCGGCCGACGATCCCGAGACCGCCCTCACGTACGCGGTCCAGCGCATCCGGGGCTTCGACCGCGTTCAGGTCATCGAGGGATTCATCGAACCGCTGTCGCCGGCCTGGGATCACGAGGGCACGATCGCGAAACTCCGGGAGCGCATCGCGCCCAAGGTGCACGCCCTGGGCTGCATGGCGGGATCAGGCGACCTGGACCTCCCCGGCACCCCCAACTGGTTTGTGCCGGACCTCGCCGTCGTCCCCCGGGAGCTGGCCAAGGGCGCCGGAGCCCTGCTCCCCGACCAGACCCTCCTGGTCGTCGAGGTGACCTCCGACTCGAACGGAGACACCGACCGGGTCGTCAAGCGGCGCCGCTACGCCGAGTACGGCGCCCCGCTGTACCTCCTGGTCGACCGGCAGCAGCGCGCCTGCACGCTCTACTCCCTGCCCGGGAACCTCGGTTACACCAAGATGGACGGCCTCCGCCCCCTCGGCACCCCGCTCCCGCTCCCGGAGCCGTTCGACCCGGAGCTGGACACCTCCAAATTCTGAATTCTGATGAGCCTCAGCCGCCCGCGAGGCGGGTTCTGACCAGGGCCAGGACCTCCTCGTCGGAGAGGCCCAGGGCGCGGGCCTGGTCCACCAGGCCCTGGACGCCCTCCAGGAGCCCGGCGCGGGCCCTGGGCTGGTCGCCGGTGACGACCGCGCCGCGGCCTCGGCGCAGTTCGATCAGGCCCTCCTCGCGGAGCCGCTGGTAGCCGCGCAGGACCGTGTGGACGTTGACGCCGAGGGATTCGCCGAGCGCGCGGGCGGCGGGGAGGCGTTCGCCGGGGCGTACGGTGCCGTCGGCGATCGCACCGCGTACCGAGGCGGCGATCTGGTCGGCCAGCGGGACCGCGGAGCCGGGGTCGACGCGGAAGAGCATCTCAGCCGCACTCCCCCGCCGCCGGGCGGTCCCGCTCGATCAGGGTGTTGAGCAGGGCGGCGGCGGTGGCGGCGTCGTCCACCGTCACCGCGAACTCCCGGCCCGTGGTGAGCGTCAGGAACAGCGCGTCGCCGGAGCGGAACACCAGCGCGCTGCCGCCGCCGCGGACCCGGTAGCCCCAGCCGCCGAGACTCAGCGCGGCGGCCTCGCGGCTGGTGGCGCGTTCGATCCGGTCCAGCGATATCCGCACCCGGGGGCGCGGGGCGAACCATGAGGCGACGGCGAGGCCCCGGCGGTCGACGGTCACCCGGCAGCGGGCCAGTGCCGTGCAGACCAGCCCGACGAAGATCAGCAACGCCCCCGTCCCCGAGCCCACGGCGACCAGCACGGCGCCCGGCAGCGCGGTCCCCGCCCCCACGGCGAGCAGCACGGGCGATCCGACGGAGCGCGTCCAGGTGGCCACCTCACCCTCGGCCAGCGGGAGCCGGGGCGCGGCGGCCCCCTTCCCGGGCCCGGCCGCGGACGCCGCGTCCCGGCTCGCGAGCAGCACGCCCAGCGCGCCCATCACGACCGCGACGGCGAGGGCGATGCCCAGTTGCCACAGGGGCAGGGAGACCCGGGAGGCGCGGGTGGCGTCGACGTCGGCGTCGGCGTTGGCGTTGGCGAAGAGCAGGAACGCGAAGGCGTAGCCCAGCAGGCCGGACATCCCGTAGCCGAGGGCGACCGCGAACCGCTGGGCGCCGAGGCCCTTGGTCAGGCGGAGGGTGGGTACGAGGGTGAGGAGGCCGGAGCCGAGGAGGACGGCGGTGACCACCGAGAGGAACGCACCCGTACCGGTGAATCCATCGGCCTTCCCGTCCGCGCCGAAGTGCGTGGCGAGCGGATCCGGCAGCCGGTCGCGCAGCCCGACGAAAGTCGCCACGACCACGGCCCACGCCAGCACAAAGGGCAGAACGACGATGACCGCGCGCCGTCGGACAGGACGCATATCGACCCCTCGCTTCACCATGAGTTTCCCCCCTTGTTTGCATACTAATAGAACAATGCTGAGTGGTGAGATGTCACCCCTTCCGCCTCCCCCTTCGCGTGCGCATCTCATATGTGAGATAGCCTCGTCTCCATGACTGACGACTACCTCTCGCGTATCGGCAAGCTCATCCGTGACGCCCGTCAACACCGGGGCTGGACCCAGTCCCAGCTCGCGGAGGCACTCGGCACAAGCCAGAGTGCGGTCAACCGCATTGAGCGGGGAAACCAGAACATCAGTCTTGAGATGATCGCCAGGATCGGCGAGGCCCTGGACAGCGAGATCGTCTCCCTCGGCTACGCGGGCCCGATGCACCTCCGGGTGGTCGGCGGCCGCCGGCTGTCCGGGGCCATCGACGTCAAGACGAGCAAGAACGCGTGTGTGGCGCTGCTGTGCGCCACGCTCCTCAACGCGGGCCGCACGACACTGCGGAGGGTCGCCAGGATCGAGGAGGTCTACCGCATCCTCGAGGTCCTGGGCAGCATCGGCGTCCGCACCCGCTGGATCAACGACGGCGCCGATCTGGAGATCGTGCCGCCCGCCGAGCTGGACCTCGAGGCCATGGACACCGAGGCCGCGCGCCGGACGCGCAGCGTCATCATGTTCCTCGGCCCGCTGCTGCACCGGATGGACCGCTTCCGGATCCCCTACGCGGGCGGTTGCGACCTCGGCACCCGCACCGTGCAGCCGCATATGACCGCCCTGCGCCACTTCGGCCTCGAAGTGACCGCCACCGACGGGATGTACCACTCCCACGTCGACCGCTCGGTCGCCCCCACCCGCGCCATCGTGCTGACCGAACGCGGCGACACCGTCACCGAGAACGCGCTGCTGGCGGCCGCCCGGCACGACGGCGTCACGGTGATCCGCAACGCCTCGTCCAACTACATGGTCCAGGACCTCTGCTTCTTCCTGGAGGAGTTGGGCGTCAAGGTCGAGGGCGTGGGCACCACGACGCTGACCGTCCACGGCGTGGCCCACATCGACCGCGATGTCGACTACTCGCCCTCCGAGGACCCGGTCGAGGCGATGAGCCTGCTGGCCGCCGCCGTCATCACCGAGTCGGAGCTGACGATCCGCCGGGTGCCGGTGGAGTTCCTGGAGATCGAGCTGGCCGTCCTGGAGGAGATGGGGCTGGACCACGAGCGCGGCCGGGAGTACGCGGCGGACAACGGCCGCACCCGGCTGGTCGACCTCACCGTGCGCCCGTCCAAGTTGCAGGCCCCCATCGACAAGATCCACCCGATGCCGTTCCCCGGTGTCAACATCGACAACGTCCCCTTCTTCGCGGCGATCGCGGCCGTCGCCCAGGGCTCGACGCTGATCCACGACTGGGTCTACGACAACCGCGCGATCTACCTCACCGAGCTCAACCGCCTCGGCGCCCACGTCAAACTCCTCGACCCGCACCGCGTCCTGGTCGAGGGCCCCACCCGCTGGCGCTCCGCCGAGATGATGTGCCCGCCCGCCCTGCGCCCCGCCGTGGTCGTCCTGCTGGCGATGATGGCCGCGCCGGGCACCTCCGTACTGCGCAACGTGTACGTCATCAACCGCGGCTACGAGGACCTCGCGGAGCGGCTGAACTCGATCGGCGCCCAGATCGAGACCTTCCGCGACATCTGATCCGCTAATGCCGCCGCACCCGGTCCAACCTGCCGTTCAGCGGCTCAGGATGGGGTGCGGCAGCGTGCACCCGGGGTCGGAGTGCCCCAACCTCCCACCATGCCGGGAAGGCATCAGGGCGCTCCGATTCGGCATTGGCGGCACGGCCTCCGTCTGCTCGACCATCGGTGTGCGGATGTCCGGTCCCTCCGGACACATTCGGTCGTATCGAGTTGAGCCGGTGAGGAAACACATGAACGAACAGACCCCGCCCCGTTGGGTGACGAGCTATGTCAACGCCTGCAACAGGCACGACTCGCAGGCAGTCGTCGACATGATGAGCGAGGACATCCAGGTCGTCGACACCGTCTTCGGTGGCCTCTTCGAGGGCAGGGCAGCGGTCAAGGCGTTGATCGACGGTATGGACACGAATCTCTCGAGCGACTACGTCTTCGCCCTGGGCAAGGTCGTGGAATCGGGCGACTCCTACTCGTTCGAGTGGGTCCTCTCCGGCACGCATGACCGCTCCAACTCCATCCTGGGGATACCGGCCACCGGCAAGAAGTTCGAGTGCCCCGGCGTCACCATCGGCGTGCGGACCAACGGACTCATCACCGAGAACCGCGACTACTGGAACTTCGCGGGCTTCCTCATGCAGGCCGGCCTCATGCCCTCGCTGGGCTGAACCGCCGGCCACGGCGGATCGTGAGGTCCAAAGCCGATCCACTGACGGTGACGGCCACGGCCGTCACCGTCAGTGTCGGCGCCGCCTGGCGGCCGACGCCGGAGGTCAGTCCGGGCCCGGGCCGAGCATGCGGCGGGAGAGTTCGGCGAACTGGTTCAGCTCGGGCATGGTCCGGTGCTTGCTGTAGGCCAGGGCGACCATGCGCGGCGCGACGCCCTCGAGCGTCAGATAGGCGACATCGTCACGGCGGTAGAAGCCGGCCATGCCGGCCGGCATGACATAACATCCGGCGCCGGAGGCAACACCTTCCAGGCACTCCTCGATCGTCACCGGAAACCGCCCGGCATCCATCTGCGGCGCGAGGGGTTCGCGCGGCAGGCGCCCGCGCCATTCCGGGACGTCCTGCGGGTCCTGCAACAGGACCATGTTCCGCAGGTCCTCGACATGCACTGCCTTGAGCTCCGCGAGCGGATGCCCGCTCGACAGCGCCACCACACGGGGCTCCGGGAAGAGCGGGACCACCTCGAACATGCCCTCCGGCAGCGGCAGTCGGACGTAGCAGACGTCGACCCGGCCATCGATCAGGAAGTCGACCTGGTCGGTGATCGAGGTGTGCACGACCTCGATGTCGAGTTGCGGCGCCATCGCGGCGAACTCCCGCACGATGGGGGTGACGACGATGCCCGGCATGAAGCCAATGGCGAAGTGGTTCACCTCCCGGTTCGCCATCCGCACCCGCCGCTGCACCGCCTGTGACATCGCCAGCATCGGCCGGGCGTCCTCCAGCAACTGGTGTCCCGCCCGCGTCAGTACAGTGCCCTGCCGGTCCCGCAGGAAGAGGACCACGCCCAGATCCTCCTCCAACGCCCGGATCTGGCGGCTGAGCGCCGGCTGGGTCATATAAAGACGGCTCGCCGCTCGCACGAAGCTGCACTCCTCGGCCACGGCCACGAAGTAGCGCACCCGGCGCATATCGAGGTCCATGAGGCTCATGCTAGCCGCGCAAGCGCTGGCATATGCCGAAATGGCTTCAGCGAGCGGTAGTCCGATGACGGCGCCTTACGGACAGGATGGGTCAGGGAGCAACGTCCCGGTTGCGCCAGCTGAGCGAATAGGCTGCCCGGCGAGCGCGCATCAATTCCCCGAGAGGCCGATGCTCCGGTGCCGCGATCCAAGGGTTGAAGCTGCTCTTCTCGACGGTCTCGGCGAATGCCTTGTCCGGTGCTTGCCGAGGCACGCGCAGTCGCCCCACGGTGAGCCACGGCGCGTCCCAGTGGACCGACGAGTCTTCGATCGGCGTACGACTCTCATCCTCGAAGAACTGGGCTTGGAAAAGGAACTCCAAGTCGTCGTCCGCGAGTCGCGTATGGATGTCGGCGGCCAGATCCTTGCGTCCTTTTTTGTTGATCGTCGTGGAGGCGGCGCACAGTTTCAACCGGGCCGCGTACTCGCCGAATGTGATGGGCATGATGCTGAAGAAGTCATGCGTGGCGAATCCGCTGAACGGCTTCGCCATGTCCCGGAAGTTCACGACGGCACTGCGTGTCATCTGTGGCTTCGTTGCGACCTTACGGAGAGCGGCTCCGGGCGCGCTCGTGGAGAGATCGACGATTCCCACGACGTCCGCGCTGCCGCCGACCTTCAGGGTCGGCATATTCTGAGACCTCGTCAATGTTCAGGTGGTTTTTCAGGTTGTTCAGGCGGAATTCACCGTCTCCCGCCGAGCATTGCGGTCGACGACACGTCACGCCAATGCCGATTGCCCGAGCCGTCATGCCGATCGGGCATGGCAGCAGCATGGTGCGGTTCTCCTCAACCTCGGCCCCTCGGCCCCTCGGCGACGAGCCGCTCGACCAGCTCCTGCACCCTCGCCGGGCAGTCCGCCGCACCCCAGTGCGGCGGAGGGCTGTTTAAATAAATTAGGAATAATTCTTGACAGGGTTTCGGCCGCGGGCCACAGTCTTCGCCGTGACGCCGACGACGCCCTGTCCGAGGGCGGCCGCGTCATGTCTCCTTCCTGCTTCCCAACCCTATGGAGAGGCACGTGACTTCACCCCCGCCCGCCGGCCCGCCCACACGGAGACCCCGCCACCGCACCCTCACCCGCGGCGCCGTCGCGACCGCGATCGCCGTGGTCCTGGCGACGGCCGCGGGCCCCACCGCCACGGCCGCGCCCGCCGCGGACCAGAAGGCACCCACCGTGGACCAAGGAGCGCCCGACTACTACGACAGCGGGCTCGCCCCGACGCCCTACATGGGCTGGAACACCTACTACGCCCTGGGAGCGCCCACCGAGAAGGAGGTACGCGCGGTCGCCGACAAACTCGTCAGCAGCGGGTTGCGCGACAGCGGGTACGACATCGTGTGGCTGGACGGCGGCTGGCAGGCCGACAACCCGCGGGACGCGCGGGGCCGGCTGGCGGCCCACCCGGACCGCTTCCCCTCCGGGATCCCGGCCCTCGTCTCCTCTCTGCACCAGCGCGGTCTGCGGGCCGGTGTCTACACCGACGCCGGCACCTACGACGGCGGCAAGAGCTGCGGCCTCGGCAGCCGTGGCCACTACACCGAGGACCCACGGCAGTTCGCGGACTGGAAGATCGACGCGATCAAGGTCGACTTCCTGTGCGGTATCGGCGAGAAGCTCGATCCGGGCCCGGCCTTCAAGGAGTTCGGCGACGCGGTCGCGAAGTCCGGACGCCGGATGCTGCTGAACCTGTGCAATCCCCTCACCGACGACTGGGGCCTGCCGCACACGCCCGAGCAGGACGCGCACAACGCCTACGCCTACGCCTACGCCCCGACGATCGCGGACTCCTGGCGCACCGGCACCGACATCGCCTGGAGCACCCCGAGCCCCGGACAGTGGCCCAATGTGCTGCGCAACATGGACGCCAACGCCTGGCACCCCGAGGCGCAGGGCCCCGGTCACTACAACGACCCCGACTACCTCATCCCCATGCGCCGCATGGCCGACGGCTCGCTGGAGCTGACGGAGGAGGAGTCCACCACGCAGCTGGTGATGTGGGCCGAGATGGGCTCCCCGCTCGTCATCGGCTCCGACCCCCGCACCCTGTCCGACGCGATGCTCCGGACGCTGCGCAACCCGGAGATCATCGCCGTCGACCAGGACCCCCTGGCCGTCCAGGGCGTGCGGGTGGCCACCGACTCCGTCGGCGACGTCTACGGCAAGGTCCTCTCGGGCCACGGCCGGAGCGCCGTCGTCCTGCTCAACCGCTCGGACCGGCCCGCCGAGCGGACGGTGAACTTCTCCGACGTGGCGCTGGGCGGCCCGGTCACGGTCCGCGACCTGCGCGCGCGTGCCGACCGCGGGACGCACACCGGGTCGTACACCGTCGAGGTGCCGGCGCACGGCACCGCGTTCCCCACGCTCACCGGCGCGGACGCCCTCCCCGGCGCGGACCTGGGCGGGAAGACCTCGGCGAGCCCGGCCGTCGTACGCGACGGCGACGCGCTGATCACCTTCTTCCGCGGACCGGGCGGTGCCCTCGTCCAGCACACGGACGACGGCGGCGACGGCGGGCCGCGGACGAAGGACCTCGGCGGCCCGGCGCACGGAAAGATACTCGGACAGCCCTCCGCGCACGCCTCGGCGGGCGGGCGGATCGACGTCTTCGTGCGGGGCGCCGACTCCGGGGCGTACCGGCGGGTCTTCGCGCACGGGCGCTGGGGCGGCTGGCAGGACCTCGGCGGGAGGCTGACCGACGCCCCCTCGGTGGCGTTCACCGACGGGACGCACTGGACGCTGACCGCGCGCGGCGCCGACGGGCGGATCACCCAGCGGGGGCCGTCGTCCGGCTGGTCGTCGCTCGGCGCGCCGGGCGACCGGCCCACGTACGGCAGGCCGTCGGCGGTCGTGGACGCGCGGGGGCGGGTCCATGTGGCCGTCCGGACCTCCGCGGACGAGGTGTGGAGGCGGTCGCGCGACGCCTCCGGGCAGTGGTCGGAGTGGAGTTCGCTCGGCGGGACGGTGAGCGGCAGCCCGACGCTGGTCGCCGTGGGCGACGCGGTGGTGCTGTACGCGCGGGCCGGTGACTACACCCTCTGGCAGCGGCGGTACGGACACGGCGGCTGGCAGGGGTGGGCCAAGCGGCAGGAGTTCCCCGGCGCCGCGTTCGACGGTGCGCTCGGGGCGGTCCCGGGCCCGGACGGCGCGGTCGACGCCGTGTACCGCGGGGTCGACGGCTCCGCGGGCGGCGGCGCGCGCGTCGACCACGCGACGATCGCCCGCACCGACGTCGTCTGGCCCAGCGACAACACCGCGCCGCTGGACCGGCTGGCTGTCCAGTACGGCTTCCTGCACGCCCACGCCCCGCACGTGATGAGTTCCTGGGTCACCGACGCTCCCGGTGTCTTCGACCCCCGGCCGCGCAGCCTCGCCTTCCGCTTCGTCACCGCCATGTGCGGGGTTCTGGGCATCGGCGCCGACCTGCGCCACTGGGACGCCGGGCAGCGCGCCGAGGCCGCCCGCTGGATCGCCCGCTACAAGGAGGTGCGCGATGTCATCCACCTCGGCGAGGCCCGGCTCCTGGGCAGCCCGCTGGACGCCACCTGCGGGGTGCAGTACGACGGTCCCGACGGACGCACCGTCGTCGCCGCGCTCGGCACCGGCCGCCTGGGCGGCGCCCCGCTCGTCCCGGGGCGTCCGGCCCGGCTCCGGCTGCGCGGCCTCGACCCGGCCGCCCGCTACCGGGACGCCGCGTCGGCGACCGCCTACAGCGGCGCCCATCTGCTGCACTACGGGCTGCCGTTCGCCTGGAGCGCCGGGCACGACGCGGAACTGGTGGTCCTGACCCGGCAGTAGAGCCCTTGCCCCCGCCCCCGCCCGAAGTCCAGCGAAGGAGCCCGACCCCGATGGAACAGCCCCGCCGCCACGGTGACCGCTTCACCGACCGCACGGCCGTGGTCACCGGAGCCGCCTCCGGCATCGGCGCCGCCACCGCCGAACGCCTCGCCCAGGAGGGCGCCGCCGTCGTGCTCGCCGACATCGCCGAGGAGCGCGGCGCGGCGGCCGCCGACCGGATCGCCGAGGACGGCGGCCGCGCCCGCTTCGTGACCGCCGACGTCTCCACGGAGGAGGGCTGGCAACGGATCGCGGCGGCCGCCCGCGGCTTCGGACCTGTCGACGTACTCGTCAGCAATGCCTACACCGTCGACGTCACCCCCGCCCACGAAACGTCCCTGGACTCCTGGCAGCGGCAGCTCGCCGTCAACCTCACCGGCGCCTTCCTCGGCTTCCGGGCCGTCCTGGACGATCTGCGCGCCCGCCGCGGAGCCGTCGTCCTGACCTCGTCCGTCCACGCCCACAAGGGCATCCCCGGCCACCCGGCCTACGCGGCCTCGAAGGGGGCGCTGCTGTCGCTGTGCGGGCAGCTCGCCGTCGAGTACGGCCCCGAGGTGCGGGTCAACGCGGTGCTGCCCGGCCCGATCCTGACGGCGGCCTGGGACCGGGTCTCCGCCGAGGACCGCGCGCGCAGCGTCGCCGAGACGGCGGCGGGCCGGTTCGGCACCCCGGAGGAGGTGGCCGCGGCCATCGCCTTCCTCGCCTCCCACGAGTCCTCGTACATCACCGGTGCGAGTCTTCTCGTGGACGGCGGCTGGAGCGTCGTCAAGCCCTCCGCATGACCACCGCGATCAGCTCGCACCAGAAAGGCAGTACGACATGACGCCCTACGCCCGCCGCGGCGTGCACGGCCAGACGGTGGAGGCACTCGCCCGCCGCGTCCTGAGCGGCGACCTCCCCGAGGGATCCACCCTGGACCTGGTCGCCCTCCAGAGCGAACTGGATGTCAGCCTCACCGCCCTGCGCGAGTCGCTGAAGGTGCTGGCCGCCAAGGGGATGGTCGACGCCCGGCAGAAGCGCGGCACCTTCGTGCGGAGCCGTTCGGACTGGAACCTGCTCGACGCCGACGTGCTGCGCTGGCAGTTCGAGAGCGACCGCACCTCCGACGCCGACAGCGCGCTGCTGCGCAACCTCGCCGAGGTGCGCGGCATCATCGAGCCGGCGGCCGTACGGCTGGCCGCCGAGCGGCGCACCGACGCCGACCTCGCCGCCCTGGACGCCGCCGTGGACGCGATGGGGCAGGGCGGCTCCGACGCCGCCCACGCCGTCGAGGCCGACCTCGCCTTCCACCGCGCGCTGCTCGCCGCCACCCACAACGAACTCCTCGAACGCATGGAGATGGTGATCGAGTCGGGCCTCGCCTACCGCGATCGCATCGTGCACAGCTCCCCGCACAGCGAGGATCCGGTCCCCGCCCACCGCGCCGTCCTGGACGCCGTGCGCGACCGGGACCCGCGGGCCGCCGAGGCCGCCATGCGGGCCCTGCTCGACCAGGCCGGCCGCGACCTGGACCGGATCGGCGGCTCCCCCGACCCCGGCGGCTCCCCCGACCCCGGCGGCTCCCCCGACATCGGCTCCCACAACGACACGGAAGGGCCCACCGGCCAGTGAAGATCACCCGTATCGAGACCTTCCTCGTACCGCCGCGCTGGCTGTTCTGCCGCGTCGAGACCGACGACGGCGTGGTCGGCTGGGGCGAACCCGTGGTCGAGGGGCGCGCCGAGGTGGTGCGCGCCGCCGTCGACGTCCTCGCCGGCTACCTGGTCGGCCAGGATCCGCTCCGCATCCAGGACCACTGGCAGGTGCTCACCAAGGGCGGCTTCTACCGTGGCGGACCCGTCCTGTCCAGCGCCGTCGCCGGCCTCGACCAGGCCCTGTGGGACATCGCGGGCAAGACCTACGGCGCCCCCGTGCACGCCCTGCTGGGCGGCCCCGTGCGCGACCGCGTCCGGGTGTACGCCTGGGTCGGCGGCGACGAGCCCGCCGAGCTGTCCGAGCAGATAGCCGCGCAGGTCGAGGCGGGGTTCACGGCGGTGAAGATGAACGGCGCCGGGGCGACCTCCCCGATGCCCACCGCGGCCGAGACCGCCGCGGTCGTGGACCGCCTGGCCGCCGCCCGTGAGGCGCTCGGCCCGGACCGCGATGTGGCCGTCGACTTCCACGGCCGCTTCACCGCCGCCGGGGCCCGCCGCGTCCTGCCCGAACTGGCCGCCCTCCACCCGCTGTTCGTGGAGGAGCCGGTCGTACCCGAGCACGGCCATCTGCTCCCCGGCCTGGTGGCCGCGAGCCCGGTGCCCCTCGCCACCGGTGAACGGCTCTACGGCCGTACGGAGTTCCTCCCGGTCCTCGCCGCGGGCATCGCCGTCGCCCAGCCCGACCTGTCCCACGCGGGCGGCATCTCCGAGGTCCATCGCATCGCCTCGCTCGCCGAGACCTACGGCGCCCAGCTCGCCCCGCACTGCCCGCTCGGCCCCATCGCGCTGGCGGCCAGCCTCCAAGTCGCGTTCGCGACGCCGAACTTCCTGATCCAGGAGCAGAGCCGCGGCATCCACTACAACAAGGAGGCCGATCTGCTGTCCTACCTCGTCGACCCCGAGCCGTTCCGCTTCGTGGCCGGCCATGCGCCACGCGGCGACGCCCCGGGCCTCGGCATCACCATCGACGAGGCGGCCGTGCGCGCGGCCGACCGCACCGGGCACGCCTGGCGCAACCCGGTCTGGCGGCACCCCGACGGCTCGTTCGCGGAGTGGTGACGGCGTGCTGGAGATCGTCACCGACCCCGCGCACGGCGGCCGCTGGACCTCGCTCCGCGCGGACGGACACGAATGGCTGTGCACCGCCCGGATCCGGAGCGTGCGGGTGTCGCCCGGGGACGCCTTCGTGGACGCGGGCGGCCTGGAGGAGTGCGTCCCCACCGTCCGCGGCGCCCCCGACCACGGCGACGCCTGGGCGCGTCCGGGGCGGCGCGAGGGGGACGCGGACACCGTGCGCTGCGACCGGTTCGCGCTGACGCGCACGATCCGCGGCACGGCCGACGGCGCCGAGGCCGACTACGTCCTCCGCGCCGGGCCGGGCTTCCGCTTCATCTGGGCCGCCCACGCCCTGCTCGACCTGACCCCGCGCGCGACCCTGCGGCTGCGCGAGGGGGCGCGCACCCGGGTCTTCCCGGAGGCCGCGCCGCTGCTGGACCGGCCCTGGCCGGCCGGGGCGCCGTGGGTCGAGGGCGACTGGCCCGCGCCCCTGGGCCTGGCCCTCGACCGGTTCGGACCGGACGACGGCACCGCGGTCGGCGCGGTCGTGGACACCCCGCGCGCTTGCCTCCACGACGGTGCGCGGTGCCTGGCCCTCGCGCTCGAGGCCGACGGCCAGCCGCTGTCCGTCGCCGTATGGCGCAACCTCGGTGGCTTCCCCGCCGGAAACCCCTACCGCAGCACAGGAGTCGAGCCGATGCTCGGCCGCGCCTTCGACCTCGCCGACGCGGGACCCGCCGACGCCGCGTGGGTCCCCGCCTCGGGCGAGGTCCGCTGGCGGCTCACGCTCACCGCGACCCGCCGCTGCCCCTGAACCCGCCCCATCGCTGACGAGGAGTTCCGCCCGTGGACCTGCGAGCCGCCCTGGCCGCCCATAGGCTGGTCGCCATCGTGCGCGGCAGCGACCCCGAGGCCGCGCTGCGCACCGTACTGACCCTGGCCGACGAAGGCATCGAACTGATCGAGGTGTCGCTGACCACCGGGGACGCCCTGACCGTCATCGAGCGGGCCCGCAAGGCCCTCGGCCCCGGCCGCCCCCTCGGCGCGGGCACCGTGCTCACCGCCGACGACGCCCGCGCCGCCCACCGGGCGGGCGCCGACTTCGCCGTCACGCCCGGTCTGGGCGAGGGGATGTCCACCGCGCGCGAACTGGGCCTCCCGGTGCTGGCCGGGGTCATGACCCCGACCGAGGTGATCGGCGCACGCGCGCTCGGCGCCGAGGCGTTGAAGATCTTCCCGGCCGCCCAGGCGGGCGGGCCTGGCTATCTCAAGGCGCTGCGGGGGCCGTTCCCGGACGAGGTGTTCGTACCGGTCGGCGGCGTCGACGAGGCCGCGGCCCGCGCCTATCTGGCCGCCGGGGCGACCGCGGTCGATCGGCTCGCCCCTCATCGGCGACGCGCCGACGGCGGCGGTCAGGACGCCCTGCGCGCCCGCGCACGAGCCTTCCACGCCGCGGTCCGGGAGGCCGCCGCATGACCGAGGACCCGCGCCCCACCCGCCCCGACCGCCTCGGCCTGGGCGAGGGCATCCGCTGGACCGGCGAGACCCTGGTACTCGTCGACATCCTCGAGGGCCGTCTGCTGACGGCCCCCCAGGACCCCGCCGCGCCCTTGCGGACGCCGGCCGAGCTGCCCGTCCCGCTGGGCGCGGTGGCACCCGTGGCGGGCCGGCCCGCCACCTGGATCGCCGCCGCGGGCACCGGGATCTGTCTGCTCGGGCCGGACTCCACCACCACCTGGCTGGCGCGGCCCGAGGCGGCTGCCCGCCCCGCCCGGCGCATGAACGACGGCACGCCATCAGCTTCGACGTCAACCACCGCCCCGCGCTGTGGCCGGACGGCACGGCCGCCACGGTCCTGCGCGACCCGGCCGGCCGCGCCGGCATCGTCTTCGTCGGCCTCGACGAGGCGCGGCACCTGTGGGGAGCGGACCTCGACGCGGGCGGGGTACGCGAGCTGCTGCCGCGTCCGCGTCTGCTCGTCGTCAAGGACGGCGGGCGGGGGGCGACCGCCTTGGACGGCGACGGGCGGGTGGTCACGGTACCGGCCCCGCGCACGGAGGTGGTGGAGCCGGTCGGCGCGGGGGACGCCTTCGCCGCCGGTTTCCTGGCGGGGCTGCTACGCGGCGGGGCCCTGACCTCGGCGCTGCGGCTCGGCCACATCACGGCCGCGTCCGCGCTCGGGGTGACCGGGGATCACGGCCCGCTGCCGGACGCCGCCACGGTCGAGCGGCTGCTCGGGCTCACGGAACGGGCGTGGGCGGCGCCCGCCTGAAGCCCGCGCTGGAGCCGTGACGCGCCGCGCGCTGAGCCTCCCGCCGGACAACCGGCGCCGCCCATTTGCCTCGTATGGCGTGAATGCGCCTTTCAGTCCCTAGGTCCCGCCAAGAGTGGCCCACAGCCCCTTCCGCAACTATCGTCCGCTTCATACCGTCAAGGGCTGCGGTACTCCGCTTCACGCCGACCGACTGGACGCCTTCCGTGCCCGATCCCCCCCACGCCGCCACCTGGCGCTTCGCCCTGCCGCACACGACGGCCGCCGTACCGCTGGCGCGTGCGCTGATCCGGAACACCCTGGCCGACATCGGGGCGCCGGTGGACGGCGACACGGCGGAGCTGCTGACGGCCGAGCTGGTGGCCAACGCGGTGCGGCACACGACCGGCGACGAGCCGATAGAGCTGGTGGTGGAGCTGGTGCCGACCGGGGGCTGGCAGGTCGAGGTGCACGACCAGGACCCGAATCCGCCCGGCGGGCTGGACTCGCTGGGGCGCCCCGAGGGGCCCAGGATGCCCGAGCGCCTCGCCGAGGGCGGACGCGGTCTGCTGCTGATCCGGACCCTCAGCGCCGACGCGGGCTACCGGCCGACCCCCTACGGCAAGGCCGTCTGGTTCGTCCTCCCGCCCACGGAGGACTGAGGGCCGCCCACTCCGCCCGCCGATGACCGAGAGCAGCCGACCGGGAGCCGCCGGTCGAGTGCTACCGGGCGCCGAGCGTCGCGACCAGCACCGCCTTGATCGTGTGCATCCGGTTCTCCGCCTCGTCGAAGACGACGGAGTGCTCGGACTCGAAGACCTCGTCGGTGACCTCGAGCTCGGTCAGGCCGTGCCGCTCGTGGATCTCCCGGCCGACGTCGGTGCCCAGGTCGTGGAAGGCCGGCAGGCAGTGCAGGAACTTCACCGCGTCGTTGCCCGTGGCGCGCAGCACGTCCATCGTCACCGCGTACGGCCCGAGCAGCGCTATCCGCTCGTCCCAGACCTCCTTGGGCTCGCCCATGGACACCCACACATCGGTGGCGACGAAGTCCGCGCCGCGCACGCCCTCCTCGACGTTCTCGGTGAGCGAGATCCGGGCGCCGGAGGCGGTGGCGAGCTGCCGGGCCAGCTCCACGATGGTGTTGTCGGGCCACAGCAGGCTGGGCGCGACGATGCGGACGTCCATGCCCAGCAGGGCGCCGGTGACGAGGTAGGAGTTGCCCATGTTGTACCGGGCGTCGCCGAGGTAGGCGTAGGCCACCTGATCCAGCGGCTTGTCGCTGTGCTCGGTCATGGTCAGCACATCGGCGAGCATCTGGGTGGGGTGCCACTCGTCGGTGAGGCCGTTGTAGACGGGCACCCCGGCGTGGGCGGCGAGCTCCTCGACGACGCCCTGGCCATGGCCCCGGTACTCGATCGCGTCGTACATCCGGCCGAGCACCCGCGCGGTGTCCCGCACCGACTCCTTGTGACCGATCTGGGAGCCGACCGGATCGAGATAGGTCGTCGAGGCGCCCTGGTCGGCGGCGGCGACCTCGAAGGCGCAGCGGGTGCGGGTGGAGGTCTTCTCGAAGATCAGGGCGATGTTCCGGCCCCGCAGCCGCCGCTCCTCGGTTCCCGCGCGCTTGGCCGCCTTCAGCTCGGCGGCCAGGTCGATCAGGCGGCGGAACTCGTCGGCGGTGAAGTCCAGCTCCTTGAGGAAGTGGCGGCCGGTGAGGTCAATCGCCATAAGGGTGGCTCCTAGGTCACGGCGAACACGTGGCGGATCGGCGGCTACGGCGGGGTGCCGCGGCCCGGAACCATGGAAGCATATACGACGCTCTGCATATATGCGGAGAGGGGTGGGTGAATCCTGGCCTTACGGTTCGAGGGTGGATCCCGGCCCTGCGGTTCGAGGGCGAAACTCCGATGCTACGGCTCCACCGGGTCCCGCTCGACCGGACAGCTCATGCACCGCGGCCCGCCCCGGCCCCGGCCCAGCTCACTGCCCGGGATGTCGATGACCTCGATCCCGCACTTGCGCAGAAAGGTGTTGGTCGTCGCGTTCCGCTCGTAGGCGACCACCACGCCCGGCTCGACCGCGAGCACATTGCAGCCGTCGTCCCACTGCTCGCGCTCGGCCGCGTGGACGTCCTGGGTGGCGGTGAGCACGCGGATGGAGTCCAGGCCGAGGGCCGCGGCTATCGCGCGGTGCATATGCTCCGGCGGATGGTCCGTGACCTTGAGGTCCTGGCTGCCCGCGCCCGGCTCGATGGTGTACGAGCGGAGCATCCCCAGCCCCGCGTACTGGGTGAAGGTGTCCCCGTCCACCATGGTCATCACGGTGTCCAGGTGCATGAAGGCCCTCCCCTTGGGCATGTCGAGCGCCACGATCGTCCGGGCCGAACCCGCCTCGAAGAGCCGGTGGGCGATCATCTCCACCGCCTGCGGGGTGGTCCGCTCGCTCATCCCGATCAGCACCGCGCCCTTGCCGAGCACCAGCACATCGCCGCCCTCGATGGTCGAGGGGTACGCGGCCTGGCCCTCCGACCAGACGTGGAAGTCCTCCTTCGCGAAGAGCGGATGATGGCGGTAGACGGCCTCGTAGTGCACCGTCTCGTGCCAGCGGGCGGGCCAGCGCATCGCGTTGATCGACACCCCGTCGTACACCCACGCGGAGGCGTCCCGGGTGAAGAGATGGTTCGGCAACGGATTGACCAGGAAGTCATCGGGCTCCATGGCGTGGAAGCGGACGGAGACCGGCTCCGGGTACCGCTCCAGATACTCCCGCTTGGTCATGCCGCCGATCAGCGCCTCGGTCAGCTCCGGAGCGGTCAGCTCGTCGAAGGCGGCGCGCAGATGGTCGGTGGCCAGCGGCCCGTACTCCTTCTCGTCGAAGACCCGGTCCAGCACCAGCGCCCGCGCGTCCGGCAGGGTCAGGCTCTCGGTGAGCAGATCCCCGAAGAGATGCACCTCGACCCCGCGGTCCCGCAGCACATCGGCGAAGCCGTCGTGCTCCTGGCGGGCACGGCGCACCCACAGGACGTCGTCGAAGAGCAGGGCGTCCTTGTTGGTGGGGGTGAGCCGCTTGAGCTCCAGGTCGGGGCGGTGCAGTATGACGCGGCGCAGCCGCCCGGCCTCGGAGTCGACATGGAATCCCATGCCCCCATCTTCGCCGCTCGCGGCCCATTGTGAACGCTCCACGACACGGATCTCTCGATCTCTCGCGCCGAGCGCCTCCGGCGGAGAGGTGGGGGATCGCGCGCGCCGTGTGGGCCCCGGCGGGGGCGGGGGCCGGGTCCGCGCCGGGCGGCTGAGCGCTCCGCGGGAAGTGGCGCGAGGTGCGGTCGTTCATCCGCGGCCGCGTCGTGGCTGGTCGCCCACGCGGCGGAGCCGCATATCGAGACAGCCGCGGCGGAGCCGCACAACGACACAGCCCCGCGCCCCTTCGGGGCGCAACCGAACCGCACCGGACTTCAGCGAGGCCGCTTAGCCGGCCGCGATCACCACGATCAATACCAGCGCCACCGCGATGAGCCCCAGCAGGGCGGAGACCCACAGCTGGCCGGGTTTCAGATCGATGCGGCCGCCGTCCTCGGCGCCGCCGCGCCGCCCTCGCCGCCGCGCCGCGCGCCGGTCGGCGCGGGCCGCCGCCTCCTGGTGCTCCCCGCACTCCTCGGCCACGCCGCCGAACAGCGCCTTCCAGCCCTTCTCGCCGAACCCCGTGCTCTGCCGGGTGCCGACGATCCGGCGCACCACCTCGCGGCCCGTGCCGTCCCCGGCCGTCCACAGGCCGGGCAGGACGCAGGCCATCAGCTCCGGCACCGCGCCGCGCCGCGCGTACGGGCGGACCAGCCCCTCGTACAGCATCAGCGCGTTGCGCACCCGCAGCCTGCGGTCGGGGTCCGGGGCCGGTCCGCCCGCGCCGCCCGGGGCGCGGTGCGGCGGGTCGAGATAGAGCTGGGCGAGCAGCACCTTCTCGCAGACCGCGTCCGCCAGTTCCGGTCCGCGCTCGGGCGCGCGGCGCACCAGCTCGACCACGACGCGGGTGGCCCGCTCGGCGGGCAGCCCCTCGTCGAGCGCGCTCAGCAGCAGGCCGTCGTCGGCCTCCCGCAGCGCCGCGGACAGGGCGTCCCCGCCGTGGCGCAGCGCCTCGCGCAGCATCCGCGCCCCGGTGACCGAGATCCGGCGCGCCCCCGCGCTCGCCGGCCTCTCGTGGGCGTGGGCGTGGCCGTGGGTGGTCTCGTGGGTGATCTCCGTGCCTGTCGGGTCCTCTGTCTCTTTCACCATCGGCGTTCTCCTCACAGTGCCTCCAGCACCTCCCGTATCCGCGTGGCCGCCCCGGCGTCGAGCGGCTCGTCGCCGTCCTGCGCCAGCCGGGGCAGGAAGTCGCACAACACGGCCAGCTGCCGCGCATCCCCCGCCGCCCGCCGGATCCAGCCGACCAGCGCGTCCTCCGCCGCCCCCGCCGATCTGGCCCAGGTCAGCGCGGCCCGCAGCAGTTCGGCCAGCCGTGGCCCGCACTCCGGACGGGCCGCGAGCAGCGCCGTGGCCAGCGGCCAGGCGGCGTACGGCTCCAGCTCCGGCACCTCGCCAAGACCCCACAGATGCGAGGTGCGGGTGGTGACCGCGCGCAGCGTCGCGAGCAGCGCCAGGTCCCGTCGGGCCCGCCGGGTGTCGCGCAACCAGTGGGTGAGCGCGGCCAGTACGGTCTCCGGCTCGGCCCCGGCCAGCAGCCGCACCACGCTGTGGGAGGTGGTGCGACCGTCGTCGGCGCGGGCGAGCCGGCCGAGTTCCTCCAGGGACGCCGCGACCGAGCCCGCCGCCAGGCCGTAGCCGTGGGCGAGCGCGGCGGTCTCGCGCTCCCGTTCGTCGTCGCCGCGCGCCCATGCGTGCAGCAGCCCGTGCACGGCGGAGCGCACCTGCGGGGCGCGGGACGCCTCGGCGAGCGCGGTGGCCGCGGCCATCCGCTGCACCGGGCTGTCGGTGCGGGCCAGCGGCAGCGCCAGCTCGACCAGGCCGTAGAGATAGTCGCGGGCGCACAGCACGCCCGCGGCGACCGCCGCGCGCACCCACACCTGGGGGCGCGGGTCGTCGCACAGCGCGCGCAGCCAACGGGCCATCGGGCCGCGGAGGTTGTGGTGACCGTCCCAGGACTCGTGGAGCACGGCGGGCGCCAGCCGCCGCCCCTCGAACCACACCGCGCGCACGGGCACCGAGGCGTCCCCGAGGTCCTCCACCCCCTCGCCGTGGACCGCGCGCGCCGTGGCGAGGCAGGCCCCGGGGCGGGCGGAGAACAGCGGGCGGCCGGGCGCGTACTGCGGATCGAGCGTGACGGCCAGTTCCCAGGCCAGCAGCTCGGCGGCCTCCGCCATGACGCTGTGCGCCGAACCGTCGAAGACGGCCAGCGCGATCCGCAGCGCGGCGGCGCGCAGCGCGGGGAGCGCGGCGGGCAGGGTGCCGGGGTGCCCGGCCTCGAGGAACCACTCCCGGGCCTGATGCGGGGCGAACGACCGGCAGTGCTCCAGCAGCCGCTCGTCGGACAGCCGGCCCTCGGCGTGCGCGGCCAGCTGACCGGCCAGCCGGGCGGCCTCGCCGGGCCGCGGCTCGTCCAGGCCGAGTGCCTCGGTCAGCTCGGGGCGCCGGGCGGTGGCCCGCGCCGTCTCCAGCAGTCCGGCGGGGCGGTCGGCGAGCAGCTCGGTGAGGTGGCGGTCGAGGACGTCGGCGGCGGCCGGGGGCCGGTACGCCATGGCGTGGCGGCGGCCGCGCAGCAGCCGGTCGGCGGCCGGGCCGCCCGCGACCAGCACCACGCAGAACGCCTCGTGTGCGGCGAAGTGGGCGCGCAGCCGGTCCAGCAGGGGCTCGGCCGTGGATTCGGCCTGGTCGGCGGGGAGTTCGAGGAGATAGCCGTGGCCGCGCTCGGTCTTCTCCACGCCCTTCTCCACGCCGGGTGCCCCGTCCGGGCCGGTGTATCCGAGCCGGGAGACCCCGCCGCCGGTCAGCTCGGCCAGCTCGGCGAGGAGGGCGAGCCCGGTCCAGGCGCGGCCGGTGCCGGGTTCGCCGCACAGCGCCAGCAGGTGGGTGCGGCGCAGCTGGTCACGCATCGCGGCATGCTCGGGGACGGCCCGGTGGAGCCGGCGCAGCCGGGCCAACTCCTCGCGCGGCACCGGGCCTTCGGGCAGCGGGTACGGCGCCGGATCGGCGCACATCCGGGCGGGGCCGTAGGCGATGTGCAGATGGGCACGCGCCTCGCGCGCCGCACAGGCGCCGCCCGGCTGGCCCGCCCCGTCCAGCGGGCCGCCCTGGGGAATGTCCAGCCGTCGTCCGCGCGACGGTGCCGGGGCGCTCAGGTCGTCCGGCGCGGTTATGTCTTCCGGTGCGCTCATCGCCCGCCGTCCTTCATGCCGTGGCCCCCGTCTCGCGATGTGGTGGTGACGGGGTGCCGGTCAATGCCGGAAGCGGGCGGCGGGGCTCGTCCCCCGGCCCACCCCGCCGCCCTGCTCCGGTGCGGGGCGCTCGTGCCGTGTCCGGCAGGCCGTCACCGGACTGCGGCCGGGCCGTGCGCACCCCCGTCGCCCACGGCCCCGCGCCCTGTGCCGACTCCAGGGTCGCCGGGGGACGGCGGGACGGCTGTAGCCGTTTACACAGTCGCGTCACAACGCGGGGGAGTGCGCGCCCGCGCTCAGAGCCTGGGTCATATCCCCGGCCGGGCGTGCGACGCCTGGCGCGCACGCTGATCCGACCGGGGATATGACACAAGCTCTCAATCGCGGGGGCGCACCGGGATCTGCTCCCCCGTCGCGCGGCCCTCGGCCAGCAGCCGCAGCAGTCCGATGTCCATCACCTCGAAGCGGCGCGAGGCGGTCCGGACCACGCCCTGGCCGCGCAGCAGCCGCAGCGCCTTGGCGACCGCCTCCCGGGTCGAGCCCACGGCGGCCGCGATGTCGTGCTGGGGCATCTGGAGATCGATGGTGATGGTCCCGTCGGCGCCGGAGTGGCCGGTGCGCTCGGCGAGTTCCACGAGCCGGGCCGCCAGCCGCTGGAGCACCTTCTCCGAGGCGAGTGACCGCCGCTCCCCGTCGGAGCTGCGCAGCCGGGAGCTGAACTGACGCATGATCAGTACGGTCGCGACGGGACGCGCGGCCAGATAGGCCCGGAACCGGTCGCCGGAGACCACCACCGCCTCCATCCGGCCGAGCGCGGTGACGGTGGCGCTGCGCGAGCCGTGGTCCACCGCGGCCTGGTCGCCCACGACCTCGCCCGCCCCGCGCAGCGCCAGGATCAGCCGCACCCCGCGCTCGGTCTCCACCGAGACGGTGGCCCAGCCGGAGGTGATCGCCACGACGAAGGTCGTACGGTCGTGCTCGCGCAGCACGACCTCGCCGGGGGCGTAGGCGCGGGGGGTGCCGAGGGCGAGCAGCGCACGGCGGTCCTCGGCGGGGAGCGCGTGCAGGAAGGGCCGTCCGTCCTCGAAGAGACTCATCCGCCCTCCCCGCTCAGCTCGTCGTCGTCATTGCCTGCGGAGAATCCAGGGGCCGCTCAGCACGCTAGGCAGGTGGCACGGGCACGTCAATGGTGCCGTATCGGGTCCGTGCCGGATCCACGGTTCTCACCGGGTCCGGTACGCGTCTCCCCGGGCTCGGCACGAACGCGTGTGCGCAAGGCGGCGCCCGCGAGGGCCGCGAGTGCCGCGGTCAGCGCCGTGCAGACCCACCCGGCGCGCAGCGCGTCAAGACCCGGCCGTGCGGCGCCGCCGGTGATCACGACCAGCGCCGCGACGCCCAGGGCCGAGCCACCCTGCCGGGACATCATCAGCACCCCTGAGCCGAGGGAGAGCTGACGGGCCGGAAGCAGTCCGGCGGCCGCGAACATCACCGGCTGGTAGAGCCCCGCGCCGAGCCCGGTGAGCACCAGACCGGGCATGAACTCCACGGCGTAGTGCGCACCGTCGCCGCCCGCGAGGAGCAGCCACCACAGCGGTCCCGCGGCGAAGCACAGCCCGCCGACGATCGCCGCCGTCCGCTCCCCCAGCGCCCGTACGATCCGCCCCGACAGCATCGACACCACCAGGACGGTGAGCGGCCAGGGCGTGACGGCGAGGCCCGCACCGGCCGGGGACCAGCCCCACACCCCGGTGAACAGCAGGGTCGCGGCGAGGAGCGCGGAGCCGTAGGCGAGGAAGTAGCTGAGCAGTCCGAGCGCGGCGGCGGTGAAGGCACGGGTCCGGAACAGCGCGGGGTCCACCACCGGATCCGGATGGCGGCGTACGTGCGCCACGGCCAGCACGCCCACGACCAGGCCCGCGGCGAGGAAGCCGAGGGTGGCCGGGGCGCCGTGGCCCCAGTCGGCGGCCTCGACGCAGGCGGTGGTGAGGGACCCGGTGCCGAGGAGGACCAGCAGCGTGCCCAGCGGATCGAGGCGGCGGCGCTCACCGCGTACGGGCTCGGTGCGTGCGGGCCCGGTGCGCGGCAGCAGCCGCAGCCCGGCCACCCAGGCCAGCAGCACCACGGGCGGGTTGATGAGGAAGATCCAGCGCCAGTCGGAGGCGGCCAGCAGTCCGCCCGCCACCGGCCCCGAACTCGCCGCGACCGCGCTCACCGCCGTCCAGACGCCGACCGCCGTGGCCCGTTCGCGCGGCGGGAAGGCGGGCAGGGCGAGCGAGAGGGAGGTGGGCACCAGGACGGCCGCCGCCACGCCCTGCACCACGCGCGCCGCGATCAGCGTGCCGAGCCCGGGGGCGGCCCCGCAGGCGAGGGAGGCGAGCCCGAACAGCGCGATACCGGTCAGGAACGAGCGCCGCCCGCCGATCGCGTCGGCCAGCCGCCCGGCCGGGACCAGCAGCGCCGCGAGCACGATGGTGTAGGCGTTGAGCACCCAGGACAGGTCGGCGGTGGAGGCCGAGCGGAAGTCCGCGCCGATCGCGGGGAAGGCGATATTGACCGCGATCATGTCGAGCACGGCGAGGAACTGGGCCGCCGACGCGACGGCGAGGATCAGCCAGCGGCGGCGGCCGGGGGGCGCGTCGGGGGTGTCGGCCGTATCCGAAGTGTCGGCCGTATCCGAAGTGTCGGGGCCGGGGGCCGTATCCGGGGCGTCGGGGGCGGGGGCGGGCACACCGCTCCCCTGGGCCTTCGAGGAAGGGGTCGTCATGCCCGTCCAGCATCGGCCCCGGGGCACGGCGGAACGAGTGGCAGGAGTGACAGCATGCGCTACATTTCTGCCATGCGGTCCATCGCCCTCGCCGTCACCCCGGGCATGCCGATCTTCGATCTGGCGGTGCCCTGCCATGTCTTCGGCTCCGATCGCCCCGGACTCCCCGACCCCTGGTACGAGCTGCGGGTCTGTGCGATCGGGCCGGGCGGCGAGGGGGCCGGTGCACCGGTCGCCGCCCGCTCGTGGTTCGCCACCCATACCCCGTACGGCACCGAGGAGCTGATCGCTGCGGACACCGTGATCGTCCCGGCCTCGGCCGATGTGCGCGGCGATCCGCCCCAGGAGCTGATCGACGCGCTCCACGAGGCCCATCGGCGCGGCGCCCGCATCGTGTCGCTGTGCTCGGGCGCGTTCACCCTCGCCGCGACCGGACTGCTCGACGGTCGTACGGCGGCCACCCACTGGATGTACGCGGCGCTGTTCGCCGAGCGCTATCCGGCCGTACGGCTCGACCCGTCCGTGCTCTACGTCGACCACGGCGATGTGCTGACGGGGGCGGGGTCCACGGCGTGCATCGACGTCTGTCTGCATCTGGTGCGCGAGGACTACGGCACCGAGGCGGCGAACACCCTGGCCCGGCAGCTCGTCGCACCCGCCCACCGGCCGGGCGGCCAGGCCCAGTACATCGAGTCCCCGCTGCCGGAGCGCACCGACGACTCGCTCGCCCCGCTGCTGCACTGGGCCGCCGAGCGGCTGCACGAGCCGCTGACCGTGGCCGACCTGGCCCACCGCGCCCACACCAGCCCGCGCACCCTGGTCCGCCGCTTCCACGCCGCCACGGGCACGACGCCGCTGCGCTGGCTCCAGGGCCAGCGGATCGCGCGCGCCCGGGAGCTGCTGGAGGGCGGCGATCTGCCGGTGGACCGGATCGCGGAACTGTGCGGACTGGGCACGGCGGCCAACCTGCGCCGCCACTTCACCCGGGCGGTCGGGGTGCCCCCACACGACTACCGCCGCGCCTTCCGCGCCCGGGAGGCGCGGACGCCCTCGGCCGTCTGACGCGGGGCGCGCCGGGCCTCACCCCCGGCCCGCGTCCACCTCGGGCCACGGCCCTGGGCCCCGAGGCCATCTCGAGGCCCAGGGCCGTCGTCCCGGCCCCCGTCCCTCGCGCCCCCGGCCCGGGGCCGATCCGCGTCCGCGCTGAGGCCCGGGGCCGATCCGCGTCCGCGCTGCGGGCCGGGCCCGGGCCGCCAGGCTCTGGGCCCCGGGCTCTGGGCCCCGGGCTCTGGGCCCCGGGCTCTGGGCCCCGGGCTCTGGGGCGGAGCCCCAGTTGTGGGAAGGGGCGGGGAGGGGAACAGCCCGCCGCAGGCGTACGCGTACCGCCGGACACCCCCAGACCGCCGTCCCTACAACCGTGGGTCCACCGGCTCCGACTCCAGCGCGAGCACCGCGAAGACCGCCTCGTGGACGCGCCACAGGGGCTCGCCCTCCGCCAGCCGGTCCAGCGCCTCCAGGCCGAGCGCGTACTCGCGCAGGGCGAGTGAGCGCTTGTGACCCAGGTGGCGCTCGCGCAGGCGGGCCAGGTTCTCCGGGCGGGTGTACTCCGGGCCGTAGATGATGCGCAGATACTCGCGGCCCCGGCACTTCACGCCCGGCTGGACCAGTCGGCCGTCGCCCTTGCGGACGAAGCCCTGGAGCGGCTTGACCACCATGCCCTCGCCGCCCTCGGCCGTCAGCTCCAGCCACCACCGCACGCCATCGGCGACCGACGCCTCGTCCTCGGTGTCGACGATCAGCCGGCGGGTGGGGGTCAACAGCCGGGCGCCGTCGGCGGCCGGCTTCTCCGCCTCGATCATCCGGTCGATCAGGGCGAGCTGCTGGTCGTGCGGGAGCGCGGTGGCGAGGTTGCGACCCTGGACGGCCAGGATCTGGAACGGCGCCATCCGGATACCGTTCAGCCCGTCGACCGGCCAGCAGTAACGCCGGTAGGCATCGGTGAACGCGGCCGCGTCCGACGCCCGTTCACGCTGCTTGTCCAGCAGCGCGGACACCTCGACGCCGCGCGCCTCCGCGCCCTCCAGCGCCGCGAGGACGCCGGGGAGGACGGCACGCGAGGCGGCGCCCACCGCCGCGTACTGGTGGCGCAGCAGCCCCTCGGCCTTGAGCGACCACGGCATCAACTCGGCGTCCAGCAACAGCCAGTCGGTGTCCAGCTCCTGCCACAGCCCGGCCCGATCGAGGCAGTTGCCCAGCCCGCGCAGCACGGTCTCCGTGAGCTGGGCGTCGTCGAAGAACGGCCGTCCGGTACGGGTGTGGATCGCGCCGGAGACGCCGTCCGGCGTGCCGAACCGCTCCCGCGCGACATCCGCGTCACGGCACACCAGCGCCACCGCACGCGAGCCCATGTGCTTCTCCTCGCAGATCACCTGGCGCACCCCGTCCGCGCGGTAGGCGGCGAACGCCTCCGCCGGATGCTCGAGGAAGCCGCCGTCGGCGGCTCCGCCGCCGGTCCCCTCCTTGGAGGTGGCGGTCGGCGCCATGGTGGGCGGGAGATAGCCGAGCAGCCGGGGGGCGACCGCGAAACGGCTCATGACCTCCAGCGCCGCCGCCGCGTTCTCCTCCTTGACCGCGATCCGGCCCATGTGGCGGGTCTCGACGATACGGCGGCCCCGCACGTCGCCCAGGTCGAGCGGACGGCCGTCGGAGCCTCCGGGAGTCTCGGTGGTCAGCGGCTTGACCGGTTCGTACCAGACCCGCTCGGCCGGGACGTCCACCAGCTCGCGCTCCGGCCAGCGCAGCGCGGTCATCCGGCCGCCGAAGACACAGCCGGTGTCCAGGCAGATGGTGTTGTTGAGCCAGGAGGCGCGGGGGGTGGGGGTGTGGCCGTAGACGACGGCGGCGCGGCCGCGGTAGTCCTCGGCCCACGGATAGCGCACGGGCAGGCCGAACTCATCGGTCTCCCCGGTCGTCTCCCCGTACAGGGCGTGCGAACGGACCCGGCCGGACGTGCGGCCGTGGTACTTCTCGGGCAGCCCGGCGTGACACACCACCAGCGACCCGCCGTCCAGTACGTAGTGGCTGACCAGCGACTCGATGAAGTCCCGCGCCCGGTCGACGAAGGCCGGGTCCGCCCGGTGCTCCCGGTCCAGCTGCTCCACGGTCTCGGCGAGGCCATGGGTGACCCGCACCTTGCGCCCCTTGAGGTAGCGGGCGAGCTTGTTCTCGTGGTTGCCGGGCACGCACAGGGCCGCGCCGGAGGCGACCATGCCCATCACCAGGCGCAGCACCCCGGGGCTGTCGGGGCCGCGGTCGACGAGGTCGCCGACGAAGACCGCCGTACGGCCCTCGGGGTGGCCGGCGTCGACCGGGCGGCCGAGGTCGTCACGGCGCAGGGCGTAGCCCAGCTTGCCCAGCAGGGTCTCCAGCTCGGAGCGGCAGCCGTGGATGTCGCCGATGATGTCGAACGGGCCGGTGAGATGGCGCAGATCGTTGTAGCGGCGCTCGGTGGCGACCTGCGCGGCCTCGACCTCCTCGGCGCCGCGCAGGACGTGCACCTTGCGGAACCCCTCGCGCTCCAGGGACTTCAGCGAGCGGCGCAGCTCACGGCGCTGGCGGGGGATGACATGGCCGGGCATTCCGGCGCGGTCGGGGCGCTGGGTGTTGCGCCGGGCGCACTCGCCCTCGGGGACGTCGAGGACGATCGCCACGGGCAGGACGTCATGCTCCCGCGCGAGCGCGATCAGGCTGCGGCGGGACTCGCTGCGGACGTTGGTGGCGTCGATGACGGTCAGCCGTCCGGCCGCCAGCCGCTTGCCGACGATGTAGTGGAGCACGTCGAAGGCGTCGGGGGTGGCGCTCTGGTCGTTCTCGTCGTCGGCGACGAGCCCGCGGCAGACGTCGGAGGAGACGATCTGGGTGGGCAGGAAGTGGCGCCGGGCGAAGGTGGACTTGCCGGAGCCGGTGGTGCCGACGAGCACCACGAGGGACAGGTCGGGCACGCCGATGGTGCGCTTCTCCTCGGTCATGCCGCGGCCTCCTTCGTCGTGGTCGCCGTCGTGGTCGTCGTCATGGTCGCGTTGGTCGTGGCGGTCGCCGCGGCGGTGGGAGCCGTGCGTGTCGCGGTGGCCGCGGCGGTCGTATCAGCCGTGGCGGCCGCGGTGGCCGCGGCAGTCGTGGCGGTGCGGTCGCCGCTCCGGCTGTCCGTGCCGCCGTCGCCGCCCTTGGCGGCCACGCGGAAGAGCGCCAGCTGGGTGGGCGGGCCGACCTCGGGGTCCTCGAGGCCGACGGGGCGGAACTCCACCGCGTAGCCGTGCCGTTCGGCGACCTGCCCCGCCCAGGTCCGGAACTCCTCGCGGGTCCACTCGAAGCGGTGGTCGCCGTGGCGCATCCGCCCGGCGGGCAGGGTCTCCCAGCGCACGTTGTACTCCACGTTGGGCGTGGTCACCACGACGGCCTTGGGCCGTGCGGCGCCGAACACCACATGTTCAAGGGCGGGCAGCCGGGGCTGATCCACATGCTCGATCACCTCGCTGAGCACCGCCGCGTCATATCCGGCGAGCCGGGAGTCGGTGTAGGTGAGCGCGCCCTGGGTCAGCTTCAGCCGGGCCGACTGCCGCTCGGCCGCGCCCGTGTCGAAGCCGGGGCGGTCCAGCCGCAGCCTCCGCGCCGCCTCGTTGAGCGCGCGCATCGACACATCGACGCCCACGATCTCGGTGAACCGCGCCTCCTTCAGCAGCGCGCCCAGCAACTGGCCCCGGCCGCACCCCAGATCGAGCACCCGGGCCGCCCCGACCCCGCGCAGGGCGTCGAGTATCGCCTCCCGCCGCCGTACCGCCAGTGGCACCGGCCGCTCCTCGGAACCCTCCTCGCTCTCGTCCTCCTCCATCAGCTCGGCCGCCGCCGGTTCGCCGACGGCGTTGTCGATCTCCTCCGCCGCGGTGTCGTCGGCCTCGGCGAGCCGCGCCAGCTCCAGCCGCTCCAGCGCGCTGCGCGTCAGCGACCAGCGGCGGGCCAGATAGCGGTTGGTGATCAGCCGCTGCTCGGGGTGGCTCTCCAGCCAGCCCTCACCGGAGCGCAGCAGCTTGTCGACCTCGTCCGGGGCGACCCAGTAGTGCTTGGCGTCGTCGAGCACGGGCAGCAGCACATACAGATGGCGCAGGGCGTCGGCCAACCGCAGCTCGCCCTCCAGCACCAGCCGTACGTACCGCGACTCGCCCCATGCCGGGAACTCCTCGTCCAGCGCCACCGGCTCGGCCGTCACCGCCCAGCCCAGCGGCTCGAAGAGCCGCTCGACCAGGGCGGCGCCGCCGCGCGCGGGCAGCGCGGGCAGCTCGATCCGCAGCGGCAGCGCCCGCTCCGGCAGCTCGGGCCGGGCCTTGCACTGGCCCCGCAGAGCGCTGGAGAAGACCGCGCTCAGCGCGACGGCCAACAGGGAGGAGGCGGCATACGGGCGGTCGTTGACGTACTGCGCGAGCGCGGAGTCGGGGGCGCCGCCCCGGCCCTTGCCGCGGCCCCGCCGCACCAGCGCCACGGGGTCCACCTCCAACAGCAGCGCCGCGGTGCAGCGTTCGGCGGTCGCCTCGGGGTAGAGGACATGCGCGGTGCCGTAGGAGGTCGAGAACCGCTGCGCCTTGTCGGGATGCTTGTGCAGCAGAAACCCGAGGTCGGTCGCGGGGCGCTCGGCGGTGCCGGTGGTGGTTATCGTCAAGAACACCCGTCCGAGTATCGCCCGACGGCCCTCCCCCACCTAATGGTTTCTCACCACCGCCGCCAGCTCCGCGATCCGCTCCGGGCCCACCCGGCAGCAGCCGCCGATGAGCCGCGCCCCCGCGTCCCGCCATGCCTTCACCCGCCCCGGGTCGAAGGTCGCCCGGCCGCGCCAGCTCCGTGCCGTGGCATCCCACTCCTCTCCGCTGTTCGGATAGACCACCACCGGCTTGCCGGTGATGTCGGCCGCGATCTCCACGGCCCGGTCCGCGTCGCCCGGCTCACAGCAGTTGACGCCGACGGCGATCACCTGGTCGACCCCCGCGGCCAGGGCGAACGCGTCCCTCAGCGGCTGCCCGGCCCGGGTGGTCTCCCCCGCGATGCTGTAGGAGAGCCAGACCGGAACCCCGCATCCCTCGGCGGCGCTCAGCATCGCCGCGGCCTCATCGGCGTCCGGCACCGTCTCCAGCGCCAGCGCGTCGGGCCCGGCCGCGGCCAGGGCCTCGATCCTCGGCCGGTGGAACCGGGCCAGCTCGGCCACGCTCAGCCCGTACCGCCCGCGGTACTCGCTGCCGTCGGCCAGCATCGCCCCGTACGGGCCGACGGAGGCGGCGACCCACACCGGCCCCGCGCCCCGCTCGCCCCCTGCCGTCCGTTCGGCGGCCGTGCGCGCCAGCTCGACGCTGCGCCGCAGCAGCGCCGTGGCCTCCTCGCGGCCCACGCCCCGGTGGGCGAACCCCTCGTAGGTGGCCTGATAGCTGCCCGTGATGAGCACCCGCGCGCCCGCCCGGGCGTAGGCGGTGTGGGCCGCCTCGATTCGCCCCGGGTCGTCGGCCAGCAGCCGGGCCGACCACAGCTCGTCGGAGAGATCACAGCCCTGTGCCTCCAACTGGTTGGAGAGACCGCCGTCGAGGACGAGCGGTCCGCGCTCCAGCGCGGCGGCCAGGGAGGTGGGGGTTACGGACATCACGGGTGCTCCTGGTGGTGCGCTCAGCCCAGCTGGGCCTGGACCTGCGAGGAAATCAGCTCCAGGTGGTCGAGGTCGTTCAGGTCCAGCATCTGGAGGTAGAGCCGGGAGGCGCCCGCCTCCGCATAGCGGCCGATCTTCTCGACCACCTCGGCCGGGGAGCCCGCCAGACCGTTCTCCTTCAGCTCCCCGACCTCGCGGCCGATCGCCGCGGCCCGCCGGGCGACCTCGGCGTCGTCCTTGCCCACGCACACCACCAGCGCGTTCGAGTACACCAGGTCGTCGCCCTTGCGGCCGGCGGCCTCGGCCGCCTCCCGCACCCGGCCGAACTGGTGCTCGCTGTCCTCGGGCGAGGCGAACGGCATATTGAACTCATCCGCGTACCGAGCGGCCAGCCGCGGGGTGCGGGTGGCCCCCAGGCCGCCGATCAGCACCGGCACCTTGCTCTGCGCGGGCTTGGGCAGCCCCGGGGAGTCCACCAGCTGGTAGTGGGCACCGTCATGGCCGAAGGTCTCGCCGACCGGGGTCTGCCACAGCCCGGTGACGATGGCCAGCTGCTCCTCCAGCCGGGCGAACTTCTCCTTCGGGAAGGGGATCCCATAGGCCCGGTGCTCCTCCTCGAACCAGCCCGCGCCCAGGCCCAGCTCGACTCGTCCGCCCGACATCTGGTCGACCTGCGCGACCTGGATCGCCAGCACACCGGGCAGCCGGAAGGTGGCGGCGGTCATCAGGGTGCCCAGCCGGATCCGCCGGGTCTCGCGGGCCAGCCCGGCCAGGGTGATCCAGGCGTCGGTGGGGCCAGGGAGGCCGTCCACGTCTCCCATGTGGAGGTAGTGGTCGGACCGGAAGAAGGCGTCGAATCCGAGGTCCTCGGTGGCCTTGGCGACGGTGAGCAGCGTGTCGTAGGTCGCCCCCTGCTGGGGCTCGGTGAAGATGCGAAGATCCATGGCACCCATCCTGCCTCGTCACGCCGCACCGCCCCACTCCCCACCCCACTCGCGGAAGGTGAGGTGCCTGAGCATGCCGTGCACCCGGTCCCGGGCCTCGTCCGCCGCGTCGATCGCCTCCACGCACTGCCAGTACAGCGCCTCCTCCTCGGTATTGGAGGCGACTCCGACCAGCGCGAAGCCCGCCTCCGCCAGCAGCTCCCCCAGCGCCAGCAGCACCTCCCTCGGATCGCGCACCTCCGAGAGCTGGGCGGCCCGTAAACCGCCGCCGCGCAATGTGGGGTGGTGCAGCGCCGGGTGGAACAGGGCGCCGCGCGCCCGCCCGCCCGCCTCGCACAGACCGCGCGCCTCCGCTCGCGCGGCCGCCGGGCCGCTCACCACGAAATATCCGCCGACCGCTTCGGCCAGCGCTTGAACCTGCCAGGCTTCGGCCACGATGTCGTGCACGCTCCCGGCCTTCGCCAGGGCGTGCCGGGTGACACCGATCAGCCGCATCGCGTCCATTCCCCGCACCCCTCTCAACGGACTTCCGAGCCCGTCACTCCTCCACTACCCAGAGTGATGACTAACAGGCCGAAAAGCTAGGGGAATTCAGGAATCTGTTGACAACAGTTGCGGTGTGGATAACTTCTTCACCACGGAGAGTGACGGATCAAGGGGTCGGAGCCCCGCGAGGCACCGGAGATCACGGTTCACCGCCACAGCCCCCGTTCACCGTCATAGATCCCTGTTCACCGCGAGATCACCCATTCACCGCCAAAGCCCCCGTTCGCGGCCAGACCCGTCGGCGCCGCGCCCCGCACGGCTACGCGCCCCACACCCGTACGCGCTCAACGCCCCTACGCGCCCCGCACCCGTACGCGCTCGACGCCCGTACGCCGTCAGCGCGCCCCGTTCACCGGAAACCGCGTCTCGTTCCGGTCGATCTTCGCCGAGAGCGCCGCGAGCGCGTCGATCCCCAGCACCTCGCAGAACTGGAGCAGATACGCCAGCACATCGGCGACCTCGTCCTCGACCCGGCCCGCCCTCCCCTCGTCCTCCATCACCCGCGCCGACTGCTCAGGCGTCAGCCACTGGAAGATCTCCACCAGCTCCGACGCCTCGACGCTCAGCGCCGCCGCGAGGTTCTTGGGGGTGTGGTACTGCTGCCAGTCGCGCGCCGCCGCGAAGGCGGCCAGCCTGCGCTGAAGCACCGCCACGTCCAGGCCGTCGGTTCGTCGCTCGCTCTCATGGGACTCGCTCACGCCCCAGGTTTACCACCGTGACGGGGGCGTCCCCGACCGCCCCCGTCACGTCCCCCACCGTCCCCACGAGCCGGATGTGCCCCCGTGCGCACATCCGGGCCGCCACCCCCAGGAGCTCCCGCGCCTGCCGCCGGTCCAGACACCGGTCGAAACCGTCGGCCAGCACGGTCAGCACCTGCCGCGCGGGGAGCACATCGGCCGCCGGGTCCACGGCCAGCACACCGGGCCCGGTCAGCAGCACCAGCGCGAGCGCGAGATACCGCAGCTCGCCGTCGCCGAGGCGCTCCACGGGCATCGCGCCGAGCTCCCCCTGCTCGACGAGGGCTCGCACCACCCCGTCCGCCCGCCCCTCCGTGACCAGCCCCTCGACCGGCCCGGCGCACCCCGCCCGGACCGCCGCGACCAGCGCCGCGTGCCGCGAGCCGCACTCCCGGCTGGTCCGCCGCAGCACCGCCGCCAGGTTCTCGCAGCCGCCGCGCAGCCGCCCGTCCCTCGGCGCCGCCGGCGCCCGCATCCGGTCCGGCCGCGGATCGCAGGGGAAGACCGAGCGCAGCGCGATGACCACCTGCTCGGCGGCGGCGAGCGCCAGCCGCTGCCCCTCCGTCGTGCCCGCGACCCGCAGCGGCAGCAGCGAGGTCGCCAGCCGGTCGTCGGGCAGCGGGGCGCGGGTCACCGCGACCGCGCCCGCCGTGTGCCAGGCGGCCTGGACACAGCGCCGCCCCGGGTCGCGCAGCGCCGTCTCCAGCAGGGTCTCCCCCGCCCCCGTCATCCGCTCGCCCACGATGCGCAGTTCGGGCTCGGCCTGTACGGCGACATCGACCCGTACCGGCCCGACCGGGCCGTCCACGGTGCAGCCGATGCGGAAGCCGCGCCGCCCCTGCCGGTCCGGCCGCGCCCGGCGCGGGATGTACGCGGCCGGATCGCGGAACACCTCCGCGAGCCGGGCGCCGCCCGCGAGCCGCGCGAGCGCCGCGTACGCCTCCAGCACCCCGGACTTGCCGCTGCCGCTCGGACCGGAGATCAAGGTCAGCGGTCCCAGCCGGAACGCGGCACGGCGGTGGCTCTTGAAGGCCGACAGCCTCAACTCGGAGACGATGGGCCGCAGTTCGGTCCTTGCGGGCAGCAGCCCGGATGCGCTCATGCTCCGGAACATATCGGTGGCACATACCGCCGAACCGTTACTCCTTCCGTATCTTCCTACCATCGGGGGATAGCCGCCGTGGCTGATGATGACCAAGGGACAGCGGATGTTCAGCGCTCGAGGAATTGAGGACGGTACGGGGGCCCATGGCTGACAGCACGTTCTGGATCGCGGCCCTCACCGGTGGCACCGCCGTCCTCGCCAGCTGGGTCACCAGCCGCGGCAACACCCGGGCCGCCCGGATCCAGGCGGACACCGCGGCGCTCGCCCAGCGCGCGGAGCGGCTGCGCGACAGCAGGCGCACCGCGTATCTCGATCTGATCGAACAGACCCACAGCATCGGCGAGTTGTACTGGGAGGTCGCCGCCGTCGAGCGCACCGGCGCGGCGGAACGCCGCCTCGCCCTCCTGGACGAGCTGGCCGAGCGGGAGCGCGACGAGTACGGCAAGATGCGCCGCTGTGTGCGCGTCGTCGAGCTGGAGGGCCCGCCCGCCGCGGCCACCGCGGCGAACGCGTTGCAGAAGGCCACCGGCCCGTTCCACCGCGCCCTGGGCGCGATGCGCTCCGGCGAGCCGGAGGCGGGGCAGCGCTTTCACGCCGCGTTCAGACCGTTCTGGCAGGCCCTGACGGACTTCGTGGACGCCGCGAAGACGGCCCTCCAGGAGGTCTAGCGGGGCGTCCCGACAGGCCCTTCAGGAGGTCTGGCGGGGCGCCCTGACCAGGCGTGGCGGGACGGCCCGACGGGGCATGACGAGGCGTATGGGACGCGTTGTCAGGAAGCGGACGGGACGGGCGGGAACGCGTCCGCGAGAAGCCGCCGGACGCACCGATTTTGTCAACTACATGTCAGTCCGGCCCACTTCACGGCCCGCCCGCACCGCGGCCCCTGAAACTCGGACGGTGGCCGTCGGCCCGGGGCCCGAGGGGTGCCATCAGCACGGATGCTGAGACGTGGATCGCTTCCCTAAACCCTTTGGCGGAGCCGCCCTCACCCCCCAGGCCGATTTCCACGAGGACACGTGGTGCGGCCCGAACGGCTGTCCTAGCGTGCCTCTTACTGGAACCTTAACTCCCTAAGGAGCGTCATGTTCGGGCGAATAGGACGGTTCGCCGTCAACCGTCCATGGCTGATCGTCGCGATGTGGGTCATCGCGGCGGTCGGCCTGGCCATCCTTGCCCCACCGCTGAAGTCCAGCTCCGACCAAGCTGACTTCCTGCCCTCGCACTACGAGTCGGTGCGGGTGACCAAGCTCCAGGAGCACGCGTTCCCGCAGCAGGAGAGCGCGGCCGCCATCCTGGTCTACCAGCGGTCGGACGGCGGAAAGCTCTCCGAGGCCGACAAGGCCGCCGTCATCAAGGCGACCAAGGGGTTCCAGGACAAGAAGTACAAGACCTTCAAGTCCGTGGTGACCACACCCCAGGCCGTCTCCAAAGACGGCAAGATGGCGCTGGGCAACATCTACTCGACCAAGAAGAACCTCTACGACGAGGACACCCAGCAGTCGATCAAGGATCTGCGCGCGGACCGCGACAAGCTGCTGAAGGGCACCTCGCTGAAGGTCGATGTGGCCGGTCCCGCGGCCTCGGGGCTCGATTCCGCCGAGTCCGAGGGTGACACCGACGCCATGATCATGATGGCCACCCTGGTCCTGATCATCGTGCTGCTCGGCGCCATCTTCCGCAGTCCGCTCATCGCGCTGATGCCCGTGCTGATGATCCTGGTGATGTTCATCATGGCCCAGGGTCTGATCGGCACCGCCAGCGACTGGTTCGGACTCGAGGCCGACAGCAGCGTCTCCGCGATCCTGATCGTGGTGCTGTTCGGCGTCGGCACGGACTACATGCTGTTCCTGCTGTTCCGCTACCGCGAAAACCTCCGCCAGGGCCAGGAGCCCAAGGAGGCCTTGATCCAGGCGGTCACCCGGGTCGGCGAGACCATCGCCTCGGCGGCCGGCGCGGTCATCGTGGCGTTCCTCGCCCTGACGCTGTCGACGATGGGCAGCATGCGCGCCATGGGGCCCTCGCTGGCGATCTCCGTCGCGGTGACCCTGGTGGCGGCCCTCACCCTGGTGCCCGCGGTGTTCTCGCTGCTGGGAACCAAGGCGTTCTGGCCGTCCAAGGCGTGGAAGCAGTCGCCCCGCAACCGGCTCGCCAAGGGCACCGGCTCCCTGGTCTCGCGCCGTCCCGGGCTGATCGCCACGGTGTCCGCCTGTGTGCTGGCGGCGCTCGCGGTGGGCGCGTTCGGCTTCAAGGCCGAGTTCGACACCGACAGCTCGCTGCCGAAGGACCTGGAGTCCGTCAAGGCCATGGCGGAGCTCCAGAAGAGCTTCTCGGCCGGTGAGTCCGACCCGAGCCTGGTGTACGTCCAGTCCAAGGACGGCGCCAAGCTGGACGCCGCGGCGCTGACCGGGTTCCGGAAGAAGCTGGAGGGGGTCGAGGGCGTCGGTGAGGTCTCCCCCGCCGTGCCCAACCCCAAGGGCGACGTGGCCCAGTTCAGCGTCGTGCTGAAGTACCGGCCCGCCTCCGAGAAGGCCATCGAGCTGGTGGCCGGGGACCTGCGGGACACCGCGCACAGCTCCGCGCCCCAGGGCAGCGAGGCCCTGGTGGGCGGAACGACCGCGGTGCTGGGCGATATCGAGGACGCGGTCAACCACGACTACCGGCTGGTGTTCCCGGTCGCGGGCGTGGCCATCATGCTGATCCTCGGCCTGCTGCTGCGCAGCGTGGTGGCACCGCTGTACCTGATGCTCGCCGTGGGCCTCGGCTTCGCCGCGACCCTGGGCTCGACGGTCTGGCTGTTCCAGGACATCAGGGGCGAGCACGGCCTGCTCTTCATGCTGCCGATCGTGGTCTATCTGTTCGTGGTGGCGATCGGCACGGACTACAACATCCTGATGGTGGCCCGATTGCGGGAGGAGGTCGGGAAGGGCAAGTCCCCGGCCGAGGCGGCCCGGCTCGCGGTGGCCCAGTCGGCACCGACGATCGGTTCGGCCGCCATCATCCTGGCGGGCACCTTCGGTGTGCTGATGCTGGCAAGCAACACCATGCTCCAGCAGATGGGCTTCGCCGTCGCCTTCGGCATCCTGCTCACCGCCTTCATCATGGCGCTGCTGCTGGTGCCGACGGTGACCGCGATGCTCGGCTCCAAGGCGTGGTGGCCCAACCACCGCTTCGACTCCCCGCACGCCTCCGGTGGCCCGGGGCGGGCCGAGGAGACCGACACCGCGGAGACCGTACGGGTGTGATCCGCGGCTTACGCGGCCGCCGAAACGCCGTGGTGGCCCTTCGCGACACGGTCGCGGAGGGCCACCGGGCGGACCGGTGGGACCGGATGGGTCGGCTGGCCGCGTACGGGGGCTCCGCCGCCATGGCCCCCTACGCCGTGATCAAGGTGTCGTGGGTGGTCGGCTCACTGCTCGGACTCGCGCCCGTCGGGGCCGGGTTCGGGCTCGCCGAATGGGTGGTGCTCAACACCGTCACGGTGGGCATGGCGGTCATCGGGATCGCTCTCGGACTGGCCCTGGCCAGGCCGTGGGGGATGCGGCTGCCCGGGGTGCCGCTGCTCTTCTGCGCGTGGGTCGGCGCGGGGTTCCTGGTGTCGATGCTGCCGTACGCGGTGGCCGACTCACTGCTGTCGCAGCCGGACACCTCCGGGTCCGGGTCCGGTGGCGACAGCGACCCGCGGATGCCCGGCTGGGAGGCCGCCCTGATCCAGTTCGGCTTCATCGGCATGGGCCTGGGCCTCACCCTCGCACTCCCCGCCTATCTGCGCAGGCGCTGGCCGGAGGCGTTCACCGGCCGGGCCGGCCCTCCCTCGCCGCTCGGCCGGGCGGCCGTGGCGCTCGGCGCCGCCGTCGGCCTGATGTGGCTGTACTGGTCGGCGGGCGGCACCGCGGGCCTCGCCCACCCCGACGAGGGCCGCACCCCCTGGCGCCTGCTGTGCGGGATCTGCGGCACCTGGGCACTGGTCGCCGCGTTCGCCGTCGCCCGCCCGGGCCGCGAGCGCCCCGGCCGGCTCCCCCGCTGGCTGCCGTCGGTCCTCGGCTGGCTCGGCTCCGGCTCGCTCTTCGCGTGGAGCGGCTGGAAACTGCCCTTCACCCTGTACGTGGCGATCGCCTCGCCCCCCGACGTCGTCCTCCCGGAGCGGCTGGGCCTCGCGATCACCCTCCACCTGTGCGCCGTCCTGACGGGCGGCACCATGATGTGGACCCTCACCCGCACCCCGTCCCGGACCGCCCCGGGCGTGGCCCCGGCCCCGCCCACCTGACGCCGCCCGACGCAGGCGGCCGCGCGGACCCGGAGCCTTCCGCCTCAGCGCTCCTCGCGCACGGGCTCCAGCACCGTCACGCACTCCACGTGATGCGTCACCGGGAAGAGGTCGAAGGCGCGGGTGCGGCGTGGGGCGTAGCCCGCGTCGCGGAAGTACTTGAGGTCGCGGGCGAGGGCCGCCGGGTCGCAGGCGACGTAGGCGATGCGGCGGGCGCCCAGGGCCGCGAGGCGGGTGACCGTCTCCCGCCCCGCGCCCGCGCGGGGCGGGTCCAGGACGATCAGGTCGGCCTCGGTGATCCCGGTGCGGGGCAGCACCTGCTCGACCTTGCCGTGCTCGATACGGACGCGCTCCAGGTCCTGGAGGTTGTGCCGGGCGTCCTCGACCGCGCGCTTGCTCGACTCGATGCCCAGCACCGCGCCGCGCTCCCCCACCCGCTCGGCGATCGCGCCCGCGAAGAGGCCGACGCCGCAGTACAGATCGAGGGCCATCTCGCCCTTACGGGGCATCAGACCCTGCATCACGGCCTCGACGAGGACGTCCGCCGCCTTCGAGTGGACCTGCCAGAAGCCGCCCTCACCGACCCGCCAGGTGCGGCCCGCCGCGCGCTCGCGGACGAAGGGGCGGCCGTGGACGCGGTGCACCAGACGGGCCCGGTCGCGGCCGCGGGACTCGCTGACCCGCAGCACGGAGACCGGCCGGTCCAGCTCCACGATCGGCAGCCGGCCGCCGGGGCGCGGGGTGAGGACCACCTGCCGGTCGGAGGAGCCGGTGGCGGCGATGGCCTCCACGGTGGCGATCTGGGGCCATTCGCGCTTCTCGACGCCGAGTTCGGTGACGCCGGGGGCGGCGATCAGACAGTGGTCGATCGGCTCGACCTCGTGCGAGCGGTGGCGGCGCAGCCCGGGACGGCCCTGCTCGTCCACCGCGTACTGCACCCGGGTGCGCCAGGCCGGGACCTCGCCGCGGGCCACCTTGTCGCCGGGCGCGGGCTCGACCGTGCCGTCCCAGCCCGCCTCTTCCGGGGTGAGCCCGGCCAGCCGGGCCAGCTGCTCGGTGATCACGTCGGCCTTGAGCCTGCGCTGGGCGCCGGGGGCGGCGTGCTGCCAGTCGCAGCCGCCGCACTTGCCGGGCCCGGCGAACGGGCACGGCGCCTCGACCCGGTCCTTGGAGGCGTCCAGCACCCGCACCGCGTCGGCGCGCAGGAAGCGCGCGCCCTCCTCGCCCTCGGTCACCCGGGCGACGACCCGCTCGCCGGGCAGCGCGTGCCGGACGAACAGCACCTGGCCCTCGGCGGTCCGGGCGATGCAGTGACCGCCGTGCGCCACCGGGCCGACCTCGACCTCGTACTCCTCGCCGACCAGCGATGCCTTGGGTTCACTTTGCATGGCGGGTTCAGGCTCCAGAAGGGGTGAGGGGGCGCGGTGGGACAACAGCCCACCAGTCTACGTCGCGCCCGGCCTCACCTCGTCAACGCCCGGACGTCTCGTAGGCCCGCGGGCCTGCGAGACGTCCGGCAGGCGTCACGATCCGCCGGAGCCGCCTAGCCTCCCGGCACCTGCGAGGTGACCCCCGGCTTCTCGCCCTTCGCCCCCTTCTCGCCCCGCTCCCGCTTGGGCGGGATCACCGGGCCGCGCCGCACCGCACCCGGCGCGCTCCACTCGGCCCGCTTGCGGGCCCGCTTCCGGGCCAGCTCGGAGGAGTCCAGCTGCCACGGCACGGAGGTCACCATGACGCCCGGGGTGAACAGCAGCCGCCCCTTGAGCCGCAGCGCGCTCTGGTTGTGCAGCAGATGCTCGTACCAGCGGCCGACCACGTACTCGGGGATGAAGACGGAGACCACATCGCGCGGGCTCTCCCGGCGCAGGCTCTTGACGTAGTCGATGACCGGCCGGGTGATCTCGCGGTAGGGCGAGTCGAGGATCTTGAGCGGTACGTCTATGCCGCGCTCGTGCCAGACCTCCTGGAGCGCCTTGGTCTCGGCGGGGTCCACGTTGATGCTCAGCGCCTCCAGCCGGTGGGAGCGCATCAGCTTGGCGTAGGCCAGGGCGCGCAGCGTCGGCTTGTGGACCTTGGAGACCAGGACGATGGAGTGCACCCGGGAGGGGCGCACCTCCTCCTCGTCGAGCTGTTCGGTGGCCGCCGCCAGCTCCTCGGAGACGCCGTCGTAGTGGCGCCTGATGGCCGTCATGGTGACGTAGAAGATGACCATGCCGAGCAGGGCGACCCAGGCGCCGTGGGTGAACTTCGTCAGCAGCACCACGACCAGCACCAGGCCGGTGAAGAAGGCCCCGAAGGTGTTGATCGCGCGGGCGCGGATCATGCGGCGGCGGGTGTTGGGGTTCCGCTCGGTGGCCAGATGGCGGTTCCAGTGCCGCACCATGCCGGTCTGGCTGAGGGTGAACGAGACGAAGACACCGACGATGTAGAGCTGGATCAGCCGGGTGGAGTCGGCCCCGTAGAGGTAGACCAGGACGGCGGCGGCCGAGGCCAGCAGCACGATGCCGTTGGAGAAGGCGAGCCGGTCGCCGCGGGTGTGCAGCTGGCGCGGCAGGTAGCGGTCCTGGGCGAGGATCGAGCCGAGCAGCGGGAAGCCGTTGTACGCGGTGTTGGCGGCCAGGAACAGCACCAGCGCGGTGGCCGCCGCGAGCACCACGAACAGGAACGATCCGTCGCCGAAGACGGCGGCCGCCACCTGCGAGATCACCGGGTTCTGGGTGTAGTCGGCACCGAGCGGTGCCCCGTTCTTCAGCAGGTCCCGCGCGGGGTTCTCGGCCATCTTGACGTTGGTGGCCAGGGCGAGGGTGATGATGCCGACGAACATGGCCACGGCGAGGCCGCCCATCAGCGCCAGCGTCGTGGCCGCGTTACGGCTCTTGGGCTTGCGGAAGGCGGGCACGCCGTTGCTGATCGCCTCGACGCCGGTCAGGGCGGCACAGCCGTCGGAGAACGCGCGCAGCAGCAGGAAGATCAGCGCGAAGCCGGCCAGCCCGGTCTGCTCGGCGTGCACCTCGTAGCCCGCGGTGGGGGCCTTCATGTCGTCGCCCAGGACCAGCCCGCGGTAGGCGCCCCAGAGGATCATCGCGAAGACGCCGCCGACGAAGACATAGGTGGGGATCGCGAAGAGCTTGCCCGACTCCCGTACGCCCCGGAGGTTCATGAGCGTCAGCAGCAGAATGATCCCGACCGCGCAGAGCGTCTTGTTCTCGACGAAGAAGGGGACGGCCGAGCCGAGGTTCTCCACACCCGAGGAGATCGACACCGCCACCGTGAGGACGTAGTCGACCAGCAGGGCGCTGGCGACGGTCAGTCCCGCCTTGGGGCCGAGGTTGGTGGTGGCGACCTCGTAGTCACCACCTCCGCTGGGGTACGCGTGGACGTTCTGGCGGTACGAGGCGACCACCGTGAACATCAGCACGACGATGGCGATCGTGATCCACGGGCTGTAGTGGTAGGCCGACGCACCCGCCACGGACAGAACGATCATCACCTGCCCCGGCGCGTACGCGACGGAGGACAGGGGGTCGGAGGCGAAGACGGGGAGCGCGATGCGCTTCGGGAGGAGGGTCTCCCCCAGCTTGTCGCTGCGCAGCGCCCGCCCGATCAGGATCCGTTTCGGGAGGTCGGTCAGTTTGGACACGCAGAGGATCGTAAGGGGTAGCCCGGGCCCCCGCCCACCCGCCCACCCCCGGGAAAAGGGGCGGACGGGAGCGCGGACTCCGGGGCGGTCAGGCCAGCCGCGCGGGCAGGGTGCGGTGGCCGTTGGAAATGAAGGACTCCACCGGCTCCAGCGGGTCCTGCCCGGAGGCGAGCGTGAGCCCGGGGAAGCGGTCGAAGAGCGCCGGGAGCGCGATCGCGGCCTCCAGCCGCCCCAGCGGGGCGCCGACGCACAGATGGACGCCGTGGCCGAACGCCAGATGGCTCTTGAGCTGCCGGGTGACGTCGAACGCGTCCGCGTCGCCGTGCACCTCCGGGTCGCGTCCGGCGGCCGCGTAGGCGGCCAGGATCGCGTCGCCCTTGCGCAGCACCACGCCGCCGTCCAGCTCGATGTCCTCCACGGCGTAGCGCAGCGGCAGGTTGGCGACCGGGGCGGAGTGCCGCAGTGTCTCCTCGATCACATCGTCCCAGGTGGCCCGGCCTGCCCGGACGTGCTCGAGCTGCTCGGGCCGGGTGAGCAGCGCGTGGATGGCGTTGTCCAGGAGGTTGACCGTGGTCTCGTGACCGGCCGAGAGGAACAGGGCGAGGGTGTCGGTGAGCTCCTTCTCGCTGAGCCTGGAGTCGCTCTCCTCGTCCCGCACCGCGATCAGCCCGCTGGTCAGGTCGTCGCCGGGCGTCTCGCGCTTGGTGGCCACCAGCTCGCCGAGGACGGCGTACATCTCGCCGTAGGTGGCGGTGACCTCCTCCGCGGAGGCGGAGGTGTGGAAGATGCTGTCCACGACCCGGCGCATCCGCTCGCGCAGGTGCTCGTCCTCGAGCCCGAACAGCTCGGAGATCACCTGGATGGGCAGCGGGTACGCGTACGCCTCGCGCAGATCGACCACCTCGCCCGGCCCGGCGGCGGCCAGGTCGTCCAGGAGCCTGGCGCAGATCTCCTCGATGCGCGGCCGCAGGGCGGCGGTGCGCCGGGCGGTGAACGCCTTGGAGACCAGGGTGCGCAGCCGCCGGTGCTCACCGCCGTAGGCCGTGAACATGTTCTCCACGGCGACCCAGGTGATCAGCGGCCACTCGGGCGAGATCTCACCGTTGTTCCACGCGGGCCAGTGCTGCCGGGGGTCCTTGGAGACCCGGGGGTCGGTCAGCAGCTGTTTGAGCGTGCGCTGGCGGGTTATTGCCCACGCCACCACGCCGTCAGGAAGCTCAACAAGCGTCGCCTCGCCGCCTGCTGCGACTCGGGCTGCCTCTCCGACAATGTCTCGGCCGGCGGGGTCGAGGACGATGGGACGGGGTTCCACTGGCTGCCTCCAGGGCTCTCGTCGAATGGGGCCGACTTGGACACGGACGCCGCGAACGGCTCGGCCCGAGCCGCCGCCTGGGCGGGGAAGCGCACCGGCAGGGCGGCCAGGGCACGGTGGAAGGGTCCGGTCCGCCAGGTCAGCCGCTCGACGGGGACCGCGAGTTCCATGTCCGGGAGGCGGTCCAGGAGGCGCTCGATGGCCACGGAGGCGATCACCCGGGCGGGCCGCTCGGCGGGGCAGCGGTGGGCGCCCGCGCTCCAGGCCAGGTGGGCGCGGTTGCCGGTGCGGCGGTCGGAGGCCAGGGCGGCCTCGTGGTTGGCCGCCGCGTAGCTGATGAGCACCGGGTCGCCCTTGCGCAGCCGTACGCCCGCCACCTCGCAGTCGTACCGGGGGAAGCGGGTGCCGTAGTTGGCCATCGGCGGATCGTTCCAGAGCACCTCGTCCAGGGCGTCCTCGACGGGCATGCTGCCGCCGGACAGCTCACCGGCGAAGCGGTCGTCCGACAACAGCAGCCGCAGCGCGTTGGCGATCAGGTTCTGCTGGGGGTCGGTACCGGCCGCCATCAGCAGGATGATCTGCTGCATCAGCTCTTCGTCGGCGAGCTGCGAGGGGTGCGCGATCAGCCAGGAGGTGACGTCGGCGGCGAGCTGCTCGCGCTTCTCCGCCACCAGGCCGGAGATCCACCGCAGCAGTTCGTCGTTGGCGGCCGCCGCGTCCTCGCCGCTGTCGAAGAGCTTCATCATCGTCTCGACCAGCTTCGGCCCGTCCGCCGGGCGGGCGCCGAAGAGCTGGTTGAAGACCAGCAGCGGGAGCACCGACGCGTACTCGGTGATCAGATCGGCCCGGCCCCGGGAGGCGAAGGCGTCGATCAGTGTCTCCGCGCTGCGCTCGACGTACTCGCTGAGGGCGTGCGGATCCACCCGGTCCAGGCTGTCGGTGATCGCCCCGCGCAGCCGGGCGTGTGCCTCACCATCGCTGAACAGCGCGTTCGGCCGGTACATCAGCATCGGCGCGACCGGGTTGTCCGGCCCCACGGTGCCGTCCTGCACCGCCCGCCAGCCGCGCGGGTCCTTGGCGAACCGCTCGGTGTCGCGCAGGATCTCCAGGCCGAGCTGATAGCTGGTGACCAGCGAGGCGTACACCCCCGGCGAGAGCTCGACCGGTGCGATCGGCCCGAAGGTGGCGCGCATCCGCGCATAGGCGCCGTGCGGGTCGTCGGCGAACTCCTGCCCGTACATCGGTACGGCCGCGCGGGACCCGGTGGCGCCCCCGGCCTCGGTGGGGGCGGCGTGCGCGGGGCAGCCGGGCGGCGGAACGGGCCCGGCGGCTGGACTATTGGTCACACAATCTCCTGAGAACTACGGGTCTGGCGGGCCTGTAGGTACTGGACGAGGGCGATCAGCGCGTGGGTGGAGGAGATCCGGTCCCGGGCGTCGCAGGTCACCAGGGGCGTCTCCGGAAGCAGATCGAGGGCCTCCCGGACCTCCGGCTCGGCGAAGCGGGGAGCGCCCTCGAAGTGGTTGACGGCGACGGCGTACGGCAGTCCGTGTTCCTCCAGGACGGCCATCACCGGGAAGGACTGCTCCAGCCGCCGGGTGTCGGCCAGCACCAGCGCGCCCAGCGCCCCGAGCGTCATGTCCCGCCACAGCCGGGTGAAGCGCTGCTGCCCCGGTGTGCCGAACAGATAGAGCACCAGGGACTCGCTGAGGGTGAGCCGGCCGAAGTCCATGGCGACGGTGGTGGTCGTCTTGCCCTCGGTGCCCCGCAGATCGTCGGTGAGCGCACCGGCCTCGGTCATCGTCTCCTCGGTGCGCAGCGGCCGGATCTCGGACAGCGAGTTCACATAGGTCGTCTTGCCGACCGCGAAGTGCCCGACGACGAGGATCTTCGCCGCCACCCGCACCGTGGCCGGCAGATAGGCCGCCTGGTCAGAGGCGAGCGCGGAGTCCATCGAGCACCTCCTGGAGCAGCTGGACCTCGGGGAGTTCGGCGGGCGGGATGGGGGCCCGCGCGCTGATGTGGCCGCTGTCCACGAGGTCGCCGAGCAGGACCTTGGTGACGCTGACGGGCAGCTCCAGATACCCGGCGACCTCGGCCACCGAGAGCGCCCCGCCCAGACACAGCTCCATGACCCGCCGCTTCTCCGGGCTGAGCCCGGTGAGCGGCCGGTCGGGGTGGGCCATGACCAGGGTCACCAGGTCGAAGGTGTTACGAGTCGGGTAGGCACGGCCGTCGGTCACGACATACGGCCGTACCAATCCTCGTTCGCGCCTCCCCGGACTCATGCGTGACTGCCGATCCCCTGCCGCGGGAGGCCCTGCCTCGGCGGGCTGGTGAGCTCCTTGCCGAGCCGGTCGACGAGCTTCTGCATCCGGTAGCTGACCGCCTCCATGTCCACCGCCTCGGTGGCCGAGACCGCCAGATACGCACCGGGCCCGGCGGCGATCAGGAAGACGTACCCGCCGACGAACTCGACGAGCGTCTGCTGCCAGGGCGTCTCGTGCGGATCACAGAACTCGGAGGTGGAGCGGCTGATCGATTGCAGCCCGGAGAGTGCGGCGGCTTGGCGCTCGGCCTCGTCGCGCGCGATGCCCTGGGAGTGTGCCCGGAGCATCCCGTCCGCGGAGAGCAGGATCGCGTGCCGCGCCTCCGGCATCTTGACGACCTCGTCGAGCATCCAGCCGAGCTCGTTGTTGAGATGGTCGTTCATGCCTGGCGATTCCCTTCGTCATGGTCAGGGGCGGAGTCCTGGGTGGCGGAACGGCCGGAGCGGGTGCCGCGGGCGAACGCCCCCATCCGCGAAGCGGTTTCCTTCGCCGACCGCACACGGAACGCGCCCGTGTCGGGGTCGGCGGCGCCGGTCTGCCCGGCGCCGGTGGTCCAGTCGCCGGGCGGCGGGGTGGCGGCGGCCTCCCGGCGGCGGCGCTTGGGCAGACCGCCCGCCGTGGTGCCGTACACGCGTGTGGCCTCGCCGTCGGGGGACGGCTGGGGCGCCGGGGCGGGTGCCGGTTCCGGGGCGGATGCCGACGGGGCCGGGGCCGGGGGCTGGGCCTGGTGCGGGGCCGGGGCCTCGTGCGGGACCGGCGCCTGGTGCGGGGCCGGGGCCTGGTGCGGGATCGGGGACGGCTCCTGCGCCTGGGCCGGGACGGTCGGCGCCTGCGGCGCCCTTCTGGGGGGACGGGTCCGACGGGAGGGCAGGGTGTGCAGCGGCTCGGCGCCCTCGGGGTCCTGCCCGGCGGTGCCCGGCCGCCCGTCGGGGTCGATGTGGGTGAGCAGCTCGGTCGGCAGGAACAGCACGGCGCGCACACCGCCGTACGGGGACCGGGTGTCCACCGAGACGCTGAAGCCGTACCGCGCGGCCAGCAGGCCCACCACGGCGAAGCCGAACTGCGGCGGGTCGCCGAGCCGGGAGACGTCCACGGCGCGCTGGCCGGAGAGCAGGTTGGCGGCGCGCTGGACCTCCAGGCCGTCCATGCCCACACCGGCGTCGTCGATCACGATGCAGGCCCCGTTGTGCACCGGCTGGAGGCTGACCTCCACCGAGGTGTTGGGCTGCGAGTGGCGGGCGGCGTTGTCCAGCAGCTCGGCGACCGCGAGCACGGCGGGCTCCACGGCCCGGCTCACCACGGCGACGTCGATCAGGGTGTGCACCTGCACCCGCTGGTAGTCGCGGATGCGGGACTTGGCGCCGCGGACCACATCGGTCAGCGAGGAGGCCAGCCGCTGCCGGCCGGGCCAGGAGCCGCAGAGCACCGCGATGGCCTGGGCGCGCCGGCCGAACTGGGCGTTGGCGTGGTCGATCTCCAGCAGGTCCCGCAGCACATCGGGGTTGTCGTGCCGCTCCTGCATCTCGGAGATGGAGACCTGCTGTTCGTTGGCGAGTCCCTGGACGGCTCGCATGGACGCCTTGAGCGCCGCCTTGGCGGAGGCGTCGGCGCGCGTCTGCGCCTTGTCCACCGCTCGGGTGAACTGCTCCATGACGGCGTGCAGGCTCTGCGCGAAGGCCGTGCCGGCCAGCTTCTCGTCGCGCAGGCCCGGCAGCGGGCCGGGCTGGCTCAGCGCGTCGGCGATCGAGGGGAGGCGTACGTCGACGAGGTGGCGCACCTCCTCGTCACGGGCGCGCAGGCTGTCCTCGAGCGTGGCGTTGCGCCTGCGGACTCCGGCGGTGATCTGCCGCTGGCGGATCAGAAGCACCAGGACGACGAGAAGCGCGGCGGCCAGACACCAGCTCACCGCCTCCGATATGTGATCAGTCATCAGGAACCTCGTGCAGGGGAAACGCGGGCGCGGAAGGAACGCTCAGAGCCCTGATGTCCCGTCCGGAAACGGAATACGACGATCATCTTAGCCGTGTCGTGACCTAGCGTCCGACACCCATGACAAAGTTCGAACCAGCGGGAATCACCCGCCATTTGTCATGTGGTTTCGGTGAAGATCCGGGATTTCAGACGAAGATGAAGGGTCGCGACCACCTGAGGAGCGCCGTAACCCGGGCCCACCGTAGTGGTCACGGCTGATCACCGACAGCTTTTTCACTGGGCATCCGCAACCGGAAATGATCGTTACCTCTTTCCACCCGGCGTGTCCGCGATCACCTTCGGCCAGCTCCGCTCATCACCGATCACCGTGGGAACTTTCGCGCTATGTCATACGTCACCACCTTCATTCCCGGACCGTCGCGCGCGGACGAGGGAGCGGGCCGCCGGTACGGATACGGTGGGGACAGGTGCCGCGGCGGCCGATTCCCGTCGTCCCCGGGCACCGGCATCGGGGTCCCGCCCCGCTGTCGCCCCGTAGGTCCTGGAAGGAAGATGTGAGCAGGGTGTTTGCGCAGGTCGGCACGGTCATCAGGAGTGCGGGGTAGGACGCATGCATATCGTGATCATGGGCTGTGGCCGGGTGGGCGCGGCCCTCGCCCAGACCCTGGAGCAACAGGGGCACACGGTCGCGGTCGTCGACCAGGACCCCACCGCCTTCCGCCGCCTCGGTGCGGGCTTCGGCGGGCGCCGGGTGACCGGTGTCGGCTTCGACCAGGACACCCTGCGCGAGGCGGGCATCGAGGAGGCGGGCGCCTTCGCCGCGGTCAGCAGCGGCGACAACTCCAACATCATCGCGGCCCGGGTGGCCCGCGAGATGTTCGGCGTGGAGAACGTGGCGGCCCGGATCTACGACCCCCGCCGCGCCGAGGTCTATCAGCGCCTCGGCATCCCGACCGTGGCCACGGTGCGCTGGACCGCCGACCAGATGCTGCGGCGGCTGCTGCCGTCCGGCGCGGAGCCGCTGTGGCGGGACCCCAGTGGCGGGGTCCAGCTGGCCGAGGTGCACATCTCCCCGTCGTGGGTGGGCCACAAGGTCAGCAAGCTCCAGGAGGAGACCGGTGTGCGGGTCGCGTTCCTCACCCGGCTCGGCGAGGCGATGCTGCCGACCTCCGAGACGGTGCTCCAGGAGGGCGACCTGGTGCATGTGATGATGCGCACGGACGAGGTCGAGAAGGTCGAGGCGGCCTTTGAAAAGGGTCCCGAGGAGGCAGGGCGATGAGGGTTGCCATTGCCGGTGCGGGCGCCGTGGGGCGTTCCATCGCGAGCGAGCTGCTGGAGAACGGGCACGAGGTGCTCCTCATCGACAAGGCGCCGACCGCCATCTCGGTGGAGCGGGTGCCACAGGCCGAATGGCTGCTGGCCGACGCCTGCGAGATCACCTCGCTGGACGAGGCGGCGCTTCAGCGCTGCAACGTGGTCATCGCGGCCACCGGTGATGACAAGGTCAACCTCGTCGTCTCGCTGCTCGCCAAGACCGAGTACGGGGTGCCCCGGGTGGTCGCCCGGGTCAACAACCCCAAGAACGAGTGGCTGTTCAACGAGGCGTGGGGCGTCGATGTGGCCGTCTCCACCCCGCGTCTGATGTCGGCGCTGGTCGAGGAGGCGGTGAGCGTCGGCGATCTGGTGCGGCTGCTCCGCTTCAGCCACGGCGACGCCAACCTGGTGGAGCTGACGCTGCCGCCTGAGGCGGCGCTGGTGGGCACCCGGGTCGGCGATGTGGAGTGGCCCGAGGACACCACGCTGGTCACCATCATCCGCGGCACCCGCGTGCTGACCCCGAACAAGGACGATGTGCTGGAGGCCGGGGACGAGCTGCTGTTCGTCGCGGCGCAGGCGCGCGAGGAGCAGCTCGAGCAGCTGCTGTCCGTCCAGCGCCAGGACGCCGCCGGTTAGGCCGCCGGTCGGGCCGGTCAGGCCGTGAACTCCCGCCCTGGGCTCCCGGCTCGGGAGCCCAGGGCGGCGGGCCTCAGTGCCGGGGCGGCTAAGCAGGTCGGAGGAAGTCCGCTACGGTTCGGGCAGCGCCCCGAAGGGGCGCGGGGAACTGCGCGACCAGCCACGATGCGGCCGCAGACGCACGACGGCATCTCGTGGCACTTCCCGCGGAGCGCTTAGTGCCGCGGCGGCTGCCGGTCGGCGGATTCGGTACGGGCCTCGGTCACGATCTGGCCGGTCCACTCCGAGAGCAGCGGATCGGCGGCCTTGTCGGCCTCGGCCTTCGCCCGCTCACGGTCCCGCTCGGCCTTCTCCTCCGCCTCCATCTCCGCGATGACGTCGATCGGCGGCGGGGCCTTGGCCAGGAAGATCCAGGTCAGATAGACGCAGAGCAGGAACGGCGGAATGCCGAGCGCGACCTTGACCCAGCCGAGCTGGGTGGCGTCCCCCCACCAGTAGAGCGGGAACAGCACCGCCGACTTGGCCAGCAGGATCAGCCCCCACGCCCAGGTGGACCGGGTGTAGGCGCGGAACCGGCCCGGGTTGCGGGTGCGCCAGGAGAGGTTCTCCTTCAGCATCGGCCCGAGCAGCACGCCAATGAGCGGGAAGCGGAAGATCGCCGAGAGGATGTAGGCGATCGCCAGGCCCAGGGTGTAGAGCATGCCCGGCAGATAGAAGTTCTTCGCGTCGCCGGACATCATCGCGAAGATCGCGCCGAACGCGACCCCGAAGACCCCGCTGAAGGCGTGCTTCAGCGTCTCCTTGCGCACCAGCCGGGTGAGCCCGAGCAGCACGCTGAGGCCGAGCGCGGCGATCGCGGCGAGGTGGATGTCCCGCTTGATCGTGTACAGCAGGACGAAGACCAGACCGGGGACGGTGGTGTCCACCATGCCCCGCACCCCGCCGAACGCCTCCAGGAGCGCGGTGTCCGCCGCCGCCCTGCTGTCGGCGGCGGTGCGTCGGTGCCCGGTCGGGGGCGTCTTGTCGTCTGGCGTCACCGGCTACTCCTGTCCGAGCGGTCGGAGTTCGTACTTCGGATTGAACAGCACCCGGCGCCCATGGCTCATGGAGATCCGGCCCGAGGCGATCAGCTTGCGCCCCGGTTCTATCCCGATGATGGAGCGACGGCCCAGCCACACCACGTCCAGCGCGGCGGTGCCGTCGAAGAGCTCCGCCTCCAGTGCGGGAACTCCGGCCCGCGGCCTGAGGGTCACCGTGCGCAGCGTGCCCGTCACCTTGACGATCTGACGGTCACCGCAGTCGCCGATCTTGGTGCAGCCCGCGGCCTCCGCGTCCTGCTGCAACTCGGCGGAGTGCAGTTCCTCCTGGGAGCTCGACAGCCGGTCCAGCATCCGCCGGAACCGGCCGACCGGTTTGTCGGACCTGTCTCCCCTGTCAGCCCCGTCGGAGGGGTGGCGTACGGAACTCATACGGCCAGCGTACCGGTGCGCCATCGGCGAAACGCCGTCCCCGCGCTCATCGCTCGAACCGGTAGCCCATGCCCGGCTCGGTGACGAAGTGCCGCGGATGCGAGGGGTCGGCCTCCAGCTTGCGGCGCAGCTGCGCCATGTACACCCGCAGGTAGTTGCTCTCGGTGCCGTACGAGGGGCCCCAGACCTCCTGCAACAGCTGCTTCTGGCTGACCAGGCGGCCGGCGTTGCGCACCAGGACCTCCAGCAGATGCCATTCGGTGGGGGTCAGCCGCACATCGCGGCCGTCGCGATGGGCCTTCTTGGCGGCCAGGTCGACGGTGAACGCGTCGGTCTCCACCACCACCGAGTCCTCCGGCCGCCCGACCGGCTCGGCGCGGCGGACGGCCGCGCGCAACCGGGCGAGCAGCTCGTCCATGCCGAACGGCTTGGTGACGTAGTCGTCCGCCCCGGCGTCGAGCGCCTCGACCTTCTCGTCCGAGGTCTGACGGGCGGAGAGCACCAGGATCGGCACCCGGGTCCAGCCCCGGAGCCCCCTGATCACCTCCACCCCGTCCATATCGGGCAGTCCGAGGTCGAGCACGATCACATCGGGATGGCGGGCGGCGGCGAGCCGGAGTGCGGTGGCACCGTCCGAGGCCGCGTCCACCTCGTACTTGCGCGCCTTCAGGTTGATCACGAGGGCGCGCACGATCTGCGGCTCGTCGTCCACCACGAGCACCCGGTTCATCTGGCGGGCCTGCCTTTCCGTGTCGTTGTGCCTGACGTGGAGCCGACCTGGACCGGGAGGCCGGGGGCGGCCGGCGGGCGGTCCCGGGCGACACGCAGCGTGAGCACCATGGTCATCCCGCCACCGGGGGTGTCCTCGGCGGTCAGCCGCCCGCCCATGGCCTCGGCGAAACCGCGGGCGACGGCGAGCCCGAGGCCGACCCCGGCGCCGCGCGGGGCGTCCCCGTACCGCTGGAAGGGCTCGAAGATACGGTCCTTCTCGCTGTCCGGCACGCCCGGCCCGCCGTCGGCCACGCGCAGCTCCACCCGGTCGCCGAGGGCGCTCGCGGAGACCAGCACGGGGCGGTCCGGCGGGCTGTACTTCACCGCGTTCTCCACGATGTTGGCGACGGCGCGCTCCAGCAGCCCGGGGTCGACCGCGACCATCGGCAGCTCCTCGGGGATGTCGAGGGCGACGTCGGTCTCGGGGACGCCGACGAGCGCCATCGGCACCACCTCGTCCAGGTCGATCTCCCGGATGAGCGGGGTGACGGTGCCGGTCTGGAGCCGGGAGATGTCCAGGAGGTTGCCCACCAGGTGGTCCAGCCGGTCGGCGCCGCTCTCGATGCCCTCCAGCAGCTCGGCCTCGTCCTCCGCCGACCAGGCCACGTCATCGGCGCGCAGGGAGCTCACGGCCGCCTTGATGGCCGCGAGCGGGGTGCGCAGATCGTGGCTGACGGCGGCGAGCAGCGCGGTGCGGATGCGGTTCCCCTCGGCCAGCTCGCGGGCCTGCCCGGCCTCCTGGGCCAGCCGCTGCCGGTCGAGGACGACGGCGGCCTGGGCGGCGAAGGCGGCGAGTACCCGGCGGTCCTCGGCGGGCAGGACCCGGCCGGAGAGCGCGAGCGCCATATGATCGCCGACCGGCATGTCCACCTCCGCGTCCTCGGGCCGCTCGGGCGGCGGGGTGCCGCCGTGGCCGCCGACGCTGCCCGCGCAGGTCCAGGGGGCGACATCGCTCTCCCGCTCCAGCAGGGCGACGGAGTCCATGGCGAACGTCTCGCGGACCCGCTCCAGCAGCGCCTCCAGGCTGGTCTCGCCGCGCAGCACGCTGCCCGCGAGGAAGGACAGTATCTCGGACTCGGCGCGCAGCCGGGCGGCCTGATGGGTGCGGCGGGCGGCGAGATCCACCACGGAGGCCACACAGACCGCCACCGCCACGAAGATCGCTATGGCGACGATGTTCTCGGGGTCGGCGATGGTCAGGGTGTGGGTGGGCGGCGTGAAGTAGTAGTTGAGCAGCAGCGATCCGACGGCCGCCGAGGCGAGCGCGGGCACCATGCCGCCCAGCAGGGCGGCCAGCACATTGAGGAACAGGAAGAGCAGCACCTCGTTGGCGAACCCGGGCCCGGCCTCGGAGGCGAGGGTGGCGCCGGTGGCGGTGAGCAGCAGCGTGAGCAGGGCCGGTCCGGCCACCCCGACCACCCAGCCCGCGATCAGCCGGGAGCGGCCGAGCCGGGCGCCGCGCGCCACCGGCAGCCCGCGGCCCTTGGCGACCTCGTCATGGGTGACGATATGGACGTCCAGATCGGGCCCGGACTCCCGGGCCACGGTGGCGCCCACCCCGGGCCCGAACATGTACTGCCAGGTCTTGCGGCGGCTGGAGCCGAGCACGATCTGGGTCGCGTTGACCCCGCGGGCGAACTCCAGCAGCGCCCCGGGGATGTCCTCCCCTATGACGTGGTGGAAGGTGCCCCCGAGGTCTTCGACGAGGGTGCGCTGGACCGCCAGCTCCTTGGGGGAGGCCGAGGTCAGACCGTCGCTGCGGGCGATGTAGACGGCGAGGATCTCGCTGCCGGAGCCCTTGGCCGCCATCCGGGCCGCCCGGCGGATCAGCGTCCGCCCCTCCGGGCCGCCGGTCAGCCCGACGACGATGCGCTCACGGGCCTGCCAGGTGGAGCGGATGGAGTGCTCGTCGCGGTACTGCTGGAGGTATTCGTCCACCCGGTCGGCGGTCCACAGCAGGGCCAGCTCGCGCAGCGCGGTCAGGTTCCCGGGCCGGAAGTAGTTCGACAGCGCGGCGTCGACCTTGTCGGGCGCGTAGATGTTGCCGTGCGCCATGCGGCGGCGCAGCGCCTGGGGCGACATGTCGACCAGCTCGATCTGGTCGGCCCGGCGCACCACCTCGTCCGGGACGGTCTCCCGCTGGCGCACCCCCGTGATCGACTCCACCACGTCCCCCAGCGACTCCAGGTGCTGGATGTTGACGGTGGAGACGACGTCGATGCCCGCCCGCAGCAGCTCCTCGACGTCCTGCCAGCGCTTCTCGTTCCGGCAGCCGGGGACGTTGGTGTGGGCGAGCTCGTCGACCAGCGCGACGGAGGGGCGGCGCGCCAGCACCGCGTCCACGTCCATCTCGCTGAAGGCGGACCCCCGGTACTCCACCTCCCGGCGGGGCACCTCCTCGAGCCCGTGCATCATCACCTGGGTGCGCCGGCGGCCGTGGTGCTCCACGAAGCCGACCACGAGGTCCGTGCCGCGCTCGACCCGGCGGTGCCCCTCGGACAGCATCGCGTAGGTCTTGCCGACGCCCGGTGCCGCACCGAGGTAGATCCGCAACTTTCCGCGTCCCATGCCCCTATTTTCCCTGTTGGACGGCGCCTGAGCGCTCGGCGAGCCTCCGGCGGGCGATACCCGTCGAGCAAACCCCGCCCCCGGCCGGACCGGCCGTCCCTTGACGCCTCCCTTACGGCCGGCGGCGCCCTCTTGACGCGTCTCTGACGCGCGGCGCCCGAACACCCCGGGGCAAACCAGCAGGAAAAAGCCGGTGGGCCGTACTCCGCAGAGAAGAGTACGGCCCACCGGTAGACGCTCACATCGGGCCGGGCCTTACGCCGTCGGCTCAGCCGGACGCGAGCGAGCAGCCCGCCAAGGCGTCAAGACCGGAGGGGGCGGTCGAGCCCTGGCGGGAGATCGAGAGTTCGATGCGGTCGATCGTCGAGGCGCGCTTGTCCTTCAGCGGGCCGAGGATCGCGTTCTCTACGAAGTTGGGGCCACCCTCGCCCGCGGAGGAGGCCAGCCGCTTGTTGGCCTCGTCGAGCTGGGTCTGGAGCAGCGCGAGATTGCGGTCCACCTCGGCCTGGGCGGCGGCCGGTACGTCGCCGATCCCGGAGGCGACATCGGGGCAGCTGATCGTCTGGCCGGAGCCCGCACCGGCCCCGCCGCCCTCCTCCTGCCCGCCCTGGTCGGCTCCCCCGCCCTGCTCTTCCGCGGGCTGGGACGCGGCCGCGGTCGGGCTCGCGGCGCCGCCCGCCTCGCCGCCCGCGCCGGTGTCGGAGCCCGCTCCCGCCCCGCCGTCCGACAGCGTGCACTCGGCGAGCGCGTCCAGCCCCGCCGGCTTCTCGGCATGCCGTCCTATGGAGATCGCGATGCGGTCCAGGGTGGACTTCCGCTTGTCCGCCAGCGGCCCGAGGATGGCGTTCTGCACGAAGTTGGGGCCGCCCTCGCCCTGGCTGGTGCTGAGCCGCTTGTTGGCCTCCGCCAGCTGGGTGTCCAGCAGGGCGAGGTTGCGGTCCACCTCGGCCCGGGCCTCGGCCGGGATCTCCGGGAGGGAACCGGAGACGGCGGGGCAGCTGATGGCCGAGGCCGCCTTGGTCGACGCACTGGCGTCGCCACTGCCGTCCTGACCGGCCATGGCGGCTCCCACCACGACGGCCGCACAGGTGATACCGCCGATCGCCCCGGAGAGGAGGATTCTCCGGCGGTGGAGTAACGGAAGGCCACGCGACATCTGATCACTCACCTCGTTGAGGTCGGACAGGGGGTGTCTCTCGCGACGCGCCTTCTCCCCCTCGGAGCGCCACAAGGTCTCGCGCCCATGAGTACGGCCGGTGCGGCGGGTGTGTTCAACGGGTTCCGGGAAATCCCCAAAAACCCGAAGGGAAGGCTCCGGAACATGCCGAAGGGGCCCGGGGGCCTGCCCCGGGCCCCTTCCGGGCCTTGGCTCTCCGCCGTACGCGAGCTGCCGTACGCGAGCTCTCATGCGCCGTACGCGAGCTCTCCGTACGCGGTACGCGAGCTCTCGTGCGCGAGGGCCGCTCAGCGCACCTCGGAGATCTCCGGGCCGCGCTGGAGCCGGTCGGCGCCGCCCGCGAACCGCGAGCCCTGCGCCTCGTCCTGCTGCACCCCGTCGGGCACCATCTGCGCGTCGTCCGGCAGCTTGAGGACGATCGGGTCGCGCGGGGCCATCGGGCCCTCGCCGCGCACCACGACCGTGTCCCGGAAGATCGCTTCCAGGAGGCTGCCGGTCTCGGGCTGCACCGCGCCCTGCCCGGAGATCACACCGCGCAGGAACCAGCGGGGCCCGTCCACGCCGACGAAGCGGACCACCTGCACACCGTTCTTGCCGTCCGGGAGCTGCACCGGCACCTGGGCGCGCAGCTCCCAGCCGAGCGGACCCTCGACCTCGTCCACGATCCCGCCCTGCTGGGTGATGCCGGTGGCGATCTCGTCGCGCACCTCGCCCCAGATGCCTTCCTTCTTGGGCGCGGCGAACCCCTGGAGCTGCACGGCGCTGTCCCGCAGCACCACGGTCGCGGCGACGATCGCGTCCCCCGCGACCTCCACCCGCAGCTCCATGCCCTCCACGCCGGGCACGAACAGACCACCGAGGTCCACCCGACCCTCGCCGGGCTCACGCACCTCGGACACGTCCCAGGGGCCCTCGGGGCGCGGGGCCGGAGGCAGGCTCACCCGCTCGCTCTCCACGGGTGCGGCGGTGTCCTCAGCGCCGTCCGCGTCCTCCGCGTCCTCGGCCAACTCGTCGGAGGTCACGTCGAGCGACTCGACGTCCTCCTTGCTGCGCTTGCGGCGACGTCCGAACACGTCATCGTCCTTCCCGGTCGGAACCGACCGAAGCGTATCCATTCCCACCCGTTGTGCCGTCCACGGCGGCATGACCGCCGGTGGACCCGAAGCCCCCTTCGGCCCGCGCCGACCCGGGAAGCTCCGCCACCTCCTGGAAGCGCACCTTCTCGACCTGCTGGACGACCAATTGGGCGATCCGGTCGAAGCGCTCGAACCGCACGCTCTCGCGCGGGTCCAGATTGACCACGATCACCTTGATCTCTCCACGGTACCCGGCATCGATGGTCCCCGGGGCATTCACCATGGCGACGCCGCAGCGCGCGGCGAGTCCGGACCGTGGATGCACGAAGGCGGCATACCCCTCCGGGAGCGCGATAGACACTCCGGTGGGCAGGACCGCGCGCTCCCCGGGGGCCAGCTCGGCGGGCTCGGTGGTGACCAGATCGGCCCCGGCGTCGCCGGGGTGGGCGTAGCCCGGGACCGGCACCTCGGGGTCCACCCTGCGGATCAGCACGTCGACGGGGAGCGGGCTCATGGGTTCACCTCGAAAGCGCGCGCGACCTTCACCTGATCCGGATCGGCGAGCGCCGCGTCGATCTCCTCCGCCCGGCCGTTCTCGATGAAGTGGTCGACCCGCACCTCTATGAAGAGGGCCTGCGCCCGCACCGCGACGGGGCCGTCGGGGGCGTCGATCCGGCCCGTGGCCGAGCAGTAGATCTTGCGGCCGTGCACGGCGTTCACCCGTGCCTCCAGGTGGAGCTCGGCGCCGACCGGCACGGGCCGTACGAAGTCCGTCTCCAGCCGCCCGGTCACCGCGATCACCCGCTGGAGCCAGTTGAGCGACCCGAGCGTCTCGTCCAGCGCCGCGGCCAGCACCCCGCCGTGGGCCAGGCCCGGCGCGCCCTGATGGCCGCCGCGCACGGTGAACTCGGCGGTGACGCTCACGCCCTCGCCCGCCCGTGTGGTCAGCCCCAGGCCCCCGGCCTTGTCGCCGCAGCCGAAGCAATGGTCGTAGTGCGCGCCGAGGACCTCCCCGGGCGCGGGCGCGTCGGGGTGGCGCACGGGGGCCTTGGAGCCCTCCGGCGGCGTCAGCCCTGTCGTTCGTCCACTCACAACGGCTGACCTTACCCGCGAGAACAGTCCGGGTAGGCGGCCGTGCCAAGCTGATACGCATGCAGCCTTACGAAGAACGCCTCAGCGCGCCCCGTTCCTGGTGGTTCATCGCCGTCCTGATGGGGGTCTCAGTGGGGTTGATCATGCTGCCGTTCGGCACCCTGCCGATGCTCGGCGGGCTGATCGGCGGGGCGGCACTGGCCTGTGTGGCGGTGAGTTCGTACGGCTCGGCGCGGGTGCGCGTGGTGGCGGACTCGCTGGTGGCCGGCGAGGCGAAGATCCCGGTGTCGGCGCTGGGGACCCCGGAGGTGCTGGACGCCGCCGAGGCGGCCGCCTGGCGGTCCTACAAGGCCGATCCGCGGGCGTTCATGCTGCTGCGCAGCTACATCCCGACCGCGCTGCGGGTGGAGGTCACCGATCCGGAGGATCCGACACCGTATGTGTATGTGTCCACACGGAATCCGGAGGCGCTCGCCGCCGCGCTCACGGCCGTGCGCTCGGCGTGACAGGGGCGCGCGAGGAGCTCATTTCTCCAGGGCCACGGGGAGGTCCCAGGGGACCTGCTTGGCCCGCAGATCCTTGCGGACCTTGCGCGCGAGCTTCTTGGTGTCGCGCCGGTTCATCACGGCTCCCACGGCCGCGCCGATCATGAAGGGCGCCAGGGACGGCATGTTCCGGAAGCCGCGTCTGAGGACCTGCTGCCGCAGCTCGCGCTTCATCTGGACGCCGAGAGCCGCGTTGACGGTCGCCGGCTGGGCGACGTCGATACCGCGCTCCTCGGCCCAGGCGCCGAGGTAGGCGACGGCGCGCTGACGCGTGGAACCGGGCGCGCGCACCCCGTAGACCTCGTGCAGCTCGGCGATCAGCTTGAACTCTATGGAGGCCACGCCGACGATCTCGGCGGCCAGCTCGGTGGGCATGGCGGGCGGGACCGGCAGCATCGCCGCGGCACCGACGCCCGCGCCCACTGTGGCGGTGCCGCCCGCGGCACCGGCCACCAGCTTGTCCGCGAGCTCTTCGGGGCCCAGCCCCGGGAACTGCTTGCGCAGCGTCGCGAGATCGCGGACAGCAATGCGTGGAGCGTTCGTGATGATCCGGTCGGCGACCGCGTAGACCCCCGCTCTCGCGCGCTCACCGCCTCGTCGCGCACCACGGCCGACAGCGGTCGCGAGCGAGGCCACCCGGCCTCGCTCGGTCTCGTTCATGTCGTCGTGTTCCGCCTCCACGCCGACCCCGCGGCTCAAGCCGCGCAGTCGCGGCAGATCGGCTGGCCGTTCTTGGTCTCGGCGGCCAGCTGGCTGCGGTGGTGCACAAGGAAGCAGCTCATGCAGGTGAACTCGTCGGCCTGACGGGGCAGGACCCGGACGGACAACTCCTCGTTGGAGAGGTCCGCACCGGGCAGCTCCAGGCCCTCGGCCTGCTCGAACTCATCCACGTCCACGGTGGACGCGGACTTGTCGTTCCGCCGGGCCTTCAGTTCCTCGATGCTGTCCTCGTTGACGTCATCGTCGGTCTTGCGTGGGGTGTCGTAATCCGTTGCCATGTCTGTCTCCCCCTCTGGGTGTCTGTGGTGTCTCCAGCGCACGTAACGCGTGAGAGGCCGGACTTGTGCCCGACCCGAGGCGGAGATTTTGCCTCACATCAAGGTCTGTTACTCAATCGACACCCAACCGCACCCCTGAAGAGGTGATCGGGTTGGATGGCCATCGGGACCGTACACGGTCCGAATGTCGCACTCACATGCGCCATGACGTGTACTTCCCGTGATCACGGCCCCTGAAAACCCGGATTTTCCCGGCTTTCTGTCGCCCGTGACGATCACACAGAGTATATGGCCGGAAAATCGCCCATGTGATCGATCACACACCCTACATCGGGTGGTCGGATCCCGAAAATTCCGCCCAAAGCGAACAGGTCCCGGCGAGCCCCCGGCCGCGGGCTCTTCTCCATCACACCGGCAGCACCACCCGCATCACCAGGCCTCCTCCCTCGCGCGGCTCCGCCGCGATGCGGCCGCCGTGGGCGCGCGCCACCGAGCGCGCGATCGACAGCCCGAGGCCGACGCCCTTGTCGCTGCCGGTGCGCTCCGTACGGAGCCTGCGGAAGGGCTCGAAGATGTTGTCCATCTCGTAGGCGGGGACCACCGGGCCGGTGTTCGCGACCACCAGCACGGCCTGGCCCTGCCGGCTCTCGGTGGTGACCTCCACCCAGCCGTCCTGGGCCACGTTGTACCGCACCGCGTTCTGGACCAGGTTCAGCGCGATCCGCTCGAGCAGCACCCCGTTGCCCTGGACCACCGCGGGGGCGCGCTGCCCGCGCAGCTCCACGCCCTTGTCCTCCGCCTCCGCCCGCACCTGCTCCAGCGCCTGGGAGGCCACCTCGGCGAGGTCCACCGGCTTGCGGTCGACGATCTCGTTGTCGCTGCGGGCCAGCAGCAGCAGGCCCTCCACCAGCTGCTCGCTGCGCTCGTTGGTGGCCAGCAGGGTCTTGCCCAGCTGGGTCAGCTCCGGGGACGCCTGTGGGTCCGAGAGCTGCACCTCCAGCAGGGTGCGGTTGATCGCCAGCGGGGTGCGCAGCTCGTGCGAGGCGTTGGCGACGAACCGCTGCTGGGCGGTGAACGCCCGGTCCAGACGCTCCAGCATCTCGTCGAAGGTGTCGGCGAGCTCCTTGAGCTCGTCGTCCGGGCCATCCAGCTCGATCCGGCGGGACAGGTCCGAGCCCGCCACCTGGCGAGCGGTCCGGGTGATCCGGCCGAGCGGCGAGAGCACCCGCCCGGCCATCGCGTAGCCGAAGGCGAAGGCGATCACGGACAGGCCCAGCAGGGCTATCAGGGAGCGGCGCAGCAGCCCGTCGAGGGCCAGCTGGCGCTGCTCCTTCATACATGTGTTCAGGACCGCGTTGAACTGGTCGGGGCTGCTCTGGCCGATGATCTCGGGGCAGGTGTTGTTGGTCGGCTGGACACTGCCGCCGACCAGCTTGAACGGCAGCTCGTTGCCGACGTGCAGGGCCTGAGCGGCCAGCAGGTAGATGATCGTCAGCAGCACCACCCCGGCGATCAGGAACATCCCGCCGTACAGCAGGGTGAGCCGTATCCGGATCGTGGGGCGCAGCCAGGGGTTGGTGCGCGAGCCGGCCTGCGGGTCCCAGCTGGGCTTGGGCGGCACCGTCGGCGGCAGCGGAGTCGGAGTCGTCGCCATGCCCGATCAGATCCGGTAACCGGAGCCGGGGACGGTGACGATCACGGCGGGCTCGCCCAGCTTGCGGCGCAGGGTCATCACGGTCACCCGCACCACGTTGGTGAACGGGTCGGTGTTCTCGTCCCAGGCCTTCTCCAGCAGCTGCTCCGCGGAGACCACGGCGCCCTCGCTGCGCATGAGCACCTCCAGCACCGCGAACTCCTTCGGCGCCAGCTGGATCTCCTTGCCGTCCCGGAACACCTCGCGGCGGTTGGGGTCCAGCTTGATCCCGGCGCGCTCCAGGACGGGCGGCAGGGCGACGGTCGTCCGGCGGCCGAGCGCCCGGACGCGCGCGATCAGTTCGCTGAAGGCGAAGGGCTTGGGCAGATAGTCGTCCGCGCCGATCTCCAGGCCCTCCACGCGGTCGCTGACGTCGCCGGAGGCGGTGAGCATCAGCACACGGGTGGGGATGCCGAGTTCGACGATCTTGCGGCAGACGTCGTCGCCGTGCACGAGGGGCAGGTCCCGGTCGAGGACGACGACGTCATAGTCGTTGACGGCGATCCGCTCCAGGGCGGCGGCTCCGTCATACACGACGTCGACGGCCATGGCCTCCCGGCGTAGTCCGGTGGCCACCGCATCGGCGAGCAGCTGCTCGTCCTCGACGACGAGTACGCGCACGTCGTTGGTCCTTCCATGATTGCCGCAGTGGGCGGGGTGATCTCGCCGAACTCGATGGGTGTTCGGCGCCTCCATCCTGCCTCGAAGTCTCATAAACCGGCGGTAAGAGGGTCGCCGCGGGATCGGCGCGGGATCCCGAGTGCGGATCATGACCGCGGCGGAGGGGTCCGCGGCGGTCGGAACACCGAATTCAGATTCTTTCGGGTCCGGAGGTTTCCCCCGAAGACGGGGTGGGGAGGACGACTGCACACCCGCGATCACGCCCTGTCCCCGGCATATCTGGCCGGCATTGCCGTCGGCAGGGGCCATTCACGTGATCAACCCGCCGTCGGCACACCCCCGTGCCACCGACCCACGACGAGGGGGCGCAACATGGACGCGTTCACCGCAGGCATTCTGCAGCGCATAGAGAACACCAAGTCCGATCTCATTCGCGCCCGTGAGACGGGCGACGACTTTCTTGTGGACGTGGAGCAGTCGGAGCTGGAAGACCTCCGTCGCCTCGCCGCCGAGCACGGCGTCGAAGTAAGCGCCTCGTTTGCTTGATCCCTTGTGGATTCCGGACCCGATCCAGATCCGGATTCCATGTGACCGTGTGACCGTGTGACCGATTCCCATTCACCGCCGGATGGCGATCCAGAAAACATCCGGTAACCACGCCGAAGCGCCCCGGTGTCCTTGGGACTCCGGGGCGCTTCCGTGTGTGGATGTATGCGGCCGTGTGTGTGGAGGGCCGGGGACGGGATCAGTCGTGCCAGGCGCCCAGGTCGTCCAGAAGCCCCCGCAGCGGCTCGAAAAGGCCGGGGGCGGCGGCGATGGTCAGCTCGGTGGAGGCCGGGACGCCCGGCCGCCCTCCGGTGAGCGCGCCCGCCTCGCGCGCTATGAGCGCACCGGCCGCGAAGTCCCAGGGGTTGAGCCCGCGCTCGTAGTAGCCGTTGAGCCGGCCGCAGGCCACATCGCACAGATCGATGGCGGCCGATCCGCCGCGCCGGATGTCCCGCACCCGCGGCAGCACCTCATTGAGCACCCTGGCCTGCCCGATGCGGCGCTCGCGCACATACCCGAACCCGGTGCCGATCAGCGACTCCTCGAGCGGGGCCGCGGGGCGGCAGTGCACCTGCTCCCCGTTCCGCCAGGCGCCCTGGCCCAGGACCGCGTGGAAGGTCTCGCCGCGCACCGGGGCGATGACCACCCCGACGACCGCCTCGCCGTCCTTCTCGGCGGCGATGCTGACCGCCCACGACGGCAGGCCGTAGAGGTAGTTCACGGTGCCGTCGAGCGGGTCGACCACCCAGCGCACCCCGCTGCTGCCCTCGCTGCTGGAGCCCTCCTCCCCCAGCACCCCGTCCCGCGGGCGGCGGCGCGCGAGGAGGTCGGTGATCAGCTTCTCGGCGGCGATGTCCATCTCGGTGACGACGTCGATCGGGCTGGTCTTGGTGGCCGCCACCCCGAGGTCGGCCGGGCGGCCGTCGCGCAGCAGGGCCCCCGCGCCGCGGGCGGCCTCCATCGCCGTCTCGAGGAGTTCGGTCATGAGCGGGTCGGTCATCGTGCTCCTTAGCGGATTGCCCGGAGGGGCGAGCGGCGGTGGCGGGCCGGGGCGGTGGGCGCGGCCGGCCAGAGCCCGGGGCGTGCGGGGACGGGTGCGGTCAGTCGGCGCCCGCGGCGGCGGGGCGCGGCGACCGGGCCGGGCAGCAGCCCACCGGGCACACGTCATGGCTCGGGCCGAGGGCGCCCAGGGCGCAGCGCACCGGGGCGGCCGCCGCCCGGCCCTCGGCGAAGCGCTCGGTGGCCGCGCGCTCCAGCACCAGCTCGCGTACGCACGCGGCGAACCGCGGGTCGGCCCCGACGGTCGAGGCGCGGGAGACCGGCAGCCCCAGCTCGGCGGCCTTGGCCGTGGCCTCGGTGTCGAGGTCGTACTTGACCTCCATATGGTCCGAGACGAAGCCGATCGGGACCATGACGACGGCGGGCGCGCCCTCGCCGTGCAGCTCCTCGAGGTGATCGCAGATGTCCGGCTCCAGCCAGGGGATGTGCGGGGCGCCGCTGCGCGACTGGTAGACCAGCCGCCAGGGGCGCTCGACGCCGGTCTCCTCACGCACCGCGTCCGCGATCAGCCGGGCGACATCGAGGTGCTGGGCGACGTACGCACCGCCCTCCCCGTCCTCGGTGTGCGCCTCCACCGGGCCCGAGGTGTCGGCGGCGGCGGTCGGGATGGAGTGGGTGGTGAAGGCGAGGTGGGCCCCGGCCCGCCGGTCCTCGGGCAGTTCGGCGAGGGCGGCCAGGGTGGTGTCCACCATGGGCCGCACGAAACCGGGGTGGTTGAAGTAGTGCCGCAGCTTGTCCACGCGCGGCAGCGGCAGGCCCTCGCCCTCCAGGGCGGCCAGGGCGTCCGCCAGGTTCTCGCGGTACTGCCGGCAGCCCGAGTACGAGGCGTAGGCGCTGGTGGCCAGCACCAGGATCCGGCGGTGGCCGTCGGCGGCCATCTCGCGCAGGGTGTCGGTCAGATACGGCGCCCAGTTGCGATTGCCCCAGTAGACCGGCAGGTCCAGGCCGTGCTCGGCGAAGTCCTTGCGCAGCGCGTGCAGCAGCTCGCGGTTCTGCGCGTTGATCGGGCTGACCCCGCCGAAGAGGAAGTAGTGCCGGCCGACCTCCTTCAGCCGCTCGCGGGGGATGCCCCGCCCGCGCGTGACGTTCTCCAGGAACGGCACGACGTCATCTGGGCCCTCCGGACCGCCGAAGGAGAGCAACAGCAGTGCGTCATACGGGTCGGGGGCAGGCTGTACTGACTGATCCGGCATGCTCCCGATCCTGCCACCCGCCGCTGACGGGCGGGAAACGGCCCTGCGCGAACCGGGCGCCGGCCCGTAATCTGTATCAGCGCTCTACGATCCTTACCCTGCTCACGGCGGAGTCTGCCTTGCCCAGTCCCGGCCCCTACCGCGCGATCTTCGCCGCCCCCGGCGCCAAGGAGTTCTCCGCGGCCGGCTTCCTCGGGCGGATGCCGCTGTCCATGGCGGGCATCGGCGTGGTCACCATGGTCTCCGAGCTCACCGGCCGGTACGGGCTCGCGGGCGCCCTGTCGGCCACGCTGGCGCTCTCCGCCGCCGTCATCGGCCCGCAGATCTCCCGGCTGGTCGACCGGCACGGCCAGCGCCGGGTGCTGCGTCCCGCGACCCTCATGGCGCTCGCCGCCGTCTGCGGGCTGCTGCTGAGCGCGCACCGGGGCTGGCCGGACTGGACGCTGTTCGTCTTCGCCGCCGCGTCCGGCTGTGTGCCCAGCGTGGGCTCCATGGTGCGAGCTCGCTGGGCGGCGATCTACGGGGACTCCCCGCGCGAACTGCACGCCGCGTACGCGTGGGAGTCCATCGTCGACGAGATCTGCTTCATCGTCGGGCCGGTCATCTCGATCGGGCTGTCCACCTCCTGGTTCCCGGAGGCGGGCCCGCTGCTGGCCGCCTGCTTCCTGGCGGCCGGGGTCTTCTCGCTGACCGCGCAGCGGGCCACCGAGCCCGTACCGCATCCGCGCGGGCACCACACCGGCGGTTCGGCGCTGCGCTCGCGCGGGCTCCAGGTGCTGGTGGCCACCTTCATGGCGACCGGCGCGATCTTCGGGGCGATCGACGTGGTGACGGTGGCCTTCGCCGAGGACGAGGGCCACAAGGGCGCGGCCAGTCTGGTCCTGGCGGTGTACGCGGCGGGCTCCTGCCTCGCGGGCGCGGTCTTCGGGGTACTGCGGCTGAGCGGTCCGGTGTCCCGTCGTTGGTTGTGGGGTATTTGTGCGATCGCCGTGAGTATGATCCCGCTCCAACTGGTCGGGAACCTGCCGTTCCTGGCCGTGGCGCTCTTCGTCGCGGGCCTGGCCATCGCACCCACGATGGTCACCACCATGGCCCTTGTCGAACGGCACGTACCACGCGCGCATCTGACCGAGGGGATGACCTGGGTGAGCACCGGGCTCGCGGTCGGGGTGGCGCTCGGCTCGTCGGCCGCCGGATGGGTGGTGGACGCGGCCGGCGCCCGGGCGGGGTACGCGGTGCCGGCCGTGGCCGGGGCGCTCGCGGCCGCGGTGGCGTTCCTCGGGTACCGCCGGCTCCGGCCGGCGCCACAGCGGGAGGGGTCGGGTGCGGATGGCCGTCAGGACCGTGAAGACCGTACGGAGCAGCGTGTGGCGTAACTGGGCGGGGAACGTGATGGCCCGCCCGACGCGGATCGTCGCCCCGTCGTCCACGCAGGAGCTGGCCGAGATGGTGCGCCGGGCGACGGCGGAGGGGCTGAAGGTGAAGGCGGTGGGCACCGGCCACTCCTTCACCACCGTGGCCGCCACCGACGGGCTGCTGATACGCCCGGACCGGATGGCGGGGGTGCGCGGTCTTGACCGCGAGGCGGGGACCGTGACCGTCGCGGCCGGCACCTCGCTCCGGCAGCTCAACGAGACGCTGTCGTCCCATGGTCTTTCGCTCGTCAATATGGGCGACATCATGGAGCAGACGGTGGCCGGGGCGACCTCCACGGGCACCCATGGCACCGGCCGGGACAGCGCCTCGATCGCCGCCCAGATCAAGGGTCTGGAGCTGGTGACGGCGGACGGTTCAGTACTGCGCTGCTCGGCGGAGGAGAACCCGGAGATCTTCGCGGCGGCCCGGATCGGACTCGGCGCGCTCGGCGTGGTCAGCGAGATCACCTTCGGGGTGGAACCGGAGTTCCTGCTCTCGGCGCGCGAGGAGCCCATGCCCTTCGACCGCGTGATGGCCGATTTCGAACAGCTCGTGGCCGAGAACGAGCACTTCGAGTTCTACTGGTTCCCGCACACCGGTAACTGCAACACCAAGCGGAACAACCGCAGCACCGGCCCCGCCGCTCCGGTGGGCCGGGTCAGCGGCTGGGTGGACGACGAACTGCTGTCCAACGGCATCTTCCAGGTGGCCTGTTCGGTGGGCCGGGCGGTCCCCGCCACCATCCCCGGAATCGCCAAGATCTCCAGCCGTGCCCTGTCCGCCCGGACCTACACGGACATCCCTTACAAAGTCTTCACCTCTCCGCGCCGGGTGCGGTTCCTGGAGATGGAGTACGCCGTGCCGCGCGAGGCCGCGGTCACCGTGCTGCGCGAGCTCAAGGCGACCATCGAGCGGTCCGGACTGCGGGTCAGCTTCCCGGTGGAGGTGCGCACCGCGCCCGCCGACGACATCCCGCTGTCCACCGCCTCCGGGCGCGAGACCGCGTACATCGCCGTCCATCTGTACCGGGGCACTCCGCACCGGGCGTACTTCACGGCGGCCGAACAGATCATGATCGCGCACGGCGGCCGTCCGCACTGGGGCAAGCTGCACAGCCGCGACGCCGCCTATCTGGCCGGGGTCTATCCCCGGTTCGGCGAGTTCGCGGCGGTGCGCGACCGGCTGGACCCGGACCGGCTGTTCACCAACGACTATCTGCGGCGGGTGCTCGGCGACTGACGGGTCATGGCCCGTCGGCCGACTGACGGGTCACGGCGCGCCGGGCGACTGACGCGTCAGAGCCCGTCGGCCGGACTGACAGGTCACGGCGCGCCGGTGACGCCGGGGGTGGGCACGGCCTCGCCGGACGCGTCCGTTCCGCTCTCCGTGGCACCGCCGGACGGGGTACGGGAGGGGCCCGGCGTGGCGGGCGCGGAGGTGCCGGGCGCGGTCGCGCCGCCGCTGCCGCCGTCCTGGCCGGAGCCGTCGCCGGAGCCCTTGCCGGAGCCGGACGATCCGGACGCGTCGGGCGTCGGCGTGGTCGAGGCGTCGGCCGCGCCGCCCCCGCGGGAGGTGTCCGGAGACGGCGCCTCGCCGCCGCCCCCGGACGAGCCGGGGCTCCGCGACGGGGCGGACGGGTCCCGGCGCGAGGGGCCGGGGATGGACTTCGCCCCCGAGGAGCCGCTCACGCTGTCGCTGACGGTGGTTCCGGTCCGGTTCTCCCCCCAGACGTTGGACACCGGGCCGCCGGAGAACATCTCGATCCCCGTGATCACGCTCATGGCGACGACGAAGACGGCGGCCGCCCCGACGGCGTGGCGCCGCCGGACCCGCGGCCGGGCGCCGTGCGTGGTCGGCTCGCCGTACTCACCGGGGGCCGGGGTCCGCGCGGACGCGACCGGCGCGGCGGGCCCGGTGGGCCCAGCGGGCTCGGCCGGCTCGGTGGGCTCGACCGGCTCGGTGGGCCCGGCTTCCTCGGCCGGCGCGACCGGACCGGCCGGACCGCCGTACCGCCGGCGCCCGGTCGGCCGCGTCTGGACCCGCACCTCCTTGATCTGTTCACCGGTGCGCCGGAACAGATGCTGGAAGAGGGTGCCGCCCGCGGTCGCCACCACGCTCACCACACCGGCGCCCAGGATCGTCCCGTAGACGCCCAGTTTGGACGCGAGCACCGCGGCGGCGACGGCCGCCAGCGCGCTGCCGGCCACATGGGCCGCGCTCAGCTCGATCCGTCCGCTCTTGTGTTGTCCGTCGCTGTCGGCCTTGCCGTGCATCTCCCGCCTCGCTTGGACATTCGTTCCAGCTTGCAGGGAGAAGTGACCGATAAACGAAGCGGATCGTTCCGATTCTGTCGTTTCTGTGAAACTTGCCACCCAAATTGGGCCTCACTTCGAAGGATTCGGGCTGCCATCCCCCTCCCGGCCATGAACTCGGCTGGCGTGCCGCTCTACCTGAGCGGCCCGAATGGAGTACTGTGGCGAGCCTTGGCCCCGCTTTCCCGTCCGGCCGCCCGGACCCAACGGGAGGGGTCAGAGGGCGGCAATCAACCGGCCCGGGCAACTCGGCAAAGTTGTGGCAGGCTGCACCCGGGCAGGCCACACTCGTCTAGCGGGAGAGCAGCGACGCAACCGTGACGTCGGCAGGCACCACCCGGGAGGTCCCCATGCCCGAACTGCGTGTCGTGGCCGTCAGCAACGACGGCACACGGCTGGTGCTCAAGGCTGCGGACAGCACGGAGTACACACTTCCCATCGACGAGCGACTGCGCGCCGCGGTGCGCAACGACCGCGCTCGGCTCGGCCAGATCGAGATCGAGGTCGAGAGCCATCTGCGGCCCCGTGACATCCAGGCCCGTATACGTGCCGGCGCCACCGCCGAAGAGGTCGCGCAGATGGCGGGCATCCCCGTCGACCGCGTGCGGCGCTTCGAGGGCCCGGTGCTCGCGGAGCGCGCCTTCATGGCCGAGCGCGCCCGTAAGACTCCCGTGCGCCGCCCCGGCGAGAACACCGGACCGCAGCTCGGCGAGGCCGTGGCGGAGCGGCTGTTGCTGCGCGGTGCCGAGAAGGACACCACGCAGTGGGACTCCTGGCGGCGCGACGACGGCACCTGGGAGGTGCTGCTGGTCTACCGGGTCGCCGGTGAGCCGCACTCGGCGAGCTGGACCTACGACCCACCCCGGCGGCTGGTCCAGGCGGTGGACGACGAGGCGCGGGCGCTGATCGGCGAGGCCGACGACACGCCCGAGCCGAGCTTCCCGTTCGTGCCGCGGATCGCCCGGCTGCCGCGTGACCGGGACAGGGACCGGGACCGGACGTCGCCCGAGCGCCTCGGCGACGACGACGCCCCGGCACCCGCGTCCGCGTCCGTCTCGCTGGACGACGGTCTCGGCGAGCGGGACTCGCTCACCAGCCTGCTGGAGGCCGTGCCCAACTTCCGGGGCGACATGGTCGTGCCCGAGACGCCGGTCGCGTCGGCGGCCCCGACACCGGAGGAGCCCGCCGAGGAGCCGGAGGCCGTCGAGCCGCCCGCCTCCGCGGCGAGCGCGGGTTCGGCGTACGCGGATGTGCTGATGCCGCGCTCGGTGGCGGGCCACCGCGACCGGCTGACCGGTACGACGGACCGCCAGGCGGAGGCGGACGGCGTCCGCCCGGGCCGCCGGGCCGCGGTGCCGAGTTGGGACGAGATCGTCTTCGGCACCCGCCGCAAGAAGCAGGAGTAGCGGCTGCCGCCGCGCCCGACGGGCCCCGCCACCGCACGCCGGTGGCGGGGCCCGTCGGTGTGGTCAGCCCCGCTCGGGGCCGGTGGCCACCGGACGGGCGCCGTCCGAGGACCATTCGCTCCAGGAGCCGACGTACAGGGCTGCCGGAACGCCCGCGACCGCGAGCGCCAGCACCTGGTGCGCGGCCGAGACCCCGGAGCCGCAGTACACCCCGACCTCGGCGTCCCCGGTGGCGCCCAGGGCCGCGAACCGCTCCGCCAGCCGCTCGGCGGGCAGGAAGTGGCCGTCATCCGTGACGTTCTCCGCCGTGGGAGCGGAGACCGCGCCCGGGATATGGCCGCCGACGGGGTCGATGGGCTCGACCTCCCCCCGGTAGCGCTCGGCCGCGCGCGCGTCCAGCAGCACCCCGCGCCGGGCGAGCGCCGCCGCGTCGTCCGCCTCCAGCAGCGGCAGTGCCCCGGGCCGCGGGACGAAGTCGCCCTCGGGCGCGTCCGGCACCTCGGTGGTCAGCGAGCCGCCGACCCCCGTCCAGGCGGGCAGACCCCCGTCGAGCACCCGGACGGACGGATGGCCCGCCCAGCGCAGCAGCCACCACGCGCGCGCCGCGGCCCACCCCTGTCCGCCGTCGTACGCCACCACGCGCCGGTCCTGGCTCACCCCGGCTCGGCGCATCGCGGCCGCGAACGCGGAAAGATCGGGCAGGGGGTGGCGGCCGGACTTTCCGGGTGGGCCCGCGAGCTCCGTGTCGAGGTCGACGTAGACGGCACCGGGCAGATGCCCCGCCTCGTATGCGGGGCGGCCGGGAGGCCCGCCGAGCTGCCAACGCACATCGAGCAGGAGCGGAGGATGATCCTCCGCCAGCTCGCTCATGAGATCGGATGGGGTGATGATGGCATGCATAGGGATCATCCTTGCGTAGGTATCTCTGCGTCGATTGGACCACCCGGTCACCCGGTGTACGTTCGGGTGACACCAGAGCGCAATGAAGCCGAAACGGATGTGCGGTAGTAATTCGGGCATTCTGCTTCGAGGCACGGTGAATTGCCGCTCCGCCAGGGCGCTATGTGCGACAGGTGGTGCAAACATCTGTCGGACCCCCCGCATCAGCACCTCCGCACGACCGCCCCGCGCCGCCGACCGGCCCGGGGCCGTACGTCCACCACGATGGTCCGAGGAGAGAATGACGTATGACCCAGGCAGCGACTCGGCGCACACCGGGCACGCCCTGCTGGACGAGTCTGATGGTGCACAGCCTTGCCGCGACACAGGACTTCTACCACTCCCTGTTCGGCTGGGAGTTCACCCCGGGCCCCCAGCAGCTCGGCGCGTATGTCCGCGCGGTCCAGGGCGGCCGGCCGGTCGCCGGGTTGAGCGAGCTGCCTCCGGATCGCCATCTGCCCGTGGCCTGGATGACCTATCTGGCCTCCGACGACGCCGATGAGACCGCCGAGATGATCCGCGCGTGCGGCGGCACCGTGGCGGTGGGCCCGCTGGACGCCGGCGAGGCCGGCCGGATGCTGATCGCCGCCGACCCCGAGGGCGCGGTGTTCGGGGTGTGGCAGGAGTGCACCTACGCGGCGGCGGAGCCCGGGGCGCCGGGCACTCCGGTCTGGCACGAGCTGCTGACCCGTGACGGCACCGGGGTGCTGAAGTTCTACAAGATGGTCTTCGGCTATCAGGCGGAGCCGGCCGCGCCGGAGGAGGCGGGCTGCCGCACCCTGCGGCTGGACGGCCGGCCGGTCTGCGCGGTCCAGAGCGTGGGCGACGCCCTGCCGCGCGACCGGGGCCCGTACTGGATGACCCACTTCGCGGTGGACGATGTGGACGAGACGGTGCGCCGGGTGACCGCGCTGGGCGGTCAGGTGGTGCGGCCTCCGTCGCGGGGAGCGAGCGGCCATCGGGCCACGGTGCGGGACCCGGAGGGGGCGTCCTTCACCGTCGTACGGCGCGCTGAGGGATGAGCCGGGCGCCGGCCGGGGGGCCATGAGTCGAGCACCGGCCGGGGGCCGGGGCGGGCCGGACCACGGGAGGACCCCGTCAGTCGACGGGCAGCACCTCCGGTGACAGGGCGGCGGCGCGCGCCCGGGCGGCCGTCATCCGGCGCCGGTGGTGGCGCCGGCACAGCACCTCGTAACCGACCTCGTTCCCCGGCCGGTTGACGTCGCCCACGACCACCTGGGCGCCCTCGACGACCATCTGGCCGCCGACGGTACGGGCGTTGTGCGTCGCCCGGGCGCCGCACCAGCACAGCGCCTCCACCTGAAGCACCTCCACCCGGTCGGCGAGCTCCACCAGGCGCTGGGAGCCGGGGAAGAGCTTGCTGCGGAAGTCGGTGGTGATGCCGAAGGCGAAGACGTCCACCTCCAGGTCGTCCACCACCCGGGCGAGTTGGTCGATCTGCGGCGGGGTCAGGAACTGCGCCTCGTCCGCTATGACGTAGTCGACCCGGCCCCCGGCGGTCAGCGCCTGGATCACATGGGTGTAGAAGTCGAGGTCGTCGGCGACCTCGATGGCCTCGGTGGCCAGCCCGAGCCGCGAGGAGAGCTTGCCCTCGCCCTCCCGGTCGTCCCGGGTGTAGATCATCCCCTGGAGCCCGCGCGCCGAGCGGTTGTGCTGGATCTGCAGAGCGAGGGTGCTCTTTCCGCAGTCCATCGTTCCGGAAAAGAACACCAGCTCGGGCATGAGGAGGCGGGGCCTTTCGTAGGGCGGGGGTGACCGGGGCGGGGCTGAGCGGGGCGGGCGTGAACGGGGCGGGCGTGAACGGGGGCGCTCAGGAGCGTACTTCGAGGAGCGGCACCAGCTGCTCCAGGGGGGTCATCGAACCGTGCAGCCCGACCATGGCGGACTCCTTCGGCTCGGTGTGCGAGGCGACGATCGCGATGTCGTCGCGCGCGGCGGCCACGATGTCGCCGATCCGCCGGTACACCCGGTCGTCGACGCCCTTCCCACCGCCATCGGCACCGCCGGGCCCGCCGAACCAGCCCGCCTCGATGGCCTCGTCACGGCCGGCCACCCACATCCGCTCCCCCAGCACCTCGCGCCAGACGGCCAGCACATCGCCCGCGGCGCCCGGGACGGCGTACACATGGCGGGCGCGGCCCTCGCCGCCGAGCAGCGAGACGCCCGCGCGCAGCTCCCAGTCCTCGTCGAAGTCGATGCGCGACTCCGGGTCGAAGGGGACGTCGATCATGCCGTGGTCGGCGGTGACATAGAGCGCCGAGCGGGGCGGCAGCCGCTCCGCCAGCCGCTGGGCGAGCCCGTCGACATAGCGGAGCTGATCGCGCCACTCGGGCGAGTCCACGCCGAAGCGGTGCCCCTTGCCGTCCACCTCGCTGTAGTACGTGTAGACGAGCGAGCGGCCCGCGGCGGCGAGTTGCTCGGCCGCGAGGTCCATCCGCTCCTCACCGGTGAGCCGCCCGTGGAAGGTGCCGCCGCTGAGCGCGACCTTGGTGAGCGGGGTCTCGGCGAAGGTGGGCGCGGAGACCTGGCAGGTGTGCACCCCCGCGGCGTCGGCGAGCTGGAAGACGGTCGGATACGGCTGCCAGGCGTGCGGCTCCGTCCAGGGCTGCCAGCGCAGCTGGTTCATCAGCTGGCCGGTGTCCGGGTCCAGCACCGTGTAGCCGGGCAGGCCATGGGCGCCGGGCGGCAGTCCGGTGCCCACCGAGGCGAGCGAGGTCGCGGTGGTGGACGGGAAGCCCGCGGTGAGCGGCTCCCCCGAACCGTTCAGCGAACTGGGCAGCAGCGAGGTCAGAAACGGCGCCTCGTCGGGGTGGGCGCGCAGCAGCTCCCAGCCGAGGCCGTCCACCAGGAAGACGCAGACGCGGTCGGCGGGGGCCAGCGCCAGGCCGGAGGAGAGCCCCGGGACCTCCTGGCCCGCGGCCACGGCGGGCAGCAGATCGGCGAGCGAGCCGGTGCCGTACCGCGGCAGGGGCGCGGAGCGGGGGTCGAGCGGGGTGGGCTCGGGCCAGAAGGAGGCGGTGGAGGGCAGCGGGCCGGTGGCGGGGCCGGACATCAGCGACCGGTGTCCGGGGTGGCCGCGGTGGCCTCGGAGAGCGCCTGGGCGAAGGCGAGGGTCTGACGAACGGTGTCGGGGCCGTCCCCGGCCTCGCTGACGCGCAGGCTGAGGTCGTCGGCGGTGGACGAGCCGGTGTAGCCGTGGTCGGCCTCGCAGTTGGGGTCGCCGCAGGCGGCGGGCTCCAGGTCCAGGCGGCTGACGGCGCCCCAGCCGATGGTCAGCACGACCTCGCGGGGCAGCGTGCCCGGGGTGTACGACTCGGGGTTGGCGACGACGCGGCTGAGCACGACCGAGGAGATCCGCTGGAGCTTCACGGACTCGGTGGAGGTGGTGGCGTACGGCGACGGGGAGGTGCCGTCCGCGGCCTGCTCGTCGGTGTGGCTGACGATGAAGCGATTGTCCGTGAGGACCAGCACCGTCACATGGCGGCGGACCTCGTTGGCGTCGAAGGTGGTCTCCTGGTGGACCAGGTACGACACGATGGGCTCGCCGCCCACGGCGGCCTCCACCGCCTCGGCCACGAGTGCCGGGTAATAGCCACTGCGCTCGATCGCCGCGCGCAGCCCCTGGGTCGTCGTACCGGTCTTCGCCATGTGCACCATCCTACGGGGCGACGCCGACACGGGCGCCCGTGCCCGTCGAGGCTCGGACGACTCCCGCCGAGGTTCGGACGACCGCACGCCAAGGTTCGGACGGCTCGGCACGCCAAGGTTCGGACGGCTCGGGGCAGGCGGCTCAGTAGGCGGGCATGTGGCGGGGGCCGAGGTCGGTGCGCGGGGGCGGCGGGGCGAGCCGCGCCGAGGCGCCGAGCACGGACAGGCCGTGCTGGGCGACGACGACGGGCTCGAGGTCGACGGCGACCATTTCGGGGTGGTCGTCCACCAGGCGGGACACCCTCAGCAGCAGCTCCTCGAGGGCTACGGTGTCCACCGGCTTGGAGCCGCGCCAGCCGAACAGCAGCGGCGCGGTCCGGATGGACCGGATCAGCTCGGCGGCGTCCCGGCCGGTGACGGGGACGAGGCCGTGGGCGGTGTCGCCGAGCAGTTCGGACGGGGCGCCGGCGAGCCCGAAGGAGAGCACGGCCCCGGCGGCGGGATCGATGGCGGCCCGTACGACGGTGTCCACGCCGCGCGGCGCCATCCGCTGCACGACCAGCCCCAGCTCCTCGGGGCGGCCCAGGTAGTCGGTCAACTCGGCGTAGGCCCGGCGCAGTTCCGTCTCGCTGCCCAGCTCCAGCCGCACCCCGCCCAGGTCGGCGCGGTGGCGCAGATGGGGGGCAGTGGGCTTGAGCGCGACCGGGAAGCCGAGCCGCTCGGCGGCCCTCACGGCGGCGTCGGGGTCGGGCGCGGGGAGGGCGGGCAGCACGCTGACGCCATAGCGGGCCAGCAGGCGCTGGGTGTCGGCGGCGGACAGCTCGACGCCGGGGCCCGCGCCGTCGACCGTCCCGCCGCCCGTGCCGTCGCCGCCGTGGCCGCCGCCGCCGTGGCCGTCCGCCGGGGCGAGCAGGACCTGGATGTCGGCGGCGGCACCCGCCTCGTCGATGTCGTCGTACTCCGGGACCCGCCCGGGCTCGGCGGACTCCTCCCGCCAGCGCGCGTACCGTACGGCCTCGGCGAGCGCGCGCACGGCCCGCTCGGCGGCGGGGTAGGCGGGGATCCTGCGGGTGCCCGGGGCGGGCTCGGCGCCCGTCCCGGCCAGGGCCTGTGCGAGTTCCTGGATCTCCAGGTGGACCACCGCCACCGGCTTGGCCGGACCGGGCCCGGGAGTCTGCGCCGCCTCCCTTACGGCCGCCGCGAGGGCCTGGGCGCTGCCGTCGCCGACCCAGGGGATGGCGGTGACGATCACGGCGTCACAGGTGTCGTCGGCGAGGGCCTCGGTAAGGGCGCGCCGGAAGTCGTCCGGGGTGGCGTCCGTGGTCAGGTCGCGGGGCGGCAGCGGGCGGAGTTCCTCGGTGAGGCAGGCGTCGTAGGTGATCAGGCCGAGCGACTCGGAGTTGCCGAGGATGGCGACGCGCGGACCGGCGGGCAGCGGCTGGGAGGCGAGCAGCACCCCGGTGTCGGCGAGTTCGGTCACGGTGTCGACCCGGATGACGCCCGCCTGCCGCAGCAGATCGGAGACGGTGGCGTCCGGGATCCGGGTGGTGGGCACGGCGTGGCCGGTGGGGGCGCTGCCGGTGTGGCGGGCGCCCTTGACGACGACCACCGGTTTCACGGCCGCCGTGCGCCTGGCGAGCCGGGTGAACTTGCGGGGGTTGCCGATCGACTCCAGGTACATCAGGACGACGTCGGTCAGCGGATCGTCGTACCAGTACTGGAGCAGGTCGTTGCCCGAGACGTCGGCGCGGTTCCCGGCGGACACGAAGGTCGATATCCCCGCGATCCCGGCGAGGCTCGCCAGCCCGGCGCCGCGCCGGTTCAGCCCGGACAGCAGCGCGATGCCGATCGCCCCGGACTGGGTGAACAGGCCCAGCCGGCCGGGGTTGGGCAGCCGTGGGGACAGGGAGGCGTTCAGCCGGACGCCGTCGGCGGTGTTGATGACGCCGAAGGCGTTGGGGCCGATGACGCGCATGCCGTAGGACCGGGCCTGGCGGACGAGATCCCGCTGCCGGTCACGGCCCTCGCCCCCGCTCTCGGCGTATCCGGCGGAGAGCACGACGAGCCCCTGGACGCCGTGGTCGCCGCAATCGGCCACGACGGCGGACACCCGCTCGGCGGGGACGGCGACGACGGCCAGGTCCACGGGCTCCTCTATGGCGCGCAGCGAGCGGTGGGCCGGGACACCCTCGGGCTCCAGGAGCGTCATGTCGTCGGGGAAGGCGTGGTTGACGGCGTGGACGCGCCCGGTGAAGCCGCCGTCCAGAAGGTTGCGCAGCACGGTGCGGCCGACGCCGCCGGGCGTGCGGCTGGTGCCGATGACGGCCACGGAGCCGGGCGCGAGCAGCCGCTGGACGGAGCGCGCCTCGGCGCGCTGCTCACGGGCGCGCATGACGGCCAGGGACCGGTCGGTGGGTTCGAGGTCGAACTCGAGGCGGACGACCCCGTCCTCGAAGCTGCGCTTCTGGGTGTAGCCCGCGTCCGTGAACACCTTGATCATCTTGTTGTTGGCGGGCAGCACCTCGGCGGCGAACCGCCGGATGCCCCGCTCGCGTGCCACGGCGGCGATGTGTTCGAGGAGCGCGGAGGCCACCCCGCGGCCCTGGTGGGCGTCCTGGACGAGGAAGGCGACCTCAGCCTCGTCGGCGGGGGCCGCGGCGGGCACCCCCCGGCCGTCGATGCGGTCGTACCGAACGGTGGCGATGAACTCATCCCCCACGATGGCCGCCAGGCCCACCCGGTCGACGTAGTCGTGGTGGGTGAAGCGGTGGACATCGCGGTCGGAGAGACGGGGGTAGGGCGCGAAGAAGCGGTAGTACTTCGACTCGTCCGAGACCCGCTCGTAGAAACTGACCAGCCGCTGGGCGTCATCGGTGGTGATGGGACGGATCTGTGCCGTGCCGCCGTCCCGGAGCACCACATCGGCTTCCCAGTGGGTCGGGTAGGCGTGATGGTCCGACGGGCTCCGCATGGGAGCCAGCGTACGGGCCCGCCCGGTCCGGATGGTGGACACCCTTGCATCGGGGCCAAGTGTCGGGGGAAGGTCCGTATCGGGCCAGTCCGGGCATGGCCGGGCTCACTCGGACATCGTTCGGGTGAATCCGGACACCGTATGATTTTGGTCTAGACAACACCACCGTCACACCTGAAGGGCAACACCATGGCTGAGCGCCGCGTCACCATCGGCTGGGCCGAGGGCCTGCACGCCCGCCCTGCGTCGATCTTCGTCCGGGCGGCCACCGCCGCCGGCGTCCCCATCACGATCGCCAAGGGCGACGGCACCCCGGTCAACGCCGCCTCCATGCTGGCCGTGCTCGGCCTGGGCGCCCAGGGCGGCGAGGAGGTCGTCCTCGCTTCCGACGCGGACGACGCCGAGGTCGCGCTCGACCGTCTGGCGAAGCTGGTGGCGGAGGGGCTCGAGGAGCTTCCCGAGACCGTCTGACCCCGGGCTAGCCCTGCCTGGAATTCCCTGGCTGATTCCCGGAGTGATTTCAGGGATTCGACACGGCGGGGCCGCGGTGGCCGTAATGGTCACCGCGGCCCCGCCGTTTTCATGTTTCCGCGCACAGAATTCCCAAGAGTTGTATACGGGAGCTCTGTTAATTCCGGCCGCTTGCCGTGTTGACGGAATGTTTCGAAGTCCTCACCGGAATCGGGCGGCGCAGCCGGTATTCCGACAGCGCGCGCTCGGTGTGCGCGGTGGCGAGCGCCCGCGCGCGGTCGGCGTCGCCGCGCGCCACCGCGTCCACCAGCGCGCCGTGCTCCGCCCAGGACTCCATGGCCCGCGCGGCCGGGTCGGGGCGCACGGTGCCCTCGGGGGGCGCGGGCCACGCCCCGGGAGCGGCCGCGTACACCCACGCGGTCTTACGCCGCAGCTGGACGAGCAGCGCGGCCAGGCTCGGGCTGCCGGACGCCTGGGCGAGCGTCTCGTGGAACCAGTCGCCCAGCGGCCGCAGTTCGCCGAGCTGACCGCCCTGGGCCCGCTCCCGGCCGAGCCGGACCAGTCCGCGCAGCACCTTCAGATGGGCCTCGGTGCGGCGCTGTGCGGCCCGTGCGGCGCCCAGCGGCTCCAGCAGCGTGCGGATGTCCAGCAGATCGGCCGCCTCGCGCTCGGAGGGCTGGGCGACGCAGGCCCCCGCGTGCCGCCGGGTCGTCACGAATCCCTCGGACTCCAGGGTGCGCAGGGCCTCGCGGACCGGCACCCGGGAGACGCCGTAGCGCCGGGCGAGCAGTTCCTCGGTGAGGCGGCTGCCGGGCTGATACGCACCGGAGACGATGTCGTCGCGAATCGCCGTGCAGACCGCGTGTGCCGAAATCCGGCGACCGCCCTGGACCGCGTTCGTATCCCCGCTCACTTACGGTCCCGCATTGTAGAACCTCCGCCTTTACGCCCGCGAAACGTAACCATGGAACGCGCGTTGAACGACTCTATTCCACGCGGCCGCCATTTCCGATGGCGGGAAGCATTTCATAGATATTTTTTGGTCAGGCGGGCGGTGGCACGCCGAAGGCCCCGTCCGGCGGACGGGGCCTTCTCGGAAGTCTCCCGGGATCCCGGGATCGTGGGACCGCGCGGCGTTCGCGCCGGACGCGCGACGGGGCAGACGTCGACGCCGTGCGTCAGACGTTGACGCCGTGCGTACGCAGGTACGACAGCGGGTCGATGTCCGAGCCGTAGTCCGGGCTGGTGCGGGCCTCGAAGTGCAGATGCGGTCCGGTGACGTTGCCGGTGGCGCCCGACAGGCCGATCTGCTGGCCGGGGGTGACCTTCTGGCCGACCGAGACGCTGATCGACGACAGATGGCCGTACTGGGTGTACGTGCCGTCGTTCATCTTGATGACGACATTGTTGCCGTAGGAGCCGCCCCAGCCCGCCTCGACGATCTCGCCCATGCCCACGGAGTGCACCGTGGTGCCGGTGGAGGCGTGGAAGTCGATGCCGGTGTGGGTGCCGGAGGACCACAGTCCGCTGGACGCCTGGTAGCCGGTGGAGACGTAGGAGCCGCTGATCGGCGACACGAAGGTGTTGAGGCGCTTGCGCTCGGCCTCGCGCGCCGCGCGCTCCTTGGCCTCGCGCTCGGCCTTGGCCTTCTTCGTCGCGGCCTCCGCCTTTCTGGCGGCCTCCTGGCGGGCGATCGCCTCTGCCTTGGCCTTGGCGGCGGCCTGCTCGGCGGCGGTCTCCTGGGACTGCGCCTGGGCCTCGATGTGGTCCGCGATCCCGTCGCCGATCACGATCGCCTGGGTCAGACCGGTCTGCTGGGGGTCGGGGGGCCCGTCGGCCGCGAACGCCTGTCCGGTGATCCCGGCGACCACACCCGAGGCGACGGTCGTGATGCCCACGACGTTCGCACTCGTGCGGATGTTGACCTTGGTGGTGCGGCGATGCTTCCCGGTGGCAGTGCGGGTGGACGCCATACTGAGGCGCACTCCTTTCCTTCCTTCTCGCCTACCGGGTTAGCTGACGGGTTCGGAGCAGGAAGGTCTCCTACGGACCCCTCCCCCGGCCGGGGAAGGCGCCCGATTCACCCCTGGGGACGTGTTGGGTCCCCGGCTCCCCTGGCTTGCGCCGTACGGGGACTCGGCGATGACTGTCCGGTGCCGCGGATGCGGCGGGTCGCTGGCGAACAGCCGGACTGACGCTAAACGGGCCCGCTTTCGATCACCAAACGGTTCCGGTTTTTTGTTGCTCTCCCCACAAACCAAACAAGCAGTCAGTCCTATAAATCGGGCATGTCCGACGGACTCCGGCGCCCTTCCGGGACCGGGGTCCCTCCGCTGCCGGCTCATGGACCCGAGGTCCGCCGGACCGCCCGCCGGACCGTCAGCGAGTCGGCCGGACCGGCGGTTCAGCGCACGGATCCGGCCAACTTTCCTCGCCTCAGTTGGAGATGACGCGCACCTCGCCGATGCCGAGCGCCCGGACCGGCTCCTCGATCGCCGAGGCGTCCCCGACCAGCACCGTGACCAGCCGGTCCGCCGGGAAGGCGCTCACCACCGCGGCGGTGGCCTCCACCGTGCCGGTCTCCGCCAGCCGGGCGTACAACTGCGCCTGGAAGTCGTCCGGAAGATGCTGCTCGACCTGGTCCGCGAGGGTGTTCGCGACGGACGCCGCCGTCTCGTACTTCAGCGGGGCGACGCCCACCAGGTTCTGCACCGCGACATCGCGCTCGTCGTCGGTCAGCCCCTCCTCCTTCAGCGTGCGCAGCACCTTCCAGAGGTCGTCCAGCGCGGGGCCGGTGACCTCGGTGGCCACCGAGCCGCTGATCGCCAGCATCGAGGCGCCCGAGGAGCCGCCCGTGGGCGACGGGGGCCCGGAGCGCAGCACCTGTCCGAAGGCGCGCACCCCGTAGGTGTAGCCCTTCTCCTCACGCAGCACGCGGTCGAGGCGGGAGGTGAGGGTGCCGCCCAGGCAGTACGTGCCGAGCACCTGCGCGGGCCAGACCCGGTCGTGGCGGTCGGCGCCCACGCGCCCGATGAGCAGCTGGGTCTGCACCGCGCCCGGCCGGTCGACGATCACCACACGGCCGGTGTCGTCCGCGACGATCGGCGGAGCCGTGCGCGGCGCGCCCGCCCCGCCCGTCCAGGCACCGAGGGTGTCCACGAGCGCCCGGTCCAGGTCGACGCCGCCGAGGTCGCCCACGATGACGGCGGTGGCGGTGGAGGGGCGGAGATGCGCCTCGTAGAAGGCCCGCACGGCCGCGGCGTCGATGCCCTCGATGGTCTCCTGGGTGCCCTGGCGCGGCCGGGACATCCGCGACTCGGCCGGGAAGAGCTCAGCGGAGAGGGCCATGGAGGCGCGGCGGGCCGGGTTGGCCAGCTCATGGGGGATCTCGTCCAGCCGGTTGCGCACCAGCCGCTCGACCTCGCCGTCCGGGAAGGCGGGGGCGCGCAGCGCGTCGGCCACCAGACCGAGCGCCTTGGGCAGCCGGGAGACCGGGACCTCCAGGGAGACGCGGACGCCGGCGTGGTCGGCGTGGGCGTCCAGCGTGGCGCCGCAGCGCTCGAGCTCGGCGGCGAACTCCTCGGCGTCGTGCTTGTCGGTGCCCTCCGACAGGGCGCGCGCCATGATCGTGGCGACGCCTTCGAGCCCGGCCGGCTCGGCGTCCAGCGGCGCCTCCAGGTTGATCTCCACGGCGACGACCTGCTGGCCGGGGCGGTGGCAGCGCAGCACGGTGAGGCCGTTGGGCAGCTCACCGCGCTCGGGGGCGGGGAACGCCCACGGCCTGGGGGCGCCGCCCTTGGGCTGCGGGTGGAAGGTCATGGTCGCGGTGACGGCGTCGCTCACTGGGCCGCCTCCCCTTCTGCGTCGGTCTCGGCGGCTTCGGCGGTGTCGGCTGCGTCCTCGGCACCCTGGACGGGCTCGTAGACCAGCACGGCGCGGTTGTCGGGGCGCAGCCGCGCCGCGGCCACGGCCCGCACCTCCTCGGGGCTGATGTCGAGCACCCGCTCCACGGCGGTCAGCGCCAGCTGCGGGTCGCCGAAGAGCACCGCGTAACGGCAGAGCTCGTCGGCCCGGCCGCCGACCGTGGCCAGCCGGTCCAGCCACTCGCGCTCGATCTGCGCCTGGGCGCGCTCCATCTCCTGCGGGGTCGGCCCCTCCTCGGCGAAGCGGGCCAGCTCCTCGTCGACGGCGGCCTCGATGGCGGGCACCTCGACACCGCCGGAGGTCTTCACGTCCAGCCAGCCCAGCGAGGGGGCGCCCGACAGCCGCAGCAGGCCGAACCCGGCGGCCACGGCGGTGCGGTCGCGGCGCACCAGGCGGTTGTGGAGCCGGGAGGACTCGCCGCCGCCGAGGACGGTCAGCGCCAGGTCGGCGGCGTCGGCCTCACGGGTGCCGTCGTGCGGCAGCCGGTAGGCGGCCATCAGGGCGCGGGCCGGGACCTCCTCCTCCACGACCTCGCGCAGCTGACCGCCGATCACCTCCGGGAGCGTGCCGTCACGCGGCGGCCGCTTGCCCTCGTGGGAGGGGATGGAGCCGAAGTACTTCTCGATCCAGGCGAGCGTCTGCTCGGGGTCGATGTCGCCGACGATCGCCAGCACGGCGTTGTTGGGGGCGTAGTAGGTGCGGAAGAACTCCCGCGCGTCCTCCAGGGAGGCCGCGTCCAGGTCGGCCATGGAGCCGATCGGGGTGTGGTGGTACGGGTGGCCCTCGGGGTACGCCATGGCGACGAGCTTCTCGAAGGCGGTGCCGTACGGGACGTTGTCGTACCGCTGGCGGCGCTCGTTCTTGACGACGTCGCGCTGGTTCTCCAGGCTCTCCTCGTCCAGCGCGGTCAGAAGGGACCCCATCCGGTCGGCCTCCAGCCACAGGGCGAGCTCGACCTGGTGGGCGGGCATGGTCTCGAAGTAGTTGGTGCGCTCGAAGCTGGTCGTGCCGTTGAGCGAGCCGCCGGCCCCCTGCACCAGCTCGAAGTGGCCGTTGCCGGTGACCTGCGCCGAGCCCTGGAACATCAGGTGCTCGAAGAGGTGCGCCAGGCCGGTGCGCCCCTTGACCTCATGGCGCGAGCCGACGTCGTACCACAGACAGACCGCGGCGACCGGGGTCAGATGGTCCTCGGAGAGCACCACGCGCAGGCCATTGGCCAGGCGGTGCTCAGTCGCTTTCAAGCCGCCGGAGCCGGCCTGCTGCGTGGCCGTGTGACCCATGGGCATGTACGTCCCTTCGATCGCGTGATGGAGCGCGTGCCAGCCGCTTGCGCAGCGCTTCTGTCACTGTATGCAAGGGGACGGACATCTGGCGAAGTTCCGGTCCACTCCCGTCCCGCCGAGCGGTCCCGAACCGTTTCCGCGAGCCCTCCGGCGCCGGATCCGGACCCCTCCGAGGGGGCTTCGCGCGGTGCCGCCGGGCGCGGTTCCGGGGCCGCCCGGGCCGCTCGCGCCCCGGCCCGTTCCACACTTGTCGGTGGACCGGGCCACAATGGTCCGCGTCAGATCCCGCATCGGCAGTTGAAGGAGCCCCAAGCGCGATGGCCCGCCGCCGCACGAAGACCCCGCCGCCGGACGACTTCGAGGAGCGCATCCTCGACATCGACGTCGTCGACGAGATGCAGGGCTCCTACCTCGAGTACGCCTACTCGGTCATCTACTCGCGCGCGCTGCCCGACGCCCGAGACGGGCTCAAGCCCGTGCACCGCCGCATCCTCTACCAGATGAACGACATGGGCCTGCGCCCCGAGCGCTCCTATGTGAAGTGCGCCCGCGTCGTCGGCGAGGTGATGGGAAAGCTCCACCCGCACGGCGACGCGTCGATCTACGACGCGCTGGTGCGCATGGCGCAGCCGTTCTCCATGCGCCTGCCGATGGTCGACGGCCACGGGAACTTCGGCTCGCTGGGCAACGACGACCCGCCGGCCGCGATGCGGTACACCGAGTGCCGGATGGCGTCGGCCACCTCGCTGATGACCGAGTCGATCGACGAGGACACGGTCGACTTCTCCCCGAACTACGACGGCAGCGAGCAGGAGCCCGTCACCCTCCCCGCCGCCTATCCGAACCTGCTGGTCAACGGCACGTCCGGGATCGCGGTCGGCATGGCCACCAATATGCCGCCGCACAACCTGGGCGAGGTCATCGCCGCCGCCCGCCATCTGATCAGGCACCCGGGCGCGGACCTCGACACGCTGATGCGGCATGTGCCGGGGCCCGACCTGCCCACCGGCGGCCGGATCGTGGGCATGAGCGGCATCCGGGACGCGTACGAGACGGGCCGCGGCACCTTCAAGATCCGCGCCACGGTGGCCGTGGAGGACGTGACGGCCCGCCGTAAGGGCCTCGTCGTCACCGAGCTGCCCTTCGCCGTGGGGCCCGAGAAGGTCATCTCCAAGATCAAGGACCTGGTCGGCTCGAAGAAGCTCCAGGGCATCGCGGACGTCAAGGACCTCACCGACCGTGAGCACGGGCTGCGGCTGGTCATCGAGATCAAGAACGGCTTCAACCCCGAGGCCGTGCTGGAGCAGCTCTACAAGCTCACGCCGATGGAGGAGTCCTTCGGCATCAACAACGTGGCGCTGGTGGACGGCCAGCCGCTCACGCTGGGCCTCAAGGAGCTGCTGGAGGTCTACCTCGACCACCGCTTCAATGTGGTCCGGCGGCGCAGCGAGTTCCGGCGCACCAAGCGGCTGAACCGGCTGCACCTGGTCGAGGGTCTGCTGGTGGCCCTGCTCGACATCGACGAGGTCATCCGCCTCATCCGGCAGAGCGAGAACGCGGCGGAGGCCAAGCGGTCCCTCATCGAGCGCTTCGGCCTCTCCGACATCCAGACCCAGTACATCCTGGACACCCCGCTGCGCCGGCTGACCAAGTTCGACCGGCTGGAGCTGGAGTCGGAGCGCGACCGGCTCAACGCCGAGATCGAGGAGCTGACCCGGATCCTCGACTCCGACGCCGAGCTGCGCAAGCTGGTCTCCTCCGAACTGGCCGCGGTGGCCAAGAAGTTCGGCACCCCGCGCCGCACGGTGCTGCTGGAGTCGTCGAACGCGCCGGTGACCGCGGTGCCGCTGGAGGTCGCGGACGACCCCTGCCGGGTGCTGCTGTCCTCCACCGGTCTGCTGGCCCGCACCGCCGACGGCGAGCCGTTCCCGGTCGAGGGGAAGGCCAAGCGCGCCAAGCACGATGTGATCGTCTCGGCGGTCCCGGCCACGGCCCGCGGCTCCGTGGGCGCCGTGACCTCCACCGGGCGGCTGCTGCGGCTCTCGGTGATCGACCTCCCGATGCTCCCGGAGTCGGCCGCACCCCCGAATCTGTCGGGCGGGGCGCCCATCGCCGAGTTCCTCTCCCTGGAGGACGACGAGGAGCTGATCTGCCTCACCACCCTGGACGAGTCCTCACCGGGGCTCGCGATCGGCACGGAGCAGGGCGTCGTCAAGCGCGTGGTCCCCGACTACCCCGCCAACAAGGACGAGTTGGAGATCATCGGCCTCAAGGAGGGCGACCGGATCGTGGGCGCGGTGGAGCTGTCCACCGGCGAGGAGGACCTGGTCTTCATCACCGACGACGCCCAGCTGCTGCGCTACGCGGCGAGCCAGGTGCGGCCGCAGGGCCGCGCCGCGGGCGGTATGGCAGGCGTCAAGCTCGGCTCCGGCGCCAAGGTGATCTCGTTCACGGCCGTCGACCCGGCGAGCGACGCGGTGGTCTTCACGGTCGCGGGCGCGAGCGGCACGCTCGATGACTCGGTGCAGCAGTCGGCCAAGCTCACCCCCTTCGACCAGTACCCGCGCAAGGGCCGGGCCACGGGCGGGGTGCGCTGTCAGCGGTTCCTGAAGGGCGAGGACTGCCTGGTCATGGCCTGGGCGGGCACGATCCCGGCCCGCGCGGCGGGGCCGAACGGCACCCCGGCGGCCCTGCCGGAGATCGACCCGCGCCGGGACGGCTCGGGCGAACCGCTCGCCAAGCCGGTGACGGTGGTGGCCGGGCCGGTGTAGCCGGGGCCGGGCAGGTGTAGCCGGGGCCGGGCAGGTGTAGCCGGGGCCGGGCAGGTGTAGCCGGGGCCGGGCAGGTGTAGCCGGGGCCGGGCAGGTGTAGCCGGGGCCGGGCAGGTGTAGCCGGGGCCGGGCAGGTGTAGCCGGGGCCGGGCAGGTGTAGCGGACGGGCCGGTCTGGCAGGACGGGCAGGGCTGGCGGAACGGGCCCGGACGAGCCGGGTCTGGCCCGGACGAGCAGGACGAGCGCGCAGGGGCGCGGCACCGCGAGGGTGCCGCGCACCGCGCCGTACGCGGGCACCGCAACGCCGCACGCAGACACCCGCAACGCCGTACGAGGGCACCGCACCGTACGAGGGCACCTCGCCGTACGAGGGCACCGCGACGCCGTACGCAGACACCGCGCCGTACGTGGGCACAGGCACTGCTCACCCCCTCGGGCCCGTCCGCACACGGGCCGCCCCGCTCCGGGCGTGCGGCACGGCCCGACGGGGCCCGCATGACCCGATGTGACGGCTGCCCCGCTCCTGGCGCCCGGCACGGGCCCTCGCCGCGTTGCCGGAGCGGCCCGAGTACGCCCCGCCCACGACGGGGCGAGCCTCCCCCGGACACGCGACCGCACCAGGCTTCCCCGGCTGCCGCCGGGAGCTACCCCCGCTCGCGGCCGGGCGCCCCGAAGAAGGCGGCCACCGGACGGCGGACGGGCGGACGGGCGGACGATTCAGTGGCCGCTTCCGTTGCGCCGGGCGCGCATCTGGCGGAGGGCGAGGCGCGCGCCGTCGTGGCCGCGGTCGGCCGCCCGCTGGAAGTGCCGCTCGGCCTCGCCCAGCTCGCCACGGTCCAGGTGGACGGTGCCGAGCACCACCATGGCCGAGAGATCCCCCGTCGCGGCGGCCTTACCGAGCCAGTGGACGGCCTCGGCGTACGCGCCGCGCTGCCCCAGCCCGATGCCGTAGACGGTCATCCCCCGCGGATCACCGGACTCGGCCGCCTTACGGGCGAGCGATTCGGGAATCGGCCGCCCCTCGTCGTAGGCCGCCCTCACCATGGCCCTCAGCCCGGGATCCAGCGAGCGCGCCCCGCGTCTCCCCCGGCGGCTGCGCCATCGCGCCCATAACCCACCCATATCCGCCCCCTCCGCCCCCTGGGCGTCATTTTCCCGCCTGCTCCCATCGCATGGAACGGCGAGTACGCGGCGGAATACGGACTGCCGCGCTCCGCCGCCCGGGGCCGATGGCGCCGTCCGGCTCCGATCGCTCGTCCCTCCACCACGGCTCCGGCGCGTACGTACGGCCCGGCGCGCGCTCTCGATCAAGAGAGGTTAGGCTTACCTTCGTGAGCACGTGCGCGACCGCCTCCCGCGACCTGTCCGAGCCGCTCGCCGGGACGGCGGCCACCGCCTCCACCTGGCTGCTGGTGGAACAGCCCGGACCCTGGGGCACCGAGGCCCTCACCGCCAGCCGGCTCGACCCGGCCGTAGGGCGCGCCCTGGAGCGCGCCGCCGAGGGCACCGGCGTACGGGTCGCGCTGATCCGCCGCCCCGGCCGCCACGCCGATCTGCACACCGGCGCCCGGCACCGGGTGTTCGTGGCCCACACCCGGCCCGGCCGCTCCTGGATCCGCACCACCGCCCTGGACGACCCGGCGCGGCTGCTCGGCCTGGATCTCACCGCGCTGGGCGCGGGCGACCCCGGCGGGCTCACCCTTCGGCCCCACGAGCCCCACAAGCCCAACGAGCCCCATGACCCCGCCGCTGACCCCGCCGCCTGGGAGGAGTACACCGGCGATCCACTGGTGCTGGTGTGCACCAACGGCAAGCGCGACCGCTGCTGCGCCCTCCTCGGCCGCCCGCTGGCCGGTGAGCTTGCCGCCTCCGGGGTCCACGGCACCTGGGAGATCACCCATATCGGCGGCCATCGCTTCTCCCCCACCCTCGTCGTGCTGCCCCACGGCTACACCTACGGCCGTGCCACCGCGCAGGGCGTCAAGGACGTCATCGAGGCGCTGCGGAACGGCCGGGTGGTCACCGACGGCTGCCGCGGCCGCTCCGCCTGGGAGCGCCCCGGCCAGGCGGCGGAGCTGGCCGTCCGCGAGCTGACCGGCGAGGACGGGACCGACGCGCTGACCGTCGTACGGACCGAGGGCGAGGCCCCGGTCTGGTCCGTGACCGTCGCGCACCGCGACGGCCGGGCCTGGCGCGTGAGCGTCGCACAGCTCGCCGCGGCGCCGCCGCGGCCGGAGAGCTGCGGGCTCCCCCTAGGCTCCCCGGCCCGGATGGAGGTCGTCGGGATCCGGACCGCCCGGCGGCCCGCGCACACGCACGGCGTACGGGCGATGGCCGCCGGGCGCCTCTGACGCCCCGGGCGACGCTCTCGTAAGCCCGCACCCACCCCCGTAGCACCCCGGGACCGCCGCTCCCGGGCCTCTCCGCGGGCGCCTCCCCAGGTCCTGCCCCGGCCCCTCCCACCCGCGCTTGGTTACCCTTCGTTGCCATGAGCGCCGCGATACCGCCGGGGCCGGCAGCCACGGCCACAAGGTGGCGCATCGGCTGGCCCCGACGCGTCTTCTCCCAGGTCCTGCTGATGCAGCTGGCCATCGCCACGGGTGTCACCGTGCTCGCGACCGGCCTCTTCCTCGCGCCGCTCAGCGACCACCTCGACGACCAGGCCATGCGCCGCGCCCTCGCCATCGCCCAGACCACGGCCGCCGAGCCCCGGATGGCCGACGCGCTCCAGCACACCCGGCCCACCCCCGGCGGGCCGGTGCAGACCGAGGCGGAGCGCATCCGCCGGGCGACCGGCGCCGAATATGTCGTGATCATGGACCGGCGCGGGGTGCGCTGGTCCCACACCTCCCCGGACGAGATCGGGAAGCATGTCTCCACCGACCCCACCGAGGCCCTCGAGGGCCGGGAGGTCATGGAGATCGACGACGGCACCCTCGGCAGGTCGGCCCGCGGCAAGGTACCCCTGCGCACGGGGGACGGCCATATCGTGGGCGCCGTCTCCGTGGGCATCTCCTACGAGAGCGTGCGCGCCCGGCTCGTCGCCGCGGTCCCGGAGATGCTCGCCTACGCGGGCGGCGCGCTCGCGGTCGGCGCCCTGGCCGCGTACATGGTCTCCCGCCGGCTCCAGCGACGCACCCATGACCTGGCCTTCTCCGATATCTCGGCGCTGCTGGCCGAACGCGAGGCGATGCTGCACGGCATCCGGGAGGGCGTCGTCGCCCTCGACGCCCACGGCCGCATCCGCCTGATCAACGACGAGGCCCAGCGGCTGCTTGATCTGCGCCCCGAAGACACCGGGCAGCACCTGGAGGCGGTGCTGTCCCCAGGTCGTACGACCGATGTGCTGTCCGGGCGGGTCACCGGCGCCGATCTGCTGACCGTCAGCGGCGGCCGGGTGCTGGTCGCCAACCGGATGCCGACGGACGACGGCGGCGCGGTGGTCACCCTGCGTGACCGCACCGAGCTGGAGCGGCTGGGCCGCGAGCTGGACGGCACCCGGGGCCTGATCGACGCCCTACGGGCCCAGGACCATGAGCACGCCAACCGGATGCACACCCTCCTCGGCCTGATCGAACTCGAACTGCACGACGAGGCGATGGAGTTCATCACCGAGGCGATCGGGGTGCACCGGGCCACCGCCGAGCAGGTCACCGAGCGGGTGCACGATCCGCTGCTGGCCTCCCTGCTGGTCGGCAAGGCCACGGTCGCCACCGAACGCGGCGTCTCGCTGTCCGTCGCCGGGGACAGCCTGCTGCCCAACCGGCTGGTGGACCCACCGGGAGTGGTGACGATCGTCGGCAACCTCATCGACAACGCCCTGGACGCGGCGGTCGGTTCGGCGGAGCCGCGGGTCGAGGTGGAGCTGTGCGCCGACGACCGTACGGTGCTGCTGCGGGTCTCCGACACCGGCCCCGGGATCCCCGCCGACCGGCGCGACGTGGTCTTCACCGAGGGCTGGTCGACCAAGGAGCCGCCCGCCCACGGCAAGCGCGGCATAGGGCTCGCGCTGGTCCGCCGCCTCGCCGAACGCCAGGGCGGCAGCGTCCGCGTGTCCGACCGCGAGGGCGGGGGCGCGGAGTTCACCGTCGTCCTCCCCGAGGCGCTGGCCGAACAGCCGGCCGGGCCACCGCTGACCGCGACAGGAGAGCCACGATGACCCTTGGAACCGGACCGGGCGGGCCCCTGGAGGTGCTGGTCGTGGACGACGACGTCCGGGTGGCCCGGGTCAACGCCGCGTACGTCGGCAAGGTGGCCGGATTCCGCGTCGCCGGGCAGGCGCACACCGCCGCCGAGGCGCTGGCCTTCCTGGCGGGCCCCCAGGGCGCCCGCGTCGACCTGGTGCTGCTCGACCACTATCTGCCGGACGGGACGGGGCTGTCGCTGGTGCGGCGGCTGCGGCAGCTCGGCCATCACACCGACATCATCATGGTGACCGCCGCCCGCGACATCGCGACCGTCCAGGCGGCCATGCGCCATGGCGCGCTCCAGTACCTGGTCAAGCCGTTCACCTTCGCGGGGCTGCGGGCCAAGTTGGAGGGGTACGCGGCACTGCGCCGCGCCCTTGAGGGCGACGGCGAGGCCGGGCAGGACCAGGTGGACCGGATCTTCGGCGCCCTGGGCGGCGCCTCGGCCGGGCCCGCGGAGCTGCCCAAGGGCCATTCCGCGCTCACCGCCGATCTCGTACGGGAGGTGCTGCGGGGCGCGGAGGGCCCGCTGTCGGCGCAGGAGGTGGCCGAGCGCTCCTCGCTCAGCAGACAGACCGCACAGCGCTATCTGAAGCTGCTTGAGCGCACGGGCCGGGTGCGGCTGAGCCTGAAATACGGCGAGACCGGCCGCCCCGAGCACCGCTACGACTGGGTCTGAGCCCTTCCCCACCTCAGGCCGCGCCCGCCACCTCAGGCCCCGCCCCCGTCTCAGGCCGCGCCCGCCCCGGTGAGCGCCCGCACCTCCGTCTCGGCGTGCTCGGCGGCATGGCCGGGGAGATCCGCGGGGGCGGGTGAGGTGACCGTCCCGAGCCAGCCCGCGAGGAACCCGAGGGGCACCGAGACCAGCCCCGGGTTCTGGAGCGGGAAGAGGTGGAAGTCCACCCCGGAGAAGATCGCGTCCGGGCCGCCGGAGACCACCGGGGACAGCACCACCAGCACCACCGCCGGAAGCAGCCCCCCGTAGACCGACCAGACCGCGCCCCGCGCGGTGAACCGCCGCCAGAACAGCGAGTACAGCAGCACCGGGAGGTTCGCCGACGCGGCGGCGGCGAACGCGAGCCCCACCAGGAACGCCACATTGAGGTCCTCGGCGAGCAGCCCCAGCCCGATCGCGGCCGCCCCGATCCCCACCGCCGCGATCCGCGCGACCACCACCTCGCCGCGCTGGGTGCGGCCCGCCCGCCTGCTCAGCGAGGCGTAGAGGTCATGGGCGACGGAGGCCGAGGAGGCGAGGGTGATCCCGGCGACGACGGCCAGGATGGTGGCGAAGGCGATCGCGGCGACGACCGCGAACAGCACGGTGCCCCCGGTCGATCCGGCGCCGCCCCCGAGGTCGAGCGCGAGCAGCGGAACGGCCGTGTTCCCGGCCGCGTTGGAGGTTCGTACGGCATCGGTGCCCAGCACGGCGGCCGCGCCGAAGCCGAGCACGATCGTCATCAGGTAGAAGCCGCCGATCAGCCAGATGGACCAGATCACCGAGCGGCGGGCGGCCCGGGCGGTGGGCACGGTGTAGAAGCGCGAGAGGATGTGCGGCAGCCCGGCGGTGCCCAGCACCAGGGCGAGGCCGAGGCTCACGAAGTCCAGCCGGGCGGTCCAGCCGCCGCCGTACTTGAGCCCGGGGGCGAGGAAGTCCACGCCGCGGCCGCTGTTCCGCGCGGCGGTGCTGAGCAGGGTGTCGAGATCGCCGCGGAAGCGGACGAGGACCAGGGCGGTCAGCGCGATCGCCCCGCCCATCAGCAGCACGGCCTTCACGATCTGGATCCAGGTGGTGGCGCGCATCCCGCCGAGCGCCACGAAGACCACCATCAGGGTGCCCACGCCGATCACCGTCCAGGCGCGGGCACGGCCGCCCGTCTCCCCGAGCAGCAGGGCGACCAAACTGCCCGCGCCGACCATCTGGGCCACGAGATAGAGCACACAGACCGTGACCGACGAGATGCCCGCGGCGATCCGGACCCGGCGCTCCCGCATCCGGGCGGCCAGCACATCGGCCAGGGTGAACCGGCCGCAGTTGCGGACCAGTTCGGCCACCAGCAGCAGGACCACCAGCCAGGCCACGAAGAAGCCCACGCAGTACAGCACCCCGTCATAGCCGAAGAGCGCGATCAGGCCGGAGATCCCGAGGAAGGACGCGGCGGACATGTAGTCACCGGCGATGGCGAAGCCGTTCTCCATCGGGGAGAACAGCCGCCCGCCCGCGTAGAACTCCTCCGGCGAGCCGTGCCGGCGCCCCGCCCAGGTGGTGATGGCCAGGGTGGACGCCACGAAGACGCCGAAGAGCAGCAGCGCCAGGTTCCGCTGATCGCCGGTCACCGCCCGTGCCCCCGCATCATCTCCTGCGTCACCCAGCGGAGTTCGAGCGCGACCCGGTCCCGGCGCAGCCGTGCGTGCCGGGCGTACACCCAGGTCAGCAGGAAGGTGGTGGCGAACTGCGCGAGCCCCGCGACCATCGCCACATTGAGCGTGCCCACAACTGGGCGGGCCATCAGCCGGGGTGCGGTGGTGGCCGCGACGACATACGCGAGGTACCAGATGAGGAACGCTGCGGCCGCGGGGAACACGAACCGGCGGTAGCGCCGGCGCACCTCCTGGAACGCGGCGCTGCCGTGCACCTCCGTGTAGACCGCCTGGGCGGCGGGCGGACGCGCACGCCTGGGTTCACCCTCCGTGTCGTCCGCCTCACCCCAGCCGGACGCGAGCGCGTCGTACCACGGGTCCTCCAGCCGCGCCGCTCCCGTGTCGCGCGCGTTGTGCATGTCCACCCCGAACACTCCTTGTTCACTGCGGCATTCGCCGCGTGACCAAGGATGTGCAGATCAGAGAGATCCAGAGCCGTTCAATACCGGACCTTCACCCCATCAGGTGACTCAGGTGATGAACAGCCCGGAAACGGCACTACAGGAGTGAGTAGCGCGGGGAAACGCCGGCGGGGTCTCCCGGGTGGGAGACCCCGCCGGACCGGCCCTGCCGAGGGCCGGGCGTCAGACGTCGATGCGCGACCGGTCCAGGGTCGCCGCCGAGTTGGTGATGAACTCCTTACGGGGCGCGACCTCATTGCCCATGAGCAGGTCGAAGGCGCGCTCGGCGGCCTCCAGGTCGCTGATGTTGATGCGCCGCAGGGTGCGGTGGCGCGGGTCCATCGTGGTCTCCGCGAGCTGGTCGGCGTCCATCTCACCGAGACCCTTGTAGCGCTGGATGCCGTCCTTGTAGCGGATCTCCCGGCGCTCCAGGTCCAGCAGCGTCTCCCGCAGCTCGTTGTCCGAGTATGTGTAGAGGTACTTCTCCTGGCCACGCTTGGGGTTGACCAGCTCCACCCGGTGCAGCGGCGGCACCGCCGAGAAGACCCGTCCCTGCTCGACCATCGGCCGCATATAGCGCTGGAAGAGTGTCAGCAGCAGACAGCGGATGTGGGCGCCGTCGACATCGGCGTCCGCGAGGAAGATCACCTTGCCGTAGCGCGCCTGGTCGATGTCGAACGTACGGCCCGACCCCGCCCCTATGACCTGGATGATCGCTCCGCACTCGGCGTTCTTCAGCATGTCGGAGACGGACGACTTCTGGGTGTTGAGGATCTTGCCGCGGATCGGCAGCAGCGCCTGGAACTCGGAGTTCCGGGCGAGCTTGGCCGTACCGAGCGCCGAGTCCCCCTCGACGATGAACAGCTCGCTGCGGTCCACATCATCACTGCGGCAGTCGGCCAGCTTCGCGGGCAGCGAGGAGGACTCCAGCGCGGTCTTACGGCGCTGTGCCTCCTTGTGCTGACGGGCGGCGATGCGCGTACGGGCCGCGGCCACGACCTTCTCCAGGATGGCGCGGGCCTGCTGCTTGTCGTCCCGCTTGGAGGAGGTCAGGAACGCCTTGAGCTCCTTGGAGACCACATTGGCCACGACGCGGGAGGCCGCCGAGGTGCCCAGCACCTCCTTGGTCTGGCCCTCGAACTGCGGCTCCGCCAGCCTTACGGTCACCACCGCCGTCAGGCCCTCCATGGCGTCGTCCTTGACGACGTCGTCCTCGGCGACCCGCAGCAGCTTGGTGGCGCGCAGCGCCTCGTTCACCGTCCTGGCGATCGAGCGCTCGAAGCCGGAGACGTGAGTGCCGCCCTTGGGGGTGGCGATGATGTTGACGAAGGACTTGACCGTCGTGTCGTAGCCGGTGCCCCAGCGCAACGCGATGTCGACACCCAGGTCGCGGGTGACCTCGGTCGGGGTCATGTGGCCGTGCTCGTCGAGGACCGGCACGGTCTCCTTGAAGGTGCCCTGTCCGGACAGCCGCAGCACATCGCAGACGGGCTTGTCCTGGGCGAGGTACTCACAGAACTCGCTGATCCCCCCGTCGTACCGGAAGGTCTCCTCGACCGGCCCCTCCTGCCCCTCCAGACCCCGCTCGTCCCGGACCACCAGGGTGAGCCCCGGCACCAGGAACGCGGTCTGCCGGGCGCGCGCGTACAGCGTCTCCACGGAGAGCTTGGCGTCCTTGAGGAAAATCTGGCGGTCCGCCCAGTAACGGGTGCGGGTGCCGGTGCGGGTCTTGGGAACCCTCTTGCCCTTGAGGAGGCCGCTGGACGGGTCGAACGGGGCGTCCGGCCCGGACTCGGTGAAGATCCCGGGGACGCCGCGGCGGAAGCTGATCGCGTGGGTCCTGCCGTTGAGGTCCACCTCCACGTCGAGACGGGCGGACAGCGCGTTCACCACGGAGGCGCCGACGCCGTGCAGACCGCCGGAGGCCGCGTACGCGCCGCCGCCGAACTTTCCGCCGGCGTGCAGCTTGGTCATCACCAGCTCGACGCCGGACAGCCCCGTCTTGGGCTCGATGTCCACCGGGATCCCCCGGCCGTTGTCCCGCACCTCCACGGATCCGTCGTCGTGGAGGATCACCTCGATGTGATCGCAGAAGCCGCCCAGGGCTTCGTCCACCGAGTTGTCGATGATCTCCCAGAGGCAGTGCATGAGACCACGGCTGTCGGTGGAGCCGATGTACATGCCGGGGCGCTTGCGCACCGCCTCGAGCCCCTCGAGGACGAGAAGGTGCCGCGCGGTGTAGTTACCGCCGCCCCGGTCTGCTCCGGTCAGCAGCGCAGTGGACGGCACGGACGTGTCGGCGGTCACGCGGTTCGCTCCTCGCTGAATTTCTGGTTGGCCCGGCTGTGGGCACGATGGTGGCATGGTCGCCCGACAGAGCGTACCGAGGCCTGATAGAGCCTTTGTGCCGCCACCCATGGAAACGTCCATGCTAGTCGCACTGGCCACCGTTTCGCTCGTACGTTCGATAGCTCGCGGCGGTGCCGCACAGATCACGTTCCCTTTCAGGCATGAACCATTTAGGCTCCGGGCACGTCCTCATTCACAACCGGCAACCCGGCCGGGAGGGCAAACCAGACAATCGACGCGAAGCATCAAAGCTAGGCAATACGGCTCATTCGCCGCCAAACGTCACCATCCGGCCTACTCAGAAGCAACTTTTGGGAAAAAGCCACGAGCGGGAACGATTTCAGGCTGGTTGGATGTTGACCCTGGTACGACAGCTCGTCGAGCTAGAGAAGAGGCGACGTGACTACTGTTCTGACCCCCGCGAGCCCGTTGACGGCCGCTGACCGCTGCGATCGCTGCGGCGCCCAGGCGTACCTGCGCGTCGTGCTGATCAGCGGTGGTGAACTGCTCTTCTGCGCCCACCACGGGCGCAAGTTCGAGCCGGAACTCAAGAAGATCGCCGCGGAAATACAGGACGAGACCGAGCGACTCACGGCCGTTCCGGCGTCCGCGTCCGAGGACGAACGCTGACGCCTCATACCCACGACGACGAGCGACGCCGGCCCAGGGCCGGATTCCGGGCGGTCTGCCCCCTGACCGGGGCGGCCGCCCACGCTCGTATCGTGGGTCTCTCCGCGGTTTCAGCGCTTTCGGCGCCCTCGGCATGACGCAAGGGCCCTGCGGGGCTCGCCCAGGGACCCCTTCCAGGCCCTTCCACAGGCGCCCCCGGGCCCACAGGCACCTCCGGGCTCCGCGTCAGTCATGGGCGGCCACCAGACCCGCCACCGAGGAGATCCTCGTGTAGACGCCGGGCCGCCCCGCCACGGCGCATCCACTCCCCCAGGACACCAGGCCCACCAGCCGCCCCCGGACCACCAGAGGCCCTCCACTGTCCCCCTGGCAGGCATCCCGGCCCCCGTCCGGCAGCCCCGCGCAGACCATGGAGCGCGGGTCGTAGTCCCCCTCGGCGTTGCCCGGATAGGCGCTCTCACAGACGCTGTCGGCCAGCACCTGGACCGTCGCGGTGCGCAGCGACGAGGCATAGGTTCCATCGCCCTCCGTATCGCCCCAGCCGTACACCGCGGCCCGCTCACCCGGCTGGTACGCCTTGTCGCCGGTGGCCGCCATACGGATCGTGTAGGCCGCGGGCACCGCGACCCCCAGGGTGAGCACCGCGATGTCCCCGGCCCTGTTGTCGCCCTCGTACGCCGGATTGACCCACACACGCGCGAGCGGGTACTCCACCCCGTCCTTCTTGCGCAGGTCGTTACGACCGATGATCACCTTCAGGTCCCGTACCTCCCGCCAGTCCTTGCCGAGCACCCCACGACTCAGGCAGTGGGCCGCCGTGACCACCGTTGTGGGGCCCACCACCGCCCCGCCGCAGAACTGGCCCGACCTCTTCTCCCCGAAGAGCGCACGGCTGGCCACGGCCACCGCCCAGGGCGCCTCGACCGTACGGGCCGGATGCCCGCCGATCACCACCCGGTCGGCCGTCGCCGGGGCGGGCGCGGTGAGCACTATCGCGAGCGCGGCGGCCAGCGGCACCGCCAGGGCGATGAGGAGCGAGCGGGGCGACCTGGACATGCGGCCTCCTGACCATACGGAGCAAGACGCATACTCAGCGTTACCCCCTCTGTCGCGAAGCGCATCCCGAGTGGGCCCAAGCGGGGAACGGGACGCCGGGGGACTTGGCACCGCGCAGCGCGAAGGCCGGGCTCCCTCGGAGGGAGCCCGGCCTTCGCGCTGTACCGCTTACGCCGTAAGGCGGCTATGAAGCGGCGGTCCGCATCAGTCCAGGTAGTCGCGGAGGACCTGGGAGCGGGACGGGTGGCGCAGCTTCGACATCGTCTTGGACTCGATCTGACGGATGCGCTCACGCGTCACGCCGTAGACCTTGCCGATCTCGTCGAGAGTCTTCGGCTGACCGTCGGTGAGGCCGAAGCGCATCGAGACCACGCCCGCCTCGCGCTCGCTGAGCGTGTCGAGCACGGAGTGCAGCTGCTCCTGGAGCAGGGTGAAGCTGACCGCGTCGGCCGGGACGACCGCCTCGGAGTCCTCGATGAGGTCACCGAACTCGCTGTCGCCGTCCTCGCCCAGCGGGGTGTGCAGCGAGATCGGCTCACGGCCGTACTTCTGGACCTCGATGACCTTCTCGGGGGTCATGTCGAGCTCCTTGGCCAGCTCCTCCGGAGTGGGCTCACGGCCCAGGTCCTGGAGCATCTGGCGCTGAACGCGCGCCAGCTTGTTGATGACCTCGACCATGTGCACCGGGATACGGATGGTGCGGGCCTGGTCGGCCATGGCGCGGGTGATCGCCTGACGGATCCACCAGGTGGCGTACGTGGAGAACTTGTAGCCCTTGGTGTAGTCGAACTTCTCGACCGCGCGGATCAGACCGAGGTTGCCCTCCTGGATGAGGTCCAGGAAGAGCATGCCGCGGCCCGTGTAGCGCTTGGCCAGCGAGACCACCAGACGGAGGTTGGCCTCCAGGAGGTGGTTCTTGGCGCGGCGGCCGTCCTCGGCGATGATCTCCAGCTCGCGCTTGAGCTTGGGGGCCAGCTTGTCGGAGTTGGCGAGCTTGTCCTCGGCGAACAGACCGGCCTCGATGCGCTTGGCGAGCTCGACCTCCTGCTCGGCGTTGAGCAGCGGGACCTTGCCGATCTGCTTGAGGTAGTCCTTGACCGGGTCGGCGGTGGCACCGGCCGCGGCGACCTGCTGCGCGGGGGCGTCGTCCTCGTCCTCGTCGGAGAGCACGAAGCCCGCGTTCTCCGGCTCGGCCTCGGCGCCCTCGGGGCCGGGCTTGCCCGGTGCCTCCTCGATGACGTCCTCGCCCTCGAGGAGCTCGTCGGTGACGTCCTTCTTGGCGGTGGTCTTCTTCGCGACCGTCTTCTTGGCGGCGGCGGTGGTGGCCTTCTTGGCGACCGTCTTCTTGGCCGCGGTCTTCTTGGCGGCGGCCTTCTTCGCGGGGGCGGCCGCGACCTCACCGGCCGGGGCGGCGCCCGGGTCCGCGGTGGGGGCGACCGGGGCGGCGGGGGCCTTCTTGGCGGTGACCGTCTTGGCCGCGACAGTCTTGGTGGCGGTGCGCTTTGCCGGGCTCTTCGCTGCGACGCTCTTACGGGTGCGTTTGGGCGCCTCTGCGGCACTGACCATCAGCGTCACACCCTCCTCGTCGAGGATCTGGTTGAGGCTGCGCAGTACGTTCTTCCACTGGGTTGGCGGAATCTGGTCAGCCTCGAAGGCCCGGCGCACATCGTCGCCGGCGATCTGCCCCTCAGCCTTTCCCCGCTCGATGAGCGCCATGACAGACTCCGACTCGGCGATCTCCGGCGGGAGCGTACGGGATGTGCTGGCCGACACGAACAACCTCTCGGAACGTTGGAAACGGCTTCCGGCTCAGTCCACTGGGGACCGGAGCCGACGACCGCCGGCAGGGATGAACCGACGGCGCGGGCGGAGTGCGGAGGAGTACAGCGTTTTGAGCGACATCCGTATTCCCTCCGCGGCTGCCACCTCTTTAATCATCGCGCTGCCCCAAAGAGCGTTACGCCCAATACTCGTGGCCCGAGTCACACCCCATAACGGTCTTAATGCCCATCCAACGGGACAGAAAACTCCCAATCGCACACCGATGGGAGCCACACGGCGCCGATCGACCAGATCGCGCCGCGCCGCCGAACCCGCGACGCGGGATCCGGCGACGCCCTCTCGTACGCCGTACGGCATCCATCGGGCCGGAACTCGCCGCCTACCGACACCGCCTTGCCGTACGTCGTACGCCGCACGCTCCGGACGCCCGGCGCTCCGGGCGACCGGACGCGCCGCGGATCAGTGCTCGCGCGGCGCGGGCACCCCGACCTCGGCATGATCGAGATCCGGGTGGACGGTCAGCAGCTGGCGCATCGCCGCCTCGGCCGCCGCGGCGTCGCCCTCGCCGACCGCCTCGACGATCCTGCGGTGATGGGCGACCCCCGCCTCGGTGAGGCGGTCGCAGCCGGAGACCGGGGCCCCGGAGACATGGAGCGCGGCGGCGACGATGCCCGCCAGGTGCTCCAGCATCCGATTGCCCCCGACCTGGAGCAGCAGCGCGTGGAACTCGGCGTCGGCGCGGGAGAAGGTGAGGGCGTCACCCTGGGCCAGCGCGTGGCTCATGATCTCGACCATGTCGCCGAGCCGCTGCTGCACCTCCTCGCGGCCGTGCCCGGCGGCGAGCCGGGCGGCCAGCGGCTCGATGGTCCAGCGCAGCTCGCACAGCTCACGGCGCTGGTCGTCACGCTGCGGGCCGAAGGCGCGCCACTCGATGATGTCCGGATCGAGCAGGTTCCAGTCGCTGACCGGACGGACCCGGGTGCCCACATTGGGGCGGGCGCTGACCAGGCCCTTGGCCTCGAGGACGCGCAGCGATTCCCGTACGACGGTGCGGGAGACCTCGAAGCGCTGACCGATCTCCTCGGGGACGAGCGGACGGTCCGCGCCCAGGTCACCGGAGACGATCATCTGGCCCAGCTGCTGAACGAGTTGGCCGTGCAGCCCGCGGCCCCGGTTGCCGGCCGCGCGTCGGCCCACCCGGCCGATCTCCGCCTCGGCACCGTCCCAGGAGGAGGGGGCGCTGCCGCGGTCGGCGCCGGGGGCTTCGGCGTAGGAGTAGCGGTCAAGCTCGCCCGAACCGGCCAGGCCGGAGTCGGCGGGGCGAGCCGCGGTCATCGTGGTGTGCGCAAGGGTACTCACGCATCCTTTGTCGGCGACGCCTCGGAAGCCCTTGAGGTCTTTGGTGAAAAGCACACGAAAGGGTGATCGCCCATTACCTCACAATTGACGCTCAATCAGACAGAAAGAAGCATCCTTCGGGGAGTTGCGAGCAGCTCGCGCGACGGCTGTACGAATCCGCTCCGGGCCTGATCCACTGGCCTGGGGACGGGCGACTGGCTGCGCACGAGCCAGGCGGCCGCTGGGCCGAGCGGGCGGCGGGGCGGGCATCGGAGCGGGCGGGCGGTCGACGGGGCGGGCGTGGGCGCCCGGCGCGGGGCGGGTGCTGCCGGCGGGTGCTACTGGCGGGTGCTCTTGCCGCGCAGACCGGTGAGGGCGTAGGCGCACAGCAGGACGGCCACCGACAACATCAGCGCCTGTCCGACCGGTTGGGAGGCGAGCCGCAGCGCGACCGCCAGCCCTCGGTCGATCAGGGAGGGCGACCGGTCCAGCGTCGCCGCGCGCAGCCGGTGCGGCAGCATGACCAGCGAACGCAGCGACGGGTCCTGCCCGGCGCGCTGGACGACGGGCACCGCGAGGATCGGCACGGCGAGCAGGGTGGCCAGCCCGAGCGCGGTGGAACGGAAGACTCCGGCGGCGAGCAGCCCGGCCCACGACGAGCCGATGGTCAGGCCGAAGACGCCGACCACCAGCGCGGGCCAGTCGCCCGGCAGCGGTACCGCGTTGCCGCCCACGAGCAGCAGGAGCGCCGCGCTGTCGAGCACGATGACGCCGAGCGACAGCAGGACGGCACCGGCCGCGCAGACCGCGAATTTGGCGGCCAGCAGCCCGAGTCGGCGGGGCACCGCGTCCCGGGTCGCGGCCAGTGCCGGAAAGCGGAACTCGTCGCCGAAGGCGAGGGCGCCCAGGAGACCGGCCGCGATGGCGACGGGAGGCAGCGGGAGGTCGGCGGGCCAGCCGGTGAGCCGGTGCAGCTCCCCGGTATCACCGGCGCGGGCGAGCAGCACGGAGGCGAGGAGGGAGGCCACGATGGAGGCGACGCCGATCAGCCAGCCGGTCCGTACGCCCGTGGCGCGGCGCACCTCGTAACGCATCGGCCAGGCGGGGCCGGGGAAGCGGAGCTTGGGGAGCAGCCGCAGCGGGGGCGCCTCGGGGTCGCGGGCGCGAGCGGCCGCGGGAGTCCCCGGGCCCAGATCGGCGGTCTCCTCGACCAGCCGGTGGACCACGATGCCGTGGCGGTAGGCGGTCTCCCCGACCGATGCGGGGGACAGGCCGTAGACGGAGATATGGGTGTCGTCGTCCCGCACCACGGAGAACGGGTCGGCGGGCGTGGCGACCGGCTCCTCCTCGGCCTCGGCTCCGACTCCAACCCCGACCTCGACCCCGACCCCGGCGCCGACGGCGATCCCGGTCCGCGTGCGGGCCGCTTCGGCGCCAGCCGCGTCGGTGTCGGCAGCGGGGGCGGGGATGGCGGCGGGTGCGGGGGCTGGTGCGGGGGTGGTGGCTGGTGCGGGGGTGGTGGCAGCCTTGTCCGCCGGGTTTGCCGTGTCTGCCTTGTTGGCCCTGGTCGCCTTGCCGCCGGCCGGCTTGTCGTTGATCGCCTTGTCGTTGACCGTCTTGTCGTTGACCGCGGCTTCCGCGGTGGCCTTCTTCGCCTCGGCCGCGGCGGAGCCCCGGGTGGCGAACGGGGCCATCCTGACCTTGCGCCAGATCGCCCTCTTCCTGGCCTTGGGCCCGGCGCTCTCGGCCTTGACGACATCGCCCCCGTCGGCCACGTCGGGCTGGGCGACGTCGGCGGCCTGAGCGGCCTCGGCCTTGGCCGCGAGCTCGGCCGCCACCCGGGCCTCCTCCGCCGCCTGTGCCTCGGCCAACTGCCGGGCGGCCTCGACCTCCTCTTCCAGGACGGCGGCGAGGCGGCCGACGAGCGGCGAGTGGACGACGACACGGGGGCGCAGCCTGGTGCGGGCGAACTCGTCCACCGGCTGATCGGCCACCAGCCGCCCCGATTCCAGGGTGAGCACCTGGTCCGCGAGGCGGATCACACCCTCGGCGTCCTCGGTGGCGACGAGGACGGCGCCGCCCTGGGAGGCGAATTGACGCAGCAGCCTGTACAGCCAGGCGGTCTCCCGGGCCGACAGGCCCCGCGCGGGCTCGTCGAGGACCAGGGTGTGCGGGTCCCCCAGCAGCGCGGTGGCGATCCCGAGACGACGCTCCGCCCCGGTCGACAGATCACCGAGACGCTCGTCCGCCAGATCGGTGAGGCCGACCACATCGAGCACGACATCGGCGCGTGCGGCAGCTACCCCGGCCGCGGCACCGAGCATCCTCAGATGCCCCCGCACGGTGCGGCCAGGGTGGCCCGGGACGTCCTCGAGGAGAACGCCGATCTCATGAGCCGGGCGCCGGATGCGGTGCAGGGGGCGGCCCCGGAAGAAGGCGGAGCCATGGCCCCGGTCGAGCTGTAGCAGAAGCCGCAGCGCGGTGGTCTTGCCCGCGCCGGGGCCGCCGAGCAGTGCGGTGACCCGGCCCGCCGGGGCCTCGAAGGTGAGGTCGTCGACAACGGGCGGATGGTTGCGGCGGGGGGTGCTGGTCAGTCCGGTGGCCTGGATCATGGCTTCTCCCGCGGGGCATGGAACCGCTCGATGGCACGTGGGGACTGGTGGCGTACCGGAGAACGTTAACCCGCTATGTCCTATTTCGTCAGGACATAGCACTCCCGGGGAGTCGTCGTGTCATGGCCCGTCACACCTCGGGGCGAAGCATGGGCGGATTGAGCAGCGTCGCCCCTCCGGCCCGGAACAGCTGGGCCGGACGGCCGCCCTGACGGGTCGTCGTACCGCCGGTGGGCACCAGGAAGCCCGGGGTGCCGGTGACCTTGCGGTGGAAGTTCCGTGGGTCCAGGGCCACGCCCCACACCGCCTCGTACACCCGGCGCAGCTCGCCGACCGTGAACTCCTGCGGACAGAAGGCGGTGGCCAGCGAGGAGTACTCGATCTTGGAGCGGGCGCGCTCGACCCCATCCGCGAGGATGCGGGCATGGTCGAAGGCGAGCGGGGCGGCCAGATCACTGTCGCGCGCGAAGGCCCCCTCCTGGTCGAGCAGCGACTCGACCGGCGCCCAGCGCACCGTGTGCGCGTCGCCCCCGGCCCGGGGCGCGGGCAGATCGGGCGCCAGCGCGAGATGCGCCACGCTGACCACGCGCATCCGGGGGTCCCGCTTCGGATCGCCGTACGTGGCGAGCTGCTCAAGATGGGCCGCGTTCGGCGGGACCGGAAGCGTGGGGTCATGGGCGAGCAGCCCGGTTTCCTCGGCCAACTCCCTGGCAGCGGCGACGGCGAGATCCTCATCGGGCCGCACGAAACCGCCGGGCAGCGCCCACCGACCCTTGAAAGGCGGCTCCCCGCGACGAACGGCCAACGCACACAGCGAATGCCGCCGCACGGTGAGCACGACCAGATCAACGGTGACGGCGAATGCCGGAAAGGCCGACGGGTCGTAGGGCATGACGCGATCATAGTCGTCTGCCTGACGATAATCAGGCCCTTGAGCATGATCACCGATGTTCGTGAAATCGCTCTCTCAAGCGCTCGCCTGCACGAATCCCACACCCCCTTCCGATTCCCCGACCCGCCCCACACGGGCGAACCGCCACCCCGCAACCCACCATCCACCCCGGACCGCCACGCCTCGGCCCAGCTCTCTCGTCGCCCCCTGTCCACCCGGCCGCCGAGCCTCGGCACGCCTCCTGCCGCCCAAAGGCCGCCCCTGGCATCCGGACCTCAGCACACCCGCCTGCCGCCCCCGGGCCCCGTGTCATAGGCCTGAGCCGTCCAGCGGACCGGCACCCCGAGAGCGACCCCGCAGCCGCTCCTGCCCCCGCCCCAGGACTCCCCCGGTCCGTCCGGGTCAGCGGCGGCTGCGCGTGCCCCGGCCGCCGGTGCGGCGTCGGGTGCGCGGCCGCCCTTCCGGGCGGCGCCTGCCACCGGGGGCGCTCGTCCCTGCCGGGCCGCTCCTGCCGCCCGGGGCCGCCGTCCCGCTCCGCCGCTCCCGCGCCGACTGCCGCTCCATCTGGCCTTCCACCTCCCCCGAGTCCTCCAACCCCTCCGCTTCCTCCGACTCCTCCGCTTCCGCGCGGGCGACCGACTCGGCAGGCTCAGCCGACTCGGCCGGTCCGGCCGTTTCCACGACCGCTTCGGCCGGGGTTCCGGCCGCCCCCTGCGCTTCGGCGGCAGCCAAGCCGCCGAGCCGCTCCAGCTCCGCGTGCACCGCGGCGTGTACAGCACGGTCGGCGCGGTCGGCCGGGTCGTAGCGCTCGGAGTCCTCCCGGCGCAGGCATTGGCGCAGCAGCTTCGGATGGACTCCCTCATTGCACGCCTGGTGCAACAACCTCGCGAAGAGGTAGTCCGGATCGACCCGCAGGGCACGGCCGAGCGCCACCCGTGCCATGAGCTCATCCCCCGCCGACCAGGCGACCCACCCCGCCAGGGTGAGCGGCGCCGCCGCATGCTCCCCATAGGAGCCGACACAGCGACGGGCCAGCGCGCGCCACAGCCGCAGCGCCGCGTCGGCGTCCGCTTCCTCCATCCATCCGGCCACCCGATCCCGGGTCCGCCGGTCCTGCAACCCGATGATCATCACCGCCGCCTCCTGGTCGTCGAGCAGACCGTCATCGCGGAGATCGGCCGCGCAGACGTCGGCCACCGGCGGCGCGGCCTGGAACGTGTCCAGCATCCGGCCCACCAGACCGAGGGTCTGCGCACGCACGGTCGCGGAGCCGGCGCCATCCAGAATCCTCGGCACAAGATCGGCTCCGGCCGCGTCCAGCGCCCGCTCCTGAATATCGGCCCGAGGCGCCCCGAGCGGGGCGAGCCTGACCTCCATCTCGCTCAGCGAGCCGCGCACCTGGACCCCCGCGTACGTCGCCGCCGCGGCCATGACCGAGGTGCCGGGCAGAGCGAGCGGAACGCCTTCCGGCGGACAGCAGCGCCGGTCGGGGCAGACATACGACCAGAACCGGCCGCCGGAGATGCACAGCGCCTCGAACACCGGCACCTCCAACCCGCCGCACGCGATGCGCAGCCGCTGGGCGAGGGGCCGCAGCCGCTCCATCGCCTCCTGCGCGGACTCACCCTCGGCCGGCTCCTGGCACAGGAACAGAACGACCCCGTCCGGCCGCACACCACGCCGCTCACTGCCGCTGATCAAGCATTCGGCGAGCTGATCGCAGACCTCCGGCCACTCCTCCGGAACTCGGGGAATGCCGAGCCTGAGCCTGCCGCCGAACCGGCCGCGGGTGCCGTGCAGCGCGATCATCACGATGCTGTCGTCCGGCTGGAAGCCCAGGACATAGGGCAGGGCATCGGCGAGCTCCGCCGGACTGCGGAGAGTGACCTGCTCTTCGCCGGGCAGACCGGCCGCTTCGTTGTGTCGAGTCATGGCCCGACGGTCCCTCAGCCCCGACGGTCCCGCCACCCCTGTGGATAACGTTATCCACAGGCTGCCGGGGGCGTTGGCGCGATGTCGGCGGGATCGGGTTGCATGGGGGGCATGAGCGACGAAAACCTGCGCCTCTCGGCCGACCGCGTCCTGGCCCGCCTCGTCGGGGACACCACCGGCTCCGCCCGGCTCCGGGAGGATCAATGGCGGGCGATCGAGGCGCTGGTCGCCGAGCGTCGCCGGGCGCTGGTCGTCCAGCGCACCGGCTGGGGCAAGTCGGCGGTGTATTTCGTCGCCACCGCGCTGCTGCGCGAGCGCGGCAGCGGTCCCACCGTGATCGTCTCCCCGCTCCTCGCGCTGATGCGCAACCAGGTCGAGGCCGCCGCGCGCGCCGGTATCCAGGCCCGCACGATCAATTCCGCGAACACCGAGGAGTGGGACACCATCCAGGCGGAGGTGGCCGCGGGTGAGGTGGATGTGCTGCTGGTGAGCCCGGAGCGGCTCAACAACCCCGACTTCCGCGACCAGGTGCTGCCCCAGCTCGCCGCCGCCACCGGCCTGCTGGTCGTCGACGAGGCACACTGCATCTCCGACTGGGGCCATGACTTCCGGCCCGACTACCGCAGGCTGCGCACCATGCTCGCCGATCTTCCCCAGGGCGTGCCCGTGCTCGCCACCACCGCGACCGCGAACGCGCGGGTCACCGCCGATGTGGCCGAGCAGCTGGGCACGGGCGAAGGAACCGGGCGGGCGCTGGTGCTGCGCGGCCCGCTGGACCGGGAGAGCCTGCGGCTGGGCGTGCTGCCGCTGCCGGACGCCGCGCATCGGCTCGCCTGGCTCGCCGACCACCTCGATGAGCTGCCGGGCTCCGGGATCATCTACACCCTCACCGTGGCCGCTGCCGAGGAGGTGACCGCGTTCCTGCGGCAGCGCGGTCACACCGTCGCCTCCTACACCGGCAAGACGGAGAACGCGGATCGCCAGCAGGCCGAGGAGGACCTGCTGGCCAACCGGGTCAAGGCGCTGGTCGCCACCTCAGCGCTGGGCATGGGCTTCGACAAGCCGGACCTCGGCTTCGTGGTCCATCTCGGTTCGCCGTCCTCCCCCATCGCCTACTACCAGCAGGTCGGGCGCGCCGGGCGCGGTGTGGAGCACGCCGAGGTGCTGCTCCTGCCCGGCCGCGAGGACGAGGCGATCTGGCGGTATTTCGCCTCGCTCGCCTTCCCGCCCGAGGAGCAGGTGCGCCGCACGCTCGACGTGCTCGCGTCGTCGGACCGGCCGGTGTCGCTGCCCGCGCTCGAGCCCCAGGTCGAGCTGCGGCGGTCGCGTCTGGAGATCATGCTCAAGGTGCTCGACGTGGACGGCGCGGTGCGGCGGGTGCGCGGCGGCTGGACCGCCACCGGGCAGCCCTGGGCGTATGACGCGGAGCGGTATGCGTGGGTGGCACGCCAGCGGGAGACCGAGCAGCAGGCCATGCGGGACTACGCCACGACGGCCGACTGCCGGATGGAGTTCCTGCGGCGACAGCTGGACGACGAGAAGGCGGCGCCCTGTGGCCGCTGTGACAACTGCGCGGGGGCGCGGTTCACCACCGAGGTGTCCGCCGCCTCGCTGGACGCGGCGCGCGGTGAGCTGGGGCGGCCCGGTGTCGAGGTGGAGCCGCGCCGTATGTGGCCGACCGGGCTGCCCGCGGTGGGCGTCGATCTCAAGGGCCGCATTCCGGCGGGTGAGCAGGCCGCTCCGGGCCGGGCCCTGGGCCGTCTGTCCGACATCGGCTGGGGAAACCGGCTGCGGCCGCTGCTGGCCCCGCAGAGCCCGGACGCCCCGGTGCCCGACGATGTGGCCGGTGCGGTGGTGACGGTGCTCGCCGACTGGGCCAAGGGCCCCGGCGGCTGGGCCTCGGGCGCGCCGGACGCCCCGGACCGCCCGGTGGGCGTGGTCACCCTCGCCTCCCGCACCCGCCCGCAGTTGATCCAGTCACTCGGCGAACGGATCGCCACGGTCGGCCGGTTGCCCCTGCTCGGGAGCGTCGCGTACCACGGCGGCGAGATCGACACCCGGGTGCCGCGCACCAACAGCGCCCAGCGGCTGCGGGCGCTGCACGGCGCGCTGACCGTGCCGCCCCCGCTGGCGGCGGCCCTCGCCGAGGCGGGTGGACCGGTGCTGCTGGTGGACGATCTGGCGGACACCGGCTGGACTCTGGCCGTCGCCTCCCGGCTGCTCCGCCGGGCCGGGGCGGCCGGGGTGTTTCCGCTGGTCCTGGCCGTGCAGGGGTAGGGACGGCCAGGGCCGCGGCGAGGCGCGAACCGGCCAGGAATATAGAACGCACATCCACGTAAAACGGTCAGTGGTGCCGACTGTGCATTGCCGCACGCGGGCGCTGCCGCGAGAATTGTCAGCAGCTCCCCCGCCCCCGGTCCGGCCGTGGCACCGACGGGGCTGTGTCGTGGCCCGCGCCCGTGCCCGACCCTTCGCACGGACCGTGGGCGCAGACGAAGGGAGGACCGTGACCTTCGGCTTCGTTCCGCCACCGTCCGCCGATTCCGCTTCCCGAGTCGGCCGGATGCTCCAGCCCGCCGAGTGGGCGGCAGCGGGAATCCCGTTGCTGCGCAATCCGCGCGAGGTGGTCACCGGACTGCACATCCGCCATCTGCCGACGCCCTCGACCGCCGTCGTCGCGGTCCTCGATCCGGAGGAACGGCTCACGGCGAGCGCCTCGTTCGTCCGCCGCGGCGCCGCCGCCGTCGACGGCTGGGACTTCCGGAACGCGCTGCTGGCGCAGTTGCGCCGGGTGATCCCGCACGATCTGCGCCGCCGCACACCGATCCGCACCGCCGTGCTCCTCTACTGCCGCGAGGGCGAGAGCCGGTGGACGGAGGAGGACGGCGCCTGGATGTGGGGGCTGCGCGACGCCTGCACCCTGCACGGCCTGCGCTGCGGTGCGTACATCACGCTGACCCACGACGGATGGCGGGTCCTCGGCGAGGGGCGGGGCGGCCGCCGGCCGCACTCCACTTCGCTGCCGGCCGAGCTGGGCGTGGCCGTCGAGGGCGACGGCGACGCCAAGGCGCTGCCGCGGCCCCACCTCGGAGGGCGGCGCAAGGCGCTGAGCCACTCCGCCGCCGTCTGACCGGTCGCGGGCCGCGCGGCCACCGGCCGTCCGGGCGCCGGACAGCTCCGCCACGTGGGGCAGAGACTGCCGGACACCGGGCGTTCGGGGACGTGCGGCCTCAGGCGCCCGGACCGATGAGGGTGTTGATGCGCTCCGGATCGCCGCAGACGATCAGCAGCGTCCCGGCCCGGCCCATCGCCTCGGGCAGCGCGCGGGCCACCGCATCGTTCGCACCACCGTTGACGGCGACGACCACGACCGGACGGCCCTTGAGGCGGTCGGCATCCGCGCCGGCGTAGAAGACATCGTCTCCGGCGTCGTGCTGCGCCCAGTAGGACGCCTCGCCGAAGGACAACTCATGTGCCGCCCACGGATGCTGCTCCCCGGTGGTCAGCACCAGGATGTCACCAGGGGCTCGGCCGGAATCCAGCAGCAGGTCGACCGCCTCGTCCGCCGCGTCCAGGGCGCCGTCCACCGTGGCGGGGATCAGCTGGATCTGGGGCGTGGCCTTTGTGGCGGTGGGTGCGGCCTTGGCAGCCGAAGCCGCCGGGGCGGTCGGCACGGGCTTCGTCGCATCGCTCGTGGTGCGCTGCGACTGGGCCGACGAGGTTCCGGCGGAGCCACGGTTGGGACCGGGGCTTCCTGGCCGCCGCGGTGCGGGCCGGGGGCCGGGACCAGGGACAGGACGAGGGGTCGGCGCGGTGCGGCCTGCGGCCGGTGTCGCGCGGGGACCCGGGACACTCTCGTGAATCTGAGGCTCCTCGGGGATGAGAGGCATGGGCTGATGTCTATCAAACGTCGGTGCGAGTCGCATCGGCGGGTGGCGGTTTTGACCGCTTGGTCTGCTCAGAAGTCGAAGCCGAGTTGGCCTTCGTCCTCCAGCCCGACCGGTTCGGATGTGCTGCGGAACCGCTTCAGGTGCCGCCAGCGGGGCAGCCCGTCCATATAGGCCCAGGACAGCCGGTGGTGGGGCGTGGGCCCCAGTTCCCGCAGGGCGGCGCGGTGCGTGGGGGACGGATATCCGGCGTTGTCCCCGAAGCAGAAGTCCGTGTGCTCGGCTCCCAGTTCGGCCATCATCGCATCCCGGCGGACCTTGGCGATCACCGAGGCGGCGGCGACGGACACACAGGACTGATCGCCCTTGATGACCGTACGAACCGTCCAGGGACCGCCGAGGTAGTCGTACTTCCCGTCCAGGATGACCGCGTCCGGCCGGACCGGCAGCGCGTCCAGCGCACGCGTGGCGGCGAGCCGGAGGGCGGCCGTCATCCCCAGGTCGTCGATCTCCTCGGGAGAGGAGTGACCCAGGGCGTGCGCGGTGACCCACGAGTCCAACTCCAGGGCCAGGGCCGTGCGCTTCTTGGGACTCAGCAGCTTGGAGTCGGTGAGCCCGGTCGGCGGACGGCGCAGACCGGTGACCGCCGCGCAGACCGTCACCGGACCGGCCCATGCCCCGCGCCCGACTTCGTCGATACCGACGACGATCTTGGCTCCCGTCGTGGCTCGGAGCGAGCGCTCGACACTGTGGGTGGGCGGTTCATAGGCCATGGCGAGGACAACCTTACGCCGCTCTTACCTGCGTTCGGAACCCGGTTCCCCAGCAGTGATCATCGACCGCCGCCGGCGGTTGCCACCCTGGTGGATCCGGGGGCCGTTTCCGCCCAACACGACGCGGCGCACGGCTGGTTCGACGGGTGGGGCAAACCGGACGGCGCACCGCAGCGCGCCCACGCCGAAGGTCAGTCGGCGCCCGCGCGCCCCGGCCGCCCATCGCCGGTGCCCGGGGCCCACTCCGGCAGCGCCTCGGTGCGGTCCAGCCAGTCGGCCGGCGGCGCACCGGCGGCCTCGGACGCGACCACTCCCCCGACGATGGCGCAGGTGGTGTCCACGTCTCCGCCGGCCGAGGCCGTCCTCCAGAACGCCTCCTCGAAGGAGCCCAGGTGGCGAGCGGCCGCCCACAGGGCGAACGGCACGGTGTCATGGGCGCTGGTGCGGCGGCCACAGCCGAGCACCGCGGCGACGGTCCCGGCGTCCGCGTAGTCGAGCATGTCGCGGGCGCGGCGCAGCCCCGCCTGGACGGCGCTGCGCGGCACCACCTCGACCACCCGGTCCAGCAGTTCCCCGGGCCCGCCATGGCCCGCCGGATCGGCCACCAGTGCCGCGGCCGCGGCCACCGCCATGGCGCCCGCCACCGCCTCGCGATGCTGATGCGTGGTGCACGCCGAGATCTCCGCCTGATGCGTGGCCTGCTCCACATCGCCCGCGTACCAGGCGCCCAGCGGGGCGATCCGCATGGCGGCGCCGTTGCCCCACGAGCCCTGCCCCTGGAACAGCCCGGCGGCCAGGTCGCGCCAGTCGCCGCCCTCCCTGATCAGGCGGAGCATCCGGTTCACGGCGGGGCCGTAGCCCCGGTCGAAATCGTGGTGGTCGGCGAAGGACCGGGCGAGATCGTCCTGGTCGATCCGGCCGTGGGTCACCAGGGCGGCCAGGATCGAGCAGGCCATCTCGGTGTCGTCAGTCCACTGCCAGGGGGTGGGCGGCAGCGCGCGGCGCTTGAGGTAGGGATAGTTGGCGGGGACGAAGAACTGGGAGCCGAGGGCGTCGCCCACGGCCAGCCCGCGCAGGCTCCGCAGAGCCCGGTGGAAACGGTCAGCGGTCATCGTTGCGCACTCTAACCGGTGTGGCCGTAGGGCTTGGGGGCGCACCAGCGCTCAAAGGGCCGGTCGAGGTGGTAGCGGCCGTCGGAGCCGAGCAGCAGGGTCCGCATCTCGCCGTTGCCGGGGTTCGACAGCGACTCGAATTCGGCGACGCTCCAGTGCAGCCACCGCATGCAGAACAGCCGCATGGTCATCCCATGGGTCACCAGCAGGACGTTCGGCGGGTGTGCCGGGTCCTGGAAACTGCGCCACAGGCTCTCCAGGAAGGCGTCCACCCGGTCGTAGACGTCGGCGCCCGACTCACCCTGAGCGAACCGGTAGAAGAAGTGCCCGTAGGCATTGCGGTACGCCTTCTGCTTCCGCACGTCCTCGCGGTCCTGCCAGTTCCCCCAGTCCTGCTCCCGCAGCCGCGGCTCCTCCCTGACCCGGGTGCGGGAGGGGTCGAGATCGAGCAGCTTCAGGGTCTGATGGGTGCGACGGTACGGCGACACATAGATCGACACGCGCTCGTCGCCGAAGGTGTCGCGCAGTCGCTCACCCGCCTCCTCCGCCTGCCTGCGCCCGGTCTCGGTCAGTCTCAGAGCATGGTCGGGCACCCTTTCGTACACCGAGTCGTCGACGTTCCCCTCCGATTCTCCGTGCCGTAGGAGGACGATGCGCCGGGGTCGTGCCATGGCGCCACCCTAGATCGAGGCCGTGGCCGGCGCCTCGCCGCCCTCCTCGGCCATGGGCCGACCTCCTCGTATCTCGCGGCGGCGCCCAGTGAAGCGGCTGCGCAACAGCCGGTCGTGCGAGACCACCACCAGCGCCCCGGTCCACTGGGCCAGCGCCTCCTCCAGCTCCTCCACCAGGCCGAGGGCGAGATGGTTGGTCGGCTCGTCGAGCAGCAGCAGATCGGCGGGGCGGGCCAGCAACCTGGCGAGCGCCAGCCGGCGGCGCTGGCCCGCGGAGAGCGACCCCACCGGGACGTGGAGGGCATCCGGGCGGAACAGCCCGTACGACAGCAGCAGGTCGGTCTGCTCCTCCGGTGTCCCCGGCAGCCCACGGCCGAAGGCCGACAGCAGCCGCTCCCGGGGCCGGGCAACGGGTATCTCCTGGGCGAGATAGCCGATCCTGCCCCGGCGGGCCACCCGGCCCGCCTCCGGTTTCTCCACCCCGGCCATGACCCGCAGCAACGTGGATTTGCCCGCGCCGTTGGCACCGTGGACGAGCAGTCTCTCTCCGGCCGCCACCGTGAGCCGGTCGACCGCCAGCCGCTCCCCCACGCGGACATCGTGAAGGTCGACGAGCAGACCGTCCGCCGAGCCCGCGGCGGGGAGTGCCGAGAACCGCAGCGGCTCCGGCGGGCGCGGCACCGGGTCCTCCTGGAGTCTGCGCAGCCTCTCGCGTGCGTTCCGCACCCTGCTGGAGACCGAGGACTGCACACGTCCCCGGTCCCGGTCGTAGGCCAGCTTGTTGCCGTCCTTCATGCCGCGCCCCGGGGCCACCCGCCGGGCGACGGTGGTGGCGGCCTCGGCGAGCGCGGCCGTCTCCGCGCACCACTCCTCGTACGCCTGCTCCCAGCGGCGGCGCGTGGCGGTCTGCTCGGCGACGAATCCGCCGTACCCCCCGCCGTACCGGACCAGGGTGCGCCGGTCGGCGTCCACCTCGACGATCGCGGTCGCCACCCGCTCCAGGAAGACCCGGTCGTGGGAGACGGCGACGACGGTGCCCCGATGCGCCCGGAGCGCCTCCTCCAGCCAGCCGAGCGCCGCGCCGTCGAGGTGGTTCGTCGGCTCGTCCAGCAGCATCACCTCGGGGGCGGCCGCGATCAGGCAGGCGAGCCCGAGCCGGGCCTGCTCACCGCCCGACAGACTGCCGAGCCGCCGCTCGTACCCGATGCCGCCGAGCCCCAGGCCGTGCAGGGCCTTCTCCACCCGGGCATCCGCCTCATAGCCACCGCGGGCCTCGAACGCGGTGAGCAGATCGCCATAAGCGGCGAGCACATCGGGGGTACCGTCGGCGAGATCCGCCTCCAACTCGCGCAGCCCGCGCTCCATGGCGCGCACCTCGGCGAGGGCGGTGTCCACCGCGTCACGCACCGTGCGATCCGGCGGCAGCTCGGGCGTCTGGCCGAGGTGGCCGACGCCGCCTTCGGCCACTGTCACCACGGCGCCGTCGTCCGGCGACTCGCGCCCGGTCAGCAGCCGCAGCAAGGTGGACTTACCGGCCCCGTTCTCCCCCACGACGCCGATCCGCTCCCCGGGCCGCACCGCGAAGGACACGTCGTCGAGCAGCAGCCGGTCACCCCGGGACAGCGTGACGCCTCGCAGCGAGATCTGAGTGGGCAAGGGCGCACCTCCGAGCACGCGAGCGGCCATTCGGACCGCACACTCCAAACACAACTGAAGTTGCGTTACCCTCAGCATGGCACAGCGAACCCACTAACACAACTGGAGTTGCACTTGTCCACAGAGAGCGCCGCCCCGACGCCGGGCACCGTCCGCCCCGGCGGGCGCACCGCGCGCACCCGCTCGGCGGTGCGCGACGCCGTGCTCACCGGCCTCGCCGAGCACGGCTATCCGGGTCTGACCGTGGAGTACGTCGCCGAGCGCTCCGGCATCCACAAAACGACCGTCTACCGGCGCTGGGGCAGCGTCGAGGGGCTCGTGGCGGACGCGCTTGACCTGGCGGGAGAGGACGCCTGGACGCCGCCCGACACCGGGAATCTGGAGGGCGATCTGCGCGCCCTCGCCCGCGAGGTGGCCGAGACCTTCGGCAGCGCGTCGGCCGCCGCCGCGCCGACCGCCTTCATCGCGGCCGCGTTCCAGTCCGAGCGCGCGGCGCAGGCGCTGCGCGACTTCTACACCGAGCGCTTCGCGCGCTGCGAAACCGTGGTGCGCAGGGCCGTCGACCGAGGCGAGGCCCCCTCCGGCACCGACGCCGCGGCGGTCGTACGCGCCGTCTCCGCGCCCTTGTTCTTCCGGGCGCTCATCACCCGCGAGCCCATCGACACCCCGCTCGCCGACCAGACGGCCACCGCCGTCGCCGCCGCGGTCCGGACCGGGGCCTATCTCCCCGCCCGCCGCTGATCAGGACCGCCCCCCCTTGCCCGGCAGCGGGCTCCGCATCACACCGTCCAGGCGGACTCGACCCGTACGACATCGCCGGCGATCGCCGCCACATCCGCTTCCGTCTGCGCGCGCAGGCCGAGCCGCTCGACCCGCTCCACACGGTACTTCCCGTGCTCGGCCGCCGAGTCCCACATCGACAACACCAGGAACTCGTTCCCCGGCGCCTCCCCGAACACCCCGCGCAGCATCCCGGGCGACCCGGCCATGGCCGGATTCCACACCTTCTCCTGCACCAGCGTGAAGTGATCCACCCGGTCGGGGCGCACCCGGCAGTGCGCGACGCGCACCACGTCCGCGTCGGAGAACCGCGGCTCGAAGCCGACCTTCACATCGAATCGGTGCTCGAACAGCCGGACTTGCATATCTCGGTACGTGCCCGACTGCGAGGCCGCCAGCCGGTCGTGCGAGCGCGCCATGAAGGAGTCGTAGAACGCCCGGCTCTCCCAGAACGAGAAGACATGCGCCACATTCGGCCGCCCCCGGCTCCAGCCACCGCCCTGCCCCCGGAATCCCGGTTCGCCGGGCAACCCCGCCCACTTCCGCTGCCCCCGCTCGAAACCCGGGCGGTCCACCACGGTGCAGCGAATCCACTTGACCAGCACCGCGCCATCCTACGGCCGTACGGTGGCCCTCATCACATACCGGAGAGTCCGCCCCCGGTTCGCCATCGCGCCCTACGGCGCCGGGGGACGACGGCGGCGGGGCGCGGACCCGAAGGCCCGCGCCCCGCCTGGGATGTCATCCCCTCGGATGCCATCCGTAAGGACTCACGATCAGCTGCAGCCGCTCGTGGAACCGCAGCCCTCGCACAGGTAGCAGCTGCCCGCACGGCGCATCTTGGTGCCACAGGAGAAGCAGAGCGGCGCGTCCGCGTTCAACCCCAGCTGGATCTCGACCAGTTCGGTCGAGCTGTGGGCCTCCTTCGCCGACTCGGACCCGCTCCGCGGCTGCGACGACGACCCACTGCTCTTCGGGGCGGTCACATGGCGCGGCGCGGACTGGGCCAGGCCCTCGACGTCCACCTCGTCGTCGGCGGCCTCGTAGGACCCCGTCTCCAGGTGGCGCTGGCGCTCCTCGGCGGAGTGGATGCCGAGCGCCGAGCGGGTCTCGAAGGGCAGGAAGTCCAGCGCCAGCCGGCGGAAGATGTAGTCGACGATCGACTGCGCCATCCGCACGTCCGGGTCGTCCGTCATCCCGGCCGGCTCGAAGCGCATGTTGGTGAACTTCGAGACGTAGGTCTCCAGCGGCACGCCGTACTGAAGACCGACCGACACGGCGATCGAGAAGGCGTCCATCATGCCCGCCAGGGTCGAGCCCTGCTTGGACATCTTCAGGAAGACCTCACCGAGACCGTCGTCCGGGTAGGAGTTGGCGGTCATGTAGCCCTCGGCGCCGCCCACCGTGAAGGAGGTGGTGATGCCGGGGCGGCCCTTGGGAAGGCGCCTGCGGACCGGGCGGTACTCGACGACCTTCTCGACCTCGGGCTCGGCCTGCTCCTTCTCCTCCTTCTTCTTGGCGGAGAGCGGCTGGCCGACCTTGCAGTTGTCGCGGTAGATCGCCAGCGCCTTGAGGCCGAGCTTCCAGCCCTCGAAGTAGATCTCCTCGATCTCCTCGACGGTGGCCGACTCCGGCATGTTGACCGTCTTGGAGATCGCGCCGGACAGGAACGGCTGGGCGGCCGCCATCATCCGCACATGCCCCATCGGCGAGATGGAGCGCTCGCCCATCGCGCAGTCGAAGACCTCGTAGTGCGCGGGCTTGAGCCCCGGCGCGTCGATCACATTGCCGTGCTCGGCGATGTGAGCGACGATCGCCTCGACCTGCTCCTCCTGGTAGCCGAGCCGCTTGAGCGCCTTGGGGACCGTGTTGTTCACGATCTGCATGGAGCCGCCGCCGACCAGCTTCTTGAACTTGACCAGGGCCAGGTCCGGCTCGACGCCCGTGGTGTCGCAGTCCATCATCAGGCCGATGGTGCCGGTCGGCGCGAGCACCGACGCCTGGGCGTTGCGGTAGCCGCTCTTCTCGCCGAGGCGCAGCACGTCCTGCCAGGCCTCGGTGGCCGCGGCCCAGACCGGAGTGTCCAGGTCGTCCATGCGCTTGGCGGCGGCGTTGGCGTCCGAGTGCTGCTTCATGACGCGCTTGTGGGCGTCCGCGTTCCGGGCGTAGCCGTCGTACGTGCCGACCACGGCGGCGAGCTCCGCGGAGCGCTTGTACGAGGTGCCGGTCATCAGGGAGGTGATGGCTCCGGCCAGGGCCCGGCCGCCGTCGCTGTCGTAGGCATGGCCGGTGGCCATCAGCAGGGCGCCCAGGTTGGCGTAGCCGATGCCCAGCTGGCGGAAGGCGCGGGTGGTCTCGCCGATCTTCTCGGTCGGGAAGTCCGCGAAGCAGATGGAGATGTCCATCGCCGTGATGACCAGCTCGACGACCTTGGCGAAGCGCTCGGCGTCGAAGCGCTGGTTGCCCGCGTCGTCGTCCTGGAGGAACTTCATCAGGTTGAGCGAGGCGAGGTTGCACGAGGAGTTGTCCAGGTGCATGTACTCGCTGCACGGGTTGGAGGCGGTGATCCGGCCCGACTCCGGCGAGGTGTGCCAGTGGTTGATGGTGTCGTCGTACTGGATGCCCGGGTCGGCGCAGGCCCAGGCGGCCTCGGCCATCTTGCGGAAGAGCGTCTTGGCGTCGATCTCCTCGATGGGCTCACCGGTCATCCGGCTGCGCAGCCCGAACGAGGAGCCGGACTCCACCGCCTTCATGAACGTGTCGTTCACGCGGACGGAGTTGTTGGCGTTCTGGTACTGGACGGACGTGATGTCGTCGCCGCCCAGGTCCATGTCGAAGCCCGCGTCGCGCAGGGCGCGGATCTTCTCCTCCTCCTTGACCTTGGTCTCGATGAACGCCTCGACGTCCGGGTGATCGACATCGAGCACGACCATCTTGGCGGCCCGGCGGGTGGCGCCGCCCGACTTGATCGTTCCGGCGGAGGCGTCGGCGCCGCGCATGAAGGAGACGGGGCCGGAGGCGTTGCCGCCCGAGGAGAGGAGCTCCTTGGAGGAGCGGATGCGGGAGAGGTTCAGGCCGGCGCCGGAGCCGCCCTTGAAGATCATCCCCTCTTCCTTGTACCAGTCCAGGATCGACTCCATGGAGTCGTCCACGGAGAGGATGAAGCAGGCGCTGACCTGCTGCGGCTGCTTGGTGCCGACGTTGAACCAGACAGGCGAGTTGAAGCTGAAGACCTGGTGCAGCAGCGCGTAGGTGAGCTCGTGGTCGAAGATCTCGGCGTCCGCGGGCGAGGCGAAGTAGCCATTGTCCTCACCGGCCTTGCGGTAGGTGCGCACCACGCGGTCGATGAGCTGCTTCAGGCTCGCCTCGCGGTCCGGGGAGCCCACCGCACCACGGAAGTACTTGCTTGTGACGATGTTGACCGCGTTCACCGACCAGAAGTCGGGGAACTCCACGCCGCGCTGCTCGAAGTTGACCGAACCGTCGCGCCAGTTGGTCATGACGACGTCACGGCGCTCCCAGACCACCTCGTCATACGGATGCACGCCGGGGGTGGTGTGAATGCGCTCGATACGCAGACCCTTGTTCGCCTTGCTGCCCTTGGAGCGGGAGCCTCGTGCCGGGCCGCTCGTCGTCTCTGTCATTCCGCCTCCCTGTACGGGCGAAAACGCCCTGATGTGCCCATTTCTTCCCCAGGCACGGTGTGTCTGTTCTTTCACCCGGACGCGGCAAGCGCCCCGGGCGGGTATGTGGGCCGCCGGTCAGTCGGCGGCGATGGCCGGCGCGGGGGCCTCCGCGGCCCCTTCGGCGCCGGGCCCGCGGTCGTGCGCGGGAGGCCGTTGCTGGTCACGCAGCTCCGCCACGGCGGCTTCGAAGTCCTCGAGGGAGTCGAAGGCGCGGTAGACGGAGGCGAAGCGGAGGTAGGCGACGAGGTCGAGCTTCTGGAGCGGGCCGAGTATGGCGAGCCCGACGTCATGGGTGGACAGCTCGGCGCTGCCGGTGGCCCGGACCGCCTCCTCCACCTGCTGGCCGAGCTTGGCGAGGGCGTCCTCGGTGACCGGACGGCCCTGGCACGCCTTGCGAACCCCCGAGATGACCTTGTCGCGGCTGAACGGCTCGGTGACCCCGCTCCGCTTGATCACCATGAGTGACGCGGTCTCCACGGTCGTGAAGCGACGCGAGCAGTCGGGGCACTGGCGGCGCCTGCGGATCGAGCAGCCGTCATCCGTGGTCCGGCTGTCGACGACGCGGCTGTCGGGGTGCCTGCAGAAGGGGCAGTGCATGACTCCGGTCCCTCCCTCACCCTCAAAAACGGCGCATGACTGAACATGCCTGAACATGCCTGATCAGCCCCGTCCAGGCCGTAAGGCCCTCCGAGGCGGCCACAAGCATAGGCCAAAACTCTGTCGGCGGATCCACCAGGGACCACAACCTGTGGGTGGCTTGCATCCATCAAACCACTAGATCTGGTGTCCGGCACTCAACCGAGCCGGATGGCGTGTCGCGGGCCGGGAGCAGGCACGAGACTACGCGAACCCCGTGCGTCCCGGATTCACAGGGGTCGGGATGCAAGACTGGGGCCGCCGCACGGCGACCGGACCAAACGGCGTATACACCCAACCCTGTGATCACGTCAGTCCATCTGCGAAATTTCACTCGAACGTGTGTTTGGCGCAACCTTTCGAAAGCAACTACCGTTGTCCAACTAGGGAGAACATCTCGAGAGGGGCCGTCGTGACCACCACCGCAGAGAGCGCCACCGTTACCGCCCAGGAGCGCTCCCAGAGCCGACTCGAACAGACACACGCGATGAACCAGACCCACCCGATGAACGACGACGCCACGACCCCGGAGGGGCAGAAGCCCGCGCGCTCGCTACCAGGGCGACCTCCAGGCATCCGGGCGGACAGCTCAGGGCTGACCGACCGGCAGCGGCGCGTCATCGAGGTCATTCGCGACTCTGTGCAGCGGCGTGGCTACCCGCCGTCCATGCGGGAGATCGGTCAGGCGGTGGGCCTCTCCAGCACCTCCTCCGTCGCCCATCAGCTGATGGCCCTGGAGCGGAAGGGCTTTCTGCGGCGCGACCCCCATCGGCCCCGAGCCTACGAGGTCCGCGGCTCCGACCAGCCCAGCACCCAGCCCCCGGACACCACCGGCAAGCCCGCCGCCTCCTATGTGCCGCTGGTCGGCCGGATCGCGGCCGGTGGCCCGATCCTCGCCGAGGAGTCGGTCGAGGATGTCTTCCCGCTCCCCCGGCAGCTGGTCGGCGACGGTGAGCTCTTCGTGCTGAAGGTGGTCGGCGACTCCATGATCGAGGCCGCCATCTGCGACGGCGACTGGGTGACGGTGCGCCGCCAGCCCGTCGCGGAGAACGGCGACATTGTCGCCGCGATGCTCGACGGTGAGGCCACGGTGAAGCGTTTCAAGCGTGAGGACGGCCATGTGTGGCTGCTTCCGCACAACGCCGCCTACCAGCCGATCCCCGGCGACGAGGCCACCATTCTGGGCAAGGTGGTCGCGGTGCTGCGGCGCGTCTGAGCGCGCCGGATCGAGGTGCGCCCTTAGCGTGCCCTACGACCGGGCCCCGGGACCACTGCGCCGGTTCCGGGGCCCTGCTGTGTCCGACGACCGTCGAGGCCCTGTCGCGTGAGAGCACCTGTCGTATGGGACGACCGCGCCCCCGCTAGCCCTCCTTCGCCTTGGCCGCCGCGTCGATGGCGGCCAGCGAGCGGCGCACTTGGTTGCGGTCGGTGGTGTACCAGAATTCCGGCATGGACTTGCGGAGGAACGAGCCGTAGCGGGCCCGCTCGACCCGCGGGTCCAGAACGGCGACGATGCCCCGGTCGCCCGAAGCCCGCACCAGCCGGCCGGCGCCCTGGGCCATCAGCAGCGCGGCATGGGTCGCGGCGACGGCCATGAAGCCATTGCCCCCGGCCTCCTCCACCGCCTTCTGGCGGGCACTCATCAGAGGGTCATCGGGACGGGGGAAGGGCACCCGGTCCATCACCACCAACTGGCAACTCGGCCCCGGCACATCGACGCCCTGCCAGAGGGACAGCGTGCCGAACAGGCAGGTCCTGGCGTCGGCGGAGAAGGAACGGATCAGCTCGCCCAGCGTCTCCTCGCCCTGGAGGAGGATGGGCATGTCCAGACGCCCACGCAGGTCCTCCGCGGCCGCCTGGGCGGCGCGCATGGACGAGAACAGCCCGAGCGTACGACCACCCGCGGCCTCGACCAGCTCGGCGAGCTCATCGAGCATATCGGCGCGGCTGCCCTCGCGGCCGGGCTGGGCGAGATGCTTGGCGACGTAGAGAATCCCCTGCTTGGAGTAGTCGAAGGGCGAGCCGACGTCGAGACCCTGCCAGCGCGGCGCGGTCTCCTCGCCGCCCTCCGGGTCCTGCGGGCTCTCGGGGGCGAGACCGAGTGAGGCCGCCACCCCGTTGAAGTCCCCGCCCAGCTTGAGCGTGGCGGAGGTGAGGACGACGGACCGGTCCTCGAACAGCTTCTCGCGCAGCAGCCCGGACACCGAGAGCGGGGCGACACGCAGCGAGGCGCCGAAGCGATCGTGCCGCTCGTACCAGACCACGTCGTACTCGGACGCTTCGACGATCCGCTCGGCCACCTGGTGGATGTTCTCCACGGCGCCCAGCGCCTGCTTGCGGACCGCGTCCTCGTCCTTGACCGAGGCGTCCCGTGTGGCGCCGAGCGCCGAGATCACCGTGCGGGCCGCGTCGCGCAGCGCCATCAGCACATAGCCGAGGTCCTCGGGGATCTTCTCGAGGCGGCCGGGCAGGGCGAGCTCCATCAGCCGCTCGAAGCCCTCGGAGGCGGTCTGGAGGGCGTCCGCCGCCTGTTCGTTGACCAGCTTCGCGGCACGCCGCACGGCGCGGTTGACCTGGCCAGGGGTGAGCTCTCCGCTGGCCACGCCGGTGACCCGGGAGACCAGCTCATGGGCCTCGTCGACGATCAGCACCTCATGGCTGGGCAGCACGGGGGCGCCCTCGATCGCGTCGATGGCGAGCAGCGCGTGATTGGTGACGACGACATCGGCGAGCTTGGCCCGCTCACGGGCGGCCTCGGCGAAGCACTCCGCGCCATAGGCGCACTTGGACGCGCCGAGGCACTCCCGGGAGGTGACCGATACCTGGGACCAGGCGCGGTCCGAGACACCGGGGGTCAGATCGTCCCGGTCGCCCGTCTCGGTATCGTCCGACCAGTCGCGCAACCGCAGCAGGTCCTTGCCGAGCTTGCTGGTGGGCGCGGCGGCCTCGAACGGGTCGAAGAGCCCGGCCTCATCCGCGTCCTCCTGCGGGACGCCCTCGTGGAGCCGGTGCAGGCACAGATAGTTGGAGCGGCCCTTGAGCATGGCGAACTCGGGGCGACGGCGCAGCAGCGGATGCAGCGCCTCCACGGTGCGGGGAAGGTCGCGCTCGACGAGCTGCCGCTGCAGGGCGAGGGTCGCCGTGGCGACGACGACGCGCTCGCCGTGGGCGAGGGCGGGCACCAGGTAGCCCAGGGACTTTCCGGTGCCAGTACCGGCCTGGACCAGCAGGTGGGAGCTGTCGTCGATCGCCTCCGCCACCGCTTGGGCCATGGCGGTCTGGCCAGGGCGCTCGGTGCCGCCGACGGCGGTTACGGCGGCGTGCAGCAGATCTTCGAGTGGAGGCGAGGACGATTCAGTCATAGGGCTGCCAGCCTAAGGGGCGGCACCGACATCACTCCTGTCGGTGTGGTCGGTGACGGACGGTTTCGGCCGGGGCGGGGTTCGGGCGGGGTTCCGGCGGGGCGGGGTTCGGGCGGATCTTCGCTCCGTGGCACGGCGGTTCCGCGCCGCGTGGGAACCGGGACCGGGCGAGCGGTGTATCAACAGTGGAATCTCGCATCGAGGCAGATGGATCACCGGGGGGCACGGATGGTTGCGGAGGCTCACAGGACGTGTCGCAAGGCACGGTCGCGCAGCATCAGCGCGGCGCGTTTGCCGGGGAGTTCGACTTCCGCGGAGAAGCGGAAGCCGGCACCGAGGAAGGCGGCCACGGAGGGGGTGTTGCGGAGATCCGGTTCCGCCACGACCCGGGTGCAGGACGGACGGTGCTCGAGGACGAGGTCGGCGGCCGCGCGGAGCAGGGTCGTCCCCAGGCCACGCCCGCGATCGCTGACCCGGCCGATGAGCAGATGGATACCCGTGTCGTGCGGCCGGGCCGGGTAGTACCGCGCGAGGGGGTCCAGATCGGCGCGGTACACCTCCCAATAGCTCATCGGGACGCCGTCCAGGACACCCAGACAGGGCACGCTGCGCCCATCGCCGTCGAGCTGGTCCCCAAGGTGGCTCGCGGTGGCCTCCTCGGGGCCGTCGAGCTCCCAGAAGGCGGCCACGGACGGGTCGTTCATCCATTGCGCGATGAGCCGCAGATCGCGCCCAATACGGACCGGGACGAGCTGGAAGGTGCCCAACGGGATGTTGGTGGGCCCCCATTCGACGATGTGGTCGAGCAGATCCGGCCGGTCGTCGGCCTCCGAACGGGCGGAGTCCAGGTCGATGAGTCGTGCGACGTCCTCTTCCTGGCGCAGCCGCATGTCGATGGTGTCGTCGGTGCTAGAGCTCGTACTGGAGTCGGTGTGCGGCACGGCGATGCTCTCCTCTCAAGGGTCTGGGCACGTCGGGAGGGACGTGGCGGTGAGGGGCGTGATCGCGGGTCGCGGAGTCAGGCCATGGGGGTGACAGCGGTGGAGCCGGAAGGCGAGACAGACATGGAAAGGGGGTTGGGGATGGTCACATAGACGGACTGGGTGTCCACCGGTCCCACGAGCTCGTCCAAGCCGCGCAGCCGCGTGAGCAGGTTGGCCTTGCAGCGCAGGGTGGGTGTCTCCAGGAGCCGGGCGGGAAGCGGTGAGCGGGTACTGCCGGGGCCGGACGCGGCTTCGGCGAGGAAGCGGCGGAACGCGGCCAGCAGGACGCGTTCGTCGACGAGTCGCTGGGATCCGAAGGCGCCGATCAGTCCGAGGACGTTGTTGACACCCAGGTAGTAGGCGAACCGCTCATCGGTGACCTCGTCGGAGACGAAGGTGTCGCTGCGGCCGCCGATACCGGGCAGCCGGCGCTGGAGTTCGGCGTGCCGGGACGCCCGGAAGTAGTAGCCCTGGTTGTCCCGGTAGCGGCCGCCGACCGGCCAGCCGTCGGGGTCCAGCAGCACCAGAGTGTTCTGCTGGTGCGCCTCGAGCGCGATCCCGGCCTCTCCGTCCAGCCAGAGCAGGGGGCGTACGACCGTGTGCAGATAGCGCAGGAACCACTCCGTGCCGACGGCCGCGGTGGAACGGCCGGTTCGATCGGCGAGCCGGGCGACGAGGTGGGCGAGCCGGGAGCGCATCACCGGCTGTCCGGGCCAGGGGCGCGGCGCGAGGAGTCCGGCGACGCAGACGGCGTCGTCGCCGGGGCCGAACGGGTTGTGCCGGATGACAACGTCGAGGCCGGTCAGGGGTTCGCCATCCGGTCCGTCGACGGCGAGCCAGGCCGGGTCCCGGACGATGTCGAAGCCCGGGAAGCCGGGGAAGGCCGCCCGCCACTGCTCGGCCAGTCCGCTGCGGAGCAGCCGGTGCACCTCGACACCGCGGCGGAGTTCCTTACGGAGATTCTCACGACGGGAGTTGGTGATCCGCAGACCGAGGGAGAGTTTCAGCATGGCGGGAGCGCCGGGTCGGTAGACGGTGCGGACCGAGGAAGTGGGGTGCCAGGGCCCACCGGACGGCCCGAGGTCGTGCAGCAGGCCGGCGTCGAAGAGCGCGGCGATCTCCGGACGGTGCCGGATCTCGCGAGCCTGCCAGGGATGCAGGGGCAAGGGCACGCTTCCGGTGGGCAGTTGGAGGCCGCCGCCCGCCAGGGAGAGGGCGAGCCGCTCTGCGGGCACGGTCCGGCCGCGCTCCGTCCACGCCGACTCACAGGCCAGTGCGGACCGGCCGACCGCGATCCAGTGAAGGGGGAAGGAGCCACGCGTTTCCGGTGAGCAGACGGTGGATTCGGAGTCGGAGAGGCCCTCGCGGCTCTTCGGCGTGGGATGCAGGGGGTGACCGAAGAGGAGGGACTGTTCGGCGCTGAGGAACGGGGTGCTCGTGCTCGGATCGGCGGGTGTGGCCCGGCGGAGGGTGAGGAAGAGGGCGGTGCGTCGCACGGAGTCCGCGACACGGCCGACGAGTTCGGTGGCGTCCGCATCGGGGTCGTCCCGCCGCGCGCTGTACGTCGCCTCGCGGGTGAGCAGGGCCGCGAGGGTGACAGCGCCGACAGCGGGCGCGTCATGGGGCCCGTGCTCCAGCAGCGGCGGGCCGAAGCGGTGCCAGCCGGTGGGCGACCAATAGCGCACCGGGACGAGCAGGACGGTTCCGCTGGCGGCGAGGGGAATGCGCAGAGTGTCCCCGTCGGTGCGCACGAGGCCGCTCTCGCGAACCCAGCAGCGCAGCAGGTTCTCGACGGCAGCGGCGTCGGCCGCGCTCTGCGGGTCGGGGTCGTCGAGCGGATCCGCACAGAATTCGCGGGGGCCGGCCTCGCGGGGGCGGTTGTCCGGCGACGCTTCATGGCCGTCGTGGTTCTGCCGGGGCACGGCCGTCGTGGCGAGGGGCGGCCCCTGGGCGGGCGGCCGCGGCGCGGGCGGTTCGTCCGCCGAGGGCTCCGGGGCAGGTGGCTGAGGTGCTCCCGTTCCCGCTCCCGCCGCGCCGGCGCGCGGCGCCATGGCGGGCGATGCCGCCGGGGGCAGTGGCACGGGTGCCGGGCGCGGTGACACCGCCGGTGACGCCGCTGTTGGGGGCGATGGCGGCGCTGGGGAGGCCGTCTGGTCACCGGCGGCCCTCGTGGCACTGGACGGTGCCCTGACCGTCGAGACCATCGTGGATGGGGCGGGCGGTGGGACGGGCGGTCTTGCCGCCTCGTCCGGGGGAGGTGCTGTGTGGGGCGGGTGCGGGAGGGGCGGCGGAGAGCCAGGGCGGGCGGAGTCGTCGGGGCCGGTCAGGGCGCCGGGCACGGGCTGCGGTTGGGGAGGCAAGGGGGCTCCCCCGGAGGTGTGCGGCATGGTGGGTGTGGCGCGGGCGTCACGGCGTTCACATCCTGGGCCCGGCGCCTGCCTCCTTCGGTGGTGCGATGGCGGTGCGGTCGTACGGTGCGGGACGCGTCACCGGTGGTCTCCGGCGAGCGGCGGGGCGAATGGGGCAGCGGGGTGGAGGAGTTCGCGGGAGCGGGCTCCGGCGATGCGGTTCGCCGCGTCCAAGGCGTCCGTGAGCCGGTCCAGGACGGCCTCTGTCTGCTCATCGGTGATGGTGAGTGGAGGGAGAAGGCGGATCACCGCGCCGTGGCGTCCGCCGAGTTCGACGATGAGCCCACGCCGCAGGCACTCCTGCTGAACGGCCGCCGCGAGCTCGGGATCGGCGGGCAGAGCCGCCGCACGCGCGTCACCGGCGTACGGTGCTCCCCCGCCCAGCGCCCCGCCCGCACCCTCGCCTTGAGCGCCCATCCGCCGGGCTCCCTCGCGCGGAGTCATCTCATAGGGGGCCACCTCGCTCGGGGATGCTTGGTGCGGGGATGTCTGGTGCGGGGGTGCCTCACTCGGGGGTGCCTGGTGCGGGGGTGCCTCGCTCGGGGATGCGCAGTCCGGGGATCCCTCGCGGTCGGCGTTCGCCGCGGACCCGGTCCCGGCGGCATACCCGGCCCCCGCAGCGTGCCCGACGGGCGTTGCGTTCCCTGCCTCCCTCGCGGGTCCAGCCTCAGGGTCCACCAGTTCCAAGCCGATCATGAGGCCGCGGCCGCGTACGTCTCCGATCCACCGGCGCCCGGTGGCGAATTGGCGTAGCCGGTCCAGCATCCGTGCGCCGACCGTCGTCGCGCGTTCGGCGAGGTTGTTCTCGCGGACGTGGGCGAGGGTCGCGGCGCCCGCGGCCATGGCCAGTTGGTTACCGCGGAAGGTGCCCGCGTGGGCTCCGGGGGGCCAGACGTCGAGGTCCTCGTGGTAGACCACGACGGCCAGCGGCAGGCCACCGCCGATGGCCTTCGACAGCACCATCACATCGGGCACCACCCCGCTGTGGTCGACCGCCCAGAAGGCCCCGGTGCGCCCGACGCCGGTCTGGACCTCGTCCGCGATGAGCGGGATGGAGCGGGCCGCGGTGATGTCGCGCATCCGGCGCAGCCAGCCGTCCGGGGCCGGGATCACCCCGCCCTCGCCCTGTACGGGTTCGAGGATCATCCCGGCCGGGTCGGCCGCCCCGCCCTTGGGGTCGTCGAGCAGCTTCTCGGTCCAGCGCGCGGAGAGTTCGGCACCGTGCTCCCCGCCGACTCCGAACGGGCAGCGGTAGTCGTACGGAAAGGGCAGCCGGGTCACACCGGACGACCCGGACGACGGGGCGCCGCCGGAGGCGGCCAGGGCTCCGGCCGTCATGCCGTGGTAGGCCCCGGAGAAAGCGAGCACGCCGTCGCGCCCGGTGGCGGTCCGCACCAGCTTGAGCGCGGCCTCGACCGCGTCCGTACCCGCCGGTCCGCAGAACTGCACCCGCGCGCGGGCGGCCAGTCCGGGCGGCAGGGTGGCGAACAGCTCGTCCGTGAAGGCGTCCTTGACCGGTGTGGCCAGATCCAGGACCTGCAACGGCGCCCCCGCGTCCAGGACTGCCCGGATCGCGTCCAGCACCACCGGGTGGTGGTGCCCCAGGGCCAGCGCACCGGCCCCGGAGAGACAGTCGAGATAGCGGCGGCCGTCGCCCCCTTCGACCGTCATCCCCCGGGCGCGCACCGGAACGACGGGCAGCGCCCGGGCGTAGGTGCGGGCTGCGGACTCACGCAGCGCCTGGCGCCGCAGAATGCCCTGAGCGGCGCCGCCGTCGTCGGAGACGGCGGCCAGGGCCATCGGCGGGAGCTGGGTCACGGCCACGCGTCTCAGTCCTCCTGCTGCTGAACACCCTCCGGCTGTCCCCCGTACGTACCAACGACGCGTGGCGCTCTGGATCACGGGCTGGGCGAAGATCCTTGCGGCCGGGAACCGAGGACCCGCTCGCAGCCGTCGTAGGCGGCACCGGCATAGTGGGATACCACCCCATTGCCGGGGCGGTGCATGACAATTCCACACAGGCCTAGAGCAGCTCAGAACCTCAGGGGGAGTCCCACCCATGCCATCCAAACGCCGACCCGTACTGGCCGTGGCCGCCATAGCCTCGGTTCTGGCGCTCACCGCCACCGCGTGCGGCTCCTCGGACGAGACCACCGACGCCAAGCCGACCGCGTCGTCGGAGCAGCGGGGCGTGGGCGACATCAAGCTGCCCGACAACCTCAACGACAAGTTGAAGAACCTCGGCATCGATCTGGACCAGTGGAAGAACGGCGCCTGGAACAAGTGGGACAAGGACGACTGGCTGCGCGAGGCCGGTGACTTCATCAACCCGATCATCAAGGGCCTGTGGAAGCCGGACCGGATGCGCGAGGCGCAGGAGCCCGACAAGCCGGTGGACGACAGCGACATCGCGGACGACCAGGGTGTGACCGACCCCGACCCGCAGCCCGTCGCGGCCAAGGAGGTCACCAGCCCGTACAGCTCCAAGGTCCCCTACGCGGGCAAGGTCTTCTTCGACGGCCCCGAGGGCTCGATGGTCTGCTCCGCGACGGTGGTCGAGGACCCGGCGCACCCCGGCAAGTCCAACCTGGTGTGGACGGCGGGCCACTGCGTCCACGCGGGCAAGGGCGGCGGCTGGTACAAGAACCTGATGTTCGTGCCCTCCTACAACGACGCGGGCAAGTCGCAGGCGGAGCTGGAGAACGCCACCAAGGAGGAGCTGGCTCCCAAGGGCGTCTGGTGGGCCGACTGGGCGCAGACCTCCTCGCAGTGGATCGACAACGGCGCGGCCGTGGGCGGTAAGGGCGCTCCGTACGACTTCGCGGTGATGCATGTGAAGCCGGAGGCCAGCGGCGGCAAGTCGCTCGAGGAGACGGTGGGCGGCGCGCTGCCGGTCGACTTCAACGCCCCGGCGGTGAAGTCCATCGACGAGATCACGGCCACCGGCTACCCGGCCGCCCCGCCGTTCGACGGCCAGAAGATGAACCAGTGCGCGGACAAGCCGGGCCGGCTCTCCCTGGACGCCAAGCAGCCGACGATGTACCGCATCGGCTGCACCATGACCGCCGGCTCCTCCGGCGGTGGCTGGGTCGCCGACGGCGCGGACGGCAAGCCGGCGCTGGTGTCCAACACCTCGATCGGCCCGTCCAACGCGACCTGGCTGGCGGGCCCGCATCTGGGCCCCGAGGCGAAGGGCGTCTACAGCGCGGTCAGCAAGAAGTTCGCGAGCCAGTGACCCGGCTGAGCCGGTAGCCGTCAGGCAGCCGTCCATCCCAGGGCGAGGGCCCGCCCCCGGAATTCCGGGGGCGGGCCCTCGTCGTGCGGGTGTCATAGCCGACGCGGTGACGCCGGTATGACTGGCTGACTAGCGCTGTCCGGCGGCCGTGGCCGGGATGAAGCGCCGCAGCTCCGCCGCGAGCTCCTCGTGCACGCGCGCCTTGAGCAGCGTGCCCTCGGGGGTGTGCTCCTCGGAGAGCACCTCGCCCTCGGCGTGGGTGCGCGCGACGAGCTTGCCGTGGGTGTACGGCAGCAGCACCTCGATCTCGACCTGGGGCCGGGGCAGCTCCTCGTCGATCACCGCGAGCAGCTCGTCGATGCCCAGCCCGCTCCGGGCCGACACCGCCATGGCGCGCCGCTCCATGCGCAGCAGCCGCTGCACAACGAGCGGATCGGCCATGTCCGCCTTGTTGATCACAACGATCTCGGGCACGTCGACCGCGCCCACATCCCGGATCACCTCGCGGACGGCGGCCAGCTGCTCCTCCGGCGTCGGATGCGAGCCGTCCACCACATGGAGGATCAGATCGGCGTCGCCGACCTCCTCCATCGTGGAGCGGAACGCCTCCACCAGGTGGTGCGGCAGATGCCGGACGAATCCGACGGTGTCCGCCAGCGTGTAGAGCCGCCCGCTGGGGGTCTCGGCCCGGCGCACGGTCGGGTCGAGGGTGGCGAACAGCGCGTTCTCCACCAGAACGCCCGCGCCGGTGAGCCGGTTGAGCAGCGAGGACTTGCCCGCGTTGGTGTATCCGGCGATGGCGACCGAGGGGACCTTGTGGCGCCGGCGCTCCTGCCGCTTGATGTCGCGGCCGGTCTTCATCTCGGCGATCTCGCGGCGCATCTTCGCCATCTTCTCGCGAATGCGGCGCCGGTCCGTCTCGATCTTGGTCTCACCGGGCCCACGGGTGGCCATACCGCCGCCCGAGGATCCGGAGCCACCGCCACCCATCTGGCGGGACAGCGACTGACCCCAGCCTCGCAGCCGCGGCAGCATGTACTGCATCTGGGCGAGCGAGACCTGCGCCTTGCCCTCTCGGGACTTGGCGTGCTGGGCGAAGATGTCGAGGATCAGGGCGGTCCGGTCGACCACCTTGACCTTGACGACGTCCTCGAGGTGGATCAGCTGCCCGGGGCTCAGCTCACCGTCGCAGACCACGGTGTCGGCACCGGACTCGACCACGATGTCACGCAGTTCCTCGGCCTTGCCGGAGCCGATGTAGGTGGCGGGATCCGGCTTGTTGCGCCGCTGGATCACACCGTCGAGCACCAGGGCGCCGGCGGTCTCGGCGAGCGCGGCGAGCTCCGCCAGGGAGTTCTCCGCGTCCCGCACCGTGCCGGAAGTCCATACGCCGACCAGCACCACGCGCTCCAGGCGCAGCTGCCGGTACTCGACCTCGGTGACGTCCTCGAGCTCGGTGGACAGCCCCCCCACACGCCGCAGCGCGGCACGGTCGGAGCGGTCGTACTGGTCGCCGTCACGCTCCTCGTCGATCTCGTGACTCCAGGCGACGTCCTCTTCCATCAGGGCGTCGGCCCGAAGGCTCTCGGCGAGGCGCTGCCGGTCCTGCGGAAGGGAAGAGGAGTGGGTCAAAGGAATCCTTACGTCGTGGAATACCGTCACTGTCGACAACGCGTGGCGGGCCCGCGGGATTCCCCCGCCGGGGCCGACCACGGACGCCGACCCCTTGATGGTCGCACGCGGCGGGCGGGTCGTCACCCGGGTTTCACGGCCCATGGCACCGCGTAACGTACCGCGTGCCGCCCCGCCCGCGCGCCGGGCAGCGCGGCGCCCTTCGTGGTCTCCTTCTCCGTCTGCTTCCAGTCGGGGTGTCCCGGCATCGGCGGCGTCTTCCTGCCGTACAGCCACGGACGGAGGAATCCGCTGAGATCGTGCCCCGCCACGGCGGAGGCCAGCCGGACGAAGTCGGCGGTCGAGGCCACTGCGTCGCGGTGGCGCAGCACCCATTGCCGCTCCAGCCGCTCGAAGGCGGCCCGGCCGATCCGCTGCCGCAGCGCGTACAGCACCAGCGCGCTGCCGTCGTAGACCACCGGGCGGAAGATGCCGATCGGCTGACCGGGGTCGGCGGCCTCGGGGGCCGCGGGCGGCCCTCCCTCGGCCCGCCAGGCGTCGGACTGCCCGTACGCCTTGCGCATCCGCCGCTCCAGGCTCGCCTTACCGCGCTCATCGGCGTACAGCGCCTCGTACCAGGTGGCGTGGCCCTCGTTGAGCCACAGATCGGACCAGCGGCGCGGGCTGACGCTGTCGCCGAACCACTGGTGGGCCAGCTCATGCACCATGATCGACTCGATGTACCACCGGGGCAGCTGATCGCTGGTGAACAGATCGCGCTCGAAGAGGGAGAGCGTCTGGGTCTCCAGCTCGAAGCCGGTGGTGGCGTGGGCGATCAGCACGCCGTAGGTCTCGAAGGGGTAGCGCCCGGCCTTCTTCTCCATCCAGGCCAGCTGCCCGGGGGTGCGCGCGAGCCACTTCTCCAGCCGTGCGCGGTCCGCCGCGGGGACGACGTCGCGCACCGGCAGCCCATGGGGCCCGGTGCGGCGCGGCACCGCGGAGCGGCCGATGGAGATCTGCGCCAGCTCGGTGGCCATGGGGTGGGCGAGGCGGTACGTCCAGGTGGTGCGCGCTCCCTTGCGGACGCGCTGTACGGGCAGTCCGCCCGCGACGACCGTAAGGCGCTTCGGAGCGGTGATCCGGAAGGTGAAGCGGGCCTTGTCGGCGGGGTGGTCGTTGCACGGGAAGACCCGGTGGGCGGCGTTGGCCTGGTTGGCCATGGCCAGCCCGTCGCTGGTGCGGACCCAGCCGCCGTTCGTGCCGCTCCGCGGATCGCTGGTGTGGCGGACGGTGACCCGGAAGGCGGCACCCCTACGGAGGGGGGCTCGCGGGGTGATGACCAGGTCCTCACCGGCCTTCGCGAACCGGGCCCGCGCTCCATCGACCCGCACCGAGTCCACGGCGCCCTGGGCGAAGTCGAGGTTGACGGTGCGCAGCGGGGCGGTCGCGCGCGCGTCGATGGTGGTGACGGCGTCGAGCGGCCGGTCCTGACGGTGGTAGGCGAACGCGATGTCGTACGCCGTGACGTCGTACCCGGGGTTCCCGAGCTGCGGGAAGAGGGGGTCGCCGATGCCCAGGGGACTCGGATGCGCGGGGGACACCGGTCCCGCGGCGGAGGAGGGGCCGACCGCGAGGAAGACCGCGGCCATCGCGGCGGCCACCGGCGCGGTCCTGCGGCGCCGGGTGCACGGCGGCCGGGGGCGGCGCCCCGAAGAAAGCGTCATGCCCTACGGCTACCAGCGCCCCGGCGCCCGCGCAGTCGCTCCCGGCCTTGATCCACCCGAAGGAGTTCAGACGGCCCGACCGTGGTCAGGAAAGGGCCGCTCAGGATCGCGCCCGCCCGTCAGTGCGCCGCGGCCATGCTGCGGCCCTCGCGCGTCACGTCGTAAACCCCGGGGACGTTCCGCATGGCCCGCATCAGCGTGGGCAGCCTGCCCGCGTCGGGCAGCTGGAGTGTGTAGGTGTGCCGGACCCGCTGCTCACGGGGCGGTTCGACGGCGGCCGCCACCACCTCCGCGCCCTCGGCGGCGATGGCCTCGGTGAGATCCGCGAGCAGGTGCGGCCTGCTGAACGCCTCCGCGAAGAGGGTCACGCGATAGTCGCCGCCCCCGTCCCCGTCGTCCTCGTCCGCCCAGCGCACTCCGACGGCCGTGCGCCCGGCCGAGATCATCCGCGCCACTCCGGGGCACCGCTCGCGGTGCACGGTGACGGCGCCGCCGCGGACCGCGAAGCCGGTGATCGCGTCGGGCGGCACCGGGGTACAGCAGCGGGCGAGCCGTACGGTCGCACCGGGCAGGTCGACGACGATGCCCGCCTCGGGGCGGCCCGCACCGGTCGACGCGGGGGCGACGGTCTGGCCGCCGTGCGAAGCCTGCGAGCCCCGCGTGGCCTGCGCGTCCCGCGTCTCCTGGCCGTCCTGGCCGTCCTGCCTGTCCTGCCCGTCGTGGTCGGTGAGCTCGGAGGCGGACTCCGGCGCCTCGGCGGGCTCCCGGAGCTCGTGCTGCGACGCCGGATGAGCGGCCAGCCAGCGGTTGATGGCGATGCGGGCGGCCGGGGTGCGGGCGTGGTCGAGCCACTCCGGCGAGGGGCCGTGGGAGGCGGTGTCCCGGGAGTCGCTCGCCATCAACAATTGCAGGGTGTCGCCGTCGCGCAGCACCGTGCTCAGGGTCGCGATCCGGCCGTTGACCCGGGCGCCGATACAGGAGTGCGCGTCGTCGCCGTACAGGGCGTACGCGGCGTCCACACAGCTCGCGCCCGCGGGCAGGCCGAGCGTCCCGCCGTCGGAGCGGAAGACGGTGATCTCCCGGTCCTGGGCGAGGTCATCGCGGAGCGAGGTCCAGAAGATGTCGGGGTCGGGGGTGGCGCTCTGCCAGTCGAGCAGCCGGGACAGCCAGCCGGGGCGGGTGGGGTCGGCCCGCTCGCCCTCGGGGGCGTCCACACCCTCCGTCGGGGCGTACGGATTGCCGAGGGCGATCACTCCGGCCTCGGCGACCCGGTGCATCTGGTGGGTACGGATGAGGACTTCGGTGACCTCGCCGTCGCGCCCGGCCACGGCCGTGTGCAGCGACTGGTAGAGGTTGAACTTGGGGACCGCGATGAAGTCCTTGAACTCCGAGATCACCGGGGTGAAGCAGGTGTGCAGTTCGCCGAGGACCGCGTAGCAGTCCGCGTCGTCGGCGACCAGGACGAGAAGGCGGCCGAGGTCGGTGCCGGTCAGCTCGCCGCGCTTGAGCCCGACCCGGTGGACGGAGACGAAGTGCCGTGGCCGGACCAGGACTTCGGCGGTGATGCCCGCCTCGTGCAGCACGCCCCGTACGTCCTCGGCGGCCTGGGCCAGCGGATCGGGGCGGCCGGCGTGGGCCTGGAGGAGCTCGCGGGTCCGCGCGTACTCCTCGGGGTGGAGGATGGCGAAGACCAGGTCCTCGAGCTCGGTCTTGAGCGCCTGCACCCCGAGCCGCTCGGCGAGCGGGATCAGCACATCGCGGGTGACCTTGGCGATGCGCGCCTGTTTCTCGGGGCGCATCACGCCGAGGGTGCGCATGTTGTGCAGCCGGTCGGCGAGTTTGATCGACATCACCCGGACGTCGTTGCCGGTGGCGACGAGCATCTTGCGGAAGGTCTCGGGCTCGGCCGCCGCACCGTAGTCGACCTTCTCCAACTTGGTGACACCGTCGACGAGAAAGCGGACCTCCTCGCCGAACTCCTCCCCCACCTGGTCGAGGGTCACCTCGGTGTCCTCGACGGTGTCGTGGAGCAGCGAGGCGGTCAACGTCGTGGTCTCGGCGCCCAGTTCGGCGAGGATCAGTGTGACGGCCAGCGGATGGGTGATGTACGGCTCACCGCTCTTGCGCATCTGGCCGCGGTGGGAGGACTCGGCCAGGACATACGCCTTGCGGAGCACATCCAGATCGGCTCCGGGGTGGTGGATGCGATGGACCTTGGCCACATGCTCGATCGCGTCCGGCAGCCGACCGCGGGAGGCGGACCCGAGCAGGGCGGCCCGGCTGAACCTGCGGAGATTGCGCAGGTCGATGCGGGGGAGGCCGCGCCTGCGACCGAACGGGGCCTGGTCGGTGGCCTCTGCGCTCATGGGCAACCTCCGGCGGCGTCGAGCGTCAACCGGCGTGGGTACTCCCCCGGGGCCGGTGCTTGATGCTATCGAGCCCATCACGCACGGCCGACCGGCTCTCGCCCAGAGTGAAACGGATCACCCATTCGAGGGAAGTGTCAGCCGAGGTCCGTGCCCAGCCAAGAGGGATCGATCTCCCCCTCGGCCACGATCACGGCAGGGCCGGTCATCTCCACCGTACCGTCCGGCCGTTCACTGATGACAAGCCGCCCTCCGGGAACGTCCACGGTGTACGTGACGGGGTGCCCGGTGACGGCCGGATCGGCCCCGTCACGGCGGGCGGCGGCGACCATCACGGCGCAGGCGCCGGTGCCGCAGGAGCGGGTCTCGCCGGAGCCGCGCTCATGCACCCGCATCGCGACATGGCGCGGGCCGCGGTCGACGACGAATTCGACGTTGGTGCCGTGCGGGTACACGGCGGCGGGGCGCACAGCGGGGGCCGTGAACAGATCACCGGCCTGGGCGAGGTCGTCGACGAAGGCGACCGCGTGCGGATTGCCCATGTTCACGTTGCGCGCGGACCAGCTGTGGTCACCGACCGTGACCGTTACTTCCCCTTCGGGACCGGGCTCGGGCAGCGCGGCCTCGCCCATCTCCACGGTGATCGGGCCGTCGGACCCGGCCGTGGCCTCGCCCGGCCGGGCGGCGTCACCGGCGTCCTTGGCGATATGGGCCCGGCGCACCCCGGCCCGGGTGGCGATGGCGAGATCGCCCGCCTCGACCAGCCCGGCGCGCTGAAGGTACCGGGCGAAGACGCGGACTCCGTTGCCGCACATCTCGGCGATGCTGCCGTCGCTGTTGCGGTAGTCCATGAACCATTCGGCCTGGTCGGCCATGGTCCGCGCCTCGGGGTGTGCCGAGGACCGCACGACCCGGATCAGGCCGTCACCGCCGATACCGGCGCGGCGGTCGCAGATCCGGGCGACGGTGGTCGCGGACAGCTCCAGACGGCCGTCCAGGTCGGGGACGATGACGAAGTCGTTCTCGGTGCCGTGCCCCTTCAGGAAGGCCAGCCGTGGTGCGGTGCTCATTCCTCGATCCTACGGGGCTCCGCCCGCACCGGCCCCCGGCGCCCGGCCCGCCTGGGGGAACCACTGGCCGGAGGGCCTGAGCAGGTCGGAGGAAGTCCGCTACGGTTCGGGCAGCGCCCCGAAGGGGCGCGGGGCCGTGTCGATGTGCGGCTCCGCCGCGCGGGCGCGACCAGCCACGACGGCGCCGCAGTCGACCGACGACGCATCGCGACACTTCCCGCGGAGCGCTCAGCGGAGCCGGGCCACGCGCCAGAAGGTGAGGGCGGCCAGCAGCGCCACGATCGCCACATAGAGCACGACGAAGCGCCAGTCCGGGCGGCGTCCGGAGCCTCTGGGGGGCAGGCCCGGCCAGGTGTAGCCCACCCGGCGGGCGGCCATCAGGCCCCAGCCCGCCGCACAGCTGCTCAGCAGCAGGCCGAGCATGGCCACGACCGCCCCTCCGTCGCCGAACTCGAAGGCGAGCGGGAAGGCGAACATCAGCGAGCCGAGGATGGCCAGGGCGACGATCGGCGCGATCTGCCAGATCCGCAGCCGGCGCGGCGGGCGCAGCTCCCTGAAGGACTCCCCGGAGACCGCGCCCGCGCCGGCCTCGCCCTCGGAGCCGTCCTCGAGGACCGGCGCGCCGGGTTCGTGGAGCCCTCCGGCCTCATCGGGGCCGTCCGGGCTCAGCGGCCGCGCGTCTCCGTGCGGCGATTGCTGCGATGCGTCGCGAGGGCCGGCCTCCATCGCCACACGCCCTCCCAACTCCAGACACCACGGCACGATCGGAGCTTGATGATGGCATGCCCGCCGGGGCCCGAATGACGAGCTGAGCTTCCCGATGCCATGACGTGATCAGGCTGTGACCGCCCGTTCAACCAACGCGAGCGCGCTCGCCAGGAGTTCCCCTCTGCGGTCGGCCGCTCCGCTGAGCCAGTGGACCCTGGGATCGCGGCGGAACCAGGAGTCCTGACGGCGTGCGAACCGCTTGGTGGCGCGCACGGTTTCGGCCCTCGCCTCCTCCTCGCCGCACTCTCCCGCGAGCGCGGCGAGCACTTGCTGATAGCCCAGCGCGCGGGAGGCGGTACGGCCGGAGCGCAGCCCGGCGTCCTCCAGCCGGCGGACCTCCTCGACCAGCCCGGCGTCCCACATCCGGTCCACCCGCAGGGCGATCCGCTCATCCAGCTCGGGCCGCTCGACGTCGACGCCGATCTGAAGCGTGTCGTAGACCGCCTCGTGCCCGGGCAGATTGGCGGTGAACGGGCGGCCCGTGATCTCGATGACCTCCAGCGCCCGGACCACCCTGCGGCCGTTGCTGGGCAGGATCGCGCGCGCCGCCTCGGGGTCGGCGTCGGCGAGCCGGGCGTGCAGGACCCCGGAGCCCCGCTCCTCCAGCTCGGCCTCGAGCCGGGCCCGGACGGCGGGGTCGGTGCCCGGGAACTCGAGGGCGTCGATGGCCCCGCGGATGTAGAGGCCGGAGCCGCCGACCAGGACGGGGGTGCGGCCCTCGGCGAGCAGGCGGTCCATCTCGGCGCGGGCCAGCCGCTGGTACTCGGCGACGCTCGCGGTCTGGGTGACGTCCCAGATGTCCAGCAGCCGGTGCGGCACCCCCTGCCGCTCGTCCTCCGTCAGCTTGGCGGTGCCGATGTCCATGCCCCGGTACAGCTGCATGGAGTCGGCGTTGACGACCTCGCCGTCGAGGTGTCTGGCGAGTGCGACGCCCAGATCGGACTTTCCGGCCGCAGTGGGGCCGACGACGGCGATGACTCGCGGCGGATGGCCTGCAGTATTCACCGGGCCAGTCTCGCAAATGCCCCGGGGCTCCTCGAATGAGCGACGTGACGGGGCACCGCCGGGTTCGTTGCCTGTTGCGAGGTTCCGAGGGCCGGTTCGGGGAATCGGCCGCCGCGCGCCGCGCAGTCGCCGCGCACCGCACAGGGGGAACTCCGGGCGCCAGGGGGCTTCGCCCACGCGAGTTTCGCCCACACGAGTAAGGTATGGAGTAGATATGGGCGTGTTTTCCAGGTTTCGTCGTGTGTCGAAGGAGGCGAGCCGTTCGTCCGAGGAGGCACCCTCCGTGCGGGACGCCCAGGCCACGGCCGACGCCATGACGGCGGAGACCGAGTCCGGGACCACCGATGGGGCTGAGACCGCGCGGAGCGGGAAGGAGAACCCGGCGGGTGAAGGCGCCGGGATCCCCAAGCAGCAGTCCGCGGCCGAGGCGGCCGACAGCGAGACCGGCGAGAGCGCCCGCGCATAGGCAACCGACGAGGGTAGGTGGCACATGGGCCTGATGGACAATCTCAAGGCCAAGGCCGGTCAGATGAAGGGCAAGGCCGGCAGCTTCGCGCAGCAGCACGAGGCCAGGATCGAGCGGGGCCTGGAGAAGGCGGCCAAGTCGGTCGACACCAGGACCAAGGGAAAGTACAGCGCCAAGATCGAGACTGGCACGGGCAAGGCGAAGGACGCTCTCAACCGCCTCTCGCAGATGGACGAGCGCAAGCCCAAGCACAAGGGCGACGCATAAGACCGGCCAAGCAGACAAGGCGCAGAAGACGGGGGCGGGCCATGCCGGGCCCGGACCGGCCGGCCCCGTCGGTACGCGGCCGTGGAGCGTGGGCTCCACGGCCGCGAGCGGCCTATGACGACCAGCTCGCCACGAAATACCCCACGCCGTACGGCGCTTCGTCATACCGCAACTCCCCCTTCAGGCGCGCCCCCTCACCCGCCCCCGCGAGCACCTGGAGCGGCGCGCGACCAGCCGCCTTGAGCTCGTACGCCAACTCCTCGTCGAGCGCGGCCAGCGCCCCGGTGTCGGCGGCCGCCAACGACCGCGCCACCTCGGCGTCGAACGCGGCCGCCCGCTCGTCGAGATAGCCCGGCGCCTTCAGCGTGCGGCATGCGGTGCCGTCGCCCATCACCAGCAGCGCGACCCGCTCCGCCCGCCCGGCGAGCTCCCTTCCGACTTGAATACACCGCTCGGCCGCGAGAGGTTCCCCCACACCCAGCCCCTCGACGGGCACCGCCGGGTCCCACCCCGCGTGCTCCAGCAGCCAGGCGCCGACCGCCAGCGACGTCGGCAGCGAGCGCGAGGACCCGCCGTCCGCGGCGCCCTCGCGGCCGGACTCCCCCGCCACCGGCGCGGCGAGCCGCACATCCACTTCCACACCGAAGCCGCGGAACGATCCGGGTGCGCCCTGCGCATGCGGCCCGCGCCCGGCGCGATCGGCGGGCCCCAGCACGATCAGGCGCTCCGGACCCGCCGCCGCGAGGGCGTGGATGACCTCGAAGCACTCCGCGCGCAGCCCGTCCAGCTCGGGGGCGGCTCCGGCGGCGACCTCGGGCACCAGCAGCGGCGGACACGGGCAGACGGCGGCGGCGATCAGCATGATCGTGAGCCTAGCCGTGCGCTCAGTCGCAGCCGCAGCCCGCGGTGGGCGCGGCCGGCTGCGGCGGCGGGGCGCCCACCGTCGGCAGGCCCAGCATCACACCCGCGGGCTTCTTCTCCTCGGGCGCGTTCCGCCGCTCCCAGGCGTCTCCGGCGCGGGTGCGCCGCACGCCCCGGGCCGGGCCCTCGGCCAGCAGATGGTGGGGGGCGGCGTAGGTGATGTCGACGGTGACGACATCACCGGGGCGCACTGGCTCCTCGGGCCGCGCGAAGTGCACCAGACGGTTGTCGGGGGCGCGGCCGGACAACCGCCGCGTGGCGTCGTCCTTACGGCCTTCACCCTCGGCGACCAGCACCTCCAGCATGCGCCCGACCTGCTTCTTGTTCTCCTCCCAGGAGATCTCCTCCTGGAGGGCGACCAGCCGCTCGTAGCGCTCCTGGACGACCGCCTTGGGCACCTGGCCGTCCATCTCGGCCGCGGGCGTCCCGGGCCGCTTGGAGTACTGGAAGGTGAACGCCTGGGCGAACCGCGCCTCGCGCACCACGTGCAGCGTCTGCTCGAAGTCCTCCTCGGTCTCCCCGGGGAAGCCGACGATGATGTCGGTCGAGATGGCGGCGTCCGGCATCGCGGCGCGCACCTTCTCGATGATGCCCAGGTAGCGCTCCTGCCGGTACGAACGGCGCATCGCCTTGAGCACGGTGTCCGAGCCGGACTGAAGCGGCATGTGCAGCTGCGGCATCACGTTCTCCGTCTCGGCCATGGCGGCGATGACGTCGTCGGTGAAGTCGCGCGGATGCGGCGAGGTGAACCGGACCCGCTCCAGGCCCTCGACCTTTCCGCAGGCGCGCAGCAGCTTGCTGAACGCCTCGCGGTCGCCGATGTCGGAGCCGTACGCGTTCACGTTCTGGCCGAGCAGGGTGATCTCGGTGACGCCCTCGGCGACCAGGGTCTCCACCTCGGCGAGGATGTCGCCGGGGCGGCGGTCCTTCTCCTTGCCGCGCAGCGCCGGGACGATGCAGAAGGTGCAGGTGTTGTTGCAGCCCACGGAGATGGAGACCCATGCGGCGTACGCGGACTCGCGCCGCGTCGGCAGCGTGGAGGGGAAGGCCTCCAGGGACTCGGCGATCTCGACCTGGGCCTCCTCCTGGACGCGGGCGCGCTCCAGCAGCACCGGCAGGCTGCCGATGTTGTGGGTGCCGAAGACCACGTCGACCCAGGGGGCCTTGTTGACGATGGTGTCGCGGTCCTTCTGGGCCAGACAGCCGCCGACGGCGATCTGCATGCCCGGCCGCCGGGCCTTGATCGGCGCGAGCCGGCCGAGGTTGCCGTACAGCCGGTTGTCGGCATTCTCCCGCACCGCGCAGGTGTTGAAGACGACGATGTCGGCCTCGCCCTCGCCGGTGCCCTCGGGCGCGCGGACATAGCCCGCCTGTTCCAGGAGGCCCGAGAGCCGCTCCGAGTCATGGACATTCATCTGGCACCCGTAGGTGCGGATCTCGTAGCTCTTGGGTGCTTGAACGTCCACTGCCGGGCTCCGGTCGCTGCTGATGGTCACCCAACAAGGGTAGGCGCTCACAGAAGCCCCTCTGCCGGGCGGTGGACCGGGCCACCGACCCGTCCCCCGGGGGTGGGCCGACGGCCGAGCACCGGCACACTGTGTTCCATGACACGGAACAGCGCACAGGGCAATATGCTCGACAAGGCGATGGCCGTGCTCGGCTGCTTCCGTCCCGACGGCGGGGCGTTCCGTCTCACGGAACTGTCGGCGCGGACCGGGCTGGCCAAGACCACCGTGTTCCGCCTCTGCGCCGATCTGGTCCGGCTCGGCCTGCTCGAACGTGACGCCGAGACCTACCGCCTCGGAGGCGCCCTCTTCGAACTGGGCTCACTCGTCCCCCGCCGGCGCGATCTGCGGGAGGCCGCGCTGCCGTTCCTTCAGGACCTCTTCGAGGCCACGCACGAGACCGTGCACCTCGGGGTGCGCGAGGGCCACGAGGTGGTCTACGTCGAGCGCATCCATGGCCACGACGCCCTTCGACTGCCGTCCCGCATCGGCGGCCGACTGCCCCTGACCTGCACCGGCGTCGGCAAGGCGCTGCTGGCGTTCTCGGGCTCCGAGCTGGTCGAGGAGATCCTGGCCGCGCCTCTGTCCGCCCTCACGCCCTACTCGATCACCGATCCGGACCGGCTGCGCACGGCCGTCGAGCAGGCCCAGGTCGCGGGTCTGGCCTACGAGGAGGAAGAGGCGGCCCCGGGAGTCAGCTGCATCGCGGCTCCCGTCTTCGACGGGCCGACCTCGGTGGCGGCGCTGTCGGTGGCCGTACCCCGCGGCCGCTTCCGGCCGGCGCAACTGGCACCGGCGGTCCGGACGGCGGCCCTGGGCCTGTCGCGGGCCCTGCGCTCCGGCAGATGAGCGGGCGGCGCCCGCGCAACGGGATCCGCGGCTCGCCCTCGCCCTTCCGTAGCGGCTCGCCCTCGCCCTTCCGTAGCGGCTCGCCCCCGCCCTTCCGTAGCGACTCGCCCCTCCCCTCCCGGCAGCGGGCCTGGCAGGATCCTCGCCATGGCCCTCACCCTTCCGCGCCTGGATCGGCGCCGCGCCCTGCAATCAGCCGCCGCGGGCCTCGTCGCCCTCGGGCTGCTGCTGTGGTGGCTGCTGGCGTCGGGCGGTGGCCCCTCGCCCAGCGGCCGGGTGACGTTCGCGACGGGGGTCTCCACCGGGGTCTACGACACCTATGGCCGGATGCTCGAGCAGGACCTCGCCCGGGACCTCCCCGATGTCGATGTGCGGCTGGAGCGGTCCAGGGGTTCCCCGGACAACGTCGAGCGACTGGCCCGGGGCAGGGCCACCTTCGCCATCGCCGCCACCGACGCCGTCGCCGCCTACCAGGGCGAGGGAGCGGGGCGGCTGCGGGCCTGCGCCCGGCTGTACGACGACTACATGCAGCTGGTCGTGCCGAGGGGCTCGTCCGTACAGTCGGCCCACGACCTGCGACATCTGCGGGTCGGGGTGGGCGGCGACGGCTCCGGCGTGCAGCTGATCACCCGGGCGCTGATCAAGGCCGCCGGGCTCGACTTCGACCGGGACATCCGGGCCGAGCGGGTCGGCATCGACGCCATGCCGAAGCTGCTGCGGCAGGGCAAGCTCGACGCCTTCTTCTGGTCGGGCGGGCTGCCGACATCCGCGGTGCGCACGCTTGCCCACGCCTACCCGATCCGGCTCGTCCAGCTCGGCGACCTCACCGGCCCGCTGCACCGGCAGGGCGGGGTGACGCGCTACTACCGGGCGGCCACCGTGCCCGCCGACGCGTACGAGGAGATACGCAGGCCGGAGCCGGTCAAGACGATCGCCGTGCCGAACCTCCTGGTCACCACGGACCGGGTGGCCCCCGATCTGGCGGAGGGTGTCACCCGCACGGTGATAGAGAACCGGGACCGCATCGGGGCGAAGGTGCACGCCGCCCAGAAGGTGGACCTGCGGACCGCCGTCTTCACCGACCCCCTCGCCCTCCACAAGGGCGCGGCCCGCTATTACCGTTCGGTCAAGCCGTAGTCCGGCACCGCCGCCGCCCCGGTCCGGCCAACGACCGGGGCCTGGTCCGGCAGGATCCTCACATGACAGTGAAGAACGGCAGGCGGTGGAACCACAACATCCACTACCACCCCCGCATCCTCCGCGCGGTCCCCGATGGCGCCCGGCGCGCCCTCGACGTCGGCTGCGGCGAGGGCATGCTCGCCCGCGAGCTCAGGCGGACCGTGCCGCACGTCACCGGGATCGACCTCGACGCGGGCAGCATCGATCAGGGACGTGCGTACGGGGACGACGTCGACTACGTCCTCGGCGACTTCCTGAGCCATCCCTTCGAGCCCGCCTCGTTCGACGTCGTCGCGTCGGTGGCCGCCCTGCACCATATGGACGCCGCCACCGGGCTGGCCCGCATGCGCGACCTGTTGCGGCCCGGCGGGGTCCTGGCCGTCGTCGGTCTCGCCCGGAACTCCATGCCCAGGGATCTGCCGCGCATCCTCGCCGCCATCGCCGTCGGTACCGTCCACCGCGCCAGGAAGGGCCACTGGCACCACCCGTCCCCCGTCGTATGGCCGCCGCCGGTCACCTACCCGGAGATGCGGGCACTGGCCGCCGAGCTCCTGCCCGGCTCGCGGTACCGCCGTCACGTCCTGTGGCGCTACAGCATCGTCTGGCGCAAGCCGCGGGACTGACCGGCGAGCGGCCTTACGGTCCGCACGGCCCGCCCCACGTCACGTCCTTACGGCCCGCGTCACGTCCTTACGGTCCCCGTCACGTCCTTACCCGCACCAGCCGCCTCACGTCCTCACGGTCCCGCGTCACGCCCGTACGGTCGCCACGGTCTCGCCGGGCCCCGTCCGCGGCACCGTAATGGTCACGCGCAGACCACAGGGCTCGTTGGGCGCGTAGTGGATCGTGCCCCCGCCCGCCGTCAGCAGCGCGCGGGTGATGGACAGGCCCAGACCCGAGCCCGAGACGTTCTGGTGGCGGCTGCTGCGCCAGAAGCGGTCGCCGATGCGGGCGAGTTCGTCCTCGGTGAGGCCCGGGCCGCCGTCGGCGACGACGATCGCCACGGTGTCGCCCTCCGTGCGCGCCGAGACCTCCACATGCGCCCCCTCGGGCGTGAACTTCAGGGCGTTGTCGACGACGGCGTCCAGCGCGCTGGACAGGGCCACCGGGTCGACCCAGCCGGTGATGGCCGCGGGGCCGGTGTAGGCGAGCCCGACCTCCTCCCGCTCGGCCACCGGAAGCCAAGCGTCCACTCGGTCGGTCGCCAGCTCCGCGATATCGGTGAGCCGCAGATCCGCGGCGGTGTGCTCGGCCAGGGCGAGGTCGAGCAGATCGTCCAGGACGCTGGCCAGGCGCTTGCCCTCCGCCCGCACCGAGGCGATCTCCTCATGGCCGTCCGGCATCTCCAGCGCCAGCAGCTCGATGCGCAGCAAGAGCGCGGAGAGCGGATTGCGCAGCTGGTGGGAGGCGTCGGCCACGAACGCCCGCTGCTGCTCCAGGACCTGCTCGACGTTGTCGGCCATCTCGTTGAACGAGCGGGCCAGCCGCCGCAGCTCCGGGGGCCCGGAGGCGGCCGCGACGCGTGACTGCATCCGCCCGGTGGCGATGTCATGGGTCGCGGTGTCCAGGACGCGCACGGGCCGCAGCACCCATCCGGTGAGCCGGAAGGCGGCGCCGACGGCCAGCAGCATCGCGGCGCATTCGCCCCCGCCGATGACCAGCCAGCCGTGCAGGATCCGCGACCGCATCTGGCCGGTGGGCGAGTCGGTGACGACGACGGCCACCACGTCCCCGTCGCGGACGACAGGGGACGCCACGGTGAGCCTGCCCCGCTGCCAGGGCCACACCTGGGGCGGATCGTGGCTGCGGCGCCCGGCGAGGGCCTCGTCGAACGCCTGGGCGCTCTCACCCGAGTCCGGCAGCCGCCAGCCGCCGGGCGCCTCGGCCATGGGCGGTGCGTCCCGGTCCCGGTAGAAGACCCCGGCCCGGATGCCGTACAGATCGTGGTAGCGCTTGAGCTCGGCGCGCAGGGTGCCCAGCCGCTCGTTCCCCTCGGCGCCGACCGCCCCCGTGGGCCCGGCGGTGACGAACTGGGCGAGCGCGGCGAAGCGCGCGGTGTCGTCGATCCGGTCGACGACCACGCGCTGCTGCTCCCGGGCGGCCAGACTCCCGGCGAGCGGGAAGCCGAGCGCGAGCAGCACGCCCGCCATGAGGACGATGAGGAGCGGGAGGAGCCGAGTGCGCACCGAGGGAGCCCCGGTCGCTCAGCCGGCCGGGGCGACGAGGCGATAGCCCACCCCGCGCACCGTCTCGATCAGGGCGGGCATCCGCAGCTTGGAGCGCAGGGACGCGATGTGGACCTCCAGGGTGCGCCCCGTCCCCTCCCAACTGGTGCGCCAGACCTCACTGATGATCTGCTCCCGGCGGAAGACGACACCGGGGCGCTGGGCGAGCAGGGCGAGCAGATCGAACTCCTTACGGGTGAGCGAAACGGTCGTCCCGTGGACGGAGACCTGGCGGGTGGGCAGCTCGATGGTCACCGGGCCGAGCCGCAGCGGCGGATGGGAGCCGTCCGGGCTCTCCTCGGGGCCATGCCCCGGGTCGTGGGCGGCGGTGCGGCGGCTGACGGCGTGGATCCGGGCGAGCAGCTCCATGGTGTCGTACGGCTTGACCACATAGTCGTCGGCACCGAGGTTGAGCCCGTGTATGCGGGAGCGCACATCGGCGCGCGCCGTCACCATGATCACGGGGATGGCGGTGCGCTTGCGGATCTTGCCGCACACCTCGAAGCCGTCCTGGTCGGGCAGGCCCAGGTCGAGGAGGACGACGCCGAAGGGGGCGCCGGAGTCCGGCAGCAGCGCCTGTAGCGCCTCCTCGCCGCTCCGGGCGTGGGCGACCTCGAAACCGTGCTTGGAGAGCATGGCGGACAGTGCCGCGGCGACATGGTTGTCGTCCTCGACGAGCAGCAGTCTCACCGGCCCCTCCGCCACCTTTCCGCATCAGGGGAGACGCGCCCCGTACGCGTCCCCGTCACCATGTCTTCGAATGCGGCCACGAACATGGCCACAGGGCATCCACCCCGATCGACGGGCAGCCGTCAAGACGCATTCGGTCACACACTGGTTTCCGTTACGCAGCCGGTACGGTGCGCGTCGTCCCGTTCACGCAGAGTGTCGCATCGCGGCCATATCGTTATCCTCAATTTCAGCTCAGATGTAATGACGCTGGTCGCGGGCGCTCATTAGTGTCCTCCCAACCGAGGAGGACGGAGCGAGACGCCGATGAGCGAAGTATCGGTGACCAAGGACGCCGCACCGGTGGCGAACGCGTTGGTTGCGCTGTCAGGAGTCAACAAGCACTTCGGCGCGCTGCATGTGCTCCAGGACATCGACCTGACCATCAGCCGCGGCGAAGTGGTCGTCGTCATCGGGCCGTCCGGGTCCGGGAAGTCGACGCTGTGCCGCACGGTCAACCGGCTGGAGACGATCGACTCCGGCTCCATCACGATCGACGGCAAGCCGCTGCCCCAGGAGGGCAGGGAGCTCGCCCGGCTGCGTGCCGACGTCGGCATGGTCTTCCAGTCCTTCAACCTCTTCGCGCACAAGACGGTGCTCGAGAACGTGATGCTGGGCCAGATCAAGGTCCGTAAGTCGGACAAGAAGGCCGCGGAGGAGAAGGCCCGCACGCTGCTCGACCGGGTCGGCGTCGGCGCCCAGGCGGACAAGTACCCCGCCCAGCTGTCCGGTGGCCAGCAGCAGCGCGTGGCGATAGCGCGCGCCCTGGCCATGGACCCGAAGGTGATGCTCTTCGACGAGCCGACCTCGGCGCTGGACCCGGAGATGATCAACGAGGTGCTGGAGGTCATGCAGCAGCTCGCCCGGGACGGCATGACGATGGTCGTCGTCACCCACGAGATGGGCTTCGCCCGCTCCGCGGCGAACCGGGTGGTCTTCATGGCCGACGGCCGGATCGTCGAAGAGGCCGAGCCGGAGCAGTTCTTCAACAACCCCCGCAGCGACCGGGCCAAGGACTTCCTGTCGAAGATCCTGCACCACTGAGCCGGCTGAGCCCGCCGGACCCGCACTTGGCCCGGCAGACCGCTCCACGTTCGCCACTGCGTATGTGAACCACGTACTGAACACAGAGGGATGGGCACCATGAGGATTCGTAAGACGGCCGCGGCGGCCACGGTGGTTCTCGCGCTGGCCGCGACGGCGACCGCCTGTGGCGGCGAGAAGGGCACCGCAGGGGACAAGCCGAAGGGCGGCGAGGTCTTCAGCGGCGAGTACACGGTCGCGAAGGATGTGAAGATCGACTCGCCGACCCTGAAGGCGGCGCAGAAGCGCGGCAAGATCGTCATCGGCGCCAAGGCCGACCAGCCCTTCCTCGGGTTCCAGGACACCGAGGGCAAGCGCTCCGGCTTCGACATCGAGATCGCCAAGATGGTCGCCGCCGACCTCGGCTTCTCCGCGGACAAGATCAGCTTCAAGACGGTGGACTCCAACGTCCGCGAGACCTCGATCTCCAAGGGCCAGGTCGACTACTACGTCGGCACCTACACCATCAACGACGAGCGCAAGAAGCAGGTCGGCTTCGCGGGCCCGTACCTCACAGCCGGTGCCGACCTGCTGGTCCGCAAGGAGGACAAGGGCAAGATCACCGGTCCGGACAGCATCAAGGGCAAGAAGGTCTGCTCGATCGTCGGCTCCACCCCGCTCCAGGAGATCAAGAAGCCGAAGTACGGCGCCAAGACCACCGAGCTGAGCAAGTACTCGCTCTGCGTCAAGCAGCTGCTCGACGGCCAGGTCGACGCGGTCACCACCGACGACGCCATCCTCAAGGGCTACGCCGCCCAGCGCCCGAGCAAGCTGTACGTGGTCGGCAAGCCGTTCACCAAGGAGCCGTACGGCGTCGGCATGAACAAGAACGACAAGGCGCTCCGCGACGCGATCACCGACTCGCTCGAGAAGCACATCAAGAACGGCGACTACAAGAAGGCGTACGAGGGCACGCTCGGCAAGTCCGGCTCCTCCTACGTCGCGCCGAAGACGCCCCTGCCGCGCTACTGAGCAGGGTTCCCCGACGGGCACGTTCGCTCGTCCGCCTGTTCACCCGTTCGCCTCGAAGCCGGTGCGCTCCGCACGCCGCTGACCTGACCGCTACCGCGGAGAATCGATGAACGTACTTCTCGATCATTTGCCCCAGTTCCGGGAGGGGTTCCTGGGAACCCTCTCCATCACGGCGGCCAGTGCGGCGCTGGCTCTCGTTCTGGGCGTCGTCATAGCCGGCTTCCGGGTGTCGCCCATACCGCCGCTGCGGGCGTTCGGGACGGCCTGGGTCACGCTGCTGCGCAACACCCCGCTGACCCTGCTGTTCCTGATCTCGTTCTTCGTGATCCCGCAGATCTTCTTCCCGGGGACGAGCCCCTTCGTCCTCGCCATGATGGCGCTGGGCTGCTACACGTCGTCCTTCGTCTGCGAGGCCGTGCGGTCCGGTATCAACACCGTGCCGCTCGGCCAGGCGGAGGCCGCCCGCAGCCTGGGGATGACCTTCTTCCAGACCCTCCGGCTGATCGTCCTCCCCCAGGCCACCCGGTCCGTGATTCCCCCCATGAGCAGCATCTTCATCGCGCTCACCAAGAACTCGGCCATCGCCGGGGCATTCAGCAACACCGAACTGTTCAATGTCTCGAAGCTGCTGAGTGACAAGGGCTTCGCGATCGGCTGGATCTTCCTGTGGATCGCGCTGTGCTACCTGGTCATCACGTTCGCCATCAGCGGTCTCTTCCGGCTGCTGGAGAACCGCCTGGAGGTGGCCCGATGAGCTCGAGCGTCCTGTACGACGCCCCCGGCCCCAAGGCCCGCGTCCGGAACCGCATCTTCTCCGTGGTCGGCGGCCTGGCCGTCCTCGGGCTGATCGTCTTCGCGGTGGTGCGGCTGAACGCCAAGGGTCAGTTCGCGCCCGAGATGTGGGACATCTTCAACTACGCGGGTGTGCGGAACAGCATCCGCGACGGTGTGATCACCACCCTGAAGGTGTTCGCGGTCGCGGCGGTCCTCTCCCTCGCCCTCGGTGTGCTGCTGGCCACCGGCCGGCTCTCGGACCACAAGCCCGTCCGCTGGTTCGCGACCGGCTTCATCGAACTGTTCCGGGCCGTCCCGCTGCTGATCACCATCTACGTGCTGTGGGTGCTCTTCCTGACCTACCGCTCGGACCTGGGGCTCAGCGGTGACAACACCGGCTTCTGGGCCCTGGTCATCGGCCTTACCGTCTACAACGGCTCGGTCCAGGCCGAGGTCCTGCGGGCGGGCATCAACTCGGTGCCCAGGGGCCAGCGCGAGGCCGCGTACGCCCTGGGCATGCGCAAGACCCAGGTCATGATGACGGTCCTGGTGCCGCAGGCCGTAAGGGCGATGCTGCCGACCATCATCAGCCAGCTGGTGGTGACCCTGAAGGACACCTCCCTCGGCTACGTCATCACCTACCAGGAGCTGCTGTTCCAGCTTCAGCAGCTGGCCGGCAACATCGTGGTCAACGACGAGAACCCGTACGTTCCGGTGATCATCGTCGGCGGTGTCATCTACATCGCGATGTGTCTGGCCCTCTCCGCCCTCGCCACCTGGATCGAGCGGCGCGGCCGGCGTGCCAAGACCGGCATCCGGGTCGCGGACGCCGGGCAGCCGCTCGCGGCCGCCGACGCGCTCGAGGTCGTCGACCAGTCCGCGACCTCGGCACCGGACGCGTCCGCGGGCAAGACGAACTGAGGGGACGTCCCCCCGGCAGGGCCGGGCGGATGCCGTCCGGGGAGGCCGGGCGGATGAGCGAGACCCTTACCAGGGCGGTGGCGCACGCGCCACCGCCCTTCGTCGCTTGACGCGGGCAGCGGCAGTGGGTTGCATGCTTTCTGTGATCGCTCACCGGGTTTCAACTGCCAATTTCCGTACGTCACGTACGACCCGCAGGGCCACAGGAACCGCACCGTGGACCCGGTGATCGTCGCCGGGGCGGGCCCGGTCGGCCTCACCCTGGCCCTCGCCCTCGCGCGCCTCGAGGTGCCCGTCATCCTGCTGGACGAGTCCACGGAAGCCGAGGAGGGCCGTCTGGCCCGCACCGTCGTGCTGCGCCCGGACGCCGCCGCCCTGCTGGAGCGGCTGGGCTGCCGGGTCACCGCCCGCACCCGGCCGTGGACCGGATGGCGCACGATGCGGCGGCGGCAGCTGGTGCGTCAGGTGCCCCTCACTCCCGGTGCCCTCTTCGGCGGTTCGCCCTCGCCCGAGCGCGGCACCGGCGGCTGGGACGGCGGCCTTACGGAGGCCATGGAGGCTCCCGAGGGTGACGGGCCCTCCCCGGAGGACGAGACGGCACCGGTGTCGGCGCCCTCACCGCTGCATCTGCCCCAGCACGAGCTCACCCGGGCGCTGCGGGGCTCGCTGGCCGCCGTGGGCGACGAGGACCTCGTCCGGATCGTCTCCGGAACCCGGATCGACGACCTGGAGCAGGACGACCACGGGGTCGGGGTGCGCACCCGGGGCGCCCAGGCCACCTGGTGGCGGGGCAGCTATCTGGTGGGCTGCGACGGGCCGCGATCCACCGTCCGCAAGCTCCTGGGCGTGCGCTTCCCGGGCCGTACGGCGGTGGAGCGGCACGCCGTCGCGGCGCTGCGCGCCGAACTCCCCTGGCCCGGCGAGGCCCTGCTGCACCGCTCCCCGCCCTGGCGCAGCATCGACGCCGAGGTCACCGCCCGGCCGCTGCCGCACGGCCTGTGGCGGATCGACTGGCTGCTGCCGCCCGGCCGCGATCTCGTCACCCCCGACGCTCTGATGGTGCGGGTGCGCGACACCCTCGCGGGGTGGTGCGGGGAATCCGAGCCCCCCTATGAGCTGCTGGACACCGGCGTGCACACCGTGCACCACCGGCTCGCGCTGCGCTGGCGCGTCGGGCGCGCCTTCCTGGCCGGGGACGCCGCCCATCTGCTGGGCGCGCTCGGCACCCAGGGGCTCGAGGAAGGGCTGCGGGACGTCGACAACCTCGCCTGGAAACTCTCCCTCGCCTGGCACCACGGGGCCTCGGACGCCCTGCTCGACAGCTATCAGGCGGAGCGGCGCGGAGCCGTCGGGGCCCGGCTGCGCGCGGCCGACCAGGCGCTGCCGCTGGTGCGGGCGGCCGGCGGCTGGCACGCGGTGCGGCGCACCGTGCGGCCCGGCGGGGCGCGCGGGCACGACGCGCTGCTCACCGACGGTCATCTCGGGCGGGGTCCGCTGGGCGCGCCGCCGGTCTACGACCGTTCGCCACTGGCCCCGGCCGCGCCGCCGGACGGCTCGGTCGCGGTGGGCACGGCGCTCGGGGCACCGGTCGCCGATGTGCCGGTGACCGCGCCGGACGGTTCGGTCGTACGGCTGCGGGAGCGGCTCGGGCGGGAGCTGCTGGTGGTGCTGGTCGCCCCCGGCACCGGGGTGTGGGACCGCCGCCACTGGATGCGCGCCGGGCTGATGCCGCGGCTGGCGGCGGCCGTCGCCGCGCTGCCCCTGCGCACCGAGCTGCTGGTCACCGAGGCGTACCCGGGAGCTCCGGCGCACACCGTGCTGCTGGTGCGGCCGGACGGCCATCTCGCCGCGGCACTGTCCGGGGTGCGGCCGAGCGCGCTGTACGCGTGCGCGGACGCGGCCCGGGGCGGAATCGCGGCCAGGGGCGCCCCGGCGGAGGCGAGCGCACGGCGATAGCTCGGGAAGCGCGGCGGTCGCGCGGGAGACGCGGCGGGTTTCGGCGGGGGTGCGCCCGGGTTCGCGCTCGGGCGCCTGGTCGCGTCTGCGGGCGCGGGCGGTCGCTCCGGGCACGGGCGGTCGTCTGCGGGCGTGCGTGGTCCTGTACGGGCGTGCGTGGTCCGTCTAGGGGCGCGCGTGGTCCGGGCGCGCATCCAGGTCCGAGGCCGGTGAGATTGACCTCCCTTTCCGGCACATGATTCACTTCGCAGCGTGACTGACACTTGCTTGCCTCGCTTCTGGCGGAGGGTCCATCTGGACCTGGTCCGCTACGCGGGCTGTGTCTGTCGTCCGTCCTGTTGATCCGCTTCCTTCCCGCGCGGCACGGCCGCGCCCCTTTCGCGATCATTCAGGACGGTTCTCTGTGCCCGACGTACGCACTTCCCCCTCCAGTCCCACGCACCTCTCCGCGGGCCTCGTCACGGACCCCGGTACGGACCCCGCATCCGGGCCCGTCGCCCCGCCCAGCGCCGCAGAACTGCTCGACTTCGCCCGCCGGACCGCCGCCGACGCCGAGCTCGTCGCCTCGCTGCCGCTCGATCCGGAGGGCCGCACCTGGCTGCGCCTCGACGGACCGGGCGGCAGCGAGGCCTGGCTGATCGGCTGGCCTCCGGGCACCGGCACCGGCTGGCACGACCACGGCGGCTCCCATGGCGCCTTCGTCTCGGCGGCCGGTGAGCTCAACGAGCAGTCACTCGCCGCGCGTCTGCCCACCGAGGGCTGGAAGACCCTGGAGCTGGCCGACGGTGTGGACCGCGAACGGCGGCTGCCCGCCGGGCAGGGCCGGGCCTTCGGACCGCATCATGTGCATGAGGTGATCAACCCGTCCGACACCGAGCATGCGGTGTCGGTGCACGCCTACTATCCGCCGCTGCCGCTCATGCGGCGCTACAGCCGTACCGGTCAGACGCTGCGGCTGGAGCAGGTCGAGCGGCCCGAGGAGTGGGGATGAACAGGATGGGCACGAGCAACAGAACCAACACGAGCAACAGGACCAACACGACCAAGCGGAGCGTGGACGAGCTGCTGGCCGAGGCCCGCGAGGAACTCGACCGGCTGGAGCCCCTCGATGCCGCGGCGGCGCAGGTGGAGGGCGCGCTGCTGGTGGACATCCGGTACGCGGCGCTGCGGGAGCGCGACGGCACCATCCCGGGGGCGCTGATCGTGGAGCGGAACGAGCTGGAGTGGCGCCTCGACCCGCAGTGCGACCACCGGCTGCCCGAGGCCACCCACCACGATCTACGGGTCGTCGTGGTGTGCAACGAGGGCTACGCGTCCAGCTTCGCCGCGGTCTCGCTGCGTCGGCTGGGACTGGCGCGGGCGACCGATCTGATCGGCGGCTTCCAAGCGTGGCGAGCGGCGGGCCTCCCGGTGAGCTGAGGGGCCGTCACCCGCCCTCACCGTCCCGAGACGGAGCCAGGGGGCCTCTCAAGAGCCACCGGGCCTCTCAGAGGTCGGGAAGGTGATGCTCCAGCAGCTCCGGGTCCTCGCCCTCCTCCTCCAACGCACGCCGCACCACCCGCAGCGCCAGCCCCTCCGAGTAGCCCTTGCGGGCCAGCATCCCGGCGAGACGGCGTATCCGCTTCTCCCGGTCCAGGCCACGGGTGGCCCTCAGCTTGCGCTCGACCAGTTCGCGCGCGGTCCGCTCCTCCTGATCGGCGTCGAGCTGCCCCACGGCGTCGTCGATCAGGGCGGAGTCCACGCCCTTGGTGCGCAGCTCCCGGGCGAGCGCCCGCCGGGCGAGCCCCCGGCCGTGGTGCCGGGACTCCACCCACGCCTCCGCGAACGCCGCGTCGTCGATGAGCCCGACGTCCTCGAACCGGGACAGCACCTCCTGTGCGGCGTCATCGGGGATGCCCCGGGTGCGCAGCGCGTCCGCAAGCTGCTTACGGGTGCGCGGGGTCCCGGTGAGCAGGCGCAGGCAGATCGCCCGCGCCTGCTCCTCCGGGCCCGGCGGCGGCCCCTGCTCGGCCCTCGACAAGGAGGGGGCGCCGCTGTCCGGACGGTCCGGGCGCTCCGGACGGCCTGGGCCGTCCGGCCATTCGGTCCGCCGTGTCATGGATCAGCTCTTGGCCGCGGCGGTCTTGGCCGCCTTCGCCCCGGACTTGGCCGCCGGGGCGGCTACGGCCTTCGCTGGCGCGGCGGTGGCCACGCCCGCGGCACCCGCCGCGTCCGCGGTGGGCTCCGCGGCGGCCGGGTCCTGGGGCTTCACCCCGATGCCGAGCTTTTCCTTGATCTTCTTCTCGATCTCATTGGCGAGATCGGGGTTGTCCTTCAGGAAGTTGCGGGCGTTCTCCTTGCCCTGGCCGAGCTGGTCGCCCTCGTAGGTGTACCAGGCACCGGACTTGCGGACGAAGCCGTGCTCAACGCCCATGTCGATCAGACCGCCCTCGCGGCTGATGCCCTGGCCGTAGAGGATGTCGAACTCGGCCTGCTTGAAGGGCGGCGCGACCTTGTTCTTGACCACCTTGCAGCGGGTGCGGTTACCGACCGCGTCGGTGCCGTCCTTGAGGGTCTCGATGCGACGGATGTCGATGCGGACCGAGGCGTAGAACTTCAGCGCCCGGCCACCGGTCGTCGTCTCCGGGGAGCCGAACATGACGCCGATCTTCTCGCGCAGCTGGTTGATGAAGATCGCGGTGGTCTTGGACTGGTTCAGCGCACTGGTGATCTTGCGGAGCGCCTGGCTCATCAGCCGGGCCTGGAGACCGACGTGGGAGTCGCCCATCTCACCCTCGATCTCCGCGCGCGGCACCAGGGCGGCGACGGAGTCGATGACGATGAGGTCGAGAGCGCCGGAGCGGACCAGCATGTCCACGATCTCGAGCGCCTGCTCGCCGTTGTCCGGCTGGGACAGGATCAGCGAGTCGGTGTCCACGCCGAGCTTCTGCGCGTAGTCCGGGTCGAGGGCATGCTCCGCGTCCACGAAGGCGACCGTGCCACCCGCCCGCTGGGCGTTGGCCACCGCGTGCAGGGTCAGGGTCGTCTTACCCGAGGACTCCGGGCCGTAGACCTCCACCACGCGGCCGCGCGGCAGGCCGCCCACGCCGAGGGCGACGTCGAGCGCGGTCGACCCGGTGGAGATGACCTCAATGGGGTCGTTCGGCCGGTCGCCCATGCGCATCACGGCGCCCTTGCCGAATTGCCGTTCAATCTGTGCGAGCGCGGCGTCGAGGGCCTTCTCGCGGTCGGTTCCTGCCATGGGTCCCACCCGGTTTGCTTGAGTCGATCGCTTCACGTCCAAGACGCTAGCGCCTGCCACTGACAAGCGGCCCTGACGTCCTCGGCCTGTGGATAACTGCCGGAGCCCTCCATGAGAATGGATGTTCGATTTTTGTGTCAACCACGCCGCGCCAGCGCGGCGCGCATCCGCGCGAGGGCCGAGAATCCGCGCCGCCGCGTGCGCCCGTGCACCCGCAGATCGTCGGTCACGTCATAGCGCTTGATGTACGCGCCGAGGAACGCCTGAAGCGTCGCGGTCGCCGGAATCGCGATCAGCGCGCCCACCGCGCCCAGCAGTGCGGTGCCCGCAATCACCGATCCGAAAGACACGGCCGGGTGGATGTCCACCGTCCTGGCGGTGATCCTCGGCTGGAGCAGATAGTTCTCGAACTGCTGGTAGATCACGACGAAGATCAGGACCCACAGCGCGTACCAGGGCTCGATGGTGAACGCGATCAGCATCGGCAGGGCCCCGGCCAGGTAGGTGCCGATGGTCGGGATGAACTGCGAGATCAGCCCCACCCAGACGGCGAGCGCCGGGGCGTAGGGCACGCCCAGGGCCTCCAGCAGGATGTAGTGGGCGACACCGGAGATCAGGGCCATCAGCCCGCGGGAGTAGATGTAGCCGCCGGTCTTGGCGACCGCGATCTCCCAGGCGCGCAACACCTCGACCTGCCGGGTCGGCGGCAGCACCGAGCACAGGGCGCGGCGCAGCCGGGGTCCGTCGGCGGCGAAGTAGAAGGCGAACAGGGTCACCGTCAGCGTCTTGAACAACCCGCCGAGCACCTGAGTGGAGATGTCCAGCACATTGTCGGCGCTGTTCTTGACGTAGCTCTGGAGCCAGTCGGAGTGCAGCAGGCTGTCCTGAATCTCCAGACGCGAGAGATGCGTATGGAACGTGTCGTTGATCCAGCTGACCACGTCATCGAGGTACTTCGGGAAGTCCTGGACCATGGTGATGATCTGGTCGGCGAGCATCGAGCCGAGCAGGGTGAAGAAGCCTGCGGTGCCGACGAGGATGGCGAGAAAGACCAGCCCGGTGGCCAGCCCGCGGCGCATGCCGCGGGCGGCCATCCGGTCCACGGCCGGTTCGATCGCGAGCGCCAGGAAGAACGCGATCAGGATGTTCAGCAGCAGCCCGGTCAGCTGGTCGAAGGCCCAGGTCGCAAGGCGGTAACAGGCCACCAGCGCGAGGGCGAGGACCATGGCGCGTGGCAGCCAGCGCGGCATGCGCGCGGCGGATTGCGGGGATTCCGAGGAGGCCCGAGCGGCGCTCGGGTTGTCGTCGGCGTCGGAGGAGAGGGTCTCTTCGGTCGGGGCCACGGAGCAAGTGTGGCGTACACCGGTCGAAGAAATCCGGCCACCCCGGGAAGCTGATGCGTCCGGAGTGCCCGGGGAACTGCTCAGCGCCTGCTCTCGGGGATCTCCATCGCGGCGCAGACCCCGCGCCAGACGTCCTTGGCCTCCCAGCCGTCCCTCAGCGCCTCGTGCACCGTCCGGCCGCCGAGTTGCGACATCACATGATCGCGCGCGAAGGAGTCGGCGTACGCCTCGCCGAAGTGGTTCGCCATTCGCTGCCAGAAGTCCGTCAACCGCATGTGACCAGTATCGCGCTCCCGGGGTGCACCAGTGCGTGAGCCCCCTACGGACCGTGTCTCGCGGCCTACGGTCTGTCCCATGGATCGATCCGCAAGCCTCCCCTCCTCGCCGTCGTCGCCCCCCTTGCCCACGCCGGGGCCCGCCGAGCCGGCCCGGCCGGCCGGGTCCTCCGCGCTCGCCCGCGCCGAGCGGTTCGTCTGGCTGTCCGCCCGCGTGCTGGAGCAGCGCAGATTCGCGTATCACTTCCTGGACGGCGGCGCCGAGGCGGTCGAGACCGCGCTGACCGCGTACCTGGGGACCGACGGGGGCTACGGCCATGCGCTGGATCCGGATCTGCGCGGCCCGGTGAGCCAGCCGCCGCATGCCGTGCACGCCTTACGGGTGCTCGACGGGATCGGCCGGTGCGGCGGGCAGCGGGTGGAGCGCCTGTGCCGCTATCTGACGTCCGTGTCCACCCCGGACGGCGCGCTGCCCGTCTGCCACCCCTCCCCGCACGGCTATCCGGCGGCCCCCTGGGTCCCGTCGGCGGATGATCCGCGCGGTGATCTGCTGACCACCGGGCCGGTGGTGGGGCTGCTGCACCGCAACGAGGTGTGGCACGCATGGCTCTTCCGGGCCACGGACTTCTGCTGGGCGGCGGTCGCCGCCCTCGCGGAGGGCGGCGCGGCGATGCGTCCGTACGAGGTCGCCGCGGCCGTCGCCTTCCTCGACGGGGCACCGGACCGGGCCCGCGCCGAGGCGGCGGCCGAGCGGCTCGGCCGCCGGGTGCGGGAGGAGCGGCTGATCGTGCCGTCCCCGGTCCCCGAGCCCGCCGAGGACCGCCCCCTGCCGCCGGGGCCCGGTGAGCCCCTCCAGGTGCACGACATCGCTCGTACGCCCGGCTCCCCGGCGCGCCGGTGGTTCACCGACGCCGAGGTGGAGCGGTCCCTGGACGCGCTCGTGGCCGCCCAGCAGGAGGACGGCGGCTGGCCGCCGCACCGGCGTGCCTGGACGCCGGGGGCCACGCTGGAGTGGCGTTCGGTGGCGACCATCGAGGCGCTGCTGACGCTGCGGGCCTACGGACGGCGGATCTGAGCGCGGGCGTCCGGGGCGGTCACAGGGCCCGGACACCGGCCGTGACGGCGACGGCCACGGCGACCACCACCAGGAAGGGGGCGCGGAGTACCAGCGCGAGCGCCGCCGCCCCCAGCCCGGCCGCCCTCGCGTCCAGGAGGAGGTGCCGGCCGTCGCTGAAGGTCTGTTGGGCGGTGAGCGCGGCCAGCAGGGCCACGGGCAACAGCGCGGCCAGACGCCTGACCAGCGGGCGCTCCAGGACCCCGGCGGGCACCGAGAGGCCCAGCAGCTTGACCAGGTAGCAGCCCGCAGCGGTGACGCCGATGGCGATCCAGGTGGTCATCGGCGCTCACCCGGCTCCGCGTCGCGCGCCATGCGCCCGTGCACCGTAAGGACGACGGGAGCGGCGAGCGCCGCCACCAGGACCGGGACCCCGGCGGGCAGCACCGGCTGGCACAGGAGCACCAGTAGGACGCCGAGACCGGCCACGGCCCGTTCGACGGTGCCGCTGAGCATGGGGGCCAGCAGGGCGAGGAAGACGGCGGGCCCGGCGGCGTCCAGGCCCCAGGCGTCGGTGTCGCCGAGCGCGGACGCCCCCAGGGCGCCGATCAGCGTGGTGAGGTTCCACAGGGCGTACAGCGTCAGCCCGGTGACGGTGAAGCCGAGGCGTGCGGTGCGCCGGTCGGGCTGGGCCAGGGCGACGGCCGAGGTCTCGTCGATGACCCATTGGGCCGCCAGGGGGCGCACCGCGCGCGGCAGCCCGAGGAGCCCGGACAGCCGCAGCCCGTAGAAGGCGTTGCGCACCCCGAGGAAGAACGCCCCGGCGGCGGCGGTGAACGGATTGCCGCCCGCCGCCAGCGCGCCCACGAGGGCGAACTGCGACGCCCCGGTGAAGACCAGCAGGCTGAGCGCGCAGGTCTGGAGCAGGCCGAGCCCGGCGCCCGCCGAGGTCACCCCGAAGGCGAAGCCGGAGAGCCCCACCGCCACACCGACGCCCAGGGCGTCACGGACGACGGCCGAGTCCGCCGGAGGCGCGGCGGGATCGGTTGGTATCTCTATCTGTTCTGACACAGCGCGCACATTAAGAGAGCGCTTCGACTCCGGTCTTGTACGTTCTTGCGCGCTCGCGCCGGTAGGCGCCCGGTGGCACCCCCACGATCCGGGTGAAGTGACGGTTCAGATGGGACTGGTCGGTGAAGCCGACGGCGACGGCCACCTCGGCGGGCGCGCTCCCGGCGTCCAGCAGCCGACGGGCCCGGCGGACCCGCGCGTCGGTGAGCCAGGTGTGCGGCGGCATCCCGTAGACCGCGCGGAAGGCGCGCAGGAGGGCGAAGGGACCGGTGCCCAGCTCGGCCGCAAGCCGTTCCAGGGACGGCGGCTCGGCCATCCGCTCCTCGAGGATCGCGCGGGCGCGCGCCGCGGTACGCGCACCCGCGGTGCGCGCCGTGCGCTCGGGGAGCGGGCCGCCGTGGTCGCGCAGCAGCCGGGCGAGCGCGATGCGCAGCAGACTGTCGGCGGCGAGCGCGTTGCCCTCCTCGGCGGCCCGGTGCACCGCGGTGACCAGCCGCGCTCCCTGGGGATCGTCGACGGTGGGGATCCGGAACCCGGCCGTGCCCCGGAGCGTGGTCGTCTCGGCGGCGATACCGGCGACCAGGTCCGTGGCCGGGTACAGCACGCTGTACGCCCACCCCTCGGGCGCCCCGGCCTGTCCGGTGTGCGGCACCTCGGGGTTGATGAGCGCGAGCCCGCCGGGCCCGGTGCGCTCGATGGCGCCGCGGTGGTGGAACTCCTCGACGCCCTCGGTGATCGCGGCGATCACGAAGCTCTCGTGGGTGTGCCAGACGAAGGTCTTGTGGATGTAGCGGGCGCGCAGCAGATCGACGCCCGGAAGCTGGGGGTACCGCCAGTGCCGCGCGCTCTCCCGGTTCGCCATGGCACCATTGTGCGCCCCGCCCGGGCCCCCTCTGACCTGCGGCTCCGTCCATTGTCAGAGGTGCGGTGCACGATGGAGGGCATGGCAGGCTCGGCGCTCGACGGTTTCTCCCCGGCCACCCGCGGATGGTTCACGGGTGCCTTCACCGCGCCCACGCCCGCGCAGGAGGGCGCGTGGCGGGCGATCGGCGCGGGCTCGGACGTCCTGGTCGTCGCCCCCACCGGCTCGGGCAAGACCCTGGCCGCCTTCCTGGCGGCCCTGGACAGGCTGGCCGGTGAGCCGCCGCCCGCCGAGGCGAAGAAGCGCTGCCGGGTGCTCTATGTCTCCCCGCTGAAGGCCCTGGCGGTGGACGTCGAGCGCAATCTGCGCAGCCCGCTGACCGGTATCCGCCAGGAGGCGGTCCGGCTGGGCATGCCCGAGCCGGAGATCCGGGTGGGCACCCGCTCGGGCGACACCCCGGCCGCCGAGCGCCGCGCCCTGGCCACCCGCCCGCCGGACATCCTCATCACCACCCCCGAGTCCCTGTTCCTGATGCTCACCTCCGCCACCCGGGAGGCGCTGCGCGGGGTGGAGACCGTGATCCTGGACGAGGTCCACGCCGTCGCGGGCACCAAGCGGGGGGCCCATCTCGCGCTGTCCCTGGAGCGCCTCGACGAGCTGCTCGAGCGCCCTGCCCGGCGCATCGGCCTGTCCGCGACCGTGCGGCCGGTGGACGAGGTGGCGCGGTTCCTGTCGCCTCGGCGCAAGGCGGAGATCGTCCAGCCGCCCTCGGGCAAGGAGTTCGACCTGTCGGTGGTCGTGCCGGTGGAGGATCTGGGCGAGCTGGGCGGCGCCCCCGCCCAGGAGGGCGAGGCGGGCGAGCGGCCGTCGATCTGGCCCCATGTGGAGGAGCGGATCACCGACCTGGTCCAGGCCCATCGCTCCACCATCGTCTTCGCCAACTCCCGCCGGCTGGCCGAGCGGCTGTGCAACCGGCTGAACGAGATCGCCTACGAGCGGGCCACCGGTGAGGCCCTGCCCGAGGACCACTCCCCCGCCGAGGTGATGGCCGAGGCCGGTGCGGCCCGGGGCGCGCCCGCGCTGCTGGCCCGCGCGCACCACGGCTCGGTGTCCAAGGAGCAGCGGGCGCTGGTCGAGGAGGACCTCAAGGCGGGTCGGCTGCCCGCCGTCGTCGCCACCTCCAGCCTCGAGCTCGGCATCGACATGGGCTCCGTCGACCTGGTCGTCCAGGTCGAGTCGCCGCCCTCGGTGGCCTCCGGTCTCCAGCGGGTGGGCCGGGCGGGCCACCAGGTGGGCGCGGTCTCGACCGGCGTCGTCTTCCCGAAGTACCGCGGCGATCTGGTGCAGGCCGCGGTGGTCACCGAGCGGATGCGCGAGGGGGCCATCGAGTCGCTGCGGGTGCCCGCCAACCCGCTGGACGTGCTCGCCCAGCAGCTGATCGCCATGACCGCCATGGACACCTGGGACGTGGACGAGCTGCTCGCCCTGGTCCGCCGCGCCGCGCCGTTCGCCTCGCTCCCGGAGTCGGCGTACACCTCGGTTCTCGACATGCTCGCGGGCCGCTACCCCTCCGACGCCTTCGCGGAGCTGCGGCCGCGCCTGGTGTGGGACCGCGTCGCCCATACGGTCACCGGCCGCCCGGGGGCGCAGCGGCTCGCGGTGACCTCCGGCGGCACCATCCCCGACCGCGGGCTCTTCGGCGTCTTCCTGGCGGGCGCCGACCCCAAGAAGGGCGGCGGCAGGGTCGGGGAACTCGATGAGGAGATGGTCTACGAGTCGCGGGTGGGCGATGTGTTCACCCTGGGCACCACCTCATGGCGGATCGAGGACATCACCCGCGACCGGGTCCTGGTCTCCCCCGCCCCCGGCGTCCCCGGCCGGCTGCCCTTCTGGAAGGGCGACCAGCTCGGCCGCCCCTTGGAGCTGGGCCGCGCCCTGGGCGCGTTCCTGCGCGAGGTGGGCGCGCTCCAGCCGGAGGACGCCCGGCTGCGGCTGCTGGCCGCCGGTCTGGACGCCTGGGCCGCCGAGAACGTCATCGGGTATCTGGACGAGCAGCGCCGTGCCTGCGGCCATGTGCCGGACGACCGCACGATCGTGGTGGAGCGGTTCCGCGACGAGCTGGGCGACTGGCGCGTGGTGGTCCACTCCCCCTTCGGCGCGCAGGTCCACGCCCCCTGGGCGCTCGCCCTGGGCTCCCGCCTCTCCGAGCGGTACGGCATCGACGCCCAGGTCATGCACGCCGACGACGGCATCGTGCTGCGGCTGCCCGACGCCGATCTCATGGGCCTCGACCTCCTCGACGCGGACCCGACGCGCCAGGGCGTGGAGTACGACACCGAGCAGTCCCCGGTGGGCGCGGCCGATGTCGCGTTCGACAAGGGCGAGATCAACCAGATCGTCACCGACCAGGTCGGCGGCTCGGCGCTGTTCGCCTCCCGGTTCCGCGAATGCGCCGCCCGCGCCCTGCTGCTGCCCCGCCGCGACCCCGGCAAGCGCACCCCGCTGTGGCAGCAGCGCCAGCGCGCCGCGCAGCTCCTCCAGGTGGCGAGCGAGTTCGGATCCTTCCCGATCGTCCTCGAAGCGGTCCGCGAATGCCTCCAGGACGTCTTCGACGTCCCCGGCCTCACCGAGCTGATGGGCGACATCGAGGCCCGCCGGGTCCGGCTGGTGGAGGTGACCACCCCGGAGCCGTCCCCCTTCGCCCGCTCGCTGCTCTTCGGCTATGTGGCGCAGTTCCTCTACGAGGGCGACTCCCCGCTCGCCGAGCGCCGCGCCGCCGCCCTCTCCCTGGACTCGCGGCTGCTGGCCGAGCTCCTGGGCCAGGCCGAGCTGCGCGAGCTGCTCGACGCCGAGGTCCTGGCCGAGCTGGAGCAGGAGCTCCAGTGGCTCACCGAGGACCGCCGGATCAAGGACGCCGAGGGCGTGGCCGACGCCCTGCGGGTGCTCGGCCCGCTCACCGCCGCCGAGCTGGCCGAGCGCGGTGCCGAGCCCGGGTGGGCCGAGGACCTGGCCGGGGCCCGGCGCGCCATCCGGGTCCGGATCGCGGGTGAGGACCACTGGGCCGCGGTGGAGGACGCGGGGCGGCTGCGGGACGCGCTCGGCACGGCTCTGCCGGTCGGCGTCCCCGAGGCGTTCACCGAGCCGGTCAAGGACCCCCTCGGCGATCTTCTGGCTCGCTACGCCCGCACCCACGGCCCGTTCACCTCGGCCCAGGCGGCCGCCCGCTTCGGCCTGGGCGCGGCCGTCACCGAGGGCGCCCTGCACGGACTGGCCGCGGGCGGCCGCGTCGTCCAGGGCGAGTTCCACCCGTCGGGGCTGGGCCAGGAATGGTGCGACGCCGCCGTGCTGCGCCGCCTGCGGCGCCGCTCCCTGGCCGCGCTGCGCCATGAGCTGGAGCCCGTGCCGCCCTCGGCGCTCGCCGCCTTCCTCCCGCAGTGGCAGCATCTGGGCACCCACAGCCTGCGTGGTATCGACGGGCTGGTGCGCGCGGTCGAGCAGCTCCAAGGCGCGCCGGTCCCGGCCTCCGCCCTGGAGAAGCTGGTCCTGCCGTCCCGGGTGAGCGACTACACCCCCACGATGCTCGACGAGCTCAGCGCCTCCGGGGAGGTCGTCTGGGCCGGAGCGGGAGCGCTGCCGGGCAAGGACGGCTGGGTCACCCTGCACCTGGCCGACACCGCCCCGCTGCTGCTGCACACCCCGCACCCCCTCGAGGCGGGCCCGCTCCACCAGGCCGTCCTCGACTCCCTGGCCGGGGGGTACGGGCTGTTCTTCCGCCAGATCGCCGAGCAGGCCCGCGCCGCCGGGCACGAGTTCCTGGATCCCGAGCTCGCCGAGGCCCTGTGGGACCTGGTCTGGGCGGGCCGGGTCACCGGTGACACCCTCGCCCCGCTGCGCTCCCTGCTGGGCTCGGGCCGTACGGCGGGCTCCACGGCCCACCGCGCCAAGCGCACGGTCCCCCGGGGGCGCTATGGCGGCCTTACGGGCCGCACCGGCCGACCGGCGGCGTCGCGCAACGGCCCGCCCACCGTCGCCGGACGCTGGTCCCTGTTGCCGGAGCGCGAGCCCGAGCCCACCCACCGCGCCCACGCCCTGGCGCGCACCCTGCTCGACCGGCACGGCGTGGTCACCCGCGGGGCGGTCGCCGCCGAGGGGGTCGAGGGCGGCTTCTCCGCCGCCTACCGGGTGCTGTCCGCGTTCGAGGAGTCCGGCCAGGCGCGCCGCGGCTATGTGATCGAGGGGCTGGGCGCCGCCCAGTTCGCGATGGACGGCGCGGTGGACCGGCTGCGCGCGGTCAGCACGGCCCGCGACCGCGCTGCGGCACCCGCCTTCGACGGACCGCGCGGGCAGTCCCGGCGTGCCTTCGTGCTCGCCTCGGCCGACCCCGCCAACGCCTATGGCGCCGCTCTCCCCTGGCCCGATCCGCCCGCCGACGCGAGCCACCGGCCCGGCCGTAAGGCGGGAGCGATGGTGGTGCTCGTCGACGGGGAGCTGACGCTCTACATGGAACGCGGCGGCAAGACCCTGCTCGCCTGGCCCTCGGGCGAGGCCGAGGCCGCGTCCCCCGAGGACGACGCCCGGCTGTGGACGGCGGTGGAGGCGCTGGCCGAGTCCGCCCGCGCGGGGGCGCTCGGCTCCGTCACCGTCGAGCGCGTCAACGGCGCCCAGGCGCTCTCGTCCCCGATCGGCAAGCTCCTGGAATCGGCGGGCTTCCACCCGACTCCACGGGGCCTCCGCCTGCGCCCTTGATCAACCGCCGTCCCTCTGGTCACCAACCACCGGCCGCACCCCTGAACAACGGCCTCCGCCCGCGCCCCTGATCACCAGGCGCTCCCACCCGCCCGCGGCCACCGGCATCATGGATGGCATGCCCGAAGGAGACACCGTCTGGCAGACCGCTCAGCGTCTGCACCAGGCCCTCGCGGGTTCCCCGCTCACCCGCAGCGACCTGCGCGTTCCCCGTCTGGCGACCGCCGACCTCACCGGCCGCCAGGTGCTCGAGGTGGTCCCGCGCGGCAAGCATCTGCTGACCCGTGTCGAGGGCGGACTGACCCTCCACTCCCATCTGCGGATGGACGGTTCCTGGCAGGTGTACGGGCCGGACGAGCGCTGGCGCGGCGGCCCGCACCACCAGATCCGGGCCGTCCTCGCCAACACCGCCCACACCGCCGTCGGCTACCGCCTGCCCGTCCTGGAACTGCTCCGCACCGGCGACGAGGACCGGGTCGTCGGCCATCTCGGCCCCGATCTCCTCGGCCCCGACTGGGACCCGGACGAGGCGCTGCGCCGACTGCTCGCCGATCCCTCCCGGCCCCTGGGCGAAGCGCTGCTCGACCAGCGGAACCTCGCCGGGATCGGCAATGTCTACAAGTCCGAGCTGTGCTTCCTGCTGCGCGTATCGCCCTGGCTGCCGATCGGCGAGGTGCCCTCCCCCGAGCGCCTGGTGGCCCAGGCCAAGAAGCTCCTGGAGGCCAACAGGAACCGGCGTGCCCGGGTCACCACGGCCGAGTCGCGCCGCGACCGCAGGCTATGGGTGTACGGGCGCCCGGGGCGGCCCTGTCTGCGCTGCGGTACTCCGGTGCGCGCCGCCGACCAGGGGAGCGCGGGTCAGGAGCGCTCGACCTTCTGGTGCCCGAGCTGCCAGGCGGGGCCGCGGGGGCCGGGTCCGTCCTGACGCGGAGGGCCTCCCCGGCGGCGAGTGCCGCCCCTTCTGGGTGAGGGCCCGCAGTGCACCGGCAGCAGGCTCAGCCCCCAGCCGCCGACCGCTAACGCCCCCTCCACCGGCCCGGTCTCCCCCGGCTGCACCGCCAGCCGCAGTACGGACCACCACCAGACGCCGCCCAGAGCGAGCGCGAGCACCCATCGGACCGGCCTGAGACCCTGGGTGTCGGCCCCTCCGACGGCTGCCATGACTGTCTCCTTCGGCGACGCTGAGCGCTCCGCGGGAAGTGGCGCGAGGTGCGGTCCTTCCTCCGCGGCTACGTCGTGGCTGGTCGCGCCCACGCGGCGGAGCCGCATATCGGCACAGCCCCGCGCCCCTTCGGGGCGCCGAACCGCACCGGACTTCAGTGAGGCCGCTTGGACGCCTGTTCGCACACGGCGGGAGGGCGCACAGGAGGCACGTCGGCGCGTGTCGGACACTCGTGCTCCCCCAGTTTGCCCAGCCGGTCGATACGGCGCACCCAGAGCGGGCCAAGGGGCCGGAACGAGGCAGCCTCAGCCCATCCGGCCTGGCCCGACGTCCGCCTCTCAGCCGCACCGGCCGCGTTCTAGCCCCGATGGCCGCCGTTCTCGGCCTGGAACATCCAGTGGTGCTTCTCCAGGTCACGAGTGAGCTCGATCAGAATGTCCTGGGTCACCGGGTCCGGCTCGTCGGTCGCCCTGATGCGCTCCCGCATCCGCCCGATCACCGCTCCGAGGGCGTCCACGAGCGTCCGGACGGCCTCCGCGTCATCGATCCAGCCGTCCTTGACCGTGTCGACACCGCTGGTCGCGGCGACCGTCTGGGCCCGTCCGTCCGGCGGCACTCCGAGCGCAGAGGCCCGCTCCGCCACCGTGTCGGCATACTCCCTGGTCGACGCCACGACATCGTCGAGCTGCAGATGAACCGTGCGGAATCGCGGGCCCACGACGGTCCAGTGGATCTGCTTGCCCACCAAGTGGAGGTCGACGAGATCGACGAGGGCGCCTTGCAGCGCGTCGGCGACGATCTTGAGGTGCTCCTCCGGCAGCGGGCTCTTCACCACAGACATCCACTTCCTCCTGTTCGACCGTTTGGCCCCTCTTGATTGCCTCTCTTCCTCTGGGGTGACCCGAATCCGGCCGGACAAACATCGAGGCCCCGACCGGCATCGCTACCGGTCGGGGCCTCGGAGAGCTGGCTTCGCGGGCGGTCTCAGGCCGCCACCACGTCCACGGCTTCCTTGGGCGTCTTGATGGTCACCCGCTCCTCCGGGACGCCCGTCACGGACGTCACGGACACGGGGTTGAGCACGGGCCGCATGGGCGCCGGCACCTTCTCGGTGGTGGACGCGGCCGACTCGGCCAGTTCGGCGAGCGACAGCTCGTCGCTGACCTCGCGCATGACCTGCGACATCCGTACCTCCAGGGCGTCGCAGATGGCCGACAGCAGCTCGGACGAGGCTTCCTTCTGACCGCGCTCGACCTCTGACAGATAGCCGAGCGACACCCGGGCGGAGGAGGAAACCTCGCGCAGAGTACGGCCCTGGCGCTGGCGCTGCCGGCGCAGCACGTCACCCAGCAGGCGACGGAGCAGAATCATCGCTGGCTCCCTCCTCGGACCTCGGATCCGGATCCTTCACGCCCCACCGTACCGCCTCCGGCTGTGCCCGTGCGGGGAGCGATGTCGTGTTCACTCAGGGCTGCAAACATCAAATCTCGTCGTGTTGTTCCGTATCCTTTGCCCCCGCCGTCGCGATCAATTCGCTGAACAGCAGCTTGACGGCGGCATGAACGGTCTGGCCGCGGATTCCGGCGCGGTCTCCTTCGAGCCGCAGCGCCGCCGCGGCCACCGCGTCCGAGGGCCCCGCGACGGCCACGTGAACGGTGCCCACGGGCTGGCCGTCCTGGGGTGTGGGACCCGCCACACCGGTGGTGGCCACGCCCCAGTCCGCGCCCAGCGCACGCCGTACGCCCCGGGCCATCTGCCGGGCCACCTCGGCGTCGACCGCGCCGCGCTCGGCCAGCAGGGCCTCGTCCACGCCCAGCACCTCGTGCTTGAGGTCGGTGGCGTACGCCGTCACCGAGCCCCGGAAGGAGCGGGAGGCGCCGTCCACCGAGGTCAGCTCGGCGGCCACCAGACCGCCGGTGAGCGACTCAGCGGCGGCCAGGGTCTGCCCGCGCCGCTCCAGCAGCGCCAGCACATCGGCCGCCGTCCCGCCGTCGCTCACCGCGTGGCCTCCTCCGTCGCCCGGCCCGCCCGGCGCAGCACGATCGCCTGCCGGACGTAGTCGAGGCCGGTGACCACGGTCAGGACGACGGCCACGGCCATCACCCAGAACCGCAGCGAGGCCAGCGGCCCGGTCAGCGCCAGGATGTACATCCCGACGGCGGTGCCCTGCGCGAGCGTCTTCATTTTTCCGCCCCGGCTGGCCGGGATGACCCCGATCCGGATCACCCAGAACCGCATCACTGTGATTCCGATCTCACGGAAGAGGATCACTCCCGTCACCCACCAGGGGAGGTCGGACAGGGCTGACAGACAGATCAGCGCCGCACCCATGATCGCCTTGTCCGCGATCGGATCGGCGATCTTCCCGAAGTCGGTGACCAGGTTGTACCGGCGGGCCAGCTGACCGTCGAAGAGATCGGTGATCATGGCGATGGCGAACGCCGCCCATGCGAACGAACGCCACGCCGGGTCGTACCCGCCATTGTGCAGCATCAACAACACAAACCCCGGCACCAGCAGCAGCCGCACCATGGTCAGGATGTTGGCGATGTTCCACAAACCGGCCGGGCTGACCGTGGCGGCGGCCGGTCGGCGGTGACCTCCCGCGGCGGAGGCCGGGACACCCGTCATCTGTCCGCCTCTCCGGTGGACGCGCCGCCGCCCTGCCGCTCCAGCGGCTCAAGCGGCTCCGCGACGAGGTCCACTCCCTCCGTCGCGATCACCTTCGCTTCGACCATACGGCCCACCTCGGGCTCCCCGTCGGTGCGCAGCAGCGTCTGGCCATCGGTTTCCGGCGCCTGGTGGGCGCCGCGGCCCAGGACCGCCCCGGTGTCGTCGATCTCCTCCACCAGGACCTCCACGACCTCGCCGAGCCGCTCCTCCGCCCGCTGGGCGGTCAGCTCCTCCGCGAGCCGCGAGACGCGCTCCAGGCGCTCCGCGACCACCTCCGGGTCGACCTTGTTCTCGTAACCGGCGGCCTCGGTGCCGTCCTCGTCCGAGTACCCGAAGACGCCGATCGCGTCCAGCCGCGCCGCATTGAGGAAACGCTCGAGCTCGGCCAGGTCCTCCTCGGTCTCGCCGGGGAAGCCGACGATGAAGTTGGACCGGGCGCCGGCCTGAGGCGCCTTGCCTCTGATGGTCTCCAGCAGCTCCAGGAACCGGTCGGTGTCGCCGAAGCGGCGCATGGCACGCAGCACCCCGGGCGCCGAGTGCTGGAAGGACAGATCGAAGTACGGCGCGACCTTCTCGGTCGAGGTGAGCACGTCGATCAGCCCGGGACGCATCTCGGCGGGCTGGAGATAGCTGACCCGGATCCGCTCGATGCCGTCCACCGCGGCCAGCTCCGGCAGCAGCGTCTCCAGCAGCCGGATGTCCCCGAGGTCCTTGCCGTACGAGGTGTTGTTCTCCGAGACCAGCATGATCTCCTTCACCCCCTGCTCGGCCAGCCAGCGGGTCTCGCCCAGCACATCGGAGGGGCGGCGGGAGATGAAGGAGCCGCGGAAGGACGGGATGGCGCAGAACGAGCACCGCCGGTCGCAGCCCGAGGCCAGCTTCACCGAGGCGACCGGGCTGCTGTCCAGTCTGCGCCGCAGCGGGGCCCGCGGCCCGGAGGCCGGGGCCACCCCTTCGGGCAGGTCCTCGGGCGCGGTGTCCTGGGCGTGGCCGGGGAGCGCCACCGAGGTGGCGTCCTGCCGCTCGGCGGGGCTGATCGGCAGCAGCTTGCGGCGGTCGCGCGGGGTGTGGGAGGCGTGGATGCCGCCGGAGAGGATGGTCTGGAGGCGGTCGGAGATGTCGCCGTAGTCGTCGAAGCCGAGCACCCCGTCGGCCTCGGGCAGAGCCTCGGCGAGCTCCTTGCCGTACCGCTCGGCCATGCAGCCGACGGCCACCACCGCCTGGGTCCGGCCGTGGTCCTTCAGATCGTTCGCCTCCAGCAGGGCGTCGACCGAGTCCTTCTTGGCGGCTTCGACGAAGCCACAGGTGTTGACGACGGCGACGTCCGCGTCGGCGGCTTCCTCGACGAGCTCCCAGCCGTCCGCCGCCAAGCGGCCTGCGAGCTCCTCCGAGTCCACCTCGTTACGGGCGCAGCCAAGAGTGACAAGGGCGACGGTGCGGCGTTCGGGCATGCGCTCAGACTACTTTGTCCCCACGACAGCCCCCGCTGCCAGGGCTGCCGATCTTCGCGCGGGTCAGCCCGCCTCGGGGTCTCCCTTGGTGTAGCTGAGCCGCTGGACGGCCCCGCTGGTGCCCACGTTCTTCACTTCCTTGCCGTTCACGAACAGCTTGATCGCCCCGGCGTTGCCCAGCACCAGGTCGATGCGCCTGCTGTCGCTGAAGGTCTTGGAGTCGCCCTCGCGCAGCACGCCCTCCTGGATCAGCCGGCCGTTGTGGTCCTGGGCGGAGATCCAGCTCTGGCCGCCCTCGGCGGTCAGCTTGACGGTGACCTTGTCCGCCGGGACGCCCGCGATGGCGCTGTCGGACGGGTCGGGCTTGTGCGGGGTGGCGGGCTTGGAGGGGGCGGCGGTGTTGGTGGGCGCGGAGGCGCTGGGCTTGGGCGAGGCGGGGTCCTCGGCGACGCTCGAGCCGTCGCCGTCGCCGCCCCGGAACAGGGTGAAGCCCACGAATCCGACGACGGCGACGATCGCCGCGACCATGGCGGCCGTCCAGTTGGGCCGCCGGGGCTCGGGGCGGATCCGCTCGGCCTCGAACAGCGGCGCCGGCGCGGTCGGCGCGGGCCGGCCGCCGTGCTCGGCGTCGAACTGCGCGATCAGTGACTCCGGATCGAGGCCCACGGCGCGCGCGAGCACCCGGATGTGCCCCCGGGCGTAGACATCGCCGCCGCAGCGCGAGAAATCGTCCTGCTCGATGCCCCGCACGATGGGGGTGCGCACCCTGGTCGAGGAACTGACCTCGTCGACGGTCAGCCCCGCGGCGATACGGGCCTGCTGGAGGGCGCGACCGATGGAAGGCCGGTCGTCTTCGGGGGAGTTGCCGTCTTCGGGAAGGTTGCCGATGGACACGGGGGCGCCTTTCGAGCGTGAGCCACCTGCTGGGGGTTCAGTCTAGGGGTGGGGCGAAAGGGTCGGGCAAGCGGGAGGACGGAGTTTGTCCGCCATCGGGATTGCCGTTCGATCACGATTTTGGGGTCTCACTCCGCCACCTCCCTCAACTTGACGTTTCGGTAGGGGAAACGGTTGCCCGCCAAACCCTTATGGGTGAGCCTTACCGCGGATCACGTCGAGCACGCCATCCAATTCATCCGGCTTGACGAGCACATCGCGCGCCTTGGATCCCTCGCTCGGGCCGACGATGTTCCGGGACTCCATGAGATCCATCAGCCGCCCCGCCTTGGCGAAACCCACCCGCAGCTTGCGCTGGAGCATCGACGTCGAGCCGAACTGGGTGGAAACCACCAGCTCAGCGGCCTGGCAGAGCAGATCGAGATCATCGCCGATCTCCTCGTCGATCTCCTTCTTCTTCGACGTCCCGACCGTCACGTCGTCGCGGAAGACCGGTGCCATCTGCTCCTTGCAGTGGGCGACGATCGCCTCGACCTCGGACTCGGTGACATAGGCGCCCTGCATCCGGGTGGGCTTGTTCGCGCCCATCGGCAGGAAGAGGCCGTCGCCCTTGCCGATCAGCTTCTCGGCGCCGGGCTGGTCCAGGATGACGCGGCTGTCGGCCAGCGAGGAGGTGGCGAAGGCGAGTCGTGAGGGCACATTGGCCTTGATCAGACCGGTGACGACGTCCACGGAGGGCCGCTGGGTGGCCAGCACCAAGTGGATTCCGGCCGCGCGCGCCAGCTGGGTGATCCGCACGATCGAGTCCTCGACATCGCGCGGTGCGACCATCATCAAATCGGCCAGCTCGTCGACGATCACCAGCAGATACGGATAGGGCTTGAGCTCCCGCTCGCTGCCCTCGGGCTCCTTCACCTTCCCCTTGCGGACGGCCGCGTTGAAGTCGTCGATATGGCGGAAGCCGAAGGCCGCGAGGTCGTCGTAGCGAAGATCCATCTCCCGCACGACCCATTGGAGCGCCTCGGCGGCGCGCTTGGGGTTGGTGATGATCGGTGTGATCAGATGCGGAATGCCCTCGTAGGCGGTCAGCTCCACCCGCTTGGGGTCGACCAGCACCATCCGCACATCGTCCGGCGTGGCCCGGACCATGATCGATGTGATCAGGCAGTTGATGCAGGACGACTTGCCGGAACCGGTCGCGCCCGCCACCAGCACATGCGGCATGGTGGCCAGGTTGGCCGCCACATAGCCGCCCTCGACGTCCTTGCCCAGCCCGACGAGCATCGGATGGTCGTCGCCGACGGAATTCGCCGAGCGCAGCACATCGCCCAGGTTGACCATCTCGCGGTCGCTGTTGGGGATTTCGATGCCGACGGCCGACTTGCCGGGGATCGGGCTGATGATACGGACATCGGGGCTGGCGACCGCGTAGGCGATGTTCTTGGTGAGCGCGGTGATCCGCTCGACCTTGACGGCCGGGCCCAGTTCCACCTCGTAGCGGGTGACCGTCGGGCCGCGGGTGAAGCCGGTGACGGCGGCGTCCACCTTGAACTCCGTGAACACCTTCGTCAGCGAGTCCACGACCGCGTCGTTGGCCGCGCTGCGGGTCTTGCCGGGGCCGCCGCGCTCCAGCAGGTCGAGCGAGGGCAGCGAGTAGGTGATGTCGCCGGAGAGCTGGAGCTGCTCGGCGCGCGGCGGCAGCGGCGCGCCGGACTCGACCGCGGCCCGGGTGAGATCGGGGACCTGCTGCGGATCCGCCTCGTCGGCTCCGTCCGTACGGCCCTTCCCGGCCGCCGCCTTGCCCTTGGCGCCGCCCTTACCGGACTCCTTGTCGGCGTCGCGCGCGCCCGGCACCCCGCCGCTCGCGGCTCCGTCCTCGCGCTCGCCCGAAAGCCCGTTGCTGAGCCCGGCGACGAGCGGCGAGGGCTGCACACCGTGCAGCACGGCACCGTCCAGCGAGGCGGCCGCGGCGGCCGCCACGTCCACCGCGTCCAAGGGCCGGTCGAGCGGCGGTTGGGTGGCCGACGAGCGGCGCGAGCGCCGGCGCTTGCGCAGCGCCTCCTCCTCGGCCCGCTCCGGGCCTCCGGCACCGTCCGGGTCCTCTTTGGCGAGCGGGGCCCTGCGAGGCCGCCTGCCGGGCGTCTCGCGCCATTCGTCGGCGTACTCCGCCGCGTCGTACCCGGCCTCCGACGCGTACGCGTCCTCGTCGTCCCGCACCAGGCCCAGCCGGACGCCCAGCTGCCGCAGCCGCTGCGGAATGGCGGCGACCGGCGTCGCGGTGACCACCAGCAGCCCGAAGACGGTCAGCAGCACCAGCAGCGGTACCGCCAGCACGTCCCCCATCAGGTAGATCAGCGGCCGGGAGACGGCCCAGCCGATCAGACCGCCCGCGTCCTGCATCGCCGCGGTGCCCTGGCCGCGCCCCGGGGCGCCGCAGGCGATGTGCACCTGCCCCAGGACGCCGATGACGAGCGCCGAGAGCCCGATGACGATCCGCCCGTTGGCCTCCGGCCGCTCCGGGTGGAGGATCAGCCGGACGGCGATGGTGCCCAGCAGTATCGGCACCACCAGGTCGAGCCGGCCGAAGGCGCCGGTGATCAGCATCTCGACCAGCCTGCCGACCGGCCCGTCCAGATTGGACCAGGTGCCCGCCGCGACGATCAGGGCGAGGGCGAACAGCAGCAGGGCGCTGCCGTCCTTGCGATGGGCCGGGTCGAGTCCCTTGGCGCCGCGTCCTATGCCGCGGAACATCGCCGCGAGACCGCGCGCCATGCCCATCCACACGGCGCGCGCGATACGGAACACGCCGCTGGTGGGGTTCGGGGCGGGTGCGGGAGCCGCCTTCGCCGCCGCCTTCTTCGACGCGGCCTTCTTCGCGGGCGCGGCGGACTTCTTGGCGGGTGCCTTCTTCGCGGGCGCCTTCTTGGCGGCCGCCTTCTTCGCCGCGCCTCCGGACTGCCCGGCGCGCTTCTTCGAGGTGCCCGCCGTGCTCTGGGAACCCTTGCCGGACGTACGAGAGGCCATGGAGGCGAGATTACCCGCGTCCGCCGTACGGAGCACGCATGGCGGGGGTATCAGGCACCACTGACGTCACACCGGTGCCGCTGCGCCGACGGGGCGGTGAGACGGCCGTGACGGCGCGTCAAAGTGCAGGTGACCGGTCGGCGATGACCGACCGACGGTGACGGCGGGGCGGGCGGATCAGTTCTGCGAGGGGACCTGGCCGGCGCCGCTGCCCGCGCCCGGCTCCAGCGCGTCCAGCGCCCGCCGCAGACCGGTCAGCTTGCGCTCCAGATGGGCCGCGGTGGCCACGGCGGCGGCGTCGGCCGACTCGTCCAGCTGCTTGGACAGCGCCTCGGCCTGCTCCTCGACGGCGGCGAGCCGCGCGGACAGCTCGGCGAGCAGCCCCGCCGACTCCTTGGCCTCCCCGGCGGCGGGCTGGCCGCCCTCCAACTGGAGCCGCAGCAGCGACGCCTGCTCCCGCAGCTGGCAGTTCTTCATGTAGAGATCCACGAAGACCGAGACCTTGGCTCTGAGCACCCACGGGTCGAAGGGTTTGGAGATGTAGTCCACCGCGCCGGCCGCGTAGCCCCGGAAGGTGTGGTGCGGGCCGTGGTTGATCGCCGTGAGGAAAATGATCGGGATGTCGCGGGTCCGCTCCCGCCGCTTGATGTGCGCCGCGGTCTCGAATCCGTCCATGCCCGGCATCTGGACGTCCAGCAGAATCACCGCGAAGTCGTCCGTCAGCAGCGCCTTGAGCGCTTCCTCCCCTGACGATGCCCGCACCAGGGTCTGATCGAGCGCGGAGAGAATGGCCTCCAGCGCCAGCAGATTCTCCGGCCGGTCATCGACCAGGAGGATCTTGGCCTTCTGCACCATGCCCCGTCCTCCTCGTCCCGGCTTGGGGTCTCCCCAGCTCGCAGAGCTGGGGAAAGCACCGGGCGCCGCCCCAGGGGACGGCTCCCTTGCGCCGCCCGTCCTTGTGCCGGTCATGGTAGCCGCACCCCGCTGTTCGCCACACCCTGTCACCGCGATGTCACTGTGCACGTAGCAGAAACGCGGTGGGAGACCAGAAGGTTCCCCGAATACCGCGTTCCCACACGTGTTCGGCGACACTCAGTCAACACCACGGTTGTCCCGCGCGTGCCTCGGGTCACTCAACCGACATCCACTGCTCCATCACCGTAAGGAGATGATCGGTGTCGACCGGCTTGGTGACGTAGTCCGACGCGCCCGCTTCGATGCTCTTCTCCCGGTCGCCCTTCATCGCCTTCGCGGTGAGGGCGATGATCGGCAGCCCGGCGAACTGCGGCATCCTGCGGATCGCGGCCGTCGTGGCGTATCCGTCCATCTCCGGCATCATGATGTCCATCAGGACCAGTACGACATCGTCGTGCTGCTCCAGGACCTCGATGCCCTCCCGGCCGTTCTCCGCGTACAGCACCTGGAGCCCGTGCTGCTCCAGCACGCTGGTCAGCGCGAAGACATTACGGATGTCGTCGTCGACGATCAACACCTTTTCGCCGTGGAAGCCGCCCGCCGGCTCCGGGGCCACCAGATCCTGGCCGCCCAGCAGCCACGGCTCGGGGGCCTGCGCCTGCCGTCCCTGGCGGCGGCCCGCCGACGGGGTGCCCGACTCCGTCTCCGGCTGCGGCGGGGCCTGCTCCACGTCGGTCCGCGGCGCCTCCTGCTCGGCGCGCTGACGCCGCCAGAAGAGCCCGGAGCCGCCACGGCCGCGCGCCGCCTGGGAGCCCTCGGAGGCGTCCTGTGCGGCCTCCTCCCGGTCCGCCGCGGCACCGTTCTCCGTGGTCTGCTCCACGGCGCCGGGGAACGCCTCGAGCGCCAGCGGGGCCGAGCTGCTCGGGGCGAGCTGCGGGTACCCGTGGGGCGGCAGCTCGCTGGGGTGCAGCGGCAGGTAGAGCGTGAACGTCGAGCCGCGGCCCGGCTCGCTGGCCGCGTGGATCTCGCCGCCCAGCAGCCGGGCGATCTCCCGGCTGATGGACAGACCCAGTCCGGTGCCGCCGTACTTACGGCTGGTGGTTCCGTCGGCCTGCTTGAACGCCTCGAAGATCACCCGCATCTTGCTCGCCGCGATGCCGATACCGGTGTCGGTCACCGAGAACGCGATCATGTCGGCGTCCGCGTCGCGCAGCGCACCGTGCTCCAGCAGCTGCTCCCGGATGCCGTGCGGCACATCCGCGCCCGCCGGCCGGATGACCAGCTCCACGGCGCCGCTGTCGGTGAACTTCACCGCGTTGGACAGCAGATTGCGCAGCACCTGGAGCAGCCGCTGCTCGTCGGTGTGCAGCGTCGCCGGGAGCTCCGGCGACACCCTTACGGAGAAGTCCAGGCCCTTCTCCGCGGTCAGCGGCCGGAAGGTGGCCTCCACATAGTCGACGAGCTGCACCAGGGCGATACGGGTCGGGCTGACGTCCATCTTGCCCGCCTCGACCTTCGACAGGTCCAGGATGTCGTTGATCAGCTGGAGCAGGTCCGAGCCCGCGCCGTGGATGGTCTCGGCGAACTCCACCTGCTTCGGCGAGAGGTTGCCGTCGGCGTTGTCGGCGAGCAACTTGGCCAGGATCAGCAGCGAGTTGAGCGGCGTGCGCAGCTCGTGCGACATGTTCGCCAGGAACTCGCTCTTGTAGCGCATCGAGACCGCGAGCTGCTCGGCGCGCTCCTCGAGCACCTGCCGGGCTTCCTCGATCTCGGTGTTCTTGACCTCGATGTCGCGGTTCTGGCGGGCCAGCCGGTCGGACTTCTCCTCCAGCTCCGCGTTGGACGCCTGGAGGGCCTTCTGCCGGTTCTCCAGCTCGGCCGACCGCTCGCGCAGCTGCTCGGTCAGCTCCTGCGACTGCTTCAGCAGCACCTCGGTCTTGGTGTTGACGCTGATGGTGTTGACGCTGGTGCCGATCATCTCGGCGATCTGGTTGAGGAAGTCCTTCTGGATCTGGGCGAACGGCTGGAACGACGCCAGCTCGATCACACCCAGCAGCTGCCCCTCGAAGAGCACCGGCAACACGATCACATGGGCCGGAGCCGCCTCACCGAGCCCCGAGGCGATCTTGAGATAGCCCGGTGGCACGTTCTCCACCAGGATCGGGCGCTTCTCCTCGGCGACCGTGCCGATCAGCGTCTCACCGGGCTTGAAGCGGTTGGGCATCGAGCCCTGGGTGTAGCCGTAGGAACCGACCAGCAGCAGCTCGTAGCCGTCGTCGGAGGTGCTGTCCGCGACCACATCGGTGCCCTCGCCGGGCGGTACGGCCAGGAAGAACGCACCGTGCTGGGCGGAGACCACCGGGGTCAGCTCGCTCATGATCAGCCGGGCGACGTCCTCCAGGTCGCGGCGGCCCTGCATCAGACCGGAGATCCGGGCCAGGTTGCCCTTGAGCCAGTCCTGCTCCTTGTTGGCGAGGGTGGTCTCGCGCAGGTTGGCGATCATGGTGTTGATGTGGTCCTGGAGGACCTGGATCTCGCCTGAGGCGTCCACGTCGATCTTGAGGTTGAGATCGCCACGGGTCACCGCGGTGGCCACCTCGGCGATGGCGCGCACCTGACGGGTCAGGTTCCCGGCCATCTCGTTCACCGACTCGGTCAGGTCCTTCCAGGTGCCGGCCACGTCCCGCACCCGCGCCTGGCCGCCCAGCTGGCCCTCGGTGCCCACCTCACGGGCCACCCGGGTCACCTGGTCGGCGAACGACGAGAGCTGGTCCACCATCGTGTTGATGGTCGTCTTCAGCTCGAGGATCTCGCCGCGCGCCTCGATGTCGATCTTCTTGGTCAGATCACCCTGGGCGATGGCCGTGGTGACCATCGCGATGTTGCGCACCTGGCCGGTCAGGTTGGACGCCATCGAGTTCACGGACTCGGTGAGGTCCTTCCACGTCCCCGAGACGCCGGGCACCCGGGCCTGGCCGCCCAGGATGCCGTCCGTGCCCACCTCACGGGCCACGCGGGTGACCTCGTCGGCGAACGACGACAGCGTCGTCACCATCGTGTTGACGGTGTCGGCCAGCGCCGCGACCTCACCGCGCGCCTCGACCGTCACCTTCTTCGTCAGATCGCCGTTGGCGACCGCGGCCGAGACCTGCGAGATGTTCCGCACCTGGATGGTCAGGTTGTTGGCCATCAGGTTGACGTTGTTGCTCAGGTCCTTCCAGATACCGGTCACGCCCGGAACCCGCGCCTGACCGCCCAACTGCCCCTCGGTGCCCACCTCACGGGCCACCCGGGTGACCTGCTCGGCGAACGACGACAGCTGGTCCACCATGGTGTTCACCGTGGTGACCAGCTCGAGGATCTCGCCCTTGGCATCGACGGTGATCTTCTTCGACAGATCGCCCTTGGCGACCGCCGTCGTCACCTCCGCGATCGAACGCACCTGGGACGTCAGGTTGTTGGCCATGCTGTTGACGGACTGGGTGAGGTCCTTCCACGTCCCGGAGACGCCCTGCACCTCGGCCTGGCCGCCCAACTGGCCCTCGGTGCCCACCTCGCGGGCGACCCTGGTGACCTCCTCCGCGAAGGACGACAGCTGGTCGACCATCGTGTTCAGAGTGTTCTTCAGCTCCAGGATCTCGCCGCGCGCATCGACGTCGATCTTCTGGGACAGGTCACCGCGCGCGACCGCCGTGGCCACCTGCGCGATATTGCGCACCTGGGCGGTCAGGTTGCCCGCCATGCCGTTCACCGAGTCGGTCAGATCGCGCCAGACGCCCGCCACACCGGGCACCTGCGCCTGACCGCCCAGCCGGCCGTCCGTACCCACCTCGCGGGCGACCCTGGTCACCTGCTCGGCGAAGTCGGAGAGCTGGTCGACCATCGTGTTGATGGTGTTCTTCAGCTCCAGGATCTCGCCGCGCGCGTCGACCTCGATCTTCTGCGACAGATCGCCGCGCGCGACCGCGGTCGTCACCTGGGCGATACCGCGCACCTGCGCCGTCAGGTTTCCGGCCATGGAGTTCACGGAGTCGGTCAGGTCCGCCCAGACGCCGCTGACCCCGTCCACCCGGGCCTGACCGCCCAGCCGGCCCTCGGTGCCCACGTCCCGCGCCATCCTGGTGACCTGGTCGGCGAACGAGGACAGCTGGTCCACCATGGTGTTCACGGTGTTCTTCAGCTTGAGCATCTCGCCGGAGACGTCGACGGTGACCTTCTGCGACAGATCGCCGTTCGCCACCGCGGTGGTCACCTGGGCGATGTTGCGCACCTGTCCGGTGAGGTTCCGGAACGCGGTGTTCACCGAATCGGTGAGATCCTTCCACGTCCCCGCCGCACCCGGCACCTGCGCCTGACCGCCCAGCTCGCCCTCGACGCCGATCTCCCGGGCGACCCGCGTCACCTCGGCGCCGAACGACTGCAACTGGTCCACCATCGTGTTGACGGTGTTCTTCAGCTCCAGCATCTCTCCGGCCACATCGACCGTGACCTTCTGCGACAGATCACCGTTCGCCACCGCCGTCGTCACCTGGGCGATGTCCCGCACCTGCGCGGTGAGGTTCCGGAACGCGGTGTTCACCGAATCGGTGAGATCCTTCCACGTCCCCGCCGCACCCGGCACCTGCGCCTGACCGCCCAGCAGCCCCTCGGCGCCGACCTCGCTGGCCACCCGCGTGACCTCGTCAGCGAAGGTGCGCAGCGTCTCGGTCATGGTGTTGATCGTGTCGGCCAGCTGCGCGACCTCGCCACGTGCGCTCACCGTCACCTTCTGCGACAGATCACCGTTGGCGACCGCCGTGGTGACCTGGGCGATCCCGCGCACCTGCGCGGTCAGGTTCCCGGCCATGAGGTTGACGGAGTCGGTGAGGTCCTTCCAGACGCCCGCGACGCCCGGCACCTTCGCCTGACCGCCGAGCTCACCCTCGGTGCCCACCTCACGGGCGACCCTGGTCACCTCGGAGGCGAAGGAGGAGAGCTGGTCCACCATCGTGTTGACGGTTTCCTTCAGCTCGAGCATCTCCCCGGACACATGAACCGTGACCTTCCGGGACAGATCACCCTTGGCCACCGCCGTGGTGACGAGAGCAATGTCACGCACCTGAGCGGTGAGCCGGGAGGCCATCGTATTGACGGACTCCGTGAGATCCTTCCACGAACCCGACATTCCGCGCACCCGGGCCTGACCGCCCAGCTTGCCCTCGGTGCCGACCTCGCTCGCGACCCGAGTCACCTCGTCGGTGAACGCCGAGAGCTGATCCACCAGGCCGTTGACCGTGCGGCCGACCTTCAGGAACTCACCCCGCAGGGGATGCGCCGACCCGTCGGAGCCCTGGGCCCGCAGGTCCATGCGCTGCTCCAGGTCGCCCTCGGCGACCGCCGACAGCACCCGGCCCACCTCGGACACCGGCCGTACGAGATCGTCCACCAGGGCGTTGGACGCGTCAATGGCCGCGGCCCACTGCCCCTCACAGGCGCCGGTCTCCAGCCGCTCGGTGAGCTTGCCCTCACGGCCGACCACCCGTCGCACCCGGGTCAGCTCGCCCGTGAGCTGTAGGTTGCGGTCCGCCACCTCGTTGAAGACCGCGGCGATCTCGGACATCACGCCCTCGCCCGAGACCGTGAGCCGCTTGCGGAAGTTCCCGTCCCGCATGGCCGTCATCGCGGTCAGCAGCCGGTTCAGGGCCGCCGTCTCCACTTCAGTCGTCCCATTGCTCCGGGACCGTCCGCCTTTCGCGCGCGTATTCGTGCCCCGCGCCGCTGCGCCAGACTCCACCGTGTCCCTCCCGCAGGGTTGACCGTCCTCGTCGGGTTCTTCTTCCAGCTTCCCCAGTGTTTCACCATGCCCCAACCAGGCCATAACAGTTCGGCAGCATCCCACACCGCCGAGGGCACCTCTGGGTGGAATCGAGACCGACCGGCATTCGCGACGGCATCGGTGGTAAGTAACCTGGCAACCGGCCAGGGCATCGGAGGGGCGCTGCGACATGGGTGAGCAGTTCGCCGAGACACTTATGAGGAGACCTGTGATCACCGCGCGGGCAGCCGCCACCTTCGAGCCGGTGGGACGCTCGGTCGCCGCCGCCCGCACCTTTGTCCGGGACACCCTCCAGGGGTGGGGCCTCACCGACATCGTGGACGACGCCGTCGTCCTGACCAGCGAACTTGTCACCAACGCGGTGGTGCACGCCGGTACCACCGCCGATGTGGTCTGCATCCGCGCCGACACCGGCGTGCGCGTCGAGGTCGCCGACCGCTACCCCGAGCGCGAGGTCCCGCTCCAGAGCAACGGCGGCCACCACTTCGGGCACCCCGACCGCGAGGGCGGCCGCGGTCTGCTGCTGTGCGCCGCGCTCGCCGCCCGCTGGGGCGTCGAGTACACCGCGACCCACAAGCAGGTATGGTTCCAGCTCGACTTCCCCGACCGCCCGGCCGGCACCCGGGCCGCCGGGCCCGCCCTGCCCTCCAGCGCCCTGCCCATCGCCGACTCCCGGGTCCGGGTCGGCGTCGTCCAGGTCGACAGCGGCGGACTGATCAGCGCCTGGAACGACGACGCTCAGGAGCTGTTCGGTTACCAACCGGAGCAGATCATCGGCAAGCCGCTGACCGACCTCGCGGCCTGGCCGCACACCCCCGGCACCGGCACCGGCGTCGCCGAGGCGCTCCTGCTCTCCCGCTGGGAGGGCTCCTACGGCATCCGCGGCGCCGACGGCCGGGTCTCCCCCGTCTACGCCTCCCACCTGCGCATCCGCGACGCCGAGGGCGAGCCGTCCACCGTCTGTCTGCTGGTGCGCGACCGCGAGCGCGCCGTGCTCCAGAGCCCGATGCGCGGTGCGAACGTGGACACCGCCGAAACCGCCGAGCGGGGCCCGGCCGCCGACGCCTTCGAGGTCTTCATCGGCTCCCCGGCCCCCGACGACCTCGACGGACTGCTCCAGCGCACCGTCGAGCGGGCCCGCGACATGCTCGACGGCGACGCCGCCTACCTCCTGCTCGCCACCGACGACGAGACCGAGCTGGAGGTCCGCGCCTCCACCGGGCTGCCCTCCGCCCGCCAGCGCTTCGCCCGCGTCCCCGTCGAAGCCGGCACCGGGCGCTATGGCTCGGCCCGGATGCCCGCCGTCCACGAGGACCTGTCCGCGGTGCCCGGCGCCGTTCCCCTGCTGGTGAACACGGGGATGCGCTCCGTGGTCACCGTCCCGCTGAAGGTCGAGGGCCGGCTCACCGGCTCGCTCGGCGTCGCCGCCGAGTCCCCCGCCCGCTACAGCAACGAAGAGGCCCTGCGGCTGCAATTCGCCGCCGACCGCATCGCCCTCGCCGTCGAGCGCGCCCGCCTCACCGAGCTGGAGCGGCTGCGCCGCGGCTCCCTGTCCTTCCTCGTCGAGGCGTCCGACCTCCTCGCGGGCACGCTGGACCGCGACCAGACACTGGCGCTCATGGCGCAGATGACGGTGCCCACGCTGGCCAGTTGGTGCGCCGTCTATACGGTCGCCGACCAGGCGTCCGAGCCCGAGCTGTCGTACGTTCTGCATGAGGACGAGGACCGCATCGACGGGCTCAAGGCCCTGCTGATGAAGATCGACCCACCGGAGCAGGTCCCCACCGGCGGCGCCCGCAGCTGGTCCGGCCCCTACGACGCGGCCCACGCCGCCGCCCTGCGCACCTCGCTGCGCAGCCTGAGCCTCGGCGACTCCGCCCGCCCCTCCTCCGGCCCCGGCGCCTCGCTCGCGACCGCCTCCGCGGTCGGCGGGGAGACGGTCGTGCTGCCCCTGGTGGCCCGCAACCGGGTCATCGGCATGCTCATCCTCGGCAAGCCCACCGACGAGCACTTCCGCCAGGAGAACCTGGAGCTGGCCGAGGACCTGTCCCGCCGGGCCGCGCTCGCGCTGGACAACGCTCGGCTCTACTCGGAGCGCACGGCGATCAGCCAGTCCCTCCAGCGCAGTCTGCTGCCGCCCGAGCAGCCCGAGGTCCCCGGAGTGGAGGTCGAGGTCATCTACCGCGCGGCAGGCGAGGGCAACGAGGTCGGCGGCGACTTCTACGACCTCTTCCCGATCCGCGACGGGGCGTACGGCTTCGCCATCGGCGACGTCTGCGGCACCGGACCCGAGGCCGCCGCGGTCACCGGACTCGCCCGGCACGCCCTGCGGCTGCTCGCCCGCGAGGGCTTCGGCGGCCCGGCGGTCCTGGAGCGGCTCAACGCGGCGATCCTCGACGAGGGCGCCCGCAGCCGCTTCCTGACCCTCCTCTACGGCGAGTTGTGGCCGCAGCACGACGGCAGCGCGGTGCTGAAGGTCGTCTGCGCCGGACATCCGCTGCCGCTCCGGCTGCGCCAGGACGGCAGCGTGGAGGCGGCGGCCGAGCCCCAGCCGCTGCTCGGCGTCATGGAGGACCTCGAGCTGTACGAGCAGACGGTGACGCTCGACCCGGGCGATGTGCTGCTGTGCGTCACCGACGGCGTGACGGAGCGGCGCGAGGGCACCAGGATGCTCGGCGACGACGGCCTTATCGACGTCCTCACGACCTGCACCGGCCTTACGGCGGGCGCGGTGGCCGCCCGGGTGCTGCGGGCGGTCGAACGCTTCGCGGCGGAGCCGCCGTCCGACGACATGGCGATCCTGGCGATGCGCGTCCCCGAGCCCGAGCCCGCCGACGCCTGAGGCGGCCGGGCGGGCCGGGGCCCGCCCGGCGCTGCCCGAACATGACGAAGGCCCCCGCCAAGTGGCGGGGGCCTTCGCAGGAGAGCCCCAATACGGAATCGAACCGTAGACCTTCTCCTTACCATGGAGACGCTCTGCCGACTGAGCTATTGGGGCGCGTCGACGAGATCGATCATACCCGAACTCGGGTGCGCTCCCGACCACCCGCCCCGTGGCTCAGGCGGCTGACTGAAGCAGCCCGCCCAGCGCGTTGCAGGCCGAGACCACACGCTGCAACTCCCGCCGCGACATGGTCGGATCGACGGGCAGCGCCAGGCACTCATCGGCCGCGCGCTCGGTCTCCGCGAGCCACAGATCGCGCCGGAAGCGCGCGGTGCGGTGCGCGGGAGTCTGTACGGGCACATGGCATACGACGCCGCGAGAACGCAGCGTACGGGCGAAGGCGTCCCGGTCCGGCCGGCCATTGCCGGGGACCCGGACGACGTATTGCTGGTAGGTGTGTTCCACACCGGGCGCGACAGGCGGCGTGAGGACGCCACGCAGCTTTCCGTCCAGATAAGCCGCGTTGGCCTGCCGCCGCAGTATCTCCCCGGCGGGCTCGCAGGCAGCCCCGTATCCGATCACCAGCACGCCGTGCCGCTGGCCGAGCTCGGTGAGGGCCGCCATGTCGGCGGGATGTCCGAAGGTGTGAATGGCCACGATGGCCGCGGTCCTGGGCGTCAGCGCCTCGGCCACCGCGGCCGGGTCTATGCAGTAGGTATGGGCGTCGATGTCCACGAACACCGGCCTGGCGCCGGCCAGCAGCACCGCTTCCGCGGCCTCGGGAGTGCCGTAGGACGGCACGATGACCTCGTCGCCCGGTCGCACACGCGCCCGGGTCAACTCATGCAGCAGCTCATCCGTAGGAGTCCCCATGAGCGGCATCGTGCCCAGACAACATGAACACCGAGTGGCTCGCAACACAACATGAGAAGAGCCCTGCCGGTGACCGAAGTCCCGACAGGGCTCTCTGCAAGATTTGTCCGGCGGCGTCCTACTCTCCCACAGGGTCCCCCCTGCAGTACCATCGGCGCTGAAAGGCTTAGCTTCCGGGTTCGGAATGTAACCGGGCGTTTCCCTAACGCTATAACCACCGAAACACTATGAAGTTGAACCGGACCCAGCCCACACAAAGGGGGCGGTCGGACGGTTCATTGCTTCAGAACCAACACAGTGGACGCGAGCACCTGAGGACAAGCCCTCGGCCTATTAGTACCAGTCAACTCCACCGGTCACCCGGCTTCCATATCTGGCCTATCAACCCAGTCGTCTACTGGGAGCCTTAACCCATCAAGTGGGTGGGAGCCCTCATCTCGAAGCAGGCTTCCCGCTTAGATGCTTTCAGCGGTTATCCCTCCCGAACGTAGCCAACCAGCCATGCCCTTGGCAGAACAACTGGCACACCAGAGGTTCGTCCGTCCCGGTCCTCTCGTACTAGGGACAGCCCTTCTCAAGACTCCTACGCGCACAGCGGATAGGGACCGAACTGTCTCACGACGTTCTAAACCCAGCTCGCGTACCGCTTTAATGGGCGAACAGCCCAACCCTTGGGACCGACTCCAGCCCCAGGATGCGACGAGCCGACATCGAGGTGCCAAACCATCCCGTCGATATGGACTCTTGGGGAAGATCAGCCTGTTATCCCCGGGGTACCTTTTATCCGTTGAGCGACGGCGCTTCCACAAGCCACCGCCGGATCACTAGTCCCGACTTTCGTCCCTGCTCGACCCGTCGGTCTCACAGTCAAGCTCCCTTGTGCACTTACACTCAACACCTGATTGCCAACCAGGCTGAGGGAACCTTTGGGCGCCTCCGTTACCCTTTAGGAGGCAACCGCCCCAGTTAAACTACCCACCAGACACTGTCCCTGATCCGGATCACGGACCCAGGTTAGACATCCAGCACGACCAGAGTGGTATTTCAACAACGACTCCCCCTGAACTGGCGTCCAGAGTTCACAGTCTCCCACCTATCCTACACAAGCCGAACCGAACACCAATATCAAGCTGTAGTAAAGGTCCCGGGGTCTTTCCGTCCTGCTGCGCGAAACGAGCATCTTTACTCGTAATGCAATTTCACCGGGCCTATGGTTGAGACAGTCGAGAAGTCGTTACGCCATTCGTGCAGGTCGGAACTTACCCGACAAGGAATTTCGCTACCTTAGGATGGTTATAGTTACCACCGCCGTTTACTGGCGCTTAAGTTCTCAGCTTCGCGGGATCGAAATCCCACTAACCGGTCCCCTTAACGTTCCAGCACCGGGCAGGCGTCAGTCCGTATACATCGCCTTACGGCTTCGCACGGACCTGTGTTTTTAGTAAACAGTCGCTTCTCGCTGGTCTCTGCGGCCACCACCAGCTCACACCGCAAGGGTGATCACCAGCAATGGCCCCCCTTCTCCCGAAGTTACGGGGGCATTTTGCCGAGTTCCTTAACCATAGTTCACCCGAACGCCTCGGTATTCTCTACCTGACCACCTGAGTCGGTTTAGGGTACGGGCCGCCATGAAACTCGCTAGAGGCTTTTCTCGACAGCATAGGATCATCCACTTCACCACAATCGGCTCGGCATCAGGTCTCACCCTTAAATGAGGGACGGATTTACCTACCCCTCGGGCTACACCCTTACCCCGGGACAACCACCGCCCGGGCTGGACTACCTTCCTGCGTCACCCCATCACTTACCTACTACCACCTTGGACCGGCGGCTCCACCACTCCCCTCAACTCCGAAGAGATCAGGGCGGCTTCACGGCCTTAGCATCAGAGGATTCGATACTGGGCGTTTCAAAGCGGGTACCGGAATATCAACCGGTTGTCCATCGACTACGCCTGTCGGCCTCGCCTTAGGTCCCGACTTACCCTGGGCAGATCAGCTTGACCCAGGAACCCTTAGTCAATCGGCGCACACGTTTCTCACGTGTGTATCGCTACTCATGCCTGCATTCTCACTCGTGAACCATCCACAACTCGCTTACACGGCTGCTTCACCCGGCACACGACGCTCCCCTACCCATCACAGCCCCCGTTAGAGGTATATGCTGCAATGACACGACTTCGGCGGTACGCTTGAGCCCCGCTACATTGTCGGCGCGGAATCACTTGACCAGTGAGCTATTACGCACTCTTTCAAGGATGGCTGCTTCTAAGCCAACCTCCTGGTTGTCTCTGCGACTCCACATCCTTTCCCACTTAGCGTACGCTTAGGGGCCTTAGTCGATGCTCTGGGCTGTTTCCCTCTCGACCATGGAGCTTATCCCCCACAGTCTCACTGCCGCGCTCTCACTTACCGGCATTCGGAGTTTGGCTAAGGTCAGTAACCCGGTAGGGCCCATCGCCTATCCAGTGCTCTACCTCCGGCAAGAAACACACGACGCTGCACCTAAATGCATTTCGGGGAGAACCAGCTATCACGGAGTTTGATTGGCCTTTCACCCCTAACCACAGGTCATCCCCCAGGTTTTCAACCCTGGTGGGTTCGGTCCTCCACGAAGTCTTACCTCCGCTTCAACCTGCCCATGGCTAGATCACTCCGCTTCGGGTCTTGAGCGCGCTACTCTATCGCCCTATTCGGACTCGCTTTCGCTACGGCTTCCCCACACGGGTTAACCTCGCAACACACCGCAAACTCGCAGGCTCATTCTTCAAAAGGCACGCAGTCACGACCGTGCTCCGAAGAACACGGCGACGCTCCCACGGCTTGTAGGCACACGGTTTCAGGTACTATTTCACTCCGCTCCCGCGGTACTTTTCACCATTCCCTCACGGTACTATCCGCTATCGGTCACCAGGGAATATTTAGGCTTAGCGGGTGGTCCCGCCAGATTCACACGGGATTTCTCGGGCCCCGTGCTACTTGGGAAATACACAAGAGAGCCGTACAGATTTCAGCTACGGGGGTCTTACCCTCTACGCCGGGCCTTTCGCATGCCCTTCGCCTAACCATACGGTTTCTGACTCTCCGACCGGCCGGCAGACCGATCCAGCACACTCCCACAACCCCGCATGCGCAACCCCTGCCGGGTATCACACACATACGGTTTAGCCTCATCCAGTTTCGCTCGCCACTACTCCCGGAATCACGGTTGTTTTCTCTTCCTGCGGGTACTGAGATGTTTCACTTCCCCGCGTTCCCTCCACATACCCTATGTGTTCAGGTATGGGTGACAGCCCATGACGACTGCCGGGTTTCCCCATTCGGACACCCCCGGATCAAAGCTCGGTTGACAGCTCCCCGGGGCCTATCGCGGCCTCCCACGTCCTTCATCGGTTCCTGGTGCCAAGGCATCCACCGTGCGCCCTTAAAAACTTGGCCACAGATGCTCGCGTCCACTGTGCAGTTCTCAAACAACGACCCGTACCCCGTCACCCACACCCATAGCGTGGTACACCGGGACCGGTCGAAGGGACAGGCTCAAGCCCGTGCCTTCAGACACCCAACAGCGTGCCCGACACCATCCGCCTGCTTGCTCTGTGTTCCACGCCGAAGCAGTACTAACAGAGGAAGCATCCGAAACAATGCCGAGTAGTCAACGTTCCACCCATGAGCAACCGTGCAAGACACTTGCTTGCAGTCGGCTATGTGCTCCTTAGAAAGGAGGTGATCCAGCCGCACCTTCCGGTACGGCTACCTTGTTACGACTTCGTCCCAATCGCCAGTCCCACCTTCGACGGCTCCCTCCACAAGGGTTGGGCCACCGGCTTCGGGTGTTACCGACTTTCGTGACGTGACGGGCGGTGTGTACAAGGCCCGGGAACGTATTCACCGCAGCAATGCTGATCTGCGATTACTAGCGACTCCGACTTCATGGGGTCGAGTTGCAGACCCCAATCCGAACTGAGACCGGCTTTTTGAGATTCGCTCCACCTCACGGCTTCGCAGCTCATTGTACCGGCCATTGTAGCACGTGTGCAGCCCAAGACATAAGGGGCATGATGACTTGACGTCGTCCCCACCTTCCTCCGAGTTGACCCCGGCAGTCTCCTGTGAGTCCCCATCACCCCGAAAGGCATGCTGGCAACACAGAACAAGGGTTGCGCTCGTTGCGGGACTTAACCCAACATCTCACGACACGAGCTGACGACAGCCATGCACCACCTGTACACCGACCACAAGGGGGACCCTGTCTCCAGGGTTTTCCGGTGTATGTCAAGCCTTGGTAAGGTTCTTCGCGTTGCGTCGAATTAAGCCACATGCTCCGCCGCTTGTGCGGGCCCCCGTCAATTCCTTTGAGTTTTAGCCTTGCGGCCGTACTCCCCAGGCGGGGAACTTAATGCGTTAGCTGCGGCACGGACAACGTGGAATGTCGCCCACACCTAGTTCCCAACGTTTACGGCGTGGACTACCAGGGTATCTAATCCTGTTCGCTCCCCACGCTTTCGCTCCTCAGCGTCAGTATCGGCCCAGAGATCCGCCTTCGCCACCGGTGTTCCTCCTGATATCTGCGCATTTCACCGCTACACCAGGAATTCCGATCTCCCCTACCGAACTCTAGCCTGCCCGTATCGAATGCAGACCCGGGGTTAAGCCCCGGGCTTTCACATCCGACGCGACAAGCCGCCTACGAGCTCTTTACGCCCAATAATTCCGGACAACGCTTGCGCCCTACGTATTACCGCGGCTGCTGGCACGTAGTTAGCCGGCGCTTCTTCTGCAGGTACCGTCACTTTCGCTTCTTCCCTGCTGAAAGAGGTTTACAACCCGAAGGCCGTCATCCCTCACGCGGCGTCGCTGCATCAGGCTTTCGCCCATTGTGCAATATTCCCCACTGCTGCCTCCCGTAGGAGTCTGGGCCGTGTCTCAGTCCCAGTGTGGCCGGTCGCCCTCTCAGGCCGGCTACCCGTCGTCGCCTTGGTAGGCCATCACCCCACCAACAAGCTGATAGGCCGCGGGCTCATCCTGCACCGCCGGAGCTTTCCACGCGTATCCCATGCAGGAACGCGTCGTATCCGGTATTAGACCCCGTTTCCAGGGCTTGTCCCAGAGTGCAGGGCAGATTGCCCACGTGTTACTCACCCGTTCGCCACTAATCCCCGGCCGAAACCGGTTCATCGTTCGACTTGCATGTGTTAAGCACGCCGCCAGCGTTCGTCCTGAGCCAGGATCAAACTCTCCGTGAATGCTTCCGGGCTATCCCGGCAAACACTGCACGAGAGCGGAACCACCAGAGGAATAATCCAGTGGTTCACAGCGTCCTCGCTGTGTTTTTTCTTCAAAGGAACCTCGTCCACGAGTGGACGGGGTATCAACATATCTGGCGTTGACTTTTGGCACGCTGTTGAGTTCTCAAGGAACGGACGCTTCCTTCGAAACCGTTTCACCGGTTTCTCCGGGCGCTTCCCTTCGGTGTTTCCAACCTTACCAGATCCGATTTCCGGTCGTTTCCGATCCGAATTCCGTTTCCGGTGGCCGCTTGGAGGGCCTTGCCTTTCGGCTTCGTCGACTTTATCAGAATTTCTCCGAGTCGATTTCCACCCCCGCCGGTGGGCCTCTCCGAAGACCGTTGAGTGCTCCGGGTTCCCCTCTGGCGGAGCCGTAAACGTACTGGAGCGGGGCTCCTCGATGCAAATCGAGGAGCCCCGCCGGGTGTTCAGCGCCGGTGTGGTGCTGAGGGAGTGTCAGAGGTGACGTCAGACCTCGACGACCACGGGAAGGATCATCGGCCGGCGGCGGTAGCTGTCGGAGACCCACTTACCGACCGCTCGGCGCGCCAGCTGCTGGAGCTGGTGCGGATCCACGACCCCGTCGGAGGCCGACTTGACCAGGGCATCCTCGATCTTCGGGATGACCGCGGAGAAGGCGGAGTCCTCGATACCGGAGCCCCTCGCCTGGATATGCGGACCACCCACGATCTTGCCGGTCGTGCTGTCGACGACCACGAAGATCGAGATGATGCCCTCGTCGCCGAGGATGCGGCGGTCCTTGAGCGAGGTCTCCGTGACATCGCCGACCGAGAGGCCGTCCACGTACACGTATCCCGCCTGTACCTTGCCGACGATCTTGGCGATGCCGTCGACCAGGTCCACCACGACACCGTCCTCGGCGATGACGCAACGGTTCTTCGGAACCCCGGTCAACGCTCCCAACTCGGCGTTGGCGCGCAGATGGCGCCATTCGCCGTGCACCGGCATCAGGTTCTTGGGCTTGCAGATGTTGTAGAAGTACAGCAGCTCACCGGCCGAGGCATGGCCGGAGACATGGACCTTGGCGTTGCCCTTGTGGACGACCGTGGCGCCCCATCGCGTCAGTCCGTTGATGACCCGGTAGACCGCGTTCTCATTGCCGGGGATCAGCGAGGAGGCCAGGATCACGGTGTCGCCCTCGACGATCCGGATCTGGTGGTCGCGGTTGGCCATCCGGGACAGCGCGGCCATCGGCTCGCCCTGGGAGCCCGTGCAGACCAGCACCACCTCGTCGTCCCGAAGGTCGTCGAGGGTCTTCACATCCACCACGAGACCGGTCGGCACCCGCAGATAGCCGAGGTCACGGGCGATGCCCATGTTGCGGACCATCGAGCGGCCGACGAAGGCGACCTTGCGTCCGTACTCATGCGCCGCGTCGAGGATCTGCTGGATGCGGTGCACATGGCTGGCGAAGCTGGCGACGATGATGCGCTTCTGCGCATTGCCGAAGACCTGGCGCAGCACACCGGAGATGTCGCGCTCGGGCGGTACGAACCCGGGGACCTCGGCGTTGGTGGAGTCCACCAGCAGCAGATCGATGCCCTCCTCGCCGAGCTTGGCGAACGCGGGCAGATCCGTGAGCCGGCCGTCGAGCGGCAGCTGGTCCATCTTGAAGTCGCCGGTGTGCACGGCCATGCCGGCCGGGGTGCGGATGGCGACCGCCAGGGCGTCCGGGATGGAGTGGTTGACCGCGATGAACTCGCACTCGAAGGGGCCGATCCGCTCGCGGTGCCCCTCTTCGACCTCGAGGGTGTACGGACGGATCCGGTGCTCCTGGAGCTTCGCCTCGATCAGGGCGAGGGTCAGCTTGGAGCCGATCAGCGGGATGTCGGGCTTCTCGCGGAGCAGGAAGGGGACGCCGCCGATGTGGTCCTCATGGCCGTGGGTGAGGACGATGCCGTCGATGTCGTCGAGACGGTCCCGGATGGATGTGAAGTCCGGCAGGATCAGGTCGACTCCGGGCTGCTCCTCCTCGGGGAAGAGCACCCCGCAGTCGACGATCAGCAGCCGGCCGCCGTACTCGAAGACCGTCATGTTCCGGCCGATCTCACCGAGGCCGCCGAGCGGAGTGACGCGCAGACCGCCCTCGGGGAGCTTCGGCGGAGGGCCGAGCTCAGGATGCGGATGACTCAAAAGACTCTCCTCACCACGCGCGCCACATGCCCCCTGGGCACATGGCGCGCGTGACATTCGTGCACTTGCTGATGTGTCTGTATGCAGTTGTGAAGTATGAAGGTGCGAGAAATCGCCTCTTTGCTTAGAGCTGTACCCCGCCGGCGGCGAGATCGCGCTTGAGCTGTTCGGTTTCCTCGGCGGTCAGCTCGACCAACGGCAGGCGCAGCGGCCCCGCGGGCTGGCCCTGGAGGGCGAGCGCGGCCTTGGTCGTGATCACACCCTGGGTGCGGAACATGCCGGTGAAGACCGGCAGCAGCTTCTGGTGGATCTCCGTTGCCTTCGCGACGTCACCCGCGAGATGCGCCTCGAGCATGGCCCGCAGCTCGGGGCTGACCAGGTGGCCGACCACGGAGACGAAGCCGACCGCGCCGACCGACAGCAGCGGCAGGTTCAGCATGTCGTCGCCGGAGTACCAGGCGAGGCGGGAGCGGGCGATGGCCCAGCTGGCGCGTCCGAGGTCGCCCTTGGCGTCCTTGTTGGCGACGATGCGCGGGTGCTCGGCGAGCCGGACCATGGTCTCGGTGCCGATCGGGACACCGCTGCGGCCCGGGATGTCGTAGAGCATGACCGGCAGGCCGGTGGCGTCGGCGATGGCGGTGAAGTGCCGGAGGAGGCCCTCCTGCGGCGGCTTGCTGTAGTACGGCGTGACGGCCAGCAGCCCGTGGGCACCGGCCTGCTCGGCGGCGCGGGCGAGCTCCACACTGTGCCGGGTGTCATTGGTGCCCGCTCCGGCCACGACGTGGGCGCGGTCGCCGACCGCCTCCACCACGGCGCGTACGAGCTGGGCTTTCTCCGCATCGCTGGTGGTGGGGGACTCGCCGGTGGTGCCGTTGACGATCAGTCCGTCATTGCCGGCTTCCACCAGATGAACAGCGAGTCGCTGGGCGCCGTCGAGGTCGAGCGCGCCGTCAGTGGTGAATGGCGTGACCATGGCGGTCAGCACCCGCCCGAAAGGGGTCTGCGATGTGGATGTCGGTGCCATGGGCTCCACGCTACTCGTAGCGCGCCCCACGGCGCTCGCTCGGGGCTGCGGACGGAGCGAAGAGATGGGACCCGGCACTGCCTGCTCGGGGGTTCAAGCAGTGCCGGGCCCGTTTGTTCAGCCTAGATGAACTTCTCGAAACGTCGCAATACGGACACTTCGCCCGGTGATCCGTACGGGGCCCGGGCCCCCGGCCACGGGGCCGGCTACGGAGCCACTCGGCCGTTGGCGTTGAAGGCGGCGTGGGTGAGCGGCATCAGCCCCGCCCAGTGCGCCTCCATCCGCTCCCCCACCATCTCGATCTCCCGCTGCGGGAACGACGGCACGGCGGCCTGCTCGTGCTGGGTGCGCAGCCCCAGAAAGTGCATCAGCGAGCGGGCGTTGCAGGTGGCGTACATCGAGGAGAACAGGCCGACCGGGAGCACGGCCCTGGCCACCTCCCGGGCCACTCCGGCGGCCAGCATCTCCTGGTACGCCTCGTAGGCGTGGCGGTACGCGTCCTCCATGACCCGGCCGGTCAGCTCGTGCTGCGCCGGGGTGCCCTCGACGAACTCGTACTTCCCCGGGCGGCCCTCCTGGACCAGCTTGCGGGCCTCCCCCGGGACGTAGAACACCGGCTCCAGACGGCGGTAGCGACCGGACTCCTCGTTGTACGACCAGCCCACGCGGTGCCGCATGAACTCGCGGAAGACGAAGATCGGGGCGCTGATGAAGAAGGTCATCGAGTTGTGCTCGAACGGGCTGCCGTGGCGGTCCCGCATCAGGAAGTTGATCAGCCCCTTGGAGCGCTCCGGGTCCTTGGTGATCTCCTCGAGGGACTGCTCGCCCGCGGTGGACACCCGCGCGGCCCACAACACATCGGAGTCGGCAGCGCTGTGCTTGACCAGCTCGACGGTCACATCGCTGCGGAAACTGGCCTTCTCGATCTCGGCGGGGGTCTCGGTCACCGGGCGGGTCCTTCCATGGTGCGTCGCTCAGGGCGGCGCCCAGCTTACGGGCCACCACCGACAGTCCCGCTCCGCAGAAATTTTTGACTGAAGTCGTCGGATCCGGGCACCCAATCACCCATTCACACGTCCTACACATTGAAGTACTCACGTTCGAGGTTCCAAGGAGAGCCCGCAGATGTTCCGCCGGCGAGAGCCCGTGCCGTTCGCCTTCGTCGCCGAAGCCGACCGTTTCCGCAGCAATGTCACCCCACCACCCCGCCCCCGCGCCACACCGTCCCAGATCGCCGGCCGGACCCTGATCGGGCTCACGATCGTCGCGGGGTTCATCGGCTCGTTGATGTTCGGGATGCCCGCCCTCGACAGCCAGTCGCACCCCACCCACCAGATCCAGCAGTCAGAGGCGTCCGACGGACGCTGACCGGCCCTGGGATAGCCTCACCCAGCACAGGCCCATCCGGACATGTGTGTGAGTGAGGAACTCCCGTGCCCCTGCCCTTCCTGACCGCCGACCGCGCCCGAGACGACGACGCGGCGGCCGGAGCGGATCCGCTCGGCTACGAGGACCCGGACCGCTGGCGCCGTCCCTACCGGCCGGGGCCCTGGAGGGTCGGGGGCGCCGCTCTTCTGCTGCTGCTCGCCTCGTACGTCCTGTTCTCCGCCATGATCATCGCGATGGCGGGATCGCTGCCCGCGGCAGGCGTCTGCGCCGGCGTCGCGGCGCTGATGATCGTGACAGCCGTAAGGCTGGTGCGCAGCGGTGTCGTGGTCAGCGCCCAGGGGCTGCGCCGGATCGGCCTCCTGCGCAGCATCACCGTGCGCTGGCAGGACATCGCCGCGATACGCACGGCCCAGCAGCCGGTCCGCTGGCTGGGCCTGCCGCGCACCGTCCAGGGGCAGGCGCTGCTGCTCCAGTCCGTGCGCGGCGGAGCGCCTGACACCCTGATCACCAGCCATGACGCCGACTTCCTGGGCCAGGCGGAGAGCTTCGAGAAGGCCGCCGACGCGATCGAGGGCTGGTCCGCCGCCCACCGCTGAGCCGTACGGCAGCACCGCTCAGTCTTACGGCAGCGGAGGGGCGCCGCCGAGCCCCCTTACCGATATCCGTACCACCGCGGGCGGCGCGCCGGGTCAGCCCCCGGCCGCCCGCACCGGCTTGCCGTCGTGCAGGGCGATGGCGCGCTGCATCGCCTTACGGGCACGCGCGGTGTCCCGGGCGTCGTGGTACGCCACGGCGAGCCGGAACCAGGACCGCCAGTCGTCCGGCGACTGCTCGGTCTCGGCCCTGCGCTTGGCGAAGACGGCGTCCGCCGAGTCCCGGTCGATCCGCCCGCCGGGCGTCCGCACCAGCTCGTCGACCGGGAGCCCGCCCTCCGCCTCCAGCTCCCGGGCCAGCCGGTCCGCGCTCCGCGCGAACTGCGTGGTCTGCCACAGGAACCAGCCGCCGATGAGGGGCATCACCAGCACCGCCACACCGAAGACGACGGTGACCGGGGTGCCCTCCCGGATCAGCAGCACCCCGCGGTCGCCGACCAGCACGAAGTAGACGACCAGGACGGCCGCGAGAACGAAATACGTGATCTTTGCGCGCACCGCTGTGCCCTCAGTCCAGATCGAGGAAGTGTTCCAGGCCGAAGGTCAGGCCGGGGGTGGCCACCACGCGGCGGACGCCGAGCAGGATGCCGGGCATGAAGCTGCTGTGGTGGGTGGAGTCATGGCGGATGGTGAGCGTCTCGCCCTCGCCGCCCAGCAGGACCTCCTGATGGGCCAGGAGCCCGCGCAGTCGCACCGAGTGCACCGGCACCCCGTCCACGTCCGCGCCCCGCGCCCCGTCGAGCGCCGTGGCGGTGGCGTCCGGCTGCGGGGCGCAGCCGGCCTCCCGCCGGGCCTCGGCGATCAGCTGTGCGGTGCGCGCGGCCGTGCCGGAAGGGGCGTCCACCTTGTTGGGGTGGTGCAGCTCGATGACCTCGACCGACTCGAAGAACCGGGCGGCCTGGCGGGCGAACCGCATGGTCAGCACGGCGCCGATGGAGAAGTTCGGGGCGATGAGCACGCCGGTGGTCGGCGAGGCGTCGAGCCAGCCGCGCAGCCGTGCCAGGCGCTCCTCCGTCCAGCCGGTGGTGCCGACGACGCCGTGGATGCCATGGCGGACGCAGAACTCGAGGTTGTCCATCACCGAGGCCGGTTCGGTCAGCTCGACCACCACTTCGGCGCCCGCCTCGACCAGGGCCTGGAGCTGGTCGCCCCGCCCCAGCGCGGCGACCAGCTCCAGGTCCTCGGCGGCCTCCACCGCTCGTACGGCCTCGGAGCCGATCCGTCCCCTGGCGCCGAGGACGGCCACACGCAGCTTGCTCATCGATCCTGTTTCCTTCGATCCGGGAGGCTCTGGCACGGACTAAACCGACGTACGGACTAAGCCCACTGACGGACTGAACCGACTGACGGACTAGGCGACCGCCTCGTCGAGACGCGCCGCCTGCTTGTCCTTCAGCGGGCCGATGACGGACAGCGAAGGACGCTGTCCCAGTACATCGCGCGCCACCTCGCGCACCTCGTCCGGGGTGACCTCCGCGATCCGCTCGAGCATGTCGTCCACCGACATCTGCTCGCCCCAGCACAGCTCGCTCTTGCCGATCCGGTTCATCAGCGCACCGGTGTCCTCCAGGCCCAGCACGGTGGAGCCGGAGAGCTGGCCGACGGCGCGGCGCAGTTCCTCGTCGCTCAGGCCGTTCTCCGCGACCTGGACGAGCTCGTCGCGGCAGATCTTGAGGACGTCGTGCACCTGGTTCGGGCGGCAGCCGGCGTAGACGCCGAAGAGCCCGCAGTCGGCGAAGCTGGAGGTGTAGGAGTAGACGCTGTAGGCGAGCCCGCGCTTCTCCCGGACCTCCTGGAAGAGCCGGGAGCTCATCCCGCCGCCGAGCGCCGTGTTGAGCACCCCGAGCGCCCAGCGGCGGTCGTCGGTGCGCGGGATACCGGGCATGCCGAGGACGACATGGGCCTGCTCGGTCTTGCGGTTCAGCAGCTCGACCTTGCCCGCCGTACGGATCGCACGGGTGCCGGCGCGCGGGGCGACCGGGGCCGCGTCGGTGCGGGACAGGGCGCCCGCCCTGTCGAACGCGGCGTGCACCTGGCGTACGACGTCGTCGTGGTCCACATTGCCCGCGGCGGCGACGACCAGGTGCGTGGGGTCGTAGTGCTTCCGGTAGAAGCGGGCGATCTGGTCGCGGCCCAGGGCGTTGACGGTGTCGACGGTGCCCAGGACCGGGCGGCCGAGCGGGGTGTCGCCGAGCATGGTGTGGGCGAACAGGTCGTGCACACAGTCGCCCGGGTCGTCCTCGGTCATCGCGATCTCTTCGAGGACGACACCGCGCTCCGCGTCCACGTCCGCCGCGTTGATCACCGAGCCGGTCAGCATGTCGCAGACGACGTCGATGGCCAGCGGCAGATCGGTGTCGAGCACCCGCGCGTAGTAGCAGGTGTACTCCTTGGCGGTGAACGCGTTCATCTCGCCGCCGACCGCGTCGATGGCCGCGGAGATGTCCAGCGCGGAGCGCCGCCGGGTGCCTTTGAAGAGCAGATGCTCCAGATAGTGGGTGGCTCCGCCGAGCGTACGGGTCTCGTCGCGCGAGCCGACGTGCGCCCAGATGCCGAAGGTGGCCGAGCGCACGGAGGGGAGGGTCTCGGTGACGACGCGCAGGCCCCCGGGGAGGGTCGTCCTGCGGACCGTGCCGATGCCGTTCTCGCCCTCGAGAAGCGTTTGGGTACGGGCGACGGCCCGCGCCTCCGAGGAGGTGCGGGCCGTCGTGCCGTCGTCGCGGGACGTCACTTGGCGGCTTCGTCCTTCGTCTGGGGCTTGGCCTCGGCCTGGGACTCGTCCGCGTCCGCGCCCTCCTCGTCCTCGACGACCGGGATGAGGGAGAGCTTGCCGCGCTGGTCGATCTCGGCGATCTCGACCTGGACCTTGGCGCCGACCTTCAGCACGTCCTCGACGTTCTCCACGCGCTTGCCACCGGCGAGCTTGCGGATCTGCGAGATGTGCAGCAGGCCGTCCTTGCCCGGGAGCAGGGAGACGAACGCACCGAAGGTGGTGGTCTTCACGACCGTGCCCAGGTAGCGCTCGCCGACCTCCGGCATGGTCGGGTTGGCGATGCCGTTGATGGTCGCGCGGGCGGCCTCGGCGGCCGGGCCGTCGGCGGCACCGATGTAGATGGTGCCGTCGTCCTCGATGGTGATGTCGGCGCCGGTGTCCTCCTGGATCTGGTTGATCATCTTGCCCTTGGGGCCGATGACCTCACCGATCTTGTCGACCGGGATCTTCACGGTGATGATCCGCGGCGCGTTGGGGGACATCTCGTCCGGGACGTCGATGGCCTCGTTCATCACATCGAGGATGTGCAGCCGGGCGTCACGGGCCTGCTTGAGGGCCGCGGCCAGCACGGACGCCGGAATGCCGTCCAGCTTGGTGTCCAGCTGGAGCGCGGTGACGAACTGCTTGGTGCCGGCGACCTTGAAGTCCATGTCGCCGAACGCGTCCTCCGCACCGAGGATGTCGGTGAGGGTGACGTAGTGGGTCTCGCCGTCGATCTCCTGGGAGATCAGGCCCATGGCGATGCCCGCGACCGGGGCCTTCAGCGGCACACCGGCGTTGAGCAGCGACATCGTGGAGGCGCAGACCGACCCCATGGAGGTCGAGCCGTTGGAGCCGAGCGCCTCGGAGACCTGGCGGATGGCGTACGGGAACTCCTCGCGCGTCGGCAGCACCGGCAGCAGCGCCCGCTCGGCCAGGGCGCCGTGGCCGATCTCGCGGCGCTTGGGGGAGCCGACACGGCCGGTCTCACCGGTGGAGTACGGCGGGAAGTTGTAGTTGTGCATGTAGCGCTTGCGGGTCTCGGGCGCGAGCGTGTCCAGCTGCTGCTCCATGCGGAGCATGTTCAGCGTGGTGACGCCCAGGATCTGGGTCTCGCCGCGCTCGAACAGCGCCGAGCCGTGGACCCGCGGAATCGCCTCGACCTCGGCGGCGAGCGTACGGATGTCCGTGACGCCGCGGCCGTCGATGCGCTTCTTCTCCTTGATGACGCGCTCGCGCACCAAGGCCTTGGTCAGCGCGCGGTACGCCGCGGAGATCTCCTTCTCGCGCCCCTCGAACTGCGGCAGCAGCTTCTCGGCGGCCACGCCCTTGACGCGGTCCAGCTCCGTCTCGCGCTCCTGCTTGCCCGCGATGGTCAGCGCCTGGGCCAGCTCGTCGCGGACGGCGGCGGTGAGCGCCTCCAGGACGTCGTCCTGGTAGTCGAGGAAGATCGGGAACTCGGCGGTCGGCTTGGCGGCCTTGGCGGCGAGGTCGGCCTGCGCCTTGCACAGGACCTTGATGAAGGGCTTCGACGCCTCCAGGCCGGCGGCGACGATCTCCTCGGTGGGAGCCTCGGCGCCGTCCTTGACCAGCTGGATGGTCTTGTCGGTGGCCTCCGCCTCGACCATCATGATCGCGACATCGCCGTCCTCGAGCACCCGGCCGGCGACGACCATGTCGAAGACGGCCTCCTCCAGCTCGGAGTGGGTCGGGAAGGCCACCCACTGGCCCTTGATCAGGGCGACGCGGGTGCCACCGATGGGCCCGGAGAAGGGCAGCCCGGCGAGCTGGGTGGAGCAGGAGGCGGCGTTGATCGCGACCACGTCGTAGAGGTGGTCGGGGTTGAGCGCCATGATCGTCTCGACAACCTGGATCTCGTTGCGCAGGCCCTTCTTGAAGGACGGGCGCAGCGGGCGGTCGATCAGACGGCAGGTGAGGATCGCGTCCTCGGAGGGGCGGCCCTCACGGCGGAAGAACGAGCCGGGGATGCGCCCCGCCGCGTACATCCGCTCCTCGACATCGACCGTGAGCGGGAAGAAGTCGAGCTGGTCCTTGGGGTTCTTGGAAACGGTGGTGGCCGACAGCACCATGGTGTCGTCGTCCAGGTAGGCCACGGCCGAACCGGCGGCCTGACGGGCCAGGCGGCCCGTCTCAAAACGGATGGTGCGGGTGCCGAAGGTGCCGTTGTCGATAACCGCTTCGGCGTAGTGGGTCTCGTTCTCCACCAGGAAAATCTCCTCTTCTGCGTCCCTCGTCCGTGTGACGGTGGACGGTGGTGGAGCAGCGCCCCGGGCCTTACTGGCCGGCAGCCGGGCCGGTCTTCGATCGAAGCCACCGGAATTGCCAGTTCCGGGAGCCACTACCGAGGACCGGCTCCTGTGGCGCCGGTGCGGCGGGAATGAGGCGCTCCTCCTCGTTCGTTATGGCGTTGTTGGGACCAGACTACAAAGCTTCGGCCGTCATCACGACGGCTGTGCTGTCCGGCCCCTACGGTACGTAGCGATGGCGCTACGCACCGGCGCGAAGACCGTACGGGCCGCCATTGGCTCACCTTTGGCTGAAACCGTACGGCGCCGCGTATGGCAAAGGGAGCGGCCCCCGTCGCGGGAACCGCTCCCTCCTTGGCGTCTTACTTGGCGCCCGCCGCACCCCGGCGGATACCCAGGCGCTCGACCAGCGCACGGAAGCGCGTGATGTCCTTCTTCGCCAGGTACTGGAGCAGGCGGCGGCGCTGGCCGACCAGGAGCAGCAGACCCCGGCGGGAGTGGTGGTCGTGCTTGTGGGTCTTGAGGTGCTCGGTCAGGTCGGAGATGCGGCGCGTGAGCAGCGCGACCTGGACCTCGGGAGAGCCGGTGTCGCCCTCCTTGGTGGCGAACTCGGTCATGATCTGCTTCTTGGTAGCGGCGTCGAGCGACACTCGGTACTCCTTGCTTTCGTCATCAGCCGCCGAGTGCCCCTGGTCGTTGTCTCAGGGGATCTTCCGTGACTCGGGAGGCGGGGTCCGCTGGGCGCTGTCTCCCGAGACTCAGGGCCTCCGGGGACGCGTACGCAAACGGCCAGGACACAGGGTACCAGCGTCTTGGTGGGGGGAGTGTGGGGGTGGGCCGCGGCGGGGTGTCCGGGGTTAGAGGACGGGGTCCGGGGCTAGAGGACGGGCATGGCGGTGAGGGTGCCGGACTGCAGGGCGAACACGCGGTTCCCGGCCGCCGCGAGCCGCCAGTCTCCCTCGGTCCCCGGAGCGTACGGCCACGCGACGCTTCCGCTGCGGACATCGACCGCCACCACGCCTTGGTCCCCGCGCCCATCGAGGGCCGCCCACACACTGCCACCCTCGGCGACGGGAGCGGCAAGGGGGTGGTCGTCGGACGCGAACGGCAGCGTCCACATCCCCGCTCCGTCCTCCGCCCGCCATGCCGAGAGGTCGGTGTCGTCCACGGCGTACACCACGCCCTTACGCACGGCCGGCGCGGTCCAGCCGGTCCCGCCCTGACCGGCATGGGCCCACTTCTCCTCACCGCTCGCCAGGGCCAGCGCCCTCAGACTCTTCCCCCCGAGGTAGACGACGCCGTCCGCGACGGCGGGGGCGAGGGCGGCGGAGGACCCCTGCTCACGCGGGCCCCAGGCGGTCCTGCCCGTTCGGGCGTCGAGGGCGGCCACGCCGCCGTCCGATCCGTGGATCACCAGGCGGCCGTCGGCGACCGCCGCCTGGGCCGGTGCCTTGGCGGATGTGGCCACGGGCGCCGAGACGGTCCACAGCGTGCGGTGCGAGGTGAGGTCCACGGCGCGTATCCGACCGCCGCGTGTGGCGAGGTAGGCCGCGCTCTCATCGGCGCCGAGCAGCACCGCCGCGTCGGCTCCCGGCGCCGACCACCGCTTCCTGCCGTCCTTGGTGCCCAGCCCGAGCAGTGCCCCCTTGGCGTCGGCGGTAAGGATGACGTCGTCGGATGCGGCGAGCACGCGGGCGGTGGCGGCGGCCGTGCGCTCGGAGGTCCACCTCCGCTTCCCGTTCCGCACGTCGTACGCGCGCAGCGCACCGCTGGGGGTCGCGACGACCACGAGGTCGTGGACGGGCAGCGGAGCGGGCAGATCGGCGCCGGAGCTCTCGGCGACGCGGATCGGACCCCACAGCGGCTGTGGCGCTGTTCCTTCGTCATAGCGCGACAGCGGCTCGGCCTCCCAGGGCCGCCCGCCGGCCTCCGCCTCGTCGCCGCGCAGCAGCCACCACGCGACGCCTCCGCCACCCGCCGCGAGCACGGCGCCGCCCGCGGCGAGCGTCCCGATGAGCCGCCGCCGGGAGGGGCCCGTCCGGTCGCCGGGCAGGGCGGCCATGCGCCGGGCGTCCGCCTCGCGCCGCGCGATGTCCTGCGCGAGCGGTCCGCTCCTCCAGATCCGGTCCGCGCCCCGGGGCGGCGCCAGCGCCCGGCCGATCCACTCGAGACCGGGCCGGGCCCCGGGGTCCTTGGCCAGACAGGGCTCGACCAGCGGCCGCAGCGCCCCGGGCACCGCGCCCAACTCCGGCTCACCGTGCACCACCTGGTACTGCACGGCGGCCACATGGCCGCCCTCGTAGACCGGCCGTCCGCCCGCCGCGTAGGCGAGGACCACTCCGAGGGAGAACACATCGCCCGCGGGGCCGGTCCGCTGCCCCAGGACCTGCTCGGGCGGGGCGTAGCCGGGGGTGGCGACGGTCTGTCCCGTGGTGGTCAGCGTCAGCCCGTGCTCGGGCCGGGCGATCCCGAAGTCGATGATCCTGGGGCCGCGGGAAGTGAGCACGATGTTGGACGGTTTGAGGTCGCGGTGGACCAGCCCGGCTGCGTGGATGTCGTGGAGCGTACGGACGAGCGCGGCTCCCAACGCCCTTACGGCGGGCTCCTCCAGGGCCCCGTACCGCTCCACGGCCTGGTCGAGCGTGGGCCCGGCGAGGAACTCCGTGGCGATCCACGGCCGCCCGCCCTCGGTCTGCGCCGCGAGCACCCGTGCCACCCCGTCGCCCCGCACGGCCTGGGCCGCGTGCGCCTCGCGCACGAAACGCTGGGCCATATGGGGGTCGTGGGCCACTTCGGGCCGCAGCACCTTGATCGCCGCGATCCGGCCCCCGGAATCCCGCCCCAGGTAGACCTGGCCCATGCCGCCCGCGCCGAGCACGCCGGTGAGGCGGTACGGGCCGAGGCGCAGCGGATCGCCGGTGCCGAGGGGTTTCATGGGAGAGGTCTCCTGGTCGATGAGGGGTTGATCGGATCAACTGGGCGGCCGGGCGGGCCATGTGCCGGGTCATTCCAGCGGGATGGCGCAGACGGTCTTGCCATTGGAGATGACGACCAGGCCCGCGCGGCGGTGCGCCCGCATCACGGAGGCGGACATGCCGTCCTTGTCACCGGAGGGCCCCTGGAAGGTCCATGCCGTGCGATGGGTGCGGAGGTCGACGGCCCTGGCCCAGCGGTCCTTCTCCGGCGAGGCGTAGAAGTACCTCTCGCCGACGACCGGAGTGGATTCATAGGCTTCGGAGGAGGCCGCCTGGTCGGCTGCCCCCTTCTCCTGCCACAGCAGCCGCCCGCTCTTCGCGTCCAGGGCGACGAGGCCGTTCCTCCGCTCGACGCTGTAGACCACACCGTCCTTGACGACCGGCGGACCGTAAGTCTCCATCCGCGGGTCGTAGCTCTCCCCGGATTCGCGGTCCGCGCCGAACCGCCATGCGGTCGCGCCGTCGGTGGTGCGCAGCGCGAGGAGCTCCCGGCCACCGGTGAACACATGATCGTCGGTGACGGCGAAGGCCCTGTCCAGGGAGATCACCGCGTCGGATCCGAGCGGAATCCGCTTCGACCAGCGCTGGGCCCCGCTGTGGGGGTCGATGGCGATGGCCTCCTCCCCCGAGAAGCGCAGGAGCCTGGCACCGGCGGATGCCGCGGCGATGGGGTCGCTGGTACCCGGGGCGATGGCACGGGCCCAGAGCCGCTTCCCCGTACGCAGGTTGATGGCCAGACGCTTCTCTCCGCCCTTCGCATATCCCTCGGCGAACAAGGTGCCGTCCATCACGGCGAGGAGCTTCGGTTCGAGGCCCAAGGAGCCGGTGCGAGCGATCGGGGTCTTGAGATTGCCCGTCTCGAGGTCGACGGGAGCGATCGCGGTGGCGCCGCTCTGGTCGTCCGCCTCACAGGCGAGGAGGCGGTCCCCGTCGACGACCACGGGGACGGTCCGGTCGCTCTCCCCGCGCTTCTCGCCGGTCTTCGCGTCCACGCACAGGAGCCCGTTGTCGTGGACGATGACGACATGGTCGCCGACGATCAGGGCCTCGAGGTCCGTGGTTGCCTCGGGGACGGACACCTTCCACGCCAGACGCGGGCCCGCACCGGCGGGGCGGCGGGTGGAGCGGGGCGCCGCGGCCGTACCGCCGTGGGATTCCTCCGGGCCGAGCCAGGCCCACGCCCCGGCCGCCCCACCGGCGACGAGCGCGCCCCCGCCCACTGCCGCGATCAGCTTCCGCCGGGAGAGCGCGGCTCCCACCCGCCGCGCCCCAGCGGTTTCGGTGCGGTGCTCCGCCTCCCGGGGGGCCGGGAGTCTGCTGGGCTGGGCCTCCCAAACGGCCGTGCAGCGCCGGGCGATCTCGGCGAGGACCAGGTCCGGCAACTGGTCCGCGAACCGCCGGAGGTCACCCGCGTGATGGGCGCCCCTACGGAGCCGCTCTCCCAGCTCCACGGTGCCGGGCCGCTGCCGGGGATCCTTGGCGAAGCACGGTTCCAGTACGGTGCGCAATCCCCCGGGCAGACCGGACAGGTCGGGGTCGGTGTACCGCACCCGGTAGAGCAGATCGGCGGGCTGTCCGCCGCCGAAGGGCGGGCGGCCGGTGGCCGCGAAGACGAGCACTCCGGCGAGGGCGAACACATCGCCCGCGGCGGTGTGTTCACCACCGGAGACCTGTTCCGGCGACATGTAGGCGGGCGTTCCGGCCGCCGCGCCCGTACGGGTCAGCCGGTCGTCGCCCACCGCGCGGGCGATGCCGAAGTCGATGACCTTGGGGCCGAGTGCGGTCAGCAGGATGTTGGAGGGCTTGAGGTCGCGGTGGACCACATCGGACCGGTGCAGCTGGGCGAGCGCGTCGCACAGGGCGGCCCCGAGCGCCCGTACGGCCTTCTCGGGCAGCGGCCCGGCGAGGGCGACCGCGTCGTCGAGCGGTGGGCCGAGGACGTATTCGGTGGCCAGCCAGGGTGTTGGGGCCAGCGGATCGGCGTCGATGACCTGCGCGCCGTGCTGTCCGCCGATGACGCGTGCCGCGTCGGTCTCCAGCTGGAACCGGGTGCGGAATTCGGCCTGCTCGGCGTAGTGCGGGTGCACGGTCTTCAAGGCGACCATCCGCCCCTTGGGCGAGCGGCCCAGATAGACCGTGCCCATTCCGCCGCCGCCGAGCCGGGCGAGAAGGGTGTACGAACCGAGGGCTTGCGGATCGTCGTGGGTGAGGGGAGAGACCATCGGTATCCGTATCAGTCCACTGGCAGGACGTAGAGGATGGTGCCGTTCAGGACGAGGACGATTCCGGGTGCGACGCCCACGACCTGGCCCGGCACGGCGGCTTGTTGGCCCTTCCCGGCGAGTGCCGACCGCCACCGCAGCGAGCCGTCCGCCGCGTCCAGGGCCTCGATCTCCGCGTCGGTCACCTGGAAGACCGTGGCGCCCGAGTGGCTGACCGCGGTCTCGCCCCTCGTCCACGAGGATTCCAAGGGGGCGGCGCTGTGGCGCCGCCAACGCGTGCTGCCGCTGCGCACGTCGACGGCATAGGTGGTGGCGCGGGAGTCGGTGGCGTACACCGTCTGCCCATGAGCGGCCGGAGTGCCGGACACCCTTCCCTTGGTCGCGACCCGCCAGCGCTCCTCACCGCCGGCGACGTGGTACCCCCTCAGCATGTGCTCGTCGCAGGAGACCAGGAGATCTCCCGGAGCCACCAGACGCTGCTTGGCGCTCTCGTCCTTCATCCCGGCGAATTTTCGCGTCCACAGCTTCCGGCCGCCGCGGCGGTCGAGGGCCAGATACGAGGAGGTGTCCTCGCCGTCGTCCCCTTGGCTCGGCAGCAGGAGCATGGTGCTGAGCAGGAGCGCGGTGGTGTCGCCGTCTCCCTGGTACGGAGCGGGGAGCGGCGCACGCCATATCTCCTTGCGCCGCACGGAGTCGTAGCAGACCACCGCGTGGTCCTCGGTCCCCGTGCCCCCACTCGCGTACTTCCTGGTCAGGAACCAGCAGATGTCCTTGCCGGCCCCGAGGAACTGGTAGATCGCCGGGCCCTCCACTCCGTCGTACCGCCGCTCCACCCCCTTGATCCGGCCCGTGGCGAGCGAGACCACGGAGAAGGCCGAGGTGTCCGGGGAGACGAAGGTGCCGTTGCCGAGCAGCGTGAGGGCGGACATGGGATAGAGCTTGTCGCGCGACCAGATCGTCTTGCCGGTCCGGAGATTGAGCGCGGACACGGAGTCGGTGGTCCAGACGAGGGCGGTTTTGCCACGCCAGAGCAGCGGTGTCTGCTGTGGCTCGCTCCCGAGGTCGTGGCGCCACAGCGGAGCGGGCGCGATCCCGCGCCGCGCCGAGGTCTCTCGCCGTCCCGTCCCCTCGCCGGCCGCCCGCCAGCCGGCCACTCCGCCCGCTCCGAGTGCGAGGCCGACCGCTCCGGAGAGGCCACCGACGACCACGGCACGCCGGGAGCGGCCCGGCGCTGGGGTGGCGGCCGCCTCCTCAGGGTGCGCCTGGGCGGCCATGGGAGCCTGCGCCGGATACGCCGCGGCCTGCCGGGCGAGGGCCATCGCCACAGCCTCGGGCAGACGGCCGACGGCTTCTGGGGCCGACGCCGCCCGGAGCTCCCGGGCCACCGTGCCCGGCCGGGGCCGCTGCCCGGGATCCTGCGCGAGACAGAGCGCGAGCAGCTCTCTCAGCCCTTCCGGCAGTGCCGCGCGTGCCCCCTCGGCCACGTCTCGCCGGCCCGTCGCGGCGTAGCAGAGCATGGCGCCCAGCGCGTAGACATCTCCCGCCGGGCTGGGGCGTTCACCCGCTCGCTGCTCCGGCGGCAGGGTGAAGGCATCGACCCCGAGCGACGCGCCACGGCCCAGGCCGTTCAGCGCCGCCGCTCGCGCCAGTCCGTACCCGGTCAGCCGGGGCCCGCCCGCCATGAGCAGCGTGGCCCGCGGCGAGATCCCGGCGTGGACGAGACCGCCGGCATGCCAGTTGGCGAGGGCGTGAGCGAGGACCGCGCCGAGCGCGCGCACCGTGGGTTCGGGCAGCGGGCCGTCGTACGCGGCCAGCGCTGCGGGAAGCGGCAGGGCGGGGAAGCAGGCGTAGGCGACCCAGGGCAGATCCGCGTCCGGCCCGGCGACATCGATCACAGGAGCCGCCCAACCCCCGGTCAGACGACGGGAGTTCTCGCCCTCCGACCGGAACCGCACCCGGTATCCGGGATCGTCGGCGAGGGTTTCGTGCGGCAGCATCAGCACGGCGGCGCGGCCGGTGCGGTCGTCCCTGGCGATACGGCGGCGCGCGTCGTCGGCCTGCCCACCGGCGTCCAGCGTGCCGATGATGCGGTACGGGCCCAGCCGTGTCGGTTCGGCCGGTCGCTGCGGTTCCATTCGCTCCTCCGGACAGCCGTGGCTCAGCTCAACGGCAAGGCGTAGACGCTTCTCCCGCTGGTGACGACGGCCAGGCCGTCCGTCACGGCCACCCGGCGCCGCGCCGCGACGGATCCCCTGTCCGCCGCGGTGCCGAGGTCCGTGAAGCGCCACCGCAGGGCGCCGTCCTCGGCGTCGAAAGCGTCGACTTCCACGTCGTTCGCCGTGAGGACCGTGCGCCCGGACGGATCCACGGCCGTGTCGGGCGTACGTGCTCCGGACAGCGTCTTCATCGCGAAGGCATAGGTGCGCTGCCATCGCACCTCTCCCGTGGCCGTCGACAGCGCGTGGACCGCATAACCTCCGTCGGTGGCGTACACGACGTCGCCGTGCACGACCGGAGCGCCGAAGTCGGCGGTGTGCCCGGATCCGGCCTCTCCCTTCGCCTGCACGCTCCACGCGGAGCCGCCGCCGTCCGCCAGGCCGTACCCGCGCAAGGTGTTGGTGACAGCGGCGATGAGGGTGTCGCGGCCGTCGGTGGTCACCGCCCGTCCGGCGGTCACACCCTCATAGGAGCGCCGCCACCGCCGTGTCCCCCGTTCCCGGTCGAAGGCCAGGAACATCTCGCCCCGCACGACGAGGGTGTCCTTCGTCAGATACCCCTCGTCGAAGCCGCCGGGCAGCGGGCCGCGCCAGCGCTCTTCCCGCCCGGCGAGGTCATAGGCGATCACGAGACCATCGTCGGCCGCGCCGCTCCCCCGGCGGCCCGCCGCGAGCCAGAGGGTCCCGCCCTCCGCCGCCAGCAGGGCGGCGTACGGAGTGCGTCCACCCGGCCGGAAGCTCTTCGGCCACCACTGGATGTCGCCGGTCTCGGCGGACAGCGCGGCGAGCCCGTCACCCGGGACCAGGATCGAATCCTTACCGATGGGCAGAAGCCGTCCCCTGGGGCGAACGTCGTCCTGCGTCCAGAGTCGCTTGCCCGTACGGAGGTCGATTCCGGTGACGGCCGCGTCGTTCGCGACGACGGCGACCTTGTCCGACCAGATGAGCGGGGGGTGTGTCGGTGGCCCACCGGCGATGTCATGGCACCACAGCGGTGTGGGCGGGGCGCCGGCGAGCCGGCGACGGGAGTGGTTGGCGGCCGCCAGGCGCTCGGCCGGGGTCGGCGGAGCGTCGTCCTCGGCGGTCGCCATCCACATCGCACCGCCGCCGAGCACGAGACCGGCCGAACCAGAGGCCGCCCCGACGAGCAGGGCACGCCTGGAGGGCCGTGCCGCGCCCTGCCGAGTCGGCCTCCCGGCGACGCCCGCGCCGCCCGGCAGATGGGTCGGCGCATGCGGGGCGCCGGGCGGGTCACCCCGGCCCGCGGCGTCTGGGTCGGGTGCGCCCGGTGCCTCTCCCGGGATCGACGCGCCCTCTTTGAGCGGCGCGCCCACCGCCGACTCCGCTTCCGTCGGCTCGACCTCCGGTTCGACCTCCGCCGCCAGCGTCGCCGCGGACTGCTCGGCCAGCGCGACGACCACCGGTGCCGGCAGCCAGCCGGGGCTCAGCAGCGCCGCCGCCCCGCCGACGCCCCCGTCCACCGTGGTCGAACCCGGCCCACCGACCGGCATCGCCGAAGGCGGGCCCGCGGACCCGCTGTCGAGGACCGTCGGCGTGGGTCCCGAGGGCGCCGCCGTCAGGCTCGCCGACAGCGGGAACCGCACGCCCCGGGTCAGCCCGTCCACCAGCGCCGCCGCCGTCGGCCGCTCCGCCGGGTCCGAAGCGAGACACGGGAGCACGACGCTCCTCAGCTCCTCCGGCAGACCGCCCGCCCCGGGCAGCCGCCGCCCGGTCGACGCATACGCCAGCACCGCGCCCAGCGCGTAGATGTCCCCCAGCGGCCGCGGGCGCCCGCCCGCGGCCTGCTCCGGGGGCAGGGCATCGGCGGCCAGTCCGGAAAGCCCCACTCGGCTCTGCCCGTCGGGCCCCGCCGCCCGTACCGCGCCGAAACCTCCCAGCCAGGGCCCGTCACTCGCCACGAACACGTTCTCCGGCGCGATTCCCGCATGGGTGAGGCCCGCCCGGTGGATCTCCGCCAGCGTCTCGGCCAGAGCCGCTCCCACCGCACGCAAGGTCCGGACCGGAAGCGGCCCTCCGCACATCTGCAACACACCCGGCAGCGGCAGCATCGGGCGGTACGGAAACGCGGTCCACGGGGGTTCGGGCGCACGGTCGGAGATCTCGACGGGGGCGAGCCGGGCAAGCGGCGAAGCGCCGCCGAGCCGTCGGGCGCTCTCCGCCTCCGCCAGAAAGCGGCCGCGGTACGCCGGGTCGTCGGCGAACTCGGCAGACGGCGTGCTGATGAGCACCGTACGGACCCCACCGGCACTGCGAGCGAGAAAGAGACGGGCGGCCGCCGTCGGGTCTTCCTCACCAGGAGCCAGCCTGGCGATGATGTGATACGGCCCGAGCCGCCGCGGGTCGTCCTCGCTCAGCGGTTCCACCCGCGCCTCCCGAACTCCCCGGGCAGCCGTACGGTGGACGTCCCTCCCGGAGGAAGGGACGTGCCCTCAGCCACTGGTCAGGCTCCGTGCCGAGCTGTAGACGTCCAGCACGGCGAGGCACAGGGGCACCAGGGCGAGCAGGAAGGCGCTCTCGGCCAGGTCGGACAGACGCCCCCAGAAGGGCGACAGGCCGTTCTTCGGAATGATCAGCGCGACGGCGATGATCAAGCCGGCGCCCACGGTCACGGCCGCGGCGAGCCAGATCGTACGGATGTCCAGCGGGCCACGGTCGTTCTCGGTCAGGAGCTTGATGACCGCGTCGGCCGGCGGATTCAGCGACAGCCCCAGGACGAGCAGGGCGAGGGCGAGCAGACCCGCGCCGAAGACGGCGGCGACCTGGGCGGTGTAGCGGAAGAGACGGGCGCGCAGCAGCATCGCCAGACCGGCCGCGAGCGCGAGGAGCTGCGCCCACGCGCCATCGGAGAAGCCCAGGACCGCGGCGGCACCGACGACGACGGCCGAGCAGCCGCCGACCATGCCCAGCAGCATCTCGTGGCCGCGACGGGTCTGGGCGGCGATGCGGTGGATGTCGAGGGGCTCGGCATCCGGACCGGCGTCGAGCTCATCGGCCGAGGAGTGGGGCGCGGCGTAACCGATGGGCAGACGGGCGACTCGGGCCGACAGACCCGGCAGGAAGGCGATCGCTCCGATCGCGACGACGGCGCACACCGCGGCCGTCTCGGTGGCCCCGGTATCGGTGACGATCTCGCAGAAGGTGGCGAGAGTCCCGACGCTCGCCGCGAACACGGCGGCGACGAACGGAGCGTCGCCGCTGGGCATGACGACGACCAGGACGGCCGAGCCGATGAGCACGGTGACGCAGCCGAGCAGGAACTGGAGCCGTCCGACGCCCTCGCCCGCGTCCAGGGCCAGGATCCCCGATCCAGCGATCATGAGGTGGGGAAGGGCGGACATGCCGAGGGCTATGGCGGAGGCTCGGTCCTCGTACACCCGTGCCCGCACCCCGGCGAGGGAAGTCAGCAACACGCCGACGGCGGCGGCGATGACACCCGGGAGGCCGTGCATGTCGTGCTTGACCGGGTCGGCGAACCAGAGCACGAAGCCCATGAGGATGAGCAGCAGCGCCCCTCCGAGCAGCCCGGCGGCCCGCAGGAACCGGTCGTTCCACAGCGTGCGGTCGCGGGTGACCGCGGAGGCGATCGCATCGGACACATCGTCATAGACGGCGGGGGGCAGCGACTCGGCGAAGGGGCGCAGAGCCAGCAGTTCCCCGTCCAGAACCTGCTGGGCCAGGAGGGAGCGGCCGCTGTCCAGGACGGTGCCGTCGCGTCGGACCAGGTGATAGCCGGTGGGAGCCCCGGCCGGCTGCGTCTGCCCCGTCAGACGCAGGATTTCCGGGTAAACGTCGGCGACAGGGATGTCCTCCGGGAGGGCGACATCGATCCGGCTGTCGGGCGCGACGACGGTCACCCTGCAGAAACCGGTTGTTGCGGACGTACTCACGTGTAAGGCCCCCTGGTTCGGTCTGCGACATCGCCGGTGTCATGCGCGCGGCGGCCACCCTACCGGGGCTCAGGAGCTGATACGTCGATAGGATCGCTGACTCGCGGAGGGAGGCCGTCGCCACGGGGGTGCCGGACGAGAACTGTCCCTCCGTACGGAGGGATGAGGGATCCGGTGAGCCAGGTCGTCGTCAAGCGCCAGCCACGGGCTCTGCCGCCCGAGGTGCCGACCGAGGAACTCCGCCTCGAGCCACCCCCGGAACTGCCGCGCGGGCAGCAAGAGGGCATGCTGATGCAGCTGCTGCCGACGCTTGGCATGGGCTCGTCGATGGTCTACTTCTTCATGCCGGGTGCCGCCCCGATGATGAAGATCATGGGCGTGATGATGATGTTCTCCACGCTCGCCATGACCATCGCCATGATCATGCGGCATCGGCAGGGCTCTCAGGGCCAGCGGGCGGACATGCGCCGCGACTACCTCAAGTACCTCGCGCAGACGCGCCGAACCGTACGGCGCACGGCCCGGCGGCAGCGCGACGCCCAGTTCTATCTGCACCCCGCCCCGGAGCAGCTGTGGGCGATCGTCGCCGAAGGCAGCCGGGTGTGGGAACGGCGGCTGACCGACGACGACTTCGCGCAGGTGCGGCTCGGGCTGGGCACACAGCAGCTCTCCACTCCCCTGATCGCCCCCGAGACCGCCACCGTGGACGAGCTGGAGCCGCTGACGGCAGGCGCGATGCAGCGCTTCCTCGCCACCCAGGGGTCGCTGGACAACCTGCCCATGGCGGTGTCGCTGCGCGCCTTCTACCACATGACAGTGTCCGGAGCTCCGGAGCAGGTGCACGGGATCGCCAGGGCGCTGATCGCCCAACTGGCCACCCTGCACTCGCCGGAGGACCTCGTCATCGCGACGGTCACCTCGCGCGGCGCGGCGGAGCAGTGGGAGTGGACGAAGTGGCTCCCCCACGCCCAGGTGCCGGGGTCCTTCGACGGCGCCGGCTCGCGGCGGCTGTTCGGCGACTCCCTCGCCGAGGTGGAGGAGCTGCTGCGGGGGCGGCTGGAAGGCCGTACCCGCTTCAGCAGGGAAGGGCAGCCGCTGCTCGACCAGCCGCATCTGGTGCTCGTGCTGGACGGAGCGATAGTGCCACCGGACTCGGCGTTCGCGGCGCCCGAGGGTCTCCAGGGCGTCACCGTCATCGAGGTCCTGGCGGGCGAACTCGACGAGCCGCGCGGCGGTCTGTCGATCGTCGTACGGCCCGGCAAGCTACAGCTGGAGTCGCAGGTCGCGGGGTACGACGGCATCCCCGACTCGCTGTCCGTCGAAGCGGCGGAGGCGCTCGCGCGGCAGCTCGCGCCGCTGCGCATGGGCGGGGACGACGACGATGAGCCACTGCTCGCCAACCTCGACTTCACCGAGCTGCTGGGGCTGGGCGACGCCGGTTCGGTGGACGTCTCCCGCACTTGGCGGCCCCGCTCGCTGGCCGAGCGGCTGCGGGTGCCGATCGGCGTCTCGGAGGACGGCTCCCCGGTCATGCTGGACCTCAAGGAGGCGGCGCAGGAGGGTATGGGCCCGCACGGTCTGTGCGTCGGCGCGACGGGCTCGGGCAAGTCGGAACTCCTGCGGACGCTGGTGCTGGGGCTGGCGGTCACGCATTCGTCCGAAACCCTCAACTTCGTCCTGGCGGACTTCAAGGGCGGCGCCACCTTCGCGGGCATGTCGGAGCTGCCTCATGTGGCCGCGGTCATCACCAACCTCGCCGATGACCTCACGCTGGTCGACCGCATGCGCGACTCGATCACCGGTGAGCTGCAGCGCCGTCAGGAGCTGCTGCGTTCGGCGGGCAATTACGCGAACATGCACGACTACGAGAAGGCGCGGGCGGCCGGGGCGCCACTGGAGCCCCTGGCATCACTCGTTCTGGTGATCGACGAGTTCAGCGAGCTGTTGACGGCGAAGCCGGACTTCATCGAGATGTTCATCCAGATCGGCCGCATCGGCCGATCGCTGGGTGTGCATCTGCTGCTCGCCTCGCAGCGACTGGAGGAAGGCCGCCTGCGCGGCCTTGAGACGTACCTCTCCTATCGCATCGGTCTGCGCACCTTCTCCGCCGCCGAGTCCCGTACGGCCCTGGGCGTGCCGGACGCGTACCACCTTCCCTCCGTGCCCGGCTCCGGCTATCTGAAGTTCGGTACGGACGAGATGACCCGCTTCAAGGCGGCTTACGTCTCCGGCACGTACCGCACGGGCCCCGCGCAATTCGACAGCGCGTCCCTGCCCGTCGAGCGCCGGCCGGTCCTGTTCACGGCCGTTCCGGTCCCGGTGACGTACGCCCCCCTGGACCCGGAGCGGCTGACCGCCCCGGCCCGGCCCGAGGACGACGCGCTGGCGGAGACGGTCCTGGACGTCATCGTGAGCCGTCTGGAGGGCCAGGGCCAGCCCGCCCACCAGGTCTGGCTGCCTCCCCTGGACGAGGCACCTTCCATGGACGAGCTACTGCCGCCGCTGGCCCCCACGCGGGAGCGGGGGCTCCAGTCGGCGGACTACGCCAGGCCGGGCGGACTCGTCGTGCCCCTGGGCCTCATCGACAAGCCGTTCGAGCAGCGGCGCGACATCCTCTACCGCGACTTCTCCGGCGCCGCGGGCCACATGCTGGTGGTGGGCGGCCCGCAGTCCGGCAAGTCCACCTTGATGCGCTCGCTGATCACGGCCTTCGCCCTCACCCACACCCCCGCCGAGGTGCAGTTCTACGGACTCGACTTCGGTGGCGGAGGAATGAGCGCCATCGCGGACCTTCCGCATGTGGGCGGGGTCGCGTCCCGTCTGGACCCCGAGAAGGTGCGGCGGACCATCGCCGAGGTCTCCGGGGTTCTGGCCCGGCGCGAGGAGTACTTCCGCGCCAAGAACATCGACTCCATCGGCACCTACCGACGCCAGCGAGCGGCCGGACAACACGCCGACCAGGGCTGGGGCGATGTCTTTCTCGTCATCGACGGCTGGGGCAACTTCAAGGCCGAGTACGACATGCTGGAAGGCGTCGTCACCGATATCGCCGGCCGAGGGCTCGGCTACGGCGTGCATGTCGTCATCACCGCCTCCCGCAACATGGAGGTCCGCGCATCGCTGAAGGACCAGCTGCTCAACCGGCTGGAGCTGCGCCTCGGTGACACGATGGACTCGGAGTTCGACCGCAAGGTCGCCGCGAACGTCCCGGTCGGCGTCCCCGGCCGCGGTCAACTCCCGGAAAAGCTCCACTTCATGGGCGCTCAGCCGCGTATCGACAAGGGCCACGACCCCGACACCATGACGGACGCGACGACCGAACTGGTCCGCGCGGTCAGCGCGGCCTGGTCCGGCCCGCCCGCCCCGCGCGTGCGGCTGCTCCCGCGCAAGCTCCGCGCGGACGAGCTTCCCAAGGGCTTCGAATACCCGCAGCACGGCATTGCGATCGGCATCGACGAGACAAATCTGGAACCGGTGTTCGTCGATTTCGAGACCGACCCGTTCTTCGTCATCTTCGGTGAAAGCGAGTCGGGCAAGACGTCGCTCATCCGCCTGATCGCCAAGCAGATCATCGAGCGATACGGCCCGGACGAAGCGAAGATCGTGGTCGGCGATTACCGCCGTTCCCTGCTCGGTGTCATCCCGGACAGCCATCTCCTCGAGTACGCCCCGATCGCGTCCGCCCTGGAACTCCACGCCAATGCGCTGAACGGGCTGATGGAACGGCGCGCCCCCAAGCCGGACATCACCCCGCAGCAGCTCCGCGACCGCAGTTGGTGGACCGGCCCCCAGTTCTTCGTCATCATCGACGACTACGAACTGGTTTCCACCAGCAGCGGAAACCCGCTGTCAGTCCTCACCGAGAACTTGCCTTTCGCCCGCGACGTGGGCATGCGTTTCATCATCGCCCGCAATTCCGCGGGCGCCTCCCGTTCGATGTTCGAAACCTTCATGCAGCGCGTGAAGGAACTCGGCGCCCAGGGGATGGTGCTCTCCGGCGACCCAGGCGAAGGCGATGTCTTCGGCGGAGTCCGCCCCCGCCCCATGCCGCCCGGCCGCGGTTTCTTCGTCTCCCGTAAGCGCGGGGTACCGCTGACCCAGGTGGGGTGGCTGCCGGAGCAATAGAACCGCATCTGCGGGGGCTGCGGTCCGCGCGGCCCCCTGCTAGCTTGACGTCTTAAGTCAAGCCAGCAGGCCCGCTTTGCGGCCTGAGCCACAGGGGGAAGCATGTCGTTCGAGGATGAATGGGCTGAGATCAGGGCCGAAGCCGCAAAGCAGCAGGAATCCCATATGCGGCTCAATCAGCTCGACGACGGCAATGGCGGCCGGGGTATTCCGCAGAAGAAGCTGAAGGTCACCGCCTCGGTACTGCGAAGCAAAGCGGGCAGAGTCGACCACGTGAGCACCGGCTTCGCCAAAGCGGACAATGAGACCATGACCGAGACCGGTCAGGTGAAGGCGAGCCTCAAGGGCTTCGACTCCGCGGCGGCTTTCGCCACATTCCAGGAGCGGTGGCGGGACCAGATGCGTTACGCCCAGGGCCTCCTGTCACAGGGGCTGGCGGGTCCGCTGAGGGACGCGGCCACGCACTTCGAGGTGACCGACAAGGGCGTCGGCGAGCAGATCGACCGAGGGAAGAAGAAGCAGGACGGCGGCCAGGACAAGGTCGCCAGGTAGCGCCTGCCCCTCCCCCGGAACGACGATCTCAGCTCAAGGCGGAAGTACTTATGGTCACCTATCACTCGCTCATCACCGTCGACCTCACCCCACTCTCCGAAGCGGTTGGCAAATGGCGCACCCTGCCGGGGAAGTTCCGGCAGGTCGGCACGAATCTGCGCACTGAGGTGCAGACACCCCTGACCAACTCGGATTGGGAGGGCGAAGCGGCGGATTCGGCTTTCAAGAGGATGCAGAAGGCGGCGAAAGAGATCGAATTGGCCGCCTGTGAAGCCGAGGACGTGCATGGCCTGCTGCACGACGCGTACACGGCGTTCAAGAACGCCAAGAAGAAGCTCCAGGAGTACAAGAAGGACATCGAGGAGGCGAAGCACCTCGCCATCGATGACACCGGGCACGTCTCCTACAAGCCGACGAACCTCGATGACCTCACACCGGTGCAACAGGGGCTACAGGCGAAGAACTTCAGCGAAGTGGTGGCGGACTACAACCGTTACATCAGCGAGGTCGTCGGCAACGCCACCACCACCGACGAGATCCTGGCCTGGGCCCTGACACAGGACGGGAACGGCCGGAAGGAAGGTTTCTCCGCCGACGGGTACAGCAGCACCAAGGACGCGAAGGCGGGGCGCGAGCAGGCACGCAAGGACCTCGATGAGGTCGAGAAGCTGGTCAGGTCCAAGAAGAACCTCAGCGCAACCGAGATCGCCCGGGCGAACACGCTCCTCTCCCGGCACGAGGGCGACCCCTACTTCTCCGAGAAGTTCGCCACCGACCTCGGCCCGAAAGAGACTCTGGAATTCTGGCAGCACGTCACAACCGGCCAGCAATTCGGCGACGAACGCACCAAGAACCTGGAGAAGCTCCAGAAATCGCTCGGCTACACCCTCGCCACCGCCTCTCACTCCAACAGCGATGAGATGAAGCAGTGGAAGAAGGAGATCATCAAGCTGGGACCCCGGCGCGTCATGGACACCGACTGGGAGGCCGGGACGAGCACTCCAGGGTCGTATGGCTTCCAGGTGATGAGCAGCCTGCTGCGGTGCGGCGAGTACGACAAGGACTTCCTCGTCGACTACGGCAAGGGCTATCCCGATCCGCACAGCAAGGACGGCCGCACCGGCGGCCTGATCGAGTTCGACCGCAAGCACAAGGACGACCTGAAGGACCTCTACTGGCCCGACGGGTACGAGACGTACGTCAACTTCGGTGAGGACAATGACCACGGAGTCGACCCCATGGCGGGCTACATGGAGTCGCTGGGGCATAATCCCGAAGCGGCCCAGACAATTTTCCACCGCGACCGCTTTGAACAGGATGAGAGCGTCCCGCCGAACGACGATCTCATGTATCTCCTCAAAGAGCGCAAGTGGCTGAACGGGAACTTCTACGCCGACGACGGCAAGGGATACGGGTACGACGAACTGGGGCACGCCTTCGAGGCTGCCGCGCTGGGCCATCCGTATGACCAGCCCGAGTTGGGCCTCCACCGCAACCCCGCCAGTGTCAATGTGGCGACACAGCTGATCAGCGTGGTCGGCGACAACTCCGGCATCCTCGCGGACAAGCAGGGCCTCAGTGACAGCTTGGCCCGCGTGGGCGCCGGCTACATAGACAATCTGGATTGGGCCACGGCCAACCACGGCGACGCCGAATCGGGCGCGAAGACGCGCGACGCGGCCTTCGGCGCTCTCGGCCCGTCCGACATCTCCGTCGCCAATGAGACAGCCAAGAACTTCCTGTCGGCGGTCGGCAGGGGTGACGGCGGCTACCAAATTCTCTCCGCGGCCCAGCACGACTTCACGACAAACGTTCTCAAGGCCCACCCGAATGCGGACGACTCTCTCACTCTGGCTCTGGGCACCGGCGCGGAGACCCAGGGCATCCTGGACGAGGCCCGCTCGGACGCCATCATGAGCGACGCGAATGACAGCAAAGAGGAGAAGGCGAGGAAGCTGTCGGAGGCGGGAGAGTGGCAGAAGTACCGGACCAGTACCGGAATCAGCACCGTCACCAGCCTCGTCACCGTTCCGTTCGAGGCTGCCAAGGCCACGCCTTTCGTCACACCCTTCGTCGACGCCGCCACCGGTGCCATCGACACCCAGGCCGGCATCAACATCGACCGGGAAATCGAGAAGCAGCAGAAGGAGTTCGACGCGAAGGTCGACGCGGACGCTCACAACATGCAGAAGAAGTTCGTCGAAGCGAGTCAGCGTCGTTCGGTCAACCCGCTCGATGCCTATATCGCCGCCCACCCCGAACTCGATGACAGCGCTTGGTACAACCAGGCCAGCGAGCGCGTAAAGGCTGGCTACATCCGTGGCGTGGGGGACGCACAGCTGACCGGGAGCGGCAGTTGATGGAGCCGACAGGAGAGATCGTGCTACGCAATTTTCGTCTGACTCTTGGGCGACTGGCGGCCCTCGCCTGCACGTCCGTCATCGCCGTCACGGGCTGTGGCGGTGGCGACGACGCATCCGGGTCGCCGAAGCCGACCGCGGCAAAGCCGACCGCCGGCGCCGGGCTCGTTCCGGTCGCCCAAGCCTGCGGTGGCCTGTTCGACGAGGCCATCGCGAAGGAGGCCCGGGAGCCGAACGGACCCAGCAAGGTCTATCCGGCCAAGACCAAGAGCACCGACGAAGTCGCGAAGGCGCTGGACCAGGAGTCGGCCAGGAGAAGCACGCCCGAGGACCTCTGTACCTTGACGGACAAGGCCGATGGTAAGGAGCTGCTCGCCATCACCGTGGCGTGGACTCCTCATTCACCTCCGTCGGGCCGGTCGGTGCATTACACGACCACTGTCGGCCCGGAGGACGCAGGCAGGCTTCTCGTTGCGTGTGATGTCGGCAGCGGCGGCGCAGAGGGATCGGGAGAAGACCGTTCCCTGGAGTTCGCCATGCGCGACTACTTCACCGTCAGCGACCACTCGCACGCCAAGCTGCTCATCGCCTCGGCGAAACAGATAACGTCGAAGCTGGACTGCCGGGAAGCTCCCGAATACCCGGATCCGAAGGTTGTGGCACCGCCGCCGAAACGGGGACTGCGGTAGAACGTGAACATGGGGGTGGGCAACCGCTGAAGCGGTTGCCCACCCCCATGTTCTTGCGACCGCACCTTCAGAAGGTGATGTCCTGGAACAGCTGGGCCGACTTCTTGTCGGTCGCCTGGTAGTCCATGCTGCCGGTCCTGACCTTGGTCGCCACCTCTTTGAGCGTGGTCTCGATGTGGTTGGCGCGCGTCTTGAACTGCCGTTCGGCGGCGAGCATCATCTGGTGAGCCTCGCCCTCCCAACCGTCGGTGACGGCCTTGACCGCGGCGATGATGGTCTCGATCTGCTGGCTCACCACCCTGGCGCCGCGCTCGAGGTCACCGGCGGTGTCCTCGAGCGAGTTGTATGTGACCTTGATGTCCATCCCGTCACCGGACACTTATGCTCCACCCCTCGTGGTGTCTTGATGGTTGTCGATCATTTCTGTCGCAAGGGCCGCCGTGATGGCGCCCGCAACCGACTAGAACTGGTCGACCTTGCTGTGGGCCAGGCCATCCGCACCACTGCCGAGGTGCCCGCCCGCCGCGCTGCCATTGACGTCAATGCTGCGGAGCTGCGATGCGATCTCGGTGTCGTTGGCACCGCCGGAACGGTGCGTGAGCTGCACCGCCTCGTGGATGTTGACGATCAGCTGACGCAGGGCCTCATGGTCCTCATTGAGGCTCATCTGCGCCCGCCGGAACGCGCTTCCGCCCTGACCGGTCCACGCCGCCTCCACCGTGTCGATGGCGTTGATCAGCGTGCGCAGGTTCTGCGAGAGGTCCTCGCTGACGCGACCGAGATCGCCCTCGAACTTCTTGAAATGTGCGTCGCTAATCCGCTGCGAGCCCGACATCTTTCCACCTTCCCCCATGATGTGTTGGTGAGCCGAGCTGGGGATTCTTTCGTCAGCTCACCACTCTGTGGAGTTTCCTACCCGACATGGCAGGAAGCGTATAGCTGTTGTTGGTACTGGTGCCGGTTACGGTGCCGGTTACGGCCTGGCCGTCGTTCCACCACGACGCCGTACGACAGTGAAGGCGACCGCGGCCCCGACGATCACGACAACACCCGCACCCAAGGCGACCCAGAGCGTCGTGTTACCGCCGTCGTCGTCGCTCGCTTTGGCCTCCACTGCGGGTTTCTTAGCGGCTTGCTCATCCGATGCGGGGGGCTGTGAGGCATCCCCTGCCGACTTAGACGCCGACTCGGAAGGCTTTGGTTTCGTCGCTCCCTCACGAGCAAGCAACGGATTGGTGTTGGCCGGCCCCGGGTCCCCTTCGCCATCGAGGAGCACCTTGCGAGGCCGGACCGAGCCGTACCCGAGGTAACTGCTCGGGATGTCACCGGTCTTGGGCTTCGCGGCCGTCTGCATCATGACGCGGAGGACCTGGTTGTTGGTCCACTTGGGGTGCTTGGACCAGATGAGGGCGGCGGAGGCGGAGGTGATGGCGGTGGCTTGGCTGGTGCCACGAGACGTGCAGACACTGTTCCCGCAGCGTATGGGGATTTCATCCCCGATTGCCACCATCCCTACCTGATCGCCCGAGTTCGACCACTTCGTTGCCTTGCCTTCACGGTCGATCGCGCCGATACCCACGACACCTGGAAATCCAGCAGGATAGGCCACTTCATTGGCCTTGTCACCGACATTTCCTACAGAAGCAAAAATCAGGCTGCCTTTTTTGATGGCATATTTGACTGCCGAGAGCGTCCGAGGGAGCTGACTGCTCACGGCGTCTGACCCTTGCGAGACGTTGATGACTTGTGCCCCATGGTCCGCCGCGTACCGAATGGCCCTGCCCACGTTGCCGTCCGCAGAGTCGACCCTCGCGTCCAGCACATCCTTCACAGGGAGGATCTTGGCCTCAGGAGCCAGTCCTTGAATGCCACCGCCAGCTCCCGTGCCAGCGATCAGAGCAGCGATGTTTGTTCCGTGACCGTCCGTGTCTTTATGCGCACCCGTCGGGTTATGCGACATATCTGCGCCTTCGAGCACTTGCCCTCGTAGCTCGGGCAACGATGCCTTAACGCCCGTGTCGACAACGGCTACGGTAATCCCCTTGCCCTTACTCACCTTCCACATGTCGTCGGCCTGCATGTCCTTCAGGTACCACTGCTGAGAGCTGATGTCCTGTGCGGCCGCTGCGGGCGCGATACCGCCCACTGCCATGAGCCCGGCTCCGAGTGTTGCCAGAGCCGACAAGGAGCGCCGCCGCGCTCCGTACTTCTGGAATGGCATAGGTGAGTGCTCTCCTCGGCATTGCACAGGGATCTGTCGATCTACTCGATGACCGGCGGAACCGTGTCACGCCGTCCACCCGACCAGCTCTCTTCGTCTTCCTGAAGGTAATCGGGCCTGGAGCCGGAGGGTTCCGAGCCGTTCGGGGCTGCCCTGCCAGACCGCGACGTCGGCTCAGGCTCCTCCTGGTTACCGCGCACAAGCCCGGATCCCCCTGGGGTGAAGTCGGACTGTGCTCCGCGCCCAGAACGCGAACCGCTGACGGGGCCTCCCGACTCCGATGCGAGCCGCCGGCCCTGGCCACCACTGCTCCCGGGCGCGTGCGGACCTCCATCAGCGGGCACACCGCCCATGCCCAGGGGACCACGCCTGGGAGGGATGCCGTGTTCGTCTCCGACGACCGTGCCCTTCGGCAGACGCTGCCCATTCGCGTTGTTCGGCCCTCGTGGACTGTCCACGGTCCCGCCCGGCTCCGAGGCGAGCCGTCGGCCCGGCCCGCCATTCGCAGGCGAAGGCGTGCCTTTGAAGCCATGCGTAGCGGGTCCCATCGGCCCACGCCTCATGGGCCCTTGCTCTTCTCCGACAACCCTGCCCCGGGGGATTCGCGGAGGGTTGGTTTGCCCCGGTGGGCGAGCCTGTTGCCCGCCGTGAATACCGTCAGGCAAGCCGGTCCGAGGAAGGCTCGTCGGCCGAGGCTGTTTTGCCGCGCCTTGGTAGGGAGGGAGGGGCTCTCGTACAGGATTGCCCCTACCCCGCATAGGCGGCGGGGCGCTTGGCAGGAGTGGCCTGGGTCCGTTTGGCACCACAGGGTTCACGTGCTGCTCGGGCGCATTCTGCGGTGGCGCAGTAGGAAGCCTGCTTGGGTCGATGATGTCATGCGAGGGTAGCGTGTTCGTGGAGTCAATACTGGTCCTCGCATCTGACACAGCATCCGGCAGCCCCTCCACCCCCACGTTGCCGTGTCCTGTAGAGGCTACTCCTGGGTGCTGGACAAGGCCCGTCCCATCAGCGGCATCAGAACGAGCTGCGAACGGCGCAGCGGAAGCTGTGCTTTGCCCACCTGCGTTTCTGTTCCCAGACGGCGATGCATCCGAGGGACCGGGATCGCCTTGGAAGTAGTTCCCGAACTCAGGCGGCAATGGCGGGAAGTTCGGCTCCTCAAGATCCTTGATCTCCGTATAAGCCGTCTCGTAGTACGAGTCCAGCTTGTCCATCTGCTGGAGCGCTTCCAGGTGGTGCTTGTCCGCGACCGTCTTTTCCGCATCGCTCTTGTGCGTCTTGTCATCGGCCGCCGTCGGGGCTGGCATCGCTGCCTTGACCTCGGTCAGGCCCTGGCCCGCAGCAGTCATGTGTACGCCGACGAGCAGGGTGTAGTCGGCCATCTTGTGGGTCTGCTTGGCAACCTCACGACCCCACTCGCGGAAGGCGTCGGCGCCCTCGCCCTCCCAGTGCACCCGCTCGGCGTGTGCCTTGAGTTCCTCCGCGATGGCACTGATGTCGTCGAAGGCAGCCGACAGAGCGGCCCCGACGTCGGTCAGCGCGCCCGGCTTCGCGGTCGCGATCATGTTGTAGAGCTCGTCGTGCGACCGATCCTCGAACTTCCCTCCGGCCATCTACCTTCTCCCCCTCACAGCGCGTCGCCCCCGACCTCTTTGCCGCCGTGATTCCCACTCTGACCCGCATGCTTCTCGGGCTCGCGATAGTACTTCCGCGTACGTGTCTGGATCTCCCGCATTCGACGGGCCTGTTCGGCGTCCATGCCGTCATAGCCGCGCTCGGCGAGGATCGCCATGAGGCCCATGGCCTCGATCTGGTCGCCGAAGGACTTGGACAGGGTCTCCAGTCGCGCGTGGACCTTCTCGTAGAGGTTGGCCAGGTCGTCGGCGGAGGTGAACCCGGTGCCCGAGCCGTACGCGTCCCGGGTGATGGACTGTTGCGAGATCGTCTTGCGCGATGCCGGGGACTTATCAAGGTCGGTCAGGACCTTGTCCAGGCGCTTCTTGAACTTGGCAAGCGTCTCGGCTTCCTTGACCAGCCTCTTGCCGAACGGCGTCTGTGGCTCAGACCCCGGCTCTATGGGCCTCACGCTGTCCCTCCCCGTATGACACCAACGATGTCCTAAGCCACTCTATCCATCAGAGTTGGACACCCCAACTGCCCCGTAGCTGTGGGACGTCGACGGTTCAGTAACGGTCCCCTCCCCCAAACGATGCATACGAGGCACACGTCACATCTGATGACACTAACGACTTCACCACAGGCGCACATGAGTACGCATACCTATTTCGCAGGGCGACAGCACCAGTGTGCGGCCTGAGGCCCAAGGTCAGGCGGCGGGGCTGGCATGCGGGGCGGCGGGTGAAACCTTGCCCCACAGTTCGAAGAGGTCCAGGATCTTGCTGGACTGCCGGCTGGCCAGGCCCTTCGCGTCTTCCACAGCCATGCGCTGTGGCGTGTAGTCCAGAGGCGTCGCCGTCTAAAGATCAGCGCCCTTGGGAGCACGATAACAGCGGGAGTCGACGTCCACGCTGATCAACTCATCAAGATTCCCTGACCGTTCCCTGGCCCATTCAATCTGCACCCAGTGATGCGTCCGGCGGTTGACTGCCACGAGCTCCGGGTTCCGTGCCTGCGACTTGGTTTCACCATCTTTCGTGATGTCCCAGCCATGCTTCGGCAGCCGCTCACGGAGATTCTGCATCGCCGTCTCGAAGGTTCCGTCGCTCAGCTTGTAGACCGACCACGGGTGATGAATTGTGTAATACTTCGTCAAGTCCGGATCGATCGCCTCACAGACACTGACCGCCGCTCCCGACTCAGTGACTTTGCCCTTGACTCCCATCCAGTCCAGAAGACTGCTGGAGATGGCATTGACCTCTTGTTTTGTTTCCTGAACAGCGCGGACTTCTGGCTTGTAACCGAGCTTGGCCTCTGCCCCGCCATCGGCTTCAGAGTTACCGTCCATAGATGAACATCCCACCAGAATCAACGGTGCCGCCATCACGACACAAATCGCCCATGAGAACTTTCGGGACCCTCGCAGCGGTCCACGGCTCGGCTCACTCAAGTGTTACACCCTTATAGTCGCCCACAATGACTCGTGCCTGATTTTTGAGACTGACCGATGGCTTTTGGTGTTCATCTACGTTCCAGTATCCACCGTGGTCGCTCGAATCCGATTCCATGACATGTCCACCGAACTCCCTGTCGGTGGGAATGACCCTATTACCACCAAGGCCGACGTTCCGCCCACCCTCTCGAACGAACCAGTCGTCGCTTCCCGTGCCCCCGGCTTTCATGGCCCACATATGGTCAGGGTCTATGCCGAGATCAGCGGCATGTTCAGCCTGCATGCCAGGGCTCCCCGCTGCGATCACGTCGTCGGCCGGCAACGGGTCGCTCCAGGTGTCCGCGTATTCGCTACGGTATTTAGCTGCATCCCCTATGACCGTGCTGCCGTAGCTGTGACCGATGACGGTGGTGTGGGCAGCGCCACCAGTGGTTGCCTCGTGAGCCGCCTTGTTGCCGTCAAGGAACTCACGGAGATTGGGAGCAGCCTTTTCTGCGTACTTATCACTGGTGGCGTTAGGTACCTGATCCGGAGCATCGTAGTCGAACCATGTAATAGTAGAGATCTTGTCGCCAGGCGAGAGCGCCTGACTCTCCCTCCACAGCGTCGCACCACGGTTCAGATCACCGTCAATACTACCTAGATGCGTCTTTGTGCCCGGCACATACAGCGCTGTGTGGTCTGCGGTATCCGGATTTCCATTGGCCAGGACAACCCGTCCGTCACCCTTTGGATCGAACCCAAGGAGATACGCCTCAGGTAGACCGTCTTCGCCTGTTCTGTCGAAACGCTTCTGGATGGCTTTCATACCGTCCAAAGCGGACTTCAGATGCGCCCTCTTCCCTTCATATTTTTGGTGCCATTCAAGCCACTCGTCGCTGTATCTCATGGTCCTGCCACTAGGGACGTATTTGGGCTTGGGCTCCTCGGGTATGTCCTTGTACTGGGCTTGGTACTCCGCCCGCTTTTCCTCGAATACTGCACGGTTCGCCTCGTCGCGGACGTCCGCCGGAAGACCATTCAGCTTACCCACGCTGTCGGGGTACATCGAAATGTAGTCGGCCTTCTCCTGCCCAGAGAGCCCCTTCCACCAGTCCGCGTTCGATTTCGGATCGCCGTCCTTGGGTGGAGGCTTGATCTCGTCCAAGTACTCCTTCGCACCGCTACGGACACCCCCCGTGTCTCCCTTGGCGTCGGCCCAGTCTTCTGCAGCGACGGTCAGATCGTCGTCGGCCTTCAGCGTGCGTAACTTGGGGGCCCACTTCTCGTCAGCCTGTGTCGCGTCGTAAATGGCTTGGGCGATGCGGTTGGCGATGGCCACCGCGCGGCCGTAGTTCGGATTGGGGTGGATGTTCGCCGCCTGGCGTTCCAGGGCATCGGCCGTATCATTCGCGTCGGCCGTCGGGTCGATCGGCTGGTTCGTCGGCTTGCCCTTCGCGCTGCCCGTGACCGTGCCGCCCTCCGGTACTTTGCCGTCGACCTTGTCGCCGGCCGCCGGGTAGCTCACCGAGCCATCAGAGCCCACCGTGAATTTCTCTGCCTCGGCATCCTCCACAGCGGCGTCGAGCTTGTCCTTGGCTGCCCGTAGTTCGTAGGCCAGAGAGTTGAGCGCGGTGGTGATGAGAGCGCATTCGACCTGGGTGTAGTGGAAGTTCGTCGCCAGCTTCCGGAGCTGCACCACGGCGGCCTCAGCGGCCTCACCTTCGAGAACGGCTTGGCCATCGACCGTTTTCCGCATGCCTGCGATGATCTGGCTCTCGACGTCATCCTTGGCTTCACTGGCCATGGCACCGACGGTCCTGTAGCCGCCTGCGGCGTCCTCGAACTCCGACGGCTTGAGGGACGTGAGCGTCGCGTAATCCACCGCCGCGTCACCGACCCCGGCTGTCGCCGCCGACAGGCTTCGTGTCCTCGTACAGGACGTTCAGCCCGTCGAACGCACACTTGGTGGCCTCGTCGTTCTTGTACTGGTGGTCCCCAGCCCTCTCAAGCCGGTCCTGAATCGCCCCGCACTTCCCGCTCACGTCCTTCAGGTAGCGCTTCCAGGAGTTGTAGAGCTCCCGCTGAGCCGCCGCGCTCTGGATGCCGCCGCCGGAGTCACTGCCCGCGCCCAGGCCGGTCTGCTCCTCCTCCAGCTTCGTCAGCGCGGTCTTGATGTCCCCCCGGAGCTTGCCGACGCTCCGGCCTGCCGTGGTCCAGGCGTTCTTGCTGGACTTCACCCCGCCTGATCCGCCTTGCGCCCATCCCGGCTTGTCGTCGGCGCTCGCGAGACGCATCCCGGTGTCACCGGACGCCTCGCGCTTCATTTGCGCCCATTCCGTCTCGAACGTAGACATACGCTCCCCGACCCCCTGGCTCACACGACTCACAGTTACGCCAAATAGCTCAGTGTAGGTGACACTTCACGGGCGTCTATGAGTACTCCTACTCAGCTATTCAGCCATGCCGGAGCGCCGCCGCCTCCGTTCGTTGAGAACTGCCGCCAGGCCCGCGATGCCCGCCACCGCGATGGCGGCGGCGCCCACGGAGTACGTCGCGAGACGTTCCTTGCGCTCCTGAGGGGTCTCGCCCAGGGACATGGGGGCGGGGTCGGGCGCGGCGACGTCGTGGGCTGCGCCCTTGTCCAGAGTGACGTGGTCGATGCGGGTTTCGTCGTCCGTGAGGGCGCGGACGGGGTCGACGACGCCCCAGCCGATGAAGCGGTCATGGTGGTTGACGGCGCGCTCGGCGGTCTGCTCGATCTGGGCGACCACCTCGTCCTGGTGCCACTCCGGGTGCTTGGCGCGAATCAGGGCGGCCACGCCGGCGACGTAGGGCGCGGAGAAGCTCGTGCCGTTGTCCACGCATTGGCCGCCCTTGGGGACGGTGGAGACCATCTCGACGCCAGGAGCGGCGACATCGACGAAGTCGCCGGACTGGGAGAAGGGAGCGCGTTCGTTGTTGCGGTCCGAGGCACCGACGGCGAGGACGCCGTCGTAAGCGGCCGGGTAGGTCTTCTTGACCTTGCCGTCGAGACCGTCGTTCCCGGCGGAGGCGATCACGACGACATCCGCTTGCAGCGCTTTCTCAACGGCTTGCTCAAGCGTGCTGTTCGTCTGGAGCGGCTTGACGGTGTCCTGGGAGATATTGATGACCTGGGCTCCCGCGTCCACCGCCCAGTCGATGGACGTGGCCATGGTGTCGGTGGTGCCGGAGCCCTTTTCATCGTTCTGCCGGATCGGGATGATCTTGGCCTTCGGTGCGATGCCGACGAATCCCGTGCCCGAGTGCGAGCGGGCGGCGATGATGCCGGCGACCTTGGTGCCGTGGCCGACGGAGTCATCCGTCCCGTCGCCCTTCTTCCCCTTGGACAGACTCTTCTTGCCGCCCTTACGGACCTCCTTGCCCTTGCTGGTGTCGACGGCGTCCTTGAGCTGAGGATTGCTGTTGTCGACGCCGGTGTCGATGACGGCGACCTTGACCGGACGCCCCTTCGAATCCAGCCCCTTGGTGTCCTGCCACAGCTGGTCGAGCATGACCCGCTGGAGGGACCAGGGGGTGCCCTTTATCTGTTTGGCGGGGTAGGTGCATTCGCCACTGCCCGCGAGGGAGAGGTCCGGCGCCGTGGAGGCCGATGTCGGTCCGGCCGCCGCCGTCAGTGCCGTGAGGGCGGTCGCCGCCGACAGGGCGAGGGGTTTGATGGTGCGCCGCATGTGTTCGGGCTTCCTCATGTCCTATGAACCCTGGGGCTGCTTGGCGCTGTTGGCGTCGAGGCGTGGACCGGTAGGCAGGAATTCGGACCAGTCCGCGGGCACCGGAGTCGGGTTGACGTCCTGGTATCCGAGGCTGCGCTGGGCCCTGTTGACGTCCTGCTGGGTCTCAGTGGCCTTTTCCTTGTCGGAGTCTTCGCCGCCGATTTTCGACTTGCCGGAATCGCTGTCGTTGTTGGACTGGACCGAGTAGCGAAGGCCGGTGTCGGTCACCAGGAAGACGGGACCGTTCTTGATCTGTCGGCCGCTCACCTGGCGGTAGAGCACTCCCGACCCCGGGGTCACATAGGCGCTGGTGGCGCCGTCCGGGATGGTGGCCGGGAAGTCCTTGCCAGCCCAAGTAGTCACCTTGGCACCGCCCTTGGCGGTCACCCCGTCCAAGATGCTGCAACTGGTGTCACGCGCTCCGCTGCCCAGCGCGGGATCGACGGAGTTGGCCTGGCTCGGGATTTCGCTGGGCCAGTGGTACTGGCCGTAGAAATCGTTCTCCGTGTCCGGGTTGAACGACTGGGCCGCCACTCGCTTGGCCATACTCGCCCCATTGATGGAGGTCTTGCTCCTGAGCAGGAGCTTGGCCACAAACTCCGAGACGCGCTGGACCTTTCCCCGCAGCACCACATACTTCTGGGTGCCGGCTCCGGTGGGCGCTTCGAGCACCATGCCGACCCGGTTCGCATCGCCGAGGCTCGAGATCCCGGCGTCATCGCCGACCCGGCCCGGGACCTGCGGAAAGTCGATCGGTGCCCCGTCCCTGAAGGTCGCCAGCCAGTCCCTGGTGACTCGCTGCGGCTTCGCGCCGTCGTGAAAGATCGAGCGCAGCAGAAGGTTGGTGTCCTCGGCGGACTTGGCCTTCCAGTCCGGACCGCCGATCACATACTTGACGCCCCGCGGATCGACGAGATAGCGGGCGCCGTCCTGATCCTGCACATAGAGGGCCTGGCCACCGTGGAGCGCCTGGGATCCGTGCAGCTTCTTGAGCTTCGGGTCCCGGTCGGAAAAGAGGAAGACGGCCTTCTGTGTGGTGTTCCCATTGCCGCCCGGCTGTTCACAGACCGCCCACGTCATGCGCTTCTTCGCCTCGTCCGCACTGGGGATGCGGTCCGGTGCGTACGGAATGCCGATCGTTGGGCCACGCGGGATGTGGCCGTCGTCCAGCTCCGACTCCTTCACCTTGATGATGCTGGACTTCTCGGGGTCGAGGAGGAGCTTGGCGGAGGCCAGGTTCAGCACGGGGTGGAGTTGGGGCTTGCCGCCGGTCTTCAGGATGACGTACCGAGTGGTGGAGTCACTGCCGACGATCACATGCGATTCCGGTGTGTCCCACCCCTTGGGGGCGACGGGCTTGAACATGCCCCAGGCCCCGAAACCGGCGAGGATCAGGGCCCCGACGACGACTCCGGGAAGGACCGCGCGCAGCGGACGCGGCGCACCCTCCTCCGTGCCGCTCGGCGTGGGTTGCAAAAAGGCGGCGACTGTCCGCTTCTTCGCATAGATATAGGCGTTGAGTTCATCCCGCCGTGATGCCATTTTTAGCCGCTTCTCCCCGCTTTTCGGCCTCGGTAGTCAGGTGGCCTGCCCTCGGTCCTGGCGTCGTACCGACCCTCTACTATGCCGGTAGTGAACTGGCTCATGCCGCCCGGGGACACTCACCGGGGCAACGGCGACCGGGCCGTTCGGGCCGGTTTCGGACATGAGGGGGCTGACGGGGATGGCTGCCGCAACGCGCGCACGTGCCACGAGGAGCGCGTCCGGCCGAGGAGCACCGAGCGGACCCCGTCCGCCCGCACCCGCTGACGCTCCCCCGACAGCGGCTCCCATCACCTCCGCCACCCCGCGCACGATGTCCCGGCCCGGCAGCTTCGGCCCCCTGCGGCTCCAGCAATTCGTGCTGATCGAGGTGGCCGCGGCGATCGTGCTGGCCGCCGGGGTGGTCGACAAACTCCTGCTGGTGCCCGCCGGAGTCGTGGGCGTCGTCCTGGTCCTGCTGGCCGTGGTCACGCGTCATCAGCAGCCGATACCGGAATGGCTCAGCACCGCGCTCGCGCTCCGCAGGCGCCAGCGGCAGGCGGCGAAGCCGCTCGACGCGGGCACGGACCCCGGTTTCACACCGGCTCTGGAGTGCGAACCGGCCCTGCGCACCTATACGTTCACCGATCGCGAGCGGCGCATGGTCGGCTTGGTGGGCGACGGCACCTTTCTCACCGCGATCTTGCAGGTGGACGCCACGGACTCACCGCTGCGCCCGCACCGTACGCAGCGTCCGCTGCCGCTTTCGCTGCTGCGCGATGCCATGGATGTCGATGGAATCCTGCTGGAGTCCGTGCAGGTGGTGCAGCATGCGTTGCCGGCGCCCGCCCCCCACCTGTCGGCGCAGACGGTGCCCGTGCGCAACTACGGTCCGCTTCAGGAGCAGACGGGCGCGCCCGCGGTCCGTCTGACGTGGGTGGCCTTGAAGTTCGACCCGGAGCTCTGCCCGGAGGCCGTCGCGGCCCGGGGCGGGGGCCTCGAGGGCGCGCAGCGGTGTGTGCTGCGGGCGGCGGACCAGCTGTCGAGCAGGCTACAGGGGGCAGGCTTCGGCGTGACGCTTCTGCCGGAGGAAGGCGTGACGGCGGCGATCGCCACCGCCGCGAGCGTCAATCCGAGGGCGACGGCGCAGGCCCGGCAGACCAACACGCTCAGTCGACGCACGGTCGAGAGCACACGGGCCTGGCGCTGCGACGACCGGTGGCACACCACCTACTGGATCAGCAGGTGGCCACAGTTGGGACCGGGAGCCACGCCCCTTCCCCAACTGGCCGCGCTGCTGACCTCACTGCCCGCGCTCGCGACCACGCTCAGCCTCACCCTGCGCCGGGGCGGGACGCAGAGCGGCCGGCCCGCGCCCACGGTGAGCGGGCATGTGCGGATCACGGGTCATAGCGCGGACGACCTGGTCGCGATGAGGCGAGAGCTCCAGCGCACCGCCCGTGGGGTGCGGGTGGGTCTCGCACGGCTGGACCGCGAGCAGGTACCCGGCGTACTCGCCACTCTGCCCCTGGGAGGGACCCGCTGATGGCCATGCCGACGACCGTCTCAGGCGGCCCTTCCTACGCCCCGGCCTCCACACCTGGCCATCTGCCCGGTCAGCCGGACGAGCCCGTGGCTCCCGCCCCGCGCAGGACGCGACGGGGATTCGGGCTGATCGGACCCCGGCGTCAACGGCATGAGCTCCCCCCGGAGCAGTTCGACGCACTGGCGCTGCCGGTCGGCGACGACGGGGTGGCGATCGGTGTCGGTGCGCGGGACCAACCCGCCGTGCTGGGCCTGCACCGTCCCACGCCCTTCAACGTGGTTCTGGTCGGCGGGCTGTGGACGGCGCAGGTGATCGGATTGCGAGCGGTGGCCACGGGCGCCCGGGTCACCGTGGAGACCGGCCGTCAGCAGATGTGGGCGTCATTGGCGCAGGCCGCGAACGGCGGTTACCAGAGCATGACCCTCCACGACGTGGGACGTGTGCCGCCGCAGGGGCCGTCGATCGGCAGCCCCGTTTTGGTGATCCGTGACGCGGGCATGCGACCGCCGCGCGGGCGGGTGACTTCGGCGCCGTGGCAGTCCGTGCTGACGCTTCTGCCCTACCTGAGCCCGGTCGCCCCCCGGCTCATGGAAAACGCGGACCTGGTGGGCGTCCAGCGGGTGTCGCCCGAGGAGGCCGCCCAGGTCGGACGGATCATGGGGCTGCCGTCCACGGATGTCGAATCACTGTCCACGCTTCCGGACGGGGTCACTCTTTGGTGTGATCGTCAGTCGCGGCTCTACGTGGCGACGCATCCGACTGACATCGAATCCGGCCTGCTGGGCGGGGCTCGCCGCATGGACTGACAGTGTTCGATTGCCGCCGCGCACACGGTGGATGAGACTGTCAGCCAAGCATCAGGCGGGCTTGTTTCCGCGGTACCCGAAGGGATTCTCCACCAATGGCCGATGCCAAAGAGAAGGAAGAGCTGTACGCCCTCGACATCTCCGGTGTCGAGTGGCTCAGCGCACCTGGCAGCAGCTCCGAGGACCGGGTGGAGATCGCCTACCTGCCGAACGGGGCAGTGGCCATGCGGAATTCCACCGACCCCGAGACCGTGCTGCGCTACACGGAGGCCGAATGGCGTGCCTTCGTCCTGGGCGCGAGGGACGGCGAATTCGATCTGAGCTGAGGAGCGCGGGTGCGGGGGCGGACGCCGGTCGGTGTCCGCCCCCGCGGTCGTGTCCCCACCGCTCGGCCGCCACTCAGCGGCCGAAAGCCATCAGGAGGTTTTCGGCGGTGGTGTCGGTGCCGGTGATGCGGTTGGTGGCGATGTAGAAGTTGCCGTTGCGGTAGGTGTGGGTGGCCGAGTAGAAGTCGCGCTCGGCTTTTTGGGTGGCCTGGGGGAGGCGCAGGAGGGTTTTGGGCTTGCCGCCGTTGGGGCCGATGCGGACTATTCGACCGGGGGCGGCGTATGTGGGCTTTTCGTAGGCGATGAGGTTCTTGCCGTCCATGTTCAGCGGGAGCAGGAGCCGTTCGGCCACCTTGACCGCCCATTTCCGTTTGCCGGTGGTGAGGTCGAAGGCGTGGATCTCGCTCGTGGAGCCCAGACCGTGGTCCTGGGTCATCTCGGTCGGCAGGTAGAAGGTGTCGGCGGAGACGGCGACGCCCTCGCAGTTGCCCATGTTGGTGCCGAAGATGTCCGTGCCGCACTCCGGCTGGTAGGACTGCTTGCCCAGCGCGAGGGTCGAGCGTTCCCTGCCCTTGTCGGAGAGGGCCAGGATGCCGCCGGAGCGTCGGTCCTGGTCGATGAGGGCCACCACAGCGGGGCTGCTGGAGAAGATGTTGCTGACCTTGAAGCCCTTACGGACGGTGTAGGTCCACTTGATCGAGCCGGTGGGGGCGAGCTGCTGGACCTTGGCGGTGCCATTGGTGCAGGAGTAGGCGCGCAGCAGGACCTTCCCGCCCGCGTATCCGTCAATGGAACAGCCCGCGCTCGGCTTTTCGGGTGAGACTTCCTTGCCGTCACTGACCTTGATGACGGCGGAGCCGCCGAACCAGGCCATGCCGACGAGATTGCCGCTCTGCGCCATGCCCACATTCGTGTAGCCGCCGCCCATGGCGTCGCTCTCGGGGGCGGGATGGTCCCAGAGCTTGACGCCCTTGTTGAGGTCGATCAGGGCGAGTTGGCTACAGGAGTCCTTTCCATGGCCCGCATAGGTGACCACGACCTTGCCGTCGGTCGTGGAGGTGGGAGCCGCGCAGACCGCCTTGGGGAGCGAGAGGGTCCACTTGCTGCCCCCTTCGTCCTTGTACGCGACGATCTTGTTCTCGACCGCCTTGACCACATAGCCCTTCATCGCCCAGAAGCCGGGCACTTCGAGGTTGCTCGTGCTGACCTCGGGCGCGGGCTTCTGGTAGAGGACCTTGGCCTCGCCCGCCCGGCGCTGGTCGTTGGGATCGCTTTCGCCGTTGCCGCGGCCGCCGGTTTTATCGCCGTCACCGGTCGTCGGCTCGGGCGTCGGGTCCTGTGTCCTGGGGTGGCGCGGGGTGGTCGTCGTGGGACTCGCGGTGGGGTTCTTACCGCCGTCATCACCGCCCACCGCCGCGTACACCCCGCCGCCGGCCGCGAGCAGTACCGCCACCGCCGCACCGACGATGACGGCCTTCCGCTTCGGGGCCCGGCCGCCGTTGGTGGGCGGAGGCGTGCCGTACGGCCCGCCGGGCAGTGGGGTGTACGGACCGCCGTACTCCGGCTGGCGTGTGTACGGGTTCTGGGCGTACGGGTTCTGGGCGTACGGGTTCAACGGGCCCGCGCCCGGGGGCGCGCCGGGCGGTGGTGGAGGCGGGCTCGGTGGGAGGGCGCCATCCCATATCTGCGGCGGAGTGTGGCCCCTCGACGGAGCTGACGGGGGCCTCTGGGGCGCGGTGGGCGGCGTGGGTGGTATCGGAGGTCTCCGCGGCGAGCCGAAGCCGCCCTGGCCGGGTTCCCGGGGCTCCTGGGGCTGGTCGGGCTCCTGAGGCTCTGGGGGCGGTGGGCCGAAGCCGCCGGAGGGCGGCTGGTTGGGTGGCTGGGGCGGCTGCGGCATCTGCGCCTACCTCTCACACGAGTCCACCGACCGGTCGGCCTCCTCCCCGCGATCCGGTCGGCGGCGCCGGCCGGAAAGGGGCGACATGGTCGCAGATCCCACTGTGCAACGGCATTCGAGCGGGGATTCTTTGTACCACCGGATGCTTGGACTTCTCCCCGCGGTTGCCGGGTACGTACCGCCGTAAGGCACGGTGAGGTCTCGGACGGCCTCGAGTGCGCGGACGGGCCTGCCCCCGCGGCGCTCATGGTGATTAGTCTTGGGGTACCCGGTGGAGCGCCCGTTCAGGGGTCGCCGGCGTCACAAAAGGGGAAAGCCGAACGGTCGGACGACAGTAGCGATCGGCAACAGATCGGCCTCGCCAAGAATTTCAAGGGTGTTCGACCACACCAGGAGGCATTGTGAGCAGCGATCGGGACGAGATCCGCACGGGCGGAAACACACCCGGCGATGATCGGTCCGACGCGGAGACCGAGCACACGGGCGAGTTCACCATCGACTACACCCCACCCGCCTGGTACACGCAGAACGCTTCGTCGTCGTCCTCGCCGTCCTCCACGGCCCCCTCGTCGACCGGCGGTTCCGGAGGAACCGGGACGGGCGCCGGTGCGGGGATGCCGGGGCCGCCGCCTCCGCCGCCCACCGGCAATCCGGTGCCGGTGCCGGGGGTGCCGGAGCCGAGCGGTTTTCCGGGTGCCTGGCCGCCGCCTGCCCCGGCGCCCTCCTCCGATGTCGCGTCGGACGCCTCCGAGGTGGAGGAGGTCCCCGGGCAGCGGGAGGACGAGGCACGGTCGGAACCGGAGAGCAGAGAGTCCGACTCGGGCATTCGTATGTCGTCTTTGTCTGACTCCGGGTCGGGTTCGATTGGTGCCGCGCCCCCGGATGACAGCGTCACGAGTGACGGCGTTACGGGTGGCGGGGTTTTGGACAGCGCTGAGTCCGAGCCCTCCTACGAGGCTTCCGCCCCGGCTTCCGATGTCGAGACGGAGGATTCGGCCGCGGCTTCCTCTTCCGCTTCCCCTTCCGCTCCCGTCGATGACGACTTCACATTGGCGCCCGCCACTGCTCCGCGGGACGACGACGCCTTCCGGCCGGACCCGGAGTACGCCTCCGCGACGGGCTCCGACGAGGGCGAGAACGGCGATCTGGGCAGCCCCTCCACCGTACGGTTCTCCACCTCCGCGCTGCGGCGCGAGATCGCCGAGAGGCGGAGTGAGGACTCCGGCGCCGGGGCTGCTGATTCCGGTCCCGGTTCCGGTTCCGACTCCCGTTCCGACCACGGTTCCGACTCTGGCGCTCCTTCCGGCTTCGATTCCGGTTCCGATTCTGGGTCTGGGTCTGGGTCTGGGTTTGCGTCCGGTCCCGGTCCGGACGACGACTCCGGCTCCTCGGGCTCGGGCTCGGGCTCGGGCTCGGGCGACCGTACCGACGACGACGTGCGCAGTGAGGGCACGCTGCGCTTCTCCACGGCCGCGCTGCGGCGGGAGATGGAGGAGTTGAGGCAGGCGAGCGCCGAGCCTCAGGACGCGGTCCCCGAGGACGCGGTTCCCGAGGACGCCGTGCCGCCGAGCGCGCCGTCGCCCGAGCAGTCCGCCACCACCTGGGCCCCGCCGCCCGTTCCGCAGTCGGGGCTGCCGCCCCTGCCGCCGGACTTCCAGCCCGCGGCGCCCGAGGACGCCCCGCCCGCTCCGGGTCCCGCCCCGGTTCCGGAGCAGCGGACGGATGGGCCCGCCACCCCGGGTGCCGGTGTGCCGCTCCCGCCGCAGGACACCTCCTGGGCGCCTCCCCCGCCCCAGACGCAGGGGCAGCCCGGGCAGCCCGCCGCCGGACCGGGGCCGCAGGGCGGGTACGGCTATCCGCGTCCCGGTGAGGGCGCTCCCGGTGCGATCCCCGGCCAGCCCGGTCCGGCCCCGCTGCCGGATCAGGCCCAGGGGGCGCAGCCCCCGACGGGCAACGTGCCCGGCCCGCAGGGCGGTTACCAGCAGCCCGGCCCGGGCGTTCCGGGTCCCGGTCCGCAGGGTGCCCCCGGTCCGCAGGGGCCCCACTACGGCTATCCGCACCCGGGGGGCCAGCCCGCGCCCGGTCCGGGCGCTCCGGGTCCAGTACAGGGCCAGGGGCCGACGCCCGTCCCGGGCGGTTACGGCTTCCCGCAGCCGCCCGCCCCGGACCAGCAGGGCCAGGGCCAGAGCCCGTACCAGCAGCCCCCCGCACAGCCCTACCCCACGCCCCAGCAGGGGCCGGGGCAGGCCGAACACCCCGGACACCCCGGGCACCCCGGCCAGCCGATGTACCCGGGCCAGCCCGGACAGCCTGCCCAGCCCGGACAGCCCGGACCGTACGCGCCGAACGGCCCCGTCCAGGGCCAGCCGCCGCATGACCCCCAGGGGCCGCAGTTCCCCGGGCAGCAGGGTCCGGGCGCGCAGGGTGGCTACGGCTTCCCGCGGCCCGGCGACGGCGTCCCCGGACCCGGCCCCGGGGGCGTTCCCGGACCCGGACCGCAGGCGCAGCCCCAGCCACAGCCGCATGACGGCTACGGCTATCCGCGTCCGGACGCCCAGGCCGCCCCGGCGGCACCTGCGGCCCCGGCCGACCCCCGTACCGGCGGCTGGCCGACCGTGACGCCCGACCAGCGGCGCCAGGCCGGGGGCGCGGGCGCGCCGCTCGGGTACACCGCCGCGGTCGAGCTCTCCTCGGACCGGCTGATCAAGGGCAAGCAGAAGCCGAAGAAGAACACCCCCGGCCCCTCCCGCTTCAAGCTCGGCGGCAAGAAGGAGGAGGCCGAGCGGCAGCGAAAGCTGGAGCTGATCCGTACGCCGGTGCTCTCCTGCTACCGCATCGCGGTGATCAGCCTCAAGGGCGGTGTCGGCAAGACCACGACGACCACCGCCCTCGGCGCGACCCTGGCCATCGAGCGCCAGGACAAGGTCATCGCGATCGACGCCAACCCGGACGCGGGCACTCTCGGCCGACGGGTCCGCCGGGAGACCGGTGCGACCATTCGTGACCTGGTCACCGCGATCCCGTACCTCAACAGCTACATGGACATCCGGCGGTTCACCTCACAGGCGCCGTCGGGGCTGGAGATCCTCGCCAACGACGTGGACCCGGCGGTCTCGACGACGTTCAACGACGACGACTACCGCCGCGTCATCGACGTCCTGGGCAAGCAGTACCCGATCATCCTCACCGACTCGGGCACGGGCCTGCTCTACAGCGCCATGCGCGGCGTCCTCGACCTCGCCGACCAGCTGATCATCATCTCCACACCCTCGGTGGACGGCGCGAGCAGCGCCAGCACCACCCTGGACTGGCTGTCCGCGCACGGCTACGCGGATCTGGTCTCGCGGAGCATCACGGTGATCTCCGGGGTCCGGGAGACCGGCAAGATGATCAAGGTCGAGGACATCGTGTCCCACTTCGAGACCCGCTGCCGCGGGGTGATCGTCGTGCCGTTCGACGAGCATCTGTCGGCGGGCGCCGAGGTGGACCTGGACATGATGCGGCCCAAGACCCGTGAGGCGTACTTCAACCTCTCGGCCATGGTCGCGGAGGACTTCACCCGCGCCCAGCAGGAGCAGGGTCTGTGGACGGGCGACGGTGCGGCCCAGCCGCCGCAGGTGGCCCCGCCGATGCCCGGACAGGCCCAGCAGCAGCCCTACCCGGGCGCCTACGCGCCTCAGCAGGGCCAGCAGCCGCAGTACCCCGGGTACCCGCAGCAAGGCGGCCAGCAGGGCTGGCAGCAGTCCTACGGGCAGGGGCAGCAGCCGCAGCCCGGGCAGCCGTGGCAGCAGGCCCAACCGGGGCAGCCCGGCCAGCCCGGGCAACCGGGGCAGCCCTGGCAGCAGCAGCCCCCGCAGCAGTAGCGAGCGAAGAACACGAACGCGCCCCGCGGGCCGGTGATCCGGCCCGCGGGGCGCGTTCGCATTCTCCCGTTCACCACGCGGCGCACTGCGCCCCCACGCGGCGCACTGCGCCCAGCACGCGCCCTCAGTGGCTCCGTACGCCTCAGTCAGCCGCCGCCGTACGCGTCAGCGGCTCCCGTGCTCCTCCACAAGCTCCCGCGCCCGCTTCACATCGACCGCCATGCGCTCCAGCAGCGCCTCGATCGAGTCGAACTTCTCCTGGCCCCGCAGATAGGCGAGGAAGTCGACCTCGACGTGGAGTCCGTACAGATCCAGTCCGACCCGGTCGATCGCATACGCCTCGACCGTCCGCTCGGTCCCGTCGAACTGCGGATTGGTGCCGACCGAGATCGCGGCGGGCATCGCCTCGCCCTGCGCCGTCAGCCAGCCGGCGTAGACGCCGTCGGCCGGGATCGCGGTGTGCGGCGGGGTCTCCAGGTTGGCCGTCGGGAAGCCCAGCTCACGGCCGCGCTGCGCACCGCGCACCACCACGCCCTCGACCCGGTGCGGCCGCCCCAGGACCTCCATCGCGCCCGTGACATCGCCCTCCGCGACCAGGCGGCGCACCAGCGTGGAGGAGAACGGCTCGCCGCCGCCCGCCTCGCCGCGCTCGTACAAGTCGATGACCTCGACCTCGTAGTCGTACGTGGTGCCGAGCTCACGCAGGAAGGCCACGTTCCCGGCGGCCTTGTGGCCGAAGCGGAAGTTCGGGCCCTCCACCACGACCCGGGCGTGCAACTTGTCCACCAGCACCTTCACCACGAAGTCGGCGGGGGTGAGCCGCGAGAACTCCGCCGTGAACGGCAGGATCAGCACCGCGTCCACGCCCAGCCCGGCCATCAGCTCCGCGCGCCGCTGGTGGGTGGCGAGCAGCGGTGGATGGCTGCCGGGCCGGACGACCTCGCTCGGGTGCGGGTCGAAGGTGACCACGACCGCCGGTACGCCCAGCTCACGCGCCCGTGCCACGGCACGGCCGATGATCAGCTGGTGTCCTCGGTGCACCCCGTCGTAGGAACCGATGGTGACGACGCTGCGCCCCCAGTCCTCGGGGATGTCCTCCAAGCCACGCCAGCGCTGCACTTTGCCCGCTCCTCGCCCGAACCTTTGTCTGTCGACTTCGCAGGTCTAAGACTGCCATGTCCCGGGCGCCCGCCTCGCATCGGTGGCCGCCTCGAGCGCCTGGACCGACCGGAAGGCCACGGTAGGCGGCCGGTCCCGGCGCGTGCAACGCGGCCCGGAGTCGGCAATGACACATCGGCGCCGCGCCGGCCGTCCCGATACAGATCGACCGTCCCGGTACAGGGGGCTCCGACGGCGGCAACGCCGTCAATCGCGTCATACGAAGACGGCCAGGCTCTTCGCCTTGCCCTTCGACTCCTCCACCAGGGCCAGAAAGCGCCCCTCCGGCCCGAAGACCGCGACCGGCCCCGGACCCGGCGCCCCCGGCGCCCCCGACGGCATGTCGATCCGTACCCCGTTGCCCAGCAGCCGGGCCTGGCGCTCGTCCACGTCCCAGCGCGGGAACGCGGCGGCCGCCGCCTCCGCGATGGGCAGGATCTCCAGCGACTCCTCCAGCCGCTCCAGCGTCCTGGCGGACTCCAGCCCGTACGGACCGACCCGGGTCCGGCGCAGGGCCGTGAGATGGCCGCCCACGCCGAGCCCGGCGCCCAGGTCGCGCGCCAGGGCCCGGATGTAGGTGCCGGAGGAGCACACCACCGTGACGTCCAGGTCGAGGACGGTGGTGCCGTCCTCCGCCTTGGCCTCGCGACGGTCGTGGAGGACGAAGGAGGAGACGGTCACCGGACGTGCCGGAATCGCGAACTCCTCGCCCTCCCGCGCCCGTGCGTAGGAGCGCTTGCCGTCGATCTTGATGGCGCTGACCTTCGAGGGGACCTGCTGGATGTCCCCGGTCAGCTCCTCGATCCCGGCCTGGACGGCGCCCGGGTCGACCCCGTCGGCGCCCTCCGAGGCGGTGATCTCGCCCTCCGCGTCATCGGTGACCGTGGTCTGCCCGAGCCGGATGGTGCCCCGGTACTCCTTCTCGGTCAGCGCCAGATGGCCCAGCAGCCGGGTGGCCTTCTCCACGCCGACCACGAGCACGCCCGTGGCCATCGGGTCCAGCGTCCCGGCGTGGCCGACCCGCCTGGTGCCGGCGAAGCGGCGCATCTTGGCGACGACGTCGTGCGAGGTGAAACCGGCCGGTTTGTCGACGATCACCAGGCCGTCCGGTGCCCCGGAACCGGCCCTGCTCTTACGCGTCATGCGTCCGCTGAACCCTTGCCCTCGGCGCCGGGCTCCTCGTCGTCCTCCTGGCCGGGCTTGCGGTACGGGTCGGCTTCGCCCGCGTAAGCGGCGCCCGAGGACGCCTCGCGCACCTGGGCGTCCGCCTCCCTGGCCTTGGCGAGGAGATCGTCGATGGTGCGGGCGTTCTCCGGCAGCGCGTCCGGGACGAACGTCAGGGTCGGGGTGAAGCGCACCCCCGTCTGGCGCCCGACCTCCGACCGCAGCACGCCCTTGGCGCTCTCCAGGGCCGCGGCGGAGGCCGCCCGCTCCTCGTCATCGCCGAAGACCGTGTAGAAGACGGTCGCCTCCCGCAGATCACCGGTGATCCGGGTGTCGGTGATGGTCACATAGCCGAGCCGCGGGTCCTTGATCCGCCGCTGAAGGGTCTCCGCGACCACGACCCGGATGCGGTCCGCCAGCTTGCGTGCCCGCGCGGTGTCGCTCATGCGTCTTCTTCTCTCTTCTTCGCGTCAGTCATCGATGGCCGGGGGCGCGGTCTGCGACCACCGGTCCGGCCCTCATTCATCATCGCCACCGTGGAACCGCCGTCGCACGGCCAGCAGCTCCACTTCCGGCCGCGCCGCCACCAGCCGCTCGCAGCGGTCGAGTACCTCGGTGAGGTGGCCCGCGTCCCCGGAGACCATCGCCAGGCCGACCTGGGCCCTGCGGTAGAGGTCCTGGTCACCGACCTCCGCCACGCTCACCGCGAATTTGCGGTGCAGCTCGGCGACGATCGGGCGGACGACGGAGCGCTTCTCCTTCAACGACCGTACGTCGCCGAGAAGCAGGTCAAAGGACAACGTCCCTACATACATGCGGTCCGGGTCAAGCCACCCGTGGGGCCTTTGTGATTGCGGGCTTCTCGCACCGTACACGCAAGGGCCGGGGCCGATCGACGGAAATTCCTCCGCCGATCGGCCCCGGCCGCCGCCGCTTGTCAGCCGCGCGGCTTCTCGCGCATCTCGTACGTCGCGATGACGTCGTCGACCTTGATGTCGTTGTAGCTGCCGAGGTTGATACCGCCCTCGAAGCCTTCCCGAATCTCGGTGACGTCGTCCTTGAACCGGCGCAGGCCCTCGATGTTGAGGTTCTCCGCGATGACCTTGCCGTCGCGGACGAGGCGGGCCTTGGTGTTCCGCTTGACCTCGCCGGAGCGGATGAGCACACCCGCGATGTTGCCCAGCTTGGACGAGCGGAAGACCTCGCGGATCTCCGCCGTACCGAGCTCGACCTCTTCGTACTCCGGCTTGAGCATGCCCTTCAGGGCCGCCTCGATCTCCTCGATCACCTGGTAGATGACCGAGTAGTAGCGGACGTCCACGCCCTCGCGCTCGGCCATCTGCGTGGCACGCCCGTCGGCGCGCACGTTGAAGCCGATGACGATGGCGTCCGAGCCCGTCGCCAGGTCGATGTCGGTCTCGGTGACCGCACCCACACCGCGGTGCAGCACCCGCAGGTCCACCTCTTCGCCGACGTCGAGCTGGAGCAGCGAGGACTCGAGAGCCTCCACCGAACCGGACGCGTCGCCCTTGATGATGAGGTTGAGCTGCTGGACCTGACCGGCCTTGAGCACCTTGTCCAGGTCCTCCAGGGAGACCCGGCGGGTGCGCTTGGCGAACGCCGCGTTCCGCTCGCGGGCGGCGCGCTTCTCGGCGATCTGGCGGGCGGTGCGGTCCTCGTCCACGACGAGGAAGTTGTCACCCGCACCGGGCACGTTGGTCAGACCGAGCACCAGGACCGGGGTCGCCGGGCCGGCCTCCGCCACGTTGTTCCCGTTGTCGTCGAGCATCGCCCGGACGCGGCCGTACGCGTCGCCGACGACCATCGTGTCGCCGACCCGCAGGGTGCCGCGCTGGACCAGCACGGTGGCCACGGCGCCGCGGCCGCGGTCGAGGTGGGCCTCGATCGCGATGCCCTGTGCGTCCTGCTCCGAGTTGGCCCGCAGGTCGAGCGAGGCGTCGGCGGTGAGGACGACGGCCTCCAGCAGGCTGTCGATGTGCAGACCCTGCTTGGCGGAGATGTCGACGAACATGGTGTCGCCGCCGTACTCCTCGGCCACCAGGCCGTACTCGGTCAGCTGACCGCGCACCTTGGTCGGGTCCGCGCCCTCGACGTCGATCTTGTTGACCGCGACCACGATCGGCACATCGGCCGCCTTGGCGTGGTTCAGCGCCTCGATCGTCTGGGGCATCACACCGTCGTTGGCCGCCACCACGAGGATCGCGATGTCGGTCGACTTGGCACCACGGGCACGCATGGCGGTGAACGCCTCGTGACCCGGGGTGTCGATGAAGGTGATCCTGCGCTCTTCGTCGTTGACCTCGGTCGAGACCTGGTAGGCACCGATGTGCTGGGTGATGCCGCCGGCCTCGCCCGCGACCACGTTGGTCTTGCGGATCGCGTCCAGCAGTCGGGTCTTACCGTGGTCGACGTGACCCATGACGGTCACCACCGGCGGACGCGCGGAGAGCATCTCCTCGCCGCCCTCGTCCTCGCCGAACTCGATGTCGAAGGACTCGAGAAGCTCGCGGTCCTCCTCCTCCGGGCTGACGATCTCGACGTTGTAGTTCATCTCGTCGGCGAGAAGCTGAAGCGTCTCGTCGGAGACGGACTGCGTCGCGGTGACCATCTCGCCGAGGTTGAGCATGACGGCGACCAGCGACGCCGGGTTGGCGTTGATCTTCTCCGCGAAGTCGGTGAGCGAGGCACCCCGCGACAGCCGGACCGTCTGGCCGTTGCCGCGCGGCAGCATCACACCGCCGACCGACGGGGCCTGCATGGCCTCGTACTCCTGGCGCCTCTGCCGCTTCGACTTACGGCCACGACGCGCCGGACCGCCGGGACGGCCGAAGGCGCCCTGCGTGCCACCGCGGCCACCGGGACCGCCGGGACGGCCACCGAAGCCGGGACGGCCACCGCCGCCACCGAAGCCGCCACCGCCGCCGGGACCCCCCGGACGGCCGGCGAAACCGCCGCCGCCACCGGGACGACCGCCGCCGCCACCGCCGGGACGACCGGCGAAGCCGCCGCCGCCACCGGGACGACCGCCGCCGCCCGGACGACCGCCGCCGCCGGGACCGCGACCGCCACCGCCGCCACCGGGGCCCGGACGCGGGCCCGCGGCCGGACGCTGCGGCATCATGCCCGGGTTCGGACGCGCGCCACCGGGACCCGGACGCGGGCCGCCGCCCTGGGCACCCTGCGGACGGGGCATCTGGCCCGGAGTGGGCCGGGGACCGCCGGGACCGCCCTGGCCGCGGCCCGGACCGCCCTGGCCGCCGCCCTGCGGACGCGGACCGCCGCCGGGCTGGCCGCCGGGACGCGGGGCGCCACCGGGACGGGGCGCCTGCGGGCGCGCCATACCGGTGGAGCCACCGGAGGTGAAGGGGTTGTTACCGGGACGGGGACCGGCCGGACGGGGACCACCCGGACGCGGACGCTCCTGGCCCGGACGCGGGCCGCCACGGCCGCCCTGGCCGCCTTCGCGCTGACCACCCTCGCGCTGGCCGCCCTGGCCCTGGCCCTGGCCCGGTGCGCCCGGACGGGCGCCGGGGCGCGGACCGGGAGTGGCACCCGGCTTGGCGGGCGCGCCCGGCTTGGCCGCGGCGGGCTTGGGCGCGGGGGTGGGCGGCGCGGTGAACTCGGGCTGCGCCGGAGCCGCCGGCGCGGGACCCGGCTTGGGGCCGGCGGCCGGACGGGCAGCCGGCGTGGGACGCGGGCCCGGAGTGGGCGCCGCGGAGGGGGTGCCGCGCTGGCCCTCGGGGGCACCGGCCGGCTTGGGGCCGGGCGCCGGGGGCTTGGGGGCGGCCGGACGGGCCGCCGCCGGACCCGGCGTCGGCGGCTTGGGCGTCGCCTTGCGCGGCGCCGAGGGCTTACCGGCGGCGCGGCCGGAGCCGTTGCCACCCTGGAAAGCGTCAGTCAACTTGCGCACAACCGGCGCCTCGATCGTCGAGGACGCCGAACGTACAAATTCACCGAGTTCCTGGAGCTTGGCCATGACGACCTTGCTCTCGACTCCGAACTCCTTGGCGAGTTCGTATACCCGGACCTTAGCCACTTCGCTCCTTTTAGGTCCGGGTTGTCGCCGGACCGTCGCTACTTCATGGGCGTACTCATCGCGTACTCATCGAGTGCTCATCGCAATCTCGACCTACTTCCGACTCGCGAGGTACCTGACCGCACGGTGTCCCGTGCCGTTCTTTCAACTACTCAGGGTGTCGCCTGTTCACCCTGCTCGACAAACCGGCGGAGCGCCGTGGTGTCGAGCGCTCCCGGCCCCCTGAAGGCCCGGGAAAAGGCCCGGCGGCGAACCGCCAGGTCAAGGCAGACCCGTGTGGGGTGAACATAAGCACCCCGACCGGGGAGCGTACCGCGCCGGTCGGGGACACAAACACCCTCGATCAACACGATGCGCAGCAGATCGTTCTTGGCCGCCCGATCCCGGCATCCCACACAGGTTCTCTCAGGGCAGGCACCAGCTCGCGTGCGGCCAGACACTGGTTAAGTCTACCTCCCCGTAGCGACCTCACCCCCTGGGGGGAGTGATCGAACCGCCACTCGATTTGGCCCGGATCCCGCGGGATCCGACCTGAATCAGCCTTGATCACCCGACTGCTCGGTGTCCGGCCGGATGTCGATCCGCCAGCCGGTCAGCCGCGCCGCCAGCCGGGCGTTCTGCCCCTCCTTGCCGATGGCGAGCGACAGCTGGTAGTCCGGCACGGTGACCCGGGCCGAGCGGGCCGCCAGGTCGACCACCTCGACCTTGCTCACCCGCGCGGGTGACAGCGCGTTCGCCACCAGCTCAGCGGGGTCGTCCGACCAGTCGACGATGTCGATCTTCTCGCCGTGCAGCTCGGCCATCACGCTGCGCACCCGCCCGCCCATCGGGCCGATGCACGCGCCCTTGGCGTTCAGCCCCGTACGGGTGGACCGGACCGCGATCTTGGTGCGGTGGCCCGCCTCGCGGGCGATCGCCGCGATCTCCACCGAGCCGTCCGCGATCTCCGGCACCTCGAGCGCGAAGAGCTTCTTGACCAGATTGGGATGCGTACGCGAAAGGGTCACCGACGGTCCGCGCACGCCCTTGACGACTCGTACGACGTACGTACGCAGCCGGGTGCCGTGGGCGTAGTCCTCGCCCGGGACCTGCTCCTGCACCGGCAGGATCGCCTCGAGACGGCCGATGTCCACCAGCACGTTCTTGGGGTCCTTGCCCTGCTGGACGACGCCCGCGACGACATCGCCCTCCCGCCCCGCGTACTCGCCGAAGGTGATCTCCTCCTCGGCGTCCCGCAGCCGCTGGAGGATGACCTGCTTCGCGGTCATCGCGGCGATCCGGCCGAAGCCGGAGGGGGTGTCGTCGAACTCCTGGGGCTCCTGCCCCTCCGTCAGGTCCTCGTCGTCCTCGCGGGCCCAGACGGTCACATGGCCGGTGTCGCGGTTGAGCTCCACGCGGGCCCGGCGACGGCTTCCCTCGGTGCGGTGATAGGCGATGAGGAGGGCCGATTCGATCGCCTCGACCAGCAGGTCGAAGGAGATCTCCTTCTCTCGCACCAGACCCCGCAGGGCACTCATGTCGATGTCCACGGCTACGCCTCCTCCTTGCTCTCGTCGTCCTCGCCCGCGGCCTTGTCCGCGGGCTTGCGGTTGAACTCGATCTCCACCCGGGCCTTGGAGATCTCCTCGAAGGCCAGCCGCCTGGCGGTGGGCTTGCGCCCCTTCACACCGGGAACTTCCAGATCGAGGCCCTCGTCGTCCACCGAGACGATCCGGGCCACCAGCTCGTCGCCTCCGGCGAGGCGCGCTCTCATGAGGCGGCCGGTGGCGCGGCGGTAGTGGCGCGGCTCGGTCAGAGGGCGCTCGGCGCCGGGAGAGGTGACCTCGAGGACGTACGCGGTCTGGCCCATGGCCTCCGTGTCGTCGAGGGTCTTGGAGATGTCCCGGCTCAGCTCCGCACACGTGTCCAGCTGGACGCCGTCGTCGGAGTCCACGACCACTCTCAGCACGCGCCGCCGCCCGGCCGGTGTCACCTCGACCTCTTCCAGATCCAGGTCTCGCGCGCTGACGAGCGGTTCCAGCAGTCCGCGCAGCCTCTCGCTCTGGGTGGTGCTCATCCGGGTGACTCCTCGGCCGCGTGTGCTGTTGTGGGAAGGTCGCGTGTCAGGTCAAAGCCTATCTGTTCCGGCGGCGGGCTGACGATTCGGTGGCCGCTGCCGGGCAGACGGCCTCGGCGCGGGTACGCTCGCCTGCTGTGATCACTACCGGCGGCCAGGAGCGGCCGCAGCCCGGAAAGAGGAACGTGTCGATCACCACTCCCCCACCCCGTGCCACAGCCGCGCCCGACGCGGTGTCCGCCGTCTCCCCGTCGCTCGAATCCGCTGTGTCTTCAGCGTCCGCCGCCTCCTCGACCTGCGCCGCACCGGTGGCCCGGCGGCGGAGTCTGCTGCTGGGCGGCGGGGCGCTGGGGGCCGTCGCGCTGCTGAGCGGCTGCTCCGACGACCGCGAGTCCCGGCGCGAGGCGGACGGCGGAGCGGACGTCGCGCTGCTGCGGGCGCGGGGCGCGCGGGACTCCACGGCACTCCTCGCGCGCTACGACGCTACCGTGGACGCGCATCCCGCCCTCGCGGAACGGCTGGCCCCGCTGCGGGAGGAGACGGCCCGGCATGTCGCGGTCTTCACCGCCGAGGGCAGGTCCCCCTCCCCCTCCGCGACCGTGTCGCGCTCGCCCTCGGCGGGCGGACGGCGGATGCCGAAGGTCCCCAAGGACGAGAAGCAGGCCCTCTCCGCCCTCGTCCAGGCCGAGCGCCAGACCGCCGACACCCGCACCGCCGCGCTCGCCACCGCGCCGCCCGAGCTGGCCCGGCTGCTGGCCTCCGTCGCGGCCTGCGGCGCCGCCCACGTGTATCTCCTCACGCAGCGCGACGCGGACTCGTGATCACGCTCGGGACCACCGGAAGGGGTACTGACATGGCCGCTCGAGCAGACCACTCGGCCGTCGGCGAACGCGCCGCGGCACTCAGGGCCGCGCAGGCGGCGCTCGCCGCCGAGCACGCCGCGGTGTACGGCTACGGCGTCGTCGGCGGCCGGATCGGCGACGACCGGCTCGCGGAGGCGCGCGAGGGCTACGCCGCGCACCGCGCGCGCCGGGACGACCTCGCCCGCACCGTGCGCGACTTAGACGGCCGCCCCACCAGCGCGGCGCCCGCCTACGCCCTGCCCTTCGCGGTGCCGGACGCGCCCGCCGCGGTGCGGCTCGCGGCCGAGCTGGAGAACCGGGTCGCCGCCGTCTACGCCGACCTCGTACGGGCCTCGACCGGATCCCTGCGCCGCCAGGCGGCAGGCGCGCTGCGGGAGGCGGCGGTCCGGGCGGTGCGCTGGCGGGGCGGCGGCGTAGCCTTCCCTGGGCTCACCGAACACGCCACACCGGCCACTCCGTCGGCGTCGCCGAGCGGTGGGTCGGACGGGGTGTGACGACATTGATGGTGGAGGGGACAGCTCAGGCATGGCATCGGCACCACGGCCCGACGGCCGCGATACGGACCGCGTCCCCGTGCCGAAGCGGCTTCTGGACGCGCTGAGCGACGACCCCGCGAGCGCCGTGCGGAGCTGGCTTGACGCCCTCCCCGGGACGGCCGGGCGGCAGCTGGCGGCCTGGGAGCTGACCCTGGAGCGGGTCGCGATGCCCGGGGGGCGTCATGGGCTCGTCGCGCTCGTACGGCAGGCGGACGGCGCCCCGGCGGCGCTGAAGTTCCCGGTCCCCGGCCCGGACGCGGACCGTGAGCGGGCCGCCCTCGCGCACTGGAACGGCTGGGGCGCGGCCCGGCTGCTGCGCGCCGACCCGGACACCGGTGCGCTGCTGCTCGAGCGGCTGCACGGCGCGGTGTCGCTGCGTTCGCTGCCCGAGCCGAAGGCGCTGCTGGAGGCGGCGGGCACGGTGCGGCGGCTGTGGGTGCCGCCGCCCGAGGGGCATCCGTTCGCGTCGGTCTCCGGACGTACCGAGGAGGAGCGGGAGATCCTGCGGGTGCTCGGCACCGGGGGCTGGGCGGCGGAGGCCCGTCCGCTCACCGACGAGGCGCTGGAGCTGCGGGCGGCGCTGCCCTCCGAGCCGCCCGAGGAGGTGCTGCTGCACGGCGCCTTCCGGCAGGGGAAGGTGCTGGCCGGGGAGCGCGCGCCCTGGCTCGCGGTGGGTCCGGCGCCGGTCGTGGGCGAGCGCGCGTACGACCTGGCGCGGCTGGTGCTCGACCGCTGCGAGGACCTGGCCGCCGGCCCCGGCCCCGCCGCGGCCGCGCGCCGCCGGGTCGCCAAGCTGGCGGACTCCCTGGACGTCGACCGCGACCGGCTGCGCGGCTGGTCCCTCTACCGCGCCGTCGAGACGGGCCTGCGCCACGCGGCGGCGGGCGACCACCGGCGCGCGGAGCTGCTGCTGGAGTTCGCGGGCTGGCTCTGACCGGGCCGCTCGGCCCGGCCGGGGGTACGGCCTTCGTCCCGCGCCTCCGGCGCGCTTGGGCGGCGGGCGCGGGCTTCGCCGCCCGGCGCCGCGCCCCCGGCGCCGCCGTGGTCGTCAGCCGGTGGTGGCCGTGAGGCGGGCGATGGCCTCGTCGATGGGGAGGTCCTCGCGCTCGCCCGTGCGGCGGTCCTTCAGCTCGACGACGCCGTCCTTCGCGCCACGGCCCACCACCAGGATGGTCGGGACGCCGATCAGCTCGGAGTCGGTGAACTTCACGCCCGGGGAGACACCGGCGCGGTCGTCGACCATGACGCGCAGGCCCGCCGTGCCCAGCTTCTCCGCGAGGTCCAGGGCCATCTCGGTCTGGAGGGCCTTGCCCGCCGCGACGATGTGGACGTCGGCCGGGGCGACCTCGCGGGGCCAGCAGAGTCCGGACTCGTCGTGGGTCTGCTCGGCGAGGGCGGCGACGGCGCGGGAGACGCCGATGCCGTACGAGCCCATCGTGACCCGCGCCGGCTTGCCGTTCTGGCCGAGCACATCGAGCTGGAAGGCGTCGGCGTACTTGCGGCCGAGCTGGAAGATGTGGCCGATCTCGATCGCCCGGTCCAGCTCGATGCCCGCACCGCAGCGGGGGCAGGGGTCGCCCGGCTCGACCACGACGACGTCCAGGTACTCGTCGACCTCGAAGTCACGGCCGCAGACCACGTTGCGCGCATGGGTGTCGGGCTTGTTGGCGCCGGTCACCCAGGCGGTGCCGGGGGCGATACGCGGGTCGGCGATGTAGCGGAAGGACTTGCCCGCCAGGCCCTGCGGACCGACGTAGCCACGCACCAGCTCGGGGCGGCCCTCGAAGTCCTCGGCCGTGACGAGCTCGACGACGGCCGGGGCCAGGTGCTCGCCCAGCTTGCCCAGGTCCACCTCGCGGTCGCCGGGGACGCCCACCGCGGTGATCTCGCCGTCGACCTTGACCAGGAGGTTCTTCAGGGTGGCGGAGGCCGGGACGCCGAGGTACTCGGCGAGGGACTCGATGGTCGGGGTGTCCGGGGTGTCCAGCTCCTCGAGGGGACCGTGCCCGGCGCCCTCGACCGGCGGCACGGTCACCGTGACCGCCTCGGTGTTCGCGGCGTAGTCGCAGTTCGGGCAGTCGACGAAGGTGTCCTCGCCGGCCGCCGCCGGGGCCAGGAACTCCTCGGAGGCCGAGCCGCCCATCGCGCCGGAGACCGCGGAGACGATGCGGTAGTCCAGGCCGAGGCGCTGGAAGATCCGCTGGTACGCCTGGCGGTGCAGCCGGTAGGACTCGGCGAGGCCCTCGTCGGTGGTGTCGAAGGAGTACGAGTCCTTCATCAGGAACTCGCGCCCGCGCAGCACACCGGAGCGGGGGCGGGCCTCGTCCCGGTACTTGGTCTGGATCTGGTAGAGCATGACCGGCAGGTCCTTGTAGGACGTGCACTGGTCCTTGACCGTCAGGGTGAAGATCTCCTCGTGGGTCGGGCCGAGGAGGTAGTCCGCGCCCTTACGGTCCTTGATCCGGAAGAGCAGATCGCCGTACTCGTCCCAGCGGCCGCTCGTCTCGTACGGCTCGCGCGGCAGCAGCGCGGGCAGGAGGACCTCCTGGGCGCCGATGGCGTCCATCTCCTCGCGGACGATCCGCGAGACGTTCTCCAGGACCTTCTTGCCGATCGGCAGCCAGGTCCAGACGCCCGCGGCGGCGCGGCGGACGTACCCGGCGCGGACGAGCAGCTTGTGGCTGGCGGTCTCGGCGTCCGCCGGGTCTTCGCGCAGCGTCTTCAGCATCATCGTGGACATGCGCTGGACGTTGACGGCGTGGGCCATGGGGTCTCTCCTGCGTGCGATGGGATGCTCAGGAGGTTAGCCGCACGGGCTGGTTTCCCGGAAATGCGCACGGCTCCGCGACGGGTCGGGCGAAGTCCGCTACGGCTCGGCAGCGCCCCGGAGGGGCGCGGGGCTGTGTCGATATGCGGCTCCGCCACGTGGGCGACCAGCCACGACGGCGCCGCAGACGGCCAACGACGCATCGCGGCACTTCCAGCGGAGCGCTCAGTGGCGGCGCAGCGGTAGGGGGGCTCCCATCACGGCGTACGGGCTCGGGGCGCTCGGGAAGAGCACGGGGCGGGCGAGGTCGCGGTAGCCCAGTGAGCGGTAGAGCGCGCGGGCCGGGCTCTCGGTGTCGATCGCGGACAGGATCGAGCGCGGCTCGTCGGCACCGTCCGTGATGGTCGTGATCAGCTGCCGGCCGATGCCGCGGCCCTGGTACTCGGGGTGGACGTGCAGCTCGGTGATGACGAACGAGTCGTCCAGCCAGTCCTCGTACCCGGCCGCGCGCAGATACGGCTGGACGACCGTGGACCACCAGTGGGTGCGGTTGTTGGGCATGCCGTAGACGAAGCCGACGAGCCGTCCGGAGGGCGTGGTCGCGCCGAGCGCGCGGGCGCCGGGGCTCTTGAGGTGGCGCAGCACGATGTGGCGTCGTACGCCGACCTCCTCGGCCGTCAGCCCGAAGGCGACGGCCTGGACGTCGAGCGCTTCGTCCACGCGCGCGGCGAGGTCGAGCGACCCGACGACGACGTCTTCGGGTTCCGGGGTCCGCCCCCCGGGGAGATGCAGCATGGGCGGCACCCTACTGGCCCGTCGATCAGAACAGCACACTCATGAACGCGCCGACTTCCCGGAAGCCGACCCGGCGGTACGCGGCGCGGGCCGCGGTGTTGAAATCGTTGACGTACAGGCTCACCACCGGGGCGACCTCGCTCAGCGCATAGCGCAGCACGGCCGCCATCCCGGTCTCGGACAGGCCGCGGCCGCGGTACTCGGGGGCCACCCATACGCCCTGGATCTGGCAGGCGTGCGGGGTGGCCGCGCCGATCTCGGCCTTGAACACCACCCGGCCGTTCTCGACCCGGGCGAAGGAGCGCCCGGCGGTGACGAGCTCGGCGACCCGCGCCTGGTAGAGCAGCCCGCCGTCCCCCGCGAGCGGCGAGACGCCCACCTCCTCGGTGAACATCGCCACGCACGCCGGCATGATCACGTCCATCTCGTCCTTGCGGACGCGGCGCACCATCGGATCGGGCGGGACGTCGGCGGACATCGAGCTGGTGACCATCAGCGGCTGCCGGGCGCGGACCTCACGGGCCGGGCCCCAGCTGGGCTCCAGCAGGGACCACAGCCCGGCGGTGGTCTCCGCGGGGCCGACGATCGAGGAGCAGCGGCGGCCCGCCCGGCGGGCGCGCTCGGCGAAGCCGCGTACGGCCTCGGGGGTGGCGCAGATGGGCACGAGGTTGGCCCCGGCGTAGCAGAGCGACTCCAGCCGCCCGCCGGAGTACCAGCCCCACATCTCGCCGCCGAGCCGCCACGGGTCCAGGCCGGCGGCCTGGACGCGGGCGGCCACGAAGGCGTTCGAGACGGGGTCGCGGTCGAGCACCGCAAGGGCCGCGTCGAGCTCATGGGGCTCGAGGACCCTGGTGGTGGACGTGGTCAGCACGTGTCGGTCTGCCTCACGTGGTGCGGGCCCGCGGGCCGGGGACGTCGATCCTCAGACTCTACCGCGCAGCCCAAGAGGGCCCCTCACCGCCTTTTCCCGGCCCGGGTTCGCCTCCGGGGAGGCTTTTCAGCCGCTGACGGAAACCGAGGGTTCGCCGGAGGCGATGCCGTCCTTCTCCATCTGCTCGGCGATCTTCATGGCCTCGTCGATCAGGGTCTCCACGATCTTCGACTCCGGCACGGTCTTGATGACCTCGCCCTTGACGAAGATCTGCCCCTTGCCGTTGCCGGAGGCGACGCCCAGGTCCGCCTCGCGGGCCTCGCCGGGACCGTTGACGACACAGCCCATGACCGCGACCCGCAGCGGGACCTCCATGCCCTCCAGACCGGCCGTCACCTCATCCGCGAGCTTGTACACATCCACCTGCGCCCGACCGCACGACGGACACGAGACGATCTCCAACCGCCGCTGCCGCAGATTCAACGACTCCAGAATCTGGATCCCGACCTTCACCTCCTCCGCCGGAGGCGCCGACAGCGACACCCGGATCGTGTCCCCGATCCCCTCACTCAACAGCGCACCGAACGCCACCGCCGACTTGATCGTCCCCTGAAACGCCGGACCCGCCTCCGTCACACCCAGATGCAGCGGATAGTCACACTGAGCCGCCAGCTGACGATAAGCATTGACCATCACCACCGGATCGTTGTGCTTCACCGAGATCTTGATATCCCGGAACCCGTGCTCCTCGAACAGCGAGCACTCCCACAACGCCGACTCCACCAACGCCTCCGGCGTGGCCTTGCCGTACTTCTCCAGCAACCGCTTGTCCAGCGACCCCGCGTTCACCCCGATACGAATCGGCACACCCGCGTCCGACGCCGCCTTCGCGATCTCCCTGACCTTGTCGTCGAACTGCCGGATGTTCCCCGGATTCACCCGCACCGCCGCACACCCGGCATCAATCGCCGCGAACACATACTTCGGCTGGAAGTGAATATCGGCGATCACCGGAATCTGCGACTTCTTCGCGATCACCGGCAACGCGTCCGCGTCATCCTGCGACGGACACGCCACCCGCACGATCTGGCACCCCGACGCCGTCAACTCCGCGATCTGCTGCAACGTCGCACCGATGTCCGCCGTCACCGTCGTCGTCATCGACTGCACCGAGATCGGCGCGTCGCCGCCCACGGCCACCGATCCGACCTGGATCTTCCGGCTGACCCTGCGCTCGGCGAGCTTGGCCGGTACGGACGGCATTCCTAGCGAAATCGCAGTCATCTGGTTCGTAACCCCAAGGTGTGTGCGTGGCTGGAGATCAGCGGACTCCGATCTCCGAGATTACGGCACCGGCCATGGCCTCAGCACACCGCGCTCCTGAAGTCCACCCAAAGGTGAACTTCAGGACATCTCGCGTCATCAGGAGATTTTCACGGGGTTCACGACGTCCGCCACCAGGACGAGCAGCGTGAAGCAGATGAAGACTCCGGCGATCACATAGGCCGCCGGCATCATCTTCGCCACATCGAACGGTCCGGGGTCGGGCCGCCGGACCAGCCGGGCGGTGTGGCGCCGGATGGACTCCCACACCGCACCCGCGATGTGGCCGCCGTCCAGCGGCAGCAGCGGCAGCATGTTGAACAGGAACAGCGAGAGGTTGAACCCGGCGACCAGGAAGAGCATGGTCGCGATCCGCTGGGAGGGCGGGATGTCGAGGTTGGCGACCTCGCCGCCGACCCGGGCCGCGCCCACGACGCCCATCGGGGAGTCCGCCTTGCGCTCGCCGTCCCCGAAGGCCGCGTTCCACAGGTCCGGGATCTTGGAGGGCAGGGCGATCATCGAGTCGATGCCGTCCTCGACCATGTTGCCCATACGGTCCACGGACTGCCCGAAGGACTGCTGGACCACTCCGGTGGCGGGGGTGAAGCCGAGGAAGCCGGCGGTGACGAACTCGCCCTCGACATAGCCGCCGTTCCCGTCGGACTTGGCGACCTGGTTCTTTATGAGGTTGGCGTTCAGGGTCTTGCGGACGCCGTCCCGCTCGACGGTGATCGTGGCGGGGCCGGTGGTCTCGCGGATGTCCTGCTGGAGGGTGCCCCAGTCCGGGGTGGGGTGCCCGTTGAAGGCGACGATCTTGTCCCTGGGCTGTAGACCGGCGGCCTTGGCCGGGGAGTCCTTGGCGCCCTTGGGGCACTTGTCGGTGGAGGCCGAGGCCGCGACCACGCACTGGGAGACCGTGCCCACATTGGTGGTCTGGGTGTTGACGCCGAAGCTCATCATCACCCCGAGGAAGATCGCCACCGCGAGGACCAGGTTCATAAAGGGCCCGGCGAACATGACGATCACGCGCTTCCACGGCTTGCGCGTGTAGAACAGGCGCTTGTCGTCGCCGGGCTGGAGCTCCTCGAAGGCGGCCGACCGGGCGTCCTCGATCATGCCGCGCCACGGTGAGGTGGAGCGCGCGGTGATCTTTCCGTCGTCGCCCGGCGGGAACATCCCGATCATGCGGATGTAGCCGCCGAGCGGAACCGCCTTGATGCCGTACTCGGTCTCGCCCTTCTTCCGGGAGAAGATGGTCGGCCCGAAGCCGACCATGTACTGGGGCACCCGGATGCCGAAGAGCTTGGCCGTGGAGAGGTGGCCGAGCTCATGCCAGGCAATGGAGATCAGCAGGCCGACGGCGAACACCACTATGCCGAGGACCGTCATCAGTGTCGTCATGCGCGAGCCTCCGGGGTCGCCTTCGCCGCTCTGGCGGCCAGTTCCGTTGCGCGGGCGCGGGCCCATGTCTCGGCCTCGAGGACGTCCGCGACGGTGAGCCGGGTTCCCGCGGCCGGGGTGCCGTGCTCGGCCACCACCTCGGCGACCGTATCGACGATTCCGTTGAAGGGCAGCTTTCCGTCAAGGAAGGCGTCCACGCACTCCTCGTTCGCCGCGTTGAAGACGGCCGGGGCGGTGCCGCCGAGGTCGCCGACGTGGCGGGCGAGGCCGACGGAGGGGAACGCCTCGGTGTCCAGGGGGAAGAACTCCCAGGTGTGGGCCTTGGTCCAGTCGCAGCCGGGCGCGGCGTCCGGCACCCGCTCGGGCCAGCCGAGGCCGAGCGCGATGGGCATCCGCATATCGGGCGGGCTCGCCTGGGCGAGCGTCGAGCCATCGGTGAATTCAACCATCGAGTGGATATACGACTGAGGGTGGACCACCACCTCAATCCGCTCGAAGGGAATGTCGTAGAGCAGGTGGGCCTCGATGACCTCCAGGCCCTTGTTGACGAGGGTCGCGGAGTTGATCGTGACCACCGGACCCATGTCCCAGGTGGGGTGGGCCAGCGCCTGCTCCGGGGTGACCGAGGCCAGCTCGCGCTTGGTCCGGCCGCGGAACGGGCCGCCGGAGGCGGTGACGACCAGCTTGCGGACCTCCTCGCGGGCGCCGCCGAGCAGCGCCTGGAAGAGCGCGGAGTGCTCGGAGTCGACGGGGACGATCTGCCCGGGCTTGGCCACGGCCTTGACCAGGGGGCCGCCGACGATGAGCGATTCCTTGTTGGCCAGCGCCAGCACCCGGCCCGCCTCCAGGGCGGCCAGGGTGGGCGCCAGGCCGATGGAGCCGGTGATGCCGTTGAGCACGGTGTGGCACTGGGAGCGGGCGAGCTCGGTGGCCGCGTCGGGCCCCGCCAGGATCTCGGGGAGCGGCTCACCGGCGCCGTAGCGCGCGCTCAGCGCCTGGCGCACCTCCGCCACCGCCTCGGGCCGGGCGACCGCGACCCTGTCCACCCGCAGCCGGTGGGCCTGCTCGGCGAGGAGCCCGGCCCGGCCCCCGGCGGCGGACAGGCCGGTCACGCGGAAGCGGTCGGGGTTGCGCAGCACCACGTCGATGGCCTGGGTGCCGATCGAACCGGTGGAGCCCAGGATCACGATGTCGCGCACGCTCGCCGCGGCGGTGGCCGCCGGAACGCGCAGATGCGGGTCAGCCAGGGAATCCGTCATCCCCCCATTGTGGGGGCAAGGGGTGACGGCTCGGTGACAAGCCCCGGGATCCGGTGATCGCGGATCCCGGGAGCCTGTCGGCGCGTGCTCCGGCGGCTTCCCGGCGGCTTCCTCAGGGGCTGGGGCGGCTCCTCAGGGGATGCGGCGGTGGACATTCCGCTTGGCGGTCGGGCCGGGGGTGGCGTCGGCGATCCAGGGGCCGTCGCCGCTGGGGTCGATCACACCGTGCTCGAGCCACTCGTACGTCCCGGAGAGCACGCCGGAGACCACCTTGCGGTCGAGCTCGTCGGTGTTGGTCCACAGCCGCCCGAAGAGCTCGTCGGCGCGGATCCTGGCCTGCCGGCAGAACGCGTCGGCCAACTGGTAGGCCGCGACGCCGTGGTCGCCGCGGGAGCGCAGCATCTCGGCCCGCACGCAGGCCGCGCTCATCGCGAACAGCTCCGCGCCGATGTCGACGATCCGGCTGAGGAAGCCCTGTTTGGTCTCCATCCGGCCCTGCCAGCGCGACATGGCGTAGAACGTGGAGCGGGCCAGCTTGCGCGCCGAGCGCTCCACATAGCGCAGATGCGGGGAGAGGTCGGGGTGGCCGGCCGGGTTGAACTCCGGGTAGGCGCGGGGCAGTTGACCGGGGCCGGCGAGCAGGCCGGGCAGCCAGCGGGCGTAGAAGCCACCGGCCTTGGCGGCCGCCTTGCCCTTGTCCTGGAGGGACTTTTCGGGGTCGATGAGATCGCCCGCCACCGACAGATGGGCGTCCACGGCCTCCCGGGCGATGAGGAGGTGCATGATCTCGGTCGAGCCCTCGAAGATCCGGTTGATGCGCAGATCGCGCAGCATCTGCTCGGCGGGGACGGCCCGCTCGCCGCGGGCGGCCAGCGAGGCCGCGGTCTCATAGCCCCGGCCGCCGCGGATCTGGACCAGTTCGTCGGCCATCAGCCAGGCCATCTCGCTGCCGTAGAGCTTGGCGAGCGCCGCCTCGATGCGGATGTCGTTGCGATCCTCGTCGGCCATCTGGGAGGCGAGGTCGATGACGGCCTCCAGGGCGAAGGTGGTCGCCGCGATGAAGGAGATCTTGGCGCCGACGGCCTCGTGCTTGGCGATGGGCTTGCCCCACTGCTCACGGGCGGCGGACCATTCGCGGGCGATCTTCAGACACCACTTCCCGGCGCCCGCGCACATCGCGGGCAGCGACAGCCGTCCGGTGTTGAGCGTGGTCAGCGCGATCTTGAGGCCGGCGCCCTCGGGGCCGATCCGGTTGGCGGCCGGGACGCGGACCCGGTGGAAGCGGGTGACGCCGTTCTCCAGGCCGCGCAGCCCCATGAAGGCGTTGCGGTTCTCGACGGTGACGCCCTCGGAGGCGGTCTCGACGACGAAGGCGGTGATGCCGCCCTTGTGGCCCTCGGAGCGCGGCACCCGGGCCATCACCACCAGCAGGTCGGCGACCACCCCGTTGGTGGTCCACAGCTTGACGCCGTCCAGCAGGTAGTCGTCGCCGTCGGGCACGGCGGTGGTGGCGAGGCGGGCCGGGTCGGAGCCCACGTCCGGCTCGGTGAGCAGGAAGGCCGAGATGTCGGTGCGGGCGCAGCGCGGCAGGAAGAGGTCCTTCTGCTCCTGGGTGCCGAAGAGCTTCAGCGGCTGCGGTACGCCGATCGACTGGTGGGCGGAGAGCAGGGCGCCGATCGCCGGGCTGACGGAGCCGGCCAGGGCGAGGGCCTTGTTGTAGTAGACCTGGGTGAGGCCGAGCCCCCCGTACTTGGTGTCGATCTTCATGCCGAGCGCGCCGAGTTCCTTGAGCCCCTTGAGGGTCTCGTCGGGGATCTGCGCCTCGCGCTCGATACGGGCGGCGTCGACCCGCGTTTCGCAGAACTCCTGGAGCTTGTCGAGGAAGGTCTCGCCGCGGCGGACGTCGTCCGGGGCGGGGGCGGGGTGGGGATGGATCAGATCGAGTCGGAAGCGGCCGAGGAAGAGCTCCTTGGCGAAGCTGGGCTTGTGCCATACCTGTTCGCGTGCGGCCTCGGCGACCTGGCGCGCTTCACGCTCGGACACCGGCCTGACGGAGGATGCGGTCATCGGTGCTCCCTTTGCCGCGACGATCTCGTGACATTACCGGCACGTACCGCTGCCAGTGTGCATCCGGTCCGACCGGACGGCAAAGCGGGAGGCCGCCCGGATCGGGAGGTTCGGGAAGGACCGCCGCGGCGGCGGACCCGGCAGGAGTACCGAGGGGCAGAGGCGTGACGTCGAAGCGCTTCGATACCCTCTGGACAGTCCTTGCGCTGCGGGTTTAGTGTCAACCCGCATGGTCAGACGAAGAGGCTCGGCCATGCGTCGAAGCGCTTCACTGACGATCCCCCGGATGGAGTCCCCCGCATGGTCACCCTCGCCGAGGTCGCCCGCCACGCCGGAGTCTCCGCCAGCACGGTGAGCTACGTCCTCAGCGGCAAGCGGTCGATCTCCACTCCCACCCGCGAGCGCGTCGAGCACAGCATCAAGGAGCTCGGCTACCACCCCAACGCCGGGGCCCGCGCCCTGGCCAGCAGCCGCTCCAACATCCTCGCGCTCATGGTGCCACTGCGGACGGACATATATGTGCCGGTGATGATGGAGATCGCCATCGCGGTCGCCACCACCGCCCGCTCCCACGGCTATGACGTCCTCCTGCTCACCGGGGAGGAGGGCCCGGCGGCGGTGCGCCGGGTGACCGGCAGCGGGCTCGCCGACGCCATGATCGTGATGGATGTGGAGCTCGAGGACGAACGGCTGCCGCTGCTGCACGCGGCCCGCCAGCCCACCGTGCTGATCGGGCTCCCCGCCGACACCGTCGGCCTGACCTGCGTCGATCTGGACTTCACCGCCACCGGTGCGCTGTGCGCCGAGCATCTGGCGGACCTCGGCCACCGGGAGATCGCGGTCGTGGGCGAGGCCCCGGCCGTCTATGAGCGCCACACCGGCTTCGCCGAGCGGACCCTGGAGGGGCTGCGCCGCCGCGCCGCCGAGCTGGGGGTGCGGCTGCTGCACCGCCCGTGCGAGGGCAGCTACGAGTCCATGGACGGCACCCTCTCCCGGATCTTCGACGAGCGGCCCGGCACCACCGGCTTCGTGGTGCAGAACGAGGCGGCCATCGAACCGCTGCTCAGCCTGTTGCGCCGGCAGGGCCGCGCGGTGCCCGAGGACATCTCGGTGGTCGCCATATGCCCCGAGCAGGTGGCCACCCAGGCGTCGGTGCGGCTCACCTCGGTGGCCATCCCCGCACAGGAGATGGGGCGGCGGGCCGTGGAGCTGACGGTGGCGAAGCTGGCGGGCGACGCCCCCGAGGAGCAGGTGACCCTGCTCGCCCCGGAGCTGACCGTACGGGCCAGCTCGGGCCCGGCGCCCGGCACGTCCTGACCCGGCCGCGCCGGGCCGGTGGCGTACCGCCGCCGCCTGGCTGGGCGGCGGCGGTCCGCGGATATCAGCTCGCGCTCACTCCGAAGCTGTTGGTGCGGAAGTCCAGACCACCGGCCGAGGAGGTGATCTCGTAGCCGAACTGGACATCGCCGATGGTCACATCCCCGAACCAGCCCTTGGTGTTCTTGATCCAGTTCACGATGGACTTGATGTCCACCGAGCCGGAGCTGGAGTTGGAGCCGCGGATGAAGGAGAAGACCTGGTTGGAGCCGTTGCTGCCCTTGTAGACGGTCCAGGTATGACCGCCCAGGGTGACGGTGCCCTGGGAGGTGCCGAGGGGACCGACCGGACCGGTCTTGTTGACCCAGAGCATGATCTCGTACGCGTAGTTGCTGTCCCAGATGTCGTACGAGGTGTTGTAGGCACCCGAGGACGGGACCGTCACGCTGTAGTTGCTGGTGAGGGTGTTGATGGCGCTGATCTTCTTCCCGACGACCTTCTTGGCGTTGGGGTAGGACTTGATGCCGCCGGTGTTCGGGTGGTTGGCCCACACTCCCCAGTCGCTGGAGGAGTTGGCCCAGATGGTCTGGGATCCGGCGCCGGAGCCCCAGATGTTGTTGTAGAGGGTGTAGCCCCCGTTGGACCAGGTGCCCCACTGGTCCGAGGAGGACCAGGTGGCGGCCTGGGCGGGGGCGGCGGCGCAGCCGATCAGCGCGAGTAACGCGATCAGCGGGGTGAGGAAGAGCGTTCGAGCGGCTCGTTGCACGGGACCTTCCCTTTCAGATGAGGGATTCGGGCGGAGCCAGGACCATGACCGCGAAGCGGTCCAGCCGGACGCCGGTGTGGTGCGCGCGCCCGGTGAGCAGATCCGTCCGCGCGGACGGGAGGGGGACGACCGCCGGGGTGCGGCCGTGGTTGAGCAGGAAGAGATACGGGCCCCGCCACACCGCCTCGACCCCCGCGGGGAGGCCGGGCAGCGCGGGGGCCAGCCCCGCCTCCTCGGCCGCGCGGCCGAGCAGCGCGCGCAGGGCGGCGGGTTCGGGGAGGGTGGAGACGTACCAGGCGGTGCCGGTGCCGTAGGCGTTACGGGTGACGACGGGGCGGCCGTCGAGCTCACCGCCCCTGATCCGGGCGACCGGTTCGGCGGTGGACGGCTCCAGGTCCTCGGACCAGAGGGTGCCGTGGAACGCGCCCAGCCAGGCGCCCTCGGCGGTGAGCGCCTCGCCCTCGTCCAGCGGCCACCACTCGTGGACCGTACGGATGCCGAGGAGCCCGCGGAGGCGGCGGTCCACCCCGCCGGGGCGCACCCGGTCGTCCTCGTCGGCGACGCCGGTGAAGAAGCCGCAGACGAGAGTGCCGCCGCCGCGTACGTACGCCGCGAGGTTGTCCAGCGCCTCGTCGGTGAGCAGATACAGCTGGGGGACGGCGACGAGGGCGTAGTCGGTGAGGTCGGCGTGCGGATGGGCGAAGTCGGTGGTGAGGTTCCGCTCCCACAGGGCCTGGTGCCAGGCGCGCAGCAGCCGTTCGCAGGAGACCAGGGAGGAGGGGCGGCCGTCCTGGACAGAGGCCCACCAGGAGTGCCAGTCGTGCAGGATCGCGGCCCTCGCGGGGACGTCCGTGCCCGCGACCGGGGCCAGTTCGCGCAGTTCGGCGCCGAGTTCGCACACCCGCGCGAAGGTGCGGCTGTGCTCACCGGCGTGCGGGACCATCCCGGAGTGGAACTTCTCGCTGCCCTGCCGGGACTGCCGCCACTGGAAGAAGCAGACCGCGTCGGCGCCGCGCGCGACGGCCTGGAGGGACCACAGCCGCATCAGCCCGTGCGGCTTGGGGTGGTTGACGCCGCGCCAGTTGACGGGGCCTGCGGCCTGCTCCATGAGGACCCAGGGGCCGCCCGCCTGGGAGCGGGTCAGGTCCTGGACCATCGCTCCGTAGGCGGCCGCGTGCGGGTCCTCGGGGTCGGGGTAGAGGTCGACGGAGACCACGTCCTCCTCCGCCGCCCAGGCCCAGCCGTCCTGGCCGATGAACAGCGGCATGAAGTTGGTGGTCACGGGGATGTGCGGGGTGCGGGCGGCCAGCGCGTCGCGTTCGGCGGTGAAGCACTCCAGCAGGGCGTCGCTGGTGAAGCGGCGGAAGTCCAGCGCCTGACCGGGGTTGATCAGGTATTGGGCGCGGCGCGGCGGGATGATCTCCTCCCAGGAGTCGTAGCGCTGGCTCCAGAAGGCCGTCCCCCACGCCTGGTTGAGGGCGTCCAGGCCGCCGTACCGGGCGCGCAGCCAGCGGCGGAAGTGCCGGGCGGTCCCGTCGCACCAGCAGTGGGTGGAGTACTCGTTGCCGACGTGCCACATCCGCAGGGCCGGATGGCCGCCGTAGCGGTCCGCCAGGTCCTCGGTGATGCGCAGGGCGTGCTCGCGGTAGACGGGTGATGAGGCGCAGAACTGGTTCCGTGATCCGTACCAGACAACCGCGCCGCTCTCGTCGCGCGGCAGGGTCTCGGGGTGCCGGGAGCCCATCCAGGGCGGCGGGGAGGCGGTCGGAGTGGCCAGGCACACCTCGATCCCGCCCTCGTGGAGCAGGTCCAGGACCCGGTCCAGCCAGTCGAAGTCCCGTGCGTCGGGGCGGGGTTCGAGCCGGGCCCAGGAGAAGACGCCGACGGTGACGGTGGTGACGCCCGCCCGGCGCATCAGCCGGATGTCGTCGTGCCAGACGCTCTCGGGCCACTGCTCGGGGTTGTAGTCGCCGCCGTAGAGGACGCGGCCGCGGGTGGCGTCGTTCAGGTCGGGCATACCGGCTCCCGTCTCGGGTCGGCTGGGTACGGGGGCAACCGGCGTCAGCCCTTGACGGCGCCGGTGAGCATGCCCTTGGTGAAGTGCTTCTGGACGAAGGGGTAGAGCACCGCGACCGGGATCAGCGCGAGCACCATGACGGCCATCTGCACGGCCAGTCCGGGGATCTGCTGGGTGGAGATCATCTGGGACATGCCCTGCGGCGCCTGCTGCTTGATCACCAGCTGGCGCAGGATCATCTGGAGCGGCCACATGTCCTGGTCGTTGAGGTAGAGCATGGCGTTGAACCACTGGCTCCAGTAGCCGACCGCGTAGAAGAGCGAGACCACCGCGATCACGGCCTTCGACAGCGGCAGCACGATGCGGAACAGGATGCGCCAGTCCCCCGCGCCGTCGATCCGGGCGCTGTCGATCAGCTCGGGCGCGATGTTCTGGAAGAACGCCCGCAGCACCAGGACGTTGAAGACCGAGACGGCCCCGGGCAGGATCATCGACCAGTAGCTGCCCTCCAGGCCGACGCCGGTGACCAGCAGATACGTGGGGATGAGACCGGCGTTGAAGAACATGGTGACCAGCAGCACCATCAGGATCGGCCGGTGCAGGAAGGACCCCGGACGGGACAGGCCGTAGGCGCACAGGACCGAGACGACGGTGCTGATCACGGTGCCCACGGCGGTGAGCGCGAGGCTGACGAGCGTCGCCCGGGTCACCGTGCCGCCGCTCAGCAGCTCGGTGTAGGCCCGGAAGGTGATCGTCTCGGGGACGATCACCAGTCCCCCGGCATCGGTGATGGTCCTCTGATCGGAGAGGCTGGTGACGACCACCACCCACAGCGGGCCGAGGATCGCCAGACACACCCCGACCAGGGTGGCCCCCTTGAGCCCCTGGCCGACCCTGCCGGGCTCCTCCTCCCACACCGGGCGCCGCTCGTCGCGCCGCCGCCGCGGGGGCGGGGCGGCGGGTCCGGCCTCGGCCGCGGTCCGCTCGGTCACGGTCATTTCCGGTAAACCCCCTGCTCGCCGAGCATATGGGCGACTTTGTTGGCGATCAGCACCAGCACCAGGCTGAAGGCGCCCTTGATCAGACCGCCGGCGGCGGCGATCCCGTAGTCGGTGTTGGCGATGCCGACCCACCACACATAGGTGTCGAAGACCTCCGAGGCGCCGGGCCCCACCGCGTCGCGCTGGAGCAGGATCTGCTCGAAGCCGACGGTCAGCGAGTCACCGACGCGCAACACCAGCAGCAGGGCGACCACGGGGCGCAGCGCGGGCAGCGTGACGTGCCACATCCGGCGCCGGCGGTTCGCGCCGTCCACCGCCGCGGCCTCGTAGAGGTCCTGGTTGACGGCGGAGAGCGCGGCCAGGAAGACGATCACGCCCCAGCCCGCGTCCTTCCACACCAGCTGGGCGGTGATCAGGAACTTGAAGACGCCCGGGTCGGTCATCAGGTCGAAGCCCTCGTGGCCGTGGGCGCGCAGCTGCTGGGCGAGCAGCCCGGCGCCGCCGAGCATCTGCTGGAAGATCGTGATCACCAGCACCCACGAGAAGAAGTGCGGCAAGTACAGGATCGACTGCACCAGGCCGCGGACCTTGTCGCTGAGCACGCTGTTGAGCAGCAGCGCCAGCGCGATGGGCACCGGGAAGAACAGCACCAGCTGGATGAAGGTGATGGAGAGGGTGTTGGCGAAGGCGTCCCAGAAGCGGCTGTCCTCGAAGAGGAGGCTGAAGTTGTCCAGGCCCACCCAGGGGCTGGTCCACAGCCCCTGGGTGAACGGGTCGTAATCCAGATAGGCAACCGTGGTCCAGAGCAGCGGCACATAGGTGAAGAGCAGGAGCAGACCGACGGCCGGGGCGACCATCAGGAGGAGGGTGCGGTCGCGGCGCAGCCGGTGCCACCATCCGGCGCGGGCGGTCGGGGTGCCGGGGCCCGCCGCGGTGCCATGCCTTGGCTCGGTGCCACGGGCCGCCAGGGCGCCACGGGCCGGCTTGGCCATCAGGCGCCGCTGCCGTTCTCGTCGAGGAGCCCCGCGTACCAGTCGCGGAGCCGGTCGCCGCCGCCGCTGCGCCAGTCGCTGATGGCCCGCTGGGCGTCCTTGATCGACTTACGGCCGCGGGTCACGTCCTTGGCGAGGTCCTCGAACGGTGTGTAGAGCGACGCGTACCGATTGGGCTCCTGGATCTGCATTCCGTAGAAGAGCGGCTTCCTGGCGAACTTGCCCATCCGCTGCATCCAGCCGCAGTAGTCCTCGACCATCTGGGGGAAGTCCGGATAGGCGACGCTCGCCTGCGGGGAGACGATGAAGCGATAGGTGTCCTGGACGTCCCGGACGCCTGTCGCGTTCTTGACCGGTACGCCCTTCTTCATGTCGTGGTGCACGCCTTCGACGCCGTAGTCGATGAGGCGCTGCTCCTTGGTGCCGAAGGGCGCGGCGATGAAGTTCGCGAGGGCGAGGATTTCCTCGATCTGATCCTTGGAGAGGTTCTTGTTGAGGAACGACCAGATCTGGGCGGGCGGGTCGAGATAGATGACCGGGTCGCCGCCGTCGGGGCCGAACCAGTCCATTCCCTGAATCTTGAAGTCGGGGTGGGGACCGGCCTGTTCGAAGGTGGCGCCGTACCACTTGGCGTCGCCGTCGTTGTAGAGGAGGGTCTGTCCGGAGGTGAAGCGGGTCAGCGCGTCATTGAGCTTGCCCGCGACCGCGTCCGGGTGGACATAGCCCCCGGCGAAGAGCTTGCGGCACCATTCCAGGGCCTCGAGGTAGTTCTCGGTCTCGACCTTGTGGACCAGCTTGCCGTTCTTCTCGATCCAGTAGTACGGCTTCTCCCCCGGGCAGCCGAAGAACCGCTGCGCCGACCACCACATGTCGTCACAGGCCCATACCTTGCTCTTGGGCCGGGTGATCTCCTTGGCCAGGGCGAGGAATTCCGCCGGGCTCTTGGGGACGTGATAGCCCTCCTTGGTGAAGATGTCCTCGCGGTAGTACGGAATGACGCCGGCAAGCGGACGGGAGGGCATCGGCAGCCCGCGGAGCTTGCCGCCGAAGACGGACATCTGCCAGGCGGCGGTGGGAATGGCGGCGAGGTTCGGATATTTCTTGACCTTGTCGCCGGAGAGATACGGGCCCAGATCGGCGAATTTGGCGCCGACCGCGCCATGGATCCGCCCGCCCATCTCCCAGAGCGGAATCATCACGATATCGGCGATGTCGCCGGAGGCGAGGACGGCGCCGAGCTTCTCGCCGTAGGTGTTGCCGTCCTGCGGCTGAAGCTTGACCGTGGCGCCGAGCGCGTCGTTGACCGCCTTGTAGTAGGCGTTGTTCTTGGGCGGCGGGGTGCCCCAGAGCGGTTCGAACATCGTGTAGCTGCCGCCGTGGCCGGGCTTGCCCCGTACGGAGGCGACCAGTTCGGCGGCGGGCGGGGCCTTGGTGTAGCCGGGGCTGGAGCCGTTGACGCTCGGGATGTCGGGGTCCGCCACCTTCGAGGCCACATAGGCCGGCAGCAGGTTCTTCAGCTCCTTGCCTGAGGTGGTGCCGCCCTTGCCGGAGCCCTCCTCGGTGGAGCAGCCGGTGAGCAGCGGAACCCCTCCCGCGGCGGCCGCCGCGGCAACCGCCGTGGAGGCCAGGAAGGTTCTCCGGCTGGGAGGGGAAGTGGAGGCCGAAGCCTGGGAGTTCGGCATTGCGTCAACCCTTCGTGGCGTGCCCGCCGTACGACCGATGGTCGAGTTGGCCGAGATTGGTCGAAGATTGGTCGAAGCGCTTCGATATTGCGCCGAGATTAAGGCGGGGGGTGGGGTCGCGCAAGAGTGGTGGCGCACGGTGCTGATGGGTTGGGCTTCCGTGGAGCCTTGACAGGGTGGGCATGGTGCGCCCAGCATCGAAGCGCTTCGAATCGACGTCGATTCGACATCGATGCGACATCGATGCGACGTCAGGGGCTGGGGAAGTCGGCGCACAAGCTGAGGAAGAGGGGCCGTATCCGTGAGCGATGACGGTGATCTGATCACGCGTCCGCCCTTCCGCGATCCGCCCTTCCGCGATCCACGGCTGCCGGTGCGTACGCGCGTCGAGGACCTGCTGGCCCGGCTCACGCTGGATGAGCGGATCGCGATGCTCCATCAGTACGCGCCCGGAGTGGAGCGGCTCGGCCTCGCGCCCTTCCGCACCGGGCAGGAGGCGCTGCACGGCGTCGCCTGGATGGGTCCGGCCACCGTCTTCCCCCAGGCCGTGGGGCTCGGCGCGACCTGGAACCCGGAGCTGGTGCGGCGCGTCGGCGAGGCGGTCGGCCGCGAGGCACGGGCGATGCGCGCACGCGATCCGCGGGTGGGCCTCAATGTGTGGTCGCCGACGGTGAACCTGCTGCGCGATCCGCGCTGGGGCCGCAACGAGGAGGGGTACGCCGAGGATCCGTACCTCACCTCGGCCCTGGCCACGGCCTACACCCGCGGGCTGCGCGGCGACCACCCGGAGCGCTGGCGCACCGCGCCCGTCCTGAAGCACTGGCTGGCGCACAACAACGAGACCGACCGGGACACCACCTCCTCCTCGATGCGGCCGCGGGTGCTGCACGAATACGATCTGGCCGCCTTCCGCGGGGCGGTGCGGGCGGGCGCGGTGGCGGGGGTGATGCCCGCGTACAACCTGGTCAACGGGCGGCCCAACCACGTCTCCCCGTATCTGCGCGAGCACTTGCGCACCTGGACCGACCAGGAGCTGGTGGTCTGCTCCGACGCGGGCGCGCCATCCAATCTGGTCGACTCCGAGCACTACTTCGACACCCATGAGGAGGCCGTCGCGGCGGCCCTGCGGGCGGGGGTGGACAGCTTCACCGACCACGACCAGGACGCGTCGAAGACGATCGCGCGGGTGCGGGGCGCGCTGGCGCGCGGGCTGATCGACGTGTCCACGGTGGACACGGCGGTGCGGCGGCTGCTGGGGATGCGGTACGCGCTGGGCGAGTTCGACGGGCAGCCGGAGGAATGTGATGGCGCCTTCGACACGCCCGCCCATCGCGCGCTCGCCCTGGAGGCCGCCGAACAGGCCGTCGTCCTGCTCACCAACGACGGTCTGCTGCCACTCTCCGAAGGCGCCGTCCGCACTCTGGCCGTCGTCGGTCCGCTCGCCGACGAATGCAAGCTGGACTGGTACAGCGGCACCCTGATCCGCCGAAGTTCGCCGCGCGAGGCGCTGGCCGAGCGGCTCGGCGCGGACCGGGTGGTCTTCGCGGACGGCCTGGACACCGTACGGCTGCGCGCGGCGGCCGGTTGGGTGCGGGTGCCGGACGCGGCGGCGGAGGACGAGGGTCCGGCGGAGGCGTCGGGCTCGCTCAACCCCGCGCATACGGCGGGCCGTACCGATCTGCCGCCGCTGACCGTCGGCGACACCCCCACCGATCTGTCCCTGGCCGACTGGGGCGGCGGTGTGCTCACCCTGCGCGCGCCCTCCGGCCGCTACCTGACCGTGGCCGGGGACGGCTTCGTCCGCGCGGCGGCCGAGCAGCCCGGGGGCTGGGTGGTCCAGGAGACGTTCACACTCGAAGCGCACCCCGACGGACACCTCCTCAGACACCTGGGGACGGGTGGTTACGTCTGTGTCGCCGCGGGCGCGCTGAAGGTTGCCGAACGTGACGGCGGCGATGAGGGGACCGGGACCGTCTTCCGGCTGGAGGTCGTCGAGCGCGGCGAGGACGCGGTGGCCCGCGCCGCCGCGCGGGCGGACGCCGTGGTGGTCGTGGCGGGCAACGACCCGCACATCGGCGGCCGGGAGACCGAGGACCGCACCACCCTCGCCCTGCCCGCCCAGCAGGAGCGGCTGTGGCGCGCGGCCCACGCCGCCAATCCGCGGACCGCGCTGGTGCTGACCTCGAGCTATCCGTACGCGGTCGCGGAGGCGACCGATGCGCTGCCCGCGCTGCTGTGGACGGCGCACGGCGGCCAGGCGGCGGGCACGGCGCTGGCCCGGGTGCTGTTCGGGGACGTCTCACCGGCGGGGCGGCTGCCGCAGACCTGGTACGCCTCCGACCACGATCTGCCCGATCCGCTCGACTACGACATCATCGCCTCGCGCGCCACCTATCTGTACTTCGACGGCGCCCCGCTCTTCCCCTTCGGGCACGGCCTGTCGTACACCGCCTTCACCTACGGCGAGCTGTCGGCGCGGCGGGAGACGGGGCTGACCGTGGAGTGCGAGGTCACCAACTCCGGTCCGTGCGACGGCGCGGAGGTGGTGCAGATCTACGCGAGCGCGCCGGGGTCGCGGGTCCCGCTGCCGCACCACCGGCTCATCGCCCACCGCAGGGTGTGGCTGCGCCGGGGCGAGCGGGTGCGGCTGTTCTTCACCGTGCCGGTCGAGGACGCGCTGGGCTTCTGGGACGTGGCGCACGGGCGCTGGACCGTCGACCCTGGGACGTACGAGATCCACGCGGGCGCGTCCAGCGCGGATCCGCGCGCCACCGCCACCGTGACCGTCGACGGCCCGCCGCCCGCACCGCGCCCGGTGCTGCGACACGGTCTGGAGGCCGCGGACTACGACGCGGCGGACGGGATCGTGCTGGTGGACCGCGCCAAGGTCCGCGGGGACGCGGTGGCCTGCCGTGCCGATGCGGTCGGCCGACTGCTCTTCCGCGCCTGTGACTTCGGCGCGGGGGCGATGTCGATGACGGTCGAGGCCGCGTACGACGCCGCTGAGGCGGGGGACGGCGCGACGGTTGCGGGGGCCGGCGCAATGGTTGGTGGGGACGGCGCGATGATCGCGCGGGACGACGCGATGGTCGCGGGGGACGGCGCGACGGTCGCGGCGCACCTCGCCGACGGCACCACCCTGGCCACCGCCGCCGTCCCGCCCACCGGCGGCCGCTATGTCTACACCACGGTCCGCGCCGCCCTGCCCACGCCGCCGACCGGCGTCCAGGACCTGCACATCACGCTGCGCGGCGGCGGCCTGAGACTGGCCCGTCTCGGCTTCTCCGGTTGAGGGTCCGGAGTGGCCGGGACGGGTCAACCCCATGCCTTCCTCGTACGCCGGGCCCCGACGCGAAGCGGGGCCCGGCGGTGGGTGGGTCAGAGGTCGAGGCCGGTGAGGACCATGACCCGCTCGTAGGTGTAGTCCTCCATCGCGTACCGCACGCCCTCGCGGCCGACGCCGGACCTCTTGGCACCGCCGTACGGCATCTGGTCGGCGCGGTACGACGGCACATCGCCGATGATCACGCCGCCGACCTCCAGCGCGCGGTGGGCGCGGAAGGCGGTCCGCACCTCGCGGGTGAAGACGCCGGCCTGGAGGCCGTACTTGGAGTCGTTGACGGCCGCGAACGCCTCGTCCTCGTCCGCCACCTTGTGCAGGGTGAGCACCGGTCCGAAGATCTCCTCGCAGGAGAGGGTGACATCGGCGGGGACGTCCGCGAGCACGGTGGGGGCGTAGCTCGAGCCCTCGCGCTTGCCGCCGGTCAGCAGCTTCGCACCGGCCCGGACGGCCTCGTCCACCCAGGACTCGACGCGCTTGGCGGCGTCCTCGCTGATCAGCGGGCCGACATCGGTGGCGTCCTCGGTCGGGTCACCGGTGGCCTGCGCCTCGACGGCCGCGACGATCTTCGGCACGAGCTCCTCGTAGACGGACGCGTCCGCGATCACCCGCTGTACGGAGATGCAGGACTGTCCGCCCTGGTAGTTGGAGAAGGTGCCGATGCGGGTGGCCGCCCAGTCGAGGTCGGCGTCGGCGGCGTAGTCCGACAGGACGACCGCGGCGCCGTTGCCACCGAGCTCCAGGGTGCAGTGCTTGAGCGGCACCGACTCCTTGATCGCGTAGCCGACCTTCTCCGAACCGGTGAAGGAGATGACCGGCAGCCGCTCGTCCTGGACCAACGCGGGCATCCGGTCGTTGGGCACCGTGAGGACGCTCCAGGAGCCCGCCGGGAGCTCGGTCTCGGCCAGCAGCTCGCCGAGGATCAGCGCGGACAGCGGGGTCGCGGGCGCCGGCTTGAGGATGATCGGCGTGCCGACGGCGAGCGCGGGGGCGACCTTGTGGGCGCTGAGGTTGAGCGGGAAGTTGAACGGCGCGATGCCGAGGACGGTGCCGCGCGGGAAGCGGCGGGTCAGCGCGAGCCGCCCGGTGCCACCGGCGTCGGTGTCCAGCCGCTGGGCGTCCCCGCTGTTGAAGCGGCGGGCCTCCTCGGCCGCGAACCGGAATACGGACACGGCGCGGCCCACCTCGCCGCGCGCCCACTTGATCGGCTTGCCGTTCTCGTCCGAGATCAGCCGGGCGATCTCCTCGCCGCGCTCGGCCAGGCGGCGCGACACATGGTCCAGCGCGGCGGCCCGGACGTGCGCGGGGGTCGCGGCGAACTCCTCACGCACCGCGTCGGCCGCGGCGACGGCCTCCTCGATCTGCGCATCGGTGGGAACGCTCACCACGCCGACGCGGCGGCCGTCCCAGGGCGAGGTGACCTCGAGCGTGCTCTCGCCCGACGCCTTGCGGCCGGCGAGCCAGAACGCGTGGGTGACAGCTTCGTGTGTGTCTGGCACAGCGGATCCCGACCCTTCTGAAGTGGTGTCTCACCTCCCACCGTAGGCGCGTCCCGGCCGCTCGGCGTTTGTCCGGGGCGTAGCAGTCGCGGGCGCGGGCACTACGCAATGGCGTGCCGGATGGGGGAGGGACCGGGAAGAGCGCGCCGCGGTGACTGGGGGAGGCGGTCGCCACAGGACGATCGGGACGAGGCCGCGGCCCGGGGCGGAGGTGGATGCTTCAGGTCGAGGTGCCGGGGGCCGTGGCCTTGAGGGCCAGCCACAGCTCCATGCGGACGTCCGGGTCGTCCAGGGAGCGGCCCAGGATCTCCTCGACGCGGCGCATCCGGTAGCGCAGGGTGTGCCGGTGGACGCCGAGGTCGGCGGCGGCCGCGTCCCACTGACCGTGCCGGGAGAGCCAGGCGCGCACCGAGGCCACCAGATCGCCCCGGCCGGTGGCGTCGTGCTCGTGCAGGGCGCGCAGCATGCCGTCGGCGAACGCCCTGACGGCGTCGTCGGCGAGCAGGGGCAGTACGGAACCCGCCGCCACCTGCTCGTGCTCGACCAGCATCCGGCCGCGGCGGCGCGCCACCGACAGCGCCTGCTCCGCCTGGCGGTAGGCGGCCGCGGCGGCGATGGGGCCCGCGGGGGCGGACAGCCCGATGACGAGCTCGTCGCCGCCGCGCGCGGCGGCCGCGGCGCGGTCGCGGGGGCGGGCCTTCGTACCCCGGCGGGCCTCGACGGCCTGGGCGTGCTCGGCGCATGCCGCGACCGCCGCCCCGCCGTCGGAGGCCAGCACGATGAGCCGCTCGCCGTCGGGCACGACCAGCACCGACTCGCCGATGCGGGCCGCGGCCGCCTCCATGGTGTCGATGAGCGTGCCAAGGGGGTCGGCCGCCTCGGCTTCACCCGTGGCCGTGGTGGTGGCCTCTGTGGGGAGTTCCGCGGTGGCCTCGTCCGCGGCGGCGGGCGCCGCATGGGTCTGCTGGGCCGTACCGCCGGACGGCACCTCGGCGACCAGCATCCGGAACGGCGCGTCGAGCAGCCCGCCGTACAGCCGCCCGGCGACCGCCCGCGCATGGTCGGGCTCGCCCGCGAGCAGCATCCGCAGCACGGCGGCGCCGAGCCGCTGCTCGGCCTCCTGGAGGGCGCGGGAACGCTCGGTGGTCAGAGTCAGCAGCGCGACCGCGGAGTGCACCGCGTAGCGCTCGGCGGTGCCCAGCGGGGCGCCCGTGCCGACCGCGAGGACCCCGCGCGTACGGCGCCCGGTGCCCAGCGACTGGAGTTCGACCCGGTCGGCGACGGCCGTGTCCTCGGCCGGTTCCGCGCCCGTGGCCCCGGCCGGCCCGCAGCCGCCGCCGACCACGATGCTCCCGGGGCCGGGGCGGGAGCGCAGCCGCTCGACGTCGGGGGTGAGCCGGGCGGCGCGGCGGGCGGCCCAGTCGGGGGCGGCGGCGACCACGGCGCCGGAGACGTCGTAGAGCGCGGCCCAGCCGTCGACGTGGGCGGCGAGCCGGGCGAGCAGCGCGGCGGGCCCCTCGGCGCCGATGGCGGCACGGGTCAGCTCGCGCTGCGCCTCGAACCCGGCCGTCACGGCCCGGTACTGGTCAGCGGCTATCGCCGCGGAGACGGCCTTGCTGATCGCGATGAAGGGGGTGCGGCGGGGCACGCCGAGCAGCGGCAGCCCCTCCTCCTTGGCCGCCGTGGCGAGCGCGGGCGGCACCTCGGCGTAGTTGACGCCGAGCGCGAAGCCGAGCCCGACCACGCCCGCACCCACCAGCCGCCGCACATAGCGGCTCATCTCCTCCGGGTCATCGGCCTCGATCTGCATCGCGGTGATCAGGAGCAGCTCGCCGCCCTCCATGTACGGCACGGGGTCGGCCAGCTCGCTGACATGTGCCCAGCGCACGGGCGTCTCCAGCCGGTCCTCGCCCGCGAGGACGGACAGCTTGAGACCGGGGTGGCGGACGAGTGAGGCGAGCGTGGGAGGCATGGCACCTTCGAAGCGAATGCGACGACTTGCGCTGACTTCACCGCCCCGTATGAACGGCTACTGCCGATTCTGCCTCAATGGAGGAAAACGCGGAATTGACGGCCTGATTTCGCCATGGGTATGTCCGTGACGCAGCGGTTCCGGTTGCCCCGGTCACCCTGAACGAGGCAACCGGGGCAGATGACCCAATGGCCGCGATGACCGCAATGACCGCGATGGCCGATGGCCGCAATGACGGCGATGAGGACCGCCCGGGACGGCGGCCGATCACCCGCGCAGATCCACCAGCACCGGCGGCCCGCCCTCGCCCCTTACGGAGGTCACCGACAGCACCGCATGCCCCGGGGGAACCGCATGGGCCAGCTCCGAGGCGGACCAGCGCTCGCGCTCCACCGTCCGTACGGTCACCGACTGGGTGGTCACCGCCTTGCCGGTGGCGACCTTACGGATGAAGTGCAGCACCTTGGTGAGCGGTTCCTCGGCGATGATCTGCCGGTCGGTGACGTCCCGGGTCTCGACCCACTCCGTCCCCCACACCTCCGCGAACCGCGCCCCGTCCCAGGTCGTCACGCCCGCACAGGCCATCCGGCAGCCGACCGCGCCCAGCAGCGCGCTGCGCAGCGACTCGGGGACGTCGTCGAGGGTGCGGAGGGTGAGCACGGCGCCCGCGTGCGCGGAGCGGAGCCGCTGGATACCGCGCAGGGCCTCGGGGGTGATGGTGTGCGAGGCGTCGTCGAGGACCAGGCAGGCGAACAGCGAACGGTCGGCGCGGCCCACGGCGCACTCGGTGAACTGCGCCAGGACCAGCCGCGCGAGCATCCGCGACGCCTCCGCGTGGCCCCGCTCGGGCAGGTCGATACGGACCCGGAGGGGGTGTTCGAGTGCGCGGAGGGAGAACGGGCGGCGGTCGCCTGTGGTGTCGAAGAAGTCGGCGAACGCGGGCCGGTCCAGCAGCGCGATCCGGTCCGCGAGCAGCGCGCCGACGTCCCCGGGCGCGCCCGACTGCCGGACCCGCGCCTCCAGCTCGCGGGCCTGCGCCCGCTCCCCGGCCTCGTCCAGCGCCTCGCGCAGCGCGTTGACGGCCGCCTTGGAACCGTCCAGCAGCTCCCGCAGATCGGGGACGGACGGGAAGCGGCCGTGGGCGGCGCGGTAGGGGCCGAGCAGCTGGGCCAGCGCGGTGGCGGCGCGCCGGCTGTCCCCGCCCGGGAGCGAGGCCGCCATGTCGCCGATCAGTGCCTCGGCGAGGATGCCCGCGGCCTCGTCGGGGTCGGTGGTGCCGCCGTAGAGGTCGAGGTCGTAGCCGGAGTCGGGCCGGCCGATCTTCACGACCACGTCGAACGCCTCATCCGCCCCGAGCCCGGCCCCCGCCGCCCCGACCGCCACGACGGCGACCTGCCCGGCGAGCGCCTGGAGACACAGCGACTCCACGACGGGCCGCACCACCCGCCCCGTCTTCCCCGAACCGGGCGGCCCGACGGCCAGCAGCGAGGTGCCGAGCACCTCGGGGTCGAGGGCGAGCCCGACGCCGCGGTGCTGGTAAGGATTGCGGGAATCCTCGGCCGCGGTGCCGAGCCGGACCTGTTGGGCGAGAAGATCATGCCGCGCCGTCCGTACGGGCAGATCCCGCGCCCCGGACGGATGGCCGTAGGAGGCGGCGCCGTGGCGCAGAACGGTGTCGGTGAACGAGGCGAGCGAATTGCTCCCCGCTCGCACGGACTGCCAGGCGCGCTCGATCCGGGCGTGGTCGACGTCACTCATCGCCCCCGCCCGCGCGTCCGCCGCCAGCCGATCAGCCGCACTGTGCGCCCCCGCGGCCCGCAATTGCGGCCACTCCACCGGATCCCCCTCCGGCCGCCCCGCGGCAGCCGCCTCAGGCGCGGGCTCATCCCAGGCCCGCCGGAAGAGGGGCGCGACGTAGCGGCGCCAGACTTCGGGCCAGTGGCCTACGCGGCTGAAGATGGTAGCGATGATCAGGAACCACAGGGTTTCATAGCCGTTGGCGATCCACTTGAGCATGTCCTTGTCGCCGTCGCGGTTGAACCAGTCCTCCGCATTGAGCAGCCGGAGCGGCCACAGCCAGTACGGGCCCAGGTATCCCTTCGTGATCAGCGACCACAACAGCCAAGTGCACAGGATCGCGATCAACGCCCCGCTGAGCAGCCGCCGCCCTGGAATCCGATCCGGCTCCTCCGGCGCCTTCGGCTTGTGCTCGTACGTCCACACCCCCGGCGCCGCCTCGGACCGCGGAGCGCGCAGCCAGGCGACGAAGGACGGGCGGGCCGCGGGTGCGGGGACCGGAGGCGCGCCGGGGGCCGCCAGGGGCGCGGTCGGTGGCATCGGCGGCGGGCCCGCGGGAAAGGAAGGCGGGGATTGCGGGGGCGGGGGTGGGGGCGGGTTGTGGCGTGTGCTGCGTGGGTCGAACGTGCCCTCGGTGTCCATGTGCTGCCCCTTGCCCCCTGACCGGCTGTTCCTCGGCTTTCGCGCCATCGCTCAATCTAGTGTTCCCGCGCGGGGAGTTCAGCGACCCGGGCGGGCCATCTCACTCTCGGGAGCCGTAAGGCCGTCGTCGGGCTATGGCCGCCGCGGACAAGGAAACACGCGCAGTGCTCCCGAACGGAACATGCCTCATCCCTCGCCACGCCCATAGCCTGCGACTAAAACCCCCTGTTCTTTCCCCTGGAGCCCGTCATGACCGAACTGTCCGGAGGCCCGGCCCTCCCCCAGGAGCGCCGCGTCGTCACCGCCATTCCCGGCCCGAAGTCGCAGGAGCTGCTCGCTCGTAAGAACGCGGCGGTCGCCGGTGGGGTGGGGAGTGTGCTGCCGGTCTTCACCGTGCGCGCGGGCGGCGGTGTGATCGAGGACGTGGACGGCAACTCGCTGATCGACTTCGGTTCCGGTATCGCCGTGACCTCCGTCGGCTCCTCCGCGGAGGCCGTCGTGCGCCGGGCGTCCGCGCAGCTGGCGGACTTCACGCACACCTGTTTCATGGTCACGCCGTACGAGGGCTATGTGGAGGTCTGCGAGGAGCTGGCCCGGCTCACGCCCGGCGACCACGCCAAGAAGTCGGCGCTGTTCAACTCGGGCGCCGAGGCGGTGGAGAACGCGGTGAAGATCGCCCGTTCGCACACCAAGCGCCAGGCGGTCGTCGTCTTCGACCACGGCTACCACGGCCGGACCAACCTCACCATGGCGCTCACCGCCAAGAACATGCCGTACAAGCACGGCTTCGGCCCCTTCGCGCCGGAGGTCTACCGCGTTCCGCTCGCCTACCCCTACCGCTGGCTGACCGGCCCGGAGAACTGCGCCGAGGAGGCCGCGGCCCAGGCCATCGACATGATCAGCAAGCAGATCGGGGCCGAGAACGTGGCCGCGATCATCATCGAGCCGATCCTCGGCGAGGGCGGCTTCATCGAGCCCGCCAAGGGCTTCCTGCCCAGGATCGCGGAGTTCGCCAAGTCCAACGGCATCGTCTTCGTCGCGGACGAGATCCAGTCCGGCTTCTGCCGCACCGGCCAGTGGTTCGCCTGTGAGGACGAGGGCATCGTCCCGGACCTGATCACCACCGCCAAGGGCATCGCGGGCGGACTGCCGCTGGCCGCCGTCACCGGTCGCGCGGAGATCATGGACGCGGCGCACTCCGGCGGTCTCGGCGGCACCTACGGCGGAAACCCGGTGGCGTGCGCTGCGGCGCTCGGCGCGATCGAGACGATGCGCGAGCTGGACCTCAACGCCAGGGCCAAGCGCATCGAGGAGGTCATGAAGGGCCGCCTCGCCGCGATGCGGGAGAAGTACGACATCATCGGCGACCTCCGCGGCCGCGGCGCCATGATCGCCATCGAGCTCGTGAAGTCCGGCACCAAGGACCCCAACCCCGAGGCCACGGCCGCCGTCGCCAAGGCCTGCCACTCGGCCGGGCTGCTCGTGCTGACCTGCGGAACCTACGGCAATGTGCTGCGTTTCCTGCCGCCGCTGGTGATCGGCGAGGACCTGCTGAACGAGGGTCTCGACATTCTCGAGAGCGCCTTCGCCGAGCTGTGACTGTGAGTGGCCGATGGGTGGCGTGAAGAAGATGTGCGGGGCCGATGACAGGTGGGTGATCGGTCTGTCGGGCGGGGCTTCGCTGCCGTACGGTCATTGCAGATGAGAGAAACACCCCGCTCGCAGGGGACTGCGGGCGATGCCGAGCCGGTGCTTCCCCAGCCCCGACCCGGCTGTGCCCTCGCGCACACCACTGGAGCCTCCGGCTCCGGATCTCCTCACCGATCGGACGGCCGCCCGCCCCAAACCCCCCGGGGCGCGCGGCACACCGATCGCCACGGCGGCCCCGGAACCACCCCCCCTGTTCCGGGGCCGCCGACTGTTCACTCCCCTTCCGCGCCACGGGCGCCACTGCCCGCGGTCCTCGCGCCCCTCGCACTGATCGCGCTGCTCGCGCTGTGCACCTGGCAGATCGCCGCCCACGGCCCCCTGCGCGCTGACGACGAACGGCTCGGCCGCGCGATCGCCGGCTCGGCGCTCCCCTCCCCCGTCGCCGAGTTCCTCGCCGACCTCGGCAATACGGCGGTGGCGGTCCCCGTCCTCGCCGTCGCCCTCGGCTGGGCGGCGTGGTGCGCCCGGCGCGCGGCAGCGCCGCGCTGGTGGCTGACGCCGCTGGCCGCCGCGGTGGCGATGGCGGCGGTTCCGGCGCTGGTGGTTCCGTTCAAGGCGCTGATCGACCGCCCCGGCCCGCCCGGGCCGCTGGCGGGGGAGACCGGATTCTTCCCCTCCGGCCATGCCGCGACGGCCGCCGTCGCCTACGGCGCGGCGGCGCTGCTGCTCCAGCCCCTGCTGCACCCGCGGCTCCGGCGGCCCCTCCTGGTGGCGGTCGCCGTGCTGAACCTCGCCGTGGCCGCCGGGCTGGTCCAGCGCGGCTACCACTGGCCGCTGGACACCGTCGCGAGCTGGTGTCTGTCCGGTCTACTGCTGTGGACGGTGTTCAGGGTCAGCCGGTTGAGCCACAACGGTCAGTCCACCCCCGGCCCCCACACGCCCCGGCCGCCCCGGGCCGCGCCGAGCGACCCGGGGTGACCTCGGCGCGGGGCTCCGCCCTCAGCTGTCGAACCCCAGCCCCACCTTGTCCATGGCCTTCAGCCACAGATTGCGGCGCCCGCCGTTCGCGTCGGCCCGGGTCATGGACCACTGGGTGATGCCGATCCCCGCCCAGCGCACCGGCTCCGGCGGGAAGGGCAGGGGCTTGCTGCGGACCATCTCCAGGCGGGTGCGCTCGGTGCGCTCACCGGCGAGCAGATCGAGCATCACCTCGGCGCCGAACCGGGTCGCCCCGACGCCCAGGCCCGTATAGCCGAGCGCGTAGGCCACCCTGCCCCCGTGCGCGCTGCCGAAGAACGCGGAGAAGCGCGAGCAGGTGTCGATGGCGCCGCCCCAGGCGTGGCTGAAGCGCACGCCCGCCAGCTGCGGGAAGCAGCGGAAGAAGTGCTCGGCGAGGGTGCGGTAGGTGGCGGGGTGGTGGTCGTACTCGGCGCGCACCCGACCGCCGTAGCGGTAGATGATGTCGTAGCCGCCCCACAGGATGCGCTGGTCGGCGGTGAGCCGGAAGTAGTGGAAGTGGTTGGCGGTGTCGCTGAGTCCCTGCCTGCCTCGCCAGCCGATCGCGTCGAGCTGCTCCTGGTTGAGCGGCTCGGTCATCAGCGCGTGGTCGTAGACGGGGGTGATGTACGGGCGGACGCGGCGCACCAGCGCGGGGAAGGCGTTGGTGGCGAGCGCCACCTGGCGGGCGCGCACCCGGCCGAAGGGGGTGCGGACGGCCATCGCCGCCCCCGCGCTCGCCAGCCGTGCGGCCGGGGTGTGTTCGTAGATCCGTACGCCCAGCTCGGCGCAGGCCCGCGCCAGGCCCCAGGCGAGCTTCGCGGGGTGCAGCATGGCCACGCCGCGGCGGTCCCACAGCCCGGCGAGGAAGGTGGGCGAGTCGACCTGGGCGCGCACCGCGTCGCGGTCGAGGAACTCCTGTTCCCCGACGCCGAGGCCGGCCGCCAGCTGGGCGGCCTCGCGCAACTCGGCCACCTGGTACGGCTCGGTGGCCACATCGATCTCGCCGGTGCGCTCGAAGTCGCAGTCGATGCCGTAGCGCTCCACGGCGGACTCGATGGCGGCGAGGTTGCGGTGGCCGAGCCGCTCGAGTTCGGCCAGCTCATCGGGCCAGCGGGCGGCGCCGTTGCCGAGGCCGTGGGTGAGGGAGGCGGCGCAGAAGCCGCCGTTGCGGCCCGATGCGGCCCAGCCGATCTCCTGGCCCTCGACCAGGACCACCTCACGGTCGGGGTCGCGCTCCTTGGCGATCAGGGCGGTCCACAGTCCGCTGTAGCCGCCGCCGACGACGAGCAGATCACACTTCTCCTCCCCGACGAGGGCGGGGCGGGGGCCGGGCCGGCCGGGGTCGTCCAGCCAGTACGGCCGGTACGCGGCCCCGGCCAGGGCCTTCCAAGCGGACGGGGTGGGGGCACCCTCGCCCCCGGACGAGCGGGTCATGGCGTCCGTGGCCATGGTTCTCAGCTCCTCTTGCGGCGGGCGCCGGCCAGTTGGCCGACGAGAACGCACAACACCGCGACCGCGAACATCGCCGTTCCGATCACATTGATCTGCACGGGCGTGCCGCGCTGTGCGGATCCCCAGACGAACATGGGGAAGGTCACGGTCGAACCGGCATTGAAGTTGGTGATGATGAAGTCGTCGAAGGAGAGCGCGAAGGACAGCAGCGCGCCCGCGGCGATACCGGGCGCCGCGATCGGCAGGGTGACGCGCAGGAAGGTCTGCGCCGGGGAGGCGTAGAGGTCCTGGGCGGCCTGTTCCAGCCGGGGGTCCATGGACATCACCCGCGCCTTGACGGCCGTCACCACGAAGCTCAGGCAGAACATGATGTGGGCGATGAGGATCGTCCAGAAGCCGAAGTCCACCCCCATGTTGAGGAAGAGGGTGGCCAGCGAGGCGGCCATCACGACCTCGGGCATCGCCATCGGCAGGAAGATCAGGCTGTTGACCGCGGGACGGGCCCGGAAGCGGTAGCGGGCCAGCGCGAAGGAGATCATCGTGCCGAGGACGGTCGCGCCGATCGTCGCCCATACCGCGATCTTCAGGCTGAGCGAGAGCGAGCCGCACAGGTCGGCGACGCCGCACGGATCGGTCCAGGCGTCGGTGGAGAACCGCTGCCATTCGTAGTTGAACCGGCCGTTGGGCTTGTTGAAGGAGAAGACCAGGACGACGACGTTGGGCAGGGTCAGATACGCGAGGGTGCCGAGCCCCGCGATGACCACCAGGTTCCGCCGTATCCAGCGCGTCAGGGCCGTCACACCAGGTCCTCCGTCCCGGACTTGCGGATGTAGACGGTGACCATCGTGAGGATGGCCGCCATGAGGATGAAGGACAGCGCTGCCGCCGTCGGATAGTCCAGCACCCGCAGGAACTGCGACTGGATGACATTGCCGATCATCTTCTGGTCGGTGGAGCCCAGCAGTTCGGCGTTGATGTAGTCGCCCGCGGCGGGGATGAAGGTGAGCAGCGTGCCCGCGACGACACCCGGCATGGACAGCGGGAAGGTCACCCTCCGGAAGGTGGTGATGGGGCGGGCGTAGAGGTCCCCGGCGGCCTCGTGCAGCCGGGGGTCGATGCGCTCCAGGGAGGTGTAGAGCGGAAGGATCATGAAGGGCAGGAAGTTGTACGTCAGCCCGCAGACCACCGCGAGCGGGGTGGCCAGCACCCGTTGCCCCTCGGTGATCCCCAGATAGCTGGTGACGTCCAGGAGGTGCAGCGAGTTGAGCGCGCCCACCACCGGGCCGCTGTCGGCCAGGATCGTCTTCCAGGCGAGGGTGCGGATCAGGAAGCTGGTGAAGAACGGCGCGATGACCAGGATCATCACCAGATTGCGCCAGCGGCCCGCCCGGAAGGCGATGAGGTACGCGAGCGGATAGCCGAGCAGCAGACACAGCACGGTGGCGGTGGCGGCGTAGAGCACCGAGCGCAGGAAGTGCGGGTAGTACTCGGTGAGCGCGTCCCAGTAGGTCTGGAAGTGCCAGGTGACCTTGAAGCCCTCTTCGAGGGAGCCGGTCTGGACGGAGGTCGACGCCTGGTAGATCAGCGGCGCGGCGAAGAAGATCAGCAGCCAGAGGATGCCGGGGAGCAGCAGCCAGTAGGGCACCAGCCGCTTGCGCACGGCGGGTTTGATCAGGGGCGGCTTCTGTACGGGCCCGGCGTCCGGCGCGGGCCCGTCGTCCGGCGCGGCTTCGGGAGTGGCCGTAACGCTCATGGGGCCTCCTCGTCCAGCTCCGTACCGGCGTCGATGTCCTGGGCCGCGTCGAGGCCGAAGGTGTGCGCGGGGTTCCAGTGCAGAACGACCTCGGCGCCGGGGACGAGCCGGGCGTCGCGCTCGATGTTCTGCTCGTAGACGGTGATCTCGGGGCAGTCCGGGGTGGTGATGAGGTACTGGGTGGAGACGCCGATGAAGCTGGAGTCGACGATCCGCCCGGTGATCCGGTTGCGCCCCTCGGGGACGGCCCCTGCGTCCTCGGCATGGGCCAGGGTGATCTTCTCGGGACGCACCCCCACCAGCAGTTTCCCACCCGTGCGGACGGGTGCGCTACATCGGTCGGCGGGCAGGGCGAGCTTCCCGCCGGCGGCGCTGAGGACGAGGTCGCCGCCGCTCTTGTCGGTGATCTCGGCCTCGATGAGGTTGGAGGTGCCGAGGAAGTTGGCGACGAAGGTGGTGCCGGGGTTCTCGTAGAGGTCGGCGGGGGCGCCACGCTGCTCGACCCGGCCGCCGTTCATCACCGCGACCGTGTCGGCCATGGTCATGGCCTCCTCCTGGTCGTGGGTGACGTGGATGAAGGTGATGCCGACCTCGGTCTGGATGCGCTTGAGCTCAAGCTGCATCTGGCGGCGCAGCTTGAGGTCCAGCGCGCCCAGCGGCTCGTCGAGCAGCAGCACCCTGGGGTGGTTGATGAGCGCGCGGGCGACGGCGACGCGCTGCTGCTGCCCGCCGGAGAGCTGCTGCGGTTTGCGGCGGGCGAAGTCACCGAGCTGGACCAGCTCCAGCATCTCCCCGACCTGCTTCTTCACCGATTTGACGCCGCGCCGGCGCAGTCCGAAGGCGACGTTCTCGAAGACGTCGAGGTGCGGGAAGAGGGCGTAGCTCTGGAAGACCGTGTTGACGGGCCGCTTGTGGGGCGGCAGGACGGTGATGTCGTCACCGGCCAGCCGGACGGTCCCGGTGGTGGGGTCCTCCAGCCCCGCGATCATGCGCAGGGTGGTGGTCTTGCCGCAGCCGGAGGCGCCGAGCAGGGCGAAGAAGGAGCCGGCGGGTATGTGCAGATCGAGCGGGTGGACGGCGGTGAAGGACCCGTAGGTCTTGCTGATCCGGTCGAGCCGGACGTCGCCGCCGGAGGTGGGCTGGGTCATGGCGGTGCGCTTCCTCGCTTGTCAGGCGCCGGTGAGCTTGGCGAACTTGTCCTCGAACGCCGCCTCTTCCTTGCTGGAGAGCGAGCGGAAGGAGTGGGACTTGGCGGCCATCTCCTCGTCCGGGAGGATCAGCGGATTGTCCGCCAGCGACTTGTCGATCTTCGCGAGCTCCTCGCGCACCCCGTCGACGGGGCAGACGTAGTTGATGTACGCGGCGATCTTCGCGGCGACCTTGGGCTCGTAGAAGTAGTCGATGAGCCGTTCGGCGTTCCTCTTGTGGCGTGCCTTGTTGGGGACCAGGAGGTTGTCCGTGGCCGTCATATAGCCGGCGTCGGGGATGGCGAACTCGATCTCGGGGTTGTCCGACTGGAGCTGGATCAGATCCCCGGCCCAGGCCATACAGGCGGCGAGGTCGCCCTTGGTGAGGTCGCCGGTGTAGTCGTTGCCGGTGAAGCGGCGGACCTGGCCCCGGTCGGACGCCTTCTGGAGGCGGGCGATCGCGGCGTCGTAGTCGTCGGCGGTGACCGTCTCGGGGTTCTTGCCCATGTCCAGGAGGGTCAGCCCGACGGTGTCGCGCATCTCGGTCAGCAGCCCGACCCGGCCCTTGAGCTTGGGGTCCTCCAGCAGCTGGGAGACGGAGGTGACCTTTCGGCCGCCGGTGGCCTTCTTGTTGTACGCGATGACGGCGGGGATACCGGTCCACGGGTAGGAGTGGGCGCGGCCCGGGTCCCAGTCCGGAGTGCGAAAAGGTTTCGCCAGGTTGGTGTAGGCATGGGGCAGTTGGGCGGGGTCCAGCGGTTGCATCCAGCCGAGCCGGATCATCCGGGCGGCCAGCCAGTCGGTGACGCAGATGAGATCGCGGCCGGTGTCCTGGCCCGCCGCGAGCTGCGGCTTGATCTTGCCGAAGAACTCGACGTTGTCGTTGATGTCCTCGGTGTACTTGACCTTGATGCCGGTACGGCGCTGGAACGCGTCCAGGGTCGGATGGCGGCCGCCCTTGCCGACGTCCATGTACTCGGTCCAGTTGGAGAAGGCGAGCCGCTTCTCCTCGGCGGAGTGGTCGTCGGAGGCGTTGTCCACCTCGGTGCGTCCCGCCGGCGGGATACCGCAGCCGCCGAGCGCCCCGAGCCCGCCGACGGCGATCGCCCCGGCGCCTCCCGCCCGCAGCAGGGAGCGGCGGGTGAGCGCCATACGGCCGCTGGTCATGGAGCGCCGCATCGCGGCGATCTGCGGTGGGGACAGGCTCTCGGGCTCGTGCCGTGCTTCCATAAGCTGTGCCTTTCGAGGGTGTCGGCCGGTGGCGGCCGGCCGAGGCCACGCGGAGGTGGCCGCACATTCAGGTCTGTCGGTCAGGTCTCTCGGTCCCCGAAGACCGTGCGGTGCCAGTCCTTGCGGACCACCGCGGTGTTGTCGAACATCACATGCTTGACCTGCGTGTACTCCTCGAAGGAGTACGCCGACATGTCCTTGCCGAAGCCGGATGCCCGCACCCCGCCGTGCGGCATCTCACTGATGATCGGGATGTGGTCGTTGATCCAGACGCAGCCGGCCCGGATCTCGCGGGAGGCGCGGCCCGTACGGTAGACATCGCGGCTCCAGGCGGAGGCGGCGAGACCGTAAGGGGTGTCGTTGGCGAGCGCGATGCCCTCGTCGTCGCTGTCGAAGGGGAGGACGACCAGGACCGGGCCGAAGATCTCGGACTGGACGACCTCGCTGTCCTGGCGCGCGCCGGTGATGAGCGTGGGCCGGTAGTAGGCGCCCTTGGCGAGGTCGCCGCCCGGGGCCTCGCCGCCGGTGACGACGGTGGCGTAACCGCGGGCCCGCTCCACGAAGCCCGCCACGCGGTCGCGCTGGGCGTGGGAGATCAGCGGGCCGAGGTCGGTGTGCGGATCGAAGGGATCGCCCATCCTTACGGTCGCCATGAGATCGGCGACGGCGGCGACGAACGCGTCGTACACCGGGCGCTGCACATACGCCCTGGTGGCCGCAGTGCAGTCCTGTCCGGTGTTGATCAGCGCGCCCGCGACGGCGCCGTGCGCGGCGGCCTCCAGGTCCGCGTCGTCGAAGACGACGAAGGGCGCCTTGCCGCCGAGTTCGAGATGGATCCGCTTGACGGTGGCGGTGGCGAGTTCCGCGACCCGCTTGCCGACCGCCGTGGAGCCGGTGAAGGAGGTCATCGCCACCCCGGGGTGGGAGACCAGGCGCTCCCCCGCCTCGCGGCCGGTGCCGCTCACCACGTTGACGACGCCGTCCGGGAGGCCCGCCTCCGTGGCCGCCTGGGCGAACATCAGCGAGGTCAGGGGCGTCAGCTCGGCGGGCTTCAGCACGATGGTGTTGCCCGCGGCGATGGCCGGGAGGACCTTCCACGCGGCCATCTGGAGGGGGTAGTTCCAGGGGGCGATGGAGCCGATGACACCAATGGGCTCGCGGCGGATGTACGAGGTGTGGTCGCCGCTGTACTCACCGGCGGCCTTGCCCTCCAGGTGCCGGGCGGCGCCCGCGAAGAAGGCGGTGTTGTCGATGGAGCCGGGCACATCGAACTCGGTGCTGAGCTTGATGGGCTTGCCGCACTGGAGCGACTCGGCGTGGGCGAGGTCGTCCGCCCGCTCGGTGAGCGCCGCGGCGAAGCGGTGCATCGCGTCGGACCGCTCACCGGGGGTGGCGCCCGCCCATTCGGGGAAGGCGGCCTCGGCGGCGGCCACGGCGGCGTCGACATCGGCTGTACCGGCGAGCCGGTAGCTGAACACCTGCTCGCCGGTGGCCGGGTCGACGACCGCGTGCGTGCCCTCGGAACCGCCCTCGCCCAGACGGCCCGCGATGTACTGGGCACCGTCGGCGAATCGCTCCGTCACGTCGAACCGCTGATCCATCGCGCTCTCCTCCGCCGATCCGCCCATAGGGGCACGGCGTAGCTACAACCGGAATTGATGGCCGATCCTGACAGAGGAGCAGCGCTTCAACAAGGGATTCCGTTGTTGCTTTTTGGTTTCGCGACGGATTCAGTGATCAGAGTGGCTTCGGCATCACCGTTTCCGAGCCGGACCCCGGTCCGGACCGACGGATTGAGCAGCCGGTCCGGAGTCCGGTGCGGGCGCCGGTGGAGACGCCGCTCCGGGGTCCGGTAGGGACGCCGTCTAGAAGACGGAGTCGACGGCGGCGTCCAGCGCGGCGAGGTAGATCGCCGGGAGCACCATGCCGATGATGCCGCAGACCAGACCCGCGGTGGCCGATCCCCCGTTGTTCGCCTCGCCGCGGCTGACCTTCCCCTTGCCGATGGCGCCGAAGATGATCGCCAGGATGCCGAGGATGACCGCGAAGACCCACAGGAAGTAGGTGATCCCGCAGACCAGACCGACGATGCCGCAGACCAGCGCGGCCGTGCCCATGCCATTGCTCAGCTGCATCGGCATCCCCGCCGCCCCCGGGTAGACGGGCGGCGCGGCGGGGTAGCCGGCCCCGGGGTACTGGGGCTGCTGGGCCGGGGGCCGCGCCGGCGGCGGGGGCGCGGCGTAGGGATTGGCCTGTGGCTCGTACGGTCCCTGCTGTGGACCGGGTGTGTTGCTGGACATCGTTGGTCTCCCCTCCTGGTTAACGTCCGGCAATGTTATGGGCAGGACTCATGCCTGGACAGCTCAATTGCCCAGGTCGGCGGGGCTGTCGGTGGCGGGTGCGAGAATCCTGGGCATGAAGACGAACGGGGTGGGGGATTCGGTTTCGGCGGAGGGAAGTCCCCCGGTTCCGGTGGACGGGGGCCCTCGGTCGGTCGAGGAGCTGGTCGACCGGGTGGCGCGCGGTGAGCGCCTGAAGTACGTGTGGTTCTGGGGGCATCGCCCCAGGCCGGACGGAAGCGCGGGTTCGGGGTGCTTCAGCCAGTGGTGGCCGTCACCGTTCTCCGTGGACGGGGTCACCTATGCGACGGCCGAGCACTGGATGATGGCGGGCAAGGCGCGGCTGTTCGGCGACGCGGAGGCCGAGCGCCGGGCGCTCGGCGCCTCCCACCCCAAGCAGGCCAAGGACGCGGGCCGCGCGGTGCGCGGCTTCGACGAGGAGACCTGGCGGCGCCATCGCTTCGGGCTGGTGGTGGAGGGCAGTGTGCACAAGTTCGGCCACCACCCCGAGCTGCGCGCCTATCTGCTGGGCACCGGGGCACGGGTGCTGGTGGAGGCCAGCCCGGTGGACCGGGTGTGGGGCATCGGGCTGGCGGCCGACGACGAGCGGGCGGCGGACCCGGCTCGCTGGCGAGGGCTCAATCTGCTGGGGTTCGCGCTGATGGAGGCGCGTCAGCGGCTGATATCGGCGAGCGGTGGCGGGAGCACCGCCGGGGCCGAGACGCCGGCATAGTCCGGGTCGTCACCGCCGCCCGAGTCGTCGTCCTCGGCGGCTATGTAGACGAAGATCATGACGATGCTCGCCACCACGGCGATCACCCCGAGGATCACCCCGGCCAGCGCCGAGCCGCCATTGGTCGCCTCGCCGCCGGCCGCCCTGGAGCGGCCGAGCACCCCGAAGATGATCGCGAGCACACCGAGGATGATGCCGAGCACGATGCTCGCGAAGAGCACGAGGCCGATGATGCCGAGCACCAGGGCGGCCGTGCCATGGCCGTTGTTCGGCACGTACGTCCCGCCGGGCCAGCCCTGGCCGTACGCCCCTCCGGGGTAGCCGGAGCCGGGGTAGCCCGTTCCCGGGTAGCCCGTTCCCGGCTGGGCGGTGCCGGGGTAACCCGTGCCGGGGTGGGCGGTGCCCGGGTAGCCGTAGCCGGGATGGCCCTGGCCCGGCGCCGCGCCGTACGGGGATTGCTCGTACGGGGACTGCTGGCCGTACCCGGGCTGGGCGTACCCGCCTTGGCCGTATCCGTTCGGCTGCGCGTACTCGCCCTGGCCGTATCCGTTCGGCTGGGCGTATCCGTTCGGCGCGTAGCCCGCGGGGCCGTACGGTCCGGCCGCTGCCGGGTAGGCGCTGGGCGTGCCCGGGCCGGTCGGCGCGGGCGGCGGTGGGGGCACCGCGCCCGGCGGGGTCACCGGGCCCCGGGGCCGCGCGGCGCTCGGCGGGGGCGGCGGAGGGAGCGGGGGCGTCGGGCCCGGCATGGCGGGATGGGAGGTGAGGGTCGGCTGCTCGGCCACCCTGGGCCGGGGAGCGGGGGGCACCGGGGGCCGGGGCGCGGATATGTCCTGCTGACCCACGCCCACCGCGTTGTCCGCCACGCCCGCGTCGGCCGCGCGGCTGTCCGCCGCGTCGCTGTCCGGCGCGCCTATCTCCTCAGCGGCCTTGTCCATCGCGACCCGCTGCGCCGGTGGAGCCCAGGGGGCGCGGTCGAGCGGCTCGGGCTGCCTCGGCAGACCGGGTCGCCGCTGCTCATCCTGCGGCTCGGACGGGTCGTGCTGGTCGGCCATGAAGCTCCCCACAAAGACGTCCGCCCATGCTACGGCCTGTGGCGAGCCCGTCGGCGCCACACAATACGATGACCGGATCCCGCCGTCGGCGGGCGTCTCCCGGAGGTTTTGTTGACCGATCTGACCACCTTCATCGCCGGGCTGCCCAAGGCGGAGCTCCATGTGCACCACGTGGGATCCGCCTCGCCGCGCATCGTGGCCGAACTGGCCGCCCGCCACCCCGACTCCAAGGTGCCCACCGATCCCGAGGCCCTCGCCGAGTACTTCGTCTTCCGGGACTTCGCGCACTTCATCGAGATCTACCTCTCCGTGGTGGACCTGATCCGCGACGCCGAGGACGTCCGGCTGCTGACCTACGAGATCGCCCGCGACATGGCCCGGCAGAACATCCGCTACGCCGAGCTGACCGTCACGCCCTACAGCTCGACCCGTCGCGGCATCCCGGACACCGCCTTCGTCGAGGCGATCGAGGACGCCCGTAAGGCCGCCGAGTCGGATTTCGGCACGGTGCTGCGCTGGTGCTTCGACATCCCCGGTGAGGCCGGTCTCGAGGCCGCCGAGGAGACCACCCGGATCGCCTGTGAGCTGAACCCCGAAGGGCTGGTCGGCTTCGGTCTCGGCGGTCCGGAGATAGGGGTGCCGCGCCCCCAGTTCAAGCCGTACTTCGACCGGGCCATCGCCGCCGGGCTGCGCAGCGTGCCGCACGCGGGCGAGACCACCGGGCCGCAGACGATCTGGGACGCCCTCATCGAGCTGCGGGCGGAGCGCATCGGCCATGGCACCAGCGCCGTCCAGGACCCGAAGCTGCTCGCCCATCTCGCGGAGCACCGCATTCCGCTGGAGGTCTGCCCGACCTCCAACATCGCCACCCGCGCCGTCGCCACGCTCGGTGAGCACCCCCTGAAGCGGATGGTCGAGGCGGGGGTGTTCGTCACGATCAACAGCGACGACCCGCCGATGTTCGGCACCGACCTCAACACCGAGTACCAGGTCGCGGCCCAGCTGCTGGATCTGGACGCGGCGGGCGTCGCGGCCCTCGCCAAGAACGCGGTCGAGGCGTCCTTCCTGGACGCCGAGGGCAAGGCGCGGCTCTCGGCGGAGATCGACGCCTACACGGTGGTCGCGGGCCGATGAGACCGGCGGGGGCGGGATGCGTCCCGGTCGGCCACCGCGGCGACCCGTATGTGTGCCGTGAGAACACCCTGCCCTCGATCCGCTCCGCGGTGCGCGCGGGCGCGGGCGCGGTCGAGATCGACGTACGGCTGACCCGGGACGGTGTGCCGGTGCTGCTCCACGACGCCACGCTGAAGCGGCTGTGGGGCGAGGACCGGCCGCTGTCCGGGCTGACCGCCGAGGAGGTGCGGCAGCTGACCGGCGGAGGCGTGCCGACCCTGCGCGAGGCCCTCGCCTGCGCCGGCTCCACCCGGCTGCTGATCGACCTGCCGGACGCGTCGGCCGCGCCCGCCGCCGTCGCCCAGGTGCGGGAGAGCGGGGCGGCCGGCCGGGTGTACTACTGCGGCGCCCTGGCGGCCCTGCACGCCGTGCGCCGTGCGGACCCGGATGCCGAGATCGCGCTGACCTGGACCACGCTGGCCCCGCCGCGCCCGGCGCTGCTGGCCGCGCTGCGCCCCCGGTGGCTCAACTACCGCTTCGGGCTGGTCTCCCGGGAGCTGGTCGCCCGCCATCACGCCGACGGGCTGCTGGTCTCCGCCTGGACCGCCGACACCCGCCGGTCGATGTCCCGGCTGCTGCGGGCGGGCGTCGACGCGATCACCACCAACCGCGTCGCCGCCCTGGCGTCCCTGGTCCGGATCTCCCCCCTTGGTCATGACAGATGACCCTTTGGTCATGACAGGTGACCCTGCCATGACCAAGTGAAAGCCGGCCCGGGAATCGGCCCCGCGTCAGCCCAGCGACGTCATCACGTGCTTGATGCGGGTGTAGTCCTCGAAGCCGTACGCGGACAGGTCCTTGCCGTAGCCGGACTTCTTGAAGCCGCCGTGCGGCATCTCGGCGACCAGCGGGATGTGGGTGTTGATCCAGACGCAGCCGAAGTCCAGGGCCTTGGACATCCGCATCGCGCGGGCGTGGTCCTTGGTCCACACCGACGAGGCCAGCGCGTACTCCACACCGTTGGCGTAGGAGATGGCCTGCTGTTCGTCCGAGAAGGTCTGCACGGTGATGACCGGGCCGAAGACCTCGTTCTGGATGATCTCGTCGTCCTGCTTGAGCCCGGAGACCACGGTGGGCGCGTAGAAGAAGCCCTTGTCGCCGACCCGGTGGCCGCCCGCCTCGACCTTGGCGTGCGCGGGGAGCCGGTCGATGAAGCCGGTGACCTGGGCCAGCTGGTTGGCGTTGTTCAACGGGCCGTACAGCACGTCCTCGTCGTCCGGCGCGCCGGTCTTGGTCTCGGCCGCGGCCTTGGCGAGCGCGCTCACGAACTCGTCGTGGATCGACTCGTGGACCAGCACCCGGGTGGCGGCCGTACAGTCCTGGCCCGCGTTGAAGAAGCCCGCGACCGAGATGTCCTCGACCGCCTTGGGGATGTCGGTGTCCTCGAAGACCACGACGGGGGCCTTGCCGCCGAGCTCCAGGTGCACCCGCTTGAGGTCCTTCGAGGCGCTCCCGGCGACCTGCTTGCCGGCCCGCACCGAGCCGGTGATGGACGCCATGGCGGGCACGGAGTGCTCGACCATCAGCCGGCCGGTCTCGCGGTCGCCGCAGATCACGTTGAAGACGCCCTGCGGATGGCCCAGTTCTGCCAGCACCCCGCCGATGATCTCGGCGAACAGCACGGTGGAGGCGGGCGTGGTGTCCGAGGGCTTGATGACGACCGTGTTGCCCGCCGCCAGCGCCGGGGCGAACTTCCATACGGCCATCATCATCGGGTAGTTCCACGGTGCGACCTGGGCGCACACCCCGACCGGCTCCCGCCGGATGATCGAGGTGAGCCCCTCCATGTACTCACCGGCCGAGCGGCCCTCCAGCATCCGGGCCGCGCCCGCGAAGAAGCGGATCTGGTCGATCATCGGCGGGATCTCCTCGTCCCGCGTGAGACCGATCGGCTTGCCGGTGTTCTCGGACTCGGTGGCGATCAGCTCCTCCGCCCGCGCCTCGAAGGCGTCGGCGATCTTGAGCAGGGCCTTCTGCCGCTCGCCGGGCACCAGGTCGCGCCAGGCCGGGAAGGCGGCCTCGGCGGCGGCCATCGCCGCGTCCACGTCCGCGGCGCCCGACAGCGGCGCGGTGGCGTAGGGCTCGCCCGTGGCCGGGTTGACCACCTCCGTGGTCCGCCCGTCCGCGGCGTCCCGGAACTCTCCGTCGATGTAGTTGCGCAGACGACGCAGTTCGGTGGTCACGTGCCACCCCTCCTGTCAGCTGTCCGATGGGTGAGACACCCACAGTAGTCGCCAGGCCTGCGTTTTCAACATACCCGCCACACCAGAACGACGGAATCAGTGTTTTCAAGGCCCCTTCACGACGAAATTCATCGCAGAAGGGTTGCGACACGGGCGAGGCTCGTGCACAGTGAGGGTCGTGGCCACACCTGACAAGAACGGCACGCCGACCCTCGACTCCGTGTCCCTGGCGATCATCGAGCAGCTCCAGGAGGACGGTCGCCGGCCGTACGCCGCCATCGGAAAGGCCGTCGGGCTCTCCGAGGCCGCCGTACGGCAGCGTGTGCAGAAGCTGCTCGACCAGGGCGTGATGCAGATCGTCGCCGTCACCGATCCTCTCACCGTGGGGTTCCGGAGGCAGGCGATGGTCGGCATCAACGTCGAGGGCGATCTCGACCCGGTCGCGGACGCGCTGACCGCCATGGACGAGGTCGAGTACGTGGTCGTCACCGCGGGCTCCTTCGATCTCCTGATCGAGATCGTCTGCGAGGACGACGACCATCTCCTCGAAATGATCAACAAGCGGATCCGCACGCTGCCCGGTGTGCGCTCCACCGAGAGCTTCGTCTACCTCAAGCTCCGGAAGCAGACCTATACCTGGGGAACGAGATAGCAATGAGCGCCGACCTCTCCAAGACGGCGTACGACCACCTGTGGATGCACTTCACCCGCATGTCGTCGTACGAGAACTCCCCCGTGCCGACGATCGTGCGCGGTGAGGGCACGTACATCTACGACGACAAGGGCAAGCGGTACATCGACGGCCTGGCCGGCCTGTTCGTGGTCAACGCGGGCCACGGCCGGGTCGAACTGGCGGAGACGGCCTACAAGCAGGCCCAGGAGCTCGCCTTCTTCCCGGTGTGGAGCTACGCCCACCCCAAGGCCGTCGAACTCGCCGAGCGGCTCGCGGGCTACGCGCCCGGCGACCTGAACAAGGTCTTCTTCACCACGGGCGGCGGCGAGGCCGTCGAGACCGCGTGGAAGCTGGCCAAGCAGTACTTCAAGCTGATCGGCAAGCCCACCAAGCACAAGGTCATATCCCGGGCGGTGGCCTACCACGGCACCCCGCAGGGCGCCCTGTCGATCACCGGCCTGCCGGGGCTCAAGGCTCCCTTCGAACCGCTGGTCCCCGGCGCCCACAAGGTCCCCAACACCAACATCTACCGTGCCCCGATCTTCGGTGACGACCCCGAGGCGTTCGGCCGCTGGGCCGCCGACCAGATCGAGCAGCAGATCCTCTTCGAGGGCGCGGACACCGTGGCCGCGGTCTTCCTGGAGCCGGTGCAGAACGCGGGCGGCTGCTTCCCGCCGCCGCCCGGGTACTTCCAGCGGGTCCGCGAGATCTGCGACCGCCATGACGTGCTGCTCGTCTCGGACGAGGTCATCTGCGCCTTCGGGCGGGTGGGCACGATGTTCGCCTGCGACAAGTTCGGCTACGTCCCGGACATGATCACCTGTGCCAAGGGGATGACCTCCGGCTACTCCCCGATCGGCGCGTGCATCGTCTCCGACCGGCTCGCCGAGCCCTTCTACGAGGGCGACAACACCTTCCTGCACGGCTACACCTTCGGCGGCCATCCGGTCTCGGCCGCGGTGGCCCTGGGCAACCTCGACATCTTCGAGCGCGAGGGACTCAACCAGCATGTGCTGGACAACGAGACCGCGTTCCGCTCCACGCTGGAGCGGCTGCACGATCTGCCGATCGTCGGCGATGTCCGGGGGAATGGTTTCTTCTACGGCATCGAGCTGGTGAAGGACAAGGCCACCAAGGAGTCCTTCGACGAGGAGGAGACCGAGCGGATCCTCTACGGCTTCCTCTCCAAGGCGCTGTTCGAGAACGGGCTGTACTGCCGCGCCGACGACCGCGGTGACCCGGTCGTCCAGCTGGCCCCGCCGCTGATCGCCGACCAGGCGGTGTTCGACGAGATCGAGCAGGTGCTGCGGACGGTGCTGACGGAGGCGTGGACGAAGCTCTGAGGCCACCTCGGCAGCTCAAGGCCACGTGGCTCAGGCCCACTTGAGGCCACGTGGCTCAGGCCCGCTTAAGGCCACGTGGCTCAGGCCCACTTGAGGGCGAACCACAGCTCCATGCGGACGTCCGCGTCGCCCAGGTCCAGATCCAGCAGGGCCCCGGCGCGGGCGATCCGCTGACGGACCGTATTGCGGTGGACCTCCAGCGCCACCGCCGTACGGTCCCAGCTGCCGTGCAGCGACAGCCACACCCGCAGCGTCTCCAGCAGCGCGGGTGCGCCCTCGAGCGGCGCCAGCAGGGCCCGGCCGTGCGCCCCCGCCTCGGCCGGGTCCACCAGCGAGCCGACCCCGCCGGTGCGGGCCGGGCCGTCCCGCACCAGCGGCACCCGCTCGGCGACGGCCCGCCGCAGCGCACGGGCGGCGTCGGCGCCGCCGCGCGTCAGGTCCGCGGCCGGTACGGGCGCCCCGACGCCGAGGGTCCAGCCGGGCTGGGCCCGTACCTCCCCCTCGCCCGGGACCAGGGCGCTCAGCGCGTCCCCGTCGAGGTCGACCAGCGGTGTCCCGAGCCCGGCCGCGAGCGCCGCCGTGGCCAGCAGCCCGTCGTCCCGGCCGCGGCCGCGCCTCCGCCCGTGCACCACGGTCCACAGCCCGCCGTCCTCCGGGGGCTCGGGGGACGTCCCCGGCTGTCCGGGCTGCCCGAGTGTCCCGGGCTGCCCTGGCTGGCCCGACTGCCCTGGCTGCCCCGGCTGGCCCGACTGGCCCGGCTGCCCCGGCTGCCCCGGCGAGGGACTCAGCAGCGCCGCCACCCGCGCCGGTTCGGCGCCGAGCATCAGCCGCACCAGCGCCGATGTGCGCCCGGCCTCGGCCCCGACCACCCGCCGCGCCGTCAGCAGCGACAGCAGCACCACGGCCACCCCCACGATCGCTCCGTCCGCCCCGTCCCGCCGGGGTGCGCAGACGCCGAGCGCGAGCCGGTCCTCCGGCCCCGCCGGGCCGCCCAGCCCGTACGCGGTCAGCAGCAGCTCCTCACCGGCCGCGCCGGTCGCCCTGCCCGCCGCCGAGGACGGGCCCGAGCGCAGCCGCGCCGCGAGCGCGCCGAGCGCCTTACGGGCCTCGCGCGGCGGGCGCGGCCCGGCGGCCACCAGCTCCGCGCCGTCCGGCGCGTCCGGACCGGCCGGGCCGTAGAGCACCGTCCACGCCCCGAGGTGCTGGCTGAGCTGGCGCAGCACGGCCGGTACGGGGTGCGGGCGCGCCGCGGCCGTCGCCAGTGACTGCTGCGCCTCGGTGAGGCTCCGCAGCTCATGGTGGCGGCGCTCGGCCATCGCGTCCCATACGGCGCTCGCCACGGCCGTGAAGGTCGTCTGCCGGGGCACCTCCACGAGCGGCAGCCCGTGCCGGTCGCACGCCTCGGCCAGCGCGCGGGGCACCGTGTCGTGCACCGGTGCGATGCCGAAGCCGAGCGCCGCCGCCCCCGCCTGGACCGTACGGGCCACATAGCGGTCCCAATAGGTGCCCGCGCCCGCCGCCTCCGGGCAGTGCACCCCCGCACTGAGCAGCAGCTCTCCGCCCAGCAGATACGGGACGGGATCCTCCATCTCGCTGGTGTGGACGAAGTACACGGGTGTGTCCGCCTCGCGCCCGCCCGCGACCTGCCGCAAGCCCAGGGCGGGGTGGCGCAGAAGGGTGGAGAGCGGGACGGGGGCCGTCGGGGGGACGCGGTCGTTCATCACGGCGAGCCTCGCGAGGGGATGGTTCGTACATCCCGGGGATCGGGAGTGGAGGAAACGTACACTTCCCGGACGCTTCGGCGACACCTAGGGTCTCCGTCACTCCCCACATTCCGCACACTCCCCCGGGGCTCGATCCCCGCGGATCGCCGGGACCTCCCCGAACCCGTGCGTCCCCGCCCGACGTCCCGACCTCCCGACCGCCAGCCGACCCCCGCCGGACCGAGGAGCACCACCATGACCGCTGTCGACTACACCGTGATCGTCGTCTATCTCGCGGGCATGCTCGCGCTCGGCTGGTGGGGGATGCGCCGCACCAGCTCCACCAGCGACTTCCTGGTCGCGGGGCGGCGGCTGGGGCCGCTGATGTACTCCGGGACGATGGCCGCGATCGTGCTCGGCGGCGCATCCACCATCGGCGGTGTCGGGCTCGGCTATCAGTACGGGCTCTCCGGCGCCTGGATGGTCATCGCCATCGGCCTCGGGCTGCTGGCGCTGTCCGTCTTCTTCTCGGCGCGCATCGCCCGGCTCAAGGTCTACACGGTCAGCCAGATGCTGGATCTGCGCTACGGCGGCTCCTCCGGGCTGATCTCGGGCATCGTGATGTGGGCCTACACCCTGATGCTGGCGGTCACCTCGACCATCGCCTACGCCACCATCTTCGACGTGATCTTCGGTCTTGACCGGGTCGTCGCCATCGTGCTCGGCGGGGCGATCGTGGTCTGTTACTCGACGCTCGGCGGCATGTGGTCCATCACCCTCACCGACATGGTGCAGTTCGTGGTCAAGACGGTGGGCGTGCTGCTCCTGCTGCTGCCGATCGCGGTGGTGAAGGCGGGCGGCTTCGACGCGATGAAGTCCGAACTCCCGCACGGCTACTTCTCCCCCATGGGCATCGGTGGCCAGACCGTCTTCACCTATGTGCTGATCTACTCCTTCGGCATGCTGATCGGCCAGGACATCTGGCAGCGGGTCTTCACCGCCCGCGATGACCGGGTCGCCCGCCTCGGCGGCACCGCGGCCGGGACGTACTGCCTGGCCTACGCGGTCGCGGGCGCGGTCATCGGCACGGCGGCCAGGGTGCTGTACCCCAAGCTGGACGCCCCGGACGACGCGTTCGCGACCATCGTCAAGGACGCCCTCCCGGTGGGCGTGAAGGGGCTGGTGCTGGCCGCCGCGCTGTCCGCGGTGATGTCCACCTCCTCGGGCGCGCTGATCGCCTGCGCGACGGTGGCCAACAACGACATCTGGGCCCGGCTGCGCGGACGTACGCTCCGTACGGTCGGCGCCTCCCATGACGAGATCGGCGGCAACCGCGTCTTCATCCTCATCATGGGCGTCGCCGTGATCGGCATCTCCGTGGCGCTCAACAATGTCGTCGAGGCGCTGACCGTCGCCTACAACATGCTGGTCGGCGGGTTGCTGATGCCGATCCTGGGCGGGCTGCTGTGGAAGCGCGGCACGGGCGCGGGCGCCCTGGCCTCGGTCGGTGTCGGCGGCCTTACCGTCATCGCGCTGATGGGGTGGAAGGGCATCCTCGCCAACGAACCCATCTACTTCGGGCTGCTGGCCTCGCTGGTGGCGTATGTCGCGGTCAGCCTCGCCACCAAGCCGACGGACGCGGCGATCCTGGACGTCTGGCGGCGACGGCTGGCCGGTGAGCCCACCGCACCCGCCTCGGAGACCACCAGTCCGGCCACCGCGGGCGCCTGACACCGGCTCACGCTCGCTCTCCTCGGTACACATCGTCAGAAAGGCAACCACCCCATGCCCACCGCACAGCGCGCGCGTCACGGCGGCGATCTCGTCGTGGAGTCCCTCACCGCGCTCGGGGCGAGCACCGTGTTCGGGCTTCCCGGACAGCACGCTCTCGGGGCGTTCGACGCGCTGCGGCGGTCCGGGCTCACCTATGTGGGACTGCGGGTGGAGAACAACGCCGGGTTCGCCGCCGACGCCTTCGCGCGTGTCACCGGCACGGTCGCACCACTGCTGGTGTCCACCGGGCCGGGGGCGCTCATGACGCTCGCCGCGCTCCAGGAGTCGGCGGCGGCCTCCGCGCCGGTCCTCGCCATCGGCAGCCAGGTGCCCACGGCGGGGCTCGGCGGCGGGCGCAAGGGCTATCTCCATGAACTCGTCGACCAGAAGGCGTCGTTCCGCGACGTCGTGAAGTCCGTCCACACGGTCCGTACCGCCTCCCAGATCCCCTCCGCGGTCGCCGCCGCCTGGGCGTCCGCGCTGGAGGCCCCCGCCGGGCCGGTGTGGCTGGAGATCCCGCAGGACGTGCTGCTCGCACCGGTCTCCGTGCCGCCGGTGACCTCCCTGCGGGCCGAGCCCCGGCCGCTGCCGCCCCGGCCCGAGCTGACGGCGGAGTCCGCGAGGCTGCTGAACGCCGCCGAGCGTCCGGTGATCCTGGCCGGGGGCGGAGTGGTGCGCGCCGGGGCGCGGGAGGAGCTGCGGGCGCTGGCCGAGGCACTGGACGCGCCCGTGGCGACGACCTTCGGCGGCAAGGGCGCGTTTCCGTGGGATCATCCGCTCTCGCTCCAGTCCTGGCTGGAGGACGCGCACACCACCGAGTTCCTGGAGGACGCCGACGTCCTGCTGGTCGTCGGCTCCGGACTCGGTGAGCTCTCCTCCAACTACCACACGTTCCGCCCGCGCGGCCGTCTCGTCCAGATCGAGGCCGACCTCGGCAAGCTGGAGTCCAACCACCCGGCACTCGGCATCCACGCCGACGCCCGCGAGGCACTGGCCGCGCTCGCCGAGGCCGTCACGCCCCGCCCGCCGGGCACGGCGGCCAAGGCCGCGGCCGGTCTGCTCACCCGGGTGCGGGAGCGGATCGACGCACAGGGCCTGGAGCTGGAGCGGCGGGTGCTGGGCGCGGTGCGGGACGCGCTGCCCGATGGCTCCCCCAGCTTCTGGGACATGACGATCCTCGCCTACTGGGCCTGGTCCGCCTTCGATCCCCGTGCGGGCGCCCTGCACACGGCCCAGGGCGCGGGCGGCCTCGGCTACGGCTTCCCGGCCGCCCTCGGAGCCGCCGCCGCGGACCGCGACCGGCCGGTGCTGGCCGTGTCGGGCGACGGCGGCGCCATGTACTCGATCGCCGAACTCGCGACCGCCCATCAGTACCAACTCCCCATCACCTGGCTGATCGTGGACGACGGCGGCTACGGCATCCTGCGCGAGTACATGACGGACACGTTCGGCGAGGCGACCGCCACCGAGCTGTCCCGCCCGGACTTCGTCGCACTGGCCGAGTCCTTCGGCGTCCCGGCGGTCCGTACCACACCCGAGCGGCTGCGTGCGGACCTCGCCGGCGCCATCGCGGCCCCGGGGCCCTCGGTCGTGGTACTGCCCGCGCTGCTGCGGATGTTCGCGCCCACCCACCTCGACCGGCTCGCCGACGGCGGCCCCGGCCCCGACGGCGGCCCCGGTCCCGGTCAGCCCTGATCGGAGCCCGACCCCGATCAGGGCTGATCGGAGGAAATGGGGGGCCATCCGCGCCGAGCCTGGGCGCGGGCCCCCACCCGAGTCCTTACCGTGCCAGTGACCCATTGGCTCCGCACTCGTTCACCCAACCGGGGGAATGAGACGGTCGCAGGTAAGGCGAGGTGCTCGGGATGGTGGCTCCGCCGGACGACGACATGCTCGCGGCACGCACCGTGTCGTACGCCTACGGCGGCTCGCCCGCCGTCACCGGGGTCTCCCTCGGCGCCCGGAAGGGTGAGATCGTCGCCGTCACCGGTCCGCGCGGCTGTGGCAAGACCACCCTCCTCGCCTGCCTGGCGGGCCAACTCGTACCGGACAGCGGGGAGGTGTGGTTCAAGGGCGTCCCCGTGCACTCCCTCCCTCCACTCGGCCTCGAACGACTGCGGCGCGAGCATTTCGGCTGGATCGGCACCGAACCCCAGCTCGTCCCCGAGCTCACCGCCTGGGAGAACGCCGCGCTCGCCCTGATGCTGCGCGGCACCGGGCGGCGCGCCGCGAAGAGCGCCGCATGCGAATGGCTGGACCGACTCGACGTCGGCGAGTGCGCCCGGGCGCGGCCCGCCGCACTGTTGCAGTCGCAGCGCCAGCGGGTCGCGCTCGCCCGCGCGCTGGTCGCCGGGCCCAGTGTGCTCTTCGCCGACGAGCCCACCGCCCCGCTGCACCAGGCCGACCGCGGCCAGGTGCTGCGCGCCCTCACCTCGGCGGCCCGCTCCCACGGCATCACCGTGGTCCTCGCGACGCACGACCAGGAGGTGGCCACCCTCGCCGACCACACCGTCGCCCTGCTCGACGGGCGCCGGGTGGGCTCGGACCCCTCCGAGGCGGAAGGCAGGGCCGCGTGCTCAGCCTCCGCCTAGCGCGCGGCGCCCGCCCGTCGGTGCTGCTGCGGCGGTCGCTGGTCACCGTCGCGGCGGCGGGCGCGAGCTTTCTGCTGCTGAGCGCCCTCGGGTTCGCCTCCGGCCATCCGGACGACTCGCAGGGCGCGGTGGTGCGGCTGCTGTGGTGCCTCGTACCGCTGGCCGCGACCGTCCAGCTGGCCATCGCCGTGGGCCGCGCCGACCCCAGCACCGGCCCCGGCCCCGGTTTCGCGGCGGCCGGAGCCGGCCCGGCCCGGGCGGCGCTGCTCGCGGCGGTCTCGATGGCGGCCTCCTGCGCGCTCGGCGGGGTGCTGGCGCTGCTGGTCTTCCTGCATCTGCGCGGTGACCTCGGGGCATCCTGGCTGGACTGGGCCGGAAGCGGGGCAGCCGATCGGCTGCTCGGCGCCGGTCGTCCGCTGCCCCTGGCCGGTACGGTCACGCTGCTCGCCGTCGTCCCCGTGGTGGTGGGTGGGGCGTGTGCGGCCGGGCTGTGGCCCCGGCGGCCGAGGGCGGTCCACCAGCCGGTCCGCGGACCACGGGGCGCCCGCCGCCCGGCGGCCCCGGCCCGGCCCACCGTCGTGACGGGGCCGGTCGCGCCCCGGCCCCACCAGGCCACCTCCGGACTTCCCTGGGGCATCGCCCTGACCGCGGCCGGACTCGCCCTACAGGCGTACGCGAGCGGTAAAGCGCCCCCGCTCCCCGACGCCCTGCTCGCCGTGCCGGGCCGGCTCGGCGGCAGCCCACCCGGTGTGGTGGGCGGCTGGGCCCTGGCCGCGCTCGGGCTGGTGCTGGCCGGACCCGGCCTCACCCATCTGTGCGGCAGGCTGCTGGCCGTCGGGCGGCCTGGCGTGCTGCGGCTGCTGGCCGGGCGGATGCTCCAGCAGGAGGCCGGGCTGATCGGACGCCCGATCGGCGCGCTGTGCGCCCTGGCCGCCGCCGGATTCACCGTCCTCGAACTGTACGGAAGGGCCTCCGGGCCGTCCGGCACCCATGCCTTCGGCCCGCTCACGGGTCTGGGCGCGGCCCTGGTCACGCTGTGCGCCGCGGCCACGACCCTGACCGCGGTCGTGGAAGCGAGGAACGCGCGTGAGCGCACGACGGCCGCCCTCTTCCGCCTCGGCGCCCCGGCCCGGCTGCTCCGCGGGGCGGCCGCGCTGCGCGCGACGGCTCTGCTGGCGCTTCTGGTGCCGCTGGTGTGGGTGGTGGCGCATCTCACGGCGATGCCGTTCCACCGCTGAAAATCCCGGGTGTCGGTGTTCATGCCTGGATTGTGCGGCCAGGCGGCCCGGTCACGATGGCCACAATCCACAGCCCCCTACCTCCAGTGTGATTAGCATGTCGGCGTGCAGGAACCAGACCGGGAAATAGAGTCCATCGAGGAGTTCGACCAGGTCGTCGCCCGCGGCACCCTGGCCGGGTTCCGGGTCCAGTCCGTGGACCTGACAGGCCGTACGGCCGCGCTCCTCTCCACCGACACCAGCGAATCCGTCTTCCTCGGCTGCCCGATGGAGACCGAGGCGGCGGCGAAGGTCAGGGCCGGGGGCGCGCTGGTGTTCCCACCGGTGCCTGATCTGCCGTTCGATCCGTACCGCGGCACCCTCTACTCCCCCGCGGAGCTCTTCGAGGGCCTCACCGAACAGGGTTACGCGCGGACGCCGGACGCGCTCGCCTACGCCTGGTTCCAGCGGACCAAGACCGACGGCGACATCTTCGCCTCGATGCTGCGCTCCATCCACGACGACGCGGTCTCCGACGCGCTCGACGAATTCCTCGTCGGGACGCGGGTGGTGGGCGTCATGGGCGGCCACGCGCTCGAGCGCGGCTCCGACGGATTCGCGGGCGCCGCACGGCTCGGCCGGGCCCTGGCACGGACCGGTCTCACGGTCGCTACGGGCGGCGGGCCGGGCGCGATGGAGGCCGCGAACCTCGGCGCCTACGCGGCCCCGCACGACGACGCGGTGCTGGACGAGGCGCTCGAACTGCTCGGCAAGACGCCCTCCTTCCGGCCGTCCATCGGGGCCTGGGCCGAGGCCGCCTTCGCGGTGCGCGAGCGCTGGCCGGACGGCGGGGCGTCGGTCGGCATCCCCACCTGGTTCTACGGGCATGAGCCGCCGAACGCGTTCGCCTCGCACATCGCCAAGTACTTCGCCAACGCCACCCGTGAGGACGGGTTGCTGGCGCGCTCGACCGCGGGCGTGGTCTTCCTGCCGGGCGCCGCCGGGACCGTCCAGGAGATCTTCGACAACGCGACGCCGAACTACTACGAGTCGCGCGGTGAGCCGACCCCGATGGTGCTGGTGGACCGCGACCACTGGACCCGGCGGCTGCCGACCTGGCCGCTGCTCGAAGCGCTCGCGGAGGGACGGTCCATGAAGGCCCGTATCGCCCTGGTGGACTCGGTGGACGAAGCGCCCGAGGCGCTGCTGTCGATGCTGGGCTGAGCCGGCGTCGAGGAAGCGCCGAGTACCAGGGGAGGCGAGGGGCCCAGGCGTCAGGGCTCGGGGTCCAGGAGCACCACGTCGGCCGGGTCGATGACCGCCCCGACCCTGGCCCCCGCCTCCGGGGCGTCCCGCAGGGCGCAGGACGCCTCCAGACGCGGCGCGGCCCGGTCCGACAGCCGCAGGATGAGCGACACATGGTCGCCGCGGAAGGTGCGCGCCGCCACGGTGCACGCCAGCCCCTCCCCGGGGTCCGTCAGCCGCACACCGGCCGGGCGTACCAGCAGCCTGCCGGGGCCGGGCCGGGAGCCGGGCGGCACGGGCAGCTTGCCCCATACGGTGTCGGCGGCCTCACCGTGCACGATCGCCTCGACCACATTGTCGAAGCCGAGGAAGCGGGCGACGAACTCGTTGGCGGGCCGCTGCCACACCTCCAGCGGGGTGCCGGTCTGGGCGATCCGGCCGTTCTCCATCACCACCACCCGGTCCGCGAGGGCGAACGCCTCCCCCTGGTCGTGGGTGACCGCGAGGACGGTGGTGCCCAGCCGTTCGAAGAGCTCGCGGAGCTCCACCACCAGCCGCTCCCGCAGTCCGCGGTCGAGCTGTCCCAGCGGCTCGTCCAGCATCAGCAGCTTGGGCCGCGGGGCCAGCGCGCGGGCGAGCGCCACCCGCTGCTGCTCACCGCCGGAGAGCGAGTCGACGGGGCGGCGCTGGGCGCCCGGCAGCCCCACCAGTTCCAGCAGTTCGGCGACCCGGCGGTCCGCCTCCGCGCGGCCCACCCCACGCATCCGCAGCCCGAAGGCGACGTTGCCGCCCACGTCCCGCTGCGGGAACAGCTGGTGGTCCTGGAACATCAGCCCCACGCCGCGCCGGTGCGTGGGCACCCCGCTCTGGTCGCGTCCGGCGAGCGACACCCGGCCGGTGTCGGGGCGCTCCAGCCCGGCCACCACGCGCAGCATGGTGGACTTACCGCTTCCGCTCGGGCCCAGCACACAGACCGTCTCGTGCTCGGCGACCTCCAGGTCCACGGCGTCCAGCGCGTCGCGCCGGCCGAACCTTACGGTCACCTCGTCCAGTCGCAGCAGCGTCATTCAGAACTCTCCGGAACGGTCGGTGCGGATGCGCTCGAGCGCCAGCAGCGATCCGGCGCAGACCAGCATCAGGATCGTGCTCAGGGCCATCGCCTGCCCGTAGGTGAGCTGTCCGGCCCGGCCCAGGAAGCGGGCGATGGCCACCGGCAGGGTCGGATGGTCGGGACGCGCGATGAAGACCGTGGCCCCGAACTCGCCCAGGGACACGGCGAACGCGAAGCCCGCCGCGACCGCCACGGCCCGTCCGACCAGCGGCAGGTCCACCTCCCGCCAGACCTTCCACGGTGACGCCCCGAGCACGGCCGCCGCCTCCCGGAGCCGGTGGTCCACCGCGCGCAGCACCGGCAGCATGGTCCGTACGACGAAGGGGACGCCCACCAGGGCCTGGGCGAGCGGCACCAGGACCCAGGAGGCGCGCAGATCCAGCGGGGGCTCGTCCAGGGCGATCAGGAAGCCGAATCCCACGGTGACGGCCGAGGTGCCCAGCGGCAGCATCAGCAGCGCGTCGAAGCCCCGTACCAGCCTGCCCGCCTTACGGGTGAGCGCGGCGGCGGCGAGACCGCCCACGACGAGGGCGAAGACGGTGGCGACCGCCGCGTACCACAGGGAGTTCCCGACGGCCTCCATGGGCGCCACGAAGAAGGTGCCCCCGCTGTCGGCGGAGGACCGCAGCGCCTCGTAGTAGGTGAAGCCGTAGCCGTCCGGTCCGTTCAGCGAACGCTCCGCCAGCACCGCGAGCGGGGTCACGATCAGCAGCGCGACCACCGCCAGCACGCCCCACAGCAGCGCCCACTGGGCCGGGCCCGTCGGGCGGCGCGCGGTGCGGCCCGGGTCGACGAGCCGCAGGGCGCTCTCGCGGCGCCTTACGGTCCACGCGTGCAGAGCCAACACGGCCGCGACCGCGGCGAACTGGACGAGGGTCAGCACCGCGGCCGTGGGGAGGTCGAGCAGTTGCGCGGTCTCCCGGTAGATCGCCACCTCAAGGGTGGCGTAGCGGGGGCCGCCCAGGATCTGGATCACGCCGAAGGAGGTGAAGGTGAACAGGAACACCATCAGCGCGGCGGCGGCCACGGCGGGCGCCAGCGCGGGCAGCGTCACCCGGCGCCAGGCCGAGAGCCGACTCGCGCCGAGCACCCGCGCGGCCTCCTCCTGGCGCGGGTCGAGCTGAGCCCACAGCCCGCCCACGGTCCGGACGACGACCGCGTAGTTGAAGAAGACATGGGCCAGGAGGATCGCCCAAACGGAGGTGTCGAGCCGCACCCCCCACAGCTCGTCCAGCAGCCCGCCCCGGCCGAGCAGGGCCAGGAAGGCCGATCCGGCGACGACGGTCGGCAGGACGAACGGCACGGTCACCACGGCCCGCAGCAGCCCCTTGCCGGGGAAGTCGAAGCGGGCGAAGACATAGGCGCCGGGCAGCGCCACCGCGAGCGTGAGGGCGGTCGACGCGACCGCCTGCCAGCAGGTGAACCACAGGACGTCCAGCGTCGCCGGATCGCTCACCACCTCGGAGATCCGGCCGAACCGCCACCGCCCGTCGACGCGCAGCCCCCGGGTGACGATGGCGGCCACGGGATAGGCGAAGAAGACCGCGAAGAAGGCGAGCGGCACCGCCATCAGAGCGAGCCGGAGGGCGGTCGCGCGACGGCCGCCGCGGTCCGCCCTGTCGGCCTTACGGCGGCCGTCGGCCGCCTTACGGTTCTCGCGGGGCTCTACAGGACCAGCGAGGACCATGTCTTGACCCACGACTCACGGTTCTTGGCGATCTTCTGCGGCGCCAGGGTGGCCGAGTCGGCGATCCTGACCCCGTATCGGGTGAACAGCTCCGGCAGCTCGGCGTCCTCGCGCGCCGGGTTGACGTACATGTTCAGCGGGACATCCTCCTGGAACCGCTTGCTCAGCAGGAAGTCCAGCAGCGCCTTGCCGCCCTTGGTGTTGCCCGCGCCGTTCAGCAGCCCGGCGAACTCCACCTGCCGGAAGCAGGTGCCCGTCGCCACCCCGGTGGGGGCCTTCGCGGGCTTGCTCTTGGCGTCGGCCACCTCGGCGGGCGGGCTGGAGGCGTAGGAGACGACGAGCGGCCGGTCGCCCTTGCCACCGCCGGCCGAGCCGGAGAACCGATCGTAATACGCCTGCTCCCAGCCGTCGACGACCTCGACGCCGTTGGTCCGCAGCTTCTTCCAGTAGCCCTTCCAGCCGTCGTCGCCGTACTTCGCGGCCGTGGCGAGGAGGAAGCCCAGACCGGGGGACGAGGTGGCCGCGTTCTCGGTGACCAGGAGGTTCTTGTAGGCGGGCCTGGTCAGATCGTCCAGCGTCCGGGGCGGCGTCAGCTTCTTGTCGGCGAAGTACTTCCGGTCGTAGTTGACGCAGATGTCGCCGAAGTCGACGGGGGTGACGCGATGCTCGGCCCGGTCGAGCCGAAGGGCCGCCGGGACCTTGTCGAGGCCCTTCGCCGTGTAGGGGGCGAACAGGTCGTTGTCGAGCGCGCGGGAGAGGAGCGTGTTGTCGACGCCGAAGAACACATCGCCCTGGGGGTGGCCCTTGGACAGGATCGCCTGGTTGACGGCGGCTCCGGCGTCGCCCCCGGCCTGCACGCGCACCTTGTAGCCGGTCTCCTTGGTGAACTCCTTGAGCACCGCCTTGGAGGCCGCGAACGAGTCATGCGTGACCAGGGTGACCGTCTTGGAGTCCGAACCGCTCTTGGTGTCCTCGCCGCAGCCGGCGAGCGCACTCAGGGCCAGGGAGCCGAGGAGAGCGGCGGAGATGGCACGCCGAAGCTGGCTGTTCATGGTGATGCTGACTCCCTACGCCGGTATGACCCGGATCAGGTCCGAGGGTCTGCGGCCGTGCCGCACTCTCAGCGCTCTGAGCGCTCCCCTGTCGGAATGTTCACTTGTACGGATGTTCGCTTCTATGACGATCGCATGATGCGACGATGCCCAGGCACCGTATCAGCCGGTGCTCAGCGCTCCGAAGCCGCCAGCTGCCCGCAGGCTCCGTCGATCTCCTGGCCCCGGGTGTCCCGCACGGTCACCGGCACCCCATGGGCCTCCAGGGCCGCCACGAACGCCTTCTCGTCCTCGGGCCGGGATGCCGTCCACTTGGAGCCGGGCGTCGGGTTGAGCGGGATGAGGTTCACATGCACCCGGTGGCTCTTGAGCAGCCGGCCGAGCAGATCGGCGCGCCACGCCTGGTCGTTGATGTCCTTGATCAGCGCGTACTCGATGGAGATCCGGCGGCCGGACTTCTCCGCGTACTCCCACGCGGCGTCCAGGACCTCGCGCACCTTCCAGCGGGTGTTGACCGGCACGAGGGTGTCGCGCAGCTCGTCGTCGGGCGCGTGCAGCGACACCGCGAGCCGGCACTTGAAGCCCTCGTCGGCGAACCGCAGCATCGCCGGGACGAGGCCGACGGTGGAGACGGTGATACCGCGCTGCGACAGGCCGATGCCGTCGGGCTCGGGGTCGGTGAGCCGACGGATGGCCCCGACGACGCGGTTGTAGTTGGCCAGCGGCTCGCCCATGCCCATGAAGACGATGTTGGACAGCCGGGCCGGACCACCGGGGATCTCCCCGTCCCGCAGGGCCCGCATCCCGTCGACGATCTGGTGCACGATCTCGGCGGTGGACAGATTGCGGTCCAGCCCCGCCTGCCCGGTGGCGCAGAACGGGCAGTTCATCCCGCAGCCCGCCTGTGAGCTGATGCACATGGTGACCCGGTCCGGGTAGCGCATCAGAACGGACTCCACGAGCGTGCCGTCGAACAGCCGCCACAGCGTCTTGCGCGTGGTGTCGTCGTCACAGCTGATGTGCCGCACCACGCTCATCAGATCCGGCAGCAGCCCGGCGGCCAGCTTCTCGCGCGCTGCGGCGGGGATGTCGGTCCACTGAGCGGGGTCGTCGGCATAGCGCGCGAAGTAGTGACGCGACACCTGACCTGCCCGGAAGGGCTTCTCCCCGAGGGCGGCGACGGCCTCCCGGCGCTCGGTGGGCGTGAGGTCGGCAAGATGCCGCGGGGGCTTCTTGGCCCCACGCGGCGCGACGAAGGTGAGTTCTCCGGGCTTAGGCATGGTTCACCCAGTGTCGCAGACGTACGAAGGGCCCCGCGCCGGGAGTGGCGCGGGGCCCGTGGGCGGGCGTGGTCAGCCGCCGCCCACGAAGATCACCAGCAGCAGCCACACCACCGGGGCGGTGGGCAGCAGCGAGTCGAGCCGGTCCATGATCCCGCCATGGCCGGGCAGCAGCTTGCCCATGTCCTTGATGCCGAGGTCGCGCTTGATCATGGACTCGCCGAGGTCGCCGAGGGTCGCGCTGACCGCGGCGGCGAGGCCGAGCAGCAGGCCCTGCCACCAGACGCCGTCGTCGATGAGGTACTGCATGCACAGGGCGCCCGCGACCATCGCGAAGGTCACCGCGCCCAGCAGTCCCTCGCGGGTCTTGCCGGGGCTGATGCGCGGAGCCAGCGGATGCTTGCCGAAGCGCCAGCCCACCGCGTACGCACCGGTATCGCTGACCACGGTCAGCAGCAGGAAGGTCAGGACCCGCCACGGACCGTCGTCGGTGTCGAGCATCAGCGCCACGAAAGTGGCCAGAAACGGCACGTAAAAGGCGGCGAAGACGCCCGCCGTGACATCCCTGAGGTAGTTGTCGGGCGGCTCGGTCATCCGCCAGACCAGCACCGCGAGCGCCGTAAGGGCGACCGCCACCACCGCGCCCTGGGCACCGCGCACATAGCCGGCGACGACCATGGCGACCCCGCCGACGGCGAGCGGCACCAGGGGGACCCGGATGTCCTTGCGCTCGGTCAGCCGCGAGGTCAGCTCCCAGAGCCCGACCACCACCGCGACCGCCACCACGCCGACGAACACAGGCTTGTAGATGAAGAGCGAGGCCAGGATGATCACACCGAGGCCGATGCCCACCCCTATCGCGGCCCGCAGATTCCGGCCCGCGCTCTTCTTGCCCTGCCCGGCGCCGCCCGCGCCGTCGGCAGGGGCCGGGTCGGGCGCGGGGTCGGGGGGCGTCGGCCGGCGCCCGGCGGGCTGCCGGGGGCCGGGCTGCGGCTCCCGCTCGTCGCGGAAGAGGGGGCCGCTCTGCCGAGCGGCCCCCCGGTCACGGTCGGCGGCCTCGCCGGAGTCGCCGCCTGCGTGGGGCACGGTGGGCATGGGGCGAGTTTGCGCCGCCTCACCCACCTCATGCGCGGGACCCGCCGAAGAAGTGGGCACCTCCCAGCCATAGCCGGGGGAGGTGCCCTGACCGCCCGGTCCCCGGAGTCCGGCGCTTGGTGGGGCCCCCCAGGAAGAGTCGTTCATCAGACCTCGAGCAGCTCGGCTTCCTTGTGCTTGAGCAGCTCATCCACCTGCGCGACATACTTCGCCGTGGTGTCGTCGAGCTCCTTCTCCGCGCGGCGCCCCTCGTCCTCGCCGACCTCGCCGTCCTTGATCAGCTTGTCGATGGACTCCTTGGCCTTGCGGCGGACGCTGCGGATCGAGATCTTCGCGTCCTCGCCCTTGCCCTTGGCGACCTTGATGAACTCCTTGCGGCGCTGCTCGGTGAGCTCGGGGAACACCACACGGATGATGTTGCCGTCATTGCTCGGGTTGACGCCCAGATCGGAGTCCCGGATCGCCTGCTCGATATTGCGGAGCGCGGTCTTGTCGAACGGCGTGACCACGGCCATCCGCGGCTCCGGCACCGAGAACGACGCCAGCTGATTGATCGGCGTCAGCGCACCGTAGTAGTCCGCCACGATCTTGTTGAACATCGCCGGGTGCGCACGCCCGGTGCGGATCGCGGCGAAGTCCTCCTTGGCGACCACAACGGCCTTCTCCATCTTCTCCTCGGCCTCGAGGAGGATCTCTTCGATCACCACTTGCTCCTGGTGTTATCAGTAAGCAGAGCCTCGCCCCTGCGTGCGTCTTCTCCTGCACGGTGTCCGACCGGCAGGCCGTTGTCCATCCCCCGTTCGAGCCGTCAGGCCCGGGAGCCCTGGTCGCTCACCAGCGTGCCGATCTTCTCACCCTTCACCGCACGCGCGATATTTCCTTCGGCCAGGAGCTCGAAGACGAGGATGGGCAGCTTGTTGTCCCGGCACAGGGTGATCGCGGTGGCGTCGGCGACCTTGAGGTCCCGGGTGATCACCTCGCCGTACTCCAGGGCGTCGAACTTCACCGCGTCGGGGTTGCGGGCGGGGTCGGAGTCATAGACCCCGTCCACGCCGTTCTTGCCCATGAGCAGGGCCTGCGCGTCGATCTCCAGCGCTCGCTGGGCCGCGGTGGTGTCCGTGGAGAAGTACGGCATACCCATACCCGCGCCGAAGATGACCACACGCCCCTTCTCCAGATGGCGCACCGCACGCAGCGGAATGTACGGCTCCGCGACCTGGCCCATGGTGATGGCGGTCTGGACGCGGGAGTCGATGCCCTCCTTTTCCAGGAAGTCCTGGAGGGCGAGACAGTTCATGACGGTTCCGAGCATGCCCATGTAGTCCGAGCGGGCCCGGTCCATACCGCGCTGCTGCAACTCCGCACCGCGGAAGAAGTTACCGCCGCCGATGACGATGGCGATTTCGGCACCGTCCCTGACCACGGCGGCGACCTCGCGGGCGATGGCGTGCACGACATCGGGGTCGACACCGAGTCCCCCGCCACCGGCGAACGCCTCGCCGGACAGCTTCAGCAGGAAGCGACCGTGTGGGACCGCGCCGTGCGCCTTCTTGTCATCGGCGGCCTGTTTGGCGTCCGCGCCGTGATTCATTGGAGATCTCCTCGTGCACATACGAAGAAGGCCACTGCCGGACGGGTCCTGTTACGACCTCTGCGGCAATGGCCTCCTCGTCACATCTGCGGCCGACCGGTCGACGGTTGGCTGCCTACGACCCTATCGGGGTCGCCGGTCATTCGCTGCTCGGCTCAGACGCCGACGCGGAAACGGGCGAAGCGCTTGAGCGAGACACCGGCCTCGTCCAGGATCTTCTGGACGGACTTCTTGTTGTCCTTGGCGAACGGCTGGTCCACCAGCACGTTCTCCTTGAAGAAGCCGGTAACGCGACCCTCGACGATCTTCGGCAGGGCGCCCTCGGGCTTGCCCTCCTCGCGGGCGGTGGCCTCGGCGACCCGGCGCTCGTTCTCGACCGTCTCGGCCGGGATCTCGTCGCGGGTGAGGAACTTCGGGGCGAAGGCGGCGATGTGCTGCGCGACGTCCTTGGCGACCGTGGCGTCTTCCTTGTCCAGCTCGACCAGGACGCCGACCTGCGGCGGCAGGTCCGGGCTGGTGCGGTGCATGTACGCCGCGACGAAGCCGCCGGAGAACTGCGCGAAGCGGTCCAGGACGATCTTCTCGCCGAGGGTCGCGTTGGCCTCGTCGACGAACGCCTGAACGGTCTTGCCCGCCTCGATCTCGGAGGCCAGCAGGGCCTCCAGGTCGGCCGGGGAGGTCTTGGCGACGTGGGCGGCGATGGCGTCGGCGACGGCCACGAACTTGTCGCCCTTGGCCACGAAGTCGGTCTCGCACTTCAGCTCGACCAGCACGCCGGAGGACTTGTCGTCCGCGATGAGGGAGACGACGGCACCGTTCTCGGCGCTGCGGCCCTCACGCTTGGCCACGCCCTTCTGGCCCTTGACGCGCAGGATCTCGACGGCCTTGTCGACGGTGCCCTCGGCCTCGTCCAGGGCCTTCTTGCAGTCCATCATGCCGGCGCCGGTCAGCTCACGGAGCTTCTTGACGTCAGCGGCGGTGAAGTTCGCCATGATCTGTGAATCTCTTCTCGAAAGTCGAAAGCTCTACGGGTGAACGACGGGGGCGGTGCCACTGGCACCGTCCCCCGCCGTCATACACCGTCTGAGTGACGTCTGAGTGGTCAGCCCTGCTCGGTGCCCGCGGCGGGGGCCTCGGCGGGCTTGGCGTCCTCGGCAGGCTTGTCCGCAGCGGCCTCGGCGGCCTCGGCGGGCTTGGCGGCGTCCTCGGCGGGCTTGTCCGCGGCGGCCTCGGCCGGCTTGGCCTCGGCCTCGGCCTCGGCCTCGTCGGCCTTCTTCTCGCCCTCGAGCAGGTCGCGCTCCCACTCGGCGAGCGGCTCGCCCGCGGCCTTGTCGGCCTTCTCGTCACCGGTGGCGACACCGGAACGGGCGATGAGGCCCTCGGCGACGGCGTCGGCGATCACCCGGGTGAGCAGGGTGACGGAGCGGATCGCGTCGTCGTTGCCCGGGATCTTGTAGTCGACCTCGTCCGGGTCGCAGTTGGTGTCGAGGATCGCGACAACCGGGATCCGGAGCTTGCGCGCCTCACCGACGGCGATGTGCTCCTTCTTGGTGTCCACGATCCAGACGGCGCTCGGCACCTTCTGCATCTCGCGGATACCGCCGAGGGTCTTCTCCAGCTTGGCCTTCTCGCGGGAGAGGACCAGGAGCTCCTTCTTGGTGAGGCCGGAGGCGGCCACATCCTCGAAGTCGATCTGCTCGAGCTCCTTCAGGCGCTGAAGGCGCTTGTAGACGGTCGAGAAGTTGGTGAGCATGCCGCCCAGCCAGCGCTGGTTGACGTACGGCATGCCGACGCGGGTCGCCTGCTCGGCGATGGCCTCCTGCGCCTGCTTCTTGGTGCCGACGAACATGATGGAGCCGCCGTGGGCGACGGTCTCCTTGACGAACTCGTAGGCGCGGTCGATGTACGACAGCGACTGGAGCAGGTCGATGATGTAGATGCCGTTGCGCTCGGTGAAGATGAAGCGCTTCATCTTCGGGTTCCAGCGGCGGGTCTGGTGCCCGAAGTGGACGCCGCTCTCCAGCAGCTCCCGCATCGTGACGACGGCCATGGCCGTACTCCTTGAGGTACTCGGTTCCACGGCGGCCGGGCGGCCGCCGCTCCTGACGTCCCGGCGCGCCTGCCACGGACGGGGCCCTTTCGGGGGTCGTCCGAGGACCGAGGGGCGCGGCCACCGAGCTGACCGATGCGCGATCGGAGCACCGGTGGCGGGGCGTGCGAAGTCGATCCGGTGACCCGGATCGCCATAAGAAGTGTACGGGACCGGTACGGTGCCGGGTGACGGCGTTATCCACAACCAGTGAGTAGTCCCCCGATTCCGTCCATGATCCACTCGTTTCGGGCCGCCCGGCCATCGTGGGGGCATGCGAAGGCTTGTGGTGGGTTGGGCTCGTGTCCTGGTGATTCTTGTGCTGTCGGTGCTGTCGGTGCTGTCGGTGCTGTCGGCCTTCCTTCTGGTGTCGCCTCTTCCGGCGGCACGGGCAGCGGCGGCGGATCCACGCGCGGCGGCGGATCCACGCGCGGCCCCTGCTCCGCGGGCGGCGCCGGATCCGGGGCCGGGGACGAGGCCCGGCGAGGGACGGTCGAGGCCGGGCGGAGAGCGGTCATGGCCGGTCGATGGTGCGCCGGGCGCGGTGCGGCCTGCCGTGCTGAGGGGCTGGCGGCCGCCTCCGGCGCCCTGGGCTTCGGGGCACCGCGGGGTCGACCTCGCGGCGCGCCCGGGCGAGCGGGTCCGGGCGGCGGGCCCGGGGCGGGTGAGCTTCGTGGGTCCGGTCGCGGGCCGTGGTGTGTTGGTGATCGAGGTGTCCGGGACCGGCTCCCCTCCCCTGCGGACCACCTACGAACCGGTGCGCGCCACGGTGGCCAAGGGGGAACGGGTGGCCGCCGGGCAGGTGGTCGGCGTGGTGGCGCCGGGCCCCTTCCACTGCCAGTCGGGCTGTCTGCACTGGGGGCTGCGGCGCGCGGACCGCTATCTCGATCCGCTGTCTCTGCTGCCGCCGTCGATGCTGCGGGGCGGGCCGTCCCGGCTGCTCCCGGTCTTCGGGGTGCGCGGCGTGCCCACGCTCTCCGCGCTCGCCTCCCCCGCCGGGGACACCCGGCTGCCGACGGCCGCGGTGCTGGTGGCGGCATCCCTCTGGGCCCGGCTCCAGCTGGGTCGCCCGGGCCGGCCGGTCGTCCGGGTCGCGACCCGCGCGCGCCCGCTGGGGCAGGTCGCCCGGCCGTCCGCCGCGCCCCGCGCGCCCGCTGTGGCGGTAGAAGGGCCGGGCGGTCAGCCCCGGACGCCGCGCAGGGCCATGGCGACGGCCGCCTCGGTGATCCGCTCGGGATCCTCGGCCGCGCCGAGTTCGATGCGGCGGACCGCGGCGTCCACGACGCCCTGGAGCAGCACGGCCGAGAGCCGGGGCTGCTCATGCCCGAGGGTCGCGAGGGCCTCGACCACCATGGCGATCAGCCCGCCGTGGGCCGCCCGGATCTTCTCGCGCGCGCCCACTTCCAGCTCACTGGCGGAGATCGCCACCACCGCGCGGTGCCGGCGGTCGCCGACGAGCGCGAGCTGTCGGCGGACATACGCCTCGATCTTCGCCTCGGGCCCGTCGGCCCGCTCCATGGCGGCCTCGACCTCGGCGGCCCAGACCGGGAAGTCCACGGCGCACAGCTCCTCGACCACGGCGGCGCGGGAGCGGAAGTACTCATAGACGGAGGACCGTGCGAGTCCCGTGCGCTCGGCGAGGGCGGGGAAGGTCAGCGCCTCCGTGCCGCCCTCGGACAGCAGGGTGCGGGCGGCCTCCAGCAGGGCCGCGCGCTGCATCGTCCGGTGCTCGGCCACTGAGGCCGCTCGAATCCTGGGCACCCGACCACTCTACGGAAGAGGCCGCCCCGAGGGCGATGCCGGAGGGACGATTCAGCGCCCGACGTCGGCGAGTTTCGCCCGCAGCTGGAGCACCGATTTGGTGTGGATCTGGCTGACCCGGCTCTCGGTGACGCCGAGCACCTGGCCGATCTCGGCGAGCGTGAGCCCCTCGTAGTAGTAGAGCGTGACCACGGTCTTCTCCCGCTCCGGGAGGGTGTTGATCGCCCGGGCGAGCAGCCGCCGCAGCTCCCGGTCCTCGGCCACCTCGACCGGGTTGTCGGCCGCGGTGTCCTCGAGGGTGTCCATGAGGCTGAGCCGGTCGCCGCCCTCGCCGCCGACGTGCAGCAGCTCCTCCAGGGCGACCACATTGGCGAGCGACAACTGGCTGAAGACGCCGTGCAGTTCCTCGAGGCTGATGCTCATCTCGGTGGCCACCTCGGCCTCCGAAGGGGTACGGCGCAGCTGGGCCTCGAGCGTGGCGTACGCCCGCTCCACGGCCCGGGCCTTCTGGCGGACCGACCGCGGAATCCAGTCCAGGGCCCGCAACTCGTCGATCATCGCGCCGCGGATCCGGGTGATCGCGTAGGTCTCGAACTTGATGGCGCGCTCGGGGTCGAACTTCTCGATGGCGTCGATGAGTCCGAAGACCCCGGACGAGACGAAGTCCGCCTGCTCGACATTGGAGGGCAGCCCGACGCTGACCCGGCCGGCCACATATTTCACCAGCGGTGAGTAGTGCAGGATCAGCTGCTCCCGCAGCCGGCCGTCGCCCGTGGTCTTGTACGACCGCCACAGCTCGTCGAGCGATGAGGGCGCGGCAGGGTGCACCGCGCCGCGGGCCGCGGGCGGCGCCGCGCTGTCAGACCCGGAGATGTGCTGGGGCATTCGTCGCCTTGAGCCGTTCTGCCATGACATGGGTGAGGACGTACGCTTCCGCCGGAAACCTTGTGAGCGTAGCGTGACTAAGGCGTCGCGGTATGCGAAGGGCGTCGGCTCGGCGGTGTGCGGATACGGTCATCGCCTCAACCCTTTCACCCGATTGCCCCGATTCGGGGGATCGCCTCGCCGTGCGCCGTCGCTCCGGCGCACGGGCGGGACCAACTCCCATCGATCGCCATGACGTTCGACAAAGCCCAGGGCGAGCAGTTCATGGAGCCGGCCCAGGGCCTCGTCACAGCCGGTCCCGGATTCCCGGGCCACATCCCGCAGGTGGTTGCCGCCCCGTGCCGACAACGCTTCCAGCACCCGTGCCGTCACGGGATCGAGCAGGTCCCGCTCGACCAGCGGCCCCCGCCGCTCCGGGGCGAGGTCCCCGATGCCGCCGATGAGCTCGGCCACTTCGGCGGCGTCGGTGACCAGGACGGCCTCGCCACGCAGGAGTTCATGCACCCCGGCCGAGAGCCCGCTGGTCACCGGTCCGGGCACCCCCATGGTGGACCGCCCGAGCTGTTGTGCCCGGCGCGCGGTGACCAGCGATCCGCTGCGGTACTGGGCCTCGACCACGACCGTGCCGCGGGTGAGGGCGGCGATGACCCGGTTGCGGAGCACGAATCTGGGGCGCGTCGGATGCGCTCCGGGTGGCAACTCGGCCAGCACCAGGCCCTGTTCCGCCATGCGCGCGATCAACTCGGCGTGTGCTCGCGGATAGGGGACGTCCACACCGGAGGCGAGTACCGCGATGGTGGCCCCGCCCGCGGCGAGCGCCCCTCGGTGAACCGCGCCGTCCACGCCGTGGGCCGCCCCGGAGACGACCACCCAGCCGCGCTCGGCGAGCCCGGCGCCGAGGGACGCCGCGACATGCGCGCCGTAGTCGCTGCAAGCCCGCGCGCCGACCACGGCGACCGAGCGCAGCGCCCACATCCGCAGGTCCGCCGCGCCGCGCACCCATAACCCGACCGGGCGAGTGTCACCGAGATCGTCGAGCTGACCGGGCCAGTCCAGGTCCCCGGGACAGATGAACCGTCCGCCGCACCGGGCGATCAGCGCGAGGTCGGTGACCGGGTCCACCCCGGGCGCCCGGAGGGCGCATCCGGCAAGCCGCTCCCCGGTGGCCCCGGGCGGGGGCTTGCCCTTCCCGGTGAGCGCCCGCCACAGCGCGACCGGCCCCATGCGGCGCAGCCAGCGCCCCACGGTCTCGTCCCCGGGCTCCACGAGCCGGGTGAGCGCCGCCCGCGCCAGCCGCTCCTCGTCCGGAACGCCCCGCCGCTTGAGCAGCCCCTGCTCCTCGTCCGGAGCGACCCGCCGCTCGGGCGGCCCCTGCCCCTCGTCCGGGGTGCCTCTCTCGTCCGGGGTGCCCCGCCTCTCCGGGAGCGCCTGCCCCTCATCCGGGACGCCCCGCCCCTCCGGGAGCGCCTGCCCCTCGTCCCAGCCGCCCTGCCCCTGCCGGGGCTCGGAGAACAGGGCGGGGACGGCGCCGCGGCCGCCAGCCGAGGGCGACGGCATCAGCACTCCCCCGCCGGGACCGGCACCCCACGGCTGACCCCGGTGCGCAGTTGCAGCGCCTGGGCGATGTCCGGCGCCATGGGCCGGTCGTGCCCGGCCAGGTCGGCGACGGTCCAGGCGACCCGCAGCACCCGGTCGAGCCCCCGGGCGGTGAGCAGCCCGCGCTCCATGTCGCGCTCGGCCTCGCGCAGCGCACCGGAGGACGGCTGCCAGCGGGTGCGCAGCTCATGGCCCGGCACCTCGCTGTTCAGCCGCCAGGGGGTGCCGTGGAGGCGGGCAGCGGACCGCTCCCGGGCTTCCCGGACCCGGGCCGCGACGGACGCGCTGCTCTCCGCCCCGGCACGCGCCCCGGTGAGCTCGGTCCGGCTCACCGCCTCGACACGGACCCGCAGGTCCACCCGGTCCAGCAGCGGTCCGGACAGCCGTGCCTGATAGCGGCGGACCGTGGCGGGCGAGCACTCGCAGACGTCGCCCATCAGACCGTGGCGCCCGCAAGGGCAGGGGTTGGCCGCGAGCATCAGCAGGAAGCGCGCCGGCATCCGCATCATCCCGGCGGACCGGGCGACCACCACATGCCCCGATTCCAGGGGCTGCCGGAGAGCGTCCAGCGCCTTCCCGCTGAACTCGGGAGCCTCGTCCAGGAAGAGCACGCCACGGTGGGCAAGCGAGACCGCGCCGGGTCGGGGCAGGCCATTGCCCCCGCCGACGAGCGCGGCCATGGTCGCCGAGTGGTGCGGGGCGCAGTACGGCGGGGTCTCCACCAGGGGCTGTCCCGGCGGGAGGACACCGGCGACCGAATGGACCGCGGTGACTTCCAGGGCCTCCTGCTGGGTGAGCGGCGGCAGCAGCCCGGGCAGCCGCTCGGCCAGCATGGTCTTCCCGGCGCCCGGAGGCCCGTTCAGGAAGAGGTGGTGCCCGCCCGCGGCCGCGACCTCCAGGGCGGTGCGCGCGGCCCGCTGCCCGGCGACCTCGGCCAGATCGGGCCGCCCCGCCCCGGCCCCGGGCACTGCGGCCACACCGGTGCCCATTCCGGCGCCGGGCACGGTGAGCCCCGCGAGCATCGGATCGGGGCGGCCCAGTTCCTGGGGCTCCTCCTCCTCGGGCACCGGCTCGTCCGTCAGCACCGCGATCAGCTGGCGCAGGCTCCGTACACCCAGCACCGAGACGCCCGGTACCAGGGCCGCCTCCGCCGCCGTCTGCTCGGGGACCACGACCTGGCGGTAGCCCGCCTCGGAGGCGGCGAGCACGGCGGGCAGCACCCCGCGGACCGGTCGCACCCGGCCGTCGAGCCCCAGCTCCCCGATCATCATCAGATCGGCGATCTCCCGCGGATCCACGCGCTCGGCCGCGCCGAGCACCGCACAGGCCACGGCCAGGTCGAAGCCGCTGCCGCCCTTGGGGACGGATGCCGGGCTGAGCCCGACCGTGAGCTTCTTCTGCGGCCATTCACCGCCGGAATTGACCACGGCCGCGCGGACCCGGTCCCGGCTCTCCACCAGGCTCTTGTCGGGCAGCCCGACCAGGGTGAAGGCGGCCACTCCCGGCTCCAGATCGGCCTGGACCTCCACCACCACGCCCTCGACCCCGACCAGCGCCACCGAGCAGGTGCGGGCGAACCCCATCAGGCCACCCCTCGCGCATGCTCGACCACGGGCGCGCCCCGGCGGGGCAGCACCACCCCCACCACATCGATCCGCACCCCGCCCGGCGGCGGCCCGCCGTGCCGCTCCAGCCAGCGCTCCGCCAGCCACCGCAGCCGCGCGGTCTTGTCCGGTCCGACGGCCGCCATCGGATGCTCGTAGCCACCCTCGCGGCGCGTCTTGACCTCGCACACCACCAGCGCCCCGGCGTCGAGCGCGACGATGTCGATCTCGCCGTCCCGGCATCGCCAATTGCGCTCCAGGACCGTCATCCCGGCTTCCGCCAATGTGCGGACCGCCACATCCTCGCCGTAGCGGCCCAGCGCTCCTCGGGCGTTCATTCGGCACCACCTCCGGCACCGAATGTGACGCCCCCGCGCCCCGCTCAGGGATCTTGGAGCATTCCTGTGGACGGCCGCCCGGCTGTGGAAAACTCAGCCACCCGAAAGGTGGAGTCAGCCGCCCGAGAGTTCGGGTCAGCCGCCAGAAAGGCCGGGTCAGCCGCCCGAAAGATGGGGTCAGCCAGAAAAATCGGGCCAGCCGCCCGGAAGGCGGGGTCAGCCGCTCGGAAGATCGAGGTCGCTCTTGTTCAGCTCCTCGATGTTCACGTCCTTGAACGTGAGAACCCGTACCTGCTTCACGAAACGGGCCGGGCGGTACATGTCCCAGACCCAGGCATCGGCCATCGACACCTCGAAGAAGACCTCACCCTGGACCGAGTGCACCTGCATCTCGTAGTCGTTGGTGAGATAAAAGCGACGCTCGGTCTCGATCACATATTTGAACAGACCGACGACATCGCGGTACTCCCGGTAGAGCTTCAGCTCCATCTCGGTCTCGTACTTCTCGAGGTCCTCGGCGCTCATGGCATGTTCCCCTTCAGCCGTGCGTCCCCCCATTGTGCGTCAGACGCGCTCAGTCTCCAGGATCACCGGTGCACTCGGGGGTCCCTCGACGAGCAGCGTACGCAACAGCTCCGCCAGCCGTGTCGGATACACCGGTTCGGTGGCCGTGGCCAGCTCATCCGCCGTCCACCAGCGCAGACCGGCCACGCTCCGCCGCTCCAGCTCCGTCAGCCCGCCGCCGGCCCGCGCCGCGGTCTGTTGGGTACGACACAGGTAGTACCACTCGTCCTGGTCCCAACGCCGCCCTGCGAACGGGAAGGAGCAGATCCGCCGCCACAGCAGCGGGCCGAGCCGCACATCGGTGATCCCGGTCTCCTCCGCGAGCTCGCGGAGCGCAGCCTCCTCGCGGCTCTCCTCGCCCTCCAGGCCGCCTCCCGGGGTGAACCACCAGGTGGACGAGGGATCGTCCGGTTCGAAGCCGTGCAGCAGCAGGATGCGGTCCTGCGGGTCCAGCAGCACCACCCGGGCGACCTTCCGCAGCCGCCGCTCGTCCGTGCCGGTCGTCCGCTCGGCTCCGTCCGGCCCGTCAGCCACTCGCGGCCACCTTCCCCTTCGCCGCCTGGTCCCGCCGTGCGTCGCCGCCTGACCTGCGCCGGGCGATCGGCCCATGGGCCGCGCCCGCCAGGATCAGCACCGCGCCCACGATGACCGCGATCAAGATGGGCCCCAGCGGCCCCGGCTGCGAGATCCCGCCCGGCAGCCCCTTGAAGGCTTCGGGCCGCCCCACGGTCCCCCAGGAGCCCAGCGGCCAAGCGGTGGCGTCCACCCGGGCGTCCACCGCGCCGCGCTCCACGGCGCCGCCCGCCTCGTCGGTGAGGTGCACCCGCGAGTCCAGGGAGTCGCTGCGATGGTCACCCATCAGGAACAGCCGGTTCTTGGGCACGGTGGTGGAGAAGACCGAGGAGGAGGCCTGCTCCCCCGAGCGCAGATACGGTTCCTCGAGGACCTTGCCGTTCACCCGCAGCCGGCCCTGCTTGTCACAGCACTCGACCCGGTCGCCGCCGACCCCGATGACCCGCTTCACCATCGGCAGGTCGCCCCACACCTGGTCGCGGAAGACCACCACATCGCCGCGGCGCACATCGCCGCCGTCGACCCGCTCCGCCAGCACCCGGGCGCCCTTGCCGATCGTGGGCGCCATGGAGTCGGTGGGGACCGTGTACGGCTTGTAGAGCACCGCGCCCCAGACGAAGCCGCCGAGGAACAGCACACAGCCGACGGCCACCGCCAGCCCGGACAGCACACTGCCGGGCGTGCGCCGCGGCTTGCCGCCCCCCACCCCTTGGGCTCCGCTCATTCCAGTGCTCCCGCCGTACGCAACAGATGTAGAAGATCAGGTTCCGTGTGCCCCAGGGCACACGGAACCGCACCTTACCCGGCGGTACGGGCCCCGTCAGCAGTCGGCGGTCAACCGCTCCGGCCGGCTCTCGGCCTCCGTACGGACCTTGGCGATCAGCCGGCGGCGGCGCCACAGCACGATCGGCAGCGCACCCGCGACCCCCAGGGCCGAGGGGGCCATCGCGGCGGCCGCGCCCAGACCCGGCTGGTCGAAGGTGCTCGGCACCGGCAGGGTGGTCCAGCGGTTGATCGGCCAGGCGATGACGATCGCGCGCCCGACGACATCGTCCACCGAGACCGTGCCGTTGTTCAGGTTCTGGTGGTAGCGGGAGTCCAGCGAGTCCTGCCGGTGGTCGCCCATCACCCAGATCCGGCCCTCGGGCACCTTGATCGGGCCGAACGGCTTCTCGTCACAGGGGGTGTTCCCGGGGAAGATGTACGGCTCGTCCAGCGGCTTGCCGTTGACCATGACCTTGCCGCCGCGCTTGCAGGAGACGGTGTCCCCGCCGACCGCGATGACCCGCTTGATCAGGTCCTTCTCCTCCGCCGACGGCATCAGCCCGATGAAGCTGAGCGCCTTCTGGATACCCTCGGCGACCGGGCCGGAGCTCTTGGTCTGCGACTCGCCGAGCCAGCCGCCCGGGTCGTGGAAGACGACCACCTCGCCGCGCTCCGGCTCGGAGCCGAACCACGGGGTGAGCTTGTCCACCAGCACCCGGTCGCCCCGCTGGAGGGTGTCCTGCATCGAGTCGGACGGGATCGAGAACGCCTGCACCAGGAAGGTCTTGATCAGCAGCGCCAGGGCCAGCGCGATGACGACCAGGATCGGCAGCTCCTTCCAGAAGGAGCGCACCTTCTTGGGCTTGCCGAGCTTCCCGGGCCCGCCGGGCTTCCCGGGGCCCGGCTTCGACGCCCCGTCGTCCCCGGGCCCGGGCGGATCAGCCGCGCCGGGACCGTCCTGGGGATCGGAGGGCTCCGGCCCGCCATCGGCTCCGTGTGGGTCCGACGCCCTCGGCGCGGCAGCCGCCCCGTTCGTGGGTGCACCGGCTTCGGGCGCCTCGTCCGCCCCGTCCGTGGGGTGTTCCGCCCCCGTCCCGGGCTGCCTCTCGGGCTCTTCGTGACCGGATCGTGCGCCGACCGCCAAATCCCCCACATCCACTCCTCACGCCTGACTGCCGCCTGCCCCACGAACGGCGCAGGATCACCACTCCCATAACGAGCGGGAGTTCCGCAGGGGTCGGGAGCTGGACCATTCCTTGCTGATCCATGGGGGACAGCCTATGTGCCGAGCCCTCGGCCTGTGTCGCCCCACTCGGCGCGTCCTTCACCGAGGCGTAGGTGCCCGGTTCCTCGAGGCGCCGCATGTGCCCGAACGGCCACGCGATCACCACGGCGCGGCCGACCACCATGTTGTCCGGCACCGTGCCCTGGTACGGCTCGTCCAGATGGACCCGGGAGTCCGCCGAGTTGGACCGGTGATCACCCATCACGAACATCCGCCCCTGAGGGACCGTCACCTTGAACTGCTTCTGCGACGGCGGGTTGCCCGGGTGCAGATACGGTTCGTTCAGCGGCGTCCCGTTGACGGTGACCTTACCGTTCGTATCGCAGCACTCCACCGTGTCGCCGCCCACGGCGACCACCCGCTTGATCAGGTCCTGCTCGTCGGAGGACGGCAGCAGCCCGATGAAGGTCAGGAACTCCTTGCCCTGCTTGATGACCGGCGGGTCGTCCTTGGGTGGCTTCCGCTCGTCGTCCAGCCACCCCCCGGGGTCCTTGAACACCACCACATCGCCGCGCTCCGGCTTCGAGCCGAACCACGGGGTGAACTTGTCCACCAGCACCCGGTCGCCGATCCGGATGGTCTGCTCCATCGAGCCGGACGGAATGACGAACGCCTGCACCAGGAAGGTCTTCAGGACGAGCGCGATCACCAGCGCCACGCCCACCAGGATCGGTATCTCCTTGACGGCCGAACGGCGCCGCCTGCGCTTGATACGCCGCTGGATCTTGCGCCGCTCCGCGCGCCCGCCCACCCGGCGCTCGCCCGGCGGACGGGGAGTGCCCAGGTCGACACCTGGGGGCGGAGCGGCCTGGCGCGCCCCGGCACGAGGACGCCCACGCTTACCCATGGGCACCGCCGGGAGCGGCGGACGGTATGCGGCCGGGCGCCGCGGGCACACTCGTGAAGGCGTCCGTCCGGGGTACGCCGGACCAGCGGCCGAACGGCCAGCCGATCCATTCGGCGCGGCCGATCACCTTGTCGACGGGGACCGTGCCCCCGCCCGGGGCGCCCAGGTAGTCGCGCGAGTCCCGGGAGGCGTCGCGGTGGTCGCCCATCACCCACAGCCGTCCTTCGGGCACCACGATGTCGAAGCGCACCCGCGAGGGGCTGTCCCCGGGGTGCAGATAGTGCTCGTCCACCGGCTGACCGTTCACCTCGATCCTCCCCCGCTCGTCGCAGCAGGTGACCCGGTCACCACCGATGCCCACCACGCGCTTGACGTAGTCGGACTCGGCCGGTTCGGCCAGCCCGACCGCCGCGGCCGCCTTGCGCAGCAGACCCGTCACCGGATTCCCGGACGGCTCCTCCTCTCCGAAGGAACCGGCTCCGTCGAACACGACAACGTCGCCGCGGCTCGGATCGTCCCCGAAACGGTAGGCGAGCTTGTTCACAAGCACTCTGTCCCCGGGGCGCAGGGTGCTCTCCATCGAACCGCTCGGGATCAGGAACGGCTGGAGCACAAAGCCGCTCACCAGCAGCACGAACGCGGCACAAGCGGTCGCGAGCAGCGCCGCCCGCCGCCAGCGCCCGCCGCCGGTCGGCCGGCCCCCGCGCAGCCATTGCGGCAGCCGCCCGGCGGACCGGGGCTCCCCGGCCCGCGCGGAGGCATACGAAGAGCGCGACCGCCCCTCGTGCTCCTTCTCGGAGCCCGGGGAGCGGTCGCGCTCCGCGAGCTGTCCTTCGGTGTTCATCGGGCCAGAGCCTATCCGGCCCGGCCGGATGATCCGGCGGTAGCTCAGTAGTCGCGCAAAATCGCCGCGATCCAGCCGCGAGCTCAGCTCTCGCGCTTCTCCTTGATCTTGGCGGCCTTGCCGCGGAGGTCGCGCAGGTAGTACAGCTTCGCGCGGCGCACATCACCGCGGGTGACGACCTCGATCTTCTCGACGATCGGGGTGTGCACCGGGAAGGTGCGCTCCACGCCGACGCTGAAGCTCACCTTGCGGACGGTGAAGGTCTCGCGGACACCGGAGCCCTGGCGGCGGATGACGACGCCCTTGAACTGCTGCACACGGGAGCGGTTGCCCTCGATGACGCGGACGTGGACGTTGACCGTGTCGCCGGGGCGGAAGGTCGGGATGTCGGTGCGCAGCGACGCGGAGTCGACGGTGTCGAGCAGGTGAGACATGATCGTCTGCTTTCCTCGCCGATGCCACAGGTCATCAGCGGAATATCGGATGATGATTCGGAGTGCCGCCCTCATCGGGTGGGCGTCGGTCCCCCTGTGGCAGGGGCGCACACCCGGACGTACGGCAGCGGTCTATTCTTCCACGGCCCGGTCCGGCCGCCCAAATCGGGCCCCACCGGTCGCCCCGCTGGTCGTACCGCCGGTCGCCCCGCCCGTCCCGGGCAGCTCCTCCCAGCCCAGCTCGGCCAGGAGCGCGCGGTCATGCTTGTCGAGCGTCGCCGGGTCGCAGCGCTCGATCAGATCGGGGCGGTTCTCGCTGGTACGGCGGAACGCCTCGTCCCGGCGCCAGCGGGCGACCCTGCCGTGGTGGCCGCTGATCAGCACCTCCGGGATGGAGCGGCCGCGCCACTCCGGGGGCTTGGTGTAGACGGGCCCCTCCAGGAGGTCGGCCATCGTGCCGGGGGCGAAGGAGTCGTCACGGTGCGACTCGGCGTTCCCCAGCACGCCCGGCAGCAGCCGGGCCACCGCCTCGGTGATCACCAGCACCGCGGCCTCGCCGCCAGCCAGGACGTAGTCGCCGATCGAGACCTCGTGGACCTCCAGCCGCTCGCCGTACTCATCGATCACCCGCCGGTCGATGCCCTCGTAGCGGGCGGGCGCGAAGACCAGCCAGGGGCGCTCGGCGAGCTCGACGGCGAGGGCCTGGGTGAACGGACGGCCGCTCGGGGTCGGCACGATCAGCGTGGGCTTGACCAGCCCCTCGGCCTCGCCCGACGCCATGATCGAGTCAAGCGCCTCGCCCCAGGGCTCGGGCTTCATCACCATGCCGGGGCCGCCGCCGTACGGGGTGTCGTCGACCGTGTTGTGCCGGTCGTGCGTCCAGGCGCGCAGATCGTGGACGCGCACGTCGAGTTGGCCGCGGGCGCGGGCCTTGCCGACCAGCGAGACGTTCAGCGGCTCCAGGTACTCGGGGAAGATCGTGACGACGTCGAGCCTCATGACGGCTCATCCTCACGGCCGCCCCCGGTGTCGCCCTTACGGTCGTCACCCGCGGTGTCCCCGCCGGCCACGGCCGCGCTCTTGCGGTCGGTCTCTATGCCGCCCTTACGGTCGTCGCCCCCGGTCTCGTCCTTACGGCTGCCCGCGATCTCCGCCTCCGCCTCGTCGAGCAGGCCCGGCGGCGGGTCGATCACGGCGCGCTGCTCCTCCAGATCGATCTCCGGCACGACCTCGGAGACGAACGGGATCATCACCTCACCCCCGTCGGGGCGCTTCACGACCAGCAGGTCCTGGTACGGCAGATGGGAGATCTCGGAGATCCGCCCGACCTCCGTGCCGTCCACGGTGACCACATCGAGGTCGATCAGCTGATGGTCGTAGAACTCCTCGGGATCCTCGGGGAGTACCTCCGGGTCGACCTCAGCGATCAGCAGGATGTTGCGCAGCGCCTCCGCGGCGTTGCGGTCGCGTACGCCTTCGAAGCGCAGCAGCAGCCGGCCGCTGTGCACCCGGCCGGACTCGATGGTCAGCGGCCCGGCCGAGGCGGGCTCGGTGGCCAGCACGGCGCCCGGACCGAGCCGCAACTCCGGCTCGTCCGTCCGCACCTCGACGGTGACCTCGCCCTTGATGCCATGGGCACGGCCGATCCGCGCGACAACCAACTGCACGATGCGATGTCCCTTCACACACACGGGCCGGGGACGGCCCAAAGCCCTCCCCGGCCCGTGCCGGTGCTCTTCTTGATCGCCTCAGCGGACCTGATCGACGTCGACGAGGTCGACGCGGATCCCACGGCCGCCGATGGCGCCCACGACGGTGCGCAGGGCGCGTGCGGTGCGGCCATTGCGGCCGATCACCTTGCCGAGGTCATCGGGGTGCACCCGGACCTCCAGCACCCGTCCACGCCGCAGGTCGCGCGAGGCCACCTGCACGTCGTCGGGGTTGTCGACGATGCCCTTCACCAGGTGCTCGAGGGCCTCCTCGAGCATCCTCAGGCCTCAGTCGACGCGGTGGACTCAGCGGACTCGGCCGCCTCGTCCGACTTCTTGTCGGCCTTCTTCGCCTTCGGGGTGATCGCCTCACCCTTCGGCTCGTCTCCGGCGTCCTTGGCGGCCGCCTCGAACAGCGCGCGCTTGTCGGCCTTGGGCTCGGCGACCTTCATCGGAGCCGGGGCGGGCAGACCCTTGAACTTCTGCCAGTCGCCGGTGACCTTCAGAATGGCCAGCACCGGCTCGGTCGGCTGCGCGCCGACCTTCAGCCAGTGCTGCACGCGCTCCGAGTCCACCTCGATGCGCGACGGGTTCTGCACCGGGTGGTACAGACCGATCTCCTCGATCGCCCGGCCGTCACGGCGGGTACGGGAGTCGGCAACGACGATGCGGTAGTGAGGCGACCGGATCTTGCCCAGACGCTTCAGCTTGATCTTGACTGCCACGGGAGTGGTGTCTCCTGGTCTTGACGTGGTTGAGCACTGCGACGTGCCGCGTGGGGTTGCGGTACCCGAGTGCCCGATGGACGCGTCAGTCGTAGGAGAGAGGGGTCCTGGTCGACTGTCGAGTACAGCAGACCATTCTGCCACACCGTGACAGGTCAGCCGACCGCGGCCACCGGCTCCGGAATGCGGAACGGCTTCCCGCATCCGCCGCACATGATCGGCGCCTGGGCCAGCACCGACGGGACGACGCGGACATTGCGCCCGCAGTCGCACACCGCCTTGACCCGGACCCCGCCACCGGACGAGCCGTGGCGCGCGGCGGGCCCGCGGAAGGTGCGGGAGGTCTCGGCGGTGGTCGCCACGGTGTGCGCCTTGAGCGCGCGCTGGAGGCGGTCGATCGTCGTCCGGTACCGCTTTCTCGCCTCGGGACTGAGGGTGACCAGCGAGAAGCCGCTGCTGGGATGCGGCTCCTCGGGGTGGTCGAGCCCCAGCTCCTCGGCGATCGCCAGGAACCGGCGGTTGTGGTAGCGGCCGGCGCGTGAGGTGTCACGGACACCGCGGGCAGCGGCGATCCCATGCACTGCCTCATGCAGCAGCCGTTCGAAGGAGAGCTCGGCGCCACATGCGGACGACGATTCTCCGATCAGCGATTCGGGCGCGGCGAGATCCGGCAGCTCGGGGTGGTGCCGTTGAATATCGGCCCACGCCTGCGCCAGCTCTGCGGCGAGAACAGGTGGTGTCGTGCTCACGTCGTGCTAACGAGCGGGACCGGTCCGGTGTTCCGATTCCGGGGCATCCCAAATAATTTGCACGTACCAGTCAGTTCACGGTGATGTACGACGACGAGGGGCGGGTGCGTAAATGTATGGATGAGCCACGCATCGCGCACCAAGCCGGTACGTACCGGTTCAGTAGGCCCTTGCGACGTCAGTAGGCCCTCGCGACGAACGCGACGTTACCGGGAGCGTCGTCGGCGTCCGGCACCGCCCCGTCCTCGGTGACCAGACAGCGCACGGACACGGACCGCTCGGCGAGCGCCGCCTCGCCCTCCGGCCCCAGGTCCGCCCACCGGATGCGGGCCCAGCCGCCCGCGGCCGCGGCCTCGGCGGCCTCCTCCATGGTCGTCACGTCCGTGGTGCGCGCCTTACGGCGCTCACGGGCCTGCCGCAGCAGCAGCGCCTGGTCCTCCTCCAGGACCTTGGGCAGCAGCTCCGGCAGCAGCTCGGCGCGCACCGGCTCCTTGCCGCCGGGGATCCGCCTGGCCACCATCGCGGTGCCACCCTCCAGGTCGCGCGGGCCGACCTCGACCCGGACCGGCACGCCCTTGAGCTCCCAGTCGACCGCGCGTCGGCCGAAGGGGGTGTCCGTACGGTCGTCGACGTGGACCCGCACGCCCGCCGCGGTGAGCAGCTCGCCGATCTCGCGGACCTTGGCGAGCACCGCGTCATCGCCCTTGATCGCCAGCACCACGACCTGGATCGGGGCCAGCCGCGGCGGGATCCGCAGCCCGTTGTCGTCGCCGTGCATCATCACCAGCGCGCCGACCATCCGGGTCGTGCTGCCCCAGGAGGTCTGCCAGACCAGCTCCTGCTCACCGTCCTTGGACAGATAGCTGGTGTGGAAGGCCCGGGCGAAGTTCTGGCCCAGCTCATGGCTGGTGCCCAGCTGGAGCGCCTTGCCGTCGCCCATCATCCCTTCGAGGGTGAGGGTGTTGAGGGCGCCGGCGAACCGCTCCCGGGCGGTCTTGCGGCCCAGGACCAGGTCCATCGCCAGGACGTCCTCCATGAACCGGGCGTAGACCTCGCGGTGGATGCGGGCGGCGAAGTCCCGGGCGTCCTCGTACGAGGTGTGCGCGGTGTGGCCCTCCTGCCACAGGAACTCGGTCGTCCGCAGGAACAGCCGCGGCCGCAGCTCCCAACGCACCACATTGGCCCACTGGTTGATCAGCAGCGGCAGATCGCGGTAGCTCTGCACCCACTTGGAGAAGTACTCGTTGACGATCGTCTCGGAGGTGGGCCGGACGACGACCGGCTCCTCGAGCTCCTTACCGCCGCCATGGGTGACGACCGCGAGCTCCGGCGCGAACCCCTCGACGTGATCGGCCTCCTTGGCCAGATACGACTGCGGGATGAAGAGCGGGAAGTACGCGTTCTGGACGCCGACCGCCTTGATGCGGGCGTCCATGTCCTGCTGCATCCGCTCCCACAGCCCGTACCCGTACGGTCGGATCACCATGGTGCCGCGCACCGGGCCGTTGTCGGCCAGTTCGGCCTTGTTGATCACGTCCTGGTACCAGCGGGGGAAGTCCTCCGTCTGGGGGGTGAGCACGGGAGCCTTAGCCATGGCGCCGATCGTACGGCCCGGGGGTACCGAACCGGGAATCGGACCAAAACGAGCCGATCAGTGCCGGCCACCGCCCGCGGCCGTCCGGCGGCCCGGCGGAGGTCAGGGGGCGGTTCGGGGAGCGAGGCGTACGCACAGGTGTGCGGGGGCGCACAAAGGGGGCACGCAAGCACGGCCGTGAAACCTCTGGACGCGGGGACGGATGCGGAGTTCCCTGGCATTTGGGGGTGGGACGTCACAACGCACCACGGGGGAAGCGCACCACGGGGGATGTGACACCGAATCTGACGACGGCACAGCTCTTCGCTGATTGGGGCCCTTTCGATGACATCTACGCTCGTACGGCGGCACCGCCCGCGCCCCTCCTCGTCGTGGACGACGGACGCGCACGCTCGCACCCGCGACTGGGCGGAGATCCAGGAGCGGATGCTGGTCCCGCTGTACGAGGCCGTGTACGAACGGCTGGACGTCGGCGCCGGAACGCGTCTGCTGGGCCTGGGCTGCGGCTCCGGGCTCGCCCTCCTCATCGCGGCCGCGCGCGGCGCCGCGGTCTGCGGAGTGGACACGGACGAGCGGCGCCTGGACCTCGCGCGGGAGCGGCTGACCGCCGCGGACACGCCGGACGACCGGGCGCGGCCCGCCCGGCTGGGCCTCGGCGGCCCGGAGAGCCCCTGTGTGCGGGAGGCCGCGGCGGACGCGGCCTTCACGGTGGTGACCGCCTTCGAGCCGCTGTCGGCCCTGGGCGCGGGGAGCCCAGGTGCGACGGTGTCCGACGCGGCGTCCACGCTCGCGGCCGCCGCGGCCGGAACCGAGCGCGGCGGGGTCGTGGTGCTCGCCGGATGGGGCCCGCCGGAGCGCTGCGCCACCTCCGGGGTGCTGCGGGTGGGCGCCCGGCTCGCCGACCCCATGTGCGCCCCCGGCCGGGAGGTGCCCCCTCCCGCGCGCTGGCGGCTGTGCGGCCGGGACGACCTGGAGGAGCTGGCCGCGCGGGCGGGCCTGCGGCCCGACGGCTCGGGCCGGGTGGCCTGCCCGTTCGGGTACGCCGATATGGACAGCGCGGTGCGCGGGCTGCTGTCGACGGGGCTGTTCGACGCGGCGGAGCGGGCCACGGATCCGATCCAGGTCCGTAAGGAGATCACCGAGGCGCTGCATCCGCATCAGCGGGCGGACGGCACGGTGTGGATGCCGAACGTCTTCCGCTATCTGATCTGCCGGGTCTGAACGGGCCCGTTGCGTAAGGCCCCTGGCGGTGTGCGCAGGGGCCTTACGGTTCGCTCGTACGGACGCGGCCCGGGAGCCGGGGCGGCTCAGCCCATGAACTTCTTGAACTCGTCGGGGAGTTCGAAGTCCTGGCCGCCCTGGTCGCCGTTGGGCAGCCCGAACGCGCCGCCCTGCTCGCGGCGCGCCGCGGCGGCCTGCTCCTCGGCCTTGCGCTTCATGGGGTTGCCCGAGCGCTGCTTGCCCTTGGCCTTCTTCTGCTGCTTGCCCTTGCGCTTGTTGGCGCCGCCCATGCCCGGCATGCCCGGCATCCCGGGCATCCCCGGCATGCCGCCCTGGGCCATCTTCGACATCATCTTGCGCGCGTCGAAGAACCGCTCCACCAGGTTCTTGACCGCGCTCACCTCGACGCCGGAACCGCGGGCGATACGGGCGCGGCGCGAGCCGTTGATGATCGTGGGGTCCTGGCGCTCGCCGGGGGTCATCGACTTGATGATGGCCGCGGTGCGGTCCACATCCCGCTCGTCCAGGTTGTTGATCTGGTCCTTCATCTGGCCCATGCCCGGCAGCATGCCGAGCAGCTTGGAGATGGAGCCCATCTTGCGGACCTGCTCCATCTGCGCCAGGAAGTCGTCGAGCGTGAACTCCTTGGGGCCCTTCGCCAGCTTGGCCGCCATCTTCTCGGCCTCTTGCTGGCTGAAGGTCTGCTCGGCCTTCTCGATCAGGCTGAGCATGTCGCCCATGCCGAGGATGCGGGACGCCATGCGGTCCGGGTGGAACGCGTCGAAGTCGTCCAGCTTCTCGCCGTTGGAGGCGAACATGATCTGGCGGCCGGTGACATGCGCGATGGACAGCGCGGCACCGCCGCGCGCGTCGCCGTCCAGCTTGGAGAGCACCACACCGTCGAAGCCGACGCCGTCGCGGAACGCCTCCGCGGTGTTCACCGCGTCCTGGCCGATCATCGCGTCGACGACGAAGAGGACCTCGTCCGGGCGGACCGCGTCGCGGATGTCGGCGGCCTGCCGCATCAGCTCCTCGTCGATGCCGAGGCGGCCCGCGGTGTCGACGATCACGACGTCGTGCTGCTTGGTGCGGGCGAACTCGATCGAGTCCTGCGCCACCTTCACCGGGTCGCCGACGCCGTTGCCCGGCTCGGGGGCGAAGACGGCGACACCGGCCCGCTCCGCGACCACCGAGAGCTGGTTGACGGCGTTGGGGCGCTGGAGGTCACAGGCGACGAGCAGCGGGGTGTGGCCCTGGCCCTTCAGCCAGCGGCCGAGCTTTCCGGCGAGCGTGGTCTTACCGGCGCCCTGGAGACCCGCGAGCATGATCACGGTCGGCGGCTGCTTGGCGAAGCGGAGGCGCCGGGCGTCGCCACCGAGGATGCCGACGAGCTCCTCGTTGACAATCTTGATGACCTGCTGGGCGGGGTTGAGCGCCTGGGAGACCTCCGCGCCGAGGCTGCGCTCCTTGACCTGCTTGATGAACGCCCGGACGACGGGCAGCGCCACGTCGGCTTCGAGCAGGGCGATCCGGATCTCGCGTGCCGTGGCGTCGATGTCCGCCTCGCTGAGGCGTCCCTTGCCCCGGAGGTTCTTGAAAGTCGCTGCGAGGCGATCGGAGAGGGTATCGAACACGGTGGTCGCGAATCCTTCGGTCGGATGTCGGGTCGGTGGTCGGCCTCCAAGGGTATCCGCCCGTCGTGCGAACGGTCTGCCCCCGGGTTTGCGACGCGACTGTTGTTCCGGGGGCTCCGCCCCCGTGCCCCCGCCGGGGCTCCGCCCCGGACCCCGCTCCTCAAGCGCCGGAGGGGCTGGGAGGCGGGCCGATCCGCCCCCCTCAGACGATGCTGGCCCGAGGGGGCTCAGTCCCCGCTCTCAAACGCCGGAGGGGCTGGGAAGTGGGGCGACCCGCCCCCTCGGGCCACGGTGGCCCTGAGCGCGGCTCAGCCCCTCCCGGCCCCGCTCCCCAAGTGCCGGAGAGGCTGGGAGGCGGGCCGATCCGCCCCCCTCAGACGACGGTGACCCGAGCGAGGCTCAGGCCCCGCTCCCCAGGCTCCGGGCGGGTCGACTCGTGCCCTACGTGCCCGGCGTGCTGGTCAGCGCGGCTTCGACCTGCTGGGCCACCTCGGCCGCGTGCATGGGCTTCAGGGGGGCGCCGGCGTCATCTGTGACATAGAACGCGTCCACCGCGTTGGCGCCGAGGGTGGAGACGTGGGCGCTGCGGACCGCGACGCCGGCGTGTTCCAGGGCGCGGCCGATGCGGTGCAGCAGGCCGGGGGCGTCCTGGGCGCGGACCTCGATCACGGTGGCGAGCTGGGAGCTGCCGGGGGCGACCGTGACCCGGGGTGGTGGGGCGTGCACCCCGCGGCGGCGGGGGTACTTGCGGTAGGCGGCCTCGCGCTCGGCGAGGCGGGCGACGATGTCGAGGGAGCCGTCCAGGGCGCGCAGCAGGTCGTTCCGAAGCCGGGCGGCCTGGGGCAGCGAGCCGTACTCGGCCGCCACCCGCCAGCTCAGCAGCAGTACCCCGCCGGCTGCGCCTACCTCCTCCGCCGCGTCCAGCTCCGACGGCAGCTCGACGGCGCGCAGGTCCGCCGCGCGCACCGTAAGGCGGTGCAGGGCGAGGACACCGGCCGCCGTGGCGAGGACGCCGGGCTGGTCGGGGACGGCGATGAGGAGTTCCACGCCGATCGGTTCGGGGCCGATGGGCCCCTCCTCCGACGGCCCTTCGGTGACGTCCGTAAGGAGGCCCGTTTCGCCGGGCGGCAGTGATTCGGAGCGGGCGTGCAGGGCCAGCACCGGGCCGCCGGTGCGCCATGCCTCGACCGCGAGGCGCTCCTGCTCGGCCGTGGTCTGCTGCGGGGTGGACCAGTCGTCCGCGGGTTCGCCCGCGAGCACCGCCGAGACCCGCTTGACCAGGTCGGTGACGAGGGAGCCGCGCCAGGCGCTCCAGGCCGCGGGGCCGGTGGCGAGGGCGTCGGCCTCGGTGAGGGCGTGCAGCAGTTCCAGGGTGGTGACGCTGCCGACGGCCTCGGCGACCGAGCGCACCGTGGCCGGGTCGTCCAGATCGCGGCGGGTGGCGGTCTCGATGAGCAGCAGATGGTGGCGTACGAGGGTGGCGAGGACCGCGACGTCCGCGCGGTCGAAACCGATACGGGCGGCGACATCGCGGGCGATGATCTCCCCGGCCACCGAGTGGTCGCCGGGCCAGCCCTTGCCGATGTCGTGCAGCAGCGCGGCGACCAGCAGCAGATCGGGGCGGCCGACCCGGCGGCTGAGGGCGCTGGCCCGGACCGCGGTCTCGACCAGGTGCCGGTCCACGGTCCAGCGGTGGACGGGGTTGCGCTGCGGACGGCAGCGCACCCGCTCCCAGTCCGGCAGCAGCCGGGTGATCAGCCCCTCGACCTCCAGCGCCTCCCACACTCCGACGGTGGACTCGCCCGCGCCCAGCAGTGTGATCAGCTGCTCCCTGGCCTCGAGCGGCCACGGCACGGGCAGCGGCCGGGCGGCGGCGGTCAGCCGCCGTACGGCGTGCAGGGACAGCGGCAGTCCGGCCTGGGCGGCGGCCGCGGCGGCCCGCAGGGGGAGCACGGGGTCGCGGTCGGGGCGCGCGGCGCGGGCCAGCACCACCTCGCCGTCCTGCTCCACCACGCCCTCGGCGAGCGGGCTGCGCTCCCCCGCGTCCGCCCCGCTTCCGGCACCCCCGCGCCCGCCGCGGCCGCCGAGGAGGGCGCGCAGCCGGGGCCGGGCGGCCGAGCGGGCGCGCAGCACCCGTTCGACCTCGCGCCAGGTGACATCGGAGGCGTAGGAGATGATCCGGGCGGATTCGTAGATCTGGCGCAGCAGGGCGTCGGCGTCCAGCAGTCCGAGGGCGCCCGCGACCTGGTCCTGCTCCTGGAGGGCGAGGCGGTCGGTGGCGCGCCCGGTGGACAGGTGGAGCGCGTCGCGGGCGTCCAGCAGCCGCCGCCGCGCGTCGTCGAGTCCCTCGCGGGGGGCGTCGGCGAGCCAGGAGGCGGCGATGGCGCGCAGCGCGGTGGCGTCGCGGAGCCCGCCGCGGGCCTCCTTCAGATCGGGTTCGAGCAGGAACTGGAGCTCTCCGTGGCGCTCGGCGCGCTCCTGGCACAGCGCGTGGAGCTCGGGCAGCCGCCGCGGGGCCTGGGCGCGCCAGTCGGCGAGGACGGTGGTGCGCAGATCGGCGGTGAGCGCGGCGTCGCCCGCGATGTGGCGGGCGTCGAGCAGGCCGAGCTGGACCTTCAGATCCTCGGCGGCGGTCCCGCGGGCCTCGTCGGGGGTGCGCACGGAGTGGTCGAGGGCGAGGCCCATGTCCCAGACGGGGTACCAGATGTGGTCGGCGAGCGCGGCGAGGGCCGAACGGTCGGCGGAGCCGTCGTGCAGCAGCAGCACATCGAGGTCGCTGCGCGGGGAGAGTTCGCCGCGTCCATAGCCGCCGACGGCCACCAGGGCGGCGCCCTGGGCGATCCCCGTGGTCTCCGCGCCGCCGGTGAGCAGGGCGGCCAGCCACCGGTCGGTGAGGTCGGCCAGGGCGGCGCGGCGCGGCGGCCCGGACCGCGACTCCTCCTGGAGGAGTCGCAGCCGGGCCGCCGCGTAGCCGCCGGGCCCCGAGTCGGTGGTGTGGGTCGTGGTCTCGAGGCTTTCCGTCAACTCGGCTCCCTGTCCGCGTGCCACTGGTGGTCCAGAGGGGTCAGAGGGCGTCCGGGCCGCGCTCCCCGGTGCGGACGCGGACCGCGGTCTCGACGGGGACGCTCCAGACCTTGCCGTCCCCGATCTTTCCGGTACGCGCGGCCTTGACCACGACGTCGACGAGGTCGTCGGCGTCCTCGTCCTCGACCAGCACCTCTATGCGCACCTTGGGCACCAGGTCGACGGTGTACTCCGCGCCCCGGTAGACCTCGGTGTGGCCGCGCTGACGGCCGTAGCCGCTGGCCTCGGTGACGGTCAGCCCCTGCACGCCGAACGCTTGCAGCGCTTCCTTGATCTCGTCGAGCCGGTGCGGCTTCACTACTGCGGTGATGAGCTTCACGCGTCCACCTTCTTGTTGTGCGGCTTCTGCGGCGCGGACGCGCCGGCCTGGCCCGCGGCGGGCACCGTACTACGCGGGGACCCGCCGACCGCGCTGAAGTCGTAGGCGGTCTCGGCGTGGAACGCCTGGTCGAGGCCGCCGAGCTCATCGTCCTCACTGGCGCGGAAGCCGATGGTGACGTGGATGAGCTTGGCCAGGATCCAGGAGACGGCGAAGGAGTAGAGCAGCACTGTGAAGGCACCGAGGGCCTGCTTGCCCAGCTGGGTCATGCCGCCGACGCCGTCGGTGGCGAGGACGCCGACCAGGAGGGTGCCGATGAGGCCGCCGACCAGGTGCACCCCGACCACGTCGAGCGAGTCGTCGTAGCCCAGCTTGTACTTGAGGCTGACGGCCCAGGAGCAGACGACTCCGGCCACCAGGCCGATCACGATGGCGCCCCAGGCGTTGACCGCCGCGCCGGAGGGGGTGATGGCGACCAGGCCCGCGACCGCGCCGGAGGCGGCGCCCAGGGTGGTGAACGCGCCGTGCCGGATGCGCTCGTAGGCGAGCCAGCCCAGCATGGCGACGCCGGTGGCGACCTGGGTGTTGAAGGCCATGTTGGCGGCGGTCCCGTTGGCGGCGAGGGCGGAGCCGGCGTTGAAGCCGAACCAGCCGAACCACAGCAGACCGGAGCCGAGCATCACCAGCGGCAGGTTGTGCGGGCGCATCGGGTCCTTCTTGAAGCCGATGCGCTTGCCGAGCACCAGGGCCACGGCGAGGCCCGCGGCGCCCGCGTTGATGTGGACCGCCGTACCGCCCGCGAAGTCGATGACCTCCTGCTTGAACAGCCAGCCGTCGGCCTGCCAGACCCAGTGCGCGACCGGGAAGTAGACGACCGTGGACCACAGGGTGATGAAGAGCGTCCAGGCGCCGAACTTCACGCGGTCGGCGACGGCTCCGCTGATCAGCGCGGGGGTGATCACCGCGAACATCAGCTGGAAGAGCGCGAAGGCCAGGACCGGGATCGCGTCCGGCTTGTCGCCCCACAGCGAGGTCGGGTCGATGCCCTTGAATCCGATGTGGTCGAGATTGCCCAGCAGCCCGCCGCCGACGTCATCTCCGAAGGTGAGCGAGTAGCCGAACAGCACCCACAGCAGCGAGACGACGCCGAGCGAGATGAAGGACATCATCAGCATGTTCAGGGCGCTCTTCACCCGCACCATGCCGCCGTAGAAGAAGGCCAGGCCAGGGGTCATCAGCATCACGAGCGCAGCGCTGATCAAGACGAACGCTGTATTTGCGCCATTCAATGTGGACGTCTCCTCGAAGCGACGGCCCGTGCGGGCAGGACATCGGTGGGCCGGTATGCGCCTCGAGGTTGGCGCAGCGCCGTTTCAGCCGATGCCGCCCGATGTTTCACCGCAGTGACGAAGGACGCGGGAGTGTTACGCGGCGGTGAACCGCGGTGGTCGGGCCGGAGCCTTCCGTTACGGTGTCGCGATCATCGCCGGGGCCGCTCAGACGGCCTGGCCGGGCCCCGTCGTCTCGGGGTTGTCGGGCATCAGGGTGGCCAGCCGCTCACTGAGATCGGTGATCTCCGGCACGTCGCCGAACTGGCGCACCGCCGTGTCCACGGTCTTGCGCAGCCGGTTGTTGACCCGCTCCGAGCGCACCCGCTTGGCGAGCGGCAGCGCCTCGCGGGCGACCGCGGCGGCCTGCTCGGGCTCCTTCTGGAGGAGGTGGACGGTGGCCATGCCGATCAGGTTGAGCGCATACGAACGCTGGGGGCCGGACTCGTTCTCGGTCTCCTGGCCGAAGAGCCGCACGGCCTTGCGCATCACCGGGTCGGCCATCTTGGCGTACGTGGGGCTGCGGCCGGCCACATAGGCGAGATCGCGGTAGGAGTGGGCGTTCTCCGCGTTGAGCTCGGCCTCGGAGAAGAAGCGGATCCAGTCCGGGTCGCCGTCGCCCCCGGCGCAATCGGCGAAGGTGTCCTCGGCCATCTTCACCGCGCGGTGGCACTTGCTGGGCTGGCCCATATTGGCGTAGGCGCGGGCCTCCATCGCATACAGCATGGCCTGGGTGCGCGGCGTGGCGTTCTCCCGGCTGCCGTACTGCGCGAGGTGGATCAGCTCCAGCGCGTCGTCGGGCCGCCCGACGTGGATCATCTGGCGGCTCATGCTGGAGAGCACGTACGAGCCGAGGGGGCGGTCGCCGGACTCCTTGGCGGCGTGGAGGGCGAGCACGAAGTACTTCTGCGCGGTGGGCTGGAGTCCGATGTCATAGCTCATCCACCCGGCCAGCTGGGCGAGCTCGCCCGCGACCTTGAACAGCCGCCTGGAGACTGCGTCCGGATGCGGCTCCTGGAGCAGGTCGGTGACCTCGTGCAGCTGGCCGACCACCGCCTTGCGGCGCAGCCCGCCCCCGCACTGGGCGTCCCAGGCGCGGAACATCACGATGGTGGACTCCAGCAGCTCCAGCTCCGGCTCGGAGAGCCGGGAGACCCGGCGCGCGCGCCCGCCGTCGGCCGCCCGGGCGCCGCCGGGCTGTCCGCTCGTGGAGGGCACCAGCCAGCGCTGCATGGGCTCGATGAGGGCGGGGCCCGCGGCCAGCGAGAGCGAGGTGCCGAGGAAGCCGCGGCGGGCCAGCATCAGATCGCTGCGGGAGAACTCACCGATCAGCGCCACCGTTTCGGGCCCGGCCCAGGGAAGGTCCACCCCGGACACGGACGGTGACCGGTGGACGACGCGCAGCCCGAGGTCCTCGATGCCGACCACACAGCCGAAGCGCTCGGAGAAAAGCTCGGAGAGGATCTGCGGAATCGGCTCGCGGGGCTGCTCGCCGTCCAGCCAGCGGCGCACCCGCGAGGTGTCCGTGCTGATGTGGTGGGCACCTAACTGCCGCGCTCTGCGGTTGACTTGGCGCGCCAGCTCCCCCTTCGACCAGCCGCTGCGCACGAACCACGACCCCAATTGCGCATTGGGGCGCTTCCCAGCACCGCCGCCGCTGTCGCCCACCCGGAACGCCCCCATCCCACGAATCTTCCCGGACCGCCACCAGAATGCCCTCTGTCACGGTCAGTTGTCCCCGCGATGCGGCGTATCAACCGTCCGGACGGGGAACCGCCTCATGCCAGTGGCATGTACCGATCCGTACTCCGCCCGTCGTCAGCTCGCATTCGAGCGAGCGCCACTTCCAGGGACTGCGCACTGAAAGTAATCCTACGATCACGCCTCCGGCGAGGCGGTTCCCGAAAACGCCACCATTCGCCACCCCTTCGAATGAACCCGGTTGCGGTTTCCCACGATTCACTTGACACCGAGGCGACGGGAACAGGTGAAGGGGTGCATGTGGGGGCGCGCGAGTCGCGTCTCACCACCTCCGTCACATCGGAGCGCACACCTCCGCACCTCATCGGCGACGGAGCGTCATCGCGGCGCTTCGGCTCGTAACCATCGAGAGCGGGACCCGTTGGAGGGGGCATGGGCTTCACGATCGGCGGCATCCGGGACATGCGGTCCGGCTCGCGGCGCCGCGGCCGTACGTCCGAGTCCACGACGGTGGCGGAGTACACCGGGCTGTGGGGCTGGGACGTGGTGCCGGGCGCGCGGGCGGCACGGGGCTCGGGGGGTGGCAGAAACGAATGTTCATGCGGTGACCGGGACTGTCCCTCCCCGGGGGCGCATCCGCTCGGCTTCACCCCCGGCGTCCCGGCGGGCGCCACGCTGGACGCCGCCGCGGCCGCGTGGGAGCGGGTCCCTGGAGCGGCCGTACTGCTGCCCGTGGGCCGCTCGTTCGACATCCTGGAGGTCTCGGAGTACGCGGGCGGACACGCGCTGGTCCGGCTGGAGCGGATGGGGCTGCCCCTCGGCCCGGTGGCCGCCACCCCGCACGGGCGCGCCCAGTTCTTCGTCGCCCCCGGCGCCGCCGCCGAACTCCCCGAGCTGCTGTACCGCATGGGGTGGGACGACGCCGATCTCGATCTGCGCTGCCTGGGCCCGGGCGACCACATCACCGCCCCGCCCTCGGACCTCGGCGGCCTCGGACCGGTCCGCTGGCTGCGCCCGCCGACCCTCGACACCGCGGGCCGCCCGCCGCACGCCCGGCTGGTGCTGGGGACCCTGGCCTATCTGAGTCATCGGGCCGGGGGCTGAAGGCGGCCCGCCCCTCGCGTGCGAACGCCGGACGGGCCGGGAGTTCGACCCCGGCCCGTCCGGCGCGATACGGGTGATCCCCCCTCCACCGGCCTCAGCCGCCGATCAGCGCGTCGACGAACGCCTCCGGCTCGAACGGCGCGAGGTCGTCCGCGCCCTCGCCCAGGCCCACCAGCTTGACCGGGACGTTCAGCTCGCGCTGGACCGCCACCACGATGCCGCCCTTGGCGGTGCCGTCCAGCTTGGTCAGCACGATGCCGGTGATGTCCACCACCTCGGCGAACACCCGCGCCTGCACCAGGCCGTTCTGCCCGGTCGTGGCGTCCAGGACCAGCAGCACCTCGTCCACCGCACCGTGCTTCTCCACGACCCGCTTGACCTTGCCCAGCTCGTCCATCAGACCGGTCTTGGTGTGCAGCCGCCCGGCGGTGTCGATAAGGACGACATCCGCGCTCTCGGCGATGCCCTCCTTCACCGCGTCGAAGGCGACCGACGCCGGATCGCCGGCCTCCGGGCCCCGGACCGTACGGGCACCGACCCGCTCGCCCCAGGTCTGGAGCTGATCGGCGGCGGCGGCACGGAAGGTGTCGGCCGCGCCGAGCACCACCGACTTGCCGTCGGCGACGAGCACCCGGGCCAGCTTGCCGGTCGTGGTCGTCTTACCGGTGCCATTGACGCCGACAACCATGACGACGCCCGGCTTCTCCTCACCGTTCGCGCCCACACCGCTCTCGGTGTGCACCGAACGGTCGGCCTCGGTGCCGATCAGGTGCAGCAGCTCCTCGCGCAGCAGACCGCGCAGCTCGTCGGGCGTACGGGTGCCGAGCACCTTCACACGCTCCCGCAGCCGCTCGACCAGCTCCTGGGTCGGCGCCACACCGACGTCCGCGGTCAGCAGCGTGTCCTCGACCTCCTCCCAGGTCTCGTCGTCGAGGTGCTCCCGGGACAGCAGCGTCAGCAGCCCCTTGCCCAGAGTGTTCTGGGAGCGGGACAGCCGGGCGCGCAGCCGGACCAGCCGGCCGGCGGTCGGCTCCGGGACCTCGAGCGGCGGGGCCTCGGGCGCGGGTGCCTCCGCGGTCGCGGCCCCGGCGCCCGGAAGATCCACCTCCTCGATGGTTCTGCGTGGTTCCTCACGCGGGGTTTCGGCCTCCTCACCGACGTGCGGTTCGGCGGGCGGCGCGGTGACGGTGGGGCTGCTCGGCGGGGGCGGGGGCAGCCGCTTCTTCTTGCGGCCGCTGATCACGAGCCCGCTGATCGCGGCGACCGCGACCACAGCGATGACTACGGCAAGGATGAGGTATTCCATAACGCCACCCAGTATCAGCCACGAGCGGGAGCGAGTCATTCGCCTCCCAGCCCGGCCTGCCGGGCGCGCACGATCGCCTGGGCGCGGTCGCGCACCTGGAGCTTGGCGAAGATCGATCCGACGTGATTGCGCACCGTCTTGTCCGTCACCACCAGCCGCTGGGCGATCTGGCGATAGCCGAGCCCGGCCGCGAGGAGATCCAGCACCTCCAGCTCCCGGGCGGTCAACGTCGGGAACGCCTCCTTCGCGGACGCCGAGCCCGACGCGCCGACCAGCGCCCCGAGCCGCTCGGCCATCCGCGGGCTGAAGACCGCGCCACCGCGCGCCACGGTGTGCAGGGCCCGCAGGATCTCGTCCCGGCCCGCGCCCTTGAGGAGATAGCCGCGGGCTCCGGCGCGCAGGGCGGCCAGCAGACTGTCGTCGTCCTCGGACATCGTCATGACCAGCACCCGGATCTCAGGGTGATCGCACAGGATCCGCCGGGTCGCCTCCAGCCCGGACCGGCCCGGCAGTGCGAGATCCATCATCACCAGGTCCGGACCGGTGCGCACGGCCTCGGCCATCGCCCCGTCCGCGCAGGCCGCCTGGCCGACGACGGTGAACGCGTCATCGAGATTGACGGCGGCGGCCAGGCCCTCCCGGAAGAGGGGATGATCGTCCACCAGCAGCACTCTCCATTGCGACACGCTTCGCTTGCGCCTTTCTTTTTGAGGCTCGGTTCTCCCCCGGCTACCGCTGGGAGGTGCCCCCGCGGGGGCGCAAAAGCCTTACGGTGCCCGGCTCATCGATCTGCTGGTCTTGAGGAGGGCCCGGCACGCCTCGTGCCCAGTCGGCTTCCGGTGCTCCTCCGGGTTGCCGTGTTCGCCCGGGCCGGCGAGGGGCAGCACCGCGTGGACCACCGTGCCGGTCGCCGATCCGGTCACCGAGCAGGAGCCGCCGATCTCCTCGGCCCGTTCGGTGACCGAGGCGAGGCCGACGCCGGGCACCGCGGTCTCGCGCAGGCCGCTGCCGTCGTCGGTGACCTTGACCTCGAGGGTGTCCGGGCCCGTGGTCAGCTCGACGCTCACCTGGCGTGCCCGGGCGTGCCGTACGGCGTTGGTCAGCGACTCCGCCGCGATCCGGTACGCGGCCGTCTCCACGCCGGGCGACAGCGGGGGCAGGGCGGCGGGGCGGCTGGCCACGCTGACGCGCAGGCCGTCGACGCCCAGCCGGTGCGCGAGGTCGCGGACCGCGCCGGCCAGTCCGCGCTCGGCCAGCGCGGCCGGGGCCAGGCCCGCGGTGATCCGCCGGACCTCGACCAGGGCCTCGGCGAGCGTCTCGGCGGCCTCGCACAGCTGCGGGGTGGCGGGGTGGCCGGGCGGGCAGGAGGTCTGCGCGATGTCCAGACGCAGCCTTACGGCGGCCAGTTGGGGGCCGAGTCCGTCGTGGATCTCCCGGCGCAGCCGGCGGCGCTCCTGTTCGCGGGCGAGCACCAGGCGCTCGCGGGCGGCCTGGGCCTCCTCGGCCAGGCGCAGCGCGGCGAGCGCGGGTGCGGCCTGGTCGGCGAGGAGGGAGAGCAGTCCGCTGTCGCGTTCGGCCGGGGTGCCGGAGCCGTCGCGGGAGACCTCCAACCGGCCGACGGTACGGCCGTGGTGGCGCAGCAGAAACGTCTGGACCGGGCCGGTCAGCGGGGCCCCCGCGGCGGCCAGCCGCCGGGGCCCGGCGCGGGTGTCGACGCTGACGGCGGCGCCCGAGACGCCGAGGTCCTCCACGGCGCTGCGGCAGATCTGCTGGGGCACCTCGCCCGGGTGCGGGGCCTGTTGCAGCCGTACGGCGAGGGCGCTCACGGCCTCGTGCGGGCGGGCCCGGGGGCCGTAGAAGGCGCGCTCGACGCAGAGGGTGAGCTTGCGGGCGCTCGGGCGCAGCCCCCAGCCCAGCACCAGGGCGGATCCGGCGGTGATGGTCGTCGCCCCGCAGCGCACGGAGGGAAGCCCGGCCTGGACGGCGACGACCGCGCAGACCACCACGGCGGCCAGCGAGGTGAGCACGAAGGCGCGGGCGAGGCGGTGGCTGGTGGAGCGGTCCAGCCGCCATATGCCGGTGCGGGCGACGCCGAGGCAGATCGCGGCGGCCCATACGGCGCTGCCGACCGTACGGGCCACGATCGTGGGCACGCCCTCGCCCCACTGGGACAGCAGGAGCGAGACGCAGGCGGGGTAGGCGGCGGCCAGCAGCGCCCAGTCGCGCCGCTCGGCGCCGCGCGAGAGGGCGGCGCGGCAGCACAGGGCGGCGGTCACGGCCGCGGCGACGCTGCGCAGCACCCAGGGTTCGGCCTCGGCGTAGGCGTCGAGGTGGTCGAAGGCCCACTGACCGCTCGCGGTGGCGAACGCCGGGTTGGCCACGGAGCCCACCCGGGGCTCGCTGATCAGCCACAGCCCCGCGTACCCCAGCCAGTAGCCGGACGCGCCCAGGCTGATCACCCACCACTGCCACCGCCGGCGCCCGCCCCGGGGGAACAGCCACAGCGGCAGCAGCAGTACGGTCAGCGGGCGGCAGGCCATCTTGGCGGCGGCGAGCAGCAGGGACAGCACGGCGCCCGTGGTGCCCAGGTCGGCCAGGCCCAGCAGCCCGGCGGCGGCCGAGGGCAGCAGCCACAGGCCGCCGGCCACCAGCAGGACGCCGCCGTAGCGCCGGGCCGAGCGCTCGGCGAGCAGCAGCACGCCGACGCCCAGCACCGGGACGCCCACGGCGACCCTGGTCAGCACGGTGGCGCCCCGGGGGTCGGGGTAGGCGAGCGCGAGCCACTCGTCGTTGACCCGCAGCAGCCCGGCCACCCATCCGGCCAGGACCACCACGATCAGCGCCGATACCCCGCCCGCGGCGCGCACGGCGCGGTCCTTCGGCAGTGCGGCCTGTCGCATCTCAACCGGCGGCGGGCCAGGCGGTCAGGGCGCGCGCCGCGCCGGAGCCGCCGCCTCTGACCCACAGCGTGACGTAGTTGTCGTTACGGCCGGGGCGGCACTTGTACTCGGCCCACTTGTGCCGTTCGACTCCGGCCTTGCCCGCGCGCTTGCAGGCCGCGGTGGTGTCGTAGTGCCCCGCCTCCCGCCAGTCGGTGTCGGCTGACGTGACGGGGTGGGAGGAGGCGGTGGCGGGGGAGGCGGCCGCGGTCCACACGACGGCCCCGGCGCTCAGGCCGAGGGCGATCGCCGTGCGGATTCGGGTAGGGCGCATGGTCGTTCTCCTTGTGTCTCGCCCCGAGCACTACCCGCCACCGCGGCCGTGAAGTGCGCGGATGCCCCGGCCCACCCGAACCGGTGACCCCCTAGCACCCCCGTTTCCATCGGCAGCGGGACCGGGTGCTCATCCCACGAGCAGCAGTACGGCGACGGCGATCGTCTCCGCCTCGCCGTAAGGCAGTCCGAAGCGCATCAGGGCGAGCATGACGGGCTGCGCCGCCCAGACCTCCAGCGTGTCGAGGAAGTTCGCGAGCCGGTGGGCGTAGCGGCGCACCATGGCGGTCTCACGGGGGCTGAGCCGGCTGAGCAGCTTGGCCAGCAGCGCGCCCCCGTGGCGGAGGGCGGTCACCAGCAGCCGCTGCCGGATGAGCCGCGCCGTCTCGGGGTCGGGGCCGGTACCGGCGCCGGGGCCGTCGCCGTCGCCGGAGAAGCCGGAGAAGCCGGAGAAGAGCGCGGCCTTGGCGGATTCCAGGGGCCCGGGGTCGCCGGCGGTCTGCCGGACCCGGGTGATGAGGTCGTCGATGTCGGCCGCGGTGATGAGCGATTCCCCCGTGCTGATCGTCACGCGCCCCTCCTGAGTTGGCGTATGCGGGCTGCGGCCCATGGGGCGGGCCGGCCCTCACCATCGGCCGCCCCGCGTCCCAGGCACATGAGTCATCCGCCCCGGCCGTGCCCGTGCGGTGGGCCGAACGGGCCATGGAGGTGGCTATTTGACGGCCCGTCAGCTACGGTCCGGCTGCCGCGTTCCATGACGAAGGAGGACATCCACCATGCCCGTCACGGTCGTACGCCTCAACCTCGTCGATCCCGACGCGACCCCGCGCGGACTGTCCGAGCGGTATCGCGCCGCGCTGGAGATGGCGGCCTTCGCCGATGAGCGGGGTATCTCCACCCTCCAGACCGAGGAGCACCACGGGTCCACCGACAACTGGCTGCCCGCTCCGCTGGCCTTCGCGGGCACGCTGCTGGGCGCCACCCGCCGGATCACCGTCACCGTCTCGGCGCTGATCGCGCCGCTGTACGACCCGCTGCGGCTCGCCGAGGACCTCGCCGTGCTGGATCTGGCCAGTGGCGGGCGGCTGATCACGGTGGCCGGGATCGGCTACCGGCCGGAGGAGTACGCGACCCTGGGCACGGACTGGAAGCGGCGCGGCGCGCTCCAGGACGAGGCGCTGGAGACGCTGCTCGCGGCCTGGACGGGCGAGCCCTTCGAGCACCGGGGCCGCACCGTCCGGATCACCCCGCGCCCGTACACCCGGCCGCATCCGCCGCTGCTGATCGGCGGCAGCTCCCAGGCGGCGGCCCGCCGCGCGGCCCGCCTGGGCCTGCCGTTCTTCCCGAGCGCGCATCTGCCGGAGCTGGAGGCGTACTACCACGCGCGGCTGGAGGAGTACGGCACCGAGGGCTGGTGTCTGATGCCCCCGGCGGCCACCCCGCTGCTGCATCTGTCCGAGGACCCGGACCGGACCTGGGAGGAGTACGGCACCCATCTGCTGTACGAGGCGCGCAGGTACGCCTCCTGGCAGCAGGGCACGGTGCGCTCGGCGGTGCGTTCACGGGCCGAGGACGTGGCGGCGCTGCGCCGGGAGGGCGTCTACCGCATCGTCACTCCGGAGGAGTGCGTGGCGCTGGCGGAGGAGGGCGGCGAGATGGCGAGCCTGGTGCTCCATCCGCTGTGCGGCGGGATGCCGGTCGAGGAGGGCTGGCGGTCCCTGCGGCTGTTCGCGGAACGAGTGCTGCCCCGCCTCAAGGACTGAGGCGGGGCAGTTCTCCTGTGCGAGGAGTGGGCGGCGGGGGGATTTAGCCCATCTCCTCCAACGCCTTGCCCTTGGTCTCCGGCACCCACTTGAGGATGAACGGGATCGAGAGCAGGGCGAAGGCCGTGTACATGATGTACGTACCCGACAGGTTCCAGTCCGACAGGCTCGGGAAGCTCGCGGTGATGGCCCAGTTGGCGATCCACTGCGCGGAGGCGGCGACGCCGAGGGCGGCGGCGCGGATCTTGTTCGGGAACATCTCGCCGAGCAGGACCCAGACCACCACGCCCCACGAGAGGGCGAAGAAGAGCACGAAGGCATGGGCCGCGATCAGCGCCAGGACACCCTCCGCGTGCGGCAGCTTGCCGTCCACCAGGTGCGCCGAGAAGGCCCAGGCCACCAGGGCGAGGGAGATGGCCATGCCCACGGAGCCGATGAGCGCGAGCGGCTTGCGGCCGATCCGGTCGACGAAGATCATCGCGATCACGGTGCCGAGGATGTTGATGATCGACGTGGTGAAGGAGTAGAAGAACGAGCTGCTCGGGTCGACGCCGACGGACTGCCACAGCGTCGAGGAGTAGTAGAACGCCACGTTGATGCCGACGAGCTGCTGGAAGACCGAGAGCCCGATGCCGATCCAGACGATGGGCAGCAGACCGAACCGGCCGCCGAGGAGGTCCTTGAAGGTCGACTTCTCCTCACTGCGCATGGCCCGGTCGATCTCGGCGACCCGCACATCGAGGTCCACGGTCTTGCCCTCGACCTCCCCCAGGACCTGCTTGGCCTGGGCGGTGCGGCCGACGGAGATCAGGAAGCGGGGCGACTCGGGGATGGCGAAGGACAGCAGCCCGTAGAGGACGGCGGGCACGACCATGACGCCGAGCATCCACTGCCAGGCCTCCAGGCCGGCGATCTGCCCGCGCTGGTCGCCGTCGGCGAGGTTGAGGATGCCCCAGTTGACGAGCTGGGAGATGGCGATGCCGACGACGATCGCGGCCTGCTGGAACGAGGCGAGCCGGCCGCGGTAGGCGGGCGGGGCGACCTCGGCGATGTAGGCCGGGCCGATCACCGAGGCCATGCCGATGCCGACGCCGCCGAGCACCCGCCAGAAGGCCAGGTCCCACAGCGAGAAGGGCAGCGCCGAGCCGACCGCGCTGATCGTGAAGAGGGCGGCGGCGATCTGCATGACGCGGATCCGGCCGATCCGGTCGGCTATCCGGCCCGCGGTGGCGGCGCCGATGGCCGAGCCGATCAGGGCGATGGCCACGACCTGGGCGAGGGCCGCGGAGCCGATGTCGTACTTGCCGCGGATGGCTTCGACCGCTCCGTTGATCACCGAGCTGTCGTAGCCGAAGAGAAAGCCGCCCATCGCGGCGGCTGCGGTGATGAAGATGACGTGGCCGAGGTGGTCCGGCTGGGCCTTGCGGCCCTCGGCTCCCTGTGCCTGCACGGTGGTGGACAACGTGAACTCCTGACGCCCGCCCGGCAACGGCGCCGGACGTGGGGGACGGCTGACCCTTCCAGCGGTCGCGGCTGAGGCGTCGACCACCACTTGAAGGTAAAAGCAATGTTGCAGAGACTATTCCTTCAAGTTTCGAAGTCAATAGGGTGTGGCAAAGAAATCACTCCAGCATGCCGACACGCGGGAGTAGGTCTTGACTTCAAGTATTGAAACGGTCACCGCAAGCGCTGGCTGATGACCTTCGAGACGCCGTCACCCTGCATGGAGACGCCGTACAGCGCGTCGGCGACCTCCATCGTCCGCTTCTGGTGGGTGATCACGATCAGCTGGGAAGCCTCCTGGAGCTCCTGCATGATCCGGATCAGCCGCTGGAGATTGGTGTCGTCGAGCGCCGCCTCGACCTCGTCCATCACATAGAACGGGCTCGGCCGCGCCTTGAAGATCGACACCAGCAGGGCCACGGCGGTCAGCGAGCGCTCACCGCCCGAGAGCAGCGACAGCCGCTTGACCTTCTTGCCCGGCGGCCGGGCCTCCACGTCCACGCCCGTGGTCAGCATGTTCTCGGGGTCGGTCAGCACCAGCCGCCCCTCCCCGCCCGGGAACAGCCGCGAGAAGACGCCCTCGAACTCGCGGGCGGTGTCCCGGTACGCCTCCGTGAAGACCTGCTCGACCCGCTCGTCGACCTCCTTGACCACCTGGAGGAGATCGGCCCGGGTCTTCTTGAGGTCCTCCAGCTGCTCGCTCAGGAACTGATGCCGCTCCTCCAGCGCCGCGAACTCCTCGAGCGCCAGCGGATTGACCTTGCCGAGCTGCTGGTACGCGCGCTCCGCGGCCTTCAGCCGCTTCTCCTGCTGCGCTCTGACGTACCGCACCGGCTGGTTGCGCGGGTGCTCCGGATCCTCCGGCAGGACCTCGCCCTCGGCGGGCGGGGACGGCGGGACGAGCTGGTCGGGGCCGTATTCGGCGATCAGCCCGGCCGGTTCGACGCCCAGCTCCTCCAGCGCCTTGGTCTCCAGCTGCTCGATCCGCATCCGCTTCTCGGCGCCCAGCACCTCGCCCCGGTGCACCGAGTCGGTCAGCTTGTCCAGCTCGCCCTTGAGGTCACGCCCCTGGCCGCGGGCGGCGTCCAGCTCCCGCTCGCGCTCGGCCTTGGCGCGCTCCGCGGCGTCCCGCTCCTGCTCGGCCCGTACCAGCGACACCTCGACATGCGCCAGCAACTGGCGGGCGCCGGAGGCCACGGCCGAGGCCACCTCGGCCTCATGGCGCAGCCGGGCGCGCCGCTGCTCGGCGCGCGTCCGGGCCTCGCGCTCGGCGCGCGCGCCCCGGTCGAGCGCGTCGGCCCGCCCCGCGAGCCCCTTGACGCGCTCCTCATGCGTACGGACCTGGAGCCGCGCCTCCATCTCGGTCTGCCGGGCGTTCGCGCCGTCGGCCGCCAGCCGGTCGCGTACGGAGGTGTCGGGCTCCTCCTCGCCCGGCTCCTCCTCCGCCACGGCCAGCCGCTCGGCGAGCTCCTCGGCCTCCTCGGTCGCCCGCTCCAGCGCCTCCTCGGCCCTGGCGACGGCCGCGGTACTCCGCTCGGCCTCCCCGGCGGCCCCGCGCGCCTGCCCGGCCAGCCGGCCCAGCGACTGCGCGACCCGCGACTTCTCCCGGTCCGCCGCGCTCCGGCGGCCCGCGAGCTCCTCCACGAGCGTCAGGCACTCGGCCCGCCGCTCCTGAGCCGCGCGCTGCGCCCCGGCCAGCTCCTCGCACCGTACGGCGAGCCGCTCGAGCTCCGCCGCTGCCTCGTCGACGGACGCCTGCACCTCCAGCAGCGTGGGCGCCCCGGCGGAGCCGCCCTGCGCGAAATGCGCCCCGAGCAGATCGCCCTCGGCGGTCACGGCCGTCAACTCCGGCCGCTGTGCGAGGAGTTCCTCGGCCTCCTCCAGGGTCCCGACCACCACCATGCCGTCGAGCAACCGCCTTACGGCGGGCAGCAGCGCGGCGGGCCCAGCCACCAAGTCCGCCACCCGCGGCAACGCTTCGACGACCGCGGCCTTCCCGCCCCGCTCGTCCCCGGGCACTGCCCCTGCTACGGCCGCCTCTCCCCCGGCGGGCCGCGGCACCCGCGCGGAGACGGCCGACGTGGACGGCCCGGCGACGGCGGCGACCGTGGCACCGGGCTCCGTGCCACCGGGCGCCGAAGCGGCTGGGGCGCGGTCAGACGCCGTACGGGGATCGCGGCCCTCGTCCCCGGACGCCTCCGGCCGCGTACCGGGCACCACGGGCCGGTCGGCGCCGGGCCCTGCGGACGCGCTCGCGGCACCCGTATCGCCCCGGCTCACGGCGTCGGCGCCCGGCGCGCGCGTGCCCGGGGCAGCACTGCCCTCCGCCTCGGACGACGCCCCCGCGGTATCGGTGACGGCCTGCGCGGACCCCGGCGCGGTACCCCAGGAGTCCACCCCGCCCGGCCGAGAGCCCTCGTCGGAGCCGGAGGACTCGTTCACCGGACCGTCCGGGGACCGCGTGCCCGGCACGGCGGCAGCGCCATCAGCCGTCTCGGGGGAGCCCTCCGGCGCGCCAGCGGGTGAACCGGCCCCGGCCGTGGGGGCATCCCGGCCCACGGAACCGGCACCCGGCACCCGCGTGCCCGGCACGGCGGCAGCGCCGTCAGCCGCCTCGCCGGGGCCCTGCGGCGCGCCAGCGGGTGAACCGGCCCCGGCCATGGGCGTTTCGGCGTCCGCACCCGGCACTCCGCCCGGCTCGGCCGGGCGACCGAGAGGGCCGGGCGCCGCCGGGGTGACCGCCGATCGTGGCGCGGGCCCCTGGTCCGGCTCGCTCCGCGCGGCCCCCTCGGCGCGCGTGCCCGGCACGAGGGCGCCACCCGGCGCGGGCGCGCCGGAACCGCCCGGTTCCGGCGCGGCAGACGGGGATTCCGCCAGGGCGGCGGACGGCGACTCCGCCAAGGCGGCGGACGGGGGCTCCGCGAGGTGGGCGGACGGGGATTCCGCCAGGGCGGCCGACGAGGGCTCCGCGAGGTGGGCCGGCGGGGGCTCCTCCCCCTCCGCGGCCGGCGTCGTCAGCAGCAGGGCGGCGCGGCCGGCGTCGTCGGCGCGGAGGAGGCGGATCGCGTCGGCGGCCGCGCGGGGGCCGCTGACGGCGATCGCGTCGGCGGCGGCGCCCAGGGCCGTGGCGACCGGGACCTCGAAGCCCGGGGTCACGGTGAGGAGTTCGGCGGCGGGGCCCAGGAGTCCGCCGAGGCGGTCGGCGGCGGCCATAAGGGCGCCCGTGCCGTCCTTCCGGCGCAGACCGAGGGCGAGGGCGTCATGCCGGGCGGAGGTCGCGGCGCGCTCGCGTTCGGCGGCCGTCGCCGCCTCGCGGGCCGCGCTCAGCGCGGCCTCCGCCTCGGCCAGCTCGCGCTTCGCGGCCTCGTGGCGCTCCCGCAATTCCGCGTCGTCCGCGTCGAGTCCGTCGACCTCCGCCTTGAGCTGCTCGTACTCCTCCTGCGCGGCGACCGCCCGGGTCTGTGCCTCGTCGCGGGACGCGGCCAGCCGTTCGATCTCGGCGCGGGCCGAACCGGCCCGGCCGCGGGCGGCGTTCACCTGGCCCTGGAGCCGGGCGAGCCCTTCGCGGCGGTCGGCGATGGCGCGGGCCACGTCCTTGAGCCGGCGCTCCTCCTCGGCCAGGTTCCGCTCGAGCTCGGCCCGGTGCGCCACGGTGTCGTCCAGCGCCCGGCTCGCCGCCTCCAAGGCGGCCTCCAGCTCGGCCTCCTGCTCCCGAATGCGGGCCGCCTCGCGCTCCATGTCCTCGGGGTCGCGGCCGCGCCGCTCCTCCCCGGGGGCGGAGGTGGCGCTCTTGACCCGGGCGTCCGCCAGGCTGATCGTGCCGCGCACCCGCTCGGCGAGCTGCGAGAGCTCGTACCAGGTCTGCTGGGCGTCCCGGAGCCGGGGCGCGAGCCGCCGCACCTGCTCCTCCAGCGCCGCCTCGCGCTGCTGCGCGGTCCGCAGCTCGGCCTCGGCGGCCTCCTTGCGCCGCTTGAGCTCGGCCTCGTCGGCGACCTCGGCGCGCAGCGCCTCGCGCAGGGTCACCAGGTCGTCGGCGAGCAGCCGCAGCCGGGCGTCGCGCAGATCGGCCTGGATGACGGCGGCCCGCCGGGCCACCGCGGCCTGCCGGCCGAGCGGTTTGAGCTGGCGCCGCAGCTCGTCGGTGAGGTCCTGGACGCGGGCGAGGTTGGCCTGCATCGCGTCCAGCTTCCGCAGCGCCTTCTCCTTGCGCTTACGGTGCTTGAGGACGCCCGCGGCCTCCTCGATGAAGGCGCGGCGGCCGGTCGGATCGGCGTGCAGCACCCCGTCGAGCTGGCCCTGCCCGACGATGACGTGCATCTCCCGGCCGATACCGGAGTCGGAGAGCAGCTCCTGGATGTCCAGCAGCCGGCAGGTGTCCCCGTTGAGCTGGTACTCGCTGCCGCCGTTGCGGAACATGATCCGCGTGATGGTGACTTCGGCGTAGTCGATGGGCAGCGCGCCATCGGCGTTGTCGATGGTGAGCGAGACCTCGGCGCGGCCGAGCGGGGGACGGCCGGTGGTCCCGGCGAAGATGACGTCCTCCATCTTGCCGCCGCGCAGGGACTTGGCACCCTGTTCGCCCATGACCCAGGAAAGGGCGTCCACGACATTGGACTTGCCCGAGCCATTGGGGCCGACGACGCAGGTGATGCCCGGCTCGAACCGGAGCGTCGTGGCGGAGGCGAAGGATTTGAACCCTCGCAGGGTCAGGCTCTTGAGATGCACGCCTTTGGACTCTACCCGCCGCGCTTCCTCCGGCACCGTCCCATGAAGGTGGCGCGGCGCACCCGTCCCGGCTTTTTCTCCGTTTCAGCAATGATCGGTTTCACCGCTGGGAGAGAGGGGCACATCAGTCGGTAAGGGTGGCTCGGAGGCACACTTGGGGAAACGACGAAGGGACGCCGAAGCGTCCCTTGAGGATTCTCAAGCGGCTGACGATGCAGCCCGACCGGCCCTGGGGCTGGGTCAGGCGAGCGCAGGCTCCGCCTGGGATACGTCGATGCTTTCGAGCAGCGAGTCGCCGTGTCGAGCGGCGGCGGACAGCGCGTCGTTCTCGGCCTGAATCCGGACGATCTCGGATTCAAGGTCCTGGACGCGCTGCTGAAGCCGTCGCATCTCGGCGAGGACTCGGGGGTCGGAACCGCCGACGTAACCGAGAAGCGCCTTTGCCATGATGGATGGTCCTCCACACTGAGTGACCGACCGAAGCGGTGTGGGTCGTGAGGGATTTGCACCCGCGATGCCTGCCAAATTACTACCGTGCTGCGCGGCAAACAGTTAAGGTGCGCGGGGCTTCCAGCGTCTCACCAATTGGTTTGAGGGTCAACACGATCACACGCCGACGGGCCCGCAGGGGCCGAGAGCACACTGGCGGCGGACGCTCCCGCCCCTCTCCAGATGACCCATCGCGGTCGGGGATCTTTCGTGACTCCGCAGCCTTCCATGGAGCGGCCCGGTTGGCAACCATCAGCCGATTTCTGCTCACCGTGCGCAGGGAAGGCGTGGTCAGAGGGGGGCCACGGAGGGTACCTCCGGTGAGTTGATCAACGGATCTCGAAGGCGTCGTAGCCGCCCCGCGGTGTGTCCCAGATCTCGGTGATTCCCTCGACTTTCCCGGGCGTGTCGCCGTCCCGGAGCCATTCGAGCAACTGCTCGCACTCCGCACGCGGGCCCTCCGCGACCACCTGCACCCGCCCGTCGGCGAGGTTGGAGGCAAAGCCGACGAGGTCCCCGATGCGCAACGCGTTGGCCCGGGTGTACCAGCGGAAGCCGACGCCCTGGACGCGGCCACGAACCCACACGGTGAGGCGGACTCTTTCGTTCATATGCGCACGCTAACCCCCCGTCCGAGCAGCCGCTAAACCATCGAATTGCCCAGTGGGCAGGCGCGTTGGGGCCCGAATGGCGTACAGTCCCGGCTCAACAGGACTCACCCACACGAGTGATACATGGCTCGCGCACACGAGTGACACATTTCGAGCGACTTTTGACGCCGAGCACACAAGGAAGGCAGGAGATGGGCCGCCATCGACGATCTGCCCCCGGTACCCCGGCGGAGGTGGCCGCCGCAGGCCGCCACCGGGGACCGCACCGGAGCCCCCTCGCTCCGGTCCGGACCGGACTGTTGGGCGTATCCGCCGCTGTCGCGGTCGGCGCCGTGGCGATGGCCTCCGGACTCGGTCCGAACGGCTACGAACTCGGCGGGGGCAACGACTCCGCCGGACAGGTCCAGGCGGGCGGTCCCTCGGACTCCGGCCTGGAGACACAGGGCTCGCAGTCCGCGGCCCCCACCGATCGCGGCACGGTACCGCCCAGCCGTGGTGACGACCGCCCTCACGCACCCTCCACAACTCCCTCCAAGACCCCGCCCAAGCCCTCCGAGACGCCCTCCACCACCTCGCCGGAGCAGCCGAGGCCCTCCCAGCCCTCCGGGAACGACCGGCCCGGCGGAAACGGCAAGGGCAAGGGAAGCGACAACAGCAACGGCAAGGGCGGCGCGAACGGCGGCGGGCACGGCAAGCCGTCACAGACGCCCTCGACGGAGCCGACCGCACCCGAACCCCCGGCGGAGTCGACCGGCCCCGAGACCGCCTCGGAGGCCGAAGTCCTCGCCCTGGTCAACAAAGAGCGCGAGAAGGTCGGCTGCGACCCCGTGATAGCCGACTCCAAACTCGCGCAGCTGGCCGAGGACTTCAGTGAGGACATGTCCCTGCGCCAGTTCTTCGACCACATCAACCCCGACGGCGACAGCCCCTGGGAGCGCGCCGAGGGTGCGGGCATCCTGGACCTGGGCGGGGAGAACATCGCCCGCGGCCAGTCGGACGCACAGTCCGTGATGGACTCCTGGATGAACAGCTCCGGCCATCGCGCCAACATCCTCAACTGCTCGTTCAAGCGACTGGGCGTCGGCGCGCACTTCGGCGACGGCGGTCCCTGGTGGACCCAGGACTTCGGCTACTGAGCCGCTGAGCGGGAGCCGCTGAACGGGAGCCCCGAGCGGGCCTCCGCATCCGGCCGTATGTGAGAGCCCGGGGCGTACGAAAGCGCCCTGGGCTCTCACATGCCCGTACGAGCAGCACACTCACCAGCCGAAAGCGCGACCCTGGAGTCAGCGCTGAGTGCGCGTATGGTGTGGGTATGGACAGTGAACGCAGTGGCGGGGCGTCCACCACGGTGGACGTGGAGAACCTGGCCTTCGACGTGTTCGCCCGCGCCTGCCCCTCACGCGGCACGCTGGAGCACGTCACCGGCAAATGGGGCGGCCTCATCCTGAGCGCGCTCCACGACAGCACCTTCCGCTTCAACGAGCTGCGGCGGCGGGTCGACGGCGTCAGCGAGAAGATGCTGTCCCAGACGCTGCACGCGCTGGAGCGCGACGGTCTGGTGCACCGCGAGGCCCAGCCGACCAACCCGCCCCGGGTGGACTACCGGCTGACCCCGCTGGGCAGCGCGGTCGCCGAGCGGCTGCTGGCCCTCATCCATCTGGTCGAGGACCGGATGCCCGAGGTGCTGGCGGCCCAGGAGCGCTACGACACCGCGCGCGCCGGGAGCGGCGAGGCGTCGGCCGCGCGGGACGCCGGACGGGCCGTGGTGGCCGGGCGCGGCGGGCGCTGACAGCGCGGGCAGAAGTAGCTGGAGCGGTTCATCCAGGGGCGGCGACGCATCGGGGTGCCACAGCGGCGGCAGGGCTCGTCCTCCCGGCCGTAGGCGTCCAGGGAGCGCTCGAAGTACCCCGACTCGCCGTTCACGTTCACATAGAGGCTGTCGAAGCTGGTGCCGCCGACGGCCAGCGCGGCGGTCATCACCTCGCGCACATGGTCGAGGAGTTCGGCGGCGCGCGGCCGGGTGAGGGTCGCTGTCGGCCGGTCGTAGTGCAGCCGGGCGCGCCACAGCGCCTCGTCGGCGTAGATGTTGCCGACCCCGCTGATCAGCGACTGGTCCAGCAGCGCGCGCTTGATCGTGGTGCGGCGGCGGCGCAGCGCGAGGTGGAAGGCGGCCTCGTCGAAGGCGGGGTCCAGCGGGTCGCGGGCGATGTGCGCGATGACGTCCGGCAGCCCCTCCAGGTCGCCGGGGACGGTGTCGTGCAGCGAGAGCCCGCCGAAGGTTCGCTGGTCGACGAAGCGCAGCTCGGTGCCCGCGTCGTCGGCGAAGCGGACCCGGACGCGCAGATGCTTCTCGTCGGGCGCCTCGGCCGGCTGGACCAGCAGCTGCCCGCTCATCCCGAGATGGGCCAGGACGGACTCGGCGGACGCGTCGTCGTCGAACGGCAGCCACAGGTACTTGCCGCGGCGCCGGACGGTCCCGGCGCGGCGGCCCCGGAGGCGGGCCGCGAAGTCCTCCGCGCCGCCGAGGTGGCGGCGGACCGCGCGGGGGTGCAGCACCTGGACCTCGGCGACCGTACGGCCGCTGACCCAGCGCTCCAGTCCGCGGCGGACCACCTCGACCTCGGGCAGCTCGGGCAACGGGGGCCTCCTTGAGCCTTCGAGCCCTCACCGCCCCCGGGCGGAACGGCCCCGGCGGGCCGTCCGCCCGGGGGCGGTGAAAGGCGTTACGGACGTGATGGAAGGTGCGGGTCGGGGAAGGCCGATCAGCGTGCCGGGGAGGCCGCGTCGGCGGCGGCTCCGCCGTCCGCCGCCGTGCCCGCGGTTCCGGCGCCGGCCGCCTTGGCCTTCGCCTGGGCCTCGTCGGCAGCCGCGCGGATGGCGCGCCAGGCGGCCTCGGCCGCCTGCTGCTCGGCTTCCTTCTTGCTGCGGCCGGTGCCGGTGCCGTACGCGACACCACCGACGCGGGCGGCAGCCGTGAAGGTCTTCTCGTGGTCGGGACCGGTCTCGGAGACCAGGTACTCGGGGACCCCGAGGCCCTCGGTGGCGGTCAGCTCCTGGAGGCTGGTCTTCCAGTCCAGGCCGGCGCCGAGGTTCGAGGACTTCTCGATCAGCGGGTCGAAGAGCCGGTGGACCAGCTCCGCGGCGGCGTCGAGTCCCCGGTCGAGATAGACCGCGCCGATCACCGCTTCAAGGGTGTCGGCCAGGATGGAAGCCTTGTCCCTGCCGCCGGTGCCCTCTTCGCCCCGGCCGAGCCGGATGAAGGCGCCGAGGTCGAGGCCGCGACCCACCTCCGCGAGCGCGCGCGAGTTGACCACCGCGGCCCGCAGCTTGGCCAGCTGGCCCTCGGGCAGGTCGGGGTGGATGCGGTACAGCGTGTCGGTGACCACCAGGCCGAGCACCGAATCCCCGAGGAATTCCAGCCGCTCGTTGGTGGGCAGCCCGCCGTTCTCGTACGCGAAGGAGCGATGGGTCAGCGCACGCACCAGAAGGGCGGACTCGAGCTGGTACCCGAGCCGCCCTTCCAGGATCGTGTGAGACGAGGCCGTGTCCGCCTGGGCCGCTTCACCGCGCTTACGCGGGGGCGTGGTGGCGTCTGACATAGAGCCTGTCACCCGCCGATCAGACCTCGAGGACCTGGCGGCGGTTGTAGGTGCCGCAGCTCGGGCACGCGATGTGCTGCTGCTTCGGCTCGTGGCAGCGCTCGCACGCCACCAGGTTGGGGACCGCAGCCTTCCACTGCGACCGGCGGTGGCGCGTGTTGCTGCGCGACATCTTCCGCTTCGGAACAGCCACGGCTACTTCTCCTGTGAGTCATCCCCGCGCTCGCGGGGTGCGTTGTCCTTCTCGCCGTCCCTCATGGTCTCGGCGAGTCCCTTCAGTGCCGCCCAACGGATGTCGGCGGACTCGTGGTGGTGGTCGGGGTCGTCCGCGAGCCGGGCGCCGCAATCGGCGCACAGACCCGGGCAGTCCTCCCGGCACACCGGCTGCAACGGCAGTGCGAGCACCACCGCGTCGCGCAGCACGGGCTCGAGGTCGAACAGGTCGGCCTCGAGGAAGAGCATGTCCTCCTCCTCGGCGTCGTCGCCGGTATCCGCTTCGCGGCTCCGGTCGTCGGCGTCGGGGTAGGAGTACATCTCCTGGAAGTCCACTTCGAGCTCTCGCTCCAGCGGCTCCAGACACCTTACGCACTCCCCCGTGAGCGGCGCACGGGCGGTGCCTGTGACAAGCACCCCTTCCATGACCGACTCCAGGCGGAGGTCCAGCTCGATCGTCGCGCCCTCCCGCACCCCGATGACCTCGATGCCGAGGCCCTTGGGCGCCACCACGGAGCGGGAGACCCTTTTGAGCGCACCGGGACGACGGCCCAGCTCGCGCGTGTCGAACACGAGAGGGGCACGGTGGTCGAGGCGGGCGTTCAGGGCTTCCTGCTTTCTACGCTGCGGCGGGCCACCCGAACATCCACTACGAATCGGGCAGCCGAGATCGCGGACGTACGCGCGACCGAAGAGCCAGGATACTGGACAGGCCGCCGTAGACCCAATCCGCCCGGTGGAGAAGGACCTCTCGCGCCCCGAAGGGGCGCGGGGCAGTGTCTCCGCCGCGCCGGCGCGACCAGCCACGACGGCGCCGCAGTCGGCCGACGACGCATCGCGGCACTTCCCGCGGAGCGCTCAGCGGCCCTGCTCGTACTGACGGAGCTGATCGAGGTCGATCATGCTCGTGTCGAACAGGCTGGTCTCGTCGAGCGCGGCGCCCTGCTGCTGCTGGTGGTGCTGGGGCTGCTGCTGAGGCTGCTGGGGCACGTAGGCCGCGTTCGGATCGTAGCCCTGGGCCTGGGCCTGCTGCTGTTGCTGTTGCTGTTGCTGTTGCTGTTGCTGCCAGGCGGCGTAGGCGTCCTGCTGATAGCCGCCCTGCGCGGCGTACGGGTCCTGCTGTACGTACGCCTGCTGATAGCCGTACGCGTCCTGCTGCTGGTAGCCCGCGGTGGCGGCGTAGTACGCGGCGTCGGCGGCCGCCTGGTCGGGCGGGGCGGCGGGCTGGGCGAGGCCCGCCTGGGACTGGGCCAGGTCCGCCAGATAGTCGTCGTCGGTGGTCCGCAGGGCCATGCCGGCCTCGTCCTGGGCCGCCATATGGGCGCCGAGCTCATCGGCGGGCCGGGCCCCGAGCAGCTTCTGGCGGCCCCGGCCGACCGCCTCCAGGGTCTTGGCGAGGACCGCCGAGACGGCCCCCAGCTTGGTGTCCACGTACTCGTCCGCGCGGTGCCGCAGGGTGGCAGGGTCGGCGCTGCGCTCCGGGCCCTCGTCGGGCTGCCCGAGGCCGTCCTCGGCGCCGGGGGCGCGGCCGAGCAGCTTCTCCCGGCCGCGGTCGACCGAGCCGATGGTCTTGGTGAGCACGACCTCGAAGTTGGCCAGCTTGCTGTCCACGTAGTCGTCGGCCTCGACGCGGATCTCCTCGGCCTCCCGGCGGGCCTCGGCGAGGATCCGGTCGGCCTCCTCCTGGGACTTCCGCACCAGCTCGGTGTCCGAGATCAGCGAGGCGCGCTGGGCGTGCGCGGACTCGATGATCCGCCCGGCCTCCCGGTGGGCCTCCTCGACCATCTGGTCCCGGCCGCCGATCAGCTCCTGGGCGTGGGCCAGGGAGTCCGGCAGTGCCGCGCGCACCTCTTCGAGCATGGCGAGCAGCTCGGCGCGGTTGACCACGCACGAGGCCGACATGGGCATGGACCGGGCGCCACCGACGGTATCGACGATCTCGTCGAGCTTCTTCTGCACGTCCACTGTGGGTGCTCGCAGACTGTCTGGATGCGGATGGATACGGAGACGAACGGGACGACTGTACGACCAGCGGCCGCCTCCCGGACAGCCGCTGACGTCCCGTCAGCCGCTACTTCCGGCCGAGCCGCTCGGCAAGCGCCTCCAGGACCAACGGGGGCACCAGGTGGGAGACGTCGCCGCCCCAGGCCGCGACCTCCTTGACCAGGCTGGAGGAGAGGAAACTGTAGGTGGGGTTGGTGGGCACGAACAGCGTTTCCACGCCGGAGAGGCCGTTGTTCATCTGGGCCATCTGCAACTCGTAGTCGAAGTCGCTGACGGCCCGCAGCCCCTTGACGATCGCGGGGATGTCCCGCTGCTTGCAGAAGTCCACCAGGAGGCCGTGGAACGCCTCCACCTGGACGTTTCCGTACTCCTCCGTGGTCTGGCGGAGAAGGTCGATCCGCTCGTCCACCGTGAACAGGCCCTGCTTCGACTTGTTGATCATCACGGCGACGTGCACGACGTCATAGAGCTTGGAGGCACGGGCGATGATGTCGAGGTGTCCATTGGTGACGGGGTCGAACGACCCCGGACAGACTGCGCGGCGCAACGGAAGTTCCTCGCTCTCGGGTCCGGTCATGACGCGTCCTCGCACGTCGAGGCGGCGTGACCGTACCAAAGCGTGCCCTCCCCGTAGCGACGGGCCCTGAGCCCCTCGAATCCGGCAGGCCACACGAACTCCCCACCTCGTGTGCTCCGCTCAACGGTGGCCAGCCCACCGGGCGCGAGCCAGCCCTTCCCCAGGAGTGTGAGGAGTATCTCCCGGATTTGGTCGTCGGTGACCGCGTAGGGCGGATCCAGGAAAACGACGTCGTACGGGCCGGTGTCGGGGGCCTGTCCGGCGATGGTCTGTTCGGCCTTGCCGGTGCGCAGCTCCGCGCCGGGCAGACCGAGGGTGCGGACGTTCTGCCGGATCGTGCGGGCCGCCCGCGGGTCGGACTCGACCAGCAGCGTGTGGGCGGCGCCGCGGGACAGCGCCTCCAGGCCGACCGCACCCGAGCCGCCGTACAGATCCAGGACACGGGCCCCGTCCAGCGAGCCGAGCAGCGACTCCCAGGTGGAGAACAGGCCCTCACGCGCCCGGTCCGAGGTGGGTCGGGTGCCGTTTCCCGGCGGCACGGCCAGGCGGCGGCCGCCGGCCGCTCCGGCGATCACGCGGGTCATGGGTGGGAGCCGTCCTTCACGGTGGTCGGGGCAGCGGCGCCCGGTGCCCGTCCGGGCGGGGCCGCCGCATCTCCACGATATGGCGTACGGGGGCAGACGGTGGCCGGGCGCGCTCCTCAGGCGGGCCCGGCGGTGGCCGGGCGCGCTCCTTTCGCGGGGCTCAGCCCTTGTCGAGGAACTCCGCGCGCTCCTTGTCCAGCAGGGCGTCCAGCGCGGTGCGCAGCTGCGGGTATCCGGCCAGCTCCGGGTCGGCGGCCACGATCGCGGCCGCTTCCTCCCGGGCGGCCGCGATGACCTCCTCGTCGTCGATGACGGCGAGCACCCGCAGCGAGGAGCGGACCCCGGACTGGGCCTGGCCGAGCACATCGCCCTCCCGGCGCTGCTCCAGGTCGATCCGGGACAGCTCGAAGCCGTCGAGCGTGGCCGCGACCGCGCCCAGCCGGGCCCGGGCTGGGCTGCCCTCGGGCATGTCGGTCACCAGCAGACACAGCCCGGCGGCGGAGCCCCGGCCGACGCGGCCGCGCAGCTGGTGCAGCTGGGAGACGCCGAACCGGTCGGCGTCCATGATCACCATGGCGGTGGCGTTGGGCACGTTCACACCGACCTCGATGACGGTCGTGGCGACCAGGACGTCCACCTCGCCCGCGGCGAAGCGGCGCATCACCTCGTCCTTGGCCTCGGGCTGCATCCGCCCGTGCAGCACCTCCACCCGCAGATCACTCAGCGGGCCCTTGACGAGCTGCTCGGCGACGTCGACGACGGCCAGCGGCGGGCGCTTCTCGGCCTCGTCCTCGGGGCTCTTCCCCTTCGCCGCCTTGGACTCGTCCTCCTCGTCCCCGATCCGCGGGCACACCACATAGCCCTGGTGGCCGGCGGCCACCTCCTCGCGCACCCGCTCCCAGGCGCGGGTCAGGAAGTGCGGCTTGTCCTTGGCGGGCACCACATGGGAGGCGATCGGGGAACGGCCCGAGGGCAACTGGTCCAGGACGGAGGTCTCCAGGTCGCCGAAGACGGTCATGGCCACGGTGCGCGGGATCGGGGTGGCCGTCATCACCAGCAGATGCGGGGGCTGTTTGCCTTTGGAGCGCAGGGCGTCGCGCTGCTCGACCCCGAAGCGGTGCTGCTCGTCCACGACCACCAGGCCCAGATCGTGGAACTGGACCTTGTCCTCGATCAGGGCATGGGTGCCGATCACGATCCCGGCCTCGCCGGTGACCAGGTCCAGCAGCGCCTGACGGCGGGCCGCGGCGCCCATGGAGCCGGTGAGCAGCACCACCTTGGTGCCCTGCTCCGCGCCGCCCAGCATCCCTCCCTCGGCCAGCTCCCCCATCATCTCGGTGATCGAGCGGTGGTGCTGCTGGGCGAGCACCTCGGTGGGCGCGAGCATCGCCGCCTGTCCCCCGGCGTCCACGACACCGAGCATCGCGCGCAGCGCGACCATGGTCTTGCCCGAGCCGACCTCGCCCTGGAGCAGCCGGTGCATGGGGTGGTCGGTGGCGAGGTCGGCGAAGATCTCCTCGCTGACCCGGCGCTGGCCCTCGGTGAGGGTGAACGGCAGCCGGGCGTCGAAGGCGGTCAGCAGCCCGTCCGGGGCGGGCTTGCGGGGCGCCGCGGGCAGCTGGGCGTCGGCCTGCCGCCGCCGGGCCAGCGCCACCTGGAGGACGAACGCCTCGTCCCACTTCAGCCGGTCCCGGGCCGTCGCGATATCGGCCTTGGTGCCCGGCCGGTGGATCTTGCGCAGCGCCTCGGGGAACGTGGCCAGCCCCCGGCCCTCGCGCAGGCTCTCGGGCAGCGGGTCGATCAGCCCGGCCAGCGCGGACTCCTCGTGGCCGGCCGGGCCGAGCACGGTGTCGACGGCCTGCTGGATCTGCCAGGACTCCATCTGCTTGCACGCCGGGTACAGCGGCAGCAGCTGATTGGCGAACGCCTCCACGGCCTCCGCGCCGCTCCCCGCGACCAGCGTCTTGAACTCGGGGTGGGCCAGCTGCCGCTTGCGGTTGAAGACCGAGACCTTCCCGGCGAACATCGCGCGGGTGCCGGGCTGGAGCTCCGTACGCGGCTTGTGGACGCCCTTGCCGAAGAAGACCAGCTGGAGACGGCCGCTGCCGTCGGTGATGGTGACCTCCAGCCGCCGGCCCCGGCCGCCGTTGAACGTGTGCACCCGGGCGTCGGCGACCTGGGCCACCACGGTCACATGCTCGTCCAGGGGCAGGTCGGACAGCCGGGTCAGCTCACCGCGCTCCGCGTACCGCCGCGGGTAGTGGTGCAGCAGGTCGCCGACGGTGTGCAGGTCGAGATGGTCGGCCATCACCTTCGCGGTGTTGCCGCCCAGGACCTTCTTCAGGGGTTCATCCAGCACGGGCACCCGTCCATTGCACACCACGGGAGTGACAATCGGGGATGACGAGCGGGGTGGTTCGGCGGGTGGCCGCTCCGGGCGGCCGGGCTCATTCGATGCCTATGATCAGCGGCGCGGTGGGCTGACCGCCGTGATAGACGACCGTGTCGACGGCGAAGTGGCCCTCCCGCACATGCCGCTCCAGCCGTTCGGCGACCTCCTCCGGAAGGTCCGCGCCGAGCACCAGCGTGACCATCTCGCCGCCCGACGCCAGCATCCGGTCCAGCACCGTCTCGGCGGTCGCGGCCAGCTCCGAGCCGATCACCGCCACATCGCCGTCGATCATGCCCAGGACGTCCCCGGCCTGGCACACCCCGGCCATGGTCCAGGACTGGCGCTCGGCGACGGCCAGTTCCGCGTAGCGGGTGGCGCCCGCGGCCGAGGTCATGGCGACCACGTCCTCGTCGAAGCTGCGGCCGGGCTCGTGGACGGCGAGCGCGGCGATGCCCTGGACGGCGGAGCGGGTGGGGATCACCGCGACCCGCACGCCCTCGGCGCGGGCCTGGGCCGCGGCCGCGGCCGCCGTGTGGTGCAGCTCGGTGTCGTTGGGCAGCAGCACGACCTCCCGGGCGTTGGCCCGGCGGACCGCGTCCACCAGCTCACCGCCGGCGGGCGGCTCCCCGGGGCGGGTGGCGACCGCGGTCGCGCCCGCCTCGGCGCACAGCGCGGCCAGTCCGTCGCCGGGGACGACGGCGACCACGGCACGGGGCGCGTGCTCGGCGCGCGGGCCGTCCGTGGGGCCCTGGGCACCGGACTGATCCGGCAGGACGACGGCCGGGCCCGGCCGGTCCGGACCGCCCGGGCCCGCCTTACGGACGGCGGCACCGCCGAAGTGGGTGATCCGGATGCGGTACGGGCGCCCGGCCTGGACGCCCGCCTCCACGGCCGCCCCCGCGTCGTCCACATGGACGTGGACGTTCCACAGGCCGTCGCCGCCGACGACCACCAGGGAGTCGCCGAGGGCGTCCAGCCGCTCCCTCAGGGCGGTCACGGCCGTGTCGGCGGCCTCCAGGAGGTAGATCACCTCGAAGGCGGGCCCGGCGTCCGGGGCGCCGTCGGCGGAGCAGCCCGCCAGGTCCTGCCCGCCCGCTCCCGTGGGCGCCGGGGCGTCACGGCCGGGGCGGGCCGGGGCGGGCGCCGCGGGGGCCTCGCCCGACAGCGCCTGGGCGAGCCCGCCCAGGACCGTCACCAGGCCGTAGCCGCCCGCGTCGACCACCCCCGCGCGGGCGAGGACGTCGAGCTGGCCCGGAGTGGCCTGGAGCGCCGTACGGGCGCCCTCGTACGCGGCGCGGGCCACCGTGGCGGCGTCGCCCGTGGCGCGCTCCGCGCTCTCCGCGGCGGCCACGGCGACCGTGAGGACGGTGCCTTCGACGGGGTGCGCGACGGCCAGGTAGGCGAGGTCGACCGCGCGCCGCAGCGCCCGCCGCAGCCCGTCCGCCTCGTCCGTGCCCGGGGCCGCTCCCGCGCCCGGGGTCCCGTCCGGCCCGCCGTCGGCCAGGACGTCCGCCATACCGCGCAGCAGCTGCGCCAGGATCGTGCCGGAGTTGCCCCGGGCGCCGATCAGCGCGCCATGGGCCATGGCGCGCACCACATCGGCGAGGGTGGGGCGGGACGCGGCGGCCGAGGTCGCGTGGCCGTCGAAGGCCGAGTCGACGGCCCGGGCGGCGGACTCGACGGTCAGATACAGATTGGTGCCGGTGTCCCCGTCCGCGACCGGATAGACGTTGATCGCGTCGATGTCCGCCCGGGCCCGGCCCAGCGCGTCGAGGGCGAGCCCGCACCAGGTCCGTACCGCATCGGCATCGAGCGTGTGCGGCACGAAAGGTCCTCCTCGGAGGCTGCTGGGGGCGGGGGTGGGCATCGCGTCATCGCAGGGTAGTCGCCGCCCTCGGCGGGTGCCGGGGCAGCCATGATAGTTTCGTTGTACGGGAGTGGCCGTTGTATGCTGCTCCGGTTGCCCGATGCGAATCGGGCCATTTCCCCAGGCGCCGCCGATTCTCCACGATTCAGGCAACGTCCGGGGCATCCGTTCAGTGTCCTGTCTCCTCGCGGGAAGCGAGGGTGACCCGTCTTTGGAGTAACCCGTGGCTGCCAACTGCGACGTCTGCGGCAAGGGGCCGGGCTTCGGCAACAACATCTCGCACTCGCACCGCCGCACCCGCCGTCGTTGGAACCCCAACATCCAGACGGTGCGCGCTGTGGTCGGTCGTACCCCGAAGCGGCTCAACGTCTGCACCTCGTGCATCAAGGCCGGCAAGGTTTCGCGCTAGTCGTCTAGTCGCACGGCCTCCCCGCGCAAGCGGGATACCGGTACGCCAGGCCGGTCCACCACTGGAGTGGACCGGCCTTTCGCGTGCCCTCAGCCGGTCCGTTCCGACAACCACCCGTGGTCGACCGGGCCGATGCCCGCACCCAGGGGGAAGCCCGCCGCGATGGCGCCCGTGACGTAGTCCTTGGCCGCCGTGACGGCCTCGGGGACCTCGTAGCCGCCCGCCAGATACGTGGCGACGGCCGCGGCGAGGGTGCACCCCGTGCCGTGCGTATGGCGGTTGTCCTGGCGCGGCGCCCGGAGCCAGTGCTCCTCGGTGCCGTCGGTGAGCAGATCCACCGCGTCGCCGCCGGGCAGATGGCCGCCCTTGATCAGCGCCCACCGCGGGCCGTGGCCCAGCACCGCCCCGGCCGCCCGCCGCTGGTCGTCCTCCGACTCCACCCGGACGCCGGTGAGCTGGGCCACCTCGTCCAGGTTGGGCGTGGCCACGGTCGCGGTCGGCAGCAGCTTCGTACGGACCGCGTCGAGCGCCTCGGCGGCCAGCAGCGGGTCACCGTGCTTGGAGACGCCGACCGGATCGACGACCACGGGCGCGGTGACGTCCTCGAGCAGCGCGGCGACGGTCTCGACCAGTTCGGCCGTCGCCAGCATGCCGGTCTTGACCGCCTGGACGCCGATGTCGTCGGCCACGCTGCGGAACTGGGCCCGTACGGCCTCGGCCGGCAGCTCCCAGGCGCCCTGGACGCCCAGGGAGTTCTGCGCCGTCACGGCCGTGATCACGCTCATGCCGTGGGCGCCCAGGGCCAGCATGGTCTTCAGGTCGGCCTGGATGCCCGCACCGCCGCCGGAGTCCGATCCGGCGACGGTGAGGACGCGCACGGGCGCCGAGCCGTCATGGGCGGGGCGGGGGACGCGGGGAGGTAGAGCCATGGCACCGAATCTACTCGGCGCCCCCGGCACCCCCGGACGTCCCCCAGGGGCCCTTACGGTCGCTCGGTGCCCTTACCGCCACCCGGCGACGTCACTCGGCGCCCTCACGTTCACACATCACCATCACTCGGCGCCCTTACCGTCGCCGAAGTGGTCCCAGCCCCCATGTGCCCACGGGGCTCCGTCCACCGTCACCTGGGGCAGCGCCGAGGGGTTGAGCACCTCGCCGATCACCTTCCAGCGGGCCGGCAGCTTGGCGTCGGGCGGGAAGGTGGCCACGATCGCGTGGTCCTCTCCCCCGCTGAGCACCCACTGGAGCGGATCGACGCCCACCGCCTGCCCGATGTCCGACATCTGCGAGGGGACGTCGATGTCCGCCGAGCGCAGATCGATGCGGACCTTACTGGCCTCCGCGATATGCCCGAGGTCGGCCACCAGCCCGTCGCTCACATCGGTCATCGCGGTCGCGCCGAGCCCGGCGGCGGCGGGACCGGCGTGGTAGGGGGGCTCCGGCCGCCGGTGCGCCTCGACAAAGGCCCGCGGTGAGCGGAAGCCGCGCGAGAGCACCGCGTGTCCGGCCGCCGACCAGCCGAGCCACCCGGTGACGGCGACGACGTCGCCGGGCTGGGCACCGGATCGGGTGACCGGCTCGTGGTTGCGCAGATCGCCCAGGGCGGTGATGGCCACGGTGATGGTGTCCCCGCGCACGACGTCACCGCCCACCACGGCCGCGCCCGCGACCTGGCATTCGTCGCGGATGCCGTCCATCAGCTCGGCCGGCCAGGTCACCGGCAGATCGGCGGGGACCACCAGGCCGAGCAGCAGGGCGGTCGGCACGGCACCCATGGCCGCGATATCGGCCAGGTTCTGGGCCGCGGCCTTACGGCCGACGTCATAGGCGGTGGACCAGTCCCGGCGGAAGTGCCTGCCCTCCAGCAGGACGTCCGTACTGGCCACGACCCTCCGGTCGGGCGCGGCCACGACCGCCGCATCGTCACCGGGCCCCAACCTCACCGCCGGGGTGGTGGTGAGCCGGGAGGTGAGCTCTCTGATGAGCCCGAACTCCCCCAACTCGCCCACGGTGCCCTTCATCCCATCGCCCCTTCGTGCTCGTGACCGCTTTCCGCCGCGCCGCGCTCCCCGCGCGGGTCTCCCCGCGCCGCATGGCGACGCGGTACCGTGGCGTCCCTTCTTTCCACATGATCCTCGTAGCCGCCCTGGAGGTTCCGTGGTACAGGCGTACATCCTGATCCAGACCGAGGTCGGCAGGGCCTCGACCGTGGCCGACGTCATCGCCAAGCTCCCCGGGGTGATACAGGCGGAGGACGTGACGGGCCCCTATGACGTGATCGTGCGGGCCCAGGCCGACACGGTCGATGAGCTCGGCCGCATGGTGGTCGCGAAAGTCCAGCAAGTGGAAGGGATCACCCGTACCCTGACCTGCCCGGTCGTCCATCTCTAGCTCCCCCGTATGATCGGCCGGTGAATTCCGCACACCGTAGTCCCACCCGGCGGCTCGTTCCGCTGTCCGCCGCGGTGGCCCTGGCCCTGGTGCCGGTAGCCGGTTGCTCCTTCACCGGGGATTCCGACGACACCAAGGCGCCCGCGGTTCCCACACCGGCCCCACAGGCGGCCGCGATCTGCCGGGCGCTGCACAAGGAACTGCCCGATGCCGTGAACGGGCTGAAGCGGGGCACCGCCGAGCCCGCCTCGGACTACACAGCCGTGTGGGGGGACCCCGCCGTGCAGCTGCGCTGCGGGGTCCCCCGGCCGGAGGCGATGGGCTCCAAGACCGATTCGGCCGAGGTGAACGGTGTCGAGTGGCTCCCGGAGAAGCGAAAGGACGGCTACCGCTTCACCACCGTACTGCGCCGGGCCTATGTCGAGGTGACCGTGCCCGGGAAGTACTCCCCCGAGATCAACCCCCTGCTCGACCTCGCCCGCGCCGTCAAGAAGACGGTCCCGAAGGGCGTGGCCTAGCGCGATCCGGCGCGCCTGGCGCGGCCGCGGCCGTCCGGCTACGGGGTGTCCGGCGGATCTTTCCCCTCCCCGCCCCTTCCCGCGGCGTCGATGTGCGGCTCCGCCGCGTGGCAGGGGCTTCGCCCCTGGACCCCGGGGTCTGGGGCGGAGCCCCCCACGCGGCGGAGCCGCATATCGTCAGGTGTCGGGAAGGGGCGGGGAGGGGAGCAGCCCGCCGCAGGCGCCAAGATCCGCCGGAAACCCCCTAGCGCAGCCCCGTCGAGCGGCGCAGCGCGGCCTCCAGCAGCCGGTCCACCAGCTCGGGGTAGCTCACGCCGCTCTCCTGCCACATGCGCGGGTACATCGAGATCGGGGTGAAACCGGGCATGGTGTTGATCTCGTTGATCACGAACTCGCCGCTGTCCAGCAGGAAGAAGTCGGCCCGCACCAGCCCCTCGCAGGACGCCGCCTCGAAGGCGGCCACCGCGAGCTCCTGGACCCGCCGGGTCTGCTCCTCGGTCAGCGGCGCGGGCACGATGCCGTCCGCCGCGTCGATGTACTTCGCCTCGAAGTCGTAGAAGGCGTGGGAGGAGACCGGCGGGATCTCGGCGGGCACGCTGGCGCGCGGCCCGTCCTCGTACTCCAGCACCCCGCACTCGATCTCGCGACCGCGCAGCAGCGCCTCCACGATGACCTTCGGGTCGTGGCGCCTGGCCTCCTCGATGGCCGCGTCCAGGTCCGCCGGGCCCTCGACCTTGCTGATGCCGAAGGACGAGCCGGCGCGCGCGGGCTTCACGAAGAGCGGCCAGCCGTGCTCCTCGGCGAACTCCACGATCCTCTGTCGGGCGGCGGAAGGTTCCTGCTCCCAGGCCCGGGGGCGGATCACCTCGTACGGGCCGACGGGCAGCCCGAAGGAGACGAACACCCGCTTCATGTACTCCTTGTCCATGCCCACGGCGGAGGCGAGCACTCCGGCGCCCACGTACGGCACCCCGGAGAGCTCCAGCAGCCCCTGGAGGGTGCCGTCCTCGCCGTACGGGCCGTGCAGCATGGGGAAGACGACGTCGACGTCGCCCAGCGCCTTGGGCACCGCCCCCGGCTCGCTGTAGACGACCTCGCGGTTCCCCGGGTCGACCGGGAGGACGACCGAGCCCTCGCTGGACTCGGCGAGCCGTTCGACGCTGGGCAGCTCGCGGTTGGCGATGGCCATCCGCTCGGGCTCGTCGGCGGTCAGCGCCCAACGGCCGTCCGTGGTGATGCCGATCGGCAGCACGTCGTACTTCTCACGGTCGATGGCGCGCAGCACGGCGCCCGCGGTGACCACCGAGATGGCGTGCTCGGAGCTGCGGCCGCCGAAGACGACGGCCACGCGCGGCTTGCGCCGCTCGCCTCCGGAGGGAGCCGGGACAGGGCCTGGGGAAGGGGTCTGGCTGCTCATATCGCGTTGAGATTACCTTGCGGTCCGCGTGGCGTCAGTGCCGCTCGGCCTTGGCGCTGCGGGACATCAGCTCTTTGAGTGCGACAAGGGGCTGTTTGCCGTCGTGCACGATCTCGACGACGGTCTCGGTGATGGGCATGTCGACATCGTGGCGGCGGGCGAGATCCAGCACCGACTCGCACGACTTGACGCCCTCCGCGGTCTGCTTGGTGACCGCGATGGTCTCCTCCAGTGTCATCCCGCGCCCCAGGTTGGTGCCGAAGGTGTGGTTGCGGGAGAGCGGCGAGGAGCAGGTGGCGACGAGGTCGCCCATGCCCGCCAGGCCCGCGAAGGTGTGCGCGTCGGCGCCCATCGCCAGGCCCAGCCGGGTCGTTTCGGCGAGGCCGCGGGTGATCAGCGACGCCTTGGTGTTGTCGCCGAGGCCCATGCCGTCGGCGATGCCCACGGCCAGCGCGATGACGTTCTTCACCGCGCCGCCCAGCTCGCAGCCGACCACGTCGGTGTTGGTGTACGGGCGGAAGTACGCGGTGTGGCAGGCGGTCTGGAGGCGGCGGGCCACGCTCTCGTCGGGACAGGCCACCACGGAGGCTGCGGGCTGCCGGGCGGCGATCTCCTTGGCGAGGTTGGGCCCGGTGAGCACCGCGACGCGCTCCGCGGGCGCCTTGGCGACCTCCTGGACGACCTCGCTCATGCGCTTGGCCGTGCCGAGTTCGACCCCCTTCATCAGGGAGACCAGCACGGTGTCGGCGGCCAGCAGCGGGGCCCAGTCGGAGAGGTTGCCGCGCAGCGTCTGGGAGGGCACGGAGAAGACGGTGAACTCCGCGCCGTCCGCGGCCTCGGCCGGGTCGGTGGTGGCCCGCACGCCGTCGGGGAGCCGCACCCCGGGGAAGTAGTCGGGATTGCCGCGGCCGGTGTTGATGGCCTCGACGACACCGGGCCGGCGCCCCCACAGCGTCACCTCGCACTCCGCGTCGGCGAGCACCATCGCGAAGGCGGTGCCCCAGGAGCCGGTGCCGAAGACGGCGCAGCGCGTCACTTGCTCTCCTCATCGGCCAGCGGGAGCGGCGGGCCGTCGGTGCTGGACCGGGTGGGCCGGTCGTACCTCTGAACGGGCGCCGGTTCGCCGCGCACCTCGGAGAGGAGCTCGGTGATGGCGTCCATGATGGTGTCGGTGGCCGCCCTGAGGACCTCGGCGGTGGGCTCCTGGCCGTAGAACTCGGACAGGTCCACCGGCGGGCCGGCGTGCACCTTGAGCGTCTTGCGGGGGAAGAGGCGGACCCGCTTCTCCTTGGCGTACGGCGGCACGGCCTCGTTGGCGCCCCACTGGGCGACGGGGATGACCGGGGCCTTGGTGAGCAGCGCGACCCGCGCCGCGCCGGTCTTTCCGCGCATGGGCCACATGTCGGGGTCGCGGGTGAGGGTGCCCTCGGGGTAGAAGGCCACGCACTCCCCCTTGTTGATGGCGTCCACGGCGGACCGGAAGGCGTTGGCGGCGTCGGTGGACTCGCGGTAGACGGGGATCTGGCCGGTGCCGCGGAGCATGGTGCCCACGAAGCCGCCTCTGAAGAGGGCGGCCTTGGCGAGGAAGCGCGGCACCCTTCCGGTGTTGTACTGGAAGTGCGCGTAGGAGAGCGGGTCGAGATACGAGTTGTGATTGATCGCGGTGATAAATCCACCGTCGGCGGGAATGTGCTCCATTCCGTGCCAGTCCCGCTTGAACAGAACCACCAGCGGCGGTTTGCACAAGACCGCTGCCATGCGGTACCAGAAGCCGATTCTGCGGCCGGACACTCGGAACATCCTCTCTTGGACCCTGCTGACCTGCTGGCTTGCTGTCGTCTCCCGTAGCCGCACAAGTGTCGCTCCAGGCACCCCGTCTGTCGAGGACACCGTAACCCCGCACGTCTTCGGCGAGCCGGGCAGCAGGTCAGAATGAGGCCCGTGGGAAGAAACGGAGCCCCTGTGACCTGGACCCTCGTGGTGCCGCTGAAGCCCTTGGCACGGGCCAAGACCAGGCTCTCCGACGCCGCGGGGGACGGCCCACGGGCCTCGCTCGCCCTCGCGTTCGCCCAGGACACGGTGGGCGCGGCGCTGGCGAGCCGGTGGGTTCGGGAGGTGACCGTCGTCACCGACGACCCGCTCGCCGGACGTGAGCTGTCGGCCCTCGGCGCCCGGATCCTGCCCGACTCCCCGGGGCTCGGGCTGAACGCGGCGCTGGCGCACGGCGCCGACGCGGTCCGCGGGGAGCGCCCGGAGGCCGCCGTGGCGGCGCTGAACGCCGATCTCCCGGCGCTGCGGACGGCGGAGCTCGACCTGGTGCTCGAGGCCGCCGCCGGCTTCTCACGCGCCTTCCTGGCGGACGCCGCGGGGGTGGGCACCACGCTGCTCTCCGCGGCGCCGGGCGCCGAGCTGGCGCCCGCCTTCGGGGGCCCGTCGCGGGACCGGCACCGGGCGTCGGGGGCGCGGGAGATCGAGCTGGCGGGAGTGGACTCGGTGCGGCGCGACGTGGACACGGCCGGGGATCTGCGCGCGGCGGTGGCCCTGGGCGTGGGCGCCCACACCAGGGCTAGGCTGGCGGACATGCAGGGAACCGCCTATACGTACGACCCCGAGACCCGCGCCGGCAGCGTGCTGCTGGACGACGGCACCCCGCTGCCGTTCGACACCGCGGCCTTCGACGCCGGGGGGCTGCGGATGCTGCGCCCGGGGCAGCGGGTGCGGATCGAGGTCGAGGGCGAGGGCGAGCAGCGCCGGATCGTCTTCGTCACGCTCCAGACGTTCTGAGCGCCGTCCAGACGTTCTGAGCCCTCCGGACGTTCCGAGCGCCGTAAGGCTCCGGGCCCGGCGGACGGATCCGGGCGCCACGGAGGTTCCGAGCACGAACCCCAGGGACACCGGGCGCCGACAGCACCGCGGGCCGGGCTCCCTCGGGGAGCCCGGCCCGGCGCGGATGCGGTGGGGCGCCTGAGCGCCGCCGGCTAGCGCTTCCTGGCGGTGGTCTTCTTCGCGGTGGTCTTACGGGCGCTCGTCTTGCGCGCCGGAGCCTTCTTGGCCGTGGCCTTGGCGGGAGCCTTCTTGGCCGTCGTCTTCTTCGCGGGGGCCTTCTTGGCCGTGGTCTTGGCGGGGGCCTTCTTGGCCGCGGCCTTCTTGGCGGGAGCCTTCTTCGCGGGAGCCTTCTTGGCGGTCGCCTTCTTGGCCGCGGCCTTCTTCGCCGCCGCCTGGAGGCTGCCCTTGGGCGCCTTCTTCACGGCGACCTCGCCGCCGCGCGGGAGCTTCTTGGAGCCGCTCACCAGATCCTTGAAACCCTGACCGGGACGGAAGCGGGGCACCGAGGTCTTCTTGACCCGCACGCGCTCCCCGGTCTGGGGGTTACGGGCGTACCGGGCGGGCCGCTCCACCTTCTCGAACGAACCAAATCCAGTGACCGAAACTCGCTCCCCGGAGACGACCGCCCGGACGATGGCGTCCAGGACGGCGTCTACGGCTTCGGCGGCCTGCTGACGGCCGCCGACCTTGTCGGCAATCGCTTCTACGAGCTGCGCCTTGTTCACGTCTTCCCCTTCGGAGACATGGCCGGAATCAATGTGTTCAAGCCTTTTCGCACGTTAGGCAGATATATACCGCAAATCAAACACGAAACGGGCTAATCACCCTTGTGCCGCAACGCACTCGATCGTCACGGACTTCCGTCGGTGTCGGGATCTTCGGGGAAACGCCCCTCGTCGAGGTCGTTCATGAACCGCTCCAGACGCGTTGCCGCATCTGCGAGATCGTGTTTCGCCGCTGAGGTCATGACCAGCAGCTTCCGGGACAGCGCCATCCGTACGCCCTCCGGGACTTGCAGTGCGCGCACCTTTGCGTGCGCTTCCTTGAGCCGGTCGGCGACGATGCCGTAGAGCTCGAGTTGGCCGTCGCGTTCCATGCACTGATTGTGCCATCTGAGGCGAGTTGTCGCTTCATGGGGCCTCAACATGCCGATGCGCCGCCGATCCGAGGACCGGCGGCGCATCTTGCCAAACCCGCTCTGTACAGGGAGAACCGGGGGGTCAGACCTCCACCGTGCTGGGCTTGAAGGAGGGGCGACGCGCCTCGTACGAGGCGATCGAGTCCTCCTCCCTGAGGGTGAGGCTGATGTCGTCCAGCCCCTCCAGGAGTCGCCACCGGGCATTCTCGTCAAGCTCAAAATCAGCCGTGATGCCCTCGGCCCGGACCTGGCGCTCGACGAGGTCCACGGTGACCTCCGCGGCGGGGTCCGCCTCGACCAGCTTCCACAGCCGGTCCACGGTCTCCTGCGGCAGGACGACGGTCAGCAGCCCGTTCTTGAGGGAGTTGCCCCGGAAGATGTCGGCGAAGCGGGGGGAGATGACGGCCTTGAAGCCGTAGTTCTGGAGCGCCCACACCGCGTGCTCGCGCGAGGAGCCGGTGCCGAAGTCGGGACCGGCCACCAGAACCGTTCCGCCCTTGTACTCGGCCTTGTTGAGCACGAACTCCGGGTCCTTGCGCCACGCCTCGAAGAGGCCGTCCTCGAAGCCGTCGCGGGTGACCTTCTTGAGCCAGTGCGCCGGGATGATCTGGTCCGTGTCCACATTGCTGCGGCGCAGCGGGACGGCCCGGCCGGTGTGCGTGGTGAATGCTTCCATGACTGCTCAGGCCCCCACGGGAGTCGATACGGCGGCGTCGGACAGGTCGGCGGGCGAGGCCAGATGGCCCAGTACCGCGGTGGCGGCGGCGACCTGCGGCGAGACCAGGTGGGTCCGGCCGCCCTTGCCCTGCCGGCCCTCGAAGTTGCGGTTGGACGTGGACGCCGACCGCTCACCGGGGGCGAGCTGGTCGGGGTTCATGCCCAGGCACATCGAGCAACCCGCGTGCCGCCATTCGGCCCCCGCGGCGGTGAACACCTTGTCCAGCCCCTCCTCGACGGCCTGGAGGGCGACCCGCACCGAGCCGGGGACCACCAACATCCGTACGCCGTCGGCCACCGCACGGCCGGACAGCACCGAGGCGGCGGAGCGCAGGTCCTCGATCCGCCCGTTGGTGCAGGAGCCGACGAAGACCGTGTCCACCTTGATGTCGCGCAGCGGCTGACCGGCCGTCAGACCCATGTACTCCAGGGCCTTCTCGGCGGCGTAGCTCTCGCTGGCGTCCTCGAAGGAGGCCGGGTCCGGGACCGACTCCGACAGCGGCGCGCCCTGGCCGGGGTTGGTGCCCCAGGTGACGAACGGGGCGAGCGTGGAGGCGTCGATGACGACCTCACGGTCGAAGACCGCGTCGTCGTCGCCGCGCAGGGTGCGCCAGTACGCGACGGCGGCATCCCAGTCGGCGCCCTGGGGGGCGTGCGGGCGGCCCTCCAGATAGGCGAAGGTGGTCTCGTCCGGGGCGATCATGCCCGCGCGGGCGCCCGCCTCGATGGACATGTTGCACACGGTCATCCGGGCCTCCATCGAGAGCTTCTCGATGGCCGGGCCGCGGTACTCGATCACATAACCCTGGCCGCCGCCGGTGCCGATCTTCGCGATGATCGCCAGGATCAGGTCCTTGGCGGTGACGCTCTCGGGCAGCTCGCCCTCGACGGTGATCGCCATGGTCTTGAACGGCGCCAGCGGCAGCGTCTGGGTGGCCAGCACATGCTCGACCTGGCTGGTGCCGATGCCGAACGCGAGCGCGCCGAAGGCGCCGTGGGTCGAGGTGTGGCTGTCACCGCAGACCACGGTCGTGCCCGGCTGGGTCAGCCCCAGCTGCGGTCCCACCACGTGGACGACGCCCTGCTCGACATCGCCGAGCGGGTGCAGCCGGACACCGAACTCCGCGCAGTTCTTGCGCAGCGTCTCCAACTGGGCGCGCGAGACGGGGTCCGCGATCGGCTTGTCGATGTCGAGGGTGGGGGTGTTGTGGTCCTCGGTAGCGAGGGTGAGATCGGTACGACGGACCGTGCGGCCGGCCTTGCGCAGGCCGTCGAACGCCTGCGGGCTGGTCACCTCGTGCAGCAGATGCAAATCGATGAAGAGCAGGTCAGGCTCGCCTTCGGCGCGCCGGACGACATGGTCGTCCCAGACCTTCTCCGCGAGTGTCCGTCCCATCGGTTTCCCTCCGGCCGGCGCCAGTGCCGGCCCAAACTCGAGTCGAGTGCGTGCCCTGGTCCGCGGGCCCGCCATTTACAGGGTGGCGGGTATCCCCGGAAATTGAACTTGCGTTTCACAGTGTGAGACGTGAGTATCGTCCCATGGACAACACTAGCGGTGTCGGCGTTCTCGACAAGGCTGCTCTGGTTCTGGGCGCCCTGGAGTCCGGTCCGGCCACCCTCGCCGGGCTGGTCGGGGCGACCGGCCTCGCCCGCCCCACGGCGCACCGGCTGGCGGTGGCACTCGAGCACCACCGGATGGTGGCACGTGACATGCAGGGACGCTTCATTCTGGGCCCGCGCCTGGCCGAGCTGGCGGCCGCCGCGGGCGAGGACCGGCTGCTCGCCACGGCCGGGCCCGTGCTCACCCATCTCCGGGACGTGACCGGCGAGAGCGCACAGCTCTACCGCCGCCAGGGAGACATGCGCATCTGTGTCGCCGCGGCCGAGCGGCTGTCCGGACTGCGGGACACCGTGCCGGTCGGCTCCACGCTCCCCATGAAGGCCGGCTCGGCCGCCCAGGTGCTGATGGCCTGGGAGGAGCCCGAGCGGCTGCACCGCGGACTCCAGGGGGCCCGCTTCACCGCCACGGCCCTGTCCGGCGTACGGCGGCGGGGCTGGGCCCAGTCGATCGGCGAGCGCGAGCCCGGCGTGGCGTCCGTCTCCGCGCCCGTCCGCGGCCCGTCCAACCGCGTGGTCGCTGCCGTCTCGGTCTCCGGACCGATCGAGCGGCTGACCCGCCACCCGGGCCGCATGCACGCCCAGGCGGTCATCGACGCGGCGGCACGCCTGACGGACGCCCTCCGCCGGGGAAATTGATCAGCACCCCTCAGGCCCTCTTCAGCGACAGCCGGTCGGCCGCACGGTCTCCGCGGCGGCCGACCGGGACGACTCCGGTGGCCTTGCCCAGGCCGAACGCCGGCATGTTGATGTGGACCGCCTCGTGCGACCCGGCCGGTACGACATAGGTCTCGTGCCAGAAGCCGACTTTGCCCCTACCCTCCCGCAGCCGGCGGTTGAACGCCGCCCAGGCGGGACGGTGCTCCTTGTCCTGGGCCACCGAGTACTCCAGCAGCCGCTCGTGCGAGTCCCAGTACTGGACCACGTAGAACACCCGCGGCGGGCCGAACAGCACCTGATAGCCCAGCATCCCGCTCTCCCCGTCCCGCGACAGCTCGCGGAGCATCCGCGGCATCGCCCGGAAGACCGGCAGCCAGCTCCGCAGCGCGCGGAAGCGGTTGATGCGCATGCCGATCAGGAAGACGGTGACCTCCCCCTCGGCCTCGGCGGTCATACGGCCGGCGAGCAGCTCGGCACCCATGGTGATCCCCTCGTTCTCCACGTCCGGGATAGACTTGGATAGTGGCGCTATCCAACTCTTAGATAGTGCCACTCTCCAAGGGAGGGCGCAAACAGGGATGCGACTGGCGGAGCTCAGCGAGCGCAGCGGAGTGCCCACCGCGACGATCAAGTACTACCTGCGCGAGCGGCTGCTGCCGCCGGGAGAGCGGATCACCGCCACCCAGGCCGAGTACGGCGAGGAGCATCTGCGCAGACTGCGGCTGGTGCGCTCGCTGATCCAGGTCGGCCGGATGCCGGTGGCCACGGCGCGCGAGGCGCTGGCGGCCGCCGAGGACGAGTCGCTCAGCCAGAACGCCCGGATGGGAGCCGCGGTCTGGGCGCTGCCGCAGGGCCCCGGGTCCGACGAGGACGATCCGCACGCCGCGCGCGCCCGCGAGCAGGTGGACGCCGTACTGGGGCGGATGGGCTGGTCCTACGGCCAGGAGCTGGGCGACACCTCCCCCGCCTACCGGATGCTGGTGGCGGCCATCGCCTCCCTGGACCGCCTGGACTACCCCCATGACACCGAACATCTGCTGGTGCACGCCCGGCTGGCGGGCGAACTGGCCGTCGCCGACCTGGACCTGGTGGAGACCTACGACACCCCGCCCGAGCGGGTCGAGGCGGTGGTGGCGCTGACGGTGCTCTACGAACCGGTGCTGCTCAGCCTGCGGCGGCTCGCCCAAACCGAGGAATCCAGCCGTCGCTTCAAGGAGTGACCAGGAGCCAAGGGCACGAGCCCAAAGGCACGAGCGGACACGAAAAAGCCCTCCGCCGTCGCGGAGGGCATTTCGCTGGTACCCCCGACCGGATTCGAACCGGCGCTACCGCCTTGAGAGGGCGGCGTGCTAGGCCGCTACACAACGGGGGCCTGAATCAGCACAGGTGCTGCGCTGGGCTACCAGGACTCGAACCTAGACTAAATGAACCAGAATCACTCGTGCTGCCAATTACACCATAGCCCATGGTATAGACCAGTACCCCCGACCGGATTCGAACCGGCGCTACCGCCTTGAGAGGGCGGCGTGCTAGGCCGCTACACAACGGGGGCTCTAGCGATCTCCGTCTTACGAAGAGATCCGTACCCCCGACCGGATTCGAACCGGCGCTACTGCCTTGAGAGGGCAGCGTGCTAGGCCGCTACACAACGGGGGCTTGGTCCTGCTTTGAGCAAGAGATCCACCAGACATCCGGGAGATCTCTTGCTGGGGTACCAGGACTCGAACCTAGACTAAGTGAACCAGAATCACTCGTGCTGCCAATTACACCATACCCCACCAAAACGCCACCCCCGTAAGGGGTTTTGTTTGGTTTGCGCCTCCGGTCCGACCTCTCGGCGGCCCGTCCGGCGCAGGAAGAACATTACCCGATGGTGGACGGGCCACCAAAACGAGTATCACCGCGAGTGGCGCCGCCTCACGGGCGCGGGCAGCGCCTCACGCGCCTATCCGCCTCACGGGCGCGGGCGGCGCCTCACGCGCCTATCCGGCCAGCTTCGCCAGCGCCGCGTCGACCCGGGCCAGCGTGCGCTCGCGGCCCAGGACCTCCAGGGACTCGAACAGCGGCAGCCCGACCGTGCGCCCGGTGACCGCGACGCGCAGCGGCGCCTGGGCCTTGCCCAGCTTCAGGCCGTGCTCCTCACCGGCCGCGAGGACCGCGGCCTTCAGGGTCTCGGCGTCCCAGTCCGCCTCGGCGAGCCGGGTGCGGACCGAGGCCAGGAGCGCGTCCGCGCCCGGCTTCATCGCCTTGGTCCAGGACGCCTCGTCGGCCACCGGCTCGTCGAGGAAGAGGAAGTCCACGTTCGCGGTGATGTCGGACAGGACCGTCAGCCGGGTCTGGGCCAGCGGGGCCAGCGCCTCGAAGGCGGCCGCGTCGAAGGCGTCCGGGGCCCACGGCGCGTGCGGGGCCTCCAGCCAGGGCTCGCAGGCGCCGATGAACGCCTTCACATCCAGCAGCCGGATGTGGTCCGCGTTGATCGCCTCGGCCTTCTTGAGGTCGAAGCGCGCCGGGTTGGCGTTCACCGCCGCGATGTCGAACGCCTCGACCATCTCCTCCAGCGAGAAGACGTCCCGGTCGGCGGAGAGCGACCAGCCCAGCAGGGAGAGGTAGTTGAGCAGCCCCTCGGGGAGGAAGCCGCGCTCCCGGTAGAGGTTCAGCGAGGCCTGCGGATCGCGCTTGGAGAGCTTCTTGTTGCCCTCGCCCATGACGTACGGGAGGTGCCCGAAGGCGGGCACCGTGCCGCCGCCCACACCGATCTCGGCGAGCGCGCGGTAGAGCGCGACCTGCCGCGGGGTGGAGGAGAGCAGGTCCTCGCCGCGCAGGACGTGCGTGATCTCCATCACAGCGTCGTCGACGGGGTTGACGAGCGTGTAGAGGGGCGTGCCGTTGGCCCGCACGATCCCGTAGTCCGTGACGTTCTCGGGGGCGAAGGTCAGCTCACCGCGGACCAGGTCGGTGAAGGTGATCGGCTCGTCCGGCATCCGGAAGCGCACGATCGAGGCGCGCCCCTCGGCCTCGTACGCCGCGATCTGCTCGGCGGTCAGGGTGCGGCACTTCCCGTCGTAGCCGGAGGGCCGGCCGGCCTTGCGGGCCGCCTCGCGGCGCTCCTCCAGCTCCTCGGCCGTGCAGTAGCAGCGGTACGCGTGGCCCGCCTCCAGCAGCTTCTCCGCGACCTCGCGGTAGAGGTCCATCCGCTGCGACTGGCGGTAGGGCGCGTGCGGACCGCCGACCTCGGGGCCCTCGTCCCAGTCGAAGCCCAGCCAGCGCATGGCGTCCAGCAGCTGGGTGTAGGACTCCTCGGAGTCGCGCGCGGCGTCGGTGTCCTCGATGCGGAACACCAGGGTGCCGCCGTGGTGACGGGCGAAGGCCCAGTTGAACAGGGCCGTGCGGACCAGGCCGACATGGGGGTTGCCGGTCGGCGAGGGACAGAAACGAACCCGCACGGGGGCGGAGGAGGGTGCGCTAGCCACGCTTGATCACCTTGTTGGTGAGAGTGCCGATGCCTTCGATGGTGACGGCGACCTCGTCGCCGACGGAGAGCGGGCCGACGCCCGCCGGAGTGCCGGTGAGCACGACGTCGCCGGGGAGCAGCGTCATCGCCTCGGTGATGTGCACGATCAGGTCCTCGATCGGGCGCACCATCTCGCTCGTACGGCCGAGCTGACGCTGCTCACCGTTGACGGTGCACATGATGCCGAGGTCGCCGGCGCGCGTCAGGTCGATATCGGTCTCCACCCAGGGGCCCAGCGGGCAGGAGGTGTCGAAGCCCTTGGCCCGCGCCCACTGCTTCTCGCGCCGCTGGGCGTCACGGGCCGTGATGTCGTTGCCGCAGGTGTAGCCGAGGATGACGTCCTGGACGCGGTCACGCGGAACCTCGCGGCACATCCGTCCGATGACCACGGCCAGCTCGGCCTCGTAGTGCACCTCGGAGGAGAAGGAGGGGTACGCGACCGGGTCGCCGGGGCCGATCACCGAGGTGGACGGCTTGAAGAAGACGACCGGGACGTCGGGGACCTCGTTGCCCAGCTCCGCCGCGTGCTCGGCGTAGTTGCGCCCGATTCCGACGACCTTGTTCGGCAGGACGGGCGGCAGCAGCCGGACCTTGCTCAGCGGGACCTTCTGGCCCGAGCGCTCGAATTCGGCGAAGGGGTGGCCCTTGATGATGTCGATGACGGGGCCGTCCGGATCGGACGGTTCGCCCTCCACCACGCCGAAGGCGACGTTGCCGTCGATGGAGAATCTGGCGATGCGCACGGGAAGCCTTGGCTCCTGACTGAACTCGCTGGAGACTGACACCCCAGGCTATCGCTCCGCGTCCCGCGCGCCGCCGCCCCGCCTGCCGCCGGTGGTGGTGCCCACCACGGGCCCGGGGGTCAGTTGCCCGGGGTCTCGGTCAGCACGGTGCGCTTGGGGTTCGCGGTCCGGTTGGGCAGATCGACGCGGTGCTCCGGCTGCTCCTCGGGCGCGCCGGTGTTCTCGACCTCCTCGGCGATGTCCCTGGCGTCCTTGAGCTCTTGGACGTCCTTGACATGGGCCAGGGTGGTGCGCCGCGGGTTGGCTATGGAGCGGAACATCATCGTCGTCTTCACTGGGGTGTACGCCTCGCTCTTGTCGTTCGTTCCGGCTGTGTAAAGCGTCAGGCTAGAGGCGGCCTTGCCCATCGATTCGCAGGAAAAGTCGCCGCCAGCATGTGATATTGCTCACGAACGATCAGGCAAATGCGACATAGAAGACAGTTGCCTAATTGCGCTAAACGGACATCGCATACCTGAACCGAACGTTCCGCTCTTGATCATCGCTAGCCGGACACTCGATGGCGCCATTCGATTCGTTCACGAACGTCCGTTATCGCCGACATGACTTTCTACGTCCCGTAATAAAGTCCGTACTGAGCGTCACGCGCATCACAGCCTTATCCATTGCCCTTGTTGCAGCATCCGGCACTGTGCTGGAATTCCCGGGACCGCCGCGGGAATCACCGGCGCGCACGGGGGCGCAACGTGAGAGGCGCCGAGCGGCGGGGGGCTCCTCTTGACGAACACGAAAGGATGCGCGCCGGTCACTCACGACCGACAGAGGGGATCGCGGTCCCCCACGACTCGACACCGCTCCGCCGCTCAATCCGGTGGGGCGCCTGGTCCAGAGGTTGCGACGCTAGTGCAGGGACGTTTCAAGAGGGATGGTATGGGGGCTCCCCAGGCCCGCCAGGGCCGAGGGGAAGCTTCGGCGGACCCGGAGCCGCGCGGCGCGGCCGACCGCGGCTCCTCGCCCCAGCGCGCCCAGGGAAGCAACGGCAGGACGCTGAGCGATCAGGGCCCCGAGGCCGGTACGCAGAGCGCCACCCGGGTCAGTGCGCCCAGCGGCGGCGGTGGCGGCGGAGATGCCACGGAGCCGCCGGTCAAGGCGAAGCCCTCCGGCCCCACCGGGCCCGGCAATCGCATGGCCCTGCGCAACTGGCGCATCAGCACCCGACTGGTCTCCCTGCTCGCACTCCCGGTGGTCGCCGCGACCACGCTGGGGGCGCTGCGCATCGAGGGCTCGCTGGACAACATCCAGCAGCTGGACCAGATGAAGCTGCTCACCGAGATGACGCAGCAGGCCACCCAGCTGGCCAGCGCGCTCCAGGAGGAGCGCGACAAGTCGGCGGGTCCGCTGGCGGGCAAGGGCAACGACAAGGACGACCGGGTCGTCTCCACGCGTGAGGACACCAACCGCGCGATCACGGCGTTCCGCGAGGCCACCCACCAGATCGACCCCGGTGACCAGTCGCTGGCCGGTGTGCAGTCCACGCTCGTCAACATCGACCGTCAGCTCGGCAAGATCAACGAGGTCCGGGACACGGCCTACGACAACAGCCAGTACTACTCGCTGACGGTCCAGAACTACAACGAGCTGATCAACTCGTTGCTGTCGCTCTCCCAGGACATGGCGCAGGCGACCAGCAACCGCGCGATGATCAACAACACCCGCGCGCTCGCCACCTTCTCCTCCGCGAAGGAGTACGCCTCCATCCAGCGCGCGCTCATCAGCGCCGCTCTCGCCGACCCCAAGGGCGCCGACTTCTCCGCCAACGACCGCCGCTTCGCCAGGACCGCGGTGGACAAGGAGAACGAGGCGCTCGGCCGCTTCAAGCAGATCCGCCAGGGCAACTCCGAGGACCTGCTCGAACCGCTGGACAGCCGCCCCGACATCAAGGCGGCGACCATGTACGCCGACCGCGCGGTGCGTGACCCCGAGGGGCTCAAGGCGGAGAAGCGGACCGATCTTGACTGGTACGACCAGGACAGTATCAAGATCGAAGAGATGGGCAAGATCGAGGAAACGCTGCTCAGCGAGATGCAGCAGAAGGCTCGTGAGCTCCGTGACTCCGCCCAGCAGGACGCGATCCTCAACGGTGCGCTGATCCTGCTGGTCCTCGGCGTCTCCCTGGTCGGCGCCTTCGTCGTCGCCCGCTCCATGGTCCGCTCGCTGCGCCGTCTCCAGGACACCGCGCAGGAGGTCTCCCAGAAGCGGCTGCCCGAACTGGTCAAGCAGCTCTCGGAGTCCGACCCGCAGGATGTGGACACCTCCGTCGAGTCCGTCGGTGTGCACAGCCGGGACGAGATCGGAAAGGTGGCCGCGGCCTTCGACGACGTGCACCGCGAGGCGGTCCGGCTCGCCGCCGAGCAGGCGCTGCTGCGGGGCAACGTCAACGCGATGTTCACCAACCTCTCGCGCCGCAGCCAGGGCCTCATCCAGCGCCAGCTCTCGCTCATCTCCGAGCTGGAGAGCCGCGAGGCCGACCCGGACCAGCTCTCCTCGCTGTTCAAGCTGGACCACCTCGCCACCCGTATGCGCCGTAACGGCGAGAACCTCCTGGTCCTCGCGGGCGAGGAGCCCGGCCGCCGGTGGACCCGTCCGGTGCCGCTGGTGGACGTGCTCCGCGCGGCCGCCTCCGAGGTGGAGCAGTACGAGCGCATCGAGCTCAGCTCGGTCCCGGCGACCGAGGTCGCCGGCCGGGTCGTCAACGACCTCGTCCACCTGCTCGCCGAGCTGCTGGAGAACGCCACCTCCTTCTCCTCGCCGCAGACCAAGGTCAAGGTCACCGGTCACGCGCTGCCCGACGGGCGGGTGCTGGTCGAGATCCACGACACCGGTATCGGGCTCTCGCCCGAGGACCTGGCGGCGATCAACGAGCGGCTGGCCTCCCCGCCCACCGTCGATGTGTCGGTCTCCCGGCGCATGGGTCTGTTCGTGGTCGGCCGCCTCTCGCTGCGCCACGGCATCCGCATCCAGCTCCGGCCGTCCGACTCGGGCGGTACGACGGCGCTGGTCATGCTGCCGGTCGATGTCGCCCAGGGCGGCCGGAAGCCGGCCCCGCAGGCCGCCGGCGGCCAGGGCGGAACGGGCGCCGGCAACGGCGGCGGCCAGGGCGGCGGCGCGGGACTGCTCGGCTCGGCGCCCTCGCGGCGCCAGGTCCCGGGCTCCGGTTCGCGCACCGCGCTGCCGGGCAACGGCGGCGGCAGCGGACTGCCGACCCGGCCGGTCGGCGCGGGTGCGGGCCCCTCGGGCGGCGCCCCGTCCAGCGGCACCAACTTCTTCGAGGGCGGTCGGCCTCCCGGCCCCCGGACCAACGCCCCCTCGGGCCCCGGTGGCCAGGGCGGTCAGGGTGCTCCCGGCGCCCCTTCCGGCCGTCCCCCGCTTCCGACCCGCAGCGAGAGCCCGACCGTCGCCCCGCCGACCGGCGCCCCGGCCCGGGCCGACGGGGGCGACCAGGGCGACCGCCCGCAGCTGCCCACCCGCGGCCCCGCGCCCGAGCTTCCGGCCCCCACGCAGCCCGGCACCAGCTGGGGCGCGCGCCGCGCGTCCGGCGAGGACGACTGGCCGGGCACTCCGCGCGACGCGGGGGACACCCCGCGCGGGCACGAGGAGTACGAGTCCACCGGCGAGTTCGCCCGTCCGGAGCTCGGCGGCCCGTCGGAGCGGCGTGATCCGTTCGGCAACCGCGGCCCCGGTGACACCGGCGAGCTGCCGCAGCTGACCGACGGCCCCAGCATGTTCGAGCCGCGCCGCGCGCCCAGCGGGCCGCAGGCCGGGCAGGGGCTGTCCGACACCGGCCAGTTCAACCGCCCCGACTACGGCCGCGGCCCGGGCGACACCGGCGAGTTCGCCCGTCCGGAGCTCGGCCAGGGCCCGGGCGACACCGGTGAGTACGCCCAGCCCCGGTTCGAGGACGCCGCCCCGCGCGGCGGCCGCGGCCCCGGCGACACGGGCGAGTTCCCGCGGCCGAACATGGGCGGTCCCGGCGACACGGGCGAGTTCCCGCGCCCGAACGTGGGCGGCCCCGGCGACACCGGCGAGTTCCCGCGCCCGGACATGAGCGGCACCGGCGAGTACGGACTGCCCCAGGACTCCCAGGGCCAGCCCGAGCGGCGCACGAACGACCCGCTGCCGCCCGCCGCCGGTCCCGGCGACGGCCGTACGCCCATCTTCGACACCATCGAGTCGACCTGGCATCACCCCCAGGTCGTCGACCCCGGCACCTCGGGTCCGCGGGACGGGGGCCGGTCGTTCCCGTCCGCGCCCTCCGCGCCCGAGCCCACCCCCGGCCGGCCCGCCTCGGCCGTGCCGCCCCCCTCGCCCCGCGAGCCGCAGCCGGCATCCCAGGGCACGGGGGACTTCGCCGGATCGGGCGCCTCGGCGGGCCCGGGCGGCGCCGGTCGGGGCGGCCGGAGCACGGGTTCCCACTGGCGTACGTCGCCCCACAACGACGAGCGCTGGCGCCGCGCCGAGCAGATCCGCGAACCGGCGGCCGGCGGTATCACGTCGTCCGGGTTGCCACGGCGGGTGCCGCGCGCAAACCTCGTGGAGGGCGCCGCACACCAGCAGCCGCAGCAGCCCGAACGGACTGGGCCGCAGGTGTCTCGCGCGCCCGATGATGTACGCGGAAGGCTGACCAACCTCCGCCGTGGGATCCAGCAGGGTCGCCGGGCCGGTACCGGACTCGACGACAACCATGATCGCGGCATTGGCCCGACTTACCAGCAGGAGCGTTAGTTGAGCCCGATGAGCCAGGCGGCGCAGAATCTGAACTGGTTGATCACGAACTTCGTGGACAACACCCCCGGGGTGTCCCACACGGTGGTGGTCTCCGCCGACGGACTCCTTCTGGCGATGTCCGAAGGCTTCCCCCGTGACCGAGCCGATCAACTGGCGGCGGTGGCCTCCGGCCTGACCTCGCTCACCTCCGGAGCCTCCCGCATCTTCGAAGGCGGCGTGGTCAACCAGACCGTCGTCGAAATGGAACGAGGCTTCCTCTTCATCATGTCGATCTCCGACGGGTCCTCCCTCGCCGTGCTCGCCCACCCCGACTGCGACATCGGCCTCGTCGGCTACGAGATGGCCCTGCTGGTCGATCGCGCGGGCAACGTCCTCACCCCGGACCTGCGCGCCGAACTCCAGGGCAGCCTGTTGAACTGATCCAACGACCATCCGAAGCCCGCCCGCCCGGCCACCTGGCCGGGCGGCCCCCCACCGGCACCGACCGACGGCACCACCGTCACCTTGTTGTCCGACCGGAGGATCCATGACCCCGCCCCCCGCCTCGCCCGGCCCGTACGGCGGCCATCACCAATCGCCGTACGGGGGTGAAGGCGACCAGCCATTGGTGCGCCCCTATGCCATGACCGGTGGCCGGACCCGGCCGCGCTACCAGCTCGCCATCGAGGCGCTGGTCAGCACGACGGCCGACCCCGTGCATCTACAGGGGCTCCTTCCCGAGCACCAGCGGATCTGCCACCTGTGCCAGGAGGTCAAGTCGGTCGCCGAGGTCTCGGCGCTGCTGAACATCCCCCTGGGCGTGGCACGCATCCTGGTGGCGGACCTGGCGGAGGCCGGCATGGTGGCGATCCACCAGCCCGGGGGCGGTTCGGAAGCGGGCGGAACTCCGGATGTGACACTGCTCGAAAGGGTGCTCAGTGGACTTCGCAAGCTCTAGCGGCGCTCCCCCCGCCCGCGCGACCACCTCGGCGAAGATCGTGGTGGCGGGCGGCTTCGGCGTGGGCAAGACCACGTTCGTCGGCGCGGTCTCGGAGATCAACCCGCTGCGCACCGAAGCCGTGATGACCTCCGCCTCGGCGGGCATCGACGATCTGAGCCACGTCCAGGACAAGACCACGACGACCGTGGCGATGGACTTCGGCCGCATCACGCTCGATGACGACCTGATCCTGTACCTGTTCGGCACGCCCGGCCAGGACCGCTTCTGGTTCATGTGGGACGACCTGGTCCGCGGCGCCATCGGCGCGGTCGTCCTGGTGGACACCCGCCGCCTCGCCGACTGCTTCCCCGCCGTCGACTACTTCGAGAACTCCGGCCTGCCCTTCGTCATCGCCCTCAACGGCTTCGACGGCCAGCAGCCCTACAACCCCGAAGAGGTCCGCGAGGCCCTCCAGATCGGCCCGGACACTCCCATCATCACCACCGACGCCCGCCACCGCAGCGAGGCCAAGAGCGCGCTCATCACGCTGGTCGAGCATGCGCTGATGGCCCGGCTCAAGTAGGGGCCGCTGTCCGGAAGTTGTCGGAAATCCGACGTAGGGCGGGCTGTGTCGAACGACACGGCCCGCTCGTCATTCATAACGTTTCGACAGAGATATGCACCGGCTGTCGATACGGAGCGCGATCGCGTAGCTCCGGTGCGCACTCAAATAGTTCGTTATTCGACAGATCTCAGCCGTAACGCCCGTTTTTTCTCTGGTCCAGACAACACACTGAGCGCTTTGCGCACTGTTTGGAAAGCACCCGCGCGGCGTGCTGGAATTCGCTGAACTGGGCAGTCAGGGCTCAGCTGGGAACGGCACGAATCAGGTGCCGATGCCGAGAGGTTGTTGGTCGAGTGAGGCGAAGCAAGCCGGACCCCGCGCAAGAGGCGCGAGGGAACTTCACCCCGCCGCCGCGTACAGGCACAGCGGCGTCGCCCGCCGAGGCAGCGGGGCCACCCGCACCCAGTGGTGGCCGGATCTCCCCTCGGAACTGGCGGGTGCGCGGCCGGCTGTACGCAATCCTGCTCATCCCCGTGCTCGTGGCCCTGGTCTTCGGTGGCTTCCAGGTCGCCTCATCGGTCTCCACCTGGAACGAGGCGCGGGACGCCGAGCGCACCGCCCAGGTCGTCCGGGCCGCCACCACCTACGCCCACGCCCTGGTCAACGAGCGCGACCTGACCGCGGGCCCGCTGCTCAGCGGCACCAACGAGGCCACGGTCTCCAAGGCCCGGGCCGCCAGCGACGCGGCGAAGAAGGATTTCGACAAGGCCGTCGCCGACATGCCGCAGACGCCGACCCTGAAACGCCGCCTCAAAGCGTTCAGAGCCGCCGAACCGCAGCTGGTCGCCCTGCGCCGGAACGCCTACACCGACCGCCTCGACGGGGTGAAGACCGAAGAGGGCTATGTGGCCGTCGAGCACGGGCTGATCGAGTTCGCCAATGAACTCGGCCTGGGCACCGGCAATATCACGTCATACGGCCGTACCGTCTACGCGGTATCCCTGGCCAAGGGCGCGGAGTCGCTCCAGCGCTCCATCGGCACCCATCTGCTGGTGAAGCCCGGCCCGTCCACGACCGACCGCAAGACCCAGCTCACCGCCTTCACCTCGTACGTCTACCTCGAGGGCATCGCGCTCGGGGAGTTCGAGGCCGCCGGCACCCCGCAGGACGTGACCCGGCTCGAGGACACCCTCACGACGGCCGAGAAGCGTGCGCAGACGCAAATCGCCGAGGCGAAGCGGAAGGCGGAGGCGGACGGAAAGAAGTTCGTGGCGCCGCCCGGCATGGACAAGATGCTCAAGGCCGTGGGCAGCGGTGCGAGCCCCTCCGCGCTGGCCGCCCAGGGGGTCACCCCGGACTCCTGGTTCAACGCCTCCACGATCAAGTTCAACGCCTACCGGGACGTCGAGCAGACCCTGGTGAACAAGGCCGTGGACGAGGCGGCGCAGATCTCGTCGGACGCCCGGCGCGATGCGATCGTCAACGGCGCGATCGTGGTGCTGGCGCTCCTCGCCGCCTTCTTCGTGGCCGCCCGGATGGCCCGGTCGATGAGCCATTCGATGCGGCAACTGCGCAACGCCGCCTTCGACGTCGCCGAGAAGCGGCTGCCTGCGGTGGTCGACCAGCTCTCCCGCACCGACCCCGGACGGGTGGACACCCGGGTCAGGTCGATACCGATCAACACCCGGGACGAGATCGGCGAGGTGGCCCGCGCCTTCGACCAGGTGCACCGCGAGGCGATCCGGCTCGCGGCCGAGCAGGCGATGCTGCGCGGCGGCGTCAACGCGATCTTCACCAACCTTTCCAGTCGCAACCAGGGACTGATCGAGCGGCAGCTGACCCTGATCTCCGAACTGGAGAGCCGGGAGGCCGATCCGGACCAGCTGGAGCACCTCTTCCGGCTGGACCACCTGGCCACCCGTATGCGGCGCAACGGCGAGAACCTCCTGATCCTCGCGGGCGAGGAGCCCGGCCGGCGCTGGAACCAGCCGGTGCCGCTGATCGACGTGTTGCGGGCCGCCTCCTCCGAGGTGGAGTCCTACGAGCGGATCGAGCTGGCCGGGATCTCCGAGAGCGAGATCCACGGCACCGCGGTGACCGACCTGGTGCACCTCCTGGCCGAGCTGCTGGAGAACGCCACCACCTTCTCCTCCCCGCACACCAAGGTGCGGGTCACCTCGACCCGGCTGCCCGACGGCCGGGTGGTGGTGGAGATCCACGACAAGGGCATCGGCCTGACCGCCGAGGACTTCGCCGACATCAACCACAAGCTGGCCAATCCGCCGACGGTGGACGCCTCGGTGTCCCAGCGCATGGGCCTGTTCGTGGTCGGCCGCCTCGCCGACCGGCACGGCATCCGGGTCCAGCTGCGCCCCTCCGGGGAGCTGGCGGGCACCACCTCGCTGGTGATGCTGCCCGAGGCGATCACCCACGGCGGTGGCGGCGAGGAGCTGCCCCAGGACGACTTCACGGTCTCCCGGATCGTTCCCGAGCCGCAGCCCGCTCCCTCCTACGAGGACGCGAGCGAGCTGTCCTCGCGCACCGCCGCCGAGCTGGGCTTCGACGACTCCGCCTACGACCGGGACCAGGGGCAGAACCAGTTCCTGGGCCAGTACAGCGGAATGGGAGCCACCCCGCCCGAGCAGGATCCGCGCCATGACCAGGCCGCTTCCGGCCCGTTGGCGCAGTCCGGGTACCAGAATTCCGCCTTTACGCAACCGGAAGCGAATTACACAACTCAAACGGAATCCGAACAGCAGCCGTACATCGGCTATAACTCACCCTCTCAGCAGGGAGAGTGGGGCGATTCCGGATCTTTCGAGATGCCCTTCGCGTCGCAGTTCGGGACCGAAGCGGAATCGGGACCCAGCGCTCCCGAAGTTTCCCGGGACCGCGTAGAGTTCCACCGTCCGGGCCCTTCCCCGAGCGGAATCCACTCGATGACCGACGCCGGGCTTCCGCGTCGTGACAAGCAGTGGCAGCCGTCCGAGGAGACAGGGGCACAGGGGATGGTCGGGGATCCGGCGGCGCCCGCGGCGCCGCAGCGGCCCCACCAGGCTCCCCAGCAGCAGGAGGACGGTGCCCCGTGGCAGTCGGAGAACGACCAGCGCTGGCACCGTGCCGAGCGGCTGCGCGAGCCGAAGGCCGGCGGGGTCACATCGTCCGGCCTGCCCCGCCGGGTGCCCAAGGCCAATCTGGTCGAGGGCGCCGCGGAGCCGACCGGACAGGGCGGCCCCCAGGTCTCCCGCGCCCCGGAGGACGTCCGCGGCAGGCTGAGCAACCTGCGCCGCGGCGTCCAGCGGGGACGCGACGCGAGGTCCGGGACCCCCGGGCGTGACCAGCATGACCAACAGGGCTTCGGCCCCGGCAGCACCTACGATCAGGAGCGTTAGTGTGAGCCCGATGAGCCAGGCGGCGCAGAACCTGAACTGGTTGATCACCAACTTCGTGGACAACACCCCCGGGGTGTCCCACACGGTGGTGGTCTCCGCCGACGGACTCCTTCTGGCGATGTCCGAAGGCTTCCCCCGTGACCGAGCCGATCAACTGGCGGCGGTGGCCTCCGGCCTGACCTCGCTCACCTCCGGAGCCTCCCGCATCTTCGAAGGCGGCGTGGTCAACCAGACCGTCGTCGAAATGGAACGAGGCTTCCTCTTCATCATGTCGATCTCCGACGGATCCTCCCTCGCCGTGCTCGCCCACCCCGAGTGCGACATCGGCCTCGTCGGCTACGAGATGGCCCTGCTGGTCGATCGCGCGGGCAACGTCCTCACCCCGGATCTGCGCGCGGAATTGCAGGGCAGTCTTCTCAACTAGCAAACATGGAGTGCGTTTCGCGCCACCGCGCCATAGGGTGCGGTGGCGCGACCGGCAAGACAGGCGAGTTGGAGGAGGACACGTGGCAACGCCCCCTAGCGGATATCCGTACGCCCACGGGCAGCCGTCCGAGCCGCGCGGAGAGGGCCCAGTGAAGCGCTACAACTTCCCCTCCGCACCCAGCCGCCAGGCCCGCTCCCCACAGCAGCCGGAGCCCCAGCGGGAGCAGCAGCCCCCGCGGCGGCAGCCGCAGCGGCCCCAGCAACAGCCGTACACGCCCTCCTACGCGCCTCCCGGGCCGTCGGAGGGGTCTTGGTACGACGCGCCGCCCGCGCCCCGTATCGAGCCCGTACAGCCGCCTGAGCGCCCCGCCCCGGAACCTTCCTCCCCCGCGGGCGGCACCCATAACCCTCTGGTGCGCCCGTACGCCATGACAGGGGGCCGGACCCGGCCCCGGTACCAGCTCGCCATCGAGGCGCTGGTGCACACCACGGCCGACCCCGCTCAGCTCCAGGGCCAACTGCCCGAGCACCAGCGGATCTGCCACCTGTGCCGCGAGATCAAGTCGGTCGCCGAGATCTCCGCACTGCTCACCATTCCTCTCGGCGTAGCCCGCATCCTCGTAGCCGACCTGGCCGAGGCGGGGCTCGTCGCGATCCATCAGCCCGGCGGCGACGAGTCCGCCGGCGGTCAGCCTGACGTGACACTGCTCGAAAGGGTGCTCAGTGGACTTCGCAAGCTCTAGCGGTGCAGCCCGCTCCACCACCTCCGCGAAAATCGTGGTGGCGGGCGGCTTCGGCGTGGGCAAGACCACGTTCGTCGGCGCGGTCTCGGAGATCAACCCGCTGCGCACCGAAGCCGTGATGACCTCCGCCTCGGCGGGCATCGACGATCTCACCCACGCGCCGGACAAGACCACCACCACGGTGGCCATGGACTTCGGCCGCATCACGCTGGACCAGGACCTGATCCTGTACCTGTTCGGCACGCCCGGCCAGGACCGCTTCTGGTTCATGTGGGACGACCTGGTCCGCGGCGCCATCGGCGCGGTCGTCCTGGTGGACACCCGCCGCCTCGCCGACTGCTTCCCGGCGGTCGACTACTTCGAGAACTCCGGGCTGCCCTTCGTCATCGCCCTCAACGGCTTCGACGGGCACCAGCCCTACAACCCCGAAGAGGTCCGCGAGGCCCTCCAGATCGGCCCGGACGCGCCGATCATCACCACCGACGCCCGCCACCGCAGCGAGGCCAAGAGCGCGCTGATCACCCTGGTCGAGCACGCGCTGATGGCCCGGCTGCGCTAGCCGAGGCCGACGGCGGAAGCCAAAATCCCCTGCTCTCCGAAGGAGAACAGGGGATTTGTGCGTTTCGCCGGGCCTGCTCGGGCGTCCGGGCGGTGTGCGGCCGTCCGGACCCGGCGGCGCCGGTGGGCGCTCAGCCCTGCCAGCTGTGCGGTGCGCTGAACGCCGGGCGGCGCTCCAGACGGCGCCAGCGGGCGGCGCTGCGGCTCGGGCGGGTGGAGCCGGCGGTCCGGTGGGTGCCGGCGGCCGCGCGGGCGAGCAGCACCGCGGTGACCGCGGCGAGCTCCTCGGCGTCGGCGTGGCCCTTCTCGACCCGGACCAGGGTGGCCGCCGCCGCGGCGGCGGGATCGGCGATATCGCTGGGTGTGCTCACGGTTTTCTCTTCTCCCTTGTCGCGCGGGTCCCGCGCGAGGTCGTGAACGTGAGGGGTTACTGCGGCGGGTTGCCGTGCTTGCGGGACGGCAGGTCGGCGTGCTTGTCGCGCAGCATCGCCAGGGACCGGATGAGGACCTCACGGGTTTCGGTCGGGTCGATCACATCGTCGACCAGCCCCCGCTCGGCCGCGTAGTACGGGTGCATCAGCTCGGACTTGTACTCCTTGACCATGCGGGCGCGCATGGCCTCGGGGTCGTCGGCTCCGGCGATCTGACGGCGGAAGATCACGTTGGCGGCGCCCTCGGCACCCATCACCGCGATCTCGTTGGTCGGCCAGGCGTAGGTCAGGTCGGCCCCGATGGACTGGGAGTCCATCACGATGTAGGCGCCGCCGTACGCCTTGCGCAGGATGACGGAGATCCGCGGCACGGTGGCGTTGCAGTACGCGTACAGCATCTTGGCGCCGTGCCGGATGATCCCGCCGTGCTCCTGGTCCACACCGGGCAGGAAGCCGGGCACGTCGAGGAAGGTGACCAGCGGGATGTTGAAGGCGTCGCACATCTGGATGAAGCGCGCGGACTTCTCCGACGCCTCGATGTCCAGCACCCCGGCCAGCGACTGCGGCTGGTTGGCGATGATGCCGACCACCTGGCCGTCGAGCCGGGTCAGCGCGCAGATGATGTTGGTCGCCCAGCGCTCGTGGACCTCGAGGTACTCACCGTCGTCGACGATCTCCTCGATGACCTTGCGCATGTCGTACGGCCGGTTGCCGTCGGCCGGGACGAGGTCCAGCAGCGAGTCGCCGCGCCGGGAGGCCGGGTCGTCGGACTCGACGGTCGGCGGGTTCTCACGGTTGTTCTGCGGCAGCAGCGACAGGAGGTAGCGGACCTCCTCGAGGCAGGTCTCCTCGTCGTCGTAGGCGAAGTGGCACACACCCGAGGTCTCGGCGTGCACATCGGCGCCGCCCAGTCCGTTCTGGCTGACCTTCTCGCCCGTCACCGCCTGGACCACATCGGGTCCGGTGATGAACATCTGCGAGGTCTCCCGGACCATGAAGACGAAGTCCGTCAGCGCCGGGGAGTACGCCGCGCCGCCCGCGCACGGGCCGAGCATCACACTGATCTGGGGGATGACACCGGACGCCTTGGTGTTCCGCTGGAAGATGCCGCCGTAACCGGCGAGCGCCGAGACGCCCTCCTGGATACGGGCACCGGCGCCGTCGTTGAGGGACACCAGCGGCGCCCCGGCCGAGATGGCCATGTCCATAATCTTGTGGATCTTGGTCGCGTGGGCTTCCCCCAGCGCCCCGCCGAAGATCCTGAAGTCGTGTGCGTAGACGAACACCGTCCGTCCGTGGACGGTCCCCCAGCCGGTGACGACACCGTCGGTGTAAGGCTTCTTGGCCTCAAGCCCGAACCCGGTCGCACGATGCCGCCGCAGCGGCTCCACCTCGTTGAAGGACCCCTCGTCAAGCAGCAGATCGATCCGCTCGCGAGCAGTCAGCTTCCCCTTGGCCTTCTGAGCCTCGGTCGCCCGCTCGCTCGGGCCGCGCCGAGCCTGCTCGCGAATCGCGTGCAGCTCGGCGACGCGCCCGCGAACGTCACTCGCCTCAGCAGGCGCACCTTCGAGATTGGTCATGCAATGACGGTACGTTCCCGGACCCCCGGAAACGCATGTCAATTCCCTACAACGTCAGGGGCGTTTTGGTGGGCAGGCGGAACAGAACTGGACAGCGGCTTTCCCACTACCTGGTGTCCTAAAGGACTATCGGCCCTGTCGGCACCCCACAAACCTCCAGGCCGTGACGGTGCGGGGGGCGGGCGCGACCACCCGGATGGGCGCCGTCCGCCGGAGCGGCCGTGCGGCCGGATCGGGCAACGGAGCACGTCGGCCGCGCTCCGCTCCCCGCACCCTACTCCGGCGGCCGCCGGAGCCGCACCATCCGCATGTCCCGCCGCCCGGCCGGCGTCACTCCTGCGGGTCCACTCCGGCCCGCAGCAGCCCGTAGGCGTAGGCGTCGTCCAGGGCCTGCCAGGACGCGGCGATCACGTTCTCCCCGACGCCCACGGTCGACCACTCCCCCTGGCCGTCCGCGGTGGAGACCAGCACCCGGGTCGTGGACTCGGTGCCGTGCTTGCCTTCCAGGATGCGGACCTTGTAGTCCACCAGCTCCATCGTGGCCAGCTGCGGGTAGATCCGCTCCAGCCCCACCCGCAGCGCCCGGTCCAGCGCGTTGACCGGGCCGTTGCCCTCCGCCGTGGCGACGATGCGCTCGCCCTTGGCCCACAGCTTCACGGTGGCCTCGTTGGCGTGGGTGCCGTCCGGGCGGTCCTCGACGATCGCCCGCCAGGACTCGACGCGGAAGAAGCGGCGGGGACGGCCCTCGACCTCCTGGCGCAGCAGCAGCTCGAAGGAGGCGTCGGCGGCCTCGTAGGTGTAGCCCTCGAGCTCCCGCTCCTTGACCCGCGCCACGATCCGGCCCACCAGCGCCCGGTCGTCGCCGAGGTCGATGCCCAGCTCCTTGCCCTTGAGCTCGATCGACGCCCGACCGGCCATGTCGGAGACGAGCATCCGCATGGTGTTGCCGACCCGCTCGGGGTCGATGTGCTGGTACAGATCCGGATCGACCTTGATCGCGGAGGCGTGGAGTCCGGCCTTGTGGGCGAAGGCGGAAACACCCACATAGGGCTGGTGAGTGGACGGCGTCAGATTGACGACCTCGGCGATCGCGTGCGAGATCCGGGTCATCTCCTCCAGTGCGCCCTCCGGCAGCACCCGGCGGCCGTACTTGAGCTCCAGGGCCGCGACGACGGGGAAGAGGTTGGCATTGCCCACGCGCTCGCCGTAGCCGTTGGCCGTGCACTGGACGTGGGTGGCGCCCGCGTCCACGGCGGCGAGGGTGTTGGCGACCGCGCAGCCGGTGTCGTCCTGGGCGTGGATGCCCAGCCGCGCCCCGGTGTCGGCCAGCACGGTGCGGACCACCGCGTCGATCTGGCCGGGGAGCATGCCGCCGTTGGTGTCGCAGAGGATCACCACCTCGGCGCCCGCCTCGTGGGCGGCGGAGACGACCTGCTTGGCGTAGCCGGCGTTGGCCCGGTAGCCGTCGAAGAAGTGCTCGCAGTCGAGGAAGACCCGGCGGCCCTGGGACCGCAGATAGGCGACGGTCTCCCGGACCATCGCGAGGTTCTCCTCGAGCGTGGTGCGCAGGGCCAGCTCCACATGGCGGTCGTGGGACTTCGCCACCAGGGTGATCACCGGCGCCCCGGACTCCAGCAGCGCCTTGACCTGGGCGTCGTCCTCGGCACGCACCCCCGCCTTGCGGGTGGCGCCGAACGCCACCAGCTGGGCGTGTTTGAAGTCGATCTCGGCGCGGGCCCGGGCGAAGAACTCCGTGTCGCGCGGGTTGGCGCCGGGCCAGCCGCCCTCGATGAAGCCCACGCCGAAGTCGTCCAGGTGACGGGCGATGGTCAGCTTGTCCGCGACCGTGAGGTTGATGCCCTCGCGCTGCGCTCCGTCGCGCAGGGTGGTGTCGAAGACATGGAAGCCGTCGTCGGGCAGATCCTTCATGGTTGGTCTGGCTCCTGTCGGATGGATCTCGGTCTACCGGAATATCCGGTTCCGCGCCCTCCTATGATCCCTCACGCTTCGCATCCGGCGGGATGGTCCGGAAAACGAAAAGACCCCTCGCGGGTGCGAGAGGTCTGCGCGCGGGTCTGGGGCACGATGGCCGCCCTGTACCGGGTCGTACGGGCGGTCACTGCGGACCGGCGCGCCTGCTGCCAATAATCATGACGAACGAGGGCACGGAGGCAGTCTGGCACATTCCGCCCCCGCGCTCTCATCCGTCTCAGGATGCGAACCCCCGGCGTCAACGAGGTGACGCCCCAAGGTCAGCCCAGGGGGTGCATCCAGCCATGCGGGTCCGGGGCGGCACCGGTCTGGATGTCCAGCAGCGACTTGCGCAGCCGCATGGTCACCTCGCCCGGCTCACCGTCGGCCACCGTCCAGCTCGCCCGGGCGGACTTGACCGAGCCGACCGGGGTGATCACGGCCGCCGTACCGCAGGCGAAGACCTCGGTGAGGGTCCCGTCGGCGTTGCCCTCGCGCCAGTCGTCGACGGAGATCCGGCCCTCGGTGACCTCGTAGCCGAGGTCGGCGGCGATCTCCAGCAGCGAGGCGCGGGTGATCCCCGGCAGCAGCGAACCGGACAGCTCGGGCGTCACGATGCGGTTCCCGTACACGAAGTACAGGTTCATCCCGCCCATCTCCTCGATCCAGCGGCGCTCGATCGCGTCCAGCCAGACCACCTGGTCACAGCCCTGCTCGGCGGCCTGCGCCTGGGCGACCAGGGAGGCCGCGTAGTTGCCGCCCGTCTTGGCCGCGCCGGTGCCGCCGGGCGCCGCGCGGACGTACTCCTCCGAGAGCCAGACCGAGACCGGCTGCACACCGCCGGGGAAGTAGGCCCCGGCCGGGGAGGCGATCACCACGAAGAGGAACTCGTTCGCGGGCCGGACACCGAGCCCGACCTCGGTGGCGAACATGAAGGGCCGCAGGTACAGGGACTGCTCCCCGTGGCCCGGCACCCACGCCTTGTCCTGGGTGACCAGCGCGTCACACGCCGCGATGAAGGTCTCGACGGGGAGCTCCGGCATGCCCATGCGGCGCGCGGACGTCTGGAACCGCTCGGCGTTCTGGTCGGGGCGGAACGTGGCCACGGTGCCGTCGGGCCGGCGGTACGCCTTGAGCCCCTCGAAGATCGTCTGGGCGTAGTGCAGCGTCATGTTCGCCGGGTCGAGCGACAGCGGGGCGTACGGCACGAGCTGGGCCTCGTGCCAGCCACGGCCCTCCGTCCACTTGACCGTCACCATGTGATCGGTGAAGTGGCGGCCGAATCCGGGGTTGGCCAGGATCTTCTCCCGCTCGGCGGCGGGCATGGGGTGGGAGGAGGGCTTGAGCTCGATCGTGGGCGTCGTCATGGCAGGTAGTCCTTCACCTTTGGTTGTGGCGGACCGCGCTCTCACCATCCTGCCCGCAAGCGGTACTAGGACGTCCAAGCTCTTCTTCACACAGCGGCCCCACCGGGGATTATCTCCTAGGTGGGGCCGAGGAAGGAACGTGGTGGAACGCGCGGCCCGAGGTCGATCGTCGCACCCAGCCGCGCGTCGGCACAGGCTGGGGTCAGCCGGATACTCGGGCGGCGAGCGCGTCGCCGATCTCGTCGGTGGTGCGCGGCGCGGCCGCGTCCCGCTCGGCGAGGTCCGAAGCGACGGCGGTCTCGATACGGGCCGCCTCGTCCCCGTAGCCGAGGTGCGACAGCAGCAGGGCCACCGACAGCACGGTCGCCGTCGGGTCGGCCTTGCCGGTACCCGCGATGTCCGGCGCGGAGCCGTGGACCGGCTCGAACATCGACGGGAAGGCGCCGGAGGGGTTGATGTTGCCGCTCGCGGCGAGCCCGATGCCGCCGGTGACGGCGGCGGCGAGGTCGGTAAGGATGTCACCGAAGAGGTTGTCGGTGACGATCACGTCGAACCGCTCCGGCTGGGTGACGAAGAAGATCGTAGCGGCGTCGACGTGCAGATAGTCGGTGGTGACCTCGGGGTACTCCTGGCCGACCCGGTCGAAGATGTTCTTCCACAGGTGGCCGGCGTGCACCAGGACGTTGTTCTTGTGCACGAGGGTCAGCTTCTTGCGCGGCCGGGCCTTGGCGCGCTCGTAGGCGTCCCGGACCACACGCTCGACACCGTGGGCGGTGTTCAGGCTGACCTCGGTGGCGACCTCGTCCGGGGTACCGGTGCGCATCGAGCCGCCATTGCCCACGTACGGGCCCTCGGTGCCCTCGCGGACGACCACGAAGTCGATGTCGGGGCGGCCGGCCAGCGGGGTCGGGGTGTTCGGGAAGAGCTTCGACGGACGCAGGTTGACGTAGTGGTCGAAGGCGAAGCGCAGCTTGAGCAGCAGCCCGCGCTCGAGCACACCCGAGGGCACCGAGGGGTCGCCGATGGCGCCGAGCAGGATCGCGTCATGGTCCTTCAGCGACTCCAGCTCCGCGTCCGGCAGGGTGTCGCCGGTGGCGTGCCAGCGCTGGGCGCCGAGGTCGTAACTCCGCGTCTCCAGCTTCACGTCCTGCGGAAGGGCGGCGGAGAGGACCTTCAGGCCCTGGGCCACGACTTCCTGGCCGATACCGTCACCGGGGATCACTGCGAGGCGAATGCTGCGAGACATACCGGGACCCTACCGCTCGTCCCATGGATTGACATAGGCGTTCCACCATTCGGACGGCCGCCCAGCGGCAATCCCTCGTTCACCCTCTGTATGGCGCGCTGTTGACCGCTCGGGGGACATTCCGGTCCATGGACACACCACGGTTCGGCGTACCGGAACGGCTCGCCCAGCGGATGACCATGGCGGAGCAGCACGAGTATCTGCGGGCCCGGCTCTCCCGCCGCCGGGTGCTGCGCCGGGGCGCCGCCACGGCGGGCACGGTCGCGGGCGCGGGGCTGCTGGGCGGGGCGGCGTGCGCCGCCGACACCAAGCCGGCGCCGGCCGCGGGCCCGAGGGCGGGGGCCGCCACGGTGGACGGCGCGCTGGTCGCCCCGTTCGGCCGCCATCTGGCCTTCGGCGCCGATCCGCGGACGCAGATGCGGATCTCCTGGCAGGTGCCGTTCGCGGTGCGCAAGCCGTATGTGCGGATCGGCACCAGCCCGCTGGAGCTCACCCGCAAGGTCGAGGCCGAGGTCCGTCATCTGCACACCCCGTCGCTGAGCGACAAGCTGCCCGCGGTCGACCAGTTCTATCTGCACGCCGCCGTGGACGACCTGCGCCCCGGGGTCACCTACTACTACGGCGTCGGGCACGCGGACCGCGATCCGGCCGAGCCGCGTCACTTCGCGTCCGTGGGCACCTTCCGCACCGCGCCGGACCGGCCCGGGAAGTTCGTCTTCACCGCCTTCGGCGACCAGGGGGTGAGCTATGACGCGCTCGCCAACGACCAGTTGATCCTTGGCCAGAATCCGTCGTTCCATCTGCACGCCGGGGATCTGTGCTACGCGGACACCACCGGCCACGGGAAGAAGTCCGACCTCTATGACGCCCGGGTCTGGGACTCCTTCCTCGCCCAGACCGACTCGGTCGCGGCGAGCGTGCCGTGGATGGTGACGACCGGGAACCACGACATGGAGGCGTGGTACTCCCCCGACGGCTACGGCGGCCAGCTGGCCCGCTGGTCGCTGCCCGGGAACGGGCCGGACCCGCGCAAGGCGCCCGGCGTCTATGCGTTCGTCTACGGGAACGTGGGCGTGGTCGCCCTGGACGCCAATGACGTGTCGTACGAGATGCCGGCCAACAAGGGGTACACGGGCGGGGCGCAGACCCGCTGGCTGGACCGGGAGCTGGAGCAGCTGCGCAAACGGCCCGGCATCGACTTCCTGGTGGTCTTCTTCCACCACTGCGCCTACTCCACCACCAGCGCCCACGCCTCGGACGGCGGGGTGCGCGACGCGTGGGTGCCGCTGTTCGACAAGCACCAGGTGGACCTGGTCATCAACGGCCACAACCACGTCTACGAGCGGACCGACGCCCTCCGGGGCGGCAAGGTCGCCCGCCGGGTCCCGGTGGAGGGGAGCGCCGACGCGGTGCGCGACGGGATCGTCTATGTGACCGCGGGCGGGGCGGGCGCCAAGCTCTACGAGTTCCCGGTGCCCGACAGCTACGAGGGGCACGTCAAGGACCTCGACGAGGTGAAGACCTACCACTGGACCAAGGACGGCGAGAAGAACCGGGACAGCGCGGACTGGTCCCGGGTCCGCTACACCGGCTTCTCGTTCCTCGCGGTGGAGGTGGAGCCGGGCCCCCGCCCCAGGCTCACGGTCACGGCCCTGGCGGAGTCGGGCGAGCGGGTGGACCGCTTCGAGGTCACCCGGCCCCGGCGTCAGTGACCGGTGGCGCCGCCGTTGTCCCGGCGGTCGAGGGCGCGCTGAAGTGCGGCGGCGGCCTTCTTGCGGTCGGTGTTGTCGGTCTTGCGGCGGATCCTGCGGACAGTCGTCTCGGCCATGATCACATCTCCTCTGCTGAACCCGGTGACGCCCGGGAGGAAGGAAAGCTCCCCGAGAAGGTGGCTGCCGGAAGGGGCGGGGGCCTGGGTGCGGCAGGGGTCACCTGCGCGATGTGCACCGGCCACGGCCGCCATCGCTGGATGCAGCGAGACGTTCGGCTTCCACAAAAGTAAGGCAGCGGAGCGTCAGTGTCTGCACAATTAGTCGGACGTCCTATTATCTGAGACGCGAACAGGGTGACATCGGCCACTGACCCAGGGTGATCATCCATCGGCGTCACGCCGGTGATCGAGGCCGACCCCCGTCCGACCTCGACCAACGGCGGCCGATCGCAAGTCCGTGGGCGTTCCCGCGCCTGGTTACCCACGTAAACTGCGGTAAATAGTGCCTACTTGACTGCTTGACGCTAGCACCGCCGCGTATCGGGCGTCCACAGATTTCCCCCGACGCGCCCCCTGACAGCACCGCACCCCGGACCACTTCAGTGCGGTCCGGGGCGCGGGTCGCCGGGGCTCGAGGGTCAGCCCATGTGCGGGTAGCGGTAGTCGGTCGGCGGGACCAGGGTCTCCTTGATGGAGCGGGTGGAGGTCCAGCGCATCAGGTTCTGCTTGGCGCCCGCCTTGTCGTTGGTGCCGGACGCGCGGCCGCCGCCGAAGGGCTGCTGGCCGACGACGGCACCGGTCGGCTTGTCGTTGATGTAGAAGTTGCCGGCCGCGAAGCGCAGCGCCTCACAGGCGGCGGCCGCCGCCGCGCGGTCCTGGGCGATGATGGCGCCGGTCAGCCCGTACGGGGCGGCCGACTCCATCTGCCGCAGCATCGCGTCGTACTCCTCGTCCTCGTAGACGTGCACCCCGAGGATCGGCCCGAAGTACTCGTCCTTGAAGATCTCGTTCTCCGGGTCGGTGGAGACCAGCACGGTCGGGCGGACGAACCAGCCCTCGCTGTCGTCGTAGGAGCCGCCCGCGACGACCTCGACCGTGGGGTCGGACTTCGCCCGGTCGATCGCCGCCTTGTTCTTGGCGAAGGCGCGCTCGTCGATGACCGCGCCCATGAAGTTGCCGAGGTCGGCCACATCGCCCATGGTCAGCCCGTTGACCTCGGTGGCGAACTCCTCCTTGAGGCCGTTCTCCCACAGGGAGCGCGGCACATAGGCGCGGGAGGCCGCGGAGCACTTCTGGCCCTGGAACTCGAAGGCGCCGCGGGTCATCGCCGTCTTCAGCACCGCCGGGTCGGCGGAGGGGTGGGCGACGATGAAGTCCTTGCCGCCGGTCTCGCCGACCAGCCGCGGATAGGTCTTGTAGTTCTCGATGTTGTTGCCGACCGTCTTCCACAGGTACTGGAAGGTCCGGGTCGAACCGGTGAAGTGGATGCCCGCGAGGTCCGGGTGGGCAAGCGCCACCTCGGAGACCTCCTTGCCGTCGCCCGTGACCAGGTTGATCACGCCCTTGGGCAGCCCGGCCTCCTCCAGCAGCTCCATCAGCAGCACGGCGGCGTGCGTCTGGGTCGGGGACGGCTTCCAGACCACCACATTGCCCATCAGGGCGGGGGCGGTCGGGAGGTTGCCCGCGATGGCGGAGAAGTTGAAGGGGGTGATCGCGTAGACGAACCCCTCCAGCGGCCGGTGGTCGGTGCGGTTCCAGACCCCGGGCGAGTTGGTCACCGGCTGCTCGGCCAGGATCTGGCGGGCGAAGTGGACGTTGAAGCGCCAGAAGTCGATCAGCTCACAGGGGGTGTCGATCTCCGCCTGCTGCGCGGTCTTCGACTGGCCCAGCATGGTGGACGCGGCGAGCGTCTCCCGCCAGGGGCCGGAGAGCAGATCGGCGGCCTTGAGGATGACCGCGGCGCGGTCGTCGAAGCTGAGCGCGCGCCACGCCGGGGCCGCGGCCAGGGCGGCGTCGATCGCGTCCTGCGCGTCCCCCTGGGTGGCGTTGCCGTAGGTGCCCAGGCGGGCGGAGTGCTTGTGCGGCTGGACGACGTCGAAGCGCTCCCCCGCTCCCATCCGCTTCTGGCCGCCGATGGTCATCGGCAGATCGATGGGGTTCTCGCCGAGCTCCTTGAGCTTGGTCTCGAGGCGGGCGCGCTCCGGGGTGCCGGGTGCGTAGGTGTGCACCGGCTCGTTCACCGGCACGGGGACCTGGGTGACGGCGTCCATGATGGCCGTTGTCTCCTTCGATCGTCGGGGGCGTCGGGGGTTTACGAGGTCTGCGATCCCGGGAGCGGTCAGCGGCGGCCGACCAGCGAGCGCAGGAAGAATGTGAGGTTGGCGGGACGCTCCGCGAGGCGGCGCATGAAGTACCCATACCAGTCTGTGCCATACGGGACGTAAACCCGCATACGGTGACCTTCCGCCACCAGCCGGTCCTGCTCGGCCACGCGGATCCCGTACAGCATCTGGAACTCGTACTCGTCCAGTTTGCGCCCGAGGCGGTGCGCCAGGTCCTGGGCGATGGCGACCATGCGCGGATCGTGCGAGCCGATCATGGGGTAGCCGTCACCGGCCATCAGGATCTTCAGACAGCGCACATACGCGCGGTCCACCTCGCGCTTGTCCTGGTGGGCGACGCTCGCCGGCTCCTTGTACGCGCCCTTCACCAGCCGCACCCGGGAGCCTTCCCCGGCCAGCGCCCGGCAGTCGTCCTCGGTCCGGAAGAGATAGGACTGGAGGACCGCGCCGGTCTGCGGGAAGCGGCCGCGCAGCTCGCCGAGGATGGCGAGGGTGGAGTCCACCGTGGTGTGGTCCTCCATGTCGAGGGTGACCGTCGTGCCCGCCGCGGCGGCGGCCTCCACGACCGGGGTCACATTGGCCAGCGCCAGATCGTGGCCCCCGGGCAGCGCCTGGCCGAAGGCGGAGAGCTTCACGGACATCTCCGCGCGCCCGGCGAGCCCCTCGGCGGCCAGCGCCTCGGTCAGCGCCAGATAGGCGTCACGGCTGCGCAGCGCCTCGGACCGGTCGGTCACGTCCTCGCCCAGATGGTCCAGGGTGACGTCCAGGCCGCGGGCGGTCAGCGACCGCACCGCCCCCAGGGACTCGGCCAGCCGTTCCCCGGCGACGAAGCGGTCCACCATGGGGCGGGTGACCGGCGCGGCCGAGACGATACGGCGGATGGCGGCACTGCGCGAAGCGGCGAGCAGCACGGGTCCCAGCACGGGGCACCTCCACGATGACGGCCGATGAACGGCAACGGCAACTCACCGTGAAATTTAAGGATGGCGCGGATTCCGGACCATCGACAGCTGTCACGCATCCGTGGCCGGGATCTCAGACATCTGTATGAGAATGTGAGGGGCGAAAGCGGGAAGAGGCGGGACTCATGCGCGACGACTACCAGCAGCTGGTGGACGAGATCACGGCGGTGCTCCGGGCACCCGCGACCCTGGAGAACCGCGACTTCGCGCTGATCGCCTTCGGCGCCCAGGACAGCGAGGACAGCGATGACACGGCGGAGCCCGCGCTGGACCCGGTGCGCACCCGCTCGATCCTCCAGCGCCGCTCGACGGCGGCGGTGCGGGCCTGGTTCGAGGCGTTCGGGATCGCCCGGGCGCAGGCGCCGCTGCGGATCCCGCCCGACCCGGCGGCCGGGGTGTTCATGGGCCGCATCTGTCTGCCCGTCCGGCACCGCGGGGTGGTGCACGGCTATGTCTGGCTGCTGGACGACGGCCATCTCGCCGATCTGGAGCTGGGCGGCCCGGCGGGCGCGCGGGATCCCCGGCTGGCCCGCGCCATGGAGACCGCGGACCGCATCGGGGCGCTGCTGGCGGCCGAGGCGCGGGCCGGGGAGGAGCTCGGCGAGCTGCTGCGCGACGCGCTGACCGGACCGCCGGCCGGGCGGGACGCCGCCCGCGCCGGGCTGCGGGCCGCGCTGCGCGGAGCGGCCGACGGGCCGCTGGCGCTGGTGGCGGTGGTGCCGTGGACGCCGGGGACCGGCGAGGACGCGGACCACCCGGGTCTTCCGCATCTGCCGGGCATCGTGGCCGCGTGCGCGCTGCCGGGGGACGCGGCGGCAGGGGTGTCCGGGTCGCCCGGGGCGGCAGGCGCGGGGCTGGCGGCGCTGGTCCGGCTGCGCGCGGCCTCCGCCCTGGACCCGGCCCGCGCGACGGCCGAGCAGCTGCTGCGCTCGCCCAGGGCCACGGCGGGTGGCGGGAGACCTGGGAGACCGGCGCCCAGGGCCGCCGCCGGGGTCAGCGCGCCCCGGCGCGGGCTGGAGGATCTGCCCGCCGCCTGGCAGGAGGCGCTGGCCGCCGCGCGGGCGGCGCACGCCGACACCCACCTGGGCCCGGTCGCGGAGTGGTCCGCCATCGGCCCGTACCGGCTGCTGGCCGCGCTGCCCGCGCTGCCGCCCGACGCCGCCGTACGGCCCCTGCTGGAGCCCGCGCACGCCGAACTCGCCCGCACCGCGGAGACCTTCCTCGACTGCGCGGGCCAGGCCGGGCGCACCGCCCAGCGGCTGGGCATCCACCGGCAGACGCTGTACTACCGGCTCTCGCGGGTGCGGCAGCTGACCGGTCTCGACCTGGACGCGGGCGAGGACCGGCTGCTGCTCCACATGACGCTGAAGGCCGCGCGTCTCGGACCGCCGGGGCGCTGAGCCCGGGTCTCAGCCGGTCGGGGCCGCGGGGGTGTCCGGGGCGTCTGGGGCGTCCGGGGCGTCGCCGACGATCCGGCGCATCGCCTCGACGAGGTCATGGGCGCTGGGCATGAGGCCGGGGTCGATGGCCATCTGGACGACCATCCCGCTCACCAGCGTCATATAGAACGAGCCCATGACCCGGGCGGTCTCCTCGTCCACATCGCGCTCGTCGATGCCGTGGATCAACCCCACCAGCCCCTGGCGCCCCTCCGGTTGGGCCCGGCCGAAGGCGGCGCGCAGCTCCGGGTCGTGCTGAACCTGGAGGATGGCCTCCAACTGGGAGCGCCACACCGCCTGGTGTTTGTCGAACAGCTCGAGCACCCGGGTCCACCGGGACTCGAACCGCTCCCGCAGCCCGGCGTCCGGGCCCTCACCGGCCGGGGCGTCCGCCTCGAGGGAGCGCTGGACGTCATCGGCCCAGTCGCCCATGGAGGCGAAGAGCGCCTCCCGCATCAGGGCGTCCTTGGAGCCGTAGTGGTAGCCGATGGAGGCCAGATTGGCGCCCGAGGCGGCCACGATGTCCCGCGCCGTCGTACGGGACCAGCCCTTCTCCTCAAGGCAGCGCTTGGCCCCGGCCAGCAGATCCTCTCGATGTCCCATGGCGCCAGGGTATCCCGATCCCATACGACCGTCCTAGACGAGCGTCTCACACAGACGTTTTACACAGCCGTACTAGACGCTTGTTTAAGACGCCCGTATAGTCGCCGTCATGACCTCGACTTCCACCGGCCCGCGCGCCGGACGCAGGGAATGGACCGCCTTCGTGGTCCTGATGCTTCCGCTCCTCCTGGTCTCCATGGATGTGTCGGTGCTGTACTTCGCGGTGCCGGCCATCAGCCGGGAGCTGCACCCCAGTTCCACCCAGCAGCTGTGGATCTTCGACATCTACGCCTTCGCCCTCGCCGGGCTGCTCATCACCATGGGAGCGCTGGGCGACCGCTTCGGACGGCGGAAGCTGCTGCTGTTCGGAGCCGCGGCCTTCGGCGCCGCGTCCGTCGCGGCGGCGTACGCGCAGAGCGCCGAGATGCTCATCGCCGCACGGGCGGTGCTCGGGATCGGCGGTGCCACGCTGATGCCCTCGACGATGGCGCTGATCCGCAACCTCTTCCTCGACGAGAAGCAGCGGGCCAAGGCGATCGCGATCTGGTCGTCGGCCATGGCGGGCGGAGTCGCGCTGGGCTCGGTGCTGAGCGGAGTGATGATCGAGCACTTCTGGTGGGGCTCGGTCTTCCTGATCAACGTTCCGGCGATGGTGCTGCTGCTGGCGCTGGTGCCGCTCCTGGTGCCGGAGTTCAAGGACCCCGCGCCCGGGGCGTTCGATCTGCCGAGCGTGCCGCTGTCGATGGCCGCGGTGCTGCCGGTGATCTACGGCCTGAAGAGGATCGCCGCCGACAACGCCGTCGGCCTGATCCCGGTGCTGTCCATCGTGGCCGGTCTCGCCATCGGCGCCGTCTTCGTACGGCGCCAGCGCACCCGGCGCGACGCGATGATCAGCCCGGAGCTGTTCCACCACCGCGGTTTCGGCCCGTCGATCGCGCTCAACGCGCTGGCCACCTTCGCCATGATGGGCTCGGCCTACTTCACCACCCAGTATCTCCAGTCGGTGCTCGGCAAGGGCGCGTTGGAGGCGGCGCTGTGGAGCCTGGCCCCGTCCGTCTGCGTCGGCATCGCCGGTCCCGCCGCGGCCGCGGCGGTCCAGCGCGGCGCCAACCGGGCGTATGTGATCGGCGCGGGCTTCGCGTCCGCGGCCATCGGCTACGGGATCCTGGCCCTGGCCGGTACGGACGCGCTGTGGACCGTGCTGATCGGCGCCGCCGTCCTGGCCAGCGGGATCGTCGCGGTGATGTCGCTGGTCACCGACATGGCGATCGGCACCGTCCCGCCGAAGCGGGCGGGTTCGGCGGCCGCGCTGCTGGAGACGGGCCAGGAGTTCGGCGGGGCGATGGGCATGGCGGTGCTCGGCAGCGTCGGCACCGCCGTCTACCGGAGCGACGTCAAGGACTCGCTGGGCGCCGGACTGCCCGCCGACGCGCTCGACCAGGTGCGCGAGACGCTGGGCGCGGCCGCCGGGGTGGCGGGTTCGCTGAAGGGGCGGGCCGGGGAGCACCTGCTGGACGCGGCGCGGGAGGCGTTCACCCACGGGATGCGGATCGCGTCCGGGGCCGGGGCGGTGGTCCTGGTGGCAGGCGCCGTCCTGGCCCTGGTGACGCTGCGCCGGGTCGGCGCGGAGAACGCCGGGTCCACGGCCGAGGACGCGCCCTCGCCCGGCGCGGACGAGGCGGTGCCGGGTCGCTGAGCCTTGTACGTAACGCCTGTTGGGGACCTCACCGCGATGGGGTCCCCAACAGGCGTTTCGTACCGGGCGAGTTGACCGCGGCCGTACGCGTCTCCTCGAACTCCACGGCAACCATTCCCCGCCCGGCGGCAACCAGAGGACGGCGGCCGGACACGGCGGCCAGAGGGCTGAGCAGCCACCCCACGCGAGAGGAGTGACGCACCGTGCGCATCACCAGAGCGTTAGCGGCAGCCGGGCTCGCCGCCGCCTTCCTGATCGGCGCGGCCTACACACCGCAGGCCGTCGCGGGCGAACTGCCGGGCGACACCCGGTTCTTCAACAACCCCGACTCGCTCGTCAACAAGTGGGTCGCCGCCAATCCGGGCGACTCCCGGCAACCGCGCATCGCCTCGCGGATCGCCAGTCAGCCCCAGGCCGCGTGGTTCTCCCGGTACTCCCCCGCCACCGTCACCGAGGACGTCCGGAAGGTGACCTCCGCCGCCTCCGCCAAGGGCCAGACCCCCGTCCTGGTGACGTACCAGATCCCCAACCGCGACTGCGGCGGGGCCTCCGCGGGCGGCGCGCCCGACCTCGCGAGCTATGACACATGGGTGCGCGGCTTCGCCGCCGGGCTGGGCAGCGGGCCCGCCGTCATCATCCTCGAACCCGACTCGATCGCGCTCATCAGCTGTCTCTCGCCCACCGAGCTGAGCGGCCGCTACGCCTCACTGGCCCGCGCCGCCACCGCCATCCACAGCGCGAACCCCCACGCCCGGGTGTACTTCGACGCCGGTCACTCGGCCTGGAACAGCGCCGCCGTCCAGGCCTCGCGGCTCCGCTCGGCCGGGGTGCTGACCAGCGGCGACGGCATCTACAGCAATGTCTCCAACTTCCGCCGCACCGCCGACGAGGTGGCCTTCGCCAAGAGCGTGCTCGCCCAGCTCGGCACCTCCTCGGGGCTCACCGCCGTCATCGACACCAGCCGCAACGGCAACGGCCCCGCCCCCGACAACGCCTGGTGCGACCCCCACGGCCGCAAGGTCGGCGAAAACCCCACGGCGAACACCGGCGACCCGGCCATCGACGCCTACCTCTGGGTCAAGCCCCCGGGCGAAGTCGACGGCTGCGCGGGCCCGGCGGGCACCTTCTCACCGGACTACGCGTACGAGCTGGCGGGCTAGCCACCGGCCGGCCCCTCGGCCTCCGAGGGGCCTACAGCCGATCGATCTCGGTGAGGTCGATGTCGATGTCGAAGGGGACCGTGAGCTTCAGGCGGTCGTGGTGGATACCGGAGGGGACGTAGCAGCCGGTCACTGAATCCAACTCGTACACGTGCACAACGGGGCGGCTGCCCGCGTCCTTCTCGATCAGCCAGAAGTGCTGGATCCCCGCCTCGGCATAGAGCTGCGGCTTCCGCTTGCGGTCGCGAAGTTGTGATTCCGGCGACACCACCTCTACCGCGAGGACGGTGTCAACAGCCTTGTAGCCCGTCTCATGGGCGTCAGCGGTGGTCGCCTCGGCCCGCACGACGGAGATATCCGGCTCGGGACGGTTGCCGCTGTCGAGAGTGATCGTCATCTCGCGGCGCACCCGCAGCGTCTCCGGCACCGACGCCCGGAGCCCCTTCTCCAGCAAATACATCGCCAGCGAGTGAAAACTCTTCTGCGGACTCACGAAGACCAGGCTCCCGTCGATCAGCTCAGTGTGCGGCGGGAGATCCGGAATGCGGTCAAGGTCGTCTGCGGTGAATCCGCCCGGGGGCGGAAAGGCCCAGGCCGGAAGCGGTTCAGCAGTCATGGTTCCTCCCATGGACGGGATTCTGGCCGCGTGCCCAAGGGTAGCGGGCAGGAACACCGGGGACGCCACCCACACGAGTGGGGGCGACTTTCGCCGTTGACCCACAGCTAGGCGCCCAGCCCACGCAGGAAGACCTCCAGCCCGCCGAAGAACTCCCGCTCCACCCCCACGCTCCGCGCCTGTCGTGCCGTGTCGGCCAGGTACGGGAACTCGTCGGACGGCAGCTCGGAGATCGTGACCGTGCCCGCGCCGGACAGCGGTCCGAGGTGTTCGAGCTGGATCGCGCCGATCACATAGCCGAGGAGGGCGCGCAGGGCGAGGACCCGGCGTTCGCCGTCCAGGCCCGCCTCGGTGAGGATCGCGAGCGCCGTCTCCGCCCACCGCAGCGAGCTGGGGGAACGGTGCCGGTGGGTGAGGGTCAGCGGGAGGACCGCGGGGTGGGCGCTGACGGTGTCGCGCAGTCGGCCGACCATGATCCGGAGTCGTTCGCCCCATGGGGCTCCGGGATCGGGCGGCGTGGTGTCGACGGCACCGAGGACACGCTCGACGACCAGCCCTTCGAGCTCCTCGCGATCGTCCACATAGCGGTAGAGCCCCATCGTGCTCATTCCGAGTTCCTTGGCGACGGCGCGCATCGAGAGCCCGGCGAGCCCCTCACGATCGAGGACGGCGAGGGCGGCCGAGGCCAGCTGATCGGGGGTGAGGGAGCGGGGTCGTGGCATGGCGATTGACAGCGTACGGCATACGCCTACGCTGGTAGGCGTATGCCGTACGCTTACGAAAGGGGGCTCCCATGGAGCCCGGCTCCGTCGTCTCCGCCCGCACCCTCGCCCCCGTGACCGGTCCGGCCGTCGCCGTGCCCGACCCTGACCGGCTGATCCACCTTCAATTCCGGCGCTTCGCCGGATGCCCCGTCTGCAATCTCCATCTGCGCTCGATCGTGCGGCGCCACCAGGAGATCGAGGCGGCCGGAATCCGGGAGGTGGTGGTCTTCCACTCCCCCGCCGAGGAGTTGCGCGAGCACACGGACGGGCTGCCGTTCGCCGTCGTCGCCGACCCCGGGAAGCGGTTGTACCGGGAGTTCGGGGTGGAGCAGGCGCGCAGGGCCCTGCTCAGCCCGCGCGCCTGGGGGCCGATCGCGTGGGCGCTGGTCACCGGCGTGTGGGCGGTCCTCCGCGGCCGGGAGAAGCTCCCCGAGCCCAGCCAGCCCGGGGGCCGGCTCGGGCTGCCCGCGGACTTCCTGATCCGCGGGGAGGGCGTCGGCGGGGACGGCCGCGTCATCGCCGCCAAGCACGGTGAGCACGCCTACGCCCAGTGGTCGGTGGATGAGCTGCTGGAGCTGGCCGCCCGCGCGCCACGCCCCGACCCCACTCCCTGACCCACCACCGCCGGAGGCCCTCCGCTCCGGCGATGGGGCGAAGGACCTCCGCGGCGCGGGGCGCCGTCAGCCCATGTGGGCGGGGAGCGGGGTGGCGCCTTCGGTGCCGGGTTCGCGTACCGGGCGCGGGGTGTTCATCAGCAGGGCCACGACCACCGCGGCTCCCACGAGGATCGAGGACGAGACGACGAAGGCGTGCGAGAAGCCCTCGACCAGACCGGCCTTGGCGGTCGCCTTGGCGGTCTGCGGTGTCATCTGCCGGGCGTGCGAGGCCATGTAGTCGGAGGTCGCACTGGTGGCGATGGTGTTGAGCATCGCCGTGCCGATCGAACCGCCGATCTGCTGGGCGGTGTTGACGGTGGCGGAGGCGACGCCCGCGTCCCCCGCCCCCACGCCATGGGTCGCGTAGTTCATCGAGGGCGCCATCACCAGGCCCATGCCGAAGCCGACCAGGAGCTCGGCGGGCAGCACCCCCGCCGCGTACGAGCTGTCGACGTCCAGGGGCACCAGCAGGACGACACCGGTGGCCGCGATCAGCAGGCCGGGCGCCACCAGCAGCCGCGGCGGCACCTTGGGGATGAGGCGGGAGGCGACGCCGCCCGCGCCGATCAGCACCGCCCCGGTCATCGGCAGGAACGCCACACCGGTGAGCAGCGCCGAGTACCCCTTGACGATCTGCATGTAGTACGTGAGGAAGAGGAACATCGCGAACATGCCGACCACCGAGAGGCCGACCGCCAGATAGGCGCTGCCACGGGTGCGGTCCCCCACGACCCTCGGCGGCAGCAGCGGCCGTGCCACGTTCCGCTCCACCATGACGAAGGCGAAGAGCAGCACCGCGCCCAGGACGAGCAGCCCGGTCACCAGCCGGGAGCCCCAGCCCTCGGACTCGGCCTCGCTGCACGCGTAGACCACGGCCACCAGCCCGCACACCGCCAGCACCACACCGGGGATGTCGAAGCGGGCCCGGCCCTCGGCGCGGGTGTCGGTGGGCAGCACGGACCAGCTGATGGCCGCGACGACCGCGATCGGCACATTGACGTACAGGCACCAGCGCCAGTCGAGGTACTCGGTCAGCAGCCCGCCGACGACCAGCCCGATCGCACCGCCGCCCGCCGCGATCGCACCGAAGATGCCGAACGCCTTGGCGCGCTCACGGGGCTCGGTGAAGTTCACCGCGAGCAGCGACAGCGCCGAGGGGGCGAGCAGCGCGGCGAAGGCGCCCTGGAGGGCGCGGGCCGCGAGCAGCATCTCGAAACCGGAGGCGGCGCCGCCGAGCGCGGAGGCCCCGGCGAACCCCAGCAGCCCGATGAGGAAGGTGCGCTTACGGCCGGTGTAGTCCGCGATCCGGCCGCCGAGCAGCAGCAGACTGCCGAACGCCAGGGTGTAGGCGGTGATGACCCACTGCCGGTCGCCGTCGGAGATGCCGAGGTCCTTCTGGGCCGACGGCAGGGCGATGTTCACGATGGTGATGTCGAGGACGATCATCAGCTGGGCCAGGCCGATGAAGACGAGGGCGAGCCAGCGCCGCGGGTTGGCCTGCGGCGGCGCCTGTGAGGGCTGGGACATGACGATGCCTTTCTGGTCTTGCGGAAGGCGAGCGGAGAGGGGGGTCAGGCGGGGTCCGGGTCGAGGTGCGATTCGGCGTCACGGGCGTCGTAGGCGTCGCGGGCGTACCGGGCGTCGTGGGCGTCACGGGCCTCGTGGGCGTCGTCGATCACTCGCTCCCGGATGCGCTTGAACGCCTCCGCATCGACGGCCGGACCGCCGAGCGGGGTGGTGAGGCGCGGGGAGCCGGTGGGGCGCAACCCGTCGATGTAGACGTCCAGCTGACGATGGGCGAGGCCGTCATCGGGGGCGAACCGGCCGCCACCGGGCAGCGGCCGCGTCAGCCGGATGATCATCAGCGTGATGTCACCGAAGACGACATCACGCCGGACCAGCCCCTGCGCCTGGGCGCGCAGGAGCATCGCGTCGATCGGGTCGACGGCGTCGCCGGGGACGCTGTCGAGGATCTCGTCCACGGTGAACCGGCCCAGCAGCGCGGGCAGCACCGAGCCGATCTTGAGATCGAGGGCGGCGTGCATGAAGCGGCGCAGCGCGAGACAGGGGTCGCCCTCCTCGGCGGCGGCCCGGCGCGCGGCCTCGGCCAGCGCGGTCAGCACCTCGATGGCGACCCCTCGATGCAGCTCGGCACGGTGCGGAAACCGCCGGTAGAGGGTCGCGATGCCGACCCCGGCGCACCGGGCTATCTCATCCAGCGGGGCATCCGGCCCCTGATCGGCGAAGACCTCGCGGGCGGCGCGCAGGATCTGCTCCCGGTTGCGCCGGGCGTCGGCGCGCATGGGGGGCGACGGGACGCCGGCGAGGGCGTCGGTGTCGGTGTCGGTCTCGGCGTCTGCGGACACGGGGCTCTCCTGACAGCACGGACATACCTACAGTTATGTGGAGAAATTTTCTCCACATAGCTGCGAGCGTAGCGAGCCCAACGCCATTATTCAACACTCGATGAAAAAGATCCGGAACCCCTCCGGCACGCCTTCCCGCCCTGGATGCACAAAGACCTGGGCCCGGCCCCCGCCGAAGCGGGGACCGGGCCCAGGTGGGTGATGCCTTGAGCGGCTCAGACCAGATTGACCGAGCGGGCCGAGGTGGCGCCGATCTCCTCGGCGATCTCGGTGAGCACGGGCTGCGGAATGGTGTCGTCCACCGTGAGCGCCACCAGCGCGGCACCGCCCGCCGTGGCCCGCGAGACCTGCATCCCCGCGATGTTGATCCCCGCCTCGCCCAGGATGCGGCCGAGCGTGCCGACCACGCCCGGGCGGTCGGTGTAGCGGAGGAAGGCCATGTGGTCGGCGAGCGCCAGATCCACGTCGTACTCCCCCACCGCGACGATCTTCTGCTGGTGCTTGGGGCCGGCCAGCGTGCCGGAGATCGAGACCTCCTCGCCGTCCGACAGGGTGCCGTGCACGGTCACCACATTGCGGTGCTCGCTCGACTCCGAGCTGGTGGTCAGCCGCACCTCCACCCCGCGCTCCTGCGCGAACAGGGGCGCGTTCACATACGAGACGGTCTCGTCGACGATGTCCTCGAAGACGCCCTTGAGCGCCGACAGCTCCAGCACCTTGACGTCGTGCTGGGTGATCTCGCCGTAGACCTCGACATCGAGGCGGACCGCGACCTCGCTCGCCAGCGCGGTGAAGATCCGCCCCAGCTTCTCGGCCAGCGGCAGTCCGGGCCGTACGTCCTCGGCGATGACGCCGCCCTGGACGTTCACCGCGTCCGGGACCAGCTCGCCGGCCAGCGCCAGCCGCACCGAGCGGGCGACCGCGATGCCCGCCTTCTCCTGAGCCTCACCGGTGGAGGCGCCCAGATGCGGGGTGACCACCACATTGTCGAACTCGAACAGCGGGGAATCGGTGCACGGCTCCTGGGAGAAGACGTCCAGCCCGGCCCCGGCCACCCGGCCCTCCTTGAGGGCGGCGGCCAGCGCCACCTCGTCCACGATCCCGCCGCGCGCGGCGTTCACGATCCGGACCTCCGGCTTGACCTTGCGCAGCGCCTCGTCGCCGATCAGCCCGACGGTCTCGGGCGTCTTGGGGAGGTGGACCGTGATGAAGTCGGAGACCTCGAGCAGCTCGTCCAGGGAGAGCAGCTTCACACCCATCTGCGCGGCCCGCGCGGGCTGCACATACGGGTCGTACGCGACGACCTTCATACCGAAGGCGGACATCCGCTGGGCCACCAGGACGCCGATGCGGCCGAGGCCGACCACGCCGAGGGTCTTCTCGCTCAGCTCCACACCGGTGTACTTGCTGCGCTTCCACTCGCCGTTCTTCAGCGCGGCATTGGCCTGCGGGATGTTCCGGGCCGTGGCCACCAGCAGACCGCAGGCGAGCTCGGCGGCGGTGACGATGTTGGACGTCGGCGCGTTCACGACCATGACGCCCGCCTTGGTGGCGGACGAGACGTCCACATTGTCCAGGCCGACGCCCGCGCGGGCGACCACCTTCAGCTTCTTCGCGGCGGCGATGGCCTCGGCGTCGACCTTGGTGGCGCTGCGGACGAGGATCGCGTCCACATCGGCGATGGCGGGAAGGAGCTCGGCTCGGTCCGCCCCGTTGCAGCTCCGGATCTCGAAGTCCGGGCCCAGGGCCTCGACCGTCGCCGGAGAGAGCTCTTCGGCGATGAGTACGACGGGCTTACCAGTGGAAGCAGTGCTCACGTGGTCTTCAGTCCTCACTAGTCCTCAGCGGACGGCCGTCCCGACGGCCGCTGGCGGTGAAGGGGTCAGCCGCGTGGGAGACGCACGACGCTGTGAGCCTGACGCGCTTGCTGTTGATGAGTGTAGTGGCGGTCGGGTCTTCGTCATGTGCCGTTGCGGCAGGATCACCCGCACGTGGTGCTGCGCGGTGGACAAAGCGCGAACCGGGTGTGACGGGGGTCCGGCGGACCCCCGTCACACCCGGGGCACGGCCTCCGCGCCGCCAGGCGCGGTTACGCCTCTTCGTCGACCCAGCTCATGAGCTTGCGCAGCTCCTTGCCGGTGGTCTCCAGCAGGTGGTTCTCGTCGGCCTTCTTCAGCTCGTTGTACTTCGGCAGGCCGGCGTTGTACTCCGCCATCCAGTTCTTGGCGAAGGTGCCGTCCTGGATCTCGCCGAGGAGCTTCTTCATCTCGGCCTTGGTGGAGTCGTTGATGATCCGCGGACCGGAGACGTAGTCGCCCCACTCGGCGGTCTCGGAGATCGACCAGCGCATCTTCTCCAGGCCGCCCTCGTACATCAGGTCCACGATCAGCTTGAGCTCGTGGAGGCACTCGAAGTACGCGATCTCCGGCTGGTAACCGGCCTCGACCAGGGTCTCGAACCCGGCCTTGACCAGCGCCGAGGTGCCGCCGCACAGCACCGCCTGCTCACCGAAGAGGTCGGTCTCGGTCTCCTCGGTGAAGGTGGTCTTGATGACGCCGGCGCGGGTGCCGCCGATGCCCTTGGCGTAGGACAGGGCCAGCTCGAAGGCGCTCCCGGTGGCGTCCTGCTCGACGGCCGCGATGCACGGCACGCCGCGCCCCTCCTCGTACTGGCGGCGGACCAGGTGGCCCGGGCCCTTGGGGGCGACCATGCAGACGTCCACGTTGGCCGGGGGCTTGATGAAGTCGAACCGGATGTTGAGACCGTGCCCGAAGAACAGCGCGTCGCCGTCCTTCAGGTTGTCCTTCACGGACTCCTCGTAGACCTTGGCCTGGATCGGGTCCGGGACCAGGATCATGATCACGTCGGCCTCGGCGGACGCCTCGGCCGGGGTGACCACGCGCAGGCCCTGCTCCTCGGCCTTGGCCTTGGACTTGGAGCCCTCGTGCAGGCCGACCCGGACGTCGACGCCCGAGTCGCGCAGCGACAGCGCGTGGGCGTGGCCCTGGCTGCCGTAGCCGAGGATTGCGACCTTGCGGCCCTGGATGATGGACAGGTCGGCGTCGTCGTCGTAGAACAGCTCGGCCACTTCGGGAATCTCCTAGCGTGTGGGTTGTGCTTCCCACCGTATGACGGGCGGGCGGGTGAAGGTTCGGGGGTCTCGCCATACGGTCCTGCGCACGGGTGGCGCCGGACCGTGGCCCCGCTGGTCAGGGCGGGGCCGGGGGTCAGGCGGACCGGTCGAGCGCGCGCAGGCTCCGGTCGGTGATGGAGCGGGCGCCGCGCCCTATGGCGATGGTGCCGGACTGGACCAGCTCCTTGATGCCGTACGGTTCCAGCATCCTGAGCATGGCCTCGAGCTTGTCACTGCTGCCGGTGGCCTCGATGGTCACGGCCTCCGGGGAGACGTCCACGGTCTTGGCGCGGAACAGCTGGACGATCTCGACGATCTGGGAGCGGGTCTCGTTGTCGGCGCGGACCTTGACCAGGACGAGCTCCCGCTGGATCGCCTGGCCGTCCTCCAGCTCGACGATCTTCAACACGTTGACCAGCTTGTTGAGCTGCTTGGTGACCTGCTCCAGCGGCAGCTCCTCGACATTGACCACGATGGTGATCCGGGAGATGTCGGGGTGCTCGGTGACGCCGACGGCCAGCGAGTCGATGTTGAAGCCGCGGCGGGAGAACAGGGCGGCGATCCGGGCCAGGATGCCGGGGGTGTTCTCCACCAGGACGGAGAGCGTGTGCTTGGACATGGGCTCGGTCTCTTCTCTCTCTCGGTCCTGGCCTCAGTCGTCTTCGCCGTCGCCGAAGTCCGGGCGGGTGTCGCGCGCCGCCAGGATCTCGTCGTTGGAGGTGCCGGCCGCGACCATCGGCCAGACCATGGCGTCCTCATGGACGATGAAGTCCACGACCACCGGGCGGTCGTTGATCGCGTTGGCCTTCTCGATCACGGCGTCGAGGTCGGCCGGGTCCTCGCAGCGCAGCCCGACGCAGCCCATGGCCTCGGAGAGCTTCACGAAGTCGGGGACGCGGGTGCCCAGGTTCGCTTGCCCGGGGGTGTCCGGGCCGGAGTGCAGGACCGTGTTGGAGTAGCGCTGGTTGTAGAAGAGGGTCTGCCACTGGCGGACCATGCCCAGCGCGCCGTTGTTGATGATCGCGACCTTGATCGGGATGTTGTTCAGCGCGCAGGTGACCAGCTCCTGGTTGGTCATCTGGAAGCAGCCGTCACCGTCGATCGCCCAGACCGTACGGCCCTCGTCGGCGCCGGCCTTGGCGCCCATGGCGGCCGGGACGGCGTAGCCCATGGTCCCGGCGCCGCCCGAGTTCAGCCAGGTGGCGGGGGTGTCGTAGTCGATGAAGTGGGCGGCCCACATCTGGTGCTGGCCGACGCCCGCGGCGAAGATCGTGCCCTCCGGGGCCAGCTGCCCGATCCGCTGGATGACCTGCTGCGGGGAGAGGCTGCCGTCGGCGGGCTGGTCGTAGCCGAGCGGGTAGGTCTCCCGCCACCGGTTCAGGTCCTCCCACCAGCCGGTGTAGTCACCGGCGTGGCCGGCGTCGTGCTCGGCCTGGACGGCGACGACCAGGTCCGCGATGACCTCGCGGGCGTCCCCGACGATCGGCACGTCGGCGACGCGGTTCTTACCGATCTCGGCCGGGTCGATGTCCGCGTGGACGATCTTGGCGTGGGGGGCGAAGGAGTCCAGCTTGCCGGTGACGCGGTCGTCGAAGCGGGCGCCGAGCGCCACGATCAGATCGGCCTTCTGGAGGGCGGTCACGGCGGCGACGGTGCCGTGCATGCCCGGCATGCCCAGGTGGAGATGGTGGCTGTCGGGGAAGGCGCCCAGCGCCATCAGGGTGGTGGTGACCGGCGCGCCGGTCTGCTCGGCCAGCACCTTCAGCTCGGCGGTGGCCCGCGCCTTGATCACACCGCCGCCGACGTACAGCACCGGGCGCTCGGCCTGGGTGATCAGGCGGGCGGCCTCGCGGATCTGCTTGGCGTGCGGCTTGGTGACCGGGCGGTAGCCGGGCAGATCGGGCTGCGGCGGCCAGGAGAAGGTGGTCTGCGCCTGGAGCGCGTCCTTGGCGATGTCGACCAGGACCGGGCCGGGGCGGCCGGTGGAGGCGATGTGGAACGCCTCGGCGATCGTGCGCGGGATGTCCTCGGCCTTGGTGACCAGGAAGTTGTGCTTGGTGATCGGCATGGTGATGCCGCAGATGTCCGCCTCCTGGAAGGCGTCCGTACCGATGGCCTTGGAGGCCACCTGGCCGGTGATCGCGACGATCGGGACCGAGTCCATATGGGCGTCGGCGATGGGGGTGACCAGGTTGGTGGCGCCGGGACCCGAGGTGGCCATGCAGACGCCGACCTTGCCGGTGGCCTGCGCGTAGCCGGTGGCGGCGTGGCCCGCGCCCTGCTCATGGCGGACGAGCACATGCCGGACCTTCGAGGAGTCCATCATCGGGTCGTAGGCGGGGAGGATCGCGCCACCGGGAATGCCGAAGACGGTGTCGGCACCCACTTCCTCGAGGGAACGGATGAGGGACTGCGCGCCCGTGACGTGCTCTACGGGGGCGGACTGCGGTCCGCCGCTACGGGGCCGAGGCTGGGGGTGATGGGACCCGGGGGCCTGCTCGGTCATCGGCATTCTCTTCTCGAAGATGAGGTTCGGTGCGGGAGGGAGGGGGCGGGGCGATGCACCGGGCCCTGCCGGTGCAACAAAAAACCCCTCGTGCCGTAAGGCAAGCGAGGGGAGCGCGCCGGTGAGGGTCCGCAGGGCTTCGATGAGCCCTGCTCAGCCGACGCGCTGTCCAAGTACGAGAATTCGGGTGCGCATGGCTCCGACCCTCCCCCCGGCGCATATCGGGTGTCAAGTGGGTGGGACGGGCGTCTCAGTATTTGAGCGGGTCGGCGGGTGGGTGTGCGGCTCCGTACGGCGCGGGCCGTGGGAGCCGCCGTGCCCGCCATGACCGCCGTGCCGGATCGGCAGGGCGCCGCCGACCAGCAGCGGGGGCTCCGGGCGCGGCACCGGATAGCCGCCGCGCAGCAGCGCCCGGCGCAGCCGGTGCTCGTCCAGCGGCCCGCTGAAGGCCGCCCCTTGGGCGTGAGTGCATCCCATACCGCGCAGGGTGACAATCTGCTCGGGCAACTCCACCCCCTCTGCGATGGACTGCATTCCGAGGTCGCCGGCGATCCTCAGCAGCCCTGCGGTGATCTTGTGCAGCCGTGAGGACTCGACCACTCCCTCGACCAGTCCGGGGTCCAGTTTCAGCACATCGATGGGAAGCCTGCGGAGCGCCCTGATCGCGGCATAGCCGCTGCCGAAGCCGTCGAGGGCGATCCGCACCCCCAGGCGGCGCAGCGCGCCGAGGCGGTGCTCCAGCTCGTCCAGCGGCACCCGTGGATCGCTGTCGGTCAGCTCCAGGATCAGCGCGCCGGACGGCAGCCCGTGGCGGGTCAGCAGCGTCTCCACGGCCTTGGGCGGCATCGACTTGTCCACCAGCCGGCTCGCTGGGAGCCGTACGCAGACCGGGACCGGATGGCCGTCGCGGCGCCGCTGGGCGGCCTGCTCGACGGCGGCCTCCAGCATCCAGCGGGACAGCTCGGCGGTACGGGCGGTGTCCTCACCGCCCCCCCGGCCGTTGTCGGCGACCCGGAGGAACTCGGCGGGGGTGAACAGGATGCCCTGGGCCGAGCGCCAGCGGGCCTGCGCCGCGACCGCGGTGATCCGGCCGCTGGTCAGCTCGACGACGGGCTGGTGCAGCAGCACGAACTCCCCGTCGTGCAGGGCGGCGCGCAGTCTGGTGGCGACCTCGGCGCGCCGCGCCACCTCGGCCTGCATCTGCGGTGCGTACAGCTCGACGCGGTTCTTGCCCGCGGCCTTGGCGCGGTACATCGCCAGGTCGGCGTTGCGCATCAGGGCGCCGGGGCTGGTGCCGGACTCGGCGAAGGCGACGCCGATGCTGGCGGCCACGCGGACCTCGGTGCCGCCCTCGACCCGGTAGGGCTGGGAGAGCCGGAGCCGCAGCCGGTCGGCGATCTCCATGATGCGCTGCTCGCGGTTGCCCGCGTCCCCCTCTCCGTCGCCGAGGATGAGGGCGGCGAACTCGTCGCCCCCGAGCCGGGCCGCGCAGTCGCCGGACCCGGACCGCACGGACTCCTGGAGCCGACGGGCGGCCTGGACCAGCAGCTCGTCCCCGGCGTGGTGGCCGACGGTGTCGTTGACCGCCTTGAAGCCGTCGAGGTCGATGAAGAGCACGGCGGTGCCGGCGTCCGTACGGCGGCGGCCGGCGACGGCGTGCGCGACCCGCCGGGTGAACAGGGCGCGGTTGGGCAGATCGGTGAGCGGGTCGTGCTCGGCGTTGTGCTGGAGCTGGGCCTGGAGCCGGACCCGCTCGGTGACATCGCGGCTGTTGAAGATCAGCCCGCCGTGGTGGCGGTTGATCGTGGACTCCACGTTGAGCCAGTCGCCGGAGCCGGAGCGGAAGCGGCACTCGATCCGCGTGGTGGGCTCCTCGCCCGGTGCTGCGGCCAGGAACCGGCGGACCTCGTGGACCACCGAGCCGAGGTCCTCGGGGTGGATCAGGGAGGCCAGCTCGGAGCCCTCCAGCTCCTCCGCGTCGCGGCCGTAGACCCCGGAGGCGGCCGGGCTGACGTAGCGCAGGATCCCGGTGGGCGCGGCGATCATGATCACATCGCTGGAACTCTGCACCAGGGAGCGGAAGTGGCTCTCCTTCTGGGCGAGTTCCTGGGTGAGCCTGATGTTGTCCATCAGCATGATCGCTTGTCGGACGACGAGCGCGAGCACGACCGCGCAGGCGGTGAAGAGCACCACCCCGTCGATCGGCCGGCCGTCCATCACGTTGAACAGGACCCCCAAGGTGCAGACGGCGGCGGCGAGATAGGGCGCGAGTGCGGCGAGCGAGCCCGCGATGGGGACGCTCTGCTGCGCGGGGCGGCGCGCCGGCGGCGGGTTCTGGGCGGCCTCGCGGCGGGCCACCCACGGTGCGTACGCCAGCAGCGCGGAACCGGCGAACCACCCGGCGTCGAGTATCTGCCCGGAGCGGTAGTGCTCCCGCAGCAGCGGCGAGGTGAACAGCGCGTCGCACAGCACGGTCAGCGCGAAGGCGGCGATCGCGGTGTTGATCGCGGAGCGATTGCCCGAGGAGCGCCGGAAGTGGAGCACGATCACCATGCTCACCAGCACGATGTCCAGCAGCGGATAGGCGAGCGACAGGGCGCCGCGGGCCACGGAGGCGCCGTCCGCGCCGAACTCCCCGGTGTGGGCGAGCGCGAGGCTCCAGGAGAGCGTGACCAGCGATCCGGCGATCAGCCAGGCGTCCAGCCCCAGACAGATCCACCGGGCCCGGCTCGTGGGGCGCTTGGCGAGCACCAGCATCCCGACGATGGCGGGCGGGGCGAAGAGCAGGAAGCAGAAGTCGGCGACCGAGGGGGTCGGCACGGAACGGCCGAGCACCACCTCGTACCAGCCCCAGACGGCGTTCCCCAGCCCGGCCATGGCCGAGGAGGCGGCGAACAGCAGCCAGGCCGGGCGCAGCCGCCCGGCGTGCCGGCGGCCGTGCCACAGACAGGAGGCCGCGGCGGCGAACGCGGCGGCGCTCAGCCCGAAGTCACCCATGACCAGGGCCAGTTGGGACGATCCCCAGCCGACGATCGCCCCCGCCGCGTAACCGCCGCAGACCAGGGCGAGGACCACTTGCGGCAACAGCCCGGCCCCGCCGCCGGAGACCGACGGCCGGGCGAGCACCGCTCCGGTGGCGCTCACTGGACTGCCATCCACTGCGTGGCGGACCACTGGCGCCTCGGGGCCCCCGGAAGCGGTATCCCCGCGGGCCTCGTCGAGTTGGAGAACCGCGCGGCTGCGCGGAAGTGTCGCGGTCGACGCCTGAGCTGCGTCGGGTTGTCGGTCCATCGGCCATACATCGCCCGTCGCCCCCCTCGAGTTCCGGTCCATCGCTGACGCCGTCAGGTCAGTGGCGCAGCCCCCGCTCGGGACGATACACCAGACTGGTCACTCAGGGACATAGGCCATCTACGGACCGTAACCGACTACGGCGTTGTATATACGGAGTGGAGTCAATCGGTGCCTGTATGTGGTGCCAGAGGCATGTCTACCCCGTCGTGGCGACGAGATGTGCCAGCGACTCGCCGCGCGCGTAACGATGCAGCTGATCCCTCAACAGCCGCTTGGCGCGCGGGAGGAAGGCAGACGTGGGGCCGCCCACATGCGGGGAGATGAGCACCCCTGGAGCGTGCCACAGCGGATGCCCGGCGGGCAGTGGTTCGGGGTCGGTCACATCGAGCGCGGCCCGCAGCCGTCCCGACTCCAACTCCGTGAGCAGGGCCTTGGTGTCCACGACCCCACCACGGGAGACGTTCACCAGCAGCGCCCCGTCCTTCATCCGGGACAGGAACTCCGTCCCCGCCAGACCACGGGTGGCCTCGGTGAGCGGGGTCACCAGCACCACCACATCCGCTTCCGGAAGCAGTCGGGGCAATTCGTCGATCGGATGCACCGGGCCGCGCTCGGTCGTGCGCGGGGAGCGCGCGACGCGCGCCACCCGCTCGCACTCGAAGGGCACGAGCCGATCCTCGATCGCGCTGCCGATGGCCCCGTAGCCGACGATCAGTACGGACTTGTCGGCGAGTGCGGGACGGAAGCCGGAGCGCCACTCCTCGGCGTCCTGGCCCCGGACGAAGTCGGGGACACCGCGCAGCGAGGCCAGGATGAGGGTGAGGGCGAGCTCGGCGGTGCTCGCGTTGTGCACACCGCGCGCGTTGCACAGCCGCACCCCGGGGGCGAGATCGGCAAGCGCGGGCTTGATGTGGTCTATTCCGGCGGTGAGGGTCTGCACCACCCGCAGATTGGTCATGGCGGGCAGCGGGCGGGTGCACACCTGCTGCGGCTTCATGTACGGGACGCAGTAGAACGCGCAGCGCGCCGGGTCGGTGGGAAAGTCCTCGCCACCGTCCCAGTGGGCGTATTCGAGGGTGTCGGGAAGACCGTCGATCTCCTCGGGCGGGATGGGCAGCCACACCAGGTCGCGCGCTTCGGATGAACCGTGAGTCGATTCCTGGTGGCGGAACGTATCGCTGTGATCTGCACTCATGCCAGGAGGCTATGCGATCACCGGCCGTTGGCAGAGGTTAGTTTGGGGTCCGAGGAACGGGAGGGGTCAGGCCAGGTGGAGCGCAGGAGAATCGGCGCGGCGGCGCTCGAAGTGGGGGCCATCGGCCTTGGATGCATGCCGATGAGCTGGGCGTACACCGCTTCGCAGCGCAGTGGCGAGCACTCGGAGCGCACCGTGCACACCGCGCTCGACGCGGGGGCGAGCCTGCTGGACACCGCCGACATGTACGGACCCTTCACCAATGAGCTACTGGTGGGGAGGGTGCTCAAGGAGCGGCGGGCGGACGCCTTCGTGTCCACCAAATGCGGACTGCTGGTGGGCGACCAGCACATCGTGGCCAACGGGCGCCCCGGCTATGTGAAACGAGCCTGCGACGCCTCGCTGCGCCGGCTCCAGACCGATGTGATCGACCTCTACCAGCTGCACCGGGCCGACCCTGAGGTCCCCATAGAGGAGACCTGGGGCGCGATGGCGGAGCTGGTCGCGGCCGGGAAGGTACGGGCGCTCGGGCTGTGCGCCGTGGGCGCGCGGGCGCAGCGGAGGGCGGGCGCCGGGATGCACGACGCCACGGTGCGCCAGCTGGAGCGGGTCCAGCAGGTCTTTCCGGTCAGCTGTGTGCAGGCGGAGCTTTCGGTGTGGTCGCCCGACGCGCTGGAGGCGCTGGTGCCGTGGTGTGCCTCGCGCGGGGTGGGCTTCCTGGCGGCGATGCCGCTGGGCAACGGCTTCCTGAGCGGGACGCTCACCCCGGGGCAGGGCTTCGAGCCGGACGACATGCGGGCCCGGCATCCGCGGTTCACGGCGGAGATGATGGCCGCGAACCAGCCGATCGTGGCCGGTCTGCGACGGGTCGCCCAGCGGCACGGGGACGAGGTGACCCCGGCCCAGGTGGCCCTGGCCTGGCTGCTGGCGCAGGGGCCGCATGTGGTGCCGGTGCCGGGGACCAAGCGGGAGCGGTGGGCGGCGGAGAACTGCGCGGCGGCCGGTCTGCCGCTCTCCCCCGAGGACCTCGCGGAGATCGCGGAGCTGCCGCCGGCGCGGGGGTCGTGGGACTGAGCGCGTCGCGCCCGGCGGCCCGGCACGTGGCCGCCGGTGTGCGTTCGGCCCTGGTCCGGGCCCGATTCGGGGATGGGAACCCGGCGCGGGTCCGCGGTGTATAAGAATCAGTGCCGTGCCGCGGCACACGTGCCCATGGAGAGGAACCCGACCGTGCGACGTCCTCGCGTCACCTCTGTTCTCGCCGCCGCTGCCGCTGCCGCCGTGGTGCTCGTGGCGGGCTGCTCGTCCGACGGCGACAGCATCACCAGACCGGGCGGCCGGTCGTCCGCGCCCGCGAAGCCGGGCGGTGGGGGTCCCTCCGACGCGCCCTCGCCGACGGAGTCCGCGGCGCCCGCGAAGGGCTCGGTGAAGGTGGAGCGCACGCTCACCACGAAGCTGAAGTCCCCCTGGGGGCTCGCTCCGCTGCCCGGCGGGGATCTGCTGGTCTCCTCGCGGGACACCGGGAAGATCTTCAAAGTCTCGGCGGATTCGGGGAAGAAGACCGAGCTGGGGTCCGTCCCCGGCGTTTCCGCCGCCGGTGAGGGCGGGCTGCTGGGGCTGGCGGTCTCCTCCGACTTCGGCACGGACCATATGGTCTACGCGTACTTCACCACCGATTCGGACAACCGCATCGTCCGGATGGTGTACGACGACAAGCGCCCCGCCGGCGATCAGCTCGGCGCCCCGGACACGATCTTCAAGGGCATCCCCAAGGGCGCGATCCACAACGGGGGCCGTATCGCCTTCGGCCCGGACAAGATGCTCTACGCGGGCACGGGAGAGAGCGGTGACCGCGGGCTCGCCCAGGACATGGACTCCTTCGGCGGCAAGATCCTGCGGATGACCCCGGACGGCGAGCCCGCGCCCCGCAATCCGGACGCCCAGTCGGTGGTCTACTCCCCGGGTCACCGCAATGTGCAGGGCCTGGCCTGGGACGCGGACAAGCGGCTGTGGGCCTCCGAGTTCGGCCAGGACACCTGGGACGAGCTCAATCTGATCGAGCCGGGCAAGAACTACGGCTGGCCGGAGGCCGAGGGCAAGGCCGGGAAGAAGGGCTTCACCGATCCGCTCGAGCAGTGGAAGCCCAAGGACGCCTCGCCGAGCGGAATCGCCGTCGCCAAGGGCTCGATCTGGATGGCCGGGCTGCGCGGTGAGCGGCTGTGGCGCATTCCGCTGAAGGGCGACAAGGCGGTGGCGAAGCCACAGTCGTTCCTGGACGGGAAGTACGGACGGCTGCGCAGCGTGGTGGCGGCGGACGACGGGGGGCTGTGGCTGACCACGAGCAATACGGATGGGCGTGGTAAGCCGGGCCGGGAGGACGACCGGATCCTGCGGCTGGAGGTCCGCTGAGGGGGCTCCGCTGAGGGGATGTTCGCTGGGGGGAGTGCGAATCGGCTGGTCGTGGCGTTGAGTTCGGCCGACATGGTGTGGAGTGCCCGTTCTGTGCGGGGTCTGCCTACACTGGCAGCAGTCGCACGCCTACGGGGGTCGTCATGTTCAACCTCATCGAGGAACTGTTCGCGCCCGGCCGCAAGCACACCGATGAAGAGCGCAACCGCCTGGAGTTCACGCTCGACGAGACGCGCAGCAGCGACCCGGGGAAGGGCCCTATAGACCTTGACTCCGGGCGAGTGGTGATCCGGCCCCGCGAAGGGGACTGACCCGGAAGGGGACAAGGGGACCGACCCGGCGGGCGGTCGGCGTACCGCACGTTCTGTCGCCCCTCCCCCGGCCGTCCTGTCGGCGGCGTGCTGCCGGTGCGCACCGCGCACACCGTCAGCGGGCCGCCGCCGCGCCGTCGGCCAGGCCGTCCACCAGGCGCAGGCGGTGGGCCACGGCGGCTGCCTCGGCCCGGCCCGAGACGCCCAGCTTGGCCAGGATGTTGGAGACATGCACGCTGGCCGTCTTGGGCGAGATGAAGAGCTCCTCGGCGATCTGTCGATTGCTGCGCCCATCGGCGACCAGCCGCAGCACATCCCGCTCCCGTGGCGTCAGCCCCAGCTCCTCGGCCGGATCGACGGGTTCGGCGGCCAGGGCCGGCGAGCCCGGGGCCGGGGGCAGCGCGGGGGTGCGGCCCGGGGACGCGTCGAGCGCGGCGCGGGTCGCGGCGGACGCCAGGGGCAGCCGGGTGCGTCGGGCCAGTAGCTCGATCTCCTCGCGCAGCGGACGGGCGCCCAGCCGGTCGGCCACGGCATACGCCTGGGCGAGCAGTTCGGCGGCGTGGTCGCGATCGGCCTGGGCAGGGGTGCCCCGACCCGGAGCCCCCCGGCCGGAGGCACCTTGGCCGGAGGGGCCCTGCCCAGAGGCGCCCACGCCGGACGCATCCGGGCCAGAGGCGCCCACGCCGGAGGCACCTGGATCGGAAGCACCCGGGCCAGACCCACCCACGCCGGAGGCACCTTGGCTGGAGGGGCCCGGGCCAGACGGGCCTTGGCCGGAGGAGCCCTCGCCGGAAGCATCCTCGCCGGAAGCCCCCACGCCGGGGGCGCCCGGGCCGGAGGGGCCCCGGTCGGAGGGGCCCGGGGCGGGGGTGAGCAGCGCCTCTGCCCAGCGGTGGCGGGCGCGGGCCAGTGGGTAGGGGCGGTCCAGCGCGGCGAAGGCGGCCGTGGCCTCGGCCCAGAGGTCGGGCCGGTCCCGGCCCTCGGCGCGCGCCAGTTCGGCCTGGACCATCGCCGCGTGGGCCCGCCAAACCGGCACGGGCTGCGGCACCCGCTTCACGGCCGCCCGGAGTCGGGCCAGCGCCTCACCCCGGCCCGGCTCGGCCGTGGGCAGTCCGCGCGCGGCCGACTCGGCCGCGGCGGCCGTGTACAGCAACCGCCAGGCGTAGCGCTGCATCCCTGGCGGGAAACCGGCCGCCACGGCCTGGTCCAGCAGAGCCCGGACCTCCAGGATCCGGCCACGCGCCGCCGCGAGTTCGATGGCGTGCCCCGCGATCTGGAGGGTGTACTGCGGTTCGGTGTTGCGGGCGCCGTAGTGCTCCCGGGCGGCGGCCAGCTCGCGCTCCGCCGTGTCCCACTCCCCTCGCGCCAGCGCCAGCTGGGTGAGCCGGTTGGCTGCGGTGCCGCGCGGCTTGGTGCCGAGGGCGAGCCGCCGGGTCTCCACGGCCGCCGCCTCCGCCTCGTCCCAGCGACCCAGGGAGAACAGCGACTCGGCCAGATTCCCGTAGACCCAGGCCCGGGAGTCCACCAGACCGACCCGGTCCAGGATCCGGGCGCCCTCCTCGGCGGTCTCCACCGCCTCGGCCGACCGGCCGACCCCCTCCAGCGCCGAGGCCAGATTGACATAGCAGCGCCCCAGGACGCTGATGTCGCCGAGGGCCAGGGCCCGCTCGCAGACCTCGCGCATCTCGGCCAGTCCGCGCTCGATGTCGCCGGAGTCACCGGTGAAGTAGCCCAGCGTCAGGCGGGCGTTCAGCTCCGTGCTCTCGGCGCCGACCAGCCGGGCCAGCTCCACCGCCCGTTCGGCGGCGGCCAGGCCCTCGGCACCTGGCCGGTGGGTCATCGTCCAGCCCGCCACCTGCGCCATGACCTCGGCGTGCACGGGGGACGGCGGCAGCCCGCGCACCAGCTCCTGGGCCCGGCTCAGCTCCTCCCAGCCGTCACCTCGGGCCAGGCCCTCCATCAGTTTGCTCTGCTGGGTCCAGAACCAGGCGGCCCGCAGCGGGTCGTCACCGCCGCGGTCCAGCGTCCGCAGCGCCCGCTTGCTGACGGTCAGCGCGCGCTCCCGCTGCCCGGACATATGCGCGGCCACCACCACCTCGGCGAGCAGATCGAGATGGCGCAGCGGCTGGTCCTCACAGCCGCGGGCGGGGTACACCTCCGCGTAGTCCATGGGCCGCTGCGCCCGCCGTATCTCCTTGGGGGCGTCCTCCCACAGCTCCATGGCCCGCTCCAGCAGCCGCAGCTGCTCCGCGTGGGCGTACCGCCGCCGTGCCGCGACGGACGCCTGGAGCACGGCGGGCAGGGCCTTGGCGGGGTCGTGTGCGTGGTACCAGTAGCTGGCCAGCCGGGCGGCCCGCTCATCGGCCCGTACCAGCGCGGGCTCGGCCTCCAGGGCCTCCGCGAAGCGCCGGTTGAGCCGGGAGCGCTCCCCGGGCAGCAGATCGTCGCGCACGGCCTCGCGCACCAGCGAATGCCGGAAGCGGTAGCCGCTGTCGTCGGCCGTGGGTCGCAGGATGTTCGCGCCGACGGCGGCCCGCAGCGCGTCGATCAGCTCGTCCTCGCCCAGCCGGGCGACCGCGCGCAGCAGTTCGTACTCCACGGAGGAGCCGCCCTCGGCGAGGATCCGCACCACCCCCTGGGCCTCCTCGGGCAACGCCTCGACCCGCACCAGCAGCAGATCGCGCAGGGATTCGCTGAGCCCGGTGGCGCAGCCCTCGTTGAGGGAGCGGGCGATCTCCTCCACGAAGAAGGCGTTGCCGTCGCTGCGCTTGAAGATCCGGTCGACCAGCTCGCGCTCCGGCTCGGCCCCGTTGATCCCGGTGAGCTGGGCGTGCACCTCGCCGCGGGTGAAGCGGGACAGCTCGATGCGCCGCACCTCGCGCATCCGGTCCACCTCGGCGAGGAACGGGCGCAGCGGATGGCGGCGGTGGATGTCGTCGGAGCGGTAGGTGGCCACGACCAGCAGCCGGGCGCTGAGCAGCGAGCGGAAGAGATAGCCGAGCAGTTCGCGGGTGGAGCGGTCGGCCCAGTGCAGATCCTCGATGGCGACGACGAGGGTGCGCTCGGCGGCCAGCCGCTCCAGCAGCCGGACGGTGAGCTCGAACAGCCGGGCCCGGCCGTCCCCGTCGTGGGACGCGCGGGAGGTCTCGCCCAGCTCGGGCAGCAGCCGGGCCAGTTCGCCCTCCTGCCCAGCGGCCGCCCCGTCCAGCTCGGTGCCCAGCTTGCGGCGCAGTGAGCGCAGCACGGTGGACACGGGCGCGAACGGCAGCCCGTCGGCGCCGATTTCCACACAGCCGCCGACCGCGGCGACCGCCCCCGCGGCCACGGCCGAGGCCAGGAACTCGTCGATGAGCCGGGTCTTGCCGACCCCCGCCTCTCCCCCCACCAGCAGCACCTGTGGCTCGCCCGCGGTGGCGCGGGCGAGCGCGTCCTCGAGGGTGGCCAACTCCTGGGCACGGCCGATGAACACCGGGCTGACGGACGTGGTGTGCACGCCGTCGAGCATCGCACAGGGCACCGACACCGCGGCACCGGCTTTTCCGGTGCCCACCGCTCCGGAATCCACCGCTCCGGATTCCACCGCTCCGGAATCCACCGCTCCGGATTCCACCGCTCCGGTGCCCACCACTCCGGCTCCCGCCCCGGCCCCCATGACGAGCGGCACGGCCCGGCCGCCGTCAGGCCGCCGTACGGTACGACCCTGGTGAGCGGTCGCCGCGCCACCGCCGGACCGCCCTCATCCGCCCTCCGTTCCCCCGCCCGGCCGAGCGGCCGTCGGCCCCCTCCGCCGCCTCCCGGACCAGCCGGTGGGCGGCGGCCTCCCGCCGCAGTTCGGCCTCGCGGATCCGGTGCAACTCATGGTGCAGCATGGCGTTCTCCCTGGTGACGAGTGGTTTGGTGGAACGCGTCCACTCTCGTCGCCCAGGAGGGTCCGGCGCATCGGGAGGCCGCCCGATCTTCGCTCGGGCCAGGGCCTTAGGCGCCCCGCCGACACGGCTGAGGAAGCCCGAGGAGGGTCCTCAGGGCACCGGCGAACGTGCCGTACCGGCCCGCGCCGCACCCTCCGAGGGTTGCTCCGGCAGCGGCACGGGCACCGCCACCGGTCCGGACGCCGCGCCCTCGCCCTCGGCCCCGACCTCGGCGTCGCCCGCGCCCTCGCCCTCCGACTCGATGCTGATCCTCGGCAGTAGCCTCTCCAGCCAGCCCGGCAGCCACCAGTTGGCGCCCCCGAGCAGATGCATCAGCGCGGGCACCAGGAGCGTACGGAGGACGAAGGCGTCCAGGGCGACCGCGGCCGCCAGCCCGATGCCGAACATCGCGATGATCCGGTCGCCGCTGAGCACAAAGGCCGAGAAGACCGCGATCATGATGACGGCCGCGGAGTTGATCACCCGGCCGGTCTCGGCGAGCCCCACCCGGACCGCGGTGCGGTTGTCGCGGGTGCGCCGCCACTCCTCGTACATCCGGCTGACCAGGAAGACCTGGTAGTCCATGGAGAGCCCGAAGAGCACCGACACCATGATCACTGGCAGGAAGGGCTCGATCGGGCCCGCCCTGCCCAGCCCCAGCAGTTCGCTCCCCCAGCCCCATTGGAAGATCGCGACCACCACGCCGAAGGACGACGCGACGGCGGCCACATTCATGACCGCCGCCTTGATCGGGATGCCGATGCTGCGGAACGCGAGCAGCAACAGCACACATCCCAGCGCCACCACCACCCCCACGAACAGCGGCAGTTTGCTCACGATCACCGCGGCGAAGTCGTCGTAGCCCGCCGTCAGCCCGCCCACGTAGACCCGCAGCGAGCTGCCCTCCTCGGCCCGGGGCAGCACCTCGGAGCGCAGCCGTCCGACGAGGTCGGAGGTGTCCCGGGACTGCGGTGCCGTCGTGGGGACGACCGTGATGACGCCGGTGTCGCCGCCTCCGCCCAGGTCCGCGGCGCTCACCGAGGCCACCCCGTGGATGGTGCGCAGGGTCTCGGACAGTTGGGTGAAGGCCATACGGTCGTCGGCCCCGTCCATGCTGCCTATTAGCGTCAACGGGCCGTTGAAACCTGGTCCGAACCCCTCGGCCAGCAGGTCGTAGGCCCGGCGTGTGGTCGAGGCCGAGGAGCCGTTGCCCTGATCCGAGGTGCCCAGGTGGAGCGAGAAGGTGGGGAGCGCGAGCACCGCGATGAGGGCGGCCGCGACCGCCCCCAGCAGTTTGGGGCGGCGCTCGACGTAAAGCGCCCAGCGCGCGCACAGGCCCTGGGACGCCGCGGCTTCCGACCCCCGCTCGGCCAGCCGTACGCGTTCCCTCCGGCTCAGGGCCCGCATGCCGATCAGGCCGAGCAGCGCGGGCAGCAGGGTGAGCGAGGCGGCGACCGTAAGGGCGACGGTGAGCGCCGCCGCGACCGCCACCCCGTTGAGGAAGGACAGCCGCAGGACGAGCATGCCGAGGAGCGCGAGACAGACGGTCGCGCCCGCGAAGACCACCGCGCGCCCCGAGGTGGCCACCGCGCGCTGGGCGGCCTGTTCCACCGACAGCCCCCGCCGCAGCCCCTTGCGGTGCCGGGTGACGATGAACAGCGCGTAGTCGATCCCCACGCCGAGGCCGATCAGCATGCCGAGCATGGGCGCGAAGTCGGCGATGGTCATGGCGTGGCCGAGCAGCCCGATGGCCGCGTACGCGGTGCCGACGCCGATGAGCGCGGTGGCGATCGGCAGCAGCGTCGCCGCGAGCGAGCCGAAGGCGAGGAAGAGCACCACGGCGGCCACGCCGACCCCGATGGCCTCGCTCAGATGGGCGGGCCCGGTCCGCTCGGTGAGCCCGGCGCCCGCGCCGCCCATCTCGACCTGAAGGCCCTTGGCCCCGGCTGCGGCGGTACGGACCGTGTCGAGCACCCGGCGCACCTCCGCCTCGCCCAGGTCGGCGGCCGGTTTACGGAAGACGATGCTGGCGTAGGCGGTGTGCCCGTCGGCGCTGACCCGGCCGTTGTCACCGGCTTCGCCGAGCCCGCCGGATTCGCCCAACCGGCCGGTGTCACCGGCACCGTACGGACCGGTCGCGGAGACGGCACCGTACGGACCGGTCGCGGAGACGGCACCGTACGGGCCGGTCACGGAGGCGACGCCGGGCAGGTCCGCCACCTGCCGCAGCGCCGCCGTCATCCGCCGCTCGACCCCCGGGGCGCGTACGGTGCCCGCGCCGTCCGCCGTGTGCCAGACGACGGTGTCGCTGTCCCCCGCCCGGTCCGGCAGCCGCCGCTCCATCAGGGCGGAGACCTTGGAGGAGTCGGTGCCCGGGATGTCGTAGTCGTTGGAGTACGCCGAACCCGTCACGGCCGCCGCCGCGGCGACCCCGGCGAAGGCGGCAAGCCACAGCACGACGACGATGGCTCGGCGCCTGAGACACCAGCGGGCGAGTGCGGCCATGGCTGCTTTCCGGGTCGTGCGCCGGGGGGCGGCGTGATGTGGTTGTGACCTGGCACTCTGCCAGGCGGAAAAGATCCTTTGTCCCCTTTGTGGGCTTCACCACATGGGGGAGGGGGAAGTCGGAGAGCATGAACCCTGCCGCGTCCGGAGGCCGCCGCCCGCGTATCGGCATCGGCGGAATGCACATCGAGTCCAGCACCTTCAGCCCGCACCGCGCGGTCTACGGCGACTTCCGGGTCACCCGCGGCGCCGAGCTGCTGGACCGCTACGCCTGGACCCGGCCGGACGGCGAGCTGGCCGGGCGCGCCGAGTGGGTGCCCCTGCTCCACGCGGTCTCGCTCCCCGGCGGCCCGGTCGAGCGCGGGACCTACGACCGGATCAAGGGCGAGCTGATCGAACGGCTGCGGCGGGCCGGTCCGCTCGACGGGCTGGTGTACGACATCCACGGCGCGATGAGCGTCGTGGGCCTGGAGGACGCCGAGGGCGACCTGACCGAGGCCGTACGGGAGGCGATCGGGCCCGACGCGCTGATCTCCGCTGCCATGGACCTCCACGGCAATGTCTCCCGCCGCTTCGCGGGCCGGCTCGATCTGATCACCGCCCACCGGCTCGCCCCGCACGAGGACGCCTGGGAGACCCGCGAGCGCGCCGCCCGCAAGCTGGTGGAGCGCCTGGCCTCCGGCCGGGGCCGCCCGCATCTGGCCTGGGTGCAGATCCCGGTGCTGCTGCCCGGTGAGCGCACCAGCACCCGTCTGGAGCCCGCCAGGTCGCTGTACGGACGGCTGGCCGCCGTGGAGGCGATGCACGGCGTCGTGGACGCGGCGATCTGGGTGGGCTACGCCTGGGCCGACGAGCCGCGCTGCCGGGCGGCCGTGGTGGTGACCGGCGACGACCCCGTGCTCGCGGTCGAGCAGACCCGCTCCCTAGCCCGCGAGTACTGGGAGATGCGCCGCGACTTCGCCTTCGTCGGCCCCACCGGGGGCGCCGACGAGTGCATCGCCGAGGCCGTCGCCTCCTCCGCCCGCCCCTTCCTGATCAGCGACTCCGGCGACAATCCCACCGCCGGGGGCGCCGGGGACCTCGCCTATATGCTCGGGCGGCTGCTGGCCAACGAGGAGCTGGCCGCCGGCCGCGCCTCCGCCCTGCACCCCGGGATCACCGATCCGGCGGCGGTGGCGGAGTGCTTCGCCGCCGGGCCGGGCGCGACGGTCCGGCTGTCCGTCGGTGGCGGGATCAGCCGGGGGACGGCGGACCACGCCGCGCCCTGCGAGCTGACCGGCGAGGTGGTCGCCCTGCGCCGGGGCGACCCGGTCGGCGGGGATCTCGCGGCGGTGCGGCGCGGGGGCGTCACGGCGATCCTGGTCAGCCGCCGCAAGCCGTTCCACACCCTGGCCGACTTCGGTGAGCTGGATCCGCGCGGCTATGACCTCGTCGTCGTCAAGATCGGCTATCTGGAGCCGGAGCTGTATGCCCTGGCGGCGGACTGGCGGCTCGCGCTCACCCCCGGTGGGGTGGACCAGGATCTGGCGCGCCTGGGCCATCGGCGCCTCGTGCGGCCGCTGTATCCCTTCGACGACGAGGGGTTCGAGGTGCCGCGTCTGGAGCCGATGCTGCTCTAGGGGTGTCGGGGCGCTCTGGGGGTCCAGCCTGCTCCGGGGTTCCAGGCTGCTCTGGGGTTCCAGGCTGCGCTGGGGGTGTCCGGCGGGTCTTGGCGCCTGCGGCGGGCTGCTCCCCTCCCCGCCCCTTCCCGCAACCGGGGCTCCGCCCCGGACCCCGGCCGGACGCCCCGGATGCGCGCGGGCGTCCGCCCGTCACCCGCCGCACCGACGTGCCGATGCGATCGCCCGTGCAGGCGACACGCCCCCACCTCACAGACGGCACGATCAGCGCCCCAACCAAACACCCCGGATACGCACGGGCACCCACCGATCCACCCACCGCACCGGCACGCCAACCACGATCAACCCACCAATGCGGGCCCCCACGCCCCCGCCCACCACCTCACAGACGGCACGATCAGCGCCCCAACCAAACACCCCGGATACGCACGGGCACCCGCCGGTCCACCCACCAATGCGGGCCCCCACGCCCCCGCCGCGGCCAGCCCCGCCCTGCGGACGCCGTGGCCCCCTGCCCACCGGCCAGCCACTCGCCCACCGCGTCACAGGCGGCGCGGTCGGCGCAGGCGGCGCTGGGCCGGTGAGTTGGCCGCGGCGACAGTCCGCTCCTCGCACCCCGGGGTCCAGGGGCGGAGCCCCTGACACGCGGCGGAGCCGCATATCGATGCGGGCGCATACGACGGCGGCGGGGTGCGCTTTCGCGCGCCCCGCCGCCGTCACACAGAGGCGAACGCCGAGCGGATCAGCCCTCGACGCCCAGCTTCTCCAGGATCAGCTCGCGCACCCGCGCCGCGTCCGCCTGGCCGCGCGTGGCCTTCATGACCGCGCCGACCAGCGCACCCGCCGCCGCGACCTTGCCGCCGCGGATCTTGTCGGCGATGGCCGCGTTGGCCGCGATCGCCTCGTCCACGGCGGTGCCCAGCGCACCCTCGTCCGAGACGACCTTCAGCCCGCGCTTGGTGACGACCTCGTCCGGACCGCCCTCGCCCGCGAGGACGCCCTCGATGGTCTGGCGGGCCAGCTTGTCGTTGAGCGAACCCTCCTTGACCAGCGCGCACACCCGGGCCACCTGCGCCGGGGTGATCGGCAGCTCCGCGAGCTCCACCCCGTCCTCGTTGGCACGGCGGGCCAGCTCGCCCATCCACCACTTACGGGCCTGGTCGGCCGGGGCACCCTCGTCCATCGTGGCCGTGATCAGGTCGATCGCGCCCGCGTTGAGCACCGACTGCATCTCGTGCCGGGACAGGCCCCACTCCTCGCGCAGCCGGTTGCGGCGCACCCGCGGCAGCTCCGGAAGCCCGCCGCGCAGCTCCTCCACCCATGTCCGGGCGGGGGCGACCGGCACCAGGTCGGGCTCGGGGAAGTAGCGGTAGTCCTCCGCCTCCTCCTTGACCCGGCCGGAGGTCGTGGAGCCGTCCTCCTCGTGGAAGTGGCGGGTCTCCTGGATGATCGTGCCGCCGTCGTTCAGCACCGCGGCATGGCGCTGGATCTCGAAGCGGACCGCGCGCTCGACCGACCGCAGCGAGTTGACGTTCTTGGTCTCGGAGCGGGTGCCGAACTTGTCGGCGCCCTGCGGGCGCAGCGACAGGTTCACATCGCAGCGCATCTGGCCCATCTCCATGCGCGCCTCGGAGACCCCGAGCGACTTGATGAGCTCGCGCAGCTCGGTCACATACGCCTTGGCGACCTCCGGGGCCCTCTCCCCGGCGCCGACGATCGGCTTGGTGACGATCTCGATCAGCGGGATCCCGGCCCGGTTGTAGTCCAGGAGGGAGTGCTGGGCGCCGTGGATACGGCCGGTCGCGCCACCCACATGGGTGGACTTGCCGGTGTCCTCCTCCATATGGGCGCGCTCGATCTCGACGCGGAAGACCTCACCGTCGACGTCGACGTCCAGATAGCCGTTGAAGGCGATCGGCTCGTCGTACTGCGACGTCTGGAAGTTCTTCGGCATGTCCGGATAGAAGTAGTTCTTCCGGGCGAAACGGCACCATTCGGCGATCTCGCAGTTGAGCGCGAGTCCGATCTTGATGGCCGACTCGACGCCGGTCGCGTTGACCACCGGGAGCGAGCCGGGCAGGCCGAGGCAGGTGGGGCAGGTCTGCGTGTTGGGCTCGGCGCCCAGCGCCGTGGAGCACCCGCAGAACATCTTGGTCTTGGTGCCGAGCTCGACATGCACCTCGAGCCCCATCACGGGGTCGTAGGTGGCGAGGGCGTCCTCGTACGACACCAGTTCAGTGACGGTCACGGAAAACTAACCTCTCAGTCCGCGAGGACGTCGTCGTCGCCCATGCGCTTGAGCTCGCGGATGAGCAGGGCGACGCCGGTGACGATGGCGGCGGCCGAGACCACCGCGTCGGCCAGCTGCAGCTTGTCGTTCTCGAATCGGGCCTTCTTGGCCTGCTTCGCCACACTGACCGCGCCGAACAGCGAGGTCGCGATGGACAGGTAGGTGCCGGGCCTGGACTTCTTGAAGCCCTTCGCCTTCTTGATCGCACTCATAGTGACGGTGCCTCCTCGATCAGCGGGTGGCCCCACTTGTCGATGAGCGCGGCCTCGACCGCGGCACCGACCTTGTAGAGCCGGTCGTCGGCCATGGCGGGGGCGATGATCTGCAGTCCGACCGGCAGACCGTCCTCCGGCGCCAGACCGCAGGGCAGTGACATGGCCGCGTTCCCCGCGAGGTTGGTGGGAATCGTGCAGAGGTCGGCCAGATACATCGCCATCGGGTCGTCGGCGCGCTCGCCGATCGGGAAGGCGGTGGTCGGGGTGGTCGGCGAGATCAGCACGTCGACCCGCTCGAACGCCTTCTCGAAGTCACGCTTGATCAGCGTGCGGACCTTCTGCGCGGAGCCGTAGTACGCGTCGTAGTAGCCGGAGCTGAGCGCGTAGGTGCCGAGCATGATCCGGCGCTTGACCTCGGCGCCGAAGCCCTCCGCGCGGGTGAGCGCGGTGACGTCCTCGGCGGACTTGGTGCCGTCGTCGCCCACCCGCAGGCCGTAGCGCATGGCGTCGAAGCGGGCCAGGTTGGACGAGCACTCGGACGGCGCGATCAGGTAGTACGCGGCCAGCGCCTTGTCGAAGGACGGGCAGGAGATCTCCTCGATCTCGGCGCCCAGCTCCCGCAGCAGCTCCACCGACTCGTGGAAGCGCTGCATGACGCCGGCCTGGTAGCCCTCGCCCGCGAACTCCTTGACGACGCCGATGCGCATGCCCCGCACGCTTCCGTTGCGGGCGGCCTCGACGACGGCCGGGACCGGCTCGTCGATGGAGGTCGAGTCCATCGGGTCGTGCCCGGCGATGACCTCGTGCAGCAGCGCCGCGTCCAGCACGGTGCGGGCGCAGGGGCCGCCCTGGTCGAGCGAGGACGAGAACGCCACCATGCCGTAGCGGGATACCCCGCCGTACGTCGGCTTGACCCCGACCGTGCCGGTGACGGCGGCGGGCTGGCGGATCGAGCCGCCGGTGTCGGTGCCGATGGCGAGCGGGGCCTGGAACGAGGCCAGCGAGGCGGACGAGCCGCCGCCGGAGCCGCCGGGGACCCGGGTGAGGTCCCAGGGGTTGCCGGTGGGGCCGAAGGCGCTGTTCTCGGTCGAGGACCCCATGGCGAACTCGTCCATGTTGGTCTTGCCGAGGACGATCACGTCCGCGTCCCGCAGCCGCTGGGTGACGGTCGCGTCGTACGGCGGGATCCAGCCGTCGAGGATCTTGGAACCGACCGTGGTCGGGATCCCCTTGGTGGTGAAGATGTCCTTGAGCGCGAGCGGGACACCGGCCAGCGGGCCCAGCTCCTCGCCGCGCTCCCGCTTCGCGTCGACGGCGCGCGCCTGGGCGAGCGCCCCCTCGCGGTCCACGTGCAGGAAGGCGTGCACCTTCTCGTCGACGGCCTCGATACGGGCCAGGTGCGCCTCGGTCACCTCGACGGCGGTGACCTCGCCGGAGGCGATCCTGGCGGCGATCTCGGCCGCGGTGAGCCTGGTCAGGTCGGTCACGGTGGTCACTCCTCCCCCAGGATCTGCGGCACCTTGAAACGCTGCTGCTCCTGGGCCGGGGCGCAGGCCAGGGCCTGCTGCGGGGTCAGGGACGGACGGACCTCGTCCGGGCGCATGACGTTGGTCAGCGGCAGCGGGTGGGAGGTCGGCGGAACGTCTTGGTCGGCGACCTCGGAGACGCGGGCGACCGCGCCGATGATGTCGTCGAGCTGTCCGGCGAAGTGGTCTAGCTCTTCGGCCTTCAGCTCCAGACGCGCCAGCCGGGCGAGGTGGGCGACCTCCTCGCGCGTGATGCCAGGCATGCAGCGATCCTCAGGGTGTGTGTGGAGTGTTTCGGCCCCAATCCTATGGCTCCCCGCACGCACAGCGCGAAAGGCTTTGGCGCACCATCGTTGTGGGCAATCGTTGCTCCCTCAGCTAACGCTGGGAGGTGCCCCCTGGCGGAACGGGTGGGCACAACGCCACCCACCGGCCCGCACCCGGCAACGAAACGCCAAGGGGCAGCGCCCTCACGTCACCGGCTGATCCGCGTCCTCGTCCGCGGAAGCGTCTTCGTTCGACGGCTCCGCCGTCTCGCGGTGCCAGCCGCCCTCACCCCGCGCCCGCAGCCACGCCGTCATCTCCTCCGGCGGCATCGCCGCGGCCACCAGCCAGCCCTGGACCGCGTCGCAGCCCAGATCCCGCAGCCGCTCCCAGGTCTCGTCGTCCTCGACGCCCTCCGCGACCACGAGCAGGCCCAGCGAGTGGGCGAGGTCGACCGTACAGCGGACGATCTCCGCGTCCTCGTTGTCCACGGCCAGCCGGGCCACGAAGGAACGGTCGATCTTGAGCTCGCTCACCGGCAGCCGCCGCAGATGGACCAGGGACGAATACCCCGTCCCGAAGTCGTCGAGCGACATCTTCACCCCGTGCCCGGTGAGCCCGGCCAGCGTGTCGGCGGCCCGCTGCGGGTCCTCCAGCAGGACGTGCTCGGTTATCTCCAGCTGAAGGGCGCCCGCCGGGACCCCGTGCCGGGCCAGCCGCCCGGCGACCGCGCCCGCGAAGCCGGGGGTGTGGACATCGCGCGGCGAGACGTTGACGGCGACGGGCACCTCGAGGCCGTCGGCGCGCCATCGCGCGACCTGGCCCAGGGCCGTCTCCAGGACATACTCGGTCAGCCGGGGCATCAGCCCGGAGCTCTCGGCCATGGAGATGAACTCGTCCGGCGGCACCTTGCCCCGGTCCGGGTGCACCCAGCGCACCAGGGCCTCCAGGCCCGCCACATGGCCGTCGAAGCCGACCTTGGGCTGGTAGTGCAGCTCGACGTCGCCCGCGTCCAGGGCGCGCCGCAGATCGCCGAGCAGACCGAGCCGGTCGGGGGTGTTGCCGTCCCGCCGCGCCTCGTACAGCTCGACTCCGCTGCGGTCCCGCTTGGCCTGGTACATCGCGACGTCGGCGCGGCGCAGCAGCCCCTCGGCGTCCAGGGCGTGGTCGGGGTAGACGGCGACGCCCGCGCTGGCCTCGAGCACCAGGGTCAGCCCGTCCAGGTCGAGCGGGGAGCCGAGGTCGCCGACGAGGACGCGGGCGCTGCGCTGGGCGCTGGTGAGCGAGTCGGTGGTGGGCAGCAGCACCGCGAACTCGTCGCCGCCGAGCCGGGCCACCTCCGCCCCGCGCGGCAGGGCGAGCCGCAGCCGCTCGGCGATCTGGAGCAGCAGCCGGTCCCCGGCCAGATGGCCCAGGGTGTCGTTGACCGAACGGAAGCGGTCGAGGTCCAGCAGCACCAGCGCGGTGCGGGTACCGGCCCGCTCGGCCTCGTCCAGCGCGGTCCAGGTGCGCTCCAGCAGCCACTGGCGGTTGGGCAGCCCGGTGAGCGGGTCGCGCAGCTGCTCCTCGGCGCGGACCCGGGCGATCCACAGCGTGGAGTCCAGGGCGACCAGCGGCACCGCGAACAGCGGGAGCAGCAGCGGGGTGTCCCCGGCGACGACCACGATGAGGGGGGCGATGCCGAGGAGCGCGATGCCGACGAGGACCTGCCGGAAGAGGGCGGTGCGGGCGACGGTGGGCAGTCCGGCGCCGGGCGGGGCGAGGGAGCACCACAGCAGGGCGCGGGTCACCGCGAGATAGACGAAGGCGGCCAGGGCCGTCTGGGGAATGGCGGACACATGCCAGGTGTCGGTGCGCCAGGGGTGTTCGACGGAGGGGGTGGTGCCGAAGGCGGCGAGGGTGAGGGCGGCCGCACCGACCCCCAGGATGTCGACCGCGCCGTGCAGGGCGGCCTGCCGCCATCGGTGCCGCCGGGCGGCACCGACCAGGACGACCACGGCGAGGCTGACCAGCACGGCCGGAATCCAGCCGTAGAGCAGCAGCGCCGCCAGGGTTAACGCGGCCCCGGAACCGGTGCCGCCCCACCAGCGGTCACGGCCGAGGGCGACCAGATGGCCGACGATGATTCCGGTGAGCACGGCGAGCGACCAGCCCACGGTCCCATCGGGAAAGAGCGCATTGCCCGCGTCGAGCACTCGGAACACTCCGATACCGAGTGCGAAAGCCGCCATGGCGACCGCAGCGGCCGGCAGCGCGGGCAGCACGGCCCGGCGCAGCCGCGACGCCGGGGCGGCGCTTTCGGTCGGTTTCATACCCGTCCCTCTCACAGCCGGCGGTGCCAGCGCCACGGCGGGCGCACACCTCAACAGTAGGCGGCAGAAGGGGAAGACGGGCGGCGATCGGCGACGGTTCCCCGAATGCCGCCCGACGATCCATGACCTTCTGCTATGCGCTGTAAGGGTGATGCCCGCCGGCTGTACCCGGGAAGTGCTCCCAGTCGTAATCCGGCCAGGTTTGGACCCATTGAGCGGACAAGATGGCCGGAGCACTGCGCCGGATGGGTGGAGCGGCTACTCCAGCGGCTACTCCAACCGCCGCTCCACCGGCCGTCCGTGCTACTCGGCGGACTCTTCCGCGGACTCTTCCCCGGACTCTTCCGGGGGCGTCAACGCGACCTCTCTCGCCGCGTCGGGACCCTGTTCGAGCAGGACGCCAAATCCGTCCTCATCGAGCACGGGAACCTTCACCTGCATGGCCTTGTCATACTTCGAGCCCGGATTGTCGCCGACTACTACGAAATCAGTCTTTTTCGAAACCGATCCGGTGACTTTGGCACCACGGCTCTGTAGTGCCTCCTTGGCCCCATCCCGGGTGTACGACTGAAGCGTTCCGGTGACGACGACGGTGAGGCCCGCCAGCGGACGGGGGCCTTCGTCCTCGCCGCCCTCCTCCTCCAGCCGGACCCCGGCCCGCCGCCATTTCTCGATGATCTCGCGGTGCCAGTCGACCGCGAACCACTCCTTGAGCGAGGCGGCGATGGTCGGCCCGACCCCCTCCACGGCCGCCAGCTCCTCCTCGTCCGCCTCGGCGATCCGGTCCAGCGAGCGGAATTCCCGGGCCAGCGCGGTGGCGGCCACGGGGCCGACATGACGGATCGAAAGTCCGGTGATGATCCGGGCCAGCGGACGCTCCTTGGCCGCCTCGATATTGGCCAGCATCGCCAGGGCGTTCTTCTTCGCCTCGCCCTTCTGGGTGGCGAAGAAGGTGACGACCTTCTCCTCACCGGTCTCCGGATCACGCTTGGGCAGTCCGCTGTCCGGGTCCAGTACATACGACCGAATGGGCAGCAGTTGTTCGATCTTCAAGTCGAACAGATCGCCCTCGTCCTTCAGCGGCGGTTCGGCGGGTTCCAGCGGCTGGGTGAGGGCGGCCGCGGCGACATAGCCGAGGTTCTCGATGTCCAGGGATTTCCGCCCGGCGAGATAGAAAATCCGCTCGCGCAGCTGCGCCGGGCAGGACCGGCCGTTGGGACACCGCAGATCGACATCGCCCTCCTTGGCGGGCTGGAGCGGCGTATCGCACTCGGGGCAGGCGGCCGGCATCACGAATTCCCGTTCACTGCCGTCCCGCAGATCGACGACCGGGCCCAGGATTTCCGGAATGACATCGCCCGCTTTGCGGAGCACCACGGTGTCACCGATCAGCACGCCTTTGGCCTTGACCACATCCTGGTTGTGCAGCGTCGCGAATTCGACCTCCGAACCCGCGACCGTGATCGGCTCGACCACCGCATAAGGCGTCACCCGCCCCGTGCGCCCCACGCCCACCCGGATGTCCACCAGCTTGGTGTTGACCTCCTCGGGCGGGAACTTCCAGGCGATCGCCCAGCGCGGCGCCCGCGAGGTGGAGCCCAGCCGCCCCTGGAGCGGGATCTCGTCCAGCTTGACGACCGCGCCGTCGATCTCGTGCTCCACCGAGTGCCGGTGCTCGCTCTGGCCGTAGTACGCGATGTACTCGCGCACGCCCTCGATCGAGTCCACCACCTTGAAGTGGGCGGCGGTGGGCAGCCCCCACTCGTGCAGCAGCTCATACGCCTGCGACAGCCGGTCGATGTCGAAGCCCTCGCGCGCCCCGATGCCGTGCACCACCATGTCCAGCGGCCGGGACGCGGTGATCTTCGGGTCCTTCTGGCGCAGCGAACCCGCCGCCGCGTTCCGGGGGTTGGCGAAGGGCGGCTTGCCCGCCTCCACCAGCCCGGCGTTCAGCTCCTCGAACCGCTCGCGGGGCAGGAAGACCTCGCCGCGCACCTCCACCAGCGCCGGGACGCGGTCGCCCGTCAGCCGGTTGGGGATCTTGGCGATCGTCCGCACATTGGGCGTGATGTCCTCGCCGGTGCGGCCGTCGCCACGGGTCGCGGCGCGGGTCAGCCGCCCCTGCTCATAGGTGAGGTTGACCGCGAGGCCGTCCACCTTCAGCTCGCACAGGAAGTGGTACGAACCGCTGCCCAGCTCCTTGGCGATGCGGTCCGCCCAGCCGGCGAGCTCCTCGTCGTCGAAGGCGTTGTCCAGGCTGAGCATCCGCTCCCGGTGCGCGACCTCGGTGAACTCCGTCTCGTACGCCCCCGCGACCTTCTGGGTCGGCGAGTCGGGCGTACGGAGCGTGGGATGCTCCTCCTCCAGCGCCTCCAGCTCGCGCATGAGCTTGTCGAACTCGGCGTCACTGACGACCGGCGCGTCCTTCACGTAGTACCGGAAGCGGTGCTCCTCGATCTGCTCAGCGAGCCTGGCGTGCCTCTCCCGCACCTCGGCGGGCACTGTCGACTGCTGTTCGCCGGCCACCGTATGGTCCTCCCGTTACTCAGGGTTGTCCGCGAGCGATCTCGCCGCCCGGACGCAGTGGGCCAGCGCGGCGCGGGCGTACCCGGGCGATGCGCCCGCGAGCCCGCACGACGGGGTGATCACCACCGACTCCGCGAGAGTCGCCGGTGCCAGCCCCAGCCTGCGCCACAGCGTCCTGACACCCCCGACGCTACCGGCAGGGTCCGACAATGGGGTGTCCGTGCCGGGTACCGCGCCGATGAGGAGTGCCGTACCGCCTTCCACGGCTTCCCCGATCGCCTCCTCCTCACCCTCCGTGAGCAGCGACAGGTCGAAGGAGATCCCCGCGACGCCCGCGCGCCGCAGCAGCCCGAACGGCACGGCCGGCGCGCACGAGTGCACCACCACCGGCCCCTCGGCCGCCTCCACCAGGGTCCGCAGCGCGCCCTCGACCACGCCCCGGTCCACGGCGGCGTGGGTGCGGTAGCCGCTGGCCGTACGGACGCTCCCGCGCAGCACCGACGTCAGCGACGGCTCGTCGAGCTGGAGCACCACCTCGGCGCCCGGCACCCGGCGGCGCACCTCCGCCAGATGGGCGCGCACGCCCTCGGCGAGCGAGGCCGTGAGGTCCCGGCAGGCGCCCGGATCGCTCAGCGCGGCCTCGCCACCGCGCAGTTCGAGGGCGGCGGCCAGGGTCCAGGGCCCCACGGCCGACACCTTGAGCGCGCCCTGGTGCCCCTGGGTGAACTCCTCCAGCGCGTCCAGGTCCTCGCCCAGCCAGGAGCGGGCCCGGCGGGTGTCCCGGCCCGGCCGGTCGCTGATCCGCCAGCCGCTGGGCTCGACATGCGCGTACAGCTCGGCCAGCATCCCGGCGGTGCGTCCGATCATGTCCGCGCCGGGCCCGCGCGCGGGCAGCTCCGGAAGGTACGGCAGGGCCTCCAGCGAGCCGGTGACGGTCTTCGCGGCCTCCCGCGCGTCGCCGCCCGGCATCGACCCGACGCCGCTGGCGGCCCCGGGGGGCCATGGGTGGTGGGTGGTGGTCTTGTCGCTCACGTAAGCGCTCCGCTGAAAGCGTTGATATGCCGTCGGTCGTCTGCGGCAACATTGTGGCTGATCGCGCCCACGCGGCGGAGCCGCACATCGACACAGTCCCGCGCCCCTGCGGGCGCACCCGAACCGCAGCCGACCGCCGCTGTCGAGATGGCTCAGCCGCGGGGGCGGACCTGGAGGTCGGTGATCTCGGCGTCGGGCGGCAGGTCGAGGGCGGTCAGGATGGTCGTCGCCACGGTCTCGGGCGCGATCCAGCGCTCCGCGTCGTACTCCTTGCCCTCCTGCTGGTGCACCTTCACCTGCATCGGGGTGGCCGTGCGCCCCGGGTAGACCGTGGTCACCCGGACGCCGTTGCCGCTCTCCTCCCAGCGCAGCGCGTCGGCCAGCGCCTTGAGCCCGTGCTTGCTGGCGGCGTACGCGGCCCACTGGGCGTTGGCGCGCAGCCCGGCGCCGGAGTTGACGAAGACGACATGCCCCTGGGCCAGCCGCAGCTGCGGCAGCAGCAGGCGGGTCAGCTCGGCGGGCGCCACGAGGTTGGCGGCGAGCTGGCGGTTCCACGCCTTCGGGGTCAGCTCCCCGACCTCGCCCAGGTCGACCACTCCGGCGATGTGCAGCAGCGAGTCCAGCCGGTCGGGCAGCGTCTGATGGCCCAGCGCCCAGGACAGCCGGTCCGGGTCGGCCAGGTCGCCGACGACCGTCCGCACCCCCGGGAACCGCTCCGCCAGCTCCTTCGCCCGCCCGGCGTCCCGCGCGAGCAGCCACAGCTCGTCGCCGCGCTCGGCCAGCCGCTCGGTGACCGCCGCGCCGATGCCCGAGCCTGCCCCAGTGATCAGATGCGTTCCCATGCTCCCCAGCTTGCCTCACCGCCGGACGCGCCCCGTCGCCGGTCCCGACCGACGACGGTCCCGACCGGCGACGGTCCCGACCGGCGACGGTCCCGATCGACGACGGTCCCGACCGGCGACGGTCCCGATCGACGACGGTCCCGGCTTGGCGCGATCCCATGCCCGAAACCCGCGCGGGCTTCCCGCCGAGCGCTCCCATCCTGTAACGGGCGCGGCGCTCGCCGTAACGTTGCCCGCGGAAGATCAGGCGGCGAGGGCCGGAACCGGTGCCGGCGGCGGCCCACCCCAGGACAGCTCGAACCACAGCGTCTTTCCGCCGAGCCCGAACGGCTCTTCTCCGATGGCGCAGCCGCCCCAGCGGTCGGCGAGGACGTCAAGGATGAACAGGCCGCGCCCCTTCTCCAACTCGGTCGACACCGACTCTGCGGACGGCTTCAGTGGCTCGGGCAGTTCGGGGTTGGTGTCCGTGACGCTGATCCGGAGGACGGGATGCAGCCAGAGCAGACGCACGGAGGCGTGGTTGCCGGAGTAGCGGACGGAGTTGGTGGTCAGCTCGGACGTCAGCAGCGCGGCCCGCTCGACGAGTTCGCGCAATCCGTGCGCCGTCAGCACGGCGCGCAGGGTGGCCCGGACGATCCCCGGGCCGCGCGGATCGCGAGGGAAGCGGAGCTCGTACTCCCAGGGCTCGGTGAACAGCAGCGGCGGCGGAAACGGAGTCACGCGGCACCTCCAGTGCGGGTTTCGTTCGCGGTACGTGGGTGTGTTCGCGGGCGCCGACGCTCGTTGGGTCGAGTGGCGCAACAATGTCAGTGCCGTTCGCCCTCCCGGGCAGGGGCGAACGGTGTGCTTCCGTTGCGTGGCGGCGGCGCGGGCGAGTGGTTCGCATCACAAGCTAGAGCACAATCCTTCACACGTGATGCCATCTCCACTATCGAGTGAATAATTGGCGCCTCACTCGACGGCTGCGAGCCCCGCTGTCAAACTCAGCTTTCAGCGCAGAGAGAGGACCAATGGCATCAAGACCTGCCCCTACGGCCCGCCAGCGTCGTTTGGCCACGGAACTTCGTCGCATGCGCGAACAGGCTGACATTTCGGTCCAGCAGGCTGCGGCCATGCTCGGAGCGGACCGAACGATGGTCGCTCACATCGAGGCCGCCCGGACCGGGGTGAGCGAGGAACGTGTTCGCCAGCTCGCGTGCAACTACGCATGCCCCGATGAAGCTCTCATCGAAGCCCTCGCAGCCATGGCCGGTACGCGCGGAGACCAGCCCTGGTGGGAGGAGTACCGAGGCAAGCTACCGGATGGCTTTCTCGACATCTCCGAAATCGAGCACCACGCCACGCGGATCCGTACCGCTCAGACGGTGCACCTCCCGGGGCTACTGCAAACCGAGGAGCATGCCCGCGCGATCTTCGATCTTTCCGTCCCAGCGCTGCGACGCCTGGACGTAGAGCTGCGCGTCGCCCACCGAATGGGCCGTCAGAGCATCTTCGATCGAGAAAGCCCCACCCCTTACGTCGGCATCATTCATGAGGCGGCGCTGCGGATGCAGTTCGGTGGACCTGCTGTGGCCCGACCGCAGCTTGAGTTCCTGGCCGATGCTGCCGACCGCGAGAACGTCACGCTACTGGTCATCCCGTTTAGCGCGGGAAGCTTCTATGGTGCCGGGCAGTCGGTCCTCTACGCCGAGGGACCGGTGCCCCAGCTCGACACCGTGCAGTTGGATACGGCGTACGGAGCGCACTTCGCCGACTCCCCTACACCGCTGGTCAACTATCGTTCGCTTCTGGACCTGATGGAAGACTCCGCGCTCCCGCCCGACGAGTCGCAGAAGCTCATCCGGTCCATCGTCCGTGAGATGTGAGAGGAGCCATTCGTGCACGAGCGCACCTGGCAGCGGTCGTCGTTCTGCAGCGGCGGCGGCAACAACTGCATAGAGGTCGCCGCCGACGACAGTGACATAGCCATCCGGGAGAGTTCGGAACCCAGCGCCGTTCTCCATACCGACAGGATCGCGCTCCGCACGTTCATCTTCGGTGTTAAGCGCGGGCACTTTGACCGGTTGCCGAACTGACACGCTTTTGTCGGAGTGTGCGACGGTCAGACGGGGAGCTGCCACTTCGGGCCCTCCGGTGAGCCGATCCATACGGTCTGTTCAAAGGGGGTGGCGGTCATCCCGAACTGCGTCATATCCGGCGCTCCCGCGTCCCGCCAGAGCAGAAGAGCCTGTTCCACTTGGTCCCAGAGGTGGAGTGGCCCGTGCTGGTGCACGGTCCACCCCTCACCTTCCGGTTCCGTCCACGCCTGTGAACCGGTAGCTACATCACGGAGGATGACACCTGAGCCGGTAGTCATCAGTTCGGCTGAGGGTGCCGCGAGCTGGCCGACGAACCGTCCCGCCCACTCCTCCAGGAGCCCGGGGTCCAGACGTGTACGACGGGTGTCGCCGTCCAGCCGGAAGAAGGACGGGGACGGCGGCCGTTCGTGGGGGCGGGCGAGCATATAGGTGACAGTGTCGCCGGTGAACCGACCATGGGCGGTTCCCTCGTCGTCGAGGACGAGACGAATCATTCCGGCGGCGGGCATCCAGCCGCAGATGGTGGTGGTGATTGATCCGCCGTCATTGAGTTGCCAGAACCATGAGTGCGGGATGGACCGGACGGAGCAGGTGGCGACGATTGCGTCATAGTCAGCGTGCCGCTTGCACCCTTTGAGGCCGTCTCCGACCGCGAGCGTCGGCGTATATCCGGCCTCGCCCAGGTGCGCGGCGGCCCTTGCGGCCAGGCCGGAGTCGCACTCGATGCTGACGACATTCCCGGCCCCGAGCCGGTGGCACAGGACTGCGGTGGAGTAGCCGGTGCCGGTGCCTACCTCGAGAACCTTCTGACCGGGGCGGAGTTCTGCCACCTGGGCAGTGCGTACCACCAGAGAAGGGAGCGTTGCCGAGGACGTGGGACTGCCGGAGACGGGACCCGTGGCGTCGGCGGCGTCCTTCTCCTGGACCTGGGTGACCCACGTCTGGTCGGAGTAGATCATCCGCAACCACTCGTCCGCCCCGGTCTCGGCCCGGTGTACGGGTTCCCATCCGGTGCCGGTGGGGCGGAAGGCCGCGGTGCCGAGGAACAGCTCGCGAGGGACAGCCGCGACGGCGTCGCGCCATCCGGGGTCAAGGGTCAGATTGGCGGCGCTGATCTTCTCGGCAAGTGCAAAGCGGAGCGCGGCAGGGTCAGCGGGCACGGTGTTCTCCTGCGTACTGGAGCTGGTCGGCGACGGCAGTGATGATTTTGCTGCTGATCGGTTCAGGGAACCATGCATATTGACCATTTGGGTTGCACTCGTACAGCCAGATTCGGTCATCCCGGTCCACGCCGAAATCGAAAGCCCCGAAGACGAGCCCGAAAGCGTCCAGATACTGGCGCACGCTCTTGGCCACTTCCGGCGGCGTATCGACGAGCGAATACGACAAAGCGTCGTAGTAGCGTCGCCAGTCCAGGCCGGGCGAACCCTCGATCCGGACCGTGAAGACCTTTTCACCCACGGCGGTCACCCGTAGATCAGCGATGGATTGCACACGTTTTTGGAACAGGTGCATGGTCTGGCCGACGCCGGCGTTCAGGGAGGCGGGATCGACTTCCTCAACCCATACCGTCAGTGCCCGGCCGTCGGCATCCTGGTAGTCCGTGCTGCGCAGTGGCTTGTAGATGACTGAGCCGTGCTCGCGGGCGAACTCCCTGGCGGCGGTCTCGTCGTTCGTGAGGAGAGTCGGCGGGATATCGAAACCGCAACGCGCCGCGGTGGCGAGCTGGGCGGGCTTGTGCTCGGCGTCCCGGTTCCGCCATGGGTGGTTCACGTAGTACGCGCCAGGGAGGGAAGCGAGGATGCCCCCGAGGCCGTAGCGAGCCTCTTCCCGGCACCAGCGGGCGTCCTGGTCTACCAGCCCGGGCGGACCTGCGTAGGGGCGCGGTCGGCGCCAGTACACGGATCGGACCCGGCCAAGGTCGGTGACCCGGGTTCGCGTCCGTGCGTTCCCCCGCAACCCGTCGTTGTCCAGACGGGCCGCGACGCAGAGGTCCATGGGGAAGTCGCCCGGGTCCAGGCGTACGACCGGGACATGGCGCCGGTTCAGTTCCTCGATGACGGAATCGGCGGTTGCATCATCCACCTGCGAGACAACGAGGATGGGGAAGGCCGGGGTCAATCCGTGTCGCCTTCCTGGTCACCGCCTTGATCCGGGTTGCCGTCCAGACTTGTCTTGGTCTGGGTTTCCTTGCTCGTCTCGGACCTCTTGTGCTTGCCCGCAAGGGGCACGCCCAGACCGTCCGAGCCGACCCATCGACCGGTCTGCGTCTCCGGGTCGAGGACGACCTCCGCAGCGGGAAGGACCACTGCTTCGGGGTAGGACCTCATACGCGTCAGGCCCCACGGCACCGCTGCCATGCTCACTTCCACCTCCGGACACCGCTGATCTCCGGCGCACAGTGTGTCGCCTTGCTCTCGCGCTTCGGTAGAGGGCGTGTCTCCAGCGGCACCCGCGTCAGACGGACTCCAGATACGTCATGGCCTCCGCCCCGTTCTCCGCGAAGAAGACCAGCTCGCTCAGCGGCCGGGGCAGGAACCCCTCCTCCTCCATCCGCTGGAACTGCTGCTTCAGGCCGTCGTAGAACCCCGCCGCGTTGAGCAGCACCACCGGCTTGATGTGCAGCCCGTGCTTCTTGAGCTCCAGGATCTCGGTGGCCTCGTCCAGCGTCCCGGTGCCGCCGACCATGATCACGACGGCGTCGGCGCGGGCGAGCAGCTGTGCCTTGCGCTCGGCGAGGTCCTTGGCGATCACCATCTCGTCGGCGTTCTCCCGGGCCTTGGCGGCGAGGAACTCCACCGAGATCCCGACCAGCCGCCCGCCGTGCTCCTGCACCCCGTCCGCCATGACCTTCATCAGCCCGATGTCGGATCCGCCCCAGACCAGGGTGTGCCCGCCCTTGCCGATCAGCTCGGCGAACTCGCGGGCGGGGGCGGTGTATCGGTCGTCGAGGTCGGCGGCGGAGCAGAAGACGCAGATATTCATGCGCGTCACTCTACGAGCCGGGTCGGACACCCCCGCCGCCTCGCGCTACGGGTCGCGCCGTGCGGCGGATCTTTCCCCTCCCCGCCCCTTCCCGTAACCAGGGGCTCCGCCCCTGGACCCCGAGGGCGAGGGCCCGGTGCCAGGGCCAGGGGCCCGGAGCCAGGGCCAGGGGCCCGGAGCCAGGGCCAGGGGCCGGGGCCCGGGCCGGGGCCAGGGCCCGGAGCCCGGAGCCAGGGCCCGGAGCCCGGAGCCAGGGCCAGGGCCCGGAGCCGAGGGCCCAGAGCCCAGAGCCAGGGCCCAGAGCCCAGGACCAGGGCCAGGGGCCAGGGGCCAGGGCCAGGGGCACCTGGGTTCTGGGGGGGCAGAGCCCCGGCCCAGGACTGGGGCCCGGAATCCGGGGCTTGGGGCAGAGCCCCGAGTCCGGAGCCCAAAGCGGAGCCCGAGACCGGAGCCCAAAGCGGAGCCCGAGACCGGAGCCCGGAGCGGAGCCCGAGACCGGAGCCCAAAGCGGAGCCCGAGACCGGAGCCCGGAGCGGAGCCCGAGACCGGGATCTCTGGCAGACCCCCGATCCGGGATCTCGGGCAGCCCCCCCCGATCCGGGACCCTGGCAGAGCCCCGGCCCAGGGCTGGGGCCCGGAGTCCGGAACCTGGAGCGGAGCCCCGGGTCCGGGGTCTGGGGCGGAGCACCAGTTTCGGGAAGGGGCGGGGAGGGGAACAACAGCCCGCCGCAGGCGGCAAGGTCCGTCGGACACCCCTGGTGGGGGCGACAGCGCGCCCGGCCCCGACATCGTGCGTGCTGGGCCAGGAGGAGCCGGGGCCGCCGAGGAGAGATGCCCTCCGCGCCCCGGCCCTACCCCCCGCCCACCGCCCCGATGTGGGTCAGCACCGCCGCGGTGCCGTCCTCCTCCGCGAGGGCGTACGCGAGCTCCGCCGCCCGGCGGCGGAGGGCGGGCTCGGTCAGGCAGGTGATGATCGCCGCGCCGAGGGATTCGGCGGTGAGCTCGTGGAGCGGCAGCGGCCGGGGGGCGACTCCGAGCCGGTGCAGTCGCGCGGACCAAAAGGGCTGGTCGGCCATGGCGGGCACCGGCACCGCGGGGACCCCGGCGCGCAGTCCGGCCGCGGTGGTGCCCGCTCCGGCGTGGTGGACGACGGCGGCCGTACGAGGGAACAGCCAGTCGTGCGGGAGGTCGCCGACCGCCAGGACGTCGTCCCCGGCCGCGGTCAGCCCGGCCCACCCTGCCTGCACCACCGCGCGCACCCCCGCCCGGGCCACCGCCGCCGTCACCAGCTCGCCCAGCCGCTCCCCCTCGCCCGGCGCCATGCTGCCGAAGCCGATGAACACCGGTGGCGTACCGGCCTGGAGGAAGTCGACCAGCTCGGCCGGGGGCCGCCAGTCCCGGGGCCGGGCGGGCCACCAGTAGCCCGCGACCTCGACCCCGGACGGCCAGTCCGCCGGACGCGGTACGACCAGGGGGCTGAAGCCGTGGAAGACCGGCCGGAGGTCCGCTCCCGTCGTGTGTGAGGTGGCCGCCCGCGAAGTGGCGGGCGGCAGGCCGAGCCGGGTGCGCAGCCCCGCCACGGCGCCCGCCTGGAGCGCTCCGGCATCCGCCAGCAGCCGCTGCCCCGCCGCGACATTGCCGTCCGGCCCGAGGTCCTCGGCGTCCGTCGCACCGGCCAGCGGGAACTCCCGCGTGGCACAGGCCGGGGCGAGAAAGGTGCCGATGACGGGGGTGCCGGACGCCTCACCGGCCACCCGGCTGAGCGCCGCCGGGCCGAAGGCGGTGAGCACCAGGTCGGCCCCGTCCGCCACCGCCGCCGCCACTCCGTCGGCGAGCCGGTCCAGGAACGCCCCCATCGCCGCCCGCGCCTCCTCCCACGAGGCCGCCCGCGCCCTGGCGCGGATCAACTCCCGCGGATCGCCCGGCAGCGGCCGGTGGTCCAGGCCGCATCCGTCGATGAGCCCGGCGAAGGGCGGGTGTGCGGCCACGGCCACCGCATGACCGGCCTCCACCAGACGACGCCCCAGACCCGTGTACGGAGCGACGTCCCCGCGCGAACCGGCAGTCACGATCAGAATCCGCATGTGATGATCCTCCTCGGCGAGCGCCGCCCGGCGCGCACTCGGACGACGGCGTTCGCCACGGACGCTAAGGGCTCCTGCGCGGTGGAGGTTCAAGTAACGGTGACGGGCGGCACCCAGGGCGGCGACACGATGGGCATCGGCGAACTGGCCGCGCGCACCGGACTGCCGGTGAAGACCGTCCGCTACTACTCGGACGCCGGGCTGCTGCCCGAGAGCGGACGCAGCCCGGGCGGCCACCGCAGATACGCCGCGGACGCGCTGCCCCGGCTCCGGCTGATCCAGCGCCTCCGCGCGCTCGGCACCCCGGTCGCCGCGATCAAGGCGGTCATGACGGGGAAACGCTCGCTGGGCGAACTCGTCACCCGCGAACTGGACGCGGTCGAGGAGCAGTTGCGCGTGGCGACCTGGCGCCGGGAGGTGCTCCGCGCGCTGGACGGCTGCCCCGCGCCGGAACGGCCGCGCCGCCTCGACCTCCTCGCCGGGGTGGGCAAGCCGGACGACGCCCACGACCGGCTGGTGCGGTACTGGCACTGGGCGCTCCCGGCCGGACTGCCGCGCCGCCTCGCCCAGGCCGTCATCGACGGCGCGGTGCCCACGCCACCGGCCGCCCCGACCACCGCGACCGTCCTCGCCTACGCCGAGCTGCATGCCCTGGCCACCGCGGACGACCGGCGCCGCCAGCCGCAGCCCCACCAGGTGGGCGACGTGGCGTCGTTCTACGCCGGTCTCCTGGACGCCTGCGCGCTGGCCGGTGAGGCCCTGGCAGCCGGCTGCCCGGACCGGCTCACCGAAGCGCTCGGCCACTTCGTGCGCACCTACGCCCGCGTCGACGGCCACGACGACACACCGGCGTTCCGCGCGCAGCTGCGCGCGCTGTTCCGCCGCGGGACGCGCGCGGATTCGTTCTCGCTGCGCTACTGGCGACAGGCCCTCGTCATCACCGGCGAGACCCCGCCGCCGTCCGCGACCTCCGGCCAGGGACACCTCGCGGCGCCGCTCGCCGCCCTGCACCATCAGGTCGCGGGCCTCCCCCTGACCGCGAACGCCCGGTGAGCGCCCCGGGTGGCCGGCAGCGGGTCCGGAACCCACCACCGGCCACCCGACCGGGTCAGAGGTCAGGGGCCAGGGGCCAGGCGGCCCCGCGTCAGCGGGTGAAGTGGAAGATGCCCCAGGTCACATGGCGGTTCCTGCCGCCCTCGACCCAGTTGCTCAGCCCCTTCTTCATATGGGTGAGGTAGTCGGCGCTGACCTGCTCCGTCAGACCGTTCGCCTCCTGGCGCCGGGTTTCCTCCAGGACCCGGGCGTAGTGGGTGATCAGCTGCTCGCGGTGCTCCTGGAAGCCGCCGCCGACCTCGATGAAGCCGAGCCGCGCCAGTTCATGGCGGTAGAACTCGGGCGACCCCATGGTCTCCAGATGGATGCGATCCAGGATGGGGCGGAGGGTTTCGGCGGCGCAGCCGTCGGCCGCCATGGGGTCGGTGAAGATGAGGTGACCGCCGGGGCGCAGCACGCGGGCGGCCTCCTCCAGGGGGCGGGCGCGGTTGCCGCTGTGCAGGAACGCGTCCTGGGACCAGACGACGTCGACGCTGTCGTCCGGCAGCGGGATGGACTCGAAGGAGCCGTCCATCACCTCGATGGCCTCGGTCAGCCCGCGCTCGGCGTTCAGTGCGCGATGCCGCTCGTTCTCCACCTCGCTGAGGTTGAGCGCCATGACGCGGCAGCCGTACGTCTCGGCCAGATAGCGCGCCGAGCCGCCGAAGCCCGCTCCGAGGTCGAGGACGACGGAGGACTCGGTGAGGTCCAGCTGCCCGGCCATACGGGCCACGGTGCGCCTGCTGGCCTCGGCGATCGGCTCGTCGGGCCGGTCGTAGATGCCGATGTGGATGTCCTCGCCGCCCCAGACACTCCAGTAGAAGGCGTCGGCGTCCGCGGAGTTGTAGTAGTCGCGGGCGGTGCCCACGGCTCCCGAATACTCCCCGTTCGCCGTGACCGAACCGATCGGTCCGACCGGCGCCTCCGTCGTGCGGTATTCCTTCTCCGCGACGTGAATGAAGAAGTCGGGCCGCTCGTCCCGGTAGGTGTGCTGGAAGTCGCCGTAGGTCTCGATCCGCTGGAAGCCGACCTCCTCCATCAGCCTGCGCGTGTAGTCCTTGCGCAGCGGAAACATGTTGAGGTGGTAGACGGATTCGTCGGGGAAGCTGTAGCGCATGCGCACCAGCCCCTCGTCCACGTACTCCGGTTCGACGGCGACGTCTTCTCCGCAGTAGTAGTACACATGCTTGCTGCTGTAGCCGCGATCGAGGATCGCGTCGTAGTTGCGGTGATCCAGGATCAGGATTCCGTCGTGCGTGAGCATGGCGTAGAACTCCGCCAGCGCCTTGCGCCGGTCACGCTCGGAGAACAGATGCGTGAAGGAGTTCCCGAGGCAGACGATGGCGTCGTACTCGCCGTGGGCGTCGCGGTTGAGCCAGCGCCAGTCGGCCTGGACGACGCGGAGGATGTGGTCACCGTGCTTGAGCCCGTTGGAGAATGCCTGGGCGAGCATCTCGGCGCTGCCGTCGGCGCTCACGGCCTCGAACCCGGCCTCGAGCAGCCGGACCGAATGGAAGCCGGTCCCGGTGGCCACGTCCAGGACCTTCTTGACGCCGCGCTCGCGCAGCAGGTCGATGAAGAACGTGCCCTCGCTCTCCGCCCTCCGATCCCAGTCGATCAGCGAGTCCCACTTTTCGACGAAGCTGGGTACGTACTCCTCTGTGTAGTGATCAGTGTCCCTGACATCAACTGGATTGTCGCCAAATTTCTGTACAGGTTGCGCAGAAATAACGGAACCTCCGGTGCTGAGACAGCGGACCACGGCACCCGTGTCCGCGGGGCGCATTCCCGGATTCACGAGACGCATGCCACCGGAATGGCCGGACGCACGTTAATTTCAGAGAAACTGATCGCGCCAAACGGAGATCAACCACTCAATCCTGACTTTCGGCTTCTTTCTCACCAAAAGCGGATATCACCCTGGAATTCTCTGCGGCCTTCCAGAGTCTTCCGGGGCTTTCCGGGGTCCTCCGCGGCCGACCGCACCGCCGCTACGAGGCGACCGGCTGGGCCCGCTCGGTCGCGGCGATGGTCGCGGAGCCGACCACCCGGGTGCCGTCGTAGAGCACGATCGCCTGCCCGGGCGCCACACCCCGCACCGGCTCGGTGAAGGTCACCCGCAGCTCGGTTTCCCCGATTCGCTCGGCCATCACCTCGGTTTCGCCACCATGTGCGCGCAGCTGGGCGGTGTACGTGCCCGGGCCCACCGGAGGGGCCCCGCACCAGCGCGGCTTGATGGCGGTGAGGGCGGCCACGTCCAGGGCCTCGACGGGGCCGACCGTGACCGTGTTGTCCACCGGGGAGATGTCCAGGACATAGCGCGGCTTGCCGTCGGGCGCCGGATGGCCGATGCGCAGCCCCTTGCGCTGGCCGATGGTGAAGCCGTACGCGCCCTCGTGGGTGCCCAGCCGGTGCCCGTCCTCGTCGACGATGTCGCCCTCGGCCGTACCGAGGTGCCGGGCCAGGAAGCCCTGGGTGTCGCCGTCGGCGATGAAGCAGATGTCATGGCTGTCGGGCTTCTTGGCCACGGCCAGGCCCCGCCGCTCCGCCTCCGCGCGGATCTCGTCCTTGGTGGTCAGGGTGTCACCGAGGGGGAACATCGCATGGGCGAGCTGGCGCTCGTCGAGCACGCCGAGGACATAGGACTGGTCCTTGGCCATGTCGCTGGCGCGGTGCAGCTCACGCGAGCCGTCCTCGCGCTCCACGATCGTGGCGTAGTGCCCGGTGCAGACGGCGTCGAAGCCGAGGGCGAGCGCCTTGTCCAGCAGCGCGGCGAACTTGATCTTCTCGTTGCAGCGCAGACACGGATTGGGGGTGCGGCCCGCCTCGTACTCGGCGATGAAGTCCTCGACCACGTCCTCACGGAAGCGCTCGGCGAGGTCCCACACATAGAAGGGGATCCCGATCACATCGGCGGCCCGCCGGGCGTCCCGCGAGTCCTCGATGGTGCAACAGCCACGGGCGCCGGTGCGGAACGACTGCGGGTTGGCGGAGAGCGCGAGATGGACGCCGGTCACGTCGTGGCCCGCCTCGGCAGCCCGCGCGGCGGCGACCGCGGAGTCCACACCGCCGGACATGGCAGCGAGGACGCGCAGCCGACGGCCGTCGCGGGGACCTGTGGGCGCACCGGGGAAGTCAGTCATAACTCGACCAGAATAGTCGCTACGCACGCAACGACGTTCCGGGTACGCCACCGCCCCGCTCAGCTCGCCCGCGCCCGCTCCAGCACCCGCTGGACGAGGTCCAGGGCTTGGTCGGCGTCCTTGCCGAGGTAGATCAGGTCGACGAAGGCGTGCTGGATGCCCGCTTCCCGCTCGGCCCGGACCAGGGTCGTCGCGATGTCGTCCACGGAGGCGTCGGCGCTCGGGTTGACGCGCAGGATCGCGTCGAACGCGGCCGGGTCCCGGCCTTCCCGCTCGACCGCTTCGCGCACCCCGGGCAGCCGCTCGGCGAGGGCGGCGACGGGGTCGGGCGCTCCGGACGCGGCCGGGACGACCGCGATGGGCAGCCAGCCGTCGGCACGCCGGGCCACCCGGCGCATGGCCGCGGGCGCGAAGGCGGCGAGGTAGACGGGCGGGCGAGGGCGCGAGGCCGGTTTGAGGTCCACGTGGGAGGCGGGCACGGTCCAGTGGTCCCCGCGGTACTCGACCGGGTTCCGGGTCCACCAGGCGTCCAGGGCGTCGAGGCATTCGTCCAGGCGCCGGCCGCGCTCGGCCATGGGGACGTCCACCGCCTCGTACTCCTCGGGCGACCAGCCGGTGCCGAGCCCGACCAGCAGCCGGCCCGCGCTCAGCAGATCGACGGTGGTGAGGGAGCGGGCGAGCAGCGCGGGCGGGTACCAGGGGGCGTTGATGACATCGGTGCCGAGCTCGACCCGCTCGGTGGCCGCGGCGGCGGTGGCCAGCACGGCGAAGGGGTCGAGCGCGGCGCGGAATTCGGGCGGGATCACATCGGTGCCCGCGTAGCCGACGATCGGGTCGACCGGGGCGAGCAGGCGGTCCCCGACCCACAGGCTGTCCGCGCCGAGCTCCTCGGCCTGGCGCGCGAACCGCGCGATGTCCTCGGGGTGGTGGGCGAGCGGACCGAACTGGGGAAGGGCGAATCCGATGCGCATACCGTCAGCTCCTCGTCGAGCGGATGGACACATTCCGGCGGACACGTTCCGGCGGACAACCTTCCGGCGGACACGTTCCGGCCGACGTACTCCACGGTACGGAGAAGTACCGGGAAGTACGGGAGGCGCGGGGCCCCGGAGACAGTTCAACGTTCATCTACCCGGACGGCCAGAGGGCCATCGCCCGGAACGAAGGGTTCGCGCCATGATCCCGGCGGCCGGAACCCGACGCCCGCCCCCGCGCGTTGAGCGTTCCGTGAGCGAGACCACGACCGGCGGTGGACGCCGCGTCAGCAGGCGCACCCTCCTGATCGGCGGCTCGGCGGCCGGTCTCGGCGCGGGTGTCGCGGCCTATGCCGCGCGGGACGAGCTGACCCGGATGTGGTGGCGGCTGCCCGGAATCGACAAGCCCCGCAAGGCGGGGGCGGTCGATCAGCCGGGCGCGGAGTGGATCCCGGCCTCGGGCGCGAACTGGCGGTGGGCGGACCGCCCGGACGACTACGTCATCGACCGAGTGGTGATCCATGTGGTCCAGGGCAGTTTCGACGACGCGGTGCGGGTCTTCAAGGACCCCGGACACCGCGCCGCGGCGCACTATGTGGTGCGCCGCGACGGGCATATCGCGCAGCTGGTCCGGGAGCTGGACGTGGCGTTCCACGCGGGCAACCGCTCGTACAACGAGCGCAGCATCGGCATCGAGCACGAGGGGTTCGTGAGCGAGCCGAGCTCGTTCACGGACGCGATGTACCGCGCCTCGGCGCGGCTCACCGCCTCGATCTGCGAGCGGTACGACATCCCTCGGGACCGTGAGCACATCGTCGGCCATGTGGAGGTGCCGGGCACCGATCACACCGACCCCGGCCGCCATTGGGACTGGGACCGCTATATACGGCTGGTGCGAGCGGTACGCGTGGCACGGACGGCGAAGTGACAGACCTGGCTCAGGCGGACCTGGCTCAGGCGGACCTGGCTCAGGCTCCGAAGACGATGGCGAGCGGACGGGCCGCGCTGTCGCTGCTGGGCCTGCTCGCCCGGCTGTCGCCGATGTAGAGCTTCTTGCCGGTGTAGATCATGGTGCAGTCCCCGTAGGTGTCCATGTCGGACTCCACGTCCTTCATGTCGTCCGGGTGGGTCTGGAGCGTGTCCATCGCGAAGGTCTTGGGATCGACGCGCACGACCCCTCCGGCCTCGCTGTACATGGAGCCCAGATAGGCGATCAGGGAGCCGTCGTCATCGGTCTGGACGGGGATCAGCGACCGGCTCTCCGCCATCTTCGTCTTCCCGGTCTCCTTGCCGGTCTTCAGGTTCAGACCGGAGATCCGCTCCCCCGGGCCGCCGTGGTCCACGTCCACCTCCGAGGAGAGGTAGAGGGTGCTGCTCGCCTTGTCGAGGGCGAGTTCGGTGCAGCCCTCCACGCTCGTGGCCGGGCAGTTGGGCTGGTACCCCTTGGCCAGGACGTCGATCGTGCTGAGCAGCTTGCCCTGCTTGCCGCTGTCGTCGATGGTCAGGATGTCCGTGGTGCCGGTCCCGGCGTCCGAGTCGCCGGTGTCGACGGCCACGACGAGCGGCGCGGTGGAGATCACATGCGCGTACTCGACCTTCTCGTCCAGCTTGTAGCTGGACTTCACGTCGCGGGTCCTGGGGTCGACCGTCTGGACCTCCAGCCGCTTGGTGCTGGAGTCCTCGGTGTCGCAGCTCCGGATCGCGACGATCTTGTCCTCGCCGCCCGCGTAGCCGTCGTCGTCGCAGTCCGCGAGGTACGCGGGCTTCCACAGCGGCTTCCCGTCGAGCGACCAGGCTCCCCCGCCGCCGGTGCCGCCCGCGGCCACGGTGCCACCGCCGATGGTGACCTCGTCGAACTGCACCCCGGCGTTGCCCTCGCTGTCCGACCCCTCCTTCCGCCAGACCAGCTCGCCCTTCTTCAGGTCGACAAGACCGACCTTGGTGCACAGGGCGTCCTCGCCCGCGCCGTCCCGGAACAGGATGGCGGTCAGACCGTCCTTGGTCATATGCGGGGAGGCCCAGCAGAGCTGTCCGCCGAGCGGAATCCGCCACTTGGACTTGGCGCCGTCGAGCGAGTAGCCGACGAGCTTGTTGACGTCGCCCTTCACAAAGGTCGAGTCCGTCACCCAGGTGCCCATGGTGTTGGCCTCCTTGCCGACCTTCGGCATGGCGACCTTGCCCAGCGTCTTCGCCTGGGCGCCCTTGGACGAGCCCCCGCTCCCGCCGCCGTCGTCATCCCCGGACCCGCAGCCGCTCACCAGGGCGGCCGCGAGGACCCCGCCCGCGATCAGCTTCAGTGCGGGCTTGGAGCGCCACCCCCGCGACGGCGGCCGCCGCACCCCCCGCGGCTGCGGGGGCTGGTGCGACGGCTGGTGGTGCGGCGGCAGCGAAGGCTGCGACATCGATGAACTCCTGGATTTCCCCGTGAAGAAAACCTGTGCGCGTATCCCGCATGACAGGTCTCGTTGACGGGTAAATCCTTTCCCACGGTTCTCCGCCTTTTCAAGCGGAGATTGCTGTTCCGTAGGTTATGTGAAATGGCCGCCGGAACAATTCGAATTCCGTGGTGATGATGAGGCGGTCCGGGCGGGGCCGTCGGCGCGGCCGTCAGCTGAGTCCCGCCCCGCGCGCCCGTTCCACCGCCGGGCCGATCGCCTCCGCTACGGCCTCCACATCGGCCTTGGTCGAGGTGTGGCCGAACGAGAAGCGCAGGGTGCCCCGGGCCAGCTCGGGGTCGCTGCCGGTGGCCAGGACCACATGGCTGGGCTGGGCGACACCGGCCGTGCAGGCCGAGCCCGTCGAGCATTCGATGCCCTGGGCGTCCAGCAGCAGAAGCAGCGAATCGCCCTCGCAGCCGGGAAAGGAGAAGTGGGCATTGGCGGGGAGCCGGCCCGCCGGGTCGGGGTCGCCGCCGAGGACCGCGTCGGGCACGGCCGTACGGACGGCGGTGATCAGCGTGTCGCGCAGGGCGCCGATCTCGCGGGCGAACTCCTCGCGGTGCTCGGCGGCATGCGCACCGGCCACGGCGAAGGCGGCGATGGCCGGGGTGTCGAGCGTCCCGGAGCGCACCTGACGCTCCTGGCCGCCGCCGTGCAGCACGGGCACCGGGGTGTGCTCACGGCCGAGGAGCAGCGCGCCGATGCCGTAGGGACCGCCTATCTTGTGGCCGCTGACGGTCATCGCGGCCAGCCCCGAGGCGGCGAAGTCGACCTCGGTCTGACCGAACGCCTGGACCGCGTCGGCATGCAGCGGAACGCCGAATTCGGCGGCGATGGCAGCGAGTTCGCGGACCGGCTGGATGGTGCCGATCTCGTTGTTGGCCCACATGACGGTGGCGAGGGCGACGTCCGAGGGGTCGCGGGCGATCGCCTCGCGCAGCGCCTCGGGGTGGACCCGGCCGAGGGAGTCGACCGGCAGCCATTCGACCCGCGCGCCCTCGTGCTCGGCGAGCCAGTCGACCGCGTCGAGCACGGCGTGGTGCTCCACGGGGCTGGCGAGCAGCCGGACGCGGGCCGGGTCGGCGTCCCTGCGGGACCAGTAGAGCCCCTTGACCGCGAGATTGTCGGCCTCGGTCCCCCCGGCGGTGAAGACGACCTCGCTCGGGCGGGCGCCCAGCGAGGCGGCCAGGGATTCGCGCGACTCCTCGACGGTACGGCGGGCACGCCGGCCGGCGGCGTGCAGCGAGGAGGCGTTGCCCGTGACGGCGAGCTGGGCGGTCATCGCCTGCACCGCCTCCGGGAGCATCGGAGTGGTGGCGGCGTGGTCGAGGTAAACCATGGTGGCCTCGATTCTACGAGGCGTTGCGGGGCTGCGTACCGGGTGCACGGCCCGCGGCTTTCTCATGGGTTCGCGAGGACCCCTCGACAGGGCTGTAAGGAGTGTCTACGATTTTACTCATGACAGGCACTGAGTGGAAGACCGAGAAGACCGAGAAGACCGAATGGGACCTGGACCGCACCTACCTCAGCTCCTCCGGCGAGGTCCGCTGGGCCGAGTTCGGCGCGCCGGACGCGCCGCCGGTCGTGCTGCTGCACGGCACGCCGTTCTCGTCGTACGTGTGGCGGGGCGTCGCCCGTGCGCTGGCCGGCCGGTACCGGGTGTTCGTGTGGGACATGCCGGGCTATGGGGCCTCCGAGAAGCGGGCTGACCAGGACGTCTCGCTGGCCGCCCAGGGCCGGGTCTTCGGTGAGCTGCTCGAGGAGTGGGGGCTGACCGGGGAGGGGGCGGAACCGGCCGTCGTCGCCCATGACTTCGGCGGCTGCGTCGCCCTGCGCGCGCATCTGCTGCACGGTGCGAGGTATCGCCGGCTGGCGCTGGTCAACGCTCTCGCGCTGTCCCCGTGGGGCTCCCCCACGTACCGCCTGATCGGCGCCCATCACGACGTCTTCGGGCAGCTGTCACCCGAGGTGCATCGGGGTCTGGTGCGCGAGTACATCCGCTCGGGGAGTGCCTCAGGGCTGCATCCGCGGGTGCTGGAGCGGATCGTGGACGGGTGGTGCGGCGGCCCTGAGGACCAGGCTGCGTTCTACCGGCAGATCGCGCAGAACGATCGGCGCTTCACGGATGAGATCGAGGGGCGGTACGGGGAGATCTCTCTGCCGGTGCTGGTCTGCTGGGGTGCGGATGACTCTTGGATTCCTGTCGAGCGGGGGCGGGAGCTTGCGTCTCGGATTCCGGGGGCGGGGTTTCGGCTGATCGAGGGGGCGGGGCATCTGGTGCAGGAGGATGCGCCTGCGGAGTTGGGTGTTGCGCTCAGTGGGTTCCTCGGCGAGGGCTGAGGGGGCGCCTACGGCGGTTGTTCCCCCACCCCGCCCCTTCCCGAAACTGGGACTCCGCCCCAGACCCCGGTCCTCAAACGCCGGACGGGCTGGAGTGGGCGCTCGAACGCCGGACGGGCTGGATGGGGGCCTCCGACGCCGGGCGGGCCGGAATGCGAGGCCGCAAACGCCAGTCGGCCAGGCTGCGGATCCGCAATCGCCGGACGGGCCAGGATGCGCGCCCTCAAACGCCGGACGGGCCAGAATGCGGGCCTTCAAGCGGCGGACGGGCCGAATGCAGCCCTCGCCGGACGGGCTAGTTTGCGGCCCTCAAGCACCGGACGGGCCGGGTTGCAAGACCTCCAGCGCCAGACGGGCCGGATGGGCGATCCACAAACGCCAGACAGGCGGATTGCGTGGGCTCGCGGTTCAGGCGCTCATGCGGAGCAGCTCTGCGGCCAGTCGGCCGATGTGGTGGCGCCAGGATTTTTGGGCTTCGGTGCGTTCCGCGGCGGCGTCTGACGGGCCCGTTTGGGTGAGGATGAGGCGGGCGCCGTGGCCGGTGCCTTCGGTGAGTTCCCAGCGGACCGTTCCGGCGGGGTGGCCGCCGCGCTCCCAGTCGTAGGTGAGCACCCGAGGCGGGCGCGCCTCGGTGATCGGGCCCGCCGGGACCGCGTCCGTGCGGAAGCCCGAGGGGACCGGCGCCCCGGCCGCCGGTTCGGCGGTGGTGTCGGCGGCCGGGCCGGTCAGTGCCCGCCAGGCCGTCTCGGCGGGGCGGACCAGCTGGCGCTCGAAGCGCAGCCGCCAGCCGCCGTCCTCGGTGGTCTCCACCGTGCCCTCGGCGAGCCCGAACGCCTCGACGTACTGCTCGTGCAGCTCGGCCATGTCGCCGTGGGCGACCTCCTCACCGCCGAGCAGGGCCGCGAGACCCGTGATGCAGGCGTGCCAGCCGGAGGCGAAGCTGGCCGCGCCGAAGCGGTCGCCGAAGGTGTGGGTGAGGGTCAGTACGGAGCCGTCACCCTCGGGGCGCAGCTCCCAGCGGAGCTCGTCCTCGCCCCAGGTGAAGGCGAAGACATGGGGCGGGTCGAGCTCGGTGACGACGCCGTCCATGTCCGGGCCCTCGCGCCCGGGGAAGACGAAGCCCATCCGGCCCCCGACCTCGAGCTCGACCTGGACCTCGGAGGGGAACCAGTGGGCGAGCTGGGCGGGCTCGGTGAGCGCCCGCCAGACCTTCTCCGGGGGGTGGGCGAGCCGGCGCTCGAGGCGCAGCGCCGAGCGGCCGCCGTCGGACTGGGCGAGGGTGTCTTTCATGGCGCTTCTCCGTCGGGTACGTCGGGGGGTACGTCGGGGGGTGCGTCGCGTACGTCGAGTGGCTCGGGTTCCCCGGTCATCCCGGGGAGGTCCGGCATCGTGTCCAGGTGTCGTTCGAGCGCGTCGAGACGGTCGGTCCACAGCCGACGGTACGGCGCCAGCCAGGCGTCCACCTCGGCGAGCGGCTCCGGGCAGAGTTCGTACCAGCGGCGCTGGGCGTCCCGGCGGACCCGCACCAGACCGGCCTCGCGCAGCACCCGCAGGTGCTTGGAGGTGCCCGGCTGGGTGAGCCCCAGGTGCTCGGTCAGCTCACCGACCAGGCGGGGCCGCTCCAGCAGGAGGTCCAGGATCTGCCGTCGACTCGGCTCCGCGAGCACATCGAACGGTATGGCCATGCCCTCAACATAACGCCCTGGCTATATAACCGCAAGGGAATGCAAGCCCCCCGGGTACGGAACGATCACCCCCTCAGGGCTCCTCCGTCGCCGTACTGCGCCGGTTCCACGCCCTCGGCGCCCGCCAGCCGAACCGCATCGCCGCCAGCCGCACCACAAACGCCACGGCGGCCGCGAGCGCGCTCGTGGCCGCCGTAAGGGCGTCGAAATGGAGCAGCAGGGCCGCTATCGAGGAGCCGACGATGGCCGGGACGGCGTACAGGTCCCGGTCCCAGCGCAGCAGCGAGGGCGCCTCATGGGCGAGGAGGTCGCGCAGCACACCGCCGCCGACCGCCGTGGCCATGCCGAGGGTGACGGACGAGGTGAGGCCGAGCCCGAAGTCATGCGCCTTCATCGTGCCCTCGACGCAGAACAGCCCCAGCCCGGCCGCGTCGAAGACCCCGACCGCCGCCGTGATCCGCTCGACCTCGGGGTGGAGGAAGAAGACGATGCCGGTGGCGACGAGCGGGGTGAGGAAGTAGCCGAGGTCGGTGAAGGCGATGGGCGGCACCGCGCCGATCACCAGGTCGCGGAAGACACCGCCGCCCAGCGCGGTGACCTCGGCGAGCACCGCCATGCCGAAGACATCGAAGTTCTTCCGCACGGCGAGCAGCGCGCCGGATATCGCGAAGACGAAGATCCCGGCGACTTCCAGGGCGTGCTGGACGGACGGGGTGAACAGTTCGATGGGCACGCGACATTGTTATCCGCGAGGGCCCACCGGTCCCGTCCGGACCCCGTCCCGTCTCAGCTGTCGGTCTTCTTCGTCACCTTCTGTGCCGACTCGGCACCGGGCTTCTCCCCCGGCGCCTGGTCAGGGCCACGCGGCGGTAGCCGCATATCAGACACGGACTCCGGGTGGTGGCAGGCCACCTGGTGGCCGGTGGCCAGCGACACCAGCGGGGGCTCCTGCCGCTTGCACACCTCGGTCGCCTTCCAGCACCGGGTGTGGAAGCGGCAGCCGGAGGGCGGGGCGATCGGCGAGGGCACATCGCCCTTGAGCAGGATCCGCTCCCGCTTGGCGCGCCGCCTGGGGTCCGGCACCGGCACCGCGGACAGCAGCGCCTTGGTGTACGGGTGCATGGGGCGCTCGTAGAGGTCCTTGCGGTCCGCCAGCTCGACGATCTTCCCCAGGTACATCACCGCGATCCGGTCCGAGACATGGCGGATGACCGACAGGTCGTGCGCGATGATCACGTACGTCAGGCCCAGCTCGTCCTGGAGGTCGTCCAGCAGGTTGACCACCTGCGCCTGGATCGACACATCCAGGGCCGAGACCGGCTCGTCGGCCACGACCAGCTTGGGCTTGAGGGCCAGCGCCCGGGCGATGCCGATGCGCTGCCGCTGGCCGCCGGAGAACTCGTGCGGATAGCGGTTGTAGTGCTCGGGGTTGAGCCCGACCAGCGCCAGCAGCCGCTGGACCTCCGCCTTGACCCCGCCCTCGGGGGTGACGCCCTGGAGCCGGAAGGGCGCGCTGACGATCGCGCCGACGGTGTGCCGGGGGTTCAGCGAGGAGTACGGGTCCTGGAAGATCATCTGGACGTCACGCCGCATCGGCCGCATCTGGGCCGTGTTGAGATGCGTGATGTCCTTGCCCTCGAACTCGATCTTGCCCGAGGTGGGTTCGAGCAGCCGGGTGATCAGCCGCCCCATGGTGGACTTGCCGCAGCCCGACTCGCCCACCACGCCCAGGGTCTCCCCCGGCCGGACGTCGAAGTCGAGCCCGTCGACCGCCTGGACCGCACCGGACTGCCGCTGGAGCAGCCCCTTCTTGATGGGGAAGTGCTTGACCAGACCCGACACCTTGAGCAGGGGCTCGGGCGACGTCGTCGCCTTCTCCGGGACCGTCATCTTCGGATCCTTCGTGTCGGTCACAGCTTCGGCGCAATCTCTTCGGTCCAGATCCGGGTGCGCTCCTCCTGCGTCATATGGCACGCGGAGAAGTGCCCGCCGCCCCCGGCCTCGGTGAGCTCCGGCCGCTCGGTGCGGGTGATGTTGTCCTTCGGCACATCGGCGTACGGGCAGCGGGGGTGGAAGGCGCAGCCGGACGGCACGTTGATGAGGCTGGGCGGAGAGCCCTTGACCGGGATGAGCCGCTCGGTCTGGTCGCGGTCGATACGGGGCATCGAGCCCAGCAGACCCCAGGTGTACGGGTGCTGGGGCTCGTAGAAGACCTTCTCGGCCGGGCCGCGCTCGACACAGCGCCCGCCGTACATCACCAGCAGATCGTCGGCGAGCTCGGCGACCACGCCCAGGTCATGGGTGATGATGATGACCGCGGAGCCGAACTCCTTCTGGAGGTCCCGGATGAGGTCGAGGATCTGCGCCTGGACGGTGACGTCCAGGGCGGTGGTCGGCTCGTCGGCGATCAGCAGCTCGGGGTTGTTGACCAGCGCCATCGCGATCATGGCGCGCTGGCGCATCCCGCCGGAGAACTCGTGCGGATAGCTGTCCACCCGCTTGTCGGGCTGCGGGATGCCGACGCGGTCCAGCAGCTCGATCGCGCGCTTGCGGGCCACCTCCTTGGTGACCTCGTGGTGCACCCGGTACGCCTCGATGATCTGGCGGCCGATGGTGTAGTACGGGTGCAGCGCGGACAGCGGATCCTGGAAGATCATCGACATCTCGCGGCCGCGCAGCTTGCGCACCTCGTCGGGGTCGGCGCCCAGCAGCTCCTGGCCGTTGAGCCAGATCTCACCGGAGATCCGCGCCTTGCGGCGGCCGTACTGGCCCGCGGTGTGCAGCCCCATGATGCCGAGCGAGGTGACGGACTTGCCGGAGCCGGACTCGCCGACGATGCCGAGCGTCTTGCCCTTCTCCAGCCGGAAGCTGAGCCCGTCCACCGACTTCACCAGACCGTCGTCGGTCGGGAAGTGGACGTGCAGATCGCGCACCTCGAGGAAGGCGGTGGGGGCGGGCGAGCCCGCCGCGGCCACCTCGCCCACGGCGGCGGTGCCGGTGGCCGGCAGATCGCCGTTCCCGGGCTGTCCTGAGGGCTTGGTCAGGTCGGTCATCCGAGCCTCACTCGCGGGTCGATGACGGCGTACAGAAGGTCCACGACGAGGTTGGCGACCACGATGAAGACGGCCGCGATCAGGGTGACGCCGAGGATGACCGGCAGGTCCTTCTCGGTGATCGCGTTCACCGCGAGCCGCCCGAGGCCGGGCAGGTTGTAGGTGGTCTCGGTGAGGACCGCGCCGCCCAGCAGCGCGCCCAGGTCGAGGCCGAGCAGGGTGAGGACCGGGGTCCAGGTCGAGCGCATCGCGTGCCGGCCGATGACCACCCGCTCCCGCAGACCCTTGGCGCGGGCGGTGCGGATGTAGTCCTCGCCCATGATCTCCAGCATGGTGGCCCGGGTGAGCCGGGCGTACATCGCCGCGTAGAGGAAGGCGAGCGTGATCCACGGGAGGATCAGGCTCTCGAACCACATCGCCGGATCGTCACCGAGCCCCTTGTAGTCCACGTTGACCCACTTCAGCGAGTAGCTGAAGATCGCCAGCGAGAGCAGACCGGTGAAGTAGATCGGCAGCGAGACACCGGCCAGCGCGACCGTCATCGCCGAGCGGTCCCACAGGGTGCCCCGGCGCAGCGCGGAGACGACACCGGTGGTGATGCCGCCGACCAGCCACAGCAGACAGGCGCCCGCGGCGAGCGAGAGAGTGACCGGCATGGCGTCGGTGAGCTGCGGCCACACCGCCTGCTCGGTGCGGAAGGAGTAGCCGAAGCAGGGCGCCGGGCAGTGGGTGACGTCCGTGCCGTTGGCGTAGTCCCGGCCGACGAAGAGGCCCTGGACGAAGTGCCAGAACTGCACCAGGACCGGATCACCGAGGCTGAGCTTCTGCCGGATGCCCTCGATGGCCGCGGGGTCGGCCTGCTTGCCGACGAACAGCAGCGCGGGATCGGCACCGGCCCACTTCGGGATCACGAAGAAGATGGCGAAGGTCGTAAGGGTGACGACCAACAGCATCACGACGACGGCGAACAAGCGCCGGATGAGATAAGCAAGCACTGTGCGCGGCCCGGGGGTGGCCCGTGATACCCCGGTCGAGGGGGATCACGGGCCACCGCCCGCGGCCATCACCTGCCCTTCGGGCCTATCGGGTGCGGCGATGGTTAACGTGTGCGGCGGATCGGGTGACCGGCCGTCACTTGACGACGCCCAGCTGGGAGTAGTCGTAGCGGCCGTTGTAGGCCGCCGACGTGAAGGCGTTCGTCAGCCGCGAGCTGCGCCAGGTGATGTTCTTCTCGTAGATGAACGGCATCTGCACGGCCAGGTCGCTGACCTTGTGGTTCATCTTCTGGTAGATCGCCCCGGCCTTGCTGGGGTCGGTCTCCTTGAGCGCGTCGTCGAAGTACTTGTTGATCTCCGCGTTGTTGGTCTCGGAGACGTTGTAGTTACCGGTCTGCTCGATGAAGCGGCCGTCGATCAGCGGCTGGGAGAAACCCTGGCCGGTGGGGAAGTCCGGGCCCCAGCCGGTCATGGACAGGCCGTAGCCGCGCTTCTTCATCACCGCCGGCGAACCGGTGATGCTGGCGGAGGTGCTGCCCTGGATCGGCTCCACGTTGAGGCTGATGCCGACCTTCTTCAGCGACGCCTGGAGCGCCTCGGCGGCGTCGACCTCGGCGGGCTGGTCGTTGCGGGCCACGATGCTGGTGGAGAAGCCGCCCGGCTTGCCGCACTGCTTCAGCTCGTCCTTGGCCTTGGCCACGTCCGCCTTGCCACCGCGCTTCAGGATGCCGTACGGGTCGTAGTTGTCCGAGCCCTTCACGCTCTTGGGGAGCATGTTGGTGGCGATGTCACCACCGGCCTGCGGGCCACCACGGGTGGTCTGGAGCGACTTGTAGTCGGTGCCGTAGATGACCGCCTTGCGGCAGTGGATGTTGTCGAGCGGCTTGACCTTGGTGGTGAAGTCGACGTAGCGGACGAAGCTGGTGGTGATGTTGTCGACGTTGCCCTTGTTGTGCTTGAGGGCGTCGTTACGGCCCGAGGGGGTCATACCGGTGGCGCTGAGGAAGACGTCGTAGTCGCCCTTGATCAGCAGCCGGTCGATCGCCTCGAGGTTGGAGTTGAAGGTGACCGTGACCTTGTCCGGCAGCGCCGGGCGGATCGGGTCGGACGCCTTCTTCCAGCTGGTGTTGCGGACCAGCGACAGGCTCTTGCCCGGGGTGTACGACTGGACCTTGTACGGACCGGAGGAGAACGGCCGGTTGGTGTACTTGGCGCCGGTGTCCTTGTCCGCCTTCACCGGGGAGCCGGTCGGCATCGCGAGCATCTGCTCGAAGTCACCGTTGGGCTTGGCGAGGTTGAAGACGATGGTCTTGTCGTCCGGCGTCTGGATCGCCTTCAGGCCCAGCTTGTCCTTGGACTTGTCCTTGTACGGGCCCTTGTACTCGCCCTTGGGGTCCAGGACCTGGCGCAGATAGCCGGGGCCGCCGGAGACGACGTCCTTGGCCCAGATGCGCTCGATGCCGTACTTGACGTCCTTGGACGTGATCGGGGAGCCGTCCTCCCAGGTGATCCCGTCGCGCAGGGTGTAGGTGTAGGTCTTGCCGCCGTTGGTGATCTTGCCGGTGGAGGTGGCGAGGTCCGGGGTCAGCTCGTTCGCGGCGTTGCCCGGCTTCGGCGTGTAGGAGATCAGTTGGCGCGCGTAGAAGCGGGAGAAGTCCCAGGCGAACCCGTAGTACTGACGCTGCGGGTCGAGGGAGTCGAACTCCTGCTTGTTGATGAACTTGAGGGTGCCGCCCTTCTTGGCGGACTTGGCTGCGACACCCTTCACCGCGGCGTTGAACCCGGCACCCGAGCCCTCGTCGTCGGAACCGCCCCCACCGCAAGCGGCGGTGGCCAGGAGAGCGCCGACGACAGCCGCCGCTCCGGCGATCCGCCTGCTTCTCGACGAACGTTTCATAGTTGCTGCAACCTCCGGGTTAGAGCGGTCCTGAGCATGGCGCCGCGGAATACCTTGGGGAGCCGTCTGCCGGATGTGGCAGGGGCTGCTGATTGCGTTCGAGTACGACCGGGCGGCCGTGTGCCGCACCGTCATCGGGTGCCCTTCGGGTCCAGTGCGTCGCGGACGCCGTCACCGAAGAGGTTGAAGGCCAGCACCGTGACGAAGATCGCCACACCCGGGATGATCATGAACATCGGGTCGTCCTCATAGGTGCCGACCGCCTTGGAGAGCATCTGCCCCCAAGAGGCGGTGGGCGGCTTCACGCCCGCGCCGAGGAAGCTGAGCGCGGCCTCGGTGAGGATGTTGGTGGGGATCATCAGCGTCGTGTAGACGGTGATCGGCGCCACCAGGTTGGGCAGCAACTCACGGAAGAGGATGTAGCGCCGGCCGGCGCCCAGACTCCGCGCGGCCTCGATGTACTCCTTCTCGCGCAGCGACAGCGTCTGGCCGCGCACGATGCGGCCGACGTACGGCCAGCCGAAGAAGCCGATGACCGAGACCAGGATCGCGATGCGCACCCCGCTGCCGGTCAGTCCCAGCAGGTCGTTGGGGAGCACGGAGACCAGGGAGATGATGAAGAGCAGCTGCGGGAAGGCCAGCAGCATGTCCATCACCCGGCTGATCAGCGAGTCCACCCAGCCGCCGAAGTACCCGGCGATGATGCCGAAAATGGTGCCGAGGACCACCGCGACCACCGCCGCGAGGAAGGCCACCAGCAGCGAGATCCGGGCGCCGTAGATGACCCGGCTGAAGACGTCGCGGCCGTTGGACGGCTCCACACCGAACAGGAAGTCCGAGCTGATGCCGCCCATGGACCCCTTCGGGGTGCCGAACAGCGGGTCGATCTCCTCCTGGTGGAACTCATTGGGCGGATGCCCGAGCAGACTCACGATGAGCGGAGCGAAGATCGCCACCAGCACGAGGAAGACGACAACGATGCCACCCGTCAGTGCGAGCTTGTCCCGCTTCAGGCGCGACCAGGCGATCTGCCGCAGCGATCTGCCTTCGACGGACGCTTTGACCACATCCGCCGCTACATCGGCAGTCGCGACCGGATCGCTGTCCGTGCTCGTGCCGTGCAATGGTGCCGTCATCGTGGTGGAGACCCCTCTCGACCGGTGGTGACCGGCCCACGACTCGCCGCTGTAGCGGCTTTGTTCACAACCTGGGTGAAAGTCGCGTTCTGGTACGGAACCCTTCTGGAAGGGGTCGTACGCAGGAACCGCACCCCTTGGAGCGGGAGTCTTCAACGCGTTTGTGATCACCCGCCAGTACTCCCGGGCAATGGATGCCTAACCGTGATGTGAGGAGTACCGCTCCGCTATACGGACGGTCGCGACACGAGAACGCAGCAGTAACATCGCGCCCGTAATGAGGTGTTCGGCCCGATTGGGGCGGAAGGCCGGTCGGGCAATCCCGTCAATCGGTGCGCGGCTCGGTACGCGGCGGGATCCGGTGGCTCGATACGTGGGACGGGGTGGCCCGGTACGCGGGACGGGGTGGCTCAGTACGCGGGACGCGGCGGCGGATAGCCGTAGCCGTACGACGGCGGCGCGGCGGGCGCGGCGCCATAGGCGTCACGGTCGAAGAACGGGCGGGCGTTGGCCCGCATCCACATGGCGACGGGGTCGTACTCGTCCGAGAGCGCGACCGTGGAGACCGGCAGCCCGTCCGGCACGGCGGTGATCGACTGCTCCATCATCACCCGCACCGACTGCACCGCCGCCGCTCCGGTGTCGTACAGATCCAGGCCGATCGCCAAGTACGGGGCGCCCAGCGAGGGCTGCACCCAGGCGCGCCGCAACGAGCGCACCGCGGCGGTGCGATGCGCGTTCTGCCCCAACAGGGCGTAGAACTGGGGGATGTCGATGGCGGGTTCGGTCAGCCGCAGCGGCCCGGCGGGCAGCCGGTCCAGACCGCCCGCGATCCGGCGCAAGTCCGGCCAGGGGATGCCCACTCCACCGCCGCGGGCGTGGGGGTTGAGCCAGAGGCCGTAGCGGTCGCGGTAGAGCGAGTCGGCGATGAGGCGTCCGTCGGCCACCTCGTGCGCGCGGTTCCAGCCACTGGCGGCCAGTTCCTGCGCCGAGGTCACACACGGGGCGTAACCGAGGCCGTCCACGTCCATGTTCCCGTACTGGGCGTCGGGCGAGCCGGGCGCACCGTGCCACAGCAGCATCCAGACCTGGCCCTCACCGATGGCGTGCAGCAGCGCCTCGTAGGCGTCGTACCGGCCGGGAGCGACCTGTTGCAACGCTCGCTCAACCTGGCCGGCCGCCGCCCCCCAATCCGCGCCCGCGCTCACCTGGGTCCGCCCCTTCTCATCGCCTTGCCCACACCTCACCGGGGAGCGTGCCCGCACCCCTCCTGGTCATCAAACCAGCTTACGGGCCCCGGCAGCGGACCCAGGGGCGAGTCAGAGGTCACGGTCGTAGAACGGACGCACCCGTCCCAGCATCCAGTCGGCCACCGGATCGCCCTGCGCCACGTCCAGCAGCACCAGCTGAACCTTCCACGGCACCGGCACCGAACCGAGGGCGCGGCCGAGCGCCTCCACCGCGCGCGCCTGCCCCTCGGGGTCGGGCTCGTCGAGCTGCACCCCGACGAAGAGCGCCGGCTCGTCGCCCTCGACGCTGGCCAGGGCGCGCCGGGCGGTCCGCACCCCGGTGCCCTTGGCGAACTCGATCCCGGCGGCGGCCAGGAAGTCCACCGGCTCGTCCTGCCAGTCCGGTTCGAAGAGCCGCACCCGGCCACCGGCGGCCGGGCCGTCGAGCTCGGTACGCCCGGCGCGGCACAACTCCCGGACGGCGGGCGGAGGCAGCGGTACGACCACCGCGCCACCGGGGTTCACCGCGATGCCGAGCTGGGGCGGCAGCCCGCGGGCGAACTCCACGGCCGGGGCGATGGTGAAGGACATATGGGGGCCGACGAGCTGGAGGAACTGCTGCTCGGAGCTGAACACCGGGACATACGCGCCGCCGTCGATCTCCATCGTGGGCAGATCGAGGCTCGGGCTGCCCGGGCCCCCGCCGTTGGGCAGCGGGATCCAGAGGTGGCTGCGGGAGAGCGTCTCGACGATGCGCGCTCCGGCCCCGGGGACGTCGACGGAGGCGGCCATCACCTCTTCGAGCTCATTGCCGGGAAACGCCGAATGCGCGGCATATCCGCCGTCCGGGAATCCTCCGTGCGCCGGGGCCACTCCGTACTGCTCCGGGAAGCTCATCTTCGTCCAACCGCCATCTCGTCCGACCTGCCCGAAGCACCCTAACCGCTGGGCGGCCCGGGGCCGGAGGGGTCGGCGGCGATCTCCACAGCACTTCCCCACCTCGCCCGGACCCGCCCTCGTCACGCTGTGTGATGCCGATGGCCGATTTCCGGCCACTCCCGAGGGAGCGGCGTGCTCACTCGAAGGAGATGCAGCGCAGCGCGCTCGCGCCTCGCCGGTCCAGCAGCACCGCCGACGCGCACCCCCGCGGCGGCCGCCCCTCCTCCATCCCGGTGATCAGCCGCCGCATCGCGCGCAGATGCCGCCCGAAGGCGTAGGCGGAGACCCCGCGGCCACGCGCGGCCTGGCCCTCCAGCGCCTCCGTGGCGCCCACGTCCAGCAGCACCATATGGAGGCCACGGCCCCGGCGCCGCACGTCCCGCGCCAGCCAGCGGCGCACCCACGGCAGCGCGCCGCAGTCGTGCACCACGACGCTCGCGCCCGAGCGCAGCGCCCGGTGCAGCCCGGCGTAGTGGGCGTACCGGACCAGCGGGCGGTAGAGCGCGTACGGCAGCCAGCCGGGCAGCCGGCGCTCCCATGCCTCGCGGGTGTTCTGCGAGTCGACCCTGATGACGACCGCGCCCGTCTCGTCCAGAAGCGGCACCGTGCGGTTGATCAGCGTGCTCTTGCCGCTGCCCGGCAGCCCGGAGGCGACCAGCACATCCCCTGCCGGAAAGCGCAGCTCACGCGGGTCCGCGCCGCCGCCCTCCGCCCCGGCGCGCAGATCGCGCACCGCGCTTCTCCGACCGGGGCGTGCCGTCGACCCGGAGGGGATGCGGCCACGCCGCGCCGGCAGGAGCCTCTGTGTCGTCGCGTACGTTCCCTGCCCATGCACCGTGATCGTCCTCCCAGGTCGGTCAACGCTGCTCGTACCCGCAGAGTGTCAAGAAAAGGTAATGTCGGGCAAGGCTGCCCCTGTCCGGGCGGCCGGAGCCCGGTCGGATCGGGGCTTCCCTTCTCGGCCATACATGCGATGATGTCCGCGCAACTCCATACCGGCCGCTTGAATCCGCGCGGGAGAGTCCTTGGTCACCGGCATCCGTGCCGGGTGTCCAGGGCGCCGAAGGAGCAAGTCCTCCCTTGAATCTCTCAGGCCCCGATACCGCACGGACGAGGCAGATCTGAAAAGCGGGCCGCGCGGGCGCGGCTCCACCCAAGGTGCAAGCCGGGCCCCTTACGGGCGTCACGGCGAACCTCTCAGGTTCCGATGACAGATGGGGAGGACGCACGCGTCCTTGCCGTCCGTCCTCGCCGTCGCGCGACCCCGATCTCTGGAGCCTGAATCGTGACCGACGCCCCGCCCACCCCACGCCGTACCGCGCTGGACGCGCGGCACCGCGCGCTCGGCGCCACCATGACCGACTTCGCCGGCTGGGACATGCCGCTGCGCTACGGCAGCGAGCGCGACGAGCACACCGCGGTGCGCACCCGCGCCGGGCTCTTCGACCTCTCCCACATGGGTGAGATCTCTCTCATCGGTCCGCAGGCCGGGGAGGCCCTGGACCACGCGCTGGTCGGCCGGCTGTCCGCGCTCGCCGTGGGCCGTGCCCGCTACACCATGATCTGCGACGACGAGGGCGGCATCCTGGACGACCTGATCGTCTACCGCCTCGGCGACGAGGAGTTCCTGGTCGTGGCCAACGCCGCCAACGCCCAGGTGGTGCTGGACGCGCTGACCGGGCGGGCCGGCGGTTTCGAGGCGACCGTGAGGGACGACCGCGACGCCTACGCGCTGCTCGCCGTCCAGGGCCCCGAGTCCCCGGGGATCCTGAAGCGCCTGACCGACGCGGACCTGGACGGGCTGAAGTACTACGCCGGGCTGCCGGGCACCGTCGCGGGCGTCCCCGCCATGATCGCCCGCACCGGCTACACGGGCGAGGACGGCTTCGAGCTGTTCCTGGCGCCGGACGACGCCGAGCGGGTCTGGGAGGCGCTGACCGAGGCCGGGGCCCCGGTGGGCCTGGTCCCCTGCGGTCTCTCCTGCCGGGACACCCTGCGGCTCGAGGCGGGCATGCCGCTGTACGGGCATGAGCTGACCACCGACACCACCCCCTTCGACGCGGGGCTCGGCCGGGTGGTGAAGTTCGACAAGCCGGGCGACTTCGTCGGCCGCGAGGCCCTGGAGGCCGCGTCCCACCAGGCGGACACCGTCCCCCCGCGCACCCTGGTCGGCCTGATCGCTTCAGGCCGCCGGGTGCCGCGCGCCGGATACGCCGTGGTGGCCGCCGACGGCTCGGCGATCGGCCAGGTCACCTCGGGCGCGCCCTCCCCGACGCTGGGCAAGCCGATCGCGATGGCGTACGTGGACCCGGAGTACGCGAAGCCCGGCACCGAAGGGGTCTTCGTGGACATCCGCGGTGCCCGGGAGCCGTACGAGGTCGTGGCGCTCCCCTTCTACAAGCGCGAGCGCTGACGTTTCTCCGGGCGCGAGCGGTGCTCCGGCCCGTCGCCGGGCCTCTCCGGGCCCGAGCAGGGCCCCGGCCCATCACGCCCCCTCGGCGTCGTATCCCCTCGGCGTCGCATCCCACCAGCTAAGACCCGTTTCCCAAGCACTCCCCCGTATCCAGGAGAATCGGACCATGAGCAACCCCCAGCAGCTGCGGTACAGCAAGGAGCACGAGTGGCTGTCGGCCGCCGGCGAGGACGGCGTGTCGACGATCGGCATCACCGAATTCGCGGCCAACGCGCTCGGCGATGTCGTCTATGTCCAGCTCCCGGACGTCGGCTCCACGGTCTCCGCCGGTGACACCTGCGGTGAGCTGGAGTCCACCAAGTCGGTCAGCGATCTGTACACGCCGGTCTCCGGTGAGGTCACCGAGATCAACGAGGACGTGGTGAACGATCCGGCGCTGGTGAATTCCGCCCCCTTCGAGGGCGGCTGGCTGTTCAAGGTGAGGGTGACGAGCGAGCCGGAGGACCTGCTCTCCGCCGACGAGTACACCGCCTTCGCCGAAAACTGACCCTCCTTATTCGATCGGGACCCTCGATGTCGCTTCTGAACAGCTCCCTGCACGAGCTCGACCCGGACGTCGCCGCTGCTGTCGACGCCGAACTCCACCGCCAGCAGTCCACCCTGGAGATGATCGCCTCGGAGAACTTCGCTCCGTCGGCGGTCATGGAGGCCCAGGGCTCGGTCCTGACCAACAAGTACGCCGAGGGCTACCCCGGCCGCCGCTACTACGGCGGCTGTGAGCACGTCGACGTGGTCGAGCAGATCGCCATCGACCGGGTGAAGGAGCTCTTCGGCGCCGAGGCGGCGAACGTCCAGCCGCACTCGGGCGCCCAGGCCAACGCGGCCGCGATGTTCGCCCTGCTCTCCCCCGGCGACACCATCCTGGGGCTGAACCTGGCGCACGGCGGCCATCTGACCCACGGCATGAAGATCAACTTCTCCGGCAAGCTCTACAACGTGGTGCCCTACCACGTGGACGCCGAGACCGGTCTGGTCGACATGGACGAGGTCGAGCGGCTGGCCAAGGAGCACCGCCCCAAGCTGGTGATCGCGGGCTGGTCGGCGTACCCGCGCCAGCTGGACTTCGCCGCCTTCCGCCGGATCGCGGACGAGGTCGGCGCGTACCTGATGGTCGACATGGCCCACTTCGCGGGTCTGGTGGCGGCCGGGCTGCACCCCTCGCCCGTACCGCACGCCCATGTGGTGACCACCACCACCCACAAGACCCTGGGCGGTCCGCGCGGTGGCGTGATCCTCTCCACCGCCGACCTGGCCAAGAAGATCAACTCGGCGGTCTTCCCCGGTCAGCAGGGCGGTCCGCTGGAGCATGTGGTCGCGGCGAAGGCGGTGTCCTTCAAGGTGGCGGCGAGTTCGGCGTTCAAGGAGCGCCAGGAGCGCACGCTGGAGGGCGCCAGGATCCTCGCCGAGCGGCTGACCCAGGCCGATGTCCGGGAGGTGGGCGTCGCCGTCCTCTCCGGCGGCACCGATGTCCATCTGGTCCTGGTCGACCTGCGCGACTCCGAGCTGGACGGGCGGCAGGCCGAGGACCGGCTGCACGAGGTCGGCATCACGGTCAATCGCAACGCGATCCCGAACGACCCGCGCCCCCCGATGGTCACCTCGGGTCTGCGCATCGGCACCCCGGCGCTGGCCACCCGCGGCTTCACCGCGGAGGACTTCCGCGAGGTCGCCGACGTGATCGCGGAGACGCTCAAGCCGTCGTACGACGCGGAGGCGCTGAAGGCCCGGGTCACCGCACTGGCCGACAAGCACCCGCTGTACGCGCATCTGTCCAAGTAAGCCGGAGCAACCCGGAGCAACCCGGACCCGGGGGCGCGTCCGCCCTGGCGCGCCCCCGCCGCACCACCCCGCACCAACCCACGCACGGCCCGCACCACCCCACGCACGGCCCGCACGCTTCCCCGGCGGGCACACGCTTCCCCCGGCGTGCAGACGAAGGAGTCCCCCGGTGGCCATTTCCGTATTCGACCTCTTCTCGATCGGCATCGGCCCGTCCAGTTCGCACACGGTCGGCCCGATGCGGGCCGCGCGGATGTTCGTCCGCCGGCTGAAGAACGAGGGTCTGCTGGCCCACACCGCGTCCGTCCGGGCCGAGCTCTTCGGCTCCCTGGGCGCCACCGGTCATGGCCACGGCACCCCGAAGGCCGTGCTGCTGGGCCTCGAGGGCAACTCCCCGCGCACCGTCGACGTCGATGCGGCCGACGGCGAGGTGGAGCGCATCCGCACCACCAAGCGGCTGCGGCTGCTCGGCGCCGAGATCGGTCCCGGCCACGAGATCGACTTCGACGACTCCTCCCAGCTGATCCTGCACCGCCGCCGCTCGCTGCCGTACCACGCCAACGGCATGACGCTGTGCGCGTACGACGCCGAGGGCCATCCGCTGTTGGAGAAGACGTACTACTCGGTCGGCGGCGGCTTCGTGGTGGACGAGGACGCGGTCGGCGAGGACCGCATCAAGCTCGACGACACCGTCCTCACCCACCCCTTCCGCACCGGTGACGAGCTGCTGCGGCTCTCCCAGGAGACGGGCCTGTCCATCTCGGCCCTGATGCTGGAGAACGAGAAGGCGTGGCGCACGGAACCGGAGATCCGCGCCGGGCTGCTGGAGATCTGGCAGGTCATGGAGGCGTGCGTGGCCCGCGGCATGTCCCAGGAGGGCATCCTGCCCGGCGGCCTCAAGGTCCGCCGCCGCGCCGCCACCGCCGCCCGCGCCCTGCGCTCCGAGGGCGACCCGGGCGCCCGCGCCATGGAGTGGATCACCCTCTACGCCATGGCGGTCAACGAGGAGAACGCGGCGGGCGGCCGCGTGGTCACCGCCCCCACCAACGGCGCGGCGGGCATCATCCCCGCCGTTCTGCACTACTACACCCGCTTCGTCCCGGGCGCCGATGAGGAGGGCGTCATCCGCTTCCTCCTCGCCGCGGGCGCCATCGGCATGCTCTTCAAGGAGAACGCCTCGATCTCCGGCGCCGAGGTCGGCTGCCAGGGCGAGGTGGGCTCCGCCTGCTCGATGGCCGCCGGTGGCCTCGCCGAGGTCCTCGGCGGCTCCGCGGAACAGGTGGAGAACGCCGCCGAGATCGGCATGGAGCACAACCTCGGCCTCACCTGCGACCCCGTCGGCGGCCTGGTCCAGATCCCCTGCATCGAGCGCAACGGCATGGCCTCGGTCAAGGCGGTCACCGCCGCGAGGATGGCCCTGCGCGGCGACGGCCGCCACCATGTCTCCCTCGACAAGGTCATCAAGACGATGAAGCAGACGGGCGCGGACATGAAGGTCAAGTACAAGGAGACGGCGCGGGGCGGGCTCGCGGTGAACGTCATCGAGTGCTGAGGAAACCCATCAGGTGGCACACCGGTTTCCGCCGCCCGATTCTGGTCACCCTATGAGCTGACATCCACCGAAATGCGGAGGACAGCGTCATGAGCACTGCGCAGACCGAACGTGCGGAGGCAGCGAAGCTGCCGAAGGGTGATGTGGTGGCCATTCTGCTCGAGCAGCACGCACGCATCCGTGAGCTGTTCTCGGATGTGAAGGGCGCCGAGGGCAAGCACAAGCAGCAGGCCTTTGACGAGTTGCGGGCCCTGCTGGCGGTGCATGAGACCGGCGAGGAGATGATTCTGCGCCCGGTCGCGAAGGAAACAGCCGGTGAGCAGGAGGCCAGCGCCCGCAACAACGAGGAGAAGGAAGCGAGCAAGGTTCTCGTCGAGCTCGAGAAGATGGACGTCTCGACTGCCGAATTCGACAGCAGGCTGGCCGGACTCGAGAAGGCGGTCATCGACCACGCCGAGCACGAGGAGCGGGAGGAGTTCCCCGCGATCCTGCGGGACTGCTCCGAGGACAAGCGCCGGAGCATGGGAACGAAGCTGCAGATGACGGAGAAGATCGCCCCGACGCACCCGCACCCGGGGGCGGCCGGGTCCCCCGCGGCTCAGTGGGTGGTGGGGCCGTTCGCCTCACTCGTCGACCGGACGAAGGACCTCCTGAAGAGCGCCGCCGACTGACCGTGGGCGGTGGACCGCGAGGTCGGCCGCATAACGGGCCGAGGGGCGGGTCGCCCGTCGCGACCCGCTCCGTCACGCCCCTCGGTATCCGTTGCGCGTTATGTACTGAAATGCGGGTACTCCGAGGGCGCTAAAGAGCGGGACATCCGCCGCCCCACCGCCGTTTTCCGGCAGCGAGGAGAACCCGCATGCAGCCGCAGACGCCACTCCCGGCTCGGGTGCCGGCTCACGCGCCCCAGGAAGGCGATGGCATCGCGGTCGGCAACGGCCCAGTGATCATCGACGCGTATATCGACTTCCAGTGCCCCTTCTGCCGGATGTTCGAGAAGTCATCGGGGCCGCTGCTCGATGCCATGGTCACCGAGGGGCAGGTGACGTTGGTCTATCACCCGATGGCCTTCCTGGACGCCATGTCGACCAGCCGGTACTCCACCCGCGCCTCGGCCGCCTCGGGCTGCGCCTCCGACGGCGGGGCATTCATGGAGTACCTCTACACACTCTTCGACAACCAGCCGCCGGAGGGCGGGCCCGGGCTCAGTGATGAGGAGCTGATCGCGCTCGGCCTGCGGGTCGGGCTGAACGACGCCTTCGCCGCGTGCGTGCGCGACGGTGTTCATCTGGACTGGCCTCCGTACGTCACCGCCAGGGCGGCCGAACGCGGGGTGAGCGCCACGCCGACCGTACTCGTCGAGGGTGCCGCCGTAAGGCCCCACCCGGGCCTGATCAGGACCGCGGTGGCGGCCGCCCTCCACCACCCGGCGTGACCGGCGGACAGCGCGTGAGAGATGGTTACGCACGACGGTGAGGCTGAACGACACGGCGTACACCACGCGAAGAGGCTGCCGCGGTGGTCCTGAACCGAGAACGCACCGTACCTCACCAGCGCTTGAGCCCGTCCGAAGGTAACTCCCGGGTGCGGCGCCGCGGGTCAGCCCGCCCGGTCGCGCTCCCGCCGGACGATCGGCTTCCGGCCCTTGAGGGTGGTGCCGCGCAACGCCCGGATCACCTCATTGACCGCGGAGGCGGGGACCTCCACCAGGGAGAAGCGGTCGGCGATCTCGATCGAGCCGATGTCCCGCCCGCTCAGCCGGGACTCCCCGGCGATGGCGCCCACCAGATCCTGTGGCCGGATGCCCGCGCTGCGCCCGGCCCCGATGAACAAGCGCGTCATGCCCTCCGCGGGCGCCCTGGTTCCCCACGGGCCGCGGCCCGGTCCGCCGCGCCCCTCACGGTCCCCGCGTCCGCCGCGGAGGGCGACTTCGGGAATCTCCTCCTCGTCGACCGCCGCGCCCCCTGCCTCATGCGCCAGCTTGACCGCGGCCAGCGCCACATCCATCACGTCGAACTCGTCCGCGAGGGTCTCCACCACCACTCGGAAGCGGTCGAGATCGTCCTCGACGATGGACTCCTGCAGTGCCGCTCGGGTCAGTTCCAGCCGGCGGGCGCGCAGATCGGCGACGGTCGGCACCTTCTCCACGCGGATCTGCCGCCGGGTCGTCCGCTCGATCGCCTTGAGCATCCGATGTTCCCGGGGCTCGGCCAGCGTGATGGCGACGCCCTCCCGCCCGGCCCGCCCGACCCGGCCGATCCGGTGGACATAGGACTCCGGCGCGGAGGGCACGTCGTAGTTGACCACATGGGTGAGCTGCTCGATGTCCAGCCCGCGGGCGGCCACATCGGTGGCGACCAGCAGGTCCGCGGTGCCGCCGCGCACCCGACCCATGACCCGGTCCCGCTGTTCCTGGTTCATTCCGCCGTGCAGTGCCTCGGCGCGGTATCCACGTCCGTTGAGCGTTTCGGTGAGCTGATCGACCTGGTCCCGCGTCCGGCAGAAGACGATGGTGGCCCCCGGCGATTCCACGTCCAGCACCCGACCGAGCGCGGCGGGTTTCTGCGCCCGTGCCACGACGTATGCGGACTGCCGCACCTTGGGCGTCTCACCGAAGGCCGGCTTCTCCCGCTCGATCTGGATGCGTACCGGATCGCGCAGATGGCGCCGGGCCATGGCGTCGATGCGCGTCGGCATCGTCGCGGAGAAGAGCACGGTCTGGCGATCCGCCGGTGTGTCCTCGAGTATCGCGTCGATGTCCTCGGCGAAGCCCATGTCGAGCATTTCGTCGGCCTCGTCCAGCACCAGTGTCTCCAGGCTGTCGAGCCGCAGCGTCCCGCGTCCGATGTGGTCGAGCGCCCGGCCCGGTGTCGCCACGACCACGTCGACGCCGCGCTCCAGGGCGCGCAACTGCCGCCCGATGGGCTGCCCGCCGTAGACGGGCAGGACCCGGGTGCCCAGGTCGTGCCCGTAGCGATGGAGGGCCTCCGACGCCTGCATGGCCAGCTCACGGGTGGGCACCAGGACCAGGGCCGACGGCTTTGCCCCACCGCCGTCCTGGCTGATGCGCTGAAGCACCGGCAGGGCGAACGCGGCGGTTTTCCCGGTTCCCGTGGCGGCCTGGCCCAGCAGATCGCGGCCGTCCAGCAGCGGAGGGATGGCCTCGCGCTGGATCGGGGTCGGCTCCTCGTAGCCCAGCCCCGTGAGTGCCCGCAGCAACTCAGGGCGCAGCCGCAGATCGGCGAAGCCGATCTGTTCGGCGGTCGCGTCTGTTGTCATGGCCGCACGGCGGGTCAGGCCGGAGTGTGGATGAGTTCCTCGAACTCCTTCGGCAACTGCGACAGGACATGACGGAACTCACCGCCGCTGACCGCCTCCCGGACGGTGCTCAGCACCGCTGCCGCGCCTTCCCGGGCGACTTCCGGACTGGTCCGGGCCCGCGTGCTCACCCTGTTGACGAACTCGTCGAGCCCGAAGCCCTCCGCCTCCGGGGTCGGAGACACGAGAGACTCCTTGAGCGCCTTGGGCAGCTCCGAGGCAAGGTCGTCCGCCTCGCCCCTGGTGATCCGTTCGGCCAGGGTCGCCAGGGTGGCGTGGGTAAAGGCCTCCGCCTGCTCGCGCGGGAGGCCGGAGCGCTGGGAGACGGTGCTGATGAACGTCTCGTAGTCCATGAGAGGGCTGCCTCTCTTCGGTATTTCCACTTTCCGGGATTTCTGGTGTCCACCACCAAGGCTCTCCAGCATGGCGACCCCGGCGGCCCGCCGCGTGCGCACGCCAGATCCACATGCGCGCCCTGAGTCGACCCGCCATGCCGAAACGGTCGGCGACAACGGCGCCTTGCCACACGGAGGCACCTCCAGCTCGGTGTGCCCGTGCATCGGCGCGTAGCCGGGGCGGCGGTAGACGGCGGCGCTACCCCCTCGGCCACCGACCAGTACGTGCACGCCGGCGCCGCTGGTGACCGTGGAGACCATTCCTCCACGCCGCGGGCCATCGGCACGCTCTTCAAGGATAACGCGTCGATCTCCGGCGCCGAGGTCGGCTGGTCAGGGCGAGGTCGGCTCCGCCTGCTCCATGGCCGCCGGCGGCCTCGCCGAGGTCCTCGGCGGCTCAACCGAACCGGTGGAGAACGCCGCCGAGATCGGCATGGCACACAACCTCGGCCTCACCTGCGACCCCGTCGGCGGCCTGGTCCAGATCCCCTGCATCGAGCGCAACGGCATGGCCTCGGTCAAGGCGGTCACCGCCGCGAGGATGGCCCTGCGCGGCGACGGCCGCCACCATGTCTCCCTCGACAAGGTCATCAAGACGATGAAGCAGACGGGCGCCGATATGAAGGTCAAGTGCAAGGAGACGGCGTGGGACGGGCTCGCGGTGAACGTCATCGAGTGCTGAGGGCCCGGGAATCCGGCCCTTCGTAGCGCGCGTGCCCGCCGGATGTCACACTCCGGCGGGCTTATCTGTCGCACCTGTGAAAGCCATTGCCACCACAGCCATTGCCACCACAGGTGCGACACGATGGGGAGCCCGCCATGGCCCGTATCCCGCTCACCCCGCCCAGGACCCTGCTCAACCGCATCGGCGCCTGGTACTCCCGGCGCGCCTACGGCAAGGTGCTCGACCCCGGTCTGGCCGCCGGCCACAATCCGCGGGTGTTGCTCACCTACGTCCGGGCCGAGCGCGGCGCCGCCAAGTGGAACCGCCTCGACCCGGGCCTCAAGCACCTCGCGGTCATGGCCGCGACGGCCAGGATCAACTGCTCGTGGTGCATGGACTTCGGCCACTGGGAGGCCGGCAACCTCGGGCTCCCGATGGACAAGATCTCCAAGGTGCCGCGGTGGCGCGACCACCAGGACGCCTTCACCGATGTTGAGTTGCTCGTCCTGGACTACGCCGAGGCGATGACCGAGACCGAGCCCCGCGTGACCGACGAGCTCGCGGCCGCCCTGGTCGAGCGGCTCGGTGAGGCGGCGTTCGTCGAACTCACCGCCATGGTCGGCCTGGAGAACTACCGCTCGCGCGTCAACAGCGCCTTCGGCCTGACCAGCCAGGGCTTCTCGGACACCTGCGAGGTACCGTCGCGGGCGTGATCGACACGACCACCTTCGAAGAGCACCGGCGGATGCTGTTCGGCATCGCCTACCGCATGCTCGGCTCCGTCGCCGACGCCGAGGACGTGGTGCAGGACGCCTGGCTGCGCTGTAGTCAGGTGTCCACGCCGGTGCGCGACCCGGCGGGCTATCTGGTCCGTACGGTCACCAACCTCGCGCTCAACCGGCTCACCTCGGCCGCCGCCACCCGCGAGCAGTACGTCGGCCCCTGGCTGCCCGAGCCGCTGGTCACCCGGCCGGACATCGGCGAGGAGGCGGAGCTGGCCGAGTCGGTCTCGCTCGCCATGCTCGTCGTCCTGGAGAGCCTGTCGCCGCTGGAGCGGGCGGTCTTCGTGCTCAAGGAGGTCTTCGGCTTCTCCTTCCGGGAGATCGCCGGAATGCTGGACCGCGGCGAGGCGGCCGTACGGCAGGTGGGCAGCCGGGCCAGGGCCCATGTCCAGGCCCGCAAGCCGCGTTACGACGCCCCGGCGGAGGTGCGGCGGCAGGTCACCGAGGAGTTCCTGGCCGCGTGCCTCGGCGGCGACCTGAACCGGATGATGGAGCTGCTGGCCCCCGATGTGACGGCGTGGAGCGACGGCGGCGGCAAGGTGAAGGCCGCCCTCCGCCCGCAGCGGGGCGCGGACAAGGTCGCCCGTTTCCTCGCCGCCGTCATCGCCCAGCCGATGGACGACCCCCAGGCGCACGCGGTGGACGTCAACGGCCGGCCAGGGCTGCTGTTCACGGTCGCGGGCCGCCCGGACGCGGTCGTCTGTGCGGAGGTCGAGGACGGGCGCATCACGGAGATCCGCATCGTCCGCAACCCGGAGAAGCTGCGGCACCTGCCGCCGCCGTAGACCGCCGGGGGCGGCGCACACCGGCGAACAGGTCGTCCTCGGGAGTCGCGACATCGATGTCGGCATCGGTATCGACGGCGACGTGGGACCGGGCCAGGTGGTAGTCCTCGGTGGGCCAGACCTCGCGCTCGACGTCACGGTCATGAACCATGAACCCGGTGTCCGGGTCGATCTGCGTGGCATGCGCGAGCAGCGCCCGGTCTCTCGTCGCGAAGTACTCCGCGCACGGCACCCGCGTGGTGATCTCCAGCCCCGCCTCGGGCAGTTCGGCCAGCACCTCCCGCATGCCCGAGTCCATGCCCCGCGCGGTCATGGCGTCGTGCAGGGCCTGGAACCAGGGCCGCGACAAGCCGCCCTGGTAGTACAGCTTCAGCGGCCGCCAGGGCGCGCCCGCCTCGGGATGGCGGCCCGCCTCCCCCGCCGCGTCGAAGGCGGCGACCGTCACCTGGTGGGTCCTGATGTGGTCCGGGTGCGGATAGCCGCCGGTCTCGTCGTACGTGACGACCACATGCGGGCGGAAGCTCCGGATCAGCCCCACCAGCCGCCCGGCCGCCTCCTCCAGCGGCGCGAGCGCGAAGCAGCCCTCGGGCAGCGGCTCGCCCGGCCCCGGGAGCCCCGAGTCGACGAACCCCAGGAAGCGCTGGCGCACCCCCAGGATCCGGCGGGCCTCGGCCATCTCGTCCCGCCGGATCGCGGCGAGGTTCTCCCGCACACCGGGCCGGTCCATGGCGGGGTTGAGCACATCGCCACGCTCCCCTCCGGTGCAGGTGACCACGAGTACCTCCACCCCCTCGGCGGCGTACTTGGCGAGGGTGGCCGCGCCCTTGCTGGACTCGTCGTCGGGGTGGGCGTGCACACTCATCAAACGCAGGTTCAAACGCACTCCTCGGGAGGCTCGTGGCGGCTGAGTGGCCGAGTGGCTGACGAGCCGAAAACTAGTCCGAACCCAAACTTAGGTCAAGCACAATATTAGCCCCGTCCATGCGAGGATGGGGCCATGACAGCAGGACTGCGCGAGCTGAAGAAGCGGCAGACGCGCCAGATGATCTCCGACACCGCGACCCGGCTCTTCATGGAGCGCGGCTTCGAGGCAGTGACCATCGCCGAGATCGCGACGGCCGCCCAGGTGGCCAAGATGACGGTCACGAACTACTTCCCGCGCAAGGAAGACCTGGCCCTCGACTACCACGAGACCATCACCACCGCCCTGGCCCGGACGGTCGAGGACCGCCCGACCGGCGAATCCGCCCTGACCGCGCTGCGCCGCGCCTATCTGGCCGCGGTCGAACGTCACGACCCCGTCGTGGGCTTCTCCAGCCCGGAGTTCGCCCGCATGCTCGCCGACAGCCCCACCCTGACCGCGAGACTCCGCGAACTCCACGACCAACGCGAGGAAGCCCTGGCGGACGCGCTCACCACCGCCACGGCGGCCACCCCCGACGACCCCACCCCCCGAGCCGCCGCCGCCCTCCTCACCGCCGCCCACCGCACCCTGTTCCACCACGTCCAGACCCTCACCCGCGCGGGCCACCCCACCGAGGAAATCGCCACCGCGGCAACTCGCTCAGCCGAGAAGGTCTTCGATCTGCTGGAGCCGTCCCTGGGCGACTACGCGGTGCGCTGACCCGTCAGAGCTGCCCGAGATCGACCCGCACCGGAAACGGAGCCGCGACCTTCACCACACCGGTGAACACGTCTCCCTCCCGGTAGGTCCTGGTCGCGGGGTCGAGGACGTAGGTATAGACGAGCGGGACGCCGGTGGCCGCCTGCTCGATCCGCCAGTAGAAGGCGATGCCCGCCTTGGCGTACTGGTCCACCTTCACAATGCGGTCGGTGGTTTCCGAACCGGGCGACACGACCTCGGCGACCAGCAGCACATGCTCGGGACGGGTGGGCGTGACGTCGATCGTTTCCGCCCGGTACACGACGACGTCCGGACGACGATTGGTGAGCGGCACATCCTGAAGCCGGACATCGGAGTCCGTATCGGCGTTCCAGTCAGGACCCGCGGCGTCTTCCAGGGCGTTGGCCAGGATCCGAGCCAGTCGGTTGTGCCGCTTCGACGCGCTGGGGCTCACCGCGACCATCCCGTCCACGATCTCAATGCCCGCGCACTGCTCCTCGGACCAGGAGTCGTACTGCTCAGCCGTGATCTGCTCGTGCATCCACGCCGGAGCGACCATCTCGGCGGCCATGACTCACCTCCCTGAACCCGCGCGACGGGTGCGGCACGCTGCGCTCAGCGTACCGGGGCAGGCGCCCCCTGCTCGGGACTCACGGCCCCGGCGCAGGGACCCGTCTCGGCTGCGCCACTGGCGCTCATGGCGGCGGTGCTCCACCCGTGAGCGTCGGACGCGCGGACCCGCCGAGGGCCCGCACCGAGCGCGGATCCATGGACGACATGCCCATGAACTCCCTTGTACGTGACCGCTGTTCGACTTAGCGTGACGGATCACCGGCAACGTTGAGGGGGCACGGGGCGTGGCGTTCTGGATGGCTGCGGCGTCGGTATGGGCTGTGGTGCAGCTGCTGTTGCTGTCCTGGCCGGTGCGGACGGTGCGGTGGCCGACGGTGCTGCTCGCCTTCGGGGTGGGCGCTTACGGCTGCGGTGTGCTCTCGATGGTGCTGGAGCTCGTGGTGGCACGGCAGTTGGCCACCGCGCGGGGGACCTCGCTGTCGGCCGTCATGGATGAGGTGTCGTGGACGACGGCTCCGGTGGTGGAGGAGCTGATCAAGATCGCACCGCTCCTGGTCGCGGGGTGGGCGCTGCGCGGGCGGATGCAGTGGGGGCTGGCGGACTTCGTGGTGCTGGGCGGGGCCGCCGGGGCCGGGTTCGGCCTGCTGGAAAAGGCTCTGATGTACGCCGAGTCCGCGGATAAGGCCGTTCCCCTGGATGAGGGCGGCTGGCAGATCGCGAAGGGGCTGATCGACCACCCGTATGTCCCCGGCCTCGGTCAGATCCTCGGCAGCTGGTTTCCCTCACCGACCGGCACCGTCGAGGTCGGAGGGCCGGTACTCCCCTATGAGGCGCACATCTTCACCAGCGCGCTGGCCGGACTGGGGGTGGGCTTGCTGTGGTGCGGTGCCCTCGTGGTGACCCGGGTCGCGGCCCTGGTGCCGCTGGCCGCGGCGGTGGCGATCCACTGGGTGACCAATTACGCCGCGGTCCACCCGGGCGATGACACGGCGATGGAGTGGCGGGAGCGGCTGGCCGGGGAGTGGGGACTGTGGATCATCCTGGGGTGCCTCGCCGCCGCGTGGATCTGGGATCTGCGCCGGTCCCGCCTGGGGCGGCGGCGCGCGCCTGATGTCGTGCTGGCCGCCGAGCGCCAGGGCCGGACCGCCCTCGAAGCTCTCTGCGGGTATGCCCTGCTGCGCCTTCCGGCCACCTGGATCATCGCCCTCGGCTACGCCCGGCAGCGCCGAGCGCTGCTGTACGCCACGGCCCATCCCCGTACCCGCGCGGAGAAGCTGGAGCCGCTGCGCGAGTCGGTCGTCCAGCAGACCCACCGTATGGACGCCACCCACAGCCAGGAGGCATGGCGTGGCGTGACCTTGACGCAGCTGTGGCACCGGGCCCGGGAGCAGCGACCCCGCTGGCCGCGGCACGAGAAGGCGCTTCTGGTGCTCAGCCTGCTGCTGGCCGTCCCCTCCCTGCTGTATCTGGCGGTGGGCTCCTTCCCGTCCACGAGGGATGTACAGGAGTACTTCACCGGGGGCACCGGGCTGCGGATTCTGGTCGGCGCCGCCCTGGCCGGGCTGGCCCTGACCCTGTGGCGCCTGGTCTCCGCCGTACGCGGCTACCGGGCCGCGGGCGCGTCCCCGCTGGGCGAGGCCCTGGCCCTGGTCCAGTTCCGGATCGCCGTCTGCGCGGGCTCGCTCGTCGTCGGCGTCCTGCTGCTGTCCCGCTGGTCGGCCATCGCGGACGGCGAGGCCCCGCTCGCCGGTTACGACATCCTGGGCACCGACCGGTTCCTCCTGGACAAGCTGCTCGAGGTCGGCCTTCCCCTCCTCCTCACCCTCGCCATGTTCGCCATGCCCTACGCGCTGCCGCTGGAGCTCGCCATGGGCGGAGGGCTGGCGGAGACCCTGCTGATGGGCCTCGCCCCGCGCGCCCTGGCCCCGATCGCCTCGCGCGTCGGAGCCAGGCTGGCGGCGCGTGAGGCGACGCAGTGGGCGCGCGGCGCGCTCCGGAGCCGTGCCCGGGGGGCGTTCTCCCGTACCTGGGACCGGGTGCGGCACGGCCGTACCGATCCGGTGGATCTGGCGACCGGGCGGATGTTCCTGCCACAGACGGATGTGGCGCTGCCGGGCGTGCTGCCGCTGGTGTTCTCCCGCCGGGTGGACTCCGGATACCGCGGCGGGCGGTGGTTCGGTCCGACCTGGGCCTCGACGGCCGACCAGCGCCTGGAGTCCGACGAGCAGGGCGTGGTCTTCTTCACCGAGGACGGTCTGCTGCTGGCCTATCCGCATCCGGTGCCGGGCGGCGCCGCGGTCCTGCCCGCGGAGGGCCCGCGGTGGCCGCTGGCACGGACGGCGGACGGGGTTGCGTACACCCTCACCGACCCGGACGCCGGGCTCGTCCGCACCTTCACCCCGCACGACGACGGAGCGGTGGCGCTCCTGCGGGAGATCGCCGACCGCAACGGCAACCGCGTCACCTTCGTCCACGACGCCTCCGGCACACCCCTCGAGATCCTCCACAGCGGTGGCTACCGGCTGCGGCTGACCTCGGAGCACGAGCGGATCACCGGCCTGTACGTGGGGGACGTACGGGTGATGAGCTACGGCTACACCGACGGCCATCTCACCGAGGTCATAGGCTCCTCGGGCCTGCCGCTGCGTTTCGTCTACGACCCGGCCGGGCGGGTCACATCCTGGATCGACACCAACAACCGCTGGTACTCCTACGCCTACGACGAGCAGGACCGGGTCGTCGCCGAGGGCGGCGAGGGCGGCCACTACACCCTCCGGATCGGCTACGACGGGGTGGACCCAAACTTCCCCGGATGGAAGGTCACGACCCTGACCTCACCGGACGGTGCGGTCACCCGCTATCTCATCGACGAGGCGCACCAGGTCGTCGGGGAGATCGACGCGGCCGGCGCGGTCAGCCGCACGACGTACGACCAGGCCGGCCGTACGGTCGCCGAGACCGATCCGCTGGGCCGCACCACCGGCTTCCGCTACGACGAACACGGGCATCTCACGGCCGTCATCCGGCCGGACGGCAGCGAGATCGGCGCGGTGCCCGACGCCCAGGGCAACCCGCTGCGGATCACCGACCCGGGCGGCGCGGTGTGGCACCAGACCTTCGACGCGGCGGGCAACCGAACCACCCTCACCGACCCGCTCGCCGCCACCACCCGCTACCTCTACGACCCGCGCGGGGGTCTGCTCGCCGTCACCGATCCGCTGGGCGCGACCACCCGGGTGCGCTGCGACGGGGCCGGGCTCCCCGTCGAGATCACCGACCCGCTGGGAGCCACGACCTTCTACCAGCGGGACGCGTTCGGCCGCGTCGTGGCCGAGACGGACCCGCTGGGCGCGGTGACCCGCTACGACTGGAGCCCGGAGGGCAAGCTCCTGCGTCGCACCGGGCCGGACGGTTCGGCGGAGTCCTGGACGTACGACGGCGAGGGCAACTGCCTCTCTCACACCGACCCCATCGGTGGTACGACGGTGTACGAGTACACCCACTTCGACCTGCTGTCCGCCCGCACGGGCCCGGACGGGGTCCGCTACGAGTTCGAGCACGACGCGGCGCTGCGGCTGACGAAGGTCACCAACCCGCAGGGGCTGACCTGGCGTTACGCGTACGACCTGGCGGGCCGCCTGGTGACGGAGACGGACTTCGACGACCGGGAAGTGCGATACGCGTACGACGTGGCGGGCCATATCATCTCCCGTACCTCCCCTTTGGGCCGAACCGTCACATACGCGTACGACGTGCTCGGCCGACTGATACGCAAGGCGTCCGACGACCGCACCACAACCTTCACCTACGACCCCGCGGGGCTCCTGGCCTCAGCTGCCGACCCGGACGCGGAGGTCGTCTACCAACGTGACCTCCTGGGCCGGGTGACGTCCGAAATGGTGAACGGCCGCGTCCTGACGCACACCTACGACCCCCTGGGCCGCCGCGTCCGCCGCACCACACCCACCGGTGCCGTCACGACCTACGCCTATGACACGGCGGGCAACCGCACCGCCCTGACCGCAGGGAACCACACCCTCGCCTCGGCACACGACGCGGCGGGCCGCGAGACCACGCGCCGCATCGGCGACGCCCTCACCCTCACCCACGCCTGGGACCCGCTCGGCCGTCTGACCGCGCAGTCGCTGACCGGCGCATCCGGTGGCATCCACCACCGGACGTACGACTATCGAGCCGACGACCACCTCATCGCGGTGGACGACAGCCTGGCGGGCCGACGCACCTTCGAGCTCGACGTCGTGGGCCGGGTCACCGCCGTCCACGCCCACGGCTGGACCGAGAGCTACGCCTACGACGCGGCGGGCAACCAAACGCACGCGGCCTGGCCGAGCACGCAACCCGCCCAGGAGGCGACAGGCCCTCGCACCTATACCGGCACGCGCATCACCGGCGCGGGCTCGGTCCGCTACGAACACGACGAGGCGGGCCGCCTCACCCTCCGCCAAAAGACCCGCCTGTCCCGCAAGCCCGATACCTGGCGCTACACCTGGGACGCCGAAGACCGCCTGATATCGGCCACCACCCCCGACGGCACGGTCTGGCGCTACCTGTACGACCCCTTCGGCCGCCGCACCACCAAACAACGCCTCGCGGCCGACGCCGAAAGCGTCCTGGAGCAGACGGATTTCACCTGGGACGGCCCCACCCTGGTGGAACAAACCACCACTACCCCGGACTTCCCCCACCCGGTCACCCTCACCTGGGACCATGAGGGCCTTCACCCGGTGGCCCAGACCGAGCGCGTCACCGAAGCCACCACCCAACGCGAGATCGACGCCCGCTTCTTCGCGATCGTCACCGACCTGGTCGGCACCCCCACGGAACTCATCGACGATTCGGGCACCATCGCCTGGCACACCCGCTCCACCCTCTGGGGCACCACGACCTGGGCCGCCGACAGCACGGCGTACACCCCGCTCCGCTTCCCCGGCCAATACTTCGACCCGGAAACCGGCCTCCACTACAACCACCACCGCTACTACGACCCGGATTCCGCCCGCTACCTCACCCCCGACCCCCTGGGCCTCGCCCCAGCCCCCAACCCGGCGACCTATGTCCACAACCCCCACACCTGGACAGACCCCCTCGGGCTGGCTCCAAAATGCCTGAACGTACTGGGAAAGGAGGGTAAAGACACCAATGAAAACTTCATATCTGGATCGACGGAAGGACAACACCTAGCCGACGACTTGCGCCACGAATCAGCCACATCTCCCTTCAACGAAAACGGCTGGCTCACCCCGGGGGCAAGAGCGAAGTCGTATCGAATAATTCCCGGCGATCAGATCGGCAATCCCGAGGTGCGCAGGCTCATGACTTCAGACGGCAGCACGCTCAGCGACTGGGGCAAATACACAACCCTCACGCATCAATCACCTTACGGTGATTTCCAGGTTCACTACTATTACAATGCAGTCACGGGACGAATGCTGAACTATGACTACAAGGTCGTCCTGAACAGGAGGTAACCAAGATGCGCGTCAGGTTCACACCATCACGAACCGAAGACACCGTGATACTGCAAGGCATCGACCCCCTCAAAGAGGGAAGAGAATACATCGTCTTTGAAATTTTTACACCCTACGGTAGGAGTGCGCTTTTCCGGATCGAATTCGCGGAGAGCGAGGAGCCGGCGTTGTTCGACAGCAGGGTTTTCACCGTGACCTCAACCGACCTACCACCGACTTGGCGCTACACAAGTTACGAGACAGGGTCGTTCGCCTTGTGCCCAGAACCATGGAGCCGACCAGGGTTCTGGGAGTCCTACTACGATCACGACCCCTCTGCTCTAGAAGTTTACGAGTCAGAAAAGCAAAAAATCATCACCGCCTCACAGACGACCAAGGCGGACTGAACCACGAACCACCCCGAATTGATCCTAAAGAGACAAGCACGAGGATGCGATATAAGGACCGCGAGCAGGCGACGAGGCCACCCGGTGCGGCGCCTTAGTTGGCCGGGAACTCTCCGCTGCGCACGGCACTCGTGAACGAAGTCCACGCCTCCACGGGGAAGACGAGGGCGGGGCCTGCCGGGTGCTTGCTGTCGCGGACGGGGACGACACCGGCGGTGGTGGCTATGGAGGGCGCGAACTCCACGCACTGGCCTTCGTCGCCGCTGCTGTAGCTGGACTTGACCCATTCAGCACCGGACAGGTCGAGGGTGGTGTTCATCGTGTGTAGTCCTCCATCAGTCTGCGGATCACGGCCAGCGAATCGTCCGGCGACAAAGCCGAAGCCCTGATTCGGTCGTACCTGGCAGTCGCGAGCTCCACTTCTGCCGGTGAATCGATCGTCTGGCCTGCCATGGCTGTATCTGCGTACACAATGCTCGGTCCATCGTCGAACGTCAGAAGGGTGAAGCTTCCCGGCACCGGAGGTGCTCCGGCCGAGGACGGCAGCACCTGAAGTGTGATGTGCGGAGACTGTGCTTCGGCTAGGAGGTGGGCGAGTTGGGAGCGCATCACTTCCCTTCCTCCCACCTCAGTGCGTAGACACGCCTCACTCAGGACGCACCACAGCAACGGGGGGACATCCCGTTCCATCACCTCTCGTCGCTGCAATCGTCTGGCCACCCTTGCGTCGATCTGGTCGGCGGTATCCCGAGGATGTGCGGACCGGAACACCGCCCGCCCGTACTCGGGCGTTTGCAGCATGCCCATGATGAGCGTCGCCGAGTAGTCCAGGATGCTGGTCGCCTGCCGCTCCAACTGCACGTACGGCACGAACCAGTCCGGATAGCCGTGCTGGCTGGCCCGCCTCCGCAGGCGCGCGAATGTGCCCGGCGTGCCGAAGACCCGGTCGCACGCGTCGGCGAACTCGGGACTGGCCAAGCGCTCGCCCGCCTCCACCTTGGCCACATATTGCTGCCCGTAGTTGGCCTTCAAGCCCAACTCCCGCTGGCTCAGCTCCGCCTGTAACCGCCAGGTCCGTACCTCGGCTCCGAGGAACGCCGCCCCGCTGGACGGTTCCTGGCCTTCCTTGACCTCGCTCACCTGTGGTTCTCCCCTCACCCCAAGCCTCTTGGTGTGCCCCGATCCCTGTTGCGCGCAGCCCCGCAGGGCAACGCTGGGAGTACACAGAGTGATTAAAGCTCGCAAGACACATCCAGGTCAGGAAGAACCCCCCATGGTGTTTCCCTCCGAACACATCACCGAATCCACCCGACATCGCGTCGCGGACCGGGTCACCCGCGAGATGCGGGAAGTGGCGCGGCGACGTGGCTGGAGTTCGGCGGGCCCGGCCGAGCCACCGGTGGGAGGGACCCCGTACGTCCTCTTCTGCGGGGCGCTCCCCGAAGACCTCGCACGGCGCCAACAGCCGCCCACACCCACACCCGCATCCACACCGGAGAGTGACCGTTGAACGACACCTGCCCCACCTGCCGCCACTACGCGGCACTCCGCGAACAGGCCAAACGAGCCGGTGACCACAGCAAGGCCACCGACTACGAGGTACTGCGCCGACGCCACCCCGCCCACACCGTCCACATCCCCCGCCAGCCCGAAGGACGAGCCGTATGAACCACCAGCTCCAGCAGCCACAGCCCAGCACCCGTCCAGTGCCCGTCCCCGGCCAGATGGCGTACGACCCGGCCAGTGGCCGTACCGGCGTGCTGCAGGCGGTGCACAGCATCGCCGAATTGTGCTTCGACCACCGGATGAGCAGCGATCGCATCGCGTTCCTCCGGCCGGAGCGAGGCGGCGTCGAGTGGACGGCCGACGCCGGGGCCCTCCGTTTCCCGGCGGACGGGGAGGGCGGCGCACAACACCCGCACACCACCACGTCGGCTCCCGGCTCCCGACCGTGAATCGAAACGGCCCGTCGCCGCGTTTCCAGAACCTCGGACCGCGGATCGAGGAGATGCGCCGCCCGCCGGGCTGAGCAGCGCCCTGACGCCGCCACTGCCCGGTGGCGCTTCCCTCCGTCCCGCGCGAGGGAGGACCCATGGATCCGTCCGCCGACGCCTCCGGCCCCGTCGAGCCCCACCCGCTGAGCGGGAGCGAGCGACGGGAGTACGAGCGGCTGCGCGGGGCGGCGGCCGTACGCCACCGGCGGCTTCGCCACGCGGGCGCGTGTGTGCTGCTCGTCCTGGCGGTCCTGCTCTCCCCGCTCGCCGTCGTCGCCACCTGGCTGCACGAAGAGATCACCGACCCCCACCGGTATGTCCAGACCGTCGCCCCGATCGCCAGGAACCCCGGGGTCCAGTCCGCCGTCACCAACCGCCTCACCAAACGCGTGGTCGACCGGGTCGACGTGCCCGCCATCACCGCCCACCTCGCCAGGAACCTCGACAAGACCGGAGCCCCGTCCGTCGTCGTGGACGGCACCCGGATGCTCGGCGGGCCGCTGGAGAGCGCCCTCACCACCGCCGTGCAGCGTGTGGTCCACAAGGCGATCACCAGCGAGCAGTTCCCGTTGGTGTGGGACGCGGCCAACCGCCGCGCCCACGCCGCCGTCGTCAAGGTCCTCACCGGTGAGGGCACCAGCGCGGTCCAGGCCCGCGGGAACGCGATCGTCCTGGACATCGGCACCCTCGTCGACAACGTCAAACAGCGCCTCGTCCGGGCGGGCTACGAGAAGGCCGCCAAGATCCCGCACATCGACCGGCAGTTCACGCTGGTGCGGACGGACAAGCTGGACGAGGCACAAGGCGCGATGCGCCTCCTCGACGTCGTCGGCACCTGGTTGCCCGCCGTGACGATCGTGCTCGCCGCGCTCGCCGTGTGGACCTCCCCCGCACATCGGATCACGCTGCTGGCCGCCGGGGTCGGTACGGCGGTGATGATGATCGCGCTACTGGTCGGCCTGGCCGTGGTGCGCGGCGTCTACCTGGACTCCGTCCCGCCCACGACCCTGCCCCGGGGCCCGGCGGCCTTCATCTTCGACACGCTCGTACGCTTCCTGCGCGAAAGCACCCGCACCCTTCTCGTGGTCGCGATCGTCACCGCGCTCGCCGCGTATCTGTACGGCCCCGGGCGCGGGGCCCGCGTCGTGCGCTCGGCCGCGGCGCGCGGCACCGGCGCCATCGGCCGGGGCCTGGCCCGCGTCGGAGCCCGCACCGGGGGGTTCGGCCGCTGGCTGGACACCCATCGGGCCTGGACCACCGGCGTGGTGATCACGGGCGGCGCGCTGGCCCTGGTGCTGTGGAACCACCCCACTCCGGGCTCCGTCGGGCTCGTCCTCGGCATCGTCGTGGGGGTCCTGGCACTGCTCGGCATCCTCGCCGGGGCGTCCGGGCCTACGGCGAAGGGCCGGGCGGCGTCCGGGCCCACGGCGAGCGGCCCCACGGAGTCAGGCCCCGCAGCGGACGGCCCCGCAGCGAGCGGCCCCGCCCCCGACGGCCCCGCCGCCGGCGGCCGTCCCGGGCATCCCTGACGGCCGGGCGGTATGCCATGAGGGTGCCGCGGACGCTGTGGGAGCGCGTCACGACCGCGATCGGCGGCGGCCCGGCCGCCCGGTTCCTGGAACGGCTGGCGGCGGTGAACGTGCTGGAAGCCGCCACCCGGCTGGCGGCCCAGGCGTTCCTCACCGCCCTCCCCCTGCTGATGGCGGTGGCGGCCTTCGTCCCCGACGCGTTGCAGAACCTCCTGGCCGACTCCCTGCGCTCGGTGGTGGGCGTGCGCGGTGATGTGCTCGACGAGGTACGCCGTACGTTCACCACCCGGGGAACGGCGAAGAACACCTCGGGGGTCGTCGGACTGCTGGTCGCCCTGGTGTCCGCGACGGCGTTCAGCAGGGCGCTCCAGGCGATCTGCGAGCGGTGCTGGGGGCTGCCGAGGGCGGCGGTGCGCGTCACGGCGTGGCGCTGGCTGCTGTGGCTGCTCGTCTGGCTCGCGGTGCTCCTCGTCCAGGCGCCGGTGCGCAGGGGATTCGGCACCGGCATCGTCTCCGGGCTGGCGCTGTCCCTGCTGTCGGCCGTACTGCTGTGGTGGTGGACCCAGCATCTCCTGCTGAGCGGCCGCGTGACCTGGACACATCTGCTGCCGGGCGCCGTGCTCACCGGGGTGGGAACCGTCCTGCTGGGTTACCTCTCCCGGCTGCTCATGCCCGTGGCCATGGCCCGCAGCCTCGCCGACTTCGGCCCGCTCGGCCCCGTTTTCACCCTTCTGACCTGGCTGATCGCCCTCTTCCTCATCGCCGTGGCCGGTCTCGCGGCCGGACCGGCGGTGGCCTCGTCGGCCTGGTACGCACGGACCATCCGCCCGCCGCGGGGACGTCCAGGACGCAAGCGGACCTGACGGCCCGGCCCGGACCGGCCCGCCCCGCTTCGTGGAGCGGTGGTTCACGTCCCGCCCGTCTCCCTCGGTGTGGCGCCGAACGGCTGCGGATCGCGATCCCGTCCCAGTAGGGTCCTGCGTAGGAGAGGGGGAATAACACCCGTGTATTCACCCGTTCTTGACCCGAGGTAGGCGCCATGCTGCACGGCATCGACGTGAGTTCGCACCAGTCCACGTTCGACGCGGACGGGCTGGCCTTCGTCTTCATCAAGGCCACCGAAGGCCGGTCGTACATCAACCCGAAGCAGACCTCGCAGGCGTCCCGGGCGCGCAAGGCGGGATGCGTCGTCGGCTTCTACCACTTCCTGTGGCCGGGGAACATCGCGGCACAGGCGCGCTACTTCGTCGAGAAGTGCGCGTCCCAGAAGCACGATCTGCTCGCCGTGGACTGGGAGACCACCGGTTCCGGCACCCGCGCCGGCAACGCCGAGAAGGACCGGTTCATCCGCGAGGTCAAGAAGCTGCGGCCCACACACCGGGTGATGCTCTACTGCAACCGGAACTTCTGGCTCAACCACGACACCACGTCGTACGCGGGCGACGGCCTGTGGATAGCGGACTACGTGACGGCGGGCAAGCCGCGCATCAAGGCGAAGTGGCGGATCCACCAGTACACCGACCGCCCGATGGACAAGGACGTGGCGAACTTCTCCAGCAAGTCCGCGCTCCAGGCATGGGCCGACCCCAGCCGGGCAGCGCTCACCGCCGATGAGGAGACGGAGGACGTGGCGGACGCGGAGAACGTCGACGCGGCGGAGAACGCGGAGAACGCGGAGAACGGGGCCTGACCGGCCCCGGGCCCCTCGGGGCGTTGTCGGTGGGGGCGCCTACGCTGCCCGGTATGAGTTACGCAGACCTGCGCGAACTCCGCAGCGCGCTCACCACCGCGTCGGACATCGCCTTCTCGCTGGACGCCGCACCCTCCGGGCCGGAGACCGAGCTGCTCACCGACGCCCTGCGGCGGGCGCTCGCCGCGGCGGGATCGCTGACCGCCGAGCACGGTTCCACGGGCTGCCCGGAGCATCCGCGCGGGGCCGTCGATCCGCTGTACGGGGATCCGGACGACCCGCTGCCGCCCGGCTACGGCCGCTGTCTGCTGTGCAACGACCGCAGACGGCGGGCCGGCGCACAGCGGCGCGGCTGGCGCTGAACGCGCCGGCCGCGCCGTCGTCCGTACGGCCCGTGTCGCCGGTCTTCGGGCTGCTCAGCGGGTCCGCTCGCGGCCTGTTTCAGGCGGTCTTCTCTCCGCTCTTGTTCTGGGCCGCCCAGAACTCGTCGAAGGTGAGCAGACCGTCACCGTTGGAGTCGTGGGCGTTGATGACGGCCTGGGCGACGGGCTCCGTGACATACGGGTCCCCCAGCTGCGCCATCACGCTCTTGTACTCGGCCGCGGTGATCTGGCCGTCACCGTTGAGGTCATACCGCTCGAACGCCTTGCGCGCCGCCTCGATGTCCGCCACCTGTTCCGCCCCTTCCGTGCGTTTCCTGACCCGCACAGATTAGCGGTCGGCAGTGGCCGGTTCGTCTCGGCCGTGTCACGGCGCGCTCGGCGTTCGGTTCGCGGCCTCAGGCTCGGCGGTGTACCCGGCTCCCTCCGTTGACCAGCCTCATATAGCGGTCCCAGTCCCACAGCGGACCGGGGTCGGTGTGGTCGGTGCCGGGGACCTCCACATGGCCGATGATGTGGTCGCGGTTCTTGGGGATGCCGTAGCGGTCGCAGACGGCCGCGGTCAGGGCGGCGGACGAGGCGTACATCTCGTCCGTGAACCACTTGGGGTCGTCCACCCAGCCCTCGTGCTCGATGCCGATGCTGCGGTTGTTGTAGTCCTTGTTGCCCGCGTGCCAGGCGACGTCCTTCTCCCGGACGAACTGCCCGATGTAGCCGTCGGCCGAGGCGACCATGTAGTGGGCGGAGACCTGCTTGGCCGGGTCCTGGAAGATCTTCATCGCGTCCGGGAAGGTCTCCTGCGTCACATGGATGACGACGAAGTCGATCGGATACGAGGTCGGGCGGCTGGAGACGCGGTAGTTGGAGGTGGAGGCCGGGATCCAGTGGGTGGGGGGGTAGGCGGCCGCGCGGCGGCGGCGTCTGTCGTCGGCGTGGGCGGTGGTGGCCGTCGCCGCGGTGGCGGCGAGTCCGGTGGCGGCGGTGGCGAGATAGGCGCCCGAGCGGAGCAGGGCGCGCCGGGTGGGGGTGCGGCCGTGCGCTTCCATGGGGGTCTCCCGAATGTCGTAGCGGGGACGGGGTGACGCGTGGGGGTGTGACGCGCGTAGCGCGGTTCCATGGTGAGTCCTCGACAGGGCCATGCCAAGAACCGCCGCGCAAAGAAAGATTTCGTGTCACGGTCTGGACCACTGGAGTTTTGAAAGAATCAGGTCGGCAATAAAGGAGATTTGCCGCTCTACCCGCCATTAACAAGGCAAGTGTTACACCTCACCTTGGATTGGCTTGGAGGTGGTCTACCACCTCTGCGATAGTCGGGGCCGCGACCCCCATTGACCCGAGCGAGGTCGCTTCCCCCGAATGCCACGGCGAACACCCCTTTCGCGCCATGGCCGGGGATGGAAGGGGCCCCGGTGCCGTCGGCGCGCGACGACATCGGGGCCCCTTTCACGCTCTTTCACGCTCCGCGCGTGGTCCGTACCGGCGTACGCACCATCAGTTTTCGGCCACTCGCATCTCGAACCAGGTCGTCTTGCCGCACGGCAGCAGATCGACCCCCCACCGCTGGGAGAGCTGGTCGACCAGCATCAGCCCACGCCCGCTGGTGTCGAGCTCCCCCACCGGCATCAGACACGGCAGCCCCCGGGACGGGTCGCGGACCTCGACCCGGATCCAGCCGCGCCGCCGCAGCATCCGCAGCCCGAAGGTGCGGGCGCCGGTGTGCCGTACGGCGTTGCCGACGAGCTCGGAGACCAGCAGCACCGCGTGCTCGGCGAGCTGATGACCCAGCCCCCAGTCCCGCGCCACCACGAATTCGGCCATCCGGCGGGCGGTCCCCGCGGACTCGGGGCGGGAGGGCAGCCGCACCTCCTCGCACGCGGGGTTCCCGAAGAGGTCAAGCGCCCTGAGGGCCAGATCGTCCTCGACGGACGGCGCCCCCCGCACCGCAGCCGTACCAGTGCGCTGCTGCGGCTGCTCCATTCCCTCCAAGCCCGCCATGCCCCCCATCATGGCCGCCCAAAAGGCCATCCGGGGCGGAACCATGGGATTCCGACCACCGGAGCCCCAGGCTCCATACATCCGATCCGACATATGCCAAGGGCAGTTGGGGAACCGCAACGCCCCCCATCTGACCAGCGATGTCACCGCGCGTACGCGTGATCACCCAGCGTACCGGACCGGGTCAATCAAGGGCCGACCGTTGGCGAAGAAAATTCGCTCGCACGGGGCATACGCGGCTCCACGACCTCGGCCGGGGTGGCTTCACAAACCCGGCCGAGGCGATCGGAACCGGTCGGGTGTCAGCGGAACGTGGCCTTGCCCGGCCCGTCCTCGACAAAGCTGCGCATCCCGATCTCCCGGTCCTCGGTGGCGAACAGCCCGGCGAACCAGTTCCGTTCGATGGCGAGACCGCTGTCGAGGTCCGTCTCCAGCCCCCGGTCCACCGACTCCTTGGCCGCGCGCAGCGCGATCGCCGGGCCCTTGGCCAGCTTCGCCGCCCAGGCGTGGGCCTGCTCATAGACCTCCTCGGCCGGTACCACCCGGTCCACCAGGCCGATGGCGAGCGCCTCGTCGGCCTTGACCTGACGGCCCGTGAAGATGAGGTCCTTGGCCTTGGCCGGGCCGACCAGCCGGGCCAGCCGCTGGGTGCCGCCCGCGCCCGGGATCAGTCCGAGCAGGATCTCGGGCTGGCCGAGCTTGGCGTTCTCCGCGGCGATCCGGAAGTCGGCGCACAGCGCCAGCTCGCAGCCGCCACCGAGGGCGTAGCCGGTGACGGCGGCGACCACGGGCTTGGGGATCCGGGCCACGGCGGTGAAGGACTCCTGGAGGTCACCGGAGCGGGCCACCATCGCGGCGTAATCCATCTCCCGCATCTCCTTGATGTCCGCGCCGGCCGCGAACACCTTCTCACCACCCCAGATGACCACCGCGCGCACATCGTCGCGGCGGGTCACCTCGGCCGCGAGCTCCCGCAGCCGGTCCTGGGTGGCGATGTCGAGCGCGTTCATCGGGGGGCGGTCAAGGCGGAAGGTGGCAACGCCGTCGGCAACCTCGAGGTTCACAGTCATGAGCGCAGGTTAGCGCCCGCTAACACGGGAGCGGAGGGGCGGGGGCGGGTGCCGGGGAAGGGTGCCGGGGCGCCCCCGACCGGGCGCCCGGACACCTGCCGAGGTCACGCCTTCCACTTCTCCCAGGACATGTTCCAGCCATTGAGCCCGTTGTCCGGCTGGACGGTCTCGTCATGGGAGTTCTTCACGATGACCACATCGCCGAGGATCGACTTCCGGAAGAACCAGGCCGCCGGGGTGGAGGGATCCCCTCCGCCGCGCTGGTCGAACAGGCCCACACAGCCGTGGCTGACATTGGACGAACCGAACGTGGGCCGCCCCGCCCAGTAGTTGCCGTGGATGAAGGTGCCCGAGGTCGACAGCCGCATGGCGTGCGGCACGTCCTTGATGTCGTACTCCCCGTCGAAGCCGACCGTGGCGCCGTCCATCCGGGTCACCGGATGCTTCTCGCTGATCACCATCTTGCCGTTGTAGGTCTCATGGCCGGGCGCGCCCGAGGTGATGGGGATGGTCTTGATGGTCTTGCCGTCCCGCTTGACCGTCATCTTCTTGGACTTGGCGTCGACGACGGAGATCTGGCTGCGGCCGATGGTGAACGTCACGGACTTCCGCTGCTCGCCGTACACCCCCGGCCTGCCCTCGATCCCGTCGAGGTCCATGCGGAGCGTCACCTTGGTGCCGGGCTTCCAGTACTCCTCGGGGCGGAAGTCCAGCCGGTCGTTGCCGAACCAGTGGCCCTCGATCGGCACCGACGGCGAGGCGCTGACCTTTATCCCCTTCTCCACGTCCGCCGGGTGGGTGATACCGCGGGTGAAGTGGAGCGAGACCGGCATGCCGACGCCGACCGTCGTGCCGTCCTCCGGGGTGTAGATGCCCACGAAGGTGTTCTTGGGGCGGAGGGTGGTGAAGGTGGCGTGCCTGGCCGTGGTCAGACCGTGGGCGTCCTTGGCGACCGCGTCCACGGTGTAGGTGGTGTCCGAGCGGAGATGGGCGTCGGGCCGCCAGCTCTTCCCGCCCTGGGCGATCTTCCCCTCGACCGGGGTGCCCTTCGCGTCCTTGACCTTGACCGAGGACAGGGTGCCCTTCGCCGAGGTGACCTTCAGCGCGCCGCTGGTGTCCACCCCCTTGGCGCCGTCCTTGGGCGCGATGGTCACCACGGCGCGGGAGGTCCTGGGCCGGTCGCCCTTGCCGTCCTTGCCCTTCTCACCGCCGTCGGAGCCGCCGCCGCACGCGGCCACCGCCATCAGCAACACCCCGAGCAGCAGCGCGAGAAGCCCCTTGCGGCCGCCCCGCACCGCCCCCGGTATCCGCCGCACCGTCACAACAGCTCTCCCCTCCCCCAGGGCCGCGCCCCCGCGGCAACCCCGACACGCACAAGGCGCTCCTGGCGATAGGTAATCACACGCCGCCGACAGTGGGCTCCCCCCGATGGTCACGTTTCAGTCGCAGGCCAGAGGGGTCCCAGGATGATCGTCCGGTGGCGGTAGGGGAAAACGTGCGAGTCGGCGGGATTACGGGCAGAACAGGTGGGAGGGCGCAGGGCGGGCCGTGCGGGACGGGACACCGCGGGCCCACCGCCCGCCATGAGGTGCTGCCCGCCTCCCTCCCACGGGGCGGAGGCGGTTGGCCGCGAGCCGCGGAGGCCGATGTGTCCGGCGCAGCCGAGCAGGAGACGCGTACCGCCCAGTGGGAGACCCGCGACGGAACACCCGCACGACCCTCGGCGACGGCGGTGGGGCACCCCGTCGGCCACCGGCCCACGGCCGTCGCGCCGCGCCGCGGCCGGTCACCCGCCCCCGCGGCGGGCCCCGCCGTCCTGCCGGGCAGCCCGGAGCCGCTCGGCGCCCGCCCGTGCCGGGGCCCTGACGGGGCGTGGGGCACCAACTTCGCGCTGTGGGCGGGCGGTGCCGAGGCCGTCGAGCTCTGCCTGTTCGACGACGACGGACGCGAGCTCCGCTGCCCGCTCACCGAGCTCACCCACGAGGTCTGGCACGGCTTCGTCCCCGGAGTGCTGCCCGGCCGCCGCTACGGCTACCGCGTGCACGGCCGCTGGGACCCCTGGATGGGCGCCCGCTGGAATCCGGCGAAGCTGCTGCTGGATCCGTACGCCCGCGCCGTGGACGGGGACTTCGCGCTGCCCGCGGAGGTCTACGGACATGTGCGGGACTGGCCGCAGCAGCATGTGGCGGACACCGTACGGGACGATCGCGACTCCGCCCCGTACGTCCCCAAGGGCGTGGTCATCGGCGACGACGCGGCGGCCGGCGCGCCCGACGAGTGGACCGAGGACCGACGGCCCAAGACGCCCTGGGCCGAGTCGGTGATCTACGAGCTCCATGTGCGCGGCTTCACCATGCGCCACCCCGGGGTACCGCCCGAGCTGCGCGGCACCTACGCGGGGCTGGCGCATCCGGCGGCGATCGAGCATCTGACCCGGCTCGGAGTCACGGCGGTGGAGCTGCTGCCGGTGCATCAGTTCGCCCATGAGGACCATCTGCTGCGCCGGGGATTGCGCAACTACTGGGGCTACAACTCGATCGGCTACTTCGCGCCGCACGCCGGATACGCGGTCGGCGGCACCCGCGGCCAGCAGGTCGGGGAGTTCCGGCGGATGGTGCGCGCCCTGCACGCCGCCGGGATCGAGGTGATCCTCGACGTGGTCTACAACCACACCGCCGAGGCCAATGAGCTGGGCCCCACGCTCTCGCTGCGCGGTGTCGACAACCGCGGCTACTACCGGCTCCAGCAGGACCCCCGCCGCTACGCCGACTTCACCGGTTGCGGCAACACCCTCAACGTCCTCCAGCCGCAGGTGCTCCGCCTGATCACCGACTCGCTGCGCTACTGGGTCACCGAGATGGGCGTGGACGGCTTCCGCTTCGACCTGGCCAGCGCGCTCGCCCGCGCCGCGCACGGCGTGGACATGCTCTCGCCCTTCCTGGCCGTGATCGCGCAGGATCCCGTGCTGCGCCGGGTCAAGCTGATCGCGGAGCCCTGGGACGTGGGTTCCGGCGGCTATCAGGTGGGCGCCTTCCCGCCGCTGTGGGCGGAGTGGAACGACCGCTACCGCGACGCGGTGCGGGACTTCTGGCGCGGGGCGCTGCCCGACGCCCGCGAGCTGGGCTACCGGCTCTCCGGCTCCAGCGATCTGTACGAGCGCGGTGGCCGCCGCCCGTACGCCTCGGTCAACTTCATCACCGCGCACGACGGTTTCACCCTGCGCGACCTGGTCTCGTACGAGCGCAAGCACAACGAGGCCAACGGGGAGGGCAACCGCGACGGCTCCCCCGACAACCGCGCCTGGAACTGCGGCGCCGAGGGCGAGACCGACGACCCCGGCATCCGCGCGCTGCGCCGCCGTCAGCTGCGCAATCTGCTGGCCACCCTGCTGCTGTCCACCGGGGTGCCGATGCTGGTGGCGGGCGATGAGCTGGGCCGCACCCAGGGCGGCAACAACAACGCGTACTGCCAGGACAACGAGACCGGCTGGCTGGACTGGTCGCTGCTGGAGGACCCCGGCTGGCGCGCCCTCACCGAGCTCACCGCCCGGCTGATACGGCTGCGCCGGGCCCATCCGGTGCTGCGCCGCCCGGCCTTCTTCTCCGGTCTGGCCCGGCCCCCGGAGGGGCTGCGCGACCTGGCGTGGTTCACCCCGCACGGCACCGAGATGACCGAATCCGACTGGTACGCGCCGACGACCGCCCTCGGGGCCTATCTGTCGGGCCGCGAACTGCCGCAGCGCGATCCGCACGGCACCCCGGTCTCCGACGACAGCTTCCTGGCGCTGCTGCACGCGGGACCGCGGCCGGTCTCCTTCACCCTCCCCGGGCCGCCCTGGGCCCGGGGGTACGAGCTCCTGCTGGACACGACCCGCGAGGAGCAGGACGCGCCCCCGGGCACACGCCTCGCGGCGGGCGCGCCCATCGAGCTTCCGGAACGCTCGGTCCTGCTGCTGCGCGCCCTCACCTCCGTGGACCTACGCCAAAAAACCGAGTGAGCACTGTCAGTGGCGGACCGTAGTCTCCCCACTGATGGCTGTGACGAGTGAACCCCGCGCCCAGGAAGGCGGTGCCGCCCCGCGGCACCGCTCCGCCACGCGTTCGCTTCTGCGGCTGTGGCCATACGTGCGCCCGGTGCGGGCGCGGCTGTTCGGCGCGGCCGGGGTGGCGGTCGTCGCCTCCTGTATGGGGCTGGTCATCCCGCTGGTCCTCAAGTGGATGGTGGACGGGCCGGTGGCCCACCGGGACCCGGGCGGGGTCTGGCTGGGCGGTGCGCTGCTGCTCGCGCTCGGTACGGCCGAGGCCGCGCTCTTCGGGCTGCGGCGCTGGCTGGTGGGGCGGCCGCTGGCGTCCGTCGAGGCCGCGATGCGCGCCGATCTCTACCGCCATCTCCAGCGGCTGCCGGTCTCCTTCCACGACCGCTGGGCCTCCGGCCAGCTGCTGTCGCGGGCCACGACCGATCTGATGCTGCTGCGGATGTTCCTGGCCTTCCCGCTCACCTTCCTGGTGGTCAACGGGGTCACCATCCTGGCCGGGTTCGCCATTCTGCTGTCCCAGGAGTGGACGCTGGGCCTGGTCCTGATGGCCCCGGCGGTGCCGCTGATGATCCTCTGCTCGCTCTTCGAGACGCGGTACGCGACGGTGGCCCGTACCGTCCAGGACCAGACCGGCGATCTGACGACGGTCGTGGAGGAGGGCGTGCTGGGCGTCCGGATCGTCAAGGGCTTCGGCCGCCACCGCAGCCAGGCCCGCGCCTTCCGCGCCCTGTCCGAGCGGGTCCGCTCCACCGAGCTGCGCAAGGCGCGGCTGCTGGCCGCGATCTGGGCGCTGATCATGACCCTGCCGGAGCTGGCGATCGGCGCGGCGCTGGTGCTGGGCACGGTGCGGGTGGCCGACGGGGATCTGTCGGCGGGCACGCTGGTCGCCTTCCTCTCCACCGCCCTGACGCTGCGCTGGCCGGTGGAGTCCCTGGGCTTCCTCCTCGCCATGAGCCAGGACGCGGCCACGGCCACCGACCGCTATTTCGACGTCATGGACGCGGAACCGGCCGCGGCCGCCGACGACCGGCTTCGGGCCGCGCCTTCGCGGGAGCGCGACCAGGAACTGCCTGCGCGGGAGCGCGGCCAAGAGGGCGACGGCGGGCTGCGGTTCGAGGGGGTGGAGTTCGCCTACGCGGACGCGCCACCGGAGGAGCCACCCGTGCTGCGCGGGGTCGATCTCCACATCCGGCCCGGCGAGACCATGGCGCTGGTCGGGGCGACCGGTTCCGGGAAGACCACCCTTACCGCCCTCGTCCCCCGGCTCCACGAGGTCACGCGCGGCCGGATCACCCTCGACGGCCGGGACATCACCGCCCTCTCCCGGGATGAGCTGCGCGCCCTGGTGGCCGTCGCGTTCGAGGAGCCCACGCTGTTCTCCGCCACCGCCGGGGAGAACGTCCTCATGGGCGCCGCCGACGCGGGGACGGAGGAGCTGCTGCGGGCCCTGAAGGTGGCGCAGGCCGACTTCGTGCACGCCCTCCCGGAGGGCATCGACACCGAGGTCGGCGAGCAGGGGCTGAGCCTGTCCGGCGGTCAGCGGCAGCGGCTCGCGCTGGCGCGGGCCGTCGTGGGCCGCCCCCGGTTCCTGGTGCTCGACGATCCGCTGTCCGCCCTCGACGTACACACCGAAGCGCTGGTGGAGGCGGCGCTGCGGCGGGTGCTGGCGTCCACGACCGCGCTGGTCGTCGCCCACCGGCCGTCCACCGTGCTGCTCGCCGACCGGGTCGCTCTGCTGTCGGAGGGCCGGATCGCCGCCGTCGGCACCCATCAGCGGCTGCTGCGGGAGAGCGCGGAGTACCGCTCGCTGATGTCCGGGCAGGAAGCCGAGGAGGGGGAGAGAAGCCCATGACCACGGTCGAGGAGGAGCGGGAGAGCACCGACGACTGGGACGACGGGGACGCGGACGGGGGCCGTACGGCGTCGCCCGACGACCCGTTCGACCGCGATGTCCTGCCGGTGCCCAAGGGCGCGTCGCTCGCCCTGCTGCGCTCGCTGCTCTCCCCGCGCCGGGGGCGGGTGTGGCTGGCGACCGTTCTGCTGCTGCTCCAGCAGGCCGCCGTCCAGGCGGGTCCGCTGCTCGTGGCGTACACCATCGACCGCGCCGTGCCCGCCTTCCGGGACGGCGGCCACGGGCCGCTGATCGCGGTCGGCGCGGGCTATCTGGGCTGTGCGCTCGCCTCCGGGGCGCTCCAGTACGCGTTCATCCGCGCCTCCGCGCGGATCAGCCAGGACGTGCTGCTGGATCTGCGCGGCCGGATCTTCCGTCATGCCCAGGCGCTGAGCGTGGACTTCCATGAGCGGTACACCTCCGGCCGGCTGATCTCCCGCGCCACGACGGACGTCGAGTCGCTGCGCGAGCTGCTCATCGAGGGCCTGGAGGAGCTGCTCGGGGTCGCGCTCTCGGTGGTCTACATCTCCATCACGCTGCTGTATCTGGACTGGGGTCTCGGCGGGGCGGCCGTGCTCTCCTTCTGGCCGCTGTATCTGCTGATCCGCTCCTTCCAGCGGCGCTCCATGCGGGTGTACCGCAAGCGGTCGACGGCCATCGCGGCGGTGATCGTGACGTTCACCGAGACCATGAACGGCATCCGCCCCGTGCAGGCGTTCCGCCGCGAGCGCGCCAACGACGCGCGCTTCGGTGAGCAGAACCACCGCCACGAGCGCGCCAACGGGGACGCGATCCTGGAGATGGCCCGCTATGTGGTCAGCTCCCGGCTGGTGGCCAACGCGGCGGTGGCCGTCATCGTGCTCTGGGGCGCGTACCGGGTGGCCTCCGGTTCGCTCGCGCTCGGGGTGCTCGCCGCGGCCGCGCTGTATCTGCGCAGGCTGTACGACCCGATCGACCGGCTGGGGATGTTCCTCAACTCCTACCAGTCGGCGGCCGCCTCACTGGAGAAGATCGCCGGTCTGCTGGCCCAGCGGCCCTCGGTGCCCGAGCCCGCCGACCCCAAGCCGCTGCCGCCGCGCCCGGCGGAGGCCCCCGGCCGGGAGGTGGTCTTCGACGGGGTGCGCTTCGCCTATCGCACCGGCGGCGAGGTGCTCCCCCGCTTCGACCTCACGCTGCCCGCCGGGCAGACGGTCGCGGTGGTCGGGGCCACCGGCGCGGGCAAGTCCACCCTGGCCAAGCTGCTGGCCCGCTTCTACGACCCCAGCGACGGCCGGGTGCTGCTCGACGGGGTGGATCTGCGCGATCTGGCCATGCCCGAACTGCGGCGCGGTGTGGTCATGGTGACGCAGGAGGCGTTCCTGTTCTCCGGCACGGTCGCCGACAACATCGCCATCGGCCGCCCCGACGCCACCCGCGCCGAGATCGAGCAGGCGGCCAAGGCGATCGGCGCGCATGACTTCATCGCCTCGCTGCCCGACGGCTACGACACGGATGTGCGCAAGCGCGGCGGCCGGATCTCCGCCGGTCAGCGCCAACTGGTGGCGTTCGCCCGCGCGTTGCTCGCCGATCCGTCCGTCCTCATCCTCGACGAGGCCACCTCCTCGCTCGACATCCCGGGCGAGCGGGCGGTGCAGCGCGCCATGGACACGGTGCTGCGGGACCGTACGGCGGTCGTCATCGCCCACCGGCTGTCGACGGTCGAGACGGCCGACCGGGTGCTGGTCATGGCCGACGGCCGGATCGTGGAGGACGGCCCGCCGGACCGGCTGATCGCGGGCGAGGGCCGGTTCGCGGCACTGCACCAGGCGTGGCGGGACAGCTTGGTGTGAGGCGGGCGCCGGGTGCGGGCCGGCGATCCGTTGCCGGGCCGCACGGGCCGCGTGCGCGTACGAGGGCGGCTCAAGCCGCGTGCGCGTACGAGGGCCGCTCAGGCCGCGTGCGCGTACGAGGCCAGCAGCCCGGCGGCGAGTACCGGGTCCACGACCGGGACGCCCAGCCGCCGCTCCAACAGGGGCCGGATGCCGATGGTGTTCAGGCCCGTACAGGCGAGGAGCAGCGTGTCCGCGCCCGAGGCGACGAGTCCTGCCGCGGCCTCCAGTACCGCCTCGGGCCCCTCCGGGGCGAGCAGGTCGGTGGTGCGGTGGACGCCGTGGGGGCGGGCGGAGGCGGTGAAGCGGTCGCCGAGCAGGGCGCGTACGGCGGGCGGTGCCTCGTCCCGGATGCCCAGCACCCCGACCCGGCGGCCGAGGCCCAGGGCCACGGCGGCGGCCGCCGACCCCGCGCCGATGACGGGGACGCCGACGGCCTCGCGCGTCTCCTGGAGCGCCGGATCGGCGGCGCAGCTGATGATCAGCGCCCGCGCCCCGGCATCGGCCAACTCCCGGGCGAGCGCCACGATCTTGGGTTCGGCGCGGGCCTCGGACTCGTCGTCATGGATGCCGTACGGCTGGCCGGGGATGCACCGCGAGACGGTCGGCAGACCGTAGCGCTCCTCGATGGCCGTGCCATGGGTGGCGACGGCGGTGGGGTCCTCGCTGATGAGGACGCGGACCACCCCGATGGGCCGGGCCGGGGCTTCGGGCGGGGGCACGGACATGAGGGACCTCCGGTGGATGAGGCGCATCGCGGGTCGGACGAAGGGTGCGGGCGGAGAGTGCGCCAAGGCGCCGCGCGCCCGTTACGCCGAGGCCGCCACCACCTCCGCCGCCATCCGGACGGCGATGGCGCGGGCCAGCAGTACGGGGCGGCCCGCGGCCCGCAGGGCGGCGGTGCGCATCCGCTCGGTGTAGCCGATGCAGTCCAGGACGAGCCAGGAGCTGCCGCGCTCGGCCAGGCCGCGCGCGGCGGCGGCCACGTCGTCCAGGACGCGCTCGGCGGGGCCGTACGGATCGGCGACCGCGGCCTCCACCCGGCCGGGCAGCAGCTCCGCCCAGCGCCGGGAGACGTCCTCCGCCTGGTCCGGATGCGGGCAGACGATGCCCACCGGGTCGGTGCCCACGGCCGCGGCCACGGCCTGCTGCACCAGCGGTTCGGCGAACAGCAGCGGCCGCCCGGCCCGTACCGCCGGGAAGCGGCCGGTGCACAGCAGCAGCGTCGCGGCGGCGCCGTCCCGCTCCGCGCGGCCGACCGCGTCCGCGATGCGCGGGACGATCGCCCCGTGCCCGAGCAGCACCGAACGGCCGTCGCGCAGCCGGGAGACCAACGGTGCCTCGCCGTGCTCGGGGGCCAGCAGCCGACGGGTCGCGGCCTCGGCGTCACCGTCGAACCGGTCGGCGTCGAGCGCGCCGTGTTCGACCAGGCGCACCCCGGGCAGCAGCGGTTCGGCGTCCGGGCGGAGGTCGGCGCGCGGGGCCTGGCCGATGGTGACGAGGCCGAGGGCCGGGCCGCCCGCCGGGTGGTCGCGGTCCACGCTCTCCGTGGTGTCCACAGCCTCGGTGGTGTCCACAGCGTGCATGTCCTTCCTCACAGCGCCTTGGTGAGCTGGCCGACGTCGTTGAGGGAGCTTCCGGCGACGAGTCCCGCGCCGACCAGCGACAGCTCGTTCTCGGCCTGCTCGTCGGACTCCTTGCGCGCCCTCGCGTCGGCGATCCCGCGCCGCCGCCACATGGTGTAGAGCTGACGGATCACCAGGGCGCCGAGGACCATCCATCCGGCCTGGGGCGTGGCCACCAGAAGTCCGGTGGCCAGCAGGACGCCCATCTGCCGGGAGGGTCCGCCGATGAGCTGGACCAGCGCGCCGGGGATCGCCCACAGCAGCATGGTGGTCATGGTGCCGGGCTCGAGGCCGGTCTTGATGGTGGTGACGTAGACCTCGGCGACCGGCGGCACCTTGCCGTCGGAGAAGAACGCCTTCCAGGCGACGGCGACGACGACCAGCGCCACACCGAAGCCGACGAGCTGGGCGAGGTACTGCTGGCGCCGTCCCTCGATCTCGAAGGGCCGCCAGGGCGCCGCGTCCCGGCGCAGCAGCCAGCCCGCCTTGAAGTCGTAGCCGAGGTCGGCGAAGGCGGGGCCGGTGGAGGCCGTGTAGCCGACCAGCAGGGCGAGCGGGACGGTCGGGATGTGCAGCACCAGACCGATGATCAGGAAGATCAGGGTGACCGCGAAGGCCGGGAACCAGCCGGAGTGCATCGCCGCCAGCCCCACGATCAGCTGGTGGACGATGGCGGCGACACCGGCCAGCAGCACCCAGCCGACCAGGGCGGGCAGGGAGAGCCCGCCGCCCACGCCGCCCGCGATGGCGACCACGACCGCGCCGCAGACGAAGAGGCCCATGCCCTCCAGCAGTCCCCGCCGCAGCTGTGGGGCCTGGACCGTACGGCCACCGTCGGCGTCATCGACGCCCGGGCCGCCCTCGGCGTCCGGACCGCCACCCGCGTCCGGGCCGCCGTCGGCGCTCTCCGCCTGATCAGCGCCAGCGCCCCCGCCCCCGCCCCCGCCCTTCCGCGTCCGCATCAGCAGCAGCGCCTGGGTCAGGGCGACCAGCCCGGCGCCGATCATCAGCCCGTGCGGCACATGGTGCGCGCCCAGGTCGAAGCCGAAGTCGGGGGCGTACTGCCCCACGGTCAGCCCGATGCCGAACATGGCGAGCGCCCAGATGTTGCCCAGGAAGCCCACACCCGCGGCGCTGGTGGGCAGCTTGAACAGCGCGCCGACGAAGCCGACCAGGGCGCCCACGCCCAGGATCGCGGCCTTGCGCCCGCCGGTGTCCCCGGCCTTGATCGTCTCGGCCGCCGCGATACCGGCCGGCCAGGAGCCGGTGGCGGGCAGCAGCTTGGAGTCGAACACCCGGTACAGCACCCAGCTGTCGATCGCCAGGCCGATGACGGCCCCGCCGAGCATGGGCCACACCAGGTCGTCGCGCCCGAGGGCGAAGGGCACCGCGATCGGGGTGAGCAGGGAGTTGGCCGCGGCGAAGGTGGAGCCGGAGATCGCCGACTGCACCAGGTTCTGCCGGTGCTTCGAGCGCATCCGGGTCAGGACGCCCACCGGGATACGGCCGATGAGCATCGCCACCAGGGCGCCGATCACCGCCGTATTGGGCGACACCCCGAGCGTGGTGATCAGCACGATGCCGATGAGCGCGCCGAGGACCGACAGCACGATGGTCAGGATGAGGGTGACCGGTTCGAAGGCTCTGGGGTGCGACCGCGGTGGGGCGTCCGCGGCCGCGGCGGTGGCCTGGGGGTTCGGGTTCATGGGGACTCCTGCGGGGTCCGGGGCGGGGACGGGTGGGTCACCCCGGACGGGTCGGTCACCCCGCCGGGGTGAGGGCCTGGAGGTGGGTCATGGGTCCGTACAGCTCGACCAGGCGCGCGAACTCCTCGGCGTCCAGGAAGCGGGCGACGCCGCGGCCGAACTCCTTCGCGGTCTCGACGGCGAACCGGGCGGCGACGGCGATGTCGGTCTCGTGGCTGGCGCCGGTGGCACATCCGGCCACCGCCGAGCCCGCCGTGATCGCGAGGCCGACGACGGGGGCGGTGGTGGCCACGGCGGGCTGGAGGATGGAGTTGAGGTGGTGCACCCCGTTGCCGTACGGGGTGATGTCCTGCGTGGTGATCGGCAGGATCCGCGCCGACTCGCCGGTCACGCTCTCCAGGACGGACACCAGGTCCTCGCTGACCCGCAGGATCCAGCCCTGGCAGACCGTGGGCGACAGGGCGACACCGCGGTGGTTGAGCAGCCGGTTGCCCTTGGTGGTGTCGATGGAGACGACCGCGTCCATCGCGGGCGAGATCTCCTCGCGGTTGCACACCAGGGTGTCCACCGGGGAGTCCATGAAGGGCACGGGGTCGTGCGGCTGGGTGGGGGCCCAGCCGGAGACGTGGGTGGAGAGCGTGACATCGCCGTCCAGGACGTCGCCCCGGGCGTGCATGTCCAGCAGCTTGGCCGCGGCGGACAGCGCCGCGACCGCCCCGTCGGCGTCCGAGACCAGCCCGATCCGCTCCGGGCGGGCGCCGACTCCGCCGAGCCTGCCGAGGATGCCCAGGGTCGGGGCGGCGCCGCCGGACAGCTTGCCGCGGCGGCCGGGAACGGTGACGGAGACGAAGTCCGTGCTGCCCTTGTCGCCCTCGATGGTGCGTACCTCGACCGCGGGCGCCGTCTGGGGGTCGGCTCCGGCCACGGCCTGGACCGCGCGCAGGTGGTCGGCGAGCAGGGCGCCGCTGGTCTGCGGACGGTCGAGGAGTTCGATGATGTCAAGGACGTGTTTGAGCACAGCTGGCCTCTCACGGCGGGTGAAGCGGTGGTCGGGGTGGCGCGGTCGATCGGAATGACGCGGTCGGTGACGGCGATGGCCCGACCGGACCCGAGCGGGGAAGCGGTGCGCGGGGCGGGCACTGCCACCGGGCACCGGCCTGGCCAGGGATCCTCCCGGCATCGGCCTGGCCAGGGTCCGCCCGCTGTCGCGCAGTGCGCAATGTTTTCTCTATATCCGAGAATGTTTACCCTTTCGTCATGGCCGAACAGACGCCCGTAACCGGTGCCCCGCCCCTCCAGACCGCGGACCGCGTGCTGAATGTGCTGCTGTCCTTCGACCGGGAGCGCCCGGAGTGGGGCGTCACCGAGATCGCCGAGGAGTTCGGGCTGGACAAGTCGGTGGCCCAGCGGCTGCTGGCCGCACTGGCCTACCGGGGCTTCCTGGTCTCCGACAAGCGCTCACGCCGCTACCGGCTGGGCCCGGCGGTGTGGCATCTGTCCTGGGTGTGGGAGCGGGGCGGCGGCATGGCCAGCCTGGCCCGGCCCACCCTGGAGGCGCTGGCCGGGGCGGTCGGGGTGAACGCGCTGTTCGCGGTCCCGGACGGGGTCCATATGCGCTGCGTCGCGGCGGTGGACGGGGCCACCGGACCGCTGCGCTACTACGTGCTGGCGGGCGAGCTGTACCCGGCGCACGCCGGGGCCACCTCCCGCGCCTACTTCGGTATGCTCCCGGCCGGTGACCGGGCCGTGCTGCTGTACGGCCGCCCGATGGCGCGCTTCGGCGAGCACACCCTGACCGATCCGGTGCGGCTCGAGGAGCGCTTCGCCGAGGTGCGGCGCGAGGGCTACGCCTACTCCGAGGGCGAGTACGATCCGGACACCGCGGCGCTCGCCGCGCCGGTTCTGGTGGGCAGACGTCCGGTGGGCACCCTGACCCTGGCCGCCACCGCCGAGGTGCTGCGCCGGCGCCGGGAGCAGCTGGTGGCACCGCTGTTGCAGGGCGCCGCCGATCTGGGCCGGGCACTGACGCCCGCCCGGCCCCGGCGCGCCCCGCACCGCGAGCGGCGCTGAACGGCGCGGCGTCGGCCCTGAACGACGCGGCGTCGGCACGGAACGACGCGGCGTCGGCACGGAACGGCGCCGAGCCGTCCGGCGTCCCGCCGCCACCCTTGTGATCCGTCTCGTGACCCGTCTCGGAAAGGCCCCCTCATGCAGTTGCTGCTGCTGTCGAACTCCGCCGCGCCCGGCCGTGGCTATCTGGAACACGCGCGGGAGGAGATCGCCTCGGCGCTGGACGGCGCGCGCCGGCTCGTCTTCGTGCCGTACGCGCTGGCCGACCACGACGGCTACACCGCCCAGGTGGCCTCGGCCCTGGAGCCGCTGGGCGTGGAGGTCACCGGCGCGCACACCGCCGACGACCCGGCCGCGCTGGTGCGCGGGGCGCAGGCGGTGTTCGTCGGCGGCGGCAACAGCTTCCGGCTGCTCAAGGCGTTGCACGAGCGCGATCTGGTCCGGGCGATCCGGGAGCGGGTGACCGCGGGCGCGGTCTACATGGGCTCCAGCGCGGGCACCAACATGGCCTGCCCGACGCTGCGCACCACCAACGACATGCCCATCGTCCAGCCGCCCACCTTCGAGGCGCTCGGCCTGCTGCCGTTCCAGATCAACCCGCACTACCTCGACGCCAAGCCGGACACCGCCCACATGGGCGAGAGCCGGGCCCAGCGGCTCGAGCAGTTCCTCGAGGAGAACGACGTCCCGGTGGTCGGCCTGCGCGAGGGCACCTGGCTCCGCCGGAACGCGGACCGGCTGACCCTGGGCGGCATCGACGCCGGGGCCATCCTCTTCCGCCGCGGCGAGGACCCGGCGGAGCTGCGCCCCGGTGCCGATCTGAGCGCCCTGCTGCGCGAGGAGCCACGCTTCGACTCCACCGCGCGCTGACGGCGGCGCGGATCGGGTTCGCCGGGTTCGGGGGGCGGGACAAGGGGGCGGGACGTGAGGGTGGGACATGGCGGATGATGCTGGGATACGCCACCGACATCGCCCCTTACCGAAATTGACCGTAAATCACCGCCATATGAACACGGCACACCTGTCAACGGACACTTTCCAGACAAGTTTTTGTCGCGATCCTGACAGGTCAAGTCCATTGGTGGCACTCTTCCCTCGGCCGAGGCGCGGCGCTTCCCCCAGCCCGTAGCCGCACCCGAAGCCACAGCCACCACCACCCTTCACACCAGCACGCGTTCTGCCCTGCCCTGCCCGGACGGCGATCCAGCCGCCCGGTCGTCCCGGCCGTGCCACCGCGCGGCCAGCGCAGAAGGAGTCAGCGTGAGATCCCTCCCCCAACGGCACCTCAGACCCAGTAGCCGCAGATCCGGCCGCACCCCGGGCAACCGGGCGATCGCGACCGGTGCGCTGGTCGTCGCGGCGGCGATGATCGGCGTCGGCTTCCAGAGCGGCACCGCCGCCGCCCGCCCGGACGACTCCGCCGCGAACTCCGCGAACGTGGCCGACCGCCCCGCCGCCCGTACGATCTCCGGCGCCCCCGACCCCGGCGCCCTCCCCGTCAAGCTGTCACCGGCCCAGCGCGCCAAGCTGATCCGCGAGGCCGACGCCGCGAAGGGCGAGGCCGCCCAGGACCTCAGGCTCGGGGCCAAGGAGAAGCTGGTCGTCAAGGACATCACCAAGGACGCCGACGGCACGACGCACACCCGCTACGAGCGCACCTACGCCGGACTCCCCGTCCTCGGCGGCGACTTGGTCGTCGACCGGGCGAAGAGCGGCGCGCCGCTGACCGTCGCCAAGGCCACCAAGGCCCGGCTGACCGTCCCGACCACCAGCGCCGCCGTCGCGCCCGCCACCGCCGAGAAGGCCGCCGTGCGGGCGGCGAACGCGCAGGGCTCCGGTAAGACCTCGGCCGACCGGGCACCCCGCAAGGTGATCTGGGCCGCGAAGGGCACCCCGACCCTCGCGTACGAGACGGTCGTCGGCGGCCTCCAGGAGGACGGCACCCCGAACGAGCTGCACGTCGTCACCGACGCGGCCACCGGCAAGAAGCTGTTCGAGTTCCAGGGCGTCAAGACGGGCACCGGGAACAGCCAGTACAGCGGCCAGGTAACCCTCGGCACCTCGGGCAGCTCGGGCTCGTACAACCTCACCGACGCGGGGCGCGGCAACCACAAGACGTACAACCTCAACCGCTCCACCTCGGGCACCGGCACACTCTTCACCGACGCCGACGACGTCTGGGGCAACGGCACCACCTCCGACGCCGCGACCGCCGGGGTGGACGCGCACTACGGCGCCGCCGAGACCTGGGACTACTACAAGAACGTCCACGGCCGCACCGGCATCCGGGGCGACGGCGTCGGCGCGTACTCCCGGGTCCACTACAGCAGCGGTTACGTCAACGCCTTCTGGCAGGACGCCTGCTTCTGCATGACCTACGGCGATGGCTCGGGCAACGCCAAGCCGCTGACCTCCATCGATGTCGCCGCGCACGAGATGAGCCACGGTGTCACCGCGGCCACCGCCAACCTCACCTACAGCGGTGAGTCCGGCGGGCTCAACGAGGGCACCTCCGACATCTTCGCCGCCGCCGTCGAGTTCTACGCCGACAACGCGAACGACCCCGGCGACTACCTCGTCGGCGAGAAGATCGACATCAACGGCGACGGCACCCCGCTGCGCTACATGGACAAGCCCAGCAAGGACGGGGCCTCCAAGGACAGCTGGTACTCCGGGGTCGGCAATGTGGACGTCCACTACTCGTCCGGCATCGCCAACCACTTCTTCTACCTGCTCTCCGAGGGCAGCGGCGCCAAGGTCATCAACGGCGTGAGCTACAACAGCCCGACGTACGACAACCTCCCGGTCACCGGCATCGGCCGGGACAACGCGGAGAAGATCTGGTTCAAGGCGCTGAGCCAGCGCATGACCTCCAACACCAACTACGCGGGCGCCCGCGACGCCACGCTGTGGGCGGCGGGCGAGCTGTTCGGCCAGGGCAGCGCGCAGTACAACGCGGTGGCCAACGCCTGGGCCGGGGTCAACGTCGGCACCCGGATCGCGGACGGCGTCACCGTCACCCCGCCCGGCGACCAGACCAGCATCGTCAACCAGGCCACCAGCCTCCAGATCACCGCGACCAGTTCCAACCCGGGCGCGCTGAGCTACGCGGCCGACGGGCTCCCCGCGGGCCTGGCCATCAACTCCTCCAGCGGTCTGATCTCCGGCACCCCGACCACCGAAGGGTCCAGCCCGGTGACCGTCACGGTGACCGACTCGGCCGGCAAGACCGGTACGGCGTCCTTCACCTGGACGGTCAACACCAGCGGCGGCAATGTCTTCGAGAACACCGCGGACATCACCATCCCGGACGCGGGTGAGCCGGTCACCTCGCCGATCTCGGTGAGCCGGGCGGGCAACGCGCCCAGCAACCTCCAGGTGGGCGTGGACATCGTGCACACCTACCGCGGCGACCTGGTGATCGACCTGGTGGCCCCGGACGGTACGGCCTACCGGCTCAAGGACAGCAGCCTCTTCGACTCGGCGGACGACGTGCGGACCACGTACACCGTGGACGCGTCCTCCGAGACCGCGGTCGGCACCTGGAAGCTGCGGGTGCAGGACATGTACGCCCAGGACACCGGCTACATCAACAGCTGGAAGCTGACGTTCTGAAGGTTCTGACGCTCTGACGTTCTGACGAGCCGTACGGCTCACCCAGGACAGGCGCCGCCAGGGGTCGACCCGACTCCCCCTGGCGGCGCCTCTTTTGGGCCCCGAGTCTTACGCCCACCCGTCCGGAATCCGAAGGTTGATCAGCATTCAACGAACATTTTCCCTTCGACCTGTCGTGAAACCCGTGACATGTCCCGGACTTGTGTGACAGTGTGCCCAACGCATTACGCATCAGTACCTCTTGTTCAGCACCGGGCCGCACTTCCCCGCAGCCCGGCGCTGACCCCCCACAGCAACGAGGAGATCGCGTGCGCAAGACCTTCAGCATGCCCATATCCGGTGCCGGCAAGCGGCGTTCGGCCATCGCGGCCGGTACCGCCGTCGCCGCCGCGGCCCTGCTCGCCTCCGGCCTGAGCGCCGGAACCGCGGGCGCCGCCCCGGCCGACGCCAAGTCCGGCGCCCAGCCCGCGGCGCTCACCGCCTCGGCCCGTGCCGAGCTGCTCCGCGAGGCCAACGCGACCAAGGCGGACACCGCCTCGTCGCTCGGCCTCGGCGCCAAGGAGAAGCTGGTCGTCAAGGACGTCATCAAGGACGCCGACGGCACCACCCACACCCGCTACGACCGCACCTACGACGGCCTGCCCGTCCTCGGCGGCGACCTGATCGTCCACCGCGCCAAGGGCGGTGACGTGAAGAGCGTCACCAAGGCCACCAAGGCCACCGTCAAGGTCGCCTCGACCACGGCCGGGATCGCCCCGAGCGCCGCGGCGAAGTCGGCCGTCAAGCTGGCCAAGGCCGACGACACCGCCAAGGCGGCGGCCGACCAGGCCCCGCGCAAGGTGATCTGGGCCGCCGACGGCAAGCCCGTGCTCGCCTACGAGACCGTCGTCGGCGGGGTGCAGAAGGACGGCACCCCGAACCAGCTGCACGTCATCACCGACGCCGCCACCGGCAAGAAGCTCTACGAATACCAGGGCATCGAGACCGGCAAGGGCGCCAGCGAGTACAGCGGCGAGGTCGAACTCGGCACCAGCAAGGAAGGCAGCGGTTACACCCTGACCGACGCCGACCGCGGCGGCCACAAGACCACCAACCTGGAGAACAAGGAGGACGGCGAGGGCAAGGCGTTCACCGACGACGACGACAACTGGGGCACCGGCAAGCCGGACGACCCCCAGACCGCCGCCGTCGACGCCCACTACGGCGCCGCCGCCACCTGGGACTACTACAAGAACGTGCACAACCGCGACGGCATCGCGGGCGACGGCAAGGGCGCCTACTCCCGCGTGCACTACGGCGACAGCTACGTCAACGCCTTCTGGGACGACAGCTGCTTCTGCATGACCTACGGCGACGGCCAGGGCAACAAGGCCCCGCTGACCGCGCTCGACGTCGCGGGCCACGAGATGAGCCACGGCGTCACCTCCAAGACCGCGGGCCTGGAGTACAGCGGCGAGTCGGGCGGTCTCAACGAGGCCACCTCCGACATCTTCGGCACCGCCGTGGAGTTCAACGCCAAGAACACCACCGACGTCGGTGACTACCTCATCGGCGAGGCGATCGACATCAACGGCGACGGCACCCCGCTGCGCTACATGGACAAGCCCAGCAAGGACGGCCAGTCCGCGGACAACTGGTCCGACGGTGTGGGCGACCAGGACGTGCACTACTCCTCCGGTGTCGCCAACCACTTCTTCTACCTGCTGTCCGAGGGCAGCGGCGCGAAGGAGATCAACGGTGTGAAGTACGACAGCCCCACCGCCGACGGCTCCAAGGTCGAGGGCATCGGGCGGGACAAGGCCGAGAAGATCTGGTACAAGGCCCTGACCACGTACATGACCTCCAACACCGACTACCACGCCGCCCGTGAGGCCACCCAGAAGGCCGCCACGGACCTCTTCGGCGCCGACAGCGCCGAGGCCAAGGGCGTGGACGCCGCCTGGGCCGGGGTCAACGTCAAGTAAAACCATTTGAGTTACCGCACGACACTCTGCCGGTGCCCGGGGCCTCAGGCCCCGGGCACCGGTATGTTTTATCCACGGCAAAGCGACATCTTTGTCGCGTTGGGCGGAAGCTTCGCCCAACTCCCCATCACAACTGGAGATACGCGTGGATTCACGTTCGACGTCGTCCATATCCGGCATATCCCGTCTCAGACGCTCGCGTACCGCCCTCGCCGCCGGAGCGGCGACCCTGGCCGCCTCCCTGCTCGCCGCCGGCGCCACCGCCGGATCCGCGAACGCGGCCCCCTCCTCGGCCGCCCGCTCGGGTGCCACCACCGTCTCGCTCTCCCCCTCGGTCCGCGCCGAGCTGCTGCGGGAGGCGGGCTCCACCGCCGTCTCCACCGCGAAGTCGCTGGGGCTCGGGGCCAAGGAGAAGCTGGTCGTCAGGGACGTCGTCAAGGACGCCGACGGCACCACCCACACCCGCTACGAGCGCACCTACGCCGGACTGCCGGTCCTCGGCGGCGATCTGATCGTCCATGAGTCCGCGAGCGGCGCCTCCCAGGGTGTCGACAAGGCGACCGACGCCGACATCGAGGTCGGCGACACCAGCGCCGCCATCGCCCCCTCCGGTGCCGAGCGGTCCGCCCTCGGCGCCGCGCGGGCCGCGGGCGACAAGAAGGCGGGCTCTGGACACGCGCGCAAGGTGATCTGGGCCGCCACCGGCAAGCCCACCCTGGCGTACGAGACGGTCGTCAGCGGGGTGCAGAAGGACGGTACGCCCAGCAAGCTGCACGTCATCACCGACGCCGACTCCGGCAGGAAGCTCTACGAGTTCCAGGCCATCGAGAACGGCACCGGCACCGGTCAGCACAACGGCAAGGTCACCGTCGGCTCGGTCAAGAGCGGCAGCCAGTGGCTGCTGAAGGACACCGCGCGCGGCGGCCACCAGACGTACAACCTCAAGCACTCGTGGGACGACACCAAGAAGGGGTCGGCGTTCTACGACGCCGACAACGTCTGGGGCAACGGCAAGCCCACCATCGCGCAGACCGCCGCCGTGGACGCCCACTACGGCGCCGCGATGACCTGGGACTACTACAAGAAGGTCCTCGGCCGCAATGGCATCAAGGGCAACGGCAAGGCCGCGTACTCCCGGGTCCACTTCGGCGACGCGTACGTGAACGCCTTCTGGGACGACGCCTGCTTCTGCATGACCTACGGCGACGGCGCGGACAACAAGAAGCCCCTCACCGCGCTCGACGTCGCCGGCCACGAGATGAGCCACGGGCTCACCTCGGCCACCGCCAACCTCGAGTACAGCGGCGAGTCCGGCGGGCTCAACGAGGCCACCTCCGACATCTTCGGCACCGCCGTGGAGTTCTACGCCAAGAACGCCAAGGACCCCGGTGACTACCTCATCGGGGAGAAGCTCGACATCAACGGCGACGGCACCCCGCTGCGCTACATGGACAAGCCCAGCAAGGACGGCCTGTCCTACGACTACTGGAAGAGCGGCGTGGGCAACGACGACCCGCACTTCACCTCCGGTATCGCCAACCACTTCTTCTACCTGCTGTCCGAGGGCAGCGGCAGCAAGGTCATCGGCGGCGTGACCTACAACAGCCCGACCAAGGACGGCCGCACCGTCAAGGGCATCGGCCGCGCCAAGGCCGAGAAGATCTGGTACAAGGCCCTGACCACGTACATGACCTCGACCACCAACTACGCCAAGGCCCGCACCGCGACCCTCAAGGCCGCGAAGGCGCTGTACGGCGCGAGCAGCGCCGAGTACAAGGCGGTCGACAACGCCTGGGGCGGCGTCAACGTCAAGTGACCCCCTCCGGTCGGCCGGGCTTCGGTAATCGCCCGGCCGACCGGTCGCCCCGCTGTCCCCTACCGTCCGCCGGTGGCCAGCTGACACGCCCGCTGGTTCTCCGCGGCCGCGCAGGGCAGATGGCCATGCTTCTCGATGAGGTTCCGCCCGGTGTCCCCGGCCAGATAGTCGAGGAACTTCGAGGTCAGGGAGTTCGGGGGCGGCGCGGTGTAGGTGTACGCGTACTCCGGCTCCCAGAAGGGGTAGATCCGCTTCCGCACCGCGTCGATGGAAGGCTTGCGGTTGTCGAGCGCCACCAGATGGAGAGCCCCCTTCTGGGCACTCTCCTCGGCGGAATGCAATTCGGCGTAGCCGATCGCCCCGGGGGTGTTCGCCACCGTCTTCAACACCTCGCCGGTGCTGTCCAGTTCACAGCGGACGACGGTGTCCCCGGTGAATTTCGGGGTCCGGCAGTTGTCGGACGTCCGCGAGATCTCATTACGGCCCAGCACCCGGCTCTCGAACACCCCGCGCGTCCCCGACTTCGCGTCCCGGCTCACCAGCCGCACCGGCAGATCGGGCCCGCCGGGCAGCTGGTTCCAGTTGGTGATCCGGCCCGAATAGAGCCTGCGGAGATCGTCGAGCGAGAGATCGGTCATCCGTACGTCCTTGTTCACCACCACGCTGAATACGGACAGCGCCACCAGATGCTCCTTGAGCTTGGGGTCCCCGTCCCCCTCCGGCCCGTCGGAAAAGGCGAGATACGACGGGAATCCGCCCTTCGCCGCCTCCCCGACGTCGATCAGCGTCTTCGTACCGCGCCCACTGCCCTGCGCCTCCACGGTGACATGGGCGTCCCGGCAGTCGCCCTGATACGCCGTGCCCGCGTCCTGCGCCACCGGCTTGAACGCGGTCGAGCCGACAATCGTCAGACTTCCCCCGGCGCAGCCGCGCGGCGGCGGATCGTCCCGCCACACCCGCATACCGAACGACTGGAGGATCAGCATCGCCAGCAGACTGCCGATGAGCCCGAGCATCCGGTTACTCGGCCGCCGGAACTTCTCATTGTTCCGGATCCTGCCCTCTTTGATCCGCCCGCCCACATGCGGCGGCTTATCGGTCCCGGCGCCCGTCAGCAGCACCAGCAGCTTGAAGTGATCCCCCTTGTTCAGCGGCACCCGGGGCAGCGAGATCTCATTGCCCGCACAGACCAGCCCGGGATTCTCCGGCGTCCCGCGCTGCGGCAGATGCCGCAGCAGATCCGGATGGCTGGGTTCGGTGACCGCCACGTCCCGCACGATGCGATTGGGAAAGGTCGCGGTGAGCCCACGGTGATTCGTCGCCGGCGCCGTGATGTAGTCGTCGGCGTCAATGCTCCGAAACCCATCATTCTCAATCCGCAACAGGACGAGTGAGGCCCCGGCCAGATCCGGAGTATTCTCCAGCATCCGCAACCGCTGATGAATCGGCCCGTCCTGGGTGCTGTCGTCTATCAACGTGTCCATCTGCACGCGATAACCGATGCGCTTCCGCCCGGGAATCAGCCGCTCATACGAGAGCCCGCCGACCGTCACGACGACGCCGAGCAGCGCCAACAGATTCTCGGGCGCAGTCAACTGCTCCAGCCACTTCATGGTTGCCCCCCGTGCATGCAATGGCTTCAGGGGGGCGAATGTACGCTCCAAGAACGCACATATGGCCGGTATGGCCTACCTCTCATCCAATGTTCGTCCCGCGTTCAACCACGACCTTCGCAGGGGCGCCGGCGGCACGACGCCACCGTGCGGCAAACGCATCTGCCGCACGGCGCGCTGCCTCATGCGCGATCAGAGGTCGTCAGGCAAGCGAAGGGGGCCGTCGAAGGGACGCTTCTGGAATCCAGTGCGCAGATTGCGGCAACCGGGCGCCTTGCACACGAAGAACTCCTCGACCGTCTTCCGAACTGTGCGGTTCTTGAGCCAGGCTTTCTCGTTGGCAGTGAGGCGACGGTGCAGCTCGTCAGTTCCACAGGTGTAGCAGTACATCTTCTGGTCTCGCACAACACCTCCCGAAACGGTCGGACAGCCAACCTGCGAGCCTACGAGTCCCGTTGAGCCACGGAAAGTACACAACCGGACAACTCACCCTCTCCCCCTGCGATGCGCACGGTCCGGGGAGAGGTCCCGAGGCAGGTGCGAAACCATCCCGGCTGGTGGCCGGGGCGTCCCGGCCCTCATGGCCCACGGCGGAGGCGGGATGACATGCGCGACGAGAGCACCTATCGCCATCGGCCCCGCCGAGCCAGCGCCCCCTTGCGGGCGAGCGGGCTCGGCGGGGTCGTGCTGGTCGCCGTGGCCGCCCTGGGCGGTTGCTCGTCGTCACCCCCTGGGCTGGTCGAGAGCGCCGACAAGAAGTGCGACACCATCACCGACCGGTTCACCGGGGACCTGGCCTACGGCAAGACGCTCGGCTCGGAGGACCTGACGAAGGTCCGCAAGCGGAACGCTCTGATCAGGGATCTGCGGAAGGACATCAAAGAGCTGCCCCAACCCGATTCCGCGGCCGCCCGGGCCGCGCTGAACACCTGGCTGGGCAAGCTGGACACGTACGCGAAAGAGCTGTACACGATGCACAGCGTCATCCAGATCCTCAAGCCCGGCAGGGAGCTGCTGCTCGCCATGAGCGCCAACATCGCCAAGGACAGCGCGGAGGAGGCAGGGGCGGCAGCCAAGAAGGCCGGTCTGCGCAGCTGCGCACGCGTCAAGCGGTGGGAGTACCTGGTACCGGATTGATCCTTTCAGCAGTGCCAACGGGGCAGGGAAGCTCGGGGCGCAGACGGTGCGGACTGCACGCGATGAGGCAGACGGACAGGAATCTCTGCCCCGTGAGATACCAGCCGCCGACCACGTCCTCACCGCTCGCCACTCGTTCGCCGGCGCGGGCGACCGCCTCTGAGAGCCGGATGGCGTCCCGTTCACGCTCCGACGCGAACGCCACTGCGGAAGCGCGCACTTGCTGCCCGAACCATTCGGCCGCCTGCCGCGAATCGGTCCAGGTCCCCTGGACGAAGGAGGCCGGTTTGAGCAGCCAGTGGGCACATTCCAAGGGAACGACCTTGCTGGATCCGAACTCCGGGTGCAAGGGACGCCGGGGGCCGTCCTTGAGCAACTCATGTGCGGACCCCAACCAGCTGTAGCCGTGATGGTGCATGCGCTCGCTCTCTCGATGAGAGCGGCCCCCACGCGGAGTGAAGGCCGCCCGTCTGCATCACGCGACTACTGCCGACCGCAGCCATCACCGTCGCCACATCCGCCTTGCTGGCCGCCCTCGGTCGGCCCGTCGTCCTCCGGGTCCTGTCGGACGACGGCCTTGAATCCGCGTAAGCGCATGGAGATGATTCCCTTCGGTGCTGTCGACGCGGGGGCTTTCCTCGCGCCGTCGTGCACATGCACCCGTTCCGCGCTGGGCTCGACCTGCCAGGGCTCCGGTCCAGCCGGGACGGGGGTCTTAGAAACGGCTCACCGAGTGGTGGCCTTCTTGGTCTGCTCCTCCAGAGCGGCGCGCATGAGAATCTCCGCGAGCCGATTCGCGCTGTCGAGCGGGATACGGCCGAGAGCGACCATGGGGTGGCCCGAGACCGTCACCTCGCCCCGCAGGACCGGCCAAAACAGGGCGTCGCCCTTTTCACCGTGCGGCATGGCCACATCCGCGGTGAAGCCGAGACGGCCCAGTGCCTCTCGGAGCAGTTCAGCAATCGCTCTCGCGTCTTCTCCGGCCGCTCGGTAGCGCTCGGAACGCATGGCGTCGATATGTTCTTCAGTGATCTTCATAGGTGACACTCCCCCGCATGTGGCGGCTCGGTTCAACCTATGGGCAGCCGGGAACTACATCTAGCCGATTTCCTGTTCGCGCAAGAAATCGTTCCTTACGTCCTCGATCATTCTCCGCATGCCGTCACCACAAAGGGCAGTGGATGCAAAGCGTTCGAACTTGTCAACGTACTGCGAAACATCTCTCGGATCCGTGACCACCAATTCGGCATGGATGGTTTCAACGGTCACGGTCCTCTTGTCTCGAATGACGAACGCATGGTTCGCTATATCACGCTGCGCCATCGAAAATGGGACAACACGGAGGTCTATATTGGGCAGCCGTGAAACCGAGATGAGTCTGTCCAGTTGTTCCGCCATCCTCGAGGGCGATACAATGCGCCACCGCAGTACGTTCTCAGTGACGACGAACCGGAGGCTCTTGGCATCGTCGTACAGAACCTGTTGCCGCTCAAGACGAGCAGTGGTGGTACGCGTCAAAGTTTCTTCGCTCAGATCATGGCGAGTGAGGACAGCACGAATGTACTCGGGGGTCTGCAGCAAGCCCGGCACAAGGGCTGGTTGGAAAAGTTGCAGCAGCTTCATTCGAGATTCAAGCGCTCTGGTCTGCTGCTGGGCCTTGTGTACTCCCAGCCTGCGTACAAGCCGCCACGCCGTCGTTTCGGTTGTCTCCGCTCGCACCACTTCAAGGTATTTGACCTTGACTTCTTCGGAGACTCCAAGCGCCACCAGGATGCTCTCTACGTCCACAACAGACGGTGCAACCTTGCCCGTTTCAATCTTGCTCAGCTTGCTGGTAGACATGACAGCACTGCGGGCCACGGTCTTGGCTTCCTTACCGGATGCCAACCGAAGCGCCCGCAGCGCTGCTCCGAGCTCCCCTCTGTTCACTCCCCGTGTTTCGCCCACCATTCAGAGAAGGGCTCCGCGTGGGTCAGTGCCGTGTCGCGGTACGCGACGAATTCAGAGGAACGGGCCTCGGGCAAGGTTTCACGCCCGGTGACCGCTCCTGCGTCGTCGTAGTACATGGCGACGGGCGTTCCACTGTCGAACAGCCAGAAGTCCCCTACGCCATCGAGGGGGTTGGCCTTGTCCGTGGTGTCGAGAATGAAAAACTCTTCACCGCCGGCCTGATTCGTTCGATACCCCCAGCCAAGTTCAAACCGAAGGTACGGCGTGAGGGGACGCGAAAGGATGTGCACCCGGTAGATGCGCTTCCCTTTGCTCGTATGGGACCGGAGTTCAGCTACCCATTCGTCGTTGTAGCTCTCCGGGCGCGGCTCTCCTGCGAGGAACCTGCGGTACGCTTCCGTATTACCCGAACCACTGTAGTCGTCCAGCGTCTCAAGTCGGAATGCCTCGCGTTCGAAGCTGTCGAACAGCTCGCCGAGGTTCTTAGACGAGCTTGTCACGAAGCGCCTTCCTGATGAGATCGAAGAGGAGTTGCATCGGAATCTCCACGATGCCTTCGTTCGCAGGAATCTCCAGCCCATGGTCAGTGGGCACCTCACCCTGCACCAGCAGGGTATCCCGGTCCGTGGCGTAGATGGTCGGGCAATCCTTGATGTCGCACGTGCTGACGAGCATCGATACCTTCATCGGTCCCCTCCCTGTCCTGAACTTCCGCGTCGATACTCGCGGGCATCGAAGCCATTGCGCAAGAGATCCACGTTTCCGGAACGGGAAATCGGTACCGCGCTGCCACCACAAGACGGTTCACAGTGGCCAGTACTGCGAGTGGGGCAAGGCACGCTCCCAAACGGATTCGAACGCGGAAGCGGCCAGCCTAGCCGTGTCGGGCTCGTACCGAACCTCCATGTCCGTGGTCGGGTTCCAGTTCCCATCGCCATCGAAGTGGTTGAAGATCACAACCTGTTCGTCGATCAGCCAGAAGTCCGCTCCCGGAAGCGCCAAGTCAGCCGCCCGCCTTCTGGGCAGCCACCGCACCTCCTCCCCTGCGGCGACATTGTGGCGCCCGGTCACGTCGTACTCGAATTTGATGTATTCACTGACGGGCTCGGAAATGATCCGGGCACGCCGCATCCGAACGCCGCGTGAAACTGTCGATACCACGAGGTCGAACCAGCTCCGCCACCGCTCTGCGGGGTCGAAGCGCACCCCGGCACGCCAGTCGGCGATGTCAGGGTCGCCGGGCGTGTAGATATCGCGCATTTCCAGGTGAACCGCTGAACGCCGCGCGTTGATCAATGCCTGACGTACCGCTGTAGCCATCGATCGTGAACCTCTCGGAGTCGTCGCTAAGGGATACGCCAGCCGATGATGCATCGCGGCGCGCCCCGCCGCACAGCCTCGTCAGGGTCCGGCGACATGGTCGAACCGACCGGCCTTGGCGGCGCATATGAAGGTTCTCAGGCGCGCCCGAGTGGTCGAAAGTACGACCTCGGGGTGCTCGCTCTCGCGGAGCATTATCGAGTCGCGCTCACCTGCGGCGACGTTGACGCACGAGGCTGATTCCTGGCAGTAGGAGGACTGCCGCCATGACACCGGGTCCATGTGCTGCTCCTTGTCACAGTTCCTGTATGAGGCCATGGATGAAGTCGCGAGACTCGTCCGGCTCCAGAGCGATGGCCTCCATCTTGCCGATCACCAACCGATACTTCTGCAACTGCGCTTCCGCGTCGAGTAGGAGGGAGCCGTGCGCCTGTTCCAACAGGATCGTGTCGAGTTGGGGTACGGGGCCGTAGAAGTAGTTGATCGACTGCCCGGACCCGGCAAACGTGCCGTTACGGAACGGAACCACCCGGATAGTGATGTGATCCCGTTCGCTCATGTCAATCAAGTGCTTGAGCTGCGCTCGGGACGTTTGTGGCCCGCCGAAGGGCATACGGAGGGCGGCCTCGTGGATCACCGCCTTGCACGGGGTGGGACTTTCGCCATAGAGGATGCGTTGTCGCTTGATGCGGTACGAGACGCGGTCTTCCACATCGGGCGGTGGGAGCGCGGGCACCCCTTCGGCGAAGACCGCACGGGCGTGATCGACGGTCTGAAGCAAGCCGGGGATGTGGAGCACAGTAGCCAGCAACAGTGCCGCCGCATGGTGTTCCAACTCGGCCAGGTCGAGCTGTCCGGGAGATAGCAGCTCCCGGTACTCCTCCCACCAGCCGCGCTTCCGTTTGCCGGTCATGGCGATGAGCGCGGCGATCAGGGCCTCGTCACCGCATGCGTAGTTCCCGGCCAAGGTGCGGATGCTGCGCTCGCTGAGGCCGAAGCGTCCAGTCTCGATGTTGCTGATGCGGGCCTGGTTGGCCCCGATCAGCTCAGCGGCCTCCCGGGTGTTGAGCCCCGCGCGCTCGCGGAGCTTGCGCAGCTCAACTCCGAGGCGTAGCTGACGTGCGGTCGGAGTTGTCCTTGGCGGCATGCAGTCCTCCACGATCGCACAGGTGGTGCAAGAGTCACTGGAACGAAGTCAAGGTTAGAGACTTCTCGATGCATCGTAGAAGTAATTCGACCTTTCGCCCTACGCTGTGATCCAGGCCACCTTCTGATGGCAGTTTCACAGCTGCCGCACGCATGGCCCCCATCCCTCCCAACTCCGCCTTTCAGCAAGGAGACACGCATGGCCACCGTATCCCCCGAACAACCCGCCTCCGAGCCCTTCGACCTCGGCAAAGAACTCCGCGCCCTCGTCCTCGCCACCGCGCCCCGCCTCTTCGCCGTGGCCCGTATCCACCCGTACGAGGACACCGGAGAATCAGACGTGGAGATCGCGGCGTGGGGTATGGCCCATGAGGACGGCCGTACCGAAGTGGTTGGGCCAGGGCAGCGGTTGGTGTTGACCTCGCCCGAGCGGGTGCAGGCGTGGTTCTCTCGGAACGGAGTCACCGCACAGCTCGTGTGGCTCGCCCCTGCCACCGTCGCCTCGCTCGGTCCCGACCTGGCCGCCTAGCGTTCGCCGGGTTCATTGCCTCCGGTGGCCGACCAGTCTGTGGGAAGGGTGTAGTGCCAGCCGTCCTGCCATCTGAACGGCGCGTCGACCAGGTCTTCGATCGAGGCGCCGGTCAGTAGGCAGTCGAGGGCCCATCTGTTGGCGGAGTGGGCGATGACCAGGACGCGGTGTCCGCTCCAGTCGCCAGCGAGGTCATGGAGGAAGTCCCTGGTGGCCGCGATGACCTGGCGGTAGCTCTGGCCACCGGGGAACGGGACGTCGATGTGCCGGGAGCGTTCGGGGGCAAGGATGGTCACGGGGCAGCCGTTGAGCTCGCCGTAATCGCATTCCCGCAGTCGAGGGTCCTGGTGGATGGGGATGGTGGTCCCGGAGAAGGCGATCTGGGCGGTCTCCACCGCCCGGTGGAGGTCGGAGACGAAGACGGCCGCGAAATTGTCGTGGCGGCGGCGGTCGCCGAGTTCGGCGGCGACGCGCCGCCCGGCGGCGGAGAGCCTGCCGGGCAGCCAGCCCGTGGCGATGCCGTTCTCGTTGTCCTCAGTGATCGAATGAGTCTCGTAGACGATGTCGACCGCCATGGCGGCTCCGTTCCGGTCGTGGCCCGGGTTGGCGGCACGCGTTGTGTTGCGGGGGACCGGCCCCATGCCGGTCCTCTCACTAGTCGTCGCCTCCGCGCCAGGTGGTGCGCACCCGGCGCCATGCCTCGATGACGGCCGGGAGCTTGGACAGGAGCTCCGCTGACAGGGTCAGTATCAGTCCGGCGAGGCCGAAGGCCGCGAGGACGAGCAGGGTGACGGTGTCCCAGTCCACCAGTTCTCAACCCTTCGATCGGGGTGGTCGAACCGATGGCCCGGCAGGCTCAGCCCGACCACCTCGTACGGTGGTCAGCTGAGGTCCTGCCGACGTCCAAGATCTCAATACGAACGGCCGGAGAGCGGTGCTCTCCGGGACCGTCGGCAATTCCAGCCACCACGCGGGCGGCGGCCGGCTTTTTTCGTGCACCCCGAGACGTCGGGCATGGGGTGGCACGTTCCCCCGTGCCGAACGGTCCGTCACCAGTTTAGCCGCCGGAGGCTCAGCGCATCAGGACTCCCGCCGCCTCGGATGTGGTCTCCGAGGGGATGGCGATGAGGCCCGGTTCGGCGGGGTGGGAGAGGAGGGGGTGGGTGGGGAGGACGCGGATGGTGTAGCCGAAGGGGCCGGTGCGGTTGAGGGCCAGGGGGGCTTCGTAGAGGCGGCTGCCTTCGAGGTCGGGGCCCGCGGTGGGTTTGAGGGGGACGTGGGTGGCGTCGGTGATGTGGTCGGTGTCGTCCACGCGGCCCGCCACGGCCTGGACTTCGACGTCCGCCGGGTCCAGTGCGCCGAGGCGCACCCGGACGCGGAGGGAGAGCGTCGAGCCGAGTTCGGCGGCGCCGCCCGGGGCGGGTGGGGTGAGCTGGGCCTCGACGTGGTCGACGGCGACGTCCGGCCAGGCGGCGCGGATCCGGGTCTTCCAGGTGGCCAGTTCGGCGGCCGCCTCGAGGTTCAGGGCCCGGTGGGAGCGGGCGGCGGGGGCGTAGAGGCGCTCGACGTATTCGCGGACCATGCGGCCCGCGAGCACCTTGGGGCCGAGGGTGGTGAGGGTGCGGCGGACCATGGCGATCCAGCGGCCGGGGAGGCCGTCCAGGCCGCGGTCGTAGAAGCGCGGGGCGACCCGCTGCTCCAGCAGGTCGTAGAGGGCGGCGGCCTCCAGGTCGTCGCGGCGGGTCTCGTCGATGGCGTCGCCGTCGGCGGTGGGGATGGCCCAGCCGAAGTCCGGCTCGTACCACTCGTCCCACCAGCCGTCGAGGACGGAGAGGTTGAGACAGCCGTTCAGGGCCGCCTTCATCCCGCTGGTGCCGCATGCCTCCAGCGGGCGCAGCGGGTTGTTGAGCCAGACGTCGCAGCCGGGGTAGAGGTTCTGGGCCATGCCCATGCCGTAGTCGGGCAGGAAGACCAGGCGGTGGCGCACCCGGGGGTCGTCGGAGAAGCGGACCAGCTCCTGGACGAGGCGCTTGCCGCCGTCGTCGGCCGGGTGGGCCTTGCCCGCGACCACGATCTGGACCGGCCGCTCGGGGTGGAGCAGCAGCTCCATCAGCCGGTCCTGGTCGCGCAGCATCAGGGTGAGCCGCTTGTAGGAGGGGACGCGGCGGGCGAAGCCGATGGTGAGGACGTCGGGGTCGAGCACCCCGTCGATCCAGCCGAGCTCGGCGGTGCCCGCGCCGCGCTGCCGCCAGGAGGCGTACAACCGCTGCCGGACCTCGGCGACCAGCCGCTTGCGCAGGGTGCGGCGCAGCTCCCACAGCTCGGAGTCGCCGAGGTGGCCGAACTGGCGGGCGCCGAGCCGGGTGACCTCGGGGGCCGTCCAGGTGGGCGCGTGCACCCCGTTGGTGACGGAGGTGATGGGCACCTCCTCGGGGTCGAAGCCCGGCCAGAGCCCGGCGAACATCTCCCGGCTGACGCGGCCGTGCAGGGTGGACACCCCGTTGGCGCGCTGGGCCAGCCGCAGTCCCATCACGGCCATGTTGAAGAGGTTGGGCTCCCCGCCGGGGTAGGTCTCCATGCCGAGCGCGAGGATCCGCTCGACCTCGATCCCGGGCAGCTCGGCGTCGTCGCCGAAGTGGCGGGCGACCAGCTCGCGGTCGAAGCGGTCGATCCCGGCGGGCACGGGGGTGTGGGTGGTGAAGACGGTCCCGGCCCGTACCGCCTCATGGGCGGTGTCGAAGTCGGCCCCGTCGGCGATCAGTTCGCGGATGCGCTCCAGGCCCTGGAATCCGGCGTGGCCCTCGTTGGTGTGGAACACCTCGGGCTCGGGGTGGCCGGTGAGCCGGCAGTACGCGCGCAGGGCGCGGACGCCGCCGATGCCCAGCAGCATCTCCTGGAGCAGCCGGTGCTCGCTGCCGCCGCCGTAGAGCCGGTCGGTGACCTCGCGCTCGCCGTGGCCGTTCTCCTCCACGTCGGAGTCGAGGAGCAGCAGTGGCACCCTGCCCACCTGGGCCTGCCAGACGCGGGCGTGCAGCGGACGGCCGCCGGGCAGGGTGAGCGGGATCCGGACGGGCCGTCCGTCCGTCTCGCACAGCTGGGTGAGCGGGAGCTCATCGGGGTCCAGGACCGGATAGCGCTCCTGCTGCCAGCCGTCGCGGGAGAGCGACTGCCGGAAGTAGCCGTGGCGGTAGAGCAGTCCGACGCCCATCAGGGGGACGCCGAGGTCGCTGGCGGCCTTGAGGTGGTCACCGGCGAGGATGCCGAGGCCGCCGGAGTACTGGGGCAGGGCGGCGGTGATCCCGAATTCCGGCGAGAAGTAGGCGATGGCGGTGGGGAGTCCTGAGGGGGCGGGTGGGACGGAGGGTACGGGCGCGCCTGGGGACACAGCAGGTACGGACTCGACCGGGGTCGGCCCGGCTCTGTCCTCGGCGGCGACCCGGCCCTGATACCACCGGGGCCCGGTCAGATAGTCGTGCAGATCATCAGCGGCCGCCGTGAGACGCCGCAGGAAGGAGCGGTCCTCGGCGAGGTCCGCGAGCCGGGAGAGGGGCACGGCGCCCAGCAGCCGCACCGGGTCGCCGCCCGACTCCCGCCATCCCTCGGGGTCCACGGACTCGAAGAGCTCGCGGGTCTCGGGGTGCCAGGACCAGCGCAGATTGCGCGCCAGCCGGTTGAGCGGTCGCAGGGGCTCCGGAAGGACGGGGCGCACGCTGAATCGACGAATGGCCTTCACCCTTCGACGGTAGCGGCCGACGAGTCCCTGTTTCGACTGTTTCGCCCCGCACCCGAGAAGTCGGCCCGAAGGCGGCAACCTTTCAGGCCAAGGGGACGACTAGGGGTCACACCTTTCCCCCCAAGCCTTGGAGGACCACGTGCGCTCTCGGGACAGTTCGCACACTCCGCCCCCCGCTCATCCGCCCAGATCCACCCCGCGCAGGGGCCGGGCGCTGGCCGCCGTCTGCGCGGCGGGCGCGCTGACCGTCACCTCGCTGGTGAGCGTCTCGGAGGCCGCCGAGGGCAAGGGGCCCACCCCGAAGGCGGCCGCCGCGGCCCAGCTCGAGAAGCTGGACCGGGGGCTGGTGAGCGTGCACACCGGCAATGACAACCTGGTCAGCTGGCGCTGGCTGGCCACCGACCCGGACGGTGTGACGTTCAACCTCTACCGGGGTGGCGTCAAGGTCAACTCCTCCCCCATCACCACCACGAACTACCTCCACAAGGACGCCCCGAACAGCGCCGACTACACCGTGCGGGCTATTCGGGACGGGGCGGAGCAGCCCGCCTCGCCGAGCGCGATCCAGTTCCGCCCGGGGTACTACGATGTGCCGATCTCACCCCCGGCGGGCGGCTCGGACTACACCTATGAGGCGAATGACGCCTCGGTGGGCGACCTCGACGGCGACGGCGACCTGGACTTCGTCCTGAAGTGGCAGCCGACCAACGCCAAGGACAACTCCCAGTCGGGCGTCACCGGCAACACCATCGTCGACGGCTACACCCTCCAGGGGCAGCGGCTGTGGCGGATCGACCTGGGCCGCAACATCCGCTCCGGCGCCCACTACACCCAGTTCCAGGTGTACGACTACGACGGCGACGGCCAGGCCGAGATCGCGATGAAGACCGCGGACGGCACGGTGGACGGCGCCGGTAAGGCGATCGGCAGCGCGTCCGCCGACTACCGCAACTCCAGCGGCTATGTGCTCAGCGGACCCGAATATCTGACGATGTTCAACGGCCGTACGGGCGCCGCGATGAGCACGGTGGACTACGTCCCGCCGCGCGGCACCGTCTCCTCCTGGGGCGACTCCTACGGCAACCGCGTGGACCGCTTCCTGGCCGGGACGGCGTATCTCAACGGCTCCACCCCCTCGCTGATCGAGGCGCGCGGCTACTACACCCGCACCGTGATCTCCGCCTGGAGGTTCAGCGGAGGCCAGCTCACCCGGCAGTGGACGTTCGACACCAACAGCTCCACCAACACCGGCAAGGGCTACGACGGCCAGGGCAACCACGCGCTGGCCACCGGCGATGTGGACGGCGACGGCAGGGACGAGATCGTCTACGGCTCGATGGCCGTGGACGACAACGGCTCCGGGCTGTGGACGAACAAAAACGGCCACGGCGACGCCGCCCACCTCGGTGATCTCGACCCCTCCCGGGCGGGCCTGGAGTACTTCAAGGTGGACGAGGACTCCTCGAAACCGGGCTCGTACTTCGCCGACGCGCGCACCGGCCAGGTGCTGTGGTCCACCGCGTCCGGCGGCGACAACGGGCGCGGCGTGGCCGGTGACATCTGGGCGGGCAACGACGGCGCCGAGATGTGGTCCGCGCGGGACGACCAGATCCGCGACGAGGGCGGCGGCGCCAAGGGCCGTAAGCCCTCCTCGATCAACTTCCTGGCCTGGTGGGACGGCGACCCGGTGCGCGAGTTGCTGGACGGCACCCACATCGACAAGTACGGCACCTCGGGTGACACCCGGCTGCTCACCGGCTCCGGGGTGCACTCCAACAACGGCACCAAGGCCACCCCGTCGCTGTCCGGCGACATCCTCGGCGACTGGCGCGAGGAGGTGGTCTGGCCGACCAGCGACAACAAGGCGCTGCGGATCTACTCCACGCCGTACGAGACCGACCGGAAGATCACCACGCTGCTCCATGACCGGCAGTACCGCGAGGCGCTGGCCTGGCAGAACACGGCCTACAACCAGCCCCCGCACCCCAGTTTCTTCATCGGCAACAAGATGGCGACCCCGCCGCGGCCGGCCATCACCACCCCGTGAAACCCCCCACCGAGAAGGAGATCCGACATGGCTGAACCACGCACCAGGTACCGGGCGATGGCCGGGGCCCTCGGCGCCGTCGCCCTCACCGCGGGCGCGATCACCACCGGGCTGACCCTGCCCACGGCCTCCGCCGCCACCTGGCCCACACCCAGCGGCACCCCGCAGGCGGTCTCCAAGACCATCAGCGTCAGCGGGACCACCGACGGTGGTATGAAGCGCTACTACGGCTCCGGCGACCTCGGCAGTGACAACCAGGACGAGGACCAGGGCCCGCTGTTCGAGCTGAAGGACGGCGCCACCCTGAAGAACGTCATCCTCGGCGCCCCGGCCGCCGACGGCGTCCACTGCGAGGGCAGCTGCACCCTCCAGAACGTCTGGTGGGAGGACGTCGGCGAGGACGCCGCCACCTTCCGCGGCACCGGTAAGACGTTCAATGTCATCGGCGGCGGCGCCCGTAAGGCCGCGGACAAGATCTTCCAGTTCAACGGCGGCGGCACGCTCAACATCTCGGGCTTCGCCGGGCAGGACTTCTCGACCTTCGTCCGCTCCTGCGGCAACTGCTCCTCGCAGTACAAGCGCACCATCAACGTGAGCAACTCCGAGATCACCGCCCCGGGCAAGGTCATCGGCGGGATCAACACCAACTACGGCGACTCGCTGACCCTGCGCGGGATCACGATCGTCGGCGACAGCGGCAAGAAGATCGTCCCGTGCCAGAAGTACATCGGGAACAACACCGGCGCCGAGCCGAGCAAGAACGGCAGCGGCCCCGACGGCACCTCCTGCAAGTACAGCTCGTCCGATATCACCTACAAGTGATGTGCGGATGACCGCGCGCCGTGCCTGACCCTCACAGGGACAGGCACGGCGCGTGCCCGTGCCGGATACTGGCGGGTATGGACACAACCGCCGAGCTGGGGAGTTTTCTGCGCACCCGCCGCGCCGGGCTGCGCCCCGAGGACGTCGGCCTGGTCGCGTACGGGACCCGGCGCCGGGTCCCGGGGCTGCGCCGCGAGGAGCTCGCGCAGCTGGCCGGGGTGAGCGCTGCGTACTACACCCGGCTGGAGCAGGGCCAGTCCACCGGCGCCTCGGACGGGGTGCTGGACGCGCTCGCCCGCGCGCTGCGGCTGAGCCCGGACGAGCGGGCGCACCTCGGCCATCTGGCCCGTCCGCCGCGCGCCGGGCGGCGCCCCGCGCGGCGCGCCGAGTCCGCGCGCCCGGCGACCCGGCGGCTGCTCGCCGCGATGGACGGCGTACCGGCCGTGGTCCTCGGCCTTCGCTTCGACGTCCTGGCGTGGAATCCGCTGGGGCACGCCCTGATCGCCGGGCATCTGCCCGCCGACGCGCCCGAGCGCCCCGCCGACCGGCCCAACACCCAGCGGATGCTGTTCCTCGACCACCACACCCGGGAGCTGTATCCGGACTGGACGGGCGAGGCGCGGCGCGCGGTCTCCTCGCTGCGGGTGGTGACCGGGGCGCACCCCGACGACCGGCGACTCGCGGAGCTGGTCGGTGAACTGACCGTGAAGAGCGGGGAGTTCGCGGCGCTGTGGTCGCGCCACCCGGTGCGCCGGTGCGCCTTCGGCACCAAGTCCTTCCACCATCCGCTGGTGGGGCCGCTGGAGCTGGACTTCGAGATGACCCGGCTGCCGGACTCCGGCGGCCAGGCCCTGCTGATGTACGGGGCGGAGCCGGGGTCGCCGTCGGAGGCGGCGCTGCGGCTGCTGTCGAGGGAGGCGGTCGCGTTTTACGCCCCCTGATGCGCCCTTGTCGGGATCTTTCGTCCCACGCGACGCTTGCGCCGTCGAGTTGGGGAGGGGATCGTTCCATGGCATGCGCATCTGCGGGCCCCCGGCGGAGGGTGGCGGCGCCGGCCGCCGTCGTCGCGGTGGTCCTGGTGGTCTTGTCGCCCGCTCAGACCGTTCCCGCGCAGGGGGTCCAGGCCACGGGCGGGGCGGGGACCCACGGCTATATCGTCGCCCTGAAGCGGGGCGCGGGAGCGCCCGCGGCGGCGTCCGGGGCGGGCCGGGCGCTGATCGAGCGGTACGGGGCGCGGGTGCGCCGGGTCTACCGCACCGCGCTCAACGGCTATGCGGTACGGGCGAACGCGGCACAGGCCGGGCGGCTGGCGGCCGATCCGCGGATCGCCTCGGTGACCCGGGACGAGCGGGTGTCGCTGCGCTGGTCCCGGGCGCGGTTACCGGCCCCGCCGCGCGGCCGGGCGCGGCCGCCGTGGGGTCTTGACCGGATCGACCAGCCGGACCGGCGGCTGGACGGGGCGTACACCGCGCCCCGCGGCGGCGGGCGCGGCACCACGATCTATGTGATCGACTCCGGGGTGCGCACCTCCCATGAGGATTTCGGCGGCCGGGCCCGCTCCGGCTGGGACTTCGTGGACGACGATCCGGTGGCCGAGGACGGCAACGGCCATGGCACCCATGTGGCCGCCACGGCGGCGGGCACCCGCTACGGCGTGGCGAAGGAGGCCACGATCGTGGCCGTACGGGTGCTGGACGACCGGGGCGAGGGCACCATCGCGCAGGTGCTGGCCGGAATGGACTGGGTGCTGCGACACGCCAGGCGGCCCGCGGTGGTCAATCTGAGTCTGGGCTCGGCGGCCGCCACCCCGCTGCCCGAGTGGGACGCGGCGGTGCGGGCGGGGATCGCCGCCGGTCTGGTCTTCACCGTGGCGGCGGGCAACCAGGACCGGCCCGCCGCCTCGTTCTCGCCGGGCCGGGTGCCGGGGGCGCTCACGGTGGGCGCGACCGACCGCGCCGACCGGCGCTCGGGATTCTCCAACTGGGGCCCGGGAGTTGACCTGTTCGCGCCCGGGGACCGGATCGTCTCGGCGTCCAGCGCGAGCGATACGGCGGCCAGGACGCTGTCGGGCACCTCGATGGCGGCCCCGCATGTCGCGGGCGCCGCCGCGCTGTATCTCGCCGGCCATCGCTTCGCGACTCCGGCCCAGGTCGGGGCGGCGCTGACGGCCGGTGCGAGCAAGGGCCGGGTGCGCGGCGCGGGCCCGGGTTCGCCGAACCGTCTGCTGCGGGTGGCCAACTGACGTAAACACAGAACGCATCGGCTGGACGGCCCCGCCTACGGGCGGGGCCGATTCATGTACCCCGCGTTACGAACCGGTAGTTAACGGGAACCCGGATTGTCTCCCCATTCCGCAGGGGAAGGCTTTCCACGCGCGCCCCCCATGGCCGACCCCATCCGCCCACCAGAGTGAACGCGGACAGGAGCTGTCATGCCCGCAACCCAACGCCCGGCGGCAAAACCGATACAAAGGACAAAAGCCGCCACCGCGTCTCCATCCGCACTGCCGTCAGGTGATCCTATGATCGGTCGCATTCCCATTCTGGATATCCGCCCGCTGATCGACTGCGGCCGCCGCCCCGCCAAGGCGGTGGTGGACGAGACCTTCGAGGTCAGTGCCACCGTGTTCCGGGAAGGTCATGACGCGGTCAACGCCAATGTGGTCCTCCGGGATCCGTCCGGCCGCTCCGGCCCCTGGACCCCGATGCGTGAACTCGCCCCCGGCACCGACCGCTGGGGCGCCGAGGTCACCCCCGGCGCGCCCGGCCGCTGGACGTACACGGTCGAGGCGTGGAGCGATCCGATCGCCACCTGGCGCCATCACGCCCGTATCAAGGTCCCGGCCGGGATCGACACCGATCTGGTCCTGGAGGAGGGCGCCTTGCTGCATGAGCGCGCCGCGGCCGGAGTGCCCAAGAACGACGGCCGGGAGGCGGTGCTGGCGGCCGTCGACGGGCTGCGCGACGAGCGCCGCCCGGTGGCCGACCGGCTCGCCGCCGCCCTCGCGCCCGATGTGACCGACGCCCTCGACCGCCACCCGCTGCGGGAGTTGGTCACCTCCTCGCGCCCCATGCCGCTCCAGGTGGACCGGGAGCGCGCGCTGTTCGGCTCCTGGTACGAGCTCTTCCCGCGCTCGGAGGGCGCCAAGGTGACCGAGGGGCGGCGGCCGGTCAGCGGCACCCTGCGCACCGCCGCCGAGCGGCTGCCCGCGATCGCCGCCGCGGGCTTCGACGTGGTCTATCTGCCGCCGATCCACCCCATCGGCACCGCCTTCCGCAAGGGCCCCAACAACACGCTCTCCGCGGGCCCCTTCGACGTGGGCTCGCCCTGGGCCATCGGCTCGGCCGACGGCGGCCATGACGCGATCCACCCCGACCTCGGCACCTTCGAGGACTTCGACCACTTCGTGGCGCGCGCCCGGGAGCTGCGCGTGGAGGTCGCGCTGGACTTCGCGCTCCAGTGCTCCCCGGACCACCCCTGGGTCTCCCAGCACCCCGAGTGGTTCCACCAGCGCGCCGACGGCACCATCGCGTACGCCGAGAACCCGCCCAAGAAGTACCAGGACATCTTTCCGCTCGCCTTCGACCGGGACTTCCACGGGCTGGTCCGGGAGACCGAGCGGGTGCTGCGCTTCTGGATGGCGCACGGGGTGCGGATCTTCCGGGTGGACAATCCGCACACCAAGCCGGTGGTCTTCTGGGAGAAGGTGCTCGGCGACATCCACCGCTCCGACCCCGATGTCCTCTTCCTCTCCGAGGCGTTCACCCGCCCGGCGATGCTGAACGCCCTCGGCGCGGTCGGCTTCCACCAGTCGTACACCTACTTCACCTGGCGGAACACCAAGCAGGAGCTCACCGACTACCTCACCGAGCTGTCGCGGGACGCGGCCGCCTGGATGCGGCCCAACTTCTTCGTCAACACCCCCGACATCCTGCACGCCTACCTCCAGGAGGGCGGCCGCCCGGCGTTCGAGGTGCGGGCCGTGCTGGCCGCCACCCTCTCCCCCAGCTGGGGCGTCTACGCGGGCTACGAACTGTGCGAGAGCACCCCGGTGCGCCCCGGCAGCGAGGAGTACCTGGACTCGGAGAAGTACCAGCTGCGGCCGCGCGACTGGGCGGCGGCCGAGCGCGAGGGAAGAACGATCACCCCGCTGCTCACCCGGCTGAACCGGGTGCGCCGCCGCCATCCCGCCCTGCGCCGGCTGCGCAACCTCAGATTCCACCACGCCGACAACGATTCCGTCATCGCCTACTCCAAGCGCGCGGGCGACTCGTGTGTGGTCACGGTCGTCAACCTCGACCCTCACCACACCCAGGAGGCGACGGTCTCGTTGAACATGCCGGAACTCGGCCTCGAGTGGCATGAGTCCGTCCCGGTGCGCGACGAGCTCACCGGCGAGACCTATCACTGGGGCAGGGACAACTATGTGCGCCTGGAGCCGGGGCGGGATATGGCTCCGGCGCATGTGCTGTCCCTGCGACCGTCCTCACCGATCGGAGGGTCACCCACAACATGATCGTCAACGAGCCCGTACCGGACACATTCGAGGACACGCCCGCGGGCGACCGCGATCCCGACTGGTTCAAGCGCGCGGTCTTCTACGAGGTCCTGGTCCGCTCCTTCCAGGACAGCAACGGCGACGGCGTCGGCGACCTCAAGGGCCTGACGGCCAAGCTGGACTATCTGCAATGGCTGGGCGTGGACTGCCTGTGGCTGCCGCCGTTCTTCGCCTCACCGCTGCGCGACGGCGGCTACGACGTCTCGGACTACACCGCCGTGCTGCCGGAGTTCGGGGACCTCGCGGACTTCGTGGAGTTCGTCGACGCCGCTCATCAGCGCGGGATGCGCGTGATCATTGACTTTGTCATGAACCACACGAGTGATCAGCATCCGTGGTTCCAGGAGTCCCGCAGCGACCCGGACGGACCGTACGGCGACTACTACGTCTGGGCCGACGACGACAAGCAGTACCAGGACGCGCGGATCATCTTCGTCGACACCGAGACGTCCAACTGGACCTTTGATCCGGTACGTAAGCAGTACTACTGGCACCGCTTCTTCTCGCACCAGCCGGACCTCAACTTCGAGAACCCCGCCGTCCAGGAGGAGGTACTGGCCGCCCTGCGCTTCTGGCTGGACCTGGGCATCGACGGATTCCGGCTCGACGCCGTCCCCTATCTGTACGCCGAGGAGGGCACCGACTGCGAGAACCTGCCCCGGACGCATGAGATGCTCCGGCGCGTCCGGGCCGAGATCGACGCCCACTATCCGGACACCGTGCTGCTGGCCGAGGCCAATCAGTGGCCGGAGGACGTCGTCGACTACTTCGGCGACTTCTCGGCGGGCGGCGACGAATGCCATATGGCCTTCCACTTCCCGGTGATGCCGCGCATCTTCATGGCGGTGCGGCGCGAGTCCCGCTACCCGGTCTCGGAGATCCTCGCCAAGACCCCCGCCATCCCCTCCGGCTGTCAGTGGGGCATCTTCCTGCGCAACCACGACGAACTGACGCTGGAGATGGTCACCGACGAAGAGCGCGACTACATGTACGCGGAGTACGCCAAGGATCCGAGAATGCGGGCCAACATCGGCATCCGCAGACGACTGGCGCCCCTGCTGGACAACGACCGCAACCAGATCGAGCTGTTCACCGCGCTGCTGCTGTCCCTGCCCGGCTCGCCGATCCTCTACTACGGGGACGAGATCGGCATGGGCGACAACATCTGGCTCGGCGACCGCGACGCCGTGCGCACCCCCATGCAGTGGACCCCCGACCGGAACGCGGGCTTCTCCTCCTGCGATCCGGGGCGGTTGTTCCTGCCGACCATCATGGACCCGGTCTACGGCTATCAGGTCACCAATGTCGAGGCGGCCATGAGCAGCCCGTCCTCGCTGCTGCACTGGACCCGGCGGATGATCGAGATCCGTAAGCAGAACCCCGCCTTCGGGCTCGGCTCCTTCACCGAGCTGCCGTCCTCCAACCCGGCCGTCCTCGCGTTCCTGCGCGAGGCTCCGAGGACCCGGGACGGCGAGGACGACCTGGTGCTGTGCGTGAACAACTTCTCGCGCTTCGCCCAGCCCACCGAGCTGGACCTCCAGTCCTTCGCCGGCCGCCATCCGGTCGAGCTGATCGGCGGGGTCCGCTTCCCGGCCATCGGCGAGCTGCCGTATCTGCTCACCCTGGCCGGGCACGGCTTCTACTGGTTCCGGCTACGGCGCGGCGAACCGGTGGGGCACTGGGCGGACCGCGTCGGCTGAGCGATGCTTTCCCCTCCCCGCCCCTTCCCGACACCTGACGATATGCGGCTCCGCCGCGTGGGGGGGGGCTCCGCCCCTGGACCCCCGGACGCCCTTCGGGCGTGTCCTCAATCGCCGGACGGGCTGAAATCAGCCCCTCCGGCGCTTGAGGAGCGGGGTCTGGGGCGGAGCCCCAGTTGAGGGAAGGGGCGGGGAGGGGAACAGCCCGCCGCGGGCACCAAGACCGCCGTCCGGTTTCGGCCAGGGCGCGGCCCCCGCTCCGGCTCTCGCTCGTCCGTACGCGTCCATCTCGGGCGCGTACGGGCGTTTTCGACCCCCCGTCATGGGCACTCTGTACTCACACCGTCACCGGCGGGCCCGATGGCGTTCACCGGGCTCGCCGTACGGACGATCCTCGCCCGACACGTCCCGCACCGTCGCACAGTCAATGCCGCAATCCGGGACACTTTGCCCTGATCTGTCGTGTGCCCGGGGAAAGGACGCGACGCCATGCCGGAAGCTCCGCTCTCCCGGGGGGCACATCACCCGCCGACCGCCGTACCGCGGGACCAGCCCCCACCGGCCGCGGTCCGCACCACCGCGGCCGCGGGCCCGCCCGGGCTGCTCACCTCGCTCGCGCCGCTGCTCGCCGAGTGGCTGCCCCGGCAGCGCTGGTTCGCGGGCAAGGGCCGTCCCGTCACCGGCTTCGCGCTGGTCTCCGCGACCGAGCTGCTGCCGTGGCGGGCGAGCGGCGGCACGCCCGGGCTGCTCCATCTGCTGATCCGCGCCGAGCAGCCGGAGCCGCCCGGCCACCGGCACGGCTTCGGCTGCGGCCACCGGCGCGGGGCGGCGGCCAGCGACTGCTACCAGCTGCTGCTCGGGGCGCGCCCCGCCCTGCCGCCGTCGCTCGCCCCCGCGCTCATCGGCCGGCCCAGCGGCGGGCCGCTGGACGGGCAGACGGTGTACGAGGCGCTGGCCGACCCCCGGCTCACCACCCTGCTGCTGGAGCGGCTGCGGATGCCGGGGCGGCTCGGCCCGCTGCGCTTCGTACGGGAGCCGTCCAGCGCGATCCCCTCCGCGCTCGCGCCCCGGGTGATGACCGCCGAGCAGTCCAACTCCTCGGTGGTTTACGGCGATACGTTTATTCTCAAGCTCTTCCGACGGGTCAGCCCCGGCACCAATCCGGACCTCGAACTCCCCCTCGCGCTCGCCCGCACCGGCTGCTCCCGGGTGCCCGCGCCCGCCGCCTGGTTCGAGGCCGAGCCCCCGGCCGAGGGCGCCGGGCCACGGCCGGAGCCGTTCACCCTGGGGGTGCTCCAGCCCTTCCTGGCCGGTTCCCGGGACGGCTGGCAGCTCGCGCTGGACGCCCTGGCCGCCGGGGGCGACTTCACCGACGCCGCCCGCGCGCTGGGGCACGCGACCGCCGAGGTCCACCTGGCGATGGCCCGCGCACTGCCCACCTCCGTACTGCGCCGCCCGCAGATCGAGCACCTCGCGGCCGCCATGAGCGAACGGCTCGACTCGGCCGCCGCCGCGGTGCCCGCCCTCCAGCCGTACCGCACCGCGCTGCACGGCGCGTACGAGGACCTGGCCGCGCTGGGGCGTGCGGGCCGCACCTGGGCGGCCCAGCGCATCCACGGCGATCTGCACCTGGGGCAGGCGCTGCTCACGGGAAACAGCGGGGACGGCGGCGGAGGCGGGCGGTGGTCGCTCATCGACTTCGAGGGCGAGCCGTCCCGTCCGCTGGCCGAGCGGCGCCGCCCGCAGCCGCCGGTGCGCGACATCGCGGGCATGCTGCGGTCCTTCGACTACGCGGCGGCCGTGGGGCGCCATGAGCGCCCGCAGGAGTGGGCGGGCCGCACCCGCGCCGCGTACTGCGCGGGCTACGCGGAGGCGTCCGGCACCGATCCGCGTGACGAGCCGGAGCTGCTGCGCGCCCATGAGACCGACAAGGCCGTCTACGAGGTGCTCTACGAGGCACGGCACCGCCCCGACTGGCTGTCCGTCCCGATGACCGCGATCCACCGCCTGGCCGCCACCCGCGCCTGACCGCGGCCGGCTCCCTCATCCGCCGTTCCCTCCGACACCTCCGACACCCCCGGGAGGACCACCCCGTGACCGCACGACCGCCGTCCGGCCAGTACCCGTCCGACGAGGGACCGGGCCACGCGCCCGCCGCCACCGGCGCCACAGCCGGCCCGGCGGTCCCGGCGACGTTCCTCTCCGCCCGGCCCCATCCGCCCGCGCACCCGGGCCGCGAGGCCCGGGTGTCCTACGGCTCACCGCCCGTGCCCCGGGCGCCCCGCACGGACGAGGAGCCGCAGGAGGAGAACGGCGGCACGGGCGGGCCCTCGCGGGTGGCCGGGCGGCCCGTGGCCGGGGGCGGCGCGGGCCCGGACGACGTGGTGGAGGACGAGCGCGGGGTGCGGGCCGCGCCCGCGCTGGCGGGCGAGGACCGGCGGCGGCTGCTGGCCGGGGCGCATCACGATCCGCACGCGGTGCTCGGCGCCCACCCCGTGCCCGGCGGGGTGCTGTTCCGGACCCTGCGCCCGTACGCCCGGTCGGTGACCGTCGCCGCCGGCGGACTGCGCGCCCGGCTGCGGGCCGAGGGGGACGGGCTGTTCTCCGGGGTGCTGCCGCTGCGGGAGATCCCGGACTACCGGCTGCTGGTGGCGTACGAGGACGCCGAGCTGGAGCTGCACGACCCGTACCGCTTCCTGCCCGCCATCGGCGAACTCGATCTGCACCTCATCGGCGAGGGCCGTCACGAGGAGCTGTGGCAGGCGCTCGGCGCGCGGCCGATGACCCACCAGGGCGTGGCCGGGACCCGCTTCACCGTATGGGCGCCCAATGCCCTCGGGGTGCGGCTGACCGGCGACTTCACCTACTGGGACGGCACCGCGCTGCCGATGCGCTCGCTCGGCGGCAGCGGCGTGTGGGAGCTGTTCCTGCCGGGCGTGGGCGAGGGCGCGCTCTACAAGTTCGAGATCACCCGGCCCGACGGCGGCCACTCCCTGCGCGCCGACCCGATGGCGCGGCGCACCGAGTGCCCGCCCGCCACCGCCTCCGTCGTCCACGCCTCGCACCACGACTGGGGCGATGACGCGTGGATGGCGCGGCGGAAGGGCGGGCGCGTCCATGAGCTGCCGTTCTCCGTCTACGAGGTGCACCTGCCCTCCTGGCGGCCGGGGCTGACCTACCGGCAGCTCGCCGAGCAGCTCCCGGCGTACGTCAAGGACCTGGGCTTCACCCACGTCGAGCTGATGCCGGTGGCCGAGCACCCCTTCGGCGGCTCCTGGGGCTACCAGGTGACCGGCTTCTACGCGCCCACGGCCCGCCTCGGCACCCCGGACGACTTCAAGTACCTGGTGGACGCGCTGCACCGGGCGGACATCGGGGTCATCGTGGACTGGGTGCCCGCGCACTTCCCGAAGGACGCCTGGGCACTGGCGGAGTTCGACGGCCGTCCGCTGTACGAGCCCGCCGATCCGCTGCGGGCCGCGCACCCCGACTGGGGCACGCTGGAGTTCGACTACGGGCGCACGGAGGTGCGCAACTTCCTGGTGGCGAACGCGGTCTACTGGTGCGAGGAGTTCCACATCGACGGCCTGCGCGTGGACGCCGTCGCCTCCATGCTCTACCTCGACTACTCCCGCGAGCCCGGCCAGTGGACGCCCAACGCGCACGGCGGCCGCGAGAACCTGGACGCGGTCGCCTTCCTCCAGGAGATGAACGCGACCGTCTACCGCCGCTGCCCGGGCGTGGTCACCATCGCCGAGGAGTCGACCGCGTGGGACGGGGTCACCCGCGCCACCCACCACGTGGGCCCCAGCGGCTTCGGCGGCCTCGGCTTCGGGCTGAAGTGGAACATGGGGTGGATGCACGACTCGCTGGGCTATCTCGCGCACGAGCCGGTGCACCGCGCCTACCACCACCACGAGATGACGTTCTCGATGGTGTACGCGTACAGCGAGAACTACGTACTGCCGATCTCGCACGACGAGGTGGTGCACGGCAAGCGGGCCCTGGTGTCGAAGATGCCCGGCGACTGGTGGCAGCGGCGCGCCACCCACCGCGCCTACCTCGGCTTCATGTGGGCCCACCCGGGCAAGCAACTGCTCTTCATGGGCCAGGAGTTCGCGCAGGGCGCCGAGTGGTCGGAGGCGCACGGTCCCGACTGGTGGCTGCTGGACCCGTCGTACTCCGCCGAGCCCGACCACCGGGGCGTCCGCGACCTGGTCCGCGACCTCAACCGGACGTACACGGCCACGCCCGCGCTGTGGCAGCGGGACACCGACCCCGAGGGCTTCTCCTGGATCGAGGGCGATGCCCGCGAGGACAACGTCTTCGCCTTCCTCCGCTACGACGCCGAGGGCTCCCCGCTGCTGGCCATCAGCAACTTCTCCCCGGTGGTCCGGCATGAGTACCGCATCGGGACGCCGGATGCGGTGCCGGTGTGGCGCGAGGTGCTGAACACCGACGACCGGCGCTACGGCGGCAGCGGTGTGGTCAACGCCGAACCGCTGAAGGCCGAGCCCACGGCCGCCCATGGCCGCCCGGCGAGCCTGTTGCCGGTGCTTCCGCCGCTGGCCACGATCTGGCTGCGCCCGGTCTGAGCCGTCGCTGAGGGGTTCGCGGACGCGCGCTCCGGATCACCGGGCGCGCGGAGGCGATATGGACGAGCGAACGGCACGGTGCGCTCAGCAGATGTCGCGGTAGGAGATCTCCGGGAGGTACGTCTTCCAGTCGGCCCGGGAGAGGCCGCCCCCGGCCCGTCGGCAGACGGCGGTCACGATCCGGGCGGGGTCGACGGCGTACCGCTGAAGGGGGACGTGCCGGCCCGCCACGAGCAGGGTCTTGCCGTCGTCGCCGAAGGCGAGCGCGAGCACTCCGTCACCGGGGGTCGGAAAGGCCGCCCCCAGTGGCTGCTGTGAGGCCACGTCCCACAGTTGGACGGTCCCGCCGTCGCCCGCGACCGCGAGCGTGCCACCGTCGGGGGAGAACGCCAGCGCCGTCACGGCTTCGGGCGCCTCCCGGGAGGCGCCGGTATACGTACCGGCGAGGTCTCCGAGGCGGTGTTCGACGTCCCCGTCCCACAGGCTCACCCGCCCGCTCATTCCCCCCGCGGCGAGGAAACGTCCGTCCCCGCTGAACTCGAGCGTGCTGACGAAATCCTGGCCGAGCGAAACGCTGGTCGCGCGCCCGGACGGCAAGGTGAAGACCTGCCCGTCGGCCGTGGCGAGCATCCGGCCGTCGGGGCGGAGCGCCATGCCCGCCTCCCAACGGTCAACGCGGGAGGAGGACACGTCTCCCTCTCGGGCGATCGCCGTGCCCTGGCCACCTTCGCTGATCACCCTGCCCCGGCCACCCGGCCCGCGCGCTTCCCACCGCTCCAGCCGGCCCTCGTTCCGCCGATAGGCCAGCAGGTACGCACCCCCCGGCCCCGGCACTACCGTGTCGGTGCCGGAATCGCTTGCCTCGGTGTCGCTGAGGAGAGGCGGGAGACCGGAGTCGTCCGCCTTACCGGTCAGCGCGACGGACCGCTTCCGATGCGGACCGCGGAGCCCCCAGAGCGTCACACGCTCGGTGCCCACGGAGGAGTCATCCGAGGAGTTCCGTGGGACGGCACCGAAGGCGAAGGCCCTCCCGTCGGGGCTGAAACGGGTGAGGACGGCGCACCCGTCCGCGCCGCCGCCCCGGCCGCAGGGCGCGGACGGCAAACCGGCGACGCGGGCGCCGTCGGTGCCCCGGACCAGGCGGAAGCGCACCTTCTCCCCGGTCCTGGTCGCCGTCCCGAGCACACGGCCGTCCGGGCCGAACGCCGCGTCGGCCACCGGCTCGTGCCGCCATCCCGGCTGGACGGCGTCCTGTATGGAGATGGTCCGCACCACGGGATTGGAGCTGTCCTCCCCTCCGAGGTAGCGGATCTCCCCGCGTGCCGTATCGATCCGCAGCGCGTCGGCGGGCTCGTTCACCAGCGAGTAGCGGAACACCGGAGCGCCCGCGCTCGCGAGGCGCCACAGCAGGATCTCGCCGGGGGTCGCCGCCGCGAGGAACCGCCCGTCGGCGCTCAAGGTGACGTTCTCGGCCTTGGCGACGCGGATGCGGTGAATCTCCTTTCCCGTGGTCACGTCCCAGATCCGGATCCCGTGGCTGTCGCGGACCGCGAGCCGGTCGCGGTCCAGGCTGATGCGGGAGGCGTAGTCGTCGCAGGAGCTTTCCGTCGTGCCGTGCTCCCAGTCGCCTTTCCTCGTACGCCCCTCGGCGACGTCCCATAACGTGACCGGCCCCTTCTTCGGGCACAGCACGAGGTACCGGTCGTCCCCACTGACCACCGCCGCCCCGCCCGACGCCCCGCCGTCGCTCCGCGCCATCACGTGCCGGTACCGCAGATCGCGCAGGATGGCCGACGAGCCCCGTACCGTCAGCAAGGTCCGCCCGCTGGGACCGAAGTCGGGGTAGTCGTCCGCGGAGCCGAACGGTCCACCGTCCCTCTTCCCCGACGCCAGGTTCCACAGCTGGAGCCTCTGTCCCCGCGTCGCCAGCAGCCGTCTCCCGTCGGGGCTGGTGTTCAGGACCATCTCGTCCTCTCCCACCGTGAAGGGGACCCCGGACAGCTTCTGGGTGAGGACGTCCCACCGTCGTACCCGGTCACTCCCCACCACGACCAGGAAACGTCCGTCGGCGCTGAGCGACACGCCCCCCGGGGTGGCACCCGGAACAGGAATCCGGAAGGACCGCTCCTCCTTCTGGACCATGGCCCCGAGCAGCGATGACCGCGTCTCGGCCGTATGGCTGAGCCGCCACGCGGCGACGCTGAGCCGCATCGCCCTGACCGGATCGGAGGACCGCATGTTCTCCGCGACCGCGGCGATCCGCCGGGCGGCGGCCTCGGCGCCGCGCCGCTCGTTCGCCCGGTTCTGCTGCCACGCGACCACACCGGCCACCAGTGTCAGCACCACCAGCAGGGAGAGCGCGCCCACGAAGGTCCGCAGGCGCCGCCGCTCACGCGCGCCGAAGGTACGGCTGGCCGCCAGGAACTCCCGTTCCACACGGGCGAGTTCGGCGGAGCGCTCTGGATCACCGAATGCCTCCGCCGCCGCGGTCAACCGCACCCCCCGGTACAGCGCCCCCGGATCCCGCCCCATCTCCTCCCACGCCCGTGCCGCCTCTGTCAGCTTCCGGTGGATCCGCAGCCGCTCCCGGTCCTCCTCGATCCAGCCGCGCAGCCGCGGCCAGGCCATGATCAGGGCCTCGTGGGCCAGATCGACCGTGTTCCGGTCGAGGGTGATGAGCCGGGCGCGCGCCAGGCGGTCCAGCACGATCGTCGTATCGGCCGACTCCGGTTCCCATTCCTCCCGGTCAACGGGGCGCCGAGTGTCCTGCGCGCCCTCGCCGGGGGTGATCAGGCGCAGCAGGATACGCCGGGCCGTCTCCGCCTGCGACGCGCTCAACTCCTCGTACACCCGCTCGGCGGTCTTCGCGATGGCGCCGTGGAGTCCGCCCACCGCCTCGTACATCTCCACCGTGAGGGCCCGTCGGCGGCGCCTGTGCCAGGTTTCGAGCAGGGCATGGGACATGAGCGGCAGGCCGCCCGGTTCGTCGACGACCTCTTCGACGATCCGCGCGGTAAGCGCCCGCTCGACGATCAAACCGTCCGCCGCCGCCGGTTTGACGATGGCCGCGCGCAGCTCCGCCCGGCTCATGGGGCCGACGAGCAGTGTGGCGTCGCGCAGGGCGTACGTCAGCTCACGGTGCTCGGCACAGCGGTCGAAGAAGTCCGCTCGTACGCCGATCACCACCCGCAGCCGGCTGCCGGGGTCGCGCGCGGCGAGCAAGCGGGCCACGAAGCCCGCGCGTTCGGCGGGGTCGTGACAGAGCGTGAACAGCTCCTCGAACTGGTCGACCACGAGCCAGGTTTCCCCCTCGCCCGCCTTCGGGACGAGCGCCTCCGCATGGGTACGGAGCGGCCGGTCGCCCGGAGTCAGCACGCGGATCACCGCCGGGCGGAGCTCCTGTCCCACACCGGGGACTTCCCGCGTGCCCGCCCGGAGTGCCGGGATCAGCCCCGCGCGCAGCAGTGAGGACTTACCGCTGCCGGACGGACCGAAGACGGCGGCGAAGCCATGGCCCCGTACCAACGCCAGCGCCTCGGAAACAAGCCGCTCCCGTCCGAAGAAACGCTCGTGATCGCCGATGTCGAAGCGGGCGAGCCCCTGGTAGGGCGGTTTCGCGTCGTCGTCCTCCCGCGGCAGCCCCGAGACCTCCCGTCGCACCGCGCGCCAGCGCTCCTCCCACTCCGCCGCGTCCGCGCCGCAGGCTTCCACGTACGCGAGGACCACCGGCAGCGACGGCAACTGGTCGCCCGCCGCGGCCTGCGACAGCGTCACCGCGGAGTAGCGCACGCGCTGTGCCATCGCCCGATAGGCCGGCCCGCCGGCTTCCTGACGCAGTTTGCGCAGTTCGTACGCGAAGCCCTGGACCGGCCCCGCGCTCGGATCCAGAGGTTTCTCCTTGCGTCCCATCCCGCCCCTCCCCCTGATGTCCGTTCAGTGTGGCGCCAACCGGCCCACGGCGCGATCAGCGGTCATCGGCGAGCCCGCCAAGACCGGTGAGGCCCTCCCGGACCCGGTGGGCGTCGGGGTGGCCGAGGGAGTCGAACCGGGTCAGGGCCCGCTGCCAGCTGCGGCGGGCCCCGGCCCGGTCCCCGGCGGCGAGCTGGGCGCTGCCCAGCCGGTGCAGGGACTCGGCCTCCCGGACCCGCTCGCCCCGGCCGCGCCGCAGATCCACCGCGTGCCGGTAGCAGCTGATGGCCTGCTGGTGGTCGCCGACGTGGCTGTGGGCGTAGCCGAGGCTGTCCCAGGCGGCGGACTCCCCGCGCCTGTCCCCCGCCTGCCGCAGCATGGTCAGCGCCTTCTCGCAGTGGACGAGGGTCTGCTGGAAGTCGCCCAGCATGGCGTACGCCCAGCCGACGTTGTTCAGGGCGTACGCCTCGCCGCTGCGGTGGCCCGCCGCCCGGTACAGCTTCAGGGCGCGCAGCGCGTGGTGCAGGCCCTCGTCATGGCGTCCCTCCCGCTCGCTGGCGAGGTTGAGCGCGCCATGGGCCAGGGCCTGGCCGACGGCGTTGCCGGTCTCGCGGTGCAGGTTCAGGGCGCGCACCAGATGGCCGCGGGCCCGGTCGTAGCGCCCCATCCGCAGATCGGCGAGGCCCAGCGCGTAGCAGGAGTGGGCCTGGCCGGTGAGGTCGCGGATGCGGTGGGCCGAGCCCAGGGCGATCCGGTGCACGGTGCGCTGGTCGTGCCAGTGGCCGCGCTGGTCCAGGAACTCGGTCAGCGACCAGGCCAGTTGCCAGGCGTGGGTCTCGAATCCGGCCTCGGCGGCCTCCTGTAAGGCCGCCATCAGCGCCGGATAAGTGACGATGAACCAGAGCAGCGCCTGGCCGTGCCCCGCGAACTCGCCGACGCTGACACCGGGCCGGACCGGCTCGACCGTGATCGGCTCCCGGTGCGGGGTGAAGGCCTTCCCGGCGGCCACGGCGGTGTGCAGATAGTGGTCGAGCATCCGGTGCAGCGCGGTGCGGCGCTCCTCCGGCGCGTCGTACGCCTGGGTGAGCTCCATGGCGTAGGCGCGCAGCAGATCGTGGAAGCCGTACTGACCGGGGGCGCGCTCGGTGATCAGATGCGCCCGGGTCAGCTCGATCAGCAGCCGGCGGGCCTGCGGCACCGGGATCCCCACCAGACTGGCGGCCGCGGGGGCCGCGATATCGGGGCCCGGGTGGACGCCCAGCAGCCGGAACAGCCGGGCGGCGTCGGGGCCCAGGGTGTGGTACGACCAGGAGAAGACGGCCCGGACGTCGGTGGTGGCGTCCCCGCCCTCGAACGCGTCGAGGCTGCCGCGGGCGTCGCGCAGCTCCCCGGCGAGCGCCTCCAGGCCGAAGCGGGGGTGGGTGGCCGCGCGGGCGGCCACGATGGCGAGCGCGAGCGGCAGCCCGGCGCACACCGTGATGACCTCCTCCACGGCCTCGGGTTCGGCGTCCACCCGCTCGGCGCCCACCCGGCTGATCAGCAGTTCGCGCGCCTCGTCGCGGTCGAGCAGATCCAGCGGCAGCGGCTGGGCCTGTTCGGCGACGACCAGGCTCGTGAGCTCGTTACGGCTGGTCAGCACCACCAGACAGCCGGGGGAACCGGGCAGCAGGGGCCGCACCTGCTCGGCGTCCCGGGCGTTGTCGAGCAGGATCAGCATCCGGCGGTCGGCCAGCAGGCTCCGGTACAGCGCGGTCTGCGCCTCCAGCGTCGCGGGGATCCGGTGGGCGGGCACCTGGAAGGCGTCCAGGAAGCCCCGTACGGCCTCGGCGACGGTCATGGCCGAGTCGGTGGGGCCGAAGCCGCGCAGATTCACATAGAGCTGGCCGTCGGGGAACCGGTCGCGGACGCGGTGGGCCCAGTGCACCGCGAGGGTGGTCTTGCCGAGGCCGCCGCTGCCCGCGATCACGGTGATCCTCGCGGCCGTGGGCGGCCGTCCTCCGTCCCCGGCCGCGCCCGAGCCCGAGCCCGCGGGCAGCAGGGCGTCCAGCCCGGCCAGTTCGCGCTCACGGCCGGTGAAGTGGGCGACGTCGGAGGGGAGTTGCTGGGGTACGGCGGTGACGACGGTGATCGGCTCGCGGGCGGTGGCGGGCGTGCCCGCGGGCTCGGCGGCGGGTTCGGCGGCGAGCTCGGGGGGCTCGTCGGCGGCCGGGGTGCCCTCCGGGGCGGGGGCGGGTGCCGCGTCGGGTGACGTCGGGGTCGCGTCGGGCGGTGCCGGGGCCGCGTCGGGCGGTGTCCGGGCCGCGGGAGCCGCCGCGGGAGCGCTCCCGTGCCCGCCGGACGGCCCGGAGGCATCCGCGGACCGGCCGTCCCTGCCGTCCCTGCCGTCCCTGCCGTCCCTGCCGTTCTGACCGTCCCGGCTGTCCTCGAGCGCCTGCCGGTGGAGCCGCTGGAGCTCGTCCCCGGGCTCGATGCCCAGCTCCTCCACGTACCTCCGGCGGGTGGAGCGGAACAGCGCGAGGGCGTCGGCCCGCCTGCCACAGCGCCGCAGCGCCTCCATCAGCAGCGCCACCGAGCGTTCCCGCAGGGGGTGTTCGGCCACCAGGACGGACAGCTCCGCGGCGGCCTCGTGGTGGCGTCCGGAGCGCAGGTCGATCGCGGCGCACTCCTCGACCGCCGCACGCCGCTCCTCCTCCAGACCGGCGCCCAGGGTCTCGGGCAGCCAGCCGCCCGCGACATCGGACAGCGCGGGCCCGCGCCACAGGTGGAGCGCGGCGCGCAACAGCTCTCCGGCCCGGGCCTCGGCGGCCACGGCGGCCTCGGGCTCCCCGGTGGCCCCGGCGTTCTTGGGAGCCTCCCGCGCGGCCCGCACCAGATCGCGGAAGCGGTGCAGATCGACCTGCTCACGCGCGACGGTCAGGGAATAGCCCTTCGCCGACGTCGTCAACTCGGCCCCGGGCAGGGCGGACAGGATCCGCCGCAGCTTGGAAATCTGTACCTGTACGGCGTTTCGCGCGGACCCCGGCGGATCCTCGCCCCATACTGCCAACACCAGCCTGTCGACGGACACCACGCGGCCGGAGGCCATCAGCAGCATCGCCAGAACGGACCGCTGCTGTGCGGCGGTCGGCCCCAACAGACGCTCGCCCTGCCATATTCCGACCGGTCCCAACAGGCGAAACTCGGTCCCATCCACACACTGCCCCCGTTGGTACCAGAGATTTCACTGTGACCACTTGGAAGCCTACCCACGGGTTCGGGTCAGCGAGGCATCAGCGGGATATCAGCGGCTCGTAGCACCCTACGAGTGTTCGAGGGTCCCACGGGCACCAGAAGCTCTCCCCGGTCACCGCTGGCGGCGGCCGGACCGGAGCTCTCCGGTCTCCGGGCCCTCTTCCGACGATGAACGGGGGACGGTATGGCAGTGAGGTGCCGAGGAGGCGGCTCATGACCACCGCAGGAGGAACACGGAGCACCCCACGGATCGGCGAGCTCGTCTACGACCTCGAACGCGAGGCCATGGGCCGGGTCGCCTACGTGGACACCGGCGGGAACATCGCCTGGGTCAAACCCCTGCGCGAGGGCCCCGAGTGGACGGCCCTCCCGGAACAACTGCGCCGCGCACCGGACGGCGAGCGGTAGGAGGTGTCCGGCGGTACGCGTACGCCTGCGGCGGGCTACTCCCCTCCCCGCCCCTTCCCGACACCTGACGATATGCGGCTCCGCCGCGCGGGGGGCTCCGCCCCAGACCCCGGGGTCCAGGGGCGAAGCCTTGCCACGCGGCGGACACCCCGTAAGGCGCTGAGGCGCCTTCGGCGCCGAGGACCAGCCGAGCACCGCCAAGGGGCCTTGGCGGCCGGGCCCATGCCGGCGTCTCGCGTCTTCCAACGGGGGGAAGACGCGGGGCGCCATTCGTCGTGTCCACCACGCCATGCGCCCCGAGCCCGTGAGACGCGCAACGGCCCTGCCCCGATTCAGGAGGGCAGGGCCGCGTTGCGCGTGGGGTGTCAGGCGGGCACGTGCTCCTTCGCCGTGTCACCGTCACGCCGCTCGGGGAGGGACTTGCCCTCGGCCGCCTCGGAGTCGTCCGCGGCCGGGCCGTGGCCGCCACCGTCGCGGGCGAAGCCCTCCGCGTCGAACGGCAGCCGTCCGGCGAGGACTTCGTTCATCCGCTCCTTGTCGATCTCCTTGGTCCAGGTGCCGACCAGGACGGTCGCGACCGCGTTGCCCGCGAAGTTGGTGAGGGCGCGGGCCTCGCTCATGAAGCGGTCGATGCCGACGATCAGGCCGACGCCGTCGACCAGTTCGGGCCGGTGCGACTGGAGACCGCCCGCCAGCGTCGCCATGCCCGCGCCGGTCACACCGGCGGCGCCCTTGGACGCCACGACCATGAAGACGAGCAGGGATATCTGCTGGCCTATGGAGAGCGGGTCGCCCATGGCCTCGGCGATGAACAGCGAGGCCATCGTCAGGTAGATGGCGGTGCCGTCCAGGTTGAAGGAGTAGCCCGTGGGGACGGTGATACCGGCGACCGGCCGGCTGACGCCCGCGTGCTCCATCTTCGCGATCAGCAGCGGCAGCGCCGACTCGGAGGAGGACGTCGACAGGATCAGCAGGAACTCCCGCGCCAGGTACTTCAGCAGCAGGAAGATGTTGATGCCCGCGACCAGCCGCAGGATCGTCCCGAGGACCAGGAACACGAAGAGCGCACAGGTCACATAGAAGCCGATCATGATGACCGCGAGCGCCTTGAGCGCGTCCAGACCGGTCTCGCCGACCACGGCGGCGATCGCGCCGAAGGCACCGATCGGGGCGGCCCACATGACCATCGACAGCAGCTTGAAGACGAGCTGCTGGATGTGGCCTATGCCGCGCAGCACCGGCTCGCCCGCCTTGCCCATCGCCTGGAGGGCGAAGCCCGCGAGCAGGGCCACGAACAGGGTCTGGAGCACCTCGCCCTCGGTGAAGGCGGAGACCAGCGTCTTCGGGATGATCCCGAGCAGGAAGTCCGCCGTCGACTCGGAGGCGCCCTCGGCCTGGCTCTGCCCGGCCTGGGCCGCCTCATGGCTCATGTGCAGGCCGCTGCCGGGCTCGAGGAAGTTGCCGACGACCAGGCCGATCGCGAGGGCCACGGTCGACATCACCATGAAGTAGCCGAGCGCCAGACCGCCGACCGCGCCGACCTTCGCCGCCTTGCGCACCGAGCCGACGCCGAGCACGATCGTGCAGAAGATGATCGGCGAGATCAGCATCTTGATGAGGTTGACGAAGCCTTCGCCGATGGGCTTGAGCTCCACCGCCGTATCGGGGGCCACGAAGCCCACGAGGATGCCGAGCGCCACCGCGCCGATGACGGCGAGGTAGAGGTAGTGAATCCTTTCCTTCTTCGGCTTCGTCCCATCCGGTTCCGTACGCCCGGATGCGGGCGGCGTGGTGTCCGCAGCCACGGTGCTGCCTCCTTCTGTTCTGCCGTCCAACTGTCCCGGCGCTGTACCGTGTGCGGCTCGCACACCGCCTTGAACGGTCCCGGCGACTATGCCCCAGCCTGTGACGGGGGTCACCCTTCCGTTCATTTCGTTCACACAAAGATGCGTGTGCAGACTGATGGCCATGCGCATTCCCCACCCCCGGAGCCTGGCGGGCCAGCTCTTCGCGATGCAGGTCGTGCTGGTCGCCGCCCTGGTGGCCGGATGCGCCGTCTTCGCCTACGTCACCGACCGCGAGCAGGCGGTGGTGGCCGCGCGGCAGCGGGCGACCGCCGCCGCGGTGGCCGTCGCCGACTCGCCGTCGGTCGCCGAGGCCGCGCGGTCGAAGGACCCCACGGCCCGGCTCCAGCCGTACGCGGAGAAGGTGCGCCGGGACACCGGCGTCACCTTCGTCACGATCATGGATACCCACGGGGTGCGCTGGGCGCACCCCGATCCGGACCAGATCGGCGCGACCTATCTCGGCCACATCAAGCCCGCGCTGCGCGGCCGGATCTTCCCCGAGACGTACACCGGCACGCTCGGCCCCTCGGTGCGGGTCGTGGCCCCGGTGCGCGACGACCGCGCCGGCGGCCGGATCACGGCGCTGGTCAGCGCGGGGATAACCGTGGACACCATCAGCGCCCAGGTGCGCCGGCAGCTGCTCGCGCTGCTCGGCGTGGCGGCCGCCGCGCTCGCGCTCGGCGGCCTGTGCGCGTATGTGATCAACGCCCGGCTGCGCCGCCATACGCACGGGATGAACGCGGCCGAGCTGAGCCGGATGCACGACTACCACCAGGCCGCGCTGCACGCCGTGCGCGAGGGGCTGCTGATGCTGGACGGCCAGCGGCGGATCGCGCTGATCAACGACGGCGGGCGGGAGCTGCTCGGCCTGCCCGAGGACTCCGTCGGCCGCTACGCCTCCGACCTGGGCCTGCCGCCCGCGCTGACCGGCGCCCTGCTGGCGGCCGAGCCGCGCGTGGACGAGCTGCACCTGACCGCGGAGCGGGTCGTGGTCGTCAACACCTCACCGGTGAGCAGCGGTGAGCAGCGCGGCACGGTCGTCACCCTGCGCGACCACACCGAGCTCCAGGCGCTCTCCGGCGAGCTGGACTCGCTGCGCGGCTTCGCGGAGGCGCTGCGCTCCCAGGCCCATGAGGCCGCGAATCGGCTGCATGCCGTCGTCTCGCTGATCGAACTGGGCCGGGAGGACGAGGCGGTCGACTTCGCCACCGCCGAGCTGGAGCTGGCCCAGGCGCTGACCGACCAGGTGGTGGCGGCCGTCGCCGAGCCCGTCCTGGCCGCCCTGCTGCTGGGCAAGGCGGCCCAGGCCAGTGAGCGCGGCGTCGAGCTCGTCCTGGCCCCCGACAGCCGCATCGACGATGGCGTCCTCCCGCCCGGCCTGCCCGCCCGCGACCTGGTGACCATCCTCGGCAACCTCATCGACAACGCCACGGACGCGGCCGCCGAGGGCATCGGCAACGAGTCGGCCCCGCGCAGCGCCCGCGTCACGGTCACCGCCCGCGCGGACGCCGGCGAGCTGACCCTGCGCGTGTCGGACACCGGCGCCGGGCTCGACCCGGCGGCGGCCGAGGAGGTCTTCCGCCGCGGCTGGAGCACGAAGTCCCCCGGCCGCGGCCTCGGCCTGGCCCTGGTCCAGCAGGCCACCCGCCGCAACGCGGGCACGGTGGAAGTGACCACCTCCCCCGACGGCGGCGCCGAATTCACCGCCCGCCTCCCCCTGACAACCCCGGCCGTCACGACGTGAGCCCCGCCTCGGCCCGGGGAGCCCCGACCGGCCACTCGGCGGCAGCCGGTGGCGAGGCGGGCCGCCACCAACCACCCCACGCGGGGGCGGGGGCAGTGGGGCCCGGCCGGACGGCCGGATGCCCGCGCCCGGCGCCGGGCGCCCACCGGGGCCGAGGCACGGCCGACCCGAGCGGGGAGCCGCCGCTCCGGGAGCCGCGGCTGCCAGCCACCCAGCGGCAGCCAGGACCAGGGCGGGCGCCCGCCGCCCCGGAGCGGGCCGCCGCCGACCACCCCGTGCGGGGGGTGAGGTGAGCGGACGAGCCCCGGCGCGGTCGCCCCAGGCGGGGCGGCGCCTTCACAGCGGCCCGGCCACCGGGCGGACACGTGGGCCGCGCACGAGCGGGCCCGGCCGGCCGGATGCCCGCGCCCGGCGCCGGGCGCCCACCGGAGCCAGGTGGGTCCGACCCGGGCAGGCGGCCGCCCCGCCCGGCCGCCGTACGGTCAAATCCGGCCGTCCGGGAGCGGGGTCCCGGGGCCTGAGTCCCCGGGGCACAGGCCATAGGGGAATCGTCACCGTAGGGATCTGGCCACTTGCGGTTACCCTCCGTAAATTGGAGCCCCGAGCTTCCACGTCAACCGCGTTTCGACCGCGTTTCGAGAGGAATCCGTCCATGAGCCCGCCGCAGGCGAGACCGGGGGATCCGGCGCCGATCCGGGTTCTCGTCGTCGAAGACGACCCCGTCGCGGCGGACGCGCACCGGATGTACGTCGAGCGCGTTCCCGGCTTCGCCGTCGTCGGGGCGGCGCGGAGTGGCGGGGACGCGCAGCGGTTGCTGGAGCGGACGCCCGCCGATCTGCTGCTGCTGGACCTCTACCTCCCCGACGGGCACGGCCTCCAGCTCGTACGGGCGCTGCGCGCCGCCGGGAACGACGCGGATGTGATCGCGGTCACCTCGGCCCGGGACCTCGCGGTGGTCCGGGACGGGGTCTCCCTCGGGGTCGTGCAGTACGTGCTGAAACCGTTCACCTTCTCCACCCTCCGGGACCGCCTCCTCCGGTACGCCGAGTTCCGCGCGACCGCGGGCGAGGCCAGCGGGCAGGACGAGGTGGACCGGGCGCTGGCCGCGCTGCGGGCGCCGCAGCCCGCCGCGATGCCGAAGGGGCTGACCCAGGCCACCCTGCACGCGGTCACGGAGGCGCTGCGCGGCGCGGAGGAGGAGGGCATCTCGGCCGCGGCGACCGCCGAGACCGTGGGGATCTCCCGGATCACCGCCCGCCGCTATCTGGAGCACCTGGTGGAGGCCGGTCGGGCGGCCCGCGCCCCCCACTACGGGCAGATCGGCCGGCCCGAGCTGCTGTACCGCTGGCTCAGCGAACACTGAGCTCAGCCCAGTTGCCGCATTCTCACCCACCGCACCAGCGGCGTCTCATCGGGTGGCCGGTGCGGCCGCGGTGAAGCGCGTCATGTGTCGGCCGGGGCGGGGGCTTGGGGGAGGCGTAGCTCGAAGCATGCTCCGAGGGTCCGGGGGGTGAGGGTGAGGGTGCCTCGGTGGCGGTGGGCCAGGTCGCGGGCGATGGCGAGGCCCAGGCCGGTGCCGCCGTGGTCGCGGGAGCGGGCGTCGTCGAGCCGGACGAAGCGTTCGAAGATGCGCTCGGCGTCCTCGGTGGGCACGCCCGGTCCGTCGTCGTGCACCGTGAGGTCGACCCGGCCGTCCCGGTTCCGGACGGTGATCTGGATGCGGTGTGTGGCGTGGCGGGCGGCGTTGTCGATGAGGTTGCGCAGCAGTCGTTCGTATTCGTCGGGGTTTCCGTGTACGTGTGCGGGGGCGGTGCTGTCGCAGGTGAGGGTCAGCGGACGTTCGGTGAGGGGGTATTGCTCGGTCAGCCGGGAGGCGAGGGCTGTCAGGTCGACGGTGTCGGGGCCGGCCGCGGGGGTGCGGGTGTCGAGGCGGGCGAGGAACAGCAGGTCCTCGGCGAGGGCCTGGAGGCGGCGGGTCTGCCGTGCGGCGGTGGTGGCCGCGGCGGGCCAGTCGGTGCGTTCCGGGTAGGCGAGCGCGACTTCCAGGCTGGCGAGCAGTGTGGTGAGGGGGCTGCGTAGTTCGTGGGCGGCGTCCGCGACGAAGCGGCGCTGCTGGGCGGCGGCGTCGTCGAGGCGTTGGAGGGTGGTGTTGATGGTGGTGGCCAGGGCGGCGATCTCGTCCCCCGTATTGGGGACGGTGACGCGTTCGCGGGGGTCGTTCGCGGTGACCGAGGCGGTGAGGACGCGGATGGCTTCGACCGGCCGCAGCGCGATACGGACGGCGAAGTAGGCGACGGCGGCGATCAGTACGAGGCTGACGAGCCCGGCCCGCAGCAGCAGGCGGTCGGTGGCCTCGGTGATGGTCCCGGCGATGTCCTCGGCTGCGTGCGGGAGCACCACCACATAGACCCGCAGCTGGGCGTCGGCGGCGACACCCAGAGCGGCGACTGTGTCGCCGCTCAGTTCATCGGCCCTGACATCGTCGTACATGACCTGGTAGGTTCCGCCGTCCTTGCCGAACCGGTCCCCGGGTGCGGAGTCGGGGCGCGCCGGCAGGCGCACGGGACGGGTCGTATAGCCCCAGTTCGGCCCCTCGTCCGGTGGGGCGGGCAACTCGGCCTTCGGTGGGGCGGGCAGCACATGGCGGGTGCCGGGATCGAACTCCTCCATGCCTCCGCCGTAGGCGACAGCGGCGCGTCGGCCGGTCGCGACGATCTCATACGGCACGGTGCTTCGGCGAGCGGGAACCGCACCCTTCTCCAGCTGATCGACGAGAGCCAAGAACTGTTTCTGCGTCTGCCCTTGGGCGATCCCTGTGCTCTCGCGGTAGACGTCGTGGTGTACCCACCAGCCGATGCCGGCCAGGATGACGGCGGCGGTCGAGGCGGCGGCCAGGGCCGTGCGGGCTCGTACCGAGCGCGGCCACCAGCCGCGTCGCGGCCCGGTCGCATTCACGGTTGGCCACCAGCGGCGTCGCGGCTCAGTCGAGTTCACGGTCGTCCACCAGCCGGTAGCCGGTACCCCGTACGGTCTGCAGGGACTGCCGGTGGAACGCGGCGTCCACCTTCTTGCGGAGGGCGCTGACGCGCGCCTCCACCAGGTTGGGATCCCGGGCTTCGTCGGGCCACGCGTGATAGAGCAGATCCGTTTTGGAGACCGCCTGGCCCGCCCGGCGGGCCAGCAGCTCCAGCACGGCGAACTCCCGGGGGGTGAGTTCCACCCGGGTCCCGGCCCGGTGGCAGACCCGGCCGGCGACATCCAACGAGAGGTCGCCCACGGCAAGGACGGGCGGGGCGATCGTGGCGGCTCGTCTGGCCAGGGCCCGCAGCCGTGCGACGAGCACCATGTAGGAGAAGGGTTTGGCCAGGTAGTCATCGGCCCCCGTGTCCAGGGCCTCTGTCTGATCCCACTCCCCGTCCTTGGCGGTGAGTACGAGGATGGGGGTCGCGTTGCCCTCCCGGCGCAGTTGGGCGCAGACCTTGTAGCCGTTGAGTCCGGGCAGCATCAAGTCCAGTACGACGAGGGCGTATTCGCCGGTCCGGGCCATCCACAGGCCCTGTCGGCCGTCATGGGCGAGGTCGACGCTGTAGCCCTCGGCGGTCAGACCGGTGTGCAGGGTGTGTGCGAGGTCCACCTCGTCTTCGACCACCAGGATGCGCATGTGGTGCAGCCTCGCACAGCGCCGGCCCGCCTTCCTGATCGGCCGGTCAGGTTGGGTCAGCAACCGGTCAGCGAGGTCCGGGCACGCTGGCGGAGTGTCTTCCCGAATACCTCCCTCCGTCTCGGCGGTCCAACTGCCTGTAGATGTAGATGTAGATGTAGATGTCCACATTCCTGTAGAGAGTTTTCAGGCCGGCAGATTCGCATGGGCGCGTACACACTGGCGCCACCACTACGTCCCGATTTCGGCTACCGCCCTGGCCCTGCCGCTGTATGCCGTATGGGCCGCCTGTCTGGCAACAGGCGGCGGTGATCTCGCCGCGCAATTAGCATGGGCGGATTTCGTCTCCCGACACCCCGGATCCCCCTACAACCTGGGCTGGTACGGGGGAATCCATGTCGGCAACTACAGTGTCATCGCACCGCAGTTGATGGCTCTTCTTGGTGTGCGGACTGTCACCGTGGGGGCGGGAATCATTGCCTCGTGGTTCATGGGGCGTGTGTTCGTACGCAGCGGAGTAAGTCGTCCGTTGTGGCCTGCACTCCTGGCGGTCCTGTCTCTCTGGGCGAATGTCGCGTCGGGGCGCTCCACTTTCGCACTGGGCGTGACTCTGGCGCTGGTGTCCTGTCTTGGCCTGGTAGGTTCCAGCCGGCGCTTGGTGCCGGCATCGGCGTTCAGCGCCCTGGCAACTCTGGCCAGTCCCGTCGCAGGGCTGTTCCTCCTGGTTCTCGGGGCAGGGTGGCTCTTGAACCGGGATACGGGAAGAGCTATCGCTGTTTGTGCGCCGCCTGTCGCAGTGGTCGCTTCGGCAATCTTGCTCTTTCCTTTTAGCGGCGCAATGCCCATGGCAATGGACGACATGTGGGAGCCAACCCTCTTCGGAATCGCTCTGGCGCTGCTGGCACCGCGAGAGTGGAGGACTCTACGTTTCAGCTCCGCGATTTATGCGTCAGGTGTGGTTTTGACCGGACTGATTTCTTCGCCTGTCGGTTCCAACGTCATCCGTCTCGCTGAACTATTCGGACCTCCGGTGCTTCTCTGCGTGCTACTCGAGCGCGGCGTTCACATAGCGCCAAGGGTAGCCATCGGGCTTTCTCTCGCTCTTTCCGTGCAGTGGGTGACGGCACATACTATCCATGTGCTCAATATGTCGACCCCTGTGCCGTCATGGGCGTCCCACACGCAAGGTGTGCTGAAAGCGCTCGACCGTTTGCATGCGGACCGCACGCGTGTGGAGGTAGTGCCTGCTGTCAATCATCGTGAAACCACCGCACTCGGTCCTCACGTGAATCTGGCACGGGGGTGGAATCGCCAGCTCGATGTAGAACGCGGGGGCCTGTTCTATGAAAACCAGTTCACGATGGGGCAATATCGCGCATGGCTCGACAAGTGGGCGGTAGGTTATGTCGTCCTGCCGGGGGGTGAGCCTGACTGGGCGGCAAAAGACGAAGCCAAGCTCGTCCGCGGCAGACCGAGCTGGCTGGAGCCGGTATGGCACGACTCCCAGTGGCAGATTTATCGGGTGAAGGGCGCCAGGCCAATTGTCTCAGGTGCGGATGCGTCAGTCGTCAGCAGCGACAATGCGAAAATCGCAGTACACGTTCCCAGGCCCGGCATGGTCAGGTTGCGTATCCCCTATTCCCCCTGGCTCCGCACCAGCGCTGGTTGTGTGGAGCGTGATGGTGACTGGATCCGTTTCAAAGTTTCCACACCAGGGCGGTATGAAATCGGCAGCTCCTATGCGGTCCCCTGGCAAGGGAACTGCTGACATCGCGTCCTCGGGCATGAGCACTAGGGGCGGCTGTCTCCGGCCGCGATCGCGGCTTCGTACGCCTGCCGCAACCGCTCGGCGTACAAGCGCACACCGGGCGACAGGGCTCCGCCGCAGACCCCCGGGGGCCAGGGGCGGAGTCCCTGGTCATGGGAAATAGGAAAGTTTCCTATCCGACATCTTGTCGCGGCCATGCCGCCTCGCTAGGTTCAGCCTCGCTCGACTTCCTCCCACCCCCCACCCAGGAGGCTCCATCAGCCATGCCTCTTTCCAAGCCGACGCACCGCAGACTCGCCCTCGCCGCCGCCATCGGCCTGCTCGGCGCGGGCGTCACCACGGCGGCCACCGCCCAGGCGGCGCCGGGGTCGGCGCACACCGCCGCCGCGCCCAGCGGGCTCAACGGCCCCTACCTCTACCTGGGTTGGGGCTCCCCGCCCAAGGCCACGGACGTCATGTCGGCCACCGGCACCCAGCAGTTCACGATGGCCTTCATGCTGTCCGACGGCGGCTGCACCCCCAAGTGGGACGGCTCCCGCGCGCTCACCGGCGGCAACGACCAGTCGACGATCAACTCCATCCGCTCGGCGGGCGGCGATGTCACCGTCTCCTTCGGCGGCTGGAGCGGTAACAAGCTGGGCGAGAAGTGCTCCTCCGCGTCCGCGCTCGCCGGGGCGTACCAGAAGGTCATCGACGCGTACAAGCTCAAGTCGATCGACATCGACATCGAGTCGACCGAGTTCGAGAACGCCACGGTCCGCCAGCGCGTGATCGACGCGCTCAAGACGGTCAAGCAGAAGAACAGCGGCATCAAGGTGTACGTCACCTTCGGCACCACCACGTCCGGTCCCGACGCAGGCGGGAAGGACCTGGTCAAGCGCGGCGCCACCGCCGGGCTCGACGTGGACGGCTGGACGGTCATGCCGTTCGACTTCGGCCAGGGCTCGATCGACATGGCCGCGGCCACCAAGTCCGCGGTGGACGGTCTGAAGAACACGGTGGCGAGCGCGTACGGCCTCTCCTCCGACGCCGCCTACCGCAAGGTCGGCTTCTCCTCGATGAACGGCAAGACCGACGTCGCGGGCGAGACGATATCCCTGAACAACTTCAAGGACATGGTCTCCTACGCCAAGAGCCACCACCTGGCCCGCGTCAGCTTCTGGTCGCTCAACCGCGACCGCAAGTGCGGCTCCGGCACGGACGGGGACGCGTGCAGCGGTATCAACCAGGGCACGTACGACTTCACCAAGGCGCTCGCGGGCTACAACGGCTGACACCGAGCCGAGCCCCATCCGCCCGCCGGGCGGCGTTCGATCACGTGACCATCCAGGTCACGGGGATTGACCTTCCGTTGAAGCCGACCTTACGGTCAGCCCGCAGCCCACAGAGGCCAGCAAGGAGGTCGTGCCCGTGCGCCCCACCGCCCCACTGATCCTCGCCGCCACCCTCGCCGCCACCGCCGGACTCACATCCTGCGGTGGCGGTTCGGGCAGCGACCCGGACACCGTCAAGGTCGCCTACAACCGCTCCACCGACAACAAGATCCGCTTCAAGGACCACCATCTCGCCGAGGTCAAGAAGCAGTTCGAGAAGGCCAACCCCGGCAAGAAGGTCAAGCTGATCCCGATCCAGGCGCAGGACAACGACTACGCCACCAAGGTCCAGCAGATGATGCGGTCCCCGAAGACCGCCCCGGACCTGGTCTACGAGGACACCTTCCGGATCAACTCCGACATCAAGGCGGGCTATCTGCGCCCCCTCGACGCGTATCTGGCCAAGTGGAAGACCTGGGACCAGTTCGTCGACACCGCGAAGACCGCCGCCAAGGCCGAGGACGGCAAGACGTACGGCGTCCCGGACGGCACCGACACCCGCGGCCTGTGGTTCAACAAAGAGATCTTCGCGAAGGCCGGGCTGCCCGCCGACTGGTCCCCGAAGAACTGGAACGAGATCCTCGAGGCGGCGCGCACGATCAAGAAGAAGGTCCCCGGCGTCACCCCGCTCAACGTCTACACCGGCAAGGCCCCGGGCGAGACCTCCGTGATGCAGGGCTTCGAGATGCTGCTGTACGGCACGGGCGAGGCGGGCGGGAACCCGCTCTACGACCCCGGCGCCAAGAAGTGGGTCACCGGCGGCAAGGGGTTCACCGACGCCCTCGACTTCCTCAAGACCGTCTACTCCGAGAAGCTGGGCCCGGACATCTCCGACGCCCTCGACCCCAACGTGGGCACCACCGTCTACAGCGAATGGCTGCCCCAGGGCAAGCTGGCCATCGCCCTCGACGGCTCCTGGCTCGGCCAGAACTGGCTGAAGACCGGCGGCAAGCCCTGGCCCGAGTGGTCCAAGACCCTCGGCCAGGCCCCGATGCCCACGCAGCACGGCCAGGCACCCGGCAAGGTCAGCATGTCCGGCGGCTGGACGTGGGCGATCACCGCGAAGTCCAAGAACCCCGATCTGGCCTGGAAGTTCATCCAGCAGCTCCAGACCAAGGACAACGCGGTCACCTGGGACATCGTCGACGCGCAGATCGCCGTCCGCAAGGACGTCGCACAGGACCCGAAGTACACCTCGTCCATGCCCGGGATCACCTTCTTCACGGGCCTGGTGAAGAACACCCACTACCGGCCCACCACCCCCGTCTATCCGCAGGTCTCCACGGCGATCGGCGAGGCGATGGAGGCGGCGACCACGGGTGACTCCTCACCGGAGAAGGCCGCGAAGTCCTACGACGACCAGCTGAAGTCCATCGCCGACGGCGCCACGGTGGCGGCGGGCGGCCAGGGCTGAGGGCCGCCCCCCGATGGCAACCGCGACCAAGGTGGCGGCGGCCCCGACGGAGACCCCGGCCCGGCCGGGCCCCCGTCGCGGCCGCCCCCTGCGCTGGCTCCCGCTCGCCCCCGCCACCGTCATGCTGCTGCTCTTCCTCGGTGGCCCGATCGCCTACTGCGTCTATATCGCCTTCACGAACATGCAGCTCACGGGCGCGTCCTCCACGGACTTCGTGGGCCTGGACAACTTCCAGCGCGCCTTCGGGGACGACGACTTCCGTAACGCGGTCGTCCTCACCCTCGTCTTCACCCTGCTCTCCTCCCTCGTCGGCCAGAACACCCTCGGCCTGGCCCTGGCCGCCCTGATGCAGCGTGCCTCCCGGCCGGTGCGCACGCTGACCGGCTCGGTCGTCATCGCGGCCTGGGTCGTCCCCGAGATCGTGGCGGGCTTCCTGCTCTACGCGTTCTTCCGCCGCGAGGGCACGCTCAACGCGCTGCTGGACTGGCTGGGCCTGCCGTCCCAGAACTGGCTCTACACCCTGCCCATCCTCGCCGTCTCCTTCGCCAACGTCTGGCGCGGCACGGCCTTCTCGATGCTCGTCTACTCCGCCGCGCTGTCGGAGATCCCCAAGGAGATCACCGAGGCCGCGGAGGTCGACGGCGCCGGCGGCCTCGGCCGCTTCTGGCACATCACCCTGCCGATGATCCGCCGCTCCATCGGCACCAATCTGATGTTGAACACCCTCCAGACGCTGTCGGTGTTCGGCCTCATCTGGGCCATGACCCGAGGCGGCCCGGGAAACCGCAGCCAGACCCTCCCGGTCTTCATGTACGACCAGGCGTTCAACAAGTCCCTCATCGGCTACGGCACGGCGGTGGCGCTGCTGTTGCTGCTGGTGGGGGCGCTGTTCTCGGTGGTGTATCTGCGGCTGATGAAGGAAGAGGTCTGACCCCGCCGCCGCACCGCCGTACCGCAGGGCGCTCCGGGTCACGGTCCGGGCCGCGGCCCGGGACGGGCTCGGGGCGCCCGCCCGTGGTCAGCGGGTGTGACCGTCGCCGGAGCCCGGGCTCGGCTTCGTGGCGGGCAGGACCGTCCGGATCACCTCGTAGTTCGAGGCATGGACGACGGCTATCTGCTGTCCCATCATCGGGCAGCCGCCGGACATGGCCGCGTCCCCATGGCTTATGTCACAGCCGACCGAACACGCGGCCAGCCGTCGGAACCAGCGAAGGTCTCTTGTATAGGTGCAGCTATAATAGCCATACCTATTCATCACTGGAGGCCCGGCGTGAAGAAGCCACCCGAAATGTTCGACCGGAACTTCGAGTGGTCCGAGCTCGTCCGGTTCGCGACCTACGCCGGCCCGGAGGCGACGCTGGGCGTCGTATCCGGGCGCCGCCGTCAGGGCAAGACCTTCCTCCTGGACGCGGTCACCCGGGCCACGGGTGGCTTCATGTTCACCGCCACCGAGACCACTGAGGCCGATGCCCTCCGCCAGTTCGGTGCCGCCCTGGCCGCCCATGTCGCCGAGCCCACGCTCTTCAGGTTCTCCCACTGGGACGAGGCCATCACTCGGCTGATGTCCATCGCGACCTCCGGCCCGACCACCGTGGTGATCGATGAGTTCCCCTTCCTCGCCAAGGCATCACCCTCCCTGCCGCCCATCATCCAGCGGGCCCTGGACCCCGGCGCCCAGCGCACCAACACCCCTGTGCGCCTTCTGCTGTGCGGATCCGCGCTGTCCTTCATGGGCAAGCTGCTGGCCGGCAACGCGCCCTTGCGAGGGCGTGCGGGGCTCGACCTCATCGTCCCCACCCTGGACTTCCGCCTCGCCGCCCAGTTCTGGGACATCGCCGACCTGCCCACCGCCGTACTGACCAACGCGATCGTCGGCGGAACCCCCGCTTACCGGCGCGAGTTCACGCAAGGCGACACCCCCGCGGGCCCGGAAGACTTCGACGACTGGGTCATCCGCGCCGTCCTCAATCCTGGGCGACCGCTCTTCCGCGAAGCCCGCTACCTCCTGGCCGAAGAGCCCGAGCTTCGCGATACGGCCCTCTATCACTCGGTCCTGGCCGCCATCGCCCAAGGCAACGCATCACGCGGCGGCATCGCCGACTACCTCGGCCGCAAGTCCACCGACCTCGCCCACCCGCTCGGAGTCCTCGAAGACGTCGGCATGATCACACATGAAACCGACGCGTTCCGGAAAAACCGCTCCGCGTATCGGATCGCCGAACCGCTGGTCACCTTCTACCACGCCGTCATGCGCCCGATGTGGGGAGATCTGGAACGCCCCGGCCGCGCCGCCGATGTGTGGAGCCGTGCCCAGCCCACTTTCCGCAGCAAGGTCGTCGGACCGCATTTCGAAAGTATCTGCCGTACGTGGGCCCGATGGCATGCGGACCCCGCCACCTACGGTGGCCACCCCTCCCGTGTCGCGAGCGGCACGGTATCCGACCCCGGCGCCAAGACCAGTCACGAAGTCGACGTCGCCGTCTTCGGCCGCGACACCGACGAACGCGAGACCCTGCTGGCCATCGGTGAAGCCAAATGGAACGACATCATGGGCCTGGGAGACCTGGGGCGCCTGGAGCACCTCCGCAGCCTGCTGGCAGCCCGCAGCGGTGCCCGGGAGCAGGAGATTCGCCTTCTGTGCTTCAGCGGCGCCGGCTTCACCCAAGAGCTACGGGACATGGCGAGCCGGGACGAGACCATTCAACTCGTCGACGTGGCACGGCTTTACCACGGGAGCTGATGGCCCCGGCCTCCCTGCGGGCAGACTCTGCCGCCCGTTGGTGTCCCCGGGGACCAGGTCCTCCCGCGAGGAGGCGAACGCGACGAAGCGGCCGTTGGCGCTGAGCACCCCCGGGACGCGCGGTCGTCTCCTACGACGCCGTCTGCCGTGGCGTTCACCAGCTCGGTACGCGGCCGGTGCGCCGCCGGTTCCTCCGGCCCGGCCGCGGTGGCCGCCGGCACCACCGCGACACCACACATACAGGCGGTCGCCAGCACAGCGAACCGTCTCAAGGATCGCACCGTTTCCCCCCAGATCACGAAGCGGTCGGTACGGACCGGAATCAGGGAATAGCGGGCAGGCGGAGACGTCAACGGCACGGCCCCTCATCCAAGATGACGCCGCCCAACCCACGGATTCAGGCCACGCGATTCAGTCCGGGAAGGTGGGCGTCCCGCACCTTCATCGGGGCGCTGATCAAGAGACCTGCTCACCGACAGAGCAAATCTTGGCGTGGGTGGTGTTGCCGCGACGCTTCCGCCCCTTCAGTCAACGGCCCCGGAAGGGCACGTGGGACGTGGCGGCGGGAGCACCGTTTTCAGCCGCACATCGGCGAGCGCGTCGATGGGGTCGTGAGTCCTCGCGGCGGCCAGGGGTGAGTCGGGACCGGGTAAGGCCGGAGACGCCCGCAAGAGCCGTCCGAGCAGGTCAGTGAGGGCCTGGACCTGCATACCGTGGTGCTTGTGTTTCCCGGAACAGTATGGGCCCGGCAGCGCCACCGCGTGACGGTAGGGGAAATCTTGGTCGTGAACCCGTCCGCCAGAGCCTCTGCCCCTCCGGACGGGGCTTGAAGAATCGGCTCATCGAAACTCAGGGAAACCTCAATTTATTCGAGACTTGTTGACACAGTGTGAGGAACTCGTGCATTGTCTGTGAAGCGTGCCCCGCGGGGACAGGAGGCGGGCGCGCCAGTTTTGGAACCCGGGGGGGGCATCGGAGTGTGTCATTATGTCACACCGCCCCTCTTTCCTGCTCAAACTTGACGCAAGTATGAGGTCAGCGAAAGGGAGAATTTCGGCATGATGCACTCTATACGCAGACGTGGTTTCGTGACTTCCGCAGGCTTGACTCTGGCGGGATTAGCATTTTCGTTGTTTCCTGGAACGGCTCAGGCAGACGACGCCACCACTGCTGAACAAATCCTGAACTACACAGCCTATCTGAAAACCGCTTCCCTCGAGGATGACCAGGCTCGAGAAACACTGGACCAGTTCCAGAACCTTTCAGGCACCGAGAAGGCCCGTTTCGTCACCCTGATCAACGATCCAGATTTTGTGAGTAAGTTCTTATATGCAACCACCAGCGAACCGGCTGCTTCCGGGGAGCGGGTTGAGCTTGCAGGGGGTGATGTTGTGATCGAGTACGAGAACAGCGGCGGCGCGAGTGACGGGTTGCCCCCGAACGATGACTCGGCAGCCCAGGCCTCCCGAGTCAGAGACATGTGGGCGTCATACGCCGTCAACGACAAGATCCTGGGCATCAAGGTCTCCCAGGTGAAGGTGAGGACAAACTACCAGGTCAAGGGCAAAGATACGAGGAAAGTGTACCCAGGTAGCGCGACGCATTTCCTCTACGTGCCGGGGTGCTCATTCTCTCATAGCCCCGTCAAGGAATGGATCTCATCGCCGCCTGCCGACAACGCCCAGTCCGAAACTGTTTGGACGGCCGACTGCTGGGGCAGCTCATGGGACAAGCGAGAGCGCGTGTGGGGCGACTATCGCGGCTTCGTAGGTGGCTATCTCAAGGAGTAATAGAGGTGTTGAGTGGGGCACTCTCGGGCCCTGCCTCATGCTTCTAAGTTTCACCGACCATGGCCCTGAATCTGGCTATTAGCACATAATAGTCGCATAGGGGCTTATCAGTGACCAACGGCGAGGATCAAAGGTAGAATGGGAGTTCCCCGACCTGCTGGTCGCTTTCATCACGCCAAGGAGGCGTCATGTTCGAAGGAATAGGGATCGGGCCACTGATCCCCATCATCCTCGTATTCCTCGCTGCTTGTGTGACCGGAGGCGTGGTTTGGGCAAAGATCCGTTCTCGTTCGACAAGCGATGACTAAAAGCCCCGGTGGTCGCTACAACGGTTCCGGCATGAGGGGCAGCATGTAGCCCAGATAGCGTGGCCCGCCTTAGATGCCTCTAAGGCGGGCCACACCATGTATTGTGCGTTCCTGCTCAGTGGCGGACGCGAGCGATCTTCCCGTGCCGACCGGCTCGTCCTTGCGGTCCGGCGGCGCCAAGTGAGGCCCGAGCCGGTCGGCCGCGGAGGTCGACGGCGCCGGCGGCCTCGGCCGCTTCTGGCACATCACCCTGCCGATGATCCGCCGCTCCATCGGCACCAATCTGATGTTGAACACCCTCCAGACGCTGTCGGTGTTCGGCCTCATCTGGGCCATGACCCGAGGCGGCCCGGGAAACCGCAGCCAGACCCTCCCGGTCTTCATGTACGACCAGGCGTTCAACAAGTCCCTCATCGGCTACGGCACGGCGGTGGCCCTGCTGTTGCTGCTGGTGGGGGCGCTGTTCTCGGTGGTGTATCTGCGGCTGATGCGCGAGGAGGTCTGAGGCGGACGGGCGGGTCAGCCGGCCTGGGAAGGCGTCTGCTTGTTGTCGTCGACAACCGCGCGCTGTGTGATCGCACTGGTGAAGACGACAGTGCCGGGCTTGAGCAGACCGTCCGTGTCGGGCTTGACCTGGACGGTGCGCTCACCGAGGAATTCCATGGTCTTCTTGTCGAAGATCCACTCCTCGCGCTGGCCATCCGCCTCGTTCAGCCGTGCCACCGCGACGCCGTGACGGCCCGTGGCGTCAACCGCGTCGTCCACCGCGACCACTCCGGGGATCTTGGCGGCGGCCTTGTAGAGGGCGGGGGCGAGCCGCGCGGGCGGGTAGCTCTCGGTCAGCAGATCGCCAATGGCGACGAAAGCCGCCTGGTCGCGGGGAACCTCCTTGTCCGCGTTCTCACGAACGTCCTGGTAGATCTTCTTCAACAGGGCGTCGGGGTCGGTGGGCAGCTTGGCCAGGGTGTTGTACGCCGCGCTGATCGGGTGCGGACCGGCCAGGGTCATGCCCTTGTCGCCGGTCTGGCCCGGCTCGATCAGCCAGCCGTCCTTCCCGTCGGGGGACTGCCAGACCTGACGGGAGTGCAGCTTCTCGCTCACCACCGTGGTCTTGTCGTCCACGGTCTTGGGGTAGGTGCTGGCCACCTTCGAGGCGATGTAGATGAACTCCCCGTCGCGCACCGTGGGCCCGGAGGCGTCGGCAGAGGCCAACGAGATGCGGTGGAGCAGCTCGGGGGCGCCCTTGGCATCGGCGGTGCCGATCTGAGTGGTCAGCGCGGGACCGGTGGCCAGGGGGGTCTTGCCGCCACCATCGCCCCCCGCGAGGGCGAAGCCGCCCACGACCGCACCGGCCACCGCGCAGGCCGCGGCGGGCAGCAGGATCGTCCGGCGCAGGAACGGGTTGCGCTGCCGCGCGGGGGCGGGCGGGGCGCCGGGGGTGGTGCGGAGGTCGTCGTGGATCTGGGCCATCAGATGCTCCTTGTGGTACTGGTGGCGGCCCGCCGGCAGACCCCGCTCTTCGGTGGCCAGGAGCTCTCGGGTCTCCGGCCACTCAGCCGGGTGCGGCTGGGAGGGGCTGGCGTTCATCGGATTCCTTCCTCTACGGACCGGATCGCGTGGGTGCGATCGCCCTTTACCTGCCGGGGGAGCGAAGTGAGTTCCCGTTTTCTGCGGCCCAGTTCCGCGTCGGCGAGTTTGCGCAGCTTGGCGCGGGCGCGGGACAGCCTGGAGCGGACGGTTCCGATGGGGACGCCGAGGGTGCGGGCGACGTCGGCGTACTCCATGCCCTCCCAGAGGCAGAGGACGAGGACCTCACGTTCGGCGCGCTTCAGCGATCCGAGGGCGGTCAGCGTGGCGTTGATCCGGCGCCGGTCGTCCACCCGCCCGGCCGTCTCCTCGGCATGGTCGGGAATCCGCATCGACGCGGCCCCCGCCTCGGCCGCAGCGGCGGCCGCGGCCCGATAGCGCCGATTACTGCGGCAGTGGGTACGGGCCACGTTGGTGGCGATGCCCAGGAGCCAGGGCCGAAGGGATCCCCCTTCGGCATCAACCGTTTCACGGCGCCGCCACGCCTCCAGATACGTCGCCGACATGACGTCCTCGGCCACCGACCAGTCAGCGGTCAGCCGGAAGGCGTGGTTGTAGACGGTCCGCGCGTAGGCGTCGAACAGCTCCGCGAAGGCGCCTGGATCCCCGGCCCGTACCCGGGTTCGCATATCTGTGGTCACGTGTGCTGGCTGGCCGGGCCAGGGGGTCGAGTTCCGGTGATGTGGGTCACAACGCGTGGGGCGCGCGGGCGCCCGGCCTCCGGGACGGAGGCCCCGGCCGGGCCGACGGTGGCGGCCGGGCCCACAGTGGCGGCGGGGCCCTCCGTCCGCACGCCGAGGCCGGACCCGGGCGCCAGGAGCGCGGCCCCCGCCAGCACGGCCGCGACCAGCAGGGCGCACACCGCCGCCGCGGCGATCGTCGACGGTCCGGGGCCCGGCATCCGGCTCATGTCCCTGTCAGTGGTCACACCCTCAACTGCTCGCGGGCCCGGCCACGTTCCCATGACGTAGGTCACCCAGCCGCCTCCGCGTCCGTTCGGTCACGGGCAGAAGGTCAGCCACTGGTGCGCGTGCGCCGCCGGTGGGCCTTCTGTCTGCATGCCGCCCCGCAGAACCGCGCGGGGCGGCCCGCGCGGCTGGTGCGGTCGCCGGGCAGCGGGTCACCGCACATCTCGCACCGACCGATTTCGTCACGCGGACCAGCGGCCCCGCCGTCACCCTCCCCCATTCCGTTACGGAATTTCGTTACGGCTTGCTCCGCTCGCAATCCGTCGCACATCACCGCCGTCAGCACCCCGGCGCCGGGGCCGCGTCCCTGCTCCATGGCCGCGCACCCCGCCACCAGCGCCTGCACGTCCGCCGCTTCGACATCCGCCCTGACCGCTCCGGCCTCCTGGGAACGCCGGAGCAGCACACTCAGCACATCACCGAACTCGTGCCTGGCACCGGCCGCCGCATCGGGGATGCGACCGGGGGCCTCCCGGGCGAAGGCTTCGCACAGCGCACGGTTGAGCGACGCCTCCCTGACCACGCGCTCCAGGAAACCGAAGAACGCCGCCCCTGGATCCACGGCCGCGGCCAACGCCCGCCCCTCGGCGACGACCCCCTCCACGCTGTCGGCGATCACCGCTTCGAAGAGGTCCTCCTTGGAGGGGAAGTGGCGGTACACCGTCCCGGCGCCCACCCCGGCCCGCTCGGCGATGGCGCCGAGCGGCGCCATGCCGCCCTCCGCCGCAAACGAGGCCCTGGCCGCGGCCAGCACCCGCGCCCTGTTCCGCCGCGCGTCGGCCCGCGAGGGCAGCCCTTCCGGAGGCGGCCCGCCCGGGGGCGGCCCTTCACCCTCTGCCGCGCCGTGCGCCGCTTCCCTCGCCATCTCCGTCCACATCCCCCTGATTGACAAGCGGGTCAGTCGTTCCGGTACGTTAACCGGGTTACTCGTTCCGATTCTACTCGGGAGCCTTCCACCATGACCCCCATGACGTCGAAACGCATCATCCTGGTGACCGGCGCGACCGGTCAGCAGGGCGGCGCCACCGCGAGGCGACTGCTCGCGGACGGCTGGCACGTACGCGCGCTCACCCGGGACACCACCAGCCCCGCGGCAGTCGCCCTCGCCTCCTCAGGCGCCGAAGTGGCCGCGGGCGACCTGGACGACCGCGCCTCGCTCGACGCGGCGGCCCGCGGAGCCCACGGTGTGTTCAGCGTCCAACCCACCCCCGGCATGCCGGGCCTGCCCGCGGAATACGGACCGGACGACGAGGTACGGTGGGGCAGGAACCTGGCGGACGCGGCGCTGGCCGCCGGGGCTCAACTCCTCGTCTACGCGTCCGCGTTCGGCGCCGACGGTGACAGCGGGCTGTCGACGCTGGAGAGCAAGCGGCGCATCGAGGAGCACATCGGCGCGATCGGCACGCCCGCAACCGTTCTGCGCCCCACGTCCTTCATGGAGAACCTGCTCCACCCCGTATGGGGTCTGCGGGGTGGCGCCCTGGCCACGCCGTACAACCCGGACACCCGCCAGCAGTTCATCGCACTGGCCGACATCGCGGTCTTCGCCGCCCTCGCCTTCGACGACCCCCACCGCTTCCGCTCCCGCGCCTTCGACTTGGCGGGCGACACCCTCACCCCGCCGGAGACCGCCGCCGCCATCAGCCGTGCCACGGGCCAGGAGGTCCCGTACGTCCACATCCCCCTCGACGCCGTACGCGCCCAGAGCGAGGAGGCGGCCCGCGGCATCCAGTCCCTCAACGACGGCATCTACCCCCTGGTCGACATCGAGCCCCTACGCGCTCTCCACCCCGGCCTGCTCACCTTCGGGGACTGGCTGACCCACCACGGCGCGGCCCGCTTCAAGGCCCTGCTGAACACGTAGTGGGCCGACAGGGCCACACGAGCTGTGGACTAAACAGGAGACGCCATCCCAGCCGTCGAACTAGCCTCGCGAGGTCGTTCTTCACGCCTTCAGGAGGAGACCGCCATGGCCGCCGAGCCGTTTCCGCCCGCCGAGCCGTTCCCGCCCGTCGAACCGTACGCGCACGGCCTCCTCGACGTCGGTGACGGAAACCGGATCTACTGGGAGACCAGCGGGAACCCCCGGGGGAAGGCGGCCCTGTGCGTGCACGGCGGCCCCGGCAGCGGCGGGCGCCGCGGCGCTCGCGGGATGTTCGATCCCGAGGTCTTCCGGATCGTCCTGTTCGATCAGCGTGGCTGCGGTGAGAGCCTGCCGCACGCCTCCGACCCGTCCGTCAGCCTCGATCACAACACCACCGACCATCTCATCGCCGACATGGAGCGACTGCGCGCGCACTTGGAGATCGAGCGCTGGCTCCTCTACGGCGGCTCCTGGGGCTCGACGCTGATCCTCGCCTACGCCGAGCGCCACCCCGAGCGGGTCTCCGAGATCGTCCTCTCGGGCGTCACCATGACCCGGCCGGAGGAGACCGACTGGCTCTACGGCGGTGTAGGACGCCTGTTGCCCGGCGCCTGGGAGACGTTCCGCGACGCGGTGCCGGAGGCGGAGGTGGAGGCGGAGGCGGTGCGGGGCGGCGATCTCGTCGCGGCGTACAACCGGCTGGTGAACAGTCCGGACGAGGCGGTCAGGGTCAAGGCGGCGCGGGCCTGGTGCGCCTGGGAGGACGCCGTCATCGCCCATGAGGTACTCGGCAGTCCTGGCTACTACAGCGACAAGACGGACGACGCGCTGATGGCCTTCGTCCGGATCTGCGCCCACTACTTCGCCCATGACGCATGGCTCGAGGACGGACAACTCCTCCGTGACGCGCACCGGCTGGCCGGCATCCCGGCTGTCCTGATCCACGGGCGACTCGACCTGGGCAGTCCGCTGAAGACCGCGTGGGAGCTGTCCAAGGCCTGGCCGGACGCCGAGCTGAAGGTGATCGACGACTCGGGGCACACGGGCAGTCCCACGCTGCGGGGCGCGGTCCTGGAGGCGATCGCCCGTTTCGGGGCGGGTCACACCGGGTCGCGCACCTGAGTGAGGGCACCCCGGAGCGGTGCGGGATGTCGTTCGGCGAGCAGGTCCAGGAACGCCTCGGTGGCCGCGCTGGGGCGCCGGGTCGCGGCGGTGGCGACGGTGAGCTGCCAGCGCAGTTCGTGGTCCGCGACGCCCACCGTGTCGAGGCCGGTCCGGTCGGGGACCAGGAAATCGCCGAGAAAGCCGATGCCCAGCCCCGCCCGGATGAAGTCGACGGCGGTGCCGACGTCCGCGACCTCGACGGATACCTCCCTCTCCACCCCCGCGGCGGCGAATGCCCGGTCGACCACGGTGCGGTTGCCGAAGCCCGGCGGGGAGTCGATGAACGGGAACTCGGCCAGTCGCGCCAGTGGCACCCGGCCCGCCCCGGCCAGCGGATGTGAGTCGGCCACGTACACGACCATGGGTGCGGAGGCCAGCAGCCGGGTGGTGAGATCGGCCGGTGACGGTCCGGGCAGGGAGAGGAAGGCGACGTCGAGCCGACCGTCGCGCAGCTGCTCCGCCAGCCCCGCCGATCCCGCCATGGCCGCTCGCAGCCGCACCGTGACACCGGGATGCCGGGTGCGCAGCGCGGCCAGGAGCCCGGGCAGATCGACGAGGTCGATCGAGGTCTGGGTGCCGACCGTGACGGTGCCGTGCAAGGCGCCCTGTGTCCGGTGAACGGCGTCCTTGGCGGCGCGCGCGGCGTCGAGGGTCTCTCGCGCCCGGGGAAGGAAGGCACGTCCGGCCGCCGTCAGGGTGACTTCCTGGGGGCTCCGGGTGAACAGGGCCGATCCCAGCTCCCGTTCCAGCGCCCTGACCGTCGCCGACACGCCTGACTGGACGACGTGCAGCGTCTTCGCCGCGCGGGTGAAGCTCCCGGTGTCGGCGACGGCGAGGAAGTACTCGAGATGGCGCAGTTCCACGCCGCCCATTATCACCAATCGTGCTGGGGTCCAGCAGTAGACATCGTTGGACGCGCTGGGCGCACCCGCGCGAGGGTGAGAAGACCGGCCCGAACCAAGCCCTCCGGAGGAAACGTCGATGGACCATGAGTGGCGCTACACCGAGTTGCCCATGCGGGCACGGCAGGCCATCGAGAGCTTCGTTCCGCCCGACGCCCTCGTGGCCCAACGCCTTGAGCGCTACGCCGATGTGCGGCCCCGCCCCGCGGATCACGACGGGGACACCGAGAAGCTCGACGGGGCCGTGTTCACCCACCACTTCGAGGACGTCCCGGGCGACCACGAAACGGTCCGGTGGCACTACGTGGAGACCGGGACGGGGGCCGGGGAGCCCGTGGTGTTCCTGCACGGGATGCCCGACTCATGGTTCCTGTGGCACCACCAGATGGCCGCGCTGTCGGACTCGTACCGCTGTATAGCGATCGACCTCAAAGGCTATGGGCAGTCGGAGAAGGGACGAGGCGACTACCGGCACTCCGGCGCGGCCGGGCAACTCGTCGCGCTGCTCGACGCGATCGGGGTGGATCAGTTTATTTTGGTCACCCACGACCGGGGCACCGTACAGGGCGACCACATCGCCGCCACCCATCCCGGGCGAGTCCGCCACTACGTGCGCGGCGAGCAGCACCTCCACCACTTCCACCCCGACCTCGCCCCGCAGGACGACCTCCTCGCCGAGGCACCGTGGAGCGGGCTGATGGAGGACCCGAAACGGTTCGTCGTCTGGGCGTACGCCTCCGTCGGGAATCTGCCGGTGGCCGACGAGGACATGCGCCGCGTCATCCAGGAGTACTCGTATCCCGGGATCACCCGCGCCGTCCCGCGCTACAACATGGCCTCCACCTTCCGGAAGGAGTGGAGCGAGCGGCGCACCGACCTGATCCCGCGGTGGCGCGCTCCGGTGACCCTGATGCAGGGCCGGGACTCACGCAGCCAGCCCCGCGAGTTCTACGCCGACGCCGCCGAGCACATTCCCCATGCGGCCGGCGTCGAGGTCCGCTACGTCACCGGGGGGCACTTCTGGCCCCTGGAGAGCCCCGAGGAGACCAGCGCCATCCTGCGCGAGGTACTCCGCGTCCGACGATCACCGGCGTCCTGATCCTCGCCCCTGACCCTCATGGAAGGACAGCCATGGATCTCATGCTCACAGGCCGGACCGCGATCGTCTGCGGCGCCTCGTCCGGGCTGGGGCTGGCCATAGCGGAACGCCTGTCCGGCGAGGGCGCCAACGTCGTCGCCGTCGCCCGGCGCCGGGAGAGCCTGGAGTCGGAGGCGCTGCGTATCGGCGCCGTTCCCCTGGTCGCCGACCTCTCCGAGGAGGGCGCGGCGGGCCGGGTCGTCGAGCACACCGTCAGCCGCTTCGGCGGTCTCGACATCCTGGTGTGGAACACGGGAGGGCCGCGTCCGGGCAGCGCGCTGGAGATCGACGAGCACGCGGCGCACGACGCGTTCCGCACCCTGCTGCTGCCCCTGGTCCGTATGGTCGGCGCCGTCGTACCCCACCTACGGCGCAGCCCGTACGGCCGGATCGTCGCGGTGACGACGACCACGGTGAAGGAGCCGACGTCCCTGGTCGCGCTGTCCAACCTGATCCGCCCCGGGCTGACCGGATACCTGAAGACTCTGGCCAACGAACTGGCGCCGGACGGAATCGCGGTCAACTGCGTGGCGCCCGGCCGGATTCTGACGTCCCGAGTCCACGAGCTCTACCCGGACGGCGTGCCTGCCGACGCCACGGACGACATCCCCATGGGGCGGTTCGGCACACCGGACGAACTCGCGGCCGTCGTCTGCTTCCTCGCCACGCCGTTGGCCTCGTACGTCACGGGCACCACGATCGCCGTGGACGGCGGCCTCACCCGTTCGATGCTCTGAGGGCACGCTGGAAGTCCGCCCAGGCGGCGGGGGTGAACCGGAGTATTCGACCCTCCGGGTCCTTGGAGTCGCGTACGGCCACGGCGCCGGGCACGTTCGTGGCCACTTCCACGCACTCTTCCTCTCCGCCGCTGTAGCTCGACTTACGGAAGACGAAGGTTGTCACAGCTCACAGTCCTTTGATGAGTGCCCCGATGAAGGCTCGGGACTCGGCTTCGGGCAACGCGCCCCGCGCAGTCTCCTCGAACAGTCTTACGTGCTGCGCTGCGCCGTCGCCACCCTCGACCCACGTGGTGGAGAACGCCAATTCCAGGAACACCACGTCCATGGCGCCTGGCTCGGCGAACGAGAGAACGTTGAAGGAGCCCGCGAGCGCTCGCGTCATCCCGGTGCCAAAGGGGAGCACCTGAATCGTGATGTTGGGGCGCTCGCTCCAGTCGAGGAGGCTCTCCAACTGCTTCCGCAGCATCTGGGGCTCGGCTACGGGTGCACGCAGCGCCGCCTCCGAGATGACGGCCCAGAGGGAGAGCGGCTTGTCCCCGGAAAGCCTCTGCTGACGAGCAGCTCTGGAGGCGACGAACGCCTCGACCTGATCGGGTTGCTCATCCGGAACCCACTCACGTCGCAACGTCCGAATGTATTCCGGGGTCTGGAGCAGGCCAGGAATGAGCGACACCTGCCACGCCTTGACAGCCGTGGCCGCGTTCTCAAGCGGCACGTACTCCCTCATCGTCCTCGTAAGGGCGACGTCATTCCACCAGCCCTTCGCCTTGCGGCGTTCGCGGTCGATACGCGCCAGCTCCAGCAGCGCACCCACCGTCGCAGGGTCGTTGGCGCCGTACAACGCACACAGGGCGCGGATGTCCGGGTCCCGGATGGGAACCCACCCGCCCTCCATCTTCGCGACCTTGCCCGTCGAAGCGCTGAGCGCCTTCGCCGCGTGCGTCTGCGTCAGGCCCGCTCTGGTCCGGAGGCTCATCAGCTCGGCGCCCAGTCTCCTCCCCAAGACGCTTGACGTGCTGTTCCCTTGGGTGGACTGACCCTCTGTCACCGCACACCTCTCCTCCGTGATGTGACGCCAGTCTGGAGCGTAGCGGGGCGTCCCGCAAGCGAGATCGGTTGAATTTTCCTCAGTGGAGTTGAACCGATCACCATCGCGGGGCTACGGTCCGTAATGAACCGCTCGCACAGGGACGTCAGTTGGCGGACGGACTCCGCCCTGCCCTGCCCACTGGAGGTACGCGATGGCATTCGCGCCCCAAGACCCCCGGATTCCGGACCCCAGCGACCCCGTCATCAACGAGGGTCGCGTCGACTACGTCCCGACACCGATAAGCGTGACCAGGGCCCGCCGGCACGCCACCCGACTGATCTCCGAGTGGGGGCACCCCGCACTCGCCGACGACACGGCGCTCATCGTGTCGGAGCTGGCCACCAACGCCTTACGGCACGGGCACGTACCCGGGCGGCTCTTCCGCGTCGAGCTCACGCTCACCAAAACCCGCCTGCGGATCGCCGTATCCGACCCCCGGGGCGAGCGACTCCCCCGCCCCCGCCGCCCGTCGCCCCGCGACAAGCACGGCCGCGGCCTGCTCATCGTCCGCGCCCTCGCCCACCGCTGGGGCGTCCGCGAACGCACCGCCGGCAAGGAGATCTGGGCCGAGCTGGACCTGACGGCAATCTAAAACTTGCGCGCCCCGCAAATGTGCGGGGCACGCACATTTTGCTACGCTCACCACATGGGACTGCGAGAGCGGAAGAAGGCCCAGACGCATGCCGCGCTCAGCTGGGCCGCCGTGCGGCTGACCGTGGAGCGTGGGTTCGACAAGGTCAAGGTGGAGGACATCGCCGAGGCCGCAGGGGTCTCGCCGCGTACGTTCAACAACTACTTCTCGAGCAAGGCCGAGGCGATCGCGTTCCGCCACCTCGACCGCTGTCTGCGCGTCGCGGACGAGGTGCGCGAACGGCCGGGCGAGCCGCTGTGGGACGCGATCACCGGCTCCGTGCTGCGGCAGTTCGCACCGGACGCGGAGGCGATCGCCCATCCGCCCGTCGCCGACGCGGCGCAGTGGACGGAGGGGGTGCGGGTGATGATCGCGGAACCGGCACTCCGGGGCGAGATGTTGCGGGCCGGGGCCACCGCCGAGGCCGAGATCGCGGCGGCCGTCGCGGAACGTACCGGCGGCGACCTGGAGCAGGACCTGTATCCGCACCTGGTCGCTTCGGCGGTCATGGGCGCGGTCAACACCGCCATCGCCCACCATCTCCGCACCGACGCGGCCGTGCCGGTGAGCCGACTGCTCACGGACGCCCTCGCCCGGATCGCGGCGGGGCTTTCCACCCCGTAAGGCCACTCAACCCACCTGCCCCGAAGGGGAATTCATGATCGAGGTCGTCATCGCAGGCGCCGGGCCCAACGGCCTGATGCTCGCCTGCGAACTCGCCCTGTCCGGTGTGCGCCCGGTCGTCCTGGAGCGCCTCACCGAACCAACCGATACGCAGCGCGCGAACGGCCTCGTGGGCCAAGTCATCCGCATGCTCGACCGGCGCGGACTGTACGAGCGGCTGACCGCTCCCGGCACCACCCCCGAACCGGCGCCCCGCTTCACCTTCGGCGCGTTCCCGCTCCACCTGGGCGACCTGCCGGACAACCCGCTCTACACGCTCCTGGTGCCGCAGCTCCGGATCGAGCGCATGCTCGCCGAGCGCGCGGCGGAGCTGGGCGTCGACATCCGGCGCGGCCACGAGGTCATCGGCCTGACGCAGGGCGAGAAGTCGGTGACGGTCGAGCTGCCCGAACAGGCCCCGATCGAGGCGGAGTTCGTGGTCGGCGCCGACGGCGGGCGCAGCGCGGTCCGTAAGCTCGCCGGGATCGACTTCCCCGGCGTGACGACGGACGACTCGGTGTCGCGCACCGGACATGTGGGCGTGTCCCCGGACGCGATCGGTGCCGATGGCGGCCTGACCGTGCCCGGTTTCGGCGTCATACCGCCGTACCAGCATCTGCGGACCGAGCAGGGTCTGATCGCCTGGGCGCCGTCCCCGGACGGTGCCCACAAGCTGACCACCGTGGAATGGGGGCAGCCGGCCGAGGGCGAGGCATCGCTTGACGAGCTGCGGGCCAGCGCCCGCCGGGTGCTCGGCGCGGGCATCGCCCTCTCCCCGCCGACCGGGCCCGGACCCCATCTGATGAGGCGGCTGTTCGGCGGCAACACCCGCATCGCCGAGCGATACCGCGCGGGCCGCGTCCTGCTGCTCGGCGACGCCGCGCATGTGCACTCGGCGATCGGCGGTCCGGGGCTCAACCTGGGCCTCCAGGACGCGGTGAACCTCGGCTGGAAGCTGGCCGCCGAGGTGCGCGGCCACGCGGCGGAGGGGCTGCTCGACACGTACGAGTCGGAGCGGCACCCGGCGGCGCGGCGGGTCGCCATGCACACCCAGGCGCAGTCGCTGCTGACCCGGCCGGGCGGCGATGTGACGGCGCTGCGCGAGCTGTTCGGCGAACTGCTGGACCAGCCCACGACCCGGCGGCACCTCGCGGGGCTGCTCTCCGGCGCGGACATCACCTACGCCATGGGCCCGGCGACCGGCCCCCTCGTCGGCCACTGGGCACCCGACCTCCCGGGCCTCCGCGACCTGACCCGCACCGCCCGCCCCCTCCTGCTGGACCCCACCGGCACCCTCGACCCGGGCCCCTGGTCACCCCGCGTCGACACCGCGACCGTCCCCGGCCTCGACACCGCCCTGCTGCTCCGCCCCGACTGCTACATCGCCTGGCAGGGCACCACGAACGACGGTCTCCACGAGGCCCTGGCCACCTGGTTCCGGGCCGCCTGAGGCCGCCGCGGCTCCCGGTGCCGCGACCTCGACGTCCGATACCCGCCGGACCTGGCCGCCCGCGGCGAGCATGCTGGCCCCATGGTCAACGCATGGGAAGGGCTCATCGATCGGTTCCTCGGGGCCGGCGCCGAGTTCGAACGGAAGTTGCGAGCAGTGCGATCCGAACAGTGGTCCTGGCCGACTCCCTGCGCGGAGTGGAACGTACGGCAGCTGGTCAACCATATGACTCGCGGAAACCTCAATTACGTGGGTCTGCTGCACGGCGGCGCCGCCGACGATTTCCTGCGGCTGCGGGACGCCGACGCGCTGGGCACGGATCCGGTCGGCGCGTACGCCCGGTCCGTCCGGGAGTGTGCCCAAGCGTTCGGCGAGACCGGTGCTCTTCAGCGGATTCTGGACTATCCCCTGGGTCCGGTGACCGGCCGGCAGGCGCTTGCCGTGAGAATCACGGACAGCACTGTCCACACGTGGGATCTCGCACGGGCCGTCAACGTGGACGACACCCTCGATGAGGGCCTCGTGGCATGGATCGACGAACATCTCGAGGAGATCTACGCCGGCCTGGCTGAAACGCCCACCGCCGCCGAAACCACTCACCGGTTCTTCGCCGCTCCCGAGGGCGTGCTCGCTCATGACGCCTCCCCACAGACGCGACTGCTGCACCGAATGGGGAGGACGCCCGAGACGCCCGTACGAGATCGGTGAACCCGGTCGGCTACGCCTCCGCCACCACCACGTACAGCGTCGCCGAGGCGAAGAACGGGCCGTGGGCCAGGTGGTCCAGCCACTCGGCCGCCTGGGCCTCGGTGAAGTCTCCGGCCGCGACGGCACGGCGGGTGGTGCGTTCGAATCCGAAGACCCGGTCCGCCGCGCGGACATCGCGGAAGACCTGGGTGGCCGGGATGACCTCCGGCACCCGGAACCCGGCATCCGTGGCGAACCGGGCGAGCTGGCGGCCGATGGCGGCGTTGCGGATCACCCGCTCGGTGACGTGGCGGGTGTAGGCGCGGGAGAGCGCCGGGTCGGGGTGGTCGACGACGAGGGTGTCCCAGTCGGGCTCGGCCATCACCAGCCGCCCGCCAGGGCGCAGGACCCGGTGGAACTCGGCGAGGGCGCGGGCCGGTGCGTCCACCCACTGCAACACGCGGTCGGTGCGGGCGCGGTCCACCGAGGCGTCGTCCAGGGGGAGGGCGTGGACATCGGCCCGCCGCAGCTCGACGCCCGGACGCGCGGCGGTGCGCGCCGCCGCCGCGTCCAGCATCTCCTGGTCGCGGTCGACCCCGATGACCGTACCGCCGGGGGCCACCGCCTCGGCGAGGGCCGGGAGATCGGCGCCCGGGCCGCAGCCCGCGTCCAGGACGGCCAGCCCGGCCCGGAGGTCGAGGGCGTCCAGCATCCGCGCCTTGTAGTCACGCCCCGCGTCACTCACGGCGAACCGGGTGAGGTAGTCGGCGGACGCGGGCCTGGTGGTCTCGAAGACGGAGGAAACGGGAGAGGTCACCACGTCAGTCAAGCAGAGCCGCCCCCGCGGAGGCGGGCCTTCCGCGTGCCCACTACGCGATCCGGCCACGCGGTGGGGAGCGTCCCGGGAATTCTTATCCATTCACGCTGCTTCACCGGATCCGCCGCGCACCCGACAACTACGGTGCGACCAACCATGTTTGAGGGCAACCGGTCGAAAAAACGCCAGGAACCACACCACCTGTCCCGGGGAGGTCGGCACAAGGCGGCCCGTGATCCGCGCGCGCACTGGCTGCTCCTTCTCCTCGTCCTTCCGGCCATGTTCGGCCTGCTGATGTTCCAGGGCTGGACCAACCACGAGGTCGACGCGGCGAAGTCACGGCGGCCGTGCACCAGCCCGGTGCCGCGGGCGCTGGCCGACGGCGGGCCGGTGGTGCAGATCAACGGGGGCCGGGTGCGGACCGTGGGCATGCCCGCCGGGACGGTGGCGCTGACCTACGACGGCGGTCCTGACCCCGTCCAGACGCCGCGGCTGCTGGACCTGTTGCGCCGGTACGACGCGCGGGCCACGTTCTTCGTCTCCGGCGCCAAGGCGGCCCAGTACCCCGACCTCGTACGCCGGATCCGCGCCGAGGGCCATGAGATCGGGTCGAACACCTACACCGGCGCCGACATGGGCACGGCGTCCGCCAGCCGCTCCCGGATGGAGCTGTCGCTGACCGAGTCGGCGCTGGCGGGGTCCGTGGGGGTCCAGCCGAGGCTGCTGCGGCTGCCGCTGACCACCGATGTGGACACGCTGTGCGGCGACGAGTGGCAGGCGGCGCGGCGCGTGGCCGCGGAGGGCTATGCGCTGGTGGCCGCCGACCGGTCGGGCACGAAGCCCTCGCAGGGAATGGTCCGGCAGTTCAGCCAGACGGACACCGCGTACCAGGAGACGGAGAAGCTGCTCAAGGACCCGCGCGCCAAGAAGTTCACCACCGTGACCGGCGGGCTCGGCGTGCCCCCGGTCGACGTCCCGGTCTCCGGCCTGGAGCGCTGGGAGGGCAAGGCGCTGATCTGGGTCGCGGCCATCGGCCGGGGCTTTGTGTCCACCATGACGTGGGTGCTGGGGATCGCGGGGGCGCTGGGGGTGCTGCGGCTGCTGATGCTCGTGCTGTTCGCGCGTACCCACGTCCGGCGGCTCACCCGCTTCCGGCCCGGCGCGCCCTCGCTGCGCGAGGTCAACGAGCCGGTGACGGTGCTCATCCCCGCGTACAACGAGGAGGCGGGCATCGAGGCCACCATCCGCTCGCTGCTCGCCTCCACCCATCAGCGGCTGCAAATCGTCGTGATCGACGACGGCTCGACGGACCGTACGGCCGACATCGCCGCGAGCGTCAACGACCGCCGGGTGCTGGTGGTCCGGCAGCCCAACGCGGGCAAGGCGGCCGCCCTCAACACCGGTCTGGCGCACACCAAGCACGACATCGTGGTGATGGTCGACGCCGACACCGTCTTCGAACCGGACGCCATCCACCAGCTCATCCAGCCGCTCGCCCACCCGGCCATCGGCGCGGTCAGCGGCAACACCAAGGTGGGCAACCGGCGCAGTCTGCTCGGCAGGTGGCAGCACCTGGAGTACGTCTTCGGGTTCAACCTCGACCGGCGGATGTTCGAGGTGCTGGAGTGCATGCCGACCGTGCCCGGTGCCATCGGGGCCTTCCGGCGGGACGCTGTGATGGGCGTCGGCGGGGTCAGCGAGGACACCCTCGCCGAGGACACCGACCTCACCATGGCGCTGTGGCGGGCGGGCTGGCGGGTGGTGTACGAGGAGACCGCCGTGGCCTGGACCGAGGTGCCCACCTCGCTGCGCCAGCTGTGGCGGCAGCGGTACCGCTGGGGGTACGGCACGCTCCAGGCCATGTGGAAGCACCGCCGCGCGGTGATCTCCCTGGGCTCGGTGGGGCGGTTCGGCCGCCGGGGGCTCAGCTATCTCACGCTCTTCCAGGTGCTGCTGCCGCTACTGGCGCCCGTGATCGACCTGTTCGCCCTGTACGGCGCGCTCTTCCTCGACCCGGCGGAGGCGGCCGGGGTGTGGTTCGGCTATCTCACCATCCAGGTGGTCTGCGCCGGGTACGCGCTGCGGCTGGACGGGGAGCGGATGCGGGCGCTGTGGTCGCTGCCGTTCCAGCTCTTCGTCTACCGGCAGCTGATGTATCTGGTGGTCATCCAGTCCGTGGTCGCCCTCCTGCTCGGGACGCGGCTGCGGTGGCACCGTATCCAGCGCTCCGGGACGGCCGCGCAGGCGCTCGGCGAGGCACCCGCGCACCGGAGCCTGACATCGAGGTGACGTACGGAAACGTGACGCACGGAGAGGGAGAGTGGCGTACGGCGGGGCGCCGTACGACGGGGTGACGTACGGCGACCGGGTTCGCGTTCAACGCGGCGCCGAAGTTGTCATACCTCAATGAACGGACGGCGGGCGCCTCCGGCCGCTGGGCAGACTGCCGCACATGAGCGATCGGTTGGACGGGTGGGCCGCCGGGGACCCGCCGTCGGCGCGGGCCTGGGAGATCTCGACGGCGGACACGCAGAGCATCCCCGTGCAGGGGGCCCAGGGCATGCCGCCGGCAGGACCTCAGGGTGTCCCCGCGCAGGGGCCGTCCGCGCCACCGGGTGTCCCCGCGCCTCATGGTGTCCACGCGTCCCATGGCGTCCCCACCAAACCGGCCCCCTACCGGACGGGCGACGAGACCCGCACCCCAGAGCCCGATCCCGACCCCATACCCCCACCCGCGCCCACTCCCACCGTCCGGCGCCGCGCCCCCAAGGAGCCGCTCAGCCGGCGCCGCCGAATCGTCCGGCTGGCCGTCGTGGCCGTCTCCGCGCTGCTCCTCGCCTCCGGCAGCGCCTACGTCTGGGCCGACACCCAGCTCAACCGCGACGTCGACCTCGGCAGGGCACCGGACCGCCCACCGCCCGGCAAGGGCACCAACTACCTCATCGTGGGCTCCGACAGCCGGGAGGGCCTCTCCGAGGAGGCCAGGAAGAGCCTGCGCACCGGCTCGGCCGAGGGCCGCCGCACCGACTCGATGATGGTGCTGCACACCGGCTCCAACGGCACCACGATGATGAGCCTGCCGCGCGACTCCTGGGTGAACATCCCCGGCTTCGTCCGCCCCGAGACCGGCAGGCGCTACAACCCGTCCCAGAACAAGCTGAACGCGGCCTACTCGATGGGCGGCCCCGATCTGCTCGTCTCGACCATCGAGCGCAACACGGGACTGCGCATCGACCACTACGCGGAGATCGGCTTCTCCGGGTTCGTGGACGTCGTGGACGCGGTCGGCGGGGTGCGGATGTGTGTGGACCGGGACATCAAGGACCCCAAGTCCGGGCTTGACCTGAAGAAGGGCTGCCACACCCTCGACGGCGCCAAGGCGCTCGCGTTCGTCCGCCAGCGCAAGCAGGAGGCCAAGGGCGACCTGGGCCGCACCCAGAACCAGCAGAAGTTCCTGGCCGCGCTCGCCAAAAAGGCCGCCACACCGGGCGTCCTGGCCAACCCGTTCGCGGCCTTCCCGACCGTACGCGCGGGTCTGGACACGCTCATCGTGGACAAGGACATGGGCCTGCCGACCCTGATGTCGCTGTTCGAGGCGGTGAAGGGCGTCACCTCGGGCAACGGCAAACAGCTCAACGTCCCGGTGTCCAACACCAACCTCCGGACCTCCAAGGGCAGCGCGGTGCAGTGGAACGTCACGCAGGCGAGGCGCCTGTTCGACCAGCTGCGGAACGACCAGCCGGTGACGATCGCCCCACCGACCCCGTAAGGACCGAACCGCGCACGCGTCTTCCCCAAGCCGCGTGGCAACCGGTTTCATGGACGGACGCTGATCGACTGCGCTCGCAAGCGCGCGAGGAGGTCCGAGGTTGTCCGCGCTCTCCGCCCGCACCGCCCGCCCCTGGCCCCGCTCCGCCAAGAGCCGCACCGGCGGCCCCCGCTGGTCCCCCCGGCTGCGCCGCCGGCTGGCCGCCGACGCCGCGCTGCTGGTCATCGCCGCCGCGTTCCTGCTCCCGCTCGCCTGGCTGGTCCTGGCCTCGATCGACAACGATGCCACCCTGCGGGTCTCGGCGCCCGGCTCGCCCACGATGGACAACTTCTCGGCGGTGTGGACGGACGAGATCACCTTCACGCCGATGCTCAACAGCCTGCTCCTGTGCGGCGGCGCCACCGTCCTGACCGTTGCCTGCGCGGCCCTCGCCGCCTATCCCCTCTCCCGCTTCCGCTCCCGCGTCGTACGCCCGTATCTGCTGACGGTGCTCTTCACCACCTGTCTGCCGATCACCGCGATCATGGTTCCGGTCTACGGACTCTTCGTCCAGGTGGACCTCATCGACACCATGTCCGGCACGGCCCTCTTCCTCGCCGCCTCCCAACTCCCGTTCGCCATCTGGCTGATGAAGAACTTCATGGACGGCGTGCCGGTGATCCTGGAGGAGGCGGCGTGGACCGACGGCGCGTCCTGGCTACAGAGCCTGACCCGGGTGATCCTGCCGCTGATGGGGCCGGGCATCACGGTCGTGATGATCTACAGCTTCATCATGATGTGGGGCAACTTCTTCGTCCCCTTCATGCTGCTGCTCTCCCCCGAGCAGCTCCCGGCGTCCGTCTCGATCTTCACCTTCTTCGGCAACTACGGCCAGGTGGTCTACGGCCAGCTGGCCGCCTTCTCGATCCTCTACTCCACGCCCGTGCTCCTGCTCTACATCCTGATCTCCCGCCGCCTGGGCGGCGGCTTCGCCCTGGGCGGCGCCGTCAAGGGATGACGGATCCGTGAGAAAATCCACCGCTACGGCCTGTGGTGGCAGGGGAGTTGGACGGGCGAGGGGGCGCAGGTGGAGTTCCGCATCGGCACAGAGGACCGGACCGAGGACCAGGGCGACGACGGCGAGGCGCTGCTGTCGCTGTACCGGTGGCTCTACGGGGACGAGGCGCTGGAGCGTACGACCGAGGTCGAGCTGCGGGAGGCGCCACCGGAGGAAGGCGCCATGGGCGGCGCCTGGGACGTGGTGAACGTCGTGCTCACCCACGCCACCGCGCTGGCCAACCTCGCGCTGGCCCTGGCCGCATGGCGTCAGAACCACCCGTCCGCGCCCCCGCTGAACGCCCACGTGAACGGGGTGACGGTCACCGTGCACACGGACGACCCGGAAGCGGTGCGCCGGCTGCTGGAGGCGCTGCACTCCCCCGACTCGGGTGCGGAGGGCGACTCCGGTGCGGAGGGCGACTCCGGTGCAGACTCCGGTGCGGACCCCGGTGCGGAGGGCTGAGGCCGTGCGGCTGCCGGACCCGGCCACCTCACGGGCGGTGCTGATCGGCGTCCACGCGTTCGAACACCTCAAGGACCTGCCCGCCGTCGAGAACAACATCAACCGGCTGTACGACGCGCTGACCGATCCGGAGCTGTGGGGGCTCCCCAAGGAGCACTGCCGGAAGATCCTCCAACCCCGCTACGGCCAAGAGGTGATCGACGCGCTCGGGCAGGCGGCCGACGAGGCGAGGGACACCCTCTTCGTCTACTACGCCGGGCACGGACTGCTCAACGAGCGAGCCACGGACGCTTCGGACCGGCTCTGTCTGGCGCTCACCGAGGCCGACCACGAGGACCGGCTGCACTGGGCACTGCGCTACCAAGAGGTCCGCGACAAAGTCCAGCAGCCGCGTCGGGCCCGGCGCAAGGTCGTGGTGCTCGACTGCTGCTTCAGCGGCCAGGCCGCCGTCGCCATGGGCCCGTCGGACCTGCATGACGAGGCCGAGATCGAGGGCGCGTACGTCCTCACCTCCTCCGGGGCCAACGCCCCGTCGTACGCCCGCGAGGGCGCGGAGCTGACCGACTTCACCGGTGAACTGCTGGCCCTGGTCGAGGGGGGCGTGGCGGGCGGGCCGGAGCTGCTCACCGTCGAGGACCTCTACCAGGGGGTCCGGCGGGCGGCCGCCCACAAGGGCCTGGCCAAGCCGCACAAGCTGGCCACCGACCAGGCCGACCGGGTCGCCCTGGTGCGCAACCGTCGCTGGGTCCCGGAGCTGCCCCCGGCCTCCCCCGCCGCCGAGGGCGCCGCGCCCGCCGGGCGGCTGAGCCGGTACGACCTGGACCGGCTGATCGAGGCCCAGAAGAAGGAGGCGGCCAGCTTCCCGTACGAGGACCTTCTGGAGGGGTTCCGCCGCCCCCGCTTCACCGAGGTCTACGTACGCCAGCAGATGACCGCCCAGGGTCTGGACGCCGAGCACCACGGCGACGGCATGCCGGAACCGTCGCGGCCCGGTGAATGGTCCCGGTCGCGGGAGCGCGAGGAGCGGCGGGCCGAGGCCGGTGCCCCGGCCCTGGAGGGCAAGCAGGACCGCCGGGTGTCCCAGTCCCTGAAGTCCGTCCTGGAGTCGCCGGAGCATCTGCTGATCACCGGTGGCCCCGGCATGGGCAAGTCGTCGCTCATCAGCCAGCTGCCCCGGGACCTGCCCAAGGACGCGGTGCCGATCCGCGTCACGGCCAAGCGCCTGGCCCCGCACGCGCTCAGCCACCAGCCCTGGCAGGAGGCGATCGCCGCCTCGGTCGAGAAGGGCATGCTCCCCGCCGGTCTCGACCGGCTCCCGGACCGGCCCGCCCCGGACGGGCGGTGGGTGATCCTCATCGACGCGCTCGACGAGGTCTCCGACATCGGGGCCCGGGACCGGCTCGTGGACTGGGTGGACGGCATTCTGGGCCCGCCACGCGACCTGCCGTTCCGGCTGATCCTCACCAGCCGCCCGCCGACCCCGGCCGACCGCGACAAGCTGATCCGCGCGGGCATGGCGCACTACACCCTGGAGCCGTTCACCGCGGACGGCCTGGAGCGCTTCGCGGCGGGGTGGTTCCACGACGCCCCGGTCCGCGGCCAGGCGGAGCGGTTCCTGGCCCAGCTCCGCGAGGGCCATCTGCTGGACGTGGCCAAGGTGCCGCTGCTCGCCACCATCGCGGCGATCGTCTTCGAGAACTCCCCGGACAAGCCGCTGCCCAAGCAGCGCTTCGACCTGTACGAGGAGTTCCTGACGCATCTGGCGGAGGGGCGCGGCAAGCGGGTGAAGGAGGGTCTGCGGACCCTCCTGGAGGACCTGCCCAACAGCGGTCGGCTGGTGGACGAGATCCGGCAGCGGCGATCCGAGCTGGGCAGGCGGCTCGCCGTGGCGGCGTCCCAGGGCGAGACGGACCTGCTGGGCCAGGCCGAGACCTGGACGCGGCAGCTCGCCAAGGAGCTGGACGTGGCCATTCCGGTCACTCCCCGGTGGCGCAAGACCCTGTTCGCGCTCGCGGAGTACACCGGTCTGGTCACCCGGGACGGGGACAACGTCCGCTTCTGGCACCTGTCGTTCGCCGAACACCTGGCGGCGGAGGTCCACGAGGCGGATCTGCCGGGGGCGTTCGACCCGGAGGCGGAGGTCTGGGGCGAGTGGCTCGACCGGATCTTCGACGGCACCGGCCAGGAGGAGGTCGCCCGGCTCGTGCTGGTCCGGCACACCCACAACCACCCGGACAGCGCCCTCCTCCCCTGGCTCCAGCAGCGGACGGATCGCCATCAGGCGCTGGTGGGCGAGTTGCTGCTGCGCGGCGCACAGGCCGCCGGGCCGGTACTCAAGACGTTCTGCACGATGCTCCGGCGCGTGCTCATCCTGTCGGCGGACGAACGCGACGACGTGCTCACCACGGCGGCGCTCCTCGGCGATCCCGAGGTCTCGGCCACACTCGTCCAGGTCATGGAGGACGACGCGGTCGCCACCACCGGCCGCGTCGTAGCGGCCCAGTTGCTCAGCGAGCGCAGCGAGGCCACGGCGCGGACCGCCGTGGACTACCTGTGGACCGTGATCGACAACCCACACATCCCGGATACGGACCGGGTGCGCGCGGCGTCCGCGGTCGCCCGGTCCCAGCACCCTTCGCGTGGCCGGGCGGCCGAGGCGCTGCTGGCGACGGCCCGTGACGACCGGATCGACTTCTCCCAACGCCGAACGGCGGCGGAGGCCCTGGCGAATCTCGGCGGCGACCGCCTCGCACAGGCGCAAGGCTGCCTGATCGACCTGATGCAGAATCCTGGTGCTTCCGCCCAGCATCTCGTGCCACTCGCGGAGACCCTCGCCAAGCTGTCCTCCGTCGCGTCCGCCGATGCCCTGTCGGCCCTGGAAACACTTGCCGAGGACCCGGCGACCACCGTCTCCAACCGGATCGACCTGCTGCGCGTCATTCCCCTGCTGGATCCTGGCCGCGGACCACGATCCCTCGATGTGCTCGAGGACCTGATGACGTCGGGCAAGGTCACCGCCGGTTCCCGGGCGAAGGCGGCCCAGACGCTGGCCGCGATCGCACCGGGCCAGAGCGATCTGGCCGTGGGCGTGCTGTGGAACCTGGTGCGGAATACCCGCCTCGACATGTACGACCGCATGGACGCGGCGGAACGGCTGGCGGATCTGGATGCCACCCATCGGGTCGAGGTGGCCGAGGAGTTGTTCCGGCTGGCGCAGTCCCCACACTGCCCCACGAACAGCAGGATCGACCCGACGGTGAAGTCCGCTTCGCTGGCACCCCGGACACGGGACCGCTGTCTGGCGCTGCTCGCCTCGATCGCGGCCGATCCCGCGCACGACTGGGACGAGCGGCTTCGCGCGGTCTCGAACCTGAGCGAGATGGACCCGCAGAACCTGGAACAGGTGGTCCCCGTTCTGGAGGACGCCCTGAGTGCGCCGGGGGTGAGGCCCCGCGAACGGGCGAAGGCCGCCGACTACCTCGGAAGGCTCAGTGACGCCCACCGAACGCGTGTCGTCGGCATCCTGCTCGAACGCATGTCGTCAGCGGAGTCGGGACTCAAGGAATCCTGGGAGCTCGCCGAGACGTTGGCGCTGCTCGCTCCGGAGCACACCGAGGAGGCGGAGGCGGCCCTCACCCGGGCATTGGAGTCCCCCTTCCTCGGCGCGAGCGAGCGCGAGGAAGCCGCGCGTTCCCTCGTCCGCGTCGCACCGCACACACAGCCCCGCGTCGTCGAAACGCTGCTGAGCCAGGCAGCCGCGGAGCCGGACGCGTTCTACGTGTGGTGGATGGCCACCTCCGCGGTCGAAATCGACCCGGGTCAGCGCGAAGCCGCGGCCCGCATCCTGCGGTCCCGGCTGACCGGGCTCGCCGCGCGTTCGGACGGAAACCGCTGGGCCGCGAGGGGACTGACGGAGTTGGGCGGTGCCCAGGAGCGCGCCGAACTCATCCGCCTCTTTCAGGCCCGGGTCACCGAGGCCACCACTACCGAGGTACGTCTGGCGGCGGCGGACGACCTCGCGACGATCGACCCCAGGGCGCTGGAAGCCGTGGTGGACGCCCTGGTGGCCATCGCCTCCGATGACTCGTGCCCGGCGCCGTACCGCGTCCAGGCGGCCGCCCGGATCGGCGGGATCGGCCGGGCCCATCACGAGGCGGCCCGGAGGTTCCTGGAGTCGATCGTCGCCGACGAACTCTGCGATGCGAAGGACCGGGAGAAGGCTCAGCACGAGCTCCAGAACCTCCACAACGTCCCGCCGCCCCTCGCCCCTGCCTGACCGGACTCAGCCGCCCGGCAGGGTCGGCGCGGCGCAGCCGTGGTGTTCGGCCGAGGCGGCGGCGAACGCCGCCAGCGCGGCGCGTTCGTAGGCGAGGTCGGGGCGGCGGCGGGTCTCGCCGTCGGCGGCGGCGGCGCGGATGAGGTAGAGGGCGGACTCGGTGCCGCGCGGGCAGGTGGCACCGGCCCAGTAGGCGCTCCGGCCGAGCCGCCCGGCGGGCTTCTCGGCGGGGGTCACGTTCTCGTAGTCGTAGTCCCGGGTGTACTGGGAGCGGGCGTCCTCCGCGTAGGGGCCGTAGTACGCCTCCAGCCGGTAGAGCGGTGAGCCGTCCCGGGTGCCGAGGACGCAAGCCTCGCGCGGTGCGCGGTCGCGGGCGGTCTCGCGGGCGGTGGAGACGGCGGAGCGGGAGGCGGTGGGGACGGCCGCGCAGGTGCCCTTGGCGCCGAGCAGCGGCTCGTACTCGTCCTCGTTCACCGGCAGGCCGACGGTGCGGACCGGCTTGCCCAGGCGCGCGCCGCAGCCCCAGTGGTCGTTGGCCGCCTCGGCGGTCGCGGTGGCGGTGCGGACGAAGTCGGGGCGGACGGCGGGGTCGTCGAGGGTGGCCGCGCCGCGCAGCGCGGTCTCGACGGTGATCAGCAGACTGTCGCCGCGCCGGGCGCAGTCGAGCAGTACGGCGGTGGTGGCCGTGCCGTCCTCGGCGTCGTCCAGCCGTGCGGTGTCGGTGGCGAACAGGCCGGACCAGCCGTGGCCGAGGGGGACGGGGAGCGTACGGCGGGCGGGTACGGCGGTGTAGAGGTCGTCGTATCCGTACTCGGCGCGGGGGCGGGGCGAGCCCGCGATGGAGATGGCGATGTGGCCGGTGTCCTCGGCGGTGATCCGGCAATGGACGGAGAGGGAGTTGGCCCGCCTGGCGCCGTTCCCGTCGCTCTCGCCGCTCTTGGCGTTCCCGTCGCTCTCGCCGCTCTTGGGGCTCCCGTCGCTCTTGGCGCTCTTGGGGCTCCCGTCGCTCTTGGCGCTCCCGTCGCTCCCGGAGGCCGTCTTGCCGAAGGAGCCCTCGGTGCGGTTCGTGACGTCCAGTTCGGTGTCGTCGCCGAGCACCTCGCGTACCTCGCTCACCGGAAGCACCCCGTCGCAGGCCCCCGCCAGCGCCCGGTCCTCGCTGCCCGCGAACCAGACGAACGCTCCGGTGAGGGCGGCCAGCGCCACCGCCACGGCCACCAGGGCGCGGATCTGGCGCCGGGTGAGTGCGGGTCGGGTCAGTGCCACTGCTCGACCTCCCCGAGCACCTGGGTGTCGCGGCACTTCGCGGACGCGGGCCAGCCGTCGTCGGCGTCGAGATAGCGGTCCAGGACCGTACGCGCGGCGGCGGAGAGCCTGGCGCGGTCCTTGCCGCCGATGACGGCCGTCTCGCCGTCCTCGAGCCGGATCTCGGGGAAGACGGCCACCCGGTGGTAGGTGGTGCGGCCGCCGCACACCGACCGGGCCCACAGGGCGAGTTGGGGCCGTCCGGCGTAGGAGGAGACGCGCTCCTCCTGCCGCGCACCACGATCAGCGTCCGTCTCGGAACCGGCCTCGGAGGGGCGCTCGTCGTCCTCCGCCCCCCACCCGGGCACATGGCCCTCGCGTTCGTAGGAGTCGTACGCCGACCGGCCGAGGATCCCCGACCAGCTGGCCGCCTCGACCTCGGTGACCTGCCACTGCTTCGGACGCGGGCGCTCACCGGCGTTCTTCTCCGCGTCCCACTCCCCGGCGCAGGCGCTCAGACCGGTGGACTCCTGAAGATCGCCGAGGGTGGTCCAGGAGCCGGAGGCGACACCGGGGAGCGAGGAGCCGTCGATCCACTCGCACTTGCGCAGGCCCTGGCCGGGCGCGCCATGGGTCTCGTCCGTGTCCACCACGGCGGTGGGCGTCGTGAGCGGGCCGGAGCCGCAGTGCTGGGCCTTGGTGAGGGCGTTGGCCACGTGTACGGCGGTACGGAAGCCGAGGAGCGCGGTGGCGCGGTCCGGCTTGCCGTTCCCCGCCGTGGCGTCATCTGCCGAGTCGGTCCCGTCGGTCCCGTCCGTCACCCGGGCCGTCACATACAGATCGGTCGTGGGCCGGACCCGGCCGCCGAGCCCGCCCAGGCAGTCGGCCACCAGCCACGCGCCCCGCTTCCCGTACTGGCCGGTGGTGCCCGGCGCCACGAAGGTGCCATGGCCTCCGGCCGGTTCGAGGAGGTCCCGGGTCTCGACGGCCTCGGGCACATCGGAGACCAGCGCCTCGGCGTGGACCGTGACCCCGTAGCCGTCGCCCCACGACAGCGAGCAGTCCAGCAACGAGCGGCTCTCCTGGCCGGGGGCGAGCATCGTGCCGTGCTGTCTGAGCTCGCCCGGCCGCTCGTCACGCACCAGCCGTTCGAGGTCCCCGTACGGCAGGGTGCCGTCGCATGCCTTCCTCAACTGGGCCCGGTTGGCGGCGAGATGGCCGCCGCCGCTGTCCCGGGACGCGAGGAGGGCCCCCGCGATCCCCACGACCGCCATCAGTACGACAAGGGGCGTGCGGCGCTGCCACACACGGCCCCATAAACCACGCATCCCGCCCGTAACTCCTTACATCCCCTGACCAGTTCCCCCTTGATCAGGCGGGGACAGTACCAGAGGAGCGGAACCAAGCCACACCGTGAGCTCCGCGGGCCCCACCCCACAGGCCCGTACGAAGGTCCTGTGTCCCGGCCCTGTCCGGGACTGCTCCGGAACGTGTCCCGGACACGGGTCAGCCTTGTTCACACCAGGCACTTGTTCAAGGCTGAACCTCGCCAACAGCACACGGCCGCAGCGGCCTTGATCTTCCACGAGGGAATGATCAAAACCGCTGCGGCCGACGAAGACGAGAAGAAGAAGCGAGAGGACGGAGGCCGTGGCGGCTCAGAAGACCGACTCGGCCTCGTCCATACGGTCCACCGGCACGGTCTTGAGCTCGGTGACCGCGTCGGCGATCGGCACCATCGTGATGTCCGTGCCGCGCAGCGCGGTCATCATGCCGAAGTCGCCCCGGTGCGCCGCCTCGACGGCGTGCCAGCCGAAGCGGGTGGCCAGCACGCGGTCGTACGCGGTGGGCGTGCCGCCGCGCTGCACATGCCCCAGGATGACCGGGCGGGCCTCCTTGCCCAGGCGCCGCTCCAGCTCGGCCGCGAGGCGGTTGCCGATCCCGGCGAACCGCTCATGGCCGTACTGGTCGATCTCGCCCTTCTGGTACTCCATGGAGCCCTCGGCCGGGTGCGCGCCCTCGGCGACGCAGATGACCGCGAACTTCTTGCCGCGGGCGAACCGCTCCTCGACCATCTTCACCAGCCCGTCGACCTCGAAGGGCCGCTCCGGCAGGCAGATGCCGTGGGCGCCGCCGGCCATCCCGGACTCCAGCGCGATCCAGCCCGCGTGGCGCCCCATGACCTCGACGACCATCACCCGCTGATGGGATTCGGCGGTGGTCTTCAGCCGGTCCATGGCCTCGGTGGCGACGCCGACGGCGGTGTCGAAGCCGAAGGTGCGGTCGGTGGAGGAGATGTCGTTGTCGATCGTCTTGGGGACGCCGACGATCGGGAGCCCGGCGTCGGAGAGCATCCGCGCCGCGGTGAGGGTGCCCTCGCCGCCGATCGGGATCAGTACATCTATCCCGTAGTCACGGGCGTGGTCCTTCGAGGTTTCGCACGCCTCGCGCAGCCGGGCGCGCTCCAGGCGGGAGGAACCGAGGATGGTGCCGCCGCGGGCGAGAATGCCGCTGACGGCGTCGAGGTCGAGCTTGCGGTGACGGCCGTCGAGGAGCCCCTTGAAACCGTCCTCGAATCCGATCACCTCGTCTCCGTGGCCGGCGACCGCGCGGTGCACCACCGACCGGATCACAGCGTTGAGACCGGGGCAGTCGCCGCCTGCGGTGAGAACTCCGATGCGCATCGTGCTGTGTCTCCTGCTCCCTACGGGTAGATGTGAGCCAGTCCGATTGTTTCATGGGCGGGGTGGTGCTGTATCCCCCAAGCGACAAGCGCCTTAATCATGGTCGCGGGTATTGTCAAGAGGACTGGGCCGGTCAATGTGGCCGATTTGTGTCCGATAGGCGCACATAACGAAAACACCGACGAACGCCAGAGGAACGGAGAGCACGCGTGACACGCAGCGTGTACGTGACCGGAGTCGAGCGTGGCGACGGACGCCAGGTCGTGGAGCTGGGAGTCATGGAGCTCCTGACCCGCCATGTCGACCGGGTCGGCGTCTTCCGCCCCCTGGTGCACGACGACCCCGACCGCCTCTTCGACCTGCTGCGGGCGCGCTACCGGCTCAGCCAGTCACCGGAGTCCGTCTTCGGCATGCGTTACGAGGACGCGGCCACCCTCCAGGCCGAGCGGGGCACCGATGAGCTGGTCTCACAGCTGGTCGGCCGCTTCCACGAGGTCGCCGACGCGTATGACTACGTCCTGGTGCTGGGCAGCGACTACGCGGCCACCAGCCTCCCCGACGAGCTGGGGCTGAACGCCCGGCTGGCCAATGAGTTCGGCGCCTCGGTGATCACGGTGGTCGGCGGGCAGAAGCAGACCGCCGAGTCGGCCGGCGCCGAGGCCCACAACGCCTACCGCGCCTACGAGGGCCGGGGCTGCGAGGTGGTCGCGGTGGTCGTCAACCGGGTGGCGCCCGGGGACCGCGAGGCCATCGCCGGGCGGCTGGCCGCAAAGCTGCCGGTCCCCAGCTATGTGCTGCCCGAGGACGGGTCGCTGTCGGCGCCCACCGTCTCCCAGATCGTCCGCTCCCTGGGCGCCGAGGTGCTGCTCGGCGATCACACCGGGCTCTCCCGGGATGTGCGGGACTTCGTCTTCGGCGGTGCGATGCTGCCGAGCTTCCTGCCCGCGCTGACCGAGGGCTGCCTGGTGGTGACGCCCGGGGACCGCGCGGACCTGATCGTCGGCGCGCTCGCCGCGCACAGCGCGGGCGCCCCGCCGATCGCCGGGGTGCTGCTCACCCTGGACGAGCGGCCGGGTCCGGACATCCTGGCGCTGGCCTCGCGGCTGGCCCCGGGGACCCCGGTGGTGTCGGTGGCGGGCGGGTCCTTCCCCACGGCGGCCGAGCTGTTCGCCATCGAGGGCAAGCTCACGGCGAGCGCGCCGCGCAAGGCGGAGACCGCGCTGGGCCTCTTCGAGCGGCATGTGGACACCGCGGCGCTGACCGAGCGCATCTCGGTGGGCCGCTCCAGCCGGGTCACCCCGATGATGTTCGAGCGCGAGCTGATCGAGCGGTCCCGCTCCCACCGCCGCCGGGTGGTGCTGCCCGAGGGCGCGGAGGAGCGGGTGCTGCGCGCCGCCGACGTACTGCTCCGCCGCGATGTGTGCGATCTCACACTGCTGGGCGAGGAGGAGCCGATCCGCAAGCGCGCCGCCGAGCTCGGCATCCAGCTCGCCGAGGCGCAGATCATCGATCCGCAGACCTCCCCGCTGCGGGAGCGCTTCGCGGAGAGCTACGCGAAGCTGCGCGCCCACAAGGGCGTTTCCTACGAGCTGGCGTACGACGTGGTGGCCGATGTGTCGTACTTCGGCACACTGATGGTCCAGGAGGGGCTGGCCGACGGCATGGTCTCGGGCGCGGTGCACTCCACCGCCGCCACCATCCGGCCCGCCTTCGAGATCATCAAGACCGCGCCGGGCGCCCAGATCGTCTCCTCGGTGTTCTTCATGTGCCTGGCCGACCGGGTGCTGGTGTACGGCGACTGCGCGGTCAACCCCGACCCGGGCGCCGAGCAGCTCGCCGACATCGCCATCCAGTCGGCGACGACGGCCGCCAAGTTCGGGGTGGAGCCGAGGATCGCGATGCTGTCGTACTCCACCGGCACCTCGGGCTCCGGCGCGGATGTGGACAAGGTGCGCAAGGCGACCGAGCTGGTCCGCGAGCGCCGCCCGGATCTGCTGGTCGAGGGCCCGATCCAGTACGACGCGGCGGTGGACGCCGCGGTGGCGGCGACCAAGCTGCCCGGGTCCGAGGTGGCGGGCAAGGCCACCGTGCTGATCTTCCCGGACCTGAACACCGGCAACAACACCTACAAGGCCGTGCAGCGCTCGGCGGGCGCCGTCGCGGTCGGTCCGGTCCTCCAGGGCCTGCGCAAGCCGGTGAACGACCTGTCCCGCGGGGCACTCGTACAGGACATCGTCAACACCGTCTCGATCACCGCCATCCAGGCCCAGTCCCCGGCGACCGCCACCTCCCCGACCTCCCCCACCTCCCCCGCACAGAAGGCGCAGTCCGCGTGAACGGCTCCCGAGTCCTCGTCCTCAACTCCGGCTCCTCGTCCGTGAAGTACCAGCTGCTGGACATGGCCGACGGCTCCCGTCCGGCCTCCGGCATCGTGGAGCGGATCGGTGAGGGCCCCGTCGCCGACCACTCGGCGGCCCTCAAGCAGGTGGCCGACGAGCTGGCCGCCAAGGGCCTGGGCCTCGACTCGCCCGAGCTGGCGGCGGTCGGCCACCGGGTGGTGCACGGCGGCACCCGGTTCACCGAGCCGACCCTGATCACCGACGAGGTGGTCCAGGAGATCGAGAAGCTGATCCCGCTGGCCCCGCTGCACAACCCGGCCAATGTCACCGGGATCAAGGTGGCCCGCGCGCTGCGCCCGGACCTGCCGCAGGTCGCGGTCTTCGACACGGCGTTCCACTCCACCATCCCGGAGCAGGCGGCGCGCTACGCGATCGACGTGGCGACCGCCGACCGCTGGGGGGTGCGGCGCTACGGCTTCCACGGCACCTCGCACGCGTATGTCTCCCGGGCCACCGCCGCGCTGCTGGGCAAGGAGCCGGCAGAAATCAACACGATCGTGCTGCACCTGGGCAACGGGGCCAGCGCCTCGGCGGTGCGCGGCGGTGTGTGCGTGGAGACCTCGATGGGGCTGACGCCGTTGGAGGGCCTGGTGATGGGTACCCGTTCCGGGGACATCGACCCGGCGGCGATCTTCCATCTGTCCCGGGTGGGCGGTATGTCGACCGATGAGATCGACACGCTGCTCAACAAGCGCAGCGGGCTGGCCGGGCTGTGCGGGGACAACGACATGCGCGAGATCGGCCGCCGGATGGGCGAGGGCGACCAGGCCGCCCAGCTCGCCTTCGACATCTACATCCACCGACTGCGGAAGTATGTGGGCGCGTACACCGCGGTGCTCGGACGGGTGGACGCCATCGCGTTCACCGCCGGTGTGGGGGAGAACTCCGCGGCGGTACGGGAGGCGGCGATGCGCGGCCTCACCGCGTTCGGCGTCGAGGTGGACGGCGTCCGCAACGCGCTGCGCTCCGCCACGGCGCGGCTGATCTCCACGGAGGCCAGCCGGGTCGCGGTGGCCGTGGTGCCCACCGATGAGGAGATGGAGATCGCCAGCCAGACGTATCACCTGGTCAGCGCCTAGGCTCGGTTCCACTCCGCTCTGCCCTTGACTTAAATATTCCGCTCCGAAACAAACCCGATAGGATCTGCCTCATGCGCCGTTCCAAAATCGTCTGCACTCTGGGCCCCGCCGTCGACTCCTACGACCAGCTGAAGTCCCTGATCGAGGCCGGGATGAACGTGGCCCGGTTCAACATGAGCCACGGAAGCCACCCGGAGCACGAGGAGCGGTACCACCGCGTCCGCAAGGCCTCCGAGGAGACCGGGCACGCGGTGGGTGTCCTCGCCGACCTCCAGGGCCCCAAGATCCGTCTGGAGACCTTCAAGGACGGACCGGTGGAACTGGTCCGCGGGGATGAGTTCATCATCACCACCGAGGACGTGGAGGGTGACCGGACCATCTGCGGCACCACCTACAAGGGGCTGCCGGCCGACGTCTCCAAGGGCGACCAGGTCCTGATCAACGACGGCAATGTCGAGCTGCGGGTCACCGCCGTCGAGGGCCCGCGGGTGCGGACCATCGTCATCGAGGGCGGGGTGATCTCCGACCACAAGGGGATCAACCTGCCGGGTGCGGCGGTCAATGTGCCCGCGCTGTCCGAGAAGGACATCGAGGACCTGAAGTTCGCCCTGCGGATGGGCTGCGACATGGTCGCCCTGTCCTTCGTCCGGGACGCGGCCGACGTCCGGGACGTCCACCGGGTCATGGACGAGGTGGGCCGCCGGGTGCCGGTGATCGCCAAGGTGGAGAAGCCGCAGGCGGTCGCCAATATGACCGAGGTCGTCGCGGCCTTCGACGGGGTGATGGTGGCCCGTGGTGACCTCGCGGTGGAGTATCCGCTGGAGAAGGTCCCGATGGTGCAGAAGCGGCTGATCGAGCTCTGCCGCCGCAACGCCAAGCCGGTGATCGTCGCGACCCAGATGATGGAGTCGATGATCACCAACTCCCGGCCGACCCGCGCCGAGGCGTCCGACGTCGCCAACGCGATCCTGGACGGCGCCGACGCGGTGATGCTCTCCGCCGAGTCCTCGGTCGGCTCGTACCCCATCGAGACCGTCAAGGTGATGTCCCGGATCGTCGAGGCCGCCGAGCACGAGCTGCTCTCGCGCGGTCTCCAGCCGCTGGTGCCCGGCAAGAAGCCGCGCACCCAGGGCGGTGCGGTGGCCCGCGCGGCCGCCGAGATCGCCGACTTCCTGGGCGCCAAGTCGCTGGTGGCCTTCACCCAGTCCGGCGACACCGCCCGCCGGCTCTCCCGCTACCGCGCCCAGCAGCCCATCCTGGCCTTCACCACCGACGCGTCCACCCGCAACCAGCTCACGCTGAGCTGGGGCGTGGAGTCCTTCGTGGTGCCGTACGTCGAGCACACCGACGCGATGGTCGACCTGGTCGACGCCGAGCTGCTGAAGCTGGGCCGCTACGCCGAGGGCGACACCATGATCATCACCGCCGGTTCGCCCCCCGGTGTCCCCGGCACCACCAACATGGTCCGGGTGCACCACCTGGGCGGCACGGGCAAGTAGCGCCGAACGCCCCCGCAACGCGACCGTGGGCACCGCCTTTCGAATGAAGGCGGTGCCCACGGTCGTTTCCCTCCTCATGGAGGGGTGTGCGGCTCCCGAACGGGTCGGTGGGGGCGCGGGATCACTCCCCGGTCTTGAACAGGTGCATACCCGGAACGGTCAGATCGCCACCGAACTGACCGGCCTGGGTGACCGTGACGTCGGTGAAGAACACCTCGGGGATGTTCACCGGCGGCGGGCTCTTGGGGCTGAAGGTGATCGGGATGAGCCCCAGGAGGTTCCCCTTCAGCTCCTCGGTGTACATGGTCACCGTGCCGTTGCGAATGGTCGAGGTGGACCCCTCGCGCGCCTGCACATGCGTGGTGGTCCCGGCCGGGCCCACCACCAGCTGGTGGAGGTCCTTGATGTCCACGCCCGAGGCGGTGAACTTCAGGACCTTCTTGGTCTGGCCCCCCTGCGTCTTGACCTCCACGATGCCCTTGTAGTCCAGGCCGTGCAGGCTCAGCATCGTGCTCTTGAGGGTCCAGGGGTCCTCGGGAAGCAGGCTCGAGGTCGGGTCCGTCTCGGCGTTCTCGTACGCGTCGGCGTCGAACTTCGGGCAGGGGAACGCCTCCTTGCCGTCCGCGTCCTTGGAGGCGGACGCGGAGGGCTTGGGAAGCGCCTTGTCCGCCTTGTCCTTGGCGTCGTCGACGGTCTTGCCCACCCCGTCCACGGTGTCCTTGACGCCCTTGCCCACCTTGTCCACCGTGTCCTTGACCGGATCGGTGAGCTTGTCGGAGGACTTGGACGGGGACGGCGACGGCGACGAGCTGGGCTTGTCGCTGGAGGACGGGCTCGGCGAGGCGCTCGGCTCGGCCGACTCGTCCCCGCTCTTGTCGTCGGGCGTGAGGACGTCGTGGAGCGTGTCCCCGAGTCCCAGCGGGTCCAGCGGGTTCTTGGACTTGGAGGGGCTCGGCGAGGCCGACGGCTCCTTCGACTCCTTCTCGTCCCCGGAGCCGGACGACGGAGCGGAGGAGGAACTGGACGGAGACGGCGTGGGAGTGGCCTTGTCGTCCCGGGACCCGGTCTGGCCACCCGAGGACTCCTCGGAACCCTTGGAGCCGTCCTGGGAGCCCTTGTCGGACGAACCCTTGGAGTCCTTGGCGTCCTTGTCCTCGCCCTGGGCGTCCGAGGCGTCCTTGCCGCCCTTGGCGTCCTTGTCCGCCTCGTCCGGCTGTGACACACACGGGCCGGGCTTGTAGCGGTCCTCGGGCCGGGGGCTGGCCGAGGCGAGCTGCGGAGTGAGCCCCATGCCCATCAGCACGGCCGTCGGCATGGCGGCCAGCGCTATGGCCTTGCCGGCGGGCACCTGAAGGCGGGTGAGTACCGACTTCTTCGGTGCCGCGTGCCGCGGGCCGGTTCTGACCCGGCGTGGGCTCACTCCCTCCGGCTGCTCGGGTCGGTCTTCACCCCGCACGGTGCCTCCCATTCCTGGCTTCCTGGTCCAGCGCGGACCCGGCCCCGGCCGGCTCCGGCACGTTCCCACCGTTCCCGTCGTCCTCTGAAGCGTTTCCCGGCCCCTCGGCCGGCTGAGCGGAGGGAGCCTCCCCGGGGGCCCAGGCGATGCTCATGCCGCCGCCGAACAGCGCGAGCAGGAAACCCATCACGAAACCGCCGAAGTTCGAGACGGGGATCGACACCAGACCGAGCAGGATCGTGGCGACTCCGGCGAACACCCGCACCATGGGCTGGAACCACATGGTCAGGCCCAGGACCACCAGCAACACCCCGATGATCAGCGAGGCCGATCCGGCGGTGGTGGACATGTTGATGGTGAATCCACCGGCGTTGAGGTCGTTGTACGGGAAGTACATGATCGGTACGCCCGCCAGCAGGCTCAACAGCCCGGCCCAGAACGGGCGCTGCCAGCGCCATGCCCTGAAGGACCCCCGCCAACGGCTGATACGGTCACTCGCCCCCGGCGACTCGGCACTCATTGAAAACAGCTCCCTGGGGCCGGCGATCGGTGTGATCGCGGTTGTTCTACAGCGGTACTAGCCTGGCGCATACACGCTGCGGGTCGATGCCCGGGTGAGGGGCAGCACGGCGGCCCCCCACCCTTGGCTCAGCTGATCAGAAGCACTCGTTCTTGCCCTTGCTGACCTTCATCGAAAGGCCGGAGAGCTTGAACGTGCCCGCGCTGGTCGCCCAGGCGGTCTGCTTCACACCGGTCAGCGTGGCGGAATCGGACTGCTGGCCGAACGAACCGGGATCGGCCGCGTCGCCCTTGTTGATGCCGGGACCCTTGTGGGCGTCTCCCGCCGCGACACCGATGTCGATCCCACGGAACGTGGCGTCCGCGTTGAGCTGATCGAGATCGATGAAGAGGTTCTTGGCCTCAACCGTCTTGCTGCCATTGCCGGCCGTCAGCTTCAGCGACACATCGCCGAAAACGGGAACCGGGATCACGACGGACTGGCACAGGCCCTTGAGCTTCGCGCTCTTGAACGCCGACACCGCGACGGGGATCTTCTTGCCCCCGTGCTGGGTGTCAAGCGCGCCGTACTGCGCGAACCCGGTGCCGTCGAGCCGGTCGACCGAGACCTTGAACTGCTGACCGGACACGTTGAACGAGGCCGCGAGCGCACCCTGGGACAGGGCGACGCCGATCGCGGCCGTGGCAGCAACGCTCGGCACCATGACAACGGCGAACCGCTTCCATCTGGTGCCGCCACGAGCCACGGACTCCATGACTTTCCTCCTTCTCGGACGTACATCTCCGGCCGGGGCGGGGCCCCGGACCTGGGATGGGAGAAGTGCTACGTCCTCGGGAAGGAGAGCGCCCACGTCTCACAGGCGCACACCGCACCCGAAACACCGGCGATCACCCCCGAGCGACAACCACTGGCCACGCAATCTCGCGCAACCTCCTGGACAGGCCCTGCTTTGTGGGCAGAGACCCCCCTGTCCACGGTCGGCGCCACTGCCGCCGACCTGCCCGGTGGGGACCCAACCACACCGACGCGCCGACCGGATGCCGAGCTACGGGGGGATGGACCGAGCTTGGCCGATCGTGGTCCATTCCCGGCCTGGGCACAAGGGGTTCGTTACTAGCGAGTAACGGACGGATAACCGAACTGCGGCAGGACGGTCGAGATCGGCCACACAGGGTTGCCGGACAGTGACCGGAAAGAGAGGGAGATTTACTCCAAGACCGGACAAAGCCGGGGCTCACCTTTACTGGCAGTAACAGCGACCGCGTTTACCAAGTTTTAGTAAAGAGCGGTCGCTGTGTTGTTTGAGGAGCCGGAGGTCAGAACAGCACCCGCGCCAATGCGCCGCGCGCCGCCACCACTCGGGGGTCCTCACCGCCGATCACCTCGAAGAGGCTCAGGAGATGAACGCGGGCCGCGTCCCGGTCCTCCCCCGCCGTACGGCGCACCGCGTCCACCAACCGGCCGAAGGCGTCCTCCACATGACCGCCCACCAGGTCGAGGTCGGCCGCCGCGATCTGGGCCTTGACATCCGCCGGGCTCTCCGCAGCCGCCTTGCGCACCTGCGTGGCGTCCACTCCCTGGACGCGCTCCAGCAACTGGGCCTGGGCCAGGCCCAGCTTGGCCTCGCCGTTGGCGGGGTCGTCGGCGAGCACGTTCTGGTACGCCCGCACCGCACCGCCCAGGTCACCGGCGTCCAGCGCCTGGTGGGCCGCGGCGAGCGCGAGGTCCTGCGGCGACTCGGGGGCCGCCGGGGCGACCTCCTCGGCGCCCTCTTCCTGGGCGCCGGATTCGACCGGTGTACCCACGATGCCGAACTGCTGCTCCGCCGCCTGGATCAGCTGGTCCAGCACCTGGCGGATCTGTGCCTCGGGCGCGGCGCCCTGGAAGAGCGGCACCGGCTGGCCCGCGATCACCGCGAAGACCGCGGGGATCCCCTGGACGCCGAACTGCTGGAAGAGCATCTGGTTGGCGTCGACGTCGATCTTCGCGAGGACGAACTGCCCCGCGTACTCGGTGGCCAGCCGCTCCAGGACGGGACCGAGCTGCTTGCACGGCTCGCACCACTCGGCCCAGAAGTCGATGACGACCGGCACTTCGGTGGAGCGTTGCAGGACGTCCTGCTGAAAATCCGCCTCGTCGACATTGAAGATCAGACGGCCGGGCGCGGGCGCGCCCCCGGTGCGGGCCGCGTCGGCCCGCGCCCGCTCCGCCTTCTGCTTCGCTTCTCCGGCCGCCTTCACCGCGGCGAGGTCGACCACTCCACTCATGGACATGTTCCGTGGCTGCATGGTCCCATCCTCCCCTCTTCGCGCGGTGAAGGGAAAAGCGCATCGGCCCATGGACCGGCCGTGGCACACCCTTACGCTACGAGTCGTAGCGTAACTCACCCGGGACGATGCGCGGTACTGGCGGGTAGGGTGCCGCGCATGAGCCCGTCCGCACGCCGCACCGGGCGCCCGCGCAGCGCCGAGGCCGACCGCGCCATCCTGGGCGCGACGCGTGCCGCCCTGGTGGAACTGGGCTGGGCGAAGCTGACCCTGGGCGATGTGGCGGCCCGCGCCGGAGTCGCCAAGACGACGCTCTACCGCCGCTGGGCGAGCAAGTGCGAGCTGGTGGTGGACGCGGTCGCGGCGGTCTTCGACGAACACCTGGAAGCGGGCGACCACGGCAGTCTGCACGCCGATGTGGAGGCCGCGGTGATCCGGCTGGGGGCGCTGCTGGAGCGCCCCGAGACGGGCACCGCGCTGATGGCCGTCCTCGCCGAGGCCATGCACGACGAGACGCTGCGGTGCCGGGTGCGCTCGGCGATCGTGGACCGGCAGAAGCGGCTGGTGACGATCGGCCGGGAGCGCGCCCGGCTCCGCGGTGAGCTGCCGCGCGAGGAGGCCCCGGAGGCGTCGGCCCGCAACGCGGACCTGATCTTCGACGCGGTCGCCGGGACGGTGCTCCACCGGCTGATGGTCAGCGCGGAGCCGGTGGACCCGCGCTGGGCGCGGGACTTCACGGATCTGCTGCTGTACGGGATGACCGGGGCGGACTCCGAGGGCGCCGCGGCCGCCGGACCCGCCCCGGACGGGGCTCAGAAGCCGGCCGGCTCCGTGTAGACGCCCCACTCGTCGCGCAAGGCGTCGCAGATCTCGCCGAGCGTGGCCTCGGCGCGCACCGCGGCCAGCATCGGCTCGATCATGTTGGAGCCCTCGCGGGTGGCGGCGATCATCGCCTGGAGCCCCTTGGTGATCTCGGCATCGTCGCGCCCTGCCTTACGGCCGCCCAGCGCCCGCACCTGCTCGCGCTCGACCTCGTGGCTGACCCGCAGGATCTCCAGCTCGCCGGTGACCGAGCCCTCATGGCAGTTGACGCCGACGACCTTCTTGTCCCCCTTCTCCAGGGCCCGCTGGTAGCGGAAGGCGGATTCGGCGATCTCGCCGGTGAACCAGCCGTCCTCGATGCCCTGGAGGATGCCCGCGGTGATCGGCCACCGGGGCTCCTGCCCGTCCGGCACCGTACGGCGGCCGCGCTCCTTGATCTGCTCGAAGATCTTCTCGGCGTCGGCCTCGATCCGGTCGGTCAGCGCCTCGACGTACCAGGAACCGCCCAGCGGGTCGGCCACATTGACCACCCCGGTCTCCTCCATCAGCACCTGCTGGGTGCGCAGGGCGATCTCGGCGGCCTGCTCACTGGGCAGCGCGAGGGTCTCGTCCAGGGCGTTGGTGTGCAGCGAGTTGGTGCCGCCGAGGACCGCGGCGAGGGCCTCCACGGCGGTCCGCACCACGTTGTTGTACGGCTGCTGGGCGGTGAGCGAGACCCCGGCGGTCTGGGTGTGGAACCGCAGCCACTGCGCCTTCTCGGTGGTCGCCCCGTAGACATCGCGCATCCAGCGGGCCCAGATCCGGCGGGCGGCGCGGAACTTGGCGATCTCCTCGAAGAAGTCGACATGCGCGTCGAAGAAGAAGGACAGCCCGGGCGCGAAGGTGTCGACGTCCAGGCCCCGGGAGAGGCCGAGCTCCACATAGCCGAAGCCGTCGGCGAGGGTGTACGCGAGCTCCTGCGCGGCCGTCGCCCCGGCCTCGCGGATGTGGTAGCCGGAGACGGACAGCGGCTTGTACGCGGGGATGCCCTCGGAGCAGTACTCCATCAGGTCGCCGATCAGCTTCAGATGCGGCTCGGGCGGGAAGAGCCACTCCTTCTGGGCGATGTACTCCTTGAAGATGTCCGTCTGGAGCGTGCCGTTCAGCCGTGAGATGTCCACGCCCTGGCGCTCGGCGGCGACCAGGTACATACAGAAGACCGGGACGGCCGGACCGCTGATGGTCATCGAGGTGGTGACATCGCCGAGCGGGATGTCCTTGAAGAGGATCTCCATGTCGGCGGCGGAGTCGATGGCGACACCGCAGTGGCCGACCTCGCCGAGCGAGCGCGGGTCGTCGGAGTCGCGGCCCATCAGGGTGGGCATGTCGAAGGCGACCGAGAGCCCGCCGCCGCCCGCCTTGAGGATCATCTTGTAGCGCTCATTGGTCTGCTCGGCATTGCCGAACCCGGCGAACTGGCGGATGGTCCAGGCCCGGCCCCGGTACCCGGTGGCGTGGAGGCCACGGGTGAACGGGAACTCCCCGGGCCAGCCGATCCGCTCGAACCCCGCCACGGAGTCGCCCGGGGCGGGTCCGTAGACCGGCTCGACGCGGTCCCCCGACAGCGTCGAGAAGTCCGCGTCGCGCTTGTGTGCCGCGTCGTATCGGGCCTGCCACCGTCGGCGGCCCGCGTCAATGCCTTCGGCGTCCATGCTTCAAAAGTACTAGGACGTCCTACTAATTGTCGACGCAACACTCGCCGCATCCGGCCGATCGGGTGACCCCGGCACATGCGTCCGCGCGCCTCGTCCGGGCTCGGACGGGACGCGCGGAGTACCTCGAAACCGCCGGTCAGACCTGCGCGGGCGCGGGCTCGGCGCCGCTGACCAGCGGCTCCACCTCGCGGGTGACCTTGCGCTCGACGAAGAAGGCGGCCGTCGGGATGGTGCCCGCCACCAGGACCCACAGCAGCTTGCCGAACGGCCACTTGGCCTTGGAGCCGAGGTCGAAGGCGAAGACCAGGTAGACGATGTAGAGCACGCCGTGGATCTGGGAGACCACGAGCGTGAGGTCCTCGCCCGTGTCGAAGCCGTACTTGAACACCATGCAGGTGCAGAGCACGAGCAGCATCACTGCGGTGATGTAGGCCATGACCCGGTAGCGGGTCAGCACGCTGCGTTTCATGCCCTGAGCGTAACCGCCCGTTCCGGGGCGATCTTCGCCGCCCCCGGTCTTCGGCGGCCGCCCCCGAAGCCCCGCTCAGTCGTCGTCGAAGTCCTCCGCCGAGACCCTCAGCGGGCGCAGCATCTCGAAGATCCGGCCGCAGTCCTCGGCGTCGTAGACCCCGAGCCCGAACTCCATCGCCATCAGATCGCGGGTGGCCGACTCGACCACCTCACGGCCCCGGTCGGTGATCGAGGCCAGGGTGCCGCGGCCGTCGTTGGGGTTCGGCCGCTTGTCGACCAGACCCGATGTGACCAGGCGGTCCACCGTGTTGGTGACCGAGGTCGGGTGGACCATCAGCCGCTCGCCGATCTTGGACATCGGCAGCTCACCGGACTTGGAGAAGGTGAGCAGCACCAGCGCCTCATAGCGGGCGAAGGTCAGTCCGTAGGGTCTGACGACCGCGTCGACCTGGCTGAGCAGGATCTGGTGGGCCCGCATGATCGAGGTGATCGCGGCCATCGAGGGCACGGACCCCCACCGCTGCTTCCAGAGCTCATCGGCGCGGGCGATGGGGTCGAACGACAGGCTGAGCGGCTTCGGCACACCACCGACCCTACCGGCCGGTCATATCGTGGTCAGCCCTATCTCACACTTCGGGCCGGACGGCCCCGGGGACCGTACGCCGCACCTCCAGCGCCACCAACAGCGAGCACAGCGCCCCGCAGCCGCCCGCCGTCGCGGCCACCACATGGACCGGTACGAACTCGGCGACCGCCCCGGAGACCGTCATGCCCAGACCCTGCGCGGTCATCAGCCCGGCCGACATCGCCGTCATCGCCCGGCCGCGCAGCTCATCGGGGACGGCGGCGAGGAACCACTGGTCGAGGCCGAGGCTGTAGGCGATACCGCAGCCGGTCAGCACCTGGAGGGCCAGCGCCCAGCCGAACGACGGATGGGCGGCGTACCCCAGGGCGGGCAGCATCGCCGCGACGCCGACCGGCAGCGTCAGCCGGGCCCGGGCACGCGGGCCGAGCAGCGAGCCCACCAGCGCCTCGCTGGTGATCGCGCCCACCGGCATCCCGCACATCAGCAGCCCAAGGCCCACCGAGCCGAGGCCCAGCCCATCGGAGTACGGCGTCAGCAGGACCTCGGGCATCACCACGAACATCGGCGGCACCCACGACAGCAGCATCAGCGCCCGGATCCGGCGGTCCGCGAACAGCCGCCGGATCCCGCTCAGCGAGTCCCCGAGCAGGGGGCACCTCCCAGCGGTAGCCGGGGGAGCCCCGCCCCCGGTCAGCCGGCGCGCCGGGCGGCGGCGGGTGCCGAAGCGGAGCACCAGCGCCGAGCCGACGAGCGCCGCCGCGGTGAGCGCCAGCGCGGCCCGCGGCGAGACGGCGGCCAGCAGCAGCCCGCCGACGCCGAACCCGGCCAGCTGCGCGGTCTGGGCGGTGATCCGGAGGACCGAGCGGCCCAGTACGAAGGCGTCGCCCTCGCCGAGGATGTCGCCGAGCGTCGCCGACCGGGTGCCGCTGAACACCGGGGAGATCGCGGCGGGCACACAGCGCAGCGCGAGCAGCACCGCCACCGGCATCCCCGGCACCACCATGGCGGCCACGCACGCGGCGTGCACCAGATCGCAGACCACCAGCACCCGGCGGGCCGGGAAGCGGTCGGCCACGGAGGACAGCAGGGTGCCGCCGATCACGTACGGCAGCATCGAGGTGGCGAACGTCAGGGCGCTCAGCAGCGGCGATCCGGTGAGCCGGAAGACCAGGACGGACAGCGCGATCTGACCGACCACCTCGCCGAGCATGGAGACCAGGTGCGCGGCGAAGACGGCCCGGAACTCACCGACCGCGAACACCGCGCGGTAGCCAACGCTCCCCGGGCCCCGCGGCGGCCCCTCGCCGGCGCCGGGCGCGAGCTCGGGTCGGGAGGCAGGCGCGTCGGGGCGCGACTCGAGGGGGCCCGTGGTGCCGGGCCCGGAGGGCGTTGACATGCCGGAAGCGTGCCCGTACGGGCGGGGCGGGCTCTAGTGTTTCGGACTGAGCCGAATCTTGTGTCGGACTAAGCCAAATCTTCGGGCCCGGGGTGACGCCATGCCACTGCATATGCAGTTCGGTGCCGACGACCTGCTGCGCTGCCGGTTCGCCATCTCGCCGCTGTGCCAGACCCATGAGGCGGTGCGCACCCTGCGCCGGACCGAGCGGCACGGCTACCACCTGCCGTGGCTGCGGCGGGTGCGGGAGGCGCTGGCCGGGCTCGACCTGTCGGAGCTGTGGCTGCTGATGCCGGTGCGCGGCTACACCCCGGACTTCCTGGGTCCGCCGCCTGAGGTGCCGTACGCGCCGTTCGAGGACGAGCTGGCGCGGATGCGGGCCACGGACCCCGCCGTCGCCCGCCGTGAACTGGCCCTGTCCCTGGAGTGCACCCCGGGGGCGGCCGGCTCCGCGCGGGGCCGGGCGATGCTGGACGATCCGGCGCGGGCCGTCCAGCGGCTGGCGGATGTGACCGAGGCCGCCTGGCGGGCCCTGGTGGAGCCGGACTGGCCCCGGCTGCGGGCGTTACTGGAGGCCGATATCGCCTATCGCTCACGGCAGCTGGCCGAGGGCGGCCTGGAGCGGCTGTTCGCGGATCTGCGCCCGGCCCTGCGCTGGACGGACGGCACCCTCACCATCCGCAACTCCGTGGTGCCCGCCCAGACGCAGGACCTCGACGGCCGGGGAGTGCTGCTGATGCCCAGCGTCTTCGTCTGGCCGGATGTGATCAGCGGCTTCGCCCCGCCGTGGCAGCCCACGGTGATCTACCCGGCGCGCGGGGTCGGCGGGCTGTGGCGGGAGCCGGACGCGGTCACGGCGGACGCGCTCGTACGGCTCCTGGGGGTCAGCCGCGCCGCGATCCTCTCCGGTCTGGAGGAGCCCGCGTCCACCACGGCCCTGGCCGCCCGGCACCGCCTGGCGCCCTCGTCGGTCTCGGCGCATCTGGCGGTGCTGCGCGGCGCCGGGCTGCTCAGCTCACGGCGCCAGGGCCATCAGGTGCTGTACGAGCGCACCCCGCTGGGCATGGCCCTGGTGGGCGGGGGCTGAGCCCCGCCGCCCACGCCGGGTGCTCAGTCGGAGAGGTGCCGCTCGACGGTCTCGACCTTGGAGGTCAGACCGTCCGTGACGCCCGGGCGGATATCGGCCTTGAGGACCACCGAGACCCGGGGCGCCCGCGCCTCCACCACCGCGACGGCGCGCCTGACGACCTCCATGACCTCGTCCCACTCGCCCTCGATCGAGGTGAACATCGCGTCCGTACGGTTCGGCAGCCCCGACTCGCGGACCACCCGCACCGCGTCGGCCACGTACTCCCCCACGTCCTCGCCGACGCCCAGCGGCGTCACCGAAAAGGCGACGATCATGCGTTGACCACGCCCTCCTTACGGGCGCGGGCCGCGATCACCCCGGCCTCGGCCTCCCGCTTGAGCTTGCGCTCGGCGAAGAAGCCGCCGGTGGGCAGGACGGAGAGGACGAAGTACAGGGCCGCGGTCTGCCACCTCCACTTGGCGCGGTTCCAGGCGTCCGCCCAGAAGACCACGTAGAGGATGAAGAGCACGCCGTGCACCATGCCCATCACCGGCACCGCGTTGAAGTCCGTGGTGCGCTTGAGCACCGAGCAGATGAGCAGCAGCAGGAACGACACGGCCTCGGGCGCGGAGACCAGGCGGAGCCGGCGCAGCGCGGTGGCGGTCTTGAAGTCCACGAGAGCACCTTCGTGTGAAGAGAGAGACACGGACCAGCTTGTGAAGGAATGCACAAGCTTTCGCCCATTGTCGCAGCCGCGCGGGCGATCTCCGTCCGGGGGGCACCTCATGCCCCCGGCGCTCCCTGTCCCCCGACGTCGCCGGACCGCTACCGTCGGCTCCGTGGCTCAGTTTCGGCTCCAGGGAAGCAGGGTGCTCGCGGTCGATCTGACCGGCGACTCCGTGAAGGCCAAGAACGGCGCGATGGTCGCCTACGAGGGGGAGATGACCTTCAAGAAGAGGACAGGCGGCGGGGAGGGGCTGCGCGGGATGGTGACCCGGCGGCTCACCGGTGAGCAGATGGCGGTCATGGAGGTGAAGGGGCACGGCACGTGCTACTTCGCCGACCGGGCGAGCGAGATCAACCTGGTGTCGCTCCGGGGCGAGAAGCTCTATGTGGAGTCCAGCAATCTGCTGTGCACGGACTCCGCGCTGCGCACCGGCACCTCCTTCACCGGGCTGCGCGGCTCCGCGCAGGGCAACGGCCTGTTCACCACGACCGTCGAGGGCACCGGCCAGGCCGCGCTCGTCTCCGCCGGCACGGCCGTCGTACTGCGCGTCACCCCGCAGACCCCGCTCCAGGTCGACCCGGGCGCGTACATCGCCCACACCGGCGGCCTCAAGCAGCACTTCCAGGCGGGGGTGAACTTCCGCGCGCTGATAGGCGAGAGCGGCGGGGAGTCCTTCCAGATCCGCTTCGAGGGCGATGGGCTGGTCTATGTGCAGCCCAGTGAGCGCAACACGATCGGGGGTGAGGTCTGATGCCGTTCAACGTCCTGACGTCACGGATGGTCGAGGCCCAGGTGATGCCCGGGCAGACCCTGTTCAGCCAGCGCGGCGCGATGCTCGCCTATCGCGGGGACGTCCGCTTCACTCCCAGCATCACCGGCGGCCAGGGCGGGGTGCGGGGGATGATCGGGCGGCGGGTCGCCAATGAGGCCACCCCGCTGATGACCGTCGAGGGCCAGGGCACGGTGATGTTCGGGCACGGCGGCCACCACGTCCACGTGATCGACCTGGTCGGCGACACCCTCTATGTGGAGTCGGACCGGCTGCTGGCCTTCGACGGCTCGCTGCGCCAGGGCACGATGTTCCTGGGCTCCCAGGGCGGGGTGATGGGCATGGTGCGCGGCCAGGTCACCGGCCAGGGGCTGTTCACCACCACCCTGGAGGGGCAGGGCTCGGCGGCGGTCATGGCGCACGGCGGGGTACTGGAGCTGCCGATCGGCCCGGGACGTCCGGTCCATGTCGATCCGCAAGCCTATGTCGCCCACCGGGGTGATGTTCGCAATAAGCTCTCGACGGCGATCGGCTGGCGCGAAATGGTGGGCCGCGGCTCGGGCGAGGCGTTCCAACTGGAGCTGTCCGGCACCGGCATGGTCTACGTCCAGGCATCGGAGGAGAAGCTGTGAACGGCCCGGTCATCCATGACGTCTGGACGCTGCCCGTCGACGACAACATCAATCCGTACGCCTTCAGCGTGGATCTGAACGGCCGGTGGTTCCTCCAGAAGGGGAAGATGGTCGCCTACTACGGGCAGATCGACTTCCAGGGCGTCGGACTCGGCCACCTCGACCACCTCATCGCCCACAGCTTCCACTCCCCGCTGCACGCGGCGGAGTGGGTGGTGGCCGAGGGCCAGGGCAAGATGGTGCTCGCGGACCGCGCCTTCGACGTCAACTCCTACGACCTGGACGACGGCAACCTCTCCATCCGGTCCGGCAATCTGCTCGCCTTCCAGCCCTCGCTGTCCCTGAAGCAGTCCATCGTCCCGGGCTTCCTCACCCTCATCGGCACGGGGAAGTTCGTGGCCGCCTCCAACGGGCCCGTGGTCTTCATGGAGCCGCCGATCCGGGTGGATCCGCAGGCGCTGGTCGGCTGGGCGGACTGCCCGACACCGTGCCACCACTACGACCACGAGTATCTGCGGGGCTTCCTCGGGGCCGTCCGGTCGCGTACCGGCATCGGGGGCGCCTCGGGCGAGGAGCACCAATTCGAGTTCGTGGGCGCGGGGACCGTACTGCTCCAGTCCACGGAGGAGGTCGTCGCCGAGATATCGGTCGGCGAGACAGGGGGTACCGGTTCGTGAGCGCGAAGGTGCGGAGTGTAACGTCGAACAGGTGACCTCTAGCCCGATACATCCATTGGTTCGGAATTCAACTTCTATAGGTAGAATACATCCCATGGAGACCGAGAACGGCACGCGCTGGCTCAGCGACGAGGAACAGCGCGCCTGGCGCACCCACCTGGATGTCAGCCGGCTGCTGACCTACCAGCTCGAAAAAGACCTCCAGCCGTTCGGCCTGACCATGAACGACTACGAGATCCTGGTCAACCTCTCGGAGTCGGAGGACCACCGGATGCGGATGAGCGATCTCGCGTCCGCGACCCTACAGTCCAAGAGCCGGCTGTCCCACCAGATCACCCGGATGGAGAACGCCGGCCTGGTCCGCCGCGAGAACTGCGAATCGGACCGGCGGGGGCTGTACGCCGTACTGACCGAGCAGGGCTGGGACACCATGCGCAAGGTCGCCCCCCATCATGTGGCGTCCGTGCGCAGGCACTTCATCGATCTGCTCGCGCCGGATGACCTCAAGGCGCTGCACGGATCGCTGGTGCCCGTCGCGGAGCATCTGCGCACCCAGCGGGGCCGGGTCTAAGCAGTGTCCGACGGGTCGTGACGCCCGCGGCGGGCCGCGGCTCCGCCGCGTGGTCCGCCGGACAGCCCGTACCTCACCGCCTACCTCGGCAGCCGCAACTCGAACAGGGCGCCGCCCTCGGGTGCCGCCCGGACGGCCAGCGTGCCGCCGTGGCGCACCGCCACGTCCCGCGCGATGGCGAGGCCGAGCCCGGCCCCGCCATCGTCGCGGCTGCGGGCGTCGTCGAGCCGTACGAACCGCTCGAAGATCCGCTCCCGCTCGGCCTCGGGCACCCCCGCACCGTCGTCCGCGACCTCCAGCACGGCCCACCGGCCCTCGTCGCGCACCGCCACCCGCACCCCGCTCCGGGCGTGCCGCTGGGCGTTGTCGATCAGATTGCCCAGCACCTGGGCCAGCTGCCCGCGCGAGCCCGGCACCGCGACCGGCGCCGCCTCGTCCCGCACCGGCACCCGGTCCGCCACCCGCTGGGCCAGCTCCTCGCGCACCAGGGCGTCCAGCGCCACCGGCGTCCCTCCGGTGGGCCGCTCCCCCGCGTCCAGCCGGGCCAGCAGCAGCAGATCGGCCGCGAGCCGCTGGAGCCGCACCACGTCCTCCACCGCGCCGTCCAGGTCCAGCAGCTCCGGATGGGCCGCGCCCACCTCCAGCTGGGTGCGGAGCGAGGCCACCGGGGAGCGCAGTTCATGGGAGGCGTCGGCCACGAAGGCCCGCTGCCGCTCCACGGACGCCTCCAGCGCCGTGAGCGTCTCGTTGGTGGTCCGGGCCAGCCGCGCCACCTCGTCGTACGACCCCGGCTCGGGCACCCGCCGGGACAGGTCCGTGCTCGCCGTGATGGCGGCCATCTCGCGCCGGATGCCCTCCACGGGCCGCAGCGCCCGCCGGGTCACCAGCCAGGTCACGGCGGCCACGACCAGCAGCAGCAGCGGCAACCCGAGCAGCATCGCGTCCCGCACCGTGGTGACCGCGCCGCGCTCGGTGGCCAGCGGGGCGCCCGCGTAGACGGTGACGTCCTCGCCGGATGGGTCGGTGGCCTCCACGGCCGCCCAGACGTAATCGGCGGTCTCCCCGTCGACACGGGCGGAGCCGTCGCCGTACTCCTCCCCGGAGGAGACCTTTCCGGCGCCGCTGTCGTCATCGCCGGTGTCGTCGTCGCGCTCGCCGACGGCCGCGACGGGATTCACGGACGCGCTCCCGGTGCCCGTCACGGCCTCCAGATCCTCGCTGACCGCCCGCACCCGGCCGTCCTCGTCCACGACCTGCACCGGGACGCTCTCGTCCAGCTTCAGCGACCCGTAGCCCACCCCGGCGGCTATCTTCGACGCCACCTCCCGCGCGTCCACCTGGGCCTTCAGCCGCGCCTGGGCCCCCAGATCGGAGCGCAGCACCTGGAGCACCGCGATCCCCGCCGCCACCAGGGCCACCGCCACCACCACGGTCGCCCCCAGCGCGGCCCGCGCCCGTACCGAACCGAACACCTTACGCACGGAGCCGGTACCCCGCTCCCCGTACGGTCTCGATGAGCCCCGCGCCCAACTTGCGGCGCAGGGCGCTCACATACACCTCGACGATGTTGGGGTCGCCGTCGTAGGCGAAGTCCCACACATGCTCCAGGATGTCGGGCTTGGAGACGAGGTCGCCCGCCCGCGTCGCCAACTGCTCCAGCACGGAGAACTCCTTGGCGGTCAGCGGCACCTCCCGGCCGTCCCGCTCCACCCGGCGCGCGCCCCGGTCCACGGTGAGCGGCCCCACCCGCATCACCGGGGAGGCCCCGGGGCCGCGCCGCCGCAGCAGCGCCCGTATCCGCGCCACCAGCACCACATACGAGAACGGCTTGGTCAGATAGTCGTCGGCCCCGGTGTCGAGCCCCTCCGCCTCGTCGTACTCGCCGTCCTTGGCGGTGAGCATCAGGATCGGCACCTCGTGCCCGGCGGCCCGGAGCGCCCCGCACACGCGGTAGCCGTTCAGCCCCGGCAGCATGATGTCGAGGACGACGAGGTCGTACACCCCCTCCTGCGCACGGTGCAGCCCCTCCCGGCCGTCGTGCGCCACATCGACGGCGAACCCCTCCGCCCGCAGCCCCTTGGCCAGCGACAGGGCCAGCCGCCGCTCGTCCTCCACGATCAGCACACGCATGCGGCCAGCGTCGCAGAGCGAACCTGAAGATCTCTTCAGGCGGCTTCAGGTGGGCTTCAGCATCGGTCGGCCAGGGTGGTTGGCGTCCGAACACGAATGGGGAGGAACTCACATGAAGCGCATCATCATTGCATCTTTCGCCGCAACCGCTCTGGTCGGCGGGGGTACGGCCTTTGCGGTGGCGAGCGACGGGACGGACAGCGCACGGCCCTCGTCCACCGCCATCCAGGCGACCGACGCGCCCGCCGCCCGCGCGTCCTTGTCCGACGCCGCCCATGCCGCCCTGAAGGCCGTCCCCGGCACGCTGGACTCCATCGACCGCGATCACGGCCGCTGGGAGGCGGACGTCCTGGGCAAGGACGGCAAGTGGCACGAGGTCACGCTGGACGCCAACGGCAAGGTGATCGACCAGCACGTCGACAGGGACACCGACCCCGAGGACGCCGCCGAGGCCAAGGCCCTGCGGAACGCCGACGTCTCGGCCATCGAGGCGGCCCGGAAGGCCGCGCCCCAGTCCACCGTGACCTCCGTGGAGTTCGACGGCGACCGCACCCCTGTGTGGGAGGTCGAGGCCGTCAAGAACCACAAGGAGCGTGACCTGAACGTAGACGCCCACTCGGGCAAGGTCACCCAGACCCCGGCCGACGACGACCACGGCGACGACGACAGCGACGACGACTGACCGAGCATCGGCCGAGGAGAGGGGGAGCGGGGGCGGGCCCGCTCCCGTCACCCCTGTTCGGTCACCGCCGCCACCAGCTCGTCCGCCGCCGTGTACGGGTCCAGCTCACCCGCGACGACCCGCTCGGCGAGGGCGCCCAGGCGGCGGTCGCCGTGCAGATCACCGATCCGCTCCCGCAGCGCGGTCACCGCGATCGTCTCGACCTCGCCCGCCGCCCGCCGCATCCGGCGCTCCGCGAGCACACCGTGCTCCTCCATCCACGCACGGTGCTTCTCCAGTGCCTCGACGACCTCGTCGATCCCCTCGCCGCGCGCCGCCACGGTCTTCACGATCGGCGGCCGCCAGTCGCCCGGCGACCGCGCCTCGCCCAGGCCCAGCATGTGGTTGAGCTCGCGGGCCGTGGCGTCGGCGCCCTCCCGGTCGGCCTTGTTGACCACGTACACATCGCCGATCTCCAGGATCCCGGCCTTGGCCGCCTGGATCCCGTCGCCCATCCCCGGCGCGAGCAGCAGCACGCTGGTGTCGGCCTGGGCGGCGATCTCGACCTCGGACTGGCCGACGCCCACCGTCTCCACCAGGATCACCTCGCAGCCGGCCGCGTCCAGCACCCGGATGGCCTGCGGGGCGGCCCAGGCGAGCCCGCCGAGGTGGCCGCGGGTGGCCATGGAGCGGATGTAGACGCCGGGGTCGGAGGCGTGCTCCGACATCCGTACCCGGTCGCCGAGGAGCGCCCCGCCGGAGAACGGCGAGGAGGGGTCCACGGCGAGCACGCCCACCCGCTTGCCCGCCCGCCGGTAGGCGGAGACGAGCGCGGAGGTCGACGTGGACTTGCCGACCCCCGGCGACCCGGTCACCCCGACCACATACGCGCCCCCGGCCAGCGGAGCGAGCGCGGCCATCACCTCGCGCAGCTGCGGCGAGGCGCCCTCGACCAGCGAGATCAGCCGGGCGACCGCACGCGGCCGGCCCTGCCGTGCCTGCTCCACCAGCGTGGGCACATCAGCCATGGGTGCCGTACTCCTTATCGCTTGAGCACATTGAGCACATTGAGCACAATCGCTCGATCCCAACGGAACCCGATTCCCGCGCGGGGACTACTTCCCCGCCGGCACCCGCAGGATCAGCGCGTCGCCCTGCCCGCCGCCACCGCACAGCGCCGCCGCGCCGGTGCCGCCGCCGCGCCGCCGCAGCTCCAGCGCCAGATGCAGCGCGATGCGCGCGCCGGACATCCCGATGGGGTGGCCGAGGGCGATCGCGCCCCCATTCACATTCACCTTTTCGGGGGAGACGCCCAGGTCCTTCATTGACTGCACGGCGACCGCGGCGAACGCCTCGTTGATCTCGATGAGATCGAGGTCGTCCACCGTCAGCCCGTCCTTGCCCAGGGCGTGCGCGATCGCGTTGGACGGCTGCGACTGGAGGGAGTTGTCGGGTCCCGCCACATTTCCGTGGGCGCCGATCTCGGCGATCCACTCCAGACCGAGCTCCTCGGCCTTGGCCCTGCTCATCACGACGACCGCGGCGGCACCGTCCGAGATCTGCGACGACGTGCCCGCGGTGATCGTCCCGTCCTTGGTGAACGCGGGCCTCAGCCGGGCCAGCAGCTCCGCGGTGGTCTCGCCGCGGATGCCCTCGTCCTTGTCGAAGACCACCGGCTCGCCCTTGCGCTGCGGGATCTCCACCGGAGTGATCTCGGCGTCGAAGAGGCCGTTCTTCTGCGCGGCGGCGGCCCGCTGGTGGGACTGGGCCGCGAACTCGTCCTGCTCGGGGCGCTGGATGCCCAGCCGGGTGTTGTGCTTCTCGGTGGACTCGCCCATGGCGATCTGCTCGAAGGCGTCCGTGAGCCCGTCGTACGCCATCGCGTCGAGCATCTCGACCGCGCCGTACTTGTACCCCTCACGGGACTTGGGCAGCAGATGGGGGGCGTTGGTCATGGACTCCTGGCCGCCCGCGACCACGATGTCGAACTCACCGGCGCGGATCAGCTGGTCGGCCAGGGCGATCGCGTCCAGCCCGGAGAGGCAGACCTTGTTGATCGTGAGGGCCGGCACGCTCATCGGGATACCGGCCTTGACCGCCGCCTGACGGGCGGGGATCTGCCCGGCGCCGGCCTGGAGCACCTGCCCCATGATCACGTACTGCACCTGCTCGGCACCGACCCCGGCCCGCTCCAGCGCGGCCTTGATCGCGATCCCGCCCAGGTCGGCGCCGGAAAACGAGCGCAGACTGCCGAGCAGTCGTCCCATGGGCGTGCGCGCGCCCGCCACCATCACAGAGGTCGTACGAGACATTGGTGCGTCCCTTCACGAGGAGAAGGAAGTTAACGAGGGTTATCGTCAATGTACTGACGAGTACCCGCGCGGTCACCGGCCCATCGGTGTGATCGCGCGCACGTTGCGTAACCGACCGTACGGCGGTGCACTGTTCCCATGCTGACGAGAATCGACCACATCGGGATCGCCTGCTTCGACCTCGACAAGACTGTCGAGTTCTACCGTGCCACGTACGGCTTCGAGGTGTTCCATTCCGAGATCAACGAGGAGCAGGGCGTCCGTGAGGCCATGCTCAAGATCAATGAGACCTCCGACGGCGGGGCCTCCTACCTCCAGCTTCTCGAGCCGATCCGGGAGGACTCCGCGGTCGGCAAGTGGATGGCCAAGAACGGTGAGGGCGTCCACCACATCGCCTTCGGCACCGCCGACGTCGACACCGACTCCGAGGCCATCCGCGACAAGGGCGTCCGGGTCCTCTACGAGCAGCCCCGCCGCGGCTCGATGGACTCCCGGATCACCTTCCTCCACCCCAAGGACTGTCACGGTGTGCTGACCGAGCTCGTCACCGCCGCGAACCCCGCCGCGCACAAGGACGAAGAGGATCACTGAAGCGGACCACTGACCTACCCCTTCCCCGGCCGGTAGAGTGCTGCATCGGCCGGGGTACGGAAACGGAGAGGGTTCGGGGTCCGGCCCGGGCTTCGCCGATGATCTGACACCATTTCTTCGGAAGGGCCAGCTCCGGTCCGACCCGGCACGCACGTCGCCTGGTCGGTACCGCAAGGGAAACCGTCGAAGGGACCTCGGGGCACCGCAAGGGACCACGGGAGCCTGAAGGGTTACGGAGCCGGCCGCCAATGCGACCAGGGGACGGATGGGACCGCGCAGTGCGGGGCTACGACCGCTACGAGCCTGACGATCAGCTCTCGAAGTTCGAGGCCGAGATGGAGCGGCTGAAGACCGAGCGGGAGAAGGCCGTCCAGCACGCCGACGACCTCGGCTACCAAGTCGAGGTGCTGCGCGCCAAGCTGCATGAGGCGCGCCGTAATCTGGCGGCCCGCCCCGCCTACGACAGTGCCAACGCCGGCTACCAGGCTGAGCAGTTGCTGCGGGACGCGCAGCTCCAGGCGGACCAGCTGCGCGCCAACGCCGAGCGGGAGCTGCGCGAGACCCGCGCCCAGACCCAGCGGCTGCTCCAGGAGCAGGCCGAGCGGCAGTCCCGGCTCGAGGCCGAGCTGCACGCCGAGGCCGTGGCCCGGCGCCAGCGGCTGGACCAGGAGCTGGCCGAGCGCCGCGCCACCGTCGAGTCGCACGTCAACGAGAACGTGGCCTGGGCCGAGCAGCTCCGGGCCCGTACCGAGGCGCAGGCCCGCCGGCTGATGGACGAGTCCCGGGCGGAGGCCGAGCAGGCCCTGGCCGAGGCCCGCGCCGAGGCCCAGCGGATGACCGAACAGGCGCGCCAGCGGCTGGGGTCGGAGGCGGAGGCCGCCCGCCACGAGGCCGAGGCGATCCTGCGCCGGGCCCGTAGCGACGCCGAGCGGCTGCTGACCAACGCGGGCACCCAGGCCCAGGAGGCCACCGACCACGCCGAGCAGCTGCGCACCTCCACCGCCAGCGAGGCGGACCAGGCCCGCCGTGCCGCGGCCGAGCAGACCCGCGCCGCCGAGCAGCGGATGCAGGAGGCCGAGCAGGCGCTGCGGGAGGCGCGCAGCGAGGCCGAGAAGGTGGTCACCGAGGCCAGGGACGCGGCGGCCAAGCGGCTCGCGGCCGCCGAGTCGGACAACGAGCAGCGCACCCGTACCGCCAAGGCGGAGGTCGCCCGGCTGGTCGGCGAGGCCACCAAGGAGGCCGAGCGGCTGCGGGCCGAGGCCGAGCAGCTGCGGGACGACGCCCGCGCCGAGGCCGAGCGGATGATCGCCGAGGCGAGCGACGACGCCCGGGCCAGGGCCGCCGAGGACTCCGCGGCCCAGCTGGCCAAGGCGGCCCGGAGCGCCGAGGAGGTGCTGACCCGCGCCTCGGAGAAGGCGCAGTCCACCACCAAGGCGGCCACCGACGAGGCGGAGCGGATCCGGCGCGAGGCCGAGGAGGAGGCCGACCGGCTGCGGGCCGAGGCGCACGACACCGCCGAGCAGCTCAAGGGCACGGCCAAGGACGACACCAAGGAGTACCGCGCCAAGACCGTCGAGCTTCAGGAGGAGGCCCGCCGGCTGCGCGGCGAGGCCGAGCAGCTGAAGTCGGAGGCGGCCGCCGAGGGCGAGCGGGTCCGCGCCGAGGCGCGCCGCGAGGCGGTCCAGCAGATCGAGGAGGCGGCCAGCACCGCCGAGGACCTGCTGACCAAGGCCAAGGCCGACGCCGAGGAGACCCGCTCCGGTGCCACCGCCGAGAGCGAGCGGGTGCGCACCGAGGCCATCGAGCGGGCCAACGCGCTGCGCCGGCAGGCCGATGAGCTGCTGAAGCGGGCCCGTGGCGAGGCCGATGAGCTGGTGACCTCGGCCGAGGAGCAGGCCGAGCGGGTCAAGTCGGAGGCGACCACCGCGGCCGAGGAGCTGCGCGAGGAGGCCGAGCGGGCCGCCGAGGACCGCCGCGCCGAGGCCGAGGGCGAGCTCAACCGGCTGCACCAGGAGGCCGAGCAGCGGCTCTCCTCCGCCGACCAGGCGCTGCGGGACGCCCGCGAAGAGGCGGAGCGGCTGCGCAGGGAGACCGGCGAGGAGATCGAGCGGCAGCGCACCGAGTCCGCCGAACGGCTGAACGCGCTGCGCCAGCAGGCCGAGGACGAGGCCGCCCGGCTGCGCGACGAGGCCGCCGCGGACGCGTCGAACGCGCGCGCCGAGGGCGAGTCGGTGGCCGTACGGCTGCGCGGCGAGGCCGCGGCGGAGGCCGAGCGGCTGCGCGCGGAGGCCCAGGAGACGGCCGACCGGGTGCGCGCGGAGGCGGCGAGCGCCGCCGAGCGGATCGGCACCGAGGCCGCCGAGGCCCTGGCCGCCGCCCAGGAAGAGGCGGCCCGCCGCCGCCGCGAGGCCGAGGAGCTGCTCGCCGACGCCCGCGAGGAGGCGCAGGCGGAACGTACGGCGGCGCGGGAGCAGAGCGAGGAGCTGCTGGCCGCCGCCCGGAACCGGGTCTCCGAGGCGCAGGCCGAGGCGCAGCGGCTGGTCGAGGAGGCCGAGCGGCGCTCGGCCGACCTGGTGGCCGCCGCCGAGCAGACCGCCCAGCAGGTGCGGGACTCGGTCGCCGGGCTGCACGAGCAGGCCGAGCAGGAGATCACCGCGCTGCGCGGCGCCGCCGAGCACGCCGCCGAGCGGGTGCGCGACGAGGCGCAGGCCGAGGCCGACCGGGTCCGCGCGGACGCCTACGCGGAGCGGGAGCGCGCCTCGCAGGACGCCACCCGGGTGCGGCGGGAGGCCACGGAGGAGTCCGAGGCCGCCAAGTCGCTCGCGGAGCGCACGGTCGCGGAGGCGATCGCCGAGTCGGAGCGGCTGACCGAGCAGGCCCGCGAGGAGGCGGCCCGGCGCCGCGCCGACGCCGCCGAGCAGGCGGACCGGCTGGTCGCCGAGGCCACCCACGAGGCCGAGCGGCTGCGTGCCGAGGCCAATGAGACGCTCGACGAGGCGCGGCGCTCGGCCAACAAGTCCCGTGCCGAGGCCGCCGAGCAGGCCGATACGCTCATCAGCGGCGCCACCGAGGAGGCCCAGCGGCTGGTCTCGGAGGCCACCACGCGGGCGCAGGCGCTGCGTACGGAGGCGTCCGACGCGCGGGCGACCGCGGAGCAGGACGCGGCCCGCACCCGGGCCCAGGCCCGCGGCGACGCCAACAACATCCGCTCGGAGGCGGCCGAGCAGGCGGACCGCCTGGTCACCGAGGCCCGCAACGAGGCCGACCGGCTGCGCGCGGAGGCGAGCGGCGAGGCGGAGCGGCTGCGCAGCGAGGCCGCGGAGACCGTCGGTTCGGCACAGCAGCACGCGGCGCGCACCCGCGCCGAGGCCGAGCGGGTGGAGACCGAGGCGGCGGCCGAGGCGGAGCGGATCCGCAACGAGGCGCAGGCCGAGGCGGACCGGCTGATCGACCGGGCGCGCGAGGACGCCAACAAGCGGCGTTCGGACGCCGCCGAGCAGGCCGACCGGCTGATCTCCGAGTCCTCGGCGGAGGCCGAGCGGCTCACCTCCGAGGCACAGGAGGCCGCGCTGCGCGCGGCGACCGCGGCCGAGGAGCAGGCGGACACCATGGTGGGCGTGGCCCGCCAGGAGGCGGAGCGGCTGATCGCCGAGGCCACGGCCGAGTCCAACGCCATGGTGGAGAAGGCCCGTACGGACTCCGACACCATGCTGGGCGAGGCCCGGGGCGACGCCACCGCCATCCGGGAGCGCGCCGAGGAGCTGCGCGCCCGTACCGAGGCCGAGGTCGAGGAGTTGCACGAGCGGGCCCGCCGGGAGTCCGCGGAGCAGATGAAGGCCACCGGCGAGCGGGTGGACAAGCTGGTCGCGGCGGCCACCGCGCAGCTGATGAAGGCCGAGGAGAAGGCCAAGTCGCTGGTCGCGGAGGCGGAGAGCGAAGCGAGCCGGGTGCGGATCGCGGCCGTGAAGAAGGCCGAGAGTCTGCTGAAGGAGGCCGAGCAGAAGAAGACCGAGGCCGAGCGGGAGGCGGACCGGCTCCGGACCCAGGCCACGGACGAGGCACAGCAGATCGTGGACGAGGGCAAGCGCGAGCTGGAATTGCTCAAGCGCCGCCGCGAGGACATCAACGCGGAGATCTCCCGTGTCCAGGACGTCCTCGAGGCGTTGGAATCCTTCGAGACCCCCGCGTCGGGTGGCGCGGGCGGCAAGGAGAACGGCCAAGTCAAGACAGCGGCGGGTGCGGGTGCGACGAGGAGTGGAAAGCGATCGGAGGGGTAACCGTATCCGGGGGGACGAGTCTCAGCTGTGCCTATCGAGGTTTCGCTTAAGTCTCGCGTCGGTTTCGCGTAAGTCTCGCGTCAGGCTGCGTCCATCACGGCATGTCCGTATCATCCCGACGAGTGACGAGGTCTCCGTCTTACTGCCACTCAAAAGGCTGGAGGTTTCGCAGATCAAACACACGTTGACTCGATGACACGCCGTTCATCCCCCTAGGATTCCCTCTATCACCTCACCGGTCTCTTTCGACAGGAACCCCATGAGCGACACTTCCTCCCCCTTCGGCTTCGAGCTCGTGCGGCGTGGGTACGACCGCGGTCAGGTGGACGACCGCATTTCCAAGCTCGTCGCCGATCGTGACAGTGCACTGGCCCGTATCACCTCTCTGGAAAAGCGCATCGAGGAGCTGCACCTCGAGACGCAGAACGCTCAGGCCCAGATCAACGATTCGGAGCCGTCCTACGCGGGGCTCGGCGCCCGGGTCGAGAAGATCCTCCGTCTCGCCGAGGAAGAGGCGAAGGATCTGCGCGAGGAGGCTCGCCGCGCCGCCGAACAGCACCGTGAGCTGGCCGAGTCGGCCGCCCAGCAGGTCCGCAACGACGCCGAGTCGTTCGCCGCCGACCGCAAGGCCAAGGCCGAGGACGAGGGCGCGCGGATCGTCGAGAAGGCGAAGGGCGAGGCGGCCACGCTGCGCCAGGAGGCGCAGAAGGACGCCCAGTCCAAGCGCGAGGAGGCGGACTCCCTCTTCGAGGAGACCCGCGCCAAGGCCGCGCAGGCCGCCGCCGACTTCGAGACCAACCTCGCCAAGCGCCGCGAGCAGTCCGAGCGCGACCTGGCCTCGCGTCAGGCCAAGGCCGAGAAGCGGCTCGCGGAGATCGAGCACCGCGCGGAGCAGCTGCGCCTGGAGGCCGAGAAGCTGCGCACCGACGCCGAGCGCCGCGCCCGCCAGACGGTGGAGACCGCGCAGCGCCAGGCCGAGGACATCGTGGCCGACGCCAACGCCAAGGCGGACCGCATCCGCAGCGAATCCGAGCGCGAGCTCGCGGCCCTCACCAACCGCCGCGACAGCATCAACGCCCAGCTGACCAACGTCCGCGAGATGCTGGCCACGCTGACCGGCGCGGCGGTGGCCGCGGCCGGTGCCCCGGGCGAGGACGAGGCGGCCACCCGCGGCGTCCCGGCCCAGCAGTCCCGGTGACCCACGGTCACAACGGAGCGCCCGATGCCCCGCGCCGCCCAAGCGGCGCGGGGCACGTGCATGTACACCCCAGCCCTTCCGGCGATTGCCGACAAACCCAGCCCCTCCGGCGATTGAGGAGCCGGGGTCCGGGGGCGGAGCCCCAAACCAGCCCCTCCGGCGTTTACCGGCAAACCAGCCCCTCCGGCGATCGAGGAGCCGGGGTCCGGGGGCGGAGCCCCCGCGCGGGCCGGGCAAACACCGCCCAAACCAGCCCCTCCGGCGATTGAGGAGCGGGGGCCCGGGGGCAGAGCCCCCGCATGGGCCCGGGCGGGGGCCGACAAACCCAGCCCCTCCGGCGATTGAGGAGCCGGGGTCCGGGGGCGGAGCCCCCGGCGGGGCCGGGCGGGGCCCGGTTTCGGGAAGGGGCGGGGTGGGGCAGGCAACCCCCCGTGACCGACCGCACCCTCACAACCCTCGGCTTCGCCGACGTCCCCGCCCAACAACCCCTCACCTACCCCGGCCGCCCCATCACCCACCCCACCCTCCTCACCACCGGTGAACTCTGGGACCTCACCCCCACCCCAGGGCGCCTCGGCACCTGGACGGTCAACCCACGCCCCGGCGACAACGACGCGCCCAAAGAGTCGCTGGACGCCGTCCTCACCCAGCTCGGCCACCCCCCAACCCCCCACCGCCACCCCGTCATCGCCGTCGGCTCCAACGCCTCCCCCGCCCAGCTCCACCACAAGCTGTCCCGCCCCGACCACCCGGCCACCGTCCCCATGGTCCCGGTCGACGTGCACGGCATCGCGGTCGGCTGCTCGGCCCACATCGGCCGGTACGGCTACGTGGCCTCCGCCCCGTACACGGCACCCGGCGCCCGCACCCCGCTCGTCATCAGCTGGCTGGACGCCGAGCAGCTCGCGGCCGTGGACGCCACCGAGTACCCCAACTACCGCCGCGTCCTGCTGCCCGGCAGCCAGTACCCGATGGTCATGCCGTCCGGCGAGCGGCTCCGCGGCGCGTACCTCTACGTCGGCGAGCGCGGAGTGCTGATGTCCCCGGACGGCACCGAACGCCCTCTCCCTGGCGGCGGCGACCAGAGCGCCCTGCTCACCCGCCTCCTCGCGGGCTCACCACGGCTGCGCGCACTCCTCGGCCCGGACCCCCGCGCCTGGGTCACCCGCGCGGGCGGCGACCCCGCGGTACGCAGCACCGGCACCCGGATCTTCCAGGAGGAGGGCTGGGCGCTGCCGCAGCCCGACCTCCTCCGCTGCCCGGAGGACGGGCAGCCCGGCGATCCCGGCGGCCCCGGAGGCTCCGGAGGCGCCAAGAGTTACGATGCGCTCTCATTTCCCGAGTAACAGGAACCGTCAACACGCCGTTATCCTCCTAACTCTCACGGGGCGAGCACGCCCGACCCATGCTCATAAGGGGCGGAGAATGATCGAGGCAGTCGGCCTCACGAAGCGCTACGGCGCCAAGACGGCCGTGTACAACCTGTCCTTCCAGGTGAGGCCCGGCGCCGTCACCGGCTTTCTCGGGCCCAACGGGTCGGGCAAGTCCACCACCATGCGGATGATCCTGGGCCTCGACGAGCCCACCGCCGGCCATGTCACGGTCGGCGGCTATCCGTTCCGCAAACTCCCCAACGCCCCCCGCCAGGTGGGCGCGCTGCTCGACGCCAAGGCGGTGCACGGCGGCCGCAGCGCCCGCCAGCACCTGCTCTGCCTGGCCCAGCTGTCCGGCATCCCGGCCCGCCGGGTGGACGAGGTGCTGGGCGTGGTGGGCCTCCAGAACGTGGCACGCAAGCGCTCCAAGGGCTTCTCGCTCGGCATGGGCCAGCGGCTGGGCATCGCGGCCGCCCTCCTCGGCGACCCGCAGGTGCTGCTCTTCGACGAGCCGGTCAACGGCCTGGACCCCGAGGGCATCCTCTGGGTCCGCAACTTCATGAAGCAGCTGGCCTCCGAGGGCCGCACCGTCTTCGTCTCCAGCCATCTGATGAGCGAGATGGCGCTCACCGCCGACCACCTGATCGTGATCGGGCGCGGACAGCTGCTCGCCGATATGAGCGTCAGGGACTTCATCTCCTACAACTCCGCGGACTTCGCCCGCGTCCGCACCCCCGAGGGTGACCCGGGGCAGCGCGAGAAGCTGACCGCCGCGCTGAGCGAGGCGGGCGGCCAGGTGCTGCCGGAGCAGGACGGCGCACTGCGGGTGACCGGGCTGCCGCTGCCGCGCATCAGCGACCTCGCGCATGGGGCGGACGTACGGCTGTGGGAGCTCTCCCCGCACCAGGCGTCGCTGGAAGAGGCGTACATGCGGATGACGCAGGGCGCGGTGGACTACCGCTCGACCATCGACGAGCGCGCCGCGTTGCAGCAGCAGATGCCGGGCGCGGTGCCGCAGGGCGGTCCGTACGGCTATGCGCCGGGCGCTCCGGCACAGCAGGTGGGCTTCCCGCCGAGGACCGTACTGCCGGGCTACGCCGAACCCCCGGCCCCGCCACAGCAGCACACCCCGGGCGCCCCGCACACCCCGGGCGCCCCGATGCCCGCCGCCCCGGCGGCCCCGTCCGGCGCTCCCGCCGCCCCCGCGATGCCGCCCACCGCTCCCCCGGCGACTCCGGCGACTCCGGCGGCCCCCACGACTCCCTTGGCTCCCCCGGCTCCCCCGGCTCAGCCGCCCGCGGCGCCGTCCGCCCCCGCCGATCTGACCAAGAGCGACACCGAGGACGCCCGATGACCACCCCGTACCAGCAGCAGTACCAGGCGCCCGTCCCCCCGCAGGGCCCTCCGCAAGGCCCTCCGCAGGGTGGTCCTCCGCAGATGCCGCCGCAGGCGGCCCCGCAGGGGGCCCCGCATCATCCGGCGCCCTCCGGGCCTCCGTCGCAGCCGTACGCCGGTGTCGGCCCGTACACCTCGCCGATCCCGGTCCGCCAGACCCACCTCGGCAATGCCCTCGCCTCCGAGTGGACCAAGATCAAGTCGGTGCGCTCCACGATCTGGACGCTGAGTGTGATGGTCGCGCTGGTCGCCGGGATCGGACTCCTGGTGGCGGCGAGCACCAGCGACAGCGACTACGAGACCGTCCCCACCACCCTCCCCGGGTTCTTCGGCACCCTGCTCGGCCAGCTGTGCATCGTCACCCTCGGGGTGCTCGTGATCACCTCCGAGTACGGCACCGGGATGATCCGGACCACCCTCACCGCCTCGCCGCAGCGCTCCCGGGTGCTCACCGCCAAGGCGCTGGTGTTCTTCACCCTCTCGTTCGCCACCACGACCCTCGCGCTCGCGCTGGTGGCCTTCGCCAGCACCGGGATGCACAGCGGACCGGGTGTCCAGGAGCCCACGAGTGAGCAGCTCCTGGGCTCGACGGTCGGCGCCGGGCTCTATATGTCGCTGCTGGGGCTGCTCTCGCTGGCCGTCGGCTGCATGCTGCGGCACTCGGCGGGCGCGATCACCACGATGCTCGGTGTGGTGCTGCTCCCGGCCATCCTCCCCGCGTTCCTGATGATGTCGGACAGCCTCCGCGATCTGGGGGAGAAGATGCAGGAGTACTCCTCGCCCCAGGCACTGGCCTCCCTCTTCCGGATCGACGAGAGCCTGAACAGCGGCTGGCCCCAGCTGTGGGCGCTGGCCGTGGTCACGGCGGGGGCGATGATCGCCGCCTATGTGCTGATGGAGAAGCGCGACGTGTAGGGCTCACGGGTCCTGAGCGGGGCCCGAGAGGGATGCGCGGGGCTCAAGTCGGACGTACCGCGCCCGAGTCGGACGTACCCGCGCCCGAGTCGGACGTGCCCGCGCCCGAGTCAATATCGCGGCGCGTTACGGGACCGCTGGAGCTTCGCGCTCCGGCGGTCCCGTGCGTTCCAGCACGCCTTGTGCCAGTGGCGCCGGTCGTCCGCGCCCATGTGCTGCTGCCAGGCGACCACATGCGCCACCCCCGGCGGAATCTCCTGGTCGCAGCCCGGGCAGCGGTAGTGCTTGGCGGCCGCCCCGCCGCCGACCTGCCGGACCACCCACTCCTCGCCCTGCCAGGTCTCCATGCGGTCGAGGCCATAACGGTCCGTACTCTCGTGGCCGACGGGCTTTTCGCCGCCTCGCGGGCGGTTTCGGCGTGGAGACACGGGGCACCTCGACAAAGCTGGGAGCTAACGGGCTGTGACCAGCGTACGCGCTACGGTCACCCTCCGGGAAAGCCGTCGTCCACACCCACGCTCTGATCATCATGAAAACTTCATGCGCGGCCGTGCCCTTGGCACGTGTCAGGCGTTAATGCCTACGAGGGGGGATGCCCGCGCCGGCACATCAGCCGCGACAAGGAGGCAGTTTCACCATGGATGTGGGGGCTTTCATCCTGGCCGCTCAATTCCCAGGCCAGGGACAGGAAGAGGCGCTGCACCGGGCGGTCCGGTCGGCCGAGCTCTCCGAGGAGACCGGGCTGGACGCGGTCTGGGTCGCCGAGCACCACTTCGTTCCGTATGGCGTCTGCCCGTCCGCGGTGACCCTCGCCGCCCTGCTGCTGGGACGTACCCGCCGCATCGGCGTCGGTACGGCGGTGAGCGTACTCCCGACCGCTCACCCCGTCGCGCTGGGTGAGCAGGCGGCACTGCTCCATCTCCTCTCCGGTGGCCGGTTCACCCTGGGTGTCGGCCGTGGCGGGCCCTGGGTGGACCTGGAGGTCTTCGGCTCGGGTCTGCGGGCGTACGAGCGGGGCTTCCCCGAATCGCTCGATCTGCTGCTGCGCTGGCTGCGCGAGCCCCGGGTGGGGGCCGACGGCGAGCGGTTCGCCTTCCGCGAGGTGGCGGTGGTGCCGCGCCCCGACGACGCCCTCGCCGGGCCGGTGGTGGACGCCCCGCCGGTCGTCGTCGCCTGCACCTCGCCCGCCAGTGTGCGGCTGGCCGCCGAGCGCGGGCTGCCCATGCTGCTGGGCATGCACTGCGGGGACGAGGAGAAGGCCGAGGTGGTCGGCCTGTGGCGGAAGTCCGCGCTGGCGGCGGGCCGTTCACCGGAGCATGTCGAGGCGGTGGCGGCGCGCCATGTCTCGGCCGGGGTGGTGCAGATCGCGGACACCCGCCCCGCGGCGGCCGAGATCCTGACCAAGGCGATGCCCGGCTGGCTGCGGCAGGGTCTTGAGGCGCATGTGACGGTCGACGGCCGGGAGCGCCGGATGCGCGACCCGGTGGCCTATGCGGAGCTGCTGTGCGAGCTGCATCCGGTGGGCTCGCCGCGGCTGTGCGCCGACCGGCTGGCGGCGACCGCCGAGCGCACCGGGATCCACCGGTTCGCGCTGCTGGTCGAGGGGTCGGGCGATCTGGCGGCCACGGAGGAGAACGTACGACGGCTCGGTGGTGAGGTGCTGCCGCTCCTGCGCTGATACACCTCCCCCTGGTGGAGCGGCAGCGTACGTCTCGTCAGCAGTCGCGGAGTTCGGGTGACTGGTTGAGGAGCTGCCCCCGGACCGAGGTGAAGCGGGCGAGGCGCTCGTCGGCCGATGCGTCCATCGGGAAGACCGCCACCCGGTGACAGTTCTGGAAGGCCAGCCGCACCCCGAAGTGGCGCTGGAGCGCGCCGCGTATCGCGTCACTGGCGAGTGCGCGGAGCAGTTGACCGCGTGCCTGCTCATCGGGCGGCGGCGTCTGGTTGTCGGCGAACTCCCCGCCGTCCACCTTCAGCTGGGCCACCAGCGAGCTGATCATCTCCCATGCGTACGGTAGGGAGTTCCGGACGCAGTCGACGAAGGCCGCTTCGTCGACCTCGCCTCGCTCGGCCTGTTCGAGCAGGGCCGGTGAGACGTCGAGCGACATGGGTTCTCCTCTCGCGACCCCGCGAGCGGGGTCTCAGGGATGGGAAGGGCGGACGGCGACGCAGCGTACCCGTCCGACGACCGCCCGCTTCAACGGTAATTCGGCCACTGCGCCCGCACCAGGAGAATGGGCACACAACCAGCCATCGCCGAAGGGGTCCATCGACGGACGAATCGCGTGCGGCGGTGGTGGTCGAGTAGCGTTGCCGACCATGCGTCTCGTCATCGCCCGGTGCTCGGTGGACTACGCCGGCCGCCTCACCGCCCACCTCCCCTCGGCACCCCGTCTGATCCTGGTCAAGGCCGACGGCAGTGTGTCCATCCACGCGGACGACAGGGCCTACAAACCCCTCAACTGGATGTCTCCGCCGTGCACGCTGAAGGAAGGCGACGACGATGTGTGGACGGTGGTGAACAAGGCGGGCGAGAAGCTCATCATCACCATGGAGGAGGTCCTCCATGACTCCTCGCACGAACTCGGCGTCGATCCCGGCCTGATCAAGGACGGTGTCGAGGCCCATCTACAGGAGCTGCTCGCCGATCGTATCGAGACACTTGGCGATGGCTGGACGCTGATTCGGCGTGAATACCCCACCGCCATCGGTCCTGTGGACATTCTCTGCCGCGACGCGGACGGGGCGACGGTCGCCGTGGAGATCAAACGCCGCGGTGAGATCGACGGTGTCGAGCAGCTCACCCGCTATCTCGAACTCCTCAACCGGGACCCGCACCTCGCCCCGGTGAAGGGCGTCTTCGCCGCTCAGGAGATCAAGCCCCAGGCCCGCGTCCTCGCCACGGACCGGGGCATTGGCTGCGCCGTGCTGGACTACGACGCGCTCCGGGGCATCGAGGACGACAAGCTCCGGCTCTTCTGACGCGGGCCCGCTCCGACGAGGGAGGCCGGGGCCGTGCGCCCCAGCCTCTCCTACGTCATACGGGCTCGCGCCCGGCCCCCGGAGCGGGCCCCCACGGGGTGTCCGCCGGACCACGCGCCGGATCCGCCCAGCGATGCTTTCTCCCCTCCCCGCCCCTTCCCGATACAAGGGCTCCGCTCCTGGACCCCGGGGGCACGAGGGCACGGGGCCGAGGGGCCCGGAGGCCGGGGAGCCCGCCCGGAGGCCGGGGAGCCCGCCCGGGGGCCCGGAGGCCCGCCCGGGGTCCGGGGTCCAGGGGCCCGGGAGGCCGGAGGCCCGGAGGCCGGGGGCCCGGGGGCCGAGGGGCCCGGGAGCCTGGAGGCGCGCCCGGGAGTCCGGGGACCCAGGGGGCCGGGAGTCCGGGGACCCAGGGGCCCGGAGGCCCGAGGCGGAGCCCCACCACGCGGCGGATCCGCACAGCGATGCTTTCCCCTCCCCGCCCCTTCCCGATACCAAGGGCTCCACCCCTGGACCCCCGGGGACCGGGGGCCGGGGGCCGAGGGGCCCGGAGGCCGGGGAGCCCGCCCGGGACCCGGAGGCCCGCCCGGGGTCCGGGGTCCAGGGGCCCGGGAGGCCGGAGGCCCGGAGGCCGGGGGCCCGGGGTCCAGGGGCCCGGGAGCCCGGAGGCGCGCCCGGGAGTCCGGGGACCCAGGGGCCCGGAGGCCCGAGGCGGAGCCCCACCACGCGGCGGATCCGCACAGCGATGCTTTCCCCTCCCCGCCCCTTCCCGATACCAAGGGCTCCACCCCTGGACCCCCGGGGACCAGGAGCCCGGAGGCCCGGGGGCCTGGAGGCCGGGAGGTCCGGAGGTCCGGAGGTCCGATACCCCGGGGCCCGGAGGCCCGGCGGCCCGCCCGGGAGTCCGGGGGCTGGGGCCCGGGAGCCCGTCGGCCCAGGAGTCCGGGGGCCCGGGAGCCCGTCGGCCCAGGAGTCCGGGGGCCCAGCAGCCCAGGGGCCCGGAGGCCGGGGAGCCCGGAGGTCCGGAGGTCCGGGAGCCTGGGAGCCTGGGGCCCAGCAGCCCAGGGGCCCGGAGGCCGGGGAGCCCGGAGGTCCGGAGGTCCGAGGGCCCGGGAGCCTGGGGCCCAGCGGCCCAGGGGTCCGGGCCCCTGGCGGGGCCCGCCACGCGGTGGAGTCGCTTACCGACGTTCTCCCCTCCCCGACGCCTCCCGTCACCAGAGGCTTCGCCCCTGGCCCCCCGGGGGTTGGCGGGTCGGCCGTCGCGTCGTGGACACCTGCGTCGGCGGGCTGATCGCGGTCGGCGCGGCGGTGTGGTGGATGGCTGGGCGGTCGCCGTGCGCTTTCGGCTCGTCTGGGCGGGGGCTGGGGCGGAGCCCCAGTTGTGGGGAGGGGCGGGGAGGGGGACAGCCCGCCGCAGGCGTCCGGACACCCCCTGAGCCGAACAGATCACGCCACGCGCGCGTGGCGCCCCCTGGCGCGATCCGGCGCCCCCGCACCGCCTTCCCGGGCCGCTACGCGAACGGGGTGGCCGTACCCGACGCCGTGTGGGTCGTGGGGGCGCTCGCGGTGGTGGAGGTGTCGCCGGTGGGGGTCGTGGTCGGGGACGACGTCGTGGGCGTCGGCTTGGTGGGCTCGCCGGTCGGCGTCGTCGGCCTGCCCGTCGGCGGCTTGGTCGTCGGCCCCGGGTCGGAGGTCGTGGGGTGCGAGGACGGCGAGGAGGGCGGCTCCTCGGTGTCCGAGGGCGAGCCGCTCGTGGACGACGGGCCGCTGGGCGCCGTGGAGCCACTGGGCGAACCGCTGCCGCTCGGCGCGGTCGGGGACGTGGACGCCTTCGGCACCCCGCTGAGGCCCGGCTGGGGGGCCTGGCTGGTGCCGCTCGTGGGCTCGTCGGCGGTCAGGCCCTTGTCGTCGTCCCGCTGACTGGCCGAACGGTCCGGCTTGACCTTGTCGGCCGGGTGGTCGGAGTCGTTGCCCAGGGTGCCCAGGGTCACCACGGTGCCGAGCACGGCCACCAGCAGCACACCCGCGGCCGCCGCGACCACATTGCGCCGGCCACCGTGCGTCACCAGCCGCCGCAGACCGCCCGGCTTGCCGCCCGAGGGCCCGGCGGGCGCGGAGGCGGCGGTGAGGGCCGTGGGGGTGGCGGGGGCCGCCACCGAGGTCCGGGAGGCGGACGGGACCACCGCGGTCGCCGCCGTGCCGCCCATGGCGGCCATCGGCGTCGTCGTCGCCACCTTCGGGGTGACGATCGTGGTCTCGGTGTCGTCCGGCGCTCCGCCCGCCGCCGGGGGCGCCGCGTCGTCCTTACGGTTCCCACCGCTCGTCCCGAACGCCCCGGCCATCGCCGAGCCGGGCGAGCGGTCGGCGACCAGCGCCAGCGCGCGCCGGCCCGCGACCGTGCCCCGCTTGTCCGCGAGGACGCCCCGCAGCCCGATGGACGCCTCAAGCTCGGCGCGGGCCCGGTCCAGATGGCCCGTGCACAGCGCGAGGACGCCCAGCTCGTGGTGGAAGTACGCCTCGTCCGCGACCTGCCCCGCCAGCCGCGCGGCCTCCTGGCCGTGCCGCACCGCGCGCTCCCAGGCGCCCCAGTGCAGCGCCGCGGCGAGCGCGGGCGCGGCGGCGCGGGCCAGGAGCACGGCGGCGTCGGCGTGGCCCGCCTCGCGGCTGCCGATGAGCGCGGTCATCGCCGCGAGGATCGCGTCGGCCTCGGCCGCGACGCGCTCGGGGGCCACCGAGGGGTGACCGGCCCACCAGGCGTAGTGCTGGGCGACGGTGTGCGCGCGCCCGGCGTCCTCGTCGGCGTAGCCCGCCTCCGCGAGCTGGGCGGTGACGCGCGCCGCCAGCCGGTAGTGCGCTCCGGCCGGGGTGACGAGGCCGCAGCCGAGCAGCTCGCCGAGGGCCGCGTCCGCGTGGGTGTCCGCGGAGAGCGCGCGCAGATGCACTTGGTCCGGGCATTCGCCGCCGAGCGCGACCGCGAACCGCAGCGCGTCGCGGGCCGCCTCGCTCAGCCGGGCGGCGAGCAGCGCGGCGGGGGACGCCGCCTCGGCGATCGAGGGCAGCGGGGCCTCGGCCTCCGGCGCGGAGGCGTCGTCGCGCTGGGCGTCGCGCTGGGCGTCCCGCTCGGCATCCCGCTGCCGCAGCAGCGCGCCCGCCTGGACGAAGCGCAGCGGCAGCCCCTCGGACTCGAACCACAGGTCCGCGGCCCAGCTCGCCTCGTCCTCGTCCAGGGGCCGTCGCGCGGCCCGCTCGAGCAGCTCGAGTCCGGCCGTACGGCTGAGCCCGGAGAGGAAGACCTCCTCCAGGTGGGAGTCGGGGGACGGCGCCGGGACATCGGGGGTGGCGGAGATCAGGAACGCGCATTCGGGGGTCGCGTCGAGGAACTCGTCCAGCGCGGCGCCGCCGAACTCGATGTCGTCCAGGACGACGACCGCGCCGATCTCCTGGACCGCCGCCATCAGCTCCGCGCGGTCCGGCCGGTAGAGCGGGGCGCTGAGGACGGCGGCGTAGAGGTCGTGGAGGAGGTCGGTGGGGGTGCGGTGGTAGCCGGAGAGGCGTACGACACCATCGGGCGCGAGCCGCTCGCAGTCGGAGGCCACGGCCTCCAGCAGGGTGCTGCGCCCGGCGCCGGAGGGCCCGGTGACCCGCACCGAGCGGCCGCGGGCGAGCAGCCGGGCGAGCCGCTCCCGCTCCTCGTCGCGCTCCAGCACCGGCAGTTCGGGCACGACGGTGCCGGACGGGCGGGGCGCGGCGGCGGCGCGGCGCAACTCGGCCCGCTCGTCGGGGCCGTGGCGCTCGGGCCGGGCGGGCCGCTCACCGGGTGGGCAGGGTTCTATCTCGCTGCCGTCGACGGGGTTGACCGTGAGCAGATGGTCACCGGCGACGATGCGCGCGGTGCGGGCCGGGGACGCGGAAGCGGGCGCGGAGGAGGGAGAGGAAGCGGAAGAGGCGGAGGAGGGCAGGGAGGGCGGGGAGGCGGACGCGCCGGGCAGCGGGGCGCCCAGCGCGGGCGTCGGCACGTCCCCTGTCGGCCCCGTCGGCGCTATCGGCCCTGTCGGCCCCGTCGGGCGCCGCGACGAGCCGTCGCCCGGGCCGTCCCCCGGGCCGTCCGCCGCACGCGACGCACCGGAAGCGGCACCCGGCGCGGTCTCGTCGTGGCCGTGCTCCTGCGATCCGCGGTTCTTCGGGTCCACTGTCCTTGCCCCCCAGATGCGTGGCGTGCTGTAAGGCTTCCCGGCCTGCCTTCGCTTCTGGTCCGGTGCCGCCGTAGGGAATGTGTCCGGCGTTCACCGAACCCCGGGCCGTATCAGACGGCCTGGACCTGCTCACAGTATCCACCGCGCCGGAGGTGGCCCACGCCACCCCGGGTAACCCACCGGCCCTGGGGCAGGCGGTCCCCGCCGCTCAGACACGCGGCAGGGACTCCGCCTCCAGTCCGCCTTCGATCGCGAGGATGCGGTGCAGCCGGGTGGCCACCAGCAGCCGCTGCATCTGGGGCGGCACCCCGCGCAGCACCAGCCGTCTGCCCACCCGGCCGGCCCTGCGGTGCGCGCCCATGATCACCCCGAGCCCGGTGGCGTCCCAGGAGTCCAGTTCGGTCAGGTCGAGGACGAGATCCCCGCCGCCCGCGTCGACGGCGGTGTGCAGGGCCGTACGGGCGTCCGCCGCGCTCCGGACGTCCAGTCGGCCCCCGACGACCAGCTCGGCGTGGTCGCCCCTGATGTGCATATGCGCTCCCCAATACGGTGCGTCGTGTCGTCAATGCGCCATTTCTGTCTACAGAACTGACTGTCTCTCACACGAGGAAGTTGCCGTCTGTAAGCGAACCGATACCGAATTCACCCAGGAGGGTGAATTCCGGGCCTGACGCCGCACCAAGGCCCTCAGTAGCGGTAGAAGCCCTCGCCGCTCTTCCGGCCGATGTCCCCCGCATCGACCATCCGGCGCATGATCTCCGGCGGTGCGAACTTCTCGTCCTGCGACTCGGTGTAGATGTTGTCGGTGGCGTGCAGCAGGATGTCCACGCCGGTCAGGTCGGCCGTCGCGAGGGGTCCCATCGCATGGCCGAAGCCCAGCTTGCAGGCGGTGTCGATGTCCTCGGCCGTGGCGACCCCCGACTCGTACAGCTTCGCCGCCTCCACCACGAGGGCGGAGATCAGCCGGGTGGTGACGAAACCCGCGACATCGCGGTTGACGACGATACAGGTCTTGCCGACGCCCTCCGCGAACTCCCGTGCGGCGGCCAGGGTTTCATCGCTCGTCTTGTGCCCGCGCACCAGCTCGCACAGCTGCATCATCGGCACCGGCGAGAAGAAGTGGGTGCCGACGACCCGCTCCGGGCGGCGGGTGGCCGCGGCGATCTTGGTGATCGGGATGGCCGAGGTGTTCGAGGCCAGGATCGTGTCGTCCTTGACCAGTTCATCGAGGGCGCCGAAGATCTCCCGCTTGACCTCGATCTTCTCGAAGACCGCCTCCACCACGACATCCGCGTCGGCGGCGGCGTCGAGGTCGGTCGTGGTGGTGATCCGGCCCAGCGCCCGCTCGGCCTCCTCCGCCGCCAGCTTGCCCTTGGCGACGAACTTGTCGTACGAGGCCCGGATGGTGTCCGTGCCGCGCCGCAGCGCCTCGTCGGTCACATCGCGCAGCACCACGCCCCAGCCGGCCTGGGCCGAGACCTGCGCGATACCGGACCCCATGAGTCCGGCTCCGATGACCGCGAGCTTCTTGGCCACGACACACTCCTTCTGATTCCGTCCGACTTGGTCACAGTCCGATGTGCCGGACCTTAACGCCCGTTCACCCCCGCGGGCAGCCCCTCGTAACGCGCGTCACGGTGTGTTCTTCGCCGCATAGTTGAGGACCGTGTCGCTCAGGAGCGACTCCATGACGTCGACGTTGCGGAGGGCGTCCTCGGCGACCGCGTCCACACCGCCGCCCTCCGCGAGCCCGCGGATGATCGAGCGCAGCACCGCGTTCTGCAACCCGACGAGCTGGTGGGCGATGAACTCGGGTCTGGGGTCCCCGGGGTCGGCCGCGGCCTCCTCGCGCAGGGTGGCCCCGAGCTGGTGGACCGCCTTGCCCTGGATCGTGAAGAGCCTGGCCATCAGCGTCGGGGACTCCACGATGACCTGCCGGAACCGGTCGTAGCCCTCGCTCAGCCCGACATAGGCGTGCCGTTCGCGGATGTCCTGGCGCAGCTGGTCCATCAGCGCCCGCGCCGCGGACTGTCCGGGCGCGCGGTCCCGTACGAGCCGGGAGGGGCGGTCGACGACCTCGTCCTCGCGGTCGACGAAGAGGTCCTCCTTGGTCGGGAAGTAGTTGTAGACCGTGTTGACGGAGACCTCGGCCGCCTCGGCGATCTCCGCGATCGTGACCGCCTCGAAGCCGCGCGCCATGAACAGCCCGGTCGCGACGTCCGAGATGTGCTGTCTGGTCTGCCGTTTCTTCCGTTCCCTGAGCCCTTCCGCCATGGCCTCATCCTAGCTTCGCTGGGGCTCATTGATTTTTGGGGTGATTGCAAAATTGGTGCGCCTCTGTTTTTCTGGACCCCATGGCAGTCATCACGACGAACGGCCTCACCCACACCTTCCGGACCAAGCGCGGCCCCGTGGCGGCCGTGCGCGGTATCGACCTGACCGTCGAGCGCGGTGAGATCCTCGGCTTCCTGGGGCCCAACGGAGCGGGCAAGACCACCACGCTGCGCATGCTCACCACGCTGCTCCCGCCCACCGGCGGCAGCGCCACCGTCGCCGGGCACGACCTCGCCCGCGATCCGGCCGGGGTACGCCGGCGGATCGGCTATGTGGCCCAGTCCGGCGGGGTCGATCCGACCGTCTCGGTACGGGAGGAGCTGGTCACCCAGGGGCGGCTCTACCGGATGGGCAAGGCCGAGGCGGACGCCCGCGCCGGGGAGCTGGCCCGGGACCTGGGCCTGGCCGAGCTGCTGGACCGCCCCTGCGCCGCGCTCTCCGGCGGTCAGCGGCGGCGGCTGGACATCGCCCTCGGCCTGGTCCACCGGCCCGAGATCCTCTTCCTGGACGAGCCGACCACCGGGCTCGACCCCGGCAGCCGCGCCGACCTCTGGCAGTTGATCCGCGGGCTGCGCGCCGAGCACGGCATGACGGTCTTCCTGACCACCCACTACCTGGACGAGGCGGAGGCGCTGTCCGACCGGCTGGTCATCGTCGACCAGGGGCTGGTGGCCGCCGAGGGGACGGCGGAGCGGCTCAAGGCCGAGCACGGCGGCGCTGCGGGCGCCACCCTCCAGGACGCCTTCATCGCCATCACCGGGCGCGGCACCGCCCCCCGGAACCCCGCCCCGCTCGCCGTCTGACCAGGACACCCGCCCCCAAGCCCCGGAAGAAGGCCCGATGCCTCATCTCGTCTCCGACACGGCCCTGATATTCGGCCGCTACGCCCGCCAGACGCTGCGCTCCAAACCCGCCCTGATCTTCGGGATGGTCCAGCCGCTGCTCTTCCTCGTCTTCTTCGGCCCGCTGCTCACCGATCTGCCGCTCGGCGGCCCGGCCGGCTCCTGGCAGACCATCGTCCCCGGCATCCTCGTCCAACTCGGCCTGTTCAGCGCCTCGTTCACCGGGATCGGGCTGATCCTCGAGCGCCGTACGGGCGTCGTCGAGCGGATGCGGGTGACCCCGGTCAGCCGGCTGGCGCTGCTGATGGGCCGGGTGCTCAAGGACGTCGTACTGCTGCTGACGCAGTCCCTGATGCTGGTGTGCGTCGCCGTGGCGCTCGGGCTGCGCGCCCCGGTGCTGGGCGTGGCGATCGGCTTCGTCTTCGTCGGTGTGCTGACCGTCTCGCTCGCCTCGCTCTCCTACGCGCTGGCGATGCGGGTGTCCTCGCCGCAGGGGTTCGCGCCGGTCATCAACTCCGTCACCATGCCCGCGATGCTGCTGTCCGGGATCCTGCTGCCGATGTCGCTCGGGCCCCGCTGGCTCGACATCGCCTCGCACTTCGTGCCGTTCCGCTACCTCGTGGACGGAGTGCGGGCCGCCTTCGCCGGGGAGTACGGGGACGGGAAGATCGCGCTGGCCGCGCTGGTCGCCACCGCGCTCGCGGCGGTGGCCGTCACCCTCGGGGCGCGGCTCTTCCAGCAGGCCGGGGCTTAAGAGGGCGCGCGGATAGGTGGGGCGGCGTCGCGGGGCGATGGGCGGCGCCTGGCGGCGTTGTCGTCGGTCGACGACTCCCCCAGCTACCGCTGGGAGGTGCCCCCTCCGCGTCGCCTCCCTCCTCCGCCTTGCCATGCTTGCCCCTCGCCCCGCTCCTTCCTCCACCCCACCTATCCGCGCGCCCTCTGGTCCGCCGCGTACGCTCGGAGCCATGGTCAATCTCACCCGCATCTATACGCGTACCGGCGACACGGGCTCCACCGCCCTCGGCGATATGAGCCGCACCGCCAAGACCGATTCGCGGATCGGCGCGTACGCCGACGCCAACGAGGCGAACGCCGCGATCGGGGTGGCCATCGCACTGGGCCAACTGCCCGCCGAGATCGTCAAGGTGCTGGTCCGCGTCCAGAACGACCTGTTCGACGTGGGCGCGGACCTGTGCACACCGGTGGTGGCGGACCCCGCCCATCCGCCGCTGCGCGTGGCACAGGGCTACATCGACAAGCTGGAGGCGGACTGCGACCGCTTCCTGGAGGGGCTGGAGAAGCTGCGCAGCTTCATCCTTCCGGGCGGCGCCCCGGGCGCGGCGCTGCTGCACCAGGCGTGCACGGTGGTGCGCCGCGCCGAGCGCTCCACCTGGGCGGCGCTCACCGAGCACGGGGACTCGATGAACGCGCTCACCGCCACTTATCTCAACCGGCTCTCGGATCTGCTGTTCATCCTGGCCCGCTCGGCCAACAAGGAGGTCGGCGACGTTCTGTGGGTCCCGGGCGAGAACCGCTGAAAAACCACGGGCCCCGTCGGCCCGGCGTGGCGCGTCGCCGGGGCCGACGGGGCGGGGCGGGGCTCGTCGTCGTCTGCCCGTTACGGGGGTTAGCGGGCAGACGACGCGGAGCGCTCCCGCTTGGGAAAGAGCGTGTAGCTGAGGGCGATGGCCACGTTGATGCCCATCAGGAACAGCATGTTCCGCTGCCAGTCGCGCAGCGAGCCGATCTCACCGTCGTCGCCGACGTACCAGATCCCGCCCTGGAGCAGTGCGATGGCGATGACCGCGGCCAGCACCCAGCGCCCGGCGGTCTTCCACTCGTGCAGGGTGCGCGCCGCACCGTACTTCGCGGGCTTGACCGGCGGCGGCCCGCCGAAGAAGCGGTGGGCCACCCGGGCGTCGACCCATTTGATCGTCGAATGGCCGAGCGCGGCCGAGTAGCCGATGTAGACCGCGGCGAGACCGTGCTTCCAGTCCGGTTCCGCGCCGTTCCTCAGGTCGATCACGGTCGTCACGAACAGCACCACCTCCAGCACCGGTTCGCACAGGAGCACCACGGTGCTCGCCTTCGGCATCTTCGCCACGTAGCGCAGCAGAATGCCGATGCCCAGCAGCACCCAGAAGCCGACCTCACAGGCGATGATCAGCGCGACAACCACGATGTTTCCTCTCTCGCTCTGCCCTTGGTCCCAAGCCTCCCCGTCGATCGGGCCGCACGCGTCGTCGGCGGCGATGAATCCCGACTGCATCCTTCGATGTACGCGGCCGGGCGGTGGGCCCGGACCCAAGGGGGAGGGCCGACCGGCGCGCCACATGGTGTGATGGGTGCCATGCCGTCCCCTCCCCATCTCCCACGCCCACACCGGCATGACGTCCTCATAGGCCTGAGCGGACTGCTCGGCGGGGCCTTGATGTGGGCGATGGGGGTGCACAACAACCAGTCGTTCTTCCACGCGCCCCGCTGGCTGGGGCTGATCGCGCTGGTCGTGGTCTCCGCGTGCGAGCTGCTGCGGCGTTCGAGGCCCCTCGTCGGCCTGGGCGTGGGGACCGCGGCGCTCTCCCTGGACATCCTCAGCGGCGGGCTGGGCGTGACGTTCCTGATGTACACCGACCTGGTGTACTCGGCCGTCATGTACTCCGGCCCCACCGCCGCCCGGCGGATCCCCCGGATCTGCTGGCTCCTCACGGGCCTGGCCACCGTGGTGCCGCTGGCCATCTACAACGACCCCCTGGCGCTGCTGGTCGGCACGTTCGTCGCGCTGCTCACCCTCACCCCGGCGTGGACCGGGTCGGTGGTCCGCAACCACCGCGAGGAGGCCGCGGCCGCCCGGCTGGAGACCGAACGGGTCGCGCTGCTGGCCGAGTTGGACCGGCGGGAGGCGGTGGCCTCGGAGCGCTCCCGGATGGCGCGCGAACTCCACGACATGGTGGCCAACCACCTCTCGGCCATCGCCATCCACTCCAGCGCCGCGCTCTCCCTCAAGGACCCCGCCGCGACCGACGAGGCGCTCGGCGTCATCCGGGAGAACAGCGTGCGCGGCCTGGCCGAGATGCGCCGGCTGATCGGGCTGCTGCGGGACCCCGGGGAGAGCTCGGAACCGGCCGCCACCTCCACGCTCGACGCGCTCGACACCCTGCTGGAGCAGGCCCGCACCAACGCCCGCCCCGGCGGCCAGGACATCGTCCTGTGCGACGAGCGGCCGGCCGGCGCCGCCCCGCTGCCCGCCCCGGTCGAGCTCGCCGCGTACCGCATCGTCCAGGAGTCGCTCACCAACGCCCTCAAGCACGCCGCGCCCGGCCGGGTGGACGTGACGCTGGCGCATCGCGCGGACGGCCCGCTCGAGGTCAGCGTCATCAGCCCGTACGGCGACCGCGAGGGCCCCCGGGCGCCCGGCTCCGGCACCGGGCTGATCGGGATGCGCGAGCGGGTGTCCCTGCTCGGCGGCACGCTCGACGCCGGTCCGGTCTCCGGGCCCGAGGGCATGGTGTGGCGGGTGCGGGCCGCGCTGCCGCTGGACGACGAGAGCGCTCAGAGCCTGAGCGCGCAGAGTGTGCCATGACCCTTCGACGACCAGGAGCCGCCGTGTCCCCGCCCGCCCCGCCCGCCCGTTCCGCGTCCAAGCCGATCCGGGTGCTGGTCGCCGAGGACCAGGGCTCGGTCCGCTCCGGGCTGGTGCTGATCCTGCGGTCCGCCCCCGATGTGGAGGTGGTCGGCGAGGCGGTGGACGGCCTCCAGGCGGTGGAGATGGCCCGGGCGCTGCGCCCCGATGTGGTGCTCATGGACGTCCAGATGCCCCGGCTCGACGGGGTGTCCGCCACCCGCCAGGTGGTCGCCGAGCAGCTGGCCGATGTGCTGGTGCTGACCACCTTCGACCTGGACGAGTACGTCTTCGGGGCGCTGCGCGCGGGCGCCGCCGGGTTCCTGCTCAAGGACAGCGAGGCGGCCGATCTGATCGAGGCGGTCCGTACCGTGGGGCGCGGCGAGGGCATGATCGCCACCGCGGTCACCCGCCGTCTGATCGCGGAGTTCGCCCGGCCCCAGGCCGCCCCCTCCCCCACCGCGCCCAGCCCCGAGGTGCTCGCCACGCTCACCCCGCGGGAGCGGGAGGTGCTGGCCTGTCTGGGGCAGGGGCTGTCGAACGCGCAGATCGCGGAGCGGCTCACGATGGCGGAGGCCACGGTGAAGACGCATGTCAGCCGGCTGCTGAACAAGCTGGAGCTGCGCAGCCGGGTCCAGGCCGCGGTGCTGGCCCAGGAACTGGGCGTGCGCTGAGCAGGTCAGAGGAAAGTCCGCTACGGTTCGGGCAGCGCCCCGAAGGGGCGCGGGGAACTGCGCGACCAGCCACGACGCCGCCGCAGTCGGCCGACGACGACACCTCCAGCGGACCCCTCAGGCCACGTTGACGCGCTGGCCGGGGGGCGCGGCCTCCAGCCAGGCCAGAAAGCCGGTCAGGGCGTCATCGCTCATGGCCAGTTCCAGCCGGGTGCCGCCGTGCCGACAGGCGAGCACCACCGCGTCGGAGAGCAGCGCCAGCTCCTCCTCGCCCTTGGGGGTGCGCCGCTCCAGCACCTCGATCGAGGCGCGCTCCAGGATTCGCCGGGGCCTCGGCGCGTAGGAGAAGACCCGGAACCACTCGACGCGGTCACCGTTGTAGCGGGCGACGCCGTACACCCAGCCCTTGCCGCTGGGCTCGGATTCGCTGGACGGTGGATCCCAGCGCAGTGAACAGTCGAAGGTTCCGCCGGACCGCTGGATCAGCCGCCGCCGGAGACCGAAGACGAAGAGTCCCACCACCACCAGCGCGACGACCACGCCGCCCACAAGCAGAGCGAGGACCATCTTCACCGACCTCCTCGCGTCATCCGGAAAAACCGCACCTGCATCGCCTCAGCCGCGGACCGCTGAAGGGGAGCTCCAGCGAGGTCCGCGGCTGAGGTTTTCCGACCGTACGTGACAGGCTCAGTGCGCTCCCGCCACCGCGCGCAGCCGGACGTCGGCGCGCCGCTCGGCGGCGGCGTCCGCCTCCGACTTGGCACGCTCCAGCGCCCGCTCCGCGCGCTTCACATCGATCTCGTCGGACAGCTCCGCGACTTCGGCCAGCAGTGAGAGCTTGTCGTCCGAAAACGAGATGAACCCACCGTGCACCGCGGCCACGACCGTTCCGCCGTCGACCGAACGGATGGTCACCGGGCCGGACTCCAGCACACCGAGCAGCGGCTGGTGGCCGGGCATGACGCCGATGTCACCCGATGTGGTGCGCGCGATGACCAAGGTGGCCGCACCGGACCAGACACTACGGTCCGCCGCGACCATCTCGACGTGCAGCTCAGCAGCCAACGTGGCTCCTCGGGTCTCTCCCCGCCGGGTCGGGCAGGGCTTTCGTCAAAGAATAACGGGCGTACGGAGAGGGGCGGGACCGGGCCCACCCCTCTCGCGGAGCTACCGGGCTCAGGAGACGCCCAGCTCCTTGGCCTTGGCCTTGAGGTCGTCCAGGCCACCGCACATGAAGAACGCCTGCTCGGGGAAGTGGTCGAACTCACCGTCGGCGATCGCGTTGAACGCGGCGATGGACTCGTCCAGCGGCACGTCCGATCCGTCGAGACCGGTGAACTGCTTCGCCGCGTGGGTGTTCTGCGACAGGAAGCGCTCGATACGACGGGCGCGGAAGACGGTGAGCTTGTCCTCCTCGCCGAGCTCGTCGATGCCCAGGATGTTGATGATGTCCTGGAGGTCCTTGTACTTCTGGAGGATCGACTTCACGCGCGAGGCGCAGTCGTAGTGGTCCTGCGAGATGTAGCGCGGGTCCAGGATCCGGGACGTCGAGTCCAGCGGGTCCACCGCCGGGTAGATGCCCTTCTCCGAGATCGGCCGGGAGAGCACCGTGGTCGCGTCGAGGTGCGCGAAGGTGGTCGCCGGGGCCGGGTCGGTCAGGTCGTCCGCGGGGACGTAGATCGCCTGCATCGAGGTGATCGAGTGACCACGGGTCGAGGTGATGCGCTCCTGGAGGATGCCCATCTCGTCGGCCAGGTTCGGCTGGTAGCCCACCGCGGAGGGCATCCGGCCGAGCAGGGTCGAGACCTCGGAACCGGCCTGGGTGAAGCGGAAGATGTTGTCGATGAAGAACAGCACGTCCTGCTTCTGCACATCGCGGAAGTACTCCGCCATGGTCAGACCGGCCAGGGCGACGCGCAGACGGGTGCCCGGGGGCTCGTCCATCTGGCCGAAGACCAGTGCGGTCTGCGGGAGCACGCCGGACTCGGCCATCTCCTCGATCAGGTCGTTGCCCTCACGGGTGCGCTCGCCGACACCGGCGAACACGGAAACGCCCTCGTGCAGCTTGGCCACACGCATGATCATTTCCTGGATGAGCACGGTCTTGCCGACGCCCGCGCCGCCGAACAGACCGATCTTGCCGCCCTTGACGTACGGGGTCAGCAGGTCGACGACCTTCAGACCGGTCTCGAACATCTCGGTCTTGGACTCGAGCTGGTCGAACGCCGGGGCCTTGCGGTGGATGGACCAGCGCTCGGTGACCTCGGACTCGGCCTCGGGCTCGTTGAGGATCTTGCCCAGGGTGTTGAACACCCGGCCCTTGGTGACATCGCCGACCGGCACCGTGATGCCGTCGCCGGTGTCGGTCACCGCGGCCTGGCGGACCAGACCGTCGGTGGGCTCCATGGAGATGGCGCGGACCAGGCCCTCGCCCAGGTGCTGGGCGACCTCGAGGGTCAGGGTCTTCTTCGCACCCTCCAGCGCCGGGTCGGCGACCTCGACGGTCAGCGCGTTGTAGATGTCCGGCATCGCGTCGACGGGGAACTCCACGTCGACGACCGGGCCGATGACCCGCGCGACGCGGCCGGCGGCCACAGCGGTTGGCTCAACAGTGGTGGTCATAGTGTCAGTCACTCCCCGCGGAGGCGTCGGCCAGAGCACTCGCGCCACCGACGATCTCGCTGATTTCCTGGGTGATGTCGGCCTGGCGGGCCGCGTTGGCAAGCCGCGTGAGCGACTTGATGAGCTCTTCGGCGTTGTCGGTCGCCGACTTCATCGCCCGCCGGGTGGCCGCGTGCTTGGAGGCGGCGGCCTGGAGCAGGGCGTTGTAGATGCGGGCCTCGACATACCGGGGCAGCAGGGCGTCCAGGACGTCCTCGGACGACGGCTCGAAGTCGAAGAGCGGGAGGATCTCGCCCTTCTTCTCCTGCTCCTCCGCCTTCTCCGCGAGGCTGAGCGGCAGCAGCCGGTCCTGGACCGGGGTCTGCGTCAGCATCGAGACGAACTCGGTGAAGACGATGTGCAGCTCGTCCACGCCGCCCTCGGCCGTGTCCTTGAGGACGGCCTCGATCAGCGGGCCCGCGATCTTCTTGGCGTCCGCGTAGGTGGGGTTGTCGGTGAAGCCACCCCACGACTCCGTGACCTTGCGCTCACGGAAGGCGTAGTACGCCACACCCTTGCGGCCGACGATGTAGGCGTCGACCTGCTTGCCCTCGCGGGTGAGCCGCTCGGTGAGCTCCTCGGCCGCCTTGATCACGTTGGACGAGTAGCCGCCCGCGAGACCCCGGTCGCTCGTGATGAGCAGGACCGCGGCCCGGGTCGGGTTGTCGCTCTCCGTGGTCAGCGCGTGCTGGGTGGTGGAGCCCTTGGCGACCGCGCCCACCGCCCGGGTGAGCTCGGTGGCGTACGGAGTCGACGCGGCCACCTGGCGCTGCGCCTTGACGACGCGCGAGGCGGCGATCATCTCCATCGCCCTGGTGATCTTCTTGGTCGCGGAGACGGACTTGATCCGCCTCTTGTAGACCCTCAGCTGGGCACCCATACGCTCAGTCCTCGCCCAGCAGCTTGCCGCCCGAGGTCTCGAACTGCCGCTTGAAGGAGTCCACGGCCTCGCCCAGCGCCTGAATCGTGTCGTCGGACATCTTGCCGCCCTCGACGATGCTGGTCAGCAGCGACTTGTGCTCACGGTGGAGGTAGTCGAGCAGTTCCCGCTCGAAGCGGCGGATGTCCTCGACCGGCACGTCGTCCATCTTGCCGGTGGTGCCGGCCCAGATGGAGACGATCTCGTCCTCGGTGGAGAACGGGGCGTACTGCCCCTGCTTCAGCAGCTCGACCATGCGCGCACCGCGCTCCAGCGACGCCTTGGAGGCCGCGTCCAGGTCCGAACCGAAGGCGGCGAACGCCTCGAGCTCGCGGTACTGGGCGAGGTCCACCCGGAGGCGGCCGGAGACCTGGCGCATGGCCCGGTGCTGGGCGGAGCCACCGACACGGGAGACCGAGATACCGACGTTCAGGGCCGGGCGCTGACCGGCGTTGAACAGGTCGGACTCCAGGAAGCACTGGCCGTCGGTGATGGAGATGACGTTGGTCGGGATGAACGCCGACACGTCGTTCGCCTTGGTCTCGACGATCGGCAGACCGGTCATCGAACCGGAGCCCATGTCCTCGGAGAGCTTGGCGCAGCGCTCCAGCAGCCGGGAGTGCAGGTAGAAGACGTCACCCGGGTAGGCCTCACGGCCCGGCGGGCGGCGCAGCAGCAGGGACACCGCGCGGTAGGCGTCGGCCTGCTTGGACAGGTCGTCGAAGACGATCAGGACGTGCTTGCCCTCGTACATCCAGTGCTGGCCGATGGCCGAGCCGGTGTAGGGGGCCAGGTACTTGAAGCCCGCCGGGTCGGACGCCGGGGCGGCGACGATCGTCGTGTACTCCAGGGCGCCGGCCTCCTCCAGCGCGCCGCGCACGGACGCGATGGTGGAGCCCTTCTGGCCGATGGCGACGTAGATGCAGCGGACCTGCTTCTTCGGGTCGCCGGAGCGCCAGTTGTCGCGCTGGTTGATGATCGTGTCGACGCACAGCGCGGTCTTGCCGGTCTGCCGGTCGCCGATGATCAACTGACGCTGGCCACGGCCGATCGGGGTCATCGCGTCGACGGCCTTGTAGCCGGTCTCCATCGGCTCGTGCACCGACTTGCGCTGCATGACCGTGGGGGCCTGAAGTTCGAGGGCGCGGCGGCCCTCGGTCTCGATCTCGCCGAGGCCGTCGATCGGGGCACCCAGCGGGTCGACCACGCGGCCGAGGTAGCCCTCGCCGACGGCGACCGAGAGGACCTCGCCGGTGCGGTGCACCTGCTGGCCCTCCTCGATGCCGCTGAACTCACCGAGGACGACCGCACCGATCTCGCGCTCCTCGAGGTTGAGGGCGAGGCCGAGGGTGCCGTCCTCGAACTTCAGCAGTTCGTTCGCCATGGCCGAGGGAAGACCCTCGACCTTCGCGATGCCGTCGCCGGCAACGCTGACCGTCCCGACCTCCTCGCGCGAGGCCGCGTCCGGCTTGTACGCCTGGACAAAGTTCTCCAGTGCGTCCCGGATCTCCTCCGGCCGGATCGTGAGCTCCGCCATCTGGGTTCCCTGCTCTCCTTGTTGGGCCCGAAGTGTTTGACTACGGCCCAACTCGGGCCGCTTACATGCTTGTTGAGTTGGTGGCTGTGTCAGCCGGCCATCCGCCGGGCCGCCTCTTCGAGGCGGTCCGCGATGGTCCCGTTGATGACCTCGTCGCCGATGCGCACCGAGATCCCACCGAGGACCTCGGGGTCCACGTCCAGGTTCAGGTGCATCTTCCGTCCGTACAGCTTCCCCAGTGCGTCACCGAGCCGCTGCTTCTGCCGGTCGCTGAGCGGCACCGCGGAGGTGACGACCGCGACCGTACGGCCCCGGCGCGCCGCCGCCAGCTTGGACAGCTCGTCGAGACCCGCCTCCAGGCTACGACCCCGCGGGTGGGTCACCAGACGGATCACCAGCCGCTCGGTCCGCTGGTCGGCGCGGCCGCCGAGCAGCTCGGCGACCAGGCCGGACTTGGCGGAGACGCTCGCGCGCCGGTCGGTGAGCGCACCGCGCAGCTCGGGCGAGGAGGAGACGATCCGGCCGAACCGGAACAGCTCGTCCTCCACGTCGTCGAGGGTGCCGGCCCGCTCGGCCGCGACCAGGTCGGCGGCGTTGGCCAGCTCCTCGATCGAGTCCACCAGGTCACGCGAGCGCGACCAGCGGGAACGGACCAGGCCGGAGATCAGGTCGATGGTCTCGCCGCCGACCTGTCCGCCCAGCACCCGCGCGGCAAGCGTGGCCTTGGCCTCGCCGGGCTGCGCCGGGTCGGTGAGGACCCGGCGCAACGAGACCTCGCGGTCGAGCAGCGCGGTGACGGCGGCCAGCTCATCGGCGAGCTTCGTCGCGTCGACGGAAGTGTTGTCCGTCAGGGCGTCGAAGCGCTCGCGCGCGGCTGCCAGTGCCTCCCGGCTCGCTCCGTTCATCGGCCGGCCTCGGCCTTCGAGCCATCGGTCGCCTTCGCCTCGAGCTCGTCGAGGAACCGGTCGATGGTGCGGCTCTGCCGGGCCACGTCCTCGAGCGACTCACCGACGATCCGGCCGGCCAGGTCGGTGGCGAGCCTGCCCACGTCCTGGCGCAGGGTCTGAGCGGCCTGCTTCCGATCGGCCTCGATCTGCGAGTGACCGGCAGCGATGATCTCCTCACGCTGCCGCTGGCCCTCCGCGCGCATCTCGGCGATGAGCGCGGCGCCCTGCTCCTGCGCCTCCTGGCGCAGTCGCGCGGCCTCGTGACGGGCGTCGGCGAGCTGGGCTCGGTAGTCCTCGAGGACCTGCTGGGCTTCGGCCTGAGTGGCCTCGGCCTTCTCCATGCCGCCCTCGATCGCCTCGCGGCGCTCCTCCAGAACCCGGTTGATGTTCGGGAGGAGCTTCTTGGCGAGGAAGATGAAGACGATGGCAAAGGCGATCAGGCCGATGACCAGCTCCGGGATCGGCGGGATGAGGGGGTTCTCACTCTCCTCAGCCGCCACCTGTACCAGGGCGTTCACATCAGTGCCTTCCGTCTGTCGTGGTTAAAGCGGTCCGTTCAGGACTTGAAAAGGAAGCCCATGACGATACCGATCAGCGCGAGCGCCTCACAGAAGGCGAAGCCCATGATCTGGTTGGCGCGGATCAGGCCGGCCGCCTCGGGCTGACGGGCGAGGGCCTGGGTGCCGTTACCGAAGATGATGCCGACGCCGACGCCGGGGCCGATGGCGGCGAGACCGTAACCGATCGAGCCGAGGTTGCCGGTGATGCCGTCGGCGGCGAGGGTCTGGAGAGCGGACATGCCGGTTCTTCCTTTGCGTTTCATGGGCCGGTGGGGGTTGGCCACCGGACGTCTGATGGTCTGGGAGGCAGGTGTGCTCAGTGGTGCTCGGCGAGCGCGCCCTGAACGTAGTTGCAGGCCAAGAGCACGAAGACGTACGCCTGGACAGCCTGGATGAAGAGCTCGAAGGCGGTCAGCAGAATCGTCATCACGAAGGACGCGCCCGCGTAGGCGATCCCGATGCCGTTCAGCAGGTACCAGGAGCCGATGGTGAACATCAGCAGCAGCAGGTGGCCGGCGAACATGTTGGCGAAGAGCCGGACCGCGTGGGTGAAGGGCCGGATGATCACGTTCGAGAAGAACTCGATCACGACGATCATCGGCAGGATCGCGCCGAGCTCCTTGTCGTAGCCGGTGATGTTCTTCCAGCCGCCGACGAAGCCGTGCTTCTTGAAGGTCAGGTACATCCAGAGGACGTAGACGATGGCGGCGAGACCGGCCGGGAAGGCGATGATCGACGTCACCGGGAACTGGGCGACCGGGATGACCGACCACAGGTTCATGATCCACACGAAGAAGAACAGCGAGACCATGAGAGGGACGTACTTCTCGCCCTCCTTCTTCCCGAGGGCCTCGTAGACCAGCCCGCGGCGCACGAAGTCGTATCCGGCCTCGCCGACCATCTGTAGCTTGCCGGGGACCACCTTGGCCCGGCCGAAAGCGGCCCAGAAGAACCAGACGATGACGACGGTGCCCAGCAGCGCGAGCAGCATCGGTTTGTTGAAGTCGAATCCGCCCACCGAGAAGAGCGGCTCGAACTTGAACGAATGGAGTCCGGGTGCCGGGAAGCCGCACCCGTCGAAGATGTGGCAGTTCGTCTCGAAGGCGAGCGTCTGGTCAGAACTCACCGCGAGCTCCTTCAGCGTGGCGCATGGGTACGGCAACCTCGTTGTGTCGGCGCGGCACGCGGCCACGGAACGGCACTGGACTGGTCTTACGAATGTGGGGGCGGCTGATCGGCGCGGGGCCGAGTGGTATGGAGGGCATCAGCTGCATGGGCCGCCGATTCCGTCCCGTGAATTCCGGGGGTTCAGCTACCTGCGCCCGCTGTGCCTCAGATGGCACCGGACGATAGCAGGTGAGCGCACATGCTCTTATCCCGGCCCTACTTCTCACGGCGTGGACCCGGCGGGAGCGGACTTCTTCGCCCCCCCGGGCTTGCGTTCGTCCTCGGCTTCCGGCTCCACATAGAGGATCTTGGCCTTCATGTGTGCACGGGTCTGTGCGCCGACCCACACCAGGGTCGCGGCGAGCAGTGCGAGGGCGAAAGCCTTGACGTTGAACAGCGTGGTGTCCTGGAACACCGCGAGCACGACCGCCACCAGCAGGAACTCGGCCATGAAGAGGACCATGCCCATGGCCTGGAACAGATGGGGCAGGTGCTTCGCCGTGCGCTCCAGCACGATCAGCCCGGAAGCCATCACCACCACGGCGACGAATGTGCCAAAGCCCGCGCCGATCGCTCCCTTGCCGCCTGCGAGCACAGAACCGACGGCGACGGCGACCACACCGGCGATGGCTGTGGGCACGGCGCAACTCAGGAGCGTTCTGGCGTCGTTGGACTGCATGAAGGGTTTCTCCGGCAAGTGTCGGAAGCAACGATTCGTCGTGGACGAGCGTATCCCCGGGGACAGAGGAGACCTCACGAGGAAGAGCCGTCGCCCTACGGCCCCTCGGTTCTCAGCACCGGGTTTAGTGAACGGTATCACAAACTATTTGATGAGGTCTTTACCCACCGGATGTGCTGCACGTCACACGGGAGAGTTATGAGGTGGGTACCTTGTTGACGCCGCCCTGTGATCTTCAGCGCTCTCGCCGACCCCTTCGCCGGGCGCGATGACTGGGGACATCACGGCGATGACTGGGGAGATTACTGGGGTGTTCCGATGCGCCGACGGTGGGTGAAGCGGGACCGGTCGCCGATCGCGGTGGCGCCGTTCACACCGCTCGCCCCACTGCTCGCGCCGCCGTTCACCCCGGAGCCCACCGGCCCGGGCTTGACCAACTCCGGCTTCGCGGCGGCGGACCCGGCACCGGCCGTGGCCGCCACGGGCTCGGCGGCCGCCTCGGCACCCCGCTCGGCCCTGGCGATCCGGTTGGCGCGGCGGTAGCGCGGCGGAACGAACGCCTCCGCCCAGCGCGGAACACGCGGGGTGAACCGCGGCAGCAGCAACAGCACCAGCCCGACCCCGCTCAGCGCCACGATCGCCAGCACGAACCACACACCGGCCGAGTTCACCGAGTACGCCACGGCGCCGAAGGCGATCAGCGCCGACCAGAAGTACATGATCAGGACGGCCCGGCTGTGCGAGTGGCCGATCTCCAGCAGCCGGTGGTGCAGATGGCCGCGGTCGGCGGCGAACGGCGACTGACCGCGCCAGGTACGCCGGACGATCGCCAGCACAAGATCGGCGAAGGGCACCGCGATGACGGTCAGCGGCAGCAGCAGCGGGATGTAGACCGGGACGGTGGCGTGCACCGCGGCCTGCTCGGAACCCTCGAACAGCTTCATCGCGTCCGGGTCCACCTGGCCGGTGATGGAGATGGCGCCCGCCGCCAGCACCAGGCCGATCAGCATCGAGCCCGAGTCGCCCATGAAGATCCGCGCGGGGTGGGCGTTGTGCGGCAGGAAGCCCAGGCACATGCCCATGAGGACGGCGGCGAACAGGGTGGCGGGCGCGGCCGCCTCCAGGCCGTAGCCGTACCAGATGCGGTACGCGTACATGAAGAACGCCGCGGCGGCGATGCACACCATCCCGGACGCCAAACCATCAAGCCCGTCAACGAAGTTGACCGCGTTGATGGTGATGACGACCAGCGCCACGGTGAGCAGCGTGCCCTGCCAGGGCGTCAGCGAGACCGGTCCCACACCGGGCACCGGAAGCCACAGGATGGTCAGACCCTGGAGCACCATCACACCGGCGGCGATCATCTGGCCGCCCAGCTTGATCAGCGCGTCCACGCCCCACTTGTCGTCCAGCACCCCGAGCAGCCAGATCAGCCCGGCGCCGGACAGCAGCGCCCGTGGCTCGTTGGAGACCGCGAAGACGTCCTTGAGGTTGGTCAGGTGGGCGGCGACCAGCAGCCCCGCGCACAGCCCGCCGAACATGGCGATGCCGCCGAGCCGTGGCGTGGGCTCACGGTGCACATCGCGGGCGCGGATCTCGGGCATCGCACCGGCCGCGATGGCGAATTTCCGCACCGGCCCGGTCAACAGATAGGTGACCGCGGCCGTGATGCACAGAGTCAGCAGGTATTCACGCACAGGCTGCCCCAGAGGTATCGCTGGCCATCACAGCCCCACACCCTATGCGTGTCCGACGCCTCGCGGTGACCGTACTTACAGACGTCCTACACCTTCGGATGGTTGCATGATTCGGCCCTCGTCCGGATAGGGCGGAAATCTCCCGGCCAGATCCGCCACCTTTTCCCGTACCACGCCCTCGTCCCGCAGGACGGTTCCCATGAGATTGGCTATGCGCTCCATTTCCGGCGCTCCCATTCCCTGGGTGGTCACCGCGGCGGTGCCAAGACGCAGCCCCTTCACGCATCCCCGGGGCTCGGTGGCGGACGCCAGCGCGCAGGTGTCCAGGACGATCCCGGCGGCCGCGCAGCGGCCCTTCGCGGTGCGCCCGTCCAGGCCCAGCGGGGCCGGATCGGCGGTGATCATATGGGTGTCGGTGCCGCCCGTGGTGACCGCCAGACCCTCCCCGACCAGGGCGTCCGCCAGTACCCGGGCATTGGCCACCACCCGTCGCGCATAGGCGGTGAAGGCGGGCGCCGCGGCCTCGCCGAACGCCACCGCCTTGGCCGCGACGGTGTGCATCTGGGCCCCGCCCTGGGTGAACGGGAACACCGCCCGGTCCACCCGCTCGGCGAGATCCGCACCGCACAGCAGCATCCCGCCGCGCGGCCCGCGCAGCACCTTGTGTGTCGTTGCGCACACCACGTCCGCGTACGGCACCGGGGACGGCGCCGCCTTCCCCGCCACCAGGCCGATCGGATGGGCGGCGTCGGCGATGAGATACGCGCCCACCTCGTCCGCGACGGCACGGAACGCGGCGTAGTCCAGATGGCGGGGATAGGAGATCGAACCGCAGACGATCGCCTTCGGGCGGTGGGCGTGGGCGAGCCCGCGCAGCCGCTCGTAGTCGATCAGCCCGGTCGCCGGATCGACGCCGTAGCCGATGAAGTCGAACCAGCGGCCGGAGAAATTGGCGGGCGAACCATGGGTGAGATGGCCGCCGTGCGGCAGCGCCATCGCCAGCACCGTGTCCCCGGGCCGCAGCAGCGCGGCGTAGGCGGCCAGCACCGCGGACGACCCCGAATGCGGCTGCACATTGGCGTGCTCGGCGCCGAACAGCGCCTTCGCCCGGTCCTGGGCCACCCGCTCGGCGATGTCCACGATCTCGCAGCCGCCGTGGTGGCGGGCGCCGGGATACCCCTCGGCGTACTTGTTGGCCAGCGGTGAGGCGAGCGCCGCCAGCACGGCCGGCGAGGCGTAGTTCTCGGCCGCGATCAGCTGGAGTCCGCCGGAGACGCGGTCGATCTCGCTCAGGATGATTCCCGCCAGCTCCGGGTCCTGGCGGGCGAGGCTTGCGAAATCGGGGCCCCAGGGGGTGACGGCCATGGCTGCTCACAGCCTCGGGAGGGGACAGCGGATCGTTGTCGGTGGTCACCCCCAATGTAGGCCCCGCGACGCCGCACGGCGCGCCGTACGGCCCGTGCAGGCCCCCTTACGGCGCGCCCCCCGGGTCCCCGAGGGGCTACGCGGGTGCGGGAACGCCCGTCAGCGCCGTGACGACCGGGTCCAGTGCCTGGTTGATCTCGTCCCCGATGGAGCGGAAGAAGGTGATCGGCGCCCCGTACGGATCGTGCACCTCGTCCGCCTCCTCGTTGGGCGCCAGCAGCCAGCCGCGCAGCGCGGCCGCCGCCTGCACCAGGGCGCGGGCGCGCTCCACCACACCGCCCGCCTCCTCCGGGTCGGGCAGCGTCGCGGGGTCTATGGCCCGCACCAGCCGGGTGAACTCCTTGAGCGTGAAGGTGCGCAGCCCCGCCGAGTGGCCCATCGAGATCACCTGCGCCCGGTGGTCGCGGGTGGCGGTCAGCACCAGGTCGGCGCGGATGACGTGCTCGTCCAGCAGCTCACGGCCGAGGAAGCCCGCCGGGTCGGCCCCGAAGTCGGTCAGGACCGTCGCGGCGTGCGCCTCCATGGGCGCGCCCTCATGGCCCCAGGTGCCGGCGGACTCCACGATCAGACCGCGGGTGCGGACACTTCCGAGGCGGTGGGCGAGGGCATGCCGGGTCAGCCGCTCGGTGATCGGCGAGCGGCACACATTGCCGGTGCTGACGTGGAGGATGCGGAAGGTGGCCTCGGCGTTCTTCTCACGGTGTTCCGCTATGCCACGCCCCTCAGGGGCTGTCAATTGGCCACCTCGAGGTCGGGTACGACCTCCCGGAGCTGCTCGGCGGTGAGCGCGCCCGCCCGGAGCAGCACCGGCACCTTGCCGGTCACATCGACGATCGAGGAGGGCACGGCGGCCGGGGTCGGACCGCCGTCCAGGTACACCGAGACGGAGTCCCCGAGCATGTCCTGGGCGGCGTCGCAGTCCTGCGGGGAGGGGTGTCCGGTCAGATTGGCGCTGGAGACCGCCATCGGGCCGAAGTCCGTCAGCAGCTCGATCGCCACCGGGTGCAGCGGCATCCGGACCGCCACGGTGCCCCGGGTCTCCCCCAGGTCCCAGGTGAGCGACGGCTGGTGCCGGGCGACGAGGGTGAGCGCGCCGGGCCAGAAGGCGTCCACCAGCTCCCAGGCCATCTCGGAGAAGTCGGTGACCAGTCCGTGCAGGGTGTTCGGCGAGCCGACCAGCACCGGAGTGGGCATGTTGCGGCCGCGCCCCTTGGCCTCGAGCAGATCGCCGACCGCCTCGGCGTTGAAGGCGTCCGCGCCGATCCCGTAGACGGTGTCGGTGGGCAGCACGACCAGTTCGCCGCGGCGGACGGCGGAGGCGGCCTCGCGCAGGCCGGTCTTGCGGTCGGTCGCGTCCCCGCAGTCGTATCGCCGTGCCATTTAACGGACCTCCTCGTACGTGGCCAATGTGTGGTGCGGTGCCGCCGTCACGGCATGGCCTTCCGCGCGGTGGCGAACCGGGGCCGGTTGTTCAGGTCGGGGTGGTCGGCGGCGTCCGCCCAGCCACGCTCCTCGGTGAAGATCCACGGCACCTGGCCGCCCTGGGTGTCTGCGTGCTCGATGACCACCACGCCGCCGGGGCGCAGCAGCCGGTGGGCGGTGCGCTCCAGGCCACGGATGACATCGAGGCCGTCCTCACCGGAGAAGAGCGCGAGCTGGGGGTCGTGATCGCGGGCCTCCGGCGCCACGTACTCCCACTCGGTCAGCGGGATGTACGGCGGGTTGCTGATGACGAGGTCCACCTGCCCGTCGAGCTCGGGCAGGGCCGTCAACGCGTCCGCGTGATGGAGAACGACGCGGGACCCCTCGACGTTCTTGCGCGCCCAGCGCAGGGCGCCCTCGTCCAGCTCCACGGCGTGCACCCGGGAGCGCGGCACCTCCTGGGCGAGCGCCAGCGCGATGGCCCCGGAACCGGAGCACAGGTCGACGATGAGCGGTTCGACGACGTCCATGGCGCGCACCGCGTCTATCGCCCAGCCGACGACCGACTCGGTCTCCGGCCGGGGCACGAAGACCCCCGGCCCGACCTGGAGCTCCAGATAGCGGAAGAAGGCGCGGCCGGTGATGTGCTGAAGGGGCTCGCGGGCCTCGCGGCGGGCCACCGCCTCCCAGTAGCGGGCGTCGAAGTCGGCGTCGGGCACGCCGTGCAGCTCTCCCCGCTTGACGCTGTGCACAAAGGCGGCGAGCTCCTCCGCGTCGAAGCGCGGTGAGGGCACGCCCGCGTCGGCCAGCCGCTGAGTGGCCTGCGCCACCTCGGCGAGCAGCACGTTCACTGAATTCCTCCAGCCGGTCCGGACAAGGGCACGAAGCGTTGATCAGTGGGTGGCGCTAGCCCGCGGCCGCCAGCTTGGCGGCCGCGTCGGCGTCGACGCACGCCTGGATGACCGGGTCGAGTTCACCGTCGAGCACCTGGTCCAAGTTGTACGCCTTGAAACCGACACGATGGTCCGAGATCCGGTTTTCCGGGAAGTTGTACGTACGGATGCGCTCGGACCGGTCGACGGTGCGGACCTGGCTGCGCCGCGCGTCCGACGCCTCCCGCTCGGCCTCCTCCTGGGCCGCGGCCAGCAGCCGCGAGCGCAGGATGCGCAGCGCCTGCTCCTTGTTCTGGAGCTGGCTCTTCTCGTTCTGGCAGGAGACGACGATGCCGGTGGGCAGGTGGGTGATGCGCACCGCGGAGTCGGTGGTGTTGACCGACTGGCCGCCGGGTCCGGAGGAGCGGTAGACGTCGATCCGCAGATCGTTGGGGCCGATCTCGACCTCGACCTCCTCGGCCTCCGGCGTGACCAGCACACCGGCCGCGGAGGTGTGGATACGGCCCTGGGACTCGGTGGCGGGCACCCGCTGCACCCGGTGCACCCCGCCCTCGTACTTCAGCCGGGCCCAGACGCCCTGGCCGGGCTCGATGGCGCCCCTGGCCTTGACCGCGACCTGGACGTCCTTGTAGCCGCCGAGGTCGGACTCGTTGGAGTCGATGATCTCGGTCTTCCAGCCGATCCGCTCGGCGTACCGCAGATACATCCGCAGCAGGTCGCCGGCGAACAGCGCGGACTCCTCGCCGCCCTCCCCGGCCTTGACCTCCAGGATGACGTCCTTGTCGTCGCTCGGGTCGCGCGGGACGAGCAGCAGCCGCAGCCGGTCGGTGAGCTGCTCGCGGCTCTGCTCCAGCTCCTTGACCTCGTCCACGAAGTCGGGGTCGTCCTGGGCCAGCTCGCGGGCGGTCTCGATGTCGTCCCCGACCTGCTTCCAGGCGCGATAGGCGTTGATCATCGGGGTCAGCTCGGCGTAGCGCTTGTTGAGCCGCCGTGCCTCCCGCTGGTCGGCGTGGACCGCGGGGTCGGCGAGCCGCTTCTCGAGGTCGGCGTGTTCGCCGATGAGTTCCTCGACCGCCTCGAACATCGGAGGGCTCCCTGAGTGGTCTGCGTGGTGTTGCGGAAAGTTCCGGAGGGCCGGTGACGACAAAACGCCGGTCCGGTCGCCCCAGGGAAGGGGCGACCGAAGACCGGCGCCGTGCGGGTCGCTACTTCTTGGCGGACCCGGCGTTCTTGCCGAAGCGGGCCTCGAACCGCGCCACGCGGCCACCGGTGTCGAGGATCTTCTGCTTGCCCGTGTAGAACGGGTGGCACTCGGAGCAGATGTCGGCACGGATGGTGCCGCCGCCCACGGTGCTACGGGTGGTGAAGGAGGCGCCACAGGTGCAGCTGACCTGCGTCTCGACGTACTCCGGGTGGATGTCGCGCTTCAAGGGAATCTCCTAGGTTCGGGAGGGCACCGGGTCGACGGGCGGATTGCCTGTCGTGAACCGGGACCGACGATCCAGTTTGCCAGTACTGGCCGCATCTCCCAAAACCGGGGGGCGGGCCCGGATATTCCCGGCCCGCCCCGGAGGCTGTCGGACGCCCTCCAATGACCCTGGACGACCCTATTTGACGACCTTGCCCGCGCTGGTGGCGTCGCCCGCGGAGCCCTTGGTGGCGGAGGCGGGAACCGGCCGGTCATGGCGGAGCGCGGTCCATATCAGCTTGGCCTTGCGCTCCATGGGCAGCACCCGGGCCGGGTTCTGCGGGTCGTACTCGACGGGCAGCGTGGTCATCTTCATGTTGCCCGAGCCGATGCCCTTCAGGGATTCGGCGAAGCCCTTGAGCTTGCTCACCGAGGCCAGCTCGGAGTCGGTGGTGAGGGCCTTGGTGGAGGTGTCCGCGAGGTCGTAGAGCTTCTTCGGGTTGCCGAACAGGTCCACGTGCTTGACCTGGTCCAGCAGCGCCTTGACGAACGCCTGCTGGAGCTTGATCCGGCCGAGGTCGCTGCCGTCGCCCACGCCGTGCCGGGTGCGCACCAGGCCGAGCGACTGCTCCCCGTCCAGGGTGTGCGGGCCGGCCTCCAGGTCGAGGTGGCTCTTGGGGTCGTGGATCGGGGCGGTGGTGGTGATGTTGACGCCGCCGAGGTCGTCTATCAGCTGCTTGAAGCCGGAGAAGTCGACCTCGAGGAAGTGGTCCATGCGGATGCCCGTCATGGACTCGACGGTCTTGATGGTGCAGGCCGGACCGCCGGCCTCATAGGCGCTGTTGAACATGGCCGCCTGCACGGCGGGCGTCTGCTGCCCGCCCTTGGTGGTGCAGGACGGCCGCTGTATGAGGGTGTCGCGCGGGATGCTGATGACGCTGGCCTTCTTGTGGCCCTTGTAGACGTGGACGATCATCGCCGTGTCGGAGCGCGAGGTGCCCTCGTCCGTGCCGTACTTGGCGTTCTTGCCGGCCCGGGAGTCGGAGCCGAGGACGAGGATGTCCATCGAGCCGTTGTCGACGTTCTTGGGGCGGTTGGCACCGAGGGCGGCGTTGACGTCGACGCCGGTGAGGTTGCCGTTCAGCTTGTAGTAGAGGTAGCCGAGTCCGGCACCGCCGAGCACCAGCACGGCGGCCAGCGTCCACACCGTGTAGAGCACGGCCCTGCGGCGCGTGCCGGCCCGCTTGCGACGGCGTCCCGCCGCCGAGCCGCGGGCGCGGTGGCGGCCCGGACTCACCGGTGCCTTGCTGCTGTCCTCGGCCATGTGCTCCTCAGTCCTCTTTGTGCTGCCCGAGTACCCCCTGCCGTCGCGGTCAGGCGTGGCGTCGCGTTGCGCGGTGGAGTCAGCCTGCGTTCGGGCTCCGTATTCCGACCTGACAGATGGAAGGCCGGCCGCCAGGGTTGCATATCTGCGATGGCCGGTTTTCGCGCGGGCCGCCGAGCGCACCGTTCGCCCCCTTCGTCCGCCTTACCGCTCTGACCTGCACTTTCGCGGGCGATAACATGATCAGAACCGGTCCGTGGCCTGGCCGGAAGATGTGGCTCACCTCTCATGGAACGCAGCGAGGCCCCCCGCGGTGCGGGGGGCCTCGGCTACGGAGCGTTCCGGCGGGTGTCCGGTCAGTCGCCGTTGTTGCCCGGGGTGGGCGTGGTCTTGGCGATCTGCATCAGGAACTCGGCGTTCGACTTCGTCTGCTTCATCTTGTCCAGCAGCAGCTCGATCGCCTGCTGGGAGTCGAGCGCGTGCAGCACCCGGCGCAGCTTCCAGACGATGTTGAGCTCCTCCGGCGCCAGCAGGATCTCCTCCTTGCGGGTGCTGGACGGATCGACGTCCACCGCCGGGAAGATCCGCTTGTCGGCGAGCTTCCGGTCGAGCTTGAGCTCCATGTTGCCGGTGCCCTTGAACTCCTCGAAGATCACCTCGTCCATGCGCGAGCCGGTCTCGACCAGCGCGGTGGCCAGGATGGTCAGCGAGCCGCCGTCCTCGATGTTGCGCGCGGCGCCGAAGAACTTCTTCGGCGGGTAGAGCGCGGTCGAGTCGACACCACCGGACAGGATGCGGCCGGAGGCGGGCGCCGCCAGGTTGTACGCACGGCCCAGGCGGGTGATCGAGTCCAGCAGGACGACCACGTCATGGCCCAGCTCGACCAGGCGCTTGGCCCGCTCGATCGCCAGCTCCGCGACGGTGGTGTGGTCCTCGGCCGGGCGGTCGAAGGTCGAGGAGATGACCTCGCCCTTGACCGACCGCTGCATGTCGGTGACCTCCTCCGGCCGCTCGTCGACGAGGACGACCATCAGATGGCACTCGGGGCTGTTGCGGGTGATCGCGTTGGCGATCGCCTGCATGATCATGGTCTTACCGGTCTTCGGCGGGGCCACGATCAGACCGCGCTGGCCCTTGCCGATCGGCGCGACCAGGTCGATGATCCGGGTCGTCAGCCCGCCGGCCTCGGTCTCCAGACGCAGCCGGTCCTGCGGGTAAAGCGGCGTCAGCTTCCCGAACTCCGGCCGCCCGCGCCCGGTTTCGGGCGCCATGCCGTTCACCGAGTCCAGCCGCACCAGCGCGTTGAACTTCTCGCGGCGCTCGCCCTCGCGCGGCTGACGGACCGCACCGGTGACGTGGTCGCCCTTGCGCAGACCGTTCTTGCGGACCTGGGCAAGCGAGACGTACACGTCGTTCGGGCCCGGGAGGTAGCCGGAGGTCCGGATGAACGCGTAGTTGTCGAGGATGTCGAGGATGCCCGCGACGGGGATCAGCACATCGTCCTCGGACACCTGCGGCTCATTGCCGAAGTCGTCACGGCCACGGCGGCCACGCCGGTCGCGGTAGCGGCCGCGGCGCCCGCGCCGCCCGCCCTCGAAGTCGTCGTCGCTCTCGTCGGCGCGCTGCTGGCCCTGGCCGCGCCCGTCGCGCTGCTGACGGCCGCCGCCCTGCTGGCCGTCCTCGCCCTTGCCGCGGCGGTCGCCGCGGTCGCCGCGGTCGCCGCGCTGCCGGTCCCGGCGGTCGCCCTTCTGACCGCGCTCCTGGCGGTCACCGCCCCTGGCACCCTTGCCCTCGGCGGTGTCGGCGGCGGCCTCGGCCTTCCCGTCGCCCTTGGGCTCGGTCCTGGCCTCGGTCTTGGCGGAGACGTCGCTGCGCGCCTCCGTCTTGGTCTCGACAGCGGTGGCCGTGCCCCCGGCGTCGGGGGTGGTGGCGGGCGCGGTGGCCCGGCGGCGGCGGCGCTCACCGGCCGGCTGCTCATCGCCGGCGGGCTCACCGGGCTGGCCGGGGATCTCGATCTGCGCTTGCGCCGCGGCCTTCTCCTCGGCGTCGGCCTTGTCGGCCTTCTCCGCCTTCCCGGCGGACTTCGAGGACTTGGCGCCGGTCTTCTCCTCGGCGTCGTCGCCCGTACGGGCCCGGGAGGTGGTGCGGCGCTTCGGCTTGGTCACCCCCTCCGCGTCGGACGGAGTGCTCTCGGAGCCCTGGGCGGAGCCGGAGCCCGCGGCCTGCTTCTCCTTGATGACCTCGATCAGCTGGCCTTTGCGCATCCGCGCGGTGCCCTTGATGCCAAGGCTCGAGGCGAGCTGCTGAAGCTCGGCCAGGACCATGGCGTCGAGGCCGGTGCCCGAGCGGCGTCGCCGCGGGGCAGCGCCAGTGGCAGCACCGTTGGCGGGCGCGGAAGCGTCCGTGGCGGGCGCGTTGTTGCCGACACCGCTGTCGGAGGTGCCGGAGGCGTTCACGCCCATCAGATCGGTGGTGTCGCTCACGAAGGGTCCTTCCCTGGAGCGGGCGTCGGCCTGTCTGGCTCGGCGACCGGTTGTGCTGTCCGGCTGTGGTCCTTCGGTTACGGACCGGGCCGGGGCGGTGGTCCGCCGGGTACGGCGGAGGAATCAGTTCATGGTTCCGACGCGGCGGAGGATTCACGAGAATCCGCCACGCCGATTCCGGAGCGTGCTCGATACTGCTCAGGCAGGCTGCTCAGGCAGTGGGGGAGGCTCCCGGAAGAAGGGTGGTCCCTGATGGGGACACTGAGCACCTCGCCTCCGAGTACATCCAAGAGGCATCGAGTGCAGACTTGAGGTTAACACTACCGGATCCAACAAACATTCCCCCTCTCCAAGACCGGCTATCGAGTTTTCCCGGCTCCGGGACACCCCGGATCGCGGTGTCAGGTGAGCGGCAGGACACTCGCCCCCCCGGCGTCGAGAGCCAGCCGGTTGGCCGCCCACCCCTCGCCCGCCAGTCGTGCGACCTTGTCGGCCGCACCGTCCTCGACCAGCGCGAGCACCGTGGGGCCCGCGCCGGAGATGACCGCGGGGACGCCGTCCGCCCGCAGTCGGTTCACCAGGCTCACGCTCTCGGGCATCGCCGGAGCACGGTATTCCTGGTGCAGTCGGTCCTCCGTCGCGGCAAGCAACAGCTCGGGACGCCTGGTCAGGGCCTCGACGAGCAGTGCGGCCCGGCCCGCGTTGACCGCGGCGTCCACATGCGGGACGGTGCGCGGCAGCAGGCCGCGGGCGGTCTCGGTGAGCACCGGCCGACCAGGGACGAAGACCACCGGAACGATGGAATCCGCGGGGTCCATCCTGATCGCCCGGGCGGACCCCGCGTCCGTCCAGGCCAGGGTGAAGCCGCCGAGCAGACAGGCGGCGACATTGTCGGGGTGGCCCTCGATCTCGGTGGCCAGCTCCAGCATCGCCGCGTCGTCGAGCCGCTCGGCGCCGCCTATGGTCACCGCGCGTGCGGCGACGATCCCGGCGCAGATGGCGGCGGAGGAGGAGCCCAGGCCCCGGCCGTGCGGAATGCGGTTGGCGCAGACCAGCTCCAGGCCGCGGGGCTGCCCGCCCAGCAGGTCGAAGGCGGTGCGCAGGGAGCGTACGAGCAGATGGTTCTCATCACGCGGGAGCGACTCCGCGCCTTCACCGGCGATGTCGACGTGAAGACCGGAGTCGGCCACCCGGACCACCACGTCGTCGTAGAGGCCCAGGGCCAGGCCGAGGGCGTCGAAGCCAGGACCGAGATTGGCGCTCGTGGCGGGGACGCGCACTCGGACGGCGGCGGCGCGGAACGCTGGACCGGCCATCGCTCGATGACTCTCCTTGTGGTTACGTGCGATTGCTCGAAGAGGTACGGAACACCGCGAGGGCCGTGACAAGTACGGCGACGCCGCGCAGAGGCGATCGCTCTGCGTCGGGGCGGATTCAGTACAGCCTATCGAAGGAAGGTTCTGTGGCGACATAGGGCGCACGGGAGGCGCACGATGCGTGTCGCGCTCCCTGCCATCGTCCGCGACCACTCTACTGGAGCCCTCCGCGCGCCCTCGCGCTTCTCTGCCACCACTTGAGTGGATCTTTAGAAAAGCCGTGGAAGGGGCTGGAGGGGCTGGGCGGCGTGCCCCGGGAGGGCCCGGCGGGCCGGGGCCGACGTGAACGCGGAGGGGCCCGGCGGGCCCGAGGGCCGACGTGAACGCACAGGGCGGGCCTCGGGGCCGACGTACGCGCAGGGTCCGGCGGCCCCCAGGGCCGACATGAACGCACGTGTACGCGCAGGGCCCGGCGGACCCCAGGACCGGCGTGGACACGCGGGGCCCGGCGGAATCGAGGGCCGACGTGAACGCCGCAGGACCCGACGGACCCGAGGGCCAACGTGGACGCGCAGGGCCCGGCGGACCACAGGACCGACATGGACGCGCAGGGCCCGGCGGGCCCGAGGGCCGACGTGAACGCGCAGGACCCGGCGGACCACAGGACCGACATGGACGCGCAGGGCCCGGCGGACCCGAGGGCCAACGTGGACGCGCAGGGTCCGGCGGGCCCCAGAACCGACGTGCACGCACAAGGTCCGGCGGACGCGAGGACCGACGTGCACGCAGGCCCGGCACGCCCCGGGGTCGACGTGGACGCGCAGGGCCCGGTGGGCCCCTGGGCCAACGTGCACGCACAGGGCGGACCCCAGGACCGACGTGAACGCACAAGACCCGGCGCGCCCCAGGACCGACATGGACGCGCAGGACCCGGCGGACCCCCGGACCGACATGGACGCGCGGGGCCCGGCGGGCCGGGACGGGTGGCCCGCCGTAACCCTCGTCGCGCCAGGTCCCGGCCCTGCTCAGGGCCGGTTCGCGGCGCGCCGCGTCAGGCCAGTCCGAGCCGTACGGCCGCGGCGTCCGCGTCCACCGGGACCACGACCGGCTGCGGCGCACCCGCCACCGCCCAGTCCGGGTCCTTGAGCCCGTTCCCGGTCACCGTGCAGACGATGCGCTGGCCCGGGTCGACCAGCCCCTGCTCGGCCGCCTTCAGCAGACCCGCCACGCTCGCCGCGGAGGCGGGCTCGACGAAAACGCCCTCCTGGGCGGCGAGCAGCCGGTACGCGGCGAGGATCTGACGGTCGGTCACCTCGTCGATGAGGCCGCCGGACTCGTCGCGCGCCTGCTCGGCGAAGGTCCACGAGGCCGGGTTGCCGATGCGGATGGCGGTGGCGATGGTGCTCGGCTCCTTGACCGGCTCACCACGCACGATCGGCGCCGCGCCGGACGCCTGGAAGCCCCACATCCGGGGCGTACGGGAGGCGTGCGGCTCACCGTCGGCGAACGGCGCCGCGTACTCCGTGTAGCCCTTCCAGTAGGCCGTGATGTTGCCCGCGTTGCCGACCGGCAGCACATGGATGTCGGGCGCGTCCCCGAGCATGTCCACGATCTCGAAGGCGGCGGTCTTCTGGCCCTCGATCCGGGCCGGGTTGACCGAATTGACCAGCGCCACCGGGTACTTCTCCGACAGCCCGCGCGCCAGCGTCAGGCAGTCGTCGAAGTTGCCGTCGACCTGGAGGATCTTCGCGCCGTGGACGAGGGCCTGACCCATCTTGCCCAGCGCGATCTTCCCCTGCGGGACCAGCACCGCGCAGACCATCCCGGCCCGTACGGCGTACGCCGCCGCCGAGGCCGAGGTGTTGCCGGTGGAGGCGCAGATGACGGCCTTGGCGCCGGCCTCCTTGGCCACGCTGATGGCCATCGTCATCCCGCGGTCCTTGAACGACCCGGTGGGGTTGGCGCCCTCGACCTTGAGGTGCACCTCGCAGCCGGTGCGCTCGGAGAGCACCTGGGCGGGGACCAGCGGCGTGCCGCCCTCGCGCAGGGTGACGACGGGGGTGGTCCCGCCGACCGGGAGGCGGTCGCGGTACTCCTCGATGATCCCCCGCCAGCCGTGCCACTGGCGGGTGCCGGACATTCGAGGCCCGGCGTCGGCGATTGCGTTCATGATTTCCCTTACTCTCCGCTCACCCTCTGTTCGGCCTCAGCGCGGCCGCTGCCCGGCCTCTGCCCGGCCTCTGCTCGCCCACTGTTCGCCCATGGCTCGTCCTCCACTCGCCCTCCACCCGCCCTCTACTCGCCCTCGACCCGCATGATGCTCGCGACATCGCGGACGGTGTCGAGCCGGCGGAGCGCCTCCACGGTCGCCGACAGCGCGGCGTCGCTCGCGCGGTGGGTCACGGCGACGAGGGACGCCTCGCCGTCCTTCCCCTGCTGGCGGACCGTATCGATGGACACGCCGTGCTCGGCGAAGACTGTGGCGACCTGCGCCAGAACTCCGGGTTTGTCGGCGACGTCCAGGCTGATGTGGTAGCGAGTGACCACCTCGCCCATCGGGCTCACCGGGAGCCGGCTGTAGGCGGACTCCCCGGGTCCGGTGGCGCCCGCCAGCTTGTTGCGGCAGGCGGCGACGAGGTCGCCGAGGACGGCCGAGGCGGTCGGCGAACCGCCCGCGCCCGGGCCGTAGAACATCAGCTTCCCCGCGGCGTCGGCCTCGACGAAGACCGCGTTGTACGCCTCGCGGACGGAGGCGAGGGGGTGGCTCAGCGGAATCATCGCCGGGTGCACCCGCGCGGTGACCGACCGGCCGTCGGCGGCCCGCTCACAGATCGCGAGCAGCTTGACCGTGCAGCCCATGCGCTTGGCGGAGGCGATGTCGGCGGCGGTCACCTCGGTGATGCCCTCGCGGTGCACATCGTCGAGGGTGACCCGGGTGTGGAAGGCGATCCCGGCGAGGATCGCGGCCTTCGCGGCGGCGTCGAAGCCCTCGACATCGGCGGTCGGGTCGGCCTCGGCGTACCCCAGGGCCGTGGCCTCGTCCAGCGCCTCGCTGTAGCCGGCGCCGCTGCCGTCCATCCGGTCGAGGATGAAGTTGGTGGTGCCGTTGACGATGCCGAGGACGCGGTTGACCTTGTCGCCCGCGAGCGACTCGCGCAGCGGCCGCACCAGCGGGATCGCCCCCGCGACCGCGGCCTCGTAGTAGAGGTCCGCACGGCGCTGCTCGGCCGCGGCGTGCAGCGCGGCGCCGTCCTGGGCGACCAGCGCCTTGTTGGCGGACACCACGCTCGCGCCGTGGTCGAAGGCGGTGGTGATGAGGGTGCGGGCGGGCTCGATCCCGCCGATGACCTCGACCACCACATCGATGTCCCCGCGTTTGACCAGGGCCGTGGCGTCGGTGGTGACCAGCTCCGCGGGCACCCCCTCCCGGACCCGGCCGGGGCGGCGCACGGCGATCCCGGCCAGCTCGACCGGGGCCCCGATACGCGCCGCGAGGTCGTCCGCCTGCGTCGTCATGATGCGCGCCACCTCTGAGCCGACCACTCCACAGCCCAGCAGCGCCACTTTCAGCGGACGCGTACGCATCATCCGACCTCGTTTCTCATCCATCGCGTTAATGCATCAGCGCGTTAGTGCACCAGTCTCATGCACTGGACGGGATTTTCTGTCCCGGGTCCAGTATCCGAGATCCATTTCTCGCTGGCTGAATCCGCCGGCCGAACCCGCTGGCCGAACCCGCTGGCTGAATCCGCTGGCGGTAGCGGCCGGCGAGTAGCGGATCTCGCTAGCCGACATCGAGCCGCAGCAGATCTTCCTCCGTCTCGCGCCGGACGATCTCGCGCGCCTGCCCGTCCCGTACGGCGACGACGGGCGGCCGGAGCGCGTGGTTGTAGTTGCTCGCCATCGAGCGGCAGTACGCGCCGGTGGCGGGGACGGCGATCAGGTCGCCGGGCGCCAGGTCGGCGGGCAGGAAGGCGTCCCGTACGACGATGTCGCCGGATTCACAGTGCTTGCCGACGACGCGGGAGAGCATCGGCTCGGCGGTGGAGGCGCGGGAGACCAGCGCCACCGAGTACTCGGCGTCGTAGAGCGCGGTACGGATGTTGTCGGACATCCCGCCATCGACGCTGACGTACGTCCGCAGCCCCGGCAGCTCCTTGACCGTGCCCACCTCGTAGAGCGTGAACGCGGTCGGCCCGACGATCGCCCGCCCCGGCTCGACCGACAGCCGCGGCACCGCGAGCCCGGCCGCGTCGCACTCCCGGTGCACGATGTCGCGCAGCGCCTTGGCGATCTCATGCGGCTCGCGGGGGTCGTCCTCCGAGGTGTACGCGATGCCGAGGCCGCCGCCGAGGTCGATCTCGGGCAGCTCGACGCCGTGCTCGTCCCGGATCTCCTTCAGCAGCCCCACGACCCGGTGCGCCGCCACCTCGAACCCGGATGTGTCGAAGATCTGCGACCCGATGTGCGAGTGGATCCCGATGAGCTCGAGCCCGTCGAGCTTGAGCGCCCGCCGCACGGCCTCGGCGGCCAGCCCGCCCGCGAGCGGAATGCCGAACTTCTGGTCCTCGTGGGCGGTCGCGATGAACTCGTGGGTATGCGCCTCCACACCCACGGTGATCCGGATCTGCACCCGCTGGCGCCTGCCGAGCCGCTGGGCGATATGCGCGACCCGCACGATCTCCTGGAACGAGTCGAGCACGATCCGCCCGACGCCCTCCTCGACCGCCCGCTCGATCTCGGCGGTGGACTTGTTGTTCCCGTGCAGCGCGATCCGCTCGGCGGGCATCCCGGCGGCAAGCGCGGTGGCCAGCTCCCCGGCGGAGCACACGTCGAGGTTGAGCCCCTCCTCGTTCAGCCAGCGCACGACGGCGCGGGAGAGGAACGCCTTCCCGGCGTAGAACACGTCAGCGTCTTCCCCCTCCCCCTTGAACGCCTCCCGCCAGGCCCGGCAGCGGGCCCGGAAGTCGGCCTCGTCGAGGAAGTACGCGGGCGTCCCGAACTCCTCCGCGAGCGTCTTGACGTCGATCCCGCCGACGGTCACGACGCCATCGGCGGCGTTCCGGCTGACCGTGCGGGACCACACGCGCGGATCGAGCTGATTGAGATCGGCGGGCGGCGCGGCGTAGTGCCCCTCGGGGAGGACATCGGCGTGGCGGGGCCCGGCGGGATGGGCGGAACGGCTCATGCTGTCTCTGCTGTCTCTCTCAAGGTCTTACACAAGGTCTACAGATGTTCGGGTGCGCTGATGCCGAGCAGATGCAGGCCGCCGGCGAGCACCGCCCCGGTGGCATCGGCAAGGGCCAGCCGGGAACGGTGGACGGCCGAGGGTTTGTGCTGGTGGGAGGGCAGGACCGGGCAGTCGTCATGGAACCGGTCATGGAACCGGAAGAAGGCATCGGCGACGCCGACGAGATGCCGCGCGAGCTGGTCGGGCGCACGGTGCCGGGCGGCGGCCTCGATGGTGCGGGGGTGATCGGCGAGGAGAGCGAGAAGGCCGGTCTCGGCGGGGTGGTCGTACGCCCCGGACTCGGGCTGGGGCTCAGCTGCGAGGCCGAGCTGGCCGGCGTTCCGCATCAGGGCGCGGGTACGGGCATGGGCGTACCGAACCCGGAAAAGGGGGTTGTCCTCGCGCTGGGAGAGAAGCCGGGAGGGGTCGAGATCGGGCAGATCATGCCCGGCGGGCTGAAGCAGCGCCCAGCGGGCGGCGTCGGGGCCGAGGGAGCGGAGCAGCTCGACCCCGGGGACCGGAACGGGCCGAACAACAGGCCCACGACCTGCGACAACAACTCCTCCCGCGGCGTGGACGAGCCCTCGCACCACATGAGCGACCAGGGCGGCCCGCACCTCGGTCGCGGGCCCGAGCGGAACGGAAACCCCGGCAAGCGCGTCCCCGTGCCCGTAGCGGGACCCCGCGGAGAGGATGTCGCGCACAAGCTGAGCATGGGAACTGGCATCAAGGGTGATGTTGAGAAACCCAGGAGCAGCGACCTCAACGCGGGCAATCCCGGGCGTACGAACCAACCGCCGCCGCAAAACCTCAGCGATGACGAGCGCGTCCCCCTCACCCCTCTCACCCCTGTCCCCTCTGGCCAGGAGCAGGGCGACATTGGTGGCGTAATCCCCACACCCAGGCCGAGGAGGCGTCCGCACCTTCACCCGCTCCGGCACGGCAACGCACAGCTCGTCGTCCTCAACGGCACGACGCACGGTGTGCAGCACAGTGCGGGAGAGCTGGGCGGGAGTCACGGGACCAGCGTATGGGAGGAGGGGGGTACGAAAGCGAACCGGTTTCGCCCTTCGGACGAGCACCCGACAGGGGAGCCGAGGCCGGGACCGGAAGGAAGCCCCGGGCCCCGAACCCCCAAAGAAGCCAAGCCCCGGACACAACCGAAGCCCGACCCCCGGACACAACGGAAGCCCAAGCCCCGGGCACAGCCGAAGCCCAATCCCCCGGGCCGAACCGGAAGGAAGAGACCCGGGCCTGGGGCCCACCACTACCCGGTGGGCCCCACAACCGGCTCGGCATCACCGGGCGCGGCCGCACCGGCCGCCCCCTGCCTCATCAGCCGCCGCACGAGCTCGACAAGATCGACGGGCTCGAAGGGTTTCGCGAGGAAGGCATCGACGCCCAGCGCCTTCCCGCTGTCCATCTCGTACTGCGTACACGCACTGATGATCGCGACGGGCACATGACACGTTCGAGCATCAGCGCGCAGCCTCGATGCCGTATGCAGCCCATCGAGTCTGGGCATCACGACATCGAGAGTGATCACATCGGGCCGCACCTGGTGAACGATCTCCAGGCACTCGGCACCATCGGCCGCGGTCACGACCTCGAAGCCCTCCAGCTCGAGGTTGACCCTGATCAGCTGCCGGATGACCTTGTTGTCGTCGACGACAAGGACCCGGCCGGACAAGCCAGGCACATCCTGAAGAGTAGGCGCGCAGCCGCGGCTGCGTCCGGGTTTTCCCCACTTCCGCCCCGTGCGAGGGACCTTTCCCCAAGACCCCTGCGCCCCACCCTCCACATGCGGTATACGCCCCTCCGCTCCCACATCCACCCCCGACCGCCGCCTCCCGATAAACGTTCATGACCACCCTCTGCGAGCTGATAGTGTTCTACCTGTCGCCGCGAGACAGCAGCGACAGACGCAAGCCCCCGTAGCTCAGGGGATAGAGCAACGGCCTCCGGAGCCGTGTGCGCAGGTTCGAATCCTGCCGGGGGCACCTTGAAGTAGGTGCCAGCAGACCCCGCCATCAGCCCAGACGCTGAGTGCGGGGTCTTCGCGTGTGTGCGGCCGGATGCAGCCAAACGCAGTCCCATGACAGTGATCACGTTGTCATAGCGTGATGATCTTGCTCATCTCGCCCGCAGGTCAGCCAGCGATTGCCACGCATGGGTGCACAAGCCAACTGGTCATACACGACAGCGGACCGACTGAGGCGTATACCGAGACCGCCGCCACGCCGCCGAGCCGCCGCCAGTGCCAGGGATTACCGAGGGACGGGGCGACCCGGGCCGGTCACCGGGCGCAGGTTCCGATGGGCCCACCACTCGGGCGGCAGGGTTTCGGCCAGGACAGCGGCCTCGCTCTCGTCGGTGAACGGCGCGTCCAGCCAAGCGGACTGATAGCGGTGCGCGGTGGAAACCCGGCCCGCATCCTTGCGAAGTTCCACGGCCAGGAGGTCCGGCAGCATGCCGGGGCGGGGTGGCAAGGTCCACAGCGGGGTAACCCTGGCTTGAATGTCGGGCCGCAGTCCCTGGTAAGCGGCCATGGCATGCGGCCGGGTCGGTAGCACGGAAACATACAGCGGCTCGGACATGGCGACTCCCCCTCAGCGCAGACCGTGTCGTCTCTCGACCTTCAGGGTGAATTCATCCGGTCCGCATCTCTGCTTCACTTCCGGTGAGTGGCGAGCCTTCAAGGCAGGCATGACCGCAGGAGACTTTGACAATCTATAAATCGATCTTTCGGAACAGCTCACCGGTTCAACTTGCGGATCTTTCGGCTGATCGGCCAGAAGGCGGAGGCTGGGAAGCCGCCAAGAAGATGAGCGCCGCCGAAGCCGCGGCCCGACCCTGTCCACGTCTGCCTCCGCCTCGGCCGCTACTTCAGCTTCTTTCCGTCAGCCGACGTTCGATGCCCTCGCGCACCGCTACCGCGCGAGGGTCATCGAAAGCGGCGAGGAACCTCAGCGCCTCTGTCCAGTGCCGACGGGCCTCGTCCGGGCTTTCGTCGAGTACGGCCGAGGCCAGGCCATCCAGAGCCAGGGCCTGGTGCCACTCATCACCGAGATCGCGGTGCGTCGAGGCAGCCTGGCGGTGGAAGTCGGCCGCCTCGGCATGACGTCCGAGCTGGCGGTACACCTCACCAACCCCTTGCCAGGCCAGCGCCTCTCGACTGCGGTCGGCGAGGCGTCGGTGGAGTGTGGCGGAGCGCTGGTAGGAGGTCAAGGCCTCGGCGTACTGGCACTTCGCCTGCTGGGCATCGCCGAGGGTCAGCAGCCAGAAGCCCTCCAGACGCAGGTTACGGAGGCTGAGGGCGATATCGAGGGCGGCCTGGGCCGTGGCCAGGGATGCCTCGATATCGCCCTGCTCACGCTGGACGTCGCTCAGCACGCGCAGGATGTTGCCCTCGCCGCGCTGATCGCCGAGGGTCCGGTGCGCTGCAAGGGCCTGGTCGATGACGGTCGCCGCCTCCGGGAGCCGCCCGGCGCGGTAGTGGGTGGTCGCGAGGTTGGACAGCGCAGTGGCGGCCCAGTGGGCGGCGTCCTGCTCCTGGAAGGCGGAGATGGCTTGCTCGAAGTAGTGGGCAGCGGGGTCGAGTCGTCTGCCGCGAAGGTGGTTCAGCCCGATCAGGTTGAGTGAGCGTGCTTCGCCAAGGCGGTCGCCCAGGTCGCGCCGGATGGCCAGCGCGTTCTCGTGGGATTCGAGGCTCTCGGTCTGGCGGTTGAGGCGGGTGTAGGCCATTCCGAGGTAGGCATGGAGTGCGCCTTGTGCCGCGCGTTCGTCCAACCGTTCGGCTGCCTCCAGGCCGATGTGGCCCACGGCCGGCCAGCTTGTGCCTGAGACGGAAGGGAACTGCGCGTTCCACAGGACTGTGGCCATCTGCCACGTCAGTCGGTCATATCCGGCATCGGCGGCCGTACGTATGGCCTGGAGGAGGTTGTTGTGCTCCCGCTCGGCCCAGTCCACGGCGGCGTCGTACTCGGAGAACGTCAGCGGGCTGACGTCATCCGGGGCAGGCGTGAGGGGCACACGGTCCTCGGCGGGGTTGATCCAGCCCTGCGCGGCGTCGGCGGTGTGCAGGTACCACTCCAGCACGCGTCGCAGCGCTGCCTCCCGCTCGACCGGCGGCTCCTCGTGCTGGGCCTGGTCGATGGCGTAGGCGCGCAGAAGGTCATGGAACTGGTAGCGGTCCGGCGCGGTCTGTTCCAGAAGGTGTGCGCCGACCAGAGAGTCCAGCAGTTGCCGGGACCGACTGATGCTGGTCGCCCCTGCCAGGGCCGCGGCGGCTTGCAGCCCGAACTCGGGTCCGGGGTGTAGGCCCAGCAGGCGGAACAGGCGGGCGGCCTGCTCGGCCAGGGCGCGATAGGACCAGGCGAAGACGGTTCGGACGGCTTCGGCCTCCTCGTCGTCGCCAGTGCTCAGGGCGTCCCAGAGGGCCGATTCGTCCCGTAGGTCGGCGATCAGGTCGTCCAGCCGTAGGTGGGGATGACTGGCGGCGCGTTCGGCGGCTATCCGCAGAGCGAGCGGAAGTCGTGCGCACAGCTGGGCCAACTCGGCGAGCTGCCGTTCGTCGTCGACCGGCCGGTATCCCGCGGTGACGACGCGCAGCAGGGCAACCGCCTCCGGCTCCGGCAGCACGCCAAGGGTGAGCCGGCGGGCCCCGTCCCGGACGGCGAGGCCGGACAGGCGGCTGCGGCTGGTGACCAGCACCAGGCTGTGTGCGCTCCCGGGCAGCAACGGCCTGACCTGGCCGACGGTGGCCGCGTTGTCCAGCACGACCAGTACCCGGCGGTCGGCCAGCAACGAGCGGTACAGCGCGGCGGCCGCGTCGAGATCCTGCGGTACGGCTTCGGGCTGAACACCGAGCGAGATCAGCAAGCGGTGCAGGGCCTCGCGTGCCGCGACCGGCTCTCCGGGGTCGTAGCCGCGCAGATTGGCGTACAGCTGGCCATCCGGGAAGCGCTCCCGGACCTGGTGTGCCCAGCGCAGTGCCAACGATGTCTTTCCAGCGTCGGCGGTGCCGGCGATCACGTATACCGAGACGACGAGCGGACGGCCGTCCTCGCTGGTGAGGACGGCATTCAACTGGCCGAGCTCATCGGTTCGGTTGACGAATCCGCCCACGTCGGCCGGTAACTGGTGTGGGACGGGGCTGGAGGAGCTCCCCGCGTCCGGTGTGCGCTGCGCGTGGAAGTGGATGCCTCCGTGCACACTTCTCGCCTGGACGAGTCACGTGAGGATCCCGACAGCTCGGAGTGGGTGCTGCCGAAGTGCTCGTCCTGTCCGCCTGGCGATGTGATCGGCCTACTCCCGTCCCGCCTCGCTCAGCGGCGGCGGATCAAGGTGCGCCACCTCGCGGTCGAAGTAGGAGATCACCTCTTCACCCACCGCGTAGAGCGCCTTGATGTAGTTCTCCCAGCGCTCGACGAGGTCACGGTCGGTGTAGCGGATCGCGCCGTTCGCGACTCCTGCTTCGGTGTAGAGGACTTGGAAGAGGGTGCGGCCGCCCAGCACAACCACTTCCGGAAGCGGCCCGGTGTCCTCCGAGGCGGCCACCTGTTCGGCGGGAACGATCCTGATCCGCTGCCCGTACTCCGCACGCTGCCGCTGGGAGTGGAGTTCCCACTGCACATACGGCGTCAGTGGGCTCTCGACCACCCGCACACGGTGAAAGGCATATCCCCTGCGCTTGTCTTCCTGAGCGGCCTTGGCCAAGGTGTCGCGCCGGTCGGCGAGGAGCCGAAGTGCCTCCTCCCAGTCACCCCGACGCAGGGCGTCCCGGCTCGGACTGCCCTGCTCCTCGAAGTGCTGCCGGCGCTCCAGCTTCCAGGAACTCCCGTCACGGACCGCGTCCTCCCGTTGCCGGAAGTCCTGCTTGTAGGCGGTACGGGTGAGCCGATCGCCCTGCTCGGGATCGAGGACGGGGGCGAGGAGGTCAAGCATCGGGGATGTCCTTCTTTGCCGCGCGGAGCATGTTCCCCGGGATGACGACCAGCCGCTCATCAGGAGCGAGGTTCACTCCCTGCGGCAGGCGGGGGCCGTAGACGGCCGTCAGATCCCTGCCGATCACAGCCACATCACCGTTGTCGAGCTGCCAGATGTCCGGACACTCGTCGTTGCCGTCGGAGTTCCCGAGCTCTTCGGCCGACTTCCCCAGCCGACGGTCGAATAACGCGGACGGGTCAGCCTCCCAGGCACGGGCCATGTCTGCCTCCGGTCGAGGTGGTCAAGCACGCTGTGGCTACCCACTGTATCCAGGGACACACCCATGGGTGAGGGGTTGCCCCACGGCCGAGCCGTCGGGGGCACGGCCGTGGGGGCGGCTCCCCGTGCGGTCGGAGCACCCGTCAGCTACGCGCGCTCGAGTCACCGGCACCGGGACGGTCGTCTGGATCACCGGCGACACCCATGGAAAGCCTGTACGGAGGCTAGGTGGCCCAGCTAGACGCGGCTGGCCCTCGATGCGACCCACCCAGCACCGACCTGCTGATGGGCCTCCCGGCCTTCCACACCGACGACATCGGCCACCACGTATCGGCCGAGACGGTGACGGCGGCCGTCCGGGGCGCCCGCCTCGGGCTGAGCCGACAATCGCCCAGGGCGCCGCGGTCGTCAAGGCCGGGACGACAGGCGACTACCGAGGCGCTGACAGCCAATTACCTGTTCCACGACAACGATCACGTCGTGTGGGTCAGGCGGACCACAAACAATACAGGTCGTCCGATGCCCGGGAGCGCCTCCGATTCCCACTTCTACAGGTCTGCCGCGACTCGCTGGATGCGCTTAAGTCCTTCCTCGGTACAGGAAAGAACGACCTGAAACCTCGCTCTATCGGTGCGAACGCCAGGTCGACTCACATACGACCATTTAGATCCGGCCCCATCAAGAATTTTCAGGAATTCCGGAAATTCCTCATGCTCTTCAGCCAGGATCTTGTGTGCATCTTCGACAAATAGAAAGTATTGCTCCGCATGCAGCCAATTCAAATCGCGCAAACAGTCATTCAATGCGGGAAGATTCCACCCGAAGTAGTCAGGCAATCGAAATCCATCCCAGAAACTTTGAAACACCCCGTCCAGGCTGCCCATGTCGCTTCCTTTCATCCATGCTGCGAACGTCCGGCCGGGCAAAGGCTGCAATGACCGTAGCGGTGCATACGCATCCGGCACCACGAGATGAAGCCAAGGTTTGATTTCCATCCAGAACTTCTGCTCCATCACCATTTCGGACTCTCCACGACGATGTAGGTCTGGTAGTGCGTCGGGGTGTAGTAGATGGAGCCGTCACTCCCCCACACCGTCCTCTCGCCTCCCGGCTTGGGGTTCGCGCTTGATGCTGGCGCACCATACTCTCGGTAAGTGATCGGGTTACCCGAAGCATCGTGCGTCGGAAGGCGGTAAGCACCATTCTTTCCGCTGTTACTGAACGGCTCCGTCGTCAGGTTTGGCCCATGCCATTGAGCCCCCCACCCAGTAGCGTCTCGGCCATACTTCTTGACATCATTGATGGACTCCATCGCTTCGTCAGGAACCTCCTTGGGAATCCAACCACCGAGCTTACTCGTCTCACCGAGTTGGGCACCCGGCTCGAACCCCTTTGGGCCGCAGGCCTTTAGCCCAAGTGGGTCGATCCAAGAGTACGGGTTTGGGATGTATGTGGTCGGATTGGGTGCAGGGGCGAGGCCGAGGGGATCGGGGGCGGCGTAGCGGGCGGTTTCGGGGTCGTAGTGGCGGATGTAGTTGTAGTGCAGGCCCGTTTCGGGGTCGGCGTATTGGCCGGGGAAGCGGAGGGGGCAGTCGACCGTTGATGTGCTTGCCCCGGTGGGGAAATCTGTGCCCCAGAGGGTGGTGCGGTGTTGCCAGGCCAGGTCACCGGCCGCGGTGACCAACTCCGTTGGGGTGCCGACCAGGTCCGTGATGATGGCGTGGAAGCGTGGTGTGGTGTCGTCATCGGCTCCGGTGAATTTCTCTATGAGGGATTCGCCGGGCTCGCGCACCAGTGACGTGTGGTCGGTTTGGGTCAGAGGGCGGTGGGTGTCCGGGGTGTAGTCCCAGGTGGTGTGGTTGCCCTCTGGTGTGGATTGTTCAGCCAGGCGGGTGTCTTCCCATGCGAACGTCAGCGATTCCGCCACCGTGCCGTCCTCGGCCAGGCGTTGTTTGGATATGCGGCGGCCGAGGGGGTCGTAGGTGTAGTGCCAGTGGTCGCCGTCCGGGGTTGTCGCGTCCGTCAGGCGGTCTTCCGCGTTCCAGGTGTAGGTCCAGGTGCGGGTCTGGCCGTTGAGGAGTTTGCGGGTGCGGCGGGTCAGGCGGCCCTGGGTGTCGTGTTCGTACGTCGTGCGGCCCGCTCGGTGGATCACTGTGCCGGTGAACTCGCGGTCGCCGGGGGACGCGTGGTCAGGGGCCGTGGCATTCGTGAGGTTGCCCGCCGTGTCGTAGGCGTACGTCTCGGTCCAGCCGTGCGCGTGGACCGCCGTCACGCGGCCGGACGGGTCGAGGTCGAAGCGGCGGGTGCCCGAGGTCAGTTCGCGGATCTCGGTGAGGTAGCCGTCCGGGCGGTAGGCGTAGGAGCGGTGTTGGAGGATGCGGTTCGCCTCGTTGCCACGGCCCTCGGCGATCGTCTGGGTGGTCAGGCGGTCTGACCCGTCCCAGGTCTGCGTCAGTGTCACGGACTCGCCGAGGTGGCGTTCCGTCTCGCGGCCCGCCGCGTCGTACGTGAAGGTCAGGGTGCCCGCCGTGCCCGCCGCCAGTTGGCTGGGGCGGCCCGACTCGTCGTAGGTCCAGGCGCTCCTCAGGCCCGAGGGCATCGTGCGTTCGGTGCGGCGGCCCACGGCGTCATACGCGTACGTCGTCGTCCGGCCGTTGACCGTTTCCGACAGGACTCGGCCCAGCGCGTCCCGTTCGAGGGTCAGCTCGACGTCCGGATTCGCCGCTCGCGTCAGGGCGCCCTGCGCGTCATAGGCATACGTCGTCCGTGTGCCCGCCTCGTCGCGCTGTTCCGTCGTGCGGCCCAGCGCGTCCCGGGTGAAGTGCAGCGTCTCGCCCGCACCATTGGTGCGGGTCAGCAGGTCGCCCGCCGCATCGTGGGTGTAGGCCACAGTGCGGCCGTTGAAGTCGGTCTCGGAGGTGAGCCGGCCCGCCGGGTCGTAGGTGTAGGTCCAGGTCAGGCCCTGAGGGTTGGTGACCCCGGTCAGCCGCAGTTCGGTGTCGTAGGCGAAGGCGTACCTCGCGCCGTCCGGTTCCGTGCGGGTGGCGGGTACGTCGAAGTGGGTGGACGTCTGGTGGGTGGTGTGGCCCGCCGGGTCGGTGTGGGTGAGGAGATTGCCCTCGCCGTCCCAGGTCCAGCTCTCCCGGGCGCCGTCCGGCTCCTCCCGCCACGCCGGTTTGCCCTCGGTCGTCCAGCCCATACGGGTAATGTGGCCCAGCGGATCCGTCGCCTCCACCACCCGGCCGAAGGCGTCCCGCCGGACGCTCGTGGTGTGCCCCAGCGGGTCCGTTACGGCGATGGGCAGCCCTGCCGCATCCGGGGTCAGACGCGTGGTGTTGCCCAGCGCGTCCGTCACCTCGGCCAAGTGGCCCCGGTCGGTGTACGCGTAGGTGGTGGTCGACCCCGTCGGGTCCGTGGTGGCGGTCAGGTTGCCCGTGTCGTCGTACGTGTGGCGCCACGTTCCGCCGCCCGGCTCGGTGACCTCCACCGGCAGGCACAACGCGTTGTAGGTGGCGCGACCCTCCGCGCCGTCAGCGAGGGTGACGGTCGTGAGGTTGCCGTCCTCGTCGTACCCGTAACGCCTCGTGCGCCCCAGGGGATCCGTCACCGCGACCTTACGGTCGCCGCGCGCGTCCCATTCCGTCAGCGTGGTGTGGCCCAGCGGACCGGTCTCCTCGATCAGCTGCCCATCGGCGTTGTAGCGGTACGACGTCGCGTGGCCGAGCGAATCCGTGTAGACCGTCGTCCGCGCCTCGTCGTCATACTCCAGGCCGCCGTTGAAGACGCCGTCGCTGCCCTCGGTGCGCACCACCTTCCCGTCCGGCCCGTAGACGTACCGGAACGACGTGCCATTGCGGTCCGTCCAGGACGTCACCCGCCCCTCGCCGTCGTAGGTGAACCGCAGGGGCATACCGCTGGAGTTGATGACCTCGGTGAGGTTGCCCGCCTCGTCATAGCCGTAGCGCATCACCACCGTGCCGCCCTCACGGCCCTGCTCGGGGGTGTAGACCGACGGCGGCTCATCCAGCAGCCGGAGCGCCGTGACCCGCTGGCCCTCGGTGTCGATGGCCAGGTAGTAGCCCCCGGAGTGGCGTATGGCCAGCGGGTTCCCGCCCGAGGCGCGTTCGATGTCGATGCGCGCGCCATTGCGGTCCTGAAGGCTCTCCAGGGCCAGATAGACCGCGCCCGCCTCCTCCGTCGCGGCGGGACGGACGAACGTCCGCACCACACCCGCCTCCGGATCGGTGACCGTCATGACGCCGTCCGGCTTGCCGTCCCACTCCAGCGGCCACCGCGCGCCCTTCGCGGGCAGCGTCGGCACCCCCGGCTCCGGCACCGGATACACCAGCCGCATCCCGTCCGCCGCGGCGAACACCACGCCCTCCGCGTCCAGTTGGACCCGCTCGTCCAGCAGACTGGCCCACGTCGGGCCGAACCACACCCCGCCCCGGTACGAGGACACATGGGTACGCTCGAAGACCAGCGGCAGCGACCCCGGCAGCGTCAGATCGGTCTGCTCCATCAGCATCGCACCCGTCGCGATGTCGATCGGCTCACCCGTGCACGGGCACTTCCTGGCCGGGCGGGCGGCCGGGCCCTCCTCGATGAGGTTCGGCCGCAGCGAGGGCACCTTCGGGGGCCTGAGCAGGTCCGGGACGCCGGTGAGCTTCGGCATCACACCGGGCTTGAGCACCCCGAACCCGGCGCCGAAAATACCCCCGTCGATCATGCCGTCCTTGGCCGCCTGGTTGACCTCATCCAGGCTGAAACCCTGCTGCTGCCCCAGGGCGATCTTCACCGGCTGGGCCACCGCCGCGTCGATCGTCACCGACAGCACGCTGGTGAAGACCGCACCGGTGAAGATCTCCGCGGCCAGCGTCGCCACCGCCTCCTCCACCGCGATGCCCAGCCCGCTCGCCATCGCGATGATCTCCGCGGCCACCTCGTCCGAGGCGCCCCCGGTGAACGGGGTCAGCAGGAGACCGCCGACCAGCGCGGCGGCGTCGATGGCGATCTGCGCCTTCAGCGCGTCGATGGCGTCATCGACCTTGTCGGCGAACTTCTCCAGGAACTTCGCCATGTTCCGGGCCGACTTGGCGAGATTACTCAGCCAGCCCTCGTCCTTGCCCTTGGCGTAACGCCCCCAGAAGGTCTCAAAGGCATCGATCGCCTCGCCCTTGTTGTGGTGGATCAGTGTCGTGGCCGCCTTGTCGGTCGCCACCCGCACATCGTCCACGCTGTCGGCGAACGTCCGCCAGGCGTCGGCCGCATCGCGCAGGGTGCCGGAGTCGGCGTCCGGCCACCACATGCCCAGCTTCATGAGGAGGGCCTTGGCCTTCTCCTCGATCTGGCTCCCGAAACTCACCGATGACCGCCCGCGCCCGGACCCTGATCATGGCCGGAGCCGTGCTTGGCCTTGGTGAACATGCCCTCGATCAGCTTGTCGTTGTCGACATGCCCGTCGGCCATATCGTTCATCGCCTCGTAAATGCTGGTCAGCCCGAGGACGAGAATCCCGGCCGCCGACTCGATGTGCTTCTGATTCGGCTTGTACTGCTTACCGAAATCCTTCCCCGGCTTGTCGTCCCCCCCACGGCTCCCCATAGCCGTCCAGCGTCGAGATCAGCGTGGTCAACGCCTCACTCAGCTTCACCGACTGGTGGTGAAAGGTCGGCGCGACGGACTTGATGTCCGCCACCTTGATGTCCAGGACCTCGCCGCCGCCGTGCCCGCCACTGTGTCCGCCGCCGCTGCCCATGCGACGCCTCCCCCGCTGAACTGTGCGCCTGTCGTACAAAGCTTCCAGGCTAGGGCGGCGACCCTCACGGACCGTTCAATGTGGCCTCTACAGCGAGTAAAGAGTGCCGACCCGGAACGCTGAGCCCGGCCCCGATTGGCGCGGTCGGACGGGCACGGTCAGCGATCGCCGCCAACGGGTGCCAGCTGTCGGCTGAGCCTGAGTACGTCGTCGACCGTCCGGCGGTCGGTGCTTGCGTGGGAGGCGGGGACGGGGGTGGCCTCGGGGCCGATGAGCAGGCCGGTCCGGCCGTCGAGGGAGGCGTCGGTCGCGGCGGCGATGGACGACCGGGCGGCCAGGAGGGCCGCGGGTCCGGCGGTGGAGCGTTCGATGGCCCGCCGGACCAGCGGCCAGAGCAGACGCAGCGTCGGGGAGACGATCTTCGGTGAGCGTATGGTGCCGTTGGCCATGTCGGTCGCGGCACCGCCGGGGTCGGCCGCGAAGACCGCGACACCGCTGCCGCGCAGGCGTTCCGCCAGGTCCAGGGTGTAGGCGAGGTTGGCGAGCTTGGCCCGGCCGTACCAGTGGAAGCCGTAGTAGCCACCCGGCGGTTCGACGGCGTCGAAGGTGCGCTTGGCGAGGCGTATCGCACCGGTGCTGACGTTCACGATCCGGCTCGGCCCGCCGGCGCGGAGCTGGTCGAGGAGCGATTCGGTCAGCAGATACGGCGAGAGGTGGTTGACGGCGAACGTCGTCTCGATCCCGTCGTCTGCGCCAGCGTCACCGCCTCGCCGATGCGGCGTTCCGTCTCGCGGCCCGCCGCGTCGCCTGGGCCGAGACCACGTCCGACGCGCAAGCGGACTCCGCCGTCGAGCGGGCAGTGGCGATGGCCGGACACACCGTCGGCGCCGACGCCACGCTGACGCGCGTGCTGGGCCCGCGGACGCAGGCCGCATGGCTGAGCCGTGCGACCCCGTTCAGCGAATCGGACCTCGGCCTGGCACGGCTCCGTCCCCCGGACGGGGTTCGGGTCGTGGCCGGCGACCCGGCGCAAGGGCTGGACGGCTTTCGCCGCACACATATCGAGGCCACGCACGCGCGCCGTGTGGTGATGCTGAGCGAACCCCATGCCGCGCCCATCACTCGATACCGGAACGTGGCCGTTGCCGCGCTGGGCACCGTGGACCCGGAGCAGGCTCGCACATTCGTCACTCGTGTGCTCGGGCGCCTCGCCACCGATGACGAGAACACCCTCCGCCTGGCGACCACCCTCGCGGCCTACCTTGACGAGAACCGCAGCCGCACGCGGACCGCGGAACGGCTCGTGATCCACCCCAACACGGTGGCCTATCGGGTGCAGCAGACCAAGCAGATCCTCGGTCGCGGCATCAAGACGGGGACCCTCGACCTCCGAGTGGCCTTGGCCTTGCCTCCCACTCTGCGTGGCCTGCCAGGCGCCCACTGACGCAGGCCCCCGGAGGCACCTGCGCGAGGCCAGGCATACGTGTGCCGTCGCGGATCGAGGCGGTTACCTGATCGACCGGTGGCGTCAGGTTGCCCCGCCGTGTAGCGCACGACGGCTGAAAGGTGATTTTGGGCGGACCGTTGTGTCAGTGCGTTGCGGCGGTCAGTCCGGCGCGGTGGATGCGGGTGTGCTCGGCGACGCGCCGGCCGAGGTGGCGGGCGGTGTTCAGGTCCGCGTCGTGGACGGCGGGTGTGTCGTTGAAGCTCTGCGCACCGGCGCCGAGGTAGAAGCCGAGGCGGTTGTCGTCCTGGGGGCTGGATGTGGTGGTGTTCCAGCCCGGCAGGAGGTTCAGGCTCACCCAGAGCATTCCGTGCTGGGCCGCCAGGAGCGCCAGGTACTGCAGGGTGTGCAGCTTGTCGCCGCTCATGGAGCCGGAGTTGGTGAATCCCGCCGCGAGCTTGTCGCTCCAGGCGCGGGTCATCCACCGCTTGCTGCTGGCCTCGGCGAAGGCGTGGAACGCCCCCGACGCGGTGCCCATGTAGGTGGGGGTACCGAAGATGATGGCGTCCGCGGCGTCCATCAGTTCCCAGTCGGCGTCACTGAGGGAGGCGACGTCCACGCGGTGGACGTGCGTCCCGGCGATGGAGAGCGCGCCGTCCGCGACGGCCGTGGCGATCTGCGCGGTGTGGCCGTAGCCGGAATGCGACGCGATGACGATCGAGATATCGGACACGGGTGTTCCTGTTCTGCCGCGATGGCGGCGTGTTCGGTGGTGTGCCGGCGGACGATGAGCTGCCCGCCGCGGCGGTGGACCGCACTGCTCCACGCTTCGGGTACCGGAGGCCCGGGCGGGGCGTGGCGCATGCCCAGGTCTCGCGGGCCGGCGCCGACCGCCATCAGCATGGATCGTCGTTCCGCTTGAAACAGTAGCACCGATAAAGCGGCGATACGCAAAATGGGATATCGTTGTTCCATGAACGAGGGACGACGCGCCGCGCGGCGCCAGGTGCTGCAGGTGGCCGCCAAGCTTTTGGAGGAGGGCGGCAGCGAGGCGGTCTCCACACGCGCTGTCGCCGCGGCCGCGGGCATCACGGCCCCCGCGCTCTACCGGATGTTCGACGACAAGGACGGACTCCTGGCCGAGCTGGCCGCCTACGGATTCGAGATGTACCTGGCCGAGAAACGGGAGGCACTGGCGCTGACCCCCGACGACCCGGTGGCCGACCTCTACCGCGGCTGGGACCTGCACGTCGACTTCGGACTGCGGCACCCCGCGTTCTACATGCTCATGTACGGCACTGTGCGGCCCGGGCGGCGACCCCCGGCCGCGGACGAGGCGCACGCCCTGCTGGTGAGACTGCTGGGCCGGGCGGCCGACGCCGGGCGCCTTCGGGTTCCGGTGGAGCAGGCGACCCGCGTCATCCACGCGGCGACAACGGGTGCCACGCTGGCGCTGATCGGCGACGAGCCCTCGGAGCGGGACCTGACCACTTCGGCGCGGCTGCGGGACACCGTCATCGCCTCGGTCACCACGGACCCGCCCGCCTCATCCGGGTCGGACCTGGCCTCGCGCGCGCTGGCCCTCGATGCCGCACTGGAAACCGCGCTCACCACCGGGCCCCCGGCTGCGGGCACCGGGGTACCTCTGCGAGACACGGAGACGGCTCTGCTGCGCGAATGGCTGCAGCAGCTGGCAGGCTGAACCGGCCGCCTCTCCGTGGGTGGTGGGTGGTGGGCGCAGTCGGTCACGCCGGCCGCGAGGCCCTGGGGTGTTGATGCCCCCCTCGTCGGACGCGAAATCCGCAAGGCCGCCGACGGCCCGGAACTGCCCGTACGGTGGCTGCCGGCCGAATGGCCTCGCGATCTGGACCGGCGCCTGCCCCACCTGTCACCGTGACATGCCAGAACCGAGACCAACCCGACCAAGCCCAACTAGGGCCTGTCTGGGGTTGTGATCTGGATCAGGGAGCGGGGCGTGGTGCGTGCGATCGCAAGGCGCCGGAAGGCCCTCGTAGCGGAGCTACTAGGGCGTTTCGGCAACGCGGCGAGCGTGCGTGCCACGCCCCGCGAGCCCAGATCACAACCCCAGACAGGCCCTAGCGGCGGGTGAGGTGGGTGAGCGTGACGCCGTTGGGGAAGGCCGTGCGCTCGGCGACGTCGAAGACGGTGGGATCGAAGGCGCCGTCGAAGGCCGGAATCCCGGCACCCGCGACCACGGGGTAGTTCTTGATCACCAGTTCGTCGATCTCCGGCAGCAGAGCGCCCGCGAGCTTGCCACCGCCGCACAGCCATACGTTCAGCGTCGCGCCGTCCTCCCGCTTGAGCTCGCGTACGAGGGCGAGCGGGTCGCCCGGCACGACGGTGACGGCCGGGTCGGTGTCGGGCTTGAGGGTGCTGGACACCACGTACTGGCGCAGGTGGGCGTACGGGCTGGTGATCCCCGCGTCGAGGGCGGGGCGGTAGGTGCCGAGACCCATGACGACGGTGTCGAAGTGCCGGTTGGGCGCGTCGGCCAGGCCGACCGCCGCGCGGTAGGCGGTCGGGACCGTCTCGGGGAACAGCGCGTTGGTCCAGGCCGAGTAGGCGGCGGACTGCTGTTCGTCGCCGCTGGGGAAGAAGTCGTACTCGCCGCCGGGGCCCGCGATGCGGCCATCGAGCGTGACGCCGACGTAGTACACGAGCTTTCGCATCTCTAGTCGCTCCAGACGTAGTACTCTGGTTGTAGTGGTTGGAACGTAGTACTACAGGTGGAGTGGTGTCAATGGTGAGACGGAACGACCAGCGGCGCGCCGCCCTCGTGGACGGCGCGATCGAGGTGCTGGCCAGGGAAGGCGCACGCGGCCTGACCTTCCGCGCGGTGGACGCCGAGGCCGCCGTGCCCGCCGGGACCGCGTCCAACTACTTCGGCAGCCGCGACGATCTGCTCACCCAGGCCGGCGCCCGCGTCTATGAGCGGCTCCAGCCCGACGAGGCCACGATCGCCCGCCAGCGGGCGGCGGGCCGCGACCGGGGGACCTACGCGGAGCTGATGCGTGAGCTCGTCAGCCGCGTCGCCGCATTCCGCACCGGCTATCTCGCGCTGCTGGAACTCCGCCTCGAGGCCACCCGCCGGCCCGAACTGCGCAAGGTCCTCACCGAGCGGGTCCGGGCCGATCTCGACGCGAACGTCGCGTACCACGAGGAGTCGGGCCTCCCTGGCGACGCCACGGCCGTCAAGCTGCTCATGCTGGCGCTGAACTGGCTGATCGTCGAGCAGCTCACCTTGCCGGACGTCTTCACGGAGGCGGAGCGGGATCAGTTGGTGGCGGCCGCGGTGGAGCGCATCGTGGCGGCGGAGTAAGGCGGATCAAGAGGGTCGCGTCCGGGCCTACCGCCTGGGCCGGTCCGGGCCGCGCTCCTACCGCTTACGCGGAGTGGGAATCCTTCTGGGAGTCCTTCTTCAGCTGCTCCTCGTTGGGGATCGCCCCGCCGAAGCGGCGGTCCCGCGAGGCGTACTCCAGGCACGCCCGCCACAGATCACGGCGGTCGAAGTCCGGCCACAGCACGTCCTGGTACACCATCTCGGCGTACGCGCTCTGCCAGATCAGGTAGTTGGACGTGCGCTGCTCGCCGGACGGGCGCAGGAAGAGATCCACATCCGGCATGTCCGGGTAGTAGAGGTACTTCGCGAACGTCTTCTCGTTCACCTTCGACGGATCGAGCCGACCCGCCCGGACGTCCTCCGCCAGCGCCTTCGCCGCGTCCGCGATCTCCGCGCGGCCGCCGTAGTTCATGCAGAAGTACATCGTCATGGCGTCGTTGTCCTTGGTCTGCTCCTGGGCGACCTGGAGCTCCTGCGCCACCGACTTCCACAGCTTCGGCATCCGGCCCGCCCAGCGGATCCGGACGCCCATCGCGTCCATCTCGTCGCGGCGGCGGCGGATGACATCGCGGTTGAAGTTCATCAGGAAGCGCACCTCGTCGGGCGAGCGCTTCCAGTTCTCGGTCGAGAAGGCGTAGAGGGAGAGGTTCTTGACCCCCATCTCGAGGCAGCCCTTGAGCACGTCCATCACGACGCCCTCGCCGACCTTGTGCCCCTCGGTGCGCGGCAGCCCGCGCTCCTTGGCCCAGCGGCCGTTGCCGTCCATCACGCAGGCCACGTGCTGCGGCACCAGCTCACCGGGGATCTTCGGCGGCCTGGCCCCGGACGGGTGCGGTTCCGGGGTCCGGTACTCGCGCCGCTGTCGGCCCAGAAACCCGCGTCCTGCGATGCCTGCCATGTCTCCCTCAGCCCTTGCTCTCGTGCTACTGCTTCTGCTGCTACTTCTCTACGTACCGCAGCGACCGAAGTCCCCGCTCCAGGTGCCAGTGCAAATACGCCGCCACCAGCCCGCTGCCCTCCCGGGCATGCCGCAGCTCACACGCGTCCGCCGTCTCCCAGTCGCCCGTCAGCAGCGCGCCCAGCAGCGTCAGCGACTCCGCCGAGGGTACGACGCTTCCGGGCACCCGGCACTCTCCGCAGATGACCCCGCCCGCGCCGACCGAGAAGAACCGGTTCGGACCGGGCATCCCGCACTTGGCGCAGTCGTCGAAACTCGGTGCGTAGCCGTTCACGGCGAGGGAACGGAGCAGAAACGCGTCCAGGACGAGATGCGGCTCATGATCCCCGGCGGCGAGGGTGCGCAGCGCGCCGACGAGCAGCAGATACTGCTGTACGGCGGGTTCGCCCTCGTGGTCGGTGAACCGCTCGGCCGTCTCCAGCATGGCCGTACCGGCGGTGTAGCGGGCGTAGTCGGTGACGATCGAGCCACCGTACGGAGCGATGGTCTCGCTCTGCGTGCAGAGCGGCAGCCCGCGCCCGATCAGCTCGCCGCCCCCGCGTGAGAAGAACTGCACGTCGACGTGGCTGAACGGTTCGAGCCGCGCGCCGAACTTCGACTTCGTCCGCCGCACGCCCCGCGCGACGGCGCGGACCCGGCCGTTGTTGCGGGTGAGCAGGGTGATGATCCGGTCCGCCTCCCCCAGCTTCTGGGTGCGCAGCACGATGCCGTCGTCGCGGAACAGACTCATGGCGCCCATTGTCCCCTAGCGGGACAGCTGATCGAACCGCCCGGCCCGGGCGGCCCGCGTGAGCGCCCGGAGGGCGGCGGGGGTGGTTGCGATCACGGTGTGCGGTTCGTCGCTCTCGCGCATAAGGACGGTGTCCGGTGTTCGGGCCAGCTCGACGCAGTTGTTGGCCGCGTCACCTGAGTACGAGGACTTCCGCCAGTGATGCATGTCCCCCTCAGCCAGCCATGTGGTCAAACCCGCCGGTCTTGATCCTCGCGACAAGTCCCCGGAGAGCATCTGGGGTGGTTGTGATCATGACGCCGGGATCATCGCTCTCGCGGAGGAGTATGGCGCCCGGCGCGCAGCCGAGTTCCACACAGTTGTGCTCGGCATCCTCTCCGGAGTACGAGGACTTCCGCCAGTGCATGTCGGGGCATCTCCTGTGGGTCAGAGTTGCTGTGCTATCTCGCGGATGAGGTCGCTCGTGGCCTCTGGTGTAAGGGCCAAGGCTTCCATCTGGTCCAAGATACTGCCGTAGCGTTCGAGGTGCGCTTCCGTATCGAGGAAGGCAGCGCCCGAGGGCGTATCGGCCTGCACGGTGTCCAGTTGCCGGACCGGCCCGAATGCGTAGAGCGTGCTCATGCCTGGGCTTGAGAACCCGCCCGCCGAGAACGGAACCACGCGCACGGTCACGTTGCTCCGCTGCGACGACTCGATCAGCTGCTCCAACTGTGCCCGCATCACCTTCGGCCCGCCGAACTCCATTCTCAGCGCGGCCTCATGGATGAGGAAGGTGCACTCCGGCGGAGTGTCCCTGTCCAGTACGTCCCGGCGCCTGAGTCGGTAGGAAATGCTGGCCCGCAACTGCGTCGGCGTGGGGCTGGACGTGGCGGTGGAGAACACGGCCTTCGCGTAATCCTCTGTCTGGAGCAGGCCCGGCACATGCATGATCTGCGCCGAGCGCATGGCCACCGCGTGATGTTCGAGCTCGGCCAAGTCGAGTGCGTTCGCCGGAGTCTTGCCCCGGTAATCCTCCCACCAGCCGCGGACGCGTTCCTCATTCATGGCGACGAGAGCGTCGACATACGCCCTGTCCATACAGGAGTAGATGGTCGCGAGCGTTCTGATGCGGTCCTCGCTCACGCCGAAGCGCGCAGCCTCGATGTTGCTGATGCGAGTGCGGTTCACGCCGAGGAGCTGACCGGCTTCCACCACGCTCATGCCTGCCCGCTCGCGCATCTTGCGCAGCTCTGTACCGAGGCGCCGCTGCCTCGCGGTCGTGGCCGTCCTCTGCCCCACGCGTTCCCCTCTCCGGTACCTGGGACGACGATCCCACATCGTAACCAGTTCCACCACAACGGTGGAACTGGTTACCCACGATGCCCTATGGTCCTCACCACAGCGTGACGAACAGGCCACGCACCGCGTTGGGAGAACCGCCATGCCCGAAGCCGCAAACCTTCCGTACGCCTACCGCCTCAGCGCCCCCAACTCCCCCAAGAGCCCCAGGGTCTGCCGCGACGCCATCGCCGCCCTTCTCCAGGCCAACGACCTGCACGACCTCGCGGACACGGCGAAACTCCTGGTCTCCGAGGCCGTGACGAACGTCAATCAGCACACCAACACCCAGCTGATCCACATCGACACCCTCGTCCGCGACCGCATCGCGACGATCGCCGTACGCGACGGCTCCCCGGACCGTCACCCGTACCCCCGCGACGCCAAACCCGACGAGGAGGGTGGACGCGGCCTGTTCCTGATGCGGGAGCTGGCCTACGCGTGGGGCGTCACCTGGGAGAACGGCCTACGCCCCACCGGCAAGCACATCTGGTTCGAGCTACGGTAGGCGGGCCGTCTTCCCTCACAGCAAACGGAAAGATTCAGGCGCGCGGCAGCACGCCCAGGAGCGCCGAGGTGAAGGAGACCCGCAGAGCGTCACGCAACTCCATGTGGAGCACACCGAGGGCGGGCTCGTCCGCGTAGGCGGCAAGGACGCTGGGCGGCGGCGGGACGTACGCCGACAGGGCACCCGCCGAGACCAGGCTCATCAGGCAGAACAGCTGCGCGCCGTCGCCGAGTTCGGGCAGGTGGCGGCGCACGAGCTCGGTCATGGCCGCGAGCCGCGTGAGGGAGGAGCGCTTGTGCCGCTTGACCACCTCGACCGAGACGTTGTGCTCAAGGACGCCGCCCTGCGCGCCGAAGAGGTCGCACAGCACCACCCGGCCCGCCAGCGACCGACTGAGGATCTCGGCCAGCTGGCCCGCCCGTACTTCCGGCGCCGCATGCCCCTCGATGCCCGCGGCCAGCTCGTCCGCCAGCTCGGCTAGCCAGCTCTCCAGAAAGACGTCCAGCAGTTCGAGCAGTACCGCCTCGCGCGACTCGAAATACCGCAGGACGTTCGACTTGGCCAGGCCCACCCGCCGGCTGAGCTCGTTGAGGCTCACCTCGGCCACGGGCATCTCGTCGAGCATCGCCGCCGCCGTGTCCAGGATCGCCCGGCGGCGGATCTCCCGCTGCTCCTCGCTTCGCGCCCGCTGAAATGTCACGCCCTCAGCCTAGCTTAAAGACCACCGGTCTCTTGACAGGAGACCGGCGGTCTCTTACGTTGACCCTCATAACAGACCGGCGGTTCTTTAAGGGGTACCTCATGAGCGGCAACTGGACAGAGCAGCACATCCCTGATCAGCACGGCCGGGTGGCGATCGTGACCGGCGCCAACACCGGGCTGGGCTTCGAGACCGCCCGGATGCTCGCGGCGCGCGGGGCGGCGGTGGTCCTGGCGGTCCGCGACGTGGAGAAGGGCAAGCAGGCAGCTGCCCACATCACCGGCGACGTCACCGTCCAGGCCCTCGACCTGGCCTCCCTGGACTCGATCCGGTCCGCGGCGGCCGACCTGCGCGCGGCCCACCCGCGCATCGACCTTCTGATCAACAACGCGGGCGTGATGTACACCCCGCGGCAGACCACCGCCGACGGCTTCGAGCTTCAGTTCGGCACCAACCACCTCGGCCACTTCGCCCTGACCGGCCTGCTGCTGGACCGGCTCCTGCCCGTCCCCGGCTCCCGCGTCGTGACGGTCAGCAGCACCGGTCACCGCATCCGGGCGGCCATCCACTTCGACGACCTGCACTGGGAGCGCTCGTACAGCCGCGTCGCCGCCTACGGCCAGGCCAAACTCGCCAACCTGATGTTCACGTACGAACTACAGCGCCGGCTCGCACCGCACGGCACCACGGTCGCGGTGGCCGCCCATCCCGGCGTGTCCAACACCGAGCTCGCCCGCAACACGCCCGCCGCGCTTCGCGTGCCCATCACCTGGCTCGCGCCGCTGCTCACCCAGAAGGCCGAGATGGGCGCCCTGCCCACCCTGCGCGCCGCCACCGATCCGGCCGTCATCGGCGGCCAGTACTACGGCCCCGGCAACCGGGGGGAGATCCGCGGCTACCCGAAGTTGGTCACCTCCAGCCCCGACTCCCACGACCAGGCAGTCCAGCAGCGCCTGTGGACCGTCTCCGAGGAGCTCACCGGGGTGGCATTTCCCGTGCGGTGAAGCGTGACCCCACAGCGGAGGGTGGGCCTCACGATCTGGCCAAGTCCTCGCCACGGTAGGTGGAGAGGTCGGCCAGGAACTTACGGCGCAGGGCGGGGACCCTGCTGGTCGCGGCGAAGTAGCTGCGGGCGGCGAAGAGCGCGAAGAGACCCGTGACGGGCCGGAAGAGCGGGTCGTCGCCGCTGGTGCCATTGCTGGTGAGGGATTCGGCGACGCGCGCGAAGCCGTAGGGGATCATCTCGGCCTCGTAGTCGCCGATCGCGGCCGGCAGCCGCTTGCGCCCGCCCGCGACGGCGGTCAGCTCGCGGCACAGCAGTCTGGCGTCGCGCAGTGCGGTGTTGGCGCCGACGCCCTGGCCGGGGGTCATGGTGTGAATGGCGTCGCCGAGCAGGGTGATGTTGGTCGTCGGCCACGGGTCGATGGGAACCGAGGTCGCTATCTTCAGCGGGAACGCGGCCTCCGGATCCGACAGCTCGAAGATCCGGCGCAGATTGGGGTGCCAGTTGGCGGCCGCTTCCAGGGCGGTCGCGATGAGCCGCCGCCCGCGCCGCCGGGTCGTGTCCTCGGGGAAGTGAGCGTGAGAGCTCCAGATGGACAGGTTGATGTAGTCGCGGTCGGTGTCGAGCTCCAGCCCCGGCCAACCGCCCTGGGCGTCCCGCTTGAACGTCATGACGTGCAGCATGCCGATCATGCCCTTCGTACCGAAGATCAAGGAGAGGCCGTTGAGCGCCTCGTCCGGCAGCAGGGCGCGGGTCTCGGGCGTGAGCGCGGTCTTGGTGGCGATGGCGGTGACACCGGCGTCCTTGATCTCGGCATGGGGCAGGAACTGCCGGCGCACGGCCGAGCGGGTGCCGTCGGCGGCGATCAGGAGGTCGCCGGTCGCGGTGGTGCCGTCGCCGAAGTGGGCGGAGATCGTGCCGTCGGGGTGCCGCTCGTAGCGGGTGAACTCCTTGCCGTAGTGCACGACGTCGTCCATGCCGGTGAAGAGCACCTGGCGCAGGGTCGCGCGGGACACCGAGCGCTCGCTGTTGACCGCGTCGCGCGCCGGGGGCAGCTGGAACGTGGCGGTGGTGCGCAGGGACTGGGTGAGCACGTTGAAGTGGCGCGGCTCCCGGGCAGCGGTGGCGACGAAGGTGTCGAAGAGCTCGGGTGGCAGACACTCGTGCAACGCCCGGCTGCCGGTGGGGTCGATGCCGACCCGGTAGCCGTAGAGACCGTCGCGGCGGGAGCTGTAGCGCTCGTACACGGCCACCGAGACACCGGCCTTCTTCAGGCCGTGGGCCAGGCACATCCCGCCGGTGCCGCCGCCGATGATCAAGACATGCATGAGGATCGCTTCCCTTGAGAGTCAGGTATCTTGAATGCCAAGGCATATATACCTTGAGTATCAAGAGACTCGACTGTCAAGCCATCTGGTCGGCAAGGAGGTATCCCGATTGGCGAACGAGAAGGAACGGGTGCTCGCTGAGCTGGGCAAAGTCATTCAGGGCTACCAGGCCGCGGTCGATGACTCCGATCGCGAGACCGCCCGGCTCCTCGGCGTGAACGAAACCGATCTGCGGTGCCTGGAGCTGCTGATCGACGCCGAGGAGCTCTCCCCGCGTGAGCTCAGCAGACAGCTCGGACTGACCACCGGCAGCGTGACCGCCATGCTCGACCGGCTGGAGAGGCTCGGCCTGCTCACCCGCGCCCCCCACCCCGTCGATCGCCGCAAGAGCGTGGTCAAGGTGACCTCGGAGGGGAGCCGGCGCTGCTACGAGCTCATCGCCCCGCTCATCGAGGACGGGGCGCGGGAACTCGGCACGAAGTACAGCGCGGAGCAGTTGGAACTGGTCATGGACTTCCTGCGGTCCACCACCGCGCTCCAGAACCGACACACCGAACGCCTGCGGGCCCTCCCCGCCCCGGCGGCGGAACGCCGAGGCCGCGCCGGGCCCGGTGGCAACCGCGCCACCAGGCCCGGCCCTTGAGTGCGCTCAGCGGCCGGCGGCAGGCGGCCGGCGGCCGGCGGCAGGCGGCCGGCCGCTGGACGCGGGCGGCTACGTGCTCGCGTCCGAGTTGCCGCGCAGCGGTCATAGCGACGACGCGTCCATGTCAATCACGCGCGCACGACGGGCTGCCGGATGTGGCTTCCGGGCGCGCCCCGGGTGAGGGTGTCAGCGGATCCGCGGCAGCGTGTAGCCGCGATTGAGCCCGAACCGGGAGATGACCAGCAGGACGGCCAGTTCGCCAACGACCAGCAGGTAGGCCCCGGCCTTCGGCAGCACCGAGCCCAGCAGTTGGCCGCGCGATTCGTATCCCCAGTCATCGCCGGCGAACACGGTGGCGCCCTTCCTCGTCGGCTCGGCGCCCGCGTCGACATCCCCCTCGCCGGTACGCCCATCGGAGAACCGCCACGTCGCGCGGCAGGTGTACAGCGGGGTGCCCTTGTAGCTGTGGGTGGAGCACCGCCGCACCTCCAGCACATCGGCCCGATCCCCCGTGACCACCCGCTCGGCTTCCGGGTATTGCCACAGGCCCCACCCGACGAGGGCGGCCAGACCCAAGGCGACCAGCAGCCGGAAGATCATCTTCCGAGGCCGTTTCCCCGGCCGTTCGAGCATCCCCGTCGGATCCGGTTCCATCCCCACCACACCCCCAGCATCGCCCACCATCGCCATAATCGAGGCAAAGGTAGCCGGGGAATCACGCATTCAGTCTCCGCGAGGGGGGCTCCGGGTCGGTTCGCGGGGCCAGTGAAGCCAGTGCGGTGGGCCGGACCGCGTCGGTGGCGGTTGAGCCGAGGAGCAGTTCGGGCAGGTTGTGGGGCTGGGACCGCTCGTCGGTGGGGGTCGCCGCGGTGATGCGGTCCAGGCGGAAGCCTCGGCCGGCGCGGCGGGTGCGGCACCAGGCGATGAGGTACCAGCGGCCGTCGGCGGTGAGCAGTCCGGCCGGTTCCACGACGCGGTCGGTTTCGCGTCCGGCCGCGTCGGTGTAGGAGAGCCGCAGCGCCACGTTGTGGGTGAGGGCCCGTTCCACGGCGGTGCGGATCTCGGAGTCGGTCCGGGTCGGGCGCGTGACGATCCGTGCGGCGAGTTCGCGGGCCGCCGTCGAGGCGGGGCCGGTCATCGAGGCGGCGATCTTCTGGGCCGCGGTGCGGGCCGCGCCCGCGTAAGGGGTGGCGGCGCCGACAGCGGCGAGCGCGGCGGTCAGCGCGGAGGCTTCGTCGGCGGTGAAGCGGATCGGGGGCAGGGTCATCTCCGGGGAGATGGACCAGCCCCCGCCCCGCCCGGGTGTGGTGCGCACCGGAACGCCCGTCTCCATCAACGCCTGGAGGTCGCGCTGCACCGTGCGGGTGCTGATCTCGAATCGCGCGGCGAGCGCCGCGACCGTCAGTGGCCGCGGCGCGGCCGCGCGCAACTCCTCCACCAGCGCGTACAGCCGGGCGGTGCGGTTCATGGCGCCGACGCTACCGTCAGGCGGCGACACGCTACCGTCACGCGGTAGGGCGCTGCCGTCACGCGGTGGGACGCTACCGTCACGCGGTGGGACGCTACCGTCACGCGGTGGGACGCTACCGTCAGGCGGCGGGACGCTGCCGTCACGCGGTAGGGCGCTACCGTCACGCGGTGGCCAGGAAGTCCCGCTCACGCCGCTGTTCCCGCTCGGTGATGGTGAGGGGGAACAGGGTGAATCCGTGCATCGCCCCGGCGATGACGTCGAGCCGTACGGGCGCGCCCGCCGACCGCCAACGCTGGGCCAGGAAAAGGGAGTCGTCCAGCAGCGGATCCTCGGTGCCGACGACGACGCGAGCGGGTGGCAGACCTGCCAGGTCCGCGAAGAGCGGGGAGACCTCGGGGTCGCGGCGCCGCTCCGCCCCCATCCCCGGCGTGAACAGCTCATAGGCGCCCCGGAGCGAATCGGTGTTGCTCAGCAGCGGTCGGGGGCCGAACAACCGCACGCTCGGTGTCATCGACAGGTCGTAGGGACCGAAGAGCAGGTGGGCCGCCCGGAACGCGCCGGTGACGCCGTGCCGGTCGCGAAGGCGCAGCAGCGTCACGACGCTCAGGTGGGCACCGGCCGATTCACCGCCGATCAGCAGCCGTTCGGTACCGAACTCGGCCGCGGCGTGCTCCACCAGCCACCGGGCGACCGCCTCGCAGTCGTCGGGCCCGGCGGGGAACGGATGCTCCGGCGCCAGGCGGTACTCCACGCTCACCACCGCCAGCCGGGCCTCCACGGCAAGCCGCCAGAGCCTCTCGTCCTGCCCGTCCGCGGAGCCGAACGCCCAGCTGCCTCCGTGGATGTGCAGGTGCACGCCGTCGACGCGGTCCGGCACGAACGTCCGCACCTTCACCCCGCCCGCGACGACGCGGTCCCGGCCGTGCTCCAGTCTCACCGGTGGGGTGTCGGCACCGAGCCGATTGCGCCGCAGGAGCGCCAGCGTGGCCGCGCTCGGCACCGGCCCACGGGCCGGCCGGCTCGCCGCGTCGGCTTCGAACTTCTCGTTGAAGGCCAGGGTTTCGGCGAGGCAGTCCTCGTCTGTGATCGTCATGCCGCCGACGTTCGCAGCCGCCCGCGACAACACCCTGTCACCCTTTCTCCGTGATCTACGTCACGGCCGGTGCGGCATCCCGGCCGCGATGGCGGTGCCGCGATGTCACAGCCGTGTGCTGGACGCGATCTGGGCCGGTCACAACCCGGCGGAGGCAGGGCAGTTGGCGGCCCGGCGGTGTTCTCCATTGCGCACACTGGTGGTGCGGGGCAGGTCAGCGACGAGTTGGGGGGATACGCCATGGCGGCCGGTTGCCGGGACTGTGAGACGTGTACGAGGTCGTGGCTGGGGCGGCTGTTCCAGAACGCGGCGGTGGGGCTGATGCATGTGGTGACGATCGGCATCAGCTACCTGATCAAGAAGGGGTTCAGGCGGCACTGCCCGCAGTGCAAGCACCTGCTGTCGAGGCACGCGCGCAGGGCGGACGGTTCGTTTCGGGACTAGCGGCCCGTCCGGCGGGTCGTGCCGGACGCGGAAGGTCGAGCACCTTGCCGGTCAATCCGGGATGCCGCCGCATGAGAAAATCGCCCGCCGCCGTGCTGCCGCAAGGCCATGACTGACGGTCACCAGCCGGCTGCGGCTCCGGCGGATGTCCGGCCCGCGGCCGGGAGGCTGCCCGTGGGGCGGCGCAGGTGCCAGACGTCGGCCGGGGGCAGGTTGGCCCAGACCGTGCTGCGGCCGGTGGCGTAGCGGCGGCGGTAGTCGGCCAGCACCTCTTCGGCGGCCCGGTGCCGCCGCGCCTGGCTCCGGGAGGGCAGCAGGTTGCGGGCCTGCCGGGTGCCGCGGTAGGCGAAGTAGGCCAGGAGGCCGCCGGGGCGCAGCAGCTCCAGATACCGGCCCATGATCGCCTCGATCTGGTGAGGATCGAAGTTGGCGAAGGGCAGCGCCGAGATGATCGCGTCGTAACGGCGGCGTACGTCGAGTTCCTCGACGTACGCCTCGTGCACGCGTATCCGCCCGGACCGTCCGGCCAGGTGCGGGTGGGTGCGGACGAGGTCGCGCAGCCGACCGGTGAAGCGGGGGTTGGCCTCGACGATGTCCAGGCGGCTGCCGGCCGGCAACTGGTGGAGCAGGGAACGGGTGACCGACCCGGTACCGGCACCGGCCTCCAGGACGCTCAGCGGCCGGCCCGCCTGAGAGCGCACCGGCTCGGTCAGCGCGTGGGCCAGCGCCCTGCCGCTGGGGGCGAGGGCCCCGGTGGTGCGCATGTCGCGGGCTGCCTCGAGGAGGAACATCCAGCCTCCGGCGGCGCGCTGTCCGAGGACGTGGTCATGCGGGGTGGTCGAGTCATCCGTGGCGTGCATGGGCGCACGCTACATACCGGCTCCGCGTGGGCCGATCCCTCGGCGTGTGACGGTGCCCACGCGCGCGTCGCGAGGGGCGGCGCGGAGGGCCGACGCGTTGCGCTCCGGCGGCCGACCTGGGCGCGTTTCGGGTGAGTTGGCGGCGCGGGACGAGGGGGCGGCGCGTACGGGCACCTCGGAGCAGTGACGCGGATCACATCCACCCCTCGGGACGGTGGCTCGGCCGAGGGTTACTCCTACCTCACCGTACGCACGCGGCGGACACCCGTGGGGCCTGTCCGGCGGACCTTGGCGCCTGCGGCGGGTTGTTCCCCTCCCCGCCCCTTCCCGTAACTGGGGCTTCGCCCCAGACCCCGGGACCTGGGGCGAAGCCCTGCCACGCGGCGGACGCCCGTCGGGCCTGTCCGGCGGGTCGTGCCGGACAGGCCCCTGGTCCCGAGGAGGGCTCAGCGCTTGAGCATGAAGGTGAAGTCGCCGGTGAGCTTGCCGCTCAGCCGGACCGCGGAAACGAGCTTCTCCTCCGTGATCAGCCTCTCGACCTCGGCCCGCGAAAGACCGAAGCCTTCAGCGATCAGCCGCACCGGCCGGACGGGGATCCGCGCCGCGAAGCGGACCGAGACATCGGCTACCTCCCGGTCCAGGTGATCCGATCCGCCGGTGTCGAGGCGCCAGGCGTTGTTCCAGTCGAGGGCGATGCGATGACGGCGCCGCACGACCGGATCCTGGAGCAACTCGGCTGTCAGGCCGAGGTCGTTGTCATGCAGTCGATCGAGCAGCTCAGGTCGCACGGAGCGCACATTCATCCGCTCGAAGACCGTGAGCTTCGCCGTTTCCCCGCACCCGGTACAGAGCACGAGGAGCCAGGCGTCGATGAGCTTGTGGTTCGCGTTGACGCGGAATTTACCGTTTGCCCGGAAGCGCTCGGACGCGCACGCGTGACAACGGCGGCGAACGAGCGGCAGGCAGGTGGGCATGACCACCCAGTTGGAGAGCACAGAAGTACACCGGTTTCAGTGAGAAATCCGCAGCAAAAAGGAGCGCGGCGCAGATGCGCGACGCGCGACAAATCAGCGCTTGGGAGGTCTCACACGGTGTACAACGGCACGTCCCTGCCTGGACGACTTGGGTCGGCAGAACGGTAATGGCGCGGAGCGGCGCCGCCCCACTGGTTTTTTCGAAGCCGGTCAGCCGATCAGCCGGTCAACCGGTCAGAGGGGCTGGAGCCGACGGCGCAGGAGGCAGAACTCGTTGCCTTCGGGGTCGGCCAGGACGTACCAGTCCTCGGTGCCGGTCTGACCGACGTCTGCGGGCTTGGCGCCCAGCGCGAGCAGCCGCTCCAGCTCGGCGTCCTGATCGCGGTCGGTGGCGTTGACGTCGATGTGCAGCCGGAGCTTCTCGGGCCGGGGATCGCTGCTGGGGCTGAGGATGAGGGTGGGCTGCAAGCCGCCGAAGCCGACGCCGGGCGGCCCGATCTCGATGCCTCCGTCGTCCTCCCGGCCGATTTCGACATAGCCGAGGACCTCGCTCCAGAACGCGGCGAGCCGCTCGGGGTCGGCACAGTCGAGGATCAGTTCACTGATGCGGCATGCCATGCCCGGCAGTCTACGGAGAAAACCCGAAAAGCAACCGGCCGCTGCGGTGGAGCCACCGGAAGGTGACTCCACCGCAGCGGCCGGGCGGGCATTGACGTTTACTCGTGGGCTACGCGTGGGCGCTGATCACACCGCCGGTGCTGAGCACGATGTACACGCCGTTGGCGTCGAGCCCGGCGTCGTGTCCGTTCGCCTCCATCGTGCCCATGACGTCACCGTGGCCGATGATCTTCGCACGGTAGTGGCCCTCGCCGACCTTCGTCACCTTGGCCGTCCAACCGCCCGCGAGCTTGAAGGTGCCCGGGCCCTGGTGCTCGCCGCCCATCCAGGACTGGACCTCGCCGCCCATCGTGAGCACGACATACATGCCGTTGCCGTCGAGCCCGGCGTCCTGCCCATTCGCCTCGAACGTGGCCAGGACGTCACCGTCGTTGACGATCTTGAGGCGATAGTGCTGGTCGCCGAGCTTGTAGATCTCGCCCGTGCTGCCGTCCGCCAGGGTCTCGGTGCGGTCCGGGGATGCCGCCTCGTGCGCGGCGGCCGACTTGGTGTCGACCTTGGCGTCGGAGCCGTTGGCTCCGTTGCCACCGGAGCCCTTCGCACCGGTGGCGGAGGAGGCGCTGCTGGAGCTGGCGGAGGAGGCCGCGGGCTTCGAGCTCGCGGCGTCCGAGTCGTTGCAGGCGGTCAGGCTGAAGCCGGCGGCTGCGATCAGGACAGCGGCGGCAACGCGCAGGGTGCGGCGACGAACGGTGCGGACGGCGGTGTTGGAGCTCATTTCGGGTCCCCCCCAGGGGCAGTCGATGTGGTGGTCTTCTCGGTGCGTCACCAACTCTGGTCGGGCCCGCTACCGCGAGGCTGCCGCTCCGCTAACGGTCGGCTAACACGGCTAACACGGCCGTGAGCAGGGACAAGGACGCGGCACGGTCACGCGACCAGGCGCAGCCGGGCCGACGCGAGCGCGGCGTGACCGGCCGACGTCGGGTGCACACCGTCCGCGGCCGTCCGGGGTGGGCCCAGCGGTCGCGTTTCAGGCCTCGGCGGCGGCTTCCGCTGTGGCGGCGTCGTCGGAGGCCGCCGGTTCGGGGAGGCTGGGCAGGAGCAGGCACAGCGGGACGGCGACGGCGGTGAGGGCCACCGACCACCAGAAGGCGGTGCCGAAGCCGTCGGCCAGGGCGCCCGGGGTGTGGGCGCCGCCGGTGCTGTGCTGGAGGATGACGGCGAGGACGGCGATGCCCACCGCGCCGCCGAGCTGCTGGGCGACGCGGGTGATGATGCTGGCGTCGGGGATCTCCCCGTGCTCCAGCCCGACGTACGCGGCGCCCATGGGCGCGATCATGGCGGCGCCCAAGGCGATGCCGCGGACGAACAGCGCGGCCATGAGCAGGGCCTCGCTGGTGTCGGCGGTGACGAAGGCGAACGGCACGGTGGCCGCGGCGACCAAGGCGAATGCCGCGAAGGCGACCCCGCGGGGGCCGATGCGATCGGTGTACGTGCCCGCCAGGCCGCGCGCCAGGAGCGCGCCGACGCCCTGCGGGATGAGCAGCAGCCCGGCACCGAGCGCGTCCTCGCCGCGGACCTGCTGAAAGTACAGGGGCAGCAGCATCATCGACCCGTACAGGGAGATGCCGCCCAGGAGGAGCAGGGTGGCGGAGGAGGCCACCGCGCGGTGGCGGAACAGCCGCACATTGACCAGGGCGGCGGTGGTGCGGGTGAGCGCCCAGGCGGTGAAGCCCCCGACCAGGACGAGTCCGCCGACCAGCGGGACGAGGACCTTGGCGGTGGCGAAGCCCGCACTGCCCTCGACCTGGGAGAGGCCGTGGACGAGGGCGGCGAAACCCGGGCAGAGCAGGAGCAGCCCGACGGTGTCCAGACGGGCGCGGGGGCGGTCGGGCGCCGGTCGGTCGTCGGGCAGATTGCGCCAGGCGAGCCAGGCGCCGATGACGCAGAAGGGAATGTTGACGAAGAACAGCCAGCGCCAGTCGGCCAGATGCAGGATGAGGCCGCCCAGGACCGGGCCGAGGATCGGGCCGAGTGCGGTGGGCACGGTGATGATGGCCATGACCTTGCCGATGTTGCGGCCCTGGGCGGCCCGCATGAGCAACGTGGCCATGAGCGGCATCATCATGCCGCCCGCGCCGCCCTGGACGACGCGGAAAGCGATCAGGCTGGGCGCGTTCCACGCCAGCGCGCTCAGGACCGAGCCGAGCAGGAACACGACCAGGGCCGCGATCCACAGATACCGGCCGCCGAGCCGCGACTGGGCCCATCCGGCGAGTGGGATGGTCACGAACACCGCCAGCAGATAGCCGGTGCTCACCCACTGGATGGTGGCCAGCGGGGCGTCGAGTTCCCTCGCCAGGTCGTTGAGCGCGACGCTGACGATGGTGGTGTCGAAGACGACGGCGAGGGCGCCCACGATGAGGGTGATCGCCATGCGCCACACGGCGGGATCTACACGATCGGGATCCACACGATCGGGATCTACGCGATCTGGGTCCGCCGCCGCGGATGTGGGGTCGGACCGATTGGGAGGAGTGCTCATGAACGGCCACCTTAAGATACAGCGATCTATCTTACGGCGGCCAGAGTAAGGCGCTAGGATAAGAAAGGCAAGTCTATCTAAGGGAGGGACGCATGCCCGAGCGACGCCGCGGAGCGGCACTGGAGAAGGCGCTCCTCGATGCGGCCTGGGAAGAACTCACGGACACCGGCTACGCCAGGTTCACCATGGACGCCGTCGTCAAGCGCGCGGGCACCAGCCCGCCCGTTCTCTATCGCCGCTGGTCCAACCGCGACGACCTCGTCCGGGCGGCCATCGTCCACACCCTGAACCAGTTCCGCCTCGACGTTCCCGACACGGGGAGCCTGCGGGAGGACATCCTCACCCTCATGCGGGAGATCAACTCCACCCGCGTCCAGTTCATCACCATCATGAGCATGCACCTGGCCGACTACCACCAGGAGACCGGAAACAGCCCCGGCGATCTGCGCGACCCCCTCGTGACGGGGCGCGCGGAAGCTCTCGACGCGCTCTTCGCCCGCGCCGTGGACCGCGGCGAGGTCACACCGGAACGCCTCACCGAACGCGTCAAGTCGCTCCCCTTCGACCTGCTGCGCCATGAAATCCTCACGACCTTCGCCCCCGTGCCCGACGACGCCCTCGAAGAGATCGTGGACACGGTCTTCCTCCCCCTGGTGCGCTAGGGGGGTGTCCGGCGGATCTTTCCCCTCCCCGCCCCTTCCCGCGGCATCGATGTGCGGCTCCGCCGCGTGGCGGGGAGGGGACAGCCCGCCGCAGGCGTCACGATCCGCCGGACACTCCCTGGGCGAGACGGGTCAGCCCTCTTCGGCGACCAGGGTGTAGCGCACGGTCTGGGCCTGGATGAGGCCGTCGCGGAAGACGAAGGTGTCGACTCCGTCCCCCACCCGCGCATGGGCGGTGGCGGCCGACCACTCGAGGAAGAGGACGTCATCCGCCAACTGGGGCTTCAACTCCCAGGCGGCGTTGGGGAGATCGCCGAGCAGCGCGCCGATGCCCCGCTTCACCCCTTCGCGGCCCCGCAGCACACCGGAGGGCGTGACGAAGACCGCGTCCTCCGCGTAGTTGGCACTGATCCGGTCCAGGTCGCCCGAGCCGAGCGCTTGGCCGTGGTCATGGAAGATCTGCTCGGGGGTCCGGGTCGTCATCGCTCCAGCCGTTCCGTTCGCGGGTTGTTTCGCGGATACGCGAGGTGACTCGAGACAATAGTTGCATACGCGGATGATTGCAAGCGCTGACTATTGCGGGAGCAAGCTCCTGTCGAGTTGATCGGCCAGATCGGCCAGGCCGTCGGCGTACAGGTCAAAGTGATCCGAGGACGCGGGCGGGTCGCCGACGGGGCGGGCGACGCAGGCGGTGCGCAGGCCGAGGGTCTGCGCACCGCGCAGGTCCCAGGCGTGGGCGGCGACCATCAGCAGCCGCTCCGGCGGCCGTCCGGAGACCGTGACGGCCAGCTCGTAGACCGCCGGGTCCGGCTTGTAGGTCCGGGCGTCCTCGGCGGACAGGGCCTGGTGCCAGCGCAGTCCGGCATGGGCGTTGAGCTCCAGCAGCGCCGTCCGGCTCGCGTTGGAGAGACCGATCAGTGGGAAACGTTGGGCGAGCCGGGCCAGCCCCGCCACCGTGTCGGGCCACGGCGGGAGCCGACGGCCGGACAGGGCCAGCGCCGCCACGGCGGCCGGGTCCTCGACTCCGGCCGCGTCGGCGACGAGCCGGGCGGCTTCGTGGTCGAGGAGCTCGGTGGTGACGTAGGGCCGGGCGCCGTCGAGGACGCGGCGCTGCTCGCGGTCGATGTGCCGCTGCCACAGCGACAACAGCCGCTCGATCCCGGAATCGTCGAGCGCGGGGGCGAGTTGGCGGATACCGGCGCGGATGCCGGTGGGTTCGTCGACGAGCGTGCCGAGCACATCGAGGACGATGGCATCGATCTCCGGCTCTGACATGGGCGAGGTCTCCTGACGGAGCGGGGGCGAGGGCGGGCCGGCAGGTGGCGCGCCATGTAAGGGTTAAAATTGCGTTTAGCCGAACGTAGCGAGGAGCGCGTCAACGATGCAAGTGGCGTTGGACGATTACGTCTGGGCGGCGGGGATCGCGACCGAGCTGGTCAACACCACCGCCGAGGTCTGGCGCGGCGACGACCGCCTGCCCGACCTGGCCGCCCTCGTCGCGTTCACCGAACTGCACGGCGACCGGCCCGGGAGCGACGACGGCACTCGGGGCGCACTGGCCGAACTCGCCCGCCGTGGACGTCCGGCCGACCTTCACGCGGTGCACGCACTGCGGACCACCGTGCGGGGCCTGATCGATCACCCCGACCGCGACCGCCTCGTCGCCGGTGCGACCAGGCTCACCCCGGCCGCCCGGGGCGCCACCCTGATACCGGATCCCGCACACGAGGGCCGCGTACGGTGGGCCGTCCCGCTCCGGGACGGGGCGACCATCGCCGACGCGCTCTCACTGATCTGCGGCATGGGCATCCTCGGGGTCGTCCACACCCTCGGCGAGCGGCGGTTCCGCCCGTGCGCCGCGCCCACCTGCCGGGGAGCGTTCATCGACACCACCCGGCCCGGCAGCCGCCGCTACTGCATGCCCGGACTGTGCGGCAACCGCGTCAACGTCGCCAACCACCGCGCCCGCCAAGGAACTGGGCGGCCGTCGGCAATTCGGCCGCCCTATTAGAAGGTGACGAAAACCGGCCACATGCTCATCATGCGGCACCTCGATCCCCTGGCGGGGTCAGAGGTTCCGCTATCAGAACGCGCTGATAGATCGGGTCCGGAGCCGAGGTTTTTCATTCTTCTGAACGGTCAGAACAGTGTTGCGAATAACACATATTCACCCCTTGTAGTGCATCCGAACCCCACAGAAAAACACTATCCTCGGTCCAGTCGTTGACTGGGCGGAGGCCGGAACAGCGACGCTGCCCGCACATCCGTAGGGTCAACGACGAAGTAAGCGGGCGTGGTTCTCCACGTCTGGTGAGGGCCGCCGCCCCTGCTCCAACTGCCAGGAAGGGAGGGGCGGCGGTTTCCGGCCAACACCGTCATTGCTCGTCGCTCGCGCGCATCACCTACAGGTGATTTGCATTCGCGATCATCTCGTTGCATCCGCTATGGATAGATCGCCCGGGCAATCACTTAGCCGGACAGCAGGCAGCCGCCAATTCGAGTGGCAATTAGCCGACGCCGGAGAGCCAAAAACTCCTGCTGAGCGTCGCCGCATCCCATGCCGGACATGATGCTTTGACGAAGACACGCCCAATATGCGAACCAAGCGGCCCTTGAGGTGTTTCGTATGTGGCGTTGGCCATACCGAACGAGGGGCCAACTGGCGCGTTAAGTGCATTTACATGCGCTCCCGATCGCAAAGTTGCGGAATACCCGTCGGTAAGTATGGTCGCTATGGCGCGCGATGAGAGCTATACGGGCCAATGTCCCTGAAGCGGAGGGGAATTGTAGTGACACCCTCCGACAGCTGACGGCTGACGCTTTGTCAGTGGTTAGTGCGGGTTTAGTTGCGTCGAGCGACGTGGCTGCGTTAACTACACGACACCTGTCCGCGGGCAGGCGTACGTTCCGACGTGGTGTTCCCCCTTCCTGGCAGTTGGAGCCGAACACCCCGTCAGCCCCTCACCAGACGGACCCCGGCACATGACCGAGGGCCACGAGATCCAAGGAGAACCTGTATGGCCGAACGCAAGCGCCGGCGACACCTCGAGGTCAACCTCGACGAGCACGTGACCTTCTCCGTCCGCATCTCCCCCAAAGCGCTGCGGTGGGCCTGGGCCGTGTGCATCACGGTGGGCAGCACCGCTTGGTACACGCTGACGCACTAGGCCCTCCACGGGGCCCGCAGCGCGCCGGCGAGGCCGAGAAGCCGCCGCCCCCGGGGTCCGGGGACGGCGGCTCATCCATTCGCCCACGGCCTGAGCGGCGTCCCCGCCGTGAGAGGCCCCCGCCGCGAGAGGCCCCCGCCGTGAGAGGCCCCCGCCGTGAGAGACGCAGGTCACATTCGGGCCTGTCACATCTCTCCGAGCCGTTCCGTCAGGGAGGTGTCACCACGGCAACCACATAGGAGAGCCCATCATGGACGCTCGCTTGAACCTCTTCGGCAACCCGCTCCTCGGCACGTTCCTCAAGCACCTCAACTCCGCGGGCAAGGTGATCGGCGACTCGGCGCTGCCCGCCGCGACGCAGGAGCTGGTGAAGATCCGCGCCAGCCAGATCAACGGCTGCGGCTTCTGCACCGACATGCACACCAAGGACGCCGCGAAGGCCGGGGAGACCTCGACGCGCCTGAACCTGGTCGCGGTCTGGCGGGAGGCCACGGTGTTCACCGACGCCGAGCGCGCCGCCCTGGAGCTGGCCGAGCAGGGCACCCGCATCGCCGACGCGGCCGGTGGTGTCACGGACGAGGCGTGGGCGAAGGCCGCCGAGCACTACGACGAGGAGCAGCTCGCCGCTCTGGTGTCGATCATCGCCATCATCAACACCTACAACCGGCTGAACGTCATCGTCCAGCAGCCCGCCGGCGACTACCAGCCCGGCCAGTTCGGCTGAGGCCCGGCGCCCAGCGGCCGTCACGCGCCGCGCTGAGCGGCGCGTGACGGCCGCTCGGATCAATCGATGTGCGGGGTGATCCGGCCCCGAGTTGCGGGCCCCCACGCGGGGGGTGACGGTGGGCATAAGGGGGACGTGGGGGCTCGGGGGCTGTGGGGGGCTCGGGGGCTGTGGGGCGGGTGAAACATCCCGGGGAGCGCACTGACATCCCAGGGAGCACACTGACCGCGCACAGGAGCGGAGAAAGGCAATGACGAACGGACCTGGGCCCGTGGGGCCCATGGGTAAGGGGCCGAACGGGGAGCGGCCGCAGCAGCGGGCCGGAATGCCGCTGGGGGCACAGCAGACCGAGTACACCGGGCGGTATGTGGTCCTGCTCGATCAGCAGGAGCCCGACCGCGGTATGGAGGCGCTGCGCTCGTCCGTGGGGATCTCGTCCGTGGAGCGCGTCCGCGGGGCCGAGCCCGGGGCGGCGGAGCTGCTGGGGCGCGCCGATGTGTCGGTGGTCTTCGACGAACTCGGCGTCGCCGTCGTCGATGTGCAGCCGGACCAGCGCCATGCGCTGGTCACCACGGCGGAGGCGGAGCCGACGATCGTCGCGACGGAGCCGGAGCGCGTGGTGTACGCGTCGGTGATCACGGAGCCGCAGCGCACGCTGACCGGCTTCTTCCCGACGTACCGCAGCGACGACGACGAGGTGTCCCGGCACACCCGGGCCGAGCTCGCCACCTCGCTGGGACCGGCGTGGGACGAGCAGAACACCACCTGGGGTATCCAGGGGATCCGCGCCAACTGGTCGCATCTGACGGGCAGCGGGGTGAAAATCGCCGTGCTGGACACCGGGGTGGACACCGACCACCCGGATCTGACCGGATGCGTCGAGGCGACCGCCTCCTTCGTGTCCGGGGCGAGCGTCGAGGACGGCCATGGCCACGGCACCCACTGCGTCGGCACCGTGGCCGGTCCGGCCAAACCCGGGCACGCGCCGCGGTACGGCGTGGCCGGTGAGGCCCGGGTGCTGGTCGGCAAGGTGCTCAGCGACCAGGGCGTGGGCTCCGACGGCGAGATCCTGGCGGGGATGGCCTGGGCGGTCGCCCAGGGCGCCCGGGTGGTCTCCATGTCGCTCGGGGCTCCGGTGGAGCCGGGCGAGCTGTTCCCGCAGACGTACGAGAACGTGGCGCGGCGCGCGCTGCGGCGCGGCACCGTGATCGTGGCCGCGGCGGGCAACGAGAGCCGGCGGCCCGGCTTCGTGGCGCCGGTGGGGCGGCCCGCCAACTGCCCGTCCATCCTGGCGGTGGCGGCGCTCGGCAAAGACCTGGGGACCGCGTTCTTCTCCTGCGGCGCCATCAACGGCGCGGGCGGGGAGGTCAATATCGCGGCGCCCGGGGTCGACATCTTCTCGGCCGCGCCCGACGGGACGTACCAGACGATGAGCGGCACCAGCATGGCGACACCGCATGCCGCCGGTGTGGCGACGCTGCTGGCGCAGGCGCATCCGGACGCCTCGGCGGCCGACCTGAGCACCCGTCTGCTGTCCGGCGCCCATCCGCTGGCGCAACCGGGCGCGGACATCGGCGCCGGTCTGCTCCAGGCCCCGTGAGCGGCGGCGCCATGGGGCGGACGGCACGGTCCGGGCCGGTCGGGGTCATCCTCTCGGTCGACCCGGACCGGTTCGCGCAGGTGGTGGAGGCCGCGCGCCGGGTAGGGCTGACGGTCACCGGTGAGCAGCCGATCCTGGGCTCGCTGTCCGGGACGATCGCGGAGGACCGGATCCCGGTGCTGGAGGCGGTGGACGGGGTGGAGTCGGTGGACCGGGAGCAGATCGTCCGGCTGCCGCCGCCCGACGCGCCGCTTCAGTGAGCCCCGGCGGACCGACTCGCCGCGTCAGACGTGGTCGAACGGCTCGGCGTACTTGAAGGGGCCCTTGACGGTCGGCTGGTAGGCGGTCAGGGTCCGGACCTGGAAGTACTCGCCCCAGGCCGGATCCGGGGCCGTGATGCCGTACTCGGTCGCCGGGCGGAAGCCGAACCGGCCGTAGTAGGCGGGGCTGCCCAGCAGGGCGACCAGCGATTCGCCGAACGCGTCCGCGGCGCCGAGCACCGCGTGGACGAGCGCGAGGCCCACACCGCGGCCCTGATGGGCGGGGTGCACGCTGAGCGGGCCGAGGCCGAGGGCGAGGGCCAGATCGGAGCCGACATGGCCGCGGGTGCACACGACATGTCCGATCACCTCACCGCGGTCGCCGGTGGCGACGAACGACAGCGCGGGCAACCAGCCGTCGCTGATCCGGAGCTCGTCCAGCAGCGTGGCCTCGATCGGCGGTGGCGGGGCTGGGCTGTTCACGGTGTCCGAGGTATCCGACTTGGCGAACGCGGCCGAGGTGACGGTCCGTACGGCGTCGATGTCGGAGCGGGTCTCTCGTCGGATCAGCATCGGGTCAGGATGCGTCCGGATGGCGCACTACGGCAAACGGATTGTGCGCCCGCGCGGGGGGCGGGCGGCGCGGGCGGCGCGGGCGGCCGTAATTGGTTCGACTCGGCGGCCGCGGCTCCGGCAGCCTCCCGTCATGGACCCCCGTTACTGGCCCCTGTACGGGCTTCGCCTGCGTACGCCACGCCTGGAGCTGCGGCTTCCCGACGTCCCCCTGCTCGACGAGCTCGCCGCGGTCGCGGCGGGCGGGGTGCACGATCCGGACGAGATGCCCTTCGGCGTCCCGTGGACCGACGCGCCCCCTGAGGAGCGCGGACGCGGCACCTTCCAGCATGTGCTGCGCACGATCGCCGAATGGCGGCCGGAACAGTGGACGCTGAGCCTCGCGGTGCTGCACGAGGGGGCGGTGATCGGGCGGCAGGACCTGTTCGCAACCGAGTTCGCCGTCACGCGGGAGGCCGAGACCGGCTCCTGGCTGGGCACCGCCCACCAGGGCAAGGGTCTGGGCACGGAGATGCGGGCGGCGGTGGCGCACCTGGCGTTCGAGGGGCTGGGCGCGCTGTCGCTGGTCTCGGGCGCGATGGTGGAGAACGGCCGCTCGCTGGGGGTGTCCCGGCGGATCGGCTACCGCCCCGACGGGCTGTCCGTGCTCGCCGTACGGGGCGAGGCCCGCACCCTTCAGCGGCTGCGGCTGGACCGCGCGGCCTGGGAGGAGCACCGCGCCACGCCGGTCGAGATCGCCGGACTGGAGCCGTGCCGCGCGCTGTTCGGCGCTTCCTGACGCCCTTTGGCCGTGACGTCCTCGGACTGCGGGAGTGCGAGCCCGCATTGCCCGCTCTACGGTGGTTTGAGGGGGCCCGAGACGGCTACAAGGTGTCCGGCGGACCACGCGGCGGCGCCGCATCTCGGTGCTTTCCCCTCCCCGCCCCTTCCCGAAGCCTCGATATGCGGCTCCGCCGCGTGGCAGGGGCTCCGCCCCTGGACCCCGGGGTCTGGGGCGAAGCCCCACCTTCCAGCCCCGTCGGGGAGCACCTCCCAGCGGTAGCCATCCAGCCCCTCCGGCGCTTGAGGAGCGGGGTCTGGGGCAAAGCCCCGCCATCCGGCCTCTCCAGGGGGCGCCTCCCAGCGGTAGCTGGGGGAGCTTGAGGAGCGGGCTCTGGGGCGGAGCCCCACCATCCAGCCCCTCCGGCGCCTGAGGAACGGGATCCGGGGCCAAGCCCCACCATCCAGCCCCTCCGGCGCCTGAGGAACGGGATCCGGGGCGGAGCCCCAGTTGTGGGAAGGGGCGGGGAGGGGAGCAGCCCGCCGCAGGCGGCAAGAGACCCGCCGGCGCCCCGACGGCCGAGATCAAGGAGATTCCGACCGACAAGTCGGAGTGACCAGGCCGGACTCATAGGCCGCGATGACGAGTTGGGCGCGGTCGCGGGCGCCCAACTTGCCCATGATGCGGCTGACATGGGTCTTGGCGGTGAGCGGTGAGAGGCCGAGGGTCTGCGCGGCCTCGGCGTTGTTGAGGCCCCGGGCCACGAGGGCGAGCACCTGCCGTTCGCGCTCGGAGAGCGCGGCCAGCGCGGCGGGCGCGGGACCGCCGGGCGGCGGGGCCTCCGGCAGGCGCAGGACACGCGCGATGAGCCGGGCGGTGGGGCCGGGCGAGAGCAGGGACTCCCCCGCCGCCACGGTCCGTATGGCGTCGAGGAGTTCGGCGGGCCTGGTGTCCTTCACCAGGAAGCCGGACGCGCCCGCGCGCAGCGCCTCGACGATGTGCTCATCGGTGTCGTACGTCGTCAGCACGAGCACCTTGACCCCGGCGAGGTCCTCGTCGGCGGCGATGCGGCGGGTGGCCTCGATGCCGTCGAGATCGGGCATCCGGATGTCCATGACCACGAGGTCGGCGCGGGCGGTGCGGGCCAGTTCGACGGCCTCGCGGCCGGTGCCCGCCTGCCCGACGACGTCCATGTCGCAGGCCGAGGACACCAGCATGGCGAAGGCGGAACGGACCAGCGTCTGGTCGTCCGCGAGCAGCACCCTGATCGGCGCGGCGGCCCCGGGCGCGGGGGCCGGTGCGGTGGCCCCTGAGGGCGGGCCGGCGGGGCTGGTCCCCGGCCCGGGGCCCACTGGGCCGGTCCCGGGCGCCGGGTCCGGTGGCGTGGTCATGCGGTGGCCTCCCTGGGCGGCACGGCGGTCTGTCCGGTACCGGTGGCGGTGCCAGCTGCGGTGGCAGGGCCCGTACCGGTGCCAGCGCCCGTACCGGTGCCAGCGGCCGTACGGCCGCCAGGCGGGCCGCCCCTCCCCCACGGCAGCGCGGCCCCGATCGCGAAGCCGGGCCCGTCCTCGCGCGGTCCTGCGGACAGGGTGCCCGCGACGCTGCGGGCCCGCTCGCGCATGCCCACGATGCCGTAGCCCGTTTCGGCGGGCGCGGTAAGGGGCGCGTCCTCGCCCCTCGGCCCGTCGTCCACAGCGGCGACGCTCAGCTTTCCCTCGTCCCGTACGAGCGTGATCCGCACCCTCGTACCGGGCGCGTGGCGGACCGCGTTGGTCAGGGCCTCCTGCACGATCCGGTACGCGGCGGCGCCCACGGCGGGCGACAGTTCGGACGCCTCCACGTCGACCGTAAGGTCCACACGGACGCCCGCCGCCTCCGCCGCCGCTGCCAGGTCGGCGAGTCCGGCGAGCCCCGGCAGCGGCCCGGTGTCCTCCTCGTCCGCATGCTCGGCGTCGCCGCCCGCGCCGCCGCGGAGCACCTGGAGGGTGGCCCGGAGCTCGGCGCGGGCGTCCCGGCAGGTGTCGGCGATCGAGTCGAGCGACTTGGCCATCGCCTGGCGGTCCAGCCGCTCGGGGTCGGCGATCAGGACATGCGCCGCGACGGAGGTCTGGACGCCGATGAGGGTGATGCTGTGCGCGAGCAGATCGTGCAGATCGCGGGCGATGCGCAGCCGTTCCTCGGCGACCCGCCGGGCCGCCTCGTCCTCGCGGGTCCGCTCGGCGCGTTCGGCCCGTTCCAGGATCGCGGCGATGTACTTGCGGTGGATGCGGACCGCCTCGCCGATCACCACGACCGACAGCACCCAGCCGGAGGTGCGCAGCATGTCGAGACTGGCGTGCGGCTTCCCGCTCAGGGCCATCACCGACACCATGATCGAGATCACGGCGGTGACGGTGAGGAAGGACCGCAGCGGCGGGCCCATGACGGCGAGCGTGTAGACGGCGAGAAGCCCGGCCGGGACGACCGCGAGATGGACGTTGCCCATGGCGTGGTACGGCCCGACCATGAACACCACCAGCACGGTGACCACCATCGGGCTGTGCCGCCGCCCGATGAGCACCGTGGCGCTGGCGGCGAGCAGCGCCCAGCCGAAGGCGTCCGGGCGATGGCCGTTCCGGTCGGGGTTGAGCAGCACCAGGACCACCTGGAGGACCAGCACCGCACCGGCGATCCGGGCGTCCACCCGCCGCCGCCTGCGGGCCTCCTCCGGGGCCTCCGCGGGGCGGGGGCCGTTGTGCAGGGCACGCGACGCGGAGGCGATCGCGCGGTGGAGGGCGGCGCGCGCGGCAGGGTGCCGGGCGTCGGCGGCACGCTCGGGCAGGGTGGTCGCCGAGTGGGTCGTAGGAGGTACGGGCACGGGCTCCATCCTCGGGGATCCGCCTCGGGCCGATCCATAGGGCTGTATGCGTTCCATAGGGCGGGTACGGATCCCATGGGGCGGTACGACCCCGGAGAGCGGCCAGGGAGCGGACTAGCGGACTAAGGGCGGCCAGGGGCGGTACGAAGGGGTGGCCCGGACCGGCCGTCCCCTGTGCGGCCGGTCCGGGCCGAGGAAGGGCGTCAGCCGCCGCGTACGGCGGGTTCGGGACGGGACCCGGCGGGGGAGCCGGCGGGGGACCCGGAGGCCGGCCCGTCCTGAGCGGGCGGGGCCGCCGAGGCGGGCGTACGGCGGAAGAGGGCGCCCGGCCACCACACCCACCGCTTCAGCAGCAGGCTCGCCGACGTCACCAGGTACGTCCGCACGAGGAAGGTGTCGAGCAGCACGCCGACCGCCACCACGAACCCCATCTCGGCCAGCATCACCATCGGCAGCGTGGCCAGCACCGCGAAGGTCGCCGCCAGCACCAGACCGGCCGAGGCGATCACCCCGCCCGTCGTGCGCAGGGCGGTCACCGCCGCGTCCGGGACGTCCGCCCCGCGCAGCGACTCCTCCCGCATCCGGTGCATCAGGAAGATGCCGTAGTCCACGCCGAGGGCGACCAGGAAGACGAAGGACAGCAGTGGCAGCCCGGGGTCGACCCCGGCGAAGCCGAAGACGGGGTCGAAGAAGAGCCCGCCGAGCCCCATCGCGGCGCCCCACACCGCGACCACGGCGACCACGAGGACCAGCGGCGCGACGAGGCTGCGCAGCAGGGCGGCGAGGATCAGCAGTACGGCGATCAGCACCAGCGGGATGACCAGCATCCGGTCACGGGCGTTGGTGTCCTTCAGATCGAGCTGCTGGGCGCTGGGTCCGCCGACCAGCGCGTCGGCGCCCTCGACCCGCACCAGACCCGAGCGCAGGGCGTGCAGCGCGGCCGTCTCCTCCGCCGACTGCGGGGCGCCCCGCGGGAAGACGTCGATCTCCGTCCAGCCGCCGCCGCTGCGCCCGGTGTCCGCCCGCGCGACCCCCTCCGTGTCGCGCGCCCGCCGCAGCACCTCGTCCGCCCCCGCGGTGCGCGCCATCACGCTGATGGGCTGGCTGCTGCTGTCCGGATAGGCATCGGCGAGGGTCTGGGTGGCGGCCACCGACTCGGGCTTGTCGGTGAAGGTGTCCTCCTGCTTGAGATTGCCCGGCAGATTGAGCACCCCGAGGGCGAGGACGCCCAGCAGCGCGGCACCGCCGAGGAGTACGGCATCGGGGCGGCGGCGGGCCGAACTGCCCATCGCCTCGAAGAACCCGCGCCGGGTGGCCCGCGGTTCACTGCCGTGGACGGGGATCAGTGGCCAGAACACCCGCCGCCCCAGCAGCACCAGCACCGCGGGCAGCAGCGTCATCATCGCGGCCAGCGCGCAGATGACCCCGACCGCGCCGACCGGGCCCAGTCCGCTGCTGCTGTTGAGGTCGGCGGCGAGCAGACACAGCAGCCCGGCGGCCACGGTGCCGCTGGAGGCGAGCACGGCCGGACCGCAGCCGCGCAGGGCCTCGCGCATGGCGTCGTACGGGGCGCGGTGGCGGCGCAGCTCCTCGCGGTAGCGGGACACGATCAGCAGGGCGTAGTCGGTGCCCGCGCCGAAGACCAGCACCGTCATGATCGAGGAGCTCATGCTGGTGACGATGAGGTCGAAGCCCTGGACGAGGCCGTAGACGATCGCCATCGCGGCCATGGCGGCGACGCCGACCACCCCGAGCGGCACCAGCCACAGCAGCGGACTGCGATAGGTGATGATCAACAGCAGGGCGACCACCCCGGCGGTGGCGAACATCAGCGTGCCGTCGGTGGAGGCGAAGACCTCCTGCGAGTCGGCGCTGAGCGCCCCGGGACCGCCGACCTGGACGGTCAGGCCCTCGGGGTGGGAGGCGAGTTCGGCGCGGACGTCCTTGACGGCGTCGGCCCGCTCCTTCTCGTCCGTCAGGCCGGTGAGCGCCATGGCGTACATCACGGTCGTGCCGTCCTTGGACGGGACGGCGCGCGGGGCCGTGCCACCGACGAGGTCATGGCGCCCCGCCACCTCGGCGACCCGCCCGCCGGCCGCCTTACGGTCGGCGTCGGTGAGCCCGCCGTCGCGGTGGAAGACGAGGACGAGGTCGATGGTGTCGCCACCGGGCAGCCGCTCCTGGAGCCGGGCCACCTGGGTGGAGTCGGCGCCCGCCGGGAGGTAGTCGACGGCGGTGTCGCGTTTGGCGCCCTCGAGCTTGCCCGCGAAGGGGACGGCGACGAGGAGCAGCAGCACCCAGCCCGCGATGACCGCCCAGGGCAGCGAGCGCCGCCGCTTGCCGCCGGCCGCGGCGGGCGGTGGCGCGTCCGGTTGTTGGTGATCTCCAGCGATCCCTGACGATGTCGTCTGCATGCCCCCAGGCTTCCGACGCCCGGGCGCCGATACCTCGCGCCGACGACGGAAATGGCGACTACTACGCCGGGGGCGGGACGGGGGTGATTACTCCCTGGGGAGTACGGAGAGCGGACCGAACCCTCCGCTCAGAACGCCGCCCTTGTGGCGGCGAGCAGGCGGGCCGTGTCGTCGGGACAGATCATCAGGGCCCGGCCGACCGTCTCCAGGACCGCGCGCTCGGCCGGGCGGTACGGGCCGTCGGCCACGGCGATCCGGGCGCCCTGGAGGAGGATGGCCTCCCGGCCGGTGGGGGCCAGATGCGGGGCCAGCGGCTCCAGGGCCTCGTGCAGCTCGATGGCCAGCGCCGTGCCGCACGGGTCCAGGCCGTCGCGCTCACCGCACGCGCCCGGCAGCCGCCCGGTGTCGGCGGCGAGGGCCTCGATGAGCGCGAGCAGCTGCTCCTCGCTACAGTCGGCGAACCCGGCGGCGCGCACCGCGCCGACCGCGACCTGCCGGACCGCCGTCGCCTCGGTGCCGCCCGCGGCGAGGACCGCGAGGGCCACGGTGTGCACCGCGTCGCGGAGCATCGCGGAGAAGCGGGTCGTGGTGGGGTGGTCGAGCACCTCCGTGCCGTAGCGGCTGCCGCAGGCCGCGCATTCCACGATGGGTGCGACCGGTCCGCGCGGCAGCACCGGCAGGCCGAGCACCACGATGCGGCGACGGCCGGTACGGCGGCGGTAGTTGCGGTCACCTCCGCATTCGGGGCAGAAGAACTCACCATCGCCGACGGTCCGCCACAGAGTGCGTACGCCTACCACACACAGGTCCCGGTCACGGCGGGCTCGCCGGTGCACCACGTCACACCTCCATAACGCTTCGGCCACGTTGCCGCGTTGACGTGATGCTAGCCACATCCATGATGTGACGTCAGTACCCCGAACGGAGACAACAGGCCAAACCCGAGGCCCCGCCCACCTCGCGGGGTGAACGGGGCCCATGTGGGTGACCAGGTCAACGGGGTGATGAAGTCATCCGATCAGACCGGTGAAAGATCACCTACGCATCTGAAAGGAATCCGAAGGATTCCGAAAGGATCACCGGCGCGCCCGGTTCACCGCGGAGACGACGGCCTTCAGGGAGGCGCGCACGATGTTGGCGTCGATGCCGACACCCCACAGCACCTGCCCGCCGATCGCGCACTCGATGTACGCGGCGGCCTGGGACGCGGCGCCCTCGCTCAGGGTGTGCTCGGAGTAGTCCAGCAGCCGTACGTCCACGTCGATCGCGCCCAGGGCGTCGAAGAAGGCCGCCAGCGGGCCGTTGCCGGTGCCGGTCAGCACCGTCTCGGCGCCGTCCACGACCGCCTCGACGGTGAGCGCGTCGGTCCCCTCGGTGGTGGTCGAGGTCTGCGCGCTGCGCAGCGAGATCCGGCCCCACTGGTTGTCGTCGGTCGGCAGGTACTCGTCCTGGAAGGTCGCCCAGATCTGGCCCGGGGTGACCTCGCCGCCCTCGGCGTCGGTCTTGGCCTGAATCGTCCTGGAGAACTCGATCTGCATCCTGCGCGGCAGGTCCAGGTTGTGGTCGTTCTTCAGGACATAGGCGATGCCGCCCTTGCCGGACTGCGAGTTGACGCGGATGACCGCCTCGTAGGAGCGGCCGACGTCCTTGGGGTCGATGGGCAGGTACGGGACGGCCCACTCGATCTCGTCCACCGTCTTGCCCTGCTCGGCCGCGCTCGCCTCCAGCGCCTCGAACCCCTTCTTGATGGCGTCCTGGTGGGAGCCGGAGAAGGCGGTGTAGACCAGATCGCCCGCGTAGGGGTGGCGCGGGTGGATCTCCATCTGGTTGCAGTACTCGGCGGTGCGGCGGATCTCGTCGATCTGCGAGAAGTCGATCTGCGGGTCGACGCCCTGGGAGAACAGGTTCATGCCCAGCGTCACCAGGTCCACATTGCCGGTGCGCTCGCCCTGGCCGAACAGGCAGCCCTCGATGCGGTCCGCCCCGGCCATGATCGCCAGCTCGGCGGCGGCGACGGCGGTGCCGCGGTCGTTGTGCGGATGCACCGACAGGCAGATGTGCTCGCGCCGGGACAGATGGCGTGACATCCACTCGAAGCGGTCCGCGTGGGTGGACGGGGTCGAGCGCTCGACGGTGGCCGGCAGATTCAGGATGATCTCGCGGCCCTCCTCGGGCTGCCAGACGTCCATGACGCCCTCGCAGACCTCCAGCGCGAAGTCCAGCTCGGTGTCGGTGAAGATCTCCGGGCTGTACTGGTAGCCGAAGACCGTGTCATCGCCGAGGATCTTGTCGGCGTACTCCACCACCAGCCGGGTGCCGTCCACCGCGATCTGCTTGACCTGCTCCCGGGTGCCGCGGAAGACGACGCGGCGGAAGGTGGGGGCGGTGGCGTTGTACAGGTGCAGGGTGGCCTTGTGCGCCCCGCGCAGCGACTCGACGGTGCGCTCGATCAGCTCCTCGCGCGCCTGGGTGAGGACGGAGATCGTCACGTCCTCCGGGATCGCGCCCTCCTCGATGATCGACCGTACGAAGTCGAAGTCGGTCTGGCCGGAGGAGGGGAAGCCGACCTCGATCTCCTTGTAGCCCATGCGCACCAGCAGGTCGAACATCTCGCGCTTGCGGGCCGGGGACATCGGGTCGATCAGCGCCTGGTTGCCGTCCCGCAGATCGGTGGACAGCCAGCGCGGGGCGACGGTGATGCGGTTGTCCGGCCAGGTGCGGTCCGGGATGTCGACGGCCTCGTACGGGCCGTACTTGTGGATCGGCATCCCCGAGGGGCGCTGGGTGACGGTCGCGGCGGTGATGGGGGTGGGACGGCCGACGGCGTCACCGGAGATCGCAGAGGTCTCGGAGGTCTCGGAGGTCTCGGAATGGCCAGGCGTGTCGGAGTGAGTCATGGTGCGCGGGGCTCCTTGGATAGTCCGCTGTCCGCTGGACGAATCCGCTGTGGCGGAAGTCCTGGGGCGACCGACGGGGCGTGATCAGAGCAACGCCGAACTCCGCGGGGAGGGGGTCGGCCGTTCGACTACAGGCCCTCGCCGCGGCAGCTAAGAAGAAGCAGCCCGAAACGCATGATGGAGAGCAGCTTAACCGAGACGCGCGGGCGGAGCGGACCCGTATCACTATGCGGACCGAAGCATGTGCTTCGGAGGAATACACATCTTCCACTCGATTTCAGCAATCATGACCGCAAGGCGTGACACGGGCACCACGCGATGCGACATTGCCAGCCATGGACGCCAATGCCAATCCCCGCCGGACCCGCCCTGCCCGCGGTCACCGCCACACCGCCTTCTGCACGATCGTGCCGCCGCACGTCCTGGACAAGCTGTCCCGTGCCGAGGACGCGTCGCTGGCCGAACCCGCCCGCCGCACGCTCGAGCACGACGCCCTCCAGCGCACCCGCCGCCGGATCACCACCGTGCGCGGCGTCCCCGCCGCGCGGGCCGCCGTGCCCTCCGACAAGCCCCGGCGCACCATCTACGACGCCCAGCACAGGACCTCACTGCCGGGCAGGAAGGTGCGCGGCGAGGGCGACCAGGCGGGCGGGGACGACTCGGTGAACCGCGCGTACGACGGGCTGGGCGCGACCTTCGAGCTCTTCTTCAAGGCGTACGGCCGGCGCTCGATCGACGACTCCGGGCTGCCGCTGAACGCGAGCGTCCACTACAGCGAGGGCTACAACAACGCCTTCTGGGACGGCGAGCAGATGGTCTTCGGCGACGGGGACGGGGAGGTCTTCCTGGACTTCACCATCCCGGTCGACGTGATGGCCCATGAGCTCACCCACGGCGTCACGCAGTACACCGCCAACCTCGAGTACTTCGGCCAGTCCGGGGCGCTCAACGAGTCGATGTCCGACGTCTTCGGCTCCCTGGTCAAGCAGCATGTGCTCGGCCACAGCGCCGAGGAGGCCGACTGGCTGATCGGCGCGGGGCTGCTGACGGACCGGGTCACCGGGGTGGCCCTGCGCTCGATGAAGGCCCCGGGCACGGCGTACGACGACGATGTGCTGGGCAAGGACCCGCAGCCGGGCACGATGGACGACTACGTCCACACCGCACGTGACAACGGCGGCGTCCACATCAACTCCGGCATCCCCAACCACGCCTTCTACCTGGCCGCCACCGCCCTGGGCGGCAACGCCTGGGAGCGCGCCGGGCAGATCTGGTACGACGTGCTGACCGGCGGCGATCTGGCCTCCGACGCGGAGTTCGCCGACTTCGCCCAGCTCACGGTGGCCGCGGCGCACGCCCGGTACGGCGAGGGCGAGGAGCAGGCGGCGGTGCGGGAGGCATGGGCCGGGGTGGGCATCACCGATCTGCGGGCCCACGTGGGCGCGCGCTAGGGCGCGCCATCGGGTAGTGATGGAGCCATGCGCATCTCCGTCACCCGCACCGGCGGATTCGCCGGAATCGAGCGCCGGGCCGAGCTGGACACCACCGGCCGGCCCGACGCCACCCATCTGGACGCCCTGGCGCACCAGGCCGTCGAGACCGGCCACACCACGGCGCCCCGCGGCGTCCCGGACGGCTTCCAGTACGAGATCACCATCGACGGCCGCACCGTCCACGCCGCGGATCCCCAGCTGAGCGACGCCCAGCGGGAACTGATCCGCGCGGTGCTGAAGGAGGGCGCGTAAGGCCCCACGCGGGTAGGGCCTACGGGGGGCGGGGGCCTACGCGGGCAGGGTCCTACGCCGGCAGGGCCTACGCGGGCAGGGTCCTACGGCCCGGGCTCAGAACCCCAGCTTCCGCAACTGCTTCGGATCACGCTGCCAATCCTTGGCAACCTTCACATGCAGGTCCAGGAAGACCGGCGTCCCCAGCAGCGCCTCGATGTGCTTACGGGACTTGGTGCCCACGTCCTTCAGGCGGCGGCCCTTGGGGCCGATGATGATGCCCTTCTGGCTGGGCCGCTCGATGTAGAGGTTGGCGTGGATGTCCAGGAGCGGCCGGTCCGCGGGGCGGCCCTCGCGGGGCAGCATCTCCTCGACCACCACCGCGATGGAGTGCGGCAGTTCGTCCCGTACGCCCTCCAGCGCGGCCTCCCGGATCAGCTCGGCCACCATGACCTGCTCGGGCTCATCCGTGAGGTCGCCCTCGGCGTAGAGCGTCGGGCCCTCGGGCAGCAGCGGGACCAGCAGATCCGCCAGCAGATCCACCTGCTGGTCACCCACCGCCGACACCGGGACGATCTCGGCCCACTCGATGCCCAGCTCCTTGCCGAGCCGGTCGATGGCGATCAATTGCTGGGCCAGCTGCTGGGGCTCGACCAGGTCGGTCTTGGTGACGATCGCGACCTTGGGGGTCTTCTTGATCCCCGCGAGCTCGGTGGCGATGTAGCGGTCGCCGGGGCCCAGCTTCTGGTCGGCGGGCAGGCAGAACCCGATGACGTCGACCTCGGCCCAGGTGGTGCGCACCACATCGTTGAGCCGCTCGCCGAGCAGGGTGCGCGGCTTGTGCAGACCGGGGGTGTCCACGAGCACCAGCTGGGCGTCGGGGCGGTGCACGATGCCGCGGACGGTGTGACGGGTGGTCTGCGGGCGGTTCGAGGTGATCGCGACCTTCGTCCCCACCAGCGCGTTGGTCAGGGTCGACTTGCCCGCGTTGGGGCGGCCGACGAAGCAGGCGAAGCCCGAGCGGTGCGGGGTCTCCCGCTGCTCGGTCGGGGACGGGGAGGTACCGGCAGTCATGGCCCCCATTCTCCCCGATGCCCCGGCCCGCTCGGACCAGCCTTCCCGGCCTCGTACGGCCGCCGGGGCGGGTGGGCCGGGTCAGGCGTCCAGCGTGGCCCGCAGGGCGCCGTCGGGGCCCGCCAGCAGCACCGGGGTCCCGGCTCCGCCGAGGTCCCGGACGGCCGCGCGGTCCTCCTCCGAGGCGCTCTCCGCGTCGGTCACCACGGCCGCGGCCTCCAGGGACGTGGCACCGCTCGCCACGGCCATGGCGACGGCGGTCTGGAGGGCGCTCAGCTTCAGCGAGTCGAGGGCCACGGTCCCGGCCACATACGTACGCCCCGTCTCGTCACGGACGGCGGCGCCCTCCGGCACGGAGTTGCGGGCCCGCACGGAGCGGGCCAGCGTGATGATCTTGCGGTCTTCGGGGTCCAACTGCGCTGCTTCGCTCATGCGGATGAGCATATGCGGGGCGTTGACCGGCGGTGACGCCGGTGGGCACACGGCGGCCCGCGCCGGGCCGCGGTGCGGCGGCCCGGCGCGGGTGAAGCTCCTTACGGAGGGTTCGGCTCCTTACGGGAGGATCGGCGACGGCTGGAAGGTCAGCGAGGCCGAACCCGACGACGGGCTCAGGCCCGGAGCCCCCGCGAAGGAGGCGGTGTACGTCGAGGCGGTGATCACGGTCGGCGGAACGGTGACATTGCTGAGCGTCGCCGTACCGCTCGCGTTGGTGACCGCACTGCCCAGCGCGATCGGGCCCAGTACGGAGTTGGCGACGAAGGTGAGGCTCTGGCCGGGGATCGGGTTGTTCGACGCGTCCCTCAGCGTCGCGCTCAACGTCGGGATGACGAGTGTTCCGTTGATCCGCAGCCGGATGGTGGCCGGAGTGGCGGTCACGGTGGTCCCGGTCGGCGCCGCGACCACGTTCTGGGTGATGGTCGGCGAGGTGGAAGCGGCGAAGCAGGTGTCGCCGCCGTAGGTGGCGGTGACCGTGTGCGCGCCGGTGGTGAGGGTGTTGGTGCTGACGGTGGCCTGTCCCGCGCCGTTGAGCGTGCCGATGAGGGTGGGCCCGCCACTGATCACGAAGGTGACGTTCCCGGTCGGGATGCCCGTCGCCGGCGGCACCGCGGTCACGGTGGCGGTGAAGGTCACGTTCTGGCCGGGGGTGGACGGGTTCGGCGAGGACGTGAGCGTGGTCGTGGTGCTCGCCTGGCCGACGGTGACGGAGCCGGACGCCGAGGAGCCCGCCACGCCCGTGTTGCCCCCGTACGTGGCCGTCACCGCGTGGGTGCCCACCGGAATGGCGCTGGTCGTCACGCAAGCCTGACCACTGCCGTTCAGCGTCCCGGTCAAGGTCGGGCCGCCCGCGATCGTGAATGTCACCGTCCCGGTCGGGGCGCAGGTGCCGGGTGATGTCGTGGTCACCTGCGCGCACAAGGTCACCGACTGGCCACACACCGGGGAGGCGGGCGTGATGGTCAGCGCGGTCGTGGACGCGGCCTGGCCGACGGTGACGGAGCCGGACGCCGAGGAGCCCGCCACGCCCGTGTTGCCCGCGTACGTGGCCGTCACCGCGTGGGTGCCCACCGGAATGGCGGTGGTCGTCACACACGCCTGACCGGTCGCGTCGAGCGTCCCGGTCAGGGTCGGACCGCCCGCGATCGTGAAGGTGACCGTTCCGGTCGGGGTACAGGTGCTGGGCGCCGCGACCGTCACCTGGGCGCACAGGGTCACCGGCTGGCCGCACACCGGAGAGGCGGGCAGGAAGCTCAGGGTCGTGGTGGAGACGCCCTGGTTGACCGTGACGGACCCGGTGCCGGTCGAGCCGGCGACGCCGGTGCTGCCCCCGTAGGTGGCCGTCACCGCGTGGGTGCCGACCGGAATGGCGCTGGTCGTCACACACGCCTGACCACTGGCGTTCAGCGTCCCGGTCAGGGTCGGACCACCCGCGATCGTGAACGTCACCGTCCCGGTCGGGGCGCACGTGCCGGGCGGTGTCGTGGTCACCTGCGCGCACAAGGTCACCGACTGGCCGCACGACGCCGTGCTGGGCGTGATGGTCAGGGCGGTCGTCGAGGCGGCCTGGTTCACCGTCAGGGGGAGGGTCGTCGTCGAGCCCAGGACGTCCCCGTCGCCCGGGTAGGTGATGGTCACGCTGTGGGTGCCGACCGGAATGGCACTGGTCGTCACGCACGCCTGACCGGTCGCGTCCAGCGTGCCCGTCAGGGTCGGACCACCGGAGACGGCGAACGTCACGTTCCCGGTGGGGATACATGTGCTGGGCGGCGCGACGCTCACGTCCGCGCAGATGGTCACCGGCTCACCGCAGACGGACGGGCTGGGCGAGATGCTCGCCGAGATACCCGAGACGCCCTGGCCCACGGTGATCGACGCGGTGCCGGTGGAGCTCGCGATGTTCGTGCTGCCACCGTACGTGGCGGTCACGGTGTGCGAACCCGCGGTCAGCGCGCTGGTGGTCACGCACGCCTGGCCGCTCGCGTTCAGCGTGCCCGTCAGGGTCGGACCACCGCTGATCACGAAGGTCACCGTGCCCGTGGGCGTACAGGTGCTCGGGGGCGACACCGTCACCTGGGCGCAGATGGTGATCGACTCACCGCAGACCGGCGCGGCCGGGGACACCGTGACCGATGTGGTCGACGCTCCCTGACCGACCGTGACCGAATCGGTGTCGCTCGAGCCCGCGACGTTCCCGTTGCCGTTGTAGGTGGCCGTCACGGTGTGTGTTCCCACCGGGATGGCACTGGTGGTCACACACGCCTGGCCGCTCGCGTTCAGCGTCCCCGTCAGGGTCGGTCCGCCGGCGACCGTGAACGTCACCGTGCCCGTCGGGGTGCAGGTGCCGGGCGCGACGACCGCCACCTGCGCGCACAGGGTCACCGTCTCACCGCAGACCGGCGAGGCGGGAGAGATGGTGAGGGTCGTGGTGGAGGACGCCGGGTTGATGGTGAGCGGCGTCAAGGGCGAGTTGGACGGGGCGAAGTTGGTGTCGCCGTTGTAGAACGCGGCGACCTGGTGCGTGCCCACGCTCAGGGCGGGAACGGTGACGGAGGCGTTCCCGGACCCGTCGAGGGTCCCGGTCACCGTGGGCCCGTCCGCGCTGATGATGAAGGTGACCGTGCCGGTGGGGGTGCCGCTGCCCGGGGGCGCCGCCGCCACATGGGCGGTCAGGGTCACGGTCTCGCCGCAGACGGGCGCGGGCGGGACGAAGGTGACGGTGGTGGTGGTCGCGGCCTGGTTGACCTGCTGGATGGTCGTGCCGGACGAATTGTCCAGAGGATCACTGGAGTTGACGAAGTTCGCCGTGACCAGATGGGAGCCGACGGAGAGCGTGGAGTCGGTCACGCTGGCCGTGCCGGAGTCGACCCCGGTCTGGGTGAGCGTCACGGGGCCGATGGTCGGACCACCGGCGATGACGAAGGTCACATCGCCCCATGGAGGGGCCCCGGCGGTGATGCCGGTGACGGTGGCGGTGTAGGTGACGGATTGACCGAAGACGGAGGGGTTCGGCGTGGAGGTCACCGTGGTGGTGGACATGGAGGGGCCGCCCTTTCCTGAGCTCAGGGGGATGAGCCGCCCGGCTCCGCGCGGCGCGTGCCGCGCGGAGCCTTGGCCTCCGTGCGGGGGTGCCCATACGGCCGACCTGTCTACGTCAAAGCAGACAGGCCGGCTGTCCCCCGACAGAGGTATGGGCGACCCACCAGTCGGTATCTGCAAGTAAGCGGGCGCCTACGCCAGATGGGCCAGGGAGCGGACGGCTATTCCACCCGGATGGCGCAGCGCGGACCGCGCGTTACCGATGCGCTGGCGCGACGGCCCGCTGTCGTACGGGTGGGTGCCGCGCCCCGGCGCGTGCGGCGGGAGCGCAGCAGGCGGGAGCGCGCGGCAGGCGGGCCGGGCCGGAGCACAATGCGGCCCCGCCCACGGGGTGTGGACGGGGCCGCGTCATGGCGTGCGCGGGGGTTACCCCGGCCCGGCCGCGACGGTTTCGCGAATCGGCTCGACCAGCACCGTGACGATGCGGTTGCGGCGGCCCGCCGGGGACTCGGCGGTCAGCCGCAGCGCCTTGAGCGCGGGGTCCACCCCGCCCTCGGGGACGTCGACCTCGGCCTTGGCGCCCGCGATCGGCACCCGGCCCAGCGCCTTGGCGAGCAGCCCGCCCACCGTCTCGACGTCCTCGTCCTCCAGATCCGTGCCGTACAGCTCCCCCAGGTCGCCCAGGGCGAGCCGGGCGGTCACCCGGTGGGTGCCGTCGCCGAGGTCCTCGACGGGCGGCAGCTCGCGGTCGTACTCGTCGGTGATCTCTCCGACGATCTCCTCCAGGATGTCCTCGATGGTGACGATCCCGGCCGTGCCGCCGTACTCGTCGATCACCACGGCCACGTGGTTGCGCTCCTGCTGCATCTCGCGCAGCAGATCGCCCGCGTTCTTGGTGTCCGGGACGAAGGCGGCGGGCCGCATCGCGGTGGAGACCAGCTCGGCCTCGGCCTCGCGGTTGATATGCGTCTTGCGGACCAGGTCCTTGAGGTAGACGATCCCGACGATGTCGTCCTCGTTCTCCCCGGTGACCGGGATCCGGGAGAAGCCGGAGCGCAGCGCGAGGGTGAGGGCCTGCCGGATGGTCTTGAAGCGCTCGATGACCACGAGGTCGGTGCGCGGCACCATCACCTCGCGCACCAGGGTGTCGCCGAGCTCGAAGACGGAGTGGACCATGCGCCGCTCCTCGTCCTCGATCAGCGACTCCTGCTCGGCGAGGTCCACCAGGGCGCGCAGCTCGGCCTCGGAGGCGAACGGGCCCTTTCGGAAGCCCTTGCCGGGCGTCAGCGCGTTACCGAGGAGGATCAGCAGCGGCGGGATGGGGCCCATGACCCGGGCCAGCGGGATCAGCACATAGGCGGCGACGGTCGCGGTGTTGAGCGGATGCTGGGCGCCGATGGTGCGCGGCGAGACGCCGACGGCCACATACGACACCAGGACCATCACGCCGATCGCGACGGTCAGTGCCTTCCAGGTCTCGGGGAACTCGCGCAGGCTCGCGTAGGTGACGACCGCGCCCGCCGCGACCTCGCAGGCGACCCGGACCAGCAGGGCCACGTTGAGATAGCGGGTGGGGTCCTCGGCGACGAGCATCAGCTTGGCGCTGCCCCGGCGCCCGGAGCGCACGGCCTCCGCGGCGCGGAACCGGGTGGTGCGGGCGAGACCGGCCTCCGCGCAGGCCGCCAGCCAGGCCACCACGACCAGCAGGACGGCCGCGGTGACGAGCTGCGCGCTCATCGGACGGTGGGGGCCGGGGAGGGGCCGGTGACGCCCTGCTCCGCGCGCCAGCCGTCGACGATGGCGGCCTGGAGGCCGAACATCTCGGCGCGCTCGTCCGCCTCCTCGTGGTCATAGCCGAGGAGGTGGAGGACGCCGTGGACGGTGAGCAGCTGGAGCTCCTCGTCCATGGAGTGCCCGGTCGGCGCCTCCTCCCCCTGCTTCTTGGCCACTTCGGGGCAGAGCACGATGTCCCCGAGGAGGCCCTGCGGGGGCTCCTCGTCGTCCTTGGCCGGCGGGCGCAGCTCGTCCATCGGGAAGGACATGACATCGGTCGGACCCGGCAGATCCATCCACTGGATGTGCAACTGCTCCATGGCGTCGGCGTCGACGACGATCACCGAGAGCTCGGAGAGCGGGTGGATACGCATCCGGGCGAGCGCGTAGCGGGCGATGTCCAGCACCGCCCGCTCGTCGATATCGGTACCGGATTCGTTGTTGACGTCGATCGCCATGGGGGTTCGCGGTTACTTTCCGTTGCGGCTGTCGTACTGGTCGTATGCGTCGACGATCCGGCCGACCAGCTTGTGACGGACCACGTCGGTGCTGGTGAGCATGGAGAAGTGAACATCATCGACGCCGTCCAGGATCTCCCGCACCTGGCGCAGACCGCTCTTGGTCCCGCCGGGGAGGTCGATCTGGGTGATGTCGCCCGTGATCACTATCTTGGAGTCGAAGCCGAGCCGGGTGAGGAACATCTTCATCTGCTCGGGGTTCGTGTTCTGTGCCTCGTCGAGGATGATGAACGCGTCATTGAGCGTACGGCCACGCATGTACGCCAGCGGCGCGACCTCGATCGTGCCCGCGGCCATCAGGCGCGGGATGGAGTCGGGGTCGAGCATGTCGTGCAGCGCGTCGTAGAGCGGCCGCAGATACGGGTCGATCTTCTCGTAGAGGGTGCCGGGCAGGAAGCCGAGCCGCTCCCCCGCCTCGACCGCGGGCCGGGTGAGGATGATCCGGTTGACCTGCTTGGATTGCAGCGCCTGGACCGCCTTGGCCATGGCGAGATAGGTCTTGCCGGTGCCCGCGGGGCCGATGCCGAAGACGACCGTGTGCTTGTCGATGGCGTCGACATAGCGCTTCTGGTTGAGCGTCTTGGGGCGGATGGTGCGGCCGCGGTTGGAGAGGATGTTCTGGGTGAGCACCTCGGCGGGCGTCTCCTGCACCTCGCTTCCGCCGTTCTCAGCCGCGCGCAGCATGGAGATCGAGCGCTCCACCGCATCCTCCGTCATCGGTTGACCGGTGCGGAGCACCAGCATCATCTCATCGAACAGACGCTGGACCAGGGCTACTTCCTTCGGATCCCCGGTGGCGCTGACTTCGTTGCCCCGTACATGAATATCAGTCGCCGGGAACGCGTTCTCGATCACACGGAGCAGCGCGTCACCGGATCCCAGAACCATGACCATGGGGTGCTTGCTCGGGACCGTGAACTGCGCACGCGCCTGCGGTGCTGTGGTTGGTTGCGTCATGGGCCGGCTCTCTGGCCTGCTTCTACCTCCCGATACAGGGTTCTCGCCGCTCGACAACCTTGGGTTCCAGGGTACGACGGAGCACCGACAACACCCGAGCCCTTTTACTCCTATCCGCTCATCGGCCCGCTCACCTGGGGCCCGCCACGCCCGGCACGCGGCCCGCGCTACGCCTTGCGGAAACCGATCGTCGGCACGGCCCGGCGCAGCGGCCAGGGGCGGGCGGCGGCCGGGAGCAGCCGGTCGAGGAAGGCGTAGCGGCGCAGGGCGCGGGCGGGCTGGTCGTCGTAGGCGCGGGCGTGCTGCCACCAGGCGGCGATCTCGACCCAGCCGGGCGCCGACAGCGAGCCGCCGAACTCCTGCACCGACAGCGCGGCGGTCAGCCCGGCGAAGGCCAGCCGGTCGGCGAGCGGCCACCCGGCGAGCGTGCCGGTGACGAAACCTGCGACGAACACATCCCCGGCCCCGGTCGGGTCCAGGGCCTCCACGGAGATCGCGGGCACCTCGGCGGTCTCGCCGGTGCGGCTGTCGACCGCGTACGCCCCCTCGGAGCCGAGCGTGACGACGGCCAGCGGCACCAGGTCGGACAGGGCACGGGCGGCGGCGCGCGGGCAGTCGGTGCGGGTGTAGCGCATCGCCTCCTCGGCGTTGGGCAGGAACGCCTCGCAGTGCTCCAGCTCGGCGAGGTCGGCCGGGTCCCAGCGGCCGGTGTCGTCCCAGCCGACGTCCGCGAAGATCCTGCTGCCGCGGCGGGCGGCCTCGGCGACCCACTCCTGGCCGCCGCCGGGCACCAGGGAGGCCACGGCGGCGCGGGCCGGGGGCGGGCAGCTGGGCGCGGGCGCCTCGGGCGGCGGGGCCTCATGGCCGTGGGAGACCATGGTCCGCTCGCCCTCGTAGGCCATGGAGACGGTCACCGGGGAGTGCCAGCCGGGGATCGTGCGGGAGAGCGACAGATCGATGCCCTCGCCGTGGTCCAGGGCGTCCCGGCAGTAGTCCCCGTAGTGGTCGTCGCCGAAGGCGGCGGCGAGCGAGGTGCGCAGGCCGAGCCGGGCCAGGGCGGTGGCCATATTGGCGACGCCGCCGGGGCTCGACCCCATGCCGCGGGCCCAGGACTCGGTGCCGCGGACGGGGGCGCTGTCCAGACCGGTGAAGATGATGTCCAGGAAGACCGTGCCGGTGAGATAGACGTCGCAGTCCGCGTCGCCGGGGCGGCGCACATCCGCGAGCGGGTCGAGCAGGTGGTAGCCCGCCGTGAGCTTGTCGCCCTCGTGTGTCGTCACCGCGCTCTCCCAGGTCTTGCCGGTCCGCCCGCCGCCGTCTGATGCGGGTGCGGCCAGTGTGCACGATGGCACCGACAACGGGCCGGGATCCGGCCCACCGTCACCCTCGGCGGTCCCCGGCCCCGGGCGCCCTCGCCGGGGCGCGGCGGTCCGTCGGCCCCCACGCCCCCGCCCGGGCGCCCTCAGCGCCGTTTGGGCAGCGCCACCGTCATCAGGTCCTGGGCGACCGTGAGCTCCCCTTCGAACCCCGCGTCCCGCGCCTGGCGCTCGAACTCGGAGGGGTCGCCGTAGCGCTGCGAGAAGTGCGTCAGCACCAGATGCCGCACCCCCGCCCCGGCGGCGAGCCGGGCGGCCTGCCCGGCGGTCAGATGCCCGTACTCGACGGCCAGGGCCTCGTCCTCGTCCAGGAAGGTCGACTCGATGACCAGCAGATCGCACCCCTGCGCCAGCGCGTCGGCGCCGTCGCACAGCCGGGTGTCCATGATGAACGCGAAGCGCTGCCCCCGGCGCACCTCGCTGACCTCCTCGATCGCCACCGTGCGCCCCTCGGTCTCCAGCACCCGATCCCGCTGGAGCCGGCCGATGTCCGGGCCGCGGACGCCCAGCGCGGCGAGCCGCTCGGGCAGCATCCTGCGGCCGTCGGGTTCGATCAGGCGATAGCCGTAGGACTCGACGGGGTGCGAGAGCCGGACGGCCTCCAGCGTGTACGCGGGGGTGCGGGCCAGCAGCGCGCCGTCACCGGCGACCGGCTCCTCGGTCAGCGCGACCGTCTCGCGGTAGGCGGTCGCGTAGCGCAGCCGCTCGAAGAACCGCTGTCCGCTCGCCGGGTAGTGGGCGGTCACCCGGTGCGGCACCCGGTCCAGGTTGATCCGCTGGATCACCCCGGCCAGGCCCAGGGAGTGGTCCCCGTGGAAGTGGGTGACACAGATCCGGTCGATGTCATGGGCGGCGACCCCGGCCCTCAGCATCTGGCGCTGGGTGCCCTCGCCGGGGTCGAACAGCAGGCCCTCGCCGTCCCAGCGCAGCAGATAGCCGTTGTGGTTGCGGTGCCGGGTCGGCACCTGGCTGGCGGTGCCGAGGACGATCAGTTCCCGCGCGGACAAGGGTTATCCGGGGGGCCAGTTGAGCCCGCGGCCGCCCAGGACGTGGGCGTGCGCGTGGAAGACGGTCTGACCGGCGCCGGAGCCGGTGTTGAACACCACGCGGTAGCCCGTCTCGACGAGCTTCTCATCCGCGGCGACCGCACCCGCCTCACGCAGCACATCCGCGGTGACCTGCGGTTCGGCCGCCGCGAGTGCGGCCGCGTCCGGGTGGTGCACCTTGGGGATCACCAGGATGTGCGTGGGCGCCTGGGGGTTTATGTCGCGGAATGCGACGGTGGTGTCCGTCTCGCGGACGACGGTGGCCGGCACCTCCCCCGACACAATCTTGCAGAACAGGCAGTCGGCCTGCGGTTCTCCCGCCACCGGTGGCTCCTCAAGGATCGTCGGCACGTACGGTCCGGATGGTACCGGGAGGGCCTGCCGACGGAAGCGATCGCGGGTTATTCGCTCCGGCCGCCGCCTCCGGTGCCGCCCTTACCGTCCTCACCGGCGCTGTCGGCGGCACCGACCTGGCCGGTGCCGCCCTCGGTGGTCGGATGCTCCCAGGGGTGGCTGCGGGTCGGCTCGGGGGCCTCCGTGGTCCGGTGCTCCCAAGGGTGGCTACGGGTCGGCTCCGGGGCCTCGGTCGTCCGGTGCTCCCAAGGGTGGCTACGGGTCGGCTCGGGGGCCTCCGTGGTCCGGTGCTCCCAGGGGCGACTCCGGGTCGGCCGGGGGCTCTCGGTGTCCGAACCGCCGCCCTGGCACTCCCCGATCACATTCGCCTCGAAGACCTTCCGGCCGTCCACCTGGCCGGTCAAGTCGCCCCGGACGCAGTGGTCCTCCCGGACGTAGGTGACCCGGCCCCTGATCCTGACGTCCTTGTCGTTGTCGGTCCTGCCGTGGCAGTCCACCCGTGCGTCGGTCTCCCCGGCCCGCTCGCTCTGCGAGGGCGAAGCGGCACCCGCCGTACGGCCGTGCCGGAACTCGGCGTTGCAGCTCATCCAGCGGACGCCGACACCGCCCCGCTCCAGCGCCTCGGTGGCGACCTGGTCCGTGGTGATCGCGATCGTCACGGAGCTGATGCCGCCGCCCGTGGGCTCACATGCCGTCACCGCGACCACCGCCGCGCCGACCGCCGCGACGGCGAAGAGCGTCCGTCCCCCTCGTGCCCGCCGTGCCCACCGTGCCCGTCGTGCCTGCCTTGCCTGGCTCAATACCCCCATAGGGGATAGGTTCCCATCGGCCGACGCGAACCGGAAGGCCGTCCTCGGCCAGGTGCGGACGTACCCGGGGAGGGGCCCCGGGGGGCTCTCACCCCGCTCCGGAGGGGCCCTCAGCCCCAGCGGCCGGTGCGGCCGAGCAGCAGCGCGGCGGCCGCCGTTCCGGCCGTGGAGGTGCGCAGCACGCTCGGGCCCAGCCGGTACGGCAGCGCGCCCGCCTCGGCGAAGGCCGCCAACTCCTCCGGGGACACGCCTCCTTCGGGCCCGACGACCAGTACGATCTCGCCACTCGTGGGCAGTTGGGCCGTCGCGAGCGGCTCGCCGCCCTCCTCGTGGAGCACGGCGGCGAATCGGGCCTCGGCGAGCAGCCGGGTTACCTGCCGGGTCGTCATCGCGTCCGTGACCTCGGGGAAGGTCAGCCGACGGGACTGCTTGCCCGCCTCGCGCGCGGTCGACCGCCACTTGCCGAGCGCCTTGAGGCCGCGCTCGCCCTTCCACTGGGTGATACAGCGGGCGGCCGACCACGGCACGACGGCGTCCACGCCGGTCTCCGTCATGGTCTCCACCGCCAGTTCGCCCCGGTCGCCCTTGGGCAGCGCCTGGACGACGGTGATCCTCGGGTCCGGGGCCGCCTCCCGGCGCACCTCGTCCACCGCGACCTCCAGCCGGTCCTTGCCCTCCACGGCCGCCACGGTGCCCTGGACGCCCGTACCGTGGCCGTCCGTCAGCACGACCGGCTCACCGACGCGCAGCCGCCTTACGGACACCGCGTGGCGTCCCTCCGGACCCTCCAGCCGGACCCGGGCCCCCGCGGCCGCGCCCGCCAGGGAGTCGGCCACGAACACCGGGGCGGTCACGACACCGCACCCCACTGGGGCTGAAGGCCCAACGCGGCCCGAGCCGCGTCGAGTTCCACCGCGAGCGTCTCCACCAGCCGCGCGGCGGGCAGATCACGCGCCAGCCGGTGGCCCTGCCCGGCCCACAGCGCCATCCCCTGGGGGTCACCCGCCTTGGCGGCCGCCTTACGGAGGCCGGAGGTCATGTGGTGCAGCTGGGGGTAGGCGGCGGGCGCGTACGGGGCGTGCTCGCGCATGAAGCGGTTGACCAGGCCCCGGGCCGGGCGCCCGGAGAAGGCGCGGGTCAGCTCGGTGCGGCCGAACAGCGGATCCGTCATCGCCTGCTTGTGCAGGGCGTTCGCCCCGGACTCGGGGCACACCAGGAACGCGGTCCCCAGCTGGGCCGCGACCGCGCCCGCGGACAGCGCGGCGGCGATCTGCGAACCGCGCATGATCCCGCCCGCCGCGATGATCGGGATCTGGACGTACTCACGGACCAGCGTGATCAGCGACAGCAGCCCGAGCCCGACACCCATCCCGTCCGCGGCCGGGTCATTGCTGTACGTGCCCTGGTGACCGCCGGCCTCCACACCCTGCACACAGACGGCGTCGGCGCCCGCCCACTGGGCGGTCTGCGCCTCGACGGGCGAGGTCACGGTGACGACCGTACGGGTGCCGACCTTGGCGAGGGCGTCGAGGACGGCGCGGGTCGGGCAGCCGAAGGTGAACGAGACGACCGGAACGGGGTTGTCGAGAAGCACGGCGAGCTTGGCGTCGTACGCGTCGTCCGAGCCCGACTCCGGGTCGCCCAGCGGGGTCTCGTACCAGGCCGCCTCACCCGCGAGCCGCTCGCCGTAGGCCGCGACGGCGGCCGGGTCGGGGTTGGGCGGCTGCGGCATGAACAGATTCATGCCGAAGGGCCGGCCGGTCAGCCCCCGCAGCTGTTTGATCTCCTCATACATCGCCTCCGGCGTCTTGTAGCCGGCGGCGAGGAAACCGAGGCCACCGGCCTCGGAGACAGTGGCGGCGAGCTGCGGGCAGGAGGCTCCACCCGCCATCGGCGCCTGCACGATCGGGTACCGGTAAAGATCGGTCAGCGCGGAGGACATGGCCACATCGTGTCATGCCCTCCGCACCAGCTCACCACCGGATCAAGGGCGTCGCGAGCCGATTCCCGGCCGGAACGCCTACCGTCCGTTGAACGCGTCCTTCAGCCGCGAGAACAGCCCCTGCTGCCCCGGCTTGCCGCACTCCCCCGGGGGCCAACCCCCGTACCCCCGGCCGAAGCGCCTACCGTCCGTTGAACGCGTCCTTCAGCCGCGAGAACAGCCCCTGCTGCCCCGGCTTGAACTCGCCGGTCGGGCGCTCCTCGCCGCGCAGCTTGGACAGCCGCCGCAGCAGCTCCTCCTGCTCCGGGTCGAGCTTGGTCGGGGTGGTCACCTCGACGTGCACGATCAGGTCGCCCCGGCCGCCGCCGCGCAGATGGGTGACGCCGCGCTGGTGCAGCGGGACCGACTGGCCGGACTGGGTGCCGGGTCGGATGTCGATCTCCTCCAGGCCGTCCAGCGTCTCCAGCGGCACCTTGGTGCCGAGGGCCGCCGCGGTCATCGGGATCGTCACCGTGCAGTGCATGTCGTCGCCGCGCCGCTGGAAGACGGGGTGCGGCACCTCGTGGATCTCCACGTACAGGTCGCCCGCCGGGCCGCCGCCCGGTCCGACCTCGCCCTCACCGGCCAGCTGGATCCTGGTGCCGTTGTCCACACCGGCGGGGATCTTCACCGTAAGGGTGCGCCGCGAGCGGATCCGGCCGTCGCCCGCGCACTCCGGGCACGGGGTCGGCACCACGGTGCCGAAGCCCTGGCACTGCGGGCACGGCCGCGAGGTCATGACCTGGCCCAGGAAGGACCGCGTCACCTGGGAGACCTCACCGCGGCCACGGCACATGTCACAGGTCTGCGCCGAGGTGCCCGGCGCCGCGCCCTCGCCGCTGCACGTCGTGCAGACGACCGCGGTGTCGACCTGGATGTCCTTGGTGGTCCCGAACGCGGCCTCGCTGAGCTCCACGTCCAGCCGGATCATCGCGTCCTGACCGCGCCGGGTCCTGGAACGCGGACCGCGCTGCGAGGCGGTGCCGAAGAACGCGTCCATGATGTCGGAGAAGTTGCCGAAACCCGCGCCGAAGCCGCCGGCGCCACCGCCGCCCGGCCCGGCGTTCGGGTCCCCACCCAGGTCGTAGACCTGCTTCTTCTGCGGGTCCGACAAGACCTCATAAGCGGCGTTGATCTCCTTGAACCGCTCCTGGGTCTTCGGATCCGGGTTCACGTCCGGATGCAGCTCTCGGGCGAGCCGCCGGAATGCCTTCTTGATCTGGTCCTGCGAGGCATCACGAGGCACGCCCAGGACTGCGTAGTAGTCCGTCGCCACTTACGACTCCGCCAGGATCTGTCCGACGTAACGTGCCACTGCGCGTACCGCTCCCATCGTTCCGGGGTAGTCCATGCGGGTCGGTCCGACCACGCCGAGTTTGGCGACCGCCTCGTCGCCGGAACCGTAGCCGACCGCGACGACCGAGGTGGCAGTCAGCCCCTCGTGAGCATTCTCATGCCCGATCCGCACGGTCATACCCGAGTCCTTGGCCTCGCCCAGCAGCTTGAGGAGGACGACCTGCTCCTCGAGTGCCTCCAGAACGGGCCGGATCGTCAGGGGGAAATCATGCACGAAACGCGTGAGGTTCGCGGTGCCGCCGATCATCAGCCGCTCCTCGGTCTCCTCCACGAGCGTCTCGAGCAAGGTCGACAGCACGATCGAGACGGTCCCCCGGTCCTCCTGTTCGAAGGACTCCGGAAGATCCTGCACCAACTGCGGCACATCCGCGAAACGCCGCCCCACGACCCGGCTGTTGAGCCGGGCGCGCAGATCGGCGAGCGAATCCTCGGTGACCGGGGTGGGGCAGTCGACCATGCGCTGCTCCACCCGCCCGGTGTCGGTGATCAGCACCAGCATCACCCGGGCCGGGGCCAGCGGGAGCAGCTCCACATGGCGCACCGTCGAACGGGTCAGCGACGGATACTGCACCACCGCCACCTGCCGGGTCAGCTGCGCCAGCAGCCGGACCGTGCGCCCCACCACGTCGTCGAGGTCGACCGCACCGTCCAGGAAGTTCTGAATGGCCCGCCGCTCCGGGCTGGACAGCGGCTTGACTCCGGCCAGCTTGTCCACGAAGAGGCGATAGCCCTTGTCCGTGGGGATCCGCCCGGCGCTCGTATGCGGCTGGGCGATGAACCCCTCGTCCTCCAGAGCGGCCATGTCGTTACGCACCGTGGCCGGGGAGACCCCCAGCCGGTGCCGCTCGGTGAGCGCCTTGGAGCCGACCGGCTCCTCCGTCCCCACATAGTCCTGGACAATGGCACGCAGCACCTCGAGTCTGCGTTCGCTGAGCACCCCGCGCACCTCCAGTCCAGCGGTCTCATCAGGTCGTCCGTCTGGCACTCACCGGGCACGAGTGCCAGAGCCCCTCCGCCAGTGTACGGCGGGGTGCGGTGGCATGGGCAAGAGCCGCCGTCGGCAGCAACTCTCCCCCATCCCCATTGAGCTAGCGTCGCGGTATGGAGACGTGTTGGGAAGAGGCGGGCTGGGAGCGGCTCGCGCCCGGTGTGGCCCGCCGTCGGATGCCGGAGTGGGACGAGACGGTCGGCGTGGTCGTCGGACGGACCGACATCCTCGTCGTGGACACCGGCGCGACCCTGCGCGCCGGGGCCGAACTGCGCTCCGGGATCACCCGGCTGACCGGCCGCCGCCCCACCCGGATCGCGCTCACCCATCCGCACTTCGACCATGTCCTGGGCTCGGCCGCCTTCGCGGGCTGCGAGGTCTACGGAGCCACGGGCCTGGACGAGCTGCTGCGCCGTGAGCGGGAGACGCTGCGCGAGGACGCGATCCGCCACGGGGTGGACCGGGACGCCGCCACCGAGGCAGTGGACCATCTGGCCTCCCCGCACCACCTGGTCTGCGGGGAGCTCAGCCTCGACCTCGGCGGCCGTACGGCGCTGCTGGCCAATGTGGGGCCGGGCCACACCGCCCATGACCTGGCCGTCCTGGTGCCCGGCCGGCCCGAGGTGGTCTTCTGCGGCGATCTGGTGGAGGAGTCCGGGACGCCCCAGGCCGGGCCCGACGCGATCCCCGGCCACTGGCCCGCCGCCCTCGACCGGCTGCTCGCCCTCGGCGGCGCGGACGCGCGGTACGTCCCGGGGCACGGCTCCGTGGTGGACGCCGCGTTCGTACGGGCCCAACGCGACGAACTGGCCGCCCGCTTCGGCGTGTCCGGCTAGCCGTCGCTCTAGGCGTTCGCCTAGTCGTTCGCCCGGTTGCGCGTCTGCGGGAGCGGGTGGCCGTCGCGCGCTATCGTCATCCGGATGCGACAGTACGACCCGGACCTGACCCCGCCCTGGAAGCGGCAGCGGCCCGCTCCCGAGGTCCCCGCCGAACCGGACCTCGTCGTAGAGGAGGTCACCACCGGATTCTGTGGTGCCGTGATCCGCTGTGAGAAGACCGCCCAGGGTCCGACGGTCACTCTGGAGGACCGCTTCGGCAAACATCGCGTCTTCCCCATGGAGCCGCGCGGTTTTCTGCTCGAGGGGCGTGTCGTCACGCTCGTCCGCCCGCGTGCGGCGGCCCCCAGCGCGCCGCGGCGCACGGCCTCGGGGTCGATCGCCGTGCCGGGAGCCCGTGCGAGGGTCGCCCGCGCGGGGCGCATCTATGTCGAGGGGCGCCATGACGCGGAGCTGGTCGAGCGGGTCTGGGGCGACGATCTGCGCATCGAGGGTGTCGTCGTGGAGTACCTGGAGGGCGTCGACGACCTGCCCGCCATCGTCGACGACTTCGCCCCCGGCCCGGACGCCCGGCTCGGCGTCCTCGTCGACCATCTGGTGACGGGCTCCAAGGAGTCCCGTATCGCCGCGCAGGTCACCGGCGAGCATGTGCTGGTCCTCGGCCACCCCTACATCGACATCTGGGAGGCCGTGAAGCCGTCCTCCCTCTCCATCCCGGCCTGGCCGACGGTGCCGCACGGCCAGGACTGGAAGAAGGGTGTCTGCCGCGCCCTGGGCTGGCCGGAGAACACCGGGGCCGCCTGGCAGCGGATCCTGTCCTCGGTCCACTCCTACAAGGACCTCCAGCCGGAGCTCCTGGGGCGGGTGGAGGAGCTGATCGACTTCGTGACGGCCCCACGGGGCTGACGGCCTCCGTGAGGGGCTGACGGTCTCCGTACGGGCTGACGGTCTCCGTACGGGCTGACGGTCTCCGTACAGGGCTTGACGGCCTCCGTACGGCCCTATGGCTCCCGTACGGGCTAATGGCCTCCGTACGGGCCAAGTGGCCGTCGTACGGGCTGACGGCCGCCGTAAGGGCTCCCGTACGGGCTGACGGCCCCGCCCCGCCTCAGTCCACCAGGTCCCGCACCACCGCGTCCGCCAGCAGCCGCCCCCGGAGCGTGAGCACGGCCTGCCCGCGCCCGTACGGCTCCGGCTCCAGCAGGCCGTCCTCCAGGGCCCGTGCCGCGGCCGCCGCCCCGGCCGGGCGCAGCAGCTCCAGCGGGCAGCCCTCGGCCAGCCGCAGCTCCAGCAGGATCCGCTCCACCCGGCGCTCCTCGGCGGACAGCAGCTCCCGGCCCGCGCCGGGCGACCGGCCCTCGCCCAGGGCCTGTGCGTACGCCCCGGGGTGCTTCACGTTCCACCACCGCACGCCGCCCACATGGCTGTGCGCGCCGGGGCCCGCGCCCCACCAGTCGGCGCCGCGCCAGTACAGCTCGTTGTGGCGGCAGCGCCCGGCGGGCGAGGTGGCCCAGTTGGAGACCTCGTACCAGGCGAACCCGGCGGCCGACAGGGTCTCTTCGGCGATCAGATAGCGGTCCGCGTGCACATCGTCGTCGGTCATCGGCACCTCGCCGCGCCGGATCCGCCGCGCCAGCTGGGTGCCCTCCTCCACGATCAGCGCATACGCCGACACATGGTCCGGGCCCGCCCCGAGGGCCGCCTCGAGTGAGGCGCGCCAGTCCGCGTCGCTCTCCCCCGGCGTCCCGTAGATCAGGTCCAGGTTCACATGGCCGAATCCGGCCGCCCGCGCCTCGGCCACACACGCCTCGGGCCGCCCCGGGGTGTGCGTACGGTCCAGCACCTTCAGGACGTGCTGCCGGGCGCTCTGCATGCCGAAGGAGATCCGGTTGAAGCCCGCATCCCGCAGCTCCGCCAGATACCGCGGATCGACCGACTCCGGATTGGCCTCGGTCGTGACCTCGGCCCCCTCGGCCAGCCCGAACTCATCCCGGATCGCCCCCAGCATCCGCCCGAGGTCCGCCGCCGCGAGCAGGGTCGGGGTTCCGCCGCCGACGAACACGGTCTCCACGGCCCGCGGGTCGTCCCCCAGCACCTTCCGCGCCAGCCGCACCTCCTCGACGACCTGCTCGGCGTAGTTGTCCCGCGAGGCGAGCACACCGCCGGAGCCGCGCAGCTCACTGGCGGTGTAGGTGTTGAAGTCGCAGTAGCCGCAGCGGGTGGCGCAGTACGGCACATGCAGATAGAACCCCAGCGGCCGCCGCTCCGCCCCCGCCAAAGCGGTCGCGGGCAGTGCGCCGTCCTCGGGCATGGGCTCACCATCAGGCAGTACGGAAGGCATGCCCCCATTGTCCGGCACGCCCGCCGCCACTCGGGACCGCGAGACGGCGCCCGGACGCCGGGGGCCGTGGCGTCCGGGCCCACGGGGCGTCCGGCGAACCACGCGGGGCTCCGCGTAGCGGTGCTTTCCCCTCCCCGCCCCTTCCCGATACCAGGGGCTCCGCCCCTGGACCCCGGCGCCCGGGGGCGGAACCCCACCACGCGGCGGAGCCGCACATCGATGCCGCGGGAAGGGGCGGAGCCCCGGGCCCGAGGTCTGGGGGCGGAGCCCCGGGTCTGGGGTCTGGGCCCGGAGCCCCCGGTCCGGGGCCTGAGCGCAGAGCCCCCGGTCCGAGGTCTGGGCGCGGAGCCCCGGGGCCCGGGATCTGGACGCGGAGCCCCGGGTCTGGGGCCTGGGCCCGGAGCCCCCGGTCCGAGGCCTGAGCGCAGAGCACCCGATCCGGGACCTGAGCGCAGAGCACCCGGCCCGGGACCTGAGCGCGAAGCCCCGGGGTCCGGGACCTGAGCGCGAAGCCCCCGGTCCGGGGCCTGAGCGCAGAGCACCCGATCCGGGACCTGAGCGCAGAGCACCCGGCCCGGGACCTGAGCGCGAAGCCCCGGGGTCCGGGACCTGGACACGGAGCCCCGGGTCTGGGGTCTGGGCGCGGAGCCCCCGGCCCAGGACCTGGACACGGAGCCCCCGGCCCAGAATCTGGGCGCGGAGCCCCCGGACCGGGTCTGGGGGCGGAGCCCGCGGACCAGGATCTGAGGCGGAACCCCCGGACCGGGGTCCAGGGGCGGAGCCCCGGTTGTGGGAAGGGGCGGGGAGGGGAACAGCCCGCCGCAGGCGTCACCACCCGCCGGACGCCCCTAGAGCACCGGACGCGCCCTAGAGCACCTTCAGGACCAGCATCGCCAAATCGTCGTCCGGCGGATCCGCCGCGAACTCGTCCACCGCCCGGCGCACCCGCTCCGCGACCTGCCGCGCGCTGAGCCCCGCGCACAGCGCGAACGTCGCCGCCAGGCCGTCCTCGTCGTCGAACTGCCGGTCGCCCGATCGGTGCTCCGTCACCCCGTCCGTCACACAGAGCAGCGTTTCCCCGGGCGCCAGATCGAACGATTCACTCTCGTACGACACATCGTCCACAACGCCCAGCAATATCTGCGGCGCCGCCACCGTCTGCACCTCGCCGTCCGGCCGCAGCACGAGCGGCAGCGGATGCCCCGCGCTGGCCAGCGTGCAGCGCGCCCCCAGGCCGTCGCCCAGCGGCTCCAGCTCCCCGTACAGCAGCGACAGGAACCGCGCGACCCCGCCGCCCGCCGACAGCCCCGCGCCGCCGACCAGGCCGCCGTCCACCAGCTCCACGACCCCGGCGGGGCCTCTCACGGCCTCCACACCGGCCACCACGGCCTCCGCGGCGCCCTCGACGGCCTGCTCCACCGCCTCCTCGCCCAGCAGCTGGTTGAGCCGGTCCAGGACCTCTCCCACGCCGTACCCCTCGCGGGCGAGCAGCCGCAGCCAGGGCCGGACGAGGCCGGTCACCACGGCCGCCTCCGGGCCGTTTCCGCAGACGTCGCCCAGGACGAAGCACCAGCGGCCGTCACCGGCCGGGAAGACGTCGTAGAAGTCGCCCCCGGCCGAGATCTCGCCGGTCGGCTCGTACACCACCGCGGACTCGACCCCGGGGATCCGCGGGATCACAGACGGCAGCAGCCCGCGCTGGAGCACCCGGCTGATGGTCGCCTGGCGGGTGTAGCGGCGGGCGGAGGCGAGCGCCAGGGCGACGCGGCGGGCGAAGTCCTCGATCAGGCCGACCACTTCGGCCGGCATCCGCACCAGCCCGGCCCGCCCCAGCAGCAGCGTGCCGAGCGCGCGGCCGCCCGCCACCAGCCGGCACGCGAGGGCCGCGCCACCGGGCCCGTACGCGGCGGGGTCGGCCGGCCAGGGCCACTCCACGGCGCCGCCGCGGACGGCGGTGGGCACATGGGGCGGCTCCTTCTCCAGCACCTGCCGCAGGCCCTCGATGCGCCCCTCGCTGGCGTGCCAGACCCGGGCAAGACGCGGCGGACCGCTGGTGGAGTCGAGCCAGATCGCGCACCAGTCGGCGAGCCGGGGCACCAGCAGCTGTCCGGCGAGCGAGGTGACCATGTCCTCGTCGAACTGCCCGGCCAGCAGATCGGACGCCTCGGCGAGGAAGGAGAGCGCGCCGCGCTGGATCCACTCGGGGTCGCGGCGGACCGGGACGAGGCCCTGCCAGGGCGCGACGATCTCGACGGCCTCGACGGCCTCCTTACGGTCGTCACCGACGGGCCCCAGACCCTCAGGGACGACCCCCGGCCCGAAGCCGCCGTCCGGCCCGGCCACGGTCGCGTTCGCCGCGTCCACGGCATCCATGGTGTCCACGGCGGCCGCGGCGTCCATGAAGGCCGAGCCCATGCCGCCCGCGGCGGCCGGGCCCGTGGGCGCCACCGCCATCTGGAACCACACCGACTTGGTCGCCCGCCGATAGGTCGTCCCCCAGGACTCGGCGACCTCGGCCACCAGCCGGAGCCCATGGCCCCCGGCGTACTCCGGCGGCTCGTCCGCACCCGGCGGATCGCCGCGCACCACCCGGGTGGGATGGTGATCGGTCACCTCCACCACCAGGGACGGCGGCTCGCCCTCGCGGTCCGACACATCCAGCGCACAGCTCACCTCGACGGCGGTGCCGGCGTGCACCACCGCGTTGGTGACCAGCTCGCTCACCAGCAGTACGGCCTCGTCCGCCACCTGGTCGGTGACCCGGTCGGCGGCCGGGACCTCGAGCGCGGCCCAGTCGGCGAGGGCGGCGCGGACGAACCGGCGCGCGGCCGAGGCCGCGAGCGGACTACAGGGCAGGCTGACGCGTGCCGATGCGCTGGTACGGACGGGGCCGACCCCACCCCCGACCGGTAGAACCACCCCACCGCCCTCAACCGACCCACCAGAAGTGGCAGAAGATGACGTCCCCACTGTGCGGCTCCTGAAGAAGCTCCGTCATAACGCCGTATCCGTAACCGTATCCGGCACGGACAGAGTGACAGACGGACCGCCCTCATATGCACCGGGTTACGCAAGTGAACCGCGATAAGGGGAAAATTCATGTGTCCGGCGGGCCGGTCAACCCGAAATCCGGTGGGGGGTCGTATCCTTGCCCGTTAAACCTCTCGCGCGCCCGCGTACATGTCCTCGATCAGGTCCTTGTACTCACGCTCGACGACCGGGCGCTTGAGCTTCAGGCTGGGCGTCAACTCCCCGTGCTCCACGTCCAGATCGCGGGGCAGCAGCCGGAACTTCTTGATCGTCTGCCAGCGCTGCAACCCGTCGTTGAGCCGCTGCACATGGCCGCCGATCAGCTCCCGCACCTCATCGGTGTCCACGACCTCCGCGTAGGTCTTGCCGCCGAGGCCGTGGTCGCCCGCCCACTTCATGATCGTGGGCTCGTCGAGAGCGATCAGCGCGGTGCAGTAATTGCGGTCGGCGCCGTGCACCAGGATGTTGGAGACGAACGGGCACACCGCCTTGAACTGGCCCTCGATCTCCGCCGGGGCCACATACTTGCCGCCCGAGGTCTTGATCAGGTCCTTCTTGCGGTCGGTGATCCGCAGATAGCCGTCGGGGGACAGCTCGCCGATGTCCCCGGTGTGGAACCAGCCGTCGGATTCCAGCACCTGCGCGGTCAGGTCCGGCAGCCCGTGGTAGCCCTGCATGATGCCGGGGCCGCGCAGCAGCACCTCGCCGTCATCGGCGAACCGCACCTCCAGGCCGGGGAACGCCTTGCCGACCGTGCCGGTGCGGTAGTCCGCCGGGTTGAGGAAGCTGGCGGCGCTGGACTCGGTCAGACCGTAGCCCTCCAGGATGTTGATTCCGGCGCCCGCGAAGAAGTAGCCGATGTCGGGCGCGAGCGCGGCGGAGCCGGACACCGCGGCCCGCAGCCGGCCGCCGAACGCCTCGCGCAGCTTGCCGTAGACCAGCTTGTCGGCCACCGCGTGCTGGGCCCGGAGGCCGAAGGGCACGGAGGCGGTGCCGGTGCGGCGGAAGTTGTCCTGAGAGACCCTGGCGTAGTCCCGGGCGACCTCGGCCGCCCACTGGAAGACCTTGTACTGGGCCGACCCGCCCTCGCGCGCCCGCTGGGCCACCCCGTTGTAGACCTTCTCGAAGATCCGCGGCACGGCACACATATAGGTCGGCCGGACCACCGGCAGATTGTCGATGATCTTGTCGACCCGGCCGTCCACCGCCGTGGTGTGGCCGACGTAGATCTGCCCCGCCGTCAGCACCTTGCCGAAGACATGCGCGAGCGGCAGCCACAGGTACTGCACATCGTCGGGGAAGAGCAGTCCGTCCTGATTGCCGATCACAATGGCCATGTAAGACCAGGAGTCATGCGCCAGGCGTACGCCCTTGGGGCGCCCGGTGGTACCGGAGGTGTAGATGAGCGTCGCCAGCTGATCGCTGCGCAGGGCGTCCATCCGCTCCCGTACGGCGTCCGGCTGCCCTTCCAGCAGGGCCGCGCCCCGCTTCTCCAGCTCGGTGAGCGAGAGCACCCAGCCCTCGGGGTCGTCCGCGGCGGGGACCGCGTCGTCGGCCTGGATCACCACCACATGGGCCAGCTCGGGGAGTTCCTCGCGCTGCGCCCGCACCTTGGCGAGCTGCGCCGCGTCCTCGGCGATCAGCACCCGGCTGCCGGAGTCGGAGAGGATGAAGGAGGTCTCGTCGGCGTTGGTGGTCGGGTAGACCGTGGTGGTGGCCGCGCCCGCACACAGCACGCCGAGGTCGGCCAGGATCCACTCCACCCGGGTCGAGGAGGCCAGCGCCACCCGCTCCTCGGGGCGGATGCCCAGATCGATCAGCCCGGCGGCGATGGCGAAGACCCGATCCGCGCTTTCCCGCCAGGTCAGCGGCCGCCACTCATCGGGGCCCGTGCCCGAGGCAGGAGGCACCGGATAGCGGTAGGCCTCCTTGTCCGGTGTCGCCTCGACTCGCTGGAGGAAGTGCGTCGCCAGGGACGGCGGCCGGTTCTCGAGCAAGTTCTGTGTGTCGGTCACGGCATCCTCCGGGGCCCGCATCATTGCTTGGTGACTCGCGAGTAACCTTCGAGTAGGTGATCAGGGTAGGGGCCGAATCCGTACGGCGTAAGGGGGCCGGGTCACGTTGTTCTCACGAGATGCCCAAGAGAAGCCCCGGAAGGCGGCGGGCCCGGCGCATCCATCACGCCAGGCCCGCTGACCACGCTGTCCCCGGCGGGCGGTTCCTCCCGTCCCGGTGGGCGATATCCGCTTCTTCGCCTTGATCTACTTCTTGGCCTTGGAGTCCTTACCGCCGTCGGAGTCGGAGGACAGCACCGCGATGAAGGCATCCTGGGGCACCTCCACGCTGCCGACCATCTTCATCCGCTTCTTGCCTTCCTTCTGCTTCTCCAGCAGCTTCCGCTTACGGGAGATGTCACCGCCGTAGCACTTGGCGAGGACGTCCTTACGGATGGCACGGACCGTCTCACGGGCGATCACCCGGGAGCCGATGGCCGCCTGGATGGGCACCTCGAAGTTCTGCCGCGGGATGAGCTCGCGCAGCTTGGCGACCAGCCGGACACCGTACGCGTACGCCTTGTCCTTGTGGGTGATCGCCGAGAACGCGTCCACCTTGTCGCCGTGCAGCAGGATGTCGACCTTGACCAGCTCGGAGGTCTGCTCACCGGTGGGCTCGTAGTCGAGCGAGGCATAACCGCGGGTCTTGGACTTCAGCTGGTCGAAGAAGTCGAAGACGACCTCGGCGAGCGGCAGGGTGTAGCGGATCTCGACCCGGTCCTCGGAGAGGTAGTCCATGCCGAGCAGCACCCCGCGGCGGTTCTGGCACAGCTCCATGATCGCGCCGATGAACTCGCTCGGGGCGAGGATGGTGCCCCGTACGACCGGCTCGTGCACCGTGTCGATCTTGCCCACCGGGAACTCGCTGGGGTTGGTCACCGTGTGCTCGGTGCCGTCCTCCATCTCCACCCGATAGACCACATTCGGTGCGGTGGCGATCAGGTCGAGATTGAATTCGCGCTCCAGGCGCTCACGGATGACCTCCAGGTGCAGCAGCCCGAGGAAGCCGACGCGGAAGCCGAAGCCGAGCGCGGCCGAGGTCTCCGGCTCATAGACCAGCGCGGCATCGTTGAGCTGGAGCTTGTCCAGGGCCTCGCGCAGCTCGGGGTAGTCCGAGCCGTCCAGCGGATACAGCCCCGAGAACACCATCGGCTTGGGGTCCTTGTAGCCGCCCAGCGGCTCCTGGGCACCGCCGCTGACCTGGGTGATCGTGTCACCGACCTTGGACTGGCGGACATCCTTCACACCGGTGATCAGATAGCCCACCTCGCCCACGGACAGTCCGTCGGCGGGGGTCATCTCCGGCGAGTTGGTGCCGATCTCCAGCAGCTCATGGGCGGCGCCGGTGGACATCATCCTGATCCGCTCGCGCTTGCTGAGCGTGCCGTCGACGACCTTCACATAGGTCACGACGCCCCGGTAGGCGTCATAGACGGAGTCGAAGATCATCGCGCGGGCGGGGGCGTCGTGGACGCCCACCGGGGCGGGCACCAGCTGGACGACCCGGTCCAGCAGCTCGGCCACGCCCTCACCGGTCTTGGCGGAGACCTTCAGCACGTCGGCGGGGTCGCAGCCGATGAGATGGGCCAGCTCGGCGGCGTACTTCTCGGGCTGCGCGGCGGGCAGGTCGATCTTGTTGAGGACCGGGATGATCGTGAGCTCGTGCTCCATCGCCAGATAGAGGTTGGCGAGGGTCTGAGCCTCGATGCCCTGGGCCGCGTCCACCAGCAGGATGCACCCCTCGCACGCGGCGAGGGAGCGCGAGACCTCATAGGTGAAGTCCACATGGCCGGGGGTGTCGATCATGTTGAGGATGTGGGTGGCGGGCTCGCCGCCCTCGTCCTTCGTCGGCGCCCAGGGCAGCCGGACCGCCTGGGACTTGATCGTGATGCCGCGCTCGCGCTCGATGTCCATGCGGTCGAGGTACTGCGCGCGCATCTGCCGTTGCTCGACCACACCGGTCAGCTGGAGCATGCGGTCGGCGAGCGTCGACTTGCCGTGGTCGATGTGCGCGATGATGCAGAAGTTACGGATCAGAGCCGGGTCGGTACGGCTCGGCTCCGGCACATTGGTAGGGGTCGCGGGCACGCAGGGTCCTGTGTCTAGGCGGGACTCGGTGTTATCGGTATGGGTCAGTCCCGTCCATGGTCCCATGAATGGCGACCTCTTCCGGGTTTGGGACGCCATGGACCCTGCTGGTAACCTGGCCGACTGTGTCTCGTGCCCCCTCTTTCACGGAGATCTCCAAGGACATCTCCACGGGGGACGCCATGGATGTCTTCACGGACGCCTCTGACGCCCCTATGGGCACGGACGCACCACGAAGCAAGTGAAACCCAACGAACCTGCGAAGGCTTTTACGTGGCGAACATCAAGTCCCAGATCAAGCGGAACAAGACGAACGAGAAGGCGCGCCTGCGCAACAAGGCGGTCAAGTCCGAGCTGAAGACCGCCATCCGCCGTACCCGCGAGGCCGTGGCCGCCGGTGACGCCGAGAAGGCCACCGAAGCCATCCGCATCGCCGCGCGCAAGCTCGACAAGGCCGTCAGCAAGGGCGTTCTGCACAAGAACAACGCCGCCAACAAGAAGTCGGCGCTCGCCCAGCAGGTCTCCAGCCTCCAGGGCTGACGCCTTCCGGGGCTGACCTCGAAGGCTGACGCCTTCCGGGGATGGTCTCCAGCCGGTTTGGGCACAGCGGTCCCTCTCACCCGCTCCAACCGGCAGTCGAGAGCCTCTCCAGCCCCTTCAGCGGCACCGCGCCGCACGCGGCCTGCGTTCGCCATCTGGGCCAACGTGCTACGCATAGTCGGCGCGGACCGTAGCCACATCGCGCACTGTTCGCCACACTGCGTGAGCGCCCCTGGTTCGCCGGGGGCGCTTTGCTGTGTCCGGGTGGCTACAGCCAGGCACGAAGAAGCCCCGCCCGGCGCCACGGGGGTGAGCGCACGAACGGGGCCGTTGTTGGGTTGTTGAGCTACTTCCTGTCGTCCGCCGTCCGGCTGGTGCCAGGCTTGGGGACGACGAACCCCCGGATGGGTCGCCCGGTGCATTCCCGGAGCGCGCGAAGCGTGGTCACGAGGGTGAGGTACCGCGGGTCAGTCCAGGTACGGGGCATGTCGAACCTCCTGGGGCGAGAGTACGGCCATCAGCGGGGCTCGATTGCCGTTCCGGGGAGCGTTCATCACTCCGTGGGGCCGGGGTCCGGAGGCATCGGCATGATCGCGCACTCCTCCGTGTGCTGGCACTTGGCCGCCACGACGACCGGATCCGAACCGGGAGGGCCCCACAGCTCGGCGTCGACGTCGAATCCCAGTTCCGCGATCCGCGTCTTCGTGCGCTCCAGAATCGACGCGTCGTAGTTCCTCGGGTTGTACCCGGGCGAGTGGTGGACGTAGCCGCCCCGCCGCTCACACAGACGGTGGTACAGGTGGGTGTGCAGGATCAGGGCGTGCCAGCCCTCGTCCACGACGCGCGACGGAGTCAGATTGAGCCCCGTCGAGCACGAGGCCGCGACCACGAACTTCGTCGCCTCGTCAACGATCCGCCCCGCCATGTCCTCCGCCATGTCCGGGTTGCTGTCCATGACGGTTTTGACCACGCCGGCCCGCTCGTCGTTGACGAGCAGAGCTGTACCGTTGCTCATACGCGTGCCTCTTCTCTGTGAGTGGTGCGCTGCCCTCGCCCCGGCCACTGGCCTCCAACCATCCGGCCGGGGTGAGGCTGTGTGCGGCCCCCGCCCCTCGTCTCGTCGCACGTCACCGGGACTCGAAGCGGGGACCACGGCCAGGGAGGAGCCGACCAAAGCACTCCCGGACCGCTTCCTGCCTGCCTGACTTTCCAGCGCCCGACAGGCAGGGGTCATCAGGCGGGATGGCTCACGGCCTCCTGAAGCTGCGCCAAGCGTCGCTGCCGGTCCTCTGCGACCATGATCACGTCGGAGAGTGCGAGCTGGAGCAGCTTGATTGCCGCTCGCGCGTCTTCGAGCGACGTCGACGGGTCAGCCAGGTACCGCGACGATGCCCTGATGGCTGCGCGCCCCCGGTCCTCGAAGGTCAGGGCAGCCTTCTCGTGGGGCGTCAAGGTCGCAGCACTCGTGATCGACTCTCGCCGTGACAAGTGGTCGTCATCCCTGCTGGGGTACCACGTCACGACGTCGCCCCATCATGGCGAATCAGCGTCGTCCCGGGTCCGATCTGCGTCCCGCTCGCCCGGATGTGGCGCAACGTCGCGCCTTGGGAGCTGTTCGCGGCGCGCTCGTCGCTAACGGCAACACACGCCCCGCCGACATGGCTAACCGTCTGCCGCAACGTATTGCGAGCCGCCTCGTCGAACGCGATCCGGTCCCAGTTGGCGACGAGACAGACGAACCGCCGCCCCTGTCCCTCGTGCTCCATCGCGGCGACCATACCTGTCCAGAACGTACGCCGAAGGTCAACAGCGTTGGACCCGCGGTCCACCCACTGCCCCGCGACTGTCCACCCCCGTTCGCGGGCGAACTGACGACAGGCGAGGATTCGATCATCCGCCGAATCCTTCTCGGTGACCTCACGGTCGTAGATGAATACGAGGGTCGGCTTCGTTGCGTCGCTGTCCATGCACGTACTGTCGCCCTCTTGACAGGACGTTTGAACCTCTTAGGACGGGACAGCTAGGACATCTTCGCGCTATGGTCCTAAGTGTCCTAAACGTCCGGGGGAGGAATCTTGAACGAAGCGCTCAGAGATGCTATGGCCGAGGCGGACGTATCGCCCGGCCGCCTCGCTCGTATGGTGGGAGTGTCCACCAAGACCGCAGAGCGATGGCTGAAGGATCCTAGTCGAGCTCCACACCCCGACACGCGGACCGCCGTCGCTAAGGCGTTAGGAGTAGATGACGGCATGTTGTGGCCGAGGGCAGCCAGATCGGTTGTCAAGACGGGGGCTAGCCGCGAGATCATCCAAGCCTATCCATACCGAAACGCCTGCCCTACATCCGTATGGGGGCAATTGATTGACGCTGCGGCGCACAGCATCACGTTTGCTGGTTACACCAACTACTTCGTGTGGCAGGAACAACCCCGCCTCGTCGACCGGTTGGCCGCTAAGGCGGCATCCGGGTGCTCTGTGCGGTTCCTCGTGGGAGATCCCGACTCGGAGGTGACGCGACGTCGGGAGGAGATCGAAGGGGTACCGCTCACCGTCGGTACGCGGATCCGGATCACGCTCGACGCGCTGTCGAAGCTGAAGCACATTGACGGCGTCGACGCTCGGTTCAGCGACGAGCACATCGCCTTGTCGGTGTTCAGCTTCGATTCCGAAATGCTGGTGACTCCGCACCTGTCGAGTCTGCTCGGTCATGAGTCACCGATGTTCCACCTGCATCGGATGGGCGATGACGGACTGTACGACCGGTTCGCCGGCCACGTGTCTGCGCTCTGGGAAGGTGGACGGCGCGTCTGGGAGTGACCCCGGAAACGCAAAAAGCCCCCGCCGGATGATCCCGACGGGGGCTGCTGTGTCTGTTCATTTCGTCTGGCGGTCGCCAACGGGCCGGTGCTGGCACGTGCACCCGTCACCGACACACCGGGCGTGGTCGTCGGGGCGTCGCTCGTCGGCCGCTCGGGCGCAGGGAGGGCAGATCATGCGCCCCTCCCCCACTCCGCCATGCGACGGGTGGCCGCGCGGCGCGCCTCGGGGGTGACGGCTTCCGCCTGACGCTCCGCATTGTCCTCTGCCCGTCGACGCTGCTCGCGACGCTCAACCTCGGTACGGCACCGCCAGTGGTCCACATTGCGCGTGATCGGGTTTTCGCACACGGTGCACCACTCCCCCGGGTGCAGCGCCCGGTAGTCCTCGTCGTGCTCCAGGCGCCACGCGTGGTGCCATGTTTCGAGCTCCGTGATGTCCTTCTCCAGCTTGGCCGCGCGCTCCTCGGGGGTGGGCGACGCGCCGTTCAGTTTCCGGACTGCCTTCTCCGCGGCCTCCAGGGTCCTGAAGTAGTGGGACCTCTTCCCCATGCCGTCCCCGAGATCCACGTCAGCGGGGAAGAACCCGCCACGACGGTGAATGGCGTATCGGGAGAGCGGCATGTCGACGGGCTTTACGACGTACTTGCGCAACATCACCGGTTCCTCCCGTGCTGGACGTCCTTCGACTCCAGCCCGCTCCGCGCGATGCGGACGGCCTGCGTGCGATTGAGGCTCATGCCCAGGTTGGTGCCGTCCATCTGCTCCAGGTCCCGGGCCACCTCGTCGCAGACACGAGCAGCCACGGCGTCGCGGTAGGCATCGAGCGCATCCGACGAGAGGACGAGACCGCCTCCGTCACCGTCGACGATGTATCCACCCGGGAGAGCGCGCTCCAGGGTGCCGCGGGCCTCGTCCTCGTCGTACTTCAGGGGGTAGAAGATCATCATCTCTCCTCACGCGCCGACGAGTCGACGGCTCTGGTAAGTCTTGCACTCGGCCAGGTCCACGCGGACCGTGTTCGACGTCGGCCCGGGGTGGCGCCGGACGTGGCCGTTGAACGCCCATCCCCGGACCGTTCCCTCCGCCACGCCCAGCGCGTCCGCGGCGTCCGCGTAGGACACGAGGACGGCCTTCTGGGGCTCCTTCACGGGCTCCTTGACCTCTTCCTCCGCAGGGCGTGCGGGAGGCTCTGAGACGGCCCCCTGTGGGCTCTGCGTGTGTGCTTCGCGCGGCTCCTCCTCCGTCGACTTCGACCCGTGGACGAGGAGCGTCCCACCGAGGAACGCAACCGCCGGCCAGCCCGCGACGGTGAGGCGCAGCCACACGGGCGGGGACGTCAAGTTCATCACGCCCGACGTCGCGACGTTGGCGCCCAAGGATGCGGCCATGGCGACGAGGAACCAGAACCACCCGGCGCCGTCTCGCCTCGCCCGCAGTCGCTTCCACGCGACGACGAGGAGGAGATCCACGCTGATCGGGTACGCCCATGCCTTCCATCCGGTCTGGCCCGCAGCTTCGGCGATGTCGTGGATGTGGGAGAAGGAGAGCGCGGCAGCGATGACGGCCTGAATCAGGATGGGGTCGAGTCTCTTAAGCGCCCTCATGGCTCCTCAGTTCGTGTGCGTTGGTGTGCATAGGTGGTGAGTGGGAGCCCCTGCGACCTCACTTCGCAGGGGCTCCGGGTTGAGCTAGAGACCGATCCGCTCGTTCAGCCTGCCCGGCGACAGCTTGCGGCCGTAGCCACGGACGCGGCACGTCCCGTAGGCGTAGAACACGCTGTAGGGCACGTTGTCCAGGACGAAGGAACGGGCTCGGTCGAGGTTGTTCAGCGCATCGTCCTGCGTCGCGTAGGGCCCCAGGAGGAGCCCCGCACGGTCTCCGTCCCGCACGGTCACGTAATAGCCGTCGCCTTCCTGGTCCGGACCCTCCGGCGTCAGGATCTCGATTTCCGACGCAGCGTCCTCGACGACAGGCGCCGACTCCTCACCCTTGTTGTCCGCTACGGCCTCCATGTTCGCGATGCACTCCTCGGTCCCGATCTCGCGAATGATGTCCATCACCAGCGCGTTCATTACACTCCCTCCGTAAGTCCCTCGCGTGGCTCCACTGTCGCACAGTCGTGTCGCGCGACACAAGTCCTTCACGTGAATTCCGTGCGCAAAACGTTTTGCGCTTGGCTGACCTGCGACTTCATTCCGCCCGACACCTGCTGACGGGCCGACGGACGGTCACCTGACGGTCGGCCACCATCCATACCGTGCCCGTGGAGGTGATGATCTCGGCGCACTGGTACCAGCCACGGACGGTGCGGATGGCTGTCCACTCGCGGCCGTGGTGGGTGAACTGATCTCCGCCCCGGACGCTGATGGCGTCGACGGTCGTCGTCTCGTACTGCATTGCCGCATCCCCTTAGCAAGTGCCTAGCGTGATCAGATCCGGCGGAGGAGAGAGAACCCCGTCCCGCTCCCCTCGCAGCTCTGGAGCACCAAGGCGGCCCCACCGAACGACGGGATGGCGCCACCCTGACGGGTTAGCCTCATGTGCCCGTAGACCCGGTACGTTCCCGCGAGAGGACCGGAGATGACGCGCACGGTGCGGCCGACGGGGACGCGGGAGAGCCACTGATAGCCCATGTAGTTGTGGCCGGCCAGGATGTTGCCCGCGTACATCGTCAGCGTCCCCGCGTCGATGCACTTCTGCGCGTAGCCGGTGCAGTCCTTGTAGAAGCTGATCCGGATGTCCGCGGGCGGGGTGGGTATCGGGCGCTTCCTCGCCGGACGCTTCGAGGGCTCGACGACGGTGGGCGTGGGGGTCGGCTTTAGCGTCGGCCGCTTCCCGCTCCGGTCGGTGTGCGTCGTCGACGGACGAGGGGCGGGAGTGGGCTTGTAGGGCTTCCATGGGCCGACGGACGAGACGTACGGGGCCGGCGTGAGGTGAGGCGTCGGGCCTCCCCCGCCACCGTGGTTGTTCACGGCGTAGACGAAGGCCGCGAGTGTCATTGCCGTGGCGGTGGCGGCTGCTATGTAGTCGTTGCGCTTCATGAGTGCGTCACGCCCTCTCGATCGCGAGGCGGTACTGACCCTCCGTGGCGCCGGACAGTTCCGGGATCACGCGGTAATGCTGGCCGGTGTTGGCGTCCCAGATGAGGAGCGGCTCCAGCTCCACCGCCATGGGGGCGCTCTCCAGAAGGATGATGAAGTCGTGCAAGTCCATGACTCTCCCCTTGTCGATGGTTCTTCGAGTGCCCCGGGCGGGAGTCGACCTCGCGTCCTCGTCGGCCGGGTTGCCGGGGCGGGTGGTACTACTCACTCTCGGGCAACCCGAGTTCCTCGCGAAGCTCGGTAAGAGCCTCCAAAACCGCCTCCCAACCGTCATCGTCGGAGAGCCGTCCAGAGATAACGGCCGCCCAGATGCCGTTGATAGTCAGTCGGAAATTGTCGTGTGCGATGGCGCGCGACTCACTCATGGTTATTCCCTTCCTAGGTCTTCCGAGTGCCACCCGGTGCGCTACGACGCGCGTACGGCAGGTTCCCGTCCGGGGGCTGGTGGTTCCTAGACGGGCGAGGTGCTAGCAGTCGGCGCCGCACACACCGCACGGACCGCCCCAACGCGGGGACCACTCGCGTCGCTCCCCGTCTTCGAGCGGAAGCGGGAACCCATCGGGCGTGAACTTCGAGTGTGCATCACACCGGGGCTCGGCGGGCTTGCTTATATCCTTGACGTTGGTAGCCATCTCTCCTCCTACGGCCTGCCTCATCAGGGGCGTTTCGGCCTACTCGACTTCCTTCCGCCAACGCCGCTCCTCGCGACGCTTCGCGATGCGCTTGACGATGCGACGAGCGCGAGCACGACGCCGAGGACTGCGGTCGCTCTGTGTGTCGAACGAGCAGCAGATGCAATAGCCCCAGCTGAGTTCCTTGCTGCGCCTGATCATTTCGACTCACTTTCTCGCTTCATCCCCAGCGGATTTCTTCAACGGGGAGGTTGGGGCTATCCCCCTCGTAGCGAACGGTGGCGCTCCAGCAGCGGACACAGAGTGCGGTTCCCGTTTTCACCGGCTCACCAGAGCGGTTCACGATGCGATGGGTGGTGGAGTCGGCCAGGAACAGGGCGCCAACGAGGTGTTGACACTTCCGGCACTCCCACGCGTTCGCCTCTGCCGAAAAGATCGTCGTTCCTGAAACGGTGAGCGCGGGCTGACGGGCCATCTCGCTGTCCGGCGCATCGCGTCTCGCTCGCGCCACGCGGCGGTTGTGCTCGCACAGCGCGCGGTCTCGGGCTCGACTGTCCTTGTACGGACGGGTGGCGACGAATTCCGCCGTGTGGTCGCTACGCATGGTGTCCCCCTATCCCCTGCCGCTCACTCCGGCGTGAGTCCCTGGCGTGGCTCCACTATGACAGACTTGTGTCGCGCAACACAAGTCCCTTAGGCGAGGAAACTTCTCCGGCAACGCCAAGAGGCCCGGAGCGCGTCGCCCCGGGCCTCTGTGGGTTACTCGCCGGCCAGGAAGCGGGCGACGTTCAGGAGCTGGCCGATGTCGTGAGATCCGACGAGCCGTCGGGCCTCCTCCAGCAGCGCCACGCGGTCGGGGGCGACGGAGGGAGCGGGGGCTTCGTTGGGATCCTCTGCGCGCTCGCGCTTGCGCTGGACCTCGTGAACCCAGACTGTCCGGCGGTCGGCGGAGTCAAGCTCCACTAGCCACGGGAAGTTGTCGTCATCCGGATCGAACTGCACCAACGTGCCCATCTTGCCATCGTCTCGTCCGGTGCCGGTCGACCACTCGCGCACGATCGCCACTCGGTCCCCCACCGCGACGTCCTGCGCCGCGCGGTCCTCTCCCCCGTCGATCTCGTCGGCCAGGGCGAGGATGCCGCGGGCGAAGGCGCGAGCGTCGTCGACGAGAAGTGCCACGTTGGACACTACGTCGTTGTTTTCGTAGCCGTAGATGTGGACGCTGTCCCCGACGCCACGCGCCTTCACGCAGTCGGTACTGACCCAACGGCACTGGTACTCAGTCACGTTCTCTCCCATTCTCGTGAGTGGTTTGCGTTACTGGCGATGGGTTACTCGCCGGCCAGTTCCGTGACGCGGATGTCGAACCCGTAGCCGTAGTAGAAGGGGTTCCCGCAGCTCCACCCCACGGACAGTTCCAGCACGTCGCCCATGTCCGCGTAGATGTGCCAGGTGGTGAATCCGTCGGTGGTGCCGACACCGGTAATCACGTGGTCAACCTTGTCCGGGTGGAGAAGGAAGCTCTCCATTTCCGTGTACGCGCAGCAGTCGTCGGAGTTCTCAAGTTCGACTCGCTTGCCGTTGTCCAGCGTGATCACGGTCCGGTCCCCGCCCCATCTCTCGGCGGGCCCGGCAGTCTCCACGCTGACGATCCGGTGACCTACAACGGCCTCTCTCAGCGTGTCGACGTTTTCCGGCATCGTGCCGTCGTCGTCATAGTCGCCCAACACCTCGTCCGCGTACTGCATGTTCTCTCCTCGTGTCGTCGTTGGCGTTCCTGCCGCCTCACTCGCCAGGAACGGGGGTCGGTCAGATCAGGGCGTCGAGGTCCAGCGCAGCCAGTTCGGCCGCCTCCAGCTCCTCCAGAGCTGCCAGAACCTCCTCGCCGAAGGCGGCTGCCTCGTCGGAACGGACGCCTTGGACGTCGTAGGCATCGAGATTGGGGAGTCGCATTGTTGGTTCCTCTCGGGCGTGTTCGTGCAGTTCAGGCGTGCGCAAAACGTTTTGCGCACGGATTGAGCGAGTGCTTCACGCGGCCAATCCGTGTGCGGTGGCCAACCTCCTGGCGGACTTCTTACCCACGTCCCGGAGCTGCGGGATGGCGCGGCGGGTGGTCTGGAGGTGGGCGGCCACCTCGTCGTCGGTGGCGCGCTCCATGCGGATGCCGTAAAAGGCCCGCAGCGCGTATGACTGACGTGAGGCGATCTGGTCCAGCAGCCAGTGCGCCAGCTCGCGACGCTCCGTGGGGTCGGTGAAGTCGCTCGCCGGGTCGGGGATGGTCTCGGCGCGGGTCACGCCCTCTTCACCGCTCATCCCGGGCACCGGAGCGTCCAGGGACTCCATACCCTGAATCGCCTCCAGCACCGCGAAGAACCGCTCACGGCTGATGTCGTAGCGCGCGTGCGCCAGGAGGGCGGCAGCCTCTGCGTTGCCCGCGTGCTCTCCGAGGCAACGCTTCACGCGGAGTACGGTCGTGGCGTCGACGCTGAGGCCCGAACGCATCCGGATCCACTCCTCCTCCACCGCGCGGCGCATGGCCCGGTAGGCGTACGTCGAGAGCGCCGTGTCGGCCGACGTGTCGTAGCTCCGGATGTGCTGGACGAGCGACGCTCGCGCCTCCTGCGTCAGGTCGGCCACGTCGTCGCGGCTGGCGTCCCGGGCCACGGAGCGGATGATGCCCGCGATCACTGCGTCATGCGCGCTGACGATCTGCCACATGGCATCCGAGTCGCCATCCTGGGCAGCGGCGATCATGTCAACGGTGACGTTGGCCGTGAGGTTCATGTGTGCTCCTCGTGTCGTGTACCGGGGTTATGGGGCGGAGGGCGGTGGATATCTGGGTCTATTTCTGTGGCCTGGATCACACTATGAGCGAGTGTTTCGCGTGACTGGAGACGACGAAGCCCCCGTCCCTCGTCCGGAACGGGGGCCGCCACGCAGGTCCGCCACGCGCAAAACGTTTTGCGCACGGATCCGTCAGCCGGGGATGTCCTTGATCGGTATGCAGAGTGCTTCGGCAACGCTCACGTCAGCCACGGCAGCCGGGCACGCTTCCCAACCGTCGAGCCGGTACAGCTCGGTGACGTCGGCCCAGACGATGCCGGCTGCCGTGGTGGGGGCCCATCCCATGAGGCCCGCCAGTTCAGCCAGGTCGCCTCTCTCGCTCGGCGTCCTCTGCGGCCCAGTCAGGATGATCAATGTCTCCCCCGTAGGAATTCGTCAGCGGGGCCTGGCCTTCCCATCGGGAGAGTGCGCGATCCAGAGCCGCCGTCACGCCCATCACGTAGGCGAGTGCGTGTGTGATGTAGGTGGTGCCTATGTCGTGCTCGCGGTGCATTCGAAGACGGGCACCGTCTAGCGCGGTGTCCTCAGTGGGGCGGGATGGCTCCCTCGTGGCCTGACGGCCTGTCCCGTCAGGGTCGGCATGGGGCCGACGCGATGGCAGATAGAGCGTGTCGCCGCAAGCGATGACCATCTGTTCCAGCTCGTCGACCGCATCCTTAAGACGCGTTACCAGATGAGACAGTTGGTGTCCGTCTGTGGCGTGATTTGGACTGTAGGTCACTGCACCTCCACGGGCAACGGCCGTGTGGCCTATAGGGTGTCTTGGTTACCGGTAGTAAGTACCGTTATGCCGGAATCTGCGTGACGGTGCGTTAATACAGCCGTCGGAGTCCGTGGCGCCCCACCTGCGGTTATGTCGCGCGACACAAATGAATCTTCAATCTTTTTCGTTACGTAGTCGTGACACAATTTCACAGGTTCTCCGCACTTGGCGCACCGTCGAAGCACCGCTGAGTAGGCGAGCGGTAGCGATCAGTCACCGCTTCGACTGGCTAGGGAGGTTAGCCAAACCTCCGCTGGTTGGGCCGACTTCCCCTGGTTACAGGGCCGACAAGCGGGGGCGAGGTTCCACAACTCGTGGACCCCGCCCGCCGCAAGCGGAATCACGTGGTCGACCTCGCATACAACCTTCGGCCCCAGTGGTGCGTCGCAGTAGGTACAAGACCACCAGTCCAGTTCTTCCCACGCCCGCAGGATCTCCGCCTGTGACGGACCGTGAGGAGGATCCGGAGAGCGGAGGGGCGGATGCGGCTGAAGTCGACTTACAGTTCGCGCCGTGACGATGAAAGTTTCCGCCATAGCGCGAACAGGTTTAACGGGCCTGATCGGTGTTGGCGGCGCCGGTCGGACAACGGCCCTCATGCGCGCGCCAGCTCGGCGGCGCGGGCAGCCTCGGGGTGCGCCGCGTACCACTCGTCGTTCGCCATCATGGTCTCCGCGTCCTTCATGTAGCCGGACCCCCAGGAGTAGCCGCTGACGGCGTCCGTCAGGTCCGCGTCCAGCGGGACGCCGAAGAAATCCATGCTCATCGTCTTCGCGATCTCAGCCGCCACGTCCTCCGCCACGTCCTCCGGAGCGGAGGCCAAGACCTCGTCATGAATCGGGAGAAGCAGGTACTCCGTCAACCCCTTGTCGTCCATGTCCAGCAGTGCCTGACAGAGGACGTCGCGCGCCGTCGACTGGACCATGTAATTGGTAGCCGCGTACACCCGATCCCGATCCAGAGGCAGGCGCCGGCCGACGGGCGTGCGGACGACGAAACCACGCGCCCGTGCCTCGCGCTGGAGGTGGTTGGAGTACCGCTTGATGCCCCGGTACGTGCGGTCGTACGCCGCGATGGCTTTCTTGACGTCGGGGAGCGGAGCGCCAGTCTGCCGCGACAGAGTCAGCGCTCCTCCCCCGTAGACCTTGCCGAACCCAACGCCCTTGCACAGCTTTCGGTGAAAGCTCGTGTAGTCCGGTCCGTAGATCAGTTCCGCCGTGAAACCGTGGAGGTCACGGCCGTCCGCGATGGCCTGTTTCATGACGGGCTCATCCGCCAGCGCCGCGAGAACGCGCATTTCAACCGCGGAGTAGTCCACGGAGATGACGCGGTGTCCCTCGTCGGCCAGCAGCGCGCGGCGGATCGTCCAGTCCCCCGACGGAAGCTGCTGGAGCGGCGGCCCGGATATGGACATGCGCGCCGTTCGAGCCTGGAGGCTGTTCACGTTGCAGTGGATCCGCCCGTCGGCGTCCAGGCCGTCGCGCATAGCCACGCCGTACGACGTCCGCCACTTCCCCGCACGCTTGGCGTGGAGAACGGCGTCCGCGAGCGGATTGGGTGTGCGGGTCCCGCGCGGCTGCCACTTGGTGTCGAGGTCGGCCAGGTCCAACAAGATGGCCTTGTCGACCTTCAGCGCACCGGACGGCGTCTTCTCCGTCAGCGTCTCGCCCATGCCGACGAGTGCCGCGGAAACCTGCGCCGTGGCATTGACCGACGTCACGCCGTACTGAGCGGCCTTAGCGGTGTGCCGCTCCGCCTCCTCCTCCAGCCGGCCGACGAGGGCACGCACGTAGTCCTGGTCCACCCGCATCCCGCGGCGCATCATCTTGCAGCAGATCGTCATCACGCGGTGCTCGAAGTTAACGAGCTGCTGAGAGACGCCCACCTTGCGGAGCTGCTGCTCCAGGACGGGCAGGAGACGGGAGGCGAGAATGACATCAAGCCCCGCGTACTGGAGGTACGTCGGGTGGTTGATGTCGATCGCTCGCCACCCCGTCGCCTTGGTCTCGCCGATGCTGCGGAAGACGGCCGTCAGGTCCGCCTGCGTGTCCGGCGCTGCCGGGTCCACATGCAGCGCGGACAGTTCCTTCAACCCCAGCCCGGTGCCGCCTTCCTGCTTCAGTCGGGGATCGAAGAGGTGGGCGAGGATTTTGGAGTCGGTGACGCGTGGAGCCAGCTCCTCCAGCGGCATGGAGAGGTGGCGATCCAGAACGAGCAGATCGAATGCAGCGTTGTGTACGACGAGCTTCGGGAGCCGCGTGAGTGCCCAGCGTGCCGCCTCCGCCATCTCCGGACGGCCTTCGACCTGGAGGACGTAGGCGTCAATGGCGTTGCCGAGCTGGACGGTCCGGAGGCCGTACGTCGGGCTGTAGATGTCCAGTCCCGTGGTCTCCGTGTCCAGCGCCGCCATCAGGCCGTTGCGCGCCTGGTGCTCCACGAACGCCCGGAACTCGCGCAGGTCCGCGGAGGTCTCCGGGACGTAGGTCATCGTCTCGTCGCCGTCGATGGTGTACGGGAAGTGCTTCACGTGACGTGCCTCCAGTTCTTCCCGCTCTTGATGTGCGCCACCGTTCCGGTGTTGACGCCGTACTTCGCCGCAAGCGCGGACAATGACGCGCCGTTCGCGAGCGCTGCCTTGATCTGCCGAACTTTGTCCGCCGTCAGACGTACTCGGCCGTTCCGCTCCCCTCTGATTTCGGTACCGTGCGCTGCCCGGTGCGACAGGTTCTCTGACTGACTAACCCACTTGAGATTGCGAAGCCTGTTGTCCCGCGGATTTCCGTTCAAGTGAGCGCCGTACGGAGCGTCGTCAGGGGCTTGCCCTACGAAGGCCCGGAGTACAAGCCGGTGTACGGATTGCGCGACCCGCTTGCGATCTCGCATGAGAATCACGCGGCTATACCCCCGCGAGCAGACACCGGGACGCAGAACCTTTCCGCGCTTGCCGAAGACTCTCCCGGCGTCGCTCACGAAGTACCCTGGGAACCCCTCCACCTCCCGCCACTGTTCGTTCATCACGCCCCCCGTTGCTGACCAAAGATGTCTGAATTACCGTCGGTGAGCGGCCCGTCGTCCTGTCGCTGCTCTGCTGCTTTCTCCGCGTCGGTCTTCAGCCGGATTCCTTGGAACCCCCACCGACCGCCGACCTTCTTCTTCGGGAATCCGCGGGCTTCAACCTCTACGCCGAGACTCCAGCCTGAAAGCTGTTCCTTGCGTGACATCCCCGCGTCTTCACACCACTCCGCGTACGCGCGACGGAGTTGCATCGGAGCAATCCGCGCGCCCGGTTCCTGGACTAGACACGCCTCTAGCCATTCCTGAAGCCGATCCTCAGACTCCCGGTAATCGGCGGTGTCCTGCTGAACCGCTGACGGCTCCTGAAGCCCGCTCGCGTACCACTCCACGGCGCCGCGAACTGCCCACGCCAACACGCCTTCGGCCTCCGCCTTCAGCTTCGCGGGAAGCTCGGGGTCGGCGTTCTTACCGCGGAACGTTGCTTCCCACGACACAAGCTTCACGCGACGCCAGGTGCCGAAGTCGGCGCTCATGATTGCCGGTCGGTAGTTCCCCGCGATCTGGAGAAGGAACGTCGGAGTGAACGTGAAGGGGTTCGAGTGCAGTCGCCGCGCGGTGACCGGGTCCCCTCCCGTAATTTGCTTGATCAACGCGTCGGCGAGACGGCTGTACCGCTCCGTCTCGGAGCAGAACACCAAGCGCGCACCATAGAGGTCCGCCAATTCCGGGTTTGCTTGCCCAACCGCCGTTCGCTGCTCGAAGACGGACACCTGAGCTGACTTCGTAACACCGCGGAAGACGTGGGTCAGGACGTCCAGGAATACTGATTTCCCGTTAGCTCCGGCCCCGTGATGAAACACAAACATCTGCTCGGCGGTGCTACCTGTTATGCCGTACCCGACGATGCGCCGGATGTAATCCACCATCTCCGGGTGGTTCGGGAACACCTCCACAAGGAATCGATCCCAGCGCGGGGAGAGGGCACCGGGTCTGTAATCCGGCTCCACCATCCTGGTAATTAGGTCAGCCGGGTCGTGGGGCTTCAGTTCGCCCGTCCGCAAGTTGACCGTTCCGTTCCCAACAGACAGCAGTTCCGGAGAGCGGTCGAAATCGTTAGCCGTCGCCGGGACGCCGGGCACACTCGGAAGCTCCTTCAGAATGCCTTCGATGTGGCGGTTGGTCAGCGCTTTAAGAGCTAGGCGACGCTCGTAATCATCGCCCCCTGCGATCATCTCCGCGCCCATCCGGTGCAGCGCCTCACGAACCGTCGCGTCTCCAGAAACCCAGATCTTCCCGTTCCAGACGAGGAAGCCAAGCCCCTTGGCGTACCTCACTCCCCCGCCCTGCCGTCGCATGTAGTCACGGAGGCGGACAGCCAATCCCACGTCGGTGGAGTCGAACATCTCGCGCGCGCTCTGGCTCATGGACTGGAGCGCGGCATCCGTGGCGGGGATGTCCGGTTCCGTCGACGGCTCAGGGGCGGGCTTGGGCGTCTCCAGCTCGACCACGACGGCTGCACGCACGGCTGCGTGGAGCTGGCCCGGGAACGCCTCCGGATCCCGCTCCCTCCAGTCCGTGAGGTCGTCACCCTCGTGCGGGATCTCCAGGCGCCGCACCATGACGCCCGCCTTGACGAGCGCGACGGCCAATGAGTCCGTGAACCCCGCGCCGGCCCGGTCCCTGTCGCCGCACAGGACGACGTCCATGTCTCGAAGCCCGTCGGCCAATTCGGCAACAAGAGCCGCGTTACGAGAAAGACCGGCCCCGCGGACCGCGATCGCGGTGTACCCCGCTCCTACGGCCGTCAGTGCATCCGACGGACCTTCGCACACCAACGCCGTATCGAATCCGGATCCCGGCTGCATTACCGAGTACTTCGCCCACGCCTTCCCAGGAACGTTGGTCAGCGACATCCACCGAGCGGGGCACTTACCCCCCAGATCCCTTCCTTGCAGTCCCCTCACCACACCGTCGAAGCCTGAAAACGGCACAGTCAGACGAGGGTGCCGGGTGAACCCTCTCGACAACCACGGCTGAGCCCGGTCACCTGGCGGGGCGTACCCGATCTCTAGATCCTGGGCTTGCTCCAGCGTCAGGCCGAAACGTCGCTCCAGATACCCTATGGCCTTCGGGGACGTCGCGAGGGCGCCAGCAGTCTCGTCGACGAACACGCGAAGCCCCGCCACCTCTGCGGGTCCCACCGTCTCCGGCGCCGCAGATCTGACCATGCGTGCACCGGCTCCATCGACGTCGAACAGATCGGCCGCTGTCACGCCTAGACGCCCCAGCCCCTCCATAACCCTCGATTGCGGGCACCCTGCGCGACACACAACGAGTGCCTGTCCGTTGTCCTTGAGGGTGATCTTCATCGACGGGTTGGAATCGCGGTGCGCGGGGCACGGCACGACCACGCCGTCCGCCTCGTCCACGCGAGCGGAGAACCTGGACACCAGCTCGTCGAACCTCACAGGGACTCCCTTCGCCCCTTGCCCGTGACCAGAAGGCTCACGAGGCTTTGGCTGACGTCGTACTCCGCAGCTAGATCGCGCTGGAAGATTCCTCCGGCCGCGTACCTATCCCGGATCTCTCGCACCTGATCGTCAGAGAGCTTCGACGCGTAATGCGACTCTCCGGACGGCACTGTCCCGTGTCGTATGGCGTCGGCCATGTTCTCCTTCTGCGTTCCTGCCGCCAGGTTCGACAGCCGGTTATTGAGCGAGTCACCGTCGATATGGCGGATCAACGCGCCTGCGGGGATGGACCCGTAGAAGGCGGAGTACACCGCGCGGTGCCACGCAATACGCCAACTGGAGTGGTCATCACGGTGCAGCATCAGGACTTGGTACTGCATCCCTCGGTTCGTGGTGTGAACTGTGGGCTTCCGCGGCCCCTTCGGGCTGAAGATGCTCCCCTCGCTGTTCGCGATGTACTTGCCTCCGGTCCCTGGTACCGGCGCAAAGCTGATCCCGCCCATGTCTCCCCTCTCAGTGCATGCCGAAGGGGCGCCTCTGGAGAGACGCCCCTTGCGGTTCGGTGTTCGGTTGTTGGCTATTCGTCGTCGCCGACCTCTTCGACGCTGACGATCTCGCCCAGCCAGGACGAGTGTCGGTCCGCGTGCTTGTCCCCGTACGTCAGCGCGCCTTCCACCCAGTCCTCAGGGTCATCCGGCGTGCCGTACACGTCGACGTATCCGACGAACTTGATCCGGGTCTTCACTGGCGTCCACCTCCGTGCTTCTCGTAGTGCGCCTTCCACACCTCAGCCGGCGCGTACGTCTCGGCCAGTGCCTCTGCGTCGCGCAAGCGGTTGACGAGGCGAACGTCAGTGGCGGCGTCGCGCACGTGGTAAGCGGCCGACACGTTGGCCCGGACCCGCTTCACCACCGCCACGCCGAACGGCTGGCCAGCGTTGACGGCCTCCCGGTTCGCCTGCGCGATGTACTCGGGGAGTCGGATGGTCTTCTCCGCCTTCAGCTCCGCGGCGTGAAGGTAGAAGCCGTCCACGTCGCCGATGTCCTTCGCGCCCATCTGCACGTTGCGGTGTGCGCGGGGGTTGTGGTGTTCGCGGAGGAAGGCTGTCCAGGTGGATTCCCATGCGGTGCCGCGTGCCTTACTCGGGTTGGCCATCGCCACCGCCCCGAACCACGTGGACGATGTCGCTCAAGAAGTCACCGATCCCGGGCCAATCCCTCGCAGCCTTGGCCTGTAGGTCGGCGATCACCTGCTTCCGAACCTCCCATTCGATCGCCTCCACGACCCACGCATCCCGGTACGCCTTGTCGCGCCACCGGTCGAAGACCTTCCAGGCTTCCGGCGAGATTTCGTAGTCCTCACCATCGATTTCCATCGTCATCCTCCTTCCACCTCCCTCATCAACTCCTCCGTCAGCCACGGCCACGAGGCATATACACAGCGTGGCTTGTCGAACTCCACGGGCTCCGCGTCGGGGAGCGCGCGGACGACGCGATAGCTGCGCTCCCACGTCGGGCGGTTGGTGAGGGGGCGCGGAGTCGACGACAGAATGCGGGTCATCGCGTCAGCCATGGCCCGCCCTCTCCACTCGGACCCGCCTGCCGTCTTTCACCAGCGTGTCGCCGATACGCGCCACGATGAGGACACCGTCTGGGCCGCGGAACTGGAGGGTGAGCGGCGGTGTGATCCAACTGTCCAGCTCGTAGCCAGTGGGCTTCAGCCACTCCCACGTCTCGCCGGGGCTGCCCGCCATGCGCAACGTGTGCCGCGACGGGTCGTCGGCGTGGGTCTGCGTGGCGAACACGGGTGACGGTCGCGTGGGTGGCTTGCGTCGGCGTCGGAAAAACTTCATGCGACGTCCGACCATGTGGTGTACGCCTTCTGGATCCGGCAGGAAACAACGCCCTGTTTCATTACACGGACGCTCTCCTTCGCCTCGTCGTCCCAGTAGTCGACGTAACCCAGCGACGTGCGCTGTCCGCGAGCAGCACCGATGGTGTTATACGGGCCGTAGTGCTCGGTCTCGGTACCGCCGGTCTCAACCCATCGGCCCTCGTCCCAGTCCCACTTCCCCGCCTTGCTGACGAGGACGACGCGGAACACGTCCTGGTCGTCGCCGACCATGCGGCGCGCCATCAGCTACCACTCCCCGCTGGCCGCCACACCGTGAGGGTCACCTCATGCGGCTCCACCTCGGTGGCCTTGATGGTCGCGCCCTCGTACTCCCACGGATCGGTGTCTTCCTGGTTCTCCGTGAGGCCCTGCGCGTACACGACGGAGTACGCCTTGCCGTCGTCAGGGGCGCGGAAGACGATCTCATGGAGCGACACCCAGCGGCGTTCGTCGATCTGCTCTTCGTGCAGTTGCTCCGCGGCTTTGCCGGGTTCGGCGTCCCACTCGTACGGGATGCCGATGGTTTCCAGCTCTTCGCGGGTGAACTTGCGGGTGGTCACCATCAGAACCGCACCTGCCTGACGTCGAAGTGTGTGCCTTCGCGGAGGAGTTCCGCGATCAGCGCCATGGCGTCCAGCTCCTCGCCGTCGGTGAACGAGTGCTGCACGTCCACGTTGCCCACGCTCTCCGGGTCGTCCTGGACGAACTCCTCCGGGTCACCGTCGTACTCAGTCAGGAAGATGTAGCTCATTTCTCTCCTCTCGGTTCATCACGTGCACGAACGCGCCGCGGACCTTCGCCACGCCGATCGCCTCCCAGTACTTCGAGAAGTCCCGCCGCTCCACGGCCGTCGGCATGACGTAGATCAGGTCGTCCGGGCCGGCGGCGCGGATGTCGCCAAGGGAAGGGGCGTTGGCGTTGTCGATGGTGTGGAAGGCGCCGCTCATGCGGGCTCGTAGGTAGCTTCGAAGATGTCCGGCTTGCACGGGTAGTGCTCGCCCTGGACGCCGCGAATGATCCAGTCGCCCTCGTCGGCACGCATACGGCCCTCAAGAGTCTTGATCGTCATGAAGATGCCTCGCTCATCCTCGCCCGCGTCGCCGAACTGATCGATCGGGACGAAGCGGATGGCCTCCCGAAAGGTGTCCGCGGTGAACTGAACAGCCTCGATCTCGACAGGCTTCTTACGGAAACGCATCGTCATCTCCTCAATACGGCATCGGCTTGCCCGACGGCGTCCGCGTGTCCTGCGGCGGACGTGGCCGGGGCGTGGCGGGCTTGGGTTTCTGGATCTGGCGGGGGCTCACGACGACTACGCCGTTCGCAAAGCGTCGGCCCACGTGGCGCCGAGATCCTGCTTCTCTTGCACACGATTGGCGAAGGCCACGGCGGGGTCTCGATCGCTGAGCGTGGTGGTCTCAGGGACCACGTAGTCGGCCGTCGAACCCTCCAGACCCGCGAGTCGACTCAGCGGGACACCGAGCCGACAAAGCGCCTGCCCGACGACGCACCCCGCCTGTGTGTTGTTGCCGTCCTCGTCGGTGTGGACGTAGTAACAGGAATAGCCGTCTCGCATGTGCTGCGGTGCCTCGTACACGCGGTCCGGATTCTCCGCCACCACCTCACGGATGGCGGCCGTCAACTGCTCTCCGGTGATCTCGACCTTCATTGCCTCTCCCCTTCCGAACGGTGCTCCTACGCACTCAGCCCCCGGACCACGTGGGCGCCGGGGGCGAGGGGTGTGCGGTTAGATGCGGGTGAGGGGGCCGTACGCCTCGATGGCGTGCGCCAACGTGCGACTGTCCTCATCGGGAAACTCGGTCTCGTCGATGTTCATCGTCGCGCGGACCACACCGCTCACCCGACGGAGGCGCCACACGTCGCCGTCTTGGTCCTTGTACTTCGCACCCAAGTCGTACGTCACACCGTCGATGACCTCGACGTCGGCGTCCGTCACGCGCTCCACGCTGTGTGACATGCAGTCGCCGTAGCCGGACACGTTCACGGTGTAGGGGTAGTCGTGGTCGCCCGGGTAGACCGCCACGAGCGGGCCGATCCGACCGGTGCGCGCCCCCGGGCTCTCGTACTCGGGGTCGTTCTCCCGCGTGATCCGGACCATGTCACCGACGACCAGGGGGCGGGGCTCTTCCGCCGGGGCCTCCATGGCGTCCAGCGCGGCGAGGATGGCATCAGCGTCCCCTCGGAAGACAGACAGTCGGTGCTCCTGGTCCCCGTCGGTGCGCAGCGGGTACCGGTGATCGTAGATCGCTCGCGCCACCACATCGCGGCGGGGGTCGGTGGGAACGAGGGTCAGCCGGTCCGCTCCGACCGGGTACTCCTTGCCGTCCGCGTCCTCAACGACGTACCACTTTGAGTAGCCCATATGCGGACCACCCGCGACGGTGGCCGTCTTGTCGTCGTGCTGGACCTTGTCCCCGACCTTGAACGTGTCCGTCATGCTCTCCTCCGTGAATGCCAAGCGAAAGCCCCCGCGTCGTCGTTGCGCGGGGGCTGGTGTGGGGGTGGCCGTTACTCGGTCGGTGCGTCGCCGATGACGACGACGTGTTCGGCACCGATGGTCTGCGGCGAGAGGGTCTTGCGCCCGGAGACGCCCGACTCACGACCCGTCGGCCGAACCTTCAGCTTCGGCACCACTCGGCCGCTGCTCTTGTCGCTCATCGTCTCCAGGACGATGGCCTCTGTGTTCCGTACGCGGTTCCCACGGCGCGTCGGGAATGCGATCAGCCGGCCGGGACGGATCTCCGCTCCGGTGAAGTCGGTCAAAGGCGTCTTGCTCATGTGCTCTCCTCTGTTGCGTCCGTGAGTGCTTTGCGTAGCTCGGCTCTGAGAAAGCCGAACGCGTGGTGTGCTTGCTGTGGGCAGACGCCATTGCCGATACGGGCGATCTGCTCTTCGCGCGTGAGGTCCGGGACGTCGGTCACCCAGCCGTCGGGGAGGCCCATCATCCATTCGCAGAACTTCGGGGCGAGCTTCAATCCACCCCGAGGACCGCGCATCAGCGGGACTGGCGCCTGACGGCCCATGAAGACTTCCCACCGGTACACACAGGCTGCGAACGGCCCCCACCACTCGGCCGGGGTGTGCGGTCCGTCGTCCGCCACGTCGTCCGGGTCGACGTTGAGGAGGAAGACGACCTCGTCTTCCAGCGTCGGCCCGTGGCCACCAGCCTTGCGCTTGTCGGGGTGCTGTGCGCTGCCGTTCGATGCCAGATTCGCCGTCGGGGTCTTGAACAGCTTCTCCGCCTTCTCCCGCGGGAAGAGACGGGCGATGGCCGTCACCAGATCGTCCCCGCCGGATCCCTCTCGGCTCCGCTTGGCGAAGTCAGGCCCGCGGGTTGCGTCACTGACCGTCGGGCTCGGAAGGTGTGGCGTAGCAGAACCACCGGTCGCGATGGTGCGGAGCCCCGATGTCGGAAGCTCGTAGAGACATCCACGCAGCGCTGTACCCGATCTCGTGAAGCGATCGGAGCACCGCGCTTTGTCCCCGATTTCGGAGTGCTCCCACGTTCTCCAGGTAGACGTGTCGGGGTCGTAGAACCCGTATGCCGTCGGCGATGTCGAACCAGATGCCGCTTCGCTCACCCTTGATTCCCTCTCGCTTTCCGGCGTTGCTGATGTCCTGGCAAGGGAAGCCAGCCGTGATGGTGTCGATGCCCTCGCCCAGCAGCGCGCCCCAGTTCTGGTAGCGGACGTCGCCGATGTTGGGGGCGTCCGGGAATCGGTGCGCCATGACCTTGCACGCTGCCCCGTGGACTTCCGCCACGACGGTGACTTTGTCGCCCGTCAGGGCTTCGACCGCGATACCCAGTCCGCCATATCCGGCGCAGAGTTCGAGAATCGGCATGGCGTCACCCGGCGTTGAAGGAGGCGAGGATGAGACCCGCGGGTCCGCGAGACTCCAGCCGCTCGACCATCAGGTTCGAGCCGTCGCGCTTGAAGCCTTCGAAGTCCGGGTCCCAGCGTTTCGAACCGTCGCCACGGCAGAACTCGGTCCCGCTCGTCGCGATCTTCAGCGCTGTCGATTCGTCGCCCGCGCGAACCACGATCGCGTCGTACTCGTCGTAGTCGTGGCGGTCCGTGCGGGACACCAGGTAAAGCGCCATGTTCTCTCCTCCGTGTGCGTAGACTCGTGAGTGCGCCCCGGGCCCCTCCGCCCTCACTGCGGAAGGAACCGGGGCGTTTCTGCGGGGTGGATCAGGCGGCGTCGGCCAGCGTCTTAGTGGCCTCGTAGGCTCCGAGAACCTTCACGACGGGGCGATTGAACGACACGTCGCGGCCCGCCTTGGTGGTGTAGCTGACGTTCTCGATGCTCAGCGTCGCCCGCACCGGGCTGCCCTGGACGCTCACCTTGTCGTCGGCGTCGTACTCACGGCCGGATGCCTTGTCCACGTCCTCCAGGACGGTGTGAAGGGTCTTGACCAGCTCCCAACTTCCCGAGTTGAAGCGGAAGAGGCCCAGGTGCGGAGCGTCGGCGAGCTTGAACTGAATGTCGATGCTGGGCTTCGGCCCGCGACCGCTCTTAGCCTTGTCCTTGCGGTCCTGAAGCAGGGGCGGGCAGCCGCACTTCTGGCCCTTGTCCTCCTCCGGGCTCAGGTACTCCACGCCGTCGCAGTGGTGGACGAGGCCCGTCATGCCGAAGAGCTTCATCGAGGCGTCGATCTTGTCGGAGGACTCGATGACGATCTCAACCGACGACGCGTCGGTCAGCACCTCGATGTTGTCCTCCTTGTCGGTGTCCCACTCGGCCGCCTCGCCACCCATCAGGCGCGAGATCTCGTCGGCCACTACCGGGTCACCGGTGGTGACGCGCCACTCGGACAGCGCTTCCGGCTGCTTCCCGACGAGCCGGCCGGACCGGAAGCGGCCCACGAAGTCGTCGGAGAAGGTGCGCTCCTTGGGCTTGCTGTCGGGGTCGGTCTCCCAGATCTTCCGGATGTTGTTCGCCATATGCGTGAATGCCTCTCGTAGGTGGCGTGTGCTTGAGCGCAGCAAGAGAGGGCAGGTGCCTCGCGTGAGTGACGCGGGGTCCTGCCCTCTTCCTCTGCCTTAGTTATGGGGCGCGGAGGCCCGGAAATCTTGGCCTCGGTCGAAGATCTTTAGTCGGTGCGCAAAACGTTTTGCGCACGCTCCAGCTCGGCGCGGAGCTGCTGAAGCTTCCGCTCATAGTGCTCCACGGCGTCGGCCCCGAAGGCGGCTTCCTCCGCCGCGCGACGTCGGGCGGAGAGCCAGGCGAGACGGTAGCGGTCTGCCATGTCTGCCTCGCGGTCGTACAGGCTCCGGAACATCTCGTAGAGGTCACCCGCATGCTCTCGAAGACGATCGCTCTCCGCCAAGCTCGCCTTCAGCCGCGCGATCTCCGCGTTTCGCGCCTCTACCATCGCGGCCCAGTCAGCCACGGCGCCTCCCGTCATGGTCCCCGACGAACACGGACAGCGACCGCCACTTCTCGCGCATCTCCGCCTGCGTGGCCGCAGACCGGTGCGCACGGCGGCAGGCGTCGACTACGGCGTCTGCCATGTCGTCGAAGCCGTGCTCAAGCACGTACTTCTCCGCCACCTGGCGGGACGCGAATCGAGTCCGCTCGCGGATCTCCACCTTGAAGCCGACGCCGTACACTTCGCGCACCCGGTAGAACCATCCGCCAGGCAGCTCCGGGGCGCCGGCCAGGACGAGCTGTTCCATGGTCATGCGCCACCACCCCGCGCCACACCGAGCATGGCCATCAGCCACGACTGCGCGATCTGCTCGGCGGCCGTCGGCGACCAGCCGCGCCTTTCCAAATCCATCCGCATGCCGTCGGCCGCATCGAAAAATGCGGTCATGACCTCGGCAGCCTGCATGACGTCGAGGCTCAGTTGCCGCGGATCGAACGGATTCTGTGTCATCAGCCCCACTCCTCTTCCGAGTAGTCACGCGCCATCTCTTCGCGGTGCCACTCGCGGACCGCCTCCAGGGCCTCCGCCGTCGTGTCGAACTGGTGCATCCGGTGCGGGCCGAGGACGTAGCTGTAGACCTCCACGGAATTGATGCCGAACGGCTCGCCGTCGCGACGGTCGAAGTAGTTCGTGAAGTGCAGCCCGATGTAGCCCTCGCTGCTCTTACAGTGGCCCACGTCGTCGTTGTCGAAGTAGTGCGTGTACGCCTCATCGAGAAGGCGCTGAAGCTCCTCCAGCTCAGTCGCCTCACGGACGCTGATCATCAGACCCCCTCCAGATACTCAGCCACTCGCGTGACGTCGGCCACCGACGGTGGCTCGGCCCAGTCGGTCTCGCCCAGCAGTTGCACGGCCAGGCGGAAGAGGTCGATGCGGTCGGCGATGCCTTCGGCCTTGGTGGGCTCGCCGATGTCGATCTGTGTCATGAGGTCACCTCCGAGTCGATGAAGTCTGCGGCGTACCACAGGCCAACCGCTTCGTCTTCGGACAGCCCTGACTCAGGACCGATGTTGCGGATCTCCTCCGCCAGCGCATGCGCGTGCTCGTTCAGCAGGTTGGTGACGATCCGCGTCGCCACTGCGGGGCTGTATCCGTAGTCCTTCAGCACGTGTTCCACGACATGCCGCGTGCTCACTCGTCCACCTTCGTCCGGTTCGGGTTGGCCACGGTGGTGGGGGCGTTGAGTGCGTCGTGGAGTAGATCAGCCGCCCACCCATACTCGACGCCGCTCAGGACTTCCTGTGCAGCCTCGGACCACGCATCTGCCCGGCTGTTGAGTTCGGTCAGCACCGCACGAACGCGCTCGATGGTGGCGCTAGTCCGCACAACCTCCGCCCAGTTGTCCTCTCGCTTCAACTGGGCGTAATACAGCTCAGCGCGGAGACGGGCGTTATCGGCACCGAGAGCTTCGGCGGCTACCCGGTATCCACCCATGTCGATGACCTTCTGTTCCGCGTCGGCTGCGCGACCCTGCCAACGCTTGGCCTCGCACTCCCAATATGACTGGACCGATGCTGCCCGTGCGCTGACCTCTTCGTCCGCCACGGACATAGCGGCGTCAGCTTCGGGGTACCACTCGTATGCCCACTCAGGTCCCGCGTCGTAGGCAGCCGCCATCGCAGCCGCGTAACGCTCGCGTCGCTCGTCGCTCACGCCCCTGCCTCCCGTGCGATGTCGTCGATGGACCGGATGAGCGCCGACGTCGACGCCCCGCCGTTTCGGATGTTGGAGCGGATTCGACCGAGGGCATCGCGGAGACGGGCGTTCTCGCCTTGCAGGTCGAATATCCACTGTCCCCGCTGCTGGTGCTTGTCCCAGATGGCACGGTGAGCGGCCTTGGTGGAGTCCAGCTCAGCGCGGAGACGGGCGTTCTCCTCCGTCAGCCGGGCCACCTCTTCGCCTGCCTGTATGCAGTGTTCGTCATGCGCGGTGCGCGCCTCTTCGTCCGCCACGGCCATGACTGCCGTGGTCAGATCGTCCAGGACGTCGGGGTCGAGCTGCCAGTTCGCGCGCAGCGCTGCCGCGTAGCGTTCACGCCGGTCGTCAGGCCCGCATTCACCCACACCGCCCGGGGCGTTACAGCCGGGGCAGTTGTCGGGGCACTCGCGCCGGTCATCGGCGGGGACCACACACCGAGGCGTGCAACCGTCGCCCGCAGGGTGGTTGTGGTACTCCTCGGGTCGTTCGCTCATCCCTCCACCTTCCACAGCGGGCCGAAGGTGTCCACGTACCGCCCGAACGAGTAGCCGCTCGCCACCCCGTTAACTGCGTAGGTCAACACGCCACTTTCGCGCGCGTTGATGGGCATTCTCGTCAGGGTCACGCGGTCCCCCTCCCGATCCACGTACGTCGCGCCCACCTCGTAGGCGGTTCCGTCGTACTCGAACGTCTCGACCGCCGGAGCGGGAGGCTGGTAGTTGGTGAGGTAGCGCTGCTTCCCGACGTACTGGGAACCAGTGTCGTCCTGGACCACCCACCATGCGCCCGCCCCGTCGTTAAACGGACCAGCCAGCAGGGTGACGAACTCGCCGTCGACCGTGACCGTACCGCCCACCTCGAACTCGGGGGCGGGACGCTTCATCGTGCTGCCCAGGGCGGTGCGGTGCTCCGTTCCTCCCTCACGGCGCAGCACGTAGAACGGCTGGTAGGCGCCGTTGAACGGCCCCGCCACGACCACGTACCGCGTGGGGTCGTCGCCTGCCAATACGACGTCATCGGCCTTGAAGATCTCGCTCATGCCGCCACCTCCGGGTCAATCTCGTCCGCTGCTGCGTTGCAGTCGCTCATGTGGTCGTCGGTGTAGTCGCGGAGCCGCTCAGAGTTGCGGATGCGCTCCGCGTTCAGGTGCGACACAGCCCGGTGGTGTGCGTCGATGGCGTCGAGAAGAGCCAGGGAGTGAAAGCCCTCCGGCTCCTCGCACGCAGCGTCGATGATGGCCTGCCGCGCACCCAGTACCTCGGCCAGCGCCACCACCACGTCCCGGCCCATCTCCGGGCAGTCCTCCGCGGCATGGCCGGTGCGCATGGTCTTGCACGACGTGGGCGGGTGCTGGTCGCATGCGTCGCTCACGTCGTCCGTATCGACGAGGCCACACGGTGCGAGCGGACAAGGGCAGGTGGCCTCGATGTGGCCGGGGCCGTCGAAGGATCGTCCAACGTGCATTACGCGGTCACCTCGTCCATCTCCGCCATCAGCGCGCGGACGTCGTCGCGGTCCATGACCACGGTGGCGATCGTCTCGCCCTTCGCGTTGCGGGTCTCCAGGTCGTACCCGTGCGCTCCGCGGGGGCGGATGGTGACCGACGAGCCGTCGGCGGTGTGGATTGTGGTCGAGTGCTTCACGCTTCTGCCCCCTTGGTCTCCGCCACAAGGCGGGTTGTCTCCTCGATGAACTCGATTGCCTTCGCTGCGGTGACCTTCGTGTCCCGGGCGCCGGCCCATGGCGCACCCGTCGACGTCCAGTAGTGCGCGGGGCGGCCCTTCACGGCGCTGACCGACAAGACCCTGTAGTCCGTGTACGTGGGCAGTCCCCACCACGCGTCGGGAATGTGGTCCGGTGTCGTCAGGACGAGTGGTTCGTTCGGCGCGAACACTCCTCGTCCTGTCTGCCGCCACCCGTGTTCTTTCAGCGCCGCCACAACGTCGGCCAGTGTTACGCGTTTCGCCACGTCGGCTCTCCTCTCGTGTGCTCCTACGCCGAAAGCCCCCGGGCCTCAGAGGCTCCGGGGGCTGGCGGTCAGTGGTTGCTCTTCGGCAGGTGGTGCGCCGCAACGCGGCCGTCTGCGTAGTGCACGAACACGTCCGGGTTGTCGCCCATCCACTTGATGAGGGCCGTGGCCGTCTCCACAGGCTCGTCGTAGATGCTCGGGACCTCGCGGCCCCGGTCGTTGCTCCACTGGGCGTACCAGCGGTCCCCGCAGCACGGGCAGTCGCCGTCGCCGTCGAAGTACAGGCCAATGCTCTCGGCCCGCTCGTTGGCCTCGTCCGCGGTGTCCGCTTCCACGATCACGTACTCGGTGATGCCGCGCGCCTCGTCGAAGTCGAAACCGCCACCGGAGTTGTTCTGGTTGAAGGTGAAGAACACGGTGGTCCCCCTCGTCGTTATCGGTGCTCCTACGCCGAAAGCCCCCGGCGCCGAAGCAGACCGGGGGCTGGGGTGTTGCGTGTGTGGTTAGCGCTAGTCGGCGATCTCCTCCGCCATCACCGTCACTCGGAACTGCCGTGCGTCTCCCGGGAACGGGTCGCACTCCTCCACGGTGAACACCGCGGAGTCAGTGCCGACGTCGGCAGGGCGGATGCGGAGCTGCGGACGCTCGCCGTCGGCGTAGTAGCCGTCCATCCACTCCACGAGGGTGTCAAGGGCGATGCCCTGGATCTGCTCAGCGGACATCAGCGACCGTCACACGTCGGGTCCTGCGGGACAACGGCCACGGCCGCGTACTTCTCGTCACCGTGGTACGCCACGTAGACACGGTTGCCGTGGTCGCACTTCGTGCCCAGGTTGCTGAAGCCGTCGGAGCCGTTGACGACGTCCATGGGACCGTTGTTGTTCTGGTGGCTCCGCGGCGCGTCGTGGAAGGGCTCGCTGTACTTGCTGTCGCAGGCCGTTGCGCCACCGACGAGGGCAACTGCCAACGCCGCGGAGGCTACGATCTTCTTCCCGTTCTTCATCTGCTCTCCTCCGTGCATACGTCGAAGCGGGGCGCCACGTCGGACGCCCCGCTGGTGTGAGTGCTTCGCGTTACCGCCGGAACCGCTTGACGACGCTCACCAGGAGATTGACCCCCAGCATGAGCAGGAGCGACGTCCAGTAGCCAGCCGCGACGACCGGAGCCGCCACGGTGTGGACTGCCGCCAGAGCGGCCATGAGGACCAGTGCTTCCAGCGGAAGCATGACCACGCGGACCATGAGCAGTCGAACGGAGGTGTCGAACGCCTCCTTCTCTGCTCGCCGACGGCGCTCCTCCGGAGTCTCGATACGGAACGTCACTCGCTCTCCCCCAACAGGAACCGCGCAACCCGCTCGATGGCGTCGATCTTGTGCGCCAACGTCACGCCGTCCTGATAGCCGCGGGAGTTGGTGGCGAGGGCGTTGACGTGCTCGGTTGCCTTCGCCCACGCCGCTTCGCGCGCGGTAGGCCCTTCGACGGGGAACACCTTGAGTGGATCGATCTCGAACCTGTCGCTCATACGGCTTCCTCTTGCCTGGCCAGGCTCACGGCCTGCACGATGATGGCGGCGCGCAACTCGGCACGCTCCGCCCGAAGGTCGTCGATGGTTGCCCTCAGATCCGCCACTTCCGCGGCGTGCTCCTCGCGCTCTTCCTCCAGCTCTCGATGGAACTCGTGGAGGTCATGACGAGCGGTCAGCAGATCCGCTTTGTAGCGGACGGCGTCGGCCGCGTGACGGTTGCGCTCCTTCTCGGCAGCCGCCTTGTTGTCCAGGTGGTCCGCTGTCTGCTGGCAGTAGGACGCAGCAGCCCGACGCCAGCCGTCGCGCTGCTGCTCGGCGACTTCGGCGCGGGCCCGCTCCTTGGAGAAGGCGTCTTCGAGCTGCTGAAGCTCCTCATCGGCGATGGCCATAGTGGTTGTCGTGATGGCCTGTACTTCAGCCTCGTAGAGCCCGTTGTGGTGTTCTCGAAGCGCCGCCGCGTAACGCTCGCGTCGCTCGTCGCTCACGCCGCCCTCCTCTGCGTCCCCGTCTGCTGCTCGCCACCGGAAGCGATGGGCTTGCCGACGACCGCCTTCTTACCATCGCGCTCCCAGTCGAAGACCTGACGGAGCGCCTTGAACGCATCGAAGACTTTCGGGCCGCACTCGACAGGAACGAAGGACCATCCTTCGGGCCTCACGTGGAGAACGGCGCCGCCGGCCAGCTCGGGGACGTCGACCGATTCCCCATCCTCCGCCCGGATGATCCGGTCCGCGTAGCGGTAGGCGCTGAGCTGGAGCGCCACGGAGTCATAGACGGCTTTCGAAGTTTTCCAGTCCAGTACTACGGTCTCCCCGTCGATCCTGGCGATGGCGTCGAAGCTGCCCGCGTACTGGTAGGTGTCGCTCCAGACCGTCTCTTCGAGGTGGATGAACTCGGGCTGCACCTCGTCCAGGAACTCCCGGAACCAGTGCAGATGCGGCTTGACATCGGCGTGGACATACCGCGGGTTGACGCTCTCCCCGCGGGCCAGGCGCTCAAACAGGTCGTGCGCCGCTGACCCCAAGTCGCTCGCGGCCTTCGTCTGCCGTCGGTGGGTGTTTTTCAGATAGTCGATTGCGCCCGCAGGGTCCCGCTGGATCAGCTGGCTGACGATGTCCCAGTTGTCGACGGCCGCCTCCGCCGACACCTTCGCCGCCCAGAAGGTCAGGAAGTCCTTCGGGAGCATGCCAACGATTGACGTCACGCCCGGGACCTTGATCCGAGCGTCGTCCGGGTTGATGTAGAAGCGGCTCCCGCCGCGCTTGAGCGTCTTCACTCCGGCCATCCGGCCTCCCTCGTCGTTGCCTACGAGAGAGTTATGGGGCGGAGCGGGCCGGAAATCTGTGTCCCGTCGAAGATCTTTTCGTCTTCGTCCCGACAGCCGTAGGCAGTGTCAGGCCAGGGTCAAAAATGCAAACTAGACCCCTTTTTCCAAAGGTCCTTAACGCGTGTAGAAGGTTTAGATTTAGGGTCGTAATTTGACCCTTCTGACACGCCGAAGCCCCCGCCAAGACGAGGACGAGGGCCGACGTGGAGGGCGATCAGGCGTCTGACCTGCGAGGTTTCGTGTGTCGACGGAGTACGCGGATGGCGTCCTGGAGGGCGCCTAGCTCCTCGTGCAGTTTGGCCCTCTGCCCGTCGGTCATGGCGTCGTCGATGACGTCTGGTGAGAGCTGGCTCACAATGCTCTTCGCAGCGTTGACGAGGCGGAGGTGATCTGCCGTTGCTTTCACGGGGATTTCGGGGGCCGGCGCGGGCTCGTCGTCCGTTCGCTTCGTCTTCCTCGACTTAGCTGAAGGAACTTTCACAGCCTGCGACGAGACGCGTTCCGCGGTAGCCAGGGCCGACGTCACGGCACGAGCGCCGCGAGCGCGCTCCAAGGGTGACGATGTGTGGAGGTCGAGATCCCGCAGCTCCTCCGGGGACAGCTCGTCTCGCAAGATATTGCCCACGTGGTAGCGGACCGCCTGTTGCATCCTGTCAACAACGTTGGGTCCGATACCCGCAGCCCGGTAGATCTGAGCCACATCCTCACGATATGCCCGCGTCCTGCCCCTCATGTCGTCGTGTTGACGTCGAAGAGCGACGTTGACCACGGCAATGTTGCGCACCAGCATTTCGGGCTTGTGCTCAATCTGCGCGTACTCAGATGCGTATGCCGCTCCACGCGCGATGAGCGCCGCTGTCCCCTCATGTCGAATGTCGTCGACGGTAAGAGTGGGAAGCGGCGCTTCGCCTGTAGTCGGCACTGGCGGTTTGCTCGTCCGACGTCGCTGCACTTCGGCAGGCATGGGGGCGCTCCTGACTGTGGGGCTGTCAGGAGGACCGTACCGCGAGTGTTACGCGGACGCCAGCCAAACTTACGTAAACGGCTTGTTACACACGCCGCACATGATCGGCCCCAGTCCTGCGACGGTACGGCTCACCTGGATCTTTCTCGGCTGAGGTTTGCAGCTACATTCCATGATCAGCCTGTTGTGGCGGCTGGACCTCGTCGGCTCCGGCGCTGCCAGGTACGGGAGCGTCTGTTCGATAGCGGCGGCTAGCGGCTTCAGATGATTCACATAGCGATCCAACGTCGTCGACGGCAGCTCAGCAGCCGCGTATCCCGCAGTCGCGTGTCGGGGTGCGCCGTCGGGCCACGTCAGCCCTACTTCCTTCGCCGCATCGAGGTATTTCTTCGTGTGGTACCCGCCACCGCTCGACGTGTCGTTAACGCCTCGGACCAGATTAAGCAAATGTGCAGCCTCGTGGAGAATGCATGTCACCGTCGACTCGGGACCTCTCCGCAGAATCTCCGCCGGCACAAGCAGGAGGTACATCCCCTCGTCGTCCATCGTCCATCTCTCTTGCCCGTGGGCGAGGACGATGGGTGTGTCGGCGACGCCGATGCGCGCCCGCGGGGCGTCGGGGTGGTGCGTGCGTACGGCCTCCCAGACGGCTGCCAGGGCATCCGTGAGGGGTCCGGGTGTGGTCGGCATCTCCGGACACTACAAGTCCTTGCCTCGCAGGTACAACGCCGGTTATCAGCCCGTGCGCAAAATGTTTTGCGCACGTGTGGCCTGCATCTAAACGCAAAAAGGCCCCTGACCTCCTCACAACTGAGGAAACCAGGGGCCAAAGGTTGAACTGTGAACTACATCACTTACTGTCGGTAGGCGTCACCTTGGAGCGCGCCGACTCGCCAGCGACAACCGTCAGGGCCGTCACGAGGACGCCGGCAATGGCCTCGTCCGTCCGGTGATCGGCGAACGCAGGCACGACAACGCTACACGCGAGAAGCGCGGACACCAGCCACGCGCGCACGCGGACCGGCTCAGTGGTCACCTGGACCACCGCCCACACGTAGAGGCGGGCGCACAGGACGTCGAAGGCGGTCTTGAGTCTCTTCATGCAGTTCCTTTCAGAACGTCGATCGGTTGATCTCGCGGCGGGTTTCGGCGTGGTTGATGCGCTCCCACATCCACTCAACGCCTTCGTGGAAGTAGGCGAGGTTGCCGGTGTTTCGGATCACGTAGTCCGCGTCGTCCTCCGTCAGCCGCTCCGACGGGTGGTCGAGCTGGGGCACACCAGGGCGATCGATGTAGACGAGGTGCCATCCGCGAGCCTTCAGCGCTGCCACCTCGTTGGGGTACCTAACGTCGGTGATCACACACGGCAGCCCGGTCCGCTCGCTGGCCTCGTCCGCGGTCTTCAGCGCCTGGCGGAGCCAGAAGTCCGGGTCAAGCTCGCGGATGGCAGAGCCAAGATTCTGAAGGATGCGGCGGACTTCGGGGTACTCGTCCTTAGCGCGGTCCCAACTGTTCGGACCGGCTACTTTGTCGGAGAGCCGCCGCGCAAACGTCGGCCAGTCGTTCAACGTGATGTACGGATCGATCTTCCACGCTGCTTCACGGAGCGGGTCCGCGAACGCCACCCGGTTGTACCCGCGGTTCTCCACGAGCCACCGGCCGGCAGTGTCCTTGCCCGATCGCGCACGGCCCAGGATCCCGATGTTCGGCATACCCTCTCCCCTCGTCGGCGTCTACGAGGGGGTTATGGGGCAGGGAAGGCCAGACATCTTGGGTCAGTCTTCAGAATGTGGCTGATCGCGCAACAGCACGTGTTCCGCGGTGTGCGACGTCTGCCAGTCGCGCAGCTCGTGCACGTCGGCGCGAAGGTCGTCGATGCGGGCATGCACGCCGCTGGCAAACGCGTCCATGGCATCCCGCGTGGCAGCCCCCTCCGCCTCCACAGCGCCACGTGTGCGCCGTAGAAGAGAGGGAACGAGCGCAGTAATCAGCGTCGCCACGATCAGTGCGACGGCGCCGACGATGGCGGCAGCAACTTCAGGGCTCACGGCGTCACGCCTTCACCTTGAAGCCGTGCTTGGCACCCAGCTTCTCCAGAGAGGACTTCCCGGGGATGCCGTCGGCCGCCGAGCCGGTGTACCCACACTTGCGCTGCCACTTCGCGTACGCCGTGACGGTCAAGCTGCCGAACGAGCCGTCGGCCGCGTAGGTGGCCGAGAGCAGTCCTTCAGCCTTCAGCGCCGCTTCCACGATCTTCACGTCAGCGGCGTGCGTGGTCTTGCCCTGAGCGGCCTTGGGGTCGCGCTTCGCAGCGTCGATGACGTTGGAAAGGTCCACGGTCTTCGTCGAGGGAGCCGGCGAAGGCTTCGATGGGGGCGGAGTGCTGCCGCCCTTCGGGGCCGCCTTGAAGAGCGCAGCCGGCGAGATGGCGCCGGGGTCTCCGTGGTCGTTGCCGGGAACGTTCGCGTGGCAGTAGTGGCCGCCCTTCGTGGCCCAGGTGTGGCGGTCCCGCCGCGAGCTGCCTGGGTACTTGGGAGGGTTGCCCATCGGGAACACGTCGGGGACGCCCCACGAGCGGATGGCGGCCATCAGCGCCTTGAAGTTCTTCCCAGGCTTCCAGGTGTCCGTGAACGGGTGCGCGGCTCGGCCCAGAACCTCGATCTGAATGCACACGCGACCAGTGCGGTTCGTCCGCGTCACGCCGTCGTTCTTCAGCGCCCGCGCGCTCTGGCTGAGCGGCCCGAACTGGCCGATGCGATCCGTCCGCGGGTCGTAGATGATGTGCGGCTCGGCGCCGATCTGACGCAGGTAGCGCTCGACAGCGTTGAACGCAGCGTCCCCGTCCCCGCTCTCCGTGGTGTGCCAGACGACGCGCGGCGGGTTGCTCGGACTGTCCATAGCGCCGCCGATAGAGCCGTCTCCCAGCCGCTCAGCGCCCGAAATCCAGTCGGTCCCCATATTCCCTCCAAGGCATAGAAAAAGGCCCGCAGAGGGGCCGTGGTGAGTTCGTGCGCGAGTCTTAGACGAGGCTGTAACGCCAGGCGATGCTGATCCAGTGGAGACCGCCGGTCGTCCCGTCCGCCTCCGGTGGAATGCGCGCGATGAGGCTGCCGTCGGAGCGGAGTTCCAGGCGGCAGTAATAGGTACCCGCGCCGATCTCGACGGCCTGTGTCCAGTACTCCGTGGATGACGGGCGGACGGCCGTCGGGAGTGTGGCAAGGAGCCAGTCAGCGGCGTTGGAGTACGTGAACCGCCCGCCGTTCGTGCGGTTCACTCGGCCGCGAAGCTGGACGTCACCATTGACGCTGCGATAGCCGGGGCTTCCTCCGTCGGCTCCGATACCGGAAGCGAAGGGAAGTACCTGCCAGGGTCCGGGCGTCAACGTCTGCCAAGTGTTGTTCGCCATGCGTACGTCGTAGCGGTCTTCGGCGAGGAGATAGGTAATCATCCCGGGCACGGGGGCGGACGACCCCGTTAGCGCAGCAGCTCTCGCGTTGGCGTTGGCGAAACGCATCACGGTGCGCCCAACAATGCCGTTGACTATGCCGCCAAGAGCCGTTTCGATGTCGGGGACATCAGAGAGAGCCGGGTATTGAACTCCTTGGCCCCACAAATCGTTTTTAGGCATGCGTCCTCCACCCCGCAACGGTCCCGTTGGGGGGTTGTTGTCAGGCTGGAAGGTTTAGCGAGAACGGCCCATGACGCCGTCGAGTTGAACCCACGTGGACGCCGTGTGCGTCGTGGTCGGGTAGATATTCACCACGCCCGCAGGGCTGATTCCGACTCCAGCGTGGTTCGCGACGATCGACGTCATGGCAACGCCGCGGATCCAGAGGGTTGTAGAAACTCCAGCGGGAAGCGTGGCTATCTGCGTTGTGGCGCCGGAAGTAGCAGCGCCTTTGATGATTCCGGATAGCTGCAAAAGGCCGTCGTCCGTCAGTCGGCACTGCGGGAATGGATCCGTTGGGCCGCCGTTCCAACTAAATCCGGAAGCCATGGTGAGCGGCTGCCAACTGGGATCGCCGGCGGCCAGTGAGCCCACGACGATCCAGTTACCTGCGGCGTTCCTCGCGACCTTGACCACGTCGCCTACCTGCGGCTGACGGTAGGCGCGGAGGCGTCGGACGCCCTGGACGGGGCCCGTGGCAGTGGTGATGTCCACGGTCCCATCCGTGCCCACGGCCGTCACCGTAGCGAGCAGCCACGCGGCCGATTGCTGCTTTACGGCCGTCGCCGCTTTGCGCTCCACAGCGTCAGCAAGGCGCTTCGTCATGCCGGGTCCTCCTTGCTCGCCCGGAGCGTCAAGGGAAAGTCGCCCTCTGGCGTCAGGGGGACGGTGAAAGACTGCACGATGGACAGTTCCTTTCGCCCGGCCGCCGAGATGCGAATGCAGTCCCCAGCTTCAAGAGCGGGATTCGGAAGGGACGACGCCGAGGTCTGGATATTAGGTGCGATCAGATCGGCCAGTTTGTAGTTCGCGATCGACTGGCAGCCCGCTTGAGTTGTTGCCAGTGCCGTTGTGATCGCCAGTGGCTTTCGTCCGAAGGGGCCGCCCCAACGCGTCGGGCTGTTGGGGTCGTTGTCCGTCGCAACGGCGCTCACGGGAGTCGTGTTGGACGCTGTGTTTTCGGCGGAGACCACAACGGCGTTGTAAACGTTGTTCCGGGACATCGTCCGCGCGGCTGACACCAGCGTTCCGCCTTCGCCGTCAGCCACATCCCAGACAACGGGAGCCGTCAACGGGTTCGGAACGTCGACAATGACGAATCGGTCGATGGCGTCGACGTAGATTTCTGCCTGCATGGCGGTGGCGATCTGGACGACAGCGTCCCATCGGTCTGCGCCGGCATCCCAAACGGCTACCGGGCATGTGGGATTCCGGGCACCGGCCGTCAGGTTGATAACGGCGGCGCTCGGAAGCGTCTGCCGAATCAGATAGGTGATCGCGTCCACGCAAGTGCTGTATCCGCGCGTGGTCGCTGGAGCCATGAACGCGTCCTCTTGGATGATGGCCTCTGAGGACGTACCAGTCAGAGTTATCGGTCCGGTGTGGACGTCGGCGGACGGCTCGTTAATGCGGAAAGTCCCTAGCGGAACCATCTCCGCGCCGTCAGCGAACTGAATCCCGCGGGACACAACTAGCTGTTGGCCGTAGACCGCCAGCGGGTCCGTCGCGTCCCACGGGATAAGGCTCAGGTCGGCGATCGTCAGAGAGAGGTTCCGGCGGACCTTGCTGCCCCTGTCGACGGTGACGGAGCCGTCTGTGAACGGGATATTCGATCGGGTCAGCGCCCCGTTGTAGTAGGCGTCGACCCGCGTCACCATTCGGTGCGAAGTGGCGAGGGTCTGGAGGAACCGAGAGCTGACGTTGTACATCAGGACCCCACCACGCCCGTGAAGACGTCCAGCCACGTCGTGGCGCCACCGACGGCAGTCGACCAGTCCGGACCCGCGTCCTTCACCGTCTGCCACGTGCGGTCAGGAGAGCCGATGATGCCGCCGATGGGGCGATCCACCTCTGTGAGTGCGAGCGTCCATGTCCGGTCGCTGTGCTCCGCGTTGGCAGTAATGTGCGCTTCGGTGACGTCGGCTACTTGGACGTACATGTCCGGCTCGGTGAAGTTCACCGGCCATTTGATCAGTAGCGTGTTACCCGTTTCCAGGACCCACCAGAGTGCATCGCGCTCTTCCTCCGTCTCCGTAACCAACGAGAGGGTTCCAGTACGTGAAGACCTCACGTCACTTATCACGACGGGACGAGGGCGGCCCTTGACGCTGTATGCGCCCTGACGTGCGGAGCGCTGCCAGTCGGGCAAGGGGACGCCAACCGTGGCGGCCACAGAACGAGCGGGGAGCTGCACGTCCGTCAACCATGCGTCGGTGACTTCGCCAGTCAACGTCAGAGGATCGGTGGTGTAGCTGATGCTTGCGGAACCCGCGGGATCGTGCGACCGGACACGCCACGCCACAGGTATCCCTAGTGGCGCTTCGTAGTCGGTAACGACGGCGACGTCTCCTGTGGTGGCCTGCTCGACCAGATCAGCCGTCCAACCTCGCACCGGAGTAGCTGATCCGTCGGCGCCCAGCCGCGACAGTGTCCACTTCCATGAAGGGCCTCCCGTTGTCAGTCCGCGCACTGTCAGCGACACGCCTCCTCCGCCTGCGGGAACAGCGAGGACCGTTAGTCCGCCTAGTCCGGCGTACACGTTGTCCATGTACCAGGTATCGCCGGCGGATAGGGATTCGAAGACGACTGCTACACGCATGGTGGCCGCGTTGGAAGGAGCCAGGTCCCCCATTGGTCCGTACAGCCAGAAACCTGTTGACCCGCCCCAGTCCTGGGACCGAGTCCGGACGACAGTGCCTGACGCGTCCAGCCAATCAATGCGCGTGGTGTAGTTCGCGGCCCCGGCGGGGCGTATGAGCCCCGGTGTGAACCGGTACCCCATCTTTGGTGTCACAGGAACGGGCACTGTGAGCGACACTTCCATGTCGCCTGTTCCGTCAGCGACCATCTTCAACGCGTAGGCGCCGTTATAAACTACAGCGGTGCTCTGGGATCCAACCCCGCCTGTCACGGTCCACCCAGAGGCGTCCTGCTCGATGTCTGCCGCGTTGTACCCCAGGATGTTTCCCGCCTGGCCAAGCGCGCTTGTCGGGGCGAGGACCATCTTGTCGTACGCCCATTGCTGTGAGGCGGCTGTCGCCGTAGGACGCAGCACAAGGCGTGCGGATGCAGCTCCCGCGGGAGCTGTGGCGATGACGGCACAGCGTGTCCAAGCTCCGGTTGCAGGTATCCACGTCGCAGAGGACTCGGAGAGCTTCGTCCCGCCCGAGTCGTACCACCACAGCTCGACCTTCTGTGTCAGCCCCGAAGTGCTGGGCTGCACCATGGCGTATCCGATGTACTCGGTGCCTGCCGCCACAGCCGGTCTGTTGGCGTTATAAACCTGAACGTCGCCGGCTGCTACCGACGTCGCGCGAAGCGCCTGGAACCACTCCACTCCATTCAGCATCAGGCTCATCGATGCGTTGACGGGAGCTGTCCACGCCGATCCGTCGACCTCTACGCTCTGCGTCAGAAAGTCGAAGAGGTTGCCGGTCGCTGGGCTCGGCATCAGGCCGAGGAAGACCCGGTCAGCGAACCACGTCTGTGCAGCAGCCGTCGCCGTCGCCCGGAGAACTACCAGAGCCGTGGCGGCCGTCGCGGGTGCCACGCCAGATGCGGCATTCTGCGCCCATTGAGGGGTTGCCACGGTGACCAGGGGCCCTTGAACCGTACTTAGGAGCGTCCCACCGGAGTTGTACCAGCGGATTTCCAGCCGGGACTGAGCTCCGTTTACTGGTCCCCAGATCGACGCGAAGGACAGATACGTCGACCCTGGAGTGACGGCCACACGCGTTACCAGACCAACCTGGCAATCGCCTGCGGCCGTCGCCTTCCAGAGAAGATTGGCAGAGCCGTCCGTCCCTCCAGTCCCCTTGGCGAGATTCCCCGCGTTGACGAGCGCAGTCCACCCCGACACGTCGGTTTCCATACTGCTGACGTTGTCGGACAGCAGATTCCCAGCGATAGACATGCGTCGTCCTCCAGCGGGTCGTTAAGGAGTGGGCTCAGAGGGGGTTGGGCCGCCCGGGGTGTCGAATATGGAGCCGCCACCCGGCGGAGAAGGGGGCGTCTCCACCACGTCGCGAGGGGGGCCGCCCGGCGGCGCCAGTTCCGGCTCCATCACGACGATCGGCTCCACCACCTCCGGAGGCGGAGGGGTGTCCGTCGTCGGCTCGTCGATGGGCTGCTCGTCAGCCATTTACCATCTCCCTGTGTTGATAGCGCCGGCCGTGGCCGCCTCTTGGGCCGCCACTTCCACGCGCACAATGTCCGTGATCTCACGGTCGCCGACGTAGACGTGCACGTCGGCGTGGATTTCAGGGCTCCCGCCCCGTCCGGAGTTAGCCCGGAGCGTGTCCCATTGGCCGGAGGTGAACACCGGCTCTGGCTTCCCCGTGCCGTTCGCGACGAGGCTCAGGCCCGGAGGCAGATAACCTCCGTCGTCGTACCAGTGGGGATGACGCGAATTCCACTTGGACCACGCAGCGTTCGGCGACCCGTAGCGGTCCTTGATGTAGCCGAGCCCCCACTTGATCTGCGTCGTGGGGTTCGTCTGCCAATCGCGACCAGCCGATGCCATCTTCCGCCCCGGGAGCGCCTGTGGGATTCCGTAAGCCCCGCTGATGGGGTTCATCGCGTTCCAGCGCCACGCGGATTCCTTGTCCCAGAGCTTCCGCAGGGCGGGCCACTGAGACTGACCGAATCCGAATTCGCCCAGCATCTGCTTCGCCGTCGCCTGCGCGGCTCCCTGCGTCGCCATCCCGCCCAACGGGGCGATGGAGGGTTTGAAGCCGTAGACGCTGTCGAAGAAGGACGACCGAGCACCGCGAGCACGCTTACCAACGACCACGCCGTCCCCGCCACGAGATTCGACGTTGACACCCGCGAGCGTTCCGGCCGTGTGGCCCTTTCCACGGTTCGTGATACCGATCATGAACGGTGCCGAGAGATCCTTGACCCACCCCTTAGGGGCGGTCTTCCCGTGGAAGCTGAACGTCGACCACAGACGGCCCTTCGGGTTCTTACCCTCGATCACCTTTTGGATACCGCTCATGAATCCGGAGCAGTCCCACGACGGGTTACCGGCGCCACCCCACTGATAGGGCTTCCCTGCCTGCGTCTTGGCCCACGCGAGTGCGTTCTTCACTCGTCCGTCGGCGTCGCCGTTGGCGGAAAACCACGACATGACCTTGTCTTTGAGCTTGGTCAGCAGGGAGATCGGGATCTTGGCAATAGACGTCGCCCACTTGCTATCAGTGAGCCCCTTCATCTTGCTCAGCGCCCAGTCCTTAGCGGCGTTGAAAATCTTCCCTGGGTTAGTGACGGCGTCCCAACCGGACTTAAAGAAATCGCCGACGCCCTTAACCTTGTCCTTGATCCAACCGACGATGCCGCCGTCAGCGAAGGCTGGCATGCCAGCGCCGATGAACTGCTGAACTCCGCCTACGCCGCCCTGTCGAGCTGCGGCGTTAGCTGCGTGGATGTAGTCGGCGCCAACGGCTCGCGTCCACTCCGGACGCATGATCGCCTCACCACCGCCAACGGCAATGACGCGATCGTCCCTGCCGGGCGAGTAGCCCGACATGATGCCGCCTGTGTGGAATCCCTTGACGGGGTCCAGCTTCTTCGCTCCGACGATGCCTGCCACGGCATTCCAGACGGGCAAAATTCCGTGGTTGTATACGATGTCCACGATCAGCTTGACGGGCTTTTTGACGATGCCCCAAACCTTGTCCCACGCCGTCTTGATGTCGTCCTTCGCCTTTTCGAAGGCGTCGGCAACCTTACCCACGGCTTTCTTGATCAGGTCAAAGGGAGGCTTGACCCCCTTGTCGTACAGCCACTTCGCCTTGTCGGCGATCCAGTTGCACGCAGGGCGTATCGCCTTGTCCCACAACCACTTCGCTTTATCGCCCATGTCGCCCAGGACGGCAATCGATGCCCGGAAGGCAGGTCGGATGGCCTTGTCGTACAGCCACTTTGCCTTGTCGCCGATCCATCCGAAGATGGGCTTGATCGCCTTCTCCCAGAGGAACTTAGCGCCGACCTCGATGCCGTGGAACGCGGGCTTGAAGTAGTCCGTCCAGAGGTACCACGCCACAAGACCGAGAGCCTTGATGGCGAGGTAGATCGGCGTGATGACGATCGTCAGGAGGAGCGTCAGGAGGAACTTAGCCGCCTCCCCGATCCAGTGGAACGCAGGCTGGAAGGCGTTCTTCCAAAGCCATATCGCCTTGTCGCCGATCCACTTCAGCCCGGTACCTATTCCGTCGAAGATCGGCTTCAGGACGTTGTTCCAGGCGAACGAGGCGGCTATCTTGATGCCGTCCCACGCGCCCCTAACGGCGTCGCGGAACCAGCCCCAGTGTTTCCACGCCAGGATTACAGCGAGGACGAGAAGGCCGATGATCAGCATGATGCCGCGGATGATCGGGACGATGCCCGTCGCGTTGACAGCGGCTCCCCATCCGACAGTGGCTAGGGTCATGATGGCCATCGCCGACTCGTAGACGGCCGCCGCTCCGGAAATCAGGAAGAGCCCGATGGATATCGCCTTCGTCGCGAAGTACATCCCCCAGAGGAGTTGAATCACCTCAGGGGCGTTCTGTGCGAGCCACGAGATTCCATCAAGGAGCGGTGTGAAGACGTCGAACATGATGCTCGACAGCGGAGATGCCGCCTGCGCAACGTCGATCATGGCCCCGAAGAGATCCCCAAGGAACTCGCCAAGACCCGGAGCCGTTCGCTTCACGTAGTCAAGGAACTTCTCGAAGTCAGGGCTACCCTTCAGGCTCTTCCCCCACTTCGCGAACTTCCCCGTCACCTTGTCGGATTCGTCGGCGATACCGCCCATGTGTGGTAGGAAGGCGTCGATGATTCCAGCGATGCCGGTGATCACATTGCCGAAGGCGACACCGAAACCGACGACGGCCGGCTTGACGTTCTTCTGTAGGTCGTCCTTGAAGCCCTTCCAGAAGGGCGTTTTAAGGTTCTTGCTCGCCTTGTCCATCAGTTCGCCGATGGCCTTCGCGACGTCGCGAACGATCGGCGTGAAGAATGGGAGCGACTTCTTCAGCCCGTCGACGCCTCGCTTCAGGATGGGGAGGACGTCGGGCTGGAGCGACTTAGACCACTCGGTGAACGCCTTCTTCAGCCCGCGCGGCCCGGCTATGGACTCGTATAGATCGCGCTGAGGCTTGCTCAGCTCGGCGAGCTTCTTCCTGTATTCGTCCTGCTTACTCACAGCTTTCGACGTCGTGTCGATGCCCGACAGCCGCGCCGACTCGACGCCTCGTTCCGCCGATTCGATGGACTCCGCGGCCCGCACCTGAGCGTCGGCAGCGTTTGCGGTGGCGTCTGCGACACCCCGCTGAGCGTCGACGACCGCCTGAGCGGCGTCTTTCTGAGCACGAGCGGCCTCTAGCTGAGCGTCCTTGACCGCCTGGATCTGGTCCCGGACGTTGCGCTGAGCGTCGGCTACGGCCTGCGTCTGGTCCTTGACGTCTCGCTGCGCATCGTGGAGCCGGTCCGTGGCGTTCTTGACAGCGTCGCTGCCTTCGACCCCAGCCTTCTTCTGCTTCGCCGCTTCCTTCTGGAGGTCCTCGTAATCTTGCTTCTGCTCTTTGGCCGCCTGGCGCGCCTGATCCAGGGCAAGCTGTGCGCGCTGCTGTTGGAGGTCAGTTGCCCGCGGGTCGGCCATGACCGCCTGAAGCTCTTGCTGCGCTTCCTGGACGCGCAGTGTGGCCTCTCGCTGGGAGAGCTGCCCGTCGGCCAAGCGGTCGTCAAGGTCGCGCAGAGCCTTCGCAGCATCGACGCGAGCCTGAGTCAGGTCTTGCTGCGCGCGCTTGGCGTTGATCTGCGCGTCAGCTAGCGACTGCTCGGCGCGCTGGACGCCACGCTTAGCGTCAGCGAGGGAGCGTTCCGCCTGCTCCACTGCCTGTGCGCTTTGACGTCGTTGGTCGGCCGCACGCTGGGACGCCTGCGCGACGGCCCGTTCAGCCGCCTCCACCTGCGCGTTGGCCTGCGCGATGGATCGGGCAGCGTTGCGATGCGCTGCCGTGAGTGCTTGCTGTGCGGAAGCCATCTGGATAGCGCGCTGCTGCGACTGGACAGCTTTCCGTGCGCTGTCGTCGGTCGCACGGTTGGCTTCCTGCTGCGCTTGCTTCTGGAGGCCCAAGACCTCCGTCACGCCCTTTACGGCGGGGATGGCAGCAGCAGCGAAGGCACCGACACCGACCGATGCGGCCGTCAGCATGGACACGAACCCACCCAGCCCCGCAGCGAGAACAGGGCCGAGAGGGATGGCCGTGAGCACCGCCATTTGGATACCGAGGTTCATCAACGCGCCGGACGCCGCGCCAGTGTTGATGTCGGCGTCCAGGCGGATGTGCTTGTCGAGCGCGTTGACCTCAGCCTGAAGGGCCGCTAGGTGCGCGGCAGCAGCGTTGACGTCGGCCCGCACGTCGATGTCGACGCGACGGGAATCAAGCGCGTCCAGCCGCGCCTGAATCTCCTGCGTTTTCGCCAGCACTTCGGAGGCGGGCATGTCGATGCCGACCCGGACGTCCTTCAGTGTTTCGAGCTGCGCACGGAGCGCTTGAACCTCAGCGCGGGCTGGGTCAGTGTCTGCGGTGATGTTGATTTCGGGAAGGGCCGCCTGGGCCTGCGCAACGGCTTCGCGGACCTTTCGTCCGAGCGCACCGTCCACCTCCAGGTGCACCGTTCCGGGGCGCGCGGTAGCCACCGCGATTTCCTCGCGGAACTCTCGCAGTGCTGCGCGAGCGGCAGCGGTGTCGACGCGGATCCGCACGTTGGGGTGGCTGGCACCCAACCGTCGAAGCTGTTCCTCCAGGCGCTCCGCCTCCGCGGCAGCCTCTTCCGCGCCGACGTCGATTCCGACGCGTTTGTCTTTGAGCTGTTCCAGCTTCGCCCGGATCCGGGACAGCTCGGCGTCTACGCCCGTGTCGCTGAGCTTGACGTCCAGCTTCGGCATGGCCTTGAACGCCGCTTCAAGCTTTGTGCGCAGCGAGCGGGCGAAGGCCCCGCCCGTGTCGGACCCCTGCCGGGTGGCTGCAACTCGCGCAGCCTTACCGCCCTGGTTAATGGCCGACGGGATGGCGATCACGATGTTATTCGAGATCGCCTCTCCCATTCGCCGTCCCGCCTCTGCGCCGACCTTGTCAGCGATAGGCAGAACGAGCGCCTTCAGCTTCGTGTGGAAATTGGGAATGATCGGGACGACGTCGACTGCTGCGCCACCGACAATGTCAAGATCCGGCATCTACGCCTCCTGCGGCTGGTCTCTCAGCCGCGGATCCAGTGCGCGGCGTTGCTCGTCGGACAGGCGCTTACGGCCAGACGACTTCGGGGGAATTCCGGGGCGCGGAGTGGGCTCGAATTCCGGAGGCTTGGCACCCGCGGCTGCCATCGTGGCTGCTGTATTCTGACGGACGGCGTCCAGGAGAGAAGCAAGGAGCATTTCCACGCCGCTCCACTGGCCCTGATCCGGGCGGCTGTCAGCGCTCGCACGCTTCAAGTCGTCGGGGTCCGTGGCATTCCGTAGGGCCGTCTTCGTCGCGCTCTCTGGCGGCAGGTGCTCAATCAGAATGCGCAGTCGGCGCATGGAAAGGCGTCCGCGGTAGACGTCAAGGAGGTCAACACCGCGGAACGCCAGATCCGCCTCTAGCGCTTCCGCGTGGTCCTCGAGCGTGGCGAGCGTCCACCAGACTTTCCCGGGGTCTCTCCAGCGGTGCCCATGGCTGCGCTGGTGAACTCGGCGATCTCGTCGAAGGTGGCGTCCAGCTCGACGAACTTCGCGGCGTCCTCGGTGCTCATCACGCCGACGGCCCACGTGTCGTAGTCGCCCTCACGGAGCGAGCGGAGGTAGCTCGGCCGCCACTGGCCGGCGGGCTTGACGTGCAGCGTCACGCCGCACAGCTCGGCCGCCACGTAGCCGTCGGTGGCCTCGATCTCCTGAGCCTCAGCGGGAGTCAGTTCGGTCATGGGCGCGGGTCTCCTAAGTCAGAGTTGAATTGCTGGCGCGGGTCGAAAAAATGAAGCGGGGCCCGGACCCGCGCAGATACAGGCCCCGCTGGCTCGTTACGGGCCGACCGGGAAGAACCGGGTGACGTCCACGCCGCCGTACTTGATGGAGCGGGTAACGGCCGCAGCGTTCGACGCGCCCTTGTAGAAGCGGAACGTCATCTGCACCGACATCGCGTCGTCGGTCTGCCCCTGCTCGTCGCCCCGTTCGACCACCTTGCCGTTCGGCATGTAGAAGCGAAGTCGCTTACTGCCGTCCATGGAGTCGAAGACGAACGCGTAGCGAAGATCGTTGGGCTTGTCGGGAAGCGCGTACGTAACGGTGTCCGTGGTGGGCTCCAGGGAAGCCACGGGGACGTTGTCGTACAGGCTCCGAACGATGGGGTTCAGGGCCTCCAGGAAAGTGACCTGAACGGACTTGGTGTTCTTGGTCATCAGAGTCCGGATCGGCTCCTGCGAACCGGCCGCCTCGATGTCCTTGCTTTCCTCGTCCATCTTGAACAGCCCGCCCTCGGTGGTAACCCACCCCGCGTTAACCCACGCAGTGGTGGGGTCCGCGAAATCGGTCGGGGCGACAGTGTTCAGAGGCGCGACATAGACGAGATAGTCTGTGGCGCCATAAGTCAGATCTGCATCGCGAGTGTCCGCCATGCGTTGCCTCCAGGCATACGAAAGCCCCCGATTCCCGAAGGAATTCGAGGGCTGATGGATTCAGGGAATTACGCGGCCCGGAGGCTCACGGTGTAGGTGGCGCCACGTCGATGGATGGTCTCGTTGGCCCATGGCCGTGACGACGGCCCGGAGTCACAGCGCACACTTCGGATCACAGCGCCGTTCACGGGGCCGCGGAGGAAAATAAGCGCGTCCCGGATGGTGTTCGACAGGGCCCGAGCCTCGTCGGCCGTCGCGGCAAACACATCGACGTCGACGCGGGGATGGTCTGTGAACCGCTCGCCTAGCCCGCCAACGCGTTGCACACGAACAACAGGGAGGCGCTCGACGAGATCGCCAGGTGTCTCGGCACAGCCGAACACGTCGAAGGTGGCTTCCGCCCACGGCGCCAACACGGCCTCGATGTCAGGAGACACGGTTCGCCGCCTTGACGTCGTCGATGGCCGTCCGGAACACCGCAAACCGAGGCGTCTTGCTGTTGCCGTACTCCACGATCCGCGCGTGCGGCGCGGTGTTCATGACGCGAGCACCGGAGCGATTGCGAGGCTTCCCGCGGAACGGCACGTTCTTGAAGATCGGGACCACGTCGAATGACGCCCGGTACAAGCCAGGGTGCCGGTCATCAGGCGGGGTGCCTGTCGGCGAGTTTGCCTGCGCGGCTGCCATTATCTTGACGGCTGCTTCCTTGCACGGACGGTGCAGCCATGGGCGGGAGAGCATCCGGCCCATCCCGCCGTATCGACCGGTGTACTTCGATCGGTATGCCATCAGCCGGTCACCTCCTTCAGCGTGGCTTCGACTCGCGCGAGCGACGTCAGCGGGAAGATCAGCGGACGGCCCACGACTTCCCACTTCTCCGTTCCGTCTTCATTGACGATGCGGTCCGCGGGACGGACGTCAGTGCCGAGCGGGGCCGCGAAGACGCGCCTCGTCGTCACGGTGTTCGACGCGTCGTGCGTCTCTGAGGAGCTGCCCACCGTCACGCCGTAGGGGCTCATGACTGCGCAGTGGTCTACTCGGATGCGCACCGGGGGGCCGGGGGTGAGAGATCCAGTGGAATCCCGCACCATCTCCCCGGCCCGCTCGACGTACCACGTCTCCGACATCACTGCGCCGATAAGGCTCACCAGACCGTGCGCAAAACAGTTTGCGCACACGCGTCGTTGGGGCTGATGTCGAGCATCCCGGCGCCGGACGCCAGGCCAACCGCGCGGCGGAGCCGTCGGCGTTCGTCGTCGCTGAGGACTACTCCTGTCTGCGCGTCGGCGTAGCTGATGAGCATGCCGCCCGCTTGCTCCGACCGAACACCGCCAGGGTTGGTGAGCACACGAGCGGCCACCGCCAACGCCACGGAAGACACCCCGGGCTGTGGCGGATCCGTCAGTCGGTCCCCCACCTCCCCGCGGATGGCGTCCTCCGTCAGCGTGGCGGCCAACGCGCACTGTGCGTCGGTCAAGGCGCGTCCTGTCAGCGTGCGGAGGTCATCCGCTGGTACCAGTGCCACCGTTCGCCGCCTTCCGTCGCGCGGGAGCGCGCTTGGCGGGAGCCTTCTTCGCCGGGGCCGGCGCAGAGTCCGGGGCCTCGTCGATGACAGGCGGCTCCGCCCACGCCTTCGGGTTGGTGATGAGGGCCTGCGCCCACGTCGGGACCTCGTCCGCGGGGCCGAACACGTGGGTCACGCCCTTCGCGTCCGTCACGTGGACGTTGCTGTTAAGCGTTGCCATGCGTGAATGCCTCGCGTTTCAGGTCAGAGGACGTCGGCCTGGAAGGTCAGGTCAGGGGCAGCCACAACGGGGAGGACGATCGCGGTGGCACGAGTCCACACGGTCTGCGGGTCCTCCGACTTGTACGCGCCGACGGCGATACCAGCCTCGCTACCGCCCAGCCCATACCGCGGGTCGTCGGCCTCGACGGGGACGCCCCACAGGGTGCGCCCGGCGCTGGGACCCTGCTCCGGCAGGAAACAGATCTTGTCCTGCGGAGTGATGCGGGTGGCAGAGCCGCCCACGGACACCTTCGCGTCGTAGATGACGATCTCGGGCACGTCGTAGTCGCTGAGCAGCGTCTCCAGCCCCGACTTCGTCAGGACACCGGGAGCAGTCGCACCCGTGGTGCTCAACTTGGTGAGCTGCGCGGACCGGCGCAGAAGGTTGTAGATCTGCCGCGACATCATGACGTACCGCGGGAGAGTGCCGTTCGTGTCGTTGTAGACGTCCATCCACGCCTGGAGGTCGTCCAGCGGCTTGGAGTTCGTCAGGTCCGACCACAGAGTGGCAGCCGTGACGCTGTGGGCCGGGTTGCGGCCGAAGTCCACGCCACCCTGAACGTTGTTCTCGTTCAGGTTGACGGCTGCGCCGAAGAGAGCCGCCCCGCGGGCAAGCTCGACACGGGCCCGGAGCTGGTCTACCAGCTTCTCGGAGTCGGACATCATCGCGTTCCGGATCTCCTCGCGCTGCGAGTCGACGTTCCGGCGCTTGATCCGCTCGTACTCGCCAACCGGGAGCTTTCGGCTCATGGGTGGCAGCTCGCCCGACACCCGAGCCCCGCCTTCGCGGGTCGCGATGTCCGACTCAGCGTCGTACGCCCGGTAGGTGGCCGCCTCAGTGAGGCCGCCACCGCCACGCGTGAACCTGTAGCTGAGGTCGTTCACGGTGTCGTTCGGGAGCCAGCGCTCCAGACCGAACTGGTTCTCTTCGCGATCCCGCAGAGCCTCACGAGCGTAGCCGGTCAGCTCCGCAGGGGTCGCATACTCAGTGATGAGCTGCATCTAGGGCAACCTCTCTCAGACGAAGATGACGCGGCCGGCGAGATCCGCCTTGCCGTTGGCGTCGATGGACACAGGAAGCTTGGATTCCTTGATGAAGCAGTGGACGAGCATCGAGCCGACCACCGACGCAGACACGACGCCACGCGGCGACACGACATCCTGAGCGGTGAAGAGGAAGCCGACGCAGGTCTGACGTCCGTCGGTCTTCGTGTCGTCGTAGGGGCCGTACTTCCCGGACGCGGTGATCTTCCCCAGCGGGATCCCGCTCTTGATGTAGCCGTCCGGGTAGTGGGTAGCCTGAGTGAAGGTGCTGACGTCGAGCGTCGCGCTCACAGGTGCGTCGGTGCCGTGGGCGGACCCCAGCCAATCCCGACGGTCCTGGGTGAACGACTCAGTCTTGAGGCTGAGGTCCATTCGGATTCCTCCGTATTAGATGGTCAGTTCTTGCCGTGGCGCTGGCGGTACAGCTCTGCGCCCGTGGCGGTAGTGGTCTTGGTGTCGCCGACGTCGGAGCCACGCGGGCCACCCGCACGCGCACCAGAGCCACCGCCGTTGTTGCTCCCGCCCTGGCCGGTGCCGCCGAAGTCGGCAAGCAGCTTGTCCGCGCTGGCCTCCAGCTCCTCCTTCGTGGAGCCCTGGAGCCACGCAGCCTGAGCGGGGGTGAGGCTCTTCGCGGAGGCCACCTGCACGCGAAGAAGCTCCGCGGTGGCGGTGGCAGCAGCAGCCTTCGCGGCGTCGGCCTCAGCACGTGCGGCGTCCGCCTCTGCCTTCAGCCGGTCGGCGTCGGACATGTCCGCGGTCTCGCGCTGCTTCAGCAGCTCGTCACGTTCGCGGAGCCGCTTCAGCTCGTCGGCGTCGGGGGCAGCATTCGCGCGGGCCTCATGCTTGCGAGCGTGGTGCTTCCAGTACGCCGCCTGATGGGTTGGCTCCATCTCCGCCACGGGGGTGTTGTCCGGGAAACCGTGCTCGTTGACGGTCGGAGTGTTGCCGCCTCCACCGCCTCCGCCACCCGCAGTCGGGTCGTCGTCGAAGAGCGTCCACGGCTGGGCAGAGAAGGTGAGCAGCGCGGAACGCGCTCGGGTACGTCGAGACATGCTGATGGCTCCCCTGTCGGGATGTCGTCGGCCCATGGCGGGCGTCAGGTCGGAAGATTGATGTCGTCGGGGCCGGTGAACCGCTGCCCCTTGAAGCCCAGAACGGGCCCGATCTCACCGTGGTCGTTGGCCACGATGATCTTTCGGTAGTCGATTGCCCGGCCGCCCCGGTCGTAGTCGCCGAGCGCCTCCGCCACAGCGTCATGGATGGCTTCAAGCTTGGCTTCGTCGATGACCTGGCCGGGGTCGTAGTCGCTCTTGACCGTCTTGACCAGGCAATCGCACCCGGGATGGATCGGCGCAAGATCACGCTTGTGGTATCGCTGCGTCGACGCCACGATGCAGAGCGCGCAGTCGTACTCGCCCTGAAGTTCTCGAACGGTGTACTCCACGGCGGGCTGCTCGTCGGCAACCTCGCGCACCGTGTGAGTGCGAGCTAGCTGAAGATCCGTCTTGATGATGATCTCCAGCCGATTGGCCCCGCGCTCCGTTGCCACGTCTAGCGGCTCGCCGTTACTCAGGGCCGTCCACACGTCCTTGAAGGGGCGTGTATACACCTCTTCTGGATCCACACCACGGAGCGCCTTGCCCGTCACAGTGTTCAGGTCCAAGGACACGCGCCGCGACTCGTCGGCGATGTCTTTGTAAAGCTGCTCCAGGTACGTGGCCGTCAGGCTCGCCACCTGGCGCTGTCCGGCAAGGATGATAGGCAGCGTGGTCCGCTGGAAGCGGCGTACATCGGCATCACGCCACGATCCGAGCCCTGTCCACGCTCGTGAAGTGCGTCCCAGCACGCTCGCCCAAACGCTCTGAACCTGCGCGCCGTATCGACGGTCAAGCCGCGTTAGGGACATTCTCAGCGGCCTTCCGTCCGATCACCGGTCGCGCGTCGAACGGCGACTTCCCGTTGTCCGCCTGGCCCTGGAGGTGCGCCGGCTGTGGGTCTGACGTCGGGGTGGCGTTGAGCGCGTCCGCAGCTCGGTCGATTTCCATGCGGTCGATCTGCTGTGGCGTGTACTGCATGTCCTCCATGCGCTGACGCCACGGGACACCCGCACTGGCCTTCTTCACAGCGGCATCCGCCAGTTCGCTGACCGTCCGCGATTCCGCGTCCTGCCATAGCGTTTCAGCGCTCCATGCCGTGGCGCGGGTATCGTCGCCGAGCACACGGAAGGCAAGGCGCATGACCTGTTCCCAGGATTCGCCGAACGCTCTCTGCCGGTCCTTGACCTTGCTCACAAGGCCCGTTTCCGCAGCCGTCAGCGCCTGGCCGCTCACGTTGACGACCTGGCCCAAGAGGTAGTGCGGGGGCGTGCGCGAGATGGCCGCGAGATCCTGAACAGCGGATTCGACGGCTGCGACGTACGGGCGCAAGTCGGTTGCCTGGAACTCGCCGAACTTCGTTTCGTGGTCGTCGGTCGTCCAGAGCTTCCGGATGTCAAGCTGGAACGGCTGGATCTTCTGCCCTGTGATGGGGTCCTCGTCAACCACCAGGCCCGCGGCCCAACGCTGCCTGAACGCGCCGTACTTCATGGCGGCGATGAGGTTGATCAGCGAGAGGTTGATTCGGTTCTGAATGCTCAGAACGTCCTCATGCTCCGCGAACCCTTCCGGCCGACGGTTGCGCCGGTTGATGAAGGGGACGAGCGGGACCATGCCCAGCTCGTTGCGCTCGGTGCCGTCCTCAGCGTTCGGAAGTGCCATCGCATCCCACTGCTGGAGCGTGGCGGAGCGGCCACTGAACGTCGGCGTCTGGCTCTTCGTGGTGAAGTGGCGGATTTCGTCGGGGGTCCATAGCGTGGCCACGGTGCGGCCCGTCCAGTCGTCGCGCCACAGCTTCAGCCCCGCAGCAAGCTTCCGACGGTTGCCCTGCGCGTGCTCCACGGCCACCTGTCGCGGTGTCTCGTGAGAGAGCAGCGGTCGGCCATCGTCACCCTTCTCGACCAACACGAACGCTCGTCGCTGCGACAGCGCCCCGTAGTGGACCAGGTCGGCATCCGCGTCCATCGCGTTTTCCTGCCAGATGCGGTTAGCGTCCTCGTCCGCGGACTTCGCGCTCTCGTCGTCGTCGCCGCCGAAGCGGAAACCGTCGACGTGCATGCGCTCAGTCGGCGAGTCGATGACGAGTGACGTCCAGTTGGTACGCGCGTCCCGCATCCACTCACGCGCTTCGCGTGGGTCGACACCCGGCACGTGCGGAAGCGGCGGCCGACCTTCGGCGTACGCCCGCAGGGTGTCGAGCCCCGGTGTTATTTCCCCGTCGGCGTCGCGGTCGTCCGCGCGCTCGTCGAGCATCCGCTTCCCGAGCCGCTGAAGCCACCATCCGGGGGACTCTGGCGTACTGGCGTCAATGGCCATGCATGGCCCCCTTTCAGAAGGCTACGAGCTTGGACGAGCGCTTCTTGCGCTTCGTGATTCCGGCGGCCACTGCGTCAGCGCGGCATTCGTAGGCGAGGACAGCGGACATGGCGGCATCGATCTTTTTCGGGCTCTTGGCGTGTTCCTTGCCGATGCCCATGTGGTTACGGCCCATCGGCCGACGACGCGCGTTCTTCACGTGACGGGAGAGCGTGGCTCCGCGGCGCAGGGCCCCCGACGGGTCGTCGGGGTCGAGCGTTTCCGCGTGGCTCAAGCCCTTGTCCTCCACCGCCTCCATAAAGCGGTCGAGCGCGCTTTCCATCGCCGTCGGGCGGTTGGTCCACCATTCCAGGGGGCGGGCCTGCGTGGCACGAACCTGGAGGTCGGCTCCGAAGTCGGCCGTCCAGCGGTCTACGTAGTCCTGCCAGTGCGGCGGGTCGGCGTAGAAGCCGCAAACCTCGTAACGGTCGAAGGCGCGAGCAACGGCGTTGTCCACAGATTCGCGGTCAACTTGCCAGCCCTCGCCTTCGGGGCCTTCTGGTTTCTCCCAGCAACCGAGGAGCATGAGGTGACCGTCGGATACGCGGCAGGCTGTCAGCGCTGTGGCGTCGTCACGGATGGAACCGTCAAAGCCGAGTGTCACCAGCTCGCCGGCGGCTATCTCCTCCGCACGTCGACACAGGGCCCACGCTGCGGGGTCCATCCACGCGTCAGAGGATGGCGTCATGTCGTTCAGGAAGTACCGTCGGCCGTCGGCGGAGTCGTTCCGGAGGTCGTAGAAGTCGTCTATCAGCGACTCAAGATCCATCCACTCCATCGCGTCGCCGTAGGCGTCTACGAGGGCGGCCCGAAGCTCGGCCTCGTTCTTCAGGTTCTTGCACTCGCCCCAGCGGTGGTCGTACATAAGACGCGACCGACCGCGCTTCTTACGGCCGTCGCGGATTGCCTCGGCTTCCTCGTAGGTGCGCTCAGCAACGGAGTCTTGGCCCGGGGCAAACATCGTCGTGGTTTCCAGGTACCACGTCTGTGCGCCCTTTTTACGCTTGCGTAGGTTACGCGTAACCGTTGCGTACATCCTGCGCAATTCCGGTGTGTTGTAGAGGTGGGTCTCATCGAAACATACCCACGTCTCTTTACCGCCGTCCTTCGACGAGGACGAAGCGGTAGACGGCATGATCTCTCCGCCGTCAGGAAGGTTGATTCTGGTAATCCCGACGTCGACGCCGGGTATCTGACTCAGCGGCGACGCCTCGTCGGTCAGGTTGAAATAGATGGAGTCGAAGACGTTCCCGGTCTGGCCCTCTTCCGTCGCCATGATGCGCAGGTACGGGACCTTGACCGGCTGCCCCATAGGCTCGCCGGACTCGTAGACGTACTCAAAGCCAAGTCCCCACGGATCGCGGTAGACCTCTCCGCCGTCAGCCCAGCCAGCGAAACGGGCAGGGCCGAACGCCTCGAATAGGCCGATGCGGGCTCCAAGTCCGCTCTTATCGCAGCCCTTCGGGCGCGAAAAGAACGCGGAGTCGTAGAGAAGTCGGCCGTCGTCCTCGTCAACCGCGTAGCAGTCCACGACGAATCCGGTGTATTCATCTCCGTGCCTCACTGGCTCGCCCTGGACGTCACCAGGACCGTGAACGACGAAGTACTCCATCCATGCAACCGCGAGCCACCCCAAGGAGCGGTTACGGTCGTGACCGGGGGCGCGCACGACAGCGCGCGGCATCCGGTTTCCTAACCAGTCAGGCGGGCTCGCCGCGAGGTGATGTCAGTGACTCCCGCGGGGGCCTGTGCGGGCCTCTGAGGGCCGTTTGTGGGGTCGTCGACCTTCAGCTTCAACCTCGCTCTGTCCTCCGGCGTGGCGCCGAATTTGGCGGCCCTGAGGCGCACCTCAGAAGCGAACTCCCATCGGCCCTTCGCCCACATGGTGTGGTGCATCAGCGCCGTGTCGATGAGGAAGAGCCAGTCCGTCTCCATGAACGTCTGCGCCAGTGGCGACGTGCGCCAGGAGTCCCACCACAGTTGTGTCATGGGGTGCCACTCGACGGGGACACCGTCCTCTTCACCGAGAACGCCCGCGGGCAGCTCGGGGCCGCGGAGTTCATCGTCAGGGGTGATGACGGTCTGTGGCTCGGTGGCGTTGCGCCGACGGCGCTTCGATGGATCCTTGGGGGCAGGTCCGCGGCCGGCCATCAGTCACCGTCCACGGTCGTCGTAGACAGCCACTGACCGGAGGCGCGAAGTCGAGCTTCGGCATCGCGTGAGGCATCCAGTAGACGCTGAAGATCCTCGTCGGTGAACTCGCGAAACTCGCCGTCTTCCATGATGAAATGCGGCATCGAAGCCATCGGGGTACCTCCCGGGTCAGGAACGGCAGCGCCGTCCCATGTCGGGGGCTACGCCGTCAGCTTGGAAACCACCGCGGAGAGGTCCGCGAGGATCGACGGGCAGTGGCCATGTCGGCGTCCCGTCATTGCGATGTACCGGCCAGTGCCGTAAACCTCCACGGCCGTACCGTCGGGGCGTCGGATACGGCGTCCCTGTCGGACGTCGGCCTTCCCGAAGATGTGCAAGCCGTCGCCGGACGGGGAGACCTCTACGTAGGTGGTCCCCGCGTCGCGGAGGATGGCTGCGGCCCACGGCGCCAGTCGGCCCGTGAGCGTGTTGATGCAGTGATCCAGGTCCAGACAGACGATGTCGTCGACGTCGCTCAGGACGAAGCCCAGACCGACGCCAGCCGCCGAAGCGGTGGCGTCCTTGTACTTGCTCCACGTCCGCGGGTTGGTGCTGCTCGCTGCCCTGCCGGCAATCGTGAGCGGCGTCTTGTCCGCGGCGCGTCGGACCCACCTGTCGCGGGTCGTCAGCTCGTGGGGAATCGCGTTCGCCTTCCGCGCACGGTGCGCAGCAACGCGACAACGCGTAGAGCAGAAGCGCGCACGGTGCGAGTGGCGCGCGCCGAGGTGGGCGGTGCACTGCTCGCAAGTCCGTGTGTTCATGGCTCCATCCTACACGGCGTGTAACGGTAATACAAGGCTTGACCTGCGCGTTTGTGTAGCGACTCCATGTCGGATCGCTGTACGTCCGCCTCCCGAATCGGGGGTCAGATCAGTCCAGCAAGGCCACGTTCGGCCGCCCAGCGGGCGCCTGTGGACGCCTCAGCCACATCCTCCAGACCCGTACAGACCGCGATGCCCAGCACCTGTACGGTCTACTGATCTTGGGGACCAAGATCACCCCCTGGGGTGATCATGGTCGGGCGATCATGGACCGGCCGCGAAGCCGATCGTGACGCCGTCAGGACGATCATCGTCGTCCCCTCGAACGTCCACGCGTGACGGTACGAGCACGAGCGTGATCGTCGCTTGCCGATCTCTTCCGTTGCCAAGATCAATCTTCGGTGCTTCAGCGAGTCGACCAACGTCAACGCCATTGACCCTGACGGACATGGCGAGCACGCCTGTGCCAGGCTCGTGGTCGGGCTCCACCACCTCCACGTGGGCACCCATGCCGCTACCCATGGGCACGCCTCCCACTGGCCGCCCACACCAGGGCCGCCATGCGCGGGCTCAGTGTGGGTGCGTCGTAGCACCGACACCGTGGCAGTGCGCCGCCCTTAGCCCAGCCCTGTGTGCGTGCACGTGGACACGTGGCCATCAGTCGTCCTCCAACGCAGGGTGTGTAGTCAATGGGCGCTGTGTGCGCACACGCTTTAGCCCCGCTGCTGTGCCACCTTCACGGGCGCTCTTACGGTCGTGGCACCAACGGCATAGCAACGTCAGGTTGCTGTCATCGTCAGACCCACCGAGCGAGGCAGGGACCACGTGGTCCACGTCAGTGCCTGGCTGCGTGCAACGACCGGTCGTCTCGAACACGGTGGTACAGCGATAGCCATCACGCCGCTTGATCCTGCGCACGGTGGCCGGCCAGTTCTTCGGGAGGCTGGCACGTCGGTTGCTGTTGGACCACGCCATCACGCCTCCCCGGAAATGGAACAGCCCCGCAGCGCGGGAGTCGTCCTCCGCGGCGGGGCTGGCTGGTATGTTCGCTGTGCTGGGCCGCCCTGGTTCATTCGGGACGGTCCAGGCTTAGGCCCTGTCGATTCGTTGGCAGGGCCTTTTCTGTGGTCGGGATGGCGTGGTTCGAACACGCGACCTTCCGGTCCCAAACCGGACGCGCTACCTACTGCGCCACATCCCGTGATTTCAGTGCATACTTAGCCCTCTCGGGCGGCTTGGGGAGCCGTTCACGTGATCCTTGGGGGGATTCCATGCACAAGTCCCGGTACGCCGTCAGAGCGGCGTCTGTGGCCCTTCTCGGGGCCGTTCTGGTGGGCTGCTCGTCAGAGAAAAGCGACGGCCCGGACGTCGCCCAACAAGCCCCGTCAAAACCGGCACAGAAAGCGGCCGACGAGTCGCCGTCTCCGTCAGCCTCGAAGTCCGCGGCCCCGGTGATCGCCGTTGGTCAGACGGGCACGTTCAACGTCGGCGAGACAGACGACTACGGCGAGAACTACAAGGTGACGACCAAGATGCAAGTCACTGCCGTCAGCGCGAAGTATGTGACGCCGGCCGAGGTGGACACGACGAACGAGCCGGAACAAGGCCAGTACGTGAAGCTGACGCTCACGCTGAAGAACGTCGGCACGGCTCCAGCCGAGATCATGACCTACGGCATGATGAAGTGGGAAGACGACAAGACGGCCGCACAGGACGCCAGCACGCTCGAAGGCGTCGGCGATGGGCCGGATCTCGATACGACGTATAAGCCAGGCCAGGCCGTCACGGGCTCGCTCGTCCTCGACGTCGCCCGTCGGGGCGGGAGGGTGAGTTACGTCGGGGGTGACGATCCGGGCGAGGGTCCGACGTTCGTCGTGAAGCTGCCCAAGTAGGGGTTCAGCTAGGCAGGGCGGCCGTCACAGCCATGTGTAGGGCGTCGAAGCGCTCTGGTCTTTGCCCTGCCTAGGGTGTTGGGCGTCGCGCCCGTCAGCTCCCGGTCTGCCCCAGGTCACTGACTCAGGCCACGCCCTCTGTGCGCTCCGGGACTCTCACCCGGTGTCCCCGTACGGGGCGTGTCAAGCACTCAGCGCACAGCAGCTTTAGGGGGCACTCGCGCGGACGATCGCGTGTAATCGCCAACCAGGTCCCGTCTGCGCTCCTGCGGTTGCACAGCGAGCAGACCCTCGCATCCTAGGAAGCGGGCCCGCAGTGGGTAGGAGCGGAGTCGAACCGCTCTGCGCGGGTCATCAGGGCAGCGCCCCTCGCCTATTCGCCACCATGGTCAAGAGGAATCGAACCTCACACCCTCGCCAGAGGGACGCCCGGAATCGAACCGGGCTACGCTCGCCTATCTACCCTTGGTGCTGCCCGGGTCCCGCCGTCGGACAGCGTTGCGGCCTACCGGCGGTGTCCGCGCGATAGGACGCTACTCAGTGCGCGCGCTTCGAAGTCACGCACGGGACGCACCTCTGTGATCTCGACGGGATTCGAACCCGCGGTCCCACCCTTCGCCCACTTGCCGGACGGGTAAGGATCTTGGCAGTGTCACCCTCTAGGCCAGCCTCGGGGCACGCGACCACTTCCCCGTCGCACGTCCCCTGGACGCACACGGGAAACCTATCGAGCATCCGGCGCCGCTCGACCGCGCTTCAACCCGGAGGAGAGGACGGGGAGCGCAGGAGCGGCACCGGACGAGGGCGGGCAGGAGAGGACCGCCCGCCACTCGCGACGGTCGCCGTTCTCCTGCCCTACTACTGTTATGGGGCACAGATCTTGGTTTGGCGCCGACTGACCGTCGAACAGGCCGCCTCGTCCTCCACCTGCGGAAATGCAAACTGGGGTCAGAAGGGTCAAATTAGACCCCTATTTTCAACTCCTTCTAACGCGTGTAGAGAGAGTTAGAAATAGGGGTCTAGTTTGACACTCTGACCCTCAAAATGACCTACACAACCACGGTAAGTAACGGCAACCTTAGAATCAATCACTTGCGGTAGTTATCCACACCCTCCTGTGGATGAGCGCTACCTTCCGCTTCCGCCGACGTTCCAGTCAGCGAGGACGCGAGGACGACGACAGCGCGCCGAGGATGAGCCCCGACGCGCCGTCATTCGTTATCTACTCGTTACCTCAGAGCATCGCCTGATGCAGCGCCTCCGCCTCAGCGTCTTCCACGGGGTCAATGTGCTCGCCGACGAGGAACGTCAGCCGCTCCCCGACGGGACGTCGCCATCCGGTCGCGCGGCCCACACGGATCTTGACGCCGGCCGACACCAGCATCTGACGTCGCTCCGGCCACTCAGCGGCCGTCCAGTCGTCGCCCCATGTCCGGTCGAGCTGCACGATCCGCTCCTCCGGGGCTCGATACGGAACCTTCTCCAGCTCCGCCAGGGTGTCGCTCATGCCATTCAACTGATCCGCTGCTGCGTCCTGCGCTGCGCCGCGGAGCTTCAGCATCTGCTTCGTCAGAGCCTCGATGTCGGCTCGGAGTTCCTGGATCGCCGGGCGGTTGTCGACGCCGCCTGTCTTGACGATCTCCGTCCGCCGGAAGCGTCCCAGTCGGCGCATGAACTCCTTGTCCACCCATTCAAGCGTCGGCTCTACGGGGATGTTCGGCGCGGGAACGCCCTTCTCGTGGTCGTCACCCTTACACCGGAAGAGGTGACGACGCCCCTTGTTTTCGGTTACCGACAGCGCTGGAGGATTCGGCACCGGCGTTCCGTCCTGCGTGATCGTCTTCCGACGGGTGCGACGCTCCCGTACCCACCCTGCGTACATGTTGTGGTCGCACTCATCGCACTCGATGATCCCCAGCAGCGGATGAGCGTCCTTCCGCTTCGACACTCCGGCATTCGGTGACGAGCGCTCTTTCAGGGCCGCTTGGAGTCTGAACCACGTCTCGTCGTCGATCAGCGGCTCACCTTGCATCACAGGGCCCCCCTTGCTGTCCCGTACGACCGTCCCGTCTTCGCGGACGAGGTACCCGCGCAGGGCTGGGGAGAGCAGGATGTCCCGCACTGTCGTGTCGCGCCAGCGGCTTTCGGGGTCGTGCTTCCGAGGAGGCTTGGCCAGGCGAGCACGGTGGTTCTTCGGAGTGATCACCTTGTGTGCGTCCAGGTGCTCCTGAATCGCGGTGTACGCCTCCCCCGCGATCCCCAGGCCAACCATTTCTACGATGTGGTTCCACGTCAGGTCGACGTCCCGCGCCAGCCACCACCCTTCGTTCCCGTCGGGGAAGGTTTTGCGGACAGGGATGGTGCCGTACGGGATGATTCCGCCGGCCCACCTCCCGAGCGACTGAAGATGCGCTGCCGCCCCCTTGTTCCGCTCCATGATCGTCTGGCCTTCGAGCTGAGCGGCGAACGCGAGGATGAGCATGATCAGCTCGGACATGGGAGAGCTGAAGTCCAGTTCCAGGCGCCCGCCTCCGGGACCCGACGCGAAGATGAGCCGCTTTCCGTGCTGCTTAGCGAACCGGCCAAGATCCGCCATGTCCGCCATGGAGCGAACCGCCCGGTCCATCCGTTGCCACGTCAGGACGTCCCACAAGTCAGGGTTGTTGAGCCAGTGGGATAGTTGCTCCCGTTCCCACGGCGTAGTCTTGAGAGCCGAGATGTCAACGTCGTTGGCCCACCCGACGAGGTCCCCGCCTATGGCGTTGGCGGTCTCCGTGATGAGTTCTGTCTGAACTTCTGGCGACGTCGACGCGTCGGTGTACTTGCTCAGCCGCACAGCCCCAACGACGCGAAGTCGTCCGAACCCTGGCTCATCCACGATGCGCTGCCCCGTGTGCAGCGGAAACGGATTCATGATGGGATGATACTCGGCACAGTTCGCGTTCGCCACGCGGGTGCGGCGCACTTGATCGATACGAAGGCCCCGCGCCTGTCCTTTTCCCCAGGACAGCGCGGGGCTTTCGCGGTTAATTCGGGTATGTTCACGTCATGTCGACACCGGGGGAAACACCCAATCCGTACGGGCCGCCACAGCCGCCCCAACCGCCTCAGCCGCCTCAGCAGAGCCCGGCGCAGAGCGCGCCGCAGGGGCCGGGGCAAAGCCCGCCGCAGAGCACGCCACCCGGCCCGTACGGGCAGGTGCCGCCCCAGAGCCAGTCGCCCCAGCACAATCCGTACGCCCAGCCGACGATGCCGTCCGTCCCTCTGGGCGGCGGCTACGGCCCGATGGGCGCGCCGGGCATACCTCCCGGCGCGCCGCCCATGGGCCCCGGGGGCGGCGGCAAGGGCTGGCTGTGGGGTCTTGGCGGGGCCGTCGTCGCCTCGGCGGTCTGGGCCGGGGTGCTGTTCGCCACGGGAGGTTTCGACGGGAACGGGGCAGAGGCCGATCTCGCGGGCTACCGCTATATGACCAACCTGTGCGGCTCGACGGACCCCCAGGCCATCGAGGACTCCGGGTACAAGCAGAAGGACGAGAGCGGCTCGTCGTCGAATCCCCAGCACAGCAGTTCCGAGAACCCCGCGCTGGACTCGATGACCTGCAACATCGACTTCGAGCCGAGCGGCGCGAGCACCAGCGACTACTCCTCGGTGTGGCTCTACACAACGGCGTCGCTGCACAAGAAGACCGACCCCGGCCCCGAGTTCGAGGCCCAGTACCGGTCGTACGAGGACCAGAAGACGTCCACCTACAGCTATGAGGTGAGCCCGGTCAGGGGGCTGGGCGAAGAGGCGTATGTGGTGCGGCAGGAGAGCAAGAGCAGCACCTCCAACACCGGCGCCTATGTGATCCTCGCCGTGCGGGACGGCTGGATGACCTATCAGTCGACCTGGTCGGAGTACGTGTCGACCTCCTCCAGCGCCTCGGCCAAGACGCCGGAAGAGGCCACCGAGATGCTCAGGAAGAGCGCGAAGGCGACGCTCGAGAAGATGAAGGAGTAAGCCGGGGCCGGGGCGCAGACCCGGCAGAGGCCCGGGCGCAGAGCCAAGCCGGGGCCGGGGCGGAGTCCCGGTTCGGGAAGGGGCGGGGGTGGGGAAACGAAACGTGCCCCCCACCCCGGGGCCCGGTTGGCGGCTAGCGGCGGCCTGCCCGGGCGGCGCGGGCGATCGTGACGACGGCCTTCTCCAGGGCGTACTCCGGATCGTCTCCGCCGCCCTTGACCCCCGCGTCGGCCTCGGCGACAGCGCGCAGCGCGATCGCCACGCCATCCGCCGACCAGCCCCGCATCTGCTGCCGCACCCGGTCGATCTTCCACGGCGGCATGCCCAGCTCACGGGCGAGATCGCCGGGCCGGGCGCCGCGCGGCGCGGAGGCCAGCTTGCCGATGGAGCGGACGCCCTGGGCCAGGGCGCTGGTGATCAGCACCGGCGGCACCCCGGTGGAGACGGCCCAGCGCAGGGCCTCCAGCGCCTCGGCCGCGCGGCCCTCGACGGCGCGGTCGGCGACGGTGAAGCTGGACGCCTCGGCACGGCCGGTGTAGTAGCGGGCGACGACGGCCTCGTCGATCGTGCCCTCGACATCGGCCACGAGCTGGGAGACCGCGCTGGCCAGCTCGCGCAGATCGCTCCCGATCGCGTCGACCAGGGCCTGGCACGCCTCGGGCGTGGCGGACCGGCCGGTGGCGCGGAACTCCGACCGTACGAACGCCAGCCGGTCGGCGGGCTTGGTCATCTTCGGGCAGGCGACCTCGCGCGCCCCGGCCTTACGGGCGGCGTCGAGCAGCCCCTTGCCCTTGGCGCCGCCCGCGTGCAGCAGCACCAGGGTGATCTCCTCGGCGGGGGTGCCGAGGTAGCCCTTCACGTCCTTGATCGTGTCGGCCGACAGATCCTGTGCGTTGCGCACCACCACGACCTTGCGCTCGGCGAAGAGCGAGGGGCTGGTCAGCTCGGCGAGGGTGCCGGGCTGGAGCGCGTCGGGCATGAGGTCGCGCACATCGGTGTCGGGGTCGGCCGCGCGCGCGGCCGCCACCACCTGCTGCACGGCGCGGTCGAGCAGCAGCTCCTCCTGGCCCACGGCGAGGGTCACCGGGGCGAGTGGATCGTCGGTCGTCGTCTTCCTGGCCATCGCGGTCCAGCATCCCACGGACCACCGACAGCCCCGCCGTCCTGGTGCCCGCCCTCCTGATGCCCGCCGTCCGGATGTCCGACAATGTTCCGGTGATCGATGAAGGACTGACCGGCGCCCGGCACGCCCGGCACATCCTGGTGCTCCCCGACCGCGACGCGGCGGAGGAGGTGGCCGAGGCCCTCCCCGAGCGCTTCGGCATCACCCAGGAGCCCCAACTGGTGCGGGACGCCCTGGCGGGTGAGGACGACGCCGAGGACGCCCAGTGGCTGGTGGTGATCGAGGACCCGGCCGGCGGGCTGGACCCGACGGCGCTGGACGCGCTCGCGGACGAGTACGACGGTTGGCTGGAGGCCGAATAGCGTCCGAGACTAGGCTCCTGACCAACCGTGGTCGCGGAAGAGGGGGACTCCGAGGATGAGCGGAACTGTGACGGCAGTCAGCAGCAACGGCGAGTACTCGTTCACCAAGCCGAACCGGGACAGCATCACCCTGCTCACCGGCCTCGGCGTCGAGGGCGACGTCCACGCCGGCGTAACCGTCAAACACCGCTCCCGCGTCGCCCAGGACCCCACCCAGCCGAACCTGCGCCAGGTCCACCTCATCCACGAAGAGCTCTTCGCGGAGGTCGGTGCGGAGGGCTTCAAGGTGCTGCCCGGTGACCTGGGCGAGAACATCACCACCCGCGGCATCGACCTGCTCGCCCTCCCCGTCGGCACCCTGCTGCGCATCGGCGACGAGGCAGTGCTGGAGGTCACCGGCCTCCGCAATCCCTGTCTCCAGATCGACCACTTCCAGAACGGCCTCCTGAAGCAGGTCGTCGGCCGCGACGAGGCCGGGAACATCATCCGCAAGGCCGGAGTCATGAGCGTCGTGCGGGAGGGCGGCACCGTCCGCCCGGGCGACCTGATCCAAGCCGAACTCCCCGCCGAACCCCACCGGCCCCTGGACCGGGTCTGAGAGCGGGCGCTCCCTGCCGCGATGAGTTCCGGCCGGGCCGGGAGTCTCTTCTGGTGACCGTCGTAGAACGCCGTACGACGCCACCCGGTACAAGACACCACGGAGGACACCATGACGGCCACCCCGGACGACCCGACCACCACGCTGCCCGGCCGCCCGCCCGTGGTCGACCTGGCCACCTGGCAGGCCGCCCGTGACGAGTTGCTGGTCCGCGAGAAGGCCCACACCCGCGAGGGCGACGCCATCGCCGCGGCCCGCCGCCGGCTGCCGATGGTGGAGTTCGACGGGACGGTCGAGGTCGTCGGCCCCGACGGCCCGGTCCCGTTCCTGGACCTGTTCCAGGGCCGCGACGAGCTCGTGGTCTACAAGCACATGTGGTACGACGGCGCACCGCACCAGGGGCAGTGCGAGGGCTGCACCACCACGGCCTGGCATCTGAAGGAAGCGGACTACCTCAACGCGCGCGGCGTCTCGTTCGCCGTCCTGACCACGGGCCGTTGGGACGAAGTGGCCTCCTACGTCGAGTTCATGGGCTACACCCAGCCCTGGTACTCGGTGCGCGACGTGGACGGGCCGGCCGGCGGCAGCATGGGTTATCTCACCTGCTACCTGCGCGACGGCGACCGCGTCTTCCTCACCTACTCCACGACGGGCCGTGGCAACGAGCGGGTCAACGGGTCCCTCGGCCTGCTCGACATGACGCCCTACGGCCGCGGCGAGGCGTGGGAGGACAATCCCGAGGGCCGCCCAGAGGGGCGCGACGCGTGCTGGTCCTGGCGCTCGGACGCGGACGGGAACGCCACCTGGGGCCCGACCAGTCGCCCCGTACCGCAGTGGACCCGCCCCGGCGCGACACCCGTGGAGACCCTCGGCCGCCACGGCCACTGCCACTGACGCGTGCTCCGGTGGCGCCCTGCTCGCGCCGAAACCGCTTTGGGTGTTCCAGGCGGACCATCGCGCATGGCCACCGCGGCCGCCGAGGACCGCGCGCAGGCCCCGGTCATGCGTGACCGCGATGGGGCCGTCGGTATCGGTCCGCAGTACGGCGGCGCCCTGGGCGCGCAGGGCGGCGACGGTGCGGGGCGATGGGTGGCCATAAGGGTTGTCGGCGCCGCAGGAGATCAGGGCCAGGCGGGGGCTGAGGTGTCGGAGCAGTTGTGGATCTTGGTAGGCCGAGCCATGGTGGGCGACCTTGAGGACGTCGATCTCGGGGAGGGCCGGGTGTGTCGTCAGCAGGGCCTGCTGGGCGGGGGGTTCGAGGTCGCCCAGGAGGAGCAGGGTCAGGCCCGCCGTGCGGACGAGGAGGGTGACGCTTGCGTCGTTCGGGCCCTCGGTCGCGGTCGGGGCGGGTGACCGGGCGGGCCAGAGGACCTGCCAGGCCAGCGGGCCGAAGCGTCGTCGCTCCCCTGGCTGCGCCGGGATGACCGGGATATGCGCCGACCGGGCGGTGCGGCGTACGGACTTAGCCTGGCCTGGTGGTTCTTCCAGGGCGGTCGTCTCGATCGCGCCGACCGCGCGGCCGCGTACCGCACCGGTCAGCCCGGCCACATGGTCGGCGTGGAAGTGGGTCAGGATCAGGAGCGGGATCCGGACGATGCCCAGGGAGCGCAGGCAGCGGTCGACGGCTCGTGGCTCGGGGCCGGTGTCCACGACGACGGCCGTGCCGGGGCCCGCGGCCAGGACCAGGGCGTCGCCCTGGCCCACATCACACGCCACCATCCGCCAACCGGGCGGTGGCCAGCCGGTGATGACCCGGGCCAGGGGTGCCGGGCGTACGACGGCCAGCAGCACCAGCAGCGCGCACACGGCACACAGCAGGCGGTGGCGCAGCAGTCGGCGGCCCGCGAGGACCACGGCCAGGGTGACGGCGGCCAGCAGGAGCGCGCCGGTCCAGCCGTCCGGCCAGTCCGCCTCGGCCCCGGGCAGTGCCGCGCCGGTGCGGGCCACCTGGGCGATCCACTCGGCGGGCCAGCCCGCCGACCAGGCGATCCACTGGGCGAGCGGCGGTGCGACGGCGGCTGCGGCGAGCGCGGCGAAGCCGAGGGTGGTGGCGGGGGCCACCACCACCTCGGCGATGAGGTTGCAGGGGATCGCCACCAGGCTCACTCGTGCCGCCATCACCACGACGACCGGTGCGCAGACCGCCTGGGCCGCGGCGGCCGCCGCCAGCGCCTCGGCCACCCGGGGCGGTACGCCGCGGCGCTGGAGGGCCGCGCTCCATCCCGGCGCGATGGTGAGCAGGGCACCGGTGGCCAGCACGGAGAGCAGGAAGCCGTAGCTCCGGGCCAGCCAGGGGTCGTAGAGCACCAGCGCCAGGACGGCGGCGGCCAGGGCCGGGAGCAGGGAGCGGCGGCGGCCGGTGCCGAGGGCGAGCAGGGTGATCAGCCCGCAGGCGGCGGCGCGCAGCACACTGGGCTCGGGTCTGCACACGATGACGAAGGCGAGCGTGAGTCCGCCGCCGAGGAGAGCGGTGGTGCGCAGCCGGATGCCGAGCGCGCCCGCGAGACCGCGCCGCTCGGCGCGCCCGGCCAGCTGGGGCGGGCCCGTGAGCAGTGCGAGCACCACGGTCAGATTGCTGCCGGAGACGGCCATGAGGTGCAGCATGTCCGTGGCCCGGAACGCCTCGTCCAGCTCGGGCGGCACCCGTGAGGTGTCCCCCACGACCAGCGCCGGGAGCAGCGCCCGCGCGTCCGGGGAGAGCCCGTCGGTCGCGGTGCGCAACCCTGCGCGCAGTCGCCCGGCCAGCCGCTGGACCGCGCTCGGCGGGCCCGTGACCTTCGGGGGCCCGCCGCTTACGCGCACTACGGCCGCGATGCGGTCCCCGTCGCGCAGCGGTGGCGCCAAGCGGCCGTGGACGCGCAGACGTGTGGACGGCAGCAGCCCGAGCCAGGCCGTCCGCTCCTTGCCGGACCTGGGGTGGACCGTGACCAGGACGGGCGTGCGGTTGGTGGTCGTGGTGCGGTCGGGGCCGGTGGCCCGATCGGCCTCCGCCTCCAGGACCACGGACGCGGGCGCGAGCGCCGCGCCCCGCACCCGTGGCCGCGTGAGCCGTGGGTCCCCCGTGACCGTCACCTCGGCGGTGGCCTCGGCGTACTCCCGGGCGAGTGCGGGGATGGGGCCACGGCGCACGTCCGCCCCGTGCAGCCCGGCAACCGCCCCCGCAACGGCCCCGCACAACAGCGACGCGGCGATCGCTCCTGCCATACGGCGCCCACGCCAGGCGACAGCGCGTGGGCCGTCCGGCGTCGGGGCTCGTCGGCGGCTCCGGAGGAGCAGGGCCACCGCTACGAGGGTGGCCGCTGTGCAGGCGAGGGCCACCGTTAGGGGTGATGCGTCCAGGGCCAGTGCTGCGGCTGCCCAGGTGGCCAGGGCCGGGGGTACCAGGCGGAGGTCGGGTGGGCCCTCCTGGCGTGGGTGTGACGCACCGCGCGGGGACGCGGCCGCGGCATGGACCGGGGTGCGGGTGCGCGGGGGCCGCTCGGACGTCATGGCTGGACCAGCGGGCGCAGGTCGGCGAACCGGCGCTCGCCGATGCCGTTCACCTCGCGGAGTTCATCGATGGAGCGGAAACCTCCGTGCTGGGTGCGGTAGTCGATGATGTGCCGGGCCAGGACGGGGCCGACTCCCGGGAGGGTGTCGAGCTGTTCGGCGGTCGCGGAGTTGAGGCTGACCGAGCCACCGGGTGCCCCCGGTCCGGCCGGTGCGGTGGGTGCGGTTGGGCCGTTGGGCGCGTTGGGCGCGTTCGAACCGCCGACCGCCGCGCCCGGCGCCGGTGGTCCTGCCGCGGGGGCGCCGACCACGAGCTGTTCCCCGTCCACCAGCGGGCGGGCGCGGTTCAGCCCGCTCAGGTCGGCGCCCGGCCGTACCCCGCCCGCCGCTTCCAGCGCGTCGGCGACCCTCGACCCGGGCGGCAGCTTGCGCAGGCCGGGGCGGCGGACCTTGCCCGTCACATCCACCACGACCTTCCGGCCGCCGCCGGACGAGGTGAGCTGTCCGCCCGGCGTGGGGCCGGGTTCGGAGGGCGCGGCGCGCGGGGGCTCGGGGTCCGGGGCGCGCACGGTCTGGGGGCGACCGGTCCAGAAGTGGTAGGCCGCGAAGGCCACCGCGGTGAGCAGGGCGACCGCCAGGGCGGCGACCGTCTTCAGCTCCATGCCGCAGCGCAGCTGAAGCCACAACGGCAGCCGCTCGCGCAGGGCCAGCCCTGCCCGGTCACGTCTGCGCAGCGGAGCCATTTCGGAGGCGTTTCCGGACGCGTTCTCAGGCCCCTCCCCGTGCCCGTCCTCGCGCCCCGCCCCGGGCCCCTCCTCGGGCCCGCCCTCGGGCGGCTCCCCGTGCCCGTCCTCGGGCGGCTCCTCGTTCCGTACCTCCTCCCGTACCTCCTCCGCCGCCACAGCCGACCCCCCAATGCCCTTCGGTCCGTCCCTGCTGCCCAGAGCGACGGACCCGACCCCCAACGGGGACTCCCGAGGCGCCGGTGACGTGGCGAAGAGCGCCGCCGCGCGGCTCGCGCGTGAAGATGCGGCGGGGTGCGTCTGACGGCGGGTGCCGCGGTGGCGGCTTCCGGCACTGACCGGACCCGCCCCCGACGGCGAGCGTGGACGGCAGCCCGCCCCGCCGTCGCGATGGCGGCCCCGCCCCGGGCCCGTGGTTACTGTGCGTGATCGTGACCTCATGCCACCTGACGGTAGACACACGCGGCCGATCGCACCGATCCGCGTCAATTACCGGGGATAACCCCCGCGTTGTGGACAACTCCGTCACCCCGCCGAGTGAAGAGCCTCCCCCACCCTCCGCTACCGCGGAGAGACCACCGCCCCCAGCAGCCCCGGCCCGGTGTGCGCCCCGATCACCGCGCCCACCTCGCTCACATACAGCTCCGCCAGCCCCGGCACCCGCTCCCGCAGCCGTTCCGCGAGCGCCGCGGCCCGTTCGCCCGCCGCCAGGTGCTGCACCGCGATGTCCACCGGGCTCCGGCCGGCCCGCTCCACCACGATCTCCTCGAGCCGGGCGATGGCCTTCGAGGCGGTGCGGACCTTCTCCCGCAGCTCGATCCGGCCCTCGTCGAGCTGGAGCAGCGGTTTGACCGCGAGCGCCGAGCCGAGGAGGGCCTGGGCCGCGCCGATGCGGCCGCCGCGCCGGAGATAGTCGAGGGTGTCGACGTAGAAGTACGCCGCCGTGCTGTCGGCCCGTTTCTCCGCCGCCGCCACGGCCTCGTCCAGCGTGCCGCCGCCCTCCGCCGTCTCGGCCGCCGCCAGCGCGCAGAAGCCGAGCGCCATCGCGACCATTCCGCTGTCCACCACCCGCACCGGAACGGGCGCGTCCTGTGCCGCGAGCACCGCCGCGTCGTAGGTGCCGGAGAACTCGGCCGACAGATGCAGGGAGACGATGCCCGTCGCACCCTCCTCGGCGGCGGCCCGGTAGGCGGCCGCGAACATCTCCGGGCTGGGCCGGGACGTCGTCACCGGCTTCCGCTTCTGCAATGCCTGCGCGAGGGACCGGGCCGAGATCTCGGTGCCCTCCTCCAGGGCCCGGTCTCCGAGCACCACCGTCAGCGGCACGGCGGTGATGCGGTGCCGCTCCATCGCATCCTGCGGCAAGTACGCCGTGGAATCGGTCACGATCGCGACATGGCGGGACATGACTGGGAGGTTATCGGGGGATGGCGCCTGCCGACAGCGCGACCCCGCCGGATGATCAATTGCCTTGCCGATCATGCCCTGTTCAGACGTGACTCAGATCCTGTTCTCAGACCGGGTTCGTTCGGGGGTTCACGGGTTCCGGTTCCGGGGTTACGGAGGTCCGGGGTTTCGGAGGTCCGGGGTCTCAGGCCGTGTTCTCGGGGCGGGGGGACTGCTGCCAGGGCTTCTGCCACGCCTGGGGCTCCGTATTCGGCCTCGACCCGAGCGACGGCCGGGGCGGCTCCGGCTCCTGCCCCGCCCCGGGCCCAGGGCGCGCCCCCGCCTCGGGCCCAGGTCGCGCCCCCACGCCGGGTCCAGGTCGTGCACCCGCCTCGGGCGCCGCCAGCGGCTCGTCGGGCTCCACCGCCGTCCAGTGCCGCAGCGCCCCCGCCTCCATCTCGATCTCGCGGCCCAGCGAGTCCAGATCGTCGTGCGCCATCCGATGCGTACGCTCCTGCACCGCCCAGCGCAGCGAGTCGGCCGAGTGGGTGATCCGCTGCGTGCGCTCCCGCATCTCGGGCAGCAGGGCTGCGAGCCGGGATCTGTCGGGTTCCTGCTCCAGCCGCTTCAGATCCGCTTCCAGGTCCAGCGCATGGCTGCTCAGCCGCTGGAACAGGCCCAACGACTCCGACAGGGACCGGTCTTGCGGGGCGGCCGCCTGCAACGCCTGCCCGGTGGCGCGCATCGAGCCGCGCAGGGAGAGCCGCAGCTGGGCCAGCTCACCGGCCGCGCCCGGCTGGGCGAGCTGCCGGGCCCGGAGTCTGGTCTCCTCCACCGTGACGCGGGCCTGGTGCACCGTACGGTCGATACCGCGCTTGGCCGCCCTGACCGCGCGAACGGCCCCATAGACCCCCGCCAGCATGATCAGGACGAAAAGCGTCAACAGGATCCAGATGGCTTCCATGTGCGCTCCTTGGGGCGGCGGTCACGGCACGGTGGCGGTCGTCCTCTCAGCGTAAACGCGCCGGGCGGATCAGAGGTTCCTGACGAACCCCCAACCCGCCCGCACGTGAAAAGCCGATCAGGCCGGAACGATGTTCACCAGCTTCGGCGCCCGCACGATGACCTTACGGATACCGGCGCCGTTCAGCGCCGCCACGACCGCCGGGTCGCCCACCGCCAGCGCCTCCAGCTCCTCGTCGGAGACCGAGGGCGCGACCTCCAGCCGGGCCTTGACCTTGCCCTTGACCTGCACCACACAGGTGACGGTCTCGTCCACGACGTACTCCGGATCGGCGACCGGGAAGGACTCGTGGACGACCGACCCGGAGTGGCCCAGCTTGCGCCACAGCTCCTCCGCGACATGCGGGGCCAGCGGCGAGATCAGCAGCACCAGGCCCTCGGCCACCGAGCGGGGCACCTCGCGCACCTTGGTGACGTGGTTGTTCAGCTCGGTGATCTTGGCGATGGCGGTGTTGAAGCGCAGGCCCTCCATGTCCTGCCGGACGCCGTCGATCGCCTTGTGCAGGGCGCGCAGCGTCGCCTCGTCGGGCTCGGTGTCGACGACGGTGACCTCTCCGGTGCCCTCGTCGACGACATTGCGCCACAGCCGCTGCAACAGCCGGTACTGACCGACGACCGCACGGGTGTCCCAGGGCCGCGAGACGTCCAGCGGACCCATGGCCATCTCGTACAGCCGCAGCGTGTCGGCCCCGTACTCGGCGCAGATCTCGTCCGGCGTGACGGCGTTCTTCAGGGACTTGCCCATCTTGCCCAGCAGCCGGGAGACCTTCTCGCCGTGGTACCAGTAGGCGCCGTCCCGCTCCTCGACCTCGGCGGCCGGGACGGCGATACCGCGGCTGTCCCGGTAGACATACGCCTGGATCATGCCCTGGTTGTACAGCTTGTGGAACGGCTCGACCGAGGAGACATGCCCCAGGTCGAACAGCACCTTGGACCAGAACCGGGCGTACAGCAGATGCAGCACCGCGTGCTCGGCGCCGCCCACGTACAGGTCGACACCGCCGTGCGGCTGCCCCTCGCGCGGCCCCATCCAGTAGCGCTCGGCCTCGGGGTCGACCAGCCGCTCGCTGTTGTGCGGGTCCAGGTAGCGCAGCTCGTACCAGCAGGAGCCGGCCCAGTTGGGCATGGTGTTGGTCTCGCGGCGGAACGGCCGCGGCCCACGGCCGTCGCCCAGGTCCAGCACCACGTTGACCCACTCCTCGTTCCGGGACAGCGGGGTCTCCGGGGAGGTGTCGGAGTCGTCCGGGTCGAAGGTGCGCGGCGAGTAGTCCTCGACCTCGGGCAGTTCCAGGGGCAGCATCGACTCGGGCAGGGGGTGGGCCACGCCCTCCTCGTCGTAGACGATCGGGAAGGGCTCGCCCCAGTAGCGCTGGCGGCTGAACAGCCAGTCGCGCAGCCGGTAGTTGACGGTGCCCTCGCCGATGGAGCGGGACTCCAGCCACTCGGTGATGCGCGCCTTGGCCTCGACGACGCCCAGCCCGTCCAGCGATACGGACTCCCCCGTCGAGTTGACGATCTTGGCGTCGTACGAGCTGAAGGCGTCGTCCCAGGTCGACGGGTCGGTGCCGCGATCGTCGGACGGCTCGACGACGCAGCGCATGGGCAGCTCGAAGGCACGGGCAAAGGCGAAGTCACGGCTGTCGTGCGCCGGGACGGCCATGATCGCGCCGGTGCCGTAGCCCATCAGGACGTAGTCGGCGATGAAGACCGGCACCCGGTCGCCGCTGACCGGGTTGACGGCGTAGGCGCCGGTGAAGACGCCGGTCTTGTCCTTGGCCTCGGCCTGCCGCTCGACGTCCGACTTGGCCGCGGCCTGCTTGCGGTAGGCGTCGACGGCCTGGGCCGGGGTGGCGTGGCCGCCGGTCCAGACGTCGTGGGTGCCCTCGGGCCAGGCGGCCGGAACGATCTCGTCCACCAGGCCGTGCTCGGGCGCCAGGACCATGTAGGTGGCGCCGAACAGGGTGTCCTGGCGAGTGGTGAAGATCGTGATCTTGGCGTCGGGGTGCTCGGCCACCGGGAAGTCGACCCGGGCGCCCTCGCTGCGGCCGATCCAGTTGCGCTGTTGCAGCTTGATGGCCTCGGGCCAGTCCAGCTCGTCCAGGTCGTCCAGCAGCCGGTCGGCGTAGGCGGTGATGCGCATGTTCCACTGGCGCAGCTTGGCCTTGAAGACCGGGAAGTTGCCGCGCTCGGAGCGGCCGTCCGCGGTGACCTCCTCGTTGGCCAGCACGGTGCCCAGGCCGGGACACCAGTTGACGGGCGCGTCCGAGGCGTAGGCCAGGCGGTAGTCGCCCAGGATGTCGGCGCGCTCGGACTCGGTCAGCTCGGCCCAGGGGCGGCCGTCGGGGGTCGGGCGCTCACCGGAGGCGAACCGCTGGACCAGGGTGTCGATGGGGCGCGCCGTCTTCGCCTCCGGGTCGTACCAGGAGTTGAAGATCTGCAAGAAGATCCACTGGGTCCACTTGTAGTAGTCCGGGTCGATCGTCGCGAACGAGCGGCGCTTGTCGTGGCCCAGGCCCAGCCGGCGCAGCTGCCGCCGCATGTTCTCGATGTTGGCCTCGGTGCTGACCCGCGGGTGGGTGCCGGTCTGCACCGCGTACTGCTCGGCGGGCAGGCCGAAGGCGTCGAAGCCCAGGGTGTGCAGGACGTTGTGGCCCGTCATGCGGTGGTAGCGGGCGAACACATCGGTGGCGATGTAGCCCAGCGGATGGCCCACGTGCAGTCCCGCGCCCGAGGGGTACGGGAACATGTCCATGACGAACTTCTTGGGCCGGGCGACGGCCTCGGCGTCGCCGGCCAGGTCGCCGCCGGGGTTGGACGCCTCATACGTGCCGTGCGCGTCCCAGAAGTCCTGCCAGCGGGCTTCGATGTCGGCGGCCAGGGCGGCCGTGTAGCGGTGCGGCGCGGCCACCTCGGCCGCGGCGTTGGTCTCGCTCATGGTCCTCAAAGCTCCATCGGTCGTCTCTGCCTGCGGCAACGCAGCGGATCCCTGCTTCCGAAACAAAAAGACCCCTCGCACAGGAGGGGACGCCGCGCTGATGCCGACCGGAGCTGTACTCGGCCGGTAGTGATCAGCGCGGCCCGCTAAGCAGAAGGCGTACGGCACGCATGGAGCCAGGTTACCGCAGGGCGCGGACGGGCCGCACGGAGGTGGTGACCCTCGTCACGCGACGCGAAAGGCGAGCCGCCCTTACGGACGACTCGCCTCCTCAATGTGGAGCTAAGGAGAATTGAACTCCTGACCTCCTGCATGCCATGCAGGCGCTCTACCAACTGAGCTATAGCCCCAGGTCCTGCCCCGCCCGGTTTCCCCGGCGGCGACGCCTACATTACACGGATGCCCCGGCCTTCCGCCAAATCGATTGGCCGGAGACCGGAGCAGCTCCCCGTTACGCCGTCGCGAACGAATAGAAACGCTTCAGCGTGCAGTGCTCGTCGAGGAGCCGACCGTAGATCGGCTCCCCTTCGAGCTCACGGTAGGTCTCGATGGGGTCGCCCCTGATGATCAGCGCCCGCGCGCATTCCGCACACCAGTACTGGTAGTCGGGGTTGAGCGGCTCCATGTCGCGGACGATCGGTGTACCGGTGCCGCACCAGTCGCACTTCCGGCTGTGAGCTCCCATCTCACTCAGCTCCAGCTATGGCCGCAGGCCGTACACACGTAGGAAACACCGCCGTTGTCACCGAGGACCTGTGCCACATGTCCGGAGCCGCAGGACGGGCACACGATGCCCGCTCGTGCCCTGCGGGACGGGTCCTCGATCGCATCGAGGATGCTGGTCCGCATCCCACCTGCCCTCCCCATCGGACGTGTCGGCCCCATCCCCCTCCGGCCGTCCGATTCTGCCACGGGACGACGCGCAGGTCAGCGGAGATGCCCCACTCGTCTCACCAGACTCATCAGCGCTCCGCACAGCGCGGCCCCGGCCAAGGCGACGCAGGTCACCCACAGGGCGTCCGCGGAGGCACCCGCACTGGGCACCGTATCGTCCGCAGCGCCCAGGAACACCGCCCCGAAGACCGCGACGCCGGTGAGCAGGCCGAGTTGAGCCGCCGTCACCAGTACCCCGCTGGCGTCCGCGGCGTCCTGCCGCCTTACGGTCGCCAACGTCCGCGTGAGCAGGGGACTGTAGGCGAACGAGAGCCCCGCGCCGGAGGCCGTAAGGGCGACGAGGAGCCATGGGCCGCCGTCCGTGCCGTCGCGCAGGGCCAGGCCCGCCCCGGCGAACGAGGCGGCCGCCAGCAGGAATCCGCCCGGGACGGTGGCGGCGTGCCAGCGGGCGGGCAGCCGCTGCCAGTTGAGGCCCACGACGCCGAACGCGACCGCCGTGGGGACGAATGTCAGCCCCGTCCGCAGCGGGCTGTGGCCGAGCCCGCCCTGCACATGCAGGGTCATGGCGAACAGGAACCCCGCGTTGGCCGCCATCGCCAGTGCGATACGGATCACCGCACGCGGTATCCCCGGCGCCCGCGCCACCCTGGGGGAGATCAGCGGCGCACCGCCGCGCCGGGCCAGCCGGGTCTCGTACGCGGCGAAGAGCGCCACCAGGGCCGCGCTCAGCCCCAGCGTGACCCAGCACCAGAGCGGCCAGCCACGCTCCTGCCCGAGCACCAGAGGCACCGTGAACAGCAGCACGGCGGCCGCGAGCAGCACCAGGCCGGGCAGGTCCAGGCCGCTCCGGCGGACGGCCGCGCCCTCCCCGCGAGGGCGCGGCGCGTCGGCCGGGTCGTGCAGCAGCCGCGGGCCGAGGGCCAGCAGCGCGAGCCCGATCGGCACGTTCACCAGGAAGACCGGGCGCCAGCCGGAGCCGAACAGATCGGCCTCGACCAGCAGCCCGCCCAGGATCTGCCCGCCGGCGGCACCGGAGGCCAGCACCGCGGAGTACGCGCCCAGCGCCCGTGCCCGCGAACCGCCCGTGAACGTCCGCTGGATCAGGCTCAGCACCTGGGGCAGCATCAGCGCGGCACCCGCGCCCTGGACGAACCGGAAGGCGATCAGCTGTCCGGTGGTGGCGGCCAGCCCGCAGGCCAGCGAGGCGCCGGTGAAGACCGCGAGCCCGGTCAGGAACATCCGCCGGTGGCCGATCAGGGCGCCCAGCCGCGCGCCGGTGATCAGCAGCACCGCGTAGGAGATGGTGTAGCCCGCGATGACGAGTTGCAGCCCGGCACCGGAGGCGTGCAGATCGGCGCGGACGGTCGGGGCGGCGATGTTGACGATGAAGACGTCGAGCACGGCCATGAGCTGGCCGGTGAGGACGATCGCGAGCAGCCAGCCGGGGCGCGGAGTGCGCCGGGACGCGGGGTGCCGCGCGACCCGGCGGTCGGCGGCCGGGCCGTCACTGGCCCGGTTGTCAGTGGGCTCGCCTTTACTGGATCCACCGAGGTCTCCCGTCGGAGGAAGGGTGGTCGGGGTGGTGTGTTTCATGGGTCGAGCCTGTGGCCGGGCGGATACCGGTAACGAGAGCCCGCCGATGCTGGTAGTGCCAGCACCTGGCAGCCGCCCGCCGCCCCCGGGAGCATGGGACCGTACGGCTCGACGGGACCGTACGGCTCGACGGGGGAACCGTACGGCTCGACGGGGGACCGGCCGTGCGGCCCGACGGCACGGGGGATGGGGAGAGCGACGATGACCGCGAACACTCGGCGCAGAAGGCCCGAGCTGGCCGCCTTCCTGCGCAGCCGCCGCGCCCGGGTGACCCCCGCCGACGTGGGCATGGCGCCCGGTCTGCGGCGGCGCACCCCGGGGCTGCGCCGCGAGGAGGTCGCCCAGCTCTCCGGCGTCGGCGTGACCTGGTACACCTGGCTGGAGCAGGGCCGCCCGATCAACGCCAGCGTGCAGGTGCTGGACGCGGTCGCGCGCACTCTGCGGCTGGACCAGACCGAGCGCGAGCACCTCTATCACCTGGCCGGGGTGCCGTATGTGCCCGGCCGGGAGCGCGATCCACGCAGCGTGAGCCCGGAGGTGCAGGGCATCATCGACGCGCTCGACCCGCTCCCCGCGGTGGTCTACAACGCCCGCTACGACGTCCTGGCCGCCAATGCCGCGTACGGCGGCCTGTTCCCGCAGATGCTGCTCTCGGCCGCCGCCGAGCGGAACGCCCTGTGGCAGCTGTTCGTGGCCCGTCGCTGCTGTGCTCCGTATGTGAATCTCGAGGAGGAGCTGCCGCTCCTGGTGGCCACGCTGCGCGGCGGGTACGGACGCCATGTGGGCGAGCCCGCCTGGGAGGACTTCATCGCCCGGCTGCTGGAGGCCAGCGACGACTTCGCCCGGCTGTGGCAGAGCGGGGACGTGGCCCCGCCGGGTTCCCGGATCAAGGTGGTGCGGCACGCCTCGGTCGGCGAGATCCGGCTGACCTCGACCTCGATGCGGGTCAGCGGGGTGCCGGAGACCCGGATCGTGGTCTACACGCCCTGCGACGAGGAGAGCCGCGACCATGTGCGGCGGGTGCGCCTCCTCCACGACCCGATGATCGGCTGCACGATGCACGCCAAGCCGCTCTCCGTGCTGCGGGAGGAGAGGGCCGCGGCGGAGACCCGGGCCGGAAGCGGTGTGGAAAGCAGCGATCCCGCCTCCCTGTGAGGGAGACGGGATCCTGGTGCTGTGGAGCTAAGGAGAATTGAACTCCTGACCTCCTGCATGCCATGCAGGCGCTCTACCAACTGAGCTATAGCCCCGCTCTTCTCGGCGCCGAAGCGCTTCGAACGAGAAGGAGCATAGCCGGTGACCTGCCGGAAAAGGAAATCCGCTCAGTCGTCGTCGCCGAGCACCGGCTCGGGCAGCGATCCGGCGTTGTGCTCCAGGAGCCGCCAGCCCCGCGCGCCCTCGCCCAGAACGGACCAGCAGCAGTTGGACAGGCCGCCCAGCGCCTCCCAGGTGCGGGGCTCCAGGCCGAGCAGCCGGCCGATGGTGGTGCGGATCGTGCCGCCGTGGCTCACCACCACGAGCGTGCCGTCATCCGGCAGCTTGTCGGCGCTCTCCAGCACCACCGGCGCCGCCCGGTCGGCGACCTCGGTCTCCAGCTCACCGCCGCCGCGCCGGATCGGCTCCCCGCGCTTCCACGCCGCGTACTCCTCGCCGAAGCGCTCGATGATCTCCTCGTGGGTGAGCCCCTGCCACTTGCCCGCGTAGGTCTCCCGCAGGCCCGCGTCATGCGCGACCGACAGCCCCGTGACGGCGGACAGCTCGGCGGCCGTGGCCGCCGCCCGCTTCAGATCGGAGGCGATGATCGCGTCCGGCTTCAGCGCGGCCAGCAGCCGGGCCGCGCGGTGCGCCTGCGCGACACCGGTGTCGGTGAGCTCGATGTCCAGGGAGCCCTGGAAGCGGCGTTCTATGTTCCAGGCCGTCTGGCCGTGGCGCCACAGGACGATGCGGCGGCCACGGGCGCCTTGGGTGCCGTTCAGCTCAGGTCACCGCCCGCGCCGCCGTCCGGGCCTTGCGCCTGCGCGTACTCCTGCGCCTTGCCGCGGGTGGCCTCGGCGTCGGCCGGGAGCTCCAGCTGCGGGCAGTCCTTCCAGAGCCGCTCCAGGGCGTAGAACACCCGCTCCTCGCTGTGCTGGACGTGCACCACGATGTCCACGTAGTCCAGCAGCACCCAGCGGGCCTCGCGGTCGCCCTCGCGACGCACCGGCTTGGCGCCCAGGTCCTTGTTGAGCCGCTCCTCGATCTCGTCGACGATCGACTTGACCTGGCGGTCGTTGGGCGCCGAGGCCAGCAGGAAGGCGTCGGTGATGGAGAGCACATCGCTGACGTCGTACGCGATGATGTCGTGCGCGAGCTTGTCGGCGGCCGCCTGGGCGGCGGCGTTGATGAGCTCGAGGGAGCGGTCCGTGGCGGTCACAGGCAAGGCTTTCGGTCGGTGGTACCTCGAAGGTCTGGTTCCCCCCAGGGTCTCACGCCCCACTGTCACGCCGGGCGGCCGTGGTCCGGGCCGGCTCGGTCCGGACCACGGCCGGGGCCGGCTCAGCCCGTGGCGTCGTAGTCCGGGCCGAGGAGGACCGTGATGTCCGCGTTGGCCGCGCCCTTGCCCTTCCGCACCGCCGTCTCCGGCAGCCCCAGCGTCTTGGCGACCTCCTTGGCCTGGCCCGCCTGGGCGGCATCCGCGTAGGTCACCCGCGAGGCCGACTGCGTATCGCCGCCCTCGGAGGCCGTGACGACCGTGAAGCCGCCGTTGACCAGCGCCACCCGCGCGGCGCTCGACGCGTCCTTGGGGCCTCCGGCGTTGGTCACGCTGACCCGGGGCGCGGTGCTCTTGTCGGAGTTCTTGACCGTGCCGCCCAGGATGTCCTTGACCACATGGTCGGTCGCCTGGCTGCTGAGCGTCCCGTCCGGCTGGACCGGCAGCATCGCGGTGTCGTACGCACCGCTCTTGGCCTGCCCGGCCAGCTTCGCCAGCGACGCGCCCAGCTGCTGCTCGGACAGCGACGGGTCGGGGATCTGGGCCAGCGACTCCACGGTGCTGGTGGCGCCCTTCTCGTCGCTGGAGAGCTTCTTCAGCGCCGCGTGCATGACCTGCCCGAACCGCGCGAGCTGCTTGGTCTGTGCCTCGCCGGGCGCGCGGTAGGTGGCGTACGCCACGGCCGCCTGGCCGCTCACGATCTGGCCCTTGCCCCGCTTCACCAGGGGGTCCTCGCCCTTCTTGGGGCTGGGGACGGTCGCGTCGGTGTCGAGGCTGATCCCGCCGACCAGCTCGACGAGGTTCTCCAGATACGGCGTGTCCAGCCGCCAGGTGCCCTGGATCCTCGACCCCAGCAGGGTGCTCAGGGAGTCCCGGGTGGAGTCGGAGCCCTCGTCGGTCACGGACTTGCCGAGCGTGGTGGAGGCGCCGTCCTCGGTGGAGACGGCCAGCGAGTTCGGCAGCAGGACGGTGGTGCCCTTCTTGGTGGTCTCGTTGTCCACCAGCAGGGCCGTGGAGGTGCGGCCGCCCTTGGTCTCGCGCAGATGGACGACGATCACATCGCGCTTCTGCGGGCCGCCCGCGGCCGCCTGGTCCTGGGCGTCGTCGGACAGCCCCGGGAGCTTGCCCGCGTACCAGAGGTAACCGACCCCGCCCGCCGCGGCGAGAACCAGGACCACGACGAGCGCTATGAGGCGGTTGCGGCCCTTACGGCGGCGTTCGTCACGGCGTTCGGAGCGGGTCTCGGCGAACTTCAGCCAGTCGATGACGTCGTCGGATTCCTCGTCCTGCTCCTCGACGAACGAGAACTGCTCGGTGTGGTACTCCTCCTGGTCGGCACCCCCGGGGCGGTTCCGCTCCGGGGACCGGGGCCCGGCGGAACGCGGCTCCTCGGCCGGAGGCGCCTCGGACCCGGGGCGCAGCTGCTCCGGGCTCAGCTCCTCGTAGGGGTTGTTGGGCTCGGGGCCGGGCTCCTCGCGCTGCGCGGGGACGGTCGGGGCGGCGGCCGCCTGCTGGTAGCCGTAGCCGTAACCCTGCGGTGGCTGTTGCTGGTACTGCTGCTGTTGCTGCTGGTACTGCTGCTGTTGCTGTTGCTGTTGCTGTTGCTGTTGCTGTTGCTGCTGAACGTACGGGTCGTAGTTCTGCGTCTGGGTGTGCTGCTGGGGCTGCTGGTGCTGGTGATGCTGTGGCCGGCCGTAAGGGTCGTATCCGTACCCGTCGTGTTGTTGCTGCTGCTGTTGCTCCCCGTACTGCGCCTGCTGCTGCGCGTACGGGTCGTAACTCTGCTGCTGTTCCGCCTGCGGCTGGTAAACCGGACGCCCATAGGCGTCATAGCCGTAGATCTGCGGCTCCTGGCCATACGGGTCCTGTGCGTACGGGTCGTACGGATCCTGCCGGTCGTTCACCGGTACCCCTTCAGCAGTCGTGCCGGTACAGCTCGCGCTTGTCGATGTAGCGCACCACGCCGTCCGGCACCAGGTACCAGACGGGGTCGCCATGAGCGACCCGCGCCCGGCAGTCCGATGACGAGATCGCCAGCGCCGGGACCTCCACCAGCGACACCCCGCCCTCCGGCAGCCCCGGGTCGGCCAGTATGTGCCCGGGTCTGGTCACCCCGATGAAGTGGGCCAGCGAGAAGAGCTCTTCGGCGTCGCGCCAGGTGAGGATCTGGTTGAGTGCGTCGGCCCCGGTGATGAAGAACAGATCGGCGTCACCGTTGAGCGCGCGCAGTTCCCGGAGCGTGTCGGTGGTGTAGGTGGGCCCGCCGCGGTCGATGTCGATACGGCTGACCGAGAACTGCGGGTTCGAGGCGGTCGCGATGACCGTCATCAGGTAGCGGTCCTCGGCCGGGGAGACCTTCTTGTGACTCTTCTGCCAGGGCTGCCCGGTGGGCACGAACACCACCTCGTCGAGGTGGAACTGCGAGGCCACCTCGCTCGCCGCGACCAGGTGGCCGTGGTGGATCGGGTCGAACGTCCCGCCCATCACACCCAGTCGCCGCTTGCCGGACCCTTTCTGCTCTTCCATGCGTGCAGACCCTACTGGGCCCGGCCCGGAGCCGGGGCCCATAGGGGCAATCGCCCAGGTCAGCGGTCCCGGTTGAAGCGCGTGGTGATCCACAGCAGCAGGAAGAGGATCACCAGGGCCGCACCGCCGGTCATGAAGGGGCTGATGCTCGGGTGGGTGTCGGTGTGCTCACCGCCCTCGGACGCGAGCGTGGTCAGGGCGGCATGTGCGGTGCTGAAAGCGGTCATCGCGGCAGTACCTATCCGGGTCTAGGCGTCACAACACGTCGGCCACATCGTATGCGAGGCGGTTTTCGGTCCCGATGTCCGTCCTGCCGGTGGCAGCCCCGCTCGTATCAGTCCTGGTCGAATCCGCTCGGTCCCGCTCGTCACCACTCAGTCCTGCTTGTAACCGCGCAGCAGGAACCAGGCGAGCAGGGCGGCGCCCACCACGCCGACCACGATGACGATGCGCAGCAGCGCTCCCGGGCCGTCGTTGTTGTGGGAGGTGGCGGCGAGGGCTTCGGTGAGGCCAGTCATTTCGGGCATGTCTCCACGCTAACCCCCGGACGCTCAGGGCCTAGGCTGGGGGCCGCCGGACGAGGGCCCGGGCCGGGCGCCTCGTCGAGCGGGCCATCAACGAGGGGGCGACATGAGCGACAGCCACGAGACCGGTGGTGGAAACGGGACGGGAGACGCCCGGGAGCATGTGCCCAGCCGAGAGCGGCGGCGGTTCCCCGGGATCTCCTCACGGGCGTACGAACATCCGGCGGACCGCTCCGCGCTGGTCGCGCTGCGCAAGCTGACCGGTTTCGACACCGTCTTCAAGGCGATGAGCGGTCTGCTGCCCGAGCGGAGTCTGCGGCTGCTCTACCTCTCCGACTCGGTGCGGGTCAGCGAGCGGCAGTTCGCCCATCTCCACGACATGCTGCGGGACGCCTGCTACATCCTGGACCTGGAGCGGGTCCCGGCCATGTACGTCACCCAGAACCCGCAGCCGACCGCGATGTGCATCGGCATGGACGCGCCGATCATCGTGATCTCCACGGGTCTGGTCGAGCTGCTCGACGAGGAGGAGATGCGGGCGGTCATCGGCCATGAGGTCGGCCATGCGCTGTCGGGGCACTCGGTCTACCGGACGATACTGCTCTTCCTCACCAGCCTCGCCATGAAGGTGGCCTGGATCCCGCTCGGCAATGTGGCGGTGCTGGCGCTGGTCACGGCGCTGCGGGAGTGGTTCCGCAAGTCGGAGCTGTCGGCGGACCGGGCGGGGCTGCTGGTCGGGCAGGATCTGCGGGCCTCGATGCGCGGGCTGATGAAGCTCGCGGGCGGCCATCACCTGCATGAGATGAACGTGGACGCCTTCCTGGAGCAGGCGGAGGAGTACGAGTCGAGCGGCGATCTGCGGGACTCCGTCCTGAAGATCATGAACATGCTGCCGCGCAGCCATCCGTTCACCACCGTGCGCGCCGCCGAGCTCAAGAAGTGGGCCGCGACCCGCGACTACCAGCGGCTCATGGACGGCCACTACCCGCGCCGCGACGAGGACAGGGACACCTCGGTCAGCGACTCGTTCCGGGAGTCCGCGAGCCACTACGCGGAGTCGGTCCGCAACAGCAAGGACCCGCTGTTCGCCTTCGTCAGGGACGTGGCGGGCGGCGCCGGGGATCTGGGCAGCAAGCTGCGCGACCGGTTCACCGGTGGCGCGGGCAAGCACGGTGAGACCGCCGAGGAGGGCACGCCGCCCCGGGCCGAGCCCCAAGAAGAGCGCCAGGACGACGCTCAGGACACGGCCGAGGGCCTCCGGCCCGGAGACGGGCCGGAGGAGCGACCGGGGAACGACGAACCCGGAGGCCCCGGGGACACCCCGCCGCGCCGCTGAGACGGCCTCTGACGGCCCTCAGGACCGCCCGTCGACGGCGGGCTGGGTCCCGGGGGCCAGGACGCCGCACAGCGAGACCGTGGTCCGGCCCGTGGTGTACGGGTCGGTGCCCGTCGGGGCGTCGCCCTTGGCGCTCTGACCGGCGAGCATCGGGCGCAGATAGCCGGAGGCGTTCGCGGCGCATGCCTGCGGGCCCGCCAGCACGGTGCTCTGCACCAGCTCCAGGTGGTGGTCGCGCAGATCGTCCCGGTCGAAGCGGAACCGCGTCTCACGGCGCACGGTGAACAGCGAGGCGTGGTCCGGTCCGCGCTCATGGGCCGGCTGGAGCGCGTAGACGAAGACGTGGTCGGCGGCGACCTCCAGGGTCGCGGCGCTGCGCTCGATGACCGAAAGGGTGCCGCGGACCCGCACCGGGGTGTCGGCCAGGGTCACCTCGGCCGGGTTGAAGCGGTTCAGCCAGCCGGTGGCCGCATGCCGTCCGTCGTCGACCGGGTGCTGGAAGCTCTGGTCGAACTGGGTCTGCTGGGCCGGGTCCAGCAGCAGCCTTACGGCCTGCACCGGGCCGCCGGTGAGCACACCCGGGTCGATGGCGGACTTGACCAGGTAGTCCTTGGCGGTGGTGAGCGCCGTCATCACCTGGCTCTCGGAGAAGCTCTGGGTGCGGCGGGCGGCGGGCACGGTGACCCCTTCGGCGCCGATGCGGAACTCGGCGGCCGGGCTGCTGCGGAACAGCCGGTCCGGCGGCCCTCCGGGCACCTCACCGCGCGGCGCGAGCGGCACCACGCTGCTGTGCAGCGGCTCCACGGTCTGCGGCTGCGGCGTCTGGTACGGGTGGCGCACCCCCATGTAGACGGCCGCGGCGAAGGCGATGGCGATCAGCAGGACGAGCGCGACGGCCTGGCGTGACGCCCCGGCCCTGGCCCAGGCGTGCCGGCTGCGCACCGCCCGTGCGTGCTCGCCCATGCGCTCGTCGGCGGAGAACTCCTGAAGCCGGGCAGCACGGACGAACGACTCGTCGAACACGACGGAGCGGTACTCGTCCTCACCACCTCCCGGGACGCCTTCGGGTGTCCCCTCGGGAGGGTCTCCACGCCCGGTCATACCTCAAGAGTAGGTCGCCAGGGGCGACGGTAAACGCGGTGGTACTCCACAACTTGGGAGGCGAGTGCGGAGGAAACGCCCCATAGGCCGCGCCGTGCTAGCGGGGTGCGAGGACGTCATTGCGACGGCGGTACGGCGGAGGCGGGAGAGCCCTTGGCCCCGGTCGGCTCCGGGGCCGACTCCGACCCCGAGGGCTCCAGGCGCGGCTGCCCCGAGGGCGAACCGTCGACACCGCTGGTGGCGGGCGGCGGGGCGGGGTCCTGGCGGTTGCCAGAGGCGCCCCGGTAGACGGCCGTGAAGGCCAGGGCGACCACGCCGATGCCCATCAGGACGGCCAGCAGCCAGGCCACCGGGCGGTGCCAGCGGGCATGGCCACGGTAAGGGCGCCCCGCGCTGCCGTAACGCCCATAAGGGCCGTAGGCGTCGTCCCCGCCCCGCCCGGGGCCGAAGCGCTCGTCGGGGTCGTCCGCGCCGTAGAAGTCGGCCTCCGCGCCGAACCCGTCCTCGAAGAGCTCGTCCTCGGGCGGGCCCCCGGCCCTGCCGCGCCGGGACGCCTCGGCCTCGGCACGGGCCTCGGCTGCGGCCAGCATCCGCTCGATGGCGGTGGGCTCATGGATCGGGGCCGACCGTACGAAGTCCTCGTCGAAGACCACGGCGGCGAACTCGTCGTTCGTCTCGCCGTGGCTGCGGTCGTCGGGCTCGTCGCCGTCCGGGAACGGCTTGCCCCCCACGTCGTCCGGCACCCATTCAGAGTAGACCGGACGGGTCAATTTGGGCAGGGTGAAATGGTATTCGGGGGAAGATCCACCCCAGCGGCGCCGGAAATCGACCATCCCCCGAACGGGTGAGTCAGCGGGTGTGGCCGTCGCCGGTGACGATGTACTTCGTCGAGGTCAGCTCGGGCAGCGCCATGGGCCCCCGGGCGTGCAACTTCTGGGTGGAGATGCCGATCTCGGCGCCGAAGCCGAACTGCCCGCCGTCGGTGAACCGCGTGGAGGCGTTCACGGCGACCGTGGTGGAGTCCACGAGCTGGGTGAAGCGGCGGGCGGCCTGCTGGGACGAGGTGACGATGGCCTCGGTGTGCCCGGAGGACCACAGGCGGATATGGCTCACCGCGGCCTCCAGGGAGTCCACGACGCCCGCCGCGATGTCGTACGAGAGGTACTCGGTCTCCCAGTCGTCGACCACCGCCGGGACCACCGTGGCCTTGGAGCCCTCCGCGAGCGCCATGACCCGCTCGTCGGCGTGGACCGTGACCCCCGCCTCGGCCAGCGCGTCCAGGGCGCGGGGCAGGAACCGGTCGGCGATGTCCTGGTGCACCAGCAGCGTCTCCGCCGCGTTGCACACGCTCGGCCGCTGGGCCTTGGAGTTCACCAGGATGTCGACCGCCATGTCGAGGTCGGCCGCGGCGTCCACGTACACATGGCAGTTGCCGGTGCCGGTCTCGATGACCGGGACCGTGGACTCCTCGACGACCGTACGGATGAGGGACGCGCCACCGCGCGGGATCAGCACGTCCACCAGGCCGCGGGCGCGCATCAGCTCGCGCACCGACTCCCGGCTCTCGCCCGGCACCAGCTGCACCGCGTCCGCGGGCAGCCCCGCCCCGCCGACGGCGTCCCGCAGGACCTTCACCAGCGCCGCGTTGGAGTGGGACGCCGACGAGGAGCCACGCAGCAGCACCGCGTTGCCCGACTTCAGGCAGAGCGCCGCGGCGTCCACCGTCACATTCGGCCGGGCCTCGTAGATGATCCCGACGACGCCGAGCGGAACGCGCACCTGGCGCAGGTCGATGCCGTTGGGCAGGGTGGAGCCGCGCACCACCTCGCCGACCGGGTCGGGCAGCGCGATCACGTCGCGGACGTCGGAGGCGATGGCCCGCACCCGCTCGGGGGTGAGCGTCAGCCGGTCCACGATGGCGTCGCTGGTGCCGGCCTCGCGGGCCCGCTCCACATCGACCGCGTTGGCCTCCACGATCTCCTTGGTACGCACCTCCAGGGCGTCGGCCATCGCGAGCAGCGCGTCGTCCTTGACGGCACGCGGCAGTGGCGCGAGATCGGCGGCCGCGACCTGGGCCCGGTAGGCGGCCTGGAGGACCGGAGACTTCGGCCAGGGGTCGGTGAGCGGCGACGTGGGTGCGCTGGTCATGCCCGAAGCGTACTGAGCCGGGAGCGGAGATCCACGCACTATTCCGCACTTCGAGATGGCGTTCTCACATCTCGGCGCCGCACATCCGTCCTCAGAACGGGTGCACACCCACCGGAGAGGCCGGTGGCGGCCCGTATCCCTCCGCGACCCGCTGGTGATACGTATCACGGTCGATGACCTCGAGCCCCACGATCTCCCAGGGCGGCAGCTTGGCCGAGGCCCGGTGCTCACCCCACAGCCGCAGCGCGACCGCCGCGGCGTCGTGCAGATCACGGGCCTCTTCCCAGTAGCGGATCTCGGCGTGATCGGTGGCATAGCGGCTGGTCAGCAGGAACGGATGGTCATGGGCCAGCTGCTCGAGCGCCCTGCGGACCTCCGGCAGCGGCGCCTCGCTCCCCGAGACGCTGAGGGTGATGTGCCACAGCCGGGACGCCTCGCCACGCCCGGAATCGTGCGCCACGGCGTCGTGCGTCACGGCGTCGCCGGACCCGGCGTCGCCCGCTCCGACACTGGTCAGGGTGCGCTCCGCCGCCCCTCTGGGCGACGCCCCCGGGCGCCCTCGTCTCACCGGCGGCCTCCTGTAACTCGCTGCTCCGCTCACGCGCGGGCGGAGCATCTCGTGACGGTGCCATGGCCGCGGCCTTCCGCTCGGACTCCGCCGCGTCTCCCACAGCCGGCGCGCTGCCCCGCGCGACCCCGTTGAACAAAGTTGACCAGCCCACGCCCGCCCGCGTGGCGCTTTTGAGGTTTTTCGGAGGGGGGTTATTTTTCCGGCGGCCCGGTTCGCCTCGAGTCGTCTCGAGGGTGCCCGTGCCGCCGGAGCGGCTCAGTCCAGGACGACGAGGTCGTCGCGGTGGACCACCTCGCGTTCATAGGCCGGGCCGAGCTCGCGGGCCAGGTCCCTGGTCGAGCGGCCGATCAGCTGCGGGATCTCCTTGGCGTCGAAGTTGACCAGGCCACGGGCCACGGGGCGGCCCTCGGTGTCCCTCAGCTCGACCGGGTCACCGGCGGTGAATTCGCCCTCCACGGCCGCGATCCCGGCCGGCAGCAGCGAGGTGCGGCGCTCCACGACGGCCCGTACCGCGCCGTCGTCCAGGGTGAGGGCGCCGCGTGGCGCGGAGGCGTGGGCGAGCCAGAGCAGCCGGTTCGCCGAGCGGCGGCCGGTGCGGTGGAAGAACGTGCCCGTATGGCGGCCGAGCAAGGCGTCCCCGGCCCGGCTGGCGGAGGTGAGCACCACCGGGACCCCGGCCGCGGTGGCGATCCGGGCCGCCTCGACCTTGGTGACCATGCCACCGGTGCCCACCCCGGAGCGGCCCGCGCTGCCGATGGAGACGCCGTCCAGGTCCCGCGGGCCCCGGACCTCGTCGATCCGGGAGGTGCCGGGGGTCCTGGGGTCCCCGTCGTACAGGCCGTCCACATCGGAGAGCAGCACCAGCAGATCCGCCCGGACGAGATGGGCGACCAGGGCCGCGAGCCGGTCGTTGTCGCCGAACCGGATCTCGTCCGTGGCCACCGTGTCGTTCTCGTTGACGATCGGCAGCGCGCCCATGGCCAGCAGCTGGTCCAGGGTGCGGGTGGCGTTGCGGTAGTGGCCGCGGCGGCTGGTGTCGTCCGTGGTGAGCAGCACCTGGCCGACCCGGCGCCCGTAGCGCGCGAAGGAGGCCGTGTAGCGGGCCACCAGGAGCCCCTGCCCGACGCTCGCGGCCGCCTGCTGGCGGGCGAGGTCGCGGGGGCGCCGGTCCAGGCCCAGCGGCGCCAGCCCGGCGGCGATGGCACCGGAGGAGACCAGGACTATCTCCTTGCCGTTCGCGCCGCCCTTACCGTCACCACCTTTACCGTCGCCGCCCTTACGGTCGCCGTCCCTGCCGCCGTCGCCCTTACCGTCGCCGTCGAGCACCTTGGCGAGCACGTCGACCAGCGCGTCCACGCGGTCCGCGTCCAGGCCCCCCGCCGCGGTGGTGAGGGAGGACGAGCCGACCTTGACCACGATCCTGCGGGCGGCGGCCACCTCGTCCCGTACCGCCGACCCGTCCTGCTCCGCCACGCCGCTCCTCGTTCGTCCCCGGCCCATCACACGCCCCGAAGAAACGCATGCCTTACACACTCATCATGACAAGGGGGCAATCTACGACAGTCGGTCCTCGCCCGCCTCGGCATTTCAGCCCCCGGACACCGCCCGCGCACATCACCTCACGCACCGCCATAAGCGCCCCGCGGACACCACTCGGGGGACCTTTGACACCGATTGCGACCGGTTGGCACCGGCGCGGATTGTCACCGGGCGGGGCGTCGGCATACGGTCAGGGGTCCCCCCAGTCCGTTGCCCTCCTGCCAGGAGCCCACCCCGTGCCCTCTGCCGGAATCGCCCCACGCCGGGCCGTACAGCTGGCGGCGCTGCTCGCGATGCTCGTGTTCTTCGCCACACAGCTCGTCGGCGCCGTGCTTCCGAACGTACCGCTTTTCATCGCCGCCTCGGCGTGCGGACTCGCGCTCGATCTCTTCTTGCAGCACAAGCAGCCCGGTCTGCTGTCGCTGCTGGGGAAGATCCGCCTCGACGTCACGGTGCGCCAGCTGTTCCGCGACATGCTCATCATGGTCGGGCTGCTGCGCATCGAGGGCATCAATCCCCTGCACGAGCAGGCGCCCCTGACCGTGGGGCTGCTGCTCTTCTACCTGGTGCACTTCGCCTGCCAGGCGGCGGCCGTCCTGGTCCGCCGGACCCGCCAGCTGCCGTTCGTCACGCGCAACATCGACGCGTCCGCGCTGCGCCTGAGCGAGGCCCCGCCGCGGCTGTTCGCCCGTCAGCACGGGCGCCGTCTGCTGCGGCTGGCCGCGCCGGTCACCGCCGGTCTGCTGGTCACCGCCGCCACCAAGAACGCCGTCTGGGGCGGCGTCGGCCTGACGATCGCGCTGCTGATCGGCATCGGTGGCACGGCCCACCTCGCCAGCTGGCTGCTGCCGCGCAAGCGCGTGGCGAACGAGGCCACGGCCCTGCGCTGGCTGGACCAGTGGCTGGCCGACTACCAGCCGACCGTGGGCATGTACTTCTCCGGCGGCAACTCCTCCGCGTACCAGGCGAACATGTGGCTCTCCACGCTGGCCGCGCTCGACGCCAAGCCGATCATCGTGCTCCGTGAGCGGTTCATGGTGCAGAAGGTGGACGCGACGGACGTGCCGATCGTCTGCCTCCCCAAGGTCGCGCATCTGATGCGGCTGGAGCACTCGACGCTCAAGGTGCTGCTGCACCCGGCGAACTCCGGCAAGACCTCACAGGTGCTGCGCATCCCCTCGATCAAGCACGCGTTCATCAACCACGGCGAGAGCGACAAGCTCTCCAGCTGCAACCCGTACGCCAAGGCGTACGACGAGGTGTGGGTCGCGGGCCCGGCGGCGCGCGAGCGCTACCAGCTCGCCGACATCGGCGTCGAAGACAAGGACGTCGTGGAGGTCGGCCGGCCGCAGCTGGCCCCCATCCGCCCCTACGCGGGCGTGCCCACCGGCGAGTTGACGACGGTGCTGTACGCGCCGACCTGGGAGGGCTGGGACGGGAACCCCGGCAACACCTCGGTGATCCTGGCCGGTGAGAACATCGTCCGCGAGCTGCTCGCCGATCCCAAGGTGCGCCTGCTGTACAAGCCGCATCCGATGACCGGCTCCGTGGACCCGCGCGCGGGCCGTGCCGACGACCGCATCAAGGCGATGATCGCCGAGGCGAACACCAAGCGCGGCGGCGACCGCCCCGGCGCGGAGGCGGCCGCCGAGCTGGCCCGGTGCGCCGATGAGCTCAACCGGCTCACCAGCGCCTCCTTCCGCCCCAGCGCGGACGAGACCGAGCGCATGATGCTCCAGGGGGCCCCGGACGGCGACCGCGCGGCGGCCGTCGCCGCGGCCACCGCCGCCTGGGAGAGCGCCTACTGGGCCTCGCTGCCGGTCTGGGAGCACCAGATCATCACCGGTCCGCGTCCGGCGATCTTCACCTGCTTCAACCAGGCCGACGTGCTGATCAGCGATGTCTCCAGCGTGGTCTCGGACTACCTGACGAGCGAGAAGCCGTACGCGGTGGCGAACACCAGCGGGATGACGGAGGAGGAGTTCCGGGCGGCCTTCCCGACCGTGCGCGCCGCCACGATCCTCACGCCGGAAGCCGCGGGCGTCACCGGACTGCTGGAAGCGGTCCGCGACCCGGAGAAGGACACCCTCGCGGGCGCCCGCGCCGAGCTGAAGGTGCATCTGCTCGGCCCGTCCGACCCGCCGTCGCTGGTGCGCTTCGACCAGGCCACGCAGGACCTGTGCCGCAAGGCCGACGAGCGCCGGGCCCGGATGGCCACCCGGCTCACCGACGAGATCCCCTCGCAGCGCGAGGCCCGGGACGCGGCGGAGGAGATGGAGCTGGAGTCCGGCTCGCCGGAGCCGGAGGAGACCGCGACGGTCTGACGTCCGACGGTCCGAGCCGACGGCAGGCACCAGAGCATGACGAAGGGCCCGGGAGAGATCTCCCGGGCCCTTCGTCATGCCGTCTCTGCCGGGCGGTGCCAGGCAGCCCGCTCAGAGCCCGCGCGGGGCCCCCGGAGCCCGTCCGGACTCCAGGCGCGCCCGCTATGGCCGTACGGCCCTCAGAACGGTTTGAACGTGTCGAACTCCTCGTCCGCCTCGTCCCGCTCGGCATCCCGGTCCCGCCGCCGCTGCGCGGCCGGGCGCGGGGTGTCGAAGCGGTGGTCCTCGCCACGGCGGCCCAGCATCTCCGCGCCGGTCGCGAGGGTCGGCTCCCAGTCGAAGACGACCGCGTCGTCCTCGGGGCCGATGACGACCTCGTCGCCCGAGTGGGCGCCCGCCTTCATCAGCTCCTCCTCGACGCCGAGACGGGCCAGGCGGTCGGCGAGATAGCCCACGGCCTCGTCGTTGGCGAAGTCGGTCTGGCGGACCCAGCGTTCGGGCTTCTCGCCCAGCACGCGGTAGAAGCCCTCCTCGGCGACGACCCTGAAGCCCGCGTCGTCCACGGCCTTCGGCCGGATGACGATCCGGGTCGCCTCCTCCTTCGGCTGCGCCTCGCGGGCCTCCGCGACGATCTTCGCCAGGGCGAAGGACAGCTCCTTGAGGCCGAGATGGGCGACCGCCGAGGCCTCGAGGACCTGGTAGCCGCGGGCCTCCAGATCGGGCCGGATGATGTCGGCGAGGTCCTTGCCGTCGGGGATGTCGACCTTGTTGAGCACGACGACCCGCGGCCGGTCGTCCAGACCGCCGTACTGGGCCAGCTCCGCCTCGATGACGTCGAGGTCGGTCAGCGGATCGCGCTCGGACTCCAGCGCCGCGGTGTCCAGCACATGCACCAGCACCGAGCAGCGCTCGACATGGCGCAGGAACTCCAGGCCGAGGCCCTTGCCCTGGCTGGCGCCGGGGATCAGGCCGGGGACGTCGGCGATGGTGTAGACGGTCGAACCGGCCGTGACCACACCGAGGTTGGGCACCAGCGTGGTGAACGGATAGTCGGCGATCTTCGGCTTGGCCGCCGAAAGCACCGAGATCAGTGAGGACTTGCCGGCGCTCGGGTAGCCGACGAGGGCCACGTCCGCGACGGTCTTCAGCTCCAGGATGACGTCCCCGGAGTGGCCCGGCTCGCCCAGCAGCGCGAAGCCGGGCGCCTTGCGGCGGGCCGAGGCGAGCGCGGCGTTGCCGAGGCCGCCGCGGCCGCCCTGGGCGGCGATGTAGGTGGTGCCCTCCCCGATCAGATCGGCCAGGACGTTGCCCCGCTTGTCGAGGACGACGGTGCCGTCCGGGACCGGCAGGACCAGGTCGGTGCCGTCCTTGCCGGAGCGGTTGCCGCCCTCGCCCGGCTTGCCGTTGGTGGCCTTGCGGTGGGGGCTGTGGTGGTAGTCGAGCAGGGTGGTGACGGACTGGTCCACGACCAGGATCACATCGCCGCCCCGGCCGCCGTTGCCGCCGTCCGGTCCCCCGAGCGGCTTGAACTTCTCGCGGTGCACGGAGGCGCAGCCGTGGCCTCCGTTACCCGCGGCGACATGCAGTTCGACGCGGTCCACGAAGGTGGTCATGACGGGTGCCTCCAGTTACATACGGGTTCGGGGTTGTTCTGATGTGCCTCACGCTCGTAACGCGCCGAGGGCGGACCCGCTTCCCGTCACGGGAAGAGCGGTCCGCCCTCGGAAAAGGCTGTGCGATATCGCCCGGGCTGATTACTCAGCGACCGGAACGATGTTCACGACCTTGCGGCCACGGCTGGTGCCGAACTGCACCGCACCGGCGGCCAGCGCGAACAGCGTGTCATCGCCGCCGCGGCCGACACCCGTGCCCGGGTGGAAGTGCGTGCCGCGCTGACGGACCAGGATCTCACCCGCGTTGACGACCTGGCCGCCGAAGCGCTTGACGCCGAGCCGCTGGGCGTTGGAGTCGCGACCGTTCCGAGTGGACGATGCGCCCTTCTTGTGTGCCATCTCTCCTCAGTCCCTTACTTCGCAGCCGAGTCGATGCCGGTGATCTTCAGCGCGGTGTGCAGCTGGCGGTGGCCGATCCGCTTCCGGTAACCGGTCTTGTTCTTGTACTTCAGAATGTCGATCTTGCCACCCTTGTGGTGGTCGACGACCTCGGCGTGAACCTTCACACCGGCCAGGACCCACGGGTCGCTGGTGACGGCATCGCCGTCGACAACGAGCAGAGTGGAAAGCTCGACGGTGTCGCCGACCTTGTTGCTGGCCAGACGGTCGACCTCGATGACATCGCCCACGGCCACCTTCTGCTGGCGGCCGCCGGTGCGCACGATTGCGTACACGCGGTTCTCACTCTCTCGCTAGAAAACGGGACCTCTGATGCCAGCCGCCCAACACGACCCACGGGGGTCGTGACAACCGAGTGATCATGCGATTCACCATCGGCCGAACGGCCTCTTCCGGCGAAGCGGAAGGGATGTGCTCAGGGGTTTGGCGTACAGACGCCAAGGGTTAAGGCTACCAGAGCCCGGAGGGCGCACTGTCACGTGACAGTGCGCCCTCCGGTCGGCCGGGTCAGTCGTCGGCGGCGGCCGAGACCGACTGCGGAGTCTGCTGCTCCGCCGCCGCGGTCTTCTTCGTCGCCGACTTCTTGGCGGTCGTCTTCTTGGCCGTGGTCTTCTTGGCGGCCGTCTTCTTCGCCGCCGTCTTCTTCTCGGCGGTCTTCTTGGCCGCCGTCTTCTTGGCGGGAGCCTTCTTGGCCGCCTTACGGGCGGTCTTCTTCGCCGGTGCCTCGGCCTCGGCCTCGACGGACGCGCTCTCGGGCGCCTCCGGCTCGGGCCTCGCCCCGGACTCCGGCTCCGACTCCGCGGAAGACCCGCTCACGACCACCACGGCCGCCTCCTCGGAGCCCGTCGGCGAGCCCGCGGGGGCGCTCACCTTACGGGTCACACGGCGGCGCGTACGCGGCGCGGGAACGCCCTCGAGCGGGGCCTGCTCCTCGGCGGGAGCGGCGGCGGGGGCCTCTGCTGCCGCCTCCGGCTCCGTCCGGGCCGCCTCCCGACGCTCGTCGGCCACCACGACCACCACGCCCTCCGGCTCCTTGGCGGCCTTCGGGGCGCCCGCCGGGGCGGACACCTTACGGGTGGCACGGCGGCGCGTACGCCCACGGCTCGCGGCGGCCTCGGCCTCCGCGGCGCTGCTGTACAGCTCCTCGTCGGCCGCGAAGACCGGCTCGGGCAGCGGCTTGGGCTGGGTGGCCTCCGCCGCGATCTCGGCAGCCGCCTCGGTGACGTCCTCGGACTCCGCCTCGGCTTCGGCCTCCGCCTCGGCCGCGGCCGCCGCGGCCCGCTCCTGCTGCTGAGCGCCACCGGCAGCGGACTTCTTCTTCTTGCGCTTCCCACCGCCGCCGGCGGAGGACGCCTGGTCCATGTGGACGATCACGCCGCGGCCGTTGCAGTGCACACAGGACTCGGAGAAGGACTCCAGCAGCCCCTGGCCGACCCGCTTACGGGTCATCTGGACCAGGCCGAGCGAGGTGACCTCGGCCACCTGGTGCTTCGTACGGTCCCGGCCCAGGCACTCCAGCAGCCGCCGCAGCACCAGGTCCCGGTTGGACTCCAGCACCATGTCGATGAAGTCGATCACGATGATGCCGCCGAGGTCGCGCAGCCGCAGCTGGCGCACGATCTCCTCGGCCGCCTCCAGGTTGTTCCTGGTGACCGTCTCCTCGAGGTTGCCGCCCTGACCGGTGAACTTGCCGGTGTTGACGTCGATGACGACCATCGCCTCGGTCCGGTCGATCACCAGCGAGCCGCCGCTGGGCAGCCAGACCTTGCGGTCCAGCGCCTTCATCAGCTGCTCGTCGATCCGGTAGGTGGCGAAGACGTCGACGTCCGAGGTCCACTTCTGGAGCCGGTCCGCGAGGTCGGGCGCCACGTGCGAGACATAGCCGTGGATGGTCTCCCAGGCGTCGTCACCGCTGACGATGACCTTGGAGAAGTCCTCGTTGAAGATGTCGCGGACGACCCGGACGGTCATGTCGGGCTCGCCGTAGAGCAGCGACGGGGCGCTACCGCTCTTCGCCTTCTTCTTGATCTCCTCCCACTGCGCCTGAAGCCGGGCGACATCGCGGGACAGCTCGTCCTCGCTCGCGCCCTCGGCGGCGGTGCGGACGATCACACCCGCGTCCTCGGGAACGATCTTCTTGAGGATCTGCTTCAGCCGGGCCCGCTCGGTGTCGGGCAGCTTGCGGCTGATGCCGGTCATCGAGCCCTCGGGCACGTACACCAGATAGCGGCCGGGCAGGGAGACCTGGCTGGTCAGCCGGGCGCCCTTGTGGCCGATCGGGTCCTTGGTGACCTGCACCAGCACGGACTGGCCGGACTTCAGGGCGGCCTCGATGCGGCGCGGCCCGCCGGAGAGCCCCAGCGCCTCGAAGTTCACCTCGCCCGCGTACAGCACGGCGTTGCGGCCCTTGCCGATGTCGACGAAGGCGGCCTCCATGGACGGCAGCACGTTCTGGACCTTGCCCAGGTAGACGTTGCCGACGTAGCTGGTGGCCTGCTCCTTGTTCACGAAGTGCTCGACGAGGACGTTGTCCTCCAGCACGCCGATCTGGGTGCGATCGCCGTTCTGCCGGACGACCATGACCCGCTCGACCGCCTCGCGGCGGGCCAGGAACTCGGCCTCGGTGATGATCGGCACACGGCGGCGGCCCTGCTCGCGGCCCTCGCGGCGGCGCTGCTTCTTGGCCTCCAGACGCGTCGACCCCTTGATCGACTGCACCTCGTCGGCACCGGACTCGGCTTCTTTGCCGCGCCGCTCGCGGGGCTCGCGGACCTTGACGACCGTACGCTCCGGGTCGTCACCGGTCGCCTCGGGCTCGGCGGCGTCGCCGCTGCGACGGCGCCGACGGCGGCGGCGACGGCTGCTGCTGGAACCGCCGGGCTCACCGGCCTCGGCACCCGACTCGTCCCGGCCCTCGCCCTGCTCCTCGGCGCCCTCGCCCTCGGCGGCCGACTCGTCCTCGTACCGCTCACCGGTCTCGGAACGCCCTTCGGCGCCCTCGCCCTCGGCGGTCTCGCCACGGCGGCGACGCCGGCCGCCACGGCGGCGGCGACGGGACGGACGGTCGCCCGACTCCTCCTCGCCGGACTCGCCCTCGGGCTGACCGGCCTCGGCCTCGGCCTCGGCCTCGCTCTCCTCGGCGGCCTCGGGCTCCTCGGCCTCCGGCTGCTCCTCGGCGGGCGCGGCGCCACGGCGGCGGCGCCGGCGGCGGCCGGCAGGCGCCTCGGGCTCGACGGCCTCGGCCGTCGGCTGCTCCTCGTCCTCCTCCTCGGGCTCCTCCAGTGCGGCGGCGGCCTCGGCGGCGGCGCTCTCCGGCGTCTGGAAGACCGGCTCGGTGAAGACCGGCGCCTGGAACACGGCCGTCGGCGGGCGGACCGCCCGGCGCCGCGAACGGGGCGCGGGCTCCGGCTCGGACGCGGCCTCGGCGGCCGGGGTCTCGCCCTCGGCGGCCCGCGGCTCCTGAGCGCCGCTCGGCTCCTCGGCGGCGCGGGCGGCGCGGCGGCGAGAACGGCCGCGCGGCGCCTCTTCCTCGGCCTGCGCGGCGGCGGGCTCCTCGGCGCTCTCGGTCCGCCGCTCGGCGGCGGGCTCCTCGGCGGCTTCCGCGGGCGCGCCCTCGGGGGCGGCGGCCTTACGGGTCGCACGACGACGCGTACGGGCGGGGGCCGGGGGCACGGTCTCGGCCTCAGCGGCCGCCGCGGACTCCTCCGGCTCCACCGGCTCCTTCGGCGCCACGACCTCCGCGGCCTCCGACTCCGCCGGGGCACCGGCCGGAGCGGTCACCTTACGGGCCGCACGACGGCGCGTACGGGCACGCGGGGCCTCGTCGGCCTCGGCCGGGGCATCGGCTGCGACTGCGGCTGGGGCCGTGGCCTCGTCACCACTGCCACCAGCGGCCGCCGCAGACGACGCGTCCGCGTCGGCGGCCTCCGCCTGCGGCGCGCCCTCGGGAGCGGCGGCCTTACGGGTCGCACGACGACGCGTACGGGCGGGGGCCGGGGGCACGGTCTCGGCCTCAGCGGCCGCCGCGGACTCCTCGGTCACCTCCGGCTCCACCGGCTCCTTCGGCGCCACGACCTCCGCGGCCTCCGACTCCGCCGGGGCACCGGCCGGAGCGGTCACCTTACGGGTGGCACGGCGCCGCGTACGGGCGGGCGGAGCGGCCTCGGCGGCGGCCTCCACCACGGGCTCCGCGACAGGCTCGGCGGCGGCCTCGGGCTCCTCACGCACGGCGTCGGCCGGGACCACGGTCTCCGCGGCCTCCGGCGAACCCGCCGGAGCGGTCGCCTTGCGGGCGACCCGGCGCCGCGTACGGGCGGGCGGAGCGGCGGATTCGGTGTCGGATCCGGATACGGATCCACTGGTGGCGGCCATGGCGGCACCGGCGGCGACGGGCTCGGAGGCCGCCTCGGCGGCGACGACGGCGCCGGTCTGCTCTGCGGCTATGGCCGGTACCGAGGGCGTGGTGACCTCGGCCTCGCTCACCGCGCCGGGCGGCGGACCGGCCGGGCGGGAGGCCGCGCGGCGGCGGCGCGGCGGCAGCGTGTCGCTGGGGGTGTTCTCGATGGATTCCCCGGGCACCGCGGCACTCGGCGCGGAGGACCCCAGGGGCTGGACAGGTTGGGTCGGCTCAATAGGTTCGAGCATGCGGGCGTTTCTCCCGTCACGCTCCCGGGCGCCGCGCCTGCTTCCGGCCGGTCACCCGCGCACTGTGCGCGAGTGCCGCCGTCCGGGGCGCGGGCGCCGCACGGGAGCTGTCGTCTCGCTCGCCGGGACCGGATCTGTCGGGACCGGCGAAAGTCTTCTGGTCAGTGCGCCGGCCGGACCCGGGTGGCTCCCAAGTGCATCGGCGGCGCATCGACGACGGCCCTACGCGGGACCTTCCGGCGCCATCGCGGCGGTCAGCTCGGCGGCCGTGGATGGAGCGGCCTGAGCTGCCTCGCGATCGGGCGCGAGCGGGTCGGTCACCGTGCCGGACTCCTCATCGAGCAGCCCCTGCGCCAGCCTGGTCACCGCTGCGGGGACCGGCGGCGCCAGGTCGGCCGTAGCGCGGAGACCGGACAGGACGTCGTCGGGTCGTACGGCAGGTGTCAGATGCCGTACCACCAGCCGCAGTATCGCACAGCCACCGTCGCCGGGCCTATCGGCCCGAGCCGGAAGCGTCTCCAGCCGGGCCACCGCGGCACGGGCGTCGAAGGTTCGCAACCCGTTTTTCGTCCGGCGTTCCACCTCGACCGTGTCGGCCTCCAGGAAGGCCGCGACGGCACGCTCGGCGTCCGCCGGGGCGACCTGGTCGAGCCGGATCTCCCATACGGATGCCTGTAGCCGGTCGGCGAGCCCCGAGGTACGGGCCTCCACGGACTCGATCACATCGAGGCCCTCGGGCAGCGACTCGTTGAGGACCGCACGCAGCTTCTCGGGGTCGCGCGCCTCGGTCAGCTGGATCTCCAGGTACTCCGCCTCGCTGCCGGTGCCGGTGGGTGCGGCATTGGCGTAGGACACCTTCGGATGCGGGGTGAACCCCGCCGAGTACGCCATCGGCACCTCGGCGCGGCGCAGCGCCCGCTCGAAGGCGCGCTGGAAGTCGCGGTGGCTGGTGAACCGGAGGCGGCCGCGCTTGGTGTAACGCAAACGGATGCGCTGCACCGCGGGTGCGGGCGGCGGGCCTTCGGGCTGTCGCTTGCCCAGGGGACTGTCTCCTTGTACTTCCTTGCCGTCGAATCACCAGGGCCACGGGGCCCTGATGTCTTCCAGCCTACTTTGTGGGCGCCGCGGGCGGCCCGGTGACGGAGGGCCGCCGGACGGCTACGTCACCGCCCGACCGGCTACGTCACCGCCGGACGGCCATGTCACCGCCCGACCACCCTGTCACCGGCGTACGGCTACTCGGCTACTCGGCTACTCGGCTACTTCACCGACAGCGGCAGCAGCTTCCGCCCGGTGGGGCCGATCTGGATCTCGGTCTGCATCTGCGGGCAGACGCCGCAGTCGAAGCAGGGGGTCCAGCGGCAGTCGTCCACCTCGGTCTCGTCGAGGGAGTCCTGCCAGTCCTCCCACAGCCAGTCCTTGTCGAGGCCCGAGTCGAGGTGGTCCCAGGGCAGGACCTCCTCGTAGGTGCGCTCGCGCGTGGTGTACCAGTCGACGTCGAGGCCGAAGTCGGGCAGGGTCCGCGCGGCGCACTCCATCCACCGGTCGTAGCTGAAGTGCTCGCGCCAGCCGTCGAAGCGGCCGCCGTCCTCGTAGACGGCGCGGATGACCGCGCCGACCCGGCGGTCGCCGCGCGAGAGCAGGCCCTCGACGATGCCGGGCTTGCCGTCGTGGTAGCGGAATCCGATCGAGCGGCCGTACTTCTTGTCGCCGCGGATCTTCTCGCGCAGCTTCTCCAGCCGGGCGTCGGTCTCCTCGGCGCTCAGCTGCGGGGCCCACTGGAAGGGGGTGTGCGGCTTGGGGACGAAGCCACCGATGGAGACCGTGCAGCGGATGTCGTTCTTGCCGGACACCTCACGGCCCTTGGCGATGACCTTGGTCGCCATGTCGGCGATCTGGAGCACGTCGTCGTCGGTCTCGGTGGGCAGACCGCACATGAAGTAGAGCTTCACCTGCCGCCAGCCGTTGCCGTACGCGGTGGCCACCGTACGGATGAGGTCCTCTTCCGAGACCATCTTATTGATGACCTTACGGATGCGCTCACTGCCGCCCTCGGGGGCGAAGGTGAGGCCCGAGCGGCGCCCGTTGCGGGTCAGCTCGTTGGCGAGGTCGATGTTGAAGGCGTCCACCCGGGTCGACGGGAGGGACAGGCCGATCTTGTCCTCCTCGTACCGGTCGGCGAGGCCCTTGGCGATGTCGCCGATCTCGGTGTGGTCGGCGGAGGACAGCGACAGCAGGCCGACCTCCTCGAAGCCGGTGGCCTTCAGCCCCTTGTCGACCATCTCGCCGATCCCGGTGATCGACCGCTCGCGCACCGGGCGGGTGATCATGCCCGCCTGGCAGAACCGGCAGCCCCGGGTGCAGCCGCGGAAGATCTCCACCGACATCCGCTCATGGACGGTCTCGGCCAGCGGCACCAGCGGCTGCTTGGGGTAGGGCCACTCGTCGAGGTCCATGACGGTGTGCTTGGACACCCGCCACGGCACTCCCGAGCGGTTCGGCACCACGCGCGAGATCCGCCCGTCGGGCAGGTACTCCACGTCGTAGAACTTCGGGACGTAGACGCTGCCGGTGCGGGCGAGGCGGAAGAGCAGCTCATCGCGGCCGCCCGGGCGGCCCTCGGCCTTCCAGTCCCGCATGATCCCGGTCATGTCGAGCACGGCCTGCTCACCGTCGCCGATCACCGCGCAGTCGATGAAGTCGGCGATCGGCTCGGGGTTGAACGCGGCGTGGCCGCCCGCGACCACCACGGGGTGGTCCTCGGTGCGGTCCACGGCGTCCAGGGGGATGCCGGCGAGGTCCAGCGTGGTGAGCAGGTTGGTGTACCCCAGCTCGGTGGAGAAGGAGACGCCGAGGAAGTCGAACGCGGAGACCGGGCGGTGCGAATCCACGGTGAACTGCGGCACCTTGTGCTCGCGCATCAGCTCCTCGAGGTCCGGCCACACGCTGTAGGTGCGCTCGGCGAGCACGCCCTCGCGCTCGTTGAGGACCTCGTAGAGGATCATGACGCCCTGGTTGGGAAGCCCGACCTCGTAGGCGTCCGGGTACATGAGCGACCAGCGGACGTCGCACGCCTCCCACGCCTTGACGGTGGAGTTCAGCTCACCGCCGACGTACTGGATCGGCTTCTGCACATGGGGGAGCAGGGCCTCGAGCTGTGGGAAGACCGACTCGACAGACATCAGTAACCTTCGTGCGCCGACAGGGGTGACCCTCAAGCCTAACGCGACCGGGGCCACCCCTCGCACGACCATAGGATCACCCCGCAGATCGCGGGGCCGACGGAGCCCAACGGACATCGCACGAGCCTCAGTCAGGACCACCCCCGCGTGAGCGGGGAAAACCGTGCACCCGTACCAACGATCGACTGCCCGTTCGGTCACACCTCCAGGTCAGCCCGGTGCTTCTTGCGCGAGGTCTCGGCCCACAGCTCCGGTAGCTCACGCTCGCGGGCGGCCGCCCGCTCCTCCTCCCTGCCGTACAGCAGCCCGAAGGTGAAGTCGCTCTCTCCCGCCACATGGGCCTGGGTGGCCAGCTGTCGCAGCGCCTCGCGGGCCACGACGCTGTCCTGGTGGTCGCCGAGCACGTCCTGCACGGCCTGCATACGGCGGGCGAACCGCTTGGCGGACTTGCCGAGCGCGGGCCGTGCCGTCTCGGCGGCGTAGCGCACGCGCTTGGCGGCCTTACGGGCCTGGTGGATGGCGATGTCGCGGTCCGGCCCCGGGGGCGTCTCCAACGCGGTGGCCATACGGCCCGCCAGGCGCTCGTAGTCGCGCAGCACGGCCTTGGCGACCACCGGCGCGGCCGGCTTCGCGGCGTCGCGGCGCAGCGGCGGATCGGCCACCAGGGCGTCGAGGGTGTCCAGGAGCGTCAGGTAGCGCTCGCTGTCCAGCGCGCCCAGGACGGTGGCGCGGGCGCCGTCGCGCCGCCCGTGCGACCAGTGGTGCAGCCGTTCGCGCACCGGGCCGCGCCGGAGCTCCTCCGGCAGCTCCGCGAGACGGCCTTGGAGCCGCTCGGTGAGCACCTCGCGGTCGCGTTCCACGCCGAGCTCACCGGCCAGCCACTTCAGCTCGTCGCCGATCGGATCGGTCACCGAACGGTCCAGGACCTTGCGGTAGGAGCGGAACGCGCTGCGCAGCCGGCGGGTGGCGACCCGCATCCGGTGCACCGCGTCCGGCACATCCCCGCGCACGGCCGGGTCGAGCCGCACCAGGGCGTCGATCTGACGGCGTATGTAGTCCAGGACGACATCGTCGGCGCCGAGCGGCCGCCGGGGCTCCGACGCGGCCTGGGCGACCTGACGGGCGGTCTTCGCGGGCTTGCCGGGCTTGGTGGGCCTGCCGGGCCCGTCTCCGCCGCTCTCGACCGCGCCCGCGGCCTTCTCCGTCTCGGCGAGGGCCTTGGCGAGCTTGGAGGGGGTGTCGGCGCGGTGCAGACCGCCGTCGCGCAGCCGCACCTCGACCGCGTCGAGCAGCCGCTGATCGTGGCCACGGCCCTCGGCGAGCTCGACCTCGACCTCGGTCCACCGGGCCGGCTCGCTCTCCCCGGGCGCCAGGCGCCGGGCCGTCACGCGGTCGACGGACACTTCGGCGAGCACGGTGCCGTCGGCGTCCACCAGATCCTTGCGGTCCCGCTCGGTGTGCAGATGGGCGAGCGGGCGCAGCGGATCGTGGCGGACCCGCGAGCGCAGCAGTGTGGCCATCTCGGCGGGCACCTCGTCGCCGAGCGGCGCCCGCAGCTCCTCCCGGGTGTCCGGGCCGACGGGCAGCTTCAGATGCCAGCCCTCGTCGTCGCCGCCGGTGCGGTGGCGCAAGGTGATGCCGTCGGCCAGCAGCCGCCGCCCGGGGGTGTCGTAGTAGGTGGCGTCCAGGGTGGCGACTCCCCGGCTCACCACGGTCGCGACCGGCCCCGCTCCGGTCAGTTCGGGCAGGCCCGGCAGGTCGGGCCGCCCGGACGGACCGGCTTCCTCGGCGGTGGCCTCGTACTTCCGTTCTATCTCCTGCTTCGTGTCCACCATGTGAGTCACGTACCCAAACTCGGGCTTATCAGCCCCAAGCGGAGACGTGATACCCAGCGGACCCTATGCGGACCCCTATGCCGACCCCTATACGGGCCCTATGCGGGCCCTATGCGGAGACGGGCCTCTGCACCCGGATGGACTGGAGCAGTCCGATCGCGATCCATACGGCGAACATCGAGGATCCGCCGTAGGAGACGAACGGCAGCGGCAGACCGGCCACCGGCATGATGCCCAGCGTCATCCCGATGTTCTCGAACGCCTGGAAGGCGAACCAGGCGATGATCCCGGCCGCGACGACGGTCCCGTACAGCTCCGTGGTGTCGCGCGCGATCCGGCAGGCGCGCCACAGCACGACCCCCAGCAGCAGGATGATCAGGCCCGCGCCGAGGAAGCCGAGCTCCTCCCCCGCGACCGTGAAGACGAAGTCGGTCTGCTGCTCGGGGACGAACTGACCGGTGGTCTGGGTGCCGTGGAAGAGCCCCTTACCGGTGAGCCCGCCCGAGCCGATCGCGATGCGCGCCTGGTTGGTGTTGTAGCCGACCCCGGCCGGGTCGAGCGCGGGGTTGGCGAAGGCGGCGAAGCGGTCGATCTGGTACTGGTCGAGGACGTGCAGCTGCCAGACGAGCAGCGCGCCCACCACGGCCGTGAGGATGAGCCCCGCGATCCAGCGGTTGGACGCGCCGGAGGAGAGCAGCACGGCGAGCACGATCATCGCCATGACCATCACCGAGCCGAGGTCCGGCATCAGCAGCACGATCGCGATGGGCAGCGCGGCCAGGCCGAGCGCCTGGACGACGGTGCGGTGGTCGGGGTTGAGCCGGTCGCCCGCGTCCACGCGCGCGGCCAGCAGCATCGCCATCCCCAGGATGATCGTGATCTTGGCGAACTCACCCGGCTGAAGGGAGAATCCGCCGCCGATCACGATCCACGCGTGGGCGCCGTTGATCGTCGAGCCCAGCGGGGTGAGCACGGCGAGGACGAGGATCACGGACAGCCCGTAGAGGACCGGGACCGCGCCGCGCAGGGTGCGATGGCCCAGCCAGACGGTGCCGATGGCGAGGAGCAACCCGATGCCGGTGTTGAGGGCGTGCCGGACCAGGAAGTAGTACGGGTCGCCCTGGTTCAGCTCGGTGCGGTTGCGGGTGGCGGAGTAGACGAGCGCCCCGCCGATCGCGGACAGGGCCAGCGCGGTGAGCAGCAGCACCCAGTCGAGGCGGCGGACGATCGAGTCGCGCGCCATGAGCTTGCTCCAGGCGCCGCGCTCCGGGGTGAAGCGGCGGACGGAGTACCCGTGCGTGGACGCGCTCATGAATCAGCTCCCCGCCGCCGCTCCCGCGACGCCGCCTCGAACTGCTTGCCCAGGGGCTGGGACTCGATGGAGCCGTCCGACGAGATCTTCGGCAGCTTGGCCTGCGGCTGGGGCAACAGCGCCTTCTTCTTGTCGATGCCGCCCTTGGCGTCCACCCCGTACAGCGCGTTGTAGATCTTGCGCACGGCGGGGCCGGAGGCGCCGGAACCGGTACCACCCTGGGAGATCGTCATGACGACCGTGTAGTCCTTGGTGTACGTGGCGAACCACGAGGTGGTCTGCTTGCCGTAGACCTCCGCGGTACCGGTCTTGGCGTGCATCGGGATCTTGCTCTGCGGCCAGCCCTGGAACCGCCAGGCGGCGGTGCCCCGGGTGGCCACGCCCGCGAGCGCGCTGTCGATCCTCTTGTGCAGACTGGCGCTCATCGGCAGCTTGCCGTGCGCCTTCGGCTTGATCTCCTGGATGTCCTTGCCGTCGGGGCTGACGATCGCCTTGCCGACGGTCGGGTCGTGGAGCGTGCCGCCGTTGCTGATGGCCGCGTAGATGGTGGCCATCTGGATCGGGGTGACGAGGGTGTCGCCCTGGCCGATGGAGTAGTTCACGGAGTCACCGGCGCGCATCTTCATGCCCTCGAGACAGTTCTCGTAGGCGATCCGCTGGCCGTAGGACCCGTCCTTCTTGCCGGTCTTGCACCAGGCGTCCTTGTTGGCCTTCCAGTAGTCCTTCTTCCACTGGCGGTCCGGGACCCGGCCGGTGACCTCGTTGGGCAGGTCGACCCCGGTCTCCTTACCGAGACCGAACTGGTGGGCGGTCCGGTAGAACCAGTCCCCCGGCTTCTTCTTGGGCTTGTTGCCGCCGTCCTTCTTCCACTCGTCGTAGGCGATCCGGTAGAAGACGGTGTCGCAGGAGACCTCCAGCGCGCGGCCGAGGCTGATCCCGCCGTAGTTCTCGGACTCGAAGTTCTTGAAGACCTGGCTGCCGATGTTGAACGAGCTGGTGCAGGCGTAGGGGCCGTTGAAGTCGTAGCCGGCGTTGACCGCGGCGGTCGTCGGGACGACCTTGAAGATCGAGCCGGGGGCCGCCTGGCCCTGGATCGCCCGGTTGAGCAGCGGGTAGTTGGACTTCTTGCCGGTGAGCTGCTTGTAGTCCTTGCCGGAGATGCCGCCGACCCAGGCGTTGGGGTCGTACGTCGGATTGGACGCCATGGCCACCACCCGGCCGGTCTTGGCCTCCATGACCACGACCGCGCCGGAGTCCGCCTTGTAGTTGGTGCCGGTGTTCCGGTCGTGCTGCTTGCGGGCGTCCCGCATCGCCTGGTCCAGCTCCTTCTCCGCGACGGCCTGGACCCGGGAGTCGATGCTGGTGACGACGTTGGCGCCGGGGCGGGCCTGCTGGCTCTCCCGCTGGCCGATGACCCGGCCGAGGTTGTCGACCTCGTAGCGGGTCACCCCCGCCTTGCCGCGCAGCTCGCTGTCGTACTGGCGCTCGAGGCCGTTGCTGCCGACCTGGTCGGAGCGGAGCAGGGGCGACTTGGTGTGCTCGGCCGCCTTCACCTGCTCATCGGTGACCGGCGAGAGATAGCCGAGCACCTGGGCGGCGTTGGAGCCGGCGGGCGCGGCGTAGCGGCGCACGGCGGTGGGCTCGGCGCTGATGCCGGGGAAGTCCTCTTCGCGCTCGCGGATCTGGAGCGCCTGCTTGGCGCTGGCCTCGTCGGTGATCGGGATGGGCTGGTACGGGGAGCCGTTCCAGCAGGGCTGCGGGGTCTTGGCGTCGCACAGCCGGACCTTGTCCATGACGTCCTTGGGCTTCATGCCCAGGACGTCGGCGAGGCGGGTGAGGACGGCCTTGCCGTCGTCCGGCATCTTCATCAGCTCGGTGCGGCTGGCGGAGACCACCAGACGGGTCTCGTTGTCGGCCAGCGGCACCCCGCGGGCGTCCAGTATGGAGCCGCGCACGGCGGGGTGGACGACCTGCTGGACGTGGTTGTTGGCGGCTTCGGCGGTGTACTCGTCACCGTTGCGGATCTGGAGGTACCACAGGCGTCCGCCGAGGGTCAGCAGCAACGAGAAGACCAGGATCTGGAGGCCGACGAGCCGGATGGTGACCCGGGAGGTCCGTCCGGTCTCAGGAATATTACTCATGGCGTCCCCTGAGGGCGGCGGCGGGAGACGGGCGGGCGGCGGGAGACGGGCGGGCGGCGGGAGACGGGCGGGCATTACTCACAGGCGCTTGACCCCCTTGATGCGTGCCGTCCTGTTCTTTCCCGCGCGGGCCAGCAGCCCGCCGCGCTGGCTGCCGATCCGGGGCGCCCGGCCCGGGCGCCTGAGCCGGCTCATCCGGCCGGTCCGGCCGGTGCTGACGCCGCCCGCCGTGCTGATCCAGCGGGACGGGCTCTCGCCGCCGCCCGCGCTGTCGGCCATCGGATCGTTCTCACTCCGTCTGGCGAGCCCCATGATCAGCGGCACCGTGAAGGGTGCCAGCAGCAGGTCGTAGAGGGCCGCGGTGAACAGCAGCTTGCCCAGGCCCACCTGACGGGCCGCGTCGTCGCCGACGAGGATGCCGACCCCGGCGTACAGCAGCGTGGCGCCGATGGCCGCCGCCACGACCACCAGCATCGGCCCGGTGGCCGACCTGAGCTGGCCGCTCTCCGGCTTGGCGAGCCCGGCCAGATAGCCGATGACACACAGCACCAGGGCATAGCGGCCCGCGGCGTGGTCGGCGGGCGGGGCGAAGTCGGCGAGCAGCCCCGCGCCGAAGCCGATGAGCGCGCCACCGGTGTGGCCGTAGACGAGCGCGAGACCGAGCACGACGAGCAGCAGCAGGTCCGGCACGGCGCCGGGCAGTTGGAGGCGGGCCAGTACGCAGATCTGGACGACGAGGGCGAAGACCACCAGGCAGGTCGACAGGACGATCCGGTTGAGGTGCAGCATCGGTCAGCTCCTGTTGGCGGCCGGGCTGGTGGCGGAGGCGGAGGGGTTGGCCGTGACGGTGACCGTGGGCGTCGGCTTGGGCTTCGCGGGCTTGGGCGGGAGTACGCTGTCCCGCGGATTGGCGCGCGGCGGCTGGACGACGATCCCGACGATGTCCAGCTTGCTGAACCGGACGTACGGGCGCACCCGGAGCGTGCGGGTCAGATCGCCCCCGGTGGGATCGACGCCGACGACCTTGCCGACCGGGACCCCGGGGACGAACGGCTTGTCCGCCTGGGAGCCGAAGGTGACCATCCGGTCGCCCTTCTTGATCCGGGCCTTGCCGTTGAGGAGCTGCACATGGAGCGAGCGGTCGCCGCGCCCGGTGGCGAAACCGAGCTCGCCCGATCCCTCCATACGGGTGCCGACGGTGAAGTCCGGGTCGATGGCGAGCAGCACGGTGGCCGTCGAGGAGCCGACGGTGGTGACCCGGCCGACCAGCCCGTCCCCGTTGATGACGGTCATGTCGCGGCGGATGCCGTCGCCGCTGCCCATGTCGATGGTGACGGTCCAGGAGAAGCCCTGGGCGGCGCCGATGCCGATGACCTGGGCGCCCTTGATGCCGTACTGACCGGCGCCGGCGGTCTTGAGCAGCTTGTCGAGTTCGGCGGAGCGGGCGCGGTCGCGGGCGTTGTTGCCGAGCCGCTGCTTGAGCTTGGTGTTCTCCTCCTCCAGGCGGCGGACCCGGTCGTGCCGGTCACCGGATTCCCGTACGGCGGCGACCGCGTTGCCGACCGGGTCCACGGCGGAGGCGACGCCGTCCTCCACTGGCCCGAAGACGGAAGCGGCGGCCTGCCGGGCGCCGTCGAGGGGTGAGTCCTCGCCGCCGCGGATATCCACCGTGATCAGCGCGAACGCGATGGCGACCAGCAGCACCAGGAGCAGCCGGCTCTCTCGTGTGTCCCTCACGTGCGGCGACGTGCCTTCCTCGTCGAAGTCGGACCGGTGCCGGGGTGAAAGTGACCCGGTCGGTCCTGGGGAGCCTTATGCCTGTATATCAGCGTTCCGCCGCACGGGCAGCCAACCACCCGCACGGCCGGTCCGCCGGGTTGTCATCTGCGGGGCTGGGCGTCCAGCACCTGCTGGAGCGCCTCGAACTCCTCCACGCACTTGCCGGACCCGAGTGCGACGGAGTCCAGCGGGTCCTCGGCGATGTGGATCGGCATCCCGGTCTCGCGGCGCAGCCGCTCGTCCAGGCCGCGCAGCAGCGCACCGCCGCCGGTGAGCACGATGCCGCGGTCCATGACGTCGCCGGAGAGCTCCGGGGGGCACTTGTCGAGGGTGGTCTTGACCGCGTCGACGATCGAGTTGACCGGCTCCTCCATGGCCTTGCGGACCTCGGCGGCGGAGATCACCACGGTCTTGGGGAGGCCGCTGACGAGGTCGCGGCCGCGGATCTCGGTGTGCTCCTCCTCGTCGCCCTCGTACGCCGAGCCGATGGTGATCTTGATGTTCTCGGCGGTGCGCTCGCCGAGCAGCAGGCTGTACTCCTTCTTGATGTGCTGGATGATCGCGTTGTCCAGCTCATCGCCCGCCACCCGGATGGACTGCGCGGTGACGATGCCGCCCAGCGAGATGACGGCGACCTCGGTGGTGCCGCCGCCGATGTCCACGACCATGTTGCCGGTGGCCTCGTGGACCGGAAGGCCGGATCCGATGGCCGCCGCCATGGGTTCCTCGATGATGTGCACCTGACGGGCGCCCGCCTGGGTGGACGCCTCGATGACGGCACGGCGCTCGACCCCGGTGATACCGGACGGCACACAGACGACCACTCGGGGCCGGGCGAGATACCGTCGCTTATGGATCTTGAGGATGAAGTACCGCAACATCCGCTCGGTGATCTCGAAGTCGGCGATAACGCCGTCCTTGAGCGGACGCACAGCGACGATGTTGCCAGGGGTGCGGCCGATCATCTTCTTCGCCTCGGCGCCCACGGCGAGAATTCCGCCGGTGTTGGTGTTGATGGCGACGACGGATGGCTCGTTGAGGACGATCCCGCGGCCCCTGACGTACACCAGCGTGTTGGCGGTCCCGAGGTCGACAGCCATGTCACGGCCGATGAACGACATGTTGTTCCCCATGAGGATACGTCAGGCCTTCCCTGCTGGAGCGATTGCTTGCTTGAGGTCGGCAGGATGGGTGTGCGCTGCGAGGCGCGGAAGCTTCATCGTAGTCACGCCCGCTCGAACACGCTGCGGGGGTCCTCCGCCATTGTCAGCAGAACACGACCCCGCCTCCTCTAATGGTGACGTCGTGTCGCGGAGATGCGTTCCCTCGATTGGCTCGCATATGCCGAAGGGCGGCCGGGTAATTCGGCCGCCCCCAGGTCAGCAGGGGTGTGGCAAGCAGATGATCAAACTGATGGCCGATCAGTAACGCTCGGTCGGGATCAGGCGAGCCCAGGAAAGAAAATCTTGATTTCCCGTTCGGCGGACTCCGCCGAGTCGGAGGCATGGATCAGATTTTCCCGAACGATGGTGCCGAAATCGCCACGGATGGAGCCGGGCGCCGCGGCGATCGGGTCGGTCGGCCCGGCCAGCGCCCGGATGCCCTCGATCACCCGCTCGCCCTCGACCACCAGCGCCACGGCCGGGCCGGAGGCCATGAACTCCACCAGCGGCTCGTAGAACGGCTTGCCGACATGCTCGGCGTAGTGCTGCTCCAGGACCTCACGGTCCAGCTGACGCAGCTCGAGGGCGCTGATCGTCCAGCCCGCCTTCTTCTCGATCCGCCCCAGAATCTCGCCCACCAGTCCGCGTCGGACGGCGTCGGGCTTGAGCAGGACGAGCGTGCGCTGGCTCACGGTGCGGGCTCCTTCGGGAAAAGACATGCGGGGGCTGTGAGGCAGAGGCTACATGGGGGAACGAGGGCCACGTCACGCAGTGTCAGGCGAGACCGCCGAGGACGCCGCGAACCGCGCCTTGGCCTCGTCGACCTTGCGGCCGAAATGGACCGAGGCCCACCACAGCGCGGCGAAGACCGCCCCGAGGAAGAACATGGTGGGCACCACGAAACCGCTCAGCACCAGGCCGATCTGCAAGGCCCAGCCGATCTGCACCGCACCCGGACGGCTCAGCAGCCCGCACAGCAGCACACACAGCCCCATGGCGATTCCGCTGACCGTCCAGACGGTGCCCGTGGACAGCCCGGACGTCTTCATCGCGACCAGCCCGGCGAAGCCGATCACGAAGAACTCGCCGATGAGGGTGGAAGCGCACAGCGTTCGCATATCAGCCCTTTCCCAGGAGGAGCCGGGCCTCGCCGACCGTGATCACCGACCCGGTCACCAGAACGCCCGCCCCGGCGTATTCGCCCTCTTCCTCCGCCAGGGTGATGGCGGCCTCCAGAGCGTCGTCCAGCCGCGGCTCGACCTGGACCCGGTCGGAACCGAAGACCTCGACGGCGATCGCGGCCAGCTCGTCCGGGTCCATGGCGCGGTGGCTGGAATTGCCGGTCACCACGACCTCGGCGAAGATCGGCTCGAAGGCTTCCAGCAGACCGCGGACGTCCTTGCCGTCACTCGCCCCGACCACCCCGATCAGCCGGCTGAAGTCGAAGGACTCGGTGACCGCCGCGGCGGCGGCACGGGCACCCGCGGGGTTGTGCGCGGCGTCCAGCACCACGGTGGGGCTGCGGCGCACGACCTCCATCCGGCCGGGCGAGGTCACGGAGGCGAAGGCGGAGCGGATGGTGTCGATGTCGAGCGGACGGGCGTGCTGGGAGCCGACGCCGAAGAACGCCTCCACGGCCGCCAGCGCCATCGCCGCGTTGTGCGCCTGGTGGGCGCCGTGCAGCGGGAGGAAGACATCGGTGTACTCCCCGCCGAGGCCGCGCAGGGTCAGCAGCTGACCGCCGACCGCCACCTCCCGGGACAGCACACCGAACTCCATGCCCTCACGGGCGACCGTGGCGTCCACCTCGACCGCGCGCTTGAGCACCACCGAGGCGGCCTCCACCGGCTGCTGCGCGAGCACCACGGTGGCGTCCTGCTTCACTATGCCAGCCTTCTCGACGGCGATCTGCTCCGGAGTGGTGCCGAGCCGGTCGGTGTGGTCCAGCGAGATCGGCATGATCACCGCGACGCCCGCGTCGATCACATTGGTGGCATCCCACGAGCCGCCCATGCCGACCTCGACCACCGCGATGTCCACCGGCGCGTCCGCGAAGGCCGCGTACGCCATTCCGGTGAGCACCTCGAAGAAGGACAGCCGGTGCTCCTGCTGGGCGTCGACCATCTCGATGTACGGCCGGATGTCCTGGTACGTCTCGATGAACCGCTCGGCGGAGATCGGGGCCCCGTCCAGGCTGATCCGCTCGGTGATCGACTGGACATGGGGGCTGGTGTAGCGGCCGGTGCGCAGCTCGAAGGCGCCCAGCAGCGACTCGATCATGCGGGCGGTGCTGGTCTTGCCGTTCGTACCGGTGATGTGGATCGACGGATAGGCCCGCTGCGGCGAGCCCAGGATGTCCATCAGCGACTCGATCCGCACCAGCGACGGGTCCAGCTTGGTCTCCGGCCAGCGCCGGGCCAGCTCGCCCTCCACCTCCCGCAGGGCGCGGTCCACCTCGGGGTCGGCCGGGCGGGCCGGGATGCCGTCCCCCTGCGGCGGGCCGGACTGCGCACGCAGCGTCCGGCTGCCGGCCTCGATCACCGCCAGATCGGGGTCGCGGTCGGTCTCGGCTCCGACGATCTCTTCGAACTCATCGGACTCGTTCTGGGGGCGCTCCTCGCTCACGCCGACCAGTCTACGAGGGAGGGGTGACAACCCGGACCAGCGCCATCCCCACCCAGGTCACGAGCCGGTATCTGTGACAAGGCGGCTCGCCTCCGGGGCGCCTCAGTCTCCCCCAGCTACCGCTGGGAGGTGCCCCCTGTCGACGGTCGACCGTGCTCGGTCGCCCACGCGGCGGAGCCGCACACCGATCGCAGCCCTCGCTCCCTGCGCGCGCTCTCCCTTTCGACAGCGACGCGCCCCTTCGGCTCACTCGCCGGCCAGTGCCGCCTTCATCATCGACTTGGCGATCGGCCCCGCCAGACCGCCGCCGGAGATGTCGGCGCGGGCCGCGTCGCTGTCCTCGACCGCCACCGCGACCGCGACCTTGTGGCCGCCTCCGGCGTCCGCGTAACTGATGAACCACGCGTACGGATTGGCGCTGTTGTTCTCACCGTGCTGGGCGGTGCCGGTCTTGCCGCCCACCGTCACCCCGGGGATCTTCGCGTTGGTCCCGGTGCCCTGGTCCACGACCGTCCGCATCGCGGACTGGAGCTCGGACGCGGTGTGCTTGGACATCGCCTGGCTGTAGGTCTTGGCCGAGGTCCGGTCCAGGGCGGACGCGCTGCCGTCCGTGGTGCGGTCGATCTCGTGCGGGGTCATCAGCTTGCCGTCGTTCGCGATGGCCGAGGAGACCATCGCCATCTGGAGCGGAGTGGTCGTCACATCGAACTGCCCCATACCGGTCAGGGCCGTCTGCGAGTCGTTCATGCCGCTCGGGTAGGTGCTCTTCGCGGCGCGCACCGGGATGTCCAGCTTGGCATCGTCGAAGCCCAGCTTCTTGGCCTCGGCCGCCACCTTGGACTGGCCGAGGTCCACGGCCATCTTCGCGAAGACGGTGTTGCACGAGTACTGCAAGGCGGTGCGTATGTTCGCGTTCTTGCAGGGCGCCGACCTGTTCTCGTTGTGCATATCGGTGACCGTGCCCGGCAGCCGGTACGGATCCGGGCTCTTCGTCGGCTCGTCCACCGACGAGTACAGCCCGTTCTCCAGCGCCGCGGCGGCGACCAGGACCTTGAAGGTCGAGCCCGGCGGGTAGGTCTGGCGCAGCGCGCGGTTCAGCATCGGCTGCTTGTCGTCCTTCTGGAGCGCGGTCCACGCCTTCTGGTCCGCCGTGGAGGAGCCCGCGAAGGTGCCGGGGTCGTACGAGGGGGTGCTGGCCATGCCCAGGACGGCGCCGCTGGTGGGGTCGATCGCCACGGCCGCGCCGGTCTTGTTCCCCAGCCCCTCGTAGGCGGCCTTCTGCACGGCCGGGGTGACCGTGGTGAGCACGTCGCCGGGCTTGGACCGCTCCCGCGTCACCGCCTCGAGCGGGTTCTTCAGCCGGCTGTCGGAGCCGTCGAGCACCTGCCGCTCCAGGGCCTCCACCTGAGTGCTGCCGTAGGACTGGGAGGCGTAGCCGGTGATCGGCGCCCAGAGCTTCCCGTCCGTGTAGGTGCGCTTGTACTTCAGGTCGCCCGTGGTGGCGGCCGAGCCGGTGACCGGCTTGCCGCCGGCGATGATGTCGCCCAGCGGCCCGGCGTACTCGGAGATGGCCACCCGGGCGTTGCGCGGGTCTTCCCGGAGACTCTCGCCTCTCGCCAACTGCACATAGGTGGTCCAGGCGAGCAGGGCCAGGACGAGCAGCAGCGAGAACACCGATGCCCTTCTCAGCGGCTTGTTCATGGAGGGGGAGCTCCTTCCGGGACGTACGGCCGGATAACTCCCTGAAGGCAGTGTTTGGTTCCCGGTGGGGCCTTGCTGTGTGGTGCCTGTGAGCCGTCTGTGGGGCCTTCTCCGGGGCGCCCGAGGGGCTTGCCCGGGGGCCTGTGGGGCTTATCCGGGGGGCCTGTGAGGCTTCCCTCCGGGACGTCTGTGGCACATCGCACACACCGCACGCACAAGCGCCCCCACCGGATTCCGGCGGGGGCGCTGTGGTGCGATCGGTGCTCCTCGGTGGTCAGCCCTTGGGGAGGGCCGCCAACTGGGCGGTGATCCGGGCGATGTCGGCATCGGCGGTCGCCTGCCGGGTGCGGATCTTCTCCACGACGTGGTCGGGGGCCTTGGCCAGGAAGCCCTCGTTGGACAGCTTCGCGGTCGTCTGCGCCTTGTCCTTCTCGGCCGCGGCGAGGTCCTTGGCCAGCCGCTTGCGCTCGGCCTCGACGTCGATCGCGCCGGACAGGTCCAGCGCCACGGTCGCGCCCGCGACCGGCAGCGACGCGGTGGCCGTGAAGTCCTCACCGGCCGGCTGGAGGCGCAGCAGGGACCGCATCGCGTCCTCATGGGCGGCCAGCGAGGTGCCCGAGAGCTCCAGCCGGGCCGGGACCCGCTGACCGGGCTGGAGGCCCTGGTCGGCGCGGAACCGGCGGACCTCGGTGACCACCTGCTGGAGGTTCTCGATCTCCCGCTCGGCCGCCTCGTCCCGGAAGCCGCTGTCGCCCGGCCAGTCCGCGATGACGACGGACTCCTGGCCGGTCAGCGAGGTCCACAGCTTCTCGGTGACGAACGGGACCACCGGGTGCAGCAGCCGCAGCGTGACGTCCAGGACCTCGCCGAGGACGCGCCGCGCGGCGTCGGCCTCCGCGCCGCCCTTGGCGAAGGTGGTCTTGGACAGCTCGACGTACCAGTCGAAGACCTCGTCCCAGGCGAAGTGGTAGAGGACGTCGGAGAGCTTGGCGAACTGGTAGTCCTCGTAGTACGCGTCGACCTCGGCGACCACCGCGTTCAGCCGGGACAGGATCCAGCGGTCGGTGGCCGACAGCCGCTCGGGGGCGGGCAGTTCACCCTCGACCGTGGCGCCGTTCATCAGCGCGAAGCGGGTCGCGTTCCAGATCTTGTTGGCGAAGTTGCGGGACGCCTGGACCCAGTCCTCGCCGATCGGGACGTCCACCCCGGGGTTGGCACCCCGGGCCAGGGTGAAACGGACCGCGTCCGATCCATAGGTGTCCATCCAGTCCAGCGGATTGACGGCGTTCCCAAAGGACTTGGACATCTTCTTGCCGAACTGGTCACGGACCATGCCGTGCAGCGCGATGGTGTGGAACGGCGGGGTGCCGTCCATCGCGTACAGGCCGAACATCATCATCCGGGCGACCCAGAAGAAGAGGATGTCGTAGCCGGTGACCAGGACCGAGTTCGGATAGAACTTCTCCATGCTCTCGGTCCGCTCGGGCCAGCCGAGCGTGGAGAACGGCCACAGGCCGGAGGAGAACCAGGTGTCCAGGACGTCGCTGTCCTGGTGCCAGCCCTCGCCGCTCGGCGGCTGCTCGTCCGGTCCGACACAGACGACCTCGCCGTTCGGCCCGTACCAGACCGGGATCCGGTGGCCCCACCACAGCTGGCGCGAGATGCACCAGTCGTGGAGGTTGTCGACCCAGTCGAAGTAGCGCTTCGACATGTCCTCCGGGTGGATCTTCACCCGGCCGTCGCGGACCGCGTCGCCCGCGGCCTTGGCCAGCGGGCCGACCTTGACCCACCACTGCATGGACAGCCGCGGCTCGATCGTGGTCTTGCAGCGCGAGCAGTGGCCCACGGAGTGGGTGTACGGGCGCTTCTCGGCCACGATCCGGCCCTCGGCGCGCAGGGCGCCGACGACGGCGCTGCGCGCCTCCAGCCGGTCCAGGCCCTGGAAGGGGCCGTGGGCGGTGATCACCGCGTGCTCGTCCATGACGGTCAGGTTCGGCAGGCCGTGCCGCTGCCCGATCTCGAAGTCGTTCGGGTCGTGGGCCGGGGTGACCTTGACCGCGCCGGTGCCGAACTCGGGGTCGACGTGCTCGTCGGCCACGACCGGGATCCGGCGGCCGGTGAGCGGCAGCTCGATCTCGGTGCCGACCAGGTGGCGGTAGCGCTCGTCGTCGGGGTGGACGGCGACCGCGGTGTCGCCCAGCATCGTCTCGGCACGGGTCGTCGCGACGACGATCGAAGCGCCCGCCCGTCGCCCGCCACCACCCTCAACCGAGGCGCTGCGCGCCGCCCCTTCTTCCAGGTCGCCGTAGCGGATCGAGACGAGCTCGCCGTCATCGTCGTCGTACTCCACCTCGATGTCCGAGATGGCCGTGAGACAGCGCGGGCACCAGTTGATGATGCGCTCGGCGCGGTAGATCAGCTCGTCCTCGTAGAGCCGCTTGAAGATCGTCTGGACGGCCTTGGAGAGCCCCTCGTCCATGGTGAAGCGCTCGCGGTTCCAGGCCACGCCGTCGCCCAGGCGCCGCATCTGGCCGGAGATCTGCCCGCCGGACTCGCTCTTCCACTGCCAGACGCGCTCGACGAACGCCTCGCGGCCCAGGTCGTGGCGGGAGACGCCCTCCTTGGCCAGCTCGCGCTCGACCACGTTCTGCGTGGCGATACCGGCGTGGTCCATCCCCGGCTGCCAGAGCGTCTCAAAGCCCTGCATTCGCTTGCGCCGGGTGAGCGCATCGATGATCGTGTGCTCGAAGGCATGGCCGAGGTGGAGCGAGCCGGTCACATTGGGGGGCGGGATGACGATGGTGTAGGGCTCTTTGTCGCTCTTCGCGTCCGCCTCGAAGTAACCGCGCTCTACCCAGCGCTCGTACAGCGGCCCCTCTACATCGGCCGGCGCGTACTGGGTCGGCAGTTCGGGGTGGCTGTTCGGCCCGCTCGTGGGGCGCTGCGAAGAGTTCTCGGTCACTCCCGCAGTCTAAAGGGCCGCGGCCTTCCGTTACGAACCCGTTGTGGCCCCGGCGCCGAGGCGCCCGAGGGCGTCGGGAAGGATGTTTGGTACCTGTCATGCGCATAAGGAGAGGCACATGAGCCATCAGCAGCCGCCGCCGCAGCCCGGCCCCTATGGGGGCCAGCCGGGGCCGTACGGCGCCGGCCAGCCTCCCGTGCCCAATCCGTACGCGCAGACGCCGGGCTACGGACAGCCGCAGCAGGGTGGCTACGGCCAGCCGGGCCCGTACGGCGGGTCCGGCGGCGGCTATGGCCATCCTCAGCCCGCGAACCCCTACGGCCAGCCGCCGCAGCCTCCGCAGCCGGGCCCCGTGCCCCAGCAGGGCCCGGGCCACTACGGCGGGCCCCAGACGCCGCCGCCCCCGGGGCCGGCGGCCGGTGGCAACAGTAAGGGCAGGAAGGTGGGTCTCGCGGTCGGCGCGGTGGTGGTCGTGGCGGCGCTGGGGGCGGGGGCGTTCGCGGTGTTCGGCGGCGGCAGCGGCGGCCCGTACAAGCTGACCACGCCCGAGACCGTGGCCTCGGACTACGAGCGCCAGGGCTCGGGCACGGACGACAGCGATCTGTCCGCGGCGGGCCGGAAGGACCTCCAGCAGGTGCCGGTCGTCAAGGACCCGCACCTGGTGGCGGCCGACTACCAGACCTCCGGTAAGGAGATGCTGAAGTTCACCGGCGTCTGGGGCGAGGTGACCGACCCGGAGCGGGGCGCGGACCTCGCGCTGGCGGTCATCGTCAAGACGCTCCAGGACAACGGCACCGCGCAGGCCAAGGGCAGCCCCCAGACGTTCTCCCCGGACGGTTTCGACGGGGACGTCCTGAAGTGCCAGTCCATGAAGTTCACCTCGGATCAGGGATCCATGGAGGCCCCCGCGTGCGTCTGGGGCGACAAGGACACCCTGGGCGTCACGGTCATGGCGGATCCGGCGGCCGCGGTGCTCGGTGGGGGCATGTCCCTTGAGGACGCCGCCGGCATCACGGCCAAGGTGCGCAAGGACGCGCGCGTCGAGGTCGAGGGCTAACCCGCGGCCGGCGCGGGGCAACACAACAGCACGATTTCTAACGAGGGATACAGATGAGCTACAACCAGCCGGGCCCCTACGGCCAGCAGCCCCAACAGCCGGGTCCCTACGGACAGGGTGGAGCGGCCGGCCAGCCCGGCTACGGTTACCCGCAGCAGCCGGGTCAGCCGGGTCCCTACGGACAGCCGCAGCAGCCGCCCCAGCCCGGCTACGGCTATCCCGGGCAGCCGCAGGGCCAGCCGGGCCCCTACGGCCAGCAGCCGAACCCGTACGCCCAGCAGCAGCCGTACGGCCAGCCGGGCATGCCGGGGCCGTACCAGCCGGGCCCGGGTCAGGGCGGCGGCAACAAGAAGGGCCTGGCGATCGCGATCGGCGCGGTGGTCGTGGTGGCCGCGGTCGTCGGCGGTGTCCTGATGTTCAAGGGCGGGGACGACAGCGGTGGCGGCGGCGGTAAGGTCGCCGACGACGGCAAGCGGTACAAGCTCACCACCCCCGCGACGGTGGCCGGCGACTACACCAAGAGCTCCTCCGGCGGCGGCGGGCTCACCTCCTCGGACGCGGACGACTTCGAGAAGTTCGGCGTCACCAACCCCAAGACCGAGAGCGCGGAGTACAAGTCCGGCGAGGGCATGAGCGCCAAGCAGCTCCAGCTCAACGGCGTCTGGGGCGAGGTGAAGGACCCCGAGGCGGTCGTCGACGGCGCCTTCTCGAAGATCGCGCAAGAGGCCGAGAAGGACCCCTCCACCAGCAATGGGATGAAGGCCGAGCTCGTGGGCAGCCCGGAGACGGTGACGCCCAGCGGCTTCGAGAACGCCGTGATGAAGTGCCAGAACACCAAGTTCACCCCGACCGGGGACTCCGGCTCCAGCGGCATACCCACCAAGGGCTTCTCGATCCCGATCTGCATGTGGGGTGACAACAGCACGGTGGCCTATGTGGTCGTCTCCGACGCGGCCGCGGCGCTGTCCGGCAAGAGCATGTCGCTCGACGAGGCCGGTGAGATCACCGCGAAGGTCCGCAACGACGCGCGCGTGGAGATCAAGTAGCCGAGCGGGCCGCGCAGTTCACAGGCCACAGCCGATCCGGAGGGGGACCCCCACAGCCATGAGCCACAACCAGCCACCGCCGCCGGGGCCCTACGGCGGCGGACCCGGCCCGTACGGGGGCGCGCAGCCCCCTCCGTACGGCGGGGGGCAGCAGCGGCCCGCGGAGCCCAACCCGTACGCGCAGCCGCAGGGGTACGGCTATCCGCAGGCGCAGCCCCCGCAGGGCTACGGCTACCCGCAGCAGGCGGGTCCCTACGGCCAGCCGCCCTACCCCGCGCCGCCCGCGGCCGGCGGGGGCGGCAACCGCACCAAGATCATCGCGGTGACGGTGGCCGGGCTCGTGGTGGTGGGCGCGATCGTCACCGGCGCCGTGGTGCTGACCGGCGGCGACGACCCGAAGGCGATGAAGCTGGTCACCCCCAAGACGCTCGCCGACGGCAGCTACACGCTGGACAAGGGCACGGACGACCTCGACAACGAGGGCACCAGCGTGCAGGGCAGCATGCCCGAGGGCGCGACCTCGGTCCTGGCCCAGTACAAGCGGTCGGACGACGACAATTCGGGGCTGGCCTTCTCCGGTATGTACGGCGACATCAGCGACCCGGACACGGTCCGCGACGAGATGTTCAAGGGCTTCGCGGGCGGCGACGGCTCCCCCACGGTGGAACGGAAGCGCAAGCGGTTCCAGCCGAAGGGCGCTGACGGCCCGTCGGTGGAGTGCGAGGTGGTCAAGCTCTACGACCGGATCTACGCCCCGGCCTGCGTCTGGGCGGAGGAGACGGACGCGGCGATGGTGCTCGACGTCAACGCGGAGAACACCGCGGCGTCCGACGCCGACATGGAGTCCTTCGCCAAGGTGACCGCGGGCATCTACCAGGACACCCGCAAGCCCGCCTGAACCGCCCGTAAAGCGGCCACAGGGCGCGTACCACACGAAGAGGGCCCCGGGAGACCGGGGCCCTCTTCGTACGCCCTCAGCGGGGCGGCTGCGCGTGCGGGCGCGGCTACGCGCTCTTCTCGTGCCGCTCGCCCGGCTCGGTGCCGCGGGTGCGGGGCACCAGCGTGGGGTTCACATTGGAGTGCACGACGTCCTCGGTGATGACGACGCGGGCCACATCCTTGCGGGAGGGCACCTCGTACATCGCCGACATCAGCACCTCCTCGATGATCGCGCGCAGGCCCCGGGCCCCGGTGCCGCGCAGGATCGCCTGGTCGGCGATGGCCTCCAGGGCCGGGCGGTCGAAGTCCAGCTCCACCCCGTCGAGTTCGAACAGCCGCTGGTACTGCTTCACCAGGGCGTTCCGCGGCTCGACGAGGATTTGCAGCAGCGCCTCGCGGTCGAGGTTGTGGACGGAGGTGATGACCGGGAGACGGCCGATGAATTCCGGGATCATTCCGAACTTCACCAGGTCCTCGGGCATGACCTCCTGGAACTGGTCGCTCGCCTCGATCTCGCGCTTGGAGCGGATCGTGGCGCCGAACCCGATGCCCTTGGCGCCCGCCCGCGCCTCGATGATCTTCTCCAGACCGGCGAAGGCACCGCCCACGATGAACAGCACATTCGTGGTGTCGATCTGGATGAACTCCTGGTGCGGGTGTTTCCGGCCGCCCTGCGGCGGCACCGACGCCGTGGTCCCTTCCAGGATCTTCAGCAGCGCCTGCTGAACGCCCTCGCCGGACACATCGCGGGTGATCGAGGGGTTCTCGCTCTTGCGGGCCACCTTGTCGATCTCGTCGATGTAGATGATGCCCGTCTCGGCCTTCTTGACGTCGTAGTCGGCGGCCTGGATCAGCTTGAGGAGGATGTTCTCCACGTCCTCGCCGACATAGCCCGCCTCGGTGAGCGCGGTGGCGTCGGCGATGGCGAAGGGCACGTTGAGCATCCGGGCGAGGGTCTGCGCGAGCAGCGTCTTGCCGGAGCCGGTGGGGCCGAGCAGCAGGATGTTGGACTTGGCCAACTCGATGCCGTCGTCGCGGTTGTGGCCGCCGTTCTCGCCCGCCTGGACCCGCTTGTAGTGGTTGTAGACGGCGACCGAGAGGGCCTTCTTGGCGGCCTCCTGGCCGACCACATAGCCCTCGAGGAATTCATAGATCTCGCGCGGCTTGGGGAGTTCCTCCCAGCGCACTTCGGAGGTCTCGGCGAGCTCCTCCTCGATGATCTCGTTGCAGAGATCGATGCATTCATCGCAGATGTACACACCCGGGCCCGCGATGAGCTTCTTCACCTGCTTCTGGCTCTTCCCGCAGAACGAGCACTTGAGCAGGTCGCCGCCGTCACCGATGCGTGCCACGAGGTGCTTCCCCTTCGCCTTGGATCCGCTTTGCTGCGCGGAACCGGGTGCTTGCGCTGCGCTTTCTGCTTCTTTTCCCGTGGGCCGGGGCCCTCAGCCCTCTATGACGGTACCTTGCCGGGCCCCCGGTTCGGGCCCCCCTTGGACCTACTCGGTCCAAGGGGGGTGTTTCCACCGAAGATTCAGCCGAGACCGACCGAGGTCTTACGGGTGGAGACGATCTGGTCCACAAGACCGTACGCCAGGGACTCCTCGGCCGTGAGGATCTTGTCCCGCTCGATGTCGTCGCGGATCTTCTCGATGGGCGTCGTGGAGTGCTTGGCCAGCATCTCCTCGAGCTGCGAGCGCATCCGCAGGATCTCGTTGGCCGCGATCTCCAGATCGGAGACCTGACCGCGTCCGGTCTCACTGTACGGCTGGTGGATCAGGATCCGGGCATTGGGCAGGGCCATCCGCTTGCCCGGCGTACCGGCGGCGAGCAGCACGGCCGCGGCGGACGCCGCCTGGCCCATGCACACCGTCTGGATGTCGGGCTTGACGAACTGCATCGTGTCGTAGATGGCGGTCAGCGCGGTGAACGAGCCGCCGGGAGAGTTGATGTAGACCGAAATGTCGCGGTCCGGGTCCATCGACTCCAGGCACAGCAGCTGCGCCATGACGTCGTTGGCCGAGGCGTCGTCGATCTGGACGCCCAGGAAGATCACGCGCTCTTCGAAGAGCTTGGCGTACGGGTCGTACTCGCGGATGCCCTGAGAGGTGCGCTCGACGAAGCGCGGAACGACATAGCGGGATTCGGCCATCGGGCCGGTGTACAGGCCGCTGCCGGGGAAGTTGCTCATCTGGGTCTTCACCATCCTGTGGCGATCTGAGGGCTGGAGGTCGGCTACGGGACGGCGGGCCTCAGGCCCCGGTGCCGCCCCCGCCCGGAACGCTGGAGGCGGACGTCATGACGTCGTCGACCAAGCCGTACGCCTTGGCCTCGTCGGCGGAGAACCAGCGGTCGCGGTCGGAGTCACGGACGATCTGCTCAACGGTCTGGCCGGTGTGGAAGGCGGTCAGCTCGGCCATGCGCTTCTTGGTGTGCAGCAGCCGCTCGGCATGGATCTTGATGTCCGAGGCGGAACCCGCCAGACCCGCGGAGGGCTGGTGGATCAGGATCTCGGCGTTGGGGAGCGCGAAACGCTTGCCCGGGGTCCCCGCGCTCAGCAGGAACTGACCCATGGAGGCGGCGAGGCCCATCGCGATGGTGACCACGTCGTTCTGGATGTACTGCATGGTGTCGTAGATCGCCATGCCCGCCGAGATCGAGCCGCCCGGGGAGTTGATGTAGAGGTAAATGTCCTTTTCCGGATCGGCGGCGAGCAGGAGCAGCTGAGCCGTGATCTTGTTGGCGATGTCGTCGTCGACCGGCTGGCCGAGGAAGATGATCCGCTCGCCGAGCAGCCGGTTGTAGACCTGGTCGCCGAGGCCACCGACGGTCGGCTCGCCGGCGGCGGAAGGCATCGTATTCGTCACGTATCCACCTGCTCGTCTCTGACGGCTGACTGGCCGTCTCAGCGTCTTCTTCTGGGGTGTGGGGACCTGGCCGCCGATGTGGCCGGCGGGCTCGCGAGACTCCCCTGCCCTCGTATCTACGGACCCTAACGCGCTGGTCGGCGGGCGCCATCCCGCATCAGGAACTGTTCGCTCTGAGCGCATGTCCCGGCGCCGGACCGGCGTCGCGGAACACGAACGGGCCCGGACGCGCGCAGACGTTCGGGCCCGTTCGTACGGGCTGTGGAGCGGACCGGGATCAGCTCTCGGCCTTGTCCTGCTTCTCCTCGGACTCCGCGGGCGCCTCGGCGGCCTCCGCCTCGGCCGCGGCGGGCTCCTCGGCGGTCTCGGAGGTGGCCTCGACCGTCTCGCCGGTCTCGTCCTCCTCGTCGTCCAGGTCGACGGTCTCGCCCTTGTCGTCGACGACCTTGGCGGCCTCGACCACCACGGCCAGCGCCTTGCCGCGGGCGACCTCGCCGACGAGCATCGGCACCTGGCCGCCCTCGACGACGGCCTGGGCGAACTGGTCCGGGCTCATGCCGGAGGACTGCGCACGGCGCATGAGGTGCTCGGTGAGCTCCTCCTGGCCGACGGACAGCTGCTCCTTGTTGACCAGCTCGTCGAGGACGAACTGGGTCCGGATGCCCTTCTCGGCCTGCTCCTTGAGCTCGGCGTCGAACTCCTCGGCGGTCTTGTCCTGCATCTGGAGGTACGACTCCAGGTTGAGGCCCATCTGGCCGAGCTGGTGGTGCTCGAGGTTGTGCTTACGAGTGTTGATCTCGTCCTGGAGGAGCTTCTCCGGGATCGGCACCTCGACCAGCTCCAGCAGGGCGTCCAGCACCTTCTCCTGGGCCTGGGTGGCCTGCTCGAACTTCTTCGACCGCTCCAGGCGCTTACGGCTGTCGGCGCGCAGCTCCTCGAGGGTGTCGAACTCGCTGGCCAGCTGGGCGAAGTCGTCGTCGAGCTCGGGCAGCTCACGGGCCTTGACCTCGGAGACCTTGACCGAGACCTCGGCCTCCTTGCCCTGGGCGGAGCCGCCCTTGAGCTCGGAGGTGAAGGTGGCCTCGCCACCCGCCTCCAGGCCGGTCACGGCCTCGTCGATGCCGTCCAGCAGCTCGCCCGAGCCGATGGTGTAGGTGACGCCGGTGGCGACACCGTCCTCCAGGACCTCGCCGTCGACCTTGGCCTCGAGGTCGATCACGACGATGTCGCCCTCGGCGGCGGCGCGCTCCACCGGGCTGGTGGTGGCGAAGCGCTCCCGCAGCTGCTCGACGGACTTGTCGATGTCCTCGTCCGAGACCTCGACGGCGTCGACGGTGACCTCGATGCCGGAGTAGTCCGGGATCTCGATCGCCGGGCGGATGTCCACCTCGGCGGTGAAGGTCAGCAGCTCGTTGTCCTTGAGCTCGGTGATGTCGACCTCGGGCTGGCCGAGCGGGTTCAGCTCACCCTCGTTGACCGCGTCGGTGTAGAACTTCGGGAGCGCCTCGTTGACGGCCTCTTCCAGCACGGCGCCACGACCGAACCGCTGGTCGATGATGCGGGCCGGGATCTTGCCCTTGCGGAACCCAGGCACCGTGACCTGCTGGTTGATCTTCTTGTACGCCGCGTCGAGGCTGGGCTTGAGCTCCTCGAAGGGCACCTCGACAGTGAGCCGAACCCGGGTCGGGTTCAGGTTCTCCACGGCGCTCTTCACGGTTCGGTCTCCTTGGGGGCTGACGTGTGGTGTTCAGCTGCGGTGCGCTGTCGCGTCGCAGCGGATTCGCGTCCGGTGAAAAAGACACAGACACGCAGCTTGCATAGTAACCGCAAGCATGACGGGCCCCACAACGCGATCTTGACGCCTGTGGATGGTCGGGGTGGCCGGATTCGAACCGACGACCTTCCGCTCCCAAAGCGGACGCGCTACCAAGCTGCGCCACACCCCGTCGGTGCGACACGTAGGGTACATGCCCGCGGACGCCCCGGCTGCCGGTTATTCGACTGGTGGGCAAGGGTGTGCGGGGAACGGTCGGGAACCGCTACGATGCATGCCGTGCCGCGAACCAGGTGATCATGCCTGGGCGGAGGTGTCCGGGAGACCGGTGCATCCGTGCACGCGGCGTGTGCGGGCGTAGCTCAATGGTAGAGCCCCAGTCTTCCAAACTGGCTACGCGGGTTCGATTCCCGTCGCCCGCTCCACGGCTTTCGGCCCGGCCCGGGGAGTTCCCCGGAGCCGGGCCGTTCGCGTTTGCGCACACTCGCACGCGTTCGGGCACCCGCTCCCCGGGACGCGGGGGCGGATGCCTTGGGAGTCGATGCCAGGGGTCGGCGATCAGGGGTTGATGTCGGCGATGGCCTGGGCGGCCGAGTCGAGGAACTTCTGGATGTCCGGCGCGACATTGGACGAGGCGAGCAGGAACCCGAAGAGGATCGCGACCAGGGCCGGCCCCCACTTGACCCGGCCATTGCGGATCATGAACACCAGGATGATGCCCACCAGCAGTACCAATGACAGGGAAATGGCCACAACATCCCACCCTCGGTCGCACACGTCTCACAGGCCCCGGAAGCACGCGACCCCGCACACCCCCGCAGCCACCATCGTGCCATCAACTCCCGCCGCTCAGCAGTGGGGTGGAGCGATAAACGGTCACATGTGCACATGGCACCCACCCCTCCGGTACCCGTCCGGTAAGCGTTCATTCAAAGGGTTATGGGTGACACTCCCCACAACTCGGCGAACCGCCCGAGCGGTGAATTCCGATCACCCCGGAGGATCTCGGGCAGGAATTCGGAATTCACTCGGCGGTCACTCGACAGGGTGACAAAACATCAATGAATCAGACATTCCGCCAGAGCCTCCTGCGGGGCATATGCCCCAATTAAGCGGGATGAAAGCCGCCAGAACGGACAGTCTGCGCCCGGATATCGAATGATCGCATCGCTTTGTCGACTCCTCGGTCGACTTACCGGGAGCGACTATCGGCCGCGCCGCGAAGACTATGAACGGAAAGCAAACTGAACGAGGTTTTACGCAATACAGGTTTCAGCGCTATCGTGCCTCAGATGTTTCACGCTGCCATGACTCCCCCACGCGCAGTGAGGTCCCGGGTGGTCTCCCCCAGTTCCTGGTGGGAGGGCCTGTGACCAACTCCCTGCGCCCGCACGGTTATCAGCGGACCCCGCTCCCCCAGGAGGCGGCGCCCACTCCCCCCTCGCCGCGGGCCGACGAACCAGGGCAGCAGGCGACCACCCCGCCGGCCGCCTCCCCCGCCGGGCAGAAGCCCAAACAGCGGGACGCGTTCTTCGACAACGCGAAGTACCTCGCGATCGTGCTGGTCGCGATGGCCCACTCCTGGGAGCCGCTCACCGACACCAGCCGCACCGCGGAAGCGCTGTACATGGTCGTGTACACCTTCCACATGCCGGCGTTCATCGTGATCTCCGGCTACTTCTCGCGCAGCTTCGACATGCGGCCGGACCGGCTCAAGCGCCTGATCACCGGCATCGCGGTGCCTTATGTGATCTTCGAGGTCGCGTACACGCTGTTCAAGCGCTGGGCGGACGACGATCCGACGTACGACTTCAGCCTGCTGGACCCCTGGTACCTCACCTGGTTCCTGGTCTCGCTGTTCGTATGGCGGCTGACCACTCCGATCTGGAAGCTGGTGCGCTGGCCGCTCCCGCTCGCGCTCGCCGTCGCCACGCTCGCCGCGGTCTCGCCCGACATCGGCGACGACCTGGACATGCAGCGGCTGCTCCAGTTCCTGCCGTTCTTCATCCTCGGCCTGTGCATGAAGCCCGAGCACTTCCAGATGATCCGCCGCCGCTCGGTGCGGATCGCGTCGGTGCCGATCTTCGCGTGTGCCTTCGTGTTCGCCTACTGGGCGGCACCGCGGATGAGCTCGGCGTGGTTCTACCACCGCGACAGCGTCCAGGAGCTGGGTGCGCCGCCGTGGACCGGCCCGGTGATGACGCTCGCCCTCTTCGGCTGCTCGGTCGTGCTCGTCAGCTGCTTCTTCGCCTGGGTGCCGCGGCGCCACATGTGGTTCACGGTGCTGGGCGCCGGGACGCTGTACGGCTATCTGCTGCACGGCTTCCTGGCCAAGGGTTCCCGGTTCTGGGGCTGGTTCGACGAGTACGAGTGGCTGCACAAGCCGCTGGGTGAGATCGCGGTCACGATCATCGCCGCCGGCGTGGTCACCGTGCTGTGCACGCCTCCCGTGCAGCGGGCCTTCCGCTTCGCCATGGAGCCGAAGATGGCCTGGGCCTTCCGTAAGGACCCCGCCGAACAGGCCCGCAGCCGTACGACGACGGCTGCCTAGCGCGCCAAACGGCCACGACACGAAGGGCTGGACCGCGGATTCCCACGGGCCAGCCCTTTCTCGGCTCAGCTACGGCCCAGCTATGGCTCAGCTACGGCTCTTCCACGGCTCAAGGCTCACGGCTTCTACGGCTCACGGCTTCGGCGTCGTGCGGCGCAGCGCCGCGCGGGCCGGGAGCGCCGTCGCCGCGAGGCCCAGCGCCACGGCGGTGCCCGCCCGCGTAGGTGAGCGGCGGGACGTACGGGTGCTCGCCGGTCAGGCCGCGCATCATCGGCACGAGCGTGGCCAGGACGATCGCCGTGCCCAGGCCGATACCCGACGTGGTGCTCGCGGCGGCGGTCCAGCACGGTCATCACCAGGGTGTTGACGGCGGCGACGGCCGCGAAGCCCCCGAGGACGCCCGCCATGACGGTGTTGGCCCAGGCGTTCAGCTTCCGCTCCTCGTCCTGGGCCGCCGCATAGCCGTCCCGGTCCGTGACGTCCTCGCCGAGCCGCCTGCCGAGCGCGGCGGCGACGGCCTTACGGTCGGCGCCTTCGGCGTCCCGCACCAGCACATCGCTGTCGTACGCCGACGTCACATGGCCGGACAGCGCCGTACGGGGCAGGGTGAGCTCGGCGATCCCCAGCCCGCGCCCGTAGATCGCGACCACGGTGGGCGAGATCGTCGTACCGTCCGGGAGGTGGAGGGCGAGGCGGTGGCCGACCCGGGCGTGCGCCGCCTTCGCCAGCAGCCCGTCCACGGCCAGCCGGTCGGGACCGGTGCCGGTGCGGGGGCGGACGAGGGCGGCGTCCACGGTGGCGGGGTGACCGCTCAGCGCACGGGCCCTGCGGTCGGTGAACCACGCCGTAAGGCCGTCACCGTCGGCGCCGCCCGCCTTACGGGTCACACCGGAGACCCGGAAGGTGTGGCGGCCGTCCGGCGCGGTCACCGTGATCCGGCCACCGACGCCGGTGCCCGCCGCACGGGCGGCCCCGGGGCTGAGCACGGCCTCGCCCTCACGGGGCGCCGAGCCCGAGGCGAGCGCCACCCCGGTGAAGGGCGCGACGCCCCAGCCGTGGCCGGTGAGCGCCCCGTGGGCGGTGCGCAGGAGGAAGGTCACGTCCGGTGCCGCGGCCGCGGCACCGGGGGTACGGGCCGCCGTGGCCACCAGGGAGGCGTCGAGCCGGGCCCGGTCGGGGACCTGCTCGGACTCCTCCGAGCGGCCGTCGCCGTGGCCGATGACGTAGTGCACCCGCTGGTCGGCGGCGATCACGACCGGGGCGCCCGCATAGCGCTGCGGCGGTACGGAGGCCCGCGGCCCGGTCTCCAGCAGGATGCCGCACGCGGACACGATCGCCGCGGCCATGGCCAGGGCGACGAAGGTGCCCGCGAAGGCGGACGGCTTGAGCGGACGGCTTGAAACGGACGGCGGCGCGGGCCAGTCCGTTGGTGAGCGGCCTCACGAGGGGGCCTGGTGAGCGGCCTCACCAGGCCCCCTCGACGGTCGAAGCGAGGGCCGGGGTGTGGGTAGTGAGGCGGCCCATCCGCTCGGCGATCTCGTGCGCCGGGGAGCGCAGGAGCCGGTCGGCGATCGCGCCGTCGGCGAGGAAGAGCACGCGGTCGGCGTAGCTCGCGGCGGCCGGAGGTGCCCCCTGCTGCTGCCCACCCGAGAGCTCACCGGGCCGCCGCCTGGTCTGGTCCCCCAGGCCGACCTGGGCGAGCACCTCATGGGCCCGGTGGCGGTCCGGGCGGGCGCCCGCGAGCCGCATCGGGAGCAGCACGTTCTGCTCGACGGTCAGGGAGGGGAGGAGGTTGAAGGACTGGAAGACGAACCCGAGGCGGGCGCGGCGCAACGCGGTGAGCGTGTTCTCACTCATTCCGGTGATGTCGGTGCCGCCGAGTTTGACGGTCCCGGCGGTCGGCCGGTCGAGCCCGGCCGCGCACTGGAGGAATGTCGATTTGCCGCAGCCGGAGGGGCCCATGACGGCGGCGAAGCTGCCGTGCCGAAGGGCCAGGTCGATGCCGCGCAGGGCGTGGACGGCGGTGCGGCCCCGGCCGTAGCGGCACTGGACGCCGTGGAGTTCGATGGCATGGGCGTGGTGCGGGGCCGGTGCCGCCACTATCTGTCGCCGCTTGCACAGCCCCATGGTGGTGACCCTTCCGAGGAGTTCGCCCGATTCCCCTCGAACGTACGGATCACGGCCCCTCGGCAGCCACGACGGCCACCGGCGTATCCGGGGTGGGGCTGACCCCCGCCGGGCGGGCCGATCGAGCCGTAAGCCGCCGAGTCGCCCTTACTGGCGGCAGATCAGCAGCAGCGCGCGGTCGTCGTTGACGTCCTTCGCGACCGTCTCGATCAGATGCCAGGCAGCGCCGTGGAAGCCGGAGCCGACATAGCGGTCCGCCTCGCCGGTGAGGCGGTCGATGCCCTCGCTGATGTCCCGGTCCGCGGTCTCCACGAGGCCGTCGGTGAAGAGCATCAGGACGTCGCCGGGCCGCAGCGTGCCCTTGGTGGGGTCGAATTGGGCGCCGTCGTAGACGCCCAGCAGCGGGCCGTCCGCGGACTTCTCCTCCCACTTGCCGGTGCCCGCGCTCAGCTGGAGCGCGGGCAGATGTCCGGCGGAGAAGAGCTCGAAGTCGCCGCTGTCGAGGTCGAGGACGAGATGAATGGAGGTCGCGAAGCCCTCGTCCCAGTCCTGGCGCAGGAGATAGCCGTTGGCGGCCGGGAGGAAGCCGTGCGGGGGCAGGGAGCCGAGGAGGCCGCCGAAGGCGCCGGAGAGCAGCAGGGCGCGCGAGGCGGCGTCCATGCCCTTGCCGGAGACGTCGGTGAGGACGACCTCGAGGGTGCGGCCGCCGCCGGTGCGGGCGGCCACGACGAAGTCACCGGAGAAGGACTGCCCACCGGCCGGGCGCAGCGCCATCTCGCGGTGCCAGCCGCGCGGCAGGTTGGGCAGCTTGCTCTGGACGCGGATGCGCTCGCGCAGGTCGAAGAGCATGGTGCCGCCGCGCCGCCAGGGCACCCCGACGCGGCTGCGGAACTGGGCGATCAGCAGGCCGAAGAAGCCGACGGCGGCGACGACCAGGATGGTGCCGGGGGTGACCCGGGAGGAGGCGTCCTCCTCGGTGTACGGGCCGAGCACGGCGGACTCCACGATCAGGGCCGTGGCGGCCGCCGCGTACAGGGCGAGCAGGCTGGCCGGGCGCAGCAGCAGCCCGCCCGCGACGATGGGCAGGACGAGGGCGGACGGGGAGCACCAGTCGGGCTGGGCGATGGTGCCTCCGGCGATGGCGGGGACGCCGAGGAGCAGCGCGGTCAGGGCAAGTCGGTCGGAGCCCTCACCCCGGAAATAGTCCACTCCGGCTTTGCGCACGCCTGTGCGAGCCCGGTGCAGAACTCTGCGCATCCGGGCCCACGGAGTGTCCACGCCGCCAGTCATTGCATCGGGACCCTACCCACCCGTTCGGACGCGCGTCGATTCGTGGCGCGTTGAACCACCCAGCCAGGGGGGCAATTGTAAGCGAAATTCGTTCGCGCGTACGGGAAACGGCTGCTAGGGATGGGAATATGAGGACTGAGCTGCGCGTGCTCGACCCATCGATTTGGGATGATTGGTACGGAAAACTGGTACTCGCGTTCGGCGGAGTTCCCGAAGCGCCGGAGGAATCCGCGCTCTGGCGGGAGTTGACCGAATGCGAGCGCTCGATCGGCGCCTGGGACGGCGCCGACATCGTGGGCACGGCGGGGCTGTTCAGCTTCCGGCTGTCGGTCCCGGGCGGCGGGATCGTCCCGGCGGCCGGGGTCACGATGGTGAGCGTGCAGGCCACGCACCGGCGGCGCGGGGTGCTCCGGGCCATGATGCGGCGGCAGTTGGACGACATCCGCGCGGCGGGAGATGAGCCGCTGGCCGTTCTGACCGCGTCGGAACCGGACATCTACGGACGGTTCGGCTACGGCGCGGCCACGCAGACCGCCTACGCCGAGATCGACACCACCCGGGTGCGGCTGACCGCCCCCGAAGGCGTAGACGACGTACGACTGCGTGCCGTGCCCCTGGAGTCCGCCGTCGAGGCGTGCGAGGCCGTCTACGCCCGGCGGGTGCGCACCCGGCCGGGGATGCTGGAGCGGATCCCCGGCTGGGAGCGGGTGCCGCTGCTCGACCCGCCGGGCGACCGCGAGGGGGCGTCCCCGCTGCGCTGTGTGCTGGCCGAGTCGGGCGGCGAGGTCAGCGGCTATGTGCGGTTCGCGGTGAAGCCCGACTGGGATCTGGCCGGGCCGAAGGGCACGGTCGTCCTGCGCGATCTGGAGGCCCTGGACCCGGCGTCCTACGCGGCCCTGTGGCGCTTCCTCTTCGACCTCGACCTGACCTCGGTGATCCGGACCGGCCCCCGCCCGGTCGACGATCCCTGGCAGTTCCTGGTCTCGGACATCCGGCGGTGCGCCGTGAGGCTGCGCGACTCGCTGTTCGTGCGCCTGGTGGACGTGGGGGCCGCGCTCGAGGCGCGGACGTACACCACGCCCGTGGAGACCGTCCTGGAGGTCACCGACCCCTTCTGCCCCTGGAACGAGGGCCGCTGGCGGCTGAACGGCGACGCCAAGGGCGCCTCCTGTGAGCGCACTAACGACGCTCCCGATCTCCGGCTGGGCGTGCGGGAGCTGGGAGCGGCGTATCTCGGTGGCATCTCGCTGACCGCGCTGGCGGGCGCGGGACGCGTCCAGGAGGCCCGTCAGGGCGCCCTTACGGAGGCCACGACCGCGTTCGCGACCCCGGTCGCCCCATGGCTGCCCCACGGCTTCTGAGGGCTCAGGCGCTCTGGCAGTCAGGGCACCAGAAGAGATTGCGGGCGGCGAGATCGGCGGTGCGGATCTCGCCACCACAGATGTGGCAGGGCTGTCCGGCGCGCCGGTAGACATAGACCTCGCCGCCGTGGTCGTCCACGCGCGGCGGGCGGCCCATCGCCTCGGGGGTGTGCTCGGGGCGGACCGTATCGATCCGGTTGTTCCGCACCCCCTCGCGCATCAGCGCCACCAGATCGGCCCATATCGCGTCCCATTCGGCGCGGGTCAGCGCACGGCCGGGCCGGTAGGGGTCGATCCCGTGCCGGAAGAGCACCTCGGCGCGGTAGACGTTCCCGACCCCGGAGATCACCTTCTGGTCCATGAGCAGCGCGGCCACGCTGACCCGGCTGCGGGAGATCCGGGCCCAGGCCCGCTCACCGTCGTCCGCCGGGCGCAGTGGATCGGGGCCCAGCCGGTCGTGGATCACCTGCTTCTCCCCGTCGGTGATCAGGGCGCAGGCGGCCGGGCCGCGCAGATCCGCGTACCCCTCGGGGTTCGCCAGCCGCAGCCGGACGGTGTCGGTGGGCGGCGGGGCGGGGGCCGGGCCGAAGGCGTACGTACCGAAGAGCCCCAGGTGGACATGGACCCAGCCGGTGGCAGCGAAGTCCAGGAAGAGGTGCTTGCCGTGCGCCTCGGCGTGGCGCAGCGACTGGCCGTCGATCAGCGCGGCGCCGTCGGCGAACTTCCCCTGTGGGCTGGTGGCCCGGACGGGCCGGTCGCCGAAGGTCTCGAGGTGATCGGCGGCCAGCCGGTGGATGGTGTGCCCTTCGGGCATCAGTCGCCTTGCGGATGGTGGGCCGGGATGGGCGGCAGCTCGCCGGTGGTCTCGTAACGCGTGAGCATCTCGATACGGCGGGTGTGCCGCTCCTCACCCGAGTACGGAGTGTTAAGGAAAATCTCGACAAACTTGGTGGCCTCGTCCCGGGAGTGCATCCGGGCGCCGACGCTGATGACATTGGCGTTGTTGTGCTCACGACCGAGGGCCGCGGTCTCCTCGCTCCAGGCCAGCGCCGCGCGCACCCCCTTGACCTTGTTCGCCGCGATCTGCTCACCATTGCCGGATCCGCCGATGACGATGCCGAGGCTCTGCGGGTCGGCGGCGGTCCGCTCCGCGGCGCGCAGGCAGAACGGCGGGTAGTCGTCCTGGGCGTCGTAGATGTGCGGGCCGCAGTCGACGGGCTCATGGCCGGCCGTCTTGAGCCACTCCACGAGGTGGTTCTTGAGTTCGAAACCGGCATGGTCGGAGCCGAGGTACACGCGCATGTACCGAGTGTGTCATGGCCGTGTGGGCCTCGCCGCCCAGGGTAGGCGTCGCATAAATCCCTGTAATCCCAAAGAACCTCATGAAAACCTCAAGTAACAATCTGGATTCAAAGGTTCAACTGGTCGACCTCCTGAGATTCACTGGCGTCGCTCGTAACGCGAGAGCAAAGGAATCGAGCACATGAGCGCACAACCTGCGACCACGCCGGAGCAGCAGCGGCCCCCCGGCGACCCGGGCTCGCCCGACGGCCTCAAGGCGGGACTCAAGAACCGCCATCTTTCGATGATCGCGATCGGCGGCGTGATCGGCGCCGGCCTCTTCGTCGGCTCCAGTGCGGGTATCGCCAAGGCCGGCCCCGGCATTCTGATCTCGTATGCGCTGGTCGGCCTCATGGTCGTCTTCGTCATGCGGATGCTCGGCGAGATGTCCGCCGCCAACCCCACCTCCGGCTCCTTCTCCGCCTACGCCGACCGGGCGCTCGGCCGCTGGGCCGGTTTCTCCATCGGCTGGCTGTACTGGTTCTTCTGGGTCGTGGTGCTGGCGGTCGAGGCCACCGCCGGCGCCAAGATCCTGGAGGGCTGGTGGCCGGCCGTCCCGCAGTGGGGCTGGGCGCTGATCGTGATGGTGGTGCTCACCGCGACCAACCTGGTCTCGGTCGGCTCCTACGGTGAGTTCGAGTTCTGGTTCGCCGGGATCAAGGTCGTGGCGATCGCCGCGTTCATCGTGGTCGGCGGGCTCGCGGTGTTCGGGCTGCTGCCGCATTCGGACAACGAGGGCGCGGGCCTGGCCCACCTCACCGACCACGGCGGCTTCCTGCCGAACGGGCCGGGCGCCATCCTCACCGGTGTGCTGCTGGTGGTCTTCTCCTTCATGGGCAGCGAGATCGTCACCCTCGCGGCCGGTGAGTCCGAGAACCCCCAGCGGGCGGTCACCAAGGCCACCAACAGCGTGATCTGGCGTATCGCGGTCTTCTACCTGGGCTCGATCTTCGTCGTGGTCACCCTGCTGCCCTGGGACTCCAAGGCGATCGCCGACAAGGGCAGCTATGTCGCGGCGCTCGACTCGGTCGGCATACCGCACGCCGGCGACATCATGAACGTGATCGTGCTGACCGCCGTGCTCTCGTGTCTGAACTCCGGCCTCTACACCGCCTCCCGCATGGCCTTCTCGCTCGGCCAGCGCGGCGACGCCCCGGCCGCCTTCGCCCGCACCAACTCCCGCGGCGTTCCGCAGGCCGCGATCCTCGGCTCGGTCGTCTTCGGCTTCGTCGCGGTGTGGTTCAACTACCAGTGGCCGGACACCGTCTTCACCTTCCTGCTCAACTCCTCGGGTGCGGTCGCGCTCTTCGTCTGGCTGGTGATCTGCTTCAGCCAGCTGCGGATGCGCGGGATGATCCTGCGCGAGAACCCCGAGAAGCTGATCGTCCGGATGTGGCTCTTCCCGTATCTGACGTGGGCGACGATCGCGATGATCTCGTTCGTCCTGGTCTACATGCTCACCGACAAGGACGGGCGCGAGCAGGTGATCCTCTCCGCGCTGGTGGCCGTGCTCGTGGTGGCCCTCGCCCTGGTCAAGGACCGCCTCACCGCGGGCCGCTCCACCGCCCCGGCGGCCTCCTCGGACCCCGCCCCGAAGGAGCGGGCGGCCCCGTAGGAACGCGCTCCGCTGATTCTGATTCGCCTGTGCCCCCGGGTGGCGGCCGATGTGTCGCCGCCCGGGGGCACAGCCGTGTCCGTGGGCGTATCGGGCACAGCCGTGTCCGTGGGCGTGGCACAGCCGTATCTGTGGGCGCATCGGGCCCACAGGGCTCAGACGACGCGCGGAAGGACCCGCTCCGCGAAGCGCCGGACCGCGTCCAGCACCCCCATCCCCCGGTGCCCGACGCCGGGCACGATGTCGAGGGTGACGTCGATGCCCAGCTCGGTGTAGTTGTCCCGCAGCGCGGTGATGCGCTCCACGCGGGTGCGCCCGACGGCGTCGGCGCCGTCCATCCAGTTGGAGTCACCCGGGTTGTTGATCTCCCAGGTCTCGGTGTCCTCCGCCCCGACCACCATGTGCACCGGCACCTTACTGATGTCCTCCAGCCGCAGCGGGGCCCCGAAGCGCTGCTCGAACCCCTTCGTACCCAGCCACCACTCGCGGTCCGGGTCGATCAGCGTGACCCGGCCGGGCGCCCCGATGGACACTCCGCACAGCCGGTCGGGGTGCAGATACAGGAAGCGGTGTGCGAACTGCCCGCCGCCCGAGAAGCCCTGGAGCAGAAAGCGCTCGGTGTCGATGTGGAACCGCTCGCCCGCCTCGGCCACGATCGCGAGCAGCTGCTCGTCGTAGCGGATGCCGCGGTACTCGATGAACTTGAAGTTGTGCAGGTCCTCCGGGTCGTCGATGCCCGCCGGGAACATGGGGGTGAGCACGACACAGCCGTGCCGCTCGGAGAACTCGGCCATCGCGTCCCGGTACTGGGACGCGGTGCGCCCGGTGCCGTGCTGGATCACCATGAGCGGCAGCGGGGTGTCGGTGGTCTCGTGGACGGACGGGATGTGCAGCCCGTACGAGAACCGCTGGTCGTGCCGGGAGGCGAACCAGGTGGTGGAGCCGGTGCGGTAGAACGCCTTGGTGGTCTTGACGCGGGGGGTGGTCACGTATCGCTTCCTTCTGCCGTCGCGGGTGCCGCCACGATCCGCAACGGTCGGCGCACGCTCAAGATGATTGCCGCCTGAGCGTCAATACCTCCGCCGGTACTTCCGTCGCCGTCTCCGCCGATATCGCTCAGCGGTGCAGCGCGGAGAGCAGGTCGACGCCGAGATTGCGCACCGCCGCCTCGTCCAGCTGGTAGTGCACCCGCGCCCCCTCCCGGTGGGTGTGCACCATTCCGGCCTCCCGCAGCTTGCGCAGATGCCGCGACATCTGCGGCGGCGTCATCTCGAACTGGGTGGCCAGCTCCGTCGTCGTCATCGACTGCCGCAGCAGCGCCCGGCACATCCGGATGCGCAGCGGCTCGTCCAGCGCCCGCAGCCCGCGCATCACCACGTCCAGGGCGGTCGGCTCCGCACCCGCCCCGTGGCGCACCGGGTACTGCACCACGACCGGGTAGCCGGGGTAGTGCTTGATCGCGAGATGCGGGTTGATGTGCAGCGACGGCACCAGCAGACAGGGGCTGTCGGCGAGGCTGGCCCGCGCGTTGTAGAGCTTGTCGAAGACCACCCGGGGCGGGTCCTGCTCCATGCGGGCGGTGGGGAATCCGGCCAGCACCGCCGCCCCGTAGCGGGAGTGTTCATGGGAGCGGACCCGGGCGTCGGCCTCCAGGGTGGGGCGCAGCCGCGTCCACTCCGCCTCGAAGACCTCCTCGGCCACGGCGGACAGGAAGGCGAGGAGGCTGTCGCGGAACCCGGAGGGGTCGGCCAGCAGCCGCAGTCCCAGGGCGAACCGTCGCTCGGAGAGCTGCCGCAGCCGGGCCAGGAAGCGCTCCGGCGCGCGGCCGCCGCGCCGGGACCCGGAACCCGGACCGTGGCCGGAGCCCAGGTCGTGACCGGAACCCGGACCGTGGCCGTTCTTGCCGACGAGCGCCTGCTCGGTCATGGTCGTGAACGTCTCCTCGTCCAGCCCGGCGACCGCCGCCAGCTCCTCCTCCAGCTCGCGCTCCGGGCCCGGGGTGAGGGGCAGCAGATAGCGGGCGCGGAAGGCACCCCACAGCGGCGCCCATCCGCCGGCCCGCTCCAGCAGCCGCTCGTCCGCGCCCTGGAGGACCGCGCCCACCCAGCGCCTGCTGGCCGGATGGTGGCGTGGCCCGTCCAGCGCGTGCAGACAGGCGCACAGTTCGGCGAGCGGGGACAGACGGGTGCTGATGCGGTGCTCCGGGGCGGACCCCAGCTCGATCACGACGGGCATCCGGGCAGCGTCGGCCATTGATGCCTTCGAGTCAATCGTCTTGTACGGGCCGCCGACGGAGGCGCAAGCTCCAGCCCACTTCGGCTTCCCCTCCCTCGCCTGGAGCGTCCCCCATGCCCCCTCTCCTCAGGAACGGCCCTCGTCTGGCAGTGGTGGTCGCCCTCGTGGCCACGGTGAGCAGTGCGTGCACCATCGGTTCGCTGGACGACTCGGGCGCCGTCGCCGACTATCCGTCCCGAGGTCTGTCGATCCTCGCTCCCGGGAGCGTCGGCGGCGGCTGGGACTCCCGGGCGCGCGGCATCGGTTCCGCGCTCACCAGCTGCAAGATCATCGACGAGGACGTCACGGTCACCAACGCCCCGGGCGCGGGCGGCACCATCGGGCTCGCCCGGATGGCGGGGCGCAAAGGCGATCCGTACCAGCTGATGACCATGGACACGGTGACCATGATCGGCGGCGCCATCCAGAACCACTCCCCCGTGAAGCTGTCCGAGCTCACCCCCGTGGCGGGGCTCACGGTGAGCACCTCCGCGATCGTGGTGCCCGCCCGCTCCCCCTTCCACGACCTGCGCTCGGTGCTGGCCGCCATGCGGAAGGACCCCAAGCGGACGTCCTGGGTGGGCGGTTCGCTGGGCGGCCCGGACCACATCACGGTGGCCGCCCTCGCCAAGGCCGAGGGCATCTCGGCACGCAAGATCACGTACGTGCCCACCGGTGGTGGCGGGGAGGTGCTCAACCTGCTGCTGAGCGGGGCCTCGAAGGTCGGCATCTCCACGCTGACGGAGGTCCGGCCGCAGATCGAGGCCGGGAAGCTGCGGGTCCTCGCGGTCAGCGGCGACAAGGCTCCCGAGGGCATCGACGCTCCCACCCTCGGCGCACTCGGCTACGGGGACGAGTCCGTGGTGAGCGTCGGCGGGGTCATGGCCCCGCCCGGGCTGAACGACGACGAACAGCGGGCGATCGTGAGGGTGGTGGACCGGATGCGCCGGACTTCGTGCTGGAAGCGGGCGTTGCGGCAGAACGACTGGAAGGACGTGTGGGTGCCGGGGAAGAAGTACGGCGCCCTGATCGACCAACAGCAGCGCCAGGTCGGCCAGGCGCTCACGTCCGTGGGGCTCGGGTCATGAGCGCGCGGGACGAAACGATGAGCCCGAGGGACGCCACGGCGAACCCGGCGAACGATGCCGCGGGCGCCGTCGCCCCGCCCGACGAGCGGCCCTGGAGCCCGCGGATAGCCGCGCTGCTCTTCCTCGCGGCGGGTGTGGCCGTGCTGGGCTGGGCCTTCGCCATCCCCGAGGGGGCCATCGACCAGGACGTGGGCCCCCGGGCGTTCCCACTGCTGGTCGGCGTGGGGCTGTGCGTGGCGGCTTCGGTCGCCGTCGTCCAGGCGTTCCGCGGCAGCGACCCGGCGCTGACCGAGCAGGCGCGTGAGGAGGCCCGGCTGACCGAGTGGCGTCCGGTGGCGGCCCTGCTGGCGTTGCTGGTCTGCTATCTGTTCGCGCTCGCCCCCTGCGGCTACTGGCAGTCGACCGCCGTGCTCTTCGCGCTGGTCGCGCGGGTGCTCGGCAGCCGGCGGATCCTGCGTGACGCACTGATCGGCCTGGTGCTCGCGCTGGCCGTGTACTTCCTCTTCGACCGTCTGCTGGGCATCCATCTGCCGCCCGGCATCGTCCGATTGGCGTTCTGACCATGGATGTCCTCAACGACCTCATGGGCGGTTTCGGCAGCGCGTTCAGCCCTCTGCACCTGCTGCTGGCGTTCGCGGGCTGCACGCTCGGCTCGCTGGTCGGCGTGCTGCCCGGCCTGGGCCCCGCCACCACGGTGGCGCTGCTGCTCCCGCTCACCTTCGTCTTCGACCCCACCGGCGCGCTGGTGCTCTTCGCGGGCATCTACTACGGCGGGATGTACGGCGGCTCCACCACGGCCATCCTGCTGAACGTGCCCGGGGAGACGGCGTCGGTCCCCACCACCCTGGAGGGCCATCCGATGGCCCGCTCCGGGCGCGCCGGGGCCGCGCTCGCCACGGCCGCCATCGGCTCGTTCGTGGCGGGCACGATCTCCACCGTCGGGATCACCTTCGCGGGCCCGGCCATGGCGCAGATCGCCGAGAAGATCCAGCCCGCGGAGTACTTCGCGGTGATGGTCCTCGCCTTCGCCACGGTCACCGCGGTCGTGGCCGACGCCCCCGCGCGCGGGCTGTGCAGCCTCTTCCTGGGCCTGGCCATCGGGCTCGTCGGCATCGACAGCCTGACCGGCCAGGCGCGCTACACCTTCGGGGTGCCGGAGCTGTACGACGGCGTCCAGATCGTGGCCGTCGCCGTCGGCCTCTTCGCGATCGGGGAGGCGCTCTACACCGCGGCCCGGATGCGACGGGCGCCCGAGGAGCAGATGCTCCCGGTGGGCGGCAGGATCGGGATGAGCCCGGAGGACTGGCGCCGGTCCTGGAAGCCGTGGCTGCGGGGTACGGCGATCGGGCTGCCGATCGGCGCCCTGCCCGCGGGCGGTGCGGAGATCCCCACGTTCCTCAGCTACAACGTGGAGAAGCGGCTGTCCCGGCACAAGAAGGAGTTCGGCAAGGGCGCCATCGAGGGCGTGGCCGGCCCCGAGGCCGCCAACAACGCCGCGTTCTCCGGAGTGCTGATGCCCCTGCTGACGCTGGGCATCCCCACCTCGGCGACGGCCGGTGTGCTGCTGATCGCGTTCCAGATGTACAACGTGCAGCCCGGCCCGCAGCTGTTCGAGACCCAGTCGGCGCTGGTCTGGACGCTGATCGCCAGCCTCTACATCGGCAATGTGATGCTGCTGGTGCTCAACCTGCCGCTGATCCCGCTGTGGGTGAAGCTCCTCCGGCTGCCCCGCCCGCTCCTCACCGCGGGCATCCTGGTCTTCGCCGCCCTGGGGGTGTACGCCCTCTCCCAGAACGCGGTCGACCTCGGCATCGCTGTGCTCTTCGGCCTCCTGGGCTTCGGCATGCGCCGCACCGGCTATCCCGTCGCCCCACTGATCCTGGGCGCCGTACTGGGCCCGATGGCGGAAACCCAGTTCCGCCGTGCGATGGCCTTCAGCGAGGGCGACTGGACGATCTTCTTCACCCGCCCGCTCTCCGCGGCGATCCTGTTCCTGTCCCTGATCGCCCTGGCCGGCCCGATGGCCGCCCGAGCGCTGCGCCGGAACCGGGAACGCGAGCCGGAACCGGTGGGCTGAACCCCGAAGCCGCCAGGTTGAACCCCGCGAGCTGATGCCGGGCCCCCGCGCGAGTCGACTGCGCGGGGGCCTTTTCTGACATGACTGCCTTCGGACTCAGCCGCGCGACCGCCGCCCGCCAAGCCAGCGGATGACCTGCCCCTCGTCCGGCGTCACGGTGATCTCGAAGCGGTCCAGCCCCGGTGCGCCGTCTGCGCACCAGCGCGCGACGTGGTCCTCCACCGCGTCCCATAGCCGGATGGGCCCACCCTGCCGGACCCTCCAGCCTCTGTCGGCCTCCGTCAGTACCGCCCAGGCTCCGGCCTGCACGTCGATGAGGATCTGGTGCGTCCGCCCCTCGCCGGACAGGGTGATGTGCTGGGCGCGGGGTGCCGCCAGCTGGGCGACGAACCGGGTCGTCCAGTCCGACGTCAGCAGGTCGGGGCCGAGCGCCGTCAATCGCTCCTCGCCACTGCCGATATCAGGGAGCAGACCAAGCGGCGGGGGCAGGTGCGGGCGAGCCAGCATGAAGGAGATCTGTCCGTCGAGGAAGCGGCCGGACGCCGTGCCATCGCCGTGAACGGTGAGCCGGGCCAGCTCGGAGGCGTACAGCCAGCCGCCCACCGTGGCGAGCACAATCCCGCCGGGCTTGGTCTGAGCGATCCAGCTCTCCGGCACGGTCAGAACCCCGCATGTGGCGATCACCCGGTCGTACGGAGCGGCATCCACGTGCCCGGCCAGTCCATCGCCGACCACAAGGTTCGGCCGGTAGCCGCAAGCGGACAAGGAAGTGGCAGCCCGCCCGGACACCTCACGGTCCACCTCGACCGAAACCACCGATCCGTCGCCAAGCCGATGGCACAGCAGGGCGGTTGAGTAGCCGGTGCCGGTGCCGATCTCCAGGACGCGGTGTCCGTCCTCGGCCTGTAGCTCTTCCAGCATCCTCACGACGAGGCTCGGCATGGTGCTGGACGAGGTGGGAGTCCGCATGATCTCTCCCCGCAGATCTCCGGGCACCACCGTGCCCGCGACCTGGGTGACCAAGGATTCATCGGCATAGCAGCGCTCAAGCCACCTGCCGTCCCCGTTCGGCAGGACGGGTCGCCAAGCGGTCGGCGAGGCCCCTTCCACCTGCTCGAAAAACCCTCCCCGCAGAAACTCGTGACGCGGGACGGCCTTCACCGCCGCCCGCCATGGGGCGGTGCGCAGACAGCCTGCCTCCGTAAGGCGGTCGCCGAGCCGTACCCGGAGCCGTTCGTCGTCCTCCCTCATCGCGGCTTCCTCTCCAACAGGTCGGCCATCGTCGCCACCATCGGCAGCCCCGTCTCCGGCTCCAGCCAGGCCCACTGGCCAGAGGGATTGCACTCCAGGAACCACCATCCCCCGTCCCGGTCCACCGCGAAGTCGAAAGCCCCGAAAACCAACCCGAAGTAGGCGAGGTAGGCGGACAGGCCCTCGGTGATCCCGTCCGGTGGCTGGACGACGTCGTACGTCAACCGGCTGTAGTCGGTGCGCCAGTCCAACAGGTCGGAGTTGATCCGGACGCAGAACACCCGCCTGCCGATCACCGTCACCCGGACGTCCGCCACCTTGTCTACGCGCCGCTGGAAGAGATGGGCGGTACCGGCCACATCCTGTTCGATCTCGTCAGCCGCGACCTCGGCCACCGTCACCGTGCATGACACACCCTCGACGCGGTAGAGCGGTGTGGACAGCGGTTTGTAGATCACCGAGCCGTGGCGTCTGATGAACGCCCTTGCGGCGTCCGGAGCGCTGGTGATCAGCGTAGGCGGGATACGGAAGCCCGCCTCGACAGCGGCAGCGAGCCCGGCTGGCTTGAACTCCGCGTCTCCGATGCGGTGCGGATGGTTGACGTAGAAGCAGCCGGGCAGGGCGGCCAGTACGCCGCCCAGTCCGTATCGGGCCTGAGTGACGGCGAAGCGGGCCGTCTGCTCGTCCAGATGCGGAAAGGTGACCCGGAGGGCCTCCGGTAGTACAACGACCGTACGCGGGTGAGATCGGCAGTCCTGGAAGGTGTGGTCAACGTTCCGGCGATTCCGGTCCGTGTGATGGTAGCCGCGACCGACAGCGTGGCGGGGAAATCCCCGGAGTCGAAGCGCACGACCGAGATGCCCCGGCCGTGCAACTCCTCGATCACCAGGTCGGTCGTGGGGTCGTCCAGATTGGTGACGACCATTACCGGGGCGTCGATCACTGGTCGCTGTCGTTCCCGGTGTCCTGGTCACCGCCGCCGGAACCACCCGGACCGGCGCCGTCCGACGGGTTGCCGGTGTTGGTGGCCGGGTTGGTGCCCGTGCTGGTCCCATGGCCCGGCATCTCCATCGCCTGACCGCAGGCGTTGAAATAGCGGGTCGTCTGGGTCACCGGATCCAGTTCCGCGCGGGCGTAGTCCGGGGCAAAGGCCGGATAGGGGGCCATGCGTCGTAAGCCCCAGGGGACGAGACTGATGGCTCCCGAGGGCAGGGGCGTTCCGGTGGGGAATCGGTCGGAGTGAGAGAACATGGCGTATGCCTCCTGGTGGTTGTGGATCACTTTGCTTCGCGGGGCGCGCGTAAATCGGCCCAGACGCGCTTCCCCCAGGGCAGCCGATCCGTGCCCCAACGGACACTGATGGCCTCGACGATCGCCAGACCCCGCCCGCTCTCATCGTCGGCGTTCGCCGTGCGCTGCGCCGGCTGGGCGCGGGACTTGTCGATGACGGCGACCCGCACCCAGCGCGCGTCCGGACGGGAGACGGTGACGCGAAGACAGCGGCTACCGCTGTGGGCGAGGGCGTTGGTGACCAGTTCGGAGACGATCAGCGCTCCCGCCTCGGCGAGATCGGCCAGCCCCCATGCGGTGCACGCGGCACGCACCAGGCGCCGGGCCCGTGTCGCCGACTCCGCCTCGCACGGCAGCGACTGACTGTAGGCAGGTCGGCCGGTCGCAGCGGGGCGCGTGTCATTCGAGGGCTGCACGGACATGGTCGGTCCTTCCTGGAGAGCGGAGCATTGAGCGAAGCGCGTCCGCGGACAACCAGGTAACCGACGGGAGCCAGGCCGTGTGCATGCCGTATACGTCGATGGCCCGCAGGCCCGGCCCTGTCGTTTTGACGCCTTCAGGATCCAAGCCGTGGCCCGGATCCTCTAACGTTCCGTTACGGCGCGAACACGCAACGAGGCGCTTGCCGCCTGGATGGCCGAGCACAAGGTCACCACCACCGAGCTTGTCGAGCGGCTGAATTCCGTCATCGCCGAATTCACGGGCTCGTACGGCACCTGCACCGAACGCGGCGTCTTCCGCTGGCTCTCGGGCGAGATCGCCTGGCCCCACGCGCGCCAGCGAGTCGCCCTGGAGAGGGTCACCGGCCGAACGCCCTTGCAGTTAGGGTTCCAACCGAGGGGCCGACCAACTGGCCCGATTCCTGCCTCTCCTGAGGAGGATCCCTTGTACCGACGTGCCTTCCTTACGGCTGCCACTGCCGCCGGTGCGTCTTTGGCCGCACCCAACGCCGCGTCTCCGCGTCGTTTGGGGTCTGCCGACGTAGACCGTCTGAACGGCAAGCTCGCCGCCTTGGTAGCCATGGATGACCGCTACGGCGGCACGCTGGACCTTGAGCGACACGCGGCCGCCCTCGCCCGGGAAACCCTGAGCCTTCAGCAGCGCGGTACCGCCTCAAGCCGCATCCGATCTGAGCTGTACGCTGTCGCCGCCGCGTTCGTGACCAGCGCCATGTGGGCCGCCATCGACGGCCGCCGCTTGGACGTCGCCCAGGACCATCTGAATCAGGCCGTGACATTGGCCGGGCTGGCAGGCGACCCAGCCGTGCAGTTCAGGGTTTGGGGTCATGCCAGCGCGTTGTACTACCAGCTTGGTCGTCACACCGACGCCATGGCCGCTTCCGAGGTCTCACGCGCCACGGCGATCACCCGTCGGGATCCCTTGTTCGCCTCGCTCGCGCTGGCGCGTCTCGCGGTTGACCATGCCGACTCCGGCGATGCGAAGGCTGCCTTACGCACCCTCGGCCACGCACAGGAAGCGTTCGACCGCGCCGATGAATCCCTCCAGCGGCCTGCGTGGATGCGCTTCTTCGATCAAGCCGAACTCGACAATCTGGCGACGTTCGCGTACCTCAGTCTCGGCCAGTGGCCGGAGGCGGAACAACGTGCTCACCAGTGTCTCACCGGGTTGCGGCCCGAGCTGGAGCGCAACCGTGCCCTGGCCCACGCCAATCTCGCCCTCGCGCAGCTTGGCCAGGGCGACATCGAACCGGCGGTGGCTACCGCCCAGGCGGTCCCTGCGGAAATGGCCCGGCAAGGACGCGTCCGCAAACTCCTGGGCGATTTCACATACCGGCTGAATGCCTTGGCATCAGACACCCGCGAAGCCCGCGCTTGGCTCGACCATAGGACGGCGATCGCATGACCGACACCAACTCCATCAGTTTCCGCCACGTAACCGACGTGGAGAAGGTGCGTCAGCTCCTGCTTGATATTCACGTCGAGGTACGGGGGGACTTCGGCATGTTGAATCGGCCCTTCTACGCCGTCGATCGCTTCGACGAACGCTTGAGCGCCTATGCCTCCCGTCCCGGCTGGGAAGTAATTGTCGCCAAGGAAGCAGGCGATCCGGTGGGCTATGTCTTCGCAACCCCACTCGGCCCCAACACCGCGTGGTGGGAGGACATGGAGCCGCCTCTGCCGGAGGACTACACCCAGGAGACGGGTGACCGGACTCTGGCCCTGAACGAAATCCTCGTCCGAGCCCCCTGGCGGGGAACCGGCGTTGCCCGTCGGCTCCATGAGGAACTCCTTGCCGGACGCGAAGAACAACGGGTCACGCTCCTGGTCAACCCGCAGACTGCGAACGGTCGCCTGAAAGCCGTCTACGAGTCCTGGGGATACCGCCAGATCGGGACGCAGCAACCGTTCCCCGACTCTCCGGTGTTCGCCGCCATGATGCGCGACCCGATCCGCCCCTGACCGCAGGTCCGCCCTCGACACTCCGGGCCCCATCAGTCCCGGTAGTCGGGCGCGACGCGCTCCGCCAGGCGGAGGAGAGCGGACCAGGCGAGGGTGTACGCCTGATCGTCGGCGAAGTCGGAGCCGTGGTCCTCGCCCGACAGCTGGCGGGCGGTGAGCTCGCAGATGTCCGGGTGGGGCGTGGTGAGCTTCGCGCCGCCCGCCATGGCCGTGGTCTGGATCTCGCACGCCTTGTCCAGGTAGTACATCCGCAGGAACGCCTCGCCCGGGGTCTCGCCGACGGTCAGCAGACCGTGGTTGCGCAGGATCAGCGCGGGGTGGCCGGCGAGGTCGGCGACGAGGCGGCGCTGTTCGGCGAGGTTGAGGGCGACGCCCTCGTAGTCGTGGTAGCCGACCCTGCCGTAGAACTCCATGGAGATCTGGTTGAGCGGGAGCAGGCCGTCCTCCTGCGCGGCGACGGCGCAGCCCGCCCTGGTGTGGGTGTGCAGAACGCAGTGGGCGTCGGGGCGGGCGGCGTGAATGGCGCTGTGGATGACGAATCCGGCGGGGTTGACGGGGTGCGGGGTGTCCTCGACGGGGCGGCCGGAGAGGTCGACCTTGACCAGGTTCGACGCGGTGATCTCCTCGAAGAGCAGGCCGTAGGGGTTGATCAGGAAGTGGTGCTCGGGCCCGGGGACGCGGGCGGAGATATGGGTGAAGATCAGGTCGGTCATCCGGAAGTGGGCCACCAGGCGGTAGACGGCGGCGAGCTCGCGGCGCAGCCGCCATTCCTCGTCGAGGGGCGCCTGGTCGGCGGGGCGGGGTGAAGCGGGCACGGTAAGGACTCCCTCGGGGCGGGGTGACGTCAGGGGACAGTTTCCCCGCGCACACCTCTTGTCACCGAACGACCGGGTCCACGGAGCAAGGGCGGGGCCCCCGCGCGAGTCGACCGCGCGGGGGCCCCTTTTCCGCCTGCCCGGTGCTCGGTGAGAAGACGATCACGCAAGCAGGGGGTCTGGTGGGCGCTCCGGGTTACGGGGCGAGCAGCAGGTTGTTGGCGCGCTCCTTGGCGGCCGTGTAACGGCGCGCCACATCCTGCCAGTTGACGACCTTCCACATCGCCTCGATGAAGTCCACCTTCTGGTTCTTGTACTGGAGGTAGAAGGCGTGCTCCCAGGCGTCGAAGACCAGGATCGGCACCGAGCCCTGCCCCACGTTCCCCTGGTGGTCGTAGACCTGCTCGACCACCAGCCGCCCGCTGACCGGCTCGTACGCCAGCACGCCCCAGCCCGAGCCCTGGGTGGTGGCGGCTGCCTTGGACAGCTGGGCCTTGAAGCCCGCGAAGGAGCCGAAGTGCTCGGCGATGGCGTCGGCCAGCTCGCCGACCCCGTCCTTCTCCAGCGGCTCGCCGCCGCCGTCACCGGTCATGTTGTGCCAGTAGATGCTGTGCAGGATGTGGCCGGACAGATGGAAGGCCAAGTTCTTCTCGAGCCCGTTGATCGAGCCCCACTGATCCTTGTCCCGCGCCTCCGCGAGCTGCTCCATCGTGTCGTTCGCGCCCTTGACGTACGCGGCGTGGTGCTTGTCGTGGTGCAACTCGATGATCTCGGGGCTGATGACCGGTGCCAGCTCCGAGTAGTCATACGGAAGTTCAGGAAGTGTGTAGATGGCCATGCGAAGCCCTTCGGACCGCTTATTGCAATTAACTTGCAAGTACACGCTATCAGCAAGAGCGTTTTCCGCCAGTCGGAACCGACCGTCTTTGGGCCCAAAGACGGAGGCGGGGCGGGTCCTCCGATCGAGGACCCGCCCCGCCTCCATGCGCGGGGTGATGTGGGCTCAGCTCCGCTCCGCCGCCACCCGCTGCCGCACAAAACCGATGATCGCGAGGGCGATCGCCATCACCGCCGTGGCGTACAGCTGGCTGCGGGTGTCGGCCTCGCGCAGCATCAGCAGCAGCACCCCGACCGTGGCGGCCAGTGCGACCCAGGTCAGATACGGGAAGAGCCACATCTTCACGACGAGCTTCTCCGGGGCCTCCCGCTGCAAGCGGCTCCGCATCCGCAGCTGGGCGGCGGCGATGAAGCCCCAGACCACGAGCACCGCGGCGCCGACCATGTTGAGCAGCCACTTGAAGATGGTGTCCGGCCACCAGTAGCTGAGCAGCACCGCGACGAAGCCGAAGAAGGAGGAGGCGAGCACGGTGAGGCGGGGCACGCCGCCGGTGACCCGGCCCAGGAAGGCGGGGCCCTCGCCGCGGGTGACCAGGGAGTAGGACATCCGGGAGGCGCCGTAGATGTTGGCGTTCATCGCGGAGAGCAGCGCGATCAGCACGATCACGTTCATGATGTCGCCGGCCGCGGGGATGTCGAGGTGGTTGAGCACGGCCACGTACGGGCCGTGCTCGACCACGGACTTGTCGTTCCACGGGATGAGCGTGACCACGACCAGCATCGAGCCGACGTAGAAGAGGGCGATGCGCCACATCGCGGTGCGCACCGCGCCCGCGACGCTCTTGACCGGGTTCTCGGACTCGGCCGCCGCGATCGTCACCGTCTCCAGGCCGCCGTACGCGAAGACGGAGGCCAGCAGGCCGACGACCAGGCCGTTCACCCCGTTGGGCAGGAAGCCGCCGTCACCGCTGAGATGGGCGCCGCCCGGGGCGTCGGTGCCCGGGAGGACGCCGAGGATCGCGAGCACGCCCAGGACGAGGAAGATCGTGATCGCGGCGATCTTCAGCGCGGCGAACCAGAACTCGAACTCGCCGAAATTGCTGACCGCCGCGAGGTTCGTGCCGCAGAACATCGCCATGAAGAGGGCGACCCACATCCAGGATTCGCTGCCCGGGAACCACTGGACCATGATCCCGGCCGCGCCGATCGCCTCCGCGGCGATGCCCACGCACAGCAGGATCCAGAACATCCAGCCCACCGTGAACCCCGCCCAGGGCCCGATCGCCCGCTCGGCGTGCACGGAGAACGAGCCGGAGGCCGGGTTGGCCGCCGACATCTCGCCGAGCATCCGCATCACGAGCATCACCAGCAGCCCGGACACCGCGTAGGCCACCACGATCGACGGACCGGCGGCGGCGATTCCGGCGCCTGAGCCGACGAACAGCCCCGCGCCGATCACGCCACCGAGGGCGATCATCGACAGATGGCGCTGTTTGAGGCCGTGGGAGAGCGGCGGCGTGGCGCCAGCGCCCGTGCCGGTCGCCTCGGCGGCGCCGGATGGCGTCGAGGACGCGGATGTCCGGTTCATTCTTCTTCTCTGTCCCTTACGAGCGCCGGTGACGGATGCAAAACGTCCCTAGTGTGAAGGGCGTGTCCTATGGGGACAACATCGCGGACAATCTTTTCTGGATATCGGACACTCGCGTCACGCTCCGTATCAGGGATCTCTGCCAGAAGCTGCCAAGCCGATGCGTCCGGCTTTGTGGCCATCCGACGGTGTCCGCGGCCCCCACGCTGGGTTAGCGTCGCGGTATCCACCCTCTGACCTGGGAGCATCGCTGATGAGCACGGTTTCTGCCGCCGCCACACCCGGTACGGTCCTCGCGGACGCGGTCTTTCCCGCCCGGCGCGTCCTGGCCCGCGACACCGCTCTGATCATCGGGGGCGCCGTGCTCACCGGCCTCGCGGCCCAGATCTCGGTGCCCGTCCCCGGCTCGCCGGTGCCGGTGACCGGCCAGACCTTCGCCGCCCTGCTGGTGGGCACCTCGCTGGGCGCCCGGCGCGGCTTCCTGTCGCTGGCGCTGTACACCCTGGTCGGCATGGCGGGCGTGCCGTGGTTCGCCGAGGGCAGCTCCGGTGCCGCCATGCCGTCGTTCGGCTATGTGCTCGGCATGCTGCTGGCGGCCACCGTGGTGGGCGCGCTCGCCCGGCGCGGCGGCGACCGCGGGGTGCTGCGCACCGCGGGCACCATGGCGGTCGGCTCGGCGGTCACCTACGCCGTGGGCGTCCCGTATCTGGCGCTGGCCACCCACATCTCCCTCAGCGAGGCGATCGCGGCCGGGCTCACCCCGTTCCTGATCGGTGACGCCCTGAAGGCCGCCCTGGCGATGGGCGCGCTGCCGGCCGCCTGGAAGCTGGTGGGCCGCCGCGGCTGACCCCACGGAAGCCGACAGAAAAAGGGCCCCCGCGCGGTCGACTCGCGCGGGGGCCCTGCCGTGGCGGCGGAGGAGGAAGGGTTCAGTCGAAGATCGGGCCGACCGTACGGGTCCGCTTGATCTCGTAGAAGCCGGGGGTCGAGGCGACCATCAGGGTGCCGTCCCAGAGCTTGGCGGCGGCCTCGCCCTTGGGGGCCGGGGTGACCACGGGGCCGAAGAAGGCGATCTGCTCCCCGTCCGCGCCCGGGACGGCGATCACGGGGGTGCCCACGTCCTGGCCGACCAGGTCGATGCCCTCCTTGTGGGAGGCGCGCAGCTCGGTGTCGTACGCGTCGGAGTCGGCGAAGTCGGCGAGCTCGGCGGGGAGACCGGCCTCCTCGAGGGCGGCCACGATCGTCTCGCGGTTCTTCTCCAGGCCCTGGTTGTGGAAGCGGGTGCCGAGGGCGGTGTAGAGGGCGCCGAGGACCTCGCTGCCGTGCTTCTGCTCGGCGGCGATGCACACCCGGACCGGGCCCCAGGCGGTCTTCAGCAGCTCGCGGTACTCCTCGGGCAGCTCATCGAGCTTGGGCTCGTTGAGCACGGCCAGGCTCATGACGTGCCAACGCACCTCGACCGGGCGCACCTTCTCCACCTCGAGCATCCAGCGCGAGGTCATCCAGGCCCAGGGACACAGCGGATCGAACCAGAAATCGGCGGGCGTCTTGGCAGTCTCGGTCACGGTTTCTCCTCAAGCGGGCGCGCTGGTATCGCAAACGAATAGAGAGCTGGCTGCTTCACCCAACGCGCACGGAAGGGGGCTCATTCCCCGATGCCGCGTGTCGGTGCCCCGTGACATGATTTCCGCTGTCCGATATCCGAGATGCGAGACATTGGCGAGGGAGCCGCGTCGTGCCCGGTGAGAACCTGACCCGTGACGAGGCCCGTGAGCGGGCGAAGCTGCTGTCCGTCGAGGGTTACGAGGTGGCGCTCGATCTGCGGTCCGCGGTGGGTGAGCACACCGGGTCCGGGCCGCGCACCTACCGCTCCACCACCACGATCCGCTTCCGCTGCGCCGAGCCGGGCGCGGCGACCTTCGCCGATCTGCTGGCGCCCTCGGTGACCTCGGTGCGGCTCAACGGGCGGGAGCTGGACCCGGCGGCGGTCTTCGACGGCTCCCGGATCGCGCTGGAGGGCCTCGCCGCGGAGAACGAGCTGGTGGTGGACGCGCAGTGCGCGTACAGCCGCACCGGCGAGGGGCTGCACCGCTTCGTGGACCCGGAGGACGGCGAGGTCTACCTCTACACCCAGTACGAGCCGGCCGACGCCCGCCGGGTCTTCGCCAACTTCGAACAGCCGGACCTCAAGGCCCCGTTCACCTTCTCGGTGACCGCCCCGGAGGGCTGGACGGTGCTGAGCAACGGGGCGGTGGACCGGGTGGAGCCGTCCGGCGCCGACGATGCCGCCACGACCAGCCACTTCGTGACGACCCAGCCCATCTCGACGTACATCACGGCCGTGGTCGCCGGTCCGTACCACTACGAGAGCGACCTCTACCGCCGCACACTGCCGGACGGCTCGGCGCTGGAGATCCCGCTGGGCGCGCTGTGCCGCAAGGGGCTGGCCAAGCACTTCGACGCGGATGACATCTTCACCGTCACCAAGCAGGGCCTGGACTTCTTCCACGACCACTTCGACTATCCGTACCCGTTCGGCAAGTACGACCAGGCGTTCGTGCCGGAGTACAACCTCGGCGCGATGGAGAACCCGGGCTGTGTGACCTTCCGGGAGGAGTTCATCTTCCGCGGCAAGGTCACCCAGGCGTCGTACGAGGGCCGGGCGAACGTCATCCTGCACGAGATGGCGCACATGTGGTTCGGCGACCTGGTGACCATGGAGTGGTGGGACGACCTGTGGCTCAAGGAGTCCTTCGCCGACTTCATGGGGGCCTTCTCGCTGGTCGGGGCGACCCGCTTCACCGACGGCTGGATCACCTTCGCCAACCGCCGCAAGGCATGGGCGTACCGCGCCGACCAGCTGCCGTCCACCCATCCGATCACGGCCGACATCCGTGACCTGGAGGACGCCAAGCTCAACTTCGACGGGATCACCTACGCCAAGGGCGCGTCCGTGCTCAAGCAGCTGGTGGCCTATGTCGGGCAGGACGCCTTCCTGGAGGGCGCGCGGCGCTACTTCAAGCGGCACGCGTACGGCAACACCCGGCTGTCGGACCTGCTGTCGGTGCTCGGCGAGACCTCGGGGCGGGACATGGCCACGTGGTCGCGCGCCTGGCTGGAGACCGCGGGGGTCAACACGCTGACCCCGCAGGCCACCTATGACGCCGAGGGGCACATCACCGAGCTGGCGGTGGTCCAGGAGGCCGCCGAGACCCACCCCACTCTGCGGCCGCACCGGGTGGCCGTCGGGCTGTACCGCAAGGAGGCCCCGGCCGGGGAGCGCCCCGGGGCGCTGGTGCGCTACGCCCGCGCCGAGGTGGACGTCGATGGTCCCCGTACGGTGATCCCCGAGCTGACCGGCGCCTCCCGGCCCGATCTGATCCTGGTCAACGACGACGACCTCACCTACTGCAAGATCCGCTTCGACGAGGGCTCGCTGGACACCCTGCGGGAGCACCTCGGCGAGCTGACCGACCCCCTCGCCCGCGCCCTGAGCTGGTCCGCGCTGTGGAACCTCACCCGCGACGCGCTGCTGCCCGCCCGCGACTACCTGGAGCTGGTGCGGCGGTTCGCCGGGGCCGAGAGCGACATCGGGGTGCTCCAGATGGTCCAGGCGTGGGCGCTGTCCGCCCTGCACCACTACTCGGCGCCGGAGGCACGCGAGGAGGCCGCCGCCCGGCTGGCCGAGGGCGCGCTGAGCGAGCTGCGGCTGGCCGAGCCGGGCAGCGGCCACCAGCTGGCCTGGGCGCGGTTCTTCGCACAGGTGGCCGTCGCCGACGCCGAGCTGCGGCTGCTGCGCGGGCTGCTGGACGGCACGGCCCGGATCGACGGGCTGGATGTGGACCAGGAGCTGCGCTGGACGTTCCTGGCCGCGCTGGCCTCGAGCGGTCAGGCCGACGAGGCGCTGATCGGCGCCGAGCTGGCCCGCGACGACACCGCCTCCGGCAAGCGCCACCAGGTGCGGTGTCTGGCCGCCCGGCCCTCCGCCGCGGTCAAGGCCGAGGCGTGGGACGCGGTGGTGGAGTCCGACCGGCTCTCCAACGCCCTGGTGGAGGCCACCATCTCCGGTTTCGACCAGCCGGGGCAGCGGGATCTGCTGGCACCGTACGCACCGCGCTACTTCGAGGTGATCGAGCGCGTCTGGCAGGAGCGGTCGATCGAGATCGGGATGGCGATCGTGCGCGGCCTGTTCCCGGCCGCCCAGGGCGACACCCCCACCCTGGAGGCGGCCGACGCCTGGCTGGACGGCCACCCGGACGCGGCTCCCGCGCTGCGCCGGCTGGTCCTGGAGGCCCGCGACGACCTGGCCCGCGCCCTGCGCGGCCAGGAGTGCGACGCGCGGGCGGCCGGCTGACGCACACGTTCGACCGAAGCGGGAGCTCCTTCGGGAGAAGCGGGGGAGCTCCTTTCGGCATTCGAACTGCCGTACTTTAGTACGGTGTTGTCCGCTTTTGTCGACGACTGTGTAACAGTGGTTAGCGGGTGGAGCGGGCGCGGGAATGGCGGTGGCATGAGCCACAACACGCCGCTGTCCCCCCGCCCCCTCCACCACCTCTCGGACGTCCAGCGCCGGGTCCTGACGACACGTCAGCTGCGCGAGCACGGTGTGACCGCGTCCGTCGCCGCCGAGCGCTGCCGGGTCGGCGGGCCCTGGCAGCAGATCCTGCCGGGCGTCCATCTGCTCCACCCGGGCCCGGCGACCAGCGAGGAGCGGCTGCTGGCCGCGCTGCTGTACACCGCGAGCCGTGGCCAGGGGGCCGACGGGTCGGCGCCGGGCGGCGGCGAGCCGGGCGGCGAGGCGATGATCACCGGGTTGGCGGCGCTCGCCCTGCGCCACTTCTCCTCCGCTCCCCCGCTGGCCTCCCTCGACCACATCGACGTCCTGGTGCCGCGCACCCGGCGGCTGCGCGCCACCGGCTTCGTCCGCTTCGTCCGGGCCGGCACCCTGCCCGCCCCCCAGTACCTCGCGGGGGTGCCCACCGCCCCGGTGGCCCGCGCCCTCGCCGACGCCGTCGCCCGGCTCACCGACGCCGTACTGGTCCGCAGGCTGCTCACCGAGTCCGTGCGCCACGGCCACTGCGAGGCCGCGGCGGTGGTCGCGGAGCTGAACTCGGCCCGGATGCTGTCCCGGCCGCATGTCGTGGACGCCGTGGACGCGCTGCTCGCCGAGGGCCGGGCGATCGCCGAGGGACGGCTGTACGACATGGTGCGCGGCCACCATCTGCCCGAGCCGCTGTGGAACGTGGAGCTGCGGCTCCCCGGCGGGCCCGCCCTCGGCGGGGTGGACGCCTACTGGCGTGAGCAGGCGGTGGCGGTGGAGATCGACGCCCGGGCGCCGCGCCAGGACGAGGAGCTCTGGCGCGGCGGTTTCGGCCGCAAGCGCGAGCACCTGGAGCGGCTCGGGATCACGGTCGTGCGCATGACCCCGAAGAAGCTGCGGGAGTCACCGGAGGAGCAGGCCGCGGTGGTCCGTACCGCCCTGATCGCGGCGGCCGACCGCGAACCGGCCCCCTATGTGGTGGTCCTGCCGCGCTGAGGCGCCCGCCGGGCGGCTCAGGGCTTGCGCAGCAGCAGCTCGGTGTTGCGGTCCGTCGAGTCGCCGGCCAGCTTCTGGCTGGCGCCGGGCGCGTTGAAGGACAGCTCGCGGTAGAGGGCCGCGAGACCGGTCTGGGACAGGTCCGAGAAGTCCGTACGGTGCGGCGCCGCCGACTCGATGAGCGTGGTGAACAGGGAGATCGTGCCGTCGTGGTTGTCCACGACCTCGAACACCCGGGCCAGCTGGGGGAAGTCCACATGCGAGGCGGTGGTGATCTCCCAGAAGGTGCCGCGCGGGGTGATCTCGTTCTTGTGGCTGTGGCCGTTGATCCAGGCCAGCACCTTGGGGTGGCGCTGGAAGAGGGCGACGATCTCGTCCCCGCCGTGCCGGGCCTCGCCCGGGCGGCCCGGGTCGTGGTTCATGTTGTCCAGGCTGCGGCTGTAGTGGTGGCTGAAGACGATCACGTAGTCGTCCTTGTGGGCCTTCAGCGTCCGTTCCAGCCAGCGCAGTTGGGCGGTGCCGAGCGAACCGGTGTAGTGACCGCCCGGGTCGGTGGTGTCCAGGCTGATGCCGATCATGTTCTCGGAGATCCGGAACGAGTAGTAGAGCGTGCCCTGCTCGAGGTTGGCCTTGGTGTAGCCGTGGCCGACCGGACCGGAGCCGGTGGCGGCCGGGTCGAGGTGCGCGGCCAGGTACTCCGTCTGGGTGAAGGGCGCGCGGCGCTCATCGGGGGTGACCGTGCGCATGTCCTTGGCGTGCGCGTCCAGCAGCGCCTTCATCTGGACGCCCTTGGGGTCGCCCCCGACGCGCGTGCCCTTGAAGAGCCGCTCGGCGTCATCGGCCGGGATGATCTCCAGCTTGCGCTTCCCGGTGGCGAAGTCCGCGTAGTAGTCGTGGCCGAGCGAGTAGACACCGCCCGCCAGATCGTCGTGGTTGCCGATGGTGGAGTACCACGGCAGCCGCAGCCCCGGGCTGTTGACAGTGCGCAGCGCGGCCTCGAGGAAGCCGTCGATGCGCGGGAAGCCGACCTTCTTGTCGGCGTCGCGCAGCGCCTCCTCCGGGTGCCAGAACTCCTTGAGCCCGCTGTTCTGGACGCCCTCGTAGCGGCGCGGATCGCCGGTGTTGGGGGTGATCCGGCCGCCGTTCATGGCGGTCAGGAACCAGTCCAGCTCGATCTTGGCGTTGTTGTCGGTGTTGTCGCCGGTGGTCATGACGAACGACAGCGGCGCCCCGGTGGCCGGTCCGCCGCGCAGTCCGTTGATCCGCTCGATGAGCGAGGCGACCCCGGCGATGGTCAGCGCCTCGTGCGGCCGCCATGCCCCGGCGCGCCCCGAGCGGAGGAACTCGTAGCGCATCGGGTGCTGGACGTCGGTCAGATGCAGATCCGTGAGCTGGACGAACGAGGCGAGCGCGGTGCGCCGGTCCTCGCGGCCGCCCTTGGCGCCGGTGATCTCGGTGCGGACCTCGCGGGCCCAGGCGGGGCCGTCGGCGAGTCGCCGGTAGCCGGTGGCGCCGTGTGCGGCCGAGAACGTCTCCAGCGTCGTACCGGCCGTCGAGGGCGCCGCCGGGGCCTGCACCACCCGGCGGCCCGCGGCGTGTGCGGTGGCGGGCTGCGAGGCACCGGCCGAGCCGCTGCCGGGACCGAAGGCGATTCCCAGGCCGGCCGTGGCACCGGTGGCGGTGGCGGCGGCGAGGAAGGTGCGCCGGTCGAGGGTGGCGACGGCAGCTGCGGCGGACCGTACGGACCGTATGCGGGACATGCGCGATCTCCCCGAGTGGACACGCGGTGACGGGCGGGCAGCGACGCTGCCCTCACCTCGGATCGTTGGCATCGGGGATGGCTTGGGAGTGAACGAGACGGCAACGCGGGTCGCCGATCTCCACACGTGGATCTTGGCGGCAGCAAACGGTCATCGCGCCCTTGTGAACAGGAATTCTTCCGCTCACTCGGCGTTCATCAGATCTGGGAACCGCCCCCGCCATATCCGGGAACCGCCCTCGCCGTGGGATGAATCACGGGACGGTAACGGACCCGCCTGAGACACTTGGCAGGAGGGTAGGCGCCTCGAACAGGCACAACCAAGGAAAAGGGCTGATATGAGGATCGGAATCGTCGGAGCGACCGGCCAGGTCGGCGGAGTGATGCGCAGGGTGCTCGCCGAGCGTGATTTCCCGGCCGAGCAGCTGCGGCTGTTCGCCTCCGCCCGCTCGGCCGGCCGGACGCTCCCGTGGCGCGGCACCGAGATCACCGTCGAGGACGCCGCCACGGCCGACTACTCCGGTCTGGACATCGTCCTGTTCTCCGCGGGCGGCGCCACCTCCAAGGCGCTGGCCGAGAAGGTCGCCGCCCAGGGCCCGGTCGTGATCGACAACTCCTCGGCCTGGCGGATGGACCCCGAGGTGCCGCTGGTCGTGGCCGAGGTCAACCCGCACGCCGCGGTGGACCGCCCCAAGGGGATCATCGCCAACCCGAACTGCACCACGATGGCCGCCATGCCGGTGCTGCGCCCGCTGCACGCCGAGGCCGGGCTCACCGCCCTGGTGGCCACCACCTACCAGGCCGTCTCCGGCTCCGGTCTTTCCGGCGTGGCCGAGCTCGACGGCCAGATCCGCAAGACCGCCGACCGCGCGGCCGAGCTGACCCACGACGGCGCGGCGGTGGACTTCCCCGAGCCCGGGGTCTACGCCCGCCCGATCGCGTTCAATGTGCTCCCGATGGCCGGGAAGATCGTCGACGACGGCCGGTTCGAGACCGACGAGGAGCAGAAGCTCCGCAATGAGAGCCGCAAGATCCTGGAGATCCCGGAGCTGAAGGTGTCCGGCACCTGTGTCCGGGTCCCCGTCTTCACCGGCCACTCGCTCCAGGTGAACCTCCGCTTCGAGCGTCCGATCAGCGTGGAGCGCGCCTATGAGCTGCTGGCCGCGGCCCCGGGCGTGGCGCTCTCGGAGATCCCGACCCCCCTCCAGGCGGCGGGCCAGGACCCCAGCTATGTGGGCCGGATCCGGGTGGACGAGACGGTCGAGCACGGTCTCGCGCTGTTCCTCTCCAACGACAACCTGCGCAAGGGCGCGGCGCTGAACGCGGTGCAGATCGCCGAGCTGGTGGCGGCCGACCTGGCCTGACGCCCGCGTCCCGGCCCGGCGGGGAGCGGTCCGGCGGCCGCTCCCCCGGGGGGACGAAATGTCTACCGGCACTGACCGTCCGACGTGCGAGGATGGCCATCCGCCTGACGCATGGCGTACCGCACATGACGAACGGGAGTTAGCCGACGTGCCTGGCACCAACCTCACAAGGGAGGAAGCGCAGCAGCGGGCGCGCCTCCTCACGGTGGACGCGTACGAGATCGAACTGGACCTGAGCGGCGCCCAGGAGGGCGGCACCTACCGCTCCGTGACCACGGTGCGCTTCGACGCCGCCGAGTCGGGCGCGGAGTCGTTCATCGACCTGGTGGCGCCCACGGTGCACGAGGTGGTGCTGAACGGCGAGGCGCTCGACCCGAACGAGGTCTTCAAGGACTCGCGGATCGCCCTGCCGGGGCTGCTGGCCGGGCGCAACGAGCTGCGGGTGGTCGCGGACTGCGCGTACACCAACACCGGTGAGGGGCTGCATCGCTTTGTCGACCCGGTCGACCAGCAGGCGTACCTCTACACCCAGTTCGAGGTGCCCGACGCCCGCCGGGTGTTCGCCAGCTTCGAGCAGCCCGACCTGAAGGGCACGTTCCAGTTCACCGTGACGGCGCCCGAGGGCTGGACGGTGATCTCCAACTCGCCGACGCCGGAGCCGAAGGACAACGTCTGGCGGTTCGAGCCGACCCCGCGCATCTCCACGTACATCACCGCGCTGATCGTCGGCCCGTACCACAGCGTGCACAGCTCCTACGAGAAGGACGGCCGCTCGGTGCCGCTGGGCATCTACTGCCGTCCCTCGCTCGCGGAGTACCTCGACTCGGACGCGATCTTCGCGGTGACGCGGCAGGGCTTCGCGTGGTTCGAGGAGAAGTTCGACTACGCGTACCCGTTCGCCAAGTACGACCAGCTGTTCGTGCCGGAGTTCAACGCGGGCGCGATGGAGAACGCGGGCGCGGTGACCATCCGCGACCAGTACGTCTTCCGCTCCAAGGTGACGGACGCGGCGTACGAGACGCGCGCCGAGACCATCCTCCACGAGCTGGCCCATATGTGGTTCGGCGACCTGGTCACCATGGAGTGGTGGAACGACCTGTGGCTGAACGAGTCGTTCGCCACCTACACCTCGATCGCCTGCCAGGCCCATGCGCCGGGCAGCAGGTGGCCGCACTCGTGGACCACCTTCGCCAACTCCATGAAGACCTGGGCCTACCGGCAGGACCAGCTGCCGTCCACCCACCCGATCATGGCCGAGATCAACGACCTGGACGACGTCCTGGTCAACTTCGACGGGATCACGTACGCCAAGGGCGCCTCGGTGCTCAAGCAGCTGGTCGCGTACGTCGGGATGGACGAGTTCTTCCGTGGCGTCCAGGCGTACTTCAAGCGCCACGCCTACCAGAACACCCGGCTGTCGGACCTGCTCGGCGCGCTGGAGGAGACCAGCGGGCGCGATCTGAAGACCTGGTCCAAGCAGTGGCTGGAGACGGCGGGCATCAATGTGCTGCGGCCGGAGATCGAGACGGACGCGAGCGGCACGGTGACCTCCTTCGCGGTGCGGCAGGAGGCCCCGGCGCTCCCGCCGGGCGCCAAGGGCGAGCCGACGCTGCGGCCGCACCGCATCGCCATCGGGCTCTACGACCTGAACCCGACCGGCAAGCTGATCCGCTCCGAGCGCATCGAGCTGGACGTGGACGGCGAGCTGACCGAGGTACCGCAGCTGATCGGCACGAAGCGCTCCGCGGTGATCCTGCTCAACGACGACGACCTCACCTACGCGAAGGTCCGGCTGGACCCGGACTCGCTGGCCGTGGTCACCGAGCACCTGGGCGACTTCGAGGAGTCGCTGCCGCGCGCGCTCTCCTGGGCCTCGGCCTGGGACATGGTCCGCGACGGCGAGCTGGCCACCCGCGACTACCTCGCGCTGGTGCTCTCGGGCATCGCCAAGGAGTCGGACATCGGCGTCGTCCAGTCGCTGCACCGCCAGGTGAAGCTGGCCCTGGACCTGTACGCGGCGCCGGACTGGCGTGAGACGGGCCTGGCCCAGTGGACCGAGGCCACGCTGGACCACCTGCGGGCGGCGGCGCCGGGCAGCGACCACCAGCTGGCCTGGGCGCGTGCCTTCACCGCGACCGCCCGCACCGACGCCCAGCTGGACCTGGTCTCCGGGCTGCTCGAGGGCACCGAGACGATCGAGGGCCTGACCATCGACACCGAGCTGCGCTGGGCGCTGCTGGAGCGGCTCGCCGCCACGGGGCGGGCGGACGAGGCCGCCATCGCGGCGGAGCTGGAGCGCGACAAGACCTCCGCGGGCGAGCGGCACGCCGCGACGGCGCGGGCCGCGCGGCCGACGCCGCAGGCCAAGGCGGAGGCGTGGGCGTCGGTCGTGGAGAGCGACAAGCTGCCGAACGCGGTGCAGGAAGCCGTGATCGGCGGCTTCATCCAGACCGATCAGCGGGAGCTGCTGGCGCCGTACGCGGAGAAGTACTTCGCGGTGGCGAAGGACGTCTGGAACAGCCGCAGCCATGAGATGGCGCAGCAGATCGTGGTGGGCCTGTACCCGGCGCTCCAGGTCTCGCCGGAGACCCTGGACGCCACGGACGCGTGGCTCGCGTCCGCCGAGCCGACGGCGGCGCTGAGGCGTCTGGTGACGGAGTCGCGGGCAGGCATCGACCGCGCACTCCGCGCGCAAGCCGCGGACGCGGCGGCGGGCTGACCGGGTGCGGCGCCGTGCGAGGCCATGCGCCCCGCACGGCGCCGCGAAACCTTGTTGTGGGCAACGCGTTCCTGGTTGTGGGCAACGCGTTCCGCTGGGGCGGGACGGGTGGGCACAACCCGCCCACCGGGCGGCACCCGGGAGCGATGGCTCAGGTCGCACCGGTCTGACTTGGTCAACGTTTCGTTGCCGGGTACCGGCCGGTGGCCGGTTTGTGCCCACCCGTTCCTCCCCCAGCTACCGCTGGGAGGTGCCCCCTGGCGGAACGATTGCCCACAAACCGGTTCACCCAGGGTCTCGTAATGCTAGGCGGGCCATTTCGCCGTATTGGTGGAGGAGGTCCGGGTACGCCGACGCGGCAACCCGGAGCCAACGTTCCGCCTCCTCCGCACGCCCCAGCCCCCGCAACGCTTCCGCCAGCCAGTACGGCGCCTCCGCATGCTCCCCCTCACACGCCATCCTCAACAGCGGCTCCGCCTCCGCACACGCCCCCCGCCGCACCATGCTCCGCCCCGCGAGAAACGCGGGCGGAACGAGACCTCTGCGCGCGGCGCGGACATACCAGCGCTCGGCGTGCTGCGGATCCCCGCCGCGCTCCTCCGACGTCCAGCCCAGCCACCACGCGGCGCGCCCATGCCCCAGGTCGGCCGCCCGGCGGAACCAGATCTGGGCGGTGCGCCGGTCCCGGGCCTCGTCATAGATCCGGCCGATGTCATACGCCGCACCGGCGTCGCCCTCCGCCGCCGCGGGCTCGTAGTACGGCACCATCCGCAGCCCCTTGGCGCCGCCCCCTTCGTACAGCATCCGCCCGAGGGCGAGCAGGGCGCGCGGGGTGCCCGCCTTGCGGTACCACTCGGCGGCCTCCGGGAGCCGGTACAGCCGGTCCAGCGCGTCGGCGTACGCGAACCAGGCGTCCGGGCCGCCCTCCTCGGCGCGACCCCGCAGCCCGGGCAGCCGCTCCTCCCACTCGGCGGGCGGCATCCGCTCGGGGTCGGCCCGGATCGCGACGATGTCGCGAAGCGCCGCGGCGATCCGCTCCTCACTCGCGTCGAAGCCCTCGTCGAAGCCCTCGTCGAAGCTGTCCTCGACCCCGTCGACCCCCGCCGCCCGCAGCCACCGCTCCGCCTCCGCCAGCCGCCGCTGCCGCACACACAGCACCCCGAGGTTGAAGCAGGCCCACATATGGCCGCCGTCCGCCTCGTCGGCCGTGCGGTACCACTCCTCGGCGGTGCGCAGCTCGCCGTTCTCCTCCGCCCAGACGCCGAGGACGTACGCCGCGCCGTCGTAGCCCCGCTCATGGGCGCGTTCGACGAGGGCGCGGGCCTCGGTCCAGCGGCTGTCGTCGCGGGCGATGAAGAGGGCCTGGTCCACCAGCGCCTTGGCGCCGCCGACCGCGGCCGCACGGGCGTACAGCGCCTCGGCCTCCGCGACCATCCGGGGGTAGCGCTCGAACATCGCCCTGCGCTCCGGGTCGAGCAGTTCGCGCAGCGCCTCGTACGCCTCCTCGGGGTCGCCCTCGGCCTCCGCGAGGGCGAGGGCCGCGCGCCAGCCGTCCAGGTCCCTGAGCATGCTCTGGATGGCCCGGCGGCTGTGGGAGGCGACGTCGTCACCCTCGGCGGACGCCTCGGCCAGCCGCGCGAGCGCCGTGTCCCATTCGCCACGCGCGGCCAGCAGCACGGCGCCGTTGGTCTTGCACTCGACGCTGCCGAGCGCGGCCCCGTGCTCGTACCACCGCTCGGCGCCGGCCGTGTCACCGGCCTCCTGGAGCAGCCGGGCCAGACCGAACGCACAGCCGCCGTCGCGATCGGCGGCCGTGCGGTACCACCGCTCGGCCTCGGCGAACTCGCCGCGGTCCTTATGGCAGATCGCGAGCGTGCGCGAGGCTTCCGCGTCCCCGGCGTCGGCAGCCCTGGCCCACCAGGGCAGGGCCTCGTCCAAACGGCCCCGGCCGGTGAGGAGTTCGGCGTAGGCCCGGTACGCGCCCGGCTTACCGGCCGCCGCCGCGGCCCTCAGCCGGGCCGCGTCGGCTTCCGGATCCACCGCCGCATCTTGCGATGAATGTTCGACCATCACCCGATGGTGCCAGAGTGATCACGCCCGTTCGGCACGGGCCCTGCGACGGGCCAGCAGCGCCTCGCGCCGCTCGTCGAACTTGGTGGCCTGGTCGTCCAGTCCGCCCATGTAGAGCCCCAGTTCCTCCTGCGCCTTGAGCCCCTCAGGGCCCAGCCCGCCGATCTCCAGGACCTTCAGGAAGCGCAGCACCGGCTGGAGGACGTCGTCGTGGTGGATGCGCAGGTTGTAGATGCCGCCGATGGCGATCTGGGCGGCGGCGCGCTCGAAGCCGGGCATGCCGTGACCCGGCATCCGGAAGTTGACCACCACATCGCGGACGGCGCCCATGGTCTGGTCGGGGGCCAGCTCGAACGCCTTCCCGAGCAGGTTCCGGTAGAAGATCATGTGCAGGTTCTCATCGGTGGCGATGCGCGCCAGCATCCGGTCGCAGACCGGGTCGCCGGAGTGATGGCCGGTGTTGCGGTGCGAGATGCGGGTGGCCAGCTCCTGGAAGGCGACGTACGCCACGGTGTGCAGCATGCTGTGCTGGTTGTCCGATTCGAAGCCCTCGCACATGTGCTCCATGCGGAACCGCTCCAGCTGCACCGGGTCGACGGCGCGGCTGGTCAGCAGGTAGTCGCGCATCACGATGCCGTGGCGCCCCTCCTCCGCCGTCCAGCGGTGCACCCAGGTGCCCCAGGCGCCGTCCCGGCCGAAGAGGGTCGCGATCTCGTGGTGGTAGCTGGGGAGGTTGTCCTCGGTGAGGAGGTTGACCACGAGCGCTATCCGGCCGACCTGGCTGACCTTGGACTGGTCGGGCGCCCATGCCTCACCGTCCATGATCCCGTCGAAGTTCCGGCCGTCGCTCCACGGGACGTACTCGTGCGGCATCCACTCCTTGGCGACCTTCAGATGCCGGTTGAGCTCGGTCTCGACGACCTCTTCGAGTGCGTACAGGAGCTGGGTATCGCTCCAGACGGCCTGACCGTGGCGGTGGGTAGGGGCGAGTGTCACGGTGGGGGCTCCAGGGGACGGGGGCGACGGGCTATACCTACGGCCCCGTAGGTTACGCCACCGTAGGTTAAAGCGAAAATAAACAGGCCAGGGCGGGTGGATGGCACGCGGTGAACTCGGCGTGACACGCCCCCACTTGGCGATCCGGGCCGACGGGACGGGGCGCGGCGGGGCGCGGCGGGGACGAGGCGCGGCGGGGACGGGGCGCGGCGGGGACGGGGCCGGAAAGCGATTCGCCCCGCACACACAAAAGCGCCCCGGCCGGATGGCCGGGGCGCTCCGCAGCGGCGTGCGCGCTTCGTCGATGGATCGCGTCAGTCGGTCTGCTTACGGGACTTCCTGTCTCCCGCCATCACCAGACCCGCGATCACCAGGAACAGGATGATCGGAGCAGCGACATAGAGGCCCAGTGTCTCGGCGACACTCAGGCCCGGACCCGGGTCGTCACCGTCGTCGCGGGTGAGCGCGAACGCGGGGGACGACATCAGCAGCATCGCCGTCGTCGCGGCGATGACTGCACCGGCGCGCACGGCGTTCTTTTTGACCTTGTTGCTCACGGACTCAAGTTATCCGACGCCCCCCGGCGCCGCGTGCCCGGGGTGGCCTTAACACGGTGCTGTGATGACCATGACACAGCCCCCGGGATCGCCGGCTCAGCGGCGGCCCGCCTCGCTGAGGTGGACCGTGGGCGGCAGCAGCCGTGGCGCGGCGCGGGAGGCGAGGACGCGTATCCGCAGCCCGTCCGCGGTGACGGGCGCGGCAAGCGGAAGGATCCGCCGGGCCCCGATGGTCGTCCCGGACGCGATGTCCCGCCAGGTTCCCGCCACCCGGGCCTGCACGGTGAACTCCTCCACCCGCTGCCCCTGGCGGATGTCCTCGCCGAGCCGCACCCGGTCGAAGGTCACCGGATGGCCGGTCGTCGGCCGGGAGCCGGTGCCGTATGTCGTCCTTACGGCCTTGCCGAAGGCCGTAAGGGAGGCCATGTCGGCGTCGTCGATCCGGCCGTTCTTGGCGGGCCCCGCGTTGAGCAGCAGCGAGGCGTTGCGGCCCACGCTGCGCTCGTACAGCGACATCAGCTGGTCCGGGGTCTTGGGCCGCTCCGCGGGGTCATGGAACCAGCCGGGGCGGATCGAGACATCGGCCTCGGCCGGGTACCACTGGAGATAGCGCACGCCCGGCGCGGTCAGCTTCGCGCGCGAGCCGATGTCGGCGTCGGTGGAGTCATTGGGCAGCCCGCCGCCGATGACGGTCCACGGGTCGACCGCGGACGGGGTCACCGACCACTCGGTCTCCCGGGCGACGCCGTCCTCGTTGCCCACCCAGCGCACGCCCTGGGCGCCCTGGAAGATCACCGAATTCGGGGAGAGCGCGTGGATCAGCTCGAACCAGTTCCTGACGTTGTAGTGCTGGGTCACGCCCGCACCGCCCCAGGGGTTGGCGCCGTCCAGCCAGAACTCGTCGACGGGGCCGTACTGCGTCAGGATCTCGTAGATCTGGTTGAGGTAGTACGCGTCGTAGTCGTCGGCGGCGAAGCGGAAGCTGGGCAGCGCGCCGGAGGCGACCTTGTCCGCCCGGTCGTCACCGGGGACGAGGGTGGGGATGGTGCGCTCGGTGGGCTTGCTGCCGTTGCCGTAGCGGCCCTGACCGGCGGGCGCGCGGTCGCCGTCCTCCAGGGCCATCCGCTCGGGCAGTGACAGCTCCTCGCCGTTCTGCTGCTTCTCGCGGATCTTCTCGACCCACTGGGCGTGCCAGGCGTGCGGCAGCTCGGCGCCGTCCGCGGGCGAGAGATAGACGCCGACCTTGAGTCCCGCCTTACGGGCGGCCTTGACGTACGCGCCCAGGACATCGCCGTCGGGGTTCCGGCCGCCGGGGCCCTTCGTCCACCAGGGGCTGGCCTCGACATCGTGGTCGGTGTAGCGGCTCGGGTAGAGCACGAAGCCGTCGTGGTGCTTGGCGGTGAGCATGACCTGCTTGGCACCGGCGGCCTTGTACGCCCGCATCCACTGGTCCATGGCGAGCTCAGGCGGGTCGAAGAGCTTCTCGTCCTCGGCTCCGGAGCCCCACTGGCGGCCGGTCATGGTGTTCATGCCGAAGTGGGTGAAGGCGGTGATCTCGCGCTGCTGCCAGGCCCGTTGCCCGGGGGTGGGGACGGTGTGGGCGGCCTTGTCGACGATGCGGGCGGGGGTGTCGCAGTCCTCGACGATCTGCTGCGGGGCGGGGGTGATGGGCCCCTCGCATCCGGCCCGCGCGGCGGCCCGCCCGGGGGCCTGCGCGGCGGCCTCCGCGGGGGCGGGAGGGACGGCGGCGGCCGCGAGGGCGGCCAGGGCGAGGGCGCGGAGCGCGAGCAGCGCACGCCGCCGTCCACGGGTTCCGCGGGTGCCGCGGGTGCCGGGCGTTCCGTCCAGAGGTCGGGCCATGGTCCCCTCCAGGTCTCCGATCGGCATTGATCGGATCTCTATGGCGGTGTCCATGACAGCCTGCCAGAAGAGAGGCGTCCTGGGGAGACTGCGCACGGCAGAGGTCCCACCTATGGGGTGGGGCAGACACTACGAAACGTCCACGGCGCGGCAGGGGCTCCGCCCCCGCACCCCGGGGGTCTGGGGCGGAGCCCCGGTCCGGGGGCTGGGGCGGCAGAGCCCACTCCGGGGCCCGGGGCAAAGCGCCGCTCCGGGGCCCGGGGCGGAGCCCCTCTCCGAGATCTGGGCCAGAGCCCCGCTCCGGGATCTGGAGCGGCAGAGCCCTGCTCCGAGCCAGGGGGGCGGAGCCCCATTCCGGGGGCTGGGGCAAAGCCCCACTCCGGAGCCCGGGCCAGAGCCCCACTCCGGGGGCTGGGGCGGAGCCCCGTCCGGAGCCCGGGCCAGAGCCCCACTCCGGGGGCTGGGGGCGGAGCCCCGTCCGGGGCCCGGGGCAGAGCCCCGGTCCGGGGGCTGGGGCGGAGCCCCAGTTGTGGGAAGGGGCGGGGAGGGGGGAAGCATCGACATGCGGCTCCGCCGCGTGGTCCGCCGCAGGCGTCACGAACCGCCCGACACCCCGGAGCGGCTAGGAAGCGGGGGCACCGGAGGGACGAGGCGCCAGCAGGGCCACCTCGTCCATCAGCGCCCGCAGCCGCGGCGAGGCGACCAGCTCCTCCAGGGACATCGGGCGCCCCTCGGCATCGGCGATCGGCAGCCGCCAGTTGGGGTACTGATCCCAGGTGCCCGGCAGATTCTGCGGTCTGCGGTCCCCCACCGCGTCCGGCAGCCAGACGCCCACCATCTTCGCCGGGGTGCGCAGCAGAAAGCGGTGGACGGCCTTGACCGCCGCCTCCTCGTCGCCCGGCCCCTCCGGCAGCAGCCCGAGCCGCCCCAGCAGCCCCAGCCACTCGGCGACCTCGACCGCGTCCGCCGCCCGCTCCTCGGCGAGGGGGCGGCTCAGCAGGCCCAGCCGGTGGCGGAGCTCGACATGGTCGCCGGTGAGCCGGGCGGCCGTGCTCGGCAGATCGTGGGTCGTCACGGTGGCCAGGCAGTCCGCCCGCCACTCCTCCGGCGCCAGCGGCCGCGCGGCGCCCGCCCCGTCGTAGTTCCGCTCGAACCACATCACCGAGGTGCCCAGCACCCCACGCCGCTCCAGCTCCTCCCGCACACCGGGCTCGACCGTCCCCAGGTCCTCCCCTATGACGACCGCCCCGGCCCGGTGCGCCTCCAGGGCGAGCGCGCCGAGCATCGCCTCCGCGTCGTAGCGGACGTAACAGCCCTCGGTCGGCTCCCGCCCCTCCGGCACCCACCACAGCCGGAAGAGGCCCATCACATGGTCGATACGGAGCGCGCCCGCGTGCCGTAAGAGGCCCCTCAGCAGATCGCGGTAGGGGGCGTAGCCGGTGGCCGCGAGGGCGTCCGGGCGCCACGGCGGCAGGCCCCAGTCCTGGCCCCGGGAGTTGAAGGCGTCCGGGGGCGCCCCGATCGACATGCCGGAGGCGAAGACGTCCTGGAGCGCCCAGGCGTCGGCGCCCGAGGGATGGACCCCGACCGCCAGATCGTGGACGAGGCCGATGCCCATGCCCGCCTCGCGCGCGGCGCGCTGGGCGGCGGCCAGCTGGGTGTCGGTGAGCCAGGCCAGCCAGCAGTGGAAGTCGGTGCGGTCCAGGTGCTCGGCCCGCGCCCGGGCGGTGCCCGCCGAGCGCGGATCGGCCAGGCCGTCGGGCCAGGCGCGCCATTCGGGGCCGTGGGTCTCGGCGAGCGCGCACCACAGGGCGTGGTCCTCCAGGGCCTGGCCGCGCTCGGCGAGGAAGTCGCAGTAGGCGGCGCGGCGGCCGGGGCTGAGCGGAACCGTCCGCACCAGCTCCAGCGCCTCGCGCTTGAGGCCCCAGACGGCGTCCCGGTCGATGAGGGCGCCCTCGCGCAGGACGGCGGTACGGAGGGCGGCGGCGGCCTCCAGCAGCTGATCGGCCCGCTCACGGGCGCGGCCGCGCAGATGGGCGTATTCGGGCACGTCCTCGATCCGCAGATGGACCGGGTCGGGGAAGCGCCGCGAGGAGGGGCGGTACGGCGAGGGGTCGGTGGGCGCGGCCGGGGTGCCGGGCACGGCGGCGTGCAGCGGGTTGATCTGGACGAAGCCGGCGCCGAGCGCCCGCCCCGACCAGGCGGCCAGATCGGCCAGGTCACCGAGGTCGCCCATGCCCCAGGAGCGTGCGGAGAGCAGCGAGTAGAGCTGCACCAGGAAGCCGTGGCTGCGGACCGGGGACAGCGGCATCCGGTCGGGGGCCACGATGAGGGGGGCGGTGGCGCGGCGGCCGTCGGGGGCCTCGGCGAGCAGGGTGTGGGCGCCGGGCGGCAGCGCGGCGAGCGCGGTAAGGGGGCCATCGGCCGGTAAGGACCCGTCGGCCGCCCGCCCCCACGGGTGCGGTGCGTCGTCCTCGGGGCGCACCCGCAGCGCCGTGCCCTCGGGCAGGCTCAGCCGGGGCGCCTTGCCGGGGCGCAGCACCACACAGGGGGGCAGCAGCCGGTCGCGCCGCCGGGCGTCATGCCGGTCCAACGCTTCGCGTACGGATCGGGGGGTCGAGGCGTCCACGCCGAGCGCGGCGAGCACGGCGACCACGGTGTCCTCGGGCACCTGGACGGTGCGGCCCGGGGCGGGGTCGTAGGAGGTGGCGACACCGTGCAGCTCGGCGAGCCGCGCTCTGCCCATCAGTACTCCATCGGCTCGCAGCCCGCGCCCGCGCCGGAGAGGACGGCGGTCGGCTCACTCGTCAGGGGAAGTTCGGCGGCGAGCGGAGGCTCGCTGGTCAGGGGGATGTTGTCGGCGAGCGGAGGCTCACTGGTGAGGGGCGCCTCGGTGGCGCTTCCGGACCCGAAGCCGTCCAGGCCGCACAGTCCGCAGTCGGGGTCGGAGACCCCGTCGAAGGGATCCGGTTCGCTGGACGCCTCGGGGCCGGGTTTGGACAGGGCGGAAAGCAGGAGTTGAGCTGACGCGGCCACACGGACCTCCGTGGGGTTGTCGGCAGTGGGTCATCCCGAGCTCTACCCACTCCGAACGGGCGCAGACGTAAACGCCCCCCGGACGTGCTGTAGGTCACATCCCTTCTGGGCGGCGATTTCACTGCGTGAAGGGGTCGGGGGCACAGAGTTTACGAACAGGACCGCCCTTCATCCGTCAGACTTGCGCCGGGCGTGCCGCGCCCGGCGCGGGCCGCCCGTGGCCCGGCGCCAGGCGCCCGAGGCGCGGCGCACGCGGCAATGCCGACACTTCGGACGTTCGCGTTGACACCCTCACCGGCCTGGTGGTGGGCTCACGCCTATCGGCGCCATATTCACCGGGACCGGCTATCTGGATCGAGGAGAGGCCCGTGCAGTTCGGGGGGAAGAGGCCCAGGGCAGCGGGCGCGACGGCCATGGCCGCCGCGGTCATCGGGGGGCTGCTCGGCGGTGCCCCGGCGGCCACCGCGGCACCGGTGGACCACGGCGCCCCGGGCGCCACCACACCGCAGCGCGACAGCAGCGAGGGCATACCGCCCGTATGGCCGCGCCCCCAGTCGCTGCGGGCGCAGGGGCCGGAGGTGGCCCTGGGGGACGAGGCCACGCTCATAGCCGACGGCGACGCCGATCCGTACGCCCTGGACGCGCTGCGCGGCCTGCTGCACGACGCCGGGGTGCGCACCGTCAACGAGGCCACGCCCGGTGGCAAGGCCCCGGCGCGCGGGCTGGTGGTGCATGTCGGCGGTAAGGGCGCCACGAACGCGCTGCGCGCCCTGCGCGCGCCCGAGCGCGGCGACCTCCCCTCCGGCGGCTATCTCCTGGCCACGGGTCCGGTGGACGGGCACCCCACGGTCGCGCTGTCCGGCGTCGGTCCGGACGGGCTCTTCCACGCCGTCCAGACCCTGCGCCAGCTGCTGGTGAAGCGGGAGGGCCGGGGCTCGGCCTTCGCCGGGGTGACCATCCGCGACTGGCCCGCGACAGCCGTAAGGGGGACGACGGAGGGGTTCTACGGCTCCCCGTGGTCGCACCGCGACCGGCTGGCCCAGCTCGACTTCATGGGCCGCACCAAGCAGAACCGCTATCTCTACGCGCCCGGCGACGACGCCTACCGGCAGGCCCGCTGGCGCGACCCCTACCCCGCCGAGCGGCGCGAGGAGTTCCGCGAGCTGGCCGCCCGCGCCCGGGCCAACCATGTGACCCTCGGCTGGGCGGTCTCCCCCGGCCAGGAGATGTGCTTCTCCTCCTCGAAGGACCTCAAGGCGCTGCTGCGCAAGGTCGACGCCATGTGGGCGCTCGGGGTGCGCTCCTTCCAGCTCCAGTTCCAGGACGTCAGCTACAGCGAGTGGCACTGCGGCGCCGACGCCGATGAATTCGGCTCCGGCCCGGAGGCCGCCGCCACCGCGCAGGCCAAGGTGGCCGACGCCCTCGCCCGCCACCTGGCCGAGCGCTACCCCGGCTCGGCTCCGCTGTCCCTGATGCCGACCGAGTACTACCAGGACGGCGACACCGAGTTCCGGCGCGCGCTGTCCGGGGCGCTCGACCAGCGCGTGGAGGTCGCCTGGACCGGGGTCGGGGTGGTGCCCAGGACCATCACCGGCGGTGAGCTGGCCGGTGCCCGGTCGGCGTTCGGCCACCGCCTGGTGACCATGGACAACTACCCGGTCAACGACTGGGCGCAGGACCGGATCTTCCTCGGCCCGTACACCGGCCGCGACCCGGCGGTGGCCACCCAGTCCGCGGCGCTGCTGGCCAACGCCATGGAGCAGCCGACCGCCTCCCGGATCCCGCTGTTCACCGCCGCCGACTTCGCCTGGAACCCGCGCGGTTACCGCCCCCAGGAGTCCTGGCAGGCGGCCATCGACGACCTCGCCGGGCCCGACGCCAAGACCCGCGCCGCCCTGCGCGCCCTCGCCGGGAACGACGCCTCCTCGGTGCTCGGCGGCGACGAGTCCGCGTATCTGCGCCCGCTCATCGACGCGTTCTGGACGGCCCTGGGCGGCACGGACGTGGAGCGGCTGGAGCGCGCGGCCGACCGGCTGCGCGCGGCCTTCACGACGATGCGTGACGCCCCCGAGCGGCTCGCCCGCACGCTGGGCGACGATGTTCGGCCCTGGCTCGACCAGCTGAGCCGGTACGGCGACGCGGGGGTGCGGGCCGTGGACATGCTCACCGCCCAGGCGCGCGGCGACGGGGCGGCCGCCTGGAAGGCCCAGCTCGCGGTGGAGGCGCTGCGCGAGCGGATCGGGGACAGCCGGGTCACGGTCGGCAAGGGCGTCCTCGACCCCTTCCTCGCCAAGGCCCTGGTCCGGGCGGACGCCTGGTCGGGCGTGGACCGGACCCCGAAGCTGGGGCTGCGGACCGGCGAGGAGGACCGCGCGGCTGCCGACGGTAAGGCGGCCACCGAGGTGTCCTCGCCCGGCCGCCCGGTCACCGTGCGCTTCGGCCGCAGCCGTCCGCTCGCCTCCGTCTCCGCGCTCACCGCACGGGTCCAGGACGCCGCGCCGGGCACCGTCGAGGCGCATGTCCCCGGTGCGGGCTGGCGCCGCATCGGCGCCCTCTCCGGCAGCGGGTTCACCCAGGTCAGGGCGGCGGACGGGGACAAGAACCTGTCGGCGGACGCGATCCGGCTCAGCTGGCCGGAGGGCACCACCCCGCCGGCCGTGCACGAGATCACGCCCTGGTTCGGCGACACCCCGGACGCCGGGCTCACGCTGTCCCACGAGACGGCGGACGCGCAGATAGGCGGCGACGCGGCCGTGGTCGAGGCCCAGCTGGTCTCCCACCGCCCCGGCGATGTGAACGGCGACCTCACGGTGAAGGCGCCGCGCGGCATCACCGTCCGCGCCCCCGACGGGGTGACGGCCCCGCGCGGCGGTACGGCGACCGCCCGGCTGGAGATATCCGTGGCCAAGGGCACCAAGCCGGGCAGCTACTCCCTCCCGGTCCGCTTCGGGTCCGAGGAGCGCATGCTGACGTTGAGGGCGCATCCGCACACCGGCGGCCCGGACCTGGCCCGCGCGGAGGGCACGAAGGCGACCTCGTCCGGCGATGAGACCGCCGATTTCCCGGCGTCCGCCGCGATCGACGGCAAGGCGGACACCCGCTGGTCCTCCCCGGCCGAGGACGGCGCCTGGCTCCAGCTGGAGCTGGCCCACCCGGCCCGGATCGGCCGTCTGGAGCTGACCTGGCAGGACGCGTACGCCGCCCGCTACCGCGTCCAGGTCTCCAAGGACGGCCGCACCTGGCGCGACGCGGCGACGGTGACCCACGGGAAGGGCGGCCTGGAGTCGATCGGCATGGACGCCCCGGACACCCGGTTCATCCGCGTCCAGGGCGTCGAGCGCGCCACCCGCTTCGGCTACTCCCTCTGGTCGGTCGCCGCCTACGCGGTGCGGAAGGACTAGGCGCTCCGCTGGAAGTGCCCTGACCTGCCGTCGATCGTCCGCGGCGCCGTCGTAGCTGGTCGCGCCCACGCGGCGGAGCCGCATGTCGACACGGCCCCGCGCCCCTGCGGGGCGCCACCGAACCGCGGCCGCATTCCGCCGATCTGCTGAGGCGGCGCAGAAGGATTGGGTCCTGTCCGGCGGATCTTCACGGGTCCGTGAAGATCCGCCGGACAGGACCCAGGGGGCTCCCGCGAGCAGACACAGTAATGGCCCGGTCTCTCAGGCAGATTTGCCGTCGATCCGGGCCATGGCGTCTTCCGCGCCGAAGGCTTGCAGGTATGGCAGCCAGCGCGGGTCCCTATGGCCCGTGCCGATGATCCGCCACGCGAGCCCCGACGGCGGCGCGGGTTGATGGCGCAGCCGCCAGCCGATCTCGGCGACATGGCGGTCTGCCTTGACGTGATTGCAGCGACGGCACGCGGCGACCACGTTCTCCCAGGTGTGCTGCCCGCCACGGCTGCGCGGGATGACGTGATCGACGCTGGTTGCGACGCCACCGCAGTAGGCGCATCTGCCGCCGTCACGGGCGAACAGGGCGCGGCGGGTGAGCGGAACGGGGCCGCGAAAGGGCACCCGCACAAAGCGCTTCAGCCGGACGACGCTGGGTGCGGGGATCACACGGGTCGCGCTGTGCATCAGGGCGCCTGAGTCCTCGAGGCTGACGGCTTTGTCATTGAGGACGAGTATGAGCGCGCGGCGGAGCGGTACGACGCCGAGGGGCTCGTACGACGCGTTGAGGACCAGGACATGCGGCACGGGGGCCTCCTTGTACGCCGGCGGCGCGTGGCTCGCGCCGGGACGATCTCCCCCAGTTTCCCCTGAACCCTGGCCGGAACGCCACTATCACCGGGTTAACGGTTGAGAGGCATTTCCGCGTACCGCACGTATACCCTCCGTACGCGGTGGCGACACCGACCGCTTGACCACTGCCCTGTCGGCGTTCCGGCGACCTTGCGCACGAGGTGCGCGGGGAGCGGGATACCACCGCGAAGTGGCAAGAATCACGGCCCGCTCCGGCCGGTGCCGCCGCACGGTCCCCGGCCGGGGCAGAAGATGGAATTGCCGCCTCCGGAGCCGCTCACATGCGCCCCCTGGCCGCGCTCGCGCGCTCTCGAACACAGGAACGGCGCATCTCGCGCCCGGCTACTGTGTGAGAGGTTGCGCGCTCGGGCGATCCGTGCGGGCATGTCGCATACGAAGGGTTTCTGCTGTGTTCTGGTCCGCTGCTCAGGCCGCTGACTCGACGCCTCGTCCCACGACTCTCGACGATGCGCAGAAGAGCGCCACGAACGCCGCGGGTTGGGTGGAGGAGAACTGGTCCACCTGGCTCGGCATCGGGCTGCGCATAGCCCTGATCCTGATCATCGCCTTCGTGCTCCGCTCCGTCGTCCGGCGGGCGATCACCAAGCTGATAGAGCGCATGAACCGCACGGCCCAGGCCGTCGACGGCACCGCGCTCGGCGGGCTGCTGGTCAATGTGGAGCGACGGCGCCAGCGGTCCGCGGCGATCGGCTCGGTGCTGCGCTCCGTGGCCTCGTTCCTGATCATGGGCACCGCGGGGCTGATGATCCTCTCCGCGCTGGAGATCAATCTGGCGCCGCTGCTCGCCAGCGCCGGGGTCGCGGGTGTGGCGATCGGTTTCGGCGCCCGCAATCTGGTCACCGACTTCCTCTCCGGTGTCTTCATGATCCTCGAGGACCAGTACGGGGTCGGCGACACGGTCGACGCCGGGGTGGCCTCGGGCGAGGTGATCGAGGTCGGTCTGCGCGTCACCAAGCTGCGCGGGGACAACGGCGAGATCTGGTACGTGCGCAACGGCGAGGTCAAGCGGATCGGCAACCTCAGCCAGGGCTGGGCGACGGCCGCGCTCGATGTCCAGGTCCGGGCCGAGGAGGATCTGGAGCAGGTCCGGGCCGTGATCTCGCAGGTCGGTGTGGACATGGCCAAGGAGGAGCCGTGGAACGAGCGGCTCTGGGAGCCGATCGAGGTCCTGGGGCTCGACGCGGTCTATCTCGACTCGATGATCGTCCGGGTGTCGGCACGGACCATGCCCGGCAAGGCGCTCGGCGTCGAGCGGGAACTGCGCTGGCGGATCAAGAAGGCGCTGAACGAGGCGGGCATCCAGCTCGTGGGCCGGCCCCTGGATCCGGAGCTCCAGACCGACGCCATCGATCCGGGCGCCGGTGTGGCGGCGCCGTCGGCGCTGGCCAACCCGGACTCGCCGCAGTCGGCGGCGGCCAGCCCGCTCGCTCCCGGCGCCGGTCCGGCCGCCACCCCCTCCGCGACGGTGCCGCCGCCCACGCCGAAGTGAGTGCGGCGGACATGACGGGGCTCCCGCCCCGGAACGGAACGGGAGCCTCGTGCGAACCGTAAGGAGCTCGGCCCCGGGCGCTCAGCGGCGGTGGTGTCCGCCGAACGAGGTGAGGTAGCCGGCCGCGGGCGTGCCCACACCGGTCACGTCGTCATAGCCCACGACCGCGTGGAGCGAGCTGTCCCGGCCGAGGCTGCGCAGCGAGGTCACCAGCCCGTCGGTGTCGTCGTGGCTGTTGACGTAGTCGACCCGGACCACGCCCAGCGAGACACCGGCGCCCAGCGGGTGGTCGGTCACATCGTGGTACGAGGCGGTGCCGTACCGGTCGTACAGCGAGGGGTTGGCGAAGCCGATCGGCTGGCCGCCGCGCGCCTGCTGGGCGAGCGCCTGCACACCGGCGATCACGGGCGCGGCCAGCGAGGTGCCGCCGATGCGGTACTCGCCGTACTGGAGCGACCCGTCCGGGAAGGTCTGCGTCTGGCCCACCAGGAAGCCGGTGTTGGGGTCGGCCACGGCCGCGATGTCCGGGGTCACCCGCTGCTTGGCCGTGCCGCCGTTTGCCAGGGCGAGCGCGTCCGGCACCACACCGCGCTGGTAGAAGGGCTGGGCGACGGTCTTGCTGGTGCCGCCTCCGGCGCCGGAGGTGTACGCGCCGGGCAGCGCGCCCCAGTCGGTGCCGTCGGCCGAGAGGGTGGCCTTGGTGGTGCCCCAGCCGGTCTCCCACTGGTACTTCTCGCCCTTGCCGACGGCCAGGGAGGTGCCGCCGACCGCCGTCACCCACGCCGAGTTGGCCGGGGTGTCGACCTGCTTGGTGCCGGTGGACGCCACGTTGTCGCCGTTGTCACCGGAGGAGAAGTAGAAGCCGATGCCCTCGACCGCGCCCTGCTGGAAGATCTGGTCGTAGGCGGCGGCCACGTCCGGCGTCTCGTTGGCCTCCACATCGCCCCAGGAGTTGGAGACGATGTCGGCCAGCCGGTTGTCGACGACCTTGGCGAGCGAGTCGAGCAGATCGTCGTCGGTGCAGGAGGCTCCGCCCACGTAGACGATGTCGGCCGCGGGCGCCACCGCGTGCACCGCCTCGACGTCGAGGGTCTCCTCGCCGTACCAGCCGCCGGCGTCGCACTCCTCGGTGTACCGGTAGTCGGCCGGCAGCACCTGCGTCAACTGGCCCTTGCGGTAGCCCGGGTCGCCGTTGCGCTTGGCGTACTGGGCGGCGTCCGCGGCGATGGTGGGCGAGGCGAAGGCGTCGGTGATGGCCACGGTGACGCCCTTACCGGTGTTGCGGCTCTTGGCGCCGTAGGCGGCGCGCAGCTGCTTGCCGGTGTACCCCTTGATCGCGTACGGCTGCTTGGCGCCGTAGGCCGAGGGCAGGCTCCGGTCGGTCCGGGAACCGTAGGAGGAGGAGAACGGACCGGCGTTCTTGAAGACCGGTCCGGGGGGCGGGAGGGCCTCGTCGTGCTTGGCCCGCTTGGGGGCGTTGTCCAGGCCGACGACGGTCAGCACGGCGCCGTGGAGCGAGGCGGGCACGGTGGCCGCGTTCGACGGCGCCCGGTAGACCTTGCCGTCCTTGGTGTAGTTGTGCAACTGGGTGCCGAACGCCCGCTCGGCGGCGGAGACTTCGCCGGTTACCGACAGATAGTGCTGGTTGCCTCCGGTGACCTCGAGCCCGGCGTCCTTCAACCAGGCGGTCACGGTGTCCTTCTGCTGCCGTGTCGGTCCGAAACGTGCCTGGGTCTGCCGGGCCGACAGATGCTTGCCGTAGTCCGGCGAGGAGGGGTCCGACACCGCCTTGGCGTAGTCGGCCAGCCCCTTGGCGTCCCGGCCGGCCAGATAGACGCGCGCGCTGACCTTATTGCCGTCATCGGTCGCGCCGCGGTCCGAACGGGCCGTCGCCCAGGCGGGCTTGGTGCCGTTCAGGGTGTCACGGCCGTGCGGTGCGGAGTCGGCCTGGGCCGTGGGTATGCCGAGCGCCAGCGCACCGGCCACCAACGGCAGCGCCGCCGCCAGCCCCAGGGCCGTGCGTTTTCCGGAACGGGCCGTGCTCTGTCTGGAACGGGCCGTGCGCTCCCGGGAAGAAATAGATCTCACCTAGCCCCCTTGCGATTCGAGTCGTCGCATGACGGTGGGGGCTGACGATCACAGGCGCCCCACCGGAGGCCACTCTTATGGTGTCTTGTCCATGCCAGGTACATGGATGATCCATCTCTTCGCCAAGAACCCGCCAAGGAAAGCCCGCCTTTGACCCATTGACGCCGCCCCGGTCCGCCCCCTAGCTTGCTATTCATCAATAGGAAACTTTCTTAACAGAGTGAGACGGGGGCACCACCATGGCCGCATCACCCGGCAGCAATACCCAGGGCGGCACACCCGGGACCCCCCGCGTCCTCCGCGCCATGAACGACCGCGCCGCGCTGGAGCTGCTGTCCGCCCACGGACCGCTCACCCGGACCCGGCTCGGGGAGCTGACCGGTCTTTCCAAGCCCACCGCCTCCCAGCTGCTGACCCGCCTGGAGTCGGTCGGCCTGGTCCGCACCACCGGGAACGTCACCGGACGGCCGGGGCCCAACGCGCAGCTGTACGAGATCGATCCGGCCGCCGCCCATGTGGCCGCGCTCGCCGTGGACCAGGAGGGCATCACCGCCGCCGTCGCCGACATCACCGGCCAGGTCGTCGGTGAACACCGGGTGACGGCCCCGGCGACCGACGCGAGCGTGACCAACCGGACCGGGGAGCTGGTCGCCGAGGCGGTGGACGGGGCGCTGGCCGCCGCCGGGCTCGGCCGGGACGATCTGCATTCCACCGTGATCGGCACCCCCGGCGCGCTCGACCCGCGCACCGGGACGCTGCGCTACGCCCCGCACCTGCCCGGCTGGCAGTCCCGCACCCTGCGGGACGACCTGGCCGAGGTGCTGCACACACCGATCGTCATCGAGAACGACGTCAACCTCGCCGCCATCGCCGAACAGCACGACGGCACCGCCCAGGACTTCGACGACTTCGCGCTGGTCTGGGCCGACGAGGGGGTCGGCGCGGCCATCGTGCTCCACGGCACCCTGCTGCGGGGTGCCACCGGCGGGGCCGGGGAGATCGGCTACATGCCGCTGCCGGGCGCGCCGCTGGCCCGGGGCGGACCGGACGCCGCCGCCCGGCCGGACGGGGGCGGGGGGTTCCAGAAGCTGGTCGGCTCGCCCGCCGTCGTGGAGCTGGCCCGCGACCACGGGATCGACGCGCCCACGGCCACCAAGGCGCTCGCCGCCGCACTGCGCACCCCCGGCCCGGGTGACGAGGTGCTGACCGAGCTGGCCCGCCGGCTGGCCACCGGGCTGGCCTCCGTCGTCGCCGTGGTCGACCCGGAGCTGGTCGTCCTTTCGGGTGAGGTCGCGCAGGCCGGCGGGGACCGGCTGCGGCAGCTGGTCGAGGACGAGATGACCGGTCTCGCGCTGCCCCGGCCGCAGCTGCGGATCAGTGAGATCGAGGGGGATCCGATTCTCATCGGCGCGCTGCGGACGGCGGTCGCCGATGCCCGTCAGACCGTTTTCGACACCGCCCGGTTCGACGCCTGAGTCACCGGGCGCCGCTTCACCACCCCGTACGTCCCCTCTTCTCCTCTTCCTCTCTGTCCCCTCTTCCCCGCTGTCCGTTCTCCCTCCTGCCTGTTCTCCCCTCCGTCCGTTCTCCCCTCTGTCCGTTGTCCGGCGCCCCGCACCGCCGCTTCCCCTGCCGTCCCCCTGTACCGCAGTAAAGGAAGTCTCCCCATGGCACGAAAACTGGCCGCTCTCGCCGCAGCACTGAGCGCCGGCACCCTGCTCCTCACGGGCTGCGCCAATCCCAGTACCGGCAGCGCCAAAGACGATCCGACCAAACCCGTCACGCTGAAGTTCTGGCACGGCTGGTCGGAGGACAGCGAGGTCAAGGCGATCGACGCCAGCATCGCCCGGTTCGAGAAGCTCCACCCCAATATCAAGGTGAAGGCCACCGGGAATGTCACCGACGCCACCGTGAACCAGGCGCTGCGGGCGGGTGGCGGCGACGCCCCCGATGTCGTCTCCTCCTTCACCACCAACAATGTGGGGCAGTACTGCTCCTCCGGTATGTGGGTGGACCTCGATCCATTCATGAAGAAGACCGGTCTCGACAAGGCCAAGGTCTTTCCGAAAACGCTGCTGGACTACACGAGCTACCAGGGCGCCCAGTGCGCCCTCCCGCTGCTCGCCGACGCGTACGGCATGTACTACAACAAGGACGCCTTCGCCCAGGCGGGCATCAAGCGGCCGCCCCGCACCATGTCGGAGCTGCGGCGCGACGCCGTCAAGCTGACCAAGCGCACCAAGAGCGGCGGCTATGAGCGGGTGGGCTTCATGCCCAATTTCCGGCTCTACCAGAACAGCCCGGACCGGTTCCTCGCCCAGTGGGGCCCCTCGTACTTCGACAAGGACGGCAAGGCGCGGCTGGCGAAGGGCAAGGCGGCCAAGGAGTTCTACGCCACCACCGGGGAGCTGGTCCGGAGCCAGGGCGGCTATGGCCCGCTGGAGACGTTCCGTACCTCCTTCGGCGATGAGATGTCGTCGCAGAACGCCTTTCTCACCGGAAAGCTCGCGATGCACATGGACGGCGAATGGCGCGGGCTCTTCATGAAGGGCGCGAAGTTCAACTGGGGCACCGCCCCGCTGCCGGTGCCCGACGACCGGCCCGAGACCTATGGCCGGGGCTATCTCACCGGAACCGTGGTCGGCATCGCGCACAGCAGCACCCATCAGAACGCCGCGTGGGAGCTGGTGAAGTTCCTGACCGCCAACACCGATCAGGTGGTCGCCTTCGCCAACGCCATTCACAATGTGCCGTCCACCAAGGCGGCGCTCACCTCCCCGAAGCTGGACTCGGATCCCACCTTCCGGGCCTTCCTCGATATCGCACAGAACCGCTACAGCACCGCCCTGCCGCCCTCGATCAACGGCGGTCAGTACGTCGTTTCGCTACAGGACTTCTCCTACGGCGTCGAGGCGGGCAAGGTGCACGATCTGGACGCGGGGCTACGAAAACTCGATGACGAGATAGATGCCGACAATCTCCAGGCACAGAACTGACGGAGTGCGACATGGCCACCTTGACGAACGCCCCCGCCCTGCGCCGTAAGGCCCGGCGCGAGCGGCTGCGCACCCTCGGTTTTCTCTCCCCCTGGCTGGTCGGCTTCACCGTCTTCTTCGGCTATCCGCTCATCGCCACCGTCTACTTCTCCTTCATGCACTACAACCAGATCAAGGCGCCGACCTTCGTGGGGCTGCGCAACTGGCGTTATGTGCTGGAGCAGATGCCGCTGTTCGGTCCGGCGATGTGGAACACGCTGTGGCTGGTCGTGGTCATGGTGGCGCTGCGGGTCGTCTTCGGCCTGGGCATCGGACTTCTGGCCACCAAGGTGAAGTCCGGGGTGGGATTCTTCCGCACCGCCTTCTATCTGCCGTATCTCGCCCCTCCGGTGGCGGCCACCGTCGCCTTCGTCTTCCTTCTCAATCCCGGTACCGGCCCGGTGAACGACATTCTCGGGAGCATCGGGATCCACGCCCCGAACTGGTTCAACGACCCGGCCTGGGCCAAGCCGTCCCTCGTACTGCTCTCCCTGTGGGGCATCGGGGATCTCATGGTCATCTTCATGGCGGCCCTGCTGGACGTCCCCAAGGAGCAGTACGAGGCGGCCGACCTGGACGGCGCCGGGGCGTTCCACAAGTTCCGCTATGTGACCTGGCCGTCGATTACCCCGATCGTGATGTTCGCGGTCGTGACGGGCGTCGTCCAGACCATGCAGTACTACACCCAGGCGCTGGTCGCCGGAAAGCTCGCCTCCGGGGTCAGCATCGGGCCCGGCTCGGTCATCCAGCCCGGCTACCCCGACCACTCCACGCTCACCGTGCCGCAGCTCGTCTACTCGCTCGGCTTCCAGAACTTCAACACCGGAGCCGCCTGCGTGCTCTCGCTCGTGCTGTTCGCGATCGCGATGGCCGTGACAACGCTACTGATGCGCAAGCGTGCCGGACTGCTGTCGGCCGATGACTGAGCCGAGGACTGAAGAGGACCGATTCACCATGACCGCCACCACCGCCCTCTCGGCGCCGCCCGCGCCCGCGCGCCCCGCCGCCGGACGCTCCCCCGCCCCCGCCGCCCGCCGCCGCGCCGCGCTGCACTGGATCGCCGTGCACGCGGTCGCCATCGCCGCCGCGCTCTTCTTCATCCTGCCCTTCGTCTTCGTCTTCCTGACCTCGGTGATGAGCGACGACCAGGCGCTGAGCGGCGATCTGTGGCCCACCGAATGGAACTGGTCGAATTACGTCGAAGTCTTCAACACCCCGGGCTTCCTGGACTGGTGGCGCAATTCGCTGATGTACGCCGGGCTCGGCACCCTCTTCACCGTCTGTTCCTCCATTCCGGTGGCCTACGCCCTGGCCAAATTCCGCTTCCGCGGCCGCCGCACCGCCATGATCCTGGTCATCTCCACGATGATGCTGCCGCCGCAGGTGATCGTGATACCGATGTATCTGGTCTGGGCGCAGCAGCTCCATCTGTCGGGTTCGCTGTGGCCACTGATCATCCCGATGGCGTTCGGCGACGCGTACTCCATCTTCCTGCTGCGCCAGTTCCTGCTGACGATTCCCCGGGAGTACCTGGAGTCGGCGAAGGTGGACGGCAGCGGGGAATTCGGCACGCTGCTGCGCATCGTGATCCCGATGGCCAAGCCGGGGATCGCGGCCGTCGCGCTGTTCCAGTTCTTCTACTGCTGGAACGACTACTTCGGCCCGCAGATCTACGCCTCGCAGAATCCGGGTGCCTGGACGCTCAGTTACGGCCTGGAGAGCTTCAAGAGCGCGCACAGCGTCAACTGGAATCTGACGATGGCCGCGACCCTGCTCGTCATGGCCCCCGTCATCATCGTCTTCTTCTTCGCTCAGAAAGCCTTCGTCGAAGGCGTCACACTGACAGGAGTCAAGGGTTGAAGCTCGCAGTCGTGGGGGGTGGGTCCACCTACACCCCCGAACTCATCGACGGATTCGCCCGGTTGCGGGACGTGCTCCCGCTGGAGGAGCTCGTCCTGGTCGACCCGGCCGCCGACCGGCTGGAGCTGGTCGGCGGGCTGGCGCGCCGGATCTTCGCCAAGCAGGGCCACCCGGGCACCATCTCCTGGACCGACGACCTGGACGCGGGCGTGGACGGCGCGGACGCGGTCCTGCTCCAGCTGCGCGTCGGCGGCCAGGCCGCGCGGAACCAGGACGAGACCTGGCCGCTGGAGTGCGGCTGTGTCGGCCAGGAGACCACCGGCGCGGGCGGGCTGGCCAAGGCGCTGCGCACCGTCCCGGTGGTGCTGGACATCGCCGAGCGGGTGCGCCGCCGCAACCCCGACGCCTGGATCGTGGACTTCACCAACCCGGTCGGGATCGTGACCCGGGCGCTGCTCACGGCCGGGCACCGGGCGGTCGGCCTGTGCAATGTGGCCATCGGCTTCCAGCGGAAGTTCGCCAAGCTGCTGGGCGTGGACCCCGGCGAGGTGACGCTGGAGCACGTCGGCCTCAACCACCTCACCTGGGAGCGCGCGGTGCGCGTCGGCGGCACCGACGGCGAGGACGTCCTGCCCAAGCTGCTCGCGGAGCACGGCGAGGCGATCGCCGAGGACCTGCGGATGCCGCGCACGCTGGTGGGCCGGCTCGGCGTCGTCCCCTCCTACTATCTGCGCTACTACTACCAGCATGACGCGGTGGTACGGGAGCTGCGCAGCAAGCCGTCCCGGGCGGCGGAGGTCGCGGCGATCGAGCGGGAACTGCTGGAGATGTACGGCGATCCGGCGCTGGACGAGAAGCCCGAGCTGCTCGGCAAGCGCGGCGGGGCGTTCTACTCGGAGGCGGCGGTCGATCTGACCTCGTCCCTGCTGGGCGACACCGGCGAGGTGCGGATCGTCAATACGTTCAACGCGGGCACCCTGCCCTTCCTGCCGGACGACGCGGTGATCGAGGTCCCGGCGGCCGTCAATGCGCAGGGCGCGAAGCCACTGCCCGTGCGCCCCCTCGAGCCCCTGTTCGCCGGTCTGGTCGCGAATGTCACCGCGTACGAACACCTGGCGCTGGAGGCGGCGTTGAAGGGCGGCCGGGAGCGGGTCTTCCAGGCGCTGCTGTCCCACCCCCTCATCGGCCAGATCGAATACGCCGAGAAGCTGACCGACGACCTCATCGCGCACAACCGGGAGCATCTGGCGTGGGCCTGACCCAGTCCGTACCGACCCCCTCTCCTTCCCCTTCGTCCTCCTCCCCCTCGTCCGCCTCCCCGCCGGACGGGTCGGTCCTGGCGATCGACGCGGGCAACAGCAAGACGGATGTGGCACTCATCGGCCCGGACGGCTCCGTGCTCGGCGCGGCCCGCGGCGGCGGCTTCCGGCCGCCCGTCGTGGGCGCCGAGCAGGCCGTCGGCTCGCTCGCGCCCCTGGTGGAGGAGGCGGCGCGGCAGGCGGGCCGGGCCGGTCCGGCGGGCGCGGGGCATGTCTCGGCCTGTCTGGCCAACGTCGATCTGCCCAGCGAGGAGGAGGAGTTGACGGGCGTCCTGGCCGAGCGCGGCTGGGGCGCCACCGTCACGGTCGCCAATGACACCTTCGCCCTGCTGCGGGCCGGGGTCGGGGACGACGGCGAGCCGACCGGCGTCTCCGTGGTCTGCGGCGCGGGCATCAACTGCGCCGGGATCGGTCACGGCGGCCGGGTGGCCCGCTTCCCCGCCATCGGCCGGATCTCCGGCGACTGGGGCGGCGGGGGCTATCTCTCGGAGGAGGCGCTGTGGTGGGCGGCGCGCGCGGAGGACGGCCGCGGCGAGCCGACCGAGCTGGCCCGCGCCCTGCCCGCGCACTTCGGCCTCACCACCATGTACGAGCTGATCGAGGCGCTGCATCTGGGCCGTCTGGAGCCGGGGCGGCGGCATGAGCTGACGCCGGTGCTGTTCGCGGTGGCCGGGGCCGGCGACGAGATCGCGCGGGCGGTCGTCGAACGCCAGGCGGAGGAAGTGGTGACCATGGCCGTGGTCGCCCTCGGCCGGCTCGATCTGCTGGGCGAGGAGACCCCTGTGGTGCTGGGCGGCGGGGTGCTCGCGGCCCGCCATCCGCTGCTGGACGACCGGATCCGCGAACTGCTCGCGGAGCGCGCCCCGAAGGCCGAGCCGCGGGTGGTCACCGCACCGCCGGTGCTCGGCGCCGCGCTGCTGGGCCTGGACCGCACCGGCGCGCCGGAATCGGCGTACGCCCGGCTGCGCGCGCACTACGCCCCGGCCGGTGACACCGCCCCGGCCGACGACGCCGCCGCAGCTGACGACACGGAAAGTGGAACCGAAAGTCCTTCCGAAGCGTAATGAAAAGGGGAGGGAAGATCGCGATCCGAACAAGATCCAGGCTCGACCGGTGACCTCTCCTGGCGCCGCGGTCCATACTGCTGCGACACCGACCGCGACACCATCCAGGAATCGGGCCAAGGGGGAGGTCTTGTGTCATACCCGCCGACCACCGGCAGAGCCGCACCGCCGCCCGCGCCCGCGGCCCCGCCGCGGACCGCGTGGGCCGAGGGGCTCGACCGGGCGCGGGCGGCGGCGACGACCGAGCCCGGCCGGCTGCGCGTCATCGGGGCGGTGCTGGCCGCGCTGGTGATCGCGTTCGGCGCGGTCACGGCCTGGCAGGTCTCCGACCGGCAGACCGCGGCGGACGCCGTGGCCGAGCGCAGCCAGCCGCTGAGCGCCGACGCGGCGCAGATCTACCGCTCCCTTGCCGACGCGGACACCACCGCCACCGGAGGCTTCCTGGCGGGCGGCCAGGAGCCTCCCCAGGTCCGGCAGCGGTTCGTGCGGGACATCGACACCGCGTCCAAGCTGCTGGTGCGGGCCGCGGCCAATACGGAGGGCTCGTCCTCCGCCCGCGACGAGATACAGAAGATCAATCAGATGCTGCCGGTCTACACCGGTCTGGTCGACTCCGCGCGCGCCAACAACCGCCAGGGGCTGCCGCTGGGCGGCGCGTATCTGCGCTATGCCAACGACACCATGCGCGACAAGCTGCTGCCCGCCGCGGGCAGGCTCTACCAGGCGGAGACCGCCCGCCTCGGGGAGGACTACGAGGACGCCGAGGCATGGCCGTGGGTGGCGATCGCCACCGGTCTGGTCGCCCTGGGCGCGCTGGGCTGGGCCCAGCGCCGCGAGTTCCTGCGGACCAACCGGGTGCTCAGCCGCGGTCTGCTCACCGCCACGGCCGCCTCCACGGTGGTGATGCTGTGGCTGGTGGTCGGCCACGCGGTCGCCAGCACCCAGCTCAGCGACTCCAACGACCACGGGGCGAAGTCCCTCCAGGTGCTCAACGAGGCGCGGATCGACTCCCTGCGGGCCCGCGCCGACGAGAACCTGACCCTCGTGGCGCGCGGCGCGGTCGTCGTGGACGAGGACGGTGCCAACAAGGGCAAGGACGCCTACGAGGTCAGCTATGGGGCGCGGATGTCCGCGCTCGTGGGCAAGGCGTCCGGCGACCGCCCCTCGGACGGAAGCCTGCTGGACAAGGCGCGCGCCCTCGCCAACGACGACGAGGGCCGCGAACCGGTGGAGAAGGCCGGCGGCCGGATCCACGAGTGGCAGGTGCGGCACAAGGCCGCCCGCGCCGCCGACGACGGGGGCGACTACAAGACGGCGCTGACGAAGGTCATAGGCGCCGACGACAGCACCGGCGAGTCCTTCGACGCGGTGGACAGCCAGCTGGCCAAGGCCCTCGACCATGAGCAGCGGGAGTTCCAGCAGGCCGCCGACGACGGACGCGGCGCGTTCACCGCCATGGCGCTGGGCGCCGGGGTGCTGGCCGTGCTGGGAGCCGCGGGAGCGGTGCTGGGCATAGGCCGCAGACTGTCGGAGTACCGATGAGGACGATGGGGGGCGGAAGCATGCGATCGCTGCGATCGGCCGCCGCGGTGACGGTATGCGCCCTGGGCGTGGCCACGGCCATCGCGGTCCCGGCGATGATGGACGACGGCGGGGACGGCGGCGGCAAGGGCGGTGCGCGGCAGCCGCATACGGTGCGGACCGGCGCCGAGGCCGCGTCGGCGGACAGCTGCCGCGATCCCGAGGCGAGCCTGCGCCCGTCCAGTGCGAGCGGTCCGGCCATCAAGCGGATCAAGAACCGTGAGGTCAACGGGCACAAGCTCAACAAGCTGATCGCGGGCGTCGACCAGAACAGCTACCGCTGGGGATACCGCGATCCGGCCACCGGCGACCTCACCGGCTTCGACATCGACCTGGTGCGCGCCATCGCCGACGACATCTTCGGCGATCCGGACGCGGTCATCTTCCGCACCATACCCACCAGTCAGCGCATCAAGGCCCTCCAGCAGGGCAAGGTCGACGTGGTGGTGCGCACCATGACCATCAACTGCGACCGGATCAAGGACGTGGCGTTCTCCACCGCGTACTTCCAGGCCGGGCAGCAGGTGCTGGTCCCCGACGACTCGTCCATCACCGGCTACAACAAGACCCTGCGCGGCAAGAAGGTCTGCACCGCGCAGGGTTCCACCGCCGAGGCCGAGCTGGACAAGCCGGACACCGGGGCCGAGCATCTGGGCGCGATCAAGGTGAAGCCCGTCCCCAACCAGCTGGACTGCCTGGTCAGACTTCAGCTCGGCCAGGTGGACGCGGTGATCACCGACAACGCGCTGGCGGCCGGCCAGGCGGCCCAGGACCCCTCCGTCAAGCTGGTCGGCTCGCGATTCACCGATGAGTTCTACGGCGTGGCGATGAACAAGGACGACGACGACCTGGTACGCCGGGTCAACAAGGTTCTGGAGAACTACCGCCAGGGCGGGGCGGGCAGCCCTTGGATGCAGGCCTACCAGAAGTGGCTCGCCAAGGACTTCAGCACGACGCAGGAGAACCCGACGCCGCCCACCCCCGAATACAAGGACTAGCGCGGACAAGGACCAGCAAGGACGAGGGCCGGCGCGCACGAGCACGACGGACCCGGACACATCGGGCAAGAGCAAGGATCACGGACCGGCAAGGATTAGCACCCGCCCCACACGCGTAGGGATGACGCAGCAGACAGATCACATAACGGTTACGGACATGGAGAGGTGATCGATGGGGGTCCCGGGACCCTTCCCCAGTTTCGCGGGGGCACCCGACGGCCCGGTCATGGGCCGGGAGGAGGTGGACCGCGCACTGGCGAAGCTCGCCGCCGAACACGAGGCGATCGAGTCCTCGCTGCTCGCCCTCCAGGACCACGCGGGCAGAAGGCTTCTCGAGGGCGCCGAGCTCACGGGCGTCACCAAGGACCGCTGGTCCACCACCGAGCAGGCCATCTCTCTCCTGTGGAGCTACTTCGACGCGTACACCGAGGCCCTCACCCGGGCCCGTGAGGTGCGCTCCCGTCACCGCTGGCCGACACAGGACGAGTTGACCGAGCTCACCGAGCTGCTGTGCGGCACCGCGATCACCCTGCCCAGCAGCGCCACCCTCGGCGGTTCCCCGCTGCTCAGCGAGGAGTTGGGTCTTGACCGGCTGGTCGACCGGATGAACCGCTGGTACGCGGAGGCCCTCGACGTCATCGTCAGCGCCGACGCCGTATGGTCCGCGCTGCCCGCCCGGATCGACATGCTCTCCGCCGAGCTGCACCGCACCCGTTCGCTGGCCCACTCGGTGGGGGTGCGTCCCGGTGAGCACCCCTCGGGGGACGATCTGGAGCAGATCACCGCCGAGCTGACCGCGCTGCGCGCCGAAGTGGTCTCCGACCCGCTGGCCTTCTGGAAGCATGCCAGCGGCAGCTCGGCGCCCGGCGGCGGCAGCCCCGACACCGAGCGCTATGACCGCGCCGCCCGCGCCCTGGAGGATGTGCGCCGGGAGATCGAGGCGGTCCTGGATGTGCGGCAGGACGCCGAGCGGCGGCTGATGCGGCTGCGGGATGTGCTCTCCCGCGCCGATCGCACCCTGGCGGAGGCGCGTCAGGCGCGCGGTGAGGTGCTCGCGAAGATCGCGGCATCGGAGGTTCCGGCCGTCAGCGGCCCGCCGACCGCGCTGCACGAGCAGCTGGTCGCCGCCGCCGACTACCGCAGGCGTTCGCAGTGGCACCGGCTCTCACCGCTGCTGGAGAGCCTGGAGCAGCGCGCCGACGACGAGCTGCTGCGGGCCCGCGAGTCGTTGACCGCGGTCACCGCGCCGCTCGCCGTCCGCGCCGAGCTGCGCGGCCGGCTCGACGCGTACAAGGCGAAGGTCGCCCGCCATGGCATGGCGGAGGACCCGTTCCTGGTGGAGCGGTATGACGTGGCCCGCCGGATGCTGTGGAGCGCCCCGTGCGATCTGCGGGCGGCCGAGCAGGCCGTGCTGCGCTACCAGCAGGCGGCGGCCGAGGCCCTGGTGCCACGCCAGACGGGCCCGGCCGGGCAAGGCATCGAGGGAGGCACGGAATGAATGCGGCGGTCGTCGCCTGCCAGCGGCGTGACTGCGGCGGGTCCTACGAGGACGTGGGCGGAGGCGAGCTGTACTGCGATGTCTGCGGTATGGCCCCGGTCGTCTCACCGCAGGGGATGGTGGCCTCACCGCCCACCGGGATCACCGGCCAGCCCGGGCCGGGCGGGAGCTCCTCGTCCCGGAGCGAGGGCTCGTCGGCGCGGAGCGGGCATTCCTCGGCGACCGGCCGGGACTCCTCGTCCGGCACCTCGGGCCGGTCGCGTTCGGCTCGCTCCTCCTCGTCCCGGCGCTCGGTGTCCGGGCGGCTGTCCCGCTCCATGTCCGGGCGCACCTCGTCCCGTTCGGTCTCGGTGCGCAGCTCCCGCTCCGCCACCTCGGCCTCCTCGGGGCGGAACGCCCTGGGCGCCGGTCTGGTCAGCGTCCCCGATGTGCCGCGCCCCGATCCCCGGACGGCGGTGCTGGCGGACCCCGAGGTCCCCGAGCGCAAGCGGTTCTGTAGCCGCGGGGACTGCGGTGCCCCGGTGGGCCGCGCCCGCGGCGAACGGCCGGGCCGCACGGAGGGGTTCTGCACCAAGTGCGGCCATCCGTACTCGTTCGTACCGAAGTTGAACCCCGGTGACATCGTCCACGGCCAGTACGAGGTCGCGGGCTGCCTTGCGCACGGCGGGCTCGGCTGGATCTATCTGGCCATCGACCGCGCGGTGTCGGACCGCTGGGTGGTCCTCAAGGGCCTGCTGGACACGGGCGACGAGGAGGCCCTGGCCGCCGCCGTCTCCGAGCGCCGCTTCCTCGCCGAGATCGAGCACTCCAACATCGTCCGGATCTACAACTTCGTCGAACACCTCGACCAGCGCACCGGCAGCCTCGACGGCTACATCGTCATGGAGTACGTGGGCGGCAAGTCCCTCAAGGACATCGCCAACGCCCGCCGCACGAGCGACGGCCGCCGCAATCCGCTGCCGGTGGAGCAGGCGTGCGCCTACGGCATCGAGGCGCTGGAGGCGCTCGGCCATCTGCACAGCCGCAATCTGCTCTACTGCGACTTCAAGGTCGACAACGCCATTCAGCAGCAGGACCAGCTCAAGCTGATCGACATGGGCGCGGTCCGGCGGATGGACGACCACGACAGCCCCATCTACGGCACGGTCGGCTATCAGGCCCCCGAGATCTCCGAGTCCGGCCCGTCGATCTCCTCCGACCTCTACACGGTGGCGCGCACCCTGGCCGTGCTCACCTTCGACTTCCAGGGCTATACGAACGTCTACGTGGACAGCCTGCCGGACCCCGAGCACATCGAGGTCTTCCGGCGTTATGAATCCTTCTACCGGCTGCTGGTGCGGGCCACCGATCCCGACCCGGGGCGCCGCTTCGCCTCCGCGCGGGAGATGGCCGACCAGCTGACCGGGGTGCTGCGGGAGGTCGTGGCGCTACAGACCGGGCGGCCCCGGCCGGCCCTGTCCACGCTCTTCGGACCGGAACCGCGCGTGGTGGACACCGAGTTGTTCGCCGACGACGGAAAGGATCCGTCCCTGCTGGGCGCCCGGTCCGCCGGGGGCGCCACCGCGCCCCTCATCCCCGCGCAGCGCCCGCCGGGCCCGCTGGCCCTGCCGCTGCCCGCCGTCACCACGCTGGACGGACGGGCCACCGCGCTGGCGCTCCCGGTGCCGCTGGTGGACTCCGACGACCCCAACGCGGGGTTCCTGGCCGGTCTGCTGGCCGCCGACCCCGCCGAGGTGAGCGCCGCGCTGCGGACCGCGCCCGTGGACTCGGTCGAGCTGCGGCTGCGCCGGGTGCGCGCCCAACTGGAGCTGGCCCAGGAGCATGACGCGGGCGTCGCGCTCACCGGTCTCGAGGCCGCGTACAGCGACGACTGGCGGATCGTCTGGTACCGGGGGCTGCACGCGCTGGCCAGCGGCGACCGCGAGACGGCCGCGCTCTCCTTCGACGCCGTCTACGACGCGTTCCCCGGTGAGCCCGCGCCGAAGCTGGCGCTCGGCGTCTGCGCCGAGGTGCTCGGCCAGTTGGACAACGCGGCGGAGTACTACCGGCTGGTCTGGGCCTCCGACCCCAGCTTCGTGAGCGCCGCCTTCGGCCTCGCCCGGGTCCTGCTGTGCTCCGGGGACCGCCCGGGCGCGGTGCGGGCTCTGGAGTCGGTGCCGGAGTCCTCGATCCACTACACGGCGGCGCGGGTCGCCGCCGTACGGGCCCGGCTGCGCCAGCGCGCGCCGTACGACGCCCTGCTGAGCGATCTGACGGCCTCGGCGGCCCAGGTCGAGCGGCTGGGCGAGTTCGGTCTGGACGCGGTGCGGCGGGAGCGGCTGCGTACGGAGGTCCTGGGCAGCGCCCTGGATTGGGTACTGTCCGGCAGCAGCGGGGCGCCCCCGGGACACAACCGGCCCGCTCTGCTCGGCAGCAGCCTGGACGAGCGCGGGCTGCGCTTCGGATTGGAGCGCTCGTACCGTGTACTCGCCAGACTCGCCCAGCGAGGCGAGGAGAGGATCGAACTGGTGGAGCGGGCCAACCGCTTCCGCCCCAGGACGTGGGTGTGATCGATGTCGCAGATGCCGCAGCCGCCCCAGCTGTCAGCCTGCCCGGCCTGTGATGAGCCGCCGCAGGCAGGGGACAGATACTGCGATCGGTGCGGTGCCGATCTGACGGTGGCGGCCGCGCTGGCGGCCGAGGCCGCACTGTCGGCGGACGCGATCGCCGGCCGACCGGAGGCGCACGGCGACCTGCCGGAGGCGTACGGCGACCTGCCGGCGCCGCCGCGGGTGAACGGGGCGGCGCGGTCCACCCACCCGGAGCCGGAGCCGGACGACTACGAGCTGGCCGCCCCGACCTCCGGTGAGTACGGCCAGGTGGCCGACCCGCGGGCCGCGGCGGCGCTCGGCGCGCCCGAGGCACCCGTCGAGTCCGTCGAGCCCGGCATCCACCCGGAGACCAACGCGAGTACGTACACCAGCGCGGCGAGCAGCACGGGCAGCGGCACCGGCACCGGGGCGGACCCCCGGCTGCCCGGCGGCGAGCACCGCCCCCGGTGCGCCGCGTGCCAGGAGGGCACCATCGACCAGGACGGCTACTGCGAGCGCTGCGGACACGCCCAGGCACGGACCCGCGACCATATGGAGAGTGAGCTGGAGGGAGTCGCGGCGGCCAGCGACCGCGGGCTGCGCCACCACCGCAACGAGGACGCGTTCTCGGTGTCCACCGCCGCGCTGCCCGACGGCACACCGGCCATGGTCGCCGTGGTGTGCGACGGGGTCTCCTCGGCCACCCGCCCCGACGAAGCCTCGGCGGCCGCGGCCGACTCCGCGAACCAGGCGCTGCGGGCCTCGCTGCCCCGCGGCGCCCACCCCCAGCAGGCCATGAACGAGGCGATCATCGCCGCCGCCGACGCGGTCAACTCCCTGGCCCAGGACACCGGCGCGGCGGCTCCCCCTCATGAGGGGCAGCGCCATCAGAACGCACCGGCGTGCACCATCGTCAGCGCCGTCGTCACCAGCGACATCCTCACCATCGGCTGGGTCGGGGACAGCCGCGCCTACTGGGTCCCCGACGACCGTACGACCCCGCCCGCGCGGCTCACCGAGGACGACTCGTGGGCGGCCCAGATGGTGGCAGCGGGGCTGATGTCGGAGGCGGAGGCGTACGCGGACGAGCGCGCCCACGCCATCACCGGCTGGCTCGGGGCGGACGCCTATGAGCTGGAGCCCCACACCGCCTCGTACAAGCCGGACCGGCCGGGCGTCGTGGTGGTGTGCACCGACGGGCTGTGGAACTACGCCGAATCGGCGGAGCAGATGGCCCGCGCGGTGCCGCCGGACGCCCGTTCCCGGCCGCTCAACAGCGCGCAGGTCCTGGTCGGTTACGCCCTGGACGGCGGGGGCCACGACAACGTAACAGTGGCGGTCGTGCCGTTCCCCGCTGCCCCGGGCCGGGCAGGATCCGCCTGACGGTCGCCAAGGAGCGGATGACATGGCCCACTTCTCCACCCCCGACGCGCCGCGGTTCTCGGTCGAGGTCTACCAGAACGAGTACCTCCCCGAGGGAGGCCGCGAGGTGAACGCGATCATCACCGTCACCTCGACCGGCGGCGGGGCCACGGCAGGGCCGCCGATACCCGCGCCCGCCCATGGCGGGTTCGAGGACGCTCCGGGCGCGTACGACAGCGCGTCCGGCCGGAGCGGCGGCTCCCCCCACGCGGCCCGCGCGGCTGTGGTGATCATGGTGGACTGCTCCGGCTCGATGGACTATCCGCCGACGAAGATGCGCCACGCACGGGACGCGACCGCCGCCGCGATCGACACCGTGCGCGACGGCGTGGCCTTCTCCGTCGTGGCGGGCACCCACAAGGCCGTCGAGATCTTCCCCGGCAACGGGCGGTTGGCCATCGCCGATCCGCTCACCCGCGCCCAGGCCAAGGAGGCGCTGCGGAGCCTGAGTCCGGGCGGCGGTACCGCGATCGGCACCTGGCTGCTCCAGGCCGACCTGCTGTTCGACTCCACCGACGCCGCGATACGGCACGGCATCCTGCTCACCGACGGGCGGAACGAGCACGAGGAGCCGCAGCGGCTGCGGGCCGTGCTCGACGCCTGCGCGGGCCGGTTCACCTGCGACGCCCGCGGGGTGGGCACGGACTGGGAGGTCGAGGAGGTCACCGGGATCGCCGCCGCCCTGCTCGGAACGGCGGACATCGTGGCCGATCCCGCCGGGCTCGCCGCGGACTTCACGCGGATGATGGAGACGGCGATGGGCAAGGAGGTCGCCGACGTCAGCCTCCGGCTGTGGACTCCCAGGGGCGCCGAGGTGGCGTATGTGAAACAGGTCGCACCGACGGTCGAGGATCTGACCGCCCGGCGCGTCGAGGCCGGTCCGCGCGCCGGCGACTACCCCACCGGGTCCTGGGGCGATGAGTCCCGCGACTACCACCTCTGCGTGAGGGTTCCGGCGGCCGAGGTCGGCCAGGAGATGCTGGCGGCCAGGATTTCCCTGGTTCAGCCGGTGCCCGACGGGGTCGGCAGCCCGCCCAGTCCCCTGGCGCAGGGGCTGGTGCGCGCGGTGTGGACCGATGATCTGGTCGTCTCCACCGCGATGAATCCGCAGGTGGCGCACTATACGGGCCAGGCCGAACTGGCACAGGCCATCAAACAGGGCATGAATGCCCGCAAGTCCGGCGATGCCGAACAAGCGACCGCGAAGCTGGGGCGTGCCGTACAGCTGGCGGCCGCATCGGGGAACGAAGACACGGCGAAACTGCTTGCGAAGGTGGTGGACGTGCTCGATGTGGCGGCAGGTACTGTGCGACTGAAGGCGAAGGTCGCGGAAGCGGACGAGATGACACTCGAAACGCGCTCCACCAAGACAGTTCGCGTCAAGAAGTAGCACATAACCAGCACTCACGTAGCTCTTCTCGGCAGAAACGCCAAGAACGCCACAGAGGGGGATCCGACATGCCGACCTGTCCCAACGGCCACCAATCGGCGGCCGAAGACTGGTGCGAGGTGTGTGGCCACCGGATGTCGGGGACACCCATGCCCTCCGGCGCCGTCCCGCCGCCTCCGCCCATGCCCAACGGTCCCGGTGTTCCCGTGCCACCGGGTGGCTACGGGAGTCCGGGGCCGGGCGGCCCACCGCCGCCCGGCGGCGCGGGCGGCTACGGCTATCCGGCACAGCAGCAGGAGCTGTGCCCGCAGTGCCGTACGCCACGCGAGGCGCAGGCCCCGTTCTGTGAGGAGTGCCGCTTCAACTTCCAGACGCACACCCCGTCTCCGTACGGCCCGCCGCAGGGCGGTTACGCGCCGCCGCAGCATCCGGGCCCGCCACAGCCCGGGCCCGGGGGGCCGCAGGGCCCGCATCCGACGCAGGGCGGCGGTCAGCCCTCCGGCTTCGGCGGCGACAGCGACTGGACGCTTCCGCCGCCGCAGGGGGGCGCACCGCACCAGGGCACGCCCCCGCACGGCGCCCCGCAGCAGGGCGCCCCGGGCCACGGCGCGCCCCAGGCCCCGCAGTACGGCTATGGCTACCCCCAGGCCCCGGCGCCCCCGGCCCAGCCGTACGGGAACGAGGGGTACGCCCCGCCGCCCCAGCAGCAGGGGCCGGGGCACCAGCCGCCCCAGCAGCAGCACCCCGGCGCCCCACAGCAGCAGCACCCCGGCGCCGCCCAGTTCGGCCAGGGCGGCGCCCCGGCGCAGGCGCCCGGCAACTGGATAGCCGTCGTCGCCCCGGACCGTGAGTACTTCATGGCGATGATGAACCGCAGCGGCCCGGAGGCCGCCGGGCTGAACCTCCCGGCCTACTCCCCCGAGCAGCAGCTGCCGCTCAACGGCCACCAGATCACCATCGGCCGGCGCCGCCACAGCACCGGTGAGGCGCCCGACATCGACCTCGGGCGGCCGCCCGAGGATCCGGGCGTCTCGCACCAGCACGCGCTCCTCGTCCAGCAGCCCGACGGCGTCTGGGCGGTCGTCGACCAGGACTCGACCAACGGGACCACGATCAACGGCGGCGAGGAGCCGATCCAGCCGTTCGTGCCGGTCCCGCTCCAAGACGGGGACCGCGTCCACGTCGGCGCCTGGACGACGATCACGGTGCGCCGGGGCTGAGACCCTGGAAGGGCCCAAGACGGCCGGGAGGGCCCAGCGGCCAGCCGTAGGCGCCCTCCGGGTCGTCCAGCCAGGCCCATTGGCGCTCGCCGCGCACCGTCACCCCGTAGCGCTCCCGCCCCGGCCTGCCCTCGTGCTCCCACAGCGCGAGGGCCTCGACCGGCTCCAGATGGCCCGCGGCCACGTTCAGCAGGAAGCGGAAGGAGTCGTCCAGCAGCGGCCGGGACGGCAGCCCGTGGGTGGGCACCTGAGGCGGCGGACCGCTGCCGCGCAGCGGGACGAAGTACGCGGGGATGGCCAGGAAGTGCCCCTCGGCATGGCGGGCGTCGGCGACTCTCAGGGCGATCAGCCCGGTCGCGAGCGGCGTCAGGATCAGCGCGTCCGGCCGGCACTGGCCGAGCCATGCGGACGGGATGGACGCCACGGCGCAGGTGGCGATGATCCGGTCGTAGGGAGCGTGCAGCGGGCATCCGCGCGCCCCGTCGCCGGTGACGACCGCGGGGCGGAATCCGGCCGCGGCCAGATGGTTGCGGGCGGCCTCGGTGATCTCCGGGTCGAGATCGAGGGTGGCGACGTGGGCGTCGCCGAGCCGGTGGGCCAGCAGCGCGGCGTTGTAGCCGGTGCCCGCGCCGATCTCCAGCACCCGGTCCCCGTCCCGCACCTGGAGCGCCTGGAGCATCCGCGCCATCAGCGACGGCTGGCTGCTGGAGGTGATCAGCTCACCGTCGCGCACCCGGGTGGCGAGCGGGGCGTCCGCGTAGGCCCCGGCCAGCCAGCGGGCCCGGCGCAGCGGGTGGGGATCGTCGCGCCACAGCCGGGTGTAGCCGACCGTCCCGTGTGCCGTGCCCGCCTCTCCTGCCCGTGTTGTCCTGGTGTCCGGCGGCGCGGCCGCCGCGGCCGCGTCCCCCGCCTCGTAGTAGTAGGGCACGAAGAGATGGCGCGGCACCTCCTCGAAGGCCGCCCGCCAGGCGGGGTCGGTGAGTCCGCCGCCCGCCACGATCTCCCGGACCAGCCCGGTCCGCAGCGCCGCGGCCTCCTCGGCGTACCCGTCGGCCTCCCGGCCGGCAGGCTTCCGCCGCGCCACACGCTCCGCGGCGTCCGGCGCACTGCGTGTGCTCCCGCCCGTGCTGCCCATGCCTCCACTCTCCTGCGCCCGGCCCCCGGCCGCGACCCACGCCCCCTTTTCCAGACGGGGGCGTCTGAGAGCATGGAGGCGTGAAAGAGATTCCGCGAGGCACACTTCAGGAGCAGACCTTCTACGAGCAGGTCGGTGGCGAGCAGACCTTCCGGCGTCTGGTGCACCGCTTCTACCAGGGGGTCGCGGAGGACCCGCTGCTCCGGCCGATGTACCCCGAGGAGGACCTGGGTCCGGCCGAGGAGCGGCTCACACTCTTCCTGATGCAGTACTGGGGCGGCCCCCGCACCTACAGCGACAACCGCGGCCACCCCCGGCTCCGCATGCGCCACGCCCCCTTCACCGTGAACCGCGCCGCCCATGACGCCTGGCTGCGCCATATGCGCGACGCGGTGGACGAGCTGGAGCTGGCCCCGGAGCTCGAGCGCCAGCTGTGGCACTACCTCACCTACGCCGCCGCCTCCATGATCAACACCGAGGGCTGACCCGGCGGATCGACCTGGGGGCTGATCCGCGCCGGATCGACCTGGGCGGGCTGACCCGGCGGGTCGACTTGGGGGTCTGCCCCGGAGGGCTGCCCCGGCAGGCTCAGGCGGGCGTGACGGACAGCCCGGACAGACCGCCGGACAGGCCCTGCGTACGCACCGCGATCGAGCCGTACGGCGTGCGCAGCCGCAGCCAGCCGCCCGCGGCGAGCAGCGCCAGGGGCTCGGGCGCGGCGGTGGCCACGCCGCTCCCGTGGCCGGTGGCGGCCGGTGCCGCCGCCCGGACCGGGCGCAGAAAGCCCAGCGACTGCGCGGCGTGCACGGCGCGCAGTGGAAGCCCGGTGTCGCCGAGCGTGCGGGACCAGATCTCATGGCCGATCCGGTCGCGCTCGGCGCGCGTACGCCGCTCCTCGGGGAGCGCCGCGTCGCGGGCCCGGAACTCCGCGACGGCGGCGGCGACCGCCCCGCGCACCCCGTCCACGCCCGGCAGCCCGTTCACCCGGCGCCAGCCGCCGCGCGGCGGCAGCACCCCGGCCCATGGCGGACCGGTGACGGCCTGCGGCACGGTGACCACCAGGCCCCGGTCGCGGATTTCGGAACCGTCGGTGGTCCGCGCGGCCCGCGCCGTGTCCAGCGCGTCCGCGAACTCACCCGCCGAGACGGTCGTATCCAGGGCGCCAGCCCCGCCCGCCGCCCCGGCCGACGTGTGCGGTGTGTCCGGTGCGGCCTCGGTGCTGACGATCGCCTCGAGCCGCGCCGTACGGATCGCGAGGACCTCGAACGACGGCGGCCGGCCGAAGACGGCGAGCACACCGCCGCCCGCCTGTAGCCGCACCGCCGCCGCCCGGTCGTAGTGGATCAGCCGGGCCAGGAAGGCGGCGAGATCGGCCGCCTCCCCGGCGTCGGCGAAGTGGAGCTCCTGGCTGGGGGCCGTCATACCGAGACGGCCCCCTCCGCCCGCCCGGCGCCATCGGCGGCTCCGGCGGGCTTCGTGGACGCCGCGGACGCCTTCTTGGCGGCGCCCTTCTTCACCGGGTCCGGCTCCAGGTACTCGGTCAGGAACTTCTCCTCTTCCGGGGTGACCCGGCGCGGGCGGCCCTGGTCGAGGTCGTAGGGCACGATGCGGGTGGCGGCACGCACATACAGGGCGTCCTCGTCCTTGATCTCATAGCGCAGGGTGAGGTACGCGGCCTTGATCTCCGTCACCCAGGTCTCGATCGTCACCGGCCGGTGCCGGTGGACCAGGGGCTTCAGATAGTCGATCTCGTGCCGGGCCACGACCACGCCGCCGGTGAACGCGTCACTCCCGTTCCCCGGCGCCAGCCGCCACATGAAGTCGACCCGGGCCTCCTCCAGATAGCGGAGGAAGGTCACGTTGTTGACGTGGCCGAACGCGTCCATGTCGGACCAGCGCAGGGGACAGGGGTAGATATGGCGTGCCATCCACTCAGCCCCGGGTCAGCTTCTTGTAGGTGGCGCGGTGCGGACGGGCCGCGTCCGGGCCGAGCCGCTCGACCTTGTTCTTCTCGTACGACTCGAAGTTGCCCTCGAACCAGAACCACTTGGAGTCGCCCTCGTACGCCAGGATGTGGGTGGCGACGCGGTCGAGGAACCAACGGTCGTGGGAGACGACCACGGCGCAGCCGGGGAAGTCGAGCAGCGCGTTCTCCAGCGAGGAGAGCGTCTCCACGTCGAGGTCGTTGGTGGGCTCGTCCAGGAGCAGCAGATTGCCGCCCTGCTTGAGGGTGAGCGCGAGGTTGAGGCGGTTGCGCTCACCGCCCGAGAGCACCCCGGCCGGCTTCTGCTGGTCCGGGCCCTTGAAGCCGAAGGCGGAGACATAGGCGCGGGAGGGCATCTCGACCTGGCCGACGTTGATGTAGTCGAGCTCGTCGGAGACGACCGCCCACAGCGTCTTCTTGGGGTCGATGTTGGCGCGGCTCTGGTCGACGTAGGAGATCTTGACGGTCTCGCCGACCTTGATGCTGCCCGCGTCGGCGGTCTCCAGGCCCTGGATCATCTTGAAGAGCGTGGTCTTACCGGCGCCGTTGGGGCCGATGACACCGACGATGCCGTTCCGCGGCAGGGTGAAGGAGAGGTCGTCGATCAGGACCTTCTCGCCGAACGCCTTGGAGAGGTTCTCCACCTCGACCACGACATTGCCCAGGCGCGGGCCCGGCGGGATCTGGATCTCCTCGAAGTCCAGCTTCCGGGTCTTCTCGGCCTCGGCGGCCATCTCCTCGTAACGGGTCAGCCGGGCGCGGGACTTGGCCTGGCGGCCCTTGGCGTTGGAGCGGACCCAGTCCAGCTCCTCCTTGAGGCGCTTGGCGCGCTTGGCGTCCTTCTGGCCCTCGACCTTCAGACGGGCCTGCTTCTTCTCCAGGTAGGTGGAGTAGTTGCCCTCGTAGCCGATGGCGCGGCCGCGGTCGAGCTCCAGGATCCATTCGGCGACGTTGTCCAGGAAGTACCGGTCGTGGGTGATGGCCACGACGGTGCCCGCGTACTTGGCGAGGTGCTGCTCCAGCCAGTTGACGGACTCGGCGTCGAGGTGGTTGGTGGGCTCGTCGAGCAGCAGCAGGTCGGGGGCCTCCAGCAGCAGCTTGCAGAGCGCGACGCGGCGCTTCTCACCACCGGAGAGGGTGGTGACCGGCCAGTCGCCGGGCGGGCAGCCGAGGGCGTCCATGGCCTGCTCGAGCTGGGCATCCAGGTCCCAGGCATTGGAGTGGTCCAGGTCCTCCTGGAGCTTGCCCATCTCCTCCAGCAGCTCGTCGCTGTAGTCGGTCGCCATCTGCTCGGCGATCTCGTTGAAGCGGTCCAGCTTGCCCTTGGTGACCGCCACGCCGTCCTGGACGTTCTCCAGCACGGTCTTGGACTCGTCCAGCGGGGGCTCCTGGAGCAGGATGCCCACGCTGTAGCCGGGTGAGAGGAATGCGTCACCATTGGACGGCTGCTCCAGGCCGGCCATGATCTTCAGCACCGTCGACTTACCGGCGCCGTTGGGGCCCACGACGCCGATTTTCGCGCCGGGCAGAAAGCTCAGCGTGACATCGTCGAGGATCACCTTGTCGCCGTGCGCCTTGCGCGTCTTGCGCATGGTGTAGATGAACTCAGCCAAGAGAAACCGTCCGGCAATCTGGTAGGTATCGAGGTGCGGCTCCGCCGCGGGGTCCGTATCCGTGGCGGAGCCGCACCGCGTGAGGGCAGATACAGCCATCTTGCCGTACAGCCCGCCCGAGGCGGAAACCCGTTTGGTCCGGCGTGCGGCATGGGTCCGGCATTCGCCGTCCCCCGGTGACACGAAGGGCCGGAGCCTCCATGAGGCTCCGGCCCTCCATCACCGCGTTCTTCGATGGTCACCACATCCGGTGACCGTCGCTTCACTCAGCGATCACTGCTGCCCTGGCGTCGCCGCCCTGGCGTTCACTCGCCCGCGGTCGCCTTCTTCTTACGGACGAAGAAGATCGCGCCGCCGCCGACCACGACCAGCGCCACGGCGATGCCCGCGATCATCGGGGTGTTGCTGCTGCTACCGGTCTCGGCGAGGTCGCCACCGGAGGTGTCACCACCGGTGCTGCCACCGGCCGACGCGGGGCTCGGCTGCGAGGAGGGGGTGTCGCTGCTGCCGCCGCTGCTGGAGGTCTTGCAGTCGAGAACGCCGGAGAAGGTCTTCGTGAAGCCGTTCGGACCGGAGATGGTGAACTTGTAGCTCTGGTCCTCCTTCACCGGGGCGGTGACGGTCTTCGACTGACCCGCCTCGACGGTGTACTTCTGGCCCAGCAGCTCGAAGGTGAACGCCTCGTCGCCCTTGTTGCTGGCCGTGATGTCCACGCCGCCCTTGGCGCAGTCCTTCTCGGCGGAGACCGCCGGGACCGCGCCCTTCTTCGCCCAGTTCGCGGTGGCGGTGGCGGAGACGGTGCTCTCGCTCGAGCCGGCCAGGATCTGGGTCTGGCTCTTGGTGGCGCTGGCGAACGCGCGGCCCACCGGAACCTTGGTGGCGGCCTGGGCGGTCAGCGTGGCGGAGCCGTCCGCCGCGCCCTCCGGGACGTCGAAGTACACCTCGCCGCCGTCGGCGGCGCTGGTGATGGTCTTGCCGCTCTTGTCGACGAGCTTGACGCCGCCCGCGGACTCGGTGCCCGGGGCCAGGGTGACGCTGTCGGCGTTGGTGTGGACCTTGACCGGGCCGAGCCGCTCACCGGCCTTGCCGGAGACGGCCGGCGGGTCCAGGCTCAGCGACGCCTTGGGCTCCTGGAGGTTCTGGGCGTTCTTCTCCAGGTAGTCGGCCAGCTTCTCGGCCTGCGGGTCGGCCGCGTCCACCTTCGCGTTGTCGGAGAAGCGCCAGATGGCGACCTGCGTCCCCGCGGCGGCGGTCTTCTCGGTGAGGGGACCGGTGCCCGCCGTCTTCGCGAGCGCGCCGAGGTCGTTCACCTGCGGGTAGGAGTTCTGAAGAACCCAGTTGATCTTGCCCGCGTTGGGGTTGTTCGCCAGGGACGTCTCGGCCCAGGACTTCTCCTCGTACTTCGCCTTGCTCTGCGTCGGGTTGTGCAGATCAATGCAGTACGTCTGGATGGAACCGCCATTGTCGACCGACATCTCGAAGAGACCGGCGCCGACCTGCTGGTCCTTGCCGTTGTCGTGGATGATGGCCTTGTCGAACGTCTTGAGACCGCCCAGCGTGGCGGTCGCGCCGCCCTGGCTCGGGGGCGCGTCATCGGCGGCGGCGGTGCCGGCGGTGGCTATCGCACCCGCCGCGACCAGACCGGACGCCAGCACGGCGGCCGCAAGGCGGGCAGCGCCCCGCCTCCTTACAGAAATCATGGTTTCCCCTCCGGGCGAGCGCCAGTCAGTTGGTGCGCCTCGCCAGCGAACTCAAAACTCAGGAACCCCCGTTGGGCACGCAGGGATACTAGGGAGAAAGAAACCGATCGCTCCCCGGGAATACCTAGACCCAACCGATCCGAATCGGAATCGTTACCTAATCGCCAGATCCCGTATGACCTGGGATTATCGACAAATCTCCCGTGATCGCGACCGCTCACGGGGAAGTTGCCCCGGTCGGTGTGTTTAGAAGCGGTTTGGCCTGTGAAACCCGGCGAAATGCGGATGTACCCCGCGTGAGGTCGTGTCCGACCGCCACCGCGTCGATCTCCGCGGTGACCCAGCGCCTGGGCTGATGCGCCCCGCCACCGGAATCCCCACCCGGGGCCGGAGGCGTGGCCGCGCCTCCTCCCCATCCCCCTTCCCCTTCTCCCTGAAGCGGCCGGTCTCCCTGAAGGGGCCGATCCCTCTCCCGCTCTCGCTCCCGGTCCCATTCGCGCTCTCGCACCCGCAACGTCCCATGGACGACGAGGGGTTCACCGAGCGATACCGACCCCGCGACATTCGCGGCCAGCGACCGCCACGTCCAGACCGTGTAGAAACTCGTGTACGCGTCCGCCCACGCGTCCCGCCCCCGGTCCCAGCGCCGCACCGTCGCCGCCAGCCGAAATCGGGCCACCGCGACACCCGCCGCCGTCTCCCAGAAGTCCGGCCGCGTCGCGGCGTTCCCCACCACGGTCACCCAGCTCTCGTTCACCGGCTACGCCTCCCCCATTCACTTCGCGGCTCCGTCGTGCCGCTCGTGAACCATGCTGCCCGGCATCACGAAACCCCGCCGGGGCCTGTGCACGACCCCGGGATTGTGGACAACTCGGCCACCCGGACGAGTGAACGCCCGTCACGCCCCGCCCGCCGCGACCACGTACTGCGCCCGTACCTCCCCGTACCGCGCCAGCTCCGTCTCGACCGGCTCCAGCACCCGTCTGCGTCCGCACTCGGCCGCCGCCTCCCGCAGGCGGCCCTCCACCGACCGGCCGTGGCGCCGGGCGGGCCCCCGCGCGGCCGCCCGGGAGCCCCACGCCAGCGTCGGGCCGACCGCCGCGCCGCCCAGCACCAGCAGCGTGGGCATCCACCACTCCGGCCCGCCGAACACCCCGGCCATGGCCCCCAACAGCCACAGCACCCCGATCACTTGCGCCAGCAGCACGGTCACCTGAGCCGCCGCCACCATCGACCACCACACGGGCCGGACCGGCCGCCGGTGTGTCGTCTCGGCCGCCACCGCCTCGTCGACCGCCTCCGCCAACCCCCTGCCGCCCCACCCCGCCGCCTCCCGGACGGCCTGGGCCCATGGACCGGGCAGCCCGGCCGTCGCCTCGTCGCCGAGCGTGCGTACCGCCTCCTCCACCGCCGGGCGCGCCGTGACCGCCTCCACCGCCACCGTGCGCGCCCGCGCGCCCGGGATCTCCGTCCACTCCGTCCACTCCCCGGCCTCGGATGCTCGCGACCCCCGAGAGCCGCCGCCTCGAGAGCCGCCGCCCCGAGAGCTCCCCGAGGCGTGGCCCTTCCTCCCCCGCAGCCGCCCCCAGGGCGTTCCGCACGCCCACTCCGTGTCCCTCAGCCAGGCGCGCTCGGCCGCCTTCCCGGCCGCGCCCGCGCCCGCCGCCTCGGCCAGCCGGTCCTCGAACTCCGCCCGCGCCCGCTCGGTGAGCCCGACCGGCCCGCTGTCCGCCACATAGTGCGGCCGCAGCCGCGTCATCGTGCCGGCCACGTCCGCCGACAGCCGGCGCTCGGCCGCCCCGCACTCGGCCGTGAGCCGCGCGAGCATCTCCCGGAGCTCCCCGACGCCCTCGCCGGTCAGCGCGGACAGCGCGAGCACGGCGGCCCCCGGCTCCCCGTGCTCCCCGAGAGCGAGCCCGTCCTCGTCCAGCAGCCGCCGCAGATCGTCCAGCACCTGGTCCGCGGCCTCGCCCGGGAGCCGGTCCACCTGGTTGAGCACGACGAAGGTCACCTCGGCGTATCCGGCGAGTGGCCGCAGATAGCGCTCATGGAGGACGGCGTCCGCGTACTTCTCGGGGTCCACCACCCACACCACCGCGTCCACGAGACCCAGCAGCCGGTCCACCCGCTCGCGGTGGCCCGGGGCGGCCGAGTCGTGGTCGGGCAGGTCGAGCAGGACCAGGCCGCGCAGCGCGGGGTCGTACGGATAGCCCGGGTTGCGCCGGTCCACCGCCGGGATGCCGAGGCGGTCCAGCAGGCCGTCGGCGTGGTCGGTCCACGCGCAGGCGAGGGGCGTGGCGGTGGTCGGTCGGCGGACGCCGGTCTCGGAGAGGGGGGCTCCGGCAAGGGCGTTGAACAGTGTCGACTTACCGCTTCCGGTGGCCCCGGCGACGGCGACCACGGTGTGCCCGTAAGGATGCCGTCCCCGCGCGTCCGCCTCGTCGAGCACCCGCGCGGCCCCGGCGAGCGTGCGCCCCTCGAGCCGGGACCGGGACAGCCCGACGAGCTGGCGCAGGGCCTCCAGACGGGGCCGCAGGGTGCCCGTGGCGAAGCTGCGGACGCCGGCCTGGTAGACGGCGTACGGGGGGCCGCCGAAGGACCGCCGACCGGTCTCCTCCCCCGGGAAGTAGTCCGCCACGGCGCCGGGGATGTCCGGCGCGGCCTCCTCCGCCGCCTCCTGGTCCATCGCACGGGCCGGGCGGCCCGCGGCACGCCCGGCGGCCCGGCGGTGCGCCCGCCGGGCGATCAGGCCGTCGTCCCAGGTATGGCGGTCCCCCGCCGCCCGGCCTCCCCCGCCGCTCCCGCCGCCCTCGTTGCCGCCGTTGCCGCCGTTGCCCGCCATGGCCGTCACCTGCGGTCACCTCTCCTTCTGAAGCACGGACAGCGCGGCGATCAGCTCGACCTGGTGTTCCGGGGACATGTCCAGGGCGTCCAGAGGGGCGAGCCTGCGGTCGCGCTCCGCCCGCATGACCCGGGTGACACAGCCGTCGAGCAGCCGTCCGCCGCGGTCGCCCAGGCGCAGTGCCGCATGCGCGCCCAGGGTCTCGGCGAGCTTCTCGCCCGCCTTACGGGCTCGGCGGCCGCCCAGGAGGGACGCGGCGAGCAGGGCGGCGATCTCCTCGGGCACGCAGCTGCCCCCGCATTCGGCGATCCGGGCCCGGGCCTCTTCCTCGGCCAGCTCCTCGGCGCAGCGCCGCCAGTGCCGTACGGCCACGCCGATCCGCTCGGCGGCGCCCCGCGCGTCGCTCGGGGCGAGCCCGGCCCGCGCTGCCGGATCCTGCCTCCCGGCCTCCGCGACCCGTTCGTCGGCCGTGGCGGCCGCGCTGCGCAGCAGGGTGGCCAGGGAGTCGGTGAGAGCCGTAAGGAGCTCATCGGGGGCGCTGGCGTGCGGCAGGCCGTGCCAGTGGGTGAGCGCATCGCCCGCGAGCGGCGCGCCCTGCGCGATCTCGCGCCGCACCCGCTCCCCGGCCTCCCCGTACGCGCCCTCGACCCGCTGGATCAGCCGCATCGCGGCCGCGTGCTGCGCCGCCGCGGCCCCTGCCAGCGCGGGCATCCGGGCGCGCAGCGAGGCGAGGGTCCCGGCGGCCGTACGGGCGGCGGCGACCGTACGGGCGTACGGATCCTGTGCGTGCTGGGTGAGCCAGGTCCGCAGGGCGGCGACGGCGGTGGCCGGGAGCAGCCCGCTGCCGCCGCCCGCGGATTCCGGGAGCTCGGGGATGGTGAAGCGTGGGACATCGCCGAGTCCGGCCGCCGTAAGGAGCCCGGCGTACTGCCGGGAGACCTCGGCGGCCAGCTGGTGCGGCACCCGGTCGAGGACGGTGACGAGGGTGACGTCGTACTCCTTGGCGGTCCGCAGCAGATGCCAGGGGACGGCGTCGCCGTAGCGGGTGGCGGTGGTGACGAGCACCCAGATGTCGGCGGCGCAGATCAGTTCCGCGGCCAGATCGCGGTTCCGCGCGACCAGCGAGTCGATGTCGGGCGCGTCGAGCAGCGCGAGCCCCCGCGCCAGCCCCGGGTCGGTCTCCACCCGCAGCGCCGCCGGCCCCTCCTGCGCCCGCCCCTCCTCGTCGTACGCGCTCTCCGCCCGCTCCCCCTGCGCCGGCACCCAGACCCGGGTGAGCCGCGGCAGCACCCGCTGCCCGGCGAACCAGGGGTGGTCATCGGGGTGGCACACCAGCACCGGCGTACGCGTTGTGGGCCGCAACACACCGGCCTCGGTGACGCGTCGGCCGACCAGCGAATTGACCAGAGTGGACTTGCCCGCTCCCGTCGATCCCCCGATTACCGCCAGCAGGGGCGCTTCGGGGGCGCGCAACCGGGGCACGAGGTAGTCGTCCAGTTGAGCGAGCAGCTCGGCACGGCTACGGCGAGCGCGGTCGGCGCCGGGAAGGGGGAGCGGAAACCGAGCGGCGTCGACACGGTCACGCAGTGAGGTCAGCGCGTCGAGCAGCCGGGGCCGTACGTCCAAGATCGCCACGTGGTGAAGAATGCCCGCTTTTGGTGTCTTTTTGAAGCGTATGCTCACTCGTGCGCGTCAAAGAGACCCACCCGGATCACCCCAAAAGGAGCACGAGGCAGACGTGACGCCAGGGGCGCGGGCATAACGAGTGCACAACACCCGTTCCCTGAGGCGTGAAAAACGATGCGAGTTTCGGACCTGCCTGCGATTATCAGACCGCTTCACCGAACCTCCACAACGTGCCACGGAGGTGAAGCAACCGGGGCGAGGTGCAAGGAGCCCTATCCTTGTCCCGGCAAGGTCACGGTCCGTCGAGCCCGGCCACCCGCACCACGGCCGCCCCGTCGGCCCCGCAGGCACCGGGGGCTCACCCGCTCCATGACCACCACCGGCCCCCGTAGCTCAGTGGATAGAGCAGGCGCCTTCTAAGCGCTTGGCCGCAGGTTCGAGTCCTGCCGGGGGCGCACTGGACCCTCTCCTCTACGCACGTAGCGGAGGGGGTCTTCTCGCTGTTCACAGCGTGTACGGCCCCAAATGCACACTTGGCCGAGGAGGGCGTAGGGGGATGCGGTCCGGAACGCCCAGTACGGCTGGCTACGGGGAGGATGCCGAGGGGCTTGCCCGTCGGCATGAGGGTGTTGCGTTCGACATCGTGCACGAGGAATTCCTGCCGTGGTTGCCGCCGGGTCCGAGCAGGATTGTTGACATCGGGGCCGGCAGTGGCCGCGACGCTGCCGCGCTGGCCGCCCGTGGGCATCAGGTGGTGGCCGTAGAGCCCACGCCGGAGCTGCGGCGGATCGGGCAGCGCCTCCACGCGGATGCGGCGATCGACTGGACCGACGACGCCGTTCCTTCCCTGACCGGTCTCCGCGGACCCTTCGACTTCATGCTGCTCTCCGCGGTGTGGATGCACCTGGACGAGCAGGAGCGCGACGATGCCATGCGGCGGCTGGCCGAGTTGGTGGCCCCGGGAGGATGCGTTGCCCTCTCGCTGCGGCACGGCCCGGTTCCTGCCGGGCGGCGGATGTTCGCGGTGTCCGCGGCCGAGACCGTGGCGCTGGCGGGACGGTTCGGTCTGTCCACGGTGCACCGCAGCGACAAGGGGCCGGACTGTCTCAGCCGGGAAGGCGTGAGCTGGAGCGCCCTGGTCTTCCGCGCGGAGCGGCACGCCGCGCCGGGGGTGAGCCGATGACGGTGGACTTCTTCCGAAGCGAGCCGAACGCCCGTACGTCTTGGCGGCTGGCCGTCTTGATGGGCGCCAACGCCCGAACGTACAAGTTCGCCTTCGGGGCCGCGCTGCTGGAGTACGCCGCGCAGGACAGAGCCGAGGTGACTCTGAACGAGCTCGCCGTGCCCTACGCCATGGGCCTGGTGGCGCACCTCGCCGAAGCACCCCAAGCCCCGTCAGGGCCGCCGGCCGGAGAGTCGGATTTCCTGGCAGTGGCTGAACGTGAGGCCGAGGCGTCCACTGCGCTCGGCCGCCCTACCGACCGGCTTCTGCGTTCCGCGGTGCAGTCGATGCCGAGGATGGTGATGCGGAAGTTCCACAACCTGCGCGGCGACACCCCAGACGGCGCACCGGTTCTACGAACTGACCGGCAGTGGCACAGCGGCAGTTCCCAAGGGCAGTGGCCGCATTTCCTGCGCCAGGTCCAAGCCGCTTGCGGGTAGTTCTCGAATCCTGACGGGACGGGGTGTCTCGTCCCATCAGTCCCGGACGATCGTCCAGGGGCGCATCAGGTCATCGTCTTCGTGTTCGAGGATGTGGCAGTGGTGGACGTACGTCGCCGGGAACTCGGCGCCGCTGCCGGGGATCGACGCGATCGTGGCCGTCGGTGGGGTGAATTCCTGGATGATGATTCTGGTCACCGTCTCCGGATAGGATTTGACCGTGTCCTTGTTGGATCGCGCTTCGTCCGGGTCCGGCGGGATCGGTGGGCCGGTGAGGTAGTTTGCCAGCACCGGGCGGTCTTCCGGTTTGCGGCCGCCGTCGAGCCACTTTTCGTAATCTGCCTGGTAGCCGGCCGCGTCCATGGGTTGTCTGTTCAGCACCTGGAAGTTGACTAGGTGGACATGCATCGGGTGGGCGTCGTGGTTGGGGTTGATGTACTCCCAGATCTCGGTCGAGCCCGCCTTGATGAAGTCCTGGGACGGTTCCATGAATGGCACCGCGTTGAACGTCATGGTGCCGAAGAGCTTGTGCTGGTACAGGATCCATTGGCGCCGACGGGTGTGCGGTTTCGGCTCGATGGGTGCGACCGTCGGTAGCTTGAGACTCTTGGGCGGCGTCGTCTGGTCCGCGTCTCCGGACAGTCGTTTGGTGACCTGGAATTGCATGATTTCCGAGATTTCCGGTCCGCCGCCGCCGGGGAAGTGGACCGGGGCGTTGTAGTTCGTCACTGTGACGTTCGTGCCCATGGGCAGCCCGCTGAAGTCGACGATCAGGTCGTACCGCTCGGCCGGCGCGATCAGGAAGTTCAACATGGGCAGTGGAGTTCGGAGTCCGCCGTCGGTGCCGATCAGCCAGAACGGCAGTTGGGGTTGGAGCAGGACATCCCTGGGAACGTCGAACCTCAGCCGCCAGAAACGCTCGTTGGAGGCGTTGAGAATGCGCAACCGGTAGCGTCGCGGCTCGACGGCGAGGAAGGGGTACGCCTTGCCGTTGACGACCGGGGTGTCCTCGCCTTCCCGCTGGGTCATGGTGTAGGCGAGCGAGCCGTCCTGGTGGAAGGTCCGGTCCTGGAGGACGAGGGGGACCTCGAATTCGCCTCGTGGTAGTCCCAGCCGCTCGTCGGCGGGGTCGCGGATGAGGTAGAGACCGGCAAGGCCCGCATAGACGTTGACGCTGGTCATTCCCATGCCGTGATCGTGATACCAGAGCATGGACGAACGTTCGTGGTTGGTGTAGCCGCAGATCGCCTCATTGCGTTTGACCCGGCTCGGGTCCAGGGTCGAGTAGGACTCGGCATGGATGCCGTCCGGGCTGAACGACTGGAGCGGCATGCCGTCGGACTGCGGCGCCGTGAAACCGCCGTGCTGGTGCACGACATTCCACACATTGACGTTCGGGGGAAAGGGCGGGTGGCTCGTGTAGGGAGGCGGGGCGATCGGGGTGAGTTGGGGGTCCCCGTTGCGAATGGCGTCGATCACGAACTGGAACAGGTGGGTGGTCGGCAGATGGTTGCGGTACTTGACGACCGTCGGATGGTCCTTGTTCACGCTGATGGTCGGCCCGAGATAGCCCATCCCGATCGGCTTACGAGGATGGTGCGGGTTTGTGGCCCAGTAACCCCACGTCTTCGCCGGTCCGAGATCCCGGTGGAAGCGCCATGAGCCCTGCCGCATGGTGATCTCGTAGTAGTCGGCGCCCGGATAGAGGGAGGAATCCGGGATGGCCGTCATCGGCCTGGGCAGCGGGTCGACGTACTTCTCCAGCGGAGGGGTCTGCGGCACCGAGGTGTCCGTGGGATCTGTTCCGTGCGCCGGCGACGCATACGCCTGCGCTCCCGGAACACCCTGCGGAAGCATGCCCGCGCCCCCCATGGCGCCGGCCATGAGGAATTTCCTTCGCCCGACCATCGCGTCCAGCCTTTCATCGCCTCGCGTAACGCTCAAGGGATACAGGGCTGGCTCGGAACATTGCCGCAGCACGCCGGTCCGGTCCGGGAAATGCCATTCATTGAGCCGATCTCAGCAGCAATTCGGCCGGCGCGGGAATGGGAACCTCATTATCGGGAATTGGAAACTCATTACTAGTACAACCAACGGGGGTCAGCCCTCGCGGCCTCCGGTGTCGTCGCCCGTTTCCGGGCCCGGCCCGCCGCCGGTGCGGTCGTCCTCGGTGCCGAGGTCGACCGGGGCGCCCATGGCCCCGGAGAGGGGCAGCCGGCTGGTGGTGGGGACCTCGTGGGGGACGACCTCGGGGTGGTGGAGGTCGAAGGCGGGGGATTCGGAGCGGATCTTCGGCAGGGTGAGGAAGTTGTGCCGGGGCGGGGGGCAGGAGGTGGCCCATTCCAGGGAACGGCCCCATCCCCAGGGGTCGTCGAGCGCGACCCGCTTCCCGTACTTCCCGGTTTTCCACACGTTGTAGATGAACGGCAGCGTGGACAGGCCCAGGAGGAACGAGCCGATGGTGGAGACCGTGTTCAGCGTGGTGAAGCCGTCGGCGGCCAGATAGTCGACATAGCGACGCGGCATGCCGATGACGCCGAGCCAGTGGTGGACCAGGAAGGTGGTGTGGAAGCCGATGAACAGGGTCCAGAAGTGGATCTTGCCGAGTCGTTCGTCGAGCATCCTGCCGGTGAACTTGGGCCACCAGAAATAGAATCCGGCGAACATCGCGTAGACCACCGTGCCGAAGACCACGTAGTGGAAGTGGGCGACGACGAAATAGCTGTCGTGGACCTCGAAATCCAGCGGGGGCGAGGCCAGGATCACCCCGGTCAGCCCGCCGAAGAGGAAGGTGACCAGGAAGCCGATGGCCCACAGCATCGGCGTCTCGAAGGAGAGGGAGCCACGCCACATGGTTCCGATCCAGTTGAAGAACTTCACCCCGGTCGGCACCGCGATGAGGAACGTCATAAAGGAGAAGAACGGCAGGAGTACGGCTCCGGTGGCGAACATGTGGTGGGCCCACACCGTCGCGGAGAGGCCGGTGATGCCGATGGTGGCGCCCACCAGACCCATATAGCCGAAGACCACCTTGCGGGAGAACACCGGAATGATCTCGGTGATGATGCCGAAGAACGGCAGGGCGATGATGTAGACCTCGGGGTGGCCGAAGAACCAGAAGAGATGCTGCCACAGCACCGGCCCGCCGTTGGCCCCCTCGAAGACGACCGCGCCGAATTTGCGGTCCGCCTCCAGCACCAGCAGGGCCGCCGCCAGGACGGGAAAGGCGAGCAGCACCAGGATCGAGGTGAAGAGGATGTTCCAGGTGAAGATGGGCAGCCGGAACATCGTCATTCCGGGGGCGCGCATGCACACGACGGTCGTGATGAAGTTGACGGCGCCCAGGATCGTCCCGAAGCCGGAGAGGGCGAGGCCCATCACCCACATGTCGCCGCCCACGCCCGGTGTCCGCACCTTGCTGCTGAGCGGCGTATAGGCCGTCCAGCCGAAGTCCGCCGCGCCGCCGGGGGTCAGCAGACTGCCGATCACGATCAGCCCGCCGAAGAGGAAGAGCCAGTACGAGAACATGTTCAGCCGGGGGAAGGCGACATCCGGGGCGCCGATCTGGAGCGGCATGATCTCGTTGGCGAATCCGGCGAAGACCGGTGTGGCGAAGAACAGCAGCATCAGCGTGCCGTGCAGGGTGAAAGCCTGGTTGTACTGCTCCGGGCTGATCAATTGCAGTCCGGGCCGGGCGAGTTCGGCCCGCATGACCATGGCCAGAAGACCGCCGATCAGAAAGAATCCGAACGCGGTCACCAAGTACAGGTGTCCGATTTTCTTGTGGTCCGTGGTGGTGAGCCAGTCGACCACGACGGTGCCGAGTTTGGTGGGTTCGGCGGGAGCTTCATATTCGGGCTTGGTTGTCGTCGCCATGTCCGTGTCCGCTCCTCGGCCGTCTGCATGGGTGGGCGGCCGGCGGCACCGGCCGACGAATTCGTTGTATCGATTCGCCCACCATTACCCGAAGCGGAATGGCGATTCGGACCCGACTCGCCGTAGAGGCCGGGTCATTCACCGGCTTCCTGGGCTCGGCTCGCGGGCCGGCCTGCGCCGCCATCGCCGGATTCCCGCGCTCACGACGATTGCCACGGCGCTCAGCAGCGCCGATCTCATCCGCCGCACACGTGACATCGGTTTCTCCCGTCCTCTGGGATGAGCCGCACCGGATTCCGCGGGCCCGACCCGAGTTACCCATGGCCGGAGGGCCCATTCAGGATAGCTCTCCGTGAGCGGATGAACACCGAGCCGGACCGTCGGGCACGTCGTCGGCCGGGACCGCACCGCCTCTGGCCGGTTTTGCCGCACCAGGACACGTACATGGGAATCCCTTTACCTTCTCGTTCGTTCCACGCATGCCCCCCACGGAACTCAGGAACGAACGCCCCCCACGGAACAGAGAACGATCACAGGGACAGTGAAGGAGTGAACGCCGCGATGGTGTTCAAACGAGTGCTCGGCTCGCTCGGGGTCGGTGGGCCCGTCGTGGACACGGCCCTGGACCGGGAGCCGGTGCGCCCCGGTGGGGTGGTGCGGGGGCATGTGCGGCTCCGGGGCGGAGACGGCGCCTGCGACCTCGAGCACCTCGCGCTGGAGCTGGTCGCCGGGGTCGAGGCCGGGTACGGCGGCGAGGAGCACGAGGGCGGTGTGGTCTTCGACCGTCTCCGGCTCGGCGGCGGGTTCCGGCTCGACGCGAGAGAGCACAGAGAGATTCCGTTCACCATTCACATACCGTGGGAAACACCGCTCACCGAGGTGTCCGGACAGCCGCTGGGTGTCGTCCTGGGCGTCCGGGTCGAGCTCGCGGCGGCGGGCGCGAAGGACCACGGCGATCCGGAGCCGCTGATCGTGCGCCCGCTGCCGGTCCAGGAGGCCGTGCTGGGGGCCCTTGGGCGGCTCGGCTTCGGCCTCGTCGCCGCCGATCTGCGGCTCGCCCATATCGCGGGCACCGGGCAGCGGCTCCCCTTCCACCAGGAGATCGAGCTCACCCCCGCCCCTCAGTACCTCCACGCCGTGAACGAGATCGCGCTGACCCTTCTCACCGGCCCCGACGGGATGGAGGTCGTCCTGGAGGCCGACAAGCGCGGCAGAGGCTCTGGCGCCCTGGGCCGCCACACCGTGCGCCATGAGGACCTCGAGCGGAGCGACTGGACCGGTGAGGTCGACTCCTGGATCCGGGCGCTCATCGAATCCCGCGCGAGGCATACCGCCCGCGATGGCCGCACCAGCACCAGTGCGGCCATCGCGGGCGTCACGGGCGGTACAGGCGTCACAGGCGTCACGGCCGGTACGGCGGCGGGTGGGGCCGTGGGCGGCGGTATGGTCACGGCCGGGCTCGGCGACGCGTTAGGGAATTTAGCGGGCTTAGGCGACTTAGGCGACTTAGGCGACTTAGGGGGCTTGGAGGGCTCAGGGGGCGCAAGAGCCTTAAGGGACTCGGGGCCCGAGGAGGAGGACCGGGGCTGAGCCACGGAGCGACGCGGAGGGCCGCGGAGCGTCCCGCGGCCCTCCTCGTACGCATCGACCTGTACGCATCGACCCGTACGTACCGACCTGTACGTACCGACCTGTACGTACCGATCCGTACGCATCGGCCCGTACGCATCGGCCCGTACGCATCGGCCCGTACGCATCGACGAGCGGCTATGAACGACGCCCCACGGCGTCCGGGTCGTCCACCACCTCTCGCGGCTCCTCCGCCACACCATCGCCCCCGCTATCGACCGCCGCGGCGCCAGCGGGCTCGCGGCGCGCCGCCAGCCGGGCCGTGACCCGCCGGGCGACGGGCTCGGTCCAGCGGGCGGTGAGCGGCCCGAGGACGACCAGGATCAGGACGTACGCCGTGGCCAGCGGGCCGAGCGACGGTTCGATACCCGCCGTGACGGCGAGCCCCGCGATGACGATCGAGAACTCGCCCCGGGCCACCAGCGTGCCGCCCGCCCGCCAGCGGCCCCGGGCCGAGATCCCGGCCCGCCGTGCCGCCCAGTAACCGGTGGCGATCTTCGTACCGGCGGTGAGGAGGGCCAGCGTCATGGCGGGCAGCAGCACAGGGGGAATGCTGGCCGGATCCGTGTGCAGACCGAAGAAGACGAAGAACACGGCGGCGAACAGATCCCGCAGCGGGCTGAGCAGATGGTGGGTGCCCTCGGCGACCTCCCCGGACAGGGCGATGCCCACCAGGAACGCGCCGACGGCCGCCGACACCTGGAGCTGCTGCGCGATCCCCGCCACCAGCAGCGTCAGCCCGAGCACCACCAGCAGCAGCTTCTCGGGGTCGTCGCTGGAGACGAAGCGGGAGATGTGCCGTCCGTAGCGGACGGCCAGGAACAGCACCAGACCGGCCACGCCGAGGGCGATGGCCAGGGTGACACTGCCCGCCGCCAGGCCCGCACCGGCCAGCAGGGCGGTGACAATCGGCAGATAGACGGCCATCGCCAGGTCCTCGAGGACGAGGATGCTGAGGATCACCGGGGTCTCGCGGTTGCCGAGCCGGCCCAGATCGCCGAGCACCTTGGCGATGACGCCGGAGGAGGAGATCCAGGTCACCCCGGCGAGCACCACGGCGGCCACCGGCCCCCACCCCAGCAGCAGGGCCATGACGGCGCCGGGCAGGGCGTTGAGCACCGCGTCGACCAGACCGGCCGGGTACTGGGTCTTGAGATTGCTGACCAGGTCGCTGGCGGTGTACTCCAGCCCGAGCATCAGCAGCAGCAGGATGACGCCGATCTCGGCGCCGGTCGCGACGAACTCCTCGCTCGCTCCCAGCGGCAGCAGCCCACCCTCGCCGAAGGCCAGTCCGGCCAGCAGATACAGCGGGATCGGGGAGAACTGGAGCCGCCCGGCGAGCCGCCCCAGCAGCCCGAGGCCCAGGATGACCGCGCCGAATTCGATCAGAAAGACAGCAGACGCATGCATGGGCTCACTCCCGCCCGAGTATCGCCGCGGCCGTCTCCACACCCTCGCGGGTGCCGATCACGATCAGCTCGTCCCCACCGGCCAGCCGGAAGTCGGGGGTCGGGGAGGGGATCGCCTCCGCCCTGCGCAGCACGGCCACGATCGAGGCGCCGGTCTCCGTCCGCATCCGCGTCTCGCCCAGCACCCTCCCGTTCCAGTGCGACGTGGACGACAGCTCGATCCGCTCGGCCACCAGCCCCAGCTCGGTGGTGGACAGCAGATTCGGGCTGTGATGACTTGGCATCAGCACCCCGACAAGCGCCTCCGCTTCCCCTGGGGTCAGCCTGGTGGACAGGGCACATTCATCGGGATCCTCCTTCCGGTACGCGCTCAGCGTCCGTCCGCCGTCGCGATGTGCGATGACCGAAAGCCGCCTGCTCTCTCGTGTCGTCAGGTCGTAGCGAACCCCGATCCCGGGCAATGGCGTACTGCTCATGCGCGGAGCGCCCACAGTCATCCCTCTCGTCGCTCGATTCCTGTGCCACCCTAACGAATGGCAAAGAATTGGTAATGACGGCAGGTGTACGAGGGTGCGATGGGACGATGCCGACCGCGTATGGGTGGGGTGGCCATCGATCTACGCATGAGGATGGCGCCCAGAGGAGGGGTGGTACCCATGATCGAGTGGAGGCGGCTCAACACCGGGATCAGGCCAGTTCCCGATCCTGTCGCCACTCCCGTCATCTGGGGCGGGGCCTCCCTGGGCGCGCTGGTGCTGGTGGCGACCCTGAACTTCCTCGGCGGCCATGGCCGCCCGATGTTCGCCCTGGTCGCGCTCTCGCTGCTGGCCGCTCTGCTGGGGCTGTGCGCGCGCTTTGTCGCGGCGCCCGGTACGGCGGGGCTGTGCTGGCTGTTCCTCAACGGCTTCGCCATTCCGCCCGCGGGACAGCTCTCCTGGGCGGGCGACCGGGACGCCCGCTGGCTCGCCTGTCTCCTGGCGGCGGCCGTCGCGGGCACGGCGCTCGCCCGCATCGTCAACGCCCGGGCGGGATACCGCCGCATCAGCCCGCTCGGCCGCCGTCCAGGGGCGCCGGAGTGAGGTGATCGGTCCGCGAGGTGATGTGACCGGTTCGCGAGGCGATGTGACCGGTTCGCGAGTGAGGTGACCGGTTCGCGAGGCGATGTGGCCGGTTCGCGAGTGAGGTGACTGGTCCGCGGTCGTAGGTCGCATGGCCGGGGGAAGGCCCGGCGAGCGGCCGATGCCCCGGGGCGGGCCCGTCCCTAGGCTCGGGGCGCGGCCCGGCGATCACGGGGCCGTCGATGCGTTCCCCATGACGAAGTCGATATGACGAAGTCGATGCGTTCCCCTACGACGAAGGAGGCGCCCATGCCCGCCGACGGTCAGAGCCACATCCGCATCGCCCGCCCCTCGCGTGACCTCGCGGCGGCGGAGCGCTTCTGGTGTGCGGGGCTGGGGTTGAGCGTGGTGCACCGGGTCGAGGGCGGTGACCGGGCCGGGGAGCACGATCTGCTGATGGTGGGTTGGCCGGACGCCTCCTGGCATCTGGAGCTCGTCCACGAGGCGGCCCACCCCGTCGAGCCTCGGCCGACCGAGGAGGATCTGCTGGTGGTCTACCTCGACGAGCCGGTCCCCGAGGAGCTCGTGGACCGGCTCATCCGGCACGGTGGCACTCGCGTCGCCTCGCCCAATCCGTACTGGAACGAATGGGGCGTCACCATCGAGGATCCGGACGGCTACCGCCTGGTGCTGTGCCGCCGCGGCTGGTCGAATTCCTGAGGCGCCGGGGTTTCCCAGGGTCAGGCCCAGGGCCCATGACCCAGGGCCATCGCGCTGCGGGGTGTCCGGCGGACCGCTCGGCGGAGCCGCGTATCGAGGCTTTCCCCTCCCCGCCCCTTCCCGATACCAGGGGCTCCGCCCCTGGACCCCGGGGCCGGTGGGCCGACCGTCGCCGCGGCCGGCCCACCGGCCGGGGCGCCGGCCGTGCCGCCTGCGGCGCGGCCGGGGCCCAGGGCGGAGCCCCGCCACGCGGCGGCGCCGCATATCGATGCCGTGGGAAGGGGCGAGGCCCCGGTTTCGGGGTCTGGGGCAGAGCCCCGGGGCCAGGGTCCAGGGCGAAGCCCCGGTCCGGAGCCTGAGGCAAAGCCCCCCGAGCCAGGGTCTGAGACGAAGCCCCGGGTCCGGAACCTGAGGCAAAGCCCCTGGGGCCGGGGTCCAGGGCGGAGCCCCGGACCGGGGTCCGGGACAAAGCCCCCCGAGGGCCAGGGGCCAGGGCAAAGCCCCGGCCCGGAACCTGAGGCAAAGCCCCCCGAGCCAGGGTCTGAGACGAAGCCCCGGGTCCGGAACCTGAGGCAAAGCCCCTGGGGCCGGGGTCCAGGGCGGAGCCCCGGACCGGGGTCCGGGACAAAGCCCCCCGAGGGCCAGGGGCCAGGGCAAAGCCCCGGCCCGGAACCTGAGGCAAAGCCCCCGAGCCAGGGTCTGAGACGAAGCCCCGGGTCCGGAACCTGAGGCAAAGCCCCTGGGGCCGGGGTCCAGGGCGGAGCCCCGGACCGGGGTCCGGGACAAAGCCCCCCGAGGGCCAGGATCCGGGACAAAGCCCCGGACCGAGGTCCGGGGCAAAGCCCCCGGGCCAGGGTCTGGGACGAAGCCCCGGCCCGGAGTCTGCGGCAAAGCCCCGGGCCAGGGTCTGGGACGAAGCCCCGGTTTCGGGGTCTGGGGCGGAGCCCCGGTTTCGGGGTCTGGGGCGGAGCCCCAGTTGAGGGAAGGGGCGGGGAGGGGAGCAGCTCGCCGCAGGCGTCACGATCCGTCGGACAGGGCACCCCCCTGGTGCGGCATCGTCAGGACCGCCACACCGTTGACGCGGTCGGCGGCGAGGTCGTCCAGGGCGGCGTTCGCCCGGTCGAAGGGGTACGGCGTGACCGTGGCGCTGATGCGGTGCTCGGCGGCCGCGGCGAGGAATTCGCGGCCGTCCTCGCGGGTGTTGGCGGTGACGCTGCGGACGGTGCGTTCCCGGAAGAGGTGCCGCTCGTAGTCGAGTGACGGGATGTCGGTGAGGTAGATCCCGGCGATGCTCAGCGTGCCGCCCGCGTCCAGAGACTCCAGGGCGACCGGGACCAGGTCGCCCACCGGGGCGAAGAGGATGGCGGCGTCGAGCGGCTCGGGCGGACGGTCGTAGGCGTCGTTCGCGGAGGCGGCGCCGAGGTCCAGGGCGAGTGCGCGGGCGGCGGGTGAGCGGGTCAGGACGTGGACGGCGGCGCCCCGCGCGATGGCCACCTGGGCGGTGAGGTGTGCCGAGCCGCCGAAGCCGTAGATGCCGAGCCGGCCGCCCGGCGGGGGGTCGGCCCGGCGCAGCGCGCGGTAGCCGATGATCCCGGCGCACAGCAGTGGGGCGAGCTCCTCGTCGCGGTATCCGGAGGGCAACTCATAGGCGTAGGCCGCCGGTACGGTGACGTACTCGGCGTAGCCGCCATCCGCGTCCCAGCCGGTGTACTCCGAGAGCGGGCACAGGTTCTCCTGGCCCCGGAGGCAGGAGCGGCAGCGACCGCAGGTGCGCCGCAGCCAGGGGACGCCGATCCGGATTCCGGGGCCGGGGCCATGCGCCCGCGAGCCCGCCGCGACGACCTCGCCGACCGCCTCGTGACCGGGGACGACGGGGCTGCGGTGCGGGGGCAGATCGCCGTCGCGGACATGCAGATCGGTACGGCAGACCCCACAGGCTCGGACCCTGATCAGCAGCTCGTCCTCCGCCGGGCGCGGAACCGGCAGCTCCACCTGCTCGATCCGGCCCGGGGCGGGGACCACCCATGCCCGCATGGTCGCCGGAAGGTCGACGTTCGCGTCCGTCACCTCGCCAACGTAACGCCGTGAGCACCGTGTCGACCGTAAGGCACGCGTTACGGCCATGCGGCGCCAAAAAGCGAAGAGATATGACCGGAAACTGCCAACCGCGTGCGGACGCGATCAGACCGAGGTGCGGTCCATGGCGTTGATCAGGCCGAGGTGCCGTCCATCGCGGCGATCAGGCTCGTGGGACGCATATCGGTCCAGTGCTTGTTGACGTAGTCCAGGCACGCCTGGCGGTCGTCCTCGCCGTGGGCGACCGTCCAGCCCGCGGGGACCTCGGCGAAGGCGGGCCACAGCGAGTGCTGCCCCTCCTCGTTGACGAGCACGAGATAGCGGCCGTCGGGGTTCTCGAAGGGGTTGCTCATCGCTGGTCTCCTCGCTCACGGTCGGCGTCGACGAGCTTGACGGTACCGGCAGGGGCCGGGCACCCGCCGAGGGGTTCCCGAGGGCCTGGGGAAAGGCCTGGGATACGGAAAATGGCACCTTCCTGACGGAATTCGGGGTTCCGGGGTGGCCCTCGCCTACGGTCCGCGGCATGGTCGCGTCCGCCAGAACCGAGCCCAGGGGCTCCATGGCCATGGAGCTCACCTTCGGCGACCCCGCGCTCACGGCCCGGCTGGAACGCGGAATGGACGCCTCGGAGGAGTGGCTGCGCGCTCTCGCCGCCGGGGCCCAGGACCCTTGTGTCGCCGAGGTCGTCGGACATCTCTTCGGCCCCGGCGGCAAACGGCTGCGCCCGCTCCTGGCGCTTGTGGGCGCGGAGTTCGGCGAGCGCGACCCGTCCAGCACCGACCCGTACGCGACCGATCCGTACGCCACCGATCCGTCCAGCACCGACCCGTACGCCACCACCCCGTACGCCACCGACCCGTCCCGCGCCGTGGAAGCCGCTGCCCCGTCCCGCGCCGTGGAGGCCGCCGCCCTGGCCGAGCTGGTGCATGTCGCCTCGCTCTACCACGACGACGTCATGGACCAGGCCCACACCCGTCGCGGAGTCCCCAGCGTCAACGCCCGCTGGGGCAACACCACCGCCGTCCTCGCGGGCAATTGGCTGCTGTCGAAGGCGGCCCAGCTCGCCGCCGAACTCGGCCCGGAGACCATACAGTTGCAGTCCAAGGTCACCAATCGGCTGATCATGGGCCAGATACGGGAACTCGTCGGCCCCTCGGACGAGGACGATCCGCTCTCCCACTACTTCACCGTGGTGGCCGGGAAGTCGGCCGCGCTCATCTCCATGGCGCTACAGCTGGGAGCGGTCCGGACGGGCGCCCCGGAACATGTCGTCCAGACGCTCGCCGAATACGGAGAACATCTGGGCATCGCGTTCCAGATATCCGACGACATCCTCGACATCACCTCCACCTCCGAGGTCTCCGGCAAGGAGCAGGGCAAGGACCTCGCGATCGGGGTGGCCAGCCTCCCGGTGCTGCTGGCGCTGGCCGACGAGCGGCCGGAGGCGGGTGAGTTGCGCACCCTGCTGACCGCCGCCACCGCGGGCCCGGAGGGCGCCGGGCTGCCGAGGGCCGTCGCGCTGCTGCACCGCTGCGGTGCGCTGACGGAGGCGCGCACGGTGATGCACGCCCGGCTGCTGCGCGCCAGGACCGCGGCGAACGGGCTGCCGGACGGCCCGGCGACCCGGGTGCTGCACGCGCTGTGCGACTTCGTGGCGCGCCGGGATCACTGACGGACGTCCTCCGTAAGGCACCCATACATCCGTAGGGCGCCCATACATCCGTAAGGCGCTCATACGTTCCCACCGACCTCCCCGGCCCGCTTCCCGTCTGCCCCGGTCGGCCGGTGTCCGCGTCACGACGTAATCTGAGCCCTATGGGCAGCTCACGGTCTGATGTGGTGGACGAGCCCATCGACCCCGATACCGGCCCGGCCCCGCCCGCCCGGCACGGACCGTGGCGAGGGCAGGGGCCCGTGGTGGGTGTGGTGGCGGTGGGCGGCGCGCTCGGGGCGACGGCCCGCTACGGCGCGTCGCTGCTGTGGCCGACCCCGTCCAGCGCCTTCCCCTGGACGATCCTGCTGGTCAACGCCGTCGGCTGCGCGGTCATCGGCGTCTTCCTGGTGCTGATCACCGAGATGTGGACGGCCCACCGGCTGGTGCGGCCCTTCTTCGGCACCGGTGTGCTCGGCGGCTTCACCACCTTCTCGACGTACGCCGTGGATTTCACCCGGCTGATCCAGGACGGCCGTATCGCGATCGCCTTCGGCTATCTGCTGGGCACGCTCGTGATGGCGATGGCGGCCGTATGGGCGGCCGTGGTGGCGACCCGGCGCGTCCTCGGCGGGTACAGCGGCACCGGCAGGTACGGCGGCACCGGCAGGTACGGCGGCACCGGCGGGTACGGCGGCGGCACCGGCGGGAGGGCGGCCCGGTGACCGGCGAGCCCGCGCTGCGGCTGACCGTCTTCATCGGCGAGAACGACACCTGGCACCGCAAACCGCTGTCCGCCGAGATCGTCCACCGCGCCCATCGCGCGGGGCTCGCGGGGGCGAGCGTGTTCCGCGGTGTCGAGGGGTACGGCTCCTCGTCCCTGATCCACACCTCGCGGCTGCTGTCGCTCGGCGAGGATCTGCCCATGGCCGTCGTGATCATCGATACGGAGGAGCGAGTGCGGTCCTTCCTGCCCGAGCTGGAGGAGATCGTGGGTGACGGCCTCGTGGTGGTCGACCCGGTCGAGATCGTGCGCCCCCGGAGGCAGGCCCGGTGAACTGGCTGCTGGTGATCGCGGGCGGGATGGTCGGCGCCCCGCTGCGCTATCTGACCGACCGCGCGGTGCAGACACGGCACGACTCGGTGTTCCCGTGGGGCACGTTCCTGGTCAATGTGGTGGGCTGCCTGGTGCTGGGCCTGCTGACCGGCGCGGCGGCGGAGGGCGCGGCGTCCCAGCGGCTGCAACTGCTGCTGGGCACGGGGCTGTGCGGGGCGTTGACGACGTATTCGACGTTCTCGTTCGAGACCGTGCGGCTGGCCGAGGAGGGCGCCCGGCTCTTCGCCGTGGCGAATGTGGTGCTGAGCCTGGTGGTCGGGGTGGGCGCCGCCTTCGCGGGTGTGGGGCTGGCCCACGCGATCTGGGGCTGATCACCAACCGCCCCCAGCGGCCTTACCGCTCGCTCGCCCCTCCCCCGCCCCGCTACGGCAGCAGTCGCGTCGTGGTCGGCGGCAGGCCGAACTCCCCCGCGGCCGCCGTCCGCAGATGCTCCAGCATCACCCGGCGCAGCTCCCGCGCGGCCCGGGGCGGCGCGACGTCCTTACGGTGGGCGACGGCAATGGTGCGCTGCATGTCGTGGCCCGCGAACGGCGTGATCCGCAGCCCGGACCTGGCCGCCACCATCCCCGGCAGTACGGCGATGCCGAGCCCGGCCCGTACGAAGCCCAGCACCGCGTCCATCTCACCGCCCTCCACCGTGAAGGACGGCTCGAAACCGGCCGCCCGGCAGGCCGCCGTGGTGAATTCCCGGAGGTCGTAGCCGCGCCGGAACATCACCATCGGGCGGTCCCGGAGATCCTCGACCTGGATCCGCCGGCGCCGGGTGGGCGGTGGGGACGCGGGTGAGGAGGCCACCACCAGCTCCTCCCGCAGCAGCTCGGTGGCGGCGAGGGCGGGGGCCTGCCCGAGCACCGGGGTGATGATCAGCGCGAGGTCCAGCTCGCCCGCGGAGAGCGTGCGGACCAGATCCTGGGAACCGCCCTCGTCCACGATCAGCTCGATGCCCGGGAACTCGTCGTGGAAGCGGCGCAGCACATCGGGGACGAAGCTGGCGCACAGGCTCGGCGTGGCCCCCAGCCGCACCCGGCCGCGCCGCAGCTGGGCGACCTCCTGGACCTCGCGGTGCGCGGTCTCGGTGTCGGCGAGGATCTGGCGGGCCAGTGGCAGCAGGGCCTCTCCCGCGTCGGTGAGGGCGATATTGCCGCGCGCCCGGTGGAAGAGATCGGCTCCCAGCTCCCGCTCGAGGGCGCGGATCTGCTGGGACAGCGAGGGCTGGGCGACATGCAGGAGCTCCGCGGCGCGGGTGAAGTGCCGGGTCTCCGCGACGGTGGCGAAATATCGCAGCTGATGCAACTGCACACCACGATGATAGGTACCGGCTATGGCCGTCCCGCCACAGCGTGCCCAGGACGTATGGGCCCCTCTCGGGGGAGCTCCCCCGGGGCGGGGGGCTCAGCAACCTGGGAGGGAAGCGGGGCGCCACCCGGCGACCGGCCTCCAGGAGGGCGGCCGCCGCCGGGTGACGACGTGCGCCCTACTGGTGGGCGGCCAGCGCCCGCGTCCCCGGGCTACAGGACTCCAGCAGCGAGGTGAGCTCCTCCTCGGCCAGCTTGCTCGCCGCGCCCGGCCGGCCACCGTCGAGGTGGGCGATGGACGCGTCCAGCCAGTCGCGGTGCGGTTCCACCCCGATGAACTCGGCGAGCCGGATCAGCTCCTTCTCCGGCTCCTCCAGCAGGGTCTCGTACGACAGCGCGGTGCGCTGCTCCGCCGGGACCTCGTCCAGCTTCCGCAGACCGTCGACGATCGTCTCGGACCACAGAGTGCCGAACGCGTCGATCGGGATGGGACGGTCCCACACCAGCGCCGGGTCATAGCGGTCGCTCAGCAGCGGGGCCAGGTCGGGCGGGAGCTGGGCCGCGTGCTGCGGCGTCAGATGCATCGGGGTCTCGAGACCGCAGTGGGTGGCCATCTCCCACAGCATCGGGATCATCCGGAAGCTGAAGTGGCGGCTCATCGAGACGGCACAGTCGGGGCCCTGGCGGTAGAGGTGCACAAAGCGGGCCTCGGGGAAGGCGCGGTGCATCTCGGGTACGCGGCCGATGGACAGGCCGGTGCGCTCGACGACGGCTCCGGGGTTGCCGAACCGTGCGCCGAGGGTGGCGAAGAGGGCCGTCCAGTGGTCCGCCGGACGGCGGGTGGGCCAGGTGGTGACCTCGGCCGCCAACTCGTCGAAGAGCGCGTCGGGGTCGTCGGTCAGATGGGGCAGCACCATGACGCTGATGGCCGGGATACCGGTGGTCTCCGCGTCGAACCGCCGCTTGGGCATCCGGTGGTAGAGGAACTCGGGCGGGATGGCGCCATTTTTGATCATGCTATTGGTGACCACATTGGGCCGGGACAGAAATCCCCAGAAATCCGAACCGCTCAGCGGAGTCTCGTCCAGTACCTCCGTGTCCGGAATACTGGCGAACAATTCATTGATACTGAGAACATCCGGATGAATATTGATGATCTGAGACAGAGCCGTCGAACCGCACCGACCGGTGCCGACGACAAATGTCAACTTCTGGTTGACCACGCGCACTTCCTCCCGTTTCTCGCTCGGACAACTAGTTGCTTCCCTAGTGCCGTCCCCATAGTGGCCCATGACACACCGCGGTCGATTCGGTGGCCGCGGCGATGCTAATGGATGCCCGGGGCGACGATGACTCCGACCATCGAACAGGGGAAACACACACAACGGGATGCGGGGGAGCGAACTCGAGGTTCAGTAGTTTCCTACACTTTTGCGCAACTTTCACAACCGACAGGGGGGTTACCTTCGGGTACCCCCCAACTACCAGCCACGGAGCAGGATCTGAGAGTCGGCTCCGGATTTCACAACTCGACCCTGGGGACGAAACCGTAATCGAACAGTTTCTCCCGTGACGAGACGGTCATCTTTTCGTACCAACGGCACTGCTAGAGTGCGCATCCACCCCATACCCGTGATCCTGGGCTGGCATGCCCAACCGGACCGGGTGGGGCGGGGACCACGCGACATAACGCAGAGCAGCGATGCCGCCGCACAGGGTGCAGTAACGGAAGGGACAGGGGGCCCGAACAGCGGCACGGTAATTTCAACTCGGGGGACGATGCATTACCAGGTGCGCCATGCACGGTGATTCGCTTTCAAAACCCCTGCGCACACGGAAAATCGGGGAAGGTGTTTCGTACGTGTTGGTGGAGCGCGATCAGGAGATAGCCCGGCTCAATCGGCTCCTCTTCGAGGGCGCCCGCGAGGGAAGCCGGCTCGCCGTTATCAGCGGCGCCGTGACATCGGGAAAGACCGCACTTCTGCACACCATGACGGATACGGCGGGCGGACGCGGCGTCCGGGTGCTGCCCGCGGTCGCCTCCGCCTCGGAGCAGAAGTTCCCCTACGCCGTGCTCGAGCAGCTCTACCAGGGCATGCCGACCCATTTGCAGCGCTCCCGGCCGCGCCCCGGCCTCGACGCGCTCCGCGACCCGAACGGCCCGGACCAGGCCGAGCTCTCGCTGCTCCAGAACTTCCACCGCACCCTCGACGAACTGACCGACGACGCCCCCCTGTTGATCGCCATCGACGATGTCCAGTTCGCCGATCTGCCGTCGCTGCGCTGCCTGGCGTACGGCATCCGCCGCTGCCGCTCGGAGGCGCTGTCCGTCGTGGTGAGCCGCGGGTCGCTGACCGGACCCGCCGCCACCGCCCTGGACGAGCTGCTGCACGAGCCGAAGGTGTGCCACGTCCGGCTCGCCCCGCTCACCGTCGCGGGCGTCTCCACGCTGCTGACCGAGGAGTTGGGCACCGAGGAGGCCGGGCGGCACGCCGCCGCGTACCACGAGATGACCGGCGGCAATCTGCTGCTGCTGCGCGGTCTGCTGGACGACCGGTTCTCCCGCCTCACCCGCGGCCCGCTCGACCCCGCGCCCGGCACGGACGCCCCGGTGGCCGGGGAGCTGTTCCGGCAGGCGGCGCTGTCCTGCGTCTACCGCGGCGGCCCGGCCCACCGCCGGGTGGCCCACGGGGTCGCGCTGCTGGGTGACGCCACGTCCGTTCCCCTGCTGAGCAGGCTGATCGAGGTCGAGGAGCGGCTGGTACGGCAGTCCGTCGCGCTGCTCACCGAGGTCGGGATCCTGCACGGCGGACGGTTCCGCAGCGACGCGGTGCGCACCGTGCTCCTGGACGACCTGGAGCTGCACGAGCTCGGCCCGCTGCACCACCGGGCCGCCCGGCTGCTGTACGAGGAGGGCGCCGACCCCATCGACGTGGCCCGCCATCTGCTCAGCCACGAGGCGCCCGAGCCGGTCGAGGAGTGGATCACGCAGGCGCTGTGCGACGCGGCCGTGCACGCCATCGCCGCGGACCGCAGGGAACTGGCGATGAACTGCCTCCAGATGGCCGACCGTTACACCACCGACGAGCGCGAGGCGCTTCAGCTCCAGGCCACGATGGTGCAGGCCATGTGGCCGTTCAACCCGCTGTCCCAGATGCGGCGCCTTCAGTCGCTGGCCGGTCCGGCGGGCAGCGGGCTGCTGCCCGCGCCGGAGACCATCCCGGTCGTCATCGGGCTGCTGGGTCTTGGCCGGATGGACGAGGCGGCCGCCGCGCTCGAGCAGGTCAGCCGGGCCGCCGCCGAGCACCCGGGCTCCGAGCTGGACACCGGTCTTCGCGCCATCCGGCTCGCGCTGTCCTCCACCTACCCCGACCACCCCGAACTGCGGCCCTTCCTGGACCAGGAGGAGGACGACGGCCCGTGGGACGTCCCGCTGCCGCCGGACCAGACCCCGGAGTCGCCCCATGTGACCGCGTTCCGCGCGCTGCTGACGGTACTGAGCCGCGGGGTGGACGAGCGCGCCGTACGGGCCGCGGAGCGGGTGCTGGAGACCGTGCGGCTCTCGGACCGGACGATGCTGACGGTGCACGCCGCGCTCCAGACGCTGGTGTACGCCGACCGCCACGCCACCGCCACCACCTGGTGCGACCGGCTGATCGAGGAGACCTCCGAGCGCGGTGCCAAGGCGCTGCTGGCCTACTTCTGCGTGCTGCGGGCCCAGATCGCGCTGCGCGTGGGACGGCTGCGGGACACGGTCCGGTACGCGGAGCGGGCGCTGGAGGAGCTTCCGGCGCGCGGCTGGGGCGTCACCGTCGGCATGCCGCTGGGGATGCTGATCAACGCCCACACCGCGATGGGCAACCATGACGCGGCGGCCGAACTGCTCGCCCGCCCGGTGCCGGACGAGATGTACCGCAACCGCTTCGGGCTGCACTACCTCTACGCCCGGGCCCGGCACCAGCTGGCCACCGGCCGCCAGCACGCGGCCCTCACCGACTTCCGCGCCTGCGGCGAGAAGATGGCCGACTGGGGCCTTGACTCCCACGCCACCCTGACCTGGCGGCTCGGCGCCGCCGAGACCTGGCTGACGCTGGGCGGCCAGGAGCGGGCGGCGCGGCTGGCGGAGGAGCAGCTGGAGCTGGCCGGGGAGTCCTCCTCGCGCACCCGGGGCGCCGCGCTGCGGGTCCTGGCCGCCACCCGGCCGCGACAGGAGCGCATCGCGCTGCTCCAGCAGGCGGTGGGGGTGCTCCAGGCGAGCGGCGGCTGGTACGAGATGGCGCGGGCGCTGGCGGACCTGGCGGAGGCGCACAAGCAGCTCGGCGATCTGGACACCAGCCGGCTGATGACGCGTCGGGCCCTGCGGCTCGCGGACAGCTGCGGCGCCGACGAGCTGTCCCGCTCATTGCAGCGCACTCCGGCCCGTTCGGCCCTGTCGGAGGCGGCCCGTACCGGAGAGGATACCGCCGCCTTTTCCGAACTCTCCGATGCAGAAAGTCGAGTGGCAGCACTAGCAGCTTCCGGCTACACCAACCGCGAGATCGCCGCTAAGCTTTTCATCACGATCTCCACGGTGGAACAACACCTGACCCGTGTCTACCGGAAGATCAACATCAGCCAGCGCCGAGAACTGCCCGCGAGCCTGGATTTCGATGTCGCTTACACCGCCTGAATCTCCCCGCGAAGCCGCTCGGCCCCAACGAGGTTGATGCCATGACGTGCGCCACCGCGTCCGCCACGACGATGCTCGTGCCGGATTTCCCGTTTTCCTACGACAGATGGCTGTCCCATCCAGCAGGTCTGGGCGCCCTGCCTGCTGCGATGCACGGAACCGAGGTCGCCGTCATCGGCGGCGGGATGTCCGGACTGACCGCGGCCTATGAGCTTCTACGACTAGGGCTTTCCCCAGTTCTTTATGAAGCCGAGCAACTGGGCGGCCGGATGCGTTCCACGCCCTTCCCCGGTAATCCGGAATACAAGGCGGAGATGGGCGCCATGCGCTTTCCCATCGCCGCCCGATCGCTGTTCCATTACATCGATCTGCTGGGCCTGTCCACTCGTCCTTTCCCTAATCCTTTGGCACCGGCCACCGCGAGCACGCTGATCGACCTGAACGGCGGTCAGGACCGGGCGCGCACCGCCGGTGAGCTCCCGGAGGTCTACCAGGAGGTCGCCGACGCCTGGGACAAGGCGCTCCAGGAGCGGGCCGACCTGGCCACGCTGCGGGACGCCATCCAGCGGCGGGACGTCGGCACGCTGAAGACCGTATGGAACTCGCTGGTCAAGGAGTTCGACGACCAGTCCTTCTACGGCTTCCTCGCCACCTCCTCCACCTTCCAGTCGTTCCGCCACCGGGAGATCTTCGGCCAGGTGGGCTTCGGCACCGGCGGCTGGGACACCGACTTCCCCAACTCGGTGCTGGAGATCCTGCGTGTCGTGGTCACCGAGGCCGACGACAACCAAGTGGGCATAGTCGGCGGCTCCTCCCAGGTGCCGAACGGACTGTGGGAGCACCGGCCCGAGACGCTCGCACACTGGCCGCGGGGCACCTCGCTGGCCTCGCTGCACGGCGGCCGGCCCCGGCCCGCGGTCACCCGGCTGCGGCGGACCGCCGACGGCATCCGGGTGACGGACGAGAGCGGCGAGGAGCGCGAGTTCCCCGCGGTGGTCTTCAGCCCGCATGTGTGGACGCTGCTGAACCGGGTCGACTGCGATCCGACGCTGCTGTCCACTCCGCAGTGGACGGCGGTGGAGCGCACCCACTACATGGGCGCGTCCAAGCTGTTCGTCCTGGTCGACCGGCCGTTCTGGCGGGACACCGACCCGGCGACCGGCCAGGACGCGATGAGCATGACGCTCACCGACCGGATGCCGCGCGGGGTCTATCTGTTCGACGACGGGCCCGACCGGCCCGGGGTGATGTGCCTGTCGTACACCTGGAACGACGACTCGCTGAAGGTCGCCACGCTCTCGGCCGAGGAGCGGCTGGAGACGCTGCTGACCAAGCTGGCCGCGATCTATCCGGGTGTGGACATCCGGTCGCACATCATCGCGGGGCCGCTGACCGTCACCTGGGAGACCGAGCCCCGCTTCATGGGGGCCTTCAAGAACAATCTACCCGGCCACTACCGCTATCAGCGGCGGCTATTCACCCAGTTCATGCAGGACGGGACGGATCCGGCGCAGCAGGGGTTCTTCCTGTGCGGGGACGATGTCTCCTGGACGGCCGGTTTCGCCGAGGGCGCGGTGACCACGGCGCTGAACGCGGTGTGGGGCGTGCTCCGCCACCTCGGCGGCACCACCCATCCGGACAACCCCGGCCCCGGTGATCTCTTCGACACCTTCGCGCCGCTGGAGCTTCCGTACGACTGACGGCCGCGGCGTCACGCACAGGGGGAGCCGTCGCGCGCCGTCGGCTCCCCCCGTCATGTCTCGATCCCGGGCGAGCAGGTCTCAGCCCCGGGCGAGCTGCTCGAGGCGGCGCTTGTCCGGCTTGCCGTTCCGGTTGAGCGGGAAGTTCTCCAGCACTTCGACCCGGTTGGGCTGTTCGTAGACCGGGAGCACCTGGCAGAGCCGCTCCCGCCAGTGCTTGGCGTCCCGCAGCTCCTCGTCCTCCACGAAGAAGACCAGCTGCTCGTCACCGGCGCGGCGCTCGTCGGGGAGCGGCACGATCCGGGTGGAGATCTCGGCGAGTGCCGCCTTCCGCTCGATCAGCTCGGGGTAGAGCGTGTAGCCGGAGCGGTGCACCGCGAACTTCCGCCCCAGGACGAAGAGGTTGTCGTCCCCGTCGAGGTAGCCGAGGTCGCCGGTGGACTGCCAGCCGGTGGGCACGGCCTCGATGGTGCCGTCCGCGGCGAGGTGGCCCTCGAGCGCGTCCGGGGTGTCGACCTCGATCTCACCGGCCTCGCCGGGGGCGGCCGGGTGGCCGTCCTCGTCGATGACCCGCAGCTTGATGCCGTCCATGGCCCGGCCGCAGGAGACCGGGTTCTCCAGGGTGGCGAAGGCGATGTTGCCCAGCTCGGTGCTGCCGTAGCTGTCCAGCAGCGGCAGTCCGAATTCGGCCACATAGCGCTCGGAGAGCGCCCCGTCCAGCGGCGCGGCGCCCGAGCAGAACATCCGGACGCCCGCCAACTGGGCCCGCAGCGACGGCTTCCGGCCGACCAGGTTGAGCATGGTGCGGTAGCTGGACGGGGTGGCGTCGATCACCGTGGCGCCGGTCCGTCCGGCCATCTGGACGGCCCGGTCCAGGCGCTTGTACGGGGCGATCACCAGCGAGCAGCGGGTGAGCCAGGCGATGAGCACCATGGACAGCCCGTACTGGTGGGCGAAGGGCAGCAGCGGCAGCAGCACATCGTCCGGCCGGTGCCCGACCTGGGCGGCGTTGCGCTCCAGGTTGGTGAGGAATTTACGGCCGGACTTGACGGCGCCCTTGGGTTCGCCGGTGGAGCCGGAGGTCCACATGATCAGGCCGTCGCGCCGGCCGGCCCAGGCGTCGAAGTCCAGCTCCCGGGTGGTCAGCGGGCGCCCGGCGGCCGGGGCGATCAGCTCGTAGAGGTTCACCGTACGGATGTCGTCGTGGATCGGGGCGTCGTCGTCCACGAAGGCGATCGCGGCGCCGGTGCGCCCCGCTATCCGCCGGGTCTCGTCCGGGTGCTCCTGCTGGTCGATCAGGACGATGGAGGCTCCCACATGCATGAGCGCGAACAGCACGCTCACGTAGGCGGCGGAGTTGCCCGCCTTGAAGATGACGCGGTCGCCGTGGGTCACCCCGTGCTCGCGGATCACATCGGCGACGCGCAGCGCGTCCAGCTCGAAGTCGGCCAGGGTCTGCACCGAGTCGAGCGCGTAGATCTTCGCGGTCATCGAACGTACTCTTTTCCTTTTCGCTCAGGAGTACGGGCAGCCCTGGGCGGGTCCCCCCTAGGCTCCCTGGTCTTCGGCGCCGGCTTCCCACTCGGCGTCGACGGGGACTTGGGAGAGCAGCTGGTCGTGCACCAGGTTGACGACCTCTCTCCGACTCGAGTCGAGGTAGTAGCGGGAACCGGGAAACACCTCGAGGTCGAATCGTCCGCTCGTCCGCCGCCGCCAGGCCCGTACGCCGCGCAGCGGGGTCCTGGGGTCGCCCTCACCGGCGAGGGCGACGATCCGGCAGCCGAGCGCCGGGGGCCCCAGGGTCATGCCCCAGTGCGCGGTCCGGCCGGAGACGAACAGGGTCAGCAGCGGCGTCCCGGTCTCCCGTTCCAGGCGCTCGGCGACGCGGTAGGCGAGGTCGGCGCCGGCCCGGTGGCCGAAGAAGGCCAGCGGGCGGTCCATCCACTCCCCCAGCGCACCGAAAATCCGGTCCGCGAGGTCGGCGGAGTCGGTCAGCCGGTCATCGTCCTCGAGCCCGGCACACAGGGGGTACTGGATCGCCAGCACCTCCACCGTGGGCAGCAGAAGCTCGGACAGGGAGAGGTAGTACGCGGTGGAGTGGGCGGATTCCGGGAAACAGATCAGCCGGAAACTACTCGGAGTTTCGGTTTGCAATATCCGAATAAGGCCCACATCATCGGGCTTGATCTGGCTCAAGGAGTACATCCCCGCGATTGCACTGAGGGGCCGGGCACGAGTGCACGGTGGGGCGCGTCGACCACGCTCGTCCGAGATGCTGACTCCGTGAGGCTATGAGCCCTTCTCCTGGGCCACAACCCCTAGTAACCGCTATTCGAGGTACGCGCTATATGCGGGTACCGCGCCCGTCCCGGCGTGGCGCGGGACACAGGTGGGCGCCCCCTAAGGCCCCCTCACCGGTGCCACTACCCCCTAATCTGGGGGCAGTTAGGGGCCAGGAGTCAAGCTGTCGTGTTAAACATGTGCAAAGTAATGGTCTCCTCAAGCCAATTAAATCGGTGCGACGACAGCGATGAACACAACACGTCCTATTGATTTCGCCGTCGTTGTCGACGGCTTGGTCAAGAAGTACCCCGGCCGGCCCGTTCCGGCTGTCGACAATCTCAGCTTCACCGTCAGGCACGGTGAGGTCTTCGGCTTCCTCGGGCCCAACGGAGCGGGTAAGACCACCACCATCGGCATCCTGACCACCCGTGTCGCCCCCAGCGGTGGGCGTGCCTTCGTCCAGGGCGTCGACGTGGTGCGCAGGCCGGCGGTGGCCCGGCAGTCCTTCGCCATCGTGCCGCAGCGCAACAACCTGGACCGGTCACTGACGATCCGCCAGAACCTGACCTTCCACGCCGGCTACCACGGTCTCTCGCGCTCCGAGCGCAACCGCCTCGCGGACGAGAGCCTGGAGTGGGTGGGCCTCGGCGACCACGCCAAGGCCCGGGCGGACCAGGTCTCCGGCGGTCAGGCACAGCGCGTGATGATCGCGCGGGCCCTGATGCACCGCCCCCGAGTGCTGTTCCTGGACGAGCCGGCCACCGGCCTCGACCCGCAGTCCCAGATCTTCGTCCGCGACCGGGTCGCCGAACTCAAGACCCGTGGCGTCACGGTGGTGATCACCACCCACGACATGGAGGAAGCGTCCAAGCTCTGTGACCGGATCGGCATCGTCGACCACGGCAAGCTGCTGGCTCTGGACACCCCCGAGGCGCTGACCAGCCGGATGAGCAACACCGCGCTGACCGTCACGGTGCGCCCGCCGCACAGCGGGATGAACGGCGTGGTCCACATGGTGCAGGGCCTCGGGGTCGCCGAGCGGGTCGAGGTGCTCCAGGCCGAGGACGACATGGCCGCCGCCATGCAGGGCGGGGCCCCGGCCTTCAACGACGGCACGTTCCGGATGAAGGTCTACAGCAACGCGCCGTCCTCCGTGCTGCTGCCCACGGTCATCAAGGCCCTGACCGACACCGAGTGCGAAATCAAGGACCTGAATGTGAGCAAGGCGAGCCTGGAAGACGTCTTTGTCGACCTGACGGGGAAGGAGATGCGATGAGCTCCTCACGACCCACGTCATCGACGGACGGGACCCCCGGCGGCAAGGCCGCCGAGGAGAAGCCCGCCACCGGCACGCCCCCGCACCAGGGCGGCGGCCAGGGTTCCGCCGGCCGGGGCGGTGAGCGCTCCGCCGCCGACCGCAGGCCCGCCGACCCCAGGACCCCCGGCGTCGGGCCGGAGGGGTCCGGGCCCGCCGATCCGCGGAACGTCGAGGCCAAGTCCGCCGAGGACGACGGCTTCGAGGACACCCGAACCGTGCTCGTACGGTCCAAGCCGTCCGCCCCGCGTCCCGGTCCGGAGGCCCAGACCCCGCGTCCCGGGGCCCAGGCCCCGCGTCCGGGCGCCGAGGTCCAGAGGGCCACCCCGAACGCGCCGCACGCGCCGAACGCCCCGGTCAAGCACGAGAACCGGCCGCACGACCCCCGACACCACGAGAGCCGGCCGCACGACCCCCGGCACCACGAGAGCCGGCCGCAGGAGCACCGGCACCACGACGCCAGGGGCATGGGCGCCCCGCACGGCGGCGGGGACGTCGGGGACACCATGACGCTGGTCATCAAGCCCATACCGGCCCCGTCGGCGACCCAGGCCGCACAGGACGCCAAGGCCGCGCTGAACGCCATCATCGCGGCGGCGGACGCCCGTTCGGGGCTCGTGGAGCCCGAGCCCGAGCCGGAGCCCGAACTCGAGCTCGAGCTGCCCGACTCCAAGCGCCGCGGCGGGCGCCACCGGCGGCGCGCCAACCGGTGGCGGACGTTCTTCTTCATCCTGTGGCGCGACATCTTCGTCACCGGCCGCGAGATGGGCCCCTTCCTGGGCCAGGTCATCGTGGAACCGTTCTTCATGCTGTTCGTGTTCGGCAAGGTGCTCGGCGAGATCGGCTTCACCCAGCCGGGCTTCCAGCAGGTGCTGCTGCCCGGTGTGGTGGCGCTCAACAGCTTCCTGGTCGCCCTCCAGAACACCGCGCTGCCACTGGCCATCGACTTCTCCTGGACCAAGGAGATCGAGGACCGATTGCTCGCGCCCATCCCGGTCTCCCTGGTGGCGGTGGAGAAGGCGGTCTTCGGCGCGATGCGCGGTCTGATCGGCTCCCTGGTCATGATCCCGATCGGTCTGGCGCTGCTGGACGACGTCTCCTGGCCGCTGGACAAGATGCCGGTGACGTTGGGCATCCTCAGCCTCGGCGGACTCGTCGGCGGCTGCGTCGGCCTCACCTTGGGCACCCTGGCGCCCGCGCGTCACATCTCCATCGTCTTCGCCATGACGCTGACCCCGATCATGTTCACCGGGGCCACGCAGTTCCCGTGGCGGAGCCTGGAGACCGTCCGCTGGTTCCAGGTGCTGTGCACCTTCAACCCGCTGACCTACGTCACCGAGGCGATGCGCGGACTGCTGCTGACCCCCGGCCCCAAGACGCCGGAGTCGATCCCGCTGTGGATCTGCTTCTCGGCCATCGGGGCGGCCATCCTGGTCTTCGGGACGATCGGTATCCGGGGCTTCAACCGCCGGGCGCAGGACTGAGCCACGGCAGGACTTGAGAGTAAGGCACCACACCATGACGGCATCCGAGCAGACGAAGACAGCCATCGTTTTCCCGGGCATGGGACCCTCCGGCTTCTCCGAGGTGGGCAGGTTCCTCACGCTCGACCCGTTCGCCCGGAAGCGGCTCGCCGAGGCCGACGAGGCGCTGGGCTACTCGGTCTTCGACCGGCTCCGCGACTCCGAGGACGACTATTCCGAGGCCACCCAGATCGCCTTCCTGGTGAACTCGATGGCCTCGGCGGACCGGGCGGAGCAGGAGCACGGACTCGTCCCCGACCTGTGCGTGGGCCCCAGCTTCGGGCAGAAGGCGGCCGCGGCCTACGTCAGTTCACTGCCGTTCCCCGAGGTGGTACGGCTCACCGCGGAGCTGGCCCGCTGTGAGCACGCGTACTTCGCCGAGGAGTACCAGGACGCGGTCACCCACACCTTCGTCCGCACTCCGCAGGAGAAGCTGACGGAGATCCTCACCGAGCTCGGCGAGCGCGGTGAGTGGTACGACTACTCCGGCTATCTCGACGACGGCTTCTTCATGGTGTCGCTGCGCGAGCCGGAGCTGGAGTGGTTCAAGAAGGCGATCAGCCAGGCCGGCGGCTACTCCATGTACAGCATGGTCCCGGCGGTGCACGCGCCCGCGTTCGCGGAGCTGCGGCGCCGGGCCGCCGAGGAGATCCTGCCCAGGTACGACATCCTCGACCCCAAGCTGCCCGTGGTCACCGACCAGGACGGCACCATCGTGACCACGGCCGACGAGCTGCGCACGATGCTGCTGGACACCTTCGATCTGCCGATCCACTGGCCGAAGGTGGTGGACACGCTGAAGGGCGCCGGGGTGTCGAAGATGTACATCACCGGGCCGGACAACCTCTTCCACCGGCTGGACCGCACCAAGTCCAACTTCGAGGTGGTGACGGTGGGCCCGGGCAAGCGCTCGCGGCCCGCGCGCAAGCGCTGATGACGGCGTGACACGCCGCTGCGGCGGTACTCCGCTCAACGCCCCGTCTTCGCCTGGTTGACGGGGCGTTGGCGTGAGCGGGATGTTCGAGGTGCGCCGTTCGCCCCCGCACCTCAGGGGTGGTTGCCGGTTTCCCCGAAGATGGTGAGCGCCTTCGTTCGGGCGTCGATGGCCTTCTTGAATCGCCGCCTCGCCAGCAGAGCGTTGCTGAGGTTGTGCAAGGCCAGACCCTCACGGTGGCGGTCGCCGGTTTCCCGGAAGATGGCGAGCGCCTTCGTCTGGACGTCGACGGCTTCCTTGAATCGCCCCGCCTTCATCAGAGTGGCGCCGAGGTTGTGCAACGCCAATCCTTCACGGTGGTGGTCGCCGAGTTCGCGGTAGATGGCCGCGGCCTGGGTGTGAGCCTCGACAGCCTCGCTCAACCGCCCCATCTCGCCCAGAGGTCGACCGAGATTGTTCAGCGCTTGGCTTTCACCATGGCGATCACTGGTCTCACGGAAAACGGCGGCGGCCCGGGTGTGCGCATCGATGGCCTCGCCGAACCGTCCCACCTCGACCAGGGCCAGGCCATGGTTGTTCAGCGCGATGCCTTCACGGTGGCGATCGCCGACCTCACCGTAGATCGCGGCGGCCTTGGCGTGAGCATTGATGGCCTGGTCGAACCGTCGCAGCCCGACCAGAGCCCGGCCGAGGTTGTTGAACGCCAGTGCTTCACCGTGGCGGTCACCGAAGGTGCGAAAGATGGTGGCAGCCACCACATGGTAGTCGCTGGCGCTTTCGAACTGCCGCAGCTCGGTCAGGACGCCGCCGGCATTGTTCAGCGCATGGGCGGCATCCTGGCGGTTGCCGGTCTCACGGAAAATGGTGGCCGCCTGGGTGTAGGCGATGAGAGCATCGTCGAACCGCCGTAGCTCATTCAGAGTGGTGCCGAGGTTGCTGAGCGCATGACCTTCCCTCTGGCCGTCGCCGGTTTCATGGAAAATGGTGACCGCCTGGGTATGCGCGGTGATGGCGTCGTCGAACCGCCGCAGCTCAGTCAGCGCGCTGCCGAGATTCGTCAGCGCCCCCGCTTCACCGTCGCGGTCCCCGAGGTCGCGATAGACGATTGCGGCCTTGTCGTGGGCGTCGATGGCCTCGTCGAACCGCCGCAGCCCGGCAAAGGCAAGACCGAGCTGGTTCAGCGCCGCTGCTTCACCGCAGCGGTCCTCAAACTCACGGCAGATGGCCAGGGCCGTCGTCGTGACGGTCACCCAGTCATCAAAGACATAGCGGTCGTGGAGGTATCGGGTAAGAGCGTCCGCAAGGTCGAAGCTGGTTTTCTGGAGGCCGAATCGCGGAGCCGCGGTGACGGTGGCGACGAGGTTGGGGCGTTCGGCGTCCAGCCAGGCCAGCGCGCCGTCGCGGTCGGGGAAACGGGACGAGGGGGCGCCGCGTCGCGTGTCCAGATGGGAGTCGGCGGCCTCCGCGGTGGTCTGGTAGTAGGCGAAGAGACGGGAGCGGGCCACATCACGTTCGTCGCTGTCGGCGTGGAGGCGGCCCTTCTCGTCGGCATACAGGCGCACGAGGTCGTGAAACCGCCAGCGGCCCCAGACGTGTGCGGGTTCGAGCAGGTGAGCCCGGGCCAGGTCTTGCAGGAGTCCCTCCACCTCGTACAGGTCGTCGTCGGCAAGGTTGGCAGCGCTCTCGGTGGAAAGGTCGTCGCCGGGGTTGAGCGACAGCAACCGGAACAAGCGGGCCTGTTGGTGGCCCAGGTGCTGGTGGGAGAGATCGAAGGCAGCGCGTACCGCGCGCTCCTCGCGGCGGAGCCGGTCCAGCCGGCGGTGCTCCGCTTCAAGGGCCAGAGCCAGGGAGACCAGCGGCCGCTGAGGAGCATCAGCCAGTAGGGCGGTTGCGATACGCAGGGCCAGCGGCAGGCCGGCACAAAGCCGGGCGATGGCTTTCGCGTGCTCTGGCTCGTCCCGCACACGGGTGTCGCCAGGGCCAAGGGCGTTGTGCAGGGCTTGGTTCAGCAACTCGATGGAGAATCGCTCGTCAAGAACGTCGAGGTCGTGCAGACGAGCGTCGACGTCCAGAGTGTGACGGGAGGTGAGCAGAGCAGCGGTGGTGCCATCGGTGGGCAGTAGCGGCCGAGCTTGCTCCTCGTCGGAGGCGTTGTCGATGACGACCAGTATCCGCCGTCCCTGTTCCGCGAAGGCGGCCAGCACACTGCGATACAGCCGCGTGCGGTCCTGTAGACCGTCGGGGATGTGCTCGCCGGGCATTCCCAGAGCCCGTAACAGACCGTCCAGAGCGTGTTCTGGAGGCAGTCGGCGTTCCCTGTCGTAGCCGAACATGTCGACGAACAGTACGCCGCCGGGAAACCAGCCCGGCTCCTTCAACGCTCGAGTGGCTGTCTGCACAACCAGTTCGGTCTTGCCGACTCCGGCCATCCCCGCCACCGCCGCCATCAGCGGTGCTTTCCGCTGCTCCCTGCCGGGAGCGAGGCCCTCGAGTAACCGCTCCACCTGCTCGTCACGACCGGTGAAAGTGCCGGACGCTGGAGGGAGCGCGGACAGCGCCGGGGTGACCTGCGGCGGCAACTGTACGGTGATGTCCCGGCCCTGGATCACGGCGTGGAAGAACACACCACCATTGATTGTGTTCGACGCCGCCCCGCTCGCGCCGTCCCGCCCGATGGCATTTGCCTCGGCCATGCCACTCAGCCCTGTGGCGACGGGCTCAGCCCCGTCCACGTCATCGGATCCATCTCGCACCCCCGTTGGCACATCGGTTGCTCACCGACGGTAAACACAATAGGGGGACCGGCACCCGGGTTGGAACAGGTTGACAGACCGTGTAACGCCTGCGTCGACCAGCTGGGCACCCCATGACGACGGCCCCCGGGCCGGGGGCCGATCGCTTCGGTGGCTGGTTGCCGACTGGGTCAGGGGGCGGGGAACTCCCCGTGCCTGACGGCGGAGACGAACGACGACCAGGCGGTCGGCTCGAACATGAGCGCCGGGCCGTGCGGGTCCTTGCTGTCACGGACGGGGACCACGCCGCGCGAGGCGACGAGGTTGGCGGCGATCTCTATGCAGGCGCCGCCGTTGTCGCTGTACGACGACCTGTATCAACGCGGGGATTCGGTCGTCACGGGATGCCCTTTCGCAACTGGCTGACCACGGCCACAGACTCCGTCCGAGAAGGCGCTTCGGCCTGCAGCTGATGGTAGGCCGTCAGCATGCGGCGTGGCGCCGGTGGCGGCTCCCCCGGCCGAGGGCTGGGGCGGTGCCGGACAGCGGGAGGGGTTGGGGGTACCCCTCTCCAAAACCTTTGCCCAATTAGTTGCTTCAGATCAAGCGTTTTATCGAGGGGTGCTCGGAGGGGCCGTCAGTCCGGTATCGGCCCCAGCTCCCGGGCGCAGGTGCCGCCACCGGCGCTCGCATCCACCGGCCCGGCGCCCGGCGACGCGGCGCGAGCCCCCCGCCCCCGCCGCCGCTGCTCAATTGCGCCGAAGGCGCGAGACGAAACCCGCACCCGACCGAGCCGAGAAGCCCATACCGACCTGAACCGAGACCCGATCCTGAACCGAGACCCGCACGGCTGAGGTGCTTTCCCGTTCAAATTGGCCCCGCTGGGCGGACTCCGCGTATGACATGAGCGAACGGTCCGACATCGTCGGGATATAGAGCGGCAGGTCGAACGGGCGGCACGCCCCCATGTCGAACAGAGCGACTTGGATCACAGTGTTCGGCAACTCGGCGAACTCGACCAGCCGTGCGAACTGGGCGTCCCTGACGACGGGTTCGCCGATTGGCCGACGGACACAGGCTTTCGTCCAGCATCACGAAGAGCAGCGGCGGGTCATCCGGACCAGTGCGGCTTGCCGCTCCGCGACAAGCGTCACCCGCTCCGGCGTCTGGAGCAGACCGGGAATGACGCCCCTTCGTACTGCCGGATCTCCGCTGCCCGGCCCTCGTGCCCCACGTACTCGGGGAAGGCCCTCCAACAGGCCGTCGTATTCGTCGCCGGACAGACCCTCACGGGAGCCGAAACCCTCGACCTGTCCAGCGCCACACCCGAAGAACTGACCTACCACCTCGGCGCGGTGAGACGAAGCCTGCGCAGCCTGCTCCAACTCCTCGCCCCCGTAGCGGGAGAAGAGGACCGCTGATGTCCGACGACCGGCCTGACCGGAACGAACGGCCGAAGATGACGATGCGCGTCTACACCATGGCGCACAACGGCATCGTCACCACCCGGCGCGCGATGGTGACCGTCCTCGACGGGAAGCAGAGCGACGCCTACTCGTTGGGGCAGGCGTGGCCACCGTGCCAGTGCCCCCGCCATCGCGACCACAACAACCCCGGCCGATTCAGGCTCCTCTGAACACGACGACGGCCTGTTGGCACCCCTGTGGGGTGGCAACAGGCCGTCCGTCCGTCAGGACAGCCAGTCCGCCACGGCGCGGGCCGTCGTCGCGGCGTGCTCCTCCATCATCGTGAAGTGGTTCCCCGGCACATCGAGCGCGGTGTGCGGGAGCTGCCAGTACGACCGCCAGTCGCCGTCGCGGGACCAGTCGAAGAGCCGGTCGCCGGCCCGGACCAGCAGGGTCGGCGTCTTGACCTCCTTGGGCCGCCACTTCCCGAACAGCCGGAAGTACGCGCCCATGGCCAGCAGCCGGGTGTCGTCCACCGGCACCTGGCCCGCGCTCCGCTCGTCCATCCCGGCGCTCAGCCCGGGCTGGAGGGCGACGGCCGCGTCCCGGTCGTGGGAGTAGATGTCGAGCAGGACGACCGCGTCCGGGAAGACCCCCGTGCTCTCCAGCCGCGCGGCCACCTCATGGGCGAGCAGCCCGCCCGAGGAGTGGCCCAGCAGCACGAACGGCGCGCCGTCGGTCTCCCGCAGCACCGCTTCGGCCTGCGCCTCGACCACCGCCTCCGGGTTGGCCGGGAGCCGCTCCCCGGCGACGAAACCGGGGTTGCCCAGCGCCCAGACGTCCCGGTGGCCGCGGAATCCGGCGGCGAACCTGGCGTACTGGTGCGGGCCGCCGATCGACAGGATCGAGGAGAAGCACACCAGCGCGGGCCCGGTCTCACCGCGCGAGAGCCGTACCATCGGGGGCGCCTTGTCCAGCTCGGCGGCGGATCCGAACGAGGGCCGGAACCGCGAGACGTCCATCAGCAGGCGGGTGAACTCCTCCTGCTCACCGCGCTGTCCGGCCTCCCGCATCATCGCGCCGAACACGGCCGACGGCTCCGCGCCCGCCGCCTCGTCCCGCGCCGCGTCCGACACCGTGCCGCCCTCGGCGGCCACCGCACCGGCCAGCCGCTCGAGCAGCTGCCGGGCGACCAGCTCGGGCGTCGGGTGGTCGAACAGCAGCGTCGGGGGCAGCCGCAGCCCGCTCGCGGCGCCCAGCCGGTTGCGCAGTTCGACGGCGGTCAGCGAGTCGAAGCCCTGCTCCAGGAAGCCCCGTGCGGCCCCCACCGCCTCCGCGTCCGCGAAGCCGAGGACCGCGGCGGCCTGGCCGCGGACCAGGTCCAGCACGGCCTGCTCGCGCTCCGCCTCGGCCAGCCCGGCCAGCCGCCGCGCCAGCGAGGGGCCGCCGGTGTCGGCCGCCCCGGCGGAGACCGTACGGCGCCGGGCCGGGGCCCGGACCAGCCCGCGGAACACGGATGGCAGCGCGCCCTCGGCGGCCTGCTCGCGCAGCGGCGCGATGTCCAGGTGCAGCGGTACGAGCACCGCCTCACCGGCCACCGAGCACGCCGTGTCGAACAGCTCCAGACCGTCCCGCGAGGTCAGCGGCGCCATCCCGGAGCGCTCCATACGGGCCACATCCGCGTCCGCCATGCCGCCGGTCATCGCGCTGCGCTGCTCCCACAGGCCCCAGGCCAGCGAGAGGGCGGGCAGCCCGGCGGAGCGGCGGTGCGCGGCGAAGGCGTCCAGGAAGGTGTTGGCCGCCGCGTAGTTGGCCTGGCCCGGCGCGCCGAAGGTCCCGGCGGCGGACGAGAACACGACGAAGGCGGAAAGGTCCAGATCGCGGGTCAGCTCGTGCAGATTGAGCGCCGCGTCCACCTTCGGCCGGAAGACCGTGTCGATCCGCTCCGGGGTGAGCGCGGGCAGCAGCCCGTCGTCCAGCACCCCGGCGGTGTGTACGACGGCGGCGAGCGGATGCGCCGGGTCCACCTCGGCCAGCAGCAGCGACAGCGCCTCGCGGTCGGCCACATCGCAGGCCGCGACGCTCACCTCGGCGCCCAGCGCGGTCAGTTCGCCGACCAGCTCGGGGATCCCCTGGGCACGCTGGCCGCGGCGGCTGTTGAGCAGCAGATGCCGCACACCGCGCTCGGCCACCAGATGGCGGGCGAGCTGTCCGCCGAGGACACCGGTGGCGCCGGTGATCAGAACCGTGCCGTCCGGGTCGAACTCCGGCAGCCCCTCCGGCGTCCGGTCCCCCTCCTGAGTGGCGACCTCCTGAGCGGCGGCCTCCTGAGCCGCGACCCGGGCCAGCCGGGGCGCGTGGAGGGCGCCCGCGCGGACCGCGAGCTGCGGTTCACCACCGGCCGCGGCCGCCATGAGCGCGTCGGCCGAGGCCCCCTCGCGGTCCAGGTCGAGCAGCAGGAAGCGGTCCGGGTTCTCGGTCTGCGCGGTGCGGATCAGCCCCCATACGGGCGCATGCGGCAGGTCGTGCACCTCGGCGTCCGGGGAGGTGGCGACCGCCCCGCGGGTCACGAACGCCAGCCGCGCCCCGGCGAGGCCCTCCTCGGCGAGCCACGACTGCGCGGTGTCCAGCGCCGCGTGGGTGGCCAGCCGCGCGCCCTCCGCCAGATGGCCGCCACCGCCACCGCCGGGACCGGTGAGCGGGAGCAGCACGACATCCGGCCGGGGGCTGCCCGAGGCCACCACGGCCGCGAGCTCGGTCAGATCGGGGAAGACGGCGCACTCGGCGCCGATGGACTCCAGGGCGTCGACCAGCCCGAAGGCGTCCCTGCCGGTCGCGGCGGCCTGCTCGCCGACCAGGGCCCAGCGAACGGCCGCGGGGGCCGCCGAGGGCGCCGGCACCGGCGCCCACTCCAGCCGGAACAGCGAGTCGTGGTAGGTCACCTGGGCCGCACGCAGCTGCTCCGGGGCGATGCGCCGCAGCACCAGGGAGTCCACCGACGCGACCGCGTCGCCGTTCTCGTCCGCGACGGTCAGCGCCACCGCTTCCGGCCCGGCCGGAGCGATCCGTACGCGCAGCGCCGTGGCACCCGCCGCGTGGAGGGTGACCCCGCTCCAGGAGAACGGCAGCCGGATGCCATCGGCCCCGGCGCCCAGGAAGTCGCCGAGCGCGACCCCGTGCAGCGCGGCGTCCAGCAGCGCCGGATGCAGCCCGAACAGCGCCGCGTCGCGGTGCTGCCGCTGGTCAAGGCGCAGTTCGGCGAAGACCTCCGCGCCGCGCCGCCAGGCGGCCGTCAGGCCCTGGAACGCCGGGCCGTAGCCGAAGCCGCCCGCCGCGAACCGCTCGTAGAGGTCGTCCACATCGAGGGCGACGGCCTCCGCGGGCGGCCATACGGACAGGTCCGTCCCGCTGTCGGCGGCGGCGCCGGAGGCCAGCACACCGCCGGCGTGGCGGATCCAGGGCCCCTCCGAGGCGGCGCCCCGGTCCGCGTCCGGCTCCGGGCGGGAGTAAACCTCCAGCGCCCGGCGGCCGCTCGCGTCGGGCGCGCCCACGGTCAGCCGCAGCTGGATCCCGCCCCGGGCGGGCAGGATCAGCGGCGCCTCCAGGGTCAGCTCGTCCAGCAGATCGCAGCCGACCTGGTCACCGGCGCGGATCGCCAGCTCCACGAAGGCCGTACCCGGCAGCAGCACGGTGCCGGACACGGCGTGGTCGGCGAGCCAGGGGTGGGTCTGGAGGGAGAGCCGCCCGGTGAGCAGGAAGCCGTCGGAGTCCGGCAGTTCGACGGCGGCGCCCAGCAGCGGATGCCCGGCGGCGCCGAGACCGGCGGAGGCGACATCGCCCACCGAGAGCGGCACCTCGATCCAGTAGCGCTCGTGCTGGAAGGCGTACGTGGGCAGCTCGACGCGGACCGCGCCCGTCCCCTCGTACACCGCCTCCCAGTCCACGGCCACACCGCGCGTCCACGCCTCGCCCAGCGAGAGGTGGAAGCGGTCAAGACCGCCCTCGTCGCGGCGCAGCGAGCCGATCGCGGCGGCCTCGCGACCCGCGTCCTCGGCGGTCTCCTGCACCCCCATCGTCAGGACGGGGTGGGCACTGGACTCGATGAAGGCTCCGAAGCCCTCGTCCAGCAGGCGGCGGACGGCGCTCTCCAGCTCGACGGTGCGGCGGAGGTTGGTGAACCAGTACTCGGCGTCCAGCTCGGAGCCGTCGACCCACTCCCCCGTGACGGTGGAGAGGAACGGCACCTGGGCGTTCTTCGGCTGTACGGGCGCGAGCAACTCCAGGAGCTCCTCGCGGAGGAGTTCGACCTGGGCCGAGTGCGAGGCGTAGTCCACCGGCACCCGGCGCGCCCGCACCTCATCGGCCTCGCAGGACGCCAGCAGCTCCTCCAGCGCCTCGGGCTCACCCGAAACCACCACCGACGACGGGCCGTTGACGGCCGCCACCGAGATCCGCTCCTCGCCCCAGGGCGCGATCCGCTCCCGTACATCCGCCACGGGAAGCGCCACCGAGACCATGCCGCCCTTGCCCGCCAGCACCCGGCCGATCGCCTGGCTGCGCAGCGCCACCACACGCGCCGCGTCCTTCAGCGACAGAATCCCCGCCACACACGCCGCCGCGATCTCTCCCTGGGAGTGGCCGACGACGGCGGACGGGACGACGCCCAGCGAACGCCACAGCTCCGCGAGCGACACCATCACCGCGAACAGCACCGGCTGGACCACATCCACCCGGTCCAGCGACGGCGCGCCCTCGGCACCCCGCAACACATCGACCAACGACCAGTCGGTGAACTCCGCGAGCGCGGCGGCGCATTCGTGGATACGGGACGCGAAGACGGGCGAGGCGTCCATCAGCCCCACCGCCATCCCGGCCCACTGCGACCCCTGCCCGGGGAAGACGAACGCCGTCTTGCCGGCCGTCCCGGTGCCCTGGACCAGCTGGGCCACCGCCTCGCCCCGGGCGAGTGCCGTCAGGGCGCGGACGAAGTCCTCGCGGTCCGTGCCGACCAGCACCGCGCGCTGGTCGTGGACGGCGCGGGTGGTGGCCAGGGAGTAGCCGACGTCGGCCGGGCGCGGGCCCGGGTGGGCGTCGCGGTGAGCGTCGTGGCGGGCGTCGAGGTCGGCGTCGCGGCAGGCGTCGCGGTGAGCGTCGAGGTGGGCCAGCAGCCGCTCGGCCTGGGCGCTCAGCGCCGTCTCGCTCCTGCCGGACAGGATCCACGGCAGCGGACCCGGCTCGGGTGCGGCCGCTTCGGTGGCCGTGGGCCGCTCGGCAGGTGCCTGCTCGATGATGGTGTGCGCGTTGGTGCCGCTGATGCCGAACGAGGACACCGCGGCCCGGCGCGGACGGCCGGTCTCCGGCCACTCCGTCTGGTCGGTGAGCAGCGACACCGCGCCCGCCGTCCAGTCCACGTGCGGGGACGGCTCGTCCACGTGCAGGGTCCTGGGCAGCACACCGTGCTCGATGGCCTTGACCATCTTGATGATCCCGGCGACACCGGCCGCGGCCTGGGTGTGGCCGAAGTTGGACTTCACCGAGCCCAGCCAGAGCGGTTCGTCCTCGGTGTGCTCCTGGCCGTAGGTGGCGAGCAGCGCCTGCGCCTCGATCGGGTCGCCCAGCGTCGTACCGGTGCCGTGGGCCTCGACCACGTCCACCTCCGAGGCGGACAGCCGGGCGTTGGCGAGGGCCTGACGGATGACGCGCTGCTGGGACGGGCCATTGGGGGCGGTGAGGCCGTTGGAGGCACCGTCCTGGTTGATGGCCGAGCCCCGGACGATCGCGAGGACCGGGTGGCCGTTGCGGCGGGCGTCCGACAGCCGCTCGACCAGCAGCATGCCCACGCCCTCGCCCCAGGCCGTACCGTCGGCCGCGGCGGCGAAGGGCTTGCAGCGGCCGTCGGTCGCGAGGCCGCGCTGCTTGCTGAAGGCCACGAAGGTGCCGGGGGTGGCCATGACGGTCACACCGCCCGCGAGGGCGAGCGAGCATTCGCCGTTGCGCAGCGCCTGCACCGCCATGTGCAGGGTGACGAGGGAGGACGAGCAGGCCGTGTCGACGGTGACGGCCGGGCCTTCGAGGCCGAACGTGTACGAGACTCGGCCCGAGGCGACGCTGCCGGAGCTGGCGGTGCCCATGTAGCCCTCGAGGCCGTCGGGGGCGCGGTGCAGCAGGGTGCCGTAGTCGTTGTACATGACGCCGGTGTAGACACCGGTCCGGCTGCCGCGCACCGTCGCCGGGTCGATCCCGGCCCGCTCGAACGCCTCCCAGGTGGTCTCCAGCAGCAGCCGCTGCTGCGGGTCCATCGCGAGCGCCTCACGCGGCGAGATCCCGAAGAAGACGGGGTCGAAGTGGTGGGCGTCGTGGAGGAATCCGCCGTTGCGGGCGTAGCTGGTGCCCTGCTGGTCGGGGTCGTCGTCGTAGAGCGACTCGATGTCCCAGCCGCGGTCGGTGGGCATGTCGGTGATGGCGTCCGCGCCGTCGGTGACCAGCTTCCACAGGTCCTCGGGCGAGGTCACGCCGCCGGGGAACCGGCAGCTCATCGCCACGATGGCGATCGGGTCGTCGTCGTGGGCGGTGGCGGCGGCCACGGGCGCGGCCGCGTCCTCCTGGCTGCCCTGGGCCTCGGCCCGCAGATACGCGGCGAGGGCGGCGGGGGTCGGGTAGTCGAAGATCAGCGTGGCGGGGAGCCGGACGCCGCTGACGGCGGTCAGGCGGTTGCGCAGTTCCACGGCGGTGAGCGAGTCGAAGCCGACCTCGCTGAACGCGCGCTGGGGCTCGACCGCTTCGGGTCCGGCGTAGCCGAGCACGGCCGCCACCTGCGTACGCACCAGGCCGAGGACGATGGCCTCGGCCTCGGCGTCGGATGCCGCCCCGGCCAGTTGCTGGGCGAGCGCGCCGGACCGCGCCGCGGCGGCGGCCTGGGCCGCGCGGCGGGGCGGGACGCGGACGAGTCCGCGGAAGAGCGGCGGCAGCATTCCGGCGCTTGCCTGTGCCCGGAGGGCGGCCAGGTCGAGGGGCATGGGGACCAGCAGCGCGTCGTCCGTGGCGTTCGTCGCCAGGTCAAACAGCTCTCGGCCCTGGTCGGCGGTGATGGCGGCGATGCCACCGCGCTGGAGGCGGGCGAGTTCCGCCTCGTCCAGGTCTCCGGCCATGCCGCCGGGCTCGGCCCACAGGCCCCAGGCGAGGGAGGTGGCGGGCAGGCCGGCGGTGCGGCGGTGCTGGGCGAGGGCGTCCAGGAAGGCGTTGGCCGCGGCGTAGTTGCCCTGGCCTGCGCCGCCGAAGACGCCTGCGGCTGAGCTGAACAGGATGAACGCGGACAGGTCCGCGTCCTGGGTCAGCTCGTGGAGGTTCCACGCCGCGTCTGCCTTGGGGCGGAGGACGGTGGTGAGGCGGTCGGGGGTGAGGGACGCGATGACGCCGTCGTCCAGGATGCCTGCGGTGTGGACCACGGCGGTGAGGGGGTGTTCTGCCGGAATGGCGGCGAGGGTTTCGGCCAGGGCGGTACGGTCCGCCACGTCGCAGGCCGACCAGTGCGCTTCGGCGCCCAACTCGGCGAGCTCGGTGGTGAGTTCGGCTGCGCCGGGGGCGGTTTCGCCGCGGCGGCTGACCAGGAGGAGGTGGCGTACGCCGCGGTCGGTTACGAGGTGGCGGGCGAAGAGGGTGCCCAGGGTGCCGGATGCGCCCGTCAGCAGCACCGTGCCGTCCGGGTTCCACTCGGGGGTTTCGGTCTCCGGCTGCGTGGTGGCGCGGGTCAGGCGGGGGGCCTTGACCTTGCCTTCGCGTACCGCGAGTTCCTGTTCGCCGGAGGCGAGGGCGGTGGGCAGGGCTTCGAGGGAGTCCGGGTGGGTGTCGGTGTCCACCAGGATGATGCGGCCCGGGTTCTCCGACTGGGCGGAGCGGATGAGGCCGTGGGCGGCGGTGTGGGCGAGGTTGGTGGCGGAGGTGAGGACCACCAGGCGGGTGTTCGCGAAGCGGTCGTCCGTGAGCCAGGTTTGGAGGAGGTGGAGGGCTTGGGTGGTGGCCTCGTGTGCGGCTTCGGCGGGCGAGGGGTTGTTCCCCACCCCGCCCCTTCCCGAATCCAGGGGCTCCGCCCCTGGCACCCCGCCGGGGCTCCGCCCCGGACCCCGGTCCTCAAGCGCCGGACGGGCTGGAGAGGCCGCGCCTGGGCGCCCTTCGGGCGTGTCCTCAAGCGCCGGACAGGCTTGATTTCGCGCACTGTCCGAGGCCAGAGGTGACAGGGAGACCACTACGTACTGCGGGGTCTGCGCGCCCGCGTCCAGGGCCTCGGTCAACGCCTCCAGGTCCGGGTAGGGGGCGTCGGGGCCTATCGTCGTCCAGTCGGCCTGGGACACCGGCTCGGACGTTGCCGGGATCGGGGTCCAGTCCACCGTGAACAGGGCGTCCGACGCGCCGCCCGGGGCCGTCAGCTGGTCCTGGGAGACCGTGCGGAGGGCCAGGCGGTCGACCGTGGCCACCGGGGTGCCCGTTACGTCCGCCAGTTGGAGGGAGACCGTGCCGTTTCCGGCGGGCGACAGGCGGACGCGTACCGTGTCGGCGCCCACCGAGTGGATGCGGACGCCGGTCCAGGAGAAGGGGAGTCCGCCCTGGCCCGGGTTCTCGGTCAGGTCGCTGAGGCCGATGGTGTGCAGGACGGCGTCCAGCAGGGCCGGGTGGAGGCCGAAGTGGGCGGCGTCGGGCTCGGTGTCCTCGGGGAGGGCGACCTCGGCGTAGACCTCGCCGTCGGCGCGCCAGGCGGCGCGCAGGCCCTGGAAGACCGGGCCGTAGCCGAAGCCCGCCTCGGCCAGACCCTCGTACAGGCCGTCGGTCTCGATGCGCTCCGCCCCGGCGGGCGGCCAGGCGCTCAGGTCGAACGACGGGGCCGCGGGGGCGCTCTCCGCGAGGACGCCCGTGGCGTGGCGCAGCCACGGCTCCTCGTCTCCGGCCTCGTCGGGGCGGGAGTGGAGGGCGAGGGTGCGGCGGCCGGTGTCGTCCTGGGCGCCCACGGCGATCTGGAGCCGGACCCCGCCCCGCTCGGGCAGGATCAGCGGGGCCTCCAGGGTGAGCTCCTCCACCAGATCGCAACCGGCCTGCTCACCGGCGCGCACCGCCAGTTCCACGAACGCGGTGCCGGGCAGCAGCACCGCGCCCATGACGGCGTGGTCGGCCAGCCACGGGTGGGTGTCCAGCGCGAGCCGCCCGGTGAACAGGAAGCCCTCCGCGTCGGCCAGGGAGACGGCCGTGCCGAGCAGCGGATGATCGGCGGCGCCGAGGCCGAACGAGGAGACGTCGCCGTAGGCGGTGCCCGCGTCCAGCCAGTAGTGCTCGCGCTGGAAGGCGTACGTGGGCAGCTCGACGCGCTCGGCGCCGGTGCCCGCGTAGTACGCCGCCCAGTCGGGGGCCGTGCCCCGGGTGTGCAGGGTGGCCAGGGCGGTGGTCAGGGTCTCGGCCTCGGGGCGGCCGGACCGCAGGGCGGGGGCGAACGCCACGTGTTCGGACTCGCCCGCCAGGCACTCCTGGCCGAGCGCGGACAGCACACCGTCCGGGCCGAGCTCGAGGTACGTGGTGACGCCCTGCGCCTCCATCGCGCGCATACCGTCGAGGAAGCGCACGGCCTCGCGGACGTGGCGGACCCAGAAGTCGGCGGTGGCGATCTCCGCGGCGGGCGCGATGCCGCCGGTGAGGTTGGAGACCACCGGGATCTTCGGGGCCTCGTACGTCAGGCTCTCCGCGACCTTGCGGAACGGCTCCAGCATCGGGTCCATCAGCGGCGAGTGGAAGGCGTGGCTGACGGTGAGCCGCTTGGTCTTACGGCCCTGCGCCTCGAACGACGCGGCGATGGCGACAGCGGCGTCCTCATCACCCGCGATGACCACCGACGACGGGCCGTTGAGGGCGGCGATGGACACCCGGTCGGTGAGCAGCGGCGCCACCTCGTCCTCGGACGCCTGGACGGCGATCATCGCGCCGCCACCCGGCAGCCGCTGCATGAGGCGGCCCCGGGCCGCCACCAGCAGGGCGGCGGCGTCGAGGGAGAGCACCCCCGCGACATGCGCGGCGGCGATCTCGCCGATGGAGTGGCCGGAGACCACGTCCGGCTTCAGGCCCCAGGATTCGACGAGGCGGAAGAGGGCCACCTCGATGGCGAACAGCGCGGGCTGGGTGAAGCCGGTCCGGTCCAGCGCGGCGGCGTCGTCCCCGAACAGCACGTCCTTCAGGGGACGTTCGAGGCGCGGGTCGAGCGCGGCGCACACGGCGTCCAGCGCCTCGGCGAACGCCGGGTAGGTGTCATAGAGCTCGCGGCCCATGCCGAGCCGCTGGCTGCCCTGGCCGGTGAAGAGGAACGCCAGCTTGCCCCGGGTCTCCACGCCCTGGACCACCCCGGCGGCGGGCTCACCGGAGGCGAGCGCGGCGAGGCGGTCGAGGAAGGTGGCGCGGTCACCGGCGATGACGGCGGCGCGGTTCTCCAGGGCGGCGCGGGTGGTGGCCAGCGAGTGGCCGACGGACACCGGGTCAAGATCGGGACGTTCGGCCACGTGGGCGTGGAGCCGGGCGGCCTGGGCGCGCAGCGCGTCCTCGCCCTTGCCGGAGACCAGCCACGGCAGGAGGGGGAGGGTGCGGGGCGCCGCCGTCTCCTCTGAGGGCGCCGCCGTCCCTTCGGCGGGGGCCTCCGCGGTCTCCTCCTCGGCGTCGGGGTCCTCCGCCGGGGGCTGCTCGATGATCAGGTGGGCGTTGGTGCCGCTGATGCCGAACGACGACACGGCGGCGCGGCGCGGACGGCCGGTCTCCGGCCACGGCCGGCCCTCGGTCAGCAGCGAGACGGCCCCGGCCGACCAGTCGATATGCGGTGACGGCTCGTCGATGTGCAGGGACTTGGGCACATAGCCGTGCTCGATGGCCTTGACCATCTTGATGATCCCGGCGACACCGGCGGCGGCCTGGGTGTGGCCGACGTTGGACTTGATCGAGCCCAGCAGCAGCGGCCGTTCGGCGGGCTTCTCCTTGCCGTACGTGGCGAGCAGCGCCTGCGCCTCGATCGGGTCGCCGAGCGTGGTGCCCGTGCCGTGGGCCTCGACCACGTCGATCTGGTCGGCCGTCAGCCGGGCGCTGGCGAGCGCCTGGCGGATGACGCGCTGCTGGGACGGGCCGTTGGGCGCGGTCAGACCGTTGGACGCGCCGTCCTGGTTGATGGCCGAGCCACGGACGACGGCCAGCACCTTGTGGCCGTTGCGGCGGGCGTCCGACAGCCGCTCGACCAGCAGCATGCCCGCGCCCTCGGACCAGCCGGTGCCGTCGGCGGACGCCGCGAAGGACTTGCAGCGGCCGTCGAAGGACAGCCCGCGCTGGCGGCTGAACTCGGTGAAGGTGCCGGGCGTCGACATCACGGTGACGCCGCCGGCCAGGGCGAGTGAGCATTCGCCGTTGCGCAGCGCCTGCATGGCCAGATGGAGGGTGACCAGGGAGGATGAGCACGCCGTGTCGACGGTGAGCGCGGGGCCCTCCAGGCCGAAGGTGTACGCCACCCGGCCGGAGGCGATGCTGCTCGAACCGCCGGTGCCGAGGTAGCCCTCGACACCGGGCGGCACGGCGCGCAGCCGGGAGGCGTAGTCGTGGTACATGACGCCCGCGAAGACACCGGTACGGGTGCCGCGCACGGAGGTGGCGTCGATGCCCGCCCGCTCGAACACCTCCCAGGTGGTCTCCAGCAGCAGCCGCTGCTGGGGGTCCATCGCCAGGGCCTCGCGCGGATTGATACCGAAGAACGCCGGGTCGAAGTAGTTGGCGTCGTGGAGGAAACCGCCCTCCCGGACATAGCTCGTGCCCGCGCCGTCCGGATTGTCGTCGAAGAGCCGCCCGATGTCCCAGCCGCGGTCGGTGGGGAATTCGGAAATGCCGTCCCCGCCCTCGGACACCAGCCGCCACAGGTCCTCGGGCGAGCCGACCCCGCCCGGGTAGCGGCAGCTCATGCCGACGATCGCGATGGGCTCCTGGTCCTCCGACTCCACCTCTTGCAGGCGGCGCCGGGTCTCATGCAGGTCGGCGGTCACCCGCTTGAGAAAGTAGCGGAGCTTTTCCTCATTCATACGTGCGTTTCCCTCTCGAGGAATCCGGAAGACCTTGTCACTTGACGTCGGCTGCGGTCGTTTCAGGAGATCCCGAATTCCTTGCCGATGAAGTCGAAGAGGTCGTCGTCCGTGGCGGACTCCAGCTCCTCGGCGACTCCGGCGCCGTCTTCCGGTCCTCGGTTGTCATTCCATTGCGCGAGCAGGGCCTGGAGTCGCGCGGTGACCCTGCTCCGGTCCTCGTCGTCCGGGGCGGCCCCGGTCCCGGCTCCGGCCCCGGCTCCGGACCCGGCCAGCGCCAGGGCCAGGGACTTCTCCAGGCCGTCGAGCTCCGCGAGCAGCGAGGTGACCGCCGACGCGTCGTCCGGGAGGATCTCGCCCCTGAGGTACTCGACCAGTGCGTTCGGGGTCGGGTAGTCGAAGACCAGCGTCGCCGGGAGGCGGACTCCGGTCGTCGCGTTGAGACGGTTGCGGAGCTCGACCGCGGTCAGCGAGTCGAAGCCGACCTCGCTGAACGAGCGGGCCGGGTCGACCGTCTCCGGGCCGGGGTAGCCGAGGACGGCCGCCACCTGGGTGCAGACCAGCTCCAGCAGCACCTCCTCGCGCTCGGGCTCGGAGAGCCCGGCGAGCCGCTCGCGCAGCGCCTCGGCACCGGCCGCGGCGGCCGCAGCGGACTCGGCGGCGCGGCGGGCGGGGGCGCGGACCAGGCCGCGGAAGAGCGCCGGGAGCATGCCGCTGCCCGCCTGTGCCCTGAGCGCGGCCATGTCCAGCGGCAGCGGTACGAGCAGGGGCTCGTCCGAGCCCTGCGCGGCGTCGAACAGCTCCAGGCCGCTCTCGGCCGTGAGCACGCCGACACCGCCGCGCCGGATCCGGGCGATCTCGGCCTCGTCCAGCTCACCGCCCATGCCTCCGGCCACCGACCACAGGCCCCAGGCGAGGGAGCTGGCGGGCAGGCCGTTGGCGCGGCGGTGCTGGGCGAGGGCGTCCAGGAAGGCGTTGGCCGCCGCGTAGTTGCCCTGACCGGGGCCGCCGAAGACGCCCGCGGCCGAGCTGAACAGGATGAACGCGGACAGGTCCGCGTCCTGGGTCAGCTCGTGGAGGTTCCACGCCGCGTCCGCCTTGGGGCGGAGGACGGTGGTCAGCCGGTCCGGAGTGAGAGACGCGATCACGCCGTCGTCCAGGATGCCTGCCGTGTGCACGACGGCGGTGAGGGGGTGGGCGGTGGGGATCGCGGCCAGGGTTTCGGCCAGGGCGGTACGGTCCGCCACGTCGCAGGCCGACCAGTGCGCTTCGGCGCCCAACTCGGTGAGTTGGGTGGTGAGTTCGGCGGCGCCGGGGGCTTCCGCGCCGCGACGGCTCACCAGGAGGAGGTGGCGTACGCCGTGCTCGGCCACCAGGTGGCGCGCGAAGAGGGCGCCCAGCGTGCCACTGGCACCGGTGACCAGAACGGTGCCCTCGGGGTCGAACGCCGGGGTCTGCTGGTCCGCCGTCCCGGTGACCCGTGCCAGCCTTGGCGCCCGGGGGGCGCCGTCGCGGAGGGCGATGTGGGGTTCGCCCGTTGCCAGGGCGGTGGCCAGGGTGTCCTGTGGCTTGCCCTTGCCGTCGGTGTCCACCAGGACGATGCGGTCCGGGTTTTCCGCTTGGGCGGAGCGGGCCAGGCCCCAGATGGCGGCTTGGGCCGGGTCGGTGGCGGGGGTGTCCGTGCCGGTGCTTACGGCCCCTGAGGTGAGGATGACTAGGCGAGCGTCGTCCGTGAAGCGGTCGTCGGCCAGCCACTGCTGGAGGAGGGTCAGGGTGTGGGTGGTGGCGTGGTGCGCCGTCTCGGCGGGCGAGGGGGTTTCCCCAATCCCGCCCCTTCCCGAAACAAGGGGCTCCGCCCCTGGACCCCGGTCCTCAAACGCCGGACGGGCTTGATTTACCACGACGTATTCCGGGAGCCGCGTGCCGGAGGCGATCGCCTCTGCCAGTGCGTCCAGATCCGCGTAGGTCGGGACGTCCAGGGTGTTGGGGCCTACTGCTGCCCAGGTGTTGGGGGTCACCTCGGTGGACTGGGCCGGGGTCGGGGTCCAGTCCACGCGGAACAGGGCGTCGGACGCGGCGCCCGGGCGGGTTGCGCCCAGTTGGTCCGGGGAGATCGTGCGGAGGGCCAGGCCCTCGACCGATGCCACCGGGGCACCCGTTGTGTCGGCCAGCTCCAGGGTCACCGTGCCCGTGGCCGTGCCGTCCAGCCGCACCCGTAGGGCCGAGGCGCCCACCGCGTGCAGGGAGACTCCGGTCCAGGAGAAGGGCAGGCGGCCTTGGCCTCCAGCCTGTTCGGCCGTCTGGAGCCCCAGTGCGTGCAGTGCGGCGTCCAGCAGTGCCGGGTGGAGCCCGAACGCGCCCGCGTCGGACCTGCGGTCCTCCGGCAGGCTTACCTCGGCGAACACCTCGTCGCCGCGTCGCCAGGCGGCCGTCAGGCCCTGGAAGACCGGGCCATAGGCGAAGCCCGAATCGGCCAGGCCCTCGTAGAGGCCCTCCACCTCGATCTTCTCGGCCTCCGCCGGGGGCCAGGCGGTCAGGTTGAACGACGGGGGCGTGGCGTCCGACGCCACCAGTGCACCCGTGGCGTGGCGCAGCCACGGTTCGTCCGTCGGGGCGCCCTCCGCACGCGAGTGCAGGGTGAGCGCGCGGCGGCCGGTGTCGTCGGGGGCGGCGAGGGAGAGCCGGAGCTGGACGGCGCCCTGGTCGGGGACGATCAGGGGGGCTTCCAGGGTGAGCTCGTCCAGGCGGTCGCAGCCCGCGTGGTGCCCGGCGCGCAGGGCCAGTTCCACGAAGGCGGTGCCGGGCAGCAGCACCGTGCCCATGACGGCGTGGTCGGCGAGCCAGGGCTGGGTCTGGAGGGAGAGCCGTCCGGTGAAGGCGATGCCGTCCGAGTCGGGCAGCTCCACGGCGGCGCCCAGCAGCGGGTGGCCCGCCGCGTGGAGGCCGATCGCGGTGGCGTCGCCGCCGACCGGTCCGGCGTCCAGCCAGAACGAGCGGCGCTGGAAGGCGTACGTCGGCAGATCGACCAGCCGCGGGCCGTACGGGGCGTACAGCGGACCGAAGTCCACGGCGGCGCCGCGGGCATGGGCGGTGCCCACAGCCGTCAGCAGCGTCTCGGCCTCGGGGCGGCCCTTGCGCAGCGCGGCGGCGAAGGCGGCCGTGTCGGCGTCGGTCACGCAGTCCTGGGCCATGGCGGTCAGGACACCGTCCGGGCCCAGCTCGAGGTAGGTGGTGATGCCCTGCGCCTCCATCGTCCGGACGCCGTCGAGGAAGCGGACCGCCTCGCGGACGTGGCGCACCCAGAAGTCAGCCGTCATGATCTCCTCGGCGGAGACCACGGCACCGGTCAGGTTGGACACGATCGGAATGCGCGGGGCCTGGTACGTCACCTCGTGCGCCACCTCGCGGAAGGCGTCCAGCATGCCGTCCATGTGGGGCGAGTGGAACGCGTGGCTCACGGTGAGCCGCTTGGTCTTGCGGCCCTCCGCCTCGAAGGCCGCCGCGATCTCCAGCGCCGCGTCCTCGTCGCCCGCGACCACGACCGAGGTCGGGCCGTTGACGGCCGCGATGCTCACGCGCTTGCCCAGCCGCGGGGTCACCTCGTCCTCGGACGCCTGGACGGCGATCATCGCGCCACCGGCCGGCAGCCGCTGCATCAACCGCCCACGGGCGGCCACCAGCTTGGCGGCGTCGGCGAGCGTCAGCACACCGGCCACATGGGCGGCCGCCAGTTCGCCGATGGAGTGGCCGGAGAGGAGGTCCGGCTTCACGCCCCACGCCTCGACCAGGCGGAACAGCGCCACCTCGATCGCGAACAGCGCGGGCTGGGTGAAGCCGGTCTGGTCCAGCTCCTCCGTGTCGTCCCCGAACATCACCGTCTTCAGGGGCCGCATCAGGTGCGGGTCCAGCGCGTCGCAGACCTCGTCCAGCGCCTCGGCGAACGCCGGGTAGGTGTCGTAGAGCTCGCGGCCCATGCCGAGCCGCTGGCTGCCCTGGCCGGTGAACAGGACGGCCAGCTTGCCGCCCTCGGCCACCGCGCCCTCGACAAGACCGGTCGTGGCGCGGCCCTCGGCGAGGGCGTCCAACCCGGCCAGGAAGGCGTCCCGGTCCCGGGCGACGAGGGTCGCCCGGTGCTCGAACGGCACCCGGGAGGTGGCCAGGGAGTGGCCGAGGTCGGCCAGGGACAGCTCGGGGTGGTCGGCCACATGGGCGCGGAGCCGGGCCCCCTGGGCGCGCAGCGCCTCGGGGGTCTTGGCGGACAGCACCCACGGCAGCGCCGACGGCAGCACGGACGGCTCACCCGACGGGAGCGCGGAAGCCTCCGCCTCCTCGGGCTCCGGCACCTGCTCGATGATGGCGTGCGCGTTGGTGCCGCTCATGCCGAACGACGAGATACCGGCCCGGCGCGGACGCCCGGTCTCCGGCCACTCCCGCGCCTCGCTCAGCAGCGACACCGCACCCGCCGCCCAGTCCACATGCGGCGACGGCTCATCGATGTGCAGCGACTTCGGCAGCACACCGTGCCGCATCGCCTGCACCATCTTGATGATGCCCGCGACACCCGCCGCGGCCTGCGTATGACCGAAGTTGGACTTGATCGACCCCAGCCACAAGGGCTGCTCGGAAGACTTCTCCTTGCCGTACGTGGCCAGCAGCGCCTGCGCCTCGATCGGGTCACCCAGCGTGGTGCCCGTACCGTGCGCCTCGACCGCGTCCACCTCGGACGCCGACAGACCCGCGTTCGCCAACGCCTGACGAATCACCCGCTGCTGCGACGGACCGTTCGGCGCCGTCAGACCATTCGACGCACCATCCTGATTGACCGCCGTGCCCCGCACGACCGCCAGCACCTTATGACCGTTCTTCTTCGCCTCCGACAGCCGCTCGACCAGCAGCATGCCCACGCCCTCGCCCCAGGCCGTGCCGTCGGCGGCCGCGGCGAACGGCTTGCAGCGACCGTTCCTGGCCAGGCCGCGCTGGCGGCTGAACTCGGTGAACACATCAGGGGTGGTGATGATGGTGACACCGCCCGCGAGCGCCATCGTGCACTCGCCGTTGCGCAGCGCCTGCGCCGCCAGGTGCAGCGCCACCAGCGACGACGAACACGCCGTGTCGACCGTGACGGCCGGGCCCTCGAAGCCGAAGGTGTACGCCACCCGGCCGGAGGCGATGCTGCTGGAGCCGCCGGTGCCGAGGTAGCCCTCGACGCCCTCGGGGACGGTGTGCAGCCGGGACACGTAGTCGTTGTGCATCTGGCCGACGAACACGCCGACCTGTTTGCCGCGCAGCGCCCCCGGGTCGAGGCCCGCCCGCTCGAAGGACTCCCAGGAGGTCTCCAGCAGCAGTCGCTGCTGGGGGTCCATCGCCAGGGCCTCGCGCGGGTTGATGCCGAAGAAGGCCGGGTCGAAGTGGTGGGCGTCGTAGTAGAAGCCGCCCTCGCGGGCGTACGAGGTGCCGGGTCGGTCGGGGTCCGGGTCGTAGAACGCCTCGAGGTCCCAGCCCCGGTCCTCCGGCAGCCGGGCGATGCCGTCCCGGCCCTCGGCCAGCAGCTCCCACAGCTCCTCGGGGGTGCGCACATCCCCGGGGAAGCGGCAGCTCATCGCGATGATGGCGATCGGGTCGTCCTCGTCCGCCCCGGCGCCCGCCGACCCCTCGGCCCGCGCGGGGACGGCCGCCGCCTCGGAGCCGAGCAGCTCCTCCAGCAGATATCCGGCGAGCGCGGTCGGTGTCGGGTAGTCGAAGACCAGCGTGGCGGGCAGCCGCAGCCCGGCGGCGCCGCCGAGGCGGTTGCGGAACTCCACCGCGGTCAGCGAGTCGAAGCCGAGGTCCTTGAAGGCCCGGCTCGCCTCCACCGCGTCGGGCGAGTCATGGCCGAGCACCACGGCCACCTGGGCGCGCACCAGGTCCAGCAGGGTCTGCTCGCGCTCGGCCGCGTCCAGCCGGACCAGCCGCTCCACCAGCGAGGAGCCGTCCCCGGCCGCGCCCGACTCGGCGGTGCGGCGGGTCGTACCGCCGCGCACCAGACCGCGCAGCAGCGGCGGCACCATCTCGATGGGCGCGCCGGTGAGCGGCGCCAGGTCGAGCTGCATGGGCACCAGGAAGGCGTCGCCCACCTCCTGGGCGGCATCGAACAGCGCCAGGCCCTCCTCGGAGGAGAGCCCCAGCACTCCGGAGCGGCTCATCCGGGACTTGTCGGTGGCCTCCAGCTCACCCGTCATCCCGCTGGCCTCGGCCCACAGGCCCCAGGCCAGCGAGGTGGCGGCGAGGCCCTGGGACTGGCGGTGGCGGGCCAGGGCGTCCAGGAAGGAGTTGGCCGCCGCGTAGTTGGCCTGGCCGGGGCCGCCGAACGTCCCGGCCGCCGAGGAGAACAGCACGAACGCGGCCAGGTCCTGGTCGCGGGTCAGCTCGTGGAGGTTGACGGCCGCGTCCACCTTGGGGCGCAGCACCTTCTCCAGCCGCTCCGGTGTCAGCGCGTCGATCACCCCGTCGTCCAGCACACCGGCGGTGTGCACGACGGCGGTCAGCGGACGCCCGGCGGGGATGTCGGCCAGGACGGCGGCGAGCGCGTCCCGGTCGGCCGCGTCGCAGGCGGCGATGGTGACCTCGGCGCCCAGCTCACGCAGTTCGGCGGCGAGTTCGGCCGCGCCCGCGGCCTGCTCACCGCGGCGGCTGGTGAGCACCAGGCGGCGTACGCCGCGCTCGGTGACCGCGTGCCGGGCGACCAGGCCGCCCAGGGTGCCGGTGCCGCCGGTGATCAGCACCGTGCCGTCCGGGTTCCACGGGGCGGGCACGGTGAGCACGACCTTGCCGATGTGGCGGGCCTGGCTGAGGTAGCGGAACGCGTCCGGGGCCTGCCGCAGGTCCCACGCGGTGATCGGCAGCGCCCGCAGCGCGCCCTGCCGGAACAGCTCCAGCAGCTCGCTCAGCATCTCCTGGATGCGGTCCAGGCCCGCCTCGGTGAGGTCGAACGCCTGGTAGGAGACGCCGGGGTAGGTGGCCGCGACCTCCTCGGGCGCCCGGACGTCGGTCTTGCCCATCTCGACGAACCGGCCGCCGCGCGGCAGCAGCCGCAGCGAGGCGTCCACGAACTCCCGGGCCAGCGAGTCCAGTACGACATCGACGCCGCGCCCGCCGCTGACCTCGCGGAACTTCTCCTCGAAGGCCAGGTCGCGGGAGGAGGCGATCCGGTCGTCGGCCAGCCCCAGCGAGCGCAGCGTGTCCCACTTGCCCTGGCTGGCGGTGGCGTAGACGTCCACGCCCCAGTGGCGGGCCAGCTGCACGGCGGCCATGCCGACACCACCGGCGGCGGCGTGCACCAGCAGCGACTCCCCGCCCTGGAGGTCGGCGAGGTCGCGCAGCGCGTAGTAGGCCGTCATGAAGACGATCGGCACGGACGCGGCCTGGGCGTACGACCAGCCCTCCGGCATCGGCACGACCATGCGGCGGTCCACGACCACCAGCGGGCCGAAGCCGCCGGGCAGCATGCCCATCACCCGGTCGCCGGGCGCCAGATCGGTGACGCCGGGGCCGGTCTCGAGGACGACTCCCGCGCCCTCGCTGCCCATCAGGCCCGCGTCACCGGGGTACATGCCGAGCGCGTTGAGCACATCGCGGAAGTTCACACCGGCGGCCCGGACCGCGACCCGCACCTGCCCGGCCTCCAGCGGCGCGGCGGCCTCCGGGCTGGGCAGCAGGGTGAGGTTCTCCAGGGTGCCCTTGTCCTGGATGTCCAGCCGCCAGGCCGGCTCGCCGGGCGGCGGCACCATGGGCCCGGTGGCGGCGGTGCGCGCCAGCCGGGGGGCGTGTACGGCGCCCCGGCGCAGCACGAACTGCGGCTCGCCGGAGGCGAGCGCGGCGCCCAGCGCCTCGTAGGAGGCGTCGGTGCCGTCGAGGTCGGCCAGTACCAGCCGGTCCGGGTTCTCCGACTGCGCCGAGCGCACCAGGCCCCATACCGGGGCGTGCGCCAGGTCGTGGGTCCCGGCGTCCCCCGCGGTGGCCACCGCGCCCCGGGTGACCAGCACCAGCTGGGACGCGGCGAACCGGTCGTCGGCCAGCCACGCCCGGACGAGCGCCAGCGTCCGCTGGGTGGCGGTGTGGACGGCGGCGGTCACCTCGTCGCCGGTGGCGCCGCGCGGGTCGAGGTACGCCAGGACGTAGGCGGGCGGGTCCCCGGCCGCGGCCAGCGCGTCCAGGTCGGCGTGGATCGCGGCGCCGGAGGTCAGCGGGGCGGGCGCGCCCTCGCCGAGCACCGTCCAGAACGCGGCCGGGCTCTCGGTGGACATCGGCACGGTGGCCCAGTCCAGCCGGTACAGCGACTCGTGGTACGCGGCGGAGCGGCCCTCGGCGAGCTGCCCGGCCGAGACCGGGCGCAGCGCGAGCTGCTCGACCGAGGCCACCGGGGCACCGGTGCCGTCGGCCAGCTCCAGCGACACGCCGTCGGCACCGGCCGGGGTCAGCCGGACCCGGAGCGCGTCGGCGCCGACCGCGTGCAGCGACACCCCGCTCCAGGAGAACGGCAGCCGCCCCTGCTCATCGCCGCCCGCGCGGGCGAACGTGCTGTGCAGCGCGGCGTCCAGCAGCGCCGGGTGCAGCCCGAACGCGCCCGCGTCGGCCTTGCGGTCCTCCGGCAGCCGCACCTCGGCGAACACCTCGTCGCCGCGCAGCCAGGCCGCCGTCAGCCCCTGGAACATCGGCCCGTACGCGAAGCCGCCCTGCGCCAGGTGCTCGTAGAGCCCCTCGACCTCGGCGGGCTCGGCGCCCTGCGGCGGCCACGCCGTCAGGTCGAACGAGGGCCGCGGGCCGCCGGCCACCAGCACACCGCTCGCATGCCGGATCCACGGCAGCTCGGCGGGCGCGTCCTGCGCCCGCGAGTACAGCTCCAGCGTGCGGTGCCCGGCCTGCTGCGGGGCGCCGACGACGATCTGCAACTGGACCGCGCCGCGCTCGGGCAGCACCAGCGGCGCCTCGATCGTCAGCTCGTCCAGCCGGTCGCAGCCCACCTGGTCACCGGCGCGGATGGCCAGTTCGACGAAGGCGGTGCCGGGCAGCAGCACGGTGCCCATGACGGCGTGGTCGGCGAGCCACGGGTGGCTTTCGAGGGAGAGCCTGCCCGTGAACAGGAAGCCGTCGGAGTCCGCCAGCGGCACGGCCGCGCCCAGCAGCGGATGGTCGGCCCGGTCCAGACCCGCCGACTCGACGTCGCCTACGAAACCCGCGGGGGACGTCAGCCAGAAGCGGCGGTGCTGGAAGGCGTAGGTCGGCAGGTCGACGCGGTGGGCACCGGTCCCGGCGAAGTACGCGGACCAGTCCGGCGTCACACCACGGACGTGCAGGGCGGCGAGGGCGGTGGCCACGGTCTCGGCCTCGGCGCGGTCCTTGCGCAGCGCGGCGGCGAAACCGGCCACGTCGGCGTCGGTGACGCACTCCTGGGCCATGGCGGTGAGGACACCGTCGGGGCCGAGTTCGAGGTAGGTGGTGACTCCCTGGGCTTCCAACGTCTGTACGCCATCGAGGAAGCGGACCGCCTCGCGGACGTGGCGCACCCAGAAGTCCGGGCTGGTGATCTCCTCGGCGGAGACCACGTTCCCGGTGAGGTTGGAGACGATCGGGATGCGCGGGGCCTCGTACGACAGCCCCTGCGCCACCTCGCGGAACGCCTCCAGCATCCCGTCCATGCGCGGCGAGTGGAACGCGTGGCTGACCGTGAGCCGCTTGGTCTTACGGCCTTGGGCCTCGAAACCGGAAGCGATCGCGACAGCCGCGTCCTCATCGCCCGCGATGACCACGGAGGTCGGGCCGTTGAGGGCGGCGATCGAGACGCGCTCGGTGAGCAGTGGCAGGACCGCGTCCTCGGACGCCTGCACCGCGATCATCGCGCCACCGGCGGGAAGCGCCTGCATCAGACGGCCACGCGCCGCCACCAACTTGGCAGCATCGGCCAGCGAGAGCACACCCGCCACATGCGCGGCGGCCAGCTCGCCGATGGAGTGCCCGGAAAGGAAGTCGGGCCGCAGCCCCCACGCCTCCGAGACCAGCCGGAACAGCGCCACCTCGATCGCGAACAGCGCGGGCTGGGTGAAGCCGGTCCGGTCCAGCTCCGCCGCGTCGTCCCCGAACACCAAGGTCTTCAGCGGCCGTTCGAGATGCGCGTCCAGCTCGTCGCAGACCGCGTCGAACGCCTCCGCGAACACCGGGTAGGCGTCGTAGAGCTCACGGCCCATGCCGAGCCGCTGGCTGCCCTGCCCGGTGAACAGGAACGCCACCTTGCCATCGGCCACCGAACCCTGGACCAGCCCCGCGGCCGACTCGCCGCGCGCCAGCGCCTCCAGGCCGGAGATCAGCGCCGCACGGTCCCCGCCGACCACGACGGCCCGGTGGTCCAGCGCGGCACGGGAGGTCGCGAGCGAGTACGCCAGGTCGGTCGGGGAGACATCCGGCCGCTGCTCCAGGTCGGCGAGCAGCCGCTCGGCCTGTGCCCGCAGCGCGTCGGCGTTCTTCCCGGACACGGTCCACGGCAGCACGGACGGCTGAACCGCCGGAAGCGCGGAGACCTCGGCCGGTTCGGTCTCCGGCGCCTGCTCGATGATGGCGTGCGCGTTGGTGCCGCTCACGCCGAAGGAGGAGACACCGGCCCGGCGCGGGCGCCCGGTCTCCGGCCACTCCCGCGCCTCGCTCAGCAGCGACACCGCGCCCGCCGCCCAGTCCACATGCGGCGACGGCTCGTCGAGGTGCAGCGACCGGGGCAGTACGCCGTGGTGCATGGCCTGCACCATCTTGATGATGCCCGCGACACCGGCCGCGGCCTGCGTATGACCGAAGTTGGACTTGATCGACCCCAGCCACAGCGGCTGGTCCTCGGTCTTCTCCTTGCCGTACGTGGCCAGCAGCGCCTGCGCCTCGATCGGGTCGCCCAGCGTGGTGCCCGTACCGTGCGCCTCGACCGCGTCCACCTCGGACGCCGACAGACCCGCGTTCGCCAGCGCCTGACGGATCACCCGCTGCTGGGAGGGACCGTTCGGCGCCGTCAGACCATTCGACGCGCCGTCCTGGTTGACCGCCGTGCCCCGCACGACCGCCAGCACCTTATGGCCGTTCTTCTTCGCGTCCGACAGCCGCTCGACGAGCAGCATGCCCACGCCCTCGGCCCAGCCGGTGCCGTCCGCGTCGGCCGAGAAGGACTTGCAGCGGCCGCTGGCCGAAAGCCCGCCCTGGCGGCTGAAGTCGATGAAGGTGTCCGGGGTGGACATGACGGTGACACCGCCCGCGAGCGCCATCGTGCACTCGCCGTTGCGCAGCGCCTGCGCCGCCAGGTGCAGCGCCACCAGCGACGACGAACACGCCGTGTCGATGGTGACCGCCGGGCCCTCCAGACCGAAGGTGTACGCCACCCGACCGGAGGCGACACTGCCCGCCGTACCGGTGCCGAGGTAGCCCTCCAGGCCCTCCGGCAGGGCGGTCAGCCGGGAGAGGTAGTCGTGGTACATGACGCCCGCGAAGACGCCGGTCTTGCTGCCGCGTACGGTCGCCGGGTCGATCCCGGCCCGCTCGAACGCCTCCCAGGAGCTCTCCAGCAGCAGCCGCTGGTGCGGGTCCATGGCGAGGGCTTCGCGCGGGTTGATGCCGAAGAAGTCGGGGTCGAACTCGCCCGCGTCGTAGAGGAATCCGCCCTCGATGGTGGCGCTGGTGCCGGTCTGCTCGGGGTCGTCGCCCAGCAGTCCCTCGAGCTGCCAGCCGCGGTCGGTCGGGAAGCCGGAGATGGCGTCCACCGAGCCGGTGACCAGCTGCCACAGCCCCTCGGGGCTGGTGACCCCGCCCGGGTAGCGGCAGCTCATGCCGACGATGGCGATGGGCTCGTCGTCGGCGACGGCCACGGTGGCGGCCGGGGCCGCGGCGGCCTCGTCGGCCTGGTCGCCGAGGATCTCGGTGCGCAGGAAGCCGGCGAGCGCGGTCGGCGTCGGGTAGTCGAAGACGAGGGTGGCCGGGAGCCGGACGCCCGTGACGGCGCCGAGGCGGTTGCGCAGCTCGACGGCGGTGAGCGAGTCGAAGCCCAGCTCCTTGAAGGCGCGTGCCGAGCCGACGGCCTCCGGGCCCGCGTAGCCGAGGACGGCGGCCACCTGGCCGCAGACGATCTCCAGCAGCAGCCGGTCGCGCTCGGGGACGGACAGCCCGAGGAGCCGGTCGGCGAGCCCGCCGGGGGCCGCGCCGCCGCCCGCCTCGACCACGCGGCGGCCGGGGGCCCGCACCAGGCCGCGCAGCAGCGCGGGGACCATGGTGGCATCGGCGTGGCGCAGCGGCGCCAGGTCCAGGTGCATGGGGACGAGCGTGGGGTCGCCCACGGCGAGGGCGGTGTCCAGGAGGGCCAGGCCCTCCTCGGAGGAGAGGGCGGCCACTCCGGCGCGGGTGATGCGCTGGATGTCGGTGTCGTCCAGGTCGCCGGTCATCCCGCTGCGCTCGGCCCACAGGCCCCAGGCGAGGGCGGTGGCGGGCAGCCCCTGGGCGCGGCGCCGGTGGGCGAGGGCGTCCAGGAAGGCGTTGGCGGCCGCGTAGTTGGCCTGGCCGGGGCCGCCGAGGGTGCCGGCGGCGGCGGAGAACAGCACGAACGCGGACAGGTCGAGGTCGCGGGTGAGCTCGTGGAGGTTCCATGCGGCGTCCACCTTGGGCGGCAGTACGCGGTCGACGCGCTCGGCGGTCAGCGAGCCGATGACGCCGTCGTCGAGCACACCGGCGGTGTGCACCACGGCGGTCAGCGGGTGTTCGGCCGGGATGGCGGCGAGCGCCTCGGCGAGCGCGTCGCGGTCGGCCACGTCGCAGGCGGTGAGGGTGACCTCGGCGCCCGACGCGCGCAGCTCGGCGACGAGTTCGGCGGCGCCGTGGGCGTCTCCCCCGCGCCTGCTGAGCAGCAGCAGGTGGCGTATGCCGTGCTCGGCCACCAGATGGCGGGCGACGAGCCCGCCGAGGGTGCCGGTGGCGCCGGTGACCAGGGCGGTGCCCTCGGGGTCGAGGGCGGGGGCGGTCCGCTCGGCGGCGGAGGCGACCTTGGCCAGCCGCGGTACGACCACGGTCCCGGCGCGGACGGCGAGCTGCGATTCGCCGGTGGCCAGGGCGGCGGACAGCACCCGGTGGGACTCGTCGGTGCCGTCCAGGTCCGCCAGGACGAAGCGGTCCGGGTTCTCGGACTGCGCGGAGCGCAGCAGTCCCCACAGCGGGGCGTGGGCCAGGTCCTCGGTGTCGGCGTCCGTCGAGGTGGCGACGGCGCCACGGGTGGCGATCACCAGCCGGGAGCCCTCGAAGCGGGCGTCGGCGAGCCAGTTCTGGACCAGCGCCAGCGCGCGGTGCAGGGCCTCGCGCACGGCGGTCTGGACGGGGAGCCCGGTGTCGTCCGCGAAGAACGGCGCGACGACGGCCTGCGGCACCGGGGCCCCGGCGTCCACGGCCGCGCCGAGCGCGGCCAGGTCGGCGTACCCGGCGGCGGTGGGCAGGGCGACGGCGAGCTCGGGGCGCTCGGCGCCCAGCACCGCCCACTGCCCGGCCACCACGGTGGTGTTGGCGGGCACCGGCGCGGGGGTCCACTCGACGCGGAACAGCGCCTCGTGGAAGGCGCCGCGCGCGGCGTGCACCTGGTCGGGCGAGACGGGGCGCAGCAGCAGCGAGTCGACGGAGGCGACGGGCGCGCCGCTCTCGTCCGTCACCAGCACGGCCACCGCGTCCTGACCGGCGGGCGAGAGCCGGACGCGCAGCGTGGCGGCGCCCACGGCGTGCAGCCGGACACCGCTCCAGGAGAAGGGGAGGCGGCCGTGTTCGGTGTCCTCCAGGAGGGAGCCGATGCCCACGGCGTGCAGGGCCGCGTCCAGCAGCGCCGGGTGCAGCCCGAACAGCTCGGCCTCGGCGCGGGCGCTCTCGGGCAGCCGCACCTCGGCGTACACCTGGTCGCCGTGTTGCCAGGCGCCCTGGAGCCCCTGGAAGACCGGGCCGTAGGCGAATCCGGTCCCGGCGAGCCACTCGTAGAGGCCGTCCACGGGCACTTCGGTGGCACCGGCCGGGGGCCAGGTGGTGAGGTTGTCGTCGGGGGTGGTGGCGCCGGTGCCGAGCACACCGGTGGCGTGGCGGGTCCACTCGCCCTCGCCCCAGGTGCCGTCGGGGGCCTCCTCCAGCCGCGAGTGCAGGGTCAGCGAGCGGCGGCCGGTCCCGTCCGGGGCGCCCACGGACACCTGGAGCTGGACGCCGCCCTGCGGGGGCAGGACCAGCGGGGCCTCGAGGGTGAGCTCCTCCAGCACATCCGCGCCCACGTGGTCACCGGCGCGGATGGCCAGCTCCACGAAGGCGGTGCCGGGCAGCAGCACGGTGTCCATGACGGCGTGGTCGGCCAGCCAGGGGTGGGTCTGGAGGGACAGCCGTCCGGTGAAGAGGAATCCGGCGCCGTCGGCGAGCGACACGGCGGCGCCGAGCAGCGGATGGTCGGCGGAGCCGAGCCCGGCGGCGGTGACGTCACCGGTCCAGGGGCCGGGCGGCTCGGGCCAGTACAGCTCGCGCTGGAAGGCGTAGGTGGGCAGTTCGACGCGGCGGGCGCCGGAGCCCTCGAAGACCGCGGCCCAGTCGACGGCCACGCCGTGGACATGGGCGCGGGCGAGCGCGCCGGCCAGGGCGGTGGCCTCGGGGCGGTCGCCGCGCAGCACGGGCACGAAGGCGGCGCCGTCGCCGGTGACGCAGTCCTGCGCCATGGCGGAGAGCACCCCGTCGGGGCCCAGCTCCACATACGTGGCGACGTCGTACTCCTCGAGCCGGCGGATGCCGTCGGTGAAGCGGACCGCCTCGCGGACGTGCCGGACCCAGTAGTCGGGCGAGCAGATCTCGTCGGCGGAGACCGAACCGCCGGTGAGGTTGGAGATGATGGGGATGACCGGCGGGGCGTAGGTCATCTGCCGCGCGACCTCGCGGAAGGCGTCCAGCATGCCGTCCATGCGCGGCGAGTGGAACGCGTGGCTCACGGTGAGCCGCTTGGTCTTGCGGCCCCGCGCCTCGAAACCGGCCGCGATCGCGACAGCCGCGTCCTCGTCGCCCGCGATGACGACGGAGGCGGGCCCGTTGAGCGCGGCGATCGAGACACGCTCGGTGAGCAGCGGCGTCACCTCGTCCTCGGACGCCTGGATCGCGATCATCGCGCCACCGGCGGGCAGTTCCTCCATCAGCCGGCCGCGCGCCGCCACCAACTTGGCGGCATCGGCGAGCGACAGCACACCGGCCACATGCGCGGCGGCCAGTTCGCCGATGGAGTGGCCGACGAGGAAGTCGGGCTTGACGCCCCACGTCTCCAGCAGCCGGAACAGCGCCACTTCGAGGGCGAACAGCGCGGGCTGGGTGTAGCCGGTGCGGTCCAGCGGTCCGCTGTCGTCCGACCCGCTGTCGTCCGACCCGCTGTCGTCGCCGAACATCACCTCGCGCAGCGGCCGCTGGAGGTGCTGGTCGAGCTCGGCGCACACCTCGTCCAGGGCGCGGGCGAAGCCGGGGACGGCCGCGTACAGCTCACGGCCCATTCCGGCGCGCTGGCTGCCCTGGCCGGTGAAGAGGAACGCGACCTTGCCCTCGGTGACCTCGCCCCGGACGACGCCGCCCGCGGGGGCGTCCTCGGCGAGCTCGGCCAGTCCGCGCAGCAGTTCCTCGCGGCCGCCCGCGCCCGTGAGGACCACGGCCCGGTGGTCCAGCGCGGCACGGGTGGTGGCCAGCGAGTGGGCGAGGTCGACCAGGCCGAGGCCCGGGTCGTCCTGGATCCGGGCGGTGAGCCGCTCGGCCTGGGCGCGCAGCGCCGGTGCGCTCTGCGCGGACACCAGCAGCGGCACCTGCCCGCCGATACCGGTCCACTCCGCGTCGCCGGGGGCCTGCGGCTCGCGGTCCTCCGCCGGGGCCTGCTCGATGACGGTGTGCGCGTTCGTACCGCTCACACCGAAGGAGGAGATGCCCGCGCGGCGCGGCTGGCCGGTCTCCGGCCACGGGGTGTTCTCGGTGAGCAGGGAGACCGCGCCCGCGTCCCAGTCCACGTCCCGGGAGGGCGCGTCGACATGCAGGGTCCTGGGCAGCACCCCGTGCTCGATGGCCTTGACCATCTTGATGATCCCGGCGACACCGGCGGCGGCCTGGGTGTGCCCGAAGTTGGACTTGATCGAGCCGAGCCACAGCGGGCGGCCCTCGGCCCGGTTCTGCCCGTACGTGGCGAGCAGGGCCTGCGCCTCGATGGGGTCGCCGAGGCTGGTGCCGGTGCCGTGTGCCTCGACGGCGTCCACCTGGGCCGGGGTGAGCCGGGCGTCGGTGAGCGCCTGGCGGATGACGCGCTGCTGGGACGGGCCGTTGGGCGCGGTCAGACCGTTGGACGCGCCGTCCTGGTTGATGGCCGAGCCCCGGACGATCGCGAGCACCTTGTGGCCGTGTCGGCGCGCGTCCGACAGCCGCTCGACGAGCAGCATGCCGACGCCCTCGCCCCAGCCGGTGCCGTCCGCGCCGTCCGCGAACGCCTTGCAGCGGCCGTCGGGCGCGAGGCCGCGCTGGCGGCTGAAGTTGATGAACGCACGCGGGCTGTTCATCACCGTGACACCGCCGGTGAGCGCCAGCGAGCACTCGCCGTTGCGCAGCGCCTGGATGGCCAGGTGCAGCGCCACCAGCGACGCCGAGCACGCGGTGTCGACGGTGAGCGCCGGGCCCTCCAGGCCGAAGGTGTAGGAGATCCGGCCGGAGATGACGCTGGCGGCGTTGCCGGTGAGCAGATACTGCTCCACGCCCTGCGGCAGCGTGTGCATCAGCTCGGGGTAGTCCTGGCCGTTGGTGCCGACGAAGACACCGGCCTTGCTGCCGCGGAGCGTGGCCGGGTCGATCCCGGCCCGCTCGAACGCCTCCCAGGACGTCTCCAGCAGCAGCCGCTGCTGCGGGTCCATGCCGAGGGTCTCGCGCGGGCTGATCCCGAAGAACCCGGCGTCGAACTCGCCCGCGCCGTCGAGGAACCCGCCCTTGTCGGTGTAGCTGGTGCCCTGCTCGTCGGGGTCGTCGGCGAAGAGCGCGTCGACGTCCCAGCCACGGTCCGTGGGGAAGTCCGCGATGGCGTCACCGCCCGCGGCCACGAGCTCCCACAGCTCCTCCGGAGACGTGACGCCTCCGGGGAACCGGCAGCTCATTCCGACGATCGCGATCGGCTCAGGCTCCTGCGACTCGACCTCGCGAAGACGCTGCCGCGTCTGGTGCAGATCGGCAGTTACCCGCTTGAGGTAGTCGAGGATCTTGTCCTGATCCGCCATTGGAGTCTCACCCATGCTTCTCGTCACAAACCTTGCGCCCTCGGACCCGTCGATCCTCAGATTCCGAGTTCCTTGTCGATGAAGGCGAAGACCTCGTCGGGCGTCGCCTCCTGCAACTTCTCCGTCACGGTGCCGCCGTCGCCGTCGGCCGCCTCGGCATCGGCCGTACGGGGCTCCGCCCACTTCGCCGCGAGGTCCCGCAGCCGGGCCGCGATGTCGTCCCGTGCCTCGCTGTCGGGGTCCAGGACGGACAGCGCGGACTCCAGCGCGTCGAGCTCCGCGAGCCCGGGCGCCGCGGCCGTACCGCCGTCGCCCACGATCCGGCCGCACAGGAACTCGGCGAGCGCCGCCGGGGTCGGGTAGTCGAAGACCAGCGTGGCGGGCAGCTTCTGCCCGGTGGCGGCGGTCAGCCGGTTGCGCAGCTCCAGCGCGATGAGCGAGTCGAAGCCCAGCTCCTTGAACGCCCGCCCGGCGCCGACCTCGTCGGTCGAGGGGTGGCCGAGCGCGGCGGCCGCGTTCGTGCGCACGACCTCCAGGACCACCACGGACTGCTCGGCCCGGGAGATCCCGGCCAGCCGCTTGCGCAGCGCGTCCGCCGGGGACCCGTCGGTCGCCGCGCCTGCCTCACCGGCCGGGCCGCCGGTCTCCCGCAACCGCTTGACCTCGGGCAGCTCGCCGATGAGCGGGCTGGGGCGTACCGCCGTGTAGCCGTAGGCGAAGCGGTCCCACTGGATGTCGGCGACGGCCACGACCGTGTCCGCGTGGTCCAGGGCCCGCTGGAGCGCCGTGATCGCGGCGTGCGGGGCCATCGCCGGGACGCCGCCCCGGTCCAGCCGCTCACCGATGGCGCCGTCGGCGGCCAGGCCCGTCTCGCCCCAGCGGCCCCAGGCCACCGAGGTGGCGGGCAGGCCCGCCGCGCGGCGCCGCTCGGCCAGCGCGTCCAGATAGGCGTTGGCCGCCGCGTAGTTGCCCTGTCCGGCGTCGCCGAGGGTGCCCGCGATACCGGAGAACAGCACGAACGCGGACAGGTCCAGATCGCGGGTCAGCTCGTCCAGATGGCGCGCCGCGTCGGCCTTGGGGCCGAGGACGGTGGCGAACCGCTCCGGGGTGAGCGCGTCCAGGACGCCGTCGTCCAGGACGCCCGCGGCGTGCATGACGGCCGTGAGCGGCCGGTCGGCCGGGATGGCGGCGAGCAGCGTCTCGACGGCCTTGCGGTCGGCCACGTCGCACGCGGCGACCGTGACCTCGGCGCCCAGCTCGGTCAGCTCGTCCCGCAGTTCGGCGGCGCCCGGCGCCTCCAGGCCGCGGCGGCTGGTGAGCACCAGGTGCTCGGCCCCGTTGCCCGCCAGCCAGCGCGCCACATGGGCGCCCAGCGCGCCCGTACCGCCGGTGACCAGCGTCGTACCGGACGGCTTCCACGACCGTACGGCGGGAGCGCCGGCCAGCGGGGCGTGGGCGAGCCTGCGGGCGAACACCCCGGCCGCGCGCACCGCGAGCTGGTCCTCACCGTCGGTCCCGGCGAGCACCCCGGCGAGCCGGGCCAGCGCCCGCTCGTCGGGCGCCCCGGGCAGGTCCACCAGACCGCCCCAGCGCTCCGGGTACTCCAGTGCGGCGGTCCGGCCGAGCCCCCAGACGAGCGCCTGCTCGGGGGATTCCACCTGGTCCGTCTGGCCGACGGCGACCGCGCCCCGGGTGGCGCACCACAGCGGCGCGTCCACCCCGGCGTCGCCGAGGGCCTGGATCAGCACGGCGGTGCCGACCAGCCCGGCGCTGACACCGTCGGTGCCGGGCGCGGTGCCCGCGTCGAAGGCGAGCAGCGACAGCACACCCGAGACGGCTCCGGCGTCGGCCAGTTCCTCGCGCACCAGTCGGGTCAGCGACGCGCGGTCCGACTCCACGGCGGTCGGGGTGATCTGCCGCACCTCGGCGCCGCGTTCGGTGAGCATCCGCACCGCGCCGAGCGTCCAGTCGTCGATGGCGGCGGACTCGGGCACGGCCAGCAGCCAGGTCCCGGACAGCCGCGGGGCCTGTGCCTCGGTCAGCGAGGTCCAGGTCACGCGGTAGCGCCAGCCGTCCACCGTGGACTGTTCACGGGCCTGCTTGCGCCAGGACGCCAGGGCCGGCAGGACGGCGCCGAGCGAGGACCGCTCGCCGTCGTCCGCGAACGCGAGGGTGTCGGCCAGCGACTCCAGGTCCTCGCGCTCGACGGCCTCCCAGAAGCGGGCGTCCACGGCATCCGACTGGGCGCCCGACTCATCGGCCGGGGTGTCGGCCGGCTGCGGCCAGTAGCTCTGGTGCTGGAAGGCGTACGTGGGCAGCTCGACGCGGGCCGCGCCCGTACCGTCGAACACCGCCGCCCAGTCCACGGCCACGCCACGCGTCCACGCCTCGCCCAGCGAGATGTAGAAGCGGTCCAGACCGCCCTCGTCGCGGCGCAGCGAGCCGATCGCGGCGGCCTCGCGGCCCGCGTCCTCGGCGGTCTCCTGCACACCCATCGTCAGGACGGGGTGCGCGCTGGACTCGATGAACACACCGAAGCCCTCGTCCAGCAGCCGCCGGATCGCGCCCTCCAGCTCAACGGTGCGACGGAGGTTGGTGAACCAGTACTCGGCGTCCAGCTCCGGGCCCTCGATCCACTCCCCCGTGACGGTGGAGAGGAACGGCACCTCGGCGGCCCTGGGCTCCACCGGCGCCAGCAGCTCCAGGAGTTCCTCGCGGAGCAGCTCGACCTGGGCCGAGTGCGAGGCGTAGTCCACCGGCACCCGGCGCGCCCGCACCTCATCGGCCTCACACGCGGCGACCAGCTCCCCGAGGGCCTCGGGCTCACCGGAGACAACCACCGACGACGGGCCGTTGACGGCCGCCACCGAGATCCGCTCCTCGCCCCACGGCGCGATCCGCTCCCGTACGTCCGCCACCGGAAGCGCCACCGACACCATGCCGCCCTTGCCCGCCAGCACCCGGCCGATCGCCTGGCTGCGCAGCGCCACCACACGCGCCGCGTCCTTCAGCGACAGAATCCCCGCCACACACGCCGCCGCGATCTCACCCTGCGAGTGGCCGACCACGGCCGACGGCCGCACACCCAGCGAACGCCACAGCTCCGCGAGCGAAACCATCACGGAGAACAACACCGGCTGAACAACGTCCACCCGCTCCAGTGACGGTGCGCCCTCCGCCTCGCGCAGCACATCCACCAACGACCAGTCGGTGAACTCTGCGAGCGCGGCGGCACACTCATCAATACGGGCAGCGAACACCGGTGAAGCATCCAACAGCGCCACGGCCATGCCTACCCATTGTGACCCCTGTCCTGGGAACACGAATGCGGCCTTGCCCCCGATTGAGGCCCCCTGCACCAGGTTCGGCAGGACCTGCCCCCTAGCGAGGGCGTCCAAACCCCGGACGAAATCGTCCCGATCCGTGCCCACCAGCACCGCGCGCCGGTCGAAGGCGGCGCGGGTGGTGGCCAGCGAGTGGCCGATGTCCAGCGGGCGCTGGGCGGGGTCGGCGTCGAGGTGGGCCAGCAGCTTGGCGGCCTGGTCGCGCAGCGCCGCCTCGCTCTTGCCGGACACCGTCCACGGCAGCGCGCCGAGCGGGCGGGTCACCGGCTCGGCCTCGTTGGGCTCCTCGGCGGGCGCCTGCTCGATGATGGCGTGTGCGTTGGTACCGCTGAAGCCGAACGAGGAGACGGCGGCCCGGCGCGGACGGCCGGTCTCCGGCCACTCCCGCGCCCCGGTCAGCAGCTCGATGTCGCCCGCCGACCAGTCCACATGCGGGGTGGGCTCGACGATGTGCAGCGACTCCGGCAGCACGCCGTGGCGCAGCGCGAGCACGAGCTTCATCACACCCGCGACACCGGCGGCCGCCTGGGCGTGGCCGATGTTGGACTTGATGGAGCCGAGCAGCAGGGGCTGCCCGTCGGGGCGCTCCTGACCGTAGGTGGCGAGCAGCGCCTGCGCCTCGATCGGGTCGCCCAGCGTCGTACCGGTGCCGTGTGCTTCCACGACGTCCACCTCGGCGGGAGACAGTCGGGCGTTGGCGAGGGCCTGCCGGATGACGCGCTGCTGGGACGGGCCGTTGGGCGCCGTCAGACCGTTGGACGCGCCGTCCTGGTTGATCGCCGAGCCACGCACGACGGCCAGCACCGGGTGGCCGTTTCGACGCGCGTCCGACAGCCGCTCGACCAGCAGCATGCCCACGCCCTCGGCCGGGCTGAAGCCGTCCGCGTCCGAGGAGAACGCCTTGCTGCGGCCGTCGGAGGACAGTCCGCGCTGGCGGCTGAACTCGATGAAAGTGCCCGGGGTGGCCATCACGGTCACCCCGCCCGCGAGCGCGATCGAGCACTCGCCCTGGCGCAGCGACTGGACGGCCAGGTGCAGCGCCACCAGCGACGCCGAGCACGCGGTGTCCACGGTGACCGCCGGGCCCTCCAGGCCGAAGGTGTACGAGAGGCGGCCGGAGACGACGCTCGCGGCGCTGCCGGTGGCGAGGTGGCCCTCATAGCCCTCGGTGTTGTTGCGCATGACGATGGAGTAGTCGGAGCCGTTGGTGCCGACGAAGACACCGGACGGGCTGCCGTGCAGCGTGGCCGGGTCGATGCCCGCACGCTCGAACGCCTCCCAGGACGTCTCCAGCAGCAGCCGCTGCTGCGGGTCCATCGCCATGGCCTCACGCGGCGAGATCCCGAAGAAGGTGGGGTCGAAGTCGGCGGCCCCGGTGAGGAATCCGCCCTCGCGGGTGTAGCTGGTGCCCTGCGCGTCCGGGTCCGGGTTGTACAGCGACTCGATGTCCCAGCCGCGGTCGGCCGGGAACTCCGACAGCGCGTCGCCACCGGAGACGAGCAGCTGCCACAGCTCCTCGGGGGTGCGCACCCCGCCCGGGAAGCGGCAGCTCATGGAGACGATGGCGATCGGCTCGTCGTCGGCGAGCGCCGCCGCGGTCGGCAGCGCGGCCACGGCGGCCCGCTGCCCGCCCGCGATCTCGGTGCGCAGCTGGCGCGCGAGCACGGTCGGGGTGGGGTAGTCGAAGATCAGGGTCGGCGGCAGCTTCAGCCCGCTGGCGGCGCTGAGCCGGTTGCGCAGTTCGACGGCGGTCAGCGAGTCGAAGCCCAGCTCCTTGAAGGCCCGGCCCGCCTCGACGTCGTCGGCGCCCGCGTAGCCCAGGACGGCCGCGACGGCGGTGCGCACCAGCTCCAGCACCAGCCGCTCCTGCTCGGCCTCCGGCACCCCGGCGAGCTGCTGCGCGAGAGCGACCGCGCCCGCGCCGTCCGCCTCGGCGTCCCCGGCCATGTCCTGGATGACGTCCCGCGCCTCGGGCAGGTCGTGCAGCAGCGGACGGGAGCGGCCGGAGGTGAAGGCGAGGACGAAGCGCTTCCACTCCATGTCGACGACGGTGAGCACCGACTCGTCGCGTTCCAGCGCGTGCTGGAGCGCGGTGACGGCCGACCGCGGCGCCATCTCGATGACGCCGTGGCGGCGCATCCGGTCACCGACGCCGCCCTCGGCCATTCCGCCCTCGCCCCACGGGCCCCAGGCCAGCGAGGTGGCGGGCAGGCCCTGGGCGCGCCGGTGCTCGGCGAAGGCGTCCAGGAAGGCGTTGCCCGGCGCGTAGTTGCCCTGGCCGGGCGCGCCGAAGGTGGCCGCGAAGGAGGAGAACAGCACGAACGCGCTCAGGTCCAGATCCCGGGTGAGCTCGTGCAGGTGGCGGGTGGCGTCCACCTTGACCTTCAGCACCCGGTCCACCTGCGCCGGGGTCAGACCCTCGATCACCCCGTCGTCCAGCACGGCGGCGGTGTGGACGACGGCGGTCAGCGGGTGTTCGGCGGGGATGTCCGCGAGCAGCGCCTCGACCTGGACGCGGTCGGCCACATCGCACGCGGCGATGGTGACCTTGGCACCGAGCTCGGTCAGTTCGGACCGCAGATCCGCCGCGCCCGGGGCGTCCAGGCCACGGCGGCTGGTGAGCACCAGATGCTCGGCCCCGTTGCCCGCCAGCCAGCGCGCCACGTGGGCGCCCAACGCGCCCGTACCGCCGGTGACCAGCGTCGTACCGGACGGCTTCCAGGCCCGTACGGCGGGCGTGGCGGCCAGCGGGGCGCGCACCAGACGGCGTACGAGCAGCCCGGTGGCGCGGATCGCGACCTGGTCCTCCTCCTCGGCCCCGGCGAGCACGGTCACCAGCCGGGCCAGCGCCCGCTCCTCGGGCGCCCCGGGCAGGTCCACCAGACCGCCCCAGCGCTCGCCGTGCTCCAGCGCGGCCACCCGGCCCAGGCCCCAGACCAGCGCCTGCTCGGGGGAGTCCAGCGGGTCCGCGCGGCCCACGGAGACCGCGCCTTGGGTGGCGGACCACAGCGGCGCGCCGATCTCCGCGTCGCCGAGGGCCTGCACCAGCGCGAGCTGCGCCGCCACTCCGGCCGGGACGGAGGGGTGCCGGGGGTGCGGACGGCCGTCGAGGGCCAGCAGCGACAGCACTCCGGTGAACGGGATGCCGTCGGTCTCCGCGAGCGCGGCGCGCAGCCGCTCGGTCAGCTCGTCGCGGCCGTCGGCGCCGGTGTCCACGGCGATCCGCGTCACGACGGCGCCGCGTTCGGCGAGCACACCGGCCACGGCGTCGGTCCAGGCGGTCCCGGTGTCCTCGGCGTCCCCCGTGTCCGGGGCGACGACGAGCCAGGTGCCGGTCAGCCGCGCGGACTGACTGTCGGCGAGCGGCTTCCAGGTGACGCGGTAGCGCCAGCCGTCCACCGTGGACTGCTCACGGGCCTGCTTGCGCCACGACGCAAGGGCGGGCAGCAGCGCGCTGACCCGCTCGTCGCCGTCGACGTCAAGCTCGGCCGCGAGCGTCTGCCAGTCCTCGCGCTCGACGGCCTCCCAGAAGCGGGCCTCGACGGGGTCGGCGACGGCGGCGGCAGCGGCGGGGCTGCCCGCCTCGAGCCAGTAGTGCTGGTGCTGGAAGGCGTACGTGGGCAGTTCGACGCGGGCCGCGCCCGTACCGTCGAACACCCCGGCCCAGTCCACGGTGACGCCCCGCGTCCACGCTTCGCCGACGGAGGCCCAGAAGCGGTCCAGGCCGCCCTCGTCGCGGCGCAGCGAGCCGATCGCGGCGGCCTCGCGGCCCGCGTCCTCGGCGGTCTCCTGCACACCCATCGTCAGGACGGGGTGCGCGCTGGACTCGATGAAGGCTCCGAAGCCCTCATCGAGCAGCCGGCGAACGGCACCCTCAAGCTCAACGGTGCGACGGAGGTTGGTGAACCAGTACTCGGCGTCCAGCTCCGGGCCCTCGACCCACTCCCCCGTCACGGTGGAGAGGAACGGCACCTCGGCGGCCTTGGGCTCCACCGGCGCCAGCAGCTCCAGGAGTTCCTCGCGGAGGAGTTCGACCTGGGCCGAGTGCGAGGCGTAGTCCACCGGCACCCGGCGCGCCCGCACCTCATCGGCCTCGCAGGACGCCAGCAGCTCCTCCAGCGCCTCGGGCTCACCCGAAACCACCACCGACGACGGGCCGTTGACGGCCGCCACCGAGATCCGCTCCTCGCCCCAGGGGGCGATCCGCTCCCGTACATCCGCCACGGAAAGCGCCACCGAGACCATGCCGCCCTTGCCCGCCAGCACCCGGCCAATGGCCTGGCTGCGCAGCGCCACCACACGCGCCGCGTCCTTCAGCGACAGAATCCCCGCCACACACGCCGCCGCGATCTCTCCCTGGGAGTGGCCGACCACGGCCGCCGGGACGACGCCCAGCGAACGCCACAGCTCGGCCAGCGACACCATCACCGCGAACAGCACCGGCTGGACCACATCCACCCGGTCCAGCGACGGCGCGCCCTCGGCACCCCGCAACACATCCACCAGCGACCAGTCGGTGAACTCCGCCAGCGCCGCCGCACACTCCTCGATCCGCGCGGCGAAGACGGGCGAGGCGTCCATCAGCCCCACCGCCATCCCGGCCCACTGCGACCCCTGCCCGGGGAAGACGAACGCCGTGCGGCCGCCGACGACGGAGCCCTGTGCGACGCCCGCCGCCATGCCGCCCTCGGCCAGGGCGGTGAGCCCGGCCAGCAGTTCGTCGCGGTCGTGGCCGCGCACCACGGCGCGGTGGTCGAGCTGGGCCCGGGTGGTGGTCAGCGAGAGGGCCACGTCCACCGGGTTCAGGGACGGGTCGGCCTCGAGGTGGGCCAGCAGCCGCTCGGCCTGGGCGCGCAGCCCCGCCGCGCTCTTGCCCGACACCGCCCACGGCAGCACGTCCAGCCGCTTCGTCGGGGCCGCCGGTCCCTCGGTGGCTTCCTCGGTGGCTTCCTCGGCCTCCTCGGCGGGGGCCTGCTCGAGGATGGTGTGGGCGTTGGTGCCACTGAAGCCGAAGGAGGACACGGCGGCGCGGCGCGGACGGCCGGTCTCCGGCCAGGGGGTGGTGTCGGCGAGCAGCGCCACCGCCCCCGCCGACCAGTCCACATGCGGAGTCGGCTCGTCGATGTGCAGCGTCTTGGGCAGCACACCATGGCGGATGGCCATGACCATCTTGATGATCCCGGCGACACCGGCGGCGGCCTGGGTGTGTCCGATGTTGGACTTGATGGAGCCGAGCAGCAGCGGCTGGTCCTCGGTGTGCTCCTGACCGTACGTGGCGAGCAGCGCCTGCGCCTCGATCGGGTCGCCCAGCGTGGTGCCGGTGCCGTGTGCTTCGACGGCGTCCACATCGGCGGCGGAGAGGCGGCCGTTGGTGAGCGCCTGGTGGATGACGCGCTGCTGGGACGGGCCGTTGGGGGCGGTGAGGCCGTTGGAGGCGCCGTCCTGGTTGATGGCCGAGCCTCGGACGATCGCGAGCACCGGGTGGCCGTGTCGACGGGCGTCCGACAGCCGCTCGACCAGCAGCATGCCGACGCCCTCGCCCCAGCCGGTGCCGTCCGCGGCGGCGGCGAAGGGCTTGCAGCGGCCGTCGGCGGCGAGCCCGCGCTGCCGGCTGAACTCGGTGAACGTGGAGGGCGTGGCCATCACGGTGACACCGCCCGCGAGCGCGAGCGAGCATTCGCCGTTGCGCAGCGCCTGCACCGCCATGTGCAGGGTGACCAGCGACGACGAGCACGCCGTGTCGACGGTGACCGCCGGGCCCTCCAGACCGAAGGTGTACGACACCCGGCCGGAGGCGATGGAGCCGGAGCTGCCGGTGCCCAGGAAGCCCTCGACGCCCTCGGGCACGGAGTCCAGCCGCGAGGTGTAGTCGTGGTACATCACGCCCGCGAACACACCCGTCCGGTGGCCGCGCAGCCCGGTCGGGTCGATCCCGGCCCGCTCGAACGCCTCCCAGGACGCCTCCAGCAGCAGCCGCTGCTGCGGGTCCATCGCCATGGCCTCGCGCGGCGAGATCCCGAAGACCGCCGGGTCGAAGCCGCCCGCGTCGTAGAGGAACCCGCCCTCGTTCACATAGCTGGCGCCCGCCTGGTCGGGGTCGGCGTCGTAGAGCGACTCGACGTCCCAGCCACGGTCCGTGGGGAAGCCGGAGATCGCGTCCTCGCCGTCCAGGACGAGCCGCCACAGCTCCTCGGGGGTGCGCACGCCGCCCGGGTAGCGGCAGCTCATCGCGACGATCGCGATGGGCTCCTGGTGCCGCTCCTCGACCTCGCGGAGCTGTCGGCGGGCCTGACGCAGGTCAGCGGTGGCCCGCTTGAGGTAGTCCCGGAGCTTGTCCTCGTTACTCACCATTGCGTCGGCTCCTTGCGAAGAGGGAGGTGGTGCTCATGAGTTCCATGGGTTCAGAACGCTCCCGTTCAGGAGGAGCCGAGTTCGTCGTCGAGCAGGTCGAAGAGCTCATCGTCGGTCGCGGATTCGAGGTCGTGGTCGTCGGTGTCGCCGTCGCCGGTCGCGTCCTGGGCGTCGTTCCACTTCGCCAGGAGCGCCTGGAGGCGCATGGTGATCCTGGAGCGGGTCACGCTGTCGTCCGCGGCCACCGCCAGGGCGGCTTCCAGCCGGTCGAGTTCGCCGAACACCGACGGACCGCCGCCGTCTCCGTGCGGGAGTTCCGCGCGCAGATGGTCGGCCAGGGCGTCGGGGGTCGGGTAGTCGAAGATCAGCGTGGCGGGCAGCCGCAGGCCGGTGGCCGCGCCGAGCCGGTTGCGGAGTTCGACGGCGGTGAGCGAGTCGAAGCCCAGCTCCTTGAAGGCCGCGCCGGGTTCGATCGCCGCCGCGCCGCCGTAGCCGAGCACGGTGGCCACCTGGCCGCAGACCAGGTTGAGCAGGAAGCGGTCCCGTTCGGCCGCGGACATGCCCGCGAGCCGCTCGGCGAGGCTCGCCGCCTCGTCCGCCCCGCCGCCGCCACCGGCCGCGGCGCGCCGTACGGGGGTACGGATCAGCCCGCGCAGCAGCGGGGCGACCCCGGCCGTGGACTGGGCGCGCAGGGCGGCGATGTCCAGGGCGGCGGGGATCAGCACCGCGTGTCCGGCCAGGCCCGACACATCGAACAGGGCCAGGCCCTCGGCGTTGCTCAGCGCGCCCATGCTGCCGCGGCTCATCCGCTGCCGGTCGGCGTCCGCGAGGGTCGCGGCCATGCCACCCTCGTCCTCCCACAGGCCCCAGGCCAGGGAGACGGCGGGCAGGCCCTGGGCGCGGCGGTGCTGGGCGAGGGCGTCCAGGAAGGTGTTGGCCGCCGCGTAGTTGCCCTGCCCCGGGTTGCCGAAGACACCGGCGGCGGAGGAGAACAGTACGAAGGCTGTCAGGTCGAGGTCTCGGGTGAGCTCGTGCAGGTTCCACGCCGCATCCACCTTCGGGCGCAGGACGTGGGCGACGCGCTCGGGGGTGAGGGACTCGATGATCCCGTCGTCGAGCACGCCCGCCGCGTGGATCACGGCGGTGAGCGGGTGGTCGGCGGGGACGGACGCGATGACCTCGGCCAGGGCGGTGCGGTCGGCCGCGTCGCACGCCACCCAGTGGGCTTCGGCGCCCAGCTCGGTGAGTTCGGCGGCGAGTTCGGCGGCGCCCGCCGCCTCCGCGCCCCGCCGGCTGGTGAGCAGCAGCCTCCGGGCGCCGCGCTCGGTCACCAGATGGCGGGCCAGCACCCCGCCCAGGGTGCCGGACGCGCCGGTGACCAGCACGGTGCCCGCCGGGTCAAGACCGGGCACGGCCGCCTCGTCCAGGGCCGCCACCCGCGCGAGCCGCGGCGCGTGGACGACCCCGGCGCGCACGGCCAGCTGCGGCTCGTCGGTCCGCAGGGCCGCCACGAGGGCGGGGAGCCAGCCGTGGGGGGTGGTGGGGGTGGCGGTGGGCGGGGTGCCGTGGGGCGGGGTGCCGGTGGCCGGGACGCCGTGGGTCGGGGTGCCGTTGGCCAGGTCGCGGTGAGCCAAGTCGCCGTGGGCGGTGCCAGCGGCCGGGTCGCCGTGGGCGGGGGCACCGGTGGCCGGGGTGCCGGTGGCCGGGTCGCCGTGCGTGGCGACGCCACGGGCCAGGGCTCCGTGGATGTCGATGTCTCCCTGGACGTCGACCAGGACGAACCGGCCCGGGTGCTCGGCCTGCGCCGAGCGCACCAGGCCCCAGGCGGCGGCGTGCGTCAGGTCGTCCACGCCCTCGGCCGCTTCGACGCCCTCGGCCGCCTCGGCCCCCGCGTCGTCCCCCATGGTCACGGCCACGGCGCCACGGGTGAGCAGGACCAGCCGGGAGTCGGCGAACCGCTCGTCCGCGAGCCACTCCTGGACCAGCGCCAGCGTCCGCCGGACGACGGCGTGCGCGGCGCCCGCGGTGTCCCCGGGCGTGCCCAGGTCGGGCAGGCACGGCACCAGGACCACATCGGGCGCGATGCCCTCGGCCTCCACCGCCTCGGCGAGCGCGGGAAGTCCCGCGTACGTCTCGGCCTCGATACCGGTGTCCGCGTCCGCCAGCGCGGCCGTGAGCTTCAGATCGCCGCCGCCGAAGCCGTCCAGGACGGCCCACAGGGCGGTGTCCTCCGACCGCTGCGGCGCTGCGGGTGTGGGCAGCGCGGCCCAGTCGACGCGGAACAGCGCCTCGTGGTGTGCGGTACGGGCGCCGGCGAACTGCTCGGCGTCCAGTGGCCGCAGCGCCAGCGAGCCGACCGACACCACCGGGGCACCGGACTCGTCGCTGATCTCCAGCGCCACCGCGCCGTGCCCGGCCGGGGAGACCCGCACCCGCAGCGCGGTCGCGCCGACCGCGTGCAGCCGTACGGCGTCCCACGAGAACGGCAGCCGCGCCTGACCCGCCTCCTCGGCCGGGAAGAACCCGCCGAGCGCCACCGTGTGCAGCGCGGCGTCCAGCAGCGCCGGGTGCAGCCCGTACGCACGGGCCTCGCCCTGCCGGTCCTCGTCGAGCGCCACCTCGGCGAACACCTCGTCCCCGCGCCGCCAGGCCCTGCGCAGGCCCTGGAACACCGGGCCGTAGGCGAGGCCGAGCGCGGCGAAGCCGTCGTACAGCCCCTCCACGTCGAGCGGTTCGAGGTCGGCGGTCGCGGTGGCGGCCGTTTCAGCGGCCGGGGGCCACTCCGCCGGGCCGGTGGCGGTGGTGGCGGAGCCGGAGACCGTGAGCACACCGGAGGCGTGCCGGATCCACGGCTCGTCGGTGGCGTCCTCCAGCCGCGAGTAGACGGTCAGCGCGCGCCGCCCGTCGGGGCCTTCGGGCTCGTCCACGGCGACCCGCAGCTGCACCCCGCCGCGCTCCGGCAGGATCAGCGGCGCTTCGAGGGTCAGCTCGTCCAGCAGATCGCAGCCGACCTGGTCACCGGCCCGAACCGCCAGCTCGACCAGGGCCGTACCGGGCAGCAGCACGGTGTCCATGACGGCGTGGTCGGCCAGCCAAGGGTGGGTACGGAGCGAGAGACGGCCCGTGAAGAGGACGCCCTCGGAGTCGGGCAGATCCACGGCCGCGCCGAGCAGCGGGTGATCGGCCGCGCCCAGACCGGCCGAGGCCACGTCGCCGATGGTCCCGGCGGGGGCCTCCAGCCAGTAACGCTCGCGCTGGAAGGGGTACGTGGGCAGCTCGGTGCGCTGGGCACCGGTCCCCGCGAAGAACGCCCTCCAGTCCACCGCCACACCACGGACGTGGGCCCGAGCGACGGCCGTGGTCAGCGCCTCGGCCTCGGGACGGTCCTTGCGCAGCGCGGCGGCGAAGCCGGCCGCGTCGGCGTCGGTGACGCACTCCTGGGCCATGGCGGTGAGGACACCGTCCGCGCCCAGCTCGATGAACGTGGTGACGCCCTTGGCCTCGAGGGTGCGGACACCGTCGAGGAAGCGGACGGCCTCGCGGACGTGGCGCACCCAGAACTCGGGGGTCGTGATCTCCTCGGCGGAGACCACGTTCCCGGTGAGGTTGGAGACGATCGGGATGCGCGGGGCCTCGTAGGTCAGCCCCTCCGCGACCTCGCGGAAGGCGTCCAACATGCCGTCCATACGCGGGGAGTGGAACGCGTGGCTCACGGTGAGGCGCTTGGTCTTACGGCCTTGGGCCTCGAAGCCCGCCGCGATCTGTACGGCCGCGCCCTCGTCACCTGCGATGACGACGGAGGTCGGCCCGTTGAGGGCGGCGACGCTGACGCGCTCGGTGAGCAACGGCACCACCTCGTCCTCGGACGCCTGGATGGCGATCATCGCGCCACCGGCGGGCAACGCCTGCATCAGACGGCCACGAGCGGCCACCAGCTTGGCGGCGTCGGCGAGCGAGAGCACACCCGCCACATGCGCGGCGGCCAGCTCACCGATGGAGTGGCCGGACAGGAAGTCCGCCTTCAGACCCCAGGTCGCCACCAGCCGGAACAGGGCCACCTCGATGGCGAACAGCGCGGGCTGGGTAAAGCCGGTCTGGTCCAGCGCCTCGGCGTCGTCCCCGAACAGCACCGTCTTCAGCGGCCGTTCGAGATGCGCGTCCAGCTCATCGCACACCGCGTCGAACGCCTCCGCGAACACCGGATAGGCGTCGTAGAGCTCACGGCCCATGCCGAGCCGCTGGCTGCCCTGGCCGGTGAACAGGAATGCCACCTTGCCATCGGCCACCGAGCCCTGCGTCAGCCCGGCCACCGACTCACCGCCCGCCAGCGCCTCCAGACCCGCGACCAGCCCGGCACGGTCCGCGCCGACCACGACCGCACGGTGGTCCAGTGCGGCGCGCGTGGTGGCGAGCGAGTAGCCGAGGTCGGTGAGCGAGACGTCGGGCCGCCGGTCGAGGTCGGCGAGCAGCCGCCCGGCCTGCGCGCGCAGCGCGTCAGCGCTCTTGCCGGAGAGCAGCCACGGCAGAGCGGACGGCTGAGTGACCGGGGCCGGGGCCGGGGCCGGGGAAGCCTCCGCCGGTTCGGCCTCGGGGGCCTGCTCGATGATCGTGTGCGCGTTGGTACCGCTGAAGCCGAACGACGAGATCGCCGCCCGCCGGGGACGACCCGACTCCGGCCACTCCACCGACTCCTGCAACAGCGACACCGCACCCTCAGACCAGTCAATATGCGGCGACGGCTCCTGCGCGTGCAACGTACGCGGCAACACACCATGCCGCATCGACATGACGATCTTGATGATCCCCGCGACACCGGCCGCGGCCTGCGTGTGCCCCATGTTCGACTTGATGGAACCGAGCAGCAACGGCCGCTCCGCCTCCCGCTCCTGGCCGTAGGTGGCCATGAGCGCCTGGGCCTCGATGGGGTCGCCGAGGCTGGTCCCCGTGCCATGCGCCTCCACCGCGTCCACCTCGGACGCCGACAGACCCGCATTCGCCAACGCCTGACGAATCACCCGCTGCTGCGACGGACCGTTCGGCGCCGTCAGACCATTGGACGCACCGTCCTGGTTGATCGCGCTGCCCCGCACGACGGCGAGCACCGGATGACCGTTCTTCCGCGCGTCCGACAACCGCTCCACCAGCAGCATGCCCGCGCCCTCGGACCAACCCGTACCATCCGCATCCGCCGAGAACGCCTTGCACCGCCCATCAGCAGCCAACCCACGCTGACGACTGAACTCCACAAACGGCGCCGGAGTCGCCATCACCGTCACACCGCCCGCGAGCGCCAGCGAACACTCACCGTTCCGCAACGCCTGCACCGCCAGATGCAACGCCACCAACGACGACGAACACGCCGTGTCCACCGTGATCGTCGGCCCCTCAAGGCCAAACGTGTACGCCAACCGACCCGAAATCACACTCGCCGCATTACCCGTACCGACGAAGCCCTCCACACCTTCCGGAAGTGCCGGCAGCGAGGACGCGTAGTCGTGGTACATCACACCGGCGAACACACCGGTACGGCTGCCGCGCAGCACGCCCGGGTCGATGCCCGCCCGCTCGAACGCCTCCCACGACGTCTCCAGCAGCAACCGCTGCTGCGGATCCATGGCGAGGGCCTCACGCGGCGAGATCCCGAAGAAGCCCGGGTCGAAATGGCCCGCCCGGTCGACGAATCCGCCCTCTCGGGAGTACGAGGTGCCCGGGTGGTCGGGGTCCGGGTGGTAGAGCCCTTCCAGATCCCAGCCACGGTCGGTCGGGAACTCGGAGATCGCGTCCCGGCCCTCCAAGACCAACCGCCACAGATCCTCCGGAGTCTCCACCCCACCCGGATAACGGCAACCCAACCCCACGATCGCGATCGGCTCATCATCGGCGGCCGACACCACCACCGGACCCGCCACCGCAGCCGCAGCCCCCACAACCTCCGCACGCAGGAACTCGGCGAGCACCGCAGGCGTCGGATAGTCGAAGACCAGCGTCGCGGGCAGCCGCAGCTCACTCACCGCACCCAACGCGTTCCGCAACTCCACCGCCGTCAGCGAGTCAAAGCCCAGCTCACGGAAGGAGCGATGCGGTTCGACGGTGTCCAGCGAGTCATGACCGAGTACGGCCGCGACCTGCGTACGGACCAGCTCCAGCAGGGCGTCGAACTGCTCAGTCTCGCCCAGCCCGGCGAGCCGCCGCGCCAGCGCGCCCGACGCCGCCGCACCCTTCGCCGCACGCCGCGCCGGAACCCGCACCAGGCCCCGCAGCAGCGGCGCCACCACACCGGTCGACGCGGCCTCGGCGCGCATCACGGCCAGGTCGAGCCGTACGGGGACGAGCAGCGCCTCGTCCGTGCGGTACGCGGTGTCGAACAGCTCCAGACCCTCGGACGCCGAGAGCGCCACGACGCCACCCCGGCTCATCCGGGACACATCCGCGTCGTCCAGCTCACCGGTCATGCCGCTGGAGTCGGCCCACAGGCCCCAGGCCAGCGAGGTGGCCGGCAGGCCACGGGTCCGGCGGTGCTGGGCTAGGGCGTCCAGGTAGGCGTTGGCGGCCGCGTAGTTGCCCTGGCCCGCATTGCCGAAGACGCCTGCGGCGGAGGAGAACAGTACGAAGGCGGTCAGGTCGAGGTCGCGGGTCAGCTCGTGGAGGTTCCACGCCGCATCCACCTTCGGACGCATGACATGCGCTATACGCTCGGGGGTGAGCGAACCGATCACACCGTCGTCCAACACACCGGCCGTGTGCACCACGCCCGTCAGCGGATGCTCCGCCGGAATACCCGCCAGCACCTCGGCCAACGCGTCACGATCCGCCACATCACACGCCGCCCAGCGCGCCTCGGCGCCCAGCTCGGTGAGTTCGGTGGTGAGTTCGGCTGCCCCGGGGGCCTGGTCGCCGCGGCGGCTGACCAGCAGCAGGTGCCGTACGCCACGCTCGGCTGCCAGGTGGCGGGCGAACAGGCCGCCCAGGGAGCCGGACGCGCCGGTGACCAGCACCGTGCCGTCCGGATTCCACTCCGGGGCCGCGTTGTCGGCCGCCGAGGCGGCGCGGGCCAGGCGTGGCGTCTTCAGGACGCCCTCCCGCACCGCGACCTCGGCCTCCCCGGTCGCGAGCACGTCGGGCAGTACGGCACGCGAGTCGTCGTGGCCGTCGACGTCGATCAGGACGATGCGGTCCGGGTTCTCGGACTGCGCCGAGCGCACCAGACCGCGGACCGCGGCGCCTGCCAGGTCTGTCACCGGCTCAGCGGCCTCGGTGGCCACGGCGCCGGAGGTCAGCAGGACCAGACGGGAGTCCGTGAAACGGTCCTCGGCCAGCCAGGACTGGAGGAGGTGGAGGGCTTGGGTGGTGGCCTCGCGTGCGGCCCGGGTGGGGTTCTCCCCCACCCCGCCCCTTCCCGAAACTCGGGGCTCCGCCCCAAGACCCCGGTCCTCAAACGCCGGACGGGCTTGAATTGCCGCACCCGAGCCTTCAGATACCGCGCCCGGACTTTCAGATGCCGCGCCGCCCGAGTGAGCGCCCGGACGCCCCTCGGGCGTGTCCTCAAACGCCGGACGGGCTTGATGCGTCAGGTTCACCACAACCTGAGCCGGCAGGACCGTTCCGGAATCCACGGCCTCGGACAGCGCCGCCAAGTCCGGATACACCGTGGCGCCCAACCCGAACACGTCCGTGCCCAGCACCGCCCACCGGCCGTCCGCCGAGTCCACGGGGACGGGCGTCGACGCCCACTCCACGCGGTACAGCGACTCGTGATACGCCGTACGCGCGCTCTCCAACTGCTCGGCCGACACCGGCCGCAACACCAGCGAGTCCACCGACAGCACCGCATGCCCGGCACCATCCGCCACCGCCAACGACACCGCGTCCGTACCGGCCGCCGACAACCGCACCCGCAGCACCGAAGCACCCACCGCATGCAGCGAAACCCCGGACCACGAGAACGGCAGCCGGGCCCCGGCCTCGCCCTCGATCAGGCCACCGAGTCCGACCGCGTGCAGCGCCGAGTCCAGGAGCGCCGGATGCAGACCGAACAGCCCCGCGTCGGCCTGTCCGTCCTCCGGCAGCTCCAGCTCCGCGTAGACCTCATCACCCAGCCGCCACGCGGACGTCAGACCCTGGAACACCGGGCCATAGGCCAGCCCCAGGCCCGCCATGCCCTCGTAGAAACCATCCAGCGCAACCGGCGTCGCACCCGCCGGAGGCCATACGCCCAGGTCGAACGACGCCGCCGACGCACCCTCCACGAGCGCACCCGAGGCGTGCCGCAGCCACGGCTCATCGGCGGCCGCGTCCTCAAACCGCGAGTACACCTCAAACGCACGACGACCGGACCCATCCGGCTCACCCACCGACAGCTGAAGCTGAACACCACCCACCTCCGGAAGCACCAGCGGCGCCTCCAGCGTCAACTCCTCAACCTGGTCACAGCCCACCTGGTCACCCGCGCGAACCGCCAGCTCAACAAAGGCCGTACCCGGCAGCAGCACCGACCCCATCACGGCGTGATCCAACAGCCACGGATGAGTCTGCGCCGAGATCCGCCCGGTCAGCAGCACACCGTCACCGCCCGCGAGCGGTACGGCGGCCCCCACGAGCGGATGGTCCACGGCGGCCAGCCCGAGCCCCGCCGTGCCACCGACGCCGTAGGCCGACGCCTGCGGCCAGTACCGGCGGCGCTGGAAGGCGTACGTCGGCAGGTCGGTCAGCTCGACGCGAGCCGCCCCCGTACCGGCGAAGACGGCCGCCCAGTCCACGGCCACACCACGGACGTACGCCCGTGCCACGGCGGCGTGGACCGCCCGTGCCTCGGGCCGACCGGCCCGCAACACGGCGGCGAATCCGGCCGCCTCGGCGTCGGTGACGCACTCCTGGGCCATGGCGGTGAGGACACCATCGGGGCCGAGTTCGAGGTAGGTGGTGACGCCCTGGACTTCCATCGTCCGGACACCGTCGAGGAAGCGGACCGCCTCGCGGACGTGGCGCACCCAGAAGTCAGCCGTCGTGATCTCCTCGGCGGAGACGACGTTCCCGGTGAGGTTGGAGACGATCGGGATGCGCGGGGCCTCGTAGGTCAGCCCCTCCGCGACCTCGCGGAAGGCGTCGAGCATCCCGTCCATACGCGGCGAATGGAACGCGTGGCTCACGGTGAGCCGCTTGGTCTTACGGCCCTGTGCCTCGAACGACGTGGCGATCGCGACAGCCGCCTCCTCGTCACCTGCGATGACGACGGAGGTCGGGCCGTTGAGCGCAGCGATTGAAACGCCGTCGGTGAGCAGCGGTACGACTTCGTCCTCGGACGCCTGGATGGCGATCATCGCGCCACCGGCAGGCAGCGCCTGCATCAGACGGCCACGCGCCGCAACCAACTTCGCCACGTCCGCCAGCGAGAGCACACCCGCCACATGCGCGGCGGCCAGCTCACCGATCGAATGCCCGGACAGGAAGTCCGCCTTCAGGCCCCAGGTCTCGACCAGCCGGAACAGCGCCACCTCAACCGCGAACAACGCGGGCTGAGTGAACCCCGTCTGATCCAGCGCCTCGGCGTCCTCCCCGAACAGCACCGTCTTCAACGGCCGCTCAAGGTGCGCATCCAGCTCATCGCACACCGCGTCCAGCGCCTCGGCGAACACAGGATAGGCGTCGTACAGCTCACGGCCCATCCCGAGTCGCTGGCTCCCCTGTCCCGTGAACAGGAACGCCACCTTGCCGCCAGCAGCCGACCCCTGGATCACCTCGGCGCCGGACTCGCCGCGTGCCAGCGCGTCCAGGCCGCGCAGGAAGCCCTCGCGGTCGTCGGCCACCAGCACCGCACGGTGGTCCAGCGCGGCGCGCGTGGTCGCAAGGGAGTAGCCGAGGTCGGCCGGTGCGAGCTCCGGCCGCTCGTCCAGGTAGGAACGGAGCCGCCCGGCCTGCGCAGGCAGCGCGTCGGCGGTCTTCGCCGACAGCGGCCACGACGTCACACCAGGCGCCGCCGCCACCGCACGCGGGGGCTCGTCCTCGCTGACCGGGGCCTGCTCGATGATCGTGTGCGCGTTGGTACCGCTGAAGCCGAACGACGAGATCGCCGCCCGTCGGGGACGACCGGACTCCGGCCACTCCACCGACTCCTGCAACAGCGACACCGCACCCGCAGACCAGTCAATATGCGGCGACGGCTGCTCCGCGTGCAACGTACGCGGCAACACACCATGCCGCATCGCCTGCACCATCTTGATAATGCCCGCGACACCGGCGGCGGCCTGCGTGTGCCCCATGTTCGACTTGATCGAACCGAGCAGCAACGGCCGCTCCCCATCCCGCTCCTGGCCGTACGTCGCCATGAGCGCCTGGGCCTCGATGGGGTCGCCGAGACTGGTCCCCGTGCCATGCGCCTCCACCGCGTCCACCTCGGACGCCGACAGACCCGCATTCGCCAACGCCTGACGAATCACCCGCTGCTGCGACGGACCATTCGGCGCCGTCAGACCATTCGACGCACCATCCTGATTGATCGCGCTGCCCCGCACCACCGCCAGCACCGGATGACCGTTCTTCCGCGCGTCCGACAGCCGCTCCACCAGCAGCATGCCCGCACCCTCGGACCACCCCGTACCATCCGCATCCGCCGAGAACGCCTTGCACCGCCCATCAGCAGCCAACCCACGCTGACGACTGAACTCCACAAACGGCGCCGGAGTCGCCATCACCGTCACACCACCGGCCAACGCCAGCGAACACTCACCGTTCCGCAACGCCTGCACGGCCAGATGCAACGCCACCAACGACGACGAACACGCCGTATCCACCGTGATCGTCGGCCCCTCAAGGCCAAACGTGTACGCCAACCGACCCGAAATCACACTCGCCGCATTACCCGTACCGAGGAAGCCTTCGACGCCCTCGGGCACCCGCTCCAGCAGCGAGGCGTAGTCGTGGTACATGACGCCCGCGAAGACACCGGTACGGCTGCCCCGCAGCACACTCGGATCGATGCCCGCCCGTTCGAACGCCTCCCACGACGTCTCCAGCAGCAACCGCTGCTGCGGATCCATGGCGAGGGCCTCGCGCGGCGAGATCCCGAAGAAGCCCGGGTCGAAGTGGCCGGCGTCCTCCACGAAGCCGCCCTCGCGGGCGTAGCTCGTTCCGCTGTGGTCCGGGTCCTCGTGGTAGAGCGCCGAGAGGTCCCAGCCGCGGTCGGTGGGGAACTCGGAGATCGCGTCCCGGCCCTCCATGACCAACCGCCACAGATCCTCCGGAGTCTCCACCCCACCCGGATAACGGCAACCCAACCCCACAATGGCGATCGGCTCATCATCGGCGGCCGACACCACCACCGGACCCGCCACCGCAGCCGCAGCCCCCACAACCTCCGCACGCAGGAACTCGGCGAGCACCGCAGGCGTCGGATAGTCGAAGACCAACGTCGCGGGCAGCCGCAGCTCACTCACCGCACCCAACGCGTTTCGCAGCTCCACCGCCGTCAGCGAGTCAAAGCCCAGCTCACGGAAGGAACGGTCGGGCTCGACCGTCTCCGGACCGGCGTATCCGAGCACCGTCGCGACGTTCGTACGGACCAGGTCCAGCAGCACATCTTGCTGCTCGGCCTCGCCCAGCCCGGCGAGCCGCCGCGCCAGCGCACCCGACGCCGCCGCGCCCTCCGCCGCACGCCGCGACGGAACCCGCACCAGTCCACGGAACAGCGGCGCCAGCGCACCGCTGCCCGCCTGTGCCCGGAGCGCGGCCATGTCCAGCGACATCGGCACCAGCACCGCCTCGTCCGTGCGGTACGCGGTGTCGAACAGCTCCAGACCCTCGGACGCCGAGAGCGCCACGACGCCACCCCGGCTCATCCGGGACACATCCGCGTCGTCCAGCTCACCAGTCATCGCGCTGGAGTCGGCCCACAGGCCCCAGGCCAGCGAGGTGGCCGGCAGGCCACGGGTCCGGCGGTGCTGGGCTAGGGCGTCCAGGTAGGCGTTGGCGGCCGCGTAGTTGCCCTGACCCGCATTGCCGAACACACCGGCGGCGGAGGAGAACAGTACGAAGGCGGTCAGGTCGAGGTCGCGGGTCAGCTCGTGGAGGTTCCACGCCGCATCCACCTTCGGACGCATGACATGCGCTATACGCTCGGGGGTGAGCGAACCGATCACACCGTCATCCAGCACACCGGCCGTGTGCACCACGCCCGTCAGCGGATGCTCCGCCGGAATCCCCGCCAGCACCTCGGCCAGCGCGTCACGGTCCGCGACATCACACGCCGCCCAGCGCGCCTCGGCGCCCAACTCGGCAAGCTCAGCCGTGAGGTCGGCCGCGCCCGGCGCCTCGTCACCACGACGGCTCACCAGCAGCAGCTGCCGTACGCCACGCTCCGCCACCAGATGGCGGGCGAACAGGGCGCCCAGCGTGCCACTCGCGCCGGTGACCAGCACCGTGCCATCGGCTGCGAACTCCGGCGCGCCGTCCCCGGAGCCCGTAGCGGCGGCCCGCGCCAGACGCGGCGACCGCAACACCCCGTCCCGAACGGCCACCTGCGGCTCGCCCGACGCCAGCGCGTCCGGCACCGCCGCCACCGACTCAGCCGCGCCATCGACGTCCACCAGGACAAACCGGCCGGGGTTCTCCGACTCAGCCGAGCGCACCAGACCCCAGACAGCTGCATGGGCCAGATCGGACACCGGCTCATCCGCACCAGCAGCCACGGCACCAGAGGTCAACAAGACAAGGCGCGAGTTGGTGAAACGGTCGTCCGCCAGCCACTGCTGCAGCAGGCTCAGCGCCTCGGCGGTGGCGCGGTGCGCCGTATCGGCGGGTGAGGAGCATTCCCCAATCCCGCCCCTTCCCGCAACCTGGGGCTCCGCCCCAAGACCCCGGTCCTCAAACGCCGGACGGGCTTGATTTGCCGCAGCAGCGTGCGGCGCCGCAAAGCTCGAGGACAGGGCGACCACCACATCATCCGGCAACTCCGTGGCACCGGACTCCACCGCCGCAGCCAACGCGTCCAGATCGGCATAGGTATCGAACCCCTGCCCGGCCGACGCCAAGCCGAGACCGTCCGACCCCAGCAGCGCGCAGCGCCCGACCCCGCCCTGCGCGGGCACCTCGACCCAGTCGAGCCGGTACAGCGACTCCTGACGACCACCCCGCGCACCCTGAATCTGCTCGACCGACACCGGCCGCAACACCAGCGAATCCACCGACAGCACCGCACGCCCAGCACCATCCGCCACCGCCAACGACACCGCACCCACACCCGCCGCCGACAACCGCACCCGCAGCACCGAAGCACCCACCGCATGCAGCGAAACCCCGGACCACGAGAACGGCAGCCGGGCCCCGGCCTCGCCCTCGATCAGGCCACCGAGTCCGACCGCGTGCAGCGCCGAGTCCAGGAGCGCCGGATGCAGACCGAACAGCCCCGCGTCGGCCTGTCCGTCCTCCGGCAGCTCCAGCTCCGCGTAGACCTCATCACCCAGCCGCCACGCGGACGTCAGACCCCGGAACACCGGGCCATAGGCCAGCCCCAGGCCCGCCATGCCCTCGTAGAAACCATCCAGCGCAACCGGCGTCGCACCCGCCGGAGGCCATACGCCCAGGTCGAACGACGACGCCGACGCACCCTCCACGAGCGCACCCGAGGCGTGCCGCAGCCACGCCTCATCGGCGACCGCGCCCTCAAACCGCGAGTACACCTCAAACGCACGACGACCGGACCCATCCGGCTCACCCACCGACAGCTGAAGCTGAACACCACCCACCTCCGGAAGCACCAGCGGCGCCTCCAGCGTCAACTCCTCAACCTGGTCACAGCCCACCTGGTCACCCGCGCGAACCGCCAGCTCAACAAAGGCCGTACCCGGCAGCAGCACCGACCCCATCACGGCGTGGTCCAACAGCCACGGGTGAGTGTCGAGTCCCAGACGGCCCGTGAGCAGCAGCCCCTCGCCACCGGCCAGTGGCACAGCGGCCCCGACCAGCGGATGGTCGACGGTTGCCAGGCCCAGCCCGGCCGTACCGCCCACGACGGTCGGGAGCTCGGGCCAGTAGCGCGCGTACTGGAAGGCGTACGTCGGCAGCTCCACCCGAGCCGCGCCCGTACCGGCGAAGTACGCCGCCCAGTCCACCGCCACACCGCGCACATGGGCGCGTGCGAGGGCCTTCGTCAGCGTCTCGGCCTCGGCCCTGCCCTTGCGCAGGGCCGAGACGAACGCGGCGTCCTCACCGGTGACACACTGCTGCGCCATCGCGGTGAGCACACCGTCCGGGCCCAGCTCGACAAACGTGGTGACACCCTGGGCTTCCAGGGCCCGCACCCCGTCCAGGAAGCGGACGGCCTCGCGGACATGGCGCACCCAGAAGTCGGGAGTCGTGATCTCCTCGGCGGAAATCAGCTCGCCCGTCAGGTTGGACACGATCGGGATGCGCGGAGCCTCGTACGACAGCCCCTCCGCGACCTCGCGGAACGCCTCCAGCATCCCATCCATACGCGGCGAATGGAACGCGTGGCTGACCGTGAGCCGCTTGGTCTTACGACCCTGCGCCTCGAAACCGGAAGCGATCGCGACAGCCGCGTCCTCATCACCCGCGATCACCACCGACGACGGCCCGTTGAGGGCGGCAATCGACACACGCTCGGTCAGCAGCGGCGTCACCTCGTCCTCCGACGCCTGCACCGCGACCATCGCGCCACCCGCCGGAAGCGCCTGCATCAACCGCCCACGCGCCGCCACCAACTTCGCCGCATCCGCCAGCGACAACACACCCGCCACATGCGCGGCCGCCAGCTCACCGATCGAGTGCCCCGACAGGAAGTCCGCCTTCAGACCCCATGCCTCGACCAGCCGATACAGCGCGACCTCGATCGCAAAGAGCGCGGGCTGAGTGAACCCGGTCTGGTCCAGCGCCTCCGCGTCATCCCCGAACAGCACATCCCGCAGCGGCCGCTCCAGATGCGCGTCCAGCTCCGCACACACCGCGTCCAGCGCCTCCGCGAACACGGGGTAGGCGTCGTACAGCTCACGCCCCATCCCCAGCCGCTGGCTCCCCTGCCCCGTGAACAGGAACGCCACCTTGCCACCGGCCACCGAACCCTGAACGAGCGTCGCGGCGCGACGCCCCTCGGCCAGCGCCCCCAGAGCCTTCAGCAGGCCATCCCGGTCCTCGGCCACCACCACCGCGCGGTGGTCGAACGCCGATCGGCCGGTCGCCAGCGAGTAGCCCAGGTCGACCGCGCCCAGCTCGGGCCGGTCCGCCACATGGGCGACCAGCCGCTCGGCCTGGGCCCGCAGGGCGGCCGCGCTGCGGCCGGACAGCACCCACGGCACCACACCCGGAGCCACAGCACTCGCAGGAGCCTCAGCCGTCTCCACCTCCGGCGCCTGCTCGATGATGGTGTGCACATTCGTGCCGCTGATGCCGAACGACGACACGCCCGCGCGGCGCGGACGGCCGGTCTCCGGCCATTCCGCCTGCTCGGTGAGCAGCGAGACGGCCCCCGCCGACCAGTCCACGTGCGGCGACGGCTCGTCCGCGTGCAGGGTCCGCGGAAGCACCCCGTGCCGCATGGCGAGGACCATCTTCATGATGCCCGCGACACCGGCGGCGGCCTGGGTGTGGCCCATGTTCGACTTGATGGAACCGAGCAGCAGCGGCCGCTCGGCGTCCCGCTCCTGGCCGTACGTGGCGAGCAGCGCCTGCGCCTCGATCGGGTCGCCCAGCGTCGTACCCGTGCCGTGCGCCTCGACCGCGTCCACATCGCCGACCGACAGCCCGGCGGCGGCCAGTGCCTGCCGGATGACGCGCTGCTGCGACGGACCGTTCGGCGCCGTCAGACCATTCGACGCACCGTCCTGGTTCACGGCGCTGCCGCGCACCACCGCGAGCACCGGGTGGCCATTCCGCCGCGCGTCCGACAGCCGCTCCACGAGCAGCATGCCCGCGCCCTCGGCCCAGCCCGTGCCGTCCGCGTCCGCCGAGAACGCCTTGCAGCGGCCGTCGGCGGACAGACCGCCCTGGCGGCTGAAGCCGACGAACGTACCGGGGGTCGCCATCACCGTGACACCACCGGCCAGCGCCATCGTGCATTCGCCCGAGCGCAGCGCCTGCATCGCCCAGTGCAGCGCCACCAGCGACGACGAGCACGCCGTGTCCACGGTGACGGCCGGGCCCTCCAGGCCGAGGGCGTAGGCGACGCGGCCGGAGGCGATGGAGCCCGTGCTGCCGGAGCCGATCGCGCCCTCGCCGCCACCGTCCGGTGCCTGCTCCACGAGCGTGGCGTAGTCGTGGTACATCACGCCCGCGAACACACCGGTCCTGCTGCCGCGCAGCGTGGCCGGGTCGATGCCCGCGCGCTCGAACGCCTCCCACGACGTCTCCAGCAGCAGCCGCTGCTGCGGATCGGTGGCGAGGGCCTCGCGCGGCGAGATCCCGAAGAAGGTGGGGTCGAAGTCTGCGGCGTCGTGGAGGAAACCGCCCTCGCGGGTGTACGAGGTGCCGGGGTGTTCCGGGTCCGGGTGGTAGAGCGCGTCCAGGTCCCAGCCACGGTCGGTGGGAAAGCCGGAGATCGCGTCCTGGCCGGAGGACAGCAGCCGCCACAGGTCCTCGGGGGTGCGCACCCCGCCCGGGAAGCGGCAGCTCATGCCCACGATGGCGATCGGCTCGTCGTCGAGCGCGCCCACGGTCGACACCGGCAGGCCGGACTGGGCGCGGGTGCCCGCCAGTTCGTCCCGGAGGTGTTCGGCCAGGACGAGGGAGGTCGGGTAGTCGAAGACCAGGGTGGCGGGGAGCCGCATCCCGGTGACCGCGTTCATGCGGTTGCGCAGTTCGACGGCGGTCAGCGAGTCGAAGCCCAGGTCGCGGAAGGCGCGGTCGGGGTCCACGGAGTCGGCGGTGGCATAGCCCAGGACGGCCGCGACCTGGGTACGGACCAGCTCCAGCAGCGTCTCCAGCTGCTCGGCCGCGTTCAGGCGGGCCAGCCGCTGCGCCAGGGCGCCCGTTCCGGCGGAGCCCTCGGCCGTACGCCGTGCCGGGACCCGCACCAGCCCGGACATCAGCGGGGCCACCACACCGGTGGACGCCGCCTCGGCCCGTGCCGCCGCCAGGTCGAGACGCACCGGGACGAGCAGGGCCTCGCCCGCCCGTCCGGCCGCGTCGAACAGCTCCTTGCCCTCGTCGGTGGCGAGCGCGGCGACGCCGCCCCGGCTCATCCGGGACATATCGGCCTGGTCCAGTTCACCGGTCATCGCGCTGGAATCGGCCCACAGGCCCCAGGCCAGCGAGGTGCCGGGCAGGCCGAGCGCCGTACGGTGCTGGGCCAGCGCGTCCACGTAGGCGTTGGCGGCGGCGTAGTTGGCCTGTCCGGCGGCGCCGAAGACGCCGGCGGCGGAGGAGAACAGTACGAAGGCGGTCAGGTCGAGGTCGCGGGTCAGCTCGTGGAGGTTCCACGCCGCGTCCACCTTCGGACGCAGCACCCGCTCCAGCCGCTCCGGCGTCAGCGAACCGATCACACCGTCGTCCAGCACACCGGCCGTGTGCACCACGCCCGTCAGCGGATGCTCCGCCGGAATCCCCGCCAGCACCTCGGCCAGCGCGTCACGGTCCGCGACATCACACGCCGCCCAGCGCGCCTCGGCGCCCAACTCGGCAAGCTCGGCGGTGAGGTCGGCCGCGCCCGGCGCCTCGTCACCACGACGGCTCACCAGCAGCAGCTGCCGTACGCCACGCTCCGCCACCAGGTGGCGGGCGAACAGGCCGCCCAGCGTGCCACTCGCGCCGGTGACCAGCACCGTGCCATCGGCTGCGAACTCCGGCGCGCCGTCCCCGGAACCCGAGCCCGCGGCGGCGGCCCGCGCCAGACGCGGCGACCGCAACACCCCGTCCCGAACGGCCACCTGCGGCTCGCCCGACGCCAGCGCGTCCGGCACCGCCGCCACCGACTCAGCCGCGCCATCGACGTCCACCAGGACAAACCGGCCGGGGTTCTCCGACTCAGCCGAGCGCACCAAGCCCCAGACAGCTGCATGGGCCAGATCGGACACCGGCTCATCCGCACCAGCAGCCACGGCACCAGAAGTCAGGACGACCAGGCGCGAGTTGGTGAAACGGTCGTCCGCCAGCCACTGCTGCAGCAGGCTCAGCGCCTGGGCAGTGGCGCGGTGCGCCGTATCGGCGGGTGAGGAGCATTCCCCAATCCCGCCCCTTCCCGCAACCTGGGGCTCCGCCCCAAGACCCCGGTCCTCAAACGCCGGACGGGCTTGATTTGCCGCAGCAGCGTGCGGCGCCGCAAAGCTCGAGGACAGGGCGACCACCACATCATCCGGCAACTCCGTGGCACCGGACTCCACCGCCGCAGCCAACGCGTCCAGATCGGCATAGGCGTCGAACCCCTGCCCGGCCGACGCCAAGCCGAGACCGCCGGACCCCAGCAGCGCGCAGCGCCCGACCCCGCCCTGCGCGGACACCTCGACCCAGTCGAGCCGGTACAGCGACTCCTGACGACCACCCCGCGCACCCTGAATCTGCTCGACCGACACCGGCCGCAACACCAGCGAATCCACCGACAGCACCGCACGCCCAGCACCATCCGCCACCGCCAACGACACCGCACCCACACCCGCCGCCGACAACCGCACCCGCAACACCGAAGCACCCACCGCATGCAACGACACACCAGCCCACGAGAACGGCAACCGCGCCCCCGCCTCACCCTCGATCAGACCACCCAACCCCACCCCGTGCAGCGCAGAATCCAACAGCGCCGGATGCAGACCAAACGCACCCGCCTCAGACCGCGCACCCTCCGGCAGCTCCAGCTCCGCGTAGACCTCATCACCCAGCCGCCACGCGGACGTCAGCCCCCGGAACACCGGGCCGTACGTCAACCCGGCCTCGGCCAGGCCCTCGTACAGGCCCTCGACCGGCAGCGGCGACGCCCCCGCCGGGGGCCACGCCGCCAGGTCGAACGACGCCGTGGGAGCGCCCGAGCCCAGCACACCCGACGCGTGCCGCATCCACAACTCGTCGACCGCCGCGTCCTCGGACCGCGAGTACACCGTCAGCGCGCGCCGTCCCGAACCGTCGGGCGCGCCCACCGAGAGCTGGAGCTGGACACCGCCCGCCTCGGGAAGCACCAGCGGCGCCTCCAGCGTCAGCTCCTCCAGCAGATCACAACCGACCTGGTCACCGGCGCGTATCGCCAGTTCCACGAAGGCCGTACCGGGCAGCAGCACCGAGCCCGCCACCGCGTGGTCGGCCAGCCACGGATGGGTGTCCAGGGCGAGCCGGCCGGTGTAGAGGAAGCCGTCGGAGTCGGCGAGCGCCACCGCGGCGCCCAGCAGCGGATGGTCGGCCACGCCGAGCCCGGCGGACGCCATGTCGCCCGCCCAGTAGCCGGTGTCGAGCCAGTAGGTGTCGCGCTGGAAGGGGTAGAGCGGAAGGTCGGTACGGGCCGTGTCCGTTCCGGCGAACACCGCGGCCCAGTCCGGGGAGACACCGTGCACATGCGCCCCGGCGACGGCGGTGGCCAGACTCTGGAGCTCCGGACGGCCGGAGCGCAGCGCGGACACAAGGGTGGCGTCGTCGCGGGTCAGGCAGTCCTGGGCCATGGCGGTGAGCACACCGTCCGGGCCCAGCTCCACGAACGTCGTGACGTTGCGCTCCTCCAGCGTCCGTACGCCGTCGAGGAAGCGGACGGCCTCACGGACGTGGCGCACCCAGAAGTCAGGAGTGGTGATCTCGTCGGCGGACACCACGCCACCGGTCAGATTCGACACGATCGGAATCTTCGGAGCCTCGTACGACAGCCCCTGCGCAACCTCGCGGAACGCGTCCAACATGCCGTCCATACGCGGCGAGTGGAACGCATGGCTCACGGCGAGCCGCTTGGTCTTACGACCCTGCGCCTCGAAACCAGAAGCGATCGCGACAGCCGCGTCCTCATCACCCGCGATGACCACCGACGACGGCCCGTTGAGGGCGGCGATGGACACGCGCTCAGTGAGCAGCGGCGCCACCTCGTCCTCGGACGCCTGGACGGCAATCATCGCGCCACCCGCCGGAAGCGCCTGCATCAACCGCCCACGCGCCGCCACCAGCTTCGCCGCATCCGCCAGCGACACCACACCCGCCACATGCGCGGCAGCCAACTCACCAATCGAATGCCCGGAGAGGAAAGCGGGCCGCAGCCCCCACGCCTCCGAGACCAGCCGGAACAACGCCACCTCAACCGCGAACAGCGCGGGCTGAGTGAAACCGGTCTGGTCCAGCGCCTCGGCATCGTCCCCGAACAGAACGTCCTTCAAAGGCCGCGCGAGATGCGGATCCAGCTCCGCGCACACCTCATCCAGCGCCTCCGCGAACACCGGATAGGCGTCGTACAGCTCACGCCCCATCCCCAGCCGCTGGCTCCCCTGCCCCGTGAACAGGAACGCCACCTTGCCGCTCGCGACCTTGCCCTCGACCAGCCCGGTCGCGGGCTCCTCGCGGGCCAGCGCGTCAAGGGCCCGTATCAGGCCCTCGCGGTCATCGGCGACGATCGCGGCCCGGAGTTCGAAGGCGGCCCGGCCGGTGGCCAGCGAGAAGCCGACGTCGGTGAGGCGCAGTCCGGGGTTGGCCTCGAGGTGGGCGCGCAGGTTGGCGGCCTGGGCGCGCAGCGCGGGGCGGCTCTTGGCGGCCACGGTCCACAGCGGCAGCGCGGTGGCGGTGCGGGTCTCGGCCGGCGCGTCGCCGTCAGCCGTCTTGGCGGCTTCCGCCTCCTCCGGCTCCGGCGCCTGCTCCAGGATGGTGTGCGCGTTGGTGCCGCTGATGCCGAACGAGGACACCGCGGCCCGGCGCGGCTGCCCGGTGTCCGGCCAGGCGCGCCCCTCGGTCAGCAGCGAGACGGCGCCCGCCGACCAGTCGACGTTGGGGGTGGGCTGGTCGACGTGGAGGGTGCGCGGAAGCACCCCGTGGCGCATCGCCATGACCATCTTGATGATGCCCGCGACACCCGCGGCGGCCTGCGTGTGCCCGATGTTGGACTTGATGGAGCCCAGCCACAGCGGCTGGTCCTCGCTGTGGTGGCGCCCGTACGTGGCGAGCAGGGCCTGGGCCTCGATGGGGTCGCCGAGCGTGGTGCCCGTGCCGTGCGCCTCGACCACGTCGATCTGCCCGGGGGCGAGCCGGGCGGCGGCCAGGGCCTGGCGGATGACGCGCTGCTGCGAGGGGCCGTTGGGCGCGGTCAGCCCGCTGCTGGCGCCATCCTGGTTGATGGCGCTGCCACGGACGACGGCCAGCACCTGGTGGCCGTTGGCGCGGGCGTCGGAGAGCCGCTCCAGCAGCAGCATGCCCGCGCCCTCGCCCCAGCCGGTGCCGTCGGCGGCGGCCGCGAACGACTTGCAGCGGCCGTCCGCGGCGAGTCCGCGCTGGCGGCTGAACTCGGTGAAGGTGCCGGGGGTGGACATGACGGTGACACCGCCGGCCAGGGCCAGCGAGCACTCCCGGCGGCGCAGCGCCTGCGCGGCGAAGTGCAGGGCGACCAGCGAGGAGGAGCAGGCCGTGTCGATGGTGACGGCCGGCCCCTCCAGGCCGAAGGTGTAGGCGACGCGGCCGGAGGCGATGGAGCCGGAGCTGCCGTTGCCGAGGAAGCCTTCGACGTCCTCGGGCGCGGAGAACAGCCGGGAGGCGTAGTCGTGGTACATCACGCCCGCGAACACGCCGGTCTGGCTGCCCTGGAGGGTGGTCGGGTCGATGCCCGCGCGCTCGAACGCCTCCCACGACGTCTCCAGCAGCAGCCGCTGCTGCGGGTCCATGGCCAGGGCCTCGCGCGGTGAGATGCCGAAGAACGCGGGGTCGAAGTCGGCCGCGTCGTGCAGGAATCCGCCCTCGTGGACGTACGGCTCCTGGCCGCTGTCCGGGTCCGGCTCGAAGAGGACGTCGGTGGCCCAGCCGCGGTTGGTGGGGTACGGCGTGGCCGCGTCACCGCCGCGGGCGACGAGCTGCCACAGCTCCTCGGGGGTGCTGACCCCGCCGGGGTAGCGGCAGCTCATCGCCACGATGGCGATCGGCTCCTGCTCGCGCTCCTCGACCTCGCGCAGCCGCCGCCGCGCCTCGCGCAGGTCGGTGGTGGCCCGCTTGAGGTAGTCGAGGTACTTCTCTTCGTTCGCCGTCGCCATTACGCCGTCCCCGCGGTGCTGAGGTAAGTCGATGAGCTCTTGTGGAGCAGGTCAGGAGAGCCCGAGCTCGTCGTCGAGGAGATCGAAGATCTCGTCTGCCGTCGCGGACTGGATTTCACGGTCATCTGCGGTGCTGTCCGTAGCACTTTGCGTTTCATTCCACTTCGACAAGAGGTCGCGCAGGCGGGTGGTGATGCCGGGGCGCTCGAGGTCGTCCGGGGCGATCGTGGCGAGGATCGCCTCGAGCTTGTCGAGCTCCGCGTGTACGGGCTGGTGTCCGGCCGCGCCGTCCAGGCCCAGCTCCTCGCGCAGATACCCGGCGAGCGCGGTGGGCGTCGGGTAGTCGAAGATCAGCGTGACCGGCAGGCGCAGCCCGGCGGCGGCGCCCAGTCGGTTGCGCAGATCCACGGCGGTGAGCGAGTCGAAGCCGAGGTCGAGGAAGCCCCGCCCGGCGTCCACGTCGTCCGGGTTGGCGTGGCCGAGGACGGCCGCCACATGGGCGCGGACGACCTCCAGCAGCTCGCGGTCGCGTTCGGTCTCCGAGAGCCCGGAGAGCCGGGTCGCGAGCGAGCCCGCACCGGAGTCGGCCACGGCACCGGAGGTGGCCCCGGTGTCGGCGGAACGCCGTACGGGGGTGCGGACCAGGCCGCGCAGCAACGGCGGCAGCAGCCCGGCGGCGGCCTGGCCGCGCAGCGCGCCCGTGTCGATGCGGATCGGCACCAGCGCGGCCTCGGACAGGGTGCCCGCCACGTCGAACAGCGCCAGGCCCTCGTCCTGTCCGAGCGCCGCGAAGCCACCGCGCGAGATGCGGCTGACATCGGAGGTGTCGAGGCTTCCGGCCATGCCGTCGGCCGCCGCCCACAGGCCCCAGGCGAGCGAGCTCGCGGGCAGGCCCTGGGCGTGGCGGTGCTGGGCGAGCGCGTCCAGGAAGGTGTTGGCCGCGGCGTAGTTGCCCTGTCCCGAGCTGCCGAAGGCACCGGCGGCCGAGGAGAAGAGGACGAACGCGGCCAGGTCCAGCTCGCGGGTGAGCTCATGGAGGTTCCACGCCGCGTCCACCTTGGGGCGCAGCACGGTGTCGATCCGCTCACCGGTCAGCGAACTGATCACCCCGTCGTCCAGGACGCCCGCGGTGTGCACCACGGCGGTCAGCGGATGCTCCGCCGGGATGGCCGCGAGGGTGGCGGCGAGGGCGTCCCGGTCGGCGGTGTCGCAGGCCGCCCAGGTGACCTCCGCGCCCAACGCGCCGAGTTCGGCGGCGAGTTCGGCCGCGCCCGGGGCCTCGCCACCGCGTCGGCTCACCAGCAGCAGATGCCGCACTCCGCGCTCCGCCACCAGGTGGCGGGCGAAGAGTCCGCCCAGGGCTCCGGTGGCGCCGCTCAGCAGCACGGTGCCCGACGGGTCGCCGAGTCCGCCCGGCTCGGGGCTGTCCGCCAGGGCCGGGACCCGGGCGAGGCGGTAGGCGTGGCCGGTGCCGGAGCGCAGGGCGAGCTGCGGTTCGTCGGTGGCGAGCACCGACGGCAGGGCCCGCTGGGAGGCGTCGGTGCCGTCGGTGTCCACCAGGACGAAGCGGCCGGGGTTCTCCGACTGCGCGGACTTCACCAGGCCCCACGCGGTGGTGTGGGCCAGGTCGGCGACGTCCTCGCCGGGTGCCGCCGCGACCGCGCCACGGGTGACGAGGACGAGCCGGGTGTCGGCGAGCCGCTGGTCGTTCAGCCAGTTCTGGACCAGGTCCAGGGCGTCCCGGGCGGCGGCCCTCGCGGTGTCGGGTACGGACGCGATGCCGCCGGTGGCGGTGAGGGGAGCCGTACCGTCCGTGGCGGGCAGGGACGCCACGCCGTCGGTCGCGCGCAGAGGCGCCACGCCGCCGGTCCCGGTGAGAGGCGCCGCGCCGCCGGTCGCGGTGAGGGACGCCACGCCTGTGAGCGGTGCCACGACCACGTCGGGGGCGGGCGCGCCACCGTCGAGGGCGGCGGTGAGCGCCGCGAGGTCCGCGTGGTCGTCCAGCCGCTCGCCGCCGACGGTGAAGCCGGTGGCGGCGCCGAGGGTCACCCAGCGCTCGCCGAGCGGGATGTCGCTGGCGGACGCGGACAGGGCCGCCCACTCGGGGCGGAACAGCGACTCGTGGTGCGCGGCGCGCGAGGCGTCGAGCTGCTCGGCCGCCAGCGGGCGCAGCACCAGTCCGTCGATGGTGGCCACGGCGGCGCCGGTGCCGTCGGCGAGGTGCAGCGACACCCCGTCGGCGCCGGGCCGCAGCCGTACGCGCAGCGATGCGGCGCCCCCGGCGTGCAGCCGTACGCCGGTCCAGGCGAACGGCAGCCGCGCGCCCTCGCTCCGCTCGTCCCGCGGGTCGAGGCCGAGGGTGTGCAGGGCGGCGTCCAGCAGCGCCGGATGCACCCCGTACGCGGCGGCCTGCGGCTCGTAGCCCTGGGGCAGCCGGATCTCGGCGAACAGTTCCTCGCCGCGCCGCCAGGCGGTGTGCAGCCCCTGGAAGACCGGGCCGTAGCCGAGTCCGGCGGCGGCCGCGCCCTCGTAGAACTCCTCGGTCGCCAGGGCCGTCGCGTCGGCCGGGGGCCAGGCGCTCAGGTCCACCGGCTCGGCGGTGTGCTCGACCGCGGCGCCCGGGGCGAGGAAGCCGGTGGCGTGGCGGATCCACGGTTCGTCGGCGGGCGCGTCCTCCCGGCGGGAGTGCAGGGTGAGCGGGCGTCGGCCGGTCTCGTCGGCCGCCGCGAGCTCCAGCCGCAGCTGGACGGCGCCCTGTTCGGGCAGGACCAGCGGGGCCTGGAGGGTCAGCTCCTCGACCGTGTCACAGCCCGCCTGGTGGCCCGCGCGCAGCGCGAGTTCCACGAAGGCGGTGCCGGGCAGCAGCACGGTGTCCATGACGGCGTGGTCGGCCAGCCAGGGGTGGGTCAGCAGCGACAGCCGCCCGGTGAACACGAAGCCACCGGTGTCGGGGAGTTCCACCGCCGCGCCCAGCAGCGGGTGGTCGGCCGTGTCGAGGCCCGCGGAGATGACGTCCTCGACGGAGATGCCCACGTCGAGCCAGTAGCGCTGGCGCTGGAAGGCGTAGGTGGGCAGCTCCACGCGGCGGGCGCCGCGTCCGGCGTAGACCGCGGCCCAGTCCGGGGCCGCGCCGCGGACATGGACGTGGGCGAGGGCGGTGGCGAGCGCCTGGGCCTCGGGGCGGCCGCCGCGCAGGGCGGGGACGAACACCGCGTCGGTGTCCACACCGCCCTCGGTCCCGGTCTCCGTGTCGGCGAGGCAGTCCTCGCCCATCGCGGAGAGCACCCCGTCGGGGCCGAGCTCCAGATACGTGGTCACGCCCTGTTCGCGCAGGGTGCGGACACCGTCGGCGAAGCGGACGGACTCGCGGACGTGGCGCACCCAGAACTCCGGCAGGCGGACCTCGTCGGCGGAGACCACCGTGCCGGTGAGGCAGGACACCAGCGGGATCTTCGGGGCGTTGAAGGTCAGGCACTCGGCCAGCTTGCGGAAGTCCGCGAGCATCGGGTCCATATGCGGCGAGTGGAAGGCGTGGCTGACGGTGAGGCGCTTGGTCTTACGGCCCTGCGCCTCGAAACCAGAAGCGATCGCGACAGCCGCGTCCTCATCACCCGCGATGACCACCGACGTCGGGCCGTTGAGCGCGGCGATGCTCACCCGGTCGGTGAGCAGCGGCGCCACCTCGTCCTCGGACGCCTGGACGGCGATCATCGCGCCACCCCCGGGCAGCTCCTGCATCAGCCGGCCACGGGCCGCCACCAGCGCGCACGCGTCGGCGAGCGAGAACACGCCCGCCACATGCGCGGCGGCCAGCTCTCCGATGGAGTGGCCGCACAGGTAGTCCGGCTTCAGCCCCCACGCCTCGACCAGCCGGAACAGCGCCACCTCGACGGCGAACAGCGCGGGCTGGGTGACCGCGGTACGGTCCAGGGCCTGCGCGTCCTCGCCGAACAGCACGGTCTTCAGCGGCCGTTCGAGATGCGGGTCCAGCGCGTCGCACACCTCGTCCAGCGCCTCGGCGAAGCGCGGGAACGTCCGGTACAGCTCACGGCCCATGCCGAGCCGCTGGCTGCCCTGCCCGGTGAACAGGAACGCCACCTTGCCCTCGGTGGCCACCCCGCGCAGCGCCTGCGCCGGGTGCTCACCGCGCGCCAGCGCGTCCAGCGCGCCCAGCGCCTCGTCCTGGCCCTCGGCCACCAGCGCGACGCGGTGTTCCAGCGCGGCGCGGGTCGTGGCGAGCGAGAAGCCCAGGTCGGTGAGGGAGGTCCCGGGCTCGGCCGCGATCCGCGACCGCAGCCGCCGCGCCTGGGCCCGCACCCCGTCCTCGGTACGGGCCGACAGCAGCACCGGCACATACGGCAGGGCCTCGGGCTCCGCCGCGGGCTCGGCCGGCTCGGCGGCGGGCGGCTGCTCGATGATGGCGTGGGCGTTGGTGCCGCTGATGCCGAACGAGGACACCGCGGCCCGGCGCGGGCGGCCGCTCTCCGGCCACTCCCGCGCCTCGGTCAGCAGCGACACCGCGCCCGCCGACCAGTCCACGTGCGGCGACGGCTCATCGACGTGCAGCGTCCGCGGCAGCAGACCGTGCCGCATCGACAGCACCATCTTGATGACACCGGCCACACCGGAGGCGGCCTGGGTGTGGCCCAGGTTGGACTTCACCGAGCCCAGCCACAGCGGCCGCTCCGCGTCCCGCTCCCGGCCGTAGGTGGCCAGCAGCGCCTGCGCCTCGATCGGGTCACCCAGCGTCGTACCCGTGCCGTGCGCCTCGACGACGTCCACCTCACCGGTGGTCAGGCGGGCGTTGGCGAGGGCCTGGCGGATGACGCGCTGCTGGGACGGGCCGTTGGGCGCGGTCAGACCGTTGGACGCGCCGTCCTGGTTGACGGCCGAGCCGCGCACGATCGCCAGCACCTCATGGCCGTGTCGACGGGCGTCCGACAGCCGCTCCAGGAGCAGCATGCCCGCGCCCTCGCCCCATCCGGTGCCGTCGGCGGCGGCCGCGAAGGACTTGCAGCGGCCGTCCCTGGCCAGTCCGCGCTGGCGGCTGAAGTCGATGAACGTACCCGGGGTGAACATCACCGTGACCCCGCCGGCCAGCGCCAGCGAGCACTCGCCGTTGCGCAGCGCCTGCGCGGCCAGGTGCAGCGCCACCAGCGACGACGAGCAGGCCGTGTCGACCGTGACGGCCGGGCCCTCAAGGCCGAAGGTGTACGCCACGCGGCCGGACACCACGCTGCTGGAGCTGCCGGTGCCGAGGTAGCCCTCGACCTCGTTCGGGACGGCGTGCAGCCGGGATCCGTAGTCGTGGTACATGACGCCCGCGAACACACCGGTCCTGCTGCCGCGCACGGACAGCGGGTCGATCCCGGCGCGCTCGAACGCCTCCCACGACGTCTCCAGCAGCAGCCGCTGCTGCGGGTCCATCGCGAGCGCCTCGCGCGGCGAGATCCCGAAGAACGCCGGGTCGAACTCGGCGGCGTCGTGCAGGAAGCCGCCCTCGCGGGCGTAGGAGGTGCCCTGGGTCTCCGGGTCCGGGTCGTAGAGCGCCTCGAGGTCCCAGCCACGGTTGTCCGGGAAGCGGGAGATGCCGTCCTCGCCCGCGGCGAGCAGCTGCCACAGCTCCTCGGGGGTGGTGACCCCGCCGGGGTAGCGGCAGCTCATACCGACGATGGCGATCGGCTCGTCGTCGGTGGCGGCCACGACCGGCACCGGCGTGTGCACCACCGGGGACTGCGCGCCGACGAGCTCGGTGCGCAGATGGCGGGCCAGGACCTGTGGGTCCGGGTAGTCGAAGATGAGCGTGGCGGGCAGCCGCAGCCCGGTGACCGTGTTGAGCTGGTTGCGCAGCTCGACGGCGGTCAGCGAGTCGAAGCCCAGCTCCTTGAACGCCCGGCCCGAGCCGATGGTCTCCGCGCCCGCGTAGCCGAGCACGGTGGCCACCTGGGCCCGGACCAGGTCCAGCAGCAGCCGCTCCTGCTCGGGCTCGGACAGCCCGGCGAGCCGCCCGACGAGACCGGACTCGCCGCCCGCCGCGACCGCGTCCACCGCGCGCCGTGCCGGGATCCGCACCAGACCGCGGAACAGGGGCGAGACCGCGCCACCGGCGGCCTGGGTGCGCAGCGCCGCGAGGTCCACCCGCATCGGCACGAGCGACGCCTCGGAGACGGTCAGCGCGGTGTCGAGCAGCGCGAGGCCCTCGGCGACCGGCAGCGGCGGCAGTCCGGCGCGCCGCATCCGGGCGATGTCGGCCTCGTCCAGGGTGCTGCCCATACCGGCCCCGGCCCACAGGCCCCACGCGAGCGCGGTGGCGGGCAGGCCCTGGGCGGCGCGGTGGCGGGCGAGGGCGTCCAGGAAGGCGTTGGACGCGGCGTAGTTGCCCTGGCCGGGGCCGCCGAACACGCCGGAGGAGGACGAGAACAACACGAAGGCGGTCAGGTCCAGCTCGCGGGTGAGCTCATGCAGATTCCAGGCGGCGTCCACCTTCGGGCGCATGACGTGCGCCATGCGCTCGGGGGTGAGTGAGCCGATCACACCGTCGTCCAGTACGCCTGCGGTGTGCACGACCGCCGTCAGCGGATGCTCGGCGGGGACCGTGGCGAGGGCCGCGGCGAGCGCGTCCCGGTCCGCCACATCACACGCCGCCCAGCGCACGCTCGCGCCCAACTCAACCAGCTCGGTCGCGAGTTCATCAGCGCCCGGTGCCTCGCCGCCGCGACGGCTCACCAGCAGCAGACGCCGTACGCCACGCTCGGCCACCAGATGCCGGGCCACCAGCCCGCCCAGCGAACCGGACGCGCCGGTCACCAGCACCGTGCCCTCGGGGTCGAGACCCCGGGCGTCGTCGCCCTCCGGCTCCACGGCCACCCGTGTCAGCCGCGGCACGGACACCGCACCGGCACGGATCGCCAGCTGCGGCTCGCCGGAGGCCAGGGCGGCGGGCAGCGCCCGCAGCGACTCATCAGCGCCGTCGGTGTCCACCAGCACGAAGCGGCCCGGGTTCTCCGACTGCGCCGAGCGCAGCAGACCCCAGACGGCCGCACCGGCCAGATCCGCCACCGGTTCGCCGGTCTCGACGGCCACCGCGCCACGGGTCACCACGACCAGCGGGGCGTCCCCGAACCGCTCCTCCTCCAGCCACCGCTGGACGACGGAGAGCGCCGCGGCCGCGGCACGGTGCGCCCCGCGGGCCACCTGCTCACCGACCTCTGCGGACGGCGACACGACGACGTACTCGGGCGCGGGCGCCGTGCCCGCGGCGACCGCCCCGGCCAGCGTCTCCAGGTCCCCGTACGCCGAGGTCCCGAGCCCGAGCGGATCCGCGCCCAGCACCGCCCACCGGCCGTCGGCGGGAACGTCCGCCCCGGCCGCGTCGGCGAGCCCGGCCGTGGTCGCCCACTCCAGGCGGAACAGCGACTCGTGGTAGGCCGTACGGGCGCTCTGGATCTGCTCGGCCGAGACCGGGCGCAGCCCCAGCGTCTCGACGGCCGCGACCGGCGCGCCGGTGGTGTCGGCGATCTCCAGCCGGACGCCGTCGGTGCCCGCGGGGGCCAGGCGCACCCGCAGCGCCGAGGCGCCGCTCGCGTACAGCGACACGCCGGTCCAGGCGAACGGCAGCCGCCCTTCGCCACCCGTGTTGCCCAGGCCGCCCATGCCGATGGCGTGCAGGGCGGAGTCCAGCAGCGCCGGGTGCAGCCCGAACGCGGCGGCCTCCTCGGCCGTCTCCTCGTCCAGCGCCACCTCGGCGAACACCTCGCCGCCGCGCTGCCACGCCCTGCGCAGCCCCTGGAACGCGGGGCCGTAGGCGAAACCGATGTCCAGCAGGCCCTCGTAGCGGCCGTCCAGCTCCACCTCGGTCGCGTCCGCCGGGGGCCACGCACTCAGCTCGAACGCCGCCTCCGGACGGCCACCGGACGCCAGGACACCGGCGGCGTGCCGGGTCCACGGCTCCTCGGCGGGCAGGCTCTCCAGCCGGGAGTGCAGCGACAGCGGACGGCGGCCCGTCTCGTCGGCCGCACCGACCGAGAGCCGCAGCTGGACACCGCCTCGCGCGGGCAGCACCAGCGGCGCCTCGAGGGTCAGCTCCTCCAGGTAGTCGCAGCCGACCTGGTCACCGGCGCGGATCGCCAGCTCCACGAACGCGGTGCCGGGCAGCAGCACCGTGTCCAGGATGGTGTGGCCCGCGAGCCACGGGTGGGTGGACAGCGCCAGCCGCCCGGTGAACAACATCCCGTCCGCGTCCGGCAGTTCGGCGCTGGCGCCGAGCAGCGGATGCTCGGCCTCGCCCAGCCCGACCGCGGCCACGTCGCCGAGGAACAGCGACGAGACCTTCGGCCAGTAGCGCTGCCGCTGGAAGGCGTACGTGGGCAGCGTGACCTGCGTGGCGCCGGTACGGGCGTAGTACGCCGCCCAGTCCACCGCCACCCCACGCACATGCGCCCGCGCGACGGCCGACAGCAGCGCCTCGGCCTCGGAACGGTCCTTGCGCAGCACGGCGGCGAAGGCGGCGTCCTCGTCAGTGACGCACTCCTGGGCCATGGCGGTGAGGACACCGTCGGGGCCGAGTTCGACGTACGTGGTGACACCCTGGGCTTCCAACGTCCGGACGCCGTCGAGGAAACGGACGGCCTCGCGCACGTGGCGCACCCAGAAGTCGGGGCTGGTGATCTCCTCGGCGGAGACCACGTTCCCGGTCAGGTTGGAGACGATCGGGATGCGCGGGGCCTCGTACGTCAGCCCCTGCGCCACCTCGCGGAACGCCTCCACCATGCCGTCCATACGCGGCGAGTGGAAGGCGTGGCTGACGGTGAGCCGCTTGGTCTTCCGGCCCTGCGCCTCGAAACCATCGGCGATCGCGACGGCCTCGTCCTCGTCACCTGCGATGACGACCGACGTCGGCCCGTTGAGCGCGGCGATCGAGACCCGCTCGGTGAGCAGCGGCGTGACCTCGTCCTCCGACGCCTGTAGCGCGATCATCGCGCCACCGGCCGGAAGCTCCTGCATCAACCGCCCACGAGCGGCCACCAGCTTCGCCGCGTCCGCGAGCGAGAACACACCCGCCACATGCGCGGCGGCCAGCTCACCGATCGAGTGCCCGGAGAGGAGGTCCGCCTTCAGACCCCACGCCTCGACCAGCCGGAACAGCGCCACCTCGATGGCGAACAGCGCGGGCTGGGTGAAGCCGGTCCGGTTCAGCGCCTCGGCGTCCTCGCCGAACAGCACCTCCCGCAGCGGCCGCTCCAGATGCGCGTCCAGGTGGGCGCACACCTCGTCCAGCGCGTCCGCGAATGTCGGGAAGGCGTCGTACAGCTCACGGCCCATGCCGAGCCGCTGGCTGCCCTGCCCGGTGAACAGGAAGGCCACCTTGCCACCGGCCACCGCGTCCTGAACGAGCCCGGCGGCCGTACGTCCCTCGGCGAGCGCTTCCAGGCCGGACAGCAGCCCGTCCCGGTCCCCGGCGACGAGCGCCGCGCGCTCCTCGAAGGCGGTACGGCGCGTGGCGAGCGTGAACGCCACGTCGGTGAGGTCCAGTTCCGGGCGCTCGTCCAGGTGGGCGCGCAGCCGTACGGCCTGGTCGCGCAGGCCCTCGGGGGACTTGGCGGAGAGCACCCAGGCGGCGGGGAGACCGGACCGGGGCGCGGCGGCGGGCGCCGGGTCCTCGGTCTCGTCCGCGTACGCGGGGGCCTGCTCGATGATGGTGTGCGCGTTGGTGCCGCTGATGCCGAACGAGGACACGGCGGCCCGGCGCGGACGGCCGGGCTCGGGCCACTCCCGCGCCTCGGTCAGCAGGGCGACCGCGCCCGCCGACCAGTCCACGTGCGGGGTGGGCTCATCGACGTTGAGGGTCTGCGGCAGCAGTCCGTGCTGGATGGCCAGCACCATCTTCATCACACCGGCGACACCGGCCGCGGCCTGCGTGTGGCCGAAGTTGGACTTGATGGAGCCGAGCCACAGCGGCTGGTCGGCGTCGCGCTCCTGGCCGTAGGTGGCCAGCAGGGCCTGGGCCTCGATCGGGTCGCCCAGCTTGGTGCCGGTGCCATGGGCCTCGACCGCGTCCACCTCGGACGCGGACAGACCCGCACCCGCCAGCGCCTGCCGGATCACCCGCTGCTGCGAGGGGCCGTTGGGCGCCGTCAGACCGTTGGACGCACCGTCCTGGTTGATCGCGCTGCCGCGGACGATCGCCAGCACCGGGTGGCCGTTCTTGCGGGCCTCGGACAGCCGCTCCACGAGCAGCATGCCCACACCCTCACCCCACCCCGTGCCATCCGCGCCCGCCGCGAACGCCTTGATCCGGCCGTCCGCAGCCAGCCCACGCTGACGGCTGAAGTCCACGAACGAACCCGGCGTCGACATCACCGTCACACCACCGGCCAACGCCAACGAGCACTCACCCGCACGCAACGCCTGAATCGCCCAGTGCAACGCCACCAACGACGACGAACACGCCGTATCCACCGTCACCGCCGGACCTTCCAGACCCAGCGCGTACGACACCCGGCCCGACATCACACTGGCCGCGTTACCCGTCCCCATGAAGCCTTCCGAGCCATCGGGGGCGGAGAGGATCACGGGCAGATAGTCCTGGCCGTTGGTACCGGCGAACACGCCGACCTGCTGGCCGCGCAGCGTGGTCGGGTCGATCCCGGCCCGCTCGAACGCCTCCCACGACGTCTCCAGCAGCAGCCGCTGCTGCGGATCCATGGCAAGGGCCTCGCGCGGCGAGATGCCGAAGAAGACGGGGTCGAACTCGGCGGCGTCGGCGAGGAATCCGCCCTCGCGGACGTAGCTGGTGTGCTCGCCCGTGCCCTCCGGGTCGTACAGCGTCTCCAGGTCCCAGCCGCGGTCGGCGGGGAAGTCGACCACCGCGTCCTGGCCGGACGCCAGCAGCCGCCACAGCTCCTCCGGCGACCGCACCCCACCGGGGAAGCGGCAGCTCATGCCGACGATCGCGATGGGGTCGTCGTCCAGGGCCACGCCCACCGACGACGCGCCGGTCACCGCCGGGCGCGTGCCGATGAGTTCGGCCTGGAGGTGGTCGGCGAGGGCGATCGGGGTGGGGTAGTCGAAGATGATGGTCGCGGGCAGCTTCAGCCCGGTGAGCGTGGACAGCAGGTTGCGGATCTCGACCGCGGTCAGCGAGTCGAAGCCGAGGTCGCGGAAGGCGCGGCTGGGCTCCACCGAGTCCGGCCCGGGGTGGCCGAGGACGACGGCCACCTGGGTGCGGACGAAGTCCAGGGCGATCTGGTCGCGTTCCTCGTCGGTCCCGGCGTCGGTCAGCCGCTGGGCCAGCGATGTGGGCCGGCCGGGGATGGCGGGGCCGCCGGTGGCGGTGCGCGCCACCTCGATCGCGCGCCTGGCCTCGGAGAGGTCGGCGAGCAGCGGGTTCGGGCGGTGGCCGGCGAGGCCGGGCGCGAAGCGGTTCCATTCGATGTCCACGACGAGGGAGAAGGTCTCGTCGAGGTCGAGCGCGGCGCCCAGGGCGGCGGTGGCCGGTGCGGGGGCGAGGGCGGGCAGCCCGGACTGCCGGAGCCGCTCGGCCACCAGCTCGTCGGTGGCCATGCCGCCGTCGGCCCAGGCGCCCCAGGCCATCGAGGTGGCGGGCAGGCCCTCGGCGCGGCGCTGTTCGGCGAGCGCGTCGAGGTAGGCGTTGGCGGCCACGTAGTTGGCCTGTCCGGCGGCGCCGAAGGTGGCGGCCATGGAGGAGAAGAGCACGAACGCGGACAGGTCGAGGCCGCGCGTGAGCTCGTGCAGATGGCGGGCGGAGTCGGCCTTGGCGCGCAGCACTTCGGCCATCCGCCGCGGGGTCTGGGCGTCGAGCACCCCGTCGTCCAGCACTCCGGCGGCGTGGACGACCGTGGTCAGCGGGAGGTCCGCGGGGACGGTCGCCAGCAGCCCGGCGAGGGCGTCGCGGTCGGCCACGTCGCAGGCTGCGACGGTCACCTGGGCGCCGAGGGCGGTGAGTTCGTCCCGCAGCTCGGCGGCGCCGGGCGCGTCGGGGCCACGGCGACTGGTGAGCAGGATGTGCTGGGCGCCGTGGGCCACGAGCCAGCGGGCCACATGGCCGCCGAGGGCGCCGGTGCCGCCGGTGATCAGCGCGGTGCCGTGGGTGGTCCAGCCCTCGTCGGTGGTCTCGTGGTGCGGGGCGCGGGCCAGCCGGCGGACGTGGATGCCCTGCGGGCGGATGGCGAGGTGGTCCTCGCCGCTGATGCCCTCGGGCCCGGCGAGGATGTCGGCGAGCCGCCCGAGGGCGCGGTCGTCGGCGGTCTCGGGCAGGTCGATCAGACCGCCCCAGCGCTCGGGGTGTTCAAGGGCGGCGGTCCGGCCCAGGCCCCAGATCCGGGCCTGTTCGGGGCTGGTGAGCCGGTCGGAGCGGCCGACGGAGACCGCGCCGCGGGTGGCGGCCCACAGCGGGGCGTCGAGGCCGGCGTCGCCGAGGGCCTGGACGAGGGCGAGGGTGCCCGCGAGTCCGGCGCTGAGGGAGGGGTGCCCGTCGTGCGGGCGCTCGTCCAGTCCGAGCAGGGAGAGCACACCGTCGAAGGACGGGGCCTCGGCCGCCGGGTCCGGGCTCAGGGCGGTGCGGATCCGCTCGGCGAGGGCGGCGCGATCGGCGGTGGTGCCGTCGACGTCGATCCGGTGGACGGTGACGCCGCGTTCGGCCAGCAGCCGCAGCGACTCCACCACCCAGGGGTCGTCGGTACGTCCCTCGGGGGGGACCACGAGCCAGGTGCCGGTGAGCGGCTTGGCCGGGGCCTGTGGCAGCGGGGTCCAGGTGACGCGGTAGCGCCAGCCGTCCACGGTGGTGTCCACGTGACTCCGCCGGCGCCACGCGGACAGGACCGGCAGCACCTCGCTGAGGGGCTGGTCGCCGTCGAGGCCGAGGGTGTCGACCAGGGCGGCCAGGTCCTCGCTGTGCACGACCTCCCAGAACCGGGCGTCGGCCACGGCCGGTGCGGCGGCCTCGGCGGCGGCGGGGTCGGCGCCGTACGAGAAGGGGTTGGCGGGCCAGTAGCGCTGCCGCTGGAAGGCGTAGGTGGGCAGCTCGACGCGGCGGGCGCCGGTGCCCGCGTAGTACGTGGCCCAGTCCACGGGCAGGCCGCGGACGTGGGCCCGGGCGAGCGCGTTGCTCAGGGTGCGGGGCTCGGGGCGGCCGGAGCGCAGGGCGGGCAGGAAGGCGTACGTGCGGTTCTTGCCGCCGCTCACGCACTCCTGGGCCATGGCGGAGAGCACCCCGTCGGGGCCGAGCTCCAGATAAGTGGTCACGCCGTGGTCCTCGAGGCGGCGGACGCCGTCGAGGAAGCGGACGGCCTCGCGGACGTGGCGCACCCAGAACTCGGGCGTGGTGATCTCGTCGGCGCTCACCAGGGTGCCGGTGAGGTTGGAGACGATCGGGATCTTCGGAGCCTCGTAGGTCAGCCGCTCGGCCACCTGACGGAAGTTCTCCAGCATCCCGTCCATGTGCGGGGAGTGGAAGGCGTGGCTGACGGTGAGCCGCTTGGTCTTGCGGCCCCGTGCCTCGAAGCCCGCCGCGATCTCCACGGCCGCGTCCTCGTCACCGGCGATGACGACCGACGTCGGGCCGTTGATGGCGGCGATGGACACCCGCTCGGTGAGCAGCGGTGTCACCTCGTCCTCCGCCGCCTGCACGGCGATCATCGCGCCGCCGGTGGGGAGTTGCTGCATCAGCTGGCTGCGCGCGGCCACCAGGGCGGAGGCGTGGGTGAGCGAGAGCACCCCGGCGACATGGGCGGCGGCGAGCTCGCCGATGGAGTGGCCGGAGAGGAAGTCGGGCCGCAGCCCCAGGGACTCGACGAGGCGGAAGAGGGCGACCTCGACGGCGAACAGCGCGGGCTGGGTGTAGCCGGTCCGGTCGAGCGTGGTGGCGTCGTCGCCGAACAGCACGTCCTTCAGCGGCCGGTCGAGGAAGCGGTCGAGCTGGGCGCAGACCGCGTCCAGCGCCTCGGCGAACACCGGGTACGTCGCGTACAGCTCACGGCCCATGCCGAGCCGCTGGCTGCCCTGCCCGGTGAAGAGGAACGCGACCTTGCCCTCGGCGGCGAGGCCCTCGGGCACCTCGGGGTGGTGGCGGCCTTCGGCGAGCGCGTCGAGGCCCGCGAGGAGCTCCTCGTGGTCGGCGGCGACGACCGCGGCACGGCGGTCGAGGGCGGCGCGGGTGGCGGCCTGGGAGTAGCCGATGTCGACGAGGCGGTGGCCGGGGTGGGCGGCCAGATGGGTCCGCAGCCGGAGCGCCTGGGCGCGCAGTGCCTGCTCGTTCTTGCCGGACAGTACGACCGGGACGAGGGGCGGCTCGGCCCGCTCCGGCTCGTCGCCCTCGGCGGTCTCGACGGGGGCCGCGGCGGCCGGGGCCTCCTCGAGGATGGTGTGCACATTGGTGCCGCTCATGCCGAACGACGAGACGCCCGCGCGGCGCGGGGTGGCGCCCTCGGGGTCCTGGGGCCACTCGCGGGGGGCGGTGAGCAGTTCGACGTCCCCGGCCGTCCAGTCGACGTGCGGGGTGGGCTCGGTGAGATGGAGGGTCTGGGGCAGCACACCGTGCCGCATCGCCATGACCATCTTGATGATGCCGCCGACACCGGCGCCCGCCTGGGCGTGGCCGATGTTGGACTTGATGGAGCCGATGAGCAGCGGTTTGCCCTCGGGCCGGTCCTGGCCGTACGTGGCGAGCAGGGCCTGCGCCTCGATCGGGTCGCCGAGTGCGGTGCCGGTGCCATGCGCCTCGACGGCGTCCACCTGGTCGGGGCTGAGCCGGGCGTTGGCCAGCGCCTGGAGGATGACGCGCTGCTGCGAGGGGCCGTTGGGCGAGGTGAGGCCGTTGCTGGCGCCGTCCTGGTTGACGGCGGAGCCGCGGACCACGGCGAGCACCGGGTGGCCCTTGCGCTGGGCGTCCGACAGCCGCTCGACGAGCAGCATGCCGACGCCCTCGCCCAGGCAGAAGCCGTCGGCCTCCGGGGCGAAGGGCTTGGAGCGGCCGTCGAGGGCCAGTCCGCGCATCTTGCTGTAGTCGACGAAGACGCCGGGCGCGCACATCAGGGTGGCGCCACCGGCGAGGGCGAGCGAGCATTCGCCGTTGCGCAGCGCCTGGACGGCGAGGTGGAGCGCCACCAGCGAGGAGGAGCACGCGGTGTCGACCGTGACGGCCGGGCCCTCGAAACCGAAGGTGTAGGAGAGGCGGCCGGAGGCGACGCTCGCGGCGTTACCGGTGCCGAAGTAGCCCTCGAAGTTCTCGTTGGAACTGAGGATCGCGCCCAGGTAATCGTGATTGCTGGTGCCGACGAAGACGCCGATCTGCCGGCCGCGCACCGCGACCGGGTCGATTCCGGCGCGTTCGAACGCCTCCCAGGAGGTCTCCAGCAGCATCCGCTGCTGCGGATCCATGCCGAGCGCTTCCCGGGGGCTGATGCCGAACAGCGAAGGGTCGAAATCGGCAATGCCGTCGACGAATCCGCCCTCGTGCACATAGCTGGTGCCGGGGTGGTCCGGATCCGGGTGGTACATCGTGTCGACATTCCACCCGCGGTCCAGCGGGAACTCGCTGACCGCGTCGACGCCCTCGCTGACGATGCGCCACAGGTCCTCGGGCGATTGCACGCCCCCGGGATAACGGCAGCCGATCCCCACGATGGCGATGGGGTCGTGGTTCTTCGCCTCGGCCTCTTGCAGGCGGAGGCGAGTCTGGTGCAGATCCGCCGTTACCAGCTTGAGGTAGTCCCGCAGCGTCTCTTCATTCGCCATTTACGCAATCCAATTACGGCAGACGGCATCGGAAATGCTCCACAGATCCTCAACGGGAGCCGGTAACCAACAACCAAATCAGTCGACTTCTCGCTGAGAGGCTATGTGCGAACTAACCCTCATAACAACCCCTAGCTGCCCCCTATGACCCCCTGGAGACCCAAGGTGCGATAGGGGGCAGTCCGGTATTTCGAAACTCTATTGAAGGGTAGAGAAAATCCTGGCCGACATCGGATACGACGTCAATAGCGGAATTCCCGTCAAGCCCTTCCGAGCCCCTTGTTGATGAATGCGAAGAGCTCTTCGTCGCTGGCCGACTGGAGCTGTTCGGCGTCCACCGTGTCCTTCGCCGGGCGCTCCCGCGCCGCCGCGGCGGCGGGCTCGGCGGTGACCGCCGTGCCGTCCGACTCGTTCCACTTCGCCAGCAGCGACTGGAGCCGCATGGTGATCCGGGCCCGGGTGATGTTGTCGGGCGCGGTGCCGGTGAGCGCGGACTCCAGCTTGTCGAGCTCCTCGAGCACCGCCGTGCCGTCGGCCGCCTCGTCGGGCGCGATCCCGGCCCGCAGATAGGCGGCCACGGCGGCCGGGGTCGGGTGGTCGAAGATCAGGCTCGGGGGCAGCTTCAGCCCGCTCGCGGCGCCCAGCCGGTTGCGGAGCTCGACCGCGGTCAGCGAGTCGAAGCCCAGCTCCTTGAAGGCCCGCCCGGCCTCGATGGCCTGGGCGCCGGAGTGGCCCAGCACGGCGGCCACCGCGCTGCGCACCAGATCCAGCAGCACCCGCTCCCGCTCGGTCTCCGGCAGGCCCGCGAGCTGCCCGGCCAGGGCCGTCCCGGCGGCGCCCGCGTCGTCGGTCTCGGCGGCGGCCATCTCCTCGACGACCTCGCGGGCCTCCGGCAGGTCGTGCAGCAGCGGCCGCGGCCGGTCGGCGGTGAAGGCGAGGGTGAACCGCCGCCAGTCCATGTCGATGACGGTCAGCGCGGTCTCGTCCCGGTCCAGCGCGTGCTGGAGCGTGGCGGTGGCCGGCTCCGGCGCCATCTCGTTGATGCCGTGGCGGCGCATCCGGTCGCCCACGGCGCCGTCCACCGTGGCGCCGTCGCCCCACGGGCCGAAGGTCAGCGTGGTGGCGGGCAGCCCGTCCGCGCGGCGCTGCTCGGCGAAGGCGTGCAGGAAGGCGTTGCCGGGCGCCTGGTTGCCCTGGCCCGGTGCGCCGAAGGTGGCGGAGAAGTGCGAGCAGAGCACGAACGCGGTCAGGTCGAGCTCGCGGGTGAGCTCGTGCAGATGGCGTGTGGCGTCCACCTTCAGCCGCAGCACCCGCTCGACCTGATCGGGGGTCAGCCCCTCGATCACCCCGTCGTCGATGACGGCGGCGGTGTGCACGACGGCCGTCAGCGGCTGGTCGGCCGGGATGGCCGCGAGGGTCTCGGCGAGCGCGGCGCGGTCGGTCACATCGCACGCGGCGAGGGTGACCTTGGCGCCGAGCCCGGTCAGCTCGGCCTCCAGCTCGACCGCCCCGGGGGCGTCCGGGCCCCTGCGGCTCGCCAGGACGAGATGGTCGGCGCCGTTGCGGGCCAGCCACCGCGCGACCTGTGCGCCGAGCCGTCCCGTACCGCCGGTGACCAGTGTGGTGCCGGTCGGCCTCCAGGCCCGTACGGCGGAGGTGTCGGCCAGCGGGGCGCGCACCAGGCGGGGCCCGAAGACGCCGGTGGCACGGATCGCGGCCTGGTCGTCGTCGCCGTCGGAGGCGAGGAGGCCCACCAGCCGGGTCAGGGCGGGCTCGTCGGGCGTGTCGGGCAGGTCGATCAGACCGCCCCAGCGCTCCAGGTGCTCCAGCGCGGCCACCCGGCCCAGGCCCCAGACGAGGGCCTGCTCGGGCGCGGCCGGGCGGTCCGTGCCGCCCACGGAGACGGCGCCCTGCGTCAGGCACCACAGCGGCGCGCCGATCCCCGCGTCGCCGAGGGCCTGGACCAGCGCGAGCTGGGCGGCCGTTCCGGCGGGCAGGGAGGCGTGCTCGGGGTGTGTGCCCTCGGCCGGGGCCAGCAGGGACACCACTCCGGCGAAAGCGGCGCCGTCGGCGTCGGTTCCGGCTTCGGTTCCGGTTCCGGCCTCGGCGTCGGTTCCGGCTTCGGCGAGCGCGGTGCGCAGCCGCGCGGCCAGCTCCTCCCGGCCGTCGACGGCGGTGTCCACGACGATCCGCGTCACGTCGGCGCCGCGTTCGGCGAGCACACCGGCGACGGCGTCGGTCCAGGTGTCCTCGGTGGCCGGGGTGACGACGAGCCACGTGCCGGTCAGCCGCGCGGATCGCTTCTCGGCGAGCGGCTTCCACGTCACGCGGTAGCGCCAGCCGTCCACCGTGGACTGCTCACGGGCCTGCTTGCGCCACGACGCCAGGGCGGGCAGCACGGCGCTCATGGGCTGATCGCCCTCGACCGTCAGCTCGGCGGCCAGCGTCTGCCAGTCCTCGGCCTCCACGGCGGCCCAGAACTTCGCCTCCACGGCGTCGTGCCCGCGCCCCCCGCCCGCCTGCGCGGGCGCGGCCTCCGGCCAGTAGCGCTGCTGCTGGAAGGCGTACGTGGGCAGCTCGATCCGGCGCGCGCCGGTGCCGTCGAAAAACGCGTCCCAGTCCACGGCCACACCGCGCGACCACGCCTCGCCGACGGAGGCCCAGAAGCGGTCCAGGCCACCCTCGTCACGGCGCAGCGACCCGATCGCGGCCGCGTCCACTCCGGCGTCCTCGGCGGTCTCCTGCACCCCCATCGTCAGCACCGGGTGCGCGCTGGACTCGATGAACACGCCGAAGCCCTCGTCCAGCAGCCGCCGGACCGCGCCCTCCAGCTCAACCGTGCGCCGCAGGTTGGTGAACCAGTACTCGGCGTCCAGCTCCGGACCCTCGACCCACTCCCCCGTCACCGTCGACAGGAACGGCACCTCGGCGTTCTTCGGCTGTACGGGCGCCAGCAGCTCCAGCAGCTCCTCGCGGAGGAGTTCGACCTGCGCGGAGTGCGAGGCGTAGTCCACCGGCACCCGGCGGGCCCGCACCTCATCGGCCTCGCAGGACGCCAGGAGCTCGTCCAGCGCGGTCGGCTCACCGGAGACGACCACCGACGACGGGCCGTTGACGGCCGCCACCGAGATCCGCTCCTCGCCCCAGGGCGCGATGCGCTCGCGCACATCCGCCACCGGGAGCGCCACCGACACCATGCCGCCCTTGCCCGCCAGCACCCGGCCAATGGCCTGGCTGCGCAGCGCCACCACACGCGCCGCGTCCTTCAGCGACAGGGCTCCCGCCACGCAGGCGGCGGCGATCTCGCCCTGCGAGTGGCCGACCACCGCGCCCGGGACGACACCCAGCGAACGCCACAGCTCCGCGAGCGACACCATCACCGCGAACAGCACCGGCTGGACCACATCCACCCGGTCCAGCGACGGCGCGCCCTCGGCACCCCGCAACACATCCACCAGCGACCAGTCGGTGAACTCCGCCAGCGCCGCCGCACACTCCTCGATCCGCGCGCCGAAGACGGGCGAGGCGTCCATCAGCCCCACGCCCATCCGCACCCACTGCGACCCCTGCCCGGGGAAGACGAACGCCGTCTGCCCGGCGACCACGGCGCCCCGCTCCACACCGGCCGCCATGCCGCCCTCGGCGAGCGCGGTCAGCCCGGCCATCAGCTCCTCGCGGTCCCGGCCCTGGACCACACCGCGGTGGTCCAGGGCGGCGCGGGTGGTGGCCAGCGACAGGCCGACGTCCACCGTGCGCAGCGCCGGTTCGTCGTGCAGCCGGTCCAGCAGCCGCCACGCCTGGGCGCGCAGCGCCGCCTCGCTCTTGCCGGAGAGCACCCACGGCAGCACACCCGGCTGCTTGGACACCAGCTCGACCGGGCCCGGCTCCTCGGCGGGGGCCTGCTCGACGATGGTGTGCGCGTTGGTGCCGCTGAAGCCGAAGGAGGAGATGCCCGCACGGCGCGGACGGCCGGTCTCGGGCCACGGCGTGGCCGACCTGACCAGCGCGATCTTCCCCGAGGACCAGTCGATGTGCGGGGACGGCTCGGCGATGTGCAGCGACTCGGGGACGACGCCGTGCTGCATCGCCAGCACCATCTTCATCACCCCGGCGATGCCCGCGGCGCCCTGGGTGTGGCCGATGTTGGACTTCACCGAGCCGAGCAGCAGGGGCAGTTCCTCGGGCCGGTCCTGGCCGTAGGTGGCCAGCAGCGCCTGCGCCTCGATCGGGTCGCCGAGCGAGGTGCCCGTGCCATGGGCCTCCACGACGTCCACATCGCCCGCGGACAGCCGCGCGTTGGCCAGTGCCTGCTGGATGACGCGCTGCTGGGACGGGCCGTTGGGCGCCGTCAGACCGTTGGACGCGCCGTCCTGGTTGACGGCCGAGCCGCGCACCACGGCCAGCACCTTGTGGCCCAGGCGGCGGGCGTCCGAGAGCCGCTCGACCAGCAGGACGCCCACGCCCTCGGCCGGGCCGAAGCCGTCGGCGTCCGCCGAGAACGCCTTGCAGCGGCCGTCCTCGGACAGCCCGCGCTGGCGGCTGAACTCGATGAACAGGCCCGGCGTGGACATCACATGGACGCCGCCCGCGAGCGCGAGCGAGCACTCGCCGAGCCGCAGCGACTGGACGGCCAGGTGCAGCGCCACCAGTGACGCGGAGCACGCCGTGTCCACCGTGACGGCGGGGCCCTCCAGGCCGAACACGTAGGAGAGCCGGCCGGAGACGACGCTGCTGGCGTTGCCGGTGCCGAGGTGGCCGCCGAAGTCGTCCGCGGCGTCGAGCGCCACCGTCAGATAGTCGGAGGCGTTCATGCCCGCGAAGACACCGGTCCGGCTGCCGCGCAGGGACGCGGGGTCGATCCCGGCCCGCTCGAACGCCTCCCACGAGGTCTCCAGCAGCAGCCGCTGCTGCGGGTCCATCGCCATGGCCTCGCGCGGCGAGATCCCGAAGAACGCCGCGTCGAACCGGGTGGCGTCGCCCAGGAACCCGCCCTCACGGGTGTAGGTGGTGTCCGGGGTGTCCGGGTCGGAGTCGAACAGGTTCGCCAGGTCCCAGCCGCGGTCGGCCGGGAACTCCGTCTGCGCCTCGCCGCCGGAGGCCATGAGCCGCCACAGCTCCTCGGGGGTGCTGACACCCCCGGGGAAGCGGCAGCTCATGCCCACGATGGCGATCGGCTCATGGGCCTGGTCGTCGACCTCCTGGAGCCGCCGGTGGGCGGCGGTGAGGTCGGTGGTGACCTTCTTCAGATATTCGCGGAGCTTGGCTTCGTTCGCAGTCGCCATGGACGTTCACCTATTCGCAATGCTCTTGATCGTCGGGGGGTCCGGATGAGGGTGCTGCCGCGCTTCAGCCGTTACCGAACCTCTTGTCGATGAAGTCGAAGAGCTCGTCGTCACTGACCTCTTCGAACGCTTCCGCCTCGGCGTCCGCCCCGGCCTCGTCCGCGGTGCGACGCACGTCGTTCCACTTCGCCAGCAGCGTCTGGAGGCGCACCGCGATGTTCGCATGCGCGGCCTCGTCCTCCGTCACCGAGACCAGCTCCTCCGGCGTCAGCGAGGACAGGCTGTTCTCCAGCCGCTCCAGCTCCTCCAGTACGGGCACTCCGGGGCCCTCGGCCTCCGGCGCCACTTCCTGGCGCAGATGGCGCGCGAGCGCCACCGGCGTCGGGTAGTCGTAGACCAGCGTGGCCGTGAGCTTCAGCCCGGTGGCCGCGTTGAGCCGGTTGCGCAGCTCCACGGCGGTCAGCGAGTCGAAGCCCAGCTCCTTGAACGCCTGCTCGGCGCCCACCTGCTCCTTCGAGGCGTAGCCCAGCACGGCGGCCACCTGACGGCGGACCAGGTCCAGCACGGTCCGCTGCCGCTGGGGCTCCGACTGCCCGGCCAGCCGCTGGGCCAGGGTGCCCTCGCCGGTGTCCGCCACGGCCTCCGGGGCGGCGGGGCCACCGGCCGCGGCGCGGCGCACCGGCGTGCGCACCAGGCCGCGGTAGAGCGGCGGCAGCTCCCCGGTGGTGGCGGCGGCGCGCAGCGTTGCCATCTCCAGCCGTACGGGCACCAGGACCGCCTCGTCGGGCACGGCGTGGGCCGCGTCGAACAGGGCGAGCCCCTCCGCCGCGGACAGCGGCAGCACCCCGCCGCGCGCCGCCCGCTTCTGGTCGGCCTCGCCGAGCCTGCCGCCCATGCCCCGCTCCTCGGCCCACATGCCCCACACCAGGGACAGCGCGGTACGGCCGGTGGCGCGGCGGTGGCCGGCGAGGGCGTCGAGGAAGACGTTCGCCGCCGCGTAGCCGCCCTGGCCCGCGCCGCCCAGCGTGCCGGCCGCGGCCGAGAAGAGCACGAAGGCGGACAGGTCGAGATCGCGGGTCAGCTCATGGAGGTTGACGGCCGCGTCGACCTTGGGCCGCAGCACGGTGTCCACCCGCTCGGGCGTCAGCATGTCGATGACGCCGTCGTCGAGGACGCCCGCGGTGTGCACCACGGCCGTCAGCGGACGGTCGGCCGGAATCGTGGCCAGCAGCCCGGCCAGCGCCTCCCGGTCGGCCGCGTCGCACGCGGCCACGGTGGCCCGCGCACCCAACTCGGCGAGCTCCGCGACCAGTTCGGCCATGCCGTCGGCGGCGGGGCCGCTGCGGCTGGTCAGCAGCAGATGGCGGGCGCCGTGCGCGGTGGCCAGATGGCGGGCGAAGAGCCTGCCCAGACCGCCGGTGGCGCCGGTGATCAGCACGGTGCCGTCGGGGTCGATGGCCCTGGGGGCCCCGGTGGCGTCGATGGCCTCGGCGGTTCCGGTGGCGTCGATGGCCTGGACGGTCCCGGGGGCGTCGATGACCTGGACGGTCCCGGTGGCGTCGATGACCTCGGGGGCATCGGTGGCCTCGGAGGTCCCGGCGGCCTCGGTGGCCTGGACGGTCCCGGCGGCGTCCGTGGCCTTGGCGGTTCCGGCCGCCTCGGTGACCTTCGCGGCCCCAGCAGCCTCGGTGGCCATCGCGGCCCCGGCGCCCTCGGTGACCTTCGCGGCCCCGGCGGCCCTTGCGGCCCCGGGGGCCGGGGCCGTCTCGACCCTGGCCAGGCGTGGCGCGTACGCCGTCCCGGCGCGCAGCGCCAGCTCGGGCTCGCCCGAGTCCAGCGCCGCCGCGATCGCCGGGTACGACACCTCGCCGTCCACGTCCAGCAGGACGAACTGGCCCGGGTTCTCCGTCTGCGCGGACCGCAGCAGACCCCACGCCGGGGCGTGCGCCAGGTCCGCCACCGCCGGGTCACCGGCCGCCGCGACCGCGCCACGGGTGACCACCACCAGCCGGGCCGTACCGGGCCGCCCGCCGTTCAACCACTCCTGGACCAGGCCCAGGACGCGGTGAGTGGCCGTGTGCGCACCGGCGGCGAGGCCGCCCTGCGCGGCGCCCGGCTCGGGCGGGAACGGCACCAGCACGGTGTCCGGCGCGGGCCCGCCCGCCTCGACCGCCGCGTTCAGCGAGACGAGGTCGTCGTGGACCGTGGCACGGACCCCGGCCGTCTCCAGGGCCACGCTCAGCTTGAGCTCATCGCCGCCGATGACGGCGATCCCCGCCGACGCGGCCTCGGTGGGCGCCGCCACCGGCGCCCAGTCGATACGGAACAGCGACTCATGGTGGTCGGAGGTGGCGGCACCGGCGATCCGGTCCACCTCCAGCGCGCCGGTCACCAGCGCGTCCACCGACGCCACCGGCGCACCCGACTCATCGGCCGCCACCATCGACACCGCGCCGTCCTCGGTCAGCGCGAGCCGTACGCGCAACGCCTCGGCGCCCACCGCGTACAGGCTCACCCCACGCCAGGAGCGCGCCACCGCGGCACCGCCCGCCCCCAGCGCCAGCGGCTGCAACGCGCCGTCCAGCAGGGCCGGGTGCAGGGCGAAGCGGGCCGCCTCGGGCTGCCGCTCCTCCGCGATACGCACCTCCGCGAACACCTCCTCGCCACGCCGCCAGACGCGCCGCAGGCTCCGGAACGCGGGACCGTGCAGCAGCCCGGCGCGCGCCATGCTCGCGTACAGCTCATCGGTGTCGACCGGCTCCGCGTCGGCGGGCGGCCAGACGGACAGCGGTTCGGCACCGCCATCCGCCGGGGCCTCGGACGCGAGCACACCGGCGGCGTGCCGGGTCCACGGCCGGTCCCGGTCCGAGCGCTCGTCACGCCCGTACACGGCCAGCGGACGGCGACCGGCGTCGTCCGGCTCACCGACCGACACCCGCAGCCGCACCCCGCCGCGCTCCGGCAGGACCAGCGGCTCGTCCAGGGTCAGCTCCTCCAGCAGCGCACAGCCCACATGGTCCCCGGCGCGCACCGCGAGCTCCACGAACGCGGAGCCCGGCAGCACGGCCGTGTCCGCGACCGTGTGGTCCGCCAGCCACGCGTGCGAGGCGAGCGACAGCCGACCGGAGAACACATACGCGTCCGCGTCGGGCAGTTCCACCGCCGCGCCCAGCAGCGGATGATCGGCCGAGCCGAGCCCCGCCGAGGCCACCTCGTCCAGGCTCAGCTGGGCGTCGACCCAGTAGCGGCCGCGCTGGAAGGCGTACGTGGGCAGCGCGACCTTCCGCGCGCCCGTACCGGCGAAGAACGCCTCCCAGTCCGGGGCCAGGCCACGGACGTACAGCCGGGCCAGCACGCCCGTCACCGCCTCGGCCTCCGGCCTGCCCTTGCGCAGCGCGGGCAGCAGCTCGGCCGCGTCGGACTCGGCCAGGCAGTCCTGCGCCATGGCGGTGAGGACACCGTCGGGGCCGAGCTCGACGTACGTGGTGACGCCTCGGGCTTCGAGCGTGCGGACACCGTCGAGGAAGCGGACCGCCTCGCGGACGTGGCGCACCCAGAAGTCGGGAGTCGTGATCTCCTCGGCGGACACCACGTCCCCGGTGAGGTTGGAGACGATCGGGATGCGCGGGACCTCGTACGACAGCCCCTCGGCCACCTCGCGGAACGCCTCCAACATGCCGTCCATACGCGGGGAGTGGAACGCGTGGCTCACGGTGAGCCGCTTGGTCTTACGGCCCTGCGCCTCGAACGCGGCTGCGATCTCCCCGGCCGCGTCCTCATCACCCGCGAGGACGACGGAGGTCGGACCGTTGAGCGCGGCGATCGACACCCGCTCGGTGAGCAACGGTGCGACCTCGTCCTCGGACGCCTGCACCGCGATCATCGCGCCACCGGCCGGAAGCTCCTGCATCAGACGGCCACGCGCCGCCACCAGCTTCGCCGCGTCCGCGAGCGAGAGCACACCCGCCACATGGGCCGCCGCCAGCTCACCGATGGAGTGGCCCGACAGGAAGTCCGCCTTCAGGCCCCACGTCTCCACCAGCCGGAACAGCGCCACCTCGATGGCGAACAGCGCGGGCTGAGTGAACCCCGTCTGGTTCAGCGCCTCGGCGTCCTCCCCGAACAGCACCTCCCGCAGCGGCCGCTCCAGGTGCCCGTCCAGGTGGGCGCACACCTCGTCCAGCGCGTCCGCGAACACCGGGAAGGCGTCGTACAGCTCACGGCCCATGCCGAGCCGCTGGCTGCCCTGTCCCGTGAACAGGAACGCCACCTTGCCACCGGCCACCGAGCCCTCGACCAGGCCCGGCACCTCGGACTCGCCGCGCGCCAGCGCCGCGAGACCCGTCAGCGGCCCGTCCCCACTGTCCGCGGTGAGCACGGCCCGGTGGTCCAGGGCGGCGCGGGTCGTGGCCAGCGAGTAGGCCACATCGGTGGCGACCGGCGCGGTCTCGCCGCCGAGGTGAGCGAGGAGCCGTTCGGCCTGACCGCGTACGGCGGCCGGGGACTTGCCCGACAGCACCCACGGCACCGTCGGCAGCTCCACCGCCGGAGTGGCGGCGGGGCGCTCCTCCGGCTCCGGGGCCTGCTCCAGCAGGGTGTGGGCGTTGGTGCCGCTGATGCCGAACGCCGACACCGCGGCCCGGCGCGGACGGCCGGTCTCCGGCCACTCCCGCGCCTCGGTCAGCAGCTCCAGCTCACCGGCGGACCAGTCGACATGCGGGGTCGGCTCGTCCACGTGCAGCGTCGGCGGCAGCACACCGTGACGCAGCGCCAGCACCATCTTCATCACACCGGCGACACCGGCCGCGGCCTGCGTATGCCCGATGTTGGACTTGATGGAGCCGAGCCACAGCGGTCGGCCCTCCTCGCGGTCCTGGCCGTAGGTGGCCAGCAGCGCCTGCGCCTCGATCGGGTCACCCAGCGTCGTACCGGTGCCGTGGGCCTCGACCGCGTCCACCTCGGACGCCGACAACCCCGCACCCGCGAGCGCCTGACGGATCACCCGCTGCTGCGAGGGACCATTCGGCGCGGTCAGGCCGTTGCTGGCACCGTCCTGGTTGATGGCGGAGCCACGCACGACCGCCAACACCTCATGGCCGTTGCGCCGGGCATCCGACAGCCGCTCCACGAGCAGCATGCCCACACCCTCACCCCAGCCGGTGCCATCCGCACCCGCCGCGAACGCCTTGATCCGACCATCAGCAGCCAACCCACGCTGACGACTGAAGTCCACGAACGAACCCGGCGTCGACATCACCGTCACACCACCGGCCAACGCCAACGAGCACTCACCCGCACGCAACGCCTGAATCGCCCAGTGCAACGCCACCAACGACGAAGAGCAGGCCGTATCCACCGTCACCGCCGGACCCTCAAGACCCAGCGCGTACGACACCCGACCCGACATCACACTGGCCGCGTTGCCCGTCCCCATGAAGCCATCGCCGCCGTCCGGCGAGTGGAGGACGAGCGACATGTAGTCCTGGCCGTTGGTGCCCGCGAACACGCCGACCTGCTGGCCGCGCAGCGTCGTCGGGTCGATCCCGGCCCGCTCGAACGCCTCCCACGACGTCTCCAGCAGCAGCCGCTGCTGCGGGTCCATGGCCAGGGCCTCGCGCGGCGAGATGCCGAAGAACGCCGCGTCGAAGTCCCCGGCGTCGGCCAGGAATCCGCCTTCGCGGACATAGCTGGTGTTCTCGGTGGCGGAGTCCGGGTCGTACAGCGCCTCCAGGTCCCAGCCGCGGTCGGCCGGGAAGCCCGTCACGGCGTCCTGCCCGGAGACCAGGAGCCGCCACAGCTCCTCCGGCGACCGCACACCGCCCGGGAAGCGGCAGCTCATGCCGACGATCGCGATCGGATCGTCGGCGACGGCCACCGCCGTGGACGGCACACCGGCCACCGTGTCGGCCGCGCTCTCCTCGCCCAGGATCTCCGTACGGAGGTGGGCGGCGAGCGCCGAGGACGATGGGTAGTCGTACACCAGGGTGGGCGGCAGCTTCAGCCCGGTCACGGTGTTCAGCCGGTTGCGCAGCTCCACTGCCGTCAGCGAGTCGAAGCCCAGGTCCCGGAAGGCCCGGTCCGCCTCGACGGCCTCCGCGTCGGAGTGGCCCAGCACATCGGCCACGGCCGAGCGCACCAGGTCGAGCAGCATCCGCTCGCGCTCCGCCGCCTGGACCCCCGCGAGCCGCCCGGCCAGCGAGGACTCGTCCGCGCCGGCACCGGCCGCACGGGCCGTGCGCGCGCCCTCGGTCTCCAGCGCCGCACGTACCTCGGGCAGTTCCAGCAGCAGCGGGCTCGGCCGGGAGGCGGTGAAGCCGGGGGCCAGCCGCTCCCAGTCGATGTCCGCGACCGTCACCGCGGTCTCGTCCAGGTCCAGGGCCCGCTGTAGCGCGGCGATGGCCAGGTCCGCCGCCATCGGCGGCACACCGGCGCGGCGCATGCGCCGCTCCAGCGCGTCGTCCGCGGCCATGCCGCCCTCGGCCCACGGGCCCCAGGCCACCGAGGTGGCGGGCAGGCCCTCGGCCCGGCGGCGCTCGGCGAGCGCGTCCAGGAAGGCGTTGGCGGCGGCGTAGTTGGCCTGACCGGCGGCGCCGATCGAGCCCGCGAAGGAGGAGAACAGGACGAACGCCGTCAGGTCCAGGTCGCGCGTCAGCTCGTGGAGGTTGGCCGCGGCGTCGGCCTTGGCCCGCAGGACGGTGGCGAAGCGCTCGGGGGTCAGCGACTCCAGAACGCCGTCGTCCAGCACCCCGGCCGCGTGCACCACGGCCGTCAGCGGCAGTTCGGCCGGGAGCCCGGCCACCAGCGCGGCCAGCGCCTCGCGGTCGGCGACGTCGCAGGCCGCGACGGTGACCCGGGCGCCCGAGGCGGCGAGTTCGTCCCGCAGCTCGGCCGCGCCGGGGGCGTCGAGGCCACGGCGGCTGGTGAGCACCACGTGTTCGGCGCCCTTGTCGATCAGCCAGCGGGCCACATGCGCGCCCAGCGCGCCCGTACCGCCGGTCACCAGCACCGAGCCCGCGCCCGGCCGCCAGTCCCCGCGGCCACGCTCGGCCTTGCCGGTCTTGGTGGCATTGCCGGTCTTGGTGGCATTGGCGGTCTTGGCCGCGGTCTCGGCGGCCCGGGTCAGCCGGCGGCCGAAGACACCGGAGGCGCGCACCGCCACCTGGTCCTCGCCCTCGCCACCGGCCAGCACGCCCGCGAGCCGCGACAGCGCGCGGTCGTCCACCGCCTCCGGCAGATCGACCAGACCGCCCCACCGCTCGGCCAGTTCCAGGGCCGCGACCCGGCCCAGGCCCCAGACCCGCGCCTGCCACGGGTCCACCGGACCGTCCGCCCGACCGGTCGAGACCGCGCCGCGCGTGGCGACCCACAGCGGAGCGTCCACGGCCAGATCGCCCAGCGCCTGTGCCAGGGCGGCGGTGCGGAGCAGCCCGTCGGCGCCGTCCGCGTGGGACGGCAGCGCGAACACACCGGCCACCGGCGCATCGGCGATCGCCGTACGCAACAGCTCGGCCATGCCCGTACGGTCCTCGGCGGTCAGCTCGACCGTCCGCACCTCGGCGCCGCGTGCGGACAGCGTCCGTACGACACCCTCGGTCAGTGCGCCGTCCGTGCCCTTTGCTGTCGCGTCGGCCGGGGCGACGACCAGCCAGCGGCCGGTCAGCGTCCCCTCGGCGCGGGCGGCCACCGGCTTCCAGGTCACCTGGTAGCGCCAGGCGTCCACGGTGGACCGCTCGCCCTGGCGGCGCCGCCACGAGGACAGCATCGGCAGGACGGCGCCCAGCGAGGAGAGCGCGTCGGCGTCCGCGTCCTCGGACTGGAGCGTCCCGGCCAGGGCCTCCAAGTCCTCGCGCTCGACGGCCTCCCAGAACCGCGCGTCCACGGAATCCATGGCCGCGACGGTCTCGCGGACCTCCTCCGGGTTCTCGACCCAGAAGCGCTGCCGCTGGAAGGCGTAGGTCGGCAGTTCGACCGTACGGGCTCCCGTACCGGCGAAGAACGCCGCCCAGTCCAGGGTGAGCCCCCGCGTGTGCAGCGCGGCGAGCGCCGCCGTCAGCGCCACCGGCTCGGTACGCCCCTTGCGGAGCGCCGAGACGAAGGCGGCGGCATCGCCGGCGACGCACTCCTGGGCCATGGCGGTGAGCACACCGTCGGGGCCCAACTCGACGTAGGTGGTGACGCCCTGGGCCTCCATCGTCCGGACGCCGTCGAGGAAACGGACGGCTTCGCGAACGTGGCGCACCCAGAAGTCCGGGCTGGTGATCTCCTCGGCGGAGACGACGTCACCGGTGAGGTTGGAGACGATCGGGATGCGCGGGGCCTGGTACGACAGGCCCTGCGCCACCTCGCGGAACGCCTCCAGCATCCCGTCCATGCGCGGGGAGTGGAAGGCGTGGCTGACGGTGAGCCGCTTGGTCTTACGGCCTTGGGCCTCGAAACCAGAAGCGATCGCGACAGCCGCGTCCTCATCGCCCGCGATGACCACGGAGGTCGGGCCGTTCAGGGCGGCGATCGAGACGCGCTCGGTCAGCAGCGGCGCCACCTCGTCCTCGGACGCCTGGATGGCGATCATCGCGCCACCCGCCGGAAGTTCCTGCATCAGACGGCCACGCGCCGCCACCAGCTTGGCGGCATCGGCGAGCGAGAGCACACCCGCCACATGCGCGGCGGCCACCTCACCAATCGAATGCCCGGAGAGGAAATCGGGCCGCAGCCCCCATGCCTCCGAAACCAACCGGAACAACGCCACCTCGACCGCGAACAACGCAGGCTGGGTGAACCCCGTCCGATCCAGCGCCTCCGCGTCACCCCCGAACAACACATCCCGCAACGGCCGCTCAAGATGCGCGTCCAACTCATCGCACACCGCGTCCAGCGCCTCCGCGAACACCGGATAGGCGTCGTACAGCTCGCGTCCCATCCCCAGCCGCTGGCTCCCCTGGCCGGTGAACAGGAAGGCCACCTTGCCACCCTCGGCCACCGTTCCCTGGATCAGCCCGGCCGCCGACTCGCCACGCGCGAGCGCCTCCAGGCCGGACGACAGCCCGGCGCGGTCCTCGCCGATGACCACCGCGCGCCGCTCCAGCGCCGCCCGGCCCGTCGCCAGCGAGTGGCCGACGTCCGTGGCGTCCAGCTCGGGGTGGGTGGCGAGGTGGGCGAGGAGCCGTTCGGCCTGGCCGCGCAGGGCGGCCTCGGACTTGCCGGAGAGCGCCCACGGCACCGTCGGCAGCTCCGCTCGCTCCGCCACCGGACGACCGGTCGCGGGGGTCTCCTCGGGGACGGGGGCGGGGGCCGGGGGCTGCTCCAGGATGGTGTGGGCGTTCGTACCGCTCACGCCGAACGACGAGATGGCCGCCCGGCGCGGCCGGTCGAGCTCCGGCCACGGCCGGGCCTCGGTCAGCAGCTCGAGGTCGCCCGCCGACCAGTCCACATGCGGGGTGGGCTCGTCGATGTGCAGGGTCTGCGGAAGCACCCCGTGGCGCATCGCCATGATCATCTTGATGATGCCCGCGACACCCGCGGCGGCCTGCGTGTGGCCGATGTTGGACTTCAGCGAGCCCAGCCACAGCGGCTGCCCCTCCGGCCGGTTGCGGCCGTAGGTGGCGAGCAGGGCCTGCGCCTCGATCGGATCGCCCAGCGTCGTACCCGTGCCGTGCGCCTCCACCACATCGACATCGGCGGTGGTGAGCCGGGCGCTGGTGAGCGCGTCACGGATGACGCGCTGCTGGGACGGGCCGTTGGGCGCCGTCAGACCGTTGGAGGCGCCGTCCTGGTTGATGGCGGAGCCCCGCACGAGCGCCAGCACGCGGTGGCCGTTGCGCCGCGCGTCCGACAGCCGCTCCACGAGCAGCATGCCCGCGCCCTCAGCCCAGCCGGTGCCGTCCGCCGAGGCGGCGAAGGACTTGCAGCGGCCGTCGGTGGACAGCCCCTGCTGGCGGCTGAAGTCGATGAACGTGTCCGGGGTGGCCATGACGGTCACACCACCGGCCAGGGCCAGCGAGCACTCGCCGTTGCGCAGCGCCTGCGCGGCCAGGTGCAGCGCCACCAGCGACGACGAACACGCCGTGTCGATGGTGACCGCCGGGCCCTCCAGCCCGAAGGTGTACGCCACCCGGCCGGAGGCGATGCTGCCCGCCCCGCCGGTGCCGAGGTAGCCCTCGAGCCCCTCGGGGACGGCGGTCAGCCGGGTCAGATAGTCGTGGTACATGACGCCCGCGAAGACGCCGGTCTTGCTGCCGCGTACGGCCGCCGGGTCGATCCCGGCCCGCTCGAACGCCTCCCACGAGGTCTCCAGCAGCAGCCGCTGCTGCGGATCCATCGCCATGGCCTCGCGCGGGTTGATCCCGAAGAAGTCCGGGTCGAAGTCGGCGGCGTCGTGCAGGAAGCCGCCCTCGCGGGTGTAGCTGGTGCCCACCTGGTCGGGGTCGTCGCTGTAGAGCGCGTCGAGGTCCCAGCCACGGTCGACGGGGAAGTCGGAGATGGCGTCGGTGGCGCCGATGACGAGCTGCCACAGCTCCTCGGGCGTGGTGACCCCGCCCGGGTAGCGGCAGCTCATACCGACGATGGCGATCGGATCGTCGTCGGTGGCGGCCGCTACCGGGACCGGGGTGTGCACCACCGGGGACTCGGCGCCGACGAGCTCGGTGCGCAGATGGCGGGCCAGGACCTGCGGGTCCGGGTAGTCGAAGATGAGCGTGGCGGGCAGCCGCAGCCCGGTGACGGAGTTGAGCTGGTTGCGGAGTTCGACGGCGGTTAGGGAGTCGAAGCCCAGGTCCTTGAACGCCCGCCCGGAGCCGATGGTCTCCGCGCCCGCGTAGCCGAGCACGGTGGCCACCTGGGCCCGGACCAGGTCCAGCAGCAGCCGCTCCTGTTCGGGCTCGGACAGCCCGGCGAGCCGCCCGGCGAGGCCGGACTCGCCGCCCGCCGCGACCGCGTCCACCGCGCGCCGCGCCGGGCCCCGCACCAGGCCGCGCAGCAGCGGCGAGACGGCGGGCTGGTTCCGCAGCGCCGCGAGGTCCAGGCGCATCGGCACCAGGGACGCCTCGTCGACGGTCAGCGCGGCGTCGAAGAGCCGCAGCCCCTCGGCCACCGGCAGCGGGGGCACTCCGGCCCGCCGCATCCGGGTGATGTCGGCCTCGTCCAGGGTGTCGCCCATGCCGCCACCGGCCCACAGGCCCCACGCCAGCGCGGTGGCCGGCAGGCCATGCGCCCGGCGGTGCTGGGCTAGGGCGTCCAGGTAGGCGTTGGCGGCGGCGTAGTTGCCCTGGCCCGGGCCGCCGAAGACGCCCGCGGCGGAGGAGAACAGTACGAAGGCGGTCAGGTCGAGGTCGCGGGTGAGCTCGTGGAGGTTCCAGGCGGCGTCCACCTTCGGGCGCATGACGTGCGTTATGCGCTCGGGGGTGAGCGAACCGATCACACCGTCGTCCAGTACGCCTGCGGTGTGCACGACCGCCGTCAGCGGGTGCTCGGCGGGGATGGTGACGAGGGTCGCGGCGAGCGCGTCCCGGTCCGCCACGTCACACGCCGCCCAGCGCACCTTGGCGCCCAGCTCGGTGAGTTCGGTGGTGAGTTCGGCTGCCCCGGGGGCCTGGTCGCCGCGGCGGCTGACCAGCAGCAGGTGCCGTACGCCACGCTCCGCCACCAGGTGGCGGGCGAACAGGCCGCCCAGGGAGCCGGACGCGCCGGTGACCAGCACCGTGCCGTCCGGATTCCACTCCGGGGCCGCGTTGTCGGCCGCCGAGGCGGCGCGGGCCAGGCGTGGCGTCTTCAGGACGCCCTCCCGCACCGCGACCTCGGCCTCCCCGGTCGCGAGCACGTCGGGCAGTACGGCACGCGAGTCGTCGTGGCCGTCGACGTCGATCAGGACGATGCGGTCCGGGTTCTCGGACTGCGCCGAGCGCACCAGACCGCGGACCGCGGCGCCTGCCAGGTCTGTCACCGGCTCAGCGGCCTCGGTGGCCACGGCGCCGGAGGTCAGCAGGACCAGACGGGAGTCCGTGAAACGGTCCTCGGCCAGCCAGGACTGGAGGAGGTGGAGGGCTTGGGTGGTGGCCTCGCGTGCGGCCCGGGTGGGGTTCTCCCCCACCCCGCCCCTTCCCGAAACTCGGGGCTCCGCCCCAAGACCCCGGTCCTCAAACGCCGGACGGGCTTGAATTGCCGCACCCGAGCCTTCAGATACCGCGCCCGGACTTTCAGATGCCGCGCCGCCCGAGTGAGCGCCCGGACGCCCCTCGGGCGTGTCCTCAAACGCCGGACGGGCTTGATGCGTCAGGTTCACCACGACCTGAGCCGGCAGTGCCGTTCCGGAATCCACGGCCTCGGACAGCGCCGCCAGGTCCGGATACACCGTGGCGCCCAACCCGAACACGTCCGTGCCCAGCACCGCCCACCGGCCGTCCGCCGAGTCCACGGGGACGGGCGTCGACGCCCACTCCACGCGGTACAGCGACTCGTGATACGCCGTACGCGCGCTCTCCAACTGCTCGGCCGACACCGGACGCAACACCAGCGAGTCCACGGCCGCGACCGGCGCGCCGGTGGCGTCCGCGATCTCCAGCCGGACGCCGTCGCCGCCCACGGCGGCCATCCGCACCCGCAGCGTGGCCGCGCCGCTCGCGTACAGCGACACGCCGGTCCAGGCGAACGGCAGCCGCCCCTCGGTCTCGGTGCCGCCGAGCCCGGCCAGGCCGAGCGCGTGCAGCGCGGCGTCCAGCAGCGCCGGGTGCAGCCCGAACGCGGCGGCCTCCTCGGCCGTGCCCTCGTCCAGCGCCACCTCGGCGAACACCTCGCCATCGCGCCGCCACGCCTTACGGAGCCCCTGGAACGCGGGCCCGTACGCGAAACCGACGTCCCGCAGCTCGGCGTAACGGTCGCCGACCTCGACCTCGGCGGCATCCGCCGGAGGCCATGCGCTCAGCTCGAACGACGTTTCCGGCGCACCGCCGGACGCCAGCACACCGGACGCGTGCCGGGTCCACGGCTCCTCGGCCGACAGGTGCTCGGCCCGGGAGTGCAGCTCCAGCGGGCGGCGGCCGGTGTCATCGGCCGCGCCGACCCACAGCCGCAGCTGAACCCCGCCGTCCTCGGGCAGGACCAGCGGCGCCTCGAGGGTCAGCTCCTCCAGCACCTCGCAGCCGACCTGGTCACCGGCCCGGACCGCGAGCTCCACGAACGCGGTGCCGGGCAGCAGCACGGTGTCCATGATCGTGTGATCGGCCAGCCACGGATGCGTGGACAGCGCCAGCCGCCCGGTGAACAACATCCCGTCCGCGCTGGGCAGTTCGGCGCTGGCACCGAGCAGCGGGTGCTCGGCCCGGCCGAGTCCGACCGCGGCCACGTCGCCGAGGAGCAGCGACGAGACCTTCGGCCAGTAGCGCTGCCGCTGGAAGGCGTACGTGGGCAGCTCGGCCAGCTCGTCCGGCGCCAGCCGGGTGGCGCCGGTCCCGGCGTAGAGGGCCGTCCAGTCCACGGCCACGCCACGGACGTGCGCCCGTGCCACGGCCGTGGTCAGCGCCTCGGCCTCGGGGCGGTCCTTGCGCAGCGCGGAGATGAACGCGGTGTCCGACGCGGAGTCGGTCACGCACTCCTGTGCCATCGCGGTCAGGACCCCGTCCGGGCCCAGCTCGATGAGCGTGGTGACGTTGCGCGCTTCGAGGGTGCGGATGCCATCCAGGAAGCGGACGGCCTCGCGAACGTGGCGCACCCAGAAGTCGGGGGTCGTGATCTCCTCGGCGGAGACCACGTTCCCGGTGAGGTTGGAGACGATCGGGATCCGTGGGGCCTCGTACGACAGCCCCTCGGCCACCTCGCGGAACGCCTCCAGCATCCCGTCCATGCGCGGGGAGTGGAAGGCGTGGCTCACGGCGAGGCGCTTGGTCTTACGGCCCTGCGCCTCGAAACCGGAAGCGATCGCGACAGCCGCGTCCTCATCACCCGCGATGACCACCGACGACGGCCCATTGAGCGCGGCAATGCTCACCCGGTCGGTCAGCAGCGGCGCCACCTCGTCCTCCGACGCCTGCACCGCGATCATCGCGCCACCCGCCGGAAGCGCCTGCATCAGACGGCCACGCGCCGCCACCAACTTCGCCGCATCCGCCAGCGACAACACACCCGCCACATGCGCGGCAGCCAACTCACCAATCGAATGCCCCGACAGGAAGTCCGCCCGCAGCCCCCACGCCTCCGAAACCAACCGGAACAACGCCACCTCAACCGCGAACAACGCGGGCTGAGTGAACCCCGTCCGATCCAGCGCCTCCGCCTCATCCCCGAACAACACCGTCGTCAACGGCCGTTCGAGATGCTGGTCCAGCTCGTCGCACACCGCGTCCAGCGCCTCCGCGAAGACCGGGTAGGCGTCGTACAGCTCACGCCCCATGCCGAGCCGCTGACTGCCCTGTCCCGTGAACAGGAACGCCACCCGGCCACCGGCCACCGAGCCCCGCACGAGCCCGGCCGCCGTACGGCCCTCGGCGAGCGCTTCCAGAGCGGACAGCAGCCCGTCCCGGTCCTCGGCGACCAGCGCCGCGCGCTCCTCGAAGGCCGAGCGGCCCACGGCGAGCGCGTAGCCCAGGTCGGCCGTGCGGAGCTCGGTCCGCGCGGTCAGGTGGCCGTGCAGCTGCTCGGCCTGGGCGCGCAGCCCGTCTTCCGTACGGGCCGAGAGCAGCACCGGCAGGGCCGCCGGGCCGTCCTCGGCGTCCGCGACAGCCTCAACAGCGTCAGCCGCCGGGGCCTCTTCCAGCACGGCGTGGGCGTTGGTGCCGCTGAAGCCGAACGACGAGATGCCCGCACGACGCGGATGGCCCGTCTCCGGCCACTCCCGGGCCTCCGTCAGCAGGGCGACCGCGCCCGCCGACCAGTCCACATGCGGGGTGGGCTCGTCCACGTGCAGGGTGCGTGGCAGCACCCCGTGCCGCATGGCGAGGACCATCTTCATCACACCGGCGACGCCGGCCGCGGCCTGCGTGTGGCCGATGTTGGACTTGATGGAGCCGAGCCACAGCGGCTGCCCCTCGGCCCGGTCCTGGCCGTACGTGGCCAGCAGCGCCTGCGCCTCGATCGGGTCACCCAGCTTGGTGCCCGTGCCATGGGCCTCGACCGCGTCCACCTCGGACGCCGACAACCCCGCACCCGCCAGCGCCTGACGGATCACCCGCTGCTGCGACGGACCGTTCGGCGCCGTCAGACCATTCGACGCACCATCCTGGTTGACCGCCGTGCCGCGCACGAGCGCGAGCACCGGGTGGCCGTTGCGCCGCGCGTCCGACAGCCGCTCCACGAGCAGCATGCCCACGCCCTCGCCCCAACCCGTGCCATCCGCGTCGGCCGCGAACGCCTTGATCCGGCCGTCCTCCGCCAGCCCGCGCTGACGGCTGAAGTCCACGAACACACCGGGCGTGGACATCACGGTCACACCGCCCGCGAGCGCGATCGAGCACTCGCCGCCGCGCAGCGCCTGGATCGCCGAGTGCAGGGCGACCAGCGAGGAGGAGCAGGCGGTGTCGATGGTGACCGCCGGGCCCTCGAGCCCGAAGGTGTAGGCGAGCCGGCCCGAGATCACGCTGGCCGCGTTGCCCGTGCCCATGTGGCCTTCGAGGCCCTGCGAGTCGCCCAGCAGCAGGGACAGGTAGTCCTGGCCGTTGGTGCCGACGAAGACACCGGCGGTGGAGCCGCGCAGCGTCGCCGGGTCGATCCCGGCCCGCTCGAACGCCTCCCACGACGTCTCCAGCAGCAACCGCTGCTGCGGATCCATCGCCAGCGCCTCGCGCGGCGAGATGCCGAAGAACGCCGGGTCGAAGTCGGCCGCGTCCCGCAGGAATCCGCCCTCGCGGACGTACGAGGTGCCCTCGACGTCCGGGTCCGGGTTGTAGAGCGTGTGGAGGTCCCATCCGCGGTCGGCGGGCATGTCCGAGATGACGTCCGTGCCGGACACCAGCAGCCGCCACAGCTCCTCGGGGGTGCGCACACCACCCGGGAAGCGGCAGCTCATCGCGACGATCGCGATCGGATCGTCGTCGGCCACCACGCCCGCCACCGGCGACGCGCCGCCCGTGGCCGCCACCTGCCCGCCGAGCAGTTCGGCGAAGAGGTGGTCGGCGAGGGCGAGCGGCGTCGGGTAGTCGTAGATGAGGGTGACGGGGAGCCGCAGATCGGTGGCGGCGTTGAGTCCGTTGCGCAGTTCGACGGCGGTGAGGGAGTCGAAACCGATCTCGCGGAAGGCCCGTTCGGCGCTGATGTCGGACACATCGGTGTGGCCGAGGACCTCCGCGACATGGGTCCGTACGAGATCCAGCAGCGCCCGGTGGCGCTCCGCCTCGGGCAGGCCGAGGAGCCGCCGCGCGAGCACGGAAGCCGTCTCGGCCGGCGCGGCGTCGCCGGTCGCGGTGGCGGCGGCCTGGCGCACCTCGGGCAGGTCGGCCAGCAGGGGGCTCGGGCGGCCCGCGGTGAAGCCCGGCGCGAACCGGTCCCAGTGGACGTCCGCCACCGTCACGGCCGCGTCGCCGAGGTCGAGGGCGCGCTGGAGGGCGTCGATCGCGAGATCGGCGTCCATCGGCGGCATCCCGGCGCGGCGCATGCGCTGCTCCAGCGCCTCGTCGGCGGCCATGCCGCCCGCGGCCCACGGGCCCCAGGCGATCGAGGTGGCAGGCAGGCCCTCGGCGCGGCGCCGCTCGGCGAGCGCGTCCAGGAAGGCGTTCGCGGCGGCGTAGTTGGCCTGGCCCGCGGCGCCCACCGTGCCACTGGTCGAGGAGAACAGCACGAACGCGGACAGATCAAGATCGCGCGTCAGCTCGTCCAGCGCGAGCGCGGCATCGGCCTTCGCACGCAGGACGGAGGCGAAGCGCTCGGGGGTCAGCGACTCCAGAACGCCGTCGTCCAGCACCCCGGCCGCGTGCACCACGGCCGTCAGCGGGAGCTCGGCGGGGAGGTCGGCCAGCAGCCCGGCCAGGGCCTCGCGGTCGGCCACATCGCACGCGGCGACGGTGATCCGGGCACCGGTGGCGGCGAGTTCATCGCGCAGCTCGGCGGCGCCGGGGGCGTCGAGGCCACGGCGGCTGGTGAGCACCACGTGTTCGGCGCCCTTGTCGATCAGCCAACGGGCCACCTGGCCGCCCAACGCGCCCGTACCGCCCGTCACCAGCACCGTGCCGTGGGCGCTCCAGCCCTCGGACTCCGCCACCTGCCGTGCGGTCGCCCGCGCCAGCCGGCGGCCGAACACCCCGGAGGCGCGGACCGCGATCTGGTCCTCGTCCCCGGCCTCGGCGAGCACCACCGCGAGCCGCGGCAGCACCCGGTCGGTCATCGTCTCGGGCAGGTCGATCAGACCGCCCCAGCGGTCGGGCAGCTCCAGGGCCGCCACCCGGCCCAGGCCCCAGACCTGGGCGCGGGCCGGATCCACCGGCTCGCCCTGACGCCCGGTCGAGACCGCGCCCCGGGTGACACACCACAGCGGCGCGTCGATCGCGGCGTCACCCATGGCCTGCACGAGGGCGGCCGTGGGCAGCAGGGCGTCGGCGTCCCCGGTGGCCAGCAGCGAGAGCACACCGGCCACGGCGCCGCCGTCGGCCGCGATGCGGAGCCGCTCGGCGATGGACGCGCGGTCCTCGTCGGCACCGTTGGCCACGTCGAGCCGCCGTGCTTCGGCGCCCCGCTCGGTCAGCGTACGGACGACACCGTCCGTCCACGCGTCGGCGGTGGCGTCCTCGGCGGGGGCGACGACGAGCCACACCCCGGACAGCCGGGCCGCGGAGCCCAACGACAGCGGCTTCCACGCCACCTGGTACCGCCAGCCGTCGATACCCGTGGCGGCGGCCAGGCTCGCCACCGGCTCCTCGGGCCAGTAGCGGCGGTGCTGGAAGGCGTACGTCGGCAGGTCCACGCGGTGCGCGCCGGTCCCGGCGAAGTACGCCGCCCAGTCCGGCGCCACGCCGCGCACATACGCGCGGGCGACGGCCGTGGTCAGCGCCTCGGCCTCGGGCCGGTCCTTGCGCAGCGCGGAGACGAAACCGGCCGCGTCGGCGTCGGTCACGCACTCCTGGGCCATGGCGGTGAGCACACCGTCCGGGCCCAGCTCGATGAACGTGGTGACGCCCCGGGCCTCGAGGGTCCGGACACCGTCGAGGAAGCGGACGGCCTCGCGGACGTGGCGCACCCAGAAGTCGGGAGTCGTGATCTCCTCGGCGGACACCACGTCCCCGGTGAGGTTGGAGACGATCGGGATACGCGGAGCCTCGTACGACAGCCCCTCCGCGACCTCGCGGAACGCGTCCAACATGCCGTCCATACGCGGCGAATGGAACGCGTGGCTCACGGTGAGCCGCTTGGTCTTACGGCCCCGCGCCTCGAAACCAGCCGCGATCGCGACAGCCGCGTCCTCATCACCCGCGATGACCACCGACGACGGCCCATTGAGCGCGGCAATGCTCACCCGGTCGGTCAGCAGCGGCGCCACCTCGTCCTCCGACGCCTGCACCGCGATCATCGCGCCACCCGCCGGAAGCGCCTGCATCAGACGGCCACGCGCCGCCACCAGCTTGGCAGCGTCGGCCAGCGACAACACACCCGCCACATGCGCGGCGGCCAACTCACCGATCGAGTGACCCGACAGATAGTCCGGCGTCAGACCCCACGCCTCGACGAGACGGAACAACGCCACCTCAACCGCGAACAACGCGGGCTGAGTGAACCCCGTCTGATCCAGCGCCTCGGCATCGTCCCCGAACAGCACCGTCTTCAGCGGCCGCTCAAGGTGCGCGTCCAGCTCATCGCAGACGGCGTCCAGCGCCTCCGCGAACACCGGATAGGCGTCGTACAGCTCGCGGCCCATCCCGAGTCGCTGGCTGCCCTGCCCCGTGAACAGGAACGCCGTCTCGCCCTCGACGGCCGCGCCCTCGACCAGCCCCGGCGCGGTCTCCCCCCGCGCCAGCGCGTCAAGCCCGGCCAGCAGGTCGTCCCTGCCGTCCGCGACCAGCACCGCGCGGTGATCGAGCGCGGCGCGGCCGGTGGCCAGGGTGTGGGCCACATCGGCCGGTTCGAGGTCGGGCTGGGCGGTCAGATGGGCGTAGAGCCGCTCGGCCTGGGCGCGCAGGGCGTCGGTGCCCTTGGCCGAGAGCGCGTACGGCAGCACACCGGAGCCGTCCCGCCCGGCGTCCGCCACCGGCTCGGCGGCGATGGCCGGGGCCTGCTCGATGATGGTGTGCGCGTTGGTGCCGCTGATGCCGAACGACGACACCGCGGCCCGGCGCGCGCGGCCGGTCTCAGGCCACTCCATCCGCTCCGTCAGCAGCGCGATGTCACCGGCCGTCCAGTCGACATGCGGTGACGGCTCGTCCACGTGCAGCGTCTGCGGCAGCACACCGTGCCGCATCGCCATCACCATCTTGATGATGCCCGCGACACCGGCCGCCGCCTGGGCGTGGCCGATGTTGGACTTGATGGAGCCCAGCCACAGCGGCTGCCCCTCAGCCCGCTCCTGGCCGTACGTGGCCAGCAGCGCCTGCGCCTCGATCGGGTCGCCCAGCGTCGTACCCGTGCCGTGCGCCTCGACCGCGTCCACATCGCCGACCGACAGCCCGGCGGCGGCCAGTGCCTGCCGGATGACGCGCTGCTGCGACGGGCCGTTCGGCGCGGTGAGACCATTGCTCGCACCGTCCTGGTTGACGGCCGAGCCGCGCACCACGGCCAGCACCTGGTGGCCGTTGCGCCGCGCGTCCGACAGCCGCTCCACGAGCAGCATGCCGACGCCCTCGCCCCAGCCGGTGCCGTCCGCACCCGACGCGAACGCCTTGCAGCGGCCGTCGGCGGCGAGGCCGCCCTGGCGGCTGAACTCGGTGAAGTGGCCGGGCGTCGTCATCACCGTGACGCCGCCCGCGAGCGCCATCGTGCACTCGCCCTGGCGCAGCGCCTGGATGGCCCAGTGCAGCGCCACGAGCGACGACGAGCAGGCCGTGTCGACCGTGACCGCCGGGCCCTCCAGACCGAGGGCGTAGGCGATACGGCCGGACATGACACTGCCCGCGTTGCCCGTCATCACATGGCCCGCGACCTCCGAACCGGCCTGCTCCAGGCCCGCGTCGTAGCCGCTGTAGGCCGCGCCCACGAACACGCCGACCGAGCGGCCGCGCAGCGAGTCCGGGTCGATACCGGCGCGCTCGAGGACCTCCCAGGACGTCTCCAGCAGCAGCCGCTGCTGCGGGTCCATGGCCAGCGCCTCGCGCGGCGAGATGCCGAAGAACGCGGCGTCGAAGAGGTCCGCGTCGTGCAGGAAGCCACCGGCGCGGGCGTAGTCGGACGGGCCCGCGTCGGCCTCGTCCCCGTCCGCCGCCCACTGGCTCTCCCAGTTGCGGTTGACGGGGAATCCGGTGATGGCGTCCGAGCCCGTGGCCACGAGCTGCCACAGATCCTCGGGCGAGCGGACGTCGCCGGGGTAGCGGCAGCCCATCGCCACGATGGCGATCGGGTCGTCGGCGAGGGAGGCGGCGGTGGCGGCGAGTGCCGGATCCGCCAGTTCGGCCTCGGCCCCGCTCTCGTTCTCGTTCTCGTCCGGGCCGAGGAGTTCGGCGCGCAGATGGTCGGCGAGGACGGTGGGGTTGGGGTGGTCGAAGACGATCGTGGTGGGCAGCTTGAGCCCGGTGGCGGCGGAGAGCCGGTTGCGCAGTTCGACGGCGGTGAGCGAGTCGAAGCCCAGCTCCTTGAAGGCCCGGCGCGCCTCGATGGCGTCGGCGGAGGCGTGGCCGAGGGCCGTGGCCACATGGCCGCGTACGAGGTCGAGCAGCGTCCGGCGGCGCTCGTTCGGGGACAGCGCGCGCAACCGGTCCGCGAGGGACGAACCGGCGGCGAGCGCGCCCGCGGCGGTGCGCCGGCCGGTGCTCCGGATCAGCCCGCGCAGCAGCGCCGGGACCGGGCCGGATCCGGCGGCGGAGCGCAGCGCGGCGAGGTCGAGGCGGGCCGGGATCAGCAGGGTACGGCCGGTGCGGTGGGCGGCGTCGAAGAGCGCCATGCCCTCGTCGTCGCTGAGGGCGCCCATGCCGCTGCGGGCCAGCCGCAGCAGATCGGTCTCGGTCAGACCGCCGGTGATCCCGCCCGACTGGGCCCACAGGCCCCACACCAGCGAGGTGGCGGGCAGGCCCGCCGCGTGGCGGTGTGCGGCGAGGGCGTCGAGGAAGACGTTGGCCGCGGCGTAGTTGGCCTGGCCCGCGCCGCCCAGCGTGCCCGCGATGGCGGAGAACAGCACGAACGCGGACAGGTCGAGGCCGCGGGTCAGCTCGTGCAGATTCCACGCCGCGTCCACCTTCGGACGTAGCACCCGCTCCAGTTGCTCGGGGGTCAGGGCGGCGGCCGTGCCGTCGTCCAGCACACCGGCGGTGTGCACGACGGCCGTCAGCGGATGCTCGGCCGGGACGGCGGCCAGGGTCGCGGCGAGCGCCTCGCGGTCCGCGGCGTCACAGGCGGCGAGGGTGACCTCGGCGCCCCGCGTACGGAGTTCGGCGGCCAGCTCGGCGGCGCCCTCGGCGTCCGCGCCACGGCGGCTGGTCAGCAGCAGGTGGCGTACGCCGTGCTCGGCCACGAGGTGGCGGGCGAGCAACCGGCCCAGGGCGCCAGTGCCACCGGTGATGAGCACGGTGCCGTCGGCGTCGAACGCGGGGCCGGCGGCCGGGAAGTTGGTGTCCGAGCCCGAGCCCGAGGCCGAGTCCGGCGTCGGGGTCGAGCCCGGGGCCGGAGCTGAGCCCAGGGCCGGGGTTGAGGTCGAGGTCGAGCCCAGGGCCGAACCCGAGCCCGAGGCCGGGACCGAGGCCGAGCCCAGGGCCGAACCCGAGCCCGAGCCCGAGGCCGAGCCCAGGGCCGAACCCGAGCCCGAGCCCGAGGTCGAGGTCGAGCCAGGGGCCGAACTCCACTCCGAGCCCGGAGCCGGGGCCGGGGCCGTGGCGCGGGCCAGGCGGGGGGCCAAGGCCCGGCCCGCACGCAGGGCGAGCTCGGGCTCGCCGGTGGCCAGGGCGTCGGAGAGCACGTCGGCGAAGGTGTCGGCGACCTCGGCGGCGCCAGCGGTCCCTGCGGGCCCAGCGATGCCAGTGGCCCCGGCGGCCTCGTCTACGTCCACGAGGACGAAACGGCCGGGGTTCTCCGTCTCGGCCGAGCGCACCAGACCCCACAGGGGCGCGTGCGCCAGGTCGGTGACGCCCTCCTCGGTGTCGGCGGCCATCGCGCCCCGGGTGATGAGCGCCAGGCGCGCATCGGCGAACCGCTCATCGGCCAGCCAGCCCTGCACCAGGGCCAGCACACGCCGCGCCTCCCGGTGCGCGGCCTCGGCCACGTTCTCGTTCGCGGCGCCGGATATGGGTGCGAAGGACGCGAGGACCAGCTCGGGGGCGGCGGTGTCGCCCGCCTCGACGGACGCGCCCAGCGCGGCCAGATCGGGGGCGGAGTCGGCGGCCACTCCGGCCGCGACCAGCCCGAACGGGTCCTCGCCCAGGACGAGACGGCGGGTGGCGGCGTCCGGACCGGCGGAGGCGGGCTGCGGGGCCACCCAGTCCAGCTGGAACAGACTCTGCCGCGCCACGTCCGCGTCACCGGTGAGGTCGTCCGGCAGCGGACGGCAGCGCAGGCCGTCCACGGCGGCGACCGGCTCGCCCGTGGCGTCGGCCAGCGCCAGGGACACCGTGTCGGCTCCGGCGAGTGCGATCCGTACGCGCAGCGCGGACGCGCCCTCCGCGTACAGGGAGACGCCCTGCCAGCCATCGGTCAGCTGGGCACCTTCGCGGCCGTGAAGGACGTGCAGGGCGGCGTCCAGCAGCGCCGGGTGGACGGCGAACTCCTCGGCGCCGGGCTTGGTGTCATCGTCCAGCCGGACCTCGGCGAAGAGTTCGTCCCCGCGCCGCCAGGCGGCCGTGAGCCCCTGGAACGCCGGGCCGTACCGCAGCCCGCCCTCGGCCAGCCGGGCGTAGAGCGCCTCGGGCTCGATGGCCTCGGCGGCGCTCGGCGGCCACTCGGCCAGGTCGAACGACGGGCTGGGGGCGCCGGAGGCGAGCACACCGCTCGCGTTGCGCACCCACGCCGTGTCGGCGGCGGCGTCCTCCGCGCGGGAGGAGACGGTGAACGAGCGGTGCCCGGCGTCGTCCGGCGCGCCGACCGTGACCTGGAGCCGGACGCCACCGCGTACGGGCAGCACCAGCGGGGTGTGCGGGGTCAGCTCGTCGAGGAGGTCACAGCCGAGCTGGTCACCGGCCCGGATGGCAAGTTCCACGAACGCCGGGCCCGGCACCACCACCGCGTCCCGGACCGTGTGCTCGGCCAGCCACGGATGGGTGTCGAGGCCCAGCCGTCCCGTGAACACCAGCCCATCGGACTCCGCCAGCGGCACCGCCGCGCCCAGCAACGGGTGTCCCGCCAGCTCCAGCCCCACGGACGCCACATCGCCCACCGAGGCGGCGCCCGGCTCCAGCCAGAACCGCTCGCGCTGGAAGGCGTACGTCGGCAGGTCAACACGCTGGGCGCCGGTACCGGCGAAGTACGCGGCCCAGTCCAGCACCACACCACGGACATGAGCCCCGGCGACGGCCGTGGTCAACGCCTCCGCCTCGGGACGGTCCTTGCGCAGCGCCGAGATGAACGCGGCGTCGGACGCGGAGTCGGTCACGCAGTCCTGGGCCATGGCGGTCAGGACGCCGTCCGGGCCCAGCTCGATGAATGTGGAGACGTTCTGCGCCTCCAAGGTCCGCACCCCGTCCAGGAAGCGGACGGCCTCGCGGACATGGCGCACCCAGAAGTCCGGGCTGGTGATCTCCTCGGCGGACACCACGCCACCGGTGAGGTTGGAGACGATCGGAATACGCGGGGCCTCGTACGACAGCCCCTCCGCCACCTCGCGGAACGCGTCCAACATGCCGTCCATACGCGGCGAGTGGAACGCATGGCTCACGGCGAGCCGCTTGGTCTTACGACCCTGCGCCTCGAAACCAGAAGCGATCGCGACAGCCGCGTCCTCATCACCCGCGATGACCACCGACGACGGCCCGTTGAGGGCGGCGATGGACACGCGCTCAGTGAGCAGCGGCGCCACCTCGTCCTCCGACGCCTGGACGGCAATCATCGCGCCACCCGCCGGAAGCGCCTGCATCAACCGCCCACGCGCCGCCACCAGCTTGGCGGCATCGGCGAGGGAGAGCACACCCGCCACATGCGCGGCGGCCAGCTCACCAATCGAATGCCCGGAGAGGAAATCGGGCCGCAGCCCCCACGCCTCCGAAACCAGTCGGAACAGCGCCACCTCAACCGCGAACAGCGCAGGCTGAGTGAACCCCGTCTGATCCAGTACCGCCGCGTCATCCCCGAACAACACATCCCGCAACGGCCGCTCAAGATGCGGGTCCAGCTCCGCACACACCGCGTCCAGCGCCTCGGCGAAGACGGGAAACGCCTGGTAGAGCTCGCGCCCCATCCCCAGCCGCTGGCTCCCCTGCCCCGTGAACAGGAACGCCACCTTGCCACCGGCCACCGAGCCCTCGACCAGCCCGGGCGCGGATTCCTCCCGCGCCAGCGCACCCAGCCCAGCCAGCAGCCCGTCCCGGTCCTCGGCAACCACCACCGCACGGCGCTCAAAGGCCGACCGCCCGGTCGCCAGCGAGAACCCCACATCCAGCGGCCGCAGCTCGGCGCGCCCCTCCACATACGCGATCAGCCGCTCCGCCTGAGCACGCAGCGCGGCCGCACCCCGGCCCGAAAGCACCCACGGCAACACGCCCGGAGCCACAGCACTCGCAGGAGCCTCAGCCGTCTCCACCTCCGGCGCCTGCTCGATGATCGTGTGCACATTCGTGCCGCTCACACCGAACGACGACACACCCGCCCGGCGCGGCCGGCCGGTCTCGGGCCACGGCCGCGCCTCGGTCAGCAGGGACACCTCGCCCGCCGACCAGTCGACATGCGGGGTGGGCTCGTCCACGTGCAGCGTCCGCGGCAGCACACCGTGCCGCATCGCCATGACCATCTTGATGACGCCACCGATACCGGCGACGTTCTGGGTGTGGCCGATGTTCGACTTCAGCGAGCCGAGCCACAGCGGCTGCCCCTCCGGCCGCTCCTGGCCGTACGTGGCCAGCAGCGCCTGGGCCTCGATCGGGTCGCCCAGCGTCGTACCCGTGCCGTGCGCCTCCACCGCGTCCACGTCGGCGGGGGCGAGCCGGGCGTTCTCCAGGGCCTGCCGGATGACACGCCGCTGGGACGGGCCGTTCGGCGCCGTCAGACCGTTGGACGCACCGTCCTGGTTCACGGCGCTGCCACGCACCACCGCGAGCACCGGGTGGCCGTTCCGCCGCGCGTCCGACAGCCGCTCGACCAGCAGCACGGCGACACCCTCGGACCAGCCGGTGCCATCCGCCGAGGCCGCGAAGGACTTGCAGCGGCCGTCGGCGGAGAGCCCGCGCTGACGGCTGAACTCCACGAACACATCCGGGGAGGACAGCACGGTCGCGCCCGCCGCCACCGCGAGCGAGCACTCGCTCTGCCGCAGCGCCTGGACCGCCAGGTGCAGCGCGACCGAGGACGAGGAGCAGGCGGTGTCGATGGTGGCCGCCGGGCCCTCGAGACCGAAGGCGTAGGAGAGCCGCCCGGACGCGACGCTGGAGGCGGTGCCGGTGAGCAGATGGCCCTCGACGCCCTCCGGCAGGTCGTACTCCCCCGCCCCGTACGCCTGCGTGGACGCGCCGACGAACACACCGGTGCGCGAACCCCGCACCGTCGCCGGGTCGATGCCCGCCCGCTCGAACGCCTCCCACGACGTCTCCAGCAGCAACCGCTGCTGCGGGTCCATCGCCAGCGCCTCACGCGGCGAGATCCCGAAGAAGCCCGGGTCGAACTGGCTGGCGTCGTACAGGAAGCCGCCCCCGCGGGCGTAGAACGTGCCCTCGCGCTCCGGGTCCGGGTCGTACAGCGCCTCGATGTCCCAGCCGCGGTCGTCGGGGAAGCCGGAGATGGCGTCCTGGCCGTCCGCCACGAGCCGCCACAGCTCCTCGGGGCTGCCGACGCCGCCGGGGAACCGGCAGCTCATGCCGACGATCGCGATCGGTTCCCGGGAGGCGTCGGTGAGCTGCTGGTTCTGTTTCCGCAGCCGCTCGGTTTCCTTCAGCGAGGCCCGCAGCGCGTCAACGAGCTTTTCGTTGGGGGTTGTCATCGTGTACTCCGTGCTTGGGCCCGCGTCAGGAATCGTTGCCGTCGAGGCTGTCGAGGTCGAGCGCCATGTCGATGAGGTGCTGGACGTCCATCTCGTCGATGGACTCCGCCTCGTCCTCGGCGCGGCTGGGGTCGGAAGTGGCGGCTTGTGGATCGGCCAGCCGGAGCAGTGTGTCCAGCAGCCCGGCCTCCCGGATCCGGCTCATCGGGATGGTGGCCAGGGTGCGGCGCAGCTCGGCGTCCTGCGGGTCGAGGTCCACATCGGGCAGGGCGTGGCCGGGGCCGTGGCCCGGTCCGTCCGGGACCAGCTCGGTCAGCAGGTGCTCGGCGAGCGCGGCCGGGGTCGGGTAGTCGTAGACCAGGCTGGCGGGCAGCTTGAGGCCGGTGGCCGTGCCGAGCCGGGTGCGCAGTTCGACCGCGGTGAGCGAGTCGAAGCCCAGCTCGTTGAAGGCGCGTCCGGCCTCGACCTCGTCGGCGGAGGCGTGGCCGAGGGCGCTGGCGACATGGGTGCGGACCAGCTCGAGCACCGCGTCCTCGCGCTCGGCCGCGGACAGCCCGGCGAGCCGCTCGCGCAGGCCCGACCCGCCGTCGGCCGCCGCCTTGTCCGCCGGCTCGCCGTCGCCGCCGCCGCGCAGGGCCTTGGCCACCTGCGGCAGATCGTCGATCAGCGGGCGGGGGCGGGCGGCGGTGAAGGCCGGGGCGAACCGCTCCCAGTCGACATCGGCCACCGTCACGGCGGTCTCCTCGCGGGAGAGCACCCGCTGGAAGGCGGCCATGTTCACCTCCGGTGCCATCGGCGGCAGTCCACGGCGGCGCAGCTGCTCCTCGGCGTCGCCCTCGGCGGCCATGCCGCCCTCCGCCCACGGGCCCCAGGCCACCGAGGTGGCGGGCAGGCCACGGGCCCGGCGCTGTTCGGCCAGCGCGTCGAGGAACGCGTTTCCGGCCGCGTAGGCGCCCTGGCCGCCGCTGCCCCACACCCCGGCGATCGAGGAGAAGAGCACGAAGGCGTCCAACTCGGTGTCGCCGCCGAAGAGCGCGTCGAGGTGGACCGCACCGGTCGTCTTGGCCGCCACGATCCGGGCGAACTCGGGCAGTTCGGTGCCGGTGCCGGGCTCCTGGGAGATCCCGGCCGAGTGCACCACGGCCCGGACCGGCGTGCCATTGGCGGCCAGCTTCTCCACCAGTGCGGCGAGCGCGTGGCGGTCGGCCACATCGCACGCCTCGACGGTCACGGCGGTGTCGGTGCCGGACAGTTCGGCCACGATCTCGGCCGCGCCCGGCGCGTCGGGGCCACGGCGGCTGAGCAGCACCAGCCGCTCCGCGCCGTGGTCGGCCAGCCAGCGGGCCACATGCCGTCCCAGGGCGCCCGTGCCACCGGTCACCAGCACGGTGCCGCGCGGCGTCCAGGGCTCGGCGGCGGCGGTGGCCGCGGTGCGCGGGGCCGGGACGAGGCGGCGTACGAAGACCCCGGTGGCGCGGATCGCCACCTGGTCCTCGTCGTCGGACCCGGCGAGCACGGCCGCGAGCCGGTCCAGCGTCCGCTCGTCCACGGTCTCCGGGAGGTCCACCAGGCCACCCCAGCGCTCGGGCTGCTCCAGGGCGACCACGCGGCCGTAGCCCCAGACCTGGGCCTGGGTGGCGCTGTCCAGCCGGTCGGCGCCGCCGGTCGAGACCGCGCCCCGGGTGGCGCACCACAGCCGCGCCGGGGCGTCGTCGCCGCGCCGCGCCAGCGCCTCGGCCAGCGCACCGGTCAGCGCGAGGCCGACCGGCACCGCCGGATGCTCCGGGTGCGGCCGCTCGTCCAGCGCCAGCAGGGACAGCACCCCGGCCGCCGGGCCACCGGCCGACGCCGAGGCGAGTCGGTCGGCCACGGCGGCGGGGTCGGTGTCGGCGGCGTCCAGTTCCAGCGTGACGACCCGCACGCCGCGCCGGGCCAGGTCGTCGGCCACGGCGGTGATCCGCGGGTCGTCGGCGTGGCTCGCCGGGACGACGGTCAGCCAGGTGCCGGACGGGGCCGGGGCGCCCGAAGGGCCGCCCTGGGGACGCGGCTTCGCCACTACGGGCTTCCACACCACGTTGTAGAGGTGGCCGTCCGCGGCGGACCGCTCGCGCTGGGCGCGGCGCCACGAGGACAGGGCGGGCAGCACCGCGCTGAGCGGCTGGTCGCCCTCGACCCGCAGCTCACCGGCGAGCGACTCCCAGTCCTCGCGCTCCACGGCCTCCCAGAACCGCGCGTCCACGGCGCCCACGGCGCCCTCGGCCGGGGTCCCGGCCGCCGGGGCGATGTCCGGCCAGTAGCGGCGGCGCTGGAACGCGTACGTCGGCAGGTCGACACGGTGTGCGCCGGTCCCGGCGAAGTACCCGGCCCAGTCAACCTCGGCGCCCCGGACATACGCCTGGGCGAGCGCGGTGGTGACGGTCTGGGCCTCGGGGCGGTCCTTGCGCAGCGCGGCGGCGAAGGCGGTGCCCTCGCCGGTCACGCAGTCCTGGGCCATGGCGGTGAGCACACCGTCGGGGCCGAGTTCGACGTAGGTGGTGACGCCCTGGGCTTCCAACGCCCTTACGCCATCGAGGAAGCGGACCGCCTCGCGGACGTGGCGCACCCAGAAGTCGGGGCTCGTGATCTCCTCGGCGGAGACCAGCTCGCCCGTCAGGTTGGACACGATGGGGAGGCGCGGGGCCTCGTACGTAAGCCCCTGTGCGACCTCGCGGAACGCCTCCAACATGCTGTCCATGCGCGGCGAGTGGAACGCGTGGCTCACGGCGAGCCGCTTGGTCTTACGGCCCTGCGCCTCGAACGCGGCTGCGATCTCCCCGGCCGCGTCCTCATCACCCGCGATGACCACGGAGGTCGGACCGTTGAGCGCGGCGATCGAGACACGCTCGGTGAGCAGCGGCGTCACCTCGTCCTCGGACGCCTGGACGGCGATCATCGCGCCACCGGTGGGCAGCGCCTGCATCAGACGGCCACGCGCGGCCACCAACTTCGCCGCGTCCGCCAGCGAGAACACCCCGGCCACATGCGCGGCGGCCAGCTCACCGATCGAGTGCCCGGACAGGAAGTCCGCCTTCAGACCCCATGCCTCAACGAGCCGGAACAGCGCCACCTCGACCGCGAACAGCGCGGGCTGAGTGAACCCGGTCTGGTCCAGCGCCTCGGCGTCCTCCCCGAACAGCACCTCACGAAGGGGCCGTTCGAGATGCGCGTCCAGCTCCGCACACACCGCGTCCAGCGCCTCGGCGAACACCGGGTACGCGTCGTACAGCTCACGCCCCATCCCCAGCCGCTGGCTCCCCTGCCCCGTGAACAGGAACGCCAGCTTGCCACCGGTCACCGAGCCCTCGACGAGCCCCGCCGCACCGCGCCCCTCGGCCAGCGCCGCGAGCTGGTCGCCGAGGAGGTCGCCGTCCGGGCCGAGCAGCACGGCCCGGTGTTCCAGGGCGGCACGCGAGGTGGCCAGGGAGTACGCGAGGTCGAGCGGGCGCGGCGTGTCGGCTCCGGCGGCGGCCACGGAGGGGCGCAGCCGTGCGGCCTGGGCCCGTAGCGCGTCCTCGGTACGGCCCGAGACCGGCCAGGCGAGGACGGGCAGGGCCCGCTCCGGAGCGGGCGCGGAGACCGCGTCCATGGCCGGGGCCTGCTCGATGATCGCGTGCGAGTTGGTGCCGCTGAAGCCGAACGACGACACGCCCGCGCGGCGCGGACGGCCGGTCTCCGGCCAGGGCCGGGCCTCTGTCAGCAGCTCGATGTCCCCGGCGGTCCAGTCGACGTGCGGGGTCGGCTCGCTGACGTGCAGGGTCCGCGGCAGCACACCGTGCCGCATCGCCATGACCATCTTCATGATGCCGGCGGCGCCCGCCACGGCCTGGGTGTGGCCGATGTTGGACTTCACCGAGCCCAGCCACAGCGGGCGGTCCTCGGGCCGGTCCTGGCCGTAGGTGGCGAGCAGCGCCTGGGCCTCGATCGGGTCGCCGAGCGTCGTACCCGTGCCGTGTGCCTCCACGACGTCGATGTCCGTGGCCGAAAGACCGGCGTTGGCGAGGGCCTGCCGGATGACGCGCTGCTGGGACGGGCCGTTGGGCGCCGTCAGGCCGTTGGACGCGCCGTCCTGGTTGATGGCGGTGGAGCGCAGGACGGCGAGCACCGGGTGGCCGTTCCTGCGGGCGTCGGAGAGCCGCTCCACCAGGAACAGGCCCACGCCCTCGGCCCAGTTGGTGCCGTCCGCGTCCGCCGAGAAGGCCTTGATCCGGCCGTCGGCGGCCAGTCCGCGCTGCCGGCTGAACTCCAGGAAGGCGCCCGGGGTGGACATGACCGTGACGGCACCGGCCAGCGCGAGCGAGCATTCGCCGTTGCGCAGCGCCTGCGCGGCCAGGTGCAGCGCCACCACCGAGGACGAGCAGGCGGTGTCGATGGTGACCGCCGGTCCTTCGAGCCCGAAGGCGTAGGAGAGGCGGCCGGAGGCCACGCTGGAGGAGTTGCCGGTGCCGAGGTGGCCCTCGAGGCCCTGCGGCTCGTTCAGCCACAGGGTCAGGTAGTCCTGGTCGTTGGAGCCGATGTACACGCCGGTACGGCTGCCGCGCAGCGCGGCCGGGTCGATCCCGGCCCGCTCGAACGCCTCCCAGGTGGTCTCCATCAGCAGCCGCTGCTGCGGGTCCATCGCGAGCGCCTCGCGCGGCGAGATGCCGAAGAACGAGGCGTCGAAGTCGGCCACGTCGTGCAGGAAGCCGCCCTCGCGGGTGTAGCTGGTGCCCTCGAGGTCGGGGTCGTCGCTGTAGAGGGTGGCGAGGTCCCAGCCGCGGTCGGCGGGGAACGGCGTGATGGCGTCGTCACCGGCCACCAGCAACTGCCACAGCTCCTCGGGCGAGTGCACCCCGCCGGGGAAGCGGCAGCTCATGGCGACGATCGCGATCGGGTCGTCGCGGTCCACCGCGCTGATCACCCGGTCGGGGACGATTCCGTCGGCCGGTTCCCCCACGATCTCCTGGCGCAGATGGCCCGCCAGGGCGGTCGAGGTGGGGTAGTCGAAGACGAGCGTCGGCGGCAGCCGCAGCCCGGTGGCCTCGCGCAGCAGGTTGCGCAGCTCGACGGCGGTCAGGGAGTCGAAGCCCAGGTCCTTGAACGCCCGGCCCTCCTCCACGGCCTGCGGGCCCGCATGGCCGAGGACGGCCGCCACCTGCGTACGCACCAGGTCCAGCAGCAGCCGGTCCTGCTCGGCCGCGCTCAGCCCGGCCAGTCGCTCCGCCAGCGCGGAACCGCCGCCCGCGGCGGTGTCCACCGCGCGGCGCACCGGGGCCCGCACCAGGCCGCGCAGCAGCGGCGCGAGCGCGCCCGCCGCGGCCCGGGCGCGCAGCGCCACGGCGTCCACGCGCATCGGGACGGGTGCCACCTCGTCCGTGGTGAGCGCGGCGTCGAGGAGCGCCAGGCCCTCCGCCGGGGACAGCGGCGGCAGTCCGGCGCGCCGCATCCGGGCGATGTCGGCCTCGTCCAGGCCGCCGGCCATCCCGGCGCCGGCCCAGGGGCCCCAGGCCAGTGAGACGGCGGGCAGGCCCGCGGCGCGGCGGTGTGCGGCCAGGGCGTCGAGGAAGGCGTTGGCGGCCGCGTAGTTGCCCTGGCCGGGGGTGCCGAACACGCCCGAGGCGGAGGAGAACAGCACGAAGGCGGTCAGGTCGAGGTCGCGGGTGAGCTCGTGGAGGTTCCACGCCGCGTCCACCTTCGGGCGCATGACGTGCGCCATGCGCTCGGGGGTGAGCGAGCCGATCACACCGTCGTCCAGTACGCCTGCGGTGTGCACGACCGCCGTCAGCGGATGCTCGGCGGGGACCGTGGCGAGGGCCGCGGCGAGCGCGTCCCGGTCCGCCACATCACACGCCGCCCAGCGCGCGCTCGCGCCCAACTCGGCCAACTCGGTGGCGAGTTCATCAGCACCCGGCGCCTCGCCGCCGCGACGGCTCACCAGCAGCAGCTGCCGTACGCCACGCTCGGCCACCAGATGCCGGGCCACCAGCCCGCCCAGCGAACCGGACGCGCCGGTCACCAGCACCGTGCCCTCGGGGTCGAAGGCGTTCTCGGTGGTCGTCTCGTCCGCGACCGGCACCCTGGCCAGCCTCGGGATACGGGTCACGCCCGCACGGACGGCCAGCTGCTCCTCGTCCGCCGCGAGCGCGGCCGGAAGCGCCGCGAGCGACGCGTCCTGGCCGTCGATGTCCAGGAGGACGAAGCGGTCCGGGTTCTCCGCCTGCGCGGAGCGCACCAGACCTTGTACGGCGGCGCCCGCCGGATCCGTCACCGGCTCACCGGCTCCGGTGGCCACGGCCCCTGAGGTCAGCAGGACCAGCCGGGAGTTCGTGAAGCGGTCGTCAGCCAGCCACTGCCGCAGCAGGCCCAGCACCTGGGTGGTGGTCTGGTGCGCCGTGGTGGCGGGCGAGGGGCTTTCCCCCACCCCGCCCCTTCCCGCAGCATCGATATGCGGCTCCGCCGCGTGGATGGGCTCCGCCCCTTGACCCCGGTCCTCAAGCGCCGGACGGGCTGAAGATGCCGCATCCGGGCCTTCGAGTGCCGCGCCGTCTGCGTGCGGGTGCGTACGCCCTTCGGGCGTGTCCTCAATCGCCGGACGGGCTTGAACTGCCGCACCCGGACCTTCAGATACCGCGCCAAGGCCTTCAGATGCCGCGCCGTCCGAGTGCGCGCCCGGACGCCCCTCGGGCATGTCCTCAAGCGCCGGACGGGCTTGAATTGTCGCACCCGGGCGTTCACGTGCCGGGCACACCACTACGTACTCCGGCAGCGCCGTTCCGGAATCGACGGCCTCGCCCAGCTCCGCGAGGTCTGCGTATGCCGTGGCACCCAACCCGAACGCATCCGTGCCCAGCACCGCCCAGCGGCCGCCGCCGGGCGCGCCGGCACCCGCCCCGGCCGGGAGTTCGGTCCACTCCACGCGGAACAGCGACTCGTGGTACGCCGCCCGCGCGGCCCGCACCTGCTCCGCCGACACGGCGCGCAGGACCAGCGAGTCCACGGCCGCGACCGGCGCACCGGTGGCATCCGCGATCTCCAGCCGGACACCGTCCGCGCCCCGCAGCTCCAGCCGCACCCGCAGCGCCGGGGCGCCGCTCGCGTACAGCGACACGCCGGTCCAGGCGAACGGCAGCCGCCCCTGGCCGTCGCCGTCGCCCAGGCCGTCCAGGCCGAGCGCGTGCAGCGCCGAGTCGAGCAGCGCCGGGTGCAGACCGTACGCCTGCGCGTCGGGCGCGGCGGACTCGTCCAGCCGGACCTCGGCGAAGAGTTCGTCGCCGCGCCGCCACGCGGCCGTGAGCCCCTGGAACACCGGGCCGTACCGCAGCCCGCCGTCCGCGAGCGCCGCGTACAGCTCCTCGGTACCGGCCGCCTCGGCGCCCTGCGGCGGCCACGCGGTCAGCGCGAACGACGGCCTGGGCGCGCCCGTGGCGAGCACACCGTCGGCGTGTCGCGTCCACGGCTCCTCTGCCGGGGCGTCCTCCGCGCGGGACAGCACGGTCAGCGACCGACGTCCGGCGCCATCGGGCGCGCCGACGGTGAGCTGCAACCGGATGCCACCGCGTGCGGGCAGCACCAGCGGGGCGTGCAGGGACAGCTCGTCGAGCAGGTCACAGCCGACCTGGTCACCGGCGCGGACGGCAAGCTCCACGAAGGCCGTGCCGGGCAGCACCACCGCGCCCTGCACCACATGGTCGGCCAGCCACGGATGCGTATCCACACCCAGCCGTCCCGTGAACACCAGCCCATCGGTCTCCGCCAGCGGCACGGCGGCGCCGAGCAGCGGGTGCCCCGCCAACTCCAGGCCCACCGAGGCCACATCGCCCACGGACGCCGCGCCCGGCTCCAGCCAGAACCGCTCGTGCTGGAAGGCGTACGTCGGCAGGTCGACGTGGTGGGCGTCCCTACCGGCGAAGTATCCGGCCCAGTCCACCGCCACACCGCGCACATGGGCACGTGCGACGGCCGTGGTCAGCGCCTCGGCCTCGGGACGGTCCTTGCGCAGCGCGGAGACGAAACCGGCCGCGTCGGCGTCGGTGACGCACTCCTGGGCCATGGCGGTGAGCACACCATCCGGGCCCAGCTCGATGAACGTGGTGACGCCCCGGGCCTCGAGGGTGCGCACACCATCGAGGAAGCGCACGGCCTCACGGACGTGACGCACCCAGAAGTCAGAAGTGGTGATCTCGTCGGCGGACACCACGCCACCGGTCAGATTCGACACGATCGGAATCTTCGGGGCCTCGTACGACAGCCCCTCCGCAACCTCGCGGAACGCCTCCAGCATCCCGTCCATACGCGGGGAGTGGAACGCGTGGCTGACCGTGAGCCGCTTGGTCTTACGACCCCGCGCCTCGAAACCGGACGCGATCTCCAGCGCCGCGTCCTCATCACCCGCGATGACCACCGACGACGGCCCATTGAGGGCGGCAATGCTGACCCGCTCGGTCAGCAGCGGCGCCACCTCGTCCTCCGACGCCTGGATGGCGATCATCGCGCCACCCGCCGGAAGCTCCTGCATCAACCGGCCACGCGCCGCCACCAGCTTGGCAGCGTCGGCAAGCGACAACACACCCGCCACATGCGCGGCGGCCAACTCACCGATCGAGTGACCCGACAGATAGTCGGGCCGCAGCCCCCACGCCTCCGAGACCAACCGGAACAGCGCCACCTCAACCGCGAACAAAGCGGGCTGAGTGAACCCCGTCTGATCCAGCGCCTCGGCATCGTCCCCGAACAGAACGTCCTTCAGCGGCCGCTCAAGATGCGGGTCCAGCTCCGCGCACACCTCATCCAGCGCCTCCGCGAACACCGGATAGGCGTCGTACAGCTCACGCCCCATCCCCAGCCGCTGACTCCCCTGCCCCGTGAACAGGAACGCCGTCTCGCCCTCGGCGACCGTCCCCTCGACCAGCCCCGGCGCGGACTCCCCCCGCGCCAGCGCGTCAAGACCGGCGGCCAGCCCGGCGCGGTCCTCGCCCACGAGCACCGCGCGCCGCTCCAGCGCCGCCCGGCCGGTGGCCAGTGAGTGGGCCACATCAGCCGTGCCGAGGGCCGGTTCGCGGTCGAGGTGGGAGGCGAGGCGCCGGGCGTTGTCGCGCAGCGCCGCCGCGTTCCTGGCGGAGAGGAGCCACGGCAGCACGGCGGCCGTGACCGGCGCGGCGTTCGCGGCCGGGGCGGCGTCCCCGTCCGGCTCCGGAGAGTCTTCCGCGGCCTCCGGCTCGGGGGCCTGCTCCAGGATGGTGTGGGCGTTGGTGCCGCTCACGCCGAAAGCCGAGATCCCGGCCCGGCGCGGCCTGCCGGTCTCGTCCCAGGGCCGGGCCTCGGTCAGCAGGGACACCTCGCCCGCCGTCCAGTCGACGGTCGGGGACGGCTCGTCGACGTGGAGGGTCTTGGGCATGAGGCCGTGGCGTATCGCCATGACCATCTTGATGACGCCCGCGACGCCCGCCGCCGCCTGGGCGTGGCCCAGGTTGGACTTGAGCGAGCCCAGCCACAGCGGCCGCCCCTCGGGCCGCTCCTGGCCGTAGGTGGCGAGCAGCGCCTGCGCTTCGATGGGATCGCCCAGTGTGGTGCCCGTGCCATGCGCCTCGACGACGTCGATCTCGGCGGCGGACAGCCGGGCGTTCTCCAGCGCCTGGCGGATGACACGCCGCTGGGACGGGCCGTTCGGCGCGGTCAGACCGTTCGACGCGCCGTCCTGGTTCACCGCGCTGCCGCGCACCACGGCCAGCACCTGGTGGCCGTTGCGCCGCGCGTCCGACAGCCGCTCGACCAGCAGTACCCCGACGCCCTCGGACCAGCCGGTGCCGTCCGCCGACGCGGCGAAGGACTTGCAGCGGCCGTCGGGGGCGAGGCCGCGCTGGCGGCTGAACTCCACGAAGACATCGGGGTTGGGCATCACGGTGACGCCGCCGACGAGGGCGAGCGAGCATTCGCGCTGCCGCAGCGCCTGGGCCGCCCAGTGCAGGGCGACCAGCGACGACGAGCACGCGGTGTCGATCGTGGCGGCGGGGCCCTCGAGACCGAAGGTGTAGGCGATACGGCCGGACAGCACGCTGGTGGCACCGCCGGTGAGCAGCAGGCCCTCCAGCTCCTCCGGCGCGCCCTGGACATCGGAGCCGTAGCCCATGGCCGAGGCGCCCACGTACACACCGGTGCGGCTGCCCTTGACGGACGTCGGGTCGATTCCCGCGCGCTCGAACGCCTCCCACGACGTCTCCAGCAGCAGCCGCTGCTGCGGGTCCATGGCGAGCGCCTCGCGCGGCGAAATGCCGAAGAATCCGGGGTCGAATTCGGCGGCGCCGTCGAGGAATCCACCGCCGCTGTTGTAGAAGGTGCCCTTGCGGTCGGGGTCCGGATCGGCCAGTCCGTCGATGTCCCAGCCGCGGTCGGCGGGGAATCCGGAAATGGCGTCACCGCCCTCCGCGACCAGCCGCCACAGATCCTCTGGCGAACCGACGCCACCGGGGAAACGGCAACTCATCGCCACAATGGCGATCGGTTCCTGCGCGTCCGCCTCCACCTCGGTCAGGCGGCGACGGGCCCGGCGCAGCTCAGTGGTCATCCACTTCAGATTGTCGAGAAGCTTCTCTTCGTTCGCGCTAGCCACGGAAACGTCACCTCCTGAGGTCAGTTGAATTGAGGGCGGTCATCACGTCAGGACCTTCCGAATTCATTGTTGATGATGTCGAAGATGTCTTCGGCGGAGGCGGCGTCGAGATCGAGTTCATCGTCGTCGGCACCGTCGGCGCCCGCCGCGTTCTCGTTCTCGTTCCAGGTCCGCAACAGCGCTTCGAGGCGTGCGGTGACCCGCTCGCGTTCCGTCGCGTCGTCCGAGACGTTGGAAAGGGTGAATTCCAGCTTGTCGATTTCGGCGAGGACGGGGAGTCCGGGTGTGGTGTCCTCGCCGAGCAGGTCGGCGCGCAGTACACCGGCGAGCGCGCTGGGTGTCGGGTGGTCGAAGACCAGCGTGGCGGTGAGCTGGAGTCCGGTGGCCGCGTTGAGCCGGTTGCGGAGTTCGACGGCGGTGAGGGAGTCGAAGCCCAGCTCCTTGAAGGCCCGGCCCGCCTGGACGGCCGTGGTGTCGTCGTGTCCGAGGACGGCGGCGACCTCCGTACGGACGAGGTCGAGCAGGACCTTCTCGGCCTCGGGCCCGGTGAGCCCCGCGAGCCGCTGCCGCAGGGACTCCGCCGGTGCCTCGGCCGAACCGCCGCCGGTACCGTCCGCGCCCTCCGCCGGGTCCGCCGCGAGGGCGGCACGCACCTCGGGCAGATCGGCGATGAGCGGGCGGGGGCGGGCTGCGGCGAAGACGGGCGCGAAGCGGCCCCAGTCGACGTCGGCCACGGCCACGGCGGTCTCGTTCCGGTCCAGCGCCTGCTGGAGTGCGGCGATGGCGGAGTGCGGGGCCATCGCCGGCAGGCCACGGCGGCGCAGTTGCTCGGCCGCCTCGTCGTCGGCGACGAGCCCGCCGTCCGCCCACGGGCCCCAGGCCACCGAGGTGGCGGTGAGGCCACGGGCCCGGCGCTGTTCGGCCAGCGCGTCCAGGAAGGCGTTTCCGGCCGCGTAGGCGCCCTGGCCGCCACTGCCCCACACCCCGGCGATCGAGGAGAAGAGCACGAAGGCGTCCAGCTCGGTGTCGCCGAGCAGCGCGTCCAGGTGGGCCGCGCCCGCCACCTTGGCGGCCACCACATCGGCGACATCGGCCGGGGTGGTCTCCGCGAGCGGTGCGAACTGCCCGGCACCCGCCGTGTGCACGACGGCCGTGAGCGGGTGCTGTGGGTGTCCGTCGCGGATCCGGGCCAGCAGCCCGGCCACCGCGTCCCGGTCGGTGACATCGCAGGCGGCGACGGTCACCTGGGCGCCGGACGCGGCGAGTTCGTCGCGCAGCTCGGCGGCGCCGGGGGCGTCGGGGCCGCGGCGGCTGGTGAGCACCAGATGCTCGGCGCCGTTCTCCGCCAGCCAGCGGGCCACGTGGGCGCCCAGTGCGCCGGTGCCGCCGGTGACCAGGACCGTGCCGCGCGGCCGCCAGGGCGCGCCGGTGGCCGGGGCACGCTCGGCGTGGGCGAGCCGGCGGGCCAGCACTCCGGCCGTACGGATCGCCAGCTGGTCCTCGTCGCCGTCGCCGTGTCCGCCGAGCACCCCGGCCAGGCGGTCGGCGGCCCGTTCGTCGAGCGTGGCGGGCAGGTCGATCAGACCGCCCCAGCGCTCCGGGTGCTCCAGCGCGACCACCCGGCCCAGGCCCCAGATCTGCGCCTGCGCGGCGCTGCCGACCGGCTCCGAGGCGGCGGTGGCGACGGCGCCGGTGGTGGCGCACCACAGCGGGGCGTCCAGTCCCGCGTCGCCGAGCGCCCGCACCAGCACTCCGGTGCGCAGCAGCCCGGTGGGCACGGCGGGGTGGTCGGGGTGCGCACGCTCGTCCAGCGCGAGCAGCGACAGCACCCCGTGCACGGGCTCGTCGGCCGCGGCCCGGCGGATCCGGTCGGCCAGGGCGTCCCGGTCGAGGTCCGCGCCGTCGGCCGCGATGCGCCGGATGTCGGCGCCCCGGTCGGCCAGCGCGGCCACGACACGCCGCACGGTGTCGGCGTGGCCCGCGGACGCGGCCGGTTCGGCGACCAGCCAGACGCCGGGGGCGGCGGCGAGCCGGGGCTCCTCCAGCGGCTTCCAGGTGACGCGGTAGCGCCAGCCGTCGAGCGCGGACTGCTCGCGCTCACGCCGCCGCCACGCGGACAGCGCCGGGAGCAGCGCGCTGAGCGGCTGGTCCACATCGATGCCCACGGCGTCCGACAGCGAGGCGAGGTCGTCGCCCTCGACCGCCGCCCAGAACCGGGCACCGGCCGTGTCGTCGGCCGTGGCCTCCTGGCCGGGCGTGGGGTGCGGGGTGCCCTCGAGCCAGTAGCGCCGCCGCTGGAACGCGTACGTGGGCAGCTCGACGCGGCGGGCGCCGGTCCCGGCGAACAGCGCCTCCCAGTCCAGCGCCGCGCCCCGGACGTGCAGCGTGGCGAGGGCGCCGGTCAGCGTCTCGGTCTCGGGGCGCCCGGCGCGCAGCATGGGCACGAAGGCCACGTCCTCGGCGCCCTCGTCCCCGGCGGTGACACAGTCCTGCGCCATGGCGGACAGCACCCCGTCCGGGCCCAGTTCGACGTAGGTGGTGACGCCCTGTGCCTCCAGGGCGCGCACCCCGTCGAGGAAGCGGACGGCGTGGCGGACGTGGCGCACCCAGTAGTCGGCGGCCATGCCCAGCTCGTCGGAGATCTGCTGTCCGGTGACGGTGGAGACGATCGGGATGCGCGGCGCGTTGTAGGTCAGCCCCTCGGCGACCTTGCGGAACTCGGCGAGCATGCCGTCCATCAGCGGGGAGTGGAACGCGTGGCTCACGGTGAGCCGCTTGGTCTTGCGGCCCCGCTCCTGGAACGACGCCGCGATCGCGACGGCCGCGTCCTCGTCGCCCGCGATGACCACCGACGTGGGCCCGTTGAGCGCGGCGATGCCGACACGCTCGGTGAGCAGCGGCTCGACCTCGTCCTCCGCCGCCTGGAGCGCGATCATCGCGCCGCCGGAGGGCAGTTCCTGCATCAGCCGGCCGCGCGCGGCCACCAGCGTGGCGGCGTCCTCCAGCGACAGCACCCCGGCCACCTGCGCCGCGGCCAGCTCGCCGATGGAGTGCCCGGTCAGGACGTCCGGCCGCAGCCCGGCGGCCTCGGCCAGCCGGAACAGCGCCACCTCGACGGCGAACAGCGCGGGCTGGGTGAACCCGGTCCGGTCCAGCGGCTCCTTCGTGTCCCCGAACAGCACGTCGTACAGCGGCCGTTCCAGGTGCCGGTCCAGCTCGGCGCAGACCGCGTCCAGCGCCTCCGCGAAGACGGGGCTGGCCTCGTACAGCTCACGGCCCATGCCGAGCCGCTGGCTGCCCTGCCCGGTGAAGAGCACGGCGGTACGGCCCTGCGCGGGCACGCCCCGGACCAGCTGCGCGGCGGACTCGCCGCGCGCCAGGGCGGTCAGCCCCGCGAGCAGCCGGTCCCGGTCCTGGCCGAGGACCACCGCGCGGTGCTCCAGGGCGGACCGGGTGGTGGCCAGCGAGTACGCCACGTCCACCGCGTCGAGCCCGGCGTCGGCCTCGAGGTGGGCGCGCAGCCGCTCGGCCTGGGCGCGCAGCGCGTCCTCGCCCTTGGCCGACAGCGGCCAGGCCACCACATCGGGCCGGACGAGCGGGTGCCGCGGTGCGGCTTCCCCGGCGGTCTCGTCGTGGACCGGTGCCTGCTCCAGCACCGTATGGGCGTTGGTGCCGCTGAAGCCGAACGAGGAGACGCCCGCGCGGCGCGGACGGCCGGTCTCCGGCCACTCCACCTGCTCGGTCAGCAGCGACACCGCGCCCGCCGACCAGTCCACGTGCGACGACGGCTCGTCCACGTGCAGCGTCCGCGGCAGCACACCGTGCCGCATCGCCAGCACCATCTTGATGACCCCCGCGACACCGGCCGCGGCCTGGGTGTGGCCGATGTTGGACTTGATGGCGCCCAGCCACAGCGGCCGGTCCGCGTCCCGCTCCTGCCCGTACGTGGCGAGCAGCGCCTGCGCCTCGATCGGGTCGCCGAGCCGGGTGCCGGTGCCATGGGCCTCGACCGCGTCCACGTCGGCGGCGGACAGGCCCGCACCGGCCAGCGCCTGGCGGATGACCCGCTGCTGGGCGGGGCCGTTGGGCGCGGTCAGACCGTTGGAGGCGCCGTCCTGGTTGATGGCGGAGCCACGGACGAGCGCCAGCACCGGGTGGCCGTTGCGGCGGGCGTCCGACAGCCGCTCCACGAGCAGCATGCCCACGCCCTCGCCCCAGCCGGTGCCGTCAGCGCCGTCCGCGAACGCCTTGCAGCGGCCGTCCGGGGCCAGCCCGCGCTGACGGCTGAACTCGATGTACGCGCCGGGGCTGGACATGACCGTCACACCGCCCGCGAGCGCGAGCGAGCACTCGCCCTGGCGCAGCGCCTGGATCGCCCAGTGCAGCGCCACCAGCGACGACGAGCAGGCCGTGTCGACGGTGACCGCCGGGCCCTCCAGGCCGAAGGTGTAGGCGAGCCGGCCGGAGACCACGCTGGCCGCGTTGCCCGTGCCCAGGTAGCCCTCGACGCCCTCGGGGACGGTGTGCAGCGAGGCGTCGTAGTCCTGTCCGTTGGAGCCGACGAAGACTCCGGCGGAGGTGCCGCGCAGCGCCGCCGGGTCGATGCCCGCGCGCTCGAACGCCTCCCACGAGGTCTCCAGCAGCAGCCGCTGCTGCGGGTCCATGGCCAGCGCCTCACGCGGCGAGATCCCGAAGAACGCGGCGTCGAAGTGGCCCGCGTCGTAGAGGAATCCGCCCTCGCGTGCGTAGAAGGTGCCGCGCGTGTCCGGGTCCGGGTCGTACAGCGCGTCCAGGTCCCAGCCGCGGTCGGCCGGGAACTCGGCGATGGCGTCCCCGCCCGCGGTGAGCAGCTGCCACAGCTCCTCGGGCGACCGCACCCCGCCCGGGAAACGGCAGCTCATGGCGACGATGGCGATCGGGTCGTCATCAGCGGCGGCCGTCACTGAAGCAGGGCGGGAAGCGTCGGTGCTGGTCCCGATGAGCTCGCCGCGCAGATAGCCCGCGAGGGCGGAGGCCGTCGGGTAGTCGAAGACCAGGGTGGCGGGCAGCCGGACACCGCTGGCGGCACCGAGCCGGTTGCGCAGCTCGACGGCGGTCAGCGAGTCGAAGCCCAGCTCGCCGAAGGCACGGTCGGCGCCGATGGACTCCGAGCCGTCGTGTCCGAGCACCGCGGCCACCTGCGTACGGACCAGGTCCAGCAGCAGCCGGTCCCGCTCCGCCGCGCCCAGCCCGGCCAGCCGGGTGGCGAGCGAGGAGCCGTCGGCGGCGGGCTCGGTGGCGGTGGCCTCCGCCGCCGCGCGGATCTCCGGGAGCTCCGCGAGCAGACGGCTGGGCCGGGCGGCGGTGAAGTCCGGTGCGAACCGGTCCCAGTCGATGTCCGCGACCGTGACCACGGTGTCGTCGAGGTCGAGCGCCCGCTGGAGCGCGCCGATCGCCAACTCGGCGTCCATCGGCGGCAGTCCGCCGCGCCGCAGCCGCTGCTCCAGCGCCTCGTCCGTGGCCATCCCGCCCTCGGCCCACGGGCCCCAGGCGATCGAGGTGGCGGGCAGGCCCTCGGCGCGGCGCCGCTCGGCGAGCGCGTCCACGTAGGCGTTGGCGGCCGCGTAGTTGCCCTGTCCGGCGGCGCCGAACGTGCCGCTGATCGAGGAGAACAGCACGAAGGCCGACAGCTCCCGATCGCGCGTCAGCTCGTCGAGATGGGCCGCGGCGGCCGCCTTGGCGCGCAGGACGCCGGTGAAGCGCTCGGGGGTGAGCGAGTCCAGGACGCCGTCGTCCAGCACCCCGGCCGTGTGCACCACACCGGTCAGCGGAAGCTCGGCCGGGATGTCGGCGAGGAGCGCCTCGACCTGGGCGCGGTCGGCCACATCGCACGCGGCGACCGTCACCCGGGCCCCGGATGCGGCGAGTTCGTCGCGCAGCTCGGCGGCTCCGGGGGCGTCGGGGCCACGGCGGCTGGTGAGCAGCACATGTTCGGCGCCGCCCGCGACCAGCCAGCGGGCCACCTGTGCGCCCAGCGCGCCCGTACCGCCGGTGACCAGGGTCGTACCGGCACCCGGGCGCCAGGAACCGCCGGCGGACGCGGACGCGGGCACGGAGGCCCGGACGAGGCGGCGTCCGAACACGCCCGACGCCCGCACCGCCACCTGGTCCTCGCCACCGCTACTGGCACCGACACCGGCACCGGCACCGGCCAGCACCTCCGCCAGCCGCCCCAGCGCACGCTCGTCGGCCGTCTCCGGGAGGTCGACCAGACCGCCCCAGCGCTCGGGCACCTCCAGCGCGGCCACCCGTCCCAGACCCCAGAGCCGCGCCTGCGCGGGGCTGACCGTTCCGTCCGAACGGCCCACGGCCACCGCGCCCCGCGTGGCCACCCACAGCGGCGCGCCGATGCCCGCGTCGCCAAGGGCCTGCGTCAGCGCGGCCGTCCGCAGCAGCCCATCGCCATCGCTGTCGCTGTCGCTGTCGCTGTCCGCGAGGGCCAGCAGGGAGAGCACACCGCCGGTCACGGGCGTGTCGCCGATGGCCATGGCCATCCGTTCGGCCACCGTGGCGCGGTCGTCGTCGGCGGTCAGCTCGACGCGGCGTACGTCGAGGCCACGGTCGTTCAGCAGCCGTACGGCACCCGCGACCCAGGCGTCCTCGGCCGCCTCGGCCGGTACCACCACGAGCCAGCCGCCGCTCGGGGACGCGGCGGAACGGTCGGTGACCGGCTTCCACGACACCCGGTAGCGCCAGCGGTCCACCGTCGAACGCTCCGACTGCTGCCGCCGCCACGCCGACAGCGAGGGCAGCAGGGCCTCCAGCGCGCCGCTGTCCTCGGTGCCGAGGTTCAGGGTCTCGGCGAGCGAGGCCAGGTCCGCATGCTCGACGGCCTCCCAGAAGCGGGCGTCGACGGCGCTCTGAGCCGTGGCCTCGGGGGTGGCGGTGGCCGTCCGCACGTCCAGCCAGTAGCGCCGCCGCTGGAAGGCGTACGTCGGCAGCTCCACGCGCCGCGTGCCGGTTCCGGCGTAGAACGCCTCCCAGTCCGGGGAGAGCCCCCGGGTGTGCAGGGCGGCGAGGGCGGTGGTGATGGTCTCGGCCTCGGGTCGGCCACCGCGCAGGGCGGCGACGAAGCCCGCCGTGTCACCTTCGGTGAGGCAGTCCTGGCCCATGGCGGAGAGCACGCCGTCGGGGCCGAGTTCGAGGTAGGTGGTGACGCCCTGGGCCTCGAGGGTGCGGACGCCGTCGAGGAAGCGGACGGCCTCGCGGACGTGGCGCACCCAGAAGTCGGGAGTCGCGATCTCCTCGGCGGAGACCACGTTCCCGGTGAGGTTGGAGACGATCGGGATGCGCGGGGCCTCGTACGACAGGCCCTCCGCGACCTCGCGGAACGCCTCCAACATGCCGTCCATACGCGGCGAGTGGAACGCATGGCTCACCGTGAGCCGCTTGGTCTTACGGCCCTGGGCCTCGAAACCAGAAGCGATCGCGACAGCCGCGTCCTCGTCACCCGCGATGACCACGGAGGCCGGGCCGTTGAGCGCGGCGATGCTGACCCGCTCGGTCAGCAGCGGCGCGACCTCGTCCTCCGACGCCTGCACCGCGATCATCGCGCCACCCGCCGGAAGCGCCTGCATCAACCGCCCACGCGCCGCCACCAACTTCGCCGCATCCGCCAGCGACAAGACACCCGCCACATGCGCGGCGGCCAGCTCACCGATCGAATGCCCGGAGAGGAAATCGGGCCGCAGCCCCCACGCCTCCGAAACCAGCCGGAACAACGCCACCTCAACCGCGAACAACGCGGGCTGAGTGAACCCCGTCCGATCCAGCGCCTCGGCGTCACCCCCGAACACCACCTCACGAAGCGGCCGCTCAAGATGCGCGTCCAACTCATCGCACACCGCGTCGAACGCCTCCGCGAACACCGGATAGGCGTCGTACAGCTCACGCCCCATCCCCAGCCGCTGGCTCCCCTGCCCGGTGAACAGGAAGGCCAGCTTCCCGGCCACCGGCGAGCCCTGGACCAGGCCCGTGGCCGGTTCGCCGGAGGCCAGCGCCTCCAGGGCGCGCAGGAAGCCCTCGCGGCCGTCGGCCACCAGCACCGCGCGGTCCTCGAAGGCGGTGCGCCCGGCGGCGAGGGTGTAGCCGATGGCGGCCAGGTCCACGTCCTCGTCGGTGGCGCGCAGCCGGTCGCGCAGGCGGCGGGCCTGGTCGCGCAGCGCGTCGCCGCCCACGGCCGACAGCGGCCACGGCAGCACCGGCGGTACGGCGGACGGCCGCGCCGCCGCGTCCTCGCGATCCTCGGCGGCCGGCGGCTGCTCGATGATGGTGTGCGCGTTGGTGCCGCTGATGCCGAACGACGACACACCGGCGCGGCGCGGACGGCCGGTCTCCGGCCACGCCATCGGCTCGGTCAGCAGCGAGACCGCGCCGTCCTCCCAGTCGACGTTCGGGGAGGGCGCGTCCACGTGCAGCGTCCGCGGCAGCACACCGTGCCGCATGGCCATCACCATCTTGATGATGCCCGCGACACCCGCGGCGGCCTGCGTGTGGCCGATGTTGGACTTGATGGACCCCAGCCACAACGGCCGATCCCCGTCCCGCTGCTGCCCGTAGGTGGCGAGCAGCGCCTGCGCCTCGATCGGGTCGCCCAGCGTCGTGCCCGTGCCATGCGCCTCGACGACATCCACCTCGCCGGTCGCCAGCCCGGCGGTGGCCAGCGCCTGTCGGATGACACGCTGCTGCGACGGCCCGTTCGGCGCCGTCAGACCATTGGACGCACCGTCCTGGTTGATGGCCGAGCCCCGGACCACCGCGAGCACCGGGTGTCCGTTGCGCCGCGCGTCCGACAGCCGCTCCACGAGCAGCATGCCCGCGCCCTCGGCCCAGCCCGTGCCATCCGCACCGGCCGCGAACGACTTGCAGCGGCCGTCGGTGGCCAGGCCGCGCTGACGGCTGAAGTCGATGAACGTCTCGGGCGTGGCCATGACCGCCACACCACCCGCCAGCGCCATCGTGCACTCGCCCGCGCGCAGCGCCTGGATCGCCCAGTGCAGCGCCACCAGCGACGACGAGCACGCCGTGTCCACGGTGACCGCCGGGCCTTCGAGGCCGAAGGTGTACGCCACCCGGCCGGAGGCGATGGAGCCCGCGTTGCCGGTGCCGATGTAACCCTCGACGCCGTCGGGGATGCCGTCGAGGCCGGTCACGTAGTCGTGGTACATGACGCCCGCGAAGACGCCGACACGGCTGCCACGCACACTCACCGGGTCGATGCCCGCCCGCTCGAACGCCTCCCACGACGTCTCCAGCAGCAACCGCTGCTGCGGATCCATCGCCAGCGCCTCACGCGGCGAGATCCCGAAGAAGTCCGGGTCGAAGTCGGCGGCGTCGTGGAGGAATCCGCCCTCGCGGGTGTACGAGGTGCCCGCGTGGTCGGGGTCCGGGTGGTAGAGGCCGTCGAGGTCCCAGCCACGGTCCACGGGGAAGCCGGAGATGCCGTCGCCGCCGGTGGCGATGAGCTCCCACAGCTCCTCCGGGGTGCGCACCCCGCCCGGGTAGCGGCAGCTCATGCCGACGATGACGATCGGGTCGTCGTCGAGCGCCGGGGCCGCCCCCGTCCGTACGGGAACGAGGGGCGCGGTGGTCTCCTCGGCGCCCAGCAGCTCCTCGCGCAGATGGCCGGCGAGGGCGGTGGGGGTCGGGTAGTCGAAGACGAGCGTCGCCGGGAGGCGCAGCCCGGTGACGGTCTTGAGGTCGTTGCGGAGTTCGACGGCGGTGAGCGAGTCGAAGCCCAGCTCCTTGAACGCCCGCCCGGCCTCGACCGCGTCCGGGCCCGCGTAGCCGAGCACCGCGGCGACCCGGCCGCACACCAACTCCAGCAGCTCACGGTCCTGTTCGGGCCGGGTGAGCCCGGCGAGGCGCTGGGCGAGCGAGGAGCCGTCGGCGGTGGCGGCGGTGGCGGCGGCCCGCCGGACCGGGGTCCGCACCAGGCCGCGGAACAGGGCCGGGACGGTCCCGGTCGCCGTGGCCTCGGTGCGCAGCCCCGCGTAGTCGAGCCGCATCGGGAACAGCACGGCGGCGCCGTCGGCGCGGGCCGCGTCGAAGAGCGCGAGCCCCTCGTCGGCGGCGATCGGGGCGACCCCGCCGCGCGCGATGCGCCGCAGGTCCACCTCGTCCAGCTCGCTGCCCATGCCCGCACCGGCCCACAGGCCCCAGGCCAGCGCGGTGGCCGGGAGCCCCTGGGCGACGCGGTGCTGGGCGAGCGCCTCAAGGAAGGAGTTGGCGGCGGCGTAGCTCGCCTGTCCGGGCGCGCCGAACACGGCGGCGGCACCGGAGAACAGCACGAACGCGGACAGCTGGTGATCGCGTGTCAGCTCGTGCAGGTTCAGCGCCGCGTCCACCTTGGGGCGCAGTACGTGTGCCACCCGCTCGGGCGTCAGCGAGCCGAGGATGCCGTCGTCCAGGACGCCCGCCGTGTGCACCACGGCGGTCAGCGGATGCTCGGCCGGGACGGCGGCCAGGGTCGCGGCGAGCGCGTCGCGTTCGGCCACGTCGCAGGCCGCCCAGGTGACGGTGGCACCGGCCGCCGTGAGCTCGGCGCCCAGCTCCTCGGCGCCGTCGGCGTCGGCGCCACGGCGGCTGACCAGCAGCAGGTGGCGTACGCCGTGGGTGGAGACGAGGTGGCGGGCGAAGAGGCCGCCGAGGGTTCCGGAGGCACCGGTGATCAGGACGGTCCCGTTGGGGTCGTACGACGGGACGGTGACGGTTTCCGCGCCGGTGCTTTCGGTGTTTGTGTCGTCCGTGACCGGCACCCGCGCCAGCCGTGGCGCGAGCGCCACGCCCGCGCGCAGCGCCAGCTCCGCCTCGTCCACGCCGAGCGCGGCGGGCACCGTACGGTACGAGCCCTCCTCGCCGTCCACGTCCAGCAGCACCAGACGGCCCGGGTTCTCCGACTGCGCGGAGCGGAACAGACCGCGCACCGCGGCGTACGGCAGATCCGCCACGCCCGCGCCCGGCTCGGTCTCCACCGCGCCCCTGGTCAGCAGCGCCAGCCGCGCCCCGGCGAACCGCTCATCGGCCAGCCACTCCTGGAGCAGGGCGAGCATGGCCCGTGTGGCCTCGTGTACGGCCGACGCGTCGCCGTCGCCACCGGTAGCGCTCAGCAGGACGGTGCCGGGCGCGGGTGCCCCGGACTCCACGGCCCTGCGCAGCACCGCCAGATCGCGGTACGCGGCGAGCCGGACCCCGGGCCCGAACGCGCCCTCCAGCGCGGCCAGTTCGGCGGCGTCCGCGCCGAGCACCGCCCAGTCGCCCGTGACCGCGCCGGTCGCGGGCGCCGGAACCGCCGTCCAGTCCAGCCGGAACAGCGACTCGTGCAGCCCGCCGCGCGCCGCGCGCACCTGGTCGGCCGAGGCCGCCCGCAGCGCCACGGACTCGACCGTGGCCACCGGACGGCCCGTGCCGTCGGCCACCAGCAGCGAGACCGCGTTCGACGACCGCTCGGACAGCCGCACCCGCAGCGCACCGGCCCCGGCCGCGTGCAGCTGGACGCCGTTCCACGCGAACGGCAGCAGCGCGCCCTCGGCCAGTGCCGACTCGCGGTCGGCACTGTCGAGGCCGATGACGTGCAGCGCGGCGTCGAGCAGGGCCGGGTGCAGCCCGAACCGCTCGGCCTCGGCCCCCGACGTCAGTGGCGCGTCCTCGGGGAAGCCCACCTCGGCGTAGAGGTTCTCGCCGAGCCGCCAGGCGCCCTTGAGCCCCTGGAACACCGGCCCGTAGCCGAGGCCCGCCCCGGCCAGCTCCTCGTACAGCCCCTCGACCGCGATCGGCGTCGCGCCCTGCGGCGGCCAGACGGCCAGCTCATCGGGCTGGTCGGACGCGGGCGTCCGGGCGCCGGGTGCGAGCACACCGGTGGCGTGGCGCGTCCACGGCTCGGTGCCGAGCGCGTCCTGCCGACGCGAGTGCAGGCTGAAGGAACGGCGGCCGGACTCGTCCGGACCGTCCACGACGAGCTGCACCCGCACCCCGGTGTGCTCGGGCAGCACGAGCGGGGCTTCGAGGGTCAGTTCGTCCAGCCGCTCACAGCCGACCTGGGCGCCCGCCGTGCTCGCCAGCTCGACGAAGGCGGTGCCGGGCAGCAGCACGGTGTCCACGACGGCGTGGTCGGCCAGCCAGGGGTGGGTGCGGGTGGAGAGCACCCCGGTGAGCAGGAGGCCATCGGCGTCCGCGAGCGCGACGGCGGCGCCGAGGAGCGGGTGGTCGATGTCGCCCAGCCCGATCGACTCGGGGTCGCCCGCCGCGAGGGCGGCGGCGCTGGGCCAGTAGCGCTGCCGCTGGAAGGCGTAGGTGGGCAGCTCGGCCGGGTCCACGGGGGCGGCGCCCGCACCGGCGAACACGGCCGCCCAGTCGGGCGTCACACCACGGACGTGCGCGCGTGCGACGGCCGAGAGCAGTGCCTCGGCCTCGGGGCGGTCCTTCCGCAGGGCGGCGGCGAAGGCGGGCTCATCGCCGCCTGTCACGCATTCCTGGCCCATGGCGGAGAGGACGCCGTCGGGGCCGAGTTCGAGGTAGGTGGTGACGCCCTGGGCCTCGAGGGTGCGGATGCCGTCGAGGAAGCGGACGGCCTCGCGGACGTGGCGGACCCAGAAGTCGGGGGTGGTGATCTCCTCGGCGGAGACGACGTTTCCGGTGAGGTTGGAAACGATGGGGATGCGCGGGGCCTCGTACGACAGCTCCTGCGCGACCTCGCGGAACGCGTCCAGCATGCCGTCCATGCGCGGCGAGTGGAACGCGTGGCTGACGGTGAGTCGCTTGGTCTTACGGCCCTGGGCCTCGAAACCGGCGGCGATCTCCAGCGCCGCGTCCTCATCACCCGCGATGACCACGGAGGTCGGGCCGTTGAGCGCGGCGATCGAGACGCGCTCGGTGAGCAGCGGCGCGACCTCGTCCTCGGACGCCTGGACGGCGATCATCGCGCCACCGGTGGGCAACTCCTGCATCAGACGGCCACGCGCCGCCACCAGCTTGGCGGCATCGGCGAGCGAGAGCACACCCGCCCCATGCGCGGCGGCCAGCTCACCAATCGAATGCCCGGACAGGAAGTCCGGCGTCAGACCCCACGCCTCAACGAGCCGGAACAGCGCCACCTCAACCGCGAACAACGCGGGCTGAGTGAACCCCGTCCGATCCAGTACCGCCGCGTCATCCCCGAACAGCACATCCCGCAGCGGCCGCTCAAGGTACAGATCCAGATGCGCGCACACCTCATCCAGCGCATCCGCGAACACCGGGAAGGCGTCGTAGAGCTCACGCCCCATACCGAGCCGCTGGCTGCCCTGCCCCGTGAACAGGAACGCCACCTTGCCCTCGGCGACCGTCCCCTCGACCACACCCGGGACGGACTCGCCCCGGGCCAGCGCGTCGAGTGTCCGCAGCAGTTCGTCCCGGTCGCCGACGGTCAGCACCGCACGCCGCTCCAGGGCGGCGCGGCCGACGGCCAGGGCGTGGGCGAGGTCGAGCGGTGCCGCCTCCGGGCGCGACGCGATGTGGGTGTGCAGCCGCGCGGCCTGCTCCCGCAGCGCTTCGGCGTTCTTGGCCGACAGGGCGAACGGCAGAAGGCCGCCGAGACCATTCCGCTCGCGCGCCTCGGCCGGTGCGTCGACCGCCGGAGCCTGCTCGATGATGGTGTGCGCGTTGGTGCCACTGATGCCGAATGACGACACACCGGCGCGGCGCGGACGGCCGGTCTCCGGCCACTCCATCTGCTCGGTCAGCAGCGACACCGCGCCCGCCGACCAGTCCACATGCGGCGACGGCGCGTCCACGTGCAACGTCTGCGGCAACACACCATGCCGCATCGCCAGCACCATCTTGATGATGCCCGCGACACCCGCCGCCGCCTGCGTGTGCCCGATGTTGGACTTGATGGACCCCAGCCACAGCGGCTGCTCCGGGGCACGCTGCTGCCCGTAGGTGGCGAGCAGCGCCTGCGCCTCGATCGGGTCGCCCAGCGTCGTACCCGTGCCATGCGCCTCGACGACATCGACATCGCCGGTCGTCAGCCCGGCGCTGGTCAGCGCCTGTCGGATGACACGCTGCTGCGACGGACCGTTCGGCGCCGTCAGACCATTCGACGCACCGTCCTGGTTGATCGCGCTGCCGCGTACGACCGCCAGCACCGGATGGCCGTGGCGCCGCGCGTCCGACAGCCGCTCGACCAGCAGCATGCCCGCGCCCTCGCCCCAGCCGGTGCCATCCGCACCCGCCGCGAACGCCTTGATCCGGCCATCGGCGGCCAGTCCGCGCTGACGGCTGAAGTCGATGAAGTTCTCGGGGGTGGACATCACCGTGACGCCGCCCGCGAGCGCCATCGTGCACTCGCCCTGCCGCAGCGCCTGCACCGCCAGATGCAGTGCCACCAGCGAAGACGAGCAGGCCGTGTCGACCGTGACGGCCGGGCCTTCGAGGCCGAAGGTGTACGCCACCCGCCCGGACACCACACTCGCCGCGTTGCCCGTGCCCAGATGGCCCTCCAGGCCCTCGGGCGCCTGCATCAGCAGCGACAGATAGTCCTGGCCGTTGGTCCCGGCGAAGACACCGATCTGCTCACCGCGCAGCGCCCCCGGGTCGATCCCGGCCCGCTCGAACGCCTCCCAGGAGGTCTCCAGCAGCAACCGCTGCTGCGGATCCATGGCGAGGGCCTCACGCGGCGAGATCCCGAAGAACGCGGCGTCGAAGTCCCCTGCGTCGTAGAGGAAACCACCCTCACGCGTGTACGACGTCCCCTGACGATCCGGGTCCGGGTCGTACAGGCCCGCCAGATCCCAGCCACGGTCCGACGGGAACTCCGCAATCGCGTCTCCGCCAGACGTCAGCAGCGCCCACAGCTCCTCGGGCGACCGCACCCCACCCGGGAAACGGCAGCTCATCGCCACGATCGCGATCGGATCGTCGGCCACCGCGACCGCCGGAGCCACCACGCCACCGGCCGCCACGGCGTCCGCGCCCAGCAGTTCAGCGCGCAGATGGTCGGCGAGGGCGGTGGCGTTCGGGTAGTCGTAGATGAGCGTGGCGGGCAGCCGCAGGCCGGTCGCCGCATTGAGCCGGTTGCGGAGTTCGACGGCGGTGAGCGAGTCGAAGCCCAGCTCCTTGAAGGCGCGCCCGGCCTCGACCGCCTCGGCCCCGCCGTGCCCCAGCACCGACGCGACCTGCGTACGCACCAGCTCCAGCAGTGTCTGAGCGCGCTCGTTCTCCGTCAGCCCGGACAGCCGCTCCGCGAGTGTGCCGGTCCCGGCGGTGGCGGCCGGGCGCGGCGCGCCCTCGGCGGCCGGCGTCGGACGCGCGGCCCGCACCTCGCCGAACAGCGCGCTCGGCCGTACGGCGGTGAACTCGGCGAGGAACCGGTCCCAGTCGAGGTCCGCGACCGTCACGGTGGTGTCATCGAGGTCCAGCGCCTGCCGCAGCGCGGTGAGCGCCGACTCGGGTGCCATCGGCGGCACTCCGTCGCGGCGCATCCGCCGCTCCAGCGCCTCGTCGGCCGCCATGCCGACCTCGGCCCACGGGCCCCAGGCGATCGAGGTGGCGGGCAGGCCCTGGGCGCGGCGCAGCTCGGCCAGCGCGTCCACGTAGGCGTTGGCCGCCGCGTAGTTGCCCTGACCGGCGGCGCCCACCGACCCGGCGAGCGAGGAGAAGAGGACGAACGCCGAAAGGTCGAGGTCGCGGGTCAGCTCATGGAGGTTCTGCGCCGAGGTGGCCTTGGCGCGCACCACGCGCTCCAGCCGCTCGGCGTCCAACGTGTCCACGAGGCCGTCGTCCAGCACACCGGCCGCGTGGACGACGGCGGTCAGCGGTAGCTCGGCCGGTATGGACGCCAGCAGCTCGGCGAGCGCGTCCCGGTCCGCCACATCACACGCGGCCACCGTCACCCGAGCACCCGAGGCCACGAGCTCATCGCGCAGCTCCGCCGCCCCCGGGGCGTCGAGCCCCCGGCGGCTGGTGAGCACGACATGCTCGGCACCGTTCGCCAGCAGCCAGCGGGCGACATGCGCACCCAGCGCGCCCGTACCGCCCGTCACCAACACCGAACCGGACGCCCGCCAGCCCTCGTCACCGGATGTCCGGAACCCGGAAGCCTCCGTCAGCCGACGCCCGAAGACGCCTGAGGCGCGCACCGCAACCTGGTCCTCGCCCGAGCCACCAGCCCCAGCCTCAGCACCGGCACCGGCACCGGCCAGCACACCCGCCAGCCGTCCCAGCGCACGCTCGTCGGCCGTCTCGGGAAGGTCGACCAGACCGCCCCACCGGTCCGGCAGCTCCAACGCCGCCACCCGGCCAAGCCCCCACACCAACGCCTGACCCGGACGAACCACACCATCCGAACGCCCCACCGACACCGCACCCCGCGTCGCCACCCACAACGGCGCACCCACACCCGCATCACCCAGCGCCTGCACCAACGCAGCCGTACGCAACAGACCGGACTCATCCTCGACCGCCAGCAGGGAGAACACCCCCGCCACCGAACCGCCCACAACCGCCGTCCGCAGCTCCTCCGCCAGCCCGGCGCGCTCCGCCGCGTCCGACTCGACCACGCGCACATCCACACCACGCCCGGCCAGCGTCCGCACCACACCCGTGGCCCAGGCACCCTCGGCCTCGTCCGCCGGGACGACCACCAGCCAGCAGCCACCCAGCACCCCGGTGGCCAACCGCTCCGACACCGGCTGCCACGACACCCGGTAACGCCAGCCGTCCACCGCCGAACGCACCGACTCCTGCCGCCGCCACGACGACAGCGCGGGCAGCGCCTCACCCAGCGAAAGCCCCGGATCCACCGCGAGCTCCGCCGCCAGCGCGGCCACATCCCCGCGCTCCACGACATCCCAGAACCGCCCGTCGACGGCACCGCCCGGCGCGACCTCCGACGCCGCCGGGGCCTCCTCCCACCAGTACCGGGTGCGATGGAAGGCGTAGGTCGGCAGCTCGACGCGCCGGGCCCCGGTGCCCTCGAAGTAGCCGCCCCAGTCCGGGGACTGGCCCCGGACGTGCAGCAGGGCGAGCGCGGTGGTCACCGACTCGGCCTCGGCACGGCCCTTCCGCAGCGTGGCGGCGAACGCGGCGTCCTCGCCGGTCACACACTCCTGCGCCATCGCCGAGAGAACGCCATCGGGGCCGAGCTCGACGAAGGTCGTCACACCCTCCGCTTCCAGCGTCCGCACACCGTCGAGGAAGCGGACGGCCTCGCGGACATGGCGCACCCAGAAGTCGGGGCTGGTGATCTCCTCGGCGGAGACGACGTCACCGGTGAGGTTGGAGACGATCGGGATGCGCGGGGATTCGTAGGTCAGCCCCTCCGCGACCTCGCGGAAGGCGTCCAACATGCCGTCCATACGCGGCGAGTGGAACGCGTGGCTCACCGTGAGCCGCTTGGTCTTCCGGCCCTGGGCCTCGAAACCGGAAGCGATCTCCAGCGCCGCGTCCTCATCACCCGCGATGACCACGGAGGCCGGGCCGTTCAGGGCACCGATCGAGACGCGCTCGGTCAGCAGCGGCGCCACCTCGTCCTCGGACGCCTGGACGGCGATCATCGCGCCACCGGTGGGCAACTCCTGCATCAACCGGCCACGCGCCGCCACCAGCTTGGCGGCATCGGCGAGCGAGAGCACACCCGCCACATGCGCGGCCGCCAACTCACCAATCGAATGCCCGGACAGGAAGTCCGCCCGCAGCCCCCACGCCTCCGAGACCAGCCGGAACAACGCCACCTCAACCGCGAACAACGCGGGCTGAGTGAACCCGGTCTGATCCAGTAGCGCCGCGTCATCCCCGAACAGCACATCCCGCAACGGCCGCTCAAGGTACAGATCCAGATGCGCACACACCTCATCCAGCGCATCCGCGAACACCGGATAGGCGTCGTACAGCTCACGCCCCATCCCCAGCCGCTGACTCCCCTGCCCCGTAAACAGGAACGCCACCTTGCCCTCAGCCACCGTCCCCTCGACCACACCCGGGAAGGACTCGCCCCGGGCCAGCGCGTCCAGGCCCGCCAGGAACGTCTCGCGGTCCGTGGTGACGAGAGCGGCGCGCCGCTCCAGCGCGGCGCGGCTGGTGGCGAGCGAGAAGGCGACGTCGGTCGCGCTCAGCTCGGGGTGGGTGCGCAGGTAGGTGGTCAGCTGTGCGGCCTGGGCGTGCAGCGCCTGCCCGTCCTTCGCCGACAGCAGCCACGGCAGCGCGGTCAGCTCACGCGGCGCGGGCTCCTCGGTCAGGGCAGCCGAAGCGGTCGGGGCCTGCTCGATGATGGTGTGCGCGTTGGTGCCACTGAGCCCGAAGGACGACACGCCCGCGCGGCGCGGACGACCCGTCTCCGGCCACTCCATCTGCTCGGTCAGCAGCGAGACCGCACCCGCCGACCAGTCCACATGCGGCGACGGCGCGTCCACGTGCAACGTCTGCGGCAACACACCGTGCCGCATCGCCAGCACCATCTTGATGATGCCCGCGACACCCGCCGCCGCCTGCGTGTGGCCGATGTTGGACTTGATGGACCCCAGCCACAACGGCCGGTCCCCATCCCGCTCCTGGCCGTACGTGGCCAGCAGCGCCTGCGCCTCGATCGGGTCACCCAGCGTCGTACCCGTACCGTGTGCCTCGACCGCGTCCACATCGCCGGCCGAGAGCCCCGCACCGGCCAGCGCCTGCCGGATCACCCGCTGCTGCGAGGGACCGTTCGGCGCGGTGAGGCCATTGCTCGCACCGTCCTGGTTGATCGCGCTGCCTCGCACGATGGCCAGCACCGGGTGGCCGTTCTGCTCCGCGTCCGAAAGCCGCTCCACCAGCAGCATGCCGACGCCCTCGCCCCAGCCCGTGCCATCCGCACCGGCCGCGAACGCCTTGATCCGGCCGTCCTCCGCGAGTCCGCGCTGACGGCTGAAGTCGACGAACGCCTCCGGCGTGGACATCACCGTGACGCCACCCGCGAGCGCCATCGTGCACTCACCGCCGCGCAGCGCCTGCACCGCCATGTGCAGGGCCACCAGCGACGACGAACACGCCGTGTCCACCGTCACCGCCGGGCCCTCGAGACCGAAGGTGTAGGCGACCCGCCCGGACACCACGCTCGCCGCGTTGCCCGTGCCCAGATGGCCCTCCAGGCCCTCGGGCGGGGTGGATACGAGCCCGGCGTAGTCCTGGCCGTTGGTGCCCGCGAAGACACCGGTACGGCTGCCCCGCAGCGTGGCCGGGTCGATCCCGGCCCGCTCGAACGCCTCCCACGACGTCTCCAACAGCAACCGCTGCTGCGGATCCATCGCCAGCGCCTCACGCGGCGAAATGCCGAAGAACGCGGCGTCGAAGTCCCCTGCGTCGTAGAGGAAACCACCCTCACGCGTGTACGACGTCCCCTGACGATCCGGGTCCGGGTCGTACAGCCCCGCCAGATCCCAGCCACGATCCGACGGGAACTCCGCAATCGCGTCCCCACCGGCCGTCAGCAGCGCCCACAGCTCCTCGGGCGACCGCACCCCACCCGGGAAACGGCAGCTCATCGCCACGATCGCGATCGGATCGTCGGCCACCGCGACCGCCGGAGCCACCACGCCGCCACTCACCGCAGCGTCCGCACCCACCAGCTCCGTCCGCAGATGGTCGGCGAGGGCGGTGGCGTTCGGATAGTCGTAGATGAGCGTGGCGGCCAGGCGCAGGCCCGTCGCCGCGTTCAGCCGGTTGCGGAGCTCGATCGCGGCCAGCGAGTCGAAGCCCAGTTCCTTGAAGGCGCGCCCGGCCTCGACCGCCTCGGCCCCGCCGTGCCCCAGCACCGACGCGACCTGCGCACGCACCAACTCCAGCAGCGCACGGTCCTGTTCTGCCTTCGGCAGGCCGCTCAGGCGCTCGCCGAGCGGGGAGGCGGAGTCGGCGTCGGTGACGACCTTGGCGGTGTCGGCGCCGGTGGCCGCGCCGGGCCCGGGCTCCGCCGCCAGCGCGGCGATCAGCGGGCTGGGCCGTACGGCGGTGAGGGTGCGGGTGAAGTTCTCCCAGTCGATGTCCGCGACCGTCACGGCGGTGTCATCGAGGTCCAGCGCCTGCCGCAGCGCGGCGACGGCCGACTCGGGCGCCATCGGCGGCATGCCCTCGCGGCGCATCCGCCGCTCCATGGCGTCGTCACCGGCCATCCCGGAGTCCGCCCACGGGCCCCAGGCGATCGAGGTGGCGGGCAGGCCCTGGGCGCGCCGCCGCTCGGCCAGCGCGTCCACGTAGGCGTTGGCCGCGGCGTAGTTGCCCTGACCGGCGGCGCCCACCGACCCGGTGATCGAGGAGAAGAGCACGAACGCCGAAAGGTCCAGGTCGCGCGTCAGCTCGTCCAGATGGAGCGCGGCGTCGGCCTTCGCGCGGAGCACCGAGGCGAATCGCTCGGGCGTGAGCGAGTCCAGTACGCCATCGTCCAGCACACCGGCGGCGTGCACGACGGCGGTCAGCGGTAGCTCGGCCGGTATGGACGCCAGCAGCTCGGCGAGCGCGTCCCGGTCCGCCACATCACACGCGGCCACCGTCACCCGAGCACCCGAAGCCGCGAGCTCATCCCGCAGCTCCACCGCGCCCGGAGCCTCCAGCCCCCGGCGGCTGGTGAGCACGACATGCTCGGCACCGTTCGCCACCAGCCAACGGGCCACATGCGCACCCAGCGCGCCCGTACCACCCGTCACCAACACCGAGCCCGAGGCCCGCCAGCCCTCGTCACCCGACGTCCGGGAGCCGACCGCCCGTACCAGCCGGCGCCCGAAGACACCCGAGGCCCGCACCGCGACCTGGTCCTCACCCGAGCCACCGGCCCCGGCACCGGCCCCGGCCCCGGCCAGCACACCCGCCAACCGACCCAGCGCACGCTCATCCACCGACTCCGGCAGATCGACCAGACCGCCCCACCGCTCCGGCAGCTCCAACGCCGCCACCCGGCCAAGCCCCCACACCAACGCCTGACCCGGACGAACCACACCATCCGAACGCCCCACCGACACTGCACCCCGCGTCGCCACCCACAACGGCGCACCCACACCCGCATCACCCAGCGCCTGCACCAACGCCGCCGTACGCAACAGCCCCGACGCGCCATCGCCCTCGTCCACCGCGAGAAGCGACACCACACCCGTCACCGAGGCATCGCCCACCGCCGTACGCAGCTCATCGGCCGCCCCGGCGCGGTCCACCGCGTCCGACTCGACCACGCGCACATCCACACCACGCCCGACCAGCATCCGCACCACACCCGTGGCCCAGACACCCTCGGCCGCACCGCCGGGCACCACAACCACCCAGCAGCCACCCGAAACCGAAACACCAGCCCCGGACCGCTCCGACACCGGCTGCCACGACACCCGGTAACGCCAGCCGTCCACCGCCGAACGCACCGACTCCTGCCGCCGCCACGACGACAACGCGGGCAGCGCCTCACCCAGCGAAACCCCCGGATCCACCGCGAGCTCCGCCGCCAGCGCGGCCACATCCCCGCGCTCCACCACATCCCAGAACCGCCCGTCCACCGCCGAGCCCGGCCCGGCCTCCGCCGCCGTTCCGGCCTGAGCCGGGGCCGGGGCGTTGAGCCAGTACTGCTGGCGCTGGAAGGCGTAGGTGGGCAGGTCGATCGTGCGGGCGCCGGTGGTGGCGTAGGGGGCGGCCCAGTCGGCCTTCTCGCCCCGGACGTACGCCAGCGCCACGGCCGCCGTCAGGGTCTCCGCCTCGGGGCGCCCGCCGCGCAGCACGGCGGCGTACGCGGTGCCGTCGGCGTCGGGCAGACAGTCCTGGGCCATGGCGGTGAGCACGGCGTCGGGGCCGAGCTCCAGGAAGGTGGTGGCGCCCTTGTCGGCCAGGGTGCGCACGCCGTCGAGGAAGCGGACGGCCTCGCGGACGTGGCGCACCCAGTACTCGGGCGAGCACAGCTCCTCGGCGGTGGCGACGCGCCCGGTGACGGTGGAGACCACGGGGATGCGCGGCGGTGCGTACTCCAGCACCTGCGCGACCCGCCGGAACTCGGCGAGCATGCCGTCCATCAGCGGGGAGTGGAACGCGTGGCTCACGGCGAGCCGCTTGGTCTTCCGACCCCGCGCCTCAAAACCGGAAGCGATCTCCAGCGCGTCCTCCTCGGCGCCGGAGACGACGACGGACTGGGGGCCGTTGATCGCGGCGATGCCGATCCGGTCCTCGCGCCCGGCGAGCAGCGGCAGCACCTCGTCCTCCGACGCCTGCACCGCGACCATCGCGCCACCCTCGGCGAGCTCCTGCATCAGCCGGCCACGGGCGGCGACCAGCGCGGCGGCGTCCTCCAGGGACAGCACACCCGCCACATGGGCGGCCGCGAGCTCGCCGATGGAGTGTCCGGCGAGCAGTTCGGGGCGCAGCCCCCAGGACTCGAGGAGGCGGTAGAGCGCGACCTCGATGGCGAACAGGGCGGGCTGGGTGTAGTCGGTGCGGTCCAGCAGGGCGGCCTCGGGGCTGCCCTCCTCGGCGAAGAGCACGTCGAGGAGCGGGCGTTCGAGCTGCTCCTCGAGGTACCAGCAGGCGTCGTCGAGGGCTTCGGCGAAGACGGGGTAGGCGGCGTGGAGCTCGCGGCCCGTGCCGAGGCGCTGGCTGCCCTGGCCGGTGAACAGCAGGGCGAGCTTTCCGGCGGCGGGGGCGCCGCGCACGACGGACGGCCCGTCGCCGCCGTCGGCGAGGGTGCGCAGGGCCGAGCGGAAGCCGTCGCGGTCGCCGGCGAGGAGCACGGCGCGCTGTTCGAAGGTGGCGCGGGTGGTGGCCAGGGAGTGGCCGACGTCGGTGAGGGCGAGGCCGGGGTCGGCCTCCAGCAGCGCGTACAGCCGCTCGGCCTGGCCCTGGAGCGCGTCGGTGGTCTTCGCGGAGAGGGCCCAGGGCAGCAGGGCGGGTTCGGCGGAACCCTGGGGCTCCTCGGACTCGTTCCGCTCCGCGTCCTCGACCGGCGGCTGCTCGATGATGGCGTGCGCGTTGGTGCCGCTCATGCCGAACGACGAGACGCCCGCGCGGCGCGGGCGGTCGCTCTCCGGCCAGGGCCGCGCCTCGGTCAGCAGCTCGATGTCACCGGCGGTCCAGTCGACGTGCGGGGTCGGCTCGTCCACGTGCAGCGTCCGCGGCAGCACTCCGTGCCGCATCGCCATGACCATCTTGATGATGCCGCCGACACCGGCCGCGGACTGGGTGTGGCCGATGTTGGACTTGAGCGAGCCGAGCCACAGCGGCCGGTCCGCCTCGCGGTCCCGGCCGTAGGTGGCGAGCAGCGCCTGGGCCTCGATGGGGTCGCCGAGCGTCGTACCGGTGCCGTGGGCCTCGACCGTGTCGACCTCGGCGGGCGTGAGTCCGGCGTTGGCGAGGGCCTGGCGGATGACGCGCTGCTGGGCGGGGCCGCTGGGGGCGGTGAGTCCGTTGCTGGCGCCGTCCTGGTTGATGGCGGTGCCACGGACGACGGCGAGGACCCGGTGACCGTTCTTTCGGGCCTCCGAGAGCCGCTCGACGAGCAGCATGCCGACGCCCTCGCCCCAGGCGGTGCCGTCGGCCGCGGCGGCGAAGGGCTTGCAGCGGCCGTCGGGGGCGAGGCCGCGCTGGCGGCTGAAGGCGATGAACGAGCCGGGGTTGGCCATGACCGCCGCGCCACCGGCGAGCGCCATCGTGCACTCGCCCGCGCGCAGCGCCTGGACGGCCAGGTGCAGCGCCACCAGGGAGGAGGAGCAGGCGGTGTCGACGGTGACGGTGGGGCCCTCGAAGCCGAAGGTGTAGGCGATCCGGCCGGAGGCGACGCTGGCGGCGTTGCCGGTGACCAGATAGCCCTCGAAGCCCTGCTCGGCCTCGTGCAGCCGGGGGCCGTAGTCCTGGGTCTCGGCGCCGACGAACACACCGGTCCGGCCGCCCCGGAGGACCGCGGGGTCGATACCGGCGCGTTCGAAGACCTCCCAGGAGGTCTCCAGCAGCAGCCGCTGCTGCGGATCCATCGCGAGGGCCTCGCGCGGGGAGATTCCGAAGAACGCCGGGTCGAACTCATCGGCGTCGTGCAGGAATCCGCCTTCGCGGGTATAGCTGCTGCCCGGCCGGTCCGGGTCGGGGTCGTAAAGTCCGGCGAGATCCCAGCCCCGGCTCACCGGGAATTCGGAGATGACGTCTTTTCCGCCCGCGACGATTTCCCAGAGTTCTTCGGGGGAGCCGACCTCACCGGGGAACCGGCAGCTCATTCCGACAATGGCGATGGGCTCGTCGGCGGCCGCCGGGCCCATTCCGGCGTCGGCCGGGGAAGCGTCGGAGTCGTCGTCCGCACCGAGCAGTTCGGCCCGAACATGGCGGGCGAGGTCGGCGGGGGTGGGGTGGTCGAAGGCGAGGGTGACCGGCAGCCGCAGTCCGGTGGCGGCGGTCAGCCGGGCGTGCAGATCGACCGTGGCGAGGGAGTCGAAGCCCAGGTCGAGGAAGGGACGCTCGGGGTCGAGAAGGTCCGGTGCCTTGTCCTTGAGGGCCTGTTCGACGATCTCGCCGACCCAGGCGGTGAGGGCCTCGGCGCGCTCGGCCTCGGGGAGCGCGGCGAGCCGGTCACGCCAGGGGGACGCCCCTTCGGGGCTCGTACCCCCCTTTTCGGTGTGCTCGGGCGTGAAATCCACGGACTCACTCACCATCGCGCGCCCCATTACCCTCGCAGACATAACACCAAGACCGTACGTCAGCTTTACACAGGGCAGGGCGACCAGAAACCCCTTCAAACCCCCTATGGACCCCTATCATCCCTTTGGGGTCCCGTATCCGAGGAGTCTCGCGCAATGGCCACCGTTAATTCACCAGAGTGCATGAGAATTCCGGTGGCGACAAGGATCTCGAGCAAATAATGCGCCCACTATTCAGTTTTTCGGAGGTGGAGGGGTTCAGAGGTGGAGGGGCGGCCTTTCGGTCCGCCCCTCCACCTCTCGGGGGATCGCCAGTTGGTCTCGGGGTGGTCAGCCGCGGTCGGGGGCTCTCTCGATGAACGGGGCCAGCAGCCCCGGTACCGCGGTCTCGGCGAGGGCGATTCCCTGGCCTTCGGTCAGGTCGTGCACGTGGTAGACGCCTTCGCCCGCGGCGGTGGTGGCGCCGAGGGTGATCAGCCCGGCCCGGCGCTGGAAGGGCGTCCGGGAGAGCTTCCAGCCGATGACCCCGTCGCGCTGGAGGGCGACGGTGCGGCGGGCGAACGCCCCGGAGCACATCACCAGGAAGCGGCCGCGCAGCAGGTGGCCGAGGCTGTGGTAGGCGCTGAAGGCGAACGCCACCAGGACCGGCACCAGCACCACACCGGTGATCACGCCGGTGATGACGAGCCACCGGCCCAGCCACAGGCCCAGGCCCACCGGGACGGCCGCGATCAGGACCGACCACATGAGGGCGCGGTTGATCCGGCGCCGCAGGGCCGCCTTGGGGTGCGGGAGGAGGCCCTTGCGCTCGATCAGCCCGGGGCCGGTCGGCAGTGCCTGCGCGGCGACCCGCATGGCCTCGTCGCGCGGGGTGGGCGGGGTCAGCCCGCGGCGCCTGCGGTTGTCCTCCTGGCTGCCCAGGCCGCTGGCGACGGCGTTGAGCTTGGCGCCCCTGGCCCAGCGCAGCGGGACGGGCTCGACGAGTTCGAGGCCGCGCAGATGGCGCTCCTCGATGCTCACGGAGCGGGTGGCCAGCAGGCCGCGGCGGATGCGGAGGATTCCGCCGTCCTCGCGGCGCAGTTCGTAACCGGCCCAGTTCTCGATGTAGGTGGCGGTGGAGCCGATCATGCCGAGTACGGCGATGACGACGGCGGCCAGCAGGACTCCGTACCAGAGCGGAATGGTGCCGAAGCGGTCCTCGAGGTCCTTGACGACGCCGAGGTCCAGCGGGTTCACCTGGAGCTCGCTCAGGGTGCGGTACGTACTGGCGGCGGCGATGAAGACACCGCCCACGCCCCATACGGTCAGCGGGCCGTAGCGCAGCCAGGACCAGTCCAGCCGGCTGAGCACACCGTCGCTGTCGGCCACCGGCCGGGCCCGGCCCGCGTCGCGCAGCGCGATGATCTGGCGGCGCAGCTCCACGGCCTCGGCCTTGGTGATGCCGTCGAGGGCGAGCCTGCGCGCGGCGGCGTCGCTCTGGTCCCCGCTGTCGATGCGCAGCGTGGTGAGGCCGAAGAGGCGGTGGACCGGGTTGGCGGTGACGTCGACACCGCGGATGCGGCCGATCGGGACCGAGCGCTCACTGCGGAAGAGCAGCCCGGTGTGGAGCTCGAAGCGGTCCTCGGTGAGCCGGTAGCGGGTGGTGAACAGCCGCATCAGCCCGATGCCGCTGATGACCAGGAAGGTCATGAACAGCGAGCCGAGGGTGATGATGACCTGGAGGTTGGTGTCGCCTCCGGTGACCGCGAGGCTGGCCAGGAACATGGCCACCGGCGCGGCGAGGATGGAGAGGTTGACCAGGAGCAGCCGCCCGTTGAGCCGTCCCCAGCCGCGGCCGGCCGCGTCCAGGTCCGGCCGCACGGTGGTCTCGGAGCTCATGTGGCGTCTCCCGGCACGGCCTGGGTGGACTTGGCCAGGTACTCCACCAGGTCCCCGGCGAGCTTGTGGTCGATGCCCTTGATCTTCACCGCGCCCGCGGCGGAGGCGGTGGTCACGGTGACGCCGGAGAGCCCGAACAGCTGCTGGATCGGGCCGCGCAGGGTGTCCACCGTCTGCACCCGGGACAGCGGCACGACCCGCCACTGCTGCCAGAGCCAGCCGGAGGCCGCGTAGACCGCCTCGTTGGTGGCCTCCCAGCGGTGGACCCGGTACCGCCAGGCCGGCATGACGGCCATGTAGAGCAGCCCGGGGACCAGCGAGATCAGCGTGGCCCACATGAAGAACTCACGCGTGGGGGGAATGGAGGCCCACAGGATCCCGAAGACGAGCGGCAGGGGCAGGGCGAAGAGTGCGGACTGGAGCGTCCACCAGCCGATCGCTCGGCGGTCGACCCGGTGCCGAGGCGGTCGGAGCCTCAGATTGTCATGGCGTTCCACTGCTTCACCCTGCTCTTGCGTCTGACGGGTACCGGGGCGGGGCCCGGCGGGGGTTGGTGGACTATGAAATCAGGCGGCTCAGACCGACGCACCGGTGACGGTCTGCTGCGGCAGCTGCCCGCTTCCGGTGTTCCGGCCCTTCAGCTTGCGCATCTTGGCCAGCAGCACGGCGGTTCGGGTCAGCACCATGGCCAGCGACATGAAGACGAAGGCGTTGGCGTAGGTGTCCTGGCCGCTGATCTTGTAGTCGATGGAGAACTTGATCAGGTCCATGGTGAACCAGTGCTCGGCGCCGTAGGCGAAGAGGATGCGTCCGCTGGAGAGGACGATCCACACCAGGGCGTAGCCGATGCCACCGATGGTGTAGAGCTCACCGGACGTGGCGTCCTTGTAGGCGGGCAGCAGCACTCCGGCGATCAGACCGCAGATGACGCCGGTGCCGACGCCCACGAGCTGGAGCGAGATGTCGTTGCCCTTGGTCGGGAAGGACTCGACGAAGATCGCGATGACCACGGCCACGGCGATGACCGAGCGCACCATCCGCATCGTGGTGATGCGGCGGCGGCCGATGTCGGTCGCCAGGATGATGATCAGGATCGTGCCACTGGCGATCAGTGCGGACATGAACTGGCTCATCTGTGGCATATGCGACGTTCTCCAAGCCGAACGGGGATGTGCGTTCGGTGTGACGGTTCTCCGCCTCACCTGGCTCAACGCTAGAAGCGGGCGAGCCACCGCGAGACGACTGAACGGTGGGTTCTGGCTGTCAACCGTCCGGTGGACACGGTGGACACGCGTGGTAGTACTGAGCCGTGCGCAATCACTCTCCGGGGGACGGCTCGCAGACCGGGGCGTACTACGGTCCCGAGTCCGGCACCCGCTGGTTCGGCCTGTGGGACGGCTTCTTCGCCGTCTCCTATCTCGTTACGGCGGTCCTGCTCTTCCTCTCCGGCGGCTCGCAGGTCAACCACTCCATCCCGATCGCCGCCCTGACCCTCATCGTGCCCTGGTACGCGGCGGTCGGCCGGACGCTGATGATCGAGGACACCTACGGCCCGCGGAACCTGGTCTTCGCGGCGGGCCTGGTGACGCTGTTCTGTCTCACCACGGCGTTCAACCTCGTCGGCGCGTTCGCGCTGTTCGCGGTCATCCCGATGCTGATCATGAGCCTGCCGATGGCCTCGGCGGTGGTGCTGGCCACGGCGGCCAATCTCTGCCCCGTGCTGGTGGTGGCGTTCACCGGTGAGGACCTGGGGCTGAGCGTCCTGGGTGTGCTGCCCATCTCGCTGCTGAGCATCGCGCTGTCGGTGCTGCTGGGGATGTGGATCAAGCGGGTGGTACGGCAGAGCAAGGAGCGCGGGCTGCTCATCGAGGAGTTGCGGCACAGCCGGGAGCGGGTGGCCCGGCTCTCCCACGAGGCCGGTATCTCGGCCGAGCGCGAACGGCTGGCCCGGGAGATCCACGACACCCTGGCGCAGGGCCTGACCAGCATCATCAGCCTGGTGCAGGCGGCCGAGTCGGAGGTGCGCGAGGCCCCGGACCAGGCGGTGAACCATCTGTCGCTGGCCGGCCGGGTGGCCAAGGAGTCGCTCGCCGAGGCCCGTGGCTTCGTGGCGGCCCTCACCCCGCCCGCGCTGCGCGGCGGTTCGCTGTCCCAGGCGGTGCGGCGGCAGGCGGAGGGGCTGATCGCCGAGACCGGCCTGGAGGTGCGGTGTTCGGTGATGGGCGAGGAGAAGTCGCTGCCGATGGCGGTGAGCGTGGTGCTGCTGCGCACGGTGCAGGAGGCCATCGCCAATGTGCGCAAGCACGCCAAGCAGGCCCGTACGGTCGATGTGATCGTGGTCTTCGACCAGGGTGGCGTCCGGCTGCTGGTCCGCGACGACGGCGAGGGGTTCACCCCGGACGGCACCCAGGAAGGCTACGGGCTGCGCGGGATGCAGGCCCGGGTGGCGGAGATCGACGGGGTCGCGTCCGTCACCAGCGGCCCCGGACGGGGCACCACCGTGGAGGTGAGCGTGCCGATGACGGCGCCGGCCGGGGAGACAGTGAATGGCTGAGGCTACGCCGGGCGGGCCGAGCCCGATCAGGGTCCTGCTGGCCGACGACCATCCCGTGGTGCGGGAGGGGCTGAGTGCCATGCTGGAGTCCGCCGAGGGGATCACGGTGGTCGGGCAGGCCGGTTCCGGCGAGGAGGCGGTGGTCCAGGCGGTCGCGCTGCGGCCGGACATCACCCTGCTGGATCTGCGCATGGGCGGGATGGACGGGGTCGAGGCCACCGGGCAGATCCTGCGCCAGGTGCCGGACTGCAAGGTGGTCATCGTGACCACGTACGAGGACGACTCCGACATCCTGCGCGCGGTGGAGGCGGGCGCCGCGGGCTATCTGCTGAAGGGCAGTTCACGCCAGGAGCTGATCGACGCGGTGCAGACCGCGGCGCGTGGCGAGACCGTGCTCACCCCGTCCCTCGCGGGCAAGCTCTTCCGCACCCGGGCACCCGAGCCGTCCCCGCTCTCCGGCCGTGAGCGCGAGGTGCTGCGGCTGGTCGGCCGGGGGCTGACCAACGCCGAGATCGGCGCCGAGCTGTTCGTCAGCGAGGCCACGGTCAAGACACATCTGCTGCGCTCGTTCAAAAAACTCGGCGTCTCCGACCGCACGGCCGCGGTGATGAAGGCGATGGAACACGGCCTGCTGAACTGACGGCTCTCACACCGTCCCAGTGAGGCTGCTGTCGGAGAGCTTCGCGGGGAGGTCGCGGCGGCGCTTGACGTTCAGCTTGCGGTAGATGCGGGTCAGGTGCTGCTCCACCGTGCTCACGGTGACGAACAGCTTGGACGCGATCTCCCGGTTGGTGTTGCCGTGCGCGGCCAGCACCGCGATCCGCACCTCCGCCTCGGTCAGCGCCTCCACATCGCGCTGCGCCTCGGTCGTCGCCTGACCCGGCTGGGCGGCGGCCGCCGCGAGCTCGCCGGGGTCCGCGTGCCGGGGCATCAGCTCACGGCAGAGCGGATCGGCGCCGCACGTCTTGGCCACGTGCCATGCCTTGCGCACGAGCACCCGGCCCCGGTTGAAGTCGCCCAGCGCGCGGTAGGCGCGGCCGAGTTCACCGAGGGCCACGGCCAGCTGGATGCGGTCGTCGCCGCCCTCCAGGATCTCCACGGCCTCCTTGAGCCGGGGCACCCGGCGCTTGAGCTCGTCGGTGCGGGCGAGCACGACCAGCAGGGCGCCGCGCAGCCGGGCGTCCTCCGGGCCCAGCCGCAGCTGCTCCTCGGCCAGGGCGCGGGCGCGCCCCGGGTCGCCGAGGGCCAGCCACGTCTCGGCGGCGTCCGCCCGCCAGGGGGTCAGCAGGGGGGTGTCCATCCGCCAGGCGCCCATCAGCTCACCGGCGGCCATGAAGTCGCCGAGCGCGGCGTGGTAGCGGCCGGTGGCCAGGTGGCAGCGGCCCCTGGCGCGCAGGTAGAACAGCCCGGGGAGGGTCTGGAAGAGCTCCTCGGGCAGGGGCTGTTCGAGCAGCGCCATGGCCTCGTCGTAGTGGCCCATCCCGGTCTCGGCCTGGATCAGGGTGGACAGCAGCAGCCCCAGCCCCACGCCCCAGCCCTGGACCGATATCCGTGACATCGCCGTGCGCGCCTGGTGCGCGGCGACCTGGAGATCGCCCTGGCGCAGCGCGATTTCGGCCCGTACGGCGGACAGCAGCGCCTGCCAGGTCGGGACGCGGCGGGAGGAGCACTCGCCCTGTAGCCGCTCACACCAGGACAGCGCGAGGTCGAGCCGGCCGGCCAGGACGAGTGCCATCAGCGCGACGACCAGCGGCTGGAGGGTGCTGTCGCTCAGGTGGTAGCGCTGCAACACCCGCTCGGCCTCGATGACGGCCCGGTCGGCCTGGCCCTCGGCGAGCACGGCGGACAGGGTGGCGGCGGCGTGGGCGTGGGCCAGGTCGGCCATGTCGCGCGGGGCTCCGGCGGTGGCCCCGGTGGTGCCGGTCCCGACGGTGGGGAGGCGGTCGCGCAGCGGCGGGCTGAGCATGGTCAGCCACTGGGCGGAGGCGGAGACGGCGGCGGTCATCGCGGGGTCGTCGCCGGTGGCGGCCGAGCGGGCCAGCGCGGAGACGGCGCCGGCCGCCGCGTCCAGCCGCCCCGACCAGGCGAGGTAGGAGGTGATCGGGGCGACGTCGCGCGGGGCGAGCCGGCCCCGCCCGGCGTCCTCGGTGAGCTCCGGCAGATGGCTCTCGGCGGTGGCCGGGCCGATCCGCCACGCGATGCTGACCAGCCGGGCCTTGAGCGCGGTGCGCTCTGGCCCGGGCGGGCAGGCGTGGTGGGCGCATTCGAGGCAGCGGAGCGCGAACTCCAACTCCTCCTCGACCAGGGCGAATTCGGCGGCCTCGCGCAGAACGGGGACGGTCCAGCGCTCGGCGTCCTGCCGGGCGGAGACCAGCTGGCGGGCCACGTCGAGCGCGGAGGCGCCGTCGGCGTGCAGCAGCCGGGCGGCGCGGGCGTGCAGGGCGCCGCGGGCGGTGGCGGGGGTCGCGTCGAGCACCGCGGTACGGGCCACCTCGTCGCGGAAGGCGTTGTGCTCCAGGATGGCGCACTGGTGCAGGTCCTGGACGCCCTGCTGGACCGTGTTGGCGCCGAGGTCCAGGAGCTGGCCGAGCAGCCGCGGGGAGCGGGCGTCGCCGAGGACGGCGACCCCGCGGGCGATCTCCAGCGCCTCGGGCTCGCCGCGGTGCAGACAGCCGAGGACGGCGTGGGCGAACGCCTCGCCGGGCGCCGGGCGCTGCTGGGCCTCGCCGTGCTCGCCGACGGTCCGCCAGTCCTCCAGCAGGGCGCGCAGCAGCATCGGGTTGCCGCCGGAGACGCGGTGGCATTCGGGGGCGAGGCGGGCGGCGACGGTGGCGGACAGGGTGCCGGAGAGCGCCTCGGCGACGCCCGACTCGGTGAGCATGTGCAGCCGCATGCGCACACAGTTGGGCTGGCGGAGCAGTTCGGCGTGGAAGGTGAACTGTTCCTGACGAAGCCGGGGGGATTCGGTGAGGACGATGAGAACCTTCGCCTGACGCACCCGCCGGGCCAGGTGGAGCAGGAATTGCAGGGACTGGTCGTCGCCGCAGTGCACATCGTCGACAAGGACGACAAGTGTGCGATCGTCGACCATTCGCAGCAGCGCCGAGGAAATCTGGGACATCACGCGCATGCGTCCCGCGGCGGTGCTTTCCAGCGCGTTTCCGTCAAGCAGCGCGATCACTTCGGATCGCACATCGGCGGGCATCGCACCGTTATCGAAAATCTTTCGGACAATTCCGAAGGGAAGGTCCCGCTCGGCCCGCGAACCGGTCGCTTCCAGGAGCAACTCACCGCTTTCGATGGCCTGTTCGGCAAAGGTGTTCAGCAGTGTGGTCTTGCCACTGGCCACCGCACCGCTGACAAGAGCCAGCCGACCCCGGCCCTGCGTCGCGCCGCGCAGCATTTCACGCAGCGCGGAGAGGTGGTTCTCCCATTCGAAGAGGTTCGCAGGCAAAGAATTCATCCCCCGATGAAGCCAGCTGATGCCCCCAACGGACCGCCGGGGGCATCGAGCATGACGAGTGGTTTTTCCAGTGCGTCGGGTAGGTTCCTGAGGCGGTCGGCTCAGGGTCTCGACCCTGAAAGCGCCTCCGCGACGAGACTCATAATCGGCTCTTGATGCCCGGCCAAGAAGAAGTGGCCACCCGGGAACACCCGGATGTCGAACGCGCCGCTGGTGTGCGACCGCCAGCCTTCCGCCTCCTCGAGGCTGGTCCTGGGGTCGTTGTCGCCGGTCAGCACGGTGATCGGGGAGCGGACGGCGGCGCCCGGCACCGAGCGGTAGGTCTCGATCGCCTTGTAGTCACCGCGAATCGCCGGCATCGCCATGCGCAGGATCTCCTCATTTCCGAGGACGCGGGAATCGGTGCCGCTCAGCAGCTTCATCTCGCGTACGACGCCGTCGTCATCGCGCCGGTGGACATTCTCGTCGCGGTAACGGGACGGCGCCCGGCGGCCCGAGGCGAAGACGGCGAGCGCGGCGAACTCCGGATCGGCCTCCTCCAGCCGGCGGGTCACCTCGAACGCGAGAACGGCGCCCATGCTGTGCCCGAAGAAGACGACCGGGAGATCGAGCCAGGGCTTCAACTCCGCGGCGATGGCGTCGGCGTACTCGTCGATGTTCTCGATCAGCGGGTCCTGACGCCGGTCCTGACGCCCCGGATACTGCACGCACAGGACATCGGCGGACGAGGAAAGCGTTTGGGACATCGGGAAGAAGAACGACGCCGAACCCCCGGCGTGGGGCAGACAGACCAGACGGGCGCGACTCTCGGGCATCGGATGGAATCGTCGTATCCAGACGCTGTCTTCTCGCTGTGCACCCATGCGTAGGGAAAGTCTTTCACTCGTCAAGCAAAATGTGGGGGACAGACGGCAGAGCGTACCGGGCACGCGCCCGAGGACGCGTCAGCAAGCACCGCCCCTTCATGATTAACACGCCCAATGATGTAGGGGGCACCCCTAGTCTAGGGGGATTCTTCTTGACTGGGGTCACGGGGCGTGCGCGACTGCCGTGCACCCTTGTTGAGCGCCTCCGCCAGATCGTCCAGGGCGTCGACGAGTTGCTCCGCGTCGCGCAGCGCCACCCCCGGACGGTCCCCGGACCGCTGGCGCCACCGCTCCAGCGACCGGTGCACCGGCGACCAGTTGAGCGGCCGCCGCTCCCGTACCGCCTTCACCGCCTCCGGCAGCGCCTGCCGCAGTGCCGCGGCGAAGTCCCCGGCCCCTTCGGACGGCGCCGCGTCGCGCTCCGGCAGATGCGCCTCCAGCAGCATGACGACCCGGCCCATCGTGGACAGCGCCGTCTGCGCCGCCCGCGCCGCGGGCCGCGACAGCCCGCGGTGGCGGACCGGTTCCCGGTGCGCCTGGGTCTCGCTCTGCTCCCAGGCCGCCCGCGCCGCGCGGGCGTCCAGCAGGGCGTCCCGCACCTGGCGGGGACGGCGCTCGGCGGGGTGGGCGTAGGCGTCGAAGACGGCGGTGGCGAAGGCGCCGTTGGCGGCCAGCCAGTCCGCCAGCCGGTCCCGCAGCCGCGGTGTCTCCCAGGCGGGGAAGACCGCGTACGCGACCATCGCCAGCACCCCGCCGAGCAGGGTCAGCGCCACCCGCGCCTGCACGGTCTGGCCCCATGCCTCGCCCGCGATGCTGAGCAGGAAGACCACATACGCGCTCACGCACGCGGAGGTCACGATGAAGCCGGTGCGCAGCAGCAGATACATCGCCAGGACGCACACCACGGCCAGCCCGGCGCTCAGATACGAGCCGGGGTGGACCAGCGCCACCACCCCGCCGCCGATCAGCACCCCGGCCAGGGTGCCCAGGAAGCGGGCGACACCGCGGGAGTAGGTCTGGGCGAAGTCCGGCCGCAGGACCATCGTGGAGGTCAGCGGCGCCCAGTAGGAGTGGCCCAGCGGCAGCGTCGTGCTCAGCAGATAGCCGCTGACGTTGACCACGCACAGCCGCACCGCGTGCCGCAGCACCGGCGAGGACCAGCGGGCCTCGCGGCGGACGGCGCGCAGCGCCATGGCGACGGTGCCCCCGAGACCGGGGCGGGGCAGGAAGCGGTGCACCGTCCGGCCTTCGGCGGACACCTCCTCCACCGGTTCGTCGGACGCCTCCACCACGTCCGCCACCAGTGAGAAGAGCCGCAGCGCGGCACGGCGGGCGGCGCCGGTCAGCTTGGGCCCGTCCTCCGGCATCCGCAGGACGGCCATGGCCTCAGAGGGCACCCGCACCGGTGTGCCGTGGCGGATGGCGTGGGCCACCGCGTCCAGCACGGTGCCGGTGGCGGCCAGCAGTTCCCGCACCCGGTCGCGCTCGGGCCCCTCCGCGGGGGCGCCGACCACCGGGTCGGCCAGTGAGGCGAGCACCGGGCGGATCCGCTCGGCCAGCAGCCGGTAGCCGTTCAGCTGGCGGGGCCGCCGCCGGGCCTGACGGGGCGTCACGGCGGCGGCGCTGCGGGCGTCCATCAGCGGCGTGGGGTCGAAGGGCGCCACCGGCTCGTCGCGCAGCCTGCGGGCGTAGTCCGCCACGGCGGCGAGCGCGTCGGCGAGGGCGTCGCGCTGCACACCCCATGGCCGCACCGGGAAGAGGACGATCAGCGCGGCCTGCACCACACCGCCGAGCCCGACCAGCAGCGCGTGCCCCAGGGCGCCCATGACCGAGGTCGGGAGGGTGACCGTGATCAGCATGACGGCCACCATCTGGGTGGAGACCAGCCCGGAGACCGGGCCGACCGCCCACGACATGCCCGTCATCAGCGTCCACACGGCGAGCATGAGGACGAAGGTGAGGGTGTGGGCGGCGGCCAGATAGCCGAGGAAGGTGCTCACCGCGAGACCGCTCGCGGCGGCCAGCGCCAGCCAGGGGCGAGGGCGCCAGCTGCGCTGGAAGGTGGCGACCCCGGCGGAGAAGGCGCCGAAGGCCGCCGAGACGGCGAGCGTCGGTGAGCCCAGCCACAGCGCCACCCCGATGACGAGCGCGACCCCGCACGCGCCGCGGACCGCAACCATGGGCTCGGTCCTGGTGCGCTCGATCGCAAGCCCCGTCCGGGCGGTCTCCTTCAACGCGTGCGACCAGGTCATACGGCGAGACTACGGGGTGGCCCCGGGAGAACTGAACCAGCCGTTCCGGTCCGGGTCTCCCGAGCGCGGCCCCTGGCGGGAGGTCAGTCCCCGGGCGCGCAGTCCACCTGGAGGAGCTGGATCGGCCGGCTGGCGTCGAGGTCCACATAGGCGGTGAAGGACCGGGTCGTCGGCGACTGGCCCCAGTGGGTGGTGATGGTCGCCCAGCCCACCCGCGCGGACTGGGCCGTGGTCACCTCACCGACCTCGATGTCCTGCGGCTGGTTCTGCGCGCACAGCAGCAGGTCGAAGTCGGGCGTCTGGGCGGCCTCCTCCTTGAGCTGGTCCGAGACCAGGTGCTCGCGCTCCCAGGGGCGCGGGCCGTGGTTTCCGTAGAAGCCCTCCAGGAAGTGGTGGATCTCCTCGGCGGTGTAGCGGCCGTTCGGGTCGGTCCGCTCGGTGGCCGAGGCGGGCGACCCGGCGGCCAGGGCGAGCCCGAGGCCGAGCGCGGCCACACAGCCGCCGGCCACCGCGGCGCGGGAGCGAAGCGCACGAATGGAACTAAGCATGGAAAATCCCCCTGTGTACAGTCTTGCGCTGATGATTCGCCCCTTAGCCGGGCGAGCACACAAGAAGACCCCTCAGCCCCTCGAATGGTTGTGCTCAACTGTCCCTGGGACATGAGAACTTCCCCCTCGGCCCCCAGTGCGCTATCCGCCCCGCCGGGTTCTGGGTGAACGCGCCGCAGTACAGCACCGGCTCCGAGCCCCGGTCGGTGTGGTGCAGGATCACCACCGGCTTGTCCCGGGGCACCGAGCGGCCCCGCCCGACGTCCAGATAGCCGCTGGCGCCCTGCTTCCGTATGCCGTTGTCGAGGCCGATCTGCACATTGGAGCGCTCCACGTTGTCCGTGCTGCGGAAGGCCCGGTTGGCGGCCTCGGCCATCAGCTGCATCGCGTCGTACGCCAGGGCGGCCCGTCCGTCGTCGCGCCACAGGTCATGGGAGCCGAAGTCCCGCGCGTAGTCGGCGTTGAACTTCTTGGCGATGTCGCTCAGCCGCGGATGGCCCGCGGGCAGCACATGGACGGTGTGGTACAGCCGCAGCCAAGGCCGGTCCGCGTACTCACCGGCGAGGGCGGCGGTGGTGAGGTCATTGCCGCCGAGCACCGTGAGCTTCCTGCCCTCGCACGCCGTGTTGTCCCCGAAGTCGTCGAGGAACGCGCTGAACTGGAGGGCGCGGGAGGCCCAGTAGACGACCGTCCGGGGGTTGGCGGTGATCCGCTCGCACACCGCGTCGGCCAGCTCGCCGATGCTCTCCTTACGGGCGACACCGTCCTTCGGCGGCTGCCCCTGGGCGAGCCCGCCGCCCCGGCCGCCCGGGGTGTACTCCAGGGTGAACGGCCGGGCGCCGAACCGCTCGGCGAACAGCGTCCCTATCTCGTCGCTGTACAGGTCCCGGGGATCCTTGACGACCACGGCGGCGCGGGCCGGGGAGCAGCTCCCGCTGCCGTCGTCCATGATGTTGCCCCGGCGGGCGAAGTCGGCCTCGACCGCGGCCTCGCGGCTGTTGGTGGGCGCCACCCTGCGGTAGTACCCGTCCACCTGCATCAGATCCGCCGTGGCCGTGGTGCCCACGACGGGGATCCGCGCGGCGCCCAGGATGCGCACGGCCTCCTGGGTCTGCTTCAGGCTCTTGGAGAAGCCCACCACGCCGATGATCCCGGAGCCCTTCTCACGGGCGTCCTCGGCGACCTGGCGGGCGATGCGCGGCGCGCCCGCGAAGTCGTCCCCCGCGTTACGGCTGTCGACGCGCAGCCACACCTTCTGGGAGTCGTTGCCCGCCTCGTCGTTCAGCGCGCGCTGGGCCAGGGCGATACCGCGCAGCTCGGGCACGGCCGCGTTGTACCGCTGGCCCTCCTGGTCGGCGGCCACGTCGGAGCCGATGTGCACCACCGTACGGGCGGTGCCGCGGTGGTCCGCGACCTCGCGGTCCACTCGTGCGTTCTCCTCGCGGATCAGCCGCCGCGCGTCCTCGTACTGCTTCCGCGGCGAGTCCGCGCTCAGCTCGGGGCGGCCCGCGACGACCTCGCTGGACGCCCCGCCCAGACAGCCGCGGTCCGGCTCGTCCGTGATCCGGCCGACCAGCCATACGCCCGGCGCGCTCAGCAGGGACACCACCACGGCCCCGGTCAGGGCCAGCTCGGCGGCCGGGCCGAGCCGGAAGGCGGGCGGCGAGACGGGGTCCAGGTCCAGCGCCTCCGCCTCCGGCACGGGCCCGGGCAGCGCGGCCCGCAGCGGCCGGGGCGCCCGCGACGGCATCCCGCTCGCACCGCGCAGCCGGGCGGCGGCCCGGCCCAGCCCGCCGCCCTCCCCCTCGGTCACCCCGTCGGCCCGGGACGCACCCTCCGGGGGCTCGCCCGCCGGGGACGCCGGAGCCACCGCCACCACCACGACCGCCGCGCACCGGGTGTCCCGGGCGGCCTCCCCGTACCGCTCCAGGAAGCGCTCCCCGGCCGCCGCACCGGCGGCGTCCTCCGGCAGCTCCAGCAGAAAGACACACCGGGTGCGCCGCCGGCGCCGCCAGGGCGAGATCCGGCCCGGCCGCGCCGCGCGCCGCAGATCCGCCAGCAGCGCGCGCAGCAGCAGCTCCTCCCAGCGGCCGACCGCCGCCTCCCCGTCCCGCGCGCGCTCGGCGCGCACCAGCCGCGCGGCGTTGTCGAAGAACTCCTCGGCGGTGCGGCCATGGCTGATGCGCCGCCAGTCCGCGTACCAGCCGCGCCGGGTGGAGCGCAGCAGCCGACGGGTCCTGCGCCGCCCCCACCACCAGCGCGGCAGCAGCTGGAAGAGGGGGCGCACCAGCAGCCGGCGCAGCTCCGCGATCCAGCCCGGCCCCGCCGGGCCGCCCGCCGCGCTGTCACCGGCTTCGCCGCCGAGCGTCCACAACGCCTTGAGCAGCGGCCCTCGGGTGAGCCGCTGTGCGTAAGCGTGGTCGCGCAGCGCGCCGCCGTCCGGCTCGGCGGCCCGCGGGTCCAGCGCCTGCTCGACGATGTCCCGCATCAGCCAGAAGTCAGTGAGCCGCAGAGCGCCGGTGCGGCGGGGCACATCGACGCACAGCTCCCGGCCGAGGTCCAGCGTCAGCGGCCGCCGCCCGGCGGCCGCGCGGATCTCATCGGGGCCCAGCGCCGCGTACGGCACCCGCTTGGCGCCGTCCGGGTAGAGCATCCGGCGCAGCCCCCGCATCGCCCGGTGGGCGCGGCCCGGCGCCCCCTCGCCGCTCGCGAGCAGCAGCACGGGCGGCAGCAGATCCCGCGCCTTGGCCTTTCGGTCCCGAGGCACCACGGCGCCCTTGAACGCCTCGATGAACTCCTCGGTCCCTTCCCCCTCCATGAACCCAGGCACGTCGGCTCCCCCGCTTTCCCCCGGCTTCCCGTGCTTGTTGCGCCTGGGATCCCCGCCCGCCGCAACGGCGAAACCCCCTGCCGGACCGGGTCCGGCAGGGGGCGGGGAAACCACTCAAACGTGCGAATCACACGTCCCATACGCCTCAGTGGTTCTTCACCTGCGTCCTCAGAGGTTCTTCAGAGACGCCTCAGTGGTTCTTCGGGAAGCCGAGGTTGATGCCGACCTCCTCCGACGGCTCCGGCCAGCGGGTGGTGACGACCTTGCCGCGGGTGTAGAAGTGCACCCCGTCGTTGCCGTAGATGTGGTGGTCGCCGAAGAGCGAGTCCTTCCAGCCGCCGAAGGAGTGGTAGCCCACCGGCACCGGGATCGGCACGTTGACGCCGACCATGCCCGCCTCCACCTCCAGCTGGAAGCGGCGGGCGGCGCCGCCGTCGCGGGTGAAGATGGCCGTGCCGTTGCCCCACTGCGAGCTGTTGATCAGCGCGATGGCCTCGTCGTAGGTCTCGGCGCGCACCACGCACAGCACCGGGCCGAAGATCTCGTCACGGTAGGCGTCGGCCGTCGGCGGGACCCTGTCCAGCAGCGAGACGCCGATGAAGAAGCCGTTCTCATGGCCCTCCACGGTGTACCCCGTACCGTCCACGACCACCTCGGCGCCCTGGGCCGCGGCCCCGTGCACATAGGAGGCGACCTTGTCGCGGTGCTCCTTGGTGATGAGCGGGCCCATCTCGGAGGCCGGGTCGTTCCCGGGGCCGATCCGCAACGTGGCGGCCCGGTCGGCGATCTTCTTCACCAGGTCGTCGCCCGCGTCGCCGACCGCGACCACGACCGAGACCGCCATGCAGCGCTCACCGGCCGAGCCGTAGGCCGCGTTGATGGCGTTGTCCGCCGCGAAGTCCAGATCGGCGTCGGGCAGCACCAGCATGTGGTTCTTGGCGCCGCCGAGCGCCTGCACCCGCTTGCCGTGCTCGACGGCCCTGGACTGGATGTACTTCGCGATCGGCGTGGAGCCCACGAAGCTGACGGCCGCGACGTCCGGGTGCTCCAGCAGCCGGTCGACGGCCACCTTGTCGCCGTTGACCACGTTGAGCACCCCGTCCGGCAGCCCCGCCTCGGCGGCCAGCTCGGCCAGCCGGCGGGAGGCCGAGGGGTCCTTCTCGCTGGGCTTGAGGACGAAGGTGTTACCGCAGGCGATGGCCACCGGGAACATCCACAGCGGCACCATCGCCGGGAAGTTGAACGGAGTGATGCCCGCGACCACGCCCAGCGGCTGGCGGATCGAGGAGACGTCGACGCCGGTGGAGACCTGGGTGGACAGCTCGCCCTTCAGCTTCTCGGCGATCCCGCAGGCCAGCTCCACGATCTCCAGACCGCGGGCCACCTCACCGAGCGCGTCCGAGTGGACCTTGCCGTGCTCGGCGGTGATCAGCTCGGCGATCTCGTCGCGGTGGGCGTCCAGCAGCTCGCGGTACTTGTAGAGGATCGCGGTGCGCCTGGAGAGCGAAGTGGTGCCCCAGGAGCGGTACGCCTCCTTGGCCGCGGCCACGGCCGCGTCGACCTCGTCCACGGAGGCCAGGGCGACCTGGGTGTCCTGGGCGCCGGTGGCGGGGTTGTAGACCGGCCCGTACGCGCCGGTCGCGCCCTCGACGGTCTTTCCGCCGATCCAGTGGTTGACGGTCTTCATGGGTGCGGAGCCTTTCTCTCGAAAAACGTCAGAGGTGGCGGCGGCGTGCGGCGGCCTGCCGGTCGTAGTCCTCACGGGCCTTCACGGCGGCCGGACGGGTCGCGATCTGGGCGACAGGCACATCCCACCACGCCTGTGCCTCGGGTGCGCCGGACACTGTGTCGGCCGTTTCGGTCTCCACATAGACACATGTGGGCCGATCCGAGGCGCGAGCCTCGGCGAGCGCCGCCCGCAGCTCGCCCACGCTCTTCGCGCGGAGCACATCCATGCCCAGCGAGGCGGCGTTGGCGGCCAGGTCGACCGGGAGCGGATCGCCGGTGTACTGCCCGTCGGCCGCCCGGAAGCGGTAGGCGGTGCCGAAGCGCTCGGCGCCGGTGGTCTCCGACAGACCGCCGATCGAGGCGTAGCCGTGGTTCTGGAGCAGCACGACGTTGATGTTGATGCCCTCCTGGACCGCGGTGACGATCTCGGTGGGCATCATCAGATAGGTACCGTCCCCGACCAGCGCCCAGACCGGGGTGGCGGGCGCCGCGAGCCGTACGCCGATGGCGCCGGGGATCTCGTATCCCATGCAGGAGTAGCCGTACTCGAGGTGGTACTGGCGCGGGGAGCGGGCGCGCCACAGCTTGTGGAGGTCGCCCGGCAGCGAGCCCGCCGCGTTGATCACCACGTCCTCGTCGCCGACGACCGCGTCCAGCGCGCCCAGGACCTGGGTCTGGGACGGGCGGGCCGTCTCGTCCTCGGCGGCGTACGCGGCGTCCACCCGGCGCTCCCACGCGGTCTTCCCGGTGCGGTACTCGGCCTCGTACGTCTCGTCCACCCGGTGGCCCGCCAGCTCGGCGGTGAGCGCTTCGAGCGCGGCGCGGGCGTCGGCGACCACGGTGGTGGCGCCGAGCTTATGGGCGTCGAACGGCGTGATGTTGAGGTTGAGGAAGCGGACCGCCGGGTCCGCGAAGAGGGTCGCGGAGGCGGTGGTGAAGTCGCTGTAGCGGGTGCCCACGCCGATGACCAGGTCGGCGGTGCGGGCCAGGTCGTCCGCGACGGCGGTGCCGGTGTGGCCGATGCCGCCGATGTCGGCGGGGTGGTCGTAGCGCAGCGAGCCCTTGCCCGCCTGGGTGGACGCCACCGGGATGCCGGTCGCGTCCACGAGGGCGCGCAAGCTGTCCTCCGCCTCGCTGTGGTGGACCCCGCCGCCCGCGACGATCAGCGGCCGGCGGGCGGCGCGGACGGCCCGCGCGGCGGCGGCCACCTCGGCCGCCTCGGGGGCGGGGCGGCGGACGTGCCAGACCCGGTCGGCGAAGAACTCCTCGGGCCAGTCGAACGCCTCGGCCTGGACGTCCTGCGGCAGGGCCAGGGTGACGGCGCCGGTCTCGGCCGGGTCCGCCAGCACCCGCATGGCCTGGAGCGCGGCCGGGATCAGCGCCTCGGGACGCATCACCCGGTCGAAGTAGCGGCAGACCGGGCGCAGCGCGTCGTTCACCGAGATGTCGCCCGCGTAGGGCACTTCGAGCTGCTGGAGCACGGGGTCGGCGGGCCGGGTGGCGAAGATGTCGCCGGGCAGCAGCAGCACCGGCAGCCGGTTGACGGTGGCGAGCGCGGCACCGGTCACCAGGTTGGTGGCGCCGGGGCCGATGGAGGTGGTGACGGCCTGGGCGGCGAGCCGGTTGTTCTGCCGGGCGTAGCCGACCGCTGCGTGCACCATCGCCTGCTCGTTACGGCCCTGGAGGTACGGCATGGTGTCCGGCCCGGACTCCAGCAGCGCCTGGCCGAGCCCGGCCACATTGCCATGGCCGAAGATCCCCCAGGTGGCGTTGATCAGGCGATGCCGCCGCCCGTCCCGCTCGGTGTACTGGTGGGCCAGGAACTCCACCAGCGCCTGGGCGACGGTGAGGCGACGCACTGCCGAACCGTTCATCGTGGGTCTCCAGCGGGTGCTTGATAGAGGGGCAGACGGGGGTCGACGGCCTGGTCGGGCCAGGTGGAGCGGATCCAGGCGTGGTCGGGGTGGTCGCAGATGAGCCAGGCGCGCTCCGCCGCCGGGCCCGCCATGACGTTGAGGTAGTACATGTCGTGCCCGGGGGCGGCGATGGAGGGGCCGTGCCAGCCGTCGGGGATCAGGACGGTGTCACCGGAGCGGACCTCGGCGAGCACGTCGGTGCCGCGGCCGTGGCCGGACGGGGAGACCCGCTGATAGCCGATGCCCTCGTTGCCGTGGGCCTCGGCGATCTCGAAGTAGTAGATCTCCTCGAGCTCGCTCTCCTCGCCGGGGCGGCACTGGTCGTGCTTGTGCGGCGGGTACGAGGACCAGTTGCCGCCCGGGGTGAGCACCTCGACGGCGATGAGCTTGTCGCATTCGAAACCGCCAGCTGATTTTCCGCCTCCGGCGGGGGCTGCCGCGCCGAAGTTGTTCACCTGGCGTGAGCAGTTGCCGCTGCCGCGCAGCTCGACGGGGACGGCGGAGGCCGGTCCGTAGCGCGCGGGCAGCCGGCGCTCGCAGCGGGCGCCGGTGAGCGCGAAGCGGCCGCCCGCGCCGCTGGCGATCTGGGCGTGGGAGTCGCGCGGCAGATAGACGAAGTCGCTCACCCCGCTGAACACGCTCTCCCGGCCGTGCAGTTCGAACGTCTCGCCCTCGGCGATCACGGTGCAGCCACCGCTCAGCGGCAGCACGATCCACTCGCTGTCACCGGTGGCCAGCGAATGCGAACCGCCGGGCGGCAGATCGAGGACCCGCAGGCTGGAGTAGCCCCAGCCGGCCCGCTCGGGGGCGATGTCCACGGCGTAGGGCCCGTCGGCCGCCTTGCCGGCCTGCACATGGAAGCCGGGGAACGGATCGGTGGTGGTCATGGCGTGAAGTCTCTGCCTTTCTTACAGCGTCACAGCAGGCCGACGGCGGTGTCCACGGCGGTCTCGACACTGCCCTCCGCCGGATAGAGCAGGGAGCGGCCGACGACCAGCCCCTGCACGGTGGGCAGGCCCAGCGCCTTGCGCCACTTCTCGTACGCATCCTCCTGGTCCTGCGGAGACTTGCCCACGTCGCCGCCGAGCAACACCGCCGGAAGGGTGCTCGTCTCCATCACCGCCGCCATCTCGTCGGCGTCGTCGGTGACCGGCACCTTCAGCCAGGTGTAGGCGGAGGTTCCGGCGAGGCCGGAGGCGATGGCTATGGACTTGGTGACGGCCTCGGCGGACAGGTCGTTGACGACCTTTCCGCCGGTCCGCCGGGAGATGAACGGCTCGACGAAGACGGGCAGCCGCCGCTCCGCCATGTCGTCGATGGCGCGGGCCGTGGTGACCATGGTGGTCAGCGAACCGGCGTCCTCGTAGTCGATGCGCAGCAGCAGCTTGCCGGCGTCGAAGCGGAGGCGCTCGATGTCCTGGGGGCGGTGTCCGGTGAACCGGTCGTCGAGCTCGAACGAGGCCCCGGCGAGGCCGCCGCGGTTCATCGAGCCCATGACGACCTTGCCGTCGAGGGCGCCGAGCAGCAGCAGGTCCTCGAGGATGTCGGCGGTGGCGAGCACCCCGTCGACCCCGGGCCGGGACAGCGCCACACACAGCCGCTCCAGCAGATCGCCCCGGTTGGCCATGGCCAGCTTGTGGCCACCGACGGCGAGGGCGCCGCGCGCCGGGTGATCGGCGGCCACGATCATCAGACGGCCGCTGTCCCCGATGAGGGGGCGGCGGACCCGGCGGGCGGCCGCCTCGGCGATGGCCTCCGGATGGCGGCTGCGCACCGTCACGAGGTCCGAAATGCTGATGCTCAAGGGTTTTTCCTCTCTTTTTCGAGGCTCGGTTCGCCTCCGGGGCGCTCCAGTCGCTGTCGACGGTCGACCGTGCTCGGTCGCCCACGCGGCGGAGCCGCATATCGATCGGAGCCCTCGCTCCCTGCGCGCGCTCTCCCTTTCGACAGCGACGCGCCCCTTCGGCTCGCCCCCAGCTACCGCTGGGAGGTACCCCCAGCCGGTCGGACGGGACGCCCCGTAACGATGGGCACCCAGCGGCCACACCACTGGGCTCCGGGGTCAGTCCCCCGCCAGCAGAGCCTCGACCTCCGCTTCGGTGGGCATCGCGGAGGAGCAGGCGAGGCGGGACGCGACGATGGCGCCCGCCGCGTTGGCGTACCGCATGACGCGCTCCAGGGGCCAGTCCGAGAGCAGCCCGTGGCACAGGGCGCCGCCGAACGCGTCGCCCGCGCCCAGCCCGTTGACCACCTCGACCGGGACCGGCGGGACCTCCGCGGTGGTGCCGTCGCGGTGCACGGCGAGCACCCCGCGCGGACCCTGTTTGACGACGGCGATCTCCACCCCCGCGTCCAGCAGCGCCTGCGCGCACGCCTTGGGCTCGCGCGCACCCGTGGCGATCTCGCACTCGTCCACGTTGCCGACGGCGACGGTGGCGTGGCGCAGCGCCTCGGCGTAGAAGGGGCGGGCGGTCTCCGGGTCGGCCCAGAACATCGGCCGCCAGTCGAGGTCGAAGACGGTGGTGCCGCTCTTGGCGCGGGCGGCGAGCGCGGCGAGGGTGCTGGTGCGGCTGGGCTCCTCGCTGAGCCCGGTGCCGGTCATCCAGAAGATCCGGGCGGCGCGGATGGCGTCGAGGTCCAGCTCATCGGCGTGGATCTCCAGATCGGGCGCCTTGGGGCGGCGGTAGAAGTACAGCGGGAAGTCGTCCGGCGGGAAGATCTCGCAGAAGGTGATCGGGGTGGGGTACTCCTCGACGGGGGTGACGAAGCGGTCCTCCACCCCGAAGGCCCGCAGCTCCTGGTGGATGTAATCGCCGAACGGATCCGCCCCGGTGCGGCTGATCACCGCGGAGCGGCGGCCGAGGCGGGCCGCGGAGACCGCGACATTGGTCGCCGAGCCGCCGAGAAACTTTCCGAACGATTCAACCTGCGGCAGCGGCACACCGGTCTGGAGTGGATAGAGGTCCACTCCGATGCGGCCCATCGTGATCAGGTCGTACGGCTCACTCATGCCTGCCCCTTCGGGAAAGACGCAGCTCAGGGTCTGGTGCTCAGAACTCCGGGATCCACCCCGGCCCTTCAGGTCTAGACGTGCGCCCCGCCCACTGTCAAGACTTTGTCCTTACATACGGACGTCATCATCCGGATCCACGGGGCGCGTTACCGCCTCGTTACGTCCGGATGAAATGTTGTCATGACAAAGTCTTGACAGTGGCCCCCCACGGGGAGAGGCTCCCGTTCTGCAACGGCCGTGCTGATTCGACGGACCTGGCTTTGAGAGGTGCTGGAACGGATGGACCTCAGACTCAATCGACACCGCAGAGCGGGCCTCGCCGCACTCGCCACCGCAGCCGCCCTCCTGGCGGCGGGGTGCAGCAGTCAAGGTGGCAAGAAGGCCCAGGAAGCCGACGCCGGCCTCGCGGCCGGGAAGGCCGACACCCCGCGGATGCGGATCGCGATGATCACTCACGCGGCCCCGGGCGACACCTTCTGGGACACGGTGCGCAAGGGCGCCAAGGCCGCCGCGGCCAAGGACAACGTCGACCTCGTCTACTCCAGCAACCCCAACGGAGCCGACCAGGCCAACCTGATCCAGAACGCGATCAACCAGAAGGTCGACGGCATCGCCGTCACCCTCGCCAAGCCCGACGCCATGAAGGGCGCGATAGCCAAGGCGAAGAAGGCCGGGATCCCGGTCGTCGCCTTCAACGCCGGACTCGACCAGTGGAAGGACATGGGTCTGCTGGAGTACTTCGGCCAGGACGAGAACATCGCGGGCCAGGCGTTCGGCAAGCACCTCAACGAGGTCGGCGCCAAGCACGACATCTGTGTGATCCAGGAGCAGGGTCATGTCGCCCTCGAGGCCCGCTGCGCGGGTGTGAAGAAGACCTTCAAGGGCAAGACCGACATCCTGTACGTCAACGGAACCGATATGCCGTCGGTCAAGTCGACGATCTCCGCGAAGCTCAAGCAGGATTCGAGCATCGACTATGTCGTCACCCTGGGCGCCCCGTTCGCCCTGACCGCCGTGCAGTCCGCGAAGGACGCGGGCGACAAGGCCAAGGTGGCCACCTTCGACCTCAACAAGGACCTGGTCTCGGCCGTGCAGAGCGGCGATGTCCAGTTCGCCGTCGACCAGCAGCCGTATCTCCAGGGCTATCTGTCCATCGACTCCCTGTGGCTCTACAAGAACAACGGCAACTTCAGCGGCGGCGGCGAGCAGCCGGTGCTGACCGGGCCCGCGTTCGTCACCAAGGACAACGTGGACACCATCGCCAAGTTCGCCCAGAAGGGAACACGGTGAGCCGGTCATGACCCATACCGCCACCCCGGCGGCAGCGACACCGCCGGCCTCCCCCGCGGTCCCGCCCAAGAGCCGCACCGCCGAGCGCTCACTGGCCCGGCGGGCGCTGGCCCGCCCCGAGATCGGGGCGCTGGTCGCGGCCGTCGGCGTCTATCTCTTCTTCTTCGCCGTGGCCCCCACCTTCCGGCAGGCCGACTCCTTCGCCACCGTCCTCTACCAGGCGTCCACCATGGGCATCATGGCGCTCGCCGTCTCCCTGCTGATGATCGGTGGCGAGTTCGACCTGTCGGCCGGAGTCGCCGTCACCTCCTCGGCGCTGGCCGCGAGCATGCTCAGCTTCCAGCTCACCACCAATGTCTGGGTGGGTGTGCTCGTCGCCCTGCTGGTCTCGCTCACCGTGGGGCTGATCAACGGACTGCTGCTGATCAAGACCGGGCTGCCCAGCTTCCTGGTCAGCCTCGCCAGCTTCCTGATGCTCCAGGGCGCCAACCTGGCCATCACCAAGCTGCTGACCGGCAATGTCGCCACCGACACCATCAGCGACATGGACGGCTTCGACCAGGCCAAGTCGCTCTTCGCCTCCGAGATCGCCATCTTCGGCGTCGATGTGAAGATCACCGTGCTGTGGTGGCTGCTCTTCGCCGCCATCGCCACCTGGGTGCTGCTGCGCACCAAGTTCGGCAACTGGATCTTCGCGGCCGGTGGCTCGAAGGAGAGCGCCCGGGCCGTGGGCGTACCCGTGAACCTCACCAAGATCGCCCTCTTTATGACGGTGGGCTTCGCGGCCTGGTTCGTGGGCATGCATCTGCTCTTCGAGTACAACACCGTGCAGGCCGGCGAGGGCGTGGGCAACGAGTTCTACTACATCATCGCGGCCGTGATCGGCGGCTGCCTGCTCACCGGCGGCTATGGCTCCGCGATCGGCGCGGTCCTCGGCGCCTTCATCTTCGGCATGGTCAACCAGGGCATCGTCTACGCCAACTGGAACCCCGACTGGTTCAAGTTCTTCGTCGGCGTGATGCTGCTGCTCGCGACCCTCGTCAATCTGTGGGTGCGCCGTCAGGCCGCCAGGAGGTGATCGGAATGGCAACGAACGTCACCAAGGACAGCGCCGCACAGGCTCCCGCGCCGGACGAGGAGCCGGTGATCCGGCTGCGGGGCGTGGGCAAGCTCTACGGGAACATCCGCGCCCTGGAGGGCATCGACCTGGCCGTCCGGCCGGGCCGGGTGACCTGTGTGCTCGGCGACAACGGCGCCGGCAAGTCCACCCTGATCAAGATCATCTCGGGGCTGCACCAGCATGACGAGGGCGAATACCTCGTGGACGGGAAGCCGGTGCGGCTGAACACTCCGCGCGACGCCCTGAACCTGGGCATCGCCACCGTCTACCAGGACCTGGCCACCGTGCCGCTGATGCCGGTGTGGCGGAACTTCTTCCTCGGCTCCGAGCTGACCCGCGGCCCCTGGCCGGTGCGCCGGCTGGACATCCAGCGGATGAAGCAGATCACCGGCGAGGAGCTGTCCGCCATGGGCATCCACCTCGACAACCTGGAGCAGCCCATCGGCACCCTCTCCGGCGGCCAGCGGCAGTCCGTGGCCATCGCCCGGGCGGTCCACTTCGGCGCCCGGGTGCTGATCCTGGACGAGCCGACCGCGGCGCTCGGCGTCAAGCAGTCCGGTGTGGTGCTCAAGTACATCGCGGCGGCGCGCGAGCGCGGGCTCGGCGTCATCTTCATCACCCACAACCCGCACCACGCCTATATGGTCGGCGACCACTTCGCGGTGCTCCGGCTCGGCGCCCTGGAGCTGAACGCGGCGCGCGAGGACGTCAGCCTCGAAGAGCTCACCAACCATATGGCCGGCGGTACCGAACTGGCCGCGCTCAAGCATGAGCTGGCCCAGGTCCGCGGGGTCGATGTGGACGAGCTGCCGGAGGAGGTGACCGCTCCTTCCTCCTGACGGACACCACCTGACGGACGCCATCCTTCCGACGTCTTCCCTCCCTTTTCCCTGACAAGACGTCCGAATGTCCTGACGAAGCCTTGACGGCCGCCCGCCCGGCCGGTGAAGCTGCCCAAAACAGTACGACGCGGGCACCCCAGCACACCGAGGAGACCCTCTGCCATGACTGCCGACGCCTCCCCCGTACCCGCCCTGGACCGCATCCGGGTCGGCTCGGCCCCCGACTCCTGGGGGGTGTGGTTCCCCGACGACGATCAGCAGGTCCCCTGGCAGCGCTTCCTCGACGAGGTCACCGAGGCCGGTTACGAGTGGATCGAGCTGGGTCCGTACGGCTATCTGCCCACGGACCCGGCCCGGCTCACCGAGGAGACCGGCCGGCGCGGTCTCACGGTCTCCGCGGGCACCGTCTTCACCTCGCTGCACCGCGGCCCCGAGGTCTGGGACGCCACCTGGGAGCATGTCTCCCAGGTCGCCGAGCTGACCCGGGCGATGAACGCCAAGCACCTCGTGGTCATCCCCTCCTTCTGGCGGGACGACAAGACCGCCGAGCTGATCGAACCCCCGAAGCTCACCGCCGAGCAGTGGCGCCATCTGTCCACCGGGATGGAGCGGCTCGGCCGTGAGGTGCGGGAGCGCTTCGGACTCGACATCGTCGTCCACCCGCATGCCGACACCCATATCGACACCGAGGAGAACGTGGCCCGCTTCCTGGACGCCACCGACGCAGACCTGGTCAACCTCTGCCTGGATACGGGCCACTACGCCTACTGCGGCGGCGACAGCGTCAAGCTGATCGAGACCTACGGCGAGCGCATCGGCTATCTCCACCTCAAGCAGGTCGACCCGGAGATCCTCGCCGATGTGGTGAAGAACGGGGTGCCGTTCGGCCCCGCCGTCCAGCGTGGTGTGATGTGCGAACCGCCGAACGGCATTCCGGAGCTGGGTCCGGTCCTGACCGCGGCCCAGAACCTGGATGTGGATCTGTTCGCCATCGTCGAGCAGGACATGTACCCCTGCCCGCCCGGCCAGCCCTTCCCCATCGCCGAGCGCACCCGGCGCTTCCTGCGCTCCTGCGGCGCCTGACCCCTCCCTTTCCGCCCCCACGGGCCTTCGCCCACTCGGGCCTTCGCCCCACGGGCCTTGGCTCCACGGGCCTTCGCCCCCACGGGCCTTCGAACCGTCCAGAGAGCAGAGAGAGAAGAGAGAGCAGTTTATGACCCAGCAGGGAACGCTCGGGGTCGCCGTCATCGGGACCGGCAAGATGGGCGCCGACCATGTCCGCCGCATCAACGACGTGATCAGCGGCGCCCGGGTGGCCGCCGTGGTCGACATCGACGAGGCGCGGGCCAAGGCGGTCGCCGACACCGCCGACGGCTGTCAGGCGTTCACCGACCCGGCCGCCGCGATGGCCGCGCCCGGCGTGGACGCGGTGCTGATCGCCTCGCCGGGGCCCGCGCACGAGGCCGCGCTGCTCAGCGCTTTCGAGCGCGATCTGCCGGTGCTGTGCGAGAAGCCGCTCACCCCGGACTCCGCGTCCGCGCTGCGGGTGCTGGAGGCCGAGCAGCGGCTGGGCCACCGCCGGGTGCAGGTGGGCTTCATGCGCCGCTACGACACCGAGTTCATGAAGCTCAAGGCGCTGCTGGCCGGGGGTGAGCTGGGCCGCCCGCTGCTGCTGCACTGCCGCCACCGCAATGCCTCGGTGCACTCGTACTTCACCAACGAGATGATGATCACCGACTCGGTGGTGCATGAGATGGACCAGTCGCGCTGGCTGCTGGAGCAGGAGATCGCCGCGGTCACCGTGCTCAAGCCGACCCCCAGCTCACTGTCGCCCGAACCGCTCAGCGACCCCCAGCTGGTGGTCTTCGAGACCACCGGCGGGGCGATCGTCAATGTGGAGATCTTCGCCACCTGCGGCTTCGGCTACCAGGTGCAGGCGGAGGCGGTCTGCGAGCGGGGCACCGCCCGCGTCGGCGATGCCCACGGGATGCTGGTCAACCGGCCCGGCACCTGGGGCGGGGAGATCGCCCCCGACTTCGTGGCCCGCTTCGAGGAGGCGTACGACCGCGAGGTGCAGAGCTGGGTCAACGCCACCCGGCGCGGCGAGGTCGAGGGCCCCAGCACCTGGGACGGCTATGCCGCGACCGCCGTCAGCGAGGCGGGGGTCCGGGCCCAGGCCACGGGGCAGCGCACGGCGGTCGAGATGATCGAGCGCCCCGCCCTCTACAGCTGACGCCCCGTCTCCAGCTGACGCCTTGTCTCCAGCTGACGCCCAGCGGGCCGGCCGTGACCTCACGGCCGGCCCGCTGTGGTCATGGCGTCCGGGTCTCGTCCGGTGCGTCACCCGTGCGTCACAGCGGTCACATCTCCACACGCCTCCGTCACAGCTGTTCAACAGCCCCGGGCCCCCTTCACTCAGCGTCGTTGACCGGGCACAGGCTGATGGAATGTGAGCAGGCGCGCCGTGGCTCCCCCGACGGCCCCACCGGGCCGTGACCGCGACGCCCTGCGGAAGGGCATAAGAGATGACCGACCGGAGGCTGTGGTCGTACAAGGAGATCGCCGCGCATATCGGTGTGCAGACCGACACCGTACGGTCCTATCGCAAGCACGGTCTGCTGCCGCCCCCCGATCATGTGGAGGGCGGCAAACCGTATTGGTACGCGGATACGATCCGCTCCTGGGTGGTCCGCAGACCCGGCAACCGCCGCGCCCGGCGTGACGGCAAGGACTAGCGGTGCCGCCACGTCCGCCTGAGCCGTCAGCGGCCCGTACTCACCCGGTCCCGGTCCCGCGCCTTCTCCCCCTCTCCCCGAACCCCGTCCTCGTCGTGCACCTTGTCCTCACCGTGAGCCCCGTCCTCGCCGTGCGCCTTGTCCTCACCGTGAGGCCCGCCCTTGCCGTGAGGCCCACCCTTGCCGCCGCACCGGCGACCATCGGCCTCGCCGCCGGTGGCGGCATCCGTGGACTCCCCCTCGCTCAGCCCGAACCGGGTGTGCAGCCGCCGCAGCGGGCCCGGGGCCCACCAGGTGGCCCGGCCGGTCAGCTTCATCACCGCCGGCACCAGCAGCCCGCGCACCACCATCGCGTCCATCAGCACGGCCAGGGCGATGCCCAGCCCCAGCATCTTGGTGTTGGTGACCCGCGAGGTGCCGATGCCCACCATCACCACGGCGAGGATCAGCGCCGCCGCCGTGATCAGTCCGCCGGTGCGCCGCAGTCCGAACTCCACCGCCGCCTGATGGTCCCCGGTGCGGTCGTACTCCTCCTTGATCCGGGAGAGCAGGAAGACCCCGTAGTCCATGGAGAGCCCGAAGGCGACGCAGAACATCAGGACGGGCAGGGTGGTCTCGATATCGCCGGAGGTGGTGAAGGCGAGCGGGCCGGACAGATGCCCGTCCTGGAAGACCCACACCACCGCGCCGAACATCGCGGTCAGACTGAGCGCGTTGAGCAGCACGGCCTGAATCGGTATCAGCACGCTTCCGGTGAGCAGGAAGACCAGCAGCAGGGTGACGGCGACGATGATGGCCGCGGCCCAGGGCAGCCGGTCGGCTATGGAGTCCTTGGTGTCCACCAGGACGGCGGCGGTGCCGGTCGCCGAGGTGGTGAACGACGGCTCCTGGGCGCGGATCGTCCGCACCAGGTCCTGGCTGGCGGTGTCCACGGCCTCCCCCTTGGGCTGCACGGTGATCTCCGCCGAGCCATCCGACAGCCGCGCCGCCTCCGCCGGCCCCGGCTCGGCCACCCGCCGCCCGTCGGCGAACCGGCCCGCCGGGCTGTCCACCCGCAGCACCTGGGGGAGGGCGGAGACCTTGGCGCTGTAGTCGGCGAGGGCCTTGGTGCCGATGGAGCCGCCCTCCGCGAGGACCTCCACCGCGCCCCCGGGACCGCCGGGGAACCCCTCCCGGATGTGCTGCTGCACCACATGGGACTCGGCGCTCGACGGCAGCTGACGGTCGTCCGCGGTGCCGAACTCCACCCTCAGGAACGGCAGTCCCAGCGCGACCAGACCGGCGACGGTGGCCAGCGCGAACACCGGGGCGCGCCGCATCACCAGCCGGGCGAGCCGCGCCCACCCCGCCCCGGGCTCACCGCCCCGGGCCGGGCGGCCGCGGCGCAGCAGCCGGGTGAGATCCAGTGCGTTGACCCGGTCGCCCAGGAGGATGAGCGCCGCGGGCAGGACCACCAGGGCGGCGGTGGCGGCGATCAGCACCACCGCGATCCCGGCATAGGCGAAGGAGCGCAGGAAGTACTGCGGGAAGACCAGCATGGCGGCGAGCGACGCGGCGACGGTCAGCGCCGAGAAGAGGACGGTGCGCCCGGCGGTGCGCAGCGTGGCCGCGACGGCGGGCAGCTTCTCCGCGCCCCGGCCCAGCTCCTCGCGGAAGCGACGGACGATGAACAGGGCATAGTCGATGGCGAGTCCGAGGCCGAGCGCGGTGGTCAGGTTCTGCGCGAAGACCGAGACATCGGTGAACTCGGTGAGCCCGCGCAGCACCGCGTCGGTGCCGAGGATCGCGATGATGCCGACTCCGAGCGGCAGCAGGGCGGCCACGGCGCTGCCGAAGACCATCACGAGCAGCACCAGGGTGATGGGCAGGGCGATCATCTCGGCCCGCAGCAGATCCTCCTGGATGGTGGACTGGAGCTCATGGCGGACCGCGACCATCCCGCCGACCCGCACCTCGACCGGGCCGTGGGCACCCCGGTAGTGGGGCGCTATGCGCTCCAGCGCCTTGCCCGCGGCCGACTCATCGCCCAGGATCCGCGCGGCGATGATCGCCTCGCCCCGGTCACGGGCCCGCAGCGAGGGCGCGCCGGTGGTCCAGTACGAGGTGACCCCGGTGACCGCCTTCTCGCCCGAGAGCTTCTTGGCCAGTGCCCGGGCCTCGGCGGCGACGGCCGGATCGTCCACGGCCTTCTTACCGCTGTCGACGAGCAGGATCAGATTGGGTTGCGAGGCGGGGAAGCGCTTCTCGAGCGCCTTGGTGGCATACGCGGACTCGGACGCGGGGTCCTCCCAGCCGCCGCTTCCCATCCGGTCGGCGACCCCACTCCCGGCTACGACGGCCAGCGCGGTGAAGATCAAAGCGATCAGCAGAGACAGCCGAGGACGCGCCGTGACCAGGCGGGTCCACCCTCCGATCCGGTCCTCGGGTGGGCGGTTGACATCGGTCATGGCGCGGTGTCCCCTTCACCTGTGCCCCATGCCGCCACCACATGTCCGTAGGCAGCACGGGTCGCTGATTACCATGGACGGTAAACACGAGCGACCGCTCGCGTTTCTCAAGAATGCGAGCGGGCGCTCGTGTTTGTCAATCGAACACGGAGAGCCGGGGAAAACAGGTGAGCGAGAGCAAGGCGGACCAGTCCGACGAGACGGCGAAGCCGCGCCGCAGACAGGCGCGCGGCGAGCGCCGGATCCAGCAGCTGCTCGACGCCGCCGCCAGCGTCTTCTGCCGCACCGGCTACACCTCGGCGAGCACCAACGCCATCGCCCGCGAGGCCGGGGTCTCCCCCGGCACGCTGTACCAGTTCTTCCCGAACAAGGAGGCCATCGCCGTCGAGCTCGGCGAGCGCCTCAACCGCCGGATGCTGGAAACCCACGGGGTGGCCTTCACCCTCGAGAACGCCGCGCTGCCACTGCGCGAACTGCTCGACGCGGTCCTCGATCCGATGATCGAGTTCAACTGCGCGAACCCCGCCTTCCTGACCCTGCTCCAGTCCTCCGACGCCCCGGGCCACTTCCTCGAGGAGCACGCCACCCTGCACGACTCGATCCAGGACCGCATCAGCGAACTGATCGGCGCCCGCAGCCCCGACCTCTCCCCCGAGCGCCGCACCCAGACCGCGAACATGGCGTTCGCCCTGTTCAAGGCCGGGCTGGGACTGATCCTCGGCCATGAGGGCGCGGAACGGGACGCGTACGTAGCGGAGTTGAAATCCGCCCTGTACGGCTATCTCGCCCCGGCGCTGGGCACCGAGGGAGTCCCCGCCCAGCCCTGACCCCGGACCACACCTCGTCGCACGTCCCTCCCCCGCTCCGGCCCGCGGAGGGGTGCGCGCGGGCGCACCGCACCCGTCAGCGACCGGCGCACCACCGGCTTCCATCCATACCCCCTAGGGGTATAGAGTGGGGATTGCCAGGAGACGCTGAGGCATTCCGGTGCCTCCTGCGCACCGACCGTCACGCTCACCCCACACAGGAGAACCCCATGAGCTCCGAGGCAGTCACCACCGTCTACAAGGTGACGGGTATGACCTGCGGCCACTGCGAAGGCGCCGTCACGGAGGAGGTCGGCGCCCTCGACGGCGTCACCTCCGTCAAGGCCGTGGCCTCCACCGGCCAGGTCACCGTGGTCTCGGCCGCCCCGCTGGACGACGAGACCGTCCGCGCCGCCGTGGACGAGGCGGGCTACGAGCTCGCCGGCCGGGCCTGAGCGAGCCCCTACCAAACCCCCGCCGGACCGTGCCGCCCTGCTCATACAGTCGCCGCACGGCCCGGCCCTCCTCCCAGGAGACCAGACATGACCAGCACGGCACCCCCCGCCGGGTCCGCCGCCGACACCACGGCGACGGCCGACGGGCCCTCGCAGGTCGAGCTCGCCATCGGCGGAATGACCTGTGCGTCCTGCGCCGCCCGTGTCGAGAAGAAGCTCAACCGCCTCGACGGCGTCACCGCCACGGTGAACTTCGCCACCGAGAAGGCCAAGGTGTCCTACGGCGCGGGGATCGAGGTCGCCGACCTGATCGCCACCGTCGTCAAAACCGGGTACACCGCCGAGGAACCGCGCCCCGCCGTGCCCGAGCCCCGCACCCCCGAGGGCGCCGCCGCACCGGAGGCCGACCCGCGCGGCGAGGCCGCGCCGGACTCCCTGCGCCACCGCATGCTCGTCTCCCTCGCGCTGTCCCTGCCCGTCGTGGTGCTGGCGATGGTGCCGTCCCTCCAGTTCGACAACTGGCAGTGGCTCTCGCTCACCCTCGCCGCGCCGGTCGTCGTCTGGGGCGGCGCGCCCTTCCACAAGGCCGCCTGGACGAACGCCCGGCACGGCGCGGCCACCATGGACACCCTCGTCTCCATCGGCACCCTGGCGGCCCTCGGCTGGTCCGCATGGGCGCTGTTCTTCGGCCACGCGGGCATGCCCGGTATGCGGCACGGCTTCGACCTCACCGTCTCCCGCACCGACGGATCGTCCTCGATCTACCTGGAGGCGGCGGCCGGAGTGACCGCGCTGATCCTCCTCGGCCGCTACCTGGAGGCGAAGTCCAAGCGGCGGGCGGGCGCGGCGCTGCGCGCGCTGCTTGAGCTCGGCGCCAAGGACGTGGCCGTGCTGCGCGGAGGCAAGGAGGTACGGATCCCCGTCGGCGAGCTGGCCGTCGGCGACCGCTTCGTGGCGCGCCCCGGCGAGAAGATCGCCACCGACGGCACGGTGGTCGAGGGCTCCTCCGCCGTGGACGCCTCGATGCTGACCGGCGAGTCGGTGCCCGTGGACGTGGGGGTCGGCGACGCGGTGGCGGGCGCGACCGTCAACGCGTCGGGCCGGATCGTGGTCGAGGCCACCCGGGTCGGTGCGGACACCCAGCTGTCCCGTATGGCCAAGCTGGTCGAGGACGCGCAGAACGGCAAGGCCGAGGTGCAGCGGCTCGCCGACCGGGTCTCGGGGATCTTCGTACCGATCGTGTTGCTGATCGCCGTCGGCACCCTACTGGGCTGGCTGCTCACCACGGGCGACGCGGCCGCCGCCTTCACCGCGGCCGTCGCCGTCCTGATCATCGCCTGCCCCTGCGCCCTGGGCCTGGCCACCCCGACCGCGCTCATGGTCGGCACCGGCCGCGGCGCCCAGCTGGGCATCCTGATCAAGGGGCCCGAGGTGCTGGAGTCCACCCGCCGGGTGGACACCGTCGTCCTGGACAAGACCGGCACGGTGACGGCCGGGCAGATGCGGCTGCGTGGTGCCGTCACGGCGCCCGGAGTGGACGAGCGGGAGCTGCTGCGGCTCGCGGGCGCCCTGGAGCACGCCTCGGAGCACCCGATCGCGCGGGCCATCGCGGACGGCGCGGCCGAGCGGATCGGCGACCTCCCGGCGCCCGCCGACTTCCGCTCCGAGCCCGGCCTCGGCGTCCAGGGCACGGTGGACGGCCACGCGGTGCTGGTCGGCCGCGAGAAGCTGCTCGGCGCCTGGGCCATCGAGCTGCCCGAGGACCTGGCGGCCGCCAAGGCCGCGGCCGAGTCGGAAGGCCAGACGGCGGTCGCGGTGGCCTGGGACGGCGCGGCGCGCGGCGTCCTCCTGGTGGCCGACGCCGTCAAGGAGACCAGCGCCGAGGCGGTCGCCCAGCTGCGGGCGCTCGGCCTCACCCCGATCCTGCTGACCGGCGACAACCGGCTGGTCGCCGAGGCGGTGGCCCGCGAGGTCGGCATCGACGACGTCATCGCCGAGGTGCTGCCGCAGGACAAGGTGGACGTGGTGAAGCGGCTGCGGGACGAGGGCCGTACGGTCGCCATGGTGGGCGACGGGGTCAACGACGCGGCCGCCCTGGCCACCGCCGACCTCGGGCTCGCGATGGGCACGGGCACGGACGCGGCCATTGAATCCGGGGATCTGACCTTGGTCCGGGGCGATCTGCGGGTGGCGGCGGACGCGATCCGGCTGGCGCGCAGGACCCTCGGCACCATCAAGGGCAATCTCTTCTGGGCCTTCGGCTACAACGTCGCCGCGCTGCCGCTCGCGGCGGCCGGACTGCTGAACCCGATGATCGCGGGAGCGGCGATGGCGTTCTCGTCCGTGTTCGTGGTGACGAACAGCCTGCGACTGCGGACCTTCACAGCATCTCCATAGATTCACCAAGTCCCCATAAGCCGCACAACACCCATACGACAGAGCCTCGATCTTCAAATCGAGGCTCTTGCCCTTTTATGGCCCTTATGGCAAGAGACGCAGATCACACACAACCCAACGTAACCATCGAGGGGGGTCGCGAGTCTAATGGGACGGTGGGGATACGTCTTGGGGGACGGATCCTGCTACGCGTAGCCGGGACGACGTACTCGGGGAGCTTTGAGCGGCCCTCCCGTAGGTACCCGTCCCGGCAGATCGCGTCACCATACGGCCCGCAAGGGCCCGTAGACGCCCGGCCGGATCCCGTGGGGGGAATCCGCTCCGGGGCAAGGGAAGCGCCCCGCTCCGACCCGTGGGGGGATCGGCAGCGGGGCGCTTCTGGCACCTTCTTTTTGAGGCTCGGTTCGCCTCCGGGGCGCCTCAGTCTCCCCCAGCTACCGCTGGGAGGTGCCCCCTGTCGACGGTCGACCGTGCTCAGTCGCTCGTTCCTCGCTCCCTGCGCGCGCTCTCCCTTACGACAGCGACGCGCCCCTTCGGCTCACTCGCCGGAAGACCCAAGCGCCAGAAGCTCTACGGCGCCCGGCCCAGGTCATACGAGTGCCCCCGACCCGAGCAGGGCGGGGGCACCCGGGGCGCAACGGTTGCTCTAGCGCTCCTCGACCGGGACGAAGTCGCGCTCGACCACACCCGTGTAGATCTGGCGGGGGCGGCCGATGCGGGAGCCCGGCTCTTTGATCATCTCGTGCCACTGGGCGATCCAGCCCGGCAGCCGGCCGAGCGCGAACAGCACGGTGAACATCTCCGTCGGGAAGCCCATCGCCCGGTAGATCAGACCGGTGTAGAAGTCCACGTTCGGGTAGAGCTTGCGCTCCACGAAGTAGTCGTCCGCGAGCGCGTGCTCCTCCAGCTTGAGCGCGATGTCGAGCAGCTCGTCGGACTTGCCGAGCGCGGAGAGGACATCGTGCGCCGCCGACTTGATGATCTTCGCCCGGGGGTCGAAGTTCTTGTAGACGCGGTGCCCGAAGCCCATGAGCTTCACGCCGTCTTCCTTGTTCTTCACCTTGCGGATGAAGGTGTCGACGTCGCCGCCCGAAGCCTGGATGCCCTCGAGCATCTCCAGCACGGACTGGTTGGCGCCGCCGTGCAGGGGGCCCCACAGGGCGTTGATGCCCGCCGAGATGGAGGCGAACATATTGGCCTGCGAGGAGCCGACCAGCCGGACCGTGGAGGTCGAACAGTTCTGCTCGTGGTCGGCGTGCAGAATCAGCAGCTTGTCGAGCGCGGAGACCACGGTCGGGTCGAGGTCGTACTCCTGCGCGGGGACCGAGAAGGTCATCCGGAGGAAGTTCTCGACATAGCCGAGGTCATTACGCGGGTAGACAAAGGGGTGGCCGACCGACTTCTTGTACGCATACGCGGCAATGGTCGGCAGCTTGGCCAGCAACCGGGTCGTCGAGAGGTTGCGCTGCTTCTCGTCGAAGGGGTTGTGGCTGTCCTGGTAGAAGGTCGACAGCGCGCTGACCACGGAGGACAGCATCGCCATCGGGTGGGCGTCACGCGGGAAACCGTCATAGAACCGCTTGACGTCCTCGTGGAGCAGCGTGTGGCGGGTGATGTCCCCACGGAATGCCGCCAGTTCATCGACGGTCGGCAGCTCCCCGTTGATCAGCAGGAAGGCCGTCTCCAGGAAGGAGGCGCGCTCCGCCAGCTGCTCGATGGGGTAGCCGCGGTAACGCAGGATGCCCTGCTCACCGTCCAGATAGGTGATCGCGGATTTGTACGCGGCGGTGTTGCCGTAACCGGAGTCCAGGGTCACCAGACCGGTCTGGGCGCGCAGCTTGCCGATATCAAAGCCCTTGTCGCCGACGGTGCTGTCGACCACCGGGTAGGTGTACTCGCCGTCCCCGTACCGCAGTACTACAGAGTTGTCGCTCACGTCATCCCTCACCGACGTCTGGTTCTCTTCTTCGAGGTGCCCTGACTCCCCCCACCTTCCCCTACTCGGGTAGCGAATGTGCACTCGGGGTCGGCCGAAGAGCCTTTTGGCGGCACTCAGTGCCGCCTTCACGGCCATCCTGCCCCGTTCGTCATCGTTCGGAAACCCATCTGACACGCTCGACTGTCACATCGCCGCCGAGTCGGTGATCCAGCGCGGTGCAGCGCCTGCCCGCCGAGACGGTGCGCACCGCCTGCCCCAGCGCGCGGCGCGAGCCGACCAGCACCACAAGGCGCTTGGCACGGGTCACGGCCGTGTACAGGAGGTTGCGCTGCAACATCATCCAGGCCCCGGTGGTCACCGGGATCACGACGGCCGGGTACTCACTGCCCTGTGACCGGTGGATGGTCACCGCATAGGCATGAGCCAGCTCGTCCAGCTCGTCGAAGTCGTACGGTACCTCCTCGTCCTCGTCCGTCCGCACGGTCAGCCGCTGCTCATCGGTGTCGAGTGAGGTGACGACGCCAACCGTGCCGTTGAAGACCCCGTTGGCCCCTTTCTCGTAATTGTTGCGGATCTGGGTCACCTTGTCGCCGACGCGGAAGACCCGGCCGCCGAAGCGGCGCTCCGGGAGGTCCGGGCGGGCCGGGGTGATGGCCTGCTGAAGCAGTCCGTTGAGCGTGCCGGCGCCCGCCGGGCCGCGGTGCATCGGGGCCAGAACCTGCACGTCACGGCGGGGGTCGAGGCCGAACTTCGCGGGGATGCGGCGGGCCGCGACATCGACCGTGAGCCGCCCGGCCTCCTCGGTGTCGTCCTCCACGAAGAGGAAGAAGTCCGACAGGCCCTGGGTGACCGGCGGCACCCCCTCGTTGATCCGGTGGGCGTTGGTGACCACCCCGGACTGCTGGGCCTGGCGGAAGATCCGGGTCAGCCGCACCGCGGGGACGGGGCTGCCGGGGGCCAGCAGATCGCGCAGCACCTCCCCTGCGCCCACGCTGGGCAGCTGGTCCACATCGCCGACGAAGAGCAGATGGGCACCGGGCGGGACGGCCTTGGCCAGCTTGTTGGCCAGCAGCAGATCGAGCATGGACGCCTCGTCGACCACCACCAGATCCGCGTCGAGCGGGCGGTCCCTGTCGTACGCCGCGTCCCCGCCAGGCTTGAGCTCCAGCAGGCGGTGGACGGTGGACGCCTCGGCGCCGGTCAGCTCGGACAGCCGCTTGGCGGCCCGGCCGGTGGGCGCCGCGAGCACCACCTTGGCCTTCTTGGCGCGGGCCAGCTCCACCACGGACCGCACGGTGAAGGACTTGCCGCAGCCCGGCCCGCCGGTGAGCACCGCGACCTTCTCGGTCAGCGCGAGCCGCACCGCCTCGCTCTGCTCGGGCGCCAGATCGGCGCCGGTGCGGCCGGCCAGCCAGCCCAGCGCCTTGTCCCAGTCCACGCCCCGGAAGGCGGGCAGCCGGTCCTCCTCGGTGCGCAGCAGCCGCAGCACCTGGCCCGCGAGGGAGATCTCGGCGCGGTGGAAGGGCACCAGATAGACGGCGGAGACCGGCTCGCCGCCCTCCGGGCCCGGGACCGGCTCGCGCACCACGCCCTCGTCCTCGGCCGCGAGCTCGCCCAGGCAGTCGATGACCAGGCCGGTGTCCACCTGGAGCAGCTTGACCGCGTCCGCGATGAGTTGCTCCTCGGGGAGATAGCAGTGGCCCTGGTCGGCGGACTGGGACAGCGCGTACTGAAGACCGGCCTTCACCCGGTCGGGGCTGTCATGGGGGATGCCGACCGACTGGGCGATCTTGTCGGCGGTGAGAAAGCCGATGCCCCAGACGTCGGCCGCCAGCCGGTACGGCTCGTTCTTCACGACCGAAATCGAGGCGTCGCCGTACTTCTTGTAGATCCGCACCGCGATGGAGGTGGAGACGCCGACCCCCTGGAGGAAGACCATCACCTCCTTGATGGCCTTCTGCTCCTCCCAGGCGGCGGCGATCATCTTGGTGCGCTTGGGGCCGAGGCCGGGGACCTCGACCAGCCGCTTGGGCTCCTGTTCGATGACGTCGAGGGTGTCGACGCCGAAGTGCTCGGTGATGCGGTCGGCGATCCGGGGGCCGATGCCCTTGATCAGCCCGGAGCCGAGATAGCGCCGGATGCCCTGGACGGTGGCGGGGAGAACGGTCTGGTAGTTCTCGACCGTGAACTGTTTGCCATATTGCGGATGGGAACCCCAGCGGCCCTCCATCCGCAGCGACTCGCCCGGCTGGGCGCCCAGCAGCGAGCCGACGACAGTGAGCAGATCGCCGGAGCCACGGCCGGTGTCGACCCGCGCGACCGTGTAGCCGTTCTCCTCATTGGCGTAGGTGATCCGCTCCAGGACCCCTTCCACCACCGCGAGTTTGAGCATGCCCCGACCGTACCGCCGGGAGCCGACAGGCGGTTCGGGCCTGTGGACAGCGCCCGTGGGGAAGGAGCGCGGGGATGTGTCCGGTCGCGGAATATCACGATCCGGTTTCACCGGGGGCCGCCCCCTTGCCTCCTTCCATGTAATCGATTCCAATCTCATGTAATCGATTCCACAAGGAGGTGGACGATGCCGGCCATCAAGGATGTGGCGCGGTGTGCCGGGGTCTCCGTGGCGACGGTCTCACGGGTGCTCAATGACCACCCCTCCGTCCGCGCGGACACCCGCGAACGGGTGCTCGCCGCGGTCGCCGACCTCGGCTATCGCCCCAACGCGGTGGCCCGCTCGCTGCGCACCGACCAGACCCGGACCCTGGGGCTGGTCATCAGCGACGTGCTGAATCCGTTCTTCACCGAGCTGGCCCGTTCGGTCGAGGACGCCGCCCGCGAGCTGGACTACAGCGTGGTCATCGGCAACGCCGACGAGCGGCCCGACCTCCAGGACCACCATGTGCGTACCCTCATGGACCGCCGCATAGACGGACTGCTGGTCAGCCCCACCGACGGCGGCTCCCCGATGATGCTGGCCGCCGCCCGCGCCGGCACCCCCATGGTCTTCGTCGACCGCTGGATCGAGGGCGCGGGCCTGGACCGGGTGCCGGTGATCCGCACCGACGGGCGGGGAGCCATCCGCGCTCTGGTGGCCCATCTGTGCGCCCTCGGCCACCGCCGGGTCGCCATCATCGCGGGCCCGGCGGCCACCACGACCGGCCGCGAGCGGGTGGACGCCTTCCGCTCCGCGCTGCGCGAGTCCGGCCTGGAGCTGCGCGAGGACCACATCGGCCAGGGCGACTTCCAGGCGGACAGCGGCCGCCGGGTGACCGCCCGCTTCCTCGATCTGCCGCACCCCCCGGACGCGATCTTCGCCGCGGACAACCTGATGGCGCTCGGCGCGATGGACGAGATCCGCGCGCGGGGCCTGCGGGTGCCGGACGACGTGGCGCTCGCCGCGTTCGACGACATCCCCTGGTTCGTCCACACCGATCCGCCGATCACCGCCATCGCCCAGCCGACCGGGGCGCTCGGCCGTGCCGCCGTGACGGCGCTGATCGATCTCGTCGAGGGGCGGCCCGCCGAGTCGGTGACCCTGTCCGCCCGTCTGGTCACCCGCCGCTCGTGCGGCGAGCCCGAAGGGAGCAAACCATGAGTGCCGAGTCCGAGCGGTCCTCCCCCGGCCCCGCCGACGCGGGCACGTCGGCGGCACAGAACGCGGACCCCACGCCCCCGGGCGCCCCGTCCGCCACGTCCACGCCCTCCCGCGACAGCGCGTCAACCCCGGTCTCCGGGGCGGAGCTGCTGCGCATGGAGGGGGTCCGTAAGACCTTCCCCGGGGTGGTGGCGCTGGACGGGGTGGACTTCGATCTGCGCCGGGGCGAAGTGCACGTCCTCCTGGGCGAGAACGGCGCGGGCAAGTCCACGCTGATCAAAATGGTCTCCGGCGCCCACCGCCCCGACGGCGGGCGGATCCTGGTCGACGGCGAACCGGTGCGGATCAACAGCGCGCAGGACGCCGAGCGGCTCGGGATCGCCACCATCTACCAGGAGTTCAACCTCGTCCCGGACCTGACCGTGGCCGAGAACATCTTCCTGGGCCGTCAGCCGCGCCGCTTCGGCATGATCGACCGCAAGGCCATGGACGCGCGGGCCGCCGAGTTGCTGGCCCGCGTCGGGGTGGACGTCTCGCCCCGGACCCGCGTCCGCGACCTCGGCATCGCCCGGCTCCAGATGGTGGAGATCGCCAAGGCGCTGAGCCTGGAGGCCCGCGTCCTGATCATGGACGAGCCGACCGCCGTGCTCACCACGGAAGAGGTCGACAAGCTCTTCCGGATCGTGCGCACCCTGCGCGCGGACGGTGTGGGAGTCGTCTTCATCACCCACCACCTGGAGGAGATCGCCGCCCTGGGCGACCGGGTCACCGTGCTGCGCGACGGCCGCAGCGTCACCCAGGTCCCGGCAAGCACCGACCAGGACGAGCTGGTGCGGCTGATGGTGGGCCGCTCCATCGAGCAGCAGTACCCGCGCGAGCGCGGGGACGCCGGTGAGCCGCTGCTGAAGGTCCGGGGGCTCAGCCGGAACGGCAGCTTCCAGGACATCGGCTTCGAGGTGCGGGCCGGCGAGGTGGTGGGCCTGGCCGGGCTGGTCGGCGCGGGCCGTACGGAGGTCGTCCGGGCGCTGTTCGGCGCCGACCCGTACGACTCCGGCTCCGTCGAGGTGCTCGGCCGCCCGCTGCCCGGCCATGACGTGGTGGCCGCCATGCGGGCCGGGATCGGCCTCGTCCCCGAGGACCGCAAGGGCCAGGGACTGGTCCTGGACGGCTCCGTGCAGGAGAACCTGGGCCTGGTCACACTGCGCGCCGCCACCCGCGCCGGGCTGGTCGACCGGGCCGCCCAGCGGCGCTCGGCGGCCGGTGTCGCCGAGCGGCTGACCGTCCGGATGGCCGGTCTCGACCAGCGGGTGCGCACCCTCTCCGGCGGCAACCAGCAGAAGGTCGTCATCGGCAAGTGGCTGCTCGCCGACAGCAAGGTGCTGATCCTCGACGAGCCGACCCGCGGCATCGACGTGGGCGCCAAGGTCGAGATCTACCAGCTCATCAACGAACTCACCGCGTCCGGCCACGCCGTGCTGATGATCTCCAGCGACCTGCCCGAGGTGCTGGGGATGAGCGACCGGGTCCTGGTCATGGCCCAGGGCCGGATCGCGGGCGAGCTGACCGCGCGGGAAGCGACCCAGGACGCCGTGATGGCCCTGGCAGTGAAGGACGTCAAGGACGCCGACGAAGGGGTCGGCGGCAAGGAAAAGGAGGGCTCCCGTGGCCACTGACACGATTGACGCCACGAAGGCCCCCGGGGGCCCGACGGCGCTGCGCCGCGTGCTGCTCGACAACGGCGCGCTGAGCGCCCTGGTGCTGCTGGTGGCCGCCATGGCGCTGCTGTCCGGCGACTTCCTCACCACCGACAATCTCCTCAACGTCGGCGTCCAGGCGGCGGTCACCGCGATCCTCGCCTTCGGCGTCACCTTCGTCATCGTCTCCGCGGGCATCGACCTCTCGGTCGGCTCGGTGGCCGCGCTGTCCGCCACCGTGCTCGCCTGGTCCGCGAGCTCCCAGGGGCTGCCGGTCTGGTTCGCGGCGCTCCTGGCGCTCACCACCGGTGTCGCCTGCGGTCTGGTCAGCGGGGCGCTGGTCTCCTTCGGGAAGCTGCCGCCGTTCATCGCCACGCTCGCGATGCTGTCGATCGGCCGTGGCCTGGCCCTGGTGATCTCCCAGGGCAGCCCGATAGCCGTGCCCGACTCGGTGTCAGGACTCGGCGACACCCTGGGCGGCTGGCTGCCGGTGCCGGTGATCGTGATGGTCGTGATGGGCCTGATCACCGCGGGTGTGCTCGGCCGTACGTACCCGGGCCGGGCGATGTACGCGATCGGCGGCAACGAGGAGGCGGCCCGGCTCTCCGGGATCCGGGTGACCCGTCAGAAGCTGGTCGTCTACGCGCTCTCCGGCGGTTTCGCGGCCGTCGCGGGCATCGTGCTCGCCTCCCGGCTGTCCTCCGCGCAGCCCCAGGCGGCGGTCGGCTACGAGCTCGACGCGATCGCCGCGGTGGTCATCGGCGGCGCGAGCCTGTCCGGTGGCGTCGGTAAGGCGTCCGGCACGCTCATCGGCGCGCTGATCCTCGCGGTGCTGCGCAACGGGCTCAACCTGCTGGAGGTGTCCGCCTTCTGGCAGCAGGTCGTCATCGGCGTCGTCATCGCGCTCGCGGTGCTGCTGGACACGGTGCGCCGGCGCGCCGGGGCCGGACCGGGCGCGCCCGGGGCCGCGGCGGGCGGACCGTCCGGTGGCGGCCGTAAGAAGGCCGTCAACGCGGGCAAGTTCGCGCTGGCCGCCGTGGTCGTCGCCGCCATCGCCCTCGGCGCCTCCGTCTGGCGCTCCGGCTCCTCCGGGGGCGCGGCCACCAAGGTCGGTCTTTCGGTCTCCACCCTGAACAACCCCTTCTTCGTGCAGCTGAAGGCGGGCGCCCAGGAGGAGGCCAAGCGCGCCGGGATCAGCCTTACGGTCACCGACGCCCAGAACGACGCCTCCCAGCAGGCCAATCAGATCCAGAACTTCACCAGCCAGAACATGAAGTCGATCATCATCAACCCGGTCGACTCCGATGCCGCGGGCCCGTCCGTCCGGGCCGCCGACAAGGCGGGCATCCCGGTGCTCGCCGCCGACCGCGGCGTCAACAAGGCGAAGATCTCGACCCTGGTGGCCTCCGACAACATCACGGGCGGCAAGCTGGCCGCGAAGACGCTCGCCGAGCGGCTCGGAAAGAAGGGCACGATCCTGGTGCTCCAGGGCACCCCCGGCACCTCGGCCTCGCGTGAGCGCGGTAAGGGCTTCGCGGAGGGCCTCAAGGCGTACCCGGACATCAAGGTCGTCGGCAAGCAGAGCGCCGACTTCGACCGGGCCAAGGGACTGGATGTGACCACCAATCTGCTCCAGGGCCACCCGGGCATCGACGGGATCTTCGCCGAGAACGACGAGATGGCGCTCGGCGCGGTCAAGGCCCTCGGGCCCAAGGCGGGCAAGTCCGTCGCGGTCGTCGGCTTCGACGGCACCCCGGACGGGCTCAAGGCCGTCGAGAACGGCACCCTCGCCGCGACCGTCGCCCAGCAGCCGAAGGAGTTGGGCCGGATGGTGGTGGAAAACGCCGTCAAGGCCGCCAAGGGGCAGAAGATCGACGGCACGGTGAAGGTGCCGGTGAAGGTCGTCACTGCGAAGTGACAAACGAAAGGACGTGCGGATGCACGACTACGACCTGCTGGTCGTGGGGTCGGCCAATGCCGATCTGGTGATCGGAGTCGACCGCCGCCCCGGGGCCGGGGAGACGGTCCTCGGGTCCGACCTGGTGGTCCACCCGGGTGGCAAGGGCGCCAACCAGGCCGTCGCCGCCGCCCGGCTGGGGGCCCGGACGGCCCTGCTGGCCCGGGTCGGCGACGACGACTACGGCCGGCTGCTGCTGGACGCGCAGCGGTCGGCCGGGGTCGACACGGTGGGCGTGCTGGTCGGCGGCGCGCCCACCGGGGTCGCGCTGATCACGGTGGACCCCTCGGGCGACAACAGCATCGTGGTCTCCCAGGGGGCCAACGCCCGGCTGACCCCCGGCGACGTCCGGGCCGCGGCGAGCCTGCTGGCCGCGGCGCGGGTGGTCTCGGTGCAGCTGGAGATCCCCCTCGAGTCGGTCGCCGAGGTGGTCCGTACGGCGGCCGCGGGCTTCGGCGGCCGCCCCGGGCCGCGGGTGGTGCTCAACCCCTCGCCGGTCGCGCCGCTGCCCACCGATGTGCTGGCCGTCTGTGACCCCCTGGTGGTCAACGAGCACGAGGCGCGGTTCCTGCTGAGCGACGATCAGGTGGGCTCCTCCGACGACCCCGAGGAGTGGGCCGACGCCCTGCTCTCGCGCGGTCCGCGCTCGGTCGTGGTGACCCTGGGCGGCGAGGGCGCGCTGGTCGCCGACGGCGACCGTACGGTGCTCGTGCCCAGCCCCGCGGTGACGGCCGTGGACACCACGGGCGCCGGGGACGCCTTCACCGGCGCGCTCGCCTGGCGCCTCGGCGTCGGCGACGACCTGGTGACGGCGGTGCGGTTCGCGGTGCGCGTGGGCGCGGCCGCGGTGACCCGCGCCGGGGCGCAGGCGTCCTTCCCGAGCGCCGAGGAGGTGGCGGGCCTGTGAAGCGGTCCGGGATCCTCAACCGCCATCTGAGCGCGGGCATCGCCCTGTTGGGCCACACCGACACGGTGATGGTGTGCGACGCGGGCCTGCCGATACCGGACGGGCCGTTCGTGGTGGACCTCGCCTTCACGGCCGGGGTGCCGTCCTTCGAGCGGGTGCTCACCGGGCTGCTGGACGAGCTGGTGGTCGAAGGGGCCACGGCGGCGCGCGAGGTGCGCGACCACAACCCCGGGGCGACCGCCCTGCTCGACCGCCTCTTCCCGGCTCCCGCGCTGGATCTGGTCCCGCACGAGGAGCTGAAGGTGCTGACGGCGGGGGCGCGGCTGGTGGTGCGTACGGGCGAGGCGCGGCCGTACGCGAACGTGCTGCTGCGGTGCGGGGTGCCGTTCTGAGGGTGGCCGTTCTGAGGGTGGCCGTTCTGAGGGTGGCCGTTCTGAGGGTGTGACGTTTCGAGGGGCCCGGCCGTGGTCCGGGCCCCTCGTTTTCCCCTCCCAGGGCTTCCTCTCGAATCCCCCCGGATCCCCCCCCGGAAGCCCGATGCCAGGTACGACCCGCCAAGGGCCGGAACGGTTGCACGGCGATCGGCGAAAGATTTTTCCGGGGCGCGACAACCTCGGGTGGGGCCGCACGTCTGGTGGGGTGAAGGCGGGTTCCGGAACGGGTCCTCAGGTCCTCGTGGTCCTTGGATCCTCGGCGCACGCCTCACCCTTCAGCGTTCGCTCAATCCTTTCGGGAGTCGTTCCGTATGCAGCACGTCCGCGCCAAGAAGCCGAACCGCCGTCTGCGCCCCTGGATCGTGGGGTCGGCCGCCGGAGTCGCCCTGATCGTGGGCGGGGGCATCGCCGCCCAGGCGGCCACCTCCGACCACTCCCGCCCGGCCAAGCCGGCCCCGTCGGCGACCTCGAAGCCGGAGCCCACCAAGCCGCCCACCAGCAAGCCGGAGCCCACGAAGCCGCCGACCAGCGTGCCCGAGCCGACCAAGCCCCCCACGAGCAAGCCCGAGCCCACCGAGCCGCCCGCCAGCAAGCCCGAGCCCACCAAGCCGCCCACCGGCAAGCCCGAGCCCACCAAGCCCCCCACGAGCAAGCCCGAGCCCACCAAGCCCCCCACCAGCAAGCCCGAGCCCACGAAGCCGCCCACCACGACCAGCCGCTAGCCCGACCACGGGTGGGGCGGGGCCGGATCCGGAGCCGGTCCCGCCGCACCGATGAGGTGAACGAGGACGATGCAGCTCACTCTTGTCCTGCCCTGGTGGGCCCGGCTGCTCCGCCGTGCCCGGACGACCGCCTCGACACCGCCGGTGGAGACACCGCGCGCCGGGCGGCGGCTACGGGCGCTGCGGTCGGTGGGCGGCCGGGGCGACGGGGAGCCCGGCCCCACGCTGGACGACCTGTACCGGGCCCGGCGGCTGGACATGATCCGGCTGGCGGTCTTCCTGGTGGACGACCTGCACACCGCCGAGGATGTCGTCCAGGACGCCTTCGCCGCCGTCTGCCGCCGCCACGGCTCAAAGCTGGACAGCCTCCAGGACGCCCACGCCTATCTGCACACCGCCGTGGTCAACGCCGCCCGCTCGGTGCTGCGCCGACGGCGTACGGCACGCGCGTACACCCCGCCGTACCAGGGGCCGGGGGCACCGGTGGACGAGCCGCTGCTGCTCGCCGAGGAGCACCGGCAGGTGCTCGACGCGCTCGCGGAACTCACCCCGCGCCAGCGCGAGGTGCTGGTGCTGCGCTACTGGTCGGAGCTGACTGAGGCCCAGATAGCCGAGGCGCTGGGCGTCTCCCGAGGCACCGTGAAGTCGACCGCGAGCCGTGCGCTCGTCACCCTGGAGAAGCTGCTGGAGGCGGCCCGATGAGCACTCCCTCCCCCACCGAGGAACGGCTGCGCGCCGCGCTCGACGCCCGTGCGCGGCTCATCGACGCCCACGATCTGTCCCCGTACCGGCCTCCCACCGGCCCGGCCTGGGGCACGCGCCGGATCCGGCGGGTCGTGTCCGCCGTCGCCGTGACGGTGGCGGCAGCGGCGGCCGTCGCCTTCCTGCTGCTGTCCGGCTCCCCGGAACGCCCGCATCCGACACCACCCGCACGGGACCCCCGCACCTCCCCTCCGGCCACCTCGGTCCCGTCGACGCACGGCTCGCCCACGTCCAAGCCCTCCCCAACCTCCCCGCCCGCGACCTCGACCTCCGTCCCCACCCAGCCCTGATCCGGCCGCCTCGCACGCCGCCACCAGCCACGCTCTCGGTCAGTCCCGGGTAGCCCCCTCCGGCCAGATCACCCGAGACCGGACACCGGTGCGCTCGGCGTAGGCCACGACATCGGCCGTGCCGCCGTATCCGCGGGCCGGCTGCCCGTCCCACACAGCGACCAACTCGTCCACCAGACCCACCAGGATCTCGCTTCCGGCCATGTGCGCCTGGGAGTCCGACTCCGCCATGCCCGTGCGGTGGATGTCGGCGGCCCGCTGGATGAGACGGTCATAGGTCGGGTGGTGCTCCTCCGGCAGGCCCTCGCGGTACTTCTCCGCAGGGACCACCACTTCAAGGCGACCACCAGCCTCCAGCACCAGCTCGGCGAACCAGGCGTCCGGGCCGTCGGCGATGCACGAGACCCCGATCAGGTCAGGACCGTAGCGCGCAAGTTCGTCACGAAGGGCCCGGCGGACCAATCGCTCCGTCTCCGGGGGAAGACCGCGGTGGCCGGTGATGCCGAGGCGCATGGGCCGCTCCTTTCGTGATCACAGGTAGATGCCTCGCAGTCGGTCGTCGAACTCGCGGACAACCCTGAGCGGAGTCGTCGAAGTGTAGGACCGCCGGACCGCACGGGCACGCTCGATGATCCGGCCTGACCGGTACCGTGCCCCTGTCTCAAGTGCTTGCCCGGCCAAAGCGAACGCACCATCACGAAGGCCCCCAACCCGGTGGTCAGGGGCCGATCGCTGCAATCCCGTTCGGGCCGGGAGTACCGTCTGAGTGTCGAGTTCAGAACGGAGTTCAGTATGCACGAAGACACAGGCATTGGCTCCAGCCTCCGCAAGATCCGCAAGCGGCGCGGTCTGACGCAGAGGGAACTGGCCACAGCATCAGGCGTATCGCTCTCGCTGATCCGGAAGCTGGAACAGGGAGAGATCACCGACACGCGCATGGAGACCGCCCACACGCTGGCCTCCACACTGCGCATCCCCACGAGTTACCTCCTGGAGCGCGACGACGAGGAGCCCGCCGGCGAGGCCGCCGAGCCCTGGCGCCCGCTGGGGCAGGCCGTTCAGGTCGCGCCGGTCCGCACAGGCGAGGCCCCGACGGTGGAGGGCGTGCGTGCGATGCTCACCGAGGTGCGCTCGGCCTACTTCGACAACCGGCTCGGTGAGTTGACCGGGCTCCTTGCCCCGCTTCTGGCGGATGCCGACGCGCTCGGTGACTCCGCTGAGGCCCGGGACGTGCGCTCCCATCTGCTACAGATCGCCGGATCGGTGCTGACCCAGGTCCGCCAGTACGGTGCCGCGGAGACCGCGCTGCGCCGCGCCCTGGATGACGCACCGGACCGGCTGCGCGCGGCGGGGATCATCGCTACCTGGAGCTGGCTCCTCGTCCGGCAAGGCAAGTTGGCAGCGTCCCGGGAAATGGCCACCAAGTGGGCGGACGATGTGGAGCCGCGAGTGTCCCGGGCGACGCCGGAGGAGTTGGCGGCGTGGGGCTGGCTGCTGATGCAGTCTTCAGCCGCCGCTCTGCGCGACAACCGACGGGGGGAGGCGGACGACATGATGTGCCTCGCCCAGTCAGTCTCCGTCCTGCTGGGGCGTGAGTTGCCCCGCGGCACTGAGCGCCTGACGACCTGGGGCCCGACCACTGTGCGTTATAAGGCGTGCGAGAGGCACATCGTGCTGGACGAGCCGGACAAGGTGCTCCGCGCGGCCAAGCCGAAGCGGTCCGGCCGGGCCACGGCTAGGAGGTCCGGCGGTCTGGCGCTGAGCACCGAGTACCACCGGCACCGGCTGGACGTCGCGAAGGCTCACACCATGATGCGGCAGTACCCGGAGGCTGTAGACGTACTGACCAGCGTGCACGCCACCGCGCCGGAGTGGCTGGCCAGTCAGCGATACGCGCGCGACATCCTCGGCGATGTGGTGGAGAAGCGGCGGACGTTGACGCCGGAGATGCGGACGCTGGCGGACGCGGTCAGTCTGCCGCTGTAACGCTCAATGGCACTTCCGTCGGCGGCCCGCTGGAAGTGCCATTGAGTGACCCCCGTCACCACACTTAGCGTCACGACACGGATACAAATCGGCCACGAGGAGCCGTGTCGTGATCGCTGATCCACAGCCAGCGCTGCCCTGGACACCGCCGAACAGTCAGGACATCGAGGCATTACCCGCAGGCAGATGGTGGGACGCCGTGCGCGCAGCCCCGACCATCGGCGAACGCGCCCTGCAACTGCTCGGTGACGAGACCGGCGCCGTCATCCAGGACAAGCACGGCCCTCTCTACTGGCTCGTCTCCGTCGGCACCGCAACGAGCCGGCACCTGCGGCAAGTCCGCGTCCTCACCGAGCTGACCGACGAGAGCACCTACCTCGGCGTACCGCCCGCCTCTTGGACGAAGGGGCCCCGCACCCACTGGCGCGTGCCCCTCTCGGCCGACCACTGCCTCACCGACGCCTGGTGCCTGTGGGAGGCGCTGGCCGAGGCCGACCGGGCCGAGTACGGACGCAGGCCCGAGGGACGCCAACTCTGCTACCACTGCAAGCTGCCCACCGACGAGCCCATCCCGGTCGACGTGGAGGACACGGGGAGCGACGTCGGCAAGGTCACCTACGCCTGCCCCACGCACGCCACCGGCTACCCGAGGAGCGGCCGCCGCCCGCGGACCCTCACCAGCGCGGCCACGGACCAGCACAAGGGGCGGGCCCGATGACGCACGTCGAGCAGACCAAGGACCCGTTCGCCAACGAGGCGTGGCGCGCGGCCATCGACCACGCCGCGGGGTGCCAGGCCTGCCGCACACCCGGCGCCAGATGTGAGACCGGGGAGCGGCTGCTACGCGCCTACGAGGAGGCTACGCGGCTTTCTCGATCTGAGAGTGATGCCGGATGAAGCACCGCCGACAACAGTCCGGAAAACCCCTTAGCCGCGTCGATCGCTCAAACCCTGGAGAACTGGTGTCGCCGGTGAACTGGAAACCGCTCGCTGAGAATCTGGCAAGCATCCTGGAGGGCTCGGACGACCTCGTCTCCCCTCACTGGAAGCAGGCGTTCGAGGAAGTGCCCCGGCATGTCTTCGTCCCACGCTATTTTCAGAATCAGGGGGGCGTGCCGACTCGATGGAAGCCACTCGACGCCGCGGACGGCGGAGACTGGCTCAACCCCATCTACACCAACGCCACACTCGTCACCCGCTTCGCCCCGGAGACCGCGAAGTCCGCGGATGGGCTGCTCACCGGCGTCCCCACGTCGTCCAGCACACAGCCGAGCCTCACGGCCCGGATGCTGGAAGCCCTTGACGTACAGCCTGGAGACCGGGTCCTTGATGGGGGCACCGGCACCGGCTACCAAACCGCCCTCATCGCGCACCGCCTGGAGAGTGATGACCAGCTCGTGACGGCGGACATCGACCCGGATGTGACGTCCGAAGCCCTGCTCAACCTGGAGGCCATCGGCATCACACCGAACGTGCTCACCGTGGACGTGAGGGACTGGACCTGGCCGCCGGAGTCGTTCGACAAGGTGATCATTACGTGTGCCCTCCCCCGGATCACCGAGACATTGAGGTCCACGGTCGCACCCGGGGGACGACTCGTCGCGAACCTCTTCCCGCCGCTGAGCGGGGGTCTGGCCGTCCTCGATCGCATGCCGGACGGGAACCTGGAGGGGCGCTTCCAGACGGGCGGCGGGTCCTTCATGGCGGCGCGTACGGCGGCGCCGCCCCCTCCCCCGCCGCCTGCATCAGGACCGGTAGACGCACACGGGGAATCCCGCGTACCGGTCACGGCCTTCGACAGCTACCACTTCACCTTCCTGCTGGCGTCCGCGCTGCCCGGGGTGGTGCTCCAGTACGGCACTGACGACGAGGGGCACACCATGCGTCGCCTGGTGATGCCTGACGGGGCGTGGGCTGAGGGCATCTTCGTCGGCGAACAGACGCAGTTCCGCGAGACAGGCGAGCACGGCATCTGGGACACGGTCGAGGGCTGGTGGGGGTGGTTCGTTGATCACGATATGCCGAAATGGGATCGCTTCGGCCTGACGGTCTCGGACGAAGAGCATCGCCTCTGGTACGAAACGCCCCGGGGGCCCCTCGTGGAGACTTCCTGTGTGAGTGAGGCGCGCAACTAATGCACGACGGGGCCCCTCCCGGCAGGGACCTGGACGCCGCGTACCGGAACTTCTTCGACGGGCTGAAGGGCAAGCGCCCGCGCATGGGCGCGCCCCGGTTCAAGTCCCGCAAGGACAACCGGCAGGGCGTTCGCTTCACCGCGAACGCCCGATGGAAGATCACCGCCGGCGGGGACCTGTCCTTGCCGAAGATCGGGGACGTGCGGGTGAAGTGGTCCCGCGGCCTTCCCTCGGTCCCCTCCACGGTGACCGTGATCAAGGACGCTGCCGGAAGGTACTTCGCGAGCTTCGTTGTGGAGACCGAGCCCGTCACCTCGGCCGAGAGCGACAGGGCCGTCGGCATCGACCTGGGGCTGGGGCATTTCGCCGTCTTGTCCGACGGCACGAAGATCGACGCTCCTCGCTTCCTGCGCCGGGCCGAGAAGAAGCTCAAGCGCGCACAGCAGGCCCTCAGCCGCAAGGCGAAGGGCTCGAACAACCGGAACAAGGCCCGCATCAAGGTCGCCCGCGCTCACGCGCAGGTGGCCGACGCACGGCGCGAGTTCCACCACCAGCTCTCCACCCGGCTGATCCGCGATAACCAAGCGGTCGCGGTGGAAGACCTGGCGGTGAAGGGGCTCGCCCGTACGCGCCTGGCCAAGTCCGTGCACGATGCTGGATGGTCCGCGTTCGTGACGATGCTGGCGTACAAGGCCGCGAAGTTCGGCCGCGGCTTCCACCGCATCGGACGGTTCGAGCCGACCTCCCAGGTCTGCTCGCGGTGCGGCGTCAAGGACGGCCCCAAGCCCCTGCACATCCGAGTGTGGGAATGCCGGGCCTGCGGAGCCGTCCTCGACCGGGACATCAACGCGGCGGTCAACGTCGCCAAGGCCGCCTGACTGGCGGTGTCAGCCTGTCGAGCGCAGGTAAGACCGGTACTCGTACCGGCCCAGCGCGGTGAAGCAGGAACCCACCGAGACGGTCAGCCGACCGTGGCAGGAATCCCCGACCTTAGGCCGGGGAGCGGAAGTCAAAGCACCAGCCTCCGGTACCGGTCGGCGACCTCCGCCAGGACCTCCGCGCCGTCCCGGGCCCACAGGTCCGGATTGAAGATCTCCACCTCGATCGGGCCGGTGTAGCCCGTCGCGTCGACCTGCTCGCGGAACCAGCGGAAGTCCACCGAGCCGTCGCCGAGTTGGCCCCGGCCCAGCAGGACGCCTTCGGGGAGTGGCGTGACCCAGTCGGCGAGTTGGAAGGCGGCGATGCGGCCGCTCGCGCCCGCGCGGGCGATCTGGGCCGCCACGGTGTCGTCCCACCACAGGTGGTACGTGTCCACGACCACGCCCACCTGCTCCGCCGGGAAGCGCTCGGCCAGATCGAGGGCCTGGGCGAGGGTGGAGACCACGCAGCGGTCGGACGCGTACATGGGGTGCAGGGGCTCGATGGCCAGGCGGACGCCGTGGTCGGCGGCGTACGGGGCGAGCTCTCCCAGCGCGTCGGCGATGCGCTCGCGGGCGGCGAAGAGGTCGCGGCTGCCGGGCGGGAGACCGCCGGAGACCAGGACCAGGGTGTCGGTGCCCAGGGTGGCGGCCTCGTCGATGGCCCGGCGGTTGTCGGCCAGGGCCGTGGCGCGCGCCTCGGGCTCGCTCGCGGTGAAGAAGCCGCCCCGGCACAGGCTGGTGACGCTCAGGCCCGCGTTCCGCACCAGCTCGGCGGCCGCCGCCACGCCGTACTTCTGGACCGGTTCGCGCCACAGGCCCACGCCCGGGACGCCCGCCTTGACGCAGCCCTCCGCCAGCTCGGGCAGCGACCACTGCTTGATCGTTTCCTGGTTGAGGCTCAGCCGGGACAAGGCGCTCATCGGGCCACTCCGTACACGGACAGCAGGTGTTTCATACGCGATTCCGCCAGCACCGGGTCCGGGAACAGGCCCAGCCCGTCCGCCAGTTCGTACGCCCGCGCCAGATGCGGCAGCGAACGGGCCGACTGGAGGCCGCCGACCATGGTGAAGTGCGACTGGTGGCCCGCCAGCCAGGCCAGCAGCACCACGCCCGTCTTGTAGTAGCGGGTCGGGGTCTGGAAGAGGTGGCGGGAGAGTTCCACCGTCGGGTCCAGAAGGGCGCGGAAGGCGGCCACATCGCCGGTGTCCAGCCTGCGCACGGCCTCCGCCGCCAGCGGGCCCAGCGGGTCGAAGATGCCGAGCAGGGCGTGGCTGAAGCCCCGGTCGTCGCCCGCGATCAGCTCGGGGTAGTTGAAGTCGTCGCCCGTGTAGCAGCGCACCCCGTCCGGCAGCTTGCGCCGCAGGTCGATCTCGCGCTGGGCGTCCAGCAGCGAGACCTTGATGCCGTCGACCTTGTCGGGGTGGGCGGCGATGACGTCGAGGAAGGTACGGGTGGCGGCGTCCAGGTCGGTGCTGCCCCAGTAGCCCTCCAGGGCCGGGTCGAACATCGGGCCGAGCCAGTGCAGGATCACCGGCTCGGCGGACTGGCGCAGCAGATGGCCGTAGACCTCGAGGTAGTCCTCGGGGCCCTTGGCCACGGCGCACAGGGCGCGCGAGGCCATCAGGATGGCCTGGGCGCCGGACTCCTCGCAGACGGCCAGCTGCTCCTCGTACGCCGCCCGGACCTCGTCCAGGCCGTACGGATAGCCGATCTCGGTGGCGGACAGCTGGTCGGTGCCGACGCCGCAGGCGATCCGGCCGCCGACCGCCTTCGCCTCGGCCGCCGAGCGGCGGATCAGCTCGGCGGCGCCCGCCCAGTCCAGGCCCATACCGCGCTGGGCGGTGTCCATGGCCTCGGCCACGCCCAGTCCGTGGGACCACAGGTGGCGGCGGAAGGCCAGGGTGGCGTCCCAGTCCACGGCGGCCGGGCCGTCGGGGGTCACATCGGCGTACGGGTCGGCCACGACATGGGCGGCCGAGAAGACGACGCGGGAGGTGAAGGGGGCCCCGGGGGCCGGCGACAGCGGCTCGGTGCGGGGTTCGTAGGGGCGGGTCGTACCGCCCGGCGCGGGAAGGTGGATGGTCACAGGCTCGGCTCCGGTACGTCCAGGCGGTGGAGGGTCACAGGCTCAGCTCCGGTACGTCCAGCCGGCGGCCCTCCGCCGACGACTTCAGGCCCAGCTCGGCGAGCTGGACGCCGCGCGCGCCGGCCAGCAGGTCCCAGCGCCAGGGCTCGTCGAGCGCGACATGGCGCAGGAAGAGCTCCCACTGCGCCTTGAAGCCATTGTCGAACTCCTCGTTGTCCGGCACCTGCTGCCACTGGTCGCGGAACGCCTCGGTGGCGGGCAGATCGGGGTTCCAGACCGGCTTGGGGGTGTGCGAGCGGTGCTGGACGCGGCAGTTGCGCAGGCCCGCGACGGCGGAGCCCTCGGTGCCGTCCACCTGGAACTCCACCAGCTCGTCGCGGTTCACCCGGACCGCCCAGGAGGAGTTGATCTGGGCGATGACACCGCCCTCGAGCTGGAAGACGCCGTAGGCCGAGTCGTCGGCGGTGGCCTCGTACGGCTTGCCGCGCTCGTCCCAGCGGGTCGGGATGTGGGTGGCGGCCTGCGCCTGGACGGTGCGCACGGGGCCGAACAGCTCGTGCAGCACATACTCCCAGTGCGGGAACATGTCGGAGACGATGCCGCCGCCGTCCTCGGCGCGGTAGTTCCAGGAGGGCCGCTGGGCGGCCTGCCAGTCGCCCTCGAAGACCCAGTAGCCGAACTCCCCGCGTACGGAAAGGATTCTGCCGAAGAAGCCGCCGTCGATGAGGCGCTTCAGCTTCAGCAGCCCCGGCAGGAAGATCTTGTCCTGGACCACCCCGTGCTTGACGCCCGCCGCCTCGGCGAGCCGGGCCAGCTCCAGGGCGCCCTCCAGACCAGTGGCGGTCGGCTTCTCGGTGTAGATGTGCTTGCCCGCCGCGATGGCCTTCCTTATGGCCTCCTCGCGGGCGGCGGTGACCTGCGCGTCGAAGTAGATGTCGACGCCGTCGTCCGCGAGCACGGCGTCCAGGTCGGTTGAGACGTCCGCGACCGGGTCGAGGCCGTGGTGCTCGGCGATCTCCTTGAGCGCGTGCTCCCGGCGGCCGACGAGCAGCGGCTCGGGCCACAGCACGGTGCCGTCGCCGAGGTCCAGGCCGCCCTGTTCACGAAGGGCGAGGAGAGAGCGGACGAGGTGCTGGCGGTAGCCCATCCGGCCGGTCACACCGTTCATGGCGATCCGCACTGTCTTGCGTGTCACCTGGTCTCCTTCGAAGATGCCCCCGCCTTCAGGCGGAGGAGGAATCGAAACCCCTGCGGAGCGGGGCAAGGAACGGGAATTCGCCTCTAGGGGCGAAATTCCCCCATACGATCGGGTAAGGTGCGTGTCGTGCGTCGCGAGAACCAAGCACGCACAACGTGCTGAGCGAGAACCAAGCCAGCGCAACCTCATGCTTTCGGGCAACCGGGCAGGTTCCGTCCCGGCTGGCGCTGAGGGAGTAAGTCCTTGTCGGTCGCTGACTTGCGGGGCTTCCTAAGCCAGGAATCCCCCTGCTTCAGCTGGGGGGAGGGTTCAAGTGGGTTCTTCTCCTCACGAGTTACAGTAAGCGCTTTCTAAGGTTCACGCTAACCGCCCCGCCCCATCCCTGTACAGAGGACCGAACACAGGGGGCGGAGGTGGTCAGCGCTTCAACGCAGGGTCAGCCGGTAGCGCAGCGGCGAACGCCCGGTGATCAGGACCCGCTGCCCCGCCGGAGTCAGATCACCGCCCATCCAGCTGTAGCGCTCGCCGGAGTCCACGACGGCGGGCTGGCGCGGGCCGCTGCCGTTGCCGGGCCCGAAGGTGATCACATCATCGCCGGACGCATAGGTCCCGTACCCCTTGACCAGCTGATACGTGTCCTTCTGACCGGGCACGGGGTCGACCCCGGTCAGCTTTCCGCCGCCGCGGAAGCACAGCTCGAGGGCGAGCGGGACCGCGGACTCGCCGATCTCGAGGTCCAGGTTCCAGCCGCCGTCCGCCTCCGCGATCCGCACCTCGGTGCGCAGGGTGCGCCACTCCTTGGGGCGGTGCGGAAAGTCCATCGCGGACCAGAACCGGCCGTCGTCGGTCAGCGGATACCGCCCGTCGGGGCGGCGGTGCTGCGGCGGCAGCGGAAGGTGGAAACCGGCCCGCACCTCGGCCCACAGCCGCCAGCCGTCCGCCGTGCGCTCCACGTCCTCGGCCCGGAAGTGGCCGAGCGAGAAGAACTGCGGGGACAGCCGGAGCGAGTCGAGGACGGCCGTGCCCTTGCGCCACTTGAAGAACGTCGGGTTGGTGGACAGACCCGAGGAGATCGCGTGGACGTCGGGGAAGTCGGTGCCGCCGAAGATCGTGGTCCGCGTCCTCCCCCTGGCGATCCGGACCAGCCCGCAGTCCTTGTCGTGCCAGGTGAACTCCGTCGGAGTCGCCGTGGCATCGGGCAGCGGCGCGGCCAGCTCCGGATGGTCCAGCACCTCGGCGAGGAAGTCCCCGAGCGGGGTCTCGTCGAAGGTCTGGTCCGCCCCGCGCCGCTGGATGGTGGCGGCCACGTCCGCGAACCGGCCGTCCCGCTCCCGGAGCGCCAGGGCCCGGAACTGCATCCAGTACTCGGACAGATGCTTGACCGTCTTCTGGTCCTGGCGGCGCGAGTGCACCGTCTCCACCTCCCCGTCGGGCTCCAGGAGGTGGAGGGTGGCGTCCAGGTTGCGGCGTACGTGCGCGTGGAGGGCCGGGCGCTCGGTGAGCCGGGCCAGGGTCAGCAGCGAGGGGTTGGTGACGATGGGCGCGTAGGTGGCGCTGCGCTCGCTGTACTGGCCGCTGTCGTACCTGTCGACGCCCTCGGCCAGCCAGGCGTCGATACGGCGGGTGTAGCGGGCGTCGGGCCAGAAGGAGTTGATCCGGGCCAGCGCGGCGCACACCTTCCAGCGGTGGTTGGGGGTGTGCACCCCGCCGGTGGAAAGGCCCTTGCCCGCCTTGAGCAGGATCCTCTTCAGAGTGGCGCGGATCGCCCGGGTGCCGGTGTGGCCGTCCGCGTCCAGCAGGCCGTACACCAGCCCCAGATCGACGATCGAGAAGGCGGTGTCCGGGGGCGAGTGGACGGCGCCCTGGTCGTAGAGGCCGTCGTCGAACTGTGCGGCGGCCAGCGCGTCCACGAGCCGGGTCATCGGCGCGATGAGCGCGCCGTCGTGGTGGTGGGCGGCGTCGCCCCACACATGGACGGAGGTGAGCAGCCGCAGGCCACGGGCGGCGGGGCGGGCCTGGCCGAGGTTGTTCAGCTGGCCCAGGACCGTCTCGAGCCCGTCCACCACCTCGGCCACCCGGGCGTCGGCCGCCTCGGTGAGCAGGGCCAGGAACGGTTTGTCGACCCGGCCCCCGGCCGGGCCCCGGCCCTCGGCCGAGGCCCGATCCTCGGCCGAGGCGTCGCCCGGGGCGCCGACGGCCAGCAGTCCGCCCGCCGCGGCGGTCCCGGCGAGCAGGTGACGGCGGGGCAGGGGTGTCATAGGTGGTGCTCCGTGGCTCGGGCCGCCAGGGCGAGGGGGCCGGGGACGAGGAAGGCGAGCGGCGGATAGGCCCAGGCGCAGACGGCGGCGGTGGCCACGGCCAGCAGCAGCACACCGCTCGCCCGGGGCCCGCGCACGCTGTCGTACGCCGCCGAGCGCAGCGCCACCCGCCAGCTCGTGGCCGACTCGGGGCGGGCGCAGGCCCGCAGCAGCACGACCGCGAGCAGTCCGCCCGCGATCAGCAGTACGGGCCGGAAGACCACCGCGCCCGGCAGCCCCGCCCCCGCCGCAGCTGCGTTGAACAGCAGCAGGGCGCCGCCGGCCAGCAGCCCCGCCCCCGCCAGCAGATCGCCGGTGCGCAGCCGGTCCCGCAGCGCGCGGAGGTAGCCGCCCGCCGTGGTGGGCGTGTCCTGGCGCACCCGCCGGTCCAGGACGGCGCAGGCCGTGGACATCGCGGCCGGGGCGGTGAGGAGGGGCAGCGAGGCGGCGGCGGTGGCCAGGCCCACGGCCAGGACGTCGGCGAAGAGCGCGAAGCGCGGGCCGAACAGCTCACCGGGTTCGCGTTTGGTGGCGGTGGCCATGCTCATCCCTTCAGTCCGGAGCTCGCCATGCCCTCGACCAGGAACCGCTGGAAGGCGAGGAAGAAGAGCACGATGGGCAGCAGCGCGAAGACCGACATCGCGAACATCGGGCCGAAGGCCGACTGGCTGGAGGCGTCCACGAAGGACCGCAGGGCCAGGGTCAGGGTGAACTTCTCCGGCTCGAAGAGGTAGATGAGCTGGGTGAAGAAGTCGTTCCAGGTCCAGATGAAGGTGAAGATCGCGGTGGTGATCAGGGCGGGCCGGGTCAGCGGCAGGATGACGCTGAAGAACGAGCGGAACGGCCCGCAGCCGTCGATCCGCGCCGCCTCCTCCAGCTCACGCGGCAGTCCGCGCATGAACTGCACGATGAGGAAGACGAAGAAGGCGTCGGTGGCGAGGAACTTCGGCAGGATCATCGGCCAGTAGGTGTTCACCATGCCGAGTTGGTTGAAGATGATGTACTGCGGAATGAGGATGGCGTGGTGCGGCAGCATGATCGTCGCGATCATGAACGCGAAGAGCGGACCGCGCATCCGGAACCGCAGCCGCGCGAAGGCGTACGCGGCGAGCGAGCAGCTGATGACGTTGCCGAGCACCGCGCCGCACGCGATGAGCAGCGAGTTCCACAGCAGCCGTCCGACGCTGACCTCGTTGACCCCGTCCAGCGCGGTGGAGTAGTTGCCCCATTCGAAGTGGCTGGGCAGCAGCTTGAGGCTGGCGATGACCTCGTCGGCGGGTTTGAACGAGGTGGCCAGCAGCCAGGCCAGCGGATAGAGCATCACCAGCAGCATGGCGATCAGGCAGATGTGCAGCACGATCCGGCCGGTGGGACGCCGCCGCGCCGCCGGGGCGGTGGTGATCGGGGCGGTGGTCATCGGGCCCCCTCGTTGTTGTCGTTGGCGTAGAAGACCCAGGCCCGGGAGGTGCGGAAGAGCACCGCGGTGACGACCCCGATGGCCAGCAGCAGCGCCCACGCCATGGCGGAGGCGTAGCCCATGTGGGAGGCGGTGAAGCCGCGGTCGTAGAGGTAGAGCGTGTAGACGAGCGTGGAGTCTGCGGGTCCGCCCTTGCCCGCGCTGACCGCGAAGGCGGGGGTGAAGACCTGGAACGCCTGGATCATCTGGAGCACCAGGTTGAAGAAGAGCACCGGGGAGAGCATCGGGATGGTGATCGAGCGGAACTGCCGCCACCAGGAGGCCCCGTCCACCGCGGCCGCCTCGTAGAGCTCGGCGGGTATCTGCTGGAGCCCGGCCAGGAAGATCACCATGGGGGCGCCGAACTGCCAGATGGTGAGCAGCGCGACCGACAGGATGGCCCAGCCCGGTTTGTTGATCCAGCCGCCGATGTCGATGCCCATGCCCGAGAGCAGGTTGTCGACCGAGCCGCCGTCGTTGAAGATCGCCCGCCAGACCAGGGCGATGGACATCGACGCGCCGAGCAGCGAGGGGGCGTAGAACGCCGAGCGGTAGAAGCCCTTGCCGCGCTTGACCGACTTCAGGGCGATCGCGACGGCCAGTGCCAGCAGCAGCTGGAGCGGTACCGCGATCACGACGTAGGTCAGGGTGGTGATGACCGACCGCCAGTAGCGGGGGTCCTCGGTGAACATCTGGGTGTAGTTGCGGAAGCCGATCCACCGGGGCGCGTCGAACATGTCGTAGTCGGTGAACGACAGATACAGGGACACGGCCATGGGCAGCAGCGTCAGCACGGCGGCGCCGAGCACCCATGGGGACAGGAACACCCAGGCGGCCCCCTGCCGCTCGCGTTTCGCCGCCCGCTTGCCGCCGGTGGCGGGGGGCGCGGCGTCCGGGGGGCGGGTCGCGGTCGCGGTCATTGCCTCAGCTCCGCCTTCGCCTCGGTGATGTAGTTCTCCGCCGCCTCACGCGGCGACATGCGCTCGTAAGCGACCTGGTCGTAGTCGCGCGAGAAGGTGGACTGAAGGGAGGCGTCCCCTTTCGGCGGCGCGGGCGGCGGGTCCTTGAGCTTGCCCTCGAACTGCTTCTGGTAGGTGGAGATGACCTGGTCGAAGCCCTCCAGCTTGGGCAGTACGTCCTGCCGGATGGCGTCGTTGGCCGGGATGCCGCGGGTGGCGCCGAGAATGGCGCCCGCCTTCTTGTCGTTGAGCAGGAAGTCGATGAACTGGGCCGCCTGCTTGGGGTGTGCGGTCTCGGCCGAGGCGCCGAAGAACATCGACGGTTTGAAGTACTGCCCGGGGGTGCCGTCCTCGCCCACCGGCAGCGGCGCCAGCTTCAGCCCCTCGCCGACGATGGGCGCGTAGCCGCTGGTGGGCGCGTCCCAGTTGAAGTCGGATACGGACTTGAGCCGGCCCAGCGGGGTGTTCTCCACCGTTCCGTCCATCTGGGTGGTCTGCTCGGCGGGCACGACCGCGCCTTCCTTGCGGAGCTTGGTGCACCACTCCCAGTAGCGGGTCAGATCGTCGGCGGTGAAGCCGAGCTTCTCGTCCTTGGTGTAGAGGGCCTTGCCCCGGCTCCGCAGCCAGATCTCGAAGACGTCCTCGCTCTGGCCCGGGTCGGTGGAGCCCACCCGCCCCTGTGTCGCCTTGGACGCCGAGAGCTTGCGCATGGCGTCGGCCCAGTCGTTCCAGGTCCAGGTCAGGGTGGGCTCGGGGACGCCCGCCTTGTGCCACAGCGCGGCGTCGTACGCCACCGTCTCGGTGCCGCGGGCCACCGGCAGCGCGTACTGCCTGCCGTCGACCACCCCGGTGGCCAGCAGCCCCTTGTCGATCTCCGAGGTGCGCAGCTCGGGGTGTTCGCCGAGGTCCAGCAGGATGCCGGAGGTCGCGTACTGGTTGATCTGCCGGTAGTCCAGCTGCATCACATCGGGGGCGTCACCGCCCGCCGCCTGGGTGGCCAGCTTCGCCTTGTAGGTGTCGAAGCCCGCGAAGGACGTCGCGATGTCGATGTCCGGGTGGCGCTGCTCGAAGAGCTTGACGGCCTCCTCGGTGCGGGCGGCCCGGTCGGGATTTCCCCACCAGGTGAACCGCAGGCTGACCTTGCCGCCCGAGCCGCCGCCGCCATCGCCGCCGCAGCCCGTGAGGGTCCCTGCGAGCGTGAGCACAAGGGCCAGGGCGCAGGACGTCGTTGTCCTGTTTCCGCGCATACCGGAGCCGACCTCCTTCCATGATCATTTCGTTGAGCGTGCGTGGTGGTGCCCAAGCGCTCCGCCGGAAGCGTCGCAATGGGCCGTCGGCCGGCCGCGGCGCCGTCGTGGCTGGTCGCGCCCGCGCGGCGGAGCCGCATATCGATACAGCCCCGCGCCCCTTCGGGGCACCTCCCAGCGGTAGCCGGGGGCGCCGTGCCAGGTGTCGCGGGCCCGCGAAGGTCCGCCGGACATGGCCTACGGCTATTCGCCGTAGTACGGGAGCGTGACACCGGGCAGTTCGTACTCGTCCCGGCGGCCGCACATGCCGTAGCCGCCCCGGCGGCTGGGCCCGGTCGCGGTGACCCGCGCCTCGGCGAGGTGCGCGGGGTCGCCCGCGGCGAGCGCGGTGAGCTGCTCACCGGTACGCCGCGCTGCGGCCAGCGCCCCGTCCCGCCAGCGCGGCTCCCACTCCTTCACCTTGGGCGCCACGATCCGCGCCGCCGCCTCGTGGAAGGCGCGCAGCGGTGCGTCGTCGCCCTTCTCGGCGGCGGCCCGCAGCGTCAGATAGCCCTCGATCGCGAGGTCCCGGCGGCGCCGGGCGGCCGCGTCGGCCTCCGGCCCCTCCTTGGCGGGCAGCGCGGCGGCGGCCGCGTAGCGCTCGGGGTCGGCGAGCACCTCGGGCGGGAAGGTGAAGACGGCGTCCCCGGCCTCCGGCAGCCCGCTGTTCTGCATCAGCACGGTCACCTTGAGGCCGCCGCCCTGCACCATGCGGTGGATGGTGCCGGGGGTGAACCACACCACCGAGCCCGGCTCCAGCGGGGTCTCGGTGAAGCCGTCCGCGAGGGTCAGGGTCTGCACGGCGCCGCGTCCGGCGGTGACCACATACGCCTCGGTGCAGGCGAGATGGAGATGGGGGCTGCCGCCGCACACCCCGTCGGCGGCCTCCCACTCGTACGCGCTGATGTGGGAGAGCCCCACACCGCCCGGCAGCGGGGCGGACATCGCGTTCATCGCGCTCACCAGCCGTGGTTCTTGAGGTAGTGCTCCGCCTGCGCCCGGTCCCAGGCGCCGTCCGCGACCACCACCCGGTAGCGGTAGCCGAAGGACTCACCCGGCGGAAGCTCGAACTCCTCGAAGAACGCCCAGGAGGGGGCCACCGAGGGAATCGGCTCGGAGCGCACGAACCAGTGGGAGGCGTGGATGGATTCGGCGTTCTCCGGGGCGTGGGCGAACAGCAGCGTGGAGTGCCCGTCCACGTCGTCGTGCTCACCGATGAAGGCGACCCAGGGGGCGTCGGCGGCCGGGGTGCCCATCAGGTCCGACGCGCCCTTCTCGCCGTCGCCGCCGCGCCCGTCCGGGCCGATGACATCGCCGCCGGTGAAGTCGCGCGGGCCGCGCCAGTTGAGCCCGGTGTACCCGGCCATCTCCCGGCCCGCGGTGGTCGGGGAGCCGAAGTGCAGGGCCTCGCCGCGGACGTTGGTGAGGTGGATGGACCAGTCCAGGGCCCAGGTGCCCTCGTCCGGCTCCACCGAGTGGAGTTCGATGGTGCGCCGCTCCCGCGCCCACTCCTGGCCGCCGTTCTCGACCCAGGTGAGGGTCTCCACGAAGCGCAGCCGGTCGTCGGCGACGGTGAACTCCTCGAAGCCGTCGTGGCGCATCGAGCCGACGCGCTCCTCGACCCGCTGGTAGCCCTGGTCGGGGCCGAGGTAGGAGTTGCCGCCCCAGAAGTTCTGGCCGGACAGATGGCTGGAGGTCATCTGGAGGCCCTTGTGCCAGCGGTGGTCGTTCGGACGGTAGCCGGAGACCGGGTTCCCGGCGAGGGTGCGCAGCGGGTGGGCGTAGGGCTTACGGGCCTCGAAGGCGTCCGGGTCGGGCCGGTAGACGTAGGCCATCAGCTCGACTCCGGCGGCGGCGACCGAAATCCGTTCGCCGTGGGTGTGGGTGACGGTGATGCGCTGGGTCATGGCGGCCTCAGCTCTCCTTCGTGGTGGCGGTCGCTGCCTTCGGCGCCCATGCGGGGTGGTCGCCGTGCATGGCGTCGTAGTACGGGTCCCCGGGCACGATCTCGCCCGCGCGCACGGGCCGCCCGGTGAAGGCAGCCTTGTAGAGCGCGGCGATGAACTCGAGGGTGCGGCGGGCGTCCTGTCCGCTGCCGGGCGGCCGTACGCCGTCGCGCATCGCGTCCAGCAGCCCGGTCAGCTGGGCCCCGTGGGAGCTGGGCAGATCGGCGGCCGGGGTGCGCCAGCGGCGCTGCCGGTCGGGCTCGTCGCGGACGTGCGGAGCGGGGGTGTAGACCCAGTCGTCGTTGCGGTGGCCGTAGAGGTGGGTCAGCTCGACGGTGGCGTCGGCGCAGTCGATGCGGATCCGGCTGACCTCGTCGGGCGAGAGCACGCTGTTGACGACGGTGGCCATGGCGCCGCTCTCGAACCGCACCAGCGCGGTGGAGACGTCCTCGCTCTCCACCGCGTGGACCAGCCGTCCGGCCATGCCGCGGATCTCGGTCCAGTCGCCGAGGAGGTGGAGCAGCAGATCCATCTGGTGGATGCCGTGGCCCATGGAGGGGCCGCCGCCCTCGGTCTCCCAGCGGCCGCGCCACGGTACCGCGTAGTAGGCGGTGTCGCGGTGCCAGGTGGTCTGGCAGTGGGCCACCAGCGGCTGTCCCAGGGCGCCCTCGGCCAGCAGCTCGCGGGCGTGGACGGCGCCCGAGCCGTAGCGGTGCTGGAAGACCACCGAGGCGTACGGGCCGCCCGCCTCCTTCTCGGCCCCGGCTATCTCGTCGTACTCGGCGAGCGTGAGGCACAGCGGCTTCTCGCACAGCACCCAGGCGCCGGCCTCGAGGGCGGCCACCGTCTGCTCGCGGTGCAGGGAGGGCGGGGTGCCGATGAGGACCAGATCGGGGTGCTCGGCCTCCAGCATGGCGGCCACATCGGAGTAGCCGGTGACGTCGAAGGTGCCGCCCTCGGCCGCCGCGGCGCGGAAGGCGTCAAGGCGGTCCGCGGCCACGTCGACGGCGGCGACGAGGTCGACACGGTCGGCGTGATCACGCAGTGCGGGCAGATGGCTGCCGCTGACGATTCCTCCGGTGCCGACCACTGCGGCACGGATACGGGCGGTGGCTGCTGCGGCCATGGGCTGAGGTCTCCTCGCCGTCGCCTCGGGTAAGCGCTTGCTGGGGAGGACCCTAGGCATGGTCCGGATGACAGGACAAGACCCTGGAGTGCGGAATCGCGCCGCTCATGGAGTGAGAGCCTGTGTCATATCCCCGGCCGGATCAGCGTGCGGCGTCAGGGGGCACCTCCCAGCGGTAGCTGGGGGAGCGTGCCAGGCGTCGCACGCCCGGCCGGGGATATGACACAGGCTCTGAGAGCATGGAGGCGCCCAACCAGCGCGCACGGTGTCCCAGAAGGTGACCACCCAACGGAGGAAATATGGCAGTGACCCTGGCCGATGTGGCGGCACGGGCTCGGGTCTCGGCGGCCACCGTGTCGCGCGTCCTGAGCGGCAACTACCCGGTCGCGGAGTCGACCCGGACCCGGGTGCTGCGTGCGGTCGACGAGCTGGAGTACGTGGTCAACGGCCCGGCAAGCGCTCTCGCCGCCGCCACGTCCGATCTGGTCGGGGTGCTCGTCAACGACATCGCGGACCCCTTCTTCGGGATCATCGCGGGCGCCGTCCAGGCCGAAATGGTCACCCCGGCCGGGGAGTCGGGCCGGGGCGGCGAGAAGCTCGCGGTCATCTGCAACACCGGTGGCTCGCCCGAGCGCGAGCTCAACTACCTGACCCTGCTCCAGCGGCAGCGCGCGGCCGCCGTCGTGCTCACCGGCGGCGCGGTCGAGCACCCGGACCACGCCGCCGCCGTGGCCACCAAGGCGTCCCGGCTGGCCGCGTCCGGCACCCGGGTGGTGCTGTGCGGCCGCCCGCCGATCGAGGACGCCACCACCCTCGCCTTCGACAACCGCGGCGGCGCCCGCCGGCTCACCGAGCATCTGCTGACCCTCGGCCACCGCCGGATCGGCTATGTGGCGGGCCCCGCCGAGCGCACCACGACCCGCCACCGGCTGGAGGGCCACCGGGCGGCGCTGGCCGCCGCCGGGGTGGACCAGGACGCGGAGCGGCTGACCGTCCACGGCCTGTACGACCGCGCCTCCGGCTATGACGCGACCCTCGAACTGCTGCGCCGCGACCGGAGCCTGACCGCCATAGTCGCCGCCAACGACACCATCGCGCTCGGCGTCTGCGCGGCCCTGCGCGACCAGGGGCTGCGGATCCCCGAGGACGTCTCGGTGGCGGGCTTCGACGACCTCCCGTTCAGCGCGGACGCGGTCCCGGCCCTCACCACGATGCGGCTGCCGCTGCACGAGGCGGGCGCGCGGGCCGGGCGGCTGGCCCTGGGCCGCGAGCCGCAGCCGCCGGGCGGGGTGGCGATGGTCCGCGCCGAACTGATGGCCCGCGCCTCGACGGCCCCGCCGCGCGGCTGAGCAATGCACTCCGTGCGGCGCGGGTTTCCTGTGCGCGGGTTTCCTGTGCGCGGGGCTTCTCTGCACGGGGCTCCTCTGCACGAGGCTACGAGGGGTGGGCCACCGGCGCCGTCACTCCGGTGGGGCCCGGAGCCCAGTAGCCCACCCCGGCTATGCGCCGGTCCGCTGGCGGGGCGCGCGGATCGCCGGATGGTCGCCGTCCGGCGGGGTGGGGCGCTGTGCGGCGCGGGCCGCCTCGCACGAGGGGGCGCAGACGTACAGCCGGTACGTCTCGGTGACGCTGCCGTAGTCCACCTCCACCGTGCAGATCGGCCGGTCCGCGTAGAGGCGTGCCGCGCACAGGGCGCAGTTCCAGCCCTGGAGCTGGCCGAAGACCCACCTCCGGCCCGGGGTCCGCAGTTCCGCTATCCGCTCCCGCTCGGTGTGCTCGTCCTCCGTCACCGGGTGTGCCCCCGTTCGCGGGCTCGGCGCATGGCGGCGGCCTCGGCGAGCGGGTCGCGCCGGTGGGCCAGGGCGTGGGTCGGGCAGGCGTACACCGTGCGGCCGGGTCCACTGCCGCCGTGCTGGACGTCCACGATGACGGGCTCGTCGGTGGGCAGCTCGCAGCGGTAGCAGGTCTGGCGCCCCTGTGGGATGGGGCCGAGTTCGACGCGGTCGGCCTCGGCCAGCGCTCCCCACAGCTTCCAGGCGTCGGTCAGGTAGTGGTCGACCGAGAGCGGCACGCGCCAGTGGGTGCCGGGCGGCGTGGTCCAGGAGTTGGGCGGTACGCCGAGGTAGGTGCACTCGTCCGCCAGCTCGGTCAGGACCCGCACCTGCCGCAGATGCCAGCTCGTGGCCGAGCCCACCGCGACGAGCCAGTACAGGGTGCCGTACTTGTCCTGGATGACGGCGCCGTTATCGTCGCCGAGGAGCTTTAAGGCACGTTCCCCGACGGTCGGCGCGGCTCTTACGGCGTCCCACCACTTGCCTGCGGGTAACGCCTGGACATCTGTGGCGGGCGGCGGTGTCCACGGTAAGGCTCTGGTCGTCACGTCGGGCTCCCCTGCTGATCTGCGAGGGGCGGCGCCGAACAGGTTCCTGGCGGGAGCGAGGGTCGACGCCGCCTCGATGCGGATCACGCTAGGTGTGCGCGCAGTCGCAGCCCAGTGACGAAGTGCCGTAGTCCAGCCTCAGTTTTCGGCGGGACTACAGCACTTGTTCATGCCGCCGGGTCCACGCCCAGCCGCACCGCGAGCTTTCGCAGGTCTCGGTCGCGGCGCCGCTCGGTCTCCAGCAGTCCGCCCACTGTCGAGGCGGCGAGCATCTGATGGGTCAGCCACTCAGGATGCTCCTCGTCGAGGGTGAGCAGCACATCGCGGGCTCCCTCGTCGTCATGCGTCTGGTAGCGGGCGAATGCCAGATCCAGCCGGTGCCTGGCGCGCGAGATCTTCCACGGCAGCTCATCCACGTTGACCCCACTGGCTGTGGCCAAAGCCTTGTCCGGATGGCCGAGCGACACCTGAACGGTGGTGGCCTGCATGCCCACACTCGCCGGACCGAAGGCGGTGCCTCGCACCCGTACCGGCCCGGACAGTGCGGCCGCCGCCTCCGCCTGCCTGAGGAAGGTGAGCGCGTCATCCTTCGCACTGTCGGACTCATCGCGGTTCGCCCGTGCTGCCGAGACGGCACCGGACAGCAGCAGGATCCCGAACATCGCGAACTTCTCGGGGCTGCGGTCGGAGAACCGCGGCTCGATCTCGGCCGCCCTGCGGGTCGCGACCTGCTGGGCATCGCTCCATCGGCCTTGCCGCAGGAGTACAAGCGAAAGCGTCGAGACGGCGAGAGCGTGCCGCAGCTCGTCGCTGGCGCGCGCCGTGGCATGCATGGCTCGCTCCACCGCGGTGTAGGCCAGATCGGTCTGCCCCAACTGCGCGGCCACGTCGGCGACGATGATGTGCGCGGCAGCGGACATCGACCACACCGTGTCGTGGTCGAGGCCGCCCTCGGCCTCGCGGGTGGCCGCCTTCAGATCGGTCACGAGCGCGGGCAGCATGCCGACCAGGTCGGTGAACTGGCCGAGCCGATAGTGCCTCTGGGCCTGCTCCATGACCGGGCGGAGATCGTCCGGGCCGGGCGCGTCACTGTCCGTGCCGCACAGGTCCAGCCCTGGCAGATCGCTCGGGGCCTGGATGGCGGCCCGCAACGCGATGACTCCGCCGTCGGGCGCGAGGGATTGCGTCATGGTGGGCTGGCCCAGCAGGCGGGCGAGCTCGATATCGAGTGCGCCCGCCAGCTTCTGGTACGTGGCGATTCTTGCTCCCCGCTGGGTGCCCTGCTCCAACCTGCGGATGGTGTCGACGGACACGTCGGCACGGTCGGCGAGTTGCTCTTGCGTGAGGTCGCGAATGTCGCGAAGTCGGGCCAGTCGATTACCAACGGACAGATCAGTCATGCGATACACCACCGCCAGAAGGTCTTTGGGCCACGGTACGCCCGGAGGGGGCGCCGTGGGAGCCCAGCAGGCATCGGGCACCCGAAGGAGCCCCTCGCCCGCCCCGCGGGCCGGGACGAACTCGAAGCGCGTTGGCGTTGCGGTCGCCGCCGACATCCGCCTCCCCTGGGACGGGGTCCCCCCTTCCCAAATACTTGATCTGACGCAACTATGAGGTCAAGCAAAATCGACACAGGGGTACGGAGGGTGCCGGATGGAGCCGCGCGACGATCTCGACCTGGCCGTGGACGAGGTCCGCGACTTCAACCGCATGTACACCCGCCTGATCGGCGTCCTCGACTACCCCGGGCAGCTCAACACCCCGTACACGCTCGGCGAGGCCCGCATCCTCTACGAGCTGGCCCAGCGCGAGCGCACCCATGTCTCGGCGCTCCGGGAGCACCTGGGGGTCACCGCCGCGCATCTGAGCCGGACGCTGAGCCGGTTCGAGGAGCGCGGGCTGGTGACGCGCGAGCGCCACCACCGCGACGCCCGCTTCCAGGAGGTGCTGCTCACCACGGAGGGCCGGGCGGCGGCGGAGGACCTGGACCGGCGCTCGCGGGAGGCGGTGACCGGACTGCTGGCCAAGGTCCCCCGGAACGAGCTGGGGCGGCTGCGGGAGGCGCTGGCCACCGCCCGGGGCGTGTTCACCGGCCCGGCCGAACCCGAGGTGCGGCTGCGCGGATTGGAGCCGGGGGACCTGGGCTGGATCGTGCAGCGCCACGGCGCCGTGTACGCCCGGGAGTTCGGGTGGAACGCCGAGTTCGAGGCCCTGGTGGCCCGGATCGTCGGGGAGTTCGGCGCGAGCCATGACCCGGCCCGTGAGCGGGCGTGGATCGCGGAGCTCGACGGCCGCCCCGTCGGATCGGTGATGTGCGTACGGGACGAGCGGCCCGATACGGCCCGGCTGCGGCTGCTGCTCGTGGAGCCGGAGGCGCGCGGGCGGCGGCTCGGCGAGCGGCTGGTGGGCACGTGCATCGACTTCGCGCGCGAGGCGGGCTACCGCGAGCTGGTGCTGTGGACCAACGATGTCCTGACCTCCGCCCGCCGGATCTATGAGCGGGCCGGGTTCGAGCTGATCGCCGAGAAGCGGCACGGGGGCTACGGGTCGCCGCTGGTCGGCCAGGACTGGCGGCTGGCGCTGCGGGAGGCCGCGCGGGGCTGAGAGCCTGTGGGCGCGGCCCGGTGTGACGCGGATCACCAGCAGCGCGGTGCGCGCGGCGGACAGGGAGCAGTGTGGAGACTTCACTGCGCGCACGTGTGCGGTCCGGAGATCCGGATGCCTTCGGGCAGCTCTTCGACGAGCACGCCTCGGTGATCTACCGGCACGCCGTCCGGCTGACCGGCGACCGGGTCATGGCCGAGCTGAGCAGGTGACGCGGCGTCGCCCAGGCCGGAAAACCGCTCGCGCGGAGGGCCCGGTACCGGAAGGATCGGCGCACACACACCGGCCCGTACCGCACCCGGGCATCGCACGGGCGCCGTACGGACGACGCATCCGTGCAGCGTGCTCGCGGCGCGCGTCGGAACGGCACAAGAGCAAAGGGCGTACCCCTGAGTACCCAGCAGGTCATCGAGTGGACCGAGGACGGCCGGACCCGTACCGCCCAGTGGCGCTCCGAGAGCGGCACGCCGCCGCCCCGCCGGGTCGCGACCGCGGACGACCGGATGCCCGCCGACACCGCCCACCGCCTCGTCTGCGAGGGCACCGCGCTGCTGTGGCGCGGCGACTACCAGGGCGCCCGCCAGCTGCTGACGGCGCTGGCGCGCCGGGTCGACCGGGGCCCGCGCCGGGCCAAGGAGCGGCGGCCACCGGCGGCGTCCCCGGCCGAGGCGTTCCACCGGCACCGCCAGGCCCAGTCCCGGCGGGCCCGGCTGCTGGGGATGGTGCTGGTGCCGCTGGACGCGGACTTCGGCGTTCCGCTGCGCCGGGCGCCGGACGTACGGCAGGCGTGCGCCGAGGCGTACGGCCCGGCGCAAGGCCCCTCGGTGGTCTCGCTCCGCGAGTTGCTCGGGCTGATCGGCGCGCATGAGTGGCGGGAGAAGGGCGTCGAGGTGCGGGCGCTGGGCGGGGACCGCGTCCATCCGCACTACGGCGTCTTCTCGCCGGTGCGCGGCGAGTACGTCGACCTGGTGGCCGAGGCCCCGCTGCCGTCGCACGAGCTGGCCTTCGACATCGGCACCGGAACCGGCGTCCTGGCCGCCGTCCTCGCCCGGCGCGGCATCGAGCGGGTGGTGGCCACCGACCAGGACGCGCGGGCGCTGGTGTGCGCCCGGGAGAACGTGGCCCGGCTGGGCCTGGCCGAGCGGGTCGAGGTGGTCGAGACCGACCTCTTCCCGCCGGGCCGCGCCCCGCTGGTGGTCTGCAACCCGCCCTGGGTCCCGGCCCGGCCCTCCTCACCGCTCGAATACGCCGTCTACGACCCGTCCGGCCGTATGCTGCACGGCTTCCTGAACGGGCTGGCCGGGCATCTGACCCCCGGCGGCGAGGGCTGGCTGATCCTCTCCGACCTCGCCGAACACCTCGGACTGCGGCCGCGCGCCGAACTCCTGACCGCCTTCGACACGGCGGGCCTGACGGTCCTGGACCGGCTGGACGTCCGCCCCGTCCACCCCCGCGCTTTCGACCCCACCGACCCCCTCCACTCGGCCCGCGCGGCGGAGGTGACGTCGCTGTGGCGCCTGACGGCCGGGTGAGCGGCCCTCAGCCACCAGAGGAAGGCGTCCCCCGGACGGGCGCACCGGGGGCTCGCCATCCAGCCCCTCCGGCGTCTGAGGAGCGGGGTATGAGACGGAGCCGCACCTCCCAGCCCCTCCGGCGATTGAGGAGCGGGGTCTGGGGCGGAGCCCCAGTTGAGGGAAGGGGCGGGTAGGGGAAAGCAGCCCGCCGCAGGCGTACGCGTACCGCCGGACGCCTCGTAGGCGCACGACGGCCGGATCCGTCCGACAAGACACGCCGCAGGCGTGATCGGCCCGGCAGGATTGATTCGGCTCACGCCCCTGCTTAGCGTCCCGGATGAAGGGCAAGAAGATCCCCACGTCCCGCACGACCCCTACCAAGGGAGCCCGTATGAAGCTCGCCTTCTCCACCCTCGGCGTCCCCGGTATGCCCGTGCCCGACGTGGCCCGGCTCGCCGCCGGGGCCGGGTATCACGGCGTCGAGCTGCGCGCCCACCCCGAGGAACCGGTGCACCCGGGGATCGGGGTGGACGAACGGGCCCGGGTGGCGGCGGAGTTCCGGGACGCCGGGGTCGAGATCCTCACCGTCGCCGGATATGTGCGCGCCGCCCAGGCCGGGCCGGACGAGCCGGTGCTGACCGGGCTCGGGGAGCTGCTGGAGCTCGCCCACGACCTGGGCGCCCGCAATGTCCGGGTCTTCCCCGGCGGCGGGGAGCAGAGCGCCGAGGAGGCCGACGCCACGGCCGCCCGGCGGCTCGCCGCGGCCGCGCCCCGCGCCGCCGACCTCGGCGTACGGCTGCTGCTCGAGACCCACGACTCGCACCGGACGGGCGCGGACGCGGCCCGGGTCCTCGGGCTCGTGGGCCATGGCAGCGTGGGGGCGATCTGGGATGTGATGCACACCTGGCTGGGCGGCGAGGACCCGGCCACCAGCTATCCGGCGCTCTTCGCGCATCTGGGGTACGTCCAGGTCAAGGACATCGCCTCGGCCGAGGACACCACCCCGCTGCCGCTGGGCGAGGGGGTGCTGCCGCTGACCGAGTGCGTGGAGCTGCTCAGCCGCGAAGGCTGGGACGGCTGGCTGTGCTGGGAGTACGAGAAGCGGTGGTATCCGCAGGCGCGAGCGTTCCCGGAGCTGCTGGCCCCGGGCCGGGAGCATCTGCTGCGGCTGCTCGCCGACGCGGCCTGAGCCCGGGGCTCGGAGTCTCCCTCGGCCCGTCGTGACCGTTCGGCTCGGTCGACTCGGGCGACTCGGGCGACTCGGACGACTCGGGCGACTCGGGCGGCTCGGACGACTCGGCGTGGCGGCGCGCCCCCAGCCGCATCCGGCTCAGCCTCCCGGCCGGGAGCGACGTCAGCGCCACGCCGCCCACCAGCAGCGCCGCCGCCAGCCAGCGCGCCGCGCTGATGCCCTCCCCCAGCACCAGCGCCGCCGAGGACATCCCGAAGACCGGCACCAGCAGCGAGAACGGGGCGACCGCCGAGGCGTCGTAAGTGCGCAGCAGAAAGCCCCAGACCCCGAAACCGAACACCGTGGTGACCCAGGCGACATAGACGATCGCGCCCACCCCGGCCCAGTCGAGCCGGCTCAGCGCGTCCAGATCGGGCCGCGCGCCCTCGAACATCAGCGAGAGCAGGAGCAGCGGCAGCACCGGCACCAGGCTCACCCACACCATGAAGTTCAGGGCGTCGGGCGGCGCCGCCTTGCGGGTGAGGACGTTGGAGACACCCCAGAAGGCCGCCGCCGCCACGACGAGGACGAAGCCGAGAAGCGGCCCCGAGGTGCCCTCGTCCACGGCGGCCACCGCGATCCCGGCGAGGGCGACGGCCATGCCCAGCAGCCGCCGCCGGCCGGGGCGTTCGGCGAGGAAGACGGCCGCGAACAGCGCCGTGAACACCGCCTGGATCTGGAGCACCAGCGAGGACAGCCCGGCGGGCATCCCCTCGTGCATCCCGATGAACAGCAGCCCGAACTTCGCCACGCCCAGGGCCAGCCCCACCCCCAGGATCCATCGCCAGGCGACCCTCGGCGGGCCGACCAGGAAGACGGCGGGCAGCGCGGCCACCAGGAACCGCAGGGCGCAGAAGAGCAGGGGCGGGAAGTGGTCGAGGCCCACCTCGATGACCACGAAGTTGACCCCCCACAGGGCCGTGACCAGCACGGCGAGGGCTATGTGCACAGGTCGCATGGGTTGCGTTGATCGCATGCGTCGAGGATCGGTCGCCCGGACCTTGTAGCACCAGCGCGGATGTCTTCATGCTTGGATGCAGTAACGGTTAAAGGTGCGAGGAAGGGGCCGAACTGTGCTGGATCTGGGTCGACTGCGGGCTCTGCACGCGGTGTCCGTGCACGGCTCGGTCAGCGCCGCCGCGATCGCGCTCGGCTACACCCCGTCCGCCGTGTCGCAGCAGATCGCCAAGTTGGAACGGGAGACCCGGACGGCCCTGCTGGAGCGGCAGGGCCGGGGCATCGCGCTGACCGACGCGGCCCGGCATCTGGCCGCCACCGCCCAGCAGTTGCTCGCCATCGTCGAGGAGGCCGAGACCACGCTGGAGGAGCGGCGCGGACAGCCGACCGGCCGGCTGGTGATCGGCGCCTTCGCCTCGGCGGCGCGCGGGCTGATGCCCGTGGTGCTGGCCGCGCTCAGGGCCGAACACCCCTCCCTGGACGCCCGGTTGCTCGAAGTGGACCCGCATCTGTCGGTTGACCTGGTGGCGCAGGGGGTCATCGACCTGGCGGTGGCCCATGACTGGGACATCGCCCCGCTGCCCGCCCCGGAGGGTCAGGAACGGGCGGTCATCGGGGAGGATCTGTGCGATCTGCTCGTCCCGGCCGGACATCCGCTGGCCCGGGTGGCCGCACGGCGCCCGCTGCGCCGCGAGGACCTGCCGGGCCGGCGGTGGATCTGCCAGCCGCCGGGGTCGGTGTGCCACGACTGGCTGGTCCGTACGCTGCGCGCCTCGGGCCATGAGCCGGACCTGGCGTACCAGGCGGCGGAGAACCACACCCAGATCGCCCTGGTGGCGGCCGGTCTCGGCGTCGCGCTCATGCCGCGTCTTGGCCGCGGTCCGCTGCCGGACGGGGTGCTGGCGCTGTCCCTGGAGCCGGTCCCGGTACGGCGGCTGTACGCCCTGTGGCGCCCGGGTGCGGCCCGCCGCCCCGCCATCACCGAGACGGTGCGGCTCCTGGGCGACCTCTGGCCGCGCCGCACGGGCTGAGCACACCACGAGCCGCGAACCCCCTGCGCGCCGCCGACGCTCTGGGAGGGGTGTCGCGTCGGCGGCGGGGTGCTGCTGGCCGCGGGCGGCGGAGAGGGTGGTCGGCGACGCAGCCAGCAGCGAGGCCGGGTACCGCCGTGCGGAGACTCCCCATCAGCACGCCGCTTCGACGCATCGCGACCCGCGCCGGTTCCGCGCGCGGTGTCGGACCGGCAGCTCCGCCTCGATCAGGTCCGCCGCCCGGTCCGGTCCGCCCTCCGCGGCCATCCGCGCCTTGAGCGCGGCGCAGCGGGCGGCCACCTCGGGGTCGTCCACCAGATCGAGCACCGCCTTGCGCAGCGCCGGAGCGGTGGCCTCCTCCTTGGGCAGATGGCGGCCGACCCCGAGCCCTTCGAGCGTGTCCGCGTTGCGGAACTGGTCGACGGCCTGCGGTACGGCGACCATCGGCACCCCGCAGGCCAGCCCCTCCTGGGCGCCGCCCGCACCCGCGTGGGTGACGAACGCGTCGGCCTGCCGCAACACGCTCAACTGAGGTATCCACGTGTGCACTTCGACATTGGACGGGATCTCGCCGAGCTCGTCCGGGTCGACGAACTCGCCGATCTGGAGCACCACGTACCAGCCCGGCAGATCGCCGAACGCCGCGAGGCACTCTCGGTAGAAGCCGGGCTCCCTGGTCCAGGTGGAGCCGAGCGAGATCAGCAGGATCCGGTCGGTCCCGGCGGCCCGCTCCGGGCGGCGCCACTCCGCCACGTCGCGGCGGGCGCTCTGGCAGCCGCCGACGAAGCTGTAGACGGAGGCGTCGACGCGGTCGGCGTTGGGCTGGAGCAGTTCGGGGATGAGGGCGACACAGCGGCTGGGGCGACCGATGAGCCGGTCGGGGTCGGTGCCGGCCAGGCCGTTGCCCTCGAGCCAGGCGCGGTAGCGCGCGTAGTAGGCCCGGCCGCGCTCCGACCGCCGCATATGGGCGTACATCGGCTCGAAGACCTCTTCGCGATAGCCGTCCCAGGGCACGAAGCTGGGCGCGAGCTCGACGGCGGACACGCCCCACCGATGGGCGAGGACATGCGCCGGATAGGCGGTGACGTCGTACATCACCAGATCCGGCTCATCGCCCTCGTAGGCCGCCAGATGCTGCGGAAGTGCCTGCTCCGCCTCGGTGAGAAACGGCTCGATGTAGTCGATCAGATCGGAGCCTCTGGCGCCCGGCACATTCTCACCATGGAGGATCGAGGTGTAGGTCTTCGGCTCGGCGCCGGTTTCGGCCACCTTCTCGGCGAACGACTCGGGGATGGCGTAGGTAACCCGGTGGCCGCGGGCCACCAGCTCGCGCATCACCTCCAGGCTCGGGTTGACGTGCCCGTGTGCCGCGATGCCGAACATGGCTATGTGTGTGGGGGGCTTGGCACCCGTCGGTGGGGTCATGAAAACGGAACATAAGCGAGAACGGATGCCTCATACAAATACCGCACATACCCGGTCGAGAGTTTAGTACCGGTTTCGTGCAGGCACCAGATCACGGTCTTTAACCAGTCTTTTCCTTTACGCTTCCGGGCCACGCGGCGGAGCCGCACATCGATGCTGTGGGAAAGGCCAACTTTCCTTGACCCGGCCGCGGTGTGTGTCCCAGCGTGTCCTGCACACCTATGGCCGCCCCCCTCCGAACGTCCCATGGAAGGAGTGCGGGTGCACACGACGTCTCGCCGCGCCCTGCTCACCGCCACCCTGGCCGCCGCGGCGGCCGGTGCGTGCAGCGGACCGACGAACAGCTCCCCCGCGCCCGCGGCCCCCGCGCGCCGCACCACCGCCGGTTCCGGCAGCCCCTCCGCGACCGCCTCCCGGCCCACCACGGAGTCCGGCCGGGACCACGAGCGCGACCGCCGGCGGATCGACGAGCTCATCGGGCGGATGACGCTGGACCAGAAGATCGGCCAGCTCTTCGTGATGCGGGTGTACGGCCATTCGGCCACCCGCCCCGACCCGGCCGATGTCGCGGCCAACCGCAAGGAGATCGGGGTCGACAACGCCGCCGAGCTGATCGCGAAGTATCACGTGGGCGGGGTGATGTACATCGGATGGGCACACAACATCCGCGATCCCCACCAGGTGGCCGCGCTCTCCAACGGCATCCAGAAGGCCGCGCTGGCCACTTCCGTGCCGGTCCCCGTCCTGCTCTCCACCGACCAGGAGTACGGCACCGTCGCCCGGGTCGGCGCGCCCGCCACGCTGTTCCCGGGCGCCATGGCGCTCGGCGCGGGCGGCAGCGCGGCCGACGCCCGTACGGCAGCCCGCACCGCCGGAGCGGAGCTGGCCGCGCTCGGCATCCGGCAGGACTACGCCCCGATCGCGGACGTCAATGTCGACCCCGCCAACCCGGTGATCGGCGTGCGCTCCTTCGGCGCCGACCCGAAGGCCGTGGCCCGGATGGTGGCGGCGCAGGTGGCGGGCTATCAGAGCGCCGGGGTCGCGGCCACCGCCAAGCACTTCCCCGGCCACGGCGACACCAGCGTGGACAGCCATGTGGGCCTGCCGCGGATCACCCACTCCCGGAAGGAGTGGGAGCGGCTGGACGCGCCGCCGTTCCGGGCCGCGATCGAGGCCGGTATCGACTCGATCATGACGGCCCATCTGCTCTTCCCCGCGCTCGACCCGGCCGACGACCCCGCCACCCTCTCCCGCCCCATCCTCACCGGTGTGCTCCGCGAGGAGCTGGGCTACGACGGGGTGGTGGTCACCGACTCGCTCGGCATGGCGGGGGTGCGGAAGAAGTACGGCGACGACCGGGTGCCGGTGCTGGCGCTCAAGGCGGGCGTGGACCAGCTGCTCAACCCGCCGAGCCTGTCCCTCGCCTTCGAGGGCGTGCGCAAGGCCGTCAAGGCGGGCGAGCTCAGCGAGGACCGCATCGACCGCTCGCTGCGGCGCGTCCTCGAACTCAAGGTGCGCCGGGGCCTGTTCGAAGAGCCGTACACCAGCGACCGCGCGGTCAACCGCACGGTGGGCACCCGGGAGCACCGCGCCACCGCCGACCGCATCGCCGAGCGCACCACCACCCTGATCACCAACCGCGGCGGACTGCTGCCGCTGTCGCCGCGCCGCCACCGCGATCTGCTGGTGGTGGGCGTGGACGCCGCGGCGCCCTCCGGCACCGGCGGCCCGCCGACGTCCGTCCTGGCGCGCGCCCTGTCCGGCCTCGGCTTCCGCACGGAGGCGCTGACCACCGGCACCGCCAGTTCCCCCGGCCCCTCCCCGCAGCGCATCGAGGCGGCGGTCGCCGCGGCGCGGGAACGGGACGCGGTGATCGTGACGACGTACGACATCGCCGCCGGCTCCGCCCAGCGCGCCCTGGTGGCACGGCTGGTGGCCACCGGCGTGCCGGTGGTGCACCTGGCCCTGCGCAACCCCTACGACATCGCGCGCCTGAACGGCCGCGACACGGCCCCCGGCGCCTCGCTGGCCGCCTACTGCTGGACGGATGTGGAACTGCGCGCCGCCGCCCGCGTCATCGCGGGCCGGACCACCCCGCACGGCAAACTGCCGGTGGCGATCCGGCACGCCGACGACCCGTCCCGGGTGCTGTACCCGATCGGGCACGGGCTGAGCTACTAAGCGCTCCGCTGGAAGTGTCGCGACGGGTCGTCGGCCGGCTGCGGTGCCGTCATGGCTGGTCGCGCCCGCGCGGCGGAGCCGCACATCGACACGGCCCCGCGCCCCTTCGAGGCGCTGCCCGAACCGTCGCGGACTTCCTCCGACCTGCTTAGCCCGTGCCCGATCGGGGCCCGCGGACGCGCCCTACGGGCGCAGCGTCACCGGCTCGCGCTCGATCTCGCGGCGGTCGAGCTTCGCGTTGTGCCGGGCGAGGGGCTTGCTCGTCGGGCTGACGCCCGCCCAGCGCTGCACCTCCGCGGTGGCCTTGGCCTTCTGGTCGCCCGTCAGCTGGGCGATGCTGGAGCCGTGGTTGCCGCCTGCCACCGTGTAGACGTACGCGTCCTTGGCACCCTTGCCGACCTGGAAGCGCTCGGCGCCCCACGGGTCGTTCTGGCCGTAGACGAAGAGCATCCGGTGGGCGTCGTGCCGGACCCAGCGGTCGATGTCCCGCATCACGCCCTGCTTGAAGTGCATCGGGATGTCACGCGGCACATAGGTGCGCGGCGCGTAGATGCCGGGGTAGCGCAGCAGCCCGGCCAGGTGCGGGGTCTTGAAGGTGGGCGAGCCGAGCTCGGTGCCCGCCTGGTAGTAGTACGGCGTGTAGGTCTCCAGGCCCTGGTCGGTGTAGGCGGAGAAGCCCGAGATCTCGTCGATGAAGCCGTACAGCTCGTCGGTGGACGCGGTCGGGGCCGGGACGTCCGCGCAGTCCTTCAGCAGGTGGTACTGCCAGAAGGCCCACACCAGGTCCAGGACCACGTTCTCGTACGCCTTGTCGGCGCTGCCGACGACGGTGAAGGTCTGCTTCTCGTCGTCCGCCCACTTCTGGTAGCGCTTCACGATCTCGTCGCGCCGCACCAGCGCCTCGCGCTGCACCGCGTTGAGCCTGGTGCGGCATTCGGCGGTGCCGACGCCCGCGAAGAAGCGGTCGTAGGCGGAGTCCTCGTCGTTGACGACGTCGTTGGGCGCGACATAGGCGACGGTGCCCGCCATGTCGTTCGGGTAGAAGCGGCGGTAGTAGGTGGCCGTCATCCCGCCCTTGCTGCCGCCGGTGGCCAGCCACTTCTTGCCGTAGATGGGCTTCAGGGCCCGGAAGAGGCGGTGCTGGTCGCTCGCGGCCTGCCAGATGTCCAGCTTGGACCAGTCGGCGGGCTGGGGCCGGGAGGGAGTGAAGAAACGGTACTCCATGGACACCTGATTGCCGTCCACCAGCTGCGTGGGCTCACTGCGGCGCGGTGCGGTGGTGACGTTGTAGCCCGAGGTGTAGAAGACCGTGGGCCGGTCGGTGGCCTTGTGCAGCAGCGTGAACCGCTGTTGGAAGGTGCCCTTGGAGGGATGCCGGTGGTCCACCGGCTGGGCGTAGCTGAAGACGAGGAAGCGATAGCCCTCGTAGGGCTGCTCCTCCACGAAACGCATTCCGGGAATCGCCAGGACACGCTCCTTGATGTCCGGCTGGGCGGGGGCGGCCGGTGCCGCGGACGCGCTTCCGGCGCCCGCGCCGACCGCCCCCACCAGTATCGCGAGCGACAACAGCCATCTGAGCATCTTGCGCATGCACCCTCCCCATTGTTGCCGTGTTGACCCTTTGCCCCGTGAATTCGCACAGGTCGCCGAGAACCTATCCGGGCACACACGCGCGTCGCCAGATGCCGTCAATGCTCCAACCCGAGGCCGAATACGGAGAGTTGTTACCCCCGCCCTCTTTCGTAGCGGGCTGTGATGGCTCATGCTGCCTGTATGGACCGAGACGAACGGCACGACCGGAGTGAACGGGCCGAGCGGCTGACGCGGTATCTGAACGAATTGCAGGAACGGATCGATCCCCGCTCGCTCGAGCTGCTGATGCGGCTGCTGCGCGAGTTGAGCACCTCACCGGCCGTCCGCGGGGGGACGTACGAGCTCGGGATGGGGCCGGAGGAGAAAGAGCTGTTCACCCCCGCTCTCCAGGCTGAGCTGCTGGTGTTGTTCGGCCTGCTCACCTCCCAGGACGAGCGTGTGGTGGTCGACCTCGGCGACAGTCCGCACGCCAAGGGCATGAAGGTGCTGGTGCCTCAGGAGCGGGCCGGGGACCCCGACTTCCTGCACCGCCACAAGCAGCGGGTGGCGGCCGAGGCGGAGCAGCGGGAGCGGGACCGGCGGGAGGTGGAGGGCATAGCGAGGGCCAGCGGCATGGAACCGTGACGTTACCGTACGTGACAACGGGCGAACGCTGAGCGTTACCGCCCCCAAGGGGCGCGGGGCTGTGTCGATGTGCGGCTCCGCCGCGGCTGTGTCGATATGCGGCTCCGCCGCGTGGGCGACCGGCCACGACGGCACCGCGGACGGCCGACGGCAGGTCGGGGCACTTCCAGCCGCGCGCTCAGACGGTCGCGGGGGCCGTCTCGCCCATGAACGTGCGCCACAGCGCGGCGTACCGCCCATCCCGCGCCACCAGCTCCTCATGGGTGCCGTCCTCGACGACCCGACCGTGGTCCAGGACCACCACCCGGTCCGCACGGGCGGCGGTGGTCAGCCGGTGGGCGACGACCAGTGTGGTGCGCCGTCCCGTCAGACGATCCGTGGCCTGGTTGACCAGGGCCTCGGTGGCCAGATCGAGCGCGGCCGTGGCCTCGTCGAGCAGCAGGATGTCCGGGTTCACCAGCTCGGCGCGCGCCAGCGCGATCAACTGCCGCTGACCGGCGGAGAGATTGCGCCCGCGCTCGGAGACCTCGTGCAGATAGCCACCGTCGAGCGACGCCACCATGGCATGGGCGCCGACCGCCCGCGCGGCGGCCTCCACCTCCGCGTCGCTCGCGCCGGGCCGTCCGTAGGCAATGGCGTCGCGCACCGTCCCGGCGAAGAGGTACGGCTCCTGCGGGACCACCCCGAGGTGGCCGCGGTATCCGGTGAGGTCGAGTTCGCGCAGATCCACACCGTCCACCCGCACGGCGCCCTCCGTCGGGTCGTAGAACCGCGCCACCAGCTTGACCAGAGTGGACTTACCGGCCCCGGTCTCCCCGACGAACGCCACGGTCTGCCCCGAGGGGATCGTGAGCGAGATGCCCGCCAGCGCCTCCTCGCCGTCCCCGTACCGGAACCGCACATCGTCGAAGGCGATCTCGCCGCGCATCGCGCGCACCTCGCGCGGGGCCTCGGCCACCGGTGTGGTGGTGGGCTCGCGCAGCAACTCCTGGATGCGGCCCAGCGAAACGGTGGCCTGCTGATAGCCGTCGAAGACCTGGGAGAGCTGCTGGACGGGGGCGAAGAACAGGTCGATGTAGAGGAGATACGCCACCAGCGCGCCCGCCGTCAGCGTGCCGTCCCCGACCCGCCCGGCGCCCACGATGAGCACCAGCGCGGAGGCCACGGACGACAGCAGTTGGACGAACGGGAAGTACACCGAGATCAGCCGCTGGCCGCGGAGCCGCGCCTGGCGGTAGGAGTCGCTGCGCGCCGCGAACCGCTCCCGGCCGGACCGCTCGCGCCGGAACGCCTGCACGATCCGCAGCCCCGCCACGCTCTCCTGGAGGTCCGCGTTGACCACGCTCACGCGCTCGCGGGCCAGTTCGTACGCCTTGACGCTGCGGCGCCGGAACACCACCGTGCCGATGATGAGCGGCGGCAGGGTCAGGAAGACCACCAGCGCGAGCTCCACGTCGATGATGAGCAGCGCCACCAGGATGCCGAAGAAGGTCAGCAGGCTGACCACGGCGGTGACGAGCCCGGTCTGGAGGAACGTGGACAACGCGTCGACGTCGGTGGTCATCCGCGTCATGATCTTGCCGCTCAGCTCGCGCTCGTAGTAGTCGAGACCGAGCCGCTGGAGCTGGGCGAAGATCTTCACGCGGAGTGCGTAGAGCACCCGTTCACCGGTCCGCCCGGTCATCCGCGTCTCGCCGATCTGGGCGGCCCACTGCGCGAGGACGACGAGGAGCGCGAGCCCGGAGGCGGCCCACACCGCGCCGAGCGAGAGCCGCTGGACGCCCTGGTCGATCCCGTGCCGGATGAGCACGGGCAGCAGCAGCCCGGCGATCGCGTCCACGGCCACGAGCGCCAGCGCGACCAGGAGCGGCGCCCCGAAACCGCGCAGCAGCCGCCGCAACCCGTACGCCTCCTCGGGGCGGGCGGCCCGCTCCTCGTCGATGTCGGGGGTGTCGGTGGCGGGCGGCAGGGCGGCGACCTTGGCGAGCAGCTCGGGGGTGGCGGGCATCCCGGACAGCGCCCCCGCGAGCCCCGGCCCGGCCACGGCCCCGACCCCCGCGCCCGCCGCCGTGTCGCCCTTACGGCCGTCACCATCGGGCCGCACCCATAGCTCCGGGGTCACTCCGCCGTGACTCGGGCGCGCCGGGTGGCCCGCCACGGCCCCGTCCGGCGGACAGGCGGCGCTGTCCCCGTCCGGCGCCCATACGGTGCCCTCCCCCTCCCGAACGGCGTGCGCGGGGTCGTCCCCACCGTGCGAACGGCCCCGCCCCTCCGCGTCGGACGGCACCCACGGCTCGGTCGCCACCCCATCACGGACCGCTGCCTCACCGGCGGCATGCTCGGGGTCGTCCCCACCGCGCGCCCGGCACCGCCCCTTGACCCCGTCCGACCGCACCCACGGCTCGGTCGCCACCCCGTCGCAAGCCGTCTCACCGGCGGCGTGCCCGGGATCGTCCCCACCACGTGCCCGGAGGCCCACCTCCAGGCACGGGCACTCCTCACGGCCACGCGCCGCGCCGTCGCCGTCGCCGTCCACGGACGGCCCGCCGTCGATACCCGGCTCGACCAACCCCGTCGCGGCGGACTCGCCACCGAACGCCCTGGCGAGGCCCACCGCATGCGCGGAGGCGCCGGCGCCGCGCGGCTCGACATGGGCCGGGCCGTCGCCGCGCGGCTCGGTCTCGTCCGTCAACAGGCTCCGGTACAGCTCGCTCCGGGCCCTCAGCTCCTCGTCCGTGCCCACGTCCGCGACCCGGCCCCGGTCCATCACCGCGATGCGGTCGGCGAGAGCGAGGGTGGAGGGGCGGTGGGCGATCAGCAGGGTGGTGCGGCCCGCCATGACGCCCCGGAGCGCCTCGTGGATCTCGTGCTCGACACGCGCGTCCACCGCCGAGGTGGCGTCGTCCAGGACGAGCAGCCGGGGGTCGGTGAGGATCGCGCGGGCCAGGGCCAGCCGCTGGCGCTGGCCGCCGGAGAGGGTCAGCCCCTGCTCGCCGACCTCGGTGTCATAGCCGTTGGGCAGCTCGGAGATGAAGCCGTCGGCCTGCGCGGCGCGGGCGGCGGCCAGGATCCGCTCCTCGCTCGCGTCCGGCTGCCCGTAGGCGAGGTTGGCACGCACGGTGTCGGAGAAGAGGAAGCTGTCCTCCGGCACCAGCCCGACCGCCCCGCGCAGCGAGTCGTACGTCAGCTCCCGCACATCGTGGCCGCCGATCCGCACCGCGCCCGACGACACGTCGTAGAAGCGCGGCAGCAGCATGGACAGCGTCGACTTGCCACTTCCGGAGGCGCCCACGACGGCCAGGGTCTCGCCCGGCTCGATGCGCAGGGACACCTCGGAGAGCACCGGCCGCTCGGGGTCGTAGCCGAAGCTCACCCGGTCGAACTCGACCGTCGCCGGGGCGTCCTCGGGAAGCTCCCGGGCGTCGGGGCGCTCGTCGATGACGGGCTCGGTGTCGATGAGCTCGAAGACGCGCTCGACCCCGGCCCGCGCCTGCTGCCCGAGGGTCAGCAGCATGGTGAGCATCCGCACCGGGCCCACGAGCTGGGCGAGATAGGTCGAGAACGCCACGAAGGTGCCGAGGGTGATCTGGCCCCGCGTGGCCATCCAGCCGCCGAGCGCCAGCATGGCCACCTGGCCGAGGGCGGGGACGGCCTGGAGGGCCGGGGTGTAGCGGGAGTTCAGCCGCACGGTCCGCAGCCGGGCGGCGAACAGCCGCCGGCCGACCTCGCGCAGCTTGTCGGTCTCCTGCGCCTCCTGCCCGAACCCCTTGACCACCCGGACACCGGTCACGGCCCCGTCGACCACACCCGCGACGGCGGCCGCCTGCCCCTGGGCGTACCAGGTGGCGGGGAAGAGCCGGATGCGGCTGCGCAAGGCGAGGATCCACAGGGCGGGGGCGACGGCGAGGGCGACGACGGTGAGCAGCGGCGAGAGCACGGCCATCACGACGAGCGAGACCAGGAAGAGCAGAATGTTGCCGATCATCATCGGCACCATGAAGAGCAGGCCCTGGATCAGCTGGAGGTCGCTGGTGGCGCGGCCGATGATCTGGCCGGTGGAGAGCTTGTCCTGCCGTCTGCCGTCGAAGCGGGCGATGGCCGCGAACATCTCGGTGCGCAGGGCGTGCTGGACGTCGAGGGCGAGCCGTCCGCCGTAGAAGCGGCGGATGTAGGTGAGGACGTACACCACGAGGGCGGCGACGATCAGCAGCGTGGCCCAGGGGGTGAGGGACCGGTCGTGCGAGACGATCACATCGTCGATGATCAGCTTCGGCACCAGCGGGACGAGCGCCATGACGGCCATTCCGGCGAGCGAGGCGCCGAGGGCGAGCAGCACATCGCTGCGGTACTGCCAGCAGTAGCCGAACAGCCGCCTTACCCAGCCCTGCCCGGCGTCCGGGCCATCCGAGCCCGCTCCACCCGCGCCCCTTTTGCCCGTTTCATCCGATGCGTCCGCCGCTACGTCCGCCACCCGTGAACCTCCCGATCCGCACACGCTTCCGGAAGGCACCAACACACTGATGTGCGGATTTCATCCTGCCGCAACAAACGGATCGGGGCGCGGGGCGGCTGCGGGGCGCCGGCGCATCTTTCCCCTCCCCGCCCCTTCCCGACACCAGGGGCGGAGCCCCTGGGACCCCTGGGACCCCTGGGGCCCGGGGGGCCCGGGGGCCCAGGGGTCCCGGGGGGCCCGGGGGCCCAGGGGTCCCGGGGGGCCCGGGGGCCCAGGGGTCCCGGGGGGCCCGGGGGCCCAGGGGTCCCGGGGGGCCCGGGGGCCCAGGGGTCCCGGGGGGCCCGGGGGCCCAGGGGTCCCGGGGGGCCCGGGGGCCCAGGGGTCCCGGGGGGCCCGGGGGCCCAGGGGTCCCGGGGGGCCCGGGGGGCCCGGGGGCCCGGGGGGCCCGGGGCGGAGTGCCCGTCCCGGGACCTAGGGCGAAGCACCCGTCCCGGAGTCTGAGGCGAAGCACCCGTCCCGGAGCCTGGGGCGAAGCACCCGTCCCGGAGTCTGAGGCGAAGCACCCGTCCCGGACCCGGGGCGAAGCACCCGTCCCGGGGCCTGGGGCGGAGCCCCGGTTCGGGGGCTGGGGCGGGGCTCCAGTTTCGGGAAGGGGCGGGGAGGGGAGGCAGCCCGCCGCAGGCGGCGCGATCCGGGCGGCCCCGGCTAGGCCGCCTCCTCCGCCGCCTCCTCCCCCCGCTCCGGAGCGGTCACCGCGGCGCAGCGCTCCGCGATCTCGCCCAGGGTCAGTCCGAGCGTCGCGGCGAGGGCCGCGATGGTGAAGAAGGCGGGGGTCGGGGCCCGGCCGGTCTCGATCTTCCGGAGGGTCTCGGCGGAGATCCCGGCCCCCGCGGCGACCTCGGCCATGCTCCGTTCGCCACGGGCCTGCCGCAGCAGAGCGCCGAGGAAGCGGCCGCGTTCACGTTCCAGCGGGGTGAGAGGAGTGCGCACCATGACCGTGATACTAATACCGGTATAGTAATTGGTGCACACCGAACCGGCGGTTCGGTCATGCGAAGGGGCTCATCCATGGTGGAAATCAAGACCGACGCGTCCCTGGACGCCATGCGCGAGGCGGGCCGCGTCGTCGCCTCGGCGCTCGACGCCGCACAGCGGGCGGCGGCCGTCGGCGTCTCGCTGCGCGAGCTGGACGAGGCGGCGCGGGAGGTGCTGCGCGAAGCCGGGGCGAGCTCCCCGTTCCTCGGCTATCGGCCGCAGTTCGCGCCCACCCCCTTCCCCGCGGTCATCTGCGCCTCGGTCAACGACGCCATCGTCCACGGCATCCCGGGCGACTACCGGCTGCGCGACGGCGATCTGGTGACCGTCGACTGCGGTGCGACGCTGGACGGCTGGAGCGGCGACGCCGCCGTCAGCTTCACCGTCGGCACCCCGCGCCCGGCCGACGTACGGCTGATCGAGACCACCCGGCAGGCGCTGGAGGCGGGGATCGCGGCGGCCGTCGCGGGGGGCCGGATGGGCGACATCTCCCATGCCGTGGGGACGGTGGGGCGCGCCGCGGGCTACGGCATCATGGAGGACTACGGCGGCCATGGCATCGGCCGGCGGATGCACGAGGACCCGCCGGTCCCCAACGAGGGGCGGCCCGGCCGCGGCTTTCCGCTGCGGCACGGGCTGGTGCTGGCCATCGAGCCGATGTTCCTGGCGGGCGGCCTGGACGCGTACACCACCGACGCCGACGGCTGGACGCTGCGGACGACGGACGGCAGCCGCGCCGCCCACAGCGAGCACACCGTGGCGATCACGGACGACGGCCCACGGATCCTGACCGCGCTCTGAGACGACACATCACCCCGTCCGGACACACGCTCGCGGAATCGCCCAAAAGCGGACTGTTCAATACCGGACCGTTCATCAAACACTTAGCAGGGCTGTCTAAGGTCGCGCCCATCGAAATGCGCACCACCGGCCAGGCGAAAGGATGATGATCGTGGCGGTGCCCCAGATCGACGACATCCCGCCCGCGGAACGGTTCGCGGCATGGCGCGCCCTGTGCGAGCTGACGTCGATCCCCATGGAGCTGCGCAGCGACCATGAGCACGACTTCCGCGCGAACGTACGGGGCGGAGTGAACATCGGCGAGGTGATGCTGACCTACACCTCCGTACCGTCACTGCGGAACGAGCGGACCGCGGCCCACATCCGGCGCTCCGACCCGGAGCTCTACCATCTGCGGCTCACCCTGCGCGGGGAGAGCGACGTGTGCCACGGGGACGCCGAAACCACGGTCGGCGCCCGGCAGTTCATGCTCACCTCCACCTCCACGCCGTATCTGGCGGTGTGCGAGCGCGGCAGGGTCGACGGGATGACGGTCACCCTCCACCCCTCGCTGCTGCCGTTCCCGCCCGCCGAGCTCCAACTGCTGCTCGGGCGGCGGCTGTCCGGACGGTCCGGGATCGGGGCCATGCTCGCCGACTTCCTCACCCGGCTGGCCACCGAGTCCGACGCCTACGGCCCGGCCGACGCACCGCGCCTCGGCACCGTCGCCGTCGATCTGCTCAACGCGCTGCTCGCGCATGAGCTCGACACCGGTGCCGAGGCGCGCGCCGAGAACCGGCTCACCCCCGAGAGCCGTCGGCGTACTCTGCGGTTACGCATCCAGGAATTCGTCCGGCAGAATCTGGACCGCCCGGGGCTCACCCCGGCCTCGATCGCCGCGGCCCATCACATCTCGCTCCGGTACCTCTACCGCCTCTTCGAGGAGCAGGGGCACACCGTCTCCGCGTGGATCCGCGCCCAGCGCCTGGAACGCTGCCGCCGCGACCTCGCCGATCCCGCTCTGGGCGAGACTCCCATCCATGTCATCGCCGCCCGTTGGGGCTTCAGCCACGCCGCGGACTTCAGCCGTGCCTTCCGCAGCGCCTATGGCGTGCCCCCGCGGGACTTCCGCCATAGGGCGCTTGCGGCGAACAGGTGAGCGGGGCTCCCCCCGTAGCAACCCTGCTCACCCGTCACTGATCAGCATGGGCCCGCCGGGGCCGGGATGTCGTTGGCCTCCTGTGCACACTGTCTTGATCCTGCGTGCACGGACCACGTCCGCTGTGGATGGGTCCGCTGTGGATGGGTCCGCTGTGCATGGACCACGTCCGCTGTGCACGGACCGCGCGTCCCGGCCCCCACGGGGTCACTTGGCGCGAGTCACCCGCAACTCCTCGATGCCCGCGCGCTTCTTGTCGTCCGCCGACCGCACGGTGACCCGTACGAAACGGACCGGGCCGGTCGTCCCCTCGTGCCAGTGGCGGCCGTCGAGCGAGGTCCGCACCTCGTGGGAGGCGGGGCGGGTGCGGGTCCACTCCGGGCTGACCTTCGCCAGCCGCACGGCGTGCCCGAGGTCGGCCGTGAGAGTGCCCTCGGCCGCGTCGGGCACCCAGGCGGTGGCCGCGTTGCCGTCCACGGCGGCGCCCGCGTACATCCCGGGCTCCTCCGTGCTCGCCGTGGCCTTACCGCAGCGCGCGACGTTGTCGGTCGACTCGAGGTCGGGGCGGCGGGTCTTGAGCACCGCGGGCGCGCCCCGGCTCACGACCCGCTCGCCACCGTGCGGGGTCTCGATCCGCATCGGCGCGCCCGCTGTCAGCCTTACGGTCGTCTCGTGCGGGCCGACGGCCACGTCGTAGGTGCGGCCCCGCCAGTGCAGCCCGCGCAGGGTGACACCGTCGTGGAGCTGCGGCGGCAGCGTCGGGTCGAGCCGCACACCGTCCTCGTCCATCCGCATCCCGGTCAGACCGTGGGTGAAGACCTGGAGGAAGCCGCCCTTACCGGTGAGGAAGTCCTGCGCCGGGGAGCCGGACAGGGGGTCCTGCGCACCCGCCTTCTCGCCCCGCGCCTCCGAGAAGGTGTCGAAGGGGCCGCGGACGAACGGCTTGATGGCGCGCTGGAGGTAGGTGTACGTGGAGCAGCCGGGCTCGCCGATGGCGGCGGCGTCGATGGCGTGCACCGAGTCCGTCATGGCCGGGCCGTCCGGGTCGGTGCGGGCCGCGTAGTAGTCCAGCGTCCTGGCGGCCGCCTGACCGGACATCGGCCACTCCAGCGGGTACATCAGCAGCACGGTGTCGGCCTGCTTGATCAGCGAGCCCTTGTAGCCGTCGTACTGCTGGAAGACCTGGCTCTTCTTGTCGTACGGGATCCGCAGCCGGTCGGCGATCCGGTTCCAGGCGGCGGGCACCGGCTGGCCGAGGAGGCGGGCGGCGCGGGCGGCGTCGCGCAGGGCGGTGGCGGCCCCGGCGTTGGTGAAGACCGCGTCGTCCACGCCGTTGCTGTACTCGTCGGGACCGGCCACGTTCTTGATGGAGTAGCTGCCGTCGGCGTTGTGCGTGGCGCGCCCCGCCCAGAACTCGGCGATCCCCTTGAGCACCGGCCAGCCGCGTCCGCGCAGCCACCGGGTGTCGCCCGTCGACTGGTAGTACTGCCAGGCCGCGACGGCGATATCGCTCTGGAGGTGGTTCTGGGTGCGGCAGTGCGGCGGGTCCCAGCTGTGGCACTCGGTCCACAGCCCGCCCTTGCTCGCGCTGGTCCAGGGGTAGAACAGGCCGGGGTAGCCCAGCTTGCGGGCGTTGGCGCGGGCGCCGGCGCGGGTCTTGTAGCGGTACTCCACCACCGACTTGGCGAGTTCGGGATGGGTGGCCAGCAGCCCGGGGTACATCCAGGTCTCGGCGTCCCAGAAGATCAGCCCGCCGTAGTTGTCGCTGCTCAGCCCGGTCGGGGAGATGCTGTTCCGGGAGCCGGCGCGGGTGGCGGACAGCAGGCCGTACTGCGCGGAGCGCACCCAGTCCTGGAGGTCGCGCTGACGGCGCCCGGCCACCTCGATGTCGGAGCGCCACAGCCGCTTCCAGGCGGCGCTGTGCGCGGCGAACAGCGCGTCCCAGCCCTGGTCCGCCGCGCGGCGGGAGGCGGCGAGGGCGTCGGCGCGCGGGGTGTGGGAGGTCAGCGCGGTGTCCACGCCCACGTACTTGGTGAACTCATAGGAACGGCCGGGGCGTACGGGGAAGCGGAGGCCCTGACGCGCGGACAGGTCCCGCGCCGCGTCCGTACCACCGGCCTCTGTGCCGCCGGACCTCGTACCGCCCGTCCCCGCCTCGGCCGCCTGGACGCCCGGCCCGGGGCGCAGTGTGGATGCCACGGCTCCGTCGGTCTTCGTGCCATCCGTACGGAAGGCGACATCGACCGTGCCGCCCTTATGGGCGCCACCGCCGGTCCCGCTCATCCGCCGCGCACCGCGCCCGTCGAGCAGATCGGTGACGGTCGCGTCCCCGCCCCAGTGCGGGGTCATCCGCATCCTTACGGCGCCCACGTGCGCGTTGGCGCGGTCGGCGACGATGTCATAGGTGAGGTCGGTGGCACGCCCGTCGGACGCGGTCCAGGTGAGGGAGGTCCGCACCAGTCCGCAGCGCATGAAGACCGTCTGCCGGTAGTGGGAGATCCGCCCGGCGGAGGTCCGGGAGCCGAAGGTCTCCGAACGGTCGCCCCCGGTGGCCACGTTCAGCGTGGACCAGGTGGGGATGGCGGCGGCCACCTGCCGGTTCTCGGTCGTCTTCGCGTTGTGCGCGTAGAGGCCGGAGACGAAGGCGCCGTCGTAGCGGGGGGTGAACAGCGGCCATCCGGTCTTGTCGCCCCCTCCGGAGTACCCGGTCCCCTGGGGCGGCACCCGCTGCCCCAGATAGCCGTTGCCCACATACGCGTGGGAGCTGTCCTTGGGGTCGATACGGCTGGAGGAGAGCGCCCAGCCGTCGGACGGCCCGCGCGTGCAGTCCCCTCCGGCGGTGGCGTCGGCCGCCGCGGAGGGATCGGATTCGGGAGCGGCGGACGCCGGGGGCACGGCGGCGATCAGCCCGCAGACGAGGAGCGGGGCGATCAGCCGGGCGGGCCGGGGCAGCCGGAGGGGGGAGTACGTCATTGTTCTCCGTCGTGGTTCGCCGGTGACGGTCGCAGTGACCATAAAGAGGTGAACACGACAGGTCAATGGATGGCGCGATGTCTTCAATAGCTGAAGACGAGTCACGTGAGAGAACAAGATCGGCAGGAGAGACCCGCCGGGGACAGGGGTGTCGGACAGGTCGTGACGCCTGCGGCGGGCTGCTCCCCTCCCCGGCCCGACGGCAGGACCGGGTCAGGACGCCGACGGGCGTACCAGCCCCGACTCGTACGCGAAGACCGCCGCCTGGGTCCGGTCGCGCAGCCCCAGCTTGAACAGGATCCGGCTCACATGGGTCTTCACGGTCTGCTCGGCCACCACCAGCCGTGCCGCGATCTCCGCGTTCGACAGCCCCTGGGCGATCAGCGTGAGCACCTCGGTCTCGCGCTCCGTCAGATCGCCCACCCGGGCCCGGAGGGGCCCGCGCGGGGCGGCGGCGGTCACCCGGGAGAACTCGCCGATCAGGCGCTTGGTGATGTTCGGCGCCAGCAGCGCGTCACCGGCCGCCACCACCCGTACCGCATGGGCCAGTTCATCCGCCGAGGCGTCCTTCAGCAGAAACCCGGACGCGCCCGCACGCAGCGCCTCGTAGACGTATTCGTCCAGGTCGAAGGTGGTGAGGACGAGGACCTTGACGGTGGCGTCGGCGGGTTCGGTGAGCCGGCGGGTGGCCTCGATGCCGCCGACCCCGGGCATCCGTATGTCCATCAGGACCACGTCCGGGGCCAGCTGGGCGACCTGGGCGATGGCGTCGGCCCCGTCCACGGCCTGGCCGACGACCTCCATGTCCGGTTCGGCGTTGAGCAGCACCGTGAAGCCCTGGCGGACCATCATCTGGTCGTCGGCGATCAGAACGCGGATGGTCGTCGTCATACGGGGTCCTCGGTGGTCTCGGGCAGGGCGGCGGACGGGGCGGGGTGGTCCGTGGGCAGTACGGCGATCACCTCGTAACCGCCGTCCGGCGTCGGGCCGGTGGTCAGCTCGCCCCCTAGCATCGCAGCGCGCTCCCGCATCCCGAGCAGCCCGTGCCCGGCGCCCGGCGAGGGCGGAGCGGGCCGGTCCGGCGCGGTGTTGACGACCCGGACGGTCAGCCCGTGCCGCTGGTACCCCAACTCGACCCGCGCCTCGGCGCCCGGCGCGTGCCGCATCACATTGCTCAGCGCCTCCTGGACGATGCGGAACGCCGACAGCTCCACGCCCGGCGGCAGCGCCCGCCGCTCCCCGGTGACATCGGTAAGGATCGCGATCCCGGTCCCCCGCACCGTGCCCACCAGATCGTCCAGCCGGTCCAGGGTGGGCTGCGGGGCATGCCGGGCGCCGTCGGCCAGGGCGTCCTCGGAGCGCAGCACGCCCAGCACACGGCGCAGTTCGGCCAGCGCCTCGACGGCGTTCTGCCGGATGCCCGCGAGGTTCTCCTTGAGCTCGTCCGAGGGGTTCTCGGCGAGGTGTGGGGCGACCTGGGCCTGGATGGAGATCACCGACATGTGATGGGCGACCACGTCGTGCAGCTCGCGGGCGATACGGTTGCGCTCCTCCAGCAGGGTGCGCCGGGCCCGTTCCTCCGCGGTGAGCTCCTCCTGCTCGACCAGCCGGGTCCGCGCCACCCGGCGGCCGCGCAGCGCGGCGCCCACCACCACGGCGGTCGTGAAGGACACGATGGCCTCGTCCAGGCCGTCCGCGTGGGTCCCGATGGCGAGGGCCGAGGTGAACGCCCCCACCAGCAGGGTCAGAATCAGCGCCTCGGCGGCGATCCGGGGGCGGACCCGCAGCGCGAGGAGGAACAGGACGGTGGTGTGCAGCGCGATCTGGCCGTAGTTCCAGGGGTAGAGCACATATGCGGGGACGCGGCCGTCCGCGGCCAGCGCCGTCACCATCAGCATGGCGGTCGAGAGCCACCACGCCGGTATCGGGCGGGTCAGCGCCAGTTGGACGGCCAGCGCTTCGAGCACGACGAACCAGAGGATCGGGAGCGGGTCCTGGGCCGTCCCCGGGCGGGCGGGCTCCTGGAACTGCGCCATGCTGAGCCAGGCCATGAGCACCGCGAACAAGACCACATGGCCATGGGGCAGCCGCCCCAGCCAGCGCATTCGCGGCAGCGGATCGCGCGCCACCGTCCACAGGTCCTCGCGCAGGATGCCCGGCATCGCGCGCAGGGTCTCGCCCACCGTGCGCGGCAGGGCGCGCAGGCCGCCCGCCAGCCGGTCCGCGACCTTGTCGCCTGTCATGCCCTTGACTCTAGACACTCCGCTGCTCCACGTTCCGTGCCTGCTGTGCCTGCTGTGCCTGCTTCCCGGGACGTCCCTCGCGAACGACCCGGCTGCCACCGCCCGCGGCCGAGCCGCCACCGCGGACGACCCCGCCACCGCCCTTCCGCGGCCGCCCCGCCTCGTACGCGTGGAACGCCGCCCAGCAGATCAGCAGCGCCCCCGCGAACACCGGCAGCCAGCACAGCCGGGCGAGCACCCAGCCGGGTCCTTCGGGCACGGTGTGCAGCCCGGGCTGCGGTCCGGCGAGCCGCAGCGTGGTCACGCTGACCGCCATCATCGCGGTCTGGTGCCACAGGAAGACGGTCATCGCGGCGAGGTTGACCAGCGCCACCACCGCCCACGCGACGGGCCGCGCCAGCACCCGGCGCAGCGGGCCGCGCAGCAGCAGGGCCGCGCCGCACTGGGCGAGCCCGAAGGTGACGGCCGCCAGGGTGGGCGGGTTGAGGTTGGAGACCGGGGCGCCGGGCACCCCGACCATCGCCGCCGGATAGCCGCCGAGCAGGACGAGCCCGGCGGTGACCGCCGCGCCGCCGCTCAGCAGCACCCACCCGGCCGTCCGCCCGCGCAGCCTGCCGCGGCCCCAGGCGGCGCCCAGGCAGTACGGAACCAGCCAGCCCGCCGCCAGGTTGACCCAGCCGAGCCAGGCGGGGCCGTCGAAGCCGAACCGGATCAGGTCGACATGGAGCACGACGGCGAGCGGCCACAGCGGATGCAGCCGCGCCACCAGCGGGGTCGCGGCCGTGAGCACGGCGTAGACCAGCAGGAACCACAGCGGGGACAGGACGAGTTTGAGCAGCGTGTGCACGGTCAGCAGGCTCACCCCGGCGCCGAGCAGCGCCCCCGCCGCCACGGCCCATACGGTCAGCACGGCGGCCACGGGCCGGAACAGCCGGGCCAGCCGGGCGCGCAGCCACCGCCGGTAGGTGATGCCCCGGGCGCAGGCGCTGTCGTGGCTCCTGGCGCCCATCTGCCCGCCGACCAGGAAGAACACCGCGAGGGTCTGGAACACCCAGGAGACGGGGGTGAGTCCGGGCTGGTACAGCAGCGGGCTGGCCACGCGCAGGGTGCCGCTGTCGGCCACGAGGGCGGTCACCAGCCAGTGACCGAGCACCACGCCGAGGATGGCGACGGCCCGCAGGCCGTCCACGGCGCGGTCGCGACCGGGCGGGGTGGCGGCCTCGATCCGCCGGACGAGGTCACGTATGCGGACCGTCCCACGCGGCCGGACCGTTCCACGCGGCCGGACCGTCTCACCCGGCCTGGGCGTCCCACTCAACCGGACCGACTCACCCGGCCTGGGCGTCCCACTCAACCGGACCGACTCACCCGGCCTGGGCGTCCCGCTCAACCGGACCGACTCACGCATCGCGGCCCTCCACGATCCGGCCCATGCTCACCAGGGCGGCGGACCCGGGCTTGAGGTAGTCGCTGTGCCCGACGTCCCCCGCGTCGAAGGTCCGCGCGCCGAACCGCCGGGAGACCGGGTCGGTCCCGAAGCCGATGGTCGTGCCCAGCAGCGGGATCCGGACATGCGGCACCCCGCCGATCCAGTCGTTCCCGCCCCGCCCGGCCCAGACGGTGGCCCGGGTGTGCAGCTGCCGGGCGTCGTCGTACCCCGTCCCCGGGCTGCCGTACAGGACGATGTCCGCGGCGTTCAGCCCCCGGGCGGCCCGGGCGCAGACCACCGAACCGTAGGAGTGGCACAGGAGCGAGATCCGGGCCCGGGGCGTGGCCGCGTTCAACTCCCGTACGAACGCGGTCAGTCGGGGAGCGGCACCGGCGGCCCGGCCGGTGGTCAGCACCTCGGGCGCCACGGTGCCGGGCGTCTTGTACCCGAGCCAGCCGATGACGGCCGTACGGCGCCCGAGTTGACGGCTCAGTGCGAGTGCCCCGTCCCGGAACCGGCCGTATGTCTCCAGGTTGGTGTCCGACCCCGGCACCAGCACGGCGATGTGCGTGGCGCGGCCCAGATCCCCGTACACCTCGACGGCACGGCCCCCGTTCCGCCCGTCGAAGGACAGGAAGTGCCGCGACGCCCCCCGCATCTTCCGCAGCGCCCGCGCCCGCTTGCCGTCCCCGTGCCGGGCGGCCATCACCTCGGCCGCCCGGATCCCCTCCCGGTTGGCCGCGTACCGGTGCTCAAGACCCGCGACGCGCACCGGCCCGAGCGCCACCGGCGTCGGCGCGGGCACCTCACTGGGCCCAGCGGCCCCCACCAGGGGCGCCACCACCGAGGCGGTGACGAGCGCCGCGAGCAGGGCGCGGCGAAGACGGGACGCCATGGCTGTTCCTTCCGTACCAACGGATGTCGTGAATACGGAAGGTAGGGAGCCGGCCGTGTGGTTGGCGTCCCACCGGGGAGTGCATCTCCGGGATAGCTCCCAGGTATGACGGGTAGGGGGTGGCCGCGCTTACGGCCGTCGTCGTTCTTACGGACAGCCGCCGCGTTCTTACGGACAGCCGCCGCGTTCTTACGGACAGCCGCCGCCCTTACGGAAACAGCCGCCGCCCTTACAGGCACAGCCGCCGCCCTTACGGGCAGCGGTCAGCGCGCGGGCACGTAGAACTCCGTCGTGGCGCGCGCCGTCGCCGCCACCACCTCCGCCGGGGCCCCCGAAGCCTCGTACGCCGCGCCCCAGCGCTCGCTGCTGCGGGTCATGAACTCCCGTGCCTCGTCCGACGCCTGCCACGCCTCCGGGTCGGCGGGCGCGCCCTCGCCCGTCAGGTGCAGGGTGAGGCCGAGCAGTGCGCCGTCCCAGCCGACGCCGACCGCGCCGGGGCCGAACTGGTCCCACATCTCGGGCGGTACGACGGCGACGTGCTCCAGCTCGAAGACGGTCCGCTCCTCGCCCTCGGCGGTCAGCCGGACCTCGACCTCGCTGAAGCCGGGGTTCTCGCCGAACAGCCAGCTCACCGCGAGCAGCCGCGGGGGTTCGCAGCGCAGGATCTCGCCGCCCGCGTTCCCCGTCAGCTGGTAGTGGCCGCCGAGCTTCAGGTCGCCGCTCACCGGCAGGAACCAGCGGCTGATCCGCTCCGGGTCGGTGCACGCGTCCCAGACGTCCTCGATCGCGGCGTCGTAGGTGCGTCGCAGCAGTACGGTGCGGGCCCCGCCGTCGGGCACCTCACGGGTGCCGACCTCGCGGTGGACGTGGTTGATCTGGTCGACGATCTCGCTCATGAGTCATGTCTCCGCATCGGTTCCGCTGCCGCCGCCGCGCTCCTGATCGACCCGCCGCTGCCGCTTGCCCCGCGCCAGTTCCGTCCCCAGCGCGTCCAGCCGCTGCTCCCAGAAGCCCCGGAACCGGTCGAGCCACCGGTCGACCTCCCGCAGGGGCGCGGCCTCGACGGCGTACAACCGCCGTGTGCCCTCGGCCCGTACGGAGGCGAATCCGGCCTCCCGCAACACCCGCAGATGCTGCGAGACGGCTGGCTGCGAGATGCCGAACTCTGCCCGGACGACGGAGCTGACCTCGCCGGAGGATCGTTCCCCCTCGGCGAGCAGCTCCAATATCCGGCGCCGGACGGGGTCTCCGAGGACATCGAGTGCGTGCACGCCCGGACTATGCCAGCCGCCGCTTATATAAGTCAACGCTTAACATGACTTCCCCGCGCGGCCCCGGGTCCTCGCGCCCGCGCGGCCCGGCGGGGGTCAGCCGTCCGTCGGCTTCCCCAGAAGCTCCGAGGCGGTCTCGACGGCGCCGGACGCCGCGGCCGGGGGCGCCGGATGACAGGTGAAGCCGAGGCGCGTCATGGCCCGGGTCACCTCTCCCGCCGTGAAGTCGCGGCGGTCCTGGCGAGTGACCACCGCCCCGACCTGCTTGACCGGGTAGAGCTGGCCGCCGATCTGGACCGAAGGGCCGGTGATCGGTTCGGGGCTGACGCCACTCATCGCGTCCGTCACCTCGCGCGCGGTCAGGTTGAAGGCGAAGTTGGCGATGATGCAGCGCATGGCGCCCCCACGGGGAGAGAAGGGTGTCGGAAACGCCAGCGTGTCACACCTCGAAGCGGGAGGGCACGGCCCGGCGGGAAAATCGTCCACCCGACTCCCGCCGTTCCGGAGCCGTACGTGGTAGGCTCTCCTTCAGTTGCAGTTTTGGTACCCATGGACTTTGTATGCGCCTGGCGGTATGTAGCCGCAGGCGCATTTCTTGTTTTTGCCGGTCATTTCCGGATGGGGTCATTTCGGCGACTCGGGGTGCATTTCCCACGCATTCCGGACCGATCCCCAAATGAAGGAGAAAGACATGGCTACTGGCACCGTGAAGTGGTTCAACGCGGAAAAGGGCTTCGGCTTCATCGAGCAGGACGGCGGCGGCGCCGACGTCTTCGCCCACTACTCGAACATCGCCACCAGCGGCTTCCGTGAGCTCCAGGAAGGCCAGAAGGTGACCTTCGACGTCACCCAGGGCCAGAAGGGCCCCCAGGCCGAGAACATCGTTCCCGCCTGATCACAGCCCCTGTCACGAGCCGGGGCCCGTACCTGAAGGGGTGCGGGCCCCGGCTCGTGCGCGTTTCCGCACACCGCGCCCAGCAGAAGGCACCGCATTGAGCCGTTCAGCCCGCTCGTACCGCAAAAAACCCGCGCCCTCCCGTTCCGCACGCCCCGGCCGCCCCCGCTCCACCGGCGGAAACGACGGCGGAAACGAATTCGCCCTGCCGCCCGGCTCCACCCCGGTGCTGCCCGCCGTCGCGTCGTTCTCCGAGCTCGACATGCCGGAGGAGCTGCACAAGGAGCTGGCCCAGCAGGGCGTCACCGTGCCCTTCCCGATCCAGGCGGCCACCCTCCCCAACGCCCTCACCGGCCGGGACGTCCTGGGCCGTGGCCGAACCGGCTCCGGCAAGACCCTCGCCTTCGGCCTCGCCCTGCTGGCCCGCACCGCCGGGCGGCGCGCGGAGCCCGGCCGTCCCCTCGCCCTGGTGCTGGTCCCCACCCGGGAGCTGGCCCAGCAGGTCACCGACGCGCTCACCCCCTATGCCCGGCGGCTGCGGCTGCGTCCGGCCACCGTGGTCGGCGGGATGTCGATCAACCGCCAGGCCGAGGCCCTGCGCGGCGGTGCGGAGGTGGTCATCGCGACCCCCGGACGCCTCCAGGACCTGATCGAACGCGGCGACTGCCGGCTGGACCAGGTGGACATCACGGTCCTCGACGAGGCCGACCAAATGGCCGACATGGGCTTCCTGCCCCAGGTCACCCGGCTGCTGCGGCAGGTCCCCGCCGACGGCCAGCGCCTGCTGTTCTCCGCGACCCTCGACCACAACATCGGCCAGTTGGTGCGCCAGTTCCTCCACGACCCGGCCGTGCACTCGCTGGACCCGTCCGCCGGTGCCGTCACCACGATGGAGCACCATGTACTGCACATCGCGGACACCGACAAGCGCTCCGTGGTCACCCGGGTCGCCGCCAGGGACGGCCGCGTCATCCTGTTCCTGGACACCAAGCGCGGCGTCGACCGGCTGACCCGTCATCTGCTGACCAGCGGCGTACGGGCGGCCGCGCTGCACGGCGGCAAGTCCCAGCCGCAGCGCACCCGGACCCTGGACCACTTCAAGTCCGGCCATGTCACCGTGCTGGTGGCCACGAACGTCGCCGCCCGGGGCATCCATGTGGACGATCTCGATCTCGTCGTCAATGTCGACCCGCCCGCCGACCACAAGGACTATCTGCACCGTGGCGGCCGTACCGCCCGTGCGGGCGGATCCGGCAGCGTCATCACGCTGGTCACTCCGGACCAGCGCCGGGACATGGTCCGTCTGATGGCCGACGCGGGCATCACCCCGCGGACCGCCCGGGTCCACTCCGCCGACCCCGAACTCACCCGTATCACCGGCGCGCAGGACCCCTCCGGTGTTCCCGTGACCATCAGCGCGCCCGTGCCGCCGCAGCCGCACCGTGCGGGCAAGCCCGCCCGTCGCCCCGCCAGGAGCCGTCGGCCCCGCCGCTGAGGGGGTGTCCGACGGATGGATATGCGGCTCCGCCGCGTGGTCCGCCGGACACCCCGTAGGCCCGGTGCGGGGCCCGGGCGGTGGCGGTCCGGACGGCGGCGGTCCGGGCGGACATCCGGCATTTCGCCATGGTCGTGTCACGCCCGACCGGCGGTGGATGTCCCCATTCCCCCGTCGGAGAGGCGACAATGGGCCACATGCCGATACCCAGCGCCGTGCCCAGCCGTGCCGAACTGATCGACCATCTCGTCCGTACGCGCATCGCGGGCGATGTCGCCACCCCTCGTGAGAACAACCTCTCCCACTACCGCAAGCTCGCGAACGGCGACCGCCACTACTGGCTCGGCCTGGAGCTGGGCGACCGCTGGACCGATGAGCAGGATGTGCTGGCGGTCATGGCCGAGCGCTGCGGTGTGGTGGACGATCCGCAGCACCGCTCGGGGCAGGACACCATCGACCCGGAGCTGACGATCGGCGCGCTGGACCGGATGGCATCGGTGCTGCGGAAGGCGGCGGAGGCGAACGAGCGGGTGCTGTTCGCCACCGGGCACCCGGGCGGGCTGCTGGAGGTCCACCGGGCCACGGCGGCGGCGCTGCGGGCCGCCGGATGCGAGATCGTGGAGATCCCGGGCGGGCTACAGGCGGACGAGGGGTACGTCTTCCAGTTCTGCGATGTCGCGATGCTGGAGCGGGGCGCCACGCTGTGGCACACCCACTCCCCCGCGCCCATGGCGGCGATCCTCGACGGGCTGGCCCACGAGGGGCGGCCGCTGCCCGATCTGGTGGTCGCCGACCACGGCTGGGCGGGGTGCGCGGGGCAGCGGGGCATCGACGCGGTGGGCTACGCGGACTGCAACGACCCGGCGCTCTTCCTCGGCGAGTCCGAGGGCACGCTGTCGGTGGTGGTCCCGCTGGACGACCACGTCACCAACCCGAGGTTCTACGACGCGATGACGGCGTACCTGCTGGACGCGGCGGGGCTGACGGCCCAGTTCTGACGGCCTGGTCCCGACGGACCGGTTTCCGACGGACCGGTTTCCGACGGACCGGTTTCCGACGGACCGGTTTCCGACGGACCCGATTCCTACGGACCCGATTCCTACGGACCGGTCTCGGACCGGCCGGTTCAGGACCGCCCGGTTTCCGACGGACCGGCTTCCGACCACCCAGTCCCGGACGGCCCGGTTTCGGACGGCTCCGGGCCGCCGCCCGCCGCGCTCACTTCTTCCCGCGCGGCACCCGCATGACCCCTTCTTGGATCACGGAGACGGCCAGCCGCCCGTCGGCGGTGAAGATGCGGCCCTTGGCGAGCCCGCGTCCGCCGGACGCGGAGGGGCTCTCCTGGTCGTACAGCAGCCAGTCGTCCACCCGGAACGGCCGGTGGAACCACATGGCGTGATCCAGGCTGGCGCCGACGATGTCGCCGACCGCCCAGCCGCCGCGCCCATGGGCGAGCAGGATGGAGTCCAGCAGCGTCATATCGGAGACATAGGTCGCCAGGCAGACGTGGAGCAGGGGGTGGTCGGCGGCGCCGTCCAGTTTGCCGTTGGTCCGGAACCAAACCTGCGACTTGGGCTCGCGCGGCCGTCCGACGCTGCCGAAGGGCGGCTCGTCCACGTACCGCACATCGACCGCGGCCCGCGCCTGGAGCATCCGCTCGGTCACCCCGGGGCCGAGGAAGAGGTGCTCGTAGCGGGGCAGCAGCTCCTCGGCGGTGGGCAGGGAGAGCGGGTCGGGGACGTCCGGCATTCGCTCCTGGTGCTCGAGGCCGTCCTCGTGCAGCTGGAAGGAGGCCGAGAGATGGAAGATCGGCTGTCCGTGCTGGACGGCGACCACCCGGCGGGTGGTGAAGGAGTGGCCGTCCCGGATCCGGTCGACGGTGTAGACGATGGGCGCCCCGGGGTCGCCGGGCCGCAGGAAGTACGCGTGCAGCGAATGCGCCAAGCGGTCCGCGGGCACGGTACGGCCCGCGGCGACCAGGGCCTGGGCGGCGACCTGACCGCCGAAGACCCGGGGGACGAGGGGTGCGGCGTCGCTGGTGCCGCGGAAGATGTCCTCCTCGATCTGCTCGAGGTCGAGCAGATCGAGAAGGCCCTGAAGTGCGTCATTCATGATTCAAGCAGTCTTGCAGACCCGGATTGCGGCCCTGTTGCCACTGGTCATGACGGTCGTCACAGACCCATGGACTTGGCGACGATGGACCGCATGACCTCGCTGGTGCCGCCGTAGATCCGGTTGACGCGGGTGTCCGCGTACAGCCGGGCGATGGGGTACTCCATCATGTAGCCGTAGCCGCCGTGGAGCTGGAGGCACCGGTCGATGACGACGGCGGCGCGCTCGGTGGTGAAGAGCTTGGCGGAGGCGGCGTCGGCGGCGGTCAGCTCACCGGCGTCATGCGCGTCCAGGGCCCGGTCCACGACCGCCTGCATCGCGTCCACCTCGGACTTGCAGTCGGCGAGCACGAACTTGGTGTTCTGGAACGACGCCACCGGCTGGCCGAAGACGGTGCGGTCCCGGACGTACTCGGTGGCGAACCGTACGGCGGCCGCGGCCTGTGCGTACGCCCCGACGGCGATCCCCAGGCGCTCCTGCGGCAGATTGTGGGCGAGGTAGCCGAACGCCTTGCCCTCCTCGCCCAGCAGGTCCTCCACCGGCACCTTGACGTCGGTGAAGGAGAGCTCGGCGGTGTCGGAGGTCTTCAGGCCCAGCTTCTCCAGCTTGCGACCGACCGCGTAGCCCTCGCTCTTGGTGTCCACCACGAGGATGGATATGCCGCCGCGGCGGTCCTCGGGGGTGGGCGGGGCGGTGCGGGCGCAGACCAGCACCCGGTCGGCCAGGACGCCGCCGGTGATGAAGGTCTTGGCGCCGTTGAGGACGTAGTGGGTGCCGTCCTCGGAGAGCTTGGCGGTGGTCTTCATGCCCGCCAGGTCGGAGCCGGTGCCGGGCTCGGTCATGGCGATGGCGGTCATCATGTCGCCGGTGACGAAGGAGGGCAGCCAGCGCCGCTTCTGCTCCTCGTTGGCGTACTTGAGGAGGTAGGGCAGGCACAGCGCGGTGTGGACACTGCTGCCACCGAAGCTGACCCCGGCGCGGGCGGTCTCCTCGGTGATCACGGCGTTGAACTTGAAGCTGGTCTCGCCGGCCCCGCCGTACTCCTCGGGCACCTCGATGCCGAAGACACCGAGCTCGCCCAGCTTCTTGTAGAACTCGCGCGGGGCCTGGCCGGCCTCCCGCCACTCGTCGTAGTACGGCACGACCTCGGCCGCGATGAAGTCGCGGATGGTCTCCCGGAACGCCTCGTGGTCCTCGTTGAACACCGTACGGCGCATATTGGCGCGGCCCTCCTCACGGCTAAGCCGCCGCCGCTCTCGCGGATCCGCCCGGCCGCCGTCGTGAATTCCTCGATGATGACTTGGCAACGCTCACCTAAGCGCTTGCTCAGCGAAAGCTACCCGCGAGTTACCCAGCCTGTCCAGCCTCATAGGGCTCGGTTCTCCCCCAGCTACCGCCGGGAGGTGCCCCCGCCGGGGCGCCTCAGCCCCTGTCGACAACTCGACCGTGCTCGGTCCTTCGTTCCTCAGGACCTGCGCGCGCTCTCCTTGTCGACAGCGGCGCGCCCCTTCGGCTCACTCGCCGCGCCGTCCACACCGTGGGCGCCGTCGAAGGCGCCGAGGGCCAGGCGGTGCAGCAGGGTGGCGGTGGCCGCGCGCCCCGGGAGGGCTCCGGGGCGGCCGAGGTGGGGCGTGGAGTTGAGCAGCCCGAAGACGGCGTGGACACACGCGCGGGCCTCGGCCTCGGCGAGCCGGGGGTAGACCTTGCGCACCACCTCGACCCACAGCTCCACGTACTGCCGCTGGAGGGAGCGCACCAGCTTGCGGTCGGTGTCGCGGAGCCGGTCGAGCTCGCGGTCATGGAGGATGATCAACGGACGGTCGTCGAGGGCGAAGTCGATATGCCCCTCGATCAGCGAATCCAGCACCTCCGCGGGGGCGCACCCGGCCCCCTCCCCCTCCGCGGCCCGCCGCTTGCCACCCGTCAGCAGCCGGCCGCTGATCCCGACGAGCAGCTCGGCCAGCATGGCCTCCTTGCCGGGGAAGTGGCGGTAGAGACCGGGGCCGCTGATGCCGACCGCGGCGCCTATCTCATCGACGCCGACGCCATGGAAGCCGCGCTCGGCGAAGAGGCGGGCGGCCTCCTTGAGGATCTGCTCACGGCGGCTCGGGGCGGGTGCTTGCGTGCTCATGAAATCAATTCTAGAAAGCGGGGTTAGTGGTCGTTAACCTGGTGGGGAGTAGTTAACGTTCACTAACGGTACCGAGCGGGACCGAGCGAGGGGGCTCGTAGCCATGGAGCAGGCACCGGCGCTGCGCAGCGGCGCCGACCCGGGGTCCGACGCCTGGAAGGCCAATGAGGCCGGGCACCGCGAGCTGGCCGCGCGGCTGCGCGAGAGGCTGGCCGTGGCGCGGCTGGGCGGCGGGGAGAAGGCGCGGGCGCGGCACACCGCGCGCGGCAAGCTGCTGCCGCGCGACCGGGTGGACACCCTGCTGGATCCGGGCTCCCCGTTCCTGGAGCTGGCACCGCTCGCGGCCGAGGGGATGTACGAGGGCCAGGCACCGGCGGCGGGGGTGATCGCCGGGATCGGGCGGGTGTCGGGCCGCGAGGTGGTCGTGGTCGCCAATGACGCCACGGTCAAGGGCGGCACGTACTACCCGATGACGGTGAAGAAGCATCTGCGCGCCCAGGAGGTCGCGCTGGAGAACCACCTGCCGTGCGTCTATCTGGTCGACTCCGGCGGCGCCTTCCTCCCCATGCAGGACGAGGTCTTCCCGGACCGCGACCACTTCGGGCGGATCTTCTACAACCAGGCCCGGCTGTCCGGCTCCGGGATTCCGCAGGTCGCGGCCGTGATGGGGTCCTGCACGGCGGGCGGGGCGTATGTCCCGGCGATGAGCGACGAGGCCGTGATCGTGCGCGGGCAGGGCACGATCTTCCTGGGCGGGCCGCCGCTGGTGAAGGCGGCCACCGGTGAGGTGGTCTCGGCGGAGGAGCTGGGCGGTGGCGAGGTCCACTCCCGGGTCTCGGGCGTGACCGACCACCTGGCCGAGGACGACCCCCACGCGCTGCGGATCGTCCGCTCCATCGTCGCCACCCTGCCGCCGTCCCCGATGCGGCAGGGGTCGCCGCCGTGGCCGCTGGAGCCCTCCGAGGAGCCCGCGGTGGACCCGGCGGGGCTCTACGGGGCGGTCCCGGTCGACTCGCGCACGCCGTATGACGTGCGGGAGGTCATCGCGCGGATGGTGGACGGCTCGCGGTTCGCCGAGTTCAAGGCCGAGTTCGGCACCACGCTGGTCACGGGCTTCGCGCGGATCATGGGCCACCCGGTGGGCATCGTCGCCAACAACGGCATCCTGTTCTCCGAATCGGCCCAGAAGGGCGCCCACTTCATCGAGCTGTGCGACCAGCGCGGCATCCCTCTGGTCTTCCTTCAGAACATCTCGGGGTTCATGGTGGGCCGCAGCTATGAGGCGGGCGGTATCGCCAAGCACGGCGCCAAGATGGTCACCGCAGTGGCCTGCACCCGCGTCCCCAAGCTCACGGTCGTGATCGGCGGTTCCTACGGCGCGGGCAACTACTCGATGTGCGGCCGGGCCTATTCGCCGCGCTTCCTGTGGATGTGGCCCAACGCCAAGATCTCGGTGATGGGCGGTGAGCAGGCCGCCTCCGTGCTCGCCACCGTCAAGCGCGACCAGATGGAGGCGCGCGGCGAGGAGTGGAGCGCCGAGGACGAGGAGGCGTTCCGGGCCCCGGTCCGCGAGCAGTACGAGGCGCAGGGAAACGCCTATTACGCCACCGCCCGGCTGTGGGACGACGGTGTGATCGACCCCCTGGAGACCCGCACGGTGCTCGGCCTCGCCCTTACGGCCTGCGCCAACGCACCGCTGCCCGGCCGTACGGCCACCGAGCCCGCGGCGCCCGGCTACGGCGTCTTCCGGATGTGAGGGAGATGCACCCGATGAGTGGCATGAGCGGTACGAAGTCGACCGGCCCGTCGCCCGCGATGTTCGACACCGTCCTGGTGGCCAACCGCGGTGAGATCGCCGTGCGCGTCATCCGCACCCTGCGGCGGCTCGGGGTCCGCTCGGTCGCCGTCTACAGCGACGCCGACGCGGACGCCCGCCATGTGCGCGAGGCGGACACGGCGGTGCGGATCGGCCCCGCGCCGGCCGCGGAGAGCTATCTGTCCATCGAGCGCCTGCTGGAGGCCGCGGCGCGCACCGGCGCCCAGGCCGTCCACCCCGGCTACGGCTTCCTCGCGGAGAACGGGGCGTTCGCCCGCGCCTGCGCCGACGCCGGGCTCGCCTTCATCGGCCCGCCCGCCGGGGCCATCGAGCTGATGGGCGACAAGATCCGCGCCAAGGAGACCGTGCGCGCGGCCGGGGTGCCGGTGGTGCCGGGCTCCTCGGGCAGCGGGCTGACGGACGAGCAGCTCACCGCCGCCGCCCGGGAGATCGGGATGCCGGTGCTGCTGAAGCCCTCGGCGGGCGGCGGCGGCAAGGGCATGCGGCTGGTCCGCGACGAGGCGCTGCTCGCCGACGAGATCGCGGCCGCCCGGCGGGAGGCGCGCGGCGCCTTCGGCGATGACACGCTGCTGGTGGAGCGCTGGATCGACCGGCCCCGGCACATCGAGATCCAGGTGCTGGCGGACGGTCAGGGACACGTGGTCCACCTCGGGGAGCGCGAGTGCTCCTTGCAGCGCCGCCATCAGAAGATCATCGAGGAGGCGCCCAGCCCGCTGCTGGACGAGGCCACCCGGGCGCGGATGGGCGAGGCCGCGGTGGCGGCGGCCCGGTCCTGCGGCTATGTGGGCGCGGGGACGGTCGAGTTCATCGTCCCGGGTGCCGATCCGTCGGCGTACTGCTTCATGGAGATGAACACCCGGCTCCAGGTGGAGCATCCGGTGACCGAGCTGACGGTGTCGGTCGGCGGGCGGCCCGGTCTGGACCTGGTGGAGTGGCAGCTGCGCGTCGCCGCGGGTGAGCCGCTGCCGTTCGGACAGGACGAGATCGCCTTCGCGGGCCACGCCGTGGAGGCCCGTATCTGCGCCGAGACCGCTCGCGCGGCGGCCGACGGCCGGGTGGACTTCCTGCCCTCGGCCGGGGCCGTGCTGGCGCTGGACGAACCGGCGGGCGAGGGGGTGCGGGTCGACTCCGGGCTGAGCCAGGGCACCGAGGTCGGCACGGTCTACGACCCGATGCTCGCCAAGGTCATCGCCCATGGCCCCGACCGCCCCACCGCCCTGCGCCGGCTGCGCGCCGCCCTCGGCTCCCTGACCGTCCTCGGCGTGGACACCAACACCGGCTTTCTGCGCCGACTGGCCGCCCACCCCGCGGTCGCCTCGGGCGAGCTCGACACGGGCCTGGTCGACCGCGCGGCGGCCCAGCTGATCCCGGCGGCCATACCGGAGGAGGTCTACGCGACGGCGGCCCTGCTGCGCCAGGCGGCCCTGGAGCCCGCCGCTCCGCGTGGCGGCGGATCCGGTGGGCGCCCGGAGCCCGGCGGCTCCGGCCTCGGCGGCCCGGCCGCGGACGTCTGGGTCGACCCGTTCTCGGTGCCGACCGGCTGGCGCCTCGGCGGCGACCCCGCCTGGACGGTCCACCGCCTCCGCGTGGCGGGCCACCCCCCGGTGACGGTCCGCGTGCGCGGCCGCGCCCACGACGCGGAGGTCCGGATCGAGCACGCTGACGGCACCCCGGCAGCGGCCGGGGCAACGGACCGCCCCGGCGGGCCCGAGGGCGCGGGCGAAGGCAGCGCGGAGACCTCGGTCCCCCGAACCAGCCCCGACTCCGCCGTCACCGGCACCAGTGCGCGCACCGCGAAAGCGGAGGCGGACGAGCGGGCTTCCGCCGCCCACCACGCGGCAGCGGACCGCCGCCCCGGCGGGGCGCGTGCGGCAGCGGACACGGCGCCGCGCGTGACGGACCCGCGACCGGCCGTCGACGCGGGCGCGGGCACCACCACCGCTCCGGCCCGCGCGGGGGCGGACGCGGCATGGCGCCCGGCCGCCGACGCGGGCGTCACCGTGCGGGCGCGGCTCGTTGCCCTCGAAGAGGGCTCCGTGTTGCTGGACCTCGGTGGGGTCACCCATCGCTTCCGGCATGCCGCGCACGGCGCGAGCCACTGGCTGGGGCGGGACGGGGACGCCTGGCGCGTGGTCGGGCACGACCCCGTGGAGGAGGCCCTGCGCGGAGGCGCCGCCGCGGCGCACGCCGGGGAGCTCACCGCACCCATGCCCGGCACCGTCACCGTCGTGAAGGCGGCCGTCGGCGACGAGGTCACCGCGGGTCAGGGCCTGCTGGTGGTCGAGGCGATGAAGATGGAGCACCTCATCGCCGCCCCGCACGACGGCACCGTCACCGAGCTCGAGGTGACCCCCGGCAGCACGGTCGCCATGGACCAGCTGCTGGCGGTCGTCACCCCGCATGAGCCGCAGCAGAGCGAGGAGCCTGAGTGATGACCCTCCCCATGACCGTCCCCGCCCCCGGGCTGCCCACCCGGGTCCGGATCCACGAGGTGGGCCCCCGGGACGGGCTCCAGAACGAGAAGGCGCTGGTCCCGGCGCCGGTCAAGGCCGAGTTCATCCACCGGCTCGCCGAGGCCGGTCTCACCACCATCGAGGCCACCAGCTTCGTCCACCCCAAGTGGGTGCCCCAACTGGCCGACGCCGAGGAGCTGATGCCGCTCATCGACGACGTGGACGCCCGGCTCCCCGTGCTCGTGCCCAATGAGCGCGGGCTGGACCGCGCCCTCGCGCTGGGCGCGCGCGAGATCGCCGTCTTCGCCAGCGCCACGGAGTCCTTCGCCAAGGCCAATCTCAATCGCACGGTGGACGGCGCGCTGGAGATGTTCGAGCCGGTCGTCACCAAGGCCAAGGACGCGGGCGCGGCCGTGCGGGGCTATCTGTCCATGTGCTTCGGCGACCCGTGGGAGGGCCCGGTCCCGATCTCCCAGACCGTCTCGGTCAGCCGCCGTCTGATGGACATGGGATGCGACGAGATCAGCCTCGGCGACACCATCGGCGTGGCCACCCCGGGCCATGTGCGGGAGCTGCTGGACACGCTCAACGAGGCGGGCGTCGCCGACGACCGGCTGGCCGTGCACTTCCACGACACCTACGGCCAGGCGCTCGCCAACACCCTCGCCGCGCTCGAGCACGGCGTGACCACCGTCGACGCCTCCGCCGGGGGCCTCGGCGGCTGCCCGTACGCCAAGAGCGCCACCGGCAATCTCGCCACCGAAGACCTCGTGTGGATGCTCGACGGCCTCGGCATCGAGACCGGGGTCGACATCGGCCGTCTCACCGCCACCAGCGTGTGGATAGCCCGGCATCTGGGCCGGCCCAGCCCGTCCCGCACCGTCCGCGCCCTCTCCCAGAAGGAGATCTGAGCCATGCCGATCGACCACCGACTCAGCCCCGAACACGAGGAACTGCGCCGCACCGTCGAGGCGTTCGCGCACGATGTGGTCGCCCCCAAGATCGGGGAGTACTGGGAGCACCATGAGTTCCCGTACGAGATCATCCGCGAGATGGGCCGGATGGGCCTGTTCGGCCTGCCCTTCCCGGAGGAGTACGGCGGTATGGGCGGGGACTACTTCGCGCTCTGTCTCGCCCTGGAGGAGCTGGCCCGGGTGGACTCCTCGGTGGCGATCACGCTCGAGGCGGGGGTCTCGCTCGGCGCGATGCCGATCTTCCTCTACGGCACGGAGGAGCAGAAGCGCACCTGGCTGCCGGGGCTCTGCTCCGGGGAGACCCTGGGCGCGTTCGGCCTGACCGAGCCCGGCGGCGGCTCGGACGCGGGCGCCACCCGCACCACGGCCCGGCTGGACGAGGCCACCGGCGAGTGGGTGATCAACGGCACCAAGTGCTTCATCACCAACTCCGGTACGGACATCACCGCGCTGGTCACCGTCACCGCCGTCACCGGGCGCAAGGAGGACGGCCGCCCGGAGATCTCCTCGATCATCGTGCCGTCCGGCACCCCCGGCTTCAGCGTGGCCGCCCCCTACTCCAAGGTGGGGTGGAACGCGTCGGACACCCGTGAGCTGTCCTTCGCCGACTGCCGGGTCCCGGCCGCGAACCTGCTGGGCGCGGAGGGCCGGGGCTACGCCCAGTTCCTGCGGATACTGGACGAGGGCCGGATCGCGATCTCCGCCCTGGCCACGGGGCTCGCCCAGGGCTGTGTGGACGAGTCGGTGGCGTACGCCAGGACCCGCGAGACGTTCGGCCGCCCCATCGGCGCCAACCAGGCCATCCAGTTCAAGCTGGCCGATATGGAGATGCGCGCCCATATGGCCCGGGTGGCCTGGCGCGACGCGGCGTCCCGGCTGGTGCTCGGCGAGCCGTTCAAGAAGGAGGCGTCGATCGCGAAGCTCTACTCCTCCGAGGTCGCGGTGGACAACGCCCGCGAGGCCACCCAGATCCACGGTGGCTACGGCTTTATGAACGAGTATCCGGTGGCCCGCATGTGGCGGGACTCCAAGATCCTGGAGATCGGCGAGGGCACCAGCGAGGTCCAGCGCACGCTGATCGCCCGAGAGCTCGGCTTCGCCAGCTGAACAAGCGGCGTTGAGCTGCGCCCGGGGGGCACCGCCTCAGCGGCGGTGCCCCCCGGGAAGGTGCGGGACCCGGTCCCGGGAGAGACTCAGCCGTTGGGCCAGGGGATCTGCGGGGAGTGGTAGTACGCGATGCGCATCGCGTCCCAGCGGGGGCCCTGCGCCGCCACCCGCACCTTGTAGTCGTCCCAGTCGTGCGCGCTCGCGGGCGACCAGCCGAGTTCGGCGATGCCGGGGAGCCGGGGGAAGGCCATGTACTCGATCTGCGGGCTGGTCTGGAGGGTCTCCGACCACAGCGGCGCCTCGACACCGAGCACCGAGGACGCCGGGGCGTCCTTGATGTAGGTGCCAGGGTCCCAGTCGTAGGACTGCTTCGCCTCGACGTATCCGGCCCAGTTCTGCCCCAGCGGAGTGTCGGCGTTGTACTTCATGTCCAGATAGGCGCGGTTGGCCGGGGAGAGGATCAGCCGGGTGCCCGCCTTGGCCGCGTCCGCGACCTCCTTCTCGCTTCCGTCCGTCCCCCAGTACTGGGCGATCGAGCCCTTGGCGGGGTGCGCGCCCGTCAGCTGGTGCCAGCCGACCGCCGTCTTGCCGTACTTGGCGACCACCGGCTGCACCCGGTCCATGAAGGCCACATAGTCCTCATGGCTGGTGGAGTGGGCCTCGTCGCCGCCGATGTGGAGGTAGGGGCCGGGGGTGAGCGCGGCGAGCTCGCGGATGACGTCGTCCACGAAGTCGTACGTCACCTCCTTCGGCACGCACAGCGAGCTGAAACCGACCTCGGTGCCGGTGTAGAGCGGCGGGGCGACGCCATCGCAGTTGAGCTCCGCGTAGGAGGCGAGCGCCGCGTTGGTGTGGCCCGGCATGTCGATCTCGGGGACGACGGTCAGCTCACGGCTCGCCGCGTAAGCCACGATCTCGCGGTAGTCGTCCTTGGTGTAGTAGCCGCCGGGCCCGCCCCCGACCTGTGTGGAGCCGCCGTGCCTGGCCAGGTTCGGCCAGGAGTCGATCGCGATCCGCCACCCCTGGTCGTCCGAGAGATGCAGGTGCAGCGTGTTGATCTTGTAGAGGGCCAGCTGGTCGATATAGCGCTTGACCTGGTCCACCCCGAAGAAGTGCCGGGAGACATCGAGCATCGCGCCCCGCCAGGCGTAGCGCGGCACATCGGTGATGGTGCCGCCGGAGACCCGCCAGGGGCCCGGCTGCCGGGTGGTGCGCTCGACGGACGCGGGCAATAGCTGCCGCAGCGTCTGGACGCCGTGGAACAGCCCGGCGGAGCCGCGTGCGGTGAGGGTGATCGCGCGGCCGGTGACCTGGAGCCGATACCCCTCCTCGCCCAGCGCCCGCACCCCGGCCGCCTTGGGCGTCAGCCGCAGCCGGATGCCGTCGTCACCCGATCGCGTGGTGACGGGCAGCGCAAAGCCCGTGGAGGGGCGCAGCACCCGCGCCAGATAGTCGCCCACCCGGCGCGCCGAACGCGCCGAGCCGTCGGAGCCGGACACCCGGACGCGGGTGTCCGGGCGGATCGCGTACGAGCCCGCCGCGGGCCGTACGGACGCGGGCGCGGGCACGACCCGGTCCAGCGGGGTCGGGGCGGCCGCGGCGGCGTCCTGAGCGGAAGCGGAGGACGAGCGAGCGGACCAGGGGGAAGCCGGAGAAGCGGAGGCGGAGGAGGCCGCGGTCCCCGCCCCGGCCACCACGGTCAGCAGCAGGGAACACAGAAGTCGAGCACGGCGTCGTCTCACAGGGGATCCCTTCAACGAAACGTGGCATCTTGGGTACCGCGAGGGTCAGTTGCGGTCAAGGTGTAGACCAATGTGTCGCTGTCTGCCTGTCAGAATTCACCGCATGGCGGAAATCACCCAGCGCGATGGCGCCTGGAGCTTTGACGGGGAAGCGATCCGGATCGTCCCGGGGCGGGACCGCAATGTGCATGTCGTACGGCAGGCGCTCGGCGAACTGACCGTCCCCCTGGTGGCCTTGGCCGGAGTGGCCTACGAGCCGGGGCGGAAGTCGGGCCGGCTGCGGCTGCGGCTGCGTGAGGGGGCGGACCCGCTGTCGCAGGCCACCGGCGGCAAGCTGCCGGACGCCGCCGATCCGTATCAGCTCCCGGTGGAGCCGGACCGCAGGGACCTCGCCGAGTATCTGGTCGACGAGGTCCGCCAGGCGCTGATCCTGGAGCAGGTGCCGACGGGCCCCTGCGACCGCTATGTGCTGCCCGGCCCCTCGGTGCCGATCTCGGCGTCGGCGGGGGACGCCACGGCCTCCTTCGACGGGGAGCGGGTCCGGCTGGACTGGAACTGGAAGACCGAGGAGTCGAAGAAGTCCGGCGGCCCCCGCACGATCCTCCTGCCGGACCTGGAGATGGTGGAGTGGGTCCCGGCCGCCGGGCTGGAGAACGGCTACCTCCGCTTCATCACGGCGAAGGCCACGGCGACGGCCGCGCCCAAGTACGACCCGCATGCCGTGGTGCTGTACGGATTCAAGAAGGATCCGCTGATGGCGCTGGTCGCGGCGGCCGTCATGGCGCGGATGCCGCATCCGGGCGCCCCGGCGAAGGCGCTCCCCGCCCAGCCGCCCGCCCCCGAGCCGGTGCCCGCGGACGCCCGGCCCGCCGGGGGCGACGAGGGTGAGGTGGATCACGACGTTCTGCTGCGACGGCTGCGCGAACTCGGCGATCTTCACCAGAGCGGGATCCTCACCGAGGAGGAGTTCACCACCGCCAAACAGGCCGTGCTCCGCCGCTTCTCCGACGCCTGAGGGACGGTTCCCTCGCCACCGGGGGAAGGATTTCCGTCACTGAGACCCAACCTTGCCCGATATCGGGCAGGAATGTTGCGAAACACCGCGCCGCATCGCAGTATCTACGGATGCTCGACCGCCGCATGTCCCACGATGACCTCATCGACCACCTGGTCCGCAGTACGCCGCTCAGCCGCGGCGAGGCGGGCCGGGTGGTGCTGGACGTCCTGGCGTACTTCGACGAGACGACGGAGGAGTTCGTCCGGCGCCGCCACCGCGAACTCCAGTCCGGCGGGCTGACCAACGCGGACATCTTCGAGCGGATCACGGCCGAGCTGCCGTACCGCGCGGTGGCCCCGCCCGAACTCTCGCTGCGCCAGCTGCGCCGCATCGTCTACGGCTGACGACGCCGGTGCCGCGCCGGTCCACGACGCCGGTCCACGACGGCGGCCGCCACCGCCGGACACGAGCACGAGCATGCACGAGCGATCCATTGGGAGGGTCTGAACACCATGTGCGGAATCGTCGGATACATCGGGAAACGCGATGTGGCACCGCTGCTGCTGGAGGGGTTGCAGCGGCTGGAGTACCGCGGCTATGACTCCGCGGGCATCGCGATCCAGGGCAAGCCCGCCAAGGGCGCCCAGAGCGCCGGGCTGAAGACCGCCAAGGCCAAGGGCCGGGTCCGGGACCTCGAGGCCAGGCTGCCCAAGCGGTTCGCGGGCACCACCGGCATCGCCCACACCCGCTGGGCCACCCACGGCGCGCCCAACGACATCAACGCCCATCCGCATCAGGACGCGGACGGCAAGGTCGCCGTCGTCCACAACGGCATCATCGACAACGCCGCCGATCTGCGCGCCAAGCTGGCCGCCGACGGCGTGGAGCTGGTCTCCGACACCGACTCCGAGGCGCTCGCCCACCTCATCGGCCGCTCCCAGGCGCCCACCCTGGAGGAGAAGGTCCGCCACGCGCTGGCGATGGTCGAGGGCACCTACGGCATCGCCGTGCTGCACGCGGACTTCCCCGACCGCATCGTCGTCGCCCGCAACGGCTCGCCGGTGGTGCTGGGGATCGGCGAGAAGGAGATGTTCGTCGCCTCGGACGTCGCCGCGCTGGTCAGCCACACCCGCCAGGTGGTCACCCTGGACGACGGCGAGATGGCCACCCTCAAGGCCGACGACTACCGCACCTACACCACCGAGGGCAGCCGCACCTCCACCTCCCCCACCACCGTGGAGTGGGAGGCCGAGTCGTACGACATGGGCGGCCACGACACGTATATGCACAAGGAGATCCACGAGCAGGTCGACGCCGTGGACCGGGTGCTGCGCGGCCGGATCGACGACCGCTTCTCCACCGTCCACCTGGGCGGGCTCAACCTGGACGCCCGCGAGGCGCGCGGGGTGCGCCGGGTCAAGATCCTCGGCTGTGGTTCGGCGTACCACACGGGTCTGATCGGCGCCCAGCTGATCGAGGAGCTGGCCCGGATCCCGGCGGACGCGGAGCCCGCGAGCGAGTTCCGCTACCGCAACCCGGTGGTGGACCCGGACACCCTCTACATCGCGGTCAGCCAGTCCGGCGAGACCTACGACACCCTGGCGGCCGTCCAGGAGCTCAAGCGCAAGGGCGCGCGGGTGCTGGGCGTCGTCAATGTCGTGGGCAGCGCGATCGCCCGGGAGACGGACGGCGGGGTGTACGTCCACGCCGGGCCGGAGGTGTGTGTCGTCTCCACCAAGTGCTTCACCAACACCGCCGTCGCCTTCGCGCTGCTCGCCCTGCACCTGGGCCGGATCCGCGATCTCTCGGTCGCCGACGGCAAGCGGATCATCGCCGGGCTGCGCAAGCTGCCCGAGCAGATCGCGGAGGTGCTGCGCGGCGAGGAGGAGATCAAAAAGCTGGCCGCGGAATATGCGAACGCAAAGAGCATGATGTTCGTCGGACGGGTCCGCGGCTACCCGGTCGCGCGCGAGGCGTCCCTGAAGCTGAAGGAGGTCTCCTACGTCCACGCCGAGGCGTACCCCGCCTCCGAGCTCAAGCACGGGCCGCTCGCGCTGATCGAGCCCGAGGTGCCCACCGTGGCGGTCCTGCCCGACGACGACCTGCTGGAGAAGAACCGGGCGACGCTGGAGGAGATCAAGGCCCGCAGCGGCCGGATCCTGGCCGTGGCCCACCGGGAGCAGGAGAAGGCGGACCACACGATCCTGGTCCCCCGCAATGAGGTGGAGCTCGACCCGATCCTGATGGGCATTCCGCTCCAACTGCTCGCCTATCACACGGCGCTGGCGCTCGGCCGGGACATCGACAAGCCCCGCAACCTCGCCAAGTCGGTGACGGTCGAGTAGGTCCGCACCGCCCGCGACCTGGGAACATCCTTCGGCGGTCCCCCGCGTGTGCCACCACGCACGCGGGGGCCGCCTCCCCTGCGCCGACGTCGCCTCTCCTACGCCGGCGGCTGGCCGTCGCGCGGGAACCGTCACTTCCCGCGCGACAGCACGATCGAACGGTTTGTACCCCTCACAAACGCACAATCCACCTCTACGCACGGGTAGGTTCGTCCGTTGTCAAGACAGACTGACGCCATCTCACCTGCGGTCAAGGGGAGTTGAGGGTGTCCGGTTCCAGGCGCCCGCGCCACGTCGTGCCGACGCAAAAGGTTTCGGACTGAACAACGTCACTTGACGAGGAGGCGCGCCGGGCATGGTGCGTCCAGAGTCCCAGGAACCCGGCAGAGCCCAGAAGGGCCGAACGGGCCCGGGAAGCGGCCAGGAGGGCCCACGAGGACGGGTGCGACGGCCCGCGAGAACGGGGGGGGCGAGGGCGCTCGGGGGATGCCCAGAGGAGGACGTCGGACAGACGCTCAGCGCATGACGCCGGACGGACGCTCAGGGGATGACGACGACGGGCCGCTGCGCCCGGCGTGCGAGCCGCCCCGCGACCGAGCCGAAGATCCGCCCCACCAGCCCGTGCGTGGAGCCCACCACGATGGCGTCGGCCGCGTACTCCCGGCCGACCTCCTCCAGCTCATGGCAGATGTCCCCGCCCCGTTCGACGAGGATCCAGGGCACCTCGGAGAGATGATCGGCGCAGGCCAGCTCGAGCCCCAGCACCTCGGTGCGGTGATCGGGGACGTCGACGAAGACCGGCGGCTCACAGCCCGCCCAGACCGTCGTCGGCAGCCGGTTGGCCACATGGACGATGATCAGCCCGGAGCCGGAGCGCCGGGCCATGCCGATCGCATAGGCGAGGGCTCGTTCGCTCGACATGGAGCCGTCGAATCCCACCACGACGCCGTGCTGGAACGCTGGATCGCAGGAATGACGTGTTTCTTCCGCCGCTTCGGGGTGCGCCATGTGATCGGCGACCCGCTTGCGGTCCGCGGGTTCGGGGATTTCGTGACCGGCCATCGGTGTCTCGGCGAAGGATGTCCTCGTGCGGAGGGATCGGCGGGGGCTCAGGTAGAGGGCTGTCGGGGGGACGTGAGCTCCGCTGGAGCTCGGGGGCGGTCTCGAGGAGTCGAAATCCGTCCGGGATTCATCTTTCCAAGCCCTTACCCCCAAGGGTACGGCGGCATTCACCACCTGCCCAGAGGCCGCCACGGGAGCGGAGCGCCCGAAGCGTTCCCCGGAGCATGCCGGAGGGCGGCCCGTAACGCAATGCCCCAAGTGGTCCCCCGTCGGCCCGGGCCCCGGGCGGCGGACCGGCCCGGCGGGGCCGCCGCGGTACGCCGTGCGGCCGCCCGGCAGTGACCTGGGCGCGGGCCGGGCGTTGTAGTAGCGGCACCGGGTGCGGCGGTCCCGGCCCGCCCGGCTCACCTGCCCGGATCCCCCGCCCGCCGCGCCCTCGCCACCCCCGCGCCGAGCCCCGTGCCGGCACCTCGCCGGCCGCTCGAGAGGAGCCCTGCCCGTGCCCGTCGCCCCCGAGTACGACGCCCCCGGCTCCACCCCCGGCGGCGGGGCCGGGACACCCGGACGGCCCCACGTTCCGAGCCCCCCTCGAGCCCAGGTCCAGGCCCCCGCTAGCGACGCGGTGAGCGAGGTGATCCGCTGGGCGGCCTTCAGCTGCGCCGTGGTCCCCGTCGTCCTGCTCCTGTGCGGATCGCCCTTCGGCGCCGCCCTGGGGGTCGCCGCGGGCCTCGCCGCCGTGACGGCCGCCAGCCGCGCCCTGCTGCGCCACTCCGAGCGCATCGCGGCTCGGCTGGACGCGGACGGCGTCTCCCCGCACCGGGGCCGCCACGGCCGTACGGGGATCGGCGCGCACCGTGGCGGCCGCCGCGTCTGAGGGCCGACCGGAAAGGATCGGAGCCGGGGAAGCGGTGCGTAGTGCTCCGCGCACTCAGCGCCGATGGAGCGTCGCTATAGCACCGCTCAAGCCCGGCAGACGGCCGCTCGCCCCTGAAGAAGTACGAGGGGGAGGTACGCCGGTCGTATGACGCATCCGCACGTCTGCGCCCGCTTGTTTTCAGCCAACTTCCGGCCACACTTCTTTCCTTGGCAAACGCCGTGCTCAACACCCGTCCGGCCAGCGTGGAAAGGGGTCCGGGGCACACGTACCCCCTACGGGAAGTGGGTGTCCGCACAAGGCGTACTTCACAGCGAGGGCTACGAGTGCAACGCTTCGTGATCGAATGCTTCGCGCCAAGTTGTCATGTCGACATAGTGGCGGGTGGTGAACTGGTCACGGCGACCACACGCGACACAGTAGATTCGATCTTGGCCATGACCGGCGGGGGAACCGTTCAGGACCGAGGGGAAACGTGCAGGACCGAGAGGACGCGACCACCGAGGGGGGCTTAGTGCCATGAGCCAGGACTCCACGACCGTACCGGAGACCTCGCGCAAGCTCTCCGGACGCCGGCGACGAGAAATCGTCGCGGTGCTGCTGTTCAGCGGCGGCCCCATCTTCGAAAGCTCCATCCCGCTCTCCGTCTTCGGTATCGACCGGCAGGACGCCGGAGTTCCTCGGTACCGACTTCTGGTGTGCGCGGGCGAAGATGTGCCACTGCGAACGACTGGCGGACTGGAACTGACCGCACCATACGGCCTGGAGGCACTCTCCCGGGCCGGCACCGTCGTCGTACCGGCCTGGCGGTCGATAACCCAGCCGCCACCGGCCGCCGCGCTCGACGCGCTGCGCCGCGCGCACGAGGAGGGCGCGCGGATCGTGGGCCTGTGCACCGGGGCCTTCGTACTGGCCGCCGCCGGGCTGCTGGACGGCCGCCCGGCGACCACCCACTGGATGTACGCGCCGACGCTCGCCAAGCGCTATCCGTCGGTCCATGTGGACCCCCGCGAGCTCTTCGTGGACGACGGCGACGTACTGACCTCGGCGGGCACCGCCGCCGGGATCGACCTGTGCCTGCACATCGTGCGCACCGACCACGGCGCGGACGCCGCCGGCGCACTCGCCAGGCGCCTGGTCGTCCCGCCGCGCCGCAGCGGAGGGCAGGAGCGCTATCTGGACAGGTCGTTACCAGAGGAGATCGGGGCGGATCCGCTCGCCGAGGTGGTGGCGTGGGCGCTCGAGCATCTGCACGAGCAGTTCGACGTCGAGGCCCTGGCTGCCCGCGCCTATATGAGCCGCAGGACCTTCGACCGCAGGTTCCGCTCGCTCACTGGGAGCGCTCCACTCCAGTGGCTGATCACCCAGCGGGTGCTACAGGCGCAGCGGCTCCTGGAGACCTCCGACTACTCGGTCGACGAGGTCGCGGGGCGCTGTGGCTTCCGCTCGCCGGTCGCGCTGCGCGGGCACTTCCGGCGGCAGCTGGGGTCCTCCCCGGCCGCCTACCGGGCCGCGTACCGCGCCCGCAGGCCCCAGGGCGGGCCCGCGGAGCGCCCGGACCGCCCCGACCGCCTGGAGCGGCTGGAGCGACTGGAGCGACTGGAGCGGGCCGACCGGCCCGACCGCGCCGAGGTGATCGAACCCCGGGCCGGCGACCACTCCCTGCCGCTGCGGCGGCCGGGCCCGCCCGGCGCCTCCACCGGCCACTCGGGGCACCCTCCGCACCACCATCACGCTCCGCATCCGGAACCTGGCAAACCGGAGTCGGACGCCTACGCCCCACGCCTGCCCGAACAGGCAGCGGGCCGGGCCCCGGGCCGTCCGTCCCTGCCCGGCCAGCGGGAACGCCCCGTAGGGTGAGACGTATGAACGATCGCATGGTGTGGATCGACTGCGAGATGACCGGGCTCTCGCTGGCGAACGACGCGCTTATCGAGGTGGCCGCGCTGGTCACGGACTCCGAGCTGAACATCCAGGGCGACGGAGTGGACATCGTTGTCCGGCCCCCCGCGGAAGCGCTGGTCACCATGCCCGAGGTGGTGCGCGAGATGCACACCACCTCCGGCCTGCTCGCCGAGCTCGAGGGCGGGACCACGCTCGAGGACGCCCAGGACCAGGTCCTGGCCTACATCCGCGAGCACGTCCCCGAGGCCGGCAAGGCCCCGCTGTGCGGAAACTCGGTCGGCACCGACCGGGGCTTCCTCCTCCGGGACATGCCGACGCTCGAGAGCTACCTCCACTACCGGATCGTCGACGTCTCCTCGATCAAGGAGCTGGCCCGCCGCTGGTACCCGCGGGCCTACTTCAACAGCCCCAAGAAGAACGGCAACCACCGCGCGCTCGCGGACATCCACGAGTCCATCGCCGAGCTGCGCTACTACCGGGAAGCGATCTTCGTGCCCGCTCCCGGCCCGGACTCGGACACGGCGAAGGCCATCGCGACCAAGCACGTCCTGCCCGCCCGGCACGCCTGACCCCACCGCCATCCCGGTGCTCGCTCCCGACTCCCCGAAAGCCGGGAGCGAGCACCCCTCCGGACCCTGTACACTTTTTCTCGGCCGGTACGGAAAGCGCCGGTCATGGTGGGTATAGCTCAGCTGGTAGAGCACCTGGTTGTGGTCCAGGATGTCGCGGGTTCGAGTCCCGTTACTCACCCTTTTCAAAGAGGCCGTTGACCAGCGCAAAGCGGGTCAACGGCCTCTTTCGTCATGGCGAGCGCCCGTAAGCGGTCCGCGAGGACGGCAGCACCGCGGATCAGGCCCTTCGGGATGAGGATGCGCTCTGCGCTCTGCCCCTGCGCCCAACCCGGCGAGCGGGGGTCGGCCGGGGTCGGCCCGGATCGCCCATACAGCCCTATGCATCCTGAATGACCGCAGTCGGTCGATCCTGGGCACTCAGGTGCCGGTGCCTGTGTGGTGCCGGTGCCCGCGCCAGGAGTCAATGCAGTGCCCCGTGCAACGCGCAGCCGCGGCGCGGGATTTGGCACTTGGCCGACCGTCCACAACCGATTCCGAGGGTGACATCGCCATCCATGTACTCTCGGCATTGTTCAGTCATCTCGTGGCTTGGAGGAAGCACTCATGACCAGGGCCCCGTTCGTCGCCATGTCCGCCGCTACCGCGGCGCTTGGGACCGCGCTCGGTTCCCTCGCGCTCCAGCTGCGCGCAGACGGCTACGAGCAGTACGTCGAATCCGTGGCCACCTTCAGCGTCTTGATGTACGTCACCGCGGCCCTGGTCATGGTGACGTGGGTCCGAGACGGTCGGCCGCACGCGAACTGAGTCACGGGGCTCAGCTGCCCGAAGGCCCTGGCCCAACGGCAGTTCCAACGCTGGGCGGTGGTTGCCTGGTCAGGCGCTTTGCGGGAAGCAGCACACTTCGCCCGCGACCGTGCCAGTGGCCGCCGCGATGACGGCATCGAGGCGGTCGCGGGTGGTGGCCAGGTCGGCCATCTGGGCGTTGATGCGGTCGCGTTCGGCGGTCAGGCGGTCGATGGTGTCGGGGGTGGCGACGCCGGTGTACGTACAGGGGAGGAATGCGCGGAGGGTCTTGCTCGACAGACCCGCGGCGTAGAGGCACTGGATCCACAGCACGCGGTCGACCGCGGTGTCCGCGTAGTGGCGCTGGCCGCTGGGGCTGCGCTCCGAGGCGAGCAGGCCCTGCTCCTCGTAGTAGCGCAGCGCTCGTACGCTGACGCCGGTCTTGGCGGCGAGTTCGCCGATGCGCACCGTGACTCCTCCTGGCTCTGATGTCAGGGATGCGCTTCAGCGTAGTCGAGGCGTGCGGGAGTCGGAGGCCGGTTGGGCGGGAGCCTCATCCGCTGCCGTCCCCCCGTCGCCGAGGGGGCCGTCGACGTGTTTGCGCCGGTCCTCGTCCTCGACGAGCAGGGAGAGGAGCGAGGCCACGGGGAGCCCGGCCTCGGCGGGGTGGCGCAGGACCTTCCCCGGCTCGATGCGGTACGTGTTCGTACGCCCCTCACGGGTGTGGGACAGATATCCGTCCTGCTCCAGGTCACCGATGATCTTTTGGACGGCACGCTCGGTCAGCCTGCAGTGCGCGGCGATGTCGCGGATCCGTACGTTCGGATCATCGGCGATCGCGGCCAGCACGCGGGCGTGGTTGGTCAAGAACGTCCATCCAATGTGCGATTCAGGTACTCCTCCCATGGCCTCATGATATTGCCGAGACAATAGCGCATCTGGAAACATGAATCCGACTTCGTGTATAGCAAGTCGTGTGACGCCGTCGAGGCGACCTTGAGGGGAGACAGACAGGTGCACGCACGAGACATCTCCGTGCCCGAGCCTGGACATCGCTCGCCGTACAGGCCCGCGATCGACATGGCAGCACCGGGGATACCGGACGGCTCGACGCCGTGGAGCCCCTCGTCCGTCCTCCTCACCGACAGCTACCCGGAAGGCCCCCGGAAGGTTGTCGTGGTCAACGGAGAGGTGGACTACGAGACCGCCCCCGTCATGTCCGCCGTCCTGCGCAACGCCCTCCGCGATTCCGCCGAGGGCGTTGACGTGGACCTGAGCGCGGTGCGGTTCTGGGACTGCGCGGCGCTCAACGCGCTGCTGAGGCTCCGCCGGGAGGCGCTCGCCCACGGCAAGACGGTCATCGTCCGCTCCCCGAGCCGCACGGCCAGGCGGGTCCTCGACCTGACCGGCACCGCACGGCTGTTCCGGCCCTCGGCTATCCCTTCCCCTCGTCCTTGACGGCCTCGGCGACGCGGGTCAGCGCCTGGGCGATGAACTCCGAGGAGGCGGCCTTGTCGATGCCGAGGCCGGTCAACAGGCCCGCGCCGTCCTCGTGCTCGAGGAGGGCGAGGAGGATGTGCTCGGTGCCGACGTAGTTGTGGCCCAGCCGCAGGGCCTCGCGGAAGGTGAGTTCGAGGACCTTGCGCGCGTCCGCGTCGAAGGGGACCAGTGCGGGCATGGAGTCGGATGCGACCGGGAGGGCGGCGGTGGCGGCCTGGCGGACCGCGTCCAGGAGGACACCCTGGGCGACGATCGCCTTGGCGGCCAGACCCTCGGGCTCGGCCAGGAGGCCGAGGACGAGGTGCTCCGGGCGGATCTCGGCGTTGGCGGCGGCGCGGGCCTCGTTCTGGGAGGCGACCACGACGCTCCGGGCGCGCGGCGTGTAGCGGCCGAAGCCCTGGCTCGGGTCGAGGTCCGACGGCTCGCCGGACGCCTTGGGGACGAAGCGCTTCTGGGCCGCCTGCCGCGTCACCCCCATGCTCTTGCCGATGTCGGTCCAGGAGGCGCCGGAGCGGCGGGCCTGGTCCACGAAGTGGCCGATGAGGTGGTCGGCCACGTCGCCGAGGTGCTCGGCGGCGATCACCGCGTCGGTGAGCTGGTCGAGGGCGTCGGGGTGGACCTTCTTGATGGCCTCGATCAGGTCGTCGAGGCGCACGGGATGGGTGAGTCCGACTGGTTTCGTCATGTGTCAACCATAGGTTGACGCCCCCTGGGTGTCAACGCCAGGTTGACAGTAGATCTAGCCCCGGTGTTCGCGGTGCGGCCGGTTCGGGGGCCAGAACGACGTCCAGGTGAACTTGTCGCCGCCCACCCACCGGACCACATCCGGATCGTCCAGATCGACGTCGTCCAGGCCGACCTCCCGCGCGATCTCGATGACGTCCAGCACCGAGTGCGCCTTGCCCGCGAGCTCACCGGCGATCTCGACCAGACGGAACGGGGGATCGTTCTGCTGGACGCCGTGCACCACGATCGGAGGCCGGTGGATGCGCGGCGCCTGGGATTCGGTCATATGTCCCAGGCTGCGCCCCGCGCCCTCCCGCCGCACCTCGGAGGCGCCGCAGCTCGGAAACGCCGGACCTCGGAAACGCCGCACCTCGGAGGCGCCGGACCGCGCGGCCGGATACCCCTTCGGGCCTTCCCGGCTCGCCCGCCCCCGCCCCGCGCCCCACGATGGTCCGGTGGACGGAGATCACGGCCGCATATCCGGTGGGCTGGGCCGCCGCCGCTTCCTCGGGGCCGCCGCCGCGGCCGGTGCCGCGGCGGCGGTCGCGACGGGCTGCGACTCCTCAACCGAGCGGAACGGCCACCGCGCCCGCCCGTCCCGTCGCGCCGACGCCGCGCGCCGGGCGGAGGAGGCGGAGCGGGCCCGGCCGGGCAGTGCCGACTGGCGCATCCGCTCGGTGGGGCCGCCCGACGCCATCGAGGGCTATACCGACCGGGTGAGTGTGCTGCCCGACGAGGAGGTCGGCCTCCATGTGTCGACCACCGCCCCCGCCTTCCGCGTATCGGCCTACCGGATCGGCTGGTACGGCGGGGCGCAGGCGCGGCTGGTGTGGCGGTCGGACCGAGTGGCCGGCAGGAAGCAGGGCGCGCCCCTCTTCCTCGGCGCCACCCGCACGGTGCGGGCCGACTGGGACCGTTCACTCCGCATACGCACCCGGAACTGGCCGGAGGGCGCGTATCTGCTGCGACTGGACGCCTCGAACGGCCATCAGCGCTATGTGCCACTGATCGTGCGCTCACGGCAGGCGCGGGGCCGGACGCTGCTGATGCACGCACCGGCCACCTGGCAGGCGTACAACACCTGGGGCGGCTACAGCCTCTACCAGGGCCGGGACGGCGCATACGGGAGCCGCTCGCTGGCGGTCAGCTTCGACCGGCCGTACGCGAGCAGCGGGGCGGAGAAGTTCCTGGTCTACGAGCGGGCCGTGGTGGTCCTCGCCGAACGGCTGGGCCTTCCGCTCGCGTACACCACGGGCGTGGACGTCCATCTGCGACCGGCCGTGCTCGAGGGCGCCTCGGCCGCCCTGTCGCTCGGTCACGACGAGTACTGGACCCCGCAGCAGCGGCGGTACGTGACCCGGTCCCGGGACGACGGCACCAATCTGGCCTTCCTCGGCGCCAACACCTGCTTCCGCCGGATCCGGCTGGAGCCCGGCCCCGGCGGCGCCCCCGCGCGCACCGTGGTCTGCTACAAGACCGCCTACCGGGACGACCCGTACCTGGTGAACCACCGCGACCTGGCGACCACCGACTTCCGTCAGCCCCCCGCACCCGATCCCGAGTCCTCGCTGACCGGCGTCCTCTACGAGGGCTACCCGACCGACGCCCCGTACGTCGTCCTGGACAGCGGCCACTGGCTGTTCGCCGGGACCGGGGTGGACGACGGGGACTCCTTCGACCATCTGGTGGGTGTGGAGTACGACCGGGTCACCCCGGGCGATCCCACCCCGGCGCCGCTGCGGATCATCGCCCACTCCCCCCTGGTCTGCCGGGGGCGGCACAGCCACTCGGACTCCGCGTACTACACCGTGGCGAGCGGAGCGGGGGTCTTCGCCTCGGGGACGATGCGCTGGGTGGAGGCCCTGATGGCGGGGACCCAGGAGAACGGGCGCGATCACGGGATGGACGCACGCACCAGGGCCTTCGTCACCCGTGTCACGGAGAATCTGCTGCGCGCCTTCGCGGCGGGGCCCGCCGGCAGGGACAAGCCACGGCCGGAGGACAACGTGCGCAGCGTGTACCGCGCGTCGGCCCCGGCCTGACCAACCACCCCGAACGGGTGCTGTTCTCGGTGCTGTTGTCCTCCCTGGACCGATCGACACCATCCTTCGGACATACTGTGCGGATGTCTACGCAAAGGGGAATTCCGCGCGTCATCCACCAGACATGGAAGGACGCGGACGTACCCGCCGTGTGGCGGCGCTGGGCCGAGTCCTGGCGCCGCCACCATCCGGGGTGGGAATACCGGCTGTGGACGGACACCGACAACCGCGCCTTCCTCGCCGCGCATTACCCCTGGTTCCTGCCGGTCTACGACGGCTATCCCGAGCCGATCATGCGGGCCGACGCGGTCCGGTACTTCCTGCTCGACCACTTCGGCGGCGTCTACGCCGACCTCGACTTCGAGGCCCTGCGCCCGCTGGACGGTCTGCTCGAAGGCCGCGAGCTGGTCCTCGGCCTCGAACCCGAGGAGCACACCCGGCTGCTGTGCGCGCGGCGCGCCGGGTTGCCGCGGGTGGTCGGCAACGCGTTTCTCGCCTCCCGGCCGGGCCATCCCTTCTGGGCGCACGTCCACCGCGAACTGGTCGGCGCCCACACCGCGCCCAGCGCGCTGGACGCGACCGGGCCGTTCTTCCTCACGCGCGCGCTCGACGGCGCCCCGTGCGACGGCACGATCACGGTGCTCGGACCGGAAGTCCTGTACCCCAAGCCGAGCCCGTACGCCACGGAGGTGTTGGGGCCGAGGACGGTGGACTTGGAGCGGGCGCACGCCGTGCACCACTGGTCGGGCAGTTGGGCGCACGACGCGGCCTTCACGCCCCGCGTCTCGGAAGGGCGCACGGTCCCCTTCTGGACCAGCCAGGACCTGCGGCCGTGCGCGCGGGGCACGCTGGATCTCGACGCCCAGCGCGCCCGGTGGGCCGAGGGTGCGCCCGCGCCGCTGGTGTCCTGCCTGATGGTCACCGGAGACCGGCCACGCCTCGCCGAACGGGCGATCCGCTGCTTTCTCACCCAGACCTACCCCCGCGCCGAGCTGGTCGTCGTGGACGACGGCACGGACGACAGCCTGGAACAGCACGTTCACACCCTCGCCGATCCACGGGTACGGCTCCACCGGCTGCCGCCGGAGGGACGGCCGCTGGGCGATCTGCGGAACGCCGCGGTCGACCTGGCCACCGGGCCGTACGTGTGCCAGTGGGACGACGACGACCTCTACGACCCGGAGCGGCTGGACGTCCAGATGGCCGCGCTCCTGGGGCTCGGGGCCACGGCATGCTTCCTGGCCCGGGAGCGGCTGTGGTGGCCCGCGCGCCGGATGCTCGCCGTCTCGGGGACACGGGTATGGGAAGGGTCGATGGTGTGCGCGAAGGAGGCGCTGCCGCGCTATCCGGCGCTGAGACGCGGCGAGGACACCCCGGTCGCGGAGCAGGTGGTGCGCACGGGACGGGTGGCGTCCGTGGACGCGCCCGAGCTGTACACGTACGTCCACCACGGCGAGAACACCTTCGACGCACCGCACTTCGCGGGCCTCTTCGACGCGGCGACCCAGCTCTGGACGGGCGGTGACTACGCGCCGGCGGTGCGCGCGCTGGCGGCCCGGCTGCCGGTGGCCCCGGCGGACCTGGTGCACGCGGAGCACGAGGAGCCCGAACGGCAGACCGCGCCGGAGGCGGAAGCAGAGGAGAGAGCAGGGGCTCCGGTGCGGTGTGAGGGGGCGGCGGTCCCCCGGGCCCGGTCCCTGCCGTCCGTCCCGGCCGAGCGCCCCACGGTCCTGATCCTCACCCCGGTCAGGGACGCCGCCGACTTCCTCCCCCGCCACCTGGAAAACCTGCGCGCCCTGGACCACCCCCGGGAGGCGCTGTCGCTCGGGCTGCTGGAGGGCGACAGCCGGGACGCCACATGGGAGCTGCTGGAGGACGCACTGCCCGCGCTCACCGCCGAGTTCGCCCGCGTCACCCTCGTACGGCGGCACTACGGGCTGCGGCTGGCCGGGCCGCGCTGGGAGCCCTCCGTCCAGCGCACACGACGCTCGGTGCTGGCCCGGGCCCGCAACCATCTGCTTGCCCGGGCGCTCGCGGACGAGAGCTGGGTCCTGTGGCTCGACGCCGATGTGACGGACTGTCCCCCCGATCTCGTCCGGCGGCTGCTCGACGCGGACGAGGACATCGTCGTCCCCCACTGCGTGTCCGAGCCGGGCGGGCCCACTTTCGACCTCAACACCTGGGCCCTGACGTCCGACGCCGGGACTCTGGACTGGGACCGCTGGCTGCGGGACGGAATCCTGCAGCCGCCCAAGGGGTTCGGGCGCGCCTACCTGGACGAGCTGCGGGACCGGGAGCGAGTGCGGGTGGACTCCGTCGGAGGCGCGGGGCTGCTGGTCCGCGCCGATCTGCACCGTGACGGCCTGGTGTTCCCGGCCGTTCCGTACCGGCGGCTCATCGAGACCGAGGGGCTGGCGGCACTCGCGCACGACATGGGGACGGAGTGCTGGGCGCTGCCCGCGCTTGAGCTGGTTCATCCGCGCCGTCCACACCGTCCGTACCATCCGCGTTCGGAGCCGGATCCGGCGGCGGAGTCGGAGTGCGCTGCTCCGGACAGGTGAAGCCGTACGCGCTTCCGAAGCCTCCTCCCTCCGGGCTCGTTGGGCAGGTGCCCGCGGGTGTCTCCGCGGAAGTTCCACGAGGAGGCTTTTGATGAACATCGCTAGAACTGCCGCCCTGGTGACGGCGACCGCCGGTGCGGTCGCCTTCGGCGGCGGTGTCGACGCCACCGCGCTCGCTCCCGGCGCACCGGGCGTTCCCGGCAGCGGCGTCCAGCAGCGCAACGACTGCGACAGCGCGGCCAACTCGCCGATCGCGGCGGTCGGCGCAGGCGTCGGCTGTCTCAACTTCGCGCGTATCTTCGGCGACCCGAAGAGCGTGGTGCAGAAGAACGAGTGTGATGTCTCCGGCGCCGGCAGCGCCGCCAATGTGGTCATCATGCCGATGACCGGCACTTCCTCAAAATGCGCCAACATCGCCGTCGATACCCGTTCAGCCGAGGATTCATCCCCCTTCGGAGTCCGATGACGCCGCCCGCTGCCGATCCGGGCCGCGGCCCCCGGGAGGCGGTTCTCCCGGGGGCCGCGGTCTCGGTGGTGATCCCCTGCCACGGCTACGGCCGCTATCTGCCGCAGGCCGTGGCCGGCGTGGTGGCCCAGACGTACGACGACTGGGAGCTGATGATCGTGGACGACGGCAGCCCGGACGACACCGCGGAGGTGGCCCGGTCGCTGATCGCCCGGCACCCCGGCCGGCGGATCCATCTGCTGAGGCAGGCCAACGCGGGGGTCTCGGCCGCCCGTAACGCGGGTATCGCGGCCACCGGTGGCCGCTATGTGCTGCCGCTGGACGCCGACGACGTGATCGCGCCGACGATGCTGGAGAAGACCGTCGCCGTGCTGGACCAGGAACCGGACATCGCGATCGTCTCCACCGATGTCTCGGCGTTCGCCGACGATGAGGACCTGCCCGCCCAGGTGCTGGAGCTGCCCGCGTACCGACCGGAACTGCTCCTCCAGCGACTGATCATGTTCTACTGCTCGCTCTACCGCCGCGAGGTGTGGGAGACGGTCGGCGGCTACGACGAGTCCATGCGCACCGGTGAGGACTGGGACTTCTGGATCGCCTGCGCCGAGCACGGCTTCACCGCCCATCACCTCCACGAACCGCTGTTCGGCGCGCGCAACAAGGACGACGGACTGCATGTGGAGGCGGCCGAGAACGACCTGGCGGTACGGGCGCGGATCGTGGCCAACCACCCGGGGATGTTCAAACCGGTCACCCGTGCCTGGGCGCACGCGGTACTCGAACCCCGGGGGCAGGCCGACGAGCGGGTGCCGGACGACATCCTCACCCGGGCCGCCGATATGGACCAGTTCCTGCGGTCGGTGCTCTCGCTCCAGCGCACCGCCCGCCTCCAGCACCGCTACATCCAGCGGCTGGAGGCGGCGCTGACCGGGCACCGTGGCGGGGCTCCCGGGGCCGGGAGCCCCGCCACGGTGCCGTAGCCGCTATTCGAAGAGGTCCGCGTACGACCCCATCGCCAGCGCGATGTCCGCCTGGGCCCAGAACCGGTGGTACGTGAAGCTGGGCACCGCGCCGCCCTTCAGATACGCCTCGACCTTCGACCAGGCCGGGTCGTTCTTGTAGAAGGAGCGGATCGACATGAAGATGGAGCCGGAGTCGATCTTGTCACCGTTCGGCATGGTCCCGGTCCAGCCGCTGGGCACGTAGACCGGGTCGTCGAAGCGGTTGTAGTCGGCGCGGGTCTCGGGGACCGCGATGCCGAGGGCGTCCTGGTAGTTGTCCCACATGCCGTCCAGCAGCGCCTTCGCGGTGTCCCTGGCCTTGGTGTCGCCGGACTTGGCGGCGTAGTAGGACAGGGTCTTGGCGTACGCGGCCGCCACACCGACGTCATTGGTGTAGTCGGCGACGGTGACGTGCAGGTTCGCGTTGGCGCCGGGGCTGGAGGCGTTCCAGGTGTCGGGCTGGCCGGACCACTGGAGGGTGGACGGGATCTGGTAGGTGCCATTGGCGTTGACCGTGGTCTTGGACAGCGCCCACTTCACCCACTTGTCCAGGACCGTCTTCGCGGAGGCGTCACCGGTGCGGTTGTAGTACTCCGCGACGCGCTCCATGGACCACGCCTGGAAGCCGAACCACTGGTTGGACGGCGGGTCGTGGTAGACCGGTTTCTCGTCGTAGTACATGCCGTAGAAGGTGGACGTGCCCGACGGCGGCGTGGCGTAGCGGCCCTGCCAGCTGTTGGTGGCGCCGCCCGCGATGGCACCCTCGCTGGACTGGAGCCAGCGGTAGAACTCCAGCTGGCGCTTGAGGCTGGTGGACCAGTCGCTCGCGCCTGTCGCTGACTTGGGCTTGAGGTCGGCGTACGAGCTCAGGGCCCAGGCCGCCATGGGGTTCTGGTAGCCGCCGTGGGCGTGGCTGGAGCCGATGCGCCAGGACCAGCCCGCGGAGGTGTCGGTGGCGCCGCCCCAGGCGTAGTACCAGGACAGCAGGTAGTGGGAGCTGTTCTTGCCGCTCCCGGCCGGGCAGCCGGTCTCCCCGACACAGTTACCGATCTTCTTGAAGTACTTGTCGTACATCGCGTAGCGCAGATAGTCGCCCATCTTGGCGGCCTTGGCGATGTTGCCGGAGATCTGGCCGCCCTTGCCCTGTGCCTTGGCCCACTCCGAGGCCCAGTAGGCGGCCTGGACGACCCGGGCGTCGGCGTCGGGGGCGTTGGTGAACTTCCACTGCTTGGCGTACGCGGCGTCGCCGGTGAACAGGTCCAGATAGCCGTTCTTGCCGCCGTACTTGAAGCTGTCGCAGGTGGGCTGGGTCACGGTCTCCCAGACCGACTCCTGCGGGCCCCGCTGGAAGGTGTTGACATAGCTGGGGCCGGTGTCGCTCGGGCCCGCCTCGCACTTGCCGGGCGCGTTGCCGTAGCCGTAGACGTTGTCGACGTCCTGGATCCAGTGCATGCCGTAGATGTCATCGGTGCCGTACGCGCTCTTCAGCTCGGCGGCGATGGGGTCGTTGCCGACCGGGACATTGCCGTTGAGCTGCGAGGGGTACTGGGAGGGCTGGTCCCATTCGGGGGCGTAGGTGGCCGGCTTGGAGGCGTTGTAGAAGCTGTTGGTGGGCTGGTCGGCGTGGGTGGGGATCATGTACTTCTCCATGAGGTCCCACGCGTTGTTGAACTTGGCCCAGTCGCCGGTGACCTTGCCGTACATCGCCTGGAGCCAGATCAGATAGCTGTACGCCTCGGAGGTCGTCTCATGGCCGTGGTCGGGGGCCTCGACGATCAGGGTCTCCACCGAGTGGTACGGAACGCCCTCGGGCGAGAAGTAGCCCGCCGAGGGTGCGGTGATCTTGTTGTAGAGGTCCAGGAAGCGGGCGTCGTAGACCTTCGCGGCGGCCAGCTGGGTGACGGTGACCTCGGCCTTGGTGTGGCCGGCGGCGGTCGCGGTGAAGGTCGCGGCGCCGGTGCCGGAGTTCGCGGCGGCGACGGTCACCTGCTGCGCGGTGTCCCAGTTGGCGGGGGTGAAGGTGAGGGTGGCGCCCGAGGTGATCGTCAGGCCGGTGTTGCCCGAGGTGCGGGCGACGGAGACGGTGACGTCTCCGGACGGCTTGGTGGACAGCTTGACGCCGAAGGTCCCGGTCCTGCCCTGCTGCACCCCGAGCTGCCCGGGACTGGCCACCAGCGCGGGCCCGGCCGCCACATGGATGCCGACGGGGGTGGACTCGGCGGCGGCGCCCTGGCTGTCGTACGCCTTGGCGTAGAGCGAGTAGTCGCCGGCCGGGACGTCCGTGTAGTCGAAGGCGTACGGGGAGGTGGTGTCGGTGCCGAGAAGCTTGGTGTCGCTGTAGAACTCCACCTTGCTGATCGTCGCCCCGTCGGCCGCCGCGGCCGTGGCCGTCATCGGGACGGTGCCGCCGGAGCTGAAGACGGCGCCGGGTGACGGGCTGCTCAGCACCGCGATGGGCGGCTGATGGGCGCCCCGGCAGGCCACGCCGTTGACGGCGAAGGAGGTGGGGGCGGCGTTGGTGCCGCTGTAGGTGAACTGGGCGCCGGTGGTGACATTGCCCCCGGCCGCGATCTTCGCGTTGTGCCCGGCGTTGGTGACGGTGACGGTCTTGCCGGACTGCGACCAGCTGCCGTTCCAGCCGTTGCCGAGCTTCTGGTTGCCCGCGTAGTCGTACGTGAGGGTCCAGCCGTCGATCGCGTCGGTGCCGGGGTTGGTGATGGTGAGATCGGCGGTGAAGCCGGAGCCCCAGTCATTGGTCTTGTAGTCGACCCCGCACTGGACCGCCGCGGCGTGCGCGGGGGCGGCGCCGCCCGCCGCGGTCATGGCCACGGGGAGCGAGAGGGCGGCGGCGAGGGTGGTCACCAGCCGTCTCATTCGTCGTCGTGCCCCTGATCGTCGTGGGCTGGATAAGGGCGAGCCACGCTGTACGCGCATCTGGGGGGACCTCCTCGCGGTTCGTGCGGGTGGTGGGGGATGTGCGAACCAGTGGGAGCGCTCCCAAGGTTCGTGTCAGCCCGAAGGAGTGTCAAGTCTTTGAACAACAGCGGGTCGCCGGGCACCCTCGACCGATAATTCGTGAACGGGGTCTGTTGACATGCGCCCGTCGAGCGCTACCTTCACTTCAACCAGTGGGAGCGGTTCCAGCAGTCTGCGCCACATCGAACGGCGCTTGGACCTCGAGGAGTCGCTCCATGCGAGCACCCCCGCGCCTTTACGCCTTGGTGGCCGCCGCGGTGTTATCCGTGGCGGGCACCGCCTTGGTGCCTGCCACCGCCTCGGCGGCGAGCGGCCCGGCCACGACCGCTTCGGCCGCGAGCGCCCCAGCAGTGACCGTGCCCAACGCGGCACCACCGAAGCTCCGCGCCTCCGGCAACAAGCTCGTCGACGAGAACGGAGCCACCCGGCGGCTGCTGGGCGTCAACCGCTCCGGCGGTGAGTTCATGTGCGTCCAGGGGCGTGGCATCTTCGACGGCCCCGTGGACGACGCGGCCGTCAAGGCCATCGCCGACTGGAAGGTCAACGCGGTCCGGATCCCGCTCAACGAGGAGTGCTGGCTGGGGCTTTCCCACATCAACACGGCCTACGGAGGGGCCAACTACATCGCGGCCGTCAAGGCACTCGTCGCCCGGCTGGAGGCCCGTGGCATCACGCCCGTCGTCGAACTTCACTGGAGCCACGGCAGATACACCGGCGGGGACAGCCACTGCGCCGACACCGAGTACGCCACCTGCCAGAAGCCGATGCCGGACGCGCAGTACACCCCGGCCTTCTGGACCTCGGTCGCCCAGGCCTTCAAGGGCGACCAGGCCGTGGTCTTCGACCTCTTCAACGAGCCGTTCCCGGACCGCGCCACCTCCGACCTCACGGCGGCGTGGACGTGCTGGCGCGACGGCGGGAGCTGCCCCGGGATCGACTTCCAGGTCGCCGGGATGCAGACCCTGCTGAACGCCGTACGGGCCACCGGCGCCAGGAACCTGGTGCTGATTCCGGGGGTCGCCTATTCCAACGATCTACGCCAGTGGCTGACGTACAAGCCGAACGACCCGGCGGGCAATCTCGCCGCCGCCTGGCACACGTACAACTTCAACACCTGTTCCAGCGAGAGCTGTTTCAACGAACAGCTGGCCCCGGTCATCGCCCGGGTCCCGTTCGTGGCGGGCGAGATCGGCGAGAACACCTGCTCCCACGGCTATGTCGACCGGGTCATGGCCTGGCTGGACGCCAAGGGCGCCTCGTATCTGGGATGGACCTGGAACACCTGGGACTGTTCCTCGGGGCCATCCCTGATCAGCGACTACAACGGCACGCCGACCAACTACGGCGTGGGACTCCGCGATCACCTGAAGGGAATGCAATGAGCCGCAGAATCCGAATGGCGGGCACTCTGCTCGCCGCCTCCGCGCTCACCATGGGGGCGCTGACCGGCGTGGCGTCCGCCCAGGTGGACAGCGGCAGGGCGGCCGCCGCGAAGGTCGACAACCCGTACTCGGGCGCCAAGGTGTATGTGAACCCCGACTGGTCGGCGAAGGCCGCCGCCGAACCCGGCGGCAGCAAGATCTCCAGCCAGCCGACCGGCATCTGGCTGGACCGGATCGCCGCGATCAACGGCACGGGCGGCGCGATGGGGCTGCGCGCCCACCTCGACCGGGCGCTCCAGCAGTCGGGCGGCAGCCCGACCGTCGTCCAGTTGGTGGTCTACGACCTGCCCGGCCGTGACTGCTCCGCGCTGGCGTCCAACGGCGAGCTCGGCCCGACCGAGATCGACAAGTACAAGACGCAGTTCATCGACCCGATCGCGGCGATCCTCTCCGAGTCCAAGTACGCCAACTCGAGTCTGCGGATCGTCAACACGATCGAGGTCGACTCGCTGCCCAACCTGGTCACCAACACCGGCGGCAAGCCCACCGCGACGCCCGAGTGCGACACGATGAAGGCGAACGGCAACTATGTGAAGGGCGTCGGCTACGCCCTGAACAAGCTGGGCTCGATCGGCAACGTCTACAACTACATCGACGCCGGGCACCACGGCTGGATCGGCTGGGACGACAACTTCAACCCCACCGCACAGGTGATCAAGCAGGCGGCGACGGCCGAGGGCAGCACGGTCGACAAGGTGGCCGGCATCATCACCAACACGGCCAACTTCAGCGCGCTGAAGGAGAACAACTTCACCGTCAACGACTCGGTCAACGGCACCACCGTGCGCCAGTCGAAGTGGGTGGACTGGAACCGGTACGTGGACGAGCTCTCCTACGCCCAGGCGTTCCGCCAGGAGCTGGTCAGCGTCGGCTTCCCGAGCAACATCGGCGCGCTGATCGACACCTCCCGCAACGGCTGGGGCGGCTCGGCCCGGCCCAGCGGCCCCGGCGCGAAGACGGACGTGGACACCTACGTCAACGGCGGGCGCTACGACCGCCGGATCCACGTCGGCAACTGGTGCAACCAGTCCGGCGCCGGGCTCGGGGAGCGGCCCAAGGCGGCACCCGCGGCCGGGATCGACGCGTACGTGTGGATGAAGCCCCCGGGCGAGTCGGACGGCTCGAGCTCCTCGATCCCGAACGACGAGGGCAAGGGCTTCGACCGGATGTGCGACCCGACGTACACCGGCAACCCGCGCAACAACAACAACATGTCGGGTGCGCTGCCGAACGCTCCGCTGTCGGGCCACTGGTTCTCGGCCCAGTTCCAGGAGTTGCTGAAGAACGCCTATCCGGCGCTGTAACCGCACGACCCGTCCCCTGAGATGCGGGGCCGGTGGACGCGCACGCGCGCTCCGCCGGCCCCGTCGGCGTATCAAGCCGCGCGTCTGGAGGAGCGCCATTTCAGCAGGGGCGCTGGGTGCGGGGCAGCACCGCGGTCACTGTGCTGCGCCGTGCTCCGCGCTTGCTCGCAATGCCTGCGATGTCCGGTCGATGTGCTGGGCGAGCAGATCGGAAGCAAGGTCGGCGTCTCGCGCGACCGCCGCGTTCAGCAGCGCCTGGTGCTCACCGGCGACGTCACGGTCGTAGTCGTGGCCGATGGGCACGGACCAGCGCCGGTAGATGGTGGCGGCGTCCCGCAAGGACAGGGCGACCCCGAGCAAACGGGTATTGGCACAGCCTTCCAGCAGGCTCTGATGGAAACGCTCGTGGACGCCGAACCAGGCCGTGTTGGCCTTGCTGCCGCCGTCAGCCAGCGGCCGAGTCGCCGCCAGGTGGTGATGGGCGGCCACCGCACCGGCTTCCCACGCCAGGTCGCCACGCTGAATCGACAGACGCAGTGCCGCGCACTCGATCTCGATGCGCGCCTCGGTGAGTTCCTCCAGGTCTGTGAGCGAGAGCGTCACGACGTGGAAGCCCTGCTGCGGCACGGCGACGACCAGCCCCTGTGCCGCCAGCCGCGTCAGTGCTTCGCGGATCACGGACTGACTGGCGGAGAAACGCGTCGCCATCTCCACCAACCGCAAGCGTCGGCCGGGCTCCAGAGTGCCGTCGAAGATCTCCTCACGCACCCGCGCGTAGACCGCTCCCGTTCGCGTTTCCCGCTCGTTCGTCACCTGACGAGTCTATCAAAATCGCGAACCACGAGGAGTATCGATAATACGCCGTGTTCTCGTTAAGGTGAGTGAACGCTGCTGGCAGGAGCAAGTCGAGCAGGAGGAATCGCCATGCGCATTGCCACTCTTCATGGACGGGTCGTCCTTCGCCGCGGTGAAGGCCATGTGGACGTCGCGACGGCGAGCGAGGGGCGCTTCGGCCCCGATCCGCAGGCGGTCTACGGGGACTGGGAGGCGTTCGCCTCCTGGGCTCGGGCCCACCTGTCCGGGGGCGCGCACATGGCCGCCCCGGCCCCGACGAACACCGAGGTCCGCTGGGGACCGCCGGTCCCACGGCCGGCTCAGATCTTCGCCATCGGCCTCAACTACCGTGACCACGTGGCCGAATCAGGGCTGTCCATTCCGGACGAGCTAGCTGTCTTCACCAAGTTCGCATCGTCCCTGACCGGCCATCGAGCGCGGGTCGCCCTGCCCGAGGGCAGCGTCGACTGGGAAGCGGAACTGGTCGTCGTCATCGGCCGGCGCGCACATCACGTCTCCCGGGCCACCGCCTGGTCCCACGTCGCCGGCCTCACCATCGGCCAGGATCTTTCCGAGCGACGGCTCCAACTGACCGGACCCGCACCACAGTTCTCGCTGGGCAAGTCCTATCCCGGCTTCGCGCCGATCGGCCCCGAGCTGGTCACCGTCGACGAGTTCGACGACCCCGACGACCTGGAGCTGGGCTGCCGGCTCGAAAGCGGCGAAGTACTACAGAAGAGCCGCACCAGCCAGATGATCTTCGACGTGCCGGAACTGATCGTCCGGCTCTCGGCCGTCTGCCCGCTGCTGCCCGGCGACCTTGTCTTCACCGGCACCCCGGCGGGGGTCGGCGGCGCCCGCAACCCCCAGGAGTTCCTCACCCCCGGCGACGAACTCCTGACGTGGATCGAGAGGATCGGCACCCTGCGGACCTCGCTGCACGCGTCCTGACCGTCCGCCACTCCCTCCGACACAGCATCCGAAGCCATCCGTCCCGCATCTGGGAGCCCGTCATGCCACTGCACCGTCTGACCCGGATCACCATGGGCGTGCCGAACGTCGAGCAGACGGCCGACTACTACCGAGAGTTCGGGCTCAGCCCGTCGCACACGGACGAAGGCACGAACAGCACGATCCACACCCTGGCCACCATCGACAGCGGCGACCAACTCCGCATAGTCGAGACACCACGACGGTGCCTTCTCGAACTCGAAGTGGGCGCCGATGACCCCGACGACCTTGCCCGCATCGCAGCCCGCCTCGACCGTCTCGGGATCCCCGTCGAGCGCACTGCGGACACGGTCAGCGCCCGCGACTCCGGCACCGAGGTCATGGTTCGTGTTGGGATCTCCCCACGACACGCACAGACACCCACGCCCGCCCCGGTCTTCAACGCACCGGGGGTGACCCCGCGACTGCACGAGCGCGCCCCCGGGATCCTGCGTGAGCAGCCGGTGCGGCCCCGGAAACTGGGGCACGTCGTGCTCGGCTCCACCGACCAGGAGTTCTCACAGCGGTTCTTCCAGGAGGGCATCGGGTTCAAGATCAGCGACACCGTGCCGGGGCTCGCCGCGTTCATGCGCTGTTCCACCGACCACCACAACGTTCTCGTGCAGCAGTCGCCCGTCGCGTTTCTGCACCACACCTCCTGGCAGGTCGACGACGTTGACGAGGTCGGCCGGGGCGCCACCGTGATGCTGGAGGCCGATCCCGACCGGCACACCTGGGGGCTGGGCCGGCATTTCATCGGCTCGAACTTCTTCTGGTACCTGAAGGACCCCGCAGGCAACTTCTCCGAGTACTACTCCGACCTCGACTGCATCGTCGACGACGCCCTGTGGAAGCCCGGCGTGTGGGAGGGCGCGAAGGCACTGTGGGCCTGGGGGCCGCCCCCGCCGCCCTCGTTCCTCGCGCCGGAGGACCTGGCCGGGCTGATGACCGGCGCCCACTCCACGTCGCGAGACTAGGCGGGCATCCATGAAGTCCACATCCCCCCAACCGGCTCTCACGCACGCCGACGTCGTCATCGTCGGCGCCGGCCCGGTCGGGATGACCTGCGCACTGCTCCTGGCGAAGCAGGATCACACCGTCATCGTGCTGGAGCGCTGGCCTGCCCCGTACGCCCGTCCCCGCGCTGTCCACTTCGACGATGAAGTCGCCCGCCTGCTCGCGAACGCCGGCATCGGCGAGAAGACCGCCGCCCTGACCGAGCCGGCCGACACCTACGAGTGGCGGAACGCCCGGGGAGAGACACTGCTTTCCTTCGACTGGACCGGACCGGGGCCGTCCGGCTGGCCGAAGGCGTTGATGATGTACCAGCCCGACCTCGAACAGACCCTTGCCGATGCCGCTTCCACGTCGGCACACATCACCGTCCTGCGTGGCCACGAAGCCGTGAGCCTGACAGAGCACCCCGACCACGTCGAGGTGACCAGCCAGGCACAGGACGGTACCCGGCACACCGTCAGTGGTTCCTACGTCGTCGGCTGCGATGGCGCCAACAGCTTCGTCCGCGGCTACCTTCCCCACGGGACGACGGACCTCGGCTTCTTCTACGACTGGCTCATCGTCGACGTGCGGCCCCACGAGCACCGCGCATGGAACCCCGTCAACCTTCAGCTCTGCGATCCACGGCGGCCGACCACCGTCGTCTCCGGCGGGCCCGGTCGACGCCGCTGGGAATTCATGCGCATGCCCGGCGAGACCATCGACGAACTCAATACGGAGGAAACCACCTGGCGCCTGCTCGCGGATTGGGACCTCAACCCGGGAAACTGCGATCTCGAACGACACGCCGTCTACACGTTCCAGGCCCGGTGGGCAGACACCTGGCGAGCGGGCCGACTGCTCCTCGCCGGTGACGCCGCCCACCTCATGCCACCCTTCGCCGGACAAGGTATGGGCTCCGGCATCCGCGACGCGGCCAACCTCGGCTGGAAACTCTCCCTCGTCCTCGATGGCCACGCCGACGCGGCGCTCCTGGACACCTACGGCACCGAACGCGCCGCGCACATCCAGCATGCCATCGGCATGTCCGTCGAACTCGGCAAGGTCATCTGTGTCACCGACCCGGCGGCAGCCGCTCGACGCGATGCCCACATGATCAGCCAGGGCGCCGATCCGGCGAAGATTCTCCCTCCGCTGCCGCCTCCCAGGCTCACCAGCGGTGTCCTCCACGGCCCTGGGTCGGGCCGGCTGAGTACGCAGGCACGCGTCCGCCGACAAGCGACCACCGGACTGTTGGACGACGTCGTGGGCGGCCGGTTCGTGGTCGCGGCCACAGCCGACCCGCGCACGTTCCTCACAGAGCGTCAACTCGCTTTCCTGGATGCTGTCGGGACTTCCTTCGTCCGGTTCGTCGAACCCGGAACGAGTCCCCTCGGCGACATCGACACCGAAGACATCGACCATGTCTACCTGCCGCATTTCGCGGAAGCAGGCCACGGTGCCGCTGTGGTGCGACCCGATCATTACGTGTTCGGCACCGCAATACAGCTGGGCGGCCTGGGAGCGGTCATCGACGAACTGCAACGCCAACTGAGTGCCCGGAAGGCTGCCGGCGAACCGGCACGGCCCACCGGCGGGTCCAGCACCTGGGAAAGCTCCCATCAGGCAACTGTGAGACCGGGCGGGCAGAACTCCGCGAAACCGGCTGACGAGAGGCACGACTCATGAGTCACGACCCCCGCCCGACAGATGAGAACACGTCCGAGGAGGACATCGGCGACACCGGCACGGTGGAGTCCGAGACGGAGCGAGCCGAGGCGACGACGGCCTCGAAGGGCAGTACACGCCGCACTCTTCTCAAGAGGGTCGGGCTCGGCGCGGTCCTGATCGGCTCGGGCGCGTTCGGCCGGGAGGCGGTCGCGCGCGTGATGGCCCCCGACGTGCCGGCCAGGACGCTCGGGAGCGATGCCGCCGACATGCGCATCGACAACGTCACGATCGTGGATCCACTCAACGGCAGCCGGACCCGCGGCCGGTCGATCGTCCTGCGCAACGGACACATCGCGTCGGTCTTCTCCAGCGGCGATGCACCTGCGGAGACCTCAATGCGCGTCATCGAAGGCGCCGGACGGTACGCGGTTCCGGGCTACAACGAGATGCACACCCACGTCCTTCAGAAGACGGACACGCGGTTGGCGTACGCGACGATGCTCGCCCAGGGCGTGACGGGCATGCGGCAGATGCAGGGTTCGGAGGACATACTGACCTACCGCGCCGAGCAGCGCCTGGGCCTGACCGAACACGCACCGAGGCCACTGGGGATACCGGGCGGCCTCCTGCTGCCGTTCAACGCCGGTTCCACCGACGACGTCCGGGAGGAGATCGCCCGGCAGTGGGACCAGGGCGCGGACTTCATCAAGATGATCCTGACGGAGCGGGATGTGTTCTTCGCCGCGATCGAGGCCGCGCACAAGCGCGGTATGCGCATCGCCGGACACCTGCCGCCGGCCATCCGGATTGAGGAAGCCTCCGAACAGGGCTTCGACTCGATCGAGCACCTCGGGACGGGCTCGAACGTCTTCTTATCCCTCTCGACCACTCCGGACAAGCTCTGGGAACAGCAGGACACAAAGTTGCCAATACCGGGCTGGCTGGCCGGACTGCCAGGCGCCGGTGAGGTGTTCGACCGCTTCTTCAAAGACAAGCTGATCTCCTCCGTCGGCAGGGCCGAGCCGGACGATCCCAGCGTGGTGCTCCTCAAGAAGGCGCTGTCCACGTACTCGGAGGAGCGGGCGACCGAACTGGGCGACATGTTCGCCCGGAACAGGACATGGCAGTGCCCCACGCTGGCCAACCTGCGCTCGAAGTACCGACTCGACGACCCGGAGTTCCGGTCCGACCCGTGGCTGAAGAAAATGCCCGCCGATGAGCGCAGGAAAAAGCTGGCCGACATCGACACCTACGAGGCCCTGCACCCCGAAGTGCGGGACATCAACCATCAGTACTACGACCGGGTCATCCAGACGATCGGCATCTGGTCCAAGGCCGGTGCCCCCTTAATGGCAGGCACCGACACCTCAGGCCGCGCCGTGGCCAACACCATCCAGCACGAGTTCCGCGAACTCGCCAGAGCGGGGCTCACACCGCTCGAGGTCCTGCGTACGGCGACGACCGCTCCGGCCACCTACCTCGGACTCGCCCACCGCATGGGCCGGGTCGTGGAGGACATGGAAGCCGACTTCCTGCTCCTCGACGCGGATCCCCTCGACTCCGTCGACAACCTCGGCGCCATCTCGATGGTCGTGCGCGCGGGCCACGCCTTCACCTCCGAGGACCTCACGGCGACCGTCGACAAGCTGCTGCGCGCACAGGAGAAGAACGGCTGAGGAGCGCGGCCGATGCGCCACTTGGTGTAGACATGCCGATGTCGTTGCCGGTAAGCCGATTGCCCTCGGGGAACGGGAAATTCGTCGTGATCACGTTTTACATCGTCACCGCGGTCATAGCGGTAGTCACCGGCGCGGTGGTGTCCACTTGTTCGGCGTGACCTCAGCCCGAGGGCAGCGCTGCTGGCCACCGGGTGTCTTGCCGTGGCCGTGTGCGCCGGCTGGGTGCTGGCGCTCTTCCATGTGCTGATCGGTTGTGCGGTCGGGCTGGTGGCCTATCTGGTCATGCGCCGACGACTGACGGGCATCCAGGCGGTGGTGGTCGGTGGCATCGGTTACGTCGTCGGCACACTGCTGTCAGTCGTTGCTCTGATGATTGCCCTCAGCGGTATGTAGAGCGTCTTGGTGCGGTCCATGCTCCTCCCCTTGAGCGAGCAGGTCGACCCACACGACTTTGCCCCAGCGGCGGTAGTCCACGCCCCATTCGTGCGCGACGGCTTCCACGATGAGGAGCCCCCGACCCGTCTCCATGTTGCCGTCCGGCCGCTGTGGGGTCGGCATTGAGCGGGACTTATCGCTGACGGCGAGCCGCACCCGGTCGCCTTCCGCGCGGACGACGATGACGCGCATGACGTCACGCCCGCTGTGCCGCACCGCATTGGAGACGAGTTCCGAGATAATCAATATCCCAGGGTCGACGAGATGGCAGAGCCCCCAGGTACTCAAGGCCGCGTTGACAAGTTGACGGGCGCGAACTGCCGACTCCTCTTCGCAGGGGAGCGTCTGGCTATAGCCGGGGGCTCCAATGGCATGGGGAGCCGGGGGCTCGTTCGCGCTCAGCACGTCGCTCCCAACGATCACTCCCAGAGAAGTAACTCTCGAACGTTTTTCGGATTGGCGGCGACAGAAACGCGCATGCGCTTCAGCTCGGTAATGACAGCGGCCATGTAACTGCCTTCCATCACTGAGAAGTTGCTGGGCAGATGGGTTTTCGGGGCGCAGAGATCGGCTGGTTCCCGCCGCCGCCCCAACCCGGCCCTCGGTGACTCAACTACTGTTCTGCACTTGCGATCTAACTTGCAAGCTAACGTGCCGCTATCGTGAAAGTGGTACATGCCTCGGCGTCAACAGGGGCTGTTTCAAGGGGATCTGGTGATGGCAGACTCGGCACAGCAGCGTGCCGGGGCCTGGCAGAGGCACGTGGAGGGAACACAGATGGCAGCACGACGAGGTGCTACGTTCCGCCGCCGGGAACTCGGTAAAGAGCTTCGGCGCCTGCGCGAGAAGAACGGCCTCACCATCCTGGAGGCGGCCAAGGGGCTCGGGTGCTCGGAGGCCAAGCTCAGCCGGGTGGAGACCGGTAATAACAGCCTCCCCCGTGTCGCCGACATGGAGGCGCTGCTGGACCGCTACGGCATCACGGACATCGATGACCGAGAGACCCTGCTGACACTCCACCGCGACTCGCTCACCAGGGATTGGTGGACCCCTTACCGCAATGTGATGCCATCGGGCCTACACACATTCATCGGGCTGGAGATGGACGCCCGTGCGATGCGCGCCTGGAATGCGCAGGTCGTCTTCGGGCTGTTGCAGACCGAGAACTATGCGCGGGCGATGTTCATGACCGCGAAGCCCGTCGAGGAGACGACAACGGCGTTCGTGGAGGACAACACGCGCGTACGAATGGAACGCCAGCAAGTCATCACACGCCGGGACGACCCACTTGAACTTCGGGATGTCCTGGACGAGTCGGCGCTCCGCCGAATCATCGGTGGCCCGGAGATCATGCGGGAGCAGTACGAGGCCGTCGCCGAGTTGTGCAGTCTCGACAACGTGACCGTCCAAGTCCTGCCACAGTCTCTGGCCACGTACAGGGCAGAGGACAACTTCATCGTTCTTGATTTCGACGGCGGCCTCGACTCAGTCGTCGCGCTCGACAACAGCACCAACAGCTACACCGATAAGAAGGGTGAGGTCTGGAAACACAATCGCCGCTTCGATGCCATGCGCGAGGGCGCGCTACCTCCGACGGAAACGCCTCGCTTCCTCAAAGAACTAGCACGAGAGTTGGTCTAGCCATGAACGTCCGTAAAGAAGCTACCTGGTTCAAGTCGAGCTACAGCGGTCAAGAGCCGAGCGCCTGCATAGAGATCGCAAACCTGACCACCGCCGTCGGCGTCCGCGACTCAAAGGACGAGACCGGCCCCGCCCTCCTCATACCCCCCGCCGCATGGGCCGAGTTCGTGAGCGGCGTCCGGACGGGGCGGCTCGGCCGCCCCATCGAGTAGCCGCAGGCCGCGCGAGCGCACCCGCACACGACGGGGCCGGTGGACGCTCTTCGCGACCACCGGCCCCGCACCCATTAATGCCTCAGGACGACTCCCGCCGCACCAGCTGCGTCGGCAGCACCATCTGTGGCCGCTTGGCCGTGCGGTCCGAGCGCCCCGCGATCTCCTCCAGCAGCACCCGCACCATCGCCCGGCCCATCTCCTCCGTGGCCTGCCGGACGCTCGTGAGCGGAGGGTCCATATGGCGGGCGACCGCCGAGTCCTCGAAGCCGACCAGCGCCACATCGTCCGGGACGCGGCGCCCGTTCCCGCGCAGCACCTGACGGGCGCCCGCGGCCATCACGTCCGACGCGGCGAAGACCCCGTCCAGGTCCGGGCGCTGGCTCAGCAGCTGACGCATCGCCCGGCGGCCGCCCTCCTCGGTGAAGTCCGCGGACGCCACCAGCTCCGCCGCCACCTCCCGGCCCGCCGCCCGGACCGCGGCGTGGTAGCCCTCCAGGCGGCACTGCGCGACATACATGTCCAGCGGGCCGGTGATGGTGGCGACCGTCTCGCGGCCGCGGCCGATGAGGTGCTCCACGGCGGACTGGGCGCCGCCGGTGTTGTCCGAGTCGACGTACGGGACCGATTCATGCGCCGAACGGCGGCCGCTCAGCACCGCGGGCATCTCGATCTGCTCCAGCAGATCCGGCAGCGGATCGTCCGCGTGGACGGAGACCAGCAGCACCCCGTCGACCCGGTGCGCGGAGAGGTAGTCCGCGAGCCGCTGCCGTTCCTTGGGGGTGCGGATGAGGGTGAGCAGCAGCTGGAGATCGGTGTCGGCGAGTTCGGCGCCGACGCCGCGGATGATGTCGGAGAAGTACGGTTCGGCGAAGAGCCGGGTCTCGGGCTCGGGGATGACCAGGGCGACGGCGTCGGCACGGTTGGCGGCGAGGGCGCGGGCCACCCGGTTCGGCACATAGCCGAGTTCGGCGACGGCCTGCTCGACGGCCGTGCGGGTGCGGTCGCTGACCCGGGGCGAACCGTTGATCACCCGGGACACGGTGCCGCGACCGACTCCGGCGCGGGCCGCCACCTCCTCGAGGGTCGGCCGTCCCCGCCCCGCACCATGCCGCCGCGTTCCTGCCATATCGCGCCTCCAGCCGTCCATGCCCAGCAGCTCCAACCCCCCGAATGGGCGGCTGCGGGGACATTCAACAGCAGTGTGGTTTCGGGAAGTTGTTTCGCGCACTCCCTTGACACCCCAGCGGGGAGCCGCGACCCTTCAACACATCAATCTGGGAGCGCTCCCACCGTACCTGAGCCATACACAACCCGCACGATGCCCACCCGACTCGATGCATCTCAAAGAGCCATGTATCACCACTTTTGGCCGGAACCCGTTGGGCGGGGCGCTAGGAGGACGGAATGCGCAGGAACACTGGTAGTCACCGCAGCAGAGCCGTGGTCCTCGCGGCCGTCGCCGCTTTAGGAGCGGGGGTGCTCAGCGGGTGCGCCGATGACGGCGACGACGGATCCGCCGGCTCGTCCGGCGGCGGCGACAGCAAGGGCAAGACGGTGGTGACCGTCGGCACGTACGGCGTCATGGGTTTCAAGCAGGCCGGGCTCTATGACGAGTACACAAAGCTGCACCCCGATATCAAGATCGAAGAGAATGTGATCGATCCGGCCTCGAACTACTACCCGCAGCTGCTCACCCATCTCGGCTCGGGCAGCGGGCTCGCCGACATCCAGGCGGTCGAGGTGGGCAACATCAATGAGGTCACCACCACCCAGGCCGACAAGTTCGTTGATCTTTCGAAGGCGGACGGCGTCAAAAAAGAGAACTTCCTCGACTGGAAGTGGGCGCAGGCCACCGCCAAGGACGGCAAGACGATCGGCCTCGGCACGGACGTGGGCCCGATGGCGATCTGCTACCGCAAGGACCTCTTCCAGCAGGCCGGGCTCCCGGCCGACCGTGACGCGGTCTCCGCGCTCTGGGCGGGCGACTGGCAGAAGTACCTCGACGCCGGCAAGAAGTACGCGAAGAAGGCGCCGGGCGGAGCCGCGTTCCTGGACTCGGCCGGCGGACTGTTCAACGCGGCGGTCTCCGGCGGCTCGGAGGTCTACTACGACAAGAGCGGGAAGCCCATCTACAAGGACGGCCCGGCCGTCAAGAAGGCGTGGAAGCTGGCGACCGACGCGTCCGCGTCCAAACTCTCCGCCAAGCTCCAGGAGTTCACCAAGCCCTGGCAGCAGGCGCTCGCCAACGGCAAGTTCGCCACCGTCTCCTGCCCGGCCTGGATGCTCGGCCAGATCAAGGAGTACGCCGGGGACAAGTACAAGGGCAAGTGGGACGTCGCGGCCGCCCCCCAGCCCGCCAACTGGGGCGGCTCCTTCCTCTCCGTGCCGCAGGCGGCGAAGAACAAGGACGAGGCGGTCAAGCTCGCCACCTGGCTGACCGCGCCCGAGCAGCAGGCCAAGCTCTTCGAGAAGCAGGCGAGCTTCCCCAGCGCCCAGGCCGCGTACAGCCTTCCCCAGGTGGCCGACGCCAAGCTCCCCTACTTCAACAACGCGCCCATCGGCAAGATCTTCTCCCAGGCCGCGAAGGACAGTCCGACGCAGGTCCTGGGCCCGAAGGACGCCATCATCAAGCAGAACTTCACCGATGTCGGCCTGCTCCAGGTCGAGCAGCAGGGCAAGTCCGCCGCCGAAGGCTGGAAGGCCGCGATCAAGACGAACGACAACGCGCTGGACCAGTGACCTGGACATGACCGCACCTTCCGGTTTCACCCCTGATACGGCCGCGCCCCCCGCAGGGCAGGGGGGCGCGGCCCCGCGCGCCGCGACCGCGCCGGCGCCCGACCCGGCCGAGCAGCGGCGTCGCGACCGGCGCAGCCGCCGCTACCGCTGGGATGTGCGATGGAGCCCGTACGCCTTCGTCGCCCCCTTCTTCGTCTTCTTCGCCGCCTTCGGCCTCTTCCCGCTGCTCTACACCGGGTGGGCCTCGCTGCACCAGGTGGAGCTCACCAGCCCCACCCATATGGAGTGGGCGGGGTGGCACAACTACTCCAGGCTGTGGGAAGACGAGTTCTTCTGGAAAGCGCTGCGGAACACCTTCACCATCGGGGTGATCTCCACCGTTCCCCAGCTGATGATGGCCCTCGGGATCGCGCATCTGCTCAACTACCGGCTGCGTGCCTCGATGTTCTTCCGGGTGGCGATCCTCACCCCGTACGCCACCTCCGTCGCCGCCGCCACGCTGGTGTTCGCGCTGCTCTTCGGGCATGACTACGGCATGGTCAACTGGTCCCTGGGGCTGGTCGGACTGGACGGCATCGACTGGCAGAACGGCACCTGGACCTCGCAGATCGCGGTCTCCACGATCGTCATCTGGCGGTGGACCGGTTACAACGCGCTGATCTACCTGGCCGCCATGCAGGCCGTGCCGAACGATCTGTACGAGTCGGCGGCGCTGGACGGGGCCTCGCGCTGGAAGCAGTTCCTGCATGTCACCGTCCCGTCGCTGCGGCCCACCATCCTCTTCACGGTCGTCGTCTCCACGATCGGGGCCACCCAGCTCTTCGGTGAGCCGCTGCTGTTCAACACCGCGGGGACGGCCACCGGCGGCGCCGATCACCAGTACCAGACGCTCGGCCTGTACATGTACGAGCAGGGCTGGGTGAACCTGCACCTCGGCCGGGCCTCCGCCATCGCCTGGACGATGTTCCTGATCCTGCTGCTGATCGCCGCGGCCAACGCGCTGTTCGCGCGGCGGCTGCGAAAGAGCCAGTGAGGGAGACGAGGAGAACCATGAGCGCCACTGTCTCTTCCCGGCAGCCACTCGATCCGGCAGCTCCCGCGCGCACCACTCCGCGGGGTGAGAAGGGCCGCGGCCGAGCGGGCAGGCAGCTGCACGGGGGCAAGATCACCTACGCCGTGCTGATCCTGTTCACCATCGGCTCGCTCTTCCCACTGGTGTGGACCGCCATCGCCGCCTCCCGCACCAACACCCGGCTGGCCCAGACACCTCCTCCCCTGTGGTTCGGCGGGAACCTCTTCAACAACCTGGACAAGGCGTGGAACGGCGCCAACATGGGCACCGCGCTGCTCAACACGACGGTGGTGGCGGGCACGGTCGCGGCGTCGACCGTGCTGTTCTCGACCATCGCGGGCTTCGCCTTCGCCAAGCTGCGCTTCCGCTTCAAGAACATCCTGCTGATGCTCACCATCGGGACGATGATGGTGCCGCCCCAGCTCAGCGTGGTGCCGCTGTACATGATGGTGGCCAAGCTGGAGTGGACCGACCAGCTCCAGGCGGTCATCGTGCCGACGCTCGTCAGCGCCTTCGGGGTCTTCTTCATGCGGCAGTACCTCTCCCAGGCGCTGCCGACCGAGCTGATCGAGGCGGCGCGGATGGACGGCGCGAGCAGCCTGCGGATCATCTGGCATGTGGTCTTCCCGGCTGCGCGTCCGGCGATGGCGGTGCTGGGGATGCTCACCTTCGTCCAGTCGTGGAACGACTTCTTCTGGCCGTTCATCGCGCTCACCCAGAACGGCAACCCGACCATGCAGGTGGCACTGACCGGTCTGAGCCGGGGATACACCCCGGATCAATCACTGATCATGGCGGGGGCGCTGCTGGGCACCCTGCCGCTGCTGATCGCCTTCGTCCTCTTCGGCAAGCAGATTGTGGGGGGCATCATGCAGGGCGCGGTCAAGGGCTGAGCGGCCCGCCACCACCACTCCGTCCTCCTCCTCGTTTCGCCCCGTTTCCCCTCCCCACGACCTCGAATGGGAGCGCTTCCATGACTCTTACCTTCCCGCCCGGATTCCTGTGGGGCGCGGCCTCGGCCGCCTATCAGGTCGAGGGCGCCGCCCAGGAGGACGGCCGCACCCCCTCCATCTGGGACACCTTCAGCCACACCCCCGGCAGGGTGCTCGCCGGTGACACCGGTGATGTGGCGGTGGACCACTACCACCGCTTCCGCGAGGACGTCCGGCTGATGGCGGAGCTGAACCTGGGGGCGTACCGCTTCTCGGTGTCCTGGTCACGGGTGCAGCCGACCGGCCGGGGCCCGGCCGTGCAGCGCGGGCTCGACTTCTACCGCTCTCTGGTGGACGAGCTGCTGGGCGCGGGCATCCAGCCGGTGGTCACCCTCTACCACTGGGACCTCCCCCAGGAGCTGGAGAACGCAGGCGGGTGGCCGGAGCGCGAGACCGCCGAGCGGTTCGCCGAGTACGCGGGCATCGTGGCGGAGGCGCTGGGCGACCGCGTCGAGTTCTGGACCACCCTCAACGAGCCGTGGTGCAGCGCCTTCCTCGGCTATGGCTCGGGGGTGCACGCCCCGGGCCGCACCGAGCGGCTGGCCCCGCTGCGCGCCGCTCACCACCTGAACCTCGCCCATGGCCTGGGCGCCCAGGCGCTGCGCGCCGCGCTCCCCGCCCGCGCGCAGCTCGCCATCAGCCTCAACCCGGCCGTGGTCCGGCCGCTCAGCGACAAGCCCGAGGACCAGGACGCGGCGCGGCGTATCGACGCGCTGGCCAATCGCGTCTTCACCGGGCCGCTGCTGCGCGGTGCGTACCCCAGCGACCTGATCAAGGACACCGCCTCGATCACCGACTGGTCGTTCGTCCGCGATGGCGATCTGGCCGTCATCAAGCACCCCCTGGACGCGCTGGGCATCAATTACTACACACCGTCATTGGTATCAGCCGCCACCGACAACGACGGCTCGCCCGCCCGTCACGACGGCCACGGCGCCAGCGCCCACTCCCCGTGGCCGGGCTCGGAGCGGGTGGCGTTCCACCAGACCCCGGGCGAGCGCACCGAGATGGGCTGGACCATCGACCCGACCGGGCTGCACGACCTGCTGATGCGCTACAGCCGTGAGGCGCCGGGCGTACCGCTGTACATCACCGAGAACGGCGCCGCGTTCGACGACAAACCGGACGCGGAGGGCGCGGTCCACGACCCGCGGCGGATCGACTACCTCCGGGCCCATCTGGCCGTGGCCCACCAGGCCATCGCGGACGGCGCCGATCTGCGCGGCTACTTCCTCTGGTCGCTGATGGACAACTTCGAATGGGCGTACGGCTACAGCAAGCGCTTCGGCGCGGTCTACGTCGACTATCCGACGCAGGCCCGGGTACCGAAGTCCAGCGCCCGCTGGTACGCCCGGGTGGCCCGCACCGGAGAGCTTCCGGCGGCCTGACCGGGGCCCGAGTCCACGGCGCCGCCCGCTGGGGGGCGGGCGGCGCCGTGGATGGCGGCGGAGGCGGGCACCCGGGCGCAAGCCGGCCGGGGTGTTCTTCCTTCAATGGGGTTACGCCCTGATCCACCCGGCGGAAGGACGCCGTCATCCGCGGAGAATGCCTGGTAAACCCATTGAGACATGAGAGCATTTCCGGAGCGCCGGCAGAGGTTCCGCGATGAGCCATCCGGTCGGCGCGCGCCCGCCGGAAAAGGCGAGGCCCTCGCCGACTGGTTCGACGGCCGGGTGGGCCTCTTCACGATGGCCAAGGCCAATCTGCGTAAGGTCTTTCCCGACCACTGGTCCTTTCTGATCGGCGAGATCGCCCTCTATACGTTCGTCATCATCATTCTGACCGGTGTCTATCTGACCCTGTTCTTCAAACCGGCGATGAATGAGGTGATCTACGACGGCCGCTGGACGCCGCTGAACGGCATCCGCATGTCGCAGGCGTACGCGTCCACGCTGGACATCAGCTTCGATGTGCGCGGCGGACTGCTGATGCGGCAGGTTCACCACTGGGCGGCGATCGTCTTCATCGCCAGCATGATCGTCCATATGATGCGGACGTTCTTCAACGGCGTCTTCCGCAAACCGCGCGAGATCAACTGGCTGTCCGGCGCCGGTCTGCTGATCCTCGGGATGTTCGACGGCTTCATGGGCTATTCACTGCCCGACGATCTGCTGTCCGGCACCGGTCTGCGCTTCATGGAGGGCGCGATCCTGTCCATCCCGATCGTCGGCACGTATCTGTCGTTCTTCTTCTTCGACGGCCAGTTCCCGGGAACGGCGGTCGTGCCACGGCTGTTCACCGTGCATGTGCTGCTCATTCCGGGCATCATGCTCGGGCTGCTGGCGCTCCATATGATCCTGCTCGTCTATCACAAGCACACCCATCACCCGGGGCCCGGAAAGAAGAACATGAATATCGTGGGGCCGCCCCTTTGGCCGGTCTATGTGGCCAAGTCCGGCGGATTCTTCTTCCTGGTCTTCGGCGTCACCACCCTGATGTCGGCCATCGCCCAGATCAATCCGGTATGGTCCTACGGCCCCTACCGGCCCGACCAGGTGTCCACCGACGCCCAGCCCGACTGGTACATGGGCTATTCCGAAGGGCTGATCCGGCTGATGCCGGGCTGGGAGATCAATCTCTGGGGCCACACCCTGGTGCTCGGGGTGCTGATCCCGTTCCTGGTCTTCCCCACGGTGCTGCTGGTCATCTGGCTCTATCCGTTCCTGGAGGCATGGATCACCGGGGACCGGCGCGAGCACCATCTCAATCAGCGCCCACGCAACGCCCCGACCCGCACCGCGTTCGGCGCCGCCTGGATCGCCCTCTACGCGGTGCTGCTGGCGGGTGGCGGCAATGACCTCATCGCCACCCACTTCCAGCTGTCGATCAACGCGATCACCTGGACCTGCCGGATCGGCTTCTTCGTGGTGCCGGTCGTGGTCTTCGTGATCACCAAGCGGATCTGTCTGGGCCTCCAGCACAAGGATCGGCAGAAGCTGCTGCACGGGCGCGAGACCGGCATCATTCAGCGGCTGCCGCACGGCGAGTACGTCGAGGTGCACGAGCCGCTCTCGCCCGGGGAGAAGTACACGCTGACCGCGTATGAGCAGTATCTGCCGCTGGAGCTGCCGCCGTCGGTCGACGAGGCCGGGGTCGCCCGGAAGCTCTCCTTCAAGGAGCGGCTGCGGGTCTCGCTGTCCCGGAGCTACTTCGGGCGCGACGGGCAGGTCGCCAAGGTCACGAAGGAGCAGGTGGCGGAGCACGAGGAGCATGAGGCGGAGGAGGCGGGGGAGCGGGCGGAGGAACCGCAGCGGCCGTAGGGGGTGTCCGACGGTACGCGTACGCCTGCGGCGGGCTGCTTTCCCCCTACCCGCCCCTTCCCTCAACTGGGGCTCCGCCCCAGACCCCGCTCCTCAATCGCCGGAGGGGCTGGATGGTGGGGCTTGGCCCCGGACCCCGCCGCTCGAACTCCCCCAGCTACCGCTGGGAGGTGCCCCCTGGAGGGGCTGGGAGGCGGGGCTCCGCCGCAGACCCCGGGATCCAGGGGCGGAGCCCCTGCCACGCGGCGGAGCCGCATATCGAGGCTTCGGGAAGGGGCGGGGAGGGGAAAGCATCGGGCCGCCGGACACGCCGCAGGGCGCCAGGGCGATGGAAACGGCGGGGCGCGGTGGGTGGGGGATTCCTTCCGCGCCCCGCCGTGTGGGGGGTTTCCGTGGGGGGTGGCGAATGCGGGGCTTTACGCGGCTACGTCGTCGTCAGCCGTTGAAGGCGCCGAAGGCCTTGGTGAACGCGAGCTCTTCCTGGTCGATCGAGCTACAGGTCGGCGACGCGGTGTCCTGCGGGCTGGGGCACTGCTTGTCGCGGGTCGCGGACCACATCGACAGCCAGGCCAGGCCCTTGGACTTGGCGAACTCCACCAGCTGGGAGGCGTCGTCGACCTTGAATATCTCGTTCTTGACGTCGTTGACGCCGAGCATCGGGGTGACCGCCACGGTCTTCCACGCCTCGTCGTCGCTCAGCCCGAGCGCGTCCTTGATCTGGCCCTGGGTCGCGGTGGCGGCGTCGATCGCGTACTGGCCCATGTCGTCGTCGAAGGACGCGCCGTAGTCCATCGCCATGATGTTGACGGCGGAGACCTTCACGCCGTTCTTCTTGGCGTCGGCGACGAGGTCGACACCGTCCTGGGTGAGGCCGGTCGGCAGCACCGGCAGGGTGAAGGAGACATCCAGGTCCGAGTGCTGCTGCTGGAGCTTGGCTATCGCCTGGGCGCGGCGGGTGTTGGCCTCCTTGTTCGGGAGCGCGCTGCCCTCGATGTCGAAGTCGACCTTGGTGAGCTTGAGGGCGTCCACGACCTTGCCGTAGGCCGCGGCGAGCTCGTCCGCCGAGGTGCAGGCCAGGCCCAGTTCGGAGCCGGAGGCACCGCCGAAGGAGACCCGGACGTCGCCGCCCTTCGCGCGCAGCGCCTCGGTCTGCTTGGCCACCTCGTTGTCACCGACCTCGGTGACGCCGCCCCACTTGGGGGTACAGCCGCCGCCGGAGGTGATGAAGGCGAGGTTGAACTCCTTGACGCCGGTCTTGTCGGCGGTGCCCACCATGTCGTAGGCGGGGTAGAGCGAGGTGTCGATGTACGGGGCGAAGCCGCCCGCCGCCGCGGCGGGCTTCTCGGAGGCGGAGGTCTTCTCGGAGACGGTTCCCGCGTTCGCCGCCCCGCTGAGCGCGAACGCCGTGCCGCCGGCCACGACGGCGGCGGCGGTCGCGCCGATCACCTTGGTGGTCCGGCTCGCCTTGCGACGGTGCGTACTGCTCATCAGGTGCCTGCCTTCGCTGTACGGATGTGGGGGGTTGGTGGTGCGGGCGACACGCTAGCGAGGGGAAGTCGGACAAACGGCAGGATCCGTGCACGGGCCACGGATCTTATGGCTGTCTTAAGGAACCCATCGGCGGCGATTAATGCTCCGCGGGCTCCTTGGCCCTGCCGCGGCCCCGGGTCCTCTTCTTACGGCCGCGCCGCCGCTGCCCCGGGTCGGCGGAACCGGCGCCGTTCAGCGAGAGCCACACCCGTACCTCGGTGCCGCCCAGCACGGACCGCCCGATCCGCAGATCACCGCCCGTGGACTCCGCGACCCGGCGCACGATGTCCAGGCCGAGGCCGGTCGAGCCGGGGCCGCCGTCGCCGTGGCCCCGGCGGAGCGCCGCGTCCGGGTCGGCGATGCCCGGGCCCGCGTCGGAGACCAGGATGATCACGCTGTCCTCGCCGTTGTGGACGTCGACCGCGAGCGCCGTGCCCTCGGGCGTGTGCCGGAAGACATTGCCGAGCAGGGCGTCCAGCGCGGCGCCCAGTTCGGGGCGGGCGACCGGCACCCTTACGGTGCGCTCGACCCCGGCCAGCCGCACCGTACGGTCCTCGTCCTCGGCGAGCGCGGACCAGAACTCCATCCGGTCCCGGATCACCTCGGAGGCGTCACAGCCGGAGGGGGTGTGGGTCTTCTGCTGGCGCGCGGTGCGGATGATCTGGTCGACCTCGCCCTCCAGCTGGGCGACGGCGGCGCGGGTCTGGTCGGCCGCCGGTCCCTCGCCCAGCGAGGCGGCGTTGAGGCGCAGCACGGTGAGCGGGGTGCGGAGCCGGTGGGAGAGGTCGGCGGCCAGCTCGCGCTCGCCGGCCAGGAGCTGGACCACCTGGTCGGCCATGGAGTTGAACGCGGCGGCGGCCGCCCGGAGTTCGGCCGGGCCGTCCTCCGGGACGCGCACCCCGAGCTCGCCCCGGCCCAGGTCGTGCGCGGCCTCGGCGAGCCGCCCCGCGGGGCGCACCAGCCGGGTGCCGAGCCGGTCGGCGATGGCCACCGCACCGACGATCAGCGCCAGGCCGACACCCGCGAGCACCAGCCAGGACGTGGTGACCCCGCTGGTGACCACGCCACGCGGGACGTACACCTCGACGACCGCGACCTGACCGCTGCTCAGCGCGGTCGGCTGGAGCAGTGCGTAGCCCCCGGGGGCACCGGACACCGAGGCGCGGCCGAGCCGCCGCGCGGTGGCCAGCTCGCCCTTGGGCGCACGGCTCTTGCCCAGGTCGTAGCCGCTCGCCCGGTCCCCCGGCTCATCGGGGACATGCACCGCCATCCGGCCGTCCCCGCCCGCCTGGGTGCTGGCGACCGCGCGCTGGAGCCGCGCCCGCTCGGTGGTGATGGCGAGCGCCGGGCCGATGGTGGCGGCCTGCCGCTCGGCGTCGGCGAACGCCCGGTCCCGGGCCAGCTCCTTGACGACGAGTCCGAGCGGTACGGCGAAGGCGACCACGACCATCGCCGTGACCGCCAGACAGACCTTGACCAGGGCCCATCTCACGTGTGCTCCGCCGGGGGCTCCAGCTTGACGCCGACCCCGCGCAGCGTGTGGAGATAGCGCGGCCGGGCGGCGGTCTCGCCCAGCTTGCGGCGCAGCCAGGACAGATGGACGTCTATGGTCTGGTCGTCCCCGTACGCCTGCCGCCAGACCTCGGCGAGGAGCTCCCGGCGCGGCACCACGACACCGGGCCGCCCGGCGAGATAGGCCAGCAGGTCGAACTCGCGCCGGGTCAGATCGAGCGTCACCCCGTCCAACTGGGCCTGGCGGCGCAGCGGATCGACGGCAAGACCGCCGACCCGGAGCACCGCCGGGGGCGCCGCCGCGCCGCCCGGCTCGCCCGGCCCGCCCCCGCGAGCGCGGCGCAGCACGGCGGTCATCCGGGCGGAGAGATGGGCCACGGAGAACGGTTTGACCAGGTAGTCGTCGGCGCCGTCGTTGAGCAGGCGGACGATCTCACCCTCGTCGTCGCGGGCGGTGGCCACGATGACCGGCACATCGGTGATGCCACGCAGCATCTTGAGCGCCTCCGCCCCGTCCAGATCGGGCAGGCCGAGGTCCAGGATGACGACGTCGAATCCGATCTGCGCCACCTCGCGCAACGCCTCCAGGGCGGTGCCGACGCTGCGCACGGTATGGGACGCCTCGGTCAACTGCCGTATGAGGGCTGAGCGCACGAACTGGTCGTCCTCGACCACAAGCACACTTGCCATGAGCGGCACCGTACGCCATTCGGGTGAGGCAAGATGAGGAAGATGCAAAGAGGTCTGGTCCAATGTCTGGCCTGGGTGCTGGCGACCGGCGCCGCGGTCACGCTGTCGTGGTACGGCGTGCGGACGGTGCTGACCGGTACGGCCTACGACCCGCCGCGCGCGCTGCCGATCACGGACGGCTCCGGGTCGGCGAACGGGTCCTGGTCCTCCTCCACGCGTCGGCCCAAACCGCCCTCCCCCTCGGCCACTTCACCGTCCTCGCCGTCCTCGCCCTCGCCTCCCGGGACGGACGCGGGGTCCGGCGGGGACAAGGGCAAGGAGTCCGGTTCGGCCGGGCGCACCCGGAAGCCGACGCAGACGCCGTCCCGGAAGGAGTCGGCGCGGCCGGAGGAGAGCGGGGAGGTGCGCAGCTATCCCGCCAAGGGCGGCCGGGCGGTCTTCGACATCCGGGCGGCGTCGGCGGATCTGGTCTCGGCGACACCGGACGGCGGATGGCAGATGCAGGTGTGGAAGCAGAGCGAGTGGATCCGGGTGGACTTCGTCTCCGGGGCCGAGACCACGACCGTCTTCTGCACGTGGCATGACGGGCCGCCCCAGGTCCGCATCGATGAGCACTAGGGGTGTCCGTCGGTACGCGTACGCCTGCGGCGGGCTCGTCCCCTCCCCGCCCCTTCCCACAACTGGGGCTCCGCCCCAGACCCCGCTCCTCAAGCGCCGGAGGGGCTGGAAGGTGGGGCTCCGCTTCTCAAACTCCCCCAGCTACCGCTGGGAGGCGCCCCTGGAGGGGCTGGAAGGCGGGGCTTCGCCCGGGCCCCGCTCCTCGGACTCCCCCAGCTACCGCTGGGAGGTGCCCCCCCGTAGAGGCTGGAAGGCGGGGCTTGGCCCCACGCCTCGGGGTCCAGGGGCGGAGCCCCTGGCACGCGGCGGGCGGTCAGGCGAAGACGGCGGGCGGCGGGGCCGGGGAGGGGGCGGCGGTCGCGTCGGTGACGGGGGGCGCGCCACCGGTGAAGTCCGCGAGCGCGCGGCCGTGTTCGACCCGGGCGGGGTGCGGATCGCCCGCGGCGCGGCGGGTGAGCTCGGCCAGCGGCAGCTCGCGGTCGGCGGCCAGCAGCACGGCGTTGCCGAAGCGGCGGCCGCGCAGCAGGGCGGGGTCGGCGGTCAGACACACCTCGGCGAAGGCGGCGCGGGCGGTGGCGATCTGGGCCTTCAGATGGGCCAGCGGCGGGCCGTCGGCGAGATTCGCGGCGTAGCACCCGTCCGGGCGCAGGGCGCGGCGCACCTCGGCGAGGAACTCCGCGCTGGTGAGATGGGCGGGCGTACGGGCCCCGCTGAAGACATCCGCGATGATCAGATCCGCCCAGCCGTCGGGCACCTTGGCGAGCCCGGCGCGGGCGTCGGCGCCGCGCACCCGTATCCGGTCACCGGGGTCCAGCGGCAGCTCACGCCGGACGAACTGGACGAGCGGGGCGTCGATCTCGATGATCTGCTGGGTGGAGCGGGGGCGGGTGGCCGCTATATAGCGGGCGAGAGTGAAGGCGCCGCCGCCCAGATGGACCGCGTGCAGCGGACGGCCGGGAGGGGCGGCGAGATCGGCGACATGGCCGAATCTGCGCTGGTACTCGAAGTCGAGATACGCGGGGTCGTCGAGGTCCACATGCGACTGCGGCTTGCCGTCGAGCAGCAGCGTCCAGCCGCGCGGCCGGTCCCGGTCCGGCACGAGCTCGGCGAGCCCCCCGTCGACGGATGCGGTGACCGGCTCGGGGCTGCGTCCCCGCGCCGCTCCGCGCCCGCGCGCGGCTCGCTTGTTCGTGCCTTTCGCCATGTGTCCCAGTATGGGGCCGACCACTGACAGCCCCCGGGGCTCACTGGCAGCGGTCGACGGCCTCGATCGTGCGGGCCGCCTCACCGAGTGCCGCCCGGAGCTCGGCGGGGTCGGTGGCGACCGTGTACGCCGCGTGGGGCGGCACCAGCCAGCCGGTGCCGATGCCCGGCGGGGCCTCGTTCCCGGCCGCGCCGGACGCGCCATCTCCGAACTCACTGTCTCTGGAGTCACCGTCTCCGGATGCCGTGTCTCCGGAACCAGGGGCTCCGGATTCGGTGTCTCCGGATCCGTTGTTTCCGTGTGGGAGGTCTCCGGACGCGGAGTCTCCGGTTCGGGTGTCTCCGGCCCCGGCGGGGGTGCCGGTGCCGGAGCCGATATTTATCCGGATCCCGCGCCCGGATGTCTGCGTACACGCCGAGCCCGGCAGGTCCCAGCCGTCCGCCGTACCGGGCGGGACCAGGAAGCCGAGGGTGTCGCAGGCGTTGTCATGCAGGACCGGACCGAGGCCGTCGCGCGCACGGCGCAGGATGTCCACCGCCTCCAGCCCCTGGCGGGCGGGCACGGTGACGAGATCGCAGTCCTGGCGCTGGGGGTGCTGGGCAGTCGTCCGTGAGCGGCTGGTATCCACTCCGGCCTCCCTCTCCATCGGGTAGCACCTGGTTCAACGCGCGGCGGTGTCAACGGCTACGGCCGAATGCCGCCGTAAAGGATGGCAGTTCATGGCAGATCGTGGGCGAGACGTCACATTTGCCGGAAATCTCCGAGTGTCGTGGATCTCACAGCCGGTACGGTTCTCCCCCGCCCACCTGGCATCACCAAGGGAGAGGCTCAGATGACGCCGCTTCCAGAGCCCCCGCCGCCCCGGCCGAACACCGCGTTCCGCCGACTGCGCGGACAGCTCTCGCCCTCCGAGTTCGCGGCGTCCGTGCGCCGCGCCGCCCGCGAGATCGGCGAGCAGGTCTCCTGCGACGCCCGCTATATCGGCCGTGTCGAGTCGGGGGCGATCCGCTGCCCCAACTACGCGTACGAGCGGGTCTTCCGCCATATGTTCCCCGGCCGCACCCTTACGGATCTCGGCTTCGCCTCCCGTGAGTCGGTGCGCGGCCACCAGGCGCGCGGCCCCGCGGGCCCTCCCGTCCCCGTGCCCGTCCCCTTACCCGGCCCGCGCCCAGGGCCCTGCGAGCCCCCGGGCAAGGGGTCCGTCGACATCTTCGAGGAGAGCGAACTGCTGCGCCGCTCGTTCATGGCCGGTGGGGCGGCGGCCGCCGCCGTGGCCGCCGCGCCCCGGGCCGGGACGCCGCCCCGGCGGACGGGACGGCGGGTGGGCGAGGCCGAGGCCGCCGCCGTGGAGGAGGCCGTACGGCGGATCCGGGTGCTGGACGACCGGCACGGCGCCGACCCCCTCTACGCGCACACCGCCAAACCGCTGAGCGCCGCCTACGCGCTGCTCGACGCGGGCGGCTACAGCCGCTCGATCGCCGAGCGGCTCTTCGCGGGCGCGGGCGAACTGGCCATCTCGGTGGGCTGGCTGGCCCATGACTCAGGGCGGCTGTCCGACGCGCGGTCCCACTACGCCGAGGCCCTGGCCACCGCGCGGGTCTCCGGCGACGCCGCCCTGGAGGCGCACGCGTTCTGCAATACCGCCTTCCTCGCCCGCGACGCCGGACACCCCCGCGAGGCCGTAAGGGCGGCACAGGCGGCCCAGCGGGTCGCCGAGCGGCTCGCCTCGCCGCGGCTGCTGTCGCTGCTCGCGCTGCGCGAGGCCGGGGGACTCGCCTGGCTGACCGACCGGGGCGGCTGTGAGCGGGCGCTGCTGCGCGCCCGGACGCTGTTCGGGCGCGGGCCCTGCGATGCCGACCCCGAGTGGATGAGCTTCTTCGGGGAGGCCGAACTGGAGGGTCTTGAGGCGCAGTGCTGGTCGGCGCTCGGCGACTGGAAGCGCGCCGTGGAGCACGCGCGGCGCGCGGTGGCCCTCCAGAACCCCCACTTCACCCGCAATATCGCGCTGTTCACCACGGAGCTGGCGAGCGATCTGGTGGCGGGCGGCGCACCGGACGCGGCCGCCGCCTCGGCCGGCCGGGCGCTCGGCCTGCTGGACCAGGTGAAGTCGTCGCGGATCCGCCGGATGCTCGACGACACGGCCCGGATACTTCGTCCTTACGGTCGCGATGCGGCGGTCGCGGACTTCCTCGCCCGCTACGAGACGGCCGCGCGCCCCGGGGCCGCCGCACGCCCCGAGCCGACCGCCCGTCCCGAGCCGGCCACACGCCCCGAGCCGGCCGGCCTCACCAGCCCGGTCTGACACCGGTTCGGGCCCTCGGTCGGGGTGGCCGGTTCGATGGCCGGTTCAGTGGCCGGTTCAGTGGCCGGTTCAGTCGAGATGGCCGGTGTCGTTCCAGCGCTCGATGGCGGGCTCGCCGTACGCCCAGCCGAGCACCGACAGGGACGTGGGATCGAGCCGGATACGGGCGGCGAAGGAGACCTCATGGCCCAGCCAACGGGCGCCCAGCGTCCGCAGGATGTGGCCGTGCGCGAAGACCAGCACATCGCGGTCGGCCGAGCGCGCCCACTCCACGACCTCGTCGGCCCGCGCCGCGATCGAGGCGATCGACTCGCCCTCGGGCACCCCGTCGCGCCAGATGAGCCAGCCCGGCCGGATCGCCTTGATCTCGGCGGGGGTCATCCCCTCGTACGCGCCGTAGTCCCACTCCAGGAGCGCGTCCCACTCCCGCGCCCGGTCGCCGAAGCCCGCCAGCGCGCAGGTCTCCTTCGCCCGCGCCAACGGGCTGGTGCGCACCTCGGCGTCCGGGAGGCCCGCCCAGGGGCCGTGGCGCAGCCGCCCGCCGAGCAGTTCGGCGCCGCGCCGCCCCTCGTCCAGCAGCGGGATGTCCGTACGGCCGGTGTGCTTCCCGGCCAGCGACCACCGCGTCTGTCCGTGCCGGGCCAGGAGGATGCGTGGGGCCATGGGGCAGCGCCTTCTTTCACCGGTTCCGCACCGCCGCGCCGCCGTGCGCCATTACACGTCGCTGCCTGCGGTTTCGTGCACATCACGGGACCGGCACATGGCCGATCGCCATCCCTCCATCATCGCGCACGTGATCAGCAGGCAACCTCCGGGTCACTCCTGGCGTCTTCCAGGCTGCGCGCGAGTCCGCCAGGGGGTCCCGACAGTGGGCGCGCTCGCGGACGGGGGCGGTGCGTAGGTCGCTTCGCCTACACCGTACGGTTGACCGCGCGCCTTTTTCTGGCCGCCTGAACTTTGGAGAGCGTCCGAATGCCCCACACCGTGCCCCGTGCCGGAGCAGCACCGGGCAGTCGGCCCCGTTGGTGGACCGAACTGCCGCTCATAGCGGTGGTGTACGCCGCGTACTCGGCCGGTCGGCTCCTGGCCCGCGGCGATGTGTCCACCGCCGTCGATCACGGTCTGGCGATCCTCCATTTCGAACAGCGTCTGAACATCGACTTCGAGTCGCCGCTGAACGACCTCTTCACCGCCAACGCGGTCATAGGCATACCGGCGGACTTCGCCTACGCCTCGCTGCACTACGTCCTCACTCCGGCCGTCCTGATGTGGCTGTGGAAGCGCCGTAAGGCGTCGGACTACCGCTTTCTGCGCACCTGGCTGCTGGTCTCCACCGTCATCGGACTCATCGGCTTCACCCTGCTGCCGACGTGCCCGCCACGGCTCCTGGACGCGAGCCACGGCTTCGTGGACACCATGGCGCAGTACGGCTCGTACGGCTGGTGGGGCGGCGACGCCAGCGCACCGCGCGGGCTCGGCGGGCTGACCAACCAGTACGCGGCGATGCCCAGCCTCCATGTGGGATGGGCGCTGTGGTGCGGCGTCGCCCTGTGGCGGCACGGGCGCTCGGTGTGGACCAAGGTCCTCGCGGTCGGCTATCCGCTGGCGATCACGCTCGTGGTGATGGGCACCGCCAACCACTACTTCCTGGACGCGGCCGCCGGCGTCGCCACCATGGGGCTCGGGGCGCTGCTGGCGGGCCCGGCGCTGCGCCTCACGGAGACCCTGCGCACCCGGCTGCGCCCGGCCCAGGAGACCCCCCTCGCCTCCCGAAACGCGGGTGTGCCCGCGAATGTCGGTGACAAGTGCGAGACTTCGGCGCGTGAACGGGAACGGATCCCCCGACAGCAGGGCAGGGGCGCGGACAGGCAACGCACCGACGGTGCCGCGGACGACGGCGGCCGGGGAGCCGGTGCCGGTACCGGCGGCCGGGGCGCCCCGGCCACGGGCGGCGCGACCTCCACGGCAGGCGACGGGGCTCCGGCAGCGGCTCGCTGAGCTGCGCGGCCCGGCCACCGCTCCCCGTCCGATGGACGCCCGAGCGCTGGCGGCGCTGGCCGCCAACCCGGGCTGCCGCCGCCGCGCGCTGCTGGACGGGGCCGGGGTCGACAAGGGCGCGCTGGCGCAGGCCCTGGGGGCTCCCGCGAACTTCGGTCAGTCGCAGTTCGCGCATCAGCGCGGCAATTCCTTCGAGGCCCGGGTCAAGGCCGACGGAGGCGCGGATCTGGTGCGGCTGCTGCACGAGCGGCTGCGCGACGGCTCGGAGCCGCCCGGCCCCGGCGCCGTCGCGACCCCCGATCTGACCGCGCCCGGACCGCAGGGCCGCACGGCCCGTACGGCGCTCGCGCTGCGGGAGGCCACGGAGGCGGGGCGCTGGGCGCTGCTGGACCATCCGATGGTGAGCCTGGACGTCGCGGGCTCGCCCGCCTTCCTGGAGCCGGACGCGGTCGTGGTGCACCCCGACGGGTCGTGGACGGTCATCGAGATCAAGTCCTTCCCGATGGTGGACGGCTCCGCCGACCCGGCCAAGGTGGGCGCTGCCGCCCGGCAGTCGGCGGTCTACACGCTGGCGCTGGAGCGGGTGGCGTCGATGATCGGCCGGCCGCCGGAGGGCGGCGGCGACACCGCGGAGGCGGTGGAGGCCGTGGACGTGGCGGAGACGGCGAGCGCGGCGATGACGGCGGACGCGGCGGACCCGGCTGGGACGAAGGAGGCAGCAACCTCGGCGGACCCGGCCGAAACGGCGGCGCAGGAGGGCTCGGTGACCCCGGCGGAGGCCGCTCCCGTGCGGGCCCGGGTGCGGCATCAGGTGCTGCTCGTCTGCCCCAAGGACTTCTCCAACCTGCCGACCGCCGAACTGGTCGATGTGCGCAAGCAGCTGGCGGTCACCCGGCGGCAGCTGGACCGGCTGACCCGGATCGAGGAGATCGCCGCCGCCCTCCCCGAGGGCACCACCTTCGACCTCCGGCTCACCGACGACGGCCGGAACCCGACCCGGCCGGTCGAGGAGCTCACGGCCGCCGTGGACGCGGTGGAGGCGGCGTACGCGCCGGAGTGCCTGTCCACGTGCGAGCTGGCCGCCCACTGCCGGACGCGGTCCCGCGCGGCGGGACAGGTCGAGGCGCTGGGCCGTGGCGTCCGGGGCGAGCTGGGCGGGCTCACCACCGTGGACGCCGTCCTTACGGCCGCCATGAACGGCCCCGCCGACGAGGCGCCCACCGGTGACCCCGCCGTGGACGCCCTGCGCCGCGCGGCGGCCCTGCGCGCCGAGGCGCTCGCGTCCCGCCCCGAGGCGGTGGCATGTCGCTGATCACCACCCTGGCCCGGATGGAGGCGGTCCGGGAGGGGCGGGCCCAGCCCCTGACCACCGTGCGCCACCGCCATCTGTCGCAGCGTCCGCTGGCGTTCGTCCCGCTCACCACCGCCGGTGAGGCGGGGGCGCCGCTCGGGGCGCTGGTGGGCACCGACCGGGACGCGCCGCGGCTGCTGATCGTGGCCCAGCCACGCGACCGCGACCTGCGGTTCGCGTTCCTCGCCGAGCTCGCGGAGGAGATCCAGCCGTATCTGGACTCGTACGGGGACGAGGTCGAGCTGGAGGAGCGCAAGGAGACCGATCCGGAGACCGGTAAGAAGGTGCCGGTCCAGGTCGAGCTCTGCCAGGACGCGCCGCAGCTGCTGGTGCCCAGCGCCGCGGGCGTGGCGTTCGTACGGCTGCTGGGCCGGTCGATGCGGTTCCGGCGGACCGCCGAGCAGGACCCGGAGACGCCCTTCCCCGCGCCCGCGCGCGTACCGCTGCTGGGCCGCTGGCTGACCCACTACGGGGAGCGGGCGCGGGTGCCCGGCTCCTGTCTGCTGCTGTCGCTCACCGAGCTGCTGAGCCGTCACTGGGCGACCGGGCAGAGCAATCTCGAGGATCAGCACCTGGGCTCGCTGCTGGCCTGGATCGACCCGCCGGAGGGCGTGCCGGGCGCGGAGGCGGCGCTGCGGGCGGAGTCGGAGCGGGACGAGGGGGGCCAGTTGCGCTGTCCGCCCGCCGGACCGTCCACCGACCCCGCCTTCGACAACAAGCTGCTGGCCCCGGCGATGTCCCGCTATGACGCGGCCCGTGCCGAGGCGTCACAGGGCGTGGCCGGGGGCGCGGCGCGGCTGCGGCTCGCCGAGGCGGAGCTGCGCGGGCTGATCGAGTCGCAGCTCCGGCCCACCTGGGACGCGCTGTGGCACGGGGTGGATCTGCTGCGCGCCCTCCCGGAGGGCGCGCGGGTGGCCGACCGCTGGAAGCGGGACCGCTGGTCGTACACCGGCCACCGGGACCGGGTCCGGGCCGGGGAGCCACCGCAGCCCAAGCTGGACGACGCGGTGACGGCGGCGCAGAAGCTCGCCGCGCGCGAGACCGCGCAGGCCCAGCTGGACGCCCATGAGGCGCTGGACGATCCGCTGGTCATGGCGGGGCGGCGGCTGGCCGGTGAGGCGTTCGCGGGCGAGGTGATCGATGTGGAGATGGCCTGGTCGGACGCGAAGGTGCCGCGCCCGCGCCCGCTGGTCACGATCCGCACCGAGGACCGTCCGCACCTGGCCGAGCGGGTCAAGCTGCACCGGGTCACGGCCGACGGCAGGGCGCAGAGCGGGGAGTTCGCCGGTCTCGCGGACCTGGACGGTGCCGACGGGCCCGACGAGGTCGGCGAGGCCGCCGGAACCGATGTCGTGGGCGGCCCGGGCGATGCGCACGCCCCGGGCGATGCGCACGGCCCAGGCGATGCGCACGGCCCAGGTCGTGCGCTGGTAGTGCGGCTGACCGGCGGGATGGGCCGGGGCAAGCAGCCCGAGCCGGGCACGGTGCCCGAGAAGGGCGACCGGGTGTGCTGGACGCTGTTCGAGCACGCCCCGCGCGGCGGCCCCGAGCTGCCCGACGCGGAGAGCACCCCATGGACCCACGGCGGCCCGCCGGACGCCGCCGCCCCGGCCCAGAGCCCCCAGCCCGACCCGATGACCGAGGAGGACTATCTGTGATCGGCGCGGACCCGGCCGCCGCCGCGGCCCACCCGGGCCGTGCCCGCGCGGGCGAGCCGTTCGACCCGTCGGCCGCCGCGGCGCGCGCCACCGAGGCGATCCTGCACGACACGCTGCACGGAGCGGACCGCGGCGTCGTCGTGGACTCCCCGCCCGGTGCGGGCAAGTCGACGCTGGTGGTGCGGGCGGCGCGGGAGCTGGCCGCCGCCGGGCGGCCGCTGATGGTGGTCGCGCAGACCAACGCCCAGGTGGACGATCTGGTGGACCGGCTCGCCACGGCGGACCCCGACCTTCCGGTGGGGCGGCTGCACAGCAGCGATCCGCATCCGTACGACCCGGTGCTCGACGGCCATGAGTCGGTCCGCGCCTCCGCGAAGATCGCCGACCTCGCCGGGCTCGACATCGTGGTCTCCACGGCCGCGAAGTGGGCGCACATCAGACACGTCGAGCCGTGGCGGCACGCGATCGTGGACGAGGCGTACCAGATGCGCTCCGACGCGCTGCTGGCGGTCGCCGGGCTGTTCGAACGGGCGCTGTTCGTGGGCGACCCCGGGCAGCTGGACCCGTTCAGCGTGGTGGGCGCCGACCAGTGGGCGGGGCTTTCGTACGACCCGTCGGCGAGCGCGGTCACCACCCTGCTCGCCCACAACCCGCGGCTTCCGCAGCACCGGCTGCCGGTCTCCTGGCGGCTCCCGGCCTCGGCCGCGCCGCTGGTCTCGCACGCGTTCTATCCGTACACCCCCTTCCGCAGCGGCACCGGCCACGGCGAGCGGCGGCTGAGCTTCGGGGTGGCCTCCGACGGCTCGGGCCCGGACCGGGTGCTGGACGAGGCCGCCGCGTCCGGCTGGGGGCTGCTGGAGCTGCCCGCCCGGCGCACCCCGCGCACCGACCCTGAGGCGGTGGCGGCCGTGGCCCAGGTGGTGCGGCGGCTGCTGGACCGGGGCGCGGTGGCGGTCAGCGAGCGGTCCGACGAGCCGCAGCCGGTCGCGGCGGACCGGATCGCGGTGGGCACGGCGCACCGGGACCAGGCGGCGGCGGTCCGGGCGGCGCTGGCGGGGCTCGGGGTCTCCGGCGTCACCGTCGACACCGCCAATCGCCTCCAAGGGCGTGAGTTCGATGTCACGGTCGTGCTGCACCCGCTGTCGGGGCGGCCGGACGCCACGGCCTTCCACCTGGAGACGGGGCGGCTGTGCGTACTGGCGTCGCGGCACCGGCAGGCGTGTGTGGTGGTGTGCCGGGCGGGGGTGGCCGAGCTGCTGGACGAGCATCCGTCCACGGAGCCGGTGCAGCTGGGTGTCACGGTGAAGTTCCCTGACGGCTGGGAGGCCAACCACGCGGTGCTGGCGCACCTGTCCGAGCACCGGGTGGCATGGCGGCCGTAAGGGCGTGGCTCGGGGGCCGTAAGGGCGTGAGGGCACGTTCCCGGTGGCCGTAAGGGTGCGTCTCCGAGGGCCGTGACGGCGCCTCCCCGGTGGCCGTGAGGGCGGCGCGTTCCCGGTGGCCGTACGGTGCGTCACCGGGGTGAGAGGTGCGGCCATGGTTCAGGGGGCGATGGGGTGGGGAGAGACCCCAGGTCGACGGCGTACGGCGGGGGCGCCCTTGCCCTACGCGCGACAATGGAGACGACAAGACCCGCGAACCGTACGTGTCTCACGAGCCAGGAGGAGAGATCACATGCCCGAGCCGGATTCGGCTTACGGCCGGCACGGCTCCGCGCCCCGGCGGCTGAAGCCCGCGCCCCTGCTCTTCGAACCGGCCGCCGCCGCGTCGGACGAGGCGCACTTCTTCGACCTGGAGTCGATCGAAGACCCGCGGGAGCTGCTGTCCCGCTCGACGGAGCTGGCGCTGGCGTTCCGCGCGGCGACGGACCGGGCCATGGAGTTCCAGGCGATGGCGGCCGCGCAGCTCGCCGACCCGAGGCGGTTCGATCGGCTGACCCCCGCCGTGATCGCCGAGCGTGCCGAGTGGACCGAGGACTACGCCAAGAAGATGGTCGAATTCGGTCGTGAGCTGATGCGGGGCGGCGAGGTGCTGGACTGACGGCAGGCGTGAGCCCGGGGCATATGCGAGCGGAAGGTACCCGATACCGCCATCCGATGTCCCGGTTTTGTCTCATCTCTCTACACCGTCCGCGCTGACGGTAAAGGTGGAAACATGAGCAGATCGCCGCAGGACTCACTTCACACCGCCGCCTTCGTCACCCCGGCGGGCGCGGACTGGCTCGCCTCGGCCAGCGCCTCCCCGCGCGGTGTGCAGGCCCTGTGGGCCGCTGCCCCGACCGCCCCGGTGACGCTGCCGTGCGGCACGGCGTTCGACGTGATCAGCATGGACGCGCTCTTCGGCCGCCGGGTCGTGGGCCGGTTATGGACCGACGGGCCCGGCACCGGACCGGTCGCGGCCCAGGGCGGCCGGGTCATGCTCTTCGCCACCCCGGGGACCGCCCAGCGGCTGCCCGCGCTGCTCGGCTGGGAGGAGTGGGGCGCGGCCGCTCCCCCGCTGCTCTGCTACGGCCGGGGCGACGCGGTGACCGTGCCGCCGCTGTTCCCGCCGGACCCCGGTCCGCAGGAGGCGGCGCCCCTGGAGCACGACGCCCCGGAATCCGGCGTCGCCCCGATGCCGCCGCCGCGCTGGCTGGTCGCGCCCGATGTCCGCAGCCCCTGGCTGCCCGGCCCCGAGGTGCTGCTGTGGGCGTGTGTGAGAGCGGCCCGCGCCGCCGGTGGTGATCTTGTCAGCACGGCCCTGACCAGCGCACCCGCCGCATTTCCGGGCTGAAACTTATCGATTTTCACTCCGTGGCGTCCGGGTGCTAAGGTCTCCTACGTCAGCAGGCGCCGCTAGCTCAGTTGGTTAGAGCAGCTGACTCTTAATCAGCGGGTCCGGGGTTCGAGTCCCTGGCGGCGCACAGACAGTGAAAGGCCCCTCACTTCGGTGGGGGGCCTTTCGCGTACCGGGGCCTTTCGCATACCCCGGTGACTACCCCGGCGACACAGGACGCGCCTGACGGCGAACTCACACCGCCGGGCCCACGAGCCGGGTGACCGCCTTCACCGCCTTGTCCGGGCCGGGCATCGCGAGCGCCTCCCGGCGCAGGGCATGCGCCGCCGCGGCGTACGAGGGCTGCTCCAGCAACGCGAACAGATCCAGCGCCAGCCGGGCGCCCGCCGCCCGCGCCCCGGGCCGGGTGGCGTCGAGCGCGTCGGCGGGCAGATACATCCCGGCGCCCGCCCGGGCCAGCCGCGCCCCGTTCAGCTGGTGCTCCAGGCGGGGCGCGACGACCAGCTGCGGCACCCCGGCCATGGCGGCGGCCAGCACCGCCGCACCCCCGCCCTGGTGGAGCAGTGCCCGGCAGCCCGGCAGCACCCGGTGCAGCGGCCCGGCGGGCGGCCGCCCCTCGGCGGCGCTTCCGACCCGGACGACCTCCACGCCCCGCGCCTCGGCGGCCCACAGCGCGGCCCTTACGGCGTCCGGCGGGCCACCGGCGTCGTCCCACGCCGCGCACACCCGCACCGGCCCGGAGCGCCTGGGGCCACCGTCCGGCCCGCGCCGCCCGTTCGACGCGGCGGCGTGGAGCCCGGGGTGCCCGGAGTGGCCGGGGCGCCCGGGGCGTCCGGGCTGCTCGTGGCGCCCGGGGCGCGCCCCGGCGCGGCGGGCCTCGTACGGCGACGGCGTCTCGTCCGGCGACGTCCCGTCGTGCGGCACGAAGCGCACCGGGAGCCGCCGCGCCCGCGAGGGCAGCGCGAGGCTCGGCGGGCAGGGGTCGAGCCACAGGTCGGGCTCGCGTGCCGGATCGGCGCCGTAACGCCGCATCAGCCGGGCGTAGCCGGGCAGCGGCGGGCCTTCGAGCCGCTGCCGGTCCAGCCGCAGGACGGCCGCGCTCCCCCACAACTGGCCGACCGCGGGCACACCCAGCGCCCCCGCGGCCACCGTGCCCGCGTACGCGCCCGCGTCATGCACCACCAGCTCCGGCTGCCAGCAGCGGGCGAAGGCCACCAGCCCCTGGGCCATCGCCTCGGCGATCCGCACCTGCCGGTCGCCGCACGCGCGCAGCACGCCGTGCTGCTCCGGAGTGAGCGCGGCGGGCCGCACCGGCCATTCCGTGGGCCAGATGCCGCGCGGTCGGCGCGCCGCGTCCGGCGGTCTGACCACCGCCATGGGCAGGGCGCCGATCTGCACCGGCACCAGGCCGGTCCGGGCGACGGCCGCCGCGCACTCGGACGGCACCGCGACCCGCACCTGGTGCCCGGCCTCGAGCAGGGCGCGGGCCAGCGGCACCATGGGGACGAGATGGGCGCCCGAAGCCCAGGTCGTGAACAGGACGCGCATGGTCACCTCCCGCGGAGGTCGAGCCGGCCGGACCGACCCGTCCGGCCGATGGACATGACACCGAGCCGACCCCTCACACCCGCCGGCGGGCTCAGCGGCGCCCCGCGAGCGTCAGCGTCTCGCCGGTGATGGCGCCGTTGGCCGCCGAGCACAGGAAGACGAGAGCGCGGGCGATGTCCTCGGGGCTGGTCGTGGAGGACTCGGGCGTGGTGAAACCCTCGGGGGCGGTGGGCGGCCGGTCGGGCGGGGTGGGCCCGGGGCATACGGCGTTGAGCAGCACGCCATCCCCGCCCACCTCGCCCACCAGCCCACGGACCAGACCCCCCAGCCCGGCCCGCGCGACCCCATGGAACTCCCCGCCCGGGTCGCCGCCCGGCACATGCGGCGGGGCCACCAGCGCGATCCGGCCCCAGCCGCGCTTCCGCATCCCGGCCACGGCCCACTGGACGGTGCGGATCGCGGGCGCGAAGGCGCCGGCGACCAGCGGCCGCCAGTGCTCCTCCGGGACGTCCTCGAACCGGGCGTGCGGCTCACGCCGCGCGCCCCTTCGCCGGGCGGCCGCCACCAGCACGTCCAGCCCGCCCCAGTGTTCCTCCACGGCGGCCACGACCCAGCGCGGCGACGCGGCGTCATCCAGGGCGTACGGCACGGCGAAGGCGCGGCCCCGATCCGGTCCGGACAGCTCGACGGCCAGCGCCTCGGCGGCCTCGCGGCGGTGCCGGAAGGCGAGCGCGACCCGGGCGCCCTGCTCCGCGAAGGCGCGGGCGGCGGCGCTGCCGATGGCGCCGGTGGCCCCGGTGACCAGGACCGTGCGCCCCTCAAGGCCGAGGTCCAACATGGGCGCTCCTCGCGGTCGTTCCCACTGAGAAGGCCATGGTCGCCGCCGTGACTCGAGCCCGCCTCGACCCGCGCCCGACCCCGTCCGGTGCCTCGCTCGGCGGCTATCCGGCGTTTCGCTGGAAGGCGGAGCGATAGCTGTGCGGGCTGGTGCCGACGACGCGCTTGAAGCGGTCCCGGAAGGAGGTGGGCGAGCCGAAACCCACCTGGGCGGCGATGCGCTCCACGGGGTGGGTGGTGGCCTCCAGCAGATACTGCGCCTGGCGGATCCGGGCGCGGTGCAGCCACTGGAGCGGGGTGGTCCCGGTGTGCTCCCGGAAGCGGCGGTTGAGGGTGCGGGTGCTCATGCCGACGTGGGCGGCGATCTCGTTGAGGGTGAGGTCCCGTCCGGCGTTGTCCTCCATCCACCGCAGCAGGGGTTCGAACAGCGATCCGCGCGGTACGGGCGGCTGGTCATGGACGATGAACTGGGCCTGTCCGCCCTCCCGTTCCAGGGGCATCACGGACAGCCGGGCGGCGTCGGCGGCCACGGCGGAGCCATGGTCGCGCCGGATGATGTGCAGACACAGATCGAGCCCGGCCGCGGCGCCCGCCGAGGTGAGGAACTGACCGTTGTCCACATAGAGCACATCCGGGTCGACCTGGATCTTCGGATGGAGCTCGGCGAGCAGCGCGCCGCCGAGCCAGTGCGTGGTGGCGCGGAGTCCGTCGAGCAGCCCGGTGGCGGCGAGGACGAAGGCCCCGGAGCAGATCGAGGCGATACGGGTGCCCCGCCCGGCCGCGTCCCGCAGCGCCTGGATCACCTCGTCGGGGAGCGGGAGCAGGGGGTCGACGCGGCCGGGCACGACGATGGTGTCGGCCTCGGCGAGCGCCTCGAGCCCGTACGGGGCCTGGAGGGCGAACACCCCGGCGTCGACGGCGGGGGCGGGGGCACAGACCCGGACCCGGTAGGGCTCCCGGCCGTCCGGCAGCCGGGTGCGGGTGAACACCTCGATCGGGGTGGCCAGATCGAAGGCGATGACCTGGTCCAGCGCCAGGATCACGACAGTGTGCATGGCCTCAACCTAGGCCGTACGGGGCATGGCGCCAATGCCGGGGTGGCGAGAAGCCGGTGTGGAGCTTGTTTCCAGCCATTGAGCTCCGGGTGTCATGTACGGCCGCACACCCCGGCGTCGGCGATACGGATCGAGGGGTTGCCGTAGGCCATGCGCTGGAGGATCTTGCGATAGATCGGCGTATGACGCAGCGCCCGCGTGAGACGGGGGCGCACCCGGGTGGTGAACGCGCCCTGCGAGAGGATCGCCCGGCTCTGGAGGGTCTGCATCCGCATCACCGCCGCGATATCGGGCCCGCGCCGCCGCTCGAACTCCGCCAGCCGCTCGGCGCTGGTGTCGCCCTCGGCCAGGGCGCGGGCCAGCAGGGGATGCAGCACCACCGCGTCCTGCACGGCGAGGTTGATGCCCTGGGCGCCGATCGGGCTGTGGGTGTGGGCGGCGTCGCCGATCAGCACCAGCCCGTCGGCCACCCAGCGCTCGGCACGTGCGGAGAAGACATCGAGCACACCGAGGTCGGCGGGGGTGCGGATCTGATCGCGGATCAGCGTGGCGTACCGCGGCACGGCACGCACCAGCCGCTCCTTGACGTGGTCGAGGCCGAGGGCGGCGATATGGCCGTAGCGCCGGTGCGGCAGGGTCCAGCCGATCTGGATCCGGTTCGGCCAGGAGCCGTAGACCAGCACCGGGCCGCCCCCCGTGCGGTACACCCGCACATCGCGGATCGGCGGCTCTTCCGGGGGCGTGCTGAGGGTGCACCACAGCACATCCTGAGCGAACGCGTCGGCGCGGCCCGCCCCGATGCCGGCCAGCCGCCGGATCCGCGAGAACCGGCCGTCCGCGCCGACCACGACCCGGGCCCGGACGGCACAGCGGCCCGGCGGACCTTCGGCGATGACCCCGGCGATCCGCCCCTCCCGCCGCAGCAGCGCCCCGGCCCGCCGTCCGGGCAGATAGCGGAAGCCGGGCGAACGGCGGCAGCGGGCGAGGAGCTCATCCAGCAGATGGGGGCGCGGCACGCTCAGCAGGTGGTCGTGCGGGGCCGGAAGCAGCCGGTAGTCGGCCTCCAGCAGCACCCGCTCGCCCTCGATCACCAGGAACCGGTGGTGCTCATGGGCGCCGCGGGCGCGGGCGCCGGCGAGCACATCGAGCGCGTCCAACAGCTCCATCGCGCCGGGCTGGAGTATTTCGCCGCGGGCCACGCGCTGATGCGCGCGGGCGCACTCCACCACGGTCACCCGAGCCCCCGACCGCAGCATCAGCAGCGCCAGCACCAGACCGGCCGGGCCGCCCCCGACCACGCACACATCGGTGTCGATCTCGCGCATCATCGCGCCTCCTGCTGGTCGGGCTCAGGGTCCAGGGCTCAGGCCATGGGCATCGGGCATCGGGCGCCTGTGACAGCCCCTGGACGCGCTACGGCTCCGCTTGCCCGCGCGGGGGGATCGGGCAGCGGAGCCGTAGCAGGCCCGGCTGAAGGGCGGCGCCGGGCGTATGGGGGGGATGGTTCGCCGGACGGGGACGGCTGGTACGGGGGCTGTCTGCTGTGGGCTGGGGGCCGAGGCTGTGGGCCGGGGGCCGGGGGCCGGGGGCCGGGGACTGGGGTCGGTGGCCGGGGAGTCGGCGGCCGGGGGCGGTGGCCGGGGGCTATGCGGCGAACAGGTCGAGCACCGGGCGGCGCCAGTGGCCATCCAGGTCCAGATCGAGCGCCGGGTCGGAGGCGAGCACCGCCTGCTGGAGCTTCTGAAGCCGCGGCGACGGCTCCAGCCCGAGGTCCTCGACCAGTCTGGCGCGCAGCCCCTGGTAGACCTCCAGCGCCTGCCAAGGGCGGCCCGCGCGGTAGAGCGCGGCCATGCACTGGGCGTGCAACCCCTCGTGCAGCGGATGACGGGCGGTCAGCTCGGTGAGCTCCGTGAGCAGCTCGGCATGGCGGCCCAGCCGCAGATCGGCCTCGATACGGCGCTCCAGGACGCCGAGCCGGCTCTCCTCCAAGCGGGCCAGCTCGATCTCCAGGACCGGTCCGACCTTCACATCCACCAGCGCGGGACCGCGCCAGACGGCCAGCGCCTCGCGCAGCAGCAGGGACGCCTGGACATCGTCCCCGGCGTCCAGCGCGTCCCGCCCCGCGGCCACCAGCCGGTCGTACTCATGGATGTCCACCGCGCCCGGCTGGGCCTCCAGCACATATCCGCCGTAGCGCGTGGCCAGCACGTCCTTGGAAGCCTGCGGGGCCTGTGGGCCATAGGCCGCGGCCAGCCTGCGGCGCAGCTGGAGGATGTAGGTCTGCAAAGTGGTGAGCGCGCTGCGCGGCATCTGCGTGCCCCAGATTTCCTCCATAAGAGTGGGCACCGGGAGCATCTGGTTGGCGTAGACGGAAAGCAGTGCAAGGATCTGGCGCGGCTTGCCCGCGCTGGGCACGATCGACTGACCGCACGCCTCGACGCTCAGCGGCCCCAACACCTTGATGTCCATGGTCGTGTACCTCCGTCAACGGTCCGTCAAGTGCCTCCTGGCCGCGCGGCCCTGCCACCGAGGCATCTAAGAGCCTCGCTTGTGGGCGGCCTGTGCGGCCAGTGCCGGAGTAACGAGCTCGATATGAGTTCCAGAGCCCCGCACCATGACAAATTCACACCCCTGGCGATGAGAGAGTCCGCGATGACCGATACGCCCATCCCACATGAGCCCCCGAGCCCCGCCGCCCTGGCTCATCCCGCCACGCCGGCCAAGCCAGCCGAGGCCGTCCGCCCGCCCGCCGAGGACGACGACCTGGTCATCGAGGACCTCTCCGACGCCGCCTGGCCCATCCCCGCGCCCGGCATCTGCATCTGCACCGTCGGCGCCGAATGACCGGGCCATGACCGGCGAACTGGGCTTCACACCACATCTGCGGGTCGAGCCGGTGCCCGGCGAGGCCGTCTACCTCGTCTCCGAGCACGGCGTCACGGCGCTGCACGGGCGGGCGATCGCCGCGCTGGCGCCGCTGCTCGACGGGTCACGGGACCTCGCCCACATCCTCACCGAGGCCGCCGCGCCCGGCCGCGCCGCGGGCCCGCCCGGCGCGGTCCCGGCCGGCGCGGTCCCGGCCGGGCAGGCCGAGCGCGTCATCGCCCGTCTCCGCGCGGCCGGACTGGTCTCCGAGCGGGAGCACGCCTGGACCCCCGAGGAGGCGTACTGGGAGCTGGCCGGGCTGGGCACGGGCGGCTCCGCCGCGGCCCCCACGCCCGCGTCCGCCCGCCCCGCCGTGGCCCCGCTGGTCCTCGGCTCGACCGACCCGGACGAGGTGGTCCGGGCGCTGCGCGTCGCGGGGCTGAGGACCGTGGACGGCGAACCGGCGGACCCGAGGTCCGCGAACGCGGAGGCGGTGAACGGCGATCCGACGACCTCGGGGGCCCATAGCCCCCGACGAGAGATATGTCAAATCGCCTTCCGTCAACATGACGCCGCAGAACTCACCCTTGTGGTGTGCGATGACTACCTCGATCCCCGGCTCGCCGCCGTGGACGCCGCGCACCGCGCCACCGGCCGTCGCTGGCTGCCCGTCAAACCGGTGGGCACCCAGGCGTGGCTGGGCCCGTTCCTCGGCGCCCCCGACGATCCGTGCTGGGTCTGCATGGCCGACCGGCTGTGGCGCGGACGGCAGGCCGAGGCGTATCTCCAGCGCCGGCTCGGCCGCCCCGGACCGGTGCCGCGGCCGCCCGCGTCCCTGCCCGCGAGCCGCGCCGCCGCGCTCCAGCTCGCCGCCCTGGAGGCCGCCAAGTGGCTGGCCGGGTACCGGCACCCGGGCCAGCGGGAGCTGCGCACCCTGGACAGCCTCACCGCCACCGTGGACCGCCATCCGCTCTCCCGCCGCCCGCAGTGCGCCGGCTGCGGCGATCCGGCGCTGGTCGCGGCCCGGATACGGGCGCCCCTGTCGCTGCCCTCCCCACGGGAGCCACGGGAGCCACTGGCCGCGACCGGTACCGCCACCGACGCCACCGACACCTCCCCGCGCGGGATCATGGAGCGCTACGGACATCTGGTGGACCCCGTCACCGGGCTGGTCACCGAGATCCGGCGCGATCCGCGCGGCCCCGCCGTCCTCAACTGCTTCCACGCCCGCCACCCTTCGTACGCCGGAGCGGGCCCCCACAGCGGCCTGGACGCCGTAAGGGCCGGGCTGCGGGCCGCCGCCCACGGTAAGGGCCGCACGGCCGAACAGGCGCGGGCGAGCGCGCTGTGCGAGGCCCTGGAGCACTACAGCGGCCACTTCCAGGGGGACGAGCCGCGTCAGCGCGCCCGCTACCGCGATCTGCGCCCGGAGGACGCGGTGCACCCGGACACCGTCCAGCTCTTCGACCCGCGCCAGTTCCTCGACCCCGCCCTCCCCGCGCGCCACCGCGTCCAGGATCCGTTCGACGAGGGCGCGGAGCTGGACTGGACCCCGGTGTGGTCGCTCACCGCCGGACGCCACCGACTGCTGCCCACCGCGCTGCTGTACTACGGCGCCCCGCAGCCCCCGGGCCACCGCTGCTGCCGGGCGGACTCCAACGGCGCGGCGGCGGGCGGCACCCTGGCCGACGCCGTCGTACGGGGCTTCCTGGAGCTCGTGGAGCGGGACGCGGTCGCCCTGTGGTGGTACAACCGCACCCGGCAGCCCGCCGTGGCCCTGGACGCCTTCGACGACCCGTGGCCGGCCGCAGTGCGCGCCGCCCACCGGAGCGTGCGGCGCGAGGTGTGGGCCCTGGACCTCACCACGGACTTCGGCATCCCGGTGGTCGCCGCGCTCTCCCGGCGCCTCGACAAGCCCGCCGAGGACATCACCTTCGGCTTCGGCGCTCACTTCGACCGGCACACCGCGCTGTGCCACGCCCTCGCCGAGCTGAACCAGATGCTTCCGGCGGTGGTCGAGGCCCGCGCCGACGGCGGGGGTTACGGCGCCACCGAGCCCGAGGCGCTGCGCTGGTTCCGTACCGCGACCCTCGCCGACCACCCGTATCTGACCCCCGATCCGGCCGCCCCGCCGCCCCCGGGGATATCCGGCCCCCCGCCGGCCCCGGAGGGCGATGCGCTGGCCACCGTGCGGGAGTTGGTGCGCGGACACGGGATGGAACTGCTGGTGCTGGACCAGACCCGGCCGGATGTGGGGCTGCCGGTGGCCAAGGTGCTGGTGCCCGGAATGCGCCCGCACTGGGCCCGGTTCGCGCCCGGCCGGCTCTTCGACGCCCCCGTGGCGCTCGGCCGGCTGCCGGGGCCCACGCCCTACGCGGACCTCAACCCGATTCCGTTTTTCCTGTGATCCCCCGTGATATCCGGTAACTCCGCGTACACCATGAGCCTTCCACAGGGCCTCTCCACCCCAGGTAAAGATCGGATACTCTCGGGCAAGCCACCCAATCCGGCCCGACCATCCGGAGGACGAGTGCAGGGGAGCCTCTTGCCCGACGATGCCGGGAACCATCCACCGCGCCACCAGGACGGTCTGGCGCCGCGTCTGGCCGTGGTCATCACGGTCCTCGTGCTGGTGGGGTACTTCGCCGTGGCCGTCACCTATGTGGTCGACGGCAATCGTTCGGGCAGGTCGGTCGACGCGGCGATGCTCGGTCTCGCGCTGCTGCCGATGACCGTGCTGCTCTGCCTCCAGATGCTGCACTCCTTCCCCGGCCTCGCGCCCCGGCTCAGCGGTGCGCGGCGCTGGACGCTGGCGCTCCAGGCGGTGCTGACCTTCGCCCCCTTCGCCGTCTTCAAGCACGCCTGGCTGGGCATGCCGGGCTTCCTGGCCGGTTCCTCACTGCTGGTGCTGGTCCCGGCGCTGGCGTGGCCCGCGTTCGCGGCCATCCTGCTGTGCACGGACGTCCTGCTGTTCCAGGTGGGCTTCGGCTGGGGTCAGGTCGCGTACACCACCGTCTCCACCGCGCTGACCGGGCTGGTGGTCTTCGGGCTCTCGCGGCTGTCCGGGCTGGTCGCCGAGGTGTCCCGGTCCCGGGCGGAGCTGGCCCGGCTGGCGGTGGCCCAGGAGCGGCTGCGGTTCTCCCGGGACGTGCACGATCTGCTGGGCTACAGCCTGTCCACGATCACCCTCAAATGCGAGCTGGTGCACCGGCTGGTGCCCCGGCAGAACTCCCGCGCCCAGCAGGAGCTCTCGGAGATCCTCCAGACCTCCCGTCAGGCCCTCGCCGACGTACGGGCGGTGGCCAGCGGCTATCGCATGATGTCGCTGTCGGCGGAGGCGGCGACGGCCCGGTCGATGCTGGCCGCGGCGGGCATCAGCGCCACGGCCGAGATCGACTGCGGACCGCTGCCGGAGCTGGTGGACACGGTGCTGGCGAGCGTGTTGCGCGAGGGGCTGACCAATGTGCTGCGCCACAGCAAGGCCGACCACTGCGCGGTCGAGGCGCGGCGCAGCGGGCACCGGGTGTCGCTGACCCTCGTCAACGACGGGGTGGGCCGGCCGTCCACGATCCTGCGCGCCGACAGCTCGGACGGCGGCAGCGGTATCGGCAACCTCCGGGTGCGGGTGGAGAACCTCGGCGGGCGGCTGCGCGCGGGCGTACGGCCGGACGGCTGGTTCGAGTTACGGGCGGAGCTGGATGTGTCCGTGGACGCGCCGCCGCGAAGCGGCCGGGAGTACGGCCCGGGGCCGACGGTGACGGCGTAACGGGGCTCTGGGACCCCAACGGCGTGACGGGGCCCAACGGCGTAACGGCCTCTGACGGCGCGACGGAACCCCTGACGGCCTGAGCGGCACGTGGGATGGCCGCACGCCGCCTTACAGCCAGCCCGCCTCGCGGGCGATCCGGATGGCGTCCACCCGGTTGCGGGCGTCCAGCTTGGTCACGGCGGACGTCAGATAGTTGCGCACCGTGCCCACCGACAGAAACAGCTTGGCCGCGATCTGCCCGGAGTCCTCGCCCTTCGCGGCGAACCGCAGGACCTCCAGCTCCCGTGGGGTCAGCGGCTGTGGGCCGTCGTCCAGGGCGGCCAGCGCGAGCTGGGGATCGATCACCCGCTCGCCCTTGGCGACGGCCCGGATGGCGTCGCTCAGCTTCTCCGGGCTGCTGTCCTTCAGCAGAAAGCCGGAGACATGGGCGGCCAGCGCCCGGCGCAGATTTCCGGGGCGGCCGAGGCTGGTGAGCATCATGGTGCGGCATTCGGGGACGGCGGTGCTCAATTCGGCCGCGGCGGTGAGCCCGTCCACGCCCGGCAGATCGATGTCGAGCACGGCGACGTCCGGGCGGAGTTCACGGGCGCGGGGCAGGATTTCGGCCCCGTTGGAGAATTCGGCCACCACATCGATATCCGGTTCGAATTCCAGCAGGGCGACCAGTGCCTTGCGCAACATATGCATGTCTTCCGCGATCAGCACCCTGACCATGCCGCCCCCTGCTTTCCCCGCCCGGCCTCTCCCCGCAGGGGGATTATTCCCCCGCCCTCTCGGTCATTCCATCGATTCGCGGGGAAATACGCCCGTCGAACGCTCATCCCGTAGCGCGAACGCGACCGCGCGCCCCCTATTCACGCCGCACCACCCCGGCAGGGCTCACCGACCCCCGGCCCGAACTCGGCGTGCAGCGCGCGCACTTCGCCCCGCAGATAGCGCTCGCGCAGCAGGGCGCGCCGGATCTTGGCGGTTCCCGCCCCGCGCACGGTGCCGGGGCGCACCAGCAGCAGCGCGCCGGTCTCGACCCCGAACTCCTCCGCGATCAGGGCGCGGATCCGGGCCGCCAGCCGGGGCAGCCCGGTGCGCGCCCCGCCCGCCGTACGGACCACCTCCTGGACGACCACCAGCGTCCCCGCGCCGGGCCCGGCGCAGAACACCCGGGCCGATCCCAGCGCCTTCGCGCAGCCCAGCAGTTCGCGCTCCACGTCCTGGGGGTGCAGGGTGTGGCCGTCCACCAGGAGGGCGTCACGGACCCGGCCGGTCATCCGGAGCTGGCCGTTGACCGTAAGGCCGAGATCGCCGGTGCGCAGAAAGCCGCCAGGGCCCTCGGCGACCCGGGCGGCGAACAGCAGCGCGGTGTCCGACGGACCGCCCCAGTGGCCGGTGGCCACGGCGGGGCCGCGCACCCAGATCTCCCCGGGCGCCCCGTCCGGCAGCCGGCGCCCGGTCAGCGGGTCGACCACGGCGAAGTCCGCGCCCGGCACCGGTGCGCGCCCCCTGGCCAGCGGCACCGGCGCCCCCTCGGCCGGGACGTACCCCGCCACCAGGGTGCCCGGACGCAGGCCCAGCGGGGCGCAGCGGTGGGGGAAGGCGGCCATGGTCCCGGCCGAGACCGGCTCCCCGGCGTTCAGCGCGGTACGCCAGCGGGAGAGGTCGAGCCCGGCCGGTGGCTCGTCGCCGAGGAGGGCGGCGCAGCGGGCGTGGAGGATGTCGGGCGCGAGGGTTTCGGTGATGCCGTGGCGGCTGATGGCGCGCAGCCAGCCGAGCGGATCGGTGCGGTACGGCTCCGCCGGAAGGGTCACGGCGGTGGCACCGAGCCATAAGGGGTGCAGCACCTGCCCGATCAGGCCGGGGGTGTGGTGGCGGGGCAGCCAGCCGCCGATCCGGGAGCGGCGGTCGGTGCCGAGCGTTCGCCGCAGCCCGGCCATGGCCGCCGTAAGGTTGCCATGGGTCAGCAGGGCGCCGCGGGGGGCGGTGGCGGGCCCGGAGTCGTAGGCGAGCAGCGCGAGGCTGTCGGCGGTGGTGCGGAGGGGTTGCCGGGGTGCGTCGGCGCCCGCGTCGGGGCGGAGTCCGTCGACGGCTAGGCAGGTCAGACCGGCGCGGCCGATTCGGGAGAGCCGGCGGGAGGTCTCGGTGGCGTGGGCGGTCTCGGTGAGGACGAGGTCCACGACGGCGTCCCGGACGATCGAGGCGGTGCGCTCGGCATCGGTCCGGGAGGCGGACGGCGCGGGCACGGGCACCGCGACGGCCCCCGCGTACAGACAGCCGAGCAGCGCCACCGCGGCGCACGGACCGGGGTCCATGGCGAGCAGCACCCGGCGGCCGGTGGCGTCCCGGGCGCGCAGCCAGGCGGCCACGGCTTCGGCACGGGCGTCGAGCGCGGCGTAGGACACGCGGTGTTCGGTGCCATCGGGGGCGGGGTGGGCGAGCGCCGTGCCGTCGGGGCACCGGAGGACCCGTTCCTTCAGGGCCTCGGCCAGATTCGCGTATCGCGGCATTCGCAACTCCCGGGCACCCGGTGTCGAAAAGGGGCCCACAGTCTCGAAGCGCCACCTCGAAGCCGACTTGATCAACGGTGAGGAGCGCGCCCCGGTCCTCGGCGGGGGTCCGTCGGCGGCCCGACCTGCCGCATCGGCGCGGGTCCGGCAGTGGCCCGCCGGGGCCTCGCGGCCCCGTCGTCAGCCGTCATCAGCGCGCCCTGCGGTTGACCCGGACGGTCCAGCCCCCGTCGGCGGCGCGGCCCGCCACCGTGATCCGTACGGAGTCCTCCTTGACCGACATGCTGTCCCCGACGCCGAGGGGGGCGTCGGCGAGTTCGGGGTAGACCGACTCGTTCCAGCAGGCGGAGGTGGCGGGGTGGCCGTCCAGCACCTGGACGGGGCCGTCGCCCGACGCCTTGTCGTTGTGGACGCGGTAGACCAGCACGCCCTCGGTGCAGGTGCCCGCGTCGTTGCCGCGGCCGCCGCGCGCCTCGATGGCCAGCGCGGTGGTGGGCCCGGTGCGGACCACGACCAGCCGGGTGCGGGTGTCTCCACCGGACCGGCCGCGCGCCATGGGGGTGGCCAGGGGCTGGAGGGTGTAGCGGCGCGGTCCGGTGGCGCGGTCGCACGCCACCTGGCGCCCGCCGAGCCAGCCGAGCTTCCACTTGTGCCAGCCGAACGGATCGGGTGCCATGCCGAACTGGCTTCCCATCAGATCCCAGTCGCCGACGTAGGTGTCCCATTCGGCGTTGCCGTCGGTGTCCTTCGGCCGGTGGTAGAGGTCGGGAAGGTCGAAGACGTGCCCGGTCTCATGGGCCAGCACATTGCGGTCCGGCGGATGGTGCTCGAAAACGGTGACCAGTCGGCGCAGATCGACACCGTCCGCGCGCAGTGGCTTTTCGAAGTTGACCACTTTCGTCGCGTCGGCGTCCACACCGGGGGCGTCGGGGTCGGCGACCAGATAGACGAGGTCGTAGCGGGCGAAGTCGAGGTGCGGATCGGCGGCGGCGATGGCGTCACGCAGATAGGCGGCGCGGCGCTGGGCGTTCCAGTCGCGCTGTATGGCGTACGCGGTGGAGCGCCGGGGCATGGTGATCCAGCGCCGCAGCGGATGCACCCGTAAGCCGAACTTCCCGTAGGAGGCCCGTTTGAAGAAATCGGGGGTCGCGGGGATGTGGTCGGCGGCCAGCTGGGCGGGGGTCACCCGGGGCCGGGCGTCCGGGAAGGACAGGAAGACCATCGCCGCGTCCAGGCGGCGGACCGGGCGCGGATAGCGGGAGTTCCAGGTGTCCACGCCCTCCGAGTGATGGGCATCGGTGCGTTCCAGGTCACAGGGGCCGCCGGGGCCGGCCGCGACCGCCGGACCCGCCACCACGGTGGTCGCGATGAGCGCGCTCAGCGAGGTGAGCAGGGCTCCGGTCCGACGCAGCCGAGGCTGCCGGTGCACCCCCTCGGGTACCTGAGGACGCACCATGTCGACCTCCCGGGCGTAGTCGGAACACCCACTCCACCCTGAGGTGAATTGGCGGGGTACGCCCTGTTGAGTTGGGCTGGTCGAGTGAAGAGGCCGCGATCCGGGTACGTAACAGACGGTCACAATCGGTCAGAGCGGCTGTTGGCCCGCGCAGAGTCGAACAGATACGACCAAACACATTGTCAAGGTGGCGGTGAGCGCGATGACATCGATGGAACGCCCGGAGTACGAGCCCCTATGATCGGCACATTTCCAGCGGGGAATCCCCCTTCAGGCAGGCATTTACGGTCGGCCCGGCACCCGGTGTGAGACATGCACAAGATGTGTACGAACAACCTGGAAACAACAGACGCCACCTGGGAGCGAGCGGTGAGCGGAACCCCCGACGGGCAGGGACGCGCCCCGGGCGCGACACTGCCGACGATCACAGAGCGTGAGGCCATGCCGAGCGTCCTCCCGGTCGCGGAGGACCCCGGCGCACCACGTCCGGCCCCCGGCGCGCCGTCGGTCCTGGGCACGCCCCCGGCCCCCGGCACGCCCCCGGGCGCGGGGCACCCAACGGGGCATACCACCGGGCCCACGGCGGGGCATACCGCCGATCCCGCCACCGGTCCCGCCACCGGCCATACCGCCGGGCCCGCCACCGGGCATACCACCGGTCCCGCCACCGGTCCCACGGCCGGGCACGCGACCGGCCCCGTGCCCGGCGACTACCGCGCCGCCTTCAACGTGGCGCGCCTCGCCATGGCCGTCCTCGACCGCGAGGGCAGGGTGCTCGACGCCAACCCCGCGCTCGGCGCCCTGCTCGGCACCGATCCGGCCCTGCTGATCACCCGCAGCGCGGCGGACCTGGCCGATCTGCGCGAGGATCCGCGCACCTGGCGGGAGTACCGGGACGTCCTCGGCGGCCGTGCCGCGCGGCTGCGCCGCACCCGGCGGCTGCGGCGCTCCGACGGCCATGCCCTGTGGGCCGAGATCACCGTCGAGCCCGCGCCGGACAGTTGCAGTCTGCTGCTGTCGATGGCCGACATCAGCGACCAGCGGGATCTCCAGGGGCGGCTGCGCCATCTTCAGATGCACGACCCGGTGACCCGGCTGCCCAACCGCAGCCTGTTCTTCGAGCGGATGACCAGGGCGCTGGAGGCGGCCACCTACGACCACGGGGGAACCGGCCGGATCGGGCTCTGCTATCTCGACCTGGACGGCTTCAAGGCGGTCAACGACACCCTCGGCCACCGGGTCGGCGACCGGCTGCTCGGCGCGGTCGCCCAGCGGCTCACCGACTGCGCGGCGCCCGACGGCCATCTGGTGGCGCGGCTCGGCGGGGACGAGTTCGCCCTGCTGGTCCGCAACTCCACCGGCACCGAGCAGCTGTGCGACCTCGCCCGGACGGTGCTGGCCGCCCTTCAGGAACCGTTCGACGTGGGCGGACAGCGGCTGTCGGTGTCGGCGAGCATCGGCGTGGTGGAGCGGCCGGCGGCCGGCACCCACACCACCTGGCTGATGCAGGCCGCGGACACCACGCTGTACTGGGCGAAGGAGGACGGCAAGGCGCGCTGGACCCTCTTCGACCCGGAGCGCAACGCCCATCGGATGACCCGGCAGGCGCTGTCCAGCACGCTGCGCCCGGCGGTCGAGCGGGACGAGTTCGTGCTCGACTACCAGCCGCTGGTGGGGCTGGGCGACGGGGTGGTCCGGGGGGTGGAGGCGCTGGTGCGCTGGGACCATCCGCAGTTCGGGCGGCTGTCGCCGAACCGGTTCATCCCGCTGGCCGAGGAGAACGGCGCGATCGTGCCGCTGGGCCGGTGGGTGCTGCGCACCGCCTGCCGCCAGGCCCGTGCCTGGCAGCTGGCCGAACCGCCGCATCCGCTGGTGGTCAGCGTGAATGTGGCGGTCCGCCAGGTGTGGGACTCCGATCTGGTGGCCGATGTCGGCGCGATCCTGGCGGAGACCGGGCTGCCGCCGCATCTGCTCCAGCTGGAGCTGACCGAGTCGGCGGTGATGGGGTCCACGGGGCGGCCGCTTCAGGCGCTTCAGGCGCTCAGCGACATGGGGGTGGCCATCGCGATCGACGACTTCGGGACGGGCTACTCCAACCTCGCCTATCTCAGCCGGCTGCCGGTCTCCACGCTCAAGCTGGACGGCTCGTTCGTCCAGGGGTTCCGGGCGGAGGAGCATCCGAATCCGGCCGACGAGACCATCGTCGAGGCGCTGGTGCAGCTCGCGCACCGGCTGGGCCTCACGGTGACGGCCGAGTGTGTGGAGAGCGCCGAGCAGGCGGAGCGGCTGAGGCGGATCGGCTGCGATACGGGACAGGGGTGGTTCTACTCCCGTCCGGTGCCGCCGGACCGCATCCAGGCGATGATCACCTGCCCGGCGCCGGGTTAGGGCTGCTCCGTCTGCGCCGTCGGCAGATCGTAGGCATCGGCGATCAGCTCGTACGAGCGCAGACGGGCGGCACGGCCGTGGGCATTGGCCGTGATCTTGACCTCGTCCGCTCCGGTGCGCTTGATCAGCCCGTCGAGCCCCTCGCGGACCTGGTCCGGGCTGCCGTACTCGACATTGGCGAGCCAGCTGTTGATGAAGTCGCGCTCGATCTCGTTGAACTCGTACCCCTCGGCCTCCTCGGGCGTCGGCACCAGGCCGGGGCGTCCGGTGCGCAGCCGGATCATGGCCAGGGCGCCGGTGAGCACCTGGCGGTGGGCCTCCTTCTCGTCCTCGGCGGCGAAGGCCGAGACGCCGATCGAGGCGTACGGCTTGTCCAGCACGGCGGACGGCCGGAAGGTCTCGCGGTAGAGGTCGAGCGCGGGGACGGTGTTGGCCGCGGAGAAGTGGTGGGCGAAGGAGAACGGCAGGCCGAGCATCCCGGCGAGCCGGGCGCTGAACCCGCTCGAGCCCAGCAGCCAGACCGACGGCCGGTCGGCGGACTGGACCCCGCCGAGCACGGTGCCCTGCACCGGCCCCGGCACCGCGTGGATACGGGCGTAGCGGTGGCCGTCGGGGAAGTCGTCGTCGAGGAAGCGGGTCAGCTCGGCGAGCTGCTGGGGGAAGTCGTCGGCGCCCTCGCGCAGCCGCTCGGTACGGCGCAGCGCGGCGGCCGTGGCCCCGTCGGTGCCGGGCGCACGGCCGAGGCCGAGGTCCACCCGGCCGGGGGCGAGCGCCTCCAGGGTGCCGAACTGCTCGGCGATGACCAGCGGGGCGTGATTGGGGAGCATCACCCCGCCGGAGCCCAGCCGGATCCGCTCGGTGTGCGCGGCGAGATGGGCGAGGATCACCGCCGGGGAGGAGCTGGCGACCCCGGGCATGGAGTGGTGCTCGGCGACCCAGAAGCGCTGGAAGCCCCGGCGCTCGGCGAGCCGGGCGAGCTCGGTGGTGGTCCGCAGCGCCTCGGCGGCCGTCACCCCGCTGCCGACGGTCGCGAGGTCCAGCACCGACAGGGGCACCGGTGCGCTGCCGAGGGGCCGGGCCCGGATGGGGTCGCGCTGGTCGTCTCGCCGGTCCTGCTCATCGGCCACGGTGGCCCGCCTCCCTGGTCGCACTGCGCGGTGCGCGTATGTCGTGTGCGTGTGCGGCGGTGCGCCGCCACGCCTCTGCGTCTACCGGCGACATTCAACCGGAGAAAGGCTCCGCTTTATTCCCGGCCCCGGCCCCGGCCCTCGTTCCCCGGCCTCCGGAGAACGGCCGGGCCCGCCGCCACCTGGGGAGGAGGTGTGGCGGCGGACCCGACGACGGTGTGCCGCGCGCTCGCGCGGAACGGGCCTAGCCCGCGGTCCCCGCGGTGCGGCGGCGGTGGAGGGCCAGCGCCGTACCGGCGCCGCCGAGCACCAGCACACCCGCCGTGAGGCCGATGGGCAGGGCGGCGGACATGCCCTTGTCGTCGGCGAGACGCCGGGTGGTCAGGGCGTCGGCGGCCGCGGCGTTCACGATCGGGGCGTGGGCGGCCAGGGCGGAGGTCGTGTAGTGACCGGCCTTGTGGACCGACGCGACCGAGCCGTCGGACTTCAGCAGCACCTGGGTGTTGTTGGGGTGACGGAAGTCGAAGAGCCCGGAGAGGGTGTTCGCCCGGCGGTCGAAGGAGGCGTCGCCGATCCGGCCGGTGTGCCAGTTGTCCTCGATGAAGCGGGTGATCGAGGTCTGCTCGGTCTGGGTGTGGTCAACCTTGTTGGACTTGCTGAAGGGCGAGATCACCAGCAGCGGCTGCCGGGGGCCGGGGCCACAGCGGTCCTGGTAGCCGCCCGCGGGCTTCGGAGCGGACTGGCAGGCGGGGCTGTCGGTGGCCTTGCCGTTGGACCCCGTGGTCTTGTCGGTCGACCCGTTGCGGGGCTTGGCGTACGCGTGGTCGTACCAGCCGTCGCTGTCGTCGTACGCGACGACGATCGCGGTGTCCTTCCACTGCGGCGACTTCTGGATCGCATTGATCTGCTCGACCAGGAAGTGCTGCTCGTCGACCGGGTCGGAGTAGGCGGCGTGGCCGTCCTGGTACTCGGCGGCCTTCAGGAAGCTGACGGACGGCAGATGGCCCGTCTTGAGCGCCGCGTCGAAGTCGGTGAGGTCGTAGTTGTGGTTGGCCCGGCCGCTGTGCCCGATCTCCTGGACGCTCTTCGGCGGGAGGTGATGCGGGTTCGCCGTGGACTTGTAGTACTGGAACGGCGCGTGGTGCGGGCTGTAGTCCACCGAGGCGGCGCCGCCGACATTCTTGTGGGTGGTGCCGGAGCACTTGGCATAGTGGTCCTGCTCACCGTCCCAGGCGGTGCTGGGCCGGAAGCCACCCTGGAACCAGCCCCAGCTCACACCCTTGGCGTTGAGCAGATCGCCGACGTTCCGGCCCTTCAGCTGAGCCAGGGCGTTGCCGCTGGTGTGGTCCTTGTTGGAGCAGTCGTCGAAGGCCGGGTCCGGGTCGTTGATCACCGTGCCGACGCCCTTGGCGTCCGGCGAGGCCACCGTGTACGCGTCCGGCTTGTCGGTCTGCTCGGGGTCCTCGGTGGAGGACTTGGGGTCGGTGGAGATCACGCCATGGGTCTGGCCCGAGATCAGCTCCAGCGCCCCGGGGGTGGAGGGACCGTAGGCCGAGCTGAAGGAGCGGTCGCTCATCGCGTAGTGCTGGGCGTAGTTCCACAGGCCGGTGACGGTGTTTCCGTCGTAGTAGTCCATCACCAGACCGGGCTCGCCGAAGAGCCCGGTGCACTTGCTGACCTCGGTGTTCTCCACGAACTTATCGGCCTTGCCGCCATTGGCGGCGTACTGCTCGGGACCGTAGGAGTGGTTCTGGTCGCAGGTCATGGCCTGGTCGCTGCGCAGCCGCTTGGGCTTGTAGAGATTGGGGTTCTTCTCCAGCAGCCCCGCGTTCGCGAGGGTGTCGATGTCCTTGGGGGTGTCCTTGGCCGGCGTGAACTTGGTGCCGTCCGTGTTCGCCGCCTTGGGGTAGGTGCCGAAGTAGTGGTCGAACGAGATGTTCTCGTCGAAGATCACCACCACATGCTTCACCGGGGTCGCGGTGTGGCCGCCCTTGGCGGGCGCGGCCCATGCGGGGGCCACCCCGCCCACGGTCGCCAGGGCCGCGGCGCCGGCCAGGGCACCCCAGCGCGCGGCCCGGCCACGCCGTCGGCCGCCTTCGGATCCTGCCGTGCCGCCCATGCCATGCCTCCACATGATTCGCGTTTCACGCCTGCGCCTGATCCTGTGCCACGGGCAGGACTCTCCGATGGAATCCATGGAGGCGGCCGAGTGAATAGAGGGTCAGAAGAATCCAAGGAACTCTTGAGGTGTTCTTGACCGGATGGTGGGGCGATGATCAGGACAGAAGGGTCCGTCCCAGCCAGTCGGAGCGGTCCCGCGCCCCGGGGAGCGCGAAGAAATAGCCGCCGCCGAAGGGGGTGATGTAGTCCACCAACGGCTCCCCCGCCAGCCGCTTCTGCACGGTCTCGAACTGGCGCTCGAGGTCCTGCTGATAGCAGCAGAACAGCAGCCCCATGTCCAAGTTGCCATTGCCGTCCATGCCCCGGTCGTAGTTGTAGGCACGGCGGAGGATGCGCTGGTCCTCGGTCCGGGCGGTGCGCGGATTGGCCATCCGTATATGGCTGTCCAGCGGAATGATGTCGCCCTTGGGGTCCTGTGCGAAGCGCGGGGTGTCGAACTCGTGCTGACCGTCCAGCGGGGCGCCCGAGTCCCGGCTGCGGCCGAATATGCGCTCCTGCTCGCTGATCGACACCCGGTCCCAGAACTCCACCAGCATCCGGATCAGCCGGATCACCTGATAGCTGCCGCCGGTGGCCCAGGCGGGCTCCCCGGAGTGGGCACCCACCCACACCAGACGGTCCATCGCCCGGGCGTCCCCGGTGTCGGGGCTGGCGGTGCCGTCCTTGAACCCCATGTGGTTACGCGGGGTGCCGGACGGGCGCGGCGGGCTGACGAAGCCGTCGATACGCCAGCGGATCTGCAACGCGCCCCGGGTGTGCCGGGCGATGTCGCGCAGCGCGTGCAGCACCGTGTCCGTGCTGTCGGCGCACAGTTGGAGGCTCAGATCGCCATGGCACCAGTCGGGGTCGAGATCGTCGTCGGGGAAGGACCGCATCGCGTGCAGCCGCCGGGGCTTGCGGTCCCGCAGTCCGTAACGCTCGTCGAAGAGCGAGGCGCCCACGCCGACGGTCACGGTCAGCCGGTCGGCCGCCACCTCGGGGCCCAGGGTGCCGGAGTCGGCGGGCGGCGCGGTGATCCCGACCGGGTCGGGGGTGCCTCCGGCGGTGAGGAAGCGGCACCGCTCGGTGAGCGCACGGAAGGCGTCGGCCAGCTCCTTGCGCCCCTCGGCCATGGTGTCGAACGCGATGAACGCGGTGGCCCGCTGGGGCGGGGTGAGGATCCCGGCCTGATGGGTGCCGTGGAAGGGGACACGGGTGGGCCTCTTCTCCGGTCCGTCCTCCTTCGCGGCCGCCGTGCCCGCGGCGGCCGCGCCCGCCACCGCGCCGACCGTGCCCGCGGCCGCGCTCAGCAGAAAGCCCCTGCGCAGCACCTCGCTCACCGGGTCCTCCGCACATCCATCAGCGCCGCCACCTGCGCCAGCCGCTCCACCAGCGCGCCCGTGTCCGCGTTGAGCCGCTGGCGCCCGGTGCGGCTCAGCCGGTCCAGCGGGGTCCAGCGGTCGCCGTGGTGCGAGCGCTCCAGGGTCCGCTGGGTGCGGTCCAGGTCGCTCTCCAGCTCGGGCAGCCAGGGGGCACGGGGCTTCAGCAGCGGCTCCAGCCGGCGCAGCACGGCCCGCGTGCCGTCCAGGTTGGCCCGCGCGGTGGCCAGATTGGTGCCGCTGCCGTAGTCGGTGCGGCCGGTCAGCTCGAACTGCACGGTGTTCTCCATGATCTCGTGCGCCCGCAGGCCCAGGTCGGCCGGGTCCATCCGCTCCTGCGGCCAATCGTCCCGCAGCCCTCGGACGTCCCTCACGAGCCGGTCGGCGACCGGGCTCAGCGAGCTCGCGGACTCGCCGTGCCACAGGCCGTACTCGAGGCGGTGGAAGCCGGTGAAGTCCGGGTCGTGGACCCCGTCGGACAGCCCCGCCGTGGTGCCGTTGATGGCCCCGTCGGCGTCGCCGAAGGTGCCATAGGCGGCGCCCATCCGCTCGTACACCAGATGGGCGGGCAGCCAGACCGCGCGGGCCGTGGCCAGGTCACCGCAGTGGATGGCCGAGCGCAGCGCGTCCGTGCGCCGCACCAGCTCGTCCATCCGGCCCGCCACCCACTTCTGGTAGGCGATGGTGGGCGGGATCAGATCCTGCTGGCCGACCGGGACCGCGGCCGGTCCACCGCCCCGCGCCGGTCCGGACACGGTGACGGTGGGCCCGGTGACCGCGTCCGCGTCCTCGGGCAGGCAGACGAAGGCGTAGGAGCCCCCGCCGAGCGTGACGCTCAGCGGTCTGCTGGTGCCGGGGCCCAGACCCTCCACCTCTCCGTAGACGGCGCCGTTCGCCGGATTGGTGAGATAGACCTCGGCCGGTCTGCTGGAGGTGTTCCGCAGCTCGAAGACCTGCTTGCCACGGGCGGCATCGGTCCAGCCACGGCCACAGCCGCCCTCGGACACCTCGACGGAGGTGTGCCGCAGCCCGTCCGATGCCTTCATGGGCGCGCTTCCGCTCGCGGAGGGGTGCGCACGAGAACCGTCCGAGGAGCCTCCGCCGACCGCCAGCGCGCCGATTCCGACGGCCGTGGCCACCGTCACCGCACCGGCGACCAGCAGATGACGTGCCGACGGGACCGGGGAGAGATGTTGGCGACGCACGGCTGCATGCTAGGGGCAGTCCGATAAGCGGAATGCACTGATGGCCAAAGAGCTGCATGGAATTACGCCGGGGTTCAGCTCCCCGTCACCGGCTCCTCGGGCCCTTCGGCGCGCCCGCCCCGGCCGCGCCACCCTTCGCTATCCGCCGCTCCGGGCGAAAAGCGCGCCCAGCCGGTCATGGACTGGATCGCGGCCCAGCAGCCGCAGCCCCTCCCAGACCGTGACCTGGTTGGCCGTGAGCACCGGCTTGCCCAGCTCCGCCTCCAGATCCGGAATCCAGGCGGCGGTGTGCAGAGCGGTGTCCGGCAGGAGGACCGCCTGGGCCTCGGGGTGGTCCCCGGCGCGGCCCAGCTCCAGCACCTCGTCCCGGCCCCAGGTGCCGACCTCCGCTGCCGTGATGATCCCGCTGCCGCGCATCGAGACCACCTCGGCGCCGGCCGCCTTCAAAAATGCCCGGAAGTAGTCGGCGACATCCTCCGGATAGGTGGCGGCGATGGCCACCCGGTCGGCGCCGAGCGCCTGCACCGCGTGGGCGAAGGCGAAGGAGGTGCTGGAGGCGGGCATCCCGGCCGTCTCGCCCAGCTCGCGCACCTGCTCCTTGGCGCCCTCCCAGCCGAAGACGAAGCTGGCGCTGGTGCACGCCCAGACCACGGCCCGGGCGCCGCGCTCGGCGAGCTCGGCGACCCCGGCCGCGAGGCGGGCCGCCGACCCCATCTCCAGCAGGGCGTCCACCCGATGGGCGTCCTCACCGATGTCGGTGTGGACCAGCGGAAGCCGGATGTCGCCGCTGTCGCCGCCGAGCATGCCTTCCAGGCGCGGGTATTCGTCCTCGGCGGAGTATCCGGGGTAGAGAAAGCCGACCGTGTCCGGGGCCGGGTGCGTCGAGTCCACCATGACTGCCTCCTTGACTGGCGGCCCCCGCGAGCGCCGCCCCTGCACTGCTGTCACTTCTCATACACCGCGGAAGCCCGGCGGGTTCCCACCCGCCGGGCACACCGGGCCTTCGCCTCACCCCGCGGCAGGGCCGCCGGAATCGTCGAGGTAGGGGCCCTCGCCGAGGCCGGTGCCGAAGCCCGGGTCGAGCCCGTCGGCCGGGTCGCCGTCCGACCCCGGCGGGGCCGCCCCGGCCAGCGCCGCCTCGGGCTCGTCCACCACGGACTCGACCGCCTCCACGGCCCCGAGCATCGACTCGACGACCGGGTCCGTCACCGGGAACGGGCCGCTCGGCGACACGGACATCCCCGCCGGCCCGGACCGGGCGGCCGGGTCCAGCAGCGCCTGGTACGGGCCCACGGCCTGGGCGCCGATCGCCCGCAGCGCCGCCCACATGGTGACCTGGTTCGCGGACAGCACGGGCATCCGCAGCTCCGCCTCCAGCTGCGGGATCACGTCGTAGGTCGGCAGATTGGTGCAGCTGATGAAGAGCGCGTCGGTGGCCCCGACCACCGCTTGCCGGGCCATGTCGACCACATCGCGGTACGGCACCTTCCAGATGTGCCGGGTCAGTCCGAGGTACGCCCGACCGGTGACGGTCATCCCGCCCTCGGCCAGATACTCCTCCAGCGAGTCGGTGACGGACTGGGTGTACGGCGTCACCACCGCGATCCGCCGGGCGCCGATCTCCCGCAGCGCCTCCAGCAGCGCGCCCGAGGTGGTCAGCGACGGGATCTCACCCGCCTGGGACATGGCCGCGCACATCGCGCGCTCCCCGGCGACACCGCCGACGAAACTGCCCGAGGTGCACGCGTACGCCACCACTTCCGGTGCGACGGCCGCCAGCGCCTGCACCGCGTCGTGCAAGGTCTCGTGCTCACTTACGAGCCGCGCCAGGTCGAGGCTCACCTCGACGGGTACGAACGGGGTACGGGTGAGGTGGAGGGATACCTCGTCCGGCACCCAGCGCCACAGCTCACGGTCGAGTGCGAAGTCGAACGGTGCCACCACACCCACGCCGCGCTGCGGCTGTGGGCCACCCAGAAAAGAGACGTCCAAAGCGAGCCCCAATACGGAACGGAGGGACTGGACCATTGGCCAGAGATTTTGGATGGAGAGAGCCGGCCTGATGCCGGGGACGCCGGGACAGATGCCGTTGTTGACGACGGTAGTTTCCGCTGCCTAGCGTGGTCAATCCTCAAACTGAGGCGTCTGCCCCCTCCTTTTCCAGGCAAACCCATCCACGTTTCGAAACGGTTTCCCGCCTATGTCCGAAAGCACAGTTGTCGTCTTCGGCGACCAGCCACCGGTCCACCTGGACCGGGTGGCCGGCCGGGCCAAGGTGCTCGTCTGTGACGAGAATTCGCTGCCCCAGGCGCTCCCCACCGCGGATGTGCTCCTGGTCTGGGATTTCACCTCCGACGCGGTCCGCGACGCCTGGCCCGGTGAGGGTCCCCGGCCGGCGTGGGTCCATACCGCGAGCGCGGGAGTGGACCGGCTGCTCTGCCCCGAACTCGTCGCGTCCGACACGGTACTGACCAATGCCCGAGGGGTCTTCGAGCAGCCGATCGCGGAGTATGTGGCCGGTCTGGTGGTCGCCATGGCCAAGGACTTCCACGGAAGCTGGGAGCTCCAGCGGCAGCGACGCTGGCAGCACCGCGAGACGATGCGGCTGGCCGGGACGCGCGCCGTGGTCGTGGGCGCGGGCCCCATCGGCCGGGCGATCGGCTCCACCCTGGCCGCGCTCGGCGTGGTGGTCGACCTGGTGGGCCGCACCGCGCGGCAGGGCGTGCGCGGCGGCGACGAGCTGCCCGAGCTGCTTCCGTCGGCCGACTGGGTGGTGAGCGCGGCGCCGCTCACCGACGCCAACCGCGGCATGTTCGACCGCACCGTCTTCGACCGGATGAAGTCCACCGCCCGGTTCATCAACGTCGGCCGCGGCCCCCTGGTCGTCGAGAAGGACCTCACGGCGGCCCTGGTCGCCCGGCGGATCGCCGGCGCCGCCCTGGACGTCTTCGAACACGAGCCGCTGGCCTCGGACGATCCCCTGTGGGACGTGCCCGGGCTGTTCGTGTCGCCCCATATGAGCGGCGACACGGTCGGGTGGCGCGACCACCTGGCCGACCAGTTCCAGGACAACTACGAGCGCTGGTGCGCGGGCGAACCACTGCTCAACATCGTCGACAAACGCCTCGGGTACGTACCGGTGGACTGATCGCAGGACCCTGAACGGAGAGCCGGATGACCGACATTCACGACCTGACAGCCGTTCAACTCGTCGAGCGCTATGCCTCCGGCGAGCTCTCCCCCGTCGAGGCGACCCGTGCCGTCCTCCACCGGATCGAGCAGATTCAGCCGGAGGTGAACGCCTTCACCCGGGTGGACGCCGAGGACGCGCTGCGGCAGGCGGAGGAGTCCGCCGAGCGGTGGCGGCGCGGGGCCCCGGTGGGCCTGGTGGACGGCGTCCCGGTGTCGGTGAAGGACATCCTGTTGCAGCGCGGCGCCCCCACCCTGCGCGGCTCGCGGACCGTACGGCCCGAGGGCAAGGCGTGGGACGAGGACGCGCCCTCGGTGGCGCGGCTGCGCGAGCACGGCGCGGTGTTCGTGGGGAAGACCACGACCCCGGAGTTCGGCTGGAAGGGCGTCACCGACAGCCCGGCCCACGGGGTCACCGGCAATCCGTACGACCCCCAGCGGACCGCGGGCGGCTCCAGTGGCGGCAGCGCGGCCGCGGTCGCGCTGGGCGCGGGTCCGCTGAGCCTGGGGACGGACGGCGGGGGCTCGGTCCGTATCCCGGCGGCCTTCTGCGGCATCTTCGCGCTGAAACCCACCTATGGGAGGGTTCCGCTCTATCCGGCGAGCGCGTTCGGCACCCTGGCCCATGTGGGGCCGATGACCCGGGACGCGGCGGACGCGGCGCTGCTGATGGATGTGATCTCCGGCCCGGACTGGCGCGACTGGTCGCAGCTGGGTCCCGTCGAGGGCGGCTTCCGGGAGGCGCTCACCTCCGGCGGGGGCGGGGTGGACGGCCTGCGGGTCGCCTACAGCCCCGCGCTCGGCGGCACGGCCGTGGTCGACCCGGAGGTGGCCGCGTCGGTGCGGCGGGCGGTGGACCTGCTGGCGGAGCTGGGCGCGGTGGTCGAGGAGATCGACCCGGGGTTCGAGGACCCGGTGGAGGCGTTCCACACGCTGTGGTTCAGCGGCGCGGCCCGGGTGGTGCAGCCGCTGGGGCAGGAGGACTGGGAGCTGCTGGACCCGGGGCTGCGCGAGATCTGCGCCCAGGGGGCGTCGTACAGCGCGCTGGACTATCTGGCGGCCGTGGACGTGCGGATGGCCCTCGGCCACGCCATGGGGCGGTTCCACTCCGCGTACGACCTGCTGGTCACCCCCGCGCTGCCGATCACCGCGTTCGAGGCGGGGGTCGAGGTGCCCAAGGGGTTGGAGCACACCCGGTGGACCGGCTGGACGCCGTTCACCTACCCGTTCAACCTGACCCAGCAGCCCGCGGCGTCGGTGCCGTGCGGCCTCAGCGGCGCGGGCCTGCCGATCGGGGTGCAGCTGGTGGGCGCGCGCCACGCGGACGCGCTCGTGCTGCGCGCGGCGCACGCGCTGTTCGAGGCGGGGCTGGCGGACGAGGTGCGTCCGCCGACGGCATAACGCCCGTTGCCGGGTCCGGGGCGGCTACGCCCCGGACCCGTGCCCGGCGCATGCGCCGCGCCGGACCCGGCCCATGAGCCGCGCCGGGCACGGACCGAGGGCCTGCGCCCGGCGCGAGCCGAGGTCTACGCCCGGCGGAAGTTCAGCGTCTCCCCCAGCGCCCCCGCGCGCCACAGGTCCTGGCAGGCGTCCGCCATGCGGTCGAGGCCGTCCACGATCGTTCCCCAGACGATCCCGGGCACCCAGCCCGCGTCACCGTTGATCAGCAGGTTGTTCCGCTCGTAGAAGAGCGCCAGGTCGATCACCTGCCGCCGCCCCTGGTGCTTGGCCTCGGTCTCGTATCCGTACGACTTGGTCCCGAGCTGGGTGTCCGTGAAGGTGAAGTAACACAGGTCCCCGGGGATCGGGGTGATCGTCGGGTTCTCGAGGGGCGGCTCCTCGGGCGCGAAGGGGGGCAGCAGGGTGTAGATCTCATTGCGTGCGTACTTCGCGTGGTACACATCACCCCCGAGCGGCAGCGCGTTCCACACCGCGTCGCAGGTGATCGGCGCGAGCTCGTCAAGGAGCTTGGCCGTGCAACTCACCCCGCGCTTGTCGAGCGAGACCTCGATGAACCGGTCGGCTCGGTCAACCATCGACTTTCCTCCAGGTCGCTTCGGAACCAGTCCTGTCCCAGGGGACTACCCAGACATCGGCTGTATCAAGGGCCGGAAACGACCCGCATACATTTGCCGGAGTCGGGTAGCCGCGCGCCCATGGCTCCACCACGTGGGAAAGACACCAATAGCAGAGAAATAGCCAAAATGGGCCCAAGCCGCCGCGCTCTTCTCGCCGGCGGTGCGGCCCTGGGCCTGCTGGGCGCGGCCGGCTGTAGCCGGGTGTCCGGCTCGGGCGCCAAGGACGGGGGCAATCTGCTGGAGCGACTCCGGTCGCAAGGGACGGTCCGGCTGGGAATTGCGGGGGAGATCCCATTCGGCTACATCGACGAGAACGGCGAGTTCACCGGCGAGGCGCCGGAGATCGCGAAAGTCATCTTCAAGCGGCTGGGGGTGCCCAAGGTCCAGCCGGTGCCGACCGAGTTCGGCTCGCTCATCCCGGGCCTTCGCTCGCAGCAGTTCGACGTGGTCTCGGCGGGGATGTACATCAACCCCGAGCGCTGCGCCCAAGTGATCTTCTCGGACCCCGACTACCGCATGCGTGACGCGTTCATCGTGCGCAAGGGGAACCCCAAGAATCTGCACAATTACGAAGACATCTTCAAGAAGAAGGCCAAAATGGCCACCGGCACCGCCTACGCCGAGATCGGCTACGCGGAGGACGTCGGGATCAAGCAGAGCGACATGCTGATCCTCCCCGACCAGCTGGCCGGGCTGCTGGCCGTGGAACAGGGCCGGGCCGATGTCTTCGCGGGCACGACCGTGACCGTGCACAACGTGGTGAAGCAGCGGAACAGCCGGCTGGCCGAGGCCACCGAGCCGTTCCAGGCATACGTCGACGGCAAACCGGACATCGGCGCCGGCGGCTTCGCCTTCCGGCCGGAGGAGACCAAGCTCCGGGACGCCTTCAACGTCGAGCTGCACAAGATGAAGAAGAGCGGCGAGCTGCTGCGGATCGTGCGGCCCTTCGGCTTCACCAAGGAAGAGATGACCGATCTGACCGCCAAGGAGCTGTGCTCATGACGGCCGGGCTGTGGGAAAACTGGCTTCTTCCGGGCGTCTGGATCACCATCCAGCTGACCCTGTACAGCGCGGTCTTCGCGGCCGTCGTGGCGTTCGGCATCGGGATCGCGCGCACCTCCCGGCTGTGGATCGTCCGCTTTCTGACCGGCTTCTATGTGGAGGTCTTCCGCGGCACCTCGGCCCTGGTGCTGATGTTCTGGCTGTTCTTCGTGATGCCACTGGCCTTCCAGTTCCAGCTGGTGCCGATGTGGGCCGCGGTGCTGGCGCTCGGCCTCACCTACGGGGCGTACGGCTCGGAGATCGTGCGTGGCGGGATCGCCGCGGTGGCCCCGGCGCAGCGTGAGGCGGCCATCGCGCTCAGCTTCACGCCCGCGCAGCGGATGCGCCGGGTGATCCTGCCGCAGGCGATCCCGGAGATGATCCCGCCCTTCAACAATCTGCTGATCGAGCTGCTGAAGGCGACCGCCCTGGTCTCCGCGGTGAGCGTCGCCGACATCACCTTCGCCGCCCAGCTCTCGCGGCTGGCGACCGGTGACAGCCTGGAGATCTACGCGATCATCCTGGTCCTCTACTTCGTGCTGGCCTTCGTCCTCACCCGGCTGATGCGGCTGCTGGAGCGGCGCGCCAAGGCGGGCATCGGCCAGGCCCCCGTGAAGTCCGGCAAGGGCCCGCTGATCACCCGGAAGCTGTCCGCGCGCCAGGAGGCCGAGCAGTCGTCCAACATCATCACGGCGGGAGGTGCCCAGTGAGCTGGAACTGGGATGTGGCGAAGGACTTCCTCCCCGAGCTGGGCAACGGGCTGCTGATCACCCTCGAGGCGACCGCCCTGGGCTCGGTCCTGGCGTTCGCGCTCGGGCTGGTGTGGGCGATGGCCTTCCGCTCGCCGACCCGCTTCATACGCTGGCCGGTGGCGGCGGTCGTGGAGTTCATCCGCAACACTCCGCTGCTGGTGCAGCTGTTCTTCTTCTACTACGTGCTGCCGACCTGGGACATCAAGTTCTCGGCGCTCACCACCGGGGTGATCGCGCTCGGGCTGCACTACTCGACGTACACCGCCGAGGTCTACCGGGCCGGTATCGACGGTGTGCCCAAGGGCCAGTGGGAGGCGGCGACCGCGCTCAGCCTCTCCCGCGGCCGTACCTGGACCGCGGTGATCCTGCCGCAGGCCATTCGCCGGGTGGTGCCCGCACTGGGCAACTACGTCATCGCGATGCTGAAGGACTCCCCGATGCTCGCGCTGATCGGCGTCGTCGACATGTTGCAGAAGGCGCGCGCGGAGGGCGCGTCGTCCTTCCAGTACATCGAGCCCTACACGATGGTCGGCATCGCCTTCATCGTCATCGCCTATCCGGCTTCCCTTCTGATGCGAGCCCTGGAGCGTCGTCTTGGCCACTGAAACCGACCACACGAACCCTGCCGTGGACGGCAGTGAACTGATCCGCTTCGACCAGGTGACCAAGCGCTTCGGCAGCAACACGGTCCTGGACAACCTCGACTTCTCGGTCTCCTCCGGTAAGCACGTCACCCTGATCGGCCCCTCGGGATCGGGCAAGACCACGATCCTGCGGCTGCTGATGACGCTGATCAAGCCGGACGAGGGCACGATCAAGGTCGACGGCGACTACCTGACCCATGAGGACAGGGCCGGCAAGCTGGTCCCGGCGGGCGAGAAGCACACCAGAGAGGTGCGCAAGAAGATCGGAATGGTCTTCCAGCAGTTCAACCTCTTCCCCAATATGCGGGTGCTGCGGAACATCACCGAGGCCCCGGTGAACGTGCTGGGCCTCAGCAAGGACGAGGCCGAGACCCGTGCCCGGGAGCTGCTCGACCTGGTCGGCCTCGGCGACAAGTGCGACGCGTACCCGACGCAGCTGTCCGGCGGTCAGCAGCAGCGGGTGGCGATCGCCCGGGCGCTGGCGATGCGGCCGCAGGTGATGCTGCTGGACGAGGTGACGTCGGCGCTGGACCCGGAGCTGGTGGCCGGGGTGCTGGACGTGCTGCGTGACATCGCGCACACGACGGACATCACCATGCTCTGTGTCACCCATGAGATGAACTTCGCGCGGGACATCTCCGACGATGTACTGATGTTCGACGCGGGCCGGGTGATCGAGTCCGGACCGCCGGAGAAGATCTTCACCGAGCCGGAGCACGAGCGGACGAGGGAGTTCCTGAGCGCGGTTCTCTGAGCTCTCGGCCGGACCGGGCCCGGCGCCTGCCGGGCAGAACATCCGGCCCCACCGGGCAGATCATCCGGCGCTCGCCGGGCCCGGTTCGGCGCTGCCCCCGCGACCCTCCCGCGGGGGCACGCCGCTGTCATATGCCGAGGACATACGCCCCTGCTGACCGGGGCCGATGCGCCTCGGCAATATCCTCAACAGCCGATCCGGATAAGCCCCTTGGCGGTTATCGTGATACAAAGCCACGCCAACCTGCGAGGGGGGAAATCGTGGCGCTCAGGCCCGAGCCGACCGCGCCGTTCCACTCGGTGCAGCACGCCCTCCGCATCCTGGAGGTCGTCGCCAAACACGCGTCCGGCGTCAGCGACATCATGCTGGCCAGGGAGACCCGGCTACCGGCCCACCAGCTCGCCGATCTGCTGCGGATGCTGCGCCGCGAGGGCTATGTGGAACAGATCGCCGACGGCGCCTACGTCGGTGGCAACGCCCTGACCCTGCTGGGCTCCGCCGCCCCCGACCGCGGCCACGCCGTACAGGACAAGCTCCAGCAGTCGCTCATCACCCTGCGCGACTCGGTGGGCGCGGCGGTCTACCTCAGCCGCTATGTGGACGGCGAAATCAAGATCACGCAGTATGCGGACGGGCCCCGCACCCCCAAGGTCAACGAGTGGGTGGACTTCCGCTCCGCCGCCCACGCCATGGCGCTCGGCAAATGCCTGCTCACCCAGCTCGACCACGACAGCCGCCGCGATCACCTCGCCCGCCACAAGACGGTCCGGCTCACCTCCCGGACCACCACCAACGAGAAGGTGCTGTTCCGCAAGCTGGACAGCCAGCCCGCCACGGTGCCCGTCCTCGACCTCCAGGAATACGCGGTCGGCACGGTCTGTGCGGCGGTCCCGATCAGCGCCGGGCGTTCCGTGGGCTGCCTGGCCCTCTCCCTCCCGCTGGCCCATGCCCACCGGCTCCGCCAGGCCGCCGACACGCTGAACCGCGAGGCGGCCCCGATGCTGCTCTCCCTGTCCATCTGAGCCCACCTGAGCGTGGTCAGAAGCACCCCTCCGGACCAGGTAGTATTTATGTCGTCAGCAGGCGCCGCTAGCTCAGTTGGTTAGAGCAGCTGACTCTTAATCAGCGGGTCCGGGGTTCGAGTCCCTGGCGGCGCACAACTGATCAAGCGAATGGCCCGGGTGCTCTCGACAGCCCCGGGCCATTCAGCGTGCTGCCCCACCGCGCACCTCGAGCGAGTCCAGCAGCTCCCCCGTGGCGGCGGCGATGGCCTCGACCGCCTTGTCGAACGCCTCCGCGTTATGGGCGGCCGGCTGGCGGAAGCCGGAGATCTTCCGGACGTACTGGAGGGCCGCGGCGCGCATATCGGCCTCGGTGACGGAGTCGGCGTACGGCGGGCGGAGCGTCTTGATGGATCTGCACATACTGACGACGGTACGCCGGGGGTACGACAGCCCCCTGGGCCGTGGCGGATCTTTCCCCACCCCGCCCCTTCCCGATACCAGGGGCTCCGCCCCTGGACCCCCGGGCCGACGAGCGGCCGTGTCGCCGTGTCGCCGGGAACAGCTCACCGGCCAGGACATCCCCGCGCACATCCCGGTCGCCCGGCCGGGGTCCGGGTCGGAGCCCCACCACGCGGCGGAGCGGCATATCGATGCCTAGGCCGGCTCGGGGCCGTCCAGGACGAAGGCGCGGATCAGGTCGGCCAGGGGGCCCGGCTGGTCCTGGGGGATCAGGGTGTAGCTGTCGGGGATCTCCGCCAGGCTGCCGCGGGGCAGCAGACCGGCCAGGCGGAGGCCGTGCTCGGGCGGCATGACGCGGTCCTCGGACGCCCAGGCCACCAGGGCGGGGCGGTCGAAGGTGCGCAGGGCCTCGGCCCAGTGGAGCAGCTCGTTCACCGGTGGCACGCCGAGGACGTACTTCCGCAGGTCGCGGCGGACCTCCGGGGAGGTCCACAGCGGCTGGAACCAGGCGTCCATCACCTCGCGGTCCACCGGGCGCTTGGTCATCCAGCCCCAGGTCATCGGCAGCCGGCGCAGGGGGGCGAGCCTCAGCAGCTTGAAGGCGGCGTTGAGTCCGCCCGGCAGCTTCGCGGCCAGCCGCAGATTCCTGCCGGGCAGCCCGGGCGGGTAGTTCTCGAACGCCTCACAGGAGGTGATCACCAGTCGGCCGATCCGCAGGTCGCGGCCGTCGGCGATCAGCGCCTGCGCGCCGCCCCAGTCGTTCATGGCCAGCGTGACATCCGTAAGGTCGAGCCGGTCCAGGAACTCGGCGACCAGCCGGGCCACCCCGAGCACCGACAGATCCGCGTCGGGCCGCATCGGGCGGCGGTGCCCGCCCAGGGGGAGGGTGGGGACGACACAGCGGATGTCGGGGGCCAGCGCGGCGACCACCTCGCGCCACAGGGAGCCGTCCATGGCGACGCCGTGCAGCAGGACCGCGACGGGGCCCTCGCCTCCCGTGTCCTCGTACTCGATGGTGCCTGCCGAGAGTTCCACCTCGAGATGCGGCATGGCGCCGACCTTACCCGGGGTGATCACCCCAGAGGCAGACCGGCCAGCGTCACCGCCGGACGCGCCGCGCCGCCGGACGCGGCCTCGTCCCGTACGCCCTCGTCCCTCACGGCGACCGCCGCGTAGTAGCCGGGCGGGGCGTCGAGGTCGGCGAAGGTCCAGCCGTGCGGGCCGGGCGGGGCGCCGGCCGGGGCCAGGCCATCGGCGAGCCCGACGTGGTGGGCGCCGATCCCGCCCGGCAGCCCGGTGCCGATGCCCTTGAGATACGCCTCCTTACGGACCCAGCAGCCCAGGAACGCCTCCTCCCGCAGCTCCTCCGGAAGCGCGTCGATCGCAGCCCGCTCCTCGGGGTGCAACTGCCCGACAAGACCCGTCAGCCGGGCCCCGGTGCGCCCGGGGTCCCGCTCCTCGACATCGGCGCCCACGGGCGCCCCTGCGACGGCGCACAGGGCCGCGTCGCCGGAGTGGGACAGGGAGAAGTGCAGCGCGTCCTCGCCCGCCAGGGCAGGGCGGCCGTGCGGCTTCTCGCAGTCCGGCATGCCGCAGGTCTCCCGGGTGAACGCGACCTCGGCCGGGGCGATGCCGAGATAGCCGCCGAGCAGCATCCGCAGCCCCACATGGGAGGTCACATAGCGCTCGCGCGCCATATCCGACCGCAGCCGCGCCGCGCGCTCGCGCTCCTGCTCGTCCAGCATGCCCTCCGCGACGGCGGCGGCAGCGGCGGCGTACGGCGGGATCCGCAGCAGCCATACGGCCACCTCGCCGGGGCCGGGGCGGTCCCCGGGGCCGGGCAGGGCGCGGACCGGGGCCCATCGCCGGGGCTCGGGTGCGGGTTGAGCCGGGCTGGTGAAGGACACTGTTCGGTTTCCCCCCGTGCTATCGGCCGATGATGCGCTCGCTGTGGACGTACTGACGGTACAGCGGCGCGCGCGGCACGCCGTGAGTGCCCCGCCGTCGGAACGCGCCACCACGACCGCTTCACACGCCCCCAACACCCCTGCCACAAGGCCGCGTTGCCGATCGCGGACACCCGGTGACTTAGGCCACGTTCGCCTTCCGGCCGACGCGGTCACCTGTCAGTCCGCACTACGATCGCGCACGTCCGGGCACGATCGGTGATGGGGGTTTGACGACCATGGCGACGGGATTCCTGGCCAAGGCGGCCTCAGCGGTGGCCCTCCCGGTGGCACCGCTGTACGGCGCCTTCCTCTCGTACATGATCTTCCACCCGCCCCGCAGACCGCATCACAAGACCCCCGCCGACCTCGGGCTGACCAGCACCGACGTCAACGTTCCGCTGAACGGGCAGCAGGGCCGCGGGCTGCATGTCTGGCTCATCCCCGGCGACGCCGAGCGGGTCGTGGTGCTCGGCCACGGCCTGGGGCTCAGCAAGTCCGCGAGCCTGGCGCACGCGCGGCTGCTCAGCGAGGCGGGCTACACGGTCGCCATGTTCGACCACCGCAACCACGGTAAGAGCGTCGCGGACCGGGCGGGCTGGGGCATGAGCGACCGCCACACCGACGATGTGGTCGCCGTGGTGCGGCACATGCGGTCGATGGACGAGTACGCCGCGGCGCGCATCGCGATCTACGGCTTCTCGATCTCGACCTTCCCCTCGTTCTACATGCTCAAGAGGGAGGACTGCCCGGTCGACGCGGTGGTCTTCGACAGCGGCCCGGCGCTGGAGCTGGCCCCGCTGTTCCGGAACTTCGTCGCGGCCGGCGGGGTGCCCATCCCCGGCCCGCTGGGCGCCGGCCCCTCCCGCCCGGTCGTGGAGTCGGTCGCCTCGTCGGCGGCGGTGGCGATGCTGCGGGTGCAGTGGCCGCCGCCGCTCGGGGGCGCGTACGAGCGCACCCCGATGCTCTTCCTGGCCGGTGAGCGCGACACCATGATCCCCGCCTCGGGGGTACGGGCGCTGGCCGAGCGCTATCCGCTGGCCGAGGTGCACACCCTGCCGGACACCGAGCACCTTCAGGGCATCAAGACGCAGCCGGAGACGTACGCGGCGACCGTCCTGGGCTTCCTGGAGCGGACGCTCAAGGACTGACCCTTACGGTGGACCCGGCCGGGCCCGGCCCACCGTGAGGAGGCCATGGCGTTCGTAAGGACGCCATGGCGGCGGGTCAGTCCTTCAGTTCGCAGATCACCGCGCCCGCGCTGACCGAGGCGCCGACGTTCGCGTTCAGGTTCTTGACGATCCCACTTCGGTGGGCGTTGAGGGGCTGCTCCATCTTCATGGCCTCCAGGACCACGACGAGGTCGCCCTCGGCCACGGTGTCACCCTCACCCACGGCCACCTTGACGATGGTGCCCTGCATGGGCGAGGCCAGGGCATCGCCGGAGGCGGCGGAGCCGGACTTCTTGACCGCCTTGCGCTTCGGCTTCTTCGAGCCGCCCGCGGCCTCCCCGGGCGACACCGCCAGGCCGAGCACCGCCGGGAGGGAGATCTCAAGCCGCTTGCCGCCGACCTCGACCACGACCGTCTCGCGGGCGGTCGGCTCCTCGGCCTCGTCCGCGCCGGTCGGGGTGAACGGGGCGATGGTGTTGTTGAACTCGGTCTCGATCCAGCGGGTGTGGATGGTGAAGGGCTCGCTGGTGAACGCCGGGTCCTTCACCACCGCCTGGTGGAACGGGATCGCGGTGGCCATGCCCTCGACCTGGAACTCGGCCAGGGCACGGGCCGCCCGCTCCAGGGCCTGCTTCCGCGTGGCGCCGGTGACGATCAGCTTGGCCAGCAGCGAGTCCCACGCGGGGCCGATGACGCTGCCGGACTCCACGCCCGCGTCCAGCCGGACACCGGGCCCGGCGGGCGGCACGAAGGAGGTCACCGTGCCCGGGGCGGGCAGGAAGTTGCGGCCCGGGTCCTCACCGTTGATCCGGAACTCGAACGAGTGCCCCCGCATCGGCGGGTCGTCGTAGCCGATGGCCTCGCCGTCCGCGATACGGAACATCTCGCGGACCAGGTCGATGCCGGTGACCTCCTCGGTGACCGGGTGTTCCACCTGGAGCCGGGTGTTGACCTCGAGGAAGGAGATGGTGCCGTCCATCCCCACCAGGAACTCCACCGTCCCCGCCCCGACATAGCCCGCCTCCTTGAGGATGGCCTTGGAGGCGGCGTAGAGCTGGGCGTTCTGCTCCTCGGACAGGAACGGCGCCGGGGCCTCCTCGACCAGCTTCTGATGGCGGCGCTGGAGGGAGCAGTCGCGGGTGGAGACCACGACGACGTTGCCGTGGGTGTCGGCCAGGCACTGGGTCTCCACATGCCGGGGCTTGTCGAGGTAGCGCTCGACGAAGCATTCCCCGCGGCCGAAGGCGGCCACGGCCTCGCGGACGGCGGAGTCGTAGAGCTCGGGGACCTCGTCCATCGTGCGGGCGACCTTCAGACCGCGGCCGCCGCCGCCGAAGGCGGCCTTGATGGCGATCGGGAGACCGTGCTGTTCGGCGAAGGCCACGACCTCCTCCGCCCCCGAGACGGGGTCGGGGGTCCCGGCCACCAGCGGAGCACCCGCGCGCTGGGCGATGTGCCGGGCGGCGACCTTGTCACCGAGGTCGCGGATGGCGTGCGGCGGGGGGCCGATCCAGGTCAGGCCCGCGTCCAGGACGGCCTGGGCGAACTCGGCGTTCTCGGAGAGGAATCCGTAGCCGGGGTGGACGGCGTCGGCGCCGGATTCGGCGGCCGCGGCCAGGACCTTGGCCTGGTCGAGATAGCTGGCCGCCGGGGTGTCACCACCCAGCGCATAGGCTTCATCGGCCGCGCGCACATGCACAGCGTCCCGGTCCGGATCGGCGTAGACGGCTACGCTCGCGATCCCGGCATCCCGGCAGGCACGGGCAACACGGACAGCGATCTCGCCACGGTTGGCGATGAGCACCTTTTGCATGCTCTCTCTTCCCTCTTCCGAAAAGTTCCGTCCCGTCGAGGACGGTCAAGGTGGCTACCCCAGGGCCCGCTCGAGGAAATCCAGCACCACGCTCGCGTAGCCTTCAGGATCGGTCTCCAGCCCGAGCAGATGCTCGGCTCCCGGCAGGACGTGCGTCTCGGCTTGGGCATAGCGCTCGGCCAGCGCGTCCACCGAGGAGGGCGGCACGATCGCATCGTGCTCGCCCGACATGAACAACAGGGGGATCTTGGCGAACTTGCCCGTCGCGGGCGGTGGCCACTGGGCCCGGAGCATGGCCGGTCCCACGGCGCACAGCGTCCGCGCCACCACCGAACGGGCCGGTTCGCCCTTCAGCACGGCGGGCAGCGGCAGCGCCTCCGCCTCCAGGAACTTGCGCAGCAGCGGTGGGACGTCGTGCCCCGGCCCGCTGTCGCACACCAGCGCGTCAAGTTCGAATCCGTCGTGCGTCAGCGCCCACATGGACGAGAAGCACGAGAACGAGAAGCCGTAGAAGGCTATCCGCGCCCCGCCGTACCCGCGCCGGCCGCGCAGATGGGACACCACGGCGGTGACATCGCTCGCGAACCGGTCGCCGAGCCCGAACAGCGCCCGGTCGTCGCTGCTGGCCCCGTGGTTGCGGTGGTCGAACAGGCAGACGGTGTACCCGGCGTCGTGCAGGAACTTGGCATGGCGGAGGCTGTGGTCCTTCGCCGTCGCCATGCTGTGCCCGAGCACCACCACCTTCTCGGGGGACCCCGGGCACAGCCAGGCGTCGAGGTGTTTCCGCGCCGCGAAGGGGACCTTCAGCTCGGTGCAGGGCAGCCCGTGGTCCCGGGGGTGCTCCCGCTGTTCCCGGCGCCGCGGATGGAAGGCCAGATACGCCAGCGAGACTCCGAACAGCGGGGCGATCGGCAGGGCCGCGGCCGAGAGGGCGCGGGCTCCCAGGGAAGGAGGCCGCGCCGACGTCTGGCGTGGCTCGGGCATCTGCGTCCTCCAGGAGGGGGAGTGTCCGTCGGCAGTCAGGGCGTTCTCGTCTCGGTCGGGACGGGCGGCTGGACGGTCGGGGGCTGGACGGTCGGGACGAGCGGCTGGGCGGGTGGGGGGCTGGGCGGTCGGAACGGGCGGGTGGACGGGCGACAACGTGTGAACGAGCGGGCGGGCGAAGAGTCAGCCACAGCCTCCGGCATGGCCCGGATCGGCCGACCGGGCGGCGGCGAAGTCCGCCTCCGAGAACTCGGCGAAGTCCTCGTCCGGCGCCCCGGCGAGGGGCGTGTCCCGGGACCGGGCCCCGGTCCCCGCCCCGGACCCGGACCCGGACCCGGACCCGGAGCGAACCGAGGCGACGAAGGCCGCCAGCCGGTCCACGCCCCAGAATTTGTCATAGCCATGGGTGAAGAACGGCACGCCGAACGCCCCGGCGTCGCTGACCGCGAGCAGGGCCCGGAGCCCCCGGCCACCGCGCAGCTCCTCGTCATCGGCGGCCGCCGCCGCCCGTTCGGCCGACAGCCCCAGCTCCTCGGCGATCTCCGCGATGGTCGTACGGTCGCAGATGTCGCGGCCCTCCTGCCAGCGCGCCCGGTAGACGCGCTCGATCCAGGCGGGGCCGAGCCCCGCGTCGAGCGCGAGGAAGTACGGCAGATGCGGCACCTCCCAGACCGGGTCGTGGTCCACCGGCCAGCTGACCGCGAGGCCGCGGTCGGTCGTCAGCCGGCGCACATCCTGGAGGATATAGAGATGTTTCTCCCGGGACATCGCCGAATAGGGGAAGTGATGGCCGTGTTCGGCCATACGGCGCTCCCCGTCCGCGTCCGGCTCCCACCACAGGTGCCATTCCACCGCCTGTGCGACATCCGGATATCGGTCCATCAGATCACGGTAGGCGATCCAGCTGTACGGGCTGCGGAAATTGAAATAGAACCGCGGTACTTTGCTGCGCTTGGCTGCCACTTCCGTCACCCCTCGCTCGTCCGTCTCCTGCGTACCGCCCGTTCAGCGAGCGATCGCATCGTGCGCACCGCCCGCACAGCGGTGCCGAGGGTGCCCGTCAGAGGACGATGCCGCCGTCCACCTGGAACACCGCGCCGGTCACATACTCCGCTCCGACCAGGTACGCGACCATGTCGGCGACCTCCTCCGGACGACCGAAGCGGCGCAGCGGGATGCTCTGCTCCGCCTCCTTGCGCGCCCGGTCGGAGAGTCCGGCCGTCATATCGGTCTCGACGAAGCCGGGTGCCACCACATTGGCTCGAATGCCGTACCGGCCGACCTCCTTGGCGAGCGACTTGGTGAAGCCGATGATCCCCGCTTTGGAGGCCGCGTAATTGCTCTGGGTCGCATTGCCGTGGACACCGGCCACGGACGAGATGTTGATGACGCATCCGGACTTGCGTTTCATCATTCCGAACACCACGGAACGGCACAGGTGATAGGTGCCGTCCAGATTGACCTCCAGGACGCCGCGCCACTCCTCGTCCGTCATCAGCAGCAGCGGATTGTCCCGGGTGATCCCGGCGGAGGTGACCGCGACCTCGACCGGGCCGAGCGACTCCTCGGTGAAGGCGACCAGCTCGCGCACCGCGCCCGCGTCGCGGACGTCCGTCTGTCTGCCGAGCACCCGCCCGCCGCCGAGCCGTGCCGCCTCCTCCTCCAGTTCACGGGCGGCGTCGGGCCTGGAGCGATGGCAGAACGCCACATCGAAACCGTCCCGGGCCAGCCGGAGCACGGTGGCCCGGCCTATGCCGCGGGAGCCGCCGGAGACCAGCGCGACGCGCGGCGCCGGCTTCTCATCAGGCGCCGGCTTCTCGGCAGACGTCGGCTCCTCGTCAGGCGCCGGCTTCTCACCAGGCGTCGGCTCCTCGTCACCGGATGCGCGGCCCGTGTCGTCGGATATTCGGTCGGACATACGGTGAGGCCCTTCTCCCGGGGGTGGTGTGCGGTCAGAGCGGGTCGGGCACGGGCGGGGCGGCCAGGTCGGAGGCCGGGCGCATGGTCATCGTCAGCCGCCCTATGGTGAGGGCGGTCTCCTTGCCGACCAGGCTCTCGCCCTCGAAGACGTAGGTCTCGCCGACCTGGCGGGCCAGCCGCACATGATGCTCCACCACATCGCCGGGCACCACCGGCCGGTGGAACTCCGCGTCCGAGATGCCGCCCAGCAGCATCGCCTTGCCCGAGCGCACATCGGGGTTGGGCCGGTCCCAGGTGACCAGCACCCCGGCCACATGGCACCAGGACTCGATGAGCACCGTCCACGGATAGTGGTAGTCCTCCTCGGTCGCGGTGTCCGGCATCCCCTCGTACCAGGGCTCATTGCAGGTGACCGCCTTCAGCCCGCTCGCCCGCTCGCCCGGCACCAGATCGGTGACCCGGTCGACCAGCAACATGGGATAGCGGTGCGGCAGCATCCGCTTGATCTCGTCGACGGTGATCATCCGGCGTCCGCTCCTCGGTCCTGGTCGCTCCGCTCCCCCGCCCCGGCCGCCGCGCCCGGGACGTCCCGGTTCTCGAAGCGCAGCCTTATCTGCGCGGCGGGCCCGCGCCCGGTGGCCGCCGAGGCCCGGCAGCGCCAGCCACCGTCCTTGCGCGACCAGACGTATTCGCTGGTCAGCTCGTCACCGGGGTAGACCGGGCTGAGGAAGCGGGAGGACTCGACGGCCGCCAGGACCCAGCGCCCGCCCGGTTCGCGCTCCGGCATGGTGGCGAGGGCGCCGCGCTGGACGTACTCCACGACACACACCCCGGGGAAGATGGCGAACCCCGGGAAGTGCCCGGCGAACACCTTCTCCGACGCGCCGACCACGGCCACGCACCGGGCGGGCCGCTCACCGGGGAGGCCAGGGTCCACGACCTCCACGGCGCCGTCCACCGGCCCGCACGCCGCCGCCGTCATCTCACTTCCCCATCTTCGAGGCGAGCAGGTCGTGCACCTTCCGGAGCGTGGTGATGTCCTTCATCTCCCGCTCCTCCAGCTTCACCGAGTACTTCTTCTCCAGGACGACCATGACCTCGAGGGCCATCAGGGAGTCCACGCCGAGGGTCTTGACGAAGTCGGCGTCGTCGGTGACGTCCTCCTCGTCCACGTCGAGCACATCCGCGACGAAGGTGCGCAGCTCGTCCATGTCCAGGGCGGCGGTGGCGTCGGCCATGCGGGGGTCTCCTTTCCGCTGTCAGAGCGCGGGGCTCAGGGTTCGGGGGTGGTGAGCTTGGCGAGGGCGGCGGCCGACTCGACCGGGACGGTGAGCGCGCCGTCCGCGATCCGGCGGATCATGCCGGTCAGCTGGCGCCCGGGGCCCAGCTCCACGAACCGGACGCAGCCCAGCTCGCCGGAGAGCGTGCGGACGCTCTCCTCCCAGCGCACCGGGCTGGTGAGCTGGGTCAGTTCGAGGTCCCGCCAGTGCTCGCCGCTCGCGTACGGGCGGGCGTCCACATTGGCGACGACCGGGGTGTGCTCGGGGGCGAAGTCCACGGCGGCCAGGGCCTCGCGCAGTTCGTCGGCGGCCGCGGCCATCAGCGGGCTGTGGAAGGCGCCGCCGACGGCGAGCCGGATCACCTTGCCCTCGCTCTCCACGGCCAGTTCGGCGAGCCGGTCCACGGCCTCGGCGGTGCCCGAGAGCACGATGGCGCCGGGCGCGTTCACATTGGCGATCCAGACCTGGCCGCCGTCCTCCTGGACCTGGCCGACCAGCGCCTCCACGGTCTCCGGGCCGAGCCGTACCACGGCGGCCATGGTGCCGGGCGACCGCTCGGCGCACGCGCGCATGGTCCGGCCGCGGGCGGCCACGAGGCGGGCGGTGTCGGCGAGCGGCACGGCCCCGGCGGCGTGCAGCGCGGTGTACTCGCCCAGGCTGTGCCCGGCGCAGGCCACCACGCCGCCCAGCAGCCCGGCGGCCTCCGCCTCGCGGTGGGCGAGCACCTCGACGGTGAAGACGGCGATCTGGGCGAGGTCGGTGCGGCGCAGCGTCTCGTCGTCGGCCTTCAGCAGGAGATCCTCGACGTCGATACCGGTGTACTCGGAGATCTCCGCCACCAGCGCCCAGGACGCGGTGTCCCGCCACGCCTCGCCCATGCCCGCCTTCTGGGCGCCCTGCCCGGGGAAGACCAGCGCCGTACGGGGCGCCTCGTCGCCACCGGGGGCCGCGGGGGGCCTGGCCATCGTCTCTCGGTCCGTCATCTCAACCAGCTCCTTCAGTTCAGGGGGCGGCGGCCCGTCACCGGATCCGCAGCAGGGCCGCGCCGACCACACCGTCCCGGTCCACTGTGGTGACCAGGGCAGTTGCGCCTCTTTTTAGGGGCTCGGTTCGCCTCCGGGGCGCCTCAGCCTCCCCCAGCTGCCGCTGGGAGGTGCCCCCTGTCGACGGTCGACCGTGCTCGGCCCCTTCGTTCCTCAGGGGCCTGCGCGCGCTCTCCCTTACGACAGCGGCGCGCCCCTTCGGCTCGCCCCCAGCTACCGCTGGGAGGTGCCCCCGGCCGGAGGCAACACCCGAGGGGTCGCGCTCGGCCATCGCGAGCACGGCGGCGATCTGGAAGGCCGCCGCGGCGGCGCAGGTGTCCCCGATGGTGTCGGCGGCCGTGATCCGCGGCGGCTCCTTGCCGCCGAGGGCGTCGGCGAGGGCGGCGAGCTCGGCCTCCCCCTCGGCGCCGGGGGCGCCGGAGTCGGCGACGGCGCTCAGCTCGCCGGGGGTCACCCCGGTGCGGTCCAGCAGCCGCCCGATCGTCTCGGCGAGCACCGTACGGGCGGCCTTCGCGTCCGCGGCGCAGCCGAACTCCAGGCCCACCACCTCGGCGAGCCCCTCGCGGCCGTGCTCGCGCGCCGAGGCGTCGGGCTCCAGCAGCCATACGGCCGCGCCCTCGCCGAGCACGGCGGCGCTGTTCTCGTCCGCGCGGGCGTGCCACTCCAGCCAGGCGCGGGCCGAGGAGAACTCCTCGACCGCCCCGCACAGCACCGCCCTGGCCCGTCCGGCGCGCTGGAGCCGCACCGCGTACCGCAGGGCGAGCAGCCCGGTGGCGCGGCCGCCCGCGATGGTGGTGTTGGGGCCCCTGAGCCCGTGCCAGATGGCGGACTGACCGGCGGCGCAGTTCATCACGGTGTTGGGGAACCGGGCCGGGTCCACGTAGAAGGGCTTCTCGCCCACCAGCGAGTCCCGGGTGAAGTCCATGATGCTCTGGGCGGAGCCGGTGCTGGTGCCGAGCGCGAGACCGGTCTCCTCGCCCACCCCCGGCAGCCGCTCGCCCTCGCCGTACTCCCGCTCCCCGGTGAGCAGATGGCGTATCGCGGTGACGGCGAGGCCGGTGGCCCGGTCCATGGAGCGGGTGCCCTTGCGGCCGAGGATCTGCCGGATGTGGAAGTCGGGCACGAGGCTCGCCTCGCGGAACGGCGCCGACCACTCCTCGGGGTCCAGCGGCCGGGCGGCCGGGCGGCCGGACCGCAGGGCCGCGGTGAAGTCGGACCCGCGCAGTCCCAGGGGCGATACGGCGGTCCAGGCCGAGATGACCGGGGCTGCCCCGGAGGGGGCGTTGACCATGGGTTCGGGTACTCCTTCGGTTGGGGCCAAGGGGCCATGGGGGCGGCGGGTCACAGGAACCACACCTGTTCGTAGGAGGGCCAGCGGGCCGCGAGGTCGTCGCCCCCGATGACGCGTACGCCGGGCAGCAGCCGCTCCGCCGCGGTGCGGCCGAGCGCGGCCAGACCGTCCTCCTCGACCAGCACGGTCACCCCGGCGGCCAGCAGCCTCGCCACGGAGGTGGGCGGATGGGGCAGGGTGTCCAGGGTGCGGTCGCCGAGCCGCAGCGCGGGCCGGGAGCCGGTGTCGAGGGCGTAGCCGGCGGCGGGGCCGCGCAGCGCCAGATCGCAGCCGCCGCTCTGCCGGTGCAGATCGGGCACGCAGTACAGCACGTCGGCGTACTGGGTCTCGATCGAGCCCCGGTACGCCTTCTCCACGATCAGCAGCCAGCGCGCCTGGTCGCCCATGGCTCAGCACACCCCCATGAGCAGGCTCTTGTCCGCCGCGTTCACATGCTCGGCGAAGACGAACGGCGCCCGCTTGCGGACCTGCGGGATCTGCTCGGCGGCGCCGCGCTCCTCGGCGCAGAAGCGGCACACGTACCAGTAGAGCCGGTCGGGGTGGTCCTCGATCAGCTCGCGGACGACCCGGGCGGTGGAGGGGTGCTCGCGCCCCAGGTCGGTGTAGTCGCGCGGTTTGGTGTCGCCGAGGGCGGCGCCGGTCAGCCGGGTGGCGTCGCCGCAGGTCCAGATCTGCACCCGGGCGCCCCGGGCGAGCAGCGCGGCCGCCAGCCGCAGCGCCGAGGTGACCAGGTCGGTCTGGTGGGGCGCGCCGAAGAGGTTGAGCAGCACATCGGTACGGGGGACGGGCCTGGGCATCAGTGCCACACCGCCCTGATCCGCGGCTCCAGCAGCTTGGCGGCCACGTCGTCCATCTCCACCAGCCGCGCCCGGGGCGTCAGATCGGCGGCGGGCAGGGCGCGCTGGGCGGCGGAGAAGGTGTCCACCCACAGCTCGCCGCCGTCGCTCAGGAACGTCTCGATGCCCGGGGCGGTGCCGGGGACGGCGGCGGCCACTCCGTTCTCCACGAGGAACAGCACCACCTGGTGGCCGTCCCTGGCCAGCCGCGCGGCATCGCCGAGGAACCGCTCACAGGCGGGTCCGGTCTGCGGCCCGCCGCTCTCGATCAGCAGATGGGCCGTCATGTCAGCAGCTCACCGCCGTCCACGCCGATCACATTGCCGGTGATCCAGGAGGAGTCGGTGCGCGAGAGCAGCGAGACCGCCTCGGCGACGTCCTCGGGCCGGGTCAGCCGCCGGTGCGGATTGAGGTCCCGGGCGTACGCGGCGAGCCGGTCGCTGCCGGGGATGCGCTCCATGGACGGGGTCGGGGTGACCCCGGCGCGCAGCGCGTTGACGGCGATGCCGGAGGGGGCGAGCTCCAGGGCGAGCTGGCGCACATGGGACTCCAGGGCGGCCTTGGCGGCGGAGACGGCGCCGTAGTGGGGCATCACCCTGGCGCTCCCGGCGCTGGTCATCGCGTACACCTTGGCGCCCTGGCGCAGCAGCCCGGCGGTGAACAGGTCCTGGGTCCAGTAGACGAGCGAGTGCGCCATCACATCGAGCGTCATGTTCATCTGGCGGGCGGTCAGGCTGTCCTCGCCCTCGGCGCCGACGTACGGCAGCAGGGTGCCGAAGGCGAGCGAGTGCACCACGATCCGGATGCCCGTGCCGCCGGTCAGCTCCTCGAACCGGGGCAGCAGCTCCTCGCGGGTGCGGGCGGAGGCGGCGTTGGCGTTGAAGAAGTGGGCCTCGACGCCGTGGCCGCGCATCTCCTCCCGGGCGACGGCGGCCTTCTCCTGGCCGTCGGTGGTGTCGAAGTGGACGCCGAGGATGTGGACGCCCTCGCGGGCCAGTTCATGGGCGATGGCCAGGCCCATACCGCTGGAGGCGCCCAGGACCAGGCACCAGGAACCTTCGAGTCGGGTGATCATCGGTCGCTCGCCCTCCGTCGTCCGCTCATGGGCTGCTCGGTTCCGGCGGGCGCTTCGGCTCCGGCGGGCGCGTCCGGTATGGCGGGCGCGTCGGTCCCGGAGCGTGCGTCCAGCTGGGCGCCCGGGGTCACCAGGCAGACGGCGGCGTTCCCCTCCGCCGCCGCGGTGATCACGGCGTGGGGGTGGCCGTCCGGTGCGCCGAGGGCGGCGGCCACGCGTGCCACCGGTTCCAGGGCGCCAGCGCCCGCCGGGACCCGCTCGGGCTTCCCCACCAGGGCCCGTCCGCCCAGGGCCCGCCCGCCCAGCGCCTTCTCGTCCAGCGCCGCCGCCATGGCCGCGCCGACCGGGGAGCCGTCGAGGACGGCGGTGACGGCCAGGGGCCGGTCCGGCCGGTGGCCGAGGGCGTCCAGCGCGTCCCGCAGCAGCGCCGCCGCCCGCTCGGCCCCCTCGGCGGAGGCGGCCACCTTCGGCGGCAGGAAGAACGAGCGGACGCCCACCCGGCCCAGCGCCGCCGCCCCCCGGCCGCGGGCGGCCGGTTCGGGCTCCAGCACCAGCGCGACGGCCCCGGCCTCCGAGGTGTCCGCACCCGGCTCGCCCTCGGGCAGCGCCTCCTCGGTGGCCCCGGCCAGCAGCCGCCGGGCCCGGCCGGTGGCGAGGGCGCGCTGGCCGGTCTGGAGCGCCTCGAGGCCCGCGACCCGGGGGCTGGTGAAGGTGAGGTTGAAGCCCTTGAGGTCGTGTTCGGTGGCCAGTCGGCTGCCGAAGAGGTTGATGGAGAAGTAGGGCGCGGTGACCGGCGACAGATCGCCCGCCCCGGTGGCCGTGACCGTACGGTCCATCGTGTGGTGCAGGGCGAGCGCCGCGCTGTTGGTGCCCACCGCGGCGCCCCGCTCCTCGGGCCCGACCGCCGCCAGGGCGTCCGGGCCCGCCTGGGCCAGCGCGCGCTTGGCCGCGGCGAGGAAGTACTGGGAGGCGGCGGGCAGGTACTTGTAGCCGTGCCGGCCGAGCGCCGTACGGAAGTCGAAGCCGTCCGCGCCCACGTGGCCGATGCCCGTCACCACCAGGCCGACGGCCGGTTCATCGCGCCCTGCCTCCTCGATCGCTTCTCCGCCCACGCGGCGCAGAGGCGCGGCTTCCGTCGCCATCCGCGGCCCGGCGGCCGCACATGCGTCGCTCACGCCGCGGCCTCCCCGAAGACGAGCGAGATGTTGTTGCCCCCGAAGGCGTAGGCGTTGACCAGCCCGTACGCCCCGGTCATGGGCGCGGAGCCGGACGGCAGCGACACCGCGCACTCCGGGTCCCGCTCGCCGACCGGCACGTTCGGCGGCAGCGTCCTGTGGTGCAGCACCAGGCTGGCGGCCAGCGCGGCGAAGGCGCCCGCCGCGCCGCCGGTGTGCCCGATGAGCGCCTTGACGCTGTAGAGGGGCGTACGGGGGGTCAGCGCGTCCAGCACCCGGCTCTCCACCACGTCGTTGAGCTCGGTGCCGGTGCCGTGCGGGATCACGAACCCCAGCCCGCCGGAACCGGAACCGGAACCGGAACCGGAGCCGGATCCGGCCCCGGGCTCCGCCCCGGTCACGGTCCCGGCCCCCGCCTCCCGGAGCGCCTCGCGCATCGCGCGCTCGATCTGCTCACCGGAGGGCTCGGGCGCGGTCGCGTGGTAGGCGTCGCAGCTCCAGCCGGCGCCCGCCAGACGGCCGTAGACGGTGCGCGCGCCGCGCGCGCGGGCGTGCGTGGCGGACTCCAGGACGAGCACGGCGGCACCCTCGCCGAAGACGGTGCCCCGCCGTTCGGCGGCGAACGGGCGGCAGCGCTCGGGGTCGATGGCGCCCAGCCGGTTGAAGCAGGCGAGGGCGACCCGGGAGTACGCCTCGGCGCCGCCCGCGATGACCACGTCGGCCTCGCCCGCGCGGATCAGATCGGCGCCCACCGAGAGCGCGTAGCCGCTGGCGGCGCACGCGTTGCTGACGCAGGTGTTGACGCCCTGGGCGCCGAACCACCCGCCGACCACCGAGGCCAGCGGGAAGGGGGGCGCCCAGCGGCCGGACGCGGGGGCCTCGCCGGTCCACCAGCCCTCGTGCAGATCCGTGTCGCCCATACCGGTGCTGAGGGCGACGGCCACCCGGCGCGGATCGAGTCCCTTGGCCTCCGGCCGCTCGCCCGGCCCCGGCGGCGCGGCCAGCCCCGCGTCGGCGACCGCCTCGCGCGCCGCCGCGAGCGCGAACCGCGAGCCGCGCCCCAGCGGCAGCCCGTCCTGCTCCTCGGGGCCGTCCGGGATATCGGCCTCCGGCACCAGGTACATCAGCGGATGGTCCATGTGGGCGAGCGGATCGGGGACCCGCGACGGCGCGGTGTCCGCCTTGTGCATCCCGCGCCAGAAGGCGTCCGTGCCCGCGCCCAGCGGGGACAGCGCGCCGAGGCCGGTGACCAGTACGTCGTCCATCAGGTGCCGCTCTGCTCTCCGCCGAGCGCGTCCAGCACCCGCCGGTCGAAGGAGACCAGCCGCCAGTCGCTGCGGTTGTCGATCACCGCGTAGCCGTGGGTGATCCGGCCGGTGGCGGTGAGAGTGAGCGCGCCGTCGCGGACCACGAAGCAGTCCATCCGGGCGGTGTAGGTGAGGTCCTTGAAGATCTCCTCGACCGTGTAGACGGTGTAGAGGTCCTCCTCCATCACCGCCTCGTCGAGGACGCGCACCGAGGACTGCGGGACGACCGGTATCCATTTGCGGTCGTCCAGCAGGGTCTTGATGGAGATGCCGCGGTCGAGGACGAAGCGGTCCTTGGCCTCCTCCAACAGCCGCAGATAGCCGGACATCTGGAGCCGCTCGGTGAAGTGGCAGTAGGGGTACGGGATGGTCCACTTCCAGGCGTAGGCGTTGCGACCCGCGGTCAGCGACGCCAGGACGGCGGCCTCGTCCCCCTCGGGCATCCGCACCCGGATCGGCGCCAGCTCGCCCGGGCGCGCCTCGGCCCCCAGCCGGTCCACCACGAAGGGCGCGAACTCGGCCGGGGGTTCACCCAGCTCCGGCAGATAGGTGTCGGCGCGCAGCGAGACCCGCACCTTGGCGGCCACGGCCTTGAGGAGCGAGCCGTCGCGCTCCACCCGGAGGGTCACCCGGAAGCCGAGGGTGCGGTCGTCGTCCTCGGTGTCCGGCACCACCTCGGCCTCGGCCACGTCGTCCATGTGGAAGGCGTGCAGGATGCGGGTCTCCAGGGCGACGATGTCCAGCCCGAGACCGTGGTCCTCGTACAGCCGCCGGGCGGGCGCCCCCGAGTCCGCGAAGTGCACCAGCACGGCTTCCTCGACGAGGTAGTTGACGTGTTTGAAGCCGATCCAGGTGCAGATGTTCGACCCCTCGTAGCGCGGGCGCAGCCGGACGGTGGTGACATCCGTCAGCAGGGCTTTGGTCGACATCGTCGGGGCGACGGCGGTCATCGGGAACACTCCATGGAGATAAGGGGGGCACGTGCGGGGTGCGAATCGCACCGGTCGGGCGTGGGGCGCAGCAGCAGTCCGGCCACGGCGTCCGCGGTGTCGTCCCCGCTGGTGATCAGCGCCTGACGGGACGCGTGCACCGGGTCCGGCACGGCCCCGGGACCGGCGGCCTCGATGACACTCCCGGCTCCCGCCTCCGCACTGGCCCCGGCCCCGGCGCGGGCCAGCCAGCCGACGGCCGCCGCGCACTGGAGCACCCCGAGGGCCCCGGAGGCCCGGCCCACCGCGCCGGTGACGTCGTAGCGCGGCACACCCACCGGCACCGGCACGGCCTCCGGCACAGGTACAGCCCCCGGCACGGGTACGGCCCCGGCGGGCCCCTCGGCGTAACGCTCGGGGGTGAACCAGACGCCGGGGGCGGCACCGTCGGGCAGCAGGGCCTCCACGCAGCCGCTGAGCCCGGCCCGCCGTTCGTACGGCCCGAGTGCGGCGACGGCCCGCGCCCCCCGGGCCTCGGCCCAGCGCGCGCCCTCGACGACGACGGCGGCGGCGCCGTCCAGCAGCTCCCCCGCGGACCGGCCGAGCAGATCCTCCACCACGGCGTTGTGCGTCTCCACGCCGATCACCACCGCGCGCCGGACCCGGCCCGCGGCGACCAGCGTGGCGCCCCAGTGCACGGCGTCCAGGCCGGAGGTCGCCCCGTTGCACAGCATCAGATTGGGGCCGCGCAGCCCGTGGCGGATGGCCACCCAGGAGGCGATCACATTGCTGGAGGCGTTCGGCAGGCTCATGGGGCTGAGGTCCACGGCCGACCGCTCCGCGATGGCGGCGGCGGTGAGGCAGGCGGTGTCGAGGTTGCCCAGGTTGGAGCTGGCGACCACGCCCACGCTGTCGCCGGGCACGGTCACCTCCTCGCCGTCGGAGGGGATCAGAGCGGCGTTCCGCAGCGCCTCCAGCGCGGCGCACAGCGCCAGCCGGGTGGCCCGGTCCTTGTAGCGGTGGCCCCGGCGACCGATCCGGGCGGCGGTGTCGAACGGTTCGGGGGCGGGCCCGGTGACGGGGCAGGCGGTGCGGCGCAGCAGCGCCTCGGGGGTGTCGGCGCCGGGGACGGCCAGGCCCACACCGGTGACGACGACTTCGCCGGGGCCATGCGTCATCGGCCGGCCCTCTCGACGATGGCGACCGCGTTGACCCCGCCGAAGCCGAACGCGTCGATCTGCGCGACCCGCAGATCCCCGCCCTCCCGCGCCTCCTCCCGGACGAAGCGGAACGCCTCGGCCTCGGGCAGCGGTTCGACCAGGCCCAGGGTGGGCGGCACCCGGCCCGAAGCCATGGACTCCAGCGCGACGATCAGGCTGAGCAGCCCGGAGCCGCCCGAGGTGTGGCCGGTCATGCACTTTATGGCGGTCATCAGGGGCCCGCTGACCTCGCGGCCGAAGACCTCGGCGATGGCGGTCGCCTCGGCTGCGTCGTTCAGCTGGGTGCCGGTCCCGTGCAGCAGCACCAGGTCGATGTCGCCCGGTTTGACGCCCGCCCGCCACTGCGCCTCGTGCACCGCCCGCGCGATGCCCTGGGGGTCGGGGGCGGTCACATGGTTCGCGTCGCAGTTCATGCTGACGGCGCGCACCCGGCCGAGCGCGCGGGTCTCCGCGCCGGGCTCCTCCCGGCGCAGCACCACGGCGGCGGCGCCGTCGCCCATCAGCACCCCGCGGCGGTCCCGGTCGAACGGCCGGACGCGGTCGGGGGGTTCGCTGCTGACGCGGTCCAGCAGCCCGTACATCGACTCGGTGAGGGTGTCGACCCCGGCCACCACGACGGTGTCCTCGGCCCCCGAGGCCAGCAGGTCGGCGGCGAGTGCGAGCGCGTAGAGGGAGGCCGAGCAGGCCCCCGAGAAGGTGTGGGTGCGGACCGCGCCGAAACGTGTCCGCAGCGCGGTGCCGAAGTGCAGCCGGCCGATGTCGAAGGGGGTGCCGTCGCGCCAGGCGAGCTCGGCCGAGCGCAGCTCCCGCAGTCCGGTGCCGATGAGGACGGGCACCTCGCTCAGGTCCTCGCCGAGCCCCGCCTGGGCCGCGGCCTCGCCGACCGCGCGCAGCAGCCAGTCGGTGGCGCGGCCGGGGAGGTCGGTGCCGGGCGCGGGGCGGTCGTCGATCTCGTAGGCGTGGCGGGTGCGGTACCGCTCCCGGTCGAAGCCGCGCAGTTCACCGAGTCCGCTGGTGCCCGCGCACAGGGCCCGGAAGACCTCGTCGACGCCCTCGCCCACGCTCGCCACCGCGCCCGCGCCCGTCACCAGCTGACTCATGACCAGTCCGCTCGGGCCTTGCCGAAGATGACGACGGCGTTGTTGCCGCCGAAGGCCAGCCCGTTGTTCTGGACCACCTTCAGGTCCGCCGTCACGGCCTGGTTGGGCACACAGTCCAGACCGCACTCGGGGTCGGTGTGCTCATGGTTGATGGTCGGCGGGATGAAGCCCTCGGTGAGCGCGAGGGAGCAGGCGATCGAGGCCAGGGCCCCGGCGGCGCCCATGGAGTGGCCGATCATCGACTTGATGGAGACCGTGCGCGGCGGGGCGGTGTCCCCGAAGACCTGGCGGATGGCGCGGGCCTCGGTGGTGTCGTTGGCCTTGGTGCCGGTGCCGTGCGCGGAGATGAAGTCGACCTCGTCCGGCTTGACGCGGGCGTTCTCCAGGGCGAGCCGCATACAGCGGACCACGCTGTCCTGGTTGGGGGCCACGGGGTGGTCCGCGTCGCAGTTGAGGCCGTAACCGAGCACCTCGGCGTAGATACGGGCGCCGCGGGCCAGCGCCGACTCCAGGCTCTCGAGCACCAGGATGCCCGCGCCCTCGCCGGTCAGGATGCCCTTGCGGTCCTTGTCGAAGGGCTGACAGCGCTCCGGGGCGATGGTGCCCAGGCGGTAGAAGCCGGTGAAGGTCTTGCGGCACAGGGCGTCGGCCCCGCCGCACAGCGCCACGTCCACGTCCCCGCCGCGGATGGCGTCGTAGCCGTAGCCGACCGCGTAGTTCCCGGCGGCGCACGCGGTGGGGAGGGTGACCGCCTCGGCACGGGTGAGGCCGAACTCCTGGGCGATCGCGCTCGACAGCCGTCCGGCGGGCACCCGCCGGGCGACCGTGGGATCCATCCGCTCGGGCCCCAGGTCCACTTCCTCCTCGACCAGATGGTCCAGGTCCCTGGACTCGCCGTCGGTCGTGCCGACGGAGATCAGACAGGGTATGTCGCGCAGCGCGCTCTCCGGCTCGGGGAATCCGGCGTCGGCCACCGCCATACGGGCCGCCGCGACCGAGAACCGGCTGGCCCGGCCCAGCGTCCGCACATCGAGATTTCGAATCCACCGGTCCGGCTCGAAATCCTTGACCTCACACGCCGTAGAGCGGTCGAAGCCCTCCGTGTCGAACGCGGTGATGGGCCCCGCCGCGCTCTTCCCGGCGCGCAGTCCGGCGAGGAATTCCGCCGCGCCGATGCCGATGCCGGACACCGCCCCGAGACCGGTGACAACGACCCTACGACCCGGCTCACCACGCATTTCGCCCTGCCTTCCGAGGAGTCCGCCAGGATCCGGCGGTCACCAGCCCGCCGCGTCGGAGACAACCTCATAGACGCCCCGGAGGTTTACCATCCGGCTGAGTTCGGACTGGTCTATGACAATGTTGAAGGTCTTCTCCAATGCCGCGAGTATTTCAATGGCACGCAGTGAATCCGCGTCATGCTCTTCTTTGAAGAGACTGGTCTCGGTGACCTCGTCGGGGTCGATCTCAAGAATATCGGTGACGATTTCCTTGATGGTTTCACGACGCTCTTCGACGATGGCGGTCATTACCGCGCACCTCCATTTTCGGGCATGGGCAAAGCGACGAAGCTTCCGCTGACGCTAGGCGCCGGTCCGGGAGGGGACAACCCCAGAGTCCACTAGCTGTCACGCGCCCGATGAACACCAGCGTTCGACTAGTCGGCGTGTCATAAAGCTGCACATGACAGCCGGTTACCCCGCGGTCAGAAGATGGAATCTGCAGGAAGCTGCCAGGTCGTCGGCGGACAGAAGCGTGCCAATAACGTTCAAACCGCCAACAACCCGGCTGCCATCCCGATTGCGCGGCCCGCCCCTACTCGGGGTCGAACTCCATCAGCCCGGCGCGCACGGCGCGCACTCCGGCCTGGAACCGCGATTCGACCTGGAGGTCCCGCATGATGTCGGCCACATAGCGACGGTAGGTACGCACCGAAAGGCCGAGCTTGCGCGCCGCGGCGTCGTCCTTGTAGCCCTCCGCCATCAGCGTCAGCACCTCGCGCAGCACCCGGCCGCGCGCGCCGCCCTCGAACGACAGCGGACGCATCGGGCGCTGGGCCGTGTCCCACATGCCGCACAGCAGTTGGTGCAGCATATCGGCCACGGTCGAGTTCTGGATCATCGAGGCGCGGGAGCCGCCGGGCTCGCCCGGCGAGACGTCGGGCGCGATGACCGCCGCGCCGTCCACGACCACCAGCTCCTGCCGCACCCCCGCGAAGACGCGCACCTCCAGGCGCGCCACGGTGCCCACCGAGCGCTGCCACGCCGCGCCCCGGATGACCGCCGGCGGGCACAGCATCCGGGTCCTGACCCCCTTGCCCGCCAGCTGGGCGAGCGTCTGTCCGACGAGCCGGGCGTGGTCCTCGCCCGTGACCTCCGGCAGACTCCAGATCACATCCCGCTCGGCGCGCAGCACCAGCCGCGCCACCCACCCGGCCACGGCCTCCCCGTCCACCGGCAGTTCGGCGGACGCCGAGGCCAGCGCGGAGCGGCGGTGGTGGTGCACGGCGGACTCCAGGAGGCGTAACGCCTCGCCCAGAGTCTCCTCCAGGTTGTCCGACCCCATGTCCGGCTCCGTTCGAACCGCGCCTCCCGTGCCCACCTCCCCGTCAAATCCGTCAATAGGCACTCGCCCATTTGGTTGAATTCCGAAATGGCTCAAAGGACACCCCCGTTCCCTTTCCGGGAACAGTAACGAGCCCCCTGGCACACGGCAAGGAAGATCGTTCCTTATGGGACACTTCCCGCCGGGAAATACCCTCGCGTTCCGGCCACGACACCTCCCCGTGTCGGCAAGGGGCTGCGCCTCCGCTCGGCGGATTGGTAACTTCCTCTAGAGCCAGCACGCCATCCCTTGCCATACGACGCGGACCCCCCACCATGCCTTGGGTCCCGAAAGGCGCCGCCACCATGGCTGCACAGAACACCGCGACCACCGATGCCACCCAGGCCGGTCCTTCCCACTCCCCCACCGGTCGCCAATGGCTCGCGCTTTCGGTGCTCGTCCTGTCCCAACTCGCGGTGTGGCTGGACAACACCGTGCTGAACGTCGCCCTCAAGACCCTGGCCGACCCCACCGAGGGGCTCGGCGCCAGCCCCAATCAGCTCCAGTGGAGCATCAGCTCCTACACCCTGGTCTTCGCGGTACTGCTGTTCACCGGCGGGGTGCTCGCCGACCGCTACGGCCACCGCCGCTTACTGCTCACCGGCATGGTGCTCTTCGGCGCGGCCTCCGCCTGGGCCGCCTACTCCGGCTCGGCCACCGAACTCATCGTGGCCCGCGGCGCGATGGGCATCGGCAGCGCCCTCATCATGCCCGCGACCCTCGCCCTGATCGCCCAGGTCTTCGACGAGCGGCACCGGGCCACCGCCATCGCCATCTGGTCGGGTTCCAGTGGAATCGCGATCGCCACCGGGCCGATGCTCAGTGGAGCGCTGCTCGACCACTTCTGGTGGGGTTCGGTCTTCCTGGTGAACGTGCCGATCGTGGTGGCGTGCGTGGCCGGATCGTTCGTCTTCCTGCCCGGTGTGGTCACCCGGGTGCGGCAGAAGTTCGACCCGCTGGGCGTGGTGCTCTCCACCGCCGGGCTCTTCGCCATCGTCTGGGGCGTCATCGAGGGCGGCCACCGCAACGACTGGACCGATCCGGCCATCGTCGGCTCGCTGGCCGGGGGTGTGCTGCTGGTCGCGGTCTTCGTCCTCGTCGAACTGCGCGTCGCCAACCCCAGCTTCGACGTACGGCTCTTCCGCGACATCCGCTTCACCGGCGCCAGCGTCGCCGTCATGCTCACGTTCTTCGGGCTCAACGGCTCGATGTACTACACCAGCTTCTATCTCCAGGGCGTCCACGGCCAGACCCCGCTGGAGTGCGGTCTCTCCATCGCCCCGGTCGCCCTCGGCGTGCTGCTGGGCGCCCCGCTCTCGGCCAAGCTGGTACGGGCCTACGGGGTGCGCCCGGTCGTCACCGCGGCCATGCTGATCGCCACCACCGGCTTCGTCGCGTACGTGTTCCTCGACGAGCACAGCGGACTGCCGCTGTTCTGGGTCTTCCTCGTCCTCCAGGGGCTGGGCATGGGCGCGGCCGTCGCCCCCACCACCGAGGCCATCATGGCGATCCTCCCCGCCGACCGGACCGGCGCGGGCTCCGCCGTCAACAACTCGCTGCGGCAGATCGGCGGCGTCCTCGGGGTCGCGGTCCTCGGCTCCGTCCTGGTCAGCGTCTACCGCGACCGGGTCACCCCGCGCCTGAGCGGACTGCCGTCCGGTGCCGCCGACGGCGCCGCGGAGTCGCCCGAGGCCACCCGGCTGCTCGGCGCGAAGATGCGGCTGCCCCGGCTGTCGGACATCGCCGACGAGGGGTTCGTCCACGCCATGCACGTGGCCTCCGTCGTCGGCGCGGCCGCCGCCGCGGCCGGAGCCCTGATCATCTGGTGGGGCTTCCGCAGGACATCTTCCGAAGCGCGATCCAGCATGTGATCGTTCTTCCTTGCCACCCCCGTCGCCCCGGAATAGCCTCCCGGCACAACATCCGTAAACGGGGAAGGCAGTTCACATGCGTACAGCTGTCATCACGGCGGCAGGCCAGGTGGAGACCAGAGAGATACCTGTCCCCGACATCGGTGACTCCGAGGTGCTGGTACGCATCGCGGCCTGCGGTATCTGCACCATGGAGGCCAATCTCTACGCGGGGCGGATGACCGTCTACCCCGCTGCCGCCGGACATGAGATATCCGGCTGGGTCGAGCGGATCGGCGCCAAGGCCGCCGCGCTGGAGGACATGCCCGCCGTCGGCTCCCTCGTCGCCCTCGACGGGCTGCCGCGCTGCGGCGCCTGCCGCAGCTGCCGGCGCGGCCAGACCGCCATCTGCGTCGCGCTCCAGGGGCACAAGCGGGAGGACGGCGCGATCACCATGGGCGCGGGGCTCGCCGAGTACATCGCCCTGCCCGCCTCCCGGGTGTGGTCGGTGGGCGACGCCGACCCCGCCGTGGCCGCCATGGGCGAGCCGCTGGCCTGTGTGGTCCACTCGCTGCGTCGCGGCGGCTTCCGCGCCGGGGACCGGGTCACCGTCATCGGCGCCGGCTACATGGGCCATCTCCACCTCGCCGTCGCCGCGCAGCTCCAGGCCCGTGGCGTCGCGGTGATCGAACGGGACGAGCAGCGGCTGGCCGCCATCGCTGCGGCGGGCGCCGACGCGGCCGTCACCCCCGAGGACGTCGGCCAACTGCCGCCCGCCGACGTGGTCTTCGTGACCATCGCGTCCAAGGAGGCCATCGCCTCGGCGCTCGCCGCGGTCGCCGACGGCGGCACCATCGTCCTCTACGGCGGCGGTCCCGGCGGCCCGCCCGCCGAACTCCCCGGCTATGAGGTGCACCGCCGCCAGCTGACCGTCACCGGCTCCTTCAGCCATGAGCCGGACGACTGGCGGGCCGCCGCCGAACTGCTGCGCGGCGGGCGGCTGTCCGGGCGGCTGGAGACGCTGGTCACGGCGCGCTACTCGCTGGACGAGGTCGAGAAGGCGCTCAAGCAGGCCGCGGAGACGCCCGTCTACCGCGTGGTCGTCACGCCGTAGCCGCCCGCGGCGCCCGCCCGCCGTTCGCGGGCGAACCGGCACCAGACCCGAATCGACAAGAGAAAGGATTCCCCTCCGTGACCCTGCGCGTAGGCGTCCAACTCCACCCCCAGCACACCGGAATCGCCGAGCTGCGCACCGCGTGGCGGGAGGCCGACGCCATCGGGGTCGACTCGCTGTGGACCTGGGACCACTTCCTGCCGCACACCGGCGACCCCGCCGGGCGCCACTACGAGTGCTGGTCGCTGCTGTCCGCGATGGCGGTCGAGACCCGGCGGGCCACCATCGGGCCGCTGGTGAGCTGCACCGCGTTCCGCAATCCGCATCTGCTGGCGGACATGGCCCGCACCGTCGACCAGCTCAGCGGCGGGCGGCTGGTGCTGGGGCTTGGCGCGGGCTGGTTCGAGGCCGAACACACCGAGTACGGGCTGCCCTTCCCCGGACCGGCCGGGCGGATGGACGCCTTCGCCGCGTCCGTCGCCGCCGTCAAGGAGCGGCTGGCCAAGCTCAACCCCGGTCCGGCGGGCCCGCTTCCGCTGCTGATCGGCGGCGCCGGGCGGCGGCGCACCCTGGAGCTGGTGGCCCGCGAGGCCGACTGGTGGAACTGGTACGGCTGGGCCTCCGACGACCCGGTCGCCGATTTCCGCGAGCTGAGCGGCGTGCTGGACGAGTGGTGCGAACGGGTCGGCCGGGACCCGGGCGCGGTGGCCCGCACGGTGATGGTCAACCCCGACCAGCTGCCGCTGGTCGAGGGGTTCGCCGAGGCCGGGGCGGTCCATGTGGTGCTCTCCCTCCCGGCCCCGTACGACCTGCGCAGGGTCGAGGAGCTGCTCAAGGTGCGGGCCACGCTCACCTCGTGACGGCCATACGCGCCGCGGCGCCCCGTACGCCCCTGGGGCGCCGCTTCGGCCTGCTCATGGGCGCGCTGCTGCTCTCCAGCCTGGGCAACGGGCTGTGCTTCCCGTTCACCTCGATCTACATCAGCCAGTTGCTGGGGCTCGGCGGGCGGGCGGCGGGCGGCTACTTCATCGCGATGGCCGCTGCCAGCTTCGCCGCCGCCCTGGCCGGCGGACCGCTGGCCGACCGGGGCAGCCCGCACCGGGTGGGCGCGCTGGGCGGCGCGGCGCTCGCGGCCGGCTACGCCCTGCTGGCCCCGGCCGGTTCGGTGGCGCTGGTGCTCGCCTCGGGGGTGTGCGTCGGGGCGGGCTTCGGGCTCTTCTACGCCTCGATCGTGGGCATCGTGGACACCGCGGTCCCCGAGAGCGGCCGCCGCTCGGCCTTCGCCATCCGGCACATCGTCAACAACGCCGGGATCGGACTGGGTTCGGTCGCGGCCGGGCTCGCGCTGCACGGCGCGGCCACCCCGGTGGGGGCGCTGCGCTGGTTGTACCTGGCCAACGGGCTGGCGGCGCTGCCGCTGATCGCGGTGATCCTGGGCGTACGGCCCCGGACCCGGCCTGGCTCCCCGCCCCTTCCCGAGACTGGGGCTCCGCCCCAGACCCCGGGATCCAGGGGCGAAGCCTCTTGTATCGGGAAGGGGCAGGGAGGGGAGAAGCCCGCGGGCAGGCCGACGTATCGGACCCTGTTGCGGGCCCGCCCGATGGCCCTGCTGATCCTGGCCCAGGCGCTCTTCGCGATCGTCGGCTTCACCCAGATCGAGGCGACCGTACCGCTGCTGATGCACGACCGTATGGCGGTCACCCTGGGCTGGGTCAGCGCGGTGGTGGCGGCCAACTCCTTCGCCCTGATCGCCCTTCAGCCGCTGCTCCGCCGCCGGCTGGAACGGCTGCCGGAGACCGTGAGCCTGGCCGCCGGTCCGGTGCTGTGGACCGGGGCGTTCGGCTGCGGTCTGGGCGCGGCGCTGGCCGGGGAGGCGGCCCCGGCGGCCGTGCGGTACGGACTTCTGCTCGCCTTCGCGGTGATCTTCGCGGCGGGCGAGCTGATGTACTCCTCCGCCTTCTATCCGCTGCTGCTGCGCTGGTCGGGCGAGGAGGCGGTGGGCCGGGCGAGCGCCCTGGCGTCGCTGGCCTGGAACCTGGGCACCGCCTCCGGCCCACCGATCGGGCTGTTCGTCGTGGCCAACGCCTCGGCCACGGGCAGCTGGCTGGCCCTCGCACTGGGCGCGGCGGCCGCGTTCACGGTGGCCGCCGCGCTGCACAACCGGACGACGGACGGCACCTGACCACCCGCCGAACGCACCTACGACTTGGGCAGATACGACGTGTCGTAGGCATCCTCAGGCGTGACGCTCTTCTCCAGGAGTCCCTGGTCGTACATGAAGTCGGCCATCCGGGTCCAGGTCTGCGGGTCGATCGCGCCCAGCTCGCCCTGGTCGTTCTTCATCAGCGGCGCCGTGGCCTTGAGCACCGCGCGGGCGTTGTTCCGCTGCTTCTCGCCGCGCAGCCCCGGTACGTACTTCTCGCTGAGCTTGATGGCCTCGTCCTGGTGGTCGATCGCATAGCGCAATCCGCGCAAGGACGCGTCGACGAACTTCTTGATGTCATCACCGCGCTTGTCGAGCGTCTTCTTCTTGGCGCCCAGGCCCACGCCCACCAACTGGTCCCCCGCCGAGCCCGAGTTGAGGGTTATCGACCGGACCTCCTTGCCCGCCTCCTTGAACGAGACGGCGTCATTGTTCAGATAGCCCATCACCCCCTCGACCTTGTTTCCGGTGAGGGCCGCCTGCTGGGTGAAGCCGATGTTCTGTACCTTGGCGTCCTTGGTGGAAAGGCCGCCCTCCTTCAGGAGCGCCAGCAAACCGAAATAGGTCTCGCCGAAGGCACCGGGGGTGCCGATCTTCCGGCCCTTGAGGTCGGCGGGGGTCCGGATCTTCGATTCCTTGGGCACGATCAGGCCCACCGGGTACTTCTGGTAAAAGGTGGCGATGTCCACGACGGGCACATTCTTGGCGCGCGCCTGAAGCATCTCGTCGCCGCCCGCGTAGATCACATCTTCCTTGCCCGATGTGAGAGCCCCGAAGAGATCTTCGGCCGCGCCGTGGTGGCGCAGTGTCACATTGAGTCCGGCGTCCTTGTAGTACCCCTTTTCGGCGGCCACATAGAACGGCGAGAACTGGATGTTGGGGGTGTAGGTCAGCCCCACCGTGATGCTTGCGCCGCCCTTGGCCCCCGCGTTCTTCGGCTCCTCGGCGCATGAGGTCAAAGTGGCCAGTACCACCACCGAGGCGAGGGCGGCCGCGCCCGTGACCCGATGTCTGTGGGCACGCCTCATGGGCGTCTGCACGAAACGCACGTACTTCTCCTCTTGGGTGAAAGTTGTCAGTCGCGCTGAACGAGCCGCTCGACCAGGCGGACCACTCCGTACGAGACGGCGGCGAGAAGGCCGAGCATGACGAGCGTCGAGAACAGTCCGATGGTGTCGGCCTCCTGGCGCTGCACCGACAGCAGCTGCCCCAGTCCGTCGCCGCCCATCACGAATTCACCGACGACCGCGCCGGTGATGGAGAGCGTGAGACCGTTGCGCACCCCCGCGAGGACGCTGGGCAGGGCGAGCGGAAGCTCGATGTACCAGAGCATCCCCCACCACCCCACCCCGTCCACCCGCGCGGCCCCCATCACATCGGGGTCCAGCGAACGCAGCCCCAGCACGGTGTTGACGAGGATGGGGAAGAAGACCAGCAGCGCGCAGAGGACCGCGATGGGCAGCAGTCCGTACCCGATCCACAGGGCCAGCAGGGGGGCGAGCGCCACCGCGGGCATGGCCTGCGAGGCGGCCACATACGGCTGGAGGGCCGCCGCGGCGATCTCGCTGCGGGCGATCAGATAGCCGAGCGGCAGCGCCACTCCGATGCCGATACCGCTGCCCGCCAGCGCCTCCCACACCGTCTCCTCGGTGTAGTCGACGAGATCACCGTGGAAGACGTCATCGAGGAATTGCCGCGCGAGGTCCAGCGGAGCCGGAAGATAGAACTCCGCAACGGCGCCGGTCCGGGTCACGATGTCCCAGACGACAAGCAGCGACAGCCCGAATACCAGCGGCGGCAGCACACTCCGGAACAGCGTTCCGCGCCGGTTGGCGAGAGCCGCCCCGGATGCCGCTCCGGTCATTTTCCGGCCGGCCCCGGACCGCGACTTCTCACCATTTCCACCGCCGTCGCCGGTCTTTCGCGCATGTCCCGGTCGGGGTGAATGCGGCTCGTCCGCAGCCGACTCGCCGTCCGCGCCCGCCGTGGCGGTCGCGCCCCTTCCGTGCCCTTCGGTCATCCCTAAATCCCCTTGCATTACCGGCTGTTGCCAGATCTCGGCACGCCCGCAGGCAACCTATCGCCAGCACGCTCCGGATCACAATGTCGATGGGGAAAACGAAATAATCATGTGGAACTATTTCCAAGGATGCCGAGCTCAGTGGCGCGCACCCCGGCCTGGAAACGGGAGTTGGCCTCCAGCAGCTCCAGGATCCCGGTGACATAGCGGCGGTACGTACGCACCGAGATCGCCAGATCGCGGGCGGCGGCCTCGTCGGTGACCCCGTCGCGCAGCCGGGCCAGCACCCGGCGGACCATTTCGGTGCGGGCGCGGTTGCCGAAGTCCAGCGGGCGGGCGGCGGGCACGGCACCGCCCCAGATGGAGCGGAACATGCCGTACAGGGTGGCCACCACCACCGGGTCCTCGATGACCGAGGTCTGCCGCCCCTCCTCGGCCTCGGTGCACACCAGGGCGGTACGGCCGTCGGCGATCACCGCCGTGGGCAGCGGCACCGACGCGATCCGCACCTGCGCGGGGCGCGCGGCCGGAGCGGCGCCGGGCGCCTCGGCGGGCGGTGCGGGACCGGGGATGGGCCGCGGCACGGGCCCGGACGGCGCCGCCCCGGCAGCGGACCCGGAGGCAGGCCCGGTGGATCCGGCGGCAGCCGTTCCCGCGGCGGACCCGGAGGTGAGCCCGGTGGATCCGGCGGCAGGCCCGGTCGATCCGGCCCCGGGCGCGGATCTGCCGCGCAGCACCCGCACCCCGACCGGCTCGCCGAGGTCCGTGAGCAGCGCGCCGAGCGCGGCCTGCACCGGCGCCATCCGGGCCGAGCACTCGGGGAAGACGGCGTCCACGCTCCGCCCCGCCTGGCCGATCACCTCCTCGGCGGCGGCGAGGAACGCGGCGTCCTCCACCCCCACCTCGGTGAACCGCGCGTCCCGGGCCCGCCGGGCGCGATGCTGGATCACCGTGGACTCAATGAGGTCCCGTACCTCCCGTAGCGTCCCCTCCAGGGTGTCCCCCGCGAGCGCGGCCTCCGGTCCAGGATCGCGTCCGCGCTCCATCATGTCGACATTCCCGCACTTTCCGCCTCGTGACGTGGTCAAGGTCTCGAGCGCCGTTCAGTGACGGCTGGGCAGCAGCCCCATTTCCACCGCCCGTACCCCCGCCTGGAAGCGGGAGTTGGCCCCCAGTTCGCGCATGATCTCTGCCACGTACCGGCGGTAGGTACGCAGCGAGACCTGCATCTGGCGCGCCGCCACCTCATCGGTGTGGCCGGTGCGCAGACACTCCAGGATCCGCCGTACGGAGTCCGGGCACAACCGCCCGCCGAGCCGTGGATAGTCCGCGAGCGCCACGGCGTTCCCCCAGGTCCCGGCGAACATCATCTCCAGGGCCCGCACCGTGGCGGGATCCTCGACGAGCGACGCCTGCCCCGGGCCCCGCCCCGGTTCCGACGGCCCCCTCCTGAGGTAGACCACCTCGCCGTCGATGAGCAGCGCCTCGGGTAACGCCGGCAGCCCGCCGTCGCAGATCCGGATCTCGCACCGCGGATCGGTGCGCGCGAGCGCCCGTACCGCCCCCGAGGCCAGCACCCGCTCCTCGCACAACAGCCGTACGACGAGGGCGCGCCGGGCTCCCCTGGCCGGGCGGGCGAGCGCGGCGCAGACGGCCCGCGTCTGCTCCTCGTTCCCCGACAGCACCACGCTGACGGTCCGCTCGGCGCAGTCGACCAGGGTGTCGACGACCTCGGCGAGCGGCACCTTCCCCAGAGCCGTCCCCGCCCAGGAGTCCTGGGCCAGCTCCCTTCGGTGCCGGGTGACCGTGGACTCGATCAGATCACGGGCGGCCAGCAGCGCGTGCTCGACATAGTCTATGGCGCCTGACGAGGGAGTCTCCGTGCTCTCCGTGCTCATGGGAGAAGGCTCGGACACCCTCACAAGACCAACCATGACTTCCCCTGCCGGGTGACAGTGACCTGGTTATGCGAATACCGGCCTGATTCTCGTCAATTTCCCTGCCCCGAAATGCGCGGGCAGCATTGTGCGAAATCCATGACGACACTAATTCGCGCACAGCGACCGCGTCAACGCGGGGCGTGAGGTAAAGAGTTGACAAAACGGCGTGCGGCGGCGCGCGTCATGCTGTCGAGCCGCCGATGCGCCGGGGGCGCGTGTCCACAAGTTACCGGCGAGTGCACCCTCCGGACCCGGGGAGACTACGGACCGCAGCGAATCGACGCCGTTCGGCGACGCGGAGTGGGGGCTGATGTCCGGTTACTGCCAACGCGGCACGCTCGATCGGCGTCAGCCGAAGCTGATCGGCCCCTGGAAGTCCCGTCCCTGGACCACCGGGCCGGTGATACGGGCGTTGCCTCCGATGCGGTTGTACACGGCCCCCGCCTCCCCGGCCGACTCGCCGTGCTCACGCATCCAGGCGGCCAGGTCTCGGCCGAACTCCGGGTCCTGCCGGGCCCGTTCTACCAGCAGATCGGCCAACTGGCGCAGCCGGGCGCCGTCGTCGTACGGAATCGCCACCGGATCCGGACCACCCGACCCCGGGTCACCGGCCGGCTCGCCCTCGGCGCGCCGCAGCACCCTGCGGACCAGCGTGCCGAAGGACTCCAGGGCCCGCCGCCCGGCCTCACCGCCGGCGCCCGACACCGCCGCGTTGACCGCCGTGACCAGCGCGCCCGCCGTCACCGGGTCCATGGCCCACCCCCTGCCCTCGATCGGGGCCCACGCTACCGGCGCCGCTGGTCACCGTTCCACCGCTTCCGCGCGGAGGGTGAACCAGACCGTCTTGCCGGTCGGGGTGAGATCCGTTCCCCAGTCATGGGCGGTCTTGCTCAGCAGGAACATCCCCCGGCCGCTCTCGGAGAGGAAGTCCGGCTCCTTGACCACCGGCAGCCCGGACTCGGTGTCGCTGACCGCCGCGTGGATCCCGTACGGAAGGTTCTCCAGGGTGAGGACGCATTCGGGAGAGGCCGCGTGCTTGTGGACATTGGACAGCAGCTCGGTGACGCACATCCCCGCCGCGCTGATCAGCTCCTCACGCCCCCACAGCCGCAGTCGCGCCCCGACGGCGCGGCGTATGTCGGCGAGTATCCGCGGATGGGCACGGAGGCGCAGTTCGTATCGCTGCGAGATGTTCTCAGCCATATGCTCCGGGGCCCCTCCAAAGCACGACGCGCTGCCGTGTCCCCTAGCGATCCTGGCCTATGGAACGTCCCACTCGCAATGTTTCGACCCACTCGCACAAGACTGGCATATGCCTGGCTGGTAGGCGTAGTTGGCAATACGACAGACTGGCGACATGTCCTACCAGCCAGTGCCCACCGTTCGGCGCAGGCGCCTGGGCTCCACGCTACGGAAACTGCGCACCGAAGCGGGGATGACACTGGACGCGGCGGCCGACGCACTCAATGCGGCCGCGAACGGATCGTCCGACGCCCGCCGCTGGACGGCGCCGAAGCTCTCCCGGATCGAGAACGCCAACGCCACGATCCGCACCACCGAGGTCGAGACCCTGCTGAGGGCCTACGCCGTCACCGACTCCCATACCCGTATCGCCCTGGAGGGACTGGCCAAGGACGCGGGAAAACGCGGCTGGTGGCAGACCTATCGCGGCATCGTGGGCCCCGCCTACGCCGACTACATCTCGCTGGAGAGCGACGCGGAGAGCGTTCGCGACTACGCCTCACTGGTCGTCCCCGGTCTGCTCCAGACGGCCGACTACGCCCGCGAGACCATCGCGGCGAACGCCGTGGCCCGCACCGCCTCCGAGGTCGACGCCCTCGCCGAGGTGCGCCTGGCCCGCCAGGCCGTTCTCACCCGCTCCTGCCACCCGCTGCGGCTGTGGGCCGTCATCCACGAGGCGGCGCTGCGCCGCAGGTTCACCGGCCGGCCCGGCATCATGGCCGATCAGCTGAAGCGGCTGCTGGACGTGGCCGACTGGCCCACGGTCACGCTCCAGGTGATACCGATCGACGCGGCCCCCAACCCCGGGGACGCGGGAGCGTTCACACTCGTGGCCTTCCCCGGGCCCATGCCGGATGTTGTCACCCAGGAGAACCTGCGCGGCCCCACATACGTCGAAGGAGTCGACGACGTCAACGTCTTCGCCGACGCCTTCGGCCATATCGTGGACTGCGCGCTGTCCACGGATGTGACGAAGGCCCTCATCGCTGGTCTGGTATGAGAAAGAGGGCCCCACATATGAACACCTCTGCAATGACCGCGCATCGCCACCCCCACTGGCGCAAGTCCACGTACTCCGTGGGCGAGGGACAGTGCGTCGAGGTCGCCGCCGCCGGCGGCCGCGTCCGGCTGCGGGAGAGCGACGACCCCGGCACCGTCCTGACCACCGTGCCGGCGGTGCTCGCCGCCTTCGTCCGGAGCGCCAAGTCGGGCGCGTTCGACGCCTGACCGTATGACGACGGTGTGGTGCCGCCCCAGGACGGCACCACACCAGCGACGTCAGAACTGGACGTCCGAGCAGGAATAGAAGGCGTTCGAAGTGTCCGCGATGGTCCACACGGCGAGGATCACGTGTCTGCCGGTCTTACCGCTCGGGATGGTCCCCGAGTGGGAGAGCGTGGACGGCGGACGCTGACCGTTGTACGGAACGGTCAGGAAGGGCTGGGAGTCCAGGCTCGCACGGGTCAGTTTCTGGTTGGGGTTCCAGCCATTCTTGGTGATGTAGTACTTGAAGTCCGTGGTCGCGTGGGAGGCCGTGAACCGCCAGTTGAAGGTGTAGCTCCGCCCGGCGGTCAGCTTGGTCGTGGGCCAGTTGCCGCCCCGCGGGTCGTCGAGCTGCGAGAACCGGCTGTTGCCACCCGCACAGATGGTGCCGTCCGCCGGACCACCCGAGGGGAAGCCCTTCGGCCCCTCGACGCTCTGAGGCTCGTACTGGATGTCGCCGCAGCCCGTCACCGTGCCGTTGGCGCAGAGCTTCTGGCGGCTGATGGGCGAGTCGGTGTAACCGTGGCTGGAGGCGCTGCCGCCGGTCGCGAGGACGGAAATCGCCGCGAGTCCGATGCCGATGACGGCGGCGCTGATCTTCTTGCGCATGCTTCGCTCCTGAAGACGTGGGGAGTGCTTCGACGAGCCGTGCACGGCGGTCTAGACCAAGTGTGAGAGTATCCAGGGGTCAATAGTCATGTCCATACCAATGGCGTAGGTCCACGCGCCCCCTTGGCGTCCTGAGCACCCTCCGGGGTCGGGTAGGATTTCCGCGTCAGCAGGCGCCGCTAGCTCAGTTGGTTAGAGCAGCTGACTCTTAATCAGCGGGTCCGGGGTTCGAGTCCCTGGCGGCGCACCAGCACCCATATCGCTGACCTGGGCGTTCTCGGTTTCCGAGGGCGCCCTTCGGTGTTTCACGAGCGCCTGGAGCCACGGCCGCCGACGGCCGCCCCGAGTCCGGAGATAGTGACCAGGGACACATATCAACCCTCTGTATACCGAGCTCCTTGCACATGAGTCGCTTTATCCCCTCATGGGGGACGCACCCCGTACTTCCTCCGTGACGGCCTATCGCCGGAAGGCCAGGCTCCGCTCTCCCGACGTGTCTAGACCCCTTGTCCAAGGCCCCGACCAGTGAATATCTTCCGTGCGACCACAGCGCGGAAAGCGCTTGTCGCCGCGTACGGGCCTTGGGGAGAGGCCCCGGCGATCTTTTCTCTCATCAGCCTTCACGGGAGGGGTACGTCCATGTCCACGATCCTCAGATCCACCGTCGGTGCCGCCCTCGCCGCCGCCGCGGCCGCCGTTCTCACGCTGACCGCGCCCCAGGCCTCCGCCGCCGAGCGCCCCTCGGCGACCGACGTCAAGGTGTCCCCGCTGGCGTCGGCCGAGACCAAGGCGTTCGCCAAGGCCAACCCCGGGCCCACCGCGGCCGCCGCGACCGTGTGCGGCACCGGCTACTCGCTGAACAAGGCCATCCCGCTGCCCGAGGGCACCGACCCGAGCGTGCGCCTGGCCACGCTGTTCAGCTACACCAACGGCAGCGGCAAGGGCTGCGCGATCCTGGACAACAACTACGGCGCCTCGCAGTACATGTACCTCAAGGTCTGCAAGGTGGACGGCACCGGCTGCGACACCGACTCGGGCAACTTCAGCGAGTACGCCGGCCCGGTCTACGTCTCCAGCATCGCCTGCGCCCCGGTGACCGCCAAGATGGGCAAGACCTCCAGCAGCCTCTACATCAACTACAAGTCCGACTACGTCTTCGCGTGCAACTGACCCCCGTCACTCGGCACTGAAGGAGACGTCATGGCCGACGCCATGGTCATGCGGGCGCAGCAGTTCATCAACGACACATACGGCGGGAAGCTGGGCATTCCGGCGCTCGAGGTCGACGGGAAGACGAGCTGGACGGTGATGTACGCGCTCACCCGGGCGCTCCAGTACGAGCTGGGCATCACCAGCCTCTCGGACAGCTTCGGCCCCACCACCCTGAGCACGCTCCAGTCGAAGTACCCGAAGCTCAACGCCAGTACGACGCCCTCGACCAAGTTCACGAAGATCATTCAGTCGGGGCTGTACTGCAAGGGGTACAACGGCGGCGGGATCGACGGAGTGTTCAGCTCCACGGTGGCGAATTCGCTCACCGAGCTGATGACCGACATGGGTGTGGCGGGCGTCTTCGAGGCGGGCAGCCTCTCCCCCAAGGTCTTCAAGGGGCTGCTCACCATGGACGCCTACATCGTCACCGGGGACGGCGGCGCCGGCATCCGCACGGTGCAGCAGTATCTGAACGCCAACTACGTCAAGCGTCAGGACTACTTCATCATCCCGTGCGACGGACACCACTCGCGGACCGTCGCCAAGTCCATGCTGCTGGCGGTGCAGTACGAACTCGGCATGGCCGACGGTGTGGCCAACGGGAACTTCGGCCCCGGCACCCAGTCCGGGCTGAAGCAGCACACCGTCGCCTCGGGCGAGACCAGCACCTGGGTACGGCTGTTCTCCGCCGCGATGATCCTGAACCAGCGGCCCAATGTGCCGTTCAGCTCCTCGTTCGGATCGGCGCTGCAATCCGCGGTGAACAGCTTCCAGGATTTCGCCAAGCTCCCGGTCACCGGGAAGGGCGACTACTCCACCTGGGCATCGCTGCTGGTCTCCTACGGCGACCAGGACCGCAAGGGCCAGGCGTGCGACGGCGTCACCAAGATCACCCAGGCCCGCGCCAACACTCTGAAGGCCGCCGGGTACAAGTACATCGGCCGCTATCTCACCAACCCCAGCACCACCGATCTCCCCGAGAAGGCCATCCAGATCGGCGAGCTCCAGACCCTCGCCGACAACGGGCTCCGGTGCTTCCCGATCTATCAGACCTTCGGCCGCGACGCCTCGGGCTTCAACTACACCGCGGGCAACGCGGCGGCCATCGCGGCGGCGAACGCGGCCGATGACCACGGCTTCAAGGACGGCACCCGGATCTTCTTCGCCGTGGACTTCGACGCGTACGACTACGAGGTCACCGACAATGTCCTGCCGCACTTCAAGGGCATCGTGGACGGCATGGCCATCGCCGGGAACCGGTACAAGATCGGGGTCTACGGCCCGCGCAATGTGTGCATCCGGGTCTCCGAGGCGGGCCACGCCACGGCGAGCTTCGTCTCCGACATGTCCAGCGGCTTCTCCGGGAACTACGGCTATCCGCTGCCGCCCAACTGGGCCTTCGACCAGATCGTCACCAAGACGATCGGTTCCGGCGACGGCTCGATCAACATCGATAACAACATCGCCTCCGGCCTGGACACCGGACAGGGGTCGTTCAACCCCCCGGTGGCGACCATGCCGGACAGCCTCTTCAACCAGGCCTATTTCCCGGGGCTGCTCGCCGACGTCCAGACCTACATGCAATCCATCGGCTTCCCCGAGGACGACGGCCGGATCTACACCACCACCCAGTGCCTGGAAACGATCATCGCCGGGGATGTCGCCGTGACGAACACGGCACGGGCCTACGGCATGCGGAAGGCGCTCATCCAGACCACGGCGTTCTGGGAGTTCCGGCACTACGGCAACGAGGACCTGGTCAAGGACGCCGGGGTGTGGCTCTATCACAACGGCTATGTGCCGGACTGGGCCAAGGACCTGCCCGGGGTGGTCTCGCTGCGCGACAGCAGCACCGGTGTGGCCCAGATGTTCGGGCTGGTGGGCGTGCTCTGCTGGAACAACTCCATCAGGACCGGTCTGGTGACCGGCACCCCGAAGGACCCGGACAAGGACTCCGACGTCTTCTCGGTGTGGGACAAGCTCCGCACGGACAACGACTTCGCCCTCACCTCCGTCGGCCACGCCCATATCTGGGGAGCCGACGGCAAGCCGGGCAGCGTCGACGCGGAGACGGCGATCCGCCGGCCCTCGCTGGACTACAAGGAGTCGGAGATCTACGAGGTGCTGCGGCGCTACCAGGGCCCGAAGGAACCCGCCTTCACCGACGCCAAGAAGCGCATGCCGCTCTACTACATCTTCGAGAAGTACAACAGGATGATGCGGTGAACGAAGCACCTTCATCGCCGGCATCGCTGGCGTCCGATTCGCCGGACGGACTCAACTCGATCCTGCTGCTGTTCATCTGCCTGATCGGGGTCATCGTCGTCTTCACCCTGATCGGCCTCCTCGGCTCCGGCATCGCCAAGCGCACCGGCCGCCGGAAGACCCCGGCCGAATGGCTCGGCGCGATCGCCCTGCTGTCCGTCTGCGCCACCGTCGCCCTGTACATCTGGGGCGCGCTCCATGTGATGTTCATGGAGAGCGACACCATGCGCGAGGCATGCGCCAAGGCGGGCGGGGAGGCGAAGGCGGCCCAGGTCGACCGCTACTCGGCGAGCTACCTTCCCCTTCGCTTCACCTGCCGGATCGACGAGGGCGGAAGTTACGACGCCGCGGTCCCCGGATACGTCAACCCGGCCATGGGCATCGCCTTCGTCCTGGCCATCGCCACGGGTGCCGTATCCGTCGTGGCCCGCGACCAGAACCGGCCCACCAGCCCCACCGTCACGAGGGGACGATGAATGAGCGTGTTCGACCCATCCCGTAGGCAGCTGCTCGCCCGCTCCGGCGCACTGCTCGGCGCGGCCGCGCTGGCCTCCCTCCCCGGTTCCGCGCTGCTGGCGACACCCGCGTACGCCGCGTCCTCGCACTCCAAGACACCCACCGGCGAGGAGATCCGGAAGGCATACCGCCGCTATCAGGCGAACCGGGCCCGGGTGCTGACGGGCAGATCCAGCCCCAGCGGCTGGGAGATGGAGAAGGTCGCCGACGGCGGCGGAGCCATCTGGTCCCGTCCGGTGCCCGGCACCCCGCTGGAGGGTGTCACCGTCCGCATCGGCGCACCGGAGGCCGTACTGGTCCATGTGATCCGCCGCTTCCACTACGAGATCGACGAGCTCCGCAAGGGCGATGTGATCGGCTGGCGCAGCCCCGGCTCGGTCCGCAAGGGGCTGCCGGAGGGCAACCAGGCGTCCGGTACGGCCGTCCGGATCCGGCCCGGCCACTACCCGCCCGGCGTCAAGGGCGGCTTCTTCCCCCAGCAGGAGGTCGTGATCCGCGACATCCTCGCCGAGCTCGACGGCGTGGTCCGCTGGGGCGGCGACGACCGGAAGCCGGACGAGTCGCTCTTCTACCTGGCCGTCGGGCCCGGCGATCGGCGGCTGGCCGAGGTCGTGGCCCGGCTGGACCGCTGGCGCGAGACGCCGGGCAGCGGTGCGGGCGCCCCGGTCGACGTGCTCGCGCCGGGGCGCCGCAAGGCGGCGACGTCCTTGGCCCGCAGCCAGCGCGCGGCCGCCTGACGAAGTTCCGAAGTTCTCCGAAGAACCGGGGAGCCCCCGGCGCGTGGGGGCACCGAGGGCTCCCTCTCGGGATCAGCCGCGATCAGCCGCGCTCAGCGATCAGTCGCGATCAGTCGCAGGAGGGGCAGGGCGTGCAGGCGCTGACCCTGACGTCGTCGATGACCGGCCCGTAGGCGCTGCCGTTGGTGCTGGCGAACGCCAGCGTCGTGGAGGTTCCGCGTGCCACGAAGGTCACCTCCCGGGTCACATAGCCCATGTTCGCGAACGTCTTGCCCGTGACGTCGAAGCTGAAGTCCTGGAAGTTCTGCCCGTCCACCAGCACCTTCCCGGTCCGCACGGTCGGGCCTCCCGCCGGGTTGCCGGCCAGGGAGTACGTCACCGAGTATCGCTTCCCCGGGACCGTGGTGAAGGTCTGTTCCACGGTCCCGGCGCCCTGACCGTTGAGGTCCACGGACTGGCCCCCCTCGGCCGCCTGCCAGAAGCCGTCCCCGATGTGGTCCACGTTTCCGGCCGTGACCTTCCAGGGCCCGATGGTCTGCCCGGACGTCACGTTCACGAACGTATTGGCCGCCACCGTGGGCGTCTCGAAGCTGCCGTCGTCGAAGCGGCTGACGGCGGCCGTCGCGGTACCGGCCCCCATACCGGCGAGCACCCCGGCGACGGCGACCGCTGCGACAAAGATGCGAATAGGCGACATGTTCCCCTCCAGTGCGACTCATTCGGCAATGTGCCGAATTGATGTGCCGAATTGATGGCGCGTCAGAATCTTCCGCACCGGAGGATCACATGCCAGGGCACCACCCCCGGCGCACCGTGGTGCGGACCGGGTCGAGCGCGGCTGGTGCGCCGGTCGATCACGCCGGGCCGCGCCCCAGGGGAGGCGAGGGGGGTTGGGTTGCGCGGCTCGGTCGGGCGCGGCGCCGTCTCGCGCCTTCGGCGCATGTGAGCAGCGGGGCAGGGGGTGGGGGGCGCGGCCGCGTCGCCGGGCGCCGGGCGACCGGGTGTGGGCGCCGGTGGCGGCTACGGCCTGCCGGGGCAGGGGCCGTCGCCGGACCGCCTGCCAGGGGGTGGGGTACCCCTCTCGAAACTGGTTGACAAATTAGTTGCTTCAGATCAAGCGTTTTTTGGAGGGGTACCCGGAGGGGCGGTCGACCCGCACCCCGGATCGGCCCCGACCCTCGGGCACGGAAGCCGCCACGACACCGGCACCCACCGGCCCGGCGGCCGGCGGCGAGGCCCCCGCCCCCCATCCCCCGGACCCATGCTCAAAGTCACCTCGCCTCGGTGATCCGCGCCCATACGGTCTTGCCCGGCCCCCTTCGCTCCCTGATGCCCCAGCGATCCGCCACCGCCTCGACCAGCATCAGCCCCCTCCCCTCCTCGTCCTCCGACGTGGGCGCCTTCGGCACGGGGCACTTCTCATGGGTGTCGCTCACCTCGATCTCCAGGACGCCGCCCCGCTCGTCGTACGCCAGCCGCACCGCGAAGTCCCGCCCCGGTACGCGCCCATGGAGCGCCGCGTTGGCCGAGAGCTCGGCCACGACCAGGATCGCCGCGTCATAGCCGCCCACCCCCGGGGTGAACCCCCACGCGGTGAGCTGGTGCACGGCCAGCAGCCGGGCGAGCCGGGCACCGCGCCGGGTGGCGGAGAATCGCTGCGCGAACGTACGTACGGTGACGGGCACTTGGCCCTGTGGTGCGGTCATGGCGGAAGCGTCCCGGCCGAGCGGCGGCCCCTGCCAGGCACGACACCCACCCAGTTTCGCTTGTACCAGTTCACCGCCTGGACCGGACTGGTCACCGCCCGTGACGATATGAGGATGACAAAAGACAGCGAACCGGAAACGTCGGAGAGCCTCAAGACCTTTGGCGCGGTACTGAAGGCGCTACGGGACGAGGCGGGGCTGACGCAGGAGCAGTTCGCCCCACGGGTCCGGTACTCGGCGACGTACGTCGCGAAGATGGAACAGGGCAGGCGCTTCCCGCCCAAGGAACTCATCCCGCGCACGGAGGAGGTCCTGGGCGCCCCGGCCGCGCGGGTTCTGGGCGCGGCGTACCGCAGTCTGACGCGGAGGGTCGGACTCGCGTCGTGGGTCCTGCACTGGGCGGGGATCGAGGAGGAAGCCGTCTCACTCCTCGCGTACGACTGCGCGGTGGTGCCGGGGTTACTTCAACCCGAGCCGTACATCCGCACCGTCTTCGACCGCTACCTCCCGCACACCCCTACGCAAGAGTGCGAGCAGCAGGTGATCGCACGCCTAGCGAGGCAGCAGCTGTTCACGGACCTGCCGAGCACCTCGTTCTGCTTCATCATCGAACAGGCGCTCCTGGAAAGGCACTTCGGCGGCTCAGAGATCACCAGGGCCCTGCTCGACCACCTCCTTGAGCAGCAGCAGCGCCGCAACGTAGAGATCCAGATCATGCCGCTCCGGCAGGAGGATCACTCTGGTGCCGATGGATCGATGCGCCTGGCCGAAACGATGGAACACCGTTGGCTCGGCTACATCGAAGGGCACGGCAGCAGCATCCTGATCACCGATCCGGAAGCCGTCAGTGCCATGCACCAGCGCTATGGCAAACTGCGCTCACAGGCTCTGAGCCCTCAGGACACCACGAGCCTGCTGGAGCAGATGCGAGGAGCGCTATGAGCAGCAGCACCACCGAACTCGACTGGTTCAAGAGCAGCTACAGCGGCGGCGGAGGCGGCGAGTGCGTCGAGGTCGCGATACGCCCCGATACCGTCCACATCCGCGACTCCAAAACCCCCCAGGGGGGTCGGCTCACCGTCTCCCCCGAAGCCTGGGCCGCCTTCATCGCACACATCTGACCTGCTCGTGCCGCCGCCGCTAAGCTGTCCGGATCGGAGGTGGCGGTGGCGGCGCACATACAGGAACGCATCAAGCGGCTGATCATCGACCAGCGGCTCCCCTCGGGCGCCCCGCTGCCCACCGAGACCGAGCTGATGGAGCTTCTCGGCGTCAGCCGTAACTCCGTGCGGGAGGCGCTCAAGGCGCTCCAGGCGATGGGGATCGTGGAGATCCGGCACGGCTTCGGAACGTACGTCGGCCCGATGTCGATGGCACCGATGATCGAGGGGTTGATCTTCCGTACCGTCGCCGGGCACTACCGGGGCGAGGACAGCCTGCTCGAACTCCTCGAGCTGCGCGAGGCCGTGGAGACGGGGCTGATCGCGCGGCTGGCCGGCCGCATCCCGGAGGCGGATCTCGCCGAGCTGGAAGCGGTCGTGCGGCGGATGGAGGCGGAGGCGGCGGAGGGCTCGGTGCGCGCCGAGACGGACCGGTCGTTTCACGCCGCGCTCTACGGGAGCCTGGACAACTCGCTGCTGAGCGAGGTGCTGGAGGCGTTCTGGGACGCCTTCCACCGGGTGCGCACCGACCTCGTGGACGTGCCCACGGACCCCCGGGTCACCTGCAAGCAGCACCGGGAGATCCTGGAGTCGGTGCGCTCGGGTGACGCCCTGCGAGCCGAAGAGGCGATCCGCGACCACTTCGGCAACATCCGCATCCGACTGCGTTCGGCGCATCGCGAGTAACCCGGGCCCGAGCCTGGTCGCGGCCACCTTCGGCGGGTCGCTGGCCTCTTCGTCCCACTTCGGCCACAGTCATCCGACAATGACTGTTTTGTGCCCGCCCTTGGGGGACGATAAGAAGTGAAGTACCGACCGAGTCGCCGCACCCGCCGCTTCGGGATCGGTGCGGCGGCCATCTTCGTGCTGGCCGGGATGAACGGCCCGGCCCTCTACCGTTTCAGCTCGGACAAGTACCACGCGTACAAAATCAACCAACCGGAGTACAAGGCGGAGAACGGCCACTGGGATGTGGTCGATGTCCCCGAGGCGTACCGGATCAATACGATCCACGCCGCTCTGCTGCACACCGGCAAGGTGCTGCTGGTGGCCGGTTCCGGGAACAACGCCAAGAACTTCGCCGCCAAATCCTTCCGCAGCGTCCTGTGGGACCCGGAGAAGAACACCTTCACCAACATTCCCACCCCCAAGGACCTCTTCTGTTCCGGGCACAGCCAGCTCCCGGATGGAAAGCTGCTGGTGGCGGGCGGCACCCAGCGCTATGAGAAGCTCAGGGGAAATGTCGAGAAGGCGGGCGGACTGATGTTCGTCCACAACGAGAGCCCCGACAAGCCGAAGACCCTCCCCGCCGGGACCCGCTTCACGGGCAGGGAGAACGGCAAGACCTTCGAGTCGAAGGACCCGATTCTCGTTCCGCGCGCGAAGAAGAGCAAGAATCGCAAGGGGAAGGTCATCGTCACCGCGAGCACGGCGCGGGTCTATGTGGAGGCGCTGCGCAAGGGAAAGAAGTACCAGACCGGGACCGAGGACAATTACCGGATCTCCGGGCTGAAGGGAAAGGACAAGCGGAACTTCTACGGGATCGCGCAGAAGCTGTCGTTCGACAAGAAGGACTTCCAGGGCATCAAGCAGGCGTATGAGTTCGACCCGGACGCCGAGCGGTATATCCCGGTCGACCCGATGAACGAGGCCCGCTGGTACCCGACCCTGACCCCCCTCCAGGACGGCAAGGTGCTCGCGGTCTCCGGGCTGGACGAGATCGGCCAGGTGGTGCCGGGGAAGAACGAGATCTACGACCCCAAGACCAATAAGTGGAAGTACCTGTCCAAGAAGCGCTTCTTCCCGACCTACCCCGCGCTGTTCCTGACCGACAAGGGCCGGATCTTCTACACCGGCTCCAACGCCGGATACGGCCCGGACGACAAGGGCCGCACGCCCGGCATCTGGGATCTGAAGACCAATCGGTTCGATGTGGTCCCGGGCATCAGCGACTCGGACGCCCTGGAGACGTCGATGTCGGTGCTGCTGCCGCCCGCGCAGGACCAGCGGTACATGGTGCAGGGCGGCGGCGGGGTCGGCGAGGACCCCAAGTCCTCGGCGAAGACCCGGATCGTCGATCTGCACGCCGAGAAGCCGCGGTTCCGCGATGGCCCGGAGCTGTATGCGAAGGTGCGCTATCCGAGCAGTGTGATCCTGCCCGACGACACCGTGCTGACCACGAACGGCTCGGGCGACTACCGGGGGCGCGGCGCCACCAATGTGCTGAAGGCCGAGCTCTACAACCCGAAGAGCAACACCGCGCGCGCGGTGGCCGATCCGCTGGTGGGCCGCAACTACCACTCGGGCGCGCTGCTCCTGCCGGACGGCCGGGTCATGACCTTCGGCTCGGACTCGCTCTTCGCCGACAAGGCCAACACCACGCCGGGTGAGTTCCAGCAGCAGATCGACCTCTACACCCCGCCGTATCTCTTCCGGGACTCCCGGCCGAAGCTCACCGACACCGCGCCCAGGACGGTCAAGCTCGGCGGGAAGACCACCTACCGGACCGCGTATGCGTCGGCGATCACCAAGATGCGGCTGCTCCGGCCCGGCTCCTTCACCCATGTGACCAATGTCGAGCAGCGGTCGATCGCCCTTGGCTTCACCCGGTCGAAGGACGCGGTGACGGTGACCCTGCCGAAGGACTCGTCCGTGGTGCCGCCGGGGTGGTACATGCTCAACGCGGTGGACGACCGGGGGACGCCGTCGAAGGCGGTGTGGGTGAGGGTGCCCGCCCCGAAGAAGAAGTGACGGCTGACTACTTCGAAGAAGTGACGGCTAGCTACTTCTGCGGTCGGCGTTACGGGCGAGATCGAGCGCGTACCGGGGCCACCACCGACCCGCGGTGGGACCGCCCTTGCAGGTGCCGTCCGACTCGCCCGGACGCTTGATCCACAGATAGGCGTCGATCCGCTTGTCCCCGGTGTCGACGGTCGGCCGCTCGCCCAGCGCCCGGCCCTTCGGGTTGCACCACGCCTGCGGGTCGTTCTTGCCCGGGGCCGGGCCATTGCCGTTACGGCTGGTGTCGATCACGAAGGGCTTGCCGCCGAGCAGCGCGGACAGCCGCTTGCCGTACGCCCGGTTCTCCTCGGTCGTCTGATAGTTGGAGGTGTTCAGCGCGAAGCCGTCGGCCTTACGGATACCGGCCCGCTTCAGCGGCTCGACCATCCGCCGCGGGTCCTTGATCCAGTGGGGGTTTCCGGCGTCCAGATAGACCTTGGTGCGCGGCAGCCCCTTGAGCTTGTCCACAGCGCCGGTCAGTACGTCGTACCGCTCCTCGTGGAACTTCTTGGGCGTACAGCCGTCCACCACATGGGGCAGCGCGTCGGGCTCCAGGATGACCGTGGCCCGGCGGTGGCCGATCGCCCGGACCACCTTGTCCAGCCAGGTGCGATAGGCGTCGCCGTCGGCCGCGCCGCCCTTGGAGTACTGCCCGCAGTCGCGGTGCGGGATGTTGTAGAAGACCAGCAGCGCATCCCGGTTCACCTGATCCGCGGCCGCGGTGAACGCCCGCGCCCGCCCCTCCGGGTCGCCCGCCCCCAGCCACTCCGCGACGGGCTGCTCAGCGATCTTCTCGATCAGCCTGGCCTCGCCGTCCTCGCCCTTCTTCCGATACGCCGCGACCTGGCGCGCCGCGCTGCCCTCCGGATTCACCCAATAGGGGATCGTGGCCTTGGGTCGCTGCCTGGGCTGCCGGGCGACCGAGGCATGGTCACTGTCCCCCTCCGAGGCCCCGAAACACCCGGAGACCACGAGACACGACAGGAGCGCCCCGGCGACGGAGACCACGCGCGTACGGCTGCGGCTGCTGGTGTGGGTACGGGGACGGGTTGTGACGCCTGCGGCGGGCTGTTCCCCTCCCCGCCCCTTCCCGCTCCATTTCGATATGCGGCTCCACCACGTGGCAGGGGCTCCGCCCCTGGACCCCGGGGTCTGGGGCAGAGCCCCAGTTTCGGGAAGGGGCGGGGTGGGGGCTTTGCCCGCCGCAGGCGCCCAGCCGTCGCACCGGCTAGTGCGGCGCATTGCGGCTGCCTGCCGACACGTTGCCCGGAGAGCCCGTCGTGCCGGTCAGGTAGGCCGAGACGACGACGTTCGCCGAGTACGTCCGGGTCGAGCGGTTGTACGTGCCCCCGCACGTGATCAGCCGCAGCTCCGCGCGGTCATGGGACCGCGACCCGTACACCCGTCGCGCGTCGAAGTGCTTCTCCGGCACCACCTCGACGTGCTCGACCGTGAACTCCGCCGTCGTCCCGTCCGATCGCGCGACCCGCACCCGCTCCCCCCGCTTGAGGTCGCTCAGCCCGTGGAAGACCGCCGGTTTGCTCTTCGTGTCCAGGTGGCCGACCAGCAGGGCGGCGCCCGGGGAGCCGGGCTCGGGGCCGGCCCGGTACCAGCCGACCGTGCCGGGGCGGCTGAAGGGCGGGGGCTTCACCGCTCCGTCGCGGTCGAGGCCGCTGGCGACGACAGGGGCGCGGACCCCCGCCGCCTCGATCACGACCCGCTCGGGCCGGGCGGAGGCCAGCGGCGCGTGCGCCGGGGGCAGCGGATGGGCGGACGGCCGCCCGACCGCGGCCACGTCCCCGGTCATGGGCGCCGGACCCCCCGTCCCCTCCGTCGTGTCGCGGCCCCACATCCACAGGCCCAGCAGCAGTGCCGCCCAGGCGAGTCCGATGGCCGGCCGCCCGAGGCCGGAGAAGCGATTCCCGATGCCGTCCATGTGTCCGTCCATCTCGGTATCCAGATCCGTGGCGATCAGCTCGCGGTACGGGAGGGATGTCGGCGGCGGTGGACCGCGAGGCCGCCGACGGCCACGGCCGTACCGCCCGAGAGCACCAGGCCGTACGCCTCCGCGGCGCCGATGTCGTCGCGTGGCCGCGCCTCGTCGGGTGCGGTGCCGCCCCCGCCGGCGCGGACGGGGGCGACGGGCGAGGGCGGGCGCTCCACGGCGAGGGCGACCCGGTCCGCGCCGCCCTGCCCGTCCCCGGCCGCGCCGTCCTGCCCTTCCCCGGCCGCGCCGCCCGCGCCGTCCGCGCCCGTTCCGTCCTCGCGTACAAGGCCGCCGCCCGCGCAGTCGAGGGTGACCCGGTGCGCCCCCTTGGCCGCCGTAGAGCGGATCGTCGCCTCGCTGAAGAGCGCGTCCCCCTCGGGCGTCAGCTCCGCGTCGTCCACGAACACCGGGGACGAGGCGGTGGCCACCCGGTCCGGGCAGCCGAAGGCCCAGACCTCGACCTCGGCGCCGGGGGCGAGGGCCCGTGGGCTGATCCGGATCGTGGTGGTGGCGGAGTGGCGCTGCTCGGCGAGGGCCGGAGCGGCGGCCGTCAGCACCGCGACGGCGGCACATGCTGCGCTACAGAGAGTGAGTGCGACAATGCGCATGGTGAAACCTCCCGATACCAAGAGGCTCACGCGCCCGGCAGGGCCCCGCATCCGCTGCGGTCGCCTACTGCGCCATCCGGGGCACAGGGCTCACCGGCGGGTCATGCCGACGCTCACCAGCAGGTCATGCCCACGCTCACCGGTGGGTCATGCGATGCGTTCCACGAGGTCCGCGATGGACTCCACGACCGTGGACGGGCGGTACGGGTACCGGTCCACCTCGCCCGCCTTGGTCACCCCGGTGAGCACCAGGAAGGTCTCCATACCGGCCTCGAGCCCGGCCCGCACATCCGTGTCCATCCGGTCGCCGATCATCGCGCTGGACTCGGAGTGGGCGCCGATCGCGTTCAGCCCGGACCGCATCATCAGCGGATTGGGCTTGCCGACGAAGTAGGGCTTCTGGCCGGTGGCCTTGGTGATCAGCGCGGCCACGGAGCCGGTGGCGGGCAGCGCGCCCTCCGCGGAGGGGCCGATCTCATCGGGGTTGGTGGCGATGAACCGCGCGCCGTCGTTGATCAGCCGGATGGCCTTGGTGAGCGCCTCGAAGCTGTACGTACGGGTTTCGCCGAGCACCACATAGTCCGGCTCGACATCCGTAAGAACGTAGCCGATGTCGTGCAGCGCGGTGGTCAGCCCCGCCTCGCCGATGACATACGCGGTGCCGCCGGGGCGCTGCTCGTCCAGGAACTGGGCGCTGGCCAGCGCCGACGTCCAGATGTTGGCCACGGGCACATCGAGCCCGATCCGGGACAGCCGGGCATGGAGGTCGCGCGGGGTGTAGATGGAGTTGTTGGTGAGCACCAGAAAGGGCGTGTCGGATTCGCGCAGCCGCTTGATGAAGGCGTCGGCACCGGGCACCGGTATGCCCTCGTGCATCAGCACACCGTCCATGTCGGTGAGCCATGACTCGATCGGCTTGCGCTCTGCCACTGGTTGCTCTCCGCTCGGAATCGACTCTGCGACGACCTCAGCCTAACCGGGGAAAGCGCTGGGGAGACCGCCCTGTGTCCGGGAGCACGGTCCGTTCGCCGTCCGTTCGCGCTCCGTCCCAGCGCGACAGATCCGCACAGGTGTCTGATCCTGGGGAAGGGGCGGAATCCGCCCCTCCGTGGAACGAGCCGGACCGTGAGGCCGGACCGTAAGGAGGCCACGATGGGCATGATGGACAAGCTCAAGGGCGCGATCAGCAAGAACCCCGACAAGGCTCGGAAGGGCGCTCGCAAGGGGGCCGAGACCGCGGACAAGAAGACCGGCGGCAAGTACTCGGAGCAGATCCAGTCCGGCTCGGACAAGGTCGACGACGAACTGCGCCGCCGGGGCGAGGGGCCCCGGGGCCAGTAGTTCGTACCCGCGCCGGATGTGAGGGCATCGGGGCGCCGGGGTTCAGACCCCCGAGCGCCTGGACTTCACCACGAGGACGGTTCCGCAGGTCACGAGCGCGGCGCTGATGACGCCGAGCCCCGCGAGCAGGGCGGTGTGACGGCCCGTCGCGGCGAGTTCGGGAATCCGCTCGTGTTCGCGCTCGTGGCCGCCGTCCTCCTCGTGACGGCCGTCACCGCCGGTGCCGGTGCTGGGCTCGGCCTGGGGCTCGCGTCCGGTGTCGGTGCCGGGGTCGGTGTCGGTGCCGGGGTCGGTCTCGGTGCCCAGGTCGGTCTCGGCGCCGGGGTCGTCGGTCTCCGTGCCCAGCCCGGTGTCGGTCCCCACGTCGGTGCCGGGATCGGTCTCCGTACCGAGGTCGGTGTCGGTGCCGGTGTCCAGGCCCTCGTCGAGGCCGGTACCGGTGCCGGTGTCGGTACCGGTGTCAGTACCCGCCTCGGTGTCGGTACCCGTATCGGCGTCCGCGCCTGAGTCCGAGCCCAGGTCCGAGCCCGAGCCCGTGTCCGTATCCGTGCCCGCCCCGAGGTCGGTGTCCATGTCCGTGCCGACATCCGCGCCCAACTCGGTATCCGTATCGGTATCGGTATCCGCTCCGGTCCCCGCGTCCTCCTCGGCGCCGGGATCGGTGTCGACGTCGGTGTCCGCGCCGACGTCGGCGTCCGCCTCCGTGTCGGCATCAACGTCGCTGTCGGCGCGGGGCGGCACCGCGGCCGGGCTGCTCTCCTCATGGGTCGCGCCGGGACTTCTGGTGGCGCTCGGCTTCCGGCTCGGCGCGACCGAGGGGGTCTCCGTCTCCTTGGTCTCCTCGGCCGTTCGGCTCGACGTGGCCGTGGGGCGCTTGGAACGGGTGGTCGGCTCCGGAGCGGGCTTCGTCTCGTCGTCCCCGTCGGTGGCGGCTCCGGCGCCGACACCGGTATCCGTCCCGGTCTCCGTAAGCCCGCCGGAGCGCGTGGCAGCCCTCGTACGCGTTCCGGCGTCCGGGTCCTTGGTTCCGGTGCCGGTTCCGGTGCCGGTGCCAGTGCCCGCGGTACCGGTATCCGTACCCGACCCCGTACCCGAACCCGTGCTCGTGCCCGAACCCGTGCTCGTACCCGAACCCGTAGCCGTCGCCCCGCCGATGCGGAAGACGTAGTCGTTCGACTGCCCCACCCAGTCGCCGTCGTCCGCGCGCCGCTGCACGGCGATCGCGTTGGCCGTCACCGGCCCCTCGGGCGCGTCCGCGGTGAAGCGCGTGCGCACCTGGACGTCGACGGTCTTGTGCGCGGGCACGGTGAAGCCCTTGAAGTGGTCTTCGAAGACCCCGATGTTCTCGTCCTCGTCCGTGGTCTGGAAGGAGACGGTCCGCCAGGTGGCGCCGCCGTCCGCGGCGGGGTCCAGGAACTCGAAGCCGATGTGGCGGGGCCGCAGTTGACGGGCCTGGTCGACCAGGACGGCGATGGGGTGGATGGCGCGGCAGCCGGTGTCCGTGGCGTTGCGCAGTTCGAGGTGCCAGCCGCGCCAGCCGCCGCCCAGGGCGTACTGGTCCGGCCCGCCGCGCAGATGGGCTTCGATGGGAAAGTCGGAGGCGTTCCGGTCCCCGCAGGCGGCGGGCTCGGCCTCGGCGGCGTACGCCGGGACCCCGTAGAGGGCCGGGGCGAACGCGAGCGCGGCCGCCGGAAGGACAGCTCGTAGGGACAGTGCGGTGGGCAAGCGCATGAGTGACCTCTGCTGTGCTGCGGTTTTCCCCGAGCACTCCGCTACATTCCGCGTTCGCACGCCGACACACCGCACCAGGCCCGGATTGCCCCCGACTGGCGGTCAGGATCCCCCTCGATCAGCCCAGTGCGAACAGCGGTGCGAGCACCAGCCGGGCGGCGCCTTCGACGACGGCGCGCTCGCCCCGCTCCACGACGTCCACGGAGACCGGGGGGCGGCTGGCGCGGACGGAGTCCTCGGCGATCATCGTGGCCACACCGCGAACGTACGGCTCGGGGTCGGCCAGCACCATCCGGCCGCCCAGGAGCACCCGGTCGATGTCGAGGAGCCGTACGAGGTTGGTCGCGCCGATGCCGAGCAGCCGCGCGGCCTCCGTACGGTCGCCACGCGCGACGGCGGCGAGGCACAGCGCCTCCAGACAGCCGTTGTTGCCGCAGTCGCAGGGCGGCCCGTCGAGCTGTATCACCTGGTGCCCGAACTCCCCCGCGTCGGTCCGCGCGCCCCGGTACACATCCCCGCCGAGCACCAGACCGGCGCCCAGGCCGGTGCCCAGGTGGAGATACGCGGCCGACTCGGCGGTCCCGGCGGTCACCAGCCCGAGCGCCGCGGCGTTGGTGTCCTTGTCGAGGACGACGGGGAGGGCGAGCCGCTCGGCGAGCGCGTCGCGCAGCGGGAAGCCGTCCCACTGGGGGAAGCCGGTGACGCGGTGCAGCACGCCGGAGACGTGGTCGAGGGGTCCGGGCGCGGCGACGCCGACACCGAGCAGTCCGCCACCCAGGGCGCTACCGCCGCCCGCCGCGATGTCGGCACCAGCGCCCGCCGCGATGTCGGCACCAGCGCCCGCCGCGACGCCGCCGCCCACCACACCCCTGGCCGCCGCATCCGCCAGCAGCGCCCTGACCTCGGCCGTGGCCGCCGAGAGCGCCTCCTCCGCGGGCGCGCCGAAGTCGAAGGGGGCCGAGCGGGCCGCGACCGAGGTCCCCGCGAGGTCGACCAGGACCGCCGTCACCTCGTCGCGGTCGAGCTGGAGCCCGATCGCATGGCGGGCGTCCGGGACCAGCCGGACCGCGGTGGGCGGTTTGCCGCCGGTCGAGGCGCGCTGACCGGCCTCCGCCAGCAGCCCCTCCGCCCTCAACCGGGCCGTGATCTTGCTGACGGCCTGGGGGGTGAGGCCGGTGCGCCCGGCCAGCTCCGGTCGGCTGACGCCGTCCTCGCCCGCGTTCCGCAGCAGCCGCAGGACGAGTGCCGCGTTATAGCTGCGCAGGGCGGTCAGGTTGGCTCCGGGCCCGGCCGCTCCGGACATCGTGCTGTTCACCCCTCCATTGTGGCCACCGCTTGCACTTTGACAACACTGTTGCCAAAGTGGGCTTCATGGATGCCACCGATGACAGCAGCACCACCCGCGTGGGACTGATCGGCTACGGCCTGGCCGGATCCGTCTTCCACGCCCCCTTGATCGCGGCCACCGAGGGACTGGTCCTCGACACCATCGTCACCTCCAGTCCGGAGCGGCAGCGGCAGGCGCGCGCCGAGTTCCCCGACGTCCGGCTCGTGGACTCCGCCGATGAGCTGTGGGCCCGGGCGGATGAGCTGGACCTGATCGTCATCGCCTCCCCCAACCGCACCCATGTCCCGCTCGCCCGCGCCGCCCTCGAGGCCGGGCTGCCGACCGTCGTGGACAAGCCGCTGGCCGCGACCGCCGCCGAGGCCGAGGAGCTGGCCGCGCTCGCCGAGGCCCGCGGGCTGCTGCTGACCGTCTTCCAGAACCGCCGCTGGGACAACGACTTCCGCACCCTCCGCAAGCTGCTCGCCGAGGGCGCGCTGGGCGAGGTGCAGCGCTTCGAGTCCCGCTTCGAGCGGTGGCGGCCGCAACTCAAGGGCGGCTGGCGGGAGTCCGGCGACCCGGCCGAGGTCGGCGGGCTGCTGTACGACCTGGGCAGCCATCTGGTCGACCAGGCGCTCACCCTCTTCGGCCCGGTCGAGTCCGTCTACGCCGAGGCCGATGTGCGCCGCCCCGGGGCGCAGACCGACGACGACACCTTCATCGCCCTCACCCACACCAGCGGGGTCCGCTCCCATCTGTGGATGAGCGCGACCACCGCCCAGCTCGGCCCGCGCTTCCGGGTGCTGGGCAGCGAGTCGGGCTATGTGAAGTACGGCCTCGACCCGCAGGAGGCCGCCCTGCGCGAGGGGCTGCGCCCAGGCGAACCGTCCGTCGAATGGGGCGCCGAGCCGGAGGGCGACTGGGGCCGGCTGGGCGCGGGAGAGTCCCCGACGACCGGTGGCGGCGTTCCGGTGGAGACCCTCCGGGGCGACTACCCCGCGTACTACGCCGCCGTCGCCGCCGCCCTCCGCGACGGCACCCCGCCGCCGGTCACCGCCGCCGAGGCCGCGGCCACCCTGCATGTGCTGGAGGCGGCCCGGGTGGCGGCCGCGGAGCGCCGTACCGTCCGGATCGAGGTCCCCGCATGAGCGAGCACACCGACGCGACAGCCCGGGTGGCGGAGCTGGAGGAGCAGGAGCGCCGGCTGCGGCTGCCCCGCTTCGACAACGACGACGCCTGGCGGCTGGGCTGCCTCATCGCCGACCTGGCCCAGGAGCGCGGCGCCGCCGTGACGATCGGCGTCCAGCGGGCCGGTCAGCGCCTCTTCCACCGTGCGCTGCCGGGCACCTCCCCGGACAATGACGCCTGGCTGGAGCGCAAGTGCCGGGTCGTGGAGCGCTACGGGGCGAGCTCGTTCCTGGTCGGCACCCGCTTCCGCGCCAAGGGCAGCAGCTTCGAGGAGTCCTCGCGCCTCGACCCCGACCGGTACGCGGCGCACGGGGGCGCCTTCCCGATCCATGTGACGGGCACGGGCGTCGTCGGCGCGGTCGCGGTCTCGGGGCTGCCGCAGGCAGAGGACCACGCGCTGGTGGTGGAGGCGCTGGAGCGCTATCTGTCGACGGCCCAGGGCTGAGGTGAGGGAGGGGCGGCCCCGGCGGGACCGCCCCACCCCCCCATCCACGTGGTGTCCTCCGGTCGCGCGTCAGGCGTCCTTGAACTCCTGGCGCTGGCGGCCCAGCCCCTCGATCTCGAGCTCGACGACATCCCCGGCGCGCAGATACGGCTTGGGCTCGGGGCGGCCCATGGCCACGCCCGCCGGGGTGCCGGTGTTGATGACATCGCCGGGGTAGAGGGTCATGAACTGGCTGAGGTAGCGGACCACCTGGGCCACGCCGAAGATCTGGTCCGCCGTGTTGCCGTTCTGCTGGAGCTCGCCGTTGACCCAGAGGCGCAGGCCCAGGGCCTGCGGGTCGGGGACCTCGTCGGCGGTGACCAGCCAGGGGCCCAGGGGGTTGAACGTCTCGCAGTTCTTGCCCTTGTCCCACTGGCCGCCGCGCTCGATCTGGAAGGCGCGCTCGGAGACGTCATGGGCCACCGCATAGCCCGCGACCGCGGCCAGGGCGGCCTCGTCGGAGTCGAGGTAGCGGGCGGTGCGGCCGATGACGATGGCCAGCTCCACCTCCCAGTCGGTCTTCACGCTGCCGCGCGGGACGAGGACGGTGTCCTCCGGACCGACGACCGTGTCCGGGGCCTTCATGAAGACGATGGGCTCTTCGGGGATGCTCGCGCCGGTCTCGGTGGCGTGGTCGTGGTAGTTCAGCCCGATGCACACGATCTTGCCGATCCGGCCGAGCGGCGGGCCGATCCGCACCCCGCCGTCCTCGATCGCGGGCAGCGCGTCGTCCCCCTCGGCGGCCGCCGCCGCGCGCACCCGCGCGAGGGCGGCCTCATCGGCGAGGAGGGCACCGTCGATGTCCGGGACCAGGGCGGACAGATCGCGCAGGGTGCCGTTCTGATCGAGCAGCGCGGGGCGTTCCGCGCCCGCCGGTCCGACTCGCAGCAGTTTCATCCCAAGACTCCCGAGGTCACAGGCCGGTGCGAGACGCCTACCGGCCGATTGATCCTCCCTTCAGGGGCGTCCAGCCCGCAAGACCTCGTTCACGGACTGGGACATCGGTCTCAAGGGTGACCGCGACGGGGGGCGTCGTCAGCGGTGCAGCAGGGCCCGCTCCACCGCCGTCCAGGTCGTGCTGGTCGCCAGGTAGAGCGCCGCCGCCAGCGGGACCACGGCGGCGGTGAAGAGGGTGCCGAACGACAGCAGCGGCAGCGCCCGGGCCACTCCGGGCACCCCGGGCACCCCGGGCACCCCGGGCACCCCGGGCACCCCGGGCACCCCGGGGACGGTCACCTTACGGGTGCGGAGATACGTCCAGGTGGCCACGGCCGCGATCAGCGCGAAGAGCCCGAGGTAGACCAGCCCCGGCCCACCGCTGAACACCCCGCCCCAGTGGGCGCCGAGCGGGGCCCCGGCGAGCGTGTGGTCGAGGAGGTCCCCGGCGCCGCTGCCGGTGGAGAACACGTGGTACATGACGAAGAAGACCGGAAGCTGCACGAGCGTCGGCAGACACCCCGCCAGCGGTGACGCGCCCTCCTGCGTCCGGAGCTCCGCCATGGCGCGCCGCATCCGCTCCGGGTCGTCCCGGTGCTTGCGGCCCAGCTCCGTGATCTTCGGCGCGAGCGCGGCCCGCGCCTTCTCGCCGCGCACCGCGGCCCGGGCGAGGGGGTGCAGCGCGGCGCGGACGCACAGCGTGAACAGAACGATGGCGGCCGCCGCCGCGGACGCGCCGAAGAGCGGATCGAGTCCGTCCGCCATGGTGGTCAACAGGGAGCCGAGGGAAGAGAAAAGGGACATGGGAGCCCTCCGCGGGTCTCGTCGTGCCGGAGTGTGGAAGACATCGGCGTGACGAGCCGCGTGGCGCGGCGGTACGAATCCTGGAGCTTCCGGGGTTCCACCCCGGACCCCCCGGACCCCGCTCCTCAAGCTCCCCCAGCTACCGCTGGGAGGTGCCCCCTGGAGAGGCTGAGAGCAGTGCGCCTACGCGGCCGTCGGCAGCCGACGGCCCGGCGCTCGGGGCCTCGGGCGTCCGGCGGCATCGGGATCCCGCTGCGGCAGGAACGCCGTACGGCGCTCCCGGTCCCGTATCGCGGTGCGAATCCGCCCGGCGGGCACGGGTATTCGGCCGCGGGCGGCGAGGATCGCGCACAGGGCCAGCGCGGCGGCGACGGCGGTCGTGGCCGCGACGGTGGCGGCGAGGGCGACGGCGCTAACCACCCCGCTCTGCGCCAGCAGAACCCCGGTCAGCAGGAACAGACAGACGCCCAGCTGCATCCGCAGCGCGTCAAGTCGTCGCGACACGGTCATGTCCCCCTCTCCCGGCCGGTCTCCCCTCCTGGCGCTGCCAGTCTAAGCAGATCGGGGGCCACGCGGCCGAGCCGCAGAGCGATACTTCCCCCTCCCCGCCCCTTCCCGCAACATCGATATGCGGCTCCGCCGCATGGCAGGGGCTCCGCCCCTGGACCCCGGGGCTCTGGGGCGAAGGCCCGCTCCGGGGGTCTGGGGCGGAGCCCCGGAGCGGGGTCTGGGGCAGAGCCCCGCTCCGGGGTCTGGGGCGGAGCACCAGTTTCGGGAAGGGGCGGGTAGGGGAACAGCCCGCCGCAGGCGGCACACGACCCGTCCCCCTAGTGACCCCCGCCGACATCCCGTGGGGCGGCGGCCCGCAACCGGGCCCAGACCACCAGGCGGTAGCGGGAGGTGAATTCGGGGGTGCAGGTCGTCAGCGTGAGGTAGTAGCCCGGCTCGGTGTAGCGGTAGCGGGGGTGGACGGAGCTGTACGGCACCCGCGCGATCACCGTGCCGTCGGCGGGCGAGGTGCGCGGCAGGGTGCGCTCGATCACGTACGTGAAGCGGGCGTCGGCCGTGTCGATGCGCACCGTGTCGCCCGGGCGCACCTCGTCCAGCTGCCGGAAGGGCTCGCCGTGGGTGTTGCGGTGGCCCGCGAGGGCGACGTTGCCCGCCTGGCCCGGCTGGGCGGTGCGCGGATAGTGGCCCACGTAGCCCTTGTTGAGCACCGCCGCGCGGCTGATGCCCTCGGCGATGGGCACCGTAAGGCCGATACGCGGGATCCGGAGCACCGCGTACGCCTGGTCCCGGCGCGGCCCTCGGCCCCCGGCGCCGCTCCCGGCCGACCGGTCACGGTCGCGGTCACCGTCACGGCCGCGGCCGTCCCCCTGAGCGGAATCGGAGGATCGCGTCGCCCCCGGCGTCGGCGTCACGGACTCCTCGGCCCCGTCCTGCCACCGCCGCTCCAGCACCGACACCTCGTGCCGTGCGTCCGCCCTCGCCTGCCGGTTGGTCCACCACAGCTGGTGGACGACGAAGAGCAGCACCACGACCCCGAGGGTGACGGCGAGCTCACCGGCCGTCCACAGCCCCCGGGCGAGCACGGCACGCCCTCCACGACGTCGCACGCGCGCACCATAGGCCAGGCCGCGTACACCTTCCAGAGCCGCGACGCGGCAATCCGCCGGGCGCCGCAAGCCAACCCGCCACCGCCTGCGCGCTATGCGCCCAGCACCCGCGAGACCGTATAGATCACCAGCCCGGCCAGGGCACCCACCACCGTGCCGTTGATCCGGATGAACTGTAGATCCCGGCCGATGTGCGCCTCGATCTTCCGCGAGGTGTGGTCCGCGTCCCAGCTCGCCACCGTCTCGGTGATCAGCGAGGTGATCTCGTCCCGATACGTCGTCACCACATAGACGGCGGCGTCCTCCAGCCAGCCGTCGATCTTGTCCCGCAGCCGTCGCTCCGTCATCATCCGTCGGCCCAGCGAGAGAATCGCCGCATGCGCCCGCTGCCGCAGCTGGCTGCGCTCGTCCTCCGCCGCCGCGACGATCATCGCCCGCACCGAGGCCCAGGTCGAGGCGATGAGGTCCTGGACGTCGCCGCGCCCCAGCACCTCGCTCTTCACCCGCTCCACCCGCAGCCGGGTGTCGGTGTCGGACTGGAGGTCCCCGGCGAAGTCGGTGAGGAAGCGGTCCAGGGCGCCGCGCGCCGGATGGCCGGGCATGTCCCGCATCTCGGTCACGAAGCGCAGCAGTTCCCTGTAGACGCGCTCGCCGACCTTGCGGTCCACGAACCGCGGCGTCCAGCCGGGGGCGCCGCCGGTCACGGCCTGCATCACCGAGTCGTTGTGCTCCACCAGCCAGTCGTGGGCGCGCAGACACACCAGGTCCACGGCGCGGCGGTGACCGCCGTCCGCGACCACCCGCTCCAGCAGCTTGCCCAGGCCCGGCGCGATCTCCTGGCTGTCGGCCCGGCGGGTGATCGCCTCGCCCACCACCGCCTGCACATCGGAGTCGCGCAGCACCGTGAGCGCGCCGCGCAGCGCGGTGGCCAACTCGGCGGTCACCCGGTCGGCGTGCTCGGGCTCGGCGAGCCAGGTGCCGAGCCGGCTGCCGATGCCGACCGCGCGCAGCCGCATCCGTACGACGTCGCCGGAGAGGAAGTTCTCCCCGACGAACTCCCCGAGGCTGGCCCCGAGCTGGTCCTTCTTGGTGGGGATGATCGCCGTATGGGGGATCGGCAGCCCCATGGGCCGCCGGAAGAGCGCGGTGACCGCGAACCAGTCGGCCAGGGCGCCCACCATGCCCGCCTCGGCGGCCGCGGCCACATAGCCGGGCCAGCCGCCGATACCTGAGGACCGCGCCCAGGTGGCGAGCACGTACACCAGTGCGACGCCGAGCAGCAGCCCGGTGGCGAACGCCTTCATCCGGCGCACCCCGCGCCGCCGCTCGACGTCGAGGGGGCTGTCCGTGACGAAGGGCACAGCCGCGCCCCGCGACGGCGGGGCCGCCGTCTCGCCAGTCGTTCTTCGCTCCATACGCTCCACCTGGTCGGCCCGTCTCCCCATGCATTGTCTCTTTCCGGTCTCAGTCGCCCATGTGTGGAACGAACGGTGAGTTCCCGTCGTCTGTCTGGGGGAGCGACCCAGCACATTGGGGGCAGGCCGACGGGCGGAGCCGGGTCCCACCATGGGATCATGGGAGACCGACCGGACCGCATCGGCATTGCCGGATACCACCCGCCGTTCCCGTCCACTTCCGGAGCCTCGGGCTCCGTCTGCCCGAGGAGACAACCCGCCCATGAGCATGCCCCCAATGCCCAGACGCACGGGGTATGCCGTGCTCGCTGCGCTGGCGGCTGTGGTGATCCTCGTCTCCACCGCGATATTCATCGGGCTCGGTGGTGACAACGGCGGTTCGGACGCCCGTGCGCAGGGAGCCCGCGGCTCGGCCGCCCCGGCCTCGGCCGGTGCCTGGGTGGGCACCTGGTCCACCTCGGCCGCGGCCGCCGAGCCGAGGACGCTGCGCGGCGGCCTCTCGGGCATGTCGATACGGAACGTGGTGCACACCAGCATCGGCGGCACCAGCGCCCGGATCCAGCTCTCGAACTTCTACAGCAACCGTCCGCTGACGATCACGCATGCCTCGGTGGCGCTGGCCGCCGCGCCCAGCAACCCCACCGCGGCCGCGGGCACCATGCGCCGTCTCAGCTTCAACAACCGCACCTGGGTGACGATCCCGCCCGGTAAGGCCGCCACCAGCGACCCGGTGCGGCTCGCCGTCCCGGACGCGGCCGATCTGCTGGTCACCACCTACACCCCGCAGGCGTCCGGCTCCGTGACCTACCACCCGCACGCCCGCCAGACGTCGTACATGGCGCGTGGCGACCGTACGGAGGACACGGCGGGCTCCGCCTACACCCAGCAGAGCCCGTACTGGCGCTATCTGACCGGCGTGGACGTGTGGTCCAAGCAGGCCGAGGGCGCGGTCGCGGTGCTCGGCGACTCGATCACGGACGGCATCACCTCCACCGCCGGGGCCAACCACCGGTGGACCGACTTCCTCTCCGAGCGGCTGCGCAGCGAGCCCGGGGCGCCCCGCTTCGGCGTGCTCAACCAGGGCATCAGCGGGAACCGCGTGCTGAGCGACGGCACGCAGTTCCCGCCCAACAACCCCAGCGGGCTGTCCCGCTTCGACCGCGACGTGCTGTCCCGTACGGGCGTCAAGGCCGTGATCATCGAGCTGGGCGTCAACGACATACTCCGCATCCCCCATCAGACCGACCCCAACCGGATCGTGTGGGGCCTGAAGCGGCTGACCGAGCAGGCCCATGCCCGGAGCCTGCGGGTCATCGGAGCCACTCTGACGCCCTTCTACGGGCACCGCGGCTACACCCCCCGGCTGGACGCCGTGCGCGAGCAGATCAACGCGCAGATCCGCGCCGGGCGGGTCTTCGACGAGGTCGTGGACTTCGACAAGGCGCTGCGCGACCCGGTCAGCCCGCTGCGGCTGCGCCCGATGTTCGACTCGGGCGACCATCTGCACCCCAGCGACGACGGCTACCGCGCGATGGCGCGGGCGCTGAACCTGGACCACCTGCGGGGCCGCACGGCGGCCGAGCTCTAAAGGGCCCGGGGGTTCTTTCCCCTCCCCGCCCCTTCCCGCAGCATCGATATGCGGCTCCGCCGCGTGGCAGGGGCTCCGCCCCTGGACCCCGGGGCCTGGGGCCAAGCCCCGCCTTCCAGCCCCTCCAGGGGGCACTTCCCAGCGGTAGCTGGGGGAGTTCGAGGAGCGGGTTCTGGGGCGGAGCCCAGCTTTCCAGCCCCTCCGGCGCTTGAAGCGGGGCCCGGGGCCGAGCCCCGCCTTCCAGCCCCTCCGGCGCTTGAGGAGCGGGGCCCGGGGCCGAGCCCCGGGGGGTGCGAGGGGGTGCAGCCCCATCGTTCGGGAAGGGGCGGGGAGGGGAACTGCCCGCCGCAGGCGTCACAACCCGTCGCCGCCTAGTCCTCGCGGCGCTCCTTCTCCAGGGACAGCCGACGCTCCTCCCGCTCATCGCGCCGCTCATCCCGCCGCGCGCCCCGCAGCCCTCGGCGCTCGGCGCGCAACTCCTCCCGGCGCTCGGCCTTCAGCCGGCGGCGCTCCTCCTTCATGCGCCTGTGCTCCTCCTTGCGGAGCTTGCGCTCGACGCTGACCCCGCCGAAGAGCGCGAGGCCGGTCACGGTCACCCGAGGACCGGTGGGGTCCCCGTCGGCGGACCCGGTGTGGTCGAAACCGCCCATGAGCCCGATGCCGCTGACATGCGTCTCCAGGTCCGGCGGGACGGTGATCTGCACCCCGCCCATGAGGGCGAAGCAGCGGATCACCACATCGCGGCCCTCGAACCGGGCCTCGCGCAGATCGATCTCACCGCCGCCCATGACGGCGAAGGCGGTGAAGGCACGCGGAACGGTCCAGGTCCCCTTGCGCTGGAAGCCGCCCATGATCGCCACGGCCCACTTCGAGGTCGGGGTGCCGCCGATCCGCTCGGCCCAGCCGGTGCGGTCGGCGGGGGCCGGCGGGGCCGGAGCGGCGCTGCCGGGCACCGGGAGGTCCCGTACCAGCGGCTCCAGCTCGCCATGCGTGCGTGCCGCGTAGGCCGCGCCCAGCCGCTCCTCGAACTCCTCCATGTCCAGGCGGCCTTCGGCGACCGCCTCGCGGAGGACCTCGGCGATCCGCTCACGCTCGGCGTCCGATGCCCGCATCCCGGCCGGGTCCGGGAGGTCGGGGCTCGCCCCCTGGGAAGAACCAGCGCTCGTCATACGGACAGACTAATGGCGGGCACCGGCCCTGACCCCTCTCACACACCGGGCCCGCGCCGCTCTCCCGCACCGGGCCCTCGCCGCTCCCACGCACCGAGCTGACCCCTCTCACACACCGGGCCCTCACCGCTCCCACGCACCGGACCCTGGCCGCGTTCTGACACACCGGCCCTCGCCGCCTCCCCCACAGCCCGCCCCGGCTACGCTCCCCGCCCCGCCCAGTCCTCCGCCCCGTGCAGCATCCTCGCGATGACGTCCTCGATCTCGGGCTCGCGCACCGAGAGGTCCACCAGCGGATAGCCGTCGGCGACCGCCGCGACGATCGGCGCCGCGCTGCTGGTCGCCGGGAAGGCCAGCCACTGCCGGGGCCCCTCGACCCGCACCGTCCGGGCGCCGGGGACCTCGATGGGCGGCAGCTCCCGCTCCAGGTCGACCACGAGGGTGCGCTCGCTCTCCCCCACCGCGTGCAGCCCGTCCAGCCCGCCGTCGTAGACCAGCCGCCCGTGGTCGATGACCATCACCCGCTTGCACAGCAGCTCGATATCGGTCAGATCGTGGGTGGTGAGCAGCACCGTCGTGCCCTGCTCCGCGTTCACATCGCGCAGGAACTCCCGCACCTTCGCCTTGCTGACCACATCGAGCCCGATGGTCGGCTCGTCGAGGTAGAGCACCTCGGGGTCGTGCAGCAGGGCGGCCGCGATATCGCCGCGCATCCGCTGACCGAGCGAGAGCTGACGCACCGGCACGTCCAACAGCGCGCCGAGGTTGAGCAGTTCCACACAGCGGTCCAGGTTGTGCCGGTAGCGGTCATCGGGGATCCGGTACATCCGCCGCACCAGCGCGTACGAGTCGCGCAGCGGCAGGTCCCACCACAGGGTGGTGCGCTGTCCGAAGACCACCCCGATCCGGCGCGCGAGCCTCGTCCGCTCCCTGGAGGGGTCGATTCCGGCGACCCTGAGCCGTCCGCCGCTGGGCACCAGGATCCCGGTCAGCATCTTGATCGTGGTGGACTTCCCGGCGCCGTTCGGGCCGATGTAGCCCACCATCTCGCCGCGCGGCACCCGGAAGCTGATGCCGTCCACGGCGCGCACCTCGCGGCGCTCACGGCGCATCAGCCCGGCTTTGCGTCGCACCTGGAACACCTTCTCGACACCGTCGAGCTCGATCAGATCGTCCACGGCACTCCCCAGCGGCGATTCCACAATTCCCCTCAGCTCCCCGTGCTCTGATACGCCCGCAGCCCCGCCCGCCACGCCAGCCCCGCCACCGCACAGCAGCCGCCCGCGACCAGCGGCGCCGCGAAGCCGATCCAGGCCGGGAGCCCCAGCGGATCGGGGCGGCCCAGGATGTACAGCGCCGGAAGCCAGTTGACGAAGGCCAGCGGGATGACGAAGGTGACGCCCCGCAGCAGCTCCTTGCCGAAGACCGTCGGCGGGTACTCCAGCAGCGTGGTCCCGCCGAAGGTGAAGGCGTTCTGCACCTCGGAGGCGTCCTTGGCCCAGAACTGGAAGGCGCCGCCGAGCACGAACAGCGCCCCGAAGATGGCGCCCCCGCTCAGCAGCATCACCGGCATCAGCAGCGCCCGGTCCAGCGTCCAGTCGATGTCCAGCCGGGCCAGCGACCAGCCGAGCAGCACCGCCCCCTGAGTGATCCGGCCCAGCCGGCGCAGCGCGAAGCGGTCGGCGGCCACCTGGGCGAGTATCGGCACCGGCCGCACCAGCAGGGTGTCCATCGTGCCGTCGCGCACCCGCTGGCCCAGCCGGCCCATGGTGCCCAGCGCGAGATCGGCGAGGCCGAAGGCGACGCTGGTGGTGCCGTAGAGGAAGGCGACCTCGTCCAGGGTGAAGCCGCCCAGTTCCCCGATGTGGGTGAACATCAACGCGATCGCGACGAAGTCGAGGCCGGTCGCGAGGAAGTTCCCCAGCGTCATGATCAGGAACGAGGTGCGGTACGCCATCGTGGAGCGCACCCACATCCCGACGATCAGGCCGTAGGCCCGCAGCCCGTTGGACACGGCGGACTCAGCCACCCTGGACCACCACCTTCCGGGTCGCCGCCGATTGAACCGCCCGCCCGGCCGCCAGCAGCGCCACCGCCCACCCCACCTGGAAGGCGAACGCCGCCAGCAGCCCCATCCCCCGGCGCTCCTCCAGGAAGACGTCCGCGGGCACCTGGAGCATCGCCGCCCAGGGCAGCGCGCGGGCGGTCTCGCCAAGCTGCCCGGGGAAGACGTTGAGCGGCAGGATCATCCCGGAGAAGAACAGGCACAGCAGCCCGCTCAGCATGGACAGCCCCGTCCCGTCGAGCAGCCAGAAGGAGGCGAGCGACACCAGATAGCGCACCGCGAAGCCGACGCACACCGCGAGCACCACGGAGAGCAGGAACCACAGCCAGGTCAAGGGCGAGGCGGGCAGCCGGAGCTCGAACACCAGCGCCCCGACGGCCATCGGCACCACACCGCGCCCCAGCAGCTGGAACAGCGCCCGGCCGAGCTCGGTGGCCAGCCACCACATCTGGAGGTCGACCGGGCGGTAGAGGTCCACGGCGATGTCCCCGGAGCGGATGCGGTCCTGGAGCTCCTCCTGGAAGCCGCCGCCCATCAGCGCCACGGCCGCCAGCAGCGCCTGTCCGAGCCAGACGAAGGTCAGCGCCTGGGCGAGGTCGTAGCCGCCGAGGTGCGGCCGCTCGTCCCACAGCGCGGTGTAGGTGTAGGCGAGGATGAAGCCGAAAACCGTGTTGGTGAAGACCCCGGCCACCGTGGCGACCCGATACGTCGCGTAGCGTTTGAAGCCGCTGACCGCGACGGCCGCGTACAGCCGCATCCGCCCCTGCCTCCCTCCCCGACCGCACCGCCCGACCGGCCCGACGCACACCGCCCCGAACGGCGCCAAAATCCGGAGCTTAGTGGGGTGACGGGAGAGACGGCCAGGCATTATTCACCGGATGGTGTGAGCGGAATCATCCATTCGACCGGTCACAGACCAGTCACAGGTGCGCGCCTCGTCCTCGGCCCGGAACGGATGATGCGACAGTGTTTTATCGGGCGTACGACGCGAATCGCCCGACCGTGCACGATCCCGCCGCCGCGCAACCCTCGACGGCGGCCGAGGAGTCTCAGGAGACATGAGCGACGAGCCCCAGTTGATCGATGGTGGCGCGGCCGGATCGGGTGACCGGCCCGGCACCGACGATGGCAACCACGACACGCCGCACCGCGCGGACGGCCTGACGGTGACGGCGGGCAAACCGGCCAAGGGCAGAAAGGGGCGCCCCCAGCGCACCGGATGGCGCCGTCTGCTGCCCACCTGGCGCATGGTCCTCGGGGGCTTCCTGCTGATCGTCCTGCTGATCGCGGGCGGGCTCGTCACCGGCTATCTGCTCGTCGACATCCCCCCGGCCAACAAGGCCGCCATCGCCCAGAGCAATGTCTTCCTCTACTCCGACGGCTCCCAGCTCGCCCGTGAGGGCACGGTCAACCGGGAGAACGTCCAGCTGAGCCAGGTGCCCAAGCGGATCCAGCACGCGGTGCTGGCGGCCGAGGACCGGGACTTCTACGCGGAGTCGGCCATCGACCCCCAGGCGATGATCCGGGCCGCCTGGAACACCGCCACCGGCAAGGGCAAGCAGTCCGGCTCCACCATCACCCAGCAGTATGTGAAGAACTACTACCTGGACCAGGAACAGACGGTCTCCCGCAAGGCCAAGGAGTTCTTCATCGCGATCAAGCTGGACCGCGAGGTGAGCAAGGACAAGATCCTGGAGGGCTACCTCAACACCAGCTACTTCGGGCGCAACGCCTATGGCATCCAGGCCGCCGCCCAGGCGTACTACGGCAAGGACATCGGTGAGCTCAACACCGCCCAGGGCGCGTATCTCGCCACCCTGCTGAACGCCCCCAGCTCGTACGACATCGTCGCCCATCCGCAGAACAAGGGCCGGGCCGTGGCCCGCTGGAACTACGTCCTGGACGGCATGGTGAAGAAGCACTGGCTGACCAGGGCCGAGCGGCAGAAGATGACCTTCCCCGGGCCCTCCGAGGCCAAGGCCCCCTCCGGCATGTCCGGCCAGCGCGGCTATCTCATCGAGGCCGTCGAGGACTACCTCACCAGCAACGGGATCATCGACGAGCAGACCCTGGCGCGCGGCGGCTACCGCATCACCACCACGATCGACAAGGACAAGCAGGACGCCTTCACGGAGGCCGTGCGCGACCGGCTGATGAGCAAGCTCAGCAAGGACCGCAAGGTCGACGCCTACGTCCGCGCGGGCGGCGCCTCGATCGATCCGAAGACCGGGAAGGTGGTCGCCCTCTACGGCGGGATCGACTACACCAAGCAGTTCGTCAACAACGCGACCCGCCGTGACTACCAGGTGGGATCCACCTTCAAGCCATTCGTGTTCACCTCGGCGGTGCGCTATGGGGCCACCACCCAGGACGGCCAGACGATCACCCCGGACACCCTCTACAACGGCGACAACAAGCGCGAGGTCATCGGCTCCGACGGGCCCACCGGCTACTCCCCGGCCAACGAGGACGACGTGGACTACGGCGACATCGACGTCACCACGGCCACCGACAACTCGGTGAACTCGGTGTACGCGCAGATGGCCGAGGACGTCGGCCCCTCCAAGGTCAAGCAGACCGCCATCGACCTGGGCATCCCCAAGAGCACCCCCGATCTGCACGCCTCCCCCTCGATCGCGCTCGGCCCGGCCACCGCGAGCGTGCTGGACATGACCGAGGCGTACGCGACCCTCGCCAACCACGGTGAGCACGGCCGGTACAGCCTGGTCGAGGAGGTCACCAAGGACGGGGCGCGGATCAAGCTCCCGGCGCGGGAGAGCCGCCAGGCCATCCCGCGCGGCGCCGCCGACACCACCACCTCGATACTGCAGAGCGTGGTCGACGGCGGCACCGGCACCGCCGCCCAGGCCGCCGAGCGCCCGGCGGCGGGCAAGACCGGCACCGCGGAGGAGGACAAGGCCGCCTGGTTCGCGGGCTACACCCCGGATCTGGCGACCGTGGTCGCGGTGATGGGCCAGGACTCCAATACCGGCGTGCAGAAGTCGCTGTACGGGGCGACGGGCCTGGAGCGGATCAACGGCGGCGGCTACCCCGCCGAGATCTGGGCGCAGTACACATCGGGGGCGCTGGACGGCAAGGAACCGGCCGAGTTCGATCTACGGCTGGAGGACGGCGCGGACGCCCCCGACGGCTCCGAGACCCAGCAGCCGCCGAACTCCCCGCCGCCGGTGGTCACCACTCCCCCGACCGACACGCCGCCGGACACCTCGGTCCCCACGGCACCGACCTACACCCCGCCGACCCTGCCGACGGACGAGCCGACGACCCCCACCCCGCCGACGGGCTTCCCCACCGGCGGCCCAACGACCGAACCCGGCCCGGGCGGCCCCGGCGACCCGGGAGGCCCGGGCGATCCGGGCGGCCCAGGAGGCCCGGTGGGCGGCTGAGGAGGCGCCCCGAAGGGGCGCCCCTTCATGGGCGCGGGGCTGTGTCGACGTGCGGCTCCGCCGCGTGGGCGCGACCAGCCACAACTGCGCCGCGGACGATCGACGGCGGGTCGGGGCACATCCTGCGGAGCGCTTACGGGGTGTCCGGTTGAGCGAGGCTTTCCCCTAACCCGCCCCTTCCCGAAACTGGGGCTCCGCCCCAGACCCCGGGGTCCAGGGGCGGAGCCCTTGGTATCGGGAAGGGGCGGGTAGGGGAAACAGCCCGCCGCAGGCGCCAAGACCCGGCGGGCGCCCCGAAGGGGCGCGGGGGCTGTGTCGACGTGCGGCTCCGCCGCGTGGGCGCGACCAGCCACGACGGCGGCGCGGACGATCGACGGCAGGTCGGGGCACACCCGCGGGCGTCCTACAGGTAAAGCCCCGTGGAGTCGTCCGCGCCCTCCAGCCGCTCCGCGGCCACCGCATGCAGATCGCGCTCCCGCATCAGTACGTAGGCGACCCCGCGGACCTCGACCTCGGCCCGGTCCTCCGGGTCGTAGAGCACCCGGTCACCGGGCTCCACGGTCCGTACGTTCTGCCCGACCGCGACCACCTCGGCCCAGGCCAGCCGCCGGCCGACCGCCGCGGTGGCGGGGATGACGATTCCGCCGGACGACCGGCGCTCGCCCTCCGGAATGTCGGTGCGGACCAGCACGCGGTCGTGCAGCATCCGGATGGGCAGCTTGTCATGGGTCGTGTTCGCACTCACGCCATGACCGTACCTGGCCGGAGAGCGGAATGACGCCTCAGGGCCACGCCTCAGGGCCGGAGCCCGCCGCCGAGACCGCCGCCCTCCTCCCTCACCGGCGCCGCTTGCCGCACCACGAGGAGCGGGACGTCTTGGCGGACCGGGAGGACCTGGCCGAGAGCGCGAGCACGCCGACCAGCCCGACCACGAGGAGCGCGGCCGGCACGATCCGCTCCATGCGGGGCCCGCCCTCCTCCGACACCAGCTGGCCGCGCACGCCCGTGACCACTCGGTTGACGGACACATAGGCCCGCCCGGCGGTCCGGTCCACGGCCGACGCCGCCTTCGCCTTCGCGTCCCCGATGATCGTCTTCGGGTGCACCCGCACCCCGATCTCGTCGAGCGTCACGGCGAGCTCCTGCCGCCTGCGGGCGATGTCCGCCTCGATCTGCGCAGGGGTCCTGGCATCCGACACCGCGCTGCCTCCGTCAGTCTCGATGATTCGTAGTGGACAGTCTGTCAGCTCGCTCTCCGCACCGCCCCACGGCACCCCCGGACGGGAAGCTGACTAATGTCGGGTGTGTACCCCCGATGCCACGAGGAGCACCAGACCATGAGCGAGCGACTCCAGCCCGGCGACACCGCCCCCGCCTTCACCCTCCCCGACGCGGACGGCAAGCAGGTCTCGCTCGCCGAGCACGCCGGCCGCAAGGTGATCGTCTACTTCTACCCCGCGGCCCTCACCCCCGGCTGCACCAAGCAGGCGTGCGACTTCACCGACAACCTCGAGTTCCTCTCCGGCCACGGCTACGACGTCATCGGCATCTCCCCCGACAAGCCGGAGAAGCTGGCCAAGTTCCGCGCCCAGGAGGACCTGAAGGTCACCCTGCTCGCCGACCCCTCCAAGGAGACCCTGGAGGCGTACGGCGCCTTCGGCGAGAAGAAGCTCTACGGCAAGACGGTGACGGGTGTGATCCGCTCCACCGTCATCGTCGACGAACAGGGCAAGGTCGAGCGCGCCCTGTACAACGTGAAGGCCACCGGCCACGTAGCCAAGATCGTCAAAGACCTGGGCCTCTGACACCCGCTCTCCCAAAGCGGGTGTAGCAGGTTCGAATCCCGCTGGGGGCACCGGCCGAAGCGCCCCGGACCGATCATGGTCCGGGGCGCTTGTCGTCCAGCTCTGACATCAACGGCGACGGTCAGCCAGGCCCAGGCAGCCGCTTGAGCAGCCAGTCCATGTGGCTGATGGCCTCACGCTGAGTGTCCTGCACAACGTGCGTGTACACGTCCATGGTGATGCTGATCTGGCTGTGCCCCAGGCTCTCCATCACGGCACGGGGAGTCACCCCGGCCGCCGTCAACAGGGGGTGCAGCCGTACCGGGCCATGCGACCGGCTCACGCGGAGCCGTCCTGGCGCCTGGCCCGTAGAGGTGATGGCTTTCGTTGGTGCTCCCAGATCGCATGATCCAACTGCCAAGGTGTACAACCCAGGCGTACCGCAGCCTCAGTAATGAGTTGGACCGCTGCGGATGTGCACACAGCACGGTGCAGTGCCACTTGCAGCCACCGAAGAACCATGCGGTCTGGCTTAATGCAGCCGTCGTCACCGAGGAGCATCCACAGGTAGGCGAGACGGGCGCCGGAGCCGTGGCCCGAGACGGTCGCGAGATCCCGTTCGACGATCTTTAGTCTGTCCGGCTCAGCGAGTAGCTCATTGGCATCGGCGAGAGTCTCTATGCCATTACACATCAGGATCTCGGCGTAGCTGTGGGCTGCCTCGACCTTGAGTGGCGCTCGCGGGTTTGCCCAGGTGCGCTGATTGTTATGCAAGATCTGTGTCGCGAAGGCTGCATCACCGTAGGCCTGGAGGTGCATCACCAGCTCCCGCAGTGGTCGCTCGTCGCGGACCGGAAGATCCGCCCCGCAGGAGAGGGGAGGGGAGATGCCTGCCCAGGTCGCGTATCGGTGGCAGGTCGGGACAGTATGGCGGTCGTAGTGGGCCATGATTGAGAAGACAGCATCCAGGACGCACAGAGCTGTATGAGCCCATCGAGGACCCCGCGGCTTGATCTCAAGTTGTCCCGCTGCCACGACAACGTGGCTTACCTCGTCCACGAACCCCCCAAGGTCGAACGACGCCAAGAGCCAGTGTCGCAGCCAACCCCGACTCCTGACCGATGCGCGCCCGACACTACCGCCGCTCTCACAAGACTGGTCATCGGATCAGAAGCGGGTTCTGGCGAATTTGCCACAGGGTCTGCCTATACGCTTTCCCGTAGCTGACTGCATCAGTACGCTGCGCGATGAAGGCTACTCAAACCCGGGGAGGCTGACGAGGATGCCCGCACCGTGTACAGGATGGATACTTGAACTCCGAGGCCAAACACTTATGTTCACCGGCAAGACTCTGGTGGATGGCGAATGGGTATTTCGCAAGGACTGCATCTCTCGTTCCAAGAACTTAGGCGCCATCTGCCAGAACAGCTTCTCCAAGCGAGTAACACTCGTCGTTCACGGAGAGCTGGCAGGCAACGTCAAGGACGCAGACCGGGGACTAAGTCAAAAACTCCTGAAAGTAATGCAGTCCCGTAGAGAGGGACTGCATATTCATGTGGTCGACGCTGCCGGCTACTCAGATCTTCTGTTCGGAGCTCCGGCCCGTTGTCGGGATCTCAAGATGCATGGTGACCAAGTAGCGGTGATGCCCGAGGTCGGCGACGGAGTTCTCGGTGGACCGTTCAACCGACTTGGTCTGCGTAATCGCAGGATCGACCGGCTTGAGGCTCGCGTCTTTGGGCGCGGAACGCCTCGACATGAGAGGCTTTTGTCGCGTCTAGTTGATCAGATGACTGGACGAGCGTCCCTCGAAGTACGAGGCCCAGCCCGTCGTGCTCCACAATTCGACCTCGGCTGGGTCGAAGGACAGACTGCCTACGGGGCCTGGGTGGCGAGCCCTGAACCTCTGAACGATGGGGGACTAGATCGGCTAAAAGAGGCCGCCTTGCAAATTGGCCGGTCAGTCCGCTCCGCGCCCTCACAGACTCAGTTTCAGCCCCTAATGGTGCTGGAGAATTCCGCGGGCCTGGGTTCTGGGCTGCAGCAGACAGCTAAATCGGCAGGCGTTATCGTCAGCAGCATTCAAGCCTTTTCCGGCTGAGACTGGAAAGACCATCCACATTACTGAGTGCGGGTCACGTCCGAATGTTCATCTGAACGGTATCTACCCCCCGGCCGTTCTCCTCAGCGCCCCCGGCCGAGCGCTGCGGCAGCTCCTCCACACGCGCGTACATGCGAACGCTCATGGGCGTTCGTCACCAGGTCGACCGGCAGCCCCGCAGTTTCGCGATACAGAGGCGCCGGAGAGTGCGCTGTCGACCGTCATGCTGACGACCGCCACTGGAAGTTGGACGGGCGTCTCGCCGGCATCGGCCTGTCCATGCGGCTGTTCGGGGCACTCGGGCACATCTCCCGCGATGCCGACCTGCCGTACAGCAATCTGGCTCACCGCGCGGGCATCACGAGCCAGAGCACGCGCGCCACCATCGCCATGCTGGAGGAGCTGGGCAGCGGAGCACAACCTGCTCGGGCAGGGGTAGCGCTCACGGCTGGCGCCGCCCGAACAGGGCCGCTCGCTGCCCGCTGAAGCACGGAGCATCGTGTGCGAGTTGGACGAGGAGTTCCTGAGGAACGGGCAGCCGCAACACGGCCCACTAAGGCCGGACCAACCTCAGGTACGGAGCGTTTCCGGTACGGGGAACACGTGGCGCAATGGGCGGGCCAGGGAACCTCCGCGCTGCAGGGGATGGGGATACGGCTAAGCAGGTATAGCCAGCGGCCCGCAGCCGCCGCTCTTGGCATCAAGGGGGCAGCGCGGCCGGGCGGTCACTGTGCCCCTCCGGCGAGGGCATCCCGCACCTCGCCATGCAGCGTGTGCCCGGTGGCGCATCGCCGGCCATTCCGGCAGTCAACGCAGGCCACGGCGTGGTCGAGGAACCGTCCCCAGGCCGTCGGCTCCGGCGGGGCAGGGCACACGCCACATGCGGGGGCGCATGCCCATACCTCGACCGTCGCCCGGGTCGTGCCACGGTCGACAGTGACGGTGCCGAGTGGTCGGTCGACGGTGAGGTGCGCGCCGCACAAGGCGCAGGCCCAGCCCTGGAGCTGTTCGTGGGTGAGCGTGGCCGGGTCCAGGTCAGTCGCAGTGGCCGCGAGGTGCTGGTGGGCCGTCATCGCCGCTGGCTGATGGGGACGTAGCGGGTGGGGAGGCCCCCGTCGAACGGGCCGCACTGCTTCGGGAAGCTGTCAGCGCACTTGCCCGGGCAGGCGTAGACCGTACGCCCCCCGACGCTCGCACCGTGCTCGATCGCGACGATGACGGGTTGCCTGGTGGTCGCCTGGCAACGGGCGCATGCCTGGGGCATCATCGGGCCGTCGCCCCCTCGATCTCGGCGGCGAGCGCCTGCGCCAAGGCCCCGCGCAGCCGGTTGGCGTCCGTCAGGTACCGGTCCGGCCCCACCGGGATGTACCAGTGCAGGCGCGGGCCCTCCGTCCAGTCCACGGGCGGCACACCGACATACGTCGTCTCGGCGCGGTGCGCGCCGAGGGCGTGAATCTCGTTCCGCAGGCGCCGCCAGTACTGGGCCTGGCCGCTGGGGATGAGCCAATACATCAGGCCGTAGTCCGCGATGACGGCGCCGGAGGCGTCTTCGAGTAACGCGAGGGCGCGTTCGCCGATCTCCGCGGGGGCGCGCAGGACATCCCAGTAGGGGCCGACTTTGACCATCTCAACCTCGCCATGCGGCGGGGTCCAGGGCAGCGGCTCATGCGGCTCAGCGATCACGACACGGCTCCTCAACGCCTGTTTGTATCCGTGCCGTGACGCTAAGTGTGGCGTGGGTCACTACTCAATGGCACTTTCCGTGAGCAGCCACCGGTAGTGCCAAGGAGGCTCACATCGGGAGGCCTACCGCATCAGCCAGGGACCGCATCTCCGGTGTGAGCGTGCGCCTCCGCCCGATGACCTGTCCCATGATGTCCCGCGCGTACCGCTGTTGAGACAGCCATTCGGGCGCCGAGTTGTTGATCCCACTCAGGATGGACATGGACTCGGAGTAGTTGCGCATCGTCGCGTGCGCGCTGGCCACGTCGAGCAAGTGCCGATTGCGATTGTTCGACGTCGCTCGAAGCCCACCCTTCGAGATGCCCTCGGCCAGCTTCAGAACTCGGTCCGGCTTGCCGCTGACAGCGGCATTCTCAGTTCGCTTCAGCGCCACCGTCACCGGGCCGAAGGCGCGTAGAAAGTCAGCACCGGGAGCGTACTCACTATCCAGCGCAACCGCCGCAGAGCGCGCCAACCGCAGCGCGTACGTGGCTTCACCTGCTCGGTGGTCGCGGACGGCGGCGGCGGAAATACGGAGCAGCAGCCATCCCCAGGCGCTCAGCTCTGCCGGCGTCGCCTTCGACATCCGTGGCTCGACTTCGTCGGCCCAGCGCACGGCGAGTTCACGCGCCTGCGCGAGTTGACCTTGCCGCAGCAACAACCAGCTCTGCGTGCTGACGGTGGTTGCGCCTTGGAGCCTGTCGTTCTCTTCGTCCAACGACCGGTCCAGCGCCTCGGCGGCGGCCGCGTACTGCCTGTTCTGGGTCAGGAGCCAGCCGGTCAGCTGGAGCAAGCGTGCGCGGAGTGCGCGGCCGTCAGCCCCGGCTTCTGCCACCGCGTCGGCGTCGCGAATCAGCTGCGGCAGAACCTCGGCCAGGTCCGCAAACCTATCGCTGGAAAAGAGAGGCAACGCGCCATCGAGCGTTGCGCGCACACCCTTGACTGTGGGCTCATCCTCCAACGGGGCGGTCCGAGGCGGGGCTTGCAGAGCTTGACGCACCCCTGCCCACAGGTCCAAGGTCGCGGCGTCTGCCTGCTCTGCGTCACGCTGAATGAGGCACGTCGTGGTGACCCGCAGAGCGCGAGCCAGTTTGTACGCCGTTTCCAGGCGTGTGTGGCGCAGTTCTCCCTGCTCCAGCTTCCTGATGAGGGAAAGCGATACGTCGGAGGCCACCGACAGCTCGCGTTGGGAGAGGCCCCTACGCTTGCGGATGTCGCGAACGCGGGCGCCGATGTGAGCGTCATCGGGCATGCTGAACTCCGTTCTGAACTCGACACCCAGACGGTACTCCCGGGGAACCCTGCGATGCAGTGATCGGACCTCACGGTGACGTGAGGGCCGTCCTGATTCCCGGGTCCAGGCACTACGAAAGCCCCCTCGCTCGGTCAGCAGGCCAGCGAGGGACCCAGCGTCAACCATCAACCGAAACAGGACACGCGCCAAGCGCAAGCTGTCGGGTCTCGGGTGATGTTTGACGGTTTGGCGTCGGGTGATGCTTGATGTCTGTCCTAGACAATCTTCCGTCGGTTGCACTCTGCGGATTTGCGGACGACCACCTCCTTGGCAGTCGCGCGGGGGACGGTGGTGATCAGGTCGTTGCCGTGGAAGACCTGTATGACGGTCTCGTCGAGGTGAGCGGTGACGACCTGGCGAGCCCAGGTCCGGCCGATCTGGACGCGCTGGCCTGCGGCGGTGAAGCCGCCGTTGCTGCTGACGGTCCGCTAAGCGATCTGTGGGGCGGGCAGCGGAACAGCCGGGGTGGGCCCGCCGGGCGTGCTCCGCACAAGCGGCCGCAGGCGGTGGCCAGCAGCGGGCAGGACAGCGCGGCCAGCAAGACCAGCTGCTCGTCCAGGACCTGCATCACCGTGCCGTCCAACCGCAGAGTGACCCGCCGTCCGACGAACGCCCAGCCGATATTGCACCGGTCACCGCCCAGACCGACGTAGCCGACCGGGTTGACCGTGCGGTCCACCTCCACCGCCGAACCATCAACGGCCGGGCTGGGATCAGGCTCCCAGCCCGCGGCCGACCGGGCCTGCCCGCTCGCCAACAAGGCCCGCAGATCCCGGCCGGACAGCTTCGAGGGCAAGGTCTTGTGCCGAGCCCCGCCGATCAGCACATGTGCGGGCCTTCTCGTTGCGTGTCACTGATGGCGAGTAAGCCTCAAGCGCCGCCGAGCCCGCAGACCGGTCCCATGTGCAACACAGCACCTGGGACGTCGCGTTCGCCATGGCTGCGGTCACTCTGGAACAGCGACCTCTCGAAAGGCAGTTGCGCAGGCAGCAGCGAAGCGGCGAGCATTTTTTCATGGTGAGTGCAGCTCAGGAGGGGTCTTGCCAACCACAGCAGAGGTAGTCCAAGCCAGCATCGCCCTCGACGCCACATACATGGGCCGCGTGTACACCGAACTGAACCATCTTCCGAACGCGAAGATCCTTAGCATTGGATCTCTCTGCGTCGCGCCGTTCATGTCACTGGTGATTTACGAAGCATTGAGGAAGGCCAGTTCCCTACCTGCGTCAGCGAATATCGCCCTATCCGAAGATGTCTATGATGTGTGCGGTAGGGCACGCCACAGCCTGAAACTTTTTACCGACACAAACGGAGGTATTGATAGGCAGTTAATGCATTTCGAGAAAGAAATCATGAAGGAGCATTCAGGATATTTCCTCGGCAACACCTGGCTTCCTCTAGCGCGATTCCTTGAAACCGATCTAGGGGTCTTCACCTACGAAGGTCAAATCATCACCACAACCCACTCGGCAACCTTTCACCTTGGCATTCCGTCGCATCGCCTGTTTCAAGACGGCTTCGGACCCGTCATGCAGTCGATTCTGCAACAGATGGGTCGCTGCCTTGCCGAACTCGGCACCGGAGGGTACATCGGAAAACCGAGTACGTTCGCGAGCTACGTCCCTGATTCCTCGCTGAGGAACCGCGATGCACGGGCATCCAAGCACTACAAACGTACCTTTAACGGACCTGAGACACCTTACATAAACGGAACGCTCACAGATTTCCAAGCGATTACGAACTTCATCGCATCACTACTCGTCACTGGAGCCGATCCGCTCTCCCTCGAATACTCTGTATTCAAGATCCGCTACATCGCCCTATTTCATGTCCTCGCCAGCTTGCGCGTCCTCCAGGGCAGGCTGGACATGGGACTGTCCCGGAGATCATCAGAAATAATCGAAAGGATTGTCGGCACCAGTGAGGCCCAGATCGTTACTGATCCATCAACACGCGGATTCAGGAACACCCTCATGCACTACGGACCAACAAATGCGATGCTCGGCCAGATTGACCTGAGTGCACCTCTATTCGGTCTCGTGCCCATCTGTTTCCCAGACCATGACTTCAAGTCGCTCAGCGCGCTAGTGGACCGGTGCATTCGCACTACGTCGAGGGAGCTGAACGAATGGTCAAAGATGACATAGCAGCGCCTTGCGCAACCGTAAACCTTCGGCGCGTGCAAGACGCAGCTGACCACGCGCCTCGCTACCAGACGCGAATCTTGAGCGGTAGCAGGCAGACGGTGTCGCTGCGCCGGACGGTGAGCTACAGAGCTACAACACCGAACGGGGGCGTACACCGGCACTTGTGTCCGGCTGTCGCACCAGCCAACGACAGTCGCCGGAGCAGGCTTGGATCGAACTCCTAAAGCGGGTGTCGCAGGTTCGAATCCCGCTGGGCACCAGCCGAAACACCCTGTACCGATCATAGTCCGGGGCGTCCGCGGAGCGGCCGGACCTCGGGCGGATCCTGTTCGGGGGCATCGGCCTCGGCCCGTCGCATGGTCGCGACCAGCCACCAGCCACAGCGAGTCGTCCACGGAGAACCCCGCCCCAAGGGACCGGTCGCAGGGCATCGGCCCGGCCGGGACGATCGAACTCCGCCTGCGAGGTCCCGCACCCGAGGTGCGGGAGTTCGGGCTTGTCACGCGTAACCAATGGGCGAGCAATTCGTTACTCAGTGCGATGACGCGACATACCGTCGCACCGTGAGGGGCCATGCGAGCCGAATACACGCGCGAAGCACTTGCCGAAGCGGTGACCCGCTCATCGAGCTGGGCCGAACTCATGCGCGTCCTAGAGGTCAAGGCCAGCGGTGGCAGGCGTCGGGCCCTGCAGCAACTCGTGGCAGCACATGACATCGACACCGGCCACTTCAAGCAGCGCAGCCCGTGGAGCAAGTATTCGGACATGGCGATCGCCGAAGCCGTGGCGACGTCGACCACGTTGCGCGAAGTGGTCGAGAAGCTGGGGACACGCCCAGCGACGGGGACGCTGTCACACATTCGCAGAAGAATCGCGGCATCCGGCATCGATATCAGCCACATCGCCGGGCTGAACCGACCGCACATCGACTTGCCCTTCAGTCACAACCAGCTGAGAGAAGCCGCCCTCTCCGGGGACAGTATCCGGTCCGTTGCGCGCCTTCTGGGGGTTCCCGACGACAGCCGGTCACGGGCCACCCTGCGCCGCATGCTGCACGAGCAGGAGATAGACGTCTCGCACTTCTCTCACGCTCGGATCACCATCCCCGAGGGTCCCCTTCGAGCAGCCGTCGCGGACAGCACGAGCTATGCCGAGGTGATGCGCGCCCTGGCCCTGCCGGTCAACGACTCCAACCACCGTCGTGTGCACCGCCAGACGGTCCGATTGGGCCTGGACACCACACACTTCAAGCGGCGCACTCGGCGCCAGACCCGAGCGGTGGCGTCGAAGCCCGTGGCGGATGAGGTGCTCCGGGTCCGTCCGCCGGGTGCTCCTCGCACCAACCACTCCCGGCTTCGTAAGGCCCTGGATGAAATCGGCCGCCCGTACAGGTGCGCGCGGTGCGGCAACACAGGCCAGTGGCAAGGGGTGAGCATGACGCTGCAGATTGATCACGTGAACGGCGACTGGCTCGATAACCGCCCGGAAAACCTGCGGTACCTCTGCCCGAATTGCCACGCGATCACGGATACGTGGTGCGGCCGGAATCGCGGGCGTAGACCCCGAGCTGCCACCTAGCGCCTACGCGAAGTGACCCGCCCGCCATTAGGCCGCTACGATGGCTCACGAGGAGCGGCGGTGGCGCAACGGCGACGCAGCAGACTTAGGATCTGTGGCCCGTGACAGGGCTTGAGGGTTCGAATCCCTTCCGCCGCACCGCATACGGCCTGCGATTCATCGCTCGAATCGCAGGCCGTTATACGTTGCCGCAGCGCAGCACCTATCCCAGGAGTTCGCGCACGACCGGGGCGATGGCGCGGAACGCCTTGCCGCGGTGGCTGATGGCGTTCTTCTCGTCGGGGGTCAGTTCGGCGCAGGTGCGGGTCTCGCCGTGGGGCTGGAGGATCGGGTCGTAGCCGAACCCCCCGCCGCCCACGGGCTCGTGGCGGAGGGTGCCGGTGAGCCGGCCGGAGACCACGCGCTCGGTGCCGTCGGGGAGGGCGAGGGCGGCGGCGCAGGCGAAGTGGGCGCCGCGGTGCTCGTCGGGGACGTCGGCGAGCTGGGCCAGCAGCAGATCGAGGTTGGCGCGGTCGTCGCCGTGCCGGCCCGACCAGCGGGCCGAGAAGATGCCCGGGGCGCCGCCGAGGACGTCCACGCAGAGGCCGGAGTCGTCGGCGATGGCGGGGTGGCCGGTGGCCCGGGCCAGGGCGTGGGCCTTGAGGAGGGCGTTCTCCGCGAAGGTCACGCCGGTCTCCTTGACGTCCGGGACCTCCGGATAGGCGTCGGCGCCGACGAGTTCGACGTCGAGGCCGGTCTCGCCCAGGATCGAGCGCAGCTCGGTGATCTTGTAGGCGTTGCGGGTGGCGAGGATGAGACGGCGGGGGTGCGGAGGGTGTCCCTCAGTGCGCTGCTGCATAGCTCTCGATTATCGAGGGTGGATGGCTCGTGCCGATCGCGGGGCGGTCAGGGCGAGCAGACGTTGGTGAGTTCGCCCGCCGCGTCCTTGACCGGGGTCAGATCGGGGTCCTTGCCGCTGTCCACGGACTTCTGGACGTTGTCCACGGCCTTCTGGAGGTCGTCGATGGCCTTGCCGACGTCCGCGTTGTCGGTGCGGTCGCCGACCTTGTCGATGTCCTTGTCGAGGGAGTCCAGGATCTTGTCGGCCTGCTGCGGGTCGACGGCGGCGCCGGTCAGGGCGTCCTGGAGGTTGTCCACGTCGTTGGATATCTCGACCGCGAGCTGGGCGCAGTCCAGGGCCTTCTCCACCGCGCTGCAACCCACCGTGACCGGCACGGCGAGCGCGACGGCGGCGAGGGCGGTGAGGGCGGTCGTACGGCGGTGACGGTGGCGCGGCGCCATGGAATGGGTCCTTCCCCGGGAAAAGGTGCTGGTACCTGACTAAACGCCAGGCGCCGCGCGGCGGTTGCCCGATGCCGCCGTCAGTTCGCCTCGGCCAGTGCCGCGCGCTGGATTACGGACAGGGCGTCACAGCCCGCCACGGCGAGGTCCAGCAGGCCGTTCAGCTCCTCGCGGGCGAAGGGCTCGCCCTCGGCGGTGCCCTGCACCTCGACGAAGCGTCCGTCACCGGTACAGACCACGTTCATGTCGGTCTCGGCGCGCACGTCCTCCTCGTAGCAGAGGTCGAGCAGGGGAACGCCGCCGACGATGCCGACGCTGACGGCGGAGACGGTGCCGGTCAGCGGCTGCCGGGTGGCCTTGATCAGCTTCTTCCCCCGGGCCCAGCCGATGGCGTCGGCCAGGGCCACATAGGCGCCGGTGATGGCGGCGGTGCGGGTGCCGCCGTCGGCCTGGAGGACATCGCAGTCCAGGACGATGGTGTTCTCGCCGAGCGCCTTGTAGTCGATGACGGCACGCAGCGAGCGGCCGATGAGCCGGGAGATCTCATGCGTACGGCCGCCGATCTTGCCGCGGACGGACTCGCGGTCGCCCCGGGTGTTGGTGGAGCGCGGCAGCATCGCGTACTCCGCGGTGACCCAGCCCTCGCCGCTGCCCTTGCGCCAGCGCGGCACGCCCTCGGTGACGCTCGCGGTGCACAGGACCCGCGTATCGCCGAAGGAGACGAGGACCGAGCCCTCGGCATGCTTGCTCCAACCGCGCTCGATGGTCACGGGGCGGAGCTGGTCGGGGGTGCGGCCGTCGATACGAGACATGGGATGAGCCTATCGGCATCGCGAAGGGCCCCGGTCCGCGTCCGGCGCGGGCCCCGCCCCGGGGACGGCGCGGTGGGCTCAGTGGCTCACATCAGGTCTTCGATCTCGGCGGCGATGGGGTCCGCGTCGGTGCCGATGACCACCTGGATCGCCGTGCCCATCTTGACCACGCCATGGGCGCCCGCGGCCTTCAGGAGGGCCTCGTCGACCAGGGCGGCGTCCTTGACCTCGGTACGGAGGCGGGTGATGCAGCCCTCGACCTCGATGATGTTGTCGATGCCGCCGAGCCCCTCGACGATCTTGTCAGCCTTGGTGGCCATGTTCGCTCCTGTCGTCCTGCTGTCCGCGTTGCGACCAAGTGGTCTACACCATTATGCGGGTGAGGAGGTCACTCGTCACATGGAAGAATAGATTCCTTTATCGGATCCCTACGTGCTACAACAGGTCTACACCACATGTGGTTTAGACCATAGAGCGGGCCGCCCCTTCCCCCGAGAGCCCGCCTCACCAGGAGGAATCCGATGAGTACGGCCACCGCCCAGGCCGGGCCCGCGCAGAAGCGGGGTGCCGGTCTGATCAAGGGTATGCAGAAGATCGGCCGCAGCCTCCAGCTGCCCGTCGCCGCCCTGCCCGCCGCGGGCGTCCTGAGCCGGCTCGGCCAGGACGATGTCTTCGGCAAGACGGGACTCGGCTGGAACAAGCTCGCGGAGATCTTCGCCCATGCGGGCGGCGCGCTCTTCGACAACCTGGCCCTGCTGTTCTGCATCGGCGTGGCCATCGGCTTCGCGAAGAAGTCGGACGGCTCCACGGCGTTCGCGGGCCTGGTCGGCTTCCTCGTCTACAAGAACGTCCTGACCGGCTTCGTCAGCGATGTGACCGGCAAGCCGGAGGACCCGGGCGTCCTCGGTGGCATCGTGGTCGGCCTTACCGCCGCGGTGCTGTGGGAGAGGTACCACCGCACCCGGCTGCCGGACTGGCTGGGCTTCTTCAGCGGTCGCCGCTTCATCCCGATCCTGATGTCCTTCGCGGGCGTCATCTACGGCGTGCTCTTCGGCTACCTCTGGGGCCCGATCGGCGACGGCCTCAACAACTTCTCCGAGTGGCTGTCGTCCAACGGCGCGGCCGGCTCCGGGATCTTCGGCGTGGTCAACCGGCTGCTGATCCCGGTCGGCATGCACATGCTGCTGAACTCCTTCGCCTGGTTCCAGTTCGGTGACTACAACTCCGGCGGCCAGACCTGGCACGGCGACATCGCGCGCTACTTCCACGACGACCCGTCGGCCGGAATGTTCATGACCGGCTTCTTCCCGATCATGATGTTCGCGCTGCCCGCCGCCGGTCTGGCGATCGCGCACTGCGCCCGTCCCGAGCGGCGCAAGGCCGTGATGGGCATGATGATCTCGGTCTCGCTGACGGCCTTCGTCTGTGGTGTGACCGAGCCGATCGAGTTCTCGTTCATGTTCATCGCGCCCCTGCTGTACGGCATCCACGCGGTCCTTACGGGTGTGTCCATGGCCCTGACCTGGGCACTCGGCATCCGCAGCGGCTTCACCTTCTCCGGCGGGCTCTTCGACTACCTGCTGGGGTGGTCGCACAGCGAGAAGGCCTGGATGCTCATCCCGATCGGGCTGGCGTTCGGCGTCGTCTACTACGTGGTCTTCCGCTTCGTGATCACGAAGTTCAACATCCCGACGCCGGGACGGGAGCCGGAGGACACCCTGGACGACGCGGCGGCGACGGCGGACGCCAAGAAACCGGCGGAAGCCAAGAGGACGGCTGAAGCCAAGGGCACGGCGGACGCCGAGAAGGCGGCTGACGCCAAGAAGTAGCCCCACCGCGAAACGGCGAAGCGCCGGGCTGGTCCTCCAGCCCGGCGCTTCGCCGTCTCCGCGCCGCCGCGCGGCCCGCTCAGACCTCGTAGACCGCGCCCGCCTTGGCCAGCTCCACCGGCCCGCCGAAGACCGCCTGGGCGTCGCGCTGGTTGATCTGGGGGTCCGTCCACGGCGGCACATGGGTGAGCACCAGGGCCCCTACCCCCGCCCGCAGCGCGTGCTCACCCGCCTCGCGGCCGTTGAGATGCAGCCCCGGGATGTCCTCCTTGCCGTGCGTGAAGGCCGCCTCACACAGGAAGAGGTCGCCGCCCCTGGCCAGGTCCACCAGGGCCTCACAGGGGCCCGTGTCGCCCGAGTAGACCAGCGAGCGGCCGCCGTACTCGATCCGGAAGCCGTACGCCTCCACCGGATGGCAGACGCGCTCGGCGCGGATGGTGAAGGGGCCGATCTCGAAGCTGCCGGGCGTGAGCGTGCGGAAGTCGAAGACCTCGCGCATCGACTTCTCGTCGGGCACGTCGTCGTACGCCTGGACCAGCCGTCGCTCGGTGTCCTCGGGGCCGTAGACGGGGATCGCCTCGGCGCGGCCACCGTCGTGCCGGTAGTAGCGCGCGACGAAGTATCCGCACATGTCGATGAAGTGATCGGGGTGGAGATGGGACAGCAGCACGGCGTCGAGGTCGTAGAGACCGCAGTGGCGCTGCAACTCGCCAAGGGCGCCATTGCCCATGTCGAGGAGCAGCCGGAAGCCGTCGGCCTCGATGAGGTAGCTCGAGCAGGCCGATTCCGCGGACGGGAACGACCCTGAGCATCCGACGACGGTGAGCTTCATGAAGCAGGAACCTCCTTGGGGGGTCCCCATGCCGAGGGCCATGGGCGGGTGCGGGGGGTCATGCGGTGCCCACGAGCGTAAGGCGCGAAAGCCCAGGCAGCTCCTCCACGGGGCCGCGTTGTGGGCGGAATCACCAGGACGGAGCCGGGTGGCGCCCGGCCTTGCCCCCCGCCGGCCGATCCGGGCCCTGCGGGCCATGCCCCCGCCGGCCGATCCGGCCCCCTACGCCCAGAGCTGGCCGTGCAGCGTCTCGATCGCCTCCTCGGTGGTGGCCGCCGTGTAGACACCGGTGGAGAGGTACTTCCAGCCGCCGTCGGCGACGATGAAGACCACATCGGCGCTCTGCCCGGCCGTGACCGCCTTACGGGCGACACCGAGCGCGGCGTGCAGCGCTGCCCCGGTCGAGACGCCCGCGAAGATGCCCTCCTGGGCGAGGAGTTCCCGGGTGCGGGACACCGCGTCCTCGGAGCCGACGGAGAAGCGGGTGGTCAGGACGGACTCGTCGTACAGCTCGGGGACGAAGCCCTCGTCGAGGTTGCGGAGTCCGTAGACCACGTCGTCGTAGCGCGGTTCGGCGGCGACGATCTGGACGTCCGGCTTGTTCTCGCGCAGGAAGCGGCCGACGCCCATCAGGGTGCCGGTGGTGCCCAGACCGGCGACGAAGTGGGTGATGGAGGGCAGGTCGGCCAGGATCTCGGGGCCGGTGGTGGCGTAGTGGGCGCCGGCGTTGTCCGGGTTTCCGTACTGGTACAGCATCACCCAGTCCGGGTGCTGCCCCGCCAGCTCCTTGGCCACCCGGACGGCGGTGTTGGAGCCCCCGGCGGCGGGCGAGGAGATGATCTCCGCGCCCCACATGGCGAGCAGCTGGCGCCGCTCCTCGCTGGTGTTCTCCGGCATCACGCAGACGATGCGGTAGCCCTTGAGCTTGGCCGCCATGGCGAGGGAGATGCCGGTGTTGCCGGAGGTGGGCTCGAGGATGGTGCAGCCGGGGGTCAACCGGCCGTCCTTCTCGGCCTGTTCGATCATATGGAGCGCGGGGCGGTCCTTGACCGAGCCGGTGGGGTTGCGGTCCTCCAGCTTGGCCCAGATCCGTACGTCGGACGAGGGCGAGAGCCGCGGCAGCCCTACGAGCGGCGTATTGCCGACCGCGGCCAGGGGGCTGTCGTACCGCATCAGACCATTCCGCCTGCGACCGCCGGGAGGATCGTCACATTGTCGCCGTCCGAGACCTTGGTGGAGATGCCGTCGAGGAAGCGGACGTCCTCGTCGTTCAGATAGACGTTGACGAAGCGGCGCAGCTCGCCGCCGTCGACCAGGCGCTCCTGGATGCCGGAGTGCCGGCTCTCCAGGTCGGCGAAGAGCTCGGCGAGCGTGGCCCCGCTGCCCTCGACCGCCTTCTGGCCGTCGGTGTAGGTGCGGAGGATGGTCGGGATGCGGACCTCGATGGCCATTCTTAAGCTCCTGTCGGAGGGCGGGGTGGACTCCCGGACCGGGAGCGGCCGGGAGGGCGTCGTCGAAGGGCGTCGGGGCTTGTCGGGCGCGCGCTCAGGCGGCCACGGCGCGGCGCGGACACATCGCGCTGGCGAGCCGGCACAGGTCGACGTGGAGCCGCGCCACGAGCAGCATGCCCGGCGTCTTCTCGCTCACGTCATCGAAAACCATGGACTCATCGTATCGATTCCCGAACCGGGCTCCGGTAGGTGATCCCGCGATACGGACGGGTAGTGACCGTGATACGAGACGACGCGCCGATTCAGCCACCCGGGACGATCTCCACCTCTTCCTCGGTGACCTCGCCGTCCACGATCCGGAAGGACCGGAACTGGAAGGGTCCCTCGTCATTGCCGCATTCGGCCGTGGAGACCAGGACGTAGTGGGCACTGGGCTCATTGGCGTAGGAGATGTCGGTACGGGAGGGGTACGCCTCGGTGGCGGTGTGCGAGTGGTAGATGACCACCGGCTCCTCGTCCCGGTCGTCCATCTCGCGGTAGAGCTTGAGCAGGTCACCCGAGTCGAACTCGTAGAAGGTGGGGGAACGGGCCGCGTTCAGCATCGGGATGAACCGCTCGGGGCGGCCGCTTCCGGCCGGGCCCGCGATCACGCCGCATGCCTCGTCGGGGTGGTCGGCGCGGGCGTGCGCGACGATCTTGTCGTGGAGCGCCTGGGTGATGGTCAGCATGGCCACAGAATAGGAGGCGGGCTCCGGACATCGGTCCGGAGCCCGCCTGCTGAGATGCTGTGCCCGAAAGGCGATACGGGTTACTTGCGCGCGTACTCCGGCTCCGCCTGGGCGTCACGGGCACCCGGCTGGGCGCCGCCACCGTTCGACTTCAGCACGAACCAGCCGATCACCAGCAGCACGGCCCAGCCGGCGCCCACGTACAGACAGACCCGGGCGTCCTTGTCGTACGCGATCAGGCCGGTCACGATGATCAGGAAGATCAGCGCCACCCAGCTGAAGACGGCGCCGCCGGGGGCCGGGAAGGACGAGGCCGGCAGCCGGCCCGAGGTCACGGCCTTGCGGTACTTGATGTGGCTGAGCAGGATCATCGCCCAGGCCCAGATGCCCGCGGCCGTGGCCACCGAGGTGACGTACTCGAACGCCTTCTCGGGGACCATGTAGTTGAGGATCACGCCGATGCCCATCAGCGCCACGGAGACGGTGATGCCGATGGCCGGGGTCTTACGGGCGTTGAGCCTGCCGAAGGCCTTGGGTGCCTCGCTGTTGGCGGCCAGGCCGCGCAGCATCCGGCCGGTGGAGTACATCCCGGAGTTACAGGAGGACAGGGCCGCGGTGAGCACCACGAAGTTGACGATGCCGGCCGCGAACGGGATGCCGATCTTGGAGAAGGCGTGCACGAAGGGGCTCTCGCCGGCCGAGAACTCGGTCCACTTGACGACGGCGAGCAGCACCACCAGGGCACCGACGTAGAAGATGATGATGCGCCAGGGCAGGGTGTTGATCGCCTTGGGCAGGGTCTTCTCGGGGTCCTCGGACTCGCCCGCGGTGACGCCGACCAGCTCGACGGCGAGGTAGGCGAACATCACGCCCTGGAGGGTCATCAGGCTGTCGCCGATGCCGTTGGGGAAGAACCCGCCGTGCGACCAGAGGTTGGAGGCGGCCGCGGTGTCACCGGCGTCGGAGAAGCCGAGGGTGAGCACGCCCAGGCCGATGACGATCATGCCGATGATCGCGGTGACCTTGACCATCGAGAACCAGAACTCGACCTCACCGAAGATCTTCACCGAGATCAGGTTGACGCCGAACAGCACCACCAGGAAGACCAGGGCGCTGACCCACTGCGGGATCGAGGGGAACCAGTAGTTGATGTAGATGGCGGCGGCCGTGAGCTCGGCCATACCGGTCACCACCCACATCAGCCAGTACGTCCACCCCGTGACGAAGCCGAAGAACGGGCCGAGGAACTCCCGGGCGTACTCCGCGAAGGACCCGGAGACCGGGCGGTACAGGAGCAGCTCACCGAGCGCTCTCATGATGAAGAAGATGACCACACCCGCGAGGGCGTACATCAGGATGATGCTGGGGCCGGCCTTGGCGATGTTCGCCCCGGCACCCATGAACAGGCCGACGCCGATGGCGCCGCCGATAGCGATCATCTGGACCTGGCGACTGCCAAGGCCGCGCTCATAGCCCTCTTCCGGAGCCGCTGAGGTCATATTGCTGCGCCTTTCTCCCTGTGGCGGCTGGCTGCGATCGTGAAGATTTACCACGACCGCCACGCTGATCGACTGCGCCGCATGTGGTGCACACCACAGGAAGAAGCGGACAAAAGTTGCGCTGCACAACAAAGGCAGCGATCGCAGTGATGCGATCGTTATCCGGAGTTGAGCATCCTCTAAACGAACACTCAGTAGTTGCCGGAGGAAATCATTCCGGCATGAGCGTCTCGATCAGGGTCTCCTGGAGCCCGCCGAGCCAGAAGTACGCCATCACCATCGGCTTGCGCGGATCGGAGTCCGGCAGCCGCAGCAGCTCACCGCCGTCGTCCTCGTCGGTGACCTCCAGCCGGGTCCCGATGGCCAGCCGCAGGTCGTTCAGCGCGCCCAGCCAGTGCCGGGACCTCTCCGGCGCCAGCTCCAGCACCGCGGGGGCCCCACCCGAGGAGCCGGGGCCCAGCGCGTCCAGGTCGCGCACCACCGTCAGGGCGTCATCGCGCTTGCGCGCCCGCAGGTCGTTCTCGGTGAAGCGGCGGAACTCCGCGGACGCCTCCCGCGCCTCCTTCTCCTCCCGCGCCCCGAGCTCCTGGTCCGGCGGGGAGTAGGCGTCCGGGAAGAGCCGGGCGAGCGCCGGATCCTCCGGCGGCTTGCTGGGGCCGTCCGCGAAGAGCGCGGCCAAGGGATCCTCGCCCTCGGCGGGCTGGTCGCCCGGGCCGATCAGCTCGGCGAGCTGCATGGCCAGGCTGCGCAGGATGGAGATCTCCACCTCGTCCAGGGCGATGGCGGCGCCGCCGCCCGGCAACGGCTCGAAACGTCCCGACATCAGCGCTCCTGCTGGAGGGTCGCCCACAGGCCGTAGCCGTGCATCGCCTGCACGTCGCGCTCCATCTCCTCGCGGGTGCCGCTCGAGACGATCGCGCGGCCTTTGTGGTGGACGTCGAGCATCAAACGGTTGGCCTTGTCCTTGGAGTAGCCGAAGTAGCTCTGAAAAACGTAGGTCACATAGCTCATGAGATTGACGGGGTCGTTATGGACCACCGTCACCCAGGGAACGTCGGGCTCCGGCACCGACGAGGGTGCTTCACGGGATTCGGGACGTTCGATCTCCACGGGCGCGACACTCACACGTCCCATGCTGCCACCCGGCAGGGGCCGTCGCCTAAACCGGCACCCAGATCTCGTCACTCTGACGAGTACGGGAGGTAGCATCGTCAACCATGGACACTGCGGACTTGGGACTGCCGGTGGACGTGCCGTCGACCGCACTCTTCACCGACCGGTACGAACTCACCATGCTTCAGGCCGCGCTGCGGGCGGGCACCGCCGACCGCCGCTCGGTCTTCGAGGTCTTCACCAGGCGTCTCCCCGAGGGCCGGCGCTACGGCGTCGTGGCGGGCACCGGGCGGGTGCTGGACGCCGTCGAGAACTTCCGCTTCGACACCGACGTGCTGGACTTCCTCGCCCAGCAGCGGATCGTGGACGAGCCGACGCTCTCCTGGCTCGCCGACTACCGCTTCCGCGGCGACATCTGGGGCTACCCCGAGGGCGAGGTCTACTTCCCCGGCTCGCCGATCATCCGGGTGGAGGGCACCTTCGCCGAGGCGGTGCTGCTGGAGACGGCCATCCTCTCCATCCTCAACCACGACTCCGCGGTGGCCGCCGCCGCGTCCCGGATGTCCACCGCCGCCGGCGACCGGCCGCTCATCGAGATGGGCGCCCGCCGCACCCATGAGCTGGCCGCCGTGGCCGCCGCCCGCGCCGCCTACGTCGGCGGCTTCACCACCACCTCCGACCTCGCGGCCGGATTCCGCTACAACATCCCCACCGTGGGCACCAGCGCCCACGCCTTCACCCTGCTGCACGACAGTGAGCGGGACGCCTTCACGGCGCAGGTCCGGGCGCACGGCAGCGACACCACCCTGCTCGTGGACACCTATGACGTCGCCGAGGCGGTGCGCACCGCCGTGGAGGTGGCCGGCAAGGACCTGGGCGCCGTGCGGATCGACTCCGGCGATCTGCTGCTGCTCGCCCACCGGGTGCGCCAGCAGCTGGACGAGCTGGGCGCCAAGAACACCAAGATCGTGGTGACCAGCGACCTCGACGAGTACGCGATCGCCTCGCTGGCCGCGGCCCCCGTGGACGCGTACGGGGTCGGCACCCAGCTGGTCACCGGCAGCGGCCACCCGACCAGCTCCATGGTCTACAAGCTGGTGGCGCGGGCGGTTTCGGACGAGGCGGACGCGCCGCTGCTGCCGGTGGCCAAGAAGTCCATGGGGGCCAAGACCTCGGTGGGCGGCCGCAAATGGGCCGCGCGGCGGGTGGACGAGCACGGTGTGGCCGAGGCCGAGGTGATCGGCACCGGCGCGGTCCCCGAGGAGCTGGCAGACCATCAACTGCTGGTGGAGCTGGTGCGCGGGGGCGAGATAGTGGCCCGCGAGCCGCTGGACGCGGCGCGGGACCGGCACATCGCGGCCCGTGCCGGGCTGCCGCTGTCGGCGACCCAGCTCTCGCGCGGGGAGCCGGTCCTGCCCACCGAGTACGCGCGGGCCTGAGGCGGACGGGCCATGAGCGGGAACACGGACGGGTCATGAGCGGGAACACTGAGCACGCCCACTGCCGCAATCGACGTGGAGTGTCTACCCTCGGTGACATGCACCGGGCACTGATCGTCGTCGACGTCCAGAACGACTTCTGCGAGGGCGGAAGCCTCGCGGTGACGGGGGGCGCGGATGTCGCCGCCGCGATCACCGATCTGATCGGGGAGGCCACGCCCGGTTACCGGCACGTCGTCGCCACCCGTGATCACCACATCGATCCGGGCGATCACTTCTCGGACAATCCGGACTATGAGCACACCTGGCCGGTGCACTGTGTCGCGGGCACCGAGGGTGTCGGGTTCCACCCGAACTTCGCACCCGCCGTCGCCTCCGGGGCGATCGACGCGGTCTTCGACAAGGGCGCGTACACGGGGGCGTACAGCGGCTTCGAGGGCACCGACGAGCACGGCACCCCGCTCGCCCAGTGGCTGCGCGAGCGGGAGGTGACCGAGGTGGACGTGGTGGGCATCGCCACCGACCACTGCGTGCGGGCCACGGCGCTGGACGCGCGCCGCGAGGGGTTCGCGGCGCATGTCCTGCTGGACCTGACCGCGGGCGTCTCCCCGGGCACGACCGAGCGTGCCCTGGAGGAGCTGCGGGCGGCCGGGGTCGAGCTCACCGGCAAGCCGGTCGTCTGAGCCGCCGGAGGCGCTCAGAGCGCCCCCCAGCCGCCTTCCGGGCGGCTTGGCGGCCCCTTCCGGGCGGCTCGACCGGCCGGGCTCGACCGGCCGCCCTCCCGGGCCCCGGCGCCACGGGGGCCGACGGTACGCGTACGCCTGCGCCTGCGGCGGGCTGCTTCCCCTCCCCGCCCCTTCCCGATACCAGGGGCTCCGCCCCTGGACCCCGGGGGCCGGGGGCCGGGGGCGAAGCCCCGCCTCCCAGCCCCTCCGGCGCCTGAGGAACGGAACCTGGAACGGAACCCCACCTCCCAGCCCCTCCGGCGCTCGAGGAACGGAGCCTGGGACGGAACCCCACCCCCCAGCCCCTCCGGCACTTGAGGAACGGAACCTGGGACGAAGCCCCGCCTCCCAGCCCCTCCGGCGCTCGAGGAACGGAACCTGAGGCAGAGCCCCGCCCTCCAGCCCCTCCGGCGCTCGAGGAACGGAACCTGGAACGGAACCCCACCTCCCAGCCCCTCCGGCGCTTGAGGAGCGGGGTCTGGGGCGGAGCCCCAGTTTCGGGAAGGGGCGGGGAGGGGCGCAGCCCGCCGCAGGCGTCAGGATCCGCCGGACCCCCTACGAGGCCGGGGCCGGTGGTCTGAGGAGGGCGGCCATGGGATGCCAGAGCTCCCCTCCGCGATCCGGCGCGGTGCGCCAGACCACCCCGTCGGGATGGTGGAGCACCGCCGTCACCTCGTCGGGCGTCGGCGGCGCGGTATTGCCGCGCAGATAGACAGCGCGAAGCCCGAGATTGCGGAGCCTGGTCAGGGCTCGCTGACGGTTCGCGGCGTGTACCAGTACGCGGACGCCACCCTCGCCCAGCGGGCGCGGCAGCGTCAGTGCGACCACCACACTGCCGCCCGGCAGCTTGGTAAATCCTCCGTCGGCCATTGCGGGTCATGTCCCCCGTGAGACGTCGTGTCAACAAGCAGGTCTAAGGGGCATCTAAACGCTAACGGCCGCCGCCCGCTAGGGGGCGACGGCCGCTACCGCTCTGACCTGCGAAAACGCAGACTGGTGTGGACCTAGGAGGCGGACGGTCCGACCTGGACGGTCATCGTCGAGCCGCCCGGGAGCTCCTTGAGGATCTTGATCCGGGTGTTGGTGTCAGCAATCTTGACACTGCCGGTCGGGTTGCTCTCGTCCCAGTACGTACCCTTGTGGTCATCGAAGACCGGGATGCCCGGCTTCGGCTTCACCTTGGCGGCCTTGCCGTCGTTGTGCAGCGTGAAGCCGTCCGAGGGGAGCCGGCTGAAGGGCGAGTCGTACGCCTGGACCCGGTTGCGCATCAGCTTGCCGTCCGCCCACTTCTCGGCGGCGGGGTGCGCGTCGATCGGCAGGATCAGACCGCTGCCCGGGTGGACGCCGACGTTGTTGTCCGGCTGCGAGGTGTCCCACTGCCAGATCAGCAGCCCGTTCTGGTACGGGAAGTGCTCGACCCAGCTGGGCCGGCTGGAGGCCCAGCCGAAGTTGTACGGACCGGTCTTGAGGGTGGTGTCGTACGACACGTACTGGCGGTTCTCGGCGAGGTAGTACTGCGGGTAGTCCTTGGTGAAGGAGCCGCCGATGCGCGAGAAGCCGTTCGCCGTCCAGCCGTTGTCGTCGCCCTCGGCGCCGTCGCTGAAGACCGGGGCGCCGTCCGCGGTCAGGGTGATCGCGTCGGCCGCGAAGCCCTTCTGCGCCACACCGCCGTCGGTCTGGTAGCGGAAGCGCAGGTCGATCTTCTTGCCCGCGTAGGCGTCCAGCGGGAAGGAGAGCTTCTTGTACGCGCCCGAGGTGCCGGTCAGTGCCGGCTTGTCACCGGCATCGCGCGGGATGGCCTTGCCGTCCGCGGTGCCGTCGACGGGCGTCCAGTTGGCGCCGCCGTCCGTGGAGACCTCGGCGTAGAGGTAGTCGTAGTTCTCCTCGATGTCCCACCAGCCCTGGAGGTCCAGGCTGGCCTTGGACTTGCCCGTGAGGTCCACGGACCGGGTCAGGGTGTTCTTGAGGTCGTCACCCATCCCGCTCCACCACTGCTTGGAGCCCTCGGCGGGGGCGACCACCTCGGTGGTGACGGCCTTGGGGGGCAGCTCGACCACCAGCGCCTGCTTGTTCTTGGTGTTGTACTCGGCCACCCCGAGGGTGTGGGTGGACTTCTTACCGGCCTTGGCCGAGGCGTAGTTCAGCCAGCCCAGCTGGAGCTTGTCCCAGGCGTTCATATCGCCGGGCAGGTCGCCGATGGCGTCCTTACCGGTGCCGAGCCAGGATCCCGCGGACATCAGCGACCAGTAGGCGACGGACGACTCCCCCTTGCCGGTGGTGTCGTACTCGTCCGGCAGGCCCAGGTCATGGCCGTACTCATGGGCGAAGACGCCGAGGCCGCCGTTCTCCGGCTGCATCGTGTAGTCGCCGACCCAGATGCCGGTGTCGCCGATCTGCGTACCACCCGACTTGTTCTCGCCCGGGCCGGTCTTGCCCGCGTCGGTGCCGTACGCGTACCAGCGGTGCGCCCAGATGGCGTTCTCGCCCTGGACCCCGCCGCCTGCGGACTCGTCCTCACCGGCGTGGACGATCTGGAAGTGGTCGATGTAGCCGTCGGGCTCGTTGAAGTTGCCGTCGGCGTCGTAGTCGTAGCGGTCCCACTGGTCGTACTTGGCCAGGTCCGCCTTGATCTGCGCGTCGGTGCGGCCGGCCGCCTTCTGGTCCTTGGCCCACTGGTTGACGCCGTCGCGGATCAGGTCCCAGGCGTTGGCGCAGTTGGTGTCGCCGCAGTAGTTGGAGCCGTAGCGGGCCTCGTTCCAGTCGACCTTGACCCAGTCGGAGACCTCGCCGTCCACCGAGTAGCGGCCCGAGGACTGCTTCTCGTAGTACTTCTTCAGGGACTGCTTCTTCTTCTCCGTGGAGAAGTAGAGGTCCTGGAAGTGCTGGCGGTTGTAGTCCTTCTGCCAGGCCGTGCTGTTGTCGTCGGCGCGGTCCGGCTGGGCGATGGTGTTGTGCGCCGGGCCCGGGTCGCCGCCGTACTTCTTCACCGGCGGCTTGGGGCCGTCCCCGTCCGGGTCGTACATGGTGGTGTCGTCCACCTTGTCGCCGAAGTCGACCAGGATGGTGAAGATCTTGTCGGTCTTCTCCCGGGCCAGCTCGACGTACTTGCCCTTGCCGAGCTTCACGACCTTGGACGCCCCGCGCGTGGTCGCCTTGGCGTCACCGGAGATGACCTGACGCAGCGCCTCCTGGCGCTGCGCTTCCCGCTGCTTGCTGTAGGGACCTTCGAGGTCGTGCTGGACATCCGTCTTCGCGGGCGCCGGGTCATGGCGCTCGACACGCGTAGACGGTGCGTCCGCCTGGGCCATGCCGGTCGAGAGTGCCGCCGCTCCGAGCGCGGCCACCACTGTGGCTATGGCGGCCGATCTGGCCGCCCTCCGTTGGCTGTTCACTCGCTCAGTCCTCCCCTTTCCACACCAGTGCCGGACATTTGACCGGAGTGGCAGGAGAAAAGACAGACCTTGACTTGGACTGGTGAGACAAGTACGTTCTGCGATCCCGACGTTCCGTTTAACGGACAGCAACGGGCGCGCCATGCACGCCGGTTGGCACAACCGATGATTCCGTGCGCCCCCTGTGCAACGGCGCCGTGGGTGAGGTCACGCTTACTTCCGTTCCCCACGGGCATGCAGGACCGTAGAGTCAGGACTGACGGTGCACATCAGCCTGACTCATGCCCCCTGCATATCGCCCCCGAGGACGGATCCCGCCATGCCGCGTCCGACTCCTGCACAGCTTGCCTATGGTTCGGCCACCGTCGTTCTCTCGACCTTCGCCATGCTGCTGCTCTCCCAGACCCAATCGGGGCTGGGCGTGGCGGTGGTGACCGTGGTCGGGCTGGTTCTCGGGCTCCTCGTCGCCGTCACCGTGCCGGTGGCCCGGGTGTCCCGCACCGGCCGCACCGTCCGCACCAGCCGCCCCGTGGCGGGGTCCGGACCGGCCGACCCGGCGCGGGCGCACACTCGGGCGCACGCCGACTCACTGCGCGGCTGACCCGCTCACTGCACGGCTGACCCGCTCACTGCACGGGCTGCTGATCCACTCACTGCACGGCCGACACCACGACGGTCCGCGCGGCCTTGTCGTGCAGACAGCGCTGGAGCGGCTTGTCCCACAGCAGTGAGACCGAGTTGACCAGCCAGAAGACCGTGCCGACCAGCAGCGGGATGAGCATCCCCGGCAGCACGTAGACCGCCGCGCGGACCCAGCCCTGACCGGCCGGCACATTCCCGTCGGACAGCATCGCCACCCGGATGCGCAGCGCCTTCTTGCCGAGCGTCTGGCCGCTGCGGGCCAGCATGACGCCCTCGTAGCCGAAGTAGAGCGCCATCGTGATGATGAGCGCGAGGGTCACCTTCCCCATGTCCTGCTCGCCCGGGTGGTCCATCGTGTACTGGAGCGCGCCGGTCGCCGTGAGCGCCACCGTCCAGATCGCGCCGAGGATGACGATGTCGATGAGCCGGGCGGTGAAGCGCTGACCGGGGGTGGCCAGCGGGGGCATCCCCGGGGGGATCACAGGCGGGGGCGAGGACAGCGGATCGGGGGCCATGCCCCCGATTACATCAGCGGTGCCGGAGGACCGGAAGCTCAGGGGGGCACCCCCGGGCCGGGGGCACCTCGGGGGCTCGGGGGCACTCCGGGGACTCGGGGGCACCCCGGGGCTCAGGGCACGGCCGAGACCACCAGCGTCTTGGCCGCCTTGTCGTGCAGGCACTGCCGGTAGGGCCGGTCCCAGGTGCACCACAACACATTGATCAGCCAGAAGAGGAAGCCGCAGCAGGGCACGATCTCGGGCAGGGCGTACACCCCGGCGCGCAGCCAGCCCGCCTGGCCGACCGGCGGCCGGCCGTTCTCCAGCATGGCGACCCGGATCTTCATCGCCTTCTTGCCGACGGTCTGGCCGTCCCGGGTCAGCATCAGCCCCTCGTAGAGGAAGTAGACCAGGACGTAGACCAGCGTGACGGTGGTCGAACGCGCGCTGCCCTCGATCGGGTCGTAGGCCCCGGCGACCGCGGTCACCACGAGCCCGACCGGGATGCCGATGAGCAGCGCGTCGATGATCCGGGCGATCAGACGGCGGCCGAGGTGCGCGAGCGGGGGCATCCCGGCGTACGGCTCGGGCCCGGCGGTGTGGTCCCCGTAGTCCCCGTACGGGGAGCCGTTCGCCCGCGGTTGTTTCGCGAACGGATCGCTGCTGTCCCGGTCCCGGGGCTCATCGGGCCCGGGCGGCGGCTGGTCGGTGCTCATGGCCCGAGTCGACCCCGGAGCCGGGACGGCCGCATCCGGCGCGCCCCGTTCGGGCGACCGGGATCGTCCATCCGCCGCAGCCTGGGCGGATGTTCGGTTCGGCGGCGGGCGGCTCGGTCGGCCGCCGCTCGGTGGGCCGCTGCCTCAGTCGGCCGCCGCTCAGTCGGCCGCCGCTCAGTCTGCCGACGCGACGAAGGTGCGGGCCGCCTTGTCGTGCCAGCACTGCCGCCACGGGCGGTCGAACAGGCACCACAGCACGTTCAGCACGCCGATGACGAGCACCCCCAGCACCGAGTAGACCAGCCAGCGGCGCAGCGCGGCGCCGAAGGACGGGGTGTCGTGCTCCTCGATGTCCAGCACCCGCACCCCGCACAGCCTCTTGCCGAGCGTACGGCCCCACTTGGCGGTCGGCAGCGCCTCCAGCACGACGCCGAGGACGAGCAGCAGACCGAGGACGATGCCCAGATAGCCGCTGGTGGTGCCGTCCAGGAAGTAGACCGTGACGGTCTCGCCGCTCTGCTTGGCCGACTCGACCTTCTCGTCGATGTGGTCGCTCGCCTTGCTCCACAGCGGGAACGCGACGGCGCCGACGACGCCGAGCAGCACGACCGAGTCGATCAGCCGGGCGGCGAGGCGGCGGCCGAGCGAGGCGGGCCGGCCCTCGGCCTGGGCGGCCAGCAGGAAGGGGTTGTCGACGGGCGGCTTCCAGGGGATGACGCCCTCGGGCGCGCCCGGTCCCGCGCCGTGCGGGGCCGCCTGGGGAGCGTGCGGGGCGGCCTGCGGCAGGCTCTGCGGCGGGCCGGGCCGCTGGGCGAACTGCCCCTGCGGCTGCCAGGCCGGGCCGCCGCCCTGGGCGGGGATACCACCGAAGGGCTGCTGGGGCTGATGCGGCTGCGGGGGCTGCTGGGGCTGATGTGTCTGCGGCTGTTGGGGCTGGTGCGGGGGCTGGGCCGGGGGTGCGGCCTCGGCGCCCTTGCGCCGCGTGCCGCCGCGGCCGATCGCCCGGATCGCCATCGTCCCGTCGTCCCGGCCTGCCGCCTGGCCCCGGCCCTGGTCCCAGCCCTGGTCCTGCCCCTTGTCCTGACCCTGGCTCTGGCCCTGGCCGGTCGCGGGTGCCGCTCCGCCGCCGCGCCCCACCGTGCGGAACGTCATCGTCCCGTCCCCCGCCGGAGCGGGGGTCTCGTCGTCCGCCGGGGGCAGCTCCGGGGCCCGGCGGACGGGCGGCAGGGCCTGCGTCGAACGGTCCCCGGTGCGCCCGCTCCCGCCCGCGCGCATGGTCAGCGTGCCGTCATCGCGACCGGCGTCCTCGCCCGGGCCCGCGCGCCGCGGGTCGGGCACCCCGGGCCACTGCCCACCAGCAGGCTGCCCGGCACCGGCCTGGGGACCACCGGGCTGCCCGCCACCGGCCCGGGGGTCGCCGGGGGCGTCCGACTCCGCGCCCCAGGAGACCCGGCGGTCCTGCTCACCGCCGAATCCGCCCTGCTGGGCGGCGTCCGCCTGCCAGGCCGATCCGGCGTCGGGGCGGGTGCCGTGCAGCCGCTGGGGATCGTTCCAGTCCACGGACGCCGGGACCCCGCCGGGCGGCACCGGCTGGGTCCCCATGCCACCGGCCGACGCCTCGGGCGGCCCGCCCGCGCCCCGGACGTCCATCTCGGCGCTCCGGCGCAGCTCGGGCAGTGCGCTACCGGTGTCCTCGACGGCCCGCGGCGCCGGATCCTCGTCCAGGAACATCGGGCCCGTCTCGTCCGGCGGCGGGCTGATCACCTGGGTATGGGTGACCCCGGGCGGCGGGGCGGGCATGGCCTCGCCCTCGGCCGGGGCGGGACGGCTGGTGCCGGGCACCCAGGCGGCGCCGTTCCAGTAACGGATGTAGCCAGGGATGGACGGATCGGGATAAAAACCAGGAATGGAGCTGCCGTCCGCGGATCCTGAGGTAGGGGCGCTCATGATCTCCGATGTCCCATATCTGCTCGGCCGTGCTGTACTGCGCTGCGCCTTTGCGGTGCCTCGCGGTGAGGGTGGGGCGTAAGCAGTTTGCCGTACAGGAGCCGCAGTGCAACCCGGAGCGCGCGGTCAAGGTCTATCAGACCGGCCCCCCGGCACCAGCCCACCGCTCCCGCCACCACTCTCCCGTGCGAGCGCCACGAAGCCGTACGAGCGGCGACGGCCCGCATGGCCCCGCCCGGCCTAGGTTCAGCAGACCTACTTTGGCACGCTCAGATGCCTTTTCCGTTGCCAATACTGGAACCCATGGACCGCAATACCGAGCTCAGTGAGTTCCTGCGGAGCCGCAGGGCACGTCTGAGCCCCGGCGACGCGGGCGTGAGCGTGAGCAACGACAGCCCCCGTCGGGTGCCGGGGCTGCGCCGCGAGGAGCTGGCGCAGCTGGCCGGCGTGAGCACGGACTACTACACGCGTCTGGAGCAGGGCCGGCATCTCAATGTGTCGGAGACGGTGCTGGACGCCGTGGCCCGCGCTCTTCAGCTCAATGAAACCGAACGTGCGTACCTCTTCGAGCTGACCCGGCCGCGCCCCCGGCGCACGGTGCGCCGCCGGCCGCCCCGCCCCCAGCGGGTGCGGCCCGGGGTGCACGCGCTGCTGCGCATGCTGGACGGGGTCTCACCGGCCTTCGTCCTCGGCCGCAGGGGCGATGTCCTGGCCTCCAACCAGCTGGCCCGGGCGCTGATCATCGATTTCGAGGCGCTCCCGTACCACGAGCGGAACATGGCCCGCTTCATGTTCCTCGACGAGGCGGCCCGTTCGCTGTGGCCGGAGTGGGAGACGGTCGCGGCGGAGATGGTGGCGTCCCTCCGGCTGGAGGCCGGACGTCATCCCGACGATCCCCGGCTGACCGAGCTCGTGGGCGAGCTCACCATCAAGAGCCCTGAGTTCCGCACCTGGTGGGCCGACCACAACGTGCGGGAGAAGACCCACGGCGTCAAGCTCTACCACCATCCGGTGGTCGGGGACATGACGCTGGCCTACGAGAACGTGACCGTGCCCGGCGATCCCGACCAGGCTCTGTGCATCTACACGGTCGAGCCCGGCTCCCCCTCCGAGGCGGCCCTGCGGCTGCTGGCGAGCTGGACCGCGACTTCCTCGGCCGATCCCTCCGCACCCTCGTCCGAAGCGCGTCCTTCGGGGGGACCGTCCTCCGACGTCTCCCCCTGATCCGCCTGATCCGCCTGATCCCCTGATCCGCCCCTTCTGATCCCACCCCCTTCCCCCGCACACCCTTCCCCCTTCCCCCTCCTTACCTCCCCCTTCCCTTCACCCATCCCCTTTTTCCTAGTTCGTCACAGGGAGACACATTTATGACCACCAGCGTCACCGCCTACGCAGCCCCCGCTCCGAAGGCCCCGCTGGAAAGGACCACCGTCGAGCGCCGCGCCCTGCGCGAGCACGACGTGCTGATCGAGATCGCCTACGCCGGTATCTGCCACTCCGACATCCACCAGGCCCGCGAGGAGTGGGGCACCGCCCTCTTCCCGATGGTGCCCGGCCATGAGATCGCCGGTGTGGTCGCCGAGGTCGGCCCCGCCGTCACCAAGTACGCCGTCGGCGACCGGGTCGGCGTGGGCTGCTTCGTCGACTCCTGCCGTGAGTGCGAGAACTGCCTCGCGGGCGAGGAGCAGTACTGCCTCAAGGGCGAGGTGCCCACGTACAACGGCAATGAGTACGACGGCGCCCCCACCTACGGCGGCTACAGCACCCACATCGTGGTGGACGAGAACTACGTGCTGCGCATCCCCGAGGGGATCTCGCTGGACGTCGCCGCCCCGCTGCTGTGCGCCGGGATCACCCTCTACTCCCCGCTGGCGCACTGGAACGCCGGTCCCGGCAAGAAGGTCGCCATCGTGGGCCTCGGCGGCCTCGGCCACATGGGCGTGAAGATCGCCCATGCGATGGGCGCCGAGGTGACGGTGCTCAGCCAGACGCTCCGCAAGCGGGACGACGGGCTGCGGCTGGGCGCCGACCACTTCTACGCCACCAGCGACGAGTCCACCTTCACCGAGCTGGCCGGCACCTTCGACCTGATCGTCAACACGACCTCGGCGAACCTCCCGCTGGACGGCTATCTGTCGCTGCTGAAGCTGGACGGCACGCTGGTGCACGTGGGCGCGCCGGAGAACCCCAGCGCGTTCAACCAGTTCTCGCTGATCATGGGCCGGAGGTCGATGGCCGGATCGAAGATCGGCGGCATCCGGCAGACCCAGGAGATGCTCGACTTCTGCGCCGAGCACGGGCTCGGCGCGGAGATCGAGCTGATCGACGGCGAGCGGATCAACGAGGCGTACGACCGCGTCGTGGGCAGCGATGTGCGCTACCGCTTCGTGATCGACATCGCCTCGCTCAAGGCGTGATCGGCCGCCAAGGCCTGATCAGCCACTGAGACCGAGGCCGTCCGGACCACCCCCGGGTCCGGGCGGCCTCACAACAGGCCCCCAGAACAAGCCTTCAGAAGAGGCCTCAGAAGAGCTTGCCGGGGTTGAGCAGGCCCAGCGGATCGAAGACCTGCTTGATCCCGCGCTGCATCTCCACCCCCACCGGGCCCAGTTCACGCGCCAGCCACTCCCGCTTGAGGACGCCGACGCCGTGCTCCCCGGTGATGGTGCCGCCGAGCTCCAGGCCCAGCGCCATGATCTCGTCGAACGACTCCCGGGCCCGCCGCGACTCGTCCGGGTCCGCCGGGTCGAAGCACACCGTCGGATGGGTGTTGCCGTCTCCGGCGTGGGCCACGACGCCGATCGTGAGGGAGTGCTTCTCGGCGATGGCGGCCGTGCCGTCGATCATCTCGGCGAGCCGGGAGCGGGGCACACAGACGTCGTCGATCATGGTGACGCCCTTGACCGCCTCCAGCGCCGGAAGCGTCATCCGGCGGGCCTGGAGCAGCATGTCGGACTCGGCGGCGTCCTCGGCCGGGACCACCTCCGTGGCACCGGCCGCCGTGCACAGCTCGGCCACCGCGGCGAGGTCGGGGGCCGGGTCCGGGGTGTCGAAGGCGGCCATCAGCAGCGCCTCGGTGGACTCCGGGAGGCCCATGTTCCCGATCGCGTTGACCGCGCGGACGCTCGTACGGTCCATCAGCTCCAGCAGCGAGGGGGCGTGACCGCGCTCCATGATCCGGCAGATGGCGTCGCAGGCGGACGCGGTGGAGGGGAACTCGGCGGCGAGCACGAGCTGTTCGAGCGGGGCGGGCTTGAGGGCGAGGACCGCGCGCACGACGATGCCGAGGCTGCCCTCGGAGCCGACGAAGAGCCGGGTCAGGTCGTAACCCGCGACGCCCTTGGCGGTGCGGCGGCCGGTCTTCAGCAACCGGCCGTCGGCGAGGACGACATCGAGCCCGAGGACGTATTCGGCGGTGACGCCGTACTTCACACAGCACAGCCCGCCGGACGCGGTGCCGATGTTGCCGCCGATCGTGCACTGCTCCCAGCTGGAGGGGTCCGGCGGATAGTAGAGGCCCTTCTCCATGACCGCGCGGGACAGGGTCGCGTTGATCACGCCCGGTTCGACGACCGCGATCCGGTCCACCGGGTTGATCTCCAGGATCCGGTCCATCTTGACCAGGGACAGCACGACGCAGCCGTCCGACGCGTTGGCCGCGCCCGACAGCCCGGTGCGCGCGCCCTGGGGCACGATCGGAACGCGCAGCGCGGTGGCGGTGCGGCACACGTGCTGCACCTGTTCCACCGTGCGCGGGAGGACCACCACGGCGGGCGCGCCCGCCTCGCAGAAGCTCGCCATGTCATTGGCGTAGGCCCCGGTCACATCGGGGTCGGTGAGCACCGCCTCCTCGGGGAGGCCCTCCCGCAGCAGCTCGATGAGGTCCGTCATATCTCCAGACTCGCACCCGGGAAGCGCCCGGGGAAGATCGCTGCAACGGATGGGTGAACCACGAGGAGGGCCGTTGAGCAGGGCGGCGAGGAGGGCCGTGCCGTACTACGGACGCTACTGTGCCTTGTAGTAGACGCTGACCTTACGGTCCCCGGCGGCGCCCGAGGCGAAGCCCATGCACAGCCGGCGCGGGCTGGACAGCTGGACGGCCATGCCCTCCGGCTCGCGGTAGCTCAGCGAGTAGGCGGCCTCGGTGCGGGCGCGCTGGACGAGCTCGCCGGTGCGCAGATCGACGCAGGACACGTAGGTGTTGCCGTGGCCGGAGGGCGGGTTGGCGCCGTCCTCGCCGGTGTAGGCGGTGCCGGTCAACTGGTACACGTAGTCGCCGAGGACCGTGAAGCCCTGGAAGACCTCGCCGTCCTCGACACCGGTCTGGGGTATGTCGTCGTACACGGCGGTGTAGTCGCCCGCGCTGACCCCGGACAGGCTCATCAGCCGGTAGCGGACCTCGCCGTCGAGGCGGTAGCGCAGCAGCAGCCGGCGGTTGAGCATGTCGACGGCGGGCTGGTTGCTGGTGGAGCCCGGCACCGGGCGGTGCTTGGCCGGCGAGGACGAACCGGACGACAGCACGGTGCCGTCGGCGAACTTGAAGCGGCTGATGGCGCGGCCGTAGCCGGAGTCGGGGTTGGCGTCCGACTCGGTCCACAGATAGGCGGTGGAGCCGACCGGCTCACAGCCCATGGCGACGCCGTGCCCGAACCCCTTGAGGTACATCGAGCCCAGCTCGGCACCGGCCAGGGACAGCTTGGTGACGCACAGATCGCCGTGAGCGGCGCGGTCGGCGCCGGAGACGGGGGCGGACTCCCCGCTGAGCCGGATCCCGCCCTCCATCAGCTGGATCGTGTAGATGTGCCCACCCACGTCGTCGAACGCGAAGGACTGGAGCACGGTGGAGTTGTGCGGGGTCTTCTCGCGGATCAGCTGGGTGGAGGGCACCGACAGATCGAACCGGCCCCCCGCCACGGTGGTGGCCCCCGCGCGGGCGGCGAAGGCACCGAGCGCGCCAGCCGCGGCGGCTCCCCCTCCGAGGGTGAACCTACGCCTGGTCAAACGGCCCGCAGCGTACTTTTCCGTGTGCATTGATACTCAACAACTCCCATGTGATCACGCCGTGTTGGAGTGAACAGATCGCCGTGAGTGTAGACGGTGGGAAAGCGCTCCCATTCAGGTGTTCGCATTTTCTGGCACCGACTGCGCATGGGCACGGAAGTGTGGGCGCATGTGCGCGGAATTGGGGGGATGTGCGCGGCCGTGCGGACCGCCCCGTACGGCCGTGCGGGGCGGTCCGACGGCCGTACGGGGCGGTTCCCGCGGGCCACGGTCCGCCCCGCGTGGCGGTCAGAGGTTGCCGCGCTTGGCCTGCTCGCGCTCGATCGCCTCGAAGAGCGCCTTGAAGTTGCCCTTGCCGAAGCCCATCGAGCCATGCCGCTCGATCAGCTCGAAGAAGACGGTCGGCCGGTCCTGGACCGGCTTGGTGAAGATCTGGAGCAGATAGCCGTCCTCGTCCCGGTCGGCGAGGATCTTCAGCTCACGGAGGGTCTCCAGCGGGACGCGGGTGTCGCCGACCCACTCCCCCAGGGTGTCGTAGTACGAGTCCGGCGTGTCCAGGAAGCTCACCCCGGCCGCGCGCATCGCCTGCACCGTGGCGACGATGTCGTTGGTGGCGAGCGCGATGTGCTGGACGCCGGGGCCGCCGTAGAACTCCAGATACTCGTCGATCTGGGACTTCTTCTTGCCGACCGCGGGCTCGTTGAGCGGGAACTTCACCTTGCGGGTGCCGTCCGCCACGACCTTCGACATCAGCGCGGAGTACTCGGTGGCGATGTCGTCGCCCACGAACTCCTTCATGTTGGTGAAGCCCATGACGTCGTTGTAGAAGCGGACCCACTCGTCCATCCGGCCGAGCTCCACATTGCCCACGCAGTGGTCGATGGCCTGGAAGTTCCGGCGCGCCGGCGGGGCGACGATCGGCTCGGCCTCGGCGTAGCCGGGGAGGTACGGGCCGAAGTAGCCGGTGCGCTCGACGAGGGTGTGGCGGGTGTCGCCGTAGGTACGGATCGAGGCCATGACCACCGTGCCGTGCTCGTCCTTGAGCTCGTGCGGCTCCTCGATCCCGGTGGCGCCGTGCTCGAGGGCGTACGCGTACGCGGCGCGCGCGTCCGGCACCTCGACCGCGAGGTCGATCACGCCGTCACCGTGCTCGGCGACGTGCTCGGACAGGAAGCGGCCCCAGGCGCTCACCGGTTTGATGACGGAGGTGAACACGAAGCGTGCGCTGCCCGAGACGAGGACGTAGCTGGCCGTCTCCCGGCTGCCGTTCTCCGGACCCGAGTAGGCGACGAGCTTCATACCGAAGGCCGTGGCGTAGTAGTGCGCGGCCTGCTTGGCGTTGCCGACGGCGAAGACGACCGCGTCCATCCCCTTCACGGGGAACGGGTCGGCGTGCCGTGCGTCCCCATGCTCCAGCATCTCTGTCGTCTCAGTCATACTTCGAAGCGTCCCCCGACGGCTCAAGGTGCGCAACACTTCACGAAATTGCTGGTCAGGCTGTATAGCTAGGGCCACATTCGGCAGCGCATCCTGTACAGGGTGACTACCGTCACAGAGGGCACCTCAAGAGAAGCCTGGGACCTGGAGGGGGACCGCATGGGAATCGACGGGCTCGACGCCCGCCTGATCGAGCTGCTCGCCGAGGAGCCGCGGATAGGGGTACTGGAGGCGTCACGCCGCCTCGGTGTCGCCCGCGGCACGGCGCAGGCGCGGCTGGACCGGCTGCGGGCACAGGGAGTGATCCGGGGCTTCGGCCCCGATGTGGACCCGGCGGCGCTCGGCTACCCGGTCACGGCGTTCGCGACGCTGGAGATCAAGCAGGGGCAGGGGCCGGACGTACGGGCCCATCTGGCGACCGTTCCGGAGGTGCTGGAGCTGCACACGACGACGGGCCACGGGGACATGCTGTGCCGGCTGGTGGCCCGCTCCAACGCGGATCTCCAGCGGGTGATCGACCTGGTGGTGGGGATCGAGGGGATCGTCCGGGCCTCGACGGCGATCGTGATGGAGAACCCGGTGCCGCTGCGGATCATTCCGTTGGTGCGGCAGGCGGCGCGGGACTGAGCGGGGCGGTTTCGAGCCATTGAAGCGGATCCAAAGACTCCGTTGCAAAGAAGGCGTTGCAAGCACATCTTTGCATGCTTAGGCTCCGCACATGGCAGAGAACGAACAGCCTGTGCCCGACGATGTGCGGGTGCTCGACCCGCGCTCCCTGCGCGGGCTCGCGCATCCGCTGCGGATACGCCTGCTCGGAGCGTTGCGCGAGTACGGACCGGCCACCGCGTCCCAACTGGCCGACAGATTGGGCGAGTCCAGCGGCGCCACGAGCTACCATCTGCGTCAGCTGGCCGCCCATGGCTTCGTCAAGGACGACCCGGAGCGGGGCAAGGGGCGGGAGCGGTGGTGGAAGGCGGCGCAGCGGGGCGTGCGGGTGGGCACCGACAAGTTCCTGACCAGCCCCGACCCATCCGTACGTGGAGCGATCAACACACTGCTCCACGAGTGGGCCACCATCCACGGCCAGGACCTGTCCACCTGGTTCAGCACCATGCACGACTGGCCTTCAGCATGGCGCAGCGCTTCGGACATGAGCGACTTCGCTATGCGCCTCACCCCTGAACTCGCCCGCGAAATGCGCGACAAGGTGCACGAAGTGATCGAGAGCTACCGCGAGAAGGAGGTCGACCGGGACACCGAGGGCTCCGCCCCGTACCGCGTCCATCTGCACGCCTTCCCGCGCGACGAGGACTGACCGATCCCTGGGGGGAACCACATGTACGGCGACGAGATCCATCTGTGGCTGCACCGCATACGCGCCGAGCGGCTGCGTGACGAGGCCCGCGAGGCGTCCCGGCCGCACCGCCGCTCCCGCACCGCCCGCGCCCGGGTGCTGCGCACCCGGGTCGGCTGGACGCTGGTGGAGGTCGGGCTGCGGCTGGCCACGCCGCGGCTGCCGCAATCCGGTCTGACCGCCCGGTTCGACCACTGACATGGCCGACGACACAGGAGACGGAGAGCGCCGGGGGAACGGCCGGGACGGCCGAAGACCACTCTTACTCGTCCTCGCCGCCAACACCGTCTCCATAGCGGGCAATTCCCTCACCCTGATCGCCGTCCCGTGGTTCGTCCTGGAGACCACGGGCAGCGCCGCCAAGGCCGGGCTGGTCTCCTTCTGCGCGACCCTGCCGGTGGTCGTCTCCGCCGTCATCGGCGGACCGGTCATCGACCGGATCGGCCGCCGACGGGTCTCCATCGCCTCCGACTCGCTGTGCGGGGTGGCCGTCGCCACGATTCCGGTGCTGCACTTCGCCGGGCTGCTGCGGTTCTGGCAGCTGTGCGCGCTGATGGCGTTCTGCGGACTGCTCCACGCGCCGGGCGAGACCGCCCGCCAGGTGCTCGTCCCCGCGCTGGCCGAACGGGCGGGCACCACCCTCAGCCGCGCGGCCAGCTTCTACGACGGGGCCTCGCGCGGGGCCAGGATGCTGGGCGCCGCGCTCGGCGGGCTGCTGATCGCGCTGCTCGGGCCGCCGTCGGTACTGCTGCTCGACGCGGCCACGTTCGCGGCGTCCGCGGTGCTGATCATGGCGGGGCTGCGCGGACTGCCCGCCGCCGCGCCGCGCAAGCCCGTCGTCCCGGTGTCCGCCCGCGCCTACCGCGCGGAGCTGCGCGAGGGGTACCGCTTCCTGCTGCGCCATCGGCTGCTGCTGGCCATCGTGCTGATGGTCATGGTCACCAACGGCCTCGACCAGGGTGTGTCCTCCGTACTGCTGCCGGTCCACGCCGAGCGCCATCTGGGCGGTTCGGTGCAACTGGGGCTGCTCACGGCGCTGTTCGGCGGCGGAGCGCTGGTGGGGGCGCTGCTGTACGGGGCGGTGGGCGACCGCTTTCCGCGCCGGACCGTGTTCGCGGTGAGCTTCCTGGTGTGCGGGCTGCCGCGGTTCCTGATCGCCGCGTTCGTGCCCGGGGTGTCCCCGCTCGCCGTGACGATGGCGATCAGCGGGGTCGCGGCGGGGATGCTCAACCCGATCCTGACCACGGTGACGTACGAGGCCGTCCCCGACGAACTGCGCAGCCGGGTCTCGGGGGCGCTCACCGCGGGGGTGTGGGTGGTGATGCCGCTCGGCGGGCTCGCGGCCGGGTGCCTGGCGGAGGGGGTGGGACTGACCGCCGCCTTCCTGGTGACGGGCGGTGTCTACTTCCTGGCCACGCTCAGCCCGCTGGTCTTCCCGGCCTGGCGCGGGATGGACGAGGGGCCGACTGTGGACGAGAGCATGGCGGTGCCGACGCTCAGCAGTGCGGGACCGCGCCGCCCGACCGCAGCGCCCGCAGAGCCGTCACCGCACCCTTGAGGGTGGTGACGGGGATCAGCCGCAGCCCCTTGGGCAATTCGGCCGTGGCGTCGGCGCACTCGGCCTTCGGCACCAGGAAGACCGTGGCGCCGTCCCGCTTGGCGGCCTGCGTCTTCAGCGGGACCCCGCCCACGGCCCCGACCTTGCCCTTGGCGTCGATGGTGCCGGTGCCCGCGATCGTCCGGCCGCCGGTGAGGTCGCCGCCGCGGCCGTCGCCGTCCAGCTTGTCGACGATGCCGAGGGAGAAGAGCAGCCCGGCGCTCGGACCGCCGACGTCGGCGAGGCGCAGGGTGACCTTGACGTCGCGCGGGGAGCGGTGGAGGTAGCCGAGCGCGGCGCTGGTGGCCGAGGACTGGGACTCCTCCATCTCCTCGGCGTTGTGCCGCTCGATCTGCTTGGTGGTGCCGCCGACGTAGACCGAGTCATGCGGCATGACGGCGCGGTCGGTGGCGAACCAGCCGCTGACGACGTCCTTCACCCGCACGGTGGCCTCCGGGCCGGTCGCCAGGATCGTCGTCATCCGCAACTGCCCGGCGGTCTTGCGGGTGCCGGTCCCCGAGACGCTGATCACCGGCTTGCCGCGGTCGGAGCCCAGGACGTTCACGGTCGAACCGGGCTGGGCCACGGTGAACGGCAGCGGCGCGAACGCGGCCACCGCGAGCAGGGCGAGCACGGGTGCGGAGCAGAGCGCGAGGGTGCGGGCGCGGGGGGAGACGGCAGGCATGGTGTGAATCTAGTTGACCGCCGGGGAACATGAGCCGCCACCCCGGCCCCACGGGGCCGCCCGGGGCGGCGTGAACCCGGCCGTGCCGCCAGGCCGCCCGACGCGGGGCCCCGCGCGGGCGGGCGGGTTTTGGGGGCGGGCGGGTTTTGCGGGCGGGCGGGTTTTGCGGGCATGCGCCCGGTCGCGCCGGTCGCATGCCCACCGCTGCCGCCAGGCCGGCCGCCTGGCGGCCCACCCTCACCTCAAGGCGTCCGAGACCTCTCGGGCCGCGTCGACCACGCGGGGGCCGACCCGCTCCGGGACCGAGTCGCAGAGCATCACGACTCCGACGCTGCCCTCTATCCCCGTCACCCCGACGAGCGGGGCGGCCGCGCCGCTCGCGCCCGCTTCCAGTTCGCCGTGGGTGAGGGCGTACCCGGGGTCGTCGGGGCGGCCGGCGCGGGCGGCGAGGATCGCGCGCCCGGCGGCGCCCCGGTCGAGCGGATGCCGGAATCCGGCCCGGTAGGCCACGTGGTAGTCGGTCCAGGTCGGCTCGACGACCGCTACGGCGAGTGCCTCGGTGCCGTCGACCAGGGTGAGGTGGGCGGTCGCGCCGACGTCCTCGGCGAGGGAGCGCAGCGCGGGCAGCGCCGCCTCCCGTACGAGCGGATGCACCTGACGGCCGAGCTGGAGCACCCCGAGCCCGACGCGCGCTCGCCCGCCGATGTCCCGGCGGACCAGGGAGTGCTGCTCGAGGGTGGCCAGCAGCCGGTAGACCACGGTGCGGTTGACGCCGAGCTTGTTGGACAGCTCGGTCACGGTCAGCCCGTGGTCGGTGTCGGCGAGCAGTTTGAGGACGCGCAGTCCCCGATCGAGCGTCTGAGAGGTCTCCGCGGTCACGACGCCCCCTCCTCGGTGATGAGTGGCGGCTCTTCGTGCGGTGGCCCGCCGGTCCCGACGACGGCGCGCGAAGAGGCCGCCGGTCGCGGTGGTCACGCACCGGCTGCGCTCCGCGGCGGCGCTGCCACGGGGCGTGTGCGTGCCCGAACGCTAGCGAGCCGGTCCGCTTTGCGGAAGGGTTTGTCCAGAATCCGAGCGGAGCTGCCAAGGCGCGCGGTGCGCGGGCACCCCAAAACGTTGCGGTTTGCCCGGATTCACGAGGGGGGTCTGCGACCGGTTCATGAAATTTTTCGAAAGGGGGTTGCGGAGGACGAGACACCTGCGGCGGCTACTCCCCCACCCCGCCCCTCCCCTCAACTGGGGCTCCGCCCCAGCCCCCGGCCCCCACCACGCGGCGGAGCCGCAAATCGACACACAGGGAGGGCCGGGGAGGGCCCGCGCCCAGACCCCGGCGCGAACGAAAGCCGCATATCGATGCACGGGGACGGGCGGGGAGGGGAAAGCCGCGTCGGCCCAGCCGCCAGGCCCCGCCGTGCTGGCGAGCCAGCCCACCAAGGGGTATCCGGGGCCCCGCCCCCGAACCCGGGGCCTGGGGCTGGCCCCAGTTCCGGGAAGGGGCCAGGAGGGGAAAGCCCCGCCGGACCCGCCGCCCCAGCCCGCACCACCCAGGCCAACCCAGCCGCCAGGCCCCGCCGTGCTGGCGTGCCGGCGTGCTAGGGGGTGTGCGGGCTCCGCCCCTCGGTCCCAGGTCCAGGGGCGGAGCCCTTGGTTAGGGGAGAAGGGGCGGGGAGGGGAAAGATCCGCGCGTCAGCGCATGCGCGTTGCCCACTCCCGGACCTTCTTGATCCGCTCACGGATCTGCCCCGCCGTCGCCTCCGCACTCGGCGGCCCACCGCACACCCGGCGCAGCTCCGTGTGGATCACGCCATGCGGCTTCCCGCTCTGGTGGACATACGCCCCCACCAGCGAGTTGAGCTCCTTGCGCAGCTCCAGCAGCTCCTTGTGGGTGACCACCGGCCGCCGCTCCGCCGGAAGCTCCAGCAGATCCGCCTCCGTATCCGGCTTCTTGCGGCTGTGCGCGATCTGCTTGGCCTGCCGCTTCTGGAGCAGCATCTGCACCTGGTCGGGTTCGAGGAGCCCCGGGATGCCCAGGTAGTCCTGCTCCTCCTCGCTGCCCGGATGCGCCTGCATGCCGAACTCGGCGCCGTCGTACAGCACCCGGTCGAAGACCGCGTCCGACTCCAGTGCCTCGAAGGGGAGTTGGTCCTGCTCTCCGGTGTCCTCGTCCTGCTGCTTCTCGGCCTCCTCGAGGAGCTTCTCCTCCTCCGCGTACGGGTTCTCCTCCTCGCCGTCCTTCTTCGGCTTGTCCAGGACGTGATCGCGCTCGACCTCCATCTCATTGGCGAAGCCGAGCAGGTTCGGAATGGTGGGGAGGAAGACGGACGCGGTCTCGCCGCGCCGCCGCGACCGTACGAAACGGCCGACGGCCTGGGCGAAGAAGAGCGGGGTGGAGATGGTGGTCGCGTACACCCCGACCGCCAGCCGGGGCACGTCCACGCCCTCGGACACCATGCGGACCGCGACCATCCAGCGGTCGTCGGAGTGGCTGAAGTCCTCGATCCGCTGGGACGCCGCCGCCTCGTCGGAGAGCACGAGCGTCGCCTTGGTGCCGGTGATCTCGCGGATGAGCTTGGCGTAGGCGCGGGCCGAGTCCTGGTCGGAGGCGATGACGAGCGCCCCCGCGTCCGGGATGCCCTTGCGGACCTCGGACAGCCGCTGGTCGGCGGCGCGCAGCACGTTCGGCATCCAGTCGCCGCGCGGATCGAGCGCGGTGCGCCACGCCTGGGAGACGGCGTCCTTGGTCATCGGCTCGCCGAGCCGCGCCTCGATCTCGTCGCCCGCCTTGGTGCGCCAGCGCATGTTGCCGCTGTAGGAGAGGAAGATGACGGGGCGCACGACGCCGTCCCCCAGCGCGCTGCCGTAGCCGTAGGTGTAGTCGGCCGAGGAGCGCCGGATGCCGTCGTTGCCCTCTTCGTAGGTGACGAAGGGGATGGGGTTGGTGTCGGACCGGAACGGGGTGCCGGTGAGCGCGAGCCGCCGGGTGGCCGGCTCGAACGCCTCCAGACACGCCTCGCCCCAGGAGCGGGAGTCACCGGCGTGGTGGATCTCGTCGAGGATGACCAGCGTCTTGCGCTGCTCGATCCGGTTGCGGTGCAGCATGGGCCGGACGCCGACACCCGCGTAGGTGATGGCGATGCCGTGGTACTCGCGGCTCAGCGGGCCCGCGCTGTACTCCGGGTCCAGCTTGATGCCGATCCGGGCGGCGGCCTCCGCCCACTGCTTCTTCAGGTGCTCGGTCGGCGCGACGACCGTCACCTGCTGGACGACATGGTGGTGCAGCAGCCAGGAGGCGAGGGTCAGGGCGAAGGTGGTCTTCCCGGCCCCGGGGGTCGCCACCGCGAGGAAGTCCCGCGGCTGCTCCTGGATGTACTTGTCCAACGCACCCTGCTGCCAGGCGCGCAGCTTGCTCGCGGTACCCCAAGGCGCCCGGCCGGGGAAGGCGGGCGAGAGGTGATGGCTGGTGGAGGCGGCAGTAGTACTCACGGTCTCCGTCGGGCTGGCTCGGCGGGTCGATCGGGAACCGCGTCAGCCTACCGGTGCCGTCCTTCACACTCCGGGGTACGGGCCGATCCCACCCGGGGGTGGGATCAGACTCACATTCCGTTGGTGAACCGGGTCAGCCCCTCCGCGATCTTCGGCACGTCCAGCTCGCCCTGGCAGACGCTCAGCACGAAACGCTCGGCCTCGTCGACGTCGAAGTCCGCGTGCAGTGGATGCCCGTTGATGTGGAGGAAGACCCAGGTCGCGTACCAGGAGAGCCGCTTGTTGCCGTCCACCAAGGCGTGGTTTCGGGCCAGCGACTCCATCAGCGCCGCCGCCTTCTGCCACACGTCCGGGTAGGCGTCCTGGCCGAACACGCTCGCCTGCGGACGGGCCAGAGCGGACTCCAGCAGCCCGTAGTCGCGCACCTCGTCGGCCCCGAGCCGCTCCGCGAGGTTCAGCAGCTCGGGCAGGGTGAGGTAGTGCATCAGGCGAGCCTCCGGTTGAGCTCTTCACTCGCCCGCAACACATGGGCGGCGGCCTCGTTGAACAGCCGGGAGTGCTCATTGATCGCAGCGATCACCGCGTCGTGGGCGAACGACTGCATACTCCGGCCCTCCGCCTCCGCGCGTTTGCGCAGTGCGTCGAGCTCTTCGTCCGTAAAGCGTAGATTCAGCGCTGCCATGCCCCGATGGTACCGCGTGGTACCACGCGGTGCTAACGGATGTCGGGCCGCAACCGAGTCGTCACCCAGACGCCCGCCAGCGCCACCGCCGCCATCGCCACATAGACCGCCCCGAAGGCGGCCGGCTGGTGGGTGGCCGCGGTGCCGGTGGGGGCGATCTCGCCGCCACCGAAGGTGACGAAGAGGACACCGCTGAGGCCGACCAGCGTGATGTTGCCGAGCGCGTCGGAGACCTGGAGGGAGGCGGAGTTGCTGCCCGCGTCCTCCGGGCGGGAGAGCTTCAGCAGCAGCACGCTCCCGCTGGAGATGGTCAGCCCCATTCCGTAGCCGCCGATCACCCAGGCCACGGCGACGATCCAGGCGGGGACGGAGTCGGTGAGGGCCAGGAGCACCATGGCGATGGAGACGGCCATGAGGAGCATGCCGAGGCCCATCAGCCGTTCGCGGTGCGGCTCCAGGCGGGGGCGGCTCTGGGTGTAGGAGCCCAGGGCCCAGGTGAGGCCACCGCCGGTGAGGCAGAGCCCGGCGGCGGTCGCGGACAGGCCGCGCTGGGTCACCAGCATCAGCGGGACGAAGCTCTCCGCACCCAGGAAGGACCCCGCCGCCACCCCGCGCAGCAGGATCACCGAGGGCAGGCCGCGGGCGGCGCGGAAGGTGCCCTTGGGCAGCAGCCGCAGTACGCATGGGACGAGCAGGGCGAGCCCGGCGGCGGCCGGGACGAGGGAGAGCCAGCTGAGGTCCTGGCCCGCGTACTGGAGCAGCCCGGCACCCACCGCGACGGCGAGCGCGAGCAGGATGCGGCGCCGGTTCATGCCCGCGGAGAGCTCGCTCGGGGACAGGGCGCGCAGCGCGGGGAGCATCACCGCGAGCGGCGGCAGCACCAGCACCGGGATGGCGAGGAACACCCAGCGCCAGCCCACGTGTTCGGTGACGGTCCCGGCGGCGAGCGGGCCGACGATGACCGGCAGCACCCAGGCGGCGGAGAAGGACGCCAGCACGGCGGGCTGGAGCCGCTGCGGATAGGCGCGACCCACCACCACGTACAGCGCGACGATCACCAGCCCGCCGCCTATGCCCTGCACCGCCCGGCCGCCCACGAACATCCACATCCGCTGTGCCGAACCCGCCACCAGCAGCCCGGCCGCGAACGCCGCGATCCCGGCGAACAGCGGCGCCAGCGGCCCCTTGCGGTCGCACCACTCCCCCGACAGGGCCATCGCGAACAGGCTCGCGGTGAAGTAGGCGGAGAAGGCGTACGCGTAGAGCTCGACCCCGTCCAGCGCGCGGGCCGCGACCGGCATCGCGGTGTTGACCGCGCTCGCCTCGAAGGCGATGAGGGAGACGACGCTGACGATGCCGAGGGTGAGAGCGCGGTAGCGCCTCCCCAGTACGGTGTCGCCGGTGCCACCGGTGTCACCGTCGTCCGCCGGGTCCAGGTCACCGGCTTCCGCCGGACCGAGGCCCCCGGCTGCCGGCTCGGGGTGGACGGCGGAGGCGGCGGCCGCCTGGGGTGGCAGGGCGCCGTCCGTGACGGCGGCGTCGGCGGCACCGACGTCGAGGGGGTCGCGAGGGGTCATGGCGTCAGGGTAAGTGGCGTTCCGGGACGTCACACCTGTCGCGGGACCGAACCGCGCTCGGCCGCTGGGCCTAGGTACATCCGCCGCCCTGCGTGACGCCCGACGTGACGCCCTACGTGGTGAGGCCCCGGCCCTACGTGGTGAGCAGGACGCCCCCGTACGACGCGCCCGCGATCACCACCCACGCGCACAGCCCCAGCGCGGCGACCCGGGCGCCGGTGCGGGTGAGGGAGGGCAGGTGGACGGCGCTGCCCAGGCCGAAGAGGGCGGCGGCGAGGAGGAGTTCCTGGGCCGTGGCTGCGGTGTCCAGCACGGTGGTGGACAGGACGTCCGTGCTGCGCAGGGCCGTCATGGCGAGGAAGCCGAGGACGAAGAGCGGCACCAGCGGCGGCCGCCGCCGCTGCGTCTCCTCGCCCTGTGCCGCCTGGCCCTCCGTCCGCTTGGCGCGCCCCCGCGCCCGTACGGACGTCGCGAGCGCCGCGACCAGCGGGGCGAGCAGGGCCACCCGCACCAGCTTGACCAGCACCGCGTCGCCCAGCGCCGACGGCCCCGCGGTCTGTGCGGTGGCCACCACCTGGCCCACGTCGTGCACGCTGGCCCCCACCCACCGGCCGAACGCCTCGTCGCCGAGCCCCAAGGGGTGCTGGAGCAGCGGCAGAACGGCGATGGCGAGCGTGCCGCAGAGCGTCACCAGCGCCACGGAGGTGGCCACATCGCGCTCATCGCTGTCCGACACCTCGCTCACCGCGCCGATCGCGGACGCCCCGCAGATCGAGTAGCCGGTGGCGATCAACAGCGGCTGGTCACCGCGCAGCCCCATCCGGCGACCGAGCCACCAGGTGCCGCAGAAGGTGGCCGCGACCACGCCCAGGACCATCGCCACGGTGGCCCAGCCCAGGCCCAGCACATCGTTCAGGCTGAGTTTGAGGCCGAGCAGCACGATGCCCAGGCGCATCAGACGCTTCCCGGCGAGCGAGAGCCCGGCCCGGCAGACGCCCCGGACCAGGCCGCGCGCCCCCGGCAGATGCGCGGCGACGATGCCCAGCACCACGGCGGCGGTCAGCAGGGGGACGGCGGGGAGCAGCCGGTGGACGCCCCAGGCGGTCGCGACCCCGGCCGCGGCCAGCCCGAGCCCGTACGCCGGGGCGGGCGGCCGCCATCCGGCAGCCTGCCGCGCCCGGCCGGGCGCGGCCGCGAGCGTCACTGGCCGTCCGCCGTCGGAAGGTGGCCGCCCGCCGCCGGGAGGTGGTCGTCCGCCGCCGGAAGCTGGTCATCCGCCGTCGGGAGCTGGTCATCCGCCGTCGGGAGCTGGCCGCCCGCCGCCGGGAGCCGGTCATCCGCCGCCGGGAGGTCGTAGACCCGCCGGACGCTGCTGCCCAGGCGGGCGATGTCCGCCCCGTAGACATGGATCGAGATCGCCTTCGTCCCGCAGGCGTTCCACACCCTGTGGATATCTCCTGGCGGTGCGAATCCGCACACCGCGCCGCGCGGGTTGACCACGTCCTCCACCGCGATCAGCCGCGAGCCCGGCCCGTCCGGGACGAGGCGGTAGCGCCGCTCGTGCTCCTCGCCCTCGTGGACGCCGGTCACACACCAGGACACATGGTCATGGATCGCCGTGCGCTGGCCGGGCAACCACACCAGCGCGACGATCGAGAAGCTGCCGTCGGGCTCGGCGTGCAGGATGTGCTGGCGGTAGCGGTCGGGGTCGCCCGCGCGCTGCTCGGGGGTGAGCAGATCGTCCGCGCCGAGGTGGGGGGCGAGCCGCTCACCCACCAGATAGGCGGTCACATCGGGCGCCAGGCCCCGGCCGACGGCCTCGCGGACGTCGCCGACGAACGCGCCGAGGCGTGCCGTGAGAAGACGGGAGGACGGATACGCGGTCGGGGTGGTCATGGTGGCAGCGTCCTGCTGCCCGCACCATCACGTCCAACGACAGGTTGTTGAGCCGTCCCCAAGCTCCGCTTATGGATAAGGGGTCAACAGCCGACCCGGTTCCCGGCCACCGTCTTCAGCTCCTCCAGCACCCGCGCGGTGGCCGGTATCCCCAGGTGCTCGCGGAGGACGTACGCCGAGACATGGCGGCGCGAGGCGGGGTCCAGGGCGCGCCCGGTGACCTTCTGGTGACAGAGGAACGACAGCACCAGGCCCGGCATCATCGCCACGCCGAGCCCGGCCGCGACCATGCTCTGCACCACCAGATTGTCGTCGGTGGTGAAGGCGATGTCCGGGGCGAAGCCCTGCTCGGCGCATTCGTGCAGGAAGTTGGCGCGGCACCGCAGACATCCGGCGATCCAGCGCTCCTCGCTCAGCTCGGCCAGCTTGACCGCCCGCCGCCGGGCCAGCGGATGGCCGGTCGGCAGCAGCACCGTCAGCTGGTCCTCCAGCAGCGGGATCTCCACCAGCTCGGCGGGGGTCTCCTCGCGCAGCCCCGGATAGGTGAAGGCGAGGGTGATGTCGCACTCCCCGCGCACCACCCGCCCCAGCGAGTCCGGCGGCTCGCCCTCCAGCAGCTCCACCCGTACCCCCGGATGGGCGGCGGCGAGCCGGGCCATGGTCTCGGGGATGAGGGTCGCGTTGGCGCTGGGGAAGGCGCAGACCCGCACCCGGCCCGAGCGCAGCCGGGTGATGGCGCTCATCTGCTGCTGGGCGGTGGAGATGCTGGTCAGAATGGTGTCGGCGTGCCGGGCGAGGGTCTCCCCCGCCTCGGTGAGCCGCATCCCCCGGCCGACCCGGATGAACAGCGGGCTGCCCACGGCCCGTTCGAGCGCCTTCATCTGCTGGGTGATGGCCGGCTGGGTGTAGCCGAGGGCACGGGCGGCCCCGGAGTAGGAGCCGGAGCGGACCACCTCGTGGAACGTCTTGATGTGCCGGGAATCGAACACACTCGCATCATACGGAGCCCGGAACGGAAACCATAAGCGGGATTTGGGGCCGCACAAGATCGCCCCTACCGGCGCTTTTGCGTCACGCGGACGGCCGGGACATCGAGCCGCGCCACGAAGCCGGGCCACTGAGCCGGGTCGGAGCCGCCCCACGGCCCGGCGCCACGAGACATACCGCCCGGCGCCACGAGACATACCGCCCGGCGCCACGAGGCATACGGCCCGGCGCCACGAAGCATACGGCCCGGCGCCACACCCGATGCGCGAGAGACACCCGGTCAAGGACGGTCAAGATGACGAAGCTGGGGCAAGCTGACCCCATGCCGCACTACACCTCGTACGACGGAACCGAGCTGGCCTACCGCGTCCTGGAGGCCCGGGACGGCTCGGCGGGGCCACCGCTGATCTGCCTGGCGGGCGGGCCGGGGCGGGACGCCGCGTATCTGGGCGACCTCGGCGGGCTGGACGCCCATCACACCCTCATCGTCCCCGACAGCCGCGGCACCGGGGACTCGCCGCCGTCCGCCGACCCCATCGGCTACGCCTTCCCCGGGCTCGCCGAGGACCTCGAGGCGCTCCGCCGCCATCTGGACCTCGTCCGCTTCCCGCTGCTCGCCCATGACGCGGCCGCCGCCACCGCCCAGGCGTACGCGGCCGCCCACCCCGAGCCGCTCAGCCGCCTGATCGTGGTCAGCCCGGGCGCCCGGCTTCAGGGCGAACTCCCCGAGGACGCCCGGGAGATCTTCGAGTCCCGCGCCGACGAGCCCTGGTGGGAGGAGGCGTACACGGCGGTGCAGCTCCTGCCCGACACCACCGACCTCCCCGAGATGCGCAGGCTGCTGCTCCAGGCCGCCCCCATGGCGTACGGCCGCTGGGAGGAGCCCCAGCGGGCGCACGCCGAGAGCGAGGGCGAGCAGCTGGGGCGGGTGGCACGGGCGGGCTTCTGGCAGGGCGTCGACGAGGCGGGGCGGCGCGCGGTGCTGGCCCGGCTGCGCGAGGTGCCCTGCCCGGTGCTGGCGATCACCGGCGACCGGGACGCGGTGACCGGGATGCGGGCCGGGGAGCTGGTGGCCGAGTCCTTCCCGGACGGCCGGGCGCGGCCGCTGCCCGGGGTGGGCCACTACCCATGGGTCGACGATCCGGACCTCTTCCGCCAGGTGGTCGAGGACTTCCTGGCACAGCGCCCCACGCGGTGAAGGCGGGCCGCGAAGGGGGCCGGGGGCGCGGCGGAGGCGCGGCCGTCAGGCCATGAACGGCGGCCGTCAACGGCGGCCGTGAACGCAGTGTGTCAGTCGTATGGCAGCCCCCGCCGCTCCGTTGTGCCCGCCCCACCCCGGTCCTATCGTCGAGAACACAACACGACATCGGCCGTGTGCCCGAGTGGTTGAGGGGCTCGACTGCAAATCGAGTTACGTGGGTTCGATTCCCGCCACGGCCTCCACACCCCGGCGCGGGCGCCTCACTCGGCGCCCGCGCATTGGGTTGCCTCTCGGTGAACCCCCGACATCCTCTGGACACTCGCGCCCGTAGGGCGCATGCTCATGCACGCGCTCATGGTGTTCCGGCATCGCGATACTCCAGGTAAACACCTAGGGCTCGGCGATTTTCACAGTCTCGCCACCGAACGGTCTCTTGACCCCCGCACTGAGTGCAATTCCGTCTCATAGGGTCGCGTGTGGTGCCTGCGACCGAGCGGAAAACTATTCCCGGTCGGCGGGCACATTTTCGACCGTGGTCCCATTCTCAGTGGGGGAAATGTGCAGCCCGCCGTACCGGCCGCCCGTCTGCCGCTCTCGACCGGCCAGAGTGAAATCTGGTTCATAGAGCAGCTGGAGCCGCCGGAGAGCACCACCTTCCGGGTCGGTGAGTACCTGGAGATACAAGGACCGATAGACACCGAGCTATTCGAGCGGGCCCTGCGCAGAGCCGTGGCGGAGGCCGAGCCCTACAACATCCGGGTCGGGGAGGACGACGGGGAGCCCTGGCAGGCCCTTGACCCGGTGACCGACTGGGAGCTCCCGAAGCTGGACCTCACCGCCGAGGACGACCCCTGGGCCGAGGCCGAGCGGTGGATGAAGAACGACCTGGCCACGGGGGCGCTCAAGCTGGGCGACCACCCGGCGTTCTCGTTCGCCCTGATCAAGGTGGAGGCCGAGCGGTTCCTCTGGTACCAGGGCACCCACCACATCGTCTCCGACGCCGGTTCGGCCGCCCTGCTGGGCCGGCGGACCGCCGAGGTGTACACCGCGCTCGTCGAGGGGACCGACCCGGCCGAGGGGGAAACGGTCTTCGGCTCCCTGCGGGCGATGCTCGACCAGGACGCGGAATACCGGGCCTCACCGGATTTCGCCAAAGACCGCGCGTACTGGCTGGAACACTTCGGTGATTCCCCGCGCCCGGCACGGCTTTCCACCCACCCCACCAGGGAACTTTCCACCGTCCTCCGCCAGACCGCCTACCTGACCGAGGCGGAAGCGGTCGAGCTGCGGGCCGCCGCGCGTAAATACGCCACCCACTGGTCCGCTATGATCATCACGGCGACCGCGCTGTATCTGCACCGATTGACCGGTAAATCGGACATCATTCTGACGCTGCCCGTATCCGGCCGTACCGATGCCACTTCCCGCGCCATTCCCGGGATGTTCGCCAATGTGGTGCCGCTGCGCATCCAGGTGCGCGCCGATATGCGAATACGGGACCTGGTCCGGCAGATCTCACGAGAAGTCAGGCAGGCCCTTCGCCATCAGCGCTACCGCCGTATCGACCTGGCCCGGGATCTGCGACTCCCGGACGGCGGAAACGGTTTGCTCGGCCCGCACGTCAACATCATGACGTACGACTACGACTTCCACTTCGCCGGTCACCGGGTCAAGGCGCACAACCTCTCCAACGGCACCGTCGAGGACCTCTCGATCATGGGGTACGACCGGTCCGACGGCACCGGTATCCGGATCGACCTCAACGCCAACTCCAACCTCTACACCGAGGACGCCCTCATCGCCCACCGGGAGCGCTATCTCGGCCTGCTGCGCACCCTCTCCGACACCTCCGACATGCAGCGCACCGTCGGCTCGCTGGAGCTGCTGTCGGCCGAGGAGCGCCGGCGGGTCCTGGGCGCGCCGGGCGACACGGCGCACCCCACCTCCGGCGCCACCCTCCCGGAGCTGCTGGCCGCCCAGGCCGCCCGCACCCCCGGCACCCAGGCCCTGGTCTGCGACGACACCGTGCTCAGCTACGCGGAGCTGGACCGGGCGGCCAACCGGCTGGCCCGGGTGCTCATCGCGCGCGGCGCCGGGCCCGAGCGCACCGTCGGCGTGGCCCTGCCCCGCTCCGCGGACCTGGTCATCGCGCTGATCGCGGTGCTGAAGACGGGGGCCGCGTATCTGCCCCTGGACCTGGACTACCCGGCCGAGCGGCTGGCGTACATGCTCGACGACGCGGGCCCCGCCCTCGTGGTCACCCGCGGCGACAGCGCCGGTGCGCTGCCCGCGCGAAATGGCGTGGGGCGGCTGCTGCTGGACGTCGTGGACCTCACGGGCGTCGACGACGCCGCGGGCGGCTCCGCCCCGGCGGTGGCGATCGACCCCGAGCACCCCGCGTACATCATCTACACCTCGGGCTCCACCGGCCGCCCCAAGGGCGTCCTGGTGCCCCACCGGGCCGTGGCCAACAGCATGGAGTGGATGCGGGGCACGTACGACCTCGCTCCCGGGGACCGGATGCTCCAGAAGACCCCGGCCGGGTTCGACGCCTCCGTCTGCGAGTTCTTCTGGCCGCTGCTCAGCGGCGCCACGCTGGTGGTGGCCAAGCCCGGCGGCCACAAGGACCCGGCGTACCTGGCGCGCACGGTGCGCGAGGCGGGCATCACCGCGCTCCAGTTCGTGCCGTCGATGCTCCAGGCGTTCCTCGCCGAGCCGGGCGCCGCCGAAGCGTGCGCGGGCATCCTGCGGCGCGCCTCCAGCGGCGGTGAGGCGCTGCCGCGCGAGACCGCCGAGCGGTTCCACGAGCGGTTCCCCGGCGTACCGCTGAACAACCTCTACGGGCCCACCGAGACCACCATCCAGATCGCCCACCACCCCTCCGCGCCCGGCGGCGAGGGCCCGGTGCCGATCGGCCGGCCGGTGTGGAACACCCGGATGTACGTCCTGGACACCGCGCTGAAGCCCTGCCCGGCCGGGGTCACCGGCGAGCTGTACGTGTCCGGGGCACAGCTGGCCCGCGGCTATCTGGGCCGGGCCGCCCTCACCGCCGAACGCTTCGTCGCCGACCCCTACGGCCCGCCCGGCACCCGGATGTACCGCACCGGCGACCTGGCCCGGCTGCGGCCGGACGGCGAGGTCGAGTACGTGGGCCGCACCGACGGCCAGGTCCAGCTGCGCGGCTTCCGCGTCGAGCTGGGCGAGGTCGAGGCGGCGCTGCGAGCGCTCCCCCAGGTGGCCGAGGCCGCCGCGGCGGTCCGCGCCGACCGGCCCGGCGACCAGCGGCTGGTCGGCTATGTGACGGCCGCCGGGGACACCCCGCCGGACGTCGCCGCGGTCCGTGAGGCGCTGGGCGAGGTGCTGCCCGAGCACATGGTGCCGAGCGCGTTCGTGGTCCTCGACACCCTTCCCCTGGACGCCAACGGCAAGCTGAACCGCGCCGCGCTGCCCGCGCCCTCCTTCGAGGCCACCACGGGCGGGCGGGCGCCCCGCACCCCGCGCGAGGAGACGCTGTGCGCGCTCTTCAGCGAGGTCCTGGGCGTCGACGGCGTCACCGTCGACGACGACTTCTTCCTGCTCGGCGGCCATTCGCTGCTCGCCTCCAAGCTGGCCAGCCAGGCCCGCGCCGCGCTGGCCACCGAGCTGTCGATGCGCGACCTCTTCGAGGCGCCGACCGTCGCCCGGCTGGTGGCCCGCCTGGACGCCGCGGGCCCTGCCGAGGCGCACCAGGGGCAGCCGCTGGACATCCTGCTGCCGCTGCGCGGCGAGGGGGCGCGCCCGCCGCTGTTCTGCGTCCACCCCGGCGGCGGTCTCGGCTGGTCGTACACCGGGCTGCTCCGCCATCTCACCCCCGACCAGCCGGTGTACGCCCTCCAGGCGCGCGGTCTCACCGAACCGGACGTCCTCCCGGCGAGCGTCGAGGAGATGGCCGCCGACTATCTGGAGCAGATCCGGACCGTCCAGCCGACCGGTCCCTACCATCTGCTCGGCTGGTCCTTCGGCGGGCTGATCGCCCACGCCATGGCCACCCGGCTCCAGGCGCGGGGCGAGGAGGTCGCCACGCTGGCCGTGGTGGACGCCTACCCCGACAACGCCCAGGCGCTGCCCGAGGCGCCCGAGCTCAGCAAGCGCCAGTGGCTGGGGGTGCTGCTCGACGACATCGGCGGCGGCGACATCTTCGCCCCGGGCTGGCTGGAAGCGCACCCCGACGGGGCGGACGGCACCGCCGACCTGGTGGCCGACCTCTGCCGGGAGACCGGGCTGCCGGCCCGGCTGCTGGAGGGCGAGGCCAGCTTCCCGCTGCTCGACATCCTGCTCAACGACCAGGAGCTGATGCGGAAGTTCGCGCCCGAGCGGTTCCATGGCGACATGCTGCTGTTCCGGGCCGTGGAGGAGATCCCCGGCTACCGGCGCGATCCGCTGCACGTGGCGGACGCCTGGCTCTCCTTCGTGGACGGCGCCCTGGTGGTGCACGGCGTCCCCGACCACCACTACCGGATGATGCGGGAGGAGTCCCTGGACCGGATCGGCCCGGTGGTGGCGGCGGCGCTGGACCGCGCCCGCAGCTGACGGGCCGGGGCCCAGGGTCCGGGCCAGGACTCAGAGCCCGGACCGGGGCCGCTCCCTCGGGGGCGGCCCCCGACCCGATTTCGCCGATCGGGCCCTCGACGATCACAATTCAGCCAGGCGCCCCATCTCGTTCTCCTGCTCTCCTACGCAGGTGAGCAGGGTGGGCGCCTTCATGTGGAGAAGGAGATGAGCTCCCAGCGAGGAGGCACGTAGTTGGAAGGAAGGCTGGCCATGACAGTGGACGCAACGGACGAGGTGGAGCGGTTCATCCTGGGGGACCGGTTCGCCTGCCTGGCGGGACGGTCCGCCTGGCGCAAGGGTGGCATCACCCATCGTCACTACGACCGGATGGGATCCCACGATTCGGCCCGGCTGATGGCACTCGACCTCGCGGATTTCGTGGCCTCGGCCGACTGGAGCCACCGGTCGTTCACGAGCTTCATCGCGACCTTCGAGCAACCTCGCGGAGTGGATGAGCTGCGGTTCGAGGAGCTGCTGTGGGAACAGCTCCAGCTACTCCACGAACAGGACTCCCGGTCCCACCGCTGGGCCGAGGGCCGCTCGTCCGACCCGCAGACCAGGGAGTTCGCCTACAGCGTCGCCGGTCACCCCTTCTTCGTCATCGGCCTGCACGAGACCCACCGCCGCTGGGGCCGCCGTCCTCCCTTCCCGATGCTGGCCTTCAACTCGCATGAGCAGTTCGACCGCATCAAGGGCGCCAACATGTGGGACCGGCTCGCGGAGAAGATACGCAAGCAGGACATCCAGCTCCAGGGCGACATCAATCCCAACCTGCTCGAGTACGAGGAGCTCTCCGAGGCCCGCCGCTACTCCGGCCGCCCCAAGCCCGCCGACTGGCAGTGCCCGTTCACCGCCCGCGAGGACGAGCGCGAACCCGCCCTGACGGGTCGGCCCCCGGCCTGACCGGAGCGCCTGTCACCGGCGGGCGGATGACGCCCGCCGGTGACGGACACGGCACTGTGCGGGCGCTCTGCCTCCCGGTTCAGCGCTCCGGGAAGCCGAAGCTGTATCCCTGCTGCTTCAGCCACGGCAGGACCTGGCGCAGTGCCTCGACCGTCTGGCCGCGGTCGCCGCCCGCGTCGTGGAAGAGCACGGTGGGGCCGTTGGAGATCTCGTTCTTGACGGTGTTGACCTCAGTCTCGACACCCGGCTGCTTGAAGTCCTTGGAGTCCACGTTCCAGCCCAGCGGCCGCATGCCCTGCGAGGCGGCGATCTGACGGCTGTACGGGGTGAACGCACCGCCCGGGGCGCGGTAGTAGAGCGGCTTGACGCCGCCCGACGCCTTGGTGATCAGTCGCTGGGCGTCGAGGATCTCCTTGGACTGGTAGGCGGACGACTTCTTGTCCATGGTCGTGTCGTGCGACATGGAGTGGTCGCACAGCCGGTGCCCGTCCGCGACCACGTCCTTGACCAGGTCCGGATGGGCCTGGGCCTGCGGGCCGACCATGCAGAAGGTGGCCTTGACGCCGTTGGCCTTGAGCACCTGGAGGACCTGCGGGGTCCAGGTCGGATCCGGACCGTCGTCGATCGTGATGTTGACGCCCTTGGCGCCCTTGTCGGAGGCGTGGGCTATGTCCATGTTGACCACGGGAGCGGGCAGTTCGGGGTCCGGCTTGGAGGTCTGGCCCACGATCGGCGTCGGCTTCGGCGTCGGGGACGCGCCCGGATCGGCCTCGGCGGTTCCGGACTGGGCGGTCCACACGGCGGCCAGGGCGGTCACCCCCACCACACCGAACGCCGCCGCCAGTATCCGGCTGTTCGCCCCCATGAACCGGTGCCGTGCCATGTCCGCCTCGCTCCCCATGTCTCCGGTGTCGCTTTCGCAAACATGAGGATGGAGTTGGGGCGGGGAGGGATCCCTCTGTTACACATCTCGGACAATCCCGTGCCGTAGACGGCGGGGCGGCGGCGAGGCGCGGGCGGTGGGCCCGCCCGCGGCCTCCTTATCAGGTGCCTAGCCCCGGTTGACGACCGCCGCCTGGGGGCGGATCGGGAGGCGGTTGACCGGACGGCCGGTGGCCGCGCGAACCGCCGCCGCCACCGCGGCCGGGGTGGTGACCACCGGCACCGCGCTGGCCGCCTTGGCGCCGAAGGGGGCCACCACGTCCCGCTCCTCGACCAGCTTGACGATGCGGATGTCGGGGACGTCCAGGGCGGTCGGCAGGGCGTAGCCGGTCAGGTCCGGGTGCCGGACCACACCGCGTGAGGTGCGCAGGTTCTCGGTGAGGGCCGCGCCGATGCCCTGGGCGACACCCGCCTCGATACGGGTCCTCAGCTGACGCGGGTTGAGGACCCGGCCCACGTCCTGGGCCACCGTCATGTCGACGACCCGTACCGCGCCGATCTCGATGTCGACGTCCACCACGGCGCGCACCGCGCAGTAGGCGAGCCCGACGAAGGCGTCACCCTGCCCGGTCTCGTCCAGCGGCTCGGTGGGGTGCGGACGGCACTGCGCGGTGGCCCACAGCTCCTTGCCCTCCAGGGCCTCCTCGACGGTCGTGCTGAGCACCCCGTCATACGAGGTGATCTTGCCGTCGGCGATGCTGAGCAGCTCGGTGGACATGCCGAACGTATGCGCCAGGGGCTGGAGCAGCTGGGTGCGGACCATCTTCGCGGCGCGCTCGACCGCACCGCCCGAGACCCAGGTGTGGCGGCCGCGCGAGGCGGGCCCGGCCGGGGGCTGGTCGGTGTCGATGGGCGCCACATGGACCTCCTCGATACCGAGGACGTCCTGGACGATCTGGCGGGCCAGGGTGGTGAAGCCCTGGCCGGTCTCGACGGCCGCGCAGATGACGGTGGCCACCGGCCCGGTGACCTTGACGGTGGCGGTGGAGACCTCGTCCCTCCCCTCGGCGCCGAGCATATGGACCATGCCCAGGGCGTAGCCGACCCCGCGCCGCACCGCGGCCGGATCGCCCGCGCCCTCCAGGCCGCCCGGCAGCAGCCACTCCTCCTCGGGGTCGTCCTTGGGGAGAGTGGGCAGCGGTGCGTCCCTTACGGCTTGCAGCAGCTCGGCGACCGGGGCCGGGCAGGTGACGGTCTGTCCGGTGGGCAGCAGATCGCCGGTGGCCATCACATTGCGCATCCGGATCTCGACCGGGTCGAGACCCAGCTTGGCCGCCAGCTTGTCCATCTGGCCCTCGTACGCGGCGCACACCTGCATCGCGCCCTCGCCGCGCACATGGCCGGAGGGCGGGTTGTTGGTGCGCACCGCCCAGCCCTCGATGAAGGCGTGCGGAACGACATAGGGGCCGCAGGCGAAGGAGACGGCGGCGGCCAGCGAGTCCGCGGAGGAGTCGGCGTACGCGCCCGCGTCCAGCAGGATCTGCGCCTCGACCTTGACCAGCTTGCCCTGGGAGTCCGCGTGGTGGCGGTAGCGCAGCAGGGTGGGGTGGCGGTGGGCGTGGCCGAGGAAGGACTCCTCACGGGTCGCCGCCAGCTTCACCGGATGGCCGGTGCGCAGCGCCAGCAGCCCGAGCGGCAGCTGCATCCCCGGGTCCTCGCGCTCGCCCATGGCGCCGGGGACGCCGGTGACGACGACCTTCACCCGCTCCGGCTCGAGACCGAAACAGGCGGCGGCCAGGTCGCGGTCGGCGTGCGGATCGGTGGAGGCGGTGTAGATCTCCACCCCGCCGTCGGGGCGCGGCACGGCCAGGCCCGCCTCGGCGCCGATGGGCGCCGGGTCCTGTCGGCCGATCCGGTACAGCCCCTCGACGATGACCTCGCCGACCACGTCCGGGTCGCCGAAGGACAGCGGGATGTGGCGGACCAGATTGCCGTCGGGGTGCAGCGGCTCGGCGGAGAACGCCTGCTCGGGGTCGGTGACGGGCTCCAGCACCTCGTACTCGACGGCGATGGCCGCGGCCGCGAGGCGGGCCGTGTCGGGGTGGTCGGCCGCGACCGCGGCGATCGGCTCGCCGTGGTGGCGGACCAGGTCCTTGGCGAACACCGGACGGTCGGCGACCCGGCGGCCATGGGAGGCGTCGCCGGGCACGTCGTTGTGGGTCACCACGGCCCGTACGCCGGGCATCTCGACGGCCTGTTTGGTGTCGATGGAGACGATGCGGGCATGCGGGTGCGGGGCGCGCAGCACGGCCGCCCACAGCAGCCCCTCGGCCCACAGGTCGGCCGCGTACGGGAAGGTGCCCGAGGTCTTGGCGGCCGAATCGGTGGGCGGCAGGGACACGCCGAGGCCCATGGTGGACGGGGTCTTGACGGGCGTTCCGGCGGCGGGGGTGGCGGTGACGGCGCCCGTGCCGTCCGCGATTCCGGTCATGCCGATGCCCTTCCGCTGCCGCTTCCGTTGACGCTCCCGTTGCCGGTGATGCCGTGCGGTCCCGTCTGGTGCGGGATGCGGGCCGGGTCCTGGTGGGCGTCGTGTCCCTCGTCCGCCTCGGCCTCCGCGTCCTCGGCGGCCTCACGGCCCGCGACGACCTCGCGGACGGCGTCGAGGACCCCACGGTAGCCGGAGCAGCGGCAGAGGTTGCCGGAGATCGCCTGGCGGGTCTCCTGGTCGGTCGGGGCGTGGTTGCCCTCGAGGAGGTCGTGCACGGTCATCGCCAGCCCGGGCACGCAGAAGCCGCACTGCACGGCCCCGCACCGGGCGAGCGCGCGCTGGACGTCGGAGGGCTGTCCGCCGGTGGCGAGGCCCTCGACGGTGCGGACCTCGCTGCCCGCGGCGGTGGCGGCGGGCACCAGGCAGGAGGCGACGAGCCGCCCGTCGACCTGGACCGAGCAGGCCCCGCACTCGCCCTGGGAGCAGCCGTCCTTGGCCCCTGCGAGGCCGAGGCGCTCGCGCAGCACGTAGAGCAGCGACTCGCCGATCCAGACGTCGGTGACGGGGCGGTCGGCGCCGTTGACGTGCAGGACGTACGAGGCGAGCGGATGCTCGCTGTGGCTCGGGCCCTCGTCCGCGGCCTGGGCGGCCTCGGCGAGGAGGGGCTCGGCAAGGGGCTCGACGGGGGTGTCGGCGGCCTCGGGGGCGTCGGCCGGGGTCCCGGCCGGGGCGGGCGCTCCGGCGTCGTCGGACGCGTCCGTGAACTCGCCCTCGGCCGGGGACGGTTCGGGCTCGGCCGAGGGATCGGCGAGCTCGGGCCCGGCGTCGTCCGGTACCGCCTCGGCGGGGGCCTCGGGGGCGCCCGGCGCGGCGGCGGCGCCGGTGTGGCCCGCGCCGTCCTCGGGGCCGAGGTGCGGGGCGTGCCCATGGGCGTCCCCCGCGAATGGGGCGCCCGGCAAACGGTCATCGGCCGACCGGTCGTCCGTCAGACGGTCGTCCGCGAACCGGTCGTCCGCGAACGCGCCGTGCCAGGACGCCTCCTGGGGCAGTCCGGGGGCCGGACTGCCGTGCGGCGGGGTCTCCAGCCCGGTGTGCTGCCCGTCGACCGGGAAGTCGACCGGGAACTCGCCGGAGCCCCCGGCGGCCGGATCGCCCGGCCGCCGGCCGGGGTCGTCGGCGGCGGGCCGCCCGGACGCGGGGCCGTCGTGCGGCGGGGTGCCAGGGGGCGCGCCATGTGGCGGGGTCCCGTGCGGCGGGGTGCCGCGGGGCGGGGTGTGCAGCCCCTGGTGCCCGTCGGTCGCGAACTCGCCCGAGTCCCCGGCGGAGGGGCCCGGCCACGCCGGGTCCGCGGCCGGGGCCGGTTCATCGCGGTCGGGCATGCGCAGCCGGCGGCGGGCGGGCGGCGGCATGGGCACGGCCGGTGGCGCGGACGCGGCCGGGCCGAGGTGGCCCTCGACCGCGTACTCCCCGGAGTCCTCCGTGCCCTCGTCGGCGGCCGGAACCGACCACTGGCCGGAGTGCCCCTGCTGCTGCCCGGGCTGGGGCTGGAGGGGCTGCTGCGGCTGATGGGGCTGCTGCGGCTGCTGCCGGGGCTGTGCCTGCCCGGCGAACGGCATCCGCAACTGGGCCGTCGTCTGCGGGTCCTGGGGACCGTCCGCGTGGCCGCCGTACGGAGGGGCGGCCGGGCCGGGGTGGTCGTCGACGCGGTACTCACCGGTCTCGTCCACACCGTCGTCGCCCGCGACCGGGATGGTCCACTGGCTGGTGTGCACGGGCCCGCCGGCGCCGTCGTCGGACGGGGCGGGCACCGGCCAGTCGTCCACCGGCTCCTCGGCCGCCGGAGCCGGCCAGTGGCCGGTGTGCGGCGGATGGTGGCCCTGCTGGTCCTCGGTGGGCGCCGGCCACTGGCCGGACCCGTGATGGGGATCGTCGTGGCCGCCGTAGAGGTAGCCGCCATCGGTCTCGGCGGTGGTCCAGTGCCCGGTCATGCCCTGGTTGTGCATGCCCTGATCGTGCATGCCCTGGTCATGGGGCGCGCCCTGGCCATGTCCTGACGGCTGCCAGTGGCCGCCCTGGGACGGGTCACCGTGTCCGGTGTCCATGGGCGGGGGCGCGTAGCCCGTGCCGGGCGCCGCGAGCGGGTCCCAACGGCCGGAGGGGTCGGTCGGGTCCGGGTGGGCGTAGTCGGGCGGCAGTTGAACGAAGGCCGTCGACTCGGCGTCGTACTCCGGGCCGTGCGGCATCGGCTGCCAGCCGCTCCCCGGCTCCGGCCGGTGCGGCTGCTGTTCATCACTCACGCGAGTGCCCTCCCCAGTGCTCGGCGGGCCAGAGCTGCCACGGTACGCCTCAGATGGATCGCGGCAGGCGGCAGGGGGACCGGCTCGCCGCCGTCCTGCGGAGGCAGCGGGTCGGGGATGCACGCGGCGGCGACGTATTCGCCGAAAGCGGTCGTGACCTGCGGGTCCAGATGGCCTCGGTCCCCGTCCCAGTCGATGAGCGAGGCGACCCAGCGCTCGGCCTCCAGGGGGCGCAGCGGCATCGGCGCGACCGCGCCCACGGCACAGCGCACGCCGCGCCGCGCGGGGTCCAGGACGAGGGCGACGGAGGCGGTGGACCGGCCGGGCCCGGTGCGCCCGGTGGCCTTGAGGAAGGTCTGCGGGGCGTGCAGCAGCGGAACCCGGACGAATCCGACGAGTTCACCGGGGCGCAGCAGATCGACCCCGGCGAGCAGATGGCTGACCGGGATCTCGCGGCGGGACCCCTCGGGCCCGGCGATGATGACCGTGGCCTCCAGGGCGGCGAGCACCGGCAGCGCGTCGCCGGTGGGGGCGGCGGTGACGATGTTGCCGCCCAGGGTGCCGGCGTTGCGGATCTGCGGGGGCCCGGCGGCGCGTGCGGCCGCGGCCAGCGCCGGGATCAGCGCGGCGAAGTCGGGTCGGCCCATCCGGGCGTGGGTGAGTCCGGCGCCGAGGAGGGCGTGCCCGTCCAGATAGCGCCAGCCGCGGATTTCGCTGATCCGGCCGAGCCCGACGAGCGCGGCGGGCCGCAGCAGGCCGGAGTTGACCGTGGCCATCAGATCGGTACCGCCCGCCACGGGCACGGCGGCGGGCATGGCGGCCAGTGCCGCCACGGCCTCGTCGAGCGTGCTCGGCAACGTCACCGTGTGCGCCGCCTGCGGTGCGTGCGTGGTCAACCCAGCTGCCCCTTCCCCGGTGTCCCGGCTGTTGCGCCGTACGGTACGTGCTGACAGCCCGGACGTGGCAACTCTGGCACATCTTGCGAGCCCGCCGTCGCGGGGGTCCGTGATCCGTGGATCCGTCCCTGACCTGGGGGATGGTACGGGTTTCTTACGACGTCTCCGTCGGGAGTGGATTGCCACGTTTCAGGGACCCTTGTGCGATTTGGGCTTGCGCCGGTGGGACTACGCTCCCAGGGGCGGCGGAGCGCAGTGCGCACCTTACGGGCGGCTCACACGATCGGGGGCGCCCCCTCGCGCGGGCGTCCGAGAAGGCCGGGGCGCCGCTGCCAGGGAAGCGGCCCGGCGGGCGGGCGGTAACTCACGCCGAGCGCGTCCAGGCGCGCGTAATGTGCCTCCATGCGCCCCTGGAACGCCTCGAAGTCCCGTTCGGGAGACGGCGGCAGCGCCGACCAGACGACCTCGGCGAAGGCGGCGAGCCGGGGGAAGGTCTGGTAGTCCACCCGCCTGCGGTCCTCCATCACCTCGGTCCAGACATTGGCCTGGGCGCCCAGCACCCGGTCCGCTCCTACGCCGGTGAGCTGCGGTGGAACCGGTTCGAAACGGTAGACGTCCTCCAGGGTGCGGACATAGCCGATCGGCACCGGCTCGTCCTCCCCCGGCGCCTGCCGGTGGTCGAAGTACACCTGCTGCTCGGGGCACATGACGACGTCGTGGCCGGCCCGCGCGGCGGCGATCCCGCCCGCGTAGCCGCGCCAGGAGGAGACCGCGGCGCCCTCGGGCAGCGGGGCGTCGGGCGCGCCGCCCTCGAGGATCTCGTCCCAGCCGATCAGCCGGCGGCCGCGCGCGGCGAGCCAGTGGCCGAAGTGGCGGATGAACCAGCTCTGGAGCTCGTCCTCGTCGGCCAGGCCCAGGGCGCGGATGCGCTCCTGGGCGGCCGGGGACGCCTTCCACTGGTCCTTGGGGCACTCGTCGCCGCCGATGTGGACGAAGCTGCCGGGGAACAGCTCCAGGACCTCTTCCAGCACGTTCTCGTAGAAGCGGAGCGTGTTGTCGGTGGGGGCGAGTACGTTCGGGTTGATGCCCCAGGTGGTCCAGACTCCGAGGGAGGCGGTGTCGATGACATCGGTGTTGCCCAGCTCCGGGTACGCGGCGATGGCGGCCTGCGAGTGTCCGGGGATGTCGATCTCGGGCACGACGGTGATATGCCGCTCGGCGGCGTAGGCGACGATCTCGCGGATGTCGTCCTGGGTGTAGTGACCGCCGTGCGGCCGCTCGTCCCACAGCGGGGACGCCCGGTGGCCCAGCTTGGTGCGCTCGCGCCAGGCGCCGACCTCGGTCAGCCTCGGGTAGCGGCGGATCTCGACACGCCAGCCCTGGTCGTCGGTGAGATGGAAGTGGAACACATTGAGCTTGTGGGCGGCGAGCAGGTCCAGATAGGCCAGGACGCCGTCCTTGGGCATGAAGTGGCGGGCCACGTCCAGCATCAGCCCGCGCCAGGCGAACCGCGGCGCGTCCTCGACCGTCCGCTCCGCCAGCTCCCAGCCGGTCTCCGCGCCCCTGAGCGGGGCGCGGCGGTACGCGTCGGGGCCCAGCAGCTGACGGAGGGTCTGGGTGCCCCAGTGGACGCCCGCGGCCGTGCCGCCCGCGATCTCCACCCGGCCGTCGGCCACGGTGAGCCGGTAGCCCTCGGGCTCCAACGCGGCGTCGATCCGCAGGCTGATGGTGTCGTCGCCGCCGGGCTCGCCGTCCGGCAGGGCCAGACCGAGCGCCTGGCCGAGGGTGGTGCGCAGCAGCCGCGCCACCCCCTCGGTGCCGGGCCCGGCGGCCAGGGCGGTGCGCCGCGGGTGGATCCGCGCGCCCGCGCGGCCGGGACGGCTCTGGTCATGGCGGGGCGCGGGGATCAGCCCCGCGGCGTCGTGAGTCATCTGCTCCCCTGTCGGCCCATCATCGTCAGCTGTCGGCCCATCACCGGCTCTTGCCGGTCCTCGTCGTCCTCGTCGTCCTCGTGAGTCCTCGTGAGTCCTCGTCAGTCCTCGTCAGTCCTTCACCGCGCCGCCGAGCCCGGAGACCAGCCGGCGCTGGACGAGCACGAAGAAGATCAGCACGGGGATGGTCATGACGGTGGACGCCGCCATGATCCCTCCCCAGTCGTTCCCCTCGTCCTTGAAGAAGACCAGCAGCGCCATCGGAAGGGTGGAGTTCTCGGTCGCGCTGATGATGAAGGACTTGGCGAAGAGGAAGTCGTTCCAGGCGGAGATGAAGGAGAAGACGCTCGTCGCCACGAGTCCGGGGAAGACGAGTGGGAAGAGGATCTGCCACAGGAAGCGGGAGCGGCTGGCCCCGTCGAGATAGGCCGCCTCCTCCAGCGCCTCGGGCACCGCCTTGACGAAGCCGCGCAGCATCCAGATGGCGAACGGCAGCGAGAAGGCGATATGCGGCAGGATCAGCGACCCCAGGGTGTTGAGCCCCACCCCCGGCACCGACTCCCCCAGATCGCGCATCAGGAAGAACATGGGGATGGTCAGCGCCTCGATCGGCACCATCTGGGCGACCAGAAACATGATCAGCAGCGTGGTGCGGAACCGGAATGTGAAGCGGGCGACCGCCGTGGCCGCCAGGAAGGCGATCAGCGCCGAGGCGACCACCACCACCCCGGCCACGAACAGGCTGTTGAGGAAGTAGCGCCCGAAGTCCTCCTGCTGGAAGACGCGCCGGAAGGAGTCCAGCGACGGGGACCCGGTCCACGGCCGGGGCTCGGTGGACTGGATCTCCCCCTCCGGCTTGAAGGCCGAGAGCACCATCCAGTACAGCGGGAAGGCGACCACGGCCGCCACGAGAAGGGCGGTGGCCTCGGCGGCGAAGCGCCAGGGACGGCGGATGCGCAGCGAGACGCGCGAGTGGCTCACAGTTCTTCTCCCTGGCGTCGCAGCAGCCGCAGATAGACCAGCGTGACGGCCAGCAGGATCAGCAGCATCACCACGCCGATCGCCGAGCCCAGGCTGTACTGCGAGGACGCGAACGCCTTCTGGTACGCGTACACGTTGAGCACCATGTTCTGGCCGGCGATCCCGCCGCCGTTCGTCATCACGTAGATCTGCGTGAAGACCTTGAAGTCCCAGATGATGGACTGGATGGTCACCACGACGAGGATCGGCCGCAGCATCGGCGCCATGACCGTGCGCCAGATCCGCCAGGTGGAGGCGCCGTCCAGGGCGGCGGCCTCCAGCACCTCGGTGGGGATGGCCCGGATGCCCGCGTAGACGGTGACCATGACGAACGGGAACGAGCACCACACGACCTCGAACAGCACCAGGGCGAAGGCGCTGTAGCGGTCGTAGGTCCAGGAGTAGTTCTCGAAGCCGGAGAGGCCGAACCACACCAGGACCTTGTTCACCGGCCCGAAGTCGGGGTCGAAGAGGAAGACCCAGACCGTCGAGCCGGTGATCGCCGGGGTGGCCCAGGCGCCGAGCGCGGCCAGCATCAGCGCCAGCCGCGGAATCGCCCGTACGCGCGTCAGCAGCACCGCCAGCGCACAGCCGACCGCGAGGGTGGACACCACGCAGACGGCGGCGAAGAGCAGGGTGGCGACGGCGACGTTCCAGAACTCGCTGTCGCCGAACAGCTCGGCGTAGTTGGCGAACCCCTGGAAGGTGGTCGGTGCACCGCCGCTGACCTGCGCCTGGGTGTACTCCAGGAAGGAGATCAGACCGAGCTGGTAGATGGGGTAGACGAGCAGCCCGCCCAGGACGACGAGCGCCGGGGCGAGATAGAGCCAGGGGGTCCAGGTGCCGCGCCGGGCGCCCTTCCCGGATCGGCGCCCGGCCGGGACGGTGGATCCCGGCCGGGACCGGCGGCCCTTGGCGGGGGCTCGCCGGGCGTGCTGTGCGGTGCCGGCGCTCACTGCTCGAATGCCTCGTCCATCTTCTTCGCGGCGTCCTGGGTGGCGGCGGGCACGCTCTTACGGCCGCTGACGATCTCCTGGAACATGGTGGGCAGGACGAGCTGCGCGTCGATGGCCGCCCAGCCGGGCGAGGCGGGCACGAACTTGGCGCTGTCGTTGAGGGTCTTCACGAAGGGCTTGACGAAGGCGTCCTTGTGGGCGATGTCGCCGCGCACATCGGTGAAGGTGGGCAGGAAGCCCATGGCGTCGTAGAGCTCGCGCTGGGTCTTCTTCCCGGCGAGCGTCTTGATCAGGTCCACGGCGATCGTGCGGTGCGAGGTGCTCTTGAGCACCCCGAGGTTGTTCCCGCCCGCGAAGGCCGGTGCGATCTCGCCCTTCTTCACGCCCGGCAGCGGCACGACCTTGTACTTGCCCTTGACCTTGCCCGCCTCGATGGCCTGGCGGCTGAAGTCGCCGCCGATCGCCATGGCCGCCTTGCCCGAGGCGAACGCCTCGACGGTGTCGTTGCCGCCCCACTGGGCGCACTTGGCGGCCGGGCAGTTGTCGTTGCCGAAGAGCGAGGTGTACGCCTTCACGCCCTTCTGGGCGTCGGCGCTGTCGATGGCCGCCTCGTACTCGTTGGAGCCGAACTTGCCCTTCTCATCGGCGAGGTCGCCGCCATTGGCCCAGATGAAGGGCATCGCGCCATAGGTGTAGGCGCCGCCGACCGCGAGCCCGTACAGATCCGGCCGCTCCGAGCGGATCTTCTTCGCGGTCGCAATCAACTCGTCCTGGGTGGCCGGCGGCTCCAGGTCGAGCTCCTTGAAGACGTCCGTCCGGTAGTACAGCGCCCGTACGCCGACGAAGAGCGGGACGCCGTAAACCTTGCCGCCGATGGTCAGCGAGTACTTCGCGGTGGGGTCGATATTGGTCGAGTCGCCCCAGGCGCCGATCTCCTTGCTGATGTCCATCAGCCCGCCGTCCTTGACATAGCCGGCGGTGTCGGTGTTGCCGAACTCGATGACGTCGGGAGCGCTCTTGGGGTCGTTGAAAGCCGCCTTGATCTTCTGCGCCCGGGTGTCGATGGGGATGTAGGTCACCTCGACGTCGGTTCCGTCGTGCTCCTTCTCGAAGCCGGCGACCGCCTCGTCGATCACCTTCTTCTTGGGCGCGTTATTGACCTCCTGGAAGAGCCAGACACGCAGCTTGCCGCTCTTCTCGTCCTCCTTGGAGCTGTTGTCGGAGGTGGAAGGGGCACATCCGGTCATGGCCAGCCCCGCCAGGGCGAGTGCCACCACGGGCACGGTGACGCGGGAGGACGGCCGGGAGGAAACAGCGAGATGGGACGGCTTCATAAGGACCCTTAAACATTTGGCGTTGCAAGTAATGCAACGCATGTTTCGCTCAGCACAATACGCGTGAGGCTAGGGAACCTTGAGCGACCCCACAAGAGGTCTGAACCACTTCGTGATAAAGCGAGCCGAAGCACTCCCCCACAAAAGGGAATTCGCGCTAGCGACGCGGCAACTCCTCGCCCGGATAGGCGGGTTCAACATACGGCACGGCCTCTACCCGCGCACCAGCTTCCGCCAGGCGCTCGACCACCCGGTCCCAGTCCGGCCAGGTCTTCCGGAACCGCTCCAGAACGCGGTCGCTGGCCACCAGCACCACCTCGGCACCCGGGTCCTCCGCCCACTCCAGGAGCCTGGGAAGGGTCGGCTGGGCGACCGACATCACGCAGCCGCCGGAGAGCCGGTAACCCCGCTCGGCGGCCAGCCGCCCGCACCGCTCCAGCTGGGCGTCCCAGTCCTTCTCGAACTGGCAGTAGGCGCTGGCGCCTTCCGCTTCGGGCTCGTCGACCTCACGCGCCCCGAACACCAGATAGGCGGCCCGCGCCGCCCCGTTCTCCGTACGCCCGCTCATGGGCCGACCCTACTGGGGCCGTACGGCGCGCGGCAGGGCGCACAAGGCACGGCACGCCCGGCCCGCGACCCCGTTGTCTCGGGATCGCGGGCCGGGCGTGCCGTCTGTTCGCGCGCGAGGCTTGTCGTCGAGGCTGTTCTCGTCAGCGCCCAGGGCCGATCTCGTCAGCGCCCAGGCCCGACGGACCGGCTACTTCTTGCCGTCGCCGTCCTTGCCCTTGTCGCCACCGGCGCCCATGCCCTCGAAGATCTCCTTGCACATCGGGCAGACCGGGTACTTCTTCGGGTCACGACCCGGGACCCAGACCTTGCCGCAGAGTGCGACGACGGGAGATCCGGAGAGGGCACTCTCCATGATCTTGTCTTTCTGTACATAGTGGGCATAGCGCTCGTGGTCGCCGTCACCGTGCGACACCTGCGGTGTCGGCTCAACGAGGGTCCCCGTGCCTGCCCCGCGCTCGGGCTCAAGAGTGCTCATACAGCCCCAGGGTACTCATGCCTAGTTGAGAGAAGGGTCGTCCGGATACGTGGCGACCATGGCCAGCTCACTGCGCTGGCGGCGCAGCACCGACCGCCACAGCCGCTCGGGGGCGGGCGAGGACACATCGCCCGGCTCGGACTCCACCACGTACCACGCGCCCTCGGCGAGCTCGTCCTCCAGCTGACCGGGCCCCCAGCCCGCGTAACCGGCGAAGATGCGCAACGAGCCCACGGCGGCCGCCAGCAGCTCCGGCGGCGCCTCCAGGTCCACCAGGCCGATGGCGCCGTGCACTCTGCGCCAACCGAGTGGCCCGTCCTCGCTGCGCGCCGAGGACCGGCCCGACTCGCCCGGTACGACGGCCACGCCCAGCGCCGAGTCCAGCGAAACCGGACCGCCCTGGAAGACCACCCCCGGCTCCCCGGCCAGCGAGGCCCACGACTCCAGGATGTCGCCCACCCCCACCGGGGTCGGACGGTTCAGGACCACGCCGAGCGAGCCCTCCTCGTCATGGTCGAGGAGCAGCACCACCGCGCGGTCGAAATTCGGGTCAGCAAGCGCCGGTGTCGCGACAAGCAGCCGTCCTGTGAGCGAGGACACCTCGGTCATGGCCACATGATCCCCCATATCCGGGCCGGAGGGGGAGTGGAAGTCGAGTCCCGTATGAGAGCAGGTCGGGGCGCAAGACAGCAGATGCGGCGCACGTGACTGTGGGCCTTTCGATCGAAACGGAACGTGTTGTGTCGGCTACGGGGTGACGCAAAGGGTGCAAGAGCCTTACGGAGGCGGTCTCCGGGGCTATTACCCTTGCCCTTTGGCCCTTGTGCCTTTTGGCCCTTGCCCGTCTCAGGAACGCGAGACCAGATGACCCGCTCGAACGATGTCCTGCTCGTCCATGGCGGCACCCCGCTCGAAGGCGAGATCCGTGTCCGCGGCGCGAAGAACCTCGTGCCGAAGGCCATGGTGGCCGCCCTGCTCGGCAGTGCGCCCAGCAGGCTGCGCAACGTCCCCGACATCCGCGATGTGCGGGTGGTGCGCGGGCTGCTCCAGCTGCACGGTGTGACGGTGCGCCCCGGTGACGAGTCCGGTGAGCTGGTGCTCGATCCCACGCATGTGGAGAGCGCCAATGTCGCCGACATCGACGCACACGCAGGTTCCTCGCGGATCCCGATCCTCTTCTGCGGCCCGCTGCTGCACCGCCTCGGCCACGCCTTCATCCCGGGCCTGGGCGGCTGTGACATCGGCGGCCGGCCGATCGACTTCCACTTCGACGTGCTGCGCCAGTTCGGGGCGACGATCGAGAAGCGGGCGGACGGCCAGTACCTGGAGGCCCCGCACCGGCTGCGCGGCACCAAGATCCGGCTGCCCTACCCGTCGGTGGGCTCCACCGAGCAGGTGCTGCTGACGGCGGTGCTCGCCGAGGGTGTGACGGAACTCTCGAACGCGGCGGTCGAGCCGGAGATCGAGGACCTCATCTGCGTCCTTCAGAAGATGGGCGCCATCATCTCCATGGACACCGACCGGACGATCCGGATCACCGGTGTCGACCAGCTCGGCGGCTACAACCACCGCGCCCTCCCGGACCGCCTGGAGGCCGCCTCCTGGGCGAGCGCGGCGCTGGCCACCGAGGGCAGCATCTACGTGCGCGGCGCCCGCCAGCGCGAGATGATGACCTTCCTGAACACCTACCGCAAGGTCGGCGGCGCCTTCGACATCGGTGACGAGGGCATACGGTTCTGGCACCCGGGCGGCAAGCTCAACGCGATCGCCCTGGAGACCGACGTCCACCCCGGCTTCCAGACCGACTGGCAGCAGCCGCTGGTGGTGGCCCTGACCCAGGCGTCGGGCCTGTCCATCGTCCACGAGACGGTCTACGAGTCCCGGCTGGGCTTCACCTCGGCGCTCAACCAGATGGGCGCGCACATCCAGCTCTACCGGGAGTGCCTGGGCGGCTCCGCGTGCCGGTTCGGCCAGCGCAACTTCCTGCACTCCGCGGTCGTCTCGGGACCCACCAAGCTCCAGGGCTCCGACCTGGTCATCCCCGACCTCCGCGGCGGCTTCTCCTACCTGATCGCGGCCCTGGCCGCCCAGGGCACCTCGCGGGTCCACGGCATCGACCTGATCAACCGCGGCTACGAGAACTTCATGGAGAAGCTCGTGGAACTGGGCGCGAAGGTGGAGCTCCCGGGCGGCGGCAACGCCGTGTAACCCATCTCTCCCGGCCCCGCGGCCGGGCCCCAACCCACCTCAGCCCGCCCCGGCACCCCCGGGACGGGCTGACCCATGCCACACCCCGCACCACGACGACCGCCCCCGGCTGGGGGTCCGGGGGTTATCCCCCGGGGGAACGCAGCATGGAGAAGCTCGTGGAGCTCGGCGCGGAGGTAGAGCTCCCGGGCGGCGGCAACGCCGTGTAGGGCCTCCGTGGGGCCTCCATGGGCCCTCCGTGGGGCTCGTAGAGCCTCCGTGGGGCCTCGTAGAGCCTCCGTGGGGCCTCGTAGAGGCTCGTGGACGGGCCTCAGGGCCCGTAGGAGCGCCGAAGGGGCGGCCACCCTCCCGGGTGGCCGCCCCTCTTGTTCGCGGGGGCTTACTTGCCCTTGGCGGCTTCCTTGAGCTTGGAGCCCGCGGAGACCTTCACGCTGTAGCCGGCCGGGATCTCGATCGGCTCACCGGTCTGCGGGTTGCGCGCGGTGCGAGCGGCACGGTGGGTGCGCTCGAAGGTCAGGAAGCCGGGGATGGTGACCTTCTCGTCGCCCTTCGCGACGACCTCACCAGTCACCTCGGCGAGGGCGGCCAGCACGGCGTCGGCGTCCTTTCGGGTCACCTCGGCGCGCTCGGACAGAGCGGCCACCAGCTCACTGCGGTTCATGTTGTACTCCCGTGTTCATCTTGCCAATGAGGCGTGAGATCGAAGCCGATGCTGCCAGGGCCCTCGGACAGTCCCCGGACCCGGGTCTGCTGTTCAGACCCTCGCGCCCGGAACGCATCCTGCCCCCACCTGTGGCGGGAATGCCAATCCGGAGCCCTGGAGAGTCACACGAAAAGCGCCGTGGCGGTCGTTTTCCTGCCCGCCACCCTATGGCCGCTTCCGGGACCCCGGAGCGCGCGACGCGCCGTGCCCCGCCTAGACCGCAGTGGTACCGGTCACAGCGCGGGCCGCGTCCCGCACGGCCCCGGCGACCGCCCCCGCGACCTTGTCGTTGAAGACGCTCGGAATGATGTAGTTGGCATTGAGCTCGTCGTCGTGGACGACGTCTGCGAGCGCACCGGCAGCAGCCAGCATCATCTCGGTGTTCACCGTACGCGACTGCGCGTCCAGCAAACCACGGAAAACGCCCGGGAACACCAGGACATTGTTGATCTGGTTCGGGAAATCCGAGCGTCCGGTGGCGACCACGGCCGCGGTCTGGCGGGCGATCGCCGGGTCCACCTCGGGGTCCGGATTGGCCAGTGCGAAGACGATCGCGCCGTCCGCCATGGCGGCCACGTCGTCGCCGGAGAGCACGTTCGGGGCCGAGACGCCGATGAAGACGTCCGCGCCCCGCACGGCCTCGCGCAGGGTGCCCGTGACGCCCTCCGGGTTGGTGTTGTCCGCGATCCAGCGCAGCGGGGACTCCGGGTCGGCGGAGACCAGGTCCTCGCGCCCGGCGTGCACCACACCGTGGATGTCGGCCACCACCGCGTGCCGCACACCCGCGGCGATCAGCAGCCGCAGGATGGCCGTGCCGGCGGCGCCCGCGCCGGACATGACGACCCTCACATCCTCGATCTTCTTGTCGACCACCCGCAGCGCGTTGGTGAGGGCCGCCAGCACCACGATCGCGGTGCCGTGCTGGTCGTCGTGGAAGACCGGGATGTCCACGGCCTCGCGCAGCCGCGCCTCGATCTCGAAGCAGCGGGGGGCGGAGATGTCCTCCAGGTTGATCCCCGCGAAGCCGGGGGCGATGGCCTTCACGATCGCGACGATCTCGTCGGTGTCCTGGGTGTCCAGGCAGAGCGGCCAGGCGTCGATGCCCGCGAACCGCTTGAAGAGGGCCGCCTTGCCCTCCATGACCGGCAGGGCGGCCTTGGGGCCGATGTTGCCGAGGCCCAGCACCGCGGAGCCGTCGGTGACGACCGCCACACTGTTGCGCTTGATGGTGAGGCGGCGGGCGTCCTCGGGGTTCTCCGCGATGGCCTGGCAGACCCGGGCCACGCCCGGGGTGTAGACCATGGAGAGGTCGTCACGGTTGCGGATGGGGTGTTTGGACGACATCTCGATCTTGCCGCCGAGGTGCATCAGGAACGTACGGTCGGAGACCTTGCCGAGCGAGACACCCTCGATGCCCCGCAGCTTCTCCACGATTTCCTGGGCGTGCGCGGTCGAGGTCGCGGCGATGGTCACGTCGATACGGAGCTTCTCGTGGCCGGACGCGGTCACATCGAGGCCCGTCACCGAGCCACCGGAGGACTCCACGGCCGTGGTCAGCTGGCTGACCGCGGTACCGCTCGCGGGCACCTCCAGCCGGACCGTCATCGAGTACGAGACGCTGGGCGCCGTTGCCATGGCCTGCTTCCTCTGCTTTCCCTTGTTCATGCTGTCGGGGCCGCGGGATGCCGGGGCCACGTCCTCAGATGGTTACACCTACCTCTGGGTACGGGGTAACCCGGCCCGACTTTCGGACATATTGTTCTGACATAGCAGAGTGGGGTCAGGCGAGTGGAAAGCCCCACTCCTTCGCGGGAACGCCTGGCGAGGCGGACCGTCCGCCGCAGCCGCCGCCCTAGGCTCTGGCGCGCTACAGCGTCGTAAGGACGTCGAGGAAGAGACAACGAGGAGCGCGGGCATGGCTCAGGGCACCGTGAAGTGGTTCAACGCCGAGAAGGGCTACGGCTTCATCGCCCAGGAGGACGGCGGACCGGATGTCTTCGTCCACTACAGCTCGATCGACGGCAGCGGCTACCGCAGCCTGGTCGACGAGCAGCGGGTCGAATTCCAGATCGTGCAGGGCCGCAAGGGCCCCCAAGCGGAAGAGGTCCGCGTCCTGGGCGGCTGATGCCGCCGGGCGCGGACCCCTTACGGAAGAGATGAAAGATGGCACCGACCCGCCATGCTCGCCTCGCGGCAAGTGGTCGCTCGAAGCGACGAAGGTTGGGCCCGGGGGCTTGGATCGGGCCGGTGCCACATCAAGGCTAACAAACAGGCCCGGGAAGGGATTCCCCTCCCGGGGGTGGATTTTGGAGCGTCCCGGAGCACCGGGCTCCGAGGTCTTCCGAGCAGCGGGCGCCGGGGCCATCCGGCCGGGGTGGCGGTCAGTCCCGCAGCAGGTCGGGGACGGCGTTTCCGTCCGGCTCGTCGCGGTCGCCCGAGACGACCGTCAGCCGCTGGGTGGCGCGGGTGAGCGCCACATACAGCACCCGGAGCCCCGCCGGGGACTCGTCGGCGATCTCGGCGGGCGAGACCACGACCGTCGCGTCGTACTCCAGCCCCTTCGCCTCCAGGCTGCCCAGCGCCACCACCCGGTCGCCCAGGCCGTTCAGCCACTGCCGGGCCTGGGCGCGCCGGTTCATCGCGACGACGACGCCGACGGTGCCGTCCACCTCGTCCAGCAGCCGGACCGCCTCGCGGCGCGCGGCCGCGCCGAGGCCGCCGTCCGCGCCCGGTACGAAGCGCGGCGCCACGCCCGTGGAGCGGACCGCCTCGGGGGCGGGGGTGCCGGGCATGGCGAGGGTGAGGACCTTGGTGGCCAGCTCGGCGATCTCCGCCGGGTTGCGGTAGTTGACGGTAAGGGTGAAGCGGCGGCGCGGGCGGCTGCCCAGCGCCTCGTCCCGGGCCCGCCCCGCCTCGTCCGGGTCGGACCAGGAGCTCTGGGCCGGGTCGCCGACGACCGTCCAGGTGGCGTGGCGGCCGCGGCGTCCGATCATCCGCCACTGCATCGGGGTGAGGTCCTGCGCCTCGTCGACGATCACATGGGCGTAGTCGGCGCGCTCCCGCTCGGCCCGCTCGGCGCGGCTGCGGCGGGGGCTGACCCGGTCGGCGTGGGTGGTCAGCTCGTCCAGACCGGTGAGCAGGTCCAGCGGGTCGGCCTCGCGGGGGGCCGCGGGGCGGGCGGGGGTGCCCAGGAGGGTGGTCAGCTCGTCCAGCAGCGCCACGTCGTGGACCGACAGCGGGCCCTGCCCGTCCGGGCCGAGCCGGGCCAGCGACCGGGCCACCTGACGGACCTCGCGGGGGTTGAGCACCCGCCGTGACCAGCGGTTCAGCCGCTTCTCATCGGCCATGGCGGCGAGGACGGAGCGGGGGGTGAGCTCGGGCCACCAGGCGTCGAGGAACTCCTGGAAGGAGTCCTCCGAGGAGATGTCCTCGTCGAAGCCCTCCCGCGCCTCGGCGGCCAGCTCGGGGTCGGTGTACCGCCCGGGGGCGCCGGAGCGGGTCCACAGCGCGTCCAGGAGCAGCCGGCGGGCGCGGGGGCGCAGCAGATTGACGGGCGCGGTGCCGCTCAGCACGTGTTCGCGGATGGTGCGCAGCTCTTCGGCGCCCAGCTCGATCCGGGCGCCGAAGGCGACCACGCGCAGCAGCTCGGGCGGACCGCCGGGTCTGGACCCGGAGCCCGCGCCGGGTCTGCCGCCGTGGACGTCCAGCGCCCCGTCCAGCGCCCCGTCCAGCGTCAGCTGGCCGTTGTCGGATGACGGTGACGAAGCCGAAGCCGAAGCCGAAACCGATGACGGCGAAGGGGCCGAACCGGCAGGCGCGGCGGCTCCGCGCGGCAGCTCGAGCGCGCCCCGGGCGGCCTTGCGCAGCACCTTCACCATCCGGGACGAGCCCTTGACGCGGGCCACGGCCGGGGTGTCGTGCGTAGTGGCCTCGGCGCCCTCCACCAGCGAGCCCACCGCCCGGATGGCCACCTGGCCCTCCTCGCCCAGCGAGGGCAGCACGCCCTCGGTGTAGGCGACCAGCAGCGGGGTGGGACTGACCACGAGGATGCCGCCCGCGTACCGCCGCCGGTCCTGGTAGAGGAGGTACGCCGCGCGGTGCAGCGCGACCGCCGTCTTCCCCGTGCCGGGGCCGCCCTCGACCTCGGTGACGGAGGCGGCGGGGGCGCGGATCACCTGATCCTGCTCGGCCTGGATGGAGGCCACGATGTCCCGCATGGTGTGGCCCCGGGCCTGGCCGAGCGCGGCCATCAGCGCGCCGTCGCCGACCACCGGCAGCGCCCCGCCGTCGAGGGTGGCGCTGAGCTCCGGGCGCAGCAGGTCGTCCTCGACGCCGAGCACCCGGCGGCCCTTGCTGCGGATCACCCGGCGGCGGACGACCCGGCCGGGGGCGACCGGGGTGGAGCGGTAGAAGGGCGCGGCGGCGGGCGCCCGCCAGTCGATCACCAGCGGGGCGTAGTCGGCGTCCAGGACGCCGATGCGGCCGATGTGCAACGTTTCGGCGATCTCCGCGCGGTCGCCGTCCGGCCCGCTGCGGATGGCGTCGTCGGCCGGTTCCACGGAGGTGTAGGCGCCGTCGGGGCCGCGTTGGCCGTCCTTGCCCGGCAGCAGATCGATGCGGCCGAAGAGGAAGTCCTCGAACTCGCTGTTCAGCCGGTTGAGATGCACCCCGGCCCGGAAGACCTGGGCGTCCCGTTCGGCGAGCGCGCCGGGCGTGCCGACCTGCCCGCGCTTGGCGGCGTCGTCCATGAGGAACTCCGCCTCGTGGATCTTCTCCGCGAGGCGGTGGTACACCCGGTCCAGATGCGCCTGCTCGATCCGGATCTCGCTGTCCCGGACCCCGTCCCCGCGGTCCCCCCGCGGTGCCGTCCGGTCGTCATGCGTGGCGTTCTGCGCGGCCACCCAGGCCCCCTTCTGTGTTCTTAAGGGCAGCCGTCAACCGTACACCTCCAGGGAGGGGGTTTCTCAGAGCCTGACCTGGGCCAGGCGCTGGCCGTCCAGGGTGCGGACCTCGAACCGCTCGATGTCGTCGGTGTTCATGGCGGCGCCGCCCTGGGCGTAGAGCGGCTCCTTGCTCCAGCGGGAGCCGTCCCCGTCCTTGACGCCGTAGCCCGAGGTGGGCACGGCCCAGGTGGTGATGGTCTCCTCGTGGCCGTCCTTGCCGATGGCGACCAGGTCGCAGGTACGCGGCCCTTTGAGGTTGCCCAGCTTGAGGGCGACGGAGGTGCCCCACCCCTTCTGCTGGAGCGAGACGGAGGCGTCCACCTTGGTGACGGGGTCCACCGCGCTGAACTTCTGGCCCTGGTCGTACACCTGCTTGGAGGAGGAGGCCACCACCTGGCCCTTGCCCCCGTCGTCGGAGTTCGCGGTGATGGCCGCTCCCGCGAGCGGGCCGCCGACGATGAGGACGGCGGCCGCGGCGACGAGGAAGAGCCGCCTTCTGCCGGAGGCTTTGCGACTCACCGCGACGTCGTCCATCAGCCGGTCGAGCAGTTCGGGCCCCGGGCGGGCGGTGACCACCGCCGGATCCGGGAGCGCGGTGCCGTCGGCGGCGGTGGCGTACTCGGCCAGCAGCGGCGGGAGGCCCATCAGCTCGTCGAGCTCGGCGGCGCACCGCTCACACCCGATGAGGTGGTCCTCGAAGCGCGCCGCGTCGGCGGGGTCGAGCACCCCGAGCGCATAGGCGCCGACCGCGGTGTGCTGCTGGTCGTCCGCTGCCGGCATCATGCCGTGACCCCCCGTTCCTCGAGCGAGAGCTTCAGGGAGCGCAGCGCGTAGAAGACCCGGGACCTCACCGTCCCGGCGGGAACGCCCAGCACTTCGGCCGCCTCACTCACCGTCCGTCCCTTGAAGTATGTCTCGACGAGGGCCGCTCTATGTGCATCGGTGAGGTCATTCAACGCGTCAGAAATGGTCATCTGGCGCAATGCGCGGTCGATGTCGTCCGCGGCGGGCATCACATGGAGCGGCGCCGCGTCCACTTCGTGGGGGCGTGCGCGGCGTTGGCGGTGGCCGTCGATGACGATACGGCGGGCCACGGTCACCAGCCAGGGCCGCACCGATCCTCCGGAGCGCCGCAGTTGGTCGGCGTTGCGCCAGGCGCGCAGGAGGGTCTCCTGGACCACGTCCTCGGCGCGGTGCCGGTCGCCCGCGACCAGGCGCAGGACGAAGGCGAGAAGCGGGCCTGCGTGCTCCGCGTAGAGCGCGCGCATGAGCGCGTCGTCCGGTGTCGTCCTCTCGGTCACGAGGGCATCTTTGCGTACGCAAGCCGCCGGGTCGAGGGGGGTACGGGCTGGAAACGCTCGGCGTTCATCGACACACGTGTGATGTACATCCCATTCCCGGGCTGAACATCTCCCCCTGTGCGGTGCGTACTTGAGTCCGAGTAAGGCCGACGCCGGGCGGGCGCCGGCCACCAGGAAGGGCTCCCTCCCCAAATCCGCCCCGCAGGCCCCGGTCCCCCCATCCGGGGCCTGCGTCATGTCCGGGTCATGGCTGAATATCGCTCATGCTTTGCTGATGCTTGGGTTTACCCGACGGCGGTGACGAGCGACCCGCTCGCGGTTTCCGCAGACTTCGCTCGAGCACCAGCGGCGTCGGCGGCCGCGCGAGGTGTCGAGGTAGACCAGCGAGCAGGTCTCCCCCGCACAGCGCCGCAACTGCCCGCGCGCCACCGGGTCGGTGAGCAGCTGCACCGCGTCCCGGGCGATCTGGGAGAGCAGAGCGCCGCAGTCCGGCTTCCCCGCGAGGGCGCTCACCAAGGCGCCGTCGGGGGTCCGTACGGCGCGCAGGGCGGGCGGGGCGGTGGCGGCCAGCGCGTTCATCCGCTCCAGATCGGCGGCTGCGGCATGGCCCTCGACCTCGGTGTGGACGATGCGGTGCAGCAGGTCGCGGGCGGCCCGGAAGCGGATGAGCCAGCGGTGGTCCACGGCCTCGAGCGAGGTGCCGCCGGGCACCAGCCCGGCGCCCAGCAGCCACGCCCTGAGGGGTTCCACCCCGCCGAGCCGCTCGACGGGCGCCTCGCTGAGCCGACCGCCGACCGTGGCCACCAGGTCCAGGCAGATCCGCCCCGAGTCGAACCGCAGGTCGTAGGCCGACGCCGACGCCATGTTCCTGTCACCCCTTCGGGGAAGGCCCGATCCGGTCACCCCTCAGAGTGCCCGCCTCGCGGGTTACCCGTAACCCCCCAGAAGCGGAACTCCAGCCCCTCCAGGGGCACCTCCCAGCGGTAGCTGGGGGAGCTTGAGGAGCGGGCCCCGGGGCAGAGCCCCATACTCCAGCCCCTCCGGCGCTTGAGGAGCGGGGTCCGGGGCGGAGCCCCGGCAACAGAACAGCTACGCGCCCCCATACTTCGTGTCGACGGACGGATCGAGCGCCAGCCGATACCCCCGCTTGACCACCGTCTGAATCAGCTTCGGCGAGCCGAGAGCCGTCCGCAGCCGAGCCATCGCCGTCTCCACCGCATGTTCATCACGCCCCGCCCCCGGCAACGACCGCAGCAGCTCCGACCGCGCCACGACCCAGCCGGGCCGCCGGGCCAGGGCCCGCAGCAACGCCATCCCGGCGGGCGGCACCATACGCAGCTCCCCGTCCACGACCACCGCGTGGCCACGGATCTCCAGCCGCCGCCCGGCGACCGGCAACGGCCGCACCCGCCCGGGAAGTTCCGCGGTCAGCAGCTGCACCAGCGGCCCGAGCCGGAACCGTTCGGGCTGGGAGGTGGGGATGTCGTGGGCCTCCAGCGGCAGCGCGGTGACCGGCCCGACACACGCGGGCAGCACATCATGGCGGAGCGCGTCCAGCAGCTCCGCGCGCATCCCGCGCCGCTCCGCCCGGTCCAGCAGGCTCGCGGCGGCGGGCGCGCTGGTGAAGGTGACGGCGTCCAGGGTCCGGGCCACCGTCGCGTCCAGCAGCCGGTCCACGGGCCCGATGTCCTCCGGCGGCATCCAGCGGTACACCGGCACCCCGACCACCTCCGCTCCCCCGGCCCGCAGCGACTCGACGAAGCCGGGCAGCGGCTCGCCGTGCAGCTGGACGGCGATGCGGTGCCCCTCGACGCCCTCGTCCAGCAGCCGCTCGAGCACCTCGGCCATCGACTCCGAGGCCGGGTACCACTCCTCGGTCAGCCCGGCGGCCCGGATCGCCCCGCGCACCTTGGGCCCGCGGGCCAGCAGCCGCACCTGGCGCAGCCGGTCGAGCAGGGCGTCGCCCAGACCCCAGCCGTCGGCGGCCTCGACCCAGCCGCGGAAGCCGATGGCGGTGGTGGCGACCACGACATCGGGCGCGCTGTCGATCAACTGCTTCGTGGCGGCGAGGAGTTCGGAGTCGTCGGCCAGCGGCACGATCCGTAGCGCGGGCGCGTGCATCACCTCCGCGCCACGGCGCTGCAGCAGGGCGCCGAGCTCATCCGCGCGGCGCGCGGCGGTGACCCCCACGGTGAATCCGGCGAGAGGGCCGACGGGCAGCTCGTCGTCGCCCGCGGCTCCGGTCTGTTCTCGGTGCATGGCTCTCGTCCCGATCTTCCGATCTCCCGATTCAGTCGTGTATGGGCGCCTTCGGTTCCGCATCGTGTCGCCGTCCCGTGTCGGTGGCGGTTCACGGAGGTTTCCCAGGCGTAACGGAGTGGACGGCCGGCGGGCTTCCCCGGCCGACCGTACGCCCCGAAACCACTGGGACGCCCGCCCGTAGGACGTCCGGAGTTCCCTGGGCGCCCCGCTCAGATGTCCGCGTAGGCGGGTTGCCGCTCCGACCGCGGATCATGCGCACCCGCCTGCCCGGCGGGCACCGTTGCCGGGCGCCGCGCGCCACGGAGGTATACGGCCCAGGTGACCGCGGAGCACACCGCGTAGAAGCCGAGGAAGGAGACGAAGGCGGGGGTCCCGGAGTGGGCGCTCGCGAACGACTCCCGGAAGGCGAGGTTGATCCCGAGCCCGCCGAGCGCGCCGACCGCCCCGATCAGCCCCATCGCCGCGCCCGACAGCCGCCGCCCGTAGGCCGCGGCCTCCTCGCCGGTCAGGCCGCGGGCCACGGCCTTCGCCTGGAAGATGCCGGGGATCATCTTGAAGGTGGAGCCGTTGCCGAGCCCGCTGAGGACGAAGAGGGCGATGAAGCCGACGAGGAAGACGGCCAGCGACTTCTGCGCGGAGGCGTAGACGACCACGACGGTCGCGGCGGCCATGGCGGCGAAGGTCCACAGCGTGATCTTCGCGCCGCCGTGGGCATCGGCGAGCCGGCCGCCGACGGGGCGGATGAGCGAGCCGAGCAGCGGGCCGATGAAGGTGAGCGAGGCGGCCTGGAGCGGGGTGCGGTCGAACTGGTTCTGGAGCACCAGACCGAAGGCGAAGCTGTAGCCGATGAACGACCCGAAGGTGCCGATGTAGAGCAACGACATGATCCAGGTGTGGGCGTCCCGCGCCGCCTCCTTGGCCGCCCCGGCGTCGTTGCGCACCGGCGCCAGGTTGTCCATGAACAGCGCCGAGAGCGCCGCCGCGACGACGATCAGCGGGATGTAGACGGCGAGCACGAGCCGTGGGTGGGCCGCCCCGGCGGTGCCGATCACCAGCAGTCCGATCAGCTGGATCACGGGCACGCCGATGTTGCCGCCGCCCGCGTTGAGCCCGAGCGCCCAGCCCTTCCTGCGCAGCGGGTAGAAGGAGTTGATGTTGGTCATGGACGAGGCGAAGTTGCCGCCCCCGACCCCGGTGAGCGCCGCGACCACCATGAACGTGGTGTACGAGGTCCCGGGCTCCATCACCACGGCGGCGGTGATCGCGGGCACGAGCAGCATCCCGGCGCTGACGATCGTCCAGTTGCGCCCGCCGAACCGCGCGACGGCGAAGGTGTACGGCACCCGCAGCACCCCGCCGACCAGCGTGGGCATCGCGACCAGGAAGAACTTCCCGGCCGGGTCGACGCCGTACTCCGGCCCCATGAACAGCACCATCACCGACCACAGGCTCCAGATGGAGAACCCGATGTGCTCGGAGAGGATGGAGAAGACCAGGTTCCGGGCGGCGATCCGCTCGCCCTTCTCCCTCCAGAACGTCTCGTCCTCCGGGTCCCACTGCTCGATCCAGCGGCCCCCTTTGCGCGCGGCGGTGGTGGTCGGGGCAGTCATCACGCCTCCACAGTTCTCGGTGTCGCCACAGACGGTAGGGACGGCGGATTTCCGGGCTGTGGCGGCAGGTGACACGGACGAAACCTTGCTCTCACCCGGGGGGCCGGGTGGCGGTGAGGGGGATTCCCGAGCTCCCGGAATCCCTTGAGAGCCAGGACCGCGGCACCCTCGAGACCGACCACGACACCCTCAAGGCCGGTCGAGCCGGAGCCGCTCGGCCCTCGGCAGCCCCGCGACCACCAGGTCGTAGGAGTCCTCGATGAGCTCCCGGACCAGCCGGTCCGGGAGGCCGCCGTCGACCGTCACCGTGTTCCAGTGGCGCTTGTTCATGTGCCACCCCGGAACGATCAGCTCCGGGTGCCCCTCGCGGAGCCGGCCCGCGTCCGCCGGGTCGCACTTCAGATTCACCGTGAGCGGACGCGCGTCCAGCGTCGTCAGGGCGAAGATCTTGCCGAGCACCTTGAAGGTCGAGACCTCGGGGTGCCGGGAGAACGGGAACTCCTCCACCACCGCGTTGAAGGAGAGGCAGAAGGACCGCAGTTGCTCAGGGGTCACTCCGGATACTCCTCGCACTCGACCGATGGGGCCAGGACGATCCTCACCGTAGACCACGCCTCCGACAACGGGCCGGTGACGACAGCGGCGCAGGCAAGGGACGTGCCCGAAGGGGCGCGGGGAACTGCGCGACCAGCCACGACGCAGCCGCGGATGAACGACCGCACCTCGCGGCACTTCCCGCGGGCCGCCTAGTCCGCCTCAGGGCGCGGCAGCCATGCGCCCGGTGGGCGGTGGAGCCAGCCGGACGTGGTGGCGAGCGCGCGGGCCGCCGCGTGGAGGGCGTCCAGGCCGGGGTGGACGAGGCCCTTGCGCCACACGATGGAGACCGGTGAGAGCGGAACGGGCTCGGCGAGGGGCCGCAGCACCGCGCCGGGCAGATGGGTGAACACCTCGCTCGCCAGCACCGACCAGCGGCGCTTGGTCACCACCCGGATGAACTCCTCGTCCCCGTCGATCTCCGGGAACGGCTCCGCCATCACGATCCCGCGCCCCGCGAAGAGCTGGGCGGCCAGGTCCGTCCACTCGGTGGTGGTGTCGTTGCCCGCCGCCGCGTACAGGGTCTCGCCCGCGAGCGCGGCCAGCGGGATCTCCTCGAGCCGGGCCAGCGGGTGGTCCTCGCGCAGCACCACCGCGATGCGCTCATAGCGGATCAGCCGGTGGTCCAGCCGGGCGAGCACGGCGGGGTCGAGGCCGCGGGCCCGGCCGAAGGAGACGTCGAGGCGTCCGGCGAGGAGTTCGGCGGCGGCCCCGGCCAGCCCGCTGTGGAAGCGGGCCACCAGCTCGGTCTCGGGGCCGATGCGACGCCGCGCCTCCGCCAGCACCTGGTTTCCGGTGCTCACCGGGGCGCTCACGTCCACCAGCAGCGGACGGCGCCCGGCCCCGCTGAAGGCCGCCGCCAGATCGTCCTGGGCCCGGAGCACCCGCCGGGCGTGCGGCAGCAGCCGTTCACCCGCAACCGTGAGGGCGACCTGGCGGGTGGTACGGACGAACAGCTCCGCGCCCAACTCCCGCTCCAGGCGCCGGATGTCGCGGCTGAGGGCCTGCTGGGCGACGTAGAGGCGGGCGGCGGCGCGGGTGAAGTGCAGTTCGTCGGCGACGGTGGTGAAGGCGCGCAGCAGGCGCGGTTCGATGTCCCGGTTCACCCGCACATGGTGACCGACGCACCCCGCGATCCTCACCCGGCCGGCATTGACAACACAGATGCGTGAATGGCTCCCGATCAGGTGTTGGACCGCCCCCGGCCGGGCCCGGGACCGTAGTGACGTGATCCTCTTCCTCGCCTCCCGCCCCGTCGTCCCCCGCCCCTCCGGCCCCGCCCACCCCGGCACCGCCGCACGGCGCCGCCGCCGGTCGCCACTCACCCCGTACCGCCGCCTCTTCGCCGCCCCCGGCGCGCTCGCCTTCACTCTCGCGGCCTTCGTCGGCCGGCTGCCGGGCTCGATGCTCGGCGTCTCCACGGTGCTCATGATCGCCACGGTCCGGGACTCGTACGCGCTCGCGGGCGCCGTCTCGGCGACCGGAGTCGCGGCGACGGCGGTCGCGGGGCCGCTGCTGGGTCGCCTGGTCGACCGGTACGGACAGGCCGGGGTCGCGGTCCCCGCCGTCCTCGTCTTCGTGGCGGGGGCGATCGCCATGGTGCTCTGCGTCCGCCTCGGTGCCCCGGCCTGGACGCTGTTCTGCTGCGCGGTGGGCTCGTCCGGCGTGCCCAGCCTGGGCTCGATGACCCGCGCCCGCTGGGCCGCGCTGCACCGCGAGGACCCGGCGGCCCGGCACACCGCCGCCTCCTTCGAGCAGGTCGTCGACGAGGTCTGCTTCATGGCCGGGCCCGCGCTCGCCATGGTGCTGTGCACGGCGGTCCGCCCCGAGGCGGGGCTGGTCACGGCGGCGGCGCTGCTGCTCGTCGGCACCCTGCTGTTCGCCGCCCAGCGCCGCACCGAACCGCCGCCGGATCCGCGCCCCGCCCGGGGCCGCGTCCTCCTCACCCCCGGTCTGCGGGTCGTCCTGATGACCTTCCTCGCGACCGGCGCCGTCTTCGGTTCGATGGAGGTGGCGACGGTCGCCGCGGTCGGCTCGTACGGGGGCTCCACGGCGAGCAGCGCCGTCCTCGCCCTCCAGGCCGCCGGGTCCTGCGCGGCCGGGCTGGCCTTCGGCGCGCTGCCACCGCGCGGTACGGCCGGAGGGCGCCTGGTGGCGGGCGTGGCCGCGATGGCCGTGGCCGTCCTCCCCCTCCTGACCGCCCGCGGCCTCGCCACTCTCGCCCCGCTGCTCTTCCTGGCGGGCATGGCCACGGCCCCCACGATGATCACGGGTATGACCCTTGTCCACCGGCTGATCCCGGCCGCCCGCCTCAACGAGGGGATGACCACCGTCTACACCGGTCTGCTCATCGGCATCTCCACGGGCGCCGCGGCAGGCGGCTGGACGGTGGACCATCTGGGCGCCACCTCCGCCTACCTCACCCCGGCGGCCGCGGCCGCCCTCGCCTTCGCCATCGCCTGGGCGGGGCGGGACCGGCTGCGGCCCGGCTACGGTGCGGTGCCCGGTCCGAGCGGGCGGTCATGACGCATCGGCCTCCGCCAGAAAGGGCCTGAGCAGAGACAACAGGGGGCCGGGGCGTTCCTCGGGGAGGAAGTGGCCGCTGTCGTCGATCACGGCGCCGCGGGTCGCCGGGGCGACCTGGCCGAGGCTGTGGACGGGGGCCGGGCCGCCGGCCCGGCCGCAGCCGACGGCCAGGGTGGGCATCGGGAGCGGGGTGCGGGCGAGTTCGGTGAGGGCGGCGGTATCGGCGGGGGCGTTGCGGTAGTACGCGAAGCCGTTGGCCAGCCGGCCCGGGCGGGTGTAGCTGCGCAGATAGGTGTCGACATCGGCGGGGCGGATGGCCCCGGCCTCCAGGGCATGCCCGTAGAAGTGCTCCAGCAGGATCCGCTCCCGGCCCTCCGCCAGCCGCTCCGCGAGGCCGGGCACCGAGAAGAAGCCGAAGTGCCAGAGCCCGGCGCGGGCGATCAGTTCGCTCAGCCCGAAGCCGTGCAGTGGCACGGCGAGCAGGGTGAAGCTGCGGACCGGGGCGGGGTGGGCGGCGGCCCACGCGTAGCCGATGGGGCCGCCCAGGTCGTGGCCGACGACATGGACCCGGTCCAGGCCCAGCTCGGCGCGCCAGGCGTCGAGCAGGTCGGCGGCGATCCGGACGCCGTGGCCGCGCGGGGAGGAGCCCGAGTCGCCCAGGCCCGGCAGGTCCACCGCGAACACCTCGTGGTGGCGGGCGAGTTCGGGGATCACCTTGCGCCAGGCGTACCAGGTCTGCGGCCAGCCGTGGAGCAGCACGACGGGGGTTCCCGGCCCCGCCGCCCGCACCCAGTGCAGCCGTACGCCTTCGATCGTCGTCTCGTGGTGTTCCAGCGTTTCGCTCATGCGGGCCAGTCGAACACCGGCGCGACGATGCTTTCCTCTTTGATATATGAGACCTGAAGGGATTATTCGCGATCAGATATAGGCTTGGCTGTTATGGAGCTGCGCCATCTCCGCTACGCGCTCGCCCTCTCCGAGCACGCCCACTTCGGCCGCGCCGCCGCCGCGCTGGGCATCCGGCAGCCCCCGCTGTCCCAGCAGATCAAGGCGCTGGAGACCGAGCTGGGCGTACGGCTCTTCGACCGCACCGGGCACGGGGTGCGGCCCACCGCCGCGGGTGAGGCGTTCCTGGCCCGGGCCCGGCAGGTGCTGGACCACCTCGACCTCGCCGTACGGGACGCGGCCGACGCCGGGCGGGGTGAGACCGGTTCGCTCGCCATCGGCTTCCTCGGCACCGCGCTGGCCGCCGTGCTGCCCGAGGTGCTCACCGCCTTCCGGACCCGTCGCCCGCAGGTCCGGCTGGAGCTGCGGGAACTCCCCAGCGCCCGGCAGATCGAGGCGCTGCTGGACGGCAGCCTGGACGCCGGGGTCGTCTGCGGCCCACCGCCCGCGGCCGCCCGGCGGCGGCTGACCAGCCTGCCGCTCGGCCGGGAGACCCTGGTGGCGGCGGTGCCGTCCGGCCACCCGCTGACCAGCGCCGCGGCCGTGCCCGTACGGGCGCTGGACAGCGAGCCGCTGATCCTCTCCTCGCGGCAGGCCGAGCCCGCCGCCGCCGATGTGGCGCTGGCCGTATGCCGCGCCGCCGGGGTCGAGCCGCGGGTCGCGCATGAGGCGCACAATCTGCACACCCTGCTGGGGCTGGTCGCCTGCGGGCTCGGCATCGGCATCGGACCGGCGGGGATGCGGCGCTTCCGGCATGTGGGGGTGACCCTGCTGCCGCTGGAACCGGCCGCCGCCGGGCTGGAGTTCCACCTGGCCCACCGCTTCGGCCCGGTCCCGAGCGTCCTGGGCGCCTTCCTCCGCACGGTGCGCCAGGTCCACAAGGGCTGAGGCCCACAGCGTTTCCGGGTGCGCCCGTTTTGTCAACGGCATTGACATATCTCTACCACCCCTCGTATACCTCTCCCCATCGAAGCGCTTCGACGAACGTTGCACATGCGCCCTTCCTTCCAACCCTCTCGGAGGCAGCGGATGTTGACGGCACGGAAACGGACGAAACGAACGGTGGCCACCATCGCGGCCGCGCTCGCGGCATCCCTGGTCATCGCGGGTTGCGGGGACGGCGGGGACGAGGCCGGGGACGGCAAGTCGCTCAAGCTGTGGCACTACGAGGCGCCCAACAGCGCCATGGGCATCGCCTGGAAGCAGGCGATCGAGGAGTTCAAGAAGAGCCATCCGGGCGTCACCGTGAAGGTCGAGGAGAAGGGCTTCGAACAGATCCAGAAGACCGCCTCGATGGTCCTCAACTCCGGTGACGCACCCGATCTGATGGAGTACAACAAGGGCAACGCCACCACCGGGCTGCTCTCCAAGCAGGGCCTGCTCACCGACCTCACCCCCGAGGTCACCAAGCGCGGCTGGGACAAGCCGCTCAGCTCCGGCGTGCGCACCACCAGCCGCTATGACGCCCAGGGCGTGATGGGCTCCGGCAACTGGTACGGGATCCCCAACTACGCCGAGTACACGATGGTCTTCTACAACAAGACCCTCTTCACCAAGCACCACATCAAGGTCCCGACCACCTTCGACGAGTTCACCGCCGCCCTGAAGGCGTTCAAGAACAAGGGCGTCACCCCGCTGGCGAGCGCGGGCGCCGAATACCCCGCCCACCAGTACGTCTACCAGCTCGCCCTGTCCAAGGCCGACCGCTCCTGGGTGGACGCCTACGAGCAGTACCAGGGCAAGCCGGACTTCCACGACGCCGCCTGGACCTATGGCGCCACCACCTTCGCCGACTGGGTGAAGAAGGGCTATATCGCCAAGAGCTCGAGCGGCGCCAAGGCCGAGGACGCGGGCGCGGCCTTCATCGCGGGGAAGTATCCGATGTTCTTCTCCGGCAGCTGGTGGTTCGGCCGCTTCAAGTCCGAGATGAAGGACGAGTGGGGCACCTTCCCCTTCCCCGGCTCCAAGCTCACCCTCGGCTCCGGCGGCAATCTCTGGGTCGTCCCCAAGGGCGCCAAGAACAAGGAGCTCGCCTACGACTTCATCGACATCACGATGAAGAAGGGCATCCAGAACACCCTCGGCAACAACGGCGGAGTGCCCGTGGCCGCCGATCCCTCGGCGATCACCGACCCCAAGTCCAAGGCCCTGATCAAGGACTTCGCCACCTACGCCGACGGCGACGGCCTCGCCTTCTACCCCGACTGGCCGGTCCCCGGCTTCTACGACGTCCTCGTCTCCGAGACCCAGAAGCTGATCACCGGCGGCGCCGGGCCCGACGCCTATCTGGACGCGCTGAAGAAGGCGTACGACGCGGGCGCGCCGAAGGGATGAGCTCCCGATGAGCTCCCACAGCAAGGCACCGCCGCTACGGCGCCGCGAGTATCCGTACGCCCTGTTCCTGCTCCCCGGCGCGCTGGCCTTCCTCGCCGTCATCGTCGTCCCGTTCCTGATGAACGCCGGGATCAGCCTCACCCACTGGCAGGGCGTGGGCAGCCCCAAGTGGGCCGGGCTCGCCAACTACCGCGATCTGCTGGACGACTCCGCCTTCTGGGAGTCCTTCCGGCACAGCCTGGCCATGGTGGTGGCGATGGCGGTGCTCCCCACCGCCCTCGGCCTGGTGCTCGCCGCCGCGCTCTTCGACTACATCGCCAAACACATCGGCACCCGCACCGCGAGCGTGCTGCGCGCCTGCTTCTATCTGCCGCAGGTGCTGCCGATCGCGGTGGCCGGAATCGTCTGGAGCTGGATCCTCGCCCCGGAGAACGGCGCGCTCAACGAGGCGCTGGGCACCGTCGGGCTCGGCTCGCTGCGCCAGGACTGGCTGGGCGACCCGGACTTCGCGCTCTACAGCGTGATGGCCGTGATGGTGTGGGTCCAGCTCGGCTTTCCGCTGGTGGTCTTCATGGCGGGGCTCCAGCGCGCCGACCCGTCCCTGCACGAGGCGGCCGAGCTGGACGGGGCCTCGTGGTGGCGGCGGTTCTGGCATGTGACGCTGCCCCAGATCCGCCCGGAGATCTATGTCGTGCTGCTGTGGTGCACCATCGCGGCGCTCAAGGTCTTCGGCGCGGTGTATGTGCTCACCAAGGGCGGGCCGGGTGGGGCCACCAACGTCCCCTCGTACTTCTCCTTCCAGTCCTTCTTCGAGAAGACGCAGGTCGGGTACGGCTCCGCGGTCTCCACCGCCCTCACCGTGATCATCCTGGCGCTGGCCCTGGTGGCGTTGCGCCTGCAAACCCGGGCGGAGGACCGGTGAACGCCGTCAAGGGCCCAGTGAACGCCGTCGGAGGACCGGTGAACGCCGTCGGAGGACCGGTGAACGCCGTCGGAGGACCGGTGAACGCCGTCAAGGGACAACGCGCCCCGGCCCGCTTCCCGGTGCTGGCCGCGCTGATCGTGGCGGCCGCCCTCATGGTGCTGCCCTTCCTCGTGGTGGCCCTCAACGCGGTGAAATCGCCCGCCGACTACTCCGCGCACGGCCCGCTGAGCCTGCCCGAGGGGATCCACCTCGACGGCCTCAGGGACTTCTGGCAGCGAGTGGACTTCGGCCGGAAGCTGTTCAACTCCGCGCTGATCTCCGGCTCGGTGGCGGTGCTCGCCGCACTGCTGTCGGTGCTCAACGCGTATGCGATCGGCATCGGGCGGGTCAGGGGCCGCCCCTGGGTGCTGGCCTTCTTCGTGCTGGCCAACATGCTGCCGCAGGAGGCCCTGGTCTACCCCGTCTACTACCTGTCCAAGCAGGTGGGCCTGTACGACACCCGGCTGAGCGTGATCATCGTCTTCACCGTGATCCAGTCGGCCTTCGGCACCTATCTGCTCTCCTCCGTGCTCGGCGCCTTCCCCAGGGAGGTCATCGAGGCGGCCCGGATCGACGGTGCCACCAAGTGGCAGGTGCTGTGGCGGGTCGTGGTGCCGGTGAGCCGCCCCACCATCGGGGTGCTGCTGGTCTTCTTCTTCATCTGGACCTGGAACGAGTTCCTGCTGCCCCTGGTGATGCTGATCTCCAACGACAACCAGACGGTCTCGGTGGCGCTCGGCGTCCTCCAGGGCCAGCGGCTGATGGACGCCACCATGACCAACGCGGCCGCCCTGCTGGGGGTGCTCCCCGCGTTCTGCTTCTTCCTGATCTTCCAGCGGACCCTGACCCGTGGCATCGCCATGGGCGCGGTCAAATGACGAGGAGGCCCGCATGAAGTTCAGCGACGGCTACTGGAGACTGCGCGAGGGCGTCCACGCCGCCTACCCCCAGGGGGTGCTCGACGTGGAGACCGGCCCCGGCACCCTCACCGTCCACGCCCCCACCCATCCCGTACGCCACCGCGGCGATCTGCTCAAGGGTCCCGCCCTCACCCTGACCTGCACCGCCCCCATGCCCGATGTGATCGCCGTCCGGATCACCCACTTCGCGGGCGGGGTCGAGCGCGGCCCGTCGTTCGAGATCGCCCACGAGACGTACGACGCCGAGGTGAGCTGCGACGACGGGGAGGCCCGGCTCACCTCGGGCGCGCTCTCGGTGCGCTTCGCCCGCACCGGACCCTGGCGGATGGACTTCGAGGCCGCCGGGCACACGCTCACCAGCAGCGGCGTCAAGGACACGGGCATCATGGAGACCGCCGACGGCGGCCACCACCTGCGCGAACGGCTCGCGCTGCGGGTCGGCACCTCCGTCTACGGGCTCGGCGAGCGCTTCGGCCCGCTGGTGAGGAACGGCCAGGCCGTCGACATCTGGAACGCCGACGGCGGCACCGCCACCGAGCAGGCGTACAAGAACATCCCGTTCCTCCTCACCGACGCGGGCTACGGCGTCTTCGTGGACCACCCAGGACGGGTCTCCTTCGAGGTCGGCTCGGAGGCGGTCTCCCGGATCCAGTTCAGCGCCGAGGACCAGGAGCTCACGTACTACGTCATCCACGGGCCCACCCCCAAGGACATCCTGCGCCGCTACACCGCGCTCACCGGCCGCCCCGCGCTGCCGCCCGCGTGGTCCTTCGGGCTGTGGCTGTCCACCTCCTTCACCACCTCCTACGACGAGGAGACCGTCACCGGCTTCGTGGACGGCATGGCGGAGCGCGCGCTGCCGCTGTCCGTCTTCCACTTCGACTGCTTCTGGATGCGCGAGTACCAGTGGTGCGACTTCACCTGGGATCCGCGGGTCTTCCCCGATCCGGCGGGCATGCTGCGGCGGTTGCGGGAGCGGGGCCTCAAGATCTCCGTCTGGATCAATCCGTACATCGGCCAGCGCTCCCCGCTCTTCGCCGAGGGCAAGGCGGCCGGGCATCTGCTGAAGCGGCCGGACGGGTCGGTGTGGCAGTGCGACCTGTGGCAGCCGGGCATGGCGCTGGTGGACTTCACCAGTCCGGCCGCCCGCGCCTGGTACGCGGCCAAGCTGACCGCGCTGCTGGACATGGGCGTGGACTGCTTCAAGACCGACTTCGGCGAGCGGGTGCCGTTGGACGTGGTCTACGCGGACGGCTCCGACCCCGAGCGGATGCACAACTACTACACCCACCTCTACAACCGCACCGTCCACGAGGCGCTGAGCGAGCGGCGCGGGGAGCGCGAGGCGGTGGTCTTCGCGCGCTCGGCCACGGCGGGCGGCCAGCAGTACCCGGTGCACTGGGGCGGCGACTGCGAGTCCACCTACGAGGCGATGGCCGAATCGCTGCGCGGCGGGCTCTCGCTGGGCCTCTCCGGCTTCGGCTTCTGGAGCCATGACATCGGCGGCTTCGAGGGCACCCCGGACCCGGCCCTGTTCAAACGGTGGATCGCCTTCGGGCTGCTGTCCTCGCACAGCAGACTGCACGGCTCGTCCTCGTACCGGGTGCCGTGGCTCTTCGACGAGGAGTCGGTCGAGGTGCTGCGCCACTTCACCCGGCTGAAGCTGCGGCTGATGCCGTATCTGTACGAGGCGGCGCGGCAGGCGCACACCGAGGGCATCCCGGTGATGCGCGCCATGGTCCTGGAGTTCCCGGACGACCCCGGGTGCGCGGGTCTCGAGCGGCAGTACATGCTCGGCGGGGACCTGCTGGTCGCCCCGGTCTTCGACGACGAGGGCGAGGTGACGTACTACGTGCCCGAGGGCGTCTGGACGCATGTGCCCAGCGGGCGGACGGTGCGCGGCCCGCGCTGGGTGCGCGAGACCCACGGCTTCCACAGCGTCCCGCTGCTGGCCCGTCCCGGCGCGGTGATCCCGTTCGGCGCGGCCGACGACCGCCCCGACACCGACTGGGCGGACGGGGTCACGCTGCGGGTGTACGAACCGGCGGCGGGCCGCCCGGTCACGGTGCGGGTGCCGCGCCCGGACGGCACGACGGCCGCCACCTTCACCGTCGTCCGGGACGGGGCGGTGCTGCGCGCCGAGGCCGCCGGCACCTCGGCGCCATGGCGGCTGGAGGTGGCCGGCGGCCCGTCCGCGGAGGCGGCGGCGGGGACGGCGGTGCTGACGGTGCCGCTGCCTCTCAGCGGTGGTGGGCTTGACCTCAGCAGCTCCGGGGCTTGACCCAGGAGCATTCGAGTCCGGCGTCGGCCGTGGCGGCCGTGGCACCCCGTACGGCACGGGGCCGCACCGCCTCCGCACGGCCGTCGCCGGACTTCGCGAGCGTCACCACGATCGCGTCCTCCAGGTTCTTCACGGACGGGGCGAGGTAGTTGTTGAGGACGACGCTGTAGACCAGCTCCCTGCCGTCCGCGTCGGTGACATAGCCGGAGAGCGCGGAAGCGCCGGTCAGGGAGCCGGTCTTGCCGCGCGCGTTCCCGGCCGCCGGGGTGGAGCACATCCGCGTACGCAGGGTGCCGCCCACGAACCGGTCCGGGGCGCAGGCCACCGGCAGCGAGGCGTACCAGTCGGCGTACCAGGGCTGGTCGCGCACCGACAGCAGCAGTTCGGTGAGGCGCCCGGCCGCGATGTTGTCCATCCGGGACAGCCCGGAGCCGTCCACCTGGCGCACCGCGCCGGTGTCCACGCCCTGCTTCTTCAGCCAGTCGGCGATGGCGGCGAGCCCCGCGTCCCAGGTGCCGCGCCCGGCCGTCGCATAGCCGATGGCCTTGGTGAGCGCCTCGGCGTGGATGTTGTTGGACAGCTTCATGAAGGGGATGAGCAGTTCCTTCAGCGGCATGGAGCGGTGCGAGGCGAGCTCTTGGGCGTCCGCCGGGGTGGCTCGGCCGAGGCGGGTGGGCCCGGCCACGCGGACGCCGTGCCGTTCGAGGGCGTCGGCGAAGACCGAGGTGGCGTAGCCGGTGGGCGCCCAGACGCTGACCCACTCCTTGGCGGTCGCCGCCCCGGCCGGGAGGGCGCCGCTGACGGTGATGGTGTTGGAGCCGTGCTGCCGCTCGACCGTGAGGCTGCCGCTTCCGCCGCCGCCTCCGGTGGTCGCGCGGTTGTCGATCCGTACGTACGCGTTCGGCGGTGTGACGGTGACCTTCGGCCGGTCGCCGGCCGCCGCGCCCGGGGTGACCTCCACGATGACGCTGCCCGCGTCGTAGTCGGTGTCGGGGGCGAGGGTCAGCGCGGAGATCTGCGCCGCGTAGTACGAGGACTCGTCGTCGGCCGCCCAGGAGCGGCCCACCCGCTGCGCGTCGAAGCGGGTGTCATCGGCGATCAGCCGCCCGCTGACCTTGGTGATCCCCGCGTCGGCGACACCCTTCGCGAGGCGGTCGTAGTCCCCGGCGAGCATCGTGGGGTCGCCGGTGCCGCGAAGGTAGAGATCGCCCCGGAGCGTACGGCCGTGGCGGGTGCCGTCGGTCAGCACATCGGTGCGGAAGCGGTGGTCGGGACCGAGCAGCCCCATGGCGGCGGCCGAGGTGAACAGCTTGGTGTTGGAGGCGGGCATCAGCCGGTCGTCGGGCCGGTGCCGGTAGAGCACGGCACCGGAGTCGGCGTCGGCGACCACGACCCCGGCCGCGCCGCCCTTCAGCAGGGGGTCGGCGAGGATGGTGTCGATGGCGTCGCCGATCCCGGCGCGGGAGGCGTCCGCAGCGCGGGAGGCGTCGGCACCGGCAGGCGAGCTCCAGGTGAGGGTGAAGGCGAGTCCGATGACGAGGGGGACGACGAGGGGCCAGATCCAGCCGCTCACACGACGGTTCAGGGGTCTGCTCATGTCACGGGAGGATCCCGCACCCCGCCCCTTCGCGACAGAGCGCCCGAAGGTGGCAACCGAAGTTCCGGATCACCGCGTCCCCTGTGTCAGAGGGGGGCACCGAACACGACGAGAAACGAACCACTGATGGCCGTGCCCGGAGCCGATCTGCTGTGCGTCGCGGTCGGATTGCTGCTCTACGCCTGCGCCGTCCGCGACGCCCGGCTGGTGCGAAGGCTGCGCCGCGAGGGGGTCCGTACGGAGGGCGTGGTGGTCGCCAACGTCGTGGACCGCCGGGAGCGGAACCGGCACCCGACCCAGACGCCGGTCATCCGGTTCCACGACCACCAGGGCTACGTGGTGGAGTTCACCACCGCGATCCAGGGCGTCGGCCTGGGCCTGGCGACCGGCCGGAGGGTGGACGTGAGGTACCTCCCGGGCGAGTCGCAGAAGGCCCGGGTATGGATGCGGCGCCACATACTCGGCCCGGCGGCGGGCCTGACCCTGGGCGGCACGCTCTTCCTCGGCTTCGGCCTGGTGATCGCCTTCAGCTGACCACCGCTCGCGGGGCGGGGCGCGAGGTCACCCGCTGTGGGCGGGGCAGTGCCGGACCGGCCACGGGCTGCCCAGGGCCCGAACATCAACCACCGTCCCCGCCGTCCCCGCCATCCGCGGCCGTCAGGGCGAGGCTCGCGGGGAGGGCGGCGACGGCCTCGCGGAGGCGGTCGGCCAGTTCCCCGGCGGTGGGCGGCTCGGTACGGCCCGCGCCAACCGCCGCGTCGGCCTCATCCGCCCGCGCCACCCAGCTCGCCAGCGCCCCGTGGAACGCGGCGATCAGCATGTCCACGGCCAGCCGCGGCCGCAGGTCGCCCGGCCCCCCGAGGCCGAACCTGCGGTGCAGGATCTGCAGCGCCTCCTGTGTGGTGGCCTCGCAGAACTGCAAACCGTGCGCGCCCATCGAGGGCGTCCGCTCGGCCAGCCGCCGGCTGAGCAGCAACCGGCGGGCCCAGCCCTCGTCGTCCATCCGCGCCAGCGCGGCCAGCAGCGCGTCCCGCCCCAGCTCCACCACCGGCAGCCCGTCCGGCTCCGCGGTCTCCAGCTCCTCCAGGAAGGCCCGCCACAGATCCTGGTCGGGGGCCATCGCGACATCTTCCTTGCTGGTGAAGGTGCGGAAGAAGGTGCGCTTGGAGACCTCCACCTCCTCGCACAGCTCATCCAGCGTCACCCCGCCGAAGCCGCGCCGGGTGAACAGCTCCAGCGCGGTGTCTATCAGCGTCTGACGGGTGCGCCGCTTCTTGCGTTCGCGCAGTGAGGAGTTGGGAGCGGCAGTCACGGCGAAAAGTGTAGCCGTCATCGACGATGCCACTTGCACGCGTTTGCCACTCAGTGGCATAACTGATGTCGCCATCATTCACCGGAAAGGCGAACCGCCATGCGCGCCCTGCTCGTTGACCACTCCTCCCCCTCCGGCCTCCGCATCGGCGAAGCCGCCGACCCCGAACCCGCCCCCCACCAGGCCCTGGTCCGGGTGACCGCCACGTCCCTCAACTACGGCGAGGTCTCCCACCGGACCGAGGCCCCCGACGGCACCGTGCTGGGCTGGGACGCCGCCGGAGTGGTCGAGCGCGCGGCCGCCGACGGCTCGGGACCGGCCGCCGGAACCCCCGTCGTCACCCTGGGCGCGGACGGCGGCTGGGCGGAGCTGCGCGCGGTGGACACCGGAACGCTCGGCCTCCCACCCGCCGGTGCCGACCCCGGCGCGATCAGCACCATCCCGGTCGCGGGCGGCAGCGCCCTGCGCGCACTGCGCCGGATCGGCGACACCCTCGGCCGGCGCATCCTGATCACGGGCGCCACCGGCGGGGTCGGCCGGTACGCCGTCCAGCTCGCCCGGCTCGGCGGCGCGTACGTCATCGCCACCACCGGCGATCCCGCCACCCACGGCGACGACCTACGGGCGCTCGGCGCGCATGAGGTGATCGCGAAGCCGGAGGAGGTCGGCGAGCCGGTGCACGGAGTCGTGGACATGGTCGGCGGACCACAGCTGGTGGCCGCGTACGACAAGCTCGCCGCGCACGGCACCCTGGTCTCCGTCGGCCATGTCACGGGCCAGCCCGAGACCTTCCCGTTCGGCGCCCTCTACGGCAACGAAGGCCGCCACAACCGCTCCATCGTCACCTTCTACCTCCTCGACCGCCCTGACATCGGCCCGGACCTGACCTGGCTCGGCGAGCGCCTCGCGGCGGGCGACCTGGACCCGCAGATCGCCTGGCGCGGCGGCTGGGACCGCGCGGACGAAGCCATCGCGACCCTCCTGGACCGCCGCCTCCACGGCAAGGCGGTCCTCGACATCAGCTGAGAACCATCACCGTCAGGACCGGCGCCTCCGGCGAGGACTGCGCGGTGCCCACCGCGCGGTATCCCCACGCCGTGTAGAGGGCCTGCACCTTCCCGTCCTCGTTCAGCGGGTTCACCATCAACGAGGCTTGCGTCTCGGCCCGCCCGGCCAGCAGGACGTCGTGCAGCCGGCGGGCGATCCCCCGCCCGCGCCACGGTCGGCGGACCATCATCTCCTTCACCGCGACGGTGGAAGCCCCCACCAGCTCCGGCCCGGGCGCCGGACGCGTACGCCGCCACCAGCGGTCGTCCGCTCCGGTGAGCCGGTTGGCGTAGAGATAGCCGACGGGCTCACCCGAGTCATACGCCACCACGGCCTCCCACCCCGGTTCGGCGGCATGCCGGTGCAGCCGCTCCCCGAATGTCTCCGGGGCGTAGTGCGGCAGGTGGAGCTTGTGCGCCCAGCACTCCTTGTAGATCCCGACCAGGTCATCCCACACGGACTCCACGTCCCCGATCCGGACGAGGCTCACGCTGCCTTCCACCGCGTCAGTCCGGCAGGGCCCCGGTGCGGGCCGCGAATTCCCGCACGCCCGGCACGCGCGCGGGCGTGTGCAACAGGTCCGCCGTCAGGGCCCGCAGCGCCGGCCGCCGCACTTCCTGCGGCGCCTCCTGCTCCACCCGGCGGAGCGCCGCGAAGGTCTGCGGCTGGTCGCCGAGGGCGTGCCACATGCGGGCTGTGTCCGTCCAGGCACGGGCACGGCGCTCCGCCGTCGGCATGGAGTCGATGTTCAGCCTTGCGGCGACCTTCACACCCTCGTCAGGCGTGCCGAGTGCGTTGAGCACGCCGATGCGATACACGTCCACCTGCGTCCGGCTGACGTCCACGGTGAACAGGCCCGGTACCGCCTGGCACCGCTCTGTCTCCTCCCGAGCCTCGTCCAGCAGGCCCAGGGCCGTGGCGCGGTCCCTGCTGCTGGCCGCTGTGTACGCGGCCGTCAACATCAGCGTCGTGCGCACAGCCCCGGTCGGGGACTGCCCGGCATCCAAATCGGCCGCCTCCCGGGTGAGCAGCCGCACCGCGGCCGGGCTACGCCCCGACCGCCGCATGGTGATCGCGAGCACCCGCGAGGACTCACCGATCGGAACCGGGTGGCCGCTGGCCCGGGCCGCGGTCAGCGCACGGTCGGCGGCCACCCAGGCCGCATCGTTGTGCTGTTTGAGCGCCAGTTCGGCAGCCAGCACGTATGCCCGCGCGAGCGCCATGCTCGCCCGCTCTCGCTCCCGCCCGCTCGACGCGTCCCGCGTCGCCGAGGCTGCGGCGAGCAGGCCCGGAAGCGCGCGGCCCAGAGCGGCATAGCGAGCGGCACAGAAATCCGATCGCGCGGCCGCCGTCTGCTGGACGAGGCAGGCCAGCGGAACCGGGGCAGCGGAGGGGAGCCGGAAGAGCGCGTCCTCAAGCCCGGCCGCCGGGTCGGCGGTGCCGGATGCGGCACCGGCTGGTGCGGCACCTACGACGGCCGTTGCCCCGGCCGCCAACGCACCGGTGAGCAGATTCCTACGACGCACCGCATCCTCCTCGCCCAATGGACGCTCCACCGTATCGACCGTGGGTGCGTCCGGCACAGGAGTCGCGGTGAGCCGGTCGAGTGGGACGTTCAAGAACGCTGCGAACCGCACCAGCGCGGCGTAGTCGAGCCGCATGCGGCCGGACTCGATCCGCGAGACGGCCGACGCGGAGTAGCCACACGCCTGCCCGACTTGCGCCTGAGTGAGGCGGGCGGCGCAGCGGGCGCCACGAAGGATCGACCCGATGTCAACTCTCGTTAAACCAACGTCCATAGGTACCTCCTACGGAACAACGGGAGACACGACACTAGGGATACCGGGAGCGGGTGGGGAGGGCGTATAGAAGCACGCCATGTGCGGGTTCGGCACACGGCGTGCGGAAGGCCGCTTCACGCTCCCGCACGAGGCGGTGGGCCGCGATGGTGATGACACGCCCGGCGGCAGACCCGGGCATTCCCAACGGCATGCGGCGAGCCCCGTTCCCCAAGGTCGCCACGCTGCCTGGCCCACTCACCAGAAGGCCGACGAGATGACCACGATGATGATCAGCAAGCCCTCACCGCTCACCCCCACCGGAACCGGCCATCCGGCCTACACCCAGTCGCTCCCCTGCACCGAGGAGTCCGTGCGCATCGCGCGGCTGTCCGTCGCCGCGACCCTGCGAGCCTGGGGACTGGAGGACCTGGTGGACGACGCCCGCTTGATCACCTCCGAGCTGGCCACCAACGCCATCCGGCACACCGCCCACCGCATCCCCGACCCCGAGCAGCGCGGCTGCTTCCGCCTCAAGGTCGAACGCCCCAGCGACAACCTCGTGCGCATTTCCACGTTCGACCGGTCCCGCGCCGTCCCGCGCGTCGTCCAGGCGAGCGAGACCGCTGAGTCCGGGCGCGGCATGACCGTGGTGGAAGCCGTCTCCTGCCGGTGGGGCATCGATTCCAAGCCGTGGGGCAAAGGAGTCTGGGCGGAGTGCGCCACCCCGGACCGGCCCGCCCCGGGCCGCCCGTGGGGCCTGCGCCGACTCGGCCCGTACCCCACGGCGGGGGAGATGCCGTTCATCACCGTCACCATCGACCCGGACACCCAGACCGGCGTGTTCCGCGACCGTGCCGGCCTGGTGGTCGAGATGGGCAGGCACGGCACCAGCTCCGCCACCTCGACATCGACCGTGACGAACCTGGACTCGCGCAACGACGCGGGCTCCGACCAGGACTCCCAGCAGGACTGACAGCCCGATGGCCGACACCAAACCGGTCCTGGTGGTCACGGAACCGCTCGACATCACCGCCGACATGGTGATCACTCGCCTCAACGAGCGCGGCATTCCCGTGATCCGCTGCAACCCCGCAGACCTCCCGACCGGGGAGCTGACAATCTCGGCGCGGTTCGGCGGGCGCCCGGCCACCGCCCCGGTGGCCGGGCGGCTCCGTACCCCGTCGAGGGCCGCCGACCTGGAACACGTACGGGCGGTGTACTGGCGCCGCCCCGTCTGGCCCGCTTTCGAGCACCTGGACGCGGACGACGCGCGCTATGCCGCCGCGCAGGTCCGCCACGGAATCGCGGGCGTCCTCCACGCCCTCGACGGCCCGCTATGGGTCAACCACCCCGTCCGCAACGCGGCGGCCGACCACAAACCCACCCAACTCGCCACAGCCGTACGCCTCGGCCTCACCGTGCCCGCGACGCTGGTGACCAACGACCCCGGCGAGGCCCGCAGGTTCATCGCCGCGCACGGGCGAGTGATCACCAAGACCCTGCGATGGACCCCGTACGAGCGAGACGGCATCGGCATGACGAGCTGGGCAGAGCCGGTCACCGCCGACGAGGTCGACGACAGCGTGTCCGTGGCACCGCACCTGTTCCAGGCCCGTGTGGACAAGGTGGCCGACCTTCGAGTGCTGGTCGTCGGGCGGCAGTCGTTCGCCGTCCGTATCGACTCCGGCCTGCTGGACTGGCGCAAGGACTACTCCGCCCTCTCGTACCGCGTGGTAGACCTGCCGGATCGGCTGGAAAAGGCGCTCCTCACCTGTCTCGACCACTTCGGCCTCCGCTCCGGGAGCTTTGACCTCGCCCTCGACCGCGACGGCGAACCCCACTGGCTCGAGCTGAACCCGAACGGCCAATGGGGGTGGCTGGAGGAGAGGACCGGCCTGCCGATGGCCGCCGCCTTCGCCGACCTACTTCAAGGAGACACCTCCCGATGACCCCCGACACCGCACCGGAGCGGCGCGCCCTCGCCGACCGGCTCCAGGAGGCAGAAGTCCTCGCCCATCCGAAGTGGCGCGCGGCGGTCGAGGCCGTACCCCGTGAGCTGTTCCTCCGGCCCGGCGTGTTCCTGCCCGCCGACGATGGGCACTGGCGGCCCGCCACCGCACTCGGCACCGACCCGAAGGAATGGTCCGAGATCGCCTACCGCGACGAGTCCCTGGTGACACAACTGGACGGGCACCTCACCGCCGACCAGGCCACCGAACCCGTTCCCGGCGTGCCCACGTCGTCGTCCACCACGCCCGTCACCGTCGTCGGCATGATCGAGGCCCTGGACATCGAGGACGGTGACACCGCGCTGGAGATCGGCACCGGTACCGGCTACTCCACCGCCCTGATGTGCCACCGGCTCGGAGAGGACAACGTCACCACGATCGAAGTGGACCCGGGTGTGGCCACCCGTGCGGATGCCGCCCTGGAGGCCGCCGGATACTCCACATGGACCGTGACCGGCGACGGGCTATTCGGCCACCCCCGCCGCGCCCCCTACGACCGCGTCATCGCCACGTGTGCGGTACGCCGCATCCCCCACACCTGGGTACGCCAGACCAGGCCGGGCGGCACCATCCTCACCACCCTCGCGCCCGGCTCCTGGGCATACGGCACCGGCCTCGCCAAGGTCACCGTGAACGACGACGGCACGGCCGAGGGGCGGATCATCGGGGAGTCGTCGTTCATGCAGGCCCGTTCCCAGGCCGTCGAACCACTCGCCGGGGACCTCTCGGCCCGCACCTCCTACGCCGACAGCGAGCGCAAGGCGAAGGTGCCACTGACGCTGCTGGAGGAGTGGATGCCCGCCTTCCTCGCCCAGCTCGCCGCGCCCGGCGCCCAGCTCGTACGCGCCACCGGCGGCGATGGTGCCTCACAACGCTACGTGTTCGACGCCGACCGCGAATCCTTCGCCGCGTTCACCGAGAACTGCTCCGGCTGGACCGTCCGGCAAGGCGGTCCGGTGGCGCTGTGGGACGACATCGAGCGGACGCTCCTCGCCTGGCAGGACGCCGAACGTCCCGACATCAGCACCGTGCGGCTCCGCGTCACCCCCCGCTCGCATACGTACTGGATCGGCGACCGGCCCGCACTGCGCTGGGAACACCGGCTCGGCTGAGCACCGATGAGCGCCGCGACACGGCCGAGCGCCGGAACGCGGCGAAGGGCCCCGCCGTGGTGGCGGGGCCCTTCGTCGTAGATGGGATGAGTGGAGATGGCGGGAATCGAACCCGCGTCCAACGGTGCGGAATCAGGGCTTCTCCGAGCGCAGTCCGCTGTGATTTTCTCGGCCCCGGAGATCACGCGGACAAGTCTCCGACGGGCTCAGTCACTGTTTGATTTCCCACTACACCCCGTGACCGGGTCTAGTGGTTTAGTTCCCTAGTCGATGCCAGGATCCGGGTCGGGAACAGCCCCGGGCTGACACTTCGCAAGTCGCTACTTAGGCAGCGAGGGCGAAGGAATCGCGCTTGGTGTTGGCGATTATTGGTTGCGACATATGGTTAACGAGATCATTGCCGCTTCCTCGGCTCGCTTCCCCTGCTTCGACAGCCGCTGTCGAAACCGATCATCCCCATGTTGCCCACTATTGAATTAGGTACTGCTCAAAGGTGGTGCCACGCCCTGGAGGGGCGCAGGGCCATCATAGGTGAACAACGCGCGACAAGGCCACATCATTCCCGCCGACCGTGGTACGCCTTCCGGCTGGTCAGGCGCGCTGGCGGCGGCGGGCCGCCGAGATCGCCCGCTCGGCCTCGCGGCGGTCCTGCTTCTCGCGGAGGGTCTGGCGCTTGTCGTACTCCTTCTTGCCCTTGGCCAGCGCGACCTCGACCTTGGCCCGGCCGTCCTTGAAGTACAGGGCCAGCGGCACCAGGGTGTGGCCCGTCTCCTGGGTCTTGCCGATCAGCTTGTCGATCTCCGCCCGGTGCAGCAGCAGCTTGCGCCGGCGGCGTGCCGAGTGGTTGGTCCAGGTGCCCTGGCTGTACTCGGGGATGTGCACGTTGTGCAGCCACGCCTCGCCGCCGTCGAGCTGGGCGAAGCCGTCCGCGAGCGAGGCCCGCCCCTGGCGCAGCGACTTCACCTCGGTCCCGGTCAGCACCAGACCGCACTCGTAGGTGTCCAGGATGTGATAGTCGTGCCGCGCCTTCTTGTTCTGCGCGATCAGCTTGCGACCCGTCTCTTTAGCCATGGTCAGGCCATTCTCGCACTAGGACCCGCCCCCGAGGCCACTCAATACCGTGCGCGCCCGCGCCTCCGCGGACGGGCCGTCGTCGCCACTGACCGTGAGGTCCGGGTCGATGCCCTCGCCGTCGACGTTACGCCCGGCGGGGGTCCGGTAGTGGCCGACGGTGAGCTCGGCGACCGAGCCGTCGGGGAGTTCGCTGGGCATCTGGACCGAGCCCTTGCCGAAGGTCCGGGAGCCCACGACCACGGCGCGGCCGCGGTCCTGGAGGGCGCCGGTGAGCAGCTCGGCGGCGCTCATGGTGCCGCCGTCGACCAGCACCACCAGCGGGGTGTCGGTGTCACCGCCCGATCGCGCGTCGAGGACTCGCTGGTCACCGCGGACGTCATAGGTGGCGACCAGGCCACCGTCGAGGAAGGAGGAGGCGGCGGTGACGGCCTCGGAGACCAGCCCGCCGGAGTTGCCCCGCAGATCGAGCAGTATGCCGTCGCCCCGGGGGATGGAGCGCACCGCGCGCCGGATGCGCTCTCCGGTGCCCTTGGTGAACGAGTCGACCTTGATCCGGACGGTGCCGGGTCTGTGGTCGTCGTAGCCGCTGAGCCGGTCGACGGTCACCGGGTCCGTGGTCAGCCGGGCCCGGCGGAGCTCCTGCGTCCATTCGTGGCCGTCGCGCCGCAGCCCGAGCTCCACCCGGGTGCCCGGGGAGCCGTCGGCGGGGCCGCGCAGCAGGGCCACGACCTCGGTGACGGGCCGCCCGGTCACGGTCTTGTGGTCGACCGTGCGCAGTCGGTCACCGGCCCGGATCCCGGCCTTCTGGGCAGGGCTGCCGGGCTCCACGCGCTCCACCGCGATCCGCCCCTGGACGTCCCGGCGGGCGGAGATCCCGACGCCGACGTAAGCGCCGTCGAGGGTCTGGCGGTAGCCCTCGTACTCACGGGCGCTGTAGACCGCGCCCCACCGGTCTCCGCTGCGGCTCACCACCTCGCGAGCGGCCTTGGAACCGGACTTCCCGTCCTCCTGGGCCGCGGCCGCGGCCGCCTTGACCTGGTCGCTCTCGACCGCGCCGACGTAGGCGCGGGCCGGTATCCGGGCGGCTTGGGGGTCCCGGCGCGATCCGGGCTCGGCGCCCCAGGAACCGACGGCCGCCCCGGTGGCGAGCACGCTGGCGAAGACCAATGTCAGGGCGGCCCCGCGGCGAATGCGGCGGGGATGGACGAACAAACACGGGCCCGACATGCCGGTGAGTGTAGGGCACCAACAGGCGCCGTACCGGGGGTTGTCCGGTACGGCGCCCTAGGCGAATGTCACACCTTGAGGTACTTGCGGAGCGCGACGAACGCCGCGAGAGCGGGCATGAGCAGGCCAATCGCGAGCACCAGCGGCAGCTTCGCCAGCACCGCGTCCCAGCCGATGAAGTTGATCACATCGATCTTGTCCACCAGCCAGTTGTTGACCAGGAAGTACTGCCCGCTCACCAGCAGTACACAGGCGAAACCGGCGCCCAGCAGCCCCGCGATGGCGGCCTCCATGATGAACGGCATCTGGATATAGAAGCTGGACGCGCCGACCAATCGCATGATGCCGGTCTCCCGGCGGCGGCTGAACGCCGACACCCGCACCGTGTTGACGATCAGCATCAGCGCGACGATCAGCATCAGCGTCATCACGCCGAGCGCCGCGAAGTTCATGCCGTTGAGCAGGTTGAACAGATCGCCGACCAGCTTCTTCTGATCCTGGACCTCCTGCACCCCGGGGCGGGCGGCGAAGGCCGTGGAGATGACGTCGAAGCGTTCGGGGTCCTTCAGCTTGATGCGGAAGGACTCCTGCATCTGGTCCGGGGTCAGCGAGGCGGCCAGCGGCGAGTCGCCGAACTGCTCCTTGTAGTGCTTGTACGCCTCCTCACTGGTCTCGAACTGCACCGACTCGACGATGTTCATCCGCTTGAGCTCGGACGCGATCTCCTGCTTCTGCGCCTCGGTGACCGCACCCTTGGTGCAGTTGGCCGCGGTCTCCTTGTCGTTCTTGTTGCAGAGGAAGATCGAGACGTTGACCTTGTCGTACCAGTAGCCCTTCATCGTGCTCACCTGCTCGCGCATGAGCAGGGACCCGCCGAACAGGGCGAGCGAGAGGGCCACGGAGACGATGACCGCGAAGGTCATCGTGAGATTGCGGCGGAGACCGACGCCGATCTCCGACAGGACGAACTGGGCGCGCATGGCGTCCTTTCAGTGCTGGTAGCCGTAAACGCCGCGGGACTGGTCGCGGACGAGGCGGCCCTTCTCAAGTTCGATCACGCGCTTGCGCATCTGGTCCACGATCTGCTGGTCGTGCGTGGCCATGACGACCGTGGTGCCGGTCCGGTTGATCCGGTCCAGCAGCTTCATGATGCCGACGGAGGTCTGGGGGTCCAGGTTTCCCGTCGGCTCGTCGGCGATCAGCAGCATCGGACGGTTGACGAACGCGCGGGCGATGGCCACCCGCTGCTGTTCACCACCGGAGAGCTCACCGGGCATACGGTCGTCTTTACCGCCCAGACCCACGAGGTCGAGCACCTCGGGAACGGTTTTCCGAATGGCGCCGCGCGGCTTGCCGATCACCTCGAGCGCGAAGGCGACATTCTCGCCGACCGTCTTGTTGGGGAGCAGCCGGAAATCCTGGAAGACGGTCCCCAACTGGCGGCGCATCTGCGGCACCTTCCAGTTGGACAGCCGCGCGAGATCCTTCCCCAGCACATGGACCGCGCCATGGCTGGCGCGCTCCTCGCGGAGCAACAGCCGGAGGAAAGTGGATTTTCCCGACCCCGAGGAGCCCACCAGGAAGACGAACTCGCCCTTCTCGATCTCGAGCGAGACATCCCGAAGTGCGGGACGGGTCTGCTTGGGGTAAGTCTTGGATACGTTGTCGAATCGGATCACTGATGCACCACGGTCGACCTGGGTAGCGGTACGGGCTGCCGGAGCGGCTCCCGTCGGTGAGCGTGACCATACGCGAAGCGCGCATGGGCGCGCAGTCCGCCGTCCGGCGTGGGTGGGTTTCTTCACTGCACTATTGGGGTCAAACGGTTGACAAACCGCCTGTCGGCGCGGCTGAAACGGCCACGAAACCGGTACGGATGCGGCACGGAATCGTGCGGGGCGCGCCGAACCGCACGGAAGCTGGCACAGTGGAAGGGGAACCAACCCATTTCCCTGAGCGTTGGCCCCGTGTCTACTGCGGCACCGCCGCGCGGGAGGAGAAAGCGCATGACGTACGACAGGCTCGTCTGCGCCAACTGCGCGAGCCCCGTCAGTGAGGGCCGCTGCCCGGTCTGCCGGGCCAGTAGGGAGCGCCTCCAGCAGGAGGGCATGTTCGGCGGGCTGACCCCGGCCGCGCTGATAGCGCTGCTGGTGGCGCTCATCGCGGTGGCCGTGCTCGCGCATGAGATGGCGACGGCGTAGCGGAGCGTTACGAGGCGATACGCCGGATAGGGCGCCCCTGAACGCAACCGGGGCCCGATAAACGCACAAGGGGCCCGGAGCGCCGCAGCGCTCCGGGCCCCTTACCGTGCGTGAGGCGCGCGATCAGGCCACGTTGTTGCGGTTCACCAGACGCGGCACAAAGCGGAAGCCAATACCGCCGGCGATCATCGTCGCGGCGCCGACCAGCAGGAACGTGGTCTCGGAGGCACCGGTCTCGGCCAGCTGCTCCTTGGCCTTGCCCTGCTCCACCGGCTTGGAGCCGACATTGTCGGTGCCGGTGTTGTCGTCGCAGTTGGTGCTGTCGAGGTCCACCGTGCAGGTGCTGTCGTCGCCACCGCCACCGCCGGTGCCACCCTGGCCGGGCGTGCTCGGCTGAGCGGTCGGGCCGTCGGTGGGCTCGCCGCTCGGCGGCTGAGTCGGCTCGCCGGTCGGCGGCTTGGTGGGCTCACCGGTCGGCGGCTTGGTGGGCTCGTTCGTCGGCGGCTTGGTCGGGTCACCCGTCGGCGGCTGAGTCGGCGGGGTCGGCTCGGTCGTCCCGGTCGGAATCCCGGTCGGATCGTCGGTCGGCGTCGGGCCATCGGTCGGGTCGTCCTTGCCGATGCCGACGCCGACGTCCAGACCCTTCTCGTCCGCGTTCGCGGAAACGTTCACGCCACCGATACCGACATCAACACCAACGGCCGATGCGGCGCCGGCGGCGGTGAGCGACGCACCGGCGGCGATCACCGCACCGGCAGCTATTCGCGCCACGCGCAGCCGCGTCTTCTTCGTCATCTGCCTGCTACCCCCAGTAGCTGTACTCGTCAATGGAGCAGCTATGCACGGGGCAGCGGCTCGGGGTGTCTCCGTGTCCGCGGGCCCCTATCCCTCCGAGGCGGTCCGCCGGCCCCCGTGCAACACGCGCCCCAGTCATACGCATGCCGCGCGTCAGCCTTCCCAGTTTTCAAACCACCGTCAAGGCCATTGCACGCGAGATGTCCGCTATGGAAGTGCTTGCCGGATGCATGGGTACAGGACTGTGACCAAAAACGCGGTGGGCGCGGCCCGTTGGGGGGCCGAGCGGGAAGGTTACTTCCCCTGCTCCTGCTGCTTGCGCCAGCGGATCCCGGCCTCCAGGAAACCGTCCAGCTCACCGTCGAGCACGGCCTGCGGATTGCCGACCTCGAATTCGGTGCGCAGGTCCTTGACCATCTGGTACGGGTGCAGGACGTACGAACGCATCTGGTTGCCCCAGGAATTGCCGCCGTCGCCCTTGAGCGCGTCCATCTTGGCCTGCTCCTCCTGGCGGCGCCGCTCGAGCAGCTTGGCCTGGAGGACGTTCATCGCGGTGGCCTTGTTCTGGATCTGCGAGCGCTCGTTCTGACACGAGACGACGATGCCGGTGGGGATGTGGGTCAACCGCACCGCGGAGTCGGTGGTGTTGACGCCCTGGCCGCCGGGGCCCGAGGAGCGGTAGACATCCACGCGCAGCTCGGACTCGTCGATCTCGATGTGGTCGGTCTGCTCGACGACCGGCAGCACCTCGACGCCCGCGAAGGAGGTCTGGCGGCGGCCCTGGTTGTCGAACGGCGAGATCCGCACCAGGCGATGGGTGCCCTGCTCGACCGAGAGCGTCCCGTAGGCGTACGGGATCTGCACGGCGAAGGTGGTCGACTTGATGCCGGCCTCCTCCGCGTACGACGTCTCATAGACCTCGGTCTTGTAGCCGTGGCGCTCGGCCCAGCGCAGATACATCCGCTGGAGCTGCTCGGCGAAGTCGGCGGCGTCCACCCCGCCCGCCTCGGCGCGGATGTTCACGACCGCCTCACGGGAGTCGTACTCGCCGGACAGGAGGGTGCGCACCTCCATCTCGTCGACGGCCTTGCGCACGGCCTCCAGCTCGGCCTCGGCCTCGGCGCGCGCGTCCTCGTCGCCCTCGTCGGAGGCCAGCTCGAACAGCACCTCGAGGTCGTCGATCCGGCCGCGCAGCTCCTCGGCCCGGCGCAGCTGCCCCTGGAGATAGGAGAGCTTGCTGGTGACCTTCTGCGCGTTCTCCGGGTCGTCCCACAGGGACGGGGCCGCCGCCTGCTCCTCGAGCACGGCGATGTCGGCCCTCATCTTGTCGAGGTCCAGGACGGCCTCGATCGACCCCATGGTCGAGGAGAGGGACTTCAGCTCTTCGGATACATCGACGACTGCCACGGGACCAGCGTAACCGCTACGGAAGACTGACCGACCCCCGTCATGGCGTACCGGGGTCCTGGGAGGCGGAGTGCTCGCCGCCCTTGGGCGGATCGCCGCCGTCGTCGCCGCTCGCCGCCAGCCATCCGCCGAGCCCCACCGCGATCAGCGCGGCCAGGGTGACCGCGGCCACCTTCAGCCGGCGGCGGCGCAGCGCGCCCGCGACCGCGGGGTTGCGGGCCGAGCCCGCCCGGCGCTGGCCGTGTACCCGGGGGGCGCGCGCGGTGCCGTGGGCGCCGCCCGCGAGCTCGTCCGCGCTGGGCACCCGCATGCTGGTGTGGGTCTCGCGGCTGGAGTCCGGCACGGCGCCCGGGACCAGCGGCACCGCGCCGCGCCGCCGCGGGGGCGTATGCGGCGCGGGCCCGGAGGCGGGGACGGAGACGCCGCGGTGCGGAGTCTCGGCCTCCGCGCCCTCCCGCTCGCCGCCCTCCTGCTGCTCATCGGGCTCGTCGATGTCCAGCGGCGGATATCCGGCCAGACCGGGCAGCAGCTCGCGCAGCCGGGCGGCCAGCTCGGAGGCGCGCAGCCGGGAGGCGGGCGCCTTGGCCAGGCACTGGAGGAGCAGCTGCCACAGCTCGTCGGGGATCCCGGGCAGCGGCGCCACGGTCTCGGTCACATGGCGGCGCAGGATCGCGCCCGGGTGGCCGCCGCCGAAGGGCGTGAAGCCGGCCAGCATCTCGTACAGGACCGTCGCCAGGGCGTAGACATCCACGCTGGCCCGGGGCGGCAGCCCCTCGACGATCTCGGGGGCGAGATAGTCCGGGGTCCCGATCACGCTGCGCGGGTTCGGCGAGCGGCCCTGGGAGGACGTCCGGTCGCGGGCGGGCTGGGCGCGGATCGGGGTCGGCTCGTCGACCAGCCGGGCGATACCGAAGTCGGTGAGCAGGGCGGGGTGCGCACCGCCGGGGCCGAGCGGGCCCTGCATGTCCAGCAGCACGTTCTCCGGCTTGACGTCGCGGTGGACGACCCCGGCGGCGTGCGCGGCGGCCAGCGCGTCGGCGACGTCCACCGCGATCGCCACGGCGGCCTCGGGAGCGAGGCGGCGCTCGCGGTCCAGGCGGGTGCGCAGATCCGTACCGCGGATCAGGTCCATGACCAGCGCGAGGTCATTGCCGTCGACCACCAGGTCGCGCACCCCGACCACCCGGGGGTGGTCGAGGCCGAGCAGTGCGGTGCGCTCCTGGACGAAGCGCTCCACGAGCTCCTGGTCGGAGGAGAGGTCCTCACGCAGGAGCTTGATGGCGACGGGTCCCTCGGGCCCGTCACCCAGCCACACCGCGCCGGCGCTGCCGCGCCCCAGGAGCTGATGCGCGGTGTACCGACTGCCGATCTTCCGTGACAAGACTGCTCCGAATCCTCCGACAAGGGCGGCACGTTGGCGACAAAGCTACGCGGCTACTGGCGCGTTGGGTGCACCAGACAACGCCAACTGTCACTTCTGCGGCGGAAAACACCCTTCGGATGTCGACAAATCACCGGAGTGGGAGGTGCGGAGGCGGAGTTATGGGGACGGATCAGCTTCTGGAGCCCCGAGGGGGCGGATCAGCTGCTGGGGCCGCCGAGGTCCTCGATCCACTGGCCGATGTCCTTGGCCCAGCCCGAGACCGCGTCCCAGTAGCCCTTGCCGTCGGCGATCCAGTCCTTGAGCGGGCTCAGCTCCCAGACCAGCCAGGAGCCGATGATCAGGACCACGATCACGAACAGACAGCCCTTGAGGCACCCCAGGCCGGGGATCTTCATCCGGTTGGGGTTGGAGCCCCGCTGCCGGGGCTCGTGGCGCGGCTCCGGCTGCTGCGGCGGCGGGGCGTAGCGCTGCGGCTGGGGCTGCTGCGGGTGGTGCGGCGCCGGGGCGTACTGCTGCGGCTGCTGGTACTGCTGCGGCTGCTGGCGGCCCCGCCGGCGCTGGGGCGGCTGCTGGGGCTGCTGGTACTGCTGGGGCTGCTGGTACTGCTGTTGCTGGTACTGCTGCTGCGGCGCGGCGCGGTGGGGGCGGCGGCGCAGCGGGTCCTCGCTCGGGTCGAGGTACTGGACCTGGGTCTGCTCATTGCGGTCGCGGGCCGCGCGCAGCTGGTTCTGCCAGGGGTGCGGATCGTCCTGGCCGGGCCCACCGGGCGGTACGGGCGGCATGGCGCGCGTCGGATCGGCGCCCCCGGCCGGTCCTGAGCCGCTGGGCAGCACCTGGGTGGGGTCGGCGTTGGCCCCGGCGTTCGCACCTGTGGTGGGCATCACATTGGTGGCTGCGGCGGGGTCGTACGAGGGGGTGCCGCCCGGGGCGGTCGTGGGGAGCGCCTGGGTCGGGTCGGCCGAGCCCGCGGGCGCGGTGTCCGGGACCGGCGCGGGCGCCGGGTCCGGGGCGAGCAGCGCGGCCACGCCGAGTGCCGCCTCGGCCTGCGCGGCCGAGGCGTGCACCCCGACACCGGCGGCGACCACGCGCAGCGCCTGGGCCAGGTTCTCGGCGCTGGGGCGCTCCTCGGGCCGCTTGCGCAGACAGCGCTCTATGACGGTCCACAGCGGCTCGGGCACGGTCGAGGGGCGGCGCGGCTCCTCGCTGAGGTGGCGGTGGAGCACCTCGAGGGCGGTGTTGCCGGCGAACGGCGGACGGCCGGTGACCAGCTCGTACAGCATGATGCCCGCGCCGTAGATGTCCACCGCGGAGGTCTGCGGACGGCCCTCGGCGGACTCCGGCGCCACATAGGCGGGGGTGCCGACGAACTCCTGGGTGCGGGTGAGGCCGGGCGAGTCGGCGAGGCGCGCGATGCCGAAGTCGGTCAGCATCGGGTGCATCTCCTGGCCCTCGCCGGTGCCCGCGAGCAGCACGTTGGCGGGCTTCAGATCGCGGTGCACCACACCGTCGGCGTGGCTGGCGGCGAGCGCGTCGGCGATCTGAGCGGTGAGCAGGGACGCGGCCACAGGGGTGAACGGGCCGTTGCTGCGCAGGTACTTGTGCAGGTCCGGGCCGTCGATCAGATCCATGACCAGGGCCAGCAGATCGCCCTCGACCACCAGGTCGCGGGTGCGGACGATGTTGGGGTGGGTGAGCCTGAGCAGCACCGAGCGCTCGCGGAGAAAGCGCATGACGATGTCCGCGTCGTTCGCGAGCTCCTCCTTGAGGACCTTGATCGCGACGGTCTCGCCGGGCTGCCCGGCCACGGCCGCTTCGGCCCCCGCCGTCTCCCGCTGGCTGGCTCGCCAGACGGTGCCCGTGGCTCCGCGCCCGAGCGGCTCCTCGAGCAGGTATTTGCTGCCTACCGGCCGCACGTCATGCGCTCCCTGATCGTGGTCTTACATCGGCGTACTGCGTTGGTCTGCTGGGTGATCTGCTGTGTGGGTCTGCTGTGGTGCTCGACTTGTTGTACTCGTCTTGTACTCGTCCGCCCCACTGTAATGGCGACGCACGGTGAGCCCTATCCGATCACCACACGAGGGTCCGGAACGGGTCCGGCGCAGGTGTCCGGGAAGGGTGTCCGGAACGGGGTCCGGCACAGGTGTCCGGCGCGGGGGAAGACGTGTGATCCGGACGGATGGTTGCCAACGGTGGCCCGGATCGCTCGTTGACCGCTCAATCGCCGCTCAAACGGGCGCGACGGGGCGCGGAGGGGCGCGACCGGGCGGCTTCCATCACCGTAAGGACGGCTCAAGGGCGGCCCAAGGGCGGCCGTTCCGGTCGCAATCAGCCAGTTTCGGCCGACTAGCCGACCAATCAAGATCATGTAGCGCCGGGCGGCGGGCGAAGTGTCGGTGGCAGGTGCGAGGATGCAGGCAGCACGGAAGCGCCGAGCGGCGGGAGGCTCACGCTCCGTGACCCGTACGACCCCGTACGGACCTGTACGTGCCGAAGGGCCTGGGGGCGGTGGTGGGGGTCGGCACCCCTGCCCGGCCCCCTGGACAGAAGGGACCGTTGACGGCGATGCAGATTCGGCTGACCGTCCTCGGGCCGCGCAGCGCCCACCCGGGCCGTTCCGGCCACCATCCTGCGCCCGCGTCCGGGCCGCACGCCCTCGTGGGCGCGGTGGACGTCCTGGTCACCGCCCCCGCCGGCACGGCACTCGCCGCGGTGGCCGGCGGGCTGGCCGACGCGGTCGCCGCGGCCGGTTACGAGGCGGGGGGCGCCGGCGGCGGGAGCGGCGGCCCGGTGGTGCTGTACGCGGGGGGCGAGCGGCTGGACCCGCAGCGCTGTGCGCTCGGCGAGCCGCCGCTGGTGGACGGCGCGGTGCTCTCCCTGCACGGCCCGGCCGACCCCGACTCCGACCACTACCCCGGCTACCCCGGCCTGCCCGAGACCGCCGTCGCCGACGCCACGGTCCACCTGGACGTGGTCGCGGGGCCCGACGCGGGCGGCGTCCATCTGCTGCACGGCGGCCAGGTCCGCATCGGCCGCTCCGCCGACGCGGATGTCCCCCTGGACGACCCCGACGTCTCCCGGCTGCACTGCGCGGTCACGGTCGCCGAGGACGGCCGGGTGACCATCGCCGACCTGGGCTCGACCAACGGCACCGCCGCCGACGGCGTCCCCGTGGGCACCCAGCCGGTGCCCCTGGAGCCGGGGGCGCTGCTGCGGATCGGCGAGTCCGCCCTGCGGCTGCGCGTCCCCTCCACGGCATCGGCGATGCCCTCGGCCCCCACCCGCCTCCCCGTCCATGCGGACGGCGAGGGCCATCTCCGCGTCACCCCCGCCGGTGACCACCCCACCCACACCAAGGCCCCTTGGCCCGGCGCCCCCCAACCGGCCGCCCCCACCCACACCGCCCAGGGCCCCTGGACCCCTCCCACCCGCCACCCCGGCACGGGCTGGACGAGGGTGGGCCAAGCGGGTGACGAGTCTCACGCAGCCCACGAGAGGGCTGGCGCCCATGGGAGCCACGACGGGTGGGCCGGTGAGGGAGCGGGCACCGGGCCACGCGGCAGTACGGGCACCGGGCCGCGCGGCGACGCGGGCACCGGCACCCCGGGCGGGGCGAGTTCCTACGCCCACCGGAACGACGACGGCTGGGGCCCAAGTGAGGGCGCGACCCCCGGGCCGCGCGGCAGTACGGGCACCGGGCCGCGCGGCGACGCGGCCGGACGCGGCCGGGGCCCGCAGGGCCGCCCCTCGACCCCCGGCGACCAGCCGTACGACGACCCGTCCACGGCCCGCACCCGACGCAGTGAGCGCGCCCCCGGGGCCGGAGCCGCCGGACAGGGCCCGGCGGGGCGGCCCGCGCGAGCCGACCAGGGCCGCCCCGGCTCGGGCGGCAGCGCCCATCCGGACCACGGCCCACGGCCGACCGACGGCCGCCACCCGGACGCGGCCCAGGGCCACCGGCCCACCTCCCGTGGAGCCGCAGGCGCCCCGGCGGGTCCCGGTGGCGCCCCTTACGACAGCGCGGCCGCAGGCCGCAGCGGGCCGGACGAGGCCGAGGCGGGGTACGGCGACGCCCCGCACGGCGGTCGGCGGTACAGCCGAGGACGCGGCGACACGGACGGACGCGGCCAGGGCCCGCAGCGGGCCCGGTCCACCGGCAATCAGCCCGCCGACGCGAACCCCGGCCGCTCGCCGTACGGCGGCGCGGCCGCAGGCCGCAGCCGGTATCGCGAAGGCGACGCCGACTCCGGGCGGCAGCCCGGTCCGGGCGCGGAGTACGGCGACGCCCGGCGCGGCGGTCAGTCGCACGGCAGAGGACGCGGCCAGGAGGGCCCGCAGGGGCCCTCCGCCGGCGGGGGCGACGGCGCGGCGCCGTACGACGGCCGGTCCGCCGCTCCCGGACAGCGCACCCCCTACCCCGGCGGCCAGCCGGGCGCCGGGCCGCGCAGCGGGCCCGGCTCGGCCGCCCCCGGCCGCGCGGGGTACGGCGAGGCCCCCGCCAACAGTGACCGACATGGCAGGCGGCCACAGGCCGAGAGCGCTGGGTACGGCGGGGCCGGACAGCAGACGCCCCACCCCGGGGCCCAGCAGGGCGCCGGGCCGCGCAGCGGGCCCGGCTCGGCCGCCCCCGGCCGCGCGGGGTATGGCGGGGCCCGCGCCAACAGTGACCGGCGTGGCGGTGCGGCGCCCGGCGGCCCCGGGCAGCCGGGCGCCAGGGAGCGTACGCATGGTGCGGGATATGCGCTGGACGCGCCGGGGGCGCAGGCTCGGCGGCGGGGGATAGGGGCTTGGGTGCGGCAGTTGGCCGGGGGGAAGGCGGCCGAGCGGGGTGGGGCGCGGGAGGACCGGGGCGCGGCGGCGCGGGCGGCCGCGGAGGCGGAGGCGTTGCAGCGGCGGTGGCCGGATCCGGCCACCATGCTGATGACGGCGCTGGGGCCGGGCTCGCGCCTGTGGGAGCGCGCCCCCGGGCATCCGGACATGCTCACCGTACGGCTCGGCTCGGCCGACCAGCTGACGGTCGGCGGCGGGCTGCTGCCCGCCGCGCCCGTGACCGTCGATCTGCGGCAGTGCGGTTCGCTGGGGCTCGCGGGCCCGCGCACGCGGGTGGCGGGGCTCGCCCGGTCCGTCGTGGCGCAGCTGGCGGCCCTGCACTCACCGGCCGCGTTGGAGATCGTGCTGATCAGCGGCGAGGAGCGGCTCGCGGAGTGGTCGTGGCTCGGCTGGCTGCCGCACGTCCAGCCGTTGCGCGGGCAGGACTGCCGGCTGCTGCTCGCGTACGACGCGGAGCAGGCCGCGGCCCGTACGGAGGAGCTGACCCGGCGGCTGGAGGACGGTCCGCTGGGCCCCGGCTGGGCGAGCGCCTCCCAGGCCGCCGCGCAGTCCGTGGCCGCACGCCACTTCGGGCCGTACACCGTGGTGGTCGTGGACGGCGCCCCCGGTCCGGGCGCGCTGCACGACACCCTCGCCCGGCTGGCGGTGAGCGGTTCCGCGGCCGGAATCCATCTGCTCTCTCTGGCCGAGGCGCCCGCCGCGTCGCCCACCTCCCCGCTGCCCATGAGCTATGAGGCCGCGCGTTCCGCGTCCGCCGCGTTCGCGGCGTGCGGAGTGGCGGCCGTGCTGAGCGGTGACGTGGCCACGGGTCTCCAGATCGTCCACGGGGACGGGACGGCGCCCGGCACCAGCGGGGTCAACGGGATCACCGGCGCGACCGGCGCCACCACGACCGTGACCGTGGACGCGGTGTCGGCGGCGTGGGCCGAGCGGTTCGCGCGGGCGCTCGCGCCCCTGCGCCCGGCCGCCTCCGCGCAGGACGGCGCGTTCGGCGGCTCCGACGGCCCGCCGACCGTCCCGCTGCCGGACTCGGCGCGGCTGCTGGACGAGTTGGGGCTCGCGCGGGCCACGCCCGCTTCCCTGCTGGCCCGTTGGGCGGCCGCGGCGGACGAGGTCCCGGCGGGCGGCCGGGCGCTGGCGGTGCTCGGCGCCGGTCCGCGCGGCCCGCTCGCGGTCGATCTGGCCGCCGAGGAGGGTCCGCACGCACTGATCGACGGCGCGGCGGGCACCGGTAAGACGGAGCTGCTGCGCTCGTTCGCCGCCTCGCTCGCGGCCGCCGAACGGCCGGACCGGCTCGAGCTCATCCTGGTCGACGGCGCCGGGTCGGGGGCCGGAGCCGGAGCGGGCGAGGGGCTGCGGGTGTGCACGGATCTGCCGCATGTCTCGACGCATCTGTCGGCCACCGACCCGGTACGGATGCGGGAGTTCGCGCAGGCGCTCAGCTCGGAGCTCAAGCGCCGCGCCGAACTGCTGGGCCGGCAGGACTTCACGGATTGGCACGCCCGGCCCCACCACCCCGGCGACGACGAGGGCTACGGCGACGGCGGCGACCACGCCACCGGCTCGGGCAGCACTTCGGGCGGCACCATGGGCGCCAACCCGGGCCCGTCCGGCCCTGGCACGCCCCGCGTCGTCGCGCCTCGCCCGCCCGGCGACATCGACCCGCCCCCGAGCGACACCCTCCATACGCTCAATCTGCGCGCCCAGCGCACGCGCACCGCGAGCGCGGCGTCCGCCCGTCCTCGTTCCCTCCTCCCCCGTCTCGTCGTGCTCGTCGACGACTTCGACGCGCTGGTGGCCCCGGCCCTCGGCAGCCCCGGCCGTCCGGCGTCCGGTTCGGTCGTCCGCGCGCTGGAGGCGATCGCCCGTGACGGCGCCCGGCTCGGGGTGCATCTGGTCGTGGCGTCCGGCCGGCCGGACCGTACGGCGGACACGGCGGCCGTCGAGCGGGCCGCCCTGCGGATCGCCCTGGACGCGCGCCCGCTCAACCCCGCGCCCTCGGCGACCCCCGCGCATCCAACCGGCTCTCCCCACCCCGGCGAGCCCGAAAGGCCCGATACATCCCCCGCCACATCGACACGCTCGGTCACATCCACCCCCGCCGCCGCAGCCGCTCCGGGCAGCGACCCGGCGCCGGGCCGTGGGCGGCTGTTCCGTCCGGATGACGCCGCGGGAACGCCGTTCCAGGCGGGCCGGGTGACCGGACGGATACCGCGCACCGCGACCCAGCGGCCCACCGTCGTGCCGCTGGAGTGGCGGCGGATGGGCGATCCGCCCGCCCGCCGACCGCTGCGCGAGCTCGGGAACGGCCCCACCGACCTGGCACTTCTCGCCAGTGCGCTCCAGCGCGCCGCGCAGTCGGCGGACGCGCCCACCGCACCCGCGCTGATCTGACCGGCCGACCGGCCCCGCCCATCACCGCCCGCACCCTGCCCGATAACTGTCCGATTCCCGCCCGTTTCTCGCCCGTTCTCGACCGTTCCCCGCACCCCCGGCCCACTTCCCGATCCATTCCGGCCATCCGCCCGTCTGTCCCGCCTGCCCCGTTTCACGGCCGACCCTTCATCACGGCCCGGTCACGATCCGTGAGTGAACGCCGGACGCAGTATTGCCACGTTCGGTGACCGGGCGTAGGACTACTCAGCACGGGACACGGCCGCGCGGGGGCGGCCGGCATCGGAGGGAACACGGGGATGCACGTATCGCTTCCTGCGAAGCGTTCGACACGAGCCGCGGTGGCCCTGCTGGCGGCGGGAGCACTCATGCTCACCGCCGCGGGCTGCGGCGGCGACGACGGAGACACGGTCAGCGGCGGCCCGCCGCCCAACACCGTGAAACTGCCGCATCTGAAGGGGCAGAAACTCCAGGTCACGGCGGTCTGGACGGGCACCGAGCAGGAGAACTTCACCAAGGTGCTCAAGGAGTTCGAGAAGCGCACCGGCGCCAAGGTCTCCTTCGTACCGAGCGGTGACGACATGGCGGGCTTCGTCGGCTCGAAGATCGCGGGTGGCGCCCCGCCGGATGTCGCGATGGTCGGACAGGTCGGCGTCATGCGCGAGTTCGCCCAGAAGGGCTGGGCCAAACCGCTCGACGCCGCCGCCAAGGCCGAGTTGGCCAAGAACTTCGCCAAGGGGTGGCAGGACCTCGGCTCGTACCAGGGCAAGCCCTACGGGGTGTATTTCAAGACCAGCAACAAATCCCTGCTCTGGTACAACACCTCCGCGTTCGACTACGCGGGCGCCAAGGTGCCCAAGACCTGGCAGGAATTCCTGGAGCAGGCCCAGCTGATCTCCGACTCCGGCACCGACGCGGTCGCGATCGGCGGCCAGGACGGCTGGACGCTCACCGACTGGTTCGAGAACGTCTATCTCTCCCAGGCGGGCCCGGAGAAGTACGACCAGCTCGCCCAGCACAAGATCAAGTGGACCGATCCCTCGGTGAAGAAGGCGCTCGAGACGCTCGCCCAGCTCTGGGGCACCAAGGGCCTGGTCGCGGGCGGCCGGAGCGGCGCGCTCCAGACCGCGTTCCCGGACTCCGTCACCAAGGCGTTCGGCAACAAGGCCGAGCCGGACGCGGGCATGGTCTTCGAGGCCGACTTCGTCGCCGCCAACGTCGCCGACGCGGGCGCGGAGCTGGACCAGGACGCGAAGGTGTTCCCGTTCCCGGCGGTGGGCGCGGACGCGCCGGTGGTGACCGGCGGCGACGTCGGCGTGGCGCTGAAGAACAGCAAGGCGGCGCAGGCGCTGCTCACCTTCCTCGCCTCACCGGACGCCGGGACCATCTGGGCCCAGTCCGGCGGGTTCATCTCGGCGAACAAGAACGTCAAGTTCAGCGCCTATCCCAATGCCTCCATGCGCAAGATCGCACAGGCGCTGATCGCGGCGGGCAATGACTTCCGGTTCGACATGTCCGACCAGGCTCCCGCCTCCTTCGGTGGCAAGCCGGCGCAGGGCGAGTGGAAAGCGCTCCAGGACTTTCTCAAGAACCCGAGGAATGTCGAAGGCATCCAGCGCCAGCTGGAGCGGGATGCCGCCAAGGCGTACAAGAACTGACGACTCGACCGGGAGAACCACATCATGTCGACCGCGACAGCGGACGGCGCGGCCACACCTGGCCGGGCATCGTCCTCCCCTCCGGCCAAACGGCCGAGCGCACGTGCGCGAAAGAGCCTCATGGGCACCCGGCCCTGGCTGGCGGCGGTGTTCCTGCTGCCCGCCCTGGTGCTGCTCGGGGCGCTCGTCGTCTATCCGATCGCCTACTCCGTCTACCGGAGCTTCTTCGACGCCTCGGGCAATGGTTTCGTCGGCCTGGACAACTACCAGGAGATGTTCTCCGACGACGCCACCAAGACGGCCATCAAGAACAACGTCATCTGGCTGATCCTGGCTCCGACCGTCTCCACCGCACTGGGCCTGATCTTCACCGTGCTCACCGAGCGGGTGCGCTGGGCCACCGCCTTCAAGCTGGTCGTCTTCATGCCGATGGCGATCTCGATGCTGGCGGCGGGCATCATCTTCCGGCTGGTCTACGAGCAGGACCCGGACAAGGGCGTGGCCAACGCCATGTGGGTGAGCGTGCATGACTCCTTCAGCGAGTCACCGCCGTTCCCCGGCGCCCATCCGCGTCCCACCGCCGGGCTGACCGAGGCGTCGAACGGCTCGTTCACCACCAAGGACGCCGTGCACGCGGGCACTCCCGCCGCGCTGCCGCTGGTCGCGGCCAAGCGCGGGGACATCAGCGGGGCGCAGGACGCCAAGGCCGCCAAGGCCGAGCCCGGGAAGATCACCGGCACCGTCTGGTTCGACTTCACCCGGGGCGGCGGTGGCGAGCAGGGCGCCATCGACAAGGGCGAGAAGGCGATGGCCGACCTCAAGGTGGAGGCGGTCAAGGACGGCAAGGTGGTCGCCAAGACCACGACGGCGGCGGACGGTACGTACACCCTCCCCGCCAAGGCCGAGGGCGCCCAGCTGCGGCTGCCCGCCTGGAACTTCTCCGAGCCGTACAACGGCGTGGACTGGCTCGGCCCGTCCCTCGTCACCCCGGCCGTCATCGGCGCGTACGTCTGGATCTGGGCCGGTTTCGCGATGGTGCTGATCGCGGCGGGGCTCGCGGGGGTGCCGCGCGAGCTGATGGAAGCCGCGCGGATGGACGGCGCCAATGAGTGGCAGGTCTTCCGGCGGATCACGGTGCCGATGCTGGCGCCGGTGCTCTCGGTCGTCGTCGTCACGCTGATGATCAACGTGATGAAGATCTTCGACCTCGTCTACATCATCGCGCCCGGCCCCTCCCAGGACGACGCCAACGTCCTCGCCCTCCAGCTCTTCCAGTCGTCCTTCGGCACCGACGTCAACCAGGGCCTCGGCAGCGCGATCGCCGTGCTGCTGCTGTTGCTCGTGCTGCCCGTCATGTTCATCAACATCCGCCGGATCCGAAGGGAGAGCCGCCGATGACCAGCGCGGACACGGTCGTACAGGCGAAGCAGTCCCCGGTCGCGCGGATCGCCGCGAGCGTCGGCGGCGGGGCCCTGCGGGTCGTCCTCATCCTGGTCGGCCTGCTGTGGCTGATGCCGACCGCCGGACTGCTGCTGTCCTCCCTGCGGGACCCGTCGGAGGTGGACCTCTCGGGCTGGTGGAAGGTCTTCACCGACCCCGGGCAGCTCACCTTCAGCGGCTACGACCATCTGCTGGGCAATCAGCAGATCACCGACTCCCTCTGGACCACGCTCGCGATCACCGTCCCGGCGACCCTGCTGGTCGTGGTGATCGGCGCCCTGGCGGGCTACGCCTTCGCCTGGATGGACTTTCCCGGCCGCGACGTGTGGTTCCTCATCGTCGTCGGCCTGCTGGTGGTCCCCATCCAGGTCGCCCTGATCCCGGTGGCCAAGCTCTTCGGCGAGATCGGCATCTTCCAGACCACCACCGGCGTGGTCCTCTTCCACACCGCCTTCGGCCTCCCCTTCGCGATCTTCCTCCTGCGCAACTTCTTCGCGGAGATCCCCCGCGAGCTCCTGGAGGCCGCCCGCCTGGACGGCGCGGGCGAACTGCGGCTCTTCCTGCGCGTCGTCATGCCCCTCGGCGGCCCGGCCATCGCCTCCCTGGGCATCTTCCAGTTCCTCTGGGTCTGGAACGACATGCTGGTCGCCCTGATCTTCGCCGACAGCGGCAACCCCCCGATCACGGTCGCCCTCCAGCAGCAGGTCCGCCAGTTCGGCAACAACATCGACATCCTCGGCCCCGGCGCCTTCGTCTCGATGCTGATCCCGCTGGCGGTCTTCTTCGCCTTCCAGCGGCAGTTCGTGGCGGGCGTGATGGCGGGCGCGGTGAAGTAACGCGCGCCCCGGAACGACGGGCGGCCCGGCACCCCCCCTGGGGTGTCGGGCCGCCCCTTTTCACGTCACGGCGCACCTCAGGTCACGGCGCACTCATCTCACGGCGCACCGCACTCCGCCCACACCGTCTTGCCAACGGGGACACGAGGGGTCGTCCCCCAGCGGGTGGCCAGCAGATCGACCAGGAGCAGCCCACGGCCCGATTCGTCATCGGCCGTCGGCGTCGGCGGAATGGCCGGGAGGCGGTCCTCGCGGGCGTCCGAGACCTCGATACGGATCGTCCGCGTCGCAGTTGCGCAGGCGAGGCGGAGCCGGAAGTCCCGCCCGGGTACGCGCCCGTGCCGTACGGCGTTCGAGGCCAGCTCCGCCACCAGCAGGGCCACTGTGCAGGACGCGTTCGACGCGGGCGGATAGCCCCACTCCTCCATGCGCCGCACAGCCAGCCGCCGAGCGAGGCGCGCTCCGCGCGGTGTGGCGGGGAACTGCTGGGTGAGCTCCCGGAGTTCGGGCTCGGGGTCCGGCGCCGTGGTCGTCTTCAGCACGGTGTTGTCCATTTCCGTCCGATCGATCTTCCGTACGATTCGCAGCGTGTGCGCATCGTGACGTTCCGTGCCCAAGGATCGTGGCGCGGGTCTACGCTCGAAAGGCCGTAACGCCTTACCTTTCAGGCCGTAAGGAACGGAAGTGATGTTTTGGCCAAAGAAGTTGATCCCCGCTCGTCCATGGCGGCGTTATTCGGTTCGCGGGTCCGCAGACTCCGCACGGCCGCCGGTCTGACCCAGGCCGAGCTGGGCGAGCGCACGCATGTGGTCAGCACCCGGATCACGCAGATCGAGCGCGCGTCCGGGGCGAAACCGACGTTCGAGCTGGCGCGGACGCTCGACACCGTCCTCGAGGCGGACAGCCTGCTCGTGGACATGTGGCCGTATGTCTATCGGGAGGCGTTCCCGGACTGGTCGCGGGCGTTCATGGCGTACTCGGAGAGAGCGGTGTCCATCAGGCAGTACGCAGCGCATGTAGTACCCGGTCTGTTGCAGACCGAGGACTACGCGCGGGCGGTACTGAGTCTCGATCCCCTGCTCAGCGGCGAGCAGCAGTTGGAGGAGCGGGTCACCGCTCGCCTCGGACGGCAAGAACGACTCCGTTCACCGGACCGGCCGGAGCTATGGGTCGTCCTGGACGAGGCGGTGTTACGGCGCCCCATCGGTAGCCACCCGGTCATGCGAGCGCAGTTGTACCGATTGCTGGAGGCAGCCGTTGAACGCCACATCACCGTGCAGGTCCTGCCATTCGACCAGGGCGGGCATGAGGCAATGGGCGGATCCCTGACCGTGCTGACGCTGCCGGACGGCGACGAAGTTGCCTACAAGGAAGGAGCCGACTTCGGTCAACTCGTCGAGGAACCAAAGGATGTGAAGCACTACGCGCTGTCCTACGATCGGCTGCGGGCAGGATCCCTGCCCCCGCTCATGTCGCTCGACATGATCCGATCCGTGATGGAGGGCAACCACCGTGGAGCGAGTGTCCCGTCCCGATCTGAACGGCGCCGCGTGGCGCAAGAGCAGCTACAGCAATCAGGCGGGTGGCGACTGCGTGGAGGTGGCCGACGGCATACCCGGCCTCGTCCCCGTCCGTGACAGCAAGCGGCCCGATGGCCCCGCGCTGGTCTTCCCGGTGGCCTCCTGGACCGCGTTCGTCGATGAACTGACGACGGGCCGCAGCCTCTGACGTACCCGTTTTGCCTGGTCGCCGTTGCGGTGTCCGCCCCACGACGCCGCAACGGCCCGCACCGGGGCAAGTCCTCGTCATACAGCCGCCGTTGGGAGCCCGGCTGTCCGAAACAGGCTCTCCGGCACACGGAACCTCCCCCGGGCACCGCACATCTTCCGGTGCGCAGGTGCCGACTGACTTCGCGCGCCGATTCGTATGCGAGGGGAACCCCAAACTTCATGAAGAACAAGCTGACCGCCGTGGCCCTTGCGGCCCTCGTCGTCGCGGGCACTGCCGCTACGGCCATCCCGGCCTCGGCCGCCACCGCCAAGGCCGCCCCGACCCGCTGCCACACCGCCGACCTGAAGGCCGGCTTCGCCACGGGGGAGGACGCGAGACCGGAGATGGATCAGACCGAGAGGCAAACCCAGGCGTACATCTGGTTCACCAACAAGAGCACGCGCACCTGCACCCTGTCCGGCTTCGCCGGTGTCGACATGATCGGCGCTCAGGGGACCGACGGCACCTGGTCGCTGGCACGCTCCTCCAAGACGCCCGACAAGATGGTCCTGGGGCCGGGAGATACGACCGACTTCAGCATCACCCTGCTCCCGGTGGCCGAGTCCACCCCGCAGAAGGAGAAGTTCGTTCCGGCGAAGTTCCTGGTCACCCCGCCGAACGAGACGGCGCACTTCACCCTGAAGTGGCCGTTCGGCGGCCAGATCCTCAAGCAGGACGGCGCCACCCACCCGGGCACCTACCTCAACCCGGTCGGGCTGTAACCGAGCCGGCCCGCCGGACCCCCGTACACGGGGGTCCGGCGGGCCACGAACTCCCCCAAAGAACCGGGATAAAGGGCGTCGCGGCGTACATCTCCTCACTCCCCGACGGCACACCCGTCAGCATCGCACAGCAGCAGTTCGACGGCGGCCACCGCGCGGCGCTAACTGCTGCGGGACGAGAGACGCGACGGACGCTGCTCGTTACAGCTCGGGGTCGGCAGCGCCGATCATGCGCCGCACATACTCGAGGAAGGTGCGGGTGGCGGGATGCGTAGGGGTGCGCGGCCAGACCAGGCGCACCGTCACGGGGGCGGAGTCCGCGAGGGGCAGGTAGCGGACACCGGGATGCGGGTGGCTGTACGCGGTGGCCTCCGCGGTGGCGCCGACCGCTTCTCCGGTGGCGATCGTGGTGAGCCACTCGTCGACGTTGGCCACCTCGAACGCGGCGGGCCGCTGCCCGCGGGGCCAGAGGTTGGCCGTGCTGGCGGCAGTGGCGCAGAGCACGACCGACCGGTCGGCAAGGTCGGCCAGACGCACGACGGAACGGCCGGCTAGCGGATCGCTGTCCGACACGGCGGCCAGACGGCGCTCCCGGTAGAGTTCCTCGGCCATCAGCTCGGCATCGGTAGTGAGCGGAGTGCGCAGGAACGCGGCGTCGATCTCGCCCCGGCGGAGCGCCGCTTCGGGATCGTCCCGGCGGTGTACCCGCACCGGGATGTCGGGGTGCTGTTCACGCCAGGCCCGCAGCAACGGCACGGTACGGTCGCCGAGGGCCGCCCAGGCGAAGCCGATCCGCAGCGGCCGCAGCCCCGCCTGGGCCTCCGACAGCGCATCGTCCAGCTGGTTGAGGATCAGGTGAGCGCGCTCATACAGCATGCGACCGGCGTCGGTCAGGGAGAGCTGGCGGGTGGTGCGCTCCACCAGGCGCGTGCCGAGCCGGTTCTCCAGTTGCTCCAGGGTCCGGGACAGCGCGGGCTGGCTGATGTGCAGAGCGGCAGCGGCGCCGGTGATGGTGCCCTCGTCCCCGATCGCGGCTAGTGCTCGCAGATGCCGCAGCTCGACATTCATAACCGTCAAGCATAAGCGCTTCGCAAACGGCATTTCCCTGCCCCGGTGGGCCGGGCCTAGCGTCGCTGACATGAAGATTCTGCTCATCGGTGCCACCGGCACCCTCGGCACGGCCGTGCACAAGGAGCTGTCCGCCCGAGGTCACGAGATCCTGGCTGTCGGGCGCACCGGCGGCGACCTGCGGTACGACGTCACTGACCCCGCCCAGATCGCCGCGATCTACGAGTGCGCCGGCCGTGTGGACGCGGTGGTCAGCACCGCCGGCGACGTGCCGTTCAAGCCGGTAACGGAGATGACGCCCGAGGACTATCTGGCCGCCTTCCATGGCAAGGCGCTCAGCCAGATCGACCTGGTCCGGCAGGGCGTACCCCGCATCGCCGAGCGGGGCTCCTTCACTCTGATCACGGGCGTACTGGCACGCGAGCCGATCCCCACGGGCGCCGCCGCCTCCATGGCCAACGGCGCGGTGGAGGCGTTCGTGCGCGCCGCCGCCATCGAGATCGCCCCGCAGCGCATCAACGCGGTCAGCCCCACCGTCTTCACCGAGAGCCTCCCCCACTACGGGAGCTACTTCCCCGGCATGGGTTCGGTTGATCTCGCCGACGTCGCCCAGGTCTACGTCCGCTCCGTAGAGGGCGCCCAGACCGGCCAGGTCTACGCGCTGTAGAGGCGAGTGGCGAGCATGGGGACGAACAGCTTGGTCTGCGGGTCGTCCGCTGCCAGGTCGAAGCCGGACCAGGCACCGGTCGCGATGTGCAGACTCCCGTGACCGGATCGGGGAACGGGAGCGCAAACGACCGATTCAGCCCCCGCCCGTCATTCGACCGGAGCTCAGACGATCACCTCGCCACGGCGGGGCAGCACAATGGCGGGACTCCCTGGTTCGCGAAGCGCTGGTCAATCCAGCGGTGAAGCCGGTCGCCCCGGCTTTGCTGTGGCGTGCGGAGGACGAGAGCTGGATTGCTCTGGGGTTCGAGGTGGTGGAAGGGAAGCGGGCGGATTTCGGACCCGGCTCACGGGATCTGCCCGCCGCGGTCGACGCCTTCAACCGGATCAGCGCGCTCGGCACCTGATCATCGGCCGGAACGGCACGTGGCACGCGGCCCATGGGGCCGAGTCCTGGGCCGTTCACTGTCAGGCGTGGAGGGATGCGGACCCTGTCGCGATCGACGCGTTCGCCGCCGCCACCTTCCGCATGTACCGGTCACGGGACTTCCGTTCAGGTGTCGCGCCGCTCCGCCGCCCGCTGGGACTCCTCGACGACGCGGCGCAGCGCCGCCACGTGTCTTTCGAGGGCGTCCCGTCCGGTCGGGGTGAGCGCGAGCCATGTTCGGGGGCGTTTGCCCACGTAGCCCTTCTTCACCTCGACGTAGCCCCGGGTCTCGAGTGTGCTGACCTGCTTGGAGAGCGCGGAGGGCGACAATCCTGCCGACTCGCGGACCCATCCGAACTCGGCCCACTCCACACTCACCAGCAGCGACACGATCGACAGCCGCGTGGGGTCGAGCAGGGCGGTGTCGAAGTCAGCGGGATCCATAGGTGCCGCCGTTCAGGCCGCCCTTGCCGTCGCCTCGGAAGGCCAGGGAGTTCAGGGTCCGTTGCAAGGGGCGGCCGAAGAGGATGAGGGTGCCGCCGAGCACCACGCCCACCACCGTCCTTGTGTACGGGAACGGCTCGTGCGGCAGCAAGCGTGTGCCGAGGAAGCCGATCACCGCCACGGCGACGATCACCAGCTGGGCCAGCCGTATGAAGCGCGGGGAGATTTCGTCCCTGCGCACGCGGGTGGGTCGGCCCAGGAGGGCGCCGCCCCGGGGGTTCCGCAGCATCATCACGTACACCAAGGAGAGTGCGGCGATCGCCAAGCCGATCCAGGAGCGCACGTCGTCGCCGAAGAAGTCGGGTGCCGCCATTTGGGCGAAGATCGCGACGCCGAACACGACGCTGACCCAGCGGGATTGCTGCTCCGATGCGCGGGCTTGGTCGCGGCGCCGCTCGATGTCGCGCAGGGCGCGGGCGGCCTCGGCGGACGGGGTCACACGCTCTGACATGGGGTACCTCCAGGTGGTGCGGGGCCGTGCTTCAGCAGAACCAGGCTCCAACAGAACTAGTTTCCTGAGAGGAAACTAGTTTCTCCCCAGGGGGTAGTCAACCGTCAGGACAGTCATGTCCTGAACGTCATGAGCGGTCGGGTGTTGGGCCGAACGGGGGGCTTTTGCGGGTGCCTCGCCATGGCGTCGTCCCATTCGGTGGGCGTTCAGATGATGGTGTGAGGAACCATCCGTGCCGCTTCGACCGATGGGATGCGCCGTGCCCCGGTTCAGCGTCATCGTGCCCGCATACGAGGTCCAGCCGTATCTGAGTGACTGTCTGCGGTCCGTGCTGGAGCAGGACTTCACCGACCTGGAGCTGATCGCGGTCGATGACCACTCGCCGGACGCGTGTGGCGCGATCATCGATGAGGCCGCCGAGCGGGACCCTCGGGTGCGGGCCGTGCATCTGGCGGAGAACGCGGGGCTCGGGCGGGCGCGGAACGCCGGGATTCGGCGGGCCACCGGGGACTATCTGCTCTTTCTCGACGGGGATGACACCCTCGCCCCCGGCTCGCTGCGCGCCATCGCCGACCGGCTGGCGCGGACCGGCGAGCCGCAAGTGCTGGTCTTCGACTACGCGCGGGTGGACTGGACGGGTGACGTCGTACGGAACGTGCGGGCCGAGTTGCTCCGGGAGGGAGATCCCGGACGCGTCCGGCAGGTGTTCCGGCTCGATCAGCGGCCGGAGCTGCTGCGGCTGCTGATGGTCGCCTGGAACAAGGCGTACCGGCGGGACTTCGTCCGGGAGGAGGACTTCGCGTTTCCGCCCGGGTTCTACGAGGACACGCCCTGGACCTTTTCCGTGCTGCTCAGCGCGGAGTCCATCGCCGTCCTGGACCGGGTGTGCGTCCACTACCGGCAGCGGCGGCGCGGCGGGATCCTGCGTACCACCAGCCGGCGCCACCTCGATGTGTTCGACCAGTACGACCGGGTGTTCCGGTTTCTCGACGCCCGGCCCGAACTGGCCCACTGGCGCCCGGCGCTGTTCCGGCGGATGGTCGACCACCTCGGCGTGATCGCCGCCGCGCCGGACCGGCTGCCGGTGCGGGTCCGGGCCGAGTTCTTCCGCCGGGCGGGCGCGCACCACCGGCGCTACCGGCCGTACGGCGCGGCCACCCCGCCCGGGCGCGCCCGGTGGCGGTGTCTGCTGCTGCGGCTGGGGGCCGGCCACGTGTATCAGCTGCTGCGGGGTGGCGATCGGGTGTGGCGGAGTGTCCACAAATGCGCCCGCGCGGCGTACGGGCAGGCGCACGCGGCCGCGCTTCGGGTGCATTACCGGGTGCAGTTGTGCCTCCCCGTCGATCCCCGCCTCGCCGTCTTCGCCGCGTACTGGCACAAGGGCTACGCCTGCCACCCGGCGGCCATCGAGGCGAAGGCGCGCGAGCTGGTGCCGGGGGTGCGTACCGCCTGGATCACCACCCCCGAGTACGCCCCCACCCTGCCGCCCGGGGTGCGCCGGCTGCACCCCGGCTCGGCCGCGTACTGGACGGCGCTGGCCCGCGCCCGCTTCCTCGTCAACAACGTCAACTTCACGCCGGGGATGCGGAAGCGGCCCGAGCAGATCCATCTCCAGACCCACCACGGCACCCCGCTCAAGCACATGGGCCTGGATCTGCGCGACCGTCCGGCCGCCGCCCGCGGCATGGACTTCGGCAAGCTGCTGGAGCGGGTGGACCGCTGGGACTACAGCCTCTCCGCCAACCGCCACACCACGCTGGTCTGGGAGCGGGTCTACCCCTCCGGCTACACCACGCTCCCCTACGGCTCGCCACGCGACGACGTCTTCCAGCACGCCACCGAGGACGACGTGGCCCGGCTGCGCGCCCGGCTCGGCATCCCCGAGGGCAGCGTGGCCGTGCTGTACGCGCCGACCCACCGCGACTACCAGCGGCGCGCCGTGCCGCGGCTGGACCCGGAGCGGATGGCCCGCGCGCTGGGGCCCGGGTTCACGCTGCTGGTCAGGCCGCACTACTTCCACGCGCCGGACGGGGCCATGGGGAGTGCCGGCGGCCGGGTGCTCGATGTCTCGGGGTACGGCCGGGTGGAGGAGCTGTGCCTGGCGGCGGACGCGCTGCTGACGGACTACTCGTCCATCATGTTCGACTACGCCAACCTCGACCGCCCCATCGTCATCCACGCCGACGACTGGGACGCCTATCGCGCCGCCCGCGGCACCTACTTCGACATCACCGCCGCCCCGCCCGGCCCGGTCTCCCGCACCGAGGACGAACTGATCGCCCTCTTCGCCACGGGCGCCTGGTGCGGTCCGCGTTCGGCCGCGCTGCGCGCCGCGTTCCGGGACCGCTTCTGTCCGTACGACGACGGGCGGGCGGCCGAGCGGGTGGTGCGCCGGGTGTTCCTCGGCGAGCACCCCGAACTGCTGCCGCCCGTCGTCCCGCTCGCCGAGCGCCGTCCCGCCCCCGCCGCCGTACGTGCCGCCCCCGCCGCCGTGCGTACCGCTCCGGTCGCCGTCCGTACCGCTCCGGCCGACGATGACCGGCCCGGCGAGGCCCGGACGGCGTCGCGGGCCGGGGTCGTGTGCACCCCGCCCGTCGCCTCACCCTCACCCGCCCCCGCACCCGCCGCCTCACTCCCCCACCGGAGCCGCCTCCCCTAGCCCCCGCCCCGTCCCGACGCGCCCCCGTCCCGACGCCCCGACCCAGGACGCACGATGCCCCTCACCGCACCGCCCGCCGCCCTCCGCCCCTGGCTCGCCGACCCGCCGCCGCTGGTGCGCGGTTACCGGCGTACGGTCCCGCTGCCATTGCGCCGCGCGGTCGTCGCCATGACCGGCCCCGGGCTGCGCCGGGCGGCCATGCGGGGCCTGGGCGGTCTGTCGGCCGCCTCCGGCTCGCTGCGGCTGCGCCGGGCACGGCGGCGGATGCGGCGGGCCGGGCTGCTGGCCGGATCATCCGGCCGGCTGGTGATCGCCGACGGACAGGGCGGCGCCCTCGTGGCCACCCTGGTCCCCTCCCCCACCCCGCTGTTCGCGCGCGCCGAGAATCTGCGGCTGGTGTGCGAGGCCCTGGACCGGGCCCGGATCGACCACTTCGTGGTCCGCTGCTACAGCAACGTCGGCTCGGCCGTGGGCGTCCGGGCCGATCAGCGGGCGGAGGCGGTCAAGGCGCTGGCCGCGCTGTGCGCCGAGGAGGCCGGGTATGTCTCACTGCCCCCGCGGCGCGGCCACCCGGCGCCCCCGCCCCGGCTCGGCGGTACCCGACGGGCCTGGCGGCGGCTGGCCGCCGCCCCCGTGGTCCGCTTCACCCGCTTTCACGCCGGGCCGGGCGGACGGCTGGTCCTCGGCCCGGCGCACGGCTGCGACATCGAGTTCTGGGAGCCGGGCGGGCAGGGCGAGGAGCGGGTGCTGATCGCGCCGCGCTTCAACCGCACCACCGCGTCGGTGCCGCTCGTGGGGGAGCCGGTGCGCGCCCCCGACCAGCTGTTCACCCGGCTCGCCCCGCCCATCGGCTGGCAGCCGGGGCCGCTGGTGCGCACCCGCCCGGAGTTCCTGACCCGGCTGCCGGACGAGGTCCGCTTCCCCATCGACGTCGTCTACACCTGGGTGGACGGTTCGGATCCGCAGTGGCAGCGGCGACGTGCGGCCCTCGCGGGCACGGGCTATCACGCCCAGGCCGCCAACACCGCCCGCTACGCCAACCGCGACGAGCTGCGCTATTCACTGCGCTCGCTGTACCTGTACGCCCCCTGGGTGCGCCACATCTACCTGGTGACCGACCGTCAGGTGCCCGACTGGCTGGCCGTCTCGCACCCGGGGATCACCGTCGTGGACCACCACGACATCTTCGACGACCCCGATGTGCTCCCCACCTTCAACTCCCACGCCATCGAGACCCGGCTGCACCACATCGACGGACTCGCCGAACACTTCCTCTACTTCAACGACGATGTCTTCCTCGGCTCGCCGGTCACCCCGCAGGACTTCTTCCTGGCCAACGGCGTCTCCAAGTTCTTCCCGTCCCGCGCGCTGATCCCGCTGACCCCCGTGGGCCCCGGCGACGTGCCCGTATCGGCGGCGGGGAAGAACAACCGGGCGCTGCTGGAGGAGCGGTTCGGCCCGTCCGTCACCCAGAAGATGAAGCACACCCCGCACGCCCTGCGCACCAGCGTGCTCGCCGAGATCGAGAAGGAGTTCCCGGACGCGGTCCGCGCGACCATGGCCAGCCGGGTGCGCTCGGCGTCGGACATCTCCGTACCGTCCTCGCTCCACCACTACTACGCGTTCCTGACCGGGCGCGCGGTCCCCGCCCAGCTGCGCTACGACTACTTCGACCTGGCCCAGCCCACCATCCGCGCCCGGCTGGCCAGACTGCTGCGGGCCCGCCACTGCCAGGCGTTCTGCCTCAACGACACGGTCTCCTCCGAGCACGACCTCGAGGACCAGCTGGCGCTGGTCCGCCCCTTCCTCGACGCCTACTTCCCCCTCCCCAGCCCGCTGGAGCGGGCCGTCACCCGACAGGAGACGCGGCAGCCATGCCCCTCGCCATCACCCTTCCCCTGAACCCGGACGTCCTCGAGGCGGGCGGGCCGTATCCGCGGGCGCTCAATGTGCTCAGCCGCAAACAGACCGCCGTACAGCGGCAGTTGCGGCGCGCCGGGCTCGCGGGCTACGAGCCGACCACCCAGGCCACCTTGCTGGCCCTGGCCCAGCAGGCGCCCGAGGGCAGCGCGGTGTACGACATCGGCGCGCACATCGGGCTGTACTCGGCGCTGATCAGCGCGGTGTACGGGGACGGCGGGCGCGGACCGCGGACCATCGCGTTCGAGCCGACCCCGGAGACGGCCGCGCTGTGCCGCCGGATCCGGGATTGCAACCGGCTCGGTTTCGAGGTGCAGCAGACCGCGCTGGCCGATGAACCGGGCACCGCCGAGCTGTACTTCTCCCTCAAGTCGGAGTCCTCCAACTCGCTGAACCCGGCCCACCGACGGCACACCGAGTCGGTCACGGTGCCGGTCACGACGGTCGACGCGTTCACCGGGGAGCGCGGTCTCGCCCCGCATCTGATCAAGATCGATGTGGAGACGTTCGAGGCGGCGGTGTTGCGCGGGTCGTACGACACGATCCGGCGTCACCGGCCGTGGATCGTGTGCGAACTGCTCCCCGGCACGGACCACACCGCGCTGCGCACCGCGCTGGCGCCGCTGACCGCCATGGACTACGGCCTCCACCCGATCACCCCGGAGGCGCCGTGGCACCGCTATGACGAGACCACGTACCGGTCCGCGGTGAGCGGCCAGTGCCGCGACTGGCTGCTGGCGCCGCGGCCGCTGACGCCCGCCTTCCACCGGGTGGTGCGGCGGTGGCTGATCGCGATTCTGGCGTGCGACGAGACGACGAACATCATCACGACCGACAAGGCGTCCTTCCCGTACGGCTGGAACGCGCCGTACCGCTCGGCGCGGGGGGCGGCGCGGGTGCCCCGTACGGGTCCGCGGGGTGCGGCGCGCGTTCCGCTCACCGGGCTGCTGCGGCTGGCGGGCGCCGCGGCGATGGCGCGCCGCGCCGTTGTTCCGGCTCGGCGGGCGCCCGGTGCGCAGGCTACGGGGAGTGGGTCGTTGCGGGGGTGACGGGGCTCCGCCCCCTCATCCCGCCGGGGCTCCGCTCCTCAAGCTCCCCCAGCTACCGCTGGGAGGTGCCCCCTGAGGGGCTGGATAACCGAGCCTTACTGGCGCCGCTGGCCCAGGATGCAGAACTCGTTGCCTTCGGGATCCGCCAGCACAACCCACGATTGCTCACCCTGGCCGATATCGACACGCCGTGCGCCGTGCGCCACCAGACGAGCCACCTCGGCGTCCTGGTCATCGGGCCGGAAGTCGAGATGCAGCCGGCTCTTGGCCTTCTTGCTCTCATTGAGCCGGACGAAGTCCAACCCCGGCACGCGATCCGGCGCCGGGCGGATCTCGAACTCGTCATCGGAGGAGTGGACCACGACCCAGCCAAGAGCCTCGGCCCACCACTGCCCCAGGGCCACCGGATCTTCCGAATGAACGATTACCTGTTCCCATTCCAAGGTCATCCGCAGAGCTTAGACCTGCAAGACTTCGAAAAACCATCGGTTCAGTGCGCGGGCCCCGCCCGCACATAGCGCTCCAGGCGGACGCCGCGCAGACACAGCGAGTACGCCAGCCGGAAGTGCCCCGTCAGCACCGGGGCCTTCGGGCCGCGCGTCTCCGGTTCATCGGCCGCGATCAGCCATGCCGAGCGCGCTCCGTCCAGCCGTCGCAGCAGCTCGGTGGGGCCGACATCGACCCCGTAGAGCGTGCCGGAGGCCGGGCCGGGGGTGCCCAGCGCGATGTCGCGCAGCCCGGCGAGGGGGCGCGGATAGGCGATGGCGATCCGGCGTTCCTTGGGCGGGTCGTACAGCACGGGCTCACCCGGCCGGGTGAGGCGCCCCACCGCGGCGGACAGCGCCGCCAGATCGTCCTGGCGGCTCAACGGCTCCCGCTCCCGCTGGTGCAGCGGGAGCTGCCAGCCGAACGCGCAGCCGATCGCGAGAACCCCCGCCGCCGCGACCACGGCCCGGCACCGGCCGGCCACCGACTCCGCCAGCCGGTCGGCCCCCGCTGCGGCCAGGAGGGGGATGCCCGCGAGGGCGAAGAGGAGGTAGCGCTCGTGGAAGCAGGGGCGGTGGAGGGCCAGGGCGAAGAGGAGGACGGGCGGGACGCAGATCAGGGGCAGGGCGACGGCGGTCAGCGTCCGCCGGCGGGGGCGGATCACGGCGATCGCGAGCAGCAGGAAGTTGAGGGCGAGGACGAGGGCGCTGGGGCCCGCGAACTCCTCGACCACCGCCCACAGCCGGCCCGGCGTCGGATGCCGTATCCAGGCGATCTGCGCGCTCTGCCGCCGGGCCACCAACGCCAGCGGCACCACCGCCCCCACCGCCCCGGCCGCCGCGCTCCCCCAGCCCCACCACACGCGGCGCGGGGCGCGCGAGACGAGCAGCGTCACCGCGTGCGCGGCGAGCATGAGCACCGCGAACACGTGCAGCAGCGCGGTCACGGCCACCACTCCCCCGTACGCGGCCCAGCGCCACCCCGCCGCACGGCCCCGTGCCTCGGGCCCGCCCGGACCCCGCGCCAGGCGGGGCACGTCGCCGCGTACCCGTACGGCCGAACGGACCCGCGTGGCCGACGCCGCCTCGCCCTCCGGCCCGGCCGGGCGGGACGCCGCCCCGGGGCCGGGGGCGGGCGTGGGGGCCGCGCCCGGCGTGGGACCGGGCGCGAGGGCCGTTCCCTCGCCGGGCTCGAGGGCCGGGCCCCGCGCGGGTCGGTCCGCCCGGCTGTCCGCCTGGCCACCCGCCCAACCCGCTCGGCTGGCCGCCCGACCGGTCGCTGGCCCGGCCGTCCGGCCGACCAACCATCTGCGCGCACGGCCGGTCGTCCGGCTCGCCGTCGGGCTGGCCCCTCTACTACCTGCCCTCCTACCCCCTCGCCTCGTCCCCGGCGCCAGCCCCGCCGCGCCCACCAGCAGGTACGTCGCCCCCGCCGCGCTCGCCGCGACCAGTGCGTAGGAGCGGCCCTCCTGGGCGTAGTGGGTGACCACGGGTGTGGTCGCGTAGAGCAGACCGGCCCACAGGCCCACCCGGGGGCGGGCGAGGCGGCAGCCCAGGGCGGCGACCAGGGCGGTGGCGGCCACGGCGGCGAGCACCGAGGGCAGACGCATGGTCACCTCGGAGGGCCACAGCGCCAGGACCGGGTGCATCAGCAGGTAGTAGAGCCCGTGGACGGCGTCCACCGTGCCGAGGGCGTCGCGGATCTGAGGGAGGGTCCGCCGGGCCATCTGGTACGTCACGGACTCATCGCGCCACATCGTGCCCCGGTCCAGCCCCCACAGCCCGAGGCCGAGCATGACGGCCATCGGGACCACGATCGCCGTTGGCCTGGAGATCCCGCGCTTTCGCACCCTCACCTCACCCACTCCACACCGCAACAAAAGGCATAAATACGACTATTCGCCTACAGTGTGCAGTCAGAACGACTCATCCGCCGCGAAGGGCACGCGTCATGAACCGCCTCGGTATCGAAAGCCCCCGCGGTCTCGTGGCCTTCGCCGCGCTGACCGGGTGTCTGGTGACCATGGCGGTGGCGGCGCTCACCGGGGCCGGAGGGGTCTTCGCCGCCGCCGGGCTCACCGGGTGCGGCTGCGAGCTGCTGCTGCACCGCACCGCGCCGGGGCTGATGGCCCGTCTGGGGCGGCTCCACATGGGCGCCACCTCACGCTTCGAATTCCGCTGCGTGCTGCTGCTCCTGCTGCTCGGCCGACTCCATGTCACCGGGCCCGTCGGGCTGGCCGCCGCCATGACGCTGGTGCTGTGTCTGCTCGCCGGGCAGGCCCTGCACGCCGCGCTCACCACCCTCATCCGGCGGCGTCGCGCCCTCGCGGTCGCGGCCCGCAACATCGATCTGCGCCGACTGGACATCAGCGACCGGCCGCCCCGCAGACTCACCGAATGGCCCGGTCAGCGGATCCTGGTCTACGAGCTCTCGGCCCTGCTCGGGCTCACCGCGTCGCTGACCACCGGCGACGCCCGCTGGGTGGTGGCGGCGCTCACCCTCGCCGCCGGGTCCTCCCTGATCACGGTGGTGGCGCTCGTTCCGTACCTGGTCCGGGCCACCCGTCGGCTGCCCGGCGCCGCCGAGGTGCTGGCCGAGGTGGACGCCTGGCTGATCCGTCACCGCCCCCGCACGGTGCTCTACTTCTCCGGCCCGCGCGAACGCGCCGACCAGGTCGCCCGCTGGCTGGGGCCGGTGGCCGCGCTGCACACCCCGTCCCTGGTCATCCTGCGCGAACGGGAACTGCTGGAGGCCCTGGAGCCGACCCCGCTGCCGGTGCTGTGCGTGCCGAGCGCCGCGCATCTGTCGCAGCTGGACCTGAGCGGAGTCCGGGTCGCCCTCTACCCCGCCAACACCGGCCGGAACATCCACCTCCTGCGGATCCCCACCATGCAGCACGTCTTCCTGGCCCCCGGCGACGGCGACGAGACCACCGACGTCGATCCGTACAGCAAGGTCTACGACCAGGTGTGGGTCGCGGGCGAGGCGGGGCGCCGCCGCTATGTGCGGGCCGCGGTCGGTGTCGAGGAGGCCGACATCGTGGAGATCGGCCGCCCCCAGCTCGACGGCCTGCGCGTCGCGGGAACCGGCCATGCCCCCGCGCCGACGCCCACGTCCCTGCCCACCGTGCTGTACGCGCCCACCCGTGACCTCCCGGCGGGTGAGCCGATCGTCCGAGCGCTGCTGGAGAACGAACGCCCGGTCCGGGTGCTCTACCGGCCGCATCCGCCCACCGGCCACCGCTCCCCCGAGGACCACGCCGCCCACCGCCGTATCGTCGCCCTGATCCAGGCCGCGAACGAGCGGCGCGCCGCGGCGGCCCTCGCGGCGAACGCCCTCGACAACGGCACCTTCGCCGCCGACGCCCTCAGCGCGGACGCCCTGGCCCCGCGCCTCGACGCCCCACACACCGACACCCCGCACGCCGACACCCCGCACGTCGACACCCCGCACGTCGAGGCCCTCCGCACCGAAGCCGCCCGCCGCCGCGCCGAGTTGACCAAGCGCATCGCCGCGCTCGACGCCCGTCTGCGCCGGGCGGACGCCGACGAGGCCATGCTCACCAGAGACCGCGCCGCACCCGACCCGGCCCTGCTCACCGAGGCCGAGGGGCTGCGCCGGGAGTGGCACCAGGCCCACTGGGCGGCCTCACCGCCCTGGCTCCACCAGGTGATCGAGGGGGACACCCCCACCCTCCACTCCTGCTTCGACCAGGCCGATCTGCTGATCGGCGACCCCTCCGACGTGGTCGGCGACTTCCTCGCCACCCTCAAGCCGTACGCCCTCACCGTCCCGGCGGGGCTCGGCGAGGAGGAGTTCCGGCGGCAGAACGTCATGGCCAGGGCGGCCTATCCGCTCGGTCCCGGGGCATCAGCAATGCGTAACCTCCTGCGCCCGCTCTTCGACCCCTCCCTCGACGAGCTGCGCACCGCCCGCCGCGAGGTGAAGGAGTTTCTCCTCGGCCCCGCCACACCACCGTCCATCCAGCGCTTCACCGACGCCGTCGACGCGCTCGCCGAGAAGGGAGAGGCGGTCGTCCGGCTGCGCGACCTCCACACGGCCCCGCCGCCCGGCGCCGGACGCTGGTCCATCACCCGGTAGAGCGACATCCCCTATGTACGTCCCGTATGTACGTCACACGGCAACACGACGCCCCACCCGTACGCCACCCGGTAATACGACACCCCACATCTACGTCACCCGGTGGCAGCACTTCCCACACCCGGATCTCACCCCAGGCCCCCACCATGAGCTTCCGCCCCCGGCCCCGCCCCCAGGAGCCCCCCCCTCTCTCACGCCTCCTGAGCCCCCCGCACACCTTCCGGAGCCAGCATGCCGCGCAATCACCGCACCGGCCCGCCTCCCCGTGTCAGCGTGATCGTCCCCGCCCGTGACGCCATGCCCGGAATCACCCGGGCCGTCACCTCCGCCATGGAGCAGACCCTCGGGCTCAGCCGCCTCGACATCATCGCCGTCGACGACGGATCGGCCGACGGCACCGCGGAGGAGCTGGACCGGCTCGCCGCCGGCTGCCCCTCGCTCCATGTGGTCCGCGACCCCCACCCCTGCCGCGGCGGCGCCGGCGGCCCCCGGAACACCGGACTGGCCCGCGCCACCGGCGACTTCGTCTTCTTCCTGGACGCCGACGCCCGGCTCGCGCCCGACGCGCTGCGCCGCATGGTCGCGATGGCCGACCAGAACGGCACCGACGTGGTCCTGGGCAAGATGGTCTCCCCGGACGGGCGCGGCGTCCCCAAGGCGGTCTTCCGCCACAACCAGCTGCGCACCGACGTCCACAGCTCCCACGCCTACGCCAGCCTGGAGCCGTGCAAGCTCTTCCGCCGCTCCCTGATCGAGCGGCTTCGGCTGCGCTTCCCCGCCCACCTCCGCCACGGCGAGGGCAAGCCCTTCACCGCGGCCGCCTATCTCAACGCCTCCGGGATCTCCGTCGTCGCCGACTACGACTGCTACCACCTGGGCCCGAACCCGGGCCGCGCCGCCCCCGGTCTCGCCGAGCGCGTCGAGGCCATGCGGCCGCTGTTCGAGACCGCCGCCCGGCACACCCGGTCCGGCGCCCGCCGCGACGCGGTGATGCGCCACCACATCCGGCGCGAGCTGTGCCCGGCCCTGCGCGCGCTGCCGCGCGAGGACGAGACCGAGGTACGCGAGCGGTTCCTGCCCGAACTGCGCCGCTGGGCGCTGGCCCACTGCTCCGACGCGCTCTTCCCCACCCTGACCGCGCCCGAGCGGCTGATGGTCCATCTGCTGCGCACCGGCCGCTACGAGGATCTGCTGTCCGTCGTGCGCAACGCCAAACGGGACGCCCGGTGCGGCCATCTGGTGGAGAAGGGCAGCGTCTACTGGCTGCACCCCTTCTTCCGCGACCCCGACGCCGAGGTCCCCGACGCCTGCTTCGACGTCACCGACCGGCTGCCGGTCCGGCACCACCTCGCGGGCGCGGGCTGGCACGGCCGCAGCACCCTGCGGGTGCGCGGCCGGGCGGCCATCGACGGATTGGAGGCCGACCCCGAGGAAGACCGCGCCGAGCTGGTGCTCCGCCGCCGCGAGGCGCGGGACGAGGTACGGATCCCGGTGGACGCCACGGCGGAGGACGACCCCGCGCGGTTCGAGGCGGACGTGGACATCGCCACCGCCGACGGCGGCACACCGCTGCGCCCCGGGGTCTGGGACGTCTTCCTCGACGTCCGCGCCCAGGGCATCAGCCGCACCGTCCGGTTCGGCAGCCGCCATGACGACCTGCTCGACATCGGCACCGCGCGCCGGGTGGTGGCCGCCGGGCCCGGGCTGCGCGCCCGGGTCACGCCGTACTTCACCAGCCCGTACCGCAATCTCTCCCTCGACATCGGCCCGGCCCCGCGCGGGGCGCCCTGCGAGGTGACGGAGGCCGTGTGGCACCCGTCGGACAAGGGCACCCTCGTCGTCGCCGGACGACTGCTGCCGCCCGGCACCCCGGCGCGCGGGCGGGTGCTGCGGCTGCGCGCCGAGCACACCGACGGACGGGTCCACGACCATCCGGTGCGGTTCGCCGCGGGGCATCCGGCGGGCGCCTTCACCGCCCGGCTGCCGGTGCGGGACCTGGGCCGCGGCCGGTGGACGGTGACGCTGGCCGTCGTCTCCCCCGGCGACGAGCAGGGCCAGGGCCGCACCGCGCCGCCCGCCGCGCCCGTGCCGCCGCCCGCCCGGCTGCCCGCCGCCCGCTGGGTGCGCCGCGGCCGGCCGTACTACGCCAAGCCGCTCATGGGGCGCGGCGAGGTGACCCTGGAGCTGCGGGTGGCCCCGGTCCGGCTGCTCGCCGCCGTACGCAACCGGCTGGGCCTGAACTGACCGACACCCACGGGTCCAGGGGCGAAGCCGCTGATAAGGAAAAACCCGCCGGACGTGACCGCGCTCACCCGCCCAGCCGCCGCCGCACCCCCGTGACGACCTTGATCGGAGCCACCTCCAGGCCCAGGGCCCGCGCCGGGCCCAGGGCCACCGGCTTGGCGTAGTACGGACGGCAGCCGAAGCGGAGCCAGCGGGTGGCGGCCAGCCGGTCGAAGTACGGCACGATCGCGGTGCGGCGCGGCGCGTCCTCCCCGGGCCCTTCCATGACCAGCGTCAGCGTCCAGCAGCCCGGGCCCAGGCGGCCGATCGGCAGCCGGGCGGTGAAGACGTTCACGGAGCCGCCCTGCTCACCGCGCACCGGCACCTCGTGCACCCCGCCCGTCCCCGTCTCGGCGCGCAGCCGCAGCGCCCCGCCGTCCCGCACCGCCTCCTCGGTCAGCCGTCCGCCGACCAGCAGGGTGCTGCGGGTGTGCCAGATGGTCCTGAGCACCTGGCAGGGCGGGTCGAGGGGATGGGCCACCTCGCCGACGTCGAGCGAGAGATTTCCGTACGGGGTGAAGTACGGCACCACCGTCACCGGGCCCTGGGAGGTGGTGACGCGGCGCCGGGTGGGGTGGGTGACCTCACCGCCCTCGCGCCGGTTGCCGAACCGCACCGTACGACTGACGCCCTGGGCGCGGACGTCCAGGTAGATGTTCCACAGCCCCCGCTCCAGCGGGGCGCCGCCGTCGGCGGTGGCCGGGTCGATCTCGGCGGTGAAGCCCGCCATCTCGTACCGCCGCCCCTCGCCCGGCAGCGGATGGGCGGACGGGCACGGCGTGGTGGGCAGCCGGACCTCGGGGCGGTCGGCCCGGTACTTGCGCAGCACGATCTCGGTGGCCGGGTCGAGGGAGTCCACGTCCTCGACATACGCGTGTCCGGCCAACCGCAGCACCCCGCCGTGCCAGCTCGCCGCCTCCAGGTGGTGCTGGACCGGCAGCCGGTCGGTGACGTCGAAGCAGATGTCGGGGACGGCGGCGGTGTGGTCCCGGAAGAAGGGGTGCAGCCAGTAGACCCGGCCCTTGTCGACGAGATGGCCGCGCCGCGCGTCCCGTCCGGCGTTCCGGGCCACGGTCAGCACATCGTCGAAGCGGTCGGCGCGCAGCAGATGGACCAGCAGCCGGTCGGGGGCGTCGAGCCGCTGGAAGAGGGCGTCGGTCACCCAGGTGCTCGCCCAGTGCCGGAACTCGGGGAAGAACCGCTCCCGCGCGTCCTGTTCGCTCTCGCGGGGCAGCAGGCCGCGCAGTGGCCCGCACAGCTCCCACTCCACATGGCGGCGCATGATCTGGTCCCGGCGCGGGCCCGGTTCCAGATAGCGGGCCACGGTCTCGAAGCACAGCCGGGTGCCGTCCATGCGGTGGGCGAGGTCGGAGGCGGTGAGGGTGAGGTTGGTGCGGTTCTCGCGGTAGCGGACGTAGTAGCAGTCGTAGTCGGCGACCACCGAGATTCCGGAGGCGTTGAGGTAGGCGGCCGCGGTGAACGGCTTGTCCTCGCAGTTGCGGTAGGGCGGGAAGCGCAGCCCCAGCCGCTCGATGAGGGAACGGCGGAACAGCTTCCACGGGCCCAGGGTCAGATAGGCGTGGGAGGAGAAGATGTCCGTACGGGGCTGATTGCGCTGGAAGACGGCCCGGGGCACGGCCCGTCCGCCCACGGAGGCGATCTTGCCGAGGACGATGTCGGTGCCGTGGGCGTCGGCCATGGCGACCATGCGGCGCAGCGCGTCCGGGCCCAGATAGTCGTCGGAGTCGAGGAAGAAGACGAAGTCGCCCCGGGCGTGGTCAAGGCCGGTGTTGCGGGGGACGCCCGCGCAGCCGGAGTTCTCCTGGTGGATGACGTGGAGCGCGGGGCAGGTGCGGGCGAGCCGCTCCAGCTCCTCGCCGGTGCCGTCGGTCGAACCGTCGTCCACCGCGATGATCTCGACCCGGTCCTGGCCGAGGGTCTGGTCCATCGCGGAGGTGACGGCCCGGGTCAGCTCCGGCAGGGAGTTGTAGGCGGGGATGATCACACTGACACGAGGTCGGGACAGAGCGGGCATGACGGGCTCCTGACTCCGGGCTCTCGACGGGTCGGGTCGGGGTCACTCGGCGGACGGAGACACTCGGCGGACCGGGGACACTCGGCGGACCGGGGACACTCGGCGGACCGGGCTGCGGGCCGGGGACCACGTGGCGGACCGCCGGACCACGCGGCGGATCGGTCACTCGGCGGTCAGGACGCCGCCGCGCGGCCCCGCCGGGGCGCTGTCCGCCAGGGGACGCGTCTGTGGCGTGGGGGCGAGCGGGAGCTCGAGGTCCTGGCCCAGCATCAGGGCCCGCACCACCCGCTCGGCCGCGCGGCCGTCGTCGAACCGGCAGAAGCGGGCCCGGAAGGCGGTCCGCAGCGCGGTCGCGTCCGCGTCGCACCAGCGGCCCTCGCGGAAGACCTCGACCAGCTCCCGCTCGGTGCGGGCGACGGCCCCCGGGGTCTCGCCGGGGGACCCCGACAGCAGGTCGAAGTAGACGCCGCGGGAGGACCGGTAGATGTCCCAGTCGTCGGCGTAGATCACGACGGGGCGGTCCAGCACGGCGTAGTCGAACATCATCGACGAGTAGTCGGTGATCAGCGCGTCGGCCGCCAGGCACAGCTCCTCCACCGACCGGTGGCGCGAGACGTCGATCACCGACCCGGCCTCCTGGAGCCGGGCCAGCTCGTCATCCGGCCGGTAGGAGTAGTGGGCCCGCACCAACAACGTCGTCTCCGGGCCGAGTTCGCGGCTGAGCCGCTCCAGGTCCAGCCGGGGGGTGAACCCCTTGTGGTAGTCGCGGAGGGTGGGCGCGTAGAGGAGGGCGGTGTTCCCGGCCGGGATTCCCAACTCCTCGCGGATCCGCCGGATATCGTCCTCGGTCGCGGTGAAGAAGACGTCATTGCGCGGATATCCGTACTCCAGCAGCCGGTACGCGGCGGGGTAGACCCGCTCCCAGATCTGGCTGGAGTGCGGATTGGAGGAGAGGGCGAAGTCCCAGCGGTCGATGCGCTTGAGCAGATTGCCGAAGCTCATTCCGCCCGCGGCGGCGGGATAGCGCTGCTGATCCAGGCCCATGCATTTGAGCGGGGTGCCGTGGAAGGTCTGAAGATGCACCGTGCCCGGCCGCTTCACCACCTCATTGGGGAAATTGACGTTGTTGATGAGGTATTTCGCGCGGGCCACCGTGCGGTAGAAGTCACGGGTGCCGGTGACGACGTAGTCGACGCCTTCCGGAAGCGTCTCGATCTCCGACTTCTTGACCACCCACACCCCGTGGATCTCCGGCGCCAGCTCCCGCGCCCTGTGGTAGATCGCCGCCGGATTGCACAGCACCCCACGCCCCCAGTACGCGGAGTAGACGGCCAGCTGGGGGTCGACCGGACGCTGCCGGTGCAGCCGGTACAGACCCTGCTTGGCGCGCGCCGCCAGCGGCGGCCGGACGGTACGGCGCAGCTTGCGGGCCCCGGCGGCGGCTCGTACGGCCAGCTCGTGCTCGCGGTAGCGGAGGAAGGAGCCGGACGCCAGCGCCTCGAAGCGCCAACGGCCCTCGACCGGCGGGGTGAACCCGGCCGGGAGATGGGCGCGGTACCACTCGACGGCCCGGGCGAAGAAGCGCGGCCGGTCCGCCGTCGCCACCCGGGAGGTCCGGTCCAGACAGAACAGGAAATGCGATACGGCCCGCTCGAAGAGCAGCGGGCGCAGCGGATCCAGATGCGGCCGGTCGTCGAGGAAGTCGAAGAGCCGGGCGTACTGCTGGAAGATGACGAAGTGCTTCTCGCCGGGGCTTGCCGTACTCGCCCCGACCCGCCGCTGCCGGTATTCCAGGCCCACCAGATCCACACAGGCTATTCGGCGCGCGGTGAGCATCGTCTTGTACGAGAGCAGGGCGTCCTCGTAGATGCCCTCGCTGAACGCGAAGCCGTGCCGGGTATAGAAATCCCGGTGGTAGACGCGATTGGACGACATCGCGAACAGCCGCAGGAATTCCGGGCGTTCGACGGCGGAGAAGACATCGGTGCCCGCCGAGGCCAGCAGGTCCCCGAAGAGGCTGGGGGCCCGGCGCTCCGACCAGTAGGTGCGTACGTGGTTGAAGTAGAGGATCTCCGGGTCGTGGGTGAGGGCGAGCCGGTCGGCGAGGCCCTGGAGGGTGCCCGGGGCGAGGGTGTCATCGCCGTCCAGGAAGAGCAGATAGTCCCCGCTCGCCCGCTCCACCCCGGCGTTACGGGCCCGGCCAGGGCCGGAGTTGACCCGCTGGTGCACGGGCACGACCCGGTTGTCGCGCGCCGCGTACGCGTCGATGATCGCGCCGCAGTGGTCCGGTGAGCGGTCGTCCACGGCGACCACCTCGAGGTCGGGATACGACTGCGTCAGCACGGAGTCCAGGCAGGCGCCCAGATAGCCCTGGACGCGATAGGCGGCGATGACGATGGTGAAGCGGGGCATAAGGCTCCTCGGGACGCGGTGGCGGTTCGAGGCGCGAAGCACTCACTGACCACCCACGCTAGGTGGGTTCATCCCGGTATGCCCGCTCGGTCGTTGGAGGGTCGCCCAAGCGGGTGACAAACGCCCCCGGCGGACATGAAGTCCACCGGGGGCGCCGTAGGAGCGTGCCGACCGCGTCAGCTGTGGGTGCGCAGCAGCGTCCGCATCGTCCGCATCGCGACCGACAGATTGGCCAGGTCGAAGGTCTCCGACGACTGGATCTCATCGAGCGTGGTGCGGGCCCGCTGGAGGATCGCGGCGTTCTTCTCCTCCCACGCCTTGAAGCGCTGCTCGGGCGTGAAGCCGCCGTTGCCCACCGACAGCACATCGGCGGTCAGGGCGGCCTGGGCCGCGTACAGGTCCTCGCGGATGGAGACCCGGGCCATGGACTGCCACCGGTCCGCGCGCGGCAGCTCGATGATCCGGTCCATCAGCTGGCTGATCCGCAGCCGGTCGGCCAGGTCGTAGTAGACCTCGGCGACCGCCAGCGGGTCCTTGCCGGTGCGGTCCGCGATGGCCACGATGTCCAGCGTCGGGAAGGCCGAGGAGAAGCCCGCCACCCGGGTGGCCAGGTCCTCCGGGACACGCGCCGCGATCAGGTCGTCGTAGATCCGCTGGTACCACTCGATGTCGGAGCCGCGCAGCAGCTTGGGCAGCTGCGCGCGGACCGCGCCGACCCGCTCGCCGAAGAAGTCGATCGTCTCGGCCAGCTCCAGCGGCTGCGGCCGGTTGTTCAGCAGCCAGCGGGTGCCCCGCTCGACCAGCCGGCGCGAGTGCAGCCGCATCCGGGTCTGGACGTCGGCGTCGACGACCGTGTCCAGCGCCTCGACCTCGTCCCACACCTGGTTCAGCTCGAAGATCGCGCGGGCCGCGGTCTGGGCGCGCACGACCTCCTCGGTGGAGGCCCCGGTCTCCTCCCGCATCCGGTGCAGGAAGGTCGACCCGGCGGTGTTGACGGTGTCGTTGACCAGCACCGTGGTGATGATCTCGCGCCGCAGGGCGTGGCCGTCGATGTACTCGGGGAACCGCTGGCGCAGCGCCTGCGGGAAGTACGCGTGCAGCAGCCGCTGGAGGTACGGGTCGTCGGGCAGCCCGGTGGTGATCAGCTCATCGGCCACCGTGATCTTGACGTAGGCCAGCAGCACCGCCAGCTCGGGCTGGGTCAGACCGCGCCCGGCGGAGAGCCGCTCGCGGATCTGGCGGTCGGTGGGCAGGAACTCCAGCGCCCGGTCCAGCCGCCCCTCGCGGCCCAGGCGGCGCATCAGCCGCTGGTGGGCGTGGAGCAGGCTGGAGGACTGGGCGGCGGAGTTGGCCAGCGCCACGTTCTGCGCGTAGTTGTTGCGCAGCACCAGCGCGCCGACCTCGTCGGTCATCTCGGCGAGCAGCTTGTTGCGCTGCTTGAGGGTGAGATCGCCCTCGGTGACCAGGGCGTTGAGCAGGATCTTGATGTTCACCTCGTGGTCGGAGGTGTCCACACCGGCGCTGTTGTCGATCGCGTCGGTGTTGATCCGGCCGCCGTTGGAGGCGAACTCGATCCGGCCGAGCTGGGTCAGCCCCAGGTTGCCACCCTCGCCGACGACCTTGACCCGCAGATCCTGGCCGTCCACCCGGATCGCGTCATTGGCCTTGTCGCCGACATCGCCGTGCGACTCGGTGGACGCCTTGACGTAGGTGCCGATGCCGCCGTTCCACAGCAGGTCCACCGGGGCCTTGAGGATCGTCTTCATCAGATCGGCCGGGGTCATCTTGACGACCCGCTTCTCGATCCCGAGCGCCGCCCGCACCTGCGGGGTGATCGGGATGGCCTTGGCCGAACGGGGGTGGATGCCGCCGCCCGCCGACAGCAGCTCGGCGTTGTAGTCCTCCCACGAGGAGCGCGGCAGCTCGAACAGGCGGCGGCGCTCGGCGTAGGAGGTGGCCGCGTCCGGGTTCGGGTCCAGGAAGATGTGCCGGTGGTCGAAGGCGGCGATCAGCCGGATGTGCTCGCTCAGCAGCATCCCGTTGCCGAACACGTCACCGGACATGTCACCGACGCCCACGACCGTGAAGTCCTGGGTCTGGGTGTCATGGCCCAGCTCGCGGAAGTGGCGCTTGACCGACTCCCAGGCGCCGCGGGCGGTGATGCCCATGCCCTTGTGGTCGTATCCGGCGGAGCCGCCGGAGGCGAAGGCGTCCCCGAGCCAGAAGCCGTACGCCTGTGCCACGTCGTTGGCGATGTCGGAGAAGGTCGCGGTGCCCTTGTCGGCGGCGACGACGAGGTAGGTGTCGTCCCCGTCGTGGCGGACCACGTCCTTCGGCGGCTCGACCTGCCCGGCGACCATGTTGTCGGTGATGTCGAGCAGACCGGAGATGAAGGTCTTGTAGCAGTCGATGCCCTCGGCCATCCAGGCGTCGCGGTCCACGGACGGGTCCGGCAGCCGCTTGCCGACGAAGCCGCCCTTGGCGCCCACCGGCACGATGACCGTGTTCTTCACCATCTGCGCCTTGACCAGGCCGAGGATCTCGGTGCGGAAGTCCTCACGCCGGTCGGACCAGCGCAAGCCCCCGCGCGCGACCTTGCCGAACCGCAGGTGCACACCCTCGACCCGCGGCGAGTAGACCCAGATCTCGTACGCCGGGCGGGGCGCGGGCAGATCCGGAACCGCCTGCGGGTCCAGCTTGATCGACAGGTAGTCGTGCGGCTTGTCGTGGGCGTTCTTCTGGAAGTGGTTCGTCCGGAGGGTGGCCTTGATCAGGGTGAGGAAGGAGCGCAGGATGCGGTCCTCGTCCAGCGAGGCCACCTGGTCCAGCGCCGCGTCCAGCTCCTCCAGCAGGGCGTCGGTGAGCTCCAGGCCCGCCCGCTGCCGCTCCGGCGACATGCGGGCCTCGAAGAGGGAGACCAGCAGCCGGGTGGTGTGCACATTGTTACGGAGGGTGTCCTCCATGTACGACTGGCTGAAGGTGGAACCGGCCTGCCGCAGGTACTTGGCGTAGGCCCGCAGCACCATCGCCTGCCGCCAGTCCAGACCCGCGCCCAGCACCAGCTGGTTGAAGTCGTCGCTCTCGGCCTGGCCGGTCCACACCGCCGCGAACGCGTTCTGGAAGCGCTCACGGGCGTCGTCGGCCAGCGCCTCGCCCTCGCGCAGCGGCAGCCGCAGCCCGAAGTCGTAGATCCAGGCGGTGGTCTTGTCCGAGCAGCGCAGCTCGTACGGGCGCTCGTCCACCACCTCGACACCGAGGGTGTTGAGCACCGGGAGCACCGCGGACAGCGAGATCTGGGCCCCGGCCCGGTAGATCTTGAAGCGGCGCTCGGCGTGGGCCGCGCCCACCGGCTCGTAGAGGCTGAGCGCGAAGTCCTTCTCACTGTCCTGTAGCCGCTCCAGGTGCTGGAGGTCGGCGACGGCGCCGCGCGGGGTGTGGTCCGCCTTGTAGCCCTCGGGGAAGGCGTGCTGGTAGCGGCGGAGCAGCTCGGCGGCGCGCTCCTCGCCGACCTCGGAGACCAGCGCGTCGGTGAAGCCGTCGGCCCAGGAGCGGGCGGCCTCGATCAGCCGGCTCTCGATCCGCTCCACATCGGCGTCGGTGAGGTCGGGCAGCTCGGTGCCGGGCTGGACGCGGACCACGAAGTGCAGCCGTGAGAGCACCGATTCGGTGTGCAGGGCGGTGAAGTCGACCGGCGGGCGGCCGCTCAGCTCCTCCAGCAGGATGTCGGTCAGCCGCAGCCGCACATCGGTGGTGAAACGATCGCGCGGAAGGTAGACCAGCGCGGAGTAGTAGCGCCCGTACTCGTCCTGGCGCAGGAACATCCGCAGCCGGCGGCGCTCCTGGAGGTAGAGCACGCTGGTGGCGATCGAGCGGAGCTGGTCGACCGGGGTCTGGAACAGCTCGTCGCGCGGGTAGGTCTCCAGGATCTGCATCAGGTCACGGCCGTCGTGGCTGTTGGCCGCGAAACCCGCGCCCGCGAGCACCTCGTCGACCTTGCGGCGGATCACCGGGACCCGGCGCACCGACTCGGTGTACGCGGCGGACGAGAACAGCCCCAGGAAGCGGCGCTCGCCGATCACATTGCCCTCGGCGTCGAACTTCTTCACGCCGATGTAGTCCAGGTACGAGGGGCGGTGGACGGTGGCGCGGCTGTTCGCCTTGGTGAGCACCAGCAGCTTGCGCTCGCGCGCCTTGGCGCGGGCGTCGGCCGGCAGCCGGTTGAAGGCCTGGGACACCGGGGTGCCGGGGCCCGCGTGGGCGCTCTCGTCGGTGTCCTTGTGCTGCGGGTCGGAGCGGAGGATGCCGAGGCCGGTGCCGGGCACCGCGGTCAGCGCGTCCTCCTCGCCACCGGCCTCGGTGGGCACCCGCGTCAGCTCGTACTCGCGGAAGCCGATGAAGGTGAAGTGGTCGTCCGAAAGCCAGCGCAGCAGCTCACGGGCCTCCTCCACCTCCTCCTCGCGGACCTCGGCGGCCTTCGGCTCGTCCGGCAGGCCCTCGGCGAGGCGCAGCGCGGAGTCGCGCATCTTCTCCCAGTCCTCGACGGCCTCGCGGACATCGGACAGGACGCGCAGCAGATCGGCGGTGATCTGCTTCAGATCGCCGCGGTCGGTCTCGCGGTCGGTCTCGACATGGATCCAGGACTCCACGACCGCGTCATGCGGCAGCTTCTTCCGCCTCTTCCGGGACGGGCCGTCCGGGGAGATGTCGAGCAGCTCGATCAGCTTGCCGGTGATGTCACGGCGCACGATCACCTGCGGGTGGATCACGACATGGATGCCGCGCCCCTGGCGGGTGAGCTCATTGGTGACCGAGTCGACCAGGAACGGCATGTCGTCGGTGACCACCTCGACCACGGAGTGGCTGCACGTCCAGCCGTGCTCCTCGACGGTCGGGGTGTGCACCCGGACGTTCGCCGTGCCCTGCGGACGCACCTCGGCGAGCCGGTAGTGGGAGAGCGCCGCCCCGAAGACATCGACCGGGTCGCGATCGGCGAGGTCCTCGGGAGGCGTGTGCAGGTAGTAGTGCTGGAGGTATGCGGTCAGGGTCTCCGGTCCTGGGCCCTGTACCGGTTGCCCCCCGGCAGGGCTGTTCTCAGCGACCCGGGCGGCCCGTTCGAGCAACTCGGCCTTGGCTTCGTCCAGCTTGGTCTGCATGTCCTCTGGCTCCTGTCGCGCGCCGTTGCGTGACATCGATGGCGGTGGCATGACGCCGCGACGCGAAAAATCCGGTCGTGAACGACGGTATGCCGGATCGGGAAAAGGCCGGGGTGTACTCGGCCGTAAGTGACCAAGACCCCACGCGCCACGGGTCAGCGGCGGCTCGGGCCCGGGCCTGGTGGGGCGCCGGGCGCGGAGCGAGGGCCTCGTTGCCCTCACGGACTATCGCGCTGATCACGCAGTAAGGCTATCGCTCCTCCCCAGGGGGCCGTCATGAGCCGTTCGTGTACAAAACCGGGCCCTGAAGTTTGACGAAATGGACAGCGACCGGGAGGGGCGCACGGGCCGATGATGCGCCGCTTATGCACCCTTGGCAAAGCGTGGGCGCGGATGCACCGTGATCTGGACGGTGGTAAGCACGGTGGTAGGCGTGGACCTGGAGGTGCGTGGCATGGCTGCGAAGATCCTGCTGGTGACCGGCGACGCGGCCGAATCGCTGGAGGTGCTCTATCCGTACCAGCGGCTGCGCGAGGAGGGGTACGAGGTCCATATCGCGGCCCCGAGCCGCAAGACGCTGCGCCTGGTGGTCCATGACTTCGAGGAGGGCTTCGACACCTACACCGAGAAGCCGGGCTATACGATCCCCGCCGACCTGGCCTTTTCCGAGGTGGACCCCGGGCAGTACGCCGCCCTGGTGATCCCGGGCGGCCGGGCCCCGGAGTATCTGCGGAACGACCCCGAGCTGCGCAAGATCTGCAAGGCGTTCTTCGACGCGGACAAGCCGGTGGCACAGATCTGCCACGGCCCGCTGCTGACGGCGGCCGTGGGCGGCCTGAGCGGACGGCGGGTCACCGCGTATCCGGCGCTGGAGCCGGACATGCAGGCGGCGGGGGCGGACTACCAGGACGCGGAGGTCGTGGTCGACGGCACGCTGATCTCATCGCGGGCGTGGCCGGACCATCCGGCGTGGATGCGGGAGTTCCTGGCGGTGCTGCGGTCGAAGGCGCCGGTGGTGTGAGGGGGCGGTGGCGTGAGGGCGGCGGTGGCGTGAAGGGGGCGGTGGCGTGAAGGGGGCGGTGCGGCCCTGGGGGCGCTCGCCTCACCCGGCTCACTCACCTCGCCCGGCTCACTCGCCTCACCTGGCTCACTCGCCTCACCCGGCTCACTCGTCGGCCATGCGCTCGGCCTCCCGTACGGCCTCCTCGAGCGTGTCCACGACCGGCACCCCGGCCGCCTCCAGGCTGGCCCGGCTGTGCGAACCGCCCGTGTAGAGCACGGCGCGCGCCCCCACGTGCCGCGCCGCCACCGCGTCGTCCAGGGCGTCCCCGATCACCACCATCCGCTGCGGCGGCATCCCTTCGAGCGCGGCGATATGGCGCATCATCTGCTCGGCCTTGCCGGTGTTGCTCTGGCCTGTGCGGCCGTCCACCCGGACGAAATGGCGCTCGATGCCATGTGTCCGCACCAGGGGGAGCAGATACTCATGCGGGGCCAGTGAGCACAACGACTGGGTGAGACCCGCCTCCTGCCACTCGGTGAGCAGCTGCCGGGCGCCGATCGCCAGCGCGGCGGTCTCGGCCAGCGCCCAGTAGTGCCGGTGGAACGCCTGGTCCATGACCGCCCACTCCTCATCGGAGGGCAGCCGCCCCATCAGCCGCTCGTAGAAGCGGGGCACCGGGACGCAGTACAGGTCGCGATAGCGCTCGATGGTGATCGGCGGCAGCCCGATCTCCTGGAACGAGGCGTTCGTCGCCGAGATCACGGCGTCGATGTCGTGGAGCAGCGTGCCGTTCCAGTCCCAGACGAGGTGCGTCACGTGGTTCTTCCCCATTCCACGACCGTACCCGGAGGGTCGGACAGCGGGCATCAATCGATCAGATTGGGGATCTCCTGGGTGGCGTACCAGAGCAGTTCGTGGTCCTCGGCACCGTCCACGGTGAACTGCGCGTCGTCGTCACCGAGGTCGGCCGCGCCGAGCGCGTCGGCGGCCGCGGCGATGTCCCGCTCGGCATCTTCGGCGTCCAGGTGGACGGCGGCCGCCTTCGCGAGCGGTATGGCCGCCTTGATCCGCACCTCGCCCAGCGCGGACTGGTCCAGCCCCCGGTCCGGATCGGCGACCGCCTGTCCGTCGGGCACGTCCACGGCCACCACGACCCGGCGGCGGGGCGCCCGGGGGTCGACGGCGAGCAGCCGCAGCGACGCCTGCGCGGCCCGGCTCAGCGCCGCGTACTCCAGCTCCTCGATGTCGTCGGACAGATACCACTCGCGAAGCGCCGGGGTGACCGCGTAGGCGGTGAGCGGCATCGGCCCCAGTTGGCCCTCCTTGTACGCCTCGGCGAGACCGGAGAGGGTCAGGGGGACGTAGACGCGCATGGCTGCCGCTTTCATCAGAGACCAATAGGCACCCAGCATACGATCGCCCGTCCCCTGGCCCGAGCCTTCCGCGAAGGGCCGCGCTGGTCCCCTTTCGGGGGACAGGGGCCGAAGGGGCCGTACGAAGACGAGACCGAGCCGCGCTCGAGCCGATGACCGGGGCCGACGATCCGCCGCATGCCCCGAATAGGTGAACCGCGGTGCGGGCGCGAAGGGGGCTCGGCGCTGATTGCGGAGGCCGAAAACCCGCCGGTAGAAGACTCTCCGACGAAAGCTACCGCCCGGTATTCCACCGGGCCGCGGAGAACGGGGCGAGCGGCATGAGTGAGGGCGTCCACGCGACGGATCGGACCACGAACCGGGCCACGAACCGGACCACGCACCGGGCAAGGACGGCCGGGGAGGCCGTACAACGGCGCGGCGGCAGCGGGCCAGGGCGAAGCGGCCCACCCAGCCGCAAGGACCCCCGCCGCCCCCGCACCACCCCCACAACAGCAGCACCTCACACAACGGCCACACCGCCCCCGACCGCACCACCCGCGACCGCACCGCCCCAGACGGCCCGCACGACGACCGCACGGCGCAGCGGAACAGCACACACAACAGCCGCACCGTCCACGACGACGGCACCACGCGGCGCCGCACCGCCCGCCCCGGCCGCGCACCGCGCGTCCACCGTGTCCCGTGCCGCGGCCGTGTCGCGGTCCGCGGCGGCCGCTGCGGCGTGGCGGGAGCGGGATCGGCTGCCGCGCTACTGGTTCGCCAACCGGCTGGTGCTCACCCTCAGCGGTCAGCGCCCCGTCCACACGCTCCTCGGGCACGCCCTCCCGGCCGCCTACGACCAGCTGATCGAGCTCGCCCCGCGCGCGCCGCTGCGTCCCGCCGGAGAGCGGGCCACAGCACCCCTGGTGCGGCGCTGTGGCGAGTACCAGCCCAGGCATGGGGTGATCGAGGCGTTCGCCCGGATCGCCTCCGGAGACCGGCTCACAGCGCTCGCGTTCCGGCTCGAGCTCGGCGCCGACGCCCGCTGGCGCTGCGCCGCGATCGACCTCGGGCCGCTCGCGTAGGCGGTGTCCGACGGATCTCGACGCCTGCGGCGGGTCGCTCCCCGACCGGGGCTGCGACGCCCAGGGGCACCTGTGGGGTGTGGTGACCGGCGGGTCTTTCCCCCTCCCCGCCCCTTCCCGCTGCCAGGGGCTCCGCCCCTGGACCCCCGGGGCCTGGGGCGGAGCCCCCCTTCCCTGCCCCTGTCACGCGGTGGAGCCGCATACCGCTGCTGCGGGAAGGGGCGGGGAGTCAATTCAGCCCCTCCGGCGTTTGAGGAGCGGGGTCCAGGGGCGGAGCCCCTGGTTACGGGAAGGGGCGGGGAGGGGAAAGCACCGATACGCGGCTCCACCGCATGGTCCGCCGGACCCCCTATAGGCCCCCATAGGCCCCCATAGGGCCCGGGACTCCGGGGGCCGACACCATGAACCGGCCCGATCCACCAAACCCGCCCACACGGCGGCGCGGCACAACGCGACGGGCCGGGGCGCCACGCTCCCGCGCGGCGCCCCGGCCCGTTCACCCCAGCCCGGTCACTACTTCTTGCGGCGGCGCCCCTTCTGCGCCTTCCGCCGCTCCGCACGCGTCAGCCCATCGGCCTCCGACCGCGGCGCCGGCGGCGTCTCGCCATTGGGGAAGTCGCCCTCGACGACACCGCCCTCCCCGTCCACCGTCGGAGCGGAGAAGTGCAGCCGGTCCGGCCGCTGCGGGGCCTCCAGGCCCTTGGCGCGGATCTCGGGGCGGGCGGCCGAGGAGCCCGCGGACGGCGCGCCCGCCGGCACCGCGTCCTGCACGTCCTTCTCGAGGGCGACCTGCTCCTCCGCCACCTCGACCGGCACCTCCTCGACCTGCTGCTCGACCTGGACCTCCAGGTTGAACAGATAGCCGACGGACTCCTCCTTGATGCCCTCCATCATGGCCTGGAACATGTCGAAGCCCTCGCGCTGGTACTCGACCAGCGGGTCCTTCTGGGCCATCGCGCGCAGCCCGATGCCCTCCTGGAGGTAGTCCATCTCGTAGAGGTGCTCGCGCCACTTGCGGTCCAGGACGGAGAGCACGACCCGCCGCTCCAGCTCACGCATGATCTCGGAGCCCAGCTGCTCCTCGCGCGCCTCGTACTGCTGGTGGATGTCGTCCTTGATGGACTCCTCGATGAACTCGGCGGTGATCCCGGCGCGGTCGCCGGCCTCCTCCTCCAGCTCCTCGATGGTCACGCTGACCGGGTAGAGCTGCTTGAAGGCGCTCCACAGCCGGTCCAGGTCCCACTCCTCCGCGAAGCCCTCGACCGTCTCCGCCCGCACATAGGCCTCGATGGTGTCGTTCATGAAGTGGCCGACCTGGTCCTGAAGGTTCTCGCCCTCCAGGACCCGGCGGCGCTCGCCGTAGATGACCTCGCGCTGGCGGTTGAGGACCTCGTCGTACTTCAGGACGTTCTTACGGGTCTCGAAGTTCTGCTGCTCGACCTGCGACTGGGCGGAGGCGATGGCCCGCGTGACCATCTTGTTCTCGATCGGGACGTCGTCCGGGACGTTCGCCATCGCCATGACGCGCTCGACCATCTGCGCCTTGAACAGCCGCATCAGGTCGTCGCCGAGGGAGAGGTAGAAGCGGGACTCGCCGGGGTCGCCCTGACGGCCGGAGCGGCCGCGCAGCTGGTTGTCGATCCGGCGCGACTCATGGCGCTCGGTGCCCAGCACATACAGCCCGCCGAGCTCCTTGACCTCCTCGAACTCGGCCTTGACCGCGGCCTCGGCCTTCTCCAGGGCGGCGGGCAGCGCGGCGGCCCACTCCTCGGAGTGCTCCACCGGGTCCAGACCGCGCTGGCGCAGCTCGGCCTCGGCGAGGTCGTCGGGGTTGCCACCGAGCTTGATGTCGGTACCGCGGCCCGCCATGTTGGTCGCGACGGTCACGGCGCCCTTACGGCCGGCCTGGGCGACGATCGTCGCCTCCCGGTCGTGCTGCTTGGCGTTGAGCACCTCATGCGGCACCCCGCGCTTGGCGAGCTGCTGGGAGAGGTACTCGGACTTCTCCACGGAGGTCGTGCCGACCAGGACCGGCTGGCCCTTGGTGTGCTTCTCGACGATGTCCTCGACCACCGCGTCGAACTTCGCGACCTCGGTGCGGTAGATCAGGTCGGACTGGTCGAGCCGGGCGAGGGGGCGGTGGGTCGGGATCGGGACCACGCCGAGCTTGTAGATCTGGTGGAACTCGGCGGCCTCGGTCATCGCCGTACCGGTCATGCCGGAGAGCTTGTCGTACAGGCGGAAGAAGTTCTGGAGGGTGATCGTGGCGAGCGTCTGGTTCTCGTCCTTGATCTCCACCCCTTCCTTCGCCTCGATGGCCTGGTGCATGCCCTCGTTGTAGCGGCGGCCCGCGAGGATACGGCCGGTGTGCTCGTCGACGATCATGACTTCGCCGTCCATGACGACGTAGTCCTTGTCCTTCTTGAAGAGCTCCTTGGCCTTGATCGCGTTGTTGAGGTAGCCGACCAGCGGGGTGTTGACCGACTCGTAGAGGTTGTCGATCCCCAGCCAGTCCTCGACCTTGGTGACCCCGGACTCATGGATGCCGACGGTGCGCTTCTTCTCGTCGACCTCGTAGTCCCCGGTCTCCTCCTGGCCCTTCTGCGGCTCGGCGGCCTGGCCCCGGGTGAGCCGGGTGACCAGCTTGGCGAAGTCGCCGTACCACTTGGTGGCCTGGTCGGCCGGGCCGGAGATGATCAGCGGCGTACGGGCCTCGTCCACCAGGATCGAGTCGACCTCGTCGACGATCGCGTAGTTGTGGCCGCGCTGGACCAGCTCGTCCTTCGACCACGCCATGTTGTCGCGCAGATAGTCGAAGCCGAACTCGTTGTTGGTGCCGTAGGTGATGTCGCACGCGTACTGCTCGCGGCGCTGCGCCGGGGTCATGTTGGCGAGGATGCAGCCGACCTCCAGGCCGAGGAAGCGGTGTACCCGGCCCATCCACTCGGAGTCGCGCTCGGCCAGGTAGTCGTTGACCGTGATGAGGTGGACGCCCTTGCCCGACAGCGCGTTCAGATACGCCGGGAGGGTGCCGACCAGGGTCTTGCCCTCACCGGTCTTCATCTCGGCGACATACCCGAGATGCAGCGCCGCGCCGCCCATCAGCTGGACGTCGTAGTGACGCTGTCCGAGCACCCGCTTGGCCGCCTCGCGCACCGTGGCGAACGCTTCGGGCATCAGGTCGTCGAGGGACTCACCGTCGTCATACCGCTGCTTGTACTCGTCGGTGAGGGCGCGCAGCTCGGCGTCGGAGAGGGACAGGAAGTCCTCTTCGATGGAATTGACCTGGTCCGCGATGCGGTGCAGCTTGCGCAGGATCTTTCCTTCGCCTGCACGCATGAGCTTGTTGAGGACGGACACGTAGGCTGGCTCCTTGCCGGTCGGGCCTGGCACGGTCGGGGTGCGCTGGCGCGGCATTGTCAAGGGGCGCAGGCCCCGCCGCAACGGCCATCGTAAGACAGACCCCGGCACGCCGGGAGGTCCGTCACCACGAGGACCGGATGTCACCTCACCGTGTCAACGCCCGAGAGGCCCCCCAGGTGCCCTCCAATTCACCGAAACCGCTCGCGGTGAGTGACGACGGCGGCGCAGACTCGGGTCGCATGGAGCCTGTCACCCTCACCACCGAGCGCCTGGTCCTGCGCCCCTTCCGGCCCTCCGACACGGACGCGGTCTTCGCCGCTTGTCAGGACCCGGACATCCAGCGATGGACCAGCGTGCCCTCCCCGTACGAACGCGCGCACGCGGAGGACTTCACCGGCCGGATCTGCCCCGAGAACTGGCGTGACGACGTGACCTACGACTTCGCGGTGGTCACCAAGAGTGACGGCGCGCTCGTCGGTGCCATGGGCCTGGTCCGGCTGGCCCATCTGCGCTCCCCCGAGCACCAGGCCGAGCTGGGCTACTGGACGGCGCGCGAGCAGCGGCGGCGCGGCTACACGGGTGAGGCGGCGCGGGCCGTGATCGAGTGGGCGTTCACCCGGCTCGGGGTGGAGCGCCTGGAGTGGTGCAGCGAGGCCGGGAACGAGGGCTCGCGGGCGGTCGCCCTCGGGGTGGGCTTCCGGATGGAGGGGACGGACCGCGCCCGGATCGTCCACCAGGGGACCCGGCGGGACGCCTGGCGGGGCGCGCTGCTGCCCTCCGACTGGGGGCTGCCCTCGACGATGCCGTATCTGCCCGCGAAGGCGGCCGTGGCGGCCAACGCGCCCCAGGAGCCGGAGGCGTCCGGGCGGGCGGACCGGGCGGACCGGGCGTCCACGGCGCCGTCGGTCGCCTGAGGGCGGCGTCGGCGGTCCCTGATGGCCGCGCCGGCGGTCCGAGGGGCCCGGGGGCCCGGGGCATCCGGCGGGCGCGGGCGGCGTCGGCGGCGTTGTCAGTGGGTGCTACTACGGTGGCGCGCATGACGAACGCCGCCACCGGGTCCGCCGTGGACCGCACGCCCGAGGCCACCCTCTCCGCCGACGATGCGCGCCGGATAGCGCTGCGCGCCCAGGGACTGCTGGGCGCGCCCGACCGGCGTGGCGGGGTGCGGGGCGTGCTGCGCCACCTGGGCGCGGTGCAGCTCGACACGATCTCGGTGCTGGCCCGCTCCCATGAGCTGATTCCGTACGCACGGCTGGGCGCGGTCGGCCGTAAGGCGGTCGAGTCGGCGTACTGGACCGGCACCCACGCCTTCGAGTACTGGTCGCATGCCGCGTGCGTGCTGCCGATCGAGGAGTGGCCGCACTTCGCCTTCCGGCGCCGCGCCTACCGCCTCCGGCCGCACTGGCACCACGAGCTGCCGGACGGGGTGTACGAGACGGTGGTGAAGCAGCTGCGCGCGGAGGGCCCGCTGACCGCGACGGAGCTGGGCGGGGCCAAGAACGGCGGGCCGTGGTGGGACTGGTCGGCCGCGAAGATCGCGGTCGAGCGGGCGCTGATGTTCGGCGAGGTGGTGTGCGTCGAGCGGCGCGGCTGGAAGCGGGTGTACGACCTGGCGGAGCGCGCCGTGCCGGACGCCCTGCTCCATGACGACCTGGACGACCTGGAGTGTCTGCGCCGGCTGGTCCGGCTGGCCGGGCAGTCCCTGGGCGTGGCCACGCGGGCGGACATCGCCGACTACCACCGGCTCAAGGGCGAGCAGGTGCAGGCGGTGATCGCGGACTCGGGGCTGGTGCCGGTGGCGGTCGAGGGCTGGGACAAACCGGCCTGGGCGGACCCCGAGGCACTGGCCACCCCGCCGCGCGGCAGGCACCGCACCACCCTGCTGTCGCCCTTCGACTCGCTGATATGGGACCGGTCGCGCACCGAGCGGATCTTCGGCTTCAGCCATCGGCTGGAGGCGTATGTGCCCAGGCCCAAGCGGATCTACGGCTACTTCGCCATGCCGCTGCTGTCCGGCGGGCGGCTGCTGGGCCGGGTCGATCCGGCCCGGGAGGGGACGACCCTGGTCGCCCGGCAGGTCTCCCTGGAGTCGCCGAAGGCCGTGGCCCCTATGGCGCAGGCGCTGCGGGAGGCGGCCGAATGGGTGGGCTGTGACGCCGTACGCGTCGAGCGCGTGGACCGCCCGGAGCTGGCCGCACCGCTCGCGGCGGCGGTCTCGGCGGCGGTCGCCTGACCCGATCTCGGCTCACCCGGGGCTTCGGCCCCGGGCTCCGGGCATCGGGGTCCGGTCTCCGGCCTTCGGGCTCCGGGCTCCAGGCATCGGGCTCCGGGCATCGGGGTCCGGGCTCCGGGCTCCGGGCTCCGGGCGAGGCGTAACCCTCACCTGATCTCGAGGATCTTCTCCCGCATCGCGTACACCACGGCCTCCATCCTGGAGTGCAGCTGCAATTTCTCCAGAATGTTGCGCACGTGGTTCTTCACGGTGTTCTCGCTGATGAACAGCTCCTTGGCGATGTCCCGGTTGTTCATTCCGGTCGCCACCAGCTTGAGCACCTCCAGCTCCCGGTCGGTGAGCCGGGGCGCGGGCACCAGCCGCCGCTCGTCGGTGCGCTGGATCATCGACTTGAACTCGGTCAGCAGCTTGGCCGCCATCGACGGGCTGATCTGCGACTGGCCGTCCGCCACCGCCCGGATCGCGGTCGAGACCTCGTCGGTCGAGATCTCCTTCAGCAGATAGCCCGTGGCCCCTGCCTTGATCGCGTCGTAGAGATCGGCTTCCTCATCGCTGATCGTCAGCATGATGATCTTGGCGCTGGGTGCCACCTCCTTGATGGCGGTGCACGCCTCGATCCCCCCGCGCTTGGGCATCCGCACATCCATCAGGACGATGTCCGGCAGCAGATCCGCCGCCTTGTCCACGGCCTCGGCCCCGTCCCCCGCCTCGCCGACGACCTGGATGTCCTCCTCCTGGGCCAGGACGATCTCCAATCCACGCCGGAAGAGCGCGTGGTCGTCCACGACGAGGACCCGAATCGGCTCCTTGCGCGGTTCGCCGCGCGGCTCGCCCCCGTCCGGACCGACGCCATGGTCTTCACCGGCGTCGGACACGGGCCCGAAGCTGTCCGCCATCGTTCCTCCCCCTGAAGGCCATGGCCCTTACGGTCCGCACCTTGGGTGCACTCGGTCTGGCGTCAACCGGTGCTTTCGGTACACCGGTTGGCCGCCGGGCCATGATTTCATGCCCGGACGGCGGAATGGTCCCGCCGTGGTCGCACGGAGGTGCCCCGGGGGGCGCGCAGGCGCTCCGGGGCACCACTTACGTGTCAGGCTGGATTCGGCTGAATTTCTCGGTCAGCCACCGAGTGCGCCACCGGCGCCGCCGGCTGCCTCTCCGACGAACGCTTCCGGCTGAAGATGAATCACCCCGTAGTCATAACCATGCCGCCGGTAGACGACGCTGGGTCGATTGGTGTCGGAGTCGACGAACAGATAGAAGTCGTGCCCGACCAGCTCCATCTCGTAGAGAGCCTGGTCGAGCGACATGGGAGCCGCGGCGTGAGTCTTCTCCCGGACCACCAGGGGGCCCTCGCCCTGGACTTCCAGGGGGCCCATCCGGGTGGTGGGGACGGTCTCCGCCGTGCGCTGGGGGGCGATATCCCCATGCCCGTTGATGCGCGCCGCGTTGGGCACGGTGATGGCCACGTCGCTGGCCGGAATGCGACCGTTGCCCCGGCGGGTATGGCGCTTGTCGTGCTGCTTGCGCATCCGTGCCTCCAGCTTGCTGGCCGCCAGGTCCAGCGCTGCGTACGGATCGGCCGCGGCGGCCTCCGCCCGGATCACCGGGCCACGCGAGCGAAGTGTGATCTCCACTCGGTCGGCGCGGTCGGACTGCCGCGGGTTGTGCTCCTTGGACACCTCGACGTCGAGGCTGATCACCTTGCCGTCGAGCTTCTGGATCTTATCCAGCTTCAGCTTCTCGGCCACGTGCTTCCGGAACCGCTCGGGCACCTCAGTTTTACGGCCCTTGACGACGATGTCCACGCAGAACTCCGTTCCCGGGTAGCTCCAGTCAATATCGGAGCGTCATCCCTTGTGCACTTGGCTCCGGCGTCTTCCGGAGCCACCGGCTTGGCGCTTTCGACTCCTCCTTCCCACGGGGACGATCTCAATCCCATTTGTTCCAAGCCTCACCAGAATGCAGGCAAAACACGCCAAGCGGATGAGTGAGTCATAGCACCCGCCATTCCTCACAACCGAACATAGCTCGACCGGTCGGAAGTCGGCACCCCCTACCGGCCCGTACCTCCGATCAGGTGCTTTGCCACGCTTACTGCCTGCAACGATGTGGCTTCGTCATCAGTTCCGGTTGGCGGCCGTCAGAGGTGCTGCGACCACGGCCGCGCCGATGACCAGCCCTCCGGCCGCCGTCACCGCCCGCGCCGCCTCCGCGAGCGAGGCTCCTGTGGTCATCAGATCGTCCACCACCACTACGGGGCCCGCCACCAGCAGCCGTCCGCCGCCGGGGACCGCACCCAGCGCCCCGGTCACATTCGCCCGCCGCTGCCGCGCGTCCAGCCCCGACTGGTCGGTCACCCGGCGCCGCTGGCACAGCACGGCCGGGACCCTCGCCGGGCGCCCGTCGGCGCGCAGCACGCTCGCCGCGGCGAGCGCGATCCGCCGGGCCGGGTCATGCCCCCGGGCGCCCACCGAGCGCCGAGCCGACGGCACCGGCACCAGCAGCAGCGGCCCTCCGCGAGGTCTCACCCCCGGCCCGGCACCGGGTCTCGTACCCGGTCTCGCCCCGCAGACCGCGCCCGATCCCACGGCCGCCCGCCCTCGGGGCCCCGCACCGGGCCCGCCGCCGGGGCAGGCCGCCCGCACGGCTCTCGCCAGCGTCTCGCCCAGCGGCCGCGCCAGCCGGAGCGCTCCCCGCTCCTTGTGCGCGAGCAGCACGGCCCGCGCCTCGTCCACGTAATCCACCGCCGCGTGGACCACCGGCAGCCCAGGCGGCGCCGGGCTCGGCTCCACCCGGCGCGCCCCGGTCCCCCGCAGCGCTCCACGACAACGGTCACACAACGTGCCGCCTGGCCGACCGCATCCGGCGCAGTCGGCCGGCAGCACCAGATCGGAGATCTCCTGCCACCAGCCCCGCATGAACACCACTGTCCCGGCGGTCGGGCCACCGCGCCACCCCTTGTGGACAACCGCGCACATGTGGACAACCAGCCACCCCCGATCGGTGTCCTGGCCTAAGAGCCGCCCCTACGGGCCCAGCCCAGCCGGGGCAGACCCAGCCGGGGCAGACCTAGCCGGGGTAGACCGGAGCCGAGCCGTCCTGGTCCACGGTCTTCCAGTCGGTGTTCGGCAGCAGCCGGACGATGCCGTTCTCCCTGGTCTCGGCGATCAGCGGGCGGGTCTGGTCCTCCGAGGCGCCGATCGACTGCACACCGTTCGGCCCCGGCACCTCCGGGACGTTCGCCGGGGAGCCGTCGGACTCCACGTACTGGAGCTGCTGCACCCCGTCCGACTCCCGGCCCGCGACCACCAGCCGGCTGTCCCCGGCCCAGGAGAAGGCGTCCACGTCCTCCAGCTTCGGCGCGACCGCCCGCAGCGCCCCCACCGACAGCTTCGGGGCGTCCGCGGTGCCCCGCCGCTCGATCCGGCCGAGCCGCAGCGTGGTGTGGCCGGACCGCTTGACCAGCATCGCGATCCTGGAGCCGTCCGCGGACACCCGCAGCGCCGTGATCCGGCCACCGTCCAGCTCGGGCAGCCGCACCTCGTCCGCCGGTCCGGTGCCGCCCCGCAGCCGCAGCAGCCTCGGCTGCCGCGGATCCCGGTCGGCCACCCACAGACCACCCAGCCCGTCCCAGCTCGGCGCCGTCAGACCGTTCTCCACGCTGCCGCCCCGGCTGCGCACCCGCACCTTGCCGCGATCGGCGTCCGACGTGAGCTCGGTCACATGCAGCGCCGAGCCGTCGGCGGTGACCCCCGCCGCGTCCCGCTCGTCGCGGGAGACCGCCACCGAGCCCAGTCCCGCGTCATCGGCGCCGAACGGCCCCGGAACGGGCTGTGGCCGGTCCTCGTCGTCGGACAGCCGGACCATCCGGTGCTCGGAGTCCACGAAGTACTGGTGCCGCGGATGGCCCTCGACCCCGTCCGGGGCGTAGGCCCGCGCCGCGTCACTGGAGAGGGCACATAGCTCCGAACCGTTCTGCCGCTCCAGCCGAACCCCGCTGACCTGGGACGATCCCTCGCCCAGATCCTGGACCGTGAACAGCGTCTGCGCCGCCATCCGGGCACAGCGCGCCGCGCTGATCTGCGCGGCCCGTTCGTTCAGCCGGATCTTCAGCGCGTTCGAGTCGTCCAGCGACAGCCGCTCGTCCCGGCGGCCGAGCGCCGCACCGCGCGGGAAGGAGCTGCTGACCACCGGCTCCAGCCACCCCGTGGGGCCGTCCAGCAGCGCCTTGACGGTCGCGGTCACCGGGTCGATACGGCGCCGCACATAGACCGGATCGGCCACCAGCACGTTGTCCCCGGCCTTCGAATCCTCCGCGTCCGGGCCGAGATCGGCGAAGTAGTACTTGTTGACCGAGCGGTAGATCCGCTGGAAGTCGGACTCGCCGAGGATCAGCCCCCGCGGCGGCCCGTCGATCCGCCACTCGGACCCGCTCAGGGTGAGATGGATGCGCTCCTCGTACGGCTGCTCATCGGGCTTGTAGGCGTGGGTCTCGTCCACGAGGGCGATCCGCTTGCCCGACAGCACGACCGTCTTACCGTTACCGTCCCGGTCGCCCGGGTCCGTCTCCACCCGCACGTCAGGCGCCTGGTCCAGCACGGTGGTGGCCGCGAAGGGCTGCCACCGCTTGACCGCGCTCTTGGTCAGGTACTCCTTCGCCGTGCCGAAGTTCTCCTCGTCGCTCGTCGTGGCCTCCAGGAAGCCGGAGACCAGCTCGGCGGGCTGCTCGCCCTTGCCCGGGCTCACCCCGTACACCCGCACCTGCGAGTCGACGTCGGAGCGCGGTGAGGAGTCCACCCGCCGCACATCGCCGCTGTCGGGCATCGAGGCACAGCCGGACAGCAGCAGGGCGCCACAGGCCAGCAGCACGGGCGCGCTCAGGCCCCGGCCGCCCGGGCGGCGCACACGGCGGCGGAAACGGCGACAGTCGGCACGGTCAGCGCCCACGGGGGCGGCCCTCCCCTTCGTTCGATGGTGTCGGCCGGGCGGACGGCTCCTGGCCGCCCCGCGGGCCGTCGGACGGCGTCTCCGGGGTGCCACGCACCACCCGGGCCCCATTGCCCGGCAAGGCCGTCGGATCGGCGGACGGCGCCGCGGTGTCGGCGGGCAGCGCGGACCGCGGCTGCGCGGGCACCGCCGCCAGCCGCTCCGCCGCGGGCTGCGGGCCCACGGCATCACTCGGACGGAGGTTACGCCGGGAGTCCTCGGGCTCCAGCGGGATCGGCGAACCGCGCAGCACATCGCCCGCGGTGCGCGGCAGCGTCAGCCGGAACTGCGAACCGCCGCCGGGTTCGCCCCACGCCTGGAGCCAGCCGCCGTGCAGCCGCGCGTCCTCCACCGCGATCGACAGGCCCAGGCCGGTGCCGCCGGTGGTACGCGCACGGGCCGGATCGGCCCGCCAGAAGCGGTTGAACACCCGCGTCGCCTCGCCGGGCTTGAGCCCGACGCCGTAGTCCCGCACCGCGACGGCCACCGCACCGCCCGCCGTCGCGAGCCGCACGACCACATCGCGGCCCTCACCGTGCTCCACGGCGTTGACCACCAGATTCCGCAGCACCCGCTCGACGCGCCGGGGGTCCGCCTCGGCGATCACCGGCGCCTCGGCGCCCCGCACCAGGATGCGGGTGCACTTGGCCTCGGCGAGCGGCTCGGCCCCGTCCACCACCCGGTGCACCACATCGCGCAGATCGATCGGCTCGGCCTCCAGCGCGGCCGCGCCCGCGTCGAACCGGCTGATCTCCAGCAGATCGCTGAGCAGCGACTCGAAGCGGTCGACCTGGCCCCACAGCAGCTCGGCCGAGCGCGCGGTGATCGGATCGAAGTCCTCACGCGCCTCATGGATGACGTCCGCCGCCATCCTTACGGTCGTCAGCGGGGTGCGCAGCTCATGGGAGACATCGGAGACGAAGCGGCGCTGCATCCGGGAGAGCTCCTCCAGCTGCTGGATCTTGAGCTGGAGGTTCTGCGCCATCTTGTTGAACGACTCGCCCAGTCGGGCGATGTCGTCCTCCCCGGTGACCTTCATCCGCTCCTGGAGCAGTCCGGCCGCCAGCCGCTCGGAGATCCCCGCCGCCATCCTCACGGGCGTCACGACCTGCCTGACCACCACCCAGGCGATGGCCCCGAGCAGCACCACCACGAACACCCCGGCCGTGGCCAGGGTGCCCTTGACCAGGCTCAGGGACTTCTCCTCCTGGGTGAACGGGAAGAGGTAATACAGCTGGTACGCGTCGCCGTTGTTGTCGTCCAGACGCTTGCCGATGATCAGCGCGGGCTCGGCGTCCCCGGAGCCCGCGTGCACGATCTTTCCGTAGCGCTCGTACGGCGCCGTGCGGCCCTCGTCCACCCGACGGCGCAGATCGGTGGGCACACTGTCCGGCTGCACATCGCCGGAGGCTCGCGGCCCCCGGCTGGCCACGTAGGGCGTCTCGCCGGAGTCGGAGCTGAGCGCCACCACCGAATAGGCGCCCTTGCCGCCGCTGGCGAGCTGCTCCACCAGCGCGTTCAGCCAGGCACCGGAGTCCTGGGCACCGGCACCGGCACCGGCCCCGTCCTGGCCACGGTTGTCACTCTTGCGGTCGGCCATCTGCTCGGCCACCTCGAACCCGCCGACCGCCTGGCCCTGCGCCGCATGGCGCTTGGCGTCCAGCAGACCGTTGCGCACCTGCCCGATGACCACCAGGCCCAGCAGCAGCACCACACCGAGCGACATCAGCAGCGTGGTGGCCACCACTCGCAGCTGGATGTTCCGCCGCCACAGCCGGGCAGCGGGCAGCAGCGGACGGCGCACCCACCGGCCGAACAGCCGGATCACCGGGTGGGCCGGCCCTCCGGACGCCCCGTCGGGCAGCAGATGCCCGCCGCTCCACAACCTGCGCAGCAGCGGTATCTCACCCGCCGGGTCGGGCCGCCCCATCCGGGCACCCTCCGGAGCCCCGCCGCCCGGATCACCGGGCTGCGGCGCCGTACCACCGGTCATCTCAGCTGGGCCCGGCCTTGTAGCCGACACCGCGCACGGTCACGACGATCTCCGGCCGCTCCGGGTCCTTCTCGACCTTCGACCGCAGTCGCTGCACATGCACATTCACCAGCCGGGTGTCGGCGGCATGCCGATAGCCCCACACCTGCTCCAGCAGCACCTCACGGGTGAACACCTGCCACGGCTTACGGGCCAGCGCCACCAGAAGATCGAACTCCAGCGGCGTCAGCGCTATCGACTGGCCGTCCCGCTTCACCGAGTGCCCCGCCACGTCGATCACCAGATCGCCGATGGCCAACTGCTCCGGCGCCGGCTCCTCGGAACGCCTCAGCCGCGCCCGGATCCGGGCCACCAGCTCCTTCGGCTTGAACGGCTTGACGATGTAGTCATCCGCCCCGGACTCGAGCCCGACCACCACATCGACCGTGTCGCTCTTGGCCGTGAGCATGACGATCGGCACCCCGGACTCGGCCCGGATCAGCCGGCACACCTCGATGCCGTCCCGTCCGGGCAGCATCAGATCGAGCAGCACAAGATCGGGCTTGGTCTCACGGAAGGCGGCAAGAGCCTTGTCGCCGTCCGACACGAACGACGGTTCAAAGCCTTCGCCGCGCAGCACGATGCCGAGCATCTCTGCCAGTGCGGTGTCGTCGTCGACGACAAGGACGCGTCCCTTCATATCGACATCATCCCATTTTCGCATCCGGTCCATAGAGCAGGGTGACCTAGGCCACTTCCCATGGGCCGGTGTCGGCTGGTGTCGGTCATTGTCGGTGGGGTCCCGTCGCCGTTGATGTCAGCCGTGGATGTCAGGGCAGGCCCCGCCGCGCGGATCGGGCAGAGCCCGTCCATTGTGGCTGACCAGTGCCTATCGCCGTAGTGGATGCCCAAACGTATGACCGCAGCACCCCGGACACAATGTCCGGGGTGCTGCCCGTTGCGCTGCTCATGCTGGCTTCACGCCGAGAGAGCAGACAGATCGCCTGTCCGCCCCCTGGGCGGATCTGTACCGTGAGCAACGCCCCTACTCGCCTGGAGGCAGCACGCAATGCGTGGTCTTGGAGATCACCTCAGCATCGGGGAACGGATCGCCTTCTACCGCAACCGTCGCGGCTACACCCAAGAGGTCTTGGCCGGGCTCGTAGGCCACAGCACAGATTGGCTGGCCAAGGTGGAGCGGGGCCGCCGGAAGCCGCCCCGTATCGACAAGCTCGGCGAGCTGGCACGCGTCCTGCGGGTGCCGCTCGGAGACCTGATCGGGCAGCCGTCGCTGCTGGAGGACGAGAAGCAGCAGGACGACGTCCCCGCCGTGCGCGACGCGCTCATGAGCCCCCGCCGCCTCTCTCGGCTGCTCTTCGGGCCGGAGGCCGAGGCGCAGCTACCGGTGCCGGGCCCAGTCGTCCCGATCGTTGAGCAGCGCTGGAACGACTACCAGACCGGCCACCTCGGCAAGGTGGTGGCCGCGCTCCCCGGTCTCCTCCAGACCGCCCAGGAGCTAGAGGACCGGGCCGCACGCTCGCCGGAGGAGCGGCGCGACTGCTGGGCCGTCTCCGCTCGTACTCACCATCTCGCCGCGACCACGCTCGCGAAGATCGGCGAATCCGATATCTCGTGGCTCGCGGCCGAGCGCGCCATGCGGGCCGCGGACGAGTCGGGTGATCCCCTCGTTCTGGCGTCGGCGGCCCGCTCGGGCACGCATGCACTGCTGGCCAACGGCCGATACGACGACGCCATGGAGCTGGGCGAGACCACGGCGGTATGGCTGTCGTCACGCATAGAAGAGGATGACCCGGCCGCGCTGAGTCTGCTCGGGATGATCCACCTGCGGGCAGCCATCGCGGCGGCCCGCCACCAGGACCGGGCGACCACAACGAACCTGCTGGGCCGAGCCGAGACGCTGGCAAACCGACTCGGCTCGGATGAGAATCACTGGCAGACCAGCTTCGGGCCGACGAACGTCGTGCTGCACAGGCTGTCGGCGGAACTCGACCTTGAGAACGTCTCGTACGTCGTGGAGCACGGGGACATCGACGTGGACCACATGCCGCCGGAACGCGGCGTATCCCACCGCATCGACTTCGCTCGCGCGCTCACGCTGGCAGGCAAGGGAGACGATGCCTTCACCGAGTTGCGGACCGCCGAAGGCACGTCGCCACAGCTCGTGCGCAACAATCCTCGTGTGCGGGAGACGCTGCGAGACCTGATCAAACAGGCCCCGGTCACCGGGGGCGCTCGCTCGTCCGAGCTGTTCGCGATGGCCCAGCGATGCAAGGCGGTGCAGTGAGTACGAAGGCGCGCGGAGTCCTCGGGGTCGTCGCCTCGGGTGCCGGCGGGGTGGAGTCCCTTCGCACGGGTCTGGTCGAGCCCGCGATGGCGCGCGGCTGGCAGGTGGCCGTGACGCTGACGCCGACTGCGGGTGAGTGGCTGCGAACCATCGGCGAAGTCGAGCGACTGGAGAAGGTGACAGGGCTCCCCGTACGGGACGCGCCCCGGTTGCCAGGTGAGGCTCGGCCGCACCCCCAAGTGGACTGTTACGTCGTTGCCCCAGCGAGCGCGAACACCGTCGCCAAGCTGGCGGCCGGCATTGCCGACAATCAAGCGCTCACGCAGGTCTGCGAAGCGATCGGCACCGTCGGCCTACCGGTCATCGTCTTCCCTCGCGTCAACGCGGCGCACGCCCGGCATCCCGCATGGCGCGGGTATCTCGCCGCCCTCCGCGAGGCAGACGTACGGCTTGTGTACGGACCGGAGGTCTGGCCGCTGTACGAGCCGCGCGAGGCACCGTCCGGCCGTGAGCTGCCCTGGCCTGCCGTGCTCGACGCGGCGGACGAGACGGTCACCTGAGAACTCGTCAACCCGCCTGACCTGCAAAGAAATCGGACCCGGACAGTCTGTCCGGGTCCTTTTGCGTTGGCACCCACATGCTCATTGGCATGTCAGGGAGCAACGAGCACCGCATCACTGAACTGGGCATGACCGCCGCCGAATTCGCATTGATCGAAGCGAGTCTGCGCACGGCACGAGCGACAGCGGAGAACCTGCTGAGCCGCACCAACACGCTCATTGAGCGGGCGGAGTCCCGTTGCCCTCGACAAGCCGCTCCAGGCGGTCAAGCCGATCACCAAGCTGTCGGAGGGTCTCGTGAATCGTGCTGAGTTCCGACGCCAGCGCGGTGAACGCGGGGCTGCTGCCGGATTCGGTGCCGAGGGGCACAGCAGGATCGCGGACGAACGTTCCGCGCCCCTGTTGGGTGATGACCAGCCCCTCGGACCGGAGCTGTCCATAAGCACTCTGCACGGTCATGAGCTGGACACCGAGCTGTTTCGCGAGCCCACGGGCTGCGGGCAGCCGGTCCCCCGGCCCGTAGACCTCGTTCGCGATGTCCTCGCGGAACTTCGCGGCGATCTCCTTGGCCGTCGGCTTGGGCGCGTCAGGGCTTAGCTCCATGTCACGAGCGTAGCTGTCCTAGGTCAATCCCTGGTTCGGCGAAGCGCCTTGACATCCAGATTGACCTAGGTCAATCTGGAATCGCAACGCCAGCCGGACCCCGGAAAGGGGGCTGGATGGCTCCTGCATGACCTGCAAAAACGCGCCCGGAGGGCCCCGTGAAACGGGCCCAAAGGAAGCGCTCGTTCATTGACAACTGAATGGGGATCACGCCGCCTCTCCTCGGCCAAGTAGGCGGCCACGCGGGTCCGACCCCCGCGTGAGGAACAGCGCAACCCAACTTGTTCGCGGCCCCTAGAGCCGCGGCCGGTTGCCTCCTCCGTCCGTCCGGGCCGCTTGTGTGCGGTGCCGTACGGGCGGGGTGTGGGGAGCCGGATCTACCGACTTCAACGGCGCGCGGCTCCGGTGCTGCAACACCGGAGCCGCTTTCGGGCCGTTCAACCCTGGAAGGAACCACGACCCATGAAGCACATCGGTGCACTTCAGGCGGTTGTTACCGCCGACCTGTCCGACCGCGAGCCGACAGCCGCTGAGCTGAACGCCATCGCGCTTGAAATGCCCGTCATCACGGCCGAGGTTGAGCTGCTGGACGTGCAGATCATGACGCTTGACCGGCCGGTGTCCGAGCTGGACGCCCGCCGCATCCGCCGGGCCCGCCGCCGGGTGCTGGCCGCCCGGCGGGAGCTCTCGAACCGTACCGCCACGGTGAGTACGTCGGGGGTGGGAGCGTGAGCGCCCCGGAGATGTCGACCACGAATGCCAACCCCGGCCCGCTGCCCGAGGACGTTGCTGACCTGCTGCGTGCCGTCCTCGAAGCGCTCCGCATCCCGTTCCCGGCCACGTTCGGTGACACCGACCGGTTCCGTGAAGTCCTCGACAACCGGGCCATGGACGTGGTCGTCGCGATCGAGGGTGTTCTCTCCGACCCCACCGGCTGGGCCATCGGGTGGATCACGCCCTACCTCCGCAAGCAGCTCGCCAAGAACCCGCCGACCGGCTACCGCACGGCGGGTGACCCGCGCAGCACGAAGCCGAGCGGGGAGGCCGACCGGTGAACGGCAGGTCCGCCCCGCCGCGCGTCCAGATCGCCGCGCTGAACCGGCTCCAGTCGGGGCTGACGACGGTCCTGGTGCTGGTGGCCGTGGTGGCGCTCGCGTTCACCGCGACCAACGTCACGATGTTCGCCATCCGGCACGAGGTCTCGCCCTGGATCGCCTGGCTGCTGGACCCCATGGTCGCGGTCGCTCTCGGGGCCGTTCTGATCGTGGATGGCCGGTTGTCGGAGTACGGCGTGACCCCCTCCGGCTGGGCGTCCGGGCTGCGCTGGTTCGCCGGTCTGGGCACGTGGGTCATGAACTGCTGGGGCTCGCTGTGGCCGGAGGGGAGCGCGTTCGGTGTTCCCCGGCTGGTGGATCCGGCGGGGCTGGTGCTCCACTCCATCCCCCCTGTCCTCCTGATCGTTCTGGCCGAAGCGATCACCCACTACCGCCGCGCGATCCTCGACAAAATCGCCGAACTGCGCGCCGAGGTGGAAGCGGTGGACGCCCCGGTGGAATCCGCCCCTGTCCCCCCGGTGTCCACCCCGGTCCCCGCGCCCCCTGCCCCGGCTCCGGCTGCTGTGCCGGTCCCGGCAACAGTAGAGCGGTCGCCGCTGGTCATCTGTGGTGACCGGCGGGTGTATGAGCTCACTGTCCCCCCAGTTTCCACCTCGGCCGAGGACGATGCCGCGGAGACGGAGAAGCTGCCCGCGGATGAGGCGCTGAACGTCATCCGCACGTGCTGGGTGATGGGGGAGACGATCACGGAGGCGGCCCGGAAGTCCACCCGTTCCACCTCCTATGTCCACAAGGTCTACCAGCGTCTGCGGGACCAGGGATCCGACCCCCAGGCCACCGGCCATGACCGCGTGCGTGAGGCGGTGGCGGTCTGATGTCCCCGGCGTTCGGCAAGTGCTACGACCCTTCCGGCGCCCGCTACGGCATCCCCACCTTCCCGTGGCGCCTGGCGCCGGATGGGCTGGCCACGAGGCGCCAGTTACGGGCACGGGGCTTACGGCCCGGTGGGCAGCCGATCGCAGCGCAGGTCATGCGGGCCAACCGCCGTGCCGGTGGGACGCAGGTCGCGTTCCTGTACCGGCTGGACCAGGCCAAGCCCGTCCGGCCGATGACGGCCGCGAAGTCCGCGGCGCTCGCCGCGGCGATGCTCGCCCGCCGCACCTGCCCCGCCTGCCGCACCGATGCCGGGTACTGCATCCCGACCTCCCTCGGCCTGTGCGTGACCTGCGCCTACCCCGACGAACAGCGCGCCGCCTGATCAACCCGAACTCGACCAGGAGTGTCACCTGTGACCACCAAGACTCAGCAGACCACTGGCCCGGCCGCTCAGCAGCAGGGCTCGCACCACTTCATCCTCACCCTCCAGAAGCCGCACGGTGGGGGCTTCATCAGCGCGACGTTCGCCAACACCTTCACGCCCCGTCCCGGTGACACCCGGGCCGACCTCTACGAGGTGCTGCGCAAGGAGATCACGCAGGCGCACCCGGAGCTGTCGGACGCCAACGTCATGTTCTTCTCGCTGGAGCCCAACGGGCTCTGAGCAGCAAGTTTCAGCAGTCGCCCGGACGCGGCCGGCCAAAGCGTGCGTCCGGGCTCTGCCCTCCCTTCAGACAAGGAGTGCTGTCAGCATGACCGACACCAGCACCGAAGCGGTAGCGGCCCCGCAGGCCGTTACCGCGCCGCCGGTCGAGAAACCGCCTGAGCCGACGCCCGCCCCGGCCCCCACACCGGCCGCGGTCGGGGTGGAGCACACGCCGGGCGGGTGGCCGGTGGTGCCGCTGGCGATGACCGGCGCGAACACCACGATCGGCGCGGTCGCGTCTGCCGGTCTGGTGGGCGGGCCGGTCGGCGCCATGGTCGCCGCCACCGGCGCCGTGGTCCTGGCCACGGTGGCCGCCGCCCGCTCCCGCAAGCCCAACCCCCGCCGGGACGCCCGCCGGACCGCCGCCCGCACGGCCGGATATGCCGCTGCCCGCACCGCGGGCCTGCACCGCAGCGGCACGTTCAGCGGTGGCCGGATGGGGAGCCGTTCGGGTGGCTCTCGTACGGGCCGCACGGGCGGTATGCCGGGCCGGAACCGATCCGGCAACCGCCCCGCCGCACGCCATGGTGGTACGTCCACCAGCGGCAAGACACTCGGCAAGCCCGGACACGCCGCGTCCAGGCACTCGGCCAGCGGCGCGGGAAAGAGCGCTGGCAGGGTCGGGCAGATACGGGGGCTGCGGGCCTCGCAGCAGGCCGCGGCCGGATCCCGCGCGGACCAGCGGGCGCAGACCACCGCGGCCCGCCGCGCGGTCGCCGACGCCCGCCGCAACGCCAAAGCCGCCTCCGGTAACAACCGGCTGGGCAAGCGCGGGAGCTCCGGTGGTGGCCTGCTGGGCGGTGCCGTCCGTAAGGCCCGTGCCGGGCGGGATGCGGCCATCGCCCACAATCGCGCCCGGCGGGATGCCAAGACCGGCGCCGATGTGGCGGCGCAGCGCGCGGCGGTCCGTAAGGCCCCGGCCCGGAAGGCTGCCCGACGGGCGTTGCGGCGGTCCGCGGCCCGCTTCCACGGGCGTCGCCTGATGGCGGCCCTGCTCGCCCTGCCGGTGGGTCTGTTGGGCTGCCTGACCACCCCGCTCGGCCGCAAGCTCGGCATTCCGGGGCTGATGCACCCGGGGCGCCGCCTGTACCGGCGCCTGGTCCTCACCGCGGCCGAGCAGCGCGCGGCACGGGACGAAGCTACCCGCCGGAACCTGCGGGAGCAGGAGGAGGCGGCCGACGCGGAGGCAGCCGAGGACGGCACGGAAGAGGTCGCGGACAGCGTGGAGCGGCCCGCGGCCAAGGTTCCCACCGGCACCACACCCCAGGTGAGTGAAGGAGAGCACGTGTCCGGTTTCCAGTTCGAAGAGACCGCGGCCGAGATGGAGCAGGCCGCCCACTCCTACGACCCCGACAACGCCATGGAGATCCTGGCCATGGTCGAAGGGCTCCCGGCCGCGCTGACCAGCGTGGCGAACGTGATGAAGATCCTCGCCGAGCGCTCCGACAGCGAGTTCCCGCTGGAGAAGGAGGTCGCGTCCGGCTTCAACGACATCTTCGGCGCCCTGATGAGCACCGTCGCCGTCGCCGAGGACATGGGCCCGCTGTTCCGGCAGGTCCACGCGCAGGACATCGCCCGCCACGAGGACCCCCGCAACGGCCACCAGGCAGAGAAGGGCTGGAACGTCTGAGATGAGCGCCACCGCCACCGCCAAACAGCAGAGCAGTGGCCCGGTGCTGGACTGGGCTGCCGGTCACGGACCCGTGACCGGCGCCCTGTCCGCGACCACCGGAGCCTTCGCCGTTGCCACCACCGGCGCCGCCACCTCCATGCCCCCCACCTGGGCACTCGCGGTCGGAGCCGCTGGCGCCCTGGGTCACACCGTCGTGGGGCTGCGCGTGCGCAACGCTGGCCGCACCCTGGCCACCCGCGCCGCCTCCTGGCTCGTCGGGGCCGGGTGGACCACGTGGGCCATGACCCACGGCCCGCTGACCTGGGCCGCTCTGGGGTCGCTGGCCACGATCGGGGTCGGGATCGGCGCTGCCGCACGGTCCACCGCCCTGTTCGAGGAGGCCCGCGAGGAGGAAGCTATCGCGGCCGAGCAGCGGCAGATCGCGCAGGAACTCTCCGCGGAGCGGCGGGAGATCGCCGCGGAATGGGTGGAGCGGATCCGGCGGATCTGCAACATCACCGTGCGCGTGCTCGGCGTGGAGAAGTGGGAGACCGGTGCCGGGTACTCCCTGGACCTGGAACCGCAGGGCGGCGTCACCTACGACCGCATCGCTCAGTACTCCGTGCAGCTCTCCGCTGATGCCCGGCTGCCGCACGGCTGCACCGCCACCGCCGGCCCCGGCATCCACCAGGGCCGGACCATCATGGACGTGACCACGGTCAACGTCCTGGAAGAGGAGCGGACCTACCCGGCTGACTACGGGCCGCTGTCGGTGCTGACGGGCATCCCGTGGGGCTACCGGACCAACGCCGAGCAGATCCGCGCGTACCTGCGGGAACAGTGCGCGCTGGTCGTCGGCCCGACCGGATCGGGCAAGACCAACATGGTGCATGCGATCCTCGCCGGATTCGCCCGCGCCGAGGACATGCTGACCTGGGTGATCGACCTCAACGCCGGTTCCGCGGGCCTGCCCTGGGTCCTGCCCGCCCTCAACGGCGAGATCAGCCACCCCGAGGGCAAGCCCGTGCGGCCGGGGGTGGACTGGCTCGCCGGTACCTACGAGGAAGCCGTGACCATGCTGGACGCGGCGGTACGGGTCGCCAAGCAGCGCAAGATGGGCTACCAGGACCTGCTCGCCAAGGCGAACACCGACCTGCTGCCGATCAGCCCGGCCATCCCTCAGATCATGCTCGTCATCGATGAGGGCGCGGAGATCCTGGCCAGCACCGACCGGCGGATGCGCAAGCTCGGCGAGAAGATCCTGGAAGTCATCCGGATCGCCCGCGCGATGGGCCTGCGCACCGTGCTGACCGCGCTGGGAGCTACCGGCAGCGTCCTGGGCAACCTGATGATCCGCCGGGAAGCCAAGGTCCGCGTTGCCCTGACCGGTGGCGAGACCGAGGGCATGGACCTGAGCAAGATGTTCCCCGGCACCCGCGGCCTGCGCGTGGACCAAGCCCCCTACAAGGGCTCGGGGTTCATGGGCACCCCGGAGTCCCCGGCCGCGCTGTTCAAGACCTGGCGCGTCCTGCCGAACCAGATCCGGGAGATCATCGCCGCCACATCCGACCGGCACCCCGTCCTGGACACGCTGTCCGCCAAGGCAGCCGGGCCCGCCTACGCCCGCCGCTGGGACACCGACCGCATCGGATGGATGCGCGACCACACCCCCCGCACCGATCAGGGCACCGACAACGCTCCTGCCGGGCAGGGGCTGAGGCTGTCCGCGCTGCGGGACGAGCAGGACAGCGGGCAGGACGCGTCGGAGGACGCGATGCTGCGCCGTTTCCGGGCCGAGATCGACGCCCAGTTCGCCACCGCCCCCGACTCTGACGCCTCCCCGGCCGAACGGGGTGGGCTGAACCTGTCCGCGCTGCGGGGCGGGCAGGACAGTCCGGCGCAGCGGGAAGCGCTCGCGCTGCTGCTCGCCGCTGGCACCGAGGGCACCGGAGCATCCGCCATCGCCCGCGCGCTCGCCGACACCCACGGCACGACCCGTCAGACGGTCGTCGGCTGGCTCAAGACATGGGCGGACAACGGCACCGCCGTGCGTGTCGGGGAGGGCACCAAGGCCCGCTACGTCCACCGCCAGCACGCCCCCGGGCAGGCCCCCGAGAGCTGATCGCTTGTCGCCTGTCGTCCCGCACCGAACAACGGGTCCCCGGGGCGAGCCAGGGGCCCGGAAACAGCTTGTGACCTGCGAGGCGACAAGCGACAAGACAAGACAAGCGACAAGCCAGACGACAAGCGACACGACAAGAAAGACGACAAGCACACCACCCACCGCACGGGCCCGCGTCACCTGTCGGCGCGGGCCCGCGGTACACCCCGAGGGAGCCAGAAATGAGCCAGCACACCCCGCCCGGCCAGATGGCCCCGCACATACCCGCCGACGTCTTCCAGCGCGCTCAGGCCACCGGGCAGCCGGTCGTCATCGTCGTCAACGACACCGACCCGACCGGCTTCCCCTGGCAGCGCGTTCTGATCCCGTTCGCCATCGCCGGAGCGGTCGTCGCCGGGGGGTGGGGGCTGGCCGCTGCCCTGTGCTGGCTGATGGACGTCGCCGCCCACACCGCAACCGTCATCGCTGGAGCCACCGCCGGACCCCTCGGCGTCGGCGGCATCACCCTCAAGCTCTTCGGCTCCAAGAACAAGTAAGGCCCAGGGCGGCCCCCTCTCACGCCAATGAAGCGGGGCCGCCCTGGTCTCCAGTCCTCAACAGACCTGTTGGAGGTATCCAGCATGACCCAACCGACCGTGATCCGGCGAGTGATCCCGCGCCCGGCGCGGCAGCTCCCGGACGCAGCCGCGCGCCCCGGGGGCATGCGGTTCTACCTGACCACCCACAAAAAGCACTGGCTGCGGGAGACGTCAGTGCCGCTGTTCTTGAAGTCCGAGCACCTTGTCTCGGCCGTCAAGCCGCTGCGGGCCATCGGCCGCTACGCCGTGGACTCCGGCGGCTTCACCGAACTCCAGCGGCACGGCCGCTGGACCCGTACCCCCCGCCAGTACGTGACTGACCTGCGCCGCATCTGGGAGCACATCGGCCCCTACGACTGGGCAGCCGGACAGGACTGGATGTGCGAAGACCTGATTATCAACGGCGGTACATCCCGCGCCGGAACCTTCGCCGGGACCCGCCTCAGCGTCGCCGAACACCGCCGCCGCACCGTACACAACTTCCTGGAGCTGAGGTCTTTGGCTCCCGACCTGCGGATCATCCCCAGCCTTCAGGGCCGGACCATCCCCGAGTACCACGCATGCGCGGACCTGTACGAGTACTACGGCGTAGACCTGCGCGCTGAGCCCACCGTGGGCCTTGGCTCCGTGTGCCGTATTCAGTCCACGGCCCAGGGTGCCGCGATCGTCACGGCCATGGCCGCTCGCGGCTACCGGCTCCACGGCTTCGGCTTCAAAACCCTCGGCTTGGAACGCGTCGGTCACCTGCTGGCCTCCGCCGACTCCGCTGCATGGAGCTTCCACGCCCGCAAGCGCCCGCCCCTCCCCGGCCACACCACGCACAAGAACTGCGCCAACTGCCTGCCCTACGCCCTGCGCTGGCGTGACCGCGTCCTTGCCGAAATCCCCTCACATCGGCCCGCCCCGGAAGGGAGCTCCCACGCATGACCAGCACTCATCTGGCCACGCTCTCGCCCCTGCGGACCGCGCTGGAGCTGGCCGCGGCCGGTCTGCCAGTGCTGCCCCTGCGCAGGGGCAAGGTGCCGTTCGGGAACTGTCGCACCTGCGCGAAGGACGCCCGGACCGGCAGGGCCGTCTGTGGCGGGCGGCCGAACATGAAGGAAGCGGGCCCCTGCCAGTGCCCCGGTCCCTGCCACGCGTGGGCCGCCGCCACCGCCGACACGTCCGTCATCGCCTCGCCCGCGTGGGCGTCGGCGTGGCGGGAGGCCGTGACGGTCGCCTACCACCCCGGCGGTGCCGGGCTGACCGTGGTGGACCTCGATGACACCGCAGCCGTTGCATGGGCCTGCCAGACCCTGCCCGCCACACGGACCGTGCCGACGACCCGCGGTGAACACTGGATCTACCGAGGCGCCATGCGCTCCGTAAACGCCGTCCGCGACGGCGTGGACATCAAGTCCACGATGGCCTACGCCCGGTGGCTCGGCACCGGCACCGGCACCATGACGGCCCTACCGGACATCGTGCGCGCACTGGCCGTGAAGGAGCCCTCCACGGTCCGGTCGGCCCCGCAGGCCATCCCCGTACCCGCACCGGCCGGGGAAGGGGCCTGCCCTCACCGCACGCCCACCTACCTGAACCGTGGCATCGCCATGGCCGAGCAGCGCATCACCGAGGCCACCAGCGCGATCCACACCACCGTCTACCGGACCTTCCTCGCCGTGCTCTCCACGCACGGCCGGTGCGGCTGCCTCACCGAGGCCCACATCGCGCGACTGTTCACCGCCGCCCAGGCCAAAGGCGAATCGCCCCGGCACTGCACCGACGCATGGACCAACGCCCGCACCACGTTGGGACTGTGACCATGTCCGACGACGAGAAGTCCCCGGCCCGCGAGGTCATCACGGACTACGCGCAGGCCCACTTCCGGTACTTCCGCACCGCCGACGGGACCGTGTACGCGCAGAAGAACGGCCACCCCGTGGCCCGACCCATCCGCTCCCAGGGCACCACGGGAAGCCACCGCCAGGAACTCATGGTCGGCCTGTTCAGGGACGGGCGCGGCGCGTTCAACGGGACCGCACTCAAGGAGGCATTGGACTTGATCGAAGCACTCGCACTGACCGAGGACGTGCAGCCCGTCCACATCCGCGTCGCCCCCGGACTCGACGGAGCGACCTGGCTGGACCTGGGCCGCAACGACGGGCAGTCGGTCCGAATCCACCCCACCGGCTGGGACATCGCCATCCCCGACCCGCGTGAAGTGTGCTGGCGACGGACCCAGCTCACCGGGGAACTGCCCCTGCCCGCCAAGGACACCAACGGCAAAGGCATCGACCTCCTGTTGCGGCTGTGCAACTTCGCCAACGCGGAGACCGAATGCCTGGCCATCGCCTGGCTCATCGGCTGCCTCGAACCGTCAGTGCCCGTCCCCGCCCCCTTCCTCACCGGCCCCCAGGGCGCGGGCAAGTCCACCGGGGGCCGCATGCTCGTGAGGATCATCGAGGGAATGAGCGGCGACCTGCGCCGGGCCCCCAAGGATGAGGAGAACCTGATCGCGGCAGTGGCGGCCGGATGGGTCACGGCCCTGGACAACCTCTCCCACATGACCCCGGACCTGTCCGACGCCATGTGCTGCATCGTCACCGGAGCCGAGAACGTCAAACGCGCCCTGTTCACCGACGGGGACGTCTTCCGCGCCCGCTACCGTCGCCCCCTCCTGCTGACCGGCATCGACGTCGGCGTCATCCGGCCGGACCTCGCGGAACGGCTCCTGCCCCTGCGTCTGGAGCGGCCCCGCATCCGACGCACCGAGGCCGAGCTGTGGGCGGAGTACGCGGACATTCTGCCCGTCGTTCTCGGATCTCTCCTGGACCTCACGGTCAAGGTCCGCGCCGCTGAGGCGGAGACCCCCACGGACCTGCGGATGGCGGACTTCGCGCACCTGTGTGCGCAGCTCGATGCGGCAACCGGTCTCGGGGCGCTCGCCGCGTATCGGGCCAGCCTGGACGACCTGAACGATGACGTGATCGAGGGCGACCTTCTGGCGCAGACCGTTCTCAAGCATGCGGACACCATGGAGCCAGGCGAGGCGCAGCGGATGACTTCCACCGAGTGGCTGCACTGCCTCAGTCGCCTCTACAACGGCGACGAACTACGTCCCCTGCCCAAGGGGTGGCCGACCACGGGAAAGGTCCTCTCTGACCGCCTCAAGCGCCTCCAACCGACGCTTGCCGCCCGTGGCGTCCTCATCGACTGGGGCCGCACCAGCGAGGGCCGCTACCTCGAAATGACCCGCCAACCGGCCTCGCCCCCACACGAGCAGAAGCCGGTGTTCTGACCCGCGACCACGCGATCACTCCCCGGACAAGCAAGAGGAGCACCCCGGGGCGGAGCGTGCTCCTCTTGCTGTTCGGCGGAACGCCGCCCGATGGGCGCGCCGCGCAGCGGCTCCTTATTTCACGCTGTGAGGCGCACCTCACCACAAACAGACACCCCCTCTTTTGTCCTAAGAGGGAAGACGCTGCGTCATCTGCGTCATGCAGGCGGAAAAACAGCCCGTGAGCTGCGGATACAGGCATGACGCAGGCGGCGACCTCTGCGTCATCCTGCGTCATCTGCGTCACGCGATGACGCACCCCATGACGCGCTGATGACGCACCCCCTGATCACTGCGTCACACAAAACCGCAGGTCAAAAGCCCAAATGACGCTGATGACGCAATGACGCAGAAATCCGCGCTTCGGACAGACGCGAACTCCCGAGGCAGGCCCCGCCCCGGCAAGTCCGCATCGGCCCTCTCGACGCATGGACGCATATCCCGCGAGGAGACACCACCTTGAGCGCCGTGACCACACCCGCGCCCCTTGATGAGTCCACCGAAGCCCTCACCCCCCGCGAAGCGATGACAGCACTGCGGATCGGCCGAGACACGCTCTACAACCTCATCCGTTCCGGCGAACTGCGCAGCTTCACCATCGGCAGGGCCCGCCGCATCCCCGCCGCCGAGATTCCTGCCTTCATGCGCAGGCGAATGGAGGAAAACCACTGATGGCACGCCGCCGCCCCAATGGTGCGGGGACGATCACCAAGCGCAGTGACGGCCGGTATCAGGCTGCGGTCTACGTGCCGCAGCCTGACGGCACCACCAAGCGCAAGTTCGCGTACGGCAAGACCTACGACGAGTGCGACGACAAGCGCCGGAAGCTGATCGAGCGAGCGCAGAACGGCGTCCCGACTCCCACCAGGGACATGACCATGGGTGAGTGGTTCGAGTACTGGCTGACGTGCATCGTCAAGCCCAGCCTCTCGGACGGGAGCCATCGGACGTACGAGAGCGCAGTACGGCTCCACCTCCACCCGCGGCTCGGCCGCAAGGTGATGCTCAAGCTCGGGGTCAAGGAGCTCCGGGCGGTCATGACCAAGCTCGCCGAGGACAAGGGCGCCAAGACCGCTCGCCATGCTCACCGCGTCCTCAAGGCGTCGCTGACCGCCGCCATGGTGGAAGACATCGGGCTGACCCGGAACGTGGCCAAGCTCGTCCACGTACGGGCGTCCACCGATAGCGGCAAAAGCTGGGACGCGGTCAAGGTCCTGCGATTCCTCGCCGAGGCGCGGCGGCGGACGGTCTACTATCCGGCCCTGCTGCTGATCCCGCTTCTCGGGCTGCGTCGCGCTGAGATATGCGGTCTCCGTTGGGAGAACATCGACCTGGAGAAACGCGTGCTGTGGGTCGAGCAGCAGCGACAGCGAACGAGCGCAGGCACGGTCGATGTGGAGACCAAGACCGAGACGTCCAAGGCGCCGCTCCCCCTGCCCGCTCAGTGCATCGCACCGCTCAGGTGGCAGCGCCTCCGGACGGCGTGGCTCCGGGAGCGGGCGCTGTCGAGCGGTCGGCCATGGGTGGACGATCCCGAGGGACACGTGTTCGTCACCCGCACCGGGCAGCCGCTCCAGGCCGACTGTCTGTATCAGACCGTCCAGCGAGTCACAGCAAGCGCCGGGCTCGGCAAGATGAACCCCAAGGGGCTCAGGAAGTCGTGCGGCACGCTGCTGGTACATCTCCGGGTGCACCCGAGGATCGTCAAAGCCGTTCTGCGGCACAGCCGGATCTCGACCACGTTGGACATCTACGCCGAAGCGCTGGACCCGGACGTTATCGAGGCGGTTGGTCAGCTTGACCTACTGCTCCGGCAGCCGGACCGCCTCGACCGGTTGCAGACAGTGACAGCCGAGGACGACGAACAGCCCGACTGATGTCATCCGGAGATGTCACGGCCCCTCTGCCCGCGCATCAGCGCAGGTAGAGGGGCCAAAATCGCGCGTTACCCCGACATCATCCCATTACCCGATCGTGACCTGGACCACAGCTCGGCGATACCGTCCGCGGTGACCGGGGAAATCACGCCGTCCTCGGTGACGATCGCCGTCACCAACTCCGGGGGTGTGACGTCGAAGGCCGGATTGTGGGCCTGTGTGCCCAGCGGAGCGACCGGCACTCCAGTGCCCGCCTCCTGCCCGGCGATGGGAACGTACGGAATTGTGATGTCCGTCACTTCGTGTCCAGGGCGCTGTTCGACCTCGATCGCGGCTCCGTCGGGAGTGGCCGGGTCCACCGTGGTGGTCGGGGCGACCACCACGAACGGCACATGGTGGTAGCGGGCCAGCACCGCGAGCGGATAGCTGCCCACCTTGTTGGCCACCGAGCCGTCCGCGGCGATCCGGTCCGCACCGATGAGCACCGCGTCCACCTCACCGGCCGCGAAGAGCGAGCCCGCCGCGTTGTCGGCGAGCAGCGTGTACGCCATACCAGCCCGCGCCGCCTCGTACGCGGTCAACCGCGCCCCCTGGAGCAGGGGCCGGGTCTCGTCCACCCAGAGCCGCCGCAGCTGCCCCACCCGGTGCACCGCCTTGACCACGGCCAGGGCGGTCCCCTCACCTCCGGAGACCAGGGCGCCGGTGTTGCAGTGGGTGAGGATCCGATGACCCCCGGCAGGCAGCAGCTCTTCGAGGAGCGCCTGACCATGGGCCGCCATGCGCTTGCTGGCCTCGGCGTCCTCCCGGTGCAGCACACGGGCCTCGGCGAGGGCTGCCGCGGCGGCCTGGGCGTCATCCGCGTCATCCCGGAGCGCGGCGTGATACGCGGCGACGGCCCGCCGGACGCCATAGGCGAGGTTGACGGCCGTGGGACGGGCATGGGCGAGCGATTCGGCGGCCTCGTCCACATCGAAGCCACGGGCCGCGGCGAGCGCGATCCCGTACGCCCCGGCGAGGCCGAGCAGCGGGGCGCCGCGCACGGCAAGGGAGCGGATCGCCTCCACCAGCGCCGGCACATCGGTGCACACCAGATCGACCTCTTCGGCGGGCAGCCGGGTCTGGTCGAGAAGTACCAGTACGGGCCCTTCCGGGGGCTCCTCCCAACGCAGCGCCAGAGCGGTAGGAGGTATGGAGCCTTCCGGGGACACCGGATGCTGATCAGCCATCCGCACAGTTTGCCTTGTGCGCCACCGACTATTGAAGTGCCGGGCCGCCCCCAGTGACCGGTACGGGGTGGAACGCACCGTGGCACGATGGCTGACATCCGCCCGCCGCGGACGCCGCGGCCGGTCAACGAACAACCTACGGAGCGACGATGAATGACTCTCCGGGCTGGGCCCCGCCCGGATCGTCCCCTTCCGACGAACCGGACCACGGCGCTCAGCAGCAGGGCGAGCCCGCCGACCAGCCCGCCCCGGAGCAGCGAGCATGGGGCGAACAGTGGGCCCGCCGCCAGCCGCCGCCCGGCCGCTGGGCGGCGACGGGACGCCGCACGCCACCGCCGGTGCCACCCGCGCCCGCGCCGGGTGGCGGATGGGGCACCGGCCGGCGTCAGCCGCCCGCTCCCCGCCCCGGTGTCATTCCGCTGCGGCCGCTGGGCGTCAGCGAGATCCTGGACGGCGCGGTGGCCATCATGCGCGCCCACTGGCGCACGGTCCTCGGCATCTCGCTGATCGTCTCGATCGTCACCCAGGGGCTGATCACGGCCGCCACGGGACTGTGGTTCAACAACGGCCGAGGGAACGAGAGCAAGGTCCTCGACGATCCGGACGCCACCGTCGGCCAGGCGCTGCGCGCCGTCGGAGACACGCTCGGGGACAGCGGAGTCACCCTGCTGCTCGGCGTCCTCGGGACGATCGTCACCACCGCCCTGCTCACCGTGGTCGCGGCACGCGCGGTGCTGGGCCGGAACGTGTCCGCCAAGGAGGCCTGGGCCGGCGCCCGGCCGCACCTCCTCCAGCTGTGCGGGCTGCTCCTGCTGATCCCCACCATCGCCGCGGCCGTCATCGCCGCCGGTATGACGCCGGGTCTGCTGCTGGCCGTCGCGGGCGTGCCGAGCGAGGGCGCCGCGCTGGCCTCTCTGGGCGGGCTCGCCGCGGCATGCGTCGCCGCCTGGCTCTGGGTCCGCTTCAGCCTCGCCGCTCCCGCCCTGATGCTGGAGAAGCAGGGAATCATCCAGGCCCTGCGACGCTCCTTCAAGCTGGTGCGCGGCTCGTGGGGCCGTGTCTTCGGCATCCAACTGCTGGCCGTCGTCCTGGTCTTCATCGTCGGCGCCATCGTCGAGATCCCCACCAGCCTGGTCGCCATGGTGATCGGCGGGGACAACGCCATGGACTGGCTGTCCGGCGCATCCGTCTCCGTCGGCTGGACCTTCCTGATCGTGGTCGGCGTCGGCGGAGTGATCAGCTCGACCATCACCTTCCCGATCAGCGCGGGCGTGACGGCCCTCCTCTACATGGACCAACGCATCCGGCGCGAGGCCCTCGACCTGGAGCTCGTCCGCGCTGCGGGGATGTCGGGAAACTCGGCAGAAGGTCATGGCGAGGACCAGCCGACCGTCGGCTCCACGTCCTGGAACTGACGGCATCACAACAAGTGGGGACGGACGGGGCGTCACCCTACGCCCCCTCACCGCACAGCCCGTCATGCTCACAGGCCATCACCTTCCCCTCCGCCCGCTCGGCACCTACGTCTGCTGTCTCTTGGGCCTCTTGACCGATCGTCAGCAGACCGCCTGACTGGCCTTCACTGACTACTCTGAGTGACCCCAGCCACGCTGCGCCAGAGCGCTGATGCCTTTTCACTCGATCCGGTGGAACATGCGATCGAGTGGGAACGCAAAAATGCCTCGGCCCCGAGCACTATGTACTCGGGACCGAGGCTAAAATTTGTTCGGCGGCGTCCTACTCTCCCACAGGGTCCCCCCTGCAGTACCATCGGCGCTGAAAGGCTTAGCTTCCGGGTTCGGAATGTAACCGGGCGTTTCCCTAACGCTATAACCACCGAAACACTATGAAGTTGAACCGGACCCAGCCCACACAAAGGGGGCGGTCGGACGGTTCATTGCTTCAGAACCAACACAGTGGACGCGAGCATCTGAGGACAAGCCCTCGGCCTATTAGTACCAGTCAACTCCACCGGTCACCCGGCTTCCATATCTGGCCTATCAACCCAGTCGTCTACTGGGAGCCTTAACCCATCAAGTGGGTGGGAGTCCTCATCTCGAAGCAGGCTTCCCGCTTAGATGCTTTCAGCGGTTATCCCTCCCGAACGTAGCCAACCAGCCATGCCCTTGGCAGAACAACTGGCACACCAGAGGTTCGTCCGTCCCGGTCCTCTCGTACTAGGGACAGCCCTTCTCAAGACTCCTACGCGCACAGCGGATAGGGACCGAACTGTCTCACGACGTTCTAAACCCAGCTCGCGTACCGCTTTAATGGGCGAACAGCCCAACCCTTGGGACCGACTCCAGCCCCAGGATGCGACGAGCCGACATCGAGGTGCCAAACCATCCCGTCGATATGGACTCTTGGGGAAGATCAGCCTGTTATCCCCGGGGTACCTTTTATCCGTTGAGCGACGGCGCTTCCACAAGCCACCGCCGGATCACTAGTCCCGACTTTCGTCCCTGCTCGACCCGTCGGTCTCACAGTCAAGCTCCCTTGTGCACTTACACTCAACACCTGATTGCCAACCAGGCTGAGGGAACCTTTGGGCGCCTCCGTTACCCTTTAGGAGGCAACCGCCCCAGTTAAACTACCCACCAGACACTGTCCCTGATCCGGATCACGGACCCAGGTTAGACATCCAGCACGACCAGAGTGGTATTTCAACAACGACTCCCCCTGAACTGGCGTCCAGAGTTCACAGTCTCCCACCTATCCTACACAAGCCGAACCGAACACCAATATCAAGCTGTAGTAAAGGTCCCGGGGTCTTTCCGTCCTGCTGCGCGAAACGAGCATCTTTACTCGTAATGCAATTTCACCGGGCCTATGGTTGAGACAGTCGAGAAGTCGTTACGCCATTCGTGCAGGTCGGAACTTACCCGACAAGGAATTTCGCTACCTTAGGATGGTTATAGTTACCACCGCCGTTTACTGGCGCTTAAGTTCTCAGCTTCGCGGGATCGAAATCCCACTAACCGGTCCCCTTAACGTTCCAGCACCGGGCAGGCGTCAGTCCGTATACATCGCCTTACGGCTTCGCACGGACCTGTGTTTTTAGTAAACAGTCGCTTCTCGCTGGTCTCTGCGGCCACCACCAGCTCACACCGCAAGGGTGATCACCAGCAATGGCCCCCCTTCTCCCGAAGTTACGGGGGCATTTTGCCGAGTTCCTTAACCATAGTTCACCCGAACGCCTCGGTATTCTCTACCTGACCACCTGAGTCGGTTTAGGGTACGGGCCGCCATGAAACTCGCTAGAGGCTTTTCTCGACAGCATAGGATCATCCACTTCACCACAATCGGCTCGGCATCAGGTCTCACCCTTAAATGAGGGACGGATTTACCTACCCCTCGGGCTACACCCTTACCCCGGGACAACCACCGCCCGGGCTGGACTACCTTCCTGCGTCACCCCATCACTCACCTACTACAGGTCTGGTCCGTCGGCTCCACCACTCCCCTTTGCCCGAAGGCTCCGGGGCGGCTTCACGGACTTAGCATCGCCTGGTTCGGCGTTGGCGCTTCAAAGCGGGTACCGGAATATCAACCGGTTGTCCATCGACTACGCCTGTCGGCCTCGCCTTAGGTCCCGACTTACCCTGGGCAGATCAGCTTGACCCAGGAACCCTTAGTCAATCGGCGCACACGTTTCTCACGTGTGTATCGCTACTCATGCCTGCATTCTCACTCGTGAACCATCCACAACTCGCTTACACGGCTGCTTCACCCGGCACACGACGCTCCCCTACCCATCACAGCCCCCGTTAGAGGTATATGCTGCAATGACACGACTTCGGCGGTACGCTTGAGCCCCGCTACATTGTCGGCGCGGAATCACTTGACCAGTGAGCTATTACGCACTCTTTCAAGGATGGCTGCTTCTAAGCCAACCTCCTGGTTGTCTCTGCGACTCCACATCCTTTCCCACTTAGCGTACGCTTAGGGGCCTTAGTCGATGCTCTGGGCTGTTTCCCTCTCGACCATGGAGCTTATCCCCCACAGTCTCACTGCCGCGCTCTCACTTACCGGCATTCGGAGTTTGGCTAAGGTCAGTAACCCGGTAGGGCCCATCGCCTATCCAGTGCTCTACCTCCGGCAAGAAACACACGACGCTGCACCTAAATGCATTTCGGGGAGAACCAGCTATCACGGAGTTTGATTGGCCTTTCACCCCTAACCACAGGTCATCCCCCAGGTTTTCAACCCTGGTGGGTTCGGTCCTCCACGAAGTCTTACCTCCGCTTCAACCTGCCCATGGCTAGATCACTCCGCTTCGGGTCTTGAGCGCGCTACTCTATCGCCCTATTCGGACTCGCTTTCGCTACGGCTTCCCCACACGGGTTAACCTCGCAACACACCGCAAACTCGCAGGCTCATTCTTCAAAAGGCACGCAGTCACGAGACACCAGCAAGCTGATGTCCGACGCTCCCACGGCTTGTAGGCACACGGTTTCAGGTACTATTTCACTCCGCTCCCGCGGTACTTTTCACCATTCCCTCACGGTACTATCCGCTATCGGTCACCAGGGAATATTTAGGCTTAGCGGGTGGTCCCGCCAGATTCACACGGGATTTCTCGGGCCCCGTGCTACTTGGGAGATGAGCAAGCAAGCCATCACGATTTCAACTACGGGGGTCTTACCCTCTATGCCGGACCTTTCGCATGTCCTTCGTCTATCGCAATGGTTTCTGACTTGCCCAGTCGCCGGCAGACGACTGAAGCTCATTCCCACAACCCCGTATGCGCAACCCCTGCCGGGTATCACACACATACGGTTTGGCCTCATCCGGTTTCGCTCGCCACTACTCCCGGAATCACGGTTGTTTTCTCTTCCTGCGGGTACTGAGATGTTTCACTTCCCCGCGTTCCCTCCACATACCCTATGTGTTCAGGTATGGGTGACAGCCCATGACGACTGCCGGGTTTCCCCATTCGGACACCCCCGGATCAAAGCTCGGTTGACAGCTCCCCGGGGCCTATCGCGGCCTCCCACGTCCTTCATCGGTTCCTGGTGCCAAGGCATCCACCGTGCGCCCTTAAAAACTTGGCCACAGATGCTCGCGTCCACTGTGCAGTTCTCAAACAACGACCCGTACCCCGTCACCCACACCTATTGATGTGGTTCACCGGGACCGGCCGAAGGACGAGCGTCATAGCCCGTGCCCTCAGACACCCAACAGCGTGCCCGGCCCGGCCCCTGCATCCAGCGGTCTCGTTCCACGCCCCGAAGGGGCAGTACTAGAGACAGCGGACCAGACGGCCGTGCCGAGTAGTCAACGTTCCACCCATGAGCAACCGTGCAAGACACTTGCTTGCAGTCGGCTATGTGCTCCTTAGAAAGGAGGTGATCCAGCCGCACCTTCCGGTACGGCTACCTTGTTACGACTTCGTCCCAATCGCCAGTCCCACCTTCGACGGCTCCCTCCACAAGGGTTGGGCCACCGGCTTCGGGTGTTACCGACTTTCGTGACGTGACGGGCGGTGTGTACAAGGCCCGGGAACGTATTCACCGCAGCAATGCTGATCTGCGATTACTAGCGACTCCGACTTCATGGGGTCGAGTTGCAGACCCCAATCCGAACTGAGACCGGCTTTTTGAGATTCGCTCCACCTCACGGCTTCGCAGCTCATTGTACCGGCCATTGTAGCACGTGTGCAGCCCAAGACATAAGGGGCATGATGACTTGACGTCGTCCCCACCTTCCTCCGAGTTGACCCCGGCAGTCTCCTGTGAGTCCCCATCACCCCGAAAGGCATGCTGGCAACACAGAACAAGGGTTGCGCTCGTTGCGGGACTTAACCCAACATCTCACGACACGAGCTGACGACAGCCATGCACCACCTGTACACCGACCACAAGGGGGACCCTGTCTCCAGGGTTTTCCGGTGTATGTCAAGCCTTGGTAAGGTTCTTCGCGTTGCGTCGAATTAAGCCACATGCTCCGCCGCTTGTGCGGGCCCCCGTCAATTCCTTTGAGTTTTAGCCTTGCGGCCGTACTCCCCAGGCGGGGAACTTAATGCGTTAGCTGCGGCACGGACAACGTGGAATGTCGCCCACACCTAGTTCCCAACGTTTACGGCGTGGACTACCAGGGTATCTAATCCTGTTCGCTCCCCACGCTTTCGCTCCTCAGCGTCAGTATCGGCCCAGAGATCCGCCTTCGCCACCGGTGTTCCTCCTGATATCTGCGCATTTCACCGCTACACCAGGAATTCCGATCTCCCCTACCGAACTCTAGCCTGCCCGTATCGAATGCAGACCCGGGGTTAAGCCCCGGGCTTTCACATCCGACGCGACAAGCCGCCTACGAGCTCTTTACGCCCAATAATTCCGGACAACGCTTGCGCCCTACGTATTACCGCGGCTGCTGGCACGTAGTTAGCCGGCGCTTCTTCTGCAGGTACCGTCACTTTCGCTTCTTCCCTGCTGAAAGAGGTTTACAACCCGAAGGCCGTCATCCCTCACGCGGCGTCGCTGCATCAGGCTTTCGCCCATTGTGCAATATTCCCCACTGCTGCCTCCCGTAGGAGTCTGGGCCGTGTCTCAGTCCCAGTGTGGCCGGTCGCCCTCTCAGGCCGGCTACCCGTCGTCGCCTTGGTAGGCCATCACCCCACCAACAAGCTGATAGGCCGCGGGCTCATCCTGCACCGCCGGAGCTTTCCACGCGTATCCCATGCGGGAACGCGTCGTATCCGGTATTAGACCCCGTTTCCAGGGCTTGTCCCAGAGTGCAGGGCAGATTGCCCACGTGTTACTCACCCGTTCGCCACTAATCCCCGGCCGAAACCGGTTCATCGTTCGACTTGCATGTGTTAAGCACGCCGCCAGCGTTCGTCCTGAGCCAGGATCAAACTCTCCGTGAATGCTTCCGGGCTATCCCGGCAAACACTGCACGAGAGCGGAACCACCAGAGGAATAATCCGATGGTTCACAGCGTCCTCGCTGTGTTTTTTCTTCAAAGGAACCTCGTCCACGAGTGGACGGGGTATCAACATATCTGGCGTTGACTTTTGGCACGCTGTTGAGTTCTCAAGGAACGGACGCTTCCTTTGAAACCGTTTCACCGGTTTCTCCGGGCGCTTCCCTTCGGTGTTTCCAACCTTACCAGATCCGATTTCCGGTCGTTTCCGATCCGAATTCCGTTTCCGGTGGCCGCTTGGAGGGCCTTGCCTTTCGGCGTGTTTTCGACTTTAGCAGATGATCATCCGCCGAACCTAATCGGCTTCGCGTGATGCCTGCGGGTGTCAAAAGGTGCTCCGTTTGGATTTCCATCCGTCTGCGGAGCGGTTCAGATGTGCTTTGGGGGGTGAGCAGACCCTGCTCACCACAACCGTTTAAACCTACCTCCCCGGACTACCTCGGTCAAGGACTCCGGGCAAGATTCTTTGTGCGGTCCAGCCGGAGTGTCTGTGCACTCCGTTCGCCGCGACCCTCAAACATACGCATCGGCGCTCCCTGGGTCAATAGGTTCCCGGAAATTTCTCAACGCCGCAGGTCAGAGGCGGTGAGATGACCGTCAGGCCGCGAAGGACGACGGTGGGCTCTCCAGGTGCTCCAGCTCGATCCCCGGGGCGGCGAGCACCACATCGCCGGCGATGTGGACCGTCCGTATCTCTCCGGTATCCAGCTCGCTCACCTGGTACTCGTCCACAACGAGCGGCCCGGTGTCGGTGGCGTGACCCGTTCTGCCGAGAAGTGCCCAGGACTGATCCAGGGTGAGGGGCGCGAGGACCGGATCGGTGAAGGCCACGAGGCGTACGCGGACGGCTCCGGCGCCCGGTTCCAGGCGTAGCAGCCGGGAGACGGCGACCAGGAAGGCCGGGGAGGCGCCGGTGAAGGAGTGGGCGCGGACATTGCCCTCGGTCGCGTGCTCACCGGTGGGGTCCGTACGGACCCAGGTGACCCCCTCCAGGGCGGCGCCCCTGACCTGCCAGCTGGACGCGTGCAGCTCCACCCGGAGCGGGCGGCCGAGCTCGTCGAGGGTGAGGTCCACGGACCCGGTGTGATCGCCGGAGGGTGAGGTCCGCTGTGCGACATAGCGCCAACCGCTGGGGCCGGGAGCGCACTGGAAGTGCTCCTCGCCCAGGGGGGCGTGATCGTGCGGGTCGTGGAGGGAGTAGCGGCCGCGGGGCATGGTGAGGTCCTTGACGAGCGTCGGGCCCGCCCGGCCGAATGGCGCGGACGGGCCCTGGGGCCCCCGCCGGGGCGGGGGCCGGGTCAGCGGCCGCCGACGGTGTGGTCGGCGGCGCCGGTGCGATCAGCGGATGCGATCAGTAGCGGTAGTGGTCGGGCTTGTACGGGCCCTCCACCGGGACGCCGATGTAGGAGGCCTGCTCGGGCCGGAGCGTGGTCAGCTTGGCCCCGAGCGCGTCCAGGTGGAGACGGGCGACCTTCTCGTCCAGGTGCTTGGGGAGCACATAGACGTCGGTCGGGTACGACTCCGGCTTGGTGAAGAGCTCGATCTGGGCGATGGTCTGGTTCGCGAAGGAGTTGGACATCACGAACGACGGGTGACCGGTCGCGTTGCCGAGGTTCAGCAGACGGCCCTCGGAGAGCACGATGATCTTCTTGCCGTCGGCGAAGGTCCAGGTGTGGACCTGCGGCTTGACCTCGTCCTTCACGATGCCCGGAAGGGCGGCGAGCCCGGCCATGTCGATCTCGTTGTCGAAGTGGCCGATGTTCCCGACGATCGCCTGGTGCTTCATCTTGGCCATGTCCGAGGCAAGGATGATGTCCTTGTTACCGGTCGTGGTGATGAAGATGTCGGCGGTCTCCACCACGTCCTCCAGGGTGGCGACCTGGTAGCCGTCCATCGCGGCCTGGAGCGCGCAGATCGGGTCGATCTCGGTGACGATCACCCGGGCGCCCTGACCGCGCAGCGACTCGGCGCAGCCCTTACCGACGTCACCGTAGCCGCAGACGACAGCGACCTTGCCGCCGATCAGCACGTCGGTGGCGCGGTTGATGCCGTCGATCAGGGAGTGGCGGCAGCCGTACTTGTTGTCGAACTTGGACTTGGTGACCGCGTCGTTCACGTTGATCGCCGGGAAGAGCAGCGAGCCGTCCCGCTGCATCTCGTAGAGGCGGTGAACGCCGGTGGTGGTCTCCTCGGTGACCCCGCGGATCTCGGAGGCCAGCTGCGTCCACTTCTGCGGGCTCTCCGCGATGGTGCGGTTCAGCAGCTCGAGGATGACGCGGTGCTCGTCGTTCTCGGCGGTGGCGACGTCAGGGGCGGCGCCGGCCTTCTCGTACTCGACGCCCTTGTGGACGAGGAGGGTGGCGTCGCCACCGTCGTCCAGGATCATGTTGGGCCCGCCGGTGGGGGTGCCGGGCCAGGTCAGCGCCTGCTCCGTGCACCACCAGTACTCCTCCAGGGTCTCGCCCTTCCAGGCGAAGACCGGGATGCCCTGCGGGTTCTCCTGGGTGCCCTCGGGGCCGACGGCGACCGCGGCCGCGGCGTGGTCCTGAGTGGAGAAGATGTTGCAGGAGGCCCACCGGACCTGGGCGCCGAGGGCGACCAGGGTCTCGATCAGCACGGCGGTCTGCACCGTCATGTGCAGCGAGCCGGTGATACGGGCACCGGCCAGCGGCTGCTGCTCGGCGTACTCCTTACGGATCGCCATCAGGCCGGGCATCTCATGCTCGGCGAGGGTGATCTCCTTACGGCCGAAGGCAGCCAGAGAGAGGTCCGCGACCTTGAAGTCCTGACCGGAGACGGCTGTCGTCATAAGTGCTGCTCCTCCTCGATCATGTGCGAGCGAGAGTGGTTCGGCTGGGCATGTGAGGCGTCGGGCAGAGTCCCGCGACAACGGGCACACCTGTCCCCTTCTACCTCACAGTGCGCAGTCCGTCGGAGGCCCTCTCTCCCTCGGCCGACCCGCGGTGCGGGCCGCCCGACCGCCATCAGCAGCGACGTCTGGCTCGGTCACGAATCTACACCGATCGGCGGAGCGAACCCCAGCCCCCATCGGTCATCTTCGGCCGTACGGCTATGACCAGGGACGACGACCGGGGCGACGGGTGTGCTGCTCGGGGGTTGTCGGTCTGCGTCGTTCGGGGGCCGATGGTCGCGTTGTTTCCGGAGTCGGGGGTTCAGGTCGTCGCTTTGATCACGGCCGGATGTATTGCACGATGCCGCGAGCGCGGGGACGCTGGCAGCTTCCCGCGCCCGCTCAACGCGTTAAGGAGAACCACGTGACCAGTCCAGCCGATCCCCCCAACGGTGCGGGGCCCAGCCGACCGGGGCTCAAATTGCTCGCGGTGACCGCATGTCCCACGGGTATCGCCCATACCTATATGGCCGCTGAGAAGCTGGCCCAGGCGGCGGAGTCGCTCGGCCACAGCATGAAGGTGGAGACCCAAGGCTCGATCGGGGCCGAGAACGTACTGTCTGACAACGATGTCACCGAGGCCGACGGCATCATCATCGCCGCCGACAAGGACGTCGACCGCAGTCGCTTCGTCGGTAAGAGGGTGCTTGTCGTCGGGGTCGCCGATGGCATTCACCGGCCGCAGCGGCTGATCGAGCAGGTGCTGGACGCGCCGGTGTACGAGGGCGACGGCTCCGGTGCCGGGCGCGGTGCCTCGGGGGCGGCGGCTTCCGGGGGTGGTGGCGGTGGCGGCAGTAAGGGGCGCAGCGTCACCTATAAGGCGCTCATGAACGGTGTCTCGTACATGATCCCGTTCGTGGTGGTCGGCGGTCTGCTGATCGCGGTGTCGCTGGCCCTGGGCGGTGATACGACGTCCAAGGGCATCGTCATCCCCGACGACTCCTTCTGGAAGACGGTCAACGACATCGGGAGCATCGGCTTCGAGCTGATGATCCCGGCCCTGTCCGGCTATATCGCCTACGCCATCGCGGACCGGCCGGCGTTGGTGCCCGGCATGGTGGGCGGCTGGATCGCGGCGCACGGCGAGCTGTACGACAGCGAGGCGGGCGCCGGGTTCATCGGGGCGATCGTCACCGGCTTCCTGGCCGGTTATCTGGTGCTGTGGATCAAGCGGGTCAAGGTTCCGAAGTTCGTCCAGCCGATCATGCCGATCATTGTGATCCCGATCGTGGCGACCTCGGCGCTCGGCCTTTTCTTCATCTATGTCCTCGGCGAGCCGATCTCCTGGGTCTTCGAACAGCTGACTGATTGGCTCGGCGGACTGACCGGCACGAGTGCGGCGGTGCTCGGCATCATTCTCGGGCTGATGATCGCGTTCGATATGGGTGGTCCGGTCAATAAGACGGCGTTCCTCTTCGGTGCCGGGCTGGTGTCCAAGAACCCCGAGGTCATGGGGGCGTGTGCGGCGGCCATTCCGGTGCCGCCGCTCGGTCAGGGGCTTGCCACGCTGCTGCGCCGCCGGATGTTCGACGACCAGGAGCGGGAGACCGGGCTCGCGGCGCTCTTCATGGGCTTCTTCGGCATCACGGAGGGCGCGATTCCGTTCGCGGCGGCACGTCCCGCGCGGGTCATTCCGGCGAACATGGTGGGCGGTGCGGTCGCCGGGGCGATAGCCGGGGTGGCGTCGGTCGAGGACAACGTGCCACATGGGGGGCCGATTGTGGCGGTGCTCGGTGCGATTGGCGGGGTGCCGATGTTCTTTGTCGCCGTGGTGGTGGGTACGGCGGTGACGGCGTTGGTGACGATTGGGCTGATGTCGGTGGGTGGGGGTGCTGTGGGTTCGGGGGCTGCCGTTGATTCGGGGGCTGCTGTGGGTGGTGCGGGTGCTGTGGGTGTTGTGGGTGCCGCCGTGGGTGGTTCCACCGGGGCTGCGTCGGGCGCGGCTGAGCCCGTTCTTGCCGGGGTGGGCGGTGGTGAGCGTGCCGGGGAGGCGAGTGGTGCTGCGGGTGCCCGTAAGGCGGTCGCTTCTCAGGGGGTGGCCGCCGCCGAGACCGGCGAGGTCGAGGCTGTCCCTGAGGGTCAGGTGCTGTCCGGGTATCTCACCGAGCAGACCGTGAAGGAGCGGTTGGCGGCCGACGGTAAGGACGCCGCGATCCGTGAGATGGCTGAGCTGCTGGCCACGACCGGCAAGGTCGCGGATGCGGCGGAGCTGGTGCGGGCCGCGTTTGCCCGGGAGGACCAGGGCACGACTGGGCTCGGCGAGGAGATCGCGATTCCGCATGCCAAGACGGATGCGGTGACCGCTCCGGTCGTCGGCTTCGCGCGGTCCCCTGAGGGGATCGAGTGGGGTGCGCCGGATGGGACGAAGGCCCGGCTGGTGTTCATGATCGCGGTGCCGGAGGCGGATGCGGGGGATGAGCATCTGCGGATTCTGGCGTTGCTGTCGCGGAAGTTGATGGCCGAGGAGTTTCGGGTGCGGTTGTTGGCGGCGGGGGATGTGGAGGGGATTTTGGGGGTGCTTGGGGAGATTGAGTAGGGCGGGGGGGGTGGGGGTGGGGGTGGGGTTTCTCCCCCACCCCCACCCCTTCCCGAAATCGGGGCAGAGCCCCGGCCCCCTCCGGGGCTTCGCCCCGGATCCCAGCTCAGGGGCTCGGCCCGGGCTCCGGTTCGGAGCTGTGCCGGGGCCCCAGCCCGAGTGCTCCGCACCGGGCCCCGGTTCGGGGGTCTGCCCGGCCCCAGTCGAGCGCTCCGCCCCAGGCCCCGGCTCAGGGGCTCTGCCCCTCCCCCATCGAGTGCTCCGCCCCAGGCTCCGGTTCGGGGACCTGCCCGACTCCCAGTCGAGCGCTCCGGCCCCCGGGGCTCCGGTTCGGTTCCTGGAGCTCGGAGGCTCGGTTCCCCTGTCCCCGACCCCTGTGTCCCCGACCCCTGCCCCGCCGGTCCGGCGGGGCAGGGGTCGGCGCACGCTGTCGGGGCCGGTGGTGCGTCGCGGGGTGCGGGGCTGTGGCCGGTTTGTGCCCATCCGTTCCGCCCTGCGGAAACAGAAGCCCACAAACCGGCCGGGTCTCGCTCAGGCGGATGTCGAGGTTCGGAGGATGTCGGGTTCCAGGTAGATGACTCGGGCGATCGGGACTGCCTCGCGAATGCGGGCCTCCGCCGCGTCGATCGCGCGGGCGACCTCCGCGGCCGTGTCGTCGTGTTGGACCGCGATCTTGGCGGCGACCAGGAGTTCCTCGGGGCCGAGGTGGAGGGTGCGCATGTGGATCACGCTGGTGACGGTGTCGCCGTCCACGACGGCTTCGCGGATCTTGGCGACCTCCGTGGCGTCGGCCGCCTCGCCCAGCAGCAGCGACTTGGTCTCGGCCGCGAGCACCAGGGCGATCAGCACCAGCAGGATGCCGATGCAGAGGGTGCCGATGCCATCCCAGACGCCGTCGCCCGTCAGCATGGTGAGGCCGACGCCGCCGAGCGCGAGGACCAGGCCGACGAGGGCGCCGAAGTCCTCCAGGAGGACGACGGGGAGCTCGGGGGCCTTGGCGCGGCGGACGAACTGGGACCAGCTCTGCTGGCCCCGGATCTCGTTGGACTCCTTTATGGCCGTACGGAAGGAGAAGCCCTCGGCGATGATCGCGAAGACGAGCACCCCGACCGGCCAGTACCAGTGCTCCAGCTCATGGGGGTGCTGGATCTTCTCGTAGCCCTCGTACAGCGCGAAGACACCACCGATGGTGAACAGCACGATGGAGACGAGGAAGCCGTAGATATAGCGCTCGCGGCCGTAGCCGAAGGGGTGCTCGGGGGTGGCCTCGCGCTTGGCCTTCTTCCCGCCGAGGAGCAGCAGCCCCTGGTTGCCCGAGTCGGCGATCGAGTGCACGCCTTCGGCGAGCATCGACGACGAGCCGCTGAAGGCGAACGCCACGAACTTGGCTGCGGCGATAGCCAGGTTCGCGCCCAGCGCGGCAACAATCGCCTTGGTTCCGCCTGATGCACTCATATGTGCCGAATTTCCCTTCCGCTTACATGGCAGCTCATGGCGGCTTTGCCAGTGCTTTACCGCCTCACGGCGGGCCATTGTTCCAGCCCCTCGAGCGGGCCGTACCTCAGGCGTTCACTGTGGCCCTGAACACAGTGCCATCGCCGCTCAGGGCGGTCTCCTCACCGGCCGGTACGAAGGCCGACTCCCCGCGCTTCAGCGGGAGTGCGCCGTCCGCGCCGCGCAGCGAGACCTCGCCCGAGGCGCAGAGCAGGATCTGCGGGCCGGTCGCCGGCAGCGGGCGGGGTGCGGCGCCGTCGGCGAGGACGTGGCGGGAGAGCCGGAACTCGTCGATCGGGGTGGTGTAGAGCTCCTCGCCGGAGGGGTCCGCCTCGGGACGCAGCACGGCGGGGGCGGCGCTCTCGAAGCGGACGACGCGCAGCAGCTCGGGGACGTCCACGTGCTTGGGCGTCAGTCCGCAGCGCAGCACATTGTCGGAGTTGGCCATGATCTCGACGCCCAGGCCGTCGAGGTAGGCGTGCGGTACCCCGGCGCCGAGGTAGAGGGCCTCGCCGGGCTGGAGGGTCACGAAGTTGAGCAGCATCGCGGCGATCACACCGGGGTCGCCCGGGTAGTGCCGGGCGATGGAGGCGTACGCCGTGTACGCCGGGGCGTGCGGCCCGTCCTGCGCGCCGAGCCGCTCGGCGGCGGCGGTCGCCGTCCTTACGGTCTCCGCCATCGCCTCCGGGTCGGCCGTAAGGACGGCGGTCAGCACCTCGCGCAGGGCGTGCGACTCCGGGTGGGCGTGCAGGATGTCGACGTACGGCTTGAGCGAGTCGACCTCGAGGGCGGCCAGCAGCCCGGCCGCCTCGTTCGGGTCGCGGAAGCCGCACAGCCCGTTGAACGGCGTGAGCGCGCATATCAGCTCGGGCTTGTGGTTGGCGTCCTTGTAGTTGCGGTGCGGGGCGTCGGCCGGGACGCCGCGCTCCTCCTCGTCCGCGAAGCCCTCCTTGGCCTGCGCGAGGTCCGGGTGGACCTGGAGCGACAGCGGCGAGGCGGCGGCCAGCACCTTCAGCAGGAACGGCAGCCGGGGCCCGAAGAGGCTTACGGCGTCCGCGCCGAGCTCGCCCTCGGGGTCCGCGGCGATCACCTCGGAGAGCGCGACGGAGCCCGCGCCCCGGTCGACCCGGGACGGCGCCCCCGGGTGCGCCCCCATCCACATCTCGGCCTGCGGCTCCCCGGTCGGCCGGACACCCAGCAGCTCCGGGATGGCGGTGGTGGAGCCCCAGGCGTAGGGGCGCACGGTGTTGACGAGGCGGTCCATGCGGTGCGGTTCCTGACTGTGCAGTGAAGGACGTGGGGCGGGTGGTGCGTGCCTTACGGCCTTGAGCACGGCCTTACAGCTTTGAGTACGGCCTTACGGTCGTACGGTCGTGCTCAGGTCTGCTCAAGGTCTATGACGGCCTCAAGTTCTATCCGGCGAAGCGAGCGCGAGGTAAACGGCGGCGAAATCCGTGATGGCGAGAAGTTCCGCGGCGCTCTCCAGTGGGGTGCCCTCGGCAGGTTCCAGCTCGCTGAACGCGGTCTCGTGCGCCAGCGCGAGCTCCCGGGCGGTCGGCACGGCCGAGATGGGGCCCACCGGCTCGTCGTGGAGCAGCACGATCCGGGCGCGGAGCGCCTCGGGCTCCTCCACCCGGTCGCGGAAGAAGTCGTCCGGGTCGGCCCCGCCCGCGAACGCCCCGGTCAGCAGCGCGCCATGTGCCGCGAGCGCCCCTGGGAGCTCGGCGACGAGCGCGGGGCGCCCGGCGAGCGCCGCGAGCAGCTCTGAGAAGCGCCGTCCGGTCGCGGCCGCGACCGGGCCCTCGGTCCACAGCAGCGGAAGCGCCCCGGCGAGCTCGGCCGCGAGCGTCTTGGCGGGGTTGGTGTAGGTGGCGATGGCCGGGCCGCAGCGCTCGGCGACCTGGTCGAGCCGGTCGGCGACCTGCTGGAGCGCGGTGGGCGGCGCGGACACCAGGCCGATCCGGTCGACCAGCAGGAGCAGCGGGGTGAGCAGGGCCCACAGCGTGCCGGGCAGCGCGGGGCCGGTCATCTCGTCGGGGGCGGTGCCGGGCGGCTCGACGGGCTGCGGGACGGAAGGCGTCCCGTACGGGGCGGGGGCGTCGCCCAGGGCGCCCTCGGCGAGGGCGGCGTCCTCGGTGCCGGGCGCGCCGGGCGCGTGCGGCTCCCCGCGGTACGGGTCGGTGCCGTACCCACCGGGGCCGTACCCGCCGGTGGCGTACCCGCCTGTGGCATACGGAGCCGAGCCGTACGGCGCCGTGGCCAGCGGCACCATCAGGCCGCGGGCCTGGGCGACCGCGTCGGCCAGCGGGGACTGGGCGGGGGCCACCGAGACGATCGCGCAGCCGCGGCGGTACGCCTGCTCGACCAGGCGCGGAAGGCCCGGTTCCGTGCCCTCAGGGGTCGCGACGACCAGCAGGTCCAGCGGGCCCGCCCAGCCGGGCAGCGTCCAGCGCAGGGCGCCCGGCGCGGGGGCCACGCCGGTGGGCGCGATCAGGCTGACCGGACAGTTGCCCCCGCTGAGCGCGCCGAGGAGGTCGGCGGTGCAGCTTCCGGCCGCCCCCGGGCCCGCGACCATGACGGCGCGCGGGCGCCCGTCCGGCTTGAGGTCGCCTATCCCGGCCTCGGCGGCGTGCCGGGCGGCGGTACGGACGCGGGCGCCGGCCTCGGCCGCTCCGCGCAGCAGCCCGCGGGTATCGGCGCGGGCGAGGGCCTCGGGGGCGTCGAGGAGGGATTCGTCGAGCATCGTGCTTCGGCCTCCGATCGCCGTGGCGGGCGGTACGCGTGGGATCGCGCGGGGCTTACGCGTGGGACCGCGCGGGGCTGGGCCCCGGCGGCGGGCCGCCGGGTCAGGCCGGGCGGCGCGCCTCGTCGACGAGCAGCACGGGGATTCCGTCCCGCACGGGGTACGCGAGACCGCACCCCTCGCCCGTGCACACCAGCTCGAGGGTCTCCGGGGACTGCTCCTCGCGCAGCGGGGCGTGGCACGCCGGGCAGGCGAGGATCTCCAGAAGACCGGCTTCGAGCGGCATGAGGTCGTCCCTTCGGGTATGCGTCCAGCCGGACATCGGTCCGGCGAGGTCAGCGTACCGCCGGGCGGGCCCGGGGCGCGGCCGGTGTGCCCCGGAGCCCGGGGACGGGCGGCCCGCGTACGCCGGAGCGGCGGGGACGTCCCGGGGACGCCCTGGGGCTCCGGTAGCGGTGTGGGTCCCGCGCGCGGGCCTCCGTACGGACGCGGGGGCCTCCGCAAGGGCGCGCGGTGCGGGAGCCGCACCGATGGCCGTAAGCGCCGCGGGGGCGCTGCGGACCTCCTGCGGGCCCGTAGGACGCGGATCGGCCGCAGAGGCCGCACACGGATCTCCACAAGGACGCCGTGAACCTCCCACAGGCCCCCGTAAGAGGCGTAGGGGCGCAGAGGGCGCGCACGGACACCTCGTAGGACCTGCGGACCTCCCTGTAAAGCCGCGGACGGCGCACCCGGTCCAGCCCCGCGACCCGACGGGCCCGGAGGCGAGCGCGGCCAGGGCGCGAGGCCGGGTGCGCCCCTGAGGAGGCGGACGGCTGCGCGCGGCCCCCCGTAAGGACATCGCGGACCCCTATGGACGCTGCGGCCGCCCCCTGCGTAGCCCTTACGGCCGCGCGGACAGCCGTAAGGGCGCGCGGGCCTCCGTACGGGGCCATCCGCCTCCCTTAGGAGTCGGATGGGCCCGCGCCGACATCCGTAAGGGCTGCGGGGGGGTCCGGCGGATCTTTCCCCGACTCCGCCCCTTCCCACAGCGCCGATATGCGGCTCCGCCGCGTGGCAGGGGCTTCGCCCCTGGACCCCGGGGCCGACGAGCCGACCGTCGGCCGCGGTCAGCCCGCCGGTCAGGACGCCCCTTCCCTCACCTGGGACGGGAGTCCCAGGTGAGGGAAGGGGCGGGGAACAGCCCGCCGCAGACGTCAGGATCCGTCGGGCACCCCTAGGCGCGGACGATGGAGAGGACCTCGTCGCGGACCTCGGCTGCCGTCTCCTCGTCCCTGGCCTCGACGTTCAGGCGGAGGAGCGGCTCGGTGTTGGAGGGGCGGAGGTTGAACCACCAGTTGGGGGTGGTGACCGTAAGGCCGTCGAGTTCGTCGAGTTCGGCGCCCTCGCGGCGCTCGTACGCCGCCTTGACGGCCTCCATGCGCCCGGCCTGGTCGTCGACGGTGCTGTTGATCTCGCCGGAGGCCGCGTACCGGTCGTACTGGGCGACCAGGTCCGACAGCGGGCCCTTCTGGCCGCCGAGTGCGGCCAGGACGTGCAGGGCGGCCAGCATGCCGGTGTCGGCGTTCCAGAAGTCGCGGAAGTAGTAGTGCGCGGAGTGCTCGCCGCCGAAGATCGCGCCGGAGCGGGCCATCTCGGCCTTGATGAAGGAGTGGCCCACGCGGGTGCGGACGGGGGTGCCGCCGTTCTCCTTGACGACCTCGGGGACCGACCAGGAGGTGATGCAGTTGTGGATGACCGTGCCGCCCGGGTGCTTGGCCAGCTCGCGGGAGGCGACCAGGGCGGTGATGGCGGAGGGGGACACCGGCTCGCCGCTCCCGTCCACGACGAAGCAGCGGTCGGCGTCGCCGTCGAAGGCGAGCCCGATGTCGGCGCCGGTCTCCCGGACCCGGGCCTGAAGATCGACGATGTTCTTGGGGTCGAGGGGGTTGGCCTCGTGGTTGGGGAAGGTGCCGTCCAGCTCGAAGTAGAGGGCGTCGAGCTCGAGCGGGAGGCCCTCGAAGACGGTCGGGACGGTGTGGCCGCCCATGCCGTTGCCCGCGTCCACGACGACCTTCAGCGGCCGGATGGCGGTCAGGTCCACCAGCGAGCGCAGATGGGCGGCGTAGTCGTCGAGGACGTCACGCTGGGTGATGGTGCCGGCCTCGGCGGCGGGCTCGGGCGCGCCGCCCTCCGCCCATCCCTCGACCAGGTCGCGGATCTCGGCGAGCCCGCTGTCCTGGCCGATGGGGGCGGCGCCCGCGCGGCACATCTTGATGCCGTTGTACCGCGCGGGGTTGTGGCTGGCGGTGAACATCGCGCCGGGCAGGTCGAGATAACCGCTCGCGAAGTAGAGCTGATCGGTCGAGCACAGTCCGATCTCGGTCACATCCACCCCGAGCGAGGCGGCGCCGCGCGCGAAGGCCCGCGCCAGACCGGGCGAGGAGGGGCGCATGTCATGGCCGACGACGATCGCGTCCGCGTCGGTCACCCGGGCGAAGGCGGCGCCGAAGAGTTCGGCGAGCGACTCGTCCCACTGGTCCGGGACCACACCGCGCACGTCGTAAGCCTTCACGATCTGCGACAAGTCGGGCACAGCCAACCCCTTCTGGAGGTCCTGGTGGAGATGTCTCTACGGACGTCTCCGCGTACGTCCCATGCGGAGTACGTTCCCGCGGAGTACGTCCCTGCGGACCTCAAAACCTACCCGCAGGACCTGGGCCGGAACTGTGAGCCCCGTCGCGCGGCGTGCTACCAGCCATCCCGGACAGGGTCACGGCAGCATCCAGCTCAGCAGGAACGACGACTGCGCGACGACGATCAGGCACATCACCAGCAGCAGCGCGAGGCTCCACGGCAGCACCTTACGGAGCAGATCACCCTCGCGCCCCTTCAGCCCGACCGCCGCGCACGCGATGGTGAGGTTCTGCGGGGAGATCATCTTGCCGAGCACCCCGCCCGAGCTGTTGGCGGCGGCCAGCAGATCCGGGGACAGCCCGGACTCGCGGGCGGCGGTCACCTGGAGGGCGCCGAAGAGGGCGTTCGCGGAGGTGTCCGAGCCGGAGACGGCGACGCCGAACCAGCCGAGCACCGGGGAGAGGAAGGCCAGCCCGGCCCCTGCGGCGGCGACGAAGTGACCGATGGTGGCGGCCTGCCCGGAGAGATTCATGACATAGGCGAGCGCGAGCACCGAGGTGACCGTAAGGATCGCATGACGCAGTTCGCGCACCGTGGCCGCCCACTCCCGCAGGGCGTCGCCCGCGGTGACCTTCAGCACGGCGGCGGTGGCCACCCCGGCCACCAGCACCAGGGTGCCGCCGGTGGCGATCAGCGGCATCGAGAAGACATTGGCGCCCACCGCCTTTCCAGCGGGGTCGGCGACGTCCAGGAAGGGCCAGTCGAAGGTGCGGGTGGCCTTGGCCAGGAGGTCCTTGACCGGGCCGATCTGGGCGACGGAGAAGATCGCGACGATGAGCGCGTACGGGGCGTAGGCGCGCACCACCTCCCGGCGCGGGTCCTCGCGGTCCAGGTCGTCGCTGCGTACGCCGGTGAGCACGGCGGCGCGCACCGGCTCCTCGGCCGGGCGCCGGGCGGCGGGCACGGCCATCAGCACGGCCGCGCCGACCAGTGCCGCCGCGATGTCGGCGAGCTGGACGGAGAGGTAGTTGGAGACGGTGAACTGGGCGATGGCGAAGGCGACCCCACAGGCGAGCGCGGGCGCCCAGGTCTCGCGCAGCCCGCGCCGTCCGTCGACGAGCACGACCAGCAGCAGCGGGACGACGAGGGCGAGCAGCGGGGTCTGGCGGCCCACGACGGAGGCCACGGAGTCCAGCGGCAGCCCGGTGACCTGAGCGAGCGTCACCACCGGGGTGGCCATGGCACCGAAGGCGACCGGCGCGGTGTTGGCGACGAGCGCGACGACGGCGGCGCGCACCGGGTCGAAGCCGAGCGCCACGAGCATGACCGAGCAGATCGCCACCGGTGCGCCGAACCCGGCGAGCGCCTCCAGGAGCGCGCCGAAGCAGAAGGCGATGACGAGGGCCTGGACGCGGGGGTCGTCCGAGAGCCGGCCGAAGGAGCGGCGCAGCACGTCGAAATGGTCGGTGCGGACGGTCATCCGGTACACCCACAGGGCGTTGACGACGATCCACAGGATGGGGAAGAGGCCGAAGAGCGCCCCTTGGGCGGCGCTGGAGACGGCCTGGCCGACGGGCATCCCGTACGGGAGGCAGGCGACGAGGGCGGCGACGACGAGCCCTATGGGGCCCGCGTAGTGGGCGCGCATCCGCACCCCGCCGAGCAGAACGAGGACGGTGACGAGGGGAAGGGCGGCGACGAGGGCGGACAGGGAGAGTGAATCGGCGACGGGGTCCAACTGCTGCACGAACACACAGGCCTCCCGGTATGGGCCATCCCTGGAAGGTCACATCCGTGATGCGGAAACGGAGGACCCTGGGGTGCACGCATGGTCGTGTCCGCGCCAAGTCTCAGTCAATGCTCCGTCAGCAAGTGATCCCGGGGAACGCCGCGGAATGCGGCGGAACGAGGGAAGACCGCGTAACGCGGGAAGATCGCGGAGAAAGCGGGGCAGGGTACGCGCGAAGGTCGCGGGAGATCGCCGGAGCGAAGCCGATCAGGACTCGGGTGACCGCAGGACTCGCAGATGGCCGCGGCGCGCGACCTCACGCGGGTCGCCCTCCCGGCCGCCCTGACCGCTCCCGGAGCCGCCGGAACCGGCCGCCGCCCCCGCCGCGCGCTCATGCGGGCGTGCGGCCTCGCGGACCGCGTTGGCCAGCGCCTCCAGATCGTCACCGCTGGGCCGGGGCGGACCGCTGTCGACGGCGAGCCGGACGACCTCCCAGCCGCGCGGGGCGGTGAGCCGCTCGGAGTGCTCCGAGCACAGGTCGTAGCAGTGGGGCTCGGCGTAGGTGGCGAGCGGCCCGAGAACGGCGGTCGAATCCGCATAGACGTACGTCAGCGTCGCGACGGCGGGGCGGCCGCAGGCGGTGCGCGAACAGCGACGTACAGGGCTCACGACGTTGGACGGTACCGCACTCTTGAGCGGGCCGCGACGACTCTCCACCAGCTCACTCCGCCGTGTCGTCCCGGTTCGCACCGTGCACCCGAAACGTGAACTTACTGGTTGACCAGCGTGGACCGCCGACGCGGCCAGAACCGCCGACAACGAATCCGGTCAGCACTCGAACCGAGAGGGATCATCCTGGGCCAGGGAAGCGACTCAAGAGACGTCCGTTTTTGGACCCAAGCATGGCTGGAATGGTCATTTGGCGACATCCGGCACGGCTGTCCGGTAAGCGCATGAGCGTGGGTCGGCGACGGCTACCCTCGGAGTGATGACCAGGCCCGTACACCCGCATCAGTCCGAGCCGCGTCCCCGTCGTCGCGATCGCCACGGACGAGGTATGCGCGGCCCCATCGCGCCTCCCCAGGTGCCGCTCTCGGTCAGCCGCGCGGAGTCCTTCGTCGATCTTGTGCAGGACTCGGCGGAGCGGCTGGAGAGACGCTGGCCACAGCTGTCCGGGGTCGACTTCACGGTGCTCGAGGTGCCCACGTCGGGGCTCGGCGGCCCGGGGTCGGGCGGTGGCCCGGACGGGCCCGGCGGGGCGGACGGCTGGGACGGCGAGTCCGTGCCGCTCGGACGCTTCATCGCGGCCCGCGGGGACGCGCCGGACCGGATCGTGATCTACCGCCGCCCGGTCGAGATCCGGGCGAAGAACCGGGACGAGCGGGCGCTGCTGGTGCATGAGGTCGTGGTCGAGCAGGTGGCGGAGCTGCTGGGGCTGGCGCCGGAGTCCGTGGACCCGCGGTACGGGCAGGACTAGTCCGCGGTACGAGCGGGAGCGGCCTGCGGTACGGGCAGGGGCAGCGGGCACGCCGTACGGGCAGGGGCAGGAGGCGTCCGGCGGTACGCGTACGCCTGCGGCGGGCTGCTCCCCTCCCCGCCCCTTCCCACAACTGGGGCTCCGCCCCAGACCCCGCTCCTCAAGCGCCGGAGGGGCTGGGAAGCGGGGCTCCGCCCCAAGGCCCCGCTCCTCAAGCGCCGGAGGGGCTGGAAGGCGGGACTTCGCCCCAGACCCCGCTCCTCGAACTCCCCCAGCTACCGGTGGGAGGTGCCCCCCGGAGGGGCTGGAAGGCGGGGCTCCAGTCCCGGTCTAGTCGTCGTTGAGCAGGGACAGGTCCTGGGCCGCCTCGGGCACCGCGACCGTGCCCCGGTCGTCCGGCAGCGACTGGATCGTGAACATCGGGACCCCGTCCTGCGACAGCGCCAGCATCCGCGAGGCGTGCACCGGGCCGCCGGAGAGCCGCTCGACCGTCACCGCGTACGGGCCCTTGCCCGAGGTCGGGCGCGGTGGCTCCAGGGCCTTGGTGGTGCCGCCCTTGACCTCGTAGGTCTTGCTGACCGGGCTGCCGCCCCCCGCGCCCGCCGAGGCGGTGACGCGCACCTTGGCGGAGCCGCGCGGCGCCACCAGGGAGAGCGTGGAGCCCTTGGTGCGGTTGTCGGCCGCGGTGGCGCTGCGCTCGATCGGGGCGGTCGCGGGGATGAACGCCGTCTCCTGGTTGCTCCCCTTGCCCCGGGTCACCTGGAGCGCGGCCACGACCGGTGTGGCCGGGCCCTCGCCGCCCTCGGGGGTGAGCAGCAGCGAGCCGGGCTCGCCCTTGGTCACGTCGCCGAGGTCGATCGCGCTCGTCATCCCGCTCTTGACGTGCAGCGACTCATGCCCGGCCGGGCTGATCGCGTTGTTCGGCCCGGCCAGCCGCACCTTGAGGTCCGCGTCGTCGGACCCGGGCGCGAAGACGATCAGGCGGGCCGAGGTCGCGTCCTTGGGGATGCCGGGGATCGCGACGCTCGTCGAGGGCACCGCGGAGGCCGGGAGCCAGTCGCTGCCCGCCTTCTGGTCCACGGCCTGCACGGCCGCCCCGATCCGGCCGCTGCGGGCCGTCACATGGAGCGAGGCGCCGGCCGCCCGCTGGTCGGTGAGGGTCGAGAGCAGGATCGGGACCGTGGAGCGGGGCGGGACCGTGATCGCTTCGTCGGTGGACGGCTTCAGCCGGCCGCTCGGGCCGTAGAGCTTCAGGTCCACCTCGGCCGCGGCGTCGTCCGGGTTCGTCAGATGGACGAAGTCCTGGCGGTTCCGGTCGGTGCTGACACCGGGGAGCCAGAAGTCCGTGTCGGGCGCCGTGCACGCGGTGCCCAGGAGGCCGCGCCCGCTGCCCGCGTCGATCGTGGTGGTCTGCTGGACGGTCCAGCCGGGCGCGAAGCGGCCGTCGGCGGTGCCGATGAGCGCGGGCGCGCCCGCGCTGCTCTCCTCGGTGGTGACGGGCTTGCCGGGCTCCTTCAGGGGCAGCACGGGCTTGTCGCCGCCCGGGGCCGTCTGGCCGCCCTTCCCGCCGTCCTTGCCGTCCTTACCGGTCTTGCCGGTCTTGCCGGTCTTGCCGTCGTCCTTACCGCCGTCGCCGCCGGGATCCGCCGTGTCGTCGGCGGGGTTCTGGGCGGGCAGCAGTTCGGCGGCGCCGTCCTTGGCGTCCACGCCGTCCCGCTTGGGCGTGTACGCGGTGTAGGTGGTGCTGCTCACGTCCGAGGAGGAGGGCGTCGGGCACAGCAGCGTCGAGCGCTGCACGGGCAGCCGGGTGGCGGCCTTGGCGGAGGCGTCCGCGTCGTCGGAGGAGGAGCCCCCCGTGAGGGCCGCGACGCCGGTGACGGCGGCCAGCGCCGTGGCGGCGCCGATCAGGGACAGGGTGGTGCGGTTCATCGCTGCTGATCGCTCCCGTCGCGGCGGTCCTCGGGGTCGGCGCCGCCGTACGTCGTGTCGCCCTGCGGGGAGTAGCCGCCGTCGGCATAGGGCTGCTGCTGGTCGTAGCCGTAAGGGTCGGCGTACTGGCCGCCCGCGTACTGGTCCGCCGGGTACTGGCCCTCCTGGTCGGCCGGGTACTGGCCATCCTGGTAGCCGGCCGGATAGCCGGTGTCCTGATAGCCGCCCTGGTAGTCACCGGCCGGGTACTGGCCGGTGGAGTACTGGCCCGCGTAGCCCTCGCCCTGGTACTGCTCGCCCTGGTACTGCTCCCCCGCGTACTGCTGCTCTCCCTGGTACTGACCGGCCGGGTACTGGCCGTATCCGGCGTCGGCGTACGTCTGCGCGTCCCACTGCTGCCCGTACTGCTGCTGGTGCGGCACCGCCGCGTACGGGTCACCGGCGGCCGTCTGGTCGCCGTAAGGGTCGTTCGCCATCGCGTTGTCGCCGTAAGGGTCACCCATGGCGGCCGGCTCGGCAGCCGGCGGCATGGGCGGCTCGCCCGGCATCGGCGGTTCACCCGGCATGGGCGGCTCCCCCGGCCGCGGGGGAATCTCGCCCGGCTGCCCGGGCGTGGCGTCCGCGGCGGCCGGGTCCGTCTCCGGCAGCCCCTTGGCGCCCCCGTCCTGCGCGGCCTGCGCCTCCGCGGCGGCCCGCAGCCGCCGCGCCCTGCGGCCGTCGCCCGCCAGGTCCTCGGCGGTGACGGCGGCGGCCGCGCCCTCCGCGTCCGGCATGTCGTCGTCGACGTTCCGGCGGCGGCCCGGCAGCGCGAGCACCAGCAGCACGACCGCGAGCAGCCCCTGCGCCCACACCCATGCGGTGTGGGTGATGGGCGTGTCGTAGGTGAGGTCCAACCGGCCGCCGCTCGCCGGGAGTTCGAAGCCCTGCGCCCAGCCGTCGACCGTCGTCGGCTTCAGCGGCTTGCCGTCGAGCGTGGCCTGCCAGTCGGGCGCGGACCGGTCGGCGATCCGCAGCACCCGTCCGGCCGTGCCGTCCGGGACGGTGGTGTGCGCCTCGACGGGGCCGGAGGCCACATGCACCGGCTTGGCCGCCGCCCCGCCCGCCGGGCGGCCCGAGGACTCGGCCGGGACGATGGAGAGCCGCGAGACCCGCTGGTCGACCCGCCACAGCACGCCGCCGTGCTCCCGGCTGAGCTGGGTGAGGCCCGGGGTCGCGTTCAGCACCCGCTCCATCTCGGGCGGCGCGCCCTTCTGGACGTACACATAGCGCACCGCGTAACCGCCGAGCTGACGGGTCTGGTCGGCGCCGGAGCCCGCGATCAGATTGGCCACCACGCCGTCCAGCCGGGTGTCGGAGCCGCCCGCGGCCGCGAGTTCGCCGTCGCCGAGCCGGGCACCGGAGCCGCGTACCAGGGCGTAGTCCGCGTGGGCGGCGGCGCTGCCGCCGCCGAGCACCAGGGTGCGGGCCTGGTCCTCGGTGGCGCTCTCAGCCGCCACGAACGCCGGGACCTGCGAGGGGTCGCGCCGCCCGACCGGGCCGTCCGCGCCGCCCGTCATCCAGGTGACGGCGGTGTACAGCGGCGCGGCGACCGTGGCGACCGCGATCAGCAGCGCCACCGGCTGGCGCCAGCCGAAGCTCTGCGCCGCCACCCGCTCCTTCGCGTCCTCGGCGCCGACCACGGCGGCGGTCAGCAGCGCCAGGCCGTAGACGAGGGTCGCGGGCCCGGCCCAGCCGGAGCCGTTCGTGAGCGCCGCGAAGAGGAAGCCGGTGAGCGCCACGGCCCACGCGGTGCGCACCACGGTCTGCCGTTCCCCGCGCATCAGGGCGGCGAGCGCGGCCAGGACGAAGCCGAGCAGCAGCAGCGTGCCGCCGCCGTTGGGGCCGCCGGGGCTGAGCGCGAGCAGGTCCAGAGCGGACGCGGAGCCGGCGCCGCGGTCCAGCCCGGCCTCCTTCAGGAAACGGGCCGGGTCGGTGAGGAGGTCCAGCGACCAGGGGGCGAGCACGACGAGCGGGGTGACGACGAGGCTCAGGAACCGCAGCCCGTACCCCATGAGCTGCTCGGTGCCGCTCTGCCGTTGGCGCAGCACGAGCACACCGGCGCCCAGGAGGAGCGCCATCGGCCAGACGACCGGGGTGAAGGCCATGGTGAACGTCAGCAGCAGCGCGTACGCCCACGTCGCCCGCCAGCTCGGCAGCCGCGTCCCGTTGCCGGTGAAGCCGGTCGCGGCGGCCGCCGCGCGGGCCATCAGCGGCAGCAGTACGGCGAGCACGGCGGTGCCGAGCCGTCCACCCGCGAGCGCACCGGTCGCGGCCGGGAGGAAGGCGTACGCGACGCTTCCCCAGGCGCGCAGCAGCCGGGACTCGACCAGCGGCCGGGAGGCGAAGTACGCGATGAACCCGGCCAGCGGCACCGAACACACCAGCAACAGGGTCAGCGTGAAGCCCGTGGAGCCCAGGAAGACCGTGGCCAGCGAGGCGAGGGCGGCCAGATACGGCGGTGCGGACTGCGTGCCGCCGGTGCCGACCGGATGCCAGCCGTCCACATAGCTCGACCACAGCTCGGAGACATGGGCGGGCGCGGGCAGCAGGGCGCCGCCCGCGAGCGCGCCGGCGCCGAGCAGATCCCGGCAGGCGACCAACGAGACCACCAGCAGCACGAGGAAGAGCATCGGGCCGGGCTTGCGCGCGATCCGCTTGAGCCGGGCGAACTGCTCGATCTCCAGGAAGTCGGCGTCGTCGCCGCCGGGCCCGGACTCGACCGCGCCGTGCCGCCCCCCGGAGGACAGCTCGGGCTCGGAACGGCCACCAATATTGCTGGCGACTTGCTCCACCGTCGCCCTTACGGTCGCGCCGGGCGGCGGGAAGAGCGGCCGCAGCTCGCTCGGCTCCGTCGCGGGGCGGCCTCTGCGCTTACGGGCGGCGAGGATCCGCCCGGGCCGCAGCAGGACGCCGAAGAGACCGGCGACCTCGTCCAGGGCCTGCCCCGGCACCTTGCCCACGAGATAGGCCAGGGTGCGCAGCAGCGTGCCGAACATCAGCCGCAGCATCACATAGGGCAGCAGCGCGCCCCGGGTGTTGACCAGCAGGGTGTAGACGGCGCCCGCCTTGTCCACGCGGTGCGGGTTCGCGACCGAGCGCCCCACGCAGTCGATGGGCCGCCGCTCGCGCGCGGACGCCTCCGCGTGCCGCAGTACGGCGTCCGGGGCGACCAGCACCTGGTGCCCGGCCGCCTGGGCGCGCCAGCACAGGTCGACGTCGTCGCGCATCAGGGGCAGCCGGGAGTCGAAGCCGCCCAGCTGCTCCCACACATCGCGGCGCACCAGCATGCCCGCGCTGGACACCGACAGCACCGGGCGCACCTGGTCGTGCTGGCCCTGGTCCTGCTCGCGCCGCTCCAGGCCGGTCCAGCGGCGGCCGCTGCGGGCGATGCTGACGCCGACTTCGAGCAGTTGCCGGCGGTCGTACCAGCCGCGCAGCTTGGGTCCGACGATCGCGGGCTCACGGTTGGCGGTGAACTCGGCGTCGACCACCCGCAGCAGCTCGGCCAGGGCGTCGGGCTCGGGGGCGCAGTCGTCGTGCAGCAGCCACAGCCACTGGACGGGCTCGCCGTGCGGCAGCTCCGGCATGTCGTACGCGTCGTCGCGCCAGGTGCGGTTGACGGGGTCCCAGCCGCTGGGGCGCTTGAGGTAGGTGAGCTCCTCGGGGCCCAGCACCGGGGCCGTACGGACCGCTTCGGCGACGGCCGTGCCGAAGCCGCTGCGGCGCGCCATGTGCAGCACCCGCTCCTCGCCGAGGGTCTCGGTGAGGAGCCGGGCGGAGTCGTCGGCGCTGCCGGTGTCGGCCGCGATGACGCTCTGGACCGGGCGCTCCTGGCCGAGCAGACCGGACAGCGCGTCGGGCAGCCAGCGGGCGCCGTCGTGGGCGACCAGGACGGCGGTGACGATATGACGCGGATAGGCCGGTGTCTGAACCGGTTCGTGAACGGGCGCAAACGCGGCGGAGGCGGCCGGGTATTGGGCCGCCGGGTGGCTGTGCACGGACATCGAGGTACGGGCCCCGGTTCGCTGGACTGCGGTGGACGCGCGCGCCCCACGGGGGCGTTGGAGCGTCTCGGACGGGGCCCCACACTAACGGCTGTGTATGCGACCGGTCCGCCTCCCGTCGCCATGGGCTCGCGGGCGGACCGGTCGCGGTGGCTCACTCCGCCGTGAACTGTGCGGATATGTCAGCGCGGGTCCTGCGGTTCTGCCAGGGCCGACGGATCTGTCCGATGTCGGACGCCGTGGGTCGGACGGCGGATCCCGGACGCCGTGGGTCGGACGGCGGATCCCGGACGCCGTGGGTCAGACGGCGGCCTTCTTCAGGCGGCGGCGCTCGCGCTCGGACAGACCGCCCCAGATACCGAAGCGCTCGTCGTTGGCGAGGGCGTACTCGAGGCACTCGGAACGGACCTCGCAGGCGAGGCAGACCTTCTTCGCCTCACGGGTGGATCCGCCCTTTTCCGGGAAGAACGACTCGGGATCGGTCTGGGCGCACAGCGCGCGCTCCTGCCAACCGAGCTCCTCGTCCGCCTCTTCGACCAGCAGTTGCTGGAACAACTCGGTCATGTGCGCCCCTCGTCTGTCTTTGCGTCCCCGTGCCTGATGCCGTTGGTGAAGCGGCAGAACGACACGAGTGAAATTACAAGTGCGCCGATCCGGGCCAGTCAAGCCGAGATCTGCTATTGGGCCTCTTATTCACTCTGCGGAACCAAGGCTGCGCGGAAAGTGTTCAAATCGGCCTAAACGCGACACCTTCCCCATCCGTTGCCTGAGGTCCCTCCTCTCACTCACTGAGGAGGACGCCATCGGCGCCGGTCCCGTTGCATCGCGCGGGAGATGGTGCGGAGTGGGCGGGGTGGTGCGGGAGTGATGCGCGTTGATGCGCCGTGTCACCAATACAACGCGCGCACAAACCTTTCTGCCTCCACAGCGACCGGATGAGGTGAACCTTGACCTGAAATGTGAGATGAAGTTGACAGCGGTGCGGCGCTCCCGGTCTCCTAGGTCGCATGTCAGTGACCCAAGCGCCCCTGCCGACCCGTGACCACGGGTTCCGCTGCGCTGTGCGGGCTCGCTGTCGCTGTTCGAGCTGTTGATGCCTCCCGAGCTCCAGCTGCCCCCGCGTTCCGCACGCGGCGTCTCGTACTGAGACCGCACACCGCGTCCAGATCGCACCTCGCGCCCTTACCGCGCCGCTCCCGCCCCATCGCGTCCTTACGGCGCTCACGTCCTTACGGCGCTCTCTCCGCGCCCTTCCCGCCGAGGAACCCCACCGCATGAACAGCGACGTCCAGATCGCCGGTGACCCGCTCGCCATCCCGCATCTGCTGCCGCCCGTACCCGCGCACCCCACTACCGTCTCCGCCTTCGCGGGCCTGGCCCGCACCATCGCGGCCGACCGCGACGGCTGGGCGCCCCTCGTCCAGTACGACGCCACCAGCCGCTGGTACCACCGGCTGCGGACCGGCCCCGGCTATGAGGTGTGGCTGCTCAGCTGGGTGCCCGGACAGGGCAGCGGCGCCCATGACCACGGCCGCTCCTCCGGGGTGCTGACCGTGCTCCAGGGCGAGCTCACCGAGCGGGTGGGGACGGGCGGCGCGCGGCATGCGCTGCACGCCGGCGCACAGCGCGTCTTCGCGCCCGGTTATGTGCACGACGTGGTCAACGACGCCCTCGAACCGGCCGTCAGCCTGCACATCTACTTCCCCGGGCTGACCGAGATGCCGCTGCACCCCACCCAGAGCGCCGCGTTGCCCGCCGGGGCCGGGGCGGAGGCGCTGGGCGCCCTCGGCGGCTGAGCCGCCCCGAACGCCCCCGATGTCCGAGGCTGCTGCAAGACTGTGCTCCATGCGCATTGTGGTTCTGGCAGGCGGTATCGGCGGCGCCCGTTTCCTTCGCGGTCTGATGTCGGCGGCTCCGGACGCCGACATCACCGTCATCGGGAACACCGGCGACGACATCCACCTCTTCGGCCTCAAGGTCTGCCCCGACCTCGACACCGTGATGTACACCCTCGGCGGTGGCATCCACGAGGAGCAGGGCTGGGGCCGGGCCGAGGAGACCTTCACCGTCAAGGAGGAGCTGGCGGCGTACGGGGTGGGACCCGAGTGGTTCGGCCTCGGCGACCGCGACTTCGCCACGCACATAGTCCGTACGCAGATGATGGGCGCGGGCTATCCGCTGAGCGCCGTCACCGAGGCGCTGTGCGCCCGGTGGCAGCCGGGGGTGCGGCTGCTGCCCATGACGGACGACCGCGTCGAGACCCACGTCCTGATCGACGCCCCTGATGGTGAAGGCCGTAAGGCCGTCCACTTCCAGGAGTACTGGGTGCGGCTGCGCGCCTCCGTGCCCGCCCACGCGGTCGTTCCCGTCGGCGCCGACCAGGCCAAACCGGCGCCTGGCGTCCTGGAGGCCATCGCCGACGCCGATGTCGTCCTCTTCCCGCCGTCCAACCCGGTCGTCAGCGTCGGCACGATCCTCGCCGTGCCCGGCGTGCGCGAGGCCATCGCGGACGCCGGGGTCCCGGTCGTGGGCCTGTCCCCCATCGTGGGCGACGCGCCCGTGCGCGGCATGGCCGACAAGGTGCTCGCCGCCGTGGGCGTGGAGTCCACCGCCGCCGCCGTCGCCAAGCACTACGGCTCCGGGCTGCTGGACGGCTGGCTCGTCGACACCGTGGACGCGGGCGCGGTCGAGGAGGTCGAGGCCGCCGGGATCCGCTGCCGGGCGATCCCGCTGATGATGGCGGACCTCAAGGCCACGGCGGCCATGGCGACCGAGGCGCTGACGCTGGCGGAAGAGGTGCGGGGATGACGGAACGTGCGTCGTACCAGGTGTGGGCCCTGCCCGGGATGCCCGAGGTGCGGCCCGGTGACGACCTCGCCAAGCTGATCGCCGACGCCGCGACCTCGGGTGGTCTGCCGGGGCTCGCGCACGGCGATGTGCTGCTGGTCACCTCCAAGATCGTCAGCAAGGCGGAGGGGCGCGTCGTCGAGGCGGCCGACCGCGAGGCGGCCATAGACGCCGAGACGGTGCGGGTCGTGGCGCGGCGCGGCCGCACGCGGATCGTCGAGACCCGTCACGGTCTGGTCATGGCCGCCGCCGGGGTCGATGCCTCCAACACCCCTTCCGGGACCGTCCTGTTGCTCCCCGAGGACCCCGACGCCTCGGCGCGGGCGATCCGGGCCGGGCTGCGGGAGGTGCTCGGCGTGGAGGTCGGCATCATCGTCACCGACACGTTCGGGCGGCCGTGGCGGAACGGGGTCACCGATGTCGCCATCGGGGCCGCCGGGGTGCGGGTGCTGGACGATCTGCGCGGCGGAGTCGACGCGTACGGGAACGCGCTGAGCGCGACCATCGTCGCCACCGCTGACGAGCTGGCCGCCGCGGGTGACCTGGTCAAGGGCAAGGCCGGGGGGCTGCCGGTGGCGGTGTTGCGGGGGCTTCCGCAGGTGGTGGCGTTCGAGGGGCTGGACGGGGCTGAGGGGGCCGAGGGGTCTGAGGGGTCTGAGGGGTCTGAGGGGGCCGAGGGCTCTGACCGGCGGGGGGTTGATGAGGACGAGGGCGCGCGGGCGTTGGTGCGCGGCGCCGCGGACGACATGTTCCGGCTGGGCACCTCCGAGGCCGTACGGGAGGCGGTGACGCTGCGGCGTACGGTGCGGGAGTTCACCGATGAGCCGGTGGACGGCGCGGCGGTGCGGCGCGCGGTCGCCGCCGCCGTCACCGCGCCGGCGCCGCACCATACGACGCCGTGGCGGTTCGTCCTGCTGGAGTCGGAGGAGTCGCGGACGCGGCTGCTGGACGCGATGCGGGACGCCTGGATCGCCGACCTGCGCGGGGACGGCTTCTCGGAGGAGAGCATCGCCAAGCGGGTGCGGCGCGGGGATGTGCTGCGCAAGGCGCCGTACCTGGTGGTTCCGTGCCTGGTCGCCGACGGCGCCCACACGTATCCCGACCCTCGGCGGAACACGGCGGAGCGCGAGATGTTCGTGGTCGCGGCCGGGGCCGGGGTGCAGAACCTGCTGGTCGCGCTGGCGGGTGAGGGGCTGGGCTCGGCGTGGGTGTCGTCCACGATGTTCTGCCGCCCGGTGGTGCGCGAGGTCCTGGGCCTGCCGGACGACTGGGACCCGATGGGCACGGTCGCGGTCGGCCAGGCGGCGGTACCGCCGGGGGCGCGGCCGGAGCGGGGGGTCGAGGGGTTCGTGGTGGTGCGGTAGGTGGGGGTTCGGTAGGTGGGGGTTCGGCGGTGGGGGTTCGCGGTGGGGGTGCTGTGAGGGCTGGGGGGCGGGGTGTGTGGGGTTGGGTTGGCCGGGTCGGGGTTGTGCGGAGTGGTTGTGCGGTGGGGTCGCGTGCGCGGGGGTTGGGGGCGCGCGTTGTGTGGAGTGGGAGTGCGGGGGCGGGGGTGGTTGCTGGGGTGCGCCTTGGGATTGGCCGGGGGTGGCTACTGGGGGTGGCTGGGCGCCGTAGGGCGCGATGCGCGGTCGGTGGTGTGGTGGGTGCCGGACCGGCGGGCCGGCGGTGGGTCGTAGGGTGGCCGCGTGTGTGTGAGACGTGTCTGGAGTCCCCCAGGCCCCTGTGACCTCGCGCGTAACCTCGGTGTGTTGCAGCGAGGGCCGGGGGATCCCGCGTTTCAGGTCGACGCGGACGGCGCGTTCTGGCGGGCGAGCCGGACTCCGGCCGGGCCCGGGACCCTACGGATCGCGCGCCAGGGCGCGGAGATCGAGGGACGGGCCTGGGGGCCGGGGGCGGAGTGGCTGCTGGACGGTCTGCCCGCTCTGCTCGGGGCGGACGACGACCCGTCCGCGTTCGTGCCCCGCCATCGGCTGGTCCACGAGACGCACCGGCGTCATCCCGGCCTCCGGCTCATCCGGACCGGGCTGGTCCTCGAGTCGCTGATCCCCTCGATCCTGGAGCAGAAGGTCACCGGCGTCGAGGCGTACCGGGCCTGGCGGCTGCTGCTCCGGCGCCATGGCGAGCCCGCGCCCGGGCCGGCCGAGGGGATGCGGATGCGGGTCATGCCCGATCCGCGGGGCTGGGCGCTGATTCCGTCGTGGGAGTGGCATCGGGCGGGCGTGGACGCGAAGCGCTCCTCGACGATTCTGCGGGCGGTGCGGGTTGCTCGGCGGCTGGAGGAGGCGGCGTCCATGGACCTTGCCGCTGCCTCGGCTCGGCTGCGGGTGATTCCGGGTATTGGGCCTTGGACGGCGGCGGAGACGTTGCAGCGCAGTAATGGGACGCCGGATGCGGTCACGGTTGGTGATCTGCATTTGCCAGGGATTGTCGGGTATGCGCTGGCGGGGGTGCGGGGGGCGGATGATGAGGCGATGCTTGAGCTTTTGGCGCCTTATGCGGGGCAACGGTATCGGGCGGCGCGGCTGATTTTGTTGTCCGGGCGGATGCCGGCTCGGCGGGCGCCGCGGTTGGCGGTGCGGGACTTTCGGGGGATGTAGGGCCTCGGGCTCTTGGGTGCGGTTGCCGTCGCGGGTGCGGTCGCGATCGCGGTTGCCGTTGCGGGGCGCGGTCGCCGTTGCCGGGTGCGGTTGCCGTTGCTGGGCGCGGTCGCCGTTGCCGGGTGCGGGGCCGTGGGCGCCTTCGGCGATGAGCCCCCACCCCGCCCCTTCCCGAAACGATGGGGCTCCGCCCCCTCGGCCCCCACCGGGGCTCCGCCCCCGACCACCCCGCTCCTCAAACGCCGGAGGGGCTGAAATGCAGGGCTCCGCCCCCGACCACCCCGCTCCTCGAGCGCCGGAAGGGCTTAGTTCTCGCCGGGGGAGCGGGGGCGTCAGGGCGTCACTGGTCGGATGAGAAGCGGACCGCGCCCGCCGGGATGTCGGCTCCGCACCACACGCGCACTCCGTCTCGTAGCTCGTTGTCGGGGCCGACCAGGGCGCCGTCGCCGACTACCGCGCCCTGGAGGACCGTGCGGGCGCCGATTCGGGCGCCGGCGCCGACGAGGGAGTCTCGGACCTGGGCGCCCTCTTCCACGATGGCGCCCTCCAGCACCGTGCTGCCGTCGATGCGCGCGCCCGCGCCCACCCGGGCCTGGCGGCCGATGACCGTGCCGCCGGTCAGTTTGGCGTCGACCGCGACCGAGGCGCTGTCCAGGACGAGGCGGTCGCCGCAGCGGCCCGGTACGGCCGGGGAGGGGGCACGGCCCAGCACCAGGTCCGCGGAGCCGCGGACGAACGCCTGGGGGGTGCCCAGGTCGAGCCAGTAGGTGGAGTCGACCATGCCCTGGAGGTGGGCGCCCTCCGCGAGCAGACCGGGGAAGGTCTCGCGTTCCACGGAGACGGGGCGGTCGGCGGGTATCGAGTCGATGACCGAGCGGTTGAAGACGTACGCGCCCGCGTTGATCTGGTCGGTGACGATCTCCTCGGGGGTCTGCGGCTTCTCCAGGAACGCGGTGACCCTGCCCCGTTCGTCCGTGGGCACCAGCCCGTACGCGCGCGGGTCCGGGACTCGGGTGAGGTGCAGGGAGACATCGGCGCCCGCCGTGCGGTGGTTGTCGACGAGGGCGCGGATGTCGAGGCCGGTGAGGATGTCACCGTTGAAGATGAGCACCGGGTCGTCGGGGCCCGAGCGCAGTCGGGAGGCGACGTTGCGGATGGCGCCGCCGGTCCCGAGCGGTTCCTCCTCCGTCACGTACTCCAGGTGCAGGCCGAGCGCGGAGCCGTCACCGAAGTACGGCTCGAAGACCTCCGCCAGATAGGACGTGGCGAGCACGATGTGCTCGACCCCGGCGGCGCGGGCGCGGGCGAGTTGGTGGGTCAGAAACGGGACGCCCGCCGCCGGGACCATCGGCTTGGGAGTGTGCACCGTCATCGGGCGCAACCGGGTTCCCTTGCCGCCGACCAGGAGGATCGCCTCTGGCGATGGCGTTGCTGGCGCGTTGGTCACGTACGTCTCTGCTTCCTGCTGGGGCTCGCCGGTCGGCGGCCAGTGTATGCAGATCCCCCGACCGCGCCTGATCAGCGCCCCTGGAGGCGGGCGGCCGTCTTCCGTACCGAACCGAGCTTCTTGTAGAGACGCTTGCCGGGGCACTCGGTGGCGAAGCCGTCGCGGTGACCCGCGATCACATGGAACTTTACGTTGGCGCCCTTTTTGTACTTGTTGCCGCCGCCCGACACCAGATGCGTCGTACCGCGCGGATTCCGCTTGAAGAGGCCCAGTTTCCACGCGGTGAGCTTGGCGACGGCCTTCACGGCCTTGGCCGAGGGCTTCTTGGAGGTGAACGTGCCGAGGACAGCGACGCCCATGCTGTTGGTGTTGAAGCCCAGCGTGTGCGCCCCGCGTACGGCTTTGGTCACACCGCCGGAGCGGCCTTCGTAGATTTTCCCGCACTTGTCGATGGTGAAGTTGTAGCCGTAGTCACGCCATCCCAGGCTCTTCACGTGGTAGCGGTAGATACTGCGCACAACGGAGGGCGCCTGTGAGCAGCTGTAGTTGTTGCCCGTCACGGTGTGGTGGATGAAGGCGACCTTCACGGTCTTGCTGTAGACATGGCCCGTTTCGCGGATCTTCTCGTCGGCGCCCCAGCCCGCGCGCGTGACGATGGCGGGCCGCGGCGCGCTGTAGCGGGCGGCGGCCGCCGTGGCTGCCTCGGCGTCGGCATCGGTGTCGAGCGCGCTGGGCGGCGGGGTGGTGGTCACGGAGGGTCCGGGGGTGGTCGGCTTCGCACCCGGCACGCCACTCCCTGACGACGGCGCCCCACCCCCCGCCGTCGGCATCGGATGCCCCGCCGTCGGTGCCGGATGCCCCGGAAGCGCGCGGAGCGCGGCCCGGTCCGGCCCCGGCGGCGCCGGGGGCTCACCCGGGTCGATCAGCTCCAGCCGCAGCCCGGACGGCAGGGCCGCCGCCCCAGCGTCCGCCGCCCGCGCGTCCGACCCCGCGTCCGCCCTCGCCGCCCGTTCCGGCCGTACCCGCGCCTCGACGGCGTCCGAGGCGCCGACCCACAGCGGCGCGGTGCCGCCGTGCGCCCGTGCGCCGCGGAGTTCGGGCGAGTCCGGGTCGGGGGCCTCGTCCCCGTACGGCAGCAGCTCGCGCCATGGCGACCACGCGCCGCCGACCGCGCGGGTACGCACCTGCGCCCGGCCGCGGAGCTCCGCGGCGGGCCGGTCCCAGACGACGCCGACGAGCGAGAACGGCCGCACGCCCGACGCCGTGACGCCCCGCTCGGCCGCGGCGTCACCGCGCCGGGCGGCCACACCCCGGTCCGTCCCGCCACCCACGAGCGAGTCCAGCGAGTCCAGCGGGCGCAGCGGCAGCGACCGCGTGGAGCCGACGGCGACGGTCCGCTCGGCCCGGGCGTGGGCGGGGCCGGGATGCAGGGCGAGGGGAAGGGCGAGGGCGGCGGTGCACGCGACGCCGATCGAGGATGCCAGGTATGCACGCATGATTGAAATCGTCTACATAAGGGGACAAACCTGTCCATTCGGAAGAGCGCGCACGTCGCGGACCGTCCGCTGACCCGGACCCCACCGACCCCATCCGCGCCGCATCTTCGGCGCGTAGGCTTGCGCGGGTGAACGCCACCGATCGCACCCCCGCCGACCTGCTGGGATCCGCGCTCGACGCGGATCCCTCCCGCCCGCTCGTGACCTTCTACGACGACGCCACGGGCGAACGCGTCGAACTCTCCGTGGCCACCTTCGCCAATTGGGTGGCGAAGACCGCCAATCTCCTCCAGGACGATCTCGCCGCCGCGCCCGGCGACAGATGCGCACTACTGCTCCCCGCCCACTGGCAGACCGCCGTGTGGCTGGTGGCCTGCTCCTCGGTCGGGGTCCTCGTGGACATCGGGGGCGACCCGGCCTCCGCCGACCTCGTCGTCAGTGGCCCGGACAGCCTCAAGGAGGCACGGGAGTGCTCCGGGGAGCGGGTGGCGCTGTCGCTCCAGCCGCTGGGCGGCCGCTTCCCCCAGCTGCCGGAGGGGTTCGCGGACTACGCCGTGGAGGTGCCCAGCCAGGGCGACCGCTTCGCCCCGTACTCCCCCGTGGACCCGGATACCCCCGCGCTGGCCGTCGGCGGTGTGGAGCTGACGAGCGCCCAGGTGGTGGAGCGGGCGGGCGCCGACGCCGCCGGTCGGGGGCTCGGGCCCGGTTCGCGGATCCTCTCGGGGCTTTCGTACGGCACCTGGGAGGGGCTCTCGTACGGGCTGTACGCGCCGCTGGTCAGTGGCGGTTCGGTGGTGCTCTGCCGCCATCTGGACCGGCTGGACGAGAAGGAGCTGGCCGGGCGCAAGCAGAGCGAGCGCGTCACCGCCACCACACCCTGAGGCCACGGCCGCCACCACACCTTAAGGCGACGGTCGCCACCCACACCCTGAGAACAACAGCCCCCAGCCCCAGCCCTCTGCCCCTCCCCTGACCCGTCCGGCGGACCGAGAGCCGAGCCCACGGGCCGCGCCGCCCACCCCGCGCGATGATCTACGGATACGTACAACCATGCATGGGCTTCGCATGTCTGTTCCGTTAATCGGCATCCCGGCATGCGATGCCGCTCCGCCCCCGGGCGGAAGACGGGTGGGAGGACGCGGACGTGACGACCGACAGCTCTGAGCCTGCGCCGAGACGCAGGCGCCGCTGGCCGCGCGTCCTGGCGCTGGGCGTGGCCCTGCTGGTGCTGTCGGCCGCCGGGGTGGGCTGGTGGTTCTACGAACGCCTCGACGGCAATATCCGCACCGACACCCGGACCGCGAACGAGCTGAAGAAGTACGAGGCCGAGCGGCCGGTGTCGGTGGTGCGGGACGCGCAGAACATCCTGCTGATCGGCTCCGACAACCGGGGCGGCAAGGGCAACGGCAAATACGGCAAGGACACCGGCACCCAGCGCTCGGACACCACGATCCTGCTGCACCTCCAGGCCGGCGGTAAGAGCGCCACCGCCGTCTCCGTCCCGCGCGATCTGATGGTGGACATCCCGGCCTGCGAGGGGCCGGACGGAAAGCGCGCCCAGGCCCGGTTCGCCCAGTTCAACTGGGCGTTCGAATCCGGTGGCGCGGCCTGTTCGATCCGCACCGTCGAGAAGCTGACCGGGATCCGCGTCGACCACCACATGATCGTGGACTTCAGCGGCTTCAAGCGGCTGGTGAACGCGGTCGGCGGGGTGGAGATGTGCCTGAAGGAGCCCGTGGACGACGCCGAAGCGCATCTGAAGCTGCCCGCGGGCCGTCAGGTCCTCCACGGCGAGCAGGCCCTGGGCTATGTGCGCGCCCGGTACAGCATCGGCGACGGCAGCGACACGGAGCGCATCGGGCGGCAACAGGAGTTCATGAGCTCGCTTGTGAAGAAAGTGCAGAGCAATGGTGTGCTGCTCAATCCCGCGAAGCTGTATCCCGTGCTCAACGCCGCGACGTCCTCGCTGACCACGGATCCGGGCCTGGATTCGCTCAAAGATCTGTACGCTCTGGTGCGCGGGGTGCGGGACATCCCGCGGGACAAGATCCGCTTCCTCACGATTCCGCGGCAGCCCTACACGTACAACAAGAACCGCGATGAGCTCGTCCAACCCGATGCCGACCGGCTGTTCCGGCAGTTGCGGCTGGATCGGCCGGTGCCGGTGTCCCACGCCGTCACGGCCTCGGCGGGTGGCGGGCCCAAAGCCGCCGATCTCACCGGCTACCAGGGGACGACCGCGGCGCGCGGCATCTGCGAGTAAAAGAACCATAAGAGCGGCCCATGAATCGTGAAGGATCAGATAAGGATTGGGCAGATTGCCCAGTTGTAGGGAAGTGGAATTTGTCACCGGCGTCGCTTGACGCTGATCTGGACGGATAGTGTGAGCGATCCGGTGCGCTCTACGAGGTGGCCGCGCACTGCACGAAGACAGATGGAGCGCCTTGAGGGGGAGGCGCCGCGTGGCACCGACGGAGGACACAGGCGACCGTGGACGCGCAAGGCCCTGGCGGGGCGGGTGACTTCGACCCAGCCGATCAGTGGGTGTTCGACCCGAATACGGGCAACTACGAGCTGCGGCTGAATCCCGCCGAGACATCGGCGGACGACACCACGGAGCTGCGACGGGTCACCAGATCATCGAGCGATGACGGCACCACCGGCTCCGAGCCCAGAGGGCGTCGCCGCGCGGCCAAACGGGAGGCGGAGAAGGAGCAGGCGGCCGGCCCGGTCAGCCGTCGCAAGCCGAAGCCGAAGAAGTCGAAGACGAAGAAGGCGCTCTACTGGGGCAGCGGCACCCTGGCCTTCCTGCTGGTGGGCGGTTCGGCCGCGGCGTACTTCGTCTATCAGCACCTGAACAACAACATCAGCAAGGTGGACGTCGGCGAGAACAACGCCGCGGTCTCCGACGGCCCGATGAACATCCTGCTGATCGGCACCGACCGGCGGGACGGCAAGGGGAACGAGGGCTACGGCGACGCGGGTAGCGTCGGCCACGCCGACACCACCCTGCTGTTCCACGTCTCCGAGGACCGGTCGAACGCGACGGTGCTGAGCTTCCCGCGCGACATGATCACCGACATCCCGGACTGCACCGTGAAGGAAGACGGCCGGAGGAAGAAGATCCCGGGCGAGGACGAGGTGCGGTTCAACACCAGTCTGGGGCAGGAGGGTCGCGACCCCGGCTGCACCTGGCAGACGGTGGAGAAGATCACCGGGCTGGAGATCGACCACTTCATGATGGCCGACTTCAACGCGGTCAAGAGCATGTCCACGGCGGTCGGCGGGGTGGACATCTGCCTCGGCAAGGACATCAACGACCCCAAGTCGCACCTGAATCTGAAGAAGGGGCGGCACACGGTCAAGGGCGAGCAGGCCCTGGCGTTCGTCCGGACCCGGCACGCCGTCGGCTTCGGCGGCGACCTGGACCGGATCAAGCTCCAGCAGCAGTTCCTGAGCTCGCTGATGCGCAAGATGAAGGCCAGCGGGACGCTCACCAACCCGGGCAAGATGTGGGACCTGGCCCAGACGGCCACCAAGGCGCTCACCGTGGACACCGGGATCGGCACCGTCTCCAAGCTGGCCTCGCTGGGGAAGAACCTGAGCAAGGTCGATCTCAAGAACGTCACCTTCGCGACCGTTCCGGTCGTCGACAACACCGACGGTGCGACCGTGCTGCTCGACAAGACCAAGGCCGAGCCGCTCTTCTCCATGGTCCGGCAGGATGTCTCGCTGACCGAGGTCAAGAAGAAGGAGAAGGCGGCCAAGAACGAGCAGGCGGGGCGGCTGAAGGGGCCGAAGGCCGATCCCGCCGACGTCCGGGTCAAGGTGCTCAACGGCAGCGGGCAGTTCGGCGCCGCCCAGGAGACCGTCGACTGGATGCAGAACACCGAGGGGATGTCCCGCACCAGCAACGGCGGAAACGCTCCGTCAGAACTGAAGAAGACGACGCTGGAGTACGCTCCCAACCAGGCCGACCAGGCGCGTCGGCTGGCCGACAGCATGGGGCTGCCCGCCTCCGCCATGAAGGAAGGCACGAAGGACGCCGAGCCGATGGCGGAGATGACCCTGACGCTGGGCGCGGACTTCAAGGGCGCCGGCACACCGATCTCCGCCCCGTCGAAGGCGCCGAAGGACATTCAGAGGGTCGAGGCCGACGACAAGGACGTCTGCGCCAAGTGACTGTCGCCGGCCAGCGGATCCACCCTCGTCCATCGGGCCGGACGACCGAGAAACTGCGGGGAGGGCCCGATGCGGGAGAGCAGTGTGCGGGGGGAGAGAGGGCGGCGGGCCACCGTTCCCGAACCACGTGAAAACGGTGAGGACGACAGCCCGCCGGAAGGGGAGGGCCCCGCGTCGCACGGCGCGGGGCGCCGGCCGGGTGGTCAGGGGCGGCCGAAGCGGAGCCGCGGGGTGCGGATCCTGCGCTGGACCGCCCTGACGCTGGCCGTGCTGGTGCTGGGCGCGGCCGGCGCCGGATATTTCTACTACGAACACCTGAACGGCAATCTGAAGAAGGAGGCTCTGGACCTCGGCGACAGCAAGATCGGCAAGCCCGAGCCCAACGCCGCCGGACAGACCCCCCTCAACATCCTGCTCATCGGCTCCGACAGCCGGAACACCGCGGAGAACGTCAAGCTGGGCGGCGCCAAGCAGGACGCGGACCGCAAGCCGCTGGGCGATGTGCAGATGCTGGTGCACGTCTCGGCCGACCGCAGCAACATGTCGGTGGTCAGCATCCCGCGCGACACCCGGGTGACCATCCCCCAGTGCACCGATCCGCACGACGGCACGGTGTATCCGAAGACCGAGGGAGCCATCAACCAGTCGCTCCAGCACGGCGGCCCGGGCTGCACGGTCGCCACCTGGAAGGAGCTCACCGGCGTCTACATCGATCACTTCATGATGATCGACTTCTCCGGAGTGGTCTCCATGGCGGACGCCATCGGCGGCGTCCCGGTGTGCGTGGACAACAACGTCTACTCGCATGACAGCAAGGGCCATGGCTCCGGGCTGAAGCTGACCAAGGGCACCCACAACGTCAAGGGCGTCCAGGCCCTCCAGTGGCTGCGCACCCGCTACGGCTTCGAGGACAACAGCGACATCGGCCGGGCCAAGGCCCAGCACATGTATATGACGTCGATGATCCGCCAGCTGAAGTCGGGCACCAAGCTCAGCGACCCGGGCAAGCTGATGGACCTCGCGGAGGCCGCCACCGACGCGCTGACCGTCGACCACGGCCTCGGGACCGTCAAGAAGCTGTACGACCTGGGCAATGACTTCAAGCGGGTGCCGACCAAGCGCACCACGATGATCACCATGCCCTGGGAGTACGGCGGCGGCGGGGAGTACGTACTGCCCAAGCCGGGCGACGCCGAGCAGACCTTCTCGCTGCTGCGCAACGACATAAGCCTGGACGGCAGGGACAAGAAGAAGCCCGACGCCACCCCGGCGCCCACCGCGCCCAAGGAGCAGATCCCGGTGGTGGTGCAGAACGGCACCGCGAGCACCGTCCTGGGGCCGGTCTCCGGCCGGGCGGCGGTCATCACCTCCGAGCTGGCGCGGCTGGGCTACGCCAAGGCCACCGCGAACACGATGCTCATCTCGCAGGCCGACACCACCGTCCTCTACCCGGACGAGCCCCGGCAGGGCGACGCCCTGGCCGTGGCCAAGGCGCTGAAGCTGCCGAAGTCCGCGGTGAAGGCGTCGAAGTCGGTGCGGGAGATCACCCTGGTGGTCGGCAACGACTGGCGCGAGGGCACCGCCTATCCGAAGGCGGCGGCGGACGACGGCGACAAGACGCCCAAGAGCGCGGACGCGCTCAACGGCGAGGAGAAGGGCTGTATGAAGGTCAACGCGGGCTACTCCTTCTGACGCCCGCCCGCCCGTCACGGCATGCGGAAGGGGCCGGACCCGATGCGGGTCCGGCCCCTCCGGCGTACGTGGTGTACGTGGTGTACGGGCGCGGCTACGGCGCCATGACCGCCGGGCGGCGGCTGGCGATGACCTTCTTGGCGAGCGCCCGCGGACTGGTCAGAAAGCCCCAGCCCCACGACATGTGCATGGTCGCGAGCGCCACCGGGATCCGCAGCCGGGCAGCCACCGGAAGCCCCTTGCCCGCGGGGAGCGAGCCCGCGACGATCGCGGCCAGATAGCCGCCGGGGATCACGAAGCCCCACGGGGTGACGGCCGCGCCCACCACGATGCCCGCCGCGATGGCGACGACGGCGGTCGGCGGGGCGAGATAGCGCAGATTGATCGAGCCCTGGTGGAAGCGGGCCACCACATGGCGCCAGCGGCCGTAGTCCTTGTACTGCTTGGCCAGGGCCCGCACGTTCGGCCGCGGCCGGTAGGAGACCTTCAGCTCGGGCGAGAACCAGATCAGCCCGCCGGCCTCGCGGATCCGGAAGTTCAGCTCCCAGTCCTGGGCGCGGATGAACTCCTCGTTGTACCCGCCCTGCTGCTCCAGCGCCTCGCGCCGGAAGACGCCCAGATAGACGGTCTCGGCGGGGGCCGCCTCACCACCGGTGTGGAAGGCCGCGTTGCCGACCCCGATCTTGGAGGTCATGGCGGCGGCGACGGCCTTCTCCCAGTCGTTCTCGCCCTCGGCGTGCATGAGCCCGCCGACGTTCTGCGCGCCGGTCTCCTCCAGGAGCCGTACGGCGGTCGCGATGTAGTCGGGCGAGAGCATGCCGTGGCCGTCGACCCGGACCACCACCGGATGGCGGGACGCCTTGATCGCCGCGTTCAGGGCGGCGGGGGTGCGGCCCGTGGGGTTGGGGACCGTATGCACCCGGGGGTCCTCCGCCACCAGTTCGGCGGCGATCTCGTCGGTGCGGTCCGTGGACGGGCCGAGCGCGATCACCACCTCCATCTCACCGTCGTACTCCTGCTCCAGGATGTGCCGTACGGCATTGCGCAGATGGCGTTCCTCATTGAGCACCGGCATGATCACGGAGACGGCCGGGAGCTGATGCGGGGGCATGGCACCTCGGGGTTCGGGGGCCGGGCCCCAGGAGACTGGGGGCGGGGGCCCCAAAGGACTGCGGTTTCCGGGCCACGTTACCGCGAATGGTGGACACCGGAGCGCGCCGCCCGGGTGGCAGCGCCCCGTACGGGCGGCGTGGGGCCGCCAAGGCGATCGTCGTATGGACCTACGGTGAGGCGGTTCCGCCCAGCCCGCCGAAGTTCACGGAGGTCCCCGGAGTGAGTGCACCGGCCCGATCGCCGCGCCCGTCGCGCCCCCGCTCCCGCCGCCCCCGCTGGGGGCTGCGGCTGGCCACGGGCGGCGCCTGTCTGGTGCTGGCGGTCAGCGGTATCGGGCATCTGCTGGTCAGGGAGCTCGATTCCGGAATCCACCGGGTGGATGCCTTCGGCGGCCTGGACAACCGGCCGAAGAGCACCGGCGGGGGCGTCAACTTCCTCGTGGTCGGCACGGACGGACGGGAGAAGATCACACCTCGGGAGAAGGCGCTGTACCGGCTGGGCGGAGCCCCCTGCCGCTGCACCGACACGATCATGCTGATGCATCTGTCGGGCGACCACCGCCGGGTCAGCGCGGTCAGCCTGCCCCGCGACTCGTACGCCAGGATCCCCGCGTACACCGACGCCACCGGCAAGCGCCATCCGAGCCATCCGCGGAAGCTCAACGCCGCGTACGCCGAGGGCGGGCCGAGTCTGACCGTGCGCACCGTGGAGCATCTGACCGGCGTCCATATCGACCACTACCTCGAGGTGGACTTCACCAGCTTCATGAAGACGGTCGATGTGCTCGGCGGGGTGAAGATCTGCACCGCGCGGCCGCTCAAGGACGACCACACCGGTCTCGACCTGCCGGCCGGCACCCATGTGCTGAACGGCGGCCAGGCGTTGCAGTACGTCCGCTCCCGGCATGTGGACGGCACCTCCGACCTGGGCCGGATCCAGCGGCAGCAGCGCTTCATGGCCGCCGTGGTCCACCAGACCACGGCCGGGCGCATCCTGCTCAACCCGGTGCGGTTCAACCGGGTGGCCGGGGCGCTGCTGGGCTCGGTCCGCGCGGACCACGGCTTCAGCGCGGAGGACCTGGTCGCCCTGGGGCGGGCGATGAGCGGGGTCACCCCCGCGTCCTCGGAGTTCGCCTCGGTCCCGGTGGTGCTGCCCGGTGTGCCGGTGAAGGGGGCCGGCTCCACGCTCCGCTGGAACCGGGCCAAGGCCGAGCGGCTCTTCACCACCCTCCGCGCGGACCGGCCGCTCGTCACCCACCGCCCGAAGCGTGTCCGGGCCACCCCGGTGGACGTGGACCCGGCCCGGATCCGGGTGCATGTGCTCAACGGCACCAATACGACGGGGCTCGCCCGCCGCGCGGACCGCGCGCTGCACGCCACCGGATTCGCCGCCACCGGCTCCCCCGCCGACGCCGCGACCGCCGACGTCCGGCACACGGTGATCGCGTACGACCCCATCTGGGACCGCTCGGTGCGCTCGCTCGCGGCCGCGCTCCCCGGGGCCCGGCTGAAGCCGGTGGTCGGGCAGGGCGCGGTGATGGAGATCACGATCGGCGCGGACTACAAGGGCGTACGGCCGGTCCGGGTCGAGGCGCCGAAGACCGACACCGCCGGGTTCGGTGCCGTCACCGGCGACGAGGTCGTCTGCCCCGAGGGCGGCGCCACCCGCTCCCTCTGACCCCGGGGCACGGGCGGTCGTCGCCGGCCCCGGGGGGTCACGGCCGGTCGGCGGCGACCCCGGGGGTCACGGCCGGTCGGCGCCCTCGGTGGTGTCGTCGGCGCGCCCGGCGGTGCGCTGGGCGCGGAGTTCCTTGATCGCGCGACGGCGGGCCAGCCGGTGGGTCCGGCGGATCTCGGCCTCCTGGTAGCGCCGCTTGTCCCGCTCGCTCTCCGGGATGACCGGGGGCACGGGCCGGGGCTTGCCGTCGCCGTCGACGGCGGCGAAGACCAGATAGGCGCTGCCCACCTGGGTGGCGGGCGTGGACTCGTTCCACCGCTCGGCCAGCACCCGCACCCCGATCTCCATGGAGGACCGGCCGGTCCAGTTGACCTGGGCCTTCACATGGACGAGGTCGCCGACCCTGACCGGTTCGAGGAAGGCCATCTCGTCCATCGACGCGGTGACCGCGGGCCCCTCGGAGTGGCGTCCGGCGACCGCTCCGGCGGCGTCGTCCACCAGCTTCATGATCACGCCGCCGTGGACGGTGCCGAGGAGATTGGTGTCACTGCCGGTCATGATGTGTGACAGCGTGGTACGAGAGGCGGAGGTGGGCTTTCCCGGAAGCTCCGGTTCCGCACCCTGGGCCTGTTTGGTCATGTCGTCCACCTTATGCGGACCAGATTCTTATCAGGTCTGCAACAGCCCTGCCGCGATCCGGCACCCGCCCTGTAATGCGACCCACCCGACCAGGCACACTGCATTGCATGAGCGAATGGCCCCAGGGATGGTCCGGCGACGGTAGCGGCCGGTACGGACGTGGTAGCGGCAGCGCCGAGCCGGAGGGGGCTCGCGCGATGCCACAGGTGAGGCGCGGCGCGCCCGGTGCGGGCGGTCCACCGCCGTACGACGAGCCGCCGCTGCCGCCCGGCCTCTCGCCGCACGGCACCGTTCCGCGGCAGCAGCCGTCCCAGGGCTATGACGACTACGACGACGGTTACAACACCGGTCAGGTCTACGGCCGCGGCAACGGCGGACCGGGCGGCGGCGACCATGGCCCCGGTGGCCCCGGTGGCCCCGGTGGCCCCGGCGGCCGCGGCCCGCGCCCGGTGAGGCCGAAGAACTGGAAGCGCCGGATAACCATCGGCCTGGTCACCCTGATCGTCCTGCTGCTCGCCGTCGGCATCGGCACCTACATCTGGGCCGACTCCAAGCTCCGCAACGAGGTGGACCTGAGCAAGGTCGAGGACCGGCCGGGCGGCGGCAAGGGCACCAACTACCTGATCGTCGGTTCGGACAGCCGCGAGGGCATGTCCGACGAGGACAAGAAGAAGCTGCACACCGGCTCGGCCCAGGGTCGGCGCACCGACTCCATGATCCTTCTCCATGTCGGTGAGAACGGCAACACCATGATCAGCCTCCCGCGTGACTCCTGGGTCACCATCCCGGCCTTCACCGGCTCGGAGAGCGGCAATCGGATCCCGCAGAGCCAGAACAAGCTGAACGCCTCGTACTCCTCCGAGGGCCCCGGACTGCTGGTCCGCACGATCGAGTACAACACCGGTCTGAAGATCGACCACTACGCGGAGATCGGCTTCGACGGCTTCGCCAACCTGGTGGACGGCGTCGGCGGCGTCGACATCGACGTCCCGCAGGACATGAAGGACAAGAAGTCCGGCAATGACCTGAAGAAGGGCAAGCAGACGCTGAACGGCCAGCAGGCGCTCGCCTTCGTCCGGCAGCGCTACGGCCTCGCGGGCGGCGACCTGGACCGCACCAAGAACCAGCAGAAGTTCCTGTCCGCGCTGGCCAACAAGGCGGCCTCGCCGAGCACGATCATGAACCCGTTCAAGCTCTACCCGACGATGGGCGCCGGCCTGGACAACCTGGTCGTCGACAAGGACATGAGCCTGTGGGACGTGAAGGACATGTTCTTCGCGATGAAGAGCGTCTCCGGCGGCGACGGCAAGCAGATGAACATGCCGATCTCCAACCCCGGCCTGGCCACCTCCAAGGGCAGCGCGGTGCAGTGGGACATGGCGAAGGTCAAGCAGCTGATGAGCGAGCTGAAGAACGACGACAAGGTCACCGTCTCCAGCAACTGATCCGGACCACCACCAAAGACCGCTGCCGGGCCCGACGGGCCCGGCAGCGGTCTTTGGTCTTTCGAAGACTACGGAAGGTTCCTTGCCATCACGATGCGCTGAACCTGGTTGGTGCCCTCGTAGATCTGCGTGATCTTGGCGTCGCGCATCATCCGCTCGAGCGGGTAGTCACGGGTGTAGCCGTAGCCGCCGAGCAGCTGGACGGCGTCCGTGGTGATCTCCATCGCGGCGTCGGAGGCGTAGCACTTGGCCGCGGCGCCGAAGAACGTCAGGTCCTCCTTGCCGCCGCCGAGGGACACCCGCTCGGACCGGGCCGCCGCCGCGTAGGTGAGCTGCCGGGCGGCCTCCAGCTTCATCGCCATGTCGGCGAGCATGAACTGGACGCCCTGGAAGTCACCGATCGGCTTGCCGAACTGCTTGCGCTCCTGGACGTACCCCTTGGCGTAGTCGAGCGCGCCCTGGGCGATGCCGAGGGCCTGGGCGGCGATGGTGATCCGGGTGTGGTCGAGGGTCTTCATGGCGGTGGCGAAGCCGGTGCCCTCGGCGCCGATCATCCGGTCGGCGGGGATGCGGACGTTGTCGAGGTAGACCTCGCGGGTCGGGGAGCCCTTGATGCCGAGCTTCTTCTCCGGGGCGCCGAAGGAGACGCCCGGGTCGGACTTCTCGACGACGAAGGCGGAGATGCCCTTGGAGCGCTTCTCGGGGTCGGTGACGGCCATCACCGTGTAGTACTCGGAGACCCCGGCGTTGGTGATCCAGCGCTTGACGCCGTTGAGCACCCAGAAGTCGCCGTCGCGGACCGCCTTGGTCTTCATCCCGGCCGCGTCCGAGCCCGCGTCCGGCTCGGAGAGACAGTACGAGAACATCGCGTCGCCCTTGGCGAGCGGGGCCAGGTACTTCTTCTTCAGCTCCTCGGAGCCGGAGAGGATGACCGGCAGCGAGCCCAGCTTGTTGACCGCGGGGATCAGGGAGGAGGAGGCGCAGACCCGGGCGACCTCCTCGATGACGATCACGGTGGCCAGCGCGTCCGCGCCCGAGCCGCCGTAGGACTCGGGGACGTGCACCGCGTGGAGATCGTTCGCGACCAGGGCGTCCAGCGCCTCCTGGGGGAACCGGGCCTCCTCGTCGACCTCGGCGGCGTAAGGGGCTATCTTCGCCTCGGCGAGAGAGCGGACGGCGTCCCGGAGCATGTCGTGCTCTTCGGACGGCCGGTACAGGTCGAAGTCGTTCACCGAGGACGTCAAGCCTCTCACTCCCCATAAAGCGCTAACTACCGTTAAGTAACTGAATTCTAGGGGCGACGCCTCGGTAGGTATACGTGAGCTACCTGACAGAGTCGGCTGAGCCCGTCCCCCGGTCCCGACTATGCTCAGGCACCGCATCTGCGATCGACCGTTCTGGAGCACTGCATGGCCCTCAAGATCACTGTGATCGGCACCGGCTACCTCGGCGCCACCCACGCAGCGGCCATGGCGGAGCTGGGCTTCGAGGTGCTGGGTCTCGACGTCGTGCCCGAGAAGATCGCGATGCTCACCCAGGGCCGGGTGCCGATGTACGAGCCCGGCCTCGAGGAGCTGCTGCGGCGCCATACGGTGGGGATCGAGGGGTCCAGCGGGCGGCTGCGCTTCACCACCTCCTACGAGGAGGCCGGGGAGTTCGGCGACATCCACTTCATCTGTGTGAACACCCCGCAGAAGCACGGCGAGTACGCCTGTGACATGAGCTACGTGAACTCCGCGGTGGAGTCGCTGGCCCCGCATCTGCGCCGCCCCGCGCTGGTCGTGGGCAAGTCCACGGTGCCGGTCGGCAGCGCCGACCTGCTCGCGGCCCGGCTGGCCGAGCTGGCCCCGGTGGGAGCGGACGCGGAGCTCGCCTGGAACCCGGAGTTCCTGCGCGAGGGCTTCGCCGTCCAGGACACCCTGCACCCGGACCGGATCGTGGTCGGCGTCGCGGGCGACCGGGCCGAGAAGCTGCTGCGCGAGGTGTACCAGACGCCCATCGGCGAGGGCTCGCCCTTCGTGGTGACCGACTTCCCGACCGCCGAGCTGGTCAAGGTCGCGGCCAACTCCTTCCTGGCGACCAAGATCTCCTTCATCAACGCGATGGCCGAGGTCTGCGAGGCGGCGGGCGGCGATGTGGTCAAGCTCGCCGAGGCCATCGGCTACGACGAGCGGATCGGCAAGAAGTTCCTGCGGGCCGGGATCGGTTTCGGCGGCGGCTGTCTGCCGAAGGACATCCGGGCCTTCATGGCGCGCGCCGGTGAGCTCGGCGCCGACCAGGCGCTGACCTTCCTCCGCGAGGTCGACTCGATCAACATGCGGCGCCGGGGCCATATGGTCGAGCTGGCCCGCGAGGCCGTCGGCGGCGCCTTCCTCGGCAAGCGGGTCGCGGTGCTGGGCGCCACCTTCAAGCCGGACTCCGATGACGTCCGGGACTCCCCCGCGCTCAATGTGGCCGGTCAGATACACCTCCAGGGCGCCCAGGTGACTGTCTTCGACCCCAAGGGCATGGAGAACGCCCGGGCCCTCTTCCCGACCCTCGCCTACGCCCCGACCGCCGCCGCGGCGGCGGAGGGCGCCCATGCGGTGCTGCACCTCACCGAGTGGCGCGAGTTCCGGGAGCTGGACCCGGCGAGCCTCGGCGCGGTCGTCGCCGAGCGCCGCATCCTCGACGGGCGCAACGCGCTGGACCCCGACGTCTGGCGCGACGCCGGGTGGACGTACCGGGCGCTCGGGCGCCCGATGGCGTGAGGGCGTCGCAGGGTTGCCTGTTTCACGGGGTGTGAGTGTGAGGCTTCCCGTTTGACGGGGTGTGAAACTCTCCGTTTGACGGGGTGTGAGGTTCCCTGTTTGACGGGGTGTGAGGTTCCCTGTTTGACGGGGTGTGAGGTTCCCTGTTTGACGGGGTGTGAGGTTCCCTGTTTGACGGGGCCCGTTCGGTCAACCCGGGACGGGACCCGAGGAGGAGCCATGGCCACCGCCAAACTGGAACTTGTCGCGTTCGACTGCCCCGACCCCACCGCGCTCGCCTACTTCTACCAGCAGGTGCTGGGCGGTGAGATCAAGAACGAGGGGAAGCCCTGGGTCGATCTCCACCTGCCCGACGGGGCGCGGCTGGCCTTCCAGGAGGCGCCCGGCTTCGTCGCGCCGAGCTGGCCGTCGGCGAAGGAGTCGCAGCAGCTGCACCTCGATCTGCGGGTGGCCGATATGGCAGAGGCGCAGGAGCGGGTGCTGGCGCTGGGGGCCCGGGCGCTGGACCTCGACGACGAGGGCGGGAAGCGGGACTTCCGCGTCTTCGCCGACCCGGCGGGACATCCCTTCTGTCTGATTCATCCCTGACTCGTTCCCCGTTGTGTGCGCCTCAGACCGGGGCTTCCCCGTTGTGTGCGCCTCAGGCGGCGTCCGTGCCGTCCAGTTGGTCGATCGTCGCGATGGACGGGCCGCGTGTGGTCTGCGCCGCGCGTGCCGCGTCTTCTGCGCCGCGCAGCGTACGGACCGCGTTCTGCCAGGTCAGCTTGGCCAGGTCGGCCGGTGACCAGCGGCGGTCGAGGAGTTCGGCCACCAGGTTCGGATAGCCCGCGACATCGCCCAGGCCCTCCGGGGTGAAGGCGGTGCCGTCGAAGTCGCCGCCGATGCCGATGTGGTCGATGCCCGCCACCTCGCGCATGTGGTCGAGGTGGTCGGCGACGGTCGACACGGTGGCCATGGGGCGCGGGTTGGCCTCCTCGAAGGCGCGCTGCACCTTCATCGCGGCGGGCGTCATCTCCAGCGGATGCAGCCCGTGGGCGCGCATGTTCTCGTCCGCCTCCCGGGTCCAGGCGACCGCCTCGGGCAGTACGAACTTGGGCACGAAGGTGGCCATCGCCACGCCCCCGTTGGCGGGCAGCAGTTCCAGCACATCGTCCGGGATGTTGCGCGGATGGTCGCAGACGGCGCGCGCGGAGGAGTGCGAGAAGACCACGGGCGCCTCCGTCACCCGGAGCGCGTCCCGCATGGTGTCGGCCGAGACATGGGAGAGGTCGACGAGCATGCCCAGGCGGTTCATCTCGCGCACCACCTCCTCGCCGAAGTTGGTGAGGCCGTGGGCCTTCGGCTCGTCGGTCGCCGAGTCGGCCCAGGGGACGTTGTCGTTGTGGGTCAGCGTCATATAGCGCACGCCGAGGTCGTAGAGGGTGCGCAGGGTGGCCAGGGAGCAGTTGATGCTGTGGCCGCCCTCGGCTCCCATGAGGGAGGCGATCCGGCCCTCGGTCCGGGCCGCCTCCATGTCGTCGGCGGTGACGGCGGGGCGCAGGTCGGTCGCGTACCGGTCGGTGAACCGGCGGACGACATCGATCTGTTCGAGGGTGGCGCTGACCGCCGTGTCGCCCTGGAAGTCGGAGCGGACGAACACCGACCAGAACTGGGCGCCTACGCCGCCGGCCCGTAGCCGGGGCAGGTCGGTGTGGGTGTAGGCGGTGAGGTCGGTGGCCATGTCGCGCTGGTCGAGGTCGTAGCGGACCTGCTCGCGCAGGGCCCAGGGGAAGTCGTTGTGGCCGTCCACGATGGGGTGGGTGGCCAGCAGGTCGTGGGCTTGCGCGAGGTGATCGGTCATCCTCGTAGTTTCGTATGGGGCGGCGTCGAAGTCACGTGTTGTGGGGGCGAGTGGGGTGGGGGCGCCTACGGTGGGGCGCCTGCGGCGGGCTTTCCCCACCCCGCCCCTTCCCGAAACTGGGGGCTCCGCCCCCAGCCCCCCGTTTTCGGGGGCTCCGCCCCCGGGCCCCCGCCGGAGCTCCGCCCCGGACCCCGCTCCTCAAACGCCGGAGGGGCTGGAATTGCCCCGCCAGCGCCGGAGGGGCTGGAATTGCCCCGCTGGGGCTTGAATACGGCTCAGTGGCCGAAGCCGAACGAACCCGACCCGTCCACCTTCGCGCGCAGACGCTTGCCCTTCTCCGTGGCCTGGGCGTTGAGTTCGTCCTGGAACTCGCGCATCCGGGCCTGGAGTCCGGCGTCGTGGGCGGCCAGGATGCGGGCGGCGAGCAGGCCCGCGTTGCGGGCGCCGCCCACGGAGACCGTGGCCACCGGAACCCCGGCGGGCATCTGGACGATCGACAGCAGGGAGTCCATGCCGTCGAGGTACTTCAGCGGTACGGGTACCCCGATGACCGGCAGCGGGGTGACGGACGCGAGCATGCCCGGGAGGTGGGCGGCGCCGCCCGCGCCGGCGATGATCGCCTTGAGGCCGCGGTCCGCCGCGTTCTCGCCGTAGGCGACCATCTCGCGCGGCATGCGGTGTGCCGAGACGACATCCACCTCGTAGGGGACCTCGAACTCGTCGAGGGCCTTGGCCGCTTCTTCCATGACGGGCCAGTCGGAGTCGGAGCCCATGACGATGCCGATCACAGGAGCGCTCATTCGGTGATGGTCCCTCGGAGGTAGTCGGCGGCGTGGCGGCCGCGCTCGCGGACGTCGGCCAGGTCGTCGCCATAGGTGTTGACGTGGCCGACCTTGCGCCCGGGCTTCACGTCCTTGCCGTACATATGGATCTTGAGCGCCGGGTCGCGGGCCATGCAGTGCAGATACGCCGCGTACATGTCGGGGAAGTCGCCGCCGAGCACATTGGTCATCACCGTCCACCGCGCGCGCGGGCGCGGGTCGCCCAGCGGGAGGTCGAGCACCGCCCGTACGTGGTTGGCGAACTGGGAGGTGACGGCGCCGTCCTGGGTCCAGTGGCCGGAGTTGTGGGGGCGCATGGCCAGCTCGTTGACCAGCAGCCGGCCGTCGCGGGTCTCGAAGAGCTCGACCGCGAGATGGCCGACCACCCCGAGCTCGGCGGCGATCTTCAGCGCCATCTCCTGCGCCTGGCCGGACAACTCCTCGGAGAGGCCGGGGGCCGGGGCGATCACGGTGTCACAGACCCCGTTCACCTGGATCGACTCCACGACGGGGTAGGCGACGGCCTGACCGTGCGGGGACCGTACGACATTGGCGGCGAGCTCGCGGGCGAAGTCGACCATCTCCTCGGCGAGGACGGGCACGCCCGCGCGGAACGGCTCGGCCGCCTCCGCCGCGCCGCGGACGACCCAGACGCCCTTGCCGTCGTAGCCGCCGCGCACCGTCTTGAGGACGACCGGAAAGCCGTCGCCCTCGTCCGCGAATCGCGCCACGTCCTCGGGGTCGGCCACGATGCGGTGGCAGGGGCACGGCACACCGGCCGTACGCAGCCGCTCGCGCATCACACCCTTGTCCTGGGCGTGCAGCAGCGCCTCGACTCCGGGGCGGATGACCACGCCGTCCGCTTCCAGCGCGCGCAGATGCTCGGCCGGGACATGCTCGTGGTCGAAGGTGACCACATCACAGCCCTGTGCGAAAGCACGAAGCGTGTCCAGGTCGCGGTAGTCGCCGATGACGACATCGCTGACCACCTGGGCCGCCGAGTCCTGGGGGGTGTCACTGAGCAGCTTGAACCTGATGCCGAGGGGGATGCCCGCCTCATGGGTCATACGGGCGAGCTGGCCGCCGCCGACCATGCCGACTACCGGGAATGTCACCCTCCCAGGGTAACTTCCCCCTCCGACCGGCCCTGACCTGCGTTGGAGGAACCTCCAGACAATCCGCCGGGCCCAGCCTCGCGGCCTGAAGGGCGCGAGGCGCGGCTGCTGGTTAGCATGGGGTGATTGACAACGCCGACGGGACGGGGCTGAACGATCACCATGAGTGAACGGAGCACACTCGGTGGGCTGCGTGCCCGGATGGGGCAACTGACCCGCGAGATCGCGAAGTTCGGGGTGGTCGGCGGTGCCGGCGTCTTCGTCAATCTCGCGGTGTTCAACCTGGTGCGCGGGGTCACCGAACTCCCCGTGGTGCGGGCCAGCATCGTGGCCACGGTGGTCGCCACCGGCTTCAACTACGTGGGATACCGGTACTTCACCTACCGGGATCGCGACAAGCAGGGCCGCACCAAGGAACTCAGCCTCTTTCTGCTGTTCAGCGCCATCGGCCTGATCATCGAGAACGGTGTGCTCTACACCGCCACCTACGGCTTCGGGTGGGACAGCTCACTCCAGAGCAATATGTTCAAGTTCCTCGGCATCGGCCTGGGCACCCTCTTCCGCTTCTGGTCCTACCGGACCTGGGTGTTCCGGACGCTGCCCGCGCGGGAGGCCGTCGAGCACGCGGAGGCTTTCCTGTCCGAGGCGCCGCCCGCCCAGGCCACCCGGAAGCAGCCGGTCCGCAAGTAGCCCAGCGGCACGGCGGGGCCGCTCAGGAGACCGAGGGGTCCTCGGCCTCCCGGCTGAGGAAGAGTGCGAACACCGGCGGATGCTGCTGGAGCAGCTCCAGCCGCCCGCCGTCCGCCTCCGCCAGGTCCCGCGCCACGGCGAGCCCCAGCCCCGTGGAGTTGCGCCCGCTGACCGTGCGCTCGAAGACCCGCGCCCCCAGGTCAGGCGACACCCCGGGCCCCTCGTCCGAGACCTCCACCACGGCCTGGTTGCCGGTGACGCGGGTACGCAGCGCGACCGTGCCGTCACCGTGCATCAGCGAGTTCTCGATCAGCGTGGCCAGCACCTGGGCGACCGCGCCCGGGGTGCCCACCGCGCGCAGCCCCTTCTTGCCCGAGCGCACGATGGCGCGGCCCTCGCTGCGCGAGGCCGGGCGCCACTCCTCGATCTGCTGCTTGACGACCTCGTCCAGGTCGAAGGCGACCGCGGAGCCGCTGCGCGGATCGCGCGAATTGGTCAGCAGCCGCTGAACGACATCGGTGAGCCGCTCCACCTGGCCCAACGCGATCGTCGCCTCCTCCTTGACCGTCTCCGGGTCGTCGGTGAGCGTGATCTCCTCCAGCCGCATCGACAGCGCGGTCAGCGGCGTACGGAGCTGATGGGAGGCGTCGGCGGCCAGCCGCCGCTCGGCGGTGAGCATCCGGGCGATGCGCTCGGCGCTCGCATCCAGGACGTCGGCGACCCGGTCCAGCTCTGGCACCCCGTAGCGCCGGTGGCGCGGCCGGGGGTCCCCGGAGCCCAGCCGCTCGGCGGTCTCCGCGAGATCGGTGAGCGGGGCGGAGAGCCGGTGCGCCTGGCGTACGGCGAGGGCCACCGCGGCGAGCACGGCGAGCAGCGCCACCGCCAGGATGATCAGCATGGTGCGGCCGATCTCCCGGCTCACCGTGGAGCGGGACGCCTCGACCCGTACGACCTCGCCCTGCTCCCCCGGCTCCTCGGCGGAGATGACACTGCCCGCGGGGCGCTTGCCGATCTCCACCGTGCGGTGGTCGGGCATCCTGATCACGGCGTAGCGCCCGGGCTCGATCTGCTCGCGCAGCACCTTGGGGGTGACCCCCTCGCCGCCCAGCAGCCTGCTGTCGACGATGCTGACCAGGCGCACGGCGTCGGAGCTCACGCTCTCCTGGGCGCTGTTCTCGATGGTCCGGGTCTCGACGATGACCAGCGAAAGACCGAAGACCGCGATGACGACGAGCACCACGGCCAGGGTGGAGTTGATCAAGCGACGGCGCATTGCCCTACCGTGTCAGCTCTGGTCAGCTTTTCTCGAATCTGAAGCCGACACCGCGGACGGTGGCGATATAGCGGGGATTGGCCGCATCGTCACCGAGCTTCTTGCGCAGCCAGGAGATGTGCATGTCGAGGGTCTTGGTGGAGGACCACCAGGTGGTGTCCCACACCTCGCGCATCAGCTGATCGCGGGTGACCACCCGCCCGGCGTCCCGCACCAGGACCCGCAGCAGATCGAACTCCTTGGCGGTCAGCTGGAGCTCCTCGTCGCCCATCCAGGCGCGGTGCGACTCGACGTCGATCCGCACCCCGTGGGTGGCCGGCTGCTGTTGCTGCGTCTCGACCGCGCCGCGCCGCAGCAGTGCCCGGACCCGGGCGAGCAGTTCGGCGAGCCGGAACGGCTTGGTCACGTAGTCGTCGGCGCCGGCGTCCAGGCCGACCACCGTGTCCACCTCGTCCGCGCGGGCCGTGAGCACCAGCACCGGAAAGCCATGGCCCTCCGTACGGAGCCGACGGCAGACCTCGAGCCCGTCCATCCCGGGCAGGCCGAGGTCGAGGACGATCAGATCGACGCCTCCTTGCAGACCGGCGTCGAGCGCGGTGGGTCCGTCCTCACGCACCTCGACCTCGTACCCCTCGCGGCGCAGGGCGCGGGCGAGCGGCTCCGAGATGGATGCGTCATCCTCGGCGAGCAGTACTCGGGTCATGGGGGTGATGGTAGTCCGCTGAGATCGGAGCACGGGGCGCGTACGGCGCGACGGACGGAGCACGGACGGTTGCACACCTCCCCGTGAGCTATCTCTCACCGTCCCCAAAGGTGTCAAGAACGTGTCGTATGGTGAAACAACGTCTGTAGCACTCCTCCGGGACCTTTGGTGGCGACGACGCACCCAAAGGTCTCTGTCATGTCCGGAGCGGGACGGGGTCGGCACAACCGGCCCGGCCGCGCCCGGCCGCTCAGTCGCTCAGCCATCCCCCCCACAGGGCGCTGGCCCCGCCTGGCAGCGCTCCCTGAGCACGCAAGGAAACCACCATGGCGTCCAGCCTGACGAAGGGCGCCACCGCGCAGGGGACCCCTGCCGGCGGCAAAACCTTCTTCGGCCACCCCCGCGGCCTGGCCACTCTCTTCATGATCGAGATGTGGGAGCGATTCAGCTTCTACGGTATGCGGGCCCTGCTCGTGGTCTATCTGATCTCCGGTGGCCCCGACGCCAAGGACGGCGGGCAGGGCGGCGGACTCGGGATGACCGAGGGCAACGCGGTGGCCATCTACTCGGTGTACCTGGCCATGGTCTATCTGCTGGCCATGCCGGGCGGCTGGTTCGGCGACCGGGTCTGGGGTCCGCGCAAGACGGTGGTGATCGCGTCCGGCATCGTGATGGCCGGGCATCTGGCGCTCTCCGTCCCCGGCCAGGCGACCTTCTTCGCCGGACTCGGCCTGGTGGCACTCGGCTCCGGTCTGATCAAGGCCAATATCTCCACGATGGTGGGCCAGCTCTACGACGGTCCGCAGGACCCGCGCCGGGACGGCGGCTTCACCATCTTCTACATCGGCATCAACCTCGGGGCCTTCGCCGCCCCCCTGGTGATCGGCACCGTCGGCCAGTCGTACAACTGGCACCTGGGCTTCGCGCTCGCCGCCCTCGGCATGGCGCTGGGCCTGGTCCAGTTCCTGATCGGCACCCGCCACCTGAGCGCGGAGAGCAGCGTCGTCCCCACCCCGCTGGCCGCCGAGGAGCGCCGCTCCTGGCTGCGCAAGGCGATGATCTGGCTGATCGTGGCCGCGGTCTTCTACACCGGCGTGGTGCTGAGCGGCAGCTGGACCCTCAACTGGGTCCTGATCCCGATCACCATCCTCGGCCTGATCATCCCGACCGGGGTGCTGATCCGGATCAAGCGCGACCGGGAGCTCTCGGCGGTCGAGCAGACCAAGGTGAGCGGGTACATCTGGTTCTTCGTGGCCGCCGCCGTGTTCTGGATGATCTACGACCAGGGCGGTTCGACGATGTCGGCCTTCGCCGACTCCAAGACCGCGGACACGGTCTTCGGGCTGCACTTCCCGTCCTCGTGGTTCCAGTCCGTCAACCCGCTGATGATCATGGCGCTGGCGCCGGTCTTCGCCTGGCTGTGGCTGTGGCTGGCGCGGCGTGACCGGGAGCCGAACACCACGCTGAAGTTCGCGATGGCCCTGGTCCTGGTCGGTGCCTCGTTCTTCGTCTTCGTCGTGCCGATGGGGATGGCCGGGGACGGGACCAAGGTCAGCCCGCTGTGGCTGGTGTCGATCTACATGATCCAGACGATGGGTGAGCTGTGCCTGTCGCCGGTCGGCCTGTCGGTGACCACCAAGATGGCGCCGGCGAAGTACGCCAGCCAGATGATGGGCGTGTGGTTCCTGGCCGTGACCGCGGGCGACTGTGTCACGGGCCTGCTGTCCATCGCCGGGGTCGATCTGAGCGGGGGCGGGGTGATCGCGCTGGAGGCGACGATGGCGGCGCTCGCGGGCTTCGCGGTCTTCATGTACCGGAAGAAGGTCGTGGCGTTGATGGCCGACGTCCACTGACGTCCGTAAGGACGTCCACTGACGTCAGTAAGAGGCTCACGAGGGGCCCGGCGCGGGGAGATCCGCGCCGGGCCCTTCGCCATTCGTGTGGGCTTTCGTATGGGCCGGTGTTCAGCGGGTGGTGCCGCGCAGCTTGCGCCACGGGGTGAGGGTGAAGATGGCGCCGCCGAGCAGCACGGTGGTACCGGCGATCAGGGCGAGCGCCTTCAGCCCGCCGTGGTCACTGGCACCGGTGTCGGCGAGTCCGCCGCTGGTGGACGAACCGCCGCTGCTGCCCGAACCGCCGCCGCCGGAGGTGGAGCCACCGGAGCCGCTGCCGCCGCCGGTCGAGTCACCGCCGGTGGTGCCGCCGGGCTGGCCGGTGGTGTCCAGTTCCAGCGAGGCGCCGGGGTCCTTGGACGGGGTGCAGGTGGTGGTCGTACCGAGCGCCTTGACCGTCAGCACCCCGGGGGTGAGCGTCGACTTGCCGCTCGCACCCGGTTTGTAGGTGCCGGTGAGGTCGGGGATCTCGATCGGATCGCCGGACTTGATGGGCCCCTTGTTGGTCGGCCCCGCCACGGCGACGGTGCCCTTGTCCGCACCGCCGACCTTGACGGCCATCGACGGCTTGACCGAATTGGCGGGGATGTCGGCCGGGCTGTCCATCACGGACTTGCCGAACTTCACGGTCAGCTCGAAGTTCCCACCGCTCTTGGTGGCGTTGATCTGCACCGGGGAGGTCGCGTTCTTGTCGCCGATGGGGGTCTTGCAGGCGTAGGCGACCTGAACCTCCTTGCCGGTGTACGAACCGCCACCGCCGCCCCCGCCACCGGTGGTGCCGCTCGTGGTGCCACTGGTCGTTCCGCTCGTGGTACCGCTGGTGCTGCCACTGGTCGTTCCGCTCGTGGTACCGCTGGTCGTACCACTGGTGGTGCCGCTCGTGGTACCACTGGTCGTCCCGCTCGTGGTACCACTCGTCGTACCGCTCGTCGTACCGCCCGGGCCGCTGCCGCCGTCCGTCACTTTGATGGTCGCGGCGGCCTTCACGTCCTCCTTCGCCGAGCACTTGGTGTCCGTGGACAGCGGCTTGCTGACATTGATGTTGTAGCCGCCGGGCGTCAGCGTCACCTCTCCCGCCTTGGTGAGCTTGAGCTTCCCCTTCATGTCGGAGAGCTTCATCTCACCGCCCTTGGGGATCGCCGGGTTCTCCCGCGGCCCCTCCATGGCCAGTTCGCCGGTCTGCGCGCCGCCCACCGTGACGGTGCCGGTCGGCAGCACGGTGTTGGCCTCCAGGTCGAGGATGGGCGGGTTCTTGGAGGCGGCCTGCACCGTCTTCCACACCACCTCGACCTCGTCCCCGACCTTGGCCGTCTCCGGTGCCGTCACGGCCACGGTCGTGGTGCCCTCCACCGGGGGCAGTCCGGAGATGGGGGGCGGTAAGCACTCGGTCTTGTACGAGACGTCGGCGCCCTCCGCGCTGCCCGCGCCGAGCAGCACGCCCGCACCGCCGAGCAGCAGCGCGACGGCGGCCGCACTCACTCTTGGTCGCATCTCACGTGGTTCCTTTCGGGGTCGGTCGGTTCTCCTCGGTCGGTGCGGAAATCTGGTGGCGCGGCCGAGCCTCCGGCGCGGTGTCCGGGGTGAACCAGGGCAGCGCCGGCGGTGCGCCGTCCGCCGCGGCCGGTCCGGACGGCGGCGACGAGGGCGGGAACGGGGGCGGTGGCGGTGGCGGCGCGGTCCGGGCCGTACGGGGCCGTACCTTGTCCACGACGGCCATGCCGATCCGGAAGACCGTCGCCGAGACCACCACGCACAGCAGGACCCAGAAGAGCGTGACGCCCCAGGGCCGTCCCACCGCCCACGGCTGTTCGACGAGCAGCTTGTGGCCGTAGCGCAGTGAGACCAGATAGTCGCCATGGGCCCCGGCGGACAGTTCGACGTCCAGCTTGACCTGCGCCTTCTTCCCCGGCTTGATGGTCCCCCGCCAGCGCTGCTCCTCCCAGGACGGGGCGAAGACGCCGTGCGAGCTGCCCACCTCGAAGACCGGGTCGCGGGCCGGGGTCGAGCCGAGATTGCCGACGGTGACCACGAGCTTTCGCCTCGGCGGTGCGCCGAACCAGGTCAGCACCCCGCTGGAGCCGTCGAGCCGGGCCGAGAGCACGCTCAGCCGCTCGCCCCCGGTCCGCTGCTTCGGCAGCGGCGCGACCGGGTGTCCGGCGACCTTGAACGCCACGTCCGCGGCGGCGGCTTCGCCGGTGACGGTCGCTATATGGATGACACAGGGGCAGGGTTTGGGCGGCTCGGACACCGGCAGCTTCTTGGTGAAGGTGCCGTCCTTGCCGACGGTGACCGCCCTGCCGGCGCCGTTGGCGCACGCATTGGTGCCGCCGATCATGTTCTGCCCGCAGATGAGCAGGGTGAGCAGGGCGCGCGGCCGCCAGTGGGCGCCGGTCACGGTGACCGTGCCGCCCGTGCCCGCCTCGGCCTTGGAGACCTTGGCGGTCGGGCCCTCGGCCGCCGCGGCGCCGCCCGTAAGGGGCGCGCCGAGGGTGAGGAGGACCAGGGCGAGCACGGTGAGCACGGCGGAGGGCCGGACCGGGGTGCCTGGGTGTCGGCGTGCGTTCACGTGGTCGCTCCTGCCCCTGTGCGCTGCGATTGCGGCTGCGGTTCCGGCTGCGGCTGTGCTTCCGGCTGCGGCTGCGATCGCGGTGTGCGGTGTCGGCGGCGCCGCCTACGCAGCAGCCAGACGCCTCCCCCGGCGCCCGCCAAGGCGGTCGCCGCCGGTGCGAGCAGCCACCAGGGGACGGCCGTGTAGCCGGCGGTCGCGGTGGCGTGCGCGCCCCCGCCCGCGGTGACGGTGAGCGTCACGTCCACCGAGTCCAGGGCGGGCGGGTCCGGCCAGCTCTCGGTGAGCCGGACCCGTTTGCCCGGCGGCAGCTCGACCGGCAGGGTGCGGGGGGCCCGGCGCAGCACCTGGCCGAAGAGCCCGTCGGCACGTACGGCCAGCCGGGGGGTGAGCACGGTGTTGCCGCGGTTGACCAGGGCGTAGCGGATGGCCGCCCCGTCCCCGTGACCCTGGACCGTCACGTCCTCGACGGAGAGGGCGGACAGCGTCGCGCCGCTGATCCGCAGCCGCAGCCGGACCGCGATCTCCCGGCCGCCGGAGGAGACCATGACCGCGCCGGGGTGCTCACCGGGCACCGCGTCGGAGGGGACGGTGACGGTGAAGGGAATGTCGGCGCGGGTGCGGGGCGGCACCGTCACCCGCCGTTCGGCGAGCGCGATCCGGGCGCCGTCGCCGCCGCGCAGCCGGACGGTGCGGGGGTGCTCGCTCCGGTTGGTGACCGAGAGCTTGTCCTCGAGGACGGCGCCGGGCCCGCCTTCGAGGTAGATGTACGGCCGGTCGCCCGCGCCCGGCGCGCCGCCGCCCCCGGCGGCAGGGGCCGCCGACCAGTCGGGCCCGGCCGCGGCCGCCGTGGCGGTCCACGACGCGGAGCTCACCAGGGAGGCCAGGGAGGCGGCCAGCAGGACCGGGGCACAGGCGCGGACGGCTCGGCGGACGGCCGGACGTACCGCTGCCCGGACACCCCGGCGTACGGCTGCCCGCCCGGCCGGGCGGATGACGGCATGGACCGTGGCACGGATACGCGACGGCATCGGCGGCTCCTCGGCTGCCGCGCGCGTCAGGAGGTGGGACGCTGACGGCGGGTCAGCCAGAGCGCCCCGGCCACCCCGGCGAGCAGCACCGTGCCGCCGAGGGTGCCGAGCGCGACGGCGGAGTCCGTCGGTCCGGTCTGCGGCAGCTGGTCGTTGCCGGAGCCGCCCTGCGCACCGCTGGAGCCGTCCGATCCGCCCGTGCTCGTACCACCCGTACTACCCGTACCGCCCGTACTGCCCGAACCGCCGGTGGAGCCGGAGTCTCCGCCGCCGCCCGCGGCCTTGACGTCCAGCGTCAGCGAGGGCTTGGGGTTGTTGCCGGGGGTGCAGGTGGTGGTCGTGCCCAGCGCCTTGATGGTGAGCGTGGAGGCGGTGAAGGTGACCTTTCCGCTCTTCTTGGGGGTGTAGGTGCCCGACAGGTCACTGATCTTGATCGGGGTGTTGGCGGGGATGGCCTTGTCGTTGGCGGGGCCCGACACCGATACCGTGCCGCTCTCCGCTCCGCCCAGTTTGATGAGCGCGCTGGGGTGCATGGCGCCCTTGCCGAGCTCGACGGGGCTGGAGGAGACGCCCTTCTGGAAGGACATCGTGAGCTTGTAGGAACCGCCGCTCGCGACGCTCTTGATGTCGATGGGCGATACGGCGCTCTTGTCGCCGATCGGCGTCTTGCACTTGTAGTCGACGTCCACGGTGTCGGCGTGCGCGGCCGGGGCGGTGAGCAGCACCACGGACCCGGCCAGGGCCGCCGCGAGCGTGAGGGCGCCGCCACGGCCGGCCGGACGGCGTTGGTTGTGGGACACCACGAGATCCCCTCTCGTCAAGCGCCGCAGCCGAATGTAACTGACGGCACATCAGATTGGGCGCTGACGGTACGCCGGGGACCTCGTCAAGGGAAGACAAAGAGCACGCCGGATCGGCGTGGGGCGGAGAAGGGGTGGGGGAAAGCGGGATCGTGGCGCCGGAGCCGTGCTCTTCAGCCCGGCGCGGCCAGCTCGGCCCAGACCGTCTTGCCGGTCCCCTCCACGTTCCGCACGACCCCCCAGTCCAGGCACAGCCGCTGGACGATGAACATGCCATGGCCGCCGGGGCGTCCGGCGCGGTGCGGGGTGCGCGGCGCGGGCGTACCGGTGCCGAGGTCCACGACCTCCAGACGGAGCACTTTGGCGTTGCAGCTGACGCGCAGCTCCTCGGGGCCCTCGGCGTGCAGACAGGCGTTGGTGACCAGCTCGGAGACGACGAGCAGCACATCCTCGGCGGCGGCCCGGTGGTCGGCGGTCGCGGCCGGAAGCCACCCCCAGTCGCGCAGCGCCTGGCGGGTGAAGTCGCGGGCGCGCGGCACGGCCCCGCTGGCACCGATCAGATGGAGTCTGCGGATCTGGCGGGTGGGGCCGGCGGTCGGAGGGGCGCCGGCGGTCGGAGGGGGCGGTGGGGAGGCCGAAGCGGCGGGGCCGTCCGGGTCCGGGCCGCGGTCGCCCGGCGGGTACGGCCGCGTGGTGCTCATCAGCGCTTCACCTCACCGATTCACCGATTCAGGGACAAGGGATACCTGATCTCTTCAACAGTTTCAGCCTGTCTCCTGCCCGGCCATAGCGTGAGAACACCCACTACTTCCGCCCCATCGATGTGACGCGGGCAACGCATCGATGACCCATCGATGACACGCCGGAAACAGGAGTGAGCCAAGTCACTCGACAAGAGCGGCGTCAAGCGACCCATGCACGGTAAAGACGGCGTCCGCGCCCGTGATCTCGAACACCCGGGCAACGATCGGCAACATCCCTGCCAGGTGGACGCCGCCGCCCGCGGCCTCGGCCTTGAGCCGCGCGCCGAGGAGGACATTGAGCCCGGTGGAGTCGCAGAACTCCAGCTTCGAGCAGTCCACCACCAGCCGGACACGTCCCCCCTCCACGCATTTCTCAAGCGGCTCGCGCAGCACCTCGGCGGTGTGGTGATCCAACTCACCCACCGGCGTGACGACCGCACTCGCCCCGTGGTGCCGAACCTCGACCTGAAGTCGGCCCTTGCTGGCGCTGCCGACCATCCCGCGGTCCATCTGCGCACCTCTTCTGGCGTCTCGTTGCTTTCGATTGCGCGCATCGAACCCTACGCCTTCTACCCGCTGCTCTGGTAGCCGAACATTTCGCATAGTTCGGCAAATATGGACAACGTGGACTTGCCACTTGGTGGCCGATGCAGGTAGGCGTAGAGGGTCACACCCGCTTACGGACCGGCTTTGGAGGCGCCGCTCACCGGAGCAGCACGTTATGGCACCGGCAGCCATATGCCGAAGAACGATGGAGGAGACTATGTCACCCCGCCTCGACGACACGCGTACCGAACCCACGGGGAGTACTCGGACCACCGTTTCGTCGGCCCCCCTGCCCGAGCAGTTCACCCCCGACGTTGACGCCCCGGCGACCGTTGGCCATCTCTTCGATGAACTGCCGGAATTGTCCGATCTGCCGGAAATCCCGCCGTATGACACGGTAGCGCCGGTGGACGCGAGGGCTCTGTCGAAGACCCTCTTCGAACGTCTCGAGGTGCTGGAGGAAGGCACCCACGAGTACGCCTATGTGCGTAACACCCTGGTCGAGCTCAACTTGGCGCTGGTCAAGTTCGCGGCCTCCCGGTTCCGCTCCCGCAGCGAGCCGATGGAGGACATCGTCCAGGTCGGCACCATCGGCCTGATCAAGGCGATCGACCGCTTCGAGACCGGCCGGGGCGTGGAGTTCCCGACCTTCGCGATGCCGACGATCGTCGGTGAGATCAAGCGCTTCTTCCGCGACACCAGTTGGTCGGTGCGCGTGCCGCGGCGCCTCCAGGAGCTCCGTCTCGACCTGGCCAAGGCCGGCGACGAGCTGGCCCAGCGGCTCGACCGCGCCCCCACCGTCGGCGAGTTGGCCAAACGGCTGGACATCAGCCCGGCCGAGGTGGTCGAGGGCATGGCCGCGAGCAACGCGTACACCGCGAGCTCGCTGGACGCCCAGCCGGAGGAGGACGACTCCGAGGGCGCGCTGGCGGACCGGATCGGATACGAGGACCACGGGCTCGAAGGCATCGAGTACGTCGAGTCCTTGAAGCCGCTGATCGCCGATCTGCCTGCCCGCGACCGGAAGATCCTCTCCCTGCGCTTCGTGGCCAATATGACGCAGTCGGAGATCGGTGAGGAGCTGGGCATCTCCCAGATGCATGTCTCGCGGCTGCTGTCGCGCACCCTCCGTCGGCTCCGCAAGGGTCTGATGATCGAGGAGTGACGCCTCCGCAGACGGATAAGGGCCCGCCCCCGGATCGCCCGGGACGGGCCCTTATCCGTGTGCTCTGCGCCTATGCCTATGCGTGTGCCTATGCGTGTCTCCGCCGTGCCGTCAGACCAGGGTGCCCTCGTGCCACACCGCCGAGACCAGGGGCACGCCGGGGCGGTAGGCGAGGTGCACATGGGACGGGGCGTCCAGCAGCGCCAGATCGGCGCGGGCGCCCGGGCTCACCCGGCCCACGTCGGTACGGCGCAGGGCCCGCGCCCCACCGGCCGTGGCGGCCCACACCGCCTCGTCCGGCGTCATCCCCATCTCCCGCACGGCCAGGGCGACGCAGAACGGCATGGAGCTGGTGAAGGACGAGCCCGGGTTGCAGTCCGGGGACAGGGCGACCGTGACGCCCGCGTCGAGCAGCCGGCGCGCGTCCGGATAGGTCGAGCGGGTGGAGAACTCCGCGCCCGGGAGCAGGGTGGCCACCGTCTCGCCCTGGGCCAGCGCGTCGACGTCCTGCTCGGTCAGATGGGTGCAGTGGTCGGCTGAGGCGGCGCCCAGCTCGACCGCCAGTCGCACCCCGGGGCCGTAGGAGAGCTGGTTGGCGTGGACCCGCGGGATCAGCCCGCGCTCCTTGCCCGCGGTCAGGACGGCGCGGGCCTGGTCGCCGTCGAAGGCGCCCTGTTCGCAGAAGACGTCGATCCAGCGGGCGTGCGGGGCGCAGGCGTCCAGCATCGGGCCGGTGACCAGATCCACGTACCCGGCCGGGTCGTCGGCGAACTCGGGGGCGACGATATGCGCCCCGAGGAAGGTCACCTCGTCGGTGTGGGCACCGGCGATGGTCAGGGCGCGGGCCTCGTCCTGCGAGGTCAGCCCGTAGCCGGACTTGATCTCGACGGTCGTGGTGCCCTGGCGGCGCGCCTCGGCCACATAGCGGCCCACGTTGGCGTGCAGCACGTTGTTCGAGGCGGCGCGGGTGGCGGCCACGGTGGTGCGGATCCCGCCCGCGCTGTACGGGCGGCCGGACATCCGGGCGTTGAACTCCTCGGTCCGGTCGCCCGCGAAGACCAGATGGGAGTGGGAGTCCACAAAGCCCGGAATGGCGGCCCGGCCACCGGCGTCGACCCGGTTGTCGGTGGCGGGTGCTTTGCTGGACTCACCGACCCAGGCGATGCGGTCGCCGTCGATGACGACGGCCGCGTCCCGGATCAGGCCGAGGGGGCCTTCACCGAGGGAGGGGTCATTGGTGACCAGAGTGGCGATGTCGGTGATGGCCGTCGTGGGCGTCGCGGTCGTCATCGTGGGGGTGCTCTCCTTCGTCGGCCGTGCCGGTAGCGGCCGGGTCACGGTCCGTGCAGGGCTTCGATGGCCTCGGCCAGCGCTTGCGGCACACGCGGGACGAGCTGATGGGCGCCGTCCCGTACGACATGGCGGCCGCCGACCACGGTGTGCCGGACATCCGCGCTGGTCGCCGCGAATACGGCGGTCTCCGCGCCCAGCCGGGGCGGCGGTCCCGCGGTGCGCACCGAGTCCAGCGCGATCGTGGTGAGGTCGGCGAGCGCCCCCACCTCGATCCGGCCCGCCTCCGCGCCCCAGCCGAGCGCCGCATGGCCGTCCGCGGTGGCGGCCCGCAGCAGCTGGGCCGCGGTCCAGTGGCCCCGGGCGCGGGTGCGCAGCCGCTCGTCCAGCTCCATGGCGCGGGCCTCCTCCAGGATGTCGATCACGGCGTGGCTGTCGCTGCCCAGCGAGAGCGGTGAGCCCGCGCTCTGGAGCTCGACGGCCGGGCCGATCCCGTCGGCGAGGTCACGCTCGGTGGTCGGGCACATACAGACACCGGTGGCGGTGTGGCCCAGCAGCCGGATGTCGCCCGGGGTGAGATGGGTGGCGTGCACGGCGGTGGTCCGCGGGCCCAGCACCCCGTGGTCGGCGAGCAGCCGGGTGGGGGTGAAGCCGTGAGCCTCCACACAGGCGTCGTTCTCCGCCGTCTGCTCGGAGAGATGCACGTGCAGGGGCGCCGTGTGCTCGTCGGCCCAGCCGGACACGGTCGCCAGCTGATCGACGGGGACGGCCCGCACCGAGTGGATCGCCGCGCCGATGCGGGTGTTGCCGTCACCCTTCAGCCCGGAGACCCGCTCGGCCCAGGCTTCGGCGGTGCCGTCGGAGAAGCGCAGCTGGTGCTCGTTGGGCTCGGCCCCGAAACCGGAGGAGAGATAGCAGGTGTCGAGCAGGGTGATCCGGATACCGGCCTCGGCCGCGGCCGCGATCAGGGCCTCCCCCATCGCGTTGGGGTTGCCGTAGCGGGCGCCGCCGGGCGCGTGGTGGAGGTAGTGGAACTCCCCGACGCAGGTGATCCCGGCCATGGCCATCTCGGCGTAGACGGCTCGGGCCAGCTCGAAGTAGCTGTCCGGGGTCAGCCGGTCGGCGACGCCGTACATCACCTCGCGCCAGGTCCAGAAGGAGTCCGGCGCGCCGCCCTTGCGCTGCTGGTCGGCCTGGCCGTTCGCCTCGTCTCCGGTCTCGGCTCCCGTCTTGCCGCCGTTTTCGCCGTCCGCCGCGCCGTTCGTCCTGCCGTTCGTCCTGCCGTCCGCCTGGACGACTCCGCGCAGGGCCCGGTGGAAGGCGTGGCTGTGGGCGTTGGCCAGGCCGGGGAGCGTCAGACCACGGAGGGTGACGGACCCGGCGGGCGGCCGCGGGCTCCCGGGCACCACCGCCGTGATCCGCCCATTGGCCGCGGCCACGATCACCACGTCCGACCGCACGCTTCCGTCCACCCAGGCGTGCTCCGCCCAGTACGTCTGCGCCGTCAGTGACACGCCAGGCCCTCCAGTACCTCCGCGAGTGCGGCCACACCGGCGAGGCAATCGTCCTCGCCCGCCGTCTCCGCGGGTGAATGCGAGACGCCGGTGGGGTTCCTTACAAACAGCATGGCCGTCGGAACCGACGCGGACAAAATGCCGGCGTCGTGCCCGGCCCCGGTGGGGAGGATCGGAACGCCGCCGAGCAGGCCCGAGAGCTGGTCACGCAGGTCGTGGGCGAACTCCACGACCGGGGTGAAGGACTCCCGGGTGACCCGGACGTCCACTCCGTCGCGCTGTCCGCGCTCGACCGCGGCACGCTCGATCTCGCCGACCACGGCGGCCAGGGTCTCCTCGTCGGCCGCGCGCGAGTCCAGCCAGCCGCGGACCAGGCTCGCGATCGCGTTGACCCCGTTGGGCTCGACGCTGACCTTGCCGAAGGTCGCCAGCGCCCCGGCGAGCTTCGCCTTCTTACGGGCGGCGAGGACGGTGTTGGCGTAGGTGAGCATCGGATCGCGGCGGTCCTCGATCCGGGTCGTCCCGGCGTGGTTGGCCTCGCCGTGGAAGTCGAACCGCCAGCGGCCGTGCGGCCAGATCGCGGAGGCGACGCCCACGGGGTTCTTCGTATCGTCCAGGGCCCGCCCCTGCTCGATGTGGAGCTCGACGAACGCGCCGATGCGGGCCAGCCGCTCCGGGTCCGGGCCGATGGCGTCCGGGTCGTAACCGGCGCGCTCCATCGCCCGGGGGAGGCTCAGCCCGTCCGCGTCGCGCAGCTCATGCGCCTGCGCGACGCTGAGCTGCCCGCTCGTCAGCCGGGAGCCGACACAGGCCAGGCCGAAGCGGGCGCCCTCCTCGTCGCCGAAGTTGACGATGGCGAGCGGTTTGGTGGGGTGGGCGCCGCGTGCTCGTAGCTCGTCGAGGGCGGCGAAGGAGGAGACGACGCCCAGCGGGCCGTCGAAGGCGCCGCCGTCGGGGACGGAGTCCAGGTGCGAGCCGGTGACGATGGCGTCTCCGGCTTCCGGGTCGCCGAGCCAGGCCCATTGGTTGCCGTTGCGGTCCACTTCGTAGGTGAGGCCGCGGTTTTGGGCTTGTTCCTTGAACCACGTTCTACAGTCGGCGTCCGCTTCGGTCCAGGCGTAGCGGCGGTAGCCGTTTGTTGTTGTGTTGCGGCCGATGGGGGTCAGGTCGCGCCACATGTCGTGGAACGACGCGCTGGTCGTGCTGGGTGCGCCCACGGCCGTCTCAGCCTCCGTTTCGTGTGCGGGTGCGGCCCGGTGGTCGGGTTGTGCCCACCCGTCCCTCCCCCAGCTACCGCTGGGAGGTGCCCCCTCCGCGGAACGATTGCTCACAACGGTCACTCCGACTCCCTCATGGGGATCCTGACGTCTCGCTCGTCGGCTACTTCGTCCGCTCGGTCGTAGCCCGCGTCCACGTGGCGGATGACGCCCATGCCGGGGTCGTTCGTCAGGACGCGGCGGATCTTCTCGCCCGCGAGCGCCGTGCCGTCGGCGACCGTGACCTGGCCCGCGTGGATCGAGCGGCCCATGCCGACGCCGCCGCCGTGGTGGATGGAGACCCAGGAGGCGCCCGAGGCGACGTTGACCATGGCGTTGAGCAGCGGCCAGTCGGCGATCGCGTCCGAGCCGTCCAGCATGGCCTCGGTCTCGCGGTACGGGGAGGCCACCGAGCCGCAGTCCAGGTGGTCGCGGCCGATCGCCAGCGGTGCGGCGAGCGTGCCGTCGGCGACCATCTCGTTGAAGCGCTCGCCCGCCTTGTCGCGCTCGCCGTAGCCGAGCCAGCAGATACGGGCCGGCAGCCCCTGGAAGTGGACCCGCTCCTCCGCCATCTTGATCCAGCGGGCCAGCGACTCGTTCTCCGGGAAGAGCTCCAGGATCGCCTTGTCCGTGGCCGCGATGTCCTTCGGGTCGCCGGACAGGGCCGCCCAGCGGAACGGGCCCTTGCCCTCGCAGAAGAGCGGCCGGATGTAGGCGGGGACGAAGCCGGGGAAGGCGAAGGCGCGCTCGAAGCCCGCCAGCTTGGCCTCGCCGCGGATCGAGTTGCCGTAGTCGAAGACCTCGGCGCCCGCGTCCATGAAGCCGACCATGGCCTCGACGTGCTTGGCCATGGACTCGCGCGCCCGCTGGGTGAAGTCGGCGGGCTTCTCGGCGGCGTAGGAGGCCATCTCGTCGAAGTCCACGCCGACCGGCAGATACGACAGCGGGTCGTGGGCGCTGGTCTGGTCGGTGACGATGTCGATCGGGGCGTTCATCGCGAGGAGCTGCGGGACCAGCTCGGCCGCGTTCCCCAGCACACCGATCGACAGGGGGCGCCGGGCGTCCCGGGCCTCGGTCGCGAGCTGGAGCGCGTGGTCCAGGCTGTCGGCGCGGACGTCCAGGTAGCGGTGGTCGATACGGCGCTCGATGGCGCGCGGATCGCAGTCGACGCAGATCGCGACGCCGTCGTTCATGGTGACCGCCAGCGGCTGGGCGCCGCCCATGCCGCCGAGGCCCGCGGTGAGGGTGATCGTCCCGGCCAGGGTGCCGCCGAACTTCTTCGCGGCGACCGCGGCGAAGGTCTCGTACGTGCCCTGGAGGATGCCCTGGGTGCCGATGTAGATCCAGGAGCCGGCGGTCATCTGGCCGTACATGGTCAGGCCCAGCGCCTCCAGGCGGCGGAACTCCTCCCAGTTGGCCCAGTCGCCGACCAGGTTGGAGTTGGCGATCAGCACCCGCGGCGCCCACTCGTGGGTCTGCATGACGCCCACGGGACGGCCCGACTGGACCAGCATCGTCTCGTCCTGCTTCAGCGTGCGCAGGGTGCGGACCATGGCGTCGAACGAGCGCCAGTCGCGGGCCGCCTTACCGGTGCCGCCGTAGACGACGAGCTTGTCGGGGTGCTCGGCGACCTCCGGATCGAGGTTGTTCTGGAGCATCCGCAGGGCGGCTTCCTGCTGCCACCCCCGGGCGCTGAGCTCTGCACCACGCGGCGCCCGTACGAGTCGCGGTCCTGTCATGGGCCAAGCCTCCCTGTGCCATCAACTGGTTCGACTGCATGGACTGCAGCGACTGGATCGAGTTATTCACATCTTGATGCCGATGAATATGACTAGTCAATACCGTGGGGTTCCGCATACGCCCAGGTGGTTCCGCGGCGCGGGCTCCCCGTGCTGGTCACGGCCGACCCGCGCCGGGCCGCGGGGTAGCGTCACCAGGTCGTGTCCCCACGCCCGCCGAGGAGCCCTTCGTGTCCCTCCCCGCCACCCACCGCGAGGTCCGTCTGGCGGCCCTGCCCGACGGGGAGCTCACCCCCGGTCACTTCGAGGTCGTCACCGCTCCCGTCCCCGCCCCCGGCCCCGGTCAGGTGCTGGTGCGCAACCGGCTGATGAGCGTCGCCGCCGTGATGCGCCCGCTCACGCTCGCCGACCCGGACGCCTTCGGCCTGCCCCAGCTGCTGCACAAGGCCGGTGAGGTGATGCGGGGCGCGGCCCTCGGCGAAGTGGTCCGGGCGCCGGGCACGGACCTCGCCCCCGGCACCCTCGTCCGCCACCGCGCGGGCTGGCGCGAGTACGCGGTCCTGAACGCCCCCGAGGTCTCGCCCGTCGACCCCGAGGTGCTGCCGGACCCCGCGGCCCATCTCTCGCAGGGGTTCACCGCCTGGCTGGGGGTGGTGCGCGGGGCCGGGGTGCGCCGTGGCGACACGGTGTTCGTCACCGGCGCGGCGGGCGGAGTGGGCTCCCTGGCCGGGCAGTTCGCCCGGCTGCACGGCGCAGCGCGGGTCATCGGCTCCACCGGCTCCCGGCACAAGGCCGACCGGCTGACGCGGGAGCTGGGCTATGACGCGGTCGTGCTGCGCGGCGCCGGATCGATCGAGGAACAGCTGCGCGCGGCCGCCCCCGACGGCATCGACGTCCTCTTCGACACCGTCGGCGGCGAACAGCTGCGGGCCGCCCTGGCCCTGGCCCGCCGCAACGCCCGGTTCGCCCTGGTCGGCGCGCTGGCCGCACAGCTCTCCGACGACGCGCTGGCCCCGACCGCGATCAGCACCCTGGCCCTGATCACCCGGAGCATCACACTGCGCGGCATCAGCGCGGTGGACCACCAGGACGCCATGCCCGGGTACCTGAGCGAGTTCGGCCGGGCGCTGCGCGAGGGCGCGCTCACCTACCCGTACACCCGGCTGACGGGGATCGACCAGGCGCCGGGCGCGCTGTGCGAGCTGGTGGCGGGCCGCCATCTCGGAGCGGTGCTGGTGGAGCTGTAGGGCCGGGTCGGCCCGGCTCCGGGGGCCGCGCTCCCGGCGACCGCACGACCCCGCCCCCGGAGCGCCCCCCGCGGAGCTGGTCCGCGGCCGTTCCGGATGGTTGGCTGAAAGCATGACGTCGAAAGCGGTTGCGATGGCCACCCGGCGCGAACAGGCCGTACGGGCGGCCGTGGAACAGCGGCTGCTCGGCCCGGACCAGCCCGTCGTGGGGCTGCTGGACGTGGCCGGGATCCGCTCCGCGGCCGCCGGGCTGCGCGCGGCCTTCGAGGAGGTCGTGGCGCCCGGCACGCCCATCCTGCACGCCTTCGCGGTCAAGGCCGCCGCGCTCGTCCCCGTCCTGCGGCTGCTGGCCGACGAGGGCCTGGGCTGCGAGGTGGCCAGCCCGGGCGAGCTGGCGCTGGCCCGCGCGGCGGGGGTGACGCCCGACCGCATCGTCCTGGACTCCCCCGCCAAGACCACCGCCGAGCTGCGCGAGGCCCTCGACCTGGGCATCGCCGTCAACGCCGACAACCCCCAGGAGCTGGAGCGGCTCGACGCGCTGGTGGGGCACCGCGCCGCCCCGCCCCCGCCCCTGGGCCTGCGGGTCAACCCCCAGGTGGGCGGCGGCAGCATCGACGCGATGAGCACCGCCACCGCGACCTCCAAGTTCGGCGTGGCCCTCCAGGACCCGGGGGCGCGCGCGTGGGTTGTGCGCGCCTTCGCCGAGCGCCCCTGGCTGACCCGGCTGCACGCGCACGTCGGCTCCCAGGGCTGTCCGCTGGAGCTGATGGCGGCGGGCATACGGGCGACCTACGAACTGGCCGAGGAGATCAACGAGGCGGTCGGCCGGCGGCAGATCGACGCCCTCGACATCGGCGGCGGCCTCCCGGTGAACTTCACCTCCGACGAGGTCACCCCCGGCTTCCGGGAGTACGCCCGGCTGCTGCGGGCCACCGTGCCGGGGCTCCTCGACGGGCGGTACAAGCTGGTGACCGAGTTCGGACGGTCCCTGCTCGCCAAGTCCGGCCTGGTGCTGGCCCGGGTCGAATACACCAAGTCCGCGGGCGGCCGTCCGATCGCGGTCACCCACGCGGGCGCCCAGCTCGCCACCCGTACGGTCTTCGCCCCCGAGGCTTGGCCCCTGCGGGTCCTGGCCTACGACGCGGAGGGCCGCCCCAAGGCCGAGACCGGCGACGGCCCGGTCCCCCAGGACATCGCCGGTCCCTGCTGCTTCGCGGGCGACCTGGTCGCCCGCGACCGGCCACTGCCGGAGCTGGCGATGGGCGATCTGGTCGCCCTGCTGGACACCGGCGCGTACTACTTCTCCAACCACTTCGCCTACAACAGCCTGCCCCGCCCGGGGATCTACGGCTTCGACGCGACGAGCCCCGACGGCGATGTGCGCTTCGCGACGGTACGGGAGCCGCAGACGGTGGACGAGATCGTGTCCGAGAGCGGCGCGAAGCATGCGCTGGGCCTGAGCCGGTTGCGGTAGGGCGCGGGGCGCCCAGGCTGTGGGGCGCCCAGGCTGTGCTTGGGCTGTGGGGCGCCCAAGCTGTGCCCAGGCTGTGGGGCCCAGAAGTCCGCCGTACACGTGACGCTTTCGTCTGGGCCGGCGTTGATTGAGCATCGGGTCAGGTGGGGGCGGGCGCGGGCCACGTCGCCGGCCACCGGCCAGTGGGGGCGAAGCCCGGTGGCGGCCTCCGTGACCCGGAGCCGAGGCCGCTGCCGGACTGCGGGCCCCGCGTGGCCCGGCCGCCCGGAGGCGATCGGTCGCTGCCCAGACCGCGCTCCCGGATGGCTGGGCGCGTCACGCGTCGTGCCCGGTGGGGTACCCCCTTCAAGAAAACACTTGATCTGGCGCAACTAATTTGTCAAACGTTTTCGAGAGGGGTACCCCAACCCCACGGCAGTCCGGATCGGCGCGAAGCCCGGGCCGGAGGGGCGCCGCAACCGGGCCCGCCCCCACGGGCGGGCCGTCGGCGACGGACCCCGGCCAGGGCGCCCCCGCCCCCATGCTCAAAGGCGCCGAAGGCGCGAGACGGCGCCGCACCAACCCACGCCGCGCAACCCCGCCGGGGCAACCCCCTCAGGGGCAACCCTCAGCGCCAGGCACCCCTCAACGCCGAGCAACCCTCAGCGCCCGGCCCCCGCCATCGCGCGGGAGCGCCTCGCGCCACCCGGCCCCGCGTCACCGGCCACGATCCCCGTCGTCTGGTAGCCGTCCACCGCCTTGCCCGCCGGCCGCCCCCGGGGGACCCGCTCCGTGCGGACCCACAGCAGCACGTCGTGCGCGCGCTCCCAGCGGCCCAGCCACAGCGCCTTGGCCCACAGCCCGGCGCCCAGCCCCGCCAGCAGCATCCCGCCCGCCGCCGGAACGGCGAAGGACGAGCCCATCGCGGCGAGGAAGGCCAGCAGCAGCCACCACCGCAGGGCGCGCCGCCGGGTCCTTACGGTCACCGCGCGGTCCTGGAGGAAGACCGCCTTGCCCGCGCGCGAGGCGTCGCGCGCCAGCTCCAGATACCGCTTGCGGCGCACCACGAACACCACGGCCCCCGCGACCAGGAAGAGCGCCGCCCCGGCGAGCACTCCGATCCGTCGCCCGGTCAGCCCCGGCACCAGTGCCCCGACCCCCGCGGCCAGCACACCGGGCCACCACAGCCACCCCGCGGGAGCCCTCACGATCACCGCCACCCGTGCCAGCGCATACGCCCCGCGCCCCACGACCGACCTCCTCACGCCTGGTGAATTCCGGAAGAAATCCCTGTCGAATCGAGGAATCTAGCCAGGATGCCTGAGAATTCGGTGAGAGGAACGGGGGTTGGCACACAGAGCGGCCCGGAAGCCCGGCTCACTCCACGAACAGGCCCCGCTCCGCCGCCTTCGCGTCGAACTCCTCCAGCCGCGCCTGCGCGTCCGGCAGCGCGTCGCACATCGCCTCCAGCAGCACCCGCCCCAGCAGCATCGGCGCGCACGCGGTGTCGAAGGCGAGGCCCGTGCCGACCGCCGCGGGCAGCAGCAGATCGCTGTGGCGGGCGACCGGGGCGAAGGCGCTGTCGGCGACGGTGACCACGGTCAGGCCCACCTCCCGGGCGTACTCCAGACCCTCCACGAGCTCGCGCGGATGCCGCGGCAGCGCGAAGCACAGCAGCGCCGTCGCACCCGCCCGCTTCGCCGCGTCCACGCGGTCGTCGAGCATCGTGCCGCCCTCGTCGAGCAGCCGGACGTCCGGATGGACCTTGCGCGCGAAGTAAGTGAAGCCGCGGGCCTGCGCGGAGGCGGCGCGCAGCCCGAGGACCGGCAGCGGACGGGAGTCGGCGAGCAGCCGTCCGGCGCGGACGACGGGGGCGGGGTCGGCCAGCAGCGCGGCGAGATGGCGCAGATTGTCGATCTCGGACTGCACGGCCTGCTGGTACTCGTTGTACGACCCCTCGTCCGCCTCCGGCTCCGCGGGCGCGACATCGCGCAGATGCTTGCGCAGCGCCGGATAGCCGTCGAACCCGAGGGCGACCGCGAAGCGGGTCACGGACGGCTGGCTGACGCCCGCGAGCTCGGCCAGTTCGACGCTGGAGAGGAACGGCGCGTCCGCGGCCCGCCGCACCATGCAGTGGGCGATCCGCCGCTGGGTCGGGGTCAGCCGGTGGCCTTCGAAGAGCGCCTGGAGGCGGGCGGCGGTCGAGGCGCCGGAAGCGGCCGAGACGCCCGGCACCCCCGCCGACACCGCCGTGGCGCCCTCGTCCACCCGCGTCATCCGCGCACCGTCCACCCCGTCGCTCACCCCGTGTTCCGTACCCATCACGTCCTCCTGACCCTCGTACCCTCGTCCCTCAGGCCCCCGCCAGCCGGTCGAGCAACCGCGCGGCCACCGCCACATCCTCCGTCAACGGCCGGTCCTCCATCCGGGGATCGAGCACTTCCGACGCCAGGGCGAAGGCCACACCGGCCGGGAGCTCCGGGTCCGGCTCAAGCCCGCGCTGGCGCAACGCCCGTACGGCGGCGACGAGTTCACAGCCCAGGACCAGCCGGTAGTGGTCGGCCACCCGGAGTGTCTGGCGGGCGCCGAGCGAGGCGAAACTGGCCTGTTCCTCCACCCCGCGCGAGAGCACGGCGTGGCCCAGCGAGGCGGGGTGGGAGACCGCGCGCATCTCGCCGAGGGCCGCCCCCGCCGCGTATTCGAGGATCATCACGCCCGAGCTCGCGGGCGCGGCGTCGCCGAGGAAGGGGCGCAGCCGGGTGAAGTCGGGTTCGCTGAGCGCGGCGAGCCGGGCGGTGGAGAGCCGGGCGGTCTGGAGCGCGGCGAGCCGGAAGTGGTCCAGGGCGAGTGCGGTGTGCGCGGCGTAGAAGTTGCCGTGGTGGTAGGCGGCCTCGTCGGTGGAGCTGATCAGCGGGTTCTCGGCGGCGGCGTTGAACTCGACGGCCAGCACCCGCTCCAGCGCGTCCGCCGCGTCCAACGCCGGTCCGTGGATCTGCGGCAGACAGCGGAAGCCGTACGGGTCCTGTATGCGGCCCAGCGGCGGGGTGGGCCGGGGCGGGGCGCCGAGCAGGGCGCGCATCCGGGCTGCGGCCGCGACGGAGCCGGGGTGCGGCCGGGACGCGTGGACGGGTTCGGCGTACGCCTCGTACGAGCCGCCGACCGCGATCAGCGAGAGCGCGGCCACGGCGAGCGAGGCGGACAGCAGCCGCCGCAGCTCGGCGAGGGCGAGCGCGGACTGGCCGAGGGTGAGGGCGTTGCTGCTGATGAGCGCCAGGGCGTCGTTGCTGTCGAGGGTGATGGGGTCGGGGGCGCGGCGGCCCGGGGCGGCCTCGGTGAGGTCCCAGGGGTGCTCGCCGACGAGCGCGAGACCGGTCTGGGCGAGCGCGGCGAGGTCCCCGGTGCCGACCGCGCCGTATTCGTTGATCACCGGGTGGGCGCCGCTGTCGAGGCCCTCCACGAGCGCGGTGACGACGGCGGGGCGCAGCCCGGCACCGCCCGCCAGCAGCTGATTGGCACGGACGGCCATCATGGCGCGCACCTCGCGGCCGGGCAGCTGTGCGCCGATCGCACCGGCGTGGCTGCGCAGCAGCCGCAGCCCGTGGTCGGAGTCGGCCGGGCCGACGTCCTCGGTGCGGTTGGCGCCCACACCGGTGCTGCGCCCGTAGACGCGGCCGGTGGCCGCGAGCCGGTCCGCGGTCTCCCAGGCGCGCTCGGCCAGGGCCAGCGCTGTGGGATCGGGCGCGGCGGGCCGGCTGAGCCGGTCGGCCAGACGCGCCACATCCACGACGCGTAGGCTCCGGCCGTCCAGCGTGATCCGCGGTTCGGCACCGTCGGCGCCGTCGGCCGCCGCGTGATCAGCGTCCAGCATGTGAGACAACATCCAGGGCAACCCCTCTCGAACACGCCCTTTTCGGGCCAATTGCCTAGCGCTCCGTCCACATCGCGAGCAGAAGTAACCGGTGATTAACGCAGACCTCTTGACTTCTATTCACTCGACTATGACTGTGCATGACTATATGCAGACAGGGCAAGGGGAAGCGGATGATCAGCTTCAAGGACGTCAGTAAGCACTATCCGAACGGCACCACAGCGGTGGATCGCCTCAGTCTCGAACTCCCGGAAGGGGGCATCACCGTTCTTGTCGGCACCTCGGGCTGCGGCAAGACCACCACCCTCCGCATGGTCAACCGCATGGTCGAACCGAGCAGCGGCACGGTGAGCGTGGGCGGGCGTGATGTCCTGAAGGCGGACGCCGCCGAGCTGCGGCGCGGAATCGGCTATGTGATCCAGCAGGCCGGGCTCTTCCCGCACCGCACGATCCTCGACAACATCGCCACCGTTCCACTGCTGCTGGGCTGGGGCCGCCGCAAGGCGCGGGCCCGCGCGGCCGAGCTGCTGGAGCTGGTCGGGCTGCCCGCCGACTCCGGCAAGCGCTACCCGCACCAGCTCTCGGGCGGTCAGCAGCAGCGCGTCGGGGTCGCCCGCGCGCTGGCCGCCGATCCGCCGGTGCTGCTGATGGACGAGCCGTTCGGGGCGGTCGACCCGGTCGTACGGACCCAGCTCCAGAACGAGCTGCTGCGGCTCCAGAGCGAGCTGCGCAAGACGGTCGTCTTCGTCACCCACGACATCGACGAGGCGGTACGGCTCGGCGACCGCATCGCGATCTTCCGCACCGGCGGCCATCTCGTCCAGTGCGCACCCCCCGCCGAGCTGCTGGCGAGCCCCGCCGACGACTTCGTGGCGGGCTTCCTGGGCGCCGAGCGCGGGCTGAAGCTGCTCTCCCTGTCCACCCTCGCCGACGTGGCGCGGCAGCCCGTGCCCGCCGACGGGCAGCGCTGGCGGCTGGTCACCTCCGAGCGCGGTGAGCCGCTGGGCTGGCGCGACACCGAGGGGCCGGAGGGCGACCGGGCCCCGCTGCTGCCGGTGCGCCCGCTGCGGGACGGCGACTCGCTGCTCACCGCGCTGGACGAGTCGCTGGCCTCCCCCGCCGGTCTGGTGGCCCGGGTGGACGCCGACGGGGTGCTCACCGGGGTCACCGGGCGCGAGGCGATCCATGAGTACGCGGGGCGGCGCCACGCGGAGGCGGGCCGCGCGGCCGCGCTCAAGAACGCCGCCGAGGCTCCCGAAGCCGACGGGGACCCGAAGAGCTCCGACACGAGCGTGACCGCATGACCATCGACTGGGGCTGGTTCCCCGACCATCGGAGCACCCTGGTCACGCTCACCCTGGACCACCTCTCCACCGCCGTCCCCGCCGTCCTCTTCGGGCTGCTGATCGCGCTGCCGCTGGCGGTGATCGCCCACCGGGTGCGCCCGCTGCGCGGACTCCTGCTGGGGCTCTCGAACATCCTGTTCACGATCCCCTCCATCGCGATCTTCGTCCTGCTGCTGCCGGTCACCGGCCTCACCCGCTCCACCGCGATCACCGGCCTGACCATCTACACCCTGGTCGTGCTGCTCCGGAACACCGTCGAGGGCCTCGACAGCGTTCCCACCAAGGTCCGTGAGGCGTCCACCGCGATGGGCGCCCGCCCGCTGCGCACCCTGCTCACCGTCGAGCTGCCGCTCGCCTTCCCGGTGATCATGGCGGGCGTACGGGTGGCCACGGTGATGGCGATATCGCTGGTCAGCGTGGCCAGCTACATCGGGTACGGCGGCCTCGGCCAGCTGTTCACCGACGGCTTCCAGCGCAACTACCCCACCCCCGTCGTGGCCGGAGTCGTCCTGTCCCTGCTGCTGGCGCTGGTCGCGGACGCCGTGCTGGTCACCATCCAGTGGCTGTGCACCCCGTGGCTGAGGAGGCGTGCCTGACATGCTCGAACTACTCCAGAACCTCCTCCGCTGGCTGACCAGCGGCGCCCAGTGGTCCGGGCCCGACGGCATCGCCACCCGCCTGCTGGAGCACCTCCAGTACTCGGTGCTGGCCACCCTGGTCGCCGCCGCCATCGCGCTGCCGGTCGGGCTGCTCATCGGGCACACCGGGCGCGGTGCGTTCCTCGCCATCAACCTCTCCGGCTTCGGGCGGGCGCTGCCGACCGTCGGCCTGGTCACGCTGGTCTTCCTGGCCAGCGGGCTGAGCATGTGGCCGGTGTACGTCTCGCTGGTCGCCCTCGCGGTCCCGGTGATCGTCACCAATACGTACGCGGGCATGGCCGCCGTGGACCCCGAGGTCAGGGACGCGGCAAGGGGCCAGGGCATGCGCTGGTACCAGGTGCTGTTCCAGGTCGAGCTGCCGCTCGCGCTGCCGCTGATCATGACCGGGCTGCGGCTGGCCTGCGTCCAGGTCGTGGCCACCGCCACCATCGCCGCGTACGTCAGCTTCGGCGGACTCGGCCGCTATGTCTTCGACGGGCTCGCCCAGCGCGATCTGGTGCAGGTGCTGGGCGGGGCGGTGCTGGTCGCCGTGCTGGCCATCGCCCTGGACCTGGCGCTGGCCGGAGTGCAGCGCCTGCTGTTCCGCAACCGCCCCCCGCGCGCCCACGCGCACTGAGCGCCGCCACCCGGCTTCACCCCGAGGCGACTCAGCGCCCCACCGACTCAGCGACTTCACTCCGAACTCCGATCCGAGGAGACGACCCCATGAACCGCAGGAAACTGCTCGGCGGCTTGCTCGCCGGCGCCTCCGTGCCCACGCTCGCCGCCTGTAGCGGCGGCGTCACCTCGCTCAAGGGCGACGGCGGCAGCGGTGGCTCGGGCGGCGGCAGCAGCCTGGGCGGGCTGGTCATCGGCACCGCCAACTTCACCGAGAACCAGCTGCTGGGCTACCTCTACGCCGAGGCGCTGAAGGGCGCGGGCATCAAGACCAGCGTGCGGCCCAACCTCGGTTCCCGAGAGATCGTCATACCCGCCCTCCAGCAGGGCGATATCGATCTGCTCCCCGAGTACCAGGGCAATCTGCTGCTCCACTTCGACGACAAGGCCCCCCAGACCGAGGCCGGCGATCTCCAGAACGCCCTCACCGTGGCCCTCCCCAGCGGTCTGGAGGCCCTGTCGTACGCGGCCGCCGAGGACAAGGACGTCTTCTGCGTCACCCGCGAGGCCGCCCGGAAGCACGGGCTGCGCAGCTTCGCCGACCTCGCCAAGCAGAACGGCAAGCTGGTCTTCGGTGGCCCGGCGGAGGACAAGAACCGCGTGGTCGGCCTCGTCGGCCTCAAGGACCGCTACGGCGTGACCTTCAAGGAGTTCAAGGCCCTCGACGCCTCCGGGCCCCTGGTCAAGGGCGCGTTGAAGAAGGGCGACGTGGACGTGGCCAACCTCTTCTCCACCGACCCCGACATCGAGGCCAACGACTGGGTGATCCTCGCCGACCCCAAGGCGCTCATCCCCGCCCAGCACATCGTGCCCGTGATCCGCGCCGCCAAGGCCGACGCCAAGGTCCGCAAGGCCCTGGCCCGCCTCGGCGGTGCCCTCACCACCCGGGAACTGGCCCGGCTCAACAAGCTGGTGAGCAACGACAAGAAGGACCCGGACCGGGTCGCCGCCGACTGGGCCGCCAAGAACGGCCTCACCAAGAAGTAGCGGCAGGAGCACCCGTATGCCCGACTCCCCAGACTCTCTGGACTCCCCAGTCCCCCTGGACTCCCTGGTCGAAAAGCGCTCGATCGACGTCGTCCCGGACGCGGAGCGCCATGGCACCGCCTTCAGCCAGTTCACCCTGTGGCTCGGCGCCAACCTCCAGATCACCGCCGTCGTGACCGGCGCCCTGGCCGTGGTCTTCGGCGCCGCCGCCTTCTGGTCGATCATCGCCCTGCTGATCGGCAACCTGCTCGGCGGAGCCGTCATGGCCCTCCACTCCGCCCAGGGACCCCGGCTCGGCCTGCCCCAGATGATCTCCTCCCGGGCCCAGTTCGGGGTCCGGGGCGCGATCGTCCCGCTGCTGCTGGTCATCGTCATGTACGTGGGCTTCTTCGCCAGCGGCAGCGTGCTGGCGGGGCAGGCGGTCGGCGAACTCACCCATCTCGGCGACACCACCGGAATCGTCCTCTTCGCCCTCGTCACCGCCGTGGCGGCGGCCGTCGGCTACCGCCTGATCCACACCCTGGGGCGGATCGCGGGCGTCGTCTGCGCCCTGGCCTTCGTCTATCTGGGCATCCGGCTGCTGGACCGCACCGACCTGGCCACCCTCCTCCACGACCGGACCTTCGACTTCCCGCTCTTCCTCCTCGCGGTGTCGCTGTCCGCCTCCTGGCAGCTCGCCTTCGGCCCGTACGTCGCCGACTACTCCCGCTATCTCCCGCGCGCCACCTCCGCGAAGGCCACCTTCTCCTGGACCCTCGCCGGCACCGTCCTCGGCTCCCAGTGGTCCATGACCTTCGGCGCCCTCGCGGCGGCCGCGGCCGGCCACGCCTTCGTCGGCCACGAGGTCACGTACATCGTCGGCCTCGGCGGCGGCGCGGCCCTGATCACCTCGCTGCTCTACTTCGTCATCGCCCTCGGCAAGCTGACGATCAACGTGCTCAACACCTACGGCGGCTTCATGTCGATGGTGACCAGCGTCAGCGGCTTCCGCGGCCGCGCCACCCTCTCCCCCCGCGGCCGGGCCGCCTACATCGCCGGGATCATGGTCGCGGGCACGGCGGTCGCACTGCTCGGCAAGGACAGCTTCCTGTCCTCCTTCAAGGACTTCCTGCTGTTCCTGCTGACCTTCTTCACCCCGTGGAGCGCGATCAACCTCGTCGACTACTACGCCATCGCCAAGGAGCGCTACGACATCCCCGCCCTCAGCGACCCGAACGGCCGCTACGGCGCCTGGCGCTGGAAGGCGCTGTCCACCTACGCCCTCGGCGTCCTCGCCCAACTCCCCTTCCTGTCCACCGCCTTCTACACCGGCCCCTTCGTCGCCCCCCTGGGCGGCGCGGACATCTCCTGGCTCGTCGGCCTCGCCGTCCCCGCCGCCGTCTACTGGCTCCTGGCCCACCGCGACACCGCCCACGTCCCGGACCGCATGATCCTCACTCCGGAACCGGCCCCCGGCCGTCCGTACGTCGCCGAGCCCGAGTGAGCCGGACCCGGGGTACGTCTACGGTTCAGGAGCGCGGTGGGCGCGACGGTAAGCCAGTGGGGACAGGCCGAGGTGGGCGTGGAAGTGCTTGCGCAGCGCGACCGGATCCCCGAAGCCGCAGACAACGGCGATCCGCGCGACGGTCAGATCGCTGGACTCCAGCAGGCGGCGCGCCTGGGTCAGCCGGCTTTGCACCAGCCATTGGAGAGGGCTGGTGCCCACCTCGGCGCGGAACCGCCGGGTGAACGTACGCTCACTCATGTGAGCGTGGCGGGCCATGTCCTGCAGCGTGAGCGGCTCGGCCAGACGGCTCTGCGCCCACTGGCGGGTGGCCGAGGTGGAACGGTCGGCATCCTTCGGCACCGGGTGCTCGATGAACTGTGCCTGTCCGCCCTCGCGCCATGGAGCCACCACGCATCGTCGCGCCGCGGCGGTGGCCACGGTCGCGCCGTGGTCCCTGCGGACCAGGTGGACGAACAGGTCGATGCCGGCCGCCCCGCCGGCAGCTGTCAGGACGCGTCCGTTGTCGACGAACAGCACGTCCGGATCGACCTCGACGTCGGGGAACAGCCGGGTGAACTGGCCGCACAGCGCCCAATGGGTGGTGGCCCGCAGTCCGTCCAGCAAGCCGGCCGCCGCGAGCAGGAATGACGATGTGCACAGGCTGACGATGCGGGCCTCCGGCCCGATCCGGGCGAAGGCCGCGGCGACCCGGGCGGGCAGCTCGCCGGTGGCCAGCAGATGTTCGTCGGGCTCCTGGGTGGCGATCACCACGGTGTCCGCACCCTCCAGGAGTGACTCGTCGTCGTCGACGACGATCCGGAAACCCTCGTTCGTGCGGACCGGTCGGCCGCCGAGCGAGCAGGTCGTCACGGAATAGAGCCGTGCCCCGGTCGGGTCGAGGGCCTCGTTGAGCACCCGGGCCGCGATGCCCAGGTCCATCGGCATGACCCCATCGAGGGCGAGAACTGCAACGCGATGTGGCATGGCTGGAATGGTACGACACGTGACTGTCCAGCCACTCACGACGTCTTCTGAGCGTCGACGAGGCTGAAGCACATGCCTGGGCTCTCGGCCCGGACCGAAGAACATGCGAAGCGGATATGAGCGAGGAAAGTATGAGCGAGCAGACGATGCGCGCCGTCACCGTCAAGGAGTTCGGTGGACCGGAAGTGCTGACCGCCGGCCGGGTCGCGCGCCCCGAGCCACTGCCGACCGAGGTGCTGGTGCGCGTGCACGCCGCCGGAATCAACCCGGTGGACTGGAAGACCCGCGCGGGCCACGGGATGGCCGGGCTGCAGACGCTGCCGCTGATCCTCGGCTGGGACGTCTCCGGCGTCGTCGAGGAGACCGGCTTCGGTGTCACCACGCTCGCACCCGGTGACGAGGTCTACGCCATGCCGTGGTTCCCGCGCCCGGCCGGCGGATACGCCGAGTTCGTCACGGCACCGTCCCGTCAGTTCGCCCGCAAGCCGGTCTCGCTCTCGCACGTCGAGGCCGCGGCTCTGCCGCTCGCGGCGCTCACCGCCTGGCAGACCCTGGTCGACACGGCGCGCGTCACCGCCGGGCAGCGGGTGTTGGTGCACGCCGCGGCCGGTGGCGTGGGGCACTTGGCAGTGCAGTTCGCCAAGCACCTTGGCGCCGAAGTGATCGCGACCGCCCGCGAGCCCCGGCACGCCTGGCTCAAGGAACTGGGCGCGGACGAGACAATCGACTACACCCGGCAGCGGTTCGAGGAGGCCACCGGCAAGGTCGATGTCGTCATCGACCTGATCGGCGCCGCGGATGACACCGACGTGCGATCGGTGTCGGTGACCCGGAGAGGCGGCCTGATCGTCTCCATCCCGGGCGGTGTCTCGGACGCCCTGGCCACTGCCTCCGGACAGGCGGGTGTGCGCACCAGCCCGCTGCTGGTCGAGCCGGACGCCGCCGCTCTGACGGCCATCGCCGACCTGGTCGACTCCGGTGCGGTCCGGGTCGAGGTCGAGCGCAGCTTCGCCCTGGAACAGGCCGCCGAAGCGCACCGGCTGGGCGAGACCAACCGCACCCGCGGCAAGCTCGTGCTGGAGGTGGCGCGGTGACGTCGACGACCGCACTCGTGGTCGGGGGCACCGGGACCATGGGCACCCGGATCGTCCGCGCCCTCGCCGCACGGACCGGCACCGTCGTGCGGGTGCTGACGCGGAACCCGTCCTCGGAGCGGGCCCGTGGCCTGGTCGAGAACACCCCCGGTGACATTCGGCCGGTCCGCGGCGACCTGGACGACGAGCAGTCCCTGAAGACCGCGTTCCAAGGTGTCGACCAGGTCTTCTGCAATACCGACTTCTTCGCCACCGCCAGCCCTCAGCAGGAGTACGCACAGGGGCTGCGGGCCCTGCACGCGGCGCAGCAGGCCGGGGTGGACCGGTTCGTCTGGTCGTCACTGGACAACGCCGCCATCCTCACCGACGGGCGTATCCCGGTCCCCCATTACGACGCGAAGGCCGCCGTGGAGGCCCACATCGCGCTGCAGCGCTCCGAAGAGGCCATGCGTCAGGAGACCGACGGCTGGTACTCGCGGCACGTCGCCGTCCTGGTGACCGCACCATACTTCGAGAACCTGTACAGCCTGGCGCCGCAGCGGGCCCGGCTGCCCGACGGACGGGAGGGCCTCGTATTCGCCCTGCCGCTGGGCCGGGCCGGCCGCTGGCCCTTGATCGCGCTCGACGACATCGCCTTCTTCGCCCGCCACCAGCTCGACCACTGGGACGACTGGGGCGGCCGGACCCTGCGCATCGCCGCCGACGCCCTCACCGGTGACCAGATCGCGGCGGCGTTCGAGAAGGCGACCGGTGTGCCGAGCGTCTACCAGGCGGTGGATCTCGACGAGTTCAGCCGGTCTCTACCAGGGATCGGCCACGACCTGGCCGCGATGTTCGCCTTTTTCCAGGACCACGACCTCCTCTCCCGGGACCGGGATCTGCAGGCCCTGCGCGCCCTGCACCCCGAACTCGCCACCTTCGGCGACTGGTTGACCACCACCGGATGGGACGGCGCCGCCGCGGGATGACAACGCGGCAGCCGACCGAAAATGATCTTTGCCAGTAGAGAGGATTTTGATGCAGAACGTCACCCGGACGCATTCCCTGCCCACACCTTCGATCACCCGCTCCTCCGCCGCCGAACTCATCGCGGCTGTGCGCGCGGCTGCCGAGAACATCGGATTCGAAGCCGCCATCGCGGTCACAGACGCCGGCGGTCATCTGAAGGCGTTCGAACGCGCCGACGACGTACCGTTCCTCGCCGCCGAGGTCGCCGTCGACAAGGCATGGACGGCAGCCTCCTTCCGCAGCGCCACCCACGTCTGGAATTCCTACGTAACCGACCCTCAGGTCGCCCCTCTCTCCCACCATCCTCGGCTCATGGCCGTCGGCGGCGGCTATCCCGTCATCGAACTCGGCGAGTCAATCGGCGGTTTGGGCGTCTCCGGCGGCAGTGCCGAGCAGGATCAGCAGGCCGCGGAAGCCGGACTGCGAACGCTGGGGTTCGAAGTCCCCGCCTGAGCCACGCGCGCGCCCGCCGGCGGCGAGGAAGACCGGACGGTCGCCCTCCGGAGTGCCCCATGCCCTGGCACCGGCCCGCGCCCTCGTCATCTCAGGGCGGCGACGATGCGCTCCCGCGCCCCGGCTGCCCGGGGGTCGTCGGAGGAGGCCAGCGCGCTCAGGGCCGCGGCCCAGTGCCGCCGCGCCTCCTCGGCCCCGTCAGCCTCATCGGCCTCTCGCAGCGCACCGGCGAGACCGTCGAGGGAGAGCGCCGTGTGCCACAGGTCGTCCAACTCCCGGTGGGTCGCCGCGGCGCGGCGGTAGAAATCGGCCGCCTCGCCGGGCCGCCCAAGCCGCCGGTACGTCTCCCCCGCGCCGTCCCACGCCCGCGCCTCCCGCGCCCGCGCCTGCCACGCCCGGTCGCCGAGGCGTCGCTGGAGGGAGGCGGCCCGCTGGAACGAGACCAGGGCGGCGTCGAACGCACCGTTGGCCTGCCGCGCCCGGCCCGGCTCCAGCAGCCAGTACCCCTCCCGCATGTGGTTGCGGTGGGTGAGGGCGATGTCCAGCGCGCCCTGTGCGGACCGCAGCGCCTCCTCCGGCTGCCCGCGGTCCCGCTGAATGGCGCTGACGCTCGGCCTCCGCGGTGCGGTCGCCCAGCCTGCGGGCGGCGCGCAGTCCGATGCGGCCCATGGGGAGCCATTCCTCGAACGGGTTCAGGAGCATATGCGCGCTCTGCAGCACCGCGGGAAGCCTTCAGGCGATCACATCGAGACCGGCCTCCTCGGCCGCGCGGGTCGCGGCCGGCGCGGAGTGCGCATACCAGACCGGCACCCGCCGCGGCGCCGCCCCGCGTTCCTCCGGGAATTCCTCCTGGCGGCCGGGCACCCGCACGCGCATGCTCATGAGCCGCTGTCCTTTTGCTGCCCTGTCCATCACGATCCGCCTCTTCTCTCGCGTTCGGTCGTCGGGACGGTCGCTGGACGGCCCGGATCAGGCCGGGGGCAGGAGCTTCTTCTGGGGCTTGCCCATGGCGTTGCGGGGCAGGGCCTCCAGGAAGCGCACCTTGCGGGGGCGCTTGTGGACGGAGAGCTGGGAGGCCACGAAGTCGATCAGCTCCTGTTCACCGATGCCGTCGGCCACGACATACGCGACGATCTCCTGACCCAGGTCCTCGTGCGGGGCGCCGACGACGGCGGCCTCGCGGACGGCCGGGTGGTCCAGCAGGGCGTTCTCGACCTCGCCCGCGCCGATGCGGTAGCCGCCGGACTTGATCATGTCGGTGGAGGCGCGGCCCACGATGCGGTGGAAGCCGTCCGGGTCGATGGCGGCGATGTCGCCCGTGCGGAACCAGCCGTCCTCGGTGTACGAACCGGCCGTGGCCTCGGGGCGGTTGAGGTAGCCGTCGAAGAGGGTCGGGCCGGTCAGCTGGAGCTCGCCGATCTCGGCGCCCTCCTCGGCGGCGATCCGGGTGCGGATGCCCGAGAGCGGGGTGCCGACGTAGCCAGGGCGGCGCTCGCCGTCGGCGCGGGTGCTGAGGGTGATGAGGGTCTCGGTCATGCCGTAGCGCTCGATGGGGCGCTGGCCGGTGAGCCGTTCCAGCTCGCGGAAGACGGGGGCGGGCAGCGGGGCGCTGCCGGAGACCAGCAGCCGGGCCGAGGCCAGGGCGCGGGCGGAGTCCGGGTCCTGGACGATGCGGTTCCAGACGGTGGGGACGCCGAAGTAGAGGCTGCCGTTCGCCGCCGCGTACGCCGCCGGGGTCGGCTTGCCGGTGTGGACGAGGCGGCTGCCGGTGCGGAGTGCGCCGAGGACGCCGAGGACCAGGCCGTGCACATGGAACAGCGGCAGGCCGTGGACCAGGGTGTCGTCCGGCGTCCAGGCCCATGCCTCGGCCAGCCCGTCCAGGTCGGCGGCCACCGCCCGCCGGGAGATCAGCGCGCCCTTGGGCGCCCCCGTGGTGCCCGAGGTGTAGAGGATGAACGCCGTGGACTCCGGGTCCGGCTCCGCCTTCGTCCACGCGGCGCGCTCGGTCGGGTCCACCGGGACGGTCTCGACCGGGGCGTCCACGGCCTCCCCGGTGAGCAGCAGGGTGGCGCCCGAGTCCCGCAGTATGTGGTCGCGTTCGGCCGGACCTGAGTCCGGCGGTACGGGCACCACCGGCACCCCGGCCAGCAGCGCGCCGACCACCGCGACCACCGTCTCCGGGGTCGCGGTCGCCCGGACCGCGACGACCGGCGCACCGGCGATACGAGCCGCCACCGCGCCCGCGGCCCCGAGCAGTTCCTCGCGCGAGAGCGCGCGGCCGCCGATGCTCAGCGCGTCGGGGCGGTCGTCGCCGGGCGATGCGAGGGACGTGAGGAGAGGTGCGGTCACGGAACTGACTCCTTCCACAGCGGGCCGGGGGTGCTTCTCCGTCCCGCGCGTCTTCCGGGGGGCTGGCTTCGGGGCCTGGTTTCGGGGGCTGGTTTCGGGGGCTGGTTTCGGGGGCTAGCCCTACCGACAAAGCGTCCCCGCGACCGTACCGTTCCTAAGCATGGACGCCCGTGACCCGGATCTGAATAAGGAACTCGACGCGGCCCTGCAAACCCGTAAGGAGCTGGGTGCGGAGTACGAGTCGGAGCTGGTCGACTCCTTCATGGAGAAGGTCGAGCAGCGCTTCAACGATACGGCGGACCGCCATGTCCGCCGCCAGCTCGCCGAACAGCAGATGGCGACGGCCCGCGGCAGCCGCCCGTACGCCACCGGCGCGCCCGCGGACCAGGCCCACGGCCTGGGCGTCGGCGAGCGCTTCGCCTTCGTCGGGGTCTCCCTGGTGCTGGCCATCCCGCTGTCGGCCATCGGCGTCGTGAACGAGGGCCTGCCGGGCCTGCTGATCACCTGGGCCGGAGTCTTCGGCGTCAACGCCGTTCATGCCATGGGGGCCTTCTCCCGGCTCCGCCGGGGCCATGGGCAGGAGAAGAGCAGGGACTAGAGAAGTCTGCGCGGGGACCGCCGCACCCCGGTGACAAGCCACCGAGGGCGGGACGACGGCGGTCCCCGCGGGGACGCGGGCCGGGTCAGGGCCGGAATTCCGCGTCCAGGCGACCATGGAGGTCCGGGAGCCGCTCCGGAGGTCCTGTCGCCTTGTCTCGGGTGTCGGTGTCGTCCTTCCGACGCCCACTAATCTGCCGGAGCTGTGTTAACCCTGTGCTGCGGGCGCGTGACACGTTCGTACCACTTGCCCGAAGGGGGCGTTGGGGTCCTTACGGGCCCTCACTTCGGGCCGTTGGCCAGGTACGCCAGCAGGTCCTGCCGGCTCACCACACCCTTCGGCTTGCCCTCCACCAGCACGATCGCCGCGTCCGCCGCGCCCAGCACCGCCATCAGGTCCTCGACCGGCTCACCGGAGCCGACATGCGGCAGCGGCGGGCTCATGTGCTTCTCCAGCGGGTCGGTCAGCTCCGCGCGCTTCGCGAACAGGGCGTCCAGCAGCTCGCGTTCCACCACCGAGCCGATGACCTCGGCGGCCATCACATCCGGGTGGCCGGCGCCCGGCTTGACGATCGGCATCTGCGAGACGCCGTACTCCCGCAGTACGTCGATGGCCTCGCCCACCGTCTCGTCCGGGTGCATATGGACCAGCGAGGGCAGCCCGCCCTCCTTGCCCTGGAGCACATCGCCGACCCGCACCGAGGGGCCGTCCTCCTCGAGGAAGCCGTAGTCGGCCATCCACTCATCGTTGAAGATCTTGGAGAGATAGCCGCGGCCGCTGTCGGGCAGCAGGACGACCACCACATCGTCCGGGCCGAGCCGCTCGGCGACCTTCAGCGCGCCCACCACGGCCATCCCGCAGGAGCCGCCGACCAGCAGTCCCTCCTCCTTGGCCAGCCGCCGCGTCATCTGGAAGGCGTCCTTGTCGGAGACGGCGACGATCTCGTCCGCGACGGTCTGGTCGTACGCGGTCGGCCAGAAGTCCTCGCCGACGCCCTCGATCAGATACGGGCGGCCGGAGCCGCCGGAGTAGACCGAGCCCTCGGGGTCGGCGCCGATCACCTGGACCCGGCCCTCGCTGGCCTCCTTCAGATAGCGGCCGGTGCCGGAGATCGTGCCGCCGGTGCCGACGCCCGCCACGAAGTGGGTGATCTTGCCTTCGGTCTGCTCCCACAGCTCGGGGCCGGTGGTCTCGTAGTGGGAGAGCGGGTTGTTCGGGTTGCTGTACTGGTCGGGCTTCCAGGCGCCCGGCGTCTCGCGGACCAGCCGGTCGGAGACGTTGTAGTACGAGTCGGGGTGCTCGGGGTCCACCGCGGTGGGGCAGACCACGACCTCGGCGCCGTAGGCCCGCAGCACATTGATCTTGTCCGTGGACACCTTGTCCGGGCAGACGAAGACGCACTTGTAGCCCTTGCGCTGGGCGACCATGGCGAGGCCCACACCGGTGTTGCCGGAGGTCGGCTCCACGATGGTGCCGCCCGGCTTCAGCTCCCCGGAGCGCTCGGCGGCCTCTATCATCCGGACCGCGATCCGGTCCTTCACCGAGCCGCCGGGGTTGAAGTATTCGACCTTGGCCAGGACGGTCGCCCGGATGCCTTCGGTCACGGTGTTGAGCTTCACCAGCGGGGTGTTGCCGACCAGCTCAATCATCGATTCGTAGTACTGCACACCTGCTCCTGGTCCGGTTCCGCGGGATCTCCGCGTCGGGGCGGCCGCCGTCGCGGGGCCGTGCTGTCAGCTTATTGCGCGCCACCGCCCTCCGGCCGGTGCGTTGGGACGAAGCCTGCACGGGGCAACAAGTTGTTAGCAAGGCGTACAAAGGAGAAAGAAGCGCGTACGCGTGCGGACGGAGGTGGGCTGGACCCATGTCGATGTCGAGGGCGAGGGTGGCGCGGCGGATCGCCGCCGCGGCGGCGTACGGGGGCGGCGGGATCGGGCTGCTGGGCGGGGTGACCGCCGTGCTGTTGCTCACTGAGGTGTCCCATGCGAAGCGGGTCGTGGGCGGGTCGGACGACCCGCCTCCGCGCGCGGACGGGCGATATGGCTTCGCCTTCGCCCGCAGGACCGGCCAGTCACCCTTGCGGCTGGCCTTTCTCGGCGACTCCACGGCCGCCGGGCAGGGCGTCCACCGCCCTAGTCAGACACCGGGCGCGCTGCTCGCCTCGGGGCTGGCGGCGGTCGCGGAGCGCCCGGTGGACCTGCGGAACGTGGCGCTGCCGGGGGCACAGTCCAGCGACCTGGAGCGCCAGGTCACGCTGGTGCTGGAGGATCCGGACCTGCTCCCCGACGTATGCGTGATCATGATCGGCGCCAATGACGTCACCCGTCGGATGCCGCCCGCCAAATCGGTGCGGCTGCTGTCGGACGCGGTGCGCAGACTGCGCGACAGCGGTTGCGAGGTGATCGTGGGCACCTGTCCCGACCTCGGCACGATCGAGCCCGTCTATCAGCCGCTGCGCTGGATCGCGCGGCGGCTGAGCCGACAGCTGGCCGCCGCGCAGACGATCGGGGTGGTCGAGCAGGGCGGGCGCACGGTCTCGCTGGGCGATCTGCTGGGCCCGGAGTTCGCGGCGAATCCGCGGGAGCTCTTCGGCCCGGACAACTACCACCCCTCGGCGGAGGGGTACGCCACGGCCGCGATGGCCGTCCTGCCGACCCTGTGCGACTCGCTGGGCCTGTGGCCCGAGGAGGCGCCGGAGACGCTCGACGAGGGCATCCTGCCGGTCGCCACGGCGGCGGCCGAGGCGGCCGCGGAGGGCGGCACGGAGGTCACCGCGGCCCGCGGCCCCTGGGCCCGTCTGCTGCGCCGCCAGGGCCCCGCCACGAAGGAGCCCGCGGCCGTCTCCGGCTCCCCCGACGCACCGTCCCCGACGTCCCCGCCCCCTTCGGGCTGCTGACCTTGCGCGGGCCCGCCGCCCCGGGGTGAGGCCCCAGCCGCCCACCCGGGCCCGGCCCGGCGCACCCCTCCGGGTGCGGGCTGATCTACTCGGCCAGGTGCGGCTTTCGTCTCGCGCCTTCGGCGCAATTGAGCATGGGTCGGGGGTGCCGGGCCGGGCCCCCTCCGCCGGGCGCCGGGCCGATGGGCGCGAAGGCCGGCGACGGCTTCCCCGGCTGGGGGCCGGAGCCGAAACCGGACAGCGGGCGGGGGCCCTCTCAGGGAATCGCTTGATGTATTAGTTGCGCCAGATCAAGCGTTTTGGAGAGGGGGTACCGAACCCCTGCCGCCCGCAGCCCGGAGGGATCCCGGCCCCCGAGCACGGAAGCCGCCACCGGCCGCCGCCACCACCGGTCCGGCGCCCGGCGGCGCATCCCGGCCCCGGCACCCCTGCCCCGCTGCTCAATTGCGCCGAAGGCGCGAGACGGCGCCGCACCCGGGGCGAGCCGCGCAGCCAGACCCCATGCGCGAAAAGGGCGCACCCCAGGCGAAACCCCGAGTCGCTGAGCGTACGCTTGGAAAAAAGAGTCCGGTGTCACAGCCCGCACCCCGTGACCCTGCCGATACGTACGGGTAACTTCCCTCGGAGTCCCGCCCGCACCCCGCCCCCCTGGAGCCGTGATGCCCGAAGCAGTGATCGTCTCTGCCGCCCGTTCCCCCATCGGCCGCGCCTTCAAGGGCTCGCTCAAGGATCTGAGGCCGGACGACCTCACCGCCGAGATCATCCAGGCCGCGCTCGCCAAGGTCCCCGAGCTCGACCCCCGCGAGATCGACGACCTGATGCTCGGCTGCGGGCTCCCGGGCGGTGAGCAGGGGCACAACCTGGGTCGGATCGTGGCCGTGCAGATGGGGATGGACCACCTCCCCGGCTGTACGATCACCCGCTACTGCTCCTCCTCCCTCCAGACCTCGCGGATGGCGCTGCACGCCATCAAGGCGGGCGAGGGCGACGTCTTCATCTCGGCGGGCGTCGAGATGGTCTCGCGGTCGAAGAAGGGCACCTCGGACGGGCTGCCGGACACCCACAACCCGCTGTTCGCGGAGGCCGAGGCCCGTACGGTCGCGCGCGCCGAGCAGGAGGGCTCCGACTGGCACGACCCGCGCGAGGACGACCTGCTGCCCGACCCGTACATCGCGATGGGCCAGACGGCGGAGAACCTGGCCCGGCTCAAGGGGGTCACCCGCGAGGAGATGGACGAGTTCGGCGTGCGGTCCCAGAACCTCGCCGAGGAGGCCATCAAGAAGGGCTTCTGGGAGCGGGAGATCACCCCGGTGACCACCCCCGACGGCACGGTCGTCAGCCAGGACGACGGCCCCCGCGCGGGCACCACCCTGGAGGGGGTGCAGGGCCTGAAGCCGGTCTTCCGCCCCGACGGCCGGATCACCGCGGGCAACTGCTGCCCGCTCAACGACGGCGCCGCGGCGCTGGTGATCATGTCCGACACCAAGGCGCGGGAGCTGGGCGTGACCCCGCTGGCGCGGATCGTGTCCACCGGCGTCACCGGCCTCTCCCCCGAGATCATGGGCTACGGCCCGGTCGAGGCGTCCAAGCAGGCGCTGGCCCGCGCGGGGATGTCGATCGGCGACATCGACCTGGTGGAGATCAACGAGGCGTTCGCCGCGCAGGTCATCCCGTCCTACCGCGACCTGGGCATCGACCTGGACCGTCTCAACGTCAACGGTGGCGCGATCGCCGTGGGCCACCCCTTCGGCATGACCGGCGCCCGGATCACCGGCACGCTGATCAATTCGCTCCAGTTCCACGACAAGCAGTTCGGCCTGGAGACCATGTGCGTCGGCGGCGGCCAGGGCATGGCCATGGTCATCGAGCGCCTGAGCTAGCAGGTGCCCGGCGGATCGTGACGCCCGCGGCGGGCTGTTCCACGCGGCCGAGCCGACCCGGGCCCCGCGGCCCCGCCGCGGCGCGTCTGCGACACTGGTTCGATCCGGGCCGTGACCGAATCTCCCCCAGGATGTGACAAAAGTCCTGGGGGAGAGCCGTCTGCCCAGCTCAGCACCGGTGACCAAAGGCCCGCCCGGTACCGAATTCTGCCCATTTGGTGATGGTATGCACTGACGTCGAGAGGCGATAAGCCTCAAGCTGAGGTAGGAATTCGGGGGATCTACAGCCAACCGGGAGTACGTCAGTGAGCCCCACGAGTCTTGTCCTCCTCCTGGCCGCGGTGACCGCCACGGCCGTAGGGGCGGCTGCCTTGCACACCGCGCGCGGTGTGCGCCGGCAGATCAGTGAGCTGCGCGCCGAGCTCGCGGCCACCGTGACCGCCGGCCCCCGGACGGGCGGCGGAGGCGGCGGCGAGGAGGGCGGCCCGACGGTGCCCGCGCCCCGCGCCACCCCGGTCGCCGAGATACGCGCGGCCGTCGCCGACGCGCTGGCCGAGGAGCGGGAGCGCGAGCTGGCCGAGGCGCGGGCGTTCTGGGCCGCCCAGGAGGCCAGGGACTCCGCCGGAGCGGCCGACGCCCATTCGCTGCTGAGCGGGCCGGGCGGGTTCGAGGACGCCTCCCAGGACGCGCAGCTCTTCGTGCCTCGCCAGGCAGACCTGGCCGGGCTCGAACCGCTGCTCGGGCTGGACGCGCTGGGCCCCGACGCCATGGACTCCTATGGGGACCAGGAGCCCGAGGTCGAGTCCGAGGTGGAGCTGGAGCTGGGCGCAGGGGCGGAGCCCGCGGCCGAGCCCCGGGAGTCGGCCGAGCTGGCGGCGGCCCGCCGTCGCCATCCGTCCCACCCCGACTTCGCCCCGTCGTCACCGGTCGCCGACCACGACCGTACGGTGACCCGGCTCACCGAGCTGGCCGACGCCCGCACCCCGCTGTCCGATGTGCGGCCCGGGCCCCTCGGCACCCTCGATGTCTACGTCTTCGCCGACGGCACCACGATCTGCATGACCCCGGGCCACCGGGAGACGGCCGAGCGGCTGGCGGACGCGCTGCGCGAGGGCACCGCCCCGGTGCTGCTCGGCGGCTCGGGCGTCTCCGGTGCTTATGCGCTCACGTTCGGTTGCGGCGAGGAGAACGTGTACGTCCTCGCCGACCGCGTCATCGCCTCGCTGTAAGGGACACAGCTCCCCGGGGCGGGCCCTCGGGCCGCAAGCGGGCTCCTCAGGCCGCAAGGGGACCTCAGACCGCAAGTAGGCCCCGGGCCGCAAGCGGGCCCTCAGACGCCGCAGCGCCCCGCCGCCTCCACCACGAGCGCCACCGCCTCGGCGGCCCCCCGCGCCGCCTCGTCGCCCCCGGCGCCGCCCGGCGCACGCTCCAGCGCGTGCACCAAATCATGTCCGGCCACCGCCACCTGGTCGGCGACCACGAAAAGCCCCGCGTCGGGCATGATCCGCAGCGGGGTTCCCGGCTCCTCGAGCCGCTGTGCGCGCACCGACAATTCCCTGGCCAGGGCCAGCCCTTCGGCCGCCGCGCCCGCGCGCAGCCGGGACTGCGGAAGGGCGCGCAACCGGTCGGCGAGCCGGTCGACGGCGGTCAGGAGGGGGGAGACATCATCCACGCTCCGAGCGTATGCGCCACTGAGGGACTGTTGCCAACGGGCGAACACTCAGGCACGGTGAGCTGAAGGAAACCCGGGCTATGGAACCGGGTCCGGCATGGAAGCGTCCGGAGGCGCCGATGTCCCAAATCTTCTCCGACGAGACTCACCGGAACCTACTCTCCCGCATCCCCCAGTGCACGGGCCGTGAAGTCGCAGACTGGCTGCGCACGGTCGACGAGGGCCCCGCTTTCTTCCGATTCGAGGAGAAGGTCAGCTGGCTGCGCGGCGAGCACCAGCTCGCCTACGGCCATGCGAAGGCCATCATCCATGAACACGACTTGAGGCGCGCGGCCCGCAAGCTGCTGTAGCCCGCTGCCCGGAGGCAGAAGCGTGTATGACAGACCCACCGAACGGAGCGGCTTAAGCCGTACAGGAAGAAGGGCCCGCGGAGGTCTTCGCCTCCGCGGGCCCTTCTACGTGCTACGCGACGCTCAGGGGCGCTAGTGCTAGTCGCTAGTCCCTGAAGATCGAGATCAGCCGGAGCAGCTCCAGGTAGATCCACACCAGCGAGAGCGTCAGCCCGAAGGCGGCCAGCCAGGACTCCTCGCGCGGAGCGCCGTACCGGACACCGTCCTCGACCTGCTTGAAGTCCATCGCCAGGAACGCCGCGCCGAGCACGACGCCGACGAGGCCGAAGACGATGCCGAGGCCACCGCTGCGGAAGCCGAGGCCGTCCCCGCCGCCGATGGCGGCAAACAGCAGGTTGACCGCCATCAGCAGGATGAACCCGATGGCGGCGGCGAGCACAAAGCGCTGGAATCGCGCGTTCACCCGGATGAGGCGGGTCTTGTACGCGACGAGCACACCGACGAACACGGCCATCGTGCCGAGCACGGCCTGCATCGGGATGCCGGACCAGCGCTCGTTGTACACCTGGCTGATAACGCCGAGGAAGAGGCCCTCGAAGAGGGCGTAACCCATGATCAGCGCGGGCGAGGCCGTGCGCTTGAACGACTGGACGAGGCCGAGCACCATCGCCACGAGCGCGGCGCCGAAGCCCACGCCCACCGGAAGCTGCGCGATCCACGCGGCCGCGGCGGCGACGATGACGGTACCGAGGGTCATACCGGTGCGCATGACGACGTCGTCCATCGTCATCCGGCCGGTCTGAAGCGGGCCCGCCGGCGGCGCGCCGTACATCTGCTGGAGCTGTTCGGGGGTCAGATTCTGCTGGTCGCCCGCCGCGTAGGGGTTCGTGGGCGCCTGTGTCTGCGCGTACGGGGTACCGCCCGCGTACGGATTGGCCTGACCGGCGGCGGGGCTCCCGGCCTGCGGCGCCGCGCCGAAACCGGCGTAGCCGCCGCTGCGGCTGAACCCCCGTCGCGAGAAGACCGGGTTGCTGCTCCTCATCTCACTCCTCCGTGGCCGCCGAGCGCGACCTTGACTCAAGAGTAATGGGTAAGCAAAGAAAGCACCCTAGTGCCCAAGGAGGATCTTTTCATGCAAGAAGAGGCCGCGCGAGGCCCCTGCGGGCCCCGCGCACGCACCTGGGGCGACCATCCACACACGCTGAGTGCGCCCACCGGATCTGAAGGTGCCCGGAACCGGACTTGAACCGGTACGCCCGCGAGGGGCAGCGAGGTTTAAGCTCGCCGTGTCTGCATTCCACCATCCGGGCAGCGGTTCCCCCTGGGCCGTACGGTGCGCATACGGCCCTCCCCTGGAAGAGAGCAGCACGAGCCTATCCGGGGACATGCCCCCGCACAGCGAATCCTCGGCCCGAGGTTGTCTTATTTTATTGGCAACTGAGGGTGCATCAGCAGCGGGGCGGGGTACCCAAAGATGCCGACGGCCATTGGACCTGGCGATATGCCCTGAACCCCCATTAACTGGGGATTGACGCAATCTCGACGCCCCGGATGGGGCGTCCTCTCCTCCTTGAGGAGGACTCCGCCAACACCACCTACATCGCGAGACCCCCACGAGAACGGGAGCACGGGCTGATCCCGTCCCCCTTCACAACCGGAACCATGGAGTGACGTCCCGCCCACTCCCGCAGAGCACGACAGGAGTCATTCACCGTGACCACCATGCCCCTCGGCGTCCAAACCACCGCCCACTCCGCCGCGGCAGCCGCCCGCGCCACGGACCTGAGCAAGGTCTACGGCGAGGGCGAGACCCAGGTAATCGCCCTGGACTCGGTCTCCGTCGAGTTCCGCCAGGCGGAGTTCACCGCGATCATGGGCCCCTCCGGCTCCGGCAAGTCCACGCTGATGCACTGCATGGCGGGTCTCGACACCATCTCCAGCGGCTCGGCCCGGATCGGCGACGTCGAACTGACCACGCTCAAGGACAAGAAGCTCACCCAGCTGCGCCGCGACAAGATCGGCTTCATCTTCCAGGCATTCAACCTGCTGCCGACGCTGAACGCGCTGGAGAACATCACCCTCCCGATGGACATCGCGGGCCGCAAGGCCGACCAGGCGTGGCTGGACCAGGTGGTGGCCACGGTCGGTCTGGCCGGCCGGCTCAAGCACCGCCCCAACCAGCTGTCGGGTGGTCAGCAGCAGCGCGTCGCCGTGGCCCGCGCCCTGGCCGGCCAGCCGGAGATCATCTTCGCCGACGAGCCGACCGGCAACCTGGACTCCCGCTCCGGCGCCGAGGTCCTGGGCTTCCTCCGCAACTCGGTGCGTGAGCTGGGCCAGACGATCGTGATGGTGACCCATGACCCGGTCGCCGCGTCCTACTCCGATCGGGTGGTCTTCCTCGCCGACGGCCGGATCGTGGACGAGCTGCGGAACCCCACCGCCGACTCGGTACTGGACCGCATGAAGCGCTTCGACGCCAAGGGCCGTACGAGCTGACGCGGGGCGCGCGCCCGTACCAGCACGCCGCCCCGCACTCCCCCACTCCACCCCCTCAGGACTGACACCTCATGCTCCGTACAGCCCTGCGCAATGTGCTTGCGCACAAGGCCCGGTTGCTGATGACCGTGCTCGCCGTGATGCTCGGCGTGGCCTTCGTCGCCGGCACCCTGGTCTTCACCAACACCATCTCCGACGCCTACCAGAAGAGCTCCCAGAAGGGCTTCAAGGGCGTCGACGTCGCCATCACGCCCGACAAGAAGGACGACGACTCCGCCAACCCCGGTGACGCGCCCCGGCTGAGCCAGCGGCTGCTGGACCAGGCGTCCAAGGCGCCCGGCGCCACCTCCGCCTTCGGTGTGGTGAAGGGCTCCTCCGCCCTCGCCGACAAGAAGGGCGACCTGCTCGGCAGCGGCTTCCCCAACCTCGGCGGCAACTACTACCCGGGCTCGGGCGGCAAGGACCCCCGGTACAACATGACCGAGGGCCGCGCCCCCAAGGCCGCGGGTGAGATCGCGCTCGACTCCAGGACCGCCGAGCGCGGCCACTACAAGGCCGGGGACTCCATCCGGGTCTCCGTCGACGGCCCGGTGCGCACCGAGAAGGTCGTCGGCGTCTTCACCACCGACGACGGCAATGTCGCTGCGGGCGGCACCCTCGCGCTGTATGACACGGCCACCGCGCAGAAGCTGTTCGGCAAGCCCGGGCAGTTCGACGAGATCGATGTGAAGGCCGACGCGGGCACCTCGCAGTCCACCCTGAAGTCGTCGATCGACAAGATCCTGCCCGAGCAGGCCAAGGCCACCACCGCCAAGAAGCTCGCCAAGGACCAGGCCAAGGCGATCGAAGAGGGCATGAGCAGCATGCAGACCGCGATGCTGGTGTTCGCCGGTATCGCGCTCTTCGTCGGCATCTTCATCATCGTCAACACCTTCTCCATGCTGGTCGCCCAGCGCACCAGGGAGCTCGCCCTGATGCGCGCGGTGGGTGCGACCCGCCGTCAGGTCACCCGCTCGGTGCTGATCGAGGCCACCGTCGTGGGCGCCGTCGCGGCCGTGGTGGGTCTCGCCGCCGGTGTCGGCATCGGCGCCGTACTGCGCTCGGTGCTCAACTCCACCGGGGCCAAGGTCCCGGACGGTCCGCTGATCATCGCGCCGACCACGGTGCTGGCCTCGGTGGTCGTGGGTGTCGTGGTGACCGTCCTCTCCGCCTGGCTGCCCGGCCGCCGCGCCGCCAAGATCCCGCCGGTCGCCGCGATGAACAGCGTGCACGCCGCGCCGACCACCCGCGGTCTGGTGCTGCGCAACACCATCGGCTCGATCCTCGCCGCGGCCGGTGCCGCGCTGGTGGTCGCCGGTGCGGGCATGGGCGGCGACGGCCAGGGCCCGATGGCGTTCGGCGCGGCCGTCCTGGTGATCGGCATCTTCGTGCTCACCCCGCTGCTGTCCCGGCCGCTGATCGCGGCCGCCGGCCCGGTGCTGCGGATCTTCGGGATGCCCGGCAAGCTGGCCCGGCAGAACGCGGTGCGCAACCCGCGCCGCACCGCCGCAACCGCCTCCGCCCTGATGGTGGGTCTCACTTTGATCACCGGTATGACGGTGATCGCTGGATCCATGCAGAAGGGGATCGACAAGATGGCGGCCGACGGGCTGAAGTCCGACTACGTCGTCAGCATGGGCGGGGGCGGCGGGACCGGCGGGCGGCCGCTGTCGCCCGAGGTGTCCAAGACCCTGGCGAAACTGCCCGAGGTCACCACGATCAGCCCGCTGCGCTCCTCCCCGGCCCGGATCGCCGGCGACTCCGACTCCCTGACGGGCGTCGACCCGAAGGCCATCAAGGACCTGGTGAAGGTGGACTTCACCGAGGGCTCGTTCGCCGCGCTCGGGGGCACCAAGGCCCTCATCGACGACAAGATCGCCGATGAGCACCACTGGAAGGTCGGCTCCACCATCCCGGTGACCTACGAGGACGGCCGCAGCGGCAAGCTGACCGTGGGCGGTGTCTTCGAGGGCAACCAGATGATCCGCGGCGTCATGGTCGACAGCGCCACGGTCACCCCGCACATGACCACCGTCGCGGACTTCCAGGTGATGCTGAAGACCAAGGGCGGCGCCACGGAGAACAACAAGGACCTGCTGAAGAAGACGCTCGGCGAGAACCCGGCGATCAAGATCCAGAACAAGCAGGACACCTCGGACGAGATCGCCAGCGCCTTCACCCTGATGCTGAACATGCTCTACGGGCTGCTCGCCATGGCCGTGATCGTCGCCGTGCTCGGTGTCATCAACACCCTGGCGATGTCGGTCTTCGAGCGGTCCAAGGAGATCGGCATGCTGCGGGCGATCGGCCTGGACCGGGGCGGCGTCAAGCGGATGGTGCGGCTGGAGTCGCTGGTCATCTCGCTCTTCGGCGGGGTGCTCGGCCTCGGGCTCGGCGTCTTCTTCGGCTGGGCGGCCGGTGAGCTGATCGCCACCGAGCTGCCGAGCTACGAGCTGGTGCTTCCGTGGGCCCGGATGGGGCTGTTCCTGCTGATGGCCGCCCTCGTGGGCGTCATCGCGGCGCTGTGGCCGGCCCGGCGGGCCGCCAAGCTCAACGTGCTGGCCGCCATCAAGGCCGAGTAGCCGAGCAGCCGAGCGGGCCGCACAGCGGCGAGCCGGACCCGGGACGTCCCCGTCCGCCCCTCTGAGGGGCGGACGGGGACGTCCGCGTTACGGCCGGTTTCAGCCGCGCCAGTCGCGGGCCCGCAGCGGAAGCCCCGAGGCCCCGCCCTCGGGGGTACGGACGGCGAGGATCTGGTTGACCCCGATCCGGTTGCGCTCGAAGGAGAGGGCGGAGGCCGCCATGTAGAGCCGCCAGACCCGGGCCCGGCCCGGGGAGGTCAGCCGCACGGCCTGGGCCCAGGACCGCTCCAGGTTGGCGACCCAGCGGCGCAGCGTGAGCGCGTAGTGCTCACGGATGGCCTCCACGTCGCGCACCTCGAAGCCCGCCTCCTCCAGCTGGGCCACGGTCCGGCCGACCGGGGCGAGCTCACCGTCGGGGAAGACATAGCGGTCGATGAACTCGTCCACGTGGTACGCCCCTTCGTCCGGCTGGGGGCGCCGGGCGATCTGGTGGTTGAGCAGCCGCCCGCCGGGCCGCAGCAGCCGGTGCAGGATGGCGGTGTACTCGGCGTACCGCACGGCGCCCACGTGCTCGGCCATGCCGATCGAGGAGATGGCGTCGTAGGGCCCGTCCGGAACCTCGCGGTAGTCCTGCACCCGGATCTCCACCTGGTCGGTGAGCCCGGCGTCCGCGATGCGCTTACGGGCGTACGCCGCCTGCTCCTCGGAGAGCGTGACGCCGACGGCGCGCACCCCGTACTCGCGCGCCGCGTGCAGCACCATCGAGCCCCAACCGCACCCCACGTCCAGCAGTCGCTGACCGGGCTTCAGCGCCAGCTTGCGGCAGACCAGGTCCAGCTTGGCGCGCTGGGCCTCCTCCAGCGTGGAGTCCGCCCGGTCCCAGTAGGCGCAGGAGTAGACCATCGAGGGGCCGAGCACCAGCTCGTAGAAGTCGTTGCCGACGTCGTAGTGGTGGCTGATGGCCTTACGGTCGCGGCGCAGGGAGTGCAGCGGACCGAGGGTGGTCCTGGCCTCCTCGCGCGGCGGGGGCGGCGGCAGCCCCGGCCCGGCGAGCGCGATCATCTCCAGGGCGGCGGTGCGCAGCCCGGGGGCGCGCAGCGCCTGGAGGCCGGTGCGCAGCCGGGACCGCGGCGCGGTGGCGGGGCCGCGCTCCCACAGCAGCCCGGACAGCCGGTCCAGCGCGTCGTACAGATCGCCCTCGACATCGAGGTCCCCCGCGACCCAGGCGCGGGCCAGGCCCAGCTCGCCCGGCCGCCACAGGATCCTGCGCAGCGCCCGGCGGCGCCGGATGACCAGGGTGGGCGCGCCGGGCGGGCCGGTCTCGCTGTGGTCCCAGGCGCGGACGCGGATCGGGAGAGGGGTCCCCAGCACCTCCTCGGCCAGGGTGGCGATCCGCCCAGCGGCGTCGGCCATTTCGCACCTCCGTGATGGCGAGTCAGGAAGATTCACTCACCACGTAAACACCATGGAACCCGCCGTACAGTCCCGCCGACACGTCTGGAATCGGCAAAACAGCTTCAAAAGCGGGCCATTGGAGGGCGTCCGGGGGCAGACGTAAGGGCGTCCGCCCCACGGATGGCGGACGCCCTCGGCGTTCAGTTGTGCGGTTCGCGCCCGTCTGGGCGGGCCGGGCGGGCCCGTACGGTCAGGACGCCTTGGCCTTCTCGGCCGGGGCCGCGGGCTTGGCCGCGGTGGCGGCGCTGACCGGGGAGGCGGCCTCGTAGAACTCCTCGCGGGGGTTCTCGATGGCGCCGAGCGAGACGACCTCGCGCTTGAGGAACATCCCCAGCGTCCAGTCGGCGAGCACCCGGATCTTCCGGTTGAAGGTCGGCATGGCCATGCCGTGGTAGCCACGGTGCATGTACCAGGCCAGGCGGCCCTTCAGCTTGATCTTCATCTTGCCGAAGACGATCATCGCGACGCCCTTGTGGAGGCCCAGACCCGCGACGGCGCCCTTGTTGGCGTGCTTGTACTCCTTCTGCGGGAAGCCCCGCATACCGGAGATCACGTTGTCACCGAGGACCTTGGCCTGGCGCAGCGCGTGCTGGGCGTTCGGCGGGCACCAGGCGCCCTCGCCGGCGGCGAGGTCCGGGACCTGGGCGTTGTCGCCGGCGGCCCAGATGTAGTCGCTGCCCTGGACCTGGAGGCTCGGGGCGGTGTCCACATGGCCGCGCGGGCCGAGCGGGAGACCGAACCGGGCCAGCGCCGGGTTGGGCTTGACGCCCGCGGTCCACACGATGGTGTTGGAGTCGACCTCGAGGCCGTTCTTGAGGACGACATGGCCGTCGACGCAGGAGTTCATCGAGGTCTCGAGGTAGACCTCGATACCGCGCTTCTGGAGGTGCTCAAGACCCCACTTGCCGAGCTTCGGGCCGACCTCGGGGAGGATCTTGTCGGCGGCGTCGACGAGGACGAAGCGCATGTCCTCGCGCTTGACGTTGGGGTAGTACTTGGCCGCGTCACGGGCCATGTCCTCGACCTCGCCGATGGTCTCCGCGCCGGCGAAGCCACCGCCGACGAAGACGAAGGTGAGCGCCTTGCGGCGGATCTCCTCGTCCGTGGTGGAGTCGGCCTTGTCGAGCTGCTCGAGGACGTGGTTGCGCAGGCCGATGGCCTCCTCTATGCCCTTCATACCGATGCCGTTCTCAGCGAGACCGGGGATCGGGAAGGTGCGGGAGACCGCGCCGAGGGCGACGACCAGGTAGTCGAAGGGCAGCTCGTACGTCTCGCCGACGAGCGGCTGGATGACGGCGACCTTGCGGTCCTGGTCTATGGTCGACACGCGGCCGGTGAGGACCTCCGCCTTGGGGAGCACGCGCCGCAGCGGAACCACGACGTGGCGCGGGGAGATGCTGCCGGCCGCAGCTTCGGGGAGGAAGGGCTGGTACGTCATGTACGAGCGAGGGTCGACGACCGTGACGGTCGCCTCGCCGTACCGCATCTTCTTCAGAATGCGGCGCGCCGCGTACAAGCCAACGTACCCACCGCCTACAACGAGGATCCTGGGACGCTCCGTGGTGCTCATGATTCGAGTATCCAGCACCCCTTGGGGGGGACCTCGTGAGCCCCTTCACAAGCATGGTGGAGGTATCTGCTACACTCCGCCGCCCCCGTGATGGACGCCATACCGGCACAGCGGAACCACTGGCCGGATCGAGACGTTCCCACCCCTCTGAACAGGGCTTGTGACTGAACGCGCGAGTAGACCAGACGGTCCGCGCGAGGACACCGAACACCGCCCTGACACCTCACGATCCGGTCAGTTACGGGGCCCGGCCGCCGAAACCGCCCCAGAGCGCCGCATCGGGGCGGCCACCAGGCGCCTTTTTCATGTGAAGAGTTTCACGAACTTTCTCGGAGGCGGCTCGCGGAGGGCCCCCGACGGGGGTTCCGCGGCCGCTCATACGTTATTCCGCCCGCTCAGGCGATGCTCCAGGCGAGCCCGTCGAGGATGTCGTGTTCGCTCACCACGACCTCCTCGGCGCCGGTCCTTTCCATGATCGAAAGCAGGATGAGCGCCCCCGCGCCGATCACGTCGACCCGCCCCGGGTGCATCACCGGGATCTCCGCCCGCTCCGCGTGACTGGAGCCGAGCAGCCTGCCCGTGATCTCACGGACCTGGCCGAGGGTGATCCGGGAGTGGTGGATCGCGGAGGAGTCGTACTCCTTCAGCCCCAGCGCGATCCCGGCCACGGTGGTGACCGAACCGGCGAGACCGACCAGCGCGTGTCCGTCCGCGGGACGGCAGGCGCGGCTGAGCGGCACGGTGCGCTCGGCCAGGTCCAGCGCCCGCTCCACATCGGCCCTTATGGCGGCGATCTGATCCTCCGTCGGAGGATCGGTGATCCGGCCGTCCACCACCAGATGGCGCTCGGTCAGCCGGACGCAGCCGATGTCCACGCTGCGGGCCGCCCGCACCCCGTCGCCGCCCTCGACGAACTCCGTCGAACCGCCGCCGATGTCCACCACCAGGTACGGCCCGGCCACATGGTCATGGCCGGTGAGCTCCTTGGTGGCCCCGGTGAAGGAGAACTCCGCCTCCTGGTCCCCGGTGATCACCTCGGGCTCCACGCCCAGGATCTCCACGACCCCGCGCACGAACTCCTCGCGGTTCTCGGCGTCCCGGGAGGCGGAGGTGGCCACGAAGCGGACCCGCTCGGCGCCCAGCTCGCGTACGACCTCCGCGTACTCGCGGCAGGCGGCGAAGGTGCGCTCCAGGGCCTCGGGGGCGAGCCGGCCCGTGCGGTCCACGCCCTGGCCCAGCCGGACGATCTTCATTCGGCGGTCGAGCTCGATCAGCTCCCCGGTGGCCGGATCGGCGTCCGCCACCAGGAGCCGGATCGAGTTGGTGCCGCAGTCCACGGCGGCGACGCGGGTCATGCGCTCTCCTCCCGGCCCGGGGCCTCGGTCTGGCAGGGGCTCACACACGGGCCCTTGCGCCACCACTCCGGCAGCATCGCGATCGCCTCGTCCCCCAGCGGATTGACCCCGGGACCGGCCGCGAGGGAGTGGGCCACCAGCACATGCAGGCACTTCACCCGGTCCGGCATGCCGCCCGCGCTGGGGAAGCCCTGGAGCACCTCGACGGCGTCGCGGCGCGCGATGTAGTCCTCGTGGGCGGCGCGGTAGGCGGCGGCCAGCTCGGGGGCGGTGCCCAGCCGGGCCGTCATCTCCTTCATCACGCCCTCGGCCTCCAGCGTGCCGATCGCGGACGCGGCGCGCGGACAGGTCAGGTAGTAGAGGGTGGGGAAGGGCGTACCGTCCTCGAGCCGCGGCGCGGTCTCCACGACGTCCGGATTGCCGCAGGGGCAGCGGTGCGCGATGGCGCGCAGGCCCCGGGGCACCCGGTTCAGCTGCTCCCGTACGGCGTGGATGTCCGCGTCGGTGGGCGCGGTGGGCTCCGTCTGGGGCGGGGGCGTATCCATGAGTGGGAAAGCTCTTCTTCTTCGTTTCGATTCGAACGCCGGGTGCGGCCGGCGGCCGGAGCGCGGCGCCTCAGCGGCGCGCGCCGCCCGCCCCCGCCGCGTCCGCCGTGTCCACGGCGTCCCAGAGGTTGGTGTACCAGGGGCGGCCGGCCGCGCCCTGGTCGGTGGAGTGCTCGGTGGAGCCGGCGCCGTCCACCACGCTGTAGCCGGTCTCCCCCGGCATCAGGAAGTGCAGCCGCTCCCGGGCCTGCTGCTCGGTGTAGGCGGGGTCGCGCAGCCGGGCCTTCCGCTCCCGCAGCTTCTTCACGTCCTCGCGGGCCCGCTGGGCCTCGTGCCGCTGCTCGGCGATGTCGGAGCGCTGGGAGATGTACTGCCGCATCGGATAGGCGAGCGCCACGACGAGGGAGCAGACGACCAGCGCGAGCAGGGCGGCCCGGCCGGTCAGCCGGCCGCGGCGGCGCTTGGTGCGCACCCGGTAGACCCGGGCGGCGGCGTGCTCGCCGAGCGCCTTGAGCCTGGTCGCGGTGGAGAACCGTTCCCGATCCGCCGGCACGTCGCCTCCCCGGTGATGACTTCGCTTGGGTAACGCCGTCGAGCGACGCCGTCCCCGGCCACGGTACGGGACCGCGGCCGGGGACAGGCGTCAGACGTGTCCGCTCAGCCCTTGAAGCGCGGGAAGGCGGAACGGCCCGCGTACACCGCGGCGTCGTCGAGGATCTCCTCGATGCGCAGCAGCTGGTTGTACTTGGCCACCCGCTCGGAGCGGGCCGGGGCACCGGTCTTGATCTGGCCGCAGTTGGTGGCGACGGCCAGGTCGGCGATGGTGACGTCCTCGGTCTCACCGGAGCGGTGCGACATCATGCACTTGTAGCCGTTGCGCTGGGCCAGCTCGACCGCGTCGAGGGTCTCGGTCAGCGAGCCGATCTGGTTGACCTTGACCAGCAGGGCGTTCGCGGTGTCGCTGTCGATACCGCGGGACAGCCGCTCGGGGTTGGTGACGAAGAGGTCGTCGCCGACCAGCTGGACCTTGTCGCCGAGCTGCTCGGTGATGGTCTTCCAGCCGTCCCAGTCCTCCTCGTTCAGCGGGTCCTCGATGGAGACCAGCGGGTACGCGGCGACCAGCTCGGCGTAGTACGAGGTCATCTCGGCGGCGGAGCGGGACTGGCCCTCGAACTGGTACGTGCCGTCCTTGTAGAACTCGGAGGCGGCGACGTCCAGCGCGAGCGCGATGTCCTGGCCCGGCTGGTAGCCGGCCTTCTTGACCGCTTCGAGGATCAGGTCGAGGGCCTCGCGGTTGGAGCCGAGGTTCGGCGCGAAGCCGCCCTCGTCGCCGAGGCCGGTGGACAGACCGCGCTCCTTCAGCACGGACTTCAGGGTGTGGTAGACCTCGGCGCCCCAGCGCAGGGCCTCGGAGAAGGACTCCGCGCCGATCGGCGCGATCATGAACTCCTGGATGTCCACATTGGAGTCGGCGTGCGACCCGCCGTTGAGGATGTTCATCATCGGCACCGGCAGCAGATGGGCGTTCGGGCCGCCGAGGTAACGGAAGAGGGGGAGGTCGGACGCCTCGGAGGCGGCGTGCGCGACGGCGAGGGAGACGCCGAGGATCGCGTTGGCACCGAGCGAGGACTTGTCCGGGGTGGCGTCCAGGTCGAACATCGCCTGGTCGATCAGCCGCTGCTCGGTGGCGTCATAGCCGACCAGCTCGGGGCCGATCTGCTCGATCACGGCGAGGACGGCCTTCTCCACGCCCTTGCCGTTGTAGCGGTTCTTGTCGCCGTCACGGAGCTCGAGGGCCTCGAAGGCGCCGGTGGAGGCGCCGGACGGCACGGCGGCACGGCCGGTGCTGCCGTCGTCGAGGCCGACCTCGACCTCGACCGTGGGGTTGCCTCGCGAGTCGAGGATCTCGCGAGCTACGACGACGTCGATGGACGGCACGAGGTTCTCCTTCGTATGGGTCTGCGGTAGCAGCACGAGCCTAACGGGCCGGGAGGGCTGCGCCCCGCGTTCGCCCGCCCCACGAGACAGGGGCGCGATACAAAACGCCAGATTCTGGATCAAAATCCAGAATTCCTGCGCATTGGGAAAGCCCCGGCAGGGCGCGCCATAGGGGCGGCACGCCCGGCCGGGGCTCGTTCTCGGGAGCCGGCCTCAGCTGGGGTCCCCGGGGGGAGTCCTCAGACCGGGGCCGTGACCATGACCGTGGCTGTGACCGGGGCCGCGGCCATGACCGTGGCCGTGGCTCAGCGGAGGTGCAGCTGCTGGCCCGGGAAGATCAGGTCGGCCTGCTCCACGATGTCCTTGTTCAGCTCGAAGACCTTCTTCCAGCCGCCCTTGACGTCGTGAGCCTTGGCGATCTTGCCGAGGGTGTCGCCGGACTTGACCTTGTACTCGCCGTCACCCTTCTTGATCGGGCCACGGGTCTGCTGCCGCGCGGCGTGCTCGGGCGCGGTGCGCGGCTGCGCCTTCGGCTGGGCCTTCGGCTGCGCCGACTGGGCGGCCGGGGCGGACTTGGTGGTCGCCGAGGACTGGTCCTGCGACCCGGAGGGCGCGGACGGCGCGGACGGGGCGGACGGGGCGGACGGGCTGCCGCCGGAGGTCAGACCCTTGCCGCAGACCGGCCAGGCGCCCTTGCCCTGGCTGCCCAGGACCTTCTCGGCGATCTGGATCTGCTGGGCCTTGCTGGCCTTGTCCGCGGTGGAGGCGTAGGCCGTGCCGCCGTAGGCGGCCCAGGTGGAGCTCGAGAACTGCAAGCCGCCGAAGTAGCCGTTGCCGGTGTTGATCGACCAGTTGCCACCGGACTCGCACTGCGCGACCTGGTCCCACTGCGAGGTGGTGGCCGCGGAGGCGGAGGTCGCCCCGATGAGCGGTGCCGCCACGGCGGCACCGGCGAGACCGGTGAGCGCGGCGATACGGGTGGCCTTGGAGGGGCGGCGGTGCTTCCCGTTGGACTTGAGCATTTTGGTTCGTTTCCTCACCGACGCCTACGAGGTGAGCTGTCGGGTTCGGACGTGAGTTGCCCGGCCGGTCGCGATGGTCGCTCCCGGCTTCACCCCTAGCCGACAAGCCCGTGTCCACAGGCCACTCGGCACCTACCTTGGGTCCCCCGCTCCTGCCTTCGGCGCTGACGCGTCGGTTTCCCCCCGACCGCCGGCAGGATTCGGCGTGACGATCGACGGTGCCCGCGGTGGCGAGCGGAAAGACGTTAAACACACCTGCCAAGAACGTTCAAACACCCCAAGGGCAGCGAATGGGGCTGTAATTGATCTCACCCGGCCCACATCGACGCAGGTGGGGCCGGGTGAGGAGGGATCGGACACGAGGCGCGCCCCGGAAAATGTGACGAGATGTATGTCTCACCGGGTCCAGATCGGGCAATTCCCCCCGAATCACTGCTCCCTGATGGTCAGGTCAAGTCGCTGACCAGGGATGATCAGATCGGGGTCGGTCCCGATGAGGTCCTCGTTGGACTCGTAGAGCCCTTCCCAACCCCGGGACACATTCTGGTGCTCGGCGATCCCTGACAGGTTGTCACCGGGGCGAACAGTGTAATCGCCGTCCGTGGAGCCCTCGTCGCGGTCCGAAGCGCCGCGCGAGGCATGGCGCCCGGAGGGCCGTGCGCTCCCGGCGTCGCCGTCGTCGGCCCCCTCTCCGGCGTCCGGGGAGCCGCGGTGGCGGCCGGAGGGCGACGGGTCGGCCGAGGGGGTCCTGGAGTCGTCCGACGCCGAGGGGCGGTCCGAGCCCGAGGGGCCGTCCGCATCCGCATCATCCGCCGCCGGGTCGTCCGAGGCGGAGCCGTCCAACCCGTCGGGGGACTTGGAGGTGTGGGGCGCCTCCGGGTCCTCGGCCGACCCGGACGCGTCCGGCGCGTCCTGCCTGTCGGCGCCGTCGGACGTCCCCGAACGGTCGGCGTCCGAGGAGGAGCCGTCCCGCCCCCGGTCCCCCGGGTCGTCATCGCCACGCCCCGCCCCCGGGTCCGAGGTGGCCGTGGTGCCGGGGTCCACATCGGGGGCGCCGCCGCCGTCGGTGAGCCCGGCGCCCAGCGCACAACTCGGCCAGGCGTCGGGGCCGCGGTCGCCGAGGATCGCCTCGGCGACGGATATCTGCTGGGAGCGGCTGGCGAGGTCGGGGCGCGGGGCGTACTCCGTGCCGCCGTACTTCTTCCACATGTCGAGGGTCAGCTGGAGCCCGCCGTAGAAGCCGTTGCCCTCGTTGGCGCTCCACATACCGCCGCTCTCGCACTCGGCGACGTGATCCCATGTGGCGGTCTGCGCGGCCTGTGCGCCGGTCGCCCCGAAGAGGGGCATGGCGAGGCCCGCTCCCGTGACCCCCGCCGCGACGATGATGGCCGGAGCCTGACGGGGGCGACGGTGTCGACCATTACCGGAACGCATGCGATTGACCTCTCCTATGGCGCTATGGCCCTATGGCGACAAGGTTTGCCGGTGAACATAGCGAGGGCACTCGATCATCACAAGGCGATGTATCCCAGGTCACGCCAAGGTCACACGGCTGATCATTCATCACCTATGTCCGCCCGTACGGGCCTTGGGGGCCGCAGCCGCCCGTTTCGCGGGGCTCAGCCGTCCGCGGAATTCCAGGTCACCGGGAGCGTGCGCAGCCCGCGCATGATCAGCCCGCCGCGCCACCGCAGCTCGTCCGGATCCTCCGCGAGCCGCAGCCCGGGCAGCCGCCGCAGCAGGGTGGCGATCGCGGTCTGGGCCTCCAGCCGGGCCAGCGGGGCGCCCAGACAGTAATGGATGCCGTGGCCGTAGCCGAGGTGCTGATTGTCCCGGCGGGTGAGATCGAGGACGTCCGGCTCCGCGAACCGTTCGGGGTCCCGGTCGGCCGCGGCGAGCACCACCAGCACCGGCTCCCCCTCGGCGATGTGCTGCCCGGCGAGGGTGAGCGGCTCGGTGGCGAACCGCCAGGTGGCGATCTCCACGGGTCCGTCGTAGCGGAGCAGTTCCTCGACCCCGGCGGCGAGCAGCCGCTCGTCCCCTTCTTCCATGGCCCGCCGCATGAGGGCGCGCTGCTCCGGATGGCGCAGCAGCGCGTAGACGCCGTTGCCGATGAGATTGACGGTCGTCTCGAAGCCGGCGAAGAGAAGGATGAAGGCCATGGCCGCGGCCTCGTTCTCGGTGAGGTGCTCACCGTGGTCGCTCGCCCGGATCAGCCCCGAGATCAGATCCTCCCCGTCCTCTTCTTCCCTGCGCTCCGCGAGTTCCAGGCGCTTGCGGTGGATCAGCTCGCCCAGATACGCCCGGATCCTCTTCACCGCGCGGGCCACTCCGCCGCGCGGGCCGCCGCCGTGCCGGATCATCGCGCCCGCCCAGTCCCGGAAGTCGTCCTGGTCCTCGCGCGGCACCCCGAGCAGATCGCAGATGGCGTAGATGGGGAGGGGGAAGGCGAACTCATGGATGAGATCCGCCTCTCCCCTCTCTTCGAAGGCGTCGATGAGCTGATCGGTGAGCGTTTGCACCCGGGGGGCGAACGCGGCCACCCGGCGCGGGGTGAACGCCCTCGAGACCAGCCGCCGCAGCCGGGTGTGGTCGGGAGGGTCGATATTGAGCAGATGTGTCATCAGCTCGGCGCGGCGTTCGCCCGGGATGCCCACCTTGCCCTTGGCGTGGGCCGCCGCACTGTGCCGCTGGGGGTTCTTCGAGAGCCGGGGATCGGCCAGCGCCTTTCTGGCGTCGGCGTAACGGGTCACCAGCCAGGCGTCCACACCACTGGGCAACGTGGTCCGGTGCACCGGGGCGTGTTCGCGTAGCCAGGCGTACGCGGGGTAGGGATCGCTGGCGAACTCCCAGGTGAAGAGGGTGGGAGCGGAGCTGTCACGGGGCTGTTCCGACACCCCCCGACGATACCGGCGAGGGGCCGCTCCCCCCTCGGTCTGCCGGAAGTAACCACAGACAAGAGAAATAAGGGAATAAGAAGAACAAAGAGAATATGGGAGTCATGACCGGGATGAATGTCTAGCGGAATTCCCCATTCATCTCCACACACCCTTCACCACCCGCGCACAGCCGGGGCCGAATGCCCGGATATCTGATGGCTGGGACCGCCCTTCAGCGGATGCCCGCGCCGCCCCGTTACGATCCGCCGGGACCCGCCCTGACGTCGGTCAACGCGATGAACTGGGGGTGTGGCTGAAACGCCGTCAGGTGAACGAATGGGACTGGGGCACATGCACGGGGCCCAGTGATACCGGTGATACGATCACCGCGCTTGCCAGGCGAGCCAAGGGCGCGTAAGACACACGGCGATCCGGCACATCACGCCGAGAGGATCCCCACTCTGAGGAGCATTATGCCGCCAGTCGGGCATACGGAGCCGTTCCGGCGCACCGACGCCTGTGCGCTGCCGTCGGCAAGACGAGTGCGACGTCCCCGGAACCCGCGGGCGCCGTACGAGCGCTGACTTACCGCCGCCCCGACCATTCCAGACGCATAACGCACCACACCTCCCTAAAGTCCCTGGCGGTCTAGTCGTTTAAAGAGAGTCTCAATGACGCAATATCTACAGGATCCAGCGCTCTGGGCCCTGATCGCTGGCACGCCTCTCGCCGCAACCGCCATTATCCGCGGGCGAAAGACGCGAGCGAATCTGCGCCGGGAGCGGGCGGAGCTAGAGAAACGCGCGGCCGACCTCGAGAACAATTACGCCGAGGCGGTGCAGGAGGCACAGAACCGCGCCGAAGAGGCCACCAAGAGCGCGCTGAAGTCCGCCATGCGAACCCTTCAGGGTCTCGCCAACGAGCAGCAGCTGGCCATCTCCAAGACGCAGGACAAGTACGGCGAGCACCAGCTTCTCCAGGACCTCCTGGAGATCGACCATATGAACTCGCAGTTCGGTCGGCGTGCGCAGTCCATCGCGGTGCTCTGTGACGGCTGGCTGGGTCGGCAGCGAGCCGTTGCCTCGGTGTACGACGTGGTGCGCAGCGCCAAGGGCCGCATCCGTCACTACACCCGGGTGGAAATCCGCTCGCAGAGCAATTTCGCCCTGGTCAGCCGGGCCGTGGAACCGGTCGCGCTGGCGCTGGCCGAGCTTTTGGACAACGCGACCAGTTACTCCGCGCCCGACTCGCCCATCGACATCACCATCCGCACCGTCCCCAAGGGCGTCTGCGTCATCATCGACGACGCCGGCGTCGGTATGAACGAGGAGGAGAAGAACCGGGCGGACAAGCTGCTCTCGGCCACCCATGCCACCGGTGTAACGGGACTGGGCAATCCGCCGCAGTTCGGTTTCGCGGTGATCGGTGTGCTCGCCGCGCGCTACGGCTTCACGGTGTCCGTCGATTCGACCTCTCCGTACGGTGGTGTGCGCGCGGTCGTGCTTCTCCCCGAGGACCTTCTGACCAATATGCCCGAGCCGGAAGTGCAGCCGACGACCCACGCTCCCGCAGCGGCCGAGCAGTCGGAGCCGAGCGGTTCCACCATGACCAGTTCCACCGTGGGCGGTTCCACCGCCGGGGGCCTGCCCAAGCGCCGCCGTAAGGGCGCGATTTCCATCGTCCCGAGAGCGGACGCCACTGCCGCGGCCCGGACGAGCGAGGAAACCGCATCGATCATGGGCGCGTTCCAGCGCGGCACTCAGTCCGGCCGCTCAGCAGCAAACCCGAGCAGGGAAGGGCATGATCCTCAGTGAACAACGACCTGTCATGGATGCTTGAGAGCGCCCTGGAAGTACCAGGTGCTCGTCATGCGATCCTGGTTTCCGCCGACGGTCTGCTGATGGCCCGTTCTCAAGAGGTCAAAAAGGACGAGGCCGACACCGTCGCGGCGGCGATGAGCGGCATCCAGTCGCTGAGCCGCACCATGGCCGGCTTCTGCGGTGGCCCCCATATGACGTGGCGCCAGACCCTGGTGGAGTTCGACGGTGGCTGGGTCTTCCTCATCTCCGCGGGTGAGGGTGCGTATCTGGCGGTCTCCTCGGCGCCCGATGTCGACATGGCCGACATCACCTTCCGGATGCAGCAGCTTGTCGGGCAACTCGGCAAGGCGCTGACCACACCACCTCGCGAAAACACCGGAATTCAGGCATGACGGCGCCAGGCGAGCAGGAGCCCGAATCCGCTCAGTTAGTGCGACCGTACGTCATCACCAACGGTCGAGGGCTGCCGGAGAACGACCAGTTCAACTTGATCACGCTGGTCACCGCCTCCGAAGAGAGACCCCCCAGCCATCTCGACCCGGAGAAGCGCGGGCTCCTGGAGCTGTGCTCGGGTGGTTATCTCTCGGTCGCGGAGATAGCCGGACACATGGGACTTCCGATCGGCATCGTGAAGGTCCTGCTGTCCGATCTCTCCACGGACGGCTACCTCATCACCCGTGCACCCGCGCCTCCCGCGCAGCTTGTCGACGTTTCGCTCCTTCAGGAGGTGCTGGATGGGCTCCAGGCCCGTTTCGGATGATGACGTCTATCTGAACGAAGCGGTGCAGATCGCGGCCAAGATCCTGGTCGTGGGGCATTTCGCGGTCGGAAAGACGACGTTCATCGGCACCATGTCCGAGATTCCTCCGCTGCGCACCGAGGAGCGGATGACTCAGGCCGGAGCCCATGTCGACGACCTCATGGGCACCCGGGGCAAGACCACGACCACCGTGGCCATGGACTTCGGCCGGCTCACGCTCAGCGACAGACTTGTCCTGTATCTCTTCGGCACACCCGGACAGGAGCGCTTCGTCCAGGTGTGGGAGGACATGACCCGAGGCGCTCTCGGGGCACTGATCCTCGTCGATCCCGAACGGCTCAAGGAATCCTTCCCGGTGATCGACCTGGTGGAGCACTACGGACTGCCCTATGCGATTTCCGTCAACCACTTCGACGGCACGCCGGCCCGCCCCGACGACGAATTGCGCGAGGCGCTCGACCTGCTGCCCGAGACCCCGATCGTCACCTGTGACGCACGTGACGAGAAGTCATCGGCCAACGCGCTGATCACGCTTGTCCGTTACCTACAGGAACGTACCCGCTAGGAGCACCTGATGAACATGCAATCGGATTTTCCGGCGGCGCCACCACCCGGCTGCCCCGCCCATGGCAGTGGCAAGCGGGTGCCGCTGTACGGGACGGAGTTCGCCGCCGATCCGGGTGCCTACTACACCTATATGCGCTCGTACGGCCCGGCCGCGCCGGTGGAGCTCTCCCCGGGCGTCGAGGCCACGCTGGTCACGGACTACTCGGCGGCGCTCCAGCTGCTACAGAACCCGGACACCTTCCGGAAGGACTCGCGCCGCTGGCGTGACTACAACGAGGGCAAGGTCACCCGGGACAATCCGGTCGTCCCGTTGCTGGAGTACCGGCCGAACTGCATGTTCACCGACGGCGCCGAGCATATGCGCCTGCGTCAGGCGGTGACCGACAGCCTGGCCCGGGTGGATACGCATCGGCTGAGCCGCCATGTCGAACGCGTCGCGGACTATCTGATGGACCAGTTCCTCTCCCGCGGCTCGGCCGATCTGCTCAACGATTATGCCAAACTGCTGCCGCTGTTTGTTTTCAATGAGCTTTTCGGATGCCCGGCGGAGATCGGCGACCGGGTTATCTTCGGCATCTCCGGTATTTTTGACGGAATCAATGCGGAGAAGGCGAACGAGGTGCTCGGCCAGAGCGTCGGCGAACTCGTCGCATTGAAGCGCAAGCAGCCCGGTGACGATGTCACCTCCTGGCTTATGCAGCACCATGCCCAGCTGAATGATGAGGAAATGGCTCATCAGCTGGTGCTGCTGCTGGGGGCCGGTGCCGAGCCGCAGCGGAATCTCATCGCCAATGCGCTGCTGCTGTTGCTCTCGGACGAGCGGTACGCAGGGGCCGGGCTGCTGGTCGAGGACGCCCTCGACGATGTGCTGTGGAACAGCCCGCCGATGGCCAATTACGCTCCGCATTACCCGGTTACCGATGTGGACTTCGCCGGGACCCGGCTGCGGGCGGGTGAGCTGGTGCTGATCTCCATCGCGGCCGCGAACAGCGACCCCGCGCTGTCCGCCTCCCGGCAGCAGCTCAGCAAGCGCGCTCACCTGGCATGGAGCGCCGGTCCGCACGCCTGCCCGGCCAAGGACACCTCTCAGCTCATCGGCGTGGTGGCCATCGAGAAACTGCTCAACAAGCTGCCGGACATCGAGCTCGCGGTGCACGAGTCGAGCCTGACCTGGCGCCCCGGCCCATTCAACCGAGGGCTGACCGCGCTGCCTGCCCGATTCACTCCGATACGTACGGAAAAAAAGCCCGTTACGCAGCAACAGATCCCCACGGGCGACCATCGCGCCCACACCCAGAACAAGCAGGAGAAGGGCGGCTTGTGGAGTTCGTTCCTCTCATGGTGGCGAGCGTGATCTAGGTCACATCGGGAACCCATTTCATACCGCATGAATGTTCAACTGAACGGGTAGGCAGTGTTGCGCAATTTATGTTGGCCAAAATCTAAGAGGAGCTGTCGTGAGGTCTCCCGCCGCCGGCGACATCACTGTCGGTCGACGATCAGCGGCACCACTCATATCCCGACCGCACCCCCACACCCGCGGCCAATCGAACACCTACCCTAATTTCGCGGAAGCACACGCGATGGGAACCCAGATACCCGCCCCACGGGGCGGGTATCTTCTCGTGGTACGGGAACACCGGGTATCCCCACCGCCTAAACCAAAACAGCCGTTCCTCTCGATTCAGCGGGAGGTTCGATGAACGGATTCAGTTCGGGTGAGGCACTGCTCGGTGACCTCGCCACGGGCCAGCTGACCCGGCTGTGCCACGTCGCGGGGCTGAGCGAGGCCGATACGGCCGCGTACACGGGTGTGCTGATCGAGAGTCTGGGGGCCACGGCCGGACGGCCGCTGGCGCTGCCGCCCCCGTCGCACACCTTTCTCTCCGACGACCACAGCCCCGTCGAGTTCTCCCTGGCCTTCCTGCCGGGCCAGACCCCGGACCTGCGGGTGCTGGTGGAGCCGGGCTGCTCCAGCGGGGACGACCTGGCGGAGAACGGCCGGGCCGGTCTGCGATCGATTCACGCCATGGCGGACCGCTGGGGGTTCTCGACCGACCAGCTCGACCGGATCGAGGACCTGTTCCTCCCGCCGTCCCCCGAGGGCCCGCTGGCCCTGTGGTGCGCCCTGGAGCTCCGCCCCGGCGGCGTCCCCGGGGTCAAGGTCTATCTCAACCCCTCGGCGAACGGCGCCGACCGGGCCGCCGAGACGGTCCGCGAGGCGCTGGCGAGGCTGGGCCACGGCCAGGCGTTCGACTCGCTGCCCCGGGCGGAGGGCTTCCCGTTCTTCGCCCTGGACCTCGGCGACTGGGACGCCCCGCGGGTGAAGGTCTACCTCAAACACCCCGGGCTGTCCCCCGCCGAGGCGGGTTCCCTGCCCCGGATGACCCCCGCACCGGGCCGGGAGCGGCTGGAGGAGTTCTTCCGCACCGTCGGCGCCCTCCCCGCCGGGGACTTCGCCGACGACGAGGGCGCCGACCGGCTCGCCGGGCGCCCCGCCCTCACCTGCCACTCCTTCACGGAGACGGCGACCGGGCTGCCCAGCGGATACACGCTCCACGTGCCCGTCCGCGACTACGTCCGGCACGACGGCGAGGCGCGGGAGCGGGCCGTGGCCGTGCTGCGCAGCAATGGCATGGACAGCGCGGCCCTCGACCGGGCGCTGGCCGCCGTGAGCCCGCGTCCCCTCGGCGACGGCGTGGGCCTGATCGCCTATCTGGCACTGGTCCACCAGCACGGCCGGCCGCGGCGGGTGACCGTCTACGTCTCCTCCGAGGCGTACCAGACCCGGCCGCCCCGCGAGCCGGCCCCCACCCGTGACCGGGTACGGGCCCGGCTCTGAACTCCGCCGGTACATCGAACACCGAGCACGCCGGGACACCCAACTCCGGGACACCGCACGCCGAGCACGCCGAAACACCGAACGACGAACAGACAGGAAGCAGGGGCAGCGTGGAGCCGTACAGGATCAAGGTTGTCGAACCGATACCCGTCACCACACGGCAGCAGCGCGAAGCGGCGCTGAAGCGTGTCAACTACAACCTCTTCGACCTGCGCGCCGAAGAGGTGACCATCGACCTGCTCACCGACTCGGGCACCGGGGCGCTGTCCGCCGCCCAGCTCGCCGCCGGGATGGCGGGCGACGAGTCCTACTCGGGCTCCCGCTCGTTCTACCGCTTCCACGAGACGGTCACCGAGCTCACCGGCTACGCCCATATCCTCCCCGCCCACCAGGGGCGCGCGGCAGAGCGCGTGCTGTTCACCACCCTGCTGGAGCGCGGCGACCTCGTGCTGTCGAACACCCACTTCGACACCACCCGGGCCAATGTCGAGCTGAACGAGGCCGAGGCGCGCGACCTGCCGTGCCCCGAGGCCAAGAACCTCGACAGCACCGACCCGTTCAAGGGCAACATCGACTTGGACGCGCTCGCCCGGACGCTGTCCGGGCCCGATGGCTCCCGGGTCGCCGTGGTCGTCATGACCATCACCAACAACGGCGGCGGCGGGCAGCCCGTGTCCATGGAGAACCTCAAGCGGACGGCCGCCCTGTGCCGTCAGCACGGGGTGCCGCTCTTCCTGGACGCGGCCCGGTTCGCCGAGAACGCCTGGCTGGTCACCCGCCATGAGCAGGGCTACCGCGACCGCACCCCCCGGCAGGTCGCGGAGGAGGCGTTCCGCCTGGCGGACGGCTGCATGATGAGCGCCAAGAAGGACGGCATCGTCCACATCGGCGGCTTCATCGGCACCAACGACCCGGAGCTCGCCCAGAAGTGCGAGCTGCTCCTCATCGCCACCGAGGGGTTCGCGACCTACGGCGGTCTGGCCGGACGCGACCTCGACATGATGGCGCAGGGGCTGACCGAGGTGACCGAGGTGAGCTATCTCGCCGAGCGCGCCGAGATCGCCTCCCACCTCGCCCACCGGGTCCGCGCCGCGGGCGTGGACATCGTCGAGCCCCCGGGCATGCACGCGCTCTACCTCAACGCCGGTCGGCTGCTGCCGCACATCCCGCCGCACAACTACCCCGGCCACGCCCTGGCCTGCCAGCTCTACCTGGAGGGCGGCATCCGCTCGGCCGAGCTGGGGTCGCTCTACCTCGGCGAGGAGGACGAGCACGGCAACCCGATCAAGAGCGCGCCGTACGAGCTGGTCAGGCTCGCCCTGCCGCGCCGGGTCTACACCCGCAGCCACTACGACCACGTGGGCGAGACGCTCGCGAAGATCGCCAAGAACGCGGACCAGGTGTACGGCTTCCGGATCACCGAGCAGTCCCCGATCCTGCGCCACTTCCGCGCCACGCTGGAGCCGGTGCCCGTCAGGCGCTGACCTCGGCACGACCGCGCGCGGGCCCGGCACCGGACACCACCGGTGGCGGGCCCGCGTCGTCGTACGCACGCGCCACGCGCCCACACCGCTCAGCCGTTGCCGAACGAGCCGCTGCTGCCCTCGCGCCAGGTGGGCCGGTCCTCGGTGCCGCGCTTGCCGGAGTCGCGGGTCCCGGAGCCGCCCAGCTCGGACGGGAACCGGCGGCGGCCGTCCCGATCCACCTCATGGGGCTCGCGGTTCTGGGTGACATAGCCGACGCTGTCCTCGTCGTCCTGGTGCCCCGGACCATGGCCCGCCGCCCGCGCCTCGTGGTCGGCCTCCTGGGCCTTCTGCCAGGAACCGGCGCGGCGCTGCGGCTGCTGGGGCGGGACCGGCTCACGGGCCCGTATCCGTATCCCCCACCACACGGCCCCGAAGCACAGGATCACGACCACCAGCCCGACGATGAACGGCCCCGTCCCGACCAGCAGGTCCCGGGTCACGGCGAGATCCTCGGTGTACGTATCCATGACGGCCGGGTACCCGGACCCGCCCGGATATCACTCCGGCCCCACCCGCGTCACACCCGACCCGCGTCATACCCGACCCGCATCACACCCGGCCCGCATCACACCCGGCCCCGCGTCACATCCGGCCCCGCGTCACCGCGCCGCGGAGCCCTCCGCCGCCCGGATCGCGTCACGGTAGGCGCGGGCCGCCGCGCGCAGCGCCGCCTCCGGGTCCACGCCGTCCGCCTCGGCCCGCACCGCGAGCGCCAGCAGCTCATAGCCGATGCCCGCCCCGTCCGGCAGGGCCACGTCCAGCCCGGCCATCCGGGCGCGGGAGGCCAGTTTGGCGGTCAGCGCGAGCGAGGGCTGACCGAGCGGCACCCCTTCGGTGACCGAATCGCGCCGCTTCTCGGCCGCCTTGGTCCGCAGCCAGTGGCGCCGGACGTCCTCCGGGGTCTCGGCGGCCTCGTCGCCGAAGACATGGGGATGGCGGTGAATCAGCTTCTCCACGATGCCGCCCGCCACATCGTCGATCGAGAACGGGTGCTCGGGGTCGTCCTGGGCGATCCGGGCGTGGAAGACGACCTGGAGCAGCACATCGCCGAGCTCCTCGAGCAGCGCCTCTCGGTCGCCCTCCTCGATGGCCTCGACGAGTTCGTACGCCTCCTCGATGCCGTACTTCACCAGCTCCTCGTTGGTCCGGGTGCCGCTCCACGGGCACTCGGCGCGGATCCGGTCCATGACCTGCACCAGATCGAGCAGCCGCGCGCCCGGCAGATCGTAGGAACCGGGCAGCAGCTCCAGGTCCGGCATCGCCTCGCGGCCGGATCCGGCCAGCCGCGCCAGCCCGTCGGTCAGCTCGGACTCGCCCTCGGCGGAGGTGATCAAGACGGCCGTGCGGCCGCCCCCCGCCACGCAGTAGTCGACCAGCTCGCGCGCGCCCGGCGCGCCCGGCTCCACCTCGACGCCCGCGTCCCGCAGATACGGCAGCTGCGGATGGTCCGGGTCGCCGGAGAGCACCCGGTCGGCGCCGCGCAGCGCCTGCCAGGCGGGCCAGGACAGCAGTCCGGGCGCCACCCGGTGGCTGGTGGTGAGAAGGACGATGCGCCCGGTGGGGGCGGTGGCGTCGGCGGCGGGCGAGTCAGGTGCGGTCACCCTTGCAACGTAACTTACGCCTGCTCGGGGGTACCGCCGGAGGTGCGCAGCCAGGCCTCCTTGGCCAGGACGGCGGTGCCCTGGGCGTTGTCCCACTTTCCGTAGCGGGGGTTCACCCGGATGTCGAGCGCCTTGGAGGTCTGCGTGAACACCTCATTGACCTTGGAGGTGCCCAGCTTCCGCAGCAGGGCGTTGCGCGTGAGGTCCATCCGGACCGCCTCGTCGATCCCGCCGGGCGCGATGCCCTGCTGGAGATAGAGGGCGCGCAGGGCGGTGGCCCCGCCGCTCTGCTTCTCGGCGGCGGAGCGGGCGCGCTGGACCTCGCGGCGGGTGGGGTGGATCCCGTTGTCCTTACCGGCCCGCTCAATCACCCGGAACTGGATCATCCGGATCAGTGTGTCCTGGCTCAGCCGGCCGCTGCCCGCGACCGTCTGGGCCGCCCTCGGGTCATTGTTCTGCGCCTGCCGGACGGCCTTGACCTGCGCCTGGAGCTGGGACACGGTGATCCGGCCACCGTCCAGGACCGCCGCGGCACCGGGCCGCGGGGCGTCGCCGCACGCGGTGATCAGCGGCGCGGAGAGCAGCAGCGCGGACGCGGCGGAGACGGTGAGCGCAGTACGGCGGCGGATCATTGAGCCTCCCGGCAGAGATCGTGCGGCGCGACAAACGATCTGGCGTTGATCGATGGTATGGAGTCGGCGCGGCCTAGGCCACTGCTTGGACAACGATTCACCACGGTCTTGGTCAGCCTCCTGGCCGCGCCCTCAAGGGGCGCGGGCTTTGTCGATGTGCGGCTCCGCCGCGTGGGCGCGACCAGCCACGACCGAGCCGCAGACGATCTACAGCAGGTCAGGGCACTTCCGCAGACCGCTTAGCGGCCACCTGAGCGCGCGGGCAGCTTCATGCCGGGGCAGCCGCCCAACACCCGCTCCATCGCGCTCTTCTCGGCCCCGGTCACCCACAACCCGTACGTCTTCTTCACCGCCACCTGGTGCGCCACATAGTCACAGCGGTACGCCTTGTTGGGCGGCAGCCAGGTCGCCGTGTCGCCGTCGCCCTTACGGCGGTTGGCGGAGGCGTCCACGGCGATCAGATTGAGCGGATCGTTGGCGAACTCCAGGCGCTTGTCCCGGTCCCACTTCTGGGCGCCCTTCTGCCAGGCGTCCGACAGCGCGACCACATGGTCGATGTCCACCTTGCTGTGGCCCCGGACGAACCGGACATCGCGGCCGGTGTACGGCTCGTCGGTGAGCGTGCCCGAGACGACCAGGCAGTGGCCGTCGCGGAACTTCACGTCCTTCAGGTCGCGCTTGAGGATGTCATCACGGGTCCCGCAGCCGTTGTCGTCGGTGTCCACCCACGAACTGCCGAACTCGCTGCGCTCGTAACCCGTCTTCGGCGCACGGCCTTTGACTGTGAGCGAGGACACAGCCGCCAGGGCCGAGCCGGACGCCGCGGGCCGGCTTGAGCCGCTCCCGCCCTCGTCAGCGCCCTTGCCGTCCTGGTCACCGGCCTTGCAGCCGCCGACCGCCAGCAGCGCGGCCAGCACCACGACCGAACTTCGCATCGGTATGCGAAACCGTCCCCGCAACCTTCCCGCCCCCTTCGCGTATCTTTTCGCACAGACCGCCCACACGATAAGGACCCTGGATGGACACGGCCGCAACCGCTCCGCCCGGCACCGGCGCCGAGAGGGCGACCGCCACCATCGGGGGGCGTACCCGGCTTCTCGCGAGGGCAGGCGTACTGCGGCGGCCGAAGGCCGATCCGTACTGGCTGGCCCTCGCCCTCTTCGCCGCCTTCACGGCGCTGTCGGTCTGCCGCTACCGCCGCATGGCCACCATGTCCTGGGACCTGGGCATCTTCGAGCAGGCGATACGGGCGTACGCGCACTTCCAGGCCCCCATAGCCGATCTCAAGGGCCCCGGCGCCAATATCCTCGGCGACCACTTCAGCCCCATAACGGCCCTGCTCGGCCCCGTCTACCGGCTGTTCCCCGGCCCGGTCACCCTGCTGGTCGCGCAGGCGGCGCTGTTCGCCGTCTCCGCCGTCCCCGTCACCCGCGTCGCGGCCCGGCTGCTGGGGCGCGGCCGGGGGCTCGCGATCGGCATCGCCTACGGGGTGTCCTGGGGCATCCAGCGCGCCGTGGACTTCGACTTCCACGAGATCTGCTTCGCCGTTCCGCTCATCGCCTTCTCCCTGGAAGCGGTGATCCGCGGGCGCTGGTACCCGGCGCTGCTGTGGGCCGCCCCGCTGGTCTTCGTCAAGGAGGACATGGGCGCCACGGTGGCCGCGATCGGCGCGGTCGTCTGGATCCGCGCCCGGCGCGACCCGGAGCGCGGCCCCCGCGCCGTCCCGCTCGCCGTCGCGCTGATGGGCTTCGGCATCGCCGTCTCGGCGCTCGCGCTCGGCGTCGTCATCCCCGGCTTCAACGGCGCCGGGTCGTACGACTATTGGGACAAAGTCGGCAGCGGCGGTGAGCAGACCGGCACGATCCCGTTCGGCACCGCGCTGCGCACCCTGCTGTGGATCCTGCTGCCGACCACCGGGCTGCTGGCGTTGCGCTCCCCGCTGTTGCTGGCCGCCGTGCCCACCCTCGGCTGGCGCTTCCTCTCCCACGACGACCACTACTGGGGCACGGACTGGCACTACAGCGCGGTGCTGATGCCGGTCGTCGTGCTGGCCCTGGTGGACGCCCTGGACCGGGTCCGCGACACCCACCGGCCCTGGCTCGCCTCGTACGCCCGTCAGCTGCCCTCGGCGGTGTGCGGCGCGGCCCTGGCGCTGTCGTCCTCCATGCCGCTGTACGGCCTCACCCAGGGCGCCACATACGACAAGTCGCCGCAGACGCGGGCGGTGGAGCGGCTGCTGGACCGGATCCCGGACGGGGCGACGGTGGAGGCCAACGTCGGGCCGATAAGCCGGCTCACCAGCCGCTGCCGGGTGCTGTGGGTCGGCGCCACCCAGGACATACGGCCGGACTACATAGCCCTCCAGGAGCCGCCGGAGCGCACCGAGCGGCAGGTGATCGAGTACGCCGGGCAGCTCCACCCGGGCAGCTCGTACACGCCCGTCGGCTCCACCTCCGGCTACTTCGTCCTCAAGCGGGGCTGACGGGGGCTCCGCGCCAAGGCCCGGGGTCCAGGGGCCTCGCGCCGGCTCAACTCATGGGCTTCGGGGCGATCAGGGCGAACGGCGCCCCCTGCGGATCCTTCACCAGCGACATCCGGCCCGCGACCATGTCGTACGGCGGGCGGAGGACCGTGCCGCCCTCGGCGGACACTTTGGCCGAAATGCGGTCGGTGTCCTCCACGGCGAAGTAGACCAGCCACTGCGGAGGCACCTCCGGCGGCATCCCCTCCCGCAGCGGCTGGAGCCCGCCGACCGTGCGGCCGTCGACGGAGAGCGCGAAATAGCCCTCGGCGCCCTCGCCCTCCATGGGGGTCGACTCCACGCCCAGCGCCTCCGCGTAGAAGGCCGAAGCCGCCTCCCGGTCGGTGGTGTTGAGCTCGTTCCAGATCAGCGTGCCCGGCTCGTTGACGAGGCCCGCGCCGGGGAAGCCGAGCGGCTGCCAGACGCCGAAGACGGCGCCCAGCGGGTCGGCCGCCACCAGCATCCGCCCGAGGTCCGTCACATCCATGACCGGCATCAGCACGGTGCCGCCGGCCCGGCTGATGGACTCCGAGGTGGCCTGGGCGTCGGCGGAGCAGAAGTAGGTGGTCCAGACGGTCGGCGGCGGGGCCTCCTCGCCCACCGACTGCGCGGACATCACGCCCGCCACGGGCTTGCCCCTCAGGGACCAGGTCGCATAGCCGCCGGTCTCCGGAGGGCCGACCTCTCCCTCCCAGCCGAACAGCCCGGAGTAGAAGTCCAGGGCGGCCTGTTGGTCGGGGACCATCAGATCGATCCAGCAGGGCGTGCCGGGCTGATAGGACGTGACTTCGGGCATGGGGCCGCCTCCGTATCGCCACTTCCGGCCGTGCGCGGCCGGTACGGGATGCCCCCATGGCCCATTCTCCTCCGGCCCGGGCGTCACGCCACTCGGCGCGGACGGCTACGGCGCGCAACCGTTCCCCGACGGGCCGTGAACGCGGCCACGCGGCTTCCCGGCCGCGGCGAACCGCCGGACCCGGCCGCCGCACAAAGCCGGGCGGCGGCCGGCTCGAAGGCCGACCGCCGCCCGGCGGTGGTGAGTAGAGGGTGGGTCAGGCGCTGCCGACCGCGCTTCCGGCCACCCACTGGCTCCAGTCCATGTTCCATCCGTTGAGGCCGTTGTCCGGCTGGATGGTCTTGTCCTTGGAGTTCTTCACGATGACGATGTCACCGACCTGGGAGTTGTCGTAGAACCAGGCGCCGTCCGTGTTGGGGTCGCCCGCGCCCTTGGTGTCCGACAGACCGACACAGCCGTGGCTGGTGTTGACGTTGCCGAAGATGGACTTGGCGCCCCAGTAGTTGCCGTGGATGAAGGTGCCCGAGGTGGACAGCCGCATCGCGTGGGGCACGTCCTTGATGTCGTACTCGCCCTTGCCGTCGTCGTCCGTGAAGCCGACCGTGGCACCGTTCATCCGGGTCTCCTTGAACTTCTCGGAGATCACCATCTGACCGTTGTAGGTCGTGTTATCGGGGCTGCCGGCGGAGATCTTGATGGTCTTCAGCAGCTTGCCGTCGCGGACGACCTTCATCTCCTTGGTCGCCGCGTCCACCGTGGAGACCTGGGAGCGGCCGATCTTGAAGTTGACCGTCTTCTCCTGGACGCCCTTGACACCGGACGACGCCTCGACGCCGTCCAGGTCCAGCTTCAGGGAGACGGTCGAGCCCGCCTTCCAGTAGTCCTTGGGGCGCAGGTCGAGCCGGTCGCCGCCGAACCAGTGGCCGACCACCTGCTGGCCGCTGCTGGAGGTGACCTTGATGTGGGACTCGACGTCCTTCTTGTTGGTCACCGCCTTGTCGAAGCGGATGGACACCGGCATGCCCACGCCGACCGTGGAACCGTCCTCCGGCGTGAAGTTGGCGATGAAGCTGTTGGAGGGCGAGACGGTGGTGAAGGACGAGTTCTCGGTCGCCTTACGGCCCTTGGAGTCCTCCGCGGACGCCCTGATCTTGTACTGAGTGGCTCGCTCCAGCTGCCCGCTCGGCTTCCAGGACGTCTTGTCGGGCGATATGGTCCCGGCCACGGTGTTGCCGGTCGCCGCGGACGTCATCGTGACGGAGGTGAGCTTGCCCTCGCTCACCGTGACCTTGGTGTCACTGTTGATGCCCGCGTTCGTCGCACCGGCCTTTGGCGTGATCTTGATGTGGGCGTCCGACGCGTCCTTGGCCGCCGCCTCGTCGACCTGCGACTGAGACTTGTGCCCGTCGTTCTTGGCGTCGTCGCCGCCGCCATCCCCGCCGCACGCGGCGAGAGTGAGTACGCCGCCGAGCACGGCGGCCACGGCCACCAGCCCCTTACGGCGCTTGCCGTCCGTCATCACACGCTTCTCCATTTGACCTGGATCTTGATCTGGACCCCAGAAACCCCGGACCTGCCCGATAAGAACGCCTGTACCTTTTGGTCGGTTCCACGCACAGTAAAACTGTGCGCAAGACCACTTGGCAAAGGCGCCAGTCAAGCGTAAGACCCACCGGCACCCGGACCCGCACGGCTCAGCCGTCTTCGTCGCCCGGAATGCGGCTCTCCGGGCTCAATCGTCCTCATCCAGGTCGGGGAAGGCCCCGGACCACTCGACGGCGCGAGGATCGTAGTCGATGTGCTCGCTGCTCCAGGACGCCTGCGCCAGTTCGACCCCCGGCACCTCCTCCACCAGTTCGAACGGCTCGACCAGATAGGCCAGCGCCTCGGCCTCGTCCGACTCCACCATGCGGTGTGCGTGGCCCCGCTCCTCCGCGGCCATGGACTCGTCGCCGTCGATCCGCTCGTACGCCGCGCGCCGCAGCCGGTCCGCGTCGGTGATCTCGACTACAAGCTCCACGCGAAGCCGGACAAACCGTGATGTCTCGGTACTCGTCATGCGACGGAGGTTAGGGGGCCGACCCGTCTCGCTTCCGCACGACCCGCAGTTGTCACTACGATCGGCGCACGGGGTCAATTTGCCGCAGCCTCAAGGAGGATGCCGTTGTCCGCACGCCGACCGCTGCTGACCGCCGCCGCTGCCGGTTCGCTGCTGTGCGCCCTGTGGTTCGTCCCGTCCGCCAACGCCACCGTGGAGGACCCGGGATCGTCATCGGCGTCCTCGCGGACCTCCGAGGGCTCGCCCGGGTCCGGGCCCAGGACCGAGGCCGTGCCCGACGGGGATCTGGCCGATACCGGCAGTGTGGACGTCACCCCGTACCTCTTCGGCGGCACGGCCTTCCTGGGGCTGGGTGTGGCGATGGTGACCGCCTCCGTGCGGCGCACCCGCCCGGAGGCGTACTGAGCGCTCCGCGGGAAGTGGCGCGGGGTGCGGTCGTTCATCCGCGGCCGCGCCGTGGCTGGTCCCACGCGGCGGAGCCGCATATCGACACAGCCGCCGGCGGAGCCGCACATCGACGCAGCCCCCCACCCCCCACGGCTCGCTCAGCTGAGGGGGCCGGTCACCGACTCCACGGCCTCGATCAGCTCTCCGGATCGTACGAACGCGTCCGCGGCCGCCAAGTCGGGCGCCAGATAACGGTCCTCGCCCGGCCCCTCGACGCCCGCCCGGCGCACCGCCGCCAGCACCGCCCGGCTCGCGGGCGCGGGCTCAAGCCCCTGGCGCAGCTCGATGCCCCGGGTGGCGGCGACCAGCTCGACGGCCAGGACGCGGGCCAGGCTGTCCACCGCCGTACGCAGCTTGCGCGCCGCCGACCAGCCCATCGAGACATGGTCCTCCTGCATGGCGGAGGACGGGATGGAGTCGACGGAGGCGGGCACCGCGAGCCGCTTCATCTCGCTCACCAGCGCGGCCTGGGTGTACTGAGCGATCATCAGCCCCGAGTCCACGCCGGGGTCGCCGGCCAGGAAGGGCGGCAGGCCGTGGGAGCGGTTCTTGTCCAGCAGCCGGTCGGTGCGGCGCTCGGCGATCGAGGCGAGATCGGCCGCCGCGACGGCCAGGAAGTCCAGGACGTACGCGACGGGCGCGCCGTGGAAGTTGCCGTTGGACTCCACCCGGCCGTCCGGCAGCACCACGGGGTTGTCCACGGCGGAGGCCAGCTCGCGCTCGGCGACCAGCCGGGCGTGCGCGAGGGTGTCCCGGCCGGCACCCGCGACCTGCGGGGCGCAGCGGATCGAGTACGCGTCCTGGACGCGCGGCGCATCGTCCTGGTGGTGCCCGGTGAGCCCCGAACCCGCCAGCACCCGCAGCATGTTGGCGGCGCTGGCGGCCTGCCCCGGGTGGGGGCGGATGGCGTGCAGCTCGGGTGCGAGGACGCGGTCCGTGCCGAGCAGCGCCTCCAATGAGAGGGCGGCGGTCACATCGGCGACGGTGAAGAGCCGGGCGAGGTCGGCGCAGGCCATGATCAGCATGCCGAGCATGCCGTCCGTGCCGTTGAGCAGCGCGAGCCCCTCCTTCTCGCGGAGCTCGACCGGCTCGATGCCGTGCTCGGCCAGCAGCTCGGCGGCGGGCCGCACGACCTTGTCGGGGCCCTCGGCCTCGCCCTCGCCCATCAGCGCCAGCGCGCAGTGGGACAGTGGCGCCAGGTCGCCGGAGCAGCCCAGCGAGCCGTATTCGTGCACGACGGGGGTGATCCCCGCGTTGAGGAGCGCGGCCATCGTCTGCACCACGACGGGCCGGACGCCGGTGCGGCCGGACGCGAGCGTCTTCAGCCGCAGGAACATCAGCGCCCGCACCACCTCGCGCTCCACCCGCGGGCCCATGCCGGCGGCGTGCGAGCGCACGATGTTGCGCTGGAGCTGGGCGCGCAGCTCGGGGCTGATGTGGCGCACGGCCAGCGCGCCGAAACCGGTGGAGACGCCGTAGACGGGCTCGGGCTTGGCCGCCAGGTCGTCGATCACCTGCCGCGCCGCGGAGACGGCGTCGAGCGCCGCCTCGTCGATCTCGATGCGCGCGGTGCCGCGGGCCACGGCGATGACATCGTCGGCGGTCGTTCCGGACGTCCCCACCACCACAGTGTGCATATCCATATTCAGGCACCCTAGAGAGTGAATCCCCACCTGTCACCCCGCTACCCCTGTCCCTTCCGGGGCTCCGCTCCTCAAACGCCGGAGAGGCTGGGAGGCGGGGCTCCGCCCCGAGCCCCCCAGGCCACCGTCCCGGGCTACGCTCCCGGGCCCCTGCGGGTTGGACCCCGCGCTTCAGCGGTGCTGCGCCCAGGACCCCGGCGGTTTTGCGCCCCGGGCCTCGGCGGTGCTGCACCCCGAGCCTCGGCGGTGCTGCACCCTGGGCCTCGGCGGTGCTGCACCCGGCCCCCAGCGGAGCTGAACCCCTCAGCCCCCGCGGAGCCAGGAGCGGGAGGCCGTTCCAGCCCCTCCGGCGATTGAGGAGCGGGGTCCGGGGCGGAGCCCCGGTGGGGGGCCGGGGGCCTGCCCCCGGATTCGGGAAGGGGCGGGGTGGGGAACGACACGCGCCACGCCCCCCGCCTCGGGGCTCAGGCGCACAGCCACAGCGAGACCCGGGGCGCAGCCCCGTGCGGGCCCGGGGCGGGGCTCGTGGCCGGGGTTAGCGGCGGCCTCGGAAGCGGCGGCGTTCCGGGGGGTGGGCGGGGGACGTGTCGGCGAGGCGGATCACCGCGTCCTCCGCACCGCCATCCCGGCCCGCCACAACCGGCTTCTGCGAGCGCGCCGCCTTCGCCCGGTACTGCGCCGCGTCCGCCAGGCGGAAGAGGCGGCGGGCCGACGGCACGGGGCCGATCGGATCGCCCGTGGAGGCGATCCCGCAGGCCACCCCCTCGCCCAGTTCCAGCTCCGCCGCCCGCCGGCACAGCTCATCGGCCACCCGGACCACCTCGTCCGCCGGGGGCCCGACCCCCAGCAGGCAGAACTCATCGCCGCCCAGCCGGGCCACCAGCGCCCCGGGCAGCATCGCGCCGCATATGGACAGCAATGAGCCGAATCGTTCCAGCAGGCGATCGCCGACCGCGTGGCCGAGGGTGTCGTTCACCCGCTTGAGGCCGTTGAGGTCGCAGACCACCAGGCTCACCACCGTGCCGTCCGCGTGGTACGCCTCCAGCGCCTCGTCCAGCCGTATGTCCACCGCCCGCCGGTTGCCGAGACCCGTCAGCGGATCGGTGAAGGCCAGGCGGCGGGCCTCCTCCAGGCGCTCGGTCTGGGCCAGCCCGGCGGCGGTCACCGAGGCCAGCACGGTCGCGAAGTCGGCGTCGTCGCGGTCGAAGACGGGCCGCCCGGCCGGCCGGGCCACGTACAGCTCGCCCCACGCCCGCCCGTGCAGCACGATCGGGGCCACCACACAGCTGCCCCGGCCACGCCGCCGCAGCGCGGCCACCCTCCCCCAGCTGCCGCTGGGCGGGGCCGAGCCCACGCCGACGCCGGTGCCCACGCCCTCGGCCGTCTCGACCCAGGCGTGCGGCTCCCCGCCCGCGGCCCAGTGCTCATGCACGAATTCGGCGATCTCCGGGAAGTCGTGCACCGGGTACGACTCGTCCTCCGGCAGCCGCTCCTCGCCCGCCATCAGCTCGCCCACGTTCACCAGGACCCGCAGCCGCCCGCGCTCGCGCTCCCACATCGAGATCGCCGCGAAGCTGCCGCCGAGGGCGCGGCAGGCCGCCTCGGCCGCCGCGCCCATCGACTCCTGCGGGGTGTGCGCCGCCGCCATCTCCTGAGCGAGCCGCACGACGGCCCGCAATCGTCCGTCGACCCCGCCGGGCCACCCGCCGATCTCCCCGTTGTCCGTCACGACGGCCTCGCATTCCTCACGGCCATGCATCGTTCGCTCTGCTCTCCAGCGTAAGAACGTCGAGAACAATCCGCTGCGGGCCGTTCACCCCGGGTATCCGAGCGAACGGTCACCCCCGGTGGCCGCTTCGCTCCCCCCGGGCCGGGGCCACTCCCCGGATCCGGTCAACTTCCCCGGTCCGGGGTCGCTACTCCCCCTGCTGCTCCCCCTGCCGAAAAGTCCGCCACCTCCCGGTCCGGGTCCGTCACTCCCCCGGCCAGTCCGCCGGACGCTTCTCGTTGAACGCGGCCACACCCTCCGCGCGGTCCCCCGAGAAGGCCACCGTCCGCCACGCCGCGTCCTCGACCTCGAGACCGGCCCGCAGATCCAGCCCCTGCCCCAGCCGCAGCGCCTTCTTGGCGGCCCGCACCCCGACCGGGGAGTTGGCGGCGATGCCCCGGGCGAGCTCCAGCGCCTCGGCCCGGTCCTCGCCCTCCGCCGTCAGCCGGTCCACCAGGCCCAGCGCATGGGCCTCCGCGGCGGCCACCCGGCGCGCGGAGAAGATCAGCTCGGCGGCGCGCGCGGCGCCCACCCGGCGCGGCAGCAGCTGGGTGCCGCCACCGCCCGGGATCACCCCGACCGACACCTCGGGCAGCCCCACCACGGCGGTGGGGTCGGCCACGATCACGTCGCACGACAGGGCCAGCTCGAAGCCGCCGCCCAGCGCATAGCCGTGCACCGCGGCGATGGCCGGCATCGGCAGCTCCAGCACCCCGGTGTAGGCGGCGCGGGAGACCGGGCGGTGCCGCATCATCTCGGCGTCGGTGAGCGAGTTGCGCTCCTTGAGGTCGGCGCCCACGCAGAAGGCCCGCTCATGGGTCGAGGTCAGCACCACGGCCCGGACGTCGCGGTCCTCGAACAGCGCCGCGCAGGCCGCCGCGATGGAGCGCGCCATCTCCGACGAGACCGCGTTCATGGCCTTGGGCCGGTCCAGCACCAGCTCGGCCACGAAGCCGTCCCTGCGGACCGCGACCCACTCCCCGTACCGCTGCTCACTCATCACACACCCTCCCGGTTAACGACCGTGAACACACTGCCCGCGATCATTCCAGCTCCCCGGGGCGTGCGGAACCTGTGAGCGCCCGGACAGGCCCGCCCTCAGCGCCCTCGCTGAAGTCCGGTGCGGTTCGTTGCGCCCCGAAGGGGCGCGGGGCTGTGTCGATGTGCGGCTCCGCCGGCGGCTGTGTCGATATGCGGCTCCGCCGCGTGGGACCAGCCACGACGCGGCCGCGGATGAACGACCGTACCTTGCGCCACTTCCCGCGGAGCGCTTAGCGGGCCCGCCGCCACCGGTTCAGGAAGCCCAGCAGGATCGACTGCTGCTTCTGCCCGTCCTCCCCCTGCTCCGGATCCGCCCCCGGCTCCGACCCCGTCGGGGGCTCGGCCGCGGACGCCGCGTCGGTGGCGAACGGCAGCGAGATCGGCGGGATGGGCGGCGTCGGAGGCGTCCCCGGCTGCGTCTCCTGCCACTGGCCCTGCGGGCCCGGCCGGCCCTGCGGACCCGGCTCCCCCGGACGGGCGGCGGGCGGTGCGCCGCGCCGACTCCCCGGCCCGGGAACGGGAGCGAACCGCACCGGCAGCGTGATCACCCCCCGTACGAAGATCCCGGAGAGCCACTTCAGCTCCTCGATCTCCCCGGCGAGCGCCAGATCGGGGATCCGGTCCAGCAGCTTCTCCAGCGCGACGGAGGCGATCAGCCGGGCCGAGGACCGGCCGGGGCAGGCATGGGCACCCGCGCCGAACGCCAGATGGGCCCGGTTGCCCTGCTTGTGCGGGGACCGCAGCAGGGCGTCCCGGTTGGTCGCCGCGAAGCTGATCATCACGGCGTCGCCCGCGCGCAGCCGCTTCCCGGCGAGGTTGGTGTCGTGCACCGGGAAGTAGAGCCCCATGTTGGCCAGCGGCGGGTCGGTCCACAGCACCTCGTCCAGGGCGTCCTCGACGAGCATGCTGCCGCCCATCAGCTCGCCCGAGAACCGCTCGTCAGTGAGCAGCACCCGCAGGGCGTTGCCGATCAGACCGGGCACCACCCCGGTCACCATCCCGATCAGCAGCAGCAGCTGCTCGACCAGCTCCTCGTCGGTCAGCCGCGCCGGATGGGCGATCAGCCAGGAGGTGATGTCGGCGCCCGGCTCGCGCCGCTTGAGGTCGATCAGCTCGCGCAGCGCCGCGCCCGAGGTCCGGTCCCCGCCCGAGGGGTCCGAGCCGTCGATGAACGCCGCCACGCCCCGCAGCAGCCGGTCCATGATCTCCTGCGGGCAGCCGAAGAGCTGGCTGGTCACCATGATCGGGACCAGTGCGCAGTACGTCCCGATCAGCTCGGCCTCGCCCGCCTCGCAGAACTGGTCGATCAGCGAGTCGGCGATGCGCTCGACGTAGTTCCGCAGCGCGCTGGAGTCGATCCGGCCGGTGGTGTCCTCGATGGCGCCGCGCAGCCGCCGGTGCTCCTCGCCGTCCACGAAGTCGACCTGCGGCCGGGGCCTGATGACCTGCGGGGCGTAGCTGGACTCCGGCAGCAGGCCCTCGTTCCTGTCCCGCCAGTGGCGGGGGTCCTTGGAGAAGGTCTCGGGGCGCCGCATGACCTCCAGCGCCGTGTCGTACCCCAGGCACAACATGGCCGGTACGCCTCTGTCCAGCTCCACCGGCGCGAGCGGGCCGTGGGCCTCGCGCAGCCGCCGGTAGACCGCGAAGGGGTCCGTACCGAACTCGGGCGCGTGGAGCGGTTCGGCGCCGGTCTCCCCGTGGGCGGGACAGCCCGGCGGGGGTAAGGCGCCCGGACGGTGAGCACTCGAATCGAAAAGCTGGGTCACACGTGCTCCTGGACACCGCCGGGCCCACCCCGCGGGCGGACGCGGACGGTGCTACTTCGACGACAGGACCTGGGATCCACCGAGTGGATCTTGCGGACGTAGGCTAGCCCAACAGGCCCCGCGCCGCGTTCGGTTCAGTCATCCGGTCGGCGCCACCGGAACGATCCGGCCGGAGCCGGGCTCACGCGCGACGGCTCAGCAGCCACGGCTCCACGACCCCGAGGCCACGCACCGGCCGCTGCCACATCGGCTGGAGCGCGAAGCGGTACGAGGGCGGCTCCTCGCCCTCCTTCTCCGCCGCGGCGGCCGCCTCCGCGGCCTCCGCCTCCGACACCGGGGCCTCCCCGGTGCGGCTCAGCTCCTCGGCGAACGCGCCGTCCACCAGGACCGCGTTCTTGGGGGCTATGGACGTCAGCCGGCTGGCCAGGTTCACCGTCGTGCCGAAGACATCGCCCATCCGCGTCGTGACCGTGCCGAACGCGATCCCGACCCGCAGCTCGGGCATCGTCTCGTCATGCGTCAGCGTCTCGATCAGGCGCAGCGCGATCTCGGCGGCGATGCCCGCGTCGTCGGCCGCGTAGAGCACCTCGTCGCCGAGGGTCTTGATCAGCCGCCCGCCGTGCGCCGCCACCAGGTCTGCGGCCGTGGTCTCGAACGCCTCGACCAGCTCGCCGAGCTCCTCCTCCTCCAGCCGCCGGGTCAGCCGGGTGAAGCTCACCAGGTCCGCGAAGCCGACCGCCAGCCGCCGGTCCACCATCTCGACGTCGTCAGCCGCCTGCACCACCCGGCCGGTCGCGGCCGCGAGCTGGCGCCGGTAGACGTAGACCAGGAACTCCTCCAGCTCCGGCAGCAACAGCTCGACCAGCGGATACGCGATCTCGGTCCGGGTCATGCCGGTCTCCTGGGGGTCGGTGAGCCCCTCCAGGAAGGAGTCGATCTGCCAGTCGGCGAGCCGGGCGGTGGTCTGGCCGGTGGACCGCGCCACCTGGATGGCCATCGGCTCGCTCAGCAGCCCGGCCTCGACCAGGCCGGACAGCCGGCGCAGCGCCAGTACGTCGGCCTCGGTCAGCGCCTTGGCCTGGCCGATGTCGGCGAAGCCCATGGCCCGCCAGAAGCGGGTGGCCAGCTCGACCGAGACGCCCGCGCTGCGGGCGGCCTGGAAGGGGGTGTAGCGCCGCTCGGCGCCGAGGATCAGCTGCTCCAGCCGGAGCGCGATGGGGTCCGGCTGGCCCTCGTCGCCGGGGGCCTCCGCGGCGGCGCTCTCCCGCGCCCCGGTGTCCCGTACGGCCCCGTCGGGCGCGGCGGCGTCCAGCACCTCGCGCTCCTCGGCCGTGCCGGAACCCGCGTCGTCGGCGGTCACCGCCCGCCCCCTGTCCGATCCCTGCGCACTGCCCTTCCGTTCCCTCTTCCCGGCCCGGTCCCGAGCTCGCTCACAGCCGCCCCGAGCTGGACCGACCGCGACCACGATACGTCAGGTGTGCCGTAGCTCACTCTTGCGCGGGAGGGTCATTCCTCCCTCGGTACGGAGCGTAGATGCACGATGTCCCCGGCGGAGACCGGCTCCTGAACCCCGCCTTCTGTGGCCAGAACCAGACGCCCGTCGCCGTCGATCGCGACCGCCTCGCCGATACGCTCCCGGCCGCCCGGAAGCTCGGCGCGCACCTGGCGCCCGAGGGTCGCACAGCCCGCCGCGTACGTCTCCTGGAGGCCGCTCGCCCCGGGGTCGCCCTCGAACCGGCGCCACTCCCCGTACCACTCCGCGATCGAGCGCAGCACGGCCCGCAGCAGCGGATCGCGGTCGGTGGAGATCGCGTTCGCCAGGGCCAGCGACCCGGCGGTGGGAACGGGAAGTTCACCGGCGCGCAGCGAGACGTTCAGCCCCATGCCGATCACCACCGCGTCCCCGGCCCGCTCGGCGAGGATCCCGCCGAACTTCCGCTCCTCGCCCTCGACCGTCACCAGCAGGTCGTTCGGCCACTTCAGCGCGGTGTCCACACCCGCCGTACGGCTGAGCGCCCCGGCGGCCGCGACCCCGGCGAGCAGCGGCAGCCAGCCCCAGCGCTCGGTGGGCACGCCGGCGCCGCCGGGCCGTAGCAGGATGGAGAAGAAGAGACCGGACCTGGCCGGAGCCGTCCAGGCGCGGTCGAGCCGGCCGCGCCCCGCGGTCTGCTCCTCGGCGATGAGCACCGTGCCCTCGGGGGCTCCGGCCCGGGCCCGGGTGACCAGATCCGTATTGGTCGAGCCGGTCGCCCGCACCACCTCGAGCTCGGTCCACAGCCCGCCGGGGCGCACCAGCCCGCGGCGCAGCGCGGCGGCGTTCAGCGGCGGCCGCTCCAGGTCGGACCAGCGTCCGCGCGCGTCACCTGGGCTCCCTGAGGTGTCAGAAGGCGTCATGGGGGCCAGCCTAGGGTCAGGAGGTGTGGCCAACGACGCAGTGCCACCAAGCGGTGCCGCCGATACGCTACGTGCCGGTAGCCCAGCCAGCGCAAAGCCGCCGAACTGTCCGGAACCCCCGAAACCCGACAGGCCCCGTCTGATCACGATCACGACCCGTACGACCCCGTTCCCCGCCTTCCCCCGATCCTGAAGACCCGCCGTATCCACCCCCAGGACGAGCAGGAGCCGCATCCCGATGTCCACCGAGCCGGAGACCGCCCCCGAGATTCCAGACCGCCACACCACCGCGGGGAAGCTCGCGGACCTGAAGCGCCGCATCGAAGAAGCGACCCACGCCGGGTCCGCACGCGCGGTGGAGAAGCAGCACGCCAAGGGCAAGCTCACCGCGCGCGAACGCATCGACCTCCTCCTGGACGAGGGGTCCTTCACCGAGCTCGACGAGTTCGCCCGGCACCGCTCGACCAACTTCGGCATCGACCAGAACCGGCCCTACGGGGACGGGGTCGTGACCGGTTACGGCACGGTCGACGGCCGCCCGGTGGCCGTGTTCTCCCAGGACTTCACGGTCTTCGGCGGGGCGCTCGGGGAGGTGTTCGGCGAGAAGATCGTCAAGGTGATGGACTTCGCGCTGAAGACCGGCTGTCCGGTCGTCGGCATCAACGACTCCGGTGGCGCCCGCATCCAGGAGGGTGTGGTCTCCCTCGGCATGTACGGCGAGATCTTCCGCCGCAACACCCACGCCTCCGGGGTGATCCCGCAGATCAGCCTGGTGGTGGGACCGTGCGCGGGCGGAGCGGTCTACTCCCCGGCGATCACCGACTTCACGGTGATGGTCGACCAGACCTCGCACATGTTCATCACCGGGCCGGATGTGATCAAGACCGTCACCGGTGAGGACGTCGGCTTCGAGGCGCTGGGCGGCGCCCGGACCCACAACACCACCTCCGGTGTCGCGCACTACATGGCCGGGGACGAGAAGGACGGCATCGAGTACGTCAAGGCGCTGCTGTCCTACCTCCCCTCCAACAACCTCTCCGAGCCCCCGGCCTTCCCCGACGAGGCCGATCTGGAGGTCTCGGACGAGGACCGGGAGATGGACACCCTCATCCCGGACTCGGCGAACCAGCCGTACGACGTGCACAAGGCCATCGAGCACGTGCTGGACGACAACGAGTTCATGGAGACGCAGGCGCTCTTCGCGCCCAACATCATCACCGGCTTCGGCCGGGTCGAGGGCCACCCGGTGGGCATCGTGGCCAACCAGCCGATGCAGTTCGCCGGCTGTCTGGACATCGACGCCTCCGAGAAGGCCGCGCGCTTCGTGCGCACCTGCGACGCGTTCAACGTGCCCGTGCTGACCTTCGTGGACGTGCCCGGCTTCCTGCCCGGCACCGACCAGGAGTACAACGGCATCATCCGGCGCGGCGCCAAGCTGATCTTCGCCTACGCGGAGGCCACCGTCCCGCTGATCACGGTCATCACCCGCAAGGCGTTCGGCGGCGCGTACGACGTGATGGGCTCCAAGCACCTGGGCGCGGACCTCAACCTGGCCTGGCCGACGGCGCAGATCGCGGTCATGGGCGCCCAGGGCGCGGTCAACATCCTCCACCGGCGCACCATCGCCTCCTCCGACGATCCGGAGGCCACCCGCACCGAGCTGATCGCGGACTACGAGGACACCCTCCTCAATCCGTATATCGCGGCCGAGCGGGGGTATGTGGATGCTGTGATCATGCCCTCCGAGACCCGTCGCCACATCGTCCGCGGTCTGCGGACGTTGCGGAACAAGCGCGAAGCGCTGCCCCCGAAGAAGCACGGCAACATCCCCCTCTAGCCCCCTAGCGAAGGGCTGTTTCCATGATCCGTATTGTCCGGGGCAACCCGACCCCCGAGGAGTTGGCCGCCACTCTGGCGGTGGTGCAAGCACGCGCGGCGGCCGCCATGGCCGCCGCGCAGACCGAGGACGATCCGGAGGAGTGGTCCGACCCTGCCCGCACCGTCCCCAGCCACCGGGTGCCGCACCCGGGTCCCAAGGCGTGGCGCACCACCTACTGGCCGGCCTGAGCGGCCCGCGGCGGGCCGCATGGCAGCTTCGCACCGGGGCGCCTGAGTACGCGTACTCAGGCGCCCCGGCGTCTCCGGCCTCAGGATCGGATTCATGCTGTGGTCCGAGCCGCCCGATGAGCCGCCCGAGGAACTGCGGCGCGCCGAGGCCATGCTCCGCCGCGCCCGCACCGTTCTGACCGTCTCCGTGCTGCTGGCGATGTGCATCCTGGGGATGTGGCCCTAGCGGACGTCCTGTCCGGCGGTACGCGTACGCCTGCGGCGGGCCACGCGGCGGAGCCGCATATCGATGCTGCCCCCTCCCCGCCCCTTCCCGCAACTGGGGCTCCGCCCCAGCCCCCGGGGTCCAGGGGCGAAGCCCCTGCCGCGGGGCGGACACCCCGTAGCAGGTGCCCCTGGCCCCCGGTGCCTCGCCGGGAGCGGCTTACCCTGGTGCGCATGACTGCGCAGCGCACTCTCGTCCTCGCGTCCGCCTCGCCCGCCCGGCTCGGGCTGCTGCGACAGGCCGGACTGGCGCCCAAGGTGATCGTCAGCGGGGTGGACGAGGACGCGATCAGCGCCGAGACCCCCGCCGAGCTGGCCCGGGTGCTGGCCGAGGCGAAGGCCACCGCCGTGGCCGGGCTTCCGGAGGCGGCCGGCTCCCTCGTCGTCGGCTGCGACTCGGTGCTGGAACTCGACGGTCAGGCGCTCGGCAAACCGGCCGACGCCGAGGAGGCCACCGCCCGCTGGAAGTCGATGCGCGGCCGGGCCGGGGTGCTGCGCACCGGGCACTGCGTGATCGACACGGCGAGCGGCCGCCGCACCTCGGCCACCGCGTCCACCACCGTCCACTTCGGCGAGCCGACGGACGAGGAGATCGCGGCGTACGTCGCCAGCGGCGAACCGCTGCACGTGGCGGGCGCGTTCACGCTCGACGGCCGTTCGGCGCCGTTCATCGACGGGATCGAGGGCGACTCCGGAAACGTGATCGGGCTGTCCCTGCCGCTGTTCCGCCGGCTGCTCGCCGAACTGGACGTGCGGATCACGGACCTCTGGAGCGACTAGAGAATTCCGGCTAGGCGTTTCCCTGGACTTCCCTTAGGTCTTTCCCTGGAACTCTCCCGGGCTCAGGCCGGGCTGGGGGCGTCATGACCCCCGCCCGCGGCCTCGGCGGAGGGCTTGGCGGGCGGCTCCGCCTCGTACCCCAGCAGGCTCAGCACGATCAGCCCCAGCACCACCATCATGAACGCGAACGCCGCCCAGCCCACCAGGCCGACCGAGAACGCGCCCACCAGCCCGTGCACCACCGCACAGGTGATGAGCAGGATGCGGGCCAGGCGGCCGGGGGCGCGGTCCCGCACGGCGGTGCGCAGCAGCACCACCCCGCACACCAGCAGATAGAGGCCGAAGAGGCCGCCCGCGGCCCAGGTCCCGATCGACATCGCGTCGGTGTCCATGCCGCCCAAGGACATCTGCTGACGGTCCACGACCAGGCCGAGGATCCAGTTCAGCAGCGCTATGCCGACCGCCTCGACCATCAGCGTCACTGCCGCCACCGCGGCCACTGGTCTGCGCGCCACCGCGATCCCCTCCACTCTGTTCAGTGCCGAAGCACGCTACTAATGGGTAAGCGCCGCCACAAGAGGTGCGGACGAGCTGAACGCCGTGGCAAAGTTTCCGCCCGGCATTCGTAGGGTCTCCACAAAGAAACGTGAAGCGCCGCAGCACGGCGCGCCAGAGACCTTGCCCACATCGCGGACCGCGCCACGGCCCGGAAAACCGGGCGTACCGTGGAGCGACGGGGGAGCCGGACGTTCGTCCAGCGCGAGGTTCACGCTCCGTGTGGTCAAGCTCACGCCCGGGGTCTGCTCGGCGCGAGGTGTTGCCTGTACCTAAACTCGGCTTGTTTCAAGGAGGGAGCCATCGTGCGCAAGGTGCTCATCGCCAACCGTGGCGAGATCGCTGTCCGTGTTGCCCGTGCCTGCCGGGATGCCGGGATCGCGAGCGTAGCCGTCTACGCCGATCCGGACCGGGACGCTGTGCATGTGCGCGCGGCCGATGAAGCCTATGCGCTGGGTGGTGACACCCCGGCGGCCAGCTATCTCGACCAGGCCAAGGTCCTGGCCGCGGCCGCCGAATCCGGCGCCGACGCCGTCCACCCCGGCTACGGATTCCTCTCCGAGAACGCCGAGTTCGCCCAGGCCGTCCTGGACGCGGGCCTGACCTGGATCGGCCCCCCGCCGCACGCCATCCGCGACCTCGGTGACAAGGTCGCCGCCCGGCACATCGCCCAGCGCGCGGGTGCTCCGCTGGTGGCCGGGACCCCCGACCCCGTCTCCGGGGCGGAGGAGGTCGTGGCCTTCGCCGAACAGCACGGTCTCCCGATCGCCATCAAGGCCGCCTTCGGCGGCGGCGGCCGCGGTCTGAAGGTCGCCCGCACGATGGACGAGGTCCCCGAGCTCTACGACTCCGCCGTCCGCGAGGCCGTGGCCGCCTTCGGCCGCGGCGAGTGCTTCGTCGAGCGCTACCTGGACAAGCCCCGGCATGTGGAGACCCAGTGCCTGGCCGACACCCACGGCAACGTCGTCGTCGTCTCCACCCGCGACTGCTCCCTCCAGCGCCGCCACCAGAAACTCGTCGAAGAGGCCCCCGCCCCCTTCCTGACGGAAGAGCAGAACGCGGAGCTGTACCGGGCGTCGAAGGCCATCCTGAAGGAGGCCGGGTACGTCGGCGCGGGCACCGTCGAGTTCCTCGTCGGCAACGACGGCACCATCTCCTTCCTCGAGGTCAACACCCGGCTCCAGGTGGAACACCCGGTCACCGAAGAGGTCACCGGCATCGACCTGGTCCGCGAGATGTTCCGTATCGCGGATGGTGAGGCCATCGGGTACGACGACCCGCCGATGCGGGGGCACTCGTTCGAGTTCCGGATCAACGGTGAGGACCCGGGCCGCAACTTCCTGCCCGCCCCGGGCACGGTGACCTCCTTCGTGCCGCCCGCCGGGCCCGGTGTCCGGCTGGACGCGGGCGTGGAGTCCGGCAGCGTCATCGGCCCCGCGTGGGACTCGCTGCTGGCCAAGCTGATCGTCACCGGCGCCACGCGGAAGCAGGCCCTGGAGCGGGCGGCCCGTGCCCTGGCCGAGTTCCAGGTCGAGGGCATGGCCACCGCGATCCCGTTCCACCAGGCCGTGGTGAAGGACCCCGCGTTCACCAGCGAGCCCTTCACCATCCACACCCGCTGGATCGAGACCGAGTTCAACAACACCATCGCCCCGTTCACCCCGACCGGCGCGGACGAGGCCGAGGAGCCCACCGGCCGCGAGACGGTCGTGGTCGAGGTCGGCGGCAAGCGGCTCGAGGTCTCGCTGCCCGCCTCCCTGGGCGTGGCCCCCGCCCCCGCGGGCGGCACGAAGAAGCCGAAGCGCAAGGCGGTCAAGAAGTCCGGCTCCGCCGCCTCCGGCGACGCGCTGGCCTCCCCGATGCAGGGCACCATCGTCAAGGTGGCCGTGGGTGAGGGCGACACGGTGGCCGAGGGCGACCTCGTCGTGGTCCTGGAGGCCATGAAGATGGAGCAGCCCATCAACGCCCACCGCGCGGGCACCGTCAAGGGCCTTGCCGCCGAGGTCGGCGCGTCCCTCACCTCGGGCGCGGTCATCTGTGAGATCAAGGACTGACGGGGAGATCAAGGACTGACGGGGAGATCGAGGACTGACCGGGAGGTCGAGGGCTGACCTCCCCACCACAAGCCCCATGACGGCGGGCCCCGGCCGGAATCATCCGGCCGGGGCCCGCCGTCGTCGCGTACGGCCCGCTCAGCGGCTGCGCACCACGTCCTGCGGGAAGGTCAGCTGACCGTTCATCCACCGCAGGGCGGTGGGCAGCTCGCGGCGCCAGGTGCGGAAGTTGTGGCTGCCCCGGTCCAGGATGATCGACTGCGCGCTCATCGGCGGCCGGACCGCGGCCAGGAAGTCGCGGGTGGCGCCGTAGTCGGGCTCGCCCCGGCGGCTGGAGGCCACCAGCACCGACACCTGCGGCTGGGGCAGATGGCGCAGCCGCCACAGCACATCGTGCTCCCGCTTCCTGCGATCGCCCGCCGGGCCCCGGCCGAAGAGGTCACCGGTGGTGGGGTCGTTGACCACGCGGTAGTCGGGCGACAGGGCCGCGGCCGCGCTGTAGACGCGGGGATGACGCAAGGTCAGCTGAAGGGCGCAGGTGCCTCCAGACGAATAGCCCAGCACACCCCAGGCGCTGGGGTCATGGCCGATCCGATAGTGCGCCCGCAGCGCCTCCGGCAGGTCCCGGGCGAAGTAGGTCTCGGCCTGGGGACCACCGGGGACGTCCACGCACTCGGTGTCGCGGGGCGGGGCGATGGTGGGCCGCACCATCACGATGACCGCCGGCTGGAGCGCCCCGGTGCGGATCAGCCCGCCCGCGGTCTGGGGCAGCCGCAGATGCTGGGCCAGCAGGAAGGATCCGCCGGGGTAGCCGCTGATCGCCACGATCACGGGGAAGCGCTGCCGGGCGTACTGGCGCTGGAAGTACTGCGGCGGCAGATAGACATACGCGGGGTTGGCCACCAGGCTGCGGCGGCCCAGGATCCGCACCGACTCGACCTTGCCCGCCTCGGCGGGCGGCCCGCTCGGCAGTCCGTGCACCGTGTTCAGCCCCTGCGGCGGGGCGGGCCGCACCAGACCGCCCGACTCCCCGACCGGCCCCGCGGCGCCGCCCTGCACATGGGACAGGGCCGCCGGTGCCGCATCGTCCTCGCCCAGCAGTTCGTCCCAGGACCCGTAGAACTGGAAGGTGCTGTTCACCGCGAGGGCCAGGGCGGCCACGATCGCGCACTGGGTCACGGCGAGGGCGGCCAGCCGCCCCGCCCAGGCCCGTACGCCCCGGCCCGCGAAGCGCGGCCACAGCCAGAGCGTCAGCCCCGCGCACGCCACGGCGAGGGCGATCATCACATACTCGAGTGATCGACTGGTCAGTCCCATTGTTCTTCCACTCCGGCGCACCGCAACGCACGGTGCCGTCGCCCTGTTTGATGCCGCCTCCGGCACCCGCGTTGCCTGGCCAGGGCGTGCCTCCGGTCACGAAATGGCATGCTTGACTCACGGACAGGCACGGCAGGGAGGACCGCGATGGCGATCGAGACAGCCACGGCGCAGACGCCACCGCGCCCCATGCGCGCCGACGCGCGCCGCAACTACGAGCGGCTGCTGGCCGAGGCGCGCACGGCCTTCACCCAGCACGGTACCGATGCTTCGCTGGAGGACATCGCACGCCGCGCGGGCGTCGGCATCGGCACGCTCTATCGCCACTTCCCCAACCGCACCGCGCTGATGGGCGCGGTCTTCCAGGGCGAGATATGCGCCCTGCTGGAGCGGTCGCGGGAGCTGGCCCAGGCGCCGCGGTCGTGTCAGGCGCTGATCGACTGGCTGCGCGCGATCGTGGACCACGCGAGCACGTACCGCGGGCTGTCCCAGGCCCTGATGGCGTGCTCGGGCGACGAGACCTCGGAGCTGTCCCGCGGCTGCGGTCTGCCGCTGCGCGAGGCGGGCAGCGAACTGCTCGCCCGCGCCCAGCAGAGCGGTGCCGTACGGTCCGATGTGGTCATCGCCGATCTGATGCAGCTCACGAACGCGATCGCACTGGCCGTGGAGCAGTCGCCGGACGACCCGGAGTTGGCCGACCGGCTGCTGGCGCTGGCCTTCACGGGCCTCAAGGCCCGCTGACACCCATCGGCGACGACTCGCTACCGGGGCTGCCGGGTGCCCGGCGGACCACGCGCCGGAGCCGCATATCGACGCCTTCCCCTCCCCGCCCCTCCCCGCGACACGGCTATGCGCCTCCGCCGCGCGGCAGGGGCCTGGGGCGGAGCCCCGCCTTCCAGCCCCTCCAGGGGGCACCTCCCAGCGGTAGCTGGGGGAGATTGAGGAGCGGGGTCTGGGGCGGAGCCCCAGTTTCGGGAAGGTGCGGGGAGGGGGAGCATCGATATGCGGCTCCGCCGCGTGGCCCGCCGCAGGCGTCACGATCCGGCGGCCAGTCGCTAGCGGCGGCGCGGCGCCAGGTCCGCCACCCGCCCCGGCTGCTCCGCCAGCGGCACCGCGGTGCGCAGCTGGGCGGAACCGGGCCCGCCCGGGGGGTGGGGGTGGTTCCGGCGTGGCCCCGGCAGCGGCAGGCCCTCCTCGCCGCCGCCACGGCCCTGGGACGGGCCAAGCCGCCCCGACTGTCGCCCCGCCGAACCGCCGCCCTCACCGCCCCCGGCCGGGCCGGACCCCGCGCCCGGCCCGGCCACGGCGATCTGAACCCCCTGGTCCGCGAGGGCCTGGAGCTCGGTCAGGGCACGGTCGTCATGGGCGGGCGGCTCATCGGTCACCAGCCGCGTGATCACATCGGTGGGCACCGTCTGGAACATGGTGTCGGAGCCCAGCTTCGTATGGTCGGCGAGCACGACCACCTCCGCCGCCGCCTGGACCAGCGCCCGGTCGACGCTGGCCGAGAGCATGTTGGAGGTGGACAGGCCGCGCTCGGCGGTCAGCCCGCTGCCGGACAGGAAGGCGCGCGAGACCCGCAGCCCCTGGAGGGACTGCTCGGCGCCGCTGCCGACCAGGGCGTAGTTGGAGCCGCGCAGGGTGCCGCCGGTCATCACGACCTCGACCCGGTTGGCATGCGCCAACGCCTGCGCGACCAGCAGGGAATTGGTGACCACGGTCAGCCCCGGGACCCGCGCGAGCCGGCGGGCCAGCTCCTGGGTGGTGGTTCCGGCGCCGACGACGACGGCCTCGCCCTCCTCGACGAAACCGGCCGCGAGATCGGCGATGGCCGTCTTCTCCGCGGTCGCTAGATGGGATTTCTGCGGGAAGCCGGACTCCCTGGTGAATCCGCCCGGCAGCACCGCACCGCCGTGCCGGCGGTCGAGCAGTCCTTCTGCCTCGAGTGCCCGCACATCACGCCGGACGGTCACTTCGGAGGTCTGGACGACGCGGGCGAGCTCCCGGAGCGACACCGCTCCGTTCGCACGCACCATTTCAAGGATCAATTGGCGACGTTCTGCAGCGAACACGAAACTGACAGTAACGCCAACGACCGTCTGTTTTCAGCAGCTTGCACCAATTAGCAGAAGTTGTACTTCCGTGAGGGCACGAAGTGCTATAAGGACCGGGTCTATGACTCTTCCTGAGTCTTCCGGGTGTGCAACTGCCGGGCCACCTCGGCGATCGAACCGGACAACGAGGGGTAGACCGTGAAGGCGTTGGCGATCTGCTCCACCGTCAGATTATTGTCCACCGCCAGCGATATGGGGTGGATCAGCTCGCTCGCCCGCGGCGCGACCACCACACCGCCGACCACGATACCGGTGCCCGGACGGCAGAAGATCTTCACGAAGCCGTCCCGGATGCCCTGCATCTTCGCCCGCGGATTGCGCAGCAGCGGCAGCTTCACCACCCGGGCGTCGATCTTCCCGCCGTCCACGTCGGCCTGCGAGTAGCCGACCGTGGCGATCTCGGGGTCGGTGAAGACGTTCGCCGAGACCGTCTTCAGGTTCAGCGGGGTCACCGCGTCCCCGAGGAAGTGGTACATCGCGATCCGGCCCTGCATCGCCGCCACCGACGCCAGCGCCAGCACACCGGTGCAGTCACCCGCCGCGTAGATCCCCGGCGCGCTCGTCCGGGACACCTTGTCGGTCAGGATGTGCCCCGACTCCGCCAGCTTGACCCCGGCCTCCTCCAGGCCGATGTCCGCCGTGTTCGGGATCGAGCCGACCGCCATCAGACAGTGGGTGCCGGAGATGACCCGCCCGTCCGAGAGCGTGACCTCCACCCGGTCCCCGACCCGCTTGGCGGCCTGCGCCCGGGACCGGGACATCACGTTCATCCCCCGGCGCCGGAAGACGTCCTCCAGCACCGCGGCCGCGTCCGGGTCCTCGCCCGGCAGCACCCGGTCCCGGCTGGAGACCAGCGTGACCTTCGACCCCAGCGCCTGGTAGGCACCCGCGAACTCCGCACCCGTGACACCGGAGCCGACCACGATCAGCTCCTGCGGGAGCTCGTCCAGGTCGTACACCTGCGTCCAGTTCAGGATCCGCTCGCCGTCCGGCTTCGCGTCCGGGATCTCCCTCGGATGGGCGCCCGTCGCCAGCAGCACCGCGTCCGCCACCAGCGACTGCTCGCTGCCGTCCGCGGCCCGTACGATCACCCGCCGCGAGCCGTCCAGCGACTGCTGCGGCTCCACCCGCGCGCGGCCGCGCATGACCCGGCCGCCGGCCCGGGTGACCGAGGCCGTGATGTCGTGCGACTGGGCGAGCGCGAGCCGCTTCACCCGGCGGTTGACCTTGCCCAGATCCACGCCGACCACCCGGGCCGCCTGCTCCAGCGGTGGGGTGTCGTCGGCGACGATGATCCCCAGCTCCTCGTAGGAGGAGTCGAACGTCGTCATCACCTCAGCGGTGGCGATCAACGTCTTCGACGGCACACAGTCGGTGAGCACCGACGCCCCGCCCAGACCGTCGCAGTCGACGACGGTCACCTCCGCGCCGAGCTGCGCGGCGACCAGCGCCGCCTCATAGCCGCCGGGTCCGCCACCAATGATCACGATCCGAGTCACATGCTCCATTGTCCCGCACCGGTTCGAATGCCTTCAGCCCGGGGGGTTTCGCGGGGGCGACAGCCGTACGAAACCTCTCACCGAACCCTCCGCCAGACCTCCCACCCCGGAGGCCGTTCCACCCCACTCCCGTACCCTCAGACCCATGTCGCTCTACGCCGCGTACGCCGGCAACCTCGACGCGCGGCTGATGTCCCGCCGCGCACCACACTCCCCGCTGCGCGGAACGGGCTGGCTGAACGGCTGGCGCCTCACCTTCGGCGGTGAGCAGATGGGCTGGGAGGGCGCCCTCCCCACGATCGTGGAGGCCCCGCGCTCCCAGGTCTTCGTCGCCCTCTACGACATCGCGCCCATGGACGAGGACTCCATGGACCGCTGGGAGGGCGTCGGCCTCGACATCTACCGCCGGATGCGGATCCGCGTCCACACGCTGGACGGCGACGAGGCCGCCTGGCTCTACGTCCTCAACGGCTACGAGGGCGGGCTGCCCTCGGCCCGCTACCTGGGCGAGATCGCGGACGCGGCGGAGTCGGCGGGGGCGCCGCACGACTATGTGATGGAGCTGCGGAAGCGTCCCTGCTGAGTCCGGTGTTTCCGGTTGAGCTGGTTTCCCGGTTCAGCTGGTCTCCTGGTTCAGCTGGTTTCCCGGTTCAGCTGGTTTCCCGGTTCAGCTGGTTTCCCGGTTGCCCCGGGGCAGCGCAACGCACGGGGCCGGCCGTGAGCCTGCGGCAATGCAACGATCCGAACACCTCGGCGACTCCGTCTACGCGCGTAGGCAGTTACCGGCTACCCTCGTGCGCGTGAACGCATCAGTTTCTTGGGACAACCAGGGCGACCCGCACGCCGCCGCCGACGCCGCCGCCACCCGCCTGCGCGAGCTGACCGGCGCGGAAACCCACGACGTCGCGCTGGTCCTGGGCTCCGGCTGGGTCCCCGCCACCGACGCACTCGGGGCGCCCGAGCACGAGTTCCCCGTCACCGAGCTGCCCGGCTTCCCGCCGCCCGCCGTCGCGGGCCACGCGGGCCGGATCCGGTCGTACCGGATCAACGACAAGCGGGCGCTGGTCTTCCTCGGCCGTACGCACTACTACGAGGGGCGTGGTGTCGCCGCCGTCGCGCACGGCGTACGCACCGCCGTGGCCGCGGGCTGCAAGACCATCATCCTCACCAACGGTTGCGGCGGCCTCCGCGAGGGCATGCGCCCCGGCCAGCCGGTACTGATCAGCGACCACATCAACCTCACGGCCACCTCGCCGATCGTGGGCGCCAACTTCGTCGACCTCACCGACCTGTACTCACCGCGGCTGCGCGCCCTGTGCCAGCAGGTCGACCCGACCCTGGAGGAGGGCGTCTACGCCCAGTTCCCCGGGCCACACTACGAGACTCCGGCGGAGATCAACATGGCCCGCACGATAGGGGCCGATCTGGTGGGCATGTCCACGACCCTGGAGGCCATCGCGGCGCGCGAGGCGGGCGCGGAGGTGCTCGGGATCTCCCTGGTGACGAACCTCGCGGCCGGTATGACGGGCGAGCCCCTCAACCACGAGGAGGTCCTCCAGGCGGGCCGCGACTCCGCCTCCCGCATGGGCAGCCTGCTGGCCCAGGTCCTCGACCGCCTCTGATCCCCGGAGGCGGCGTCACGGCGCCCTGCGCGGGTACTCACCCCTTGGCTAACTGAACAGCGATGCGCGAGGCGCGGCGGGGCGTGGCGGGGACACGGGACGGGCGGACTGGGTGCCCGGGACGAGCGGACCGGGGACGCGGGGCGGGGCGGGCCGGGGTGCGCGGTTGGTTGTGTGGTGGGTGCCGGGGGCGGGGCCTCCGGGGCGGCGCCCTGGACCGTATATTTACGGCGCCGTTAGCCGGGGACTTGCGTGGGCCGGGAATTGGCGCCACAAATACACGTAAGCGTCCAGGACACCACCCCTCCGACCCCACCCCCTCCCGCCGTCCCGCGGCCCCCCGCCGGTGGCACAGCCTCCGGTCCGGTTCCGGCTCGCCCGGGTCAGCGCCCACCCGCCGGTGGCCCGAGCCGCTCCTTGGGCTCCGGATCGCCGGGGCCGGATGCGGGACGAGTGGGCGCCACCGTCGTCCCCTCCCGCCGTCTCACGGCTGCCCGCGAGTGGCACGAGCCGCTGGTCCGACTCCGGCTCGCCGGGTGGCAGTCCCGCCGCCCTTGCCGTCCGACGGTGACTCCCGCCGCCGAGGCCATCGGTGGCTCGCCCTAGGCGGGCATGGATGCCGACGAGGTGCGAGGGACGGTGACGCACCCGGCCCCCGGACGGCTCCGGAACCGGCCGGGGATCGTGTCACCGGGGGGCGGTCGCCGACGCTCGGGAGGGGGCGGGGTCGGAGGGGCGGGGTTCTGGACGCTTACGTGTATTTGTGGCGCCAATTCCCGGCCCACGCAAGTCCCCGGCCAATGGCGCCGTAAATATACGGTCCAGAGCCCCGCCCCGGAGGCCCCGTCCCCGCACCCGACCACGGACCCACCGCGCACCCCAGCAACCACCACCGCACCGGCACCCGCAACCACCACCGCACCCCGCACCCCGCGCCCCGCAACCACCACCGCACCCCGCACGACCCATACGACCACCCCCCAGGAGGCCCCCATGGCCACGGAGCCCGATCTCATCGCCCAGGCTCGCGCATGGCTTGCCGAGGATCCCGATCCCGAGACGCGGAATGAGCTCGGGAAACTGCTTCAGGACGATGCCGTCGACGCGATCGCCGAGCGGTTCTCCGGCACGTTGCAGTTCGGTACCGCCGGTCTCCGGGGTGAGCTCGGGGCCGGGCCCATGCGGATGAACCGCGCCGTCGTCATCCGGGCCGCCGCCGGGCTCGCCGCGTATCTGCGCACGTATTACGACCAGGACGACCAGGACGGTCCGCACGGGCGAGGTCTCGTCGTCGTCGGGTACGACGCCCGCTACAAGAGCGCCGAGTTCGCCCGCGACACCGCCGCCGTCATGACCGGTGCCGGCTTCCGCGCCGCCGTACTGCCCCGCCCCCTCCCCACGCCCGTCCTCGCCTTCGCCATCCGCCACCTCGGCGCGATCGCCGGAGTCGAGGTCACCGCGAGCCACAACCCGCCGCGCGACAACGGCTACAAGGTCTACCTCGGCGACGGCTCCCAGATCGTGCCGCCCGCCGACGCCGAGATCGCCGCCGAGATCGCGGCGATCCGCAGCCTGGACGATGTGCCCCGGCCCGAGACCGGCTGGGAGACGCTGGACGACGACGTCCTGGAGGCGTACCTCGCGCGGACCGACGCCGTTCTCACCCCGGGTTCGCCCCGGAACGCCCGCGTCGTCTACACCCCGCTGCACGGCGTCGGCCGGGAGACCCTCACCGCGGCGTTCGCCCGCGCCGGGTTCCCCGAGCCCGCGGTCGTGCCCGAGCAGGCCGAGCCCGATCCGGCGTTCCCGACCGTCGCGTTCCCCAACCCGGAGGAGCCGGGGGCGATGGACCTGGCCTTCGCGACGGCCCGCAGGGTCGCGCCGGACATCATCATCGCCAATGACCCGGACGCCGACCGCTGCGCCGTCGCCGTCCCCACGATCACGAACCCCACGGCGCCCTCGGACGCCGCGAACTGGCGGATGCTGCGCGGGGACGAGGTCGGCGCGCTCCTCGCCACCCATCTCGTCCACAAGCGCGCCCGCGGCGCGTTCGCGACCACGATCGTCTCCTCGTCGCTCCTGTCCCGGATCGCGGAGGACGCGGGGCTGCCGTACGCCGAGACGCTGACCGGCTTCAAGTGGCTGGCCCGGGTGGACGGGCTGCGCTACGCGTACGAGGAGGCGCTCGGCTACTGCGTGGATCCGGAGGGCGTACGCGACAAGGACGGCATCACGGCCGCGCTGCTCGTGGCCGAGCTGACATCCGAGCTCAAGGAGCAGGGCCGCACCCTCACGGATCTGCTGGACGACATCGCGGTGGCCCACGGGCTGCACGCCACCGACCAGCTGTCCGTCCGGGTCACCGACCTCTCCGTGATCGGGACCGCGATGAAGCGGCTGCGCGAACAGCCGCCCACCGAGCTCGCGGGGCTCGCCGTGACCTCGGCGGAGGACCTGACGCGGGGCACGGACACCCTGCCCCCGACGGACGGCCTGCGCTATCAGCTCGCCGGGAAGGGGAATGTCCGTGGCGCCCGCGTGGTCGTCCGGCCCAGCGGCACCGAGCCGAAGCTGAAGTGCTACCTGGAGGTGGTCGTCGACGTCCCCGCCGCCGACTCCCTCACCCCGGCCCGCGCCACGGCGGACACCGTGCTGGCCGCGCTGAAGACGGACCTTTCGGCCGCGGCGGGAATCCAGCCCCCGGAAGCCGCGACCGCGGGCGGATCGGCTGCCGAGCCCGTCGCCGTCGCCCACGGCGATCGGCGACGGCGCCGGAGCGGGCTCAGATCCGGCTGAGGTAGCTGAACCGCCATCGCGGGCCCAGCTCTCAGCCAATCGCCAGCATGACACCCAGCAGCACCGCGCCCGCCAGCGTCGGCGCGATGACCTCAAACGCCCATCGCACCTCCGGCGCCCCCTGGGCGCCCCCGCGCTGGGCGTTGAGCTCGGCCATCTCGCGCAGGTCGCCGATGGCCGCGTCGGAAGGGGCCCGGCGGTCCTCGTCGGGCTTGTTCGTCGCGACATGGGCGGACGTAGCGCCGAAGGGGTCCTCGGAGGCCGCCCTGGCCTGCTGCCGGGCGGCCCGCTTGCGCTGGCGCAGCGAGACCGGGATCGCCCACAGCTGGTAGGTGGCCCCGCCCGCGAGCACCTCGCTGGTGTACCCGGCGCGCAGCCCCTCGACCGAGGCCCAGGGCAGCGTGATCGTACGGAACGGGTTGCGGACGAGCAGCCGGTCCTGACCCGCGTACACCGCCGGGCGCACCGTGAAGGCGATCACCACCGGCACCGCGAAGAGCAGCCCGGCCAGCGCCAGCCACGGCGTCCGGCCCTCGCCCCGGATCATCGCGTCGATGCCCAGCCAGCCGCTGAGCCCGAGCAGCAGCACCCCTCCCGCGATACCGCTCGGGGAGCGGTAGATCCGGTCCGAGAAGGTCTCGGTCTCGGCATCGGAGGAGGCGGAGGAGGAGGCGGAGGAGGAGGCGGAGCTGGAGGCAGCGGGGTTGGAGTCGTCGTCCGGGCTCGTCATGCGCCCGATTGTGCACCACACTCGGGGGGCGGGGGCGCCCAGGGGAGACCCGGGGTCGCCCGCCCCCGGCCCCCGGCCGATTCAGGGCCCGGGGGTGACATCCGACTACGCGCGTAGATATGCTCATCTGGTGACCATGCCCACCACAGTTCCCGCATACGGCAAAGAGGCCGCGGAGCGACTCGCGTCAATGGCGGACGTGACCGCCAGTGACGGCGCACTGCGCCGCTTCCTGCACGGCCTGCCGGGCGTCGACGCGGTCGGCCTGCAGGCCCGTGCCGCGACCCTCGGCACCCGCTCGATCAAGACCACGGCGAAGGCGTACGCCATCGACCTGGCGATCTCGATGATCGACCTGACGACCCTCGAGGGTGCCGACACCCCGGGCAAGGTCCGGGCGCTCTGCGCCAAGGGGATCCACCCCGACCCCACCGACCGCACCACCCCGAAGGTCGCGGCGATCTGCGTCTACGGCGACATGGTGGCCACCGCCAAGGAGGCCCTGACCGGCAGCGGAATCCATGTGGCCGCCGTCGCCACCGCCTTCCCCTCCGGCCGGGCCTCGCTGCCGGTCAAGCTGGCGGACACCCGGGACGCGGTCGCCGCCGGGGCGGACGAGATCGACATGGTGATCGACCGCGGCGCCTTCCTCTCCGGCCGCTACCTCGAGGTGTTCGAGGAGATCCGGCAGGTGAAGGAGGCGTGCGTGCGCGAGGACGGCAGCGGCACCGCGGCCCACCTCAAGGTCATCTTCGAGACCGGTGAGCTCCAGACGTACGACAACGTCCGCCGCGCCTCCTGGCTGGCGATGCTCGCGGGCGCGGACTTCATCAAGACCTCCACCGGCAAGGTGGCCGTCAACGCGACCCCGCCCGTCACCCTCGTCCTGCTGGAGGCGGTCCGCGACTTCCGCGCCACCACCGGCGTACAGGTGGGCGTGAAGCCCGCGGGCGGCATCCGCACCTCCAAGGACGCGATCAAGTACCTGGTGATGGTCAACGAGACGCTGGGCGACGAGTGGCTCTCCCCGGAGTGGTTCCGCTTCGGCGCCTCCAGCCTGCTCAACGATCTGCTCATGCAGCGCCAGAAGCTGAGCACCGGCCGGTACTCCGGTCCCGACTACGTGACGGTGGACTGATACGCCATGCCAGTTTTCGAGTACGCACCCGCGCCCGAGTCCCGCGCGGTCGTCGACATCGCCCCGTCCTACGGCATGTTCATCGACGGGGAGTTCGCCGAGGCGGGCGACGGCAAGGTCTTCAAGACCCTGTCCCCCTCCTCCGAGGAGGTCCTCTCCGAGGTCGCCCAGGCGGGCGTCGAGGACGTGGACCGCGCCGTCAAGGCCGCCCGTAAGGCGTTCGAGACCTGGTCCGCGCTCCCCGGCTCCGAGCGCGCCAAGTACCTCTTCCGCATCGCGCGGATCATCCAGGAGCGCTCCCGCGAGCTGGCCGTCCTGGAGTCGCTGGACAACGGCAAGCCGATCCGTGAGTCGCGCGACGCCGATCTGCCCCTGGTCGCGGCCCACTTCTTCTACTACGCGGGCTGGGCCGACAAGCTGGCGTACGCGGGCTACGGGCCGGATCCGAAGCCCCTGGGCGTCGCCGGTCAGATCATCCCCTGGAACTTCCCCCTCCTGATGCTGGCCTGGAAGATCGCCCCGGCGCTGGCCTGCGGCAACACGGTGGTGTTGAAGCCCGCCGAGACGACCCCGCTGAGCGCCCTGTTCTTCGCGGACATCTGCCGTCAGGCGGGGCTGCCCAAGGGCGTGGTGAACATCGTCACCGGCGACGGCTCGACCGGCGCCGAGCTGGTCGCCCACCCCGGCATCGACAAGGTGGCCTTCACCGGCTCCACCGAGGTCGGCAAGGCCATCGCCCGTACGGTGGCCGGTACGAAGAAGAAGGTCACCCTCGAACTCGGGGGCAAGGCCGCGAACATCGTCTTCGACGACGCCCCCATCGACCAGGCGGTCGAGGGCATCGTCGGCGGCATCTTCTTCAACCAGGGCCATGTCTGCTGCGCGGGCTCCCGCCTCCTGGTCCAGGAGTCCGTCCAGGACGAGCTGCTCGATGCGCTCAAGCGCCGGATGAGCACTCTGCGCGTCGGCGATCCGCTGGACAAGAACACCGGCATCGGCGCCATCAACTCCGCCGAGCAGCTGGCCCGGATCCGCGCCCTGGCCGACGCGGGCGAGGCCGAGGGCGCCGAGCGCTGGGCCCCGCAGTGCGAACTGCCCAGCTCCGGCTACTGGTTCGCGCCCACCCTCTTCACCGGCGTCACCCAGGCCCACCGGATCGCCCGCGAGGAGATCTTCGGCCCGGTGCTCTCGGTGCTCACCTTCCGCACCCCCGAAGAGGCCGTGGCCAAGGCCAACAACACGCCGTACGGGCTGTCGGCGGGCATCTGGACGGAGAAGGGTTCGCGCATCCTGTGGATGGCGAACAAGCTCCGGGCGGGCGTGGTGTGGTCCAACACCTTCAACAAGTTCGACCCGGCCTCCCCGTTCGGCGGCTACAAGGAGTCCGGATACGGCCGTGAAGGCGGTCGCCACGGCCTGGAGGCATACCTCGATGTCTGAACGACTCTCGGTCCTGAAGACCTACAAGCTGTTCGTGGGCGGCAAGTTCCCACGCTCGGAGAGCGGGCGGGTGTACGAGGTGACCGACGCAAAGGGCACGTGGCTGGCCAACGCCCCGCTGGCCTCCCGCAAGGACGCCCGGGACGCGGTCGTCGCCGCGCGCAAGGCGTTCGGCGGCTGGTCGGGTGCCACCGCCTACAACCGGGGCCAGATCCTCTACCGCGTCGCCGAGATGCTGGAGGGCCGCCGCGGCCAGTTCGTCCACGAGGTCGCCGACGCCGAGGGCCTGTCGAAGTCCAAGGCGGGCCTGCAGGTGGACGCGGCGATCGACCGCTGGGTCTGGTACGCGGGCTGGTCCGACAAGACGGCCCAGATCGCCGGGTCCGCCAACCCCGTGGCCGGGCCGTACTTCAACCTGTCCGCCCCCGAACCGACCGGCGTGGTCGCGCTCCTCGCGCCCCAGGACTCGTCGTTCCTGGGCCTGGTGTCGGTGATCGCCCCGGCGATCGTCACCGGGAACACGACGGTGGTCGTCGCCGCCGAGGCCGCCCCCCTGCCCGCCCTCTCCCTGGCCGAGGTCCTGGCCACCTCCGACCTCCCCGGCGGCGTGGTCAACGTCCTGTCCGGCCGCACGGCGGAGCTCGCCGCCCCGCTCGCCGCGCACCAGGACGTCAACGCGATCGACCTCGCGGGCGCGGGCGCGGACGCGGAACTCGCGACCGAGTTGGAGAAGGCCGCCGCGGACAACCTCAAGCGCGTCCTGCGTCCACAGCCTGTGGACTGGCCCGCCACCCCCGGCACCGCCCGCCTCCTCGCCTTCCTGGAGACGAAGACGGTGTGGCACCCAATGGGCGCCTAACCCCGGCCACCCCGCCCCACGGGCTGCCCGCCGGACGCCCCGCCTACGAGGTGCCCGGCGCCCCCCGAGCCCGCTGCCGCGGCGGGGCCGGCGGATCTTTCCCCTCCCCGCCCCTTCCCGCAGCATCTATATGCGGCTCCGCCGCGTGGCAGGGCTCCGCCCCCGAACCCCAGGATCTGGGGCGGAGCCCCAGACACCTCCTACCGCGCTGCCGCGGCGGGGCCGGCGGATCTTCCCCCTCCCCGCCCCTTCCCGCAACCAGGGGCTTTGCCCCTGGACCCCGCCAGGTCGGCGAACCGACCGCCGCCGCGGCCAGCCCCCACCGGCCAAGGCGTAGACCGCACCACCTGCGACCCGACCGGGGCCCGGGGCCGAGCCCCAGGTCCGCCCCGCCCCAGACCCCCGGCGGGTCCGCGAGCCAACCGTCATCGCGGTCAGCTCACCGGCCGGGCCCCGGCCGCGCCGCCCGCGACGCGGCCGGGGGCTGGGGCGGAGCCCCAGTTGTGGGAAGGGGCGGGGAGGGGAGCAGCTCGGCTCGACGCGGACGAACTGACCGGCATCTTCGAACGCAACGCCCGCACCGTCTACCTCCGTCTGGACGCCCTGCTGACGAAACAGGGCCGCTGAGATGATGAGCACGTCCGTCGATTCGCCCGGGCCCCCAACGACCGCAGGCCGCCGCCACACGCCCAGAGCCCTCATGAGCACGCTCTCCGCCAAGACCCCGGGCTGGCTGGACTGGCACCCCGACCCGTCCCGGCCCGCCTTCGCCCTCCCGCCGGGCACCGTCGACACCCACTGCCATGTCTTCGGCCCGCAGGCCGCGTTCCCCTTCGCGCCCGAACGGAAGCACACGCCCTGCGACGGCGGCAAGGACGACCTCTTCGCCCTCCGCGACCACCTCGGGGTCGCCCGCAATGTGATCGTCCAGGCGACCTGTCACGGCACGGACAACAGCGCCATGGTCGACGCCGTCCCGGCCTCCGGCGGCCGGGCGCGCGGCATCGCGACCGTACGCCGGATGTCACCGACGCCGAGTTGCTTCGGCCCCCGCACCCGCCCGGCCCGTACGACGGCCGCGGAACGGCCACGCGCGGTCGTCTGACGGCGGGGCCGGGCCACATGGGCGGTCGAGCCGGCGGTCAGGTTGACGGTTACGCGGGGGTCACGCGGGCGAAAGGATGCGTCACACTGGTGTTCCGTGACCAGCCAACCGCCTTCCGCCCGTGTCGTCCTCCTCTCCGGCCCCTCGGGTTCGGGCAAGTCCTCCCTCGCGACCCGCACCGGGCTGCCCGTGCTCAACCTCGACGACTTCTACAAGGAGGGCGGCGACGCGACGCTCCCCCAACTCCCCGACGGCGGGGGCGCCGACTGGGACTCGCCGCTGTCCTGGGACGCGGACGCGGCCGTCGCGGCCATCGAGGAGCTGTGCCGTGCGTCACGAACGACCGTGCCGCTGTACGACATCGCCACCAGCGCCCGGGTCGGCGAGGAGGCGCTGGACATCGGGCGGGCGCCGCTGTTCATCGCCGAAGGGATTTTCGCCGCCGACATCGTCGGGCGGTGTGCCGACCTCGGGGTGCTCGCGGACGCGATCTGTCTGCGCGGCCGCCCGTCCACCACGTTCCGGCGCAGGCTGCTGCGCGACCTCCGGGAGGGCCGTAAGCCCGCGCTCTATCTGCTGCGGCGCGGCTGGCGGCTGATGCGCGCGGAGCGCGGGATCGTGGCCCGGCAGACGGCACTGGGCGCGTACGCGTGCGGCAAGGACGTGGCGCTGGGCCGGATAGCGGCGGCGGGAGAGCGGATCCTCGCCCCCGGCCAGAAGGCGTCCGTATGACCGCATGACCTCATGGCCGCATGACCACGCGGCCAAAAAGGTGCGAGGCCGGACATCCCCCCTCGGCTGTCCGGCCTCGCACCTGTTTCCCCCGTATCCCCCGATTTTCCCCCCGCCTTCGATCGTCCCCGCCGCCGTCAGGCGACCAGTTCGCCGAAGGACTCCTCCTCGTCACGGCCGAAGCTGAGGACCTCGTCCTCGCGCAGCCGGCGCAGCGAGCGCCAGATGCTGCTCTTGACCGTTCCGACGCTGATGTTCAGGATGTCCGCGATCTCCGGATCCGTCCGGCCCTCGTAGTAGCGCAGCACCAGCATCGTGCGCTGCAACTCGGGGAGCCGGGCCAGGGCCTGCCACAGCACGGTGCGCAGCTCGGTGCCGCGCATCGCGTCGTGGTCGCCCACCGTCTCCGGCAGCTCCTCCGTCGGGTACTCGTTGAGCTTGCGCCGACGCCAGGCGCTGATGTGCAGATTGGTCATGGTGCGCCGCAGATAGCCGCCGACCGCCGCCTTGTCACTGATCCGGTCCCAGGCCCGGTAGGTCGAGAACAGCGCGCTCTGGAGCAGGTCCTCGGCCTCGAAGCGGTCACCGGTCAGGTGGTAGGCGGTTGCGTACAGGGAGGCGCGGCGCTCCTGGACATAGGCGGTGAACTCCGCCTCCGACGTGGTGCGCCGCTCCCCCTCTGCCTCCCCGTACGAGCCTCCCCCGTGGCCCCCCGGTCCCCGGTTGTCCCCCCCGAGGCCGGTGCCGGCCTCCTTGTCCCCCGTGATCGCGTCAATGGCCACCATGTAAGGAGGCCGCTGACGCCCGGCGCCGCGAGCGCACCCCCGCCCGCTCACGGCACCGGACTTCTCATTGCCCCGCCCGGCGTCGTGGAGGCGTGTGCGAACTGCGCTGGTGGTGGAGAAGTGCAGTGTGCTCATTTCGCGCCCCCCGTCGATGGAGCCTGGTCGGTCTGGCTTCTGGCTGCCCCGGCCGGTGGTGTTCCGCCCGGTGCACAGAAGACTTTGCCGGGCCAGTTTCATGGGGGTGTCTGTCGACTGTCACAGGCTCGTCACAGGCGATCGGACCGATAAACCCCTGACGGTCGAACTACAGGCCCCTTGTAGGCCAGAATGACCAACGTGCCTTTCCTGTTGCTGATCGAGGACGACGACGCCATCCGCACGGCCCTCGAACTCTCGCTGTCTCGCCAGGGCCACCGTGTGGCGACCGCGGCGACGGGCGAGGACGGCCTGAAACTGCTGCGTGAGCAGCGGCCGGATCTGATCGTGCTCGATGTGATGCTGCCCGGGATCGACGGCTTCGAGGTGTGCCGCCGGATCCGCCGTACCGACCAGTTGCCGATCATCCTGCTGACCGCGCGCAGCGATGACATCGACGTCGTGGTCGGCCTGGAGTCCGGTGCCGACGACTATGTGGTCAAACCCGTCCAGGGCCGGGTGCTGGACGCCCGGATCCGCGCGGTGCTGCGGCGTGGGGAGCGGGAGGCCAACGACTCCGCGGCCTTCGGCAATCTGCTGATCGACCGCGCGGCCATGACGGTCACCAAGAACGGCGAGGATCTCCAGCTCACCCCCACTGAGCTGCGGCTTCTGCTGGAGCTCAGCCGCCGTCCGGGGCAGGCGCTGTCCCGGCAGCAGCTGTTGCGGCTGGTGTGGGAGCACGACTACCTCGGGGACTCGCGGCTGGTCGACGCATGCGTACAGCGGCTGCGCGCGAAGGTGGAGGACGTGCCGTCGTCGCCGACGCTGATCCGTACGGTGCGTGGGGTCGGGTACCGGCTGGACACGCCACAGTGAGCGACGCACGTGCGGCCGCCGGACCGCGGACGACTGCGATGCCCGCGATTTCGCCGCACGGGCGGAGAAGCGAACGGATCAGCGCAGTGAGTACTACGGTGTGCCGCGCGCACGGGGGCGGAGACGTACGGAATTGAGCGCAGTGAGCGACGAGCCCGGTCGGGCCCGGGGCTGGGCCGCGGGGCTCTTGCGGTGGTTCAGCCTCCGGCTGCGGCTGATGCTGGTCTTCGGGCTGGTGGCGCTGACCGCCGCCGTGTCCGCGTCCGCCATCGCGTACTGGCTGAACCGGGACGCGGTGCTGACCCGTACCCAGGACTCGGCGCTGGACGAGTTCCGCAAGTCGCTGAAGGACGACACCGACCCGCTGCCCTCCGTCCCCACCTGTTCCGAATTGCGGGAGGCGGCGGGCCGTATGGCGGACAACACCCAGAAGTACGAGGTGCTGCTGATCACCCGGACGAAGGACGTCGGAAGCTGCCCGGCGGCCTCGGACAAGGATCTGTTCACCCTCGATGTGGTGCCCTCCTCGCTGCGGCGCGCGGTGGACCAGAAGCGCCCGGTGAGCAAGGGGAACACCGCCCCGTACCACCTCTACTGGCAGCGGATCACGCTGGGCGGCACCCCGTACCTGGTCGGCGGGGCCAAGGTGAACGGCGGCGGGCCGACCGGCTACATGCTCAAGTCCCTGGACACCGAACGCCAGGATCTGAACTCCCTGGCCTGGTCGCTGGGGATCGCCACCGGGCTCGCGCTGATCGGCGCCGCGCTGCTGGCGCAGGCCGCCGCGGCCACGGTGCTGCGGCCGGTGCAGCGGCTCGGGGAGGCGGCCCACCGGCTGGGCGAGGGGCATCTCGACACCCGGCTCCAGGTCTCCGGCTCCGATGAGCTGGCCAATCTCTCCCACACCTTCAACCGGGCCGCGGAGCGGCTCCAGAAGCGGGTGGCGGAGCTGTCCGCGCGGGAGGCGTCCAGTCGGCGCTTCGTCGCGGACATGTCGCATGAGCTGCGGACCCCGCTCACCGCGATCACGGCCGTCACGGAGGTGCTGGAGGAGGAGGCCGACTCCCTCGACCCGATGATCGCTCCGGCGGTGCAGCTGGTGGTGAGCGAGACCCGGCGGCTGAACGACCTGGTGGAGAACCTGATGGAGGTGACCCGCTTCGACGCGGGCACGGCCCGGCTGGTGCTCGACGATGTCGATGTCGCCGACCAGGTGACGGCGTGCATCGACGCCCGCGCCTGGCTGGACGCGGTGGAGCTGGACGCGGCGCGCGGGATCGTGTCCCGGCTGGACCCCCGGCGGCTGGATGTGATCCTGGCGAATCTGATCGGGAACGCGCTCAAGCACGGCGGCTCGCCGGTGCGGGTCTCGGTGCGCACCGACGGCGATGAGCTGCTGATCAAGGTCCGGGACCACGGTCCGGGCATCCCCGAGGATGTGCTGCCGCATGTCTTCGACCGCTTCTACAAGGCGAGCGCATCCCGCCCCCGCTCGGAGGGCAGCGGGCTCGGGCTGTCGATCGCGATGGAGAACGCGCATATCCACGGCGGCGACATCAGCGCCGCGAACTCGCCGGAGGGCGGGGCGGTCTTTACCCTGCGGCTGCCGATGGACGCCTCCCGGATCGCCTCCGACGAGGCCGAGGACGAGCGCGACGGCTCCGCCGGGAGCGAGCGCGACGACGGCGGCACAGGCACGGGCCGGGACGAGGAGGGCAGGCCATGAGCGCGCGCTGGACCCGGTCGGCCGTCCTCCTGCTGACCGGCGCGGTCACGCTGCTGGCGGCCGGGTGCGGGATACGGGGCACCTCGGTGCCGGTGGACGCCGGGGCCGCGCCCTCGCGGGCGTCCTGCCGGGCGCCGGAGTCGGAGCGGGCGGCCGAGGGGATGGGCAGGGTCTCCGTACGGATCTATCTGCTGTGCTCCTCGCGGATCCTGTCGGTGAGCCGGACCACCCGGCAGGGCGACGAGAAGACGGCCCACGAGCCGGTGCGGGTCGCCCGGGCGCTGCTGGAGCAGCTGCGGCTGCCGCCGACGGGGGCCGAGGTGTCGGCCGGGTTCTCCACGGCGATCGAGGACTGGGTGGAGATCTCCGGACCGGCCAAGGGCGACCCGGACAGCGCGCTGCGGCTGAACCGGCCGCCGGAGGAGATCCAGTCGCTGGCGCTCGCCCAGATCGTCTGCACCTTCGCGGACACCACGGTGGCCGGTGACGACGGCAAGGTGGTGCTCGGCGGTCCGGACAGCCAGCGGGATCCGCTCAAGGCGTACCAGTGCACCGAGGAGATGCGCCGCAATCCGATGATCGCGGTCAATTCCGGGGTCCTGGTGTCCTGAACGCCGGGATCCCGGTGTTCTGAACTCCCGGATCCCGGTGTCGTGCAATTGCGGCTCCCGGTGTCCTGATTCGTTACCTGTTGGTACCGCCCCGTCCCAGGTCGGCGACTTGTCGGTAACAAGGTGCTGACCAGCGGAGTGGGTGCGGAACCGCGACCCCCGCGTGCGGCGTCCTGATTTTCGTGCAGGGTCCTTTCGGCCGCAGGGCCGCCTTCCGCTACCGCGTCGCGGGCTTCGTGCTCCTCGTGGCCCACCTCTCGTTCGTCTGCTGGCTGACCCTGCGACCGGTGAACGTCCCCTGGGTGTCCGCGTCCACCCTCGAACCACTGGCCACCATCCGCGCCGATCTGGCGCTCAGCCCCTGGTCGGCCGCCCGTTCCATCGGAGGCGGGCTGCTGCTGCTCGCGCCGCTGGGAGTGCTGCTGCCGCTGGCCGGGGGCCGGGTGGAGGCGTATCCGCTGGCCTCGCTGATCCGTACGGCCTTCACCGGGGCGATGGTGGCCATGGGGTTCGCGCTGCTGCGCAGCGAGGTGACCGGGCAGATCATGAACGTGGACGCGGTGCTGCTGAACACCGTCGGGGTCGCCCTCGCGCATGTGCTGGTGGTGCCCGCCGTACGGGCCCGGCTCCGCCGCCGGGCCGACCGGGGCCGGGCGGCCCCCCTCCCCCGGAACGACGGCGCCCAGGCCCCGACCCCGACGATTCCCAGGGTCGGGATCGCACCGTGGAGCGACGTCTCCTCCGGCTCGCGGACATAGCTTTGAGGACATCGGGAACCAGCTCTTCCCGAGCCCACCCGACGACGAGGAGTGCCCATCATGGCCGCACCGCTGGTCCGCCCCCGCCACGACAAGAAGATCGCCGGTGTCTGCGCCGGTCTCGCCCGGCGCTTCGGGACCACCCCGACGACGATGCGGGTGCTCTTCGTGGTCTCGTGTCTGCTGCCGGGGCCGCAGTTCCTGCTCTATATCGCGCTGTGGTTCCTGCTTCCGGCGGAGGACGCCTATCGCGAGGCGTGGTGACCCGTCGCGCCGACGGCGCGGGGTGACCCCGCATACGTAAGCGCCGTTACCCCGCATACGGACCCATACGGAAATGACCGGGCCGCACACCCCCTTCGGGATGTGCGGCCCGGCCGTGTGCCCAGGCGGGGTTCAGCCGAGCTTGACGAGGCCGAGGCTGCCCAGCGGGAGCTGGCTCAGCATGCCCTGGGCGGGCTTGGCCTGAGGGGCGGCGGGGGCCGCGGGCTGGCCGGCGGTGGGCTGCCCCGGGGCGGCGACACGGCCCGCGGAGCCACCGGGGACCGGCGCCGCGGACGCGGCGCTGCCTCCGGCGACGACGGCGGCGGCACCGAGGGCAATGACACCGAGAGTCTTGAGGGTTCCCTGCTTCATCAGAAATCTGTCCTTGAGACGGGGGCTTGACCGATACGGAAACGTAGCCATGGATTTCGGCTGCCCGCAAACACCGAAAACGGCCTCCGTTACCCCGCCCGGGTCGTGTGCCAGTGTCGCCCGCTCAGCTGCTCTCGGGTGCGGAATCCCTGGTCACAGCCGATGCGGAGGCCACATTGCGGAACAGCCATTCGGACTTGAGCTCGGCGTATCCGGGCTTGATCACGTCACTGATCATCGCCAGACGTTCGTCAAAAGGAATGAAGGCCGATTTCATCGCATTGACCGTGAACCATTGCATGTCGTCGAGCGTGTAATGGAACGTTGATACAAGATGCTGGAATTCCCCGCTCATGCTCGTCCCGCTCATCAGACGATTATCCGTATTCACGGTGGCGCGGAAATGCAGCCGACGGAGCAGCCCGATGGGGTGCTCGGCGTACGAACTGGCCGCGCCGGTCTGGAGGTTGGAGGTCGGGCACAGCTCCAGCGGGATGCGCTTGTCGCGGACGTACGAGGCGAGGCGGCCGAGGCTGAGGGAGCCGTCGTCCCCGACCTCGATGTCGTCGATGATGCGGACGCCGTGGCCCAGCCGGTCGGCGCCGCACCACTGGAGCGCCTGCCAGATGGAGGGCAGTCCGAACGCCTCGCCCGCGTGGATCGTGAAGTGGTTGTTCTCCCGCTTCAGATACTCGAAGGCGTCCAGGTGGCGGGTGGGCGGGAACCCGGCCTCGGCGCCCGCGATGTCGAAGCCGACCACGCCCAGGTCGCGGTAGCGGTTGGCGAGTTCGGCGATCTCCAGGGCGCGGGCCGCGTGGCGCATCGCGGTCAGCAGCGCGCCGACGCGGATGCGGTGGCCGTTCTCCCAGGCCCGGCGCTCACCCTCGCGGAAGCCCTCGTTGACCGCCTCGACGACCTGCTCCAGGGTCAGCCCGCCCTCCAGGTGCTGCTCGGGGGCGTAGCGGATCTCGGCGTAGACGACGCCGTCCTCGGCGAGGTCCTCGGCGCATTCGGCGGCGACCCTGACGAGCGCGTCGCGGGTCTGCATCACGCCGACGGTGTGGGAGAACGTCTCCAGATAGCGCTCCAGCGACCCGGAGTCCGCCGCCTCGCGGAACCAGATGCCCAGCTTGTCGGGCTCGGTCTCCGGGAGCGCGGCGTACCCGGTCTCCCTCGCGAGGTCGACGATGGTGCCCGGGCGCAGCCCACCGTCGAGGTGGTCGTGCAGCAGCACCTTGGGGGCGCGGCGGATCTGTTCGGGGGTGGGCTCATGGGTGTGCTCGCTCGTCATCTGGGCAGCGTAGCCCCTACGCGCGTAGAACGTGAGGGATAGATACGGAACAGTGACCCGCACGGGTAGTGGAGTACACCAGTCCTTCTGCGATCGTTTCTGCCATGGCTCAGCAAGCGTTGCCCGAGCGGGGCGCACGGCTGGGGCGGCCGATGGGCGCGGCCGCCGCGCGAACGACCGTACATGGTGTGGTGCTGCTGCTCCCCGAGGGGGAGCCCAGTGGGACCAGACGGCCGTCCAGACTCTCGGTGGCCGCCACGCTGCCGCTGGCCCGGCGGCTGGTCCGGGCGGGCCGGGAGGAGGGGCTGGCCGCCCATGTCGTCCACTACCGGTGCCGGGGCTGGAACGGGGCGGCCGCCGATGCCGCGTCCGATGCCACCTGGGCGGTGGAGGAGGTGGTGCGGCGCTACGGCGACGTGCCGGTCTGCCTCGTGGGCCACGGCATGGGCGGGCGCGCCGCCCTCCGCGCCGCCGGGCACGAGGCCGTCACCTCGGTGGTGGCGCTGGCGCCCTGGCTTCCGGCACCGGACGAGGTGCTCGAACCCGAGCCGGTGAAGCAGTTGGTGGGACGGCAGGTGCTGATCGCCCACGGCACGAATGACGAGCGCACCGACCCCGAACTGTCCTACCGGCTGGCGGAACGGGCCAAGAAGGCCAACCGCGATGTGTGCCGCTTCGAGGTGCACACCGATGGGCACGGGCTGCATCAGCACCGCTCCGAGGTGCAGGCGCTGGCCGCGGACTTCCTCCTCGGCTCCCTCTTCCACTCCGGCTTCTCCCGCCCGGTGACCGACGCGCTGGCGGCTCCGCCGCCGCTGGGTCTGCGGATGCCGCTGGCGGCGGGCTTCGGGGCGAATCTGGGCCGGCGTTGAGCGCTTGGTTGTGCGCCTCTGGGTTTGCGTTCGCTGCCGGGTGCGTCGGGGTCCGGGTACGTCGCCGGGTGCGGCGCCGTCTCGCGCCTTCGGCGCCTGCACGCTTGGGGCCGGGGGCCGGGCCCGCGCCGCCGGACGAAGGGGCCGCCCCGCCGGACAGTGGCGGAACGGCCCCTTCGCGCTTCGGGGGTCGGCCCTGGCAGGGCGCTTACGGGGGGGCGGGTGGATCTTTCCCCTCTCCCGCCCCTTCCCGATACCAGGGGCTCCGCCCCTGGACCCCGGGGTCTGAGGCGGAGCCCCAGCTCCACCCGGGGCCCGGGGCAGAGCCCCGAACCCACCCCCGAGCCCTGGGGCAGAGCCCCGAACCCACCCCGGGGTCTGGGGCGGAGCCCCAGTTGTGGGGAGGGGCGGGGAGGGGAGGAGCACGCCGCAGGCGACGCCCCCCCTAAGCAGGGGAGGAAGCTCGCTACGGCTCGGGCAGCGCCCCGAAGGGGCGCGGGGAACTGCGCGACCAGTCACGACGGCGCCGCAGTCGGCCGACGACGCATCGCCACACTTCCAGCGAAGCGCTTAGGCGGGCACTCCGCACAGCTCGCGCCGCGCTGCCTCCGCGCGCCGCTCGGCCATCGCCTTCCGCGTCGCGTACACCGTGATCGCCGCCGCGCCGCCGACCGCCACCAGGCCCATGGCGACGGTGCCGGCCCACCCGGCCGCGTGGAAGGCGAGCGCGCCCAGCGCACCGCCCACACTGCTGCCGATGTAGTACGACGCCTGGTAGAGCGCCGCGGCCTGGGCGCGTCCGGTCTTGGCCGTACGGCTCACCGCCGAGGACGCCGCCGCGTGGCCCGCGAAGAAGCCCGCGGTGATCAGGACCAGACCGGCCAGCACCGCCGGGATCGAGTTCAGCAGGGACAGCAGCAGCCCGGCGGCCGTCGTGGACACCGCCACGTACAGCGCACCGCGCCGCCCGAGCCGGCCGACCAGCTTGCCGGTGGCCGCCGAGGAGACCGTGCCGACCAGGTAGATCAGGAAGATCGAGCCGATCAGGCTCTGCGAGAGCCCGAAGGGCTCGGCCACCAGGCGGTAGCCGATGACCGTGTAGACCCCGCCGAAGACCGTCATGAACAGCGCGCCGATCGCGTACAGCCGGCACAGCAGCGGATCGGAGAGGTGCCCGGCGAGGGTGCGGGCCAGCGCCCGCGGGCTCACCTCGGCCGGGGTGAAGTGCCGGGCCTTGGGCAGCAGCATCCGGAAGGACGCCGCGCACAGCAGCGCCATCACACCGACCGCGGCGAGCGCGGCCCGCCAGCCCCAGGCGTCCGCCACCCAGCCGGTGACGATCCGGCCGCTCATCCCGCCGACGCTGTTACCGGCCACGAACAGCCCGATCGTGCCGATCAGCGCCTTCGGGTGGACCTCCTCCGAGAGGTACGCCATCGCGGAGGCGGGGATCCCGGCCAGCGCCGCGCCCTGGACCGCGCGCAGCCCGATCAGCCAACCCAGGTCCGGTGCGAAGGGCACCAGCAGGGCGAGGACGACCGCGACCGTGAGCGAGACGGTCATCATGGCGCGCCGGCCGAACCGCTCGGACAGCGCGCTCAGCGGCACCACCGCGAGCGCGAGACCGAACGTGGCCGCGGAGACGCTCCAGCTGGCCTGGTCCGCCTGGACCCGCAGATCGTCGGAGATCGCGGGCAGCAGCGCCTGGGTCGAGTAGAGCAGGGCGAAGGTGGCGAGTCCGGCGGTGAAGAGGGCGAGCCGCATCCGGAGGTAGCCGGGGTGGCCCGGGCTCATCCGCTCGGACTCGGAGTGGTTCGGGTTCGGGGACATCGAAGCGGAGGCGTCCACGCGGTGGTTCCCGGTGGACGCCCTGGTATCAGCAGGAGGCATGGTTCGACCGTACGTATCCACGGTTGATGCGTCCAATGCACGGAATGGCGATAATCAATCCACTGCCGCATGAGTAAAGGTCAGGGCCGCCCGTGTCACGCATCAGTTACGAAAACGGCATTCCGGTGACAGCAGATGTCGAGGCGGAGTCCTGGGCCGCCGCGCTCACCCCGCGCCTCGCCCAGTTCGCCGCCGTCGCCCGCCATGAGCATGTGACGCGCGCCGCACAGGAGTTGGGGGTGCCCCAGTCGACGCTCAGCCGGGCGATGGTCCGGCTGGAGGAGGACCTGGGCGTGTCGCTCTTCGCCCGCCGGGGCCGTACGGTGGCGCTCACCCCGGCCGGACGGACCTTCCTGCGCTCGGTCGAACGGGCCCTCGCCGAGGTCGACCGGGCCGCCGAGTCCGTACGGGCCGACGCCGACCCCGCGGCGGGCCGGGTCTCGTTCGGCTTCCTGCACACGCTGGGGACCGAGACCGTGCCCGGTCTGATCCGGAGCTTCCGGGTGGACCATCCGCGGGTGCGCTTCCAACTGGTCCAGAACTACGGCGAGGCGATGATCGAGCGGATGCGCGCGGGCGGCCTCGACCTGTGTCTGACCTCCCCGGTCCCGGACGCCCCCGATCTGGTCGCCCGCCGCCTGGACGAACAGCGGCTGCGGCTGGTGGTCCCCGACGACCACCGGCTGGCCGGACGCCGCCGGGTCCGGCTCGCCGAGGCCGCCTCGGAGCTGTTCGTCACCCTGGAGCCGGGCTACGGGCTGCGGCGCATCACGGACGCGCTGTGCGCCGAGGCGGGCTTCACCCCGCGGATCGCCTTCGAGGGCGAGGAGGCGGAGACCCTCCGCGGCCTGGTCGCCGCGGGCCTCGGCGTGGCCCTCCTCCCACCCCCGGCGGTCCCCCGCCCCGGCGTGGCCGAGCTGACCGTCACCGCCCCGCGCGCCGTCCGCGAGATCGGCGTCGCCTGGCTGGACGGCCACCCCGACACACCCCCGGTGGCGGCCTTCAAGAAGTTCCTGCTGAGCCGCCGGGGCCAGCTGCTGCCGTAGGCCAGTCGCGAGCGCAGGATGCCCGGGTCAGGCGATGCGTTCCCTGCTGGGGCAGCACGAGAATGGGCGTACGTCGACGGGAGCTGGTCTGTACGCGTCGACAACATGACCTTGTTGCTTATGAGTTGAGCCCGTAGCCCCTGATTTGCCGGGTCGGCTACGAGGTTTTTCTCATCACCTCAGTCCGCATCAGTGTCACTGGCCGACGGCTCGATTTCCGGCGACCCGGTGCGCCTAGCTTCCAATTCATTGGCCAGTGTCCGGAAAATCTGGGCCATGGCATTGGCCTGCTTCTCGTGGGCCTTCCTTGCCTTCTTAGAGGTTGTCTCACGTGGCGAGTTTTGCGAGCTTCTTGTAGCAGGTCAGGGCAGCTGCGAAGCCGAGGAAGGCAAGGAAGTGGGAGCGTTTTCGCTCGTATCGCACGGTGAGCCGGCGGTAGCCGAACAGCCAGGCGATCGACCGTTCGATCTTCCAGCGGTGCCGCCCGAGCCGCTCGCCGGACTCGATTCCCGGGCGGGCGATCCGCGGGATCAAGCCCCGACCGCGGAGCCAGGCGACGTGGTCGGCGGAGAAGTACGCCTTGTCAGCGCGTACCTTGACCGGTCGCCGCCGGCGCGGTCCGCGCCTGGAGCGGACGGCAGGTATCGCCAGGATCAGTGGCTTGAACGCCTGGCTGTCGTGCAGGTTCGCCCCGGACACCGCAACGGCCAGCGGGATGCCCTGGGCGTCGGACAGGACGTGCAGTTTGCTGCCCTTCTTGCCGCGATCAACCGGATTCGGCCCGGTCAGGGTGCCCCCCTTTCCGCCCGGACAGATGCCGCGTCGATGATCGCCGAGGGTCAGTCAACATCGCCCCTGGCGCCGAGTTCGTCCAGCACCGCCCGGTGCAGTCGGCGCCACAGGCCCGCCTCGGTCCACACCGTGAACCGGCGATGCGCCGTCGCGGGAGACGTACCGAACGTCGGCGGCAGATGCCGCCAGGCGCAACCGCTGGTCAGCACGTACACCACGGCGGTGAACACGGCCCGCTCATCACACGGAGCGGTCCCGCCGCCCTGCGGACGAGCAGCGAACGACGGCAGTAACGGCGCCGACCAGCTCCCACAGTTCATCAGGAACCAGCCGCTGCGACAGATCAGCACCCACGACCGGCATCATGCCGCACAAACATCACGCCACGTGAGACAACCTCTAAGCCGCTTCATGCTCATCGAGTAGAGCGGCGACTTCCGGCACCTCTGCATACTCCTGCAACCGGCCAAGTACGATCCGCACTCTTTCCGCCGTGCGTTCCGAAGCAACGTCGGCGGAAAGAGTGAGGACCCGTCCCGCCACTGTCGCCGCTTCTTCAGGCTCATTGGCGTCGACAAGGGCAATGGCGAGCCAAGACAGATACAGCGCCATTTCGCGCGTGTGCGTGGCGTCGTATTCGCTGAGCACTTCCCGGAGCAACGGCACTGCGCGCAAGGGGCGATGAAGCTCCGTATAGACACGTGATTCCATGACACGGAGTTCCCCGGCATCCACCCAATACAGGTAGGTAGGCGACTCGGTGCCGTCGCTGTCTTCGCTGAGCGCCTGCCCGGCTTCTCCCAGTGCGCGCATGGCTTGTTGGCCGTTCTCTGCACCCCCGGCTTTTGTGTGCGCCCAGGCCACACGGTCCAGATACAGTGCACGGGCTTTCGGGGGCGCTTCGGCGCGTGCGTCATTGAATGCAGCCTGAGCGAGCCTGAGTCCTTCGGATTCCCGCCCCGTATTGCTGAATTGGTAGGCCAGCGATCCTGCAATATTTCCGGCAAGGGTGTGGTCTTCAGCCTGCCTTGCAGCGCTGATCCCTAGCCTGTAGATGCGCTCTGCCTCTTTATGTTGTCCGGCGTCACTCGCAATCCATCCGGCAATCTGCGTCAACTCACCGATTTGCCGCAGAAGTTGCCGCCCTACTTCGCTGCTGTGGGTTCCCTCACGGTACAGCCTCACAGCTGAGCGGAGTTCCCGGAGCGCCGGGCGAATCAAGTCGCCTCCGGCAAGAACGTCATCGGCAAGTCTGAGCCCATGCACGCGCTGTTGTAGGTCATCCACCGCACCCATACCGATACGGCGTCCCTTACATCTTTCCAGCGGGCTTAGCGGATCGTCTTCGGGCAGGAAGTCAGCGAGCATCGGCAACGGCGGTTCGGCGCGCTCTTGATGCGCTCTCAGAACTTCCACGGTCACGCCTAAGGCGGTAGCAATGAACGGCAACCACTCCCAAGGTGTGCGCTTCCCGTTCTCCCACCGGCTGACTTCCTGCCGCCCCACTGGATCACCGGCTAATCCGGCTGCCCGGCAAACCTCACGCGCCAGCCGTGCCTGACTCCACTCGTGCTCTTCGCGTAGGCGTCGGATGTTGGCCCCGATGTCGCTGCCCATGTGCCAATTGTGGCCGACAGTTGGCCTACAGGGGGCCACTATGCAGTCACTCATTGGAGCGGAAGCGTGGGGAAGAGCATCAAGGACCCCCGCGACCGTGCGACCGGCCCGGGGGCGTGGCCATCAACCCCATGGAGGTTGACGACGTGTCCCAAGCTACAGCGAGACTGTTCCCGCCGTTGCTACGGCTCTTACTGCCCCCTGTAGGCCGTCACCGAGCGGATGATCAGCGATCGTTCTCCCGGCCCGTGAGTGCCGCCCGTGTAGCCGCGCTGAGCGGCGAGGACATCGGGCTTGTCCGGCCGTACGTGGTGGCTCATGAACGACGGCAGCAACGGGTGCGCCGCCGTGCCCTGCGGCTGGCCGTTCGCGGCGTCGATATCGGCCCCCGGCGGATTCACGGAGCGGAGGCTTCGGCATGACCGGTCAGCCAACTGACCCATCAACGCCCCCGGCCGAGAACTGCGACCTATGCGACGCGTTACTGCGCCAGCAAGCGGAGCACCGACGCAAAGGCGACGTGCAGATGGCCGCCGCATGCGTGCGTGAGCTCCAGTGGCATCACAAGGGCCCAATGCACCGGGAGGAGTCATGAGGGGCCCCGACACCTTCATGACACTCCGTGTGTCGCGGGACGGGGGGAAGACGTTCGGGCCCCGAGTCGTGTACAGCGCCGCCAACAACCCGCTGTCGCCGCTCATGTCGGACCGGTGGCCAATGTGCAGGTGCTCCCGATGCCAAGTCAGCGCCGGTGTAGCCGAGCAACAGCTACAGGTGGCGCTGGCGAGGATCAGCGCCCTGCGCATGCTCAGGGGGTTCGCGTGAGAAGTTCCGGCACCATCATGACCATCCGGGTGTCCCGGGACAGCGGGAAGACGTACGGCCCCGTGCGCGTCCACGATGCCGAGAAAGACAATCTCCTACCGATCGTGCCACGCAGATGGCCTGTGTGCGCATGCTGTCTGTGCACGGCACGTCCCGGGTCGGCGATGGAACGGCATGCACTAGCGCGGATCGTGGTCGACGTCGCTATGGAAAACGCGGGCGTACCCGCGAAGCTGTACGAAGGGGGATCATGAGGCGAGCGGCCAAGGCGGCTGGAAGCCGGCTGTTTGACCTCATGCCGCTGGTCATCATCTACGGAACCTGCGCTGTCGTCGTTGTGATCGCCTACAGCGGGAAGCTGTAACCCACCCGACCGACCCCGCCCATGAGCTGACCCCCGCAGCACTGGGCGGGGCTTCCGTGCGCCTGCCCACGAGCGCACCACGCGTATGTGTTTTGGCCAGGAACCAGCCCGCCTGGATGCCCGAAGCTCATGCTCATCCACGTTGAGCTCTGACTTCTGTTCCCCCGTAGAACGATGCGACCGAAGCAGCTCACCCCTGGGCGATGCGTTCCAGCACGATCGGGTTCGTGGTGAATTCCGTGGTCGCGGGGGCGTAGTCGATCGCGTCGGCCAGGGCTTCCAGGGCGTAGGGGAAGGCCGACGGGGTGTCGGTGTGGAGGGTGAGGAGGGGCTGGCCGGCGGTGATGTGGTCGCCTGGTTTGGCGTGGAGTTCTATGCCCGCGCCCGCCTGCACCGGGTCCTCCTTGCGGGCGCGGCCCGCGCCCAGGCGCCAGGCGGCGAGGCCCACCGCGTAGGCGTCGAGGCGGGTGAGGACGCCGGTCGACTCGGCGTGGAGGACGTGGTGTTCGCGGGCCACCGGGAGCGGGGCGTCCGGATCGCCGCCCTGGGCGGCGATCATGCGGCGCCAGTGGTCCATCGCGGTGCCGTCGGCCAGGGCCTTGGTGGGGTCGGCGTCCTTCAGGCCCGCCGCGTCCAGCATCTCGCGGGCCAGGGCCAGGGTGAGCTCGACGACGTCGGCCGGGCCGCCGCCCGCCAGCACCTCCACGGACTCGCGGACCTCGAGGGCGTTGCCCGCCGTCCGGCCGAGCGGGGTGGACATGTCGGTGAGCAGGGCGGTCGTACGGACGCCGTGGTCAGTGCCGAGGCCGACCATCGTGGTGGCCAGCTCGCGCGCGGAGTCGATGTCCTTCATGAAGGCGCCGGAGCCCACCTTGACGTCCAGGACCAGCGAGCCGGTGCCCTCGGCGATCTTCTTGGACATGATCGAGGAGGCGATGAGCGGGATCGACTCGACCGTGCCGGTGACATCGCGCAGCGCGTACAGCTTCTTGTCGGCGCGGGCCAGCCCCTCGCCCGCCGCGCAGATGACCGAGCCGACATCGCGGAGGACGGCCAGCATGTCGCCATTGGTCAGCTGGGCGCGCCAGCCGGGGATGGACTCCAGCTTGTCCAGGGTGCCGCCGGTGTGGCCCAGGCCGCGGCCGGAGAGCTGCGGTACGGCGGCTCCGCAGGCGGCCACGAGGGGGGCGAGCGGCAGGGTGATCTTGTCGCCGACGCCGCCGGTGGAGTGCTTGTCGGAGGTCGGGCGCGGCAGGGAGGAGAAGTCCATCCGCTCACCGGACGCGATCATCGCGGCGGTCCAGCGGGCGATCTCGGCCCGGTCCATGCCGTTGAGGAAGATCGCCATCGCGAGCGCGGACATCTGCTCGTCCGCCACCTCGCCGCGCGTGTAGGCGTCGATGATCCAGTCGATCTGGGCGTCGGTGAGGCGGGTGCCGTCGCGCTTGGCGCGGATGACGGAGATGGCGTCCATGAGGGCTGTACGGGGCCTTTCGTGTTCGGGGGGCCGCCCGGGCGGGCCGATTCAGGGGACCGACCGGACGGGCCGAGGCGGCGCGGGCGTCAGCCGTGGGCCGCGGCGCGGCGCAGGTCGGCGGGGCCGAAGGCGTCCGGGAGGAGTTCGGCGAGCGGGCGTATGCCCGTGGCGGTGTCGATCTGGAGCTCCGGGCCGCCGTGCTCCCACAGCAGCTGACGGCAGCGGCCGCAGGGCATCAGCACGGTGCCCTCGCGGTCGCAGCAGGTGAAGGCGGTGAGGCGGCCGCCGCCGGAGGCGACGAGGGAGGAGACCAGACCGCATTCGGCGCACAGTGCGACGCCGTACGCGGCGTTCTCCACATTGCAGCCGCTGACCGTGCGGCCGTCGTCGACGAGCGCGGCGGCGCCCACCGGGAAGCCGGAGTAGGGGGCGTAGGCCCGGGACATGGCGTCCCGGGCCTGTACCCGCAACGACTCCCAGTCGGGGGCCGCGGCGGCGGAAGTGCTCATGTGCCCTGTCCCTTCCGGTAGGGCCTGTTGTTCGCCTTGGGCATCCGCAGCCGCTGTGAGGCGAGCCCCATGACCAGCAGGGTCACGATGTACGGCGTGGCGCTGACCAGGTCGTTGGGGACGGTGTCGGTCAGGGCGTACCACAGCAGCAGCGCGACGGCCGCGGCGCCGGACACCGCGCCCGCGACATAACTCTTGCGGACAATCCGCCAGGCCGCCAGCGCGGCGAGGCCGAGCGCGACCAGGAGCAGCAGGGCGTGCACGGTCGCCCCGCCGTTGCGGAGCTGGAGCGCGTCGGAGTAGCCGAAGAGACCGGCGCCCATCGCGAGCCCGCCCGGCCGCCAGTTCCCGAAGAGCATGGCGGCGAGGCCGATGTAGCCGCGGCCGCCGGTCTGGCCCTCGTTGTAGATGTGCGAGCGGACGAGGGCGAGGAAGACGCCGCCGAGCCCGGCGAGACCGCCGGAGATCACCACGGCCGCGTACTTGTAGAGGTAGACGTTGACGCCGAGGGACTCGGCCGCCGTGGGGTTCTCACCGCAGGACCGCAGCCGCAGTCCGAACGAGGTGCGCCACAGGGCGAAGAAGCTGCCCACGACCAGCAGGACGGAGACGATGGTCAGCGCCGAGATGTCGGTGACCAGGCCACCGAGGATGCCCGCGATGTCCGAGACCAGGAACCAGTGGTGGTTCTCCAGGTCGGCGAGCCAGTCGGACAGTCCGGGGACGGTGAACGACTGGATGGGGTCGACCTGCGGGGAGTTCTTCGGGGAGCCGCCGATGTCGGCCAGCGGCTCGAACCAGCGCTTGGCCAGATAGGTGGTGGCGCCGAGGGCGAGGATGTTCATCGCCACACCGGAGATGATGTGGTCCACCCCGAAGGTGACGGTGGCCACCGCGTGGATCAGCCCGCCGACCGCGCCGCCGAGGACGCCGGCGAGCACCCCCACCCAGGGGTTGGTCTGGTAGCCGGCCCAGGCGCCGAAGAAGGTGCCGAGGATCATCATGCCCTCGAGGCCGATGTTGACCACACCCGCCCGCTCGGACCACAGCCCGCCGAGACCCGCGAGACCGATGGGCACGGCCATGGAGAGCGCGGCACCGATCTGCCCGGCGGAGGTGACGCGGTCGAAGTCCGCCTGCTGGGCGGCGTCGACGAGCGCCCGCAGCACCGACAGCGCGATCAGCGCCCCGGCGACGATCAGCAGCACCTTGCCCAGGGACATCCGGGAGGCGGGACCGTTCCCCTTGCCCGGCGTGCTCGTGCTCTTGGTGGTGGTCACCGTGGCACTCATGCCGGCACCTCCTGCTTGTCCGTACCCTTGTCGGCCCTGGCCTGGGCGGCGAGCTCCGCGCCCACCCTCTGCTGCTGGCGCTTGAGCCCGTAGCGGCGCACCAGTTCGTACGCGATGACGACACACAGGACGATCACGCCCTGCATCACGCCGACGATCTCCTTGTCGTAGCCCTCGAACTCCAGGCGGTTGGCGCCGCGCTCGAGGAAGCCCCACAGCACGGCGGCCAGGCCGATGCCGACCGGGTTGTTGCGGCCGAGCAGCGCGATGGCGATACCGGTGAAGCCGATGCCGGTGGGGAAGTCGGAGGTGAACTGGTGGGTGTCGTTGAGCAGGGTCGGCATGCCGATCAGACCGGCCATCGCGCCCGAGAGCAGCATGCTGGTGAGCACCATGCGCTTGACGTTGACGCCGCTGGCCTGCGCGGCGGACTCGGAGCGGCCCACCGCGCGCAGGTCGAAGCCGAACCGGGTGCGGCCGAGCAGGAACCAGAAGCCGGCGCCCGCGAGCGCCGCGACCACGATGAAGCCCCAGATGGGGTCGAGGTCGCCGCCCGCCGGGATGGTGAAGAAGTGGCTGGAGGACGGCAGCGGGTCGGTGGCCACGATGTTGGTCTGCTTGTCGAGGTCGGCCAGCCGCCCGTCCACCAGCAGATAGCTGATGACGATGCCCGAGAGGGAGTTCAGCATGATGGTGCTGATCACCTCGCTGACGCCCCGGTAGACCTTCAGCAGACCGGCGATGGACGCCCACATGGCGCCGACGAGCATGCCGACCAGCAGGATCAGCGGGATCTGCACCAGCCCGGGAAGCTTCAGCGCCCCGCCGACGACGGCGGCGAAGAAGGCGGCGAGCCGGTACTGGCCGTCGACGCCGATGTTGAAGAGGTTCATCCGGAAGCCGATGGCCACCGCGAGCCCCGCCAGGTAGTACGTGGTCGCCTTGTTGAGGATGTAGACCTGGCTGTCGGCCTTCACGCCGTAGTCGAACATGATGCCGAAGGCGTTGAACGGCTCCTTGCCGGTCGCCAGCAGCACCAGCGCGGTCACCACGAACGCGGCGGCGAGCGCCAGCACCGGGGCCGCGACCGCGAGCAGCACCCGCTCCTTGTCCAGCTTCTTCATCGGTCCTCTCCCCCGGTCGCGGTTCCGGCCTCGGCCTCGTTGCCAGGGGCGGCCTCGGTCCCGTCGTCCGCCGGGCCCTCCAGATGGCCGGAGGCGGCGCCGGTCATGGCCGAGCCCAGCTCCTCCGGGGTGATCGTGGCGGGGTCGGCGTCGGCGACCAGCCGGCCGCGGTACATCACCCGCAGGGTGTCGGACAGGCCGATCAGCTCGTCCAGGTCGGCCGAGATCAGCAGCACGGCCAGGCCGTCCCGGCGCGCGGCGCGGATCTGGTCCCAGATCTGCGCCTGGGCGCCCACGTCCACACCCCGGGTGGGGTGCGCGGCGATCAGCAGCTTGGGGTGGTGGCTCATCTCCCGGCCGACGATCAGCTTCTGCTGGTTGCCGCCGGACAGCGAGGCCGCGGTGACCTCGATCCCCGGCGTACGCACGTCGTACTCGGCGACGATCCGCTCGGTGTCCCGCCGGGCGGCGGCCGGGTTCAGCAGCCCGGCCTTGCTGTTGGGCTCCTCGGTGACATGGCCGAGGATGCGGTTCTCCCACAGCGGCGCTTCCAGCAGCAGCCCGTGCCGGTGGCGGTCCTCGGGGATGTAACCGATGCCGTCCTCGCGCCGCTTGCGGGTGGGCGCGTGGGAGATGTCGGCGCCGTCCAGGGTGATGGTGCCGGCGTCGGGGTCGCGCATGCCCATGATGGCCTCGACCAGTTCGGCCTGGCCGTTGCCCTCCACACCGGCGATGCCGAGGACTTCGCCCTTGCGGATGGTGAGGTCGATGTCGTCGAGCACGGCCCGCTCGACCCCGTCCACATCGGTGGCGGTCAGCCGCAGCCCGTCCACGACGAGCATGTCGGTGTCGGTGACGGTGGATTCGCGGGTCTCGGGCGAGGGCAGCTCGCTGCCGACCATCAGCTCGGCCAGCTGCCGGGGGCTGGTCTCGGACGGTACGACGGAGGCGACCGTGGTGCCGCGCCGGATGACGGTGATGTCATCGGCCACGGACAGCACCTCGCCCAGCTTGTGCGAGATGAACAGCACCGTCAGGCCCTCGGACTTGAGCTCGCGGAGGTTGTCGAAGAGCGCGTCGACCTCCTGCGGGACGAGCACGGCGGTCGGCTCGTCGAGGATCAGCGTCCGGGCGCCCCGGTAGAGGACCTTGAGGATCTCCACCCGCTGACGGTCCGCCACGCCCAGGTCCTCGACCAGGACATCGGGGCGGACACCCAGCCCGTAGGCGTCGGAGATCTCCTTGATCCGGGCCCGCGCCCTGCCGGCGATGCCGTGCAGCTTCTCGGCGCCGAGGACCACGTTCTCCAGCACGGTGAAGTTGTCGGCGAGCATGAAGTGCTGGTGCACCATGCCCACACCGCGGGATATGGCATCCGCCGGGGAGTGCAGTTCCACCGTCTCGCCGTCGATCGCGATGGTGCCCTCGTCCGGGCGCTGCATCCCGTAGAGGATCTTCATCAGGGTCGACTTGCCCGCGCCGTTCTCGCCCACGAGGGCGTGCACGGTGCCGCGGCGCACGGTGATGTCGATGTCGTGGTTGGCGACGACTCCGGGGAACCGCTTGGTGATTCCGTGGAGTTCCACGGCGACGTCGGTGACGGCACCGGCGGGAGCGCCCTTGGGTGGGCTGGCGGCTTTGATGGCGCACTCCTGAGGGGCGGAGGGGGTGGGGCTGGCCGGGGGCCGGACCGGCCGGGGTACGCCACGGACCCGGGCGGACCCGGGGCGGATGCCCGGGGGTCTCGTCGCGGGTCCGTGGCGCGAGGGGTCAGTCCTTGTAGGTGTCCTGGACCTTGATCTGACCGTCGATGATCTTCTTCTTGGCCGCCTCGATCTTCGGCTTGATGTCGTTGATGAAGCCGCCCGAGTAGGAGAGGGAGACGCCGCCGCGCTTGAGGTCGTAGGTCTGGACGCCGCTCTCGGGCTTCTTGTCCTTCACGACGCTCTTGATGAAGTCGTAGACCGAACCGTCCACGGTCTTGACCATGGAGGTCAGGATCGCGTTCTTGTACTGGGCGAGGCCCTTGTCGTAGTACTGGTCGCCGTCGACGCCGATCGACCAGGTGCCCTTCTTGCCGGCGGTCGCCTCGATGGCGCCCGCGCCGGAGCCGCCGGCCGCGGAGAAGATCACGTCGACCTTGTTGGAGAGCATGCCCTCGGCGATGTCCTTGCCGCGGTCCGGCATGCCGAAGCCCTTGGGCGAACCGACCTGCACCCACTGGACGTCCAGCGACGCCTTGGGGTTGGTGTCCTTCAGGCCCTGCTGGAAGCCGCCCGCGAACTTCTTGATCAGCGCGCTGTCGGTACCGCCGATGAAGCCGACCTTGTTGGACTTGGTCTTCAGCCCCGCCGCCACACCGGCGAGGTAGGAGCCCTCGTGCTCGGCGGAGACCAGGCTGGCCACGTTCTTGGCGTCGACGACCGAGTCGACGATGGCGAAGTCGGTGTCCTTGTACTTCTTGGCGGCCTTGGTGAGCGAGGGGGTCCACGCGTAGCCGACGCCCACGACGGGGTTGTAGCCCGCCTCGGCGAGGCTCGCCAGCTTGTCGTAGCGGTCGGCGTCCGTGTCGCCGTCCTTCGCCGTCAGCTCCTTGCCCTTGACGTCGAAGTCCTTCAGGGCCTTGTCGTAGCCTTTGGCGGCGGAGTCGTTGAAGGAGTGGTCGCCGCGGCCGCCCACGTCGTAGGCGAGGCCGATACCGGCGTTCTTGCTTCCCTCTTCGGAACTGCTGCCACACGCGGTGACGGAGAATGCGAGAGCCGCGGTGGCAATGCCCGCGACAGCTATCGTGGATACCCGGCGCACGAGGGTCCCCTCTGATGATCTCGAAGCGCCCCTTGCGGCGCTGGCTCCGCCGCATCGTAACGCGCGTAGATGCCAGATAAAGCCCCCCTCGGAAGCCGTTATCGGATCGTCGCGAACCTCTCGTGTCCGCGAGCGGTACCGGCGGTGACGAAGGGGTGATCGCGCCGCGCGCCAAGGGAAGCGCGCGGCGCCGCGACCATCGCATCTACGGGTTCCGGCCCGCCCGGTCTACGCGTTCCGGCCGTTTGGATCTACGCGTTCCGCTCCAGCAGGACGGCGGCCGTGAACAGCTCCACGCCCACCGCGATCGCGCCCTCGTCCACGTCGAAGTCGCCCGCGTGGAGGTCGCGCCGGGTGGTGTCGCCGACCTTGCGGACGCCGAGGCGGGCCATCGCGCCGGGCACCCGCTCCAGGTACCAGGAGAAGTCCTCGCCGCCCAGGGACTGCTCGGTGCCCTCGACCGCGTCCGCGCCCCGGCGGGCGATCATCGCGTCCCGCAGCAGTTCGGCGGAGCTCGCCTCGTTGACCACCGGCGGGACCCCGCGGATGTAGTTGATCTCCGACTTGGCGCGGTGCAGGGTGGCGATCTCGTCCACCGCGGCATGGACCAGGTCCGGGGCCTCCCGCCAGGCGGGCAGGTCCAGGCAGCGGACCGTGGCGGACAGCTCGGCGTGCTGCGGGATCACATTGCAGGCGTGGCCCGACTCCACCCGGCCCCAGGTGACGGCCAGACCCGAGCGGGCGTCCACCCGGCGGGCCAGCAGCGCGGGCACCTCGGTGATCACCTTGGCGACGGCGGTCACCAGGTCGGTGGTCAGATGGGGGCGCGCGGTGTGGCCGCCCGGCCCGTCCAGCGAGACCTCCAGCCGGTCGCAGGCCGAGGTGATCGGCCCGACCCGCAGCCCGATCCGGCCGACCTCGACCTTCGGGTCGCAGTGCAGGGCCAGGATCCGGCCCACGCCGTCCAGCACGCCCGCCTCGATCGCGTCGGCCGCGCCGCCGGGCAGCACCTCCTCGGCGGGCTGGAACAGCAGCCGCACCGGGCGCGCCAGCCGCCCCTCACGGGCCAGCTCGGCGAGGACCAGACCGGCGCCGAGCACCACGGTGGTGTGCACATCGTGGCCGCAGGCGTGGGCGCGGTCGGCGACGGTCGAGCGGTAGTCCACCGTCTTGGTGTCGGGGATGGGCAGCCCGTCGATGTCCGCGCGCAGCGCCAGCAGGGGCGCTACGCCGTCGCGCGGGCCGATGTCACAGATGAGACCGGTGCCGGAGGGCAGCACCCGAGGCTCGAGTCCCGCCTGCTCCAGCCGCGCCTTGATCGCGGCGGTGGTGCGGAACTCGCAGTTGCCGAGCTCGGGGTGCATGTGCAAGTCGCGCCGGAAGGCAATGAGTTCGGCACGCAGTTCGTCCGGGAGCGTGCCGGGCAGCGCGGGCGCGTCGGCGGGTGTGACATCGGTCGCATCGAGGGACATCAATTGCTTCACCTGAAGAAGCGTAGAACGCCAGGTGGGTCCACCGAATGTCGATCAACAAAAATTCAATCTGTTCGGGTACGCAAAAGTACCCGCCCCGCTGCATGATCTTCCTAGTCAGAGGGTATAACAGCCGGTTTCCCGATCGGCCGCGGGTGAGATGTGCCACACGGCCGTACGGGCGACGAGCTCAGAACCTGAGACGCCTCAGGACGCCCCGACCGGTCTCAGGACGCCGCGTGACCGGTCTCAGGACGCCGCGACCGGTGCCGCGGGCGGTCCTGGGTTCGCAGGCGGGGCCGCCTCCCGCTGCGGGGCCGCCTCCCGCTGCGGGACCGAGTCCCTGGGCGGGGCCGCGTCCCTCGGCGGGGGTGACCCCGCCTGCGGCCCCGAGCCCAGCCGGCGCACATCGCGCGCCGTCCCGGTGACCCCGGACAGGAAGCCCTGGGCGCGCGGGGAGGCGTCCCTGGTCAGCCAGGCGGGATCCACATCGCAGACCGCGACCTGAACGCCGGTGCCCACGAGCGCGAGCGGCAGGGTGTGCACCACGGTCGAGGGGAAGCTCACGATCGTGTGACCGATGGGGCCGCGGCGGGCTATCAGCTCGAGCGGCAGATCGGGCCGTACGATCTCCAGACCCACCTCGGCCGAGACCCGGTGCAGCTTCTCGGCGCTCTCCCGGCGGTGGGCGAAGTAGCGGGTGGCGCCATGGGCGCGGGCCAGCGAGCCAACCGCTTCCAGATAGCGCTCCAGGTCCACCACGCCCGTCTCGACCAGGGACGTGCCCACCAGGTCGGTGCCCCCGGTGAGCCGGGGCGGGCCGAACCTGGCGCGGGTCCAGGCGAAGTCGTTGGCGGTGATGGTGACCCCGGCGGGCGGCTCCACCGGCATCGAGCTGAAGACCTCGACCCGGCGCCTGGTGCCCGGGGTGAGCCGGCGGCGCGCGGTGGCGGAGACCGGCGCGAACACCATGTCGCGCGGCCCCTTGCTGCCGCGCCGGTGCCAGCGCACCAGGGGCTCGCCCTTCGCCAGCTGGGAGATGAACTCCATGGTGGCCGTGCCGTCGTCCACCACGACCAGGTCCTTGGCCCGGGTGAGGGTCAGCAGCAGCTGGACATAGCGGGAGAACGGATCGCCTATCACGATCCGCCCGGCCCGGCGCAGCGGTCCGCGCAGTCCGGCGATGGTCTTGATCGGCGCACCGGCCCCGCCGCGGGCGTCCTCCCAGCGCACGGCGAAGCCCTCGTCCCGCGCCAGCTCGGCCATCCGGCGCAGCTGGCCGCGGGTCATCGGATCGTGCGGGGAGAGCACCACCACGGTGAGGTCCTGGGGCGCCGTGGCTTCGGGGCCCGCGGCGCGCTGGGCGTCGGCGCGCTGGGCGTCGGCGTACGCCCACTCCAGCACGTTCAGCAGCTGAACCGGGCTCTCGACGAAGGCAAGCGTGGCCGGAGAGGCAAGGGGGGCAGCGGAGACCATCGCACCGTCCAAAGGCAGGGCCCGGAAGCGGTGGGCAGCCCCCGACGAGTCAGGGGTGCCCGCCGCTTCCGGGCAAGGGCCGGGCTCACCGGCCGGTGGATTCACGGCAGAGTGCCTCAGACCGCGGCGGGCTCGCGGTCGGCGGACTCGGACTCGGACTCGGCGACGACGCCCGCGACACGGCGGAGCTTCTTCATCGGGCCGAGCTCGCTCTCGTAGACCTTCTTGACGCCGTCACCGAGGGACTCCTCGATGATGCGGATGTCCCGCACCAGGCGCGTCAGGCCCTGCGGCTCGACCGAGGCGGCCTGGTCCGAGCCCCACATGGCGCGGTCGAGGGTGATGTGACGCTCGACGAACGCGGCACCGAGCGCCACGGCGGCCAGGGTGGTCTGGAGACCGGTCTCGTGGCCGGAGTAGCCGATCGGCACGTTGGGGTACTCGGCCTGGAGCGTGTTGATCACGCGCAGGTTGAGCTCCTCGGCCTTGGCCGGGTACGTGGAGGTGGCGTGGCACAGCAGGATGTTGTCGCTGCCGAGCACCTCCACCGCGTGACGGATCTGCTTGGGGGTGGACATGCCCGTCGACAGGATGATCGTGCGGCCGGTCGCCCGCAGGGCGCGCAGCAGCTCGTCGTCGGTCAGCGAGGCGGAGGCCACCTTGTGCGCCGGGACGTCGAACTTCTCCAGGAAGGCGACGGCCTCGGTGTCCCACGGGGAGGCGAACCAGTCGATGCCGCGCTTGGCGCAGTGCTCGGAGATGGCGCGGTACTCGTCCTCGCCGAACTCCACGCGGTGGCGGTAGTCGATGTAGGTCATCCGGCCCCAGGGGGTGTCACGCTCGATGTCCCACTGGTCGCGGGGGGTGCAGATCTCCGGGGTTCGCTTCTGGAACTTGACCGCGTCACAGCCGGCCTCGGCGGCGACGTCGATCAGCTTGAACGCGTTCTCCAGGTCGCCGTTGTGGTTGATGCCGATCTCACCGGTGACATAGACCGGGTGGCCGGGTCCGGCGGTCTTCGCGCCGAGGGTGCGGAGGCGAGAGTTGGAGCTCACTTAAGACAGTTCCTTTCCGAGAATCCACGAGGCGATCTCGCGGATCGCGCCGTCCCCTCCGGGGGTGGAGGTGACCGCACGTGCAGCGCCGCGCACGACGTCGTGCGCACCTGCGACCGCCACGGGCCAGCCGACGAGGCCGAAGCACGGGAGGTCGTTGACGTCGTTGCCGACGTAGAGCACGCGCTCCGGCGCGATGCCCTGCTCCTCGCACCACTGCTTCAGTGCGAGATCTTTTCGGTCGATGCCATGGAGCACGGGGACCTGGAGTTTGCGGGCCCGTGCGGCGACGACCGGGTTCTTTTCCGTGGACAGGATCAGCAGCGCCAGCTCAGCGCGGCGCAGGGCGGCGATCCCGAGCCCGTCGCCGCGGTGCACGGCCACGAGTTCGCGTCCATCGGAGTCGACGAGCACCCTGTCGTCGGTCTGGGTGCCGTCGAAGTCGAGTACCACCGCGTCGATGTCGTCGCGGGTGGGGAGGGCGCCCGGCCGCTCGGCGTCGAACAGCGGGGCGAGCGCGCGGGCGCGGGCCAGATCGTGCGGATCGTCGATCTCCAGCACCCGGGCGGGGTCGGTGCGCACCAGGTCGGTACGGCCGAAGAAGCGGTGCCCGGCCTCGCGGAAGCCGCGCGCGTCCATCGCGTAGGCGGCGCCGGTCTCCAGGAAGTCCTGGGGGCGGTCCTGGCGGCGCGGGCGGTACGACTTGTCGTGGTTGACCCCGTCGCCGCCGTCCGCCTCGGGGTTCTCGCCCTCGCGCCAGACGAAGCCGTGGAAGGGGGCGACGGTCAGGGCGGTGTCGGCGCCCTTCTCGGCGACCGCCGCGGCCACCCCGTCGATGTCCTCGCTGATGATGAAGGGGCTGGTGCACTGCACCAGGAGCACCACGTCCACGGTGGTGTCGTGCGACGCCTCGTAGGCGTCCATCGCGTGGATCACCGCGGCCTCGCTGGTGGCGGTGTCCCCCGCGATGTCGGTGGGCCGCTGGATGACCACCGCGCCGGCCCCGCGCGCCGCGGCCGCGATGCCGGTGTCGTCGGTGGAGACGACCACGTCCGTCACCAGGCGGCTCGCCCGGCACTCCATGACCGCGCGGGCGACCAGCGGCACACCGCCGACGGCGGCGAGGTTCTTCGCGGGGACGCCCTTCGATCCGCCACGGGCGGGGATCACGGCGAGCACACACGGGCTCGATGCGGTCATGGCGGCTCCTTCAGGGGTTGCAGAGGTGATCGAGGCCGTCCCGGCCTCCTCTTGGTTCGCGTCGCTGTGATGCGCGTCGCTCACAGCTCCCCCATCCGCCGGATGACGGGAGCCACGCGCTGGACGCCATGGCGATAGGCGCCGCGGGCCGCTTCCCGCATCGTGTTGCGCACCACCCGCCGCAACGCGGAGACCTGCGCCTCGTTCTCGGCGGAGGCCCCGGGGCGTGGTGAGCCGTCCGGCTCGAAGCCGTACCGGGCGAGTCGGCCGGGCAGATAGCCGGGTGCGGTGACGGGGGTGTAGAAGGGGTCCAGCGGCGGCAGGGCCGGTGCGGCGGCCAGCTCGGCCACCCGCTCCCGCGCGGCGTCGAACCAGGTCTCGTACGGCCCGTCGGCGGCCACGCCCTGGCGGCTGAGCCACTCGGCGTCCGGCTCGGGCAGGTGCCCGGCGTCCAGCTGGTCCCAGGAGGCCAGACAGCCGGAGCCGAGGAAGTGGTGGTTGCCGAGCGTCTCCCGCACCCCGAGGTCGGTGAGCACGGCGGTCGGTATGGAGCGGTGCAGCGACTCCAGGGCGGCCGTGGAGCTGACCGTGACCAGCAGGTCCGCGGTGTCCAGGACCTCGCCCATGTTGCCGTAGGCGAGCCGGAAGTTCGCGGGCAGATCGTCGCCGAACTTCGCGATCAGCTTCTGGTAGGGAAGCTCCTCGATGTGGGTGGTGTGCTCGCCCGGCTTGGAGCGCAGCTTGACCACGACCTCGCGGTCCGGGTGGCGGCGCGCGTGCTCCACCGCGCGGCGCAGCAGATAGGTGCGGTCGGCGCGGTTGTCCGGGACGGACGGCTGGACGGCGAAGACGACCGTGCCGCCGGGGTACTCCCGGCCCAGCCGCGCCTTCTCGTCGTAGCGGTCGCCGCCGAGGAAGGGCAGCGCGCACTCCACGACGCTCTCCGCGTCGGCGCCGACGCCCTTGTAGACGTCACGGAAGCGCTCGGCGTCATGGCGCGAGTTGGCCAGCACCACATCGGCGCCGTGGCGCAGCAGCAGCCCGTCGGCCAGCTTCTCGTAGACGACCCCGACATAGCCGGTGACGACCACGGGGCGGCGTTCGGCGCCCTCCCAGGCGTGGCGCAGTCCGTGCAGCATGGCCTGGACGGCGCCGCCGACCAGGGAGAGGACGATCACGTCATAGCGCTCACGGTCCATCGCCCGGACGAATTCCACGCCCGTGACCTCGCGCATCGCGTCGGCGCGCACCCCGACCTCGGTGAGCTGCCGGGCGGTCGGCGTGGCGCGGCCGCGCAGCAGGAAGCCGTCGAGGCGGCGCTCCGAGGCTGAATCCGACCCATCCGGTACGAGGCGATGCGCGGTGAGCGCGCCCCATTTCCACCGGGTGTCGGAGTCGGCGAGCACGGCGACTCGCACAGGGGATTTGGTACGTGAGGACACGTTGGAGACGCTAGGAAGCGTTGTCGATTCACGGCCCAACGCAAGAGCAACAAAGGGTTAACAGAACGTCGACGATTGGAGAATCGGCTGGCTGGAGCGGCGGGTTAACCGTTCCGACGTCTTTCGTTCACCTTTACGTACACCCTAGGTCAAGACGAATGCCGACCGGCGACCTAGCGTCACCCGCGTGGTTAAGCTCTCCGTCATCGTGCCGTTCTACAACGTGCAGACCTATGCCCCCGACACGCTCAGAAGTCTGCGCGCGAACGCGCGCGAGGACTTCGAATTCATTCTCGTCGACGACTGTGCCACCGACGGGACGCCGGAGATCCTGGAGCGGGCAGAACGCGACCTTCCGGGGGCCGTCTACGTACGGCATGAGAAGAACGGTGGGCTGGCCACCGCGCGGAACACCGGCCTGGACAACGCCACGGGGGAGTACATCGCCTTCCTCGACGGCGACGACTGGCTGGCCCCCGGCTACTACGCCCAGCTGCTCGCGGCGATCGAGGACTTGGGGTGCGACTTCGTCCGCACCGACCATGTCCAGTGCACCGCCCGGGCGCGCTCCATCACCCGGGTGCCGCACGGCCGCCGCAATGAGGTGATGAACCCTCGGGACGTGATCCTCCCGGCCGACCGCTCCACCTCCGTCGACTACCCCTACGCCTGGGCGGGCATGTACCACCGCCGCCTGGTCGACGAGGGGCTGCTGCACTTCACCCACGGGCTGCGCACCGCAGAGGACCGGCCCTGGATCTGGCGGCTGCACCGCGAGGCCCGCAGCTTCGCCGTCCTCGGCCTGGCCGGGGTGTTCTACCGGCGCGGGGTCTCCTCCTCGCTCACCCAGATCGGCGATGTGCGGCAGCTGGACTTCATTCGCGCATTCGACCAGGTGATCGAGGAAACCGCGCGGGACCGCGACGCCGACGCCCTGCTGCCGAAGGCCGTCCGCACCTATTGCGCGATCATTTCCCACCACCTCGGCAACATCGAGAGATTCGAACCACAAGTGGCACGCAAACTCCGTTCCATGTCGGCGGCGGCGATGAAACGCATGCCCCAGGACGTATTGAAGGACGCACTGGATTCCATGGACTACGAGCGCGCCGCACGACTGCGGCGAGTCAAGCGCCGGTCCGCGGGGGCGGAGGTGGCGGCCTGATGTCCGCCTACAAGCCCCTGGCGGAGCGCAAGCGCACCCAGATCTTCCTCGCCTCGACCCTCTACGGGGCGGCGACCCTCGCGGCCGCGATCGACGCGGGCAGCGTCGGCCCGGCCGACCGCCGGCTGCTGCTGATCAGCAACAACGCCGCGACACCGGAGACCACCCCGCCGGTGGACGAGATGCCCGGCTTCGAGCGACTGCGCGGCCGCTTCGACCGGGTGCTGTCCTGGAACGAGACGATCTCGCCGTTCCACCCCGGCGGCTGGGCCCCGCGCGTCGACGACGCCCCGCTGTGGGAGCGCCATCTGCGGCTGCTGTGGAACCTCGGCGACGACAAGATCGAGCTGATCCTGGAGTCCATCCAGGTCAACCCGGCGATGGCGGTCGCCAATGTGTTCCAGGGCGCGCCCATCGACGTCTACGCGGACGGGCTGATGAGCTACGGCCCGACCCGCAACAAGCTGGACCCGCTGATCGGCACCCGGATCCGCCGACTGCTCCACCTCGACCTGGTGCCCGGGCTGCGGCCGCTGCTGCTGACCGAGTTCGGCGTCGAGCCGGAGATCCTGCCGACCGAGGTGTTCACCAAGGTGCTCAGCGAGGTGGCCGAGGCCGCCCCGCGCAGCGTCGCCTCCGCCAGCGAGCGGATCGCGGTCGGCAACGGCCCGGCGCTGCTGCTCGGCCAGTACCTGTCCGCGCTGGACATCCTCTCCCCGCAGGAGGAGGAAGAGCTGCATCTGCGGATGCTGCGCGGCGCCGTGGCGCTGGGCCATCGCACCGTCGTCTTCAAGCCGCACCCCACCGCCCCGGCCCGCTGGTCGCGGATGCTGGAGAAGAAGGCCGCCGAGCTGGGCGCGGAGCTGACCGTCATGGACACCCCGGTCCTCGCCGAGGTGCTGTACCAGCGGATGAGCCCGGCCCTGGTCATCGGCTGCTTCTCCACCGCGCTGCTCACCGCCGACGTCTTCTACGGGCTGCCGGTGGCCCGGATCGGCACCGACACGCTGCTGGAGCGGCTCACCCCGTACCAGAACAGCAACCGCGTGCCGGTGACGATCGTGGACGCGCTGCTGCCCGACCTCGAGAACCACAAGGCGGTGGCCGCCGCCCAGCCGGTGGACGAGCGGGCGGGCAAGCGGCTGACCGGGCTGGTCACCGCGGTCGGCTTCTGCATGCAGGCCAAGATCTACCCGGATCTGCGGCCCGCGGCCGAGCGCTATCTGGCCGCCCACCTGGACAACAACACCTGGCGCTACTTCAAGAAGCGCCGGCTGACCGCGCTCGCCCTGCCCGGGGCGGTGCCCTCGCAGCTGGCGTTCATCCCGCGCAATGAGACGGTGCGCAGGGTGGCGCGCCGGGCCCGGGCCCTGAAGCGGGCCGCCCTCAAGCGGACGGTCACCGGATGAGCGCGCCGCCGACCCCCGACGCCGGGCCGATATCCCACGCGGACGCCGGACCGATATCCGGCTCGGACGCCGGGCCGATATCGGACCCGGACGCAGGACCGATATCCGGCTCGGACGCAGGACCGATATCGGACCCGGACGCAGGACCGATATCCAACGCGGCGGCGACGGCTCCCACGCCGACGCCGCCGCGCGCCCCCGACATGGCCCTGGAGCGATCCGCCGAACGCACCGCCAAGGCGGCAGCGCGCGGCGGAGGCCGTCCTCAGGTGCGGCTGCGGGCGCTGGACGGGCTGCGCCTGCTCGCCGCGCTCATGGTGGCCGCGTACCACTACGGCGGCCGCGACGGTGAGATAACCCGGGCGTGGGGCTCCTCGCCCCGCGCCCAGTTCCCCACCCTCTCCAGCTACTTCGCCTACGGCTGTCTGGGCGTCCAGATCTTCTTCGTCATCAGCGGCTTCGTCATCTGCATGAGCGGATGGGGACGGCCGCTGCGCTCGTTCTTCGCCTCCCGCGTCTCCCGCCTCTACCCCGCCTACTGGGTCGCGATCATCCTGGTGACCGGCGTCTTCGCGCTGCCCTGGGTCGCCTACAAGGCGGTGTCGCCCAGCGACGCGCTGGTCAACCTCACCATGCTCCAGCAGCCGCTCGGCGTGGACCGGGTGCTGGGCGTGTGCTGGACGCTCTGGGCGGAGCTGCGCTTCTACGCCCTCTTCGCGCTGTTCGTGGTGCTCCCGGGCGCGACCCGGCACCGCGTGGTGCTCTTCTGCGCCGTCTGGACGCTGGGCTCTGCGTTCGCCGAGGCGTCGGGCCTGCCGCTGCTGAACGTGGTCCTGATGCCGGAGTACTCCTCGTACTTCATCGGCGGCATGGGCATCTATCTGCTCCACCGCTTCGGCCATGACGCCCTGGCCTGGGGCATCATCGGAATCAGCTTCCTGATCGGCCAGCACTACGCGATCCGTGAGCTGTGGCATCCGGCCAACATCGACGCCTTCTCCTACCGGTCGGCCACCGGCATCATCGCCGTGGTCGCCTTCGGCTATGTGGCGGTCACGCTGATCGCGCTGGGCAAGCTGAACTGGGCCAACTGGCGCTGGCTGACCGTGGCGGGCGCCCTGACCTACCCGTTCTACCTGGTCCATGAGCATCTGGGCTGGGTGGTCGTCTGGGTGCTCCACCAGAAGCTGGGCATCCCCTCCTACGGGACGTTCGCGCTGACGGTGCTGGTGATGCTGGGCCTCGCCTGGCTGCTGTACCGGTTTATCGAGCAGCGGTTCACGCCGATGATCAAGCGCTCGCTGAGTACGGCCCGGCTGTAGGGGTTCGCGCTCTCAGCGCTCCAGGGCTCCCCCGCTGTCCCGCGGCGAGGGGAGCCCTAGGCGTTTCTTTGGCACAGCACCTGGTCGATGACATGGCGTGCGTTGGCCGCCATCGCCGGGTTCGTCTCGCGGTAGTACGGGAGCTGGATGAGCGCCATGCTCAGGGCCCAGCCCCGGCCCCGCGCCCAGGTGGCGTCGTCCACGCCGAGCGCGGCGCGGAAGTCCTTCCGTACCGACGCCGGGAGCAGGTTCCAGGCCGGGATCAGATCGCAGGCGGGGTCGCCCACCCCGGCGGTCCCGAAGTCGATCACCGCGCTCAGCCGACCGTCCGCGACCAGCAGATTGCCCGGCATCAGATCCGAGTGCACCCACACCGGCGGCCCGTCCCAGCCGGGCGCCGCCAGCGCCTCCTCCCACGCCGCGGTGGCCGCGTCGGTGTCGATCGCGCCCGCTGATCCGCGCAACAGGCCGATCGCGGTACGGGTCTCCTCGTCCACCTCCCGCAGCGGTCCGCCCCGGTACGCGGGCGGCCCGTCCGCGGGCTCGATCCGGCGCAGCGCGACGATGAACTCCGCGAGGTCGGCGGCGAGTGCTCCGGGCCGGGCGACCCGCCCCTCCCGGGGGTTCTCCCCGTCGAGCCAGCGGTGCACGGTCCACGGCCAGGGGAAGCCGTCGCCCGGCGCGCCCCTGCCGAGCACCGCGGGGATGGGGACCGGCAGCGCGGGGGCGAGCCGGGGCAGCCAGTGGTGCTCCCGCTCCACGTCCCCGGCGCCGCCCGCGATCCTCGGCAGCCGTACGGCGAGGTCGTCGCCGAGCCGGAACAGGGCGTTGACGGTGCCGGACGAGGCGAACCGTTCGATGGGCAGCCCCGCCCACCGGGGGAACTGCGCGGCGAGCAGCCGCCGTACGAGAGCCGCGTCGATGGGCCGTTCGCCGGCGTGCATCGTGCTCGCGCTCATCGGCACCCTCCTGGGCCTCGTGAGTCGTGTCGGACACCACTACGCGTCAGGGGAGGGCTTGGCGGCAACCGAATTTGCGCTGGCGGGCGGGCGTTGGGGGTGCGCCTGGGGCGTGACGCCTGCGGCGAGCTGCTCCCCTCCCCGCCCCTTCCCTCAACTGGGGCTCCGCCCCAGACCCCAGGGGCCCAGACCCGGGGCCCAGACCCGGGGCCCGGGGCGAAGCCCCTGGAACGGGAACGGACGGGAAGCCAATCCAGCCTCTCCGGCGTTTGAGGAGCAAGCTTGAGGGCAGAGCCCCAGGAACACCAACCCAGCCCCTCCGGCGATTGAGGAGCGGGGCCGGGGGCGGAGCCCCAGTTGCGGGAAGGGGCGGGTAGGGGAAAAACAGCCCGACACCCCCTACGGCCCCGCCCGAGCTCAGAGCCAGCGCGGGTCGTCGGCGCCCAGGCGGCCGGGTGGGCGGGCCCAGTCGAGGGGGCCGGCCGGGGCGGCGATCGGCGCGCGAGCGTGGCGCAGCGCGCCCAGGTCGGAGGCGGTCTCGGCCAGCCAGAGCGCCGGGTCATGGACGGGGCCGTCCACCTCGGCGGCGGGAGCGATGCCGTGGATCAGCCAGGACGCCGTACCCGCGAGGGAGAGCCGCAGATGGCGCCCCCCGCCGATGCCATGGCGCTCAGTCAGCCCCCGCAGCACCGCCGCCGCCAGCAGATACCCGGTGCCATGGTCGAGCGCCTGGGCGGGTAGCGCCCCCGGAGGGCCGTCGCCATCGCCCTTCGCCTCGATCGCGGCGATACCGGTGGCCGCCTGGACCAGGCTGTCGAAACCACGCCGCCCGGCCCAGGGCCCGGACCAGCCCCATGCGCACAACTGGGCCACGACCAGCCCGGGGTGGCGCTCCAGCAGGGCGTCCGGGGCGAGCCCGAAGTGGTCGAGCGCACCGGGGCGGTAGCCGGTGACCACCACATCGGCGTCGGCGAGCAGCGCCTCGAAGGTCCGGCGGTCCTCGGGCGCGGCGAGGTCGAGTGCGGCGGAGCGCTTGCCGAAACCGGTGTCGGCGTGGGCGTCCGGATCCTCGGGCAGCCGGGGTGAGTCGATGCGCAGCACGTCGGCGCCGAGCAGGGCCAGGGTGCGGGTGGCCACCGGTCCGGCGATGACCCGGGTCAGATCGAGCACGCGCACGCCGCTCGCCGACAGATCGCCGCTCGCCGACAGATCGCCGTTCGCAGGCAGGGGCGCCTCCCGGAGGCCGCGCGGGGCGGCATCCCCGACCCGCCGGGACTCGATCAACGGCAGCGCGCCCAGCGGGATCTCGCTCTCACCCGGCTCCGCCACGGCCACCGCCAAACCGCCCGCCGCGTAAACGGTCTCCTGGATCGCGCGGGCGGGGCGGGCCGCGAGCGCCACCGCGAGTTCGTCCGGCCCGCTGTCACCGGGCAGGCCCAGGGCGGTGAGCAGCCGGGCCCGGTGGTGCGGGTAGTTGGCGTGCGTACGGACCCACCCGTCGGCCGCACGCCAGAAGCCGGACAGCGGGGCGAAGTTGGTGGGCCTCCGGCCGTCGATCCGCAGGTGCCGTTCGCTGACGAACGCGGTGGCGACGGCACCCTCGTCGACCCGTACCGCCGGAACCGCCCCGCCGGAGCGCCGCGCGCCCAGTTCGGCGGCGGCCAGCGAGCAGACGCCCACGGTGGCGCGGGCCAGCTCGGCCACGGGCAGCCGGGCGGGCAGTCCGCCGCTCACCGCGCGGTACGTCACCCGCTCCAGCAGCGCGGGGTCGCCGCCGAGGGCGGCCCACGCGTGGGCGGTGGCCGCGTCCCGCGTGTCCCGTGGTGATACATCGCTCCTCGTCATGCGCTCATTGTGCGCCGAGGCGCATGACGTCGAGCCCCGCCCCCTCCTCCTGGTCGGGGACGGAGAGGGCGGGCCGTGCGCAGTGGGTGGCGGGCTATGCGGCGCCCGCCTGCTGGTAGAGGCCGAGGGCCTCGTTGCCCAGCGTCGGGTGGTATTCGTTCGTGCCCGCGCTGACGCTGATGTTGCCGATCAGATAGCCCGCGCCGCCGGAGAAGTCGGCGAGGAAGCCGCCGCCGCTCGACCCTCCGGTCTGGACGCAGTCGATGCCCCACATCGTGGAGCCGGGGCGGCCCGCGTCGGCGAACTCATTGCCCTCGCAGTGGTTCAGCCGCTCGCCGTTGCCCTCGGCGGCGGAGCCTCCGTAGCCGAACGAGTGGACATGGCGGCCGGTCTGCGAGTTGAAGGCGATGCCCTGCGCGCCCACGGTGTCGGCCAGGGTGCGGCCGTTCAACGTGTTCATCACGGCGAAGGCGTAGTCCCAGTTGGCGTTGGACCGGGTGGAGACGTACTGCGCGTCCCAGAAGAGGCGGCGGGCGGCGAAGGTGCCGTAGGGGCGGTTCCCGTTGTTGTAGCCCGGGATGAAGACCCAGTTGCGGTAGCCGGTGCCGGTGGCCGCGTCCACGGTGCAGTGGCCGGCGGTGAGCACGACGGACTTGTTGTCGCTGTTGGCGACGGTGGCGGAGCAGGCGAAGGTGCCTCCGGAGGCGTTCTGGAAGAAGACCTTGCCCGCCGTGGTGCTGATCAGGCCGCCGCCGGTCCAGGCGGTGGGGGACGTGGCCCGCGGCGAGGGCGCGGAGACGGGGGCGTTGGGGCCCGGGAGCGGGGGCACGGTCACCCGCTCCCCCGCGGTCGGCGCGGGGTCCGCGAGCTTCGCGGTGCGGGCGGCGGGCAGGGTGGTGACGTCCCTGGCGGTGCGCAGCCGTTCCGCCGTCCAGAAGCGGACGGCGGCGCGCTGCTCCTCGGTGGCGACGGAGGCTCCCTGAGCGGAGGGAGCGGGGTGGGACGGGGCGGGGGTGGCGGCGTGGGCGGCGGTTCCGGCGGTCCAGCTGAGAGTGGCGAGGGTGAGGGCGCTGAATAAGGTGGCGACACGTCTCATGCGGTCGGCTCCAAGTCCGTTGGAGGTGCCCGAGAGCGTAGGACAACGTTGTCCTACGCTTTGTCGCCGGTAGGGTGCCACGACTGGTCCAGACCTGCCATGAGTCCGGACGTCACCATTAGGGATCCCCCTAGCGCGCTTGTGACGCGCCCCGACGCCGCAACGGTGCTTGGCGTGGGCCGCCCGCAGCGAGCACCGTCGCGGTGCTGACTACCGACTACTGGCGCGGGGCAGCCGGGGCCAGGGTCGCCTCGATGTCGCCCCTTCCCGTAACCAAGGGCTCCGCCCCTGGACCCCGGGGGGGGCGAGACGAGCAAGGGGCGGGGAGGGGGAGCATCGATATGCGGCTCCGCCGCGTGGCCCGCCGCAGGCGTCAGGGCCTACGCGAAGTCCAACAGCACCTTGCAGGACTGCCCACGATCGGCCGCCAAGGCAAACGCCTCCGCCGCCTCCCCCACCGGCCGCACCCCGCTGATCAGCGCGTCGAACGACGGCTCAGCCGCCAGCAGCCGCAACGCCTCGTCGAACTCGGCGTGGAAGCGCAGTGCGCCCCGCAGTTCGATCTCGCGGCTGACCAGCACGTTCCCGGCGAATGGGCTCTGCCCGGGCGGCAGCATGCCGAGCTGCACCACTACCCCGCCGCGCCGCACCCTCCGCAGGCAGGTGTCGAGTCCGGCGGCGACGCCCGACGCCTCGATGGCGACGTCGACCTCGACCGAGGGCCAGTTGGGGTCGTCCGGGTCGTCGGCCCGCACGCACGCGGTCGCTCCGGCCGCCGCCGCGAACTCCAGGGCGCGTGGGAGCAGATCGGTCGCCGTGATGGTCGCCGCGCCCGCCGCGCGGGCCGCCGCGATGGTCAGGCAGCCGATCGGACCGGCGCCGGTGACCAGCACATGACGGCCCTTCACCGCGCCCGCCCGCCGCACCGCGTGCAGCGCGACGGACAGCGGTTCGGCGAGCGCCGCCCGGCGCGGGTCCAGTCCGTCGGGCAGGGCGCGCAGCTGGGCCGCCGGGACGGTGATGCGGGAGGCGAAGCCGCCCTGGACATGGGGGAAGCGCGCGGCGCTGCCCAGGTAGCGGGTGTCGCGGCAGACGTTGGCGCGGCCGTCGGCGCACTCGGGGCACACCTCGCACGGCGTGGCCGGATGCACGGCGACCGGGGTGCCGACCGCGGGCCCGGTCGCGCCCTCGCCGTACGCCACCACCGTGCCCACGACCTCGTGCCCCAGCACCATCGGCTCCTGGAGCCGGAAGTCGCCCACCCCACCGTGCCGGTGGTAGTGGAGATCCGATCCGCAGATCCCGCCGTAGCGGATCGCCACGAGCGCCTGCCCGGGCGCCGGTTCCGGCTCCGGGAGTTCCTCGACCCGCAGATCACCCGGCCCGTGGATCACACAGCCCAGCACCATTCGCCCAGCCTCCTCAAGCTCACCTGATATCCCGGCGTTCACAACACGCTCGTCATGCCGCCGTCTACGTACAGCACCTGCCCGCTCACGAAGTCCGCCGCCGGGGACGCGAGATACAGCAGCGCCCCGATCAGATCCTCGGTGCGGCCCCAGCGTCCGGCCGGGGTCCGCCCGCGCACCCAGGCGCTGAACTCCTCGTCCTCGACCAGCGGCCGGGTCAGCTCGGTCTCGATGTAGCCGGGGCCGAGCCCGTTGACCTGGATTCCGTACCGGCCCCAGTCCGCGCACATGCCCTTGGTGAGCATCTTCAGCGCGCCCTTGGTCGCCGCGTAGGGCGCGATGCCGGGGCGGACCACCTCGCTCTGCAGGGAGCAGATGTTGACGATCTTGCCGTGGCCGCGGGCGGTCATCCGCCGGGCGGCCTCGCGGCCCACCAGGAAGGCGCTGGTGAGGTTGGTGTCCAGGATCTGCCGCCAGGCGTCGTCGGTGAACTCCAGCAGCGGCGCCCGGTTCTGCATCCCGGCGTTGTTGACCAGGATGTCGAGCGGGCCCACCCGCTCCTCGACATCGGCGATCCCCTCGGCGACGGCCGGGCCGTCGGTGACGTCGAACGCGGCGGTGTGCACCTCCGCGCCCCCCGCGCCGATGCCGTCGAGTTCGGCGGCGGCCTTCTCCAGGGCCCGCGGATCGCGCCCGTTGAGCACCACCGTGCAGCCGGCCTCCACCAGACCCCGCGCGAAGGCGTGGCCGATGCCCCGGCTGGAGCCGGTGACCAGCGCGGTGCGGCCCGCGATGTCGAAGAGCGGATGTGTCGTCATGGCGTACGTACCCCTACCTCTGCTCGGTTACCTCTGCTCAGCGCTAGATCACCAGTGACAGCAGCAGGACGAAGACGAGCCCGACGACGGAGATGATCGTCTCCATCACCGACCAGGTCCGCACCGTCTGCCCGACGCTCATCCCGAAGTACTCCTTGACCAGCCAGAATCCCGCGTCGTTGACATGGCTGAAGAAGAGCGACCCGGCGCCGATGGACAGCACCAGCAGCGCCACATGCGTGCTGGACATATCGGCGGCGAGCGGGGTCATCAGCCCGGCGGCCGAGATCGTGGCCACCGTCGCCGAGCCGGTGGCCAGCCGGATGGCGACCGCGATCAGCCAGGCGAGGAGCAGCGCGGAGACGCTCCAGTCCTCCGAGAGGTCCATGATCATCTTGCCGACGCCGATGTCGATCAGCGTCTGCTTGAAGCCGCCGCCCGCGGCGACGATCAGCAGCATGCCCGCGATCGGGGCGAGCGAGTGCTCGACGGTGGAGGAGAGCCGGTCCCGGGTGAAGCCCGCCGGCCGGCCCAGCGTGAACATGCCCACGAGCACGGCCGCCAGCAGCGCGATCAGGGGGTTGCCGATGACGTCGGCGACGCGCTGGACGCCGTTCTCCGGGTCGTCCACCACGATGTCGACCAGTGCCTTGATCAGCATCAGCACGACCGGCAGCAGCACGGTGAACACGGTGACGCCGAACCCGGGACGCCGCTCCAGCTCCTCCGACGGACGCGTGGGCATCAGCCGGTCCGGCGGGGTGACGTCGACCCAGCGGGCGGCGACGCGCGAGAAGACCGGGCCCGCGATGATCGCGGTGGGGATGGCGATGAGGACGCCGAGCGCCAGGGTGATCCCCAGGTCGGCGTGGACCGCGTCGATCGCCGCGAGCGGGCCGGGGTGCGGCGGCACCAGGCCGTGCATCACGGACAGGCCCGCGAGCGCCGGAATGCCGATCCGCATCAGGGAGAAGTTGCCGCGCTTGGCGACCAGCAGCACCACCGGGATCATCAGCACCATGCCGACCTCGAAGAAGAGCGGCAGCCCGATGATCCCCGCGATCAGCACCATGGCCCAGGGCATCGTCCGGTTGCCGGCCCTGGCGAGGATCGTGTCGACGATCTGGTCCGCGCCGCCGGAGTCGGCGAGCAGCTTGCCGAGGATCGCGCCGAGGGCGATCAGCACGCCGACGCCCGCGACGGTCGATCCGAGACCGGCCGAGAAGCTGGTGATGACCTTGTCGAGCGGGGCTCCCGCGACGGCGCCGAGCGCCAGTGAGCCGATCGTCAGCGACAGAAACGCGTGCAGCTTGGTCTGGGTGATGAGCAGGACGAGAACGGCTATGCCGACGAGGACGGCTATGCCGAGCTGTGCGTGACCGGCCGACGTGATCGGGTCGACGGTGTCCGCTGCCAGCATCTCGGCGCTGAGTCTGGTCACGGCGGGTTTCCTTACGTGCGTTACTGATGTTCGAGCCGCCGCAGTTCGGCGGCGGCCCGCTCGGTGATGGCCTCGGGTTCGGGGGAGACGTCCACGGCGACGCCGTACTCGTCCGGCTGGAGCGGTTCGAGCGTGGCGAGCTGCGAGTCGAGCAGGTCCCCGGAGAAGAAGTGGCCCTTGCGCTCCTTCATCCGCTCGGCGATCAGCTCGCGGTCGCCGGTCAGATGGAGGAAGACGATGTCGGGGGCGGCGGACCGCAGCCGGTCGCGGTACATCCGCTTGAGCGCGGAGCAGCTCACCACTCCCCCGCCCTCGGCGTGGGAGTGGGCCCAGGCACCGATGGCGTCCAGCCAGGGGCGTCGGTCGTCGTCGTCCAGCGGGGTCCCGGCCGACATCTTGGCGATGTTGGCCGGCGGGTGGAAGTCGTCGGCCTCGGCGTACGGGACGCCGAGCTCCTCCGCCAGCAGGGGGCCGACCGTGGTCTTGCCCGTACCGGACACTCCCATGACCACGACAACCTGGGGGGCGTGCATTGTGTGAAACCTCGCTGTCTTCCTCGACCTCGGCGCCGCCGGACACTCAACCCCACAGATACGACGTATTCAAGAGTCCGTGACTTAAAAGTCATACTTATTTGAGGGACGGGTGGCCGCGTAGGCTGAGCGCATGGACGAACAGGGGCCCGAGGGCCGTGGTCAGAGGCCCAGGAGCCGGGGGCTGCACGACCGCGTCCTGGAATCTCTCGGCCCCGCGATCACGGCGGGCGACTACCCGCCCGGCACGGTGCTCCGCACGGATGAACTGGAGCGGCGCTACGACGTCTCCCGCACGGTCGTCCGGGAGGCGGTGCGGGTCCTGGAGTCCATGCACCTGGTGGAGTCCCGCCGCCGGGTCGGGGTGACCGTGCGCCCCACCGAGGAGTGGGACGTCTTCGACCCCCAGGTCATCCGCTGGCGCCTGGCCGGCCCCGACCGCCCCCGCCAGCTCCGCTCCCTCACCGCCCTGCGCTCGGCCATCGAGCCCGCCGCCGCCGGGCTGGCCGCCGAGCACGCCACGCCTGAGCAGTGCGCCGAACTCACCGAGCACGCGCTCAATATGGTGGCCACCTCGCGCGGCCAGCAGCTCCCCGCGTATCTGATCCACGACGTGGCGTTCCACCGCGTGATCCTGCGCGCGTCGGGCAACGAGATGTTCGCCCGCCTCGGCGACGTCGTCGCGGAGGTCCTCACCGGCCGCACCCAGCACCGCGTCATGTTCAGCGACCCCGACCCGGAGGCGGTCACCCTCCACGTCCGCGTGGCCGAGGCGGTCCGCGCGGGCGACGCGGAGGCGGCGGAGCGCTACACGCGGGAGATCACCGTGGGCGCGCTGCGAGAGCTGGACATCCTGGCGCCGTAAGGACGGCGGGGTCCGCACCTGGAGTGCCGGCCGTCCGTTGAGTGCGGGTTTCGCTTCGCGCCTTCGGCGCCTTTGAGCAGCGGGGCAGGGGGCAGGGGGCAGGGGCGCGGGCTACGTCGCCGGGCGCCGGGGCTGCGGGGGTGAGCGCCGGTGGCGGCCTGGGCCCCGGCCGCGGAAGTCGCCGCCGAGGCCCACGAGTTGGATCCTGGCGCCCCGAGCCCGCCCGAGTCAGATCTGGTTCTCACCCCCGTCGACGTAGAAGTTGGCGCCGAGGACGAAGCTGCTCTGCTCGGAGGCGAGGAACGCCACGAGCCCGGCGACCTCCTCCGGGCGTCCCATCCGGCCGATCGCGGTGGTCGTGGCGAGGTGTGCCTTGAAGTCGGCCGCCTTGTCCTCGCCGGCGAGGGCCGTGATCGCCGGAGTCTCGACCGGGCCCGGCGAGATCGCGTTGACCCGGATGCCGCGGCCCTTGAGCTCGTTGGCCCAGGTCCGCGCGAAGGACCGGATCGCGGCCTTGGACGCCGCGTACGCGCCGAACGCCTCCGTGCCGTTGTCGGCGGCGGTGGAGGCGTTCAGGATCACCGAGGCGCCGTCGTTGAGCAGCGGCAGCGCCTTCTGCACGGTGAACACCGTGCCGTGCACATTGACGGCGAAGGTCCGGTCGAGGTGTTCCTCGGTGACCTCCTCCAGCGTCGCGAAGCCGGCCGTCGCCGCGTTCGCGAAGACCACGTCCAGACCCCGGCCCCGGGCGCGGACCGCGTCGTAGAGCCGGTCCAGGTCGGCCGGGTCGGTGACGTCACCCGCCACCGCGGTGGCCCCCGCCGGGCCGATGGCCTCGACGGCCGCGTCCAGCTCGGCCTTGCGCCGGCCGGTGATGAACACGTGCGCACCCTCGGCCGCCAGCCGTACGGCGGTGGCCAGGCCGATCCCGGTGCCGCCGCCGGTGATGACGGCGGTCTTGCCCTCAAGCTGTCCCATGACAATGACCTCCTCAAAGTTCGGTACCGATCGGTACCGAAGGCGAGCGTAGCGCACTTCTGAACCGACCGGTACTGAAGAGGTATGCTCGACGGCATGAAGACGCGGCAGCAGGCACCGATCGGCCGACCGAGGGGTTTCGACGCCGACGAGGCCCTCGAGCGCGCCATGCGGGTCTTCTGGGAGCAGGGCTACGAAGGCGCCAGCCTCACCGACCTGACCAGCGCCATGGGCATCACCCGCACCAGCATGTACGCGGCCTTCGGCAACAAGGAGGAGCTGTTCCGCAAGGCTCTGGAGCGCTACTCCGAGGGCCCCGCCGCCTACGCGGACCGGGCCATGCGGGAGACGACCGCCCGGCAGGTGGCCACCGCGTTCCTCCACGGCTCCGTCCGGGCCAACACCCGCCCCGGCTGTCCCGCCGGATGCCTCGGCGTCCAGGGCTCCCTCGCCGCCGGCGACCCCGGACGCAGCGCCCGCGACGCCCTCATCGCCTGGCGCAACGAGGGCACGGCCCGCCTCCGCGACCGGTTCCGGCGGGCCGTCGACGAGGGCGATCTGCCACCGGACACCGATCCCGGAGTGCTCGCCCGCTACCTCATGACCGTGGCGAACGGCATGGCCGTCCAAGCGGCCAGCGGTGCCACGCAGGAGGAGCTCCAGCAGGTGGCCGACGTGGCGCTGCGCAACTGGCCGCTCGCGCCCTGAGCCTGCCCGAGGGCGGTTCCGATCTCAGCGGGGAGTCGCGAGGACGTTGCGTTCCGCGAGGGCCGGGAGAAGGCGCGCGGCCGCCCGGAAGTCCGCGTCGTCGTGCAACACGACGAGCCCGTGGTGTGCGGCCGTCGCGCAGATCAGCCAGTCGACGGCGGACAGCCTCTGATGCTGCCCCCGTTGGGCCAGCCGGTACTGGCCGGTCTCGGTCACGCTGGAGACGCCAGACGGCCGTGGAGTCGGCGAGGTAGCGGATCACGGTCAGGCCGCACCCTTCTCCGTACGCTCGGAGCCGCCTTCTCGGCCGCGTGACGCCGCCAGAACCCTTCCTCGTCCCACTGCTGCGCCTGCTCCAGGTGGCGCAGACGCGCCTCGGTGCGCGCCCGGCGTTCGGCGTACTCGCGGAGGGCCATGTTGACCATCTCCTTCTTGGTCTTGGCGCCGGACAGCCGCATGGCCTTCGCGAGGGCGTCGTCGTCGATGTCGATCTGAGTGGCGGACACCGGAACGTCCAAGGGATGGGCTACATACAAAGGTGGTCGATGCCGCATACAAAGCGCAGGCGATGCGGGCATCGATGCGGCTTCAAGACATCACCAGATGTCCGGTGCCGGGATCGCCCGGCTGAAGTCGCCACCACACAGTGCATCGCTGGGGATCGACCAGTGCATCCAGCCGCCGTCGCCGCCGATCCACCACTCGTCCTGCCCGGACAACTGAAGCAAGTGCTGGTATTGGCTCGAATCCTCGCCGTCCGGCAGCGTCGGCGAGGATCCCGTGGGGAACAGCGGCCAGCCGAAGGCCATGTTGTCGGCGTGGAGCGCGTACGGCTGGTCCGACCAGCCGGGGAGCAGATCGGTGATGTCGTAAACGGGCATGTCGTCGACCACGGATCCCAAGTCGACCGTGTCCCAGGCCGGGTCGAATGTGTCGGGGAAGGCGAACCCGGGTGACGCCGCCCAAGCGACCGGCTCGAAGACGCTCGACCGGGCCGGTGCGTCCGTCTCGACGGCGTGGGCGGAACGGGCCGGGACGACCGCCCCCAGCCGCGGGTCCATGAGGTCCAACTTGAGTGACAGTTCAAGGGCGGCGGGATCGCACCGCTCCGATTCGGAGTCGAGCGAGAAGAAGTTCAGCAGGCCCGTCCCGGCGGGGAGCAGGTCACCGAGCCAGGGGGCCAGGGCGTCGGTGTCGAGGACGGCGAGCAGGCTCAGCGGTACGCCTTCACAGTCGGGCCACGGCGTGCCCGGCTCGAGCATCGCCCGGCCACCGAATCGACTGTGCCCGGCCCCCTCGCCCGGCCCGGCTTCGGTGAGCTCGAAACCGGGCCGGGCGAGACGTACGAGACGGGCGGCCAAGGGGGTGCCGAGTCGCTCGGCGCAGAAGGTGCGCAGGGCGGAAAACGTGGTCTCAGGGTCCATCCGGGGAGTCAAACACGCCCGTGTGACAGGCGGGACGACCTAGGTCCCGACCTCGGCCCACACCGTTTTGCCGATCAGCTCGGGTACGACGCCCCAGCGATCCGCCAACTCCTCGACCAGCAGCAGCCCGTGCCCGCACTCGCGCGGCGCCTCGGGCTCGGGGGTCGGGCGCACGGTCGGCAGGCGTTCGACGCGTGGGTCCCGCACCTCGATACGGAGCGTGGGCCCGGTGACGGTGAGTGTCAGCCGGAAGTTCCGCCCCGGCACGCGGCCGTGCAGCGCGGCGTTCGCCGCCAGCTCCGCGATGATCAGCGCCGCCGCCTCATGCGGCAGCCCCCATGAGCGGATGCGCTCCGTCCCGAGGAGTCGTGCCAGGCGGGCGCCCTTGGGTGGCCGAGAGCAGGACGGTGAAGTGCGAAACGGAAGTGTCGGTTCGAGTGATTTGTTGCTTCACGTCACTCAGCGTGGCCACGCGCGAATAGGCTGAAAAGTAGCGACGCCGATACGTGCAGTGACGGTCCGGCCATCGTCCGGGCCTGTCCGACGGCGTCGGGTGGGAGGTGGACCCGTATGGAGGATGAGGAAAGCGGCGCGGTCCTGAGGACGGTCGGCCGTCAGATCAGGTTGTGGCGGGAAGCGGCCGGGCTGAAGCAGGCGGAGTCGGGGGCCGCGATCGGTTACGGGGAGGAGCAAGTTTCGGCCGTCGAACGGGCGCGGCGCATCCCCAGCCCGGAGTTCCTGGACAACGCGGATCGGGTGCTGGAGGCGGGCGGCAAGATCGCCGCGATGAAGAAGGATGTCGCGGAGGCGCGTTACCCGAAGAAGGTTCGGGATATCGCGAAGTTGGAGGCCGACGCCGTCGAGTTGGGCGCCTACAACAACTCGGTAGTGGATGGCCTGCCGCAAACCGATGAGTACGCGACGGCGGTGTTCCGTGAACGACGCCCGACGTTCACGGACGAAGAGGTGGAGCAGCGAGTGGCCGCGCGTTTGGCCCGCCAGGAGATCATCGACACCTCGGCGGCGCGGCCACTCTTCAACTTCATGCAGTGCGAGTCGACGTTGCGCCGCCTCATCGGGGGCAAGATGGTGTTGCGGCGGCAACTCGAACGCCTGTTGGAGGTGAGCCAGTTGCGGAACGTAGACCTCCAGGTCCTGCCGACCGAGCGCGACGACCACGCGGGCATGGGCGGCCAACCATCGCGCCCCTGGTGGCCCCACCGCAGGGCGCATGTTGACCTGATTCATGCTCCTGACGTCCGGGTTCCGTCCCTAATCTCACGGCGGTTGTTGCCGAGCGTCGCTGCGTGAGGCGACGCGCCAAAGGGGGGATCATGAGATCTGCGCGAACACTCGCGCGCACTGTCTGCGCCACCGCCGTACTCGGAACCACCGTCGCGCTGGGCACCGGGCCGGTCTCCGCCGCGCCCGCCACCACCACCGCGAGCTGCGCCTATCCGTACGTGTGCATCCAGCGGTTGTCCGACGGGGTCATCATCGGACGGTTCCAGGACGTCACCTCGGGCTACCAGGACCTGCCGTCCAGACCGAGCAACGTCAACATCATCAACACCCGGCACGACGACGTCGCCTACATCCGTTACGGCAACGGATCGAAGGTCTGCGTCGCTCCGGACAGCACCTTCTACATCAAGGACTACGTCCTGACGGGCATTCGCATCTCCTCGTCCGCGACCTGTAGTTGAGCCACGTCATCACCGACCGGACACCGATCAAGGAGGAGAGATGAAGGCATCACGTAAGCCTCTCAGACGAGTCGCGTGGGCCGTGGCAGCGGCCGCCGGTATCCTCGCCGCCTCGGCGGGAACGGCCGTCGCCGTGCCCGCCGCCGCCCCCGCGAGTGCTGCGGCGAGCTGCGCGTATCCCTATGTGTGCCTGTTCAAGGACGGCGTCAGGATCGGCCAGTTCCAGGACGTCACCTCGGGTTTCCAGTCCCTGCCGTCCAAGCCGACCGGCACGGCCAGCTCGCCCATCACCGTCACCAACACCCGTCACGACGACGTCGCCTACATCCGTTTCAACACCGGCACGACCGTGTGCCTCCCCCCGGAATACAGCACCAACTTCACCGGGACGCTGACCGGGATCCGCATCTCCTCCTCCGCGACTTGCTGAGGTCCGGCGTGGAGTGAGCCGCGATACGGCACGCCGAAGCGGTCGGGGTCGGTCGAGTTCGATCGGCTTCGTCAGGGCTTGCGGCCCACGCCCCCGTACGCGTCGACATCGGGGGCCGCGCCGCTCGCCCCGTCGGGCCCCGGCCGCCACCGCGTGATCCGGACGATGCCGGGCTCCAGCACGTCGAGCCCGTCGAAGAACGCGGCGAGCTCGTCGACCGGGCGGACGTAGTACGGGACCGCACCGCTCGCGTTGTACGTCTCGGAGGCCGCGATCATGCCCTCGCTGGTGGCGGTGGAGTCGCCGATCACCAGGTAGCTGCCGGACGGCAGACCGGCCATCAGGCGGTTCACCAGGGAACGGGCCTCGGCGTGGTCGGCGACGTGGCCGAGGACGTTGAGCAGCACCAGGGCGACCGGTTGGGTGAGGTCCAGCGTTCCGGCCGCCGCCCGGAGTACGGCGTCGGGGTCGTAGAGATCCGCGTCGAGGTAGTCGGTGGCGCCCTCGGGGGTGCTGCTCAGCAGGGTGCGGGCGTGCACCAGGACCAGCGGGTCGTTGTCGACGTACACGATGCGCGCGTCCGGCGCGACGCGCTGCGCGACCTCGTGGGTGTTGTCAGCGGTGGGCAACCCGGTGCCGATGTCGAGGAACTGGCGTACGCCATGCTCGGCGGCGAGGCAGGTGATGGCGCGGGAGAGGAAGTGACGGCTGGTCACGGCCACGTCGACCAGGCCCGGGAAGATCTCCTTGATCTTGTCGCCGACCTCGCGGTCGGCCTCGTAGTTGTCCTTGCCGCCCACGAAGTAGTTCCAGAAGCGGGCGGAGTGCGGCTTGGTGGTGTCCATACGCCGCGCGACATCGGCTGCCGTGCTGTGGGTCGGCTCGTGCTCGGACAAGGAGCTGGCTCCTGACGGGAGTTCGTGAGGGTAGGTACGTAGGTGATGATCTCCTGCGAAGTGAGACGGAACCAGTCGCCCAGTGCACCGAAACGGTCGGGGAGCGAAAGATTGGCCACATATGTGTGCGGCGCCGTCGGTGCGGCGGGGCCGCGCGGGCCGGGGCCGGCTGCCGCGCCGGGTTACGCGTGATGGGCGGGTGGGTGGCGCTCGTACCACCGCTGGTCGGCCTCGAGCTGGGACGCCAGTGAGATGAGCACGGGCTCGCTGTTGGCCGGGCCGAGGAACTGGGCGCCCAGGGGCAGGGTTGCGGCGGGGTCGGCGAACCCGGCGGGCACGTTCATCGCGGGCCAGCCCAGCACGTTCCACGGCCAGGCGTACGGGCACGCCGCGATCATGGCCCGATCCGTACGCCACCCGGACAGACCGGCCATGGCACCGATCCGCAACGGAGGCGTGGCCGTCGTCGGGGAGAGGACCACGTCGAAGCGGTCGAAGATCGCCCCGACCTGGCGCCGCAGCGGCTCCTCGTACGACCGCGCCCACCGCAGCGCGGCGCCGCCCAGCAGGCGGCCGTTGCGGACGGCGCCGCGGGTGCGGATGTCCAGCAGCAGCGGATCGGGGACCCGGCCGGACCATTCGGTGAGCCCGGCGGTGGCGCGCGGCAGGAAGGAGAAGCCCACGAGCCCGTAGCGCGGCTCGGCCTCCACGACCTCGTGGCCGAGGGCCGCCAGCCGCTCGGCGAGCCGGACGACGGCGGCCCGCACCACCGGGTCCAGCCTCTTCGGGGTGCCGGTGAAGGCCGTCTTGAACGACAGGGCGATCCGCAGCCGCCCCGGGTCGCGGCCCACCGCGGACAGCACGTCCACCGGCTCGGGGCAGTGCAGATCGCCCTCGCAGTTGCCGGTCGCGACATGCAGCAGCAGCGCCGCGTCGGCGACCGTACGGGCCAGCGGGCCATTGCAGGTGATGCCGTTGAAAGCCTCGGCGTCCGGCCAGGTGGAGATCCGGCCGCGCTGGGGCTTGATGCCGATGAGATGCGTCCAGGCGGCGGGGATGCGGAGCGAGCCCGCGCCGTCCGAGCCGAGCGCGGCGGGGACCAGACCGGCGGCGACGGCGGCCGCACCGCCGCCGGAGGAGCCGCCGGGGGTGTGCTCCGGGCTCCAGGGGTTGCGGGTGTCGCCGAAGGCGGGGCCCTCGGTGAACGGCCACTGGCCCAGCTCGGGGGTGTTGGTCTTGCCGACGATCACGGCCCCGGCCGCCTTCAGCCGCCGTACCGCCTCGCCGTCCTCGGCCTTGGCGGGGAAGTCGCCACAGCAGCCGAAGGCGGTGGGCTCGCCCGCCACGTCCGTGTCGTCCTTGACCGCGAGCGGGACGCCGAGCAGCGGCAGCCGCTCCCCCGCCGCCAGCCGCCGGTCCGCCTCGGCGGCCTCCCGCAGAGCGGCCTCGGCGCGGACGCGGCGGAACGCGTTGAGCGTGGGCTGGGTCTCGGCGATGCGCTGGAGCGACTGCTCCACCAGCGCACGGGAGGTCACCTCGCCCCCGGCCAGGGCGCGGATCTGCTCGCCCAGACCCTTGGGAATGACGCTGGTCACCGTGGACCTCCTCGGGTGAGTTCGGCCACTCCCCCTTTACCCCAGGTGGCCGCTCGACGCACCCTGGGCAACGGTGGTGGCCCCTTTCATCACGTCCATCACATCCATCACCTTCATCACGATCATCGCTGAGCACAGAGGACACCCGCATGACCGACATCGCGGCGCGCCGCACCGGCCTCCACACCCGCACCGGAGGCCCCTCCGACGGCGAGGACCACCGGCTGGAGCATCTGCTCGGCTGGTCGCTGGTCGTCGTCCTCGCATTGCTCACCTCGCAGCTCGGGCTGTTCTAGGTCCCCGGCCCGGACGCGAGGCTCAGTCGACGAACCGCACCTCCGGGTAGCGGGCCGACGGCCCGTCCAACAGACCGTCGTCATCGCGGTGGCGCAGCTCGCGGTCGAAGAACGCCGAGACATACGCGCGCTGGACGGCCACCGCCCGCTCGGGGGCGACCGTGCCGATCGCCCCGGTCACCATCTCCTTCGGCAGGCCCAGCCGCGCGGCGATCCGAGGCAGCATCGAGGTGGCGTCGGTGTAGGTCGCATGGCCCGAACCGAGCAGCGTCAGATCGAGGCGCGGGCCCGAGCCGTGCTCCCACAGCGCGCCCCACGACGGCACGGTGTGATGGTCGTTTCCGTCCTTGCCCATGAGCAGCACGGGGCGGTCCACACCGTCCGCGGCGACCGTGGAGAGGGGGCCGGGGTCGTGATCCTCCTGGACGTAGGCCAGCAGCCCGTCCAGATTCGCGGCCGCCGCGATCCGCCGGTCGTCGTGCATCGCCTGAAGGGCCGCGAAGCCGCCCGCCGACTGCCCGAACGCGCCGATGGCGGACGGGGCGAGCGGTGTCGGGACGATCGCCTCCAGCCGGTCGAGAACGAAGCGAAGATCCGCCACTCGCACCGCACAGGTCTTCCGCAGCAGCTCGACGACCGTGCCCTCGCGCTCGGCCCGTTCGTACTCCTCCGGCAGCCGGCTGGTCTCGACCCGGCCGTCCGGGAACTCGACCGCCGACGCGTCGTAGGTGTGGTCGACACAGATCACGACATAACCGCGCGAGGCCAGCTCATCGGTGAGCGTGGTACCCAGCGAGCGCGGGTCGCCGACGCCGGGCGAGTAGAGCACCACCGGGTGCACCACCGGGTCCGCGGCGCCCCGGCGTGCCCTCGCGGGCGGAGCCCCCTGGTGCGCGAAGGTGCGGGTCGCCGCCCAGTCGACGCTGCCCCGCGGCACGCCCCCGAAGTTGTTCAGTCGGTCGAAACCGGCCGCCTCGCCCGGCGACATCTGCGCGGCGCGCGGATACCGCCCGACGTCCCTGGCCGGATAGCGGACGCTGACCATCAGCTCACGCGACGGCCGGGAGGCGACCCAGGGATCGGGCCGGCCGTGATCGACGAGGCGGTGGGAGACCGTGCCCACGGGATACGGCCCGCTGGGCACGGGCAGCGTCAGCCGCACGCGCCGCGCGGCCGGGGCGGCGACCGCCCTCGGCTGCGCCGCCCCCACCCCTGAGGCGGCGAGGGCGGTGGCGGCCAGCAGGGTCCGGCGGCGCGGGCCGGAGCCGGAAGTATGTGTGGTCATGCGTAGAGCGTTCCGCTTCCGGCCATACGCCACCATCGGGGCACCCGCCGTCTCCCGGGTGGGGATGGCCCCCGAAGCCGTACAGCACACTGCACCGCAGTGTATGCCATAGTGGACCACATGACGTTCGACGCCGCAGCCTGGCTGGAATCCGCCACCATCGACCCCGCCGTACTCGCCCTGCGCCCCGACTACCGGGCGCTGCTCATCACCGCCGAGGGGCTGCTTCCCGGGCCCAGCGACGAGCTGAGCGAGCGGCTCCTGGCCGACGCCGAGTCGGCGGCGCGGGAGCGGTTCGGGGACGGGCCGGTGGAGGAGCATCCGCATCTGGCCGCCTGGCGCGAGGCGTTCCGCGCCTTCGGCGCGAAGCCGCAGCGCACCCGGCCCAGCGCGGAGGCCCTGCTGCGGCGGCTGTCCGCCGGGCTGCCCCGGGTGGACCGGCTGACCGACATCTACAACGCGATCTCGGTCGGCCATGTGATCCCGCTCGGCGGCGAGGACCTCGACCACTACGTGGGCGCGGCCCGGCTGGTGCGCGCCGAGGGCGACGAGACCTTCGAGACGACGGCCGGGGGCGAGCCCGTGGTCGAGCACCCGGCGCCCGGCGAGGTGGTGTGGCGGGACGACACGGGCGCCACCTGCCGCCGCTGGAACTGGCGCCAGTGCACCCGCACCCGGCTCACGCATGACACCACCCGGGCGATGTTCGTCCTGGACGCCCTGGGCCCGATGGACGACACGGCCCTCAAGGCGGCCGGCGACCAGCTCATGGAGGCGCTGACGGAGGCGAGCCCGGGGGTGACGATCGCCTCGCGGCTGCTGGGCGGGGCGGCGTAGCGCGGCCGGTGGGTCTTTCCCCTCCCCGCCCCTCCCCGCCCCTTCCCGCAGCATCGATATGCGGCTCCGCCGCGTGGCAGGGGCTCCGCCCCTGGCCCCCGGGGGTCGGCGAGGCGACCGTCGCCGCTGCGAACACCTGCACCAGCTGGCCGAGCGCAGTCGGCACGCTGGTGCGGCGGTTGAACGGAGCCTGGGGCGGAGCCCCGGTTTCGCTTCGCCCCCGGACCCCGGGGCCGACCATGGCCGCCGTGAACGCGGTCGGCACGCCGACGCAGCGGACGTCCGCGCGCATCCGGGCGGGGTCCGGGGCGGAGACCCGGTTCCGGGGAGGGGCGGGGTGGGGGGGCAGCCCGCCGCAGGCGTCAGCGGGCTAGAACAGGGACTGCTGGCCCGGCGTCGGGGGCTCTTCCTCGCCGAACAGCTTTGGCGGAGTCGTGAGCAGCGGCGCGATCCGTCGCGAGCCGGGGCAGGAGATCAGCTCGTACGCGGAGCGCCGCCCCGGCGGGTCATGGCGGGCGAAGCGCCCGCCGACGACCGCGATCTCTCGGGTGCAGACCGGGCAGGTGCGGCGGGGTGACGACGACATGGGTCCAGTGTCGCCCAGCCCTCCGACAACAGCTCCGTACCCACGCCCCGATGCCCCGGCGCCCGCCGCCCAGCCCAGCCGGGGCGACCCGGCATCCGGCAGCCCGAACCGCTCGCTCAGAACGCGTCCACCGGCTTGTACGCCCCCCACACCTCCCGCAGCGCGTCACAGACCTCACCAACCGTGGCCCGCGCCGCCAGCGCGTCCTTCATCGGGTACAGCACATTGGCCGTGCCCGGCTCGCTCTCGGCGGCCTTCCGCAGGGACGACAGCGCCGCGCTCACCGCCGACCGGTCGCGTTCCGCGCGCAGCCGGGTGAGCCGGTCGCGCTGCCGGGCCTCGATCTCGGGGTCCACCCGCAGTGGTTCGTACGGCGCCTCCTCCGCCAGCTGGAAGCGGTTCAGGCCCACCACCACCCGTTCACCCGCGTCCGTCTCCCGGGCGATCCGGTAGGCGTTCCGCTCGATCTCCTCCTTCTGGAAGTTCCGCTCGATGGCGGCCACCGCACCGCCCAGGTCCTCGACCCGCCGCATCAGATCGACGGCCGCCTCCTCGACGGCGTCGGTCAGCGACTCCACGGCGTAGGAGCCCGCGAAGGGGTCCACGGTGGCCGTCACATCGGTCTCGTGCGCCAGCACCTGCTGGGTGCGCAGGGCCAGCCGGGCCGAGGTGTCGGTCGGCAGGGCGATGGCCTCGTCGAAGGCGTTGGTGTGCAGCGACTGGGTGCCGCCGAAGACGGCGGCCAGGCCCTGGACGGCCACCCGTACGAGGTTCACCTCGGGCTGCTGGGCGGTGAGTTGGACGCCCGCGGTCTGGGTGTGGAAGCGCAGCATCTGGGACTTCGGATCGCGGGCGCCGAACTCCTCCCGCATCACCCGCGCCCAGATCCGCCGCGCGGCCCGGAACTTGGCGACCTCCTCCAGCAGCGTGGTGCGGGAGACGAAGAAGAAGGAGAGCCGGGGCGCGAAGTCGTCGACGTCCATCCCCGCGGCGACGGCCGTACGGACGTACTCGATGCCGTCGGCGAGGGTGAAGGCGATCTCCTGCGCGGGCGAGGCCCCGGCCTCCGCCATGTGGTAGCCGGAGATCGAGATGGTGTTCCACTTGGGCAGCTCGGCCTTGCAGTACTTGAAGGTGTCCGCGACCAGCCGCAGCGAGGGGACGGGCGGAAAGATGTAGGTGCCGCGGGCGATGTACTCCTTGAGGATGTCGTTCTGGATGGTGCCGGTCAGCCGGGCCCCGGACACGCCCTGCTCCTCGGCGACGAGTTGGTGGAGGAGCAGCAGCAGGGCCGCGGGCGCGTTGATGGTCATGGAGGTCGAGACCCGGTCCAGCGGAATGCCGTCCAGCAGCACCCGCATGTCCTCGATCGAGTCGATGGCCACGCCCACCTTGCCGACCTCGCCGTGCGCGAGGGGCGCGTCGGAGTCGTAGCCCATCTGGGTCGGCAGGTCGAAGGCCACCGACAGCCCGGTGGTGCCGTGCTCGATCAACTGCCGGTAGCGGGCGTTGGACTCGGCGGCGGTGCCGAACCCCGCGTACTGCCGCATCGTCCAGGGGCGGCCGGTGTACATCGTCGGATAGACCCCGCGGGTGAAGGGGTACTCCCCCGGCTCGCCCAGCCGCCCGGCGGGGTCCCAGCCGCTGAGCGCGCCGGGCCCGTACACCGGCTCGACGGGGAATCCCGACTCCGACTCGCGCGCCATGGGTCACGCCTCCTGATGGCTGATACCGGGCGTTCTCCCGGTACGGGGCCTTGTTCACAGCATGCGTCGATGTTCGCCCCACGGCAGCCCCGGGAAGCATTCAGAGCAAAAAGATCAGGGGAGGGGTTCGGATGCACCGGACAGCGGTGGTCGGCACCGCGCTGGCCACGGCCACGGCGGCGGCACTGGTCGCCGGGTGCCGGCCGGGAGAGGCGACCGTGAACGGCCGGGGGCAGGAACGGCCCCAGGCCCGGGCCAGTACGAGCGCGCCCGCGCGCGAGACGCCGCCCCGGCCGCAGCGCACGTACACCCACAAGGCCAAGCCCAAGCGGGTGGCGGTGCGCCCGCCGCGCGCCACGGCCCCTCCCGCGCCGCGGCGCACCGCGCCGAGGGTGGCCCCGCCGGTGATCCCCTTCGGCACCAGCGGGGACCGGGTGCGCGAGCTCCAGGCCCGGCTGCGCGCGCTCGGCCTCTTCCACCGGAACCCGACGGGGTACTTCGGCACGATCACGCAGGCGTCGGTCAGCGCGTACCAGCGGGGCCACGGCCTCGCGGCCACCGGCTCGGTGAGCCGGCGCACCTGGGCCTCACTGCGCTCGGCGACCAAGACGCCCACGCGCGACGAGCTCTACCCGCCGACCACCCTTCCGCTGGCCAAGCCCGATCCGCGGTGCCTGACCGGCCGGGTGCTGTGCATCAGCAAGACCAGCCGCACCCTGGCCTGGATGGTGAACGGCCGGGTGGTGTCGGCGATGGATGTGCGCTTCGGCTCGGAGTACACCCCGACCCGGGAGGGGCTGTTCCAGGTCAACTTCAAGAGCCGCGACCACGTCTCGACGATCTATCACACGCCGATGCCCTACGCGATGTTCTTCAGCGGCGGCCAGGCGGTGCACTACTCCGCGGACTTCGCCGCCCGCGGCTACAGCGGCGCCTCACACGGCTGTGTGAACGTCCGGGACAAGAAGAAGATCGCCGCCCTCTTCGACCGGGTTAAGGCGGGCGACAAGGTCGTCGTCTACAAGTAGGCCCGCAACCATCAATTGAGGAACCCCGACGGCGAGGACCCGGTCCGCGAAAGCGGCGCCGGTTTAGGCGCAAAAAGCAGGGCGGCGCGGGCAGAGCCGGGGGAACGTGCTCTGCCCGCGCCGAATGCGCGGAGCCGTCGGTACGGGGGGAACCTCGGCTCCCGCGCGGCCGATGACCAGTCGGCCCGTTTCTTTCAGCGTCACCGCTGAAAAAAACGTCACACCTGGGTGCCGGAGTCTCAGTCGGCACCCTTTTCCGCGGTGGTCGTGGGGTCGTCCGATGCGGGCGACTCCGTGGACTTCAAGGGGTCAGCGGCGGTCGTGGGGGTGGTGGCGTCGGTCGGCGTGTCGGTGGTGCCCGGCGGAGGGGGCGGCGGGGCCGGGTCGCCGTCCCCGCCACCTTTTCCCGGATCGCCGCCGGAGTCGCCACCGCTGTCCGAACCGGCACTGTCACCGGAGCCGGAGCCGCCGTTGCCGCCGTTGCCGTTGCCGCCCCCGTCGTTGCCGCCGTTGCCGTTGCCGCCGTTGCCGCTGTCCGTGCCGCCGCTGCCGCCGCCGCTGCCCGTGCTCTCGTCGCTGCGCGGGGTGTTGCCCGCACCGTCGTCGGCCAGGGCCTGCGTGCAGTAGCCGTGGATGGCGGACGCGCCGCCCGCCGCCTTCGTCAGCTTCTTCAGCGACTTCTTGTCGAGGCCCGCGCCCACACCCGTCTCCGAGTCCAGGTAGCGCGGGCAGACGCGCAGGGCCCACCCCGCAACGCCGGGCTTCCCCTTCGAGGAGCCGTTCGACGTGCCGTTCTTGCCCTTGCCGCCGCCCTTCGGGTCGGAGGAAACCGTTCCGCCCTGGGCGCCGTTCGAGCCCACATCGCTGGCATCGTTGTCGCCCGAACCACTGGGATCAGGCGTCGTCGTACCGCCGTCCTCGGAGATCTCCGGATGGGCGGAGTCCCGGCCGGAACCGCCGTCCGGCATGCTCACCGAGGGGCCCGGAGTGTGGTCGCTCTGCCCGAACGGTGTCGGCAGTACCCCCGCGGCTGCCGCCACCGCGAATCCGCTGAGCGCGCATCCGGCCACGACCGCGACCATGCCCGCGCGCAGCGGGCGCCGCAGCCGCGGCTGTCTCTCTCTGAACCGGCGGATCCGGTGCGGCCGCCGGGCCGTGTCCATGTCGGCCACCTCGGCCACGGACCCCGCCCCGGCCACGGACCCCGCCCCGGCCACGGCCTCCGCCTCGACCCGGGCCGCCCGGAAGGCGGCCACGGCCGCCTCCTCACCGGGCAGCGCGGACGCGTCGGAGGGGGCCGCCGTACGACCCGCGCCGGCGGCGGCGCTGAGCACGGCCGCCAACCGTTCCGCGTCGGCATATGACTGGTCGCCCCGGCCGTCGGGAGCTCCAGGCTGCCCCTCGACCGGTTCGCCGCGAAGCAACCGCTCCGCGGCACTGTCATCCAGCCAGCTGTAGCGGTGGTCTTCGGCCATCACATGTCCTTCTGCGTTGGCGCGCGTGAATCCGTCACACCAGCAGACTTCGCCGCACCCGGCTTGGTTGCGCCGCCGCCGTGTGACTCGCGTTGCCCCGGGACCCCGTCGAGCACCGAATCGCCCCCGGCCGCGGGGCCGATCAGATCGGCGAGCCGCCGCAGACCCCGGTGGGCGGCGGTGCGCACCGCCCCGGGCCGCTTGCCCAGCACCGCGGCCGCGCTCTTGGCGTCGAGGCCGAGGACCACCCGGAGCACCACCGCCTCGGCCTGGTCCTGCGGCAGCTGGGAGATCAGCCCGAGCGCCTTGCCGGTGCCGATGGACTCCATCGCCTCACCGGCCGTGTCCGCGTCGGACGGCCGGAACTCCAGCTCCGACTCATCGCCGCCGATGGCCGGGCGGCGGCCGCGCATCCGTATGTGGTCCAGCGCGCGATTGCGGGCTATCCGGGCCGCCCAGCCCCGGAAACGGTCCGCGTCTCCGCTGAACCGTTGCAGGTCACGGGCTATTTGCAGCCAAGCTTCCGAGGTGATGTCCTCCGCATCGCCATCACCGACCAGCGTGCGTACGTAGCCGAGGAGGCGAGGGTGCACGGACCGGTAGACGGTCCGGAAGGCGGTCTCGTCCCCTTCTTGCGCCGCGAGCACCGCGGCGGTCAGTTCCGCGTCGTCGCCCTGCACGCTCTCTTCCTGCCCCACTCGGAGAATCCGTGGTCCAGTCGATTCCGGCGTAACCCGCGGGCTAGCCCTGCCCGTAGGGCGGGTACTGCTGACCGGGCTGGCCGGGCGGCGGGGTCGGCGGCATCTGAGGGGCACCATACGGCGCGGAGCCGGGGGCCGGGGAGCCGTACGGGTTCGGCGACGGCATTCCAGACGGCATTCCATACGGGGCCGGACCGGCCATCTGCGGGGGCAGCGAGGCCCGCTGCTCCTGCATCGCGGTGATCTGCCGGACCAGCAGCAGCGCCAGGACCGCCGCGGCCATGAAGATCACGATGGCGAACATGTCGAAGGCCAGGATGGAGTGCAGGCTCTCGATGTCGCTCTTCGCCTCCGAGGGAGAAGGGGCGTAGTCGTCGCCCTCCACCTTGCCCCGCAGCAGGTTGTACCGGATCCCGCCGACGGCGTTGGTGACCAGCGCCACGATCCAGGTGACCCACCAGCCGTTGAGCACACCGCGGCTGACGGCCTGCGGCCCCTGCGGGGAGCTGGCGCGCCAGATGTCGTTGGCGATCTGCTTGGGGAACCAGAGGTTGACCACCGGGGTGAACCATGAACCGGCCGCCCAGCCGCTGCTGAAGCGGTGCTGGCCGGGGGCGAAGACCTCGGCGTTCAACCGCAGCCGCCGGAACCAGATCGCCCAGACCACGGCGATCGCGACGGTGAGCAGCGAGTAGATGACCTGGGCCGTGGTGAACATGTCGTCGGCGTCGTTGAGGTCGTCCTCGGTGATGGAGACCGACTTGCCCTCGACCGCGTCCAGCATGTCCCCGATCACGCTGTACTGGCCGGATCGCGCCACAAGGAGGAAGATGAGCGCGGGCAGCGCCAGCCCGAACAGCACGACGAGCGTGGTGGAGAGACCGCGCCGCAGATCGACCCCACCGGTCGGCATGCCCATCGGCGGAGCGGCCGGGTAGCCGTAGCCGCCGGGCATCGGCGGGCTCTGCGGCGGGACGGACGGCTGCTGCGGGGGGCCGGTCGGCTGCTGGAGCTGCTGCTGGTAGGTCCCGCATGCGGCGCAGCGCCCGTCGGGGCCGACGGCGACAGCGCGGCAGTTCCCACACGGATACATGGTCTTTTGAGTCCCCCTGGGAACGTGACCGCTCCGGGCCACGCGAGAAAATAAGCCTCTGACCGCGCCCAGAGCGCGGACCTGCACGTTACGGGCATCCGACCGGTCCCGTCCAGAGCGGATCGGGCCCCGGACAGCGGGGTGAAGTCCCCGGTTTCGCGCAAGGGGAGGTGTGACGTAATCGAGGCGTGCGACGCTGTAAGGGGTACGAGCCTGTTCCAGGCTCTCCTGATCGACGGTCGGGGCCTCTCCTGTGGGGGGTGGCGGCCCCGACCGTCCTTCTCTTCTCCCTCCCGGAGCGCTCTAGGAGCCCGCGAGGTTTCCGCGCTCAGACCCCCAGCCGCTCCGCGAGCCGGGTGAAGTCCGACCAGCTCAGCGGCGGCTTCCCGGGGTCCCACACCCGCTGCGCCAGCGCCGCGAGCGGCAGCCGGATGCCCTGGGCCACCTGAGCGGGGGTCTGGGCCTCGGGCCGGTCGCCCCAGATCGCGAAGCGGGCGCCGAGGATCCGGTCGGGTCCGGTCAGGCTCTTGTCGGCGACGGGCGTGGAGCCGCGCAGCACCGCCGGGGACCAGTCCTCGTACATGCGTTCCCCGGTCGGATAGGTGAAGCCGCCGGGCTGGCCGAGCACGTAATAGAGGAAGGAGTCGTTCAGGTTGACCATCTCGCGGCCCTCCCTCAGATACTCCTCCGGCTGCCGTGCGGTCTCCTTCAGCCGTCCCGTCCAGTACTCGACCTCGATGTTCTTGGCGGGCTGGACGACGCCGCCCGCGAAGAAGCCGTCGTTCCACGCCTTGGGCTGCTTGCCGAGCTGCCGCGCGAGCCGGGCCCGGTCGTTCAGCCAGCCGGTGACCAGATCCTGCACCCGGGCGCTGGGGCCGTATGCCCGCTTGGCGGCGGCCGCCAGCTTGGGGAACGACGCCTGGGGGTCCTTGACGGTCAGCGCGAGGTACTCATCGGCGCCCAGGTGCCACCAGCGGCCGGGGAAGAGCGGGGCGTACTCGCGCATCAGGTCGTCGACGATGCGGGCCGCGGCCGGATTGGAGATGTCCACCGAGCCCTGGAAGGTGGTGCCGCCCGCGTTGCGCAGCTGGAGCTGCGGATGGGCCCGGATGACGGTGCCGAGGTGGCCCGGCGAGTCGATCTCGGGGATGACGGTGATGTGCAGCCGCTGCCCGAGCGCGACGATCTGCCGGACCTGGTCCTTGGTGAGGTGCGGGGACGAGACGATCTCGGGGTGGCTGGTGCTCTGGATGCGGAAGCCCTGATCGTCCGAGAAGTGCAGGGCCAGCTGGTTGAGCTTGAGATCGGCCATCTCGCGCATCCGGGCCTCGATCCACCCGACCGAGTAGAACTTGCGCGCGATGTCCAGGTTGAGGCCGCGCTGGGCGCGGCCGGGCCGGTCGTGGATCACGCCCTCGGGGAGCTGACCGCCGGAGCGCAGGGCCTGTTTCACGGTGCGGGTGCCGTAGAAGACGCCCGCCTCGGCGGGGCCGGTGATCAGGGCGCGGCCGCCCGCGACCTTCAGGGTGTACGCCTCGCCGCCACCGCTCTCCTTCGGGGCGAGGCCCAGGGAGAGGTCACCGCGGCGGGCGGGGCCGGAGGCGGTGCGCAGCCCCAGCTCCGCGGCGATCATGCGGGCCTCGTCGGCGAGCGGGCCCTTGAGATCGGCCACCACCCGGCTGTTGTCGCCGGGCCGCCAGCCAGGGCCCGAGGCCGGGGTGAAGTCACGGACTGAGGGGATGGTGCGGGGCGGTGCGGCGGCCGCCGTGCGGTGCGGCGGGACGGCCGAGGGGGACCGCGCCGAGGTGGCGGTCGTGGCGTGCGCCGAGGACCGCGCGGGCGAGCGGGTGCCCGGCGTGCCCTGCCCGCCCTCCGTCTGCTGACAGCCGAGAGTGGTCAGGACGAGCGCGCCGACGGCCCCCGCGACGAGGCCGCGGACGCAGGTCCCGGTGGCTCTGAGCGGCAATCCCATGGCGGTGTACCTCCTCCTCGGGCCTCCCCGCTTCAGGCGTTCGGCCGCGTATGGCCGAAAAACGCCCTGCGCCCCGAATGCCGTCCACCGCATGCGATAAAACCTCCCCGTTCGGGTGATATCGCGCTCCCTCCGGCACGCCCGCCTCCCCGCGTCGTTAGCGTGTACTGCTCACGCGCCCAGCCCATGTGTCCCACGCCTCCCCCGGGTCCGTTTCTCCCGGGCGTCCGTTCCCATGCGCGCCTCATGCGTGTCCGAGGAGTCCACGCTGTCCAGGTCCAGGTCCCGCGCCGCCGCCTCCCGCCTCGACCGGCTCAACACCGCCCCCGCCGACGCGGCCGAGGCCGCGCTACTCGCCTGTTGCGGCAGCCGCCGCTGGGCCCGGCTGATCGCGGCCCACCGACCGTACCCGGACCTGGATGCGCTGCTCGCCGCCGGGGACGAGGCCAGCTATGACCTCACCCCCGCCGATCTGGACGAGGCGCTCGCGGACGAGTCGGTCGTCGGCCATGAGCTGCCGCCCGCGGACAGCCTGGGGGCGCTGGCCGCGCACACCGCGCTCCAGGCCGCCCACGACGCGTACGAGCGTCGATTCGGTCACGTTTTCGTCATCTGTCTGGATGGTCTGCTGCCCGAGGAGCGACTGGACCGGCTGCTGACCGGGATCCGGGACCGGCTGGGCAACGAGCGCGAGCGGGAGCGGGACAACACCGCCGAGGAGCTGCGGCGCATCGCCCGCGGCAGACTGGTCCGGCTGACCGGACATCGGTCCCGTTCACCGGAAGTGCCCGGGTTCCGGATCGCGTGATCGCCCGTCCGTGCTTGATCGATCACACTTGAGCCCCCCGGAGCAACCCTCCGACAACACGTCGGTACGATGGCCAGGGCCGGTGGACCGTACCCGGCCGGGCCCGACCGACCCCGAAGCCGGCAGGCCCCAATCCCGCTTCCGGAGGGTTTTTCCGTGCCGGCTGGAACGCTGTACCGCGGCCGGGAAGGCATGTGGTCCTGGGTGGCTCACCGAGTCACCGGCGTCCTCATCTTCTTCTTCCTGTTCGTACACGTGCTGGACACCTCGCTGGTCCGCGTCTCGCCCGAGGCGTACGACGACGTGGTCGCCACGTACAAGAATCCCGTCGTGAACCTGATGGAGTACGGCCTGGTGGCCGCCATCCTGTTTCACGCCCTCAACGGCCTTCGCGTCATCGCCGTCGACTTCTGGTCCAAGGGCGCGAGGTACCAGCGTCAGATGCTCTGGGGCGTCGTCGGTATCTGGGTCGTGCTGATGGCCGGTGCCTTCTACCCGGTCCTCCAGCACACGCTGCGCGAACTGTTCGGGAGCTGACGCACATGTCCGCCGAGACCACCACCCCCGCGAGCGACGCGGTCAGCGCGTACGACGTGGACCACCCGGCCCCGGTCATCGAGCCGCCGCGGGCCCGCACCCGTAAGACGCCCAGGGCGACCCGGACGAACTTCGAGATGTACGGCTGGCTCTTCATGCGCCTGTCCGGCGTCCTGCTGGTCGTCCTGGTCCTGGGCCATCTGCTGATCCAGCTGGTGCTGGACGGCGGTGTCACCAAGATCGGCTTCGCCTTCGTGGCCGGCCGCTGGGCCTCGCCGTTCTGGCAGGCATGGGATCTGATCATGCTCTGGCTCGCCACGCTGCACGGCGCGAACGGCCTGCGCACGATCATCAACGACTACGCGGAGCGGGACAACACCCGCCTGTGGCTGAAGGCGCTGCTCTACACGGCGGCGGGATTCACCATCGTGCTCGGCACTCTGGTGATCTTCACCTTCGACCCGAACATCCGCTAGGCCCCGGGGCTGAGGTATCCACTCATGAAGATCCACAAGTACGACACCGTCATCGTCGGCGCCGGCGGGGCCGGGATGCGCGCGGCCATCGAGTCGACCAAGCGCAGCCGCACCGCGGTGCTCACCAAGCTCTATCCGACCCGGTCCCACACCGGCGCCGCGCAGGGCGGCATGGCCGCCGCCCTCGCCAACGTCGAGGAGGACAACTGGGAGTGGCACACCTTCGACACGATCAAGGGCGGCGACTACCTGGTCGACCAGGACGCCGCCGAGATCCTGGCGAAGGAGGCCATCGACTCGGTCCTGGACCTCGAGAAGATGGGCCTGCCGTTCAACCGGACCCCGGACGGCACCATCGACCAGCGCCGCTTCGGCGGTCACAGCCGCAACCACGGCGAGGCCCCGGTCCGCAGGTCCTGCTACGCCTCGGACCGCACCGGCCACATGATCCTCCAGACGCTGTACCAGAACTGCGTCAAGGAGGGCGTGGAGTTCTACAACGAGTTCTACGTCCTGGACCTCCTGATGACCGAGGTCGACGGGGTCAAGCGCACCGCCGGTGTGGTGGCGTACGAGCTGGCCACCGGTGAGCTGCACGTCTTCCAGGCGAAGGCCGTCGTCTTCGCCTCCGGCGGCTGCGGCAAGTTCTTCAAGGTGACCTCCAACGCCCACACCCTCACCGGTGACGGCCAGGCGGTCGCCTACCGGCGCGGGCTGCCGCTGGAGGACATGGAGTTCTTCCAGTTCCACCCGACCGGCATCTGGCGCATGGGCATCCTGTTGACGGAAGGCGCCCGCGGTGAGGGCGGCATCCTCCGCAACAAGGACGGCGAGCGCTTCATGGAGAAGTACGCGCCGGTCATGAAGGACCTCGCCTCGCGTGACGTGGTCTCGCGGTCGATCTACACGGAGATCCGTGAGGGCCGCGGCTGCGGCCCCGAGGGCGACCACGTCTACCTGGACCTCACCCACCTGCCGCCGGAGCAGCTGGACGCCAAGCTGCCCGACATCACCGAGTTCGCGCGGACGTACCTCGGCATCGAGCCGTACACGGACCCGATCCCGATCCAGCCCACCGCGCACTACACGATGGGCGGCATCCCGACCAACGTCCAGGGCGAGGTGCTGGCGGACAACGACACCGTCGTGCCCGGTCTGTACGCGGCCGGCGAGGTCGCCTGCGTCTCGGTGCACGGCGCCAACCGCCTGGGCACCAACTCGCTGCTCGACATCAACGTCTTCGGCCGCCGGGCGGGCATCGCCGCCGCGGAGTACTCCGCCACGGCCGACTTCGTCGAGCTCCCGGAGGACCCGGCCGGATTCGTCCAGGCACAGGTCGAGAACCTGCGCGACGCGACCGGCACCGAGCGGGTCACCGAGGTCCGCAAGGCGCTCCAGGAGACCATGGACAAGAACGTCATGGTCTTCCGCACCGAGCAGACGCTCAAGGAGGCCGTCGAGGAGATCGGCCACCTGCGCGAGCGCTTCAAGAACGTCAGCGTCCAGGACAAGGGCAAGCGGTTCAACACCGATCTGCTGGAGGCCATCGAGCTCGGCAACCTGCTCGACCTGGCCGAGGTCATGGCCATCTCCGCCCTGGCCCGCAAGGAGTCGCGCGGCGGCCACTACCGCGAGGACTACCCGAACCGCGACGACGTCAACTTCATGCGGCACACCATGGCGTACCGAGAGGTGGGCGCGGACGGCTCCGAGTCCATCCGCCTCGACTACAAGCCGGTCGTGCAGACCCGCTACCAGCCGATGGAGCGTAAGTACTGATGAGCACCCCCACGCTTGAGAAGTCCGACCAGGCTCCCGAGGCGGCCGACGCCACCGCCTCGCACCTGATCACCGTCACCTTCCGGATCCGGCGCTTCAACCCGGAGGTCTCGGACCAGGCGGTCTGGGAGGACTTCCAGATCGACCTGGATCCGAAGGAGCGCGTCCTCGACGGCCTCCACAAGATCAAGTGGGAGCTGGACGGCACCCTGACCTTCCGCCGCTCCTGCGCCCACGGCATCTGCGGGTCCGACGCGATGCGGATCAACGGCCGCAACCGGCTGGCCTGCAAGACGCTGATCAAGGACATCAGCCCGGAGAAGCCCATCACGGTCGAGCCGATCAAGGGGCTCGCGGTCCTCAAGGACCTGATCGTGGACATGGAGCCGTTCTTCCAGGCGTACCGCGATGTGATGCCCTTCCTGATCACGACGGGCAACGAGCCGACGCGTGAGCGGCTCCAGTCCGCCGAGGACCGCGAGCGGTTCGACGACACCACCAAGTGCATCCTGTGCGCCGCGTGCACCTCGTCGTGCCCGGTGTTCTGGAACGACGGCCAGTACTTCGGCCCGGCGGCGATCGTCAACGCGCACCGCTTCATCTTCGACTCGCGTGACGAGGGCGGTGAGCAGCGGCTGGAGATCCTGAACGACAAGGACGGCGTCTGGCGCTGCCGTACGACCTTCAACTGCACGGAGGCGTGCCCGCGAGGGATCGAGGTCACGAAGGCCATCCAGGAGGTGAAGCGCGCGCTGATCACGCGGCGCTTCTAGGAAGGCTACGGGCGAGGGCCCCGCTTCCCGGGTTTCCGGGGGCGGGGCCTTTGTCGTTTCGGCCTTTGTCATTCCGGCCTTCGTCATTCCGGCCTTCGCCGTTTCGGTGGGCGCTGGGGAACTATGCACAGTGGGTATACACATCGCGTATAGTCGTGCTCATGGCCACCGCCTACGTCCTCCCGATCAAGACCGCTGCCGCGCTCTTCCCTCTGCTGGCGCTCTTACTGTTGCTGCCGACAGCCGTCGCCCTGTACCGCCGCCACGGCGTGATGTCCCGGGGCCGGGCCCTGTCGCTGTACGGCTTCCTCTACTACTCCCTCACGGCCCTCTGCATGACGATCGTGCCGCTGCCGAAGCAGACCCCCGATATGTGCCGGCGGTTCGCGATGGTGGCCCATCCGCAGTGGGTGCCCGGGAACACCTTCAGAGACATCTGGAAGGAAGCGGACCACAAGGTCGGGCTCAACGCGCTGGTCCTCCAGAACCCCGCCGTCGCCGGAACCGTCTTCAACCTGCTGCTCCTCCTGCCGCTCGGTGTCTTCCTGCGCTATCACTTCCGGCGCTCGCTGCCCGCCACCGCCGCGATCGGCTTCGCGGTCTCGCTGTCCTTCGAGCTGACGCAGTGGACCGGGGTGTGGGGTCTCTACAGCTGCCCGTACCGGCTGTTCGACGTGGACGACCTGATCGTCAACACCGCCGGGGCGATGGCCGGCTGGCTGCTGGCCGGGCCGGTCGCGCGGATGCTGCCGACGCTGGAGACGCTGGACGGGCGGGCCCTGGCGGCGCGGCCGGTTCCGTTCGGGCGGCGGCTGACGGCACTGGTCGTGGATGTGGCCGGATATGTCGTCGTCTCGGTGTTCATCACCGCCGTGATCTACCGGGGCAGGTCGGCCCCGACGGGGATGCTGGTGGGAATCTTCGTGGCCTGGTTCGTGCTGCTGCCGCTGGCTACGGGGGCGACCCCCGGAAAGCGGCTGTTGCTGCTGAAGCTGGTGGCGGACGACGACGGCCCGCTGGTCGCCTGGCGGCTGACCCTGCGCGCGCTGCTGCTCGGGGCGCTGGTGATGCCGTTCCTGGCGGGGCTGTTCCTGGCGGTGCTGACCCTGCTGAACGAGCCGTATCCGGCCCGCCTGTACGCCAGCGCCCGTGACTCGGGCACGCAGGGCGCGGCGGCGATTCTCATGGCGCTGAGCCCCGTTCAACTGCTGGCGGTGATGGCCGGGTTCACCCTGACGGCGGTGTGCGTACGGAAGACGCTGCGCCACCCGGACCGGCTGGCCCCGCACGACCGCCTCTCGGGCATCCGCAACGCGACGCTGCCGCACCGGCGGGCGGTGCTGGCGGCGGCGCGGGGCGCGGGGCAGGCTGCCGACCAGGCCCCGCTCGCGGTGGCGCGGGCGGACGCCGAGGCACCGGCGGCCGCACCCGGCCGCCCCCTGGCCACCCTGGTCACCACCGGCCCGGGCCCGGCGGAGGCGCAGCGGCCCGCCGTCAGCTCCCGCTGACGCGGGGCGGGCTGATGTGACGGCGATCGCTCAGGCGCGGGTCGAGGCGAGCTCCACGACGGTGACGTCCGGGGGCGCCCCGACCCGTACCGGCGGGCCCCAGGCGCCCGCGCCGCGGGTCACATAGAGCTGGGTGTCGCCGTACCGGTCGAGCCCGGCGGCGGTCGGGTTGGCGAGCTCGGCCACATAGTTGCCGGGCCACAGCTGACCGCCGTGGGTGTGGCCGGAGAGCTGGAGATCCACGCCCGCCTTCACCGCGTCGTGGATCACCACCGGCTGATGGGCGAGCAGCACCGAGGCGCGTGAGCGGTCGCGGTCGCCGAGCGCCTTGCCGAAGTCGGGACCGTGGCCCTCGCCCTCGCCCGCGACGTCGTTCACCCCGGCGAGATCGAAGCCGGGCAGCTCGGTGCGCTCGTTCTCCAGGGGCCGCAGGCCCAGCTCGCGGACGTGGTCCACCCATTCGGCGGCGCCCGAGTAGTACTCGTGGTTGCCGGTGACGAAGTAGCTGCCGTGGCGGGCGCTCAGCCCGCGCAGCGGCTCGGCGGCCGGGCCGAGGTCGGCCACGCTGCCGTCCACGAGGTCGCCGACGACGGCGACGAGGTCGGGGTTGGTGCGGTTGACCGCCTCGACCACCCGCCAGGTGTGGTCACGGCCCAGGATCGGCCCGAGGTGGATATCGCTGACGACGGCGATCCGGAAGCCGTGCGCCCGGCGCGGCAGCTTGGCGAGCGGCACGGCGATCCGCTTGACCCGCGGCCCGCGCAACACGGTGTACGTCCCGTACCCCACCGTCCCGGCCGCCACGGCGGTGGCCCCGACGGCGACGGCCCGCGCGACGAAGAGACGGCGAGAAGAGGACGCGGGGGCGGCGCCCGCGAGGTCCGCCGCGCCGCCCTTGACGGCCGACTGTGCGGTGGACTTGGCGGCCGGCTGTGCGGTGGGCTTGGCAGCCGGCTGTGCGGTGGACTTGACGGCCGACTGTGCGGTGGGCTTGGCGGCGTCGCCCTCAGCGACCTTGGCCGCCCCTGCCACGGCGGGCCCCGCCGCCCCCGCCGGGGTCTCGATGGCCCCGTCGGCGATGGCCTCGGCTTCACTCACCACAGCCGCGCCCAGGCCATCTCCGGCCGCTGGGCCCGCGCCGCCTTCGGCCGCCGCGCCCTCGCGGCCGCCCGTGCAGACGGCCGCCGGAGCGGGAGCGGGAGCGGCGGCGCCGCTGTCGTCGGCGAACGCCGTCGGCAGCCCGCCTGGCGGGCCGCCTGGCGCCTCCGGGCCCTCGGTCGACCGCACATCAGCGGACTTGTTCAGCCAGGCGCGCAGCAGGGGGCGTACCGCCTCGCCAACCAGCAGTGCCAGGGTCAGGTACAGGAGCAGCGCGAGCCAGAGGTAGCCCGGCCAGGCGAGGGCGCGCTGGAGGGGGAAGGGCGCGCCCGCGCGGCCCGCGATCAGCGCGCCGACGCTGATCAGTGGCAGCGCGAAGGCCGCCGCCGTGCCCGTACGGCGCGCCCATCCCCCGCGCGCCGTCGTATCGCGGACGAGCCGCCGCCACACGTACCAGTGGACGCCGGTCAGCAGACCGACGACGACCAGTGCGAGCAGGACGTAGAGCACGACCATCCCCGGTCCCCTCCCCTAGCCACTACGCGACTGCCTGCCACGGCTGCCTGCCGCACAGCTGTCTGCCACGGCTGCCTGAACGGTTACTCGGAGGCGTCGTTCCGGCGCAGGGCGCGCACACCACGCAACCCGATCACCCCGATCGCCGTCCCCAAGAGAAACGAGGTGATCGCGAGCAGCAGATGCACCCAAAAGTACGCGGTGGGGTCACCGGAGTCGTCGAAGGCGAGTCCGCTGGCGTCCTTCCACAAATTTTTGACAAAGGTGAACCAGATGACCCAGCTCCAGACCCCGAAGGCGAGCAGGAACCAGGACACGGGGCGGCTGAGCTTCATGGTCTCCAGTATGGGCACGGCCTCCCATACCTCCACGCGGGGGTCTGCCGTCAATACGTCGGCACTGCTGTCGCTCTCCTCAGCGACGCCAGGTACGTTCACCTCCGTGCCCACACCTTCCTTCACCAGCACTCACGTCCGACACAGCACCCGTAAGAGCACCGGCGAGAGTACCGACAAGATCTCCGGCAAGAGCCGAACCCCCGCCCGCCGCGCCGTCGCCCCGCTGGCCGCCACCGCCGCCGCCCTCCTGCTGTGCGGTCCGCTCGCCGCCGCTCCGGCGCACGCCGCCGACCAGCCGGGCGGCTCCACCGACGCGGTCAAGCCGCCCGCGCACATGTCCACGGTGGGCGGGAAGCGGCTCGGCCGCCCCGACACCCAGGTGGACCCGAAGCCGGGCGCGCCCGCGCTGCCCAAGGGGCTCAGTGGGAAGTCGTGGCTGGTGGCCGATGCCGAGTCGGGCGATGTGCTCGCCTCGCACAACGCCCACTGGCAGCTGCCGCCCGCGTCCACGCTGAAGATGCTGTTCGCGGACACCCTGCTGCCGAAGATGCCGAAGACGAAGACCCACAAGGTGCAGCTGTCCGACCTGGAGGGCATGGGTGAGGGCAGCAGCCTGGTCGGGGTGAAGGAGAACTACACCTACTCGGTCCACGACCTGTGGCTCGGCGTCTTCCTGCGCTCGGGCAACGACGCGGTCCATGTGCTGTCGGCCATGAACGGCGGGGTCCCGGCGACCGTAAGGGAGATGCAGGCACACGCGAAGCACCTGAACGCCCGGGACACCCATGTGGTCACCCCGGATGGCTACGACGAGAAGGGCCAGGTCAGCAGCGCGTACGACCTGACCCTGTTCGCCCGCTCGGGACTTCAGAAGGCGGATTTCCGGGAGTACTGCTCGACGGCGACCGCGCAGTTCCCCGGTGTGTTCCAGAAGGACAAGAAGGGCAAGAAGACCCGCTCCAGCTTCGGCATCCAGAACACCAACCGGCTGCTGACCGGCCTCGGCGTCGAGCCCTACAAGGGCATCGCCGGGGTCAAGAACGGCAACACCACGAACGCGGGCGCCACCTTCACCGGGGTCGCCCAGCGGGGTAACCGGGTGCTGCTGGTCACCGTCATGAACCCGCAGGAGAAACAGCCGAACGAGGTCTACAGGGAGACCGCGAAGCTCTTCGACTGGGGGTTCAAGGCGTCGGGCTCGGTGAACCCGGTCGGCACCCTCGTCCGGCCGGGCGCGGCGGGCGCGAACCACTCCTCGGCTGGTGGCGAGGACGGCCATAAGCACGCCCAGGCGTCCGTCTCGACGGACAACGGAAGCTCCGGCGGTATGTGGACCGCGATGGGCATCACGGGCGGCTCCCTGGCGCTGCTGGGCGCGGTGGCCTTCGGGGTGCACCGCCGCTGGCCGCTCCCGGAGCTGGTGCGCCGCCGCTCGCGCGACTGAGCGAAGCCCTTACGGCCACCGTGGCCGCCTTACGGCCGCCGTAGCGCCTTACGCGGCCGCCGTGGCCGCCTTACGGTCGCCGCCGTCCGTTGTCACGCCGCCGCCGGCGGGCCTTCCGGCCTGCCGGCGCGGTGCTTTTCGACCTCCGGCTCGGGCCGCCCCGACGGCCCGGACGGCTCGGGCGACCCGGACGGCTCCGACGGCTCCGACGGCTCCGACGGCTGGGCCTTGTCCGCCTCGGCCGCCCATTCCTCCTCGTGCTCGGCCTGGGCGGCGGGCGGGGTGGCGGTCCAGGCCGCGCAGTACAGCGTGAGTTTCGCGGTGAAGTTGATCCACAGCAGCAGCGCGATGGGCACCCCGAACGCCCCGTACATGCTCTTGGCGGCGACATCCTTCAGATAGCTGCTGAGCAGCAGCTTGAGCAGTTCGAAGCCGATCGCCCCGATGAGCGCGGCGACCACGACCGTGCGGCGGGGCGGCTCCACGCCGGGGAGCCAGGTCAGCACGTAGCACAGCAGCAGGAAGTCGGCGCCGACGGCGATGAGGAACGCGGCGACCCACAGCAGCCAGCCGCCGACCCCGTTCTCGGGGATGCCGATGAGCCGGGCGACCCGGCCCACGGCGGTGGCGGCCAGGGCGGACACGGCGAACGAGACGAGCGCCACCCCGCCCAGCCCGACCAGCACGTACGCGTCCTTGACCTTGCGCACCAGCGGATTGCCGGGGTCCTCCTCCAGCTCCCATACGGCGCGCAGGCACTCGCGCAGCGAGCCCACCCAGCTGATGCCGGTGAACAGCAGCAGGGCGCCCGCGACGACCCCGATCGTGCCGGCGTTCTGGACGAGTGCGCCCAGGTCGAGCTGGCCGGAGATACCGGGGATCTGCTGGGCGAGCTTCTTCTGGAGCTGCGCCATCTGCGACTGGCTGAGCGTCGCCGCGCCGATCGCCGCACCGACGGCGATGAGCGGGAAGAAGGCGAGGAAGCTGGTGAACGTGATCGCGGCGGCCAGCCGGGTCCAGTGGACGCGGTCGAGCCGTTCGTACGTACGCCAGGCGTGGGTGTGCATCAGCCAGGCCAGGGCGGGGCCGACGACAGGCAGCCGGGTCAACGATTCCATGATCAGCAACTACCCTTCTGCGCGTTGTCACTCCTCGGCGCGCCGGGCGCGCGGTTTCGGATATCCGGGTTCCCCGGACCGGCGCTCCCCTCATCACTCTTTTCGGTGAGGGCGGACATACGGACGCACGATCACTCCATATGCCCCGGATCGGCGGGATAAGTTCCCTCCATGAAGGACGTCGTCGGTTCCCCGCAGTCGCTGCTCGTCCTGGGCGGCACCTCCGAGATCGCCCTGGCGACCGTCCGCCGCCTGATCACCCGGCGCGCCCGCACGGTCTGGCTGGCCGGCCGTCCCTCACCCGCCCTGGAGTCGGCCGCGCGGCAGCTGCGGGACCTCGGTGCCGACACCCTTACGGTGCCCTTCGACGCGCTCGCCCCCGAGGCCCACGAGGTGACCCTGGGCAAGGTCTTCGCCGAGGGCGACATCGACCTGGTGCTGCTGGCCTTCGGCGTCCTGGGCGTCCAGGCGCGGGACGAGACCGATCCCCAGGCAGCGGTCCGGATCGCCCGGACCAACTACACCGGCGCCGTCTCCGCGGCCCTGATCTGCGCCAACGCCATGCGCCGCCAGGGCCATGGCTCACTGGTGGTGCTCACCTCGGCCGCCGCCGGACGGCTCCGCCGCACCGACTTCGTCCACGCCTCCGCCAAGGCCGGGCTCGACGCGTTCGCCCGGGGGCTGGGGGACACGCTGCGCGGCACGGGCGTCCATGTGATGGTCGTACGCCCCGGCTTCGTCCGTACGAAGCTCACGGCCGGGCTGCGGCCCGCACCACTGGCCACCTCGCCCCAGGCGGTCGCGAAGGCCATCGAGGAGGGGCTGCGGCGGCGCGCCCCGGTCGTCTGGGCACCGGGCGCGCTGCGGCTGGTGACGGCCGCACGCCGCCTGCTGCCCCCTGCGTCTCCCGGCTGCCACTCGGCTAACGAGAGGGCGCCGCGGGGCGCGAGAGATCCACCTGACGGGGCACCACGGGCGGTACACCGCCCGGCTGTTCATCCGCCCCGAAGGGATATTCGCGGTCCAGCCGCCAGACCCCGTCCGCCCCCTGCTCGTACAGCGCGAAGCCGGTGATCGTCCAGGCGGCCTCGTACTCCTTGAGCTCCGCGAACGCCCGGTCCATCGCCTCCTCGTCGATGCCGTGCGCGACCGTGACATGCGGGTGGTACGGAAACTGGAGCTCACGCGCGCACGGCCCGGACTCCGCCCGGATCCGCTCCTGGAGCACCGCGCACTCCTCCGCGCCCTCGACGATCCTGACGAAGACCACCGGCGAGAGCGGCCGGAAGGTGCCGGTGCCCTCCAGCCGCATCGGGAACGGCCGCCCCTCGGCCGCGACCCGCGCCAGATGGTCCTCCACGGCGGGCAGCGCCGCGACGTCGACCTCGGTCGGCGGCAGGAGGGTCACATGCGTGGGGATGCCATGGGCGGCCGGGTCCCCGAAGCCCGCGCGCCGCTCCTGGAGGAAGCTGCCGTACGGCTCCGGGACCGCGATCGAAACGCCGAGCGTTACGGTCCCCACTGCGTTCTCCCTCCTGGCCCTCCCGGGCTGCTGGGTTCTGGCCGCTGCACCCGTGTCAGTGTGGCGGCTGCGCCGCCCTCGCGGCTAGATTCCTCGGTCCTTTGGCACACCCGTCCAAAGGCCCCCTGGTCAGGGGGTCGGACCGGTGTGTTCCGCTGTCCGCGCGGGTCCATATGACGCGGGTCCGTATGAATACGTGCGCGGGGCGCGCCGTGCTCACCGGGTGGTGCCCACGGCGCTCGGCGTGGCGCTCAGCGCGCCGCGGGCAGGAAGCCCACCTTGTCGTAGGTGGCGGCCAGTGTTTCGGCGGCGACGGCTCGGGCCTTGTCCGCGCCCTTGGCCAGGATTCCGTCCAACGTCGCGGGGTCGCCCAGGTATTCCTGGGTCCGCTCGCGGAACGGGGTGACCCACTCGACCAGCACCTCGGAGAGGTCGGTCTTGAGCGCGCCGTAGCCCTTGCCCTCGTAACGGCGCTCCAACTCCGCGATGGCGGTGCCGGTCAGGGTCGAGTAGATGGTCAGCAGATTGCTGACGCCCGGCTTCTTCTCCTCGTCGAAGCGGATCTCCGTCTCGAGGTCGGTCACCGCGCTCTTGATCTTCTTCGCCGAGACCTTGGGCTCGTCGAGGAGGCTGACGATGCCCTTCGGCGTGGACGCCGACTTGCTCATCTTGATCGTCGGGTCCTGGAGGTCGTAGATCTTGCCCGTCTCCTTGACGATGTACGGCTCGGGGACGGTGAAGATCTCGCCGAAGCGGCCGTTGAAGCGGTCGGCCAGATCGCGGGTGAGCTCGATGTGCTGGCGCTGGTCCTCGCCGACGGGGACGTGGTTGGCCTGGTAGAGCAGGATGTCCGCGACCTGGAGGATCGGGTAGGTGAAGAGGCCGACGGTGGCCCGGTCGGCGCCGTGCTTGGCCGACTTGTCCTTGAACTGCGTCATCCGGGACGCCTCGCCGAAGCCGGTGAGACAGTTCATCACCCAGCCGAGCTGGGCGTGCTCGGGCACATGGCTCTGGATGAAGAGCGTGCAGCGGTCCGGGTCCAGACCGGAGGCGAGCAGCTGGGCTGCGGCGAGCCGGCTGTTGGCGCGCAGCTCCGCCGGATCCTGCGGCACGGTGATCGCGTGCAGGTCGACCACGGTGTAGAACGCGTCGTGGGTCTCCTGCAACGCGACGTACTGCCGGATCGCGCCGAGGTAGTTGCCGAGGTGGAAGGAACCTGCTGTGGGCTGGATACCGGAGAGCGCACGGGGACGATCGAGGGCCATGGCACCCATTCTCTCAGGTGTGGAACCAGACTCCGTCCGCCGGTGTATGAGATGTGTGAGGACTGGTGAAGCACAGATCATCGCGCGGGTCCGGGCCGGCGACGCCGAGGCGTATGCCGAGCTGGTGCGGGCCCATGCGCCGATCGCGCACCGCACCGCCCGGCTGCTCGGGGCGGGCGCGGATGCCGAGGATGTGGTGCAGGACGCCTTTGTGAAGGCGTATCTCGCGCTCGGGCGGTTCCAGAGCGAGGCGGCGTTCCGCCCCTGGCTGCTGCGGATCGTCGCCCATGAGACGAGTAACGCGGTGCGCTCGGCGCGCCGGAGACGGACGGCGGCGGACCGGGAGGGGGCGCTGCTGGCCGGGGCCGAGCCGGTGATACCGGAGTCGGCCGATCCGGCGGCCGTGGCGCTGGCGGGCGAGCGGCGGGCGCGGCTGCTGGCCGCGCTGGAGGAGCTGAGCGAGCCACAGCGGCGGGTGGTGGTCCACCGCTATCTGCTGGATCTGGACGAGGGGGAGACCGCGGAGGCGCTGGGCTGGCCTCGCGGCACGGTGAAATCGCGGCTGAGCCGCGCCCTGAGACGGCTGGAGCGGCTGCTGGGGCCGTCGGAGACGCCGGAGAGCGAGAGGGAGACGGCCGATGGGATGGAGTGGGGAGGCGACGGAGATGGCCGAGGGAGGGCTGCCCGGAGAGCTGCGGGCGCTCGGACGGGGGCCGGGGATACCGCCGTCCGGCGGACCGTCGCGGCGCGGCGTGTCGCAGGCGGGCGGCGTGGAGCCGGAGGACGGCGCGCCCCCGGGGGCATCGGAGGGCGGCGTCCCGCCGGGGGGCGGGGAGACGCTGGTCGAGCGGGTGCTGGCCCGGATCGTGGGCCTGCCGGTGCCGGTGGCCGACGACGACCGGATCCGGGAGGAGCAGTGGTGGCGGCCGCTGCCCGGCCTGGAGGCCGGGCAGGGCCCCGCGCCGGGGGTCAGCCGGTCGGCAGACCGGGCGCCGGGTAGGCCGCCATCAGCTCGGACACCTCGGCCCTGATCTTGGTGAGGGCGCCCTCGTCACCGCTCCCCGCGGCGGTCACCCCGCGGTCGATCCAGTCGGCCACGGCGGGCATGTGCTCGGTGGACAGACCGCGCGAGGTGAGAGAGGGGGTGCCGATCCGGATACCGGACGGGTCGAAGGGCTTGCGCGGGTCGTACGGGACGGTGTTGTAGTTCACCACGATCCCGGCCTGGTCCAGGGCCTTGGCCGCGACCTTGCCCGGCACCTCCTTGGGCGTCAGGTCCATCAGGATCAGATGGTTGTCGGTGCCGCCGGAGACCAGCTCGAAACCGCGGGCGAGCAGTTCCTCGGCGAGCGCCTTGGCGTTGGCGACCACGGCTCGGGCGTAGTCACGGAAGGCGGGCTGGGCGGCCTCGTGCAGGGCCACCGCGATGGCGGCGGTGGTCTGGTTGTGCGGACCGCCCTGGAGCCCGGGGAAGACGGCCTTGTCGATGGCCTTGGCATGGGTCTCGCGCGACATCAGCATCGCGCCGCGCGGACCCCGGAGCGTCTTATGAGTGGTGGTGGAGATGACATCGGCGTACGGGACGGGCGAGGGATGGGCGCCGCCCGCGATCAGACCGGCGATATGCGCGATATCGGCCACGAGCACCGCGTCCACCTCGCGGGCGATCTCCGCGAAGGCGGCGAAGTCGATCGTGCGGGGCACCGCCGTGCCACCGCAGAAGATCAGCTTGGGCCGCTCCTTGCGGGCCAGCTCGCGCACCTGGTCGAAGTCGATCGCGCCGGTGTCCTGCCGCACCCCGTACTGGACACCGCGGAACCAGGCGCCGGTGGCGGAGACGCCCCAGCCATGGGTGAGATGGCCGCCCATGGGCAGTGACATGCCCATCACGGTGTCACCGGGCTTGGCGAAGGCCAGATAGACCGCGAGGTTGGCGGGCGAGCCGGAGTAGGGCTGGACATTGGCGTGCTCGGCGCCGAAGACGGCCTTGGCCCGGTTGATCGCCAGGGTCTCCACCTGGTCGATGACCTGCTGGCCCTCGTAGTAGCGGCGGCCCGCGTAGCCCTCGCTGTACTTGTTCTGGAGCACCGTCCCGGAGGCTTCCAGGACGGCGGCGGAGACATAGTTCTCGCTCGGGATCAGGCGCAGGGTCTCGGACTGCAACAGCTCCTCGGAGCCGACGAGCGAGGCCAGTTCGGGGTCGGCGGCGAGAAGGGCGGGATGGGACAGGGGCAGGCTCATCGAGTCCTCCGGGGCGATCGGTGACGGTCCGGTCGTGTCCCGGGGTGCCCAGGCGGGCGGCACCTCGTGGCGCTGTGGCCGCGCATCGCTTCCTCGTGGTCGGTTCCACGCTCGGCTCGCCAGTCACGATGCGCACCCCCACTCTAGCTAGTGAGACAAGGAGGACAAGATGGGACCGGGACGCTCCGCGGAGCGGGCCATCGCCGCCGCCGAGGCCCATGGCGCGCACAACTACCACCCGCTGCCGGTCGTCGTCGCGTCCGCCGAGGGCGCCTGGATGACCGATGTCGAGGGCCGCCGCTATCTCGATCTCCTCGCCGGATACTCGGCGCTCAACTTCGGGCATCGCAACCGCCGGCTGATCGAGGCCGCCAAGGCCCAGCTGGACCGGGTCACCCTCACCTCGCGCGCCTTCCACCACGACCGCTTCGGCGCCTTCTGCTCCGAGCTGGCCGAGCTGTGCGGCATGGAGATGGTGCTGCCCATGAACACGGGCGCGGAGGCGGTGGAGACGGCCGTCAAGACCGCCCGCAAATGGGGCTATCGGATCAAGGGCGTCCCGGACGGCCGGGCCAGGATCATCGCCGCCGGGAACAACTTCCACGGCCGGACGACCACCCTCATCAGCTTCTCCACCGATCCCGAGGCCCGTGCCGACCACGGCCCCTTCACCCCCGGGTTCTCGATCGTGCCGTACGGGGACTTGGCGGCGATGGAGGCGACGCTCGACACCGCGCCCGAGGAGACGGTCGCCGTACTGCTGGAGCCGATCCAGGGTGAGGCGGGGGTGGTGGTGCCGCCGCCCGGCTATCTGGCCGGGGTCCGGGAGCTGACCCGGGAGCGGAATGTGCTGTTCATCGCCGATGAGATCCAGTCCGGCCTCGGCCGGACCGGCACCACCTTCGCCTGCGAGCACGAGGGCGTGGTCCCCGACGCCTATGTGCTGGGCAAGGCGCTGGGCGGCGGGGTGGTGCCGGTGTCGGCGGTGGTGTCCTCCCGCGAGGTCCTCGGGGTGCACCGCCCCGGGGAGCACGGCTCGACGTTCGGCGGCTCCCCACTCGGCTGCGCGGTCGCCCTGGAGGTCATCGCCATGGTGCGGACCGGGGAGTTCCAGCGGCACTCGGCCGCGCTGGGCGAGCTGCTCCACCGGGAGCTGGGGCTGCTGCGGGGAAAGGGAGTCCAGGAGGTGCGCGGCCGGGGGCTGTGGGCGGGGGTGGACATCGATCCGTCGCGGGGCACCGGGCGGCAGATCTCCGAGCGGCTGATGGACCGCGGAGTGCTGGTCAAGGACACCCATGGCGCCACGATCCGGATCGCCCCGCCCCTGGTGATCAGCGAGGAGGATCTGGAGTGGGGGCTGGAGCAGCTGAGGGCGGTGCTGGCCGAGTGAGCGCGTACGGCACGGTCCCCGTACAGCTCCGTGATCCCGCGCGGCTCAGAGGATCACATGGGGAATGAAGCGCGCGTACTCATCCGTCACCAGCCCAGCCGACTCGCGGATGCCGAGCCCCGCCGACTCGCCCTCGACCACCCAGGCGCCGAGCACCACGCGGTTGCCGTCGAAGTCGGGCAGCGGCGCCAGTTCCTGGTAGCAGCACGGCTCGTCACGTACGACGGGCTCCTCGCCCGGCGGATGCACGGTGACCCCCGCGCCCTCGCGGCCCAGCAGCGGTTTGGCCACATAGCCGGTGGTGCGGGCCAGTTCCCGGGGGCCGTCGAGGTAGGCGGGCAGCAGATGGGGGTGGTCCGGGAAGAGCTCCCACAACACGGCCAGCAGCGCCTTGTTGGACAGCAGCATCTTCCAGGCCGGTTCGATCCACAGGGTGGATCCGGTGCCGCCCCCGTTGTCCAGCGTGTCCAGCACATGCGGGCCGAACCGGTCGGTGGCCAGCCACTCCCAGGGGTAGAGCTTGAAGCAGCTCCGGATGAAGCGGAACCGCTTGTCCACGAAGCGGCCCGACAGCCGTTCCCAGCCGATGTCCTCCATGGAGATCGCCTCGGTGCTCAGCCCGGCCTGCTCGGCCGTCTCCCGGAGATAGGCCACCGTCATCAGGTCCTCGCCCAGCTCGTCCCCGGCCGAATGGGCGAAGTACAGGGGCGTCCCCGGCGGCAGCAGCGCCGCCTGGGTGCGCCAGGCGTCCACCAGCCGTTCATGGAGGGAGTTCCACTGGTCGGCGCCGGGGAAGCGGTCCTCCATCCAGAACCACTGGGCGCTGGCCGCCTCCACCAGCGAGGTGGGTGTGTCGGCGTTGTACTCCAGCAGCTTCGCCGGGCCCGACTCACCGTCGTAGCGCAGATCGAACCTGCCGTAGACGCTGGGCTGTTCGGCCCTGCGGTGCCAGGACTCGGCGATCAGCCCGGCCAGCCGTGGATCGTCGATGCCGAGGTCGGCGAAGCGGCCGGTCTCGACGATATGGGCGGCCGCCGCCAGCGACATCCGGTGCAGCTCCTCGACGACCTCCTCCAGCGCCTCGACCTCGGGCAGCGAGAAGGCGTAGTAGGCGCTCTCGTCCCAGTAGGGGCGGAGCGAGCCGTCCGGGTAGCGGGTCAGCGGATAGATGACCCCCTGCTCCTCCACCGTGGACTGCCAGTCGGGGCGGGGGTCGATGGTGTGGCGCTTCATCGTGGGCCGGCCCGCTCAGCCGCCGCTGGAGCCCGAGCAGCCGAAGCCGCCCCGGTCGGCCGCCTTGCTCTTGTCGAAGGTGCCGTAATCCGCCCACCGGCCGCTGACGTCGGAGTCGTAGTACCACTCGCCATCGACGCCCGATGTGCCCCGGCTCTTCTTGCCCTTGCCGCCCGTGGTGGACGAAGAGCCCTTGCAGGCGCCGGAGTCGACGACCCGATAGCCGTTCACCGCGTCATAGCTGTTCCGGTCCACACAGCGCTTGTCCGGTTCCGAACCACAGGAGGTGAGCGCCGCCGCCAGCGCGCCCATACCGCCCAGTATCACGGTGCTCGACCGAAGCCGCCGCGTCGTCTTCCGTTCCATCCCCGTCTCCCCGTTCCTCTCCCCCGAGGCCGTCATCGCCTCCGAGGCAGTCGTCCCGCTCGAGCCGTCCTCTCCCCGGGCCCCGGGACCGCGACCGCCCACCTTAGGGCAACGGCGGCGTGGCCTTCATGGCAGCACCCGGCACAGTGCCTCCAGGGCGCCCGTGAAGGCGTGGTCGGGCGGGGCGCCATAGGCGAAGACCAGCGCGTCCGGCTGCCCGTCCGGATCCGGTCCGGGCTCGTCCGGCTGCCGCTGCTCGCGGTAGCGGTAGCGGGACAGCCCCTCCAGGGCGAGGCTCTGCCAGGCCGCGCCCTGCACCACGGACCGCTCGGTGCCCGGCGGCAGTTGGAGCACCGCGTGCAACCCCGCCGCGATGCCCGTGACCCGCACCCGCGGGGCGCGTTCGGCGAGCGCCGCCACCAACTGGTCGCGGCGCCGCCGGTAGCGCATCCGCATACCGCGCACATGGCGGTCGTACGCACCGGAGTCGATGAACTCCGCGAGCGTCAGCTGATCCAGCGCGCCCGACTGCCACTCCCCCGTTCCCTTGACCGCCAGGACGTCGTCCAGCAGATGGTCCGGCACCACCATCCACGCGAGCCGCAGCGCGGGTGCCAGGCTCTTGCTGGCGGTGCCCAGATAGACCACATGCTCGGGGTCGAGCCCCTGGAGTGCCCCGACCGGGTGACGGTCATAGCGGAACTCCCCGTCGTAGTCGTCCTCCAGGATCAGCCCGCCCACCCGCGACGCCCAGTCGACCACGGCGGCGCGCCGGTCGGGGTGCAGCGAAACCCCGGTGGGGAACTGATGCGCCGGGGTGAGCAGAACGGTCCGGAGCCCGGCCGACCGGTCCAGCTCCGCCGTCCGCACGCCCTGCTGATCGACCGGCAGCGGCACGGTGCGCAGCCCGGCCCCGCGCATCACGTTCCAGTGGACGTCGAGCCCGTAGGACTCCACGCCCACCTCACGGTGTCCGGCCTTCGCCCGCACCCTGCTGAGCAGGGCCAGCCCCTGGACGAACCCGGCGCAGACCACGATCCGTTCGGGCGCGGCCCGCACCCCGCGGGCACGCGCCAGATAGTCGGCCAGGACCCGCCGCAGCTCGGGCCGTCCGGCGGGGTCGCCGTAGCCGAAGGCCTCGTTCGGCGCGGCGGTCAGGGCGCGCCGGGCCGCGGAGAGCCAGGCGGACCGGGGGAAGGCCGAGACATCGGGCTGACCGGCCCGCAGATCGTAGGTGGGCCGGGTGGCGGCCACCGCGGCGGGAGGCGGTGTGCGCGGCGGCGCGGGCTCCGGCGGCACGACGCGCCGGGCGACCCGGGTGCCCGAGCCCTGCCGGGCCGTCAGCCAGCCCTCGGCCACCAGCTCCCCATAGGCGTCGGCCACGGTGTTCCGGGCGATGCCGAGGTCGGCGGCGAGGGAGCGGGAGGAGGGCAGCCGGGTGCCCGGGGCGAGCCGCCCGCCGCGGACGGCGTCGCGCAGGGCCCGGATGAGAGCGTCCCGCACCCCGGTCCCGCCGCCCCGCGGCAGATCCAGATGGAGATCCGCCCCCGGCCCAGCCGGACCCCCCGCCCGCTGTCCGGGGCCGTCTGCCCGCTGTCCAGGGCCGCCCGCCCGCTGTCCAGGGCCGCCCGCCCGCTGTCCGGGGCCATCTGTCCGCTGTCCGGGTTCGCCCCTCGGAGTGGCCCATGAATCCGCCATGGAAATGGACCATACCCCTGGGCCGCCCGGCCTCTAGCGTGGAGCCATGACGACCGGTACTTCGCACGCACACGGCCCCCGGATGCAGTTCGCCAAGGCCGCCCCCGAGGTCTACAAGGCCATGGTCACCCTGGACGCGGCCGCCAGGAAGGGCGTCGACCCGACGCTGGCCGAGCTGGTCAAGGTCCGTGCCTCACAGCTCAACCACTGCGCCTTCTGCATCGACATGCACACCAAGGACGCCCGCGCGGCGGGCGAGTCCGAGGACCGCCTGTACCTCCTCAACGCCTGGGAGGAGGCCGACGACCTCTACACCGAGAAGGAGCGGGCCGCCCTCGCCCTGACCGAGGCCGTCACCGTCCTGACCGACGGCTTCGTCCCGGACGAGGTCTACGAGCGCGCCGCCAAGCACTTCGAGGAGCGTGAGCTGGCCCAGGTCATCGCCCTGATCTTCACCATCAACGCCTGGAACCGCATCGGTGTGACCACCCGCATGGCCCCCGGCGCCTACAAGCCGTAAGCACCGAGCGGCGTTCGGGGAGCCGGTGACGCTCCCCGAACCGCTCGGCCGCACACTCGACACCGCGGGCTTCCTCAAGCCATCCGGAGTAATCCGGTCGCCCATGCTGCCCTGAGCACGATCAGGGCTCAGGGCAGCCACTTCTTCCAGACGTCCGGATGCGCCTCGACCCACTTCTTCGCGGCGTCCTCGGGTGACATCCCCTGCGAGGCGATCAACTCGGACACCTCGTTCTGGTCCTTCTTGGTCCAGTGGAACTTCTTCAGGAACGCCGCCGCCTTGCCACCCTTCTTCGCGAAGTCCGCGTTCAGATACTTCTGTAGCGGTGTGGTCGGGTAGGCGCAGTCGAAGGAGTCGGGGTCCTTGGCACCCTCGTCAGCGCACTTGTCCGTGTACTTGGGCAGCTTGACCTCGACCATCGGCACCTGGTTGAACAGCCACTGCGGCTCGTACCAGTACGCCAGGAACGGCTTCTTGGCCTTGGCGAACTGCTTCATCTGGGTGATCTGCGCCGCCTCCGAACCCGCGAAGACGATCTGGTAGTTCAGCTTCAGGTTCTTCACCAGCGCCTTGTCATTGGTGACATAGGACGGTGAACCGTCCAGCAGCTGGCCCTTGCCGCCACTCTCCGCGGTCTTGAAGGTCTTCGCGTATGTGTTGAGGTTCTTCCAGTCCAGGACGTCCGGATGGGCGTCGGCGAAGTACTTCGGCACCCACCAGCCGATATGGCCGGTGACGCCGAGCCCGCCGCCCGGCACGATCGTCTTCTTGTCCTTGACGTAGCGCTGCTCCTGGTCCGGATGGCCCCAGTCCTCCAGGATCGCGTCCACCCGGTCCTGGCTGAGCGCGTCCCACGCCGGAACCTCGTCCACCTGGACGGTGTCGACGCGATAGCCCAGCTCATGCTCCAGCAGATACTGGGCGACCGCGACATTGGACTGGGCGCCGACCCACGACTGGACCGAGAGCGTGACGCTCTTCGCCCCGCCCACATTGGCGTACGGCGAGGACTGCTTGGTCATGTCCGCCGCGCCGCAGCCGGTCGCGGTGAACACGGCCGCGATCCCGGCGGCGGCCATCAGCAGCCGAGTGCGGGTGCGAGCCATCTCAGGCCCCCTTCCTGTCGCGGCGCGACGTCGGCTGGGTGACCCGGTCCAGCATCAGACCCAGGCAGACGATGGCCGCGCCGGCCACCAGACCGGTGGCCAGATCGCCCTGGGCCAGGCCGAACACCACGTCGTAGCCGAGCGCGCCCGAGCCGACCAGACCGCCGATGATCACCACGGCGAGCACCAGCACCACGCCCTGGTTGACGGCGAGCAGCAGCGCCGGGCGGGCCAGCGGGAGCTGGACCTGGCGCAGTTGCTGCCCCTGGGTGGCACCGAGCGAACGCGCGGACTCCAGCGCCGCCGGATCCACGTTCCGCAGCCCCTGGGTGGTGATGCGGATGACGGCGGGCAGCGCGTAGACGATGGCCGCGGCCGCCGCCGGGGCACGGCCGACGCCGAACAGCGCGACCACCGGGATCAGATACACGAACTGCGGCATGGTCTGGCACACGTCCAGCACCGGCCGCAGCAGCCGCTCCAGCCGGGTGGACCGCGCGGCCGCGATGCCGATCGCGAAACCGAGCACCAGCGTGACGAAGACGGCCGCCAGCACCTGGGAGAGGGTGTCCATGGACGGCGCCCACACCCCGAGCACACCGATCGCTGCCATGGCGGCGGTGGCGGTCAGGGCGGTGGCCCAGGTGCCGATCAGCCAGGCCAGCGTCGCGACGATCAGCAGCACCGCGTACCACGGGAGGCCCTGGAGCCCCTCGCGCAGCGGGTCCAGGATCCACTTGACGTAGTCCGAGGCCCAGTCGGCGGTGCCGCCGACGACCGGCACACCCGTGTAGAGGTGGTCGACCATCCAGTCCTTGAACTGGTTGACGGGCTCCTCGATGGGGACGGTCCAGCCGGTCGGCCAGGTCTGGGACCCGGCCAGCCGTCCGACGAGGGTCACCGCCACGGTGATCACCCCGACGCCCGCCCAGGCGGGCCAGCCGCGCAGCAGCCGGGGCCCGCCCTCGGCCGGGGGCTCGCCGAGGCGCTCGCCCGCCGACGCCGTGGTGCGGTCCATCACGACGGCGAGCAGCACGATCGGGAGGCCGGCGGCCAGCGCCTTGCCGACGTCCACGCTGGACAGCGCCTGGTAGACGCGGTCACCGAGACCGCCGCCGCCGATCACCGAGGCGATGACGGCCATGGACAGCGCCATCATGATCGCCTGGTTGACGCCCAGCAGCAGTTCCTTACGGGCCAGCGGCAGCCGGGCCGACAGCAGCCGCTGCCGCCAGGTGGCGCCGAGCGAGGCCACCGCCTCCAGCACCCCGGCGTCCGCGCCGCGCAGACCGAGGGCGGTGAGCCGGGCCATCGGCGGGGCCGCGTAGATCACGGTGGCCAGCACCGCGCCCGGTACGCCGATGCCGAAGATCAGCACGACGGGCAGCAGATAGGCGAACGCGGGCAGCACCTGCATGGTGTCCAGAATCGGGCGCAGCGCCCGGAACGCCCGTTCCGAGAGCCCGCCGGCCAGGCCCAGCAGCCCGCCGATGACGACGGACGCGGTGACGGCGACGGCCATCAGCGCGAGCGTCTGCATCGTCGGCACCCACATGCCCAGCAGCCCGCACACGGCGAAGGACACCAGGGTCGTCACCGCGACCCGCACCCCGGCGACCCGCCAGGCCACCAGGGTCGAGGCGGCGGTCACCCCGGCCCAGCCGAGGGTGAGCAGCACGACGTAGACGGCGCGCACGCAGATGATGACCACGTTGCTGATGTGGCCGAAGAAGTAGAGGAAGATCCAGTGGCTGTCGCGGTTGTCGATGATCCAGTCACTGGCCTTGCCGAGCGGCTCGGAGACATCGACGGTCAGCGCGTCCGGCCAGCTGCCGCTCGCCCACTTGGCGTGCGCGAGGGGCACCAGCACGGCGGCGATCACCACGAGCACCGCCAGCTTGCGCGCGGCATGGCTGTGCACGACGGCGCTCAGCAGGGACGGGCGCGTCTCGTCCGCCGCCGTCCCGGTGGCCGCCGGTTCGGTGGCGGGGTCGGTGGAGGGGCGGGTGGCGGTGGCACTCATACGCGCCCCCCGGTGCGGCCTGGCGGAGAGAGGGTCGAGGTGGGGCTCATGCCGCGGCCACCTCCTTGCCGTCCAGGCCCGCGACGACGCTCAGCAGACAGGCGTGGTCGACGACGCCCAGGCAGCGGCCGCCGTCCACGACGCGCGCGGGGCCGCCGGTGCGGGCCACGGCCTCGATCGCGTCGGCGACCGTGGTGCCCGGGGCCAGCGCGGGCCCGCCGTCCTGCTCGTCGGAGGTCGCGGGGCGCATGGCGCGGCGCACGGTCAGCACCTGTTCCCGCGGCACATCGCGGACGAAGTCCCGTACGTAGTCGTCCGCCGGGGAGCCGACGATCTCCTCCGGGGTGCCCAGCTGCACGATCCCGCCGTCGCGCATCAGCATGATGCGGTCACCGAGGCGCAGCGCCTCGCTGAGGTCATGGGTGATGAAGACCATCGTCCGGCCCTCCTCGTGGTGCAGCCGGATGACCTCCTCCTGCATATCGCGGCGGATCAGCGGGTCGAGCGCGCTGAACGGCTCGTCGAAGAGCAGCACCTCGGGGTCGACGGCGAGCGCCCGGGCCAGGCCCACCCGCTGCTGCTGACCGCCGGAGAGCTGGCCGGGGCGGCGGCGCTCGAGGCCGGTGAGGCCGACCTTCTCCACCACCTCGGCGGCCTTGGCCCGGCGCTCGGCCTTGCCCACGCCCTGGATCTCCAGCCCGTAGGCGACGTTGTCCAGGACGGAGCGGTGCGGCAGCAGCCCGAAGTGCTGGAAGACCATGGCGGCGCGGTGCCGGCGCAGATCGCGCAGCCGGGCCTTGTCCATGGCCAGGACGTCCTCCCCGTCGATCTTCAGAGTGCCGGAGGTGGGCTCTATCAGCCGGGTGAGGCAGCGGACGAGGGTGGACTTGCCGGAGCCGGACAGCCCCATGACCACGAACACCTCGCCCGGCTGGACGTCGAAGGAGACCTCGCGGACGGCGGCGGTGCAGCCGGTGCGGGCGCGCAGCTCACCGGCGGACAGCTCGGCCTCGGCGGAGCCGGGGATCCGGTCGGCCTTGGGACCGAAGACCTTCCACAGGTCGCGGACCGAGAACACCGGGGTGCGCTCGCCGCTCTCGGGGATCCTGGGGGTGTCGGGCGTCTCGGGGACCACGGTCGTAGCCATCACGCCTCACCTCCCGGCTGATGCGTGGCAGCTCGGTCATCGGACCTGTGCCGGTCCCGATCGCGCTCCTCGAACAGCAGCTCAGCGCACTTCTCGCCCACCATCAGGACTCCGATCATCGGGTTCACGGCCGGCATCGTCGGGAAGACGGACGCGTCGGCGATACGGACGCCGTTCAGGCCCCGGATCCGCAGATCGGGGCCGACCACGGCGAGTTCGTCCGACGTGGCACCCATACGACAGGTGCCCGCCGGGTGGTACACGGTGTGCGCGACCTTGCGGGCGTACTCGCTGATCTCCTCGTCCGAGGTGATCTCCGGGCCCGGGAACACCTCGCGCTTGAGCCAGCTCGCCAGCGGTTCGGTCTTGGCGATCTCACGCGCGACACGGATGCCGTCGACCAGCGTGCGGCCGTCGTAGTCCTCCTCGTCCGTGAAGTACCGGAAGTCGAGGGCGGGCTTGACGGACGGGTCGGCGCTGGTGAGGTAGAGCCGGCCGCGGCTGCGCGGCTTGGGGATGTTGGGGGTCATCGACACGCCGTGCTCGGGCTTTTGGTAGCCCAGCCGCTCCGGGTTGTCGGTGAACGGGATTTGGTAGAAGTGGAACATCAGGTCCGGGCCCCGGGATTCGGGGTCGCGCCGGATGAACAGCCCCGCGTCGGAGTCCATCGCGGAGTTGTCCGGAATCGGACCGTCCGTCTCCCATACGATGACCGACTCGGGGTGGTCGAGCAGGTTCTCGCCGACGCCCGGCAGATCGTGGACGGCGGGGATGCCCAGCGCCTCCAGATCGGCCTTGGGCCCGATACCGGAGTGCATCAGCAGCCGCGGGGTGTCCACGGCGCCCGCGCAGACCAGGACCTCGGTCTCGGCCCGGACCAGGATCTCCTCGCCGTCCTTGGTGCGGACGTGCACGCCGGTGACCCGGCCGGTGTCGTCCAGCTCCAGCTTGTACGCCCAGGTCTCCAGCATCAGATGGAGGTTGGGCCGGTCCAGGAACGGGTGCAGATAGGCGACCGACGCCGAGGAGCGCTTGTTGCTCTCCGGGTGGTACGCGAGGTCGAAGAAGCCGACGCCCTCATGGAACGGCTTCTTGTTGAACCCCTCGACCCGCGGCACCCCGGCGGCGGCCTGGGCGGCGTCGACGAAGTCCCGCGCGATCGCGTTCCGGTCCTTCTCGTCCACCGGGACGATGTTGTTGCGCAGCCGCCGGAAGTACGGGTCCATGGACTCCGCGTCCCAGCCCTCGGCGCCGGCCTCGGCCCACTCGTCCCAGTCACCGGGCAGCGGCTTGAAGGAGATCAGGGTGTTGTGCGAGGAGCACCCTCCGAGCACCCGCGCCCGGCTGTGCCGGATATGCGAATTTCCGCGTGGCTGCTCGGTGGTGGGGTAGTCGTAGTCCAAGTCGCCGCCGAGCAGGCCGAGCCAGCGGCGCAGGGTGAGCACGTCAGGCCGGTCGACATCCGACGGTCCGCCCTCGATGACGGCGACACGGATGTCCGGGTCCTCGGTGAGCCGGGAAGCGATCACCGAGCCTGCGGTGCCGCCGCCGATCACGACGTAGTCGTATGCGACAGGTACGGACATGTGGGGTTACTCCTCGCGGTCTTACCCAAACGGCTCGCGCCGGTGCGGGCCGGGGGCTGCTGCCGCCCCTGGGGTGGGGTGTTGCCGGGTGCCTTACGTGCCTACGGGCTTCTCGCCGCCGGTCGCCGCGATCGGGCGCGGCCGGGTCCGGGCCCCGGGGGACGAGTCCGGGCCCGGCCGTGCCCCGGGCGGGGCCGGCGGCGGGGTTCAGCCGGCGAACCAGCGCACCGGGCTCGGCCGCAGGTTCTCGTAGACGTGCTTGGTCTCGCGGTATTCGTCAAGGCCCGCGGGACCGAGCTCGCGCCCGACCCCGGACTTGCCGAAACCGCCCCATTCGGCCTGCGGAAGGTAGGGGTGGTAGTCGTTGATCCACACGGTGCCGTGCCGCAGCCGGGCGGCGACGCGCCGCGCCCGGGCGGTGTCGGCGGACCAGACGGCGCCGGCCAGTCCGTACTCCGTGTCATTGGCGAGTGTGACTGCCTCGTCCTCGGTTTGGAAGGACTCGACCGTCAGAATCGGCCCAAACGTTTCCTCCCGTACCACCCGCATCTCGCGGTGGCACTGGTCGAGCACGGTCGGGAGGTAGAAGTACCCGGTGGCCGGGCGGACCTCGCTGGGCTCCGGCTGCTTGCCACCGCAACGCAGCAACGCGCCCTCCTCGAGGGCGGACGCCACATACGCCTCGGTCTTGTCCAGCTGCTGGGCCGAGACCAGCGGACCGCATTCGACACCGTCCTCGGTGCCGCGGCCCAGCTTGATCTTCTCCGCCCGGCGGGCGAGCTCGGCCACGAACCGCTCGCGCACCGACTCCTCGATGATCAGCCGGGCACCGGCCGAGCAGACCTGGCCGCTGTGGATGAAGGCGGCGTTCAGGGCCTGGTCGACGGCGGTGTCAAAGCCCTCGGCGGTGGCGCAGGCATCGGCGAAGACCACATTGGGGTTCTTGCCGCCGAGCTCCAGCGCGACTTTCTTGACCGTCGGCGCGGCGGCCTGCGCGACCTTGGTGCCGCTGACCAGGCCACCGGTGAAGGAGACCAGATCCACATCGGGGTGCTCGGACAGCCGGGCGCCCACGGGGTCACCCGCGCCGGTGACCACATTGGCCACCCCGGCCGGCAGCCCGGCCTCGGCCAGCAGCTTCACCAGATGGACGGTGGACAGCGGAGTCACTTCGCTGGGCTTGATCACAAAGGTGTTCCCGGCGGCCAGCGCCGGGGCGACCTTCCAGCTGGCCTGGAGCAGCGGATAGTTCCAGGGGGTGATCATCGCGCAGACACCGACCGGCTCATGGACCACGACGCTGTGCACATCGGGGGTGCCCGCGTCGACCACGCGCCCGGCCGACTCGCCCGCGACCAGATCGGCGAAGTAGCGGAAGGCGTTGGTCACGTCGTCGACGTCGACCCGGCCCTCCTCCAGGGTCTTGCCGGTGTCACGGCTCTCGATGAGCGCGATCGTCTCGCGGTCGCGCTGGAGCAGGTCGGCGACGCGGCGCAGCAGCGCCGCCCGCTCGGCCACCGGCGTCCCGGGCCAGGGACCCTGGTCGAAGGCGCGACGCGCGGCAGCGATCGCCGCGTCGGTGTCCTCGGCACCACCCTCCGCGACGACGGCGAGGGTCTTGGCGTCCGCGGGGTCGAGGACCTCCCGCTGCGCCCCGGATGCGGCTGCCTGCCACACCCCGTCCACATGAATGGTCTCGACTGCCGCCACGTGATTTCTGCCTTCCGGTTCCGCGTGCTGTGCCACTGGTCCAAGCCAGCAACATGGACCCCTAACCGGAAGGCGGGAACCTATGCGCGATTCGCAAGAGAAAGTGGGCCGGCTCACGTGATCCGAAGGCAAAACCGGCCCCACGACTCATGATCGGCCTGTGTGTCAAGAGGTCGTGCGGTCAAGAAGTGGTTCGGGTCACAACGGGGCCGGGGGGTGATCACGACGCGGTGCAGTAGGCGGTCGGGCAGAAGGTGTCCACCGCCGTCTGGTGGACCTCCCGCTCCTCCACCCGGTCCCCGGCCCCGGAGGGGCCGTTCACCAGCACCGCGTACATGGTGCCGTTGGGGGCGGCGAAGCGGCGGTCGAGCATCCGGCGGTGGCCGTCGCTCTTGGACTCGTATGTGTACTCCAGCTGGACCGGGTCCATGGCGGCCGAGCCCAGCCGGGTGAGGGCGATCTGCTCGTAGTCGCGGTGGGTGGAGGCGATCCGCTCGGCCTCCTGGGCGGACTCGTACGGCGTCGACTCGGGGCCGTGCAGCTCAAAGATCTGGATCACGGTGCTGTCGTCGGGCGAGGTGTAGTAGACGCTGGGGCCCTCGGCCGTCCGCCGCCATCCGTCCGGGACCGCGAGGTGGTACCCGGCCGGGTCGGCCTGGGTGCTGTAGCCCGCGGGCGGGGCGCCGCCCGTCAGGGAGGGTGAGGACGGGGTGCCGAACGGCGTCGCGGACGGGGACCCGGAGGGCGCCCCGGTCGGAGGGGCCGTGGGGAGATCGGTCGGGAGATCGGTCGGCCCGCTGGTCTCGGGGCCGGGCGAGGGGTAGAGATCGCTCGGCTGGGAGGCGTCCCCGCTCGGCGCGGCCGTGGGGCTCTCGCGGTCCCAGGGCAGCGGACCCGCCTGATTCCGGGAGGTCCCATCGCCCCCGAAGGCCACCCATCCGGAGAACGCGATCCCCGCGACCAGGAAGATCGTCACCGCCAGCGCCCGTAGCACCCGCCTGGCGTCCTGCCCCGGCGCTCCCCCGTTGTGCATGCTCATCTATGCCCCCCGATGATGGATCTCTGCTCCCATATGCGGATAAGCCGTGTCGGCCCACATCGATGTACCCGGTCCGGGGGCCGCCCCACCCCCTGTCACCGCACCGATACGTGCCCGTCGCCCGGCCGCCGGTCAGGTGGCCGGGCGACGGTCAGGTGGCCGGGCAGTAGGCCGTGGGGCAGAAGGACGCCAGCACGATGCCCTGCCGTTCCCGCTGCTTCGGCCAGTCGTCGGCCGGACCCGCGACCAGCACCGCGTACTGCACCCGGTCCGGGCCGGTGAAGGCCCGGTCGAGTATCCGGCGCGGGCCGTACTTGGCGCTGCGGTAGCCGTACTCCAGCTCCGCGTCCGCGTCATCGCCGGGCCCGAGCCGCTTGAGGTCATACCGCTTGTAGCCGGGGTTCTTCTTGAGCCCCGTCTCGGCTTGGCTCAGCGCCTCGTAGGGCGTGATGTCGGGCTCGGTCAGCGCGAAGACCTGGATCAGACTGCCCCCGTCGGACGACTCGTAGAACACCCCGGTGTCGCGCTTGACCCGCTGCCAGCCCGTGGGCACATCCAGCCGGAACCCCTCCGGGTCGGTGGTGCGCACATAGTCCGCGGGCGGCCCCTGGGTGCTGTCCTCGGACACCGAAGGCGGTGCCGAGGTCGGCTCCGTGTACGGCCCCGACGACGCCGAAGGCTGCTCGGCCGACGGCGACCAGGACGAGGCCGAGGGCGAACCGCCGTCCGCCCGGGGCTTGTCATCCCCGCCGCCCGACACCAGCTTCCAGGCACCGAAACCGATCCCGCCGACCAGCACCACGGCGAGCACCGCCAGCAGCACCGTGCCCAGATGCGGATTGGGTGGTCTTCGGCCCGGGGCCGGCGGCTCCGCGCCCGCTCCCACCCAGCGCTGCGCCTCCTCGTCCCATCGACGGCCCCCCTCGCCGCCCGGGGTGCTCATCTCACCCGCCCAACAGCGCGCCGACCGCCTGTCCGACGGCGACGCCCGAGGCGAGCATGCCGACACTGGCGCTCGCGTCCTGCAACATCACCCGGATCCGGGCCAGTCGGCCGGCCCCGGCCCGGCCGGTGCGCTGGATCTCGTCCTCGGTCCGGTCCAGCTCGTCGGAGAGCGCGCCGACCTCCGGGCTCGGGACCACCCGCCGCAGATCCTCGGCAAGCCGGCGAACGGCCTCCAGCAGCTCCTGATAGGCGGGGTCACAGGGGGCCTCGGCCTGACGTCCGTTCACGATGTGGTTGTGGTCGCCGAAGCCGATGGCGCTGCCCTGCACCTTGCCGAACCGGATGTTTCCGAACGTGCTCCCGCCGCCTGCCGCCGGGGTCGTGCCGCCACCGCTCGCGTCCGCCGCGTGGTCCGCGCCGCCGCCCATGTCGCTACCGTCCTCCGTGTCAGCCATCGCCATGGCCGCCTCCCGCTCCATTGCTCCCGGTGGTATTGCTGATGGTGTTGTGGTCACCGAAGCCGAAGGCGCTGTGCTCCGCGGACTCGATGAAGACTCCGCCGCCGCTCACGTTGATGACCTTCTGCTCGAACTCACCGGTCTCCCAGCCGGCTTCGTCGAGCGCCCTTCGCACGCCGTTGGCCACGCGGTCCTCGACGCTCTTCAGATAGCGGCTGACATCCATCTCCTGGAAGAGCGATGCGCCGGCGTCGCTGCCCAACTCCCGCACCGAGACCCAGGGTCCGTCGGGGATGGCCGCCTCATAGCCCCCCGCGTACATCCGCCAGAGGAAGGCGGCCGAGCGGAAGGCATAGATGATCGCCCGGCCCGCCGCCGTGGGCGTCCGCCCCAGCGCCCAGATCGCCTTGCCCGGCAGCCCGCCGCGGCGGTGGGAGTCGGAGAGCCGGTCGACCGCCCGGAAGTCCGGGCGGATCGGGCGCAGCACATGCGGGGCGAACTCCAGCATCAGCATGCCGCCCTGCGTATGCACCCGCACGAAGACCGTGATGACGACCTCTTCCCGCCATGCGCCGACGCGGATCCGCAGAAAGTGCCGACGGATCTCGCCGCCCTCCTCGACGGCCTCAGCCCGCTCCCGCGCGAAGTCCGCCTCGCCATACGGCACGAAGGAGCGGCTCCGTAATCCGGTGACCTTGAGGAAGACGCATTCGTCGAGCTCCAGGCCGCGCAGCCGGTCACGGCTCTCGGCGACGGCGCGAGCGGCGCCCTGCACGGGAATGCCCTGCGCGGGAGTGGTGCCTTGCGCGGGAGTGGTGCCCTGGACGGAGGCGATGCCCTGGGCGGACGGAGTGCGCAACTTCTCGACCAGCGGCCGGATCCGCTCCAGGATCACGCGGTTGTCCAGCGGCACCGGATCGCCGCCCTCGCGCGGCCGCAGCTCCACGGCGAGGGTCCAGGTGTCATGGGCGGTGCCCGCACCGAGGAAGGGGTGCCGATCGTGGTAGAGGATCACCGGTGAGTACTGCTCACGGCGGATCAGGGCCCGCACCCGCTGGAAGCGCCCGCCCTCGAACCGCTCCGCGGGGTCCGCGGCGGGGTCGGCGAAGGTCTCCGGCTCCAGATCGGTGGCCAGCACCCGGGCCACATGCTCACGGTGCAGCGCGACCGCGGCGGCCATCGCGGCCGGGATCACCAGCGCGAACCAGGCAGCTGTGGTGTCCGACCCGGTGACCAGGATCGGCGCGAAGGCCTGCAACACGCCCGGATCGGACTGCCCGTCCGTGAGCGCCTGCGTCAGGGCGGAGAACACATAGGACAGCAGAGTCAGACAGCCGAGCGCCCGCAGCACCGCGGCCGCCCGCCGCCGGGTGAGGGTGACCCCGTCCGCTCCGGGATAGTCGGCTCGGAAGGCGCCCATGGCGCCGCCCCTGGCCCAGGCCGCCAGCAGGAGCAGCGCGCAGGAGAGCAGGAAGAGATAGAAGAAGCCCTGGGCCAGCAGGAAGTCCAGCACCCACAAGGACACCAGCAGCGCGGTCCAGCACGCCTCCAGACGGCGCGCGCGCAGCGCGTGCGCCAGCACCCGGACCGCGTCGATGCCCAGTGAGGGCGCCACGGCGCGCTCCTCGTGGACATACAGCTCGTCCACGACCGCGTCCCGGAAGTCGTCGTCCAGATAGGCGCCCGCGCATAACAGCCGGGTGGCCTCGCTGGTGGCGTGAGGAGAAGCGTCGGCGGCAGTACGAGAAGAAGGGACGGGCGGTGGCGGCTCCGCCCGCGACCGCGGCAGACGAGCGGAGTGACCCCCTACCGAAGGATCAACACCGGCAGAAGAATCAGCACCGGCAGAAGAATGATCACCGCGCGTATTGGCCATGTTTCCCCCCGAGGCCGTAGCAACTGCCTCCACGGTAGGGGAAGATGGCCCGCGATTACAGTTCATGGCCGAAGGGTCACACTCCGGAGTGAATACCGGAATGTGACCCTTCGGAAACGGCCGCGCCGGGGCGGGCCGGGGCGCGTCAGATCAGGCCGAGGTTCCGCACGGCCTCGCGCTCGTCCTCGAGCTCCTTCACCGACGCGTCGATGCGGGACCGCGAGAACTCGTTGATGTCCAGGCCCTGGACGATCTCGAACTTCCCGTTCTTCGCGGTGACCGGGAACGAGGAGATCAGGCCCTCCGGCACCCCGTACGAACCGTCGGAGACCACACCGGCGGAGGTCCAGTCGTCGGCGTCGGTGCCGTTGACCCAGGTGTGGACGTGGTCGATGGCGGCGTTGGCGGCGGAGGCGGCCGAGGAGGCGCCGCGCGCCTCGATGATCGCGGCACCGCGCTTGGCGACGGTCGGGATGAAGGTGTCGGCCAGCCACTGCTCGTCGCTTACGACCTCGGCGGCGTTCTTGCCCGCGACCTCGGCGTGGAAGACGTCCGGGTACTGGGTGGCGGAGTGGTTGCCCCAGATGGTCAGCTTCTTGATCTCGCTGACCGGGGCGCCGGTCTTCTTCGCCAGCTGCGACAGCGCGCGGTTGTGGTCCAGCCGGGTCATCGCGGTGAAGCGCTCGGCCGGTACGTCCGGCGCGGCGGCCTGGGCGATGAGGGCGTTGGTGTTGGCCGGGTTGCCCACGACCAGGACCTTGATGTCGTCCGCGGCGTGGTCGTTGATGGCCTTGCCCTGCGGCTTGAAGATGCCGCCGTTGGCCTCCAGCAGATCGCCGCGCTCCATGCCCTTGGTGCGCGGGCGGGCGCCGACCAGCAGTGCGACGTTCGCACCGTCGAAGCCCACGTTCGGGTCGTCGGAGATGTCGATGCCCTGGAGCAGCGGGAAGGCGCAGTCGTCGAGCTCCATCGCGGTGCCCTCGGCGGCCTTCAGCCCCTGCGGGATCTCCAGGAGGCGCAGTTTGACCGGCACGTCCGCGCCGAGAAGCTGACCGGAGGCGATGCGGAAGAGCAGCGCGTAGCCGATCTGGCCGGCCGCGCCGGTGACGGTGACGGTGACGGGAGTGCGGGTCATGGCGGTCTCCTGCGCTGTGTTGTCAGTCCAAGATCTCTTGGTGTCGAGATACTTGCGTCAGGCTATCCGACGGCACCTGACCCACGTTCTCTCGGGCCATTGTGTAACCGCTCACCGTGCGTTCCGGACCACCGCGCAGATGGGATCACCGCACAGGCGGGATCACCGGGCACTTTGGCGGCCGCCTGCCAGGAGGGGGAGTGCAGGCGGCCGCCCAGTGCCGCACCCGTGGGGGGGCTCGGGCAGCGCCTGCCCCGATTCCCCCGGCTCATTCCCCCCGGTTTCACGAATTCCTCCGGACGGGCTCTGGACCAGCTCCGGGCGGCCTCTCGGACGGGCCTCGCCCCCGCCGCTCAGCCCCGGCCGCCAGAGGCCGTGCAAGCGCGCGTACCGCCGCCCAGGGCGGCGCACGCGGTGGCCCGCGCGGCGGAGTCCACCGGGATCATCTTGGTGTAGGCATCGCCGTCTGCGCCGACCCTGGCGCTCTGCGAGCGGGCCGCGCCGCCGTTCGCGCCCGGCGCCTTGACCTGGATGACATCGCCCGGGGCGGCCCGGGCGACCCGGGCCCAAGCCGCCTTGCAGGTCTCGCTGTAGCGGACCTCGACATACGCGGTGCCAACGGTGACGTCAGCCGCCGTCGTCGCGGCAGCACCGCACCCCATGGCCTGCGGATCCTGGCCGGTGCAGTCCTGCCCGGCGCACTTCACACCCTCCGGAAGCTGCTGACGCGCGCTGGTGGCCGGTGCGGTGGTCGGCCGCTCCCCGCGCTTCTCGCCGTCGCCGCCCGCGTCGAGCAGCAGGACGGCACCGGCGACGAGCAGGAGCGCGCCCACGAGCCCCCCGGCGAACAGCGCGGCGACACGCTTCCGCCCCCTCGGGGAAGGCGACGACGGAGGGGACGGCGCGGGCGACGGCGGCTCGGCGGAGTCCGGTGCCTGCCCGGCAGACGCCGCGCGAGCCGGGAGCACCGGAGCCGACGCGACCAAGGGCTGCTCCGGATCGGGCGGTTCGACCCTCGGCCACTCGTTCCCCGGGGAGTGGCCGTTCTTCCGGGCGTCCATCCCCCGCGCCGCCGGGTCGAACCGCTCGATGGCGGCCCGCGCCCGCGCGACGCCGATGGCCTCCATCGTGACGTCGTGCCGCATCCCGGAGCGGCTCCAGGCCCGCTCCGCCAGCTCCCACAGCGTGCCGAGGTGGTGGACGTCGGCGCCGGTGGCCTCGGCCAGGGCCTCCACCGCGCCCCGCGGGGGCAGCAGCCGTCCGTTGAGGTAGGCCTCCCAGGAACTCTTGCTGTAGCCGGTGCGGTCGGCGACGGCGACGACGCTCAGCCCGCTGCGCTCGACAAGCGTGCGCAGCCGGCCGGTGAACTCCCGGACCTGCGGATCGAGTTCCTCCGGTAAGTCCCTCCAACGAGGCATTGCCTCCCCCTGTCCCCCCGCACGTACCTGTCAATCTCCCGCGCCGCGGCCGCTGTTGGCGTCCTCGAGCCCCGAACTGACTACCCAAAGGGATGCCTTGCCCCAGGATGTCAGCTCTTCAGGTGGAGGCGCATCGGAGCATTTCGTGCACCAGTACGCACTCCCTCACACCCGGCGCGTCGTTGCACAGCGGAGACCTCGTGCTGGAACGGTCACTTCCGCGCTACAGGGTTCCCACGCTCATTGATCCGGCACAGCTCACGCACAACCCTGATGACCAGGCGGTCCGTCCTTCTTCGGGGGAGAGGGCGGACCGCCGCCGGACCGTTGGGATCCGGCCACAACGACGGCGGCCCGTCCTTCCACGGGGGAGAGGACGGGCCGCCGTTTCACGTCGTCGGCTAGCGCACCGTGAAATGCACCACGTCGTCAAGGAACGGGATCGACACCCAGGGATCCGGCTGGGCCATCAGGGACAGCAGCACGATCGCCGCGCCCAGCAGTCCGTAGGTCAGCATGTCGGTGAAGCGCGACCGCACCGCGAGCATCCCCACCTCGGGCAGCGCCCACCGGAAGAAGGCGCCCGCCAGCAGGGACAGCCCGATCAGCACCGTGCCCGCGCGGAAGGCGTCCAGGGCGACGATCAGCAGCCCCAGGCCCACCCCGCCCATCACCGTGAGCAGCGGCCACTGCCGGGCGGGCGCCGGGGCGGCACCGGGCGCGGCCCGGCCGCCGCCCTCCGGACGCGCGGTGTCCCGGGTGATCAGCGGGAAGCGGCGCGACCTGCGGATGAACCGGCCGGGCCCCGTCGGCGGCGCGGGCGGCTCCTGCTGCTGCTCCCCGGCCCCCGGCTCGCTCGCCTCAGCCGTCATGGCCGGCACCGGCGTCGGCGGCCGCCTTCGCGTCCCGCTCCGCGGCCTCCACCACGTTGACCAGCAGCTGGGCGCGGGTCATCGGGCCGACCCCGCCCGGGTTCGGCGAGACCCAGCCCGCGACCTCGGTCACACCGGGGTGCACATCGCCGGCGATCTTGCCGTGCTCGTCCCGGCTGACGCCCACGTCGAGCACCGCGGCGCCCGGCTTGACGTCCTCCGGCTTGACCAGGTGCCGCACCCCGGCGGCCGCCACGATGATGTCGGCCTGGCGCAGGATCGCGGGCAGGTCGCGGGTGCCGGTGTGACAGAGGGTGACCGTCGCGTTCTCCGAACGGCGGGTCAGCAGCAGCCCGATCGACCGGCCGACGGTGATGCCGCGGCCGACGACCACCACATGCGCGCCGTTGATCTCCACGCCGTGGTGGCGCAGCAGCTGGATGACGCCCTGGGGCGTGCACGGCAGCGGACCGCTCTCGTTGAGCACGAGGCGGCCGAGGTTCATCGGGTGCAGCCCGTCGGCGTCCTTGACCGGGTCGATCAGCTCCAGCACCCGGTTGGCGTCGATGCCCTTGGGGAGCGGCAGCTGGACGATGTAGCCCGTGCAGGACGGGTCCTCGTTGAGCTCCCGGACCGCCGCCTCGATCTCCTCCTGGGTGGCGGTCTCGGGCAGGTCGCGCCGGATGGAGGCGATGCCGACCTCGGCGCAGTCGCGGTGCTTGCCCGCCACGTACCACTTGCTGCCGGGGTCCTCGCCCACCAGCACGGTCCCGAGGCCGGGATGGATGCCCTTGGCCTTCAGCGCCTCCACGCGGCTGACGAGATCGGACTTGATCGCGGCTGCGGTTGCCTTGCCATCGAGAATCTGGGCGGTCATGGCTTCATCCTCCCGGATGCGGGGACGTCGGATCCAATCAGGGGCCGGTCGGGGCCGGACCGGCGAAGGCCGCACCCCGTGATCCGGTCGGGGTGCGGCCTCCTGTGCTCACTCAGCGGTCGCCCGGTGCTCACTCGGCGATCGCCCGGTGCTCGCTCGCCGGCACTCGGTAGTCGCTCAGTGGAAGAAGTGGCGCGTGCCCGTGAAGTACATGGTCACACCCGCCTTCTGGGCGGCCTCCACCACGGCCTCGTCACGGACCGAGCCGCCCGGCTGCACCACGGCCTGCACGCCCGCCTCGGCCAGCACCTCGAAGCCGTCCGGGAACGGGAAGAAGGCGTCGGAGGCGGCGTACGAACCGGCGGCCCGCTCGGCACCGGCCCGCTCGACGGCCAGCTTCGCCGAGTCCACGCGGTTGACCTGACCCATGCCGACGCCGACCGTGGCGCCGCCCTTGGCGAGCAGGATCGCGTTGGACTTCACCGCGCGGCAGGAGCGCCAGGCGAAGGCCAGCTCGGCGAGGCCGTCGGCGTCCAGCGCCTCGCCCGTGGCGAGGGTCCAGTTGGCCGGGTCGTCGCCCTCGGCCTGGAGGCGGTCCTTGACCTGGACGAGCGTGCCGCCCTCGATGGGGCGCTGCTCGGCGGCCTCCGCCGGCGACTCCGCGCAGCGCAGCACCCGGATGTTCTTCTTACGGGCGAGCGCCTCGACCGCGCCGTCCTCGTACGCCGGGGCCACGATCACCTCGGTGAAGATCTCGGCTACCTGCTCGGCCATGGCGACCGACACCGGGCGGTTGACGGCGATCACCCCGCCGAAGGCCGACAGCGGGTCGCAGGCGTGCGCCTTACGGTGCGCCTCGGCGACGTCCGTCCCGACCGCGATCCCGCACGGGTTGGCGTGCTTGATGATCGCGACACAGGGCTCGGTGTGGTCGTACGCGGCCCGGCGGGCGGCCTCGGTGTCCGTGTAGTTGTTGAACGACATCTCCTTGCCGTGCAGCTGCTCGGCCTCCGCGAGCCCCTTACCGCTGCCATCGGTGTAGAGGGCGGCGGGCTGATGCGGGTTCTCGCCGTAGCGCAGCACGTTCTTACGGGTGACGGTGGCACCCAGGAAGTCCGGGAAGGAGGAGTCGTCCGCCGCCGCGTAGTCGGCCGCGAACCAGTTGGCCACCGCCACGTCGTAGGCGGCGGTGTGCTGGAACGCCTCGGCCGCCAGCCGCTTGCGCCGCTCCAGGTCGAAACCGCCCTCCGCGGCGGCCTCGAGGACGTCGCCGTACCGCTCGGGGTTGACGACCACGGCCACGGACGGGTGATTCTTGGCGGCGGCCCGGACCATGGAGGGGCCGCCGATGTCGATCTGTTCGACGCACTCGTCCGGCGCGGCGCCCGAGGCGACCGTCTCGCGGAACGGATAGAGGTTGACCACGACCAGCTCGAAGGGCTCCACGCCCAGCTCCCGGAGCTGCTCGCGGTGCGAGTCGAGCCGCTGGTCGGCCAGGATGCCCGCGTGGACGCGCGGGTGCAGCGTCTTGACGCGGCCGTCGAGACACTCGGGGAAGCCGGTCAGCTCCTCGACCTTGGTGACCGGGACCCCGGCGGCGGCGATCTTCGCGGCCGTCGAGCCGGTCGAGACGAGCTGGACACCCGCCGCGTGCAGCCCTCGGGCCAGCTCCTCGAGACCCGTCTTGTCGTAGACGCTGACCAGCGCGCGGCGGATGGGCCGCTTGGTACCTTCGGCGGTCACGGGATCCTTACCTTTCGTCCCTCTATGCGGTAGCCGTGACGGGCCAGACGCCCCACGACCTCGACGAGCAGCGAGCGCTCGACTTCCTTGATCCGCTCATGGAGAGCGGACTCGTCGTCCTCGTCCCGGACCTCGACCACGCCCTGGGCGATGATCGGACCGGTGTCGACGCCGTCGTCGACGAAGTGGACGGTGCATCCGGTCACCTTCACACCGTGCGCGAGCGCGTCGCGCACGCCATGGGCGCCGGGAAAGCTGGGGAGCAGCGCGGGATGGGTGTTGACGCAGCGGCCGCCGAACCGGGCGAGGAACTCCTGGCCCAGGATCTTCATGAACCCGGCCGAGACCACCAGGTCCGGCTCGTGGGCGGCGGTGGCCTCCGCCAGGGCGGCGTCCCACTCGGCGCGGCCGGCGTGGTCCTTGACCCGGCACACGAACGTGGGGATCCCGGCGCGCTCGGCGCGCGTCAGGCCCTCGATGCCGTCGCGGTCGGCGCCCACGGCCACCACCTCGGCGCCGTACCGGGCCACACCCTCGGCGGCGATGGCGTCGAGCAGCGCCTGGAGATTCGTGCCGGAGCCGGAGACGAGGACGACGAGGCGGACCGGGCGCCCGGGGCGCGCAGGACTGGCGGGGGAAGGCGGGGAGGCCACGGCGGGGCTCTTTCTCGCGGGCGGTGCTGCCGTTTGTGTGGTCGTACAAGGTCGCGGACTCATCAATTCCGGGGAACTCTACGAAGCCGCCGACCGTCAGCAACGATACCGGCACACGAAGCGGCCCCCAGGGGACGGGGGCGGGCACGGGAGGTAGCGTCTGGACTGCGAATGCAACAGACGCCACTGACGCCGTGGGAACGACCGCCGCACCCGCGCCCCGAGCCGTACGGCACCGGCCGTACTCGCGCCGTACGGCACCAGGCCGTACCCGCCCCGGCGTGCAGGACGACGACACAAGGGGAAGACACACTCCACATGCCGGACCGACGCCGCCGCGCGGCTCATCGCCTCACTCCGCCCCCCGCCCAGGCCCGGGGGCGGCGATGAGGCGCGCCCGCATGTCGCGCACGACGCCGCTGCTCCGGGAGCAGCAGTCGTCGTCCTCCTCGTCCTCGTCCGCCCCCGACGGGCCGAACGGGGACCAGCACGAGGACAATCCGTTCGCCCCGCCGCCCGAGGGCAGGCCGGACCAGCCCTGGCGGCCCCGCCACCGGCCGGACGGCTCCGGCGGGGAGAGCGGCGAGGGCCGCCCCGGGGCCCAGGGCGGCCAGGACGGGCCGGACGGCGACCAGAGCGGTGAGCAGCCGCAGCAGCCCCCGGCCTGGGGCAGCCAGTGGAGCAGCCGCCAGCCCGGCCGCCAGAGCGGCGGCTTCGGCGGCGCCCCGGGCTCCAACCGCCCCTCCGGCCCCGGCGGGCCCGGTGGCCCGCGCTGGGACCCCAACGACCCGGCCCAGCGACGCGCCCGGTACGCGCTGCTCTCGGGCATGTGGGCGTTCTTCTTCGCCCTCTTCAGCCTGCCGCAGATCGCGCTGCTGCTCGGGGTGCTGGCCCTGTACTGGGGCATCAGCTCGCTGCGGGCCAAGCCGCGCCGTACCGCGCCGGCCCCGGCCGCGGCCGCGCCCCTGAACGCCCCGCCCCCGCCTCCGGGCGCCGCCCGGGCACCGCTGCCCGCGCCCGGCAGCGGCCCGGCGAAGCCGCAGTCGACGGCGGCGATCAGCGGTCTGGTGACGGGCGGGCTCGCGCTCGCCATCGTCGCGGCGACGTTCAGCTTCCAGGTCGTCTACAGCGACTACTACACCTGCGTGGACGACGCCCTTACGCAGACCTCGCGGCACGACTGCGAAACCTTGCTCCCCGAGCAGCTCCGCCCCCTGCTGAGCACGCAGGACTGACGGCGCCGGGGCCCGCGCGCCGACGGCTCCCGACCGCCTTACGGTTGGCGCCCGCGCGGCGGAAGGCTCGCGACCGCCTTACGGTTCGCGGCGGGCGTCGTCCGGCGGCGGCGAGGGCTCCGTGCGCGAGGGGTTCGGGGCGGGCTGTGACTCGGCGGGCGGCTGCGGCTCGGGAGCGCGCTTCCGGCTCAGCGCCCAGCGGCGCGGACGGACCGCCCCGGTGGCGTCCGGGGTGCCCGCGGGCGTCGCGAGCCCGGCCATCGTGCCCACACCGGTTTCGCGTCCTGTCTCCTGTCCCGTCTCCGCACCGGCGCCGGTGGCCGCCTTACGGTTCCGCTTGCGGTCGGCGCCCGACGCGCCCGGGCGCAGCCACTGCCACCATGGCTCGGCCATCGCCTCCCGCACCTCGGCGGACTCCATGGGCGACACCGTGGGCAGCACCGCCGCCCGTGCCTCCGCCTCGGCCGCGGCCCGCGCCGCACGGGCCGCCTTGGCCTCCGCACGGGCCTCCCTGGCCGCCGTACGGGCCTGTGCGCGGGACGTCCGGCGCTCCGCCCGCGCCGCCTTCCACTCCGGCCAGGAGGCCCTGGTGGGGACGCACAGCCGGTACCAGCGCAGCACCATCGCGCCGGGCACCCCGATCACTCCCGTCCAGGCCAGCGTGATCATGCCCGTGCGCCACCAGCTCGGGCCGAGGTCGGCGAGGATGCCGATCCCCAGCGCTCCGCCCGAGACCCCGGCCAGCAGCGCCATCGCGGCCGCGCAGCCGACCGCCGCCAGCGCGGCGAGCACCAGCGTCTCGGCCCAGCCCCAGGGCGGCCTGGGCTCGCCCTTGCCGGGCCGCCGCACCGCCGCGATCCCGATGAACCAGGCCACCGACACCCCGGCCGCGATCCCCGTGAGCCAGACCAGCGGCCCGCCGGAGCCGTCCGTGGGCAGCGCGGCGACCAGGGGGAAGTGCGGCAGCTGGGGGTAGGAGGTGATGCCCAGCGGCGCGACCACACTGCCGCCGCCGACCGTGAACCCCGCCCCGACCCCGTACGCGGCGCCCCAGACGATCGCGTTCGGCAGCAGCGCCAGGCTCACCAGGAGCACCGCGAACCGCCCCGACCACACATCGCTGAGGTTGAGGAAGGTCACCTGCACGGCGCCCGCGTGGCTCAGCATCGACGTCGCCGTAAGGAGCGCACCACTGCCGAGCAGAACGACGAGACCGCTGGTCCCGGCCCGTAGCGCGGCGGTCAGCCGGCGGCGCCGGCACCAGCTCCGCGCGGCCAGGAACGCGGCCGCCCTTACGGTCCATTCGGCGCCGGGGAGCCGCCGCAGTCTCTCGCTCACCCGCTCGGGCAGGCGGAGCGGGAACCGTCCGTCGGCCGTCCACACGCCGACGGCGGCGATGGCCCCGGCGACAACCGGCAGATGCAGCAGCGCGCTGAGCGGGTCGACACGCAGCGGCCCGGTCGAGGCGTACACCGCGGCAGCGGTGCCCACCAGCAGATAGCCGCCGGTCACCCAGGCGAAGGCGGTGCGCGGATCGACGACGGACTCCTCGGGCACCCACTGCCCGTCGCCCTCGTCGGCCTCCGCCTGGTAGACGGCGTGCTGGGCGGCCCGGTACAGCAGCCAGCACGGCACCACGCTGAGCAGCAGCGGAGTCAGCCCGACCGGCGCCGTGTGGCCGGAGAGCGTCTCGGTGCGCACGAGGTCGGCGCCATGGCCGAGCAGCCACAGGTCGGCGGCGACATGCAGGGCTCCGTCGGGGCTGCTCTCGGGGGACGAGGAAGTGATCCACAGCAGCAGTACGACCACGGCGAGCGTGCCGAGGCCGAGCCCCGCGGCGACCACACCGCCGAGGAACGCCTCCCTGATGGCGGAGGAGCGCCGGGGCGCTGAGCGGTCGCGTGCGGACACCGACGGGCTGCGATCGGTCGTATGCGTCACATGACCATGCTGCCAATAACAGCCGTTTCATCCCTACATCAAGGGTTTGGTCGCCGTGTCGCGGCTAGTCCGCTTATGCGTCTTTTATAGAGTCATGGGACGGATGAGTGGCTTGCCGCGTTCCGACCGGGTATCCGTCGCCCGGGAACACCGCGGGCCCGCACCACCACGAGGTGGTACGGGCCCGCGGCATCGAGCCGTGGCGGCGTCAGCCGGCCAGCGCGGCGCGCGCCAGGCGCGCGGTCTCGGACGGGGTCTTGCCGACCTTCACGCCCGCGGCCTCGAGGGCCTCCTTCTTCGCCTGGGCGGTGCCGGAGGAGCCGGAGACGATGGCACCCGCGTGGCCCATCGTCTTGCCCTCGGGGGCGGTGAAGCCCGCCACATAGCCGACGACCGGCTTGGTGACGTTGGCCTTGATGAAGTCCGCGGCCCGCTCCTCGGCGTCGCCGCCGATCTCGCCGATCATCACGATCAGGTCGGTGTCGGGGTCGGCCTGGAAGGCGGCGAGGGCGTCGATGTGGGTGGTGCCGATGATCGGGTCACCGCCGATGCCCACACAGGACGAGAAGCCGATGTCCCGCAGCTCGTACATCATCTGGTAGGTCAGCGTGCCGGACTTCGACACCAGGCCGATCCGGCCGGGCTTGGTGATGTCGGCCGGGATGATGCCCGCGTTCGACTGACCCGGCGTGATCAGACCCGGGCAGTTCGGGCCGATGATGCGCGTCTTGTTGCCCTTCTTGCCCGCGTAGGCCCAGAAGTTGGCAGAGTCGTGGACCGCGATGCCCTCGGTGATCACGACGGCGAGCGGAATCTCGGCGTCGATCGCCTCGATGACCGCGCTCTTGGTGAACTTCTCCGGGACGAAGATGACCGTGACATCGGCGCCGGTGGCGTCGATGGCCTCCTTGACGGAGCCGAAGACCGGGATCTCGGTGCCGTCGAAGTCCACGGTGGTGCCGGCCTTGCGCGGGTTCACGCCGCCGACGATGTTGGTGCCCGAGGCAAGCATCCGCCGGGTGTGCTTCTGCCCTTCGGACCCGGTCATCCCCTGGACGATGACCTTGCTTTCCTTGGTGAGGAAGATAGCCATGGTTTCTGGTGACCTCGTCCCTTACTTTGCAGCCAGCTCGGCGGCACGCTCGGCCGCGCCGTCCATGGTGTCCACCTGCTGAACGAGCGGGTGGTTGGCATCGGTGAGGATCTTGCGACCCAGCTCCGCGTTGTTGCCGTCGAGGCGCACGACCAGCGGCTTGCTGACGTCCTCGCCCTTGGACTTCAGCAGCTCCAGGGCCTGGACGATGCCGTTGGCGACCGCGTCACAGGCGGTGATGCCACCGAAGACGTTGACGAAGACCGACTTGACGTCCGGGTCGCCGAGGATGATCTCGAGACCGTTGGCCATCACCTCGGCGGAGGCGCCACCACCGATGTCGAGGAAGTTGGCGGGCTTGACGTTGCCGTGGTTCTCGCCCGCGTAGGCGACGACGTCGAGGGTGGACATGACCAGACCCGCGCCGTTGCCGATGATGCCGACCTCGCCGTCGAGCTTGACGTAGTTGAGGCCCTTGGCCTTGGCGGCCGCCTCGAGCGGGTTGGCCGCGGCCTTGTCCTCGAGCGCCTCGTGCTCCGGCTGCCGGAAGGCGGCGTTCTCGTCCAGGGAGACCTTGCCGTCCAGCGCGATGATCTTGCCGTCTTCGGTCTTGACCAGCGGGTTGACCTCGACGAGCAGGGCGTCTTCCTTGATGAAGACGGTCCACAGCTTCTGGAGGACCGCGACGACCTGGTCCGCGATCTCGGCCGGGAACTTCGCGGCGGCGACGATCTCGGCGGCCTTCTCCTGGGTCACGCCCTCGATGGCGTCCACCGGGATCTTGGCGAGCGCCTCGGGGTTCTGCTCCGCGACGACCTCGATCTCCACGCCGCCCTCGACCGAGGCCATGGCGAGGAAGGTGCGGTTGGTGCGGTCCAGCAGGAAGGAGACGTAGTACTCCTCCTTGATGTCCGCGGTCTGGGCGAGCATCACCTTGTGGACCGTGTGGCCCTTGATGTCCATGCCCAGGATCTGGGTCGCCTTCTCCACGGCGTCGGCCGGGTCGGAGGCCAGCTTGACGCCGCCGGCCTTACCGCGGCCGCCAACCTTGACCTGCGCCTTGACGACCGCGCGGCCGCCCAGGCGCTCGGCCACCTCGCGCGCCGCCTCAGGCGTGTCGATGACTTCACCGGCCAGCACCGGTACACCGTGCTTGGCGAAGAGGTCCCTCGCCTGGTATTCGAACAGGTCCACGCGCGTCCGTCCCTTTTCCATGGATATCGCGGTCGTTATCAGCGCGGGCGTGCCGCGGGGGCAGCGTGACGACGCGATCTGTAACGAGGGCGGCACACGTTCGCCGGGTACGCGGCATGTCCGCCTCGCAGGTTATCTCCGTGGGCCGTGCGGCCCTAAATCGCAGATCACACTGGAGCGGTGATTACGGTCACAGATCGCGACCGTTTCCATCTATCTCCGTACGACAACCGGGCAGCCCCCTCCCCAACGAGGACTGCCCGGTCGATGACGCTTGCCTTACGGTTTTACGGTTTCGCAGCCTGCTCGGTCTTCACGGCCTGACTGTCTGACGCCCGCCGGAGCGATCAGACGGTCGGGAGCGTGCCCGGAACGGTCGGCAGCTGGGCCGGGACGGAGGGCAGGTCGGCCGGGACGGTCGGCAGGTCCGCCGGGAGCTGCGGCAGGTCGGCCGGGACGGTCGGCAGGTCGGCCGACAGCACCGGGAGGGCCGGGATGTTGGCGACGTCGGTCAGGTCGGTGGGCACCGCCGGGAGCAGGCTCAGCGCACCGTCCTTGGCGTTCCCCACGGTGGTCTGGGCGTTCGCGACCACACCGGTGGCCAGGTCGTGGGCGAACGGCACGGTGGTGCCCGCCACGTCCTGCGCGAACGGAACGGCGGTGGACGGCACGCTCACCACGACCGGCACCAGGCGGTCGACGGTGTCCTGGGCGGCCGGAACCACGTTGGAGGCGGTGCCCAGCGCGAAGCCCTCGGCGCTGCCGGTCACGACGTCCGCGTACGGGGTGGTGCGGGCCACGGCGTCGTCGGCCAGCGCACCGGTGTCACCCACGGTCCGCTCGGCGACCGGGACGACCTTGACCACGAGGCGGTACACGGCGGGCGGCAGCACGTCCGGGGCCACGCCGTCGACGACCGGCTTGGCGGTGCCGACAGCACCCTGCACCTTGCCGGTCAGCTCCTCCGGGCGGATACCGGCGCCGGAGAGGGAGGCGAGCAGGTCATTGGCCGAACCCGGGGCGGTGGGCAGCTTCGGGGTGGCGGGGAGCTCGGTGGGCAGCCGGCCCGTGACGCCGTCGACGTTCGGCAGCGCGCCGGTGGGCAGCGTGGAGGTGTCGGGCAGGGTGCGCAGCGAGCCGAGGCCGGGCACGACGCCGGGGACCTCACCGGTGGGCAGGTCGAGGTCGGTGGTCTTCTTGACGGTCTTCTTGACGGTCTTCTCGACGCCCTTGACGGCCTTGTGGGCCTTCTTGACGACCTTGTCCGGCTTGCCGGCGACGTCGCCGGTCAGGCCGTCGGTGGTGTGCTCGACGGTCTTGGTGACATCCGAGACCCGCGGCAGGTTCTCGGCGCCGGGGACACGGTCCCGCACCGGGGCCGTGACGCCGTCGACGGTGGAGGCGGCGCCGTCCACGGTCTTCTTCGCGGTGTCGGTCACCTTGGAGGTGTCGGCCACGCCGCCGGTCACACCGTCGACCGTCTTGGTCACCTGGTCGGTCGACACGGTCTTGTTCACCGTCTTGGTCACGCCGTCCACGGTGCTGGTGACACCGTCGGTGGAGGGCACGGCCGGGTTCTCGGCGGCGGAGGCGGCGGCCGAGCCGAGGGCCCAGATACCGGTGGCGGCAGCGGCTACGAGGATGGAGCGGCGAAGGTTGTTGCGCATGCTGGAGGAAGTCCTTCGAAAGTCAAGAGAGGTTTCGGACGGGCAGACCTGACCCGCCCCCGCGCGGCAGGTCTCAACAGACGGGGGTGAGGTCTGCCCTAGCCGGGGAATTCGAGGACTTCGTTGAACCGCTCGCGCGTCGGCGCCGAGCTCTCCGCGCGGACCGTACCGGGCTTCAGCCCGAAGGACGGCACGCCGGACGGCGGAAGAGCGGCCTGGGTGTTCCCACCACGGGAGGCGCCGCTGTCGCCGGTGTACTGGGAGGTGGCCCCGAGCGGGGACCGCGGAAGGGGCAGCGGCGCCGGGGCGCCACCGTCCGGACCGGTGTCGGAGACCGCCGCCCGGACGACGGGCCCGTGCCCGTCGTGGGAGACGGCCGCGTCGTGGTGCGCGAGGACAGCCTGGGCGTATGCCCCGGGCCCCATCGGCTCCGGCGCCGCGGGCGCCGCCTTGTGCAGGGTCGCCGGCTCGGCCTCGGCCGCGTGGGGCTCGGCCGCAGGGCCGTGGTGCGCCGCGGAGTCCTGGGGGCCCACGCCGATCGCGTCACCGATGCCGACCTCGGGAAGGCGCACCGGCAGCTCACCGCTGGTGGCGCCGCCGACCAGGTCGTCTATCGGCTTGGTGATCTTCTGCGCCTGCCGCTCGACCGGCTCCTGGATGGGCCGCACGGCTTCCTGTACGACGTCCTGGGCCTTGTGCGTGGTGCGCCCCACCACCGGCGGTGCGTGCCGCTCCATCTGCTGCCGCGCCCGCTCGACACCCGAGGGGTCGAGCAGCCGGGACACGTGGGAGCGGTCGACCGACGCGCCGGTGGCCTCGCCCTGGTCGCTCCGCTCGGCGGCCTGAGCGCTGCCACCGAAGAGGAACGCCAGGGCGAGGAAGCCACCGAGGAAGAGCGCCGCCAGCAGCGCCCGCCGCGCGGCCACCGTGCGCGGCAGGCGCACGGCGACAGGCATGGCGGACGTGACAGACACGAGCGGGGCCTTCCCTGAGTACGAGGCGTACAACGGGCACGTAAGCGTGGCGAGATGGCTTGTGGGCCGCCGGAACAGGACGACATCGCCAACCGGATGGCTGGATTCATGTCCTGGGCGACGGGGATGATCCTTGCACGAGCCACAGGGGTCGGCGCAAGCCCAGGATCACTGATGCATCGCCATGTCCGGTATAGGCAGTTGGCGTCGTTCGATGGCCGCGGCCATCACGTCCGGGAAGAGATCGGGGGTGCAGGCGAAGGCGGGCGCGCCCAGCGCGGCGAGCGCCGCCGCGTGCTCGCGGTCGTAGCTCGGCGCCCCCTCGTCGGACAGCGCGAGCAGTGTCACGAACTGCGTCCCGGACGCCTTCATCGCGGCGACGCGACTCAGCATCTCCTCGCGGATGCCGCCCTCGTAGAGGTCGCTGATGAGCACGACGACGGTGTCGGCGGGCCGGGTGATCTGCGCCTGGCAGTAGGCCAGCGCGCGGTTGATGTCGGTGCCGCCGCCGAGTTGGGTGCCGAAGAGGACGTCCACCGGATCGTCGAGTTCCTCGGTCAGATCGACCACGGAGGTGTCGAAGACGACCAGCCGGGTGGCGAGGGAGCGCATCGAGGCGAGCACGGCGCCGAAGACCGAGGCGTAGACCACGGACGCGGCCATCGACCCCGACTGGTCGACGCACAGCACCACGTCCTTCTTCACCCCGCGCGCCGCCCGGCCGTATCCGATGAGCCGCTCGGGGACGACCGTCCGGTGATCGGGCAGGTAGTTCTTGAGGTTGGCCCGGATGGTGCGGTCCCAGTCGATGTCCCGGTGGCGCGGGCGGGTGATCCGGGCCGAGCGGTCGAGCGCTCCGGTGAGGGTGGCGCGGGTGCGGGTGGCCAGCCGCTTCTCCAAATCCTCGACGACCTTACGGACGACGGCCCGCGCGGTGTTCTTGGTGGTCTCCGGCATCGCCTTGTTGAGGGACAGCAGCGTGCCCACGAGATGGACGTCCGCCTCCACGGCCTCCAGCATCTCCGGCTCCAGCAGCAGGGCGGACAGCCCCAGCCGGTCGATGGCGTCGCGCTGCATGACCTGGACGACGGAGGTGGGGAAATACGTACGGATGTCACCGAGCCAGCGGGCCACTTGGGGCGCGGAACCGCCGAGCCCGCCGGAGCGCGCGCCGCTCCCGGCGCCCTGGGAGCCGCCGCTGCGCCCGGCCGCCGTGCCGCTGCCGCCCGCGCCGTCGCCGCCTCCGGAGCCGTAGAGGGCCTCCAACGTGCGGTCCATGGCGGCGTCGGCCCCGCTGAGCGAGCAGCCGGTGCCGTCGGCGCCCTGGCCGCCGAGCACCAGCCGCCAGCGCCGCAGCCGTTCCTGGTCGGTCCGGGGGTGGGCGCTCGGGGGGCTGTCCTGACCGGGAGCGGCGCCGCCGTGAGGGTCGGCGCCGCCGTGGGGGTCGGCGCCGCCGTGAGGGGCGGCATCGACATGAGGGGCGGCATCGACGTGAGGGGCGGCATCGACGTGAGGGGCGGCAGCAGCGTGAGGGGCGTCGTGCGTCATCGGGCTGCCTCCATGGTGTCGTTGGCGTGCGGGACGGGGTCGAGGCCCAGCAGCAGCCGCACCGTCGGTACGACGGCCGCCGCGCGGTCGGTGTCCAGCCCGGGGCCGAAGCCGGGTGCGGCGGGGGCGCCTTGGCCGCCGGCGCCGGTGGACCCGTCGGCCACGGGGCCCCGGCGGACCAACTCGCCCAGGGTGCGGCGCACGCCGGTGTCATACGCGGAGAAGGTGCGCCGCAGCAGCGGCAGGACGTCGGTGAATGCCTCGGCGGGAACGGAGATCAGCCAGCGGTCGACCAGGCCGAGCAGCCGCTCGTCGTGGACGAGCAGCATGCCGCCGCCCGCGCCGCCGCCGATGAACCCCTCGATCCAGGAGGCCGCTTCGGGCGGCTGGGTGCCGGGCGAGAGCGCGAGCCCCATCAGCCGGGCCGCCTCGTCCTCGGCGAGCCGGCCGTCGTCCAGCAGCAGCCGCGCGGCGCGGCCCCGGATGAGGCCGGGGGTGGCGGGGGCGCCGTCCCGCCCGGCGAGGTTGCGCAACATGGCCGCCCAGCGGGCCCGCAGACCATCAGCGGCGCGGGACTCGGCCGACCGCGTCTCCGCTGTCGACATGTCGGCCGTCGATATGTCGGTCTGCGTGTGTGCCCGCGTGTGCGGCTGCGTGTGTGGCCGCGTCCCGGCTTCCGTTCCGGTCGTCTCCGTTTCCGACAGCAGGGCGATCGCCCGGTGCACGGCCTCCATATGGCGGCGCATCTCGGCGGCACCGTCGGCGTCGAGACCGACGCAGGCGGGCGGCAGCCCGACCAGGATCCGCTCGGCCAGCCCCACCGCGACCTCGCCGAGCGCGGCCGTGTCGGTGCCCCGTACGTCCCCGTAGCGCACCGAGCGCACCAGGGCGGGCAGGGCCTGGGCGAGATGGCCGACGTCCGCGTCGAGCGCGGCCCGGTCGGCGAGCGAGCGCATCACGACGGGGAGGGCCGCGGAGAGCCCGGCGAGCAGACAGCGCTCGGCCAGCTCGGTCACCTCGGCGAGCCCCTTGGCGCTCCGGGCCTCGGTCTCCGCCTTGGCGGTGGCCGCCGACAGCACCGTGGTGCCCCACACCCCCGCCTCGGCGACCCGCACCGCCAGCTCCGGCTCCCACCGCAGCCGCCAGGTCTCCCTGAAGGTGCCGGTGCTGCCCCGCGAGACGGCCGGGGTGCCCCAGTCGACCCCGAGCAGCCGCAGCCGGTGCAGCAGACGGCTGCGTCCCGCGTCGGTCTCCTTGCGCAGATCCAGCTCCAGCTCGCGCTCCAGCGCCTCGGGCTTGAGCCGCAGCGAGCGCTGGGTGCGCGTCAGATCGCGCTGGAGCGGCACCGCCGGAGCCGACTCGGGGACTTCGCCCAGGATGTCGCCGACCACGAGCCGGTCCCGTACGAGCGCGATCGGCACATCGGAGCCGTCGCACATCACGGCCCTTACGGCGTCGAGGGTCTCGGCGAGCCCGGCGAGCGGACGTCCGCGCATGGCGGCCAGGGTTTCGGCCAGCCTTACGGCCTCGATGACATGGGCCGAGGACACCCCGAAGTCCTCGTCCCGCAGCAGCCCGGCGACCTTGGTGAGCCAGCGCTCGACCGGCCGGTCCGGGGCGTGGAAGAGATGGTCGTACCAGCCGGGCGAGGTGATGCCCGCCCCGTATCCGCTGTGCCGGGCCAGCCGACGATGCGTCCACGGCACCCAGCTGATCTCGGTCTTGACCTTGGGCAGCCCCTTGAGGAGCTTCCGGTCGGCGGTCGCGGTGGTCCGCTCCCCCAGCGCCGGTACGTGCCACGCCCCGCAGACGACCGCCACCTCGTCCCCGAACTCCCGCCGCGCCTCACGCAGCCGCAGCCGCATATGGGCCTCGCGCACGGCGTCGTCCTCGTGCCCGCCGTGCCCGTACTCGGCGCGCAGCGCCTCCATGGCCTCCGCCACGGCCGTGAACGCCTCAGCGCCGCCGGTGCCGCGGTGCTCGATGACGTCCTCCCACCAGCGCTCCGGGTCGTCGTATCCGGCCGCCTCGGAGAGGACGGCCAGCGGATCGACGCGCATCCGCTCGGCGGAGGCGGCGGCCGGCGCGGCCTGGTCGGCCTCGGCCTCGGTCTCGGTCTCGGTGGCAGGCGGACCGGCCGACTCGGACGGACCAGCCGGGGCGGGCTCAGCGGCCGGGGCGGGCTCGGCCGCCGGGGGCTTCTTCGCCGCCATGGCCAGCGAGTTGGCCGCCGGAAGGTCGATGAACCGCACCGGAACCTCATGGGCCAGCGCCCACTGGATGGCCGCCCACTCCGGGGAGAACCCGGCCAGCGGCCAGAACCCGGCGCGCCCCGGGTCGTCCGCGGCATGGGCGAGCAGCGCCACCGGCGGACGCATGTCCTTCTCAGCGGCGAGCCCCACGATCGCGTCCGCCTCCGGCGGCCCCTCGATCAGCACCACGCGCGGTGGGCACGCGTCCAGCGCGGCCCGCACCGCCCGCGCCGACCCGGGCCCGTGGTGCCGCACGCCCAGCAGCAGCGGGCCCGCGGCCCGCGCCCGTGGGGCGCCCGTCATGCGGTCACCTCTCGGCACGCGCGGTAGAAGTCCTTCCAGCCGTCGCGCTCGCGGACCACCGTCTCCAGGTACTCCTGCCAGATGACGCGGTCGGCCGCCGGGTCACGGACGACCGCGCCCAGGATGCCCGCGGCCACATCGCCCGACCTGAGCACGCCGTCGCCGAAGTGGGCGGCGAGGGCGAGGCCGCCGGTGACCACGGAGATGGCCTCGGCCGTGGACAGCGTGCCCGAGGGCGACTTCAGCTTCGTACGGCCGTCACCGGTCACTCCGTCGCGCAGCTCGCGGAAGACCGTGACCACCCGGCGGATCTCCTCGACGCCCTCCGGGAGCTCCGGGAGCTCCAGCGAGCGGCCGATCTGGGCGACGCGGCGGGAGACGATGTCGACCTCGTCCTCCGGGGTCGCGGGCAGCGGCAGCACGACCGTGTTGAAGCGGCGGCGCAGGGCGCTGGAGAGTTCGTTGACCCCGCGGTCGCGGTCGTTGGCGGTCGCGATCAGATTGAAGCCGCGGACCGCCTGGACCTCCTCCCCCAGCTCCGGGATCGGCAGCGTCTTCTCGGAGAGGATGGTGATCAGCGTGTCCTGCACATCGGCCGGGACGCGGGTCAGCTCCTCCACGCGCGCGGTCATGCCGTCCGCCATCGCGCGCATCACCGGGCTGGGCACGAGCGCGTCCCGGCTCGGGCCGTGGGCGAGGAGCTGGGCGTAGTTCCACCCGTACCGGATGGCCTCCTCGGGCGTCCCGGCGGTGCCCTGGACCAGCAGGGTCGAGTCACCGCTGACCGCCGCCGCCAGATGCTCCGAGACCCATGTCTTGGCGGTGCCGGGCACGCCCAGCAACAGCAGGGCGCGGTCGGTGGCGAGGGTGGTGACGGCGACCTCGACGATGCGGCGCGGGCCCACGTACTTGGGTGTGATCACGGTGCCGTCGGGCAGCGTGCCACCGAGCAGATAGGTGGCGACGGCCCACGGCGACAGCCGCCAGCGGGCGGGGCGCGGGCGGTCGTCGGCGGCGGCCAGCGCGCTCAGCTCGGCGGCGAAGGCGACCTCCGCGTGTGGACGCAGCGCTTCCGCGGCTCCGGCGGCCTCGGCCGCCCCGCTCGTATCGGTGGATTCGGTTCCGGGCACAGTGACGGTCACAGCTCCCCCACGACTCGTTTCCTCGTTCCGTTTCCGGACGCGTGAACCACACTGCACCACCCCACTGACAACCGGCCCTCCGTCAGCGAACGCCCAGGTCAGGGCGATTGTCAGTGGGTGCCCGTACCGTCGCAGACATGAATCCGCAGGGGGAACGCTGGACGGCGGAGCAGGTGCTGGCCCTGGCGCCTGACGCCGCGTCGCGCACGGCGGGCGGCAGGCTCGCCGCGGCCGGCAAGTGGTCGGGCGCGGGCGCACACGGGCCGGCGGTGTGGGGGCTGTGCTCGGGCAGCGGCAGCAAGCCGTACCAGACGGTGGTCGATCTGAACGGGCCCGGTTATCGGTGCAGTTGCCCGAGCCGGAAGTTCCCGTGCAAGCACGCGCTGGGTCTGCTGCTGTTGTGGGCGTCCGGCGAGGGGGGCGTGCCCGCGGGCGGGGAGTCGCCGGAGTGGGCCGAGCAGTGGCTCGGCGACCGGCGGGAGCGGGCCGAAAAGCTCGCCGCCGGGGCCCGGGATGGGGGCCCGGGCCCCGGCGGCGGGTCGGGGGACGGCGCGGGGAAAGGGGGGAGCGGAGGCGCGGCCGATCCGGAGGCGGCGCGCCGCCGCGCCGAGCGGCGGGCCCAGCGGATCGCCGCGGGTGCCACGGAGTTGGAGCGGCGGCTCGCCGATCTGCTCCGCGACGGTCTGGCCTCCGCCGACCGCGCCGGGTACGGGGCGTGGGACGAGACGGCCGCGCGGATGATCGACGCCCAGGCTCCGGGTCTGGAGGCGCGGGTGCGGGAGCTGGCGGCGATTCCGTCGTCCGGTCCGGGGTGGCCCGCCCGGCTGCTGGAGGAGTGCGCGCTGGCCCACCTGCTCAACCAGGGCTTTCTCCACCTGGACCGCCTTCCGGAGAAGCTGGCCGCCACCACGCGCACCCGCGTGGGGCTCACGACACCGGTGGCCGAGCTGCTGGCCACGGAGGAGGCGATCCGGGACCGCTGGCTGGTCCTGGGCCGCCAGGACGGCACGGACGGCAGGCTGACCACGCGCCGGATCTGGCTGCGGGGCGAGCGTACGCACCGTATGGCGCTGCTGCTCTCGTTCAGCGCCCCCGGCCAGTCCCCCGAGCTCGCGCTGCCCACCGGCCTGGTGCTCGACGCGGACCTCGCGTATTACCCGGCGGCCCGGCCGCTGCGGGCGGCGCTCGGCACCCGGCACGAGGAGGTGGCGGAAGACCCGCCTCCTACGGCGCCTCCGGCCGCTGCGGGGTGCGATATGCCGCGCGCCCCCGAGGGGTGCGATGTCGAGACCGCGCTCGCGGCCTATGGGGCGGCGCTCGGGGAGGATCCGTGGCTGGACGGCTGGCCGGTGGTGCTCGCCGATGTGGTGCCGGTCCCGGGGGACGAGGGATGGCAGCTGGCGGATGAGCGGAGCGGCTCGGCACTGCCCGTCGATCCGCGCTGCGCGGGGCGCACGGATCTGTGGCAGCTGATGGCGATATCCGGCGGTGGCCCGGTCACCGTCTTCGGTGAGTGCGGCCATCGCGGCTTCTCCCCCATCACCACCTGGGATCCGACCCCCGTCTCGCTCATCGGCACGGCAGCGCAGGGAGGCACCCGTTGACCAGTACGACGCCCGTCGCGTCCAGCACGTCCACCGCGTCCAGCACATCCGCCGCGTCCACCGCACCCAGCACTTCCGTCGCGTCCACCGCGTCCACCGCGTCCTGGGACGATCTTGTCGCGGCCGCGCTGCTCGGGACCGAGCGGCGCACCCCGCCCGTCGCGCCGCGCCCCGGGCAGAACGCGCCGTCCGCCCTGCTGGACGCGGCCGCGCTCAGCACGGTGCGGCGGCGGGCCGGGCTGCGGCCCGCACCCGCCCGGCCGGGGCCGGGCCGGGCGCCCGAGGATCCGCGGCCGGCGCTGCCCACGGCCGCCCGCAGCAGGCTGGCGCTGCTGCTCGCCGACCGTTCGGCGCCGGGGCGCGGCGGTTCGCGCTCCGCACCCGACCTCGCCGAGCTGCTGCCGCAGTGGCTCGCGCTGGCCAATCACCGCGGCTATCGCGTGCCCGACGCGCTGCTCCCGGCGCTGCTCGACGCGGCCCGCGCCCGCACCGATCTGCGGGCCGAGGCGCTGACGCTCGGCGGGCCGCGTGCGCTGTGGCTGGCCCGGCTCAACCCGGACTGGAGGTTCGCGCTGCGGGGCGCGGCGGGCCGGGCGTCCGCGGCGCACCCGGAGCCGTCCGAGGCCACCGCCGCACCGGACGAGGAACAGCGGCTGTGGGAAGAGGGGTTGTTCGCCGAGCGGGTGTCGCTGCTGGCGGCGGCCCGCCATCGCGACCCGGCGGCGGGGCTGGCGCTGCTCAGCGGCACCTGGTCGACCGAGCGGGCCGAGGACCGGCTGATGTTCCTGGACTCGCTGCGCGACGATCTCTCCCCGTCCGATGAGCCGTTCCTCGAACAGGCGCTGTCCGACCGCAGCCGGAACGTCCGGGCGACCGCCGCCGAGCTGCTCTCCGCCCTCCCCGGCTCGGCGCTCGCCGCGCGCATGGCCGAGCGGTCGCGGAGCTGTGTGTCACTGACCGCGGATGAGCCGACCGCGGATGAGCCGACCGCTGATGCGCCGCCCGTCGAGGGGTCGACCGCCGAGGGGTCGGCCCACGACGGGCTGACCGCCGACGAGCCGACGGCGGCCGGACGGACACCCCGGATAACCGTCCGCCCGCCGGACGAGTGCGACAGCGGAATGCAGCGCGACGGCATCGTGCCCAAGCCGCCCTCCGGCCGGGGGGAACGGTCCTGGTGGCTGGGTCAGTTGGTGGAGGCGACCCCGCTGGACCGCTGGACCGAGTGGTTCGGCGGACGCGGTCCCGCCGAAATCGTGGCGCTGCCCGTCGCGGACGGCTGGCAGGCGGATCTCCACGCGGCCTGGTGCCGGGCCGCCGTGCGGCAGCGCAGCGCCGAGTGGTGCCGTGCGCTGCTCGGCACCCCGGCGGTCGCGCCGGTCACCGCCGGGGAGGCGGCCCCCGCCGCCTGGCGCGACCCGGCGAAGCTGCTCTCCGCGCTGCCCTCCCGGGAACGGGCGGAGTGGGTGGCCGAGTTCATCGCGTCCCATGGCCTGTCCGACGCCTTCCGGCTGCTCGGGGTGTGCGCGGTGCCCTGGGCCGAGCCGCTGGGCCGGGCCGTCGTCGACGCCCTGGACATCGCCCGGGACGCGGGCAGCTACCCCTGGAGCTTCAGCGGCATCATGGGCCTGGCCGAGCGCTGCCTGGACCCGACCCAGGCGGACCGCCTCGAAGTGCTGACGGCGATACCGGACGAGAGAGAGGGAGCGGCCCCGGGAGCCGGGGGCTACTGGGCGGAGGCATTCCAACGCCTGGTGGGCACGCTCCGGCTCAGAGAAGCGATGCGAGCAGAGCTCGACCCGACGTGACCCGGACACCCCGGGGCGAGAGCGGTGCGGCGGCTCAGGCGGCTACCGGGCGGACGTTTTCGCGGACCCAGTCGACGATGGCTGTCGTGGTCGCGCCCGGGGTGAAGATCTCCGCGACGCCCAGTTCCTTGAGCGGGGGGATGTCCGCCTCGGGGATGATCCCGCCGCCGAAGACCTTGATGTCCTCCGCGTCGCGCTCCCGCAGCAGCTCCAGCACCTTGGTGAACAGGGTCATATGGGCACCGGACAGAATGGACAGCCCGATCGCGTCGGCGTCCTCCTGGATCGCGGTGTCGACGATCTGCTCGGGGGTCTGATGGAGCCCGGTGTAGATGACCTCCATGCCCGCGTCGCGCAGTGCCCGCGCGATCACCTTCGCACCACGGTCGTGGCCGTCCAGCCCCGGCTTGGCCACCACCACGCGGATCGGACCGGTCACACCCATCGCAGCCTCCAAACCGTCGCGGCCTCGCCCACATCGACGTGAACGAACGTTATCCCCAGCATCCCCTACCCGGCAGTTTCGCGGCGCGCGGCGAGGGGGAAATCACACGTGGGACACGTTCACTGAGGGCCGCACCCGTACCCGCATCCGCATCCGCGCGCGTCGCACACCGCGCACCGCGCATCCGCCGCGCGGACGCCGCATACGCTCGGGCCGGCCACCTCAGGGGAGCCGCAGCGGGGACCGTCGCACCGCGCAGCGCCGCCACGAGCCGCATGGCGCCGCGGTGCGACGGGCGGTCCCGCGTCATGCGGTCACAGCGCCATTCACCGTGCGGTGCCGGGCATCCCCGCACGGCGGCACACGTATCGCGCCCCTGTTGTCCGCACATCCGCTCGTGCGTCAGATGTGCCCGGACTCCTCGGTGATAACGGAGTTGCGGCAGCCTGCCCCCGATTGCCATACGTGATTCATCGCTTTCTGGAGCGATGTGGATCAGTTGATGATCCCGAAGGAGGCGGCCCGGATAGACCATCCGGATGTGATCTCCCAGAACATCCGCGTCAACGGAATCGGACATCTCGCCCTGGCGGTGCATTTCTCCGTCGCCGCCCGTAACCACGAGGCCCTGGACGCCGCCAACGCGGCGCCGACGGACGTCTCCGGCGCGGTTCCCGATGGTTCAGAAGCCCCGGAATTGCCGAACGTCAATCGAACATCCGGCCAAGGAAGCACGTACAGTCAGCCGAAAGACGGCCAAATGCCCTTTCCCGAGATACTCAAAACTCACGGAAGATTGTCGCTGCCGCGTACTGCCGGGTACAGTCGCCGCTAATTCTCCTGCAGCCGAGGCGAAAGAGAAGTTGGTGGTGAACGACCGTCACCCGTCGGGGGCCTCTCCGACCGTCCCCGCTCCCGACGCCTCGTATCCGTACGGCGAGGCTTACGGTCAGCGGCAGGACACAGCGCACGGCTACGCCGGGTACGACGGGTACTCCACCGGCAGCTTCGCCCACCTGGCCACCGCCTACGGGGACGGTGACCCGCTCTTCGGCACGCTTCCGGGCGCCTACGACGACGGGCAGGGCACCCACAGCGGTCAGTACGACGCTTCGCAGTGGGCCACGGCCGACCAGCACCACCAGACCGGCTCGTACGCCACCGGCCACTACGACCTGGGCCACGACTCGGGTCACCACGACACCGGTCACTACGACACGGCCCATTACGACTCCGGCGCCTACGACACCACCGCGACGTGGGCCGCCTCCGGCTATCACCTGCCGACCGGCATCCCCGCCCAGCAGGACGCCGAGACCGGCGCCCAGTGGGACATCGGCGCCTGGGACACGGACGCCACCGGCCACACCGAGCTGCCGGAGCAGTGGGATCAGGGGGCGGGGTACGAGGCCGAGGCGTACACCTCGGGCGTGGACACCGGTCAGACCCAGGTCTGGGACACCTCCGGCTACCGGACCGTGGACGAGGGGCAGTACGACCACTCCGGGCTGAACCATCCGGGACTCGACCAGCAGGGGCTCGACCACCACTCCGGCTTCGATCAGCCCGAGCACGAGGCCAACGCCTTCGACCAGACGGCCGTCTTCGAGCCCAATGCCTACGACCAGAACGCCGCGTTCGAGCAGACGGCCGCCTTCGAGCAGGCCGTCATCCCCGAGCAGCCCGGCGCGTTCGAGCACACCGCCGTCTTCGAGCCGGTCGACGAGGCCGACCGGCCGTACGACGACCCCGGCCCCGAAGCGGAACCTGAACCCGAGGCGGCGGTCATGCGGGAATCCGCCCCCTCCCCTCGCCGGGAGGTGAGTCGCGGCCGCCGCCGTACCCCCTCGCCCCGCCCCAAGCGCTCCGCGCTCCTCACCGTCGCCGTCCCCTCCGTCTGCGCCCTGGGCGTCACCGCCGTGGCCGCCGCCTCGGTCAGCGGCGTGGGGAGCGACAAGAAGGACGAGTCCACGACTCAGGCCGCCCCCGACACCGCGGCGGCCCCCGTGAAGCCCTCCGTCGCCAACAGCAAGCTGGACTCCCAGCTCGCCGGGGTCCGCGAGGGCGCGGACGACTTCCGCGACCGCGCCAGCCGCACCCAGGAGCGGATCGACCTCCAGACGCGCCAGGCCGCCGAGAAGAAGCGCAAGGCGGCCGAGGCGGCGCGCAAGGAGGCGCTGCGCCCGAAGTTCGCGCTGCCCGTCGCCCAGCACGGCCTGAGCGCCATGTTCGGCCAGGCCGGTATCAACTGGATGTCGGTGCACACCGGTATCGACTTCCCGGTGAGCTACGGGACGCCCGTGATGGCCGCCACCGACGGCACCGTAAGGACGCAGTGGAACGACGCCTACGGCAACATGGTCGTTCTGACCAGCCCGGACGGCACGGAGACCTGGTACTGCCACCTCAGCAGCGCCAAGATCCGCTCCGGGACCGTCAAGGCCGGGGAGACCATCGCGTACTCCGGGAACTCCGGTAACTCCACCGGCCCGCACCTGCACTTCGAGGTCCACCCCGGCGGGGGCGCGGCCATCGACCCGCTGCCCTGGCTGCGCGGCAAGGGCCTCGACCCGACCTGACCTGATCCGGCAGGGCTGCCGGGGACAGCACCGCCCGTAGCGCGACCGCTGTAGCGCGCCCACCGGCGCGCTACAGCCTCGGCGTCCAGCCCCCGCCGGCCCCCGCTACAGCTTCTCCACCGGTGCGTACCGCAGCAGCAGCCGCTTCGGCTTCTCGTCGCCGAAGTCGATCGTCGCCTCCGCGTTGTCCCCGCTGCCCTTGACCGCCACCACCGTGCCGAGCCCGAACGAGTCATGGGTGACCCGGTCGCCGATGGCCAGGGCGACCACCGGGCGCTCCTGGGCCCGCCGGGTGGCGAACCCGCTGCCCCCGGTGCGCGAACGCGACGTCGACAGACCGGACGACAGCCCCGACGGCGGGGTCGAGGCGATACCGCCCATGGACGCCGACGGGGTGGCGGGCCCGGTGCGCCGCCAGCGCACATACTGGTCCGGGATCTCCTCCAGGAAGCGGGACGGCGGGTTGTACGCGGGCTGTCCCCAGGCGCTGCGCATCGTCGAGCGGGTCAGATAGAGCCGCTCGCGGGCCCGGGTGATCCCGACATAGGCCAGCCGTCGCTCCTCCTCCAGCTCCTTGGTCTGACCGAGCGCCCGCATATGCGGGAAGACGCCGTCCTCCATGCCGCTGAGGAAGACGACCGGGAACTCCAGGCCCTTCGCCGTGTGCAGGGTCATCAGCGTGATCACGCCGGAGCCCTCGGTGTCCTCGTCGGGGATCTGGTCGGAGTCGGCGACGAGCGCGACCTGCTCCAGGAAGTCCGCGAGGGTGCCGGGGTTCTCCTCGCCGCGGTCCTGCTCGAACTCCAGGGCCACGGCGGCGAGCTCCTGGAGGTTCTCGATCCGGGTCTCGTCCTGCGGATCGGTGGACGCCTGGAGCTCGGCCAGATAGCCGGTGCGCTCCAGCACCGCCTCCAGGACGGTGGCCGGGCCCGCCCCGGACTCCACGATGGTGTGCAGCTCCTCCATGAGCGTGTTGAACCGCTTGACGGCGTTGGCCGAGCGGGCCGCCATGCCGTACGCCTCGTCGACCCGGCGCAGCGCCTGCGGGAAGGTGATCTTCTCGCGCAGCGACAGCGCGTCGATCATGGCTTCCGCGCGCTCGCCGATGCCGCGCTTGGGCACGTTCAGGATCCGGCGCAGCGGGACGGAGTCCTCGGGGTTGGCCAGCACCCGCAGATAGGCGAGGACGTCCCGGACCTCCTTGCGCTCGTAGAAGCGCACACCGCCGACGACCTTGTACGGCAGCCCGACGCGGATGAAGACCTCTTCGAAGACACGGGACTGGGCGTTGGTGCGGTAGAAGACCGCCACGTCCCCGGCCTTGGCGTCGCCCGCGTCCGTCAGCCGGTCGATCTCGTCGGCGACGAACTGGGCCTCGTCGTGCTCGGTGTCGGCCACATAGCCGGTGATCTCGGTCCCGGCGCCGGCGTCCGTCCACAGGTTCTTCGGGCGGCGGTTCTCATTGCGCTCGATGACCGCGTTGGCCGCGCTCAGGATGGTCTGGGTCGAGCGGTAGTTCTGCTCGAGGAGGATCGTCCGCGCGGTGGGGTAGTCCTCCTCGAACTGGAGGATGTTACGGATCGTGGCGCCCCGGAAGGCGTAGATCGACTGGTCGGCGTCGCCCACCACGCACAGCTCGGCGGCCGTGGTCTCCTCGGTGTCGGTGCCCACCAGCTCGCGCACGAGTGTGTACTGCGCGTGGTTGGTGTCCTGGTACTCGTCCACCAGGACGTGCCGGAAGCGGCGGCGGTAGTGCTCGGCGACGTCCGGGAACGCCTGGAGCAGATTGACCGTGGTCATGATGATGTCGTCGAAGTCCAGCGCGTTGGCCTCGCGCAGCCGCGCCTGGTACATCACATACGCCTCGGCCAGCGTCTTCTCAAACCCTCCCCCAGACTCCGTCCGGGAGGTGCCCCCTGCCGCCTGCCCGGCGAAGGTCTCCTCGTCGATCAGCTCGTTCTTGAGGTTGGAGATCTTGGCGCTGAAGGACTTCGGCGGGAACCGCTTGGGGTCGAGATCCAGATCCCGGCAGACCAGCGCCATCAGCCGCTTGGAGTCGGCCGCGTCGTAGATCGAGAACGACGAGGTGAAGCCCAGCTTCTTCGACTCCCGGCGCAGGATGCGGACACAGGCGCTGTGGAAGGTGGACACCCACATGGCGTTGGCCCGGGGGCCGACGAGCTCCTCGACGCGCTCCTTCATCTCGCCCGCCGCCTTGTTGGTGAAGGTGATGGCGAGGATCTGGCCGGGGTGGGTGGAGCGGGCGCCGAGCAGATAGGCGATGCGGTGGGTGAGCACCCGGGTCTTGCCGGAGCCGGCGCCCGCGACGATCAGCAGCGGCGAGCCGGTGTGCTCCACGGCGGCCCTCTGCTGCTCGTTCAACCCCTCGAGCAGGGCGGACGGGTCCACGGCGGGCCGGGCCGCGCCGTCCCGGTAGTGGGCCTCCCGGGGCACGGGCGCGTCGAAATCGCCGCTGAAGAGGTGATGCGGCACGTCCTCGGCACCGCCGTGACCGGGGTGTGCCGATTCCTCGGGCGGCGGTGGCCGCTCCTCGTCCGAAGGAGGCCCGAGGTCCGCCAGGAAGCTGTCGTCAAAGAGGCTGCTCATCGCTCCCCGAGTCTAGGCCGCCCCACTGACAGCCGACGTCCGAACATCACGAAACGGTTTCGGGCAAAACGGTCACCAGTCTTCACAGGAGCCCCACGAGTTGGCTACCGTCCTGCGTCAGGCGGCCCGGAAGATCCGTCGGCGAACCACGTCGGCACGGGCGGCCTCCGCCGAGTCCGGTACGCCGTGAGGCGCCCGGAGCCGGGGACCCAACAACGCAACACCGGGGTGAATCGACCCGAAACGGTGCGGCACGGACAGTGCCGCCCGGACACGGCCGAAGGGCAGCCTTCCGTACCGCCCGAACCCGACAGCTAACCCGGTAGGCGGTCCACGGAAGGAGTCGCCTCCCTTGGCGTCGCACCGCAAGCCGCGGAGCCGAATACCCGCCCCGCTCACCGGTCACAGCCGCCGTACGGCCGTCGGGTTCACCACGGCCGCCCTCGCATCCGTCACCCTCCTCTCCCAGTCGGCCAACGCCGCGCCCACCGACCCCAAGCCGGCCGCCCAGTCGATCGAGCTCGTGAAGGAGAAGGTCGACAGCCTGTACCACCAGGCGGAGACCGCCACCCAGCGTTACAACGCCGCCAAGGAGCGCACCGACCAGCAGCGGGCCAAGGTCGACAAGCTGCTGGACTCCGTCGCCCAGCGCACCGAGAAGCTCAACGAGGCGCGGCGCATGCTCGGCAACTACGCCGCCGCCCAGTACCGCGACGGCGGAATGGCCCGCTCCGCCGCGACCCTGCTGTTCTCCAACGATCCGCAGGACGTCTTCGACCAGTCGCACCTGCTGGACCGGATGACCGGCCGGCAGAAGCAGGCCGTGGACGACTTCCAGAAGCAGCGGGTGAAGGCCGCCAAGGAGCGCGGTAAGGCCAGCGAGAGCCTCGCCTCGCTGACCGCGTCCCAGAAGCAGCTGAAAGTCCAGAAGAAGACCGTCCAGGACAAGCTGACCGAGGCGCGGCGGCTGCTGGCGAATCTGACCGCCAAGGAGAAGGCGCGGCTGGCGGCGATCGAGAAGAAGAAGGCGGAAGAGGCCCGCCGTAAGGCCGCCGAGCTGGCCGAGAAGCAGCGGCAGGAGGCGGCCGCGCGCAAGAAGCAGCAGGAGCAGGAGCAGCAGAACGCGGGTGGCTCCGGTTCGACGGCGCCCTCCACGCCCTCGGCCCCGGCCAACAGCTCCAAGGCGGCCCAGGCCATCGCCTTCGCCAAGGCGCAGCTCGGCAAGCCGTACGTCTGGGGCGCGACCGGGCCCAGCTCCTTCGACTGCTCGGGGCTGACGCAGGCGGCCTGGAAGTCCGCCGGGATCTCGCTGCCGCGCACCACCTGGGACCAGGTGAAGGCCGGTACGCGGGTCTCGACGTCGCAGCTCCAGCCGGGCGATCTCGTCTTCTTCTACGACGACATCAGCCATGTCGGCCTCTACATCGGCGACGGGATGATGATCCACGCGCCGAAGCCGGGCGATGTGGTGAAGAAGGCGCCGATCACGGAGATGCCGATCTACGGGAGCGTACGGCCCTCGTAGGCCCCCCTGATCCTGACGATGCCGCTGCCCGGGGCCGGGGCCCCGGGCAGCGGCATCGTCATCGGCTCAGCGGCGCCGTCAGCGCTTCAGTGGCGCCGTCAGCGCCTCAGGTGCCGGGCTTGCGCCCGTACACGTACACATCGTCGCCGTTCTTCAGCAGGCCCCAGTACTTCTTGGCGTCGCCCTTACGCATGTTGACGCAGCCGTGGGAGCCGGGCGGCGACCATACGCTGCCGTCGATCGAGTGAAACGCCTGGCCGCCGTCGAAGAACTGGCTGTAGGGCATGGCGACCTTGTAGAGCGTCGACCAGTGGTTGATGTTCCGCCAGTAGATCCTCTTCAGCCCGGTGCGGGTCTCGAAGCGGTCCCGCCCGGACCGCACCGGCACCGGTCCGTAGACCAGCCGGGAGCCGTCCTGGACCCAGCTCAGCTGGCGGGTGAGGTCGACGCAGGCGATCCGGCCCTTGTCGGTCGGGCAATTCCGCGCCGCGTTCGGGTTGTGCCCGGCGGCCTTCTGGGCGCTGATGAGGCTCATCACACGCGAAGTGATCGGGCCCGCGTAGCCGATCGTCGGGCTGACGCCGTGGTCGATCTGGAACTTCTGGATCGCGAGACAGTCCGCCCGCGACTGCCGCCCGTCCACCGGACGGCCCAGGAAGCGCTCGGCCTGCTGCTGGTACGGCCCCGCGGTGGTCGTGCACGACGACGCGGCCACGCTCACCGGTGTCACCGTGCCGGCCGACCGGCCCAGCGGCCGCGCCTGAGCCTGCGCCGGACCGGCGACGGCCACCGCGAGCGGCACCGCCATCCCCGCCAGCCCCAGCGCGACGCCCACGCGCCGCCCATGACTTCTGATTGCCCCCACTACCCCCATTGGCCACTCCTCTCGACTGCCTCGCTCTTTACTAAGACAGCTCGCGAGTGCAAACGGTTGCCTCGGGATCGTGTCACATCGTCGTGAGATTACCCCAGAACATTCGCTCGTCAGGTCCACAGCACGGCGATGAAGATGTTTGCCGTTGTCAAGGCACCCACCGCACCGAAGACGGCCGACTCTACCTTCTCCTCGTCGCGCTTCACATAGACCAGGCCGAGAATAACGACCAATAGCGCCAGCTTTACGCCGATTTTGACGGTGTTGAGGCTGTTGTCGTCCGCCTGGTTGAGCCCGACCAGCGCCACGCCGGTCACCAGCATGGTCAGCGCGCCGTGCAGCATCGCCGGGATCATCCGGGCCTCGCCCGCCCGCGCGGCTTTGAGCTGCGAGAAGAAGCCGCCGAGCAGTGCGCCGATGCCGACGATATGGAGGCCGACGAACACGTGAATGAGTACGTCCATGGCTCCGGAGACTAGCCGCGCGCATATCATCACCCGGCACTCGGGTGGGGCCCTATCGCCACTTCGATCACGGCCGCCCCACAGTCCCGACCACCCCACTCGCCGGGCGATCAGCAGCCGTCACGGGAGCGACGAAATCCGTGCACTCCCGTTCAATCCCCCGCACGGCACCCGCTTTCCGGCCTAGCTTCCTCCTCCAGGTGGCAGTCCGCTTCCCGTCAACCGAGGGTCCCCGCCTCACGGCGGACTGCCACCTGCCCGTCCGTACCCCACAAGGGTCCAGGATCTGCCGAATGTCCTGGATTGCCCGAACTGGATTGCCCAAGAAAGACCAGGTGAACCGCCGCAGTGGCGTCGCACAGGAAGCCCAAGCAGCGCTCGCTCACCAGCGGCACCGCCCGCGCGGCCGCGCTCCTCGCCCTCACCGGCGCCGCGTCCGCCACCCTCCTCGACGGCACCGGGCACGCCGAGAACCGCCTCACGCCCGCCCAGGTGAAGGCGAAGGTCGACGCGTACCAGCGGGAGGCCGAGGAGGCCACCGAGCGGTACAACGGCGCGAGGGAGAAGGCCGACAAGGCCCGCCGGACGCTGGACGCGCTGCGCGACCAGGCCGCCCGCCGCACCACCCGGCTCAACACCGCGCGCAACGCCCTCGGGGCCTTCGCCACCGCCCAGTACCGCTCGGGGACGATCGCCCCGGCCCTCCAGCTCGCCCTGTCCTCCTCCCCGGACCAGTACCTTCAGCGCGCCTCGCTCGTCGAGCGCGCGGGGAGCCGCCAGGCCGCCCTGATCGCCACGATCGGCCGTCAGGAGCGGAAATTACGCCAGGTCCGCGGCGAGGCGGCCGACCGCCTCGCCGCTCTGCGCGCCTCCCGGGCGGCCGCCGCCCACCACAAGCGGACCGTCCAGGAGAAGCTCGCCGCCGCCGATCGCCTCCTCGACCGGCTGACCCTCGAGCAGCGGCAGCGCCTGCTGGCGGCGCGGGACGGCGACAAGACCGCCGGCTCCCCCGCCCCCGCCGAGGGCCGCGCCGCCCGCGCCGTCTCCTACGCGTACGCGGCCCTCGGCAAGCCGTATGTGTGGGGCGCCACCGGCCCCCACGGCTACGACTGCTCGGGGCTCACCCAGGCCGCCTGGCGGGCCGCCGGGGTCGCCCTGCCCCGCACCACGTACACCCAGATCTACGCCGGACAGCGGGTCACCCGCGACCAACTGGCCCCCGGCGACCTGGTCTTCTTCTACTCCGGTATCAGCCATGTCGGCCTCTACATCGGCGGCGGCCGCATGATCCACGCGCCGCACCCCGGGGCCCCGGTCCGGTTGGCCTCCGTGGCGGACATGCCCTTCGCGGGGGCGGCCCGCCCGGCGTAGCGGTGCCGAGTCCGCAAGGCGGACTGGCCGCATGCCACACGACGCCGACGTCCGCGCCCACCCCTCCGTCGTGCTGTCGGGGTACGGCCCGGTGGGCCGGGCCTACGCCGAGCGGCTGATCGGCGGCGCGCTGCCGCTGCGGCTCGCCGCCGTGCGCACCGGCGCGGCCGAGGGGCCGCCGCCGGAGCCGGGGCCGGTGGGTCACGGGTTCGCCTGAGCGGCGATCTGTCGGCGGGGCGCGGGGGATGACGGCGCTCTGTCGGCGGGCGCGGGGGATGACGGCCCTCTGTCGGCGGGGCGTCGGTGACGACCGTAAGGCTGACACATGTTCAGCGTGCGCCCCATTGGGGTCCCGCCCCCGCCCTTACGAACGCGAGGAGCCCCGTATGCCTTCAGCGGCCCCGACCCGATCCCCGGCCGAGCGGTGGGATGTCCACCGCCTTCCACGGGCCGATGGAAAGACCTTTCTGGTGACCGGAGGCAACGCGGGGATCGGGTACTTCGTCGCCGAACAGCTCGCCGGTACGGGAGCCACCGTCGTCCTCGGCAGCCGCGACCCGGGCAGGGCGGACGCCGCCGTGGCCTCGATCCGCTCCCGGGTCCCCGGCGCCCTGGTGCGTCATATCCGGCTGGACCTGGCCGATCTCTCCTCGCTCGAAGCCTCCGCGGCAGCGCTGGGGGCGGACCGTCTGGACGCGGTCGTCCACAACGCGGGGGTGAAGTTCGACCAGCCGCCGCGCCGCGAGACCGGGGACGGCCATGAGGCGATGTTCGGCATCAACCACCTCGGGCACTTCGCGCTGACCCACTGGCTGGCTCCACTGCTCGCGGCCGCCCCCGAGGGCCGCGTCATCACCACGGGCAGCTTCGCGGCCACATCCGAGCGGCTGGACCTGGACGACCTCGAGAGCACCCGCGACTACGACCCCGAACGCACCTATGGGCGCTCGAAACTGGCCCAGATGCTCTTCGGTTTCGAACTCGACCGGCGGCTGAGGGCGGTCGGCAGCACGGTGCGGAGCGTGGTCACCCACCCCGGCGGCGCACTCGACTCCCTCACCCCGTCCCGCCCGCCCCTGCACGTCCGCACACCCGCCGAACGGCTGCGCGGCCTGCCCGCCGGGATCCTCGTCCAGGGCAAGGACGCGGCCGCCTGGCCCGCCGTACGAGCGGTCCTCGACCCGACCATCACCGGCGGCGAACTATGGGTCCCCCGCCACTTCGCCCTCCGCGGCACTCCCCGCCGCCAACCCGTCCGAGGTCATCTGGCCGACGCGGAAGTCGCGGCCCACCTGTGGTCGGCAAGCCGCGACCTGACGGGGCTCGAGCCGGAGTTCCCCCCGGCGTGAGGCCGGGGCCGGGGCCGGGGCCGGGGCCGGGCGATCAGGACGCGTAGTCCTTGAGTTCCCCGGTGCCGAGGGCGGTCTCAGGCCCGGAGGCCGCCGTCCACCCGGAGGACCACGCCGGTCACATACGAGGCGCGGTCGCTGAGGAGCCAGGCCGCGGCCTGGGCGATCTCGTCCGGGTCGGCGGCGCGGCGGAGTGGGGTGTGGCTGGTGATCCGCTCGACGACGCCGGGGGACTCCTCCTCCCATGCGCTGACCATCTCGGTAAGGGTGGCACCGGGTGCGATGGCGTTGACGCGGATGCCCTCCGGGCCGTACGTGACGGCGGCGGACTCGGTGAGGCTGTTGACCGCGCGCTTCATGGCGCCGTAGGCGGGGAGTTCGGGGTTGCCCATGAGGCTGCCGACGCTGGAGTTGTTGACGATGGCGCCGGTTCCGGCGGTGGCGCGGATGGCGGCGACCTCGGCGTTCATGGCCAGCCAGGGGCCGCGGAGGTTGACGGCGTAGACGTGGTCGAAGTCGGTCTGCGGCAACTGGTCCATCGGGCCCGGCTGCTGGATCGTCGCGCCGTTGTTGAACGCCACGTCGAGGCGGCCGTACAGCTCCACGGCCCGGTCGACGGCGGCGCGGACGCTCGTCGGGTCGGCCAGGTCGCACACCACGTGATCCGCGGTGCCGCCGGCCGCCCTGACCTCCTCGGTGACCGACTTGAGCTGGGCCTCCGTACGGGCCGCCAGCAGCACCCGGGCGCCCTCCCGGGCGAAGAGGCGGGCCGCGGCGGCGCCGATGCCGCGCCCGGCGCCGGTGATGAAGGCGACCTTGCCGGCCAGGAGGCCGGTGGCCGGGGTGCGGGGCGTGGCTTCGGGGGTGGTGTTCGGTGTGTTCATACTCCTGAGGCTGCCGCGGGTGCCGGGGCCCAGCCAGGCACCGGCTGTACCTGGCTGAGCCTCCGGCCGTCCGCGCACACTGAGGGCGTGGACAGACGAGAGCTGGCGGCCTTCCTGCGCAGCCGACGTGAGCGGATCACGCCCGCCGATGTGGGGCTGCCCGCCGGGACGCGGCGCCGGACGCCGGGGCTGCGGCGCGAGGAGGTGGCGCAGCTGGCGTTCATCTCGACCGAGTACTACACGCGGCTGGAGCAGGCCCGCGCCCCGCGCCCGTCCCGCGAGGTGCTGACCGGGCTGGCCCGCGCCCTGCGGCTGGGCGACACCGAGCGCGATCATCTGCACCATCTCGCGGGCGCCCCGCCGGGCCCGCCGGCCGGGCCCTCCCGCGAGGTGCGGCCGAGCATCGCGAACCTGCTGCGGCGGCTGCCGAACGCGGCGGCGATCGTGCTCTCCGCGACGTACGAGGTGATCGCCTGGAACGATCTGGCCGCCGCCCTCATGGAGGACTTCTCCGCCCTCTCCCGCCGCGACCGCAACTTCGTCCGCCGCGCCTTCCTCGGGCCGCACCGGGACGGGCGGCGGCTGTACGGGGTGACGGACGTGGACGAGTTCGCCCAGACCTCGGCCCAGGGGCTGCGCGCCGCGGCCGCCCGCTACCCCGACGACCCCGAGGTGACCGAGCTGGTGGCGGAGCTGCGCTCGGGCAGCGAGCAGTTCGCCCGGCTGTGGGACTCCCACGATGTGTCCGCCCAGCCCACCCTGTGCAAGACGCTGCACCATCCGCTCGTCGGGCCCATCACCGTCAACTGCGATGTGCTGGACATCACCGAACGGGACCAGCGGGTGATCATCTACACCGCCGAGCCCGGCTCACCGGCCGAGGAGGCGCTGCGGCTGCTGTCGGTCGTCGGCACGCAGCGGATGGGGGTGCCGGGCTGAGCCGCCGCGCCGTCCGTCCCGCTCTCCGCTCTCGTTCTCTTCGGGCCCGAGGCTCAGACCAGGCGGCGGGCCGGGCCCGAGGCTCAGACCAGGCGGCGGGCCGTCGCCCAGCGGGTCAGCTCATGGCGGTTGGAGAGCTGGAGCTTGCGGAGCACCGCCGAGACATGGCTCTCGACCGTCTTCACCGAGATGAACAGCTGCTTGGCGATCTCCTTGTAGGCGTAGCCGCGCGCGATCAGGCGCAGCACCTCGCGCTCGCGCTGGGTGAGCCGGTCCAGGTCCTCGTCCACGGGCGGGGCGTCGGTGGAGGCGAAGGCGTCGAGCACGAAACCGGCCAGGCGCGGGGAGAAGACCGCGTCGCCCTCGGAGACCCGGAAGATCGCGTCCACGAGGTCGGTACCGGTGATGGTCTTGGTCACATAGCCGCGGGCGCCGCCGCGGATGACCCCGATGACGTCCTCGGCGGCGTCCGAGACGGACAGCGCGAGGAAGCGCACCGGGCGGTCCTGGTCGGCCATCATCGAGGCGCTGCGGCGCAGCACCTCGACGCCGCCCCCGCCGGGGAGGTGGACGTCGAGCAGCACGACCTCGGGACGGGTCGCGGTGATCACGGTCACGGCCTGGTCGACGTCGGCCGCCTCGCCGACCACCTCGACACCGGTCCGGGCCGTCTCCCCGATCTCGGCCTGCACCCCGGTGCGGAACATGCGGTGGTCGTCCACGAGCACCACGCGCACCCGCCGCGCCGCCTCGGCATCGCCCGCCCCGGAGCCCCCGGCACCCCCGGCACCCGCCGGACCGGGCGTGGCGCCCGGCACACCCTGCGCCCCGGAGCCGCTCACCGCGTTCGTACCGCCCGTCGCGTCGGTCATGTCGTCGCCGCCCTCTCCATCTCCAGCTCCACTTCCGTGCCCCCGTCCGGCGCGGATCTCAGCCGCGCCGTGCCGCCGTTCCGCTGCATCCGGCCGATGATCGATTCGCGTACGCCCATCCGGTCCTCCGGCACCGCGTCCACGTCGAAGCCGGGGCCGCGGTCGCGCACGGAGATGAACACCGTGGCCCCCTCGACCTCGGCGAAGACCTGGACGGCCCCGCCGTCGCCACCGTACTTGGCCGCGTTGACCATCGCCTCGCGCGCCGCCTGTATCTGTGCGCCCAGTTTCTCGTCCAGGGGGCAGTCGCCGACCACCACCACCTCGATCGGGACGCCGTGGTGGTCCTCGACCTCCGCCGCCGTCTTCTTCACCGCCTCCGCCAGGGTGTCCGGCTCCTCGGTCTCGTCCTTGCCCGTGCCCTCCGGCCGGTAGAGCCACGCGCGCAGCTCCCGCTCCTGGGCGCGGGCGAGCCGGGCCACCTCGCGGGGGTCCTCCGCGTTGCGCTGGATCAGGGTGAGGGTGTGCAGCACGGAGTCATGGACGTGGGCCGCCACCTCCGCCCGCTCCTGCGCGCGGATGCGCATCAGCCGTTCCTCGGAAAGGTCCTGCGTCATCCGCACCACATACGGGCCCGCCAGCAGCGCGATGCCGACAAGGACGGCCAGGGCCGCCTGGAGCACGGCCCCCAGGTGCTTGGCCGAGCCCTGGAGGACGACGATCCCGGACACCCCCGCGGCCACCAGTACGACCCCCGTGGCGCCACGGGCCAGCGGCAGGACCCGCTTGCTGCGGCTGAGCTCGACCCACTGGGCGCGGCGGGCGTTGTCCGCCTGACGCCAGAAGAGGGCGACGCCCGCGCCGATGAGGAGGAGCGGCCAGATGTAGGTGTTGGCGCGGCCCAGGTGGAACCCCTGGACGAAGATCCCCATGCCGACGAAGAGGGCGACCAGCGCGATGATCTGGCCCCGCTCCGGCCTGCGGGCCAGGATCCGGCGGCGGCCGTCGGGGCCCACGGTGGTGAGCGGGCGCGCGGCGGTCGTCTCCACGCCGCCGACGCCGAGCGGGACGATGAACCAGAAGAGCGCGTAGACGAGCGCGCCGAACCCCTCCGCCATGAACAGCGCGATGAAGACGATCCGCACCCACAGGACCGGCAGCCCGAGATGGCCCGCGAGCCCGCGCGCCACACCGCCGAGGAGGCGGCCTTCGGCACTGCGGTAGAGCTTGCGCGGGGGTGGCTCGGGGGCCGTGGGGGGCACTGCGGGGGTCATGGCTCGATCGTCACACGTCCGGCCGACAACGGGCATCAGGGTCGCCCCTGATCGTTCCCCGACCTGGGCCCGGGTGCTGGGGCCGGGAACCGGGGTCGCCGAGCCCCGGGCCCCGGGGCTGGGGGTCGCCCGCGCCCCCCACCGGGGAGCGCCGCACCCCCGGGCCCCGCGGCCCCCGTCAGTCGTCCGGCGTCGCCCTGCCCGACCGGCGGCGGAGGGCGTACGTGAGGGCCGAGATCAGGGCCGCGACGCAGAGGCCGCACAGGAGGGCCGGGAGGGCGATTTCCGGCCGGACGTCCCACTCCCCGGCCGCGTCCATCCCGTACGCGGCGGCCACGCCCAGGATCACCAGCCCGGCCACCAGCTTGCCCGGCTCGAACGGATGGCGGGACCGGTCGGGGGACACCTGCCCCAGCGAGTGACCACGCGAGTGGTCGCGCAAGTGACTACGCAAGTGACCACGCGAGTGATCGAACCGATGGCCGAACGAACGGCGCCTCATGAGCGCTTCACCTCCACCGCACCCAGCCCCATCTCCAGCTTCAGCGAGACCGTCCCCACGGCCTTGCCGCCGCCCACCGGCTCCAGGGTGAGCCTGCGCTCCCGGTCCGGGCCGATGTCGACGTTGTGCTTGTCCCGCTGCCGGCCCGGCAGCCAGATGTCGCCGATCCCGACCTCGATGTCCAGCCTCACCCGGGCGTCGCGCGGGACCGTCACGGCCAGCTTGCCCGCGCCCATCTCCACCCGGCTGGAGACGGAGCTGCCCGCTTCCAGGGGCAGCCGGTCCAGCTTCAACTCGGCGACACCGCCGCCCAGCTCATACCCGTCGCGCAGCGACACCACCGAGGTCGGGGCCCAGGTGCGCCGAGCCCAGTCGGGGGTGACGGCGTCGGGGAGGGCGGCCGCGCCCGCCAACAGCGCGCTCGTCAGCAGCGCGAGGAAGACCGTGCCGCCACCGGCCCGCCCCCAGCGGGAGCCGATGACGAGGGCGAGCCCGAAGACCCCCAGCGCGCAGGCGAACCCGATCTCGAGGCTGGTGCCCAGCGGCTGCGAGGACCACCCCGCCCGCGCCCCCACCACGGCGGCGGCGACCGCCACCAGGAAGGCCCAGCCGCCGATCGAGGCCCGGTCCGGCACCCGGCGGGCCCGCTCCGCCTTCGCCTCCCGCTTGTCGTACGGGCCGTCGTCCGGCCCCCACAGATAGCCGGTCCGCGACCCGGCCCCGGCGCCGAGCGGCCCGGTCGTACCGTCCTTGACGATCGGGTCGCGCCACCAGGACGGGCCGGGGCCGCCGCGCGTGGGCGGCGCCTTGGTCTCGGGCGGCGCGTCGGCGACGGCCTGGGCCGTGGCCGCGTCCACCGCGCCCACGCTCTCCGCCTGCCGCCGGTGGTGCGACCAATAGCCCGCACCGGCCGCCGCGAGGGCGAGCATGAACGAGAAGTACATGACGCCGCCGTTGTTGAGCATCGACAGGAAGAGCCCGCAGCCCACCAGCGCCACCAGGACCGCCGTAAGGCCGGGGCCCTCGACCCGGCCCGAGAGCAGCCTGCGCCCCTCGTTCTCGTCCTCGCCGTGGAACGGGATCAGCAGCCAGCAGAATCCGTACACGATCAGACCGAGGCCGCCCGCGACGGCCAGCACCGACAGCACCACCCGGAAGATCACCGGGTCCAGATCGCAGTAGCGGCCGAGCCCTCCGCAGACCCCCGAGATCACCTTATGGTCACGACTGCGCCGAAGAGGCGTCTGTGACAGGCGGGAACCGGACGCGGCCTCGGCCTCGTCCGCCACGGTGGGTGCTTCGGTCATGCGTCCATGGTGACAACAGGGCCGTACTCGCGACATCCGGCATGCCCCTAGGTCTTCCCTGAGATCTCCCCGGGGGTCACGGCGGCTATCGTGTCGCATCGAACGTGTGCGGGGAGGGGAAAGCGGTGTCGGACGAAGGCCACCTGATAGCCGGACGTTACCGCCTGGTCGAGAAGATCGGCCGTGGTGGCATGGGCACGGTGTGGCGCGCCGAGGACGAACTGCTGGGCCGCCAGGTCGCGGTCAAGCAGCTCTATGTCTCTCCCCACCTCGCCGAGGACGAACTGACGACCCTGCACGAACGCACCCGCCGCGAGGCGCGCAGCGCGGCCCGCATCACCCACCCCAACGTGGTCGTGGTCCATGACGTGGTGGACCACCACGGACTGCCGTGCATCGTCATGGAGTACGTGCCCTCCACGACCCTCGCCGACCTGCTGAAGGACGGCGGACGGGTCTCGCCCGACGAGGCCGCCCGCATCGGCCGCGGCATGATCGCCGCGCTGCGCGCCGCGCACGCGGCCGGGGTGCTGCACCGGGACGTCAAGCCCGGCAATGTGCTGCTCGGCCCCGAAGGCCGGGTCGTCCTCACGGACTTCGGCATCGCCATGGCCACCGGCACCTCGACGCTGACCAAGACCGGCGAGGTGGTCGGCTCCATCGACTACATCGCGCCCGAGCGGGTCAGGGGCCGCAAACCCGGCCCCGCGTCGGACCTCTGGGCACTGGGGGCGACGCTCTATCAGGCGGTCGAGGGGCGGCCGCCGTTCCGCAAGGCCACGGCGATCGAGACGGGTTACGCGATCGCCGTCGATCCGCTGGATCCGCCCAAACGGGCGGGGGCGCTGACCTCGTTGATCGAGAGGCTGCTGGCCAAGGAGCCGGAGCTGCGGCCCACGGCCGAGGAGACCGAACGGGGGCTGCGGCTCCCGGCCTCGGAGCCCGAGACGACATCGCTCCAGACTTCGCCGCTCGACACGACCACCACGAATCCGCCGATCGACGCGACCATGAATCTGTCGACCCGGCGGGAGCACGGTACGGGCACGGACCGGACCACGGGCCCGGACGCGAACTCCGCGCCGAACGCGGCCACGACACCGACCCCGTATCACCACACGACCCACACACCGAGCACTCCGCACAACGCGACGAGCGCTCAGCACAACCCGCTGAACACTTCGCAGACTCCGAGCACACCGCACGCGTCGGACCCACGGATCCCCTCGCACCCGGGCACCGGGAACACGCCCGGCGCGCAGCACACCCCGCCCACGGCAACGCCGTTCACCGCGTCGGCGCCGTCCATGACCGCCCAGACGCCGGTGCCCCCGCCCGCTCCCGCTCCGGCGCGCAAGAGCCGTAAGGCGGTGTGGACCGCCGCGGCGACCTCCCTGGCGGTGGTGGCCGTGGCGGGCGGCGTCTATGTGTTCGGCCTCGACCACGACAACGGCGGGGGGAACGGCGGGGGGTCCCCCGCCACGGGCAATCCGTCGGCCTCCCCGGCCAAGCCGTACACCCCGCCGTCCGGCTACCACATCGTCAAGGAGAAGAAGTTCGGCTTCTCCCTCCCCATCCCCGACGGCTGGTCCCGCCAGGAGCAGAACGACCCCGACGGCAACACGGTCGACCGCACCCAGGAGGTCCGCTACCTCGACCCCAACGGGCTGGCCGGTTTCCGGATCAACGTCCTGGACTTCGCCTCCGGCAACCAGGTCCAGCACTTCGAGGACCTCGAGGTCGCGTTCAAGGACAAGAAGGAGTACCCGATCTACGAGCGGTTGCGGCTCCAGGAGACGAAGTACCAGGGCATGCCCGCCGCGATCTGGGAGTTCAAATTCCGCGGCGAGGTCCGGATGTTCCGCGCGATCGACCTCGGCTTCGGCAATGAGGGCGACAAGGAGTACGCGATCTACCTGAGCGCCCCGGACGCGGACTGGAGCACCTACCGGCCGATCTTCGACGAGGTCCGGGACGGCTTCCGCATCATCAAATGAGGGAGTGAGTGCCGGGGCAGAGCCCGGGGGCACGCGCCCGCGCGAAGAAGCACGCCCCGCGTGAGAGGCACGCCCCGCGAGGAGACGCGCCTCCCGTGAGAGCCGCGGGCTATGTGAAGAGCAGCGAGCCCTGCCGGCGCCGGCGCCGGGAGATGGCGACGTCCAGGGAGAGATACGGCGCCCCGGCCAGCACCAGCGGCAGCCACGCCATCAGATAGGCCAGGTCGTTGCCGTAGTAGTACGGGTCCGACTGCCAGCTGACGGTGAGCCACAGGCTCAGCGAGATCAGCGCGCCGCCGAAGGCGGCCAGGCGGGAGAGGAGGCCCACCAGGATGCCGAGGCCGACGGCCAGTTCGCCGTAGGCCATGGCGTAGCCGAAGGCGGTGGGGTCCTTGAGGGCCTGGTCGACCAGCCACGGCACGGCCGAGCTGTCCCGCACCTGGCGCATCAGCTCGCCGATCGAGCCCGAGCCCGAGTCGGACAGGAAGGCCGAGTCGGTGAGCTTGTCGATACCGGCGTAGACGAAGGTGACGCCGAGGAAGATCCGCAGCGGCAGCAGCGCGTAACGGCCGGCGGTGGCCCTGATCCCCGCGGGCTGCTGCTGCCCGCCTATGCCGCTCACGCCGCCCATCCCGCCCATACCGTGCACGCTCCCGCCACTGCCCGCCGTACCCGAACCGGCCATACGATCCGCGTGTCTCATGCCGCCCGCCTCTCCCTCACCCCGCCATTTGGTTGCGTGTTCGACGAAACCATACGGAGCGGCCGACCGGAACGACTCAGTCCATCACATCGATGGGATAGCGGTTGGTCTCCGCCCCCGAGGCCGTCACGACCTGCACATCCACCCGGCCCGGCTCCACGTCCACCGGGACCGGCACGGTGAGCGCGGTGTCCGTGGGGCTGCTGAAGCCCCCGGCCACCGGGACCAGCGGGACATGGACGTGCACCGCGCCGATGCGGACCACCAGCTTGGCCAGCCGGTCCGGGTCCTGGGCGCCGGGCGGGACGAAGCCGCTGCCGCGGATCTCGATGTCGTCACCGGTGCGGATCGGGGCGTCGCGGTCGATGGCGCCCTCCTCGGGGAGGGCCCGTACGACGGACAGCACGGTCGGGCGGCCGCCCTCCGCGTACTTCCCGGTCAGGTACATCACCACCGACACGGCCGCCAGCAGCGCCAGGCCCCACGGCACATCGGGCAGCCGCCACGGCTCGCGGGCGAGGCGGACGGCGGTGAAGGCGAGGGCCACGGTGTGGACGACGATGTACTGCACATCGGCGAAGCTGCCGCGGCCCGCGTCGTCGGTCAGCAGATCCGCGGCGCGCGGGCGTACGGCCCGCACCTTCTGGAGCCGCTGCGCCCGCACCCGGGCCGCCACGACGAGCCGCGCCAGCACCGCGGCCACGCACGTCGACGCGGCGACCGTAAGGAGCCCGGCGGTGTGGCCGAGGGCGAGCCCGTCGGTCAGCCGCTGCCGGTCGCCCGGGGCCACCGCCAGTTCGACGCCGAGCACCAGCACCGCGAAGACCGCGATCAGCAGCCAGGCGGCGGCGACGGTACGGGAGGTGGAGAGGCGGTTGTCCTCGCCGACGAGCGGGGCGAGCGGGCCGCCGTCCGCGCGGTGCAGCCGGGCAGTGAGGGTCAGCAGCGCGGCGGTGATCACGGCGGCGGTGAGCCCGGCGGTCCGCGCGACCGACCAGCCCGCGCCGATCGCCGTGGCCAACTGGCCGATCAGCAGCGCCCCGGCCGCGCCCCACACCACGCACACCGTGCGCAGCCACACCCGGTGGCGCCAGGCCGAGGTCTCGGCGCGGCCGCTGTCGGCGACCGAACGGGCCGCGTGGGCCAGCTCGTCCGAGACCCACTGCCGGGACGCCCCGGCCGAGTGGGCGAGAGCCCTGGGAAGGCCCTCTCCGGCCGCGAAACGCTCCCGCAGGGCCACGAACGTGGCCACGGCCCTCCGGTGGCCCTCACGGGCCCCCTGAGGGCATTCACAGCCCTTGTGGCCGTGCGGGTGCCCATGGGGATGCTGTCCCTCTGCCGTCGTGGCGTTCTCCGCCTGCTCCACCGCCACGCGGGTCGCTCCGTCGTTCACTCGTTCCGTACGGGACCGTGGGTTCACACGGCACCGCCCAACTGTCATGTGTTGAGAGGGGATTGTGCCGCACCGCGGAGGGTGTCAGCTCAGCAGGTCCGGCTCATCGCGGGTGATCTGCAAATACAGAGGTTGATAGTTGATCCACGCCACAAGATCGTTTCCCAGCTGCTCACGCGTCCGCATCGCGTCGGCGTAGTCGATGGGCACCGGCTTGCCCGACGCCTTGGCGGTCAGCTGCACCTGGGCGGCCCGCTCCATCGTGATGAACCACCACGCGGCCGCGTCGACCGAGTCCCCGACCGTCAGCAGACCACGATTGCGCAGGATGAGGGCCTTGTGGCCACCGAGCGCGGCGGCGATCGCGCGCCCCTCGTCCTCGTCCACGACGACCCCCGTGGTGCCCCCGTAGACCGCGTGGTCCTCGAAGAAGGCACAGACCTCCTGGGTGATCGGCTCCAACGGCTCGCCGAGCGCGGCCAGCGCCCGGCCGTGCACCGAGCGGCTGTGCGCGACGGCCACGACGTCCGGCCGCGCCTGATGCACGGAAGAGTGAACGACGAAGGCCGCCTGGTTGACGTGGGCGCGTCCCTCGACCACCTGGCCCACCTCATTGACGAGGAGCAGATCGCTCACGGTGATGTGGCCGAAGGGCATGCCGAACGGATTCACCCAGTAGCAGTCGGTGAACTCCGGGTCCCGCACGGTGATGTGGCCCGCGACCCCCTCCTCGTACCCGAACCGCCCGAACAGGCGCAGCGCCGCCGCCAGCCGCTCCTTGCGATAGCGGCGCTCGTCGTGGTGGGAGGTGTGCTGCGGGGGCATGGTGAACCGCAGCTGGTCGGTCGGTATCGGGGTGGGGGTCTGCGGCTGGTTCGTCATCGGCAGCTCCGCTCCTCTGGTGTGCTGAGGCGGAAGCTACCTCTGGGTATCGCAGGAGGCCAGAGTCAGGGCCCGCTACAGATGGTCGATCTCGGTGAGGTCGATGTCGATGGTGAAGGGGATGGAGAGCTTGAGGTGGTCGTGGTGAATGCCCGTGAGTCCGTAGGCGTTGGTGGTCTCGTCCAGCTCGAAGACATGAACGACCGGCCGGCCGTCCTCACCGCTCTCCACCCGCCAGAAGTGCCGGATACCCGCCTCGGCGTACAGCTGTGGCTTTCGCTTGCGGTCCCGCACCGCCGACTCAGGGGAGACGACCTCCACCACGAGCTCGACGTCCTTCGCGTCGTAACGCGACTCCTCACCACTGATCGCGGCCTCGGCCCGGATCACAAAGAGATCGGACTCCGGTGCCTGGCGATCGTCGATGACGACATTCATCTCCCGCCGGACCCGCCGGTCGCCGGGCACCGTCACTCGCAAGCCGAACAGCAGCACTTCAATCACCAGAGCATGAAAACTCCGCTGCGGACTCACGAAAACCAGACTCCCGTCGATCAGCTCGGTATGCGGCGGGAGATCAGGCAGACGGAACAAGTCGTCCACGGTATAGCCATCCAGCGGCGGCACCGGCCACGAAGTGGTGTGCAGCGGCTCAGCGGTCATGGTTCCTCCCATGGACGGGATTCTTGGCCGTGGAGCCAGCCTACCGAGCGCAAACGCCGACGCCGCCACCCAAACGAATGAGCGACGGCGTAGGCGTTTGACGATCAGATGACCATCCGACCCGGAGGGAGCGTGGCGGTCACTCCCACTCGATGGTGCCGGGCGGCTTGCTGGTGATGTCCAGCACCACCCGGTTCACCTGGTCCACCTCGTTGGTGATGCGGGTCGAGATCCGCGACAGCACGTCGTACGGCAGCCGCGACCAGTCCGCCGTCATCGCGTCCTCCGAGGAGACCGGGCGCAGCACGATCGGGTGGCCGTAGGTGCGGCCGTCGCCCTGGACGCCGACCGAGCGGACGTCGGCGAGCAGGACCACCGGGCACTGCCAGATGTCGCGGTCCAGACCGGCGGCGGTCAGCTCCTCGCGGGCGATGGCATCGGCCTCGCGCAGCAGGTCCAGGCGCTCCTTGTTGACCTCGCCGACGATCCGGATGCCCAGGCCCGGGCCGGGGAAGGGCTGGCGGTGGACGATCTCGTCCGGCAGGCCGAGCTCCTGGCCGACCATCCGCACCTCGTCCTTGAACAGCCGGCGCAACGGCTCCACCAGCTGGAACTCGATGTCGTCGGGCAGCCCGCCCACATTGTGGTGGGACTTGATGTTGGCCGTGCCGGTGCCGCCGCCGGACTCCACCACATCCGGGTAGAGGGTGCCCTGGACCAGGAACTCCACGGCCTCACCGGCCGCGCCCGCCTCGGCCACCAGCTCGGCCTGCGCCTGCTCGAAGACCCGGATGAACTCCCGGCCGATGATCTTCCGCTTCTCCTCGGGGTCGGAGACCCCGGCGAGCGCGGTAAGGAAGCGCTCCTCGGCCTCGACGACCTTCAGCTGCACGCCGGTGGCCGCCACGAAGTCCTTCTCGACCTGCTCGGACTCGCCCTTGCGCATCAGCCCGTGGTCCACGTACACGCAGGTCAGCTGGTCGCCGATGGCCTTCTGGACGAGGGCGGCGGCCACGGCGGAGTCCACACCGCCGGACAGCCCGCAGATCGCGCGCTTGGTGCCGACCTGCTCCCGGATCGCGGCCACGGACTCCTCGACCACATTGGTGGTGGTCCAGGTGGGCTCCAGGCCGGCGCCCCGGTAGAGGAAGTGCTCCAGCACCTGCTGGCCGTGGGTGGAGTGCATCACCTCGGGGTGGTGCTGCACGCCGTACAGCCTGCGCTCATCGCATTCGAAGGCCGCGACCGGCACCACATCGGTGGACGCGGTGACGGTGAAGCCCTCGGGGGCCTCCGAGCAGGCGTCGCCGTGCGACATCCACACCTGCTGCTCCTCGGGGGTGCCCGCGAAGAGCGTCGAGCCCTGCTTGGTGACGGTGAGCGCCGTACGGCCGTACTCCCGCGCCCCGGTGTTGTCCACCGTGCCGCCGAGCGCCGTGGCCATCAGCTGGAAGCCGTAGCACATGCCGAAGACCGGGACGCCCGCCTCGAAGATCGCGCGGTCGAGCGTGGGCGCGCCCTCGGCGTAGACCGACGAGGGACCGCCGGAGAGGATGATCGCCTTGGGGTTCTTGGCGAGCATCTCGGCCACCGGCATGGTGGACGGAACGATCTCGCTGTAGACCCGGGCCTCACGGACCCTGCGGGCGATGAGCTGGGCGTACTGCGCGCCGAAGTCGACGACCAGGACGGTGTCGGGGGCGGCAGCAGGGGACGCTGATGGCACTTCGGCGGCCTTCCGGCGGTGGTGGCGTGCGGTGGAACAGGCTGCGGCGGGGCCACGGCTTCGGGGCGGGACCGCAGGTTTGGACTTTCGATTCTAACGGGCCCATAATCGACGCCATGTCCACGCGCATGACCTTCGTCTTTACCTATGGCACCGGCCCGTCCGGCTGCCATGGTCGTGCTGCGTAAACACTGACAGCGACTTCCCAGGCGCCCCGGGCCGGCAAAGGCCCGGGGCGTTCTGTCTTTGTTCCCGGGTCTCGCCGGACTCCAGGGCTCCGCCACACGGACCAGGAGATACGGATATGAGCAGCGGCGTTTCGGCCACAGAGGCCGCCCAGGTGATCGGCACCGCGCGGGAGCGGATCGACGCCCTCGACGGGCAGATCCTCGATCTCGTCCGGGAGCGGATGGCCGTCTCGGCCACCGTCCAGGAGGCACGGATCGCGGCGGGCGGGCGGCGGGTGCACCTCTCCCGCGAGATGGAGATCCTCGACCGCTACCGGCAGCGGCTGGGCAAGCCCGGTACGACGCTCGCCATGACGCTGCTGGAGCTGTGCCGGGGCCGGGTCTGATCCCTCCGCCTGTACTGCCACGCCCGTACTGCCACGCGACAGCCGACGCGGACAGCGGACAGGCGAAGGGCCCCGGGAGCGCCCGAACGGGGCGGGCGCCCCCGGGACCCTAGGCGGTCAGCACCGGCGTCAGGGCAGCGCCGGTGCTGAGAGGCGGCGCCGGGGGGTTGCGCCGCTGGCTTATGGGGCCCGTATGTCAGGGGTGTCTGAACGGCGTACGCCCGCGTGGTCGGACCAATGTCGGGGGGTGACCGGGGGCGTTTTCCCTCTCAGCATCGTGGTGGATGCTGAGCGTCGGGCGCAACCGTTTCGACCGGATACGGTCGGCCCCAGGCGTCCCCGGGGCCGACCGTCCTTAGGTGGTGACCGGGCTGCTGTCCCCTGCCGACCGGTCACCTCGCCGAAGCGAGGTCCCACGACGGGCCGCCTGAATCACCACAGGGGCCGCGTCTCATCGCTGCGGCGGATCTGAGCCACGCGTGGATTTTCCGGGCCGCTCCTGGCTGGCGCGGCACCGGGCACAACGAGCCCGCGCGCGGGCCGGTCACCCGCCGTACGGGTGATGACGTGCGAGGCAAGACGCCCCTAGCGGATTCTGTGACCATTCTGTGAGCAACCGCGAAGGCAACCTTTCGGCCATTCGCTTGGTCATGTACGTGCAAACGCACGGCCATCCCGCGCCCCACCGCGACGGCCTTCCACACGCGTATCGCCCACCACGGCGATGCGTACGGACCCAGAGAGGTCTTCATGAAGCTTCGCCGCGCCCTGGCGGCCGCCGCAGCGACGGCCGCCATAGCCCCCGCCGCGCTTCTCGCGGCCCCCGCTGCCTTCGCGGAGACGCCGCCGAGCGAGAGCCCGTCGCCCTCCGCCACCGAGACCGTTACGCCGCCGCCGTCGGACCCGGCGCCGTCGGAGACCCCGACCACCGACCCCACGCCGACCACCCCGGCGCCGTCCACGAGCTCCACCCAGGCTCCGACCCCCGGCGGCACTCCCTCGTCCACCCCGACCAAGACCGCCACCCCGACGCCGACCCCGACCTCGACCTCGACCGAGGAGCCGGGCGACGGCGAGTGCGCGGACGACGGGGACTACAACGAGGACCCGGAGCTCAGCACGACCCTGGTCGGCCTGCCGTCGAAGGTCGTGGCGGGCAGCGGTTTCCACGGCTTCACGTTCCAGGTGAAGAACGAGTCGGACCGCAGCTACCAGCGGGTCGACTTCGGGCTCTTCGCGGGCACGGTGCACGAGTCCGCCCCCGACGGGACGGGCAAGTACCTGACCCTCCAGTACAAGGACCCCGAGTCCGGCGCCTGGCAGGCGATCTCCACCGACGAGAGCGACCCGGGCTCCGGCTACATCGGCTACACCGATGTGCGCCCGCACGAGACCCTTACGGTCGACCTCCGGCTGAGCGTCGCCAAGAGCGCGCCCGAGGGCTTCGGCTATGCCATCAGCGTCGGCGTGTACGCGGACGACGAGGGCAACTGCGTCTACTCGACCGGTGAGTACTACGAGTTCGACGTGTTGAAGGCGGGTTCGGAGCCGGGCCAGGTGCCGCCGGCCGACCCGAAGCCGCAGGGTGGCAAGAAGCCGCTGCCGCACAAGCCCGAGGGCGACACGGAGATCAGCCCGAAGGGCAGCCTGGCCGAAACCGGGTCCTCCTCCGCGCTGCCGATGATCGCCGTGATCGGTGGTGTGGCGATGGCGGCGGGCGGAGGCGCGGTCTTCGTGGTCCGCCGCCGTCGCGCCACGGTCTGACGGTCCTCACGACGGTTCTGAGGGGGCGCCGTACGGGCTGGTCTCCGGCCCGTACGGCGCCCCGTCGCTCATGCCCGGCGCTCAACTGCCCTGCGCTCAGGCACGCGGCGCTCAGCCGCCCGGCGCTCAGGCGCGCGGCGGGACCTTCGGCACCGGCAGCAGCGGGAGCCTCAACGCCCCGAAGGCGTCCGCCGGTACGGCGGGGCTGCGCGGCGGGACGGGCCGCAGGCGCTCGTACGGCGCCTCCGGGGCCGGGCGGGGGTCGGGCTCGCCCTTGTTGGGCCACAGGGACATCGCCCGCTCGGCCTGGGCCGTGATGGTCAGGGACGGGTTGACGCCCAGGTTGGCCGAGACGGCGGCGCCGTCGACCACATGGATGCCCGGATGGCCGTAGAGCCGGTGGTACGGGTCGATGACGCCCTCCTCCGGGGACGCCCCGATCGGGCAGCCGCCGAGGAAGTGGGCGGTCAGCGGGGTGCCCATGAGCTCGCCGACGTTGCTGCCCGCGAAGCCGTTGATCGAGTCGGCGATGTGGCGGGCGGCCTCGGCGCCTTCGGGGATGTGGTCGGGGTTGGGCTCGCCGTGGCCCTGGCGGGCGGTGAGCAGCCCCTTCCCCGGCCCCTTCGGCTTGCGGTAGGTGGTCAGCGAGTTGTCGTGCGTCTGCATGACCAGGCCGATGATGGTCCGCTCCGACCAGCGGCGGTTGGACAGCGAGCGCACGGCCAGGGTGGGGTGCCGGAGGTTGGCGCCCAGGAAGCGCAGCCAGCGCGGAACACGCCCGCCGTGCGGGATCTGGAGGATGGAGAGCATCCCCATCGCGTTGGAGCCCTTGCCGTAGCGGACGGGCTCGATATGGGTGTTCTCGTCCGGGTGGATGGACGAGGTGATCGCGACGCCCCGGGTGAAGTCCGCCCGCCCCTCCCCGCCCCGTGCGCGGCGGTAGCGGCGGTCGGTGGTCTGCGCGCCCACCAGAGCCTCTGAGTTGGTGCGGGTGAGGATGCCGAGCCGCTCCGAGACGCGCGGCAGCAGCCCCTTGTCCCGCATCGTGTGCAGCAGCGTCTGGGTGCCGTACGTACCGGCGGCGAGGACGACGTACCGGGAGCGCAGCGCCTTCGGCTTGCCCTTACGGCGGTTGTCGGTCGGGACGGTGGTGACCGTATAGCCGCCGTGCGGATCGTCGCACAGGGCGACGACGGTCGTCATCGGGTGGACCACGGCTCCGGACTGCTCGGCGAGGTGGAGATAGTTCTCGTTGAGGGTGTTCTTGGCGCCGTGGCGGCAGCCGGTCATGCACTCACCGCACTCCGTGCACGCCTTACGGGTCGGGCCCGCGCCGCCGAAGTACGGATCGGGAACGGCCCCGCCCGGCGCGGCCTTGGTGGTGCCGTCGGCGTCGTGGCCGTCCCCGAAGAAGACCCCCACGGGCGCCATATGGAAGGTGTCGCCCACGCCCATCTTCTCGGCGGCCGCCTTGAGGTGGACATCGGACGGGGTGAGGGTGTGGTTGAGGCGCGCCCCGAGCATCCGCCGCGCCTGGTCGTAGTACGGGCTCAGCTCCTCCTGCCAGTCGGTGATGTGCCCCCACTGGCGGTCCCGGAAGAACGGCTCGGGCGGTACGTAGAGGGTGTTGGCGTAGTTGAGCGAACCGCCCCCGACCCCGGCGCCCGCCAGCACCATGACCTTGCCCAGGACATGGATGCGCTGGATGCCGAAGCAGCCGAGGGCCGGAGCCCAGAGGTAGTTGCGGAGGTCCCAGGAGTTCTTGGGCAGGGTTTCGGGGGTGAACCGGCGGCCCGCCTCGAGGACGCCGACCCGATAGCCCTTCTCGGTCAGACGCAGGGCCGATACCGATCCGCCGAATCCCGACCCGATCACGATCACGTCGTAGTCGACGTCACCGTCGTCGGGATGGGTGCCGGCATGGACGTCGAGATCGTCGGCGAAGTCCTCGTCGTGGCCGGGCTCTTGCGCCCGCTTTTGGGCAGACTTCTCCCCTGACACTGGTACCTCCCTTGCAATGTGCTGGTCAGCGCAGGCGCAGTGCCTTGAGCGCACGCAGGCTGCGGGTCATGAAGTCCGCGTATTTCTCGTCCGTCATCCCGAAGGCCGGGCCGAGCGGCATCAGCCGCTGCTGGGCGACCGTCTGCGGTTCGGTGAACCTGAGGATGCCCTCGGAGCCATGGCGGCGGCCGAGTCCGGAGTCGCCCATGCCGCCCATGGGAGACGCGACGCTGCCGAAGGCGGCGGCGTAGCTCTCGTTGAGGTTGACGGTGCCCGCGCGGAGCCGGGTGGCGATCGCGCGGCCGCGCCGGGCGTCCTTGGTCCAGACGCTGGCGTTCAGACCGTAGGACGTCGCGTTGGCGCGCTCGATGGCCTCGCCCTCGTCGCGGAAGCGGTAGACGGAGACGACCGGGCCGAAGGTCTCCTCGGTGCAGACGGCCATCGGGGACTCCACGCCGTCCAGGATCGTCGGCTCGTAGAAGTACGGGCCGATGTCGGGGCGGGCGCGGCCGCCGGCGAGCACCGTGGCGCCCTTGGAGACGGCCTCGTCCACATGGCGGGTGACGGTCTCCAGCTGGCGCTCCGAGACGAGCGAGCCCATCTCCGCCCCGTACGCCAGGGCGGTGCCGAGCCGCATGGCCTTCGTACGGGCCGCGAAGCGCTCCAGGAAGTCGTCCGCGATCGACTCGTGGACGTACAGCCGCTCCATGGAGATGCACAGCTGTCCGGCGGAGGCGAAGCTGCCGCGCACCGCGCCGTCGACCGCGCGGGCGAGGTCGGCGTCGCGCAGCACCAGCATGGCGTTCTTGCCGCCGAGTTCGAGGGAGCAGCCCACCAGGCGGGCGGCGGCGGCCTGGGCCACCTCGCGGCCGGTGCGAGTGGAGCCGGTGAACGCGACGTAGTCGGCGCGCTCGACCACGGCGGGGCCCACCACCGGACCGTCCCCGATCACGACCTGCCACACCCCGGCCGGAAGGCCGGCCTCCACCATGAGTTCGCGCGCCCACAGGGCGGACAGCGCGGTCTCGGTGTCGGGCTTCATCACCACGGCGTTGCCCGCCACGAAGGCGGGGATCGCATCGCCCACGGAGAGCTGGAGGGGGTAGTTCCAGGGCGCTATGAGGCCCACGACCCCGCGCGGCTGGCGCAGTTCGGTGACCTTGGTGAGGGTGGGCACCGCGCCCAGATGACCCTTGGGGCGCAGATACGCGGGCGCCTTACGGCCGTAATGGCGGGCCACGATGGCGACGCCCTGGACCTCCTCCTGGGCGTGCAGCCGGGTCTTGCCGGTCTCCAGCTGGATCAGGTCCAGGATCTCCGGCTGGCGGCGCAGCAGCAGATCGTGGAAGCGGAGGAGGACGGCGGCGCGCCGGCGGACGGGGGTCGCGGCCCAGGCCCGCTGGGCGGCACGGGCGCATCCGAAGGCGGTGGCGACGTCCTCGGGGGTGGACTCGGGCAGGGCGGCGGCGAGGACTTCCCCGGTGAACGGGGTGTGGCTGACGGTGGTGCCGCTGCCGCCGACACCCCGGGTGAGCCGGGTGATCAGCTCGGGAGTGACGACGTCGGCGGCGGTGCGGGTGCCTTCGGGGGCGACCGGGTTGCCGGCGCCGCCCTGCGTGATGTGCGAGTCCGTCATGGGGGCGAGAGTAGGCCCGCCCGGCGGCTTTGGGTACCCGGCGGTAACAACTTTCGCCGCCGGCCCCGGGCGGGCCCGCCCAACTCCCTCAGAGCTTGTCGATCTTCAGATTCCGCACGATCCGCTCGTAGAGCTCCTCGCCGTCCCTCTGGGCGTCGCCGTTGGCGGGCATGGAGACCGTCAGATCCCAGGCGACCTTGGCCTTGTTGACATAGAGGTGATCGCGCTTCACATACCGGATGGGGTTCTTGTTGCTGCTGGTGCCGTACGGCAGATAGGAGGTGGTGACGTCCCGCGCCTCCTTCCCCTGCTGCTTCGACCCGGCCTTCTCGCTCCTGGCCTCCTCGACCGTCGCCCCGCCGCCGTCCTTGTAGAAGGCGACGATCTGGTCGGCCGCCGCGTCGAGGTTCGCGGGGTCGTTCTCGCCGTCGGGGGTGGACCGCCGCAGGGAGACGCTGAAGACACCGCTGGGGTCGTAGTACGTGACCACCGGGTTGTCCGAGTCGCTGTCGTCCTGGACCCGCCGGTACTCGCCGGGCACGGCCAGGGACGCGCCCACGACATCGCGCTCCTCCCGGACCGTCCAGCCCGTCGGCAGCCCCTCACCGGAGAACGGCTTCATGATCGTGAGCACCAGGGCGGCCGCCACCGCCAGCACCAGGCCGCCAAGACCGAGTTGCGCCTTACGGTTCCTGTGCAGGATGGGCGGCACGAAGCGGCTGCCCGTGGACTGCCCGCCGCCCGGCGGGTATCCGGCCGTGGCGAGCATGGTGGGCACCGACTGCGGCTCCCGCGCCGCCGCCTCCAGGGCCTGCCGCACCTCCGGCGCCGCGGGGCGCATCGCCGGGTCCTTGCGCAGCAGTTGCATGATCAGCGTGGCGAGCGGGCCGGTGGCCCGTGCGGGGACCTGCGGTTCGGAGCCGAGCACGGCCTGGAGGGTCGCGGGGGCGTGGGAGCGGCGGAACGGCGACATGCCCTCGACGGCCGCGTACAGCACGACGCCGAGCGACCACAGGTCCGACTCCGGCCCCGGCCGCCGGCCCAGCACCCGCTCGGGCGCGATGAACTCGGGCGAGCCGACGAAGCCGCCCGTCTCGGTGAGCCGCTGCTCGCCCTCGATCTGCGCGATGCCGAAGTCGGTGAGCACCACCCGGTCGCTCCGGCCGAGCAGTACGTTGTCCGGCTTCACATCGCGGTGCAGCACACCCGCCTCATGGGCCGCCGCCAGCGCGCCGAGCACGGCGAGGCCGATCCGGGCCGCCTCGCGCGGATCCAGCGTGCCCTCCATCAGCCGGTCGCCCAGCGACTGGCCGCGCACCAGCTCCATCACGATCCAGGGGCGGCCGTTCTCGACCACCACGTCGTGGACGGTGACGACGGAGGGGTGGTCGATCCGGGCCGCGGCGCGCGCCTCGCGCTCCATCCGCTGATAGACGGTCTGCCGCTCGCGCTCGGGGAGATGGTCGGGGACGCGCGGCTCCTTGACCGCGACATCGCGGTCCACGATCTGATCGTGCGCCCGCCAGACGGTGCCCATACCGCCGTGGCCGAGGCGGGAGACGAGCTGATAGCGGCCGCCGATGAGCCGCCCGCTGCTCGGGTCCTGCGCGGCGGGCCGGTCTCCGGCGGGCGCCCCTTCGGCGGGCCCCTGTCCGGCGGGCGGCTGGGCGCCGCCGCGCGGATCGGCGAACCGCGTCGGCTCGTACGCGCCCCGAGACGGCCCCGCCGCCCCGGCCTCGGCCTCCGGCCCCGGCTGCTGGGAGCCCTGGGACCCCGCACCTGCCTCACGTGTCGCGGACGCCTCGGGTGGCGGCTGCGGCGCCGGCACCGGGGCGGCCGGAGCATGCGGTGGCCGCAGGCTGTAGCTGGTGGGCTCGTTCGCCCGTCCCCCGTCGTTCGTCATGCGCCCATCATTACCCAGTCGGCGGCACCGCTGTGGAGACGCCGTGGGCGCTCGTGACAAAGCCGTTGCGACGTCGCTCAGTTCTCCGCGCCGGTGCGCGCGAACGTGGCGGCGACGGTGTCGAAATGCCGCTTGCCCAGGGATTTCTCGCCTACGGGGGCGGATAGCCACAGGTCGTACATTTTGCCGTTTTCATTCCAGCTCAGGTCGTATGTCTGCCGTGAGCCGCCGTCGTCGGCCGAGCCGTTCCAGATGAACGCCCACAGGGCGGCGGGGCGGCCGTTGCGCTCCGTCTCGATGACCTGGCCGCTGCGGTAGCCCGGATAGTCCTGCGGGCCCTTGGCGTCCGCCTTACGGCTGAGCCCGAGCGGGCCCTCGGGGCTCTGCTCCTGGACGTGTATCCCGATCCGGAACTCCATACCGGGCGAGTTGTAGTAGACCCGGGGCGCCTTGTATTCGCGGGCGAACCCCTCGGGCACGGCGAGCGAGAAGCCGACCGGGTCCTTGACCAGCTCATAGCCGTCGGGGATCCGCGTCGAGGGGCTCGTCGTGGGCTCGGAGTCCTTCACGGGCCGCTGCGGCGCCTTCTCGGGGGCGCTCGGGCTCCGCGCACTCTCCTTGTCGGCACTCTGGCTCGTACGCCCGCCCAGCGCCGCGTCGCCGTCACCGCCCCTGTCGTCCAGCAGCGCGACGACGCCCGCGGCCACACCGGCGAGCGCGACCACCGCGGCGGCCGCCATAAGGACAACACGGCCGCGCCCACCACGGCCGGAACGGGACCGGGCGGCGGCCGCGACGGGCGCGGCAGGAGGGGCAGCGGCGGCCGCGGGAACGGAGGCGGCCGGGGGCGCGGAAGCGGGGAACGGCGCGGGGGCGGACATCGGAGACACCGGGGGCGGCACGGGTACGGACGCCGACGAACCGCGGCCGTCCGGGCCGAACGGCACGCTGGGCTGGGTCGGGGTGTACTCCAACGGGATCTCGGGGGTGTCGCCCACCTCCTGGGCCATCAGCAGCATCCGCTCGACCTCGTCGGCGCCCAGCCGCTCCTCCGGATCCCGCCGCAACAGCCCCTCGATGACCGGCTTCAGGGGTCCTGCCGCCTCCGGCACGGGGATCTCGTCGAAGACGACGGCGTGCAGCACTCCGGCCAGCGACTCGCGATGGAAGGGGGATTCACCGCCCACCAGCGTGCAGAGCAGCACACCCAGCGACCACAGGTCCGACTCCGGCCCGGTGCGCCGCCCCGACATCCGCTCCGGCGCGGTGTATTCGGGCGACCCCACGAACGAGCCGGTCTCGGTGATCGTGGTGGACCCGGTGACCTGCGCGATCCCGAAGTCCGTCAGCACGACCCGGCCGGTGCCCGACTCCACGAGCACATTGGCGGGCTTGATGTCGCGGTGCAGCACCCCGCGCGCGTGCGCGGCGCGCAACGCGCCCAGCAGCGCGGCCGCGATCCGCCCCGCCTCGCGCCCCCCGACGGGGCCGTCCGCGCCCAGCCGGTCGGCGAGCGAGAGCCCGTCGACCAGCTCCATGACGATCCAGGCGCAGTCGTCCTCCTCGATCACATCGTGGAGGACGATCACGTTCGGATGCTTGATCTGTGCGACGGTCCGGGCCTCGCGCAGGGTGCGCTCGCCGCGCAACTGCGAGTCGAAGGCGGTGAGCCCCTCGTCCACATGGAGTTCCTTGACCGCGACATCGCGGCCCAGCAACTCGTCGACGGCCCGCCAGACCGTGCCCATTCCGCCACGTCCGAGCCGCGTGGCCAACCGGTAGCGGTTGGCAATCAGACGGCCTTCTCCCCCGGTACCCATGGGCTCATCTTGCCTCACCCCACGGAGGCCCTCGAACACCGGACCACGGACCCGCCCTCACGGGCGATTGAGCCCGGGTGCGCCATGCGGAAGTCTGGGACCCGCCGATGTTAAAGGGGCGGACCGCGGCCGCCCCCATCGGGCACCTTCGCGCTTCCGGTCCCTAGCGCCCCGGAGGCGAACCGAGCCTCAAAAAAAGGGGGGTGGGCCGCCCCGCGGCGGGGGTCCACGGGGCGGCCAGTCAGGAGAGGCGCCACAGGCCGGGCGCCAGTTGGTGGGTTGGTCAGCCAGTGACCTTCCATGTCCGGGAACCGCTCAACAGCTTCCGCAGGGCCGGGTCCTTCACCGCGCTCGTGCCGTCCGTCGCCTTCGCGGTGACCTTGTGGGTCGTGCCGTCGCTCGGGACGCCAAGACCCGCCGGGGTGACGCTCGTCTTACCGTTCGCGGCGGTGACCTCCGTACCGTCCACGTACCACTTCAGCGACGCGCCCTTGGGCACGTCCACCTCTATGGCCGCCGACCGCTTCACGGCCGTCGTGGTGGCCGTACGGCTGCTGAGCGCGCCGGCGTGGCGGTAGAAGCCCGCGATCATCGCCTCGCGGCCGGGGAGGCTGAACTCCCGCCCCAGGGTGCGCATGATCGAGTTGTCGGTGGGACGGTTGATGCCCTTGGGGTAGTAGCGGCCGCCCTCGTAGGCGCCGACCGTGCCGCCGTCGGGCGAGGTCTGGCCGATCCAGCGGTACCACTTCTTCTGCTGGGCGGTCAGCTGCGCCGCACTCAGCTTCGTGGCGTTGGACTCGTCGGGCTCGGCGCCCGTGTAGGTGCCGTACTCCGGATAGAAGTACTCGTCGGCCAGCTTGCCGAGCGAGTGGCCGGTCTCATGGACCGCGATCTGGTCGGAGTCGGCGTGGTCGGAGGCGGCGGTGGCGATCCCGTCGTAGCCGACCTGCGAGGTGAGGGTGTAGCCCGCGCCGCCGTACTTGGTGGAGTTGGACAGCACCACCACCAGATCGGCCTGCGGCGCCTTGGCCGCGTAGGACTCGACCTTGGCGGTGTCCACGCACAGCAGCCGCTCGATGTCGTCGCACCAGAAGTACGAGCCGAGGGCGGTGTCCTTGACGACGTCCCTGGACGGGTCGCCGGAGACGCCGGACTGGTTGGAGACGGCGTCCACGGTCCAGACGTTGAAGAGGTCCTTGTACGAGGCGTAGGGCTGCACGGCGGACATCTGCTCCCACTTGGAGCGCGCGTCGGCGTGGAAGTCCCCCTGCTGGCCCGCGGTGTAGCCGTCGCCAATGAAGACGACGTCCAGCTTGTCGGCCGTGGTGCCGTTGTCGACGACCGAGCCCACCTGGCCGTCGGCGGCGGCCTCCTTGGCGGACAGGGAGCGGGCGGCACGGGCCAGCCGCTCGGGAGTGGCGGCCGGGACCTCGGTGTGGCGGGGGTGGCCGCCCGGGCCGGTGAAGTACTCCACGTCCAGGGCGCTCCGCGACGAGGTGGCGTCGGCGGCGGACGAGCCGGACGCTCCCGGCGACGCGGTGGCCGGGGCGGTCATGGCCGCGGCCGCCGCCAGGGCGATGCCTCCGGCGACGGCCGCGGTGCGCAGGGGGATGCGGCTGCGTATGCGGCTCCGTATGCGTCTGCGCACGGTGACTCCCGAAGTCCTCGCGATAAGCGGCCAGTTAAGCAGGATTAATTCGCCGCTCAACCTAAGGGGTCCGGGTGTCGGGGGCAATGGGAATTAGGGAAGTGGCTAGGAAATCGGGCACCGCACAACCATGCCGCGCGCTCCTCGCTCAACACCTCCCCTCCTCCCGGTCAACCCCTCCCGACCTGCCGCTCAGCCCCTCCCCGCACGCTCCCTCCCCGCTCACCCCCTCCCGTCACGCGCCAGCCGCAGAAGCCGGTCCAGCACCCGGCGGCCCCCGGCCCGGATCCCGTCGTGCTCGAACTCGTCCGTCACCCAGGTGCGCAGACCCCGGATCGCCCGCGCGGTGGCCAGGGAGTGCTCCGTGTCCACGTACAGGTCGTCGTGGTAGATCACGGCGGCCACCGGCACGGTGTTACGGGCCAGCCGCTCGGTGTCGTACAACGGGCCCCAGCCGGTGCGCGCGGCGAGCAGTTCGGCGGTGCGGGCGAGCGGGCGCAGCGCCGCGTGGGTGTCGAGCATCCAGGGGTGCACCGTCTCGCCCGTAAGGAGCACCGGACGGTCCTCCGCGACCGCCTTACCGGCGTCGAACGCGGGGAATTCGGCGCGGACCCGCTCCGCGGCCCAGTCGGTGGCCCGGCCGTCCTGGGCGTAGGTCGACTCCAGCAGGAGGCTGAAGAGCGGGGTGGCGGCGCGCGAGAGGACGGCCGCCACCTGCTCGCGGAAGGCGTCGCTCAGCCGCGGCCCGTCGGCGGTGGGCACGAACGCGTCCTCCAGGAGGTAGTGCAGCCGGTGTGAGCCGTCGCCGGCGCCGAGCAGGAAGCCGAGCTGCTGGAGAGCGGGGACGGTGAGCCGGGTCCCGTCCGTCAGGACCTCCTCGTGGTCGGTCAGATGCCGCACCAGGGCCCGGACGGCGTCCGCGTCCCGCGGATAGCGGGCGTAGTGGGCGAGGGTCTTGCGCTCCATCCGCGGATAGGCCGTCCGGTAGACGGCGTCCACGTCGGTGCCGGGGTCGATCGCGGGCAGTCCGCCGGCCAGCAGCACCGCGTCCAGCCCCTCGGGCGCGTGGGACAGATAGCTCACGGCGCAGAAGCCGCCGAAGCTCTGGCCGAGCACGGTCCACGGGCGGTCCCCCATCAGCCGGTGCCGGATCAGCTCGCAGTCGCGGACGATCGCGTCGGCGCGGAAGTGGGAGAGGTACGCGGCCTGCTCCTCGGGTCCGCCGCGCAGCGGCAGCGTCTGGCGGTTGGCCGGGGTGGAGCGGCCGGTGCCGCGCTGGTCGAGCAGGAGCACGCGGTATTCGTCCAGCGCGCGGTCCAGCCAGCCGGAGCGGCCCACCGGGCGGTCCGCGCCGCAGCCGGGTCCGCCCTGGAGGTAGAGCAGCCAGGGGAGCCGCTCGCGCTCGGCGGCGGATTTGCCCGCGGCAACGACCTCTCGTGCGTAAAGCCGGATCAGCTCGCCCTCGGGAGCCTTATGGTCGAGCGGTACGTCGAAGTGATAGTCGGCGAGGAGCAGTTCCGGCTGACGGACGGTCGTCACGGCGCCCGGCCCGGCCGGTACCGCTGTGCTTGCCTGCTGCATCCTTCAATCCTCACGTTAAATGGACTTAGCTCGGCGATTAAGTTACCGCCGGGGAGAAGAGGGCACGGTGGCCGACAGAAGTGCCGGTGACGGGCGCACGGCGGGAACGGTGACGGGGGCGGCCGGGGCGGAGTCGTCCGCCGAGCTAGGGCGCAGGGTGCTCAGACTGCGTACCGAACGCGGCTTCACCCAGCGGCAGCTGGCCGAGCCCGCGTACACCGCCGCCTATGTCTCCACCCTCGAGGCCGGGAAGGTGCGCCCCTCCGAGGCCGCGCTGCGCCATCTCGCGGACCGGCTCGGCGTCAGCTACGAGGAGCTGACCACCGGCCGCTCACCCCGCGACGCCACCCGGCTGCGGGCCGCCGTCACCGACGCCCGGCGGGCGCTGGCGACCGGCGCCGCCGAGGACGCCGCCGTGCTGTTCGCGGAGGTGCGCGACGAGGCGGAGCGGCTCGGGTTCGCCGAGGAGCGCTCGGCGGCCCTGCTGGGGCTCGGCGACTGCGCGCTGGAGACCGGTGACCTCACCGTCGCCCGGGACCACTTCGAGGCCGTGGAGCGGCTGCTCGCCGGGGAACCGCTGCCCCGCCGGATCCCGGCGATCCGCGGCCGGGCCGTGGCCCATCTCCTCGCGGGCGAACTGCGCTACTCCTGCTATCTGCTGGAGAGCTCCATCGACGAGCTCAACGCCTCGGGGCTGCACGACCCGTACGCGCTGCTGCTGCTCTATACGGCGGCCATCGCGCCCTATATGGACATGGGGGCGCACGCCCGTGCCGTACGCGCCGCCGAGTTGGCGCTCGCGCTGGCGCCGAGCGTGGACGACCCGGGGCTCATCGCCCGGATGCACCGCGGCGTGGCCCGCACCCTGATCGCCGAGGGGCGGACGGCCGAGGCCGACGCCTCCCTGGCCAAGGCGCAGGAGCTGTACGAGCAGCTGCGCATCCACACCGACCTGGCCCACTGCCACTGGATGCGCGGCTATGTGCACGCCCAGGACGGCAATCTGGAGCGCGCCGAGCGCGAACTGCGCACCGCCCGGGACATGCTGGCCTCCAAACGGGCCGCGCTGTTCACCGTGCAGGTGGAGGTCGAGCTGGCGGATGTGCTGCGCCGTCGCGGCCGTACGGCGGAGGCGGAGGCCCTGCTGCTGCCGCTGCTGGCACGCACCCCCGCCGCGGGGGCCGCGGACACCGCCGGAGAGCCGGACGCGGCGCCCGGTGAGGCCAGGCCGGGCGAGGCCGGGCTGACCGCCGACCGCGGCGCGGTCCACGCGGGCGGCGCCCACCGGCTGCTGGGCCTGATCGCGGACGAACGGGGCGACGCCGAGGCCGCGGAGGAGCACTACTGCGCGGCGCTGTCCCTGCTCGAACGCACCGGCGCCGCCGGTGATCTGGCCGACCTCTGCCGGCTGCTGGGCGATCTGCTCCGCCGGGAGGGCCGCCTGGAGGCCGCGATGGACGCCTACCGCACCGGGCTCGGCCATCGCGCCGCGCCCGGCACCACCACCCTGGGCCCGGCCCCCGCCGAGCCCCCCATGTGAGGCGTCCATCGGCCCCTCCCCGCCCCCACCGACCGCCCGCCCGGCCCCTCCCCGTAGCTTCTCGGGGGCCGGCCGGCGCCTGGGTCGCCGGGCCGGGCGCCTGGTCGGGGCGCACCGCACGGCAGGCGGTCGGAGAGATGAACAGGCCGCCGCGTGTGGGGGTCGCGGCGGCCTGACCGCGGCAACGCCCCGCTGCCGTGTCCGCCGATCGCGCATCGGGAGGCACTCCGGCGCGGTCACGGGGCTGGGGTTCGGGACGACCCCACGGGGTGATGCGGCTTGACATCCACTCTGCCTGCCGGGAGCCGCCGGGGAAATCCACCATTGGTCTGCCGTCACCCCCTCCGACCGGCGGGGGTGTTCCCGCCCACTGACGGAGCCAACCACTCCATATTCGCTCTCCGATGAGGCAGGCTGTCCGGGCAATGGGCATGACAGCTGAGGCAAGGGAGCGGCCGGTGATCCGTGTGGCTGTGGTGGACGACGAGGCGCTCGTACGATCCGGTCTGCGACTGATCCTGGGCACGGCCCCGGACATCGAGGTGGTCGCCGAATGTTCCGGAGCCTCCGCGGTGGACACGGTGCTGGGCAGCAAGGCCGATGTGGTGCTGCTCGACATCCGGATGCCGGACGCCGACGGGCTCAGCGTCCTCAGACAGTTGCGGGCCGCGCCCGCCTCCCCCGCCGTGGCGATGCTGACGACCTTCGACGTCCAGGAGTACCTGGCGGCCGCGCTGCGCGCCGGAGCCGCGGGCTTCCTCCTCAAGGACACCGATCCGGAGCAGCTCGTACGGGCCGTGCGCACGCTCGCCGAGGGCGGCAGCGTGCTCGACCCGGCCGTCACCCGCGCCGTGATCGGCGGCTATCTCGCCGCCGAGGCGGAGGCGACGGCCGCCGAGGCCGTCGAGGCGCTCACCCCGCGCGAGCGCGAGGTGCTGACGCTGCTGGGCGAGGGGCTCGCCAATCCGCAGATCGCCGAGCGGATGGGGCTGGCGCCCAGCACCGTCAAGGACCATGTACGGGCGGTGCTCGGCAAGCTGGGCGGGCTCAACCGCGTCCAGGCGGCGATCGTCGCCGACCGCGCCGGGCTCGTCACCAGCCGTCCGCCGATAGGTGGCCCCCGATGACCGTCTCCCCGCTGCCTCCGCCCCGGAGTCCGTCCCCCGGCACGCCGGACACACAGGGCGCGCCCAGTGCGCCTGGTACGCCCGGTGCGCCCGGTGCGCCCGGTGCGTCCCCGGCCGCGTCGTCCGCGCCCGCGCCCGCCTCCTCCCTCTCCTCGCCGCCGTCCGCCCCGGTCTTCCGGCGGCGGCCGCCGCAGCGAGTCATGCGCTGGGGCTCGCTGATCGTCCCCGTCCTGCTCGCGGTCGCCGACGCGCTGCTCGTCAACGGCGTCACCTTCGGCCTCGAGCTCAACGTCTCGCTGGTGGCGGCGGCCGCGCTGCTGGTGCGCCGGAAACTGCCCGCGCTGGTCTTCCTGGTGACGCTGCCGGGGATCCTCATCGGCTACGTCTGGTTCGCGCCGATGATCGCCCTCTACACGGTGGCCCGGCTCCGCCCCGACCGGCGGCTGCTGGGGGTCTCCGCGCTGCTGCTGGCCGCCGCGCACTTCATCCCCTGGCCGGTCTCCGACTTCGAGCCGACCGCGTACCGGGAGAACACCCTCACGCTGATCGACGCGTGTGTGACCTCGGTGGGGCCCATCGCGCTGGGCCTCCTGGTGCGTACGCGCGGGGAACTCGCCGCCCGGATCGAGGACCTGACCCGCAGCCGCCGCCGCGCGGACGAGCTGATCGCCGAGCAGGTGCTGTCCACCGAACGCGCCCGGCTCGCCCGCGAGATGCACGACGTGGTCGCCCATCAGGTCAGCCTCATCAGCCTCCAGGCCGGTGCGGTGCAGATCAGCGCGGAGGACGCGAAGGCGCGGGAGGGCGCGCGGACCATCCGCGAGCTGTCCGTGCGGACCCTGGACGAACTCCGCCATATGGTCGGCATCCTGCGCGCGGCGGGCGGCGACCACGAGGAGCTGACCCCGCAGCCCCGGCTGGCCGACCTGCCCCGGCTGATCGAACTCAGCGCGCTGGACGTCAGCTTCGAGACGGACAGCGCGACCCAGCGGCCGGGCCACTCGGAGGCGGTGGAACGTGCCGCCTTCCGCATCGTCCAGGAGGCGCTCACCAACGTCCGCAAGCACGCGCCGGGGGCGCGGGTGACGGTACGGGTCAACGACGCGCAGGCGGAGGGACCGGAGGCGGCGGACGGCCCGGGAGGGGATCGCGAGGAGGTTCGGGGAACGGCTCAGGAGGCGGCACCCGGGGCGGCCCGGGGAGCGGCACACAAGACGGCGCCCGGGGCGGTCCGGGGAGCGGCACATCAGACGGCACCGGGGGCGGCTCACGCGGCGCCCGGGACGGCTCACGCGGCGGAGGAGACGCGGGGCCTGCGGGTCGAGGTGCGCAACGGCCCGCCCGACGCCTCCGCCGTGGCCCCTGGGCTGCCGGGCGGCGGTCACGGTCTGGTCGGGCTGCGGGAGCGCGCACAGTTGCTGGGCGGCACGCTGGAGGCCGGGCCCACGGAGGAGGGCGGCTTCGTCGTACGGGCCGACTTCCCCCAGACCCCGCGCGTCACGGGCCCGGCGGCATGAACGGGCCGCGTGGCGCCCTGGGCACCTCCGCGGGCGTACGGACGCCCCTGGGCGGATGGACGCCTCCGGGCGCCCTGGGCCGACGTCCGGGCGCCCTGGGCGGATCGGTGGAAGTCGGCTGCGGTTCGGTGGCGCCCCGAAGGAGCGTGGGCTGTGTCGATATGCGGCTCCGCCGCGGCTGTGTCGATATGCGGCTCCGCCGCGTGGGCGACCAGCCACGACGGCGCCGCGGACGATCGACGGCAGGTCAGGGCACTTCCAGCGGAGCGCTCAGGCCGACAGGGAGTCGACCGCGTCCTCGCCGTCCTCGTCCAGCTCCGTGGCCGCCCCCAGATCGGGGTAGACGTCGAACAGCCGCCGCACTCCCAGGGCCGCCAGCACCCGGTGCACATGCGAACCGTGCGCGGCGTCCTGCGGCGGCAGGATCAGCCGCAGCCGGCCCGAGCACGACCGCATCAGCCGACGCGCCGCGATCAGTACACCGACCCCGCTGGAGTCGCAGAACCGGACCTCCGAGAGATCCAGAACCAGCCAATGGCGGCCCTCGGCGACCGCGTCGTGGACGTGCTGCCGGACTGCGGGCGAGGTCACCAGGTCCATTTCTCCCGAGACCTGGAGAACGACCCACTCCCCCCGCCGGTCCTCCATCACCTTCAACGTCACGCGCCCGAAGCCCTTCGCTCGCCGCTAACCGGAATTTGCTGTTCCCGGGCGGCTGCCCGCCCGTCCGCGCATGAAACTCCCCCAGGCATACGCCTTGAGGGACGACCCTATGCCGGGCCGAAGCGTTTCGTCTCCCCGATCCTGCGCAAAGCGACCGTCCCCATACCATGCGCAGCCACGTTCTCACGCACTTTGCCTGATGGACGCGTGTTGTGAGAGCCACCGGCATTACATTCGATATGAACGTGGGCATAGTGCCTGGAGGGCCGGCCGGACAACTCGGGATTGGGGGCCGCATGACGAACGACGCACCGCCCCGCTGGGACCGCAGGATGCAACAGCGGCTGGCACGCGGCGAAGCGGCCGCACTCGCCGAGCTCTATGACCGTTTCGCCTCGCTTGTCCACACTTTGGCGCATCGGGTCCTCGAGGACGACACCGGTGCCGACCGCGTCACCCGGGAAGTCTTCGGCTACGTCTGGGAGAACCCGGACGCGTACGACCCCCAGCAGGGCTCGCTGCGCGCCTGGATCGCCATGCTCACCCAGCGTCAGGCGGTGCACCGGCTACGCGCGTCGCAGACCGCCTCGGCCTGCGGGGACACCCTCACGGGCGATGCCCTGGAGGAGCGGATCCGCGAGGCGTCCGTGGCCGCCCGCGCCGACTACATCGTCACGTCGATGCCCGCCCCGCTGCGCGCCGCCCTGGAACTCGCCTACTTCGACCGCCGCGACTACCGGCAGGCCGCGGCCGCCCTCGGGGTGACCGAGGACGAGGCCAGGCGCCGCCTCCGGCTGGGCCTCCAGCTGCTGTCCACGGCCCATGTCCAGCCGCCCCGCACGGTCTCGCCTCCCGGCTACGGGCGGGCGCTGTGACCGGGCGCGGCGGGCCGGACCCGTACGACGACGCCTACGACGAGGGCTCCGGCGGCTCCGGGGACGGAAGAGACGGGCCCGGACGGGGCGGCGACGCGGATCCGCCGTCCCACCCCGCCGGGCCACCACGCATACCGCCGCCGCGGTCGGCCGCCGAGGACAGCGGCCACTGGCCGGGCGCCCTGGACGGCGGCATCCCCGCCCCGCGCCCGCCGACGGCGGACGAGACACGGGCGGACGAGGCACGCGTGAACAAGGCAGCGGCGGAACGGACACCGAAGCCCGGACCGGAGCCCGATCCGGGACCGGGACCGGAACCCGATCCGGCCCCCGAATCGGAACCCGCCGCGGGCTCCGAACCGGAAGCGACACCGAAACCGGCGCCGCGCCCGGACCATAAGCCGGAGCCAGCCCTGGGCCCCGAACCGGAACCGACCCCGGACCCCGCCCCGGAAGCGAATCCGGAAACGGAAACGGAAACGGATCCGCGCCTGGAACCAGAACCGGAACCGGAGCCGGGCCCAGAGCCGCGCCCAGAGCCGCGTCCGGCCCCGGAACCACCCGCCTCCCCGGCACCACCCGCCTCCGCGGCACTGCCCGCGCCCGCGGTCACGGGCGCCCCACCGGCCCCGCCCATGCCACCGGCCGCGCCCGCCCCACCGGCCCCGCCCCTGGCGGCGCCCACCCCCTCCGCGGCCCATCCGCTCTCGCACGATCTGCTCCGCTCGCTGCTCGGCGCCTGGGCGCTCACCGCGTGCTCGCAGGAGGAGACCTCCGCCGTCGAGGCGCATCTCAACCACTGCCCCTCCTGCGCCGAGGAGGCGCTGCGGCTGCGTGACGCCGTCGGGCTGCTGCACACCGAGCACAGCCTGGACCTCGACCCGATGCTGCGCTCCCGGGTGCTCGCGGGCTGTCTGGGCCGCCGCCCGGCCCGGATACCCATGCCCGGCTGGGCCGGTGCCTACGACGCCGAGGCCGCCCGGCTGGACGCGCTGCTGCGCGACATGGGCGAGGCCGAGTGGCGTGCGCCGGTGCGGCTCAAGTGGTTCGACGGGCGACGGCTCACCGGCCGGGACACCACCGTCGCCGGGGTGATCGGCCATCTGATGGTCGTGGACGGCATCGTCGCCGCCTCCCTCGGCCTCCCGGACCCGATGGGCGCCGCCGCCCCCGGCTCACCCCTGGCCCGTACGGAGGCGTACTGGCACCACGAGCCCGGCGCCGCGTACGGGGCCGGTCCGCCCGGGGCGGTACGGGAGTTGTGGCGCGAGCAGGGCCATGCCCTGGTCCGTACGGTGTCCTTCGCCGGCCGCGGGGTCGCCGAGCTCGATGTGGAGTACGGGGACTTCGCGCTGCCGATCCGCGACGCGTTCCTCGACCGTGCCCTGGAGTGCTGGGTGCACGCCGGGGACATCGCCGAGGCCATCGACTACCCCTATGAACCACCGGCCTCGGCCCATCTCAAGGCCATGATCGACCTGTGTGCCCGGCTGCTTCCGGGGACGCTGGCCGAGCGGCGCCGGGCCGGGCTCGCGGCCCCGCCCCGCCGGCTGGTCGAGGCGGGCACCCCGGGCCGTACGCTCCATCTCCAGGTGGAGGGCACGGGCGGCGGCGACTGGTACATCCCGCTGGACTCCCCGGCGGCGACGGCCGCGCCGGAGGAGGCGGTGGCGACGATCGCGCTGGACCAGGAGGCGTTCTATCTGCTGGCGTCCGGGCATGTGCCGCCGCAGGAGGCGGCGGCGGGCCTGTCCGGGGACACCGAGGCGATCCGGGATGTGCTCTTCGCCACAGCGTCCCTGTCCCGCCTCTGAGCGAGTTCCCCGAGTCCCCCCGAGTCGTCGACTCGCCGAGTCGTCAGTCGAAGACGACCGTACGGTGCCCGTTGAGCAGCACCCGGCGCTCGCTGTGCCACTTCACGGCGCGGGCCAGCGCCTGGCACTCCACATCGCGGCCGACCGCCACCAGCTGGTCCGGGGTGAGCCCATGGCCGACGCGCTCGACCTCCTGCTCGATGATCGGGCCCTCGTCCAGATCGGCGGTCACATAGTGGGCGGTGGCCCCGATCAGCTTGACCCCGCGCGCATGCGCCTGGTGGTACGGCTTGGCGCCCTTGAAGCTCGGCAGGAAGCTGTGGTGGATGTTGATGATCCGGCCCGACAGCTCCTTGCACAGGTCGTCGGAGAGCACCTGCATATAGCGGGCCAGCACCACCAGTTCCACATGCTCCGCGCGCACCAGGTCCAGCAGCCGGGCCTCGGCCTCCCGCTTGGTGTCCTTCGTCACGGGGATGTGGTGGAACGGAATCCCGTAGGAGCCCACCAGCTCCCGGAAGTCGGTGTGGTTGGAGACCACCGCGGCGATCTCGACCGGCAGCGCGCCGATCCGCGACCGGAAGAGAAGATCGTTCAGGCAGTGCCCGAACTTGCTGACCATGAGCAGGATGCGCATCTTCTCGTCGGCGCGATGGATCTCCCAGTCCATCCGGAAGGACTCGCCGACCGCCGCGAAGCTGGCCCGCAGATCCGCCACCTTCACCGGCGAGACGGCCCGGAAGGCCACCCGCATGAAGAAGAGTCCCGTGTCACGGTCCCCGAACTGCTGACTGTCCTCGATGTTGCAGCCGGTCATGAACAGATAGCTCGACACGGCGTGCACGATCCCCTGCTTGTCCGGGCAGGACAGCGTCAGGATGTACTGGTCGGGGACGGGATGCGACTCGCTCATGACTCCATAGCGTCCCACACCCGCGACGGCGCCCACGCCCGCGGACGTCGTTCAGACCGCCTGCGTCATGATCGCCAGTACTTCGAGGGTGCGCGGTGGGGTGTCCGGATCCTCGCCGTCGTTGGTGGCCAGCCGCACATGGGCCTCGCGGGCCGCCCGTACGGCCTCCGGCCAGCCATGGTGCTCGAGGTACGCCGAGACGGGGGCGTCCGCGCCCGCCTGGTGCATGATCCTCAGCACCCGCAGCACGGCGACATCGACCAGCGCCGCCTCCTGCGAGTCACGGAAGATCGTGCCGACGTACTTCTCGGCGGACCAGTTGTCCAGCCAGGTGTCCTCGACCAGCCGGTAGACGGCGTCCGTCACATCCCCGTACCCAGGCTGGCCGGCCAGCCAGCACTCCTGCTGGAATACGGGGTCCGAGAGCATATGCAGCGCCGAGCGCACATTGGTGCGCCAGCGCCACCAAGGCATGTCGTTGGCAGGCATGGCCCCCATGGTGGTCGAGCGACGGGCACGACGGGAAGACTTCTCCGAACCTTGCACAGTCACTGATCGTACGTTCTTCACACATAGAGACGGATCAGCCCCCGCTGTTCACCTCTACGTCGCCATCCCTTGTCTTGTCATAGCGGCTGCGTTCCTCGCGAAGCACCAAGCTCGCTTGCCATGACCGGACGGCGACGCCCCTCCTCCCGCCCCTTCCGAGCCGCCGTGGCGGCACTGTGTACGGCGGTCGGCGCGTCGCTGCTGTCCGGCTGCGGCGCGGTGCTGTCGAACAAGAGCGACAGCGACCCCATCACCGTCATGACCTGGGCCCCAGAGGGCACCAAAGCGACCAATATGCCGGGAATGCCCGCCATGGCGAAGGCATTTGCCCGCTGGGTCAACGACTCCGGCGGCATTCACGGCCGCAAGCTCGAGGTCGTCACCTGCAACGAGCGCAACGACGCCGTCCAGGCCGCCGGCTGCGCCCAGCGGGCCAAGGAGGACAAGGCCGTCGCGGTGGTCGGCTCGTACAGCCAGTACGGCCGGTCCTTCATCTCCCCGCTGGAGGTCGCCGGCATCCCCTACATAGGCGGCTACGGGCTGACGCAGGAGGAGTTCGACAGCCCGTACTCCTACCCGGTCAACGGCGGCCAGGCGGCCCTGCTGGTGGGCAACGGGCGCCAGCTGGCCTCCCGCTGCGCGCGCACCGCGCTGGTGCGCCCCGACACCATCGCGGGCGACGAACTCCCCCAGCTCCTCAACACCGGCCTCAGGGCGGGCAATCGCGCCGACGCCCATGACGTCCGCGCCCCCGAGGGCGCGGGCGACTACAGCAAGCAGGCCACCACGGCCCTGGAGGGCGTCGGCGCCGACAGCTCCCTCGGCGGCGCCGGCCAGGGCGCGGCCCTGGACAACTCCTGCGTCACCGCGGCGCTCGGCAACCGCACCGGCACCTTCTTCGACTCCTTCCGCCGGGTCCAGGAGAACCATCCCAGGGTGCGGATAGCCTCCATCCTCGGCGGCGTCCGGCAATCCCTGATCGACTCCACCGGCGGCACCTCCAGCCCCCTGGAGGGCACCTACGCCACCGGCTGGTACCCGGCCGGGGACGATCCGCGCTGGAACCCCATGAAGAAGGTCATCAACAAGTACGCCTTCGACGACAACCGCATCGACCCGGACGACCCCGGGACGCAGACCACCTGGATCGGCTACACGGTGCTGCGCTCGGTGCTGATGTCCCTGCACGCCGACGACATCAGCGCCCGCACCGTGCGCAACGCGCTGGACAACGGCCACGCGGTCAACACCGGCGGGCTGACGCCCACGCTGCGCTGGGGCTACGACGACACGCTGCACGTGCCCAACTACTCGCGGATCGTCAACGCGGACGTCACCTACCAGATGGTGCGCGACGGCCGGCTGGTGGCGGTGCGCAAGGGCTTCGTCAACGTGTCCAAGATCCTGGAGCGCTACCACCCGGCGGACTGAGCCGAGGATCGACCGCGGACCACGGGTCGGCCGGGGAACGGCGGCACCGCCCCCGGCCGCCCGGTCACAGGTGAGTGGCCCCGGTCACAGGTCGGTGGCCTGGCGCGAGGTGAGGCCGTACTGGGAGGCGATCGGGTTCCACAGCCCCGAGGCCGTCTTCTTGGCCCGGGTCGCCTCGCCACTGGCCCGCTCGGCCGCCCCGACCCGGGGCGAACGGCGGGCCTTGCCCTTGGGGCAGCCCTTCTTGCCGCCGACCTGGTCGGCCCAGGCCGCGTACTCGTTGTCGGCCCTGGCCGAGGACTTCCACGCCCTGGTGAGCGACGCGGTCAGCCGCGCGTGGTCGGGCAGCTTGTCCACCGACAGCTTGCCCAGCCGGGTCACCAGGTCATTGCGCTGGCCCGCGGCGGTCCGCAGATCGGATGCCGCCGTGGTCAGGTCCTTGCAGGACTTGATGTTGTCCACGGCCTTGATCACCGCAGACCGGCTGTTGTTGCTGTCCGCGAGCAGCGCGTCCAGCGCCTTCGCCTGCGTCTCGACGGGGTCGGCGGCCTTGGAGGACTCCGCGGCGCTCGGCGAGGCGCTGCTCAGCGTCGAGTTGTCCTTACCGCCGTCGTCACCGCCCATACTGAGCACGGCTCCCGCGGCGAGTCCGGCGACGGCGCAGCTCGCCACCACCACGACGCCGATGATCATGCCTCGCGACATCCGGCGCCGGCCACCGCCGCCATGACCGCCGTCACCACGGCCGCCGGACGGCGGTTGCGGAACGTCCGGGCCGAACTGCGGAAGCTGCTGTGTCTCATCGGCGCCACCGGCACCGCCGGCGTCGCGGAACAGACCGTCGAACTCCGAGGGCGGCGGCCGGTCCCCGGGAAGGCCGGGACGGATCGCGTACGGGGCGCTGCCGGGCCGCTGCGGAATCGGCGCGGGCGCGGCGGGCGCGGCGGGCGTGGGCGGGAGCACCGCGGTCTCCTCCGCGGCCGCTGCCGCGGGGGGCTGCTGGCGGTGGGCGCCCCGGCGGCCGGGGCGGACGGCGCGCAGCTGGGTGGTGGACTCGGCCGGTGACTCGGGCCGGTTCTCGGGCGGCAGCGGCGCGCTCTTGACCGGGGCGAGCGTGGTGGTGGGGGTGTCCAGGGGCGGCGGGGCCTCACCCGGGACCGGGGGTATGACCTGGGTCGCGTCCGCGTCCCCGGCGGGCTGCGGCGGCATCACCTGGGTCTCGTCGGCGGCCTGGTACGGCAGCGGCTGGGGCTGGTACGGCGCCGGGACGTTGTGCGGCGGCTGAGCGCTGTGCGGCGGCTGGGCCGGTCTCTCCGGGGGCGTCCAGTCCTGCTGCTGCCCGTACGGCTGCGCCTCGGGCGGCGGCGGGGCGCCGAACTCGGCCCGCGGGGGCAGTTCCCCCTGCGACGGCGGCGCGCCGAACTCACCCGGCGGCGGCAGTTCGCCCTGCTGCTGCGGTTCCGGAGCGCTCTGCGGCCCCCAAGGCTGCCCCCACGCCTGGCCCCCGGCCGGGGCTCCCTGTTGGGCGTCCGAGGGCCTGTGGTCCCCGTGGGCGGGGAGCACAACCCCCTCGCGCACAGGCTGCGCGGGCGGGACCGCGGGAAGCCGCGGCTCATTCCCCTGACCGCTCTGCGTCACCGGGACTCCTTGGTTATACGGAACGACGGAATCGTCGGGTCACGCTACCGGTTCCCCAGAGGGCGCGGTGCCCATGAGCCCACCGGGACGGAGAGAGACTGGTCACCGCGACATAGGGCACATCACCACGATCAGGGGCGATATGAACCCCGTCCGTACCCGGAGTAAACACAACACAACACACTCCACAACACCCATGTCTCACCACACGGGCATCAGGCCACCTGCACCTGGAGCCGCGCCCCGAACTCCCGCACCACCGGCTCGTCCCGGTACGGCTCCAGGCGCTGCTGGAAGTCGTCCAGATACTCCGCGCCCCGGTTGGAGCGCAGCGTGCCCAGCAGATCCACCGCCTGGGTGCCCACATGGCACGCCTGCTCCACCTCGCGCTGCTGCACATGCGCGGTGGCCAGCAGCAGCAGCCCGATCGCCCGCCGCCGCACCCGCCCCTCCGGAAGGCCCTCCAGGGCCTCCTCGGCGCGCCGCCCGGCCTGCTCGGCCTGGCCCAGGTCGCGGTGACAGTGGGCCAGTTCATCGGCGAGATAGGCATGGCCGAAGTGGCGGATCCAGTCGGGTTCGTCGCCCGTGGCCGAGCCCGAACCGCTGCCCACCGCCCGCTCCATGGCGTCCAGCGCCCGCCCGGCCGCGGACTGGCAGGCCCGCGCGTCCCCCATCAGGGCGTGGCCGCGCGCCTCGGCCGCCAGGAACATCGATTCGGCACGCGGCGGCACCTGGCCCCGCGCGCCCTCCTGCGCGGCCTTCGCCAGCTGGGCGATCTCCCGGGGATTGCCCAGCTGGGCGGCGAGATGGCTCATGCTCGCGGCGAGCACATAGCCGCCGTAGCCCCGGTCCCCGGCGGCCTGGGCGAGCCGCAGCGCCTGGATGTAGTAGCGCTGGGCGAGACCGGACTGCCCGGTGTCGACCGCCATATAGCCCGCCAGCTCCGTCAACCGCGCGACGGCCGCGAACAGTTCGCGCCCGACCGCCTCGGTGTACGAGCCGGCCAGCAGCCCGGAGACCACACTGTTCAGATAGTGGACGACGACGGGTCGCACATGGCCGCTGCCGTAGCGGTGGTCCAGGTCGACGAGCGCGTCCGTGGTGGCCCGCACCGCCGCGACGTCGGACCGCCCCACCCGGGCGCCCGCGGTGCGCGCCACCTGGGCGTCGGCACCGGTGATCAGCCAGTCGCGGCTGGGCTCGACCAGCGCGGAGGCGGCGACCGTCGAGCCGCTGAGGAAGTCGCGGCGCCCCACATCGCTGCGCCACAACTCGCAGACCTGCTCTATCGCGCCGAGGACGGTGGGCGAGAACTGGAGACCGACCCCGGAGGCGAGGTTCTTGCCGTTGGCCATGCCGATCTCGTCGATCGTGACGGTACGGCCGAGCTTGCGGCCGAGCGCCTCGGCGATGATGCCCGGCGCCCGGCCCCGCGGCTGCTGACCGCGCAGCCAACGGGCAACGGACGTCTTGTCGTACCGCAGATCGAGACCGTGCTCGGCGCCGCACATATTGACCCTGCGCGCCAACCCGGCGTTGGAGCAGCCGGCTTCCTGGATGAGCGCCTGCAACCGTTCGTTCGGCTGCCGCGCCACAAGCGGCCTAGCGGCCATGACATTACCCCCAGTGACTGCTTGCGTTCTCGGCGTATCCGTCCCTGTTGCTGAGTGATGCCCCGCAGATATCGCAGGTATACGGCGAATGCGGAACTTGCCCGTATTGACCGCATGCTCCGTATCGTTCGCGTACGGCGCCGATCCGAGTCCGGGACCGCCCTCCCCCTGGCGCCGCGGCATGGCCACCGGACACTCGCACGCCCGTCACGCATGGTGGCTACCCGCTCACGGAGCCGCAACCCCACACGCGCCCCCGCCCGTGCACCCATGCGCCCCGCCGTGCCGTCACCGCGCACCCCGGACCCCCGACAGCACCGCCCGTGCGGGGGCCCGGCCGTAACCCTCGTTGACGGCGGAAGTTGTCCTGTGCGTGGAAGAGACCATGGACGTGACAGGACCAACGCGGTTCCCCGCGGGAACCTCGCAGATCCCTCAGCAGCGCGGGGAGCGGCTGCGCGACGCGGCGGTGCGGTACGCCGAGGAGCGGCACTGGGACGTGCTCTCCGGCACCTGGCTCGAGGCCGTGGACGGAGTGGAGCGCTGCTCCTGCGGAACCGCCGACTGCCCGGCCCCCGGCGCCCATCCGACCGGCCGGGACTGGGTGAACCAGGCCACCGGCAGCGCGGTCGTGGTCCGCCGCATGTGGGCCAGGACGCCGCGCGCCGCCATCCTGCTGCCCACCGGCCGCACCTTCGACGCGCTCGACGTCCCGGAGTCCGCGGGCTGTCTGGCGCTCGCCCGCATGGAGCGCCGCCAGGTCGAACTGGGCCCGGTCACCTGCACCCCCGGGCGGCGGATGCTCTTCTTCGTCCTCCCGGGTGCCGCCGCCAAGGTCCCCGACCTGGTACGGAACCTGGGCTGGCCGCCGAACGCGATCGACCTGACCGCCCGCGGCGAGGGCGACTACGTGGTCGCGCCGCCGACCCGGGTGGGCGTGCGCGGCCCGATCCAGTGGGCCCGGCGGCCCACCGCCGCCAACCGCTGGCTGCCCGACGCGGAAGAGCTGGTGAGCGCCCTGGCCTACGCCTGCGGCCGCGAGCGCCGCTGACACTCCGGAGGGCTCCCCGGGACGGCCCCCTATCGTGGAGCGACGGCGGGGCGTCATGACCGGCCCCCGCGTGACACGTCAGTGGGACACGTCCCACGGGAGAACGGGGTGAGCCGGTGCCGCAGGAGCAAGCAGCAGACAGCACACAGCCACAGTCGTCCCGGGCCGCCGCCGTGCGGGTGAGCGGCCTGTGGAAGAGCTACGGGGAGCAGATCGCGGTCGCCGGGATCGATCTGGAGCTGCCCGCCGGGCAGTTCATCGGGCTCGTCGGCCCCAACGGTGCCGGTAAGACCACCACGCTTTCGATGATCACCGGGCTGCTGCGCCCCGACAAGGGGACCGTGGAGATCGGCGGCCATGACGTCTGGCGGGATCCGGTCGAGGTCAAGGCGCGGATCGGGGTGCTGCCCGAGGGACTGCGGATGTTCGAGCGGCTCTCCGGCCGGGAGCTGCTCACCTACACCGGGCGGCTGCGCGGGCTGCCCGGTGCGGAGGTCGACCGGCGCGCCACCCAGCTGCTGGACGTCCTCGATCTCGCGGGCTCCCAGAGCAAGCTGGTCATCGACTACTCCACCGGTATGCGGAAGAAGATCGGACTGGCCGCCGCGCTGCTCCACAACCCCGAAGTCCTCTTCCTCGACGAGCCCTTCGAGGGCGTCGACCCGGTCTCCGCCCAGACCATCCGCGGCGTCCTGGAGCGCTACACCCGCTCCGGCGCGACCGTCGTCTTCTCCAGCCATGTCATGGAGCTGGTGGAGTCGCTGTGCGACTGGGTGGCGGTGATCGCGAGCGGGCGGATCCGGGCCCATGGCCCGCTGGCCGAGGTGCGGGGCGACGCACCCTCCCTCCAGGACGCCTTCCTGGAACTGGTCGGCGCCAACCGGCGCCAGGCGGGCCAGAGCCTCGACTGGCTGGGCGGCGGCGCCCGATGACGCTCACCGACCCGCTCGACGCCAAGGGCCCGCTCGGCACCGCGGCGCCCGCCCCGCCCGCCGTCCCCACCGGCTCCCCCACCCCCGTCTTCGTCTCCCTGAAGCTGGCGCTGCTGCGCAACGGGCTGCGCCAGTCCAGCGGCCGGCGGGCCGCGTACCTCACCTCGCTGGTGATGGCCATGCTGTTCGCCGTGTTGCAGCTGCTCGGCCTGGTGCTGCTGCGCGGTACGAACCACGTCGACGCTCTGGTCACGCTGTTGACGGCGGTGCTCGCGCTCGGCTGGGCGGTGATGCCGCTGTTCTACCCCGGCGGTGACGAGACCCTCGACCCGACCCGGCTGGTGATGCTGCCGCTGCGGCCGCGCTCGCTGATCACCGCGCTGCTGGTCTCCTCGCTGATCGGCATCGGCCCGCTGTTCACCCTGACCCTGGCGGCCGGTTCGGCGATCGCCGTCGCGCACGGGACGGCGGCCGCGGTGGCGGCGGTCCTGGCCGTGGTGCTGACGGTGCTGGTGTGCGTGGCGCTGGCCCGCGCCGTCGCCACGGCCAACACCCGCCTCCTCACCAGCCGTAAGGGCCGCGATCTGGCGGTGCTCAGCGGTCTGTTCGTGGCGATCGGCGCGCAGTTCGTGAACCTCGGGGCCCAGCAGCTCGGCGGTAAGAACGGCCTGTCCGTGCTGGAACCGGCGTCCGCGGTGCTGCGCTGGGTGCCGCCCGCGGCGGCGGTGGACGCCGTCCAGGGCGTGAGCGACGGCGCCTACGGGGTGGCAACGGCCCAGTTCGCGCTCACCGTCGCCGCGTTGGCGCTGCTGATGTGGTGGTGGCGCTCCACCCTCACCCACCTGATGACCACGCCGGACTCCTCCACGATCCAGGCGGCGGCGCCGCGCGAGCGCCGGTCCTCCGGCGCGGCCGACACCCCGGACGCCTCGGGCCCGTTCGCCCGGCTGCTGCCCTCCGGCCGCACCGGCACGGTGCTGCTGCGGACGCTGCGCTACGCCGTACGGGACCCGAAGACCAAGTCGGCGTGGGTCACCTCGCTGGGCGTCGGCCTGCTGCTGCCCTTCATCACCGCGGCCCAGGGCAACGGCTCGATCTACTGGGCCTGCTGGGCGTCGGGGATGCTCGGCATGCTGATGTACAACCAGTTCGGCCAGGACACCTCCGCCTTCTGGATGGTCGCGCAGACGATCTCCTCACCCCGTGACGCCTATCTGGAGCTGCGGGGCCGTGCGATGGCGCTGCTCCTGGTCGCGGTGCCATACGTGGCGGTGGCGGTGCTCGGCTGCGCCGCCGTCCTGAAGAACTGGTCGGCCGCCCCCGAGGCGCTCGGGATCGCCCTGGCGCTGCTCGGCTCGATGCTGGCGACCGGCGCCCTGACCTCGGTGCTGGCCCCGTACTCGATTCCGCAGGACAGCGGCTACAAGAACGTCGTCCCGGCGCAGGCGGGGATCGCCTGGCTCAGCATCCTCGGCGGGATGATCGCGGGTTCCGTGCTGTGCGCGCCGGTGCTGGGCCTGACGATCTGGCTGCATGTCTCCGGGACGCACGGCTTGCTGTGGGTGGTGTTCCCGCTGGGCGCGCTGTACGGCGCGGCGATCGCGGAGGCCGGCCTGCGGGTGGCGGCGCCACGGGTCGCGGCGCGACTGCCGGAGATCCTGGCGGCGGTCAGCAAGGGGTGACGACGCGGGCGCGAGCGCGGGCGGCGGGGCCGGGGGCGAGCCCCGGCCCCGCCGCGTGCCGTCGTACGAAACCTCCGGACCCGACCGCCGCGCACCCGACCGCCGCGCACCCAACTGCCGTAACGTTCCGGCTAGTCGAGGTACTTGCTGTACACCCAGCCCCTGGTCCCGGCATGAATTCCGGTCGTGGTCCGCTTGAGGATCTTTCCGTAGGACCAGCTGTTCTCAAAGCCCCGGGTGCGGCAGAAGTACCGGAAGGAATCCCCTCGGTAAAGCGTCCCTATAGCGCGGTACCGCTTTCCCGGACCGGTGCGGAATCTGGCGCCACTGGTCGAGACCTTGAAATTGACATCCGGGGAATTGAACTGGCACGCCGATGACCCCACCGCCGACGCCGTTGGCGCCAGGGCGATGAAACCGCCCAGCATCAGCGCCGTCGAGAGCACGACCATCGAGGCTTTACGTTTGATCTTCACGCGACCACCCCCCGTGATCAGTAAATTCATTGCGCGTCAAGGAGCGTAGCACCCGTCAATCCGGAAGCTGAGGACCCGGTAAAACCCCAACGGCCGCTCGGCGAGTCGCCGATGGACCGGTGCGGCTGACAAGTTGAAGGCCGGGTGCCGCTGACAAGTTGAAGGCCGAAGGGAATTGTCAGCCGAGCGCCTCCGGAGTCAGCCCCGCGGCATCGGTATGGCCCGACAGCGCCAGCGTCAACTCGAACTCGGCCAGCAGCGCGCGGATCACATGCTCCACCCCCGGCTGCCCGTCCAGCCCGAGCCCATAGGCATACGGCCGCCCCAGCAGCACCGCGCGAGCGCCGAGGGCGAGCGCCTTGAACACATCGTCACCGGTGCGCACTCCACTGTCGAAGAGCACCGCCAGCCGGTCGCCGACCGCCTCCACCACCCCCGGCAGCGCGTCGGCCGCCCCGATCGAGCCGCCCACCTGGCGGCCGCCGTGGTTGGACACGACGACGCCGTCCATCCCCGCGTCCGCCGCGCGCCGGGCGTCGTCGGGGTGCAGCACCCCCTTCAGCACGATCGGGCCGTCCCAGTGCTCGCGCAGGAACACCAGGTCCTCCCAGGTCTTCCCGGGGTCGCCGAACAGCTGCACAAAGTGCAGCACCGCGGCGTCCCGGTCCTCGTGGACCGGCTTGGCGAGCCCGGCCTGGAACGCCGGATCGGTGAAGTAGTTGGCGGTGCCCACACCGTGCAGGAACGGCAGATACGCCTGGTCGAGATCGCGCGGCCGCCAGGCCAGCAGCGGAGTGTCGAGGGTGACCACCAGGGCCGTGAAACCCGAGGACTTGGCGCGGCTCAGAAAGCTCCTGGTGACCTCGCGGTCCTTGCCCCAGTAGAGCTGGAACCACCGCTCACCGTCGCCCATCGCCTCCGCCACCCGCTCCATCGGCGTACTGGAGGCGGAGGAGAGGATGAACGGCACGCCCTGCGCCGCGGCGGCACGCGCCGCCGCGCACTCGGCGTCCGGGTGCATGATCGACAGCACTCCGATCGGCGCGAGCGCGAGCGGCGCTGGCAGCCGGGTGCCGAACAGCTCGACCGAGAGATTCCGCCGCCGTACGTCACGGAGCATCCGGGGCACGATCCGATGCCGGTCCAGCGCCGCCCGGTTGGCCCGCTCGGTGCTGCCGACGCCCGCGCTGCCCGCCACATAGCCCACCGGCCCCGGCCCCAGCCGCGCCTCGGCCAGCTCCTCGAGCCGGGTGAGATCGGCGGGAAGCCGGGGAACGGCGCCGGTCATCCCGTTCAGATAGATCTCGTACTGAAATGCCGCCCAGTCCTTGCCGGGTTCCGGTTCGGTGCTGTCGCCACCGATCATGTGCTTCCCTTCGCCTGTCCATTACTGGTCAATTTCCCATTGTTGTAAGGGAGTAGAGGACTCGTAGGATCGACGAACCGTCGATCGCGTTCAAGAGATCACACCGGAACGCGATGAGGTCACGTTCCCGCATTGGAGTTCCACTTGCCGCTGACCAAGACAACGTGGCTGCTGCGCGCCGGCGCGCCCGTTGCCGTACTGGCTCTCGCCCTGACCGCGTGCGGACCATTCGGCGAAAAGGACGATACCTCCGAGAACGCGCGGCACACTTCCCGCTCGGGTGTCACCGATGGTCACCGGAGCGGTGCGCAGAAGGTCGGTATGCGATCGGACGGTGAGCCGCCGCTCCGGCCGGGCCAGACCGGTACGCGTGCGTTCAAGGAGGACACCGGGGTCGAGCCCACCTATCGGATCGCGGCGCAGAAGGTCGACATCGGCACGGCGGCCGAGGCGAAGGCGCTGGTGTCGAACCCCGCGGACGCCGAGGGCAAGGTACCCGCGGTGGTCTATGTGAAGTACACCCATGTGCGCGGGGCCACGGTGAAGGAGTATCCGCGGGTCGGGGACTACGCGGAGGTGTACGCGGACGGGCGGCGCGGAGCGAAGGTCACCGGCACTGCCGGACGGCCCAAGGGGTGCGCGGACTCGGATGAGATCAAGAACTGGAGGAACGGGCAGAGCTATCTGCTCTGCAACACCTTCCTGATCCCCGCGCGGGCGAGGTCGGTCAAGGTCATGTGGACGGAGATCGGCGGCAAGCCGTTCGTCTGGACGTTCTGAACGGGGCGTCTGGACGTTCTGAACGCGGCGCCGAATCATCGGGGTTGAGCCGCGCAGGGCCTGTGCGGCTAGACGGGCAGGACCGAGGCCAGGAAGGGCTCCACGGCGCGGCGCCAGCCGTCCGGCTGGTCGTAGTGGACGAGATGGCCCGCGTCCACCACCTCCGCATACTGCCCCCGGGGCAGCACCCGGACCATCTCCTGCGCCTCCGCGCGGCCCAGCTCACCGTCCAGCCCGCGCACGACCAGGGTGGGGCACTCGACCAGCGCGAGCTCCTCCCAATGGGCGTCATGGACCCAGCTGTCACGGACCTTCAGCATCTGACGGCAGGAGAACGCCGGGCGCCAGCCGTCCGAGCGCTCGGCCATGACCTCCGCGAAGAAGTCGCCCCGGGGCGGATTCGGGCGCTCCAGCGTCGGATCGTCCTCACCGAACCACTTGCGCACATCGGCGAGCGTGGCGAACGGCACCGGCCAGGAGCGGAACCAATCGGCCCACTCGCGCTGCGAGGCGGCGCCGAGGGCCGAGGCCCGCATATCGCAGATGACCAGCGCCCGGACCAGATCGGGGCGGCGGGCGGCGAGCTGCCAGGCGGTGAGGGCGCCCATGGCGTGGCCGATCAGGGTGACGGGGGCGAGGCCGAGCTGCTCCACGGCCGCCTCGGCGTCGTCCACATAGGTGGAGCGGCCGAACGGCCCCTCGGCCGGCTTCTGACTGCGGCCGTGGCCGCGCTGGTCGAGGGCGACCGCCCGATAGCGGGTGGAGAGCCATCGGGCCGTCTCCGCCCAGTGGGCGGCCCGGCCCAGCAGCCCATGGAGCAACAGCACTCCGGGGCCCCGCGCTCCCTCGCGGCCAGCGCCTGCCTTGGGCGGATCGGTGAACTCCCAGGCGGCGAGTCGCACGCCGCCGGCCCCGCTCACCTCGATACGTCGCACCATGTGGTCTGGCACCTCCAGCCCTCTCTCGAACGCCCTCACAGTATCGAACTCATATTCGAACACGGGGCATTGCCGTTCAACACCCCTCGTTCGAGTGACCGTGCTCGGGGATTGATCGTCTGCGCCCTGGGGAGACAGCTAGCGGGAGGCGGACTGCTCGGGGAAGGGAGTCCGCGGGGGACGACCCTGGGAGCTCGGGGCTCCGGGTCACCAGGGCCCCGGGTCGCACCGGCCGCGTCCGCGCGGTCCGTGCGACCCGGGGCCCAGCGGGGGGACATGGGGAAGCGGGGCCCCGGCACCTGACGGCACCGGGGCCCTCGCTCGAGAACACCCCCTCGGCGGCACAGCCCATCGGGCCCACCGGACCCCCTCCCCTGACGATCCGAGCGTCAGCGACAGCGTCGCACGCGGCGGCCCGGCCCGCTCGGTTTCTGTCGACTCCGGTATCGGGAAAATCCGTCGTCGCAGGTCGTGACGGCCGAATGGCTTGAACCGGGTGTATCGGTCAGCGTGTCGAGGCGAGGGAGGTTGTGCGGGGGTGTATTCGCGCGGCGTCGGGAAGGAAGGTCAGCGCGGTGTCGGAAGCGAGGTCCGCGCGGTGTCGGAAGCGAGCTCAGCGCGGTGTTGAAGGCCAGGTCAGCGCGGTGTCGGAAGCGAGCTCAGCGCGGTGTTGAAGGCCAGGTCAGCGCGCTGTTGGGAAGCGAGGTCAAGGAGCGAGGTCAGGGAGCGTCAGCGCTTGGCCACGAAGACATGCGAGGCGATCTCCGCCTCCAGCTCCGCCGCCTCACCGCTGCTGCCGACCAGCACCCCGCCCGCCGACTCGGTGACGCTCACCACGGAGCCCGGCTGCACCCCGGCCCGCCGCAGGGTGTACATCACCTGGGCGTCGGCCTGGATGGGCTCGCCGATGCGGCGCACCACCACCGTCTTGCCCTCCGAACCCGGCTCCAGCTCGCGCAGGCTCACCATGGACTCGTCCAGGAACGGATCGGCCTCGGCCTTCTCGCCCAGCTCCTCCAGGCCCGGAATCGGGTTTCCGTACGGCGACTCGGTCGGATGGCGGAGCAGCTCCAGCACCCGCCGCTCCACCGCCTCGCTCATCACATGCTCCCAGCGGCACGCCTCGGCGTGGACCTGCTCCCACTCCAGCCCGATCACATCGACGAGCAGGCACTCCGCGAGCCGGTGCTTGCGCATCACGCGGGTGGCCAGCCGACGGCCCTCCTCGGTCAGCTCCAGGTGACGGTCGCCCGCGACCGTGACCAGCCCATCGCGCTCCATCCGCGCCACTGTCTGGCTGACCGTCGGACCGCTCTGCTCGAGCCGCTCCGCGATCCGGGCGCGCATGGGGACCACGCCCTCCTCCTCGAGCTCGAGGATGGTTCGGAGATACATCTCCGTGGTGTCGATCAGTCCGGACATGCGTGCCCCTCGAAGTGTCGTGCGGTGGCCCTCAACCAATTCTGACGCATCCCACCGACAACGGGGCCGAGTCGGCCCCTTCCGCCACGAGGGACCGGGCTGCTATTCACAGCGTCATGATCGAAACCCCCCACAGGGAAGGCGACGCGTTGATGAGCGAGTCCAAACCGGCCGGGCGATTCTTCGACGCGGCCATCGGCCTGCTGCGGCAGGTGCGGGACGAGGAGGGCGAGCATATCGCCGCGGCGGGCACCCTGATCGCCGATACCGTCGCCGCGGGCGGCCGCCTCTTCACATTCGGCGCCGGGCACTCCTCCCTGCCCGCGCAGGACGTCGTCTACCGCGCGGGCGGGCTCGCGCTGATGAACCTGCTGCCGGTGCCGGGCGCGGTGGGCGTGGACGTCGTCCCCGCCACCCTGGGCAGCGCGCTCGAACGCGTCGACGGGCTCGCCACGACCGTCCTCGACAGCAGCCCGCTCCGGGCCGGGGACCTGCTGATCGTGATCTCGCTGTCCGGGCGCAACGCCCTGCCCGTGGAGATGGCCATCAGCGCGCGGGAGCGCGGCATCAAGGTGATCGGGTTGACCTCGGTCGGCTACGCGACCGGCACGACCTCGCGCAACCCTTCCGGTGGCTTCCTCAAGGACCACTGCGACCTGGTCGTCGACAACAAGATCGCGGTCGGGGACGCGGAGCTCACGGCGGACGGCGTCGGCGCGCCCTTCGCGCCCGCGTCCACCGTCGTGACGAGCGCGATCATGCAGTCCATGGTGGCGGCCGGGATCGGGGAGCTGGCCGAGCGCGGGATCGAGCCGCCCATGCTGAGGTCGGGGAACGTGGACGGCGGGCACGAGTGGAACCGTAAGGTGATGGCCGAATACGGGGACCGGATCTTCTACCGCCGATGACGGTCCGCCGCCGGTGCTCCACTGCCCGGTGCCCCCCGTGGGCACCGGGCGCGCGCCGGTTCCGGGTGCCGCGTCAGCGCCGCCCGGCACGCCGCCAGCACCGCCCGGCACGGCGTCAGCGCCTGCGTACGGCCAGGTCCACCGAGGCGGCGACCCGGGCCGCGACGTCCTCCGCGTACGTCGCGTCCGTCCGGTCGAAGCCCCGGCGGCTGGAGGTGCGCAGGAAGGTGACCACGCCGAGGGTGCGGCCGCGGCTGCGCAGCACCGCGCACAGGCCGTGCACCGCGCCCTCCGGCCATTTGCGGGTCGCCGCCCACTGGACCGCCCCCGACTCGTCCGAGCGTCTCGCGCTCGCCCGTACCGAACCGCAGCGCTCGACCGACTGGAGCGCCGGATGGCCCTCCGGGTAGGCCAACGGGATGCCGCCCGGGACGACGGGCGGGCAGGGGCCGGGGGTGCCGGTGGGCGTGGCCGCCGCCCGGACCAGCCGGATCCGGTCGGCCGGGGCGCCCGGCGGCGGGTCCAGGACCAGGTCGATCAGGGCGTGGTCGGCGAAGCCGGCCAGCGCGAAGTCCAGGTGGACCGAGGCGGCCTCCATCGGGTCCTCGCATTCGGCCGCCGCCCGCGCCGCCCGGTGCAGCTGGTTGCCCCGGAAGCGCATCCGGGCGCTCTCCTGCTCCTGGCCCTTCGCCTCCGTCACGTCCTGGAAGATCCAGGCCACCCCGAGCGGCGCCGGCTCCTCGGTGAGCGGTGAGGCCAGCCGGAGGAAGCCGCTGCGCCAGCAGCGGCGGCGCGCCGCCGCCCCGGTCTCGCCGCGGTCGGTGCCCTCGCCGCGCACGGCCTCGTCGTCGTCGAGCAGTTCGTAGCGGACACCCTCCGCGCCCTCGAGACCGTCCGCCGCGTCGGCGTCGGTGTCGGTGTCCCGCAGCGTCACCCACAGCTCGGTGGGCGCCGGGGGCGCGCCCTCCGCCAGGACGTGCTGGAGCGCGGCCTCCGCCTCCTCCACACCCTGGTCCAGGAAGTCGCCCAGCGGCCGTCCGGGCGCGGCCTTACGGGTGGTGCGCAGCGCGCCCGCCGCGTTGGCGTTGACGACGGCCACCCGCAGATCCGCGTCGACCAGGACCACGTTCCACGACGCGTCGTCCAGCAGCGCCTCGCTCAGCGCGATCGACCGCTCCAGGTCGACCTGGGCGTGCACCTCGCTGAAGGCGCAGTACACCCCGGCCGGGCGGCCGTCCGCGCCCGGCACCCCCGAGGACTGGGTACGGACCAGGACCCGGCCGCCGTCCTTGGTCAGCAGCGCGAACTCGTGCACCCGGCGCCCCGTGGCGCCCATGGCCTCCGTAAGGCGCGCCTCGACGTCCCGGGCGTCCCCCGGGCGGGCCGCCCAGCCGCCCAGCCCCTTGCGGCCGACCGCCTCCGCCGCCGTCCACCCGAGGATGCGCTCGGCCTCGTGGTTCCAGTGGGTCACCGTGCCGTCGGCGTCGAACGCGCACAGGGCGGCGTCCATCCCGTCGAGCAGCGCGGCGAGCAGTTCGGAGTCGGACCGCTCGGGGCCGTCCGGGCAGTCGGGGTGGCCGGACGCCGACGGGGCCGCGCCCGGCTGTCCCGGGACCCCCCGCGAGGACCGGGCGGAACGCGCTGGACGTGCGGGTTCGGAACGTTGTGAAGCGCTCACCTGACACCCCTTGCTGGACGTGGCTGTCTGTGGTGGGGCACGTCGGACATTGAACTCGAACGTGACGCGCGCCACACCGCATTCGTCGAAATCGTTGCCTCACGGAAATTCGCTTGTGTGTGGCAGGAGGGGGTTCTTAGTGTGGCGGTACACGAGAAGGGAGGTGGTTCGGCAGATGTATGAAATCCGGACGCGTGAGGTGACTGCGGGCTAGCAGTCCGTCGTCGCGCTCAGCGCATTCGCCGGACTTGCGCACCAGAGGTGCGCGGCCGGCCAATCCCAAGCAGTCACCCGACCCGCGGGTCGCCGGTACGTCCGACCGGCCCCCTACCGCCTCAGGGCGTCAGGGGAGAGACCCGCGGGTTGTCCGCGTTCTGAGGGCGTTCTGCGTACTCAGTGCGTTCTGCGTACTCAGTGCGTTCTGCGTGCTCAGGGCGCTCTACGTCCTCAGGGCGTTCTACGTGCTCAGTGCGTTCTACGTGCTCAGGGCGCTCTACGTCCTCAGGGCGTCCTACGGGTACAGCCGCTCGACCCGCCAGCCGCCGCCCTCCTCCTCGGGCAGCCGGACATACCGCAGCCGGTCGTGCAGCCGGTTCTCCCGGCCCTGCCAGAACTCCACCGCCTCCGGCACCACCCGGAACCCGCCCCACTCCGGCGGCACCGGCACCTGCTCGCCCGGTGGATAGCGGTCCGCCAGCTCCTCGTACGAGCGGTCCAGCTCCTCCCGCGAGCCCACCACCGTGGACTGCGAGCTCGCCCACGCCCCCAGCTGCGAGCCGTGCGGCCGGGTGCGGAAGTACGCCGCCGTCTCGTCACGCCCGGTGCGCCGCGCGGTGCCCGTCACGATGACCTGCCGGGCGATGGGGTGCCAGGGGAAGAGCAGGCCGACCTGCGGGTTCTCGCCCAGCTCACGGCCCTTGCGAGAGCCGTAGTTGGTGTAGAAGACGAAGCCGCGCTCGTCGAAGCTCTTCATCAGGACCGTGCGGGAGCTGGGGCGGCCCTGCGCGTCGGCCGTCGAGACGACCATGGCGTTCGGCTCGAACAGCCCGCTGCCGACGGCGTCCTCGAACCACCGGGTGAACTGCCCGAACGGATCATCCGCCAGATCCGCCTCGTCGAAGCCGGCCGCGCGGTAGTGCTCGCGCATGGCGGCCGGGTCGTACGTACGCGCGGAGGAAGCCGAGGGCTCCGAGTCAACGTGAGGCACGGGCATATCTTGCAACATCATCGGTCCGTCGCACGGGCGGCCCCGGAAGAGCGCTCTCCCTCCCCCGCCCCGGCACCCCGTAACCCTCCCGCGATCCGGAGGGGATGTGCCACTTCTCACGCTTCCCCATGGGCAGCGCACGCACCAGACTGAGCGGACCACGCGCCACCCGTTCGGCGCCTGGGCAGGCACCACCCCCCGTGTCCCGGAGGTCACTCCCCGCCACGGTTGGGTGACCACCACCCGCACGGGGCACATCACGGAGTGACCGGTACGGACCGCGAGCCGTGTCAGGCGGCCGCGTAACCGTTCCGGCATCGTCCGCCGCCGACCGTCGTCCGCATGAGGAGCCGCCTGATGTCCGACTTCGTACCCGGACTCGAAGGAGTCGTCGCGTTCGAGACGGAGATCGCCGAACCCGACAAGGAAGGCGGCGCGCTCCGCTACCGAGGCGTGGACATCGAGGACCTGGTGGGTCACGTCTCCTTCGGGAACGTCTGGGGGCTGCTGGTCGACGGCGCCTTCAACCCGGGGCTGCCGGCCGCCGAGCCGTTCCCCATCCCGGTCCACTCCGGGGACGTCCGGGTCGATGTGCAGTCCGCGCTGGCCATGCTCGCGCCCGTCTGGGGCCTCAAACCACTGCTGGACATCGACGAGGAGCAGGCCCGCGAGGACCTGGCGCGCGCGGCGGTGATGGCCCTGTCCTACGTGGCCCAGTCGGCCCGCGGCCAGGGGAAGCCGATGGTGCCGCAGCGGGAGATCGACAAGGCCGAAACCATCGTGGAGCGCTTCATGCGGCGCTGGCGCGGTGAGCCGGACCCCAAGCACGTGGCCGCCGTCGACGCGTACTGGACCTCGGCGGCCGAGCACGGCATGAACGCCTCCACCTTCACCGCCCGCGTCATCGCCTCCACCGGCGCCGATGTCGCCGCCGCGCTCTCCGGCGCGGTGGGCGCCATGTCGGGGCCGCTGCACGGCGGCGCGCCCTCCCGGGTGCTCGGCATGATCGAGGAGATCGAGCGCACCGGGGACGCCACCCGCTACGTCAAGCAGGCGCTCGACCGGGGTGAGCGGCTGATGGGCTTCGGCCACCGGGTCTACCGCGCCGAGGACCCGCGGGCGCGGGTCCTGCGGCGCACCGCCAAGGAGCTGGGCGCACCGCGCTTCGAGGTCGCCGAGGCGCTGGAGCGGGCCGCCCTGGACGAGCTCCACAACCGCAGGCCGGACCGTGTGCTGGCGACGAACGTGGAGTTCTGGGCGGCCATCGTGCTGGACTTCGCGGAGGTCCCGGCGCCCATGTTCACCTCGATGTTCACCTGCGCCCGTACGGCGGGCTGGAGCGCGCACATCCTGGAGCAGAAGCGGACCGGCCGTCTGGTGCGGCCGTCGGCCCGGTACGTCGGCCCCGGCACGCGCAGCCCGCACGAGGTCGACGGCTACGGGGACACCGCCTCGCGGTAGGCCCGCTCGCGATAGAGCCACTCGCGGTAGGCCAGCTCGCGATAGAGCCGCTCGCGATGGGTCCGCGCGCGACAGGTCAGCGCGCGACAGGTCAGGAGGCGGCCGGGGCGGGGTGGTCGTGGGCCGGGTGGTCGCCGGCCGGGTGGTCGTCCGGGTCCTTCTGGGCCAGGATCCCCTCCAGGATCCGCGACCACTGGGCCACCACCCGCTCCCGGCGGTGCCGGTCGTCCGTCAGCAGGTTGGCCAGGCCGAGGCCCCGCCCCATGTCGAGCAGGCCCTGGACGGCCTCCCGGACGCCCGGCACCGACTCGTCGGCGCCCAGCAGCTCCACCGCGATCCGATGCGTCTCCCGGCCGATCTTCGCCTCCAGCGCGCTCACCCGGGCGCCCAGCTGCTCCTCGTACGAGGCCGCCACCCACAGCTGGAGGGCGGCCCGGAAGAGCGGGCCGGTGTAGAGGGTGATCAGCGCCTCGACCACCGCGGGGACGCGGCCCTCCCGGTGCGGGGCGGGGAGGGCGCGCAGCTCCGCCGAGCGCTCCTCGGCGACATGCTCGACGGCGGCCGTGAAGAGGTCCTCGCGGGTCGGGAAGTGGTGCTGGGCCGCGCCCCGCGACACCCCGGCCCGCTCGGCGACCACCGCGACCGTGGAACCGGCCCAGCCGCGCTCGGCGAGGCATGCCACGGCGGCCTCCAGCAGCCGCCTGCGGGTGGCGCGGCTGCGGTCCTGCTTGGGGTCGCGCAATGCCGTACGGGGGGTCATCGGGACGCCCCGGCGGGGCCCGTGTTTCCTGCGGCCCCCTCGTCCCCCGCGTCCGGTATCGCCTCCGTGTCCGGTACCGCCTCCGCGTCGGACGCCGTCTGCCGCACCCACGCCGGATCGCGCCGCTCCAGGAACGACGTCATGCCCTCGCGCGCCTCCTCGGAGGCGAAGAGGCGGGCCGACAGCGCGGCCAGCGCCTCGCCGTCCCGGTCGAAGGCGCGCAGCACATCGGCGGTCACCAGCCGCTTGGACTCGGCCAGGCCCCGCGGGGAGCCCCGGCGCAGCCCGTCGAGGACCGGCGCCAGCGCCTCGTCCGCGTCCCCCTCCGGATCCGCGAGCGTGACCAGCCCGATCCGGGCCGCCTCGGCGGCGTCGAACCGCTCACCCGTGAGGTAGTAGCGGGCCGCCGCGCGCCGGTCCAGCCGGGGCAGCAGCGGCATCGAGATGACGGCCGGGGCGAGGCCGAGCCGGGCCTCGGTGAAGGCGAAGCTGGCGCCGCGCCCGGCCGCCGAGATGTCGCAGGCCCCGAGCAGCCCGAGCCCACCGGCCCGTACGTGCCCGGTGACGCGGGCGACCACCGGCTTGGGCAGCTCCACGATCGACCGCAACAGATCCACGAGACCGGACGCCCCGGACGCCGAGGGCGGTTCGCTCAGATCCGCGCCCGCGCAGAAGGTGGTGCCGGTGTGGGTGAGCAGCACCGCCCGCACACGATCGTCCCGCCCGGCCGCCGCCAGCGCCTCGCGCAACTCGGCGACCAGACGCGAGGAGAGGGCGTTGCGGTTGTGCGGCGAGTCCAGGGTGAGGGTGGTGATCCCGCGCGCGAAGGCGGACCGTACGAAGGGCATAGGTGCTTCGGCCGTAAGGCCGTCGCTCGTGGAGCCGTCGGCCGTAAGGCCCTCGTCCAGCGGGCGGTCGGTCAGCGGGCGGCCGGCCGTGGGGCCGGCCGTGGGGCTGTCGGTCATGGGGCGGTCGAACTCCTTTCCCTGGCGCGCAGTTCACGCCTGAGGATCTTGCCGGTGGCCGAGCGCGGCACGGCGTCCGTGAACTCCACACGGCGCACCTTCTTGTACGGGGCCACCTGTCCGGCAACGTAGGCGATCAGGTCGTCCTCCGAGATCCGGGTCCCGGGCCTGGGCACCACATACGCCTTGGGGATCTCATTGCCCGCCCCGTCCGTCACCCCGATCACGGCGGCGTCGACGACGGCCTCATGCGCGAGCAGCACGGCCTCCAGGTCGGCCGGGGCGACCTGGTAGCCCTTGTACTTGATCAGCTCCTTCACCCGGTCCACCACATACAGCCAGCCGTCCGCGTCCACATGCCCGACGTCACCGGTGTGCAGCCAGCCCTCGGGGTCGATCATCGCGTCGGTGTCCTCGGGACGGCCCAGGTAGCCCTTCATCACCTGCGGTCCCCGGATGACGATCTCGCCGTCCTCGCCCACGGCCACGTCCGTGCCGCCGTCCGGGTCCACGATGCGCATCTCGGTGCTCGGGAGCAGCTTTCCGACGGTCCCGGGCGGGGCGTTCTTCGCGTCGCGCGGCACCAGATGGGAGCCCGGGGACAGCTCCGTCATCCCGAACGCCTGAAGCAGCGGCGGTACGCCGAGCCGCTGGGCGCACGCCTCCGCGAGCCGGGCGTCCAGCGGGGCCGCCGCGCTCAGCACATACCGCACCGACGACAGGTCATGGCCGTCCACGGCCGGGTGCTTGGCGAGCGCGAGCACGATCGGCGGGGCCACATAGAGCGCCTGGGCGCGGTGCTTCTCGATCGCCGCGAGGAAGGTGTCGAGTTCGAAGCGGGGCAGCACGATCACGGTGCCGCCGTTGCGGAGCGGCGCGTTCATGAGCGCCGTAAGGCCGTAGCTGTGGAAGAACGGCAGGACGGCCAGCACCCGCTCCCCCGGCCGGTTGGGCACCAGCGTCTCCACCTGCGCGAGGTTGGTGGCGACGTTGCGGTGGGTGAGCATCACGCCCTTGGGGGTGCCGGTGGTGCCGGAGGAGTACGGCAGGACGGCGATGTCCTCGGCCGGGTCGATCTCCACCACCGGTTCGGGCGCGGTGCTGCTCAGCATCGAGCGCAGCGAACGGTGGCCGCTCGCCTCGTCGCAGACGAAGATCTCCCGTATCCCGCCCGCCCGTTCGGCGGCCTGCCGCGCCACGCCCAGCAGCGCCGAGACGGTGATGATCCACGACGCGGCCGCGTCCCGTAGCTGCTTGGCGAACTCCTCCGGCGTCGCCAGCGGATGCACCGTGGTGACCGCGGCCCCGGTGCGGGTGGCGCCGTAGAACGCCGGTGGGTACATGATCGAGTTGGGGCTGTGCAGGGCCACCACATCGCCCTTGCGCACCCCCGCCTCGGCCAGCGCGGCCCCGATCCGGCGCGACGCGCGGTCCAGCGCGGCATAGCTCAGGGCCGCCCCGGTCACGCCGTCCACCAGCGCGGTCAGGTCGCCGAACTCCTCGGCCGGGCGGGCCAGTACGGCGTCGTGGATGGGCAGATCGACGGGCGGTACATCGGGATACTCGCTGCGCAGCACCATGGCCGCTCCCCTCAGCTCTGATGGACCTACCTGTCCGTTCTGCCCTACCCGCGTACGGCTTGAAGCCCGCTCAGTACGACTTGGGCAGACCCAGGGTCTGGTGGGAGACGTAGTTGAGGATCATCTCGCGGCTGACGGGGGCGATCCGGGCCACCCGGGCGGCCGTGATCAGCCGGACCAGCCCGTACTCGGCGGTCAGGCCGTTGCCGCCGAGGGTGTGCACGGCCTGGTCCACCGCCTTCACCGCGGCCTCCCCGGCCGCGTACTTGGCCATGTTGGCGGCCTCGCCCGCGCCCGCGTCATCGCCCTCGTCGTACAGGTACGCCGCCTTCGCCATCATCAGCCGGGCCAGCTCCAGCTCGATATGGGCCTGGGCGAGGGGGTGGGCGATCGCCTGGTGTGCGCCTATGGGCTCCTTCCACACCTGGCGGGTGCGGGCGTAGTCCACGGCCTTGTCGAGCGCGTAGCGGCCCATCCCCAGCGCGAACGCCGCCGTCATGATGCGCTCCGGGTTGAGCCCCGCGAACAGCTGGAGCAGCCCGGCGTCCTCGTCGCCCACCAGCGCGTCGGCGGGCAGCGTCACGTCGTCCAGCACCAGCTCGAACTGCTTCTCCGCGGCGGCCAGCTCCATGGGGATGTGGTGGTGGGAGAAGCCGTGGGTCTCGCGCGGGACGATGAACAGACAGGGCTTGAGCTTCCCGGTCCTGGCGTCCTCGGTGCGGCCGACGATGAGAACCGCGTCGGCGTTGTCCACACCGGTGATGAAGACCTTACGGCCGTTGAGTATCCAGCCGCCGCCCTCGTCCCGGCGGGCGGTGGTGGTGATGCGGTGCGAGTTGGATCCGGCGTCGGGCTCGGTGATGCCAAAGGCCATGATGACGCTGCCGTCGGCCAGGCCCGGCAGCCAGCGCTCCTTCTGCTCGGCGGTGCCGAACCGGGCGATGACGGTGCCGCAGATGGCGGGCGAGACGACGAGCATGAGCAGCGGGCAGCCCGCCGCACCCAGCTCCTCCAGGACGATGGACAGCTCGGTGATGCCACCGCCCCCGCCGCCGTACTCCTCGGGGAGGTTGACGCCTAGGTAGCCCAGCTTTCCTGCCTCGGCCCACAGTTCGGCGGCCCCGTCGCCCTCCTGGGGGCCGCCCGGGGCGTGTCCCTTGGCGAAGGACGACACCGCGGCGCGGAGCGCCACGCGCTCCGGGGTGTCCACCGGCGTGTGCGAGCTGGTCATGGACGGCTCCTCCCACGTGCGTGCGTTGTGCGGGCCACGTGCGCTGTGCTGTGCGGGCCCCTTGCGGTGCGTTGCGCGGTCCGGCTGTGCTGCGGTGCGTCGCGGTCCCACGCGGCCCGTACGGAGTGGTGTGCGAGCTGTGCGGCCCGTACGGACGGTGTGGCCCGTACGGACGGTGCGGCCCGTACGGACGGTGCGGCCCGTACGGACGGTGTGGCCCGTACGGGCCGTACGGGCCACACCGTGTGCGGGGCCGGGTCACTCCCCCGCCGCCACGACGGCGAGCAGGGCTCCGACCTCGACCTGGCGGCCGGGGGCGGCGTGCAGGGCGGTGAGCACCCCGGCGGCGGGCGCGGTCACGCGGTGCTCCATCTTCATGGCCTCCAGCCACAGCAGGGGCTGTCCGGCCTCGACCCGGTCCCCGACGGCCACCTCGGCGACCCGCACCACCGTGCCCGGCATGGGCGCCAGCAGCGAGCCGGGCTCGGTGCGGGCGGTGGGGTCGGGGAAGCGGGGCAGCGCGGTGAACACATGGCCGCCCTGGGGCGTGTCGACACAGCGGCGGTCCCCATAGGCCGTCACCTCGAACGTCCGCCGGACCCCGGCCACGACCAGGACGACCCGCGCCGGCTCGGCCTCCCGCCCCGGCTCGGCGTCCCGCCCCGGCTCGACGCCCAGCAGCCGGACGTCGGAGAAGCCCTCCGCGAGCAGTCCGTCGCGGGTGAGGCGGTAGCGCACCTCGTGCTCGGTGCCGCCCGGTTCCGCGCGGTAGCTCCTCAGCTGCGGCTGGGACGGCACATTGCGCCAGCCGCCCAACCGCCCGGCCACGGTCGCCGGCCGCCGCGCCGCGTCGGCGAGGGCGGCGGCGAGGGCGGCGAGCGGGCCCGACTCGTCGTCGTCCGAGGCGGCGGTCAGCTCGGGCAGACGGCGTTCGAGGAACCCGGTGTCCATACGGCCCGCCGCGAACTCCGGGTGGCGCAGCACCCGTACGAGCAGCTCGCGGTTGGTCACCGGGCCGTGGATCCGGGCCCGCTCCAGCCCGTGGGCCAGCCGCCGCACCGCCTCGGCCCGGGTGGGGGCCACGGCGATGACCTTGGCCAGCATCGGGTCGTAGTGGACGCCGATCATGTCCCCGCCGTCCGGCCCGGAGTCCACCCGCAGCCCGGGGATCTCCAGCCGGTGCAGGATCCCCGTCTGCGGCCGCCAGTCGCGCGCCGGGTCCTCGGCGTACAGCCGCGCCTCGATCGCGTGCCCCCGGGGCGCGGGAGGCTCGGCGTCGAGCCGCTCCCCCTCCGCGATCCGCAGCTGGAGCGCCACCAGGTCGAGGCCGTGGATCTCCTCGGTGACCGGGTGCTCGACCTGGAGGCGGGTGTTCATCTCCAGGAAGTACGCCCGCCCCGAGGGCGAGACCAGGAACTCCACCGTGCCCGCGCCCTCGTAGCCGATCGCGCGCGCCGCGTTCGCCGCCGATTCGGCCAGGGTGCGCCGTAGTTCCTCGCCCAGCCCGGGGGCGGGGGCCTCCTCGATGACCTTCTGGTGGCGGCGTTGGAGGGAGCAGTCGCGGGTGCCGAGGGTCCATACCGTGCCGTGGGTGTCGGCGAGCACCTGGACCTCGACATGGCGGGCGCCCTCCATATAGGGCTCCACGAAGATCTCGCCGTCGCCGAAGGCGGAGGCCGCCTCGGCGCGGGCGGAGTCGAGTTCGGCGGGGAGCGCGTCGAGCTCGCGCACCACCCGCATGCCCCGGCCGCCGCCGCCCGCCGCCGCCTTGACCAGCACGGGCAGATCGTCGGCGGTGACCTCGGCCGGGTCGAGCGGATCGAGCAGCGGCACGCCCGCCTTGCGCATGATCTCCTTGGCCCGGGTCTTGGAGGCCATGGCCTCCATCGCCTCGGGCGGCGGCCCCACCCACACCAGCCCCGCCGCCCTTACGGCGCGCGCGAAGTCGGCGTGCTCGGAGAGGAAGCCATAGCCGGGGTGGACGGCGTCGGCCCCGGCGACCAGGGCCGCCTTCACCAGGAGATCGCCCCGCAGATAGGTGTCGGCCGGGGCGTCGCCCGGCAGCCTTACGGCGGCGTCGGCCTCGCGCGCGTGGGGCGCGCCGGCGTCCGCGTCGGAGTGCACCGCGACGGTGGCGATGCCGAGATCACGGCAGGTGCGGACGATACGCCGCGCTATCTCGGCGCGGTTGGCGACCAGGAGGGAACGGATCACGGGTTCCTCACTCACATCCGGAAGACGCCAAAGCGAAACCACGACGCGCGCCCGGCACCAACGCGGCGAGCGAGGCAAGCGAGGCAAACGAGGCAAACGAACGGGCGGACAAACAGGCACGGCTCACGGGTTCCTCACTCACATCCGGAAGACGCCGAAGCCACCGCGCGCGCCCTCGACCGGCGCGGTGTGCAGGGCGGACAGACACAGGCCGAGCACGGTGCGGGTGTCGCGCGGGTCGATGACGCCGTCGTCGTAGAGCCGCCCGGAGAGGAAGAGCGGCAGCGACTCGGACTCGATCTGCTGCTCCACCATGGCGCGCAGCGCGGCGTCGGCCTCCTCGTCGTACGGCTGCCCCTTGGCGGCGGCGGACTGCCGGGCGACGATCGACATCACCCCGGCGAGCTGCTGCGGCCCCATCACGGCGGACTTGGCGCTGGGCCAGGCGAAGAGGAAGCGGGGGTCGTACGCCCGGCCGCACATCCCGTAGTGACCGGCGCCGTACGAGGCGCCGATGAGCACCGACAGATGCGGTACGCGGGAGTTGGAGACGGCGTTGATCATCATGGCGCCGTGCTTGATGATCCCGCCCTGCTCGTAGTCGCGGCCGACCATGTAGCCCGTGGTGTTGTGCAGGAAGAGCAGCGGGATGTCGCGCTGGTTGGCGAGCTGGATGAACTGCGCGGCCTTCTGCGACTCCTCGCTGAACAGCACCCCCTGGGCGTTGGCCAGGACCCCGACCGGATAGCCGTGCAGCGCGGCCCAGCCGGTGGCCAGGCTGCGCCCGTACAGCGGCTTGAACTCGTCGAAGTCGGAGCCGTCGACGATCCGGGCGATCACCTCGCGCGGATCGAAGGGGACCTTCAGGTCGCTCGGAACGATGCCGAGCAGCTCCTCGGCGTCGTACTTCGGCGGTTCGGCCGGCCCCGGATCGGAGTGCGCCTTGCGCCAGTTGAGGCGGGCCACGACCCGGCGGGCCTGGCGCAGCGCGTCCGGCTCGTCGGTGGCGAAGTAGTCGGCCAGCCCGGAGGTGCGGGCGTGCATCTCGGCGCCGCCCAGCGACTCGTCGTCGCTCTCCTCGCCGGTGGCCATCTTCACCAGCGGCGGACCGCCCAGGAAGACCTTGGAGCGCTCCTTGACCATGATCACGTGGTCGGACATCCCGGGGATGTACGCGCCTCCGGCGGTGGAGTTGCCGAAGACCACGGCGATCGTGGGAATTCCCTCCGCGGACAGCCGGGTGAGATCCCGGAACATCGCCCCGCCGGGGATGAAGATCTCCTTCTGGGAGGGGAGATCGGCACCGCCGGACTCGACGAGGCTGACGACCGGGAGGCGGTTCGCCCGGGCGATCTCATGCGCGCGCAGCGACTTCTTCAGCGTCCACGGATTGCTCGCACCACCCCGCACGGTGGGGTCGTTGGCACTGATCAGGCACTCGACACCGGAGATCACCCCGATACCGGTGACGACGGACGCCCCGACCGGGTAGTCGCTGCCCCACGCGGCCAGCGGGGACAGCTCCAGAAAGGGCGTATCGGGGTCCAGGAGCAGTTCGATCCGCTCCCGGACGAGCAGCTTCCCGCGCTTGCGGTGCCGCTCGACGTACTTCTCGCCGCCGCCCGCCAGTGCCTTGGCGTGTTCGGCCTCCAGCTCACCGAGCTTGGCGAGCATCGCCTCGCGGTGGGCCGTGTAGTCGGCGCCTGCGGGATCGAGCGCGGACGCGAGCACGGTCACAGCGACACCTCCGGTATGTCCAGACGGCGAGAGGGCGACCCATCGCCAACGGCCGTGGCCGGGGGGCCGGAACGGGGGGTCACAGCAGTACCTCCGGTATGTCGAGGTGGCGGGAGCGCAGCCACTCGCCGACGGCCTTGGCCTGGGGGTCGAAGCGGGCCTGCGCGGCGACGCCCTCGCCGAGCAGCCCGTCCACGACGAAGTTCAGGGCCCGCAGCCGGGGCAGCGGATGGCGGGTGACGTTCAGTTCGGCCGTCTCCGGGAGCAGCTCCCGCAGCCGGTCGACGGTGAGGGTGTGGGCCAGCCAGCGCCAGGCGCCCTCGCCGCGCGCCCAGACGCCGATGTTGGCGCTGCCGCCCTTGTCGCCGCTGCGGGCCCCGGCGACGGCGCCGAGCGGGGCACGGCGGGTCGGGCCCGGCGGCAGCGGGGGCGGCAGCGGCAGCGGGGGTTCCGGCACCCGGACCCCGGCCGAGGTGGGCGCCGGGGGAACGGACAGCCGGGAGCCATCCGGCAGTACGGCGGTGTGCGGCACGGTGTCGGCCGGGGTCTCCACGGCCTCGAAGACGCCGTAAGGGGAGCCCTTTCCGGGCGGGGCGGTGACATGGAAGCCGGGGTAGCTGGCGAGGGCCAGTTCGACGGCGGCGCCGCTGATCACCCTGCCCACCGCCGCCGGGTCCCGGTCGCGCACCACCAGCCGCAGCAGCGCGCTCGCCTCCTCCTGGACGGCCGCGTCGGGGTGGTCGGTACGGGAGAGGGTCCAGCGGACCTCGGCGGGGCGGCGTTTGCTCATCGCCCCCTCCATCTGGTCCCGTACGAGCGCCGCCTTGGCCTCGATGTCCAGGCCGGTGAGCACGAACACCACCTCGTTGCGGTGGCCGCCGAGCCGGGTCAGCCCGGTCTTGAGGGTGCGGGGCGGCGCCTCGCCCCGTACGCCGTGGACGCGCACCCGGTCCGGGCCGTCCTGGGCCAGCCGCACCGAGTCCAGCCGGGCGGTGACATCCGGGCCCGGATAGCGGGCGCCCGCCGTCTCGTAGAGGAGCTGGGCGGTGACGGTGCCGACCGTGACGGCGCCGCCGGTGTGCGGATGCTTGGTGATCACGCTGGAGCCGTCGGGGTGGATCTCGGCGAAGGGAAAGCCGGGGCGGCGGACGTCGTGCTCGGCGAAGAAGGAGTAGTTGCCGCCGGTCGCCTGGGTACCGCACTCCAGGATGTGCCCGGCGACCACGGCTCCGGCGAGCGCGTCCCAGTCGTCGGCGGCCCATCCGAAGTGCGCGGCGGCCGGGCCCGTCACCAGCGCGGCGTCCGTCACCCGCCCGGTGACCACCACATCAGCGCCACCGCGCAGACAGGCCGTGATCCCGGCCCCGCCGAGATACGCGTTGGCGGTGACCACGCCCGGCCCCCAGTCGCGGGCGCCCAGAAGGTCGTCGCCCTCCACATGGGCCACCCGGCACGCGATCCCGAGCCGCTCGGCGAGCTCGCGGATCGCGTCCGCCAGCCCGGCCGGGTTGAGCCCGCCCGCGTTGGTGACGAGCCGTACGCCGCGCTCCATGGCGAGCCCCAGGGTGTCCTCGAGCTGGCGCAGAAAGGTCGTGGCATAGCCCCGCGCCGGGTCCTTGGCGCGGTCCCGGCCCAGGATGAGCATGGTCAACTCGGCGAGGTAGTCACCGGTCAGCACGTCCAGGGGCCCACCGGTGAGCATCTCGCGCAGCGCGTCGAAGCGGTCGCCGTAGAAGCCGGAGGCGTTGCCGATGCGGAGGGGGCGGGGCGGAGGGGTCACGGGGCGCCTCCGGGGCGGTGTCCGGGCACGTCGCCCTGCGGGGCGGGGCTTATGGCGTCACCTGGGGCATCACCGCCGTTGTGCTCCGTCCGCTGCCCCGGAGCGCGCCCCTTGCCGGGCGGGCCCGCGAACGCCTGGGCGATGTCCAGCCAGCGGTCCGCGTCCGGCCCTTCGGCGCGTACGGCCAGATCGTCGCGGTGGGCCCGCTGGGTCACCAGCAGACAGAAGTCCAGCGCGGGCCCGGTGACCCGCTGGCCGGCGGCCTCCGGCCCGTACGTCCACAGCTCACCGTCCGGAGCGGTGAGTTCGACCCGGAACTCCTCGGCCGGCGGCTCCATCCCCCGCGCCGCGTACGCGTAGCCCCGCGCCCGGACCCCGATCCGGGCCACATGGCGCAGCCGGGCGGTGGGGGCCCGGCGCACGCCCAGGGTGTCGGCGACGTCCTGGCCGTGCGCCCAGGTCTCCATCAGCCGGGCGGTCGCCATCGACATCACGCTCATCGGCGGCCCGTACCACGGCAGCCGGGCACGCGGCGGCTGCGCGGCCAGCGTCCGGAGCAACCGCTCCCGCCCCTCCCGCCACCGCCGCAGCAGCACCTCGGTCGGCACGGCCGCGCCGCGCTCGGCGCCCTCGTCCACGAACGCGTCCGGCGCGGCCCACGCCCGGCGCACCTCGTCCGCGAACCCCTGGGCGTCCTCGGCGGCTTGTACGGCCCGCTCGTCGGTCCACGCGAGATGGGCGATCTGGTGGGCGATGGTCCACCCGGGCGCGGGCGTCGCCAACCGCCACTCCGCACCCCCGAGCCCGGCCACCAGACCGTCCAACTCGTCCCCCTCCGCCCGCAGATCGCCGAGCAGAGCCTCCGTCTCGGACACGCGTCGCTCCCGTCGTCGGGTCTGTCGTGTGTCGGCCTTCTCTCGCCCTCGTCGAGTGCGTCGAGTGCGTCGAGTGCTCTCGACGAGCGAGGGTGGCAGCGCGACGAGAAACAATCAAGCACGCTTGCATGATTCAGCCGGTTGAGACGGCCCGTCAGGGCACGCCGACAGTGGGGCCGGCCGGCCCGATGGGGTGTGTGGCTCGGCCGACCGGCCCCCGGCAAACGCGACCGGCTCGCCTTACGGCAGCCGTTCCGCCAGGACCTCTGCCAGGTGGCGGCCCTTCTGCCCTGCGAGCTGGGTGAGTTGGGTGCGGCAGGAGTAGCCGTCCGCCAGGACTTCGGTGCCGGGTTCCGCGGCCCTTACGGATGGCAGCAGTTGCTCCTCGGCGCAGGCCGCCGAGACCTCGTAGTGGCCGTCCTCGAAGCCGAAGTTGCCCGCCAGGCCGCAGCAGCCGCCGCTCAAGGTGCCCGTAAGGCCCGCGCGTTCGCGGAGGCGGCGTTCGGCGGCGTCGCCCAGGACGGCGTGCTGGTGGCAGTGGGTCTGACCGACGACGGGGCGGTCGATCCTCGGGGGCTGCCAGTCGGGGGCGTGGCGCTCCAGCGCCTGGGCGAACGTCGAGACCGACTCGGCGAGGCGCGCGGCGCGCGGGTCGGTGGTGAGGAGTTCGGGGAGGTCGGTGCGGAGGGCGGCGGTGCAGCTGGGTTCGAGGCCGACCACCGGGAGCCCGGCGTCCAGGGCCGGGGCCATGACGTCCAGGGTGCGCCGCATGACCGTGCGGGCCCGGTCGAGCTGGCCGGTGGAGACCCAGGTCAGCCCGCAGCACACGGGCTTCGGCGGGACGACCACCCGCAGCCCGGCCGCCTCCAGCACGGCCACCGCCGAGCGGCCGACGGACGGGGAGAGGTGGTTGGTGAAGGTGTCCGGCCAGAGGACGACGGTCCGTCCGTGGTCGGGCCGCGCCGATCCCGGGCCCGGTCCGGTCCCCGTCCCGCGCGCCGCCTCGCGGACGCGGTCGCGCCACCACCTGGTGAAGGGCTCGTGGGCGAGTTCCGGGATGTCGCGTTCGGGGGCGATGCCGCCCAGGCGTTTGGCCAGGGTGGCGAGTGGGCTCACCCCGGCCAGCGCGTTGGCCGCCGGGGCCGCCCGCAGGAGGGACGCCGCGCGCAGCCACACCGGGAGCCAGCCCATCGAGTAGTGGGCGGCGGGGCGCATTCGGCCCTCGTAGTGGTGGTGCAGGAACTCCGCCTTGTAGGTGGCCATGTCGACCTCCACCGGGCAGTCGCTGCGGCAGCCCTTGCAGGACAGGCACAGGTCGAGCGCGTCCCGTACCTCCTCCGAGCGCCAGCCGTCCTGGACGACCTCGCCCGCGAGCATCTCGTGCAGCAGCCGGGCGCGGCCGCGGGTGGAGTGCTTCTCCTCCCCGGTCACGCGGTACGACGGGCACATCACCCCGGAGCCGGACACCGACTCGTTACGGCACTTGGCGACGCCCACACAGCGCCGGACCGCCGCCGAGAAGTCGCCCTTGTCGTGCGGATAGCCGAACTCGACGTCCACCGGGCGCCTCGGCAGCGGATCGAAGCGCAGGTTCTGGTCCAGGCGCTGCGGGCGGGCCAGAACGCCGGGGTTGAGGCCGCCCTCCGGGTCCCACAGGTCCTTGAAGCGGGAGAAGAGGCCGACCATCTCCGGCCCGTACATGCGCGGCAGCAGCTCGGCGCGGGCCAGGCCGTCGCCGTGTTCGCCGGAGAGCGAGCCGCCGTGGGCGACGACGAGATCGGCGAGGTCGGCGGAGAAGGCGCGGAAGACCCGGATGCCGGGCTCGGTCAGCAGGTCGAAGTCGATACGGACGTGGATGCAGCCGTCCCCGAAGTGCCCGTACGGCGTGCCGCGCAGCCCGTGCTGGGCCATCAGGCCGCGGAAGTCGCGCAGATACGCGCCGAGCCGGGGCGGCGGCACCGCGCAGTCCTCCCAGCCGGGCCAGGCCTCGCTGCCGTCGGGCGTCCGGGTGGCGGTCCCGGAGGCGTCCTCGCGCACCCGCCACAGGGCGCGCTGCCCGGCCGGGTCGGCGACCACGGTGTGGTCGGTGGTGGCCTCGGCGGCGGCGCGGGCCACCTCCTGGGCGCGGGAGAGCGCCTCCTCGCGGGTGGCGCCGCCGACCTCCACGAACAGCCAGGCGCCGCCCTTGGGCAGCCCGGTCGCCCCGGCGACCAGGTCGGCGGCCATGCCCTCGACGGTCAGCGGCCCGTACGGCAGCAGGGTGTGCGCGGCCTCGGCCGCCGCGCTCTCGTCGGGGTAGCCGAGCACGGCCAGGGCGCGGGCGCCGGGCGCCTCCACCAGCCTTACGGTCGCCTCGGTCACCACGCCGAGGGTGCCCTCGCTGCCGGTGAGGGCGCGGGCGAGGTCGGCGTTCTTCTCGGGCAGCAGCTCGTCCAGGGCGTAGCCGGAGATCCGACGGGGCAGCTCGGGGAAGCCGGTGCGCAGCAGGGCCAGATGCTGACCGGCCAGGGACCGTATGCCGTCGCGGAGCCGGGCGGGCAGGTCGTGGAGGCCCTGGGCGGCGCGCACCCGCTCCCCGCCGTAGGTGAGGACGTCCAGCTCGTGGACGTTGTCGGCGGTGGTGCCCCAGGCCACGGAGTGGGAGCCGCAGGAGTTGTTGCCGATCATGCCGCCGAGGGTGCAGCGGCTGTGGGTGGACGGGTCGGGGCCGAACGTCAGCCCATGGGCGCCGGCCGCCGTACGGAGGTCGTCGCAGATCACGCCCGGCTGGACGACGGCGGTGCGCCGCTCGGGGTCGAGCGAGCGGATGCCGCGCATATGGCGGGTGAAGTCCAGGACGACGCCGAGCCCGGTGGCCTGGCCCGCGATCGAGGTCCCGCCGCCGCGCGCGACCACCGGCACCCCGCGCTCCCGGCACACGGCCAGCACCGCCGCCACATCGTCGGCGTCGCGGGGCGCGACCACCCCGGCGGGGACCCGCCGGTAGTTCGACGCGTCCATGGTCATCAGGGCCCGGCTCGCCGTATCGAAGGAGACGTCCCCGCGAACGGCTCGTCGCAGCGCCTGCTCCAGCTCGTCTGCCTGGTGATCAGCCATGCCCCCCATGGTCCACGGCGAGGCGGCCCTTGAGAATGTCCAATTCCGATTCATGGCCGCTTCATGGCCGCCATGCATGGGCCGCATGACCCGCATGGCCGCCTTACGGCCGCCATGTTCCGCGTTCGGCCCCCTATACCGGCACATCCTCGCGCGTCAACAGGATGTGGATATATCGTCTCAGCCGCTGGACGCACGGTCGGAGCGGGGCGGCGGACGGATTAGGCTTCGGCTCGTGGCTGAGATCCGGATTCCCGATGACATCAAGCCCGCCGACGGACGCTTCGGCTCGGGCCCCTCCAAGGTGCGCACCGAGGCGCTGAGCGCCCTGGCCGCGACCGGAAGCTCCCTGCTGGGCACCTCCCACCGCCAGGCCCCGGTCAAGAACCTGGTCGGCGCCGTACGCGAAGGGGTGCGCGAGCTCTTCCAACTCCCGGAGGGGTACGAGGTCATCCTGGGCAACGGCGGCTCCACCGCCTTCTGGGACATCGCGACCCACGGGCTGATCGACTCCAAGTCGCAGCACCTGTCCTTCGGCGAGTTCTCCTCGAAGTTCGCCAAGGCGGCGAAGCTGGCGCCGTGGCTCGAGGAGCCCACGGTGATCACCTCCGACCCCGGCACCCACCCGGAGCCGCGCGCCGAGAGCGGCACCGACGTCTACGCCTTCACCCACAACGAGACCTCCACCGGTGTCGCCATGCCCATCCAGCGGGTGGCCGGTGCCGACGAGGGCGCGCTGGTACTGGTGGACGCCACCTCCGGAGCGGGCGGTCTGCCGATCGACATCGCCGAGACGGACGTCTACTACTTCGCGCCGCAGAAGTCCTTCGCGGCCGACGGCGGCCTGTGGATCGGCGTCTTCTCGCCCGCCGCGCTGGAGCGTGCCGCCCGGATCCACGCCTCCGGTCGGCACGTCCCCGAGTTCTTCTCGCTGCCGACCGCGATCGACAACTCGCTGAAGAACCAGACGTACAACACCCCGGCGCTGGCGACGCTCTTCCTGCTCGACGACCAGCTGAAGTGGATCAACGACCAGGGCGGTCTGGACTGGGCGGTCCGCCGCACCGCGACCTCCTCGCGCACGCTGTACGGCTGGGCCGAGGAGTCCAAGTTCGCCACCCCGTTCGTGGCCGACCCGGCCAAGCGGTCGCAGGTCGTGGGCACGATCGACTTCAACGAGGAGATCGACGCCGCCGCGGTCGCCAAGGCGCTGCGGGCCAACGGCATCGTGGACACCGAGCCGTACCGCAAGCTGGGCCGCAACCAGCTGCGGGTGGCGATGTTCCCGGCCGTGGACCCGGCGGACGTCGAGGCCCTCACGGCGTGCGTGGACTACGTCATCGAGCACCTCTGACGGCTCACTCCGAGCGCAAGGGGCCCGCGGCCGACCAGCCGCGGGCCCCTTCGCATACGTCGACGCTCAGCTCCGGCGGAAGAGCCTGCGCAGGCCGAGGAAGACCACCAGCGCGCCGACGAACGTGAGCCCGGCCTTGACCAGGTTGCCGTTCTTGTCCTCGTCGGTGAGCTTGCCGTCGACGCGGTCGGAGTACTCCCCGTTCTTCTTCTGCTCCTTCGCGGTGGCGTCCGGCAGCAGCTCCCCGCCGAGGTCCACCGGCGTCACCTTGGAGCCCGCGCCCTCGGTGCCGTACATGAGCGTGCCGCCGTCCGGGGTGAAGGTGACCGACTCGCCCTGCCGCTGGAGCGGCAGCCCCGGCTCCTCCTTCAGCCGCGTCGGCTTTCCGTTCCGCCAGCGGTACTCGGCGGCCGAGAAGTAGCCGCGGAGCACCAGCCGGGTGCCGTCCGGGGAGAACGCCCCGTCCGTGACCTCCAGGTCGAGGTCGGAGACCCGCTGGAAGACATTCACCCCGGAGGGGCTCAGCGTGGTCGGTCCGGCGTACAGCCCGGCGTCCTCGTCGCTCTTGCTGGCGATGTAGACGCGGCCCGTCTTGGGATGGACCATCAGCGCCTCGGCGTTGCGCGGCCCGCCCTGGTACTTGACGGTGAACTGGGTCGCGGTGACGGTGGTGTCCTTCAGCTGCTTCGGCTCCGGGAAGCGGTAGATCCACACATGGGACCACTGACCGCCCAGGTTGTCGCCGATATCGCCGACGTAGACATTGCCGTCCGGCCCTATCGAGATCGCTTCCACATCGCGGGGATCCCCTATCCCGCGCAGGGTGACGCGCGCGACCGTCTTCCCGGTCCTGCCGTCCACGGCGTAGACGTACGGGCCGTCCGAACTGTCGTTGTGCGTCCAGTAGACACCGGGGTGGAGACGGCTCGCGGCGAGGCCGCTGGACTCGGTGATCCGTGAATCCTGGATCGTGAAGGGGGACGGCGACGACGAGTCGCCGGCGGCGGCCGGGGCGGCTGCGGACACGGTCAGCAGCGCGGCGGCACCGAGTACGAACGGAAGCGGACGCATGGGCCCAAGCCTGCCATCCCGCCGGGGGCGTCCGGCGCCGGGACCACGCCGAGGGGCCCTTCCGGCCACGCATGGCCTCCGCCCGCGCCCGCCTCTCGTGATCAAAGCCCGCCTGCCGTGAGCCCGACTCCCGTGATCAAAGCCCGACTTCCGTGATCACGCATGACTTCCGCGATCACGGGCAGATAACGTCTGTCAATTATTTGTGCGGGCGGCCACCCCGAAATAACCCCGAGATTATTTGATCTCATCCGGGGATTATTTGGGCGAGAAATTTATCGGTCATTGACGGCATAGCGGGCGGCGGCATTGCAATGCAGAAAGGCCCCGCTTACGGTCTGAGCTCATGAGCGAATACAGCCAGTCCTCTTATGCGCAAACCGCACCGCCCGCCCATTCCGCCGGTGCCCCGAACCATGGTGCGGCACCGGCCGCGCCGTCCAAGAAGATCGCGATCTTCGCGATCGTCGGCTCGGTCATCGCGCTGGTCGGCTCCATGGTCAACTGGGTGATCTCCGACGCCGAGGGCGCCACCGGGGGCATCAAGGGCATCGACGGCGACGGCATCATCACGCTGATCGTCGCCCTGGTCGCGGCGATCCTGTTCATCGCCGCCATGGCCACCAAGAAGGCGGCGCTCTACCTGGTCGGCGGCGTTCTGGGGCTGGCCATGGCCATTGTCGCGGTCATCAACATGGCGGACCCCGAGCGGCTCGTCGTCCAGAAGCTGAAGGACGAGGAGGGGGTGTCGCAGCAGGTCGCGGAGAAGGCGGCGGAGCAGGCCGCGAAGCTGTACGACATGACCGCGGGGCCGGGGCTCTACATGGTCCTGGTCGGCGCACTGATGGCCCTGGCCCTCGGCGTTCTCGGCTTTATGAAGTCCCGCGCCGCCCGGTAATCCCAAAAGACCGGCCGCATTCGGCGGCCCCAAGTAGCGGCCATATCCGGCGACCCTGCTCGATTGAATTCAGACCGGAGCCGCAAAACCCCAAGACGCCCGCTTTTTGACCGCACGGGGGGCCAAAAAGCGGGCTTTCGGGTTTCCACGGGGAATTCTCGGCCCCCACGGGGAATTCTCGGGCTCCACGGGGAATTCTCGGCCGGGGCCCTGCCGCCGCCGATGACCGCGCACCCCCCGGCCCGCCCCCCTTGATTAGAGCGCACTCCAACGGCTTGGCTGATCTCCATGGAGTACACGCAGCTCGGACGCACAGGTCTCAAGGTCAGCCGTATCGTCCTCGGCACCATGAACTTCGGTCCGCAGACGGAGGAGACCGACAGCCACTCGATCATGGATGCCGCGCTCGACGCGGGCATCAACTTCTTCGACACCGCCAATGTGTACGGCTGGGGCGAGAACAAGGGCCGCACCGAGGAAATCATCGGGAGCTGGTTCGCCAAGGGCGGCGGGCGGCGCGAGAAGACGGTCCTCGCGACCAAGGTGTACGGAAACATGGCCGCCGAGGGTGAGCCCTGGCCCAACAGCGACAAGCTCTCGGCCGTGAACATCCGCCGGGCCGTGGACGCCAGCCTCAAGCGGCTCGGCACGGACTACATCGACCTCTACCAGTTCCACCACGTGGACCGCTCCACCCCGTGGGACGAGATCTGGCAGGCCATCGACGTCCTCGTACAGCAGGGCAAGATCATCTATGCGGGCTCCTCCAACCACGCGGGCTGGCACATCGCCCAGGCCAATGAGGCCGCGGCCCGCCGTGGTTCATACGGGCTGGTCAGCGAGCAGTGCCTGTACAACCTGGCCGAGCGCCGCGCCGAGATGGAGGTCATCCCGGCCGCGCAGGGCTACGGCGTGGGCATCATCCCCTGGTCGCCGCTGCACGGCGGGCTGCTCGGCGGCGCGCTCCGCAAGGAGCGCGAGGGCGGCGGTTCGCGCAGCACGTCCGGGCGCAGCGCCGACGCGCTGAAGAACGCGACGGTACGCGACCAGATCCAGCGGTACGAGGACCTGCTGGCCAAGCACGGCATCGAGCCCGGCGAGGCGGCCCTGGCCTGGCTGCTCACCCGGCCCGGGGTCACCGGTCCGATCGTGGGTCCGCGCACGGCCGAGCAGCTGGCGTCGGCGGTGCGGGCGTCGGAGCTGAAGCTGGGCGAGGAGGTGCTGACGGAGCTGGACGAGATCTTCCCGGGTCCGGGGCCGTCGCCGGAGGCGTTCGCCTGGTAGCCGAGGGCGAGAGCTGTGGGGGTGTGGGCCGCGCGGCGGCCCACACCCCTCCTTCTCAGCCTTCTCAGCCTCCGAGAGCGGCCGCCGCGGCGACGACGACGAGAATCAGCACCAGCGCGCCGCTCATGATCATGTTTCTGGTCTTGGGGTCCACACCTTGAGATTAGCCGGACCGCTCAGTGCCCCAGCAGCCAGGCCGCCACCACCTCGTAGCGCGGCTGCTGCCCCGGGACGCCCGGGGCCGGTGGATGGCTGCGCACCAGGCTGAGCTCGGACACGGTCCACTCCTGGCCCGCGAAGTCCGTGAGCCCGTCCACGTACGGCGCGAGGCTGGTGGCGGAGGTGTGGCGCGGGGAGCCGTGCCGCGAGGAGCGGGCGCGGGCGATGGTCAGATGCGGGTGGTACGGGCGGTGCCGGTCCATCGGGACCCCGGCCCGCCGGCCCCCCGCCTCGGCGGAGTCGGCCAGCCGCCGCAGGGCTTCGCTGTCGCCGTCGACGCCCACCCACACCACCCGGTCATCGAACCGCCCGCCACCCGCGAGCCGCAGCTCATGGGGGTGGTGCCGATGGGCGGCGCGGGCCAGCCGGGTGTGCAGCTCCGGCAGCACGTCCTCGGCCACCTCGCCGAAGAAGGCCAGCGTGAAGTGCCAGCCCTCCCGCTCGGTCCAGCGCAGCCCGTCCGCCCCCGGCAGCGCCCGGAGCGCCTTGACCCGCGCGGCCAGCTCGGCGACGGCCGCCTCCGGCGGCAACACGGCGGCGAAGAGTCTCATCCGCCCAGTCTCCCGCACAACTCAGCCCCTCCAGGGGGCGCCTCCCAGCGGTAGCTGGGGGAGTTTGCGGAGCGGGGCCCGGGGCGGGGTCCCGGCAAGGCCGAAGAGGCGGCGCCCCGGCAAGACCGAAGGGGCGGTTCAGGCCGTGGCGGCCAGCGACTTCTCCTCCGCCTCCGGGGTCCGGGGCACGAAGATCACATGCGGGTGGCCCCGGCGCAGATCCAGCTTCAGCCGCAGGCCGCCGACCCGTACCAGGATCAGCCCCACCGCGGCCGCGGCGGCCGCCGAGATCAGGCCGCCCGCGGCGAAGCCTATGCGGGCGCCGCAAGTGTCGGTCAGCCAGCCCACCAGCGGGCCGCCGATCGGCGTACCGCCGACGAAGACCATCATGAACAGGCTCATCACCCGGCCGCGCATCGCGGGGTCCGTCGCGAGCTGGACGCTGGAGTTCGCGGTCACGTTGAACGTCAGGCTGAAGATCCCGATCGGCACCATGAGCGCCGCGAAGAGCCAGAAGTACGGGGTGGCCGCCGCGACCATCTCCAGCACGCCGAACATCAGCGCCGCCCCGACCAGCAGCCGCCGCCGGGCCACCACCCGCCGGGCGGCGAGCAGCGCGCCCGTCACCGAGCCGATCGCGATCAGGGTGTTGAGCAGGCCGTACGTACCAGGACCGGCGTGGAAGACATCGTCGGCGAAGGCGCTCAGCCAGATCGGGAAGTTGAAGCCGAAGGTGCCGATGAAGCCGACGAGCACGATCGGCCAGATCAGCTCGGGGTTCCCCGCCACATAGCGCAGCCCCTCCCGAAGCTGCCCCTTGCCGCGCGGCGCCCGCTCGACCTTGTGCAGCTCGCCGGTGCGCATCAGCAGCAGCCCGATGATCGGGGCGCCGAAGGAGACTCCGTTGATCAGGAAGGCCCAGCCGCTGCCCACGGCGGTGATCAGCACACCGGCGACCGCCGGGCCGATCAGCCGGGCGGACTGGAAGTTCGCGGAGTTGAGGCTGACCGCGTTCCGCAGGTCCTTGGGGCCGACCATCTCGTTGACGAAGACCTGGCGGGTCGGGTTGTCGACGACGGTGACCATGCCGAGCAGGAACGCGATGAGATAGACGTGCCAGACCTGCACATGGCCGCTGAGGGTGAGGGTGGCGAGGGCGAGCCCGCACAGCCCCAGCGCGGTCTGGGTGAAGAGCAGCAGCCGGCGCCGGGGACATCGGTCCGCGATGACCCCGCCGTAGAGGCCGAAGAGCAGCATGGGCAGGAACTGGAGCGCGGTGGTGATGCCGACCGCGGTGGAGGAGCCGGTGAGACTCAGGACCAGCCAGTCCTGGGCGATCCGCGACATCCAGGTGCCGGTGTTGGAGATCATGGCACCGGTCGCGAACAGGCGGTAGTTGCGGATCCTCAGCGAACGGAAGGTCCCACCCCGGGTGCGTCCCGCGGTGATGCCGGGCGCGGGGTCGGATACGGGGATTCCGGAGTTGCCCGGGTTTCCAGGGCCTCCGGGACCTCCGGGGTGTGCGGGGTTCTTCGGTGCGGGTGCGGAGTCTGCTCCGGGTCCCGTACTCAAGTGCGTTCGCCTCCTGGCTGCCTCGGGTCGTTCCTACATGTGCGCGAGCTTCTCCAGCACGGGCGCGGCGGCGCGCAGCACCTCCCACTCGTCCTCGGTCAGCTCCCCGACCAGCTCGGCCAGCCAGGCGTTGCGCTTGCGTCGGCTCTCTTCGAGCATGGCCTCTGCCCGCTCGGTCGGCGAGACGACTTTCTGCCGCCGGTCCTCCGGATGCGGCTCGAGCCTGACCAGTCCCTTGGCCTCCAGCAGCGCCACGATGCGGGTCATCGACGGCGGCTGGACATGCTCCTTACGGGCCAGCTCGCCGGGGGTGGCGGAGCCGCACTGGGCCAGCGTGCCCAGGACCGCCATCTCGGTCGGGCTGAGCGATTCGTCCACCCGCTGGTGCTTGAGCCGCCGCGAGAGACGCATCACTCCGGACCGCAGTGCACTCACGGCGGCCGCGTCATCGGGGGGCGCCTCCGCCTGGTGCTGGGGGCGGGACAGATCCGGCATGGTCTTTAGCATAACTCATTACCTCGCCTAATGAAACCCTGGTGACTTCCCTATTTCTATTTCACCCGAACGAGTGAATTGACTCCGGGTAGTAACGTACGGCGGCACGCATGAGCGCCCAGGACCACGGGGGGTCCAGGGCGCTCGGGGCGGAACGCTCATGCGCCAGGCGGGACGGCGTACACCAGGGCGGGACGACGACTCGGCCCAGGCTGGGCCGAGCTCGGCTCAGGAGACGCCGAGTGCCTGTTCGATCGGGTTGAGCAGGAAGTACACCAGGAAGCACAGCCCCACCACGCCCAGCAGCCACGGGATCTCCCGGGCCCGCCGGGTGGCGATGCGCAGCAGCAGGAACGAGAGGACGCCCAGCCCGATCCCGTTGGTGATGCTGTACGTGAACGGCATCGAGATCATGGTCAGGAAGGCCGGGATCGCGATCGTGGAATCGCTCCAGTCGATCTCCTTGACGTTCGCCGCCATGATCAGGAAGCCGACGACCACCAGCGCGGGGGTCGCGGCCTGCGAGGGCACCACCTTGGCCAGCGGGGTGAAGACCAGCGCGAGCAGGAAGAGCCCGCCGGTCACCACGTTCGCGAGTCCGGTGCGCGCCCCCTCCCCGACGCCCGCCGTGGATTCGACGAAGCAGGTGTTGGCCGAGGCAGAGCCGAAGCCGCCGCCCGCCACCGCGACGCCGTCCATCATCAGGATCCGGCCCATGCCGGGCAGCTGACCGCGCTCATCGGTCAGCCCGGCCTCCTCGCCGACGCCGATGATCGTGCCCATCGCGTCGAAGAAGCCGGACAGCAGCACGGTGAAGACGAAGAGACAGCCGGTGAGCAGGCCGACCTCATGGAAGCCGCCGAAGAGGCTGACGTCGCCGACGAGGCCGAAGTCCGGCTTGTCGACCACCTTCTCCGGCACCGAGGGGATGGTCAGCCCCCACTGGGCGTCCGGGATCGTGGCCAGGGAGTTGATCACGATCGCGACCACGGTCATGGTCACGATGCCGATCAGGATCGCGCCGCGCGTCTTGCGGACGATCAGGATGAAGGTGAGCGCGAGACCGGCCACGAAGACCAGCACCGGCCAGCCCTGGAGCCGCCCGGCCACGCCCAGGCCCAGGGGGACGGTGGTGTGCGCGGAGTCGGGGTTACGGCTGACGAAGCCGGAGTCGACCAGGCCGATCAGGGCGATGAAGAGCCCGATGCCGATCGCGATCGCCCGCCGCAGCCCGGACGGAATCGCGTCCATCACCCGCTGCCGCAGCCCGGAGGCGACGAGGATCATCAGCACCAGACCCGCGAGCACCACCATGCCCATCGCGTCCGGCCAGCTCATCTTGGGCGCGAGCTGGAGCGAGACCACGGCGTTGATGCCGAGGCCCGCGGCCAGCGCGATGGGAACGTTGCCGACGATCCCCATGAGCAGCGTGGTCAGGCCCGCGATCAGGGCAGTGGCGGTGACCAGCTGGCCGTTGTTGAGCTGATGCCCGAACTTGTCCGTACCGGCCCCGAGGATGATCGGGTTCAGTACGACGATGTAGGCCATCGCAAAGAACGTGGCCAGTCCGCCCCGGATCTCCCGGGAGACCGAGGAACCACGCTCGCTGATCTTGAAGAACGTGTCGATGCCGTTGGCGGGGGGAGTCGGAGCCTGCTTACCGGCGTCGACCGGCGCGGTGGCCGAGGGGGACATGGAGGACCTCAGTGTGCGTGACCATCAACAGCGGGTCCTTTGGATGATCGAACCGGTTTGGACGATCGAACAAGACATTCCACTCAGACCCAGAAGTATTCAGTATGAAACTATTAAGGTCCGATCGCCAAACCGGTCCCCGGTACGGCCGCTGTGAGGTCCAGCACGACCCCGGCCGGGCCCATGACCGGCCCCCTTAAGCTGTGGCCATGACGAAGTGGACCCCCAAGCACGAGGCGCCGGAGCCCCTCGAGGGCAATGTCGTGGCCACGATCACCGGCGGCACGATCGTGTGGTTCGTCCTCTTCCTCACCCAGCTGCCCTTCTACGGCTGGTTCCACGAGCACGGACATCTGTGGTGGCTGTGGACCTGCCTGGCCGGCGGCGGGCTCGGGCTGCTCGGCATCTGGTACGTACGGGCCCGGGAGGCGGCGATCCGGCGCGGCTCGCGGAACGGGGACGCGCGGACGGCCGACGCGCAGAACGGCTGACCCGCGGTACGGCTGACGCGCGGAACGGCCGACGCTCGGTACGGCTGACGCTCGGAACGGCCGACGCTCGGACGGCCGACGCACGGAACGGCTGACGCTCGGACGGCCGACGCACGGAACGGCTGATACGCGGCACCGCTGACGCACAGAACGGCCAGCCCACTCCCGCGGCGGCGCGGCGCCGGGCCGTCCGCCGTTCCCGGCAGCGGCCCGGCGCCCTGGCCTGGTGCGCGGGCGCGCTCCCCTCCTCGCGACGCACCCGCTCACCCGTCTGTGGTGCGCACAGAAAGATGAGGGCCCCGCCGCGGGGACGCGCGGGCGGAGCCGGATGAGCCAACTGTACGATCTTCACGGGCTGTTCACAATGTTGCGGAAGCCTCACGACGGGCACTTTGTTCGGGAACTACCGTCTTGTGGTCACCAACTCACCAGTAATGTGAGGGATATGACCGGTAACCGCTTTCGTGCCGATGAGATCGACACCAGCAAGCCGCACTCGGCCCGCATGTACGACTACTTCCTGGGCGGCAAGACCCACTACGCAGTCGACACCCACGCCGCCGAACAGGTCGAGGCCGTCTGGCCCGACGTCAAGCCGTGGACCCGTGCCAACCGGTCATTCATGCACCGCGCGACCCGCTGGCTCGCGGGCGAGGCGGGCATACGTCAGTTCCTGGACATCGGCACCGGCATCCCCACCGAGCCCAACCTCCACCAGGTCGCCCAGAAGGCCGCCCCGGACTCCCGGGTCGTCTACGCGGACAACGACCCGATAGTGCTGGCCTACGCGCAGGCCCTGTTGCTCTCCACGCCCGAGGGCCGCACCGCCTACATCCACGCGGACGTCAGCGATCCGGAGGCGATCCTGGCCGCCGAGGATCTGAACGACACCCTCGATCTGTCCCAGCCGGTCGCGCTGTCGCTCAATGCGATCATGCACTTCATCGCGGACGAGCAGAAGCCGTACGAGATCGTGCGCCGACTGGTCGAGCCCTTGGCCTCGGGCAGCTATCTCGTGCTCTCGCACGGCGGTCTCGACCCCCGCCCCGGGGTCTCGGACGCGGTCACCAACCTCTACCGCAGCAGCGGCATCCATGTGCAGGGACGCACCCAGGAAGAGATCCTTCCGTTCTTCGACGGGCTGGAGCTGGTCGATCCGGGCGTGGTGATGCCGCACCGCTGGAAGCCCGAGAGCGAGCAGGCCAGGGCCGAGGCGGAGGCGGAGGAGCTGTGGATCTTCGCGGGCGTGGCCCGCAAGCCCTGACCGGGGAACGGGCCTTGCCCCGGGGCAAGGCCCGCGCGCACGCCCCGTACGCGCGCGCCCGTCAGTCGAACCAGCGGGCCCGTGCCAGCTCCTCCGTACGGGTCAGATCCTCCAGCAGGGCCGCCACCTCGAACCGGCGCGCCCAGTGGCCGGCGGCCCAGGACAGACCGGCCGCGACGCCCTCGACCGTCGAGGCGTGCAGGGTGCCGTCCACATACCGCCAGTCCAGCTCGATCTCGCCCGCACCCGCGCCCGAGCCCTCGCCCTCGCCCTCGATCAGCAGTTCCTCGTGCTCGATGTACGACAGCGGGGCGCCCGGGAGGAGTTCGCGGACCGCCTCGGGCACCTCGTGCGGATCGCCCTGTGAGGTCACCCGCGCCGGGTACGCCTCGCTCAGCCGCCGCACCTGGAACAGCTCGGCCAGCTCCGCCGCCCGCGTGGGCCGTACGGGCAGCAGCGCCCGGCCGTCCGCCTCGGCCAGCGGCATCAGGTCCGGGGCGTCCGCGACCAGCGCCTCGCCCGCCTCGACCACCGTCGGCTCGCCGTCCACGATGGCGCGCAGCTCGTCCGGCAGGGTCACCTGCTCCGGGTCCAGGTCGGCCAACTGCCCGTAGATGGCGTGCAGCTGGGCGGGGGCCACCTCGCGGTCCGGGTCGGCGAGGCGGGCCAGCAGTTCGGCGGCGCCGCCCGGCTCGTCCAGCAGCGAGGCGACGGAGGTCCGTACGCCCAGCGCCCGCAGCACCTGCTCGTCCTCGAACCCGGCCGCGTCCACCGCCTCGTACAGCCCCGCCAGCAGCGGATCGCCCCCGGCCGCGCGCAGCCCGGCGGGGCGGCGGCCGTCCAGCACCGGATGGCCGCGCAGCCACCACGCGGTGTACGAGCGCACGATCTCCGTCGTGCCGTCCGGCAGCAGCACCCGCACCGGCGCGGTCAGCGCGTCGCGCAGCGGCGGCTGGGCGAGCATGGCCAGGGCCCGCGGCCAGGCGTCGTCGTCGACCAGGTCCAGGTCGCGTACGGCCACGATCTCGGTGGCCACCGGCGGCACCGGCGTCTCCGGCAGCCGGTCCAGCACGTCCTCGCACCACACGTCGACGGCGTCCAGCACGCCGACGTCGTCCGGTTCGGTGAAATCGCCCTCGCGGGGCTCCAGTTCATCCGGGTCCAGCACCACATCGGTGGCCCTGACCAGCGTGAACCCCGCCAGCACACCGACCGCGGCGAGCGGCTGCTCACCCCAGCGCTCGGCCAGCTCGGCGTCGCACGCGGCCAGTTCGCCCTCCCGCATCACCTGCTCGAAGGCGCTGCCGGGGAGGACCAGCTCACCGGCCGGGGCCAGCTCACCGTCCTCGTCCGGGAGCGCGAGCGCGGCCAGCCACGGCTCGTCGCCGGGCGCCAGCCGGGCCTGCTGGACCAGGCCGAGGACCGTGTCGGCCAGCGTGTCGGCGTCCAGCGCCGCGCCCAGGCCGCCCTCGCCCTCCTCCGCGAACGGGTCGTACTCGTCCTCCGCCTCCAGCGAATGCGCCACGGCGGCCCGTACCTGCGGGGTCGTCAGCACGGCGCGGGGCGTGGCGGGGGTCGCGCCGAGCTTCTCCAGCAGCGGATGGGCGGCGTCCGGATGTGCAACTTTCAGGCCGAGGCGGGCGAGGGTGCGATGCGTATCGCTGACCGTGGCGCCGCGCTCGGGGGGCCGCGCGGATTCGACGGTTCCGGCGGACGCGGAGATTCCGGCGGACGCGGAGATTCCGGCGGGCTCGGTGGTGACTGCGGGCTCAGCGATTCCGGCGGACTCGGCGGTTCCGATGCTGTCCAGGCCGTGCGGGCTGTCCAGGCCGTGCGAGCCGTCCAGGTCGCCGTCGGCCTCGCCCGGCAGCGGCAGCAGCACCTGCCGGGGCCCGATCGTCGTCCGGCCGTCCGCCAGCGGCACCGGCAGCCCGCTGAGCCGGTCCGGGTCGATACCGCCCAGCGAGTCGTACAGCCGCCGCCACCAGGCCGGGGCGCGCTCCACGCCCGCGAGCCGGTCGATGAGCTCGCCCAGCGGTACCCGGGCCACGCCCAGCACCCGCAGCTCCGAGCGGCGCTCGAGACCGGCGGGCAGCAGCGTCGGGAACAGCTCGGCCAGCACCTCCACCGTCTCCGCGCCCGCGCCCTCGACGATCTCGGCGTCCCGGGGCCGCAGCGCGTACGGCTCGCCCTCGGCGCCGCCGCGCGCCAGCACGTCGTCGTCCCAGTCGGCCGGGGCGGGCGCGGACGGGGCGGCAGCCGGCTCGTCCGCCGCGGGGCCGCCCTGGGCGGCGTCCGGGCCGAGCGCCTCCGGCGAGCCGAGCCAGCCCGCCACGGCCTCGGCCACGGCCGCGTCCTGCGTGCCGCCCACGCCCACCGCCGGTGCGGCGGCACTGGGCAGGAAGGGCACCCTCGGCAGCCGCTCCAGCACCCGCTGGCGCAACTCCCCGTCCAGCTCGCCCCGGCCCAGCTGGCCCGGGACCAGGTCGATCGAGCCGACCGAGACCGGATGCCAGTCGCGCAGCAGCGTCGCGTACGCCTCGGCCGCGCGGTCCAGCAGGAAGTCCGTGAGCGGCCCGGGGGCGGTGTGGCGGCGGGTGGGTTCCAGCGGGAAGGACGCGATCAGCAGCGCGGGCATGCCCAGCGGCTCATCGGTCGGCGTCGGGGCGTGGACCACCGGGGCGGTCGCGGGGCGCGTCGGCGCGCCCTCCGCGTCCACCGGAACCGCCCAGGTCACCGACCACACCGGGCGCAGCCGCTCCTCCACCGGGCGGTCGGCGAGCAGCTCCGGCTCCAGCCGCCCCCCGATGCTCTCGGTGCGCCAGCGCGTCGTACCGCGGGCGCCGCTGTCCTCGACGACGGTGTACGGGCCGTCCTGGCGGCGGCGCAGCGTCCGGGTGCCCTCGACGGTCTCGACCACGACCTCGGCCAGGCCGGGGAGGGTCAGCAGCAGCGCGTCGTCGATCCCGGCCAGCAGCCGCTCGGCCACGTCCCAGGCGGCGCCGTCGCGCAGCGGCAGCACCACGACGGTGTCGTAGCCCTCCGGGGCGCTCCCCTCGGCGGGCAGCGGCAGCCGCAGCAGCGGTACGTGGCCGTCGCGGCGGCGCAGCTCCTCGGCGAGGCCGGGGCCGGGGCCGGCGGCGGTGGCGGCGGCGGTGGCGGCGCGCTGGGTCAGCTCCCGCGCCTCGGCCAGCGACCAGCGCACCCCGCCGGTGCGGCCCACGACCGCGGGCTCGTCGCTCACCGCGAGCACCGCCGCGAAGCCGACGCCGAACCGCCCGACCGCGCTCTCCGGCTCGTCCCGCTTGGCCGACGCCCGCAGGGTGGACAGCGACTCGACGCCCGCCGCGTCCAGCGGCGCCCCGGTGTTGGCGACGGCCAGCACGGCGGGCTCGCCGTCGGTGGCCGGCCGCAGGGTCAGCCGCAGCCGCCCGGGCACCCCGGCGCGGGCGGCGGCGTCCGCCGCGTTCTGGGCCATCTCGACGACCAGCCGGTCCCGGTGGCCGCCCAGCGCCAGGTCCTCCTCGGCGTTGGCGTCCTCCCGGAACCGGGCGGGCGACGCGGCCCAGGCGTCCAGCACGCCGCGCCGCAGCCGCGCGGTCCCGAACGGGTCCGCGTCCTCGGTCGCGCCTCGCACCATCGCCGTGCTGCTCACGTCTCGCCTCCGGAAGTTCCTGGTCGGGGTCCGTCCTGCGCCGCGGCGCCACACCGCCGAGTCCCCCGCGGTGCGGATCGCCCCACCGCGCTCGCCGTTCCCAAGCGTGCCGCGCTTGCTAGCCGCGAACGTACCTCTATCCGCCCCCAAACGACGCCCCGGGCCCCACACAACCGGATTCTCCCCCTCACCTTGGGCCCCTCGGACCCCTGGGCCGCCGGGTCCCTGCCTCGGGCACACAGGCGGAGGCGCACCCTCCGCCACCGCCGTGGCCCTGGCTGTGGCCGCCGTGACGCCTGCGGCGGGCTGTTCCCCTCCCGCCCCTTCCCACAACTGGGGCTTCGCCCCAGACCCCGGGGGTCCAGGGGCGAAGCCCCTGGTAGCGGGAAGGGGAGGGGCGGGGCGGGGAGGGGAAAGACCCACCGGTCACCACACCCCATAGGTGCCCCTGGGCGTCGCAGCCCCGGCCGTTGGGCGGCAGCCTGCGGGGAGGCCGCCCGCTGCGGGCGAACCAGGGCGGCCGGACTCACCATGGGGACCTGCCGACGACGCGGCGGACGGGCCGAAGTCGTACGACGCCGCGCCGCCAAGGCCTACGAGGGCCGGGGACGACCGGGACGCGCTGTGCAGGCCGCCGCCCGGGCGTACGGGTCCGGCCACACCCGACCGCACGTCGCCCGACCAGCCCCGGAGGCAACGCATCCGGGGCTACGGTGGGCAGCTTGCGCTGCCCGGCGGGGTGGCAGCCGCGAGGGGCCGGGGCGCCGGCGCCGCGACGCGCTGGTACGCGCGCCTCCGCCGGGGCGAGACTTCGCGGCCGCCGTCGCGGCGACCGTGCGCCGGGCGGCGGCCCCGGGGCCGTCGTTCCGCAGTAGCGGGGCCGGGGCCGTCGTTCCGTAGCAGCCCGGCCGGGGCCGTCGTTCCGTAGCAGCCCGGCCGGGGCCGTCGCTCCGTAGCAGCCCGGCCGGGGCCGTCGTTCTGTAGCAGCTCGGCCGGGGCCGTCGTTGTGGCGGGCCAGGGGCGGCATTCCCCAGCAGCCGGGCCGGGGCCGTCATTCCGCAGCAGCGGGACCGGGGCCGTCGCTCCGCAGCAGCCCGGCCGGGGCCGTCGTTCCGCAGCAGCCCGGCCGGGGCCGTCGCTCCGTTGCAGCCTCGCCCCGGCCCGTTCCGTTGTGGCGAGCCAGGGGCGGCATCCCCCAGCAGCCGGGCCGGGAGCGGCGCGGGGCGGGCCTGGCCGGGCCCCGGGTTCCTCAGCTGTGGCCCAGTTCCTCCGGGGGCGTGTCCGGCTCGACGGAGCCGCTTGTGCGGTCCGGGTGGAGGGGGAGGGGTTCGACGACCGTTTCGTCGATGACCGGGGGGGCCGGGCGGGGGGGCTTGGGCATGACGGCGGCCTCGGAGTGGGCGCCGCAGCCGTAGGAGAGGGAGACGACGCGGCCGTCCGCCGGGCTGAACTCGTTCGCGCAGACCCCGAACGCCTGCCCCAGCGAGCCGCCGACGGCCACCAGGAAGCCGCAGGTCGCGCAGGTGCCGGGGGCCGCCTGGGCCATGGGGGTCTTGGGGCCGTACGCCTCGTCCCAGCGGTCGGCCGCGTCGTGGAGGCCGTAGCGGGACAGCACCCGGGCGCGCCGCATGCCCAGCTCCTCGGCGACGGCCGCGATCGAGCCGGTCGTGGGCGGGGTCTGCGCCACGGGGGCGCCGGCCGTCACATCGGCCTCCTCCACCGCCGCGAGCTGCTGCATCTCCTCCGAGACCGCGGAGTTGGGCGGCGGGGCGTCCTCGCCCGAGTAGCCGGGCTCCAGGCGCGGGTCCTCGGCCTCGGTGGGGAGCAGATCGCCCGGCCCCATGTCGCCGGGGCGCAGCCGCTCGCTCCAGGGCACCCACTCCGGCGCGAGCAGCGCGTCGGGGCCGGGGAGCAGCACCGTCTCGTCCAGGGTGACGGCCTTGGCGCGGGAGGCGCGGGTCACCGTGACCGCCCAGCGCCAGCCGCGATAGCCCGGCTCGGGGCTCTCGAAGAGATGCGTGACCACGCGGTCGCCCTCGGCGACAGCGCCCAGATACTCGCCCACCTGCCCCGGATGGGCGGCTTCCTGAGCCGCCTCGCGGGCGAGTTCGACCGCCTCGGCGCACAGGCGGTCGGGGGTACGGCTTCGCATCGCACTCACAGGATCGATTCTCTCTTCCACGCCGTCGCAGCCGTCTGACCTGGTGCGCCAGCCGTACGGCCGTCGCGGGACCGCGGACGGAGCGGACCATGGGGCCGCGTCGACGTCCGCGCCCATCCGGCCTTGGGGCGCACCTTGTACGTCCCATTCTGCGGGATGACTACTCGGCACACGGCCAGGAACGACCCTCGGTGGCGCGGTTACGCACGCTACCTTGTCCGGCCGCACCGGCCCTACCCCCGTCTCATCCCGATCACACCCCACGGCGCCGTACGCCCCCTCCCCTCTCGCCCCCGTGAAAGCGCATTTCCGCTGGACAGCGGGGTGTTGCCGATCCCCGGCGACGGCGCCGCCATCCGGAAAGCCGTCGAAGGTCTGACGCTTCGGCCGCGTTGGCTGCACCATGGTCAGGTGGCAGGAACGCGGTGGTACAGCGGCGGCTCGACCAGGAGGTCGGGCCGTTGGGTCGTCCACGCGCTCCGTCTCCCCTTCGCGCTCCGCCTCCCTTTCACCGCGGCCGGGCGCGGCATCCGCCGGGCCACCCACGCCCACGGCGCCGGCGAGTCGGGGCTCGGCAAGCTGATCGAACTGCACGCGGTGAACTCCGCGGGCGACATGCTGATCACCGTCGCCCTCGCCTCCACGATCTTCTTCTCGGTCCCGACCGACGAGGCCCGCGGCCGGGTCGCGCTCTACCTGGTCATCACCATGGCGCCGTTCGCGCTGCTCGCCCCCGTCATCGGCCCGTTCCTCGACCGCATTCCGCACGGCCGCCGCGCGGCGATGGCGGGCGCGATGCTGACCCGCGTGGTGCTCGCGCTGACGATGGCGGGCGCGGTGGCGGGCGGCGGGCTGGAGCTGTATCCGGCGGCGCTGGGCGTGCTGGTGGCGTCGAAGGCGTACGGAGTCGTCCGTTCCGCCGTCGTGCCACGGCTGCTCCCACCCCACTTCTCCCTGGTCAAGGCCAACTCACGGGTCACCCTCGCCGGGCTGCTCGCCACCGGCGCGGCGGCCCCGCTGGGGGCCGGGCTGCATCAGATCGGGCCGAGCTGGCCGCTGTACGGGGCGTCCGTGATCTTCCTGCTGGGCGGATTCCTGTCGTTCACCCTGCCGCACAAGGTGGACTCCGCGAAGGGCGAGGCCAGGGCGCAGCTGACCTCGGGGCAGCGCCATCTGCATCTGCCGGTGACGGTGCGCAAACCCAAGGCCAGGGTGGGCGGGGCCTGGGCCGCCCCCGGGGCCGGTGGGGGCGGGACCGCCTCCTCCAGGACCGTCTTCTCCAGGACCGCCTTCTCCAGGACCGCCTTCTCCAGGACCGTCTCCAGGCTCGCCTTCTGGAGGGGCCGGTCCCGGCGGCCCGGCCTCAGTACGGTCGGCCCCTCCGTGCTGCACGCCCTTCAGGCGTGTGCCGCGCTGAAGACCCTGTCCGGGTTCCTCACCCTCTTCCTCGCCTTCCTCCTCCGCGACCAGCCGCTGGGCGGGCTAGGCCCCGAGGTCTCGCTCGGCCTGGCCGCGGTCTGCGCGGGCGGCGGCAACGCGCTGGGCACCGCGATCGGCGCCTGGCTGCGGGCGCGCGGCCCGGAGCTGATCATCGCGGTGGTGCTGAGCTCCGCCCTGGGCGTGCTCATCGTGTCGGCGGCCCTCTACGGCTCGGTGACGGTGGCCGCCGTGGCCGCCACCGCCGGGATCTCCCAGGCGCTGGGCAAGCTGTCGCTGGACGCGTTGATCCAGCGGGACGTCCCGGAGGAGGTCCGCACCTCGGCGTTCTCGCGGTCCGAGACGACGCTCCAGATGGCGTGGGTCGTCGGCGGCGCCATCGGCATCGTGCTGCCGCTCCACGGGGTGCTGGGGATGGCGGTCGCCGCGGCGGTGATCGCGCTGGGCGCGGCGCTGAGCGTCCGCGGACTGCTGAGCGCCTCCCGGCAGGGGGCGCCGTATCCGCGGGTGGCGTGAGTCCCGGGCCGCATCCGAGCCCGGCGGGACCGCCAACGGCGAGTCGTACCCGCGCGCGAGGCGGTCCGGTGGTGGTCTTGGGCAAGGAAGAATTGAGCTTGCGGAGTCGTACCCGCGCGCGAGGCGATCGGTGGGTCCATGGGCCGCTCGCGGATTTCGAGGATGCGTCGCACCCGCGCGCGAGGCGATCGGTGCGGCCAGATAGCCTGCCCGCATGACCGCTGCGCTGTTTTCCAGGGGCAAGGGCCGCCGCGCCGTCACCGCCGCCTGTGCCGTGTCCCTCGGGCTCGTCGCCCTCTCCGCCTGCGACAAGCCGACCCCGCTGGCAACGGTGACGGTCGGTTCGAACACCGTGACGACCGAGGCGAGCAACGGCTGCTACGGCGACGGCAAGGACCTGAGCTCGAAGAAGTTCAAGGACTGCCTGTCCGCCAAGCCCGAGAAGACGATCAAGGTGACCTCCGGGGACAAGGTACGGATCGGGGTGGACCCCGAGATCGCCAAGTCCAGCTGGGGCCTGATCGCCAACAACCCGGTCATGGCCGAGGCGAGCAAGGAGACGTACCGCAGCTTCGACAGCGATACGCTCTTCGCCCGGCAGAACCCGCAGACCGGCCAGACCACGCTCGAGAAGAAGGTCACGATCACGGTCGCCGAGCTCGGCAAGAGCAGCCAGGGCGTCAAGGGCATCTGGCGTTTCACGCTGGAACGGGACTCCTGACGGGACGCTTGGCGGGGCTCCTGACCAGCGCAACTCCGGACGGAGCACCGACGCGCGGGGCCCGGTCGCACCGGGTCACCGGCCGCGCCGTGACAGGGTTGTGTGTGACAAGGGGGAGTCACCCATGCGCGTACTGATCGTCACGGCCGTACCCGCCGAGCGGGACGCCGTCGTACGGGGCGTCGGCGCCACCGCCCCCGAGCTGGCCGAACTCCCCGTCCCCGGCGGGATGCTCCACCGGCTGAGCCCGGCGCCGCCCTCCGGGCCGCCGCTCACCGTGGACGTCCTGGCCGCCGGGGTCGGCCCGGCGGCCGCGGCGGCCGGAACCGCCGCCGCCCTGACCGTGGCCGCGGTCGCCCGCACCCCCTACGACCTCGCCGTGTCGGCCGGTATCGGCGGCGGCTTCAGCACCACGCGGCCCGCCGTCACAGCGCCCGCCGTCACAGCGCCCGGAGCCGCGGGGCCCGAAGCCGCAGGGCCCGAAGCCGCGGGGCCCAGAGGCGCGGCGCCCGAAGCCGCAGGGTCCAGAGGCGCGGCGCCCGGAGCCGCAGGGCCCGAAGCCGCAGGGTCCAGAGGCGCGGCGCCCGAAGCCGCAGGGTCCAGAGGCGCGGCGCCCGGAGCCGCGGCGACCGCCACCGCCCACCTCGGCTCCGTCGTCGTGGCCGACGCCATCGTCGCCGCCGACCTGGGCGCCGAGACCCCCGACGGCTTCGCCGCCGTCACCGACCTGGGCTTCGGAACCGTCGAACACCTCCCGCCCGCCCCGCTCGTCGCCGCCGTCGCCGAGGCGACGGACGCCGTGCGCGGCACCGTGCTCACCGTGTCGACCGTGACCGGGAGCGCCGAACGGGCCGCCGAGCTGCTGCGCCGCCATCCGCGCGCCGTCGCCGAGGCCATGGAGGGCTTCGGCGTCGCGGAGGCCGCCGCGGCCCAGGCCGTGCCCGCCCTGGAAGTACGGACGGTCTCCAACGCCGTCGGACCGCGCGACCGCGCGGCCTGGCGGATCGGGGAGGCCCTCGAAGCGCTCACGGGCGCCTTCGCGACCATCGCCCCCCTCCTCGGCACCTGGACCTTTGACCCGGAAGGAACCCGGCAGTGACTGAGCCCCTGAGCGAGCCCCTGGCTGAGCCTTCAACTGAGCCTTCGACTGAGCCTCTGAAGATCGCCTACTCCCCGTGCCCGAACGACACCTTCGTCTTCGACGCCTGGGCCCACGGCCGCGTCCCCGGCGCGCCCGCACTCGATGTCACCTTCGCCGACATCGACATCACCAACGGGATGGCCGAGCGCGGTGAGTTCGACGTACTGAAGGTGTCGTACGCCGTACTGCCGTGGGTGCTGGACGACTACGCGCTGCTGCCCTGCGGCGGTGCGCTCGGCCGCGGCTGCGGTCCGCTGGTGCTCACGCGGCAGCCCGGCGCGGGGCAGCCGCTCACCGGCAAGGACCTGGCGGGGAAGACGGTCGCGGTGCCGAGCGAGCGTTCGACCGCGTATCTGCTCTTCCGGCTGTGGGCCGCCGCCGAGGTGCCGGGCGGGGTCGGCGAGATCAAGGTGCTGCCGTTCCACGCGATCATGCCCGCGGTGCGGGACGGCGAGGTCGACGCCGGGCTCGTCATCCACGAGGCCCGGTTCACCTATCAGAATTACGGGCTGCACTGCCTGGCTGACATGGGCGAGCACTGGGAGCAGACCACCGGACTCCCGATCCCGCTCGGCGCGATCATCGCCAAGCGCTCACTGGGCACCGAACGGCTGCGGGAGCTCGCCGACGCCGCCCGGACATCGGTGCGGATGGCCTGGGACGACCCGGAGGCGTCGCGGGCGTATGTCCTGGAGCACGCCCAGGAGATGGACCCGTCCGTCGCCGATCAGCACATCGGACTGTACGTCAACGAGTTCACCGCCGACCTCGGCGAGAGCGGCTACGCCGCGGTGCGCGGGCTGCTGACCCGCGCGGCGGCCGAGGGGCTGGTGCCGCCCCTCGGCCCCGGGGCGCTGGACGCGGTCTGACGCCTCGGCACGTGGTCATACGCCAAGCGGAGCCGGACGGGTATCCATCCGGCTCCGCTGACGGGATGTCGTATGTGCCGATGCATGCCGAGCCGCTCAGGTCGAACTCGGCCCGGACTCAGCCCAGGCTCAGGTCAGACGTCGAGGGCCAGACGCCGAAGGTCAGACGTCGAGCGTCAGACACCGAGGATCAGACGCCGAGGATCAGACGCCGAGGATCAGACATCGAGGATCAGGCACCGAGGATCAGACGCCGAGGATCAGACGTCGAGGGTCAGACGTCGAGCTGGTCGGCCACCGCTCGCAGCATGCCCGCGATCTTGTGGCCATGTGCCTTGTCCGGATAACGGCCGCGCTCCAGCTGCTGCGTCACATTCTCCAGCAGGGTGGTCAGATCCTGGACAATGGACGCCAGCTCATCAGGCTTGCGGCGCTGGGCGGCCGCCACGGAGGGAGTCGGATCGAGAACGGTGACGGACAATGCCTGATCCCCGCGATTTCCGGCCACCACGCCGAATTCCACGCGCTGCCCCGGCTTCAGTGAGTCGACGCCTTCCGGAAGCACCGACGAGTGAACGAAGACGTCGCCACCGTCATCGCGGGAGAGAAAGCCAAAGCCCTTCTCACTGTTGAACCACTTGACCTTGCCGGTAGGCACGTCTGTCTCGTCCTCGTCGCTCGTCGGAAAACACGGAAAAACAGCTCTCGATAGCACTACAGCGGGTCGTAAGACCCGCCACCACAAGGCTAATGGTCCCGAGCCTGGTGACAAGACGTACCCGGGCGGTTCCTATGCGCGCTCTGGCACGGATCTACCCTGGTCCGGTGAGTAATGAAACCCCGCACCGCGGCGGCTCCCCCAGCCACCCCCGAGAGGCGCCCCTTCCCGGCGACCGGCTCATCCGGTCCGGCGTCATCGTCTTCGCCATCGGAGCGGTGGCCACGCTCGTCACCGTCGCGCCGCTTTTCCTGGGCGCGGACCCACTGCCTTCGGTGGCGTACTTCGTATGCATGCTGATGGGCGTCGGCTTCGCCCTCGCCGCCGTCGGTCTGCTGCGCTCCATCGCGGCACAGCGGCGGGAGGCCGCGGCGGCCGCCCAGGTGTCACAGCCGCCCGTACCGCCGTCCGGGTGAACCGGGTGCATCGGGTGAACCGGCCGAGCTCGTGAGCTCGTGAACACGTGAGCTCGTGAGCTGGGCGGGTCAGCCCGCCGTGCGATCACCTATGTAGCCCGACAGCCAGGCCGGGAACGCCGTCAGATCGTCCAGCACGACATCCGCGCCGGCCGCGAGCAGCTCGTCCACCGCGCAGGGTCCGGTGGCGACCGCCACGGAGAGCGCACCGGCCGTACGGGCGCCCCGGACGTCACCCGTGTGGTCCCCGACATACACCGTCGCCCCGTACTCCCGCAGCGCCTCCGCCTTGGCCTCGGCCCACAGCCAGCCGATGACCGCGTCCGCCTCGATGCCCAGATGGCTCAGGTGCAGCTTGGCGTTGGGCTCGTGCTTCGCGGTGACGACGATGGCCCGGCCGCCCGCCCGCCGCACGGTCTCGATCGCCTCCCGCGCCCCCTTCATGGCCGGGGTGGGCGCGATCGCGTACTCCGGGTAGAGCTCGCGGTAGAGCTCGCCCACCTCCTCCACGCGCTCATCGGGGAACCAGTGCACCAGCTCCTGCTCCAGCGGCGGGCCGAGCCGGGTGATGGCGAGGTCGGAGTCGATGTAGGTGCCGGTCCGTGCCGAAAGCGCCTCGTACGCCGCCTTGATGCCCGGCCGGGAGTCGATGAGGGTCATGTCGAGGTCGAAGCCGACGGTGGGAGCGGAGTGCGAAGACATACCCGCCATTGTGCCTTGGCCCACCCCATACACTTAGCCTCGCCTAACTTCGTAGCCGACGAGCGAACGGACGCGATGACCGCCGACCGGACCAGCAACCGCCCTCCCAGAGCCCCCCTGGTCCGCACCTCCCCGGTCCACACCTCTCCCGTACGCACCTCTCCCGTACGCACCTCCCTGGTCCGCCGCCGCCTCGGCTGGACGGCCGCGGCCGTTGTCGCCCTGCTGCTCGCGGTCCTGCTGAGCCTCGCCGTGGGCAGCCGCCAGATCGCGCCGAGCGCGGTCCTGGACGCGCTGCTGCACGGCGGTTCCAGCGACGCCGCCGACATCGTGCGGTCCCTGCGGCTGCCACGCACCCTCATCGGGCTGATGGTCGGCGCGGCGCTCGCCATGGCGGGCACCGTCATGCAGGGCGTCACCCGCAACCCGATCGCCGACCCCGGCATCCTCGGCATCAGCCAGGGCGCGTCGGTGGGCGTGGTGCTCGCGATCGCCTTCGCCGGGGTGCACACCCTCAGCGGCTATGTCTGGTTCGCCTTCGCGGGCGCGGGGGTGGCGTCGGTCGCCGTCTACGCCATCGCCACCAGCGGGCGGGGCGGCGCTACCCCGGTCAAGCTCGCGCTCTCCGGTGCCGCGATCAACGCGCTGCTGGTGTCCGTGACGACGGGCGTGCTGACGACGAAGGCGGCGGCCCTGGATGAGTTCCGCTTCTGGCAGATCGGCTCGCTCGCCGGGCGGGACACCGGGATCGTCGGCCAGATCTGGCCGTTCCTGCTGGTCGGCACGGTGCTGGTGATCGCGGTGGCACGCGGTCTGGACGCGCTGGCACTCGGCGAGGACGTCGCGAAGGGGCTCGGCCAGAACGTGGCGGTCGTACGGATCGTCGCCGCCCTCGGCGCCACGATCCTCACCGGCGTCGGGGTCGCCGCCGCCGGTCCGCTCGCGTTCATCGGCCTCGCGATCCCCCATATCGCCCGCGCGGTCGTCGGCACCGACCACCGCTGGGTGCTGCCGATGGCCGCCCTGATCGGCCCGGTGATGCTGCTGGTCTCGGATGTGGTGGGCCGAGTCGTCTTCCCGCCGAGCGAGGTCCCGGCGGGCGTGATGACGGCGCTGATCGGGGTGCCGTTCCTGGTCACGCTGGTGCGCCGGAAGGCGGTGGCCGCGTGACGGCGATGGAGAGCCACACCGTCCGCCCGGGGGGCCGCCCGGGGGTCCGCCCGGGGATCCGCCCGGGGGTCCGCCCGGCCGGGTACGGGCTGATCCGCATCAGGAGCAATGGGCGTGGCGGGCGAGGCGGGCGTGGCGGACATGGCGGATCGTTCCTGCTGCATCGCCGCTCGGCCCTTGTCGCGATCGGGCTGGCCCTGGCCACCGCCGCAGTCTGCGTGGCGTATCTGTGCGTCGGCGAGAGCTTCGTCGCCCCCGCCGACGCCGTGCGGGCCGTCCTGCACACCCAGTGGGGCCTCGGACCGGCCACCCCGAACGACCTCGTCGTCGGCACGCTGCGGCTGCCCCGGATGACGCTCGGCCTGATGGTCGGCGCCGCCTTCGGCATCGCGGGCGCGCTGATCCAGACGGTGGCCCGCAACCCCCTCGCGAGCCCCGACATCATCGGCGTCAGCCAGGGCGCGAGCGCGGTGACCGTGGGCGCGATGACCTACGGGGTCAGCTCCTACGCCGTCCTGCCGTACCTCTCCGTCCTCGGCGGTCTCGCCGCCGCCGCGCTGGTGTACGTCTTCGCCTGGCGCGGCGGGCTCCAGGCGGCCCGCTTCGTGCTCATCGGCATCGGCTTCGCCGTCGCGCTGCGCTCGATCACCCATCTCTTCCTGACCAAGGGCGACTATCTCGTGGCCCAGCAGGCGAAGGTGTGGATGACCGGTTCGCTCAACGGACGCGGCTGGGCCGAGGCCGCTCCGCTCGGCTGGGCGCTGCTGGTGCTGCTGCCCGGTGTGCTGTGGGCGGCGCGGGCACAGCGCACGGTGTCCATGGACGACGACACGGCGACCGCGCTGGGCGTACGGCTCGGACGGGTGCGGTTGGGCCTGGTGGCCCTCGGCGTCGTACTCGCGTCCATGGCGACGGGCGCGGCCGGCCCGGTGGACTTCGTGGCGCTGCTCGCCCCGCAGATCGCCCGCCGGATGACCCGGACCGCCCAGATCCCGCTGCTGTGCTCGGCCCTGACCGGAGCATTCATCGTCGTCACCGCCGATCTGCTGGCCCGCAAGCTGTTCGCGCCGACCGAACTGCCGGTGGGTGTGCTGACGGCCGCGGTCGGCGCCCCGTATCTGATCCACCTGCTGCTGTCTTCCGGGGGACGCGGCCGTAAGGGAGGCACCGCCGCATGACCGCTTCGGCGTCCACAACGGGAACGAGCCCGGAGACCGGTCCGGCGGAGACCAGTCCGGCGGAGACCAGTCCGGCGGAGGCCGGTCCGGACGAGACCGGTCCGGCGGAGACCGCTTCCGCGAACCGACCGGACCGGCCGGACGGGCCGGACGGGCCGGACGGGCCGGACGGGCCGGACGGGCCCTGTCGGCCGAACCGGCTCACCGCACGCGAGCTGACCCTGGCCTACGAGGACCGCACCGTCGTGGACGGGCTGGACCTGGACATACCCGACGGCGAGGTCACGGTCATCGTCGGCCCCAACGCCTGCGGCAAGTCCACCCTGCTGCGCGCCCTCGGGCGGCTGCTGCGGCCGCGCGGCGGCGCAGTGCTCCTCGACGGCACGGATCTCGCGCGCATCCCGACGAAGAAGATCGCCCAGTCCGTGGGGCTGCTTCCACAGACCCCGGTCGCGCCCGAGGCGATCACCGTCGCCGATCTCGTCTCCCGTGGCCGCCAGCCGCATCAGCGGTGGTGGCAGCAGTGGTCGGAGGACGACGAACGGGCCGTCACGGACGCCATGGAGCGCACGGACGTGACGGCGCTCGCCGACCGCCCGGTGGACGAGCTGTCGGGCGGGCAGCGGCAGCGCGTATGGATCGCGATGGCGCTCGCGCAGGAGACCGATCTGCTGCTGCTGGACGAGCCGACGACGTACCTGGACATCTCCCACCAGGTGGAGGTGCTGGACCTGGTGCGCCAGCTCAACCACGAACGCGGCCGTACGGTCGTCGCCGTCCTCCACGACCTCAACCAGGCGGCCCGCTACGCCGACCATCTGATCGCGATGAAGGGCGGCAGCATCGTGGCACGCGGCCGCCCGGGGGACATCGTCACGGCCGATCTGGTGCACGAGGTCTTCGGCCTCGACTCGGTGGTCGTCCCGGACCCGGTGACCGGCAGCCCCCTGGTCGTCCCGGGCACGCCTTGGCAGGCCGCCGAGCAAGACTGACCGCAAGACGCTTACGCGCCCGGCGTCAGCCCTTGCGCCTCGCCGCCCCGGCGTTCAGCCCTTGCGCCTTGCCCCGGCGTTCAGCCCTTGCGCCTCGCGGCGCGCCAGAGGAGGAACAGCACCGAGGCGATGGCCGCGCCCCGGACGACGTAGGGCCAGGTCTCGGTCAGGGCGTCCTTCCAGCCGTGTTCGGGGATCGGCTCGCCCCACTTGTGGTCGGCTCGGCCGTACAGCCAGATCGCGGCCCCGGCCACGACCAGGCCGGGCATGCCCAGCGCCGCCCACTTCGCCTCGGCCGGGGAGCGGCGGTAGGTGCTGTAGTACGCGATCACCCAGCCGAACGCGATCGGGATGATGTTGCCCAGGGCGGCGCCCGCCACGAGGAGCCCGACCGCCACCAGCAGCACCGGGCCGAGCCCGGACAGCCAGGTGGGGACGCCGCTCCCGCCCGCGGGCTGACCGGCGGCCTTACCCGCCTTACCGGGCCCGAGCAGTACGCGGCGCAGCCCGCCGCGCTGCTTGCCCCCGGCCTCCGCCTTCTTGGCCTCAGCCTTCGCCTTCGCCTCCGCGGCGGCCTCGGCCTCGGCTGCCTCGGCCTCAGCCGCCGCCTTCGCCTCGGCCTCCCGCCGCTCCTGGCGCTCCTGCTCGGCCGACTTGCCCTTACCGAGCAGTTCGGGGATCTCGATCCCGCCGGTGAACCCCTCGACCGCGCCGTACTGCGCGTCACGCTGCTCGGGCTGGGCGAACGGGCCCGGCTCGACGTGCCACCAGTCCATGTCGGACTCGCGCGGGCCCAGTTCGTCCTCGCCCGCGAGGTGCGGCGGCGAGGCGGCATTGGACGGGGGCGGGGCGGGGGTGGCGGGCCTCGGCTTGATCAGGGAGGGGGTGCCGTCGCCCGGGGTGTGGTTGGCGGGGCCGTTCCCGTTCCGGTCGTTCCCGTTCCGGCCGGTGCCGGGCGCCCCCGGGGCGTCCTCCTCGCGCGGGGCGGGCACCTTACCGGTGAGACCGCTGCTCTTGGCGAGCCCGGCCAGCTTGTCGCGGGCCGCCCGCGCCGCCCCGGCGGCTCCCCGTGGCGACGCGCCGCCGCCCGCACCGCCGCCCCCCGTACTGGGCCCACCACCCATTCCCCCCGATCCCGGATCGGGGCCTCGGCCACCCGCGGCGGCCACCACATCGGCCGGTGAGCCCAGCTTGGACAGGATCCGCTTCACCCCGGCCGGGCTGTCCGCCCCTCCGGTGGCCCGGCGATGGTCGATATCGGCACGGAGTCCGGAGACCAGCCGCATACGTTCACCGGACGACAGACCTTGTTGCTGAGCCAGGTCCCCGACACGGCTCAGATAGTCGTAGACGAGCTTCTCGCTCTCGATCCCCACCAAGACCCCTGAGTATGCGCACCGTCGGCGTATCAGTCGGCTCCGACGGTACCGCGCGGAACCGGAATCCCGCCGCATCCCCTCCGTCCCGCACCCCGCGGGTACTGTGGATCGAATGAGCAGTTCATGGAATCGAGAGGGCTGACATGCCCGAAGAGACCAGCTCGCGCAACCGGGAGGCATGAGTTGCCCGCAGACACCGGCCACGGGGACAGCGGTCCGCCGGATCGCGTCCCCCGGGGCGGCGGCCCACGAGACGGCGGCCACGGCGACCGTGGCCGCGGGGTGCCGCGCACCCTCGCCGAGGAGCTGCGCACCCGGCCCGACGACGCCCTCGCCGCCCTGCTGCGCGCCCGCCCCGATCTGCTCTCCCCGGTCCCGAACGACCTCACCCAGCTCGCCACCCGGGCGGGCACGCGCGCCTCGGTGGTACGGGCGGTGGAGCGTCTCGACCGATTCGCGCAACAGACCGCCGAGGCCCTGGCCGTCGCGCCCGACCCCTGCTCGTACGAGACCCTGCGGGACCTGCTGACGGGCGACGAAGGCCCCGAGGGGGCCGGGAGTCCGGAGGAGGCCAGGAGTCCGGAGAAGGCCAGGAGTCCGGAGAAGGCCGGGGGCCCGGAGAAGGCCGGGGAACCAGAGAAGGCCGGGGGCCCGGAGAAGGCCGGGGATCCAGAGAAGCCCGGGAGTCCGGAGGAGGCCGGGGGTACTGGGGCCGCCCGTAGTGCCGGGAGCGCCCAGCCCCCGGGGGATACCTCGGCCGCCGGGCCCGCGTCGGGCGTCGGCGCCGCTTCAGGCACCAGGGCCGCTCAGGGGCTCGGGCCCGCCGCGGGCACCGGGACCGCCGCGGGCACCGGGACCACCTCGCGCACCGGAACCGCCTCCGGCACCGGGACCACCTCGGCCGCCGGAGCCACCGCGGGCATCGGCGCGCCCCTGCGCGCCGAGGAACGTGCCGCGATCGTCGACGAGTTGCCGCGGGCCGTGGCCACGCTGCGCGAGCAGGCCCTGATCTGGGGTGGGGACGATCGGCTTCGGCTCGTCCGAACCGCTCGCGAGTTGCTCGCGCCCTCGCCCACCTCGCCCTCCCCCACCGGGCTCGGCCCGACCGTGCGGGAGGCCACGTCCGGGATGTCGCCGGGGCGGCTTCAGGAGCTGCTGGCGGCGGCCGGGCTGTCGCCCACGCACGATCCCGTCACGGCGGTGACGGCCCTGGCCGAGCTGTTCCGGGACCGCGCCCGGATGGCGGCGCTGCTCGACGGGGCGCCGGCGGGCGCGGCGGCCGTGCTGGCCAAGCTGACCTGGGGGCCGCCGTACGGGGAAGCGTCCGTCACCTCGCCCACCCCGCCCGTCGGCTGGCTGCTGGACCGCGCGCTGCTGCTGCCGTCCGGGCCGCGCAATGTCGTACTGCCCCGCGAGGTCGCCCTGCATCTGCGCCACGGCCGGGCACACCGCGCACCCGAGCCGTTCGCCCCGCCGCTCTCGCCCACCACCGAGCACGATCCACAGGTTGTGGACAACACCGCCGCGGGCCAGACCTTCACCGCCCTGGCCACTGTCGAGGAGCTGCTGGGGCAGTGGGAGACCGCCGGGCCGCCCGTTCTGCGCGCGGGCGGGCTGAGCGTCCGCGATCTCAAGCGGACCGCCGTGGCACTCGACGTGTCCGAACCGGTCGCCGCCTTCTGGATCGAGCTGGCGTACGCGGCCGGGCTGGTGGCCTCCGACGGCGAGACCGACGAGCGCTACGCCCCCACCCCCGCCTACGACGACTGGCTGCGGCTGCCCGCCGAGGAGCGCTGGGCGCGGCTCGCCGCCGCCTGGCTGCCCGCGACCCGTACGTCGGGCCTGGTCGGCGGCCGGGACAGCAGGGGCCGCACCCTCGCCGCGCTCGGCCCGGAGCTGGACCGCTCCCCGGCCCCCGAGGTCCGCCGCCGGGTCCTGGAACTCCTGGCCACCCTCCCGCACGGCGCCGCGGCCGCCCCCGACGTCCTGCTGGCCCGGCTGCGGTGGGAGCGGCCGACCGGCCACCGCGGGGCCCCGGCCCCCACCGCGGCCGCCCCCGGCGCGGCCGCCCCTTCCGCCCCCGCCCCCGGGGCCGCCTCCACCGCCGCCTCGCCCACCGCCGCCTCGCCCACCGGCGCCTCGCCCACCGGCGCCTCGCCCACTGGCGCCTCCGCCTCGCCCACCGGCGAGGACCTGCGCTCGCGGCTGGCCCGCTGGGCCGTCGCCGAGGCCGAAATGCTCGGGGTCACCGGCCGGGGCGCGCTCTCCGCCCATGGCCGCGCCCTGCTGGAACGCCATCCGGACGAGCCGACGGCCGCCGAGAGCGACCTCGCGTCCGCCCAGGCCGCCCGGCTGCTCGCGCCGCTGCTCCCCGAGCCGCTCGACCACGTCCTGCTCCAGGCCGACCTGACCGCCGTCGCGCCCGGCCCGCTGGAGCGGCCGCTCGCCGAGACCCTGGGCATCCTCGCCGACGTCGAGTCCAAGGGCGGCGCGACCGTCTACCGCTTCACGCCCGAGTCCGTACGCCGTGCGCTGGACGCCGGACGGACCGCCGACGATGTGCACACCTTCCTCGCCGCGCACTCCCGCACCCCGGTGCCCCAGCCGCTCGCCTACCTCGTGGACGACGTGGCCCGTAAGCACGGACGGCTGCGCATCGGCGCCGCCTCCGCGTATCTGCGCTGCGACGACGACGCGCTGCTCGCCGAGATCCTCGCCGACCGCCGTTCGGCGGGGCTGCGGCTGCGCCGCCTCGCCCCCACCGTGCTGGCCGCCCAGGCGCCGCCGGACACACTGCTGGAGGGGCTGCGGGCGATGGGGTACGCCCCGGCGGCCGAGTCCGCCGAGGGTGATGTGCTGGTCAGCCGGGCCGAAGCCCAGCGCACCCCGCCCCGTAGGCCGCCCGCCCCGGTCCCGGAGGGCCCCCCGGTGCCGGACGCCACCCTGCTGGGCGCGGCGGTGCGCGCCATCCGCGCCGGGGACCTCGCCGCGACGGCGCCCCACAAACCTGCGGCCGTGGCCGAGGCGAGGCCGGAGGCCGCTTCCGGCTCACGGCCTGGGGCCGCGTCCGGGTCCGCCGCCAGTGGCGACCGGCTCCCCCGCACCACCTCCGCCGACACCCTCGCCACCATGCAGGCCGCGGCCCTGACCGGCTCCAACGTCTGGATCGGCTACGTCAACGCGAACGGCGCGGCCACCCAGCGCGTGATCGCCCCGGTGCGGGTCGAGGGCGGCTTCGTCACGGCGTACGACCACACGGCCGACGAGGTCCGTACGTACCCCCTGCACCGCATCACGGGCGCCGCCGAACTGGCCGAGGACGCCACCTGACCCCACCTGGGCCGGAATCGTCCCGTCCGGCGCTCACGCCGCGGGCGGCGCCTCGGTCCCCCGCCGGGTCCACCGGTGCCACCAGTGGCGGCGGCGCGGATGCAGGGCCCGGCCGAGCCAACGGCCGACCACGACATAGCCGAGCAGCGCGCCCGAGGTGTTGAGGATGACGTCGTCGATGTCGAAGGCCCGGCCTTCGACGATGAGCCCCTGAGCGGTCTCGACGGCCACCATCACCAGGGCCGTCACCACGACCACCCGCACCGCGCCCCGCGCCTTCGGCACCAGCATCGGCAGCAGCACCCCGAAGGGCGCGCCGAGCAGCACATTGCCGCCGATCTGCTTCACCGTGTCCTGGAAGGCGGGCTGGTCGACGTAGGCGCGCAGCGAGCGTCCCGGATGCAGATTGGTGTGGACGAGGTCGACGGAGCCGGGCTGGGGCACGAGCGTGGCCTTGGCGAGCGCCGCCGCGAAGCCGACCATGCAGACGAACGCGACGAGCAGCACCATCGCCCGTGCCACGCGCGCGCCGAACGAGGTGCGCTGTAGCGGCGCCTTCTCCGGGGCGCCCTGGGGCTCGAGGGGTTCGGGGGGTTCGGCAACCCGGCCCTTCACGGGCGGCGCCTTCGTGGGCGGCGTCTTCGTGGGCCGCGCCTTCGTGGGCTGGGCCTTCGCCGTCCGGGCCTTCGCGGTCGGCGACTTCGCGCTCTGCTTCTTCGCGGCCACGGACCCCTTCGTCGGGCCCCCGCCCGTCCGCGGCCCGTTCTTCTGACCGGCGGCCGCGGCCGCCTTCTTCCGGCCCTGTCCACTCGTCTTCTTCTGGTCGCCCGTCGTCCGGGAACCCGTCTTCGGCTTCTTCTCCGCCGTCCGCTTTACCGTCGTCCTCTTCTCCGCCGTCCGCCGGATCTCCCATCCAGCGATGCTGATCACAGGGACTCGCCTCCCGCCCATGGCTCCGTTGTCGCCGCTGCGTCGGTCCGTTTTCCGTCTTCGCCGCTTGCCCGTAGCCGCCCGGAGTATCCCTGTGGCTCTCCGCCATGCCTCCTCGATGGGGGACACTGGTTCTTTGGCCGGCCAGCACGAAAGGACCCAGGCGCGTGAACGGACCCCTCATCGTCCAAAGCGACAAGACGCTCCTGCTCGAGGTGGATCACGAGCAGGCGGACGCCTGCCGCCGCGCCATCGCGCCCTTCGCCGAGCTGGAGCGAGCGCCCGAGCACATCCACACCTACCGGGTGACCCCGCTCGGGCTGTGGAACGCCCGCGCCGCCGGGCACGACGCCGAGCAGGTCGTGGACGCCCTCGTGGCGTACTCCCGCTACCCCGTCCCGCACGCCCTCCTCGTGGACGTCGCGGAGACCATGGCCCGCTACGGGCGGCTGCGGCTGCTCAAGCACCCCACCCACGGGCTGGTCCTGGAGACCAGCGACCGCCCGGTCCTCGAGGAGATCCTGCGGTCGAAGAAGATCCAGCCGCTGGTCGGCGCCCGGATCGACCCGGAGACGGTCGTCGTCCACCCCTCCGAGCGCGGCCAGATCAAGCAGACGCTGCTGAAGCTGGGCTGGCCCGCCGAGGACCTGGCCGGCTATGTGGACGGCGAGGCGCACCCCATCGAGCTGCGCGAGGACGGCTGGGCGCTGCGGCCGTATCAGACGCAGGCCGTGGAGGGCTTCTGGCACGGCGGCTCGGGCGTCGTCGTGCTGCCCTGCGGTGCCGGAAAGACGCTGGTCGGGGCGGGTGCTATGGCCACCGCCAAGTCGACCACGCTGATCCTGGTCACCAACACCGTCTCCGCCCGCCAGTGGAAGCACGAGCTGGTGCGCCGCACCTCGCTCACCGAGGAGGAGATCGGTGAGTACAGCGGTACGCGGAAGGAGATCCGCCCGATCACCATCGCCACGTACCAGGTGCTCACCACCAAGCGGAAGGGCATCTACCCGCACCTCGAGCTGTTCGACTCCCGTGACTGGGGCCTGATCGTCTACGACGAGGTGCATCTGCTGCCGGCGCCCGTCTTCAAGTTCACCGCCGACCTCCAGGCGCGGCGGCGGCTCGGGCTCACGGCGACGCTCGTCCGGGAGGACGGCCGGGAGTCCGATGTCTTCTCGCTCATCGGGCCGAAGCGCTTCGACGCGCCCTGGAAGGAGATCGAGGCGCAGGGCTACATCGCGCCCGCCGACTGTGTCGAGGTCCGGGTCAATCTGACCGAGACCGAGCGGCTGGCGTACGCGACCGCCGAGACCGACGAGAAGTACCGCTACTGCGCCACGACCGACTCCAAGCGGCAGATCACCGAGGCGCTGGTCGCCCGGCACAAGGGACAGCAGACGCTGGTCATCGGGCAGTACATCGACCAGCTCGACGAGTTGGGCGAGCACCTGGACGCGCCCGTCATCAAGGGCGAGACCACCAACGCCCAGCGGGAGAAGCTCTTCGAAGCCTTCCGGCAGGGCGAGCTGTCGGTGCTCGTCGTCTCGAAGGTGGCCAACTTCTCCATCGACCTCCCCGAGGCCACGGTCGCCATCCAGGTCTCCGGCACGTTCGGCTCCCGCCAGGAGGAGGCCCAGCGGCTCGGCCGGGTGCTGCGCCCGAAGGCCGACGGCCACCCGGCGGTCTTCTACTCGGTGGTCGCGCGCGACACGATCGACCAGGACTTCGCGGCGCACCGCCAGCGGTTCCTGGCGGAACAGGGGTACGCGTACCGGATCGTGGACGCGAGCGAGCTGCTCGCGGACGAGGACGTCTGACGTTCGGCCCCGGGGCCGGTCGCTCATGGCCCCATGACCCCTGACGCCATGTCCCTGGTTTCATGCCCCCTGGCCCCCTGGCCCCATGTCCCCATGCCCCCATGACTTCTGTCATGGGGGACCGGTGATGGGCGGCTCTGTCCGGGACGTTCCCCGCCCGGAAGGATCGTGAGTGTCAGCAGGACACGGCACCACATGACGCCGAAGGGGCGGGGGGCATGGGCATCAGCATCCGCAATCGCAAAGCCGAGACCGAGGCCGAGACCGAGGCCGAGACCAAGACCGAGACCAAGACCGAGACCAAGACCGAGACCAAGACCAAGACGAAGACCACCGAGGTCGATCTGAGCGGGATCAAGCCGCTGCCGCTGTGGTTCTTCGGCTTCGAGGGTGTCATGGGGGCCGCGTACGACCTGACCAAGGCGTGGGACGACGCATGGATGGTGCTCATCGGGATCGCCCTGGTGAACATCGCCGTCGGGGCGACCGTGCTGCGCCGCCGGGTGAAGCTGATGCGCGCGATGCTCAAGAACTCCCACACCCGGAAGATCGCCATCGGGCTGCTCGCGCTCCGCGTCGGCCTCCATCTCGTCCTCGCCGCACTCGGCGCCCCGGTCACCTCGGTCGCCGGGCATCTGGCCGTCGCGGTCCTGATGGGCACGGCGACGGTGACGCTGATGTGGTTCAACCAGCGCATGACCTTCCGCGCGCTGCGACTCGCCTGACCGGTCCGATGGTGACTCGTTCGAGGAGCCGCCCCCGGGCCGGGGGAGCCGCCTCCGGGGCGGCTCCCCCGGCCCCGTCATAATTCATTCGCCTCCCCGACATGCCCTGCCTACAATCGCCGGTCTTGCCGCCTCCCGCGTTCCGAACGGGAGAGCCGCCGCCCGGACGGAAACCGGTCGGCATCTCGTATCGCGCGTCCTGTACGTACCGCGCATCCGCTTTGTGCACTCGCTTGTGTGTACTCGCTCGCCGGAGGCTACGCCGTGCCCTCGCACGCCCCTGACCACTCAGACCCCCTCGCGCGGGAGCGCGCCCATCTGACCGCGTCCCGCGCCGCACTGCGCGTCATGCGCGCCGACGTCGAGGCCCTCGACCTCCGGGACGTCGCCGCGAACTGGGTCAACGCCGAAGCGCTGCACCACCAGGTCAGCGAGCGCATCAAGGCCCTCGCCGACCTCGCCGACACCCCGCTCTTCTTCGGCCGCCTCGACTATCTGCACGCGCCGGGCGCGGAGACGGCGGAGGGCGCCGAGGGAGAACGCTTCTACATCGGCCGCCGCCATGTGCACGACGCGGACGGCGACCCCATGGTCATCGACTGGCGTGCCCCCGTCTCCCAGCCCTTCTACCAGGCGTCCAAGAAGGCGCCGATGGACGTCGGGCTGCGCCGCCGCTTCGGCTATACGGGCGGCGAACTGACGGCGTACGAGGACGAACGGCTCTCCGACCCCACCGAGGACGAGCAGACCAGCAAGCTGCTCCAGTCCGAGATCGAGCGCCCGCGCGTCGGCCCCATGCGGGACATCGTGGCGACGATCCAGCCGGAGCAGGACGAGATCGTCCGCCAGGGGATCGGCGGCACCATCTGCGTCCAGGGGGCGCCGGGCACCGGTAAGACGGCCGTGGGGCTGCACCGGGTGGCCTATCTGCTCTACGCCCACCGCGAGCGGCTGGCCCGCTCCGGCACCCTGGTCATCGGCCCGAACCGCTCCTTCCTCCACTACATCGAGCAGGTCCTGCCCGCCCTCGGCGAGCTCCAGGTGGCGCAGGCGACCGTCGAGGACCTGGTGACCCGGCCGTCCCTGGGCGCGGTGACGCGGGGCACCGACTCCGCCGACGCGGCCCGTATCAAGGGCGACGCACGGCTGGCCGAGGTGCTGCGCCGCGCCCTGCGCTCGTACGTCACCCGCCCCACCGAGCCGTGCGTCGTGGTGCGGGGCTCACGCCGCTGGCGGGTGCCCGCGTACGAACTGGAGGAGATCGTCGAGGAGTTGCTCACCCGCGACATCCGCTACGGCGCGGCCCGCGAGGCGCTTCCGCGGCGCATCGCGCACGCCGTGCTGGTCCGGATGGAGCAGTCGGGCGAGGCGCCCGACGACCGGGTGCAGGACGCGGTGGCCCGTAACCCCGCCGTCAAAGCGGCCGTCAAGGCGATCTGGCCGCCGGTCGACCCGGCCAAGCTGGTGCTGCGGCTGCTCTCCGACGCCGACTTCCTGGCCGAGCACGCGGACGGCGTCCTCGACGCCGATGATCAGAAGACCGTCCTGTGGGCGAAGCCCGGGCGTGGTGTGAAGTCCGCGAAGTGGTCCCCGGCGGACCTGGTGCTGATCGACGAGGCCGCCGATCTCATCGAGCGCACCTCGTCCCTCGGTCATGTGGTCCTGGACGAGGCGCAGGACCTCTCCCCCATGCAGTACCGCGCGGTCGGCCGCCGATGCAGCACCGGCTCGGCGACCGTGCTCGGCGACATCGCGCAGGGCACCACCCCGTGGGCGACGGCCAGTTGGGAGGAGGCCCTGACCCATCTGGGCAAGGAGGGAGCAGGGATCGAGGAGCTGACCCAGGGCTTCCGCGTGCCGCGCGAAGTGATCGCGTACGCCTCCCGGCTGTTGCCCGCGATCGCCCCCGGCCTGTCGGAGGCCACCTCGATCCGCGAGGCGGCGGGCGACTTCTCCGTACGGGCCGTGGACCCCGCGGACCTGGACGCGGCCGTGATCGCCGCCTGCCACGAGGCCCTGGCCCACGAGGGCTCGATCGGGCTGATCGCGGCCGACGCCCGCATCCCGGCCCTGGCCCAGGCCCTCGACGCGGCGGGCCTGACCCACCTCACCCCCGGCGAGGAGACCAGCGCCGAGTCCCGCCTCACCCTCGTCCCGGCGACGCTGGCCAAGGGTCTGGAGTACGACTACGTGGTCCTGGACGAGCCGGCCGCCGTGGTCGACGGCGAACCCGACGAACGCACGGGGCTGCGCCGCCTGTACGTGGCCCTGACGCGTGCGGTGTCCGGGCTGACGGTGATCCACGGCGCGCCGTTGCCGGAGCGGCTGGCGACCTGACGGGGGTGGGGGGCGGTCTGGCGGGGCGGGGTGCGGTCTGGCGGGGGCGGGGGCGGTCCAGCGGGGGTGGGGCGCGGCCCGGCGGGGGCGGGGTGCGGCCCGGCGGGGGCGGGGCGCGGCCCGGCGGGGTCCGGCCCGGCGGTCGCCCCCGGTCAGGCCACCGGAACCGGCGCGTCCAAGACCGTGCGCCACTGGCCGACCGCGGTGGCGTCCACCGGGCCCGACCAGCCGTCGGGGCGGGCCGCGCCACCGATGTGGAAGGCGTTGATCCCGGCGGCGCGCAGGGCGGGCAGATGGTCGAGGCGCAGCCCGCCGCCCACCATGATGTGCGCTTCGTAGCCCGGGGTACCGGCCCGCTCGGCCTCGGCGAGCAGGGTGGGCAGACCGTCGTCCACGCCGCGCGCCGACCCTGCGGTGAGATATGTGTCGAGGCCGGGGATGTCCGCGAGCCGCTTGCGCAGGCCGTCGCGATCCGCGGCGCGGTCGATGGCCCGGTGGAAGGTCCAGCGGCTCTCGTCCACGCCGCCGCCCGCGCCCACGACCTCGGTCAGCGCGGTGACGGCGGCCAGGTCGACCCCGCCGTCGTCGGCCAGGAAGCCCAGGACGAACTCATCCGCCCCCTCCGAGTGCAGCGCGGCGGCGGCCTCGCACAGCGCGTCGAACGCGTTTCCGGTCGCGAAGCCGTCCGACGCGCGGAGCATCACCCGCACCGGCAGATCGACGGCCGAACGAACGGCGGCGAAGGTCTCACGGGATGGGGTGAGCCCGTCGGCGGCCATGTCGGTGACCAGTTCGAGGCGGTCCGCCCCTCCGGCCTGTGCGGCGATCGCGTCCGTGGGGGTCAGGGCGATCACCTCGAGCAATGGTCTAGACATGCAGGACAGCTTGCCACACCGCACAAGAGGGCAAACCGCTACCCCACAGTTGGCCCATGCCCACACCCGCACCCGCACCCACACCCGCACCCACCCGTCATCCGGCCCATGACGCGCTGCAAACCGCTACCCCACAATTGGCCCATGCCCACATCCGCACCCTCACCCGCCCGCCATCCGGCCCATGACGCGCTGCTCACCCGCTGGACGGACCTCCTCACCAGCGCCCGCGACGCCACGGCCCCGTCCCCCGTTCCCTACGGCGAAGACCTCCTGACCCGCTGGGCCGAGCCCCAGCGCCGCTACCACACCACCGATCACCTGCTCGCGGTCCTGGACCGGGTGGACGAGCTGCTCCCCCACGTCCAGGCCCCCGACCCCGCCGCGATCCGCCTCGCCGCCTGGTTCCACGACGCCGTCTACCTCCCCGACCGCTCCACCAACGAGGAACGCAGCGCCCGCCTCGCCGAACGCGCCCTCCCGGAAGCCGGCGTCCCGGACCCCCGCGTGGCCGAAACCGTCCGCCTGGTCCTCGTCACCGCCGACCACGACCCCGCCGAGGGCGACACCAACGGCGAGGTCCTCTGCGACGCCGACCTCGCCGTCCTGGCGGGCTCCCCCGAGGACTACGGCGCCTATGCGGCGGCGGTCCGCGAGGAGTACGGATTCGTCCCCGACGACACCTTCCGCGAGGGCCGGGCGAACGTCCTCCGCCATCTGCTGGGGCTGTCCCGCCTCTTCCGCACGCCCATCGGCAACGACCGCTGGGAGGCCGCCGCCCGCCACAACATGGCCACTGAGCTGGAGCTGCTCGGTGCGTAACATGTGCCGTTCGCGGCTCTAAAGTTGACGGTCCATCCGCGCTCGCCAGGGGGCAGCATGGACGACAACGCAGTACACCTCGATGACCAGGCACTCCCCTTCTGGGTCGAGGTGACCGAGGACGGCGACGACGACTCGATGGGCATCCTCGGAGGAGGCAACCCCGAACTGCGCATGGTCCCGCTCGGCCCACTGCGCAAGAACCTCGCCGCGACCGTCGACGCCCTCCAGCAGGTCTTCGCCGACGTCGCCGCCCGCGGCGGCACCCTCCCGCTCGCGGAGGCCCAGCTGTCCTTCCAGGTCAAGTCATCCCCAGAGGACAACTGGCTGCGATCGCTCAGCATCTCGACAGATCAGTACCGGATGTCGCAGATCGCCTTGCCGAGCTGGGGTTCGAGATACCTGACCCCCTGCCCGCCTCTGAACTCGTAACTCAAAAAGATGCACAGCTGTTCAAGCGCGGGTACCGAATTCCATCGGACTGGCCTGCCGAAAACAGACCAGTCGATGTTTGAGACTGAGCAGCTACTCGCTGACGTACTCAATCCGAAGACCGCGATGACGATCGAATCCGCCCGCAGCGACCACCGTATCGGCCCTATTTCCCTGCCAGCTCTCGCCTCAGTCGCGATGCGCCACCGGACAACCTTCCGCGAGGCGGCCGAGCTCGCCGCACGGCTCGGCATGTCCCACGAGGCGGAGGACTGGTTCGAGTAAGACGCCTGCGTCAGACCTCAGGGAACTCACCGCGTATGAGAGCGGACACGAACGACGACCAGCCCTCCGCGGGGAAAGTCAGCGTCGGTCCGTGCGGGTTCTTGGAGTCGCGGACCGGGATGGTGTCGTGGGTCTGGGCGAAGGTGCGGGAGAACTCGACGCACTGGCCGCCGCTGCCGTCGCTGTAAGAAGACCTGTCCCATTGGGCAGCCGTGAGATCCAAGTCGGCGCTCATTCGCGGTACTCCTTCGACACGGTCTTGATCAGGCTCAGTGATCGATCCGGGGACAGCGCATGCGCCCTGAGCAGATCATAGTCATCCAGGGCACTGGCGACCGTCCGTGCGGAGTCGTGCATCCTGCCGCCCACCCGGGTCTCGGTGTAAAGCACCGTGGGGGCATCCGTGAAGCGCAACAAGGTGAAGGGCTTCGCGTGTGCGGCGGGAGCTCCTGCCGAGAACGGCATGACCTGAAGCTTGACGTGTGGTGACTCCGCCGCCGTCAACAGGTACTCAAGCTGCCCGGTCATGACGTCGGCGCCGCCAACCACCGTTCGCAGGCACGCTTCGTGCAGGATGACCCAGAGGAGCGGCGGAGCCTCCAGCTCGAATACCGCGCGTCGGCTCAGACGTGCCGCGACCTTGCCCTCGATCACCTCGGCTTCTTCCCGCGGATGGGATGACCGGAAGATGGCCCCTGCGTAGTCCTTCGTCTGAAGGATGCCGATCACGAGGTTCGCCGAATAATCGAGCACCCGTGACGCCTTGCGTTCCAGGTTGAGATACGGGGTGAACCACGAGGGATGGTCGCCCTCATCGATCCGCCGAAGCATGCCCGCGAACAACTCTCCCGTGCCGAACGCGATATCGCAGCCCTTCGCGAACTTGTCGCTGGGTCTGGGCAGAAGCTTCCCGGCCTCCACCCTGCTGACGTACGCCTCCGAGTAGCCGGCCGCCTGGCCCAGGCGCTTCTGCGTGAGCTTGCGGGCGAGACGGACCTGTTTGACGTCACGACCGAAGCGCTGGAGCGGGTTCAAGTGAGCTGGTGGGGTGGTCTCGTCCAATGCTGTGACCTCTCGCTATGTGATCAGGGCCAGCATCGCGGCAGGTCACGGACTTGCGCGCAGCCGTTCAATGCGTCTCATTCTCTCGGCATCCGCGTTACCCGCGTGACCAATTGACTACACGCGGTGCCCATCCTGGCGTCGCCGGAAACAGCTGAGTGGAGCTGATGACATGAACGGTCTACGCCTCTTGCCATGGTCCAGCCCGGAGGGGTCGAGTAGCCGAGGGGAGTCGCACCCCTCGGCTCTCACGGAACCGTGCGTAACAGTCTCCCGTTACACGGCTCTTATCGTTCTGATCGTCAGGTCGATACGGCCACGGTGGTGCAGTGCCAGTGCGCGAACATTCGGGGGTATCGCCGGGCGATCTCCTGCATCTTCGCGATGGCTGTCCGCCGGGCCGAGAGCCGTTTGTATTTCTTGCGGATCCAGCGCACCAGGTAGGCGTTGATGCGCATCAAGAGCGGATACATCTCCCAGGGCCGGAAACGGCCGTAGTAGTTGATCCAGCCCGCGACGACGGGGTTCATCCGACGTGCGAGCTCGGCGAAGGACAGGTCGGAGCGACGATGCAGGCGCCAGGAACGGACCTCGCGGCTCATCTTCTTCAGGGCCTCTTTACTGACCGCCGGTTCGAACGACAGGAACTGACTGCCATGTCGGTCCCGGTTGCGTCTGGCGCGGAAGGTGTACCCCAGGAACGTGAACGCGGTGTCCTCGAAGGCGCGTTTGCGTTTGCCGTCCTTGCAGTACACGATCCGGGTCTTGGCCGGATGCAGTCGCAGTCCAACCTCGGCCATCCTGTCCGTGAGCGCGGCCAGCACGTGGCGGGCCTGGCGCTCGGAGACGCAGTGCAGCACCGCGTCATCCGCATACCGCTCGAACCAGACGGCCGGGAACTCCCGTGCCATCCAGGTGTCGAACGCGTAGTGCAGGAACAGGTTTGCCAGCACGGGAGATACCGGGGCTCCTTGCGGGGTTCCCCTCTCCCGCTCCAGCAGGGATCCGTCGGGCATGACGAGCGGGGCACCGAGCCACCGCCGCACGTACAACTTCACCCAGACGGCGTCGGTGTGCGCTTCCACCGCCTTGACCAGCAGGTCCCAGGGCACGCTGTCGAAGAACCTGGCGATGTCGAGTTCCACCACCCAGTCCCGCTTCCAGCAGCGTTTCCGGCACCTTTCCACTGCATCCAAGGCAGACCGTCCGGGCCGGTATCCGAAACTGTCCGGGTGGAAAACGGGCTCCACCCTACGCATCAGATGCCGGGCCACCACGGTCTGTGCCACCCGGTCGGCGACAGCGGGAATGCCGAGCATCCTCGTGCCACCGCCGTGCGGTTTGGGAATAGCCACCGCCCGCACCGGAGGCGGAAAGTACGAGCCCGACGACATCCGGTTCCAGATCTTGTACAGATTGTTCTTCAGACCCTTTTCGAAGTCATCGATTCCCTGCCCATCCACCCCCGGCGCACCCTTATTCGCTCTGACTTCCTCCCACGCCTCCTTGACTTCCCACTTCGAAATTTCAAATGGCTTGACCTGTGACTTCAACTGGCCCATCGAACTCCTCCCGGAGATCCTCCGGTTGATGCGATCAACACAGTCACGAACGACCCGGCCCCTTCGCTCCACCCCCGCTACAGGGGCTTCACCACTACTACGAGCCGGTCCGCCGGCACGCCCCGCCTCGGTACTCGACCCCTCACAGTTTCTGCTGCTTGGGGCACTCCCTCTCACCCGCCAAGGCACGGCGGGCAGTATCGAGGCGTGCCTTCTCCTGTTCCATGCGGAAGCCGCAGACCGGATTCACGTCGCCTCCATGCCGGACATCGCCTGGCCAATAGACGGGCACCCGCCAGACCCATCCCGGAGTTGGCTTTAAACCCCGGTTTTGATGTCGTCTTGTAGCATTTCGACACGTCAGCAGCGATTCACTTGCGTTCGTCTTCCCGGTCCCTACCTGACGCCTCTCGGGCGCCTTTTCCTCATCGCTCACCACAACGGTCTTCAGCCAATGCAGCATGAGGCGGTTTGAAGCCTCCCCCCGCAGGGCGACTCCGAAGGGCCAAAACCTTCATCTCCCGCACAGCACCACTTCCAGAAGCTGCCCTACAACCAACTCCCTTTCATGTTCAGGACACACAAAGCCCTGCTATCTGGCGACGGACAACGGCAACAGCCGATTGAGCCGGAAGGCAGACGAGGTCGAGGCTCTCCAACTCGCCATGGGCGTCCAACTGCTCGCCCATGCCCGCGCTCTGCTCGACGAGGACAAGGCGACAAGTGGTGGACTCCGCTTTCTGGCCCGGCGGCTGGTTGAGGCGCTGACAGACGCATTGCGCGTCGTCGAGAGCAGGGGTGGACGGCTCCTTGTCCGTGGCGAGCAGGGCGCCGACGAGCGGAACCGAGCCGATCAGCGACGGTAGTCATGGGGTCGGTTGGTGTACCTGTGGCCGGTGGGGGCGGTCCAGGTGGTGGTGCCGGTTCGGGAGTCGCGCTTCACCGCCCAGCCGGGGTGGTGGGTCTTCATCCGGTGGTGGCGTCTGCACAGAGCCCCGAGGTTCTCCGGGACCGTCTGGCCGCCCGCCGCCCGGTCGTGGTGGTTGAACGGCTCGACATGGTCCAGGTCGCAACGGTGGGCGGGCATGCGGCAGGTCGGGAAGGTGCAGTAGGCGTCGCGGGCGATGACATGCCGCTCGGTTTCGGCGGTGGGTTTGTAGGTGGTGGGGTCGGTCTTGATCAGCATCCCGGTCTTCGGCTCGATGATCAGGCGGTGCCAGACCGTGCCCTTGGCGAAGGCGATCCTTCGGGCCTGCCCTGCGGTGATCGGGCCGTAGCCCTTGAGCTGGGCCGGGTCGTCGCTGTCCCCCATCAGGACGTCCAAGGGGACGGTGACCTGGACGACTGCCGCCGAGCGGCCACCTGTGGTCGGCCCACTTGTGATCGGACCACTTGTGATCGGACCGCCCAGGCCCGACCTGCCCGGGGCCGGCCTGCTCGGGGCCGACCCGCTCGGGGTTGGCTCGCCCAGGACCGGTTCACCTGAAGCCCGCACACCTGAAGTCGCCACACCCGGGTCGGTGCGGTTGAGCACCAGGTCGACCAGGGCGTCCACCCGCTTCTGCTCCAGGGTGCGGCCCTCGTCGGGCAGGGTGGCGGCGTGGGCGTCGACGGCGGCGTTCATGGCCGCGGCCTGCTCGGCCGGGAGGGTGGCGCCCCAGAGCGCCATGCCGTCGTCCTTCGGATAGTGGACCATCTGCCGCTCGCGCTTACGGGCCTGGTGGCGCTGCTCGGCGCCGTGCGGATCGGCTCGTAGGATCTCGCGGGCCAGAGCGCGGCGGGTCTGGCCGGTGGCCATGCCTGGCATCTTCTCCACCAAGGCGGCCTCGACCTGTCCCGCCACCTCGGGGTCCAGGACTGCGCATGCCTCGGTGACGGCTACTGCCTGCATGTAGCAGATCTCTCCGCGCTCCAGCATCCCCAGCGTGGTGGGGTAGTGCCGGTCGAGCTCGCGGGCTACCTCCAGACGCTTTGCGGCCGTCGTGCCGGACAGCTTCAGCGCACAGGCCACTTCCTCGCAGGTGAAGTTCCAGGCGGCCTCCGCGTCGCGATCCCGTACGGCCGCCGGTAGCTCCGCCTCGGCGTCCGCTTCCAACGCGGCCAGGATCTGGGCCTGGTGTGCCTGGATCCACCCCGTATGACGCTCCAGGGCTTTTAGTGCGTCGATCCGGCCAGTGCGGGACAGCTTCTCCGCGTCCAGGACCGGCAGTACGGCCGCGGTCTCCGGCCCCGGAGCCGCTGTGGCCAGATACGCGGCCCATTCGTCCGGCGTGCCCGGGCCGTTCAGTTCGCTGGTCGTCTCCTCCGTCACGTCGATCACCCCCCGTGATCTCCTCAACCCGCCTCCCCCAGCGGGTTCACATCTCCATCCTTCCTCACTCAGCGTGACGACACCAGGTCACAACCGCCAGTCCACACCATCGAGTGAACGTTCGAGAAGCGCACACCCCGATGTTCCGCGCAGGAATGCCGACCTCGTTCCACGACGTTGAGCCTGGCATGCCCTCCTCCTCCCCAGCGGATTCCGCTCGCTCCCGCATGCCCCTGGCGGTCTACGTCCTCGGGCTGTCCGTGTTCGCCCTCGGTACCTCCGAGTTCATGCTGTCCGGGCTGCTGCAACCCGTCGCGCGGGACATGGGGGTGTCGATCCCCACCGCCGGGCTGCTGATATCGGCCTTTGCGATCGGGATGGTGGTCGGGGCGCCTGTACTGGCGGCGGCCACGTTGCGGTTGCCGCGGCGGACGACGCTGATGGCGCTGCTTGCGGTGTTCGGGCTCGGGCAGATCGCGGGGGCGGTGGCGCCGTCGTACGGGGTGCTGTTCGCGTCCCGGGTGGTGAGCGCGCTGGCGTGCGCCGGGTTCTGGGCCGTGGGCGCCGCGGTGGCGGTGTCGCTGGTGCCGGTGAACGCGCGGGCCAAGGCGATGGCGGTGATGGTCGGCGGGCTGAGCATCGCGAACATCGCCGGGGTACCGGCCGGGGCGTTCCTCGGGCAGCACGCGGGGTGGCGGGCCGCCTTCTGGGCGGTGGCCGGGCTGTCGGTGGTCGGGCTGGTCGGGGTCGTCGCGCTCGTACCGCGTACGGAGGTGCCGACCGGGGACGACCAGCCGCGGCTGCGGGCCGAGTTGCGCATCTACCGCGACCGGCAGGTGTGGCTGGCGCTGGCCGCCACCGCGCTGAGCGGTGGCGCGGTCTTCTGCCTGTTCTCCTACCTCGGGCCGCTGCTGACGGACGTGGCGGGGCTGGACGAGGGCTGGGTGCCGACCGTGCTGGCGCTGTTCGGGGTCGGCGCGCTGCTGGGTACGGTGATCGGCGGGCGGATCGCGGACGCGCATCTGTTCGGCACGATGTTCTGGGGCATCGTCGCCTCGACGGTCGTGCTGAGCGCGCTGGCGCTGACCGCGCACAGCGCGGTCGCGGCGGTGACCTTGGCGCTGATGCTCGGCTTCACCGCCTTCTTCACCGCGCCCGCGCTCAACGCCCGGATGTTCAACCTCGCCAACGCCGCGCCCACGCTCGCGGGCGCAACGAACACCTCAGCCTTCAACATCGGCAACACCGTGGGCCCGTGGCTCGGCGGCCTCGTCATCGACGCGGGCTGGGGCTACCCGGCCGTGGCCTGGACGGGCGCGGCCCTCGCCGGTACGGGCGCGGCGACGACGGCCGCCGCGATGCGGGTGCACCGGGCGGAGGGCGCGTCCCGCGTCATCGCCACATCGGCCTCCTCGGCGGGCAGGGAAGCGGCCCACGACCTGGCCGCTGACCCGTCGCGCACCACGCGCTGAACAGGCGCCCGCCTCGCTGCGCGGGCTGCGGCAACACCGCCCGCACACGCCCGCACACGCCCGCACACGCCTGCACACGCCCGCACACGCTCGTGGGCACGAGCGGCGGCGCGGCACCGCGCGCGGCGAGGGCGCGGACCCGCGCGCGGACCCGCGCGCGACGAGGGCGCGGCGAGGGCGCCGTGCGGCCGGTCGGAGAGCGGCAGAGCGGCGAGGCGGCAGAGCAGCGAGGCGGCAGAGCGGCAGAGCAGCCGGTCGGCAGAGCGGCAAGGCGGCAGAGCGGCAAGGCGGCAGAGCGGCAAGGCGGCAGAGCGGCAAGGCGGCAGAGCGGCAAGGCGGCCGCGGGCCCGCCCATTCCGGTCAGTCGGCGCCCGCGGCCCGCTTGGGTCGGCGGAGGCCCGCGGCCTTGAGGCGGCGGAGGAGTTCCTTGCTGCCGACCTCCTCCGCACCCGCCCGTACCGCCTTCGCGTACAGCTCGCTCGGCACGTCGTAGTGGTCGCGGTCGAAGCCTCGGCGCGGGGCGCCGATGCGGGCGGCGAAGGCGTGGAGTTCGGCGTAGGAGGCATCGCTGACGAGGTGGGACCACAGGCGGCCGTGGCCCGGCCACGCGGGCGGGTCGATCAGGACGGCCATCAGAGGGTGGTGCCCAGCGATCCCACGGGCGCCACCGCGACCGCCGTCTTGCCGCAGACCCAGTGCGGGTCGGGGCCCAACTCGGGCTCCACGTCGAGGGCGTGGAGGTCGCCGCCCGTGGTGCAGACGGGGCACAGCGGCCAGCGGCCGTACCGTTCCAGCAGGGCGTCCTGGACGTCCTGGGCGACCAGACCGGCCACGTACGCGGCGCCCTCCGGCCATTGCTCGACCCACCACCGCCGGTGCGCGATCGCGTCTTCGACCAGCGAGACGATGTCGGCGCGGGCGACCTCCCCCGCCGCGAGGTCGGCCAGGACGAGAGCGCGGGCCGCGTGCAGTGCCTGTTCGAGCTTCATGGGTCCCATTGTCACCTTTGCTTCCTCCTGTCGCCTGTTCGCTTCGCCCGCGGGCCCGGTCCGTCCCGGGCCGGTCCGTCCCGACTCGGTCCGTCCCGGCTCGGTCCGTCCCGGCTCGGCTCGGCCCGCGACCGTTCGATTCCTCCGCCTCCCGGCTGCCCCGTCCGTCTCGGCTGCCCCGTCCGTCCCGGCTACCCCGTCCGTCCCGGCTACCCCGTTCGTCCTGACTGCCCCGTCCGTCCCGGCTACCCCGCGCCCGCTCGCCGACCCGCCGCGTCGTCGTCCGGAGGGTTGACCGGCACCGTGGCCGGAAATAGTTTTCGCTGGTGAGTAGCGATCTGAAGGAAACTTTCATGCCTCCTCCGCAGCCCGACGCCACACCACCCACACCAGCACCCACACCGCCCACACCCCTCGCCCCACCCGCCCCTGCCGCCCTCGCCGCCAAGGTCCGCACGTTAGCCCCCTCCATGACCCGGTCCATGCACCGCGTCGCCGAAGCCGTGGCCGGCGATCCGGCCGGTTGCGCGGCGCTCACCGTCACCGGGCTCGCCGAGCGGACCGGTACCAGTGAGGCCACGGTCGTCCGCACCTCCCGGCTGCTCGGCTACCCCGGATACCGGGATCTGCGCCTCGCGCTCGCCGCGCTCGCCGCCCAGCAGGCCGCCGGCCGGGCCCCGGCCGTCACCGCGGACATCGCGGTGGACGATCCGATCGCCGACGTGGTCACCAAGCTGGCGCGGGAGGAGCAGCAGTGCCTCGCCGACACCGCCGCCGGGCTGGACACCAGCCAGGTCGAGGCGGCCGTCTCGGCGCTGGCCGCCGCCCGCCGGATCGATGTGTACGGGGTCGGGGCGTCCAGCCTCGTCGGCCAGGACCTGGTCCAGAAGCTGCTGCGCATCGGGCTGATAGCCCACGCCCACGCCGATCCACACCTCGCGGTCACCAACGCGGTCCAGCTGCACTCCGGCGACGTCGCCATCGCGATCACCCACTCCGGGCGTACGACCGACGTCATCGAGCCGCTGCGGGTGGCCTTCGAGCACGGGGCGACCACCGTCGCGATCACCGGACGGCCGAACGGCGAGGTCGCGCAGTACGCGGACCTGGTGCTCACCACCTCCACCGCCCGCGAGAGCGAGTTGCGCCCGGCGGCCATGTCCAGCCGGACCAGCCAGCTGCTGGTGGTGGACTGCCTGTTCATAGGGGTCGCCCAGCGGACGTACGAATCGGCGGCGCCCGCGCTCTCCGCGTCGTACGAGGCGCTCGCGCACCGCCACGATCCGCGTCCCGGGCACCGCTGAGCCCGGCCGGTCCCGCCCGACGGCCCCTCCGCCCGACGGCCCCTCCGCCCGACGGTCCCGCCGGCCGGTCCCGCCCGCGCGCTCCCACCCCCGATACCGGTCGCTGTTTCGCCCGGTGACCGCCCTTCCAAGTCACCGTCACCCCCACCCTCACGCTGACGTACCGGAAAGAGCCGCTTCGCCATGACTACCGCCGACTCCGCACAGCTCCGCGCCCAGCTCGACACCCTGACTACCGAGGCGTTCCGCCCCGAACTCGCCGAGATCGATCGGCTCGAAACCCTCGAGATCGCCCGGATCATGAACGCGGAGGACGCCGCCGTCCCCACCGCCGTCGCCGGCCAGCTCCCCCGTATCGCTGCCGCCATCGACGCCATCGCCACGCGGATGTCCCGTGGCGGCCGCCTCCTCTATACGGGCGCGGGCACCGCAGGACGGCTCGGGGTGCTCGACGCGAGCGAGTGCCCGCCCACCTTCAACACCCGGCCCGAGCAGGTCGTCGGGGTGATCGCGGGCGGCCCGGACGCCATGGTGACCTCGGTCGAGGGCGCGGAGGACAGCGCGGAGCTGGCCGCCCGGGACCTCGACCGGCTCGGGATCGGGCCCGACGACACCGTGGTCGGCGTCTCGGCCTCCGGCCGCACCCCGTACGCCGTGGGCGCGGTCGAACACGCCCGGCGGCGCGGCGCGCTCACCGTGGGGCTGTCCTGCAACGCCGGTTCGGCGCTCGCCGCCGCGGCCGACCACGGCATCGAGATCATCGTGGGGCCGGAGCTGCTCACCGGCTCGACCCGGCTGAAGGCGGGCACGGCCCAGAAGCTGGTGCTCAACATGATCTCGACCATCACCATGATCCGGCTGGGCAAGACCTTCGGGAATCTGATGGTCGATGTGCGCGCCTCCAACGACAAGTTGCGCGCCCGTTCGCGGAGGATCGTCTTCCTGGCGACCGGCGCCTCCGACGAGCGGATCGAGAGCGCGCTGGCGGCCACGGACGGCGAGGTGAAGAACGCGATCCTGACCATCCTGGGCGAGGTGGACGCCCCGACCGCCGAGAAGCTCCTCGCCGAGGCGCACGGCCATCTGCGCGCCGCCCTGGAGGCCGCCACGGGGTAAGCCCCTCATCTGAGCACGGGGCCCGGATACGCCGTCTGGGCACGGGGCCCGGATACGCCGTCGGGGCGGCACCCCTGGGAGAGGGTGCCGCCCCGACGTTCGGACGGTACGACCGACCGGCGAGCGAACGCGCCGAGTCGATCAGAAGTCCATGTCACCGCCCGGCATGCCGCCCGGAGCGCCCGCCGGGGCGGCCTTCTCCGGCTTGTCGGCGATGACGGCCTCGGTGGTGAGGAACAGCGCGGCGATCGACGCGGCGTTCTGGAGCGCGGAGCGCGTGACCTTGGCCGGGTCGATGATGCCCTCGGCGATCAGGTCCACGTACTCACCGGTCGCGGCGTTGAGGCCGTGACCCGGGGTCAGGTTGCGCACCTTCTCGACCACGACGCCGCCCTCGAGACCGGCGTTGACCGCGATCTGCTTCAGCGGGGCCTCCAGGGCCAGGCGCACGGCCTGGGCACCGGTGGCCTCGTCGCCCTCGAGCTCCAGCTTCTCGAAGACCGAGACGGTCTGGAGCAGGGCCACGCCACCACCGGCGACGATGCCCTCCTCGACGGCGGCCTTGGCGTTGCGCACCGCGTCCTCGATGCGGTGCTTGCGCTCCTTGAGCTCGACCTCGGTGGCGGCACCGGCCTTGATGACGGCCACGCCGCCGGCCAGCTTCGCCAGGCGCTCCTGGAGCTTCTCGCGGTCGTAGTCCGAGTCCGAGTTCTCGATCTCGGCGCGGATCTGGTTGACGCGGCCCTGCACCTGCTCGGTGTCGCCGGCGCCGTCCACGATCGTGGTCTCGTCCTTGGTGACCGTGATCTTGCGGGCACGGCCGAGCAGGTCGAGACCGGCGTTCTCCAGCTTGAGGCCGACCTCCTCGGAGATGACGGTGCCACCGGTAAGGATGGCGATGTCACCGAGCATGGCCTTACGGCGGTCACCGAAGCCCGGGGCCTTGACGGCGACGGACTTGAAGGTGCCACGGATCTTGTTGACGACCAGGGTCGCCAGGGCCTCGCCCTCGACGTCCTCGGCGATGATCAGCAGCGGCTTGCCCGACTGCATGACCTTCTCGAGCAGCGGGAGGAGGTCCTTCACGCTGCTGATCTTGGAGTTGACGATCAGGATGTACGGGTCGTCGAGCGACGCCTCCATACGCTCCATGTCCGTCGCGAAGTACGGGGAGATGTAGCCCTTGTCGAAGCGCATGCCCTCGGTGAGCTCGAGCTCGAGCCCGAAGGTCTGCGACTCCTCGACGGTGATGACACCTTCCTTGCCGACCTTGTCCATCGCCTCGGCGATGAGCTCACCGATCTGGGTGTCGGCGGCGGAGATGGAGGCGGTGGAGGCGATCTGCTCCTTGGTCTCCACGTCCTTGGCCTGCTCGAGGAGCTGGGCGGAGACGGCCTCGACGGCCTTCTCGATACCGCGCTTGAGCGCCATCGGGTTGGCACCCGCGGCGACGTTGCGGAGGCCCTCCTTGACCAGCGCCTGGGCGAGGACGGTCGCGGTCGTCGTGCCGTCACCGGCGACGTCGTCCGTCTTCTTCGCGACCTCCTTGACCAGCTCGGCGCCGATCTTCTCGTACGCGTCCTCGAGCTCGATCTCCTTGGCGATGGACACACCATCGTTGGTGATCGTGGGGGCGCCCCACTTCTTCTCGAGGACGACGTTGCGGCCCTTGGGGCCGAGGGTGACCTTGACGGCGTCGGCGAGCTGGTTCATCCCGCGCTCGAGGCCGCGCCGCGCCTCCTCGTCGAACGCGATGATCTTGGCCATGTGAAGTGGTCCTCCCAGAGACGGGGTGGATTGCTCCGGACCGCGCTGGCGCCCGCGACGGACGACCTGCCTGCCGCGCGGTTCCTTACCCCGCATGGCCTGGCGGGCCTCACCGACCCGGTCCTTCTGTCACTCTCAACGTCAGAGTGCTAACGCCAATGATTAGCACTCGGACCCATCGAGTGCAAGCGGCATTGCACTCATGCGCCCTTGCGCCAAGCCGCTGATGATCAGCGCGGACACGCCGAAGGGTCCGTACCCTGTTCGGGGCACGGACCCTTCAGATTTGTTCGTTTCAGCTGCGTCGCGTCGGCGCGTCAGCCTACGGCCACGCGGACCATGTCGGCCTGCGGGCCCTTCTGACCCTGCGAGATCTCGAACTCGACCCGCTGGCCTTCCTCGAGGGTGCGGTACCCGTCCATCTGGATCGCGCTGTAGTGGACGAACACGTCCGCACCACCGTCGACCGCGATGAAGCCGTACCCCTTCTCCGCGTTGAACCACTTGACGGTGCCCTGAGCCATTCCTAACTCCCCTATTGCTGGCCCTTGCGCAGGACCGCACTCCGCGGACCCGGGTCAGACCTCACCCCCCGGATGTGGGGGGTGTGCGCCGGAACGCGTCGACCGCCGCTGAATGTATCCGTCCCAACGCCCTCTGCAACAGGTCAATCGGACGAGAATTCTGGGCACGGCCGAACGGTTAAAAGTGAGAAATTATGTGAAGTTCGGGCAAGCCGGGCCGGACACAAGGAACCAACCCGACAATTCGCGCTCACACTTTACGCACAACTTGACGAGTTCTCATATGTGGCTCCGACCCCGGAGCCGTCGGGGAATCCGGGCAACTGTATCGCGATTCCACACACGGAATCGCCCCGTCCGGTTGTCCCCGGACGGGGCGATGCCAAAGGTGAGGAGGGGGGCGCGAGGTCAGCAGCCGCCCGCGACCGCCGGGATGATCGAGATCCCGGCGCCGTCCGGGGTCGCCGTGGCCAGGCCGTCGGCGAAGCGGACGTCGTCGTCGTTGACGTAGACGTTCACGAAGCGGCGGAGCTTGCCGGTGTCGTCCAGGACGCGCGCCGAGATGCCCGCGTGGTTCTTCTCCAGGTCCGCCAGGACCTCGGCGAGGGTCGCGCCCTCGGCCGGGACCTCGGCCTGACCGCCGGTGTAGGTGCGGAGGATGGTCGGGATTCGGACGTTGACGCTCATGCGAGGCCAGCCTCTCGGAACGAGTCAAGGGTGGGGCGGATGATGGCGGAGGGACCCGTGGTGGGGGCCACCGCGTCGAGGGTCTTGAGGCCGTCGCCGGTGTTGAGCACGACGGTCGTCAGGGACGGGTCGAGCAGACCGTCCTCGATCAGCTTCTTGGTCACGCCGACGGTCACACCGCCCGCGGTCTCCGCGAAGATCCCCTCGGTGCGGGCCAGCAGCTTGATGGCGTCGACGATCTGCTCGTCGTTCACGTCCTCCACCGCGCCGCCCGTACGGCGGGCGATGTCCAGGACGTACGGGCCGTCCGCGGGATTGCCGATGGCCAGCGACTTGGCGATGGTCCGCGGCTTCTGCGGCCGGACGACGTCATGGCCGGCCTTGAAGGCGGCGGAGACCGGGGAGCAGCCCTCGGCCTGGGCGCCGAAGATCTTGTAGGGCCGGTCCTCGACCAGACCGATCGCGATCAGCTCCTTCAGCCCCTTGTCGATCTTGGTGAGCTGGGAGCCGGAGGCGATCGGGACGACGATCTGGTCCGGCAGCCGCCAGCCGAGCTGCTCGCAGATCTCGTACGCCAGGGTCTTGGAGCCCTCGCCGTAGTACGGCCGCAGATTGACGTTGACGAAGCCCCAGCCCTCACCCGCAGGGTCGCCGATCAGCTCGCTGCAGAAACGGTTGACGTCGTCGTAGGTGCCCTCGATGCCGACCAGCTCACCGCCGTAGACCGCGGCCATGACTACCTTGCCCGCCTCCAGGTCGTGCGGGATGAAGACGCAGGAGCGGAAGCCCGCGCGGGCGGCCGCGGCGCCCACCGCGCCGGCGAGGTTGCCCGTGGAGGAGCAGGAGAGGGTGGTGAAGCCGAAGGTGCGGGCGGCCTGGACGGCGATGGCGACGACCCGGTCCTTGAAGGAGTGGGTCGGGTTCCCGGAGTCGTCCTTGATGTGCAGCTCACCGGTGACGCCGAGCTCACGGGCGAGGTTGTCGGCCTTGACCAGCTGGGTGAAGCCGGGGTTCAGGCTCGGCAGATCCGCCACGTCCGCGGGGACGGGCAGCAGCGGGGCATAGCGCCAGATGCTGTTCGGACCGGCCTCGATCTGCCGGCGCAGCCCCTCCGGGTCGCCGGCCGGGAGCTCGTACGCGACCTCGAGGGGCCCGAAACAGGCCTCACACGCGAAGATCGGACCCAGCTCGAAGCGCTCACCGCACTCCCGGCAGGACAATGCGACGGCGGGGCCGAAGGCACCGGAGGTGGAGGAGGTCGTTGAGCTTTCTACTGACTGCACAGCCATGGATGGCGAGGCCCTTTCTCCTCATCTTCCTCGCGACGCATTTCGCCACGAGACGGAATTGGCACCTTCCCGAGCTGGGAGCCTCGCTGCGGAATGCGAGATCAGCTGGAGGGTTGCCGGGGCTTCAACGGGCCGTTCCCTCTGCCCCTCTGGATGAGCGGTATGGCACCGGGCGGACCCGGGGCGTTTGTCAGCACCAGCGTCGTCAGTACGTCGGTAAACGTCGAGGTCGACCCCGACATACGACGGCCATGTGCGTTGTTCAAGACTGTAACCGAAGGCCCGGATGGTTGAGGTAGCCGTCCGATGCGCGAGATGGGTCACAGCGACCACAACAGGGAGACACACAGGTGCTGGATGAGGTGGAGCGCTGGCTGAAGCGCCGCTCCTGGTCTGCCGACGACCGTCCGCTGGATCGCCTGCTGGCCGCGAAGCGGTCCGCGGCGACGACGGTGAGCGTGGTCCTGCCCGCCCTGAACGAGGAGGCCACGGTCGGCGAGATCGCCGACACGATCCGGCGTGAGCTGATGGGCGAGGCGATGCCGCTGGTGGATGAGCTGGTGGTGCTGGACTCCGGTTCCACGGACCGCACCGCCGAGGTCGCCGCGGCGGCGGGCGCCACCGTCGTCCCCCGCGACTCGCTGCTGCCCCGGCTGCCCGCGCTGCCCGGCAAGGGCGAGGTGCTGTGGCGGTCCCTGCTGGCCACCAGCGGCGACATCGTCTGCTTCATCGACGCCGACCTGCGGGAATTCGAACCGCGCTTTGTCTCGGGGATCATCGGTCCGCTGCTGACCGACCCCACGCTGCACCTGGTGAAGGGCATGTACGACCGCCCGCTCGGCGAGATGGCGGGCCAGGGCGGCCGGGTCACCGAACTGGTCGCCCGCCCGCTGCTGAATCTGCACTGGCCCCAGCTGGCCGGATTCGTCCAGCCGCTGGGCGGCGAGTACGCGGCGCGCCGCTCGCTGCTGGAGCGGCTGCCCTTCCCAGTCGGCTACGGCGTCGAGCTCGGGCTATTGGTGGACGCGCTGCACACGGTGGGGCTCGACGCGCTCGGCCAGGTGGACATCGGGGTGCGCAAACACCGCCACCAGGACGGGCAGGCGCTCGGCCGGATGGCGGCCGCGATCTACCGCACCGCGCAGCTACGGCTGGCCCGGGGCCACTTGGTGCGGCCGCGGCTGACCCAGTTCGACCGGGGCGAGAACGGCTTCGAGCCGCGCACCACGGCGGTGGACACCGAGGAGCGGCCGCCGATGATCGAGGTCCCGGAGTACACGGCGCGGCGCGCGGCGTGACGCCGGGCCGCGGCTGGGCGCCCACGGAGTGACGGCGGCTGGTCGCCCACGGCTCGGCGCCCGCGGCTCGGCGTCCGCGGAGGGTGGCGCCTCGGCGTCCACGGCTCGGCGTCCGCGCGGGATGGCGCCTCGGCGCTTACGTGGCCGGAACCGGAATAGCACCTACGGGGCAAGAAACCGTACGTACGTTTGCGCGGGGCCGCGTCTGGCTAGGCTCGCGACATGGCAGTTCCGCGCACCGCCCCGATCCTGGTCGCGTCCAACCGCGGCCCGGTCTCGTACACCCTGGCCGAGGACGGCTCGCTCACCGCCCGGCGCGGCGGTGGCGGGCTGGTCTCCGGGCTCAGCGCGATCGGCCCCGAGTCGGGCGGGGTGTGGGTGTGCGCGGCGCTCGGCAAGGGCGACCGCGAGGCGGCCCGGCGGGCCGGGGACAGCCATCTGAACCCCGGTGACACCGGCGGCCAGCAGGTGCGGATGCTCGACATCGCGCCGGACGTCTTCGCCGCCGCGTACAACGGCGTCGCCAATTCGGTGCTGTGGTTCGTCCACCATCTGCTCTACCAGACCCCGGTCGAGCCGGTCTTCGACGCGGAGTTCGCCGAGCAGTGGGCGGCCTACGAGAGCTATAACGCGGCCTTCGCGGACGCGCTCGCCCAGGAGGCGGTGGACGAGGCCGTCGTCCTGGTGCAGGACTACCACCTGGCGCTGGTGCCCGCGATGCTCCGCGAGCGCCGCCCCGATCTGCGGATCGGTCACTTCTCCCACACCCCGTGGGCCCCGCCGGACTACTACCGGCTGCTGCCGGACGACGTCGCGGCGGGTGTGCTGCGCGGCATCCTCGGCGGCGACCGCGCCGCCTTCCTCACCGAGCGCTGGGCCACCGCCTTCGCCGACTGCTGCGCGGCGGTGCTGGGCGCGGAGATCGTCCGCGACGGCGACGGTAGCGGTGGCGCTAGCGGTGGCGGTGGCGGTGGCGGCAGGGTGACGGCCGTGCGCTTCGAGGGCCGGGAGACCCGGCTGGGCGTCCACGGCCTGGGCGCCGACGCGGACTTCCTGCGGGAGCGGTCGCGCCAGCCCGATGTGGACGAACGGCTGAGCACTCTGCGGGCGCAGATCGGGCCGGGCCGGAAGTCGATCGTCCGGGTGGACCGCACCGAGCTGTCCAAGAACATCGTGCGCGGGCTGCTGGCTTACCGGCGGCTGCTGGAGACCCGCCCCGAGTGGCGCGAGCGCGTGGTGCACGTCGCGTTCGCCTACCCCTCGCGCCAGGACCTCGCGGTCTACCGCGACTACACCGAGCGGGTGCGGCGGATCGCGGACGAGATCAACGAGGAGTACGGCACGGAGGGCTGGACCCCGGTCGCCCTGCATGTGAAGGACGACTTCGCCCGGTCCCTCGCGGCCTACCGGCTGGCGGACGTGGCCCTGGTCAACCCCATCCGGGACGGGATGAACCTGGTGGCCAAGGAGGTCCCGGTGGTCTCCGGGCGGGGCTGCGCGCTGGTGCTGTCCCGGGAGGCGGGCGCTTACGCCGAGCTGGGCGAGGACGCGCTGGTGGTGAACCCGTACGACGTGGAGGGCACGGCCCGCGCGCTGCATGAGGCGCTGCGCATGAGCGACGACGAGCGCGCGGACCGCACGAAGCGGCTCGCCGCCGCGGCGACCGCGCTACCGCCACAGGCATGGTTCCTGGCGCAGCTGCGGGCGCTGTGACGGCTCGGTCCGGGTGAGTAGCGTGACCCGGGCGCCAGGCGCGGCCCGGCTTACGGGCGCGGCCCGGCTTACGGGCGCGGCCCGGCTTACGGGCGCGATCCGGCTTACAGGCGCGATCCGGGCGCCTGACACGATCCGGGTGCCTGACACGATCCGGGTGCCTGACACGATCCGGATGCCGGGCGGGCGCTGTCCCGCCCAGCCCTACGCGGCTTCGTCGCTGACGGCGGCCGCCAGAGCCGACAGCAGGTCCACCACGCCCGCCGGACCGTCGACCACCAGGTCGGCCCGTTTCGCGAGCTCGGTCACCTCCGTGCTGCCGCTGCACACCAGCAGCCCCGGCACACCCTCCTCGCGCAGCCGCTCCACCGCCGCGAACGCGGCCAGGTCGCCCAGGTCGTCGCCCGCGTAGAGCACGGCTTCCGCGCCCGTCCGTCGTACGTAGTCGATGAGCGCGACGCCCTTGTCCATGCCCGGCGGCCGCAGCTCCAGCACCAGTCGGCCGGGCTCGACGATCAGCCCATGGCGCTCGGCGAGCGCGTGCAGCGGCGCGCGCAGCCGCTCGAACGTGGCCTGGGGGTCCTCGGCACGGCGGGTGTGGACGGCGACGGCGCGGCCCTTGTCCTCGATCCACGTACCGCGCGAGGCGCCGTGCTCCTCGAGGACGGCGGGGAGTTCGGCCTGGACGGCGGCGACGCCGGGGTGCGGGTCGGGCGCCTGGACCTCGCCGCTGCCCGCGTCCCAGCGCTCGGCGCCGTAGAGGCCGAGGACGACGAGCCCGTCCAGCCCCTCGGCCCCGGCGAAGCCGCCGTACCGTACGGCGATCTCGGCCGGGCGCCCGGTGATCACCGCGACCGAGCGGATCCGCGGGGCCAGCCGGGAGAGCGCGGGGACGGCGCCGGGGTGGGCGCGGGCCTGGTCGGGGTCGGGGACGATCTCGGCGAGGGTGCCGTCGAAGTCGAGTCCGACGACGGCGCGTCCGGGCCGTGCGAGGAGGGCGACGAGGCCCTCACGACCGGCGGAGGTGGTGGGTACGGGGACGGGGTGACTTCCCATAGCGCTGCCCATGGCAGCGACCCTACCGGGCCCGGCAACACGTCGGGCTCCGCCCGGCCGTCCCCCCGGTGAACGCGCCACGGACGCCCAGCCGGTGAACGACCCCCGGGCGCCCGGCCGGTGAAGGGCTTGCGCGTGCCCGGCCGGCGAACGCGCCACGGACGCCGACCGGTGAACGGCCCCACGGCCGCCCCACCGGTGACCAGCCCCCACGATCGCCCCGCCGGTGAAGGGCCCCGCCCCCGCCGGTGCAGGGCCCCGCCCCCGCCGACGCACGGTTCCGGCCGTCCCGTCAGCGACCGGTTCCCGCCGTCCCGTCAGTGCACGGGTCCGGCCGTCCCGCCCCGAGGCGCGTCAACGCCTTCCGCGGCGCTCGTCCCTGATCCGGCGCAGCCGGTTGACGGTCACCGGGTCGTGCTCCAGGGCCCTGGGGTCGTCAAGCAGCGCGTTCAGCAGCTGGTAGTAGCGGGTCGGGGAGAGGCCCAACCCCTCCCGTATCGCCCGCTCCTTGGCGCCGGGGCCCGGCCAGCCGCGCCGTTCCACGGCGAGGACGGCCAGGTCGCGCTCCGACAGCCCGGCATCCGCGCCCGGCTCCTCTTCCCCGACCTGGTCGGCGGGGTCTTCGGAAGGGCCGGGGTCGGGCGTGTCCACTGTCATGCCCCCGCATTCTCCATGGCGTCTGTCATGCCCCGGCATTCTCCATGGCGTCTTCATGCCCCCGCATTCTCCATGGCGTCGGCCTCGCGCTGGATCTGGCCCAGCACGCTCGCCGGGTCGCCGCCCTTGGCCACGGTCGAGCCGATCTTCTGCTTGATCAGCTTGCTGACCTCCGCCCAGGAGGTCTTGTCGGCCGGGTAGAACTCCGCGGTCTCCAGCTCGTCCAGGAACCGCCACAGCCGCTTGTACTCACGGTCGCCGAGCATCGTCTGCTCGACGGCGGTGGTCACCGGCAGCAGGTCGTACTCGGTGACGAAGTCCAGCACGTTGTTCTCGGTGTAGACGAAGTCGAGGAACTTCCCGATCTCCTTACGGTGGCCGTTCTGCTTGAAGGCCATCAGCCAGTCGGCGACGCCCATCGTCGACGGGGACTTGCCCCTGCGGCCGGGCAGCGGCGCGGTGCCGTAGGCGATGCCGTGGCCGGACGCCTGCTGCATCAGGGTGGGGTGGCCGTTGAGCATGCCGACCTCGCCGCGGGCGAAGGCGTCGAAGGTGTCCTGCCGGTTGGTGCGGGCGGGGGAGCCGGGGCCGGTGAGGTCCGCGCCGACGAGTTCGTCGCGCAGCCATTCGAAGGCCTCGATGTTCTGGGTGGAGTCGATGGTGTAGCTGCCGTTGGGGTCGGTGTAGCCGCCACCGCCGCTGAGCATCCACATCATGGTCTCGGCCTGGCACTCCTCGGGGCCGAGCGGCAGCCCGTACGGGATCTTCACCCCGTTGGCCTTGAGCCGGACGGCCGCCTCCTTGAGCTCGTCCCAGCTGGTGGGGGCGGAGGATATCCCGGCCCGGTCGAAGAGCTTCTTGTTGTAGAAGAGCAGCCGGGCGCTGGCCACGAACGGCACTCCGTACTGCACCCGCCGCACCTCACCCGCATGGGCGATCGAGGTGATGAAACCGGCCTGGGTGGGGATGGAGAGCATCTCGTCGGCGCGGTAGAGCTTGCCCTGCGCGGCGTAGTCGGCGTACGCGCCGATCTGTGCGATGTCCGGGGCCTGACCGTTCTTGACCATCTCGGCCACCCGCCGGTCCACCTCGGTCCAGCTGTAGACCTTGACGTCGACCTTGAGGCCGCTGTTCTTGGCCTCGAAGGCCCGGACCACCTTGTTCCAGTACTTCTGAGAGCTGTTGGCGATGCTGTCGCCGTAGTCGGCCGCGACCACCTTCAAGGTGACATCACCGCCGGAGCCGGAGCCTTCGCTGCCGCAGGCCGTGAGTCCTGGTGCCGTCGCCACCGCCGCGACACCCGCCGTTGTCAGACCCAAGAACCGTCGCCGCTGCACCGCTGTTTTCCCACCCTATGGCTTGTTTCATCCTCAAGGGTCCTCCCCCGAGGTCGAGCGAGTCTGCCTTGCAAACCTCCACAAGGTCTACACCATGGGCATATCGCTTCGGTATCGGAGCCCAAATGCCCAGGTGAGCGAGGTGCTACACGCGTAAGTGGGATGTGTCACCCAGCCACAAACGGAGGGATTGGTTCACACCAACTCCACCACGGGCGACGGCGTGAACTCCCGACGAGAAGCGGCGAGTGGACTAGACCTCTCATGGTGGATCGCGCGAGACTGTTCCATGTGAAACACGTCATCGCCCTGGATGTGGGCGGCACCGGTATGAAGGCCGCCCTGGTCGGGGCGGACACCACACTCCTCCACGAGGCCAGGAGGCCCACCGAGCGGGAGCGCGGGCCCGAGGCGGTCGTGGCCGCGATCCTCGACTTCGCCGCCGAGCTGCGCGAGATCGGCGAGCGGCGGTTCGGCGGGCCCCCGCTGGCCGCGGGGGTCGGCGTGCCCGGGGTCCTGGACGAGGACCGCGGGGTGGCCGTCTTCGCCGCCAACCTCGGCTGGAGCGACGTCCCGCTGCGTGCGCTGCTCACCGAGCGGCTGGGCGGGATCCCGGTCGCGCTCGGCCATGACGTCCGGCTGGGCGGGCTGGCCGAGGGGCGCATAGGAGCGGGCGAGGGCGCCCGGCGCTTCCTGTTCGTCTCCGTCGGCACCGGCATCGCGGGCGCCATCGGTGTCGACGGACGCATCGACCCCGGGGCCCATGGCTCCTCCGGCGAGATCGGCCACATCGTCGTCCGGCCGGGCGGCGCCGCCTGCGGCTGCGGTCAGTCCGGCTGTCTGGAGACGCTCGCCTCGGCGGCCGCGGTGGGCCGCGCCTGGGCCGCCGCAAGCGGCGATCCGGCCGCCGACGCCGCCGACTGCGCCAAGGCCGTCCGGTCCGGCGATCCCAGGGCCGTGGCCGCGTGGGGGGAGATGGTGGGCGCGCTCGCCGACGGCCTGGTCACCGGCCTCACCCTGCTGGACCCCGGTGTGCTGATCGTCGGCGGTGGGCTGGCCGAGGCCGGGGAGACGCTGTTCGCGCCGCTGCGCACCGCGGTCGAGGAGCGGCTCACCTTCCAGCAGCTCCCCCGTATCGTCCCGGCGGCCCTCGGGGACACCGCCGGCTGCCTGGGCGCGGGTCTGCTCGCCTGGGACCGACTCTCCACGGAGGTTACCGCCTGATGGTCCAGCGAACGCATCTCACCGGCGCCCGGGTGGTCCTGCCGGACGGCGTGGTCGACAACGGGCGGGTGACGGTCGAGGGCACGCGCATCACGGCGGCGGGACCGGCAGCCGGACCCGCGGGGGGACCAGCGGCCGAGCCCACGGGGGGACCAGCGGCCGGGCTCGCGACGGAGCCAGCGGCCGGGCCCGCGGGGGATTCCGCGCCCGGCCAGGCGGATTCCGGCGGCGAGCGGGCGCTCGACCTGGCAGGCGGCTGGATCGTCCCCGGCTTCGTGGATCTGCATGTGCACGGCGGCGGCGGCGCCTCGTTCTCGGCGGGCACCCCCGAGGAGGCCCTGACCGCCATTGGTACGCACCGGCGGCACGGCACCACCACGATGCTCGCCTCCACCGTCACCGGCGACCTGGACGACCTCGCCCGGCAGGCCGCCGCCCTCTCGGAGCTGGTGGAGCAGGGCGAGTTGGCGGGCATCCACTTCGAGGGGCCGTTCATCTCCCCCGACCGCTGCGGCGCCCACCAGCCCTCGCTGCTGCGCGCGCCCGATCCGGCGGATGTGCGCAAGCTGGTGGACGCGGCGCGCGGCACCGCGCGGATGATGACCCTCGCCCCCGAGCTGCCGGGCGGGCTGGAGTCCGTACGGCTGCTGGCCGACAGCGGGGTCCTCGCGGCCGTCGGCCACACCGACTCGACGTACGAGGCGACGCTGGAGGCCGTCGAGGCGGGCGCGACCGTGGCGACCCACCTGTTCAACGCGATGCCGTCGCTGCTGCACCGCTCCCCCGGCCCGGTGGCCGCGCTGCTGGAGGACGAGCGGATCACCGTGGAGCTGATCAACGACGGCACCCATCTGCACCCCGCAGTCCTGGGGCTGGCCTTCCACCGGGCGGGCGCGGACCGGGTCGCCTTCATCACCGACGCGATGGGCGCGGCGGGCATGAGCGACGGCCGCTATCCGCTCGGCCCCATGGAGGTCGAGGTCAAGGACGGTGTCGCACGGATCAGCGACGGACCGACGGCCGGTTCCATCGCCGGCTCCACCCTCACCCTGGACCGGGCCTTCCGGCGGGCCGTCACGATCGACGGGCTCGGCGTCGAGGCGGCCGTAAGGGCGCTGTCCGCGACCCCCGCCCGGGTGCTGGGCATCGCCGACCGGGTGGGTTCGCTCGAGCCCGGCAAGGACGCCGATCTCGTCGTGCTCGACGACGACTTCCGACTGCGAGGCGTGATGCGCCGAGGTGCTTGGGTGGTCCATCCCGAACTGAGCTGAAGTGCCCCGATTCCAGAGGGTGGTGACGGTGTGTTGCCACTGTCGGACGCTGTCCGGAACGACGCGGAGGTCTGGGCCGAAGCCACTCGTTTTGGCATGATCGCTCGGGCACGGGAACGGGCAGGCACAACTCGGGTACGCACGGCTCGGCACACAGTCGCATTCAGCACAGGAGTCTCCGTCCGGCGGGGGACGGGAGAGGGGATGCCAGGGTGATCCTCACGGTCACGCTCAACACCGCCCTCGACGTCACCTACCGGGTGCCGGAACTGCGCCCGCACACCACCCACCGCGTCACCGAGGTCACCGAACGGCCCGGCGGCAAGGGCCTCAACGTGGCCCGGGTGCTGTCCGCGCTGGGCCATGACACCGTCGTCACCGGCTTCGTCGGCGGGGTCACCGGGGCGGTGCTGCGGCAGCTGCTCGCCGAGTTCGCCACGCCCGGCGGCGGCCCCAAGGCCCCTCGCGGCACGATCACCGACGCGCTGGTCCCGATCGCCGGCACCACCCGGCGCACCATCGGCGTCGTGGACGCCGCCACCGGCGACACCACCCAGCTCAACGAGCCGGGCCCGATCGTCACCACCCCCGAGTGGTCCACCTTCATGGACAGTTACGGCCGGCTGCTGCGCGAGGCGTCGGCGGTCGCGCTGTGCGGCAGTCTGCCGCCCGGGGTCCCCGTCGGGACGTACGCCCAGCTCATCCGGGAGGCGCACGCGGCGGGCGTGCCCACGCTGCTGGACACCAGCGGCGAACCGCTGCGCCGGGGCGTCGCCGCCCGCCCCCATCTCGTCAAGCCCAACGCCGATGAGCTCGCCGGGCTCACCGGCTCCACCGACCCGCTGCGCGCCGCGCGCGACGCCCGGCGGCGCGGGGCACGCGCGGTGGCCGCCTCGCTGGGCCCCGACGGCATGCTCATGGTCACCGCCCACGGCGCCTGGCGCGCCACCCCACCGCGCCGGCTGACGGGCAATCCGACGGGCGCCGGGGACGCGGCGGTCGCGGGGCTGCTGTCCGGGCTGGTCGAGGAGGCGCCCTGGCCGGACCGGCTGGCCCGCGCCGTCGCCCTGTCGGCCGCCGCCGTAAGGGCCCCGGTGGCGGGCGAGTTCGACCGTGCGGTCTACGAGGAGGCGCTGGCGCGGATCGAGGTGACGGAGCACCCGGCGGCGGCCTGACCAACCACCGAGCCCCGCCCCGGCCCTACGGGGTGTCCGGCGGCTCCGCCACGCGGCAGGGGCTTCGCCACTGGACCCCGGGGGCGGAGCCCCACCCAGCCCCTCCGGCGCTTGAGGAGCGGGGCCTGGGGCAGAGCCGCACCTTCCAGCCCCTCCGGCGCTTGAGGAGCGGGGCCTGGGGCAGAGCCCCAGCTGTGGGAAGGGGCGGGGAGGGGAGCAGGCCGCCGCAGGCGTACGCGTACCGCCGGACACCACCCAGCCCTTGGCTAACCCTTGGCCTTGGCGAGCCACATCTGATCGAGGTTGGCATCGCACTTGTCGCCGGGGTCACACGACAGGGTGATCGTATTAGTACCCTTCGTGAGCTGGACGATCGACCAGGTCTCCGTCCAGCCCTTCTCGTAGTCACCCTTCGGCCCGCCCGAGAAGTTCTTCATGTTGAGCGGCCGCGTCTCCTTCTTGCCGTTGATCGTCAGCGACATGCTCTGGTCCTCGCCGGGCACGCCGTAGGTGACGTACAGCCGGTAGGACTTCGCCTTGGCCACGTCCACGTTCCAGGTCGCGGACGAACCCGGGGTGTTGAGCCCGCCCACGTAGGTGCCGCCCGCGGCCTTGGCGCCCTTGATGTCGCTCGCGGGGGCCGCGCCGCCGGTCAGCTTCATCTTCGCGGCGTCCTCGGTGGGCAGCTTCTCGTCGCCCGGGCCCTTGGAGGGCCCGGAGGGCTCGCTGGGCTGGACGCTGGAGCCTGCCGTGGGCTGGCCGGCCGGGTCGGCCTTGTCGTCCTTGTTGTCGTCACCGTTGGTGATCATGGCGACGCCGATGCCCACGAGGACCACCGCGACCACGGCGATGGCGCCGATGAGCAGCCCCTTGTTGTTGGGGCCCCGGCCGCCTCCGCCATGGCCGCCGCGCGGGGCGGCCGCACCGGGCTGGCGGGGGGCGCCGCCGGGCAGGGTCTCGGGGGCGGCGTAGTGGGCGTTCTGCCGACCGTAGCCGCCCTGCTGGCCGTAGCCCTGCGGCTGCTGGTTCGGGATCTGCTGGCCGTAGGTGCGCTCACCCACCGCGCGGACCTGGTTGTACGAGGTGCGGGGGACCCCCGGCTGAGCCGGGCCTGGGTAGCCGTAGCCACCGGTACGGGGGGCGGCACCCGGCTGGCCCGACTGACCGCCCTCGTTCCCTTGATCGCCCTCCGAGCGATACAGGTACGCGAACGGGTCGTCGTTCTCCGGTGTGCCCGAGCCGTTGTTGCCGGCCGTCATCCCTCGTCACTCCCCTATGCATATGGCCATCGGCGCGGGATCAGAACGCGCCACGACAGCTCATATCAGGGTCGAGAGGGCCTCAACAGGGCGTGTGCTGTCCGGATGGCCAATATTCATGATCGGTTCACTGTCGGCGGCAGGGCCGCATCGGCGCAGCCTACCGCGCCCGACCGGCCCCCTACCTCATCCGGCCCGGCGGCGCTCCTTGGAACGGGACCGCTTCTCGATGTACATCCGCTGGTCAGCGGAGTGCAGAACCTCTTCGGCCGACATTCCGCAGCCCGCCCACCCGATACCGAAGCTGGCGCCGACCCGGACCGCGCGGCCGTCCACCCGGATGGGCGGAATGATCGCGTTCCGCAGCCGCACCGCCAGGTCAGCCGCGTCGGCCCGGCCGAGGCCGTCGGCGAGGACGACGAACTCGTCACCACCGAGGCGGGCGACCGTGTCCCCTTCCCGCACTCCGTTGGTCAGCCGCCGGGCGACCTCGATGAGCACGGCGTCGCCCGCGTGGTGCCCGAACCGGTCGTTGATGGACTTGAAGCCGTCGAGGTCGCAGAAGAGCACCGCGAGCCCCTTGTGGCCGTCGTCGATGTCGGAGTCCTCGTTGGGCGGGACGGTGTGCACATGACCATCGAACGGGGCGGTCTCGACCGGGGGCGGGGTGCCGAAGCACTCGAACTCGTCGAAGCCGTGCAGATGCCCCGCCGCGTCCACATAGACCCCGGCGGAGCCCGCGGCACCGCCGTCCGCGGCGCCCCCGTCCTCGTACCCCCCGCCCGGCCGGGGCGGGGTGGCGCACAGCCGGGCGGCGAGCCGGGCGCGCAGCTCGGCGCTGTTGGGCAGGCCGGTCAGCGAGTCATGGCTGGCGCGGTGGGCGAGCTGGAGCTCATGGCGCTTCCGCTCCTCGATGTCCTCGACATGGGTGAGCAGGAAGCGCGGGCCGTCGGCGGCGTCGGCCACCACCGAGTTGCGCAGCGAGACCCAGACGTACGAACCGTCGCGGCGGGCCAGCCGCAGCTCGGCGCGGCCGCCCTCGGCGGAGGTGCGCAGCAGGGTGCCGATGTCCTCGGGGTGGACCAGGTCGGAGAAGGAGAAGCGGCGCATCGCGGAGGCCGGGCGGCCCAGCAGCCGGCACAGGGCGTCGTTGGTGCGCAGCAGCCGGCCGTGCTGGTCGCCGCCCATCTCGGCGATGGCCATCCCGCTGGGCGCGTACTCGAACGCCTGCCGGAAGGACTCCTCGCTGGCGCGGAGCGCCTGCTGCTCGCGCTCCAGGCGCAGCAGGGCGCGCTGCATATTGCCGCGCAGCCGGGCGTTGCCGATCGCGACGGCGGCGTGGAAGGCGTACATCTGGAGGGCCTCGCGGCCCCAGGCGCCGGGGTGGCGGCCGTTGCGCGGTTTGTCGACGGACAGGACGCCGATGAGCTCGCCGCCGGAGGCGCCCGCCGCGTAGAGCGGGGCGAACAGGCGGTCCATCGGATGCCATTCGTCGGGGAAGCGGGGGGCGGGTCCCGGGGTGTGCCACTGCGGGACGTCGTCGTCGTCGAGGACCCAGCCCTCGCTGTACGGGATGAAGCGCAGATCGCCCCAGCGCTCGCCCATGGACAGCCGACGCTCCCAGGAGGAGCGGGAGCCGACCCGCCCGGCCATCAGCGCCTCGGCCCCGGCGCTGCCGCCGACCGCGGCGACGACGAGGTCACCGTCGGGGCGGACGAGGTTGACGGCCGACAGCTCGAAGCCGAGCCCGGCGATGACGCCGTCGGCGACGGCCTGGAGCGTGTCGGCGAAGCTGCGAGCGGTGTTCAGATCGGCGACCACCTGGTGCAGCTGCCGCAGGGTCGCAAGGCGGATGTACGGCTCCGACTCGGTCTCCATCGATCGCACTCCCCCGAGACCTCGACAGCAAACTCCTGGCGTCTTGTCGTCCGATTGCCACGGCCACTGAATCACAGCGAGCTGCCCACTCGGTACACAGGGTCAACAATTACTGCCTGCTGTGACTCATGTCACAGACCGTGTTCACTTCTTCAACCGAGCGGGTGGGAGCGCTCCTAGTTTTTGTGATCGCAAATCCCGGAACGAGGGCGCCTGGCCTTGCAAGGCGGCCGCCCGGGGAGCCCGGACACCCCCGGCCCGGCGCCGGGCTTACGGCCCGCGACCTACGCCCGGAGTGGTCCCCGGGCCCGATGCGGGGACCGGCCGGGGGCGGTTAGCGTCGAAGGGTGTTCCCGACGACTCCTTCCAGCCCAGCCGAGCCCGCCGTCCCCCATGCTGGTGGGGTGAGCGAGGACGAGTTCCGCACCGCGCTGTCGCGGTTCACCGCGGGTGTGGTGCTGGTGACCGCGCACGACCCGGAGGAGGGACCGCGCGGCGAGGACGTCGGCATGACGGCCACCGCGTTCATGTCAGTGTCACTTGACCCGCCGCTGGTGATGGTGAGCGTTCGCAACGGGTCCCGGATGGACGAGCTCCTGGAGCGACAGCCCCACTGGGCGGTATCGGTCCTGTCGGAGAGTCAGCGGCACATCGCGGGACGATTCGCCATGAAGGGGCGCATCAGCGACAGATTGCTGTTCGAGGACATGTCCGTGGTGCGGGGCGAGCATACGGGCGCGCCGCTCGCGGTGGGCTCACTGGCGACGCTGGAGTGCCGCACCGAGCAGCGGGTGACGGCCGGGGACCACACGCTGGTGGTGGCCCGGGTGCTCGCCGCGGCAGCACCGGCCGCGGAGGGCGGGCCGCTGACGTACTTCAGGGGGCGCTACCGGGCGCTGGGGTGAGGGGGCGCCGAAGAAGCTGGGGCGCTGGCGGCGAGGAAGCTGGGCGCGGGACGCCGTAGAAGCTGGGGCGCGGGGCCGCGCCGAACACGTGGCGACCGGGGAACGGTGACCGCGCGGCCCGGGCAGCCCGGCCCGAGCGGCCCGGCCCGGGGCTACGTCCAGCCCGGCCCGGGGCTACGTCCAGCCCGGCCCGGGGCTACGTCCAGCCCGGCCCGGGGCTACGTCCAGCCCGGCCCGGGGCTACGTCCAGCCCCGCCCCGTACGCCCCCGCTTGGTCTCGCTCCGCTGCTTCTTCTCGCGCAGCCGCCGCTCGTTGATGCCCCGGGGGATCCGGGTGGGGCGGCGCGGCTTGGGCGGTGGCGCGGTCGCCTCCGCGAGCAGTGACGCGAGCCTTACGGCGGCCGTCTCGCGGTTACGCCATTGCGAACGGTGCTCGGAGGCCCGTACGGTCACCACCCCGTCCACCAGCCGCCCCGCCAGCCGCTCCAGGGCGCGCTCCTTCCATACGGGCGGCAGCGCCTGGGTGCGGGCGAGGTCGAAGCGCAGCTCGACCTGGCTGTCGCTGGTGTTGACGTGTTGTCCACCGGGCCCGGAGGACCGCGAGAAACGCCACATCAACTCGGCCTCCGGCAAGAAGACCGAACCTCGGATGACATAGGGCGCGGGCATGTCCCCATGGTCGCCTGCCGACCCCGGCGACGTCATCTTGTTATCTCGTCGTACCCCGACATCAGGGTTTGGCAAAGAAAGTAAAGAGAGCTGGAACCTGTCGGGCCATCCATGGCGTTGTGGAGGGTGACGACGGCTTCGCCCGTCGCCTCGGACCATCGAGACCACGAAAGGGACTCCCCATGGCTGTAAGCCTGTCCAAGGGCGGCAACGTCTCGCTCACCAAGGAGGCACCGGGCCTGACCGCCGTCACGGTCGGCCTCGGCTGGGACGTCCGCACCACCACGGGCACCGACTTCGACCTCGACGCGAGCGCCATCGCCGTGAACACGCAGGGCAAGGTCTACTCCGACCAGCACTTCGTGTTCTTCAACAACAAGTCCACGCCGGACCAGACCATCGTCCACACCGGTGACAACGTCACCGGCCAGGGCGAGGGCGACGACGAGCAGATCAACGTCAACCTGGCCGGGCTGCCGGCCGACGTGGAGAAGATCGTCTTCCCGGTCTCGATCTACGAAGCCGAGTCCCGTAGCCAGAACTTCGGCCAGGTGCGGAACGCGTTCATCCGCATCGTCAACCAGGCCGGCGGCACCGAGATCGCCCGCTACGACCTGAGCGAGGACGCCGCCACCGAGACCGCCATGGTCTTCGGCGAGCTGTACCGCAACGGCGCGGAGTGGAAGTTCCGCGCCGTGGGCCAGGGCTACGCCTCCGGCCTGGTGGGCATCGCCAAGGACTTCGGCGTCAACGTCTGAGGTTCCACCAGCGCACCACCGCCGAGGGCCGCCCCGCACCCGGGGCGGCCCTCGCCGTGTCCGTGGCCATGTCCGCGCTGAAGGGGAACGGGGTCAGAACTCGCTGGTGTCCAGGTCGAACCCGAGAGGTTCGGGCAGCGACAGCGGCTGGGAGATGTCGACCTCGACCTTGCGGGTGTACCTCTTCCCAGCGGGCAAGGAGTGCAGGACGGCCTGGTTCCGCTCCCGGTCGATCAGCAGGTAGAACGGAATGCCCGCCGCCGCGTAGCCCCGCAGCTTGGGGCCCCGGTCCCTCTCCGCCGTCACAGCCGACGTCACCTCGCAGACCAACATCACCGCTCCCGGACCGTGGAACTCCAGGGAGTTCCGGAAACTGCCCTTCGGCGCGATGACAAGATCGGGTAAGCCTCTGCCTTCCGGCGAGGTACCCGGGAGGTGGAGGCCGAGACCGGTGTAGCACCCCAGCCCTTTTCGGTGGCCCCTCACCTGACCGGACACGGACGACACGATCCCCGCGTGCCCCCCATCGCCGGGACCCGTCACATGGATCGCACTTTCGACGACCTCCACGCGCCATCCCTCGGGGGCCGCCGCGCTCAACGCCCCGAAAGCATCCTCGGCAGCAGTAGGTGTCACAGTGCCTCCCCTTCCTGGCGCGATGCTTTCAGCCGGGGCGAACGCCCCGTATGTCACCCGTTCAGGGATTGAGCACCCCGAAAGCGCCCGCGACCGCCTGGGCCAGGGCCTGCTTGCGGCGGGTGTGGGCCTCGGGCGGGTCGTCGGGGGCGGCGGTGGCGGAGAGGCCGGCCGCGGACCAGGTCAGGGCCATGGCGAGGACCAGCGCGAGGACGTCCGGGGGGTCGATCGAGGCGGTGACACGGCCGGCGCGCTGGGCCTCGGCGATCGCCTCGAGTTTGACGGTGACGGCGGATGACTTGGTCACCAGGTTGTCGGTGCCCACTCCTTCGAGCTTGGCCCAGGCGGCCAGGCGGATCAGCTCCGGCCGTTCCATGGCGGTCTCGTACAGCCGCACGGCGTACTGGGGGAGGTCGTCGGCCGTGAACGGCACGGCCTCGACGACGGCGTCGGCGTGGAGGCGGAAGACGGCGCCGAAGAGGCCGAGCTTGTCCCCGAAGTAGGCGTACAGCTGCGCCTTGTTGACGCCCGCGGCGGCCGCGATGCGGTCGACGCGGGCACCCGCGATGCCATGGGCGGCGAAGTCGGCGGTGGCCGCGTCGAGCAGGCGGCGGCGGGTGGCATCGCTTTTCCGGGGAGACACGGGTTCAGATTACCAACTGGTTAGTTGCCAACGCTGGGGGTGGGCGCGTAGCGTACAAAAATCCAACCAACTAGTTAGTTAGAAAATGAGGTGGGGACGCATGACCGTGCGCGCGTACGCGGTGGAGCAAGCCGGTGGGCCCGTACAGCCGCTCGAGTACGAGCCGGAGCCCCTGGGGCCGCTGGAGGTCGATGTCGCCGTGACGCACTGCGGCGTCTGCCAGACCGACATCGGCCTGGTCGACGACGTGTACGGCGTCTCCCGGTTCCCGGTGGTCGCGGGGCATGAGGCGGTCGGCGTGGTCGAGGCCGTGGGCAGCGCCGTCGACGGCACGCGGCTGGCCGTGGGGCAGCGCGTGGGCGTCGGCGCGGTGGCCGGGGCGTGCTTCAGCTGCGAGTGGTGCCTCACCGGCCGGCAGTTCCTGTGCCCGCACAAGGACGACACGGTGCTGCGCGGCGACCGCGGCGGGTTCGCCACCCGGGTGCGGGCGAGCGACTGGCGGTATGTCCAGCCCCTGCCCGACGCCCTCGCCTCCGAGCACGCGGCACCGCTCCTGTGCGCCGGAATCACGGTCTTCTCGGCGATCAGCCGGAACGGGGTCCGGCCCACGGACCGGGTCGCCGTGGTGGGCGTGGGCGGCCTGGGCCACCTCGCGATCCAGTTCCTCGCCAAGTGGGGCTGCCATGTGACCGCCATCTCCTCGACGGCGGCGAAGGCGGACGACGCCCGGCGGTTCGGCGCCCATGAGTTCATCGTTTCGGAGGAGGGGCTCGAGCGGGCCGCGGGCTCGTTCGACTTCATCCTCTCGACCGTCTCGGCCGATCTGCCGTGGGACGCGTATCTGGCGGCGCTGCGCCCGCAGGGGACGCTGTGCGTGGTCGGCGTTCCCCACGGGTCGTTCAGCTTCCACCCGTTGAGCCTGCTGCCGGGCGAGAAGCGGCTCGTCGGCGGCGTCGTGGGATCGGCGGAGGAGAACCGGCAGATGCTGGACTTCGCGGTGCGGCACGGTATCCGCCCGGTCGTCGAGCCGTTCCCGGTCGCGCGCATCGGCGAGGCGCTCGACCACGTCCGCCACGGACGCGCGCGCTACCGGGCGGTGCTGGAGTTCTGAGGCTGGGGCCGCGCCCCCGGGAAACACCGTCGCGCACGGCCCAGCACGCAGAACCCAACCACCTCCACCACGGACCCCGACCCCGCCAGGCGCGCCACACACACCCGCCAGGCGCCCCCGGGAAACACCGTCACGCACCGCCCAGCACGCAGAACCCGACCACACCTCCACCACGGACCCCGACCCCGCCAGGCGCGCCACACACACCCGCCAGGCGCCCCCGGGAAACACCGTCACGCACCGCCCAGCGCAGCAGATCGTCTTCTCGTCGCGTGCACAGCAACACTCGGTAACTCCGCCCGCCGCGCCCGCCCATCCCCCCGCCGCGCTCGTCACCTGGGCGATCGGCCGGGTCCCGCCCCCGCGCCCGCCGGAGGCACCGATGCGGCAGGGGCATGACGTAGTGGCATAAGTCGGCATCAACCAGCCGTTGTTGCCTCATGCCTCGCTGACCGAATTCGCCCCTACTTGAACAACGTCGAGTCAAATTCTTGTTACGCGCCTACCCCAATCGATCGTTCAATGACAATCTCTGGTCGGCCCGCCGCGCGTCTTCTGACTCCGCGGTAAGGCCCTCATGCACCTCATCTGTGCACCACTCGCACCACTCCTGCTCGACCGGACGGCCCACCCATGGCCGGCCGTACCCCCTACGCAGGGCCGCGACCCGGCGGCCCCAAGGCAAGGAGACCGAGTGAGACCCATCGCTTCCTCCCCCCGTAAGAAGACCGTCCGCGTGGCGGCGCTCGTCGCCTCCGCCGCCATGGTCGTCATCGGCGTGCAGACCGGCCAGGCCAGCGCCCAGCCGGAGCACTCCCGCGAGGCGGGCGCCACGGCGCTTCCGCTGACCGCGGGCGAGCGCGCCACCGCGATCAAGGCGGCCCAGGCCGACGCCTCCGCGCAGGCCGAGTCCCTCGGGCTCGGGGCCAAGGAGAAGCTCCTCGTCCGCGACGTCATCAAGGACGCGGACGGAACCGTTCACACCCGCTATGAGCGCACCTACGCGGGGCTGCCCGTCCTCGGCGGCGACCTGGTCGTCCACGAGAAGACCAGCGGCGCGCGCTCCGTCAACAAGGCCACCGACGCGCGCATAGCGGTCAAGAGCACCGACGCCGCCGTGGCCTCCTCGGCCGCTTCCGGCACCGCGCTGAAGGCCGCGCCGAAGGCGACCACCGGCGAGAAGGCCAAGTCGCCGCGGAAGGTGGTCTGGGCGGCCACCGGCAAGCCCGTCCTGGCCTGGGAGACCGTCGTCACCGGCACGCAGGCCGACGGCACCCCGAGCGAGCTGCACGTCGTCACCGACGCCACCACGGGCAAGAAGCTGTCCCAGTGGGAGGGCGTCGAGACGGGCACCGGCACCAGCAAGTACAGCGGCACGGTGCCCCTGGGCACCACCAAGAGCGGCTCCACGTACAGCCTCACCGACTCCACACGGGGCAACCACAAGACGTACGACCTGAACCAGGGCAGCTCGGGAACCGGCACCCTGTTCACCGACGCGGACGACGTATGGGGCGGCGGGCGCCAGACCGCCGGCGTCGACGCGCACTACGGCGCGGCCGAGACCTGGGACTTCTACAAGGAGGTCCTGAACCGCAACGGCATCAAGAACAACGGCGTGGGCTCGTACTCCCGCGTCCACTACGGCAACAACTACGTCAACGCCTTCTGGCAGGACTCCTGCTTCTGCATGACGTACGGCGACGGCTCGGGCAACGCCAACGCGCTGACCGCGATGGACGTGGCCGGCCACGAGATGAGCCACGGCGTGACCGCGGCCACCGCGAACCTCAACTACTCCGGTGAGCCCGGCGGTCTCAACGAGGCCACCTCCGACATCATGGCCACCGCGGTGGAGTTCTACTCGGGCAACTCCGCGGACGCCGGTGACTACCTCATCGGCGAGAAGATCAACATCAATGGCGACGGCACCCCGCTGCGCTACCAGGACAAGCCCAGCAAGGACGGGGTGTCCAAGGACTACTGGTCCTCGACGCTCGGCAACATCGACGTCCACTACTCCTCCGGCCCCGCCAACCACTTCTTCTACCTGCTGTCCGAGGGCAGCGGCGCGAAGGTGATCAACGGCGTGAGCTACAACAGCCCGACCTACGACGGCTCGACCGTCACCGGGATCGGCCGGGACAAGGCCATCAAGATCTGGTACCGGGCCCTGACCACGTACTGGACCTCGACGACCAAGTACGCGGGCGCCCGCACCGGCACCCTCAGCGCCGCCTCCGACCTCTACGGGGCCAACTCCACCGAATACAAGGCGGTCGCCGCCGCCTGGACCGCGATCAACGTGAAGTAAGCGGTCCGCGGAAGCGGTGACGGGCCGCACCGGGAGACCGGTGCGGCCCGTTCCGGACCGACCGGTGCGGCCCGTTCCGGACGGGCCTCGTCATCCCTGTCGTAGCCGCTGGTCGCCACTTACGCTGCTGTCATGACTCAACAGGTACGCGGCGTGGTAGCCCCCGGCAAGGGCGAGAAGGTCAGGATCGAGACGATCGTGGTGCCGGACGCCGGCCCCGGCGAGGCGGTGGTGCGGATCCAGGCGTGCGGCGTCTGCCACACCGATCTGCACTATCGGGAGGGCGGGATCAACGATGAGTTCCCCTTCCTGCTCGGCCATGAGGCGGCGGGCACCGTGGAGTCCGTGGGCGAGGGCGTCACGGAGGTGGCCCCCGGCGACTATGTGATCCTCAACTGGCGCGCGGTCTGCCACGAGTGCCGGGCCTGCCGCCGCGGCCGCCCCTGGTACTGCTTCAACACCCACAACGCGAAGCAGCCCATGACCCTGACCGACGGCACCGCGCTCAGCCCGGCGCTCGGCATCGGCGCGTTCGCCGAGAAGACGCTGGTGGCGGCAGGGCAGTGCACCAAGGTCGACCCCTCGGCCTCGCCCGCCGCGGCCGGGCTGCTCGGCTGCGGGGTGATGGCCGGTATCGGCGCCGCGCTCAACACCGGCAACGTCCAGCGCGGTGACTCCGTCGCCGTGATCGGCTGCGGCGGGGTCGGCGCCGCCTCGGTCGCCGGGGCGCGGCTGGCCGGGGCCGCGAAGATCATCGCAGTGGACCTGGACCAGCGGAAGCTGGAGTGGGCCCGCTCGCTGGGCGCCACCCACACCATCGACGCCAAGAGCTCCGACGTCGTCGAGGCCGTCCGTGAGCTGACCGACGGCAACGGCGCCGACGTCGTCATCGAGGCCGTGGGCCGCCCCGAGACCTACCAGCAGGCGTTCTACGCCCGCGACCTGGCCGGCACCGTCGTCCTGGTCGGCGTCCCCACCCCCGAGATGAAGCTGGAGCTGCCGCTCCTGGACGTCTTCGGGCGCGGCGGGTCGCTCAAGTCCTCCTGGTACGGGGACTGTCTGCCGGACCGCGACTTCCCCATGCTGATCGACCTCTACCAGCAGGGCCGCCTCGACCTGGACGCGTTCGTCAGCGAGACGATCGGGCTCGAGGACATCGAGGAGGCGTTCGCCAAGATGCACCGCGGTGAGGTGCTGCGCTCGGTGGTGATGTTCTGATGACCCCTCCGCCCGTACGCGTCGACCACCTCGTCACCTCCGGCACCTTCTCGCTGGACGGCGGCACCTGGGAGGTGGACAACAACGTGTGGCTGATCGGCGACGACCACGAGGTGTACGTGATCGACGCCGCGCATGACGCCGACGCCATCGCGGACGCCGTCGGCGGCCGCCGGCTGCTCGGCATCATCTCCACCCACGGCCACGACGACCACATCGACGCGGCCCCCGCGCTCGCCGAGCGCACCGGCGCGCCGATCCTGCTGCACCCGGAGGACGAGGTGCTGTGGCGGATGCGCCACCCGGACCGCGCCCCGGACAAGCCGCTGGCCGACGGTGACGTCCTCACCGTGGCCGGGACGCAACTGCGGGTGCTGCACACCCCCGGCCACTCCCCCGGCGCCGTCTGTCTGTACGCACCGGCGCTGGCCACGGTCTTCTCCGGGGACACCCTGTTCCAGGGCGGCCCGGGCGCCACCGGGCGCTCGTACTCGTCCTTCCCGACGATCATCGAGTCGATCCGGGAGCGGCTGCTGACGCTGCCGCCGGAGACGGTGGTCCGCACCGGCCACGGCGACTCCACGACCGTCGGGGACGAGGCCCCGCATCTGGAGGAGTGGATCGCGCGCGGGCACTGAGCCCCGGACACACCCCCGGTCCGCGGGGCCGCGCTCACCAGACCGCGGCCCCGCGGACCGTCTCGGCCACCGCCGCCGGGCGCTGGAAGGAGCGGTCGCAGTAGACGAGCGGGTCGTCCTCGCCGACGTGGGCCGCCACCACCCGGCCGATGAGGACGGAGTGGTCGCCGCCGTCCACGACGCGGTGCAGTGAACAGGCGACCCGGGCGACCGCCTCCGGTATGCCCGGCAGCCCCAGCTCCATCGGCAGGGTGTCCCCCGCCGCGAACCGGTCCGCGCCAGAGGCGGCGAACCGCCTCGCGATGTCCGCCTGTCCCTCCGCCAGGATGTTGATCATGAAACTCTCGGCGGTGGTGAACGCCTCGTGGGTGCTCGCGGTCTTGCCCAGGCAGATCAGCACCAGTGGCGGGGTCAGGGACAGCGAGCTGAACGAGCTGCCCGTGAACCCCCATCTGCGTCCGGACGCGTCGACCGTCGTGGCCACCGTCACGGGGGCGGGCACCCGGGCCATGGCCCGGGTGAACTCCTCAGAGGTGATGGTCATCGACGCTTCACCACTCGTCCTCCAGCAACTCGATCTCCTCCTGCTCCAGATTCGACAGGGCCAGGTCCGAGGGGGTGTGGCCGCCCGCGCCGGGTCCGGCCGCATGCAGCGCCATCCCGTCCAGGGCGCGCAGCCACACCTCGCCGACCTCCCGTACCTCCGCCTCGGACAGCACATCGGAGGCGTAGGTCCAGGTCACCATGAGCTCCGGGCCACCGGGGCGGTCAATAGTGACGGCGTTCAGCTCCAGTCCGTACGGGGTGCCGAGGCCGTCGCCGCCGAGGTCGAGCCCGAGCGCCTCCGAGGCCGGGCGCCAGTCGCCCCCGGGCCCGTCGTGGACCTCGACCCGGCCCAGATAGTTGAAGCCGATCCACGGCACGGCCGCCCCGGACAGCTCCGCGGCCGTCTCCCGGTCAAGATGGCGCAGCAGGCCGTAGCCGATCCCGGTGCCGGGCACCGCGCGCAGCTGTTCCTTGATCCGCTTGACCACGCGCCCGGTGGCCGGGCCGCCCGACCACAGCTCGCCCCACTGCACCTGGCCGGGGTCGAGACGCACCGGGTGGAGGCTGGTGAACCAGCCGACCGTACGGGACAGATCCGCGCCCCCGACGCTCTCGTCCCGGCCGTGCCCCTCCACGGCGACCAGCACCGAGGTGGCCGTGGAGCCCACTCGGCGGCGGCGGTCGGCGACCGCCAGCGCCAGCGCGCTGAGCAGCACGTCGTCCACACCGCAGTGGAACACCGACGGCACCTCGCCGAGCAGCGGCGCGGTCTTCGCGGCCGGCAGCGTCATGGTGACGCGGGCGACCGGTCCGGCCGGGTCGTGCCCGGGGGCCGAGGTGGCCCCGCCGAGCCGGGCGTCCGGGGCGGACAGGACGTCCGTCCACAGCGGCAGCTCCGCCCGCCGTTCCGGCCTGCGCACCTCGGCCGCCAGGAGTTCGCTCCAGCGGCGCACCGAGGTGCCCACCGGAGTGAGCTCCGGCTCCCGTCCGGCGGCGACGGCCGTCGCGATGTCGGCGAGGTCCTGGAGCAGGATCCGCCAGGACACCCCGTCGACCACCAGGTGGTGGGCGACGAGCAGCAGCCGTCCCGGCCGTCCGGGACCGGCGTCGAACCACACCGCGCGCACCATCTCGCCGTCCCGGGGCGCCAGTTCCGCACGGGCCTCGGTGAGCGCGCGGCCGACCAGCGGGGCGAGCTCCCCGGCCGCGGCGGCGGCGATGTCGATCCGGCGGACTCTGTCCGCGCAGGACACCGCCCCGGCCGGTGGCACGCTCAGCCGCCAGCCGCCCTCGACGCCCTCGTCACCCTGGCCACCTTCAACGCCCTCGTCACCCTCGACGCCCTCGACGCCCTCGTCACCCTGGCCACCTTCAACGCCCTCGACGCCCTCGGCGCCCTCGTCACCCTGGCCACCTTCAACGCCCTCGTCACCCTCGACGCCCTCGACGCCCTCGACGCCCTGGCCACCTTCAACGCCCTCGTCACCCTCGTCACCCTCGACGCCCTCGTCGTCGCGGCCGACCAGCCGGGCGCGCAGCACATCGTGCCGGTCGTGCAGCGCCTGGAGCGCGGTGGTGAGCGTCGGCAGGTCCAGGCCCGCCGGGGTCCGCACCAGCATCGGCTGGCTGAAGGAGTCGATCGCACCGCCGCGCTCCCGCAGCCAGTGCATGATCGGCGTGGCGGCGAACTCGCCGACGGGGTTGTCCGGTTCGCGGGAGGCCGCGTCGTCGAGCACCTCCGCCACCGCGGCGAGCCCGGCCACCGTCTTGTGCTCGAACACGTCGTTGACGGCGAGGACCAGACCCGCCGCCCGGGCGCGGGCGATGAGCTGCATCGTCACGATGCTGTCGCCGCCCAGTTCGAAGAAGCTGTCGTCGATGCCGACCGAGGGCAGCCGGAGCACCTCGGCGAAGACCGCGCACAGCGCCTCCTCGACCGGGGTCCGCGGGGGCCGCGAACCGGCCGCCGCGCCGAAGCTCGGCGCGGGCAGCGCCTTGCGGTCGAGCTTGCCGTTCGGGGTGAGCGGCAGCCGGTCAAGGACCACGAACGCGGACGGGATCATGTACTCCGGCAGCGACTCGCCGAGCCACGTGCGCAGCACTCCGGGATCCGGCGCCGCACCAGGGACCTTCGGCACCACATAGCCGACCAGCCGCGCCCCGGCGCCCTGGTCGGCGCGGGCGAGCGCCACGGCCTGGCCGACCGCCTCATGGGCGGTCAGCACCGTCTCGATCTCCCCGAGCTCGATCCGGAAGCCGCGCACCTTCACCTGGTGGTCGGCCCGGCCCGAGAACTCCAGCCGCCCGTCGGCGGTCCGGCGGACGATGTCGCCGGTGCGGTACATGCGCTCGCCGGGGCCGCCGAACGGACAGGCCACGAACCGCTCCGCGGTCAGCGCGGGCCGGTTGTGGTAGCCCCGCACCACGCCCGCGCCGGCGATGTAGAGCTCGCCCGGGACCCCGGGGGCGACCGGTCGCAGCCGGTCGTCCAGCACATAGACCCGGGTGTTGGCGATCGGGGTGCCGATCGAGGGCACGCCCTGGCCGTCCGTCAGGTCCGCGGCCGTCGACCAGATGGTGGTCTCGGTCGGTCCGTAGAGGTTGGTCAGCCCGGCGGCCGAGGTGCGCAGCCGGGTGGCCAGGGCCTCGGGCAGCGCCTCACCGCCGACCAGCACCCGCAGCCCGCGCACACCCTCCGGCGACGCGGTGACCATGGCCTGCCACAGCGACGGCGTCGCCTGGACGACCCCCGCCCCGGTCTCCTCGGCCATCCGCAGCAGCGCGGCCGGGTCGCGCACGGTGTCCCGGTCGGCGATCACCACGCCCGCGCCGCACAGCAGCGGCAGATAGAGCTCGAGCGCCGCGATGTCGAACGACACCGTGGTGACCGCGAGCAGCCGGTCGGCGGGGCCGAGGCCGAACCGCCCGCCCATGTCGTCCAGGAAGTTGCTCAGCGCGCCGTGCGGGACGACCACGCCCTTCGGGCGGCCGGTCGAACCGGAGGTGTAGATGACATACGCCGGGTGGTCCGGTGAGCACACCGCACCGGGCGCGGCCGTGGGCGCCGCCGCCAGCTCGGCGGCGACGGCCGGGTCGTCCAGCACCAGCGCCGGTACGCCGCCGTGCCCAGCGCCGTCCACGGCACCACCGGTCGCGGCAGCCTCCCCGCCACGGTCCGCCAGGTCCTGCCCAGCGCCCTCCACGGCACCACCGCCCACGGCAGCCTCCCCGCCACGGTCCGCCAGGTCCTGCCCAGCGCCGTCCACGGCACCACCGCCCACGGCAGCCTCCCCGCCACGGTCCGCCAGGTCCTGCCCAGCGCCGTCCCCACCGTCCCCGCCGTCCCCGCCGCCCACGGCCAGCAGCGGCGCGGTGGCGGAGGTGACCAGCGCCAGCGCGGGGCGGGCGTCCTGGAGGGTGTAGCCGATCCGGTCCCTGGGGTGCTCCGGGTCCAGCGGCAGATAGGCCGCCCCGGTCTTGAGCACGGCCAGCAGGGCGACCAGCAGGTCCGCCGAGCGCGGCAGCGCCACGGCCACCAGCCGCTCGGGGCCCGCCCCGCGGGCGGTCAGCAGCGCGGCGAGCCGGTTGGCGCGCGTCTCCAGCTGGGCGTAGGTCAGCTCGACCCCGCCGGAGACCACCGCGACGGCCGATGGGGTACGGGCGGCCTGCGCCGCGTACAGCTCGTGGACCCGGCGTGCGGGCAGCGGCCGCGCGGTGTCGTTCCACTCGACCAGCACCCGCTCGCGCTCGGCCGCCGAGAGCACCTCGACCTCGCTGATCCGCAGCCCCGGGTCACCGGTCACCGCCTCCAGCACCTGGATCAGCCGCCGGACCAGCGTCTCCACGCTGTCCGCGTCGAACAGCTCGGTGCTGTACTCGCAGACGCCGGACAGCGCGCCCGGCCGGTCCGGCCGCTCACCGAAGGCGAAGCTCAGATCGACCTTGGCGACGCCCAGGTCGACCAGCTCGGACCGCAGGGCCAGCCCGCCCAGCGCGGTCTCGGCGGCCGGCATGTTCTGGACCATCAACATGACCTGGAACAGCGGATGCCGGGCCAGGGACCGCTCCGGGTCGACCACCTCCACCAGCCGTTCGAACGGCACGTCCTGGTGGGCGTAGGCGTCCAGCGCGGTGCGCCGCACCCGCTCCAGCAGCTGGTCGAACGTCGGGTCGCCCGAGGTGTCGGTGCGCAGCACCAGCGTGTTCAGGAAGACGCCGATCAGGTCCTCCAGGGCCTGGTCGGGGCGCCCGGCGATGGGGCTGCCGACCGGGATGTCCTCTCCGGCGCCCAGCTTGGTGAGCAGCAGGGCCAGCGCCGACTGGAGCACCATGAAGGTGCTGACCCCGCGGGCCCGGGCCAGCGCGGTGAGCCGCTCGTGCAGCCCGGGGTCGATCGCGAAGTCCAGGGTGCGGCCGCGATGGCCGGCCACGGCCGGCCGGGGCCGGTCGGTGGGCAGGGTCAGCTCGTCCGGCAGCCCGGCGAGCGCCTCACGCCAGTACGCCAGCTGACGGGAGGCCAGGCTCTCCGGGTCGTCCTCGTCGCCGAGGTGGTCGCGCTGCCAGAGGGTGTAGTCGGCGTAGGCGACCGGCAGCGGCTCCCAGTCCGGGGCCCGGCCGTCCGCGCGGGCGGCGTAAGCGGCCGACAGGTCGCGCACCAGCGGCGCCGTGGACCAGCCGTCGGTGGCGATGTGATGGATCACCAGGGCCAGGACGTGCTCGCTCTCGCCGAGCGCGAAGAGGGTGGTGCGCAGCGGCAGCTGGACGGTCAGGTCGAAGCCCCGGGTGACGGTCGCCTCGAGCTGCTCCGGCAACGCCTCCTCGGTCGTCTCCACCACGGTCAGCGGTATCCGCACCGCGTCCGGGTCCCACACCTGCTGCCGGGGCGAGCCGTCGGTCTCGGGGAAGACCGTGCGCAGGCTCTCGTGCCGGCCGGTCAGATCGCCCAGCGCCTGCTCCAGGGCCGCCCGGTCCAGCTCCCCGGACAGCCGCAGCACCACCGGCACGTTGTAGGTGGCGCTCGGCCCCTCCATCCGGCCCAGGAACCACAGCCTGCGCTGGGCGAAGGACAGCGGAAGCACCTCGGGCCGCTCGCGGGCCGTCAGCGGCAGCCGGGCGGCCGCCTCCCCGTCCAGGGTCCTCGCCAGCGCCGCCACGGTCGGGGCCTCGAAGAGCGTGCGGACCGACAGCTCGACGGCCAGGACCGAACGGATCCGGTTGACGATCCTGGCCGCCAGCAGCGAATGGCCGCCCAGATCGAAGAAGTTGTCGTCCACGCCGACCGCGGGCACCCCGAGCACATCGGCGAACAGACCGCAGAGGATCTCCTCGCGGGGTGTGCCCGCCGCGCGGCCCGCCGGCGCCGGCCCGTACTCCGGGGCGGGCAGCGCCTTGCGGTCGAGCTTGCCGCTGGCGTTCAGGGGCAGGGCTTCCAGCACCACGAACGCGGACGGCAGCATGTAGTCGGGCAGCGACGCGGCGAGCGTGTCGCGCAGCAGGGCCGGCTCCGGTGCCTCACCCGGGTCCTGCGGCACCACGTAGGCCACCAGCCGCCGCTCACCGCCCCGGTCGTCCCGGGCGACCACCGCGCAGTCGGCCACGCCCCGGCAGGCGGAGAGCACGGCGGCGATCTCTCCCGTCTCGATCCGGAAGCCCCGGATCTTCACCTGGTCGTCGGCGCGGCCCAGGTACTCCAGCAGACCGTCCACGGTCCAGCGGGCCAGATCACCGGTCCGGTACATGCGCGAACCATCGCCCGCGAACGGATCGGCCACGAACCGCGACGCGCTCAGCCCCGGCCGCTTCAGATACCCCTGCGCCACGCCGCCACCGGCCACGTACATCTCCCCCGCCACCCCTGGGGGCACCGGGCGCAGCGCACCGTCCAGCACATAGATCCGCAGGTCCGGGATGGACCGGCCGATGAGGGAGCCCGCGCCCGAGGCCGCCAGCTCCGCGTTCAGCGGCAGATGGCTGACGTGGACCGTGGTCTCGGTGATGCCGTACATGTTGACCAGCAGCGGGGCGCAGGCGGCGCCCTCGCCGTGCCGCTCGTACCAGTCGGCCAGCCGCCCCAGATCGAGCGCCTCACCGCCGAACACCACATGGCGCAGCGCCAGCCGGTCGCCGGTCGCCGGATCCTCCCGGTCGGCGTGGATCAGCTGGTAGAACGCCGACGGGGTCTGGTTGAGGAAGGTCACCCGCTCATCCGCGAGCAGCCGCAGGAAGCGCTCCGGCGAACGGGACACGTCGAACGGCACCACCACGAGCCGCCCGCCGTGCAGCAGCGGCCCCCACAGCTCCCACACCGAGAAGTCGAACGCGTACGAGTGGAACAGCGTCCACACATCGTCCGGGCCGAACGCGAACCACTGCCGGGTGTGCTCGAAGAGCCGCACCACATTGCCGTGCGAGACCACCACACCCTTGGGACGCCCCGTCGAACCCGACGTGTAGATCACATACGCGGGCGCCTCCGGCACCAGCGGCGCGATCCGGTCGGCGTCCGTCAGGTCCGTAGCCGGCAGTTCGGCGAGCCGGCCCGCGACCGGCTCATCGCCCAGCACCACCCGCGCCACGCCCTCCGGCAGCGCCACCTCGACCCGGGTGTCCGTCACCACGAGCGCCAGGTCCACGTCCGCGATGGTGTAGGCGATGCGGTCCGCCGGATAGGAGGGGTCGATCGGCACATACGCGGCACCCGACTTCACCACCGCCAGCAGCGCCACCACCAGATCCACCGAGCGCGGCAGCACCAGACCCACGAACCGGCCGGGCCCCGCGCCCCCCTCGACCAGCAGCCGCGCCAGCGCGTTGGCCCGCGCGTTCAGCTCCCCGTACGTCAGCCCGTCCGCGCCCAGGGACACCGCCCGCGCGCCGGGACACTTCCGCACCCGCGCCTCGAACAGCTCCGGAAGTGTGGCCACGACCTCATCGGCCGCATCCCCGTTCCACTCCACCAGCACCCGCCGCCGCTCCGCCTCGGAGAGCAGGTCGATCTGCGTGAGGCGGACCGCCGGGTTGGCCGCCACCGTCTCCAGGAGGCGTACGAACCGGTCGGCCAGCGCCTGCGCGCCCGCCCGGTCGTACAGGTCGGTGTTGTAGACCAGCGTGCCGGTCATCCCGGCCGGGGAGCCGCCGGCGTCGAAGGTCTCGCCGATGGCGAAGTCGAGGTCGAACTTGGCCGTGCGGTTGTTGGCGGGGTGCAGCCGGGTGTCCAGGCCGGGGAAGCGCAGCGTCAGCTCGGGGATGTTCTCGAACGTCAGCATGGTTTGGAACAGCGGGTGCCGGGAGAGCGACCGGTCCGGGCTCAGGGTCTCCACCAGCAGGTCGAACGGCACCTCCTGGTGGGCGTAGGCGGCCAGGTCCGCCTCCCGGACCCGCTCGACCAGCTGCCGGAAGGTGGGATCGCCGGACAGGTCGTTGCGCAGCACCAGGGTGTTGACGAAGAAGCCGATGCCGTCCACCAGGGACTCGTCGTTGCGGCCCGCGATGGCCGTGCCTACGGGGATGTCCTCGCCCGCGCCCAGCCGGGACAGCAGCGCCGCCAGGCCCGCCTGCACCACCATGAAGAGGCTGGCGCCGCTGGAGCGGGCGATGTCGGTCAGCGCGGTCTGGAGCTCGGGGCTCAGGGACAGCGGCAGCCGGTCTCCGTCGTTGCTGAGCACCGCCGGGCGGGGCCGGTCGGTGGGCAGCTCCAGCTGCTCGGGCAGACCGGCGAGGGTCCGCTTCCAGTAGTCCAGCTGGCCGCCCAGCAGGCTGTCCGGGTCGTCCTCGGCGCCCAGCAGCTCGGCCTGCCACAGCGTGTAGTCCGCGTACTGCACCGGCAGCGGCCGCCAGGTGGGCGCGGCCCCGGTGCGCCGCGCGGTGTAGGCGGCGACCAGGTCGTCCACCAGCGGGCCGAAGGACCAGCCGTCGGCGACGATGTGGTGCACCACGATCAGGAAGACGTGCTCGGTGGGGCTCAGCACCAGCAGATCGGCGCGGATCGGGAGTTCGGAGGCGAGGTCGAAGCCGCGCCGCGCCACCTCCGACAGCGCCTCGTCCAGCCGCTCCTCGGCCACCTCGGAGACCCGGATCTCAGGCTGGGCCCGCTCGGCGTCCAGCACGACCTGGCAGGGCACGCCGCCGCGGTCGGGGAAGAGGGTGCGCAGGCTCTCGTGCCGGGCGATGACGTCGTGCAGCGCGGTGTGGAGCGCGGCGCGGTCGAGCCGTCCGGTGAAGCGCAGCGAGACACCCAGGTTGTAGGTGCCGTCCGCGTGGTCCAGCTGGTTGATGAACCACAGGCCGCGCTGCGGGTACGCCAGCGGCACCTCCTCGGGGCGCGCCCGGGGCGTCAGCGGGGTGCGCGCCCCGGTGGCCCGGTCGACCAGCCGGGCCAGCTCGGCGACGGTCGGCGCGTCGAACAGGTCGCGCACCGCCACATCGGCGCCCAGGACGGCCTGGATGCGCAGCACCAGCCGGGTGGCGAGCAGGGAGTGCCCGCCCAGGGAGAAGAAGTTGTCGTCCACCGACACCGAGGCCAGCTCGAGGATCTCGGCGAAGAGCCCGCACAGCACCTGCTCCTGCGGGGTGCGCGGAGACCTGCCCGCTCCCTCGCCGGTGAGCTCCGGCTCCGGCAGCGCCCTGCGGTCGAGCTTGCCGTTGGGGGTGAGCGGAAGGGTGTCCAGGGCCAGCACGGCGGAGGGCACCATGTAGTCGGGCAGCGCCTCGGCGAGCTCCTCGCGCAGCGCGGAGGTGTCGAGGCGGTGGCCCGGGGCGGGCACCGCGTAGGCGACCAGCCGCTTGTCCCCGGGACGGTCCTCGCGCACGACCACGGCGGCGGAGGCGACACCGGGGCGGCGGGCGACCGCGGCCTCGACCTCACCGGGCTCGATCCGGAAGCCCCGGATCTTCACCTGGTCGTCGGCGCGGCCTGCGAACTCCAGCACCCCCTCCCCGGTCCAGCGGGCGAGGTCGCCCACCCGGTACATCCGGCTGCCCGCCGGACCGTACGGGTCGGCGACGAACCGCTCCGCGCTGAGCGCGGGCGCCCGCCAGTAGCCGCGCGCCAGCCCCTCACCGGCGAGGTACAGCTCGCCGACCACGCCCGGCGGCACCCGGCGCAACTGGCCGTCCAGGACATGGGCCCGCGTGTTGTCCAGCGGGGTACCGATCGGTACGACGTCGGGCACCCGGTCGGCGGAGGTCACCCGGTGGAAGGTGGCGAAGGAGGTGGTCTCGGTCGGGCCGTAGGTGTCCTTGAACACCATGCCGGGGAACCGCTCGAGCAGGGCACGCACCGCCGTACCGGGCACGACGTCGCCACCGGCCAGCAGCTCCCGTACACCGGTCAGGCAGTCCAGGTCGTTCTCGGCCACGACGCGGAAGAGCCCGGCGGTCAGGTGCAGTCCGGTGATGCCGTGCTCGGCGATCATCCGGCGCAGCGTGCGGACGTCCATGTCCTGCGGCGGGGCGATGACGACCGTGCCGCCGGTGAGCAGCGGCACCCACAGCTCGTAGTTGGCGGCGTCGAAGGCGTGCGGCGCGTGCAGCAGCACCCGGCGGTGGGCGTCGGCCTCGAAGCAGCCGTCCAGGGTGAACGCCAGCAGATCGCGGTGGGTGACCGCGACGCCCTTGGGGCGGCCGGTCGAGCCGGAGGTGAACATCACATACGCGAGCCGCTCGGGGTGTACGGCCACCGCGGGAGGCTGATCCGGATGCCCGGTGAAGTCGTCGTCCACCACGACGGTGGCGGCCCGGTGGGTGAACTCCAGCTCCGGCTGGGCCCGGTCGAGGAGCAGCACCGACGGTTCGGTCCGCTCCATCACCTGCTCCCAGCGGGCCTGCGGGGCGCGCGAGTCCAGCGGCACATACGCGGCACCGGCCTTGACCACGGCGAGCAGGGAGACGACGAGCTCCACCGAGCGCTGCTGGAGCACGGCCACCCGCGCCTCCGGTCCTGCGCCCGCGGCGAGCAGCCGGTGCGCGAGCCGGTTGGCGCGCGCCTCCAGCTCCCGGTAGCTGATCTCGGTGCCGTCCGCGGCGACGAGCGCGGTCGCGTCCGGGGCGGCGGCCACCCGCTCGGCGAACCGGGCGGGTACGGAGCCGGTGAGCGCGGGCACCTCGCGGACCGGGCCGGCCCACTCCACGGCCAGCCTGCGGGTCTCCTCGGGTGCCAGCACGTCGATCTCGGCGATGCTGTTGCCGGGCCGCGCCACGGCCGACTCCAGCACCGTCAGGAACCGCGCCACCATCCGGCGCACGGTCTCGGCGTCGTACAGATCCGTGGCGTACAGCACCTGACCACCGATCCCGGCCGGCGCCCCCGCCGCGTCCCGGCGCTCCTGGAAGTCGAACTGGAGGTCGAACTTGGCGATGGTGAGGTCGCCCGGGGCCACCGAGGCGGTCAGACCGGGCAGCTCCAGCGAGCGGTCCGGGTGGTCCTGCATGCTCAGCAGGATCTGGAACAGCGGGTGCCGGGACCGCGAGCGGTCCGGGTTGAGCACCTCGACCAGCCGCTCGAACGGCACGTCCTGATGCGCGTAGGCCGTCAGGTCGGCCCGGCGGACCCGGTCGACCAGCTCGGTGAAGGACGGCCGCCCGGAGGTGTCGGTGCGCAGCACCAGCGTGTTGACGAAGAACCCGACCAGGTCGTCCAGGGCCTCGTCGGTCCGTCCGGCGATCGGGCTGCCGACCGGGATGTCGTCGCCCGCGCCGAGCTTGGACAGCAGCACGGCCAGCGCCGCCTGGAGCACCATGAACACGCTGGCGCCGCCGGCGTGGGCGACGGCGAGCAGCTCACGGTGGAGTTCGGGGCCGATCTCGCAGTCCAGTACCGCACCCCGGTGGCTCGCCACGGCGGGCCGGGGCCGGTCGGTGGGCAGGGCCAGCTCCTCGGGGAGACCGGCCAGCGCGGTCTTCCAGTACGCCAGCTGACGGGCCAGCGGACTGGTCTCGTCGGAGTCCTCGCCCAGCAGCGACCGCTGCCAGAGGGTGTAGTCGGCGTAGGCGACCGGCAGCGGCTCCCAGCCGGGGGCCCGGCCGTCGCAGCGGGCGGTGTAGGCGACCGACAGATCGCGCACCAGCGGCGCCAGGGACCAGCCGTCCCCGGCGATGTGGTGGACCACGACGGACAGCACGTGCTCATCGCCGCCGAGGCGGAACAGCTCGGCGCGCAGCGGGAGTTCGGTGGCGAGCCGGAAGCTGTGGCCCGCGGCGGCCGCCAGGGCGGCGGGCAGGTCCGCGGCGGCGACCTCGGACGCGTACGGCAGCGGCGGCAGCTCCTCGGCGGGCACCAGGTGCTGCCGGGGCTCGCCCGCGGTGTCGGGGAAGACGGTGCGCAGGCTCTCGTGCCGCAGCAGGACGTCGCGCAGCGCCGCCCGCAGCGCCGGGACGTCCAGGTCGCCGGACATCCGCAGCACGAAGGGGATGTTGTACGTGGGGTTGGGGCCGTCGAGCCGGTCGAGGAACCACAGCCGGGCCTGGGCGAACGACAGCGGCATGGGCACCGGCCGGTCCACCGGGACCAGCGCGGGCCGCGCCGCCCCCGCGGTGTCCAGCAGCTCGGCGAGCGCGGCCACGGTGGGCCGGTCGAACACCTCGTGCACGGCGAGTTCCACGCCGAGCACGGAGCGGACCCGGCCGGCGAGCCGGGTGGCGGCCAGCGAATGGCCGCCGAGCGCGAAGAAGTTGTCGTCCACACCGACCCCGGGCACGCCGAGCACCTCGGCGAACAGCCCGGCGAGCACCTGCTCGCCCGGGGTGCGGGCGTCCCGTCCGGCCGCCCCGCCGGTCACCTCCGGCTCCGGCAGCGCCCGTGCGTCGAGCTTGCCGCTGGGGGTCAGGGGCAGCGCGGGCAGGGTGACGAACGCGGCGGGCAGCATGTAGTCCGGCAGCGACTCGCCGAGCTTCTTGCGCAGCAGTCCGGGATCCAGCGCCTCGCCGAGGGCCTGTGGCGCCGACCCAACAGCCCAGGTGCCAAAAGAAGACGCCGGATCCAGCGCCTCGCCGGGGGCCTGCGGCACCGACCCAACAGCCCAAGTGCCAAAAGAAGACGCCGGATCCAGCGCCTCACCGGGGGCCTGCGGCACCACATAGGCCACCAGCCGCCGCTCACCGCCCCGGTCGTCCCGGGCGACCACCGCGCAGTCGGCCACGCCCTGGCAGGCCGACAGCGCGGCCGCGATCTCGCCGGTCTCGATCCGGAAACCCCGGATCTTCACCTGGTCGTCGGCGCGGCCCAGGTACTCCAGCAGCCCGTCGGCGTTCCAGCGGGCCAGGTCGCCGGTGCGGTACATCCGGCTGCCGTCGCCCGCGAACGGGTCGGCCACGAACCGGGAGGCGCTCAGGCCGGGCCGCTTCAGATAGCCCTGCGCGACACCGGCGCCCGCCACGTACATCTCCCCGGCCACGCCGGGGGGAGCCGGGCGCAGCGCGCCGTCCAGCACCCGCACCCGCAGATCGGGGATGGACCCGCCGATCAGCGAACCGGCGCCGGAGGCGGCCAGTTCGGGGTCCAGGGCCAGATGGCTGACGTGCACCGTGGTCTCGGTGATGCCGTACATGTTGACCAGCAGCGGGGCGCAGGCGGCGCCCTCGCCGTGCCGTTCGTACCAGTCGGCCAGCCGCCCCAGGTCCAGCGCCTCACCGCCGAAGACCACATGGCGCAGCGCCAGCCGGTCGCCGGTCGCCGGGTCCTCCCGGTCGGCGCCCGCGAGCTGGTAGAAGGCCGACGGGGTCTGGTTGAGGAAGGTCACCCGCTCGTCCGCCAGCAGCCGCAGGAAGCGCTCCGGGGACCGCGACACCTCGAACGGGACGACGACGAGCCGCCCGCCGTGCAGCAGCGGCCCCCACAGCTCCCACACCGAGAAGTCGAAGGCGTAGGAGTGGAACAGGGTCCACACCTCGTCGGCGCCGAAGGGGAACCACCGGCGGGTGGCGGTGAACAGCCGGACCACGTTGTGGTGGGAGACCACGACGCCCTTGGGGCGCCCGGTGGAACCGGAGGTGTAGATGACGTACGCGGGGGCCACCGGCAGCAGGGGCGAGGGCCGGTCGGCGTCGGTCAGATCGGTGCCGGGCAGGGCGGCGAGCCGCTCCCGCACCTCCTCCTCGCCCAGCACCACCCGCGCCACGCCCTCCGGGAGCGCCACCTCGACCCGGGTGTCCGTCACCAGCAGGGCCAGGTCCACATCGGAGATGGTGTACGCGATGCGGTCCGCCGGATACGCGGGGTCGATGGGCACATAGGCGGCGCCCGACTTCACCACCGCCAGCAGCGCCACCACCAGGTCGATGCCGCGGGGCAGCACCAGGCCCACGAACCGGCCGGGACCGGCGCCCCGCGCGACCAGCAGCCGGGCCAGCGCGTTGGCCCGCGCGTTCAGCTCGGCGTAGGTCAGCGTGTCCGCGCCCAGGGACACCGCCCGCGCGTCGGGGCACTGCCGCACCCGCGCCTCGAACAGCTCGGTGAGGGTGGCGGTGGCCCCGTCGCCCTCCGGCTTCGCGGAAAGCCCGGCGGTGGCGGCCTGGGCCTCGTCGCCGGCGAAGTCCACCAGCACCTGCTGGCGCTCGGCCTCGGTGGCGATGTCCAGCGCTCCGAGCCGCCGGTCCGGCGCGCCGGCGCCCAGGGCGCGCAGCAGCCCGGTCAGGCGCTCGCCGTGGCGCTCCACCTCGGCGGCGGAGTACAGCTCGGGGCTGGCGTTGAGCTCCACCCGCAGCCCGCCGTCGCCCGCCCGGTTGTCGACGACGACGGTCAGATCGTCGTCGTGACCGATGGTCAGGTTGTGCACCACGCCCGGGTGGCCGCCGAAGTCCAGGTCGTAGTCGAACATGATGATGTTGACGCGCGGGCCGACCAGACGCCTGCCGTCGGCCAGCGTGCCGGCGTCGCGGCGCAGCTCCTCGTAGCGGTAGCGCTGGTGGCGCAGGGCGCCGCGCATCCGCCGGGAGACCTGGCCCAGCAGCTCGGCGACGGTGTCCCCCGGCCGGACGGACAGCCGCAGCGGCACGAGGTTGGACACCATGCCGGGCACGTTCGCGGCGTCGCCGCCGGGCCGGGCCGCGACCGGGAGGGCGAGGACGACATCGGTGCGGCCGGTGATCCGGTGCAGATACAGCGCCTGGGCGGCGACGGCCACCGTCGGCCAGGCGGTGCCCGCCTCGCGGGCCAGCGACCGGATCGACTCGACGGCGGCCGGCTCCAGCGTGGCGACCACCCGCAGCAGCGGGCCGTCCGGATAGCGGGTGGGCTGTGCGGTGAGGCCCTGGGCCTCGGGGCGGTCGGCCAGCTGCTCGGCCCAGTACCGCCGGTCGCGGACGATCTCCTCGGACCCGCCGTACGCGGCGTCGGCCTCGATGAGCTCCCGCAGACCGCCGTGGCCGGACTCCGGGCACGGCTCCCCCGCCACGGCGGCCGAGTACACGGCGGCGACCCGGCGCGCGATCATGCCCACGCTCTGGCCGTCCAGTGCGATGTGGTGATGGCGCTGGTACCAGACGTGCCGGTCCTCGGCGAGCCGGAACAGCGCGAAGGTGAACAGCGGTCCGGTGAAGAGGTCCACCGGGCGCTTCTGGTCGGCCGAGGCCCATGCGCGCACGGCGGCCTCCGGATCGTCCTGTCCGGACACGTCCACGAAGTGGAACGGCCAGTCGAGTCCGGGCGCCACCACCTGGTACGGGCCGTCGGCGTCCGCGCCGAAGGACACCCGCAGGGCCTCGGTCTCATCCACCACCCGCCGCAGGGCGGCCTCGAACAGACCGGGGTCGACGGGGCCCTGGATGTCCACCCGCTCCGCCAGGCCGAAGAGCGGATTGGCGGGATCGCCCTGGACGGCGTACCAGATTCCCCGCTGGCCGTCGGTCAAGCGGAATCGAACACCCTGCGGGACAGACATGCACTCACTCCACACTCGATGGGAGAAAGGAGACGGTCGGCTGAACAGCCTTCACTCGTCGCAGCCTGTCCGACGCCCGTGAGGTGCGACAACGACAGTGCAAAGAATTGAGTACGCCCGGAGCCCGGACCGGTGCGGCCCGGTTCGCGGGCCTACTCCTCGAGCAGGTCGGGCTGTTCGGCGACGATCTCGTTCCACAGCAACTGGAAGCTGAACCAACCGAGTTGGGCGTCCCCGAACCCTGCGGCGGCGGCCAGGGCCTGCTCATGGGTGAACGCCTTCGGGGTACCGGCCGCGTGGGCCAGCAGTTGCACCTGGGCGCAGCTGTCGTAGGTGAAGAACCAGTGCACGGCCTCGTCCAGCGAGCCGCCGACCGTGATCAGCCCGTGGTGGCGCAGCAGGATGGCACGGTTGTCGCCGAGCCGCTCGGCGATGTCACGGCCCTGCTCCAGGGAGACCGAGGGGCCCTGGTACTCGTCGTAGAGGACCTGGCGCCCGTAGAACGCCGCGGACTCCTGGTCGATGGGGTCCAGCAGCCTGCCGAGCGCGCCGAGTGCACGGGAGTGCGCCGTGTGGCCGTGGGCCGCGGCAGTGGCGCCGGGGTGGCGCTCATGGATCTCGGAGTGGATCACGAAGGCGCTGGGGTTGACCCGGTGTCTGCCCTGGACGACCCGGCCGGTGGAGTCCACACGGATCAGGTCGGCGACCTTCACCTGTTTGAAGGAGACCCCGAAGGGGTTGACCCAGAACTGGTCGGGGTGCTCGGGGTCGCGGACCGAGATATGGCCCGAGATGCCCTCGCCGAAGCCGTACTTGCCGAACAGCCGCAGGGCCGCGGCGAGTCGCTGCTTGCGGTGGCGCCGGGCCTCTTCCGGGCTGGTGAAGACCGGTTCACCCGGGATGGGGAGTCCGGTGGCGGTGTCGGCCAGGTATGCGGCGTCCGGTGCGGCGGCCGTAGTGGTCATGACGGTTCGTTTCCTCTCTGGACGGAACGGGGTGGACATCTCAGGTGGCGACGAGGACGTCCGCGGGCCGGGCGGCGGTCAGCCCTTCGGCGTGGCCGAGGATCGCGGCGACGATGTCGGTGCTCCGGTCCACCAGCGACGGGATGCCCCAGGTGAAGAAGAGCGTTCCGGCCCCGATGTCGCCGAGTCCGTACAGCCGCGGGTCCGGTCTGCCGTCGACGGTGAGCCGACTGGTGGCACGAGCCAGGTGCAGTCCGCCGTACGGATGGCGGCTGGCGGCCCGGCCCCGCGTCAGCGACGAGACCAGGGGCCGGGCGGCGGCGGGGATCCTGCTGCCGGCGGCGTTGACCGCGCTGATCACCCTGTCGGTGGTGAAACCGGTACCGGGCGCGGCGACGACGTCGAAGCCCCCGCCGGGGCTCGGGGTGATGCTCCGCAGCCCGGAGTGATTCGCCAGCTGTCCCGCCGCGAACAGCTCCAGCAGCCCGGCGGCGCTGTCCGGCGGCATCGGGCAGCACAGGCTCATGACGGTGCGGTGGTGGGCACGCAGTATCCGGGCCCTGTCGCGCGCCCGCAGCAGGGGCCATACGTCCGGACCGGCCTCCGGTACGGCATGCCGCAGGATGCGCAGCCCCATCCGGGGCGAGTCGACCTCGGCGAGCTCACACCGCAGGCGGTCCACCGGGTCCTCCCGGTCGGCCCGCAGGATGCCGGAGACCACCGCATCGAGGTCGGCACCGGCGTCCCGGAACTCCGCCCGCATGATCGCGCCGAGTTCGCAGAGGGAGAGCTCCCGCCCGCGCCGGGCCAGTGACCGCATCCGCTCCCGGGTGAAGTGCCGCGGGGTGAACGGGACCGGCTGTTGCCGCACCCCGGGGAGCAGACCGCGCCGGGAGACCAGGGCGATCCGGCCTCGGTGTCCCCGGACAGCGAGCGAGAGGACGATGTCGACGGCGGTCAGACCGCTGCCGACGACGGTGATGTGGTCCTGGTCTCCGATCTCCTGGAGCGCGCCCAGGACTGGATAGGGGTCGGCCACGAAACCCGGCGCGGCGGCGAGGCCGTAGACGTCCTTGGGGCCGTCGCCGCCGACGCAGAGGACCACATAGCCGAAGGAGCGGACGTTCCCCCGGCCGGAGCGCAGTTTCACCCCGTCGGCGGTCCGGCTGGCGGCCTCGACCGACTCCCCGATGAGATTCACCTGCCAGCCCTGGCGGCGCAGATCGGCGAGTGCCGTGTAGGCGCTCTGCTCCAGGTACTCGCCGTAAACGGCGCGCGGCGCGAAGCGGACGCCGGACCGGCTGTCGATGCCCTCCTGGACTCCGACGACGCGGTCCCGGGTCTCCAGCCATCGTTCGAAATGGCCGGGGTCACCGGCGCGCACCGACATGTCGTCCGGTGCCGCGTTCACCTTCAGGGTCTCGGTGTCGACCTGGTACGCGCGTCCGCGCCACAGATGGGGCGATGGCTCGAACACCGTAATGCTTCCCGGCCCGCCCCGGGCCCGGGCCAGGGCGTCGATCAGGCAGACCGCCGCCGCGCCGCCCCCGACGACGCCGATCGAGAATCCATGCGACATTTCTCAGTCACCATCGATCCGCCGGAGGGCATGGGGTACTGCGTTGATATTTCCGTCAGCGGCCACTGAAGCCCTTCCTCAGCTGTTACAGGAATTCCAAATTCCGTGAAAATGCCGCTCTCGACGGCGCCCGGCGCGGCCTCGGCCATGCGGAACACGGAGTTCAGACCTATCAGTTCCGAGGAGTATTCCGAGCCCCCGGGAAAGTGACCACCGAGATGGCAGCTTGCTGCCATCAATGACCCGACGATATTCGAATTGTTCGAATAGTTAATAGGAGCCGGACACTCCGAATCCGGTACTCCGAATACGGTATTCCGAATTATGAATTCCGAGGGAAGGCAAAGAGCCAATATTTCGATGTGCCGTGGAGCGATTCCGGAGATGACTGATAAACGTAGCGGCGAACACCTTTCGTAACGGAGTCACAGCCAGGATGGGAAAGGTATGAGATGACACAATCCACTGTTGAGGTGCTGGAGGAACTGGGGCCGGAGTTCTACCGCGACCCGTATCCGTTCTACGCACGGCTGCGCGAGCGGGGCCCGGTGGTCCGGGTCGGCCTGGGCCCGACACCGGTGTGGCTGGTCGTCGGGTACACCGCGGCGCGGGCGGCGCTGTCCGATCCGCGCCTGGTGAAGGACCAGGGCCGGATGCTGCGGGCCGCAGCGGCGACCGCCGGTGTCGAGCACCTGCCGGTGCCGGAGGAGAAGACCTTCGGCGAGCAGGTGCTCACCAGCCACCTGCTGACGATGGACCCGCCGGACCACACCCGGCTGCGCACACTCGTCGGCAAGGCGTTCACCATGCGCCGGATCCAGGCGCTGCGACCGCGGATCGAGCAGGTGATCGGCGAGCTCCTCGACGCGGTCGCCGGGCGGACCGAGCTGGACCTGCTGGAGGCCCTGGCGTACCCGCTACCGGTCGCCGTGCTCGGCGAGTTGCTGGGCGTCCCCGCGGCGGCGCAGCCACGGTTCAAGGAGCTGTGCAACGCGCTGAACTTCGTGGGGCCCGAGGAGATGCGGCAGGTCGGGGAAGACCTGGCGGAGCTGGTGCTGACCTGGGTGGAGCTGCGCCGCACGGAACCGGCGGACGATCTGCTCACCGAACTGGTGCGGGCCCATGACCTGGAGGACCGGCTCACCCTGGCGGAGCTCGCCTCCATGGTGTTCCAGGTCATGAGCGCGGGCTTCGGCCCGACCAGCCATCTGATCGGCAACGGCGTCTCGGCGCTGGTGCGCCACCCCGAGCAGCTGGAGATGGTGCGCGCGGACCGTTCCCTGGTACCCGCCGCCGTCGACGAGGTCGCCCGGTACGACACGACGGTGCATATCGCCATGCCGTCCGTCGCCGCGGAGCCGTTCGAACTCGGGGGCGCGCCGATCGCGGAGAACGACTTCGTCGTCGTCTCGCCCGGCGCGGCCAACCGGGACCCGGCCTACCGGGCGGATCCCGACGTCTTCGACATCCGCGGCAACACCGCCGGCCACCTCGGCTTCGGCCACGGCATCCACCACTGCCTGGGCACCTCGCTCGGCAAGATCCAGGCCGAGGCGGCCTTCACGGCCCTGCTCGACCGGTACGAGCGGATCGAGCTGGCGGTGCCTGCGGAGGAGCTCCAGCACAAGGTGTTCCCCGCGCGACTGCTCGAAGCGCTTCCGCTGCGCGTCGGCTGAGCCCGGCGCCCGCTCGGGGCGCGGGCCGGGTGGCCCTCCTGCGTGCGGCGCAGACCGCCTCCCCCGTCCGGCTGAGTTGCGCCCTTCCTGCGGTGGATGTGCGGGGCAGCGGTCGCTGCGATCTTTGAAGAGCCACAGGCAGGCAGCGCCGGCCGGGTCGGCGGACGCACTCGGTCCTCCGCACCGACCCGGCATCCGGACGAGGAGGACGCCCCATGACCGCCCGCACCATCCTGACGAAGCTGCACGGCCGGGTGGCGGCGGACGTGCCCCGCTGGGCTGTGCGCACCGCTTACGCCATCACCCTCACCACGCTGCCCTCCTGCGTCTGGCGGATCGTGGGCATCAACCTGGGCGCGCCGCTGCTGGAGCACAACTCATCAGGCCCCGGCTCCTCGGACGCCCCGCATGCCTTCGACGGCGGCTGGTGGTACGTCATCGGACTCAGCGTCTTCAGCGAGGCGCTGGCGTTCCTGTCGTTCGGGCTGGTCGCCCGGTGGGGCGAGGTGTGGCCGAACTGGATACCTGGTCTGCGCGGGCGCCGGGTGCCGGTCCTGGCGGCCGTCATCCCGGCCGGCCTCGGTTCGGCGGCGCTGCTGATCTTCCCGTACGCGCTGGTCATGATCGCCTTCGATATGAAGATCACCGGGGAGCCGCTCGGGCTGGTCATCCACGGCTGGCAGTCCGTGGCCTTCTGGATCGCGTACGCGCCGCTGGTCGCCTGGGGACCGCTGCTCGCCGTCCTGACCGTGCACTACTACCGGCGGCGGCGCTCCGCCCGGCCCCCGGCCGTCGATTCCCGGCAGACCGGGGCCGCCCTGACGGGCTGACGTGCTGACGGGCCCGACGACGGACAACAGGGCCGCCCGGCGCCCCCTCGTGGGGGCGCCGGGCGGCCGTTCGTCCGGGTGCGGTGCCGGGGCCGGTCAGCCGTCGGCGGCGGTGGCCAGCCCCGCCTCGTCCGGCAGGAACCGGACCGGCAGGGTCGACATCCCGGTCATCAGATTGGAGTGGATCCGGCGCGGCTCACCGGTGAGCTCGACACCGTTGCTGAACGTCCGCATCGCGTCCAGCATCTCCTTCACCTCGACCCGCGCCAGATAGGCGCCGAGGCAGAAGTGCGGACCGTAGCCGAAGGTGATGTGCTTGTTCGGCGAACGGCCCAGGTCCAGGACGTACGGGTCGTCGAAGACCGACTCGTCGCGGTTGGCCGAGGTGTTCCACAGCGTCACCACGTCGCCCGCCTTGATGGTCCCCCCGGCCATCTCGATGTCGACCAGCGCGGTGCGGCCGAAGTTCATCGCGGGGGTGGCCCAGCGCAGCGCCTCCTCGGTGGCCGACTCCAGCGTCACCGAACCTTCCTTGAGCCGCTTCCACTGCTCCGGCTCACGGCTGAGGGTGTAGAGGGAGTCGATCATCGTGAGCCGGCTGGTCTCGTCGCCGCCCAGGATGAGGCTGTAGCAGTTGAAGACGATGTCCTGATCGGTCAGCGGCACACCGTTGATGTCACTGGCGGTGAGCGTGCTGATCACGTCGTCCTGCGGATCGGCGCGCCGCTCGGCGACCAGATCGCTGAAGTACAGCAGGATCTCGTTGCGCGCCAGGAACGCCTCCTCCGGGGCCTGGTCCGCCTCGTCCGAGCTGAGCGAGGACTTGGTCAGACCCAGCAGATAGGCGTGGTCCTTCACCGGCACCCCGAGCAGACCGCCCACGGTGGTCAGCGGGATCACCTGGGCCACCTCGGCCGCGAAGTCCCCCTCCCCCCGAAGGACCGCTTCGGCGATCATCCGGCGGGCGTTGACCCGGACCAGCGCCGCCACCTTGGACAGGGCTCGCGGCGAGAACGCCTTGAGCATCACATTGCGCAGGTCCTTGTGGCGCTGGCCGTCGGTCACCGCCAGCATCTGGCCGGCGGCCGAGTCGCCGCCCGCCAGCAGCGTCACCAGCACGTTGCCCTTCTCCGAGGTGAGCCGCTGGTTGTCCCGGTAGAGCGCCATCACATCGGCGTAGCGGCTGACCACCCAGAAGCCGGGAGCGCCGTCGACCGGCGGATGCCAGTGCAGCGGGTGGTCGGCGCGCAGCCGGCGCCAGTACGCGTCCATGTCGTGCTCGAGGTAGGTCTTGGGGTCGACCAGGTTGACCGCCGAGATCTCCTCCGGTACCTCTTCGCGGCTCATCGCTGTCTGCACGCTCATCTCTCCACCAATCGGGTCACTTGAGTTCCCGGAGCTTCTCGTTGAGTACGCGGCCGATCTCGGCGGCCGGTTCGGGCCGCATCAGATACGGGTGGGCGTAAGGGATCCGCCGGTACTCGATCCGTCCGTCGACAAAGGGCCGCCACCGCTCGGCGCGCCCGGCCAGGTCGGCCGCGGGCACCGACGGGTCCTCCTCGGCCACCAGCACCAGCAGGTCGCCCCGGTAGCGGGCCGGTTCATAGGCCAGGAACAGCCGGCGGTTGTTGGCGAAGGCACGGGCCAGCGCGGCCACGTTGTCCTCGTCCAGGCTGGCCAGCACCGACTGCCGCTCCCGCAGCATGGTCACCACCTGGCCGTGAGTCAGCCGCGCGTCGCCCAGGGCGGTCACGTCGTACCCCTCGAAGTCCAGCAGCACGCGCAGCGCGTCCTGCTCGTCCGGCAGCCGGTCGGGCAGCGGCTGGGAGCGGTCGAGCGGGTACTCGTCCAGATTGACCAGCAGCGCCACCTCCTCGCCCTCGGCCTGGAGCAGCGCCGCCATGGCGTGGATGACCGTGCCGCCGAGCGACCAGCCGAGCAGGACGTACGGTCCGGTGGGCCGGACCCGGCGGATCTGGGCGACATAGTCGGCCGCCATCTCCTCCAGGGTCCCGGGGAGCGCGTCCCCCTCGCCGTCGAGTCCGCGGCACTGGAGGCCGTAGACCGGGTGCTCGGCGTCCACGCTCCGCAGCAGCGCCGAGTAGCTCCAGCTCAGCCCGCCCGCGGGGTGGACACAGAACAGCGGGACGCGACTGCCGTGCTCGCGCAGCGGAAGCAGCACATCGAGCGAGTCCTGCTCCGCGTCGCCGCCGAGCCGCTGGGCCAGTTCGGCGACGGTGGGCGCGGTCAGCACCGTCCGCATGCCGAGCTTCACGCCGAACGCCGACCGGATCCGGTTGACCAGGCCCATCGACATGATGCTGTCGCCGCCCAGGTCGAAGAAGCTGTCATGGATCCCCACCACGTCAAGACCCAGCGCCTCCCGGAACAGCCCGCACAGGATCTCCTCCTGCGGGGTGCGCGGTCCGCTCCACTCGCGGGGGGTGTAGTCGGGTGCGGGCAGCGCCTTGCGGTCGACCTTCCCGTTGGCGTTCAGCGGGAGCTCCTGAAGGACCGTGAACGCGGCCGGGACCATGTAGTCCGGTACCGCCGCGGCCAGCCGCTCGCGCACCGCGGCGGGGTCCAGCCCGCCGCCCGCCGCCGGCACCAGATAGGCGGCCAGCCGCTTGCCCGCGCCCTCGTCCGAGCGCAGCACGACCGTCGCCCGGCCCACCTCGGGATCCCGGGCCAGCGCGGCCTCGATCTCGCCGAGTTCCACGCGGTAGCCGCGGACCTTGACCTGCTCGTCCACCCGGCCCAGGTACTCCAGCTGCCCGTCCGCGTTCCAGCGCGCCAGGTCGCCGGTGCGGTACAGCCGGCCGCCCGGCGCGCCGAACGGATCGGCCACGAACCGGGCCGCCGTCAGCGCGGGCCGGTTCAGATAGCCGCGGGCCAGCTGGCCGCCGCCGATGTAGAGCTCGCCGACGGCGCCGCGCGGCGCGGGCCGCAGCGCCGCGTCCAGCACATACAGCCGGGTGTTCGGGGTGGGCCGGCCGATCGGCACCGCACCCGACGGTGTCTCCTCGCCCGGTTCCAGCCGCAGCACCGCGCAGCCGACGGTGGCCTCGGTCGGCCCGTACTCGTTCACCACGGCCACGTCCGGGTGGGCGGCGCGCCAGGGGGCCAGCGCCTCGCCCAGCAGCTGCTCACCGCCGATCACCAGCTCCCGGGTCGGGGAGCACTCCGGGTCCACACCGGCCAGCAGCGGCAGATGGGAGGGGGTGACCTTGCAGAACGCCGGCCGGACCCGCCCTTCCGCGGGCTGCTCCAGCTCCGCCACATGCACACAGCCGCCGGTCGTCAGCGGGCCGAACAGCGAGGTGACCGCCATGTCGAAGGAGACCGGCGAGTGCAGCAGGGCCCGCTCTCCCAGCGACGGGTACGCCTCGGCGGCGTAGTCGAGGTACTGGGCGAACGAACGGTGCTCCACCACGACGCCCTTGGGCCGCCCGGTGGACCCCGAGGTGTAGATGACATACGCGGGGCTCTGGGCCTGCCACCGGTGGCCGCCGGAACCGGCGGGGGCGGCGGAACCGGCGGGGGCGGCGGAACCGGCGGGGGCGGCGGAACCACCGGAACCGCCGGAGACGGACTCGGCCGGCTCACTCGTACCGGCCTCGTCCAGCAGCCGCACCGGCGCCGCCGTCCGCGGCAGGCCGGGCGCGATGTCCGAGCGGGTCAGCACCAGCACCGGAGTCGCGTCGGTGAGGACGTGCGCCAGCCGGTCCGCCGGGTCGCCCGGGTCCACGGGCAGATAGCCGCCGCCCGCCTTGAGCACCGCGAGGGCGGCGATCACCAGGTCGGCCGAGCGCGGCAGGGCCAGTGCCACCAGCCGCTCGGGGCCCACTCCGGCGCCGATCAGCTCGGCGGCCAGCCGGTCGGCGGCCGCGTCGAGCCGCGCGTAGCTGAGCCGGGTGCCGTCCGCGGCCAGCAGCGCCGGGGCGTCCGGGGTGCGGGCGACCTGGGCCTTGAAGCGCTCGGGCACCAGGGTGACGGGCGCGGGCCGCGCCGTGGCGGTGAACTCCTCGAGCAGCGTGCGGCGTTCGTCCGTGGCCAGCAGATCGACCCGGTTCACCGGCTGCTCCGGCGCGTCGATCATGGCCTCGAACGCGCGGACCAGCCGGCCGCCGATGGCCTCCACGGCGTCGGGGGCCACGAGGTCCGGCCGGTAGCCCAGGCGCAGCCGCAGGGCGCGTCCCGGCATCGCCACCAGACTGATCGGGTAGTGGTTGGCGTCCGAGCCGTACAGGCCGACGATGCGCAGCCCGTCCTCGACGGCGGGCATTCCGTCGCCGTCCAGCGGATAGTTCTCGGTCACCACGATCGTGTCGAACAGCGTGTCCGGCTCGACCAGGCGCAGCACGTCCTGGAGGCCCAGGTAGTGGTGGTCCATCACCGCCGTCTGCTGGGCTCGCAGCCGCTCCAGCAGCGTCGTCCAGGTGTCGGTCGTCCTCAGCTCGGCGCGGACCGGGACGGTGTTGATGAACAGGCCGACCATGGTCTCCACACCCGGGAGGTCCGCGGGGCGGCCGGAGACGGTGGCGCCGAACACCACGTCGGTCCGGCCGGTGAGCCCGGACAGCACCACGCTCCAGGCCGCCTGCACGACCGTGTTCAGGGTCGCGTCGTGGCGTCGGGCCAGCGCGGTCAGCTCCGTGGTGGTGCGCTCGGGGAGTTCCACGAGCAGATCGCCGGGGACCTCGACGGTCCGTCCGTCGCTGTCGGACGCGATGAGCGTCGCGCCGTCCACCCCGGAGAGCACCGTGCGCCATGCTTCGCGTGCCGCCTGCTTGTCCTGCCGGCCGAGCCACGCGAGATAGTCGCGGTACGGGGTGACCTCCGGCAGCGCCGACTCGTCGCCGTCCGCCTCGTACAGCGTGAACAGCTCACGCACCAGCAGCGGGCCCGACCAGCCGTCGAGCAGCAGATGATGGTTGGTCATCAGGAACCGGGCCAACTGGTCGCCCATGTGGATCAGGGTGAAGCGCAGCAGCGGCGGCCGCTCGGGGTCGAACCGGCGCACCCGGTCCTCGTCCATCAGCGCGTCCAGCCGGGCGGCCCGCTCCGCCTCGGGCAGATGGCCGAAGTCCAGTTCCACCCAGGGCAGTTCGACGTCGGCGGCCACCACCTGTACGGGGCGGCTCAGCCCCTGCTGGCGGAAGCCCGCGCGCAGGTTGGCATGGCGCCGCAGCAGGGTCCGCGCCGCGCCGCGCAGCCGGTCCGCGTCCAGGGGGCCCGCGAGGTCGATGCCGAGCTGCACGGTGTAGAGGTCGGGCTCGTCCTCGTCGAACTGGGCGTGGAAGAGCAGCCCCTCCTGCATCGGCGTGAGCGGCAGGACGTCCTCCAGCCGCTCCGCCCCCGCGGACTCGACCGCCTCGATCTCGTCCTGGGTCAGCGGGACCAGCGTCAGGTCGGAGGGGCTGTAGCCGCCCGCCTCCGGCCCCTCGGCGTGCCTGACCAGGGCGGTGAGCGCGGTCAGCCAGTTCTGGCCCAGCTCGTGGACCTCGTCCTCGCTCAGCAGCTCGCCCGCCCAGGACACATCGGCGACCAGATGCGGGCCGTCCGGCAGGTCCTGGGTCATCGCGGTGATGTCGATGGTGTGCGCGATCGGGCGCCCGGGGTCGCTGCCGCCATCGAGGTCGAAGCCCTCCGGGGCCGGTCCCCAGTCGGCCGGGGCGGTCTTCTCGGTCGCCACGGCGCCGGGGAAACGGCCCAGGTAGTTGAAGCTGATCTGGGGCTCGGGCAGCCGGATAAGCACCGGAGCGGTCTGCGGGTTGAGGTACCGCAGCAGGCCGAAACCGATCCCGTTGTCCGGCAGGGCGCGCAGTTGCTCCTTGACCCGCTTGAGCACCCGGCCGGTCGCCGGACCGCCCGCGCGGTACTCGGCCCAGTCGTGCGGGCCGGGGTCGAGCCGTACCGGGAACAGGCTGGTGAACCAGCCGACGGTCCGGGACAGGTCGACGCCCTCGTCGAGCTCCTCACGGCCGTGGCCCTCCAGGTTGACCAGAACATGGCCGGCTTGGTGGCCCCGCTGTGCGCGCCACTGGACGACGGCGGCCGCGAACGCGCTCAGCAGGACGTCGTTGATCCGGGCGTGGAACGCGGCGGGCACCGTGGTGAGCAGGGCCGAGGTCTGCTCGGCGGGCAGCGTGAGCAGCAGCCGCTTCGTCGTCGCGGTGATGTCCCGCCGGGGGTCGAGCGGCCGGTCGGCGAGCGCCGGGTCGGGCTCGGCGAGGGTGTCCAGCCAGAACGTCAGCTCCTCGATCCGCTCCGGCCGCTGGGCGGCGTCGGAGAGCCGCTGCGCCCACTCCCGGAACGAGGTGCCGACGGCGTCGAGCCCGGAGGTGCCGCCGCCGTTCAGCCCGGAGGTGCCGCCCTCCGTCTGCGCGGACCACGCCGTGGTCAGGTCCGGCAGCAGGATGCGCCAGGACACCCCGTCGACCGCCAGGTGGTGGACGGTGAGCAGCAGCCTGCCGGAGACGTCCGGGCCGGCGTCGAACCAGACCGCCTGGAGCATCAGCCCCGCCTCGGGGTCGAGCCGGTCCCAGGCGCCCTTGGTCTCCTCGGCCATACGGGCACGGGCCCGCTCCTCGTCGAGACCGGTCAGATCGACCCGGCGCAGGCAGTCCGCCACCTGGACCGCGCCGCGCTCGGGCACCTCCAGGCTCCACACCACGCCACCGGTGCGGCGCAGCCGCATCCGCAGCGCGTCGTGGTGGTCGAGCACCGTCTGCAACGCGGACCGCAGGCGCTGCTCGCCGACGTCCGCCGGGACCACGATCATGTTGGTCTGGCTGAACCGGTCGGGGCGGCCGCCCCGCTCGCGCATCCAGTGGATGATCGGCGTCAGCGGTACGTCGCCGATCCCCGCCGAGGCCGCCACGGGCTCGGCCGCGGGGCCTTCCGCGGGGCCTTCCGCGGGGGCGTCCTCGACGGCCGTGGCCTTGGCCAGCGCGGCCACCGTCTTGTGCTCGAACACATCCCGCGGCGTCAGCTTGACGCCCGCGTCACGGGCCCGGCGGACCAGCTGGATGGACATGATGCTGTCCCCGCCGGTGTCGAAGAAGCTGTCGTGGATGCCGACCCGCTCCAGCCCGAGGACCTCCGCGAACAGCCCGCGCAGCAGCTCCTCGTGAGGAGTGCGCGGTTCGTCGGCGGGGCCGGTGGCCGTGGTGGTGTACTCCGGCGCGGGAAGCGCCTTGCGGTCGGTCTTGCCGTTCGGGGTCACCGGCAGCGAGTCGAGCACCACCACCGCCGCGGGCACCATGTACTCGGGCAGTTCCGCGGCCAGCTGAGCGCGCAGGTCGGCACCGGTGAGCGGCCCGGCCGCGCCCTCGGCCACCGCGTAGGCCACCAGCCGCGGCTCACCGGGGCGGTCCTCGCGCACCATCACCTCGGCCTGCCGGACCGAGGTCCCGCGCAGCAGCACCGAGCGGATCTCGCCGAGCTCGATCCGGAACCCGTGCAGCTTGACCTGCTCGTCGGCGCGGCCGACGAACATCAGCACCCCGTCGCGGGTCCACTTGGCCAGGTCACCCGTGCGGTACATACGGGTGCCGGGCGGGCCGAACGGGTCGGCGACGAAGCGCTCCGCGCTCGCCGCGGGCCGGTTGAGGTAGCCGCGGGCGAGCCCGGGACCCGAGAGGTACAGCTCGCCGACCACCCCGGGGGCCGTCGGCCGCAGCGCCGCGTCGAGCACCCGCACCCGGGCGTTGGGGATCGGTGTGCCGAGGGGCGGTTCGGCCACGCCGGACAACGGCGCGCTGATGGTGGCGCACACCGTCGTCTCGGTCGGACCGTACGCGTTCACCATCCGCCGCCCCGCCGACCAGCGGCCGGCCAGCTCCGGCGGGGTCGCCTCCCCCGCCACCAGCAGGGTGACGCCCGCGGGCACCTCACCGTCCGTCATGACACCGAGCGCGGCCGGCGGGATGGTCGCCTGGGTGACGCGCTGCTCGGTGAGCAGCGCGGCCAGCGGGGCGCCGGGGTCCAGGCGCTCGGACGGCGCCATCACCAGCGTGGAGCCGGAGAGGAGCGCCTTGCACAGCTCCGCGAAGGCGGCGTCGAAGCTCGGCGAGGCGAACTGGAGGACGCGGCTGCCCGGACCGAGTCCGAGCGCCTCCGTATAGCCGGTGAGCAGACTGGCGAAGCCGGTGTGCGGGACCACCACGCCCTTCGGCCTGCCGGTGGAGCCGGAGGTGTAGATCAGATAGGCCGGGTGGTCCACCGACAGCCGGACCTCCGGCGCGGTCTCCGGCGCCTTCGCGATCCTGGCCTCGGTGGCCTCGTCGTCGAGGAGGAGGACCGTGGTGTCGCCCATGGGGGGCAAGGTCTCGGCGATCGGCCGGGTGGTGACGACCACACCGGGCCGGGCGTCGGAGAGCATGGAGGCGAGGCGCTCGGCGGGGTACGCCGGATCGAGCGGCAGATAGGCCGCGCCCGCCTTGTGCACGGCCAGGACCGCGGCCGGCCAGTCGGGGGACCGGGGGAGCGCCAGGGCGACGAACCGCTCGGGGGCCGCGCCCTCGGCGCGCAGCACATGCGCGAGCCGGTTCGCCCTCCGGTCCAGTTCGGCGAAGGACATCTCGCGGCCCTCGAAGGCCACCGCGGGGTCGTCGGGCGCCTCGGCCACCCGACGGGCGAACAGCGCGGGGAAGGTCGCCGGGGGAAGGTCGCGCGCGGTGTCGTTCGCGGCGGCCAGCACGGCGTGCTCTTCCTCGGTGAGCGGGGAGATGTCGCCCACCCGCAGGTCCGGATCCTCGGTGACCCGCTCCAGAAGCCGCGTCAGACGCTCGAACAGGGCCTCGACCGTCTCCCGGTCGAAGAGGTCGAGCCGGAAGTCGATCAGCGCCTGGAGACCGGCCGGGGCGCCGCCGGGACCGGTGCTCTCGTTGAAGGTGAAGGCCAGGTCGAACTGGGTCGCGTTGACCGGCACCGGATACGCGACGGCGTCGACCCCGGGCAGACCGGTCGGCGAGGTGGTGGTGGTCTCGAGGTTCTGTACGTTCAGCCAGATCTGGAACAGCGGGTGCCAGGCCAGCGAGCGCTCGGGGTTGAGCAGCTCGACCAGGCGCTCGAAGGGCACCTCCTGGTGGGCGTACGCGGCCAGGTCGTACTCGCGGACCCGGTCCAGCAGTTCGCGGAAGGTGGGGTCGCCCGAGGTGTCGGTGCGCAGCACCAGTGTGTTGACGAAGAAGCCGATCATTTCCTCGAGCGCCTTGTCGTTGCGCCCGGCGATCGGCGAGCCCATGGGGATGTCGGTGCCCGCGCCGTGCGCGGAGAGCAACGAGGCCAGACCGGCCTGCAACACCATGAACAGGCTGGTCCCGGTCGTGCGGGCGACGCGGGCCAGCGCGCGGTGCAGCTCGGGTGAGATCCGCCCCTCGACCGTCTCGGCCGTGTAGTCGGCCTCCGGCGGACGCGGGCGGTCGGTCGGCAGCCGCAACACATCGGGGCTGCCCTCGAGGCGCTGCCGCCAGAATTCGAGCTGCTCGCTGACCAGGCTCCCGGGGTCGCTCTCCTCGCCGAGGACCGAGTAGTTCCAGATCGTGTAGTCGGCGTACTGGACCGGCAGTGGCTCCCAGTCCGGGGCCCGGCCGGCCGTCCGCGCCAGATAGGCCGAGGTGAGGTCGGCGGCGAAGGGGCCGACCGACCAGCCGTCGCCCGCGATGTGGTGCAGGATGATCAGCAGGACGTGGTGGTCCGGGGCCACCTGGAACAGCGTCACCCGCAGCGGGGTCTCGGTCGCCAGGTCGAAGTCGCGCGCCGCCTGTTCGGCGATCGCCGCGTCCAGCGCCCGCTCGTCGACGGTGGTGACGACCATCTCGGCCGGGCACTGGTCCGGGGGCAGGATCAGCTGCCGCGCGGCGCCGCCGGTCTCCGGGAAGATCGTGCGCAGCGTCTCGTGCCGGGCCGTGACGTCCCGGACGGCCGCCCGCAGCGCCTCGTGGTCCAGCGTGCCCGTCAGCCGCAGCCCCAGGCTGATGTTGTGCGCCGCGGCGCCGTTCTCGAACCGGTTGAGGAACCACAGCCTGCGCTGGGCGTAGGACAGCGGGATCCGCTCCGGGCGCTCCACCGGGACCACCGGCGGCCGCGCGGTGTCGGCGTCACGGAGCCGTTCCGCCAGCTTCGCCACCGTGGGCGCCTCCCACAGCGCACGCAGCGGCAGTTCCACGGAGAAGGCGGTCCGGGTCCGGCTGACCATCCGGGTGGCGTGCAGCGAGTGCCCGCCCAGCTCGAAGAAGTCGTCGTGAATGCCGACCGAGTCCAGCTCCAGCGCCTCCATGAACAGGCCGCACAGGATCTCCTCCTGCGGGGTGCGCGGGGCCACGCTGGTGGACAGTGCGGTGAGGTCCGGCGCGGGAAGCGCCTTGCGGTCGGTCTTCCCGTTGGGCGTCAGCGGCATCTCGTCGAGCACCATGAACGCCGAGGGCGTCATGTACTCCGGCAGCCGCGCGGCGACGGCCCGGCGCAGCGCGGGCACCGGCACCGCCGCGCCCGGGGCCGCGACGACGTACGCCACCAGCCGCTGCTCGCCCGACCCGGCCTCGCGGGCCACCACCGCCGCCTGGGCGACCTCGGGCAGTTCGGCGAGCACGGTCTCGATCTCGCCCAGCTCGATGCGGAAACCGCGCACCTTGACCTGGTCGTCGGTGCGGCCGCCGAACTCGAGCTGGCCGTCGTCCGTCCACCGGGCCACGTCACCGGTCCGGTACATCCGGGTGCCGGGCGCGCCGAACGGGCAGGCGACGAACCGCTCCGCGGTCAGGTCCGGACGGCCCGCGTAGCCGCGCGCCACGCCCCGCCCGGCGATGTAGAGGTCGCCGAGGACCCCGGGCGGGGCCGGGGACAGCCCGGCGTCCAGGACATAGACCTGGGTGCTCGCGATGGGCCTGCCGATGACTGGTGCGGTGCTCGGTGTCCCAGTGCCGTCAGGTCCCCCGTCGGGCCCGGCGAGACGGGCGGCGGTGGGCTGCACCGCGTTACTGCTCAGTGTGGTGCTCGGCGTTCCACTGCCGGCGGGCCCGGTGAGACGGGCGGCCGTGGGCTGCACCGCGTTACTGCTCAGTGTGGTGCTCGGCGTTCCACTGCCGGCGGGCCCGGTGAGACGGGCGGCCGTGGGCTGCACCGCGTTACTGCTCAGTGTGGTGCTCGGCGTTCCACTGCCGGCGGGCCCGGTGAGGCGGGCGGCCGTGGGCTGCACCGCGTTACTGCTCAGTGTGGTGCTCGGCGTTCCACTGCCGGCGGGCCCGGTGAGACGGGCGGCCGTGGACCACACGGTGGTTTCGGTGGGGCCGTACAGGTTCGTCACCTCGGAGCCGAGTTCGCACAGCCGGGAGGCGAGCCCGGCGGGCAGCGCCTCGCCGCCGACGAGCACGCGCAGCCCGGAGAGCGCCTCGGGGTGCTGGGACACCAGCGCCTGCCACAGGGTGGGCGTCGCCTGCATGACCGAGGCGCCGGTGCTCTCCAGCAGCGCGGCCAGCGCGGGGACGTCGATCACCTCGTCGCGGGTGGCCAGCACCACCGCGGCGCCGGACACCAGCGGGGTGTACAGCTCCAGGCCCGCGATGTCGAAGGCGATGGTGGTCACCGCGGCCAGCCGGTCCCCGGGCCGCAGGGCGAACCGGTCCCGCATGTCCTGGACGAAGTTGGTGAGGTTGTCCCGGGTGACGACGACGCCCTTGGGCCTGCCCGTGGAACCCGAGGTGTAGATGGTGTAGGCGGGGTGGTCCCCCGCCACCGGGGCCGGTTCCGGGGCCTCGCCGGACAGGGCGGCCAGCCGGTCGCGGACCGCCGGGTCGTCCAGCAGCACCCGCGCCGCACCACCGGTCGCGGGCACCGAGGACACCGAGGAGTCCGTCACCACGACCGCGGGCGCGGCGTCGGTCACGATGTACTCGACGCGCTCGGCCGGGTATTCGGGGTCCAGCGGGACGTACGCGCCACCGGTCTTCAGGACCGCGAGCAGGGTGGCCACCAGATCCGCCCCGCGCGGCAGCGCCACCGCCACCCGCGTCTCGGGGCCGACGCCGAGCCCGGACAGCAGCCGGGCCAGCCGGTTGGCGCGGGCGTCCAGCTCGCCGTAGGAGACCTCGGCCCCGTCCGCGACCAGGGCCACCGCCGCCGGGTCGGCGGCCACGGCGGCCGCGAACAGCTCGGGCACCGAAGTCTCCGGCGCCCCGGCGTCGGGCTCGTTCCAGCCGTCCAGGACGGTGCGCAGCAGCTCGGGCGCGAGCACCTCGGTGCGGCCCACCGGGAGGGACGGGTCCGCCTCGATCCGCTCCAGCATCCGGCAGAAGCCGTCCAGCAGGGCCCGCGCCCGCCTCGCCGGGTACAGATCGGGGCGGTATCCCAGGCGCAGCCGCAGGGTGGGGCCGGGGGTCGGGAACAGGGTGAGCGCGTAGTGGGTGGCGTCCTGGCCGGTGATGTCGGTGATCCGCGGCCCGTCGACGCGCTCGGTGATGCCGTCGGAGTCCAGCGGGTAGTTCTCGAAGACGACCAGCGTGTCGAAGAGTTCACCGGTGACCGGCGTGGACTCCTGCACGGCGGACAGCGGCAGGTGGTGGTGGTCGAGCAGCGCTGCCTGCTGCCGCTGGACCGCGGTCAGCAGGTCGGTCCAGGAGGCGCCGTGGTCCACCCGCACCCGGACCGGCAGGGTGTTGATGAACAGCCCCACCATGGACTCCACACCGGGGATGTCCGCCGGGCGCCCGGACACGGTGGCGCCGAACACCACGTCGTCGCGGCCGGTCAGCCGGCCGAGCAGCACCCCCCAGGCGCTCTGCACCAGCGTGTTCAGGGTGACACCGGCGGAGCGGGCCAGCTCGCCGAGGCGGGCGGTGAGGTCCGCGTCCACCTCGGCGACCAGGTCCTCGGGCAGCACCTCCGCGCCGGGGCCCGCCTCGGGCACCACCAGCGTGGCCGAGTCCACCCCTTCCAGCGCCTCTCGCCAGGCCCGCTTCGCCGCGTCCTTGTCCTGCCGGGCCAGCCAGGCGAGATAGGTGCGGTAGGGGGTGACCGGCGGCAGGGTGGTGTCCTCGCCGCCCGCGCGGTAGTGCTGGAACAGCTCCTGCATCACCAGCGGGGCGGACCAGCCGTCCAGCAGGATGTGGTGGGCGGTGAGGACCAGCCAGAAGGCGTCCGCCGCGACCTTGATCATGGTGACCCGCAGCAGCGGCGGCCGCTCCATGTCGAAGCGCCGCTCACGGTCCCCGGCGGCGAACTCCCGGACCTTCGCCCGCTGCTCGTCCTCGGAAACACCACTGAAGTCCAGCTCGGTCACAGGGAGTTCGAGGTCCCGGAGGATCACCTGCATCGGGTCGCCGGTCTTGCGGCGCCGGAACCCCGCGCGCAGGCTCGCGTGCCGCCGCACCAGCGCGGCCGCGGCGCGGCGCACCGCCGGAGCGTCCACCGGGCCCTGGATCCGCACCGCCAGCTGGACGGTGTAGACGTCGAGCGCGTCCGCGTCCTCGGAGTACTGCGCGTGGAAGAGCAGCCCTTCCTGGAGCGGCGACAAAGGCAGAAGGTCCTCGATACGTGTCTGCTTCACTGCACAGGCTCCCTGGGCGTCTTCGTGATGCGATGTGTGACGAGTGCGCAGTCGAGATCGGCGGGGCCCCTCTCGCCCGTCGGCGAGGCCCGCCGATCCGACCGTAACGGCGCCGCGGCCCGGTGAAAGCCGCACATAAACAACTCGGAAGTGGGGCTACTGCCAGTCGCCGCCAGTCGTCCAGCTCGCTCGCGAGCTGGACGACTCGTCCTGGCCGAAACCGCACACCAACGACTCGGAAATGGGGCTACTGCCAGTCGTCCAGTTCGCTCGCGAGCTGGTCCAACTCTTCCTGGCTTACGTCGATCAGATCCATGTCGGAGGGGGTGTGGCGGACGGCCTGCGGGGTGTCGGCATGGCGGGCCAGCGCCTCCAGCGCCCGGATCCACGCCTGTGCGAGGTCCCGCACCACGGACTCCTCCAGCAGCGCCGAGGGCCACTGCCAGAGCACCGACAACTCGGGGCCGTCGCTGCGGTCCTGGGTGGACGCGGTGACCTCCAGCGCGTGGGCGACCGGCATGTCCGGGTCCTCGCCGCCGACGGCGCCCGCCTCGGGGGCGAGCGCCCAGTCGGCGGCCTCGGGCGCGGCCGAGGTGTCGAAGCGACCGAGGTAGTTGAACCCGATCTGCGGCTCGGCCAGGCCCCGCAGCGAGGGCGCGGTGTCCGGGTTGAGATGGCGCAGCAGGCCGTAGCCGATGCCGTTGTCGGGCACCTGGCGCAGCTGCTCCTTGATCCGGGCGAGGACGTCGCCGACGGTCGCCCCGCCGGTCCACACCTGGCCCCAGTCGATCCGCCCGGGGTCCAGGAACAGCGGGTACACGCTGGTGAACCAGCCGACCGTACGGGACAGTTCGGTGTGCTCGGCGATCTCCTCGCGGCCGTGGCCCTCGAGGGCCACCAGCAGCCCGCCCGTGGCCCCGCCGAAGTGCCGGCGGCGCCAGTCGGCCACCGCCAGGGTCAGCCCGGTGAGCAGCACGTCGTTGACGGACGCGCGGAACATCTCGGGCAGCCGGGTGAGCAGGGTCCGGGTGGTGTCCGCGGGCAGCGCCATGGTGATCGAGCGCTGGGTGCGGGTGAGGTCCCTGGACGGGTCGACGGTCAGCTGGGCCAGGGGCTCCGGGGCCTGGGCGAGGCGGCCGCGCCAGACCGGGAGTTCGGCGATCCGCTCCGGTGTGACGGCCTCCTCGGCCAGCGTCCGCGACCAGCGGCGCAAGGAGGTGCCCACCGGGTCGAGCCGGGGGGTGTGCCCGTCCCGTACCGCCTCCCAGGCCCGTGCCAGGTCCGGCAGCAGGATCCGCCAGGAGACGCCGTCGACGACCAGGTGGTGCAGCGAGAACCACAGCCTGCCGCGCTCACCGGACCCGGCGTCGAACCACACGAACTGCGCCATCGTGCCGTGCTCGGGGTCGAGCCGGCCCACCGCCGCGTCGCTGTGCTCGGCGAGGCGGGCGCGGCGCTCCGCGTCGTCCAGGCCGGTGAGGTCGACCCGCCGGATCAGGTCCGCCGCGCGGACCGCGCCGCGGGCCGCCACCTCCAGCGACCACTGCCTTCCGGTCCGGTTCAGCCGCGCCCGCAGGGCGTCGTGGTGGTCCAGCAGCGTCTGCACGACGGTGACCAGTCGGTCCAGGTCCAGCTCCGCGGGCGTCTGGAGCAGCATCGACTGGTGGAACCGGCCGATGGGCCCGTTCCGCTCGCTGAGCCAGTTGAGGATCGGGGTCGCGGGGATCTCCCCGATACCGGCGTCCGGGTCCTCCGCCTCGGCCTCGGGGACGGTGCCCGCGGCGGCCGCGAGGGCCGCGACCGTCTGGTGGCGGAAGACGTCCTTCGGGGTGAAGAGCAGACCCGCGGCGCGCGCCCTGGCCACCAGCTGGATCGAGACGATGCTGTCGCCGCCCAGGTAGAAGAAGCTGTCGTCGACGCCGACTTCCTCGACTCCGAGCCCCAGCACCTCCGCGACCAGCCTGCGCAGGGTCTCCTCACGGGCGCCGCTCGGCGCCCGGGACGTGCCGCCCTGTTCCGGGGCGGGCAGCGCCTTGCGGTCGATCTTTCCGCTGGTGGTCAGCGGAAGCGTCTCGAGCGTCACGAACGCCGCCGGAACCATGTAGTCGGGCAGGCGTCGCGCCAGCCCGGCCCGCAGTTCGTCGATGTCGATGCCGCCCGCCCCGGCGGTGGGCACCACATAGGCCGTCAGCAGCCGCACCCCCGGGCGGTCCTCGCGCACGACGGTGGTGGCGCGGTGCACCCCGGGGTGGTCCGAGACGGCCGCGGTGATCTCGCCCAGCTCGATCCGCAGCCCGCGCAGCTTCACCTGGTCGTCGGTGCGCCCGACGAACTCCAGCTCGCCGTCGGCGCGGCGGCGCACCAGGTCGCCGGTGCGGTACATCCGCGATCCGGGCGGGCCGAACGGGTCGGCCACATAACGCTCGGCGGTCAGCCCGGGGCGGCGCAGATAGCCGCGGGCCAGTGAGACGCCCGCGATGTGCAACTCGCCCACGCAGCCCAGCGGCACCGGACGGAGCCGCTCGTCCAGCACATGCAGCCGCGAGTCGGCCACGGGCGCGCCGAGCGCCGGTACGGCGTCGTCGGTCAGCAGCCCGCTCATCGCCGCCACACAAGTGGCCTCGGTCGGGCCGTACACATTGTGCATCCGCACCGTGTGCCGCCACCGGCCGATCAGCTCCGGTCCGAAGGACTCACCGCCGACGACGATCTCCATGCCCTCGGGCAGCCCGCCCTCGGGCAGCGCGGCCAGCGAGGCGGGGGTGATGAAGACGTGGGTGACGCCGTATTCGGCGCACAGGTCGAGATACGCCTGTCCGGACGTCGGCCGGTCGGCCGGGACCACCACCAGCGCGCCGCCCACCAGCAGGCTCATGGACATCTCCAGGAACGCCGCGTCGAAGCTGGCCGAGGCCAGCTGCGGCACCCGGGCGCCCGGGCCGACGCCCGCCCGCTCCACCAGCGTCGCGCACAGGTGCGCCACTCCGGCGTGGGTCACGGTCACGCCCTTGGGCCTGCCGGTCGATCCGGAGGTGTAGATGACGTAGGCGGGGTGCTGGGGCGACAGGGCGGCGGCGGGCACGGGCGCGTCGGCCGCGGGCTCCGTCGCGTCCAGCGTGTCGAACAGCACCGTGGGCACGGTGGTCCGCGGCAGCCGTCCGGCGACGGCGCCGGAGGTCAGCAGCAGGGCGGGCGCGGCGTCGTCGAGCATGTACCCGATGCGGTCGCGCGGCAGGTCCGGGTTGACCGGCAGATAGGCCGCCCCGGCCCGCACCACCGCGAGCAGCGAGACGATCAGCTCCGGGGAGCGCGGCAGCGCCACCGCCACCAGCTTCTCCGGTCCCGCTCCCCGCGCGGCCAGCGCCCGGGCGATCCGCTCGGCCCGCGCGTCGAGTTCGGCGAAGGTCCAGGTGCGGTCCTCGGCCAGCAGGGCGGGCGCGTCCGGGGTGCGGGCCACCCATCCGGCGAACAGCTCCGCCATGGTCGCCGGGGGCACCTCGCGCACCGCGGCGTCGTTCCACTCCTCGACGATCCGGTGGCGCTCCCCGGGCAGCAGGACGTCCAGCTGGTCCACCGAGCGGGACGGATCGGCGACGGCGGCGGCCAGCAGCCGCGCCAGCCGGTCCACCAGCATCCGCACCGTGTCCCGTTCGAACAGGTCGGTGCTGTAGGTGAGCGCCCCCTCGATGCCCGCGGGCGCGCCGTCGTCGGTATGGGTCTCCGACAGGGTGAAGGACAGGTCGAACTTGGCCACGTCCTGGCCGATCGGCTGCGGCCCCGCGACCACCCCGGGCAGCTCGACCCTGCCCTCGGCGGTGTTCTGGAACGCCAGCATCACCTGGAACAGCGGATGCCGGGACGCCGAGCGCTCGGGGTTGATCAGCTCGACCAGCCGCTCGAACGGCAGGTCCTGGTGGGCGTACGCGGCCAGGTCGGTCTCCCGCACCCGCTCCAGCAGCTCGGTGAAGGTCGGATCGCCGGAGACGTCGGTGCGCAGCACCAGCGTGTTGACGAAGAAGCCGATCAGGTCGTCCAGGGCGTCGTCGGTGCGGCCCGCGATCGCCGTGCCGAGCGGGATGTCGGTGCCCGCGCCGAGCCTGCTGAGCAGCGCGGCCAGACCGGCCTGGACGGCCATGAAGAGGCTGGCCCGGTGCTCCAGGGCCAGCTCGCGCAGGCCGCGGTGCACCTCGGCGTCGAAGCGGAAGGTGACCATATCGCCGCGGTAGCTGATGGCGGGCGGACGGCGGTGGTCGGCGGGCAGCGCCAGCTCCTCCGGCGCGCCGTCCAGGGCCGACCGCCAGAACGCGGCCTGCCGGGAGATGGTGCTGTCCGGGTCGTCCTCGCTGCCCAGCACCTCGTGCTGCCACAGCGTGTAGTCGGCGTACTGCGCGGGCAGCGGGGTGAACTCCGGGGCGCGGCCCGCGCTCCGGGCCGCGTAGGCGGTGGACAGATCGCGGCCCAGCGGGGCCATCGACCAGCCGTCGCCCGCGATGTGGTGGACCACCAGCGCCAGCACGTGCTCGGTCCGGCTCAGCGCGAACAGCCAGGCCCGGACCGGGATCTCGGTGGCGATGTCGAACGCGTACCCGGCGGCCTCGGTGAGCGCCGCCTCCAGACCGGCCTCGGTGACCTCGGCCACCGGCAGTTCGGGCACCACGTCCAGCACCACCTGGCGGGGGCGGCCGTCCACCTCCGGGAAGACGGTGCGCAGGCTCTCGTGGCGGCTGACCACATCGGCCAGCGCCGCGCGCATCGCCTCCCGGTCCAGCTCACCGGTCAGCCGCAGAGCCATCGGCAGGTTGTAGGTGGCGCTCGGCCCCTCGAACCGGCCCAGAAACCACAGCCTGCGCTGGGCGAAGGACAGCGGCACCTCCTCGGGCCGCTCCCGCTTGGTCACCGCGCGCCGCGCCCCGCCCGCGTCGCCGATCAGCCCGGCCAGTCCGGCGGGCGTCGGCGACTCGAACAGGTCGCGCACGCCGAGCTCCGCGCCCAGGGTCGTACGGATCCGGCTGGTCAGCCGGGTGGCGAGCAGTGAATGGCCGCCGAGGTCGAAGAAGTTGTCGTCCACGCCGGCCTCGGCCACCCCGAGCACCTCGGCGAACAGCGCGCACAGCGCGGCCTCCCGCGGTGTGGCCGGCTCCCGCCGCTCGGCGTCCTCCCGTACCGGCGCGGGCAGCGCCCGGCGGTCCAGCTTGCCGTTGGGGGTCAGCGGCAGCGCGTCCAGTACGACGAACGCGCTGGGCACCATGTAATCGGGCAGCGTGGCGGCCAGGTGCTTGCGCAGCTCGGCCGGGGCCGGGGCGGTCCGTCCCGTGGGCGGGACCAGATAGCCGACCAGCTGGTGGGCCCCGGGCCGGTCCTGCCGGGCCAGGACGGCCACCGAGGCGAGGTCGGGGTGGGCGGCGAGCGCCGTCTCGATCTCGCCGAGCTCGATCCGGAAGCCGCGCACCTTGACCTGGTGGTCGGCCCGCCCCACGAACACCAGCTGTCCGTCCTTGCCCCAGCGCACCAGGTCACCGGTGCGGTACAGCCGGGACCCGGCCGGGCCGAAGGGGTCGGCCACGAAGCGCTCCGCGGTCAGGCCCGGCCGCTTCAGATAGCCGCGGGCCAGCCCGGCGCCGGCGAGGTACAGCTCCCCGACGACCCCCGGGGGCACCGGGCCCAGCGCGTCGTCCAGGACATAGACCTGGTCGTTCCAGATCGGGCGGCCGATCGGCGCCGTGGCGGGCCACGTCGCGGGGTCGCCGGGCAGGGTGGTGGCCGTGATCACATGGCTTTCGGTGGGGCCGTAGTGGTTGTGCAGCCGCAGCCACGGGCGGTCGGCCTGGAAGGCGCGCAGCCGCGGGGTGAGCGCCAGCGCCTCGCCCGCCTGGGCGATCACCCGCAGCTCGCCGAGGGCGGCACCGCTCTCGACGGCGGCCTCCGCGACGGCGTCCACCACCAGGTTGGGGGCGTACAGCTCGTTGATCCGGTGCTCCTCCAGCCACCGGGTGAGGGCGGCGGCGTCGCGGCGCACCGCGTCGTCCGGGACCACCAGCGTCTTGCCGGTGAGCAGGGTGGTCAGGATCTCCTGGGCGGAGACGTCGAAGCTGATCGCGGTGAACTGCGCGACCCGCGTCCCGGCGCCGCCGCCGATCTCACCGTGGTGCCAGGCGACCAGGTTGGCCATGGCGCCCGCGGGCATCACGACGCCCTTGGGGCGGCCGGTGGAGCCGGAGGTGTAGATGACGTAGACCGGGGCGGCCGGGTGGAGCGGGCGGGTGCGGTCCGCGTCGGTGGGGTCGGTGTCCGCCTGCCCGGCCAGGAGGGCGGCGGTCTCCGGGGTGTCGAGGGCGAGGAGCGGGGCCCGGTGGCCGTCCGGCAGCACCCCGGTCCGGGTCAGCACCACCGAGGGCGCCGCGTCGGCCAGCATGAAGGAGACGCGCTCGGCCGGGTACTCCGGGTCGATGGGCAGATAGGCCGCTCCGGTCTTGACCACCGCGCACACCGCCACCAGCAGCTCCGCCGAGCGCGGCAGCGCGATGCCGACCGTGTCCTCGGGGCCGGTGCCCCGTGAGATGAGCAGATGGGCCAGCCGGTTCGCCGCCGCGTTCAGCTCGGCGTACGACATCACCGTGTCGCCGTGCACCACGGCCGGGGCGTCCGGCAGCGCGTGCGCCTGCCGCTCGAGCAGTTCCGGGAGGAAGGCCCCGTCGAGCTGGTGCGCGGTGTCGTTGTAGGCGGTCAGCTGGCGGTGCCGCTCGATCGGGTCGAGCAGGTCCAGGGAGCCGATCGGCCGCTTCGGGTCCTCGGCCGCCCCGGCCAGCACCCGGATCAGACGGTCGGCGAGCCCCTGGACCGTCTCCCGGTCGAACAGATCGGTGCTGTACTCCATCCACCCGGCCAGACCGTCCGGTGCGCCGTCGGGGGTGCGCCGCTCGGTCAGCCCGACGAACAGGTCGAACTTGGCCATGTCGCCGAGGTGGTCGTACTGGTCCACCCGCAGGCCCGGCAGCGAAAGCTCGGCCGGGCGGTTGTTCTGCACGGTGAACATCACCTGGAACAGCGGGTGGCGCGCGAGGGAGCGCTCGGGGTTGAGCTGCTCGACCAGCCGCTCGAACGGCACGTCCTGGTGGGCGTACGCGGCCAGGTCGGTCTCCCGCACCCGCTGGACCAGCTCGCGGAAGGTCGGGTTGCCGGAGGTGTCGGTGCGCAGCACCAGCGTGTTGAGGAAGAACCCGACCAGCCCGTCGAGGGCGTCGTCGGTACGACCGGCGATCGGCGTGCCCACGGGGATGTCGGTGCCCGCGCCGGACCGCGACAGCAGCACCGAAAGACCGGCCTGGACCACCATGAACAGGCTGGCCTGGGAGGTACGGGCGATGGTGAGCAGCCGCTTGTGCAGCTCCTCGGGGAGGTGGAACGTCACGGTGTCGCCCGCGTAGCTCGCCACCGCGGGGCGCGGCCGGTCCACCGGGAGGTTGAGCTCGTCGGGGATCCCGGCCAGGGCGTCCGACCAGTAGCCGAACTGCCTCGCGATCGCGCTGTTCTCGTCCGCCTCCTCACCCAGTACCCGCCGCTGCCACAGCGTGTAGTCCGAGTACTGCACGGGCAGCGGCTCCCACGACGGCGCGGTGTCCTTCAGCCTGGCCGTGTAGGCGAGCGAGAGGTCGTGGCCGAAGACGCCCAGCGACCAGCCGTCCCCGACGATGTGGTGCATCACCACGAGCAGGACGTACGCATCGGCGCCGGTGCGGAAGACGCGCACCCGCAGCGGGAGTTCGGCGGCCAGCCGGAACCCGGCGGACGCCTCCTCCTGGAGTGCCTCGTCCAGCCGCTCCGGTGCCGCGCTCAGATCCACCAGGGACAGGTCGAGCTCGGCCTCCGCGGGATCCAGCACCCGCTGGTACGGGTCGCCGTCCACGTCCGGGAACACCGTCCGCAGGCTCTCGTGCCTGGCCAGGACGTCCTCAAAGGCATGGCGCAGCGCGTCCAGGTCCAGTTCACCGGTCAGCCGCACGGTGAGCGGGACGTTGTAGATCGACTTGGCGCCCTCGAACCGGTCCAGGAACCACAGCCGGTGCTGGGCGAAGGACAGCGGTACCCGTTCGGGGCGCGGCCCCGCCTCCAGCGCGGGCCGGCCGTCCACGGCCTGGTGCAGCCTGCGGGCTATCCCGGCGGGCGTGGCCGTCTCGAACACCGCGCGCAGCGACAGCTCCTCGCCGAAGACCGCGCGGGTCCTGGTGACCAGCCGGGTGGCCAGCAGCGAGTGGCCGCCGAGGTCGAAGAAGTCGTCGTCCACCCCCACCTCGGGCACGCCGAGCAGTTCGGCGAAGAGCGCGCACAGGATCTCCTCCTGCGGGGTGCGCGGCCCGCGCCCGGCCGGACCGGCCGCGCCGCCGGGCTCGGGCAGCGCCTTGCGGTCCAGTTTGCCGTTGGGGGTGAGCGGGAGGGCGTCGAGGGCGACGAACGCCGAGGGCACCATGTACTCGGGCAGCGAGGCGCCCACGTGGTCGCGCAGCGCGGTGGGGGCGGGCACCTCTCCTCCGCTCACCGGCACCAGATAGGCGACGAGCCGCTTGTCGCCCGGGGTCGGCTCACGCACCACGACCACCGCACGGTCGATCCGCTCGTGCGCGGCCAGGACCGACTCGATCTCCCCCAGCTCGATCCGGAATCCGCGGATCTTGACCTGGTCGTCGGCCCGGCCGGCGAACTCCAATACCGGATGCTCGCCCTCGGTGTTCCAGCGCACCAGGTCACCGGTGCGGTACATCCGCTCGCCGCCGCCCCGATACGGATCGGCGACGAAGCGCTCGGCGGTCACACCGGGCCGGTTCAGATAACCGCGCGCCAGGCAGGGTCCTGAGACGTACAGCTCCCCGGTGACACCCGGCGGCACCGGCCGCAGCGCGCCGTCGAGCACCCGCAGCCGCGCGGTGCCGAGGGCGGTGCCCATGGGCGGCGCCACCGCGCCGGAGAGCGGCTCGCTGAGGGAGACGCAGACGGTGCTCTCGGTCGGCCCATAGGCGTTGATCATCGTCCGGCCGCCGGACCACGCCTCGACCAGCTCCGGCGCGGACGCCTCACCGCCGACCACCAGCAGGCGTATCGACGGCAGGTCCTCGGTGAGCACGGCCAGCGCGGCGGGCGGGATGAGCGCGTGCGTGACCTGGTGCTCGGCGACCAGCTCGACCAGCGCCCGGCCGGGTTGGAGCCGTGTCGCGGGGGCGAGCACCAGCGCGGCGCCGGTGAGCAGGGCGGTGTAGGTCTCCCAGACGGCGGCGTCGAAGCTGGGTGAGGAGAACTGGAGCACCCGGCTGCCGGGTCCCACGCCGAACCGCTCGACATTGGTGGCGACCAGACCGGCGAGACCGGAGTGCGTCACCATGACGCCCTTCGGACGGCCGGTGGATCCCGAGGTGTAGATGACGTAGGCGGGGTTGGCGGGCGTCGTCGCCCCCCGCCGCTCGCCCGGCTCGATCTCGGTGTCCGGCCGGGCGTCGGTCTCGCGGACGGTGGCCGGGTCGTCCAGCAGCACCCTCGGCGCGGCGCAGACGTCCGGGATCACCTCCGCCGACGCGGCGGTGGCCAGGACCAGCGCCGGGCCTGCGTCGGTGAGCAGATAGGCGATCCGGTCGGCCGGATAGGAGATGTCCACCGGCAGGTAGGCCGCGCCCGCCTTGAGCACCGCCAGCATGGCGACGACCAGCTCGGGAGAGCGCCGCAGGGCGAGCGCGACCACCCGCTCCGGCCCCGCGCCCCGCTCGATCAGGGTGCGGGCCAGGCGGTTGGCGCGGCGGTCCAGTTCGGCGTAGGAGAGCGAGGTGTCCTCGTGGACCAGGGCAACGGCGTCCGGATGGAGCCGTACCTGTTCGGCGAAGAGCGCGGGGATGACGTCACCGCCCGGCAGCGGCTGTGCGGGCATGCCCAGGGCGAGCATGCGGTCCGCCTCGGCGTCGCTCAGCAGGGGCAGTCGGCCGATCAGCTGCTCCGGATCGTCCGCGAAGGCCGCGAAGAGGCGGCGGAAGCGGTCGCCGAGCACCTCGATGTCCTCACGGGTGAAGAGCTCCTGCCGGTAGCCGAAGTGCAGCCGCAGCCCGTCGCCCGGCAGGGCCGCGATGCTCAGCGGGTAGTGGTTGGCGTCGGTGCCCCTGGCGCCCGTCAGCGTGAGGTCACCGGGCAGCTCGGGCAGGTCGTCCCCGCCCATGGGGTAGTTCTCGGTGACGGTGAGCGTGTCGAAGAGGGTGCCGCGCCCGGCGGCCCGCTGGATGTCCGGGAGGCTGAGGTGGTGGTGCTCGACCATTCCGGCCGCCTGGCGCTGCATCCCGGTCAGCAGGGACAGCAGGCTCTCGTCCGGGCGCACCCGGACCCGGACCGGCACCGAGTTGATGAACAGGCCGACCATCTGGTCCGCGCCGGCCAGCTCGGCGGGGCGCACCGATACGGTCGAGCCGAACACCACGTCGTCACGGCCGGTCAGCTGCCCCAGCAGCAGCGCCCAGCAGCCCTGGAACACCGCGCTCAGCGTGAGGTCGTTGCGCCGGGCGGTCTCCCGCACCCGGGCGGCCAGCTCATCGGGCATGGTGATGACCAGCTCGGCCGGCACGGTCCGCGCCCCGGCGTCGTCGGGCGCGAGCAGTGTGGGCTCCTCCACCTCGGCGAGCACGGTGCGCCAGGCGTTCTCCGCCGCCGCCCGGTCCTGCCGTTCCAGCCAGCTCAGGGCTTCGCGGTACGGCGTCACCGGCGGCAGGCCCGAGTCGTCGCCGCGCCGGTGGTAGATCTCGAAGAGCTCGAACATGAGCCGGGCGGTGGACCACCCGTCGAGCAGGATGTGATGCGAGTTGAACATCAGCCGGCTGGTGTTCGGGCCCAGCTTGATCAGCGTGAAGCGCAGCAGCGGCCCGGCCCCCAGGTCGAACCGGTGCGCCGCCTCCTCGGCGGCGAGCCGCTCCAGCTCCCGCTCCTGGGCCCGCTCGTCGAGCCCGGTGAGGTCGAACTCCCGCCAGGGCACCGGGACTTCGCGCGCGATCACCTGCACCGGCCGGCTCAGCTTCTCGTACCGGAAACTGGCCCGCAGATTGGGGTGCCGGCGCAGCAAAGTGGCCACCGAGTCGCGCATGGCCCCGGCGTCCATGGGGCCATCGAGGTCGATCAGGATCTGGGCGACGTAGACATCGAGTTTCTCTTCCCCGTAGAGGGTCTGAAACAGCAGACCCTCCTGGAGTGGCCACAGCGGAAGGACGTCGTCGATGGCTGCTCGCGTCATTATGGAAATCTCCACTCGTCATTCCGGGTCGCCGACAAAAAGGGCTCGGTCGCCTGCCACCAGCCTGGATCGCCGAGTCTCATCTCCGGCCGGCCCACCGGGCAACGGCGCTGCAAAAACTTCGTTTTGCGCGCCGCGGGGGCGCGGAAGTGGCCCACTTCGCCGTCCACTTCGAAGAATTCACACTGCCGCTGACCGGTCGGGCCCGGCCGTGCTGTCATCGGTTCGGCCGCGCGCCGTCAATCGCCCGCGGGCCCGCCACCCGCACCGCGACTTCAGGGAGTACTGGTGACGAACACCGGCACGCTGTCCCGCTATTGGATGTTCAGCGACGAGTACACACAGAATCCCTATCCCTTCCTCGCCCAGCTGCGCGAGGAACAGCCGGTGTGCCGGGTGGAGACCCCGGACGGGGTGCGGGCGTGGGTGGTGAGCCGCTACGACGACGTCCGCGACGCGCTCTCCGACCCCCGGCTCGGTCGGGACATCGGCAAGCTCTACGCGGCGCTCGGCAAGCAGCTCGGCCAGGAGATCAAGCCCGCCGACGAGATCAGCAACCATCTGGCCAACTCCGATCCGCCGCGCCACACCCCGCTGCGCAAGGCGCTCACCTTCGCCTTCACCCCCAAGCGGGTGCGCGGACTGCGCGACGGCTGGGAGAAGGTGGTCGACGATCTGCTCGACGACATGGTGCGGACGGACAACCGGGACCTGGTCTCCGGGCTCAACGAACCGCTTCCGATCATCACCATCGCGCAGTTGATGGGCGTGCCCGACGCCGACTGGCCGCGGTTCCTGGTGTGGACGAACACGCTGCGCCGGGTGGACGCCAGCGATCCGACGGGCATCATCGCCGAGCACACCCGGCAGCTTTCGGACTACCTCAAGGCGCTGATCGCCACCAAGCAGCGGACCCCGCAGGACGATCTGATCTCCGCGCTGGTCCACGCCGACGAGGACAAGCGGCTGACCGCCGCGGAGGCGCTGTCCACCGCGTTCGCCCTGATGACCGGCGGCAACGACACCACGACCAGCCTGCTCAACGGCTCCTTCGCGGCGCTGCTCACCCATACCGGCGAGGCCGACAAGATCCGGGCCGACTGGAGTCTGCTGCCGAACGCGGTCGAGGAGCTGCTGCGGTTCACCAGCCCGCTGATCAACTCCCTCCAGCGGGTCACGCTGGAGCCGGTCGAGCTGTGCGGGGTGAAAATCCCCAAGGACGAGATCATCATCATTTCGCTGGCCGGGGCGAACCACGATCCGCACGCTTTCCCCGACGGTCCGTCGGAGCTGGACATCACCCGTCCCAAGCCCGCGCATGTGAGCTTCGGCCACGGAATCCACTACTGCCTGGGCTCGCATATGTCCAAGGCGCTGACCGAGCTGGCGATTCGACGGGTCTATGAACGCTTTCCCGGCATCCGGCTGGCCGTGCACCCCTCGGAGGTGCGTTATCGGCCCGGCCTGATGGTCCGCCCGATGATCGACCTGCCGGTGCGTTTCTGAACGGCGCACAAGCAGCGACACCGCCCGGGACCCGCCCTCAGCGCGCCCCGGGCGCTTTTCTTTCGCTTTCCGGAGGACCCATGGATTTCAGCCTGTTCTACTTCGCCAACAACGACACCGAGGAGCGCGACCGCTACCGGCTGCTGCTGGACGGCGCCCGGTTCGCCGACGACAACGGCTTCACCGCGGTGTGGACCCCCGAGCGCCACTTCCATCCGTTCGGCGGGCTCTACCCCAACCCCTCGGTGACGGGCGCCGCGGTGGCGGCGGTCACCCAGCGGGTCGCGGTGCGCGCCGGAAGCGTCGTGGCGCCGCTGCACCACCCGATGCGGATCGCCGAGGAGTGGTCGGTCGTCGACAACCTCTCGGGCGGGCGGGCCGGGGTGGCGCTCGCCTCCGGCTGGCACGCCGCGGACTTCGCGCTCCGCCCGGAGAACTACGAGACCCGCAAGTCCGGGCTGATGGAGACGGTCGAGACCATCCGCCGGCTCTGGCGGCGGGAGAGCGTGTCCCTGACCGACGGGGCGGGCGAGACGGTGGAGCTGACCATGTTCCCGCCGCCCGTCCAGCCCGAGCTGCCGATGTGGCTGACCAGCGGCGGCACCCCGGCGACGTTCACGCTGGCCGGTGAGCACGGGATGGGGATGCTCACCCATCTGCTCGGCCAGGAGGTCGAGGTCCTCGCCCGGCGCATCGAGGAGTACCGCCGGGCGCACCGGGAGCACCAGCCCGCCTCGGCCGGGCAGGGGCATGTGGCCGTGATGGTGCACACCTTCGTGGGCACCGACCGCGACACCGTGCGGGAGACTGTGCGCGAGCCGTTCTCCCGCTATCTGGCCAGCTCCTTCGATCTGCTGATCAAGGCGGCCGAGGCGGCGGGCGCCCAGGGCGCGGACATGTCCCGGGAGCTGAGGAGCATGGGCCCGGAGGACCGTCAGTTCCTGGTGGCCCAGGCGTTCGACCGGTACTTCGAGACCAGCGGGATGTTCGGCACCGTCGACGACTGCATGGCGATGCTCAAGCAGCTGAAGGACGCGGGGGTGGACGAGGTCGCCTGTCTGGTGGACTTCGGTGTGCCGACCGATGAGGTGATCGGCGGCTTCGAGCACCTGGCCCGCCTCCATGACACCTGGCGTGCGCATCAGGGGAGCTGACCGACCCGGCGGCGCCCACGCCGAAGCCCGGACGACCGCTCCTCGGTCGTCCGGGCTTCTGGTTTGGGGCTCGGGGCTTGGCCCGGGTGTCGTGCGGCCGCGGCTCAGCGCGCGGCGGCCCGCTCGTAGGCCCGGTTGGCCAGCGGGATCACGACGATCAGCAGAGCCACCACCATGATCAGCGAGGCCGCCACCGGATGCCGCAGCGGGAACGCCGGATCGGCGCCGTTCCCCGTGGGGTTGCCCCACAGCTCACGCATCCCGGTGGTCAGGGTGGTCACCGGGTTCCATTCGGCCACCGGACGCACCCAGCCCGGCAGGTTCTGGGACGGGTAGAAGGTCGCCGACAGGAAGGTGAGCGGCATGGTGATCACCATGGCCACCGAGTTGACCGCCTGGGGATCGCGCAGCAGCAGCCCGACGAGCGAGCCGAGCCACGCCGTGGCGTAACCGAGCAGCAGCAACAGACCGAAGCCCGCGAGGGCCTTGAGCGGCCCGCCGTGGATGCGCCAGCCGATGAGCAGGCCGACGGAGAGCATCGCACAACAGGAGATCGCGTTGAGCAGCACGTCGGAGAGGGTCCGGCCGAGCAGCACCGAACCCTTGCCCATCGGCAGCGAACGGAACCGGTCCACCAGGCCGTTGGAGAGGTCCTCCGCCACCCCCACACCGGTGTTGATGACGCCGGCCAGCATCATCTGGGTGAAGATGCCCGCCATGATGTATTCGTGGTAGTCGCCCTCCGGCACGTTCATCGAACTGCCGAAGAGATAGCCGAAGAGGAACACGAACATGATCGGCATCAGGGTGATGCTGAGGATCCGCTGCGGTGCCCGCCTCAGATGCCGTATGTGGCGGCCCGCCAGGGCGAGCGCGTCGCTCAGGACATAGGTGGTCATCGGCTCGTCGTCTCCAATTCGGCCTCGGGTCCGGCCTCGGGTTCGGCTCCGGTCAGCTCCAGGAACACGTCGTCGAGCGAGGGGCGCCGCACGAGGAAGTCGACCACCTCGACCGAGGCCCCCTGGAGCTCCGACGCCGCCGCGGAGACACCGGCGATACCGGTCTCCAGCGCGATCGACACCCGCATCCCGCTCTCGTCGACGACCGGTGGGGCGGAGCCCCGCGGGGAGATCCGGGCCAGCGCGACCCGGGCGGCCTCCACCATCTCGGTGGTCCGTACGGTGATCTCCAGCCGCTCGCCGCCGACCTTCCGCTTCAGCTCGTCGGGCGTGCCCTCCGCTGCCACCAGCCCCTTGTCGATCAGCGCGATACGGTGCGCGAGCTGATCGGCCTCTTCCAGGTACTGGGTGGTCAGCAGCACGGTGACCCCCTCGGCGACCTGCTTGCGCACCATGTCCCACAGCGCGTTCCTGCTGACCGGGTCCAGACCCGTGGACGGCTCGTCCAGGAAGATCACCGGCGGGCTCCCGGTCAGGCTGGCGCCCAGGTCCAGCCTGCGGCGCATACCGCCCGAGTAGGTCTTGACGACCCGGTCGGCGGCATCGGTGAGGTCGAACATCTCCAGCACCTCATCAGCGCGGGCGCGGGCCCGCTTGCGGCCCATGTGCAGCAGCGTTCCCATCAGCACCAGGTTCTCGCGGCCGGTCAACTGATTGTCCAGCGCGGCGTACTGACCCGTCAGCCCGATGCTGCGGCGCACCTCGTGCGCCTGGCTCAGCACGTCGTAGCCCGCCACCATCGCGGTGCCCTCATCGGGCTTGATCAGCGTCGACAGCGTCCGCACCGTGGTCGTCTTGCCGGCGCCGTTGGGGCCCAGGAGCCCGTAGACCGTGCCCGCCTCGACGGACAGGTCGATGCCGCCCAGCACCTCGTTGTCGCCGTAAGCCTTCCGCAGACCCGCCGCGGAGATTGCGATATCCATCAGACTCCTCATCATCGGCCGGTACGCCGGTCCGGTCCGTCCCGCTCAGCCGAGCCGGACCGGCAGTGACTCCAGCCCCCGGGTCAGGTTCACCTCGCGGCGCAACTCCTCCGGCGCCACGGCCAGTTCGATCCGCGGGAAGCGGTCGAGCAGCGCGCCGACGGCGATCTCGGCCTGCGACCGGGCGAGGGGCGCGCCCATGCAGTGGTGGATGCCGTGGCCGAACGCCAGATGCCCGCCGGCCTCCCGGCGGATGTCGAACCGTTCGGGGTCCTCGAAGCGTTCGGGGTCGTGATTGGCCGCGCCGAGCGAGACGATGACGAACTCGTCGGCCGGGACGCGGACACCGGCGATCTCCACCGGTTCCGAGGTCACCGAGAGCGTGTTCAGGTGCAGCGAGTTGTCGTAGCGGCAGAACTCCTCGACCGCGCCCCGCAGCAGCGACCGGTCCGCGCGCAGGGCGGCGAGCTGGTCCGGGTGGCGCAGCAGGGCGAGCATCCCGTTGCCGATCAGATGCGCGGTGGTCTCGTATCCGGCCACCAGGAGCTGGAAGACCATCGACACCAGCTCGTTCTCGCTGAGCCGGTCCTCGTCGTCCCGCGCCTGGATCAACCCGCTGATCAGGTCGTCGGCCGGGGCGGCCCGCTTGGCGGCGATCAGCCCGGTGAGGTACTCCGCCATCCGGTCGGCGATGCGGTGCATCTCCTGCGGCTGGACGGCCACGGTCAGCGCGTTGGACCACGCTCCGAAGGCGGCCTGGTCGGCCTCGGGGACGCCGATCATCTCGGAGATCACGGTGAGCGGCAGCGGGAAGGCGAACACCTTCAGCAGATCCACCTCGCCCTGCCCGGCGACGTCGTCGAGCAGGGCACCGACCGTGTGCTCGATCCGCGGCCGGAGCGCCTGGATCTGCCGTGCGGTGAACGCCTTGGCCACCAGCTTGCGCAGCCGGGTGTGGTGGGGCGGGTCCATGCCCAGCATGTGCTCCACCAGCATCCGCCGGCCGGGCGACTTCTCGGCGGGCTGCCCGACGGGGTCGATGCCCGCGTGCTTGGCGGCCAGCCGGGCACAGCGCTCGGGGTCCTTGTGCAGTTTCGGCTCGGTCAGCGCGGCGCGCGCCGCCTCATGGCGGAGCACCAGCCACATCGGTGCCCCGCCGAGCACGACCCGCGCCACCGGGGTCCGCTCGCGGAGCCGGGCGTACACCGGGTACGGGTCGCGGATGAAGTCCTCACCCAGCACCTCCGGCGCCCGGCTGGTCTCCTCGGCCATGTGTCCGGTCCTCTCGGTCGGCCCGTGCCGCATATCGCGGACGCAGGGTGGGTGAACTTACGTCTCCGACCCGTTGATAGCAGGCTTTTCCGCGCTTCCCCGGCGCACTTCGAGGATTTCTATCGAGCTCCCACGGAGCGTGTTCGAAAGCCGTTCATCCCCTCCCTCTCGGTCATCTGGACGGAGGAGGGAGCGAAGGGGACTCCACCCGGCGGCGAGTGGGTTTGCCTCCGTGGGAGGAGTCGCGCGCGGGACGCCCTATGCCATCCTCCTGGCAGCGATCCAGCAACGGACGCACGTTTCCCGGTGTTTCCTGGAGGGCCCCGTGTCCGGAATCCTTACCGCCGTTTCCCGTGGCTATCGAAAGCTGCACGGCACTCCCGCCGAGGGGGTGCCCCTCTGGGCCCGGCGCGCGGCCTTTCTGATCCCGTTGGTCGTGCTGCCCTCGGGGCTGTGGCGCATCGCCCAGGTCACCTTCGGTGTTCCGCTCACCAAGAACGTGGACGTCGGCCGGGGACAGCTGCCGGGCTGGCTGCCGCTGGAGATCTACGTCGTCATCCTGTCCATCATCGCCGAGGGGCTGGCCTTCCTCGCCGTGGGGCTGGTCTCCACCTGGGGTGAGGTGTGGCCGCGCTGGGTTCCCTTCCTCGCCGGGAAACCCGTACGGCCGCTGTCCGCGATCATTCCCGCCGCGCTCGGGGCGGTGATCCTCACCTTCACCTGGACCATGACCCTGGTCCTGTCACTCCAGGGGCGCGCGCTGGACGGCCGCGAGTTCGAGGGCGGCGGCTGGCGCGGATCGCTCATGCATGACGTCGGCGAACTCGGCTGGCGGGCCTGGGTGTTCGTCACCGCCTATCTGCCGCTGCTCGCCTGGGGGCCGCTGCTGGCCGCCGTCACCTACGCTTACGCGGTGCGCCGCAAAGCGTTCAAATGAAGAGAATCGAATAAGCCATTGCCAGGGTCCGCCGATCGTCTTCACGATCACCGCCGATCGCCCGAAAAGAGGCGATTGACGCGGTCGGCGGACCTTCTCGGCGGTAGCCACTCGGCCGCCTTCCGCGAAAGTGCCGCAGCCGTCTCTTTCCGTCTATAGAAGAATTCTTGGCGGCCCATGGCTCCGCTTCCCGGTCCCGGTACCGTGCGATTCCACGAGTTGCACACACACATGTGTGGCGAGGCAATCGTCGGATGGGGAGCATCGTGACCGCGCATGACGTCGAGTACATCGAGATCTACACCAGCGATCAGCGGAAAACCACGGACTATTTCGTGTCCGGTATGGGTTTTCAGGAAGAGGCCCGGTGCCGGACCGGCGCGCTGGAATCGATCCTGCTCCGCCGACAGGAAATCCAGCTCGTCATCACCTCGGGACCGGGCACGGCCGACTTCCTGGCCGCACACGGTGACGGCATCGCCGACATCGCCTTCGCCTGCGAGGACCCCCTCGCGGCCCACCAGGGCGCCCTGGCCGCCGGCGGCCGCGATCTGACCTCCGGCAACCCGGCCGGCCCCGCCGTCTCCGGCTTCGGCGCCGTCCGCCACACCCTCCTCAAGCGCTCCGCGGGCCGGCCGCAGGGGCTGCCCCCGGGCCGGGACTGGGTCACCTCGCCGAAGGACGCCGCCCAGGCCGGCACCACGACCGAACTGCGGCTGCTCGACCACATCGCGGTCTGTCTCGACGCCGGCACCCTGCACGACACCGTCCGGTACTACATGGACGGATTCGGCTTCGAGCAGTACTCCAGCGAATACGTCGCCGTCGGCGAGCAGGCCATGGACTCCATCGTGGTGCGCAGCCCCTCGTCCGGGATCACCTTCACCATCATCGAGCCCGACAGCACCAAGAAGCCGGGCCAGATCGACGAATTCCTGGAGCGGAACGGCGGCCCGGGGGTGCAGCACCTGGCATTCCTCGTGGACGAGATCATCCCGGCCGTCGTCGAGTTCGAGACCCGGGGCATCGAGTTCCTGCAAACCCCCGGCACCTACTACGACGCCCTCGCCGAGCGGATCGACAACCTCGACGAGACGATCACCGATCTGCGCAAGACCAATGTGCTCGCCGACCGCGACGAGTGGGGCTACCTGTTGCAGCTCTTCACCCGCTCGCCCTTCGAGCGGCGCACGCTGTTCTTCGAACTCATCCAGCGCCACGGGGCCCAGGGCTTCGGAAGCTCCAACATCCGCGCGCTGTACGAGGCCGTCGAGCGCGCCCGGGCGGCCAACTCGTGACCGGCCGCACGGCCCCCTCCGGCGTCTCCCGGCCGCCGCTGTCCCTCGACGAGTACGCCGAGCGGGCGCGCACCCGACTGGGCCCGGAGATCTGGGACTTCATCGAGGGCGGGGCCGGGGAGGAGCGGACGCTCGCCGCCAACCGGGCGGCGTTCGACCGCACCCGGCTCAGCCCCCGGGTCCTGACCGGAGTGGGTGAGTGCGACCCGTCCACCACGGTCCTGGGACGGCGGTGGGGGGCGCCGGTGGCCGTGGCGCCCATGGCCTACCACACCCTGATGCACCCCGACGGCGAGACGGCCACCGCGCGGGCGGCTGGCGCGGCCGGGCTCCCGCTCGTGGTGAGCACCTTCGCCGGGCGGACCTTCGCCGAGATCGCCGCGGCCGCCACCTCGCCGCTGTGGCTCCAGGTCTACTGCTTCCGCGACCGCGACACGACCCGGCGGCTCATCGAACACGCGGAGGCCGCCGGGTTCGAGGCGCTGGTCCTGACCGTCGACACCCCGCGGCTCGGCCGCCGACTGCGCGACCTGCGCAACGACTTCCGGCTGCCGCCGCACATCGCGCCCGCCAACCTGCCCGCCGACGAGGCCGATTACTCGTCCCCGTCCGAGCACGGGCGCACCGGCCTCGACCCCGCGCTCGACTGGTCGGTCATCGCCTGGCTGCGCTCGGTCAGCCGGCTGCCCGTACTGGTCAAGGGCGTCATGACCGCCGAGGACGCCCGGCGCGCGATCGCCGCCGGTGTGGACGGCATCGTGGTCTCCAACCACGGCGGACGGCAGCTGGACGGGGCACCGGCCACCCTGGACGTGCTCGCCCCGATCGCCGCCGCCGTGGACGGCCGCTGCGCCCTGCTCCTGGACGGCGGCGTCCGCCGCGGCCGGGACGTCCTCGGCGCCCTCGCCCTGGGGGCGGACGCCGTGCTGCTCGGCCGCCCGGTGCTGCACGGACTGGCCGTGGCGGGCGGGGCCGGCGTGGCGGGCGTCCTGGGCCTGGTCCTGGACGAGCTGTCGGAGGCCATGACGCTGACCGGCACCGCCACCGTCGCCGACGCGGACGCCTCGCTGCCGGCCGGGCCGGAGGACACCGCCGCGGCGCGCCACCGCCGCTCCGGCGAGGCACCGCTCCCCGACCGGCCGGAGCCGACGGGCACCGCCACGGCGACCCTGCACAAGGAGAATCTGCACCGCAGCGTGACGGACACCTCGCCACCGACCGCACCCGCAAACACCCCCACGGCCGGACTGCGCAAGCAGGATCTGCACCGCAGCGTGTCCGACCCGGTGCTGGACACCATGAACTTCCTGAACGAGATCACCGGCCGCTTCCCGGACGTGGTCTCCTTCGCCCCCGGAAGGCCGTACGAGGAGTTCTTCGACAAGGACGAGATCCTCGAGCACATCCGCCGCTACCTCGACCACTTGGCCGCGGGCGGTGCCTCGGACGAGGCCATCCGCACCGCGCTGTACCAGTACGGCCCGACCGCCGGCCAGATCCGCGAGCTGATCTCCGACTCGCTCCGCGCCGACGAGGGCATCGACGCCCCGCCGGGCGCGATCGTGGTGACGGTGGGCGCCCAGGAGGGGATGCTGCTGGCCCTGCGCGCGCTCTTCGCGGACCCCGGGGACGTCCTGCTGGTCGCCAGCCCCTGCTACGTGGGCATCACCGGGGCCGCCAGTCTGCTGGGGGTGCCCGTGCACCCCGTCGAGGAGCGGGCCGACGGTCTTGACGTGGCCGATGTGGAGGCCGCCGTCCTCGCCGAGCGGGCCCGGGGCCGCCGCCCGCGCGCCTTCTACGTGGTGCCGGACCATTCGAACCCGTCGGGCAACACCATGTCCCGGCGCGCCCGCGAGGAGTTGCTGGAGCTGGCGGCCCGGCACGATCTGCTCATCCTCGAGGACAGCCCGTACCGGCTGGTCAGCCCCGGCGTCCAGCTGCCCACGCTGAAGTCGATGGACCACGCGCGTCGGGTGATCCACCTCGGGTCGTACTCGAAGTCGGTGTTCCCCAGCGCCCGCGTCGGATTCGTCGTCGCGGACCAGCCCGTGCGGGATCCGTCGGGGGCCGAGAGCCTGCTCGCCGACGAACTCGCCAAGATCAAGAGCATGGTGACGGTGAACACCCCGGCGCTGAGCCAGGCGGCCGTCGCCGGTGCCCTGCTGGCCTGCGGCGGCCGGCTCACCGAGCGCAACGCGGTGCCGGCCAAGCACTACGGCGAGGCGCTCCGCGTCACCCTCGAGCAACTGGACCGCCACTTCCCCGAGGACGTCCGCGACCGGCTCGGCATCGGCTGGAACCGGCCCAGCGGCGGCTTCTTCCTCACCGTCCGGGTTCCGTTCCCCGCCGACAACGCCGCGCTGCTGCGCTCGGCCGAGGACCACGGAGTCATCTGGACACCGATGGCCTACTTCTACCCGGGCCCCGGCGGCGAACGGTCGATCCGGCTCTCCTTCAGCTATCTGAGCCCCGCGGAGATCGAGGACGGCATCGCACGGCTCGCCGCCTTCCTGCACGCGGAGATCGAGCGCCCCGGCGCCACCGGACCCACCTCGGGACGTGACACATGAGAACCGCCGTCGTCGTCGGAACCGGGCTGATCGGCACGTCCATCGCCCTCGCCCTGAGCCGCTGGGGCGTCCTGGTGTACCTGGACGACGCCGACACCACGGCCGCCAGGACCGCCGAGGCCCTGGGGGCGGGCTCGCTGGAGATGCCCACCGGGCCGGTGGACCTCGCCGTCCTCGCGGTGCCGCCCGCGAGCATCGGCACCGTGCTCGCCCGCTGTCAGCGGGACGGGCTGGCACACACCTACACCGATGTGGCCAGCGTCAAGGTGCGGCCGCACGAGGAGGTCCGCGCGGCCGGTGGCGATCCGTCCCGCTACATCGGCGGACATCCGCTGGCCGGCGGCGAGCGCTCCGGTCCGCTCGCGGCCCGCGCCGACCTCTTCGAGGGGCGCCCCTGGGTGCTGACCCCCTCGCCCCTCACCGATCGCTCGGCGCTCAACCGGGGGCTGGAGCTGGTCTCGCTGTGCGGTGGTGTCCCCGTCCTGATGGACACCGACGCCCATGACCGCGCCGTCGCCCTGACCTCGCACGCACCGCATCTGGTCGCCTCGATGATGGCGGCCAGGCTGGAGCACGCCGAGGCCGAGCACATCCGGGTGTCGGGACAGGGGCTGCGGGACGTCACCCGCATCGCGGCGGGCGAACCCGCCCTGTGGAGCGACATCCTGACCGCGAACGCCGACGCGGTGGCCGACGTCCTCGACGACTACGCCAAGGACCTGGAACAACTGATCGCCGTCCTGCGGGCGCTGCCCGGGGCGGAGTCCGAGGGGCGCCGGCAGGCCGCCGCCGATCTCCAGGAGTTGCTGCGGCGCGGCAACCGGGGCCACGCCCGCGTACCGCACAAACAGCGTTCCCGGCCCGCCGAGTACGTGGCGATCCCGGTGGCCGTCCCGGACCAGCCCGGAGCGCTGGCCCGGCTGTTCTCCACCGTCGGCGAGGCCGGGGTCAACATCGAGGACGTGCGCATCGAGCACTCCCTCGACCAGCCGCGCGGCCTGGTCGAACTGCTCGTGGATTCAACCTCGGTAGCGGGCGTACGGCGGGTGCTGGACGCCAACGGCTGGACCATGCGGGAGAAGCCACTGCTGGTCGGCGACGCCTGAGGAATCCGGACCGGCTCCGCCTGCTTTCCCCTCCCCGCCCCTTCCCGCAGCATGCATGTGCGGCTCCGCCGCGTGGCAGGGACTCCGCCCCTGGACCCCCGGGCCTGGAGTGAAGCCCCGGCCCGGGGCCTGGGGCAGAGCCCCACCACGCGGCGGAGCCGCATGTCGATGCTTCGGGAAGGGGCGGGGAGGGGAGCAGCCCGCCACAGGCGTCAAGATCCACCGACACCCCCTAGAACGTGTCGTGGGTGTTCGGCCGGCGCAGCGCGGTGTAGAGGGCGCGCAGCATGAGGATCGCGCTGACCGCGAGCATCTGATAGCCGAGCAGCGGGAACAGCTCCACCTCCGCGGTGACCCGGGGCCCGCGCCCGGTGCCGAACACCACCAGGACCACCCCCATCAGCCCGGTGCAGGCCCCCAGCAGCGTGACCGTCATCTGGTGGATCAGCCCGGAGACGAAACGCCGCTCCCGCTCGTCGGCGAGCACCCGCACCCGGACCGTGAACCGCCCCTCCTCCAGCGACGCGCCGATCCGCTCCGCCCTCCGGGGCAGCCGCCGCAGCATCGGCAGCGCGGACAGGAACTCATGGGTCGCGCTCCGCGCCAGGGACGAGAACCCGGACGCGAACCCGCCCTCCTCCTCGCTCCCGGTACCCGTGGCGCGGAACCGCAGCCGGTCGGTGAGGAGGTCCACGGCGATCGACCGGGCCTCGTCGATCATGTTGAAGTCGGGGGTGATCCGGCCCAGGGTGCCCTCGATGGTCGCCAGGGCCCGGAAGACGGCGGCCACCTCCGGCGGCACGGCGAGACCGAACCGGGCGAGCAGCTGGAACAGCGCGGTGAACATCTCGGTGTCCGGCCGCGCCCCCGCCCCCAGGTGCTGGGCCATGAACTGCCCCAGCTCGCGCTCCAGCAGCAGCGAGTTGAGCATCAGGTCCTCGCTCCTGGTGGCCCTCGTGCCGAGCAGGGCCATCAGCGCGTCGTGCAGACCGGCCCGGTCGCCGCGGTCGACGGCCACCAGCATCTCCTGGAGGGCATGGCGTACGGACGGGTCGATACGGCCCACCGAGCCGAAGTCGAGCAGGCCGATGCGCCCCTTGTCGAGCAGCAGCACATTGCCCGGATGCGGATCGGCGTGGAACACCCCCGCCTTCAGGATCTGGTGGAGCATGGCGGCGAAGGCGGTCCGGGCGATCTGGTGGCGGTCCAGCCCCTTGCGCTCCGCGACGGCCGCCGCACGGTCGAAGGTGACCCCCTCCAGCCACTCCTGGACCATCACCCTGGCCGTGGTGAACTCCTCGTGCACCCGGGGCACGCGCACCGGGGCGTCCGCCTCGTACCCGCCGCAGGACGCCGCCACCACCGCGGCGTTGTTGGCCTCGATCCGGAAGTCCAGCTCCTCCCGCACGGAGGTGGAGAAGCCGTCGCCCAGATCCCGCAGCCCCATGGCGTGGGAGGACCGGGACCGCTGCTGGAGGCCGCGGCTGACCGCGACGACGATGTCCAGGTCGCGCTCGACCATCTCGCGGATCCCCGGGCGCTGGACCTTCACCACGACCACCGGGCCTCCGGTCAGCTTGGCGCGGTGGACCTGGGCGATCGAGGCGGCCGCGAGCGGGACCTGCTCGATCCACTCGAAGGCGTCCTCCACCGGCCTGCCCAGCTCCGCGCGCAGCAGCGCCGCCACGTCCCCCCACGGCGCGGGCGCCACATCGCTCTGCAATCGGCTGAGTTCGTCGATGAAGTGCGGGGGCAGCAGATCGCGCCGGGTGGACAGCAGCTGGCCCAGTTTGATGAAGGCCCCGCCGCACTCCTCCAGCGCCAGCCGCAGCCCCCTGGCCATCCGCTCGCCGAACTCGCCGGGCCGCAGGGCCCGTTCCAGACTGTGCCGGCTGCGCAGCGGACGGCTCAGCCCGTGGCGCATGAAGATCCGGCTGATCTGCGAATAGCGGCGGGTGCGCCGCAGCCGGCTGCGCATCGCGCGCCACAGCCGCATGGGCAGCGCCCAGCTGCCGCGCGGCAGAAAGACCTCGGCCAGCACCAGGGTGGCCATCGCGGCGAGGACGGACACCCCGACCTGCACGCCGTACAGCACGCCCATGCTCTGCTGGTCGTGCATGGTCGGCTTGAAGACGAGCATCGCGCCCAGCCCGACCAGACCGGCGCCGAGGGCGCGCAGCGGGCCCACCCGGATGCCGAGCAGCCGACCGGAGATCGCCGAGACGCCGAAGACGAAGACGCCCAGCGACGACACGGCGATCAGCACGATCAGCAGCCCGAAGGACAGATCGTCGATGCTGGTGGCAGCCAGCCAGGTCATGGCACGTTCCCCCGGGTGCGATGAGCAGTGCGTCAACAGTAGTCCGGCTCATCCCCCTCGGACCGTGCTGCCCGCATGTCACGCAGCAACCTGCCAGACACACACCACGGGGCCCGACATCGGGATGTCGGGCCCCGTGGCACGGGAGGACGTGGCGGGCGTCAGCCCATCGCCTCGATCAGGCTCTTGGGCCGCATGTCGGTCCAGTTCTCGTTGATGTAATCCAGGCACGCCTGGCGGTTGTCCTGGCCGTGGACGACGGTCCAGCCCGCGGGCACCTCCGCGAAGGCCGGCCACAGCGAGTGCTGCCGCTCGTCGTTGACCAGCACGTAGTAGCTGCCGTTCTCGTCCTCGAAGGGGTTGCTCATGGCGTGATCGCCTTTCTGACGGATCTATCGGGCTCAGCAGGTCTATTGGGTCTATTGGGTCTGTCGGGTCTATCGCATCTATCGCGTCTGCCGGGTCCTCGCGGACAGGTCCGGTCAGCCGCAGCCACCGGCGTGGCCGGCGTCACCGGCCGGGACGAGCAGGGCGGGCTCGACCCCGCGGTCGTTCTCCGGCTGTTCCATGACGGCGGTCCGGGTCTTGGCACGGACGCTCGCGACAAAACCCGAGAGCCGGTCCAGCCCCCAGAACTTGTCGTGCCGGTGGATGAAGAACGGCACTCCGAACACTCCGTCGCGGTCCACCGCCCGCAGCGCCTCGATGCCCCGACGGCGGATCTCCGGATCGTCGACCGCACCGGCCAACGCATCCGGGTCGAGGCCGAGTTCATGGCCGATCGCGGCCATGGTGGCACGTTCGGAGATGTCGATGCCGTTCTCCCAGCGGGCCCGGTACACGGCGTCGATGAAGTCCCGCCCGCGGCCGGCGTCCTCGGCGACCAGATAGGCGAGATGGGAGACGTCCCAGTTGGGAGCGGTGTCGATCGGCCAGGCCATCGACAGACCACGCTCGATGGTCGCCCGCTTGACGTCCTGGAGGATGTAGAAGTGCTTCTCCTTCGACATCGCGACGTAAGGGAGGTGGACTCCGGCGTCGGCCAGCATGCGCTCGCTCACCTCGTCCGGCTCCCAGTACGGGCGCCATTCGATCGCGTCCGCGACATCGGGCGCGTTCTCGGTGAGTTCACGGTAGGCGAGCCAGGAATAGGGGCTGCGGAGTGAGAAATACCAGCGCGGTGGTTTGACGGCCAACGAAACCTCCTGGGTTCGGGGCGAAGCTAGATGGTGATGCCGCCGTCGATCTGGACGACGGAGCCGGTGACATAGGCCGCACGGTCCGAGACGAGGTACGAGACGAGATCGGCGACCTCATCGGCCCGCCCCAGCCGCCCGAGCGGCACCGACTCCAGCGCCTTGTCCTTCACCTGGCCGGTGAGCACGGAGGTCATATCGGTGTCGATGAACCCCGGGGCGACGACATTGGCGCGGATCCCGTACCGCCCGACCTCCTTGGCCAGGGCCCGGGAGAACCCGATGATCCCGGCCTTGGAGGCCGAGTAGTTGGACTGGGTGGCGTTGCCGTACACACCGGCGACCGAGGAGATATTGACGATCACCCCGCTCTTCCGCTTCATCATCCCGAACACCACGGAGCGGCAGACGTGGTAGACCCCGTCGAGGTTGACGTCCAGCACGTCATGCCATTCGTCGTCCTTCATCAGCAGCAGGGGATTGTCACGGGTGATACCGGCGGCGGTCACGGCCACGTCGATCGGACCCAGCGTCTGCTCGGTCTCCGCGACCAGCGCACGCACCGCCTCGGGGTCACGGACGTCGACCTTGCGGCTGAGTACCCGAACGCCGGTCTCGGTGACCTCCTTCTCCAGCTCCAGGGCGGCCGCCTCGTTCGACTGGTAGCAGAAGGCGACATCGAAGCCGTCCCGCGCCAGACGCTCCACCGTCGCCCGGCCGATTCCCCGTGAACCGCCGGTGACCAGCGCCACCCGGGATGCGTTCTCTGCCATTGGTTCTCCAAAGCGATTCGGCCGGCCGCGTGGGGCCGGATGTCTGTTGCCAGGGGTCAGGCGAGGGCGGGGGCCGGGTCCCCGGGCCGCAGCTCTCCCGCCGGGCGGAAGGCCAGCACCGCGAGGCCGACCGTCAGAGCGGGCTCACCGGCCACCGTGGAACCGCCCTCGATGATCACGGTGTCGTCCACTCTCCGGGTGATGGACGCCCGGTGTTCCAGTACGTCCCCCGGCAGCACCGGCCGGTGGTACTCGACCCCGGACACGCTTCCGAAGAGCATGACCTGGCCCTCGAGCACATCGGGGTCCGGCGACTCCCAGGTGGCCAGCAGCCCGGCCGACTGGCACCAGGACTCCAGCAGCAGCACCCGCGGATAGGCGTAAGCCTCCGCCGCCGCGTCCGGGCCGAGCCCCTGGTACCAGGGCTCATTGCAGGTCACGGCCTTCACGGCGGTCACCCGCTGCCCCGGGACCACGTCGGTCACCCGGTCCAGCAGCAGCATCGGGAACCGGTGCGGCAGCACCTTCCTGATCTCGGACTGACCGAACATCACGCCTCCTCGGCCGTGAACCGCAGTCTGACCTGGGCGGCGGCACCGCGCTCGGTGGCCACCTTGGCGGCGCACCGCCACGTCCCGGACCCACCGGTCCACACCAGGTCCACCTCCAGCCGGTCGCCCGGGAAGACCGGACTGAGGAACCGCGTGCTCTCCACCGCCACCAGCTCCAGACCGGCCGCGCCCGGCGGAGGGGTCCGCAGACCGCTGAGGTGCACACACTCGATCACGCAGACCCCGGGGAAGATGGGGAACCCCGGGTAGTGCCCGGGGAAAACCGCCTCGTCCTCGCCCACCGTGACGGCCGTCGCCGCGCGCACCTTGCCCCGGTCGTCGGCGGCGGCCGGACGAACGACCTCCACCCGGGCGGCGATCGGGCTGCTCGGCCGGGTGCCGGTCGCCCCGGCGGCCCCGGACCCGACAACCACACCGCCCGACTCGGCACCCGTCACCCCGGCGGCCCCGGACCCGACAACCACACCGCCCGACTCGGCACCCGTCACCCCGGCGGCCCCGATCATCGCGGACCGGCCAGCCGCAGCAGGGCGCAGCCGACCGCGCCGTCACGGTCGACGGAGGTCACCAGCGCCACCCGGTCGGCGGCCTCGGGGGTGGTTTCGGCGTGCACCAGCACCGCGGCGATCTGGAACGCCGCCGCCGCGGCCCCGGTGTCCCCGATGAGCGCGGCCTGGGTGAGGTGGACCGGGTCCGCACCCTCGGCGGCCTCCGCCACGGCGGCCCGCTCCTGCTCCCCGGACGGGCCGGGCGCCTCACTGGTGGAGACCGCCCAGATCTCCTCCGGGCGCACCCCCGCGCGGGTCAGGGCCCGGCGCAGACAGGCCGCCAGCGCGGGACGGACCCCGCCGTCCAGCGCGATGCCCATCTCCACCGCGAGGATCTCCGCCAGCACCGGCTGCTCGGCGTCGTCCCGCCCGCCGGGGCCGCGCTGCTCCACCAGCAGCAGTCCGCAGCCCTCACCGGGCAGTTGCGCGGGCCCCTCGGTGTCCGGCCGGTGTGCGTGCCGCTCCAGCCAGGAGCGGGCGTGCGAGAACTCCTCGACCGCACCGCACAGCACGGTCCTGGCCCGGCCGAAGGTGAGCAGCCGGCGCGCGTAGTTGAGGGCGTACAACCCCGCCGCGTGGCCACCGGCGATCGTGGTGTTCGGCCCCTTGAGCTGGTGCCAGATCGCGCTCTGCCCCGCGGCGCAGTTCATGACGGCGTTGGGAAAGCGCGCCGGGTCCACCAGATACGGCTTCTCCCCGGTGAGCGAGTCCCGGGTGAAGTCCATCTGGCTCTGCACACTGCCAGTGGTGGTGCCCAGGACGAGGGCGGCGTCCTCGCCGGTGGCCACCCACCGGTTGCGCGGGGCGTCGTCCAGCAGCCGGGCGACCGTGGTGACCGCGAGGCCGGTCACCCGGTCCATCGAGCGGACCCCCTTCTTCCCGAGCACCGTGCGCAGGTCGAAGTCGGGCACCAGACAGGCGCGGTCCCCGGCCGCCTGCCACTGCTCGTCGTCGAGTCCGGCCGCCGCGGGCCGGCGTTCCCTGATCCCCTCGGTGAAGGCCGCGCGGCCGATCCCGAAGGGCGATACCGCCGACCAGGCCGTGATGACCGGTCGATTCACAAGAGCTGTGCCGCCACTCATGTCTGCTCCGTCGCTCCGTCGCCGTCGTCGGTCAGGACTCGCCGCGCAGCGCCTTGGAGACGCGCTCGTCGAAGTTGATCAGGTTCCAGTCCCGCCGGTTCTCGATCAGGGCGTAGCCATGGGTGACCTTGCCGGTCGCGGTCGGCACCAGCCTGCCGTCGCGCACCACATAGCAGTCCATGCGGGAGGTGTAGGTGAAGTCCTTGAAGACGTTCTCCACGGTGTAGACCGTGTAGAGGTCCTCCTCCATCAGCGCCTCGTCCAGGATCTGGATCCGGGAGTGCGGACAGGCGGGGATCCACCGGCGCTCGTCCAGCAGGGTCTTCACCGAGATGCCCCGGTCGGCGAGGAAGAGGTCCACGACCTCCTCCATCTGCCGCAGATAGCTGGACATCTGGAGCCGCTCCGAGAAGTGGCAGTACGGGTAGGGGATCCGCCACTTCCAGCCGAACGCGTTCTTCCCCGAGGTCAGCAGGTCGAGCACCGGGTCCGGGCCGGAGGTGCCGCGCCCGGCCGACAGCGAGGTGGTGACGGCCGTGAGGTCGGCGCCGGTCAGCTCCGGCGGCTCGGGTGCGGCGGCGCCCGGGGTGCTCAGCCGGTCGGTGACGAACCGGGCGAGCTCGGCGGGCGGTTCACCGGCCGCCTCGACATAGCTGTCCGAGCGCAGCACCACCTTGGCGTTGGCGCCCACCACCTTGGTGTCCGCCCCGTCCCGGTCGGCGTGCAGGGACACCGTGAACGAGATGAAGGTGTCGTCGTCCCCGGCCGTCGGCACCACCCGCGCCTGGACCGTCTCGTCCATGTAGAGGGCGTGCAGGATCCGGGTGTCGAGGTCGACGATGTCCACGCCGAGGCCGTGTTCGGCGTACAGCGCCCGCGCCGGGAGGTCCGCGTCGGCGAAGTGGCAGAGGATGGCCTCCTCGACCAGGTAGTTGATGTGCTTGAACCCGATCCAGGTGCAGATGTTGGAGCCCTCGTACCGGGTGCGCAGCGACGCGGTCGTCTCGCTGGTGAGCAGCCTCTTGACGGCGCCTTCGGCCACTGTGGTCATCGAACGTGCTCCCATGGGAATCCGGGGCCGGGACCGCCGTGCGGACGGACGGCCGAACAGGTGCTGACGAAGCGGTCGAGCAGGGCGGCGAACTGCCGGGCCCGCTCGATCATCAGGAAGTGCCCGCAGTCGGGCAGCAGGTGGAACTCGGCGTCCGGGAGGCCGTCCGCGAGCGCGCGGCCCTCGGCCGGCGGCGCGGCGAAGTCGTCCGCGCCGGCGAGGACGAGGCACGGCACGGTGAAGCCTCCCAGCCGCAGGGCGGGGGTGCGCAGATAGATCTCGAAGAACCGCATCCAGCCATAGGGGCCGACCCAGTCCCGGATGCGCTCGGCGAGGTGGTGGCGGGCCGCCCGGGGGACCCGGTCCCCGGCGTGCACCCGGATGCCCTCGGCGATCAGCGGGGCCATGTTGTCCACGGAGTGCGCCAGGCTCGCCCAGTCGAACTCCTCGGCCGTACGCCGGTAGAACGGGGCCACCAGCACCAGGCCGTGGACGCCGAACTCGGTGAACGGGTCCAGGCCCTCCTCGATCCGGCGGCCCAGGAACTCCATCAGGACGTTCGCGCCCATCGAGTGGGCGACCACCACGGTGGCGCCGCCCGGCACCGCGCGCAGGGCGTCGCCCAGGTACGGCACCAGATCGCCCCGGGCGCTCCACCCGGCGACGCTCCGGCCCCGCCAGGGCAGGTCGGCGGCCCACATCTCGGGTCCGCCGGCCCGCCGACCGTGCTCGACGCAGGCGTCCCACACCGAGCTGCTGTTGGACAGTCCGTGCAGGAAGAGCACCCGGCCCCGCCCGGGGTCGCCGGGGGCACGCCGGGTCACCACCACGGGGCTCTCCTTGTCGCCCCGCGCGGACGCCTCGGCGGGCCCACCGTCCTCCTGGGCGAGTCCCCGCACGAGGCGGTCACCGGCAGACATCAGGCCGCTGCCCGCCCGCGCAGCGCGATACCCGCACTGGCGTCGTCGGCGTCGGTGCCCGCGGTGGCGTACACCGGACCGGCTCCGCCCCGGGCGAACCAACCGACGGCCGCGGCGCACTGGAGTACTCCCAGCGCGCCCGAGCCCAGGCCGAAGACCTCGCCCAGATCGTGCCGGTCCACGCCCTCCAGCAGGGTGTCCGGCACGGCGGCCGCCCGCCGTTCGGGCAGGTGCCACAGGGCCGGCCGGTCGCCGGGCAGGGTGTCCGGCACAGTGGCCGCCCGCCGTTCGGGCAATTGCCACAGAGCCGGCCGGTCGACGGTTGTCTCGGCCAGCCGTTCCAGACAGCGGCCCAGCCCGGCACCCCGGACGTAAGTGCCGAGCACGGCCTGCGCGCTCGCTCCCCGTTCGGCGGCCGACTCCTCGCTCTCCACCACCAGCGCGGCCGCCCCGTCGATGGTCCGCGACCCGCCGGTGAAGGCGCGCACGGACTCGTTGTCGGGTTCGACGCCGAGGACCAGCGCCCGGGAGGCCCGGCCGCCGCGGATCAGCGTGGCCGCCCAGTGGACGGCGTCCAGTCCGGAGGTGGCGCCGTTGCACAGCATCAGGTTGGGGCCGCGCAGCCCGAAGCGGATGGCGACGGAGGAGGCGATGACATTGCTCGAGGCGTTCGGCAGGTCCATGGCGCTGCCCGCCGCCGCCGTGTGCTCGGCGATGGTGTCGATCGCCCGGCAGATGGTGTCGAGATTGCCGTAGTTGGAGCTCGCGACCATCGCGACGCTTCCACCGGGGACGCGCAGGCCCCCGTCGTCCAGCAGACCGGCGTTCCGCAGGGCCGCGTCGGCCGCGCAGTACGCGAGTTGCGTGGCCCGGTCCTTGTACCGCAGGCCCTTCCGGCCGACCAGGTCCCTCGGCTCGACCGGCGGGGCGTCCGCCGCCGGTGCCATCAGCTCCGGTGCCGACCTCGCGCGGGGCAGCACCACGCCGACCCCGCTCACCACCACGGTCATCGGGCCGCCTCCAGGATCGCGACGGCGTTGATGCCGCCGAAGCCGAATGCGTTCAACTGCGCCACGGTCAGCGGCCGGTGGGCCGCCTCGCCGGTGACGAAGCGGAATCCGGCCGCCTCGTCCACCGGGTTGTCCAGGCCCACGGTCGGCGGCACCCGCCCCTCGGCGAGGCAGCGGAGGGTGACCACCAGGTTGAGCAGCCCGGAGGCGCCCGAGGTGTGTCCGGTCATCGACTTGGTGGCGGTCACCAGGGGCTTGTCCCGGTCCGGGCCGAAGACGTCCGCGAGCGCGGTCGCCTCCGCCTCGTCGTTGAGCAGCGTCCCGGTGCCGTGCACCATCAACAGGTCGACGTCCGCGGGCTTCACCCCGCCCCGGCTGTGCGCCTCCCTGATCGCCTCCGCGATACCGGCCGGGTCCGGCGCCGTCACATGGAAGGCGTCGCAGTTGACCGCGACATCCCGGACCAGGCCGTGCACCGGACGTCCGCCGGGGACCCGGCTGAGCACGACCGCCGCCGCGCCCTCGCCCATCAGGACGCCGTCCCGGTCGCGGTCGAACGGCCGCACCCGGGTCGGGGGCACCGGCTGTACCCGCTCCAGCAGGCCGTACATGGTCTCGGTGAGCACATCGACCCCGGCCACGACCACCGTGTCCGCCCCCTGCGCCAGCAGGTCCACGCCCAGCGCCAGGGCGTACAGCCCGGCCGAGCACGCGTTGGACAGGGTGTGGGTGTCATCGGCCTGGAACGCCTCGCGCAGCGCGGTGCCGAAGTGGAGCTCGGAGGCGGGGAATTCGGCGCCCTGGGTGCGCCACAGCTCCACCGAGCGCAGCTCGCGCAGCCCGGTGCCGACCAGGACCGGCACCCCGCTCAGATCGCTGTCGTCGAGGCCCGCGTCGCGGACCGCCTGGCCGACCGCGTCCAGCAGCAGTCCGGTCGCCCGCCGGGTGACGTCCACCCCGGGTGCGGGGCGGTTGTCCACCTCGTACGCGTGGTGGGCCGTGTGCCGGGTGTGGTCGAAGCCGCGCAGCTCGGCCACTCCGGAGCGGCCCGCACACAGGTTGCGGAAGAGCTCGTCGACATCCCCGCCCAGCCCGGCCACGGCTCCCATGCCGGTCACCGCCCAGCTCATGCCGGCACCCCGTCGTACCGGCCGAGCAGCACCACCGCGTTGTTGCCGCCGAAGGCCAGGCCGTTGTTCTGCACGACCTTCAGCTCCGCCTCGATCGCCACATTGGGCACGCAGTCCACATCGCACTCGGGGTCGGTGGTGGTGTGGTTGATGGTCGGCGGAATGAACTTCTCGGTGATCGCCAGGGCGCAGCCGATGGCCGACAGCGCGCTGGCGGCGCCCATGGTGTGGCCGATCATCGACTTCATCGAGATGGTCCTGGGCGGACGGCTGCCGAAGACCTCGCGGATCGCGCGTGCCTCGGTGACGTCGTTGGCCTTGGTGCCGGTGCCGTGGGCGGAGATGAGGTCCACCTGGTCGGCCTTGACCCCGGCGTTCTCCAGGGCCAGCTGCATGCACCGGCCGACGCTGTCCTGGTTCGGCGCCACCTGGTGGTAGGCGTCGCAGTTCAGGCCGTACCCCAGCACCTCGGCGTAGATCCGGGCGCCACGGGCCAGCGCGGACTCCAGGCTCTCCAGGACCAGCACCCCGGCGCCCTCGCCGGTGAGGATGCCCTTGCGGTCGACGTCGAACGGCCGGCACCGGTCCGGCGCGATGGTGCCCAGCCGGTAGAAACCGGAGAACGTCTTGCGGCACATCGCGTCGGCGCCACCGCACAGCGCGTACTCCGCGTCCCCGGAGCGGACCGCGTCATAGCCGTAGCCCAGGGCGTAGTTGCCGGCCGCGCAGGCGGTCGGAATCGTCACCGCCTCCACATCGGACAGCTGGAGCTCCTGCGCGATGGCCGCCGACAGACGGCCGGCCGGAACGCGGCGGGCGAGTTCGGGCGACATGTGCTCGGGACCGTGCGCGATCTCGGCCTCGACCAGGTGGTCCAGGTCCCTCGATTCACCGTCGGTGGTCCCGATGGAGATCAGACCCGGCAGCGACCGCCAGTCCGCGATGGACACCCCCGCGTCCTCGATCGCCATCCGGGCCGCGGCGACCGAGTACTGCGTCGCCCGGCCGAGGTGCTCGACCGCGAGGTGGCGTATCCACCGCTCGGGGTCGAAATCCTCCACCTCACAGCCGTTCGCGTGGTCGAACCCCTCGACGTCGAACACCGTGATCGGCTTGGCCCCGCTGCTTCCGGCGCGCAGTCCCCGCCGGAACTCATCGACGCCCATACCGATACTGGAGACCACACCGAGACCGGTGATCACCACTCTTCGCGGGCTCGCATGCCCCGACTCCGCCATCCCGACCCCTTAAGTCCGCTGTTCCGGCCGTGTCCGCAGATACGAAAGCGCCGCTTTACCAGCCGGCGGACTCGGCGACTACCTCGTAGACGCCCTTGAGGTGCACCATCCGGGGGAGTTCCGACTGGTCGATGGTGACGTGGAATTCCTTCTCGAGGTTCGCGAGAATTTCGATGGACCGCAGCGAGTCAGCCGAGTGGTCCTCCTTGAAGAGGCTGGTCTCGGTAACCTCGTCCTCTTCGATCTCCAGAACGTCGCAGACGATCTCCTTGATCTTCTGCACCCGCTCCTCGTGAACCGAACTCATGATGGATCCCCCACTTTCGAACAAGGCCGACCCACGGCCCGTTTCCATTTCGGACTCGGATCTTTCTATGGCACCCCGCGATACCGCGCAATGCCCACTGCATAAAGCTGCCACATCCCGGTCGGCAGACCTGCTCGCTACCCGGATTCCCGCTCATCGGCGGTTATTTATCGGCGCTTCCCAACAGAACTATCCGGGCGGCCGGTACCGCGCAACAGCCGGTACAGGAAGCTGCCAGCGCATCGTTCTCGTCCGCCGGCATCCCCTGATCAGGGGCCCGGTCCCGTGGACGGCTCACACGGTGGGTCCGAGCCCCTGACCTCCTCCTCCCGGCATGCCGCGGCGGGTGCGCGAAGCACCGCGGGCGCGCCGAGGGGAGGCACCGGCGGTCGTTCGGGGGATGACCACCGCCGGAGTCGGATCTCCCGCCGTCCACTTCCGGGACACGGGGTCTTCCGCCAACTGACTGGATTTCTATCCGAGTCCGTTGATCTTCCACAATGGCGCTAACAGGAAGGTGCCAGCACAGGTGCCGGCGCAAGGCCCGCCCCCGCCGCGGGCCGGCGGGACACCATGACACCATCGGTCGGTGATCGAGCTCGGCTACTCCCTCTCCCACCGCTTCCCGGACCCCTCGCAGACGGACTACCGGGGCGCACCGGTCCAGGCCCTGCGCCACGACCTGTTCTGCGGCGATGTCCACCTGGCGGACACCTCGACCGGCCGCGAACTGTCCACAGCCTGGGGATGGGTGCCGGTGCTGGACTTCGCCTGGGCGCTGTGCGACATCGTCGAACTGCTCGACCGGGATCCGCGCGGCAGCCGCTCCGCCACCCCCGTCCGCGCGGAACTGGACTTCACCGAATCCACCGACCGGATGCGCTTCGAGCGGCGCTTCGGATGGGTGGACATCACCGCCGACTGGGCACCGGCCACGGAGCCACCGCTGAATTTCTCCCATGCCGCACTGCGCCGCGAGGCCCGGGACTTCCTGCACGATCTGGTCGCGGATCTGACGGATCTGCACGAGGAGCTCGCGGACAACCCCGCGATCTGGAATCTCCAGGCCCGTTTCCCTCGCGTCTAGCGCCCGTCTATCACCGGCCTATAGTCACGGACCTCCACTGGAATAGGACGGCCATAGGCGGGCATTCCATGCTGGTCCCGCGGACTTGGATGCCGGTCCGCACGAACCAGGGAGGTGCAGTGGAAAACGTATCGACCACTGAGATTCCGGCCGGAGTGGAACTCGATTTCACGGCCTGGCTCCAGCACCTGGAACGCCGGGACCTGGACGATCCGGCGGAGTTCGCCGCGGTCGTCAGGGAGCTGGCGCTCGACCCGCACCGCACCGAGTACGCCGAGTACATCGGGCCCCGGCAGTCGCTGATGAGCGACGCGGGCGCCCGCTGGGCCAGCCTGGTGGCCATGCTCATCAACGCCGTCCACAGCACCATCGCGGACACGCCCTGAGGCGTCTCGAGCCGGATCGGCCGGGGCCCGGGCCCGCCAAGGAGCGCCCGGGGCCCGGCAACCGCCACGACCGCCCGGGTCAGCGACCGCCACGACCGCCCGGGTCGGCGACCGCCACGACCGCCCGGGGCCCGGCCCGGATCAGCCCGACCCGGCCCGGATCAGCCCGTACCGCCGCCCGGCGGTGACTGCGGCCCCGGTCCGCGGCCCCGCTGCTCACGGGCGAACAGCCACACCAACGGGCGGTACCGGTACCGCAGTTGATCCCCGTCGGCGATGATGTCCAGCAGGCGGACCTCCGAGATCGACTCCAGTACGTCCTCGGCCCGCCCCTCCGGCCACCGCAGCTCCACGGCCGCCTGACGCGCCGTGAACGCGGAGTCCCCGTCCCGGTACGCCAGCACCCGGAACGCGTACCGGGCCGTCGGCGCCAGCCGGGCGTGACAGCGGCTCAGGGTCGCCCGCACATCGAGGCTGCCCAGGGACAGCTCGCCCAGCCGCCGCTCCGCGGGCGCCAGCCGGTCCGCCAGATGCGCCAGCCGCCACTGCGGGTAGGCCGCCAGCCGCGCCGCGCAGATCCGCAGCGCCAGGGGAAGCCCGTCGCACCGCGCCACGATCCGGTCGGCCGCGTCCGGCTCCGCCGCCACCCTCCCGGGCCCGGCGAGTGCCGCCAGCAGCAGCCGCCCCTCCGCGGCGTCCAGCGGATCGAGCCGCACCAGGCGCACCCCCTCCACCGAGGCCAGCGAGGAGTGACCGGTGATCAGCGTGCGACAGCCGTCGCCGTTCACCAGCAGCGGGCGCACCTGGCGGTCCTCGACCGCGTTGTCCAGCACCACCAGCGCCCGGCGGCCGGCCAGCCGGCTGCGGTACAGCTGCGCCCGTTCGTCCAGGGCGGCGGGCAGATCGTGGTGGCCGACACCGAGCGCCCGCAGGAACCAGCCGAGCACATCCAGCGGATCCTTGGGCCCGCCGTCCTCCTCCCTCAGATCGGCGTACAGCTGCCCGTGCGGAAAGTCCGCGCGGCACCGGTGCGCGGCGTGCACCGCCAGCGCCGAGGTGCCCGTCCCCGGAGCGCCGGTCAGCACCGTCGCCCCGCCGCGCCCGGGGGCTCGCAGCCCGTCCGACACCATCGCGAGCTGCTCCGCGCGCCCGCTCAGATCGGCGATGTCGGTCGGCAGCATGGCGGGCATCAAACCGTCCCAGATGTCCCCGGCCATCGGCTCGGACCCGGGAACACCCGCCCGCCCCGCCTTGTGCAGCCGCACCCGGACCGGCTCCGGGGCGGCGGGGCCGGGCAGATCGCCGCGCAGCACACCGTGGTGGACGTGGCGCAGCCCCGCGCCGGGGTCCATCCCGAGCTCGTCGCGCAGCACCCGCCGGCCACGCTCGTAGACCGCCAGCGCGTCCGCCCGCCGGTCGCACCGGTACAGGGCGGTCATCAACTGCCCGCGCAAGCCCTCCCGGAGCGGATGCTCGGCCACCAGCCGGGTCAGTTCGGGTACGGACCGGGCGTGCCGGCCCAGCGCCAGCTCCGCCTCCAGGCGGTGCTCCACCGCGCTGATCCGGGCCTCCTCCAGCCGCGGCAGCTCCGTCTCCTCCAGGAAGCCGGTCACATCCGACAGGGCGGGCCCCCGCCACAGCGCCAGCGCGGAGTGCAGCCGCTCGGCGGCGTCCGCGTACCGGCCGTCGGCGAGTTCACCGCGCCCCTGCTCGGCGAGGCGCTGGAACTCCTCCCAGTCGAACCGCGCCCCGCTGTGGTCCATGGCGTACCCCGGGCCCCGGCGGGCCAGCTGGAGCCAGGGGGCGCAGCGCTTCCGCAGCCGCGAGATATGGGTGTAGAGCTGCGCGGTCATCGTGACCGGCGGATTGCGCCCCCACAGCAGCTCGCTGAGCCGGTCGTCCGAGACCACCCGGCCGCCGGACAGCAGCAGAGCGGCCAGCACGGTCCGCTGTTTGGCGCCGTCGACGGGCAGCAGCAGCCCGTCCACGCGCACCTCCACCGGCCCCAGGATTCCGAACTCCACCTGCCGCACAGCTGCCTCCCCACGGCCTCGGTGTCGTTCGGCCCGACCACCCCCGCCCTCGTTCGTCCCACCCCGCCCCGCCGTCCGCGGGACGTCAGCAACCTGACAACTCGGCGATCCGCACCGCCGCGTCGATCGCCTCACAGCCGAGCTGATGCCCCGGATTGCGGCTCACCCGGCTGATCGGCCCGGAGAGCGACAGCGCCGCGATCACCCGCCCCTCCGGGGAGCGCACCGGCGCCGATACGGTCGCCATGTCCGGCTCCCAGCCCCCGACGCTCTGGGCCCAGCCGCGCCGCCGTACACCGGAGAGCATGGCCGCGGAGAACCGGGCCCCGCGCAGCGCCTCGTACAGCACCTCGGGTTCCTCCCATGCGAGCAGCACCTGGGCCACCGCCCCGGACTTCATGGGAAACGCGGTGCCCACCGGCATCGGCTCACCGCCCAGCACCTCGGAGGAGGCCACGCAGATCCGCATCCGGCCGCGGCGCCGGTGGAGCCGGGCACTCGTCCCGGTCCGGGCGCTCACCTGCGCCAGCACCGGGCCCGCCTGGGCCTTCAGCCGGTCCTGGCGCGCCTCGACGACCATGTCGCCCAGCCGGGGGCCGAGGGCGAAGCGCCCCTGCCCGTCGCGGGCGACCAGTCTCAGCCGCTCCAGGGCCACCACCAGCCGGTGCACGGTGGGCCGTTTCAGACCGGTGTCGGAGACCAGCCGGGCCAGCGTGGCGGGGCCGCTCTCCAACACGCCCAGCAGCAGGGACGCCTTGTCGAGCACGCCCACGCCGCTCATCTGCGGCGGTGAGGTCATCGTCGAGTGGGCCATGAGGTCAACCCAGATGCGCGGCGAGCGCGCGGACGACGGCGTCGCGCTGCTCCACCAGGTAGAAGTGGTTCCCCGGCAGCACCCGCAGTTCGAAACCCGCCGGTGCCACCTCGCCCCAGGCAGCCATGTCCTCCGCCGTGATGTGCGGGTCGCCGTCCCCGACATGGGCCACCACCGGGCAGCCGACCGGCACCGCGGTACGGGGGCCGTACGTCCCGACCGCCTTGAAGTCCGCCCGGAGCGCGGGCAGCACCACCTCGCGCAGATCCGGGTCGTCCAGCAGCTCGCCATCGGTGCCGCCGAGCCCCCGCACCTCCTCCAGCAGCGCCTCGTCGCCGTCCAGGTAGGTGGCCTGGGGCGTCAGCTTGTGCGGGGCCTTCCGGCTGGAGACGAAGAGCGCCTGGGGGAGGATGCCGTACCGGCTCTCCAGCCGCAGCGCGACCTCGTACCCCACAGACGCGCCCATGCTGTGGCCGAAGAGGGTCAACGGCACGTCCGCGAAGGGCAGCAGGGCCGCCGTGACCTCGTCGGCGAGGTCCTCGACGCGGTCGATGCCCGGTTCGGCGAGCCGCTCCTGCCGGCCCGGATAGCGCGTGGCGAGCACTTCCACCCCGTAGTCGAAGGCGGTCCCCCAGCCGTGGAAGAACCCGGCGGATCCCCCCGCGTGCGGCAGGCAGACCAGCCGCCTGCGCGGTGCCGCCCCGGTCCCGTATCTGCGGAACCACTTGCTGTCGATGCCGACGGCCATCGTCTCCACGCCCCTCCCCGTCATCGTCGGCCGATCCCCCGTCGCCCTGGTGACCCGCCCGCATTCCTTGCGGCCAGTTCTAGCCGCGCCCCGATGCACCGGGCAACGGCCGGTCATGAAGCTGCCATGGGGCCGCTGAAAAGAATGCGATGGTCTGTCACCGGCGCTCGCCGGCGGATTGCGAGATGAGCAGACCGAGTTCCGCGGCGCGCACCCCGGCCTGAAATCGTGAATTCGCCCCGAGTAATGCCATGATCTCCGCGACATATCTTCGGTAGGTCCGCACGGACATCGCGAGTTCCCGAGCCGCGACCTCGTCGGTCACTCCGGCCCGCAGCCGCTCGAGTATCTGCTGTGCGATATCCGCCCGCGTCTTGTCACCGAATTCGATGCGGTCGGAGACCTCGACCGCGTTGCGCCACACCCCGTCGAACAACGCGACCAGCGGCTGGATGACACCGGGGGCGCGGACCACCGAGGCCCGGCGGCCGGCCACCGACGCGGCGCACACCAGCGCGTGCTCATTGTCGGCGATCACGGCGACCAGCGCGGGGATCCGGGCCACCCGGGTCCGTACCCGCGGTTCGGCGGCGTGCGCCGAGACGAACCGCCAGTCGAGCGTCGAGGGCGTGCACAGCAGCCGCACCCGGGAGGTCTTCCGCGCCGTACCGGACAGCAGCGCGGTCAGGGCGCCGTGGACCGCCTCGGAGTACCCGGGCTCCGCGGCGAGCACCACGTCCACGCGCTTGGCCGCGTCCGTGACCAGCCGCGCCGCCGTCTCGACGGCGTCCTCATGGGCGTCGACGACGTCCACCATGGAGTCGCGGTGCAACTGATTACGGCGTCTGTCCACCGTGGACGCGAGGAGCGCGCTGACTTCCAGCAGCTCCCGTTCGAATTCATCGGCGGCCTCGACCGGAACGAGGTCGACCTCTCGACGGCTGCTGCCCGAAGAGCTCTCGGGCACCCCGGATGGCACACCACTCACCCCCGCGTGAGTTCTTCATCGCGTATCAACCGCGGAACACCCACTCGTGTCCGCCCATCGGCACGGCCCGCCCCGTACCGCGTCACTCCACGGTCAGTCGGCCGTCGACAGCAGGCCGAGCTCGACCGCCCGCACCCCTGCCTGGAACCGGGAACTGGCCCCCAACGCCCGCATGATCTCCGCGACATGGCGCCGGTAGGTGCGTAACGACACCTCGACCTCACGTGCCGCGACATCGTCGGTGTAGCCCTTGCAGAGCCGCTCCAGGATGCGCCGGGCGGACTCGGTCCGCAGCCGCTCGCTGATCCAGCGGTGCTCCGCGAGGCGCACCGCGCCCGACCACGCACCGGCGAACAGCAGATCCAGAGCCCGGACGGACGCCGTGTCCTCGATGACCGACACCACGTCCCCTCCGCCGCGCTCCACGGAGGACCGGACCATGGCCACGCTGCCGTCCACGATCAGCATCTCCATGACCGCGTCGACCACCTTGACCTGCGTGTTCACACCGCTTTCCACGGCGGCCCGGGTCGCCGGGTCGGCGAGCGCACCAGGAGTGCACAGCAGCCGCACCGGAATGCGCCCATGGCCCGGCCCGGTCAGCCGACGCAGCGCCGACACCATGACCTCGGCCCGGTCGCCGCCGGCGGGGAGCGCGATGCTGATGCCGTGCCGGGCCCGGTCGACAAGCCCCTCCACGGCGTGTCCGACGGCCGCGTCATTCCCCTTCATCGTCACCACGGCGTGCCGGGCCACGGTGCGACGGTGCAGATTCACCGTCGAATCGATCAATTTACGGGCCTGGAGCAGTGCCTGCACCACACCGTCACGCCCCGGTTCGGGACCACAGGCCCCCGAAGCCGCGCTTACCGCCGCCGGTTCCCCCGCTCTCGCGGAAACAGGCGCCATCGCCAAACCTGTCACGCTTTACCCCCGTTATGACACAACGATCACCAGCGGACATCGGACCGGTAGGTCCGGGATGCGGCTGGGAGGTTGAAGTGAGTGACCATCCCCCTGAATGGCCAGGTATGTTCCGTTCGCCAAAGGTTGAAAGGCGGAACACTTCAATTATCGATGCGCGGCCGACAGTAGTTCCCACTCCTACGCCAGTCAACGCGTTCGAGTCGGCCCAGAAAGAGTAGGCGCGCCTCCCCCCTTATCGGCCCCCTCGATCCCCCGCGCGGACCCCCGAAGTTGTCAGCTAGCTGTAGCGCGACCTCCGGGCTCCCCCGCCTCTGACGTCGTGATCATCACTGTACGCATCGGTCCGGAGGCTTTCAGCGAGCGTCCCGGGTTGTTTCTGTCCTGTTACTGCCAGCCAACGTAGGGAATCGGAGAATGACTCCGACAAGCCGCGAACCAGCGGGTCATACCACTCCAAATCCATGTGGCGATCATTCACATGAGGAGTTCCTCATTCCTGAGTGACCGCCGCCACAATCCTGACCGAAGTGGCGATTGCAGCATGCGTCAGGCCGCCGCGCAGACGCCCTTCATGCTGTCGATCAGCGCGAGCACCGCCCGCGCGGACGGAAGAATCATGCGACCTTCCCTGGTGAGCTGGGCACCGGTGGAGTCGCGGGTGAAAAGCTTGGTGCCCAGCATCTGTTCCAGGCACTTGATCTGGTAACTAATGGCCGGTTGTGAATAGCCGAGCGCCTTGGCCGCCTGATCCATACGCCCTATCTCAGCGATGGAAACGAAAGCGCGGAACTCCCGCTCATGCATTTTGCCCCCTGTCCGGCGGCCATCATCCGATGGCCGTCGAGAACCCGTCGCCGAGATGGCACGGGTTATCCGATCCGTCGAGACCATATCAACGTACTCAATCTTGGAAGGCAACATCCGGTGCAGGAAGCTGCAATGCGACGGGCCGCGAAGACTTCACAAGAGCGGAACATGCTGCAACGCCGGAGGTGAAGAACCCGGCCCCGATGAAAGTTCACCCGCCGTTCACGGCAGTGGCGGTCCACGGGCGGTCCACATCGCCGTCCACATCGCCGTCCACATCGCCGTCCACATGGCGGTCCACGTGGTGGTCCACCGGGCCGGGCGGTTGCGAGGACGAGAAGGAGGAGGCGGGGAGAGGGGAGGCGAGGAGAGAGAAGGCGGGGAGAGATGGCAAACGCCCCGGAGGGCAGACCGTCCGGGGCTTCTTCCCTGCTCGGGCTCAGAGCCGACTGTCGGGTTCGAACCGACGACCTTCGCTTTACAAGAGCGGTGCTCTACCAGCTGAGCTAAGTCGGCGTCCCCCGTAGTGTACCCGGCCCCGGGGGGTGATCCGTTCGAAAATTCTCGGGTCCTGGCTAGAGACATGGCCACCCTCGCCGGTATAGCGTCACGCCAATCCACCTCCGGTGGACTAGACCCCTCCTTTACTCGGATCGTCCGGCACGTTCCTGCCGGTGAAGGGACAGATCACCATGGCCACCGTCACGTACGACAAGGCAACCCGGGTGTACCCGGGCACCGAGAAGCCCGCTGTCGACCAGCTCGACATCGGCATCGAGGACGGCGAGTTCCTCGTCCTCGTCGGCCCCTCCGGCTGCGGGAAGTCGACCTCCCTGCGGATGCTCGCGGGGCTCGAGGACGTCAACGGCGGAGCCATCCGGATCGGGGACCGCGATGTCACCCATCTGCCGCCGAAGGACCGGGACATCGCCATGGTGTTCCAGAACTACGCGCTGTACCCGCACATGACCGTCGCCCAGAACATGGGCTTCGCGCTCAAGATCGCCGGCGTCAACAAGACCGAGATCCGGCAGAAGGTCGAGGACGCGGCGAAGATCCTGGACCTCACCGAGTACCTGGAGCGCAAGCCGAAGGCGCTGTCCGGTGGTCAGCGGCAGCGTGTCGCGATGGGCCGGGCGATCGTCCGGGAGCCGCAGGTGTTCCTCATGGACGAGCCGCTGTCCAACCTGGACGCCAAGCTGCGTGTGCAGACGCGCACCCAGATCGCCAGCCTCCAGCGGCGGCTGGGCATCACGACGGTGTACGTCACCCACGACCAGGTCGAGGCCATGACCATGGGCGACCGGGTGGCGGTGCTCAAGGACGGGCTGCTCCAGCAGGTCGACTCGCCGCGCAACATGTACGACCGCCCCGCCAACCTCTTCGTCGCGGGCTTCATCGGCTCGCCCGCGATGAACCTGGTCGAGGTGCCGATCGCCGACGGCGGTGTGAAGTTCGGCAACAGCCTCGTCCCGGTCTCGCGTGAGGCGCTGAGCGCCGCGTCCGACAAGGGCGACCGCACGGTCACCGTGGGCGTCCGGCCCGAGCACTTCGACGTGGTCGAGCAGAACGGCGGCGCCGCCCAGGGCCTCACCAAGGCGTCCGACGACGCCCCGGCCGGTCTCGCCGTCACCGTCAACGTCGTCGAGGAGCTCGGCGCCGACGGTTACGTCTACGGCACCGCCGAGGTCGGCGGCGAGGTCAAGGACCTGGTCGTCCGCGTGAACGGGCGCCAGGTGCCGGAGAAGGGCGCGCAACTGCACGTCGTGCCGCGGCCGGGCGAGACCCACGTCTTCTCGACCTCGTCCGGGGAGCGGCTCAGCGACTGAGGCCGCTGGCCCGTCAGTTCGTACCGACGGCGCCGTTCGTCCGCTTCCCGCGGACGGGCGGCGTCGTCGCGTTGGGTGGGAGCGGAGCGCGTGTGCCGCGGTGTTGCGTTGTCGATAAATTACCCGACATTTCGAGCATTTCGCCCCCGAGCGTCAACCCTCCGCACGCCAAGAGGGGGTTTCCATCACCCGGCCCGGTGACGGAATGTCGCCAAATCGTCGCTCCTCGCTACGATCACCGCGTACCGCAGTTCCGTACCACCCACTCCGTACCACCCACCCGCGAGGAACCACCCCGTGAACCACGCAGCCCGCCGCATCGGCAGAACGCTCGCCCTCGTCCTCCCCGTCGTGCTCGTCCTCTCCGGCACCCTCGCGGTCACCCGCGTCCCCTGGGCCTCGCCGAGCGCCGAGTCGCAGATCCTCACCGCCTCCTCCGACCGGGCGTCCACCCATGCCACCCACCGGGCGCCGCATGAGCTGCTGCGGGACCGACTGCTCGCCGAGCTCCAGGAGAAGAACCCCTCCGTGGCGCTCACCCACCTCCAGGTGGCGACGGCCGAACGGCCCTCGCTGGCCAAGCACTGCGCCTCCATCGCCCGTGCGCTCGGCCGCGCCGCGGTCGCCAAGTACGGCGGTGTGAGCCGCGCCCAGGCGTACGCACGGCCCGTCTGCGACACCTCGTTCGCGTCCGGGACCACCCAGGCGTACCGCTGACCGCGTCCCCCGCCGTTCCGCCGGGGCCCTTCCCCCCTTGTTCACCCTTCGGCGGTCCCCGCACCGCATATGGTGCGGTTCATGAGCGATGACGACGAGCGCAGGCCCGGGCATCACCACCAGACCGCGCGCCCCACACAAGCCGTCGTCCTGGCCGGAGGCCAGGGCTCACGGCTGCGTCCGTACACCGACGACCGCCCCAAGCCGATGGTCGAGATCCCGGGCACCGGGACTCCGATCATCGGCCACCAACTGGCCTGGCTGGCCGCCGAGGGCGTCACCGACGCCGTGGTCTCCTGCGGCCACCTCGCCGCCGTCCTCCAGGACTGGCTCGAGGCGGCGGAGCTGCCGCTGCGGGTGCGGACCGTCGTCGAGAAGGAGCCGCTGGGGCGCGGCGGCGGCCTGAAGTTCGCCGCCGCCAGGCTCCCGGAGCCCGACCAGCCCTGGTACGCCACCAACGGCGACATCTGGACCCGCTTCTCGCTCCGCGACATGGCGGACTTCCACGACGAGCGCGGCGCCACCGCCACGCTGGCGCTCGCCCGGCCGCGCATTCCGTGGGGGGCGGTGGAGACCAACGAGTTCGGCCACGTCCTGGACTTCATCGAGTCGCCGCCCTCGCCGTACCTCATCAACGCGGGCGTCTACGTGTTCTCCGCCGCCTTCACCGCGCTGCTGCCCGACCGGGGCGACCACGAACGCACCACGTTCCCGCGGCTGGCGCGGGAACGCCGGCTGGCGGGTTTCCCGCTGCCGCAGGGTGCGTACTGGCGGGCCATCGACACCGCGAAGGACCTGACCGAGGCAGCCAAGGAACTGGCCGCGGGCCCCCCACCCCACGGCCACGGCCCCTTCGACACGACGCCTGTGCCACACGCCTGACCTGCGGGCGGTACTGGGCTGCGGCTCGGGGTCGGAGCCCTTCCCGGCAGCGCCTGCGGCGTGCTGCTCCCCTCCCCGCCCCTTCCCGAAACTGGGGCTCCGCCCCAGACCCTGCGGCCCAAGAGCGAAGCTCCTGGCGCGCCAGCGCGCCAGGAACAGTCGCGATATGCGGCTCCGCCGCGGGGTCGAGGTGGGGCTTCGCCCCAGCCCCGGGGCCCAGGGAAGCCCCGCACGCGGCGGAGCCGCAACCGGGCCCCAGACACCCCTGGCGTGCTGCCACGGCAGGGAGTGTCCGGGCCCCGCCCCCGAGCCCCGGGCCCAGAGGCAAAGCCCCTGCCACGCGGCAGAGCCACACACCGACCCCCCGGCGTGCCAACACACCAGGGGGAACGTCCCGGGCCCCGCCCCCGAACCCCCGGCCCAGAAGCAGAACCCCTGCCACGCGGCAGAGCCACACACCGACCCCCCGGCGTGCCAACACACCAGGGGGAACGTCCCGGGCCCCGCCCCCGAACCCCCGGCCCAGAAGCAGAACCCCTGCCACGCGGCAGAGCCACACACCGACCCCCCGACCCCCCGGCGTGCCAACACACCAGGGGGCGTCCGGGGCCCCGCCCCGAAACCGGGGTCCAGGGGCAGAGCCCCTTGTTACGGGAAGGGGCGGGTAGGGGAAAGCCCCGCCTACCCCGCCATCACCGCGAGCCAGCACGCCACGGGGTGTCCGGGGCCCGCCCCCGAGCCCGGGGTCCAGGGGCGGAGCCCCTGCCACGCGGCGGAGCCGCAGAGCGTGGGCACCGCTGGGCGCGGGAGCGGGAGCGTTCTCAGCCGAGGAGGCCGCCCAGGGCGGCTTCCTCGGCGGCCGGATCGCTGTAGTTGTATGTGTTGTCCTCCGGCGGCCCGCCCTCCGGGCCACCCGCGGACAGGCCGCCGCCGGCGCCGCCCAGCGAGGACGGCCCCGGCGCCGTCGGGGCGAGGGGGTGGCGCGGGGAGCGGGGGGTGGTGCCAAGGCCCGGGCGGGGCCGGGAGGCGCCGCTGGCGCGGCCGGACGTGCCGGACGCCGAATCCGTCGCGCTGGGCACCCCGGACGAGGACGTCGACGCCGAGGAGTCCGACGCGGACGGCCGGGGACGGTGCGACAGCCGCTCGCGCGGCGACGGCGCGCCCGCCGTGCCACCGCCCGTGCCCACCGTCCCGCGCTGCCCGCCGCGCGGGCTCTCCGCGGGCTTGCTGGGCAGCGGTGAGCCGGGCAGGTTGTTCGTCGGCATATCGCTCGGCTCCGGCGCCTTCACGACCTCCGAGGACCGCACGGCGGCGCCCAGCATCGAGCCCACCAGCAGCGTCAGCCCGGCGACCACCATCGCCATCACTCCGCCGCGGCGCAGCACCCGGCGCCGCAGCTCCCACAGTTCGGCCCGGGGGCCGAGCCGCCGCCACGCCTCCCCGGCGAGGCGGCCGTCCACCGAGTAGACCGGCGCGCCCGCGATGATCAGCGGGCTCCAGGCGGCGAGGTAGATGATGTCGGGCGCGTCGTAGACCGGCACCGTGCGCCAGCTCACGGTGACGATCAGCGCGGCGGACAGCAGCGCGCCGAACGAGGCGGCCAGCCGCTGCCACAGCCCGAGCACGGTCAGCAACCCGACCACGATTTGCAGAAACGCCACGGTCAGCCCGGCGCCCACCGGATGCTCCAGCGCCAGATCGCGCAGCGGCTCGGCGATCGGCCAGGGGTGCAGCCTGCGCAGCCAGGTGACCATCGAACCGCGCTCGCCGCCGTCGAAGTAGACGGGGTCGGAGAGCTTGCCCATCCCGCCGTAGATGGAGATGAAGCCGAGGAAGATGCGCAGCGGGAGCAGGACGACGCCGAGGTTCATCCGGCGCCCGGGGTAGTAGGCGTGGCGTACGGACTCGGAGTGGCGGCGCGGGCGCGGAACCGCGGCGCCCCGCGACTCGTCCCGCTCGCCGTCGAGGGCGCCCGGCCGTCCGGAGGACGCGCCGCGCCGCTCCGCAGCGGCCGCCCTGGCCACCGCGCTCGCCCGGCCCGCTCCGCGCGCCCCGCCCGCCTCGTGCGCCCCACCAGCCTTGTGCGGGCCGTCCGCGCCCGGACGCCGCCGACCGCCGGACGACCCGCCGGACGACCGGGGCACGGACTCCGTACGGGGGCTGCGCGGGCCGATGACCGTGGGCGGCGTGTCGTCGTCGAGGGCGATCCTCGGCAGCACCTGCGTGGCGCCCGCGTCCTCGGCGCCCTCGCCCGCCCGGGACCGGCCCAAACCGTCGTTCAGGCCATCGGACAGACTGTCGGTCAGACCCTCGGAGGAGTACCGCACGGCCTGGAGCAGCCGGGTCGCCGCGGTGTCCCCGCCGGGGCGGGTACGGCCGCTCCACACCACGGGCGGCCGACGCCGGCCGGGGGCCGGGACGCGGGCGAGCCGTGCCGTGTCCGTCAGCGTGTTGCTGACGACCGGGACGCTGAGCTGCACCCGGAAGCTCGGGGCATTGACGGCGACCTGCGCCGGATCGCATGGCACCTTGGCCATGGTCAGCTGTGGTTCGTCGTCGAATCCCCCCGCGCGTCCCGCCAGGGGCGAAGGCATGCGGGCTTTTCTGGTCTCCACGCCCAACTAACCGAGTGACGGACGGGAAAGACACTGCCGGGGACGTCCCGATCTGTCCGAGGCCCGTCAAGATCATCGGCCCGGGGGCGCGCCACGAACCGAGGCACCCGCGCCCCGGCCCACGCCCGCGTCAGACCCGCCCACGCCCGGCGGCGCACCGCTCGCCCCAGGGTCAGCCCCGGCGCCGCGCCGCCTCGTACAGAACGACGCCCGCCGCCACACCCGCGTTCAGCGACTCCGCGCCACCCGGCATCGGAATCCGCACCCGCAGATCGCAGGTCTCGCCCACCAGCCGCGACAGCCCCTTGCCCTCGCTGCCGACGACGATCACGACCGGGCCGTCCAGCACCTCGAGGTCCTGAAGCTCGACATCGCCGTCCGCCGCCAGTCCGACCACCGTCAGGCCCGCCTTCTGGTAGCCCTCCAGGGTCCGGGTGAGGTTGGTCGCGCGGGCGACCGGGGTGCGGGCGGCGGTGCCCGCGGAGGTCTTCCAGGCGCCCGCGGTCATCCCGGCCGCGCGCCGCTCCGGTACGACCACGCCATGGCCGCCGAAGGCGGACACCGAGCGGACCACCGCGCCCAGGTTGCGCGGATCCGTGACGCCGTCGAGGGCGACGATCAGCGGGTCCTCGCCCTCGTCGAAGGCGGCCGCGCTCAGGTCCTCGGGGTGGGCGTACTCGTACGGCGGGACCTGGAGCACCAGGCCCTGGTGGTTCAGCCCGTTCGTCATCCGGTCCAGCTCGGCCTTGGGCGCCTCCATGAGGTGGATGCCGCCGCGGTCGGCCGCGACCTTCAGCGCCTCGCGCACCCGGTCGTCGCTGTCGACGAACTGCTGCACATACAGCGTGTTCGCCGGAACGCCCTCGCGCAGCGCCTCGACCACCGGGTTACGGCCCACCACCAGCTCGTTCGTGCCCTTGCCGCCGCGCCGCGGAACGGGGCGCTTGGCGGCCTGGCGGGCGCGGGCGTTGGCCATCCGCTGCTTGGCGTGTCCCTTGCGCATCTCGGCGGGCGGGGTCGGCCCCTTGCCCTCGAGGGAGCGGCGCCGCTTACCGCCGCTGCCGACCGTCGCGCCCTTCTTGTTGCTGGTACGGCGGTTCCTGCGCTGGCTGTTGCCGGCCATGAATGTCACCTGTCTCTTCACTGCTCAGCGCTGCTCGGCAAACGGCAACGGCAACGGAAAACGTCGAACGCCACACGCCTCTACGGTCGTACGGTCGTATGTACGGTCACAAGTGTGCCGCCCAACGCGGTGGGCGGCACAAACAGCCAGGTCAGCGGCTGCCCAGCTCCCAGCGCGGCCCGGACGGGGTGTCCTCGATCAGCAGACCCGACTGCTGGAGCTGATCGCGGATCGCGTCCGCCGTCGCGTAGTCCTTACGGGTCCGCGCGGCCTGCCGCTGCTCCAGGACCAGCCGGACGAGGGAATCGACCACGCCGTGCAGATCCTCACCCCGGTCCGAACCGCCCGCCCAGTGCTCATCGAGCGGATCGAGGCCCAGCACCCCCAGCATGGCCCGCACCTCGGCGAGCCGGGCGACCGCCGCCTCCTTGTCGTCGGCGGTCAGGGCGGAGTTCCCCTGGCGGACGGTGGTGTGGACGACCGCGAGCGCCTGCGGCACCCCGAGGTCGTCGTCCATCGCCTCGGCGAAGGCGGGCGGCACCTCGGCGGCGGGCTCCACGTTCCCGGCCTTCTCCACCACGCGCTGGATGAAGCCCTCGATCCGCGCGAACGCCGACTCGGCCTCGCGCAGGGCCTCCTCGCTGTACTCGATCATCGACCGGTAGTGCGGGGTGCCCAGGTAGTAGCGGAGCACGATCGGACGCCAGCGCTTGACCATCTCGGAGACCAGCACCGAGTTCCCGAGCGACTTGCTCATCTTCTCGCCGCTCATGGTCACCCAGGCGTTGTGCGCCCAGTAGGCGGCGAAGTCGTCGCCGAACGCCTTGGCCTGCGCGATCTCGTTCTCATGGTGCGGGAAGATCAGGTCGACGCCGCCGCCGTGGATGTCGAAGGCGCGCCCGAGGTACTTGTGCGCCATCGCCGAGCACTCCAGGTGCCAGCCGGGGCGGCCGCGCCCCCACGGGGTCTCCCAGCTGGGCTCCCCCGGCTTCGCCGCCTTCCACATGGCGAAATCGCGCCGGTCGCGCTTGCCGGTCTCGCCCTCGCCCGAGGGCTGCCGCAGCCCGTTCAGATCCTGGTTGGAGAGCTTCAGATACTCGGGGAACGAGCGCACATCGAAGTAGACATTGCCCTCGGCGGCATACGCATGGCCCCGGTCGATCAGCTCCCGCATCATCTCGATCATCTCGGGGACATGACCGGTCGCCCGCGGCTCATAGGTCACGGGCAGGCAGCCGAGGATGTCGTATGCCTGGTTGAAGGCACGCTCGTTCTCGTAGCCGATCGCCCACCAGGGGCGCTTCTGCTCCGCCGACTTGGCGATGATCTTGTCGTCGATGTCCGTGACATTGCGGATGAACGTCACGTCATAACCGCGGTGGGCGAACCAGCGGCGCATGATGTCGAAGTTCAGCCCCGACCTGATGTGCCCGATATGCGGGGCGGCCTGCACGGTCGCGCCGCACAGGTAGATCGAGACGCAGCCCGGCGTGAGCGGGGTGAAGTCACGGATCTGCCGGGCGCTGGTGTCGTACAGGCGAATAGTCACGCATCAAGGGTAGTGGGAAGTGAACGGTGCCCCGTGCCCCTTCCCCCACGGGGACACAGAAGCGTGACACTCGGGACGCGGGTGACACTCCGGACGCCCCCGCGCGCCCCTCCCTGAGCGCCGGGCGGCGCCACCATCGCAGCGCCCACGCCTCCGGTGCGGACCACCGGTCGCCGCTGCCGCTACCGCCGGAACACCAGCGCCGTCGCGATCGCCGCGAGCCCCTCCGCGCGGCCGGTCAGACCCAGCCCGTCCGTGGTGGTACCGGACACCGAGACGGGGGCGCCCACGGCCGTTGTCAGCGCCTTCACCGCCTCGTCGCGCCGTTTGCCGATCTTCGGGCGTACGCCGATCACCTGGATCGCCACATTGCCGATCTCGAAGCCCGCACCCCGGACGATCCGGGCCGCCTCGGCAAGCAGCGTGGTGCCGGCCGCGCCGGACCACTCGGGGCGGTCGGTGCCGAAGTGGGCGCCGAGATCGCCGAGCCCGCCGGCGGAGAACAGCGCGTCGCAGGCGGCGTGCGCGGCCACATCGCCGTCGGAGTGCCCGGCGAGCCCGTACTCCTCGCCCTCCCACAGCAGCCCGGCGCACCACAGCTCACGGCCCTTCTCGAAGGCGTGCACATCCGTGCCGATGCCCACCAGGGGGAGCATCGCCGCGTCAGAAGCCATCGTTCGCCCTCCTGCGGGCCAGAACCGCCTCGGCCAGCACCAGGTCCAGCGGCCGGGTCACCTTGAACGCCTCCTCATGGCCGGGGACGACCACGACCTCGACGCCGAGCCGCTCGACCATGCCCGCGTCGTCCGTGGCGCCCTCGCCCTCCAGGGCGATCTTCTCGTGGGCGGCCACGAGCGTGGCGCGGTCGAAGCCCTGTGGGGTCTGGACGGCGCGCAGCAGGGCGCGCGCGGGGGTGCCGACCACCGGCTCGGGCTCACCGGCCCGCTCCCCGGTGCGCGGATCGACCTGCTTCACGGTGTCGGCCAGCGGCAGCGCCGGGACGACGGCGGGCGCCCCGTCCCGTACGGCGGCGACGACCGCGTCCACCGTGTCCACGGGCACCAGCGGCCGCGCCGCGTCGTGCACCAGCACGGTGGTGACGGTCTCGGGGACGGCGGCCAGCCCCTTGCGCACCGACTCCTGGCGGGTCTCGCCGCCGGGCACGACGACCACCTCGGTGGTGTCGCCGAGGCTGCCGCTCAGCGGATACGCGTCCAGCAGCCGCCGCACCTCGTCGGCGCCGTCCGGCGGGGCGACCACGACGACGAGGGAGACGGAGCGTGATCCGGCCATCGCCCGTACGGCGTGGACGAGCATGGGCGTACCGCTCAGCGGGCGCAGCGCCTTGGGGGCGCCCGGGCCCAGCCGCACTCCGCGGCCCGCGGCGGGGATCACGGCGGCGGTGCGGGCGGTTCGCCCGGACGCGCCGGAGCCGCCGTGATCCGGTGTTGCGGACATTGAGTTGGCGTTCAGGTTTGCTTCCTCAGCCGAAATGGGTATGGCCACAGCGTGCCGGGCGCGATGCCCCGACCGGCCCCTTCCGTGACGACTGGTCGAGCCAGCTGCCCGGGCCCGGCACACCTACACCGCGCACCGTGCGCGCGGTGGCGCATCGACACCAGGTGCGATGAGCGGGGGCTCGATGACCGGGGGCTCAGAGATCGCTCGGGGAATCAAACTCGGGGGATCAATGACGTCCGGTACGTACGCATGCCGCAGCGCCCGGCGACAGACGATTTAGCGGGAATTCACGTCTGAGTCACTCGGGCACCACGGCATTGATTTGTCAGGACGCGAGAACCTCGTCGAGCAGGGCCTCGGCCTTGTCTTCGTTGGTGCTCTCGGCGAGGGCGAGCTCGCTCACCAGGATCTGGCGGGCCTTGGCGAGCATGCGCTTCTCACCGGCGGAGAGTCCGCGCTCACGCTCTCGGCGCCACAGGTCACGCACGACCTCGGCAACCTTGATCACATCGCCGGAGGCGAGCTTCTCGAGATTTGCCTTGTAGCGACGGGACCAGTTCGTCGGTTCTTCCGCATATGGTGCGCGCAGCACCTCGAAGACCCGGTCCAGCCCGTCCTGGCCAACCACATCACGCACACCGACGAACTCCGCATTGTCCGCCGGCACACGAACCGTCAGGTCACCCTGGGCGACCTTCAGCACCAAGTAGGTCTTGTCCACGCCTTTGATCTGACGAGTTTCGATGGCCTCGATCAGCGCGGCCCCGTGATGGGGATAGACCACGGTGTCGCCAACCTTGAACGTCATGTGACAGGTACCCCTTCCGTGGCTATCCAGGGTAACACGGGAACGCCTTCTTCTGAATGGCGTTTTCGCAGGTCAGGGCATATCTCGGGGCTTGACAAGTGCGGCAGGGACGTGCTGCACGAGGTCTGCGGAACCGGGTATTCGCAGGTGGGAGCGGCTGTCCGGGCACCCCGAAACCCACCCGTTACACACCCGAAGACGCCCGGACGAGTGGCCGTACGTCCCGTTTTGCCGGAGTCCAGTCGATGGACTTCCGCTACTCCGTTCGGATCAGGAGCGAGGGATCCGGCCCCGATTCGCGAATTGATCACGGAGTTGATCAGGCACGGCGGATCAAGTCTGTGATCAATTCTCGGACATGCATGGATTCCCTACCGATAATCTCCCGCACGGCCGGTCGAGACGATATTCGGGAGTTCGGGACGGCGCCGTACGGACCGCGTAACGCACCCGGGAAGCACACCCCGGCCGTGTCCGCACCACGCCCGGACCACACCGGAACCGGCAGCGTACGGGCCTGCCGCCCCGGGGCCGGTCGCCTTGGGGCGGGTCGGGTGCGGGTCGAAGAGGGCGGATCGGTAATCTAAGCGCGCTGATCCAACCTTTACCTCGTCCTAGGAGATGCCGCCGCCGTGAGCAGCAGCCTTCGACGCGGCGCCCTCGCCGCAGCCGCCATCGTGGTCTCGGTCGCCCCGCTCTCCGCCTGCGGAGCCGGGAACGACGCGCAGACGCTGGAGGTCAAGCCCGACAACGCCGCGACGTCCGTCGGGGACATCAAGATCCAGAACGCCACGGTGGTGACCCAGCCGGACCGCACGGCCAAGGGCCCGGCCGTCGTCACCGGCCGGATCTTCAACAACGGCAAGAACGACCAGACCGTCAAGGCCATCACCCTCCCCGGCACCAGCGCTCGGGTGAAGCTGTCCCCGGCCAAGGGCAAGGGCGCGGTCGTGGTGCCGCACGGCGGCTCGGTGGCCTTCGGCGGCAAGGGCAACGCCTCCGCCGTCATCAACGACGGGCGCGAGGCCACCCAGGACGGCAACGCGCAGCGGGTCGTCTTCGACCTCAGCTCGACCGGCAACATCCCGATCACCGCGTTCGTGGTCCCGGCGAAGAGCTACTTCAAGGGCTGGGGCCCGTCCGAGCTGCCGACCGCCAAGCCGTCGGGCTCGGCGACGCCCAGCGGCAAGCCCAGCGGGACGCCCACCGGCACCGCCAGTGGTAAGCCCAGTGGCACCCCGTCCGGCACGGCGAGCGGCCAGCCCGCCGGCGAGGAGAGCAGCGGCGCCCCCAACGGCGTCGCCTCCGGCGAGCCCAACCCGAACGGCGGCGGTCACTGAGACCCGTCCTCGGGTCTCCGCGGGTCTCTGAGACCCGCCCAGGCATGCGCGAGGGCGGCCCTGGACCTTTCCAGGGCCGCCCTCGCGCATGAGCCGCTTGCCGCGGCTCGTCCGAGCCGGTCTCTTTACGGCTCGAGCCCCCTTCCGCGTGCGCCCCTCGCACCGCTCGGCCCTGGCGGGCCTCACGGGCTTCGGCACGCTGTGCCGGACTCCGTCCGGCGGTCCGGGGCTCAGGCCCGGTTTTACGGCTCGAACTTGTAGCCCAGCCCCCGCACCGTCACCAGGTACCGGGGCGCGCCCGGGTCCGGCTCGATCTTGGCCCGGAGGCGCTTGACGTGGACGTCGAGGGTCTTGGTGTCGCCCACGTAGTCCGCGCCCCAGACGCGGTCGATCAGCTGCATACGGGTCAGCACCCGGCCCGCGTTGCGGAGCAGCATCTCCAGCAGGTCGAACTCCTTCAGCGGGAGGTCCACCTTGCCGCCGCCGACCGTGACCACGTGCCGGTCGACGTCCATCCGGACCGGTCCGGCCTCCAGGGCGGCCGGGGTGACCTCCTCCGGCTCGCCACGGCGGCGCAGCACGGCTCTGATCCGGGCGACCAGCTCGCGCGAGGAGAAGGGCTTGGTCACATAGTCGTCCGCGCCTATTTCCAGCCCGACCACCTTGTCGATCTCGCTGTCCTTGGCGGTCACCATGATCACCGGGACATTGGACCGGCCGCGCAGCTGGCGGCAGACCTCCGTACCGGGCAGGCCCGGCAGCATCAGGTCGAGCAGCACCAGATCGGCGCCGTTCCGCTCGAACTCATCGAGCCCCTCGGGGCCGGTGGTCGCGATCGCGACCTCGAATCCCTCCTTGCGAAGCATGTACGACAGCGCGTCGCTGAACGATTCCTCGTCCTCGACGACCAGAACTCGGGTCACGGAAGGACCTCCGGGGCTGAGAGTGGTTCATTGGTGAAGGTCTCGTACGGCCGGCCTTGGTCCTCGCCATCGAGGTCTCCGGTGTCGTACGACTCGCTCGACTCGCGCGTCTCGCTCCGCGAGCGGTCCCGGTCCCGCGCCGCACCGGCTTCCGGGAGTCTCAGGGTGAAGGTGGAGCCCTGTCCCTCGGCGCTCCACACGGTGACCTCCCCGCCGTGCGAGGCGGCCACATGTTTGACGATGGCGAGCCCGAGCCCGGTCCCGCCGGTCTGCCGCGAGCGGGCCGGGTCGACCCGGTAGAAGCGCTCGAAGATCCGCTCGCGGTCCTTCTCGGAGATGCCGATGCCCTGGTCGGTCACGGCGATCTCGATCAGGTCCCCGCCGGTCGCGGGGATGCGGCGGGCGGCGATGCCGACGCGAGTGCGGGCCGGGCTGTAGTTGACCGCGTTCTCGACGAGATTGCCGAGCGCGGCGGCCAGCTGGCCCCGGTTGCCCCAGACGTGCAGATCGGCGGTGCCGCCCGTGGCCATCGTGATCTGTTTGGTGCCCGCCTGGTGACGGCACCGGTCGATGGCCTCGGCGACGAGCTCGTCCACCCGGACCGGCTCGGCATCCTCCAGCGGGTCGTCGTTCTGCACCCGGGAGAGGTCGATGAGCTCCTGGACCAGGCTGGTCAGGCGGGTGGCCTCGACCTGCATCCGCCCGGCGAAGCGGGTGACCGCCTCCGGGTCGTCGGACGCGTCCATCACGGCCTCGGACAGCAGGGACAGCGCGCCGACCGGGGTCTTGAGCTCATGGCTGACGTTGGCGACGAAGTCGCGTCGTACGGCCTCGATCCGGCGGGCCTCGGTGAGGTCCTCCACGAGCAGCAGGACCAGCCGGGAGCCCAGCGGGGCCACTCTCGCGGAGACCGCGAGCGCGTCGCCGCCCCGGCCGGTGCCACGGCGCGGCAGATCGAGCTCGATCTGCCGGATCTCGCCGTCCCGCCGGGTGTCGCGGGCCATCGCCAGCATCGGCTCGACGGCCAGCTTGCCGCCGCGCACCAGGCCCAGCGCATACGCGGCCGAGCTCGCCTTGACGACGGCGTCCGCTTCGTCGAGGACGACGGCCGAGGAACGCAGTACCGACAGCACTGTGTCCACGCCGGGTGGCAACACGGCATCGGTATGCAGCGAGGAGCGCGTAGGCTTCGCCTGTTCACGCTCGCTCCAGCGGAACGCCAGCATGGCGATGACGCCGGTGCACAACCCGGCGAGCGCCGCCACTGCGGCGATCGCCGCGTTCACGTTCATGCGTCCAGGTTATGCGGGCGGCGAGACCCCTCCACAGCCCCGTGACGATCCCCTCGGTCAGACGTTGCCGAGAGTTCACCGAGGAGTCGGTATCGGTTCACTCCGGACGTTTCGTCGAGCGGGTGCCACACGAGGCGGCCGGGGCTGCGTTGCCGAGAGTTCACCTGTGCATCAGGTGTGATTAACGCCCGATGCCGGAAGCGGACGCGTTTCGGCCGGAGCGTGGAAGTGTGGGGCCCCGGGGCATGAGCCACGGAGGACTGCCAGGAAACCTGTCAGAGCCTGTCAAAGATCGTCACCGAGAGTCAGTGAAAGAGGTCAGTGATGCGGGACGCGTACCACGAGGAGCTTGATTCGATCGGGGACGGCCTGGTCGACATGGCCCGGCTTGTCGGTTCGGCCATCGGCCGTGCCACCACTGCCATTCTCGACGCGGACCTCAAGCTCGCCGAGAGCGTCATCGCCGCCGATGAGAAGGTCGATGATCTTCAGCGGGATCTGGAGGGACGGGCGATAGCCCTGCTCGCCCGGCAGCAACCGGTCGCCACCGATCTGCGGATCGTGGTGACCAGCCTGCGGATGAGCGCCGACCTGGAGCGCTCCGGCGACCTCGCGCAGCACGTCGCCAAGCTGGCCCGGCTCCGCTTCCCGGAATCGGCCGTGCCGCACGATCTGCACGCCACGATCCTGGAGATGGGCCAGCTCGCCCAGCGGCTGATGGCGAAGGCCGCCGAGGTCATCATCACCAAGGACGTCGACCTCGCGCTCCAGCTGGAGCACGACGACGACGCGATGGACCTGCTGCACCGCACCCTCTTCCAGCACCTGATGGACGACCGCTGGAAGCACGGCATCGAGACGGCCGTGGATGTCACGCTGCTGGGCCGCTACTACGAGCGGTTCGCGGACCACGCGGTCTCGGTCGCCAAGCGCGTGGTCTACCTGGTCACCGGTGAGCATGCCGACGAGATGTCCCCGCAGGGGGACGTCGAGGGGGCGTGACCGTCACGGGGGCGTGACCGCCGAAGGGGGGCGACCGCCGAGTGGGCGTGACCGTCGAAGGGGCGCGGGCGGCTACGGGGCGTGAGCGTCTGCGACGGTGTGCATCAAAGCGCCGTCGACGCGCCCCTGCGCTCGGCCGCCGGGTCGTCGGCACCATGAGCAGCAGATGACGTGACCCCTCCCGAGGAGGAGACGCATGGCGGACCTCTCCAAGCCCGAACCCGCTCCGACCCACCCCGTCGGCGCATGCGGCTGCGGCTCGGGCTGCGGCTGCGGCTGTCAGTCCGGCGGCCCGTGCCAGTGCGGCGGCAACTGCGGCTGACCGGCGCGACCGATACGAACCGCGAATACGAACGGCACGACAGAGGGCCTGGGACCGATGACCGGTCCCAGGCCCTCGCGCGTCGGCCATGGATTCCTCGGCACGTCCCGCCCGAGGTGCGGTCGGCGCCGTAAGCGGCGAGCCTGGTCCTATGGAGGACAAGACCCCGGCCCCGCCTCGCGTCGTGGTGGACGAACCGCTGGACGGCCGCCGCCGTGTGCTGATCGACGGCGCCGACGTCGGAGTGGTGGTGAGCCCGGACGAGCTCCGGCGGCTTCTGCACCGCGCGGGTGTGATGGAAGAGGACGCGCCCCTCGACAACCCCGAGCTGATCGAATGGAACGGCGGCGGCCCCGACGACTGGCCCGCCGCGCCCAGATGACGCACGCCGCCCCGCGTACGCACGCGCCCAGATGACATAGCGGAGACGACAGAACCGCCACAACGTCCGGCGCCGGTCCCTCCCCTCGTGGGGACCGGTGCCGAACGCTGGAGCGGTGCCGATCCGCGCCGTACGGGTGCGGATCAGGGGGCCGGATCCGTGGTCGACGCGACCGCCGTCCCCGAGGGGACCGGCTTCACGGATCTCCGGGGCTCACGCGACGCGCCCGTGACCGCCGTCTCGTGACCGCGACGAAAGCTGACCGAGAACGTGCAGTGCCATGGGTTGTCTCTCCGTGCGCTGAGCTGATGGCCTGGCTGGACGGCTCGTGGTGGCTGGCCTATCGCGCCATGATCCTGCCAGCTGTGCCTCCCACCGAGGAGGTTCCGGTCTCACGCCGCCGGTTTCTCCGCTGGTCAGCCATATAAAGTGAGTTTTCCGGTCCGGATGTCCAGCGCGGGGGAAGTAAGGAGTGGAGACCTTGAGTTCCGACTCGGGGGCACGCATAGCCTTCGCGGAACGCCTCGCGCTGCTGTACAGGGAGGCCGGTAATCCTCCCCTCAAGAGCGTGTCCGAGGCGGTCGTCCGACTCCAGCGAACCGATGAGCGGGGGCGTCCCGTACGGGTCTCCGCCCAGCGGATCAGCGACTGGCGACGAGCAAAGAACGTGCCCGCCCAGTTCGCCGCCCTCGCGGCCGTCCTGCACGTCCTGATACCCGACGCACGGCGCTCGCGGCCCGTACCGGTGTCCCCGGGCCTGTACGACATGGCCCGCTGGCAACGGCTTTGGGAGCGTGCGCTGGCCGACCCGGTCGGCGACCGCCCCGCCCCGTCGGCGGAAGAGGAGGAAGCGCCCCCGGCCGAGGGCCCGGCGGTCCCCGGCGGCGTATGCCCGTACCGGGGCCTGGCCTCGTACCGCCGGCAGGACGCCCGGTGGTTCTTCGGCCGTGAGCGGAGCACGGACGCCCTGGTCACCCAGTTGCACGCGGCGGAGAAGACGGGCGGCCTGGTCGTGCTCGTGGGCGCTTCGGGGGCGGGAAAGTCCTCGCTGCTGAACGCCGGTCTGGTGCCCGCGCTGCGCACCGGGGCGCCGGGCGAGGGGAACGGGGGCGGCCGGGCGAGGGGCGTACTGCAACTCGTGCCGGGCAGCGACCCGCTCGCGGAGCTGACCCGCCATATCCCCGAACTGGCGCGCGTGGTCCCCACGGCGGAGAAACCGGAACCGGACGAACGGGAACCGGACGCGAACGGACCGGGCACGGGCGAACGCACGGCTGACGAACCACCAACAGACGCATCAACAACAGACACGCCGGTAACGGACACGCCGATGACAGACAAACAGGCGGCCGAACCCGGCACCCCGCAATTCACCCAAGCGGTCCGCCAGGCCGTCACCGCTTGGGCGGACCGCGAGACGTCGTCCGCCGACGCCCGCCCCGTCGTGATCGTGGATCAGTTCGAGGAAGCGTTCACCCTCGGGTCGGACGAGGCCGACCGGCGTACGTTCATCCAGCTCCTCCACGCCGCCTGCACCCCCGCCGGCCCCGGCGAGCCGCCCCCCGTGCTCGTCGTCCTCGGCATCCGCGCCGACTTCTACGAGCTGTGCCTGGGCTACCCCGAACTGGCCGACGCGCTCCAGCACCGGCACATGGTGCTCGGGCCGCTGACCACCGCCGAGTTGCGCGAGGCGGTGACCGGCCCGGCCAAGGCGGTGGGCCTGGAACTCGAACCGGGGCTCGCGGAGCTGATCGTCCGGGAGGTGAGCGCCGACGGCCCGCGCGGGTCGCATGACGCGGGCGTCCTGCCGCTCCTCTCCCACGCCCTGCTCGCCACCTGGCAGCGGCGGAAGGGCGGACGGCTGACGCTGGCCGGTTACCGCGCCGCGGGCGGCATCCAGGGGGCGGTGGCGGCGACCGCCGAACGGGCCTGGTCCAGCCTCGACTCCGAGGCGCGCACCGCCGCGCGGCTGCTGCTGCTCCGGCTGGTCCGGCTGGGCGAGGACACCCAGGCCACCCGCAGGCGGGGGACCCGGCACCAGCTGGCGAGGGAGTCGACGGACCCGGGCAAGACGGAGGAATCGCTCGAAACGCTGGTCCGCGCCCGCCTGGTGACGCTCGACGCCGAGACCGTGGAGATCACCCATGAGGCGCTGCTCCACGCCTGGCCACGGCTGCGCGACTGGATCGACGAGGACCGCAACGACCATCTGGTGCGTCAGCGGCTGGAGGAGGACGGCCGGTCCTGGGAGGGCTCGAACCGCGACTCGTCCCTCCTCTACCGGGGCTCCCGGCTGGAGCAGGCCCACACCTGGGCGAAGACCGCCGGCGGCACCTATCTGACCCGTAGCGCGGTGGAGTTCCTGGCCGCTTCGGTCCGGCTGCGCAGGCGCACGGTGTGGCTCCGCCGTGGCGCCGTGTCGGCTCTGGTCGCGCTGGCGGTACTGGCCGCCGGTACGGCGGTGGTCGCGTGGCAGCAGCGGGACGACGCGGTGTTCGAGCAGGTGGTCACCGAGGCCGATCGCTTCCAGAACACGGATCCGTCGCTGTCCGCCCAGCTCGCCCTGGTGGCACACGACTTGCGGCCGCACGACGAGGCCACCAGGAACCGGCTGCTGTCGGTGGTGAACGCCCCGCTGGCCACACCGCTGCACGGCCACACCGGCGCCGTCTACCTCACCTCGTTCAGCCCGAACGGGCGGCTGCTGGCCACCGCCAGCTACGACCGGACCGTCCGGCTGTGGGACGTCAAGGACCGGACCCGCCCCAAACCGCTGGGCAAGCCCCTCACCGGCCATACGAGCTGGGTGAGCAGTGCGGTCTTCAGCCCGGACGGCAACACCCTCGCCAGCGCGGGCGACGACGGCACGATCCGCCTGTGGGACGTGCGGGACCCCCGCCATCCGCGCCCGCTCGGCGCGCCCTTCTCCCACCATGACGGCACGATCTACCTGCTCGCCTTCAGCCCGGACGGACGCACGCTGGCCACCGCCACGGAGAATCGCGTGGTGCGCCTGTGGGACATGAGGCGCCCGGGCCGGCCGAAGGCGATCGGCGCGCTGACCGGCGCCACCGCCGCCGTGCGCTCCGTGGCGTTCAGCCCCGACGGGCGGACCCTGGCGGCCGGTGGCGACGATGCCTCGATCAGGCTGTGGAACATGGCAGATCCGCGCCGTCCGAAGCGGATCGGCAAGGCGCTGACCGGCCACAAGGACCTGATCCACTCCGTGGCGTTCAGCCCGGACGGCCGGACCCTCGCCAGCGGCAGCGCGGACAACACCGTCCGGCTGTGGGACGTCGGCGATCCGCGTCACGCGGAGCCGCTGGGCTCGCCGCTCACCGGCCACATCGGCCCCATCTGGTCGGTGTCCTTCAGCCCGGACGGATCCATGCTCGCCGTCGCCAGCCAGGACAGTACGGCGAGTCTGTGGAACGTCAGCGATCCGGCGTATCCGTCGCAGGTCGGCGAGCCGCTCGCGGGGAGCAGCGGCGAGATGTACGCCCTGGGCTTCAGCCCCGACGGGCGGACCCTCGCCACCGGGAGCGGCGACAACACGGTCCGGCTGTGGTCGATCCCGACGTCGGACATGGTCGGCCGGATGGGGGTGTTCCGCCCGGACGGGCGGGTGCTCGCCACGGCCGGGCGCGACGAGAAGGTCCGGCTGTGGAACGTGGACGATCCCAACCGGCCGGTGCCGCTGGGCGAGCCGTTCGCCCCCGGGGAGGGCTCGGTGCGTGAGCTGACGTTCACCCCGGACGGCCACGCCCTCGCGATGATGACCGGAGACCGCCAGGTGCGGCTGTGGAACGTCACCGATCCGACCCGGCCCGTTCCGTACAAGCCGCCCCTCCCCCTGCGGACCAGGTTCGCGGGCGCGCTGGCCTTCACGCCGGACGGGCGCATGATGGCGACCGCGTACAACGACAACACCATCCAGCTGTGGAACGTCAGCGACCCGTCGCATGTCCGCCGGCTCGGCAAACCGCTCACCGGCCACCGGGGCTACGTCAACGCGCTCGTCTTCAGCCCGGACGGCCGCACGCTGGCCAGCGGCAGCGCGGACAACACCATCCGGCTGTGGAAGGTCACCGACCCGCGCCACACCACCCCACGGGGCGGGCCGGTCACGGGCCACCTCGGCCCCGTCAACGCGCTCGTCTTCACCCCGGACGGCCAGACGCTGGCCAGCGGCAGCGACGACAACACGGTCCGGCTCTGGGACGTCACCGACCCCGGCAGGGTGACCCGGCTGCGGTCCCCGCTCACCGGCCACACCGACGCGATCGTGTCGCTGACCTTCAGCCCGGACGGCAGCACGCTCGCGAGCGGCGGCAATGACAACGCGGTCCGGCTGTGGGACGTCACCGTCCCGTCCAAGGCCACGTCCATCGGCCAGTCGCTGAGCCCCAACGCCAAGACCGGCAATTTCCTGTCGTTCAACCCGCACAGCCGGATGCTCGGGGTGTCCAGCGGCGCGGACACGGTCCGGCTGTGGAGCCTGGACGTGGACGAGGCGGTGCGTCGCGTCTGCTCGATGACCCGAGGCGTGCTGACCCCGGAGAAATGGGACGAATACCTCCCCCGGCTCTCGTATGCGCCTCCGTGCGGTCGGTGACAACGTTGCACGAACGTTGCGTGATCGCGGTCACAACTGCTCGTCGCGGGGGAGGAGTCGTCTCCCCCACCCCGGCGACCGCGTTACTCTTAGGTACAGCCCGACCGCTGGTGCATCCCCCGTCGCCAGCGGTCGGGCGCTTCCATGTCCGGGGGCATGTCCGGGAGACACTGGGCACCGGTGCGGTGACATCGAACGAGACCGCACGCACCACAAGAAGACCCCTCCCCCACCTGGAGACCCCGTGATCCGCAGGCTCGTCGACCAGGCCGCTCTCGACCTCGGCCGTGAGTACGTCCGCCACGCGCCCTGGAGCGCGGGCAAGCGGGCCCTGGTCGAGCGCCACCTCAACGCCGCCCTGCGGGACCGCCCCCTGCACCGCCTGGCCCGTACGCGCTTCGGCGCCACCTTCGCCGTCGACACCCAGGACCTCATCCAGCGGTATCTCTACCTCTTCGGCGTCTGGGAGCCCCATATGACGCGGTGGCTCCAGCGCCGGCTGAAGCCCGGGGACGTCTTCGTGGACGTCGGGGCCAACATCGGCTACTACAGCCTCCTCGCCTCCCGCCTGGTCGGGCGCGGTGGGACGGTGGTGGCGATCGAGGCCTCACCGACGTTCCACCAGCTCCTCCAGCGCCACGCCCGGCGCAACGACTCCACCAACATCCGCGCCCTCAACGCGGCCGTCTCCGACCGCGACGAGCTGCTGACCTTCATCCTCGCCAGCTCCCGCAACATGGGCGCCAACAGCGTCGTCCCCTACGACGGCCCCGCCGAGTCCACCTTCGAGATCGCGGCCCAGCCCCTGCCCGACCTCCTCACCGACGACGAGATCACCAACGCCCGGGTCATCAAGATCGACGTGGAGGGCGCGGAAGGCAGCGTGGTCCGCGGCCTCGTCCCGCTCCTCGACAAACTGCGCCCCGACGCCGAGCTGACCGTCGAGGTCACCCCCCAGCGCATGTCCGACCTGGGCGACTCCGTCGAAGACCTGCTGACCGCCCTCAAGGACCACGGCTTCCACGTCTACCGCCTGCCCAACGACTACGCGGCAGCCAGCTACCCGGACGCCCTGCGGCGCGCCCCGGAGGTCCCGGTCCGCTGGCGGGGGCCGGTCACGGAGGAAAGCGACCTGGTCTTCTCCCGGGTCGACGCGGAGACGCTGCCCTGAGTGGTCGTCGTGGTCGTCCTGGGGGCGTCTACTGGTCGTCCTGGGGCAGGTGGGACTTGGCGTCCTCGTAGGTGGCGTCGGTGGTGGACGCCGCCGGGGCGTAGACGAGGTGCAGTACACCGGTGCTGAAGGTGGCGGAGGAGAGCAGCTTCAGCGGGAGCGTGGTCTCGCTCTCGTCGAACAGCCGCATGCCCTTGCGGACGGCGATCGGGTGGACCAGCAGGTGCAGCTCGTCCAGCAGGCCGTGCGCCATGAGCTGCCGGACGACGGAGACCGAGCCGCTGAGGGCGATGTCCCCGCCCGGTTCGTTCTTCAGCGCGGTGACGGCTTCGGCGAAGTCGCCCTTGAGCTGCTCGGTGTTCCGCCAGGTGAAGCTGAGGTTCTGCCGCGACAGGACGATCTTGCGGGCGTCGCCGAGCTTCTTGGCGAAGTGGGCGTCCTCACCGCCCGCCGCCTCGCGGTCCGGCCAGGCTCCTGCGAAGCTGTCGTAGGTCTTGCGGCCGATGAGCAGGGTGTCGGCCGCGCCGAGGCTCGCGTCGACCGCGGCGCCCATCTCGTCGTTGAAGTAGGGGAAGTGCCACTGGTCGGGCGCCTCCACGACCCCGTCGAGCGAGATGAACAGACTGGCGGTGATCTTCCTCATGATGCCCCTCCGTGGATGCGGTCGGTGAGCTCTTCCTCCTCTCAGACCGAGGAGGCCGCACAAACTCATCGGTGGCGGCGGCGAGCGGGTTTTCAGCGGGTGTCTTCGTAGCGCCAGCCGTCCATGGCGGCCAGGACCCGGGCCCGCGTCTCGACCACCGCGAACCGTGCCGCGCGCTCGGCCGCGTCGGTGTGGGCGGACTGGCTGGTGACCTGGCCGGGCCACTTGCGGTAGAGCAGACCGGTCTCGGCGGTGAACCAGCCGCGGCTGACCGCGTTGAGGGCCATGAGGAGGCCGGTGTCCTCGGAGGCGGGGAGGGCCATCCAACCGCCGAGGGCGAGGAGCAGGTCCCGGCGTACGAAGAGGGTGGCGGGGTGGACCTGGGCGCGGTGGTCGTTCGCCCGCCAGAATTCGAGGACCGCGCCGCGTGCGATGGGCCCCTGCGGCGGGTCGCCCTCGAAGCCGACGGTGGAGCCGTCGGGCAGCAGGTCCAGGGCGCGGGAGGTGGCCCAGCCGAGATCGGGGTGGTCGGTGAGCGCGCGGAGGTCGCGGGCGAGGGCGCCGGGGGTGAGCATGTCATCGGCGTCCAGCACCTTGATGTACGCGCCCTCGGCCCGCGAGAGCCCCATCGTGCGCGCCATCGCGGCCCGGCCGGCCCGGCCCTGCCCGAAGCTGACGCGGGCGTCGTCGGGCACGTACGGCCGTACGGCGTCGGTCTCGCCGTCCTCCTGGATCACCCACTGCCAGTCCCAGCCGTCCGGCAGTTCCTGCTCGCACAGCGACTTGTGGGCGTCCGGCAGATGCGCGGCGCCCGGGGCGTGGACCGCGGTGATGACGGTGATGGTGTTCGGCATGGTCACCACCTCTTCAGGGGCGTGGTGAAGACGAGTTCCGTACGGTCGCCGCACAGCGTCACATCGGAGACCTCGACGACCCGATCGCCGATGTCCGTACAGATCTTCCGGAGGACGATCACCGACACTCCCTTCTTGAGGCCGAGCGCCTCGGCCTCCTCCACCGTCGGCGGCCGGGCCGTGATCCGTTCCTCTATGCGGTCCAGCTCGACGCCGATCGTGTAGAGCTGATTCTGCGTGCCGCCGGGCCAGGGCTCATGGGCGGCGTCGAGCAGGTCGGGGTTGGCGGCCACGACATCGTGGACCAGGTAGGAGTGCACGAGCGCGAACGGCGCGTCCTCCTCACGGCAGTTCGTCCGGTAGATCCGCTCCAGCAGCCGCGTGCCCACGGGGATCCCGAAGACCGACGCCAGGTCCTCGTCGGCCTTCGCGTCGCGGTACTCGGCGTGAAAGGCGAGGTCGCCGACCTCCAGCCCGGTGTCGTGCTCGGTCGACCCGGTCCGCAGCCGCTCCGCCCTGGACCGGCGGGCCCGGTCCTTCTCCCACTGGTGCCGCTCATTGCTCCGCTCGACCCGCCGACGCGGGGTCCGTACGAACGTCCCCACCCCGTGCCGCCTGTCGATCAGCCCCTCGGCCACCAGCTCCGACAGCGCCCGCTGAAGCGTCGGCACGCTCGTCCGATACCGCGCCGCGAGCTTGTCCTCGGCCGGCAGCCGCTCCCCGGGGCCTAGCTGACCTGCGCGGATGCTCTGGCGCAGGGCATCCGCGATCTGCTCGTACTTGGCCATGGGTGCTCACCGTCCCAGATTGCGCAGCCGCTGCGGACGCTTTCAGCGTAAGTCCTCAAGACGTCTTAAGGACTGAACCCGGGGCCATACCCGGGGCCGAACCCAGGGCCGAAAGGGCCACCACCCACCAATTGGCCCGCGACCGGGCACGGCGCGCCTGAGAGGCCGAGCCACCTGCCGTACCCGGGCGGCTGCCTGGCGTCCCAGTACCTCGGCACATGGGTCATAGAATCGCCAAGGCCGCCTACTCGCGGTGAAACCGCGAGTAGGCGGCTTGGGCATTGGGGGCTGAGCGGTCTCAGACCTCTTCGTCCCGAACTACGGGCGCTGCTTCAAGCGGTCGACGATCGCCCAGTCCGCCACGTGCGACAGCTGGATGTACGTCTTCTTCCCGGAACGCGAGGTCCGCTCGTCGCGGAAGCCCAGGAATTCATAGGACTCAGGGTCGAAGATGAGGTACTTGCCCTTCTCGGACGCGCGCTTGGGGTAGGAGATCCCCACCCCGGTGCGCCCGGCGGAGTCCTTCATCCCCGGGGTCGCCTTGACCCCGGGCACCAGGGCCAGCGCCTCGTACGCGGCGGGACGCAGTCCCTCGGGCAGCACCGGCCACTTCAGGAGCTCGCCGAGCATGAAGTAGGCGTCGTACCAGTCCCACGCGGTGAAGTCGTCGATCGGCTTGTCGGACGTGCCGACGCCGATGATGGCCTCGGTGAGCTTCTCCGGGTCGGTGGGCAGCTCCTTCAGCTTGCTCCACTCCCGAGGCGGCCACACGCCCTCGTTCTTCCCCAAGGGCTTCTCCCAGATCACCCGGCCGAGCTCCATGGTCAAAGATCGCTTGGAGCCGTCCACCGAGTCCCAGTTCACGTCCACATAGGTCTTGACCGCGCCGGTCTTCCGCTCCGTCTCCTTGATGATCCGCTTCCAGTAGATGAACTGGTCGTCGCGCGGCGCCACGGGCTTCTCGTGCTTACTCGCCCGCGCTGCCGCCCCGTTCAGCACCGTCACGGCGGCGACGTTGCGCATCCGCGGGGCGTTCGTGCCCGCGCGGTCGGTGCGGCCGCCCTCGTCGGCGCCGTCCTCGGTGAGCAGTACCGCCGTGCCCGTAACCGCCATGGTGACCACCGCGGCCGTCGCGAGGCGCAGCGCGTGGCGGCGGCTGGGTGCGGTGTCGGGGTGCCGCTCCGTGCGCGTCATCGTGTTGAGCAGTCGGTGGCGGGCCTGCGCTCGGGCCGGTTCGGTGAGCGGGGCCGCGTCCGCGTCCCAGTCCCGTAGGAGTTCGAGTTCGTCAGTCATGGCCGGATGCCTCTCGCAGTGTCGTCGGATCGGATCCGCCCAACGCTTCGCGTAGCTTGCTGCGAGCCCGGTGCAGCCGTGATCTGACCGTGCCGATGGGGACACCGAGGGCCTGGGCCACCTCCTCGTAGCCGAGACCGCCCCACGCCACCAGCAGCAGCACGTCCCGGTGCCGCGCGGGCAGTGCGGCCAGTGCCGCCGCCAGCTCGCGGCGTACGGCCTGTGCCCCTACCCGGGCCGCGGCCCGGTCGGCCAGCGGCTCCTCGTGGTCGGCGGGAGCCGGGATGCGGGCCAGGGCCTTGAACCGGCGGGCCTCGGCCCGCCGGTGCCGGCCGACCAGGTTGGTCGCTATGCCGAACAGCCACGGCCGGGCGTCGTTGCCCGTGGCCCTCGCGGGGTCGTACCGGTGCCGCTGCTGGAAAGCAGTGGTGAAGGTCTCCGCCATGAGGTCGTCGGCCGGTTCGCCGCCGAGCCTACGGGCCAGATAACGATGTACCGCATCCGCGTACCGGTCGAAGAGCACGGCGAATGCCTCGGGCTCATCCCGGGACCGTGCAATGACCGAGGCATCGCTCTCCGCCCCCGTGCGGACGCCTGGTTCGACGGTCATCGGGGCTCCTCTCATCCTGGGGAACGCTTCGAAGGCTTGGGCTTTCATCTCTCCTTCGCCTGTCGCCCCCGGCGAGTTCCCTCGGGGCCAGGCGCGGCTTCCGCAAGGGGCCGGGCCCAGGGCCTGTTTCGCATCTCGCGATCGTCGTGCTCGCTCATGAAGAAGCCCCCTGCCAGCGGAAATTCCGCAGGCAGGGGGCTCGTTAGCGGCGCGTTACTTCTTCTTGCCCTGGGTCTTGCCGGGGATCTTGGCGACCTGCGTTTTCCCTGGTGGCCGCCCTGATCACTCCGCTCTGAGCGGCCGTCATCGGTCGTTGTTGGGCACTGCCGAGCGGCCTCGGACGGCCCAGAGACGGCCCAGTAACGAGGGGGCCGCTTCCTTGCTAAGCCGGGCTATCGTGCCCTCGTGACAAGCGCGACGGAGCGTCCCCTTCTCTTCCTCGACGTCGATGGTCCACTCATCCCGTTCGGTTCATCGTCCTGCCACCCGCAGACCGCTGCCGCCGCCTCCCCGACGTCTCCCGATCAGGGGAACCCATTGCTGAACCGGCTCGGCCCGGGGCTCGGATCGCGTCTCATGGCCCTGGGCTGCCGTCTCGTGTGGGCGACGACCTGGATGGAGGAGGCGAACGAGGCTGTCTCCCCACGTATCGGACTGCCGAGGCTGCCCGTGGTGGAGTGGCCGACCCCCTGCGCCGACGAAAGCCCTCGCGGCCTGCACTGGAAGACCCGCCACCTTGTCGAGTGGGCCGACGGCCGGCCGTTCATCTGGGTCGATGACGAGATCAGCGCCATAGACCGCCTGTGGGTCGACGCCAGTCACCTCGGGCCATCATTGCTCCATCGCGTCGACCCAACCAAGGGCCTCGTGGACGCCGACTTCTCCGCGCTCGCCGACTGGCTCCGTTCATTCTTGCTTCCGTGAGGCCCAGTCGGCCGTTGGGGCCGCCTCGAACCCGGTCAACGTCGTGGTCGTCCTCCCCATAGAACCTTGTGTATGGCAGTTCTCAGGTTCTACTGCGCTATGGACTCTGATGCTCTACGATGTTGGTCACTTTTGACGAACCGTCAGGCGACAGGGAAATGATGGAGCAGATCGAGTTCGAATCCAACAGTAGCCGGGATATCGAGGAATCTGAGGCTCAGCTCGATTCCGAATACGAGGAAGACCCGGTCGGTTTTTGGGAAGCCAAGCAGAGAGACCTACTCACAAGCGTCCTAGATTACAACTTGCGCTCCCTGACGGACTTGGTAAAGAATAAGCAAATCGACCTCTCCCCTAATTATCAGCGTCGGAACAGGTGGAAGGACGATCGAAAGTCTCAACTGATTGAGTCTTTCTTGATGAACGTCCCGATCCCCAATATTTTTCTGAATGAAGACGCTTACGGCCACTATTCCGTCATCGACGGAAAGCAACGCCTGACCGCAATCAGCGACTTCCTCTTCGGGCGATTCGCGCTTACGGGCTTGAAGGTTTTTGGAGAAGCCAACGGTCTAAGATTTGATGAGCTGCCCACAACACTTCAAACCATCCTCGAGACGCGCGCCAACTTGCGAGCGGTTATCATTCTTCGCCAGTCCGACCCTGATATCAAATACCAGGTCTTCCAGCGCTTGAATACTGGCGGCATTCGACTTAACCCTCAGGAGATCAGAAACAGCGCCTGGCCGGGAAAGTTGAACGACATGATCCTCGAGGAGTCAATTACGAGCGAGTTTCACAAGCTGCTCGGCATTCGAGACCGAAATCGATCTGCCATTTACAGCGAGATGCGCGACGCAGAGTTCGTATTGCGCTATCTTACATTCCGAAAAAATTGGGATACTTTCGCTGGCGGAATGGGTCGCAAGCTCGATACCTTCATGGCTACTCATCATGAAATGCCTGCGGAAGAGGTGGAGGAAGCTCGGTCCCACTTTCGTGCCGCCGTCAGGAAGGCGAGGGCTGCCTTTGGCGAAAATGCCTTCCAGCGCTGGTCGCCCGAAAAGCAGTCCTGGCGTCGGCAGGTACTCGCTTCCCTGTACGACGCTGAGATTTTTGCCGTCAGTCAGTTTCCCGAGGAGACCTTGCGAGAGCACAGCGCAGAGATCATTGCAGGCGTTCAAGAACTCTTCTCGAACTCCAGATTCCGTCGGGCCGTCGACGCTGCCACTAATACCCCCAGTTACTTCCGTGATCGAATCACCATGATGCGGGACATGATCAGCGAAAAGGTTGGTTGATGTCGCGATGGGGGCGCTGGCTACATTTCACGCTGGGGCGCAGGCGGTTCAAGCGCTGATTGCTCTCGAATCTGTGTATCCGGACCCGCCTGACAGTTTGGAGCTACCCAAGGTATCTGCGCTTCGAGGTGCTTGCACGGTGCTTACTGTGGCGTCTTTCGAGAAGTTCCTCCGGGACCTGTTCGAGGAAGAACTGGACCGACTTCGCACCGCAAAGATCCCAATGGGATTGCTCCCAAAGAAGCTGCAAGTTGAAGCCTCCTTCGCTTCCCTCGAGCTTGCGCTCAAGGGTGACTTCTCCACTAAAGGAATGGACCGCGAACTGCGGTTGGCTAATGTCTTGACTACGGCAAGGCTTTTGGCTAAGGACAGCTTTGAGCCAAAGGCCCTTGCCGCAACAAACAGCAACCCTGACGCGGCTTGCGTTAAGCGGATGTTCAAAGCAGTCGGAATCTCTGAAGTATTCCAGGCCTGCAACGATGAATTCACCAAGCATTGGGGACGGCAAGAGGTTTCTGGATTCGAGAGTCAAAAACTCAACAGCATCCTCGATTCCAGGCACCAGGTGGCACATACGGCGCAGGCGATGCACATATCTAGGCTGGAACTCAGCTACAATTTGAGGTTTGTTGAGGTCCTTACACGGGTTCTCCATGCCCAGTTGAGTCAATATGTGGATGGAATAATCGCTGGCGTCCAGAGTCTGCCCGTATCTCCGTCCGGACCTTGATTACAGGTCGGTGGAGCGGGTTTGGGCGGTGGCCTGCCCGGTCTGGGGTCGGGCATGGTCAGGGGGCCGTACGCTGGTTGGCAACTCGGGCAGGCTTTGGACCTGCCCGGAATTTGAACGAGTGGCCCCCTGGCCTTGCCCGACGCGGGACCCGGACCGGGGAGGTGCCTAAAGCCGTGGAACCGACCGCCCCAGCCACGACGCACCCTGTCTCTGGCATCAGGCGGCTGATTGCTGTGCGCGCGGTACGGGCGCCGGCCGGGCTGGAGCGGGGCGGAGACAGGAGCGCAGGCCCGGCCGGGGGCCGGGCCGCGCGCGGTGAGCGGAGCGAGCCGCCTTGAACCCGTAGAGAAGGTTGTAACTCAGTGGCCGTTGGTCTGGTGTCGGGCGATCTTGTGTGTGGTGGGGCAGGTGAACTGTTCGGCGCATGCCGGAAGGCGTTGGGCCTCGCGGTGGGCAAGGGGTAGGAAGATGACCGGCCGGAGGATCCATTCGATGTGGGTGTCTTGCTGGGTGAGGGCGAACGTGGCTGCTTCGCCGTTGGTGAGGGCGTCTTCGGCTTCCTTGTGGCCGTAGGTGACCCAGTCCCATGCCTTGTGGGCTGTTTGCCGGTCGAGTGCTGAGGCGATGGTGCGCACGGTGACGCGGATCCATCGGGTGGCCTCGGTCGGGCTGTCGGTTTCGATGGAGGCGAGCAGGACCGAGCGGGGTCCTGTGGCTGGTGAACGTGTCCAGCATTCGCACCAGTAGCCGGGTCGTAGCAGGGGCCTCAGCATGTGGTGACTCCTGTCTCGGGTGCTACGAGTTGGGCGGTGACGGTGCGGCCGTGTTGGCTGCCGGTGATGTCCAGGCGGCGGGCGAGTGCCATGACGATGGTTAATCCGCGGCCGTGGGTGTCGTCCGGGTCGGCCTCCGTGGGGCTGACTTCTTCGGGGTGGCCTCCCTCGTCGGTCACGGAGATCGCGACGGTGCGGGGTGAGAGCGACAGCGTGAGCTGGAAGGTGCCGTAAGCGGTGCCGCTTGCGGTGTGAGTGAGGGCGTTGCTGCCGAGTTCGCTCACGATCAATTCGGCGTCGTCTGCGCAGGGGTGTCCGTTGAGGATGTCGCGGGTCCAGCGGCGGGCGCGGGTGACTTCTTCTCGGGATCCTGGGCACATCAGGCCCCAAACTCGCGGAGCACTCATATACTCGTCCATACAAGTTCCTTCGTGCTGGTAGGGGCTATGGGTCGTGGGTGCGTGCTAGATGAGTCGGACGCCGTCGTGGGCGCGGATGGCCGGCGGGCTGGTGTTGTCGAGTGCGTCCAGGACGCGGATCGCGTATGCCTCGTCGGCCAGCTCGGTGATCTCGTCGCGGGTGGCCCAGCGCAGTGCGCGGGTTTCCGCTCCGGTGGTCGGGGTGCCGTCGATGGCCTCGCAGCGGAAGACCATGGAGACGATCAGGCCGGTCATGTTCTTGTAGACGCCGGTGAGGGTCGCGGGAAGCGCGATCTTGATGCCGGTCTCTTCGAGGACTTCACGCTGAAGCGCGTCGGGGATGGTTTCCTCGCGTTCGAGCACGCCGCCGGGCGGTTCCCACTTACCGTTGTCGCGTCGCTTGATCAGCAGCGCACGGCCAGCGTCGTCGACGATGACTCCGGCGACGCTCACGGAGTGCGGGCGCTCATAGCTCACGTTCCTCGGCCCTCTCGGCTGGCTAGGCTCTCCACCGTAGCAATCCCGGTCAGCCGCTCGTCTAGATACCTAAAGGAGTATGTGCACATGCCTTCCCTGACTTCCGTCCTGGGTGTATTGGACCCGACGAGCGACCGGGCGGTGTTCCGGCAGATCGCTGACGCGCTGCGGGAAGCGATCGACAAGGGCCGCTTCCGGGAGGGCGACAAGCTGCCCTCGGAGACTGAGCTGGTCGATCACTTCGGCGTCTCGCGGATGACGGTCCGCAACGCCCTGTCGCTGCTCCAGCAAGAGGGCCTGGCGGTCTCCGAGCATGGCAAGGGGGTCTTCGTGCGGCCCCGGCCACCCGTGCGGCGGCTGGCGTCTGATCGGTTCGCGCGGCGGCATCGGGATCAGGGGAAGGCCGCCTTCACCGTAGAGGCGGAAGCGGCGGGCAGCCGCCCGGAGGTGGACAACCTCGAGGTGAAGGAGGAGCGGCCGTCGCCGGACATCTCCGCCCGGCTGGGCTCGCCTCGTAAGGTGCTGGCCCGGCGGCGCCGGTATTTGCTGGATGGGCGGCCGGTGGAGTTCGCCACCTCGTATCTGCCGCTCGACCTGGCGCGGAACACCCCCATCGCGCAGCCCAACCCCGGCCCCGGCGGCATCTACGCTCGGCTGGAGGAGATGGGGCACCGCCTGGACCACTTCGACGAGGAGATCCGGGCCCGGATGCCCTCCCCTGCCGAGGTACGCACGCTCCAGCTCGCCTCCGGGGTGCCAGTGATCCATCTCGTCCGGACCGCCTACGACAGCGAGGGGCGAGCGGTGGAGGTGTGCGACACCGTGATGGCCGCTGACGCGTACGTCCTCGCTTACCAGCTTCCTGCCAACTGACGCATGGCCGGGGCGTGGTGGCCCCGGGCTGCTTCTTCTGAACTCGTACACACGAAGACACATACTCGTATAGACGAGTGGGCAAGCTGTGTGGCATGGTGGTCCCCGTTCCCGCCCGTTCAGGTTCGAAGGCCGCAACTCATCTACACAAGTAGGTGGGTTGGATGCGAGATGAGGAGAAGTAGTTGCGTTCCATTCGAGTTGAGACCTCCGGTGCCACGGTCCTGCTGACCGAGGCGCCGGAGCCGAAGGTGAAGGACCGGCAGACCGGCGAGATCGCCAAGGACGCCCAGAGCGGCGAGACACTGATGCGGCTCGGCGTCGTCTACATCGACGGCGGGGAATCCTCGCTGCTTCAGGTCACCGTGCCCGAAAGCGGCGTGACGGAGGGGCTGGCCCTCGGTTCGCCGGTCACGCTGATCGGGCTGATCGCCCGGCCCTGGGACACCGTGTTCAACGGGCAGCAGCGGCACGGCATCGCCTTCCGGGCCGAGGCCATCGCCCCGGCCGCCATATCCGTCGGTGCGGGGGCCTGAATCTGATGGCTGACGTGATGACGTTGATGGAGGTGGGTGGTCCGGTCGCCGGAATGGTCGGCGGGGCTACCTACCTCCGGGTCCGGCACCCGGCCGCCTACTGGTCCACGGTCGGGATGCCCATCTCGACTGCCCGGCTGCTGGGGTCGTACGGGTCGGTGATGGATGCATGCGGGCTGACCGTTCCGCCGTCGCGGCTGCGGGCCTGGGCGGTACAGGCGTTCACCCATCGGGATGTGCGGCCGGTGCCGCCCCGTCGGGGGCTGATCCGTCCGACGTCGACCGGGCTGCGGGTCCGGCTGCGGCTCGCGCCAGGGCAGGAACCTGCCGACGTGGCCGCCTCGGCCGAACGGTTGCGGCATGCCTGGGGCGTTCACGGCGCCTACGTGGAGGAGATCAAGCCGGGTGTGGTGGAGCTGCGGCTGATCGGATTCGATGTGCTCCGGAAGGTCCGGATGCCTCGCAAGACCGGTGGCGGCTTCCTGAAGGTGCCGGTGGCGCTGCGGGAGGACGCGACGCCGTTCGTCCGGGACTACCGGGCCATCCCGCACCAGCTCACCCTGGGCGCCACGCTCTCGGGGAAGTCGATGTTCCTGCGCCACCTCATCGCCGGGCTCGCCCGGCAACCGGTCGCGCTGGTCGGTATTGACTGCAAACGGGGGGTCGAGCTGGCGCCGTTCGCTCCACGGCTCTCGGCGTTGGCCACCGATCCTGTGCAGGCGGCGGAACTGCTGCCTGTGCTGGTCGGGCTGATGGAGGACCGGTACGACCTGATCAAGGCTCGGCAGGGCATCGCCCCCAGTACCCCGGATGAGGAGATCACCTCTGACATCTGGGGGCTGCCGGAGGACGAGCGGCCGGTGCCGGTGGTGCTGCTTGTGGACGAGGTGGCCGAACTCTTCCTCGTCGCCACGCGGAAGGACGAGGAACGGCGGGACGAGATGGTCACCCAGCTCATCCGGCTCGCCCAACTCGGCCGCGCGGCAGGCATCTACCTGGAGGTCTGCGGACAGCGGTTCGGAGCCGAGCTGGGCAAGGGCGCGACGATGCTCAGGGCTCAGCTGACCGGCCGGGTCTGCCACCGCGTGAACGATGAAGCCTCCGCCAAAATGGCGCTCGGCGACATCGCCCCCGAAGCGGTCGGCGCGGCCTGCGCCATCGCCCCCGAACGGCCCGGCCTCGCGGTCGCCGGTGATACGTCCGGCGGCTGGTCCCGCATCCGTCCGCCCCATCTCTCGCTCGGCGATGCTGCGGCGGTCTGCCGCGACCATGCCCATCTCGTGCCGGACCTGCCCGCGCTGGAGCCGTTCCGGCCGGATGTACCGGCCGTTCCAGTGAGCGCTCCAACCTCGCTGCTCAAGTCGCTTCCGGCCGCCGAGTAATCAACCCACCTGACGGCTGGCGCGACCGTACCCGCGCCGTGTCCCTACCCCCGCCATGCCTGAAAGCGAAAGGGGAGTCCCTGTGTCTCGTCCCACCATCTCCGAAGTCTCCGCGCTCTTGGCCGACCTGGCCGACTTCCGTACACGCGGGGTCGGGAGTAACGCCGAGTTGATGAACCGCAAAGCGGACCTGCTGGAGCGCATCGCCGCTGCCCAGCCCAACGACGTTGAGGCCGCTGAGGTCGCCGCCGCCGCTCGCGCACGTGCCGACGAACTCACCGCAGACGGCTGACTCACTGAAAGGAGCTTCTCCCCATGCGCGCTTACCTGGCGCGGGTTGACGCGGTGCTCGTGCAAGCGGTCATCGCTGCCGCGCTGTCTTTCGCCCACCTGCATGACCTGGCCTCGGCGGCCGGACAGGACGGGTGGAAGGCGTGGGCCTATCCGGTCTCCGTTGACCTGCTGCTCGTGGCGGCCTGGAAGCGGCTCCGGTCGGGGGCGTCCAAGGCGGCGGGCTGGTGCTGGTTCGTCATCGCCCTGGCCGCGTCGCTCGGGGCGAACGTCGCCACCGCCGGACTGCTCGACCTGGCCGACGTACCGGACTGGCTGCGCATCCTCGTCGCCGGATGGCCCGCCGTCGCCTTCCTCGGCGGAACCCTCCTCGCCCACACCGCACCAACGCCCGAGACCGCGTCGGCTCCGGCCGAACTTGCCGAAGTCGTATCGGTCTCGACCGAGCCGGAAAACGCGGGGCCACCCGCCGATCCGGAGCCTGGGCCGAAACGGCCCGCGCCGCACGTTCCGGCCGCGCTCGTGAACCACGCGCGCAAGCTCGCCGACGACCACCACGCCCGTACCGGATCGCCCATCGACCCTGACACCCTGCGCGCCCGCCTCGGCGTCCCGGCGCCGTTGGCCGACGCCATCGCATCCCGCCTCTGAAGGAGTCCACCATGCTCCGCCGCTTCCGCAACGTCGCCCGTATCGGCCCGGTCCGCGTCGGCACCGCCAACGACCAGCGGGGCCGGGTGAGGCACACCGCCGTGTGCACCGCTCCCCGCTGCGACTTCTCCGCCGACTACGACACCCGCGCCGCCGCCGAGCTGGCCGCCCGCACCCACCGCTGCCCCATCCGCTGAAAGGAGAGATCGCCCATGACCGTCAGCCTGCCCCTGGTCCTCGTCCTCGGCGCCGTCGCCTGGATCGCGATCAAGTTCATGGGCGTCCGCCTGTGGGTCGCCGTCGTGATCGCGCTGTTCGGCTTCTGGCTCGCCCACACCGGCCTCGCCCCGTCCGTGGAGTCCGGTACGCGCTCCGGCGTCGACTCCGTCAACGAACAACATGACTAGACGAGTAGCCGAGAGGAGATCGCAGTGTTCCGACCGAAGTACCCCGAAGCCCCCACGCCGCCGATCGTCCACGTGCCCACCGCCGTCCCGGCGGCCCAGCACCCTCACGCCCCAGCCTGCTCCTGCCAGCACACCCCCGCGCCCGCTCCAGCCCGCCCGGCCGGGGTCTTGAGCGGGATCAACGCCGGAACGGTCGGCGCCGTGGTAACGGTCGGCATCGTCCTGACGGCTCTGCTCGCCGCCGTCGCCGTCACGGCCGTCTCCGTCGCCGTGGCCGCCGTCGTCATGCGCTCGCTCCTGGCCAGCCAGCGCCGCCGCTGATCCCACACCACACGACTGCCGGGGCGGCCTCGATACCGCCAAACATCCACCGCCCCGGCAGCCCACCCCTCCCGACCCAAGAGCCGAAAGAGGAGACCCCATCATCACCCGCACCACCCTGCCCCCGCTGCCCCAACTCGGCACCCTGGCAGCCCTCGGCACCATGCCCGCACTGCTCCGCCAACTCTCCAGCCTCGGCGGCTGCACCAACCCCATCCGCCTCGACGGCCACCGCACCGAACACCACCTCAACCAGGACACCGGCGAGATCGGCCACATCCTCCGCCACCTGGATTCCACCGACCTGCCCGCCGGGCATCTCCTGGTCCGCTGCAACAACCGCCGCGTGACCCGCTGTGCGGCCTGCGCCGAGACCTACCGCCGCGACACCTTCCACCTGATCACCGCCGGACTACGCGGCGGCAAAGGCACCCCCGAGGAGGTAGCCACGCACCCGCGCGTCTTCGCCACCTTCACCGCGCCCAGTTTCGGCCCGGTCCACAATCGGCCCACCGGCCCCGGCGGAACGGTCCGGCGCTGCCGCTGCGGCGTCCGCCACGACCAGGACGACGACGCGCTTGGCGCTCCGCTGAACCCTGACACGTACGACTACGAAGCCGCGGTGCTCTGGAACGCTCACGCCGGGCTCCTGTGGCGGCGCTTCTCGATCTACCTGAGGCGAGAGGTCGCCAAGCGGGCCGGACTCACGCAGCGGACCTTCCGCGACCACGCCCGGCTGTCCTTCGCCAAGGTCGCCGAATATCAGAAGCGCGGCGCCGTCCACTTCCACGCCGTCATCCGGCTGGACGGTCGGGAGGGAGGTGACACCCCGCCGCCGGCCTGGGCCACCACCGAGCTGCTGACCGACGCAATCCGCGCTGCCGCAGCAAAGGCAGAGGTGAAGGGGCCAGTGATCGACGGCCGGGCGCACCGCTTCGCCTTTGGCCGTGAGCTCGACGTACGGCCCATCCGTGGGCCTGAACTCGACGGCGGGACGGCTCTGACTGATCGGGCGGTCGCTGCGTACATCGCCAAGTACGCCACCAAAGGCGCCGAGACAGCGACGGGGGCCCTCGACCGGCCAATACGACTCATCGCCGAACTCGCTCAGATCGACGTCCCCGAACACACCCGCCGCCTCATCCGCACGGCCTGGGCCCTCGGAGCCCGGAAGGACCTGGAAGACCTCCGGCTGCGCGCCTGGGCTCACATGCTCGGCTTCCGGGGCCACTTCTCCACCAAATCCCGCCGCTACTCCACCACCCTCGGCGCACTCCGCGATGCCCGTGCCGCCTGGCGACGGGCCCAAGCCGCCGAGCTGGAGCAGGAAGACACCACGCTCGTCCTTGCCCACTGGGTCTACGCCGGTACCGGCCTCACTCCCGCTGAGGAATGGCTCACCGCCACCATCACCCCCGCCCCCGGAACGGAAGGAGAACCGACCCATGGCTAGCCGACGCCTCGCTGTCGCGGAAGTGGCCGCCGAGTCGCGTGCACTGCCATCGCGGTACCTCACCCCTGACGACCTGGTGGCGATGTTCGACCTGCCCAGCGTTGAGACGGTCTACCAGTGGCGCCGAAAGCGCACCGGTCCGCGCGGCTTCCGGGTCGGGCGACACCTGCGCTTCGACCCCATGGACGTCCGGGCCTGGGTCGAGTCCCTGCGGGAAGGGGCTGCCGCCTGATGGCCGGGCATGTCCAAGACCGCTGGTACAGGTCCGAGACCGGACCGGACGGGAAGGCACGCAAGGTCAAAACGGAGCGCTACGGATCGGGGCTCCGTTACCGCGCTCGTTACGTCGGTCCGGACGGCACGGAGAAGTCCAAGAGCTTCCCAGACCGGCAGAAGCGGCTTGCCGATCAGTGGCTTGCCCACGTCGAGGCGGACATGGCGCGGGGGCAGTACATCGACCCCCGCGCCGCTCGAATCACCTTTCAGCAGTACGCCGAGCGCTGGGTGGCCACTCAGGGAGCCGACCCGAACACGCAAGCCTCGATGGAGTCACAGCTGCGGTTGCACGCCTTCCCGTACCTGGGCACTCGTCCGCTCGGCTCCTTCCAGCCTGCGCATATACGGGACTGGGTGCGTCAGCTTCAGGAGAACGGCGTCCGGGGATCGTACGCGCGGACGATCTACTCCAACGTGCGTGCCGCCCTGAGCGCGGCCGTGGACGACGGGCACCTTCCCCGCAACCCGTGCGCCGCTCGCTCGGTCCGGCCGCCGACCGTCGATACGAAGCGTGTGATCCCGTGGACGTCGGAACGTCTCTTCGCCGTGCGGGCCGCCATGCCGGAGCGGTATCAGGCCATGGTCGACCTGGGCGGCGGCTGCGGGCTCCGACAGGGCGAGATCCTGGGCGTAGCCGTCGACGCGATCGACTTCGAGTCGGACACGCTCCACGTGGTCCAGCAACTGAAGCTGAGCCGCAGCAAGGCCGTGTTCGCCCCGCCCAAGGGCGGCAAGCTCCGGGACGTGCCGCTGCCCGGGCCGGTCGCGGACGCGCTCCGGGAGCACATGAAGCGGTTCCCGCCGGTCGAGATCACCTTGCCGTGGAAGGTGGCAGACGGGCCCCCGGTGACCAAGCGACTGATCTTCACCGGGCCGCGTGGTGGGCACGTCTGGCGTACGTCGCTCAACGAGGAGGCGTGGAAACCGGCACTGGCCATGGCAGGGGTCATCCCGGTGCCCGAGCGAGGTCAGCCGTACGCGGAGTCCCGCGAGAACGGCATGCACGCGCTGCGACACTTCTACGCGTCGGTGCTCCTGGACGCCGGGGAGAACATCAAGGCTCTCGCCGAGTATCTCGGCCACTCGGACCCGGGCCTGACGCTGCGCGTATACGCGCACCTCATGCCATCCAGCCAGGAGCGCACCCGTAAGGCAGTGGCGTCTGTCTTCGATCGCAGGTGACGGACCCACTCGATGGTCAACAGTTCGGCGATGGCGAAGAAGAGCAGTCTTGGCCCAGGACGAGGGCCACAAAACTTGAGGGAATTAGCGACGTCATGAGACATTGCAGTGCAACGTCTGAATAGCTCTGGGTGGCTCGCGTAGGTTTCAGGGCGCGCTCGGACGACCGAGGACCTGGATCCGGCTGCAACCAGACCCAGGCCCTCTCGCAGTCAACGAGCCCGGTCGCGTGAGAGCAGACCGGGCTCGCTGCATGTACAGCGCCCGATCCCGACCGTACTCGCGCGTGACTCGCTCATCGAGCGAACTGCATCACGCCAGTAGCGATGGCCACCAGTAGACCCGCTCCCGCAAGCCAGACCTGCCACTTCTCGGCACTGGTCCACCTACGAGGCTCGTCCTTCTCAAGGGTCACCCCTACCGCCTCCCCTTCTCCTCCAGCCGGCCCGCTTCTCGGGCCGGAGCCTTGGAACTCACGTGCTGCTAGGCGGAGTTCAGGGGGGGTCAGATGAAGCGCGATAAGCATACCGGGCACTTCGTTATTCACCGAGGCACGCGGGGACGCTTGACAGCGGCCCCGAATCCCTTTCACGGCCCAGCGACGGCCCCAATACAGAAACAAGCCCCCTACCCGCAGGAAAACCGCAGGTAGAGGGCTTGACCAGTGCTGCTTACTTCTTCTTGCCCTGGTTCTTGACCGCCTCGATGGCGGCCTTCGCGGCGTCCGGGTCGAGGTAGGTGCCGCCCGGGTTGACCGGCTTGAAGTCGGTGTCCAGTTCGTAGGAGAGCGGGATGCCCGTCGGGATGTTCACGCCCGCGATGTCGGCGTCGGAGATGCCGTCCAGGTGCTTGACCAGGGCGCGGAGGGAGTTGCCGTGGGCGGCGACCAGGACGGTGCGGCCGGTGAGGAGGTCCGGGATGATGCCGTCGAACCAGTACGGGAGCATGCGGACGACGACGTCCTTGAGGCACTCCGTCTGCGGGCGCAGCTCCGGGGGGAGGGTCGCGTAGCGCGGGTCCGCGAACTGGGAGTACTCGGCGTCGCGGTCCAGCGGGGGCGGCGGGGTGTCGTAGGAGCGGCGCCACAGCATGAACTGCTCCTCGCCGAACTCGGCGAGGGTCTGCGCCTTGTCCTTGCCCTGGAGGGCGCCGTAGTGGCGCTCGTTCAGACGCCACGAGCGGTGGACGGGGATCCAGTGGCGGTCGGCGGACTCCAGGGCGAGCTGCGCGGTGCGGATGGCGCGCTTCTGGACGGAGGTGTGGACCACGTCGGGGAGCAGGCCGGCGTCCTTCAGCAGCTCACCGCCGCGGACGGCCTCCTTCTCGCCCTTCTCGTTCAGGTTGACGTCCACCCAGCCGGTGAACAGGTTCTTCGCGTTCCACTCGCTCTCGCCGTGGCGGAGGAGGATCAGCTTGTACGGTGCGTCGGCCATGTCGTCGAGCCTACTGGACCGGCCTGAGGGGGTCGGTTGACGGACCCCGTCAATTGACTGGCGGGGCGAGGGCCGTATCGGTAAGTTGCGGATGCTGGTTGTGGCACTTACATGTCGCGCCGCTCATGGGGTGTGCGGCTTACCGGCTGTCGCATTCACAGGGCTGTGGCTTTCACTGGGGGGAGTCGTCCGTGTCCGTCGTCCGACTGAGGCAGGCCGCGAAGGAGAGTGTCTCGGGGTTGCCCCGGGAGTTCTGGTGGCTGTGGACCTCCACGCTGGTCAATCGGCTGGGCGGGTTCGTGGCCACCTTCCTTGCCATGTACCTGACCGTGGATCGCGGTTATTCGGCGATGTTCGCCGGGCTCGTCGGCGCGCTGCACGGGCTGGGCGGGGCCGTGGCCGCGGTCGTCGCCGGCGTGCTGACCGACCGGCTGGGGCGGCGGCCCACGCTGCTCGTCTCGCAGCTGTCGACCGCGGTCACCGTCGCCGTACTGGGCTTCGTCCAGAACCCGGTCGCCATCGCCGTCGTGGCCTGTCTGGTGGGCATGACCAGCAACGCGTCACGGCCCGCGGTGCAGGCGATGATCGCCGACATCGTCGCGCCCGGGGATCGGGTACGGGCCTTCGCGCTCAACTACTGGGCCATCAACCTCGGCTTCGCCGTCTCCGCGGCGGCGGCCGGGCTGATCGCGCGCCACGGCTATCTCACCCTCTTCCTGGCGGATGCCGGGATGACGCTGCTGTGCGCCGTCATCGTCTTTGGGAAGGTTCCGGAGTCTCGGCCTGAGCGGGAGCCTGCCGCCGATGGTGCGGCGGTGGAGTCGGAGTCGGAGCGCGCGGTCGGGTTGGGCACGGTGCTGCGGGACCGGCGGTTCATGGCCGTGGTCGCGCTGTCGTTCCTGGTCGCGACCCTCATCCAGCAGGCGTTCGTGGCGCTGCCCGTGGCGATGGGGGCGGACGGGCTGTCCAGTACGGACTTCGGCGTCGCCATCGCGATGAACGGCGTACTGATCGTGGCCGTGCAGATCCCGGTGACGCGGTTCCTCGAGCACCGCGATCCCGCGCCGCTGCTGATGGTGTCCGCGCTGCTGACCGGCGCCGGGTTCGGGCTGACCGCCTTCGCCGGGTCGGTCGGGATGTACACGCTGGCCGTGATGGTCTGGACGATCGGCGAGATCATCAACTCCCCCACGCAGATGGGGCTGGTCGCCCGGCTCTCCCCGACCCATGGGCGCGGCCGCTACCAGGGGATGTACACCCTGTCGTGGTCCCTCGCGTCGCTCATCGCCCCGCTCGCGGGCGGCGCCGTCATGGACCGCTTCGGTGCGGATGCCCTGTGGGCGGCCAGCGCCGTGGTGGGCCTCGTGGCGGCCGGGGGGTACGTGGCGCTGGGGCGCGCCCTGCGGAGCCGGCCTGCGGCCGGGGAAGTCGGGGGTGGAGCGGGTGCGGCTTCGGGTTCGGGTTCGGTTACGGCTTCGCCCGCGGTTGGGGCGGGCTCCTCGTAGCGGGACCGGGCTGCCCCCGGTGGGGATCAGGGCGTGGATCTCGGGATGACCGGCTCGATGTGGATGCTCGGCACTGACCGTGGGGGCAGGTGGTACGTCGGGGGCGTCGGCCAGGCCGGGAAGGTGGGCCGCTGGTACGTCGGGAACGGAGTCGGCCCGGGGGCAGTGCCGCCCCCGCCCGGCTGGTAGCGGTCGTTCCAGCGGGTCACCGGGGTCCCGGGGTAGCTCGGCTCGTCCCGGTTCGCCCATAGGACGAACGTCAGCCCCGTCAGCCCCACCAGCACGGTGAGCGCCAGCGCCCGTACGGCGGTGATGCGCTGGCGCGCGGGGCCGGTGGCACCCGGTGCGATGCTGATCCGTCGTGCCTTCTCCCCCGGCGCCGGCCCGTCCGCCGTACCCCCTGCCCTACCGGTGGTGGGCAGCGGTGCGCGTTCGTCCACGCCCAGGGCCGCCAGGTGCAGCCCCAGCCGCTGGGTCTGGCCGGGGAGCCGTACGGCGGTGTCGGCCCAGGTGCGGATGGTCTCGGGGGCGATGCCGTCGGGCGGTACGAGGATGCTGGGGCCGGTCCAGTTCATGGCCCAGTACGCCGTCCCCTGCGCGACCAGCTGCGCCCCGATCAGTACGGCCAGGGCCTCGACCAGGGGGGCGAGTGGGTCCTGTCCGGGCTGATCGCCACGGGGCATTCGCTCGCCCTCGGGCAGCCCGGCGTTGAGCAGCCGGGCGTTGAGCAGCCGGGCGTTGAGCGCGCGGGCCAGTGGCATGCGGCGGCCGCCGTCCAGCAGTCGCAGCACTCGGTGGATTGTCAGCTCCTCCGGCGCCCCGTCCGGCTCCGTCCTCGGCCGGCCCATCCCCTCCGTCTCCTCCACCCCCCGTACCGCCTCCGCCAGCGGGGGCAGGATCCGTGTCGCGCGGTGCTCCGCCAGCTCGGTGAGCCAGTCCCGCCAGGGCACCCTCGCCCCCGCGTCCGGGCCGGACAGCAGGACGCGGCCCAGCGCGACCGCGTACCGCGGCGGTACGGAGAGAGGTCGCGGGGACGAGAAGGGTTCGGCGACGGCCTCCCGCGCGGGCAGGCGCGACAGCCGTTCCAGCCGGACGGCCAGGGCCGGATGCGCGTCGTCGCGGTCCGCGGGCCGCTCCACGGCTCGGGCGCGCAACGCGGCCATCGGCTCCCGCAGTTCGGGCGCCTCGGCCATATGGGCGAAGGCGCGGAACGGATCGTCGGGGATCCGGCCCGTCGCCCGGCGCATCGGGGCGAGGAAGTCCGCGAGGAACTCCTGCCACGCCGCCTCCAGCGCCGCCGTGGAGCACAGCGCGTCGGCGACGGCGCCCGGACCGGCCATCCGCGCCGCCTCGCGATCGGCCTCCAGCTCCTGCCGCCGCCGGACCGGGCGGGTGAGCCAGCGGAAGACGTGGGTGTAGAGGCCGAGCAGCAGTAGTGGCAGGCCCGCGTACAGCCGCACCAGGTCGTTCGCGGCCGACGCGTCCTGGATCGCCTGCCGGGCGGCGACCAGCCCCGCCGCGCCCCGGTGGGCGACCGCGCCGAAGCGGCTGTGGCGGCCGGAGAAGTGGCCCAGCTCATGCGCGAGGACGGCGCGCAGTTCGGCGGGCGAAAGTCCGGCCAGCAGGGGCAGTCCCAGGTAGAGGACGCGTCGGCCGGGGGCGAGGCCGAGGAGCGGTGCGTCCTCGGTGACGGAGGCGTTGACCTCGGCGGTCAGCTTGATGTGGCCGGGCGGCCGGGTGCCGACGTCGAGGGCCAGCTCCTCGACCGTGCGCCATAACTCGGGCGCCCCGCGCCGGGTCACGGTCACCGCGTCCTCGCGCGGGGCGGCGGGGCGGGCGGTGCGGATCACCGCCCACACCATGCCGAAGACGATGGGGGCCAACGCGGCGCAGGCGGTGACGACAGTGGTGGGCGGCGTCGTGGCCTCCGGAGTTCCCGCGGTCCATAAGGCGGCCACGAGGAACGCCGCCCAGAGCAGCACCATGGCCGCGACCAGCGCGTAGAAGACGGCGAGCAGGGCGAGGGCGAGGAGCGCGCGGGCGGTGGCGATCATCGACGCCCCCGGATGCCGTCGGCGCCGTCTCCAGTCCCGCCCCGCAACGACCGGCCCTCGCCCCTGAACCCGGCCGACAGCCACTCCGCGGCCCCGTACAGCGCCACGCTCAGCGGGTCCTTCGGGGTGCGGGTCAGGAGGCGCTCGGTCGCGCGGCCCAGCTCCGGTGAGACGTCCAGCAGCAGGCTCAGCCGGGCGCGGGCCTTGTGGAGGTTGCTGCCGACGCTGCCGACGGAGATGCCCAGCTCGGCGGAGATCGCCTGGTAGCTCATGCCCTCGAGCGAGTGCATGACCACCACCTGGCGCTGGCGCGGCGGCAGCGTGCCGAGGGCGCGCAGGGCGGCCAGTGCCTCGGCGGTCTCCTCCACGCTCGCGGTCGTGGCGGCCGGGACGCTCATCTCGGCCGGCTTCCAGCGGAACCACCAGCGCCGCCCGTCCCGCGAGAGCTTGCGCCGCATGGTGGTGGTCACCCATGCCTCGGGCGAGGCGCACGCCCTGACCTCGGGCCAGCGGCGCATCGCCTCGATGTACGCCTCCTGCACGGCGTCCTCGGCGTTCTGCCGGTTGTCGCTGAGCATCACCGCGCGGGCGGCCAGCCAGGGGTAGGTGCGGGCGTAGAAGGCGTCGAACTCCTCCTCGGGCCGCCCGCCGCGCGTGGTCTCCTCGACGGTGTCGCTCATTCCGATCGACCCCCGCCCCGCTCGTCCCGCCGGCCCCGCCCGCCCCGCTCGTTTCGCTCGCCCCGCTCGTCCCGCCCTTCCGGCCGCCGCCGAATCGTCAGCGCCGCGCCGTCGGGGCGGCGGTCGGTGAGGACCGTGCCCGGCTCCGTTCTGTGCACCAACTCGGCCAGCGTGCGCGCCCGGAGCCGTTCGCCCGAACGCGCCGCCAGCCAGCGGATGACGTCCCCCATCAGCCGTAGCACCCCCACCGTCACGACCGTTGCCACCGTGAGCCACGGATTGTCCATGAGCACCGTTGTGTCTCCTCTTCATGGTTCCCGGCCGCCGGAGCCGGTTCACCATGAAGAGCCCTCATGGACGGTATTTCTTCACCGCTTTCTTCACCGCTTTCTTCACCGCGTTCCTCACGATGTGTCAGGGGAGGCGTCAGCGCAGGGCGCGCTGCGCCTCGTACAGGTTGCGGGGGTGGACCGCCTCCGGGTGGCCGTAGGACTCGATACGGGAGTGGAGCGGCCCGGTGAAGTCCGGGACGTCGATCTGGCCGAACTGCCGCACCTCGCTGATCCCGACCGTCGCGCTGTACGGCGCGATGTCGTCGATCCTGACGCATCCGGCCCGCTGATTGGTGACCGTGACGTTCCAGTGGGCGAACCGCGCGCCGTAGAGCGGACCGGCGCTCGCGTCGCCGCCGTGCGACCCCGTGTTGTCCACGGTGATCTCCGTACGGACGTTGGCGAAGGGCATCCCGCGGTGGGTGTCGAAGGTGCCCATCTCCATCCGGCCGCGCGACCAGACGTTGTAGCTGGACAGCCCCTCCACATTGATCCCGTGCAGCTGTGTCCCCGCCGGGGCCGGAACGGTGCGCTGGGCCAGGACGAAGTCCTCCACGAGGTTGTCGTGCGAGCCCTCGCGACAGCAGTAAGGATGATGGCTGCCGCGGCCCGTCACCCGGGTGCGGCGCAGGGTGCACGCCTTGGCGGCGACGAGCAGGAAGCCGTTGTCGACGTTGTTGACGGTCACGTCGTCCACCCAGCAGTCCCACGCGCACTGAAGCGCGACGCCGTTGTACCCCTTGTCCAGCAGATGCTGCGACTGCGGGGTCTCGACGACGTCGAGGGTGATGCCCTCGACCCCGGAGCCGGTGACCGGGCGCACCAGGGTGGTGAACCGGGGCTTCCAGACGGGCCGGGCGTCGAGCGGCAGCGGCCGGTCGAGGGTCACCCGGCGGCGGCGCCGGTCGACGGCGACGACGCGGCACGGCCACTCATAGGGGACGTACGAGGTGAGCTTGGTCTTGTCGGTCCAGGCGTAGTCGGCGGCGCCTTCGACATCACCGGCCACATGGGCCAGCAGCGAGTGCGCGCCGTCGTCGGTGAGTTGGAGCAGCACGCGGTCGCCGCGGCGCAGGGCGGACGGGTCCTCGACGGTCACCGTCCAGTCGCCGCGGCGGGCGGGGGCGGCGAGGTCGGTGAGGGTGTGCCACTCGTCGCGCCGGTTGCCGGTCCAGCCCTCGAACGGCCATGCCTGGGCCCGGATCGCGTCGGTGAGGGAACGCCAGCGGGCGTCCGGGCAGATCCAGATGAGCCCGCCGGCCCAGGACCAGGACGACTTGTTGCCGCCGTAGCGGCTGCCGTACGGGCCGATCAGCTCGGTGAGGTTACGGGTCGCGTGGAGGGTGGTGCGGCCGCTGCCGGCGCCGCGCAGTACGACGTTGTCGTAGCCGAGGCGGATCACGTCGTCCACGCGGTACGTCCCGGGCGGCACCAGCACCGTGCCGCCGCCGCGGCGGCCGGCGGCGGCGATGGCGCGGTTGATCGCGGGGGCGGCGTCCGTGGAGCCGTCGGGCCGGGCGCCGAAGGCGCGGACGTCCGCGACGACGGGCAGGCGGGGGAAGCCCGTGCGGCCGCCGAGATATCCGGCGCGGCCGACGTACGGGATCTGGGGGTGGGTGTACGGGCGGGCGCGGAACTCGCGCCAGAGGGCGGACGTACGGGCCTCGCCCGACGTGCCCGTCCCGCCCGACGTGCCCGCCCCGCCGGACGTACGGCCACCGCCCGGTGCACCCGGTGCGGCGGCCGCCGCGGCGTCCGTGGCGGTCAGGAGCGGGGCCCCCGCTCCCAGGAGCGTGGCGCCCGCCGCCAGTCCCATCGCACCGCCGAGCAACCGCCTTCTGTCGATCTCCGTGCCCATGAGCCAGCCCCGCCTTCCATGAATGTGAACGCAGTTCAGGTGAGAGACGGCGTGAGAATGCCATGGGGCAGGGGCGCGCGGAAGGGGTCGCGTCAGGATGGGGGTAGGTCAAGCAGAAAGGCGGGTGTCGGACGGAGACCGGGCCGAGGCCCGGCTCTTCACTTCGCCGCGTCGCGGGTCAGATTGCTGAACGCCTCAAGATTCCGGGTCGATTCGCCCCGCGCGGTTCGCCATGCGTACTCCTTGCGAATGGCCGTGGCGAATCCCATCTCCAGCAGCGTGTTGAAGCTGCCGTCCGCGTTCTCCAGCACCGTGCCGAGCAGCCGGTCCACCTCCTCCGGGGTGACGGCCGCGAGCGGCAGCTTGCCCACCAGATAGATGTCGCCGAGCTGGTCGATCGCGTAACTCACCCCGTACAGCCGGGTGTTGCGCTCCAGCAGCCAGCGGTGGACCGCCTCGTGGTTCTCGTCCGGGTGGCGGACGACGAAGGCGTTGACCGAGAGGGAGTGCCGGCCGACCCGCAGCGAGCAGGTGGTCGACAGCTTGCGGGTGCCCGGAAGCGTGACGACGTAAGTGCCGTCCTCCGGGCTCTCCCACTCCAGTTCGGCGTCGTTCAGCGTCCGCTCGATGACGGCCCGGGGGTCGGCATCGGGGGCGGTGTCGGCCTTACCGGTCTCGGGGGCCGTGTCGGCCTTACGGTCGGCCTCGGCCGTGGTGTCAGCCTTACGGTCGGCATCGGGGGCCGTGTCGGCCTTACGGTCGGCCTCGGGCTCGGCCATGGGGTCAGCCTTGGGGTCAGCCATGAGCCGATCGTAGGTGACGCCGCTCGCGCATCGCGTCCGTGTACACCTCGGCCGTGGCCGCGGCGGCCGTGTCCCACCCGAAGGACTGGGCGTGCCCGGCCGCCGCCGCGCCCATCCGGTCCGCCCGCCCCGGGTCCTGGGCGAAGGGGCGCAGGGCGCGGGCGTAGTCGGCGGGGTCGTGGCCGTCGATCAGCGTGCCGCTGACCCCGTCCCGCACGGCCACCGGCAGGCCGCCCACCGAGGCCGCCACGACCGGGGTGCCGCACGCCTGCGCCTCGATGGCCACCAGCCCGAACGACTCGCTGTACGACGGCATGACCAGCACGGACGCCGCCCGGTACCAGTCCGCGAGCTCGTCCTGCGCACAGGGCGGCCGGAACCGCACCACATCGCAGATCCCGAGCCGCGCCGCCAGCTTGTGCAGCCCCTCGGGCTTGGCCAGGCCGCTGCCGCTGGGGCCGCCGACCACGGGCACGACCATGCGCTCGCGCAGCGAGGGGTCCTCCTCCAGGAGGTGGGCGACGGCGTGCAGCAGGATGTCGGGGGCCTTCAGCGGCTGTATGCGCCCGGCGAAGAGGGGTATCAGCGCGTCGGCCGGGAGTCCCAGCCGGGCCCGGGCGGCGGCCCGGCCGTCGGCGGGCCGGAAGCGGTCGAGGTTCACCCCCGGGTGGACGACCGCCACCAGCTCGCGCGCCGCCTCGTAGTGGCGCACCAGCTCCTCCGCCTCCTCGGCGGTGTTGGCGATCAGCCGGTCGGCGGCGCGGACGATCTGCTGCTCGCCGATGACGCGGGCCGCGGGCTCGGGGGTGTCGCCCGCCGCCAGCGCGGCGTTCTTGACCTTGGCCATGGTGTGCATGGCGTGCACCAGCGGCACTCCCCAGCGCTCGGCGGCCAGCCAGCCGACATGGCCGGAGAGCCAGTAGTGGGAGTGGACGAGGTCGTAGTGGCCCGGCCGGTGCCCGGCCCACGCCTGCATGACGCCGTGGGTGAACGCGCACAGCTGCGCCGGGAGGTCCTCCTTGGCAAGGCCCTCGTAGGGCCCGGCGTCCACATGCCGGACGAGCACGCCAGGAGCGAGCTCGACGGCCGGGGGCAGCGCGGCGGTGGTGGCCCGGGTGAAGATCTCCACCTCGATGTCGATGGCGGCCAGGCGCCTGGCCAGCTCCACGATGTAGACGTTCATCCCACCGGCGTCGCCGGTACCGGGCTGATGCAGCGGCGAGGTGTGGACGCTGAGCATCGCGATCCGCCGCGGCCGCCGTGGAATGCGACGAAGTCGCTGGTGGGACGGGGCACCGAACGGTATGTGGGACCGGCCTCGCAGGCCGCCGAGCCGGGACGCGTGCTGGCTCACCGCGCGTTACCTCCTTGCCGGGGCGGACTCCCTCCACGGCGTCAACACCGGAACGTATGGTTCCCATTTCCGCTTTGCCAAAGCATGACGTTCTGATATTCGACGGCCACTCCCCGTCCACCCCGGCATGGGTTCCCCATCGGCCCCGGCATAGGCTCAGCGCCATGCCCGCCCGCGTTCCCCCGCCGTCCCGTCCGATCGGTTCGGCGACCCGCGGGACCACCAACCCCAACCGGCTGCGCCGGATGGACCGGTGGATCGCGGCGGCGCACGGGCCCGCGCTGCGGCGCGCCGCGGAGGCGCCGGTGGCGGTGGACCTGGGCTACGGGGCGGCCCCGTGGACCGCCGTCGAGCTGCTGGACCGGCTGCGGACGGTACGGGCCGGGGCCCGCGTCGTCGGGGTCGAGATCGACCCCGGGCGGGTGCTGGCCGCGCGGCCGTACGAGCGCGAGGGGCTCACCTTCGCGCACGGCGGCTTCGAGGTGCCGCTGCCCGGCGGCGCCCGCCCGGCGCTCATCCGGGCGGCCAATGTGCTGCGGCAGTACGAGGAGGGCGAGGTCGCGGCCGTGTGGCGGCGGCTGTGCGCCCGGCTGGCGCCCGGCGGACTGCTGGTGGAGGGCACCTGCGACGAGATCGGGCGGCGGCACGTATGGGTCGCGCTCGACGCGGCGGGCCCGCGCACCGTGACCTTCGCGGCCCGCCTCGGCTCCCTGGAACGCCCCTCCGACCTGGCCGAACGGCTCCCCAAGGCGCTGATCCACCGCAATGTGCCGGGCGAGCCGGTGCACACCTTCCTGCGCGACTTCGACCGCGCCTGGGCGGCCGCCGCCCCGTACGCGCCGCTCAGCGCCCGTCAGCGCTGGATACGCAGCGCGAGGACGCTGCGCGCCGAGGGCTGGCCGCTCACCGACGGCCCGCGGCGCTGGCGTCAGGGCGAGGTCACGGTGCGGTGGGAGGCGGTGGCGCCCCGGGGGTGACGGCGCCGTCCGGGCCGCCCGCCGTGCCCAGGGTGCCGTCCCCCGTGCCCCGGGTGCCGCCTTCCGCGTCGGGGTCGGCCCCCGCCGCGTACTCCTCGCTGATCTCCTTCGGGCCGAACGGCCACACCTTCTCCACCCGCGCCCACAGCACGAACGCCACGCACCCCGCCGCGACCCAGGCGAGCGACCATTCGATGGGGTGCCGCCCGGGGGAGTTCTTGTCCGCGTAGCCGTAGATCACCAGCCAGCCCACCAGCGCCACCACGCTCGGCAGCGGATAGAGCCACATCCGGTACGGCCGCCGCAAGTCGGGCTGGCGGCGGCGCAGCACCGTGACGGCGACGACCTGCGCCAGGGCCTGCACGATCACCATGACCGTGGTCAGCAGCTGGATGAGTGTGGCCAGATCGGTGTGGCGGCCGATCAGGAAGCCGATCGCCGTCACGACGCCCATCGTGGCCAGGCCCAGCACGGGGAAGCGGTGGCGCGGGTGGAGCGTGCCGAACGGCCGGAAGAAGACCCGGTCGCGGGCGGCGTCGTACGGCACCCGGGAGCCGCCCAGCAGCCCGGCGAAGACGGACGCGAAGGCCGTGATGAGGATGAGCACGGTGACGACGTCGGCCGCGCCCTTCCCCCAGGTCTCCTCCAGCACCGCCGAGGCGACGGACTTGGAGGCCACCGAGTCGGGGTCGGTCATCTCGCGCCAGTCGACGACGCCGAGGGTGCCGATCTGGAGCAGCAGGTAGATCACCATGATCCCGGCGATCGAGGTGACGATCGCCCGCGGCAGGGTGCGGCCGGGGTCCTTGATCTCGGCGCCCATGTACGCGGCGGTGTTGTAGCCGAGGTAGTCGTAGATGCCGATGGTCAGGCCCGCGGCGAACCCGGTCCAGAAGTGACCGCTGGTCAGCTCGAAGGCGTGGTCCGGATAGGTGAACGCCTGACCCGCGTCGAAGTGGCTGAAGGCCGCCACGATGACCAGGACCACGGAGGCGATCATCACGCACCACATGACGGCCGTGATCCGGGCGATGTGCTCGACGCCCCGCCACAGCAGCCCGATGACCAGGACGATGACGCCGAGACCGACCACATCGCCCTGGGTCTGTGTCATATCCGGCCACAGATAGCCCAGATACTGCACCAGACCGACCACACCCGTGGACATGATCAGCGGGATGAACAGCATCGCCGTCCAGACGAACAGGAACGGCATCAGCTTGCCGCTGCGGTACTGGAACGCCTGGCGCAGATACACATAGCTGCCCCCGGCCCCGGGCAGCGAGGCGCCCAGCTCGGCCCAGATCAGCCCGTCGGCGAGCGCGAGCACCGCGCCCGCGACGAAGCCGATGACGGCCTGTGGTCCGCCGAAGGCGGCGACCATGAGGGGGATGGTGACGAACGGCCCGATGCCGCACATCTGGCTCATGTTGATGGCGGTCGACTGGAACAGGCCGATACGGCGGACGAATCCGCCCTCGGTGCCGGACATCCGGACCTCCATTGCCCTCTGGCGCCACTGGCGACGCTGTGGGAGGAAATGAAAGTAAGGAAAGTTTCCAGTCGCGTCAAGGAGGTGGGACGCGGCAAACAGGATGGGCGCCGGGGACGCGATCCCGACCGTAAGGCGAAGCCGTAGGGCGAAAAGGGCGGAGTGCGGCTCGGGCCGTCAGTAGCTGTCAGGCCACCGCCGCCGCGCCGGCCAGCACCTTCAGCGCCTCCGCCGTCGCCGACCCCTCGTCAGCCGTGTAGGTGCACAGCATCTGCCCCGGATCGGCGGGCAGCACGAACGCCTCGAACCGCAGCACCAGCTCCCCCGCCTCCGGATGGCGGAACCGCTTGACGCCCCGCGTCCGCTCCTGCACCTCCTGCGCCTCCCAGCGCCGCCGGAACTCCTCGCTCCGCTCCAGCAGCTCATGGGTCACCCGGCACACCCGCGAACTGCCCGGATGGCGTCCGGTCTCCGCGCGCAGCCCGGCCACCGTGTCATCGGCGACCTCGGCCCAGTTCGGATGGATCTCCCGCATCCGGGGGTCGAGGAAGACCAGCAGCGGGCCGTTGCGCCGCTCCTCGGGGATCGCGGCGTAGTCGATGCCGAGCCGGGTGCCGAGGGTGTTCCAGGCCAGGACGTCCATCGCCGGCCCGTAGACATAGGCCGGGACGGTGCCGTCCATCGCGTTCAGCAGCTGCTGGATCTCCGGCCGCACCCGCGGCCGCGGATCGGGGTCGGGCTCCCCGGCGCGCCGCCGGGGCAGGGTGATGTTGCGCAGATAGGTGCGCTCGGACGGGGTCAGCCGCAGCGCCCGCGCCAGTCCGTCGACCACCGAGTCCGAGACGGCCGGGGCCCGGCCCTGCTCGATACGGGTGTAGTAGTCGACGCTGATCCCGGCCCGCTGAGCGACCTCCTCACGGCGCAGACCGCGCACCCGGCGCCGGACGACCCCCTCCGGCAGCCCCAGCTCGGCCGGGTCGAGCGCGGCGCGGCGCGACTTGAGAAACCCCTTGATCTCCGGTTCGGAATGGCCCATCGCTCCATTATCCGGGCAACGCCGGATTCCGGGGGGACAGGTGGTTCTGGCAGACCCAGGTTGAGCCGGGCCTGGTGACGTATCCGCCCGGAGCCGAGGCTGAGGGCGCAGGACGCCATGGAAGGCAAAGGCCACGTAGGCAAAGGCCATGGAAGGCAAAGGAAGGCAGCTGCCATGAAGCGCAGGATCCTGGGCGGTACCGGCATCTCGGTGAGCGAGTACGCCCTGGGCGCGATGATGTTCGGCGCCCTGGGCAACCCCGATCACGACGACTCGGTACGGATCATCCACCGCGCCCTCGACGCGGGCATCAACTTCGTCGACACCGCCGACGTCTACTCCGAGGGCGAGTCCGAGGAGATCGTCGGCAAGGCCCTCAAGGGCCGCCGCGACGACATCGTCCTGGCGACCAAGGCCCATTTCCCGATGGGCGACGACCCCAACGACGGCGGCAACTCACGGCGCTGGATCACCCAAGAGGTCGAGAACAGCCTGCGCCGTCTCGGCACGGATTACATCGACCTCTACCAGATCCACCGGCCGGACCCGACGACGGACGTCGACGAGACGCTGTCGGTCCTGTCCGACCTGGTCAGGGCGGGCAAGGTGCGCGCCGTCGGCTCCTCCACCTTCCCGGCCGAGCAGATCGTGGAGGCCCAGTGGGTCTCCGACCGGCGCGGCCACGTACGGTTCCGCAGCGAGCAGCCGCCGTACTCGATCCTGGCGCGCGGCGTGGAGGCGGCGGTGCTGCCGACCGCGCGGAAGTACGGGATGGGCGTGCTGAGCTGGGGCCCGCTCTCCGCGGGCTGGCTCACGGGCCGCTACACCAAGGCGTCCGACATCGATCTGTCGGGCGGCCGGGCGGCCGTGGAGAAGCACAAGTTCGACCCGTCGCTGCCCGACAACGCGCGCAAGCTGGAGGCGGTCGACGCGCTGGCCGAGCTGGCGTCCGACGCCGGGCTCTCGCTGCCGCACATGGCCATCGCCTTCGTACGAGCGCATCCGGCCATCACCTCGGTGATCATCGGCCCGCGCACCATGGAGCACCTGGAGGATCTGCTCGCCGGGTCGGAGGTGGAGCTGAGCGAGGACGTCCTGGACCGGATCGACGAGATCGTCCCGCCGGGCACCGACCTCAACCGGGCGGACAGCTACTACGTGCCGCCGGCGCTCGCGGACAAGAGCCTGCGCCGCCGCTGACCGGCTGCCTCCGAGCGGACGCCGAGATCGGTTCAGGACGGCCGCAGGGTGTGCAGCAGCGCGTCGATGAGGGTGCGGTCGTGGTCGTAGCTGAGGCGGCGGCGGGCTGCGTCCGGGGGCAGCCAGAGCAGGCGGTCGACCTCGCGGTTGGGCACGAAGGGCTCGTCGTGGTCGATCGCCTCCGCCGCCCAGTAGCGGACCTGTTTGGGGCGGCCCTTGGCCATGTAGTGGAGGGTGGGCAGCACCTCTCCGGGGGCGCAGCCCATGCCGGTCTCCTCGGCGACCTCGCGCACCGCGCCGTGCAGCGCTTCCTCGCCGTGCTTCAGCTTGCCCTTGGGATGGGACCAGTCGTCGTAGCGGGGGCGGTGGACGAGGGCGACCTCGAGCCCGCCGCCGCGCGGGGACCGTCGCCACAGCACACAGCCCGCCGCCAGGACCGTCCCCGTGTCCGCTCGGGTGTCCGCTCGGGTTTCCGTTCCGGAGTCCGCTCCGGTGTCCGCTCCTGCCAGCCCGTCAGCACGGGAATTCCGCCGGTTCATCCGTCGTCTCTCCCTCCCCGGTTCTCCGCTGTCCTCCGCGTTCTGCTCTTCGGTCCTTCGGCCCTTCGGGTCCGGCGTCAGGCGTCAGGCGTCCGGCGTCCGGCGTCAGGCGTCAGGCGTCAGGAGGCTCTGGCGGCGGACACGCGCCGCCAGATCCGGCCGAACGCGAAGCGGGCCGCCTCGACCTCATGCCGCTGATCGGCGTGGAGCACACCGAGCGCGTACGCCGTCGCCGGGGCGATCCGGGGCGTACGGGCGGCTGCCGCCGCGGCGGCGGCCGCCTCGGCCGCGTCGCGGTGACGCTCGAGCGCCTGCCCGGCGGCCAACAGCCGCACCGACAGCGGCGGCTCGGCGTCCACGGGGCCGGAGCCGCCCGGACCGGAGCCGCCCGGACCGGATCCCTTGGGTCCGCTCGCCTCGTCCGGCTGCTGCCACGCCTGGTCGAGCACCTCCAGCGCGTACCGCCGCAGCCGCAGCAGATGGCGCACGTGGTGCCAGGGGGCGTCCTGGCGCTCGCTGGCCGGTGGGGCGTCCGCCGCCGGGGTCGCCGCCAGGCCGTGGACCAGCGCCTCCGCGTTGTACGGATGCCCGGCGCGGACCAGCGGCAGCGCCTCCACCGCCTCGGCCAGCCGCCGGTTCGCCAGCTCGGCGAGCGGCAGCAGCACCTGCCCGGCGGGGCGGGCGGCGTTGGCCTCGTCGAGCGGGACGTCGGAGGCGAGCAGAGCGACGGTGTCGGCGACCGCGTGGAAGCGGGAGGAGCCGAGCGCCTCCAGGGCGGCGGTGTGGGCCCGGGTCCGGGCCAGCGTGAGCTGGCGCTCCAGCAGCGCTCCGGCGCGGGCCGCGCCCACGGTCAGCGCCCCGCCGCGGGCCTCCTCCTCGGCACCGGCCCGCTGGTGGGTCGCGCCCGGCTGGCCGGACCGCTCGCCCTTCTCGCCCTTGGCGCCCCGGCCGCTCTTGTCGCCGCGCTCACCGCGGCGCCGTCCGGCCGCCCGGCTCTCGTCCCGGTCCCGGTCCCTGTCCCGGTCCCTGGTCGTCCCGGTCGCGCCCTCGGCGCCGCCGCCCGCGTCGGCCGGACCGGGCCGCGCACCCTGCCCCCCGACAGGAGGGTCCGCGGCCCCGCCTCCCGGCGCACCGGCGGCCAGGGAGACGCTGCGGCGGGAGGCACGGGTGGAGCGGGGAATCGGGCCCGCGGTGCCGGAGGGGCCACCCGCGCCGTCGACCGCGACCGTGACCGCGCCGCGCGCGGTGCGCGCGGCGCTGGTGGCATGCGCCGCGTTCACCGGCTGGGTGTCGGAGGGCCGCTCGCCCGGGCTCGCGGTCTCGGCGGCCGTCCCCTCGCCCTGCGGTGACCGGTCCGAGGGGCCGCCCGCGCCCGAGAGCCGGTGCAGGGCGCCGCGCAGCCGGTCCAGCCGCTCCGCGTAGGCGTGCTCCCGCGCCAGCGTGCCGGACAGCCAGGCCAGCTCGGTCCGCAGCTCATCGGACCAGGCCGTGTCGGTGAGCGGGCGGTAGACGTAGAGCGCGCCGCTGATCCGCCGCGCGGCACGGCGCAGCAGCCGGGCGGCCTCGGCCGCCTCCTGGACGTCAGAGCCGCTCTCGCGGTGCATCCGCAGGCTGCGCAGGAAGTCCCCGGCCTGGGCGTGCAGATACGCCGACAGCACCTCCCCGGCCGTCGCCGCCTCCCACGCAGGCGCGCCCGAAGGCGTCCCCGAAGCCGCCGCAGCCTTCGAAACCCCCGCAGCCCCGGAGGGTGCCGCCGTGGCCTCCGCCGCCCGGTCCGTCGCACCGTCGGCACCCGGGCGGGGCGGGTCGGCGGCCGGGTCCGCGGCGCCCGTCAGCCCGGCCGGCGGCAGGTCATGTCGTTGAACCACGCCGTCGCCTCCGGGCGTCGATGAGCATCTCCTGAACATTCCGCAGCGGCTGGCCGTCCGCGTCCGTGGCGTGCCGGGTCCACTCGCCGTCCGGGCCCAGGTGCCAGGAGGAGGTGGAGTCGGCCATCCCGGTCTCCAGCAGGCGGTTGAGGGCGGCGCGGTGACCGGTGTCGGTGACCCGCACCAGCGCCTCGATCCGGCGGTCGAGATTGCGGTGCATCATGTCGGCGCTGCCGATCCACACCTCCGGCTCGCCGCCGTTCCCGAACGCGAACACGCGCGAATGCTCCAGGAAGCGTCCGAGGATCGAGCGGACCCGGATGTTCTCCGAGAGCCCGGGGACGCCCGGCCGCAGCGCGCAGATGCCGCGCACCCACACATCGACCGGCACCCCGGCCTGCGAGGCCCGGTAGAGGGCGTCGACGACGGCCTCGTCGACCATCGAGTTGACCTTGACCTTGACGTAGGCCGGGCGGCCCGCCCGATGGTGGGTGATCTCCTTGTTGATCCGGGTGATCAGCCCGCCGCGCAGCGACTTGGGGGCGACCAGCAGCCGCCGGTAGTTCTCCCGCCTGGAGTAGCCGCTCAGCCGGTTGAAGAGGTCGGAGAGGTCCGCGCCGACCTGGGAGTTCGCCGTCAGCAGCCCCAGGTCCTCGTACAGCCGGGCGGTCTTGGGGTGGTAGTTGCCGGTGCCCACGTGCGAGTAGCGGGTGAGGGTGTCGCCCTCCTGGCGGACCACCAGCGACAGCTTGCAGTGGGTCTTCAGGCCCAGCAGGCCGTAGACCACGTGGCAGCCGGCCTCCTCCAGCTTGCGCGCCCACTTGATGTTGGCGTGCTCGTCGAAGCGGGCCTTGATCTCGACCAGCACCAGCACCTGCTTGCCGGACTCGGCGGCGTCTATGAGCGCGTCGACGATCGGCGACTTGCCGGAGGTGCGGTACAGCGTCTGCTTGATCGCCAGGACGTCCGGATCGGCGGCCGCCTGCTCCAGGAACGCCTGCACGGAGGTGGAGAATGAGTCGTACGGGTGGTGGAGGAGGACGTCCCGCTCGCGCAGCGCCGCGAAGATGTCCGGCGGGGAGGCGGACTCCACCTCGGCGAGGTCCCGGTGGGTGCCCGCCACGAACTTGGGGTACTTCAGCTCCGGCCGGTCCAGCGCGGCTATGCCGAACAGGCCGGTGAGGTCGAGCGGCCCGGGCAGCGGATAGACCTCCGCGTCCGAGACCTTCAGCTCGCGCACCAGCAGGTCCAGCACATACGGGTCGATGGACTCCTCGACCTCCAGCCGCACCGGGGGCCCGAAGCGGCGGCGCAGCAGCTCCTTCTCCAGGGCCTGGAGGAGGTTCTCGGCGTCGTCCTCCTCGACCTCGAGGTCCTCGTTGCGGGTGACCCGGAACATGTGGTGCGCCAGCACCTCCATCCCCGGGAACAGCGCCTCCAGATGCGCCGCGATCACGTCCTCGAGCGGTACGTACCGCTGCGGCGACGCCTCCAGGAACCGGGAGAGCGACGGCGGGACCTTCACACGTGCGAAGTGATCATGACCGCTCACGGGGTTGCGCACCACGACCGCGAGATTGAGCGACAGCCCCGAGATATACGGGAAGGGGTGTGCCGGGTCCACGGCGAGCGGGGTCAGCACGGGGAAGATCTGCTGCCGGAAGAGGGTGAAGAGGCGGGACTGCTCCTTCTCGGTGAGATCCGGCCAGCGGACCAGATGGATGCCCTCCTCGCCGAGCGCGGGGGCGACGTCCTGCTGGTAGCAGGCGGCGTGCCGGGCCATGAGCTCACGGGACCGGTTCCAGATCAGCTCCAGCACCTCGCGCGGCTGGAGCCCGGAGGCGGAGCGGGTGGCGACCCCGGTGGCGATGCGCCGCTTGAGGCCGGCGACCCGCACCATGAAGAACTCGTCCAGATTGCTGGCGAAGATCGCCAGGAAGTTGGCCCGCTCCAGCAGCGGGGTGGACGGGTCCTCGGCCAGCTCCAGCACCCGCTCGTTGAACGCGAGCCAGCTGCGCTCCCGGTCCAGGAACCGCCCCTGCGGCAGCTCCCCGCCCTCCGTGCCGGGCCCGGCGATCTCCTCGTACGAGTCCAGATCGGCGTCGAGATCGGGGTCGAGCGACCGCACCGGTGCGGCGACAGCATGCGGCCGGTGGGCCGCGATGGACCCGACCGAAGGCTGGGAGTGGGGCTGGGGCTGCGGGGAAACCGATGCCTGACCGCTTGTGTGGCTCATGAACTCATTGTTCCGCGCCGGAGGTGAATACGGCGTGGCGGAAGCGGGTGCGGAAACGGCACGGAGCCTCCGGTTCGACGAATTCGGCACAGCGGGCTGCATTCAGTGATGCTCGCAACCAAGGTTGAATCGCCGGTAACGGGCACATGGCGCGTAGGAAATCGGGACCCATCCCCCAGGGGTCCCGCCCTGCACGCCCCCGGGCTCAGATCCCGCCCAGATCCCGCCCAGGTCCCGCTCAGGCGTTGATCAGGTCTCCGTCTTCGCTCAGGTCTCCGTCCGATACATCAGATCCGTCTCATGGGTGACGAAGCCGAGCCGCTCGTAGACCGCGACCGCGGCGAAGTTGTCGGCGTCCACATAGAGCATCGCGGTCGGCAGCCCCTGAGCCGCCAGATGCCGCAGCCCGATCGAGGTCAGCGCCTTGCCGAGGCCGCCGCCCTGCGCGTCCGGCCGCACCCCCACGACGTACACCTCCCCCAGCCGCTCCTCGGCATGCACCTTCGTCCAGTGGAACCCGACGATCTCCCCGCCCCGCTCGGCCAGGAAGAACCCCTCCGGGTCGAACCACGGCTCACCCTTGCGGTCGTCCAGATCACGCTGGGTGAGCGAACCCTGCTCGGGGTGGTGGGCGAAGGCCGCCGCGTTCGCCGCCAGCCACGCGGCGTCGTCCACACCCGGCCGGAAGGTCCGTACGGTCACCCCCTCCGGGAAGACTGGCTCCGGAAGACCAAGCTCCGCGAGCGACCCCAGCGGCCGCCGCATCTGCCGCAGCTCCCGGAACAGCGTCAGCCCCAGCACCTGCGCGAGGTGGCGCGCCGAGGCATGCCCCCCGTGCGCCCAGATCCGCAGCCGCTTCCCCGACTCCCTCAGCAGCGTCACCCCCAGCGCCCGGCCGTGCCCCTGCCCGCGGTGCCCCGGATGCACGACCAGCTCGGCGGCCGGAGCCTCGACCGGGTCGGTGTCCTCCAGCTGCGCGTACCCCACCAGCTCCCCGCTCGGCTCCCGCAACACCAGATGCCGCACCCCTTCCCGCCGCCCCCGCAGCTGGAGCCGCCCCTGCTCGGACACCGCCTGCTGCCCATCGGCCCCCGCGGACTCCGCGACCAGCCGCAGCACATCCTCCACCTCGGCCGACGTCAACTCCTCCAGCACATCGAGCCGCCGGGCCCCGGATGTCTCGTTCACCACGTCATTCATGAGGCCGAGCCTACGGCGGCCCAATTGTGCAGCAAGCCGCTGCACAATTTATTACCGGCGAGTCACCCAGCTGCCCCATCCCCGTCGAGGACGTCGTCGGCGATGCGGGAGAGATCCTCGGCACTGGGCATCAGCTCCCGCACATGGGGCGGCAGCGCGGCGTAGGTGCTCACGGCGAGCGGTGCGTTGTTGCTCCGCAGGGCGTACTCGATCGTCCCCTTGTCGCGGCTCTTCGCGATCAGGATCCCGAGGGTCGGATCGTCACGCTCCTTGTCCCGGACCAGGTCGTCGACGACGGTGACGTAGAAACCGAGCTGGCCCAGGTGGGCGGGGCGGGCCTTGTCGGTCTTCAGCTCGATGACGACGTAACGGTGCAGCTTGCAGTGGTAGAAGAGCAGATCGATCCGGAACTCCTCGTCACCGACCTTGATGGGGTACTGACGCCCGACGAAGGCGAAGCCGACCCCGAGTTCGGTCAGGAATCGGACGAGCTGCTGCACCAGCGCGTCCTCAAGGTCGCGCTCCGCCACCTTGCCGGAGAGCCGAGTGAAGTCGACTCGGTAGGGATCCTTGACGACCTCGTTGACGGCATCGGAGTCCTCCGGGACCGTGGCGTCGAAGTTGTTGAGCGCGGCGCCCTGGGTGAGGTGCAGCTGGGCGTCGATCCAGTGGTCGAGCATGACGCGGGACCACCCCTGTTGCACGGCCCGCTGAGCGTAGAAGTCCAGCTCAGGACGGGTTTTGCAGCGGCCCATCAGCAGGGTGATGTGACCCCAGGGCAATTGGGCAACAGCTTGTTGCCCAATTTGCTCGGGCCATGTTCGAGCCATCTGCTGCATGTACTTGAGATTCCGCGCACCGAAACCCCGCTGGTTCGGGAAGGCTGTACGCAACTCCGTCGCCACCCGCTCAAGGACCTTTGATCCCCACTTCTCACGTTCCGTCCGGTCGAGGATCGTCCGGCCGATCTCCCAGTACATCTTGATCATCTCGGTGTTGACCTTGAGCTGAGCACGCACGCTCGCCTGCGTGACGATCGCCTTGAGGTCATCGACCAGTTCGAAGAAGCCCGACGGGAGCTCGGACCCCTGTGCGGGGATGGGCGTCTGCTGCGCGAGTTCGTTCTGCATGATCTGCACGCTCACATAACAAACCACCACCCAAACCCCTCATCAGGACCTTTCCGCCGAACGGGCGAAGTCGGCCCACACCGTTGACCACCGGCCACCAGCTCTTCACCTCACCCCCCTGCCCCGCTACGCGCGTTGACCGTAAGCTGCGCTCCACCATCCATCACGGGGCACACAAGGGGACGACATGCCAGCGAGACCTCAACGGCGCGGGGCGGGAAGCCGGTTGGCCACGGGAGTCGCGGTGCTGGCCGCGGCGGCCGGGGTGCTGACCGCCGTGAGCCCGGCGGGGGCGGACACCGGGGCCGCCGCCTCGGACAAGCACCGGCCCGGGCGCACCGTCGACGTACAGCTGCTGTCCTTCAACGATCTGCACGGCAACCTGGAGCCCCCGCAGGGCTCCTCGGGCACCGTCACCGAGACCCAGGCGGACGGCACCACCAAGACCATCCCGGCGGGTGGCGCCGAATACCTCGCCACGTCCCTCCGTAACGCCCGTAAGGGCCACGAGTACTCGGTCACGGCCGCCGGTGGCGACATGATCGGGGCCAGCCCGCTGCTGTCCGGGCTCTTCCACGACGAGCCGACCATCGAGGCGCTCAACAAGCTGGACCTCGACGTCACCTCCGTCGGCAACCACGAGTTCGACGAGGGCCGCGCCGAGCTGAGCCGGATTCAGAACGGCGGCTGCCACCCCAAGGAGGGCTGCTACGAGAAGGGCAAGACCTTCCCGGGCGCCGACTTCCCCTACCTCGCCGCGAACGTCACCGACGAGAAGACCGGCAAGCCCATCCTCAAGCCCTACACGGTGTGGCAGCACAAGGGCGTGAAGATCGGCTTCATCGGGGTCACCCTCGAGGGCACCCCGGATGTCGTCACCGCCGAGGGCGTCAAGGGCCTGAAGTTCCACGACGAGGTCGAGACGATCAACAAGTACGCCAAGGAGCTCCAGCGCAAGGGCGTGAAGTCGATCGTCGCGCTCATCCACGAGGGCGGACTCCCCGCCTCCCCCTCGTACAACTACGACTGCGACAACGGCGGTGCGGGCAAGGGCATCTCCGGCCCCATCGTCGACATCGCCAAGAACATCACGCCCAAGGTCGACGCCCTGGTCACCGGCCACACCCACCAGGCGTACACCTGCACCGTCCCGGACCCGTCCGGCGCCCCGCGCACGGTGACCTCCGCGGCCTCCTTCGGCCGTCTCTACACCGACACCACGCTCACCTACGACCGCCGCACCGGCGACATCGTGCGGACAAACGTCAAGGGCGCGAACGCGGCGAACCACGTCGTGGACCGCGAGCAGCCCAAGGCCCCCGACATGACCTCGCTCATCGGGCGCTGGAACAAGCTGGCCGCCCCGGTGGCCGGCAAGCCGGTCGGCCACATCTCCGCCGACATCAACGGCCGTGGCTCCACCGCGTACGAGACGCCCCTGGGCGACGTCATCGCCGACGGCCAGCTCGAAGCGCTCTCCCCGTCCGACAAGGGCGGCGCCCAGATCGCCTTCATGAACCCCGGCGGCATCCGCTCCGACCTCGCCTACAAGGCATCGGGCAGCGAGGGGGACGGGGTGGTGACCTACGGCGAGGCGTTCACGGTCCAGCCGTTCACCAACATGATGAACGTGATCGACCTGACCGGCTCCCAGCTCATCACCACGCTCCAGCAGCAGGTCAGCGGCGCCAACGAGGCGTCCCCGCGGATCCTCCAGGTCTCCAAGGGCCTGACGTACACCCTGGATCTGACCAAGTCCGGCAAGGACCGGATCGTCACGGACTCGGTGAAGCTGAACGGTGAGGCGATCGACCCCGCCAAGACCTACCGCGTCGCGCTGAACGAGTTCATCGCGGGCGGCGGCGACGGCTTCCCCGCCTTCAAGGAGGGCAAGAACAAGCTCGTCGGCGCCTCCGACCTGGACGCGTTCACGGCCTACCTGGGCGCGCACTCGTCGCAGTCCTCGCCCCTGGACCCGCCGAAGGCGGACCGCATCACGATCGTGAAGTAACCGCCCGGCACCCGCCGATGGCCCGGCCGCCCCAGGCGAATTCCAGGCGGCCGGGCCATCGTCGTGTCAGCGCGGTGTCACCGCAGCGCGTCCTCGATCAGATCGGCCGCCCGCCCGGTGCCGCCCTCGGCCCGCACCTCGCCCCGCAGCCGCGCCGAGGTGCGCGCGACCTCCGGATCCGTGGTGAGCTCGAGCAACGCGGCACGCAGGGCCCCGGCGGTGGCGTCGGCCGTGTCGAAGCGGCGGGCCACGCCCAGTTCGACGAGCCGGTCGGCGTTCATGGCCTGCTCCGCGCCCTGCGGGACGGCGATCATCGGACAGCCGGTGTACAGCCCCTCGTTGCTGCCGCCCATCCCCGCGTGGGTGATGAACGCGTCGGCCCGCTCCAGGATCGCCAGCTGCGGCACCCAGTTGTGGACCTCGATGTTCGCCGGGACCTCCCCCAGCTCACCCGGGTCGACGTACGTGCCGATCTGGAGCACCACATGCCACCCGGGCAGATCCCCGAAGGCCGCGACGCACTCGCGGTAGAAGGCGGCCTGCCGGGTGTACGCCGAGCCCAGCGAGACCAGCAGCACCTTCTCCGCGCCTGCGGGACGTTCCCAGCCGCCCTGGTCGGCACGGTCCCCGAGGCACGGTCCGACGAACGTCACCACCTCGGTGTTCACCCGGTCGGCGTTCGGCTGCATCGCACGGGGAATGAGCGCGAGGCAGCGCGGCGGCTGTCCGGAGAAGGCGTTCGGATCCGTGGTGGTGGCGCCGGACTCCACCAGCCACACCCCGAACTTCTCCTGATACGCGTCCGCGCCGGGAAGGCTCATGATCTGCGCCCCGATCTCGTCGTGGTAGCCCTCCCAGCCCACGATCGTCGGCGACAGCTGAACCAGCGGGCGCCCCTGCGTCTCGGCGAGCACCCGGGCGGGGTACGCACCGATGTCGTAGAGGTACACATCGGCCGGGTCACGGTCGTACACGGCGCGGAGCTGCGGCAGGACGTGGACGGCGTCGTCCAGGAACAGGGTCATCGCCGCGATCGGGTCCTCCGGCCAGTCGTTGTCGGCGACCGGCAGGGTGGACTCGAACGGCACGAACTCGGCACCGGTCGGCGCGATGGCGTCCGCCATATAGGGGTCATTGGCGTACGTCACCCGGTGCCCGCGCGCCACGAGTTCACGGATGATCTCGAGGCTGGGCAGGGTGTGGCTGATGGCGGGGATGCCGACCATGGCGATATGGGCACGGCGACGGGACATAGGGGATCACTCGTTTCAGGTCTACGGCGAGATGGACACGACGGCCCGGCGCACGGGCGTGGTCACCGGTGCACCGGGCGAGACGGCGTGTCAGCCGTAGATCTGAAGGAACGAGTCCATGGACGGCACGGTACCCCGGCCACCGGCCGGGCCGCCCCCGATTTTCCGGTTGGCCGTCCGGCCGGGCTCAGCAAGCGGTAAGTGCCCGCTCAGCGCCGGGTCCTAGGGTCGCGAACGCGACGGGCCGTCTCTTCTCCCTCTCCCTCTCCCGACGGGCCGTCGCGCCTAACTCTCCTGGACGCGGTCGAAGTCCCCGGCCTTGGCCGCCCGTATGAGGAACTGCAACGCGGCCGGGGTGGTGGTCAGAATGATGTGGGGGTCGTCGCTTTCCCGGAGCCTGATCTTCCCGTTGCGTGCGGCAGCGACGTAGACGCAGGATGACGCCTCTTCGCTGAACGTGGACTTCCGCCAGTTGAGCCTGGACACAAACCTTCCCCTTCAGATTCCCTGCGCAATGCATCGAATGAGGTCCCGTGACTCGTCCGCACCGAGAGCGGCCTGCTCCATGCGGTCGAGCACCAAGCGGTACTTCTCCAACTGAGCGGCAGCGTCAACCAGTTCGACGCCGTGAGCTGTATCGAGCTGAACCGTGTCGAGTTGGGGCACCGGGCCGTGGAAGTAGTCAACCCCGTGCGCCGAGATAGGGAACGACACACCGCCGAAGGGGATGACGACGACTGTCAGATGATCCCGCTCGCTCATGCTGATGAGGTGTTCCAACTGGGCCTTGGCCGTAGCCGCCCCGCCGAACTGCATCCTTAAGGCGGCCTCGTGGATGATCGCGGTGTACGGCAGCGGCTTGTCCCGGAACAGGACAACCTGACGCTTGACCCGGTACGACACCCGATGCTCCACCTCAGGGGGCATGAGCGGCGGGACGACTTCACGGAAGATCGCCCGCGCGTGCTCGGGAGTCTGCAACAGACCGGGGATGGTGATCACCTGGGCAACTCGAGCCGCGACGGCGTGGTGCTCAAGCTCGGCCAAGTCCAGAAGCCCGGAGGGGAACGTTTCCCGATACTCCTCCCACCAGCCTCGTTTCCGGTCCCCCGTCATTCCGGCGAGCGCTTCCACCAGCGCCTGATCCGAGCAGCTGTAGTTCTGCGCCAGAACCCGTACCCGGTCTGCACTCACCGCGTAGCGGCCTGCCTCGATGTTGCTGATTCGCGCTTGGTTGCCGCCCAGGAGGGCTGCGGCCGCAGTCGATGAGATCCCTGCGCGCTCTCGTAGTTTGCGCAACTCGGCGCCCAACCTCTGCTTCCGCGCTGTGGGCGTACTACTTGGCGGCACCTGTTGTCTCCTCCTCGGAACACGCACGCTGCGTGAACGTCACCCACACGAGTCAACTTGTAACGACTTCCCCATCTTCAATGGAAGACATTACATCGAACGCCATATGGTGTGGCCCCCGCCGCCCAGCCGCCAAAGGGAGACCCGCATGGCAACCGTATCGCCGCAGGAGCCGACCGCAGGACCATCCGAGAACCCCTGGACGTACTCCCTCCGCCTGCCCAACGACCCACGGGCCGCACGCATCTCACGCGCCACCCTCCGGGCGGTCCTCGCCTCCCACGGCATGGCCGAGCTGACCGACACGGCGGAACTCCTGACCTGCGAGCTGGTCACCAACGCCGTCCGCCACTCCGACGGCCCGGCCCAACTCCGCATCCGCCACCTCTGCGAAAACCGCCTCCGCGTCAGCATCTGGGACACCAACCCCACCATCCCCGCACCCTTCGACGCCCCGCCCAGCCCCCTCGACCGCTTCACTGCCCTCACCGAAGCCGCCGCCAACCTCGACGCGACCTCCGGCCGGGGCCTGCTCATCGTCCGGCTGTGCGCCGACAACTGGGGCGGCTACCCCCTCGCCGACGACCTCTTCGGCATCAGCGGCAAGCTGCTCTGGTTCGAGCTCACCCCTCAGCAGCACGCCTACGAGATCGCCGCCTGACCCCACGCGCCTTCGTGGGGTGTCAGGTGAGCGCGACGACCAGCAGCGTGAAGGCGGCGATGATGACGGCGACGCGGGCGTAGTGGTAGCGGCCCCAGCGGTTCAGCTGCTGCTTCCAGTCGGCGGGCCGGTTGTCGGGGGTCCAGGTCTTGTTTCGGTTGTTGATCGGGACGAGCAGCAGCATCGACATGACCACACTGACGATCAGCAGGCCGGCGGCGGTGACGACGAGTCCGGCGCCGCGGTTGTGCCATCCGGCGACGGCCCAGATCGCGCTGAGGACGAGCGAGCCTATGTACCAGAACGGCATCAGGGCGCCGAGCATCCGGCCGCCGTGGGCGTGGCCGAGCTGGGCGCTGTCATCGGGAAGCGCGTCCAGGATCCGGTTCATGATGAAGGCGACGGAGAACTCCACCCCCACCATCAAGCCGACGATCACGGTGGTGACGACCTCGAGTGCGTTGAGCATGACGACCCTCTTCGAATCTAGTGTTGCTAGCTGATGTGGCAACGCTAGCGCTGCTGCCGCTCGATTGTCTAGTGATGCTAGGATCGTTTTATGTCAGTACAAGAACGCAAGCAGCGCGAACGGGCGGAGCGTGAGCGCCTCATCGTGGCGACGGCCCGGGAACTCGCCGAGCAGCAGGGCTGGGACGCGGTCACCACCCGCCAGCTCGCCGAGCGCATCGAATACAGTCAGCCCGTCCTCTACAGCCACTTCCGCGGCAAGCGCGAGATCATCGGCGCCGTCGCCCTGGAGGGCGCCACCGAGATGGCCGCGGCGGTGCGGGCCGCGACCTCCGCCGAGGACGACCCGCGCGCCCGGGTCATGGCCCTGGCCCGCGCCTACCTCGACTTCGCCGAGCACAACCCGGCGGTCTACGACGCCTTGTTCCAGCTCGACGGCGGCCTGCCGTACGCGCAGGAGGACACCCCCGAGCCGCTGAAGGACGCCTTCGCCGCCCTGCTCGAGTGCCTCGCCGAGGTCGCCGGGGACGGCGTCGCCCCGGGGCTGTTCACCGAGATGTTCTGGGCGGCCCTGCACGGGCTCGCCACCCTGACCCGAACGGGCCGCCTGCTGCCCGAGGACGCCGAGGCGAGGGTGGAGTTGCTGGTGGACCGGCTCGCCATGGTCTGAGACATCCATCCCGGCGGGCACGCGGCCGGGGCCCTCGGGCTCCGCCGCTACCTGCCTGCCAGCCTGCCTGCCTGCCTGACTGCGGCAACGCTTCCGGTCACTCGCGTCCACACGGCGCAGCCGCGGATCGCCGGGCCCCGTGCCCCAGACGGCGCCGAGCGGGTGCGGCGCCGGCGGGCGGCCACCCGCGCCGCCGACGTCGCCGCGGGTCTGACGCCGCCCGCCCCGGCGAGGACCGCGGTCGTCACGGAAAACCGCCCCCGCACCCGGCAACGCACCGCGACCACCGCCCGGCGCACCCTCCCCGTGCCACCGGCCGCCCCCGGAACCCACGCCGAACCCCCACCCATCCGGCGCCGACCGTGCCTACCCTGGTGGCTTCTGAACGGCGAACAACAGTCACCGGGGGGACGGGGCCTCATGGATCCCGCAGCCATAGCCACACTGGTCCAGGAACTCTTCGTCGCCGACGGGCCGGTGGACCGGCCCGTCCGCATCGCCTCCCTCGTCGCCTTCCAGGGCGACCACCGCACGCTCACCGAACGGGACCTGCCCCGGATCGCCTCCGCGCTCGTCGAAAACGTCGCGAAGGAGATCGACGTCGACGGGGAGATCGACGATCAGGCGCGGCCCGAGCTGACCGACGCGCTCGCCCGCACCCTCCACACCCTCGGCACCGTCGACCTGGACGACCTGCGGGCGGTCCGCCTCGGCCCCGGGGCCTTCGCCCGGCACCTGTCCGTCGGCGCGCCCGACGCCGACGAGGGGCTGGACGCGGCCGACGCCCGGACGCACGCCTCGCTGCGGGAGGCCGTCTGCGCGCACATCCTGCGCTTCCTCACCGTCCGCTCCCCCTTCGTCACGGCCGCCGAGGACGCCGCGTTCGAGGAGCGCTACGCGCGGGACACCGTGGCCGCCCACGACCATCTGACGATCTACGGCATCGATCTGACCCACTCCCCCGACAGCTGGCCGCTGGACGCCGCCTATCTCAGCCTGGAGACCGAGACCGACGGGAGCGGCCCCAGCGCCCCCGCCGAGCAGGCCCTCGCCGGACGCACCCGGGTGCTGCTGTGGGGCGTGGCGGGGTCGGGCAAGACCACGCTGGTGCAGCGGCTCGCGGTGTCCGTGGCGCGCGGCGACCTCCCGGCCCCGCTGGAGGGGCTGCGCGGGCGGGTGCCGTTCGTGCTCCCCGTGCGCCGGTTCCGCCGCGACGGCTTCCCGGAGCCGGACGCCTTCCTCTCCGCCGTCCGCTATCCGCACGCCGCCGCACAGCCGCCGGGCTGGGCCGAGCGGGTGCTCTCGCGCGGGCGCGGGCTGCTGCTCGTGGACGGCGTGGACGAGGCGCCGGAGGACGAGCGGGAGCGGCTGCGGGAGGCGCTGCGCGAGCTTCCCGCGCGCTATCCGGGAAATGTCTGGCTGGTCACCTCGCGCCCCTCGGCCGTACGGGAGAACTGGCTCGCCTCCGAGCGCTTCACCGAGCTGAAACTCTCGCCGCTCAGCCGCGAGGGCGTCACCGCGTTCATCCGACGCTGGCATGCGGCGGCCCGCCAGGACATCACCGACCAGATGGATCTGGACCGGCTCAGCGGTTACGAGGAAACGCTGCTGGACGCCGTAAGGATTACCCGGGACCTCGGGCGGCTGGCCACCAATCCACTGATGTGTGGTCTGCTGTGCGCACTGCACCGCGACCGCCGTGGCTATCTGCCGCGCGGCCGGAAAGCCCTCTATGACGCGGCCCTTTCCATGCTCCTGGAACGGCGCGACCGCGAGCGCGCCATGCTGCCGCCGGATGGAATCGACCTCCCCCAGGAACCGAAGATCCGGCTGCTCCAGAAGCTGGCGCACTGGATGCTCGTCAACGGCCGGTCCGAAATGGACCGGGCCACCGCCCTCGAGACGCTCGGCCGGTACATCCCGGCCATTCCGCACGCGGCGCGGCAGGGCGGGCCGGAGGAGATCTACCGCCATCTGCTCAACCGGACCGGTCTATTGCGCGAGCCCACACCCGGTTCGGTCGATTTCGTGCACCGAACGTTCCAGGACTATCTCAGCGCGAGAGCGGTCGTCGAACGGCACGATTTTGACTTCCTGATCGACCACGCGCACCTGGACGACTGGGAAGAAGTGATCAGAATGTCCGTCTCCCTCGCCCGTCCCGATGAATGCGCCTACCTCCTGGAGGGGCTGCTGGCGGCCCGAAAAGACGCCCGGCCGGTCCATGCTCGCCATCGCAAACTCCTGGCGGCCGCATGTCTGGAACACGCTACGGAGCTGGACCCCGAGGTGCGTTCCCGGGTGCATCGCTATACCCGTGATCTGGTACGCCCGACCTCGCTGGAAGGGGCCCGAGCGCTGGGCTGGATCGGGCCTATCGTGCTGGAAATGCTGCCCGATCCCAGCGGGGTATCCGACGAGGAGGCCCACCGGCTGGCCGTCACCGCCACCTCGATAGCCGACGACCGCGCGATCGACTATCTGGTGCGGCTGCGGGACCGTGCCTCCTGGGCGGTACGGGCGCAGCTCGCGGGCGCCTGGCGGCGATATGACACCGACCGTTACGCCGAGGAAATCATCGCCCATCTCGATGAGCGGGAACTCGACTTTCCGGTGTCGGACCCGGAGGAGCTGCGGGCGCTGCGCCGGCTGGGCGGCCGCCCCTGCGTCCAGATAGCCGGGGCGCTCACCCGGGAGCAGCTCACCGAGGGCCTGGTGGCCGAGCGGCTGACCGAGCTGTGGCTCGCCTACGACCTGGGCGCGGATCTGGACCTGAGCTGGCTGGCCGCCTTCCCGCAGCTGGAGATCCTGCGGCTGAGCCACCGCAACGCGGAGGTGACCGGCGTCCCCGAGGGCGTCCAGGTCATCGTGGCGGGCGCGTGAGGGGCCCCGGAGGGGTTGTAGGGGGTGGGGACCTACCCGGCCTCCCGGGGCGTCACAGGGCGTCACAGGGCCGCTCAGGACGCGCCCGCACGGCACCCACACAAGGCGGCACCCACGCAAGACAGCACCCGCACAAAGCGGCACCCACGCCATGCGGCACCCGCCCAAAAGGGGGCCGCCCCGGACCGGGAAACGGTCCGGGGCGGCCCTGAGGCGACAGACGACTCCGCGTCACGCCTCCTTGCTCAGGTTCGGGCCCGCGCCACCGGCGGCGGACTCGATCGGCGGGGTGTCCGGCAGCGCCGACTTCTCCTCGCCGCGGAAGGTGAACTTCTTCTCCTCACCCTCGCCCTCGGTGTCCACGACCACGATGTGGCCCGGACGCAGCTCGCCGAAGAGGATCTTCTCCGAGAGGATGTCCTCGACCTCGCGCTGGATCGTCCGGCGCAGCGGCCGGGCGCCCAGGACCGGGTCGTAGCCCCGCTTGGCCAGCAGCTTCTTGGCGTCACCGCTGAGCTCGATGCCCATGTCGCGGTCCTTGAGCCGCTCGTCCACCTTGGCGATCATGAGGTCGACGATCTGGATGATGTCGTCCTCGGTGAGCTGGTGGAAGACCACGGTGTCATCGACACGGTTCAGGAACTCGGGGCGGAAGTGCTGCTTCAGCTCCTCGTTGACCTTGGCCTTCATCCGCTCGTAGCCGGTCTTCACATCGCCCTGGGCGGCGAAGCCCAGGTTGAAGCCCTTGGAGATGTCCCGGGTGCCGAGGTTGGTGGTCATGATGATCACCGTGTTCTTGAAGTCCACGACCCGGCCCTGGGAGTCGGTCAGCCGACCGTCCTCCAGGATCTGGAGCAGCGAGTTGAAGATGTCCGGGTGGGCCTTCTCGACCTCGTCGAAGAGGACCACGGAGAACGGCTTGCGGCGCACCTTCTCGGTGAGCTGGCCGCCCTCCTCGTAGCCCACGTATCCGGGCGGGGAGCCGAAGAGCCGCGAGACGGTGTGCTTCTCGCTGAACTCCGACATGTCGAGCGAGATCATCGCGTCCTCGTCGCCGAAGAGGAACTCGGCGAGGGTCTTGCTGAGCTCGGTCTTACCGACACCGGACGGGCCCGCGAAGATGAACGAGCCACCGGGGCGCTTGGGGTCCTTGAGGCCCGCACGCGTGCGCCGGATGGCCTGGGAGAGCGCCTTGATGGCGTCCTTCTGGCCGATGACGCGCTTGTGCAGCTCGTCCTCCATGCGCAGCAGCCGGGAGGACTCCTCCTCGGTGAGCTTGAAGACCGGGATGCCGGTGGCCGTGGCCAGGACCTCGGCGATCAGCTCCTCGTCGACCTCGGCGACGACGTCCATGTCGCCGGCCTTCCACTCCTTCTCCCGCTTCGCCTTGGCGGCCAGGAGCTGCTTCTCCTTGTCGCGCAGGCCCGCGGCCATCTCGAAGTCCTGCGAGTCGATCGCGGACTCCTTCTCCCGGCGCACATCGGCGATCTTCTCGTCGAATTCGCGCAGGTCCGGCGGTGCGGTCATCCGGCGGATCCGCATCCGGGAACCGGCCTCGTCGATCAGGTCGATCGCCTTGTCCGGCAGGAAGCGGTCCGAGATGTAGCGGTCGGCCAGGGTGGCGGCCGCGACCAGGGCCGAGTCCGTGATCGAGACGCGGTGGTGCGCCTCGTAGCGGTCCCGCAGACCCTTGAGGATCTCGATGGTGTGCGGCAGCGACGGCTCGGCGACCTGGATGGGCTGGAAGCGGCGCTCCAGGGCCGCGTCCTTCTCCAGGTACTTGCGGTACTCGTCGAGCGTGGTCGCGCCGATGGTCTGGAGCTCGCCCCGCGCCAGCATCGGCTTCAGGATGCTCGCGGCATCGATCGCGCCCTCGGCGGCACCCGCACCCACCAGGGTGTGGAGCTCGTCGATGAACAGGATGATGTCGCCGCGGGTGCGGATCTCCTTGAGCACCTTCTTCAGGCGCTCCTCGAAGTCACCGCGGTAGCGGGAGCCGGCGACCAGGGCGCCCAGGTCCAGGGTGTAGAGGTGCTTGTCCTTGAGGGTCTCGGGCACCTCGCCCTTGACGATGGCCTGGGCAAGGCCCTCGACGACCGCCGTCTTGCCGACGCCGGGCTCGCCGATGAGGACCGGGTTGTTCTTGGTGCGGCGCGAGAGCACCTGCATGACCCGCTCGATCTCCTTCTCGCGCCCGATGACCGGGTCGAGCTTGGATTCGCGGGCGGCCTGGGTGAGATTGCGGCCGAACTGGTCCAGGACGAGCGAGGTGGAGGGCGTGCCCTCCGCCGGGCCGCCGGCGGTGGCGGCCTCCTTGCCCTGGTAGCCGGAGAGCAGCTGGATGACCTGCTGCCGCACCCGGTTCAGATCGGCACCCAGCTTCACGAGGACCTGGGCGGCGACGCCCTCACCCTCGCGGATCAGGCCGAGCAGGATGTGCTCCGTGCCGATGTAGTTGTGGCCGAGCTGAAGGGCCTCGCGGAGCGACAGCTCCAGGACCTTCTTGGCACGGGGGGTGAAGGGGATGTGCCCGGACGGGGCCTGCTGCCCCTGCCCGATGATCTCCTCCACCTGCTGGCGGACCGCCTCGAGCGAAATCCCGAGGCTCTCCAGGGCCTTAGCGGCGACACCCTCACCCTCGTGGATCAGGCCCAGGAGGATGTGTTCGGTGCCGATGTAGTTGTGGTTGAGCATCCGGGCTTCTTCCTGAGCCAGGACGACAACCCGCCGCGCACGGTCGGTGAACCTCTCGAACATCGTTAATCGCTCCTCAGAGCGGTCAGAAAGATCGGGGACGATCCCCTCCCTGTCCTTCCGCATGCTAGTCCCGCAACCCGGGACAGCTCATTCCAACTGCCGACAACCGTCCGGATCACCCCCGCTCGCACGGGGCAAACAGCACTGGCCTCCTGCCCGAACAGCCGACAACTGCTTCAACCCGATGGTGCGAGACGATGTTCCCGCAGGCCAGGCATCTACGCCCACCGTCAGTACGCCGATGGCGAACGCCGCTTCCTCCCGACACGCGGACCGCCCCTCCCCACTAGGGATGTCTTACCCGCAAGCACAGATACTCCATGCCGCGGGGGCCGGTTCCATCCGCTATGGGCGAACAACCTTGCGTCCGTTCACCGGCCCTGTAGGGCCCCTTACGGGTACGGGGCGCTTACGGTCCGGTACGGAACGTCATCGCGTAGGGAGATCATCACGTACGACGGAGATCATCACGGACGAACGTGAACCGCCCGCGTAACCAAGCGGGCGGGCGGGGAGTTCTGCCGGGCATGATCCTCAGGGCCCACGGCGCGGAGCCGTCCGCACCGGCCGCCCGGTCACGCTGGTACGAGCGGGAGCTGGGCTGGCCGACGGCCGGCAGCGATCCCGTCGAATTGCTCACGGGGGTGGCCTTCGACGTCATCGAACTGCCGGCCGTGGCCGGTTTCGCGATGCTGCGGCGCGTACCGCGGACCGGTCCGGTCGCGGTGGAGGGTGCCTGGATGCGGCTCCTGGTGGCCACCGGCAGCGCGGACGAGCTTCCGGGGCTGCTCGACTGGCTGGAGTGGGGCGGTGTGGCCCTGGACCTGGGCGCGATCGGCGCCGGAGGCCGGATCACCGCGCCATGCCCCGCCCACTGCCGGCCACCGTCCCTGGCCGCCGGGGCTCCCGGTGAGCGATGCCCGCAGGAGGCCGCTGTATGGCTGCGACCTCCCGACGCGAAGGGCGAGGTGGAGCCGACGCTGCCGAGGGCAGGCTTCGGGGGCGATGGGGGCGCCCCCGATCTCGTACGGCTCGTGAGCACGGCGGCCACGGAGTGCCACCGAGCCCGGTTGGTGCGAGCCCTGCCACTGCCCAGACAGCGGCGAGCCGGGGAAGGGTGACGCGCTCAGCCGTTGGCCTTCTCGTACGCCTCACGGACGGTCGCCGGAACACGGCCGCGGTCGTTGACCTCGTAGCCGTTCTCCTTCGCCCAGGCGCGGATCTTCGCGGTGTCCTGACCGGCACCACCCGCCGCCGCGCGCGCCTTGCCCCGGCCGCCGGAGGCCCGGCCACCGGTGCGCCGGCCGCCCTTGGTGTACGGCTCCAGGGCGTCACGGAGCTTGTCCGCGTTGGTGGTGGTGAGGTCGATCTCGTAGCTCTTGCCGTCCAGAGCGAACGTCACGGTCTCGTCCGCCTCGCCGCCGTCGAGGTCGTCGACAAGAAGGACCTGAACCTTCTGTGCCATGGGGTTCCTTTCAGGGAAAACGGGGGGCTCGGGGGCACGGCGTTAGCCGCTGATGACTCACCCCCCAGGTAATTACACTACGAGAGAATAGGAAACCGCTTTTCCCGGAAAAACACAAACCCCTCGCGAGGGTTCGACCGATCCACCAAGCGGGAAGGCTCATGGAAGGTCATGTTCCGGAGCTATGTGATAGGGGAGCGATTCGGACATAGGGCCCGCGATCACAGTTGCAGAAGCATCCGGCTGTTGCCAAGGGTGTTCGGCTTCACCCGTTCGAGACCCAGGAACTCGGCGACGCCCTCGTCATAGGAACGCAGGAGCTCGCTGTAGACATCGCCGTCGACCGGCGTCTCGCCGATCTCCACGAAGCCGTGCTTGGTGAAGAACTCGACTTCGAAGGTGAGGCAGAAAATGCGCCGCACGCCCAGCCAGCGCGCGGTCTGTAGCAGCTTGTCAAGCACCAGATGCCCTACACCGGTGCCCTTGAGAGTCCGATCGACGGCGAGAGTGCGGACCTCCGCGAGGTCTTCCCACATGACGTGCAGCGCTCCACAGCCAATGACCTCAGCGTCGTCGTCGCGCTCGGCGACCCAGAACTCCTGGATGTCCTCGTAAAGCGTCACGGTGGCTTTGTCGAGCAGGATGCGATCGTCCACGTACGAGTCGATGAGACGGCGCACTGCCCGAACATCGCTGGTCCGGGCACGGCGGACGGTGACTACTTTTGATAGTGGGGAGGACATGAGCGGACGCTATCGCCCCGTGTCATCGCCCCGACTCACCGGGGCTCTCCCCCGGCTCCCCCAGTTGTGCGACGCGCATGGCATCCCGTAGTGCGTCGCGCTGCTCTTCGGACATCATCCCGAAGAACGCGACGAGTGCGGCCGCCGGGTTGTCACTGGTCGACCACGCTTCGTTCATCAGTGCGGCCGAGTAGGCGGCGCGCGTGGAGACCGCGGCATATCGATAGGCGCGGCCTTCCACCTCGCGGCGCAGCCAGCCCTTGTGATGCAGGTTGTCCATTACGGTCATGACCGTCGTGTAGGCGATCGAGCGTTCCCGCTGAAGGTCTTCCAGGACTTCCCGGACCGTGACCGGGCGGTTCCACTTCCACACCCGCGTCATGACCGCGTCTTCGAGATCTCCCAATGGCCGAGGCACACCGAGAATAATAGTGGGAGATGTCCTGAATGTCCGGCGGGTTGGACGGTTGGACGGGAAAAGCCGCACGCCCCGGGACGCGACGCGTCCGCGGGGCGTGGTCCGGCGTGATCGGTCCGATCAGGAGGTCTCGCGCTCCGGCGCCGGGCGCTCGGCCTCGGCGTGGGCCGCCAGCGCGGCGTCCACCGCGGCGTCCTCCTTGGACTTGTTGGCGCCGCCCTGGCTCTTCACCATCGTCACGATGAGCGCGGTGAAGGCAACGGCCATCACCACGGGCGGGACCAGCGCGGAGACGTAATCCATGGCTCTCGGCCTCCTTTTGCTCGAGACCACCAGATTACGCGGCGCGTCGCGGCCTCCCGGAGCCGGGCACCGGTCCCGGGCGGGGCGCCCGCGGGGCGGCAGGTCAGGCGGAGCGGGTCCCGGCGCCGGACGCGAGCCTCGACTCGTGCTCCGGGGGCGGCGAGGGGCGGCGGCGCTTGGGCGGGAAGACCTCCGCCGGCGTGGGCACCGGACGCCCCGGGCGCGGCGCCCGGCGGCCCGGCTCCCTCCGCTTCGGCTCCTCGCGGTCGCCGTGCTCCGGCGGCGTGGGCTTCTTACGGGGCTCACGCTTCTGCTCGTCGGACTGGAGCGCGGCCCCGGGCCCCCTCCGGGCGGCCCCCTGCGCGGCCGTCCCGGACGCCGCCGAGACCCCGCCGGGCAGGGCGCGCAGCCGGGGCGCCACGGGGGGCGTACGCGGCTCCACGGCGGCGCCGACGGCACCGGCGCGCTCACCGGCGCGCTCCGCGAGCCGGGCGCGTACGCCCCGCTCGGCAAGGCGCTCGCAGTGGCTCAGCAGCGCGCGCCGGCGCGTCGCCTCACCGCCCCCGGCGGCCGACCCGCACAGCGCGCGGAGCGCGGCCAGATCCTCGGCCAGCGGCTCATAACCGGCCGCCAGGGCGCCCTGGAGGTGCTCGAGATAGCCGACGGCTGCGCCGGGCAGGGCGGCGCGGTAGCGGGCGAGCTCGTCGAGCAGGAACGCTCGCAGCCGCCCGCCCTCGCGGACCGCTTCGTCCACGGCCTCGGCGAGCCGGAGACAGTCCTGGACCTCCTCCGCCCGGTCCGGGCCGAGGGGGCCGGCGGAGGGGGTGACGGGGTCGGGTTGGAGGGCGATGGCGAGGGCGCGTCGGAGCACACGCAGCTCATCCGCACTGAACGCCATTCCGCCGCGGGATCCATATGGCGTGGGCATGGGGCGACTTTAAGTGCTAAGCGGACAATTTTCGCTGAGCGCAGGACGGTGCGGCGCGTTGCGGACGCCGAGCCGCCATACGGGGGAAGCGCCGGACGGGACCGCGCCGAGGCGGTCCCGTCCGGACCCGGCACCCGGGGGCGGACCGTCGCATCCGGGTGCCGGTGTACATGGTCGACGGCCGTTCCGCTTGTCAATACGGAATTCGATGTGCCGTCTTTCCCTTGACCACCCCTTGCCTCATTGGCGAAGAGCGATCAGTCGCGCAGGACGAATCCCGAGTGCGGGAATTCGTTTCGGAATGCCGTCAATGCGGTCGAGCACCCAGGTGAAGAGCAGGTGAAGAGCTGATCACCGGTGCTCAGCCGCGCGAGACGTTCCGCTCGTAGACCAGTCTGAGGCCGATCAGGGTCAACCAGGGCTCATGCTCATCGATCACTGAGGATTCTCCTAGCACCATGGGCGCCAGACCGCCGGTGGCGATCACGGTGACGTCCTCGGGGTCCTGGGCGAGCTCGCGCGCCATACGGCGGACGATTCCGTCCACCTGGCCCGCGAAGCCGTACAGGATGCCGGACTGCATGGCCTCCACCGTGTTCTTCCCGATCACGCTGCGCGGGCGGGCCAGCTCGATCTTGCGCAATTGCGCCCCGCGTACGCCCAGCGCCTCGACCGAGATCTCGATGCCCGGCGCGATCACCCCGCCCACGTACTCCCCGCGCGCGCTGACCGCGTCGAAGGTCGTCGCGGTGCCGAAGTCGACCACCACGCACGGGCCCTCGTAGAGCTCCACGGCGGCCAGCGCGTTGATGATCCGGTCGGCGCCGACCTCCTTGGGGTTGTCCACCAGGATCGGCACACCGGTCTTCACGCCCGGCTCGACCAGGACGGACGGCACATCGCCGTAGTAGCGGCGGGTCACCTCGCGCAGCTCGTGGAGGACGGAGGGGACGGTGGAGCAGATGGAGATGCCCGCGATCCCGTCACCCAGCTCCTCGCCGAGCAGCGGGTGCATGCCCATCAGGCCCTGGAGCAGTACGGCGAGTTCATCGGCGGTGCGGCGGGCGTCGGTGGAGATCCGCCAGTGCTCGACGATCTCGTCGCCGTCGAAGAGGCCCAGCACGGTGTGCGTGTTGCCGACGTCAATGGTCAACAGCATGGGCGGCACCGCTTCCGGTCGGGCTCACGGCCGAGGTCGAGCCCTGGGGTGGTGGGTGGGGCGACGGGCGGGCGCGTATTGCCGACGTCTATGGTCAGGAGCATCGCTTACTTCTCCTCGGCCTCGCGCAGGTCCAGGCCGATGTCCAGGATCGGGGAGGAGTGGGTGAGCGCGCCGACCGCCAGGTAGTCGACACCCGTCTCGGCGTACGTACGGGCGTTGGCCAGCGTCAGCCGTCCCGAGGACTCCAGCGCGGCGCGCCCGGCGACCAGCTCGACGGCCTCGCGGGTCCGCTCCGGGGTGAAGTTGTCCAGCAGGATGAGATCCGCGCCCGCCGCCAGGACCGGCGGGATCTGCTCCAGGGTGTCGACCTCCACCTCGATCGGCACATCCGGGAACTCGGCCCGTACGGCGCCGAACGCCTCCGCGACACCGCCCGCCGCGATCACGTGGTTGTCCTTCACCAGCGCGGCGTCCGAGAGCGACATCCGGTGGTTGACCCCGCCGCCGCAGCGCACCGCGTACTTCTCCAGGGCGCGCAGCCCCGGCGTGGTCTTACGGGTGTCACGGACGCTGGTCTTCGTCCCCTCGAGGGCGTCGGCCCAGGCACGGGTCGCGGTCGCGATACCGGACAGCCGGCACAGCAGATTGAGCGCGCTGCGCTCGCCGGTGAGCAGGTCGCGGGTGCGGGTGCGGACGCTGAGCAGCTTCTGGCCGGGCTCCACCCGGTCGCCGTCCTCGACATGCCGCTCGACCTCGAACTCGTCCGTGCAGACCACGGACAGGATCGCCTCGGCGATCCGCAGCCCCGCGACGGTGCCCGCCTCACGGGCCGTGAAGTCGCCGGTGGCGAAGGCGTCCTCGGGGACGGTGGCCACGGTGGTGACGTCCACGCCCTGGTCGAGGTCCTCCTCGATGGCCATATGGGCGATGTCCTCGACCTGGACGGGGTCGAGTCCGGCGCGGATCAGCAGTTCGGCCAGATCGGGGTCCAGACCGCACTCCATCGGGTCGAGTTCACCGTCGTCACCGCCGCAGCCGCAGGCGTCGCCGCAGCCGCCCCCCGCACCGGGGCCGCCGATCTGGAGCAGCGGCAGGGACACGGGTGGCTGACGGTCTTCGGAAGTGCTGCTGCTCACGGGCGGGACTCCGTCTCGGCTCGGGGGGTGGTCGATGGGGGAAACGCTTCGGAGTCCGTGGCACGGACATCGAGGGCGCCGTCCGGGCGGAGGGTGACCAGCAGGTGGCGGCGCCAGGCGGCGTCGTCCCGCTCGGGGCGGTCCTCGCGCCAGTGGCAGCCGCGGGTCTCCTCGCGGCGGAGCGCGGCGGCCACCAGGACCCGGGCGACGAGATGGAGGTTGGTGGCCTCCCAGGTCTCGACCCCGGGCTCGGCCGTCTTGCCGTCCCGCCGCAGCTGCGTCACGGCGTCGTCCTGGACGCGGTCCAGCCGGTCGGCGGCGCGGGCCAGGCTCTCGGCGGAGCGGAGCACCCCGGCGCCGTGGGTCATGATGTGCTGGATCTCGTAGCGGGCCTCGGAGGCGAGCAGGGGCGCGTCGCCGGAAGCGGCGGGAGCCGATGGCCCGGTCCGCTCCGCGGGCCGCTCGCGTCGCCCGGTCCCGGCGGGCTCCGTCCCGGTGGACTCCACCCCGGCGGACTCCGCCCCCGTGGACTCCGCCCCGGCGGTGATGTCCTCCGCGATGCGCTCCGCGAAGACCAGGCCCTCCAGAAGGGAGTTGGAGGCCAGGCGGTTGGCGCCGTGGACGCCGGTGCAGGCGACCTCCCCGCAGGCGTAGAGACCGGGGACGGTGGTGCGGCCGCGCAGATCGGTGCGGACCCCGCCGCTCGCGTAGTGGGCGGCCGGGGCGACCGGGATGGGCTCGGTCACCGGGTCGATGCCGTGGGCGCGGCAGGCGGCGAGGATGGTCGGGAAGCGCCGCCCCCACATCTCGGCCCCGAAGTGGCGCGCGTCCAGGTACATGTGCTCGGCGCCGCGCTCCCGCATCCGCCGCATGATGCCCTTGGCGACGATGTCACGGGGCGCCAGCTCGGCCAGTTCGTGCTGCCCGCGCATGAACCGCACCCCGCCGACGTCCACGAGGTGGGCGCCCTCGCCGCGCACCGCCTCCGAGACCAGCGGCTGCTGGCCCTCCGCCTCCGGGCCCAGCCACAGCACCGTGGGATGGAACTGTACGAACTCCAGATCGCTCACCTCGGCCCCCGCGCGCAGCGCGAGCGCGACCCCGTCGCCGGTGGAGACGGCGGGGTTGGTGGTGGCGGAGAAGATCTGGCCCATGCCGCCCGTGGCGAGCACGACCGCGTCCGCCCTTACGGCGCCCACGCCATCCCGCTGGCCCTCGCCCATGACGTGCAGGGTGACCCCGGCCGCCCGGCCGGAGCCGTCCTTGAGCAGATCGAGCACCAGGGCGTTCTCCACGGTCTCGATACCGGCCGCGCGGACCGCCTCGACCAGGGCCCGGGAGATCTCCGCGCCGGTCGCGTCGCCGCCCGCGTGGGCGATCCGGCGGCGGTGGTGGCCGCCCTCGCGGGTCAGCTGGATCTCGCCCGTCACGTCGTCGGCGTCGAAGCGGGCGCCGGTGGCGATGAGCCGGCGCACCGCGTCGGGGCCCTCGGTGACCAGCGTCCGCACCGCCTGCTCGTCGCAGAGCCCGGCACCGGCCACCAGGGTGTCGTCCAGGTGCTGCTCGGGGGTGTCGCCCTCGCCGAGGGCGGCGGCTATGCCGCCCTGGGCCCAGCGCGTGGAGCCGTCGTCCAGGCGGGCCTTGGTGACCACGGTGACCCTGGCCCCGGCCGCGGCGCAGCGCAGCGCCACGGTCAGCCCGGCGACCCCGGAGCCGACGACCACGACATCGGCCTCGGTGGCCCAGCCGGGGGCGGGGGCGCGCAGGGCGGTGGCGGGGGCGGCGACCTCGGCCGCCGGGTGCCCGGTCGGACGGGTCATCGGGCGGCTCCGACCCACAGGCGGATGTTGTCTATCAGGCGGGTGGCGCCGACCTTGGCGGCGACGGCCAGCACGGCCTCGCCGGTGTGTCCGTCGGAGACCTCGGTGAAGTCGGCGGGGTCGACCAGGGCCAGATAGTCCAGGACGAGCGGCGGTTCGAGCCCCGCCGCCTCGTCGAGCACCGTCCGCGCCGCGGACCGCACCGCGGCGGGCGACGCGACCCGTATGAGCTCGTGCTCCTCGGACCCGGCCGGACCCTCCCCGGCCGCCAGCAGCCCCGCGTCGCGCCCCGCGAACAGCGCCCGGGACAGGGTCAGCGCGGTGTCCCGCTCCTGGGCCGTCAGATAGCGGTTACGGCTGGAGAGGGCGAGCCCGTCGCCCTCCCGGACGGTGGGGACGCCGACGATCTCCACCGGGAAGTTCAGATCGCGGACCATCCGGCGGACCAGCGACAGTTGCTGGGCGTCCTTCTCGCCGAAGAAGGCGATGTCGGGGCGGGTGAGATGGAGCAGCTTGCCGACGACGGTGAGCATCCCGTCGAAGTGGCCGGGGCGCGAGGCGCCCTCGTAGCGCTCGCCCAGGGCCCCGGCGGTGATCCGGACGCCCGGCTCGCCGCCCGGATAGACCTCCTCGGCGGTGGGGGCGAAGACGATGTCCGCGCCCGCCTCGGCCGCCACCCTGAGGTCGGCGTCGAGGGTGCGCGGATAGCGGTCGAGGTCCTCGCCCGCGCCGAACTGGAGCGGATTGACGAAGACGGTGACGGTCACCATGCCCTTGGCTCCCACCCGGGCGCGGGCGGCGCGGATGAGCGAGGCGTGCCCGTCGTGCAGCGCGCCCATGGTCATCACGACGGCCGTGCGCCCCGGCACGGCGAAGTGGGCGAGCGCCGCGTCCAGATCCGGGCGATGACGGAACAGCTCCACATCCGGCTCCCCTGGAAGCGCCTTGGTCCACAGCTTCGGACTCATGCCTCACTACCTCCCCGGCCCCGTGCGTCGGTCACGTCCGAGAGCACGCCCAGCAGGTCCTCGGCGAGCTCCGGCTTGAGCAGACCGTGCGCGAGCGCCCGGTCCGCGGTCGTACGGGCCATGGCCAGATAGCCGGCGACGGCGTGCGGGGCGTGCCGCCGCAACTCGGCGACATGGGCGGCGACCGTGCCCGCGTCGCCGCGCGCCACCGGACCGGTGAGCGCGGCGTCGCCGCTGCGCAGCGCGTTGTCCAGCGCGGCGCCGAGGAGGGGGCCGAGCATCCGGTCGGGGGCCTCGACCCCGGACGCGCGCAGCAGCTCCAGGGACTGGGCGACCAGCGTGGTGAGGTGGTTTGCGCCGATGGCGAGGGCGGCGTGATAGAGCGGGCGGGACTCCTCCGCGATCCACTCGGGCTCCCCGCCCATCTCGATGACCAGCGCCTCGGCCGCCAGCCGCAGCTCCTCGGGCGCGGTGACGCCGAAGGAGCAGCCGGCCAGCCGCTGGACGTCCACCGAGGTGCCGGTGAAGGTCATGACGGGGTGCAGCGCGAGCGGCAGCGCACCGGCCCGCAGCGCGGGCTCCAGCACGCTGACGCCGTAGCGGCCCGAGGTGTGCACCAGCAGCTGACCGGGGCGCACCGCACCGGTCTCGGCGAGGCCGCCGACCAGCTCGGGCAGCGCGTCGTCGGGGACGGTGAGCAGCACCAGCTCGGCCCGCGCCAGCACCTCGGAGGGCGGCACGATGGGGACTTCGGGAAGCAGGGCGGCGGCCCGGCGCACGGAGGCGTCGGAGACACCGGACGCGGCGACCGGGCGGTGCCCGGCGAGTCTCAGCGAGGCGGCGAGGGCCGGGCCGACGCGGCCCGCGCCGACGACCCCGACGGTGAGCCGGGCAGGTCGGTCCTGCGGCTCAGGCAGTGGTTGAGCGTTCACGCGGCAACGGCCTTCCGTTCCAGTCCTCAGGGGTACCGGACGATTCCCCGCCATGCTACGCGAGTGTTTCCGGGGGGTTTGGCCGCATGCCCGGGCCTGTGGACAACTCTGTGGTCCGATGGACAGGCGTGCGACATGATCAGCCCATGACGGACGGGACGGACGAGACAGACGAGACAGACGAGATGGACGGCACGGGCGGCGGGACGGAGCGGGCCGCGCGGGCGCGCCGCCTCGCGGCCTGGCACGGCGCCGAGCGGACGCTCGCGCGCGGGCCCGCCGAGGTGCGGATCGCCGAGCGGCTGGCCGCCCTCACGACCGCCCTTACGGCCGACACCGCGTCGTACGACGGGGACGGCTGGGTGGACATCTACGGCGACGGCATCGTCGAGGAGCTGGAGCGGCGGGTCGCCGAGCTGCTCGGCATGGAGGCCGCGGCGTTCTTCCCCACCGGCACCATGGCGCAGCAGGTCGCGCTGCGCTGCTGGGCGGGGCGCACCGGCAGTCCGGTGGTGGCGCTGCATCCGCTGGCCCATCTGGACGTGCACGAGCGGGACGCGTATCTGACGGTGAGCGGGCTGCGCGCGGTGCGTCCGACCAGCGAGCCGCGGCCGCCCACGGCCGAGGAGATCCGGGGCCTGGACGAGCCGTTCGGCACCCTCGCCCTCGAACTCCCGCTGCGCGACGCCGGATTCGTGCTGCCCGAGTGGGACGAGCTGGTCGCGGCCGTGGCGGCGGCCCGGGAGCGGGACGCGGTGGTGCACTTCGACGGGGCGCGGCTGTGGGAGTGCACGGCGCACTTCGGCCGGGAGCTGCCGGAGATCGCCGCCCTGGCGGACTCCGTCTATGTGTCCTTCTACAAGTCGCTCGGCGGCCTCTCGGGAGCGGCGCTGGCCGGGCCCGAGACCCTGGTGACCGAGGCCAGGGCGTGGCGCCACCGGTACGGCGGCCAGCTCTTCCAGCAGTGGCCGGTGGCGCTGGCGGCGCTGGACGGCCTGGACCACGAGCTGCCGAGGCTGCCGTCGTACGTTGCGCACGCGCGGGTCGTGGCCGAGGCGCTGCGGACGGCGTTCACGGCCGCGGGGGTGGGGTGGTCCCGGGTGCACCCGGAGGTGCCGCACACCCACCAGTTCCAGGTGTGGCTGCCGTATCCGGCGGCGGTGCTGGACGAGGCGGGGGTGCGGCTGGCGGAGGAGACCCGGACGGTGCTGTTCCGTCGCTGGCGGGAGCCGGGGCCGCCCGGCCTGGCCACGACGGAGCTGACGGTCGCCTCATCCGCACTCGAGTGGACGGCCGACGACGTCACGGCCGCGGCCGGTGCCTTCCTCACCCGGGTCCGTGAGCTCACGGAGGCCCCCGGGCTCACGGACGGGAACGGCTGACCGGCGCCGCGCGAACACCTCCCCGACCGCCCTTATGGAGCGCAGGGCATCCGTAAGGCGGCCACGACGGCCGCGGCGGCGGACCGGGCGGCCCTCCGTCACGGCCCGGAAGTCGCGGTACTCCCGCAGCTCCCGCAGGGTGCGCCAGTCGTGCGGGCCCGGTGCGGGCGGGGCGGGCTCGCCGCGCTGGGCAGCCCGGTAGAGGTCGAGTGCGTACTGCTCGGTGAGGGACATGGCTCGACGGTCCGCCCGGCCCCGGGCGCCGGTCACGCCGTTTGACGAGGGGCGTCAAACGAGGGGGACGCCGGGCCCGCGCTCGCGCACCATGAATCCATGGCCAATGTCATCGACATCGCCGGGCTGCCGCCCGAGCGCATCGTCTTCAGCCCGTCCCCGCTCGCCGAGCTGGGCGCCGCGCTCCATGTGCTGTCCGAGCCCGGCCACCACCCCGGGCTGCACGGCTGGGCCACCGCCACCGCCTCGGCGCTCAAGCCGGACCTCGCGGACCGGCTCTGCGAGGCGGACTTCCTGTGGCGCACCGCCCGCTCCGATCTGCTGCTCCCGGCCGCCCCCGGGGCGACGCTCGCCGAGGAGCTGGACGCGCTGGACCGGATCGACGACGAGACGTTCGTGGCGGCCGCCTTCGAGATCGCCTGCTCCCCCTCGTACACCCGGCAAACCCCCTCGCCGCTGGTCGACGCGGGTGAACGGGCCCGGGTCCGGGAGATGGCGGCCGCGCGCGGGCCGCGGCAGGCGGCCTTCACCGACCGCATGCTGGAGGACCCGGACGGCCTGCGGGTCTGGCTGCGGCGGCTGCTGGAGGACTGCGACCAGGCGTTCTTCGCCGACACCTGGCGGCGGGTGCGGCTCCAGCTGGCCGCCGACGCCCGCCACAAGGCCGAGCTGCTCCAGCGCAAGGGGCTCGCGGAGGCGCTGGCGTCGGCCTCCGCCGCGCTGTCGCTGTCCGAGGACGGGGACAGCATCCTGGTCGACAAGCTGGCGGGCGGCCGTACGACGGCGTACGGCGACGGCGTCACCTTCATCCCGACCGCCTTCGGCTGGCCGCACCTCGTCGTCCTGCACGCCCCCGGCTGGCGCCCGGTGATCCAGTACCCGGTCGCCACGCCCGAGCTGCCCCCGCCCGCCGCCCTGGAGCTCGTCCAGCGCCGCCTCGAGGCCCTGGCCCACCCGATGCGGATGCGGCTGTGCCGCACCCTGGCCCGCGGCCCGCACACCACCGGTGAGCTCTCCGAGTCGTACGGCATCACGCCCCCGGAGGTCTCCCGCCATATCGCCGTGCTGAAGAAGGCCGGTCTGCTCACCACCCGCCGCCGCGGCCGCTATGTGCTGCACCAGCTCGACCTGCCGTCGGTGGCCAGGCTGGGCAGCGACTTCCTGGAGAGCGTTCTGCGATAGGGCACCGGCCCCGCCTAAAATGTCCACCGCACGGTGAACGCGGTCGGAGCGGCGAACGGCGGAGGAGCGGCGATGAGCAACCGAAGCCACCGGTCCGCGCCGCTCCACACCCACCCCGACGACGTCCCCGTGCAGACCGCGCTCGCGGCGCTCGCCGACCCCGTACGGCTCCAGCTGGTCCGCGAACTCGCCACGGCGGCCGACTGGGAGCACACCTGCGGCACCTTCGACGTCCCCGTGGGCAAGGCGGCCCTCAGCCACCACTTCTCGGTGCTGCGCGCGGCCGGGCTGATCGAGCAGCGCGACCTGGGCCCCAAGCGGGTCAACCGGCTGCGCCGCCCCGAGTTCGACCAGCGCTTCCCCGGACTGCTCGACCTGGTCCTCCGCGAGCGGCCACGGAACGGCGAGGACACACGGTAGGCGGCGCCGACCGTAAGACGGCGTTGCCAACCGTAAGACGGCGCTGCCAACCGTAAGGACGCCGCCTCAACCGTAAGGACGCCCGTAAGGACGCCGCCTCAGCGGGTCGGTCCGGTCGGTCCGGTCGGCCCCCCGGCCCGGACCAGTCCGGTCTCGTAGGCCATCACCACCACCTGCACCCGGTCCCGCAGCTCCAACTTGGTGAGGATGCGGCCGACATGAGTCTTCACGGTCGCCTCGGACAGCACCAGCCGCGCCGCGATCTCGCCGTTCGACAGCCCCTGCGCGACCAGCATCACCACCTCGCGCTCCCGGTCGGTGAGCCGGTCCAGCTCCGGACGGGCCCGGCCCCCACCGGCTCCGCTGCCCGGCAGCATCGGCGCGAACCGGTCCAGCAGCCGGCGCGTGGTACTGGGCGCGACCACCGCGTCACCGCTGTGCACCGCGCGGATCGCCCCGAGCAGCTCGGCCGGCGGCACATCCTTGAGCATGAAGCCGCCCGCCCCGGCCTTGAGCGCGGAGAAGGCGTACTCGTCCAGGTCGAACGTGGTCAGGATGATGACCTTCGGCGCCCCGTCCCGCTCACATATCCGCCGGGTCGTCTCCACCCCGTCCAGCTTGGGCATCCGGACGTCCATGAGGACGACGTCCACCTCGGTGGAGCGCAGCACCTGGAGCGCCTCCACCCCGTCGCCCGCCTCGGCGACGACCTCCATATCGGGCTGGGCCGCGAGCACCATCCGGAAGCCGGTGCGCAGCAGCACTTGGTCATCGACGAGCATGACGCGGATCGACATCCCGGACGGTCCCTTCCCTCTGGCCTGACAGCCGGCCTACAGCACGAATCAGATGGCTCAACGGACAGATGGCTCAACGAACCGGCTTCAGCGGCAGCAGCGCGCTGATCCGGAAGCCGCCGCCCGGTCGCGGGCCCGCGTCGAGCGTGCCGCCCACCATGCCGACGCGCTCCCGCATCCCGATCAGACCATGACCGCTGCCGTCGGCGCCGCCGTCCTCGTACATCTCGCGCTGCGCGCCCCGCCCGTCGTCCTCGACCAGCAGCCCGAGCCCGTCGTCGAAGTAGGTGAGGCGGACGCTCGCGCCCACGTCCGGGCCGCCGTGCTTACGGGTGTTGGTGAGCGCCTCCTGCACGATCCGGTACGCGGTCAGCTCGACCCCGCTGGGGAGCTGGCGCGGGCTGCCCACGACCTTGAAGTCCACCGGGAGCCCGGCGCCGCGCACCTGCTCCACGAGCTCGTCGATCTGCTCGACGTCCGGCTGCGGTACGTAGTCGTTCTCCTCGCCCGGCTCCCCGGTGCGCAACACGCCCAGCAGCCGCCGCATCTCGGCGAGCGCCTGGCGGCCGGTGCCGGAGATCGTCTCCAGCGCCTGCCGGGTCTGGTCGGGCGAGGAGTCCAGGACGTACGCGGCGCCGTCCGCCTGCACCACCATCACCGACACGTTGTGCGCCACGACGTCGTGCAACTCCCGTGCGATCCGGGCGCGCTCGGCGGCCACCGCGACCTTCGACTGCGCCTCGCGCTCCTTCTCCAGCCGGGCGGCCCGCTCCTCGAGCTGCGCGTAGTAGGCGCGGCGGGTGCGGATCGAGTCGCCGAGCACCCAGGCCAGGACGAAGGGGATGGAGACGAAGACCGCCGAGACCACGTCCTCCCACCAGCCCTGCTGGGAGTGCGGCCAGCGGAGGGTGGCGAGGGGGGCCGCGCTGATCGCCACGCCCAGCGCGAAGCGGGAGGCCGGGCGCGAGGAGGTGACCGCCACCGTGTAGACGATCACCAGCATGGCGAAGTCGGCCACATTGGGCTGGACGTTCGCGGCCATCTGGGCGAGACCGCACAGGATGGCCAGCACCAGCATCTTCTCGGGGGCGCGGCGGCGCAGCGCGACCGTCGCCCCCAGCGCCAGCACGATCGGCACGCCCGCCACGCGGGAGCCCCGGCCCAGCGACGCCTCCACGAGCCACAGGAACCCGGAAGCGACAAGGAGGACGGCCCAGAAGGTGTCCACCCCTGTCGGATGCCTGCGGAGAAATTCGTAGAGGCGCTGCACGTCACCCAGCGTAGGCATCGCCGGACCCCTCCCGGGTCAGCCCGAGGGGCGATCCGAAACCCCCGGCCCTACTCCCCAAGGTGGAGACCACTCCGCATAGCGTGGCGGTGTGGCGAGTGAGAAGCATGAGTGGAGCGGATGGCGTACGGCGGCCGAACGCGCGCTGTACGGAGCGGGCGGCTTCTTCCGCCGCCCGGAGGGCCCGGCCGGGCATTTCCGTACATCGGTGCATGCCTCACCGCTGTTCGCGCGGGCGGTCGCGGAGCTGCTGTGCCGGGTGGACGAGGCGCTGGGGCACCCCGCCGAGGTGGCGCTGGTGGACCTGGGCGCCGGCCGCGGTGAGCTGCTCACACGGGTGCTCGCCCTGGCCCCCGGTCTGCCGCACGGGCTGGGCGGGCGGCTGCGTCCGTACGCGGTGGAGCGGGCGGCGCGGCCGGCGGGCCTGGACGGGCGGATCGACTGGCTCGACGCCCCGCCGGAGGGGTGCGCGGGGCTGCTGTTCGCCAATGAGTGGCTCGACAACGTGCCCGTGGACGTGGCCGAGACCGACGCGGACGGCGTGCCCCGCCGGGTCGAGGTGGATCTCGCCTCCCTGGACGGCACCGAGCGGCTGGGCGACCCGGTGGACGGCGCGGACGCGGCGTGGCTGGCCCGCTGGTGGCCCCTGGCGGGCGCCGAACCGGGGCTGCGCGCCGAGATCGGCCATCCCCGTGAGGCGGCCTGGGCGCGGGCCGTCGGCTCCCTGCGGGCGGGCCTCGCGGTCGCCGTCGACTACGCCCACGAACGCGCCACCCGGCCTCCCTTCGGCACGCTGACCGGCTTCCGCGAGGGGCGGGAGGTCCGGCCCGTGCCCGACGGGTCCTGCGATCTGACGGCACATGTCGCGATGGACGCGTGCGCTGCCGTGATGGACGCGTCCGCCACCGCGACGGACGCGCCCGGCGCCGCGATGGAGGCGCCCGCCGGCGCGACGGACGCGCCCGCCACTGCGACGGACGCGCCCGCCGGCGCGGGCAGGCCCGGCGCCGGGCTGCTGACGCAGCGCGAGGCGCTGCGCGCCCTGGGCCTCGACGCCCGCCGCCCCCCGCTCGCCCTGGCCTCCACCGACCCCACCGCCTACGTCCGCGCCCTGAGCGCGGCGGGCGAGGCCGCGGAGCTGACCGACCCCGCAGGGTTGGGCGCCTTCACCTGGCTCCTGCATCCGGTGAACCTGCCCCACGACGTGCTCCGGCCGTAGGGGTGCCCGGCGGAGCTTGCCGCCTGCGGCGGGCTCCTTTCCCCTACCCGCCCCTTCCCGAAACTGGGGCTCCGCCCCAGACCCGGGAGCCATGGGCGAAGCCCCTGCCACACGACCGGGGCCGCGAGCCGCTACCGCCCGAGAAGCGGCGAGGCAGAGAAAGCACCGATACACGGCTCCGCCACGGGGTGGGCACCGCCGCCAGACCCCGGGCCCAGGAGGGGGCCCCTGCCACACGACCGGAGCCGCAAGCCGCTACCGCCCGAGAAGCGGCGGGGCGCGGAAAGCACTGATACGCGGCTCCGCCACGGGGTGGGCACCGCCCGCATGCGGACAACCGCCGCCTGGAGGCACCGCCCCTGGCGGCTCCGCCCCCGCCCCCAGGCCCCAGGGGCGAAGCCCCTGCCACGCAACCGAGCCATAAGCCGCTACCGCCCGAGAAGCGGCGGGGCAGGGAACGCACCGATACGCGGCTCCGCCGTCTGGAGGCACCGCCCCTAGGGGCACCGCCGCCAGACCCCGGGCCCCAGGGGCGAAGCCCCTGCCACGCGACCGAGCCACAAATCGCTACCGCACGGGAAGCGGCAGGCCGAGGAAAGCACCGATACGCGGCACCGCCGCAGGGTGGGGCTCCGCCCCCAGGCCCGGGGTCCAGGGGCGGAGCCCTTGGTATCGGGAAGGGGCGGGGAGGGGAAAGACCCGCCGGACAGGCGCACCCAGCAGGGGCCCCGCCGGGCAGCTGAGAGACTGGTACGCATGACGGAGACGACAGTCGGCATCGGCGGCGCCGCCGAGAGCACGGACATGGTGCTCAACATCGGCCCACAGCACCCCTCCACCCATGGAGTGCTACGGCTGCGGCTGGTCCTCGACGGGGAGCGGATCCAGAGCGCCGAGCCGGTCATCGGCTATATGCACCGGGGCGCGGAAAAGCTCTTCGAGGCGCGCGACTACCGCCAGATCATCATGCTCGCCAACCGTCACGACTGGCTCTCCGCCTTCTCCAACGAACTCGGCGTCGTGCTCGCCGTCGAGCGGATGCTGGGCATGGAGGTCCCCGAGCGCGCGGTGTGGACCCGTACCCTCCTCGCCGAGCTCAACCGGGTCCTGAATCACCTGATGTTCCTCGGCTCCTACCCCCTGGAGCTGGGCGGCATCACGCCGATCTTCCACGCGTTCCGGGAGCGTGAGGATCTCCAGCACGTCATGGAGGAGATCTCCGGCGGCCGGATGCACTACATGTTCAACCGGGTCGGCGGCCTCAAGGACGACCTCCCGGCGGGCTGGCTGGGCCGGGCCCGGCAGGCCGTGGCCGAGGTGCGCTCGCGGATGGGCGTGTACGACGACCTGGTGCTCGGCAACGAGATCTTCCGGGGCCGCACCCGCGGCGTCGGCGTCCTGGCCCGCGAGACGGTGCACGGGTACGGGGTCAGCGGCCCCATCGCCCGGGCCTCGGGCGTCGACTTCGATCTGCGGCGCGACGAGCCGTATCTGGCCTACGCCGAGCTCCAGGACGTCCTCAAGGTCGCCATCCGCGAGGAGGGCGACTGCCTCGCCCGGTTCGAATGCCTGCTGGAGCAGACGCACGCCTCGCTGGCGCTGGCCGACGCCTGTCTGGACCGGCTGGACGAGCTCCCGCCGGGGCCGATCAACCAGCGGCTGCCGAAGGTGCTCAAGGCGCCCGAGGGCCACACCTACGCCTGGACCGAGAACCCGCTCGGCCTCAACGGCTACTACCTCGTCTCCAAGGGCGAGAAGACGCCGTACCGGCTGAAGCTCCGCTCGGCGTCGTTCAACAACATCCAGGCGCTCACCGAGCTGCTGCCAGGCACGCTCGTCGCCGACATGGTGGCGATCCTGGGGTCGCTCTTCTTCGTCGTCGGCGACATCGACAAATAGTCGTCGGCGACATCGACAAATAATCGACAAGTAGGCGATCGGCACGCGGGGCCGATCAATACGCGGGCGAGCCGCGCGGGTGATCCCTCACGAGATCGCGCTGCGCAGCTCCCCGAGGTCGATCTGCTCCGTCTCGTCGTGCGCGGTCAGGTCGATGACCTCGCCCACCGCGCCCTTCCTGGTCTCCGCAAGGGTCTCGTCGCCGATCACATCCGCGAGGTCCTCCTCGGCGGCCGGTTCGGGTTCCCGCTTCTGCTTCTTCGCTTGCTTCTTCTGGGTGCCGAAGTAGTCGAAGCCACTCTCCGAACGGGAGGCGGCCCGGCGTGCCGCGGCATACGGCACCACCGCCGAGGCGGCCGTACGGGCGTGGGCGCGCGGCTCCTGCGGGCCGTCGTCGTCCTGCCCGCCGGCCGCCGGGGGCTTCCCCAGCGTGGCGGCACCGTCCTTGCCCCGGCTCTCGCGCGGGCCCTTACGGTCGTCACCTTCCGCGTTCCGCTCCGGGTCCTGCTCCGGAGCCTCGGCCTTGGCGGCCGCGGCGGCGGCCTGCTCCCGCCGCTCCTTCTGCCGTCGGGCGCTCTCCCTGAGCCGACTGAGCGCCTCGTCGGCCTTGGCGTACGCGGCGGCCGACGGCAGCCCGGTGGGGATCTCGTCCGGCTCGTCGTCGGAGTCGGCGGACCCGGCGGACCGGGCCGACCCGGCCGACCCGGCGGCCTCCAGCGCCTTCGCCGGGGACGCGGCCTCCAGCGCGAGCCGGCGGCGGCCCTCCAGGGCGCTGGCCCGCTCGGTCTCGGCCGTGGCGTAGCGGCGCAGCAGCTCGGCGTGCTCGTTGCGGAGCCGGGCGAGTTCGGCGCGCTTGGCGCGCAGCCGGGTGTTGAGCGCGCCGCGGAGCTCGCTCGCCTTCTCGGCGTCCGCCTCGAGCTCCGCGATCCGCTCCTCGTACTTCATCTCCTGGCGCGCGGTCTCGCTCGCGGCCTCCGCGACCCGGCGACCGGCCGAGCGGTCCCAACGGCGCATCAGATAGGCGCCGACGACCGCGGCGCCGGCCGCGGTCGCGGCCAGCCCACGGATCACGACCGTGTCGCCGACCAGCCAGGCACCGGCGGCGCAGGTTATTGACGCGACTGCGACCGAAGCGGAGGGGAGGAGCCTGTGCAGGGGTGGGGATTGGCGGTGGCGTCCACGTGGCATGGCCCGAAACTTACCGCGTCAAGGGGTCGCTTGGGTGCCCGCCGGGCCAGATCTGTTGTCAATCCGTTGGCAAATACGGCGGCTGTGCGGCCGAGATCCCGTGCCGAACCCTTGCCAAGCCCTCCCGAGCGGGGATTTGATCCTACTTCACCAGCCCCTTGGCCCGCAGGTAGTCGTCGGCGACATCCCCCGGCTTGAGCCGCTCGGCGTCAACTTTCTTGTTGAGTTCCCTCAGATCGGCGGTCGTCAGCACCTTGGTGAGCTTGTTCAGCGAGTCCGCGATCTTCTGTGAACCGGCGGACTTCGCATTCACCACGGGAAGTACGTTGTCGGCATTCTGGAGATTTTTGTCATCGCCGAGCAGCACGAGCCCGAACTGATCCAGCGTGCTGTCCGTGGTCGTGGTCAGGACCATCTGGTCCTTGCCGTCCTTGACGGCCTGCTTGGCCTGGACGCTGCCGATGTCCAGCGGGTCGATCCCGGCGATGTCGATGCCGTACTTCTTCTCCAGACCCGGCTGGCAGAAGGGTCGCTTGGGGCATTCGTCGCCCGCCGCCAGGGTGATCTTCTGCTTGGACTTCCCGAGGTCGGAGAGCGTTTTGAGACCATGCTTCTTGGCGAAGTCAGCGCTGACCGCGAAGGCGTTCTGGTCCACGGCCTTCCCCGGCTCCAGCACCTTCAGCCCGCGCGGCTCGGCGAGCTTCTTCAGCGCCGCGACCGTCTTGGTCACGTCCGCGGAGGCCACCGGGGCGGCATTCGACCCGTTCTTCTTCTGGTTGAGGAATTCGGCCAGCGTCGCCGCGTACTCCGGCACGACATCCATCTGACCCTTCTCCAGGGCCGGTTCATACAGCTCACGGGCGTCCACCGTCTTGATCGAGGTGGAATAGCCGGCGTCCTTCAGGACCCCCGCGTACAGCTCCGCGAGGATCTTCGACTCGGAGAAGGAGGCGGATCCGATCACCAGCGAGCCCTTGCCCGGTTTACCGGAACTGTCGCCGCCGCTCGACTTCTCCAGGCTGTCCCCGCCGCAGGCGGTCAGCCCGGCCGCCAGCGCCGCGACCCCCGCCACGGCGACCGCCGCGCGATTGATCTTATCCATGGTTCCCCATCCGTTGTTGTGGCCGCGGTTGTGTGGCCGCGTTGTCGGCGCATTCCGCGCCATCCGCGCTTTCCGCGTCGTCCGCGATCTATGCGTCATCCGCGCTGTACGCCCTGGGTGTCCGCACGCCTTTGCGCCCGGTCGCGGGAGGGCTCGGCCCGCGGGTTCTACGTCGTGAGCGCCGGTGAGGCCGGCGCCTGGTCGGCGGGCGGGCGCCGGGCCGCGGTCGACCGCCGCCCCGTCCTGCGCCGCATCGGGTCGAGCACCAGGCCCAGCAGCACGAAGACGCCCTCGACCACCAGCGCGAGGGCCGCGACCAGCACCGCGCCGGCCACCACCTGCGGGGTGTCGGTGAGCCGGAAGCCCGCCGTGATGATCCGGCCGAGACCGCCGCCGCCGGGCAGCGCGGCCAGCGTCGCGGTGGCCACGACCTGCACCGCGGCCGTCCGTACGCCCGTCATGATCAGCGGGAACGCCAGCGGGAGCTCGACCCGCCGGATCAGCTGTCCGCCGGTCATCCCCATGCCGCGGGCCGCCTCCACGACCTCCCGGTCCGCCTCGTGCACCCCGACATAGGCGTTGGTGAGCAGCGGCGGGATGGCGAACAGCACCAGCGCGATGATCGTGGGCCACTGGCCGTGCGTCCCCAGCGGGCTGAGCAGCAACAGCACCAGTACGGCGAAGGTGGGCACGGCGCGCCCGGCGTTGGAGATGTTCACCGCGAGCGCGCCGCCCTTGCCGATGTGGCCGAGGGCCACGGCGATCGGCAGCGCCACCGCGCAGGAGATCGCCAGGCAGACGAAGGTCAGGAACAGATGCTGGCCCAGCCGGTGCCACACCCCGTCGGGGCCCGCCCAGTGCGACCCGGTGGCCAGCCAGGTCCACGCCTTGGCGACGACGTCCATCAGGTGGTGCCCTTCCGACTCTTGCGTGCCCACGGCGTCAGCAGCCGCTGGAGGCCGAGCAGCAGCAGATCCGCCACCACCGCCAGCGCCACGCACAGCACCGAGGCGGTGAGCACCTCGGCCTTGAAGAAGCTGCGCATGCCCTCGTAGATGAGGTTGCCGAGGCCGCCGTATCCGATGATCGCGCCCACCGTGGTGAGCGAGACCGTGGAGACGGTGGTGATCCGCAGCCCGGCCATCAGCGCGGGCAGCGCGAGCGGCAGTTCCACGCCGAAGAGCAGCCGCAGCGGGCCGTACCCCATGCCCCGGGCCGCCTCCCGCGCCTCCTCGGGCACCGAGGCGAGACCGGCCATGATGTTGCGCACCAGGATCGTGAGCGAATAGAGCACCAGCCCGGTGATCACCACCGCGGCCGACACTCCGAACACGGGCAGCAGCAGCGAGAACATCGCCAGCGACGGCACCGTGTAGAGGATCGTGGTCAGCCCCAGCACGGGCCCCGCCACCGCCCGCCAGCGGCGGGCCAGCAGCGCCAGCGGAAAGGCGACCAGCAGGCCGATCGCCACCGAGGCGAGCGTGATCCCTACGTGCTCGAGCGTCGCGTCCGTCAGCTCTTGACCGCGTGTGCGTACATACTCACCGCATATCCACTCGTTACTGATCAGACAGTTTCCGTCGGCCATACGCTCACCTCCCCCGTCGGGTCGCGGGCCGGTTGCTCATCACAATTCCAGGTGACCCTAACCCCGGGAGATGACAATCTCGTCCGATCGCCACACAACAGCAACAATGTCTGCCACGAATGCGGCAACAATGGGGAGCCATGATCCGTTTCGAGCATGTCACCAAGCGCTACGCCGATGGCACGACGGCCGTGGACGACCTCTCCTTCGAGGTGTCGGAGGGCGAGCTGGTCACCCTCGTCGGCCCCTCGGGCTGCGGCAAGACGACGACGATGAAGATGGTGAACCGGCTCATCGAGCCGACATCGGGGCGGATCCTGGTGGACGGCGAGGACATCGCCGAGGCGGATCCGGTCGCCCTGCGCCGCCGTATCGGCTATGTCATCCAGCAGGTCGGGCTCTTCCCGCACAAGACCGTGCTGGAGAACACCTCGACCGTGCCGCATCTGCTGGGCTGGCAGCGGAAGAAGGGGCGGGAGCGCGCCGCCGAGCTGCTGGACCTGGTCGGCCTCGACCCGTCCGTCTACGGCGACCGCTACCCCGACCAGCTCTCCGGCGGTCAGCGGCAGCGCGTCGGCGTGGCCCGCGCGCTGGCCGCGGACCCGCCGGTGCTGCTGATGGACGAGCCGTTCGGCGCGGTCGACCCGGTCGTCCGCGAGCATCTCCAGACCGAATTCCTGCGACTTCAGTCACAGGTGCGCAAGACCGTGCTCTTCGTCACCCATGACATCGAGGAGGCGGTCCGGCTCGGGGACCGCATCGCGGTCTACGGCTCGGGGCGGATCGAGCAGTTCGACACCCCGGCCACGGTGCTGGGCGCGCCCGCCACCCCGTATGTGGCCGACTTCGTCGGCGCGGACCGGGGGCTGAAGCGGCTGTCGGTCACCCCCATCGAGCCCGGCGACCTCACCCAGCCGCCCGTGGTCCACCTGGACGACCCGCTCTCCAAGGCAGCCGCCAAGCTGGCCGCGGAGGGGGCGCGCTGGGCCGTCGTCCTGGACGACGCGGAGCGGCTGCACGGCTGGATCCCGGCGGAGGCGGCCGACAGCGCGCGGGGGACCGTACGGGACCACGCGCGCCGGATGGAGGCGTGGCTGCCGGTGGGGGCGCCGCTCAAGCAGGCGTTCAGCACGATGCTCCAGCACGACGCGGGCTGGATCGCGGTGCTGGACGAGGACCGCTTCCTCGGCGTCCTCACCCCGGCCCGGCTCCACGAGGCCCTGCGCCGCTCGATCGACGCCGATGCGGGCGGCATCGCCCGCGGCGAGGTCCAGCTCCAGACCGTCGCCGACGTATAGGTCACCGGGGCTCCCCACGACGGCGCCGCAGCCGATCGACGGCGGCAGCTCAGCACAACTTCCAGCGGAACGCTCAGCGGTCGGCGAGACGGCCGCCGAGCCACTCCAGGGCGGCCGGGACCTCCCGCTTCCACGTGTTGAAGTTGTGGCCGCCGGTGCTCAGGATGATCGACGAGATCCGGGTCGGCTCCCCGCGCCGGTTGAGCCGCTTCACCTTGTTCACGAAGCGCACGGTGTCCTTGTAGTTCTGCTCCCCGTGCTCGCTGCTGGACACCAGCAGCGAGACCGGCGGCGCCGGCTTGTGGTCCAGCCGCCACATCAGGTCGTTCTCCCGCTCCAGCCGCTCGCTGCCGCCGAAGAGATCGCCCGTGGTCGCGTCGATCGGGGCCTGGTACGAGGGGGAGAGCCCGGCCGCCGCCGAGAAGGCGTCGGGGTGGCGCATCGCCATCTTCAGGGCGCAGTAGCCGCCGGTGGAATTTCCGATGACGCCCCAGTTACGGGCTCGCTTGCCCACGCGGTAGTGGTCGGCCACCGCCTTGGGCAGGTCCTTGGTGAAGAACGTCTCGGTCCGCGGCCCGCCCGGCACGTCCACGCACTCGGTGTCGCGCGGCGGCGCGACCGTCGGCCGCATCATCACCAGGACGAGGGGCTGCATCCTCCCCGTTTTGACCAGCTTGTGCGAGTGCTGTGGATACTTCAGGCCATTGATGAGCGCCTCGGTGGTGCCCGGATACCCGGTCAGCACGAGCGCGGCGGGGAAGGTCCGCCGGGCGTACTCGGGCCGGAAGTACTCCGGCGGCAGATAGATGTACGCCGGGCTCGCGATCCCGGAGACCGGCCCCTGGATCTTCACCTTCTCGATGCGTCCGGCGATCCTGGGCGCGGAGCCGCCGTCCATGGCCAGGTGGCGGGTCTCGGTGACGCGCACCCGGGTGCCCGGGGTGTCATGGTCCACCACGACACCCGGCTCGTCCTGCGTACCGAGAAGGTCGGACCAGGATCCGTAGAATCCGAAGGACTGATTGGCGAACAGTCCGAACGCCATGAACACGGACAGCTGCGTGCCCAGTAGCATGCCGAACCGGCCGAGCACGGGAGCCACGCCGCGCCCGGCCAGCCGGGGCCACAGCCATATCGTGGCCGCGAACAGCAGCAACGCCGCGACGGCTGCCGCGATCACGATGTTGTTGCTCGTGAGACCCATCACTATCTTTCTGCCGGGCGGCCGGCCCCCCCGTGCCGCCGGGGGAACCTCCCAGTCGGGCTGGGAGTGAACCCCGCTCCTTCAAACGCCGTCTTACTGGGCACAAATCGTGCGGATGCAGCGCAACAGAACCGAAGATCCTCTTGACCGAAGCGACGGGAATACAGATGTCTGACAGTCAAGATGCCGAAACTTCCGGGAAGGTTCCCACCCGGATACGGCGCCTGCCACGCGGCCCCAGGCCGGAGGCGGTGCCCACCGGCGTCGGCACCGCGTGCATGCTGATCGGGCTGATGGACATCGTCTTCCCCCGGCTGCGGCACAGCAGGGTGCACGCGCTGGCCGAGCTGCTGCCGGGCGCCGTGAGCTCCCTGGCGGCCGCCGCCTCGATCGTGGTCGGTCTGCTGCTGCTGATGCTGGCCCACGGCCTCAAACGGCGTAAGCGGCGGGCCTGGGTCGCGGCCGTGGGGCTGCTGCCGGTCGGCGCCGCCGCACAGCTGCTCTACCGGCACTCGGTCATCGGTATGGTCCTCTCCCTCGTGCTGATGGGGGTGCTGATCCGCTACCGCGCCGAGTTCGCGGCGCTGCCTGACCCCCGCAGCCGCTGGATGGCGCTGGCCAACTTCGTGGGTATGGGCGCGGTCAGCGTCACCCTGGGGCTGCTCATCGTCCGGTCCCATCCGGACACCATCGAAGGAAGCCCATCGCTCGGCGAGCAGCTGGAGCACGTCCTGTGGGGCCTGTTCGGCTTCGAGGGGCCGGTCGACTACCGCCATGGCGCGGACTACACCGTCGGCTACTCCCTCGGCGCCCTGGGCCTGCTGACCGTGGCCACCACCGCCTATCTCGCCTTCCGCCCCGAGCACCCCGCCGCCCGCCTCACCCCCGAGGACGAGGAGCGGCTGCGGGGCCTGCTCACCGCCCACGGGCGCCGCGACTCGCTCGGCCACTTCGCGCTCCGCCGCGACAAGGCCGTGGTCTTCTCCCCCACCGGCAAGGCCGCGGTCTGCTACCGGGTGGTCTCCGGGGTGATGCTGGCCAGCGGCGACCCGGTCGGCGACGTGGAGGCGTGGCCCGGCGCGATCGCCCGCTTCATGGAGGAGGCGCGGGCCCACTCCTGGACCCCGGCGGTGATGGGGTGCAGCGAGACCGGTGGCGAGGTGTGGACCCGCGAGACCGGCCTGGACGCCCTGGAGCTCGGCGACGAGGCCATCGTCGATGTGGCGGACTTCACCCTCTCCGGGCGCGCCATGCGCAATGTGCGCCAGATGGTCAAGCGCATCGAGCGGGCCGGGTACCAGACCCGGGTGCGGCGCGCCGCCGAGCTGAGCCCCGAGGAGCTCGAGGCCATCCGGCGCGCCGCCGCCGACTGGCGGGGCACCGACACCGAGCGCGGCTTCTCGATGGCGCTGGGCCGGATCGGTGACCCGGCGGACGGGGACGCGGTCATCGCCACCGCCCACAAGGCCGCCGACGAGGGCGCGCAGGAGGGCCCGTACGGGGATCTCAAGGCCGTACTGCACTTCGTGCCGTGGGGCCGGGACGGGATGTCGCTGGAGCTGATGCGGCGCGACCGCAGCGCCGACCCGGGCATGAACGAGCTGCTGATCGTGGCCGCGCTGCGGGCCGCCCCCGAGCTGGGCGTGGAGCGGGTGTCGCTGAACTTCGCGATGTTCCGCTCGGCGCTGGCGCGCGGCGAGAAGCTGGGCGCGGGCCCGGTGCTGCGCGGCTGGCGGGCGCTGCTGGTGTTCCTCTCCCGCTGGTTCCAGATCGAGTCGCTGTACAAGTTCAACGCGAAGTTCCAGCCGCGCTGGGAGCCGCGTTTCGTGGTCTTCCGCAACACCCGCGACCTGCCCCGGATCGGCCTGGCCGCGATGCAGGCCGAGGGGTTCGTCTCGCTCGCCCTGCCCCGGCTGCTGCGCCGCGGACGCCGCCCCGAGCCCCGGCCCTGCGCCCATCGGCACCTGTCCGAGGGCCGGAAGCTCCAGCAGGCGGCCTGATCCAGAACGCGCCTCCAGGCCCTGTCCGGTGGATCTTCGTGGGCCCGCGTAGATCCGCCGGACAGGGCCTACGCCTAGGCTGGGCACATGAGCACGTTGCATGGGCGGGGCCGGGTGGCCGGACTGCCGGAGTGGGACCGGTGCGCGGTGATGGGCGTGGTGAACGTCACGCCCGACTCCTTCTCCGACGGCGGGAAGTGGTTCGACACCGATCTGGCCGTCAAGCACGGTCTCGATCTGGTCGCCGCCGGGGCCGACCTGGTGGACGTCGGCGGCGAGTCGACCCGGCCCGGCGCGGCGCGCGTCGACGAGGCCGAGGAGCTGCGCCGGGTGATCCCGGTGGTCCGGGAGCTGGCCGCGGCCGGGGCCGTGATCAGCGTGGACACCATGCGGGCCGCGGTGGCCGAACGGGCCGTGGAAGCCGGGGCCCGGCTGGTCAACGATGTCAGCGGCGGCGGTGCCGACCCCGCGATGGTGCCCATGGTGGCCGCGGCGGGGGTGCCGTTCGTGGTGATGCACTGGCGCGGCCAGTCGATCGACATGAACAACCGGGCGGTGTACGCGGACGTGGTCGGCGAGGTCGTCACCGAGCTGCGCACCGGCCTGGAGCGGGCGGTCGCGGGCGGTGTCGACCCGGAGCGGATCGTGGTCGACCCGGGGCTGGGCTTCGCCAAGGACGCCGGGCACGACCTGGCGCTGGTGGCCCATCTGTCCGCGCTGCGGGAGCTGGGCCGGCCGCTGCTGGTGGCGGCCTCCCGCAAGCGGTTCCTGGGGCGCGTCCTGGCCGGTGACGGGGGCAGCCCGCCGCCCGCCCGGGAGCGGGACGCCGCCACGGCGGCGGTCACCGCGCTCGCGGCGCGCGAGGGCGCCTGGGCCGTCCGGGTGCACGAGGTACGGGCCAGCGCGGACGCGGTGCGCGTGGCGCGGGCCATCGAAGCGGCCGAGACCACGGCGGGAGCGCTGTGACTTCCCTTACGGACAACGAGCGTGTGGCGCTGGTGAACACCGCGCTGTACGACGCCATGGAGCAGGGCGACCACGCCACGCTACAGCGGCTCTGGCTGGACTCCCCCGACACCGAGGTGTCCTGTGTCCACCCGGGCTGGCCGGTGCTGCGCGGCCGGGGCGAGGTGCTCCGCTCCTACGCGCTGATCATGGCCAACACGGACTACATCCAGTTCTTCCTGACGGATGTCGAGGTGTCGGTGATGGCCGACACCGCCATGGTGACCTGCACCGAGAACATCCTCAGCGGCGCCCCCGCGGAGGAGGAGGGCCAGCTCGGCCCGCTGGTGGGCCAGCTGGTCGTGGCCACGAACGTGTTCCGCCGGACGGAGGACGGCTGGAAGGTCTGGGCGCACCACGGCTCCCCGGTGCTCGCGGAGAGCGACGACGAGGAGCCGGGCGGCCCCGAAGGCCCGGCCGACGACGGACTGCTGCCGGGCTGAGCCCACCCTGTTCGAGCTGCGCGAGGTGGGGGTAGGAGGCTGTGGCGCGGAGCGTCGGCAGCCGGCGCCGCCCACCCCATGGGCGAGTGCCGCCGGAGCTCGCAGGTAGATTCGAGGCAGGTACCCCCGCATACGGCAGGGGACGGGTGGTGCGTTCCGGATGGGACGTGCCCGCGTACCGACGACCAGCAGGAGTGGTTCAGGTGGATCGTGTCGCGCTGCGCGGCCTGAGGGCTCGCGGGCACCACGGTGTGCTGCCCCATGAGCGCGAGGAGGGCCAGGACTTCGTCGTGGACCTCGTGCTCGGCCTGGACACTCGTCCCGCCGCGGCCGACGACGACCTCGGCAGGACCGTCCACTACGGCGTGGTGGCGGAGGAGGTCGTGGAGGTGGTTCGGGGTGAGCCGGTCGATCTGATCGAGACGCTGGCCGAACGGATCGCGGACCGGTGCCTCGAGCACGACGTGGTGCGGGAGGTCGAAGTCGTGGTGCACAAGCCGCAGGCCCCGATCACCGTGCCCTTTGACGACGTGACCATCACCATCACCCGGAGCCGAGTATGAGCAGCAGCGACCCGACCGTGCAGCCCGTTCCCACCTCCGTGGTGGAGCAGGTGGACGCCGCCGATGTGACGTTGAGCAACCCCAAACGGGCGGTGATCTCGCTCGGCAGCAACCTGGGCAACCGCCTGGAGACCCTCCAGGGCGCGATCGACGCGCTGGAGGACACCCCGGGCCTGCGGGTCAAGGCCGTGTCGCCGGTGTACGAGACCGATCCGTGGGGCGTGGAGCCCGGCACCCAGGCCACGTACTTCAACGCGGTGGTGCTGATCAAGACGACGCTGCCGCCGTCCTCGCTGCTGGAGCGCGGCCACGCGATCGAGGAGGCGTTCGAGCGGGTGCGGGACGAGCGCTGGGGCCCGCGCACCATCGACGTGGACATCGTGGCGTACCAGGACGTGGTCTCCGACGACCCGCAGCTGACCCTGCCGCATCCGCGCGCCCATGAGCGCGCCTTCGTCCTGGTGCCGTGGAACGACGTGGATCCGCAGGCCGAGGTACCCGGGCGCGGGACGGTCGCGGGGCTGCTGGCGGCGGTGGGCCAGGACGGGGTCCGGGTCCGGGTCGATCTGGAACTGCGACTGCCCGAGTAGACGTTGATCCGGATAGGTTCCGGGAGACGCTGGCACGTACTGGATTGAGGGGCGACCGCTCGGTGAAGCAACTTCGGATCGGGGTGCTGGTCGGGCTGTTCGCCGTGGCCGGTGTGGTGTCGTGGGCGGGCGCCCGGCTGTGGGACACCTTCGGGTCGCTGCCGAGCGTCCCGGTGGCCGCGCCGATCGTGCTGGCCCTGATCGCGGTCGTGCTGGCCGCCACCGCGCTGTCGCTGCGGGCCCGGCTGCGCGCCCAGCGGGAGCGGCAGCCCGACGCCAAGGGCGTGGACCCGATGGTGGCCGCCCGTGCGGTGGTCTTCGGGCAGGCCAGCGCGCTGGTGGCGGCGCTGATCGCGGGGATGTACGGCGGGGTGGGCGTCTTCCTGGCCATGGAGCAGCTCGATGTGCCCGCCCGCCGCGATCAGGCGCTCTACGCCGGGGGCTCGGTCCTGGCGGGCGCGGGAGTGGTGGCGGCCGCGTTCTTCCTGGAGCGGGTGCTCAAGCTCCCGGAGGACGACGACAACGACGGGAACGGCCCGAGCGCGGCGGCCCGCGCCTGAGGCGCCTGAGAGGCTGAAGCACACCGTCGTACGCGGCTGAGCCGCGCGGAGCCGCTCAGCGGGCCATGATGAGGCTCATCGCCTCCGCCCGGGTGGCCGGGTCGCGCAGCTGGCCGCGGACGGCCGAGGTGAGAGTCTTGGCGCCGGGCTTGCGCACCCCGCGCATGGTCATGCACATGTGTTCGCACTCGACCACCACGATCACCCCGCGCGGTTCCAGTATCCGCATCAGGGAGTCGGCGATCTGGGTGGTCAGCCGCTCCTGGACCTGGGGGCGGCGGGCGTAGACATCGACCAGCCGGGCCAGCTTGGACAGCCCGGTGATCTTGCCGTCGTGGGACGGGATATAGCCCACATGGGCCACGCCCACGAACGGCACCAGGTGGTGCTCGCAGGAGGACATCACCTCGATGTCCTTGACCAGCACCATCTCATCGTGGCCCAGGTCGAAGGTGGTGGTCAGGACGTCCTCGGGCTCCTGGTGCAGCCCCGCGAAGATCTCCTTGTACGCACGGGCCACCCGGCCCGGCGTCTCGCGCAGCCCCTCCCGGTCGGGGTCCTCGCCAACGGCGATCAGCAGCTCGCGGATCGCGTTCTCGGCGCGCTTCTCGTCGAACACGCCAATGGGGCTCTCGCCGTCCAGCGTCACCGGGTCGGTCATGGACTGCCTCGTTCCTCACATACACGCACGAACGCGAAAATGCCGCGTCCACCAGGCTAGAACCTGATGGACGCGGCATACATTCCGGGGCCCACCGGGGACGGAAGCCGCCCCCGGTGGCGGGATCAGCTCTCCGAGCCGGAGTCCGACTCCTCGGGCCGCTCGGCGCCGTCCTCCGGCGCCGTGGCCTTGGTGAGCGAGGCCGCCGAGGTGGGCTGGGCACCGTTCGCCGGGGCGAGCTCCCGCGGGGAGAGCACCGGCGGGCGGGTGGAGGGCGTACGCCGCGAGGAGCCGGTCCACGCCGGGCGGGCCGGACGCTTCACGATCGGGGCGAAGATCTCGGCGATCTCCTCCTTGTTCAGCGTCTCCTTCTCCAGCAGCGCCAGCACCAGGTTGTCCAGGACGTCCCGGTTCTCGACGAGGATCTCCCACGCCTCGTTGTGCGCGGCCTCGATGAGCTTCTTGACCTCCTCGTCCACCAGCGCGGCGACCTCTTCGGAGTAGTCGCGCTGGTGAGCCATCTCACGGCCGAGAAACGGCTCGGAGTTGTCGGAGCCGAACTTGATCGCGCCGAGCCGCTCGGTCATGCCGTACTGCGTGACCATCGCGCGGGCCGTGGTGGTGGCCTTCTCGATGTCGTTGGACGCGCCCGTGGTCGGGTCGTGGAAGACGAGCTCCTCCGCGGCCCGGCCGCCCATCATGTAGGCGAGCTGGTCCAGCATCTCGTTGCGCGTGGTCGAGTACTTGTCCTCGTCGGGCAGGACCATGGTGTAGCCCAGGGCCCGGCCTCTGGAGAGGATGGTGACCTTGTGCACCGGATCGCTGTTCGGAGACGCCGCCGCGACCAGGGCGTGACCGCCCTCGTGGTACGCGGTGATCTTCTTCTCCTTGTCGCTCATGATCCGGGTCCGCTTCTGCGGACCGGCCACGACTCGGTCGATCGCCTCGTCCAGGAAGTGGTTGTCGATCAGCTTCTTGTCGCTGCGGGCCGTCAGCAGGGCGGCCTCGTTCAGCACGTTCGACAGATCGGCACCGGTGAAGCCGGGGGTGCGACGGGCGACGGCCGACAGGTCGACGTCCGGGGCGACCGGCTTGCCCTTCTGGTGGACCTTGAGGATCTCCAGCCGGCCCTGCATGTCCGGGCGGTCGACGGCGATCTGCCGGTCGAAGCGGCCCGGGCGCAGCAGCGCCGGGTCGAGGATGTCGGGCCGGTTGGTGGCGGCGATCAGGATGACCCCGCCCTTCACATCGAAGCCGTCCATCTCGACGAGCAGCTGGTTCAGCGTCTGCTCGCGCTCGTCATGGCCGCCGCCCATGCCCGCACCACGGTGCCGGCCGACGGCGTCGATCTCGTCGACGAAGACGATGGCCGGGGCGTTGGCCTTGGCCTGCTCGAACAGGTCGCGGACCCGGGAGGCACCCACACCCACGAACATCTCGACGAAGTCGGAGCCGGAGATCGAGTAGAAGGGGACACCCGCCTCGCCCGCGACGGCACGCGCGAGCAGCGTCTTACCCGTACCGGGCGGGCCGTAGAGCAGCACACCCTTGGGGATCTTGGCGCCCACGGCCTGGAACTTCGCCGGCTCCTGGAGGAACTCCTTGATCTCCTGGAGCTCCTCGACCGCCTCGTCGGCCCCCGCCACATCGGTGAAGGTCGTCTTCGGCGTGTCCTTGGTGATGAGCTTGGCCTTCGACTTCCCGAAGTTCATCACCCGGGAGCCGCCGCCCTGCATCTGGTTCATCAGGAACAGGAAGACCACGACGATCAGCACGAACGGGAGCAGCGAGAGCAGAATCCCGACGAAGGGGTTCTGCTTCGACGTCGAGACGTTGTACCCGTCGGGGATCCCATTGGGCTTCTGAGCGTTGGCCTGCAGAGTCTTGGCGAGATCAACGCCCTGGTCACCGATGTAGGTGGCCTGGAGCTTGTTGCTTCCCGAGATCTTGGCGACGTTGTCCTTGAGCTCGATCTTTACCTTGTGCTCGTCGCCGGTCGTCAGTTCGGCGGACTGGACCTGGTTCTGGTTGATCGCCTTGACGACCTGACTGGTGTCCACCGACTTGTAGCCGCCGGACGAGCCGACGACCTGCATCAACACGACCACGGCGAGGACGGCCAGCACGATCCACATGACCGGCCCACGGAAGTAGCGCTTCACGTCCATCCATACGGGGCGAAGCCGCCCCGTCCCTCCTGCCACAGTGAGGCACGGCAGCCCTGGAGGGGCGCCTGTGCGTGCGGTGTATTGCGGTGTATTTGCGGTGTATGAGCTGTGTAATCCTCAGTCTCGAAAAAGACTGACCTTCGGACGGTACCCCAGCATTGTCACCCGACGCCGCCGTGGACTGTTAACAAAACCGCCTTCCCCTGCTCCAACGGCGGAAAACCCCGCCAGGTTCCCAGGGGCCGGCGGCGCCCGTCAGCCGCCGTAGACGTGAGGTGCCAGGGTGCCGACGAACCGAAGGTTCCGGTACTTCTCGGCGTAGTCCAGGCCGTAGCCGACGACGAACTCACTGGGGATGTCGAAGCCGACCCACTTCACATCGATGGCGACCTTGGCCGCCTCCGGCTTGCGCAGCAGGGTGCAGACGTTCAGCGAGGCCGGCTCGCGCGAGCCCAGGTTCGACAGCAGCCACGACAGCGTCAGTCCGGAGTCGATGATGTCCTCGACGATCAGGACGTGTTTGCCCTTGATGTCGGTGTCCAAGTCCTTCAGGATACGCACCACGCCAGAGGACTGGGTGCCCGCGCCGTAGGACGACACGGCCATCCAGTCCATGGTGACCGGCGTGGAGAGGGCACGCGCCAGATCCGCCATCACCATGACCGCGCCCTTGAGCACGCCGACGATCAGCAGATCCTTGTCCGCGTACTCCTCATCGATGGCGGCGGCCAGCTCGGCCAGCTTCGCGTTGATCTCTTGCTCGGTGATGAGGACCGACTTGAGGTCGGTGCCCATGTCCTTGTCGTCCACCCGCGCCACTCTCGTTCGACTACCGGCTCAACTGGCTCGGGCGGATCAGCCCTGCCGGATGACCAGTCTGCCACCCTCCCGGCGGACCTCGACGCGGCCGGGGAGGTTGATGGCCCGCTGCCCCCGCCAGCCGGTGATCAGCCGGTCCACCTCTTCGATGTGGCGGGCGAAGAGCGAACCGGCGGGCGCACCCGCGGCGATGGCCGCCCGGCGCAGCACCCGGCGGCGGACGGCGGTGGGCAAACCGTGCAGTCCGACGGTGTCGAGGTGCACGGCCTGCGCGCCACCGGCCGCCGCCGGTGCGGTGGTCATCACATCGGCCTCGGCGCGGGCGGCCCAGGCGTCGAGGGCGTCGGCGTCGTCACGGGAGAGCTGGGCGGTGCGGGCGAGCGCCTCGACGACGCCCTTGCCCAGCGCCTTCTCCAGGATGGGCAGGGCCTCGTGGCGGACCCGGGAGCGGGTGTAGGAGGGGTCCACGTTGTGCGGGTCGTCCCAGACGGGCAGCGACTGGGCCAGGCACGCCTCGCGGACGGTGTGCCGGTCCAGCTGGAGGAACGGGCGGCGGTAGCGGCCGCCGGCGCCGGAGACCCAGGCCATACCGGACAGCGAGCGGGTGCCGGAGCCGCGGGCGAGGCCCAGCAGAACCGTCTCGGCCTGGTCGTCACGGGTGTGGCCGAGCAGCACGGCGGCGGCGCCGTGGCGCTCGGCGGCGGCGTCCAGCGCGGCGTAACGGGCGTCCCGGGCGGCGGCCTCGGGTCCGCCGCCCCGGCCTACGGACACGGCGATCGCCTCGACCGGCGCCAGGCCCAGGGCCCGCATCCGGTCGGTGACCTCGGCGGCGCGGGCGTCGGACCCCTGCTGGAGACCGTGGTCGACGGTGACCCCGCCGGCGCGCACCCCGGCCCGCGGGGCCTCGAAAGCGAGCGCGGAGGCGAGTGCCATGGAGTCGGCGCCGCCCGAGCAGGCGGCGAGCACGAGCGGTGCGTCGTCCGGCGCGGCGGAGCCACGGGGGCCGGGGGCGGCGGACGCCGAGGAGAGGGAGGGCGGAGCGGAGGGCGACGAGGCGGCCGAGGGCGCGGCCGAATGGGCGACGAGGATGTCGTGGAGCACGCGGCGGACCGCGAGGCGTATCGCGGCGACCGCTGGATGGGGACCCATGTCCGTTTCCCATCTGTCATTCGAGGGGGTGCCTCGGGGGGGTACGAGGAGTACGAGCGGTACGAGCCTTTCGTCACGCTGCGTATGTCGATGGTGACAGAAGCGAGCTGTTCCCCGAGCATCGCACGCCTACCCGTCGCCAACGGTCCCTCGGACGAGTGATTAAAGGGGGCGTTCGTCCGTTTTCGCGTGTGCCGGGGGTGTGCCGGTTCTAGGACTCCGCCTTGCGGTGCACCCGCGCGACCCACTCGGCGGGTTTGCTGATCTCCGCCTTGGTCGGAAGGGTGTTGGGCGAGGTCCAGACCCGGTTGAAGCCGTCCATGCCCACCTGGTTCACCACGGCCCGCACGAACCGCTCCCCGTCACGGTACTGCCGCAGCTTGGCGTCGAGCCCCAGCAGCTTGCGCAGCGCCTGGTCGAGCCGGCCCGCGCCGCTCGCCCGGCGCTTCTGGAACTTCTCCCGGATCTCCGCGACGGACGGCACGACCTCCGGCCCCACCCCGTCCATGACGTAGTCGGCGTGCCCCTCCAGCAGCGACATCACCGCGGTCAGCCGGGCCAGGATCTCCCGCTGGGCCGGGGTCTGGACGAGCTCGATGATGCTGGGCGCGCCGTGCCCGTCCGGCTCGTCCCCCTCCTCGGCGGGACGGCCGCCGCTCAGCGACTGGAAGGCCTCGCGGACCCGCTCCAGCAGGGTGGCCGGGTCCACGTCGGTCTCGCCGAGGAACGCCTGGATCTCGGACTCGATGTGGTCGCGCAGCCAGGGCACGGCGGTGAACTGGGTGCGGTGGGTCTCCTCGTGCAGCGCGACCCACAGCCGGAAGTCGTGCGGGGCCACGTCGAGTTCGCGCTCGACATGGACGATGTTGGGAGCCACCAGCAGCAGCCGGCCGCCGCCCGGGGAGCCGGGCAGCTCACGGGTCGAGGGCGCGAAGGTCTCGTACTGGCCGAGCACCCGGGAGGCCAGGAAGGACAGCAGCATCCCCAGCTCGACGCCGGTCACCTTGCCGCCGACCGCGCCCAGCACCGCCCCACCGGGCAGTCCGCCGCGCCGGTCCTGCATCTTGCCGAGCAGCGGTTTGAGGATCTGCCGGAAGCCCGCCACGTTCGCCCTGATCCAGCCCGCGCGGTCCACGACGAGGACGGGGGTGTCCAAGGCCGGGCCGACGGAGACAGCCATCCGGGTGAAGGCGCGGACGTGCTCCTCCGAGGACTTGGCGTGCCGACGCAGCTCCGCGACGACCGAGCGCGCCTCCTCGCGGCTCACCTCGGGCCCTGGGCGCACCAGCCGGGTCGCGGTCGCGACCGCGAGGTTCCAGTCGACCATCTCCACACCACCGATGCTCGTCATGGCTTCACGGTACGTGGCCCGCGCCCCATCCGGGAGGACACCGGGGTCCGCACAGGCGGCCGCCCCGCGTCCGGGGCACTCCCTCCGCTCGGCGGCGGCCGCGGTTTCAGCGGCAGCCGCAGTTGGCGAGGGCCGAGGCCATCCGGTCCAGGGCGCGCTGGGCGCCGGTGGCGTCGGTGGTGCCGTTGGTCAGGTACGCGAAGACCAGCAGCCGGCCGTCCGCGTCCACGACCGAGCCCGCGAGGCTGTTGACCCCGGTGAGGGTGCCGGTCTTGGCGCGGACCACGCCCCGGCCGACCGCGTCCTGGGCGTAGCGGGTGCGCAGGGTGCCGGTGAATCCGGCCACCGGCAGCCCGGTGAGCAGCGGCCGCAGTTCGGGGTGGTCGCGGTCGGCCGCGCGCACCAGCACCTGGGCGAGCAGCCCGGCGGAGACGTGGTCGGCGCGGTCGAGCCCGCTGCCGTCCGCGATCCGGACTCCGCCCAGCGGCAGCTCCAGCTTGCGCAGCCGCTGGGTCACGGCCTTCGCCCCGCCCTCGAAGCTGGCGGGCTCGCCCGCGGCGATGGCGGTCTGCCGGGACAGGGCCTCGGCGATGTCGTTGTCGCTGGTGGTCAGCATCCGCTCGACGAGCGAGGACAGCGGCTGGGAGCGGACGGAGGCCACCGTACGGGCGCCCTTGGCGGCCTTGCCCGCCCGGGGCTCGTCCTTCACCTCGACGCCGCGGTCGCGCAGCATCGCGGCGAAGGCACCGGCGGCGTCGGCGGCCGGGTCCTCGGCGCGCGGGGCCGGGCCGTGGTCGCTGTCGTCCTTACGGCCCTCGTCGGCCATCAGGGGGACGACGGGCGAGAGGTTCTCGTTGGGGCCGATGGTGTGGAGCTTCGGCCCGGAGTAGAGGGAGGTGTCATAGCCGAGCCGGTAGGGGCCGGTACCGCGCTTCTTCAGGGCGCGGGCGGTGGCATCGGCCAACTGGCGGAGTGCGGCGGGGTGGTCGTCCCCCTTGACGGCCCGCGCGGTGAGCGTGGGGTCGCCGCCGCCGACGAGCACGATGTCGTGTTTGCCCGCGCCCGCCACGACGCTGGTCCTGATGCGGTGCTCCGGGCCGAGGGCGGAGAGGGCCGCGGCACCGGTCGCGAGCTTGATCGTCGAGGCGGGGACGATGGCCGTGCCCGCCTTGGCGCCGAACACCTGCTGACCGGTGGTCACGTCCATCACCGCCACCGAGCGCTCACCGCCCAACGCGGGGTCCTTCAGCAGCGGTTCGAGGGTGTCGGCGAGCCCCGCCCCGGTGGGCGGCGGCACGGCGTCGCCGCCGCTGTCCGGCGACCGGGGCGCGGGCCGCGTGCCGAGCGCCGCCAGGACGGGCGCGGCGCTGGGCGCGGGGCGGTCCGGGCCGCCGTGCCGCTCGCCCGGGACACCGTCCTCGGTGGCGCGGGCGCGTTCGGCCGTCCGCCGGCCGCCGTCCCAGGGCCCGGCCAGCAGCACCGACACCACGGCGACGACCAGGCCGGTCGCGGCGGAGACCGCCACCAGCTGCCACGTCCGCCGCTGCTCCCGCGGCGTATGACGCCATTCGCGCCGGACCCGGGCGCGCACGCGGTTCCACTCGCGCAGCCCACGCCCGCGCATCCGGTCCAACTCGCGTCGCCCACGGCTCAGCCGGTGGCTCAGCCACTCCCTGACCTGCCACGATCGGGCTTCAGGCACGACCGACCAGCCCCTTTCGCCACCACACACCTGCGTGGGGGACACTTAATCACCAGACGTATGTGTTGATCATGGAGGAGCCACCCGTGGAGTTCGACGTCACCATCGAGATCCCGAAGGGTTCGCGGAACAAGTACGAGGTGGACCACGAGACGGGTCGCATCCGCCTTGACCGGCGACTCTTCACGTCGACCAGCTACCCCGCGGACTACGGCTTCGTCGAGAACACCCTCGGCGAGGACGGTGATCCGCTGGACGCACTGGTCATTCTCGACGAGCCGACGTTCCCCGGCTGCCTGATCAAGTGCCGCGCCATCGGCATGTTCAGGATGACCGACGAGGCGGGCGGCGATGACAAGCTGCTTTGCGTACCGGCCTCCGACCCCCGGGTGGAGCATCTGCGTGATATTCACCACGTTTCAGAGTTCGATCGCCTGGAAATCCAGCACTTCTTCGAGGTCTACAAGGACCTGGAGCCGGGGAAGTCGGTCGAGGGGGCCAACTGGGTGGGCCGCGCCGAGGCCGAGGCCGAGGTGGAGGCGTCCATCAAGCGTCTCGAGGCCGCCGGCGGCCACTGAGTCCTGAGCGGTAGACAGCGATAGATCCACGCCGGGAGGGCGGGGCACCGTACGGGTGCCCCGCCCTCCCGCGTTTCCGGACCCGGTCAGAAGCCCCGCGTGCGCTTGGCGGCGCGGCGGCCGGAGGGGTCGGTGTCCGCGCCGGGCATCTTCAGGAAGAGGCGCGCGGCCTCGCCTCCCAGGTTCACCCCTATGGCGATCGCCAGGGCCAGTGCCGCCGCCTGGGTGAGGTGCGGAATGCCGCGGTCCAGGTTGCCCTGGGCCAGCGCGAGCAGCCCGAAGTAGGTCGCGCTACCGGGCAGCAGTGGCCCTATCGCCGCCGTGACGTACGGCAGCGCCGAGGCGTATCTGTACCGCGAGAGCAGCTGGCCGAAGAGGCCGACCAGCCCGGCGGCCACGGTCGTGGCGGCCACCGGCGGGACGCGCGCGGTGTCGGCCAGCGCGCCGTAGACCACCCAGGCGACCCCGCCGTTGAGCGTGGCGAACAGCACGGTGTGACGTTCCTGCTGGAGCAGGATGCAGAAGGTCAGCGCGAGCAGCATCGCCGCCAGGATCTGGATGTACGGCCGCTCCACATGGCGCAGCGCCGCCTCCGGGTTGAGCTTGGCGTCGAGCTGGAGACCCCCGTAGAGCACCGTGAGCACCCCGCAGACGATGCCGACGATCAGATAGCCGACCTCCAGCAGGCGCGCCGCCGCGGTGATGTAGTAGCCGGTCAGCCCGTCCTGGACGCCCGCGACCAGCGCCCGCCCCGGGATCAGCGCGAACAGCCCACCGGTGATCACGGCGGACGCCTGGAGCCCGGAGTTGGCGAGGCTGAGCGCCACCCCGATCGCGGCGGGCGGCATCGCCGCGGCCACGAACTGGTAGAACTCCGGAAGCCCGCGCCCCGAGGCCAGCCACGCCAGCCGGTCGCCGAGCATCGCGCCGAGGGCCGCCGCGAAGAAGACCGGCCAGTCACCGCCGACCAGCATGCTCGCCGCGCCGGCCAGCCCGCCACCGGCCACGGTGAGCGCCCAGCCGGGGTAGGGGTGGCGGTTACGGCGTATCTCGGCGAGCCGCCGGTACGCCTCCTCCAGCGTGAAGTCGTCCCGCGAGGTGATGTCGTCCACGAGCCGGAAGACCGCGGACAGCCGGGTGTAGTCGGTGCCCCGGCGCCGCACGGTCCGGCTGGCGGTGACCGGGTCGTCCACCAGCGAGGGCTGGTAGCTGACCGACAGCAGGGTGAAGGTGACGGTCGGCTCGCAGCGGTCGAGCCCGTACGCGTGCGCCACGCCGAGCATCGCCGCCTCGACGTCCTCGGCCCCCTCACCGCCCGCGAGCAGCAGCTCGGCGATGCGGAGAGTGAGGTCGAGCACACGCGGCACGGCCGGGCCCGTGTCGTCCTGCCGCTCGACGCGCTCGGGCGTCGGGCGCTCGCTGATCGGCATGCGCAGCATCGTGCGCATCCGGTCCTGCCAGGGGGCGTCCTTGGTCAGCCGGACGATGGGGATGCCGTTCGGCGGGGTGATGACGGGGAAGCCGCCGGTGGTCTGGTTGTTCGAGGGGGTCTTCACCCCGGCGGGCGGCACGAACGCCGAGCCCTCGGGCTCAGTGGGGGCTTCCGCCGTCAGCCCGTCCGGGACGGCGAACTCCGATGTCGGGTGCTCGTCCTCGGGCGGCGGCGGCAGGGGTACGCCCAGGGGCGGGGTGAAGGCGCTGCGCGCCTCGTCGGACAGCGGCTTCTGCTGCTCCCCCGTGTCCGTCTCCGCCGCGCTCACGGCACGCGGCATCTGCTGACGGTCCGACCTCACGTCTCCTCGCTCCTCACCAGCCCTCCCCGTATGTTTCCCAGCAGCCAAGGATGCAACATCGGCGGCCACCGGAGCCCATTGTGCGGGGCGGTGACCGCCGAGTGGGAGGTGGGGGGCGGTGTGTGACGGATGTGGAGCCCGGTGAAAGGCCCGCTCAGCGCTTGGCGTGGCGCCCGCGCGGCCCCTGCGGCCCCTGCGGCCCCTGGGAGGGGGAACCTGCGGCCGGGCCCTGCGGCTCCGGCTGCGCGGCGGCCTCCTTCTTCGCCTTGCCGCGCGCCCGGAGGAACTCGATCACGATCGGGATGATCGACAGCAGCACGATCGCGATCAGAATCAGCTCGATGTGCTGATGCACGAAGTCGACCTTCCCGAGCGCCGAGCCGAGCAGCGTGACGCCGGTGCCCCACAGCACACCGCCGATGACGTTGAAGATGATGAACGAGCGGTAGTTCATCCGGCTCACGCCCGCGATGATCGGCGTGAACGTCCGCACGATGGGCACGAAGCGCGCGAGGATCAGCGACTTCGGCCCGTGCTTCTCGAAGAACTCATGCGCCTTCTCCACGTTCTCCTGTTTGAAGAGCTTGGAGTCGGGGCGCCGGAAGAGCGACGGCCCCACCTTGCGGCCGAAGAGATATCCGGCCTGGTCACCGAGGATCGCGGCGACCGCCACGGCCCCGCACACCAGCCACAGATCCTGCTTGATCACATCGGTGGTCACCAGCAGACCGGTGGTGAACAGCAGCGAGTCGCCCGGCAGGAAGAAGCCGATGAGCAGGCCGGACTCCGCGAAAACGATGGCCAGGACGCCGAGCAGACCGAAGGTCTCGATCAGATAGTCCGGGTCCAGCCACTGAGGGCCGAGCGCGAGGGTGGTCACGGGTGACAGGCTCCTGGGTCGAGGGAAGCAGGCTCGTGCGAGGCCCGGCCGCAGGGTTGGGGCGGACTGGGTGTGCTTCACAGTGTGCCGCCCAAAGCTATCAACGCCGTGTGTATGCCCTTGGTTCCCGCCGCCCAGGAGCCCGCCCTCGACTGCCACGCCCGGGGATGCCCTATGGAGTGTCCGGCGGGCCACGCGGCGGAGCCGCATATCGATGCTCTCCCCTTCCCGACCCAAGGGCGTCGCCCCTGGACCCCGGGGCCTGGGGGCGGAGCCCCGCTGTCCAGCCCCTCCAGGGGGCACCTCCCAGCGGTAGCTGGGGGCGATTGAGGAGCGGGGTCTGGGGCGGAGCCCCAGTTGCGGGAAGGGGCGGGGAGGGGAGCAGCCCGCCGCAGGCGTCACCCTCCGTCGGACGCCCGGTAGCCGTGCCGCTCCGCGTTGGCGAGGATCGCGTCCCGGAGGTAGACGGCCAGCCCCGGCCCGGCCTTGTCGATGTTCTCCGTGAAGCGGTGGTCCGAGACATACATCCGGCCCAAACAGGTGTGCAGCTCATGGCCGCACTCGTAGTGGCTCCGGCAGATCCACTGCCGGTGCTCCTCGGCGAGGTCCATCGCCGCCTCGGACTCCGTCGGGGTGCCCGCGCCCATCAGCGCGACGAAGCGGTTGGTGATGTCGTCCCCCTCCTCCTGGATCCGCTTCCAGTCCTCCTTGGTGTACGAGGCCGCCCTGCGCTGGGACTCCCGGTACTCCTCGGTGTTCCCCCAGCGCCGCTCGACCTCCTCCTGGTACTGGTCCGGGTCGAAGTCCCCGAAGACCTCGAACTTCTCCTCGGGGGTCAGATTGATGCCCATCTTCCGCGCCTCCATGGCTCGTTCGACGGCAGCGGCCATCTTCCGCAGCCGCTCGATCCGGTCGGACAGCAACTGGTACTGACGCCGCAGGTGGGCCTGCGGATCGATATCCGGGTCGTCGAGCAGCACCGCCACCTCTTCGAGCGGAAAGCCGAGCTCCCGGTAGAACAGGATCCGCTGTAGCCGGTCGAGGTCGGCGTCGTCGTAACGCCGGTGCCCGGCCGCGCTGCGGGCGCCGGGGCGCAACAGCCCGATCTCGTCGTAGTGGTGCAGCGTGCGCACCGTGACACCGGCGAAGCCCGCCACCTGTCCCACGGAATAGCTCATGGCCGTATCCGCTCTCTTTCTGTTCGGTACGGGTTCCACGGTGGTCCCTCACGTGGCGTGAGGTGCAAGTCCGGATGGCGAAACCGACTGGGCGGCGCGGCGGGCCGCTGTCATCCTGCCGATCGTGCTGGGGATAACCGATCTTTCGACGTATCTGGCCGGTCTGGCGCTGATCATCCTGCTGCCGGGCCCCAATTCGCTGTATGTGGTGTCGGTCGCGGCCCGCCGCGGCCCCCGTACCGGCTATCGGGCGGCGGCCGGGGTGCTGTGCGGCGACACCGTGCTGATGGCGCTGTCGGCGGGCGGGGTGGCCTCGCTGCTGCACGCCAGCCCGGTGCTCTTCGCGGTGGTCAAGTTCGCGGGCGCGGGCTATCTGACCTGGCTGGCGGTGGGCATGCTGCGCGGGGCGCGGGCCCTGTGGCGCCGCCGTCCGGGGACCGCGGAGGCGGCCCGGAGCGCGGCGGAGACGCCGGGTACGGACGGGGCCGGGGAGGCGGCCATGGGGTCCGCGGATGGCGAGCGCCCGTACCGCCGGGCGCTGGTCATCAGCCTGCTGAACCCGAAGGCCATCCTCTTCTTCATCTCCTTCTTCGTGCAGTTCGTCGATCCGGACTACGCCCATCCCGCGCTGTCCTTCGTGGCGCTGGGCGCCTGGGCGCAGCTGTTCAGCATCACCTATCTGTCGGTGCTGATCTTCAGCGGTACGTATCTGGCGGCCACCTTCCGGCGGCGCCGGAAGCTGCGGGCGGGGCTCTCGGCGGCCGCGGGCACGGCGTTCCTCGGCTTCGCGGCGAAGCTGTCGCTCAGCAGCGCGGGGTAGCCGCGACGCGCCGGTGCGGGGGAGGGCACGGCGCGGGACCGGGGTTTATTGGTGAAATGCCCCTAATTTAACGAAGGTGGCACTTCACAAAGGAACTCCCGGCCGACGCACCCTCGACGAAAGCCTCGATTTCTCCATCAATCCGCTCTACGGCGAGGCCAATCCGATCAGCGGAATGACCGGCAGACCCCCGCGCCGCTGCCTCCCGGACGAGCCGATGGCGCCCACGACGGCGTATCAGTTCGTCCATGACGAGCTGATGCTGGACGGCAACGCCCGCCAGAATCTCGCCACGTTCGTCACCACGTGGATGGAGCCGCAGGCGGGCCAGCTGATGTCCGACTGCCTCGCCAAGAACATGATCGACAAGGATGAGTATCCGCGCACCGCCGAACTGGAGCGGCGGTGCGTGACGATGCTCGGCCATCTGTGGCACGCCCCCGACCCGGACGCGGTCGTGGGCTGCTCCACCACGGGGTCGAGCGAGGCGTGCATGCTGGCCGGAATGGCCTTCAAACGGCGCTGGGCCAAACGGAACCCGGTGAGATATCCGGCCACCGCCCGGCCCAATCTGATCATGGGCACCAATGTCCAGGTGTGCTGGGAGAAGTTCTGCAACTTCTGGGAGGTGGAGGCGCGGCAGGTGCCCGTGGAGGGCGACCGGTTCCACCTCGATCCCCAGGCCGCCGCCGAGCTGTGCGACGAGAACACCATCGGGGTCGTCGCCATCCTCGGCTCCACCTTCGACGGCTCCTACGAACCCGTCGCCGAGGTGTGCCGGGCGCTGGACGACCTCCAGGAGCGCACGGGCCTGGACATCCCGGTGCATGTGGACGGCGCCTCGGGCGCGATGGTCGCGCCGTTCCTCGACCCGGACCTGCTGTGGGACTTCCGGCTGCCGCGGGTCGCCTCCATCAACACCTCGGGCCACAAGTACGGCCTGGTCTACCCCGGAGTGGGGTGGGCGCTGTGGCGTACGGCGGACGCGCTGCCCGAGGAGCTGGTCTTCCGCGTCGACTACCTCGGCGGCGACATGCCCACGTTCTCGCTCAACTTCTCCCGCCCGGGCTCCCAGGTGGCCGCCCAGTACTACACCTTCGTACGGCTGGGCCGGGAGGGCTACCGCGCCGTCCAGCAGCAGACCCGCGATGTGGCGCGCTCGCTCGCCGAGCGGATCGAGGCGTTCGGGGACTTCACCATGCTCAGCCGCGGCGATCAGCTCCCGGTGTTCACGTTCACCACGGCGGAGGGGATCCGCAACTTCGACGTCTACGACATCTCCCGGCGGCTGCGCGAACGCGGCTGGCTGGTGCCCGCGTACACCTTCCCGCCCAACCGGGAGGACCTGTCCGTACTGCGGGTGGTCTGCCGCAACGGCTTCTCGGAGGACCTCGCCGATCTCTTCCTGGGCGACCTGGAGTCGCTGCTGCCGGACCTGCGGTCACAGCCCGCGCCCATGGGGAAGGTCGTCAAGGCGTTCCACCACTGAGCCCGGTGTCTCCGGTCCCGGGGGCGAGGGCGAGGGCGGTCAGCGCGTACGGGGCGGAGCGAGGGCGGTCAGCGCGTACGGGCCGGGACGGCGGCAGTCAGCGCGTACGGGCCGGAGCGACGGCAGTCAGCGCGTACGGGCCGGGGCACGGAGCAGCTCGGCCCGGCGCCGGACCGCTTCCAGCGCCCCTGGTCTGCGGCCGGGCACCCGGCCCCGCAGCTCGATCAGCAGCGGGGCGAGGGCGCCCGCCCTGGCCCGGTCCGCCACGAACTGCCACTGGTGGTGCGCCCGGTCCACGGCCCCCTCGACCTCGGGGTGCTCGGCCGGTTCCCCGTTGCCCAGCCGCGCGTCGGCCACCGCGAGCCACAGCTCGCAGGCGCGGGCCGGGTCCCCGGCGATACGGGAGAGATCAGCGCGGACCTCCAGCCAGTGGATCGCCTCGTCGGACTGGGGACCGGCCGTCCGGAGCGCCTCCTGCTCCCAGGCGGCCGCCATCGAGGCCGCCTCGCTGTGCCGCCCCGAGTTGGCCGCCTCGAATATCGCCGCGTGCGTCGAGGCGAGCGGATCGGCCACGGGCGCCCATCCGGGCGGCGGAGGCGCGGGGGCGTGTGTCGGCTGCGGCGGGCGCAGTGACGGGGGCGTCGGCACGGGGTCTTTGGCGGGGCGGAACGATTCGGGAGGGCCGGGCGGCATGGGCGGCGGGGACGCCGAGACCGGCCCGGCCGACCGGATGGCCCCGGTGACCCCGGTCTGCCCGGTCGCCCCGGTCTGCCCAGCCGTCCCGGTCTGCCCGGTCGCCCCGTTCTGCCCGGTCCTCCCGGTCTGACCAGCCGCCCCGGTCTGGCCGGTGGCCCCGGTCTGGCCGGTGGCCCCGGTCTGGCCGGTCGGCCGGAGCTCTCCGGCCTGCCCAGCCGATATCGCGTGCCCGCTCGGTCCGGCTGCCCCGGCCGGTCCGGCTTGCCCAGCCGATACGGTCCGCCCCGTAGCCCCGGCCTGCCCGGCCTGCTCGGTCGGCCCGCTCGGTCCGGCTGCCCCGGCCGGCCCGATTGCCCCGGCCCGCCCGATTGCCCCGGTCGGTCCAGTTGCCCCGGTCGGCCCCGTCTGCCCGGTCGCCCCGAGCGGCGCGCTCTGCCCCGTCTGCCCGGTCGCCTCGAGCGGCGCGCTCTGCCCCGTCTGCCCGGTCGCCTCGAGCGGTGCGCTCTGCCCCGTCTGCCCGGTCGCCTCGAGCGGTGCGCTCTGCCCCGTCTGCCCGGTCGCCCCGAGCGGTGCGCTCTGCCCCGTCTGCCCGGTCGCCCCGAGCGGCGCGCTCTGCCCCGTCTGCCCGGTCGCCCCGAGCGGTGCGCTCTGCCCCGTCTGCCCGGTCGCCCCGAGCGGTGCGCTCTGTCCCGTCTGCCCGGCCCATGGGGCCGCGTCCGGGGGTGGGTACGCCTCGCCCGGCCCAGGGCCGTCCAGGAGCAGTTCGGGGCCGGGGCCCAGCCCGGCCTCCAGGGCGGCGCGCTGGTGGAGTAGCGCGAGTGGTGGGCGTTCGGCGGCGGCCCGCAGCAGCCCGGCGAACGCCCGGCTGTAGTCCGGCGTGGCCAGCTGCCGCTTGGGCGGGGCGGGTGCCACCGTGCCGTAGAGGGCCAGCCCGGCCGCGAGGGCGGACGGACCGGCGGTGCTCAGCGGTGGCCAGGCCGTCTCGTCGGCCACCAGGTCGGCGACCACGACGGTGCTGCCCGGCGGCCGCCGGGCGAGCTCGGCGGCCAGCCAGTGCCAGGGCAGCGCCGTGTAGCGGGCGGTCCTCGGCGTCGTACGGGCCAACGCCAGGTGCGGCAGCCGCTGTTTGGCGTCGAGGGTGAGCTGGCCCGCGAGATGGACCAGCACCGGGCCCGGGTGCGCGGCGGCGGTCCGCAGATGCGTCAGTACGGTCTGCGGGTCGACCGGGTCCACGAGTTGGACGACGCTGGCGCCGCCGGGCGTGCCCAGCAGCGCCGCCGGTGGCACGGCGGCGAGCTGGGGCAGCGCGGCGGCCGCGTCCATCAGTCGCTGTTTGCCGGCCGGGCCGGCGGCGAGCAACAGGGCGTATCCGGGCCCGCTCACCGTCTCCGCCCCCGTGCCCGACCTGTCGTTCCCCATACCTGCACCGTATCCGCAACCGGCGACGACCGGTGGAGGTGTGACCGGCACGGCATCCGGATCCAGGGGACCGCCGTCAGCGGCTGAGCCGCCCGTAACGCCGCACCGCGACCGGGAGGAAGACCGCGATCAGCGCCAGCGGCCAGCAGACGGCCAGGAGTTGGGCGTGGTCCGCGGCCCAGGAGCCGCCACCGCCCCCGGGGCTGCCGAACAGCTCGCGGATCGCGGTGGCCGTGGCCGACATCGGGTTCCAGACGGCGAGGGCGCCGAGCCAGTCGGGCATGGTCTCGGGCGAGGCGAAGACGTTGGAGAGGAAGCCCACCGGCCAGACCAGGATCTGTACGGCCTGCACCATCTCCGGGCGCCCGGCGGCCATGCCCAGGAAGATGCCGAGCCACAGCATCGCGAAGCGCAGCCACAGCAGCAGCCCGAGGGCGAGCAGCGCGTCGCCGAGCCCGCCGTGCCAGCGCCAGCCCATCGCGAGCCCCACCCCGAGGAGGACGAGCAGCCCGAGCGCCGACTGGAGCATGTCCAGCACGCTGCGCCCGACCAGGACCGCCGAGCGGGCCATCGGCATCGAGCGGAAGCGGTCGATGACGCCCTTGTTGAGGTCCTGGGTGATGGCGAGCATCGTCCCCTCGAGGCCGAACACCATGGTGAGCGCGAACGTGCCCGGCACCAGGTACTCCTTGTAGTCGCCGCCGCCCGGGACGGTCATCCCGCCGCCGAGGAAGTAGGCGAACATCACCAGCATCATCACCGGGAAGACCAGCTGGACGGCCACCTGGACGGGCTGCCGGGCCCAGTGGGCGAGTCCGCGGCGGGTCATGGTCCAGGAGTCGATGAGGGTCGCGGTCGTCATACGAGGGTCTCCTCCTCGGCAGTTTCCGTCGTGGCCGGCTCCCCGGTGAGGTGCAGAAAGACCTCGTCGAGCGTGGGACGGCGCAGCACGATGTCCTCCGCCTCGATCCCGGCCGCCGCCAGCGCCCTTACGGTCTCCGTCAGCGCGGCCACCCGGTCGGTGACCCGCGCGCCGAGCCGCCGCCGGTCGGGGTCGCTCTCGACCTCGGCGCCGCCGGTCGCCGCGGTCACCACCGAGGCGGCGGCGGGCAGTTGACCCGCGTCGCGCAGCACCACCTCGATCCGGTCGCCGCCGAGCCGGGCCTTGAGCTCGTCGGCGGTCCCGTCGGCGATGGCCCGTCCGCCGTCGATCACGCAGACGCGGTCGGCGAGTTGGTCCGCCTCCTCCAGGTACTGCGTGGTGAGCAGCACGGTCGTACCGCCGTCCACCAGCGAGCGGACCGCGTTCCACACCTCCGTACGGCCCCGGGGGTCGAGCCCGGTGGTCGGCTCGTCCAGGAAGAGGATCCGCGGCCGCATGATGAGGCTCGCCGCGAGGTCCAGCCTGCGGCGCATCCCGCCGCTGTACCGGCCGACCGCCTTGGTGCCGGTGCCGGCGAGGCCGAACCGCTCCAGCAGTTCGTCCGCGCGGGCCGCCGCCCGGCGGCCGCCCAGGTGGTAGAGGCGGCCGAACATCTCCAGGTTCTGCCGTCCGCTCAGCTCCTCGTCCACCGCGGCGTGCTGGCCGACGAGTCCGATGCGGTAGCGGACCTCGTCGGGGTCGCGCAGCACGTCGTACCCGGCGACTTCGGCCCGGCCGCCGTCGTGCCGCAACAGGGTGGCCAGGATCCGTACGCACGTGGTCTTGCCCGCGCCGTTGGGGCCGAGCACGGCGTGCACGGTGCCCTGCGGGACGGTCAGGTCGAGTCCGGCGAGGGCCTGTTTGTCCCGGTAGGTCTTCCGCAGCCCCTCGACGACGATCGCGGGATCGCTGTCGGCCAAGGTCTTCCCCTCTCCCTCATGACTCTTCTCCGCGCCACGTAGTCAAGTTTGACTACACATGCCGGAAGGTACTGCCCGAGCCCTAGCTAGTCAAACTTGATTAACGCTGGGGGCGACCGTCAGTCCGCGCCGGGCGCTTCGGCGTACGGGTTGGTGACGCCCTCCGGCAGCACCTCCACCGAGCGCTCCCCCTCGCCCGCCATCACATACGCCCCGCCCTCGAGCCGCTCGATCAGCCCGCGGGTCCACTCCGCCCCGCTGTCCGCGGAGTGCACCCAGAACTTCATGATCTCGCCGATATGGCCCCACTGCTCGGGGGTGCCGTCCGGTGGCGTCCAGTGCCGGGTCACCTCGGCCCGCCACTCCTCCAGCGCCGCCACCCGCCGCTTGAGCAGGGCGATCGCCTCGTCCCGGGGCAGGTCCACGATGAAACCCACCCCGGCCGTCAGCTCGTCGATCTTCTGGTCATGGCGCAGCAGGGCCTCCCGCAGCAGCCGGAAGTACTCCTCCTCGCCCGCCTCGGTCAGCTCGTACTCGGTCCGCGGCGGCCCGCCGACCGTGCTCGGCGCGACGTCGTGCGCGCGCATCAGCCCCTGCTTCGCCATCTGCTTGAGCGCGTGGTAGATGGACCCGGGTTTGGCGTTGGACCACTCGTGCGCGCCCCAGAACTCCAGGTCGTTACGGACCTGATAGCCGTGCGCCCGCCCGTGCTGGCGCACGGCCCCCAGCACCAGCAACCGGATCGCTGACATCGCCCGCTCGTCTCCATCCTGGTCCCGACCCCCGCGATGACCAGGCTAGGGGGTCGGCGGGCCGGGCGGATCACCGCTCCAGGACCGACCAGTCGGGCTCAGGCATCGCCCCCGTCTCGAAGACGAGGTCGAAGGCGCCCTTGCCGTCGATCGTCTCGCGGATGAGGTCGGCGTGACCTGCGTGCCGGGCCACCTCCTCGATCAGGTGGAGGACCGCCCAGCGCCAGGTGCGGGTGCCGCCCTCGGGACGCTGCGGGCCTGCTCCTCGGTCAGGCCGTGCACCGAGCGCCGGATGCCGCCGCGCTGTGCGTCCAGGTACGCCAGCAGCGCGCCGCACTCGCTCTGACAGGCCTCGGGGTTCACGATCACGGGCATGGCCGCCGCCTCTCATCTGGAGGGCGCCCGGGTCCGGCGCCCGTCGATGAACCCCACGTTATGGAGGCTTGCGGTCAGCTTCTGTCCGCGAACCCGTGAACCGACTCCGACTCCCACCGCCTCAGAACGGGAACTGGCTCCGGCCGTGCTGGATGGAGATCCACTTGGTGGTGGTGAAGTCCTCGATCATCGAATCCCCGTTGAGCCGCCCGAGGCCGGAGTGCTTCTCCCCGCCGAACGGCACGATCGGCTCGTCGTGCACCGTGCTGTCGTTCACATGGATCATGCCGGTGTGGATCCGCTGGGCGAACCGCACCCCGCGCTCGACATCGGCGGTGTGCACGGCCCCGCTGAGCCCGTAGTCGGTGTCATTGGCGATCTGTACGGCCTCGTCGTCGCCGTCGAACGGGATCAGCGTCACCACCGGGCCGAAGATCTCCTGGCCGAGGATCGCCGAGCCCTCCGGGACCCCGCTGAGCACGGTCGGCCCCATCAGGGTGCCCTCGGTCCGCCCGCGCACCAGCGCGGTGGCGCCCTCGGCGATCGTCTGGTCGACGAGCTGGGTGATCGCCTCGACCTGGCCCTCGTTGATCAGCGGGCCGATATGGGTGGTGGGGTCGACCGGATCGCCCACCTTCAGGGTCTCCACCTTGGCCACGAACTTCTCGGTGAACTCCCGCTCGACCGCCCGGTCCACCAGCACCCGGTTGGCCGCCATGCAGACCTGCCCCTGGTGGACGAAGCGGCTGAAGACGGCCGCGTCCACCGCGTAGTCCAGGTCGGCGTCGGCCAGCACGACCAGCGCGCTGTTGCCGCCCAGCTCCAGGACCGTGCGCTTGAAGTGGGAGGCGGCCACGGTCGCGACGTGCCGGCCGACCTTGTCGGAGCCGGTGAAGGAGATCACCTTCGGTATGGGGTGCTCGATCAGGGCGTCGCCGATCTCCGCGATGTCGGTGACCACGACATTGAGCAGCCCGGCGGGCAGCCCCGCCTCCTCGAAGATCTTGGCGACCAGACCGCCGCCGCAGACCGGGGTGTTCTGGTGCGGTTTGAGGACGACGGCGTTGCCGAGGGCCAGCGCGGGGGCCACCGACTTCAGCGACAGCAGGAAGGGGAAGTTGAACGGGCTGATGACACCGACCACGCCCACCGGCAGCCGGTAGAGGCGGTTCTCCTTGCCGTCCACCGGCGACGGCAGGATGCGGCCCTCGGGCCGCAGCGCCAGATGGATCGCCTCGCGCAGGAACTCCTTGGCGAGGTGCAGCTCGAAGCCCGCCTTCACATGGGTGCCGCCGCACTCCGCGATGATCGTCTCGGTGAGCTCCTTCTCCCGGTCCTCGATGATCCGCAGCGCGCGCTCGAACACCGCCCGCCGGGTGTAGGGGTTGGTGGCGCCCCACTCCGGCTGCGCCCGCTCGGCCGCCCGGTAGGCCAGGTCCACCTCCTCGACGGTCGCCACGGTGATGGAGGCCAGCTTCTCCCCGTTGTAGGGGTTGAAGTCGACGATGTCCCAGGAACCGCTTCCGCCGCGCCACTCGCCATCGATGAACTGAAGGGCCAACTCGGAGAAGTAGGACATGCCATCCCTATCTTCAGGACGCGGTGCCGGTCCCCGACAGCCGCGCACGTGTGGGGGGTATTCCTGACCGGACGTCATCCTACTGACGGGTCAGGCTTCGCGAAGGAGTCCCCGGAGCAGATCCCGGCTCTCCTCAGGGGAGAGGCTGTCCGCGCTGAGCCGCTCCAACACCCGCTCGTACTGGGCGACTTCGTCGCGCTTGTCCAGGTAGAGCGCGCTGGTGAGCTGCTCCAGATAGACGATGTCGGGGAGGTCGGACTCGGGGAAGCGCAGCCGGGTGAACGCCCCGCTCTCCCCCGCGTGCCCGCCGAAGGCGAACGGCATCACCTGGAGCGTCACGTTCTGCTGCTCGGAGACCGTGACCAGATGGCGCAGCTGGGCGGACATCACGTCGCGCCCGCCGTACGGGCGGTGCAGCGCGGCCTCGTCCAGGACCACATGGAACGCCGGGGCGCGCTCGGAGACCAGCAGCTTCTGCCGCTCCAGCCGCAGCGCCACCCGCCGGTCCACCTCGTCGGAGCACGCCTGCGGCTGACCGCGGGTGACCACGGCGTGGGCGTAGCCCTCGGTCTGGAGCAGGCCGTGGATGAACTGGACCTCGTAGCAGGCGATGTCGGAGGCGGCGCCCTCCAGGCCGACATAGGTCTGGAACCAGCCGGGGAGCACATCGCCGTAGCTGTGCCACCATCCGGCGACATTGGCCTCGCGGGCGAGCCCGAGCAGTGCCCCGCGCTCCGCGTCGTCGGTGACTCCGTACAGCGTCAGCAGATCCTCGATGTCCCGCGCCTTGAAGCTCACCCGGCCCAACTCCATCCGGCTGATCTTGGATTCGGAAGCCCGGATCGAATAGCCCGCCGCCTCGCGGGTGATGCCGCGGTCCTCGCGCAACCGCCTGAGTTGAGAGCCCAGGAGGATGCGGCGCACCACCGATCCACTCGACTCGCCTGCGGCCATTTCCGCGATCCTCCCTGTACGGAAAGCATCCTTGCGAACGGCGCCCCCCGCAGCCCCTGAGGGCGAAGTCTGCCACTGATCGGGCTTCACGCCGTAGGCGCGTCGTTACTCAACCCGATGACGCACGCCAGTGTACGGAGTCAGAAATCCGAGCAAAACCCGGCGGATCGGACCAACCGGCCCGTGTGCACGTGCATTTGCCCTTGCATCTGACGTGCGCATTCGGAACCATAGGGTGTGCGCACGTGCTAGCTGGTACGAAATCTGGCCAGAGTTCGTCACGGCCACGGATGCAGGAGTGCTCGCATGGGGAGCGAAGGTTCGACCCTGCTGGAACCCTTGTGGCAAGGGCTTGCCGCGATCGATCCCGCCGCCGTCTCCGGAGCCGTCTCCTGCGCCCTGCCCGCCCGCTATGAAGCGGTCAAGGGGGCCCGGCAGTTCACCGGCTCCACCCTGCGGCAGTGGAACATCCCCGAACTCCTCGACGAAGTGGCGCTCGTCGTCTCCGAACTGGTCACCAACGCCCTCCGGCACGCCCTGTCCGGCACCGCGGCGATCGGCGAGCCGGAGCGGCCGGTGCGGCTCCATCTGATGCGCGGCCCCTCACGGCTGGTGTGCGCCGTACGCGACCCCAGCGAGGTGGGACCGGTGGCCGGTGAGGCGGGCTGCGGCGAGGAGTCCGGGCGCGGGCTCCATCTGGTGGAGTCGTTCACGGACGGCTGGGGCTGGCAGCCGCTGACGGGCACCCCGCGCGGCAAGATCGTCTGGGCCGTCTTCCGGCTCCCCGACGCGTAGCGCGGAGGAGACGCACGCCGCCCCCGTCTCTCACGCCGCCCCCGTCTCTCACGCCGCCCGTCTCGAACGCCACCCCCGTCTCTCACGCCGCGCCCATCCCGAACACCACCACCCCTCACGGGCGGGTGGACTCCGGCGGGGCCGTGGTGATGCCCAGGCCGTGCAGCTGGAAGAGCCGGTTCACATCGTGCATCGTGACGATGCCCTCGAGCTGTCCGTGGTCCACCACCAGCACCGGCAGCGCGCCGCCACCCGGACGCGCCCGCTCCAGCACCTCGCTCAGCAGCTCACCGGGCTCGGCCACGGTGCACCGCGCCAGCGGTGTCGCCACATCGCGCACCCGCCGCTCCTCCCGGGCCTCGACCGGCACCGCCGCGAGCGCGCGCAGCTGGACGAGCCCGCTGGGCCGTCCCTCGAAGTCCAGCAGCGGCATCGCCGAATGCCGGGCGTGGGCCGCCACCTCGTCGATGAACCGCCCCACGGTCAGCCAGTCGGCCCCGGCGGCCACCGGCGCCGACATCGCGTCCGCCACCCGCACCCCGCGCAGCGCCGTGTTGACCCCGGCCCGCTGCCGCTCCGCGTTGGCGATGATCACCATGAAGAGGCCGATGAGCGAGAGCCACAGCCCGCCGTTGTTCCCGCGCAGGAAGGAGATCCAGCCGGCGGCGATGAGCAGCACGCCGAGGATCTGGCCGCTGCGCCCCGCCGCCCGCTCGGCGCGCTCCCGGTCCCCGGTGCGCCACCAGATCACGGCCTGCACCACCCGTCCGCCGTCCAGCGGCGCGGCGGGCAGCAGATTGAAGACGCCCAGCAGCAGATTGGCCCAGCCCAGCCAGATCAGCACGGCCGTGGGCACACCCCATCCGGTGAGCGCGTGCACCCCGATCCCCGCGCCGACCGCGACACCGCCGATGACCAGGCTGGTGAGCGGCCCGATGACGGCCACCCAGAACGCGACCCCGGCGGTGCGGGGCCGTCCCATCTTGGTCATGCCGCCAAGCGCCCAGAGCGTCACGTCCTCCACCGAGACGCCCCTTCTGCGGGCGGCGACCGCGTGCGCGGTCTCGTGCACCAGCAGGCTGCCCATCAGCAGTACGGCGCCGATGACGCTGGCGACGGCGTAGACGGCGCCGGTCCGGCCGGGGATCCAGGCCGGCAGCGTCTCGTGGCCGAGCCCGTAGGCGAGCAGCACGATCAGCACCGGGACGCTCCAGTGCATCCGCAGTGGTACCCCGAGTACACGTCCGACGCGGACCGAGCCGTTCATCGCCGTCTCACATGGGTCGGGTCCCCCCGATCGCCACTACCAGTGTCGCGCGTCCGCGGCGATCAGCCCAGACCTGCCGGATCGTGCGCCAGATGGTCGAACTCGCCGTCCTTGACCCCGAGCAGCATCGCCTCGACCTCGGCCGGGGTGTAGATCAGCGCCGGTCCGTCCGGAAACCGGGAGTTGCGGACGGCCACGTCCCCACCGGGCAGCTTGGCGAACTCGACACACGACCCCTGGGAGTTGCTGTGTCTGCTCTTCTGCCAGACGACTCCCCGGAGGTCCGCGGCCGCCATGCCGTTGTAGGGGTGGTCGCGCACAGGGCTTCTCCACGTTCGTGCATGCGTGCAGCTGTCAACTGTCCGGGATCATAGCTCCGTTCCTTTGCGAATGCATGGGCAAATGCATCTGCGTATGCGCAGGTAGATGCACAAGCAAATGCACGTGCACCATGTGCAACGGCATGATCACCCGACACCCGGGATCTTCTGCCCGGAGTGAAGAAGAGCAGTCGTCATGAATGACGTCCGGGTCCCCCTCCGGGTTGAGCCGGCCTCGTCCTCGGAGCGTTGTCACACCCCCCTGCCAGAATCCCGGGCATGAGATGGGCGGCGGCGGAGACGGACCACGGGGGTGTTCGTCTCTGCCCGCTCGACCCCCAGGGCAAGGCCGCCGGACCGGTCGTCGAGGTCACGGCGGAGCAGGGCGGGATCGCCGAGGCCGTGCGGTCCCGCCCCGAGGCCGACCGGTGGGTGTGGCGGTCCACCGCCGAGGTCTATCCACGGCTGCTGGCCGCCGGGGTCCGGGTCGAGCGGGCCTATGACATCGAGGCGGCCGAGGCGCTGCTCCTCGGCCATGAGGGGCGCTCGGGCGCACCGCGTTCGCTCGCCGCCGCCCGGGCTCGGCTGCGCGGGCTGCCCGTCCCCGAGGATCCGCCGCCCCGGGCGGCCGGGGGCCAGCCGTCGCTGTTCGAGCCCGGTCCGCCGCCGCTGCCGCCGGGCACCGATCCGCTGGACGCGCTGCTCGAGGTGTACGCGGACCAGCTGGTCCGTACGGACGCGGCCGAGCACCCGGACCGGATGCGGCTGCTGACCACCGCCGAGTCGGCCGGGATGCTGATCGCCGCCGAGATGCGGCGCGCCGGGGTGCCCTGGCGCGCCGACCGCCACCGGGAGCTGCTGGACGAGCTGCTCGGCGAGCGCTATCCGGGCGGCCTTGAGCCGCGGCGCCTGGCCGAGCTGGCCGACGAGGTCTCGCGCGCCTTCGGCACCCGGGTGCGGCCCGATCTGCCCGCCGAGGTCGTCAAGGCGTTCGCCCGCGCGGGCATCGCCCTCGGCTCGACCCGCGCCTGGGAGCTGGAGCGGATCGACCACCCCGCCGTGGAGCCGCTGCTGCGCTACAAGAAGCTCTACCGGCTGCACACCGCCCATGGCTGGGCCTGGCTCCAATCCTGGGTGCGCGAGGGCCGCTTCCGCCCCGAGTACCTGCCCGGCGGCACCGTCTCCGGCCGCTGGACCACCAACGGCGGCGGGGCGCTCCAGATCCCCAAGGTGGTGCGGCGCGCGGTGGTGGCCGACCCGGGATGGCGGCTGGTGGTGGCCGACGCCGACCAGATGGAGCCCCGGGTGCTCGCCGCGATCTCCCGAGACCCCGGGCTGATGGAGGTCGCGGGCAGCGGCCGGGACCTGTACGCGACGCTGTCCGACCGCGCCTTCTCGGGTCAGCGCGACCAGGCCAAGCTGGCACTGCTGGGCGCGGTCTACGGCCAGACCTCGGGCGACGGCCTGAAGCATCTCGCGGCTCTGCGGCGGCGCTTCCCGGCGGCGGTGGCGTATGTGGACGAGGCGGCCCGCGCGGGCGAGGAGGGCCGGCTGGTGCGCACCTGGCTGGGCCGCACCTGCCCGCCCGCGGGCGGCGCCGCCGAGGAGACGGCCGACGAGGCGGGGCTGCCGCGGGACCAGGAGGAGCCGTCGTACGGCAGCACGGCGAGCGCCCGCGCCCGGGGCCGCTTCACCCGGAACTTCGTGGTGCAGGGCAGCGCCGCCGACTGGGCCCTGCTGATGCTCGCCGCGCTGCGGCGGTCGCTGACCGGGGCGGGGCTGCGCGCGGAGATCGTCTTCTTCCAGCACGACGAGGTGATCGTGCACTGCCCGGAGGACGAGGCCGACGCGGTCCGGGAGGCGATCGCCGAGGCGGGCGGGACGGCCGGCCGGATCGCCTTCGGACCGACCCCGGTGCGGTTCCCCTTCACCATGGCGGCGGTGGAGTGCTACGCGGACGCGAAGTAGGCGGCCCGGAAGTGGTGGCCGCCTCCCCCGACCGGCGCAGCCCCACGGGCAGCGGGCCTGATCGTCCCCACACGATGAGAGCGGAGGGCCGCCGGGCGGCGGCCCGCCACACCGCCCACAGGGGAGAGCTGCCATGACCATCAGCCTCGAGGCACTGCGCCGCTGCTCCATCGCCGTCGACCTCGGCGCGGCCAGGACGCGCGTCTACCTCAGGCGCACCGGGCTCGTCGTCGACGAGCCGACCGTGGCCGCCGTGAACACCCACACCGGCGGGCTGATCGCGGTCGGCACGCTGGCGCAGCGGATGACCGGGCGGACGCCCGCGCACATCCGGGTGGTCCGGCCGGTCTCCAACGGCACCGTCGTGGACATCGAGATGGCCCAGCGGATGCTGCGGCTGCTGCTGGGCAACAAGCTGCGGCGCGCCTGGCGGCGCCGCCCGCTGGTGAGCGCCGCCGTCTGCGTGCAGCACGACGCCGACCCGCTCGCCCAGCGCGCCGCCGTGGAGACGCTCACCGGGATCGGCGCCAAGCGGGTCGAGCTGGTGGACACCCTGATCGCCGCCGCCGTGGGCTGCGGTCTTCCGGTGGAACGGCCCGAGGCGACGATGATCGTGGTGTGCGGCGCGGCCACCACCCAGGTCGCGGTCCTGTCGCTGGGCTCGATCGTGGCCGCCGAGCGGGTGCCGGTGGGCGGCGAGACCGTGGACCACGCCGTCGTCCAGCATCTGCGCAACGAGCACGCGCTGATGCTGCCCAGCCAGGCCGTCCGCCCGCTGCATCTGATCGTCAAGGACAGCGCGGGCGGCGCGGACGGCGCCCCGGCCGTGGAGAGCACCGAGGTGCACGGCCGGGACGTGGCCACCGGGCTCGCCCGGACCGTACGGATCGATGTCGAGGGCGTGCGGACCGCCATCCTCACCCCGCTCACCGGGGTGCTGGACGCCATCGGCACGGTGCTGCGCCGCTGTCCGCCCGATCTGGTGGCCGACCTCGCCGACCGCGGCATCATGCTGGCGGGCGGCAGCGCGGTGCTGCCCGGGTTCGACACGATGCTGCGCGAGGCCACCGGCATGCCGCTGAACATCGCCGACCACCCCGACGTCTGCGCGGTCGAGGGGCTCGGCGCGATGCTCGACGGCAAGGTGCAGCCCCTGCTGCTGGACGCGATGGTCTCCTGACCGCCCCTGGCCGCCGGCCCCTGACCCCTGACACCCGCCCCTGACCCCTGCCCCCTGACCCCTGATCGGAAATTCTTCGTGACGCGTTGAGCGGCTGCCTCCCCCCATGCGTAGTGAAGGGGGAAGAGGCCGACATGGCCGCCGATCCCCCCCGGGGCTCAGACCGGGAGTCGTCCGTTGATGTTGTCCAACTCAGGTCAGGTCCTGGAGGTTCAGGTGCACGACGACGCCGCCGTGGCCGATGAGCGTCCGTCAAGATCCAGGCGTGGTACGCCGGACGAGCAACTCATGCGCGCGCTCTACCAGGAGCACGCCGGGCCGTTGCTCGCGTTCGTACTGCGACTGGTCGCGGGCGACCGGCACCGCGCGGAGGACGTCGTCCAGGAGACCCTGGTGCGCGCCTGGCGGAACGCCGACCAGCTGTCCCGGGCCACCGGCTCCATCCGGCCCTGGCTGGTCACCGTCGCCCGGCGGATCGTGATCGACGGACACCGCAGCCGGCAGGCCCGGCCGCAGGAGGTCGACCCCTCCCCGTTGGAACTCATGCCCGCGGAGGACGAGATCGACCGTGCACTGCGGCTCATGACCCTGACCGACGCCATGCAGGACCTCAGCGACGCCCACCGCGAGGTGCTGGTCGAGACCTACTTCAAGGGGCGGACCGTCAACGAGGCGGCCCAGACCCTCGGCATACCCAGCGGGACGGTACGGTCCCGGGTTTTCTACGCGCTGCGCTCGATGAAGCTCGCGCTCGAGGAGAGAGGAGTAACGGCATGACAGCGCAGACGCACCATCCGGGACATGACGCCGTTGGCGCGTATGTGCTCGGCGTGCTCGACGAGGCGGACGCCACCTATTTCGAGGAGCATCTGGCCGGCTGCGACCAGTGCGGACGGCAACTGGACGAGCTGACCGGACTGGAACCCCTGCTGGCCGATCTGGCCACCGACGTCCCCGGGATCCACGGCAGCCCCGGGCGGACCCAGCTCACGGGCCACACTCCGCATGCCTTCAGCGCCACTCCCAACGCCATCGAGACCCTCACCGCGCGCCCCGGTCCGGCCCTGTTCAACCGGATGGTCGGCGAGGTCGCCGCGTCCCGCGCCAAGCGGCGGCGGCGCGGTCTGTACCTGGTCGCGGCGGCGGCCGTACTGATCGTCGGCGGCCCGGTGGGCACCATCGCGGTCACCTCCGGCGGCTCGGACAGCTCCGTCACGGCCGCCCCCAGCGAGAGCGACCTCTTCGCCGGAATGCCCGACAAGGTGCAGGGCACCGACCCGGACAGCAAGGTGAACGCGGCGGTCGCGCTGGAGGACAAGATGTGGGGCACCGACGCCGTCCTCCGGCTGAAGAACCTCAAGGGCCCCCTGGACTGTAGCCTCATCGCGGTCTCCAAGGACGGCCATGAGCAGACGATGATGACCTGGTCCGTGCCCGCGTGGGGCTACGGGATCGAGGACAGCCCCAGGGCGGAGGCGAGAGGTCCGCTGTGGGCGCACGGCGGCGCGGGCATGAAGCGCTCCGACATCGAACGCTTCGAGGTCCGTACGACCGACGGCAAGCGCCTGGTCTCCCTGAACGTCTGACCTGCCACCGAGACGTCCGGCCTGCCACTCGGATCGCCGATCAACCCATGCGGCGTGGTGAGCGAGATGTTACACAGAGTGTGATATGTCGTGCTTCGCGTCCCCGGGGGGTCCGGATCCGAGGAGGCACCCCGTGGCTGACCCGGACGCCCATCAGCAGCGCATGTTTGCTCAGTATGTGCTGCCCGAGGTCGAGGTGTTGCTGCGCGTGGCCATGTCACTGACCACCCAGCGAGCCGACGCCGAGGATCTCGTGCAGGACACGTTACTACGGGCGTACCGGGCAGTCGGCCGTTTTGACGGGAGACATCCACGGGCCTGGCTGCTGACGATCATGCGGCATGCGGAGGTCAGCCGGCGCCGCCAGCGCCGGCCCCGACTGCTCGACGATCCGGACACGGAGCTGGAGCGGCTGGTCCCGGCCCGGGACGCGACGCCGGAGGAGCTGGTGGTGGACACGACGTTCGACGAGGCCGTGGACGCCGCGTTCACGGCGCTTCCGCTGCGGGACCAGCAGGTGGTGCGGCTGGTGCATGTGGACGGACTGTCGTACGCGGAGGCCGCACAGGTGCTGGACGTCCCCAAGGGGACGGTGATGAGCAGGCTGCACCGGGCGCGCAAGCGGATCCGGAACCAGCTGCTGGCCGCGGGAGTGGAATCGGAGCGAGGTGGCGCATGAGCAGATGGACATGGTGGCGGACGCGCACCACGGGGACCACGCAGACCACCGGACGGCTCCGGACCACACGATGTCCCCTGGGCGCGCCGATGCTCCAGTCGTATCTGGACGGGGAGCTGGACGCCCCGGCCGCGGCCCGGGTGCGCGCCCATGTGGCCGAGTGCCACCGCTGCGCCCGGGAGCTCGCCGTCTACCAGCGGATCAGCGAGGCGCTGGCCGCCCGCGCGACGATCGACGAGGCGGTGCTGGACCGGCTCAGGGACTTCGCGGAGTCCCTCGCGGAGCGGGAGAGCCGGGAGCCGGGGACGGAGGAGGCGCCGCAGGAGCCGATCCCGGGGACGGAGACGGTGCCGCCGGAGGCGATGCCGAACGAGACGCGCCCGAACGAGGCGAGGCCGGCCGAGGCGATGGAGACGGAGACGGTTCCCGGAACGGCGCCGGGGGCGGATCTGGACGCCGATCAGGGCGCGGTGCACAAGGCGGGAGGCTGACGGCCAGCGGATCAAGCCCCGCGCCCGGGCCGCTCGTGCCCGGGCGGGCGGTCCGTTCGCGCTCGCGCGAGGGTCTGCGCAGCAGCAGGGCCGCGGTGAGCAGGGTTCCGCTGATCAGTGCCACATCGGCGAGGTTGAAGACCGGCCCGCGGGCGTCCAGCGTGATCCAGTCGATGACGGCGCCGCGCAGCGGGCCCGGCGACCGGATCATCCGGTCGGCGCCGTTGCCCAGCGCTCCCCCGGCGATCAGCCCCAGGCCCAGTGCCGCGCCCCGGCCGCGGACCCGCAGCCCGGCACCGGCCGCGCCCAGCGTGGCCACCGCGCCCGTGAGCGTGATCACCACGATCAGCGCGGGCCGGCTCTGGCCCAGGCCGAAGGCCACCCCGGTGTTGCGCACCAGCAGCGCGCAGAACGGCCCGAACCGGGCCTGCGGCCCCGCGGTGCCGCTCCAGGCGGCCAGCGCCATCGCCTTGCTCAGCTGATCGGCCAGGATCACGGCGAGCGCGACCAGGGGGAAGAGCAGCCGGCCGGTCGCCGGGTGGGGCTTCATCATCGGCCTCCCTGGGGGTGGGGGGCCGGTCCGCGGGCGCGGTCCGCGGCCCGGGAAGGAAACCCGCCGGGCGGCCGCCCCGCTTCCCTTCCGGCGGAACGAATCCGGAGCAAACGAGCACCAGGGGAGAAAAGACGAGGGCCCGCAGGCTGCACTGCCTGCGGGCCCTCGCTGCTTGCCAACGCCGTGATCAGCTATGTGGTCATCGGCGGTGTACCGAAGGGGTTACTCCGACTTACTTCCCCTTCTTCGCCTCCAGGAGCGGCGTCTGGTACTTGGCCAGCATCTTCATCTTGTTCTTGTCGATCGTCTTCCAGTCGTTCTTCAGCACACCGCCGGTGTCACCCGAGTCCGGGTTCCAGGTCCAGTAGGTGTAGCTGATCTGGTGCTTCTTGAGGTAGTCCATCAGGGCGTTCTGCCAGACGGCCTCGGAGCTCTTACCGGCGGTCTTCTTACCACCGAACTCACCGAGCAGCAGCGGGGCGATGTTCTGCTTCTTGATGTACGCCCAGTGCTTCTCCCAGATGGCCGGCATGTTCTTCGGGAAGTCCTTCGCCATGAACCAGTTCTGGTTGTAGACGCCCGGACCGTAGTCGTGGGCCGAGTAGACGACCTTGTTCGGCTCATTGAGCTTCACCGGGTGCTTCTTCACACCCTGGAGGTCACCGCCCCACCAGAACTGCTCGTTCTTGTGGCGGTCCGTACCCTCGACGAAGATCAGCCAGTTCTTGTTGACCTTGTGGATCGCGTTACCGGCCTTGGTGGCCGCCAGCTGCCAGTCGGTCTTCGGGTTGCCGTCGCCCCACGTGGCCTGGCCACGCGGCTCATTGTGCAGGTCGGCGCCGATCACCCGGTCGTTGTTCTTGTAGCGCTTGGCCAGCTTGACCCAGTCGTCCATCCACTGCTTCTCGGAGAGGCTCTGGGAGTGCCACAGCTCGCTCTGGCCGTACTGGTCCGGACGGTGCTGGTCCAGGATCACCCGGATACCACGGTCGGTGGCACCCTTGACGATCTTGTCCATGATCTGCTGGGGGGTGAGGCCCTTCAGATCGGGGTTCTTGTGGTAGTCGATGCCGTCGGGCTTGGCGGACGACTTGAACATGTCGTTCGCGTACGGCAGACGCATCGTATTGAAGCCCTGCTTGGCCATCTGGTCCAGCATGGACTCCCAGCTACGGGTCCACAGGCCGTGCGGCGCGTAGGTGCCGGTCTCGAAGCCGAACCAGTTCACACCGGTCAGGACGACCTTCTTACCGTCGGAGTCGACGATGTCGCCCTTCTTGGTGGACAGGGGACCCTCAGCACCCGCACCGGAAGCCTTGGCGGCGGAGGTGGTAGTGGTGGTGGTGGCCGACTGGCCATCGGAGTTGTTGTTCACCGCGAAAGCGGTGACTGTGCCACCCACGGCAGCAGCAGCGACGACGGCCGCGGCGATACCGAAGCGGAGACGCTGCGAGCGCGGCGCACGCTTGGTCTCGGTGGTCGGGGCGTTGTTCTGGTCCATGGGGGAATTCATTCGGAGATGCTCCTGAGCAAATCGGGTACTGCGGTTTTCAGGACGCTGGGGTTGTTCGTCGGAGATTCCAGACATTCCATCTGCGGGTCGGAGACTGCGGTCAGCCGGACAATCCGCGCGGACGGTAGGAGTTCGCCGATCAGGCGGACCAACCGCTGCGCTTGCCAGCTGGGCTCATCCACGTCGATCAGCACCACATCCGGCTGCATGTGGTTGGCCAGAGAAATTGCCTCCCGAGCCGAACCTGCAATTCCGGATAGCTCCAGTCCGGGCTCCTCGACAACGAGATCGGCGAGAGCACTCAACACCAATGGGTGGTGCTCCACGACGAGAACTCTGTGCATCGATTGGAGCTCCTTCGGGCTTGTCCTTTCGCTTCTCGACATTAGGGAGTGACCGCGGTCGGAATCGCCGTACGCCTGGCTGAAATCTGCGTACCTCAATTGCGGGAATTCCGGGCACGCCAAACGGCCGAATTCCGCCTACCTCAGTTGAGGTAGAGGAATTCGGCCGATTTATGTGGGTTATGTCCGCTTTGGTGGGTGGTTCGGGGTGCTCAGAGGCTGATCTGGAGGGCTCAGGCAGCGCTCCGGGACCGCCCCGGGACCGCGCAGGAAGCCCTCAGGGCATGCAAAAGGCGCCGGTCACGGAGTGACCGGCGCCTACGGGGTGTCCGGCGGATCTGTCCCCTTCCCGTTACCAGGGGCTCCGCCCCTGGACCCCGGAGTCCAGGGCCGAACCCCCGGTCGGGGGCCTGAGGGCGCAGCCCCAGCGTCCGAGGCCAGGGGCACAGCCCCAGCTTCGGGGCCAAGGGCGCAGCCCCCGTCCGGGGCCAGGGGCGCACCCCCAGCTTCGGGGCCAAGGGCGCAGCCCCAGCCTCCGGGACCAGGGGCACTGCCCCAGCTTCGGGACCAGGAGTGCAGCCCCCCGGTCGGGGCCAGGGGCGGAGCCCCCGGTCGGGGCCAGGGGCGGAGCCCCAGTTCGGGGGCTGGGGCGGAGCCCCAATTTTGGGGAGGGGCGGGGAGGGGAACAGCCCGCCGCAGGCGTCAAGAGCCTCAGCGCGTCAACCGGTATGCGTAGCCGGGGACGAACATCCCCGCACCGGCGGCGCAGCCGTCCGCCTGACCCGGCTGCTTGACCCACAGGAAGGCATCGACCCCGGGGATGCCCGTTGCCGCGGTGGGGGGCCTGCCCAGCTTGCGGCCCGGCGGATCGCAGAAGCTGTGCTTACGCGTGGGCCCCGCCCCGTTACGGCTGGTGTCCACCACAACCCCCAGCCGGGGCCGGCGCAGCTCCCGGATCACCGACAGCCCGTAGCGCACCTCGTCCGCGGTGGCGTTGAAGTTGGAGACGTTGACCGCTATCCCGTCCCCGTACCGCTCTATACCGGCGCGCCGCAGCCGCTCGGCCATGGTCCGCGCGGGCTGCCATCCGGAGTTCCCGGCGTCGTAGTACACCCGGGCGCGGGGCGCGCCCCGCTGGAGCGCCCGCGCCGCGTACGCCAGCGCCGCGAACCGATCCGCCTGCTGCCTCCGCTTGAGACAGCTCATATGGGCCAGCGCGTCCGGTTCGAGGATGACGATCGCGCGCCCGTCCCCTATCCCCCGGGTGAGGGCGTCGCTCCAGCGCCGGTAGGCGGCCGTGTCCCCGGCGCCGCCGGAGCTCAGCTGCTGGCAGTCGCGCTGGGGGATGGTGTAGGGGACCAGCACCGGCAGCCGTCGCTGGGCGGCGGCGGTGCGGACCAGGTCGCGGGCCCGCTCCTCGATCAGGGACTCATTGGTCTCGGTGAGCCAGGCGGCCTGGGGCTCGGCGGCGATCCGCCGGGCGATGGTCGTCGCCCGCCGGTCGTGCGGATGGCCCCGCACCCAGGTCGCGGCCGGGTTGTGGGGGTCGACGTAGAAGCGGGTCGTGGCCGGGAAGAACGGCTTGGCCACGGGGAGCGACGGCTTGGTGGCGGGCGGTCGCACCGGGCCCACGAACAGGGCCTGCACAGTGGTCGCCGCCATCACCACCTCGACCACCAGCACCATCACGATCAGCTGGGCGACGACGCCCCGCCCCGCCCACCGGGAGGTGCGGGCACGCGCCGGAGGGCGGGGGCGGCGGTCGCGGCAGCACAGTTTCGTGATCATGGCGAGTCCTGCCCGGCCTCAGCCGTGGTGGGAGTTGTCGGGCGGCCTGCGGCGGCTGATGAGCACCACCGCCAGGATCGCGAGCACCACCAGGACTCCGGCCACCACACCTATCGTGACCAGGGCGGATTCATCCCCCTCGGTTTTGGGGCCGGCGGAGTCCGGGGTGGCCGACGGATGGCGGCGGGGCGCGGAGAGCTCGGCGGAGGCGGGGGGCGCGGCCCGGTCCGCCAGCGCCTTGGCCGGGGCGATCACCCCGTACCCATAGCGCGGGTCGTGGCCCGAGGAGCCCTTGCGGTCGGCGGTGTCGATCAGCTTCTGGACCACCTGGTTGGCGTTCCAGCGGGGGTGCTCCGAGCGCAGCAGCGCGGCGCCCGCCGCGACCCAGGGCGCCGCGAAGCCGGTGCCGTCGCCGGTCCAGTAGTCGTTGTTGCCGGAGGTGGTGAGGATGGCGACGCCGGGGGCGGCCAGGAGGGTCTTCCCGCCGTGGTGGGAGGAGGTCCAGACGGCGCCCTTCTTGTCGGTGGCCACCACGGCGATCACTCCGGGGAGGGCGGCCGGGTAGGTGGGCCGGTTGCCGATCTTGCCGTTGTCGCCCGCGCCGGCCACGATCACGGCGTCCTTGTCGACGGCGTACTTCACCGCGGACCGCAGTGCGGGGGTCGGCCGCTTGAAGCTGACGGCCAGGTCGATGACGCGCACGCCATGGTCCACCGCGTGCCGGATGGCCTTCGCGGTGGGGTCGGCGAGGGGTTTTCCGTCGCGGTAGACGCCGAGCGGCATCACCTTGGCCTTGGGCGCGAGCCCGTACACCCCGTCGCCGCGGTAATTGCGGCCGGTCCCGGCGATGATTCCGGCGGCATGGGTGGACTGCTCGGCCGTCTTGCCGCCGTCCCGGGTGCCGTAGCCGCCGCTGCCGCCCGCGAAATCCTTTCCGCGGACCACGCGGCCGCGCAGATCCGGATGGGAGGCGTCGACCCCGGTGCCGATGACCGCCACGGTCACTCCGGCGCCTTTGCTGAATTTCCAGGCGCGCTCCGCCTTGAGCGCGGCCAGCGCCCATTCGGAATCATGTAGCCCACCGGAATCGTGCAGTCTGCGGGAATCGTGCAGTCTGCGGGAATCGGAATGACTTGCCGCAGCCGGCGTGGCCAGTGCGAGTGTCATCACGGCGATGACCGCTCCGGCCCGGCCGGCGAATGGATGGCGTGACATCACGTGACCTGACATTACGTCACCTACTCTCCTCGCACGGGGCGCAAGGCCGTCCGGCCCATTTCATCTTTGGGCATCCCCCGCAGGTACTGGCACCCGCGAGAGGGTGAGCGTGCCGTCCCTTCTTTGGGGGACCGGTCCGGATACCCCGGACCCGGCTCTCCCCAATACGGGGGAGAGGAGTGGTCCACCGAAGGTGTACCACCCGCTCCCCCGGGCGCGGGTACTACCTCTTTTTCGGGTGACGCACTCTTGGGTCAACGGCGATAAGAGCCTCCTGTCGAGGGAGTCGCGATGCAGCGTTTCCGAACGTTCAGCGAGCGCACCGGAGAGCCGGGCGATGAGGCGGACAGCACCGACCGTCATGCCCGCAGGCGGGCCGGAATACTGTTCCGAGTCCGCCAGGTCCGGAACCCGATGGCGGGCATGCCCGGTCTGGCCCTGCGTTTCGCGGTGGTCGGCGGGGGCGGTGTGGTCGTGAACTCGGTGGTCCTCTTCGTCCTCTACCACTGGGCCGGACTGCCGCTGCTGGTGGCGTCGTCGATAGCGGTGGAAATCGCCGTCGTTCACAACTACCTGCTGAACGACCGGTGGACCTTCGCGGTGGCCACTCCGTCCCTCGGCCGATTCATCAAGTTCAATGTCTCGGTCCTGGGCGGACTCGGGGTCAATGTGCTCATCGTCTGGTCACTGGTGCGCACCGGAATGCATCTGCTGTTGGCGAATTGCCTCGGCATCGCGGCGGCATTCGCGGTCAACTTCGCGTCGAGTACCGGCTGGGTCTGGGGGAGGCGGAGCCGATGATTGTCGCCATCATCTACCTGCTGCTGATCGTGGTCTCGATCCTGCTCACCGTGCAGTCGGCCCATGTCCTCTATCTCATGCTCTACACCTGGGACCGGGCGGATGCCGAACGGAAGGCCCGGGCGCCGGATGAATTCCTGCCGCCCCAGATCTCCTTCAGTGTCCTGCTGCCCGCCCGGCATGAGGAAGACGTCATCCAGAGCACCATCGAGCGCGTGGTGCGGGCCAACTATCCGGCCGAACTGCTGGAGGTCTTCGTGATCTGCTCACAGGACGACGACGGCACGATCAAAAAGGCCGAGGAGAAGATCGACGACCTGAAGCGGAAAGGGCTGCACAATGTGCGGGTCGTGGTGTTCGACGACAAGCCGATCAACAAGCCGCACGGCCTCAACACCGCCCTTCCGCACACCGCCAACCAAGTGGTGACGATCTTCGACGCGGAGGACGACATCCACCCCGAGATCTTCTCCCTGGTGAACACCGTGATGGTGCAGGAGAAGGTCAAGGTGGTCCAGGCCGGTGTGCAGCTGATGAACTACGAGTCCAACTGGTACTCGACGCTCAACGTCCTGGAGTACTTCTTCTGGTTCAAGAGCCGGCTGCACTACCACGCCCACTACGGCTCGATCCCGCTCGGCGGCAACACCGTCTTCTTCGCCCGTGAGCTGCTGCTGCGGCTCGGTGGCTGGGACGACCGCAACCTCACCGAGGACGCCGACATGGGGCTGCGGATATCCGCCATGGGCGAGCGGGTGCGCGTCGTCTACGACGACCGGTATGTGACCAAGGAGGAGACCCCGCCGACCCTCGGCCACTTCATCCGCCAGCGCACCCGCTGGAGCCAGGGCTTCATGCAGACCCTGAAGAAGGGCACCTGGAAGAAGATGCCGACGCGCAAACAGCGCTGGCTCGCCTTCTACGTCCTGGTGTTCCCGCGCGGGCAGGCGCTGTTGGGCATCTATCTGCCGATCTCGCTCGGCATGATCCTGATCCTCAAGGTGCCGGTGCTGATCGCGCTCTGCTCCTATCTGCCCGTTCTGCTGCTGGCCGCGCACTTTCTGGTCCAGGCGGTCGGCCTGTACGAGTTCACCGGCGCCCACGGCCTCGAGGCCTCGCCGAAGGCCCTCGTGCGCATGGCCATCGCCTGGTTCCCGTTCCAGATGGTGCTGGCGTACGCCGCGCTGCGGGCGATGCGGCGGGAGATGCTCGGCCGCCACGACTGGGAGAAGACACAGCACGTAGGCGCCCACCGGACCACCACCGAGGAGGCGGAGTCGCGTGTCGGATAACCCCACGCCCTCGCGGCCGGCGGCCGTCGACGCGAAAGGCCGGAACACCGCGACGGACAAGAACACCGCCGCGGACAAGAACACCGAGGCCCCCGCGCGGCGTCCGCGCCGCCGCCCGCGGTTCTCCGTGGAGCGCGGCTGGTTCCCGCCGCTGGGCCCCAAGGGCAGGATCGCCCTGGTCGCCTCCCTGCTGACCGGGCTGCTCACCCACGGCTACCACCTGTTCCGCTACCCCCTCTACCTCACCGACGAGGGCATCTACATGCAGCGGGCCTGGTCGCTGGTGCGGGAGACCAGTCTGTCCCCGTACACCTACGACTACGACCACGCCCCGCTGGGCTGGATCACCCTGGCCGGGTGGGTCTTCCCGCTGCCGAAGCAGTTCGAGACCTTCGGGAACGCGATCAACACCGGACGGTTCCTGATGCTGCTGGTGCATGTCGCGGCCGTCTATCTGCTGTTCGAGATCGCCCGGCGGCTGTCCGGCAGTGTGCTGGCCGCCACCGTCACCTCGTTCCTCTTCAACGTCTCGCCGATCGCGGTCTACTTCCAGCGGCAGGTCCTGCTGGACAACCTGATGATGCTCTGGCTGCTGCTGAGCCTCTTCATGCTGCTCAGGCGGGAAGTCACGATCAGATCGGTGTTCGGCGGCGGACTGGCCCTGGGGATCGCGCTGATCACCAAGGAGAACGCGATCTTCTTCGTGCCCAGCTTCATGTACCTGCTCTACCGAAGGGTCAAGGGGTCCGCCAGCAGCCGGTTCACCAGCACCCTCTGGCCGTTCGCCGCGGCCACCCCGATCGGCGCCTATGTGACCTACGCGCTGCTCAAGAACGAGCTGCTGCCGAGCGGTTTCGACTTCGACCTGAACAATCCGCCCGCGGACCATGTCTCGCTGCTCTACACCCTGTGGTGGCAGCTCAACCGCAGCCAGGGCACCCTCTTCAGCCACACCGGTCTGCTGCAGACCAGCTGGCTGGTCCGGGACAAGTACCTGCTGATCGCCGGGGTGTGCGCGATGGTGATGTGCCTGTGGATCGGCACCCGGGACCGCAGGCGCAACCTGGGCTTTCTGATCGCCGGGACGCTGGCCTTCGGATACGCCTTCTACCTGGTGCGCGGCAGCGTGGTGCTGGACTTCTACGTCACCCCGCTGATCCCGATGTTCGCGCTCAACATCGGCATGATCACCGACCGGCTGCTCAAGGGCTCGTTCGCCAATCGATTCATGCGCGGCGCGCATTCCCTGACCCGGGTCGCCGTACCGTCGTTCGTCGCCGTTCTGCTGCTGGTCTCACCGGCCTCCGGATATCTCGTGCACACCAATACCGAGGGCCGTACGCAGATCGCCGACCAATACCAGTCCAAGATCAACCTGACCGGAATGCAGCATGCCCAGATCGCCTGGGTGCGCAAGCACGTACCGCCGAATTCACGCATCATCATGGACGACGACCTATGGGGTGAGCTGCACGATGTGCGCCCGTTCTACCCGTACGCACATTCCCACTGGAACGCCTCGTCCGACCCGGATGTGCGCGACAAGCTCTTCAGGAAGAAATGGCAGAACGTCGACTACATCATCATGTCGAACAAGATGCGCAAATCGATGATGACCAACAATGCCGACGGTCGGGAGAACTGGATTCTCCAGGCGCTGCGTAATTCCACCCGCGTCTGGTCGGAAACCGAGGGCAATATCAAGCTGGAAATCTACCGTGTGCAGTAGCCATGGGAAGAGGAGGTGAAGGCCATGCCTGAGTACGACGACGACTGGGATGTTCCGGAGGACAGGGATGATCCCGAGAACGAGGAGCACACCCCCGACGGTGAGAAGAAGAAAAAGCTCACCTGGAAGACCGTCCTGCTCGCACTCGTGGTCTTCGCGATCGTCGGATCGCTCGTCCAGGTGGTCGCGCGCGGCGGCTTCGGAGGCGCCCTGAACACCACCGGCAGCGGAGGCGGCGGCGCCCCGAAGAAGGAGCAGCACTCCCGGCACGAGCAGGAGATACGCCCGCCCAAGCAGCCCAAGACCATCAAGCTGGGCAATCAGCGGGTCCCCCAGGCGTCCGGCCCGATCATCGTGATCAACCCGGGCCTGGTCACCCCCGGCGGCAGCGCCGCGGTCGAGGGCGGCGGCTTCGACAAGAAGGCCACCGTGGACATCCTGCTCAAGGCCCGGAAGTCGGACACCAAGGGCCGCGCCATCGGCAGCGTCCGCTCGGACCGGTTCGGGTCGATCTACGCCCGGTTCACCATGCCCGACACCGCGGGCAACCGGCCCGCGACCCTGGTCGCCCAGCAGCGCGGCAGCACCAAGACGGCGGAGGCCAAGGTGATCACCGGCGGCGCCGTCGGGACCGCCAAGATCAACAAGCTGGTGGGCCGCCCCGGCGACGTGGTGACGGTCTCGGCCCGCGGCTTCCGCCCGGGTGAGCCGATCGACGTCTTCTGGGGACGGACCACCGGCATCCCCGTCACCACGCTGCACACCGACGGCAGCGGCGGCGTCGCGCACGCGGCGATCAAGGTGGGCGTGGCCCCGACCGGCTCCAGCACCCTGGTCCTGGTGGGCAAGCGCAGCAAGACCACGGCCACCGCGCCCTTCCAGATGCTGGCCATGTACCCGTCGATGAAGTCCAAGCCGTACGCGCTCAAGGCCGGTCAGCGGATCACGCTGTCCGCCAACAAGTTCGCGCCCGGCGAGCGGGTGCTGGTCTACATCAACTCCACCGGCGGTCTGCCGGCCTTCACCGCCCAGGCGAACGGCATGGGCCAGATCCGCGACGTGGCGTTCAACGTGCCGTTCGGCCTCAAGGGGCGGCAGACGCTGATGGCGATCGGCGACCAGAGCCGGGCCGTGGTCCGCTCGGGCTTCACCGTGCTGCCGTACACCCCGTCCGCCGAGCCCAGCGCCTTCGGCGGCAGGGCGGGCACCACGCTCAGCTTCTATGTCGCGGGGTTCGCCCCGGGCGAGACGGTGACCGCCTACGCCGGTTCGGGCTCGAAGGCCCAGCGCAAGATCGGGACCTTCCAGGTGGACAGCCGGGGCAAGGCAGCGGCCGTGGGCTCGTACAAGATCACTCCGGCGGATGAGAGCGGTGTGTCCTTCCAGCTCATCGGCCAGAAGAGCGGTGGCGTCGCCAGGGCGAGCATCAACATGTCCCAGGGCCGCGGGGATTAGGGACCGCGAGTGGCGCCGAGGGAGAACGTGGGCCGGGCCGTGCCGTCCGCCGGAGAGCGGCGGAAAGCGGCGGGAAGCTGCCGGACACGGCCGGACACGGCCGGGAAACAGGCCCACGTTCCAGGGAGCGACCGGCCGCCGACGGCCGTGGGGCGGCTCACCCGGGCGGCTCACCAGTTCCGTAGATGTACCATGCGTCCTGGAGTGTCCTATGAGTGTAATTTTCGGCCCTAACTCACGAAGAGTCCTACAATTCCTGACCCACATCGAGGACCTCTCCCCGGAGGAGATCGATCGGGTGGCCGATCTGTGGAAGCAGACGTCCAGCCAGACCCGCGCCGAGGGCTGGGCGGTGGTCCACCGCACCACCACCCCCGAGGAGCGGTACCGGATCCTGGTCGCCGCCTCGGTGGCGCGCCGGGCCGCCCTGGACGCCGCGCGGAACCACAAGAAACACGACTGGGCCTTCTGGGCCGCGGTCTGGGACGCCGCGACCGCGGTCGCCGTCTGCGACCGCATCGGAAGCCACTACAACGTGCTGGTCGCGCCGCTGGCCGCGGTCATGCCCTCGCTGGCGCACTGCCGGCGCGATGAATTCGAGCCCCGCGAGTTGCAGGGCGCCGTCCTCAAGGGAGGTGGGTAGCGATGGGCGACAACCGGATCGCCGTTGTGGTGGCCGATGACGACCCGGCCGTCCGCGAGGCGCTCGCCGACCTCATCGACTCCCACCCGGACCTGGAGCTGGTGGGCCTGGCCATCAACCATGAGCAGGCCGTGCGCGCGGCGGTGGACCACCGCCCACAGGTCGTGATCATGGATGTGCACATGCCCAGGGGCGACGCTCCCGACAGCGTCCGGGCCATCCGCGACCAGGTCCCCGAGGCCCGGGTGGTGGCCCTGTCCGCCCACGGCGAACGCGAGACCGTGCTGAACATGCTCGCCGTCGGGGCCAGCGGCTATCTGGTCAAGGGCACCCCCGCCGAGGAGATCCTCGAGGCGATCGTCCGGGCCGCCCGCGATCAGTTCAGCATGTCCGTCGAGCTGCTCGCCGACTGCGCCGAACCGCTGCGCCGCGCCGAGCGCGCCTCCTGGCGGTTCGAGGACCTGGTCGGCAACCGCCTGGAGGACTCGTACCTGGAGCTGCTCGGCCACGCGCCCTGCGGAGTGCTCGTGGTCGGCCCCCGTGGCCGGATCGAGTACGCCAACGCCCACATCCGGCACATGTTCGGCTACGGCTCGGCCGAGCTGCGCGACAAGCGGCTGCGGGACCTCGTCCCCGAGCGCTACCGCACCGCCTCCGAGCAGCTGATCGGCCGGGTCTTCACCGCACCGTCCGCGATGAGCGGCCGCCGCCGCGACGGCAGCGAGTTCCCCGCCCAGTTCAGCGGCGGCCATCTACAGGGCCGGCAGCCCCGCGGAGTGGTCTTCGTCGCCGACCTCAGCCAGCTGCGGGCGGCCGAGAGCCGGTTCCGCCAGCTCATCGAGTCCTCCCCGGACGCGATGCTGATCGTGGACACCAGCGGCCGGATCCAGGCGGCCAACCACCGCACCGAGGCGCTCTTCGGCTACGACCGCGACCATCTGATCGGCCGGGCCGTGGAGGCGCTGCTGCCCGACCAGCCGCTCACCGTCTCGCTGCGCGAATGGGACGACAGCCTGGAGGAGCCGGTCGGCCACAGCATGGAGCTGGTCGGGCGGCGCAGCGACACCAAGCAGTTCCCCGCCGACGTCAGCATCAGCCCGCTGCGTACGGAGGAGGGCCTGCTCACCGTCCTGACCGTCCGCGACATCACCGAGGTGCAGCGCGCCCAGTTCGTCCTGGAGCGCAGCCTGGAGCTGCTGGAGGTCACCGACCGCGACCGCCAGGCGCTGCTCAGCCATCTGGTCCACGCCCAGGAGGCCGAGCGCGGCCGGATCGCCGCCGACATCCACGACGACACCATCCAGGTGATCACCGCCGCCAGTCTCCGCCTCCAGCAGCTGCGCCGGCGGCTGCGGGACCCGGACGAGCAGCGGGTGATGGACAAGCTGGACGAGACCCTGAAGCTCTCGCTCAGCCGGCTGCGCCAGCTGATCTTCGACCTGCGGCCGTCCAGCCTGGAGCACGGCTGTCTGGCCGGGGCGCTGCGCGGCCTGCTGGAGCAGATACGCACCGAGACCGGCATCACCTACCGGCTGGAGGACCGGCTCACCGCCCATCCCCCGGCCGAGACGATGGCGCTGATCTACCGGACCGCCCAGGAGGCGCTGGTGAACGTGCGCAAGCACGCCCACGCCAAGACGGTCCATGTGCAGCTGCTCGGGCTCGACGACGGCTGCCTGGTGCGGATCGTCGACGACGGCGAGGGCTACAACCCGCTCGAGGTGGAGTCCCGCCCCGGCCACCTCGGGCTCTCCCTGATCCAGGAACGGGCCCAGATCGCGGGCGGCTGGTGCCGGATCGAGAGCGAGCCCGGCTCCGGCACCACCGTGGAGTTCTGGGTGCCGCTCGGCACTCCCGCGGACGCGCCGCTCGCCGCTCCCGACTCGCCCGAGTCCCCCGACTCCCCCGAAGGGGACCCGCAACCGTGACCGCACCTCCCGAGTTGACGAAGGTGCTGATCGTCGAGGACCACCGGGTGGTGGCCGAGGGGCTGTGGGCCCTGCTGGCCGAGTACTCGGATCTGACGGTGGTCGGCTGGGCCGACTCGGTCGCCGAGACCGTGCCCATGGCCAAGGAGCTGAAGCCCGATGTGGCACTGGTCGACTTCCGGCTGCCCGACGGCACCGGGGCCGACGCGGCCGGCGGCATCCGGGCCCATGACCCGTCCGTCGCCATCGTGATCCTGAGCGCCGACGCCAGCGACTCGGCGCTGCTGGCCGCCGTGGAGGCGGGCGCCTGCGGCTATCTGCTGAAGTCGGCGAGCGGCGACGAGATCGCGTCCGCCATCCGCTCGGCCGCCGAGGGCGAGACCCTCATCCCGGCCAGCACGCTGGTGGAGGTGCTGGCACGGCACCGCGAGAACGCGCGGTCCACCGCCGAGCAGACCGAGCGCCTGGAGAGCCTGACCCCGCGCGAGCAGGAGATCCTCACGCTGATGAGCCACGGCCTGGACAACCGCGCCGTCGCGGAGCGGCTGAGCATCAGCTACGCCACCGTGCGCACCCATGTGCGCAGGATCCTGGAGAAGCTGGAGGCACGATCGCAGCTGGAGGCGGTCGCGAAGGCCGCCGAATTCGGCTTCAAGCCCGCACAGCCGGAGGGGCCGGAGGAGTGAGGAGGAGTGAGTGACGGGCTGATCTGACCCGTGTCCGCCTTCGGTACGGCGGTGGCCCCCTCTGGTAGGGGGCCGTTTGCGTTTCGCCGTACGGGTTCCCCTGGACGGGCCCGTACGGATGGGGGCGGGGGCAGCCGGGGCCTGGGGCGGGGCGGCCGGAGGGTGGGGAGCCGGGGCGGGGGCAGCCGGGGGACGGGCCAGCCGGGGCAGGACAGCCGGGGCCAAATGGGACGACAAATCCCCCTTCGGATGGAATCGCGGAGCTACCGAGACGGGTTCCCTCCTCATGCGAGTCCCTGGACGGATCCGATGCCCGCTCAGCCGCGGGCACACGATCGCCTTCCTGGTGACCGCCGCCTGTTACGCGGCGGTCCTCACGGCCGTCCTCACCGGCTCGCAGCTCGTCCGGTTCGACTGGCAGGTGGCCCTGTTCAAGCCGTACGCACAGTGGCCGCGGGTCCGGCCGGTGCTGGACGCCTTCGTCATCACGGGCCAGCGCGGCCCCACCGCCCTGGCCGCCCTGGCCTGGGCCGTCTGGCGCGGCGGCCGGACCCGGAGCCTCCGTCCGCCGCTGGTCCTGGGCGTGGCGCTGCTGCTGCTCAACGTGAGCGTCGGCGCCGTCAAGATCCTCACCGGGCGGCTGGGCCCGTACGACGCCCGGACCCCCGGGTCCGCCGAGCTCTTCCACGGCGGCATGGTCTTCCCCTCCGGCCACGCCGCGAGCGCCGTCGTCGTCTGGGGCACGCTCGCCTATCTCGCCGGTCACCACCGGCGGACGGGCGCGCTGGTCGCCTGCGTGATGGCCGTCGGCGTCGGTCTGACCACCATCTATCTGGGCACCCACTGGGTCAGTGACGTCCTGGGCGGATGGGCGGCGGGCGTCCTCGTCCTGCTGGCCCTCCCCCTCTTCGAACCGCTGATCGCGACCGTTTCCGCGTATGTCTCCGCCCGTGCGGCGGGGTACTCCATGGGCAGGTGAACCAAGTGGCGCTTCGCGTGCTGATCGCAGACGACCATGCGGTGGTCCGGCAGGGCCTGCGCATGATCCTTGGCCTCGACAACGACATCAAGGTGGTCGGCGAGACGACCAACGGCCGGGAAGCCGTGCGGCTGGCCCGGGAGCTGTGCCCCGACGTCGTCCTGATGGATCTGCTGATGCCGGTGATGGACGGCGTGTCCGCCACGGCGGAGATCCGCCAGGACCTCCCCGAGGTCGAGGTGGTGGCGCTGACCAGCTCCCTCGACGACGCCATGGTCATGGGCGCGGTCCGGGCGGGCGCCATCGGCTTCCTGCTGAAGAACGCCGAGGCCGACGACCTCCGCAACGCGGTGAAGGCCGCGGCCGCGGGCCAGATCCATGTCTCCCCCGCCGCGATCTCCCGGCTGATGGGCCAGGTCAGGGAGCCCAGCGGCCCGGAGCAGCTCACCGAGCGGGAGACCGAGGTGCTGACCATGCTCGCGCGCGGCAAGGCCAACAAGGAGATCGCCCACGATCTGCGGATCGGCCAGCAGACGGTGAAGACGTATGTGAGCCACATCCTGACCAAGCTCGGGGTGCACAGCCGGACCCAGGCGGCGGTCTACGCGGTGCAGTCCGGCCTGGTGCCCGCGGGTGAGCTCACCCCTCCGGAAGCAGTGAAGTCGACGACGAGGGAGCAGTGGTGGTCGGCGTGATCAGTACACGATGGACCCCGACCCGGCGGAGACGGAGCGCCACCGCGCTCGCCGAGGTCACCCAACACATCCTGGCGGGCGAGACCGCCGACGCCACGCTCCGGCTGATCGCCCGCCGGGTGCGGGAGCTCCTGGGCGCCGATATGGCCCGGGTGATGGTGCTGGAGCCGGGCGACGTCCTGACGATACGGGCCACCGACGGCGCCCCGTGGACCGCGCCGAGCGGACCGCTGACGCCCGGCGGCTCCTCCCCCGCCCGCCAGGCGATCCGGGCCGGACGGCCCACGGTCTCCGGCGCCGAACGGCGGCCGCGCCGCCGCGGCCGGGACCCCCGGCACGCGGTCCCGGCCGCGGTGCTGGACGTGCCGCTGCTGGTACGCGGCCACCCCGTGGGGGTGATCGAGGTGGCGAACCGCGGCGGGGGGCGCCGGCTCAGCCATGCCGATGTGAGCACCGTGGGACTCTTCGCGGCGGCCGCGGGCCATGCGGTCGCCCAGATCCGGCACCGGGAGCATCTGCGGCGGCTGGCGTCGGCGGCGGCCGGACCGGGCACCAACGGTTCCGGGGGCTCTTCCCTGGGGTCTTCGGAGCTCCCGGATCCTTCGGGGCCGTCGGTGGCGCCGGGGGCCGTGGGGCCTTCGGGGTTCGCCGGGGCCGCCGGGGCTTCGGGGTCCGCCGGGACTTCGGGGTCCGCCGGGACTTCGGGGTCCGCCGGGCCCTCCGGTTCTCCGTGGGGCTCGTCCGGTTCTCCGTGGGGCTCGTCCGGCCCCTCGGTGTTCCCCCGTCCCTCCGGCCCCTGCGTACGGCGGACCCTGGACTCCCTGGCCGCGGGCGCGGTGGCCCGTACCGGCGCCGCGAGCTGCACGGTCTATCTGCTGGAGCCCGGCCCGTCGGCGAATCTGCGCCTGGTCGGCGGCGGCCACGGCCACACCCCGCCGTCGCGGAAACCGGCGCTGGAGGCGATCGGCGGGGCCGCGCCCGTCATCCACGGCGGCGGCCGTACCGGCGCGGACGGCGAGGGCCCCGCGCGCGGCGCGGTGGCCGCGTGGCCGCTGCTGCGCGAATCCACCGCGATCGGCGCGATGTGCTGCCACTTCCCGCCCGGCCGCGACCCCGGCGAGGCGGACATCACCCTCCTGGAAGTGATCGCGGGGCATGCGTCCTGCGCGGTGGAGAACGACCGGCTGCGGGCGGCCACCCAGGACAAGGCCGTCCACGAGGAGCGGCATCGCATCTCGCGCGAGCTCCACGACTCGGTCTCACAGGCGCTCTACGGCATCGCGCTGGGCGCCCGTACCGCCCGCGAGATGCTGGAGCGCGACATCGACAGCGCGGAGCCGGTGGAAGGCCGGACCGGGACGTCGAGTCCTGCGCGGGCGCCGGGCCGGGTCGATCCGGTGGCGGGCCACGAGACCGCCGGAGAGGTCGTGGACCTCGCCGAGCTGACCGAACTCGCCGAGCCCATCGAGTACATACGGCGGCTCGCGGACGCCGCGATCGCCGAGACCCGGACCCTGCTGTGCCGGCTGCGGCCCGAATCGCTGGAGGCCGAGGGCCTGGTGGCCGCGCTCACCCAGCATGTCGAGGCGCTCCGGGCCCGGTACGGGATCGCCACCGAGGCGAAGCTGGACGCCGAACCGGAGACCACACCGGAGGCCAAGCATGCCCTGTACCGGATCGCCCAGGAGTCGCTGCACAACGTCGCCAAGCATGCGCAGGCCCGGAACGTACGGCTCCATCTGCTGAACGAACCGGGCGCCATCACCTTGACGGTCGCCGACGACGGCGTGGGCTTCGACTGCAAGGGCTCCTTCCCCGGCCATCTCGGACTGCTCTCCATGCGGGAGCGGGCCCGTGAGGTGGGCGGCACGCTGAACGTGGACAGCCGCCCCGGACAGGGAAGTCGCATCCGGGCCAGGATCCCGGCCGCGCCGGACTCCTGATCCGGCGCCCTGGGACCACTTGTTGACGACGTCCTGAAACCAGCCGCCGATGACACGCCCTCAAGCCCACTACTGACGACATATGAGACATTTCTGTCCATGCAGCCGACCGTGCGGGACCACGCGCTGGCGGACGGCCTCCGGGTCGGCCAAGCGGCGGTGGAAGAGGGCCTGTTGCGGGCCACCAAGAGCGATGTGCCGTTCATCACCGAGGCCGCGCGGGAGCTCACGCGCACGGCCGGGCGGCGGCTCCGGCCGCTGCTGGTGCTGCTGGCGGCGCGGTTCGGCGACCCCGGCGCACCGGGCGTGGTGCCCGCCGCCGTGGTCGTCGAGCTGACCCATCTGGCCACCCACTACCACGACGACGTCCGGGACGAGGCGGCCGTACGACGCGACGCCCCGCGCCCGGACGCCAACTGGGACAACACGGTGGCGGTGCTCACCGGCGACTTCCTCTTCGCCCGCGCCTCGCACATCCTGGCCGACCTGGGGCCGGAGGCCGTACGGATCCAGGCCCAGGCGTTCCGGCGGCAGGTCACCGGCCAGATCCTGGAGACGGCCGGACCGTGCGAGGGCCGCGACCCCGTCGAGCACCATCTGGACGTGCTGGCGAGCCGGACCGGCTCACTGACCGCCGTCTCCGGACGGCTGGGCGCGCTGGCCTCGGGTGCGGATCCGAGCGTCGCGGACGCGCTCGCGCGGTACGGCGAACGGCTGGGCGTGGCGAGCCATCTCGCCGACGAGGTGGCGGCCCCCACCGCCCGCCGCCCCACCCTGCCCGTCCTGCTGCTGGCGGGGGCCGCCGACCCCGCGGACCGGGAGCTGCACGAGCTGCTCACCGGGCCCGCCGAGCGGGCGGGGCACGCGGAGGCGGTGGGGCACGCGGAGGCGGTGGGGCACGCCGAGTGGGCGGGGCACGCGGAGGCGGTGGCGCGGCTGCGCACCCATCCGGTCCTGGACCGGGCCCGCGAGGAGACCGCCCGCCAAGCCGACGCGGCCCGCGCGGCCCTGTCGACGCTGCCCGGCTGCCCGGCGCGGGACGTCCTGGAGTCGCTGTGCGAGACGGTCGTCGCCCCTACGGCACCCAGTAGTTGTGGCTGACCACCAGCATCGACTGGAGCTGCACCCCCGCCGCGTAGGCGCGGGCCGGATCGGGCGGGGCGGCGCACATCCGCGCCCACAGCGCGTCCAGCCAGCCCTGCGCCGCCCCGGCCTCTTCGTGGTCCGCGCCCTCGTCCGCGCCCTCGCCCTCGTCCCCGCCCTCGTCCGCGCCCTCCGTCAGCGCGGCGACCGCGAAGGGCGCGAAGAAGGCGGGCGAGCCCGGGTCCCCATAGGCCGTGCCGTCGAGCCGGTATCCACTCCGGATCCGCCCGGGATCACCGCCCGTCGCCGCCCTCGCCCAGCGGCTGAGTCCCCGCGCGGCCGCCCGGGTGCGTGCGTCGCCGCTGGTCACCGCGTCGGCGCCGAGCCGCCAGGGGGCGCGGCAGGCGTTCCAGTGGTAGTCGCCGTCATGCGGGCTCTCCAGGACCTGACCGGGCGCGGGCCTCGGCTCGCCGGACGTGGTGTCCACGACGAAGTCGGGGAGCAGCCCGGTGGCCGGGGCATGGCGGGCGTGCAGCTCCCCGGTCAGCGACAGATGGGCGTCCAGCACCTCGTCCCACCGCGGATCGCCGGTGGCCGCCCGGAACGCCCGGAAGTGGTCCGGCATCCAGTCCGACGTACGGGAGACCTCGTCATAGCGGCCCGAGGACCAGTCGCCGAGCCTGGTCAGCCGGGTGGTGGGGTGCACCTCGCACTCCATGACGGCGTCGATCCGCCGTACCGCGAGCGCCTCGTAGTCGTAGCCGTAGTCGTGGTCGTGGTCGTAGTCGTCGTGGTCATACCCGCCGTAGTCGTCGTGGCCGCCGCACCCGCCATGGCCGCTCCCCCACTGCCGGTCCGCGAGCAGCAGCCCGTACGCGATGTCGAGGTCGCCGTCGGTCGCCGAGTCCCGTCCCCCGACGTCCCGGCCCCCGGCGTCCTGCTGGGCGGCGTGCAGATCGGGGTGGTGCACGGAGGGGTGGGCCAGGACATACCGGAGGATGCCGTCGAAGAGGGCGTGGGCGTCGGGGTCGGCGCCCGCCATCAGCGCGGTGATCACCAGTCCGTAGCCCTGGGCCTCGGACACGAAGGGGTACGCCGCGTCGGGGGTGAACACCGCGCGCCGGCCCCGGCCGCCCACCTCGTCGCCCGACCGCAGGAAGTACGCCTTCCACAGCTCGTAGTGGCCCAGGACCCGCCGGTCGGCCGCCGCCGGGTCGCCGTCGCGGGAGGGCCGGAGCGTGCCGGGGGCGTACGGGATGGCATGCGCCCCGAAGGGGACGCGGGCCTCGGCGCGTCCCGTCATCGGAGCCGACGCCGCCGGCCCCGCCGTGCCAGCCGCACCAGCCCGAAGACGATGTCGACCACCAGCACCACCACACCGATGACCAGCAGATAGCCCAGACCGTGCACCACCCAGCCGATGAGGCCGAGCACGATGGCCACGATCACCAGGAACAGGAAGAGCGCCACCGCCGACCCCTCTCCTCGATCGTCACGAGTCCTCGGCCATCAGCGGCGCGCGAGCTGCCGCCCGCCGCCCGGACCCGACTGGTACGTCTTCCCGTAGTGCTGGAAGATCGCGCCCTCCTGCTCCGCGGGCAGCACATCGTCCATGCCGAGCGAGGGTGCCTTCTTCACCAGCGACCGCGTGTAGGAGACCTTCACATAGCCCGGCCCGACCACCGCGTCGTCCACGGGGACGAACACCAGACGGTGGCGGGTGGGCAGTCCGGTGCGGACGGTGGCCATGGCGGGCTCGTCGGTGGACGTGGCCACGTAGATCGCCTCGAGCACCCCGATCTTGCGGCCCTGCTCATCGACGACATCCTGGTCGCGCCACTCACGGATATCGGCTGGCTGGATCATGACGTATCACCCTCTGACCTCTGCCCTTCCAGCCTGCCTCCGCTCACCGCGGGACGCCACGCCATCCGGCCACCAGGAGTAACCGAGTGTTCGAAAGAGCATGAATTGATCAGGTGTGCCGGATTCCCGAAGGGGTACTCGGCGCGGCGAGGAGGTTGGTAATCATGGTCCCCCTAATTGTCGTTCTACTTCTCGCCCTGCTGCTCTTCGGCGCCGGATTCGCTCTGAAGGCTCTGTGGTGGATCGCGGTCATCGTGCTCGCCGTCTGGCTGATCGGCTTCATCGTCCGTCCAACGGTCGGCGGCCGGCGAGGGCGGTGGTATCGCTGGTAGCCCGAAGCCGGCACAGATAAACCACAACGCGATACCGAAGGGGCCCGGCCGGAGAAATCTCCGGCCGGGCCCCTTCGGTCGTGTTCTGTTGTAATCAGCGGCGTCGTGATCAGCAGCGCGGCGGCAGTGCCCCTTCGTACGGCCCTTTCGTACCCGGGCCTACTCCTCCGTACGCGGACCTACTCCTCGGTGAGCATGCCGCGCCGCAGTCGGCCGAGCGCACGGCTGAGCAGCCGGGAGACATGCATCTGGGAGACGCCGAGCTCGGTGCCGATCTCGGACTGCGTCATCTCCTCGCCGAACCGCATCTGAAGAATGCGGCGGTCCCGCTCACCGAGCTGCTCCACCAGCGGCTTGAGCGCGTGCAGGTTCTCCACGGCCTCCATGGCCGGGTCGACGTCGCCGAACCGGTCCGCGTACGTGGTCACGCGGGTGGCGCCGCCCTCCTGGTCCGCGGGCGCGTCCAGCGAGGTGGTGAGATAGCCGTTGCTGGCCACCAGTCCGTCGACGACCTCGTCCTCGCTCAGCCGCAGATGCTCCGCGAGCTCGGCCGTGGTGGGAGACCGGTCCAGCCGCTGGAACAGCTCCTCGTTCGCCTTGGCGAGGTCGATCCGCAACTCCTGGAGCCGGCGGGGGACATGCACCGCCCAGCTGGTGTCGCGGAAGAACCGCTTGATCTCGCCGACGATGTACGGAACGGCGAAGGTGGTGAACTCCACCTCACGGCTCAGGTCGAACCGGTCGATCGCCTTGATCAGCCCTATGGTGCCGACCTGGACGATGTCCTCCATCTCCACCGAGCGGTTGTGGAACCGCCGGGCGGCGTACCGGACCAGCGACAGATTGAGCTCGATGAGGGTGTTCCGCACGTACTGGTACTCGTGCGTCCCCTCCTCCAGCTCCGTCAGCCGATCCAGGAACGTCTTGGTCAGCGCCCGTGCGTCCTTGGGCGCCACCTTTGCCGGATCGTCCACCGTGGGCAGATCGACGGGACCGGCGGTCTTGACTCCATCCACTGCAATGTCACTTACGCGAACGTCATGTGCCTGCTCAGCTTCCGCTGCTGTCAGCATCGACATCGTCGCGGGTGCCGTGTCGTTCACCGTCGCACTCCCTATATCGGCTGCATGCATAGGCTGATTGGGGTCCCGTCTACCCACCCTCCATGCCCTCATGCCTCCTTCTTCTGGACGGACGGCGGGCCGGTGAACACCACCAGGCCGCCGACGAGGGCCAACGCCATGAGCACGGCCCCGAAGACGGTCGCCCCCGCCGTCAGCCCCACCGCGTCACTGAGATAACCCGCCGTTACCGGCAGTACGCCCGCGGGCACATAGCCGCCGACGTTGAGCGCCGCGTTGGCCTCCGCCAGACGGCCCGGCGGAACACTGGAGTTGAGCAGCGACAACCCACCGAGCTGCCCCATCCCCTGCCCCGCGCCGGCCAGCAGCGCGGCGGCGACGAGCAGCGGCACGGAGGAGGCGCGGACGGCGGCGATGAGCGCACCCATGCCGATCGTCGTACTGACCGCACCGGCGAGGAGGATCGTCCGCCGATCCAGCCGCTGGACCGCGAACTGCGCACCGGTCGCGGTGAGGAACATCACGAAGGCCATGGCCCCCGCGACCACGGGGCTGGTGGTGTGCAGCAACCCGGAGAGCAGCGACGGCCCGAGGGACAGCACGAAGGAGGTGGCGGTGATGCCGGGGGCGAAGACGGCGATCCCCATGAGGAGTTCCCCACCACTCCCCCGAGGCACCCCGGGAATCCGCACCCAGGCCCTGCTCGCGGGCACGGACCGTGCGGACGCGGACCGTTCGAGCACGGACCGTGCGGACGCGGACGGTGCGGACGCGGACGGTGCGGACGCGGACGGTGCGGACGCGGACCGCGCTGGCACACCGGAGGAACCACGCAACGGCATCCGCACCACGACCAGGACCGCCGCCACCAGCAGCACCGCCTCCAGGGCGAACACCCCCTCGCCCAACACGCCCGCGAGCAACGGCCCAAGACCGGCCCCGAACACCATCGCGCACGAGGCCAGCAGCGCCGCCAACCGCCGTCGCCCCGGCCCGGCCACATCGGTCACCGCCGCCATTCCGGCGGAGACCACGGCGCCGACCGCGATCCCACTGAACAGCCGCGCCACGAGCAGCGCGGCCACGCTCGACGCACTCGCGAAGATCGCGCACGCTGCCAGCGCGAGCCCGAGCGCGGGCAGCAGCACGGGCTTACGCCCCACCCGGTCCGAGACCACACCCGAGACCAGCAGCGAACCGAGCAACCCGACGATGTAGCAGGCGAAGATCACCGTCAGGGTGCCCTTGGAGAACCCGATGTCGCGCTGCCACCGCACATACAGCGGCGTGGCCGCGTTCGAGAGGACGAACACCGCGGTCACCGGCCACGCGGCGGTCCACACCCACCGGGTGGCGACGCCGTCTTCCCCTCCGTCGGCCTCCCGCACACCCGAGACCACCCCCACCCGACTCCCGAACACCACAGCTCCTCCCGACGAACACTCAGTACGACTTGAGTCGAACTTAGCATGCAGTACGATTGGACTCGTACAAAGAGCCGCGCACCGAGGACCCACAGGACCCGCCCATGACCCCCCGGACCACCGAAAACGAACGCCCCGCCATCAAGGTGCTCTCCGAACCCCCGGACCTCCCGCCCCCGCTCCCGGAGCCGGCCGCGGAGGACATCCGTCTGGAGACGGTCCTGGCGGCGCTGAGCGATCCCCTCCGCCTCCGCATCGTGCGCAAACTCCTTCTCGAATCGGAGAAGTTCGACCACACCTGCGGCTGGTTCGGCCTCGACCGCCCCAAGTCCTCCCTCACCCACCACTTCAAGGCCCTCCGCGAGGCAGGCATCACCCGTCAGCGCCAATACGGCCTGGAGCGCCGCAGCCATGTCCGGGTCGCCGACCTCAACGCCCGCTTCCCCGGCCTCCTGGACCTCGTGGCCGACTGGACCCCGCCGGAGCGGTGACGGCAGGCGTTAGTCAGGCGTTAGCGGATCGGCAGCGACCGTTAAGGGAACGCCAGCGGCGGCCGACACCATGGATGGTGCGTGAGCAGGAACCGCACAAACCGGAAGCCCATGGGGGTCGTCATGTCGCACCACATTCTCAACCGCCGTATCCGTAAGGCCGGTGCGGCCGCGCTGATCGCCGCCGCCTCGGCCGTCGCCCTCACCGCCTGCGGGAGCAATGACTCCTCGTCCGACGCCAAGGGGAGCTCCTCCTCCCACGCGTCGTCCTCCGCGAAGTCCTCGCAGTCGGACGCCTCGATCCACAGCCAGGCGGGCAACAAGACCGGCAAGCAGGCAACGGTCCTGGGCTCCAGCGCCAACAAGGCCCAGGCGGCCTCCGAATGCCAGCCGGGCACGCTGCGGGGGACCCTGGACTCCGCCGGCACCTCCCAGGCGGAGATGAACCACCGGGGCACCTTCCTGAAGGTGACGAACACCGGCGACGAGACCTGCGTGATCAGCGGCTACGCCGGGGTCGCCCTGGAGGGCGCCGGCCACACCGCCATCAAGACCACCGCCCGCCACGGCAGCACCTACTTCGCCACCGACCCGGGCACCCACCCGATCACCCTCGCCCCCGGCAAGAGCGCCTGGGCCGACCTGGTGTGGACCACCACCGGCGCCGGGACCGCCCACGCGAAGTACCTTCAGATCTCCCCGACGGGCAGCAACTCCCACAGCACGGTCGCCTTCAACCACGACCTCGACAACGGCACCCTCTCCCTGACCGCCTGGTCCTCCAAGCCGCCCATCAACGGCTGAACCCCCGAAAACCCGAAGGACCCCGGCCCGGACACTGTCCGGGCCGGGGTCCTTCGGGATCAGGGGAACAGGGGATCCGGGGATCAGCAACCGGGGCCGGTATCGGGGTTGGCACAGACGTTGACTCCCGCGCCGCCGTCGTTGGTGTGGTCACCGACGCCGCCCAGGAGCGCATCGTTCCCGGCCTCACCGAAGAGGGCGTCATCACCGTCGCCGCCCAAGAGGACGTCGTTCCCGTTCCCGCCTTCGATACGGTCATCGCCCGTATCACCCCGTAGCAGGTCGTGGCCCGTACCTCCGCACACCAGGTCGTTCCCGCCGGCGCCGCCAACGCCGATGGTGTCGATCACCGTATGGGTACCGGTGTCGATCACCGACACGCTGTCGCTGCCGGCGTTGGTGACGTAGGCATGAGCACCGTCCGGACTCACCGCCACCCCGGCCGGCCCCCTGCCGACACCGACCGTGGTCACCGCCCTGGTGGAGGTGTTGATCATCGACACGGTGTCGCTGCCGAGGTTGGCGACGAAGGCATAGCTGCCCGGCGGAACCGCCGCCACCGGTCCCGCCGGCACCGCGATCACCGTGACAGCCGCCATGGTCAGGGGCGCCAGCACCCCCGCTGACAAGAAGCATCACGCCACGTCACCCGACCGGATCAGCACGCCAGGTGGGGTGTTGACGTCCACGCGAGGCATCCGCTGAAACAAAGAACCCCAGCCCGGACAGTGTCCGGGCTGGGGTTCCAGTGGAGCCGCCTAAGGGAATCGAACCCTTGACCTACGCATTACGAGTGCGTCGCTCTGGCCGACTGAGCTAAGGCGGCATGCTGCGGAGCCAGATTGGCAGCAGCAGCGTCGCCAAGTCTACACAGTTTCGAGGGGTGCTCCGTACGGGGCCGGGTGGGGCCTGGGCTGGGGCGGGGCCGGTCAGTGGCAGCGGGTGTGGGGGGCGGGTGGGCGGCCGGTGAGGAGGTAGGTGTTGATCGCGTTGTCGATGCAGCCGCTGCCGCGGCCGTAGGCCGTATGGCCGTCGCCGTCGTAGGTGAGGAGGGTGGCGGAGGAGAGCTGGGTGGCGAGGGCGCGGGCCCAGGGGTAGGGGGTGGCGGGGTCGCGGGTGGTGCCGACGACGACGATGGGGGCGGCGCCCCTGGCGTGCAGGGGGTGGGCTGTGCCGGTCGGGCGGACGGGCCAGTAGGCGCAGTTCAGGGCCGCCCAGGCGAGGGCCTTGCCGAAGACGGGGGATGCCTTCCGGAAGTCGGGGATGGCCTTCCTGACCTCGGCGGGGGTGCGGAAGGCGGGTGGGAGGTCGAGGCAGTTGACGGCGGGGTTGGCGTACATGAGGTTGGCGTACGAGCCGTCGGCGTCGCGCTCGTAGTAGAGGTCGGCCAGGTTGAGCAGACCGCCGCCGTGGCCGCCCATCGCGGAGCGGAGGGCGGTGCGCAACTGGGGCCAGGCGGTCTCGTCGTACATGGCGGAGATCACGCCGATCGTGGCGAGCGGCTCGCCCAGGGCGCGGGACTCGCCGGTGCGGACCGGATGGGAGTCGAGGCGGGCGAAGAAGGCGCCGAGCCGGTCACGGGCGGTGGCCACGGAGCCGGTGCCGAGGGGGCAGCCGGTGCGGCGCACGCAGTCCTTGGCGAAGGCGGTGAAGGCGGTTTCGAAACCGGCGGTCTGGTCGCGGTTGATGCGCCGGGAGGACAGCGTCGGGTCGAGCGCGCCGTCGAGGACGAGACGGCCCACGCGGTGGGGGTAGAGGTCGGCGTAGGTCGCGCCGAGGAAGGTCCCGTAGGAGGCGCCGACGTACGTCAGCTTCCGGTCGCCCAGCGCGGCGCGCAGCACATCCATGTCGCGGGCCGCCTCGACCGTCGAGACATGGCCGAGGATCCGGCCGGAGCGGGTCGCGCAGCCGCGGGCGAACTTCTTGTAGGCCGCGACGAGGCGGTCGGTCTCACCGCGGCCGTCGGGCGTCTGGTCGGTCTGGGTGAAGCTGTCCATCTGCTTGTCGCTCAGACAGGTGATGGGCTCGCTCTCGGCCACACCGCGCGGGTCCATGGCCACCATGTCGTAACGGGTACGCACCCGGGCCGGATAGCCGACGGCCGCGAAGCTCTGTAGATAGCCGACCGCGGAGCCGCCGGGGCCGCCGGGGTTCACCAGGAGTGAGCCGAGGCGGCGGCCGGTGCCGGTGGCCTTCTTACGGGAGACCGCGAGCCTCAGGTCCCGGCCGGTGCCGGGTCTCGCGTAGTCGAGCGGGGCCTTGAGCGTGGCGCATTCGAAGTCCGCGCCGCCGCCGCACGGACGCCAGCTCAGCGTCTGCTCGTAGTACGGCTTGAGGGCGGCGGGGACGGCCTTCTTCGACAGCGACGCGGCGCGCGGCGCGGAGGCGTCGGCCGAGCAGCCGGAGGACAGCAGGGCGGCGGCCGTAAGGGCGGCACCGAGGGTCCGGAGCGGGCGGCTGCTGTGGCGGGTGTGCATGGGCTGATCCCTCGGTTCGCGGTCGAGTCGCGGGATCGCGCCGGCCGGATCGCATGGATCACCCTGTACTGGTTCCTACGGGATGGCACCGGTTCGCCCCCTTACGGAGAGTATCCACCCGGACACGCTCCATGCGTCCAGCGACAAACCCGTACGAGTGACTCAGCCCGCCCGCAGCGCCATGGTCATCGCCTCGACCGCCAGCAGCGGCGCCACATTGCTGTCCAGCGCCCGACGGCACGCCGTGATCGCCTCTATCCGGCGCAGCGTCCGCTCGGGCTTCGAACCCGACGCGATCCGCTCCACCGCGTCCCGTACGTCGGTGTTGGCGAGCGCCACCTGGGAGCCGAGCTGGAGGGCCAGCACATCGCGGTAGAAGGCGGTCAGATCGGTGAGCGCGAGGTCGAGGCTGTCGCGCTGGGTGCGGGTGGCGCGGCGCTTCTGGCGGTCCTGGAGGTCCTTCATGGCCCCCGCCGTGCCGCGCGGCAGCCGCCCGCCCGTACCGGCGGCGGCGCCCAGGGCGGCGCGCAGCTCCTCGGTCTCCTTGACGTCGACCTCCTCCGCCACCTGCTTGGCGTCCTCGGCCGCCGCGTCGATCAGCTCCTGGGCCGCCGTGAGGCAGCCACCCACGTCGTCGACGCGCAGCGGGAGCTTCAGGACGGCGGCGCGGCGGGCGCGGGCCCGCTCGTCGGTCGCCAGACGGCGGGCGCGGCCGATATGACCCTGGGTGGCGCGGGCGGCGGAGGCGGCGAGCTCGGGGGCGATGCCGTCGCGCCGGACGAGGATGTCCGCCACCGCGTCCACCGGGGGCGTACGGAGGGTGAGGAGACGGCAGCGGGAGCGGATCGTGGGCAGCACGTCCTCCAGCGAGGGCGCGCACAGCAGCCATACGGTGCGCGGCGCGGGCTCCTCGACGGCCTTGAGGAGCACATTGCCCGCGCCCTCGGTAAGGCGGTCGGCGTCCTCCATGACGATCACCTGCCACCGGCCTCCGGCGGGCGAGAGCTGAGCCCGGCGGACGAGCTCACGGGTCTCCTTGACGCCGATGGTGAGCATGTCCGTACGGACCACCTCCACATCGGCGTGGGTGCCGATCAGGGCGGTGTGACAGCCGTCGCAGAAGCCGCAGCCGGGGGCGCCGCCAAGGGCCCGGTCCGGGCTGACGCACTGGAGCGCGGCGGCGAAGGCGCGGGCAGCGGTGGCCCGGCCGGAGCCGGGCGGGCCGGTGAACAGCCAGGCGTGGGTCATCTTGGACGACGCCATGGGCTCCCCCACGGGGCCGTCGGCCGCCTTCCCGGCCGCCGTGACCAGGGCGTCCGCATCCCGCGCGGCAGCCGACAGCTGGGCCGCCACGCGGTCCTGCCCGACCAGGTCGTCCCACACCGCCATGGCTGCCTCCGCCGCTCGTCCCTACGGCACCCCATTGTGGTCCACCCCACCGACACCCGAACGCGTCACCCACCGCTGACGCCATCCGGTCGGCGGGCCTGCGACGGTCACCCGCCGTGGGCGCCCTGACTCCGCCGTCCCGGCCCCCGCGGGAGCTCCGCCCCAGACCCCGTTCCGGGGGCTCCGCCCCCGAATCCCCGCCGGAGCTCCGCCCCTGGACCCCGCTCCTCAAACGCCGGAGGGGCTGGAGGGTGCCGCTCCGCACCGTCAGCGGCGGCGGCCGTCCTCGTCGTCGCGGGGGCCGAGCAGTTCGTCGGCCAGGGACGGGAGGTCGTCCAGGGGGGTCTCCTCGGCCCACTCGGGGCGGCGGCGCCGGCGCGGCGGTTCCGCCTCGCCCTGCGCCTGACCCTGGTCATAGCCCTGGCCCTGCCCGTACTGCGGCATCTCACGCGTGCGCTCATTGCCCTGTCCGGACTCCTGGCCCTGCCCCTGACCCTCGTCCGGGCGGAACAGCCACGGCGGGACCCGGTCCGCCGGGTCGGCGGACCGCTCGTCCCGTACGGGCGGCAGGACGGCCGTCTCGTCGGCCGCGTTCGTGGGCGGCTCGGCGGGCGGCTGGGGCAGGACGGTCGTCTCCTCGGCGTCCGGGCCGCCCCGGCGCTCCGGGCCGTCCTGGGGCCGTACGGGCGGGAGCACAGCGGTCTCGTCGGCGTCCGGGCCGCTCTGGGGCGGTACGGGCGGCGCGGGAGGCACGGCTGGCAGCACCGCGGTCTCATCGGCCGCCGCAGACCCGGTGCCGGGACGCCGGCCGGAGTCGCCAGACTCGCCGCCGTGCCCCGCCCGGGGGTCGAACCTCGGCGTCTGGACCGTCTCCGTCGTATCCGGGTGCGGGTGCGGGTCGTCCGCGCCGGAGCCCGCCGCGCCCCGGGCGCCGCCGGTGCCGCGCGGGCCGTCCTCGTCCTCGGGCGGCGGGGCCGGGGCCTCGGTCTCCACGGTCGGCGCGTCCGCCCCGGAGGACGCCGCGTCCGCCGCCAGGCGTGCCTGCTCCGCCCGCAGCAGCGCCTCCTCGGCCTTGCGCTGCTCCTCCTGGCGGCGCGCCTCGGCCTCGGCCCGGCGCAGCGCGTCCGCCTCCGCCTGGAGACGGCGCCGCTCCTCCTCGGCGGCGCGGGCACGGTCCTCGGCCTCGATGCGCTTGCGGTCCTCCTCGGCCCTGCGGCGCGCGTCCTCGGCCCGCTGCCGGGCCGCCTCCGCCTGCCGCTCGGCCTCGCGCTGGCGGGCCTCCTCCAGCTCGCGCCGCTTGCGCTCCTCCTCCTCGGCGCGGGCCTTGGCGAGCGCCTCCTGGCGCTCGCGCTCCAGCCGCTCCTCCTCGGCCTTACGGGCGGCCTCTTCCTCGGCGCGCCGGCGGGCCTCCTCCTCGGCGGCCTTACGGGCCTCCTCCTGGGCCTTCACCTCCGCCTCGGACAGCGGCAGCATCTGGTCCAGGCGGTGGCGCACCACGGAGGTGACCGCCTCCGGCAGCTGCCCGGCGTCGACGACGATGTAGCGGGCCGGGTCGGCGGCGGCGAGGGCCAGGAATCCGGCCCGTACGCGCTGGTGGAACTCGGCGGGCTCGGACTCCAGCCGGTCCGGGGCCTCGGTGAAGCGTTCGCGCGCGGTCTCCGGCGAGACGTCCAGCAGCACCGTCAGGTGCGGCACCAGGCCGTTCGTCGCCCAGCGCGAGATGCGGGCGATCTCGGTCGCGGCCAGGTCGCGCCCCGCGCCCTGGTAGGCGACGGAGGAGTCGATGTATCGGTCGGAGATGACGACCGCGCCGCGCTCCAGAGCGGGGCGGACGACGGTGTCGACGTGCTCGGCGCGGTCCGCCGCGTACAGCAGCGCCTCGGCGCGGTGCGAGATCCCGGCGGACGAGACGTCGAGCAGGATCGAGCGCAGCCGCTTGCCGATCGCGGTGGCGCCCGGCTCACGGGTCACCACGACCTCGTGCCCCTTGGCCCTGATCCACTCGGCCAGCGCCTCCACCTGCGTGGACTTGCCCGAGCCATCGCCACCCTCGACGACGATGAAGAAGCCGGTGGCGGCCGGGCCCTCGTCCGCGCCGCCCCCACCGAGCAGCGCCTCGCGCAGATCGCGACGCAGCGGCACGCCCTGCCGGTCGTCGGTCCGGCCGAGGACCAGCGCGGCGACGGGCAGCAGCAGCGCGCCCACCAGCATCAGGGTGAAGGCCGCGCCGCCGTGGGCGAAGACGAAGTCGCCGCTGCCGAGCCGGTGCGGTCCGATGACGGCGGCGAGCAGCGGCGCGGCGACCGCGCCGAGCCCGACGCCGACGCGGACGACGGCCTGTACATGCTCGGTCATCCGGGGCCGACGGGTCTCCTCGGACTCCTGGTCCAGCAGGGAGTGGCCGGTGTGGGCGGCGACGCCCGCCGACACGCCCGCGATCAGGGCGATCAGCACGACGGTGGTGGTGTCGTGCACCAGGCCCGCCGTGAGCAGCGCGAGCCCGGTCAGCGCGACCGTCAGCGCCAGCAGCCGGCGCCGCGACAGACCCGGGAGGACCTTGGGGGCCCAGCGGATGCCCATCGCCGGGCCGCCGGTCAGGACGAGGACGAGCAGGGCGAAGCCGACCGGTCCGCCGCCGAGGTCCATGGCCTGTAGCGGGGCGACGCCCACGGCCGCGGCGATCGCGCCCGCCACTCCGGCGCAGGCGAGCACCAGCAGCGGAACGGCTCCGGTGCGGCCCTTGTCGGCGCCGCTCCCGGAGGCGGCGCGGGGGCGGCGCAGCCCCTCCAGGGGAGAGCGGGTGCGGCTGGTCTGCGCGCCGGGCAGTTCGATGAAGGCGAGGATCGAGATCGACGCGGCGAAGAGCCCGGCGCCGACATACGAGCCGAGGGCGGCCTGGTGGGTGTGGAACCACTCCACGCCGGTGCCCAGCAGCCTGCCGATGAGGGTGACGACGAGCAGCACGGCGGCCGCGATCGGCAGCGTCAGGAAGTTCGTACGGAGCGAGAGCCGGCGCAGCGCGTCCAGGTGGTCGGGCAGCGGCCGCACCGCGGCGCCCTCGGCGGGCGGCGCCGGGAGCAGCGAGGGGGCCGCGCCGTCCTTGGCGACGGTCCAGAAGCGCTCCGCGACGCCGACGACGAAGGTGGTGATGAGCAGCCAGGCGACGGCGTCGGCCGGGGTCCAGTCGATCCACAGCGGTGCGATGAGGAGCAGCACCAGCCGCAGACCGTCCGCGCCGACCATGGTCCAGCGGCGGTCCAGCGGCCCGGAGGGGCCGATCAGCGCGGCGAGCGGCCCGAGGAGCACCGCGCCGAACAGCACGGTCGCGAAGAGCCGTACGCCCAGCACCACCGCCACCGCGAAGGCCGCGCCGCGATACCCGCCGCCGAAGGAGTCGGCGGCGACCGACGCCTGGAGCGTCAGCAGCACCAGCACCAGCACGGCGAGCACGTCCCCGGCACCGCCGACGAGTTGAGCGCTCCACAGCCGTCTCAGCGGCTGATAGCGCAGCAGGGCTCGTACGGCCCGCTCGCGGGAGTCCGCGGCAAGGGCACCGGAAGTGGCGGTCACGTCCGTTGGCTGCTCTCGCGTCATCCCGCCAGCCTATCCGGATCACATGAATCCACGGCCCCCCGGCCGAACAAACGGGCGGTGAGCCGTGGACGGCGTGCGGATTGCTCCGCCTTCCTCCGCTTTCCCGCCCGCCGCTCGGCCGGCTACTCGGCGTTGGCCGACGACCTCTCGGCCGCCGTCTTCTTGGCGGCGGTCTTCGCGGTCGTCTTCTTGGCGGCCGTCTTCTTCGCGGTCGTCTTCGTCGCCGCGGTCTTCTTTGCGGCCGTCTTCTTCGCCGCCGTCTTCTTGGCCGCGGTCTTCTTGGCCGCGGTCTTCTTCGCCGCCGCCTTCTTGGCGGTCTTCTTCGCCGGGCCCTTGGCGCGCTTCTCGGCGAGCAGCTCGAAGCCGCGCTCGGGCGTGATGGTCTCCACGTCGTCGTCGCGGCGCAGCGTCGCGTTGGTCTCGCCGTCCGTGACGTACGGACCGAAGCGCCCGTCCTTGACCACCACGGGCCGCTCGCTGACCGGGTCGGTGCCCAGCTCCTTCAGCGGTGGCTTGGCCGCGGCCCGGCCACGCTGCTTGGGCTGGGCGTAGATCGCCAGCGCCTGCTCGAGCGTGATGGTGAAGAGCTGCTCCTCGGTCTCGAGCGACCGCGAGTCCGTGCCCTTCTTCAGGTACGGGCCGTAGCGGCCGTTCTGCGCGGTGATCTCCACGCCCTCGGGGTCGGCGCCGACCACACGCGGCAGCGACATCAGCTTGAGCGCGTCCTCCAGGGTCACCGTGTCCAGGGACATCGACTTCAGCAGGGAGGCCGTGCGCGGCTTGATGGCGTTCTTACCGCTCTTGGGGGTGTCCTCGGGGAGCACCTCGGTGACGTACGGGCCGTAGCGGCCGTCCTTGGCGACGATCATGCGACCGGTCTCGGGGTCGGGACCCAGCTCGAACTCACCGCTCGGCTTGGCGAGCAGCTCCTCCGCGAGCTCCACGGTCAGCTCGTCCGGCGGCAGGTCGTCGGGGACGTCGGCGCGCTGGCCGGTGCCACCCTCGACCTCCGTCGGCCGCTCGACGTACGGCCCGTAGCGGCCGACGCGCAGCACGATGCCGTCGCCCACGGGGAAGGACGAGATCTCCCGGGCGTCGATCGCGCCCAGGTCGGTGACCAGCTCCTTGAGGCCGCCGAGGTGGTCGCCGTCGCCGTTCCCGGCCTCGGCGGCGCCGGCCTGCGCGCCCTCGCCGAAGTAGAAGCGCTTCAGCCACGGCACGGCCTCGGCCTCGCCGCGCGCGATGCGGTCGAGGTCGTCCTCCATCTTGGCGGTGAAGTCGTAGTCGACCAGCCGGCCGAAGTGCTTCTCCAGCAGGTTGACCACGGCGAAGCTCAGGAAGGAGGGCACGAGCGCGGTGCCCTTCTTGAAGACATAGCCGCGGTCGAGGATGGTGCCCAGGATCGTGGCGTAGGTCGACGGGCGGCCGATCTCGCGCTCTTCCAGCTCCTTGACCAGCGACGCCTCGGTGTAGCGGGCCGGGGGCTTGGTCGCGTGGCCGTCGGCGGTGATCTCCTCGGCGGTGAGCCGGTCGCCCTCGGCGACCTGCGGCAGCCGGCGCTCGCGGTCGTCGAGCTCGGCGTTCGGGTCGTCGGCGCCCTCCACATAGGCCTTCATGAAGCCGTGGAAGGTGATCGTCTTACCGGAGGCGGAGAACTCGGCGTCCCGGCCGTCGCTCGCCCGCCCGCCGATCTTGACGGTGACCGAGTTGCCGATCGCGTCCTTCATCTGGGAGGCGACGGTCCGCTTCCAGATCAGCTCATAGAGCCGGAACTGGTCGCCGGTGAGGCCGGTCTCCGCCGGGGTGCGGAAACGGTCTCCCGAGGGGCGGATGGCCTCGTGCGCCTCCTGGGCGTTCTTGACCTTGCCCGCGTAGGTGCGCGGCTTGTCGGGCAGGTAGTCGGCCCCGTACAGCTGGGTGACCTGCGCCCGGGCCGCCGCCACCGCCGTGTCCGACAGGACGGTGGAGTCCGTACGCATATAGGTGATGTAGCCGTTTTCGTACAGCTTCTGCGCGACCTGCATGGTGGCCTTGGCGCCGAAGCCCAGCTTGCGGCTGGCCTCCTGCTGGAGGGTCGTCGTGCGGAACGGCGCGTACGGCGAGCGGCGGTACGGCTTGGACTCGACCGAGCGCACCGTGAAGGCGGTGTCGGCAAGGGCCGTGGCCAGCGAGCGGGCGCCCGCCTCGTCCAGGTGGAGGACGTTGAGGCCGTCCTTGAGCTGCCCGAGCGAGGTGAAATCGCGCCCCTGGGCGACCCGGAGGCCGTCGACGCCCGTAAGGCGGGCACCGAAGGTGCCGGGGTCGCTGACGTCACCGGCCCGGCCGGTGGCGAAGGTGCCGGTGAGGTCCCAGTACTCGGCGGAGCGGAAGGCGATGCGATCGCGTTCGCGCTCGACGACGAGACGGGTGGCTACCGACTGGACCCGGCCCGCCGACAGGCCGCGCATGACCTTCTTCCACAGGACCGGCGAGACCTCGTAGCCGTAGAGGCGGTCGAGGATGCGGCGGGTCTCCTGGGCGTCGACGAGGCGCTGGTTCAGCTCGCGCGGGTTGGCCACGGCGGCCCGGATGGCGTCCTTGGTGATCTCGTGGAAGACCATCCGGCGCACCGGGACCTTGGGCTTGAGGACCTCCTGGAGGTGCCAGGCGATCGCCTCGCCCTCACGGTCCTCATCGGTGGCCAGGAAGAGCTCGTCGGAGTCGGCGAGCAGTTCCTTGAGCTTCTTGACCTGGCTCTTCTTGTCAGCGTTGACCACATAGACGGGCTGGAAGTCGTGCTCGACGTCCACGCCGAGCCGCCGGACCTCGCCGGTGTACTTGTCCGGGACCTCGGCCGCACCGTTCGGCAGGTCCCGGATGTGCCCGACGCTGGCCTCGACCACGTAGCCCGGGCCGAGGTAGCCCTTGATCGTCTTCGCCTTGGCAGGCGACTCGACGATGACGAGTCGGCGGCCGCCTTGTGCGGTCTCGCTGGTGGTCGGGGACAACTTGGCTCTTCTCTCCGGTCGACTCTCGGTGAACGGGCAGTGCCGTGCAGGTAACGCTCACGGCCTCCCTCTGCGGTGACGCTGCGGAGTGTGACGGTACATCCCGCCCCCGTGTCAAACGGAAAAAGCCCGCAACGCCACTCGAACGGTAACCCGACAACCGTCCTGTCTGCCGCCCGGACCGGCACGAGGCAGCGTGGAAGGCCCTGTCAGGCGTAACCCAGGCACCAGATTCCGCCGCCGAGCGCGGCGATGCCGAAGAAGAGGGAGAGCACCGCGGAAGCGACAGGACTCACACCGTGCGCGACGGGCACACGCTGCCTCAGGCGCGCCGCCGCCCACAGCAGCAGCGCGGCGCCGAACAACACGAATGCCGTTCCGGCGAAGATCGCAGGTCCGCTCTCCATGGCGGGAGCGTGGCACGGGCGCGAGGCGTGCGCGCGAACCCCGGGTGAACAGCGCGCGTCGCCCCGCCGGGCTCCGTCCGAGCCCGCCCCGGGGTGGCCCCTTCGGCACCCCCGGCGGCAGCTTCCTGCCATACGGGGGCGCGAAGCAGAGGGCTGTACCACCGGCGCACGCCCCCAGCGCACGTAGCGACGCGTTGCTCGTCGTGCCTTGTCGTGCCTTGTCGTGGCGTCTCTTGTCGTGTCTTGGCGTGGCCGTCCCTATGCCGTCATGGCATCCCTATGCCGTCGTCGCCGACCGGCCACAGAAAGCCCTGCTCGACCAGGAGCCGGATGGACTCGGGAGTGCGGTCGCGCAGCACCACCGGGTCCTCCCCGAGCAGCTGGGCGATGGCGTCCAGGATCCGGCCGGCGCTGAGTGTGCCGTCGCACACACCCGCGAAGCCCGCCCCGACCGTGTCCACCTTCGTCGCGCGCCGCATCCCCCGGTGCTGCCTGAGCACCACATGCTCGGGGTCCTCGGCCCCGGGCGGGCCCACCTGCTCCTGGACGACCTCGTCGGCGAGCCGGAAGTGGGCGGTCAGCAGCGCCGCGTCGTCATGCGTGCGCAGGAAGTCCTGCCGGTCGAAGTGGGCCATGACCTCGGCCCCCAGCGGCTGCTCGACCGGATGGGACCACTCCTCCACGGCCACCGAGGGCCGGTCGGCGCCGGACTTGCGCAGGGTGATCCAGCCGAAGCCGACGGCCGTGGTCTTCCGCGCCTCGAACTCGTCCAGCCACGCGTCGTAGCGCGCCGCGTACGCCTCGGGACCGGCCAGGTGCTCACCGGCGTCGCGCAGCCACAGCTCGGCGTACTGGGTGACGTCCTGCACCTCGCGCTGCACGATCCACGCGTCACAGCCGGGCGGGACCCAGGAGGCCAGCCGCTCGCGCCAGTCCTCCCCCTCGACGTGCTGCCAGTTCGCCAGCAGCTGACACCAGCCGCCGTCGGCGAGGTGCCCGGCGGACCGCTGGACGAGGGTGCGGCACAGATCGTCCCCGGCCATCCCGCCCTCCCGGTAGACCAGCTCGCTGCCCTCCGGGGAGCGCGGGGAGATCACAAAGGGCGGGTTGGAGACGATCAGGTCGTACGTCTCGTCCCGGACCGGCTCGAACAGCGACCCCTCCCGCAGATCCGGCTCCGGCGCCCCGGACAGGGCGAGGGTCAGCCGGGCGATGGCCAGGGCGCGCGGATTGCGGTCCGTGGCGGTCACGCGGGTGGCGTGGCGGCCCGCGTGCAGCGCCTGGATGCCGGAACCGGTGCCGAGGTCGAGGACGCGGTCCACGGGCGCGGGCACGGTCAGACCGGCGAGCGTGGTGGACGCGCCGCCGACACCCAGGACGAGCCGGGAGCGGTCCTCACGGTCGCGCGCGCCGCCCGGGCCACCGATCCCCGCCGCGCCGCCGACCGCGCAGCCCAGGTCGGAGACGATCCACCAGTCCTGGCCCTCGGGCCCGCCGTAAGGCCGCACGTCCACGCTCGCGCGCACCTCGTCGCCGTCGCGCACCAGCCAGCCGTCGGCGAGGCAGTCCTCGGCGGGGAGGGCCGCGGCCGCCCGCCCGTACGCCACCGGGCGCTGGAGCAGGAAGAGCCGCACCAGGGTTTCCAGCGGGCCGCTCCCGGCCCGGGTGGCGCGCAGTGCCGGGACGGTCTCCCCGCGCGCCAGGGCCGTGTAGGCGGACGGGCCGAACAGGTCCAGCAGACCGTCGGCGGTGAAGGAGGCGGCCGACAGCGCCTCGCGCAGGCGGGCGGTGCGCTCGGGGTCGGCGGTGGGGAGGCGGAACGAGGGCTGGTGCGTACTCACGCCCCCATTGTCGGGGCAATCACCGACAGCGGGCGACGGCAGTCGGCATCGGGACGACATCGCCCGCGCCGACCGCGGTGACGGGCCGACAAAGGGCGCGCCAGGGGGCGGCGTTGGCCCCCTGGCGGCGGAACTCCGGGACGGTCCACGTAAGGACTACGGGGACCGCCCGGAAGGACCACGAGGGCTACGGGGCTACGCGGGCCGACGGGGACCGCCCAGGACCGGCTAGGACTGCGTCGTGGCGCCGCCGGCCGTCTTCGGCTTCTGGCAGCCGGGCTGCTTGGCCATCGCCGAGCCGACCTTGCCCTCCTGGAGCTTCTGTAGGGCCTGGTCACCCGACTTGCTGAGCTTGTCGAGCTCATCGGCGACGCCCGCGAGTCCCTGGGCGAACTTGGACTTGTCCGAGGTGTCCAGCTTGTCGATGGCCGACTTCAGCTTCGTGTACGACCCCGAGGTGGCGTTGAGCTCCTTGACCGCCTGCTTCTGGGTCTTGTCGCCGCTGTCCACGGGCGGCGGGCCCGCCTTGTTCACGGCCTTGGCGAGTGCCCCGTAGGACTCGGAGATCTCCTGGAACGCCTTGGAGTCGGTCTGCTGGAGCTTCTTGGAGTCCTGCTCGTCGGCCGCGCCCTGGATCGCGGTGTTGGCGCCCTGGATCTTCTTCAGCTGAGGCTGCACCTCGTCACAGACCGACTTGGCCCAGTCGTTGACCTTCTTGTCGTCGTCGCCGCCCCCGCAGCCGGTCAGCGCCAGTACGAGTGCCGCACCGCCGGACAGTGCAGCCACAAGCTTCTTGTTCACCGGATTGGTCCCTTCCATGGCTCTCGGCCCCGGAACATACACGTCCATCCGGCGAAGCCCACCGGGAGAGCGTCCCGTATGAATACCCTTAGGAGCATTTGCACCACGCTCATTGTGGACATGGCCTCATCGAGCGGATGGCGCATCGCGGGCAGGGGAGCGGGCGGACGATGTGCCGTCGCACACCGCCCGCCCGCATGTCGCGGGGGCCTTCCCGGCCCCCTGGCCCCCTCGTGGGCTAGGACACCACCGCCGCGTCGGCTGACTTCGCCACGTGCTCGGAGTTGTCTTCGTCACCTACGGCGATTCCGCGCCGCTTGGAGATGTAGACGGCGGTCACGATGATCACGACGGCGGTCACCGCGACGACCGCGCGCAGCCCCGGGCTGGCGTTGTCCCCGTAGGAGAACTTGACCACCGCGGGGGCGATCAGCAGCGCCACCAGGTTCATCACCTTCAGCAGCGGGTTGATCGCGGGACCGGCGGTGTCCTTGAAGGGATCGCCGACCGTGTCGCCGATCACCGTCGCGGCATGGGCCTCGCTCCCCTTGCCGCCGTGGTGACCGTCCTCGACCAGCTTCTTGGCGTTGTCCCAGGCGCCGCCGGAGTTGGCGAGGAAGACGGCCATCAGCGTGCCGGTGCCGATCGCGCCCGCCAGGAACGAGCCGAGCGCGCCGACCCCGAAGGTGAAGCCGACGGCGATCGGCGCCATGACGGCGAGCAGACCCGGTGTGGCCAGCTCGCGCAGCGCGTCCTTGGTGCAGATGTCGACGACCCGGCCGTACTCGGGCTTCTCGGTGTAGTTCATGATCCCGGGCTTCTCGCGGAACTGCCGCCGCACCTCGAAGACCACCGCACCGGCCGAACGCGACACCGCGTTGATCGCCAACCCGGAGAAGAGGAAGACGACGGCGGCGCCGAGGACGAGGCCCACGAGGTTGTTGGGCTGCGAGATGTCCAGGTTCAGATTCATCTCTCCGGCCACGGAGGTGTGCACGTCGCTCACCGCCTCGGCGATGGCGTCGCGGTACGAGCCGAAGAGCGCGGCCGCCGCGAGCACCGCCGTGGCGATGGCGATGCCCTTGGTGATCGCCTTGGTGGTGTTGCCGACCGCGTCCAGGTCGGTGAGCACCTGCGCGCCCGCGCCCTCGACATCGCCGGACATCTCGGCGATGCCCTGGGCGTTGTCGGAGACCGGGCCGAAGGTGTCCATGGCGACGATCACACCGACCGTGGTGAGCAGACCGGTACCGGCGAGCGCCACGGCGAACAGCGCCAGCATGATCGAACTGCCGCCGAGCAGGAAGGCGCCGTAGACGCTCAGCCCGATCAGCACCGCCGAGTAGACGGCGGACTCCAGACCCAGCGAGATACCGGAGAGCACCACGGTGGCCGGGCCGGTCAGCGAGGTCTTGCCGACGTCCCGCACCGGGCGCCGGGTGGTCTCGGTGAAGTAGCCCGTGAGCTGCTGGATGAGCGCGGCCAGCACGATGCCGACGGCGACCGCGACGAGCGCGAGCACCCGCGGATCACCGCTGTGGCCGAGGATCTCGCGGTTGGTGACACCGTCGAGGTCCGCGTAGCTGGACGGCAGATAGGCGAAGACCGCGATCGCCACCAGCGCCATCGAGATCACGGCGGAGATGAAGAAGCCCCGGTTGATGGCGCTCATCCCGCTGCGGTCGGCGCGGCGCGGAGCCACGGCGAAGATCCCGATCATGGCGGTGACCACGCCGATGGCCGGGACGAGCAGTGGGAAGGCCAGCCCGGAGTCGCCGAAGGCCGCCTTGCCGAGGATCAGCGCGGCCACCAGGGTGACGGCGTACGACTCGAAGAGGTCGGCGGCCATACCGGCGCAGTCCCCGACGTTGTCGCCAACGTTGTCCGCGATGGTCGCGGCGTTGCGCGGATCGTCCTCGGGGATGCCCTTCTCGACCTTGCCGACGAGGTCGGCGCCGACGTCGGCGGCCTTGGTGAAGATGCCGCCGCCGACCCTCATGAACATCGCGATCAGCGCGGCGCCGAGCCCGAAGCCCTCCAGCACCTTGGGCGCGTCGGCCGCGTAGACCAGCACCACGCAGGAGGCGCCCAGCAGTCCGAGGCCCACGGTGAACATTCCCACCACACCGCCGGTACGGAATGCGATCTTCATTGCCTTGTGCGAGACGGCCGTGAGATCCACGCTCGGCTTACCGGGCGCGGAAGCGGCCGAATCGCCATTGACGGGTGTGGTGGGGGGCTCGGGGGTGGCTTCACGGGCGGCGGCGGCGACGCGCACATTGCTGCGCACCGCGAGCCACATCCCGATATAGCCGGTCGCCGCCGAGAATGCCGCACCGATCAGAAAGAACACCGAACGCCCGATGCGCTGCGCCCAGTCGTCCGCCGGCAACAGCATGAGCAGGAAGAACACCACCACGGCGAATCCACCGAGGGTGCGCAGCTGCCGGGCCAGATAGGCATTGGCGCCTTCCTGAACGGCTTCGGCGATCTTCTTCATACTGTCCGTGCCCTCGCCGGCCGCGAGGACTTGTCGTACCAGCACCACCGCGACCGCGAGCGCCGCGATCGCGACGGCGGCGATCACCAGCACGATCACACGGTTGTCGTCGGTCAGCTCTGCGGCGGCCAGGGTTGGGGTGAGGTCCAGCTGATGAGGGGTGAGAGGCCCCGCCATTCGTCCTCCTTGACGTTTGGCACATGGGCGCGCAGCAGTTCTGCGACCGCAGAAGAGCCGCCGCGCTCAGGCGTCCTGAGCTCGAGATGTGGACGGATTGTAGGGAGCGTCACACGATCAAAACAGGGCGCCGGAAAGGGAATTCCCCCGCACCAGCGAAGATCAATAGGTTTGGCGGTACGAATTCCTTCGGAAGAAGGAAGGTCGACAATTCGATGACGGATGTAAAGTGATCGCCATAAATGATCTATATGGACGATCTCAATGGCGATCTTGCGACGATCGCGTGGCACTGAGAAAAGCGCTGTTCAGAGCGTACGCCCGAGATCGAAAAAGCGCGCGCCGAGAGATGCGCCGTGGGGCGCGCCGGGGCGCGCCGGGACGGCGCCGCCGAGCGGGCGCGGGCACGCCGACAGCCGGACCGGCGATCTTGAAACGGCCGGTCCGGTGGTCCGGAAGATCGGGCGAGGGATGACGGGCGAATGACCCCGCGAGGGGCCCGATTCAGCGGTCAGGACGAGTCCAGGCCGACACCGGGGCCCCGGGGCGAGGCGAGAGGCCCGGCCCGCCGGGGCAGGGCCCGAACCGGCGAGAACAGGCCCCGGTCCGACGACACGGCCCGATCCGACGACACGGCCCGATCCGACGACACGGGACGGTCCGGCGACATGGCCCGAAACCGGTACGGGCGGAACCCGGATCGGTGGGCCAGGCCCGCCGAAGGTCTTGGCTCGGGCTAGGACACCAGAGGCTGGGGCGCGGTCGGCCAGCTCATCCGGATCACTCCACCGGTCTCGCTGGTCGTCACCTCGACATCGTCGACGAGCCCGCTGATGACGGCGAGACCCATCTCGTCCTCGCCCTCGGCCTCGTCGTCCGCCTCCGGGTGGGAGCCGGGCGCCAGGGCGGCCGAGGTCGGGGATTCGTCACCGACCTCGATGGAGAACTTCTTCTCCTCCTCGGTCAGGATCACCCGCACCGGTGCCTCCACCCCATTGCTCAGGTGGAGCCCGACCGCGCGTGTGCAGGCCTCACCGACCGCGAGCCGCACCTCGTCGAGCACGGCCTCATCCACCCCCGCCCGGCGCGCCACGGCCGCCGCGACAAGACGAGCGGTCCTGACGTGCTCGGGCAGCGCGCTGAAGCGGAGTTCGACGGTGGCCATGCCATCCCCCTCGGGCGTATGGGCGTGCGTATGGGGAGGGCCGGGCGAGCGCCGCCCGGAACCCCCTTCTGTGTCTTCCTTCGGCGATCTTGTCAGTCGGTCGCCGCGACAGCGTCCTCGACCGAGGTGTGAATCGGGAACACCTTGGTCAGGCCGGTGATGCGGAAGATCTTCAGAATGCGCTCCTGGTTGCAGACCAGGCGCAGCGAGCCCTCGTGGGCCCGCACTCGCTTGAGCCCGCCGACGAGCACGCCGAGTCCGGTGGAGTCGAGAAAGTCGACGCCCTCCATGTCGACGACCAGGTGGTAGTTGCCGTCGTTGACAAGCTCGACCAGCTGCTCGCGCAGCTTGGGCGCGGTGTATACATCAATCTCGCCACCGACCTCGACGACCGTGCGGTCATCGACGGTCCGAGTCGACAGGGACAGGTCCACGGATCCTCCAGCACCTTGCATCGAGCGGTCGCCCCCCATGGATCGGCAGCCGCGATGGCATTCAATCACTTACCAGCAGGCGTGCACGACGCCTTGAGACCATTGTCCGTCAGACCAGTGACACACTCGGTGTCGATGGCCGACAACCAAATCCCGCGGCAGGCGGGCATACGCCCCTCACCCCGGGCCGTCCTCGGCCGGTTGAGCACGGGGGCGAGCCGGAGCACGCGCATCACTCATACGGAGCACTTGCCCCCGCGCCCGGGAACCCATGCCGACTGGCCCTCGGCGATCCGGCCGGAGGTGATCAACGCCATTCGCGCGGTCGGCATCGATCGCCCCTGGGTCCACCAGGCGCGCACGGCCGAACACGCGCTGCGCGGCGAATCGGTGGTCGTGGCCACCGGAACTGCCTCCGGCAAGTCCCTCGCCTATCTGGCCCCTGTCCTCAGCACCCTGCTGGACGGCTCGGAGGAGCCCAGCGGCCGGGGGACGACCGCCCTGTACCTCTCCCCCACCAAGGCGCTGGCCGCCGATCAGCGGCGCGCGGTGGCCGACCTCACCGCCCCGCTGGGCACCGGCATCCGGGCAGCGGTCTACGACGGCGACACGCCCGTCGAGGAGCGCGAGTGGGTGCGGCAGTACGCGAACTACGTACTCACCAACCCCGACATGCTCCACCGGGGCATCCTGCCCGGCCACCCCAGATGGTCCTCCTTCCTGCGCGCGCTGCGCTATGTGGTGATCGACGAGTGCCACACCTACCGGGGTGTCTTCGGCTCCCATGTGGCCCAGGTGCTGCGCAGGCTGCGCCGCGTCTGCGCCCGCTACGGCTCCTCGCCCGTGTTCCTGCTCGCCTCGGCCACCGCCTCCGATCCGGCGGTCGCCGCGGGCCGGCTGACCGGCGTGCCCGTGGTGGAGATCACCGAGGACGGCTCGCCCTGCGGCGAGGTCGTCTTCGCCCTCTGGGAGCCGCCACTGACCGAGCTCCACGGCGAGCAGGGCGCCCCGGTGCGGCGCACGGCCACGGCCGAGTCCGCGGACCTGCTCACCGACCTGGCCGTCCAGGGCGTCCGTACGGTCACCTTCGTACGCTCCCGGCGGGGCGCGGAGCTCATCGCGCTCATCGCCCAGGAGCGGCTCGCGGAGGTGGACCGCTCGCTGCCGAACCGGATCGCCGCCTATCGGGGCGGCTATCTCCCCGAGGAGCGCCGCGCCCTGGAGAAGGCCCTGCACTCCGGTGAGCTGCTGGGGCTCGCCGCGACCACCGCCCTGGAGCTGGGGATGGACATCGCCGGGCTGGACGCCGTGGTCGTGGCGGGCTATCCCGGCACCCGCGCCTCCCTGTGGCAGCAGGCGGGGCGGGCCGGGCGCACCGGCGAAGGGGCCCTCGCGATCCTGGTCGCCCGGGACGACCCGCTGGACACCTATCTCGTCCATCACCCGGACGCCCTCTTCCGGCAGCCGGTGGAGTCCACCGTCCTGGACCCGGACAACCCTTATGTCCTCGCACCGCATCTGTGCGCCGCCGCGGCCGAGCTTCCGCTCACCGAGCCCGACCTGGAGCTCTTCGGGCCCGCCACGGAGGAGCTGATGCCGCAGCTGGAGCAGCGCAAGCTGCTGCGCCGCCGGGCGAAGGCCTGGCACTGGACCCGCCGTGAGCGCGCCGCCGACCTCACCGACATCCGCGGGGCGGGTGGCAGCCCGGTCCAGGTCGTGGAGGCGGCCACCGGGCGGCTGCTGGGCACCGTGGACGCCGCGGCGGCCCACACCACCGTCCACGAGGGCGCCGTCCACCTCCACCAGGGCCGGAGCTATCTCGTCAAACAGCTCGACCTCGACGACTCGGTCGCCCTGGTGGAGGAGGCCACTCCGCCCTACTCGACCACGGCCCGCGACACCACGGCGATCTCCATCCTGGAGACCACCACCGAGATCCCCTGGGGGGACGCGCGGCTGTGCTTCGGCTCCGTCGAGGTCACCAACCAGGTGGTCTCCTTCCTGCGCCGCAAGCTGATCACCGGCGAGGTCCTCGGCGAGTCCAAGCTGGACCTTCCGCCGCGCACCCTGCGCACCCGGGCGGTGTGGTGGACGGTGACCGACGACCAGCTCGAGGAGGCCCGGGTGCACCCCCAGGCCCTCGGCGGCGCCCTGCACGCCGCCGAGCACGCCTCGATCGGCATCCTGCCGCTCTTCGCCACCTGTGACCGCTGGGACATCGGTGGGGTGTCCATCCCGCTGCACCCCGACACGCTGCTGCCCACCGTCTTCGTCTACGACGGGCATCCGGGTGGCGCGGGCTTCGCCGAGCGCGCCTTCCACACGGCCGCCCGCTGGCTGGCGGCCACCCGTGAGGCGATCGCCGTGTGCGAGTGCGAGGCGGGATGCCCGTCCTGCATCCAGTCGCCCAAGTGCGGGAACGGCAACGACCCGCTGGACAAGAAGGCCGCCATCCGCCTGCTGACCACCCTGCTCGCCGGCGCCCCGGAGCAACCGCCGACCACCGAGTGAGCGTTCCCCGCCGCCCGGTGGGGACGGCGATCCGGTGACCGGAGCGCCCGCGGGCCCCGCCCGCGCCCGGACGCGGAGGGCGAAGGGGCCGGTGCGCACCTCGGCCGTGAGATCCGCGATCTCACCGCTCAGGGCACACCGCACCACGTGCGCCCCCTGCGCGGAGGCCACCCGCCGGGCGAGACCGCACGCCGTACGAGCCCCCTCCAGGCCGTGGTCCGCCGCCGCGAGCGCCGCCAGATCGGCGGCTCCGCCAGCCCGATGGCGCGCCACCATGGCCTGCCCGGCCGCCAGCACGGCCGCGAACACCACGCACAGCGCCGTCGCGGCCAGCGCGGTCCAGACCGTGGCCGACCCCCGGTCGTCCGCCCACCTCACCGGGCCGCCTCCCGGGCTCACGGAACTGTCTACCAGGCTCACGGGAACGCCTCCCGAGCTCACGGAACAGCCTCCCGGCCTCACCGGACCGCCTCCCGAGCTCACGGAACAGCCTCCCGGGCCGTACCGACCGCGCCGGGCTCGCCGCCCCCGCTCATCGCGTCATCCGCGCCCACCGAGTCCTCGGCGAGCGCGGCGGCCTCGCCGCGCAGATTCACCGCCAGCGGGCCGGGACCGACGGCGTGGGTACGGACCCGCACCCGCACCAGGTCCCCCTCCCGCCATAGCTCGACTCGAGCCCCATCGGGCGCGGCCGAGCGGGCGGCGGCCATCGCGTCCGCCTCCGGCTCCGAACGCGCCGCCGCCCTCGCCCCGGCTCTGGCCGCGTCCACGCACTGAAGCTGCGCGGACGCGGCCATCAGCCCCCAGATCAGCGTCAGGGCGAACAGCGCCAGCACCGGCAGCGCGACGGCCGCCTCCGCCGTTACGTAGCCGCTGTCCCGCGCAGGGCCCCGGGCCCCCAGGACGCCCGTCCTGGGCACGCTCCGGGCCCTCGGGACGCCGCTACGGGCTCTCCGGACGCCACCGGCCCTCGGGACGCCACCGGCCCTCGGGACGCCCCGCGCGCCGCTCCTGGCGCGCGAGCCCGTCCGCTCCCCCGCCCCCGGCGACTCAGAACTGCGCATCGAGCGCCCGTCCGATGACCGACTGAAGTGCACTGCTGACGGCCCCGCTGGTCACCACCTTGTAGAGCACCGCGGCGAAACCGCATGCCGCGATCGTTCCCATCGCGTACTCGGCGGTGGTCATGCCCGCCTCGGCCTTCGCCCGCGCCGCCGCGTACCGCCGTACCCACCACTGCTTCACCATGTCGGCCCCCCTTGACCTGTCCGCGGCGTCACCGACCGCGGTGTCGTCGTTCGTCGTGCTGTTGTCGTTCGTCGTGCTGTTGTCGTGCAGCTGCCGCTCGAGCGGCTGTCGGGGTCCCCGCCCGTGCTCAGGGGCCGTCGCCCATCAGGCCGCGGGCCAGCCCGATCATCACCGGGGCCAGACCGACCAGCAGGAACGCGGGGAGGAAGCAGCCCGCGAGCGGCGCGTTGACCAGCACACCGGTGCGGTCGGCCCTGCGCATCGCCTCCCGCCCCTGCTCGGCCCGGCATTCGGCCGCCAGCCGGGATACCTGCTCCACCGCCGGAGCGCCCGTTGTCCCGGCGCGCTCCAGAGCGCGCGCCAGCCCCTGTGCTCCGGGCAGGGCGCTGACACGCCCCCACGCGTGGGCCGGTTCGCCGCCCAGCCGCAGCTCCGCCGCGGTCTGGGCGAGCCGCTCACCGACCGGGCCGCCGAGCGAGCCTCCCACCGCCTCCGCCGCCCTCCGCGGGCCCGCTCCGGCCGCCAGGCAGGCCGTCAGCAGATCGGCGGCCAGCGGGATCTGACGCGCGGCGAGGGCCTCGAGGTGCCGGTCAGAGCCGGACCGCCCGGCCGTGGCCCGGCGGTGCCGCTGCCACCGCCAGAGGCCGCAGGCCGCGGCGAGACCCAGCACCCACCCCGGCGGCCCTCCGACGAGGACGACGGCGATCGTCAGCGCGCCGCCCGGCGCGGCCCAGGCGGGCAGAGCGCCCGCGCCGGCCCCGGCGCGCCACCGCCGCCACGGCCGGGCCTTCTGCGGCCGCCCGTGCTCCGCACCCGGAAGCAGCGCCATCAGCCGTCGTCGGGCGCATCGCTCCCGACGGGCCTCGACCATCGCCATCACCGTGCACAGGGCCGCCGCCAGGAAGGACAGCGAAATCCCCAGGCTGTGGACAACCTCGGCGCTCATCGGCCACCCCGGCGATCCACTGGACCTCGGCGCAGGTGCGGATCCCCTCGCCGCCGCCCCGGCTCACGCGCCGCCCGCACCATCCGACCGGTCCAGACCAGGCCCGCCCACTCCAGCAGGCCGCCCAGCAGCAGACAGCTCAGCCCGGCCGGGGTGTGCAGCAGCACATGCAGCGGATCGGAGCCCATCAGGCCGCCCAGCACCAGCCCGACCATGGGCAGCACGGCCAGCCCGAGGGCGGTGGCCTTGGCTCCCGCCAGCTTGGCGTCCAGGCTCTCCCGCTGGTCCCGCTCGGCACGCAGCGCCGCCGCCACCCGATCGAGACCCGCCGCCAGCCCCGCGCCCTCGTCGACCGCCACCTGCCAGCAGGCGGCGACCCCGATCAGCCCCTCGGCGCCCGGCAACCGGGCGACTCTCCGCAGGGCGTCCGGCACATCCCCGCCGAACCGCGCCGCGGCCGTCACCAGCCCCCAACGCTCCCTCAGATGACCAGGGTCCACCGCCAGCAGCGCCTCACCGGGATGCCGCCCGGCCCGCAACTCGCCCGCCACGGTGGCACAGAGCTGGATCACCCCGGCGGCGCGGCGCACACGGTCCCGCTCGCACCGCCGGGACCGCAGCCAGCGGCCGACGACCGGAGTGGCCAGCACCGCCCCGAGCAGCGGCAGGAGGGACGCGCCCAGCAGCGCGATCACACATCCGACCGGCAGGCACAGCAGCTCACGCCCCATCCGCCCGCCGTACTTGACCCGCCAGCGCTCCCGCAGCCAGACGGCGGTCTCGGACAGCGGCCGCACCGGGTCGGCTCCCGCGGGCTCGACGGGTCCGCCGCCGGCCAACAGCAGCCTGGCCCGGCGCAGCTCCCGGTCCCGCCCGGTGAGCAGCCATAAGGCCGCCCCCACGCACAGCGTCACGGCGCAGAGCGTCAGCGCCCCCGGGTCCGCTCCCGCGCCCGTCATGCCGCGCCTCCGCCCCGTGCGCACAGCCGCTGGAGCCGCTGCCAGCCCGCCGCCCGCTCGAAGCCCTCGGGGCCCCAGACGGCCGCGGGGACGGTCGTGACGAGGCCCGCCCGGTCCCGGTCCAGCACATGCAGTTCGGCGATCCTGCGCCGCCCGGCGCGGTCGCGCACCAGATGGACCACGACCGACAGCGCCGCCGCCAACTGGCTGTGCAGCGCGGCCCGGTCCAGGCCGGCGGTCGAACCGAGCGCCTCCAGCCGCGCGGGCACGTCGGCCGCCGTATTGGCGTGGACAGTGCCACAGCCGCCCTCATGGCCGGTGTTCAGGGCCCCCAGGAGGTCGGTGACCTCGGCGCCTCTCACCTCGCCGACCACCAGCCGGTCGGGACGCATGCGCAGGGCTTGCCGCACCAGGTCCCGCAGGGTGACCTGACCCCGGCCCTCCTGGTTGGCGGGGCGGGTCTCCAGCCGGACCACATGCGGATGGTCGGGCCGCAGCTCGGCCGAATCCTCGGCGAGGACGATCCGCTCCCGCGGCCCGACCAGCCCGAGCAGGGTGCTCAGCAGCGTTGTCTTGCCCGAGCCCGTGCCGCCGCTGATCAGGTAGGACAGCCGGGCGTCCAGCATGGCCCGCAGCAGCCGCACGCCGTCCGGCGGCACCGTCCCGGCCGCTTCCAGCTCCGCGAGGGAGAACGCCCGGGGGCGCACCACCCGCAGCGAGAGGCAGGTCGAGCCGACTGCGACCGGAGGGAGCACCGCATGCAGCCGGGTCCCGTCCGGCAGCCGGGCGTCCACCCATGGCCGGGCGTCGTCCAGCCGCCGCCCGGCCACCGCGGCGAGCCGCTGCGCGAGTCTGCGCACGGCGGCCGCGTCCACGAAGGTGACGGCCGTGCGCTCCAGCCCCGAGCCGCGGTCCACCCACACCTCGTCGGGGGCTGTGACCAGGACGTCCGTGACATCGCGGGCGGCCAGCAGCGGCTCCAGGGGGCCGGAGCCGACCAGCTCCGAGCGCAGCGCCTCCACAACCCCGAGCACCTCGGTGTCGCCGAGCAGCCGACCCTCCTCGCGCAGGGCAGACGCCACCCGCGCGGGCGTGGGCTCCGCTCCGCTCCCGGCCAGCCGCAGCCGCACCGCGTCCAGCAGATCCGGCGATACGGTGCTCATGCGGTGGCACCTCCCTCGTCGGCGAGGGCACGCGCCCAGAACTCGGCGCAGAACCGGCCGAGCGGGCCGCGGGGGCTGCCGCCCGGGGGCTCCCCGCCCTCGAACGCATCCGCCAGACCCGGCTCCGGTGGCAGCTGACCGGCCAGCGGCAGCCCGAGCAGCTCCGCGATCTCCTCGTCGCCGAGCTCCGGCCCGCACGGGCCCCGTACCACCGCGCGCAGATCCCTCAGCACCATGCCCACCGTGGACGCCACCCGGTGGGCGGCCGCGACCGCTCGCAGCTCCGCCGGGACGACCAGCAGCCCGAGGTCGATCTGGGACAGCGCTTCGGCCGCCGCGTCGTCGACGCGGCGCGGCAGATCCACCACCACGACCCCGCCGCGCCGTCGGGCCGCGGCCAGCACCGCCCGCATCGCGGACGGCGGGATGACGACCGAATCGCCGCGGTCCCAGCTGAGCACTCGCAGCGCGTGCAGCTCCGGCAGCGACTCCTCCAGGGCGCTTCCGGCGACCCGCCCCCGCGATTCGGCGAAGGCGGGCCATCTCAGCCCCTGCGCGCCCTCGCCGCCGAGCAGCACATCGAGCCCGCCGCCCAGCGGATCGGCATCGATCAGCATGGTGCGCCGACCGGAGCGGGCCGCGGTGACCGCCAGGGCGCAGGCGAGGGTGGAGGCGCCCGCGCCGCCGCGGCCGCCGATCACCCCGACGGTCAGGGCCTGCCGCCCCACGCCTTCGGCAACATCGGCGATCCGGTCCACCAGCCAGGTCTCGGCGTCGGGCAGGAACGCCACATTGTCGGCGCCGAGCGCCACCGCCCGCCGCCAGATGCCGTGGTCGTCCAGATCGCGCCCGATGAGCAGCACCCCTTGTCTGCGGGCTCGGTCGGACAGCCGGGCGGCCGAGTCGTCACCGACCAGAATCAGCGGTGCGGCCTCCCAGCTGCCCCGGCGAGTGAGCGCGCCATGCGCCACTTCCGGTTCCGCTCCGGCCGCCGCGCACAACCGCAGCAGATCGTCGAGAAGCGCCTCGTCCTCGGTGACGATGAGCGGTCTGCTTCGCTGTCCTTCGGTCGCCGAAGGGCGTTCCGGTGTGATGGATGCAGTCACGATCCCCTCCCATATCCGTTACGCGCTCTCACTCCCGCGAACGGCGAGTGCGAGCAGCGCGGAGAATCACCGTGCTGCGATCCAGAAAATCTTGGGGATCTTGGTCCAAAACCGTGGACAACTCATCAGTTGTGAATATCCCAGTCACCTAAACCAGTGACTTCCGGAGAGCAGCCTAGCGATTACGTACGGTTACCGCTCAAGCTGTGGAGAGGCGGGGCCGCAGGGACCCGAGGGAGGGGAGCAAGATCTCATGAGAACGCCGAAAATGCGTCCGGACATGCGACGACCCCCGCCGGGGGGGAGAGCGGGGGTCGTCCCCACGGCCGACTCGGGGGGGGAGGAGTCGGGCCGGGTTAGCACGGTCGCGAACGATCCGTGACTTCCATGGTGTACCCGAGAGCCTTCTCAGGCAAACCCACGCGCCTCAGCTTACGCCGAATGGTGGGCCCTATGCTCGGCGTCGTGGAAAACCACTCCTTGCCTCGGACAGCTGCCTTCTTTGACCTGGACAAGACGGTCATTGCGAAGTCAAGCACTCTCACCTTCAGCAAGTCCTTCTACCGGGGTGGGCTGATCAACCGCCGGGCCGCACTACGTACTGCCTATACACAGTTTGTCTTCCTCGCCGGCCGCGCCGATCACGAGCAGATGGAGCGGATGCGCAAGTACCTCTCCGCGCTCTGCCGAGGATGGAATGTCCAGCAGGTCAAGGAGATCGTCGCGGAGACCCTGCACGACCTCATCGACCCCATCATCTACGACGAGGCCGCCTCGCTCATCGACGAGCATCACACCGCCGGCCGCGATGTGGTGATCGTCAGCACCTCCGGGGCGGAGGTGGTCGAGCCGATCGGCGAGCTTCTGGGCGCGGACCGCGTGGTGGCCACCCGCATGGTGGTCGAGGGCGGCGTGTTCACCGGAGAGGTCGAGTACTACGCCTATGGCCCGACCAAGGCGGAGGCGATCGCCGAGTTGGCGGAGTCGGAGGGCTACGACTTGTCGCGCTGTTACGCCTACAGCGATTCGGTGACCGATCTCCCGATGCTGGAGGCGGTCGGCCACCCCCATACGGTCAACCCGGACCGGGCGCTGCGGCGCGAGGCGGCGGCGCGCGGCTGGCCGGTGCTCTCCTTCAACCGCCCGGTGCGGCTGAAGGAGAGCAGTTCCTCACTCTCCATGCCACCGCGCCCGGTTCTCGCCGTGGCGGCGGCCGTCGGCGCGGCCGCCGCCACCGCCGGACTGCTGTGGTACACCAATCGGCGCCGCGCCCTTTATGCCCGCATTTAGGGGTAACGGCAAAGATCTGCGGTGAGGGGTTCCGATTGGCCTCTCGCAGGAGTACAAAGGAATCGACGGCCCGCGAGACCAGGGGTATCCGGGAGGAAACCCCCAGACGCCAAGGCCCCACGGACCGAGCACAGATGTTGAGCACCCACGCGACGTCGACCCGTCGATTACGGGCCAGCCGCACCAGGTGACGGGCAGAAGTTCCCGACCTGATGGGCGAATGAGATTGCACGCATGGTAACCCGGCAGCTGTGCCAGCGGCGGTGCCCACGTGGTGCCGCCGCAACTCTTGTCCGGGCCCACCCACCTTGTCCGACGTCAGCCCGCACCCGCCCCGCCTCAGTCCACGCCTCTCCGACGTCAGGCCACACCTGTCCGCGTCAGGCCGCCCCGCGCTGGAGCGCCTCGCAGACCGCTGTGGACTCCCGCACCCCGAGCTCAACCGCCCGTCCGCAGTGCGCGATCCACACCGCCATCCCCTCCGGCGTCCCGGACGCATAGCCCTCCAACGCCGCCATGTACGGCGCGGCGCCCAGCTCCGCGTACCCCACCTCGGCCGGGCAGATGGACTTCGGATCGAGACCGCTGCCGACCAGCACGACCCGCTCGGCCGCCCGCGCCACCAGACCATTGCGGGAGACGAAGGGCCGCAGGGCGAGCAGTTCGCCGTGCACCACCGCCGCCGTCACCAGCGCCGGAGCCTCGCTGCCCGCGAGCAGCAGCCCGGCCAGCCCGTCGAGCCGCCCCGCCACCTCGTCCGCGTCCGGCAGCGGCAGATCCGACCCGATCAGCGGCTCGTCCACCGGCTCACCCGACTGCCGGGGGCGCCCGATCCTCTCGTCGCCCTCCGCCCCGCCCGCCGCGACCAGATGCAGCCGGGCCAGCACCCGCAGCGGCGACTGCCGCCAGATGCTCAGCAGCTGCCCCGCCTCGGCGGTCAGCCGCAGCGCCGCCCCCACCGTGCGCGGCTCGCCCTCGGCCCCGAAGTCGGTGCGGCGGCGCACCTCTTCCAGCGCCCAGTCCGCACCGGCCAGCGCGGCGGAACCCCGCGCCCCGCGCAACGCCGCCTCGGAGGTGACCTCATTGCTGCGGCGGCGCATCACCCGGTGCCCATAGACCCGGTCCACGGCGGTCCGTACGGCGTTCACGGACTCGGCCACACCGGGCAGCGCGGCCAGGGTGGCGAGCGGATCAGCTGACGTACTCATGAGTACGACACTACGCACCTCGCAGCGGGTGCCCCTCGTTGGAGTGGTGTTCTTCACGTAAATCCCTCATGGTCCGGGATCACTCACCTACGCTAGGTGAACATGAAGATCGCTTTCGTAGGCAAGGGTGGAAGCGGCAAGACCACGCTGTCGTCGCTGTTCATCCGCCATCTCGCCGCCACCCACGCCCCCGTCGTCGCCGTCGACGCCGATATCAATCAGCATCTGGGTGTGGCACTCGGACTCGACGAGGCGGAGGCCGCCGCCCTGCCCGCGATGGGTGCCCATCTCCCGCTGATCAAGGACTACTTGCGCGGTACGAACCCCCGGATCGCCTCCGCCGAGACCATGATCAAGACCACCCCGCCGGGCGAGGGCTCGAGGCTGCTGCGGATCGGTGAGGACAACCCCGTCTACCAGGCATGCGCCCGCACCCTGCCGCTCGACGACGGTTCGGTGCGGCTGATGGCGACCGGCCCCTTCACCGAATCCGACCTCGGTGTCGCCTGCTACCACTCCAAGGTCGGCGCGATCGAGCTGTGTCTGAACCATCTGGTCGACGGGCGCGGCGAGTTCATCGTCGTCGACATGACGGCGGGCAGCGACTCCTTCGCCTCCGGCCTCTTCACCCGCTTCGACATGACGTTCCTGGTGGCCGAGCCCACGCGTAAGGGCGTCTCCGTCTACCGCCAGTACAAGGAGTACGCCCGCGACTTCGATGTGGCGCTCCGGGTGGTCGGCAACAAGGTGCAGGGCCCGGACGACCTGGACTTCCTCCGTGCGGAGGTGGGCGATGACCTGCTGGTCGCGTTCGGCCACTCCGAGTGGGTCCGGGCGATGGAGAAGGGCCGTGCGCCCCGGTTCGCGGAGCTGGAGGAACCGAACCGCGAGGCGCTGCGGACACTCCAGGGCGCGGTGGACGCCTCGTACGAGCGGCGCGACTGGCAGCGGTACACCCGCCAGATGGTGCACTTCCATCTCAAGAACGCACAGAGCTGGGGGAACGAGAAGACGGGCGCCGACCTTGCCGCCCAGGTCGACCCCGCCTTCGGGCTGCGGGAGTTCGCGCCGGAGGAGAGCTCGACGGCTACTCCCGCTCCCGCTTAGCCGTCCGCGTGTGGTGCCCGGACGTCCGCTCGTGCGCCGTTTCGCGATCGGACGTCCGCCCCGGCTCGGCGGCCAGGTAGCCCTTCCAGCCACCCGGCGGCCGCACCCCGACGTCCAGCACCCGCAGCTTCTCCAGGACGCGGGGGTTCTGCGCGTCCAGCCAGTCGCCCAGCTGCCTGAAGGAGACGCAGCGCACCCCCTTGCGCGGGCAGACCTTCTTGATGACGTCCTCCACAGCGCGCATATACGTTCCGCCGTTCCAGGACTCGAAGTGATTGCCGATGAACAGCGGCGCCCGGTTGCCCTTGTACGCCCGGTCGAAGGCGGCCAGCATGCCGTCGCGCATCGGCCGGCCCCAGGTGGAGCGCTTGGGTCGCTTGCCCTTCTTCTTGCGCGGCTTGTTGGCGAGGAAGTTGTAGTCCACGGAGAGCGTCTCGAACGCGCGGCCCGGTACCGGGATCTGCTGTAGCGGGAAGTCCCAGATGCCGTGGATCTTGCGGGGCCAGATCTGAAGACCGCCGGGTGAGCTCGCGTCATAGCGCCAGCCCAGCTTCGCGGCCGCCCGGATCAGGTTCTTCTGCCCCTGGAGACAGGGTGCGCGACCGCCGACGAGCTCCTTGTCGTAGTCGAAGGGGAGCGGCTTCTCGTGCTTCAGACCCGCGTTGGTCCTCCAGTTCTTGACGAACGACTCGGCCTGCTCGATCTCGCTGGTCCACTGGCGCGCCGACCAGGTGCCGGCTCCGTGGCGGCGTCCGCAAAAGTGGCCGTTGAAGTGGGTGCCGATCTCATTGCCGTCCAGCCAGGCGCCGCGGAGCTGCTCCACCGTGGCCCTGATGCCTTCGACGTCGTTGAAGCCGATCGACGAGGCGCCGCGCCGATGCTCAGGCGGATCGTAGAGGTACCGCTTCTCCGCGGGCAGCAGGTACACCCCGCTGAGGAAGTACGTCATCGTCGCGCCGTACTTCTTGCCGACCGCACGGAAGTGGGAAAACAGCTTCTGCTTGTCCTGGCCGGCGCCGTCCCAGGAGAAGACGACGAACTGCGGTGGCTTCTCGCCCGGTTCGAGCGGCTCGGCCTTCGGCTGATGGGGCTGGGGGCCGGTGTCGGAGGTCGATCCGTCGCCGATGAGCCGGATCACCTTCGGAGCCTTGTCCGGATGGATGGGCGCCCCCGGCCCCTTCTGCGGGCTGTCCCTGTCGTGGTCCGAGCCCGCGGTGCCGCCCGGTCCATGAGTCTGAGGGGAGTCTTCCGAGCAGCCGACCGGCACGGAGAGCGCCACCGCCGCGGCCAGAAGTGCGGTGACGTGTCTTCTGACCCTTCCGCCTCCTCTGCCTCTCATACCGCCACCTCGTTCCTCGTGTCTCGCCCTGACCCGGGAGATCCGGCCGGATAGGAGCAAAACTCGCATGAACGGAGAAAAAGACAGTGGATGACAAGGCGTTTTGAATGACTATTCACCCCGTAGGGGGAATACCAGCCCACTCTCTCCCAAAAGACTTCCCAGCGACTTTACTCGGCATTACGATCCATTTACCAACGCTTGGAAGTCAGTACCGCAGTACGCCGTGACCCACGGCCGCGCGCCCATCCGCGACCGAAGCCCCGGAGGAGACGGGAATGTTGAAGCTCTTGGACCGAATCCACCGGGTCTCCCGCCTCAGACACGGAGATCTCTCCGCCTCGGCCGCCCTCTTCCGATTCGCCGCTCCTCTCTCGCTGGGTATCGTCTCCGTCTCGCTGGGCATCGCGTCGGCCCGCGGTGCCTCGCTCCGGGCCGGACTCATGGCCGCCGCCGCGGCCCTCGCGGTCGTCCTCCTTGCGGTGCTCCTCCGACCCTCGGGCTCCCGGCGGCCTTCGGGCTCCCGGCGGGTGGCGCGCTCCGGACGGGCGGCGGCCGATGGACGGGCGGCGCGACGGGTCGCGGAGGCGGACGGCGCCCGGGCCTGCCGGCCGTGGACGCCTTGGCGTGATCACCACTGCACCCGCCCGGCCACGGCTGCCGCGGGCGTCGGGGCGAGCGTCGCCGCCGGCGGGGACGCGGGCGGACAGTTGCTCGGCGGGGTGAGCGCGTTCCAGCGCCATACGGCACCGCTGGTCCGCGATGAGCTGGCCCGGCTGGCGCGGGAGGGGCAGCGGCCCAGCCAGCTGTTCCTCACCTGCGCCGACTCCCGCCTGGTGACCAGCATGATCACCTCAAGCGGCCCCGGCGATCTGTTCACCGTGCGCAATGTCGGGAATCTGGTGCCACCACCGGGCGCCGATGACTCCTGCGCCTCGGTGGGGGCGGCGATCGAGTACGCGGTGGAGGTGCTGAAGATCAGCAGCATCACGGTGTGCGGCCACTCCGGATGCGGTGCGATGCAGGCGCTGCTCGACTCATCGGCGCAGCTCCGCACACCGCCCCAGACCGGGACCTCCCCCGGCGCAGCCGAGCCATCCGGCGGGCCCGAGTCATCCTCCGGCGGGCCTGGGGCACCCTCCAACGGGCCCGAGGCATCCTCCAACGGGGGCCGGACGCCGCTGGAGCGCTGGCTGCGCCACGGCAGACCAGCACTGGCGCGGATGGAGCGGATCGGTCGACTGGGGCGCGGCGAGGTCGCCCTGTCGAGCCGGGCGATCGCCGACGACACGGAGCGGCTGGCGCTGGTCAATGTGAGACAGCAGCTCGGCCATCTGATGGAGCACGGCTGTGTGGCACGGCGAGTGGCGGAGGGCGGGCTGGCGCTGCACGGCATGTATTTCCAGGTGGCGGAGGCCCAGGCGTATGTCCTGGACACGGGTACGGGGAGGTTTCTGCCCGTCCGCCCGGACCATGGCGCGCCGATGCCCGTCTGCCTCGCCACCACGGCGGCACCCACCCGGCTTGGAAGCGGCCATTCCGGCGTGGCGGAGCGGGGCGGCGACCCCACCCAGAGTGCCCTGGAGCTGGGACGGTGACATACGCGACGACAGGTCTAAACCAATTTTCGGCGACAGCCCTTGTCAGGGTGTGCCGTTGGCTGATGAGCTATGGCCTGGGACACAACGGACACCCTGGGAATGGGAGATGTCGTGAGTAACGAGAGCCTGGCCAACCTTCTTCGGGAGGAGCGTCGCTTCGCGCCGCCCGCCGAGCTGACCGCGAACGCCAATGTCACAGCCGAGGCGTATGAGCGGGCGAAGGTGGACCGCCTGGGCTTCTGGGCCGATCAGGCCCGTCGGCTGTCCTGGGCGACCCCGCCGACCGAGACACTCGACTGGTCGAACCCGCCCTTCGCGAAGTGGTTCGCCGACGGCAAGCTCAATGTGGCGTACAACTGCGTCGACCGGCATGTCGAGAACGGCCTGGGCGACCGGGTGGCGCTCCACTTCGAGGGCGAGCCCGGTGACACCCGCTCCCTCACCTACGCCGAACTGCTGCGGGAGGTCTCCCAAGCGGCCCACGCACTCACCGAGTTGGGGGTCCAGTCGGGCGACCGGGTCGCCATCTACATGCCGATGATCCCGGAGACCGTGGTCGCGATGCTGGCGTGCGCCCGCATCGGTGCCCCGCATTCGGTGGTCTTCGGCGGCTTCTCGGCCGACGCTCTCGCCACCCGTATCCAGGACGCCGACGCCCGGGTCATCATCACCGCCGACGGCGGCTACCGCCGCGGCAAGCCGTCCGCGCTCAAGCCCGCCGTCGACGAGGCGCTCACCCGGCCCGGCACCGAGAACGTGCGCAATGTGCTGGTCGTCCGCCGCACCGGCCAGGAGGTGGACTGGAGCGAGGGCCGCGACGTCTGGTGGCACGAGATCGTGGAGCGCCAGCCGGAGCAGCACACCCCCGAGGCGTTCGACGCCGAGCACCCGCTGTTCATCCTCTACACCTCGGGCACGACCGGTAAGCCGAAGGGCATCCTGCACACCTCCGGCGGCTACCTCACCCAGGTCTCCTACACCCACCACGCCGTCTTCGACCTCAAGCCGGAGACCGATGTCTTCTGGTGCACGGCGGACGTCGGCTGGGTCACCGGCCACTCGTACATCGTCTACGGCCCGCTCTCCAACGGCGCCACCGAGGTGCTCTACGAAGGCACCCCGGACACCCCGCACCAGGGCCGCTGGTGGGAGATCGTCCAGAAGTACGGGGTCACCATCCTCTACACCGCCCCGACCGCGATCCGCGCCTGCATGAAGTGGGGCGACGACATCCCGGCCAAGTTCGACCTCTCCTCGCTGCGGATCCTCGGCTCGGTCGGCGAGCCCATCAACCCCGAGGCATGGGTCTGGTACCGCAAGCACATCGGCGCGGACACCACTCCCGTCGTCGACACCTGGTGGCAGACCGAGACCGGCGGCATCATGATCAGCCCGCTGCCGGGCGTCACCGCCACCAAGCCCGGTTCGGCCCAGGTCGCGCTGCCGGGCATCGCCGCCACCGTCGTGGACGACGAGGCCAATGAGGTGCCGAACGGCCATGGCGGCTATCTGGTGCTCACCGAGCCGTGGCCGTCCATGCTCCGCACCATCTGGGGCGATGACCAGCGCTACCTGGACACCTACTGGTCCCGCTTCGACAAGCGCTACTTCGCGGGCGACGGCGCCAAGAAGGACGACGACGGCGACATCTGGCTGCTCGGCCGGGTCGACGATGTGATGCTGGTCTCCGGCCACAACATCTCCACGACCGAGGTCGAGTCGGCGCTCGTCTCGCACCCCAAGGTCGCCGAGGCGGCGGTCGTCGGCGCCACCGACCCGCAGACCACCCAGGCCATCTGCGCGTTTGTCATCCTGCGCGGCGGCGCGGCCGAGGACGAGGGCCTGGTCGAGGAGTTGCGGGCGCATGTGGCCAAGCAGCTCGGCCCGATCGCCAAGCCCAAGAAGATCCTGCCGGTGGCCGAGCTGCCCAAGACCCGTTCCGGCAAGATCATGCGCCGTCTGCTGCGCGATGTCGCCGAGAACCGGGCACTGGGCGATGTCACCACGCTCACCGACTCCTCCGTCATGGAGCTGATCCAGAGCAAGCTGCCCTCCGCCCCCAGCGAGGACTGACCGCGCCACCCGGGGTCAGCACTGCACGACGTACGAGGGGCGCTCCCGCCTGGCGGGGGCGCCCCTCGCGTCGGCTGCCGCCGTAGCGGTCGCGGGCGCCGGGCGGCTGCCGCAGGTGGCTGCCGCAGGTGGCTGCCGCGTAAAAATTGCGACAAGATGATGGACAGGAGCGCCGGGAAGTCTGGTCGGCATACGCCACACGTGTATCCGCACCTCGACCCACCCAGGAGGCCCGCCCGTGGCCGCGCCCACCAGCCGCAAGTTCCTCGGACGCCTGTCGCTGCCCGAGCGGACGTTCGTCATCGACGCGCTGCGCACCGAGACCGTCGGCGGTGTGATCCTCCTGGTGGCCGCCATCGTGGCGCTGATCCTCGCCAACACCCCGCTCAGCGGCGTCTACGGCGACATCAGGGACTTCTCCTTCGGCCCCGAGGCGCTGCATCTGCGTCTCTCGGTCGCCTCCTGGGCCACCGACGGCCTGCTGACGATCTTCTTCTTCGTCGCCGGTATCGAGCTCAAGCGCGAGCTGGTCGCGGGCGAGCTGCGCGACCCCAAGGCCGCCGCGCTGCCCGTGATCGCCGCCGTCTGCGGCATGGCCGTGCCCGCGCTCGTCTATGTCATCGTCAGCGCGAGCGGCGGTGGCAGCCTCAAGGGCTGGGCCGTGCCGACAGCCACCGACATCGCCTTCGCGCTCGCCGTCCTCGCCGTGATCGGCACCGCGCTGCCCGCCGCGCTGCGCGCCTTCCTGCTCACCCTCGCGGTCGTCGACGACCTCGGCGCGATCCTCATCATCGCGATCTTCTTCACCCAGCACATCAACGTCATCGCCCTGATCCTGTCGGTCGCCGCGCTCGCCCTCTTCTGGCTGCTGCACCGCAAGGGCGTCCGGACAGCCTGGATATATGTCCCGCTCGCCGTGGTGATCTGGGCGCTGATGCACGCCAGCGGTGTGCATGCCACCATCGCCGGCGTCGCGATGGGCCTGATGCTGCGCTGCACCGTACGGGAGGGTGAGGAGCGTTCCCCCGCCGAGCGCGTCGAGCACCGGGTGCGACCGGTGTCGGCGGGGGTGGCGGTGCCGCTGTTCGCGCTGTTCGCGGCCGGGGTGCCGCTCTCCGGCGGCGCCGTGGCGGATGTCTTCACCCGCCCGGAGACCCTCGGCGTCGTCCTCGGCCTCGTCGTGGGCAAGGCCGTCGGCGTCTTCGGCGGCTCCTGGTGCGCCGCCCGCTTCACCAGGGCCGAGCTGAACGAAGACCTGGCCTGGGCCGATGTCTTCGCCGTGGCCGCCCTCGCCGGAATCGGCTTCACCGTCTCCCTCCTCATCGACGAGCTCGCCTTCTCCGGTGATCCCACGCTCGCCGAGGAGGTCAAGGCGGCGGTCCTCATCGGCTCGCTGACCGCCGCCCTGTTCGCCGGGATCCTTCTCAAACTGCGCAACACCACGTACCAGCGGCTGTGTCAGGAGGAGGAGCGGGACGAGGACATGGACGGCATCCCGGATGTCTATGAGCTCGACAGCCCCGCGTACCACCTGCGGATGGCCGCCATTCACGAGGCAAAGGCCGCCGAGCACCGACGGCTTGCCGAAGTGGCTGCCGCGAACGACTCCGGCGACGATGGTCCGGCATGATCTGAGAGGCTTGACACCCGCAGAAATGCGCAGAAGACGTAGCAAGCACTTCAGAAGACACAGCAAGCACTGACGACATAACAAGCGCGCACGGCATACCGAGCACTGACGGCGCAGCACGAGCGCAAGACGCACAAGACACGAGCGGTAAGACGCACAAGAGCAGAGGGAGATGGCGATGAGCGCAGCCGACGACGGCGGCAACCGCAGCCTCGGCCAGCTGGTGGCGACGGCGACCACCGAGCTGTCGGCGCTGGTGCACGACGAGATCGCGCTGGCCAAGGCCGAGCTCCGGGTGGGGGCCAAGAAGGCGGCGGTCGGCAGCGGCGCGGGGATGGTGGCCGGGGTGCTGCTGCTGTTCTCGCTGCCGGTGCTGAGTTTCGCCCTCGCCTACGGGATGCGCTCGTGGACCGGCCTCGGCCTCGCCTGGTGCTTCCTGATCGTGGGCGGGATCTACTGGCTGTTCGCCGGAATCCTGGGTCTGGTGGCGCTGCTGAAGTTCAAGAAGGTCAAGGCGCCGAAGCGGTCGATCTCCTCGTCCAAGGAGACGGCTGCCGTACTGGGGAGCGTCAAGCCGCATCCGCGTGCCGGGAGCAATGGCGGACGCCCCGCGCGGGATGTGACACGCTCGTCGGCATGACCGCCCCTGATACCTCCGCGTCGGTCGTACGGCTCGACGGCCCCTGGACCCACCGGGATGTCGCGGCCAACGGCGCGCGCTTCCACATCGCCGAGCTGGGTGACGGCCCGCTGGTGCTGTTGCTGCACGGCTTTCCGCAGTTCTGGTGGACCTGGCGGCACCAGCTGCCCGCGCTCGCCGACGCCGGCTACCGCGCGGTCGCGATGGATCTGCGCGGGGTGGGCGGCAGCGACCGTACGCCGCGGGGCTACGACCCGGCCAACCTCGCCCTCGACATCACCGGTGTGATCCGCTCGCTGGGCGAGCCGGACGCCGCGCTCGTCGGCCATGACCTGGGCGGATACCTGGCGTGGACGGCCGCTGTGATGCGGCCGAAGCTGGTGCGGCGACTCGCGGTGGCCTCGATGCCGCATCCCCGCCGCTGGCGTTCGGCGATGGTCGCGGACGTCAAGCAGACCGCCGCCGGCTCCCATATCTGGGGTTTCCAGCGGCCCTGGCTGCCCGAGCGCCAGCTGGTCGCGGACGACGCGGCGGCCGTGGGGCGGCTGCTCCGGGACTGGTCCGGACCGCGGCTGCCCGAGGACGAGGCGGTGGACGTCTACCGGCGGGCGATGTGCATCCCCTCGACCGCGCACTGCTCGATCGAGCCGTACCGCTGGATGGTGCGGTCGCTGGCGCGGCCGGACGGCTTCCAGTTCAACCGGCGGATGAAGCGGCCGGTGCGGGTGCCGACCCTGCATCTGCACGGTTCACTCGACCCGGTGATGCGCACCCGCAGCGCGGCGGGCTCCGGGGAGTACGTCGAGGCCCCCTACCGCTGGCGGCTCTTCGACGGGCTCGGCCACTTCCCCCACGAGGAGGACCCCCGGGCCTTCACCACCGAGCTGATCAACTGGCTGAAGGACCCCGAACCCGACCGCTGAGCGTCATCGGACGTACGCATTCCGACCGTGTCCTCACGCGCGAGCGAACATCTGTTTTTCGAACAGCCAATTGCCTGGAGCATACGCCAATTGCCGCAGCCAGCGGCGATTACGGACCTTGGGTCAGGGGCACACACCGAGGTATGGGCTGGACGCACGACTACCGTGACGCACCAAACGGCCGCGGCCCCGAGGCCGCCGCTACTGCCAATGCCGCGCTGAGTGTTTCCGAGCGGGGCGGCTCCGGGCCTACCCAAGGCCATGACCCGAACATCGGGATTCCCCGCATCATCCGCCGCCGGGCCCGGTGGGTCTCGGCGCGACTGCGCCATCCACGCAGCCGCTAGCACCATCCCTGGCGCGGCCCGGGGCCACAGCGACACGGAAACTAGAGGGCACACCCCTGGCTGTCCACCGGCTGGTCGGCCGTGCGCCCCTTCTGGATGTCCTTGCTCACCTCGTCCGCCGTCAGCGCGTATCCGGTGTTGGCGTCGTCGAGGGATTTGGCGAAGACCACGCCGTACACCCGCCCCTGCGGGGTGAGCAGCGGACCGCCGGAGTTGCCCTGCCGCACCGTCGCGTACAGCGAGTACACATCGCGGTGCACGGTGGAGCGGCGGTAGATGTCGGGGCCATTGGCCTCGATACGTCCGCGGACGCGGGCCGCGCGCACATCGAAGGCGCCGTTCTCCGGGAAGCCGGCGACGATCGCGCCATCACCGGTGCGCGCGTCGTCCTGCGCGAATTGCAGCGGCGGGGCCTGTAGCGAGGGCACATCGAGGACCGCGATATCGCGCTTCCAGTCGTAGAGCACGACCTTGGCGTCATAGAGCCGGCCCTCGCCGCCTATCTGCACGGTCGGGTCGCTGACGCCGCCGACGACGTGGGCGTTGGTCATGACCCGGTTCGGGGCGAACACAAAGCCGCTGCCCTCGAGGACCTTGCCGCAGCTGGGAGCGGTGCCGACGACCTTGACGATGCTCTCCTGCGCCCGCGTGGCCACCGGGGACTGGGCGAGCGCGGGGTCGGGCTGCGGCACCGAGGTGATCGGCTCGTTGGCGAAGGGCGAGAAGACCTGCGGGAAGCCGTTCTGCGCGAGCACGGACGAGAAGTCGGTGAACCAGGTGTTCGCCTCGTCGGGAACGACGCGGGAGACCCCGAGCAGCACCTTGGAGTCACGGACCTCCCTGCCCAGCGTGGGGAGCGAGGTCTGGGCCACCAGGGAGCCGATCAGCCAGGCCACCAGCAGCATCGCCAGCACGTTCACCAGCGCGCCGCCGGTCGCGTCCAGGGCGCGCGCCGGTGACCAGGTGATGTACCGCCGCAGCTTGTTCCCCAGGTGGGTGGTGGCCGCCTGGCCGACCGAGGCGCACACGATCACCAGAACGATCGCCACCACGGCACCGACGGTGCCGGGGGACGCCTTGTCGTCGGTGGTGCCGTCCCATATGAGGGGCAGCAGATAGATCGCGATCAGCCCACCTCCGATGAACCCCGTCACCGACAGCACGCCGACGACGAAACCCTGGCGGTAGCCGACGATCGCGAACCACACGGCGGCGAGCAGCAGCAGGATGTCCAGCACATTCACCGGAACACCGTCTCACGCGCGCCAGTCGAGTGGGACGCGCTTGGCCCGGTCCCACGGTCGCTCCCACCCCGCGTAATGCAGGATGCGATCGATCACTCCGGCGGTGAAACCCCAGACCAGAGCGGATCCCACCAGGAAGGCGGGCCCCCGGTGGCCGCTGGGGTGGACGGTGGTGGCCCGGTTCGCCGGGTCCGTGAGATCCGCCACGGGAACCGTGAAGACCCGGGCCGTCTCGGCGAGGTCCACCGGCCCGACCGGGGTGGGCCGGCGCCACCAGCCCAGCACCGGGGTGACGACGAAGCCGCTCACCGGGATGTAGAGCCGCGGCAGCACCGCGAAGACCTGGACCCCCGAGGGGTCGAGCCCGGTCTCCTCCTCGGCCTCGCGCAGCGCCGCGCGCAGCGGACCCTCCTCCTCCGGATCGCCGTCCTCCGGGTCGAGGGCACCGCCGGGGAAGGAGGGCTGGCCGGCGTGCGAGCGCAGCGAACCGGAGCGCTCCATGAGCAGCAGCTCCGGGCCGGCGGGGCCCTCACCGAAGAGCACCAGCACGGCGGAGGGGCGGCCTCCGCCCTGCTCGGGCGGCAGAAACCGGCTCAGCTGGCGCGGCTCGATCGTCTCGGCCAGCCGGGCCACCGGGAGCAGCCACTCCGGCAGCCCCTGGGCGCTGACCTCCACCTCCCCGTAGGTGCTCGTCACTCGGCGGCTCCCAGGGGGGCGGCGGGACGGCCGGGGTAGTCGGACGGCGGGCGCAGGCGCTGGCCCGGCTGGCCGCCCATCTCGTACTTCAGCAGCTTCTTCGCCTTGTCCGGGTCGGTCTCGCCCTCCCCGTACGCCGGGCAGAGCGGGGCGATCGGGCAGGCGCCGCACGCGGGCTTGCGGGCGTGGCAGACACGGCGGCCGTGGAAGATGATGCGGTGCGAGAGCATCGTCCACTCGCTCTTGGGGAAGAGCGCGGCGATCTCGGCCTCGACCTTCTCGGGGTCCTCCTGGGCGGTCCACTTCCAGCGCCGCACCAGCCGCCCGAAGTGGGTGTCCACGGTCAGGCCCGGCACCCCGAAGGCATTGCCGAGCACCACATTGGCCGTCTTACGGCCGACACCGGGCAGGGTGACCAGGTCCTCGAGCCGGCCCGGGACCTCGCCGCCGAAGCGGTCGCGGAGGGCGGCGGACAGGCCGAGCAGCGATTTGGCCTTGGCGCGGAAGAAGCCGGTGGGCCGGATCAGCTGCTCCAGGGCCTCCGGGTCGGCGGCGGCCATGTCCTCGGGCGTCGGATAGGCGGCGAAGAGCGCGGGGGTGGTCTGGTTGACCCGCAGATCGGTGGTCTGGGCCGAGAGGACCGTGGCCACCAGCAGCTGGAACGAGTTCTCGAAGTCCAGCTCGGGATGGGCGTACGGATACACCTCGGCGAGCTCGCGGTTGATGCGCCGGGCGCGGCGGACGAGGGCGAGCCGGGACTCGGGACGGGCGCCCTTCGAGCTCTTGACCGATTTATGCGGTTTCGAGGCTTCTGTCGAGTCGGCGGACTCCTGTTCGCCCACAGCAGAATTACGAGGTGCGGTCACCCGTCCGGCCCCCTTGCCCTGTGCTCTCACCGGCGTATTGGACACCCGGCCAGCCTAAGCCCACCCACTGACATCCGGCCCGGCCACCGCGAAGAGGCCCCCAATCGGACCCCTGCCGCACAGCTCGGCAGGCCAGTGCGTCAAACTTGTGATTGATCGCACTGTTTTACCGTCCGGCATCATGGGGACGTCGGTCCCCTGTGCATGTCGACAAGGAGAGACTCGTGGACGACGTTCTGCGGCGCGCCCCGCTCTTCGCGGCGCTCGATGACGAGCAGGCCGCTGAGCTGCGCGCCTCCATGGGAGAGGTGACCCTCGCGCGGGGTGACGCACTCTTCCACGAAGGGGACCCCGGCGATCGCCTGTACGTGGTCACCGAGGGCAAGGTGAAGCTCCACCGCACCTCTCCCGACGGCCGCGAGAACATGCTGGCCGTGCTCGGCCCCGGCGAGCTGATCGGCGAGCTGTCGCTCTTCGACCCGGGCCCGCGCACCGCCACCGCCACCGCCCTCACCGAGGTCAAGCTGCTCGGCCTCGGCCACGGCGATCTCCAGCCGTGGCTGAACGCCCGGCCCGAGGTCGCCTCCGCGCTGCTGCGCGCGGTCGCCCGGCGCCTGCGCAAGACCAACGACCAGATGTCCGACCTGGTCTTCTCCGATGTTCCGGGCCGGGTCGCCAGGGCCCTGCTGGACCTGTCGCGCCGCTTCGGCGTGCAGTCGGAGGAAGGCATCCACGTCGTCCACGACCTGACCCAGGAGGAGCTGGCCCAGCTGGTCGGCGCCTCCCGCGAGACCGTCAACAAGGCGCTCGCCGACTTCGCGGGCCGCGGCTGGCTGCGGCTGGAGGCGCGCGCGGTGATCCTGCTGGACGTCGAGCGGCTGGCCAAGCGCTCCCGCTGACGCCGGACGGAACGCGAAGACCGACCGTAAGGGGCCCGCCGGAATCCGGCGGGCCCCTTACGGCGCTCATGAACGGTTACGGCGATCGTGAACGGCACGGGGCTCAAGGACGGCACGGCGCTCATGAACGGCCGGCCCCACAGGCCGCGGGCCCAGAGGACTCCGGGAAGCGCCGGGCCTCGGACCAGCCCGTGCCGGCGCGGTCAGATCAACCCGTGCTCACGCAGATAGTCCAGCTGGGCCCGGACCGACAGCTCCGCCGCCGGCCACAGGGACCGGTCCACGTCCGCGTACACATGCGCCACGACCTCCGATGGCGTCCGGTAGCCGTTCTCGACCGCCGTTTCCACCTGCGCGAGCCGGTTGGCGCGATGCGCGAGGTAGTACTCCACGGCGCCCCGGGCGTCGTTCAGCACCGGCCCGTGGCCCGGCAGGACGGTGTCCACCCCGTCGTCCACCGCCAGCGAGCGCAGCCGCCGCAGCGAGTCCAGATAGTCGCCGAGCCGCCCGTCCGGATGCGCGACGACGGTCGTGCCCCGCCCGAGCACCGTGTCGCCCGTAAGGACCGCGCCATCGGCCGGAAGGTGGAAGGACAGCGAGTCGGCGGTGTGGCCGGGCGTGGGCACCACCCGCAGCTCCAGACCTCCGGTGGTTATGACGTCCCCCAGCTCCAGCCCCTCGTCCCCCAGCCGCAGCGCCGGATCCAGCGCCCTTACGGACGTCCGCGTCAGCTCCGCGAAGCGCGCCGCGCCCTCCGCGTGGTCCGGGTGGCCATGGGTGAGCAGCGTCTGCGCCACCCGCCTGCCCGCCCGCTCGGCGGTCGCGATGACCTCCTCGAGGTGGGCGTCGTCCAGCGGCCCCGGGTCGATGACGACGGCGAGGTCGGAGTCGGGCTCGGCGACGATCCAGGTGTTGGTGCCGTCCAGGGTCATGGGCGAGGCGTTCGGCGCCAGGACGCAGACGGCCCGGTCGGTGGCCGGGCCGCCGATGGTGCCCCCGCGCGGCTGGCCGGGCAGAGCGGATGCGTACGTCATGCGGAAGGCCCCCCTGTGGCTCCCGGGATGTGCTTGGTGAACTCATCATGGCCCGGCCAGCTCAGCACCAGCTCCCCGTTCTCCACCCGCGCCCGGGCCAGGACCGGCGTCAGATCCCGGTCCGTCGCGGCGGCCAGCGCGTCGGCGACCGAGCCGTAACCCGCGAGCTGGCGCAGCGTCGCGATCGTGGGCGGCATCATCAGCAGCTCGCCCCGGTCGTAGCCGTCGGCCGCGTCACCCGGACGGATCCAGACGGTCCGGTCCGCCTCCGTGGAGGCGTTACGGGTGCGCTGCCCCCGCGGCAGCGCAGCCACGAAGAACCAGGTGTCGTAGCGGCGCGGTTCGAACTCCGGGGTGATCCAGCGCGCCCAGCAGCTCAGCAGGTCCGAGCGGAGGACGAGCCCCCGGCGGTCCAGGAACTCCGCGAAGGACAGATCCCGGGCGACCAGCGCCGCGCGGTCCGCCTCCCAGTCGTCCCCCGTCGTGTCCGCGACCACGGTGTGCGGCGTCGGGCCCGCGAGCAGCACCCCCGCCTCCTCGAAGGTCTCGCGGACCGCCGCGCACACGATGGCCTGCGCCTGCGTGCCCTCGCTCGGGTCCAGGCCCAGCCGCCGCGCCCACTGCGCCCGCGAGGGGCCGGCCCAGGTGACCATCCGCTCGTCGCGCGGGTCCACGGAACCGCCCGGATAGGCGTACGCGCCTCCGGCGAAGGCCATGGAGGCGCGTCTGCGCAGCATGTAGACGGCGGGGCCGACGGCCCCTCCCGCCGCGTCCGGCAGGTCCTCTGGGGGCGTTTCAGGGGCTTCCGCGGTCGCCGCGGGCTCCGGCGGCCCCGCGGACTCGCGCGCCGCGCCGGGCCGCGCCGTCGCGTCGAACTCGTCCGGTGTGTGCTCCCCGTCCCCGCCCTGAGCGTCCTGTGCGTCCTGTGGTGCGTCCTGCCCGGCCGTTCCGTACGGGCCGTCCCGCAGCAGCAGGACGGTGGCGGCCCGGCGCGGTGTCACCGGTGTGAGCTCACCGGCCGACAGGAGCCGGATCCGCTCTGGCCACTCGGGTGGATACCACTGGCCATTCGTAGTGGACATGGCCGGATGCTATGCGCTTACGGGCTGATGTTCGAGTGGCCCTCGCGGCGCCACGCCGGGGCGGGTCCGCGTACCGGCCGTCACAACCGGTCCGCGTCCACGTACGTCCGCCAGTGCGCCCACCGGCCCGCCGACCGGCCCGCCGACGGGACCACCCATGGGACCGCTCGCCGGTTCGCGATCCCGGCGTCCGCGATCCCGGCGTCCGCTAGTCCGCGACTAGTCCGCGACCTCGACCTGGATCTCGACCTCGACCGGCGCGTCCAGGGGCAGCACCGCCACGCCCACCGCGCTGCGCGCGTGCACGCCCGCGTCGCCCAGGGCCTCGCCCAGCAGCTCGCTCGCGCCGTTGATGACACCCGGCTGGCCGGTGAAGTCCGGCGCCGAGGCGACGAAGCCGACGACCTTGACGACCCGCACGATCCGGTCGAGGTCGCCGACGACCGACTTCACGGCGGCCAGCGCGTTCAGCGCACAGATGCGCGCCAGCTCCTTGGCCTCCTCGGGGGTGACCTCCGCGCCGACCTTGCCGGTCACGCCCAGCTTCCCCTCGACCAGCGGCAGCTGACCCGAGGTGTAGACGTACGGGCCGGTGCGGAGCGCGGGCACATAGGAGGCCAGGGGCGCCGCGACCGCGGGCAGCGTCAGGCCGAGCCCGGCGAGCCTGCCCTCGACCGTGCCGCCCGCCATCAGCCCTTCTCCCGCTTCAGATAGGCCACCAGCTGCTCCGGGTTCGGGCCGGGGACCACCTGGACCAGCTCCCAGCCGTCCTCGCCCCAGGTGTCCAGAATCTGCTTCGTGGCGTGCACGAGCAGCGGTACGGTCGCGTATTCCCACTTGGTCATGGGGCCGACTGTAATGCCTCTCCGCCGGGCCCTGGTGCGTAGGGCGAGGGGGGACTGGTTAGGCTCCCCACTGTGAGCAGGCTCCATGTCGTCAGTGGCAAGGGCGGAACCGGCAAGACCACGGTCGCCGCCGCACTCGCGCTGGCCCTAGCGGCCGACGGCAGGCGCACCCTGCTGGTGGAGGTCGAGGGCCGCCAGGGCATCGCGCAGCTCTTCGAGACGGAGCCGCTGCCCTACGAGGAGCGGAAGATCGCCACCGCGCCGGGCGGCGGGGAGGTGCACGCCCTGGCGATCGATCCGGAGTTCGCACTCCTGGACTACCTCCATATGTTCTACAAGCTGGGCTCGGCCGGACGCGCCCTCAAGAAGCTCGGCGCGATCGACTTCGCGACCACCATCGCCCCGGGGCTGCGGGACGTCCTGCTGACCGGCAAGGCGTGCGAGGCGGTGCGCCGTAAGGGCAAGGACGGCGGTTTCGTCTACGACTCCGTGGTCATGGACGCGCCGCCCACCGGCCGCATCACCCGCTTCCTGAACGTCAACCACGAGGTGGCCGGGCTGGCCAGGACCGGCCCGATACACAATCAGGCCCAGGCCGTGATGCGCGTCCTGAAGTCCCCCCAGACCGCGGTCCACATGGTGACCCTGCTGGAGGAGATGCCGGTCCAGGAGACCGCGGACGGCATCGCCGAGCTGCGCGCCGACGGCCTTCCGACGGGCGGGGTCATCATCAACATGGTCCGGCCCGCGATCCTCGACCACGAGGCCGTCGAGGTGGCCGCCAACGGGCAGCGCGCGGCCGTCGCCAAGGCGCTCTCCCAGGCGGGCCTGGGCGGTGCGCGCCGCGGCGGCATGGCCGAGCGGCTGGTCGACCCGCTGCTGGAGCAGGCGCGCGAGCACGCCGAGCGGGTGGCGCTGGAGCGGGCGCAGCGCGCCGAGCTGACCGGGCTGGGGCTGCCGCTGCACGAGTTGGAGCTGCTCACGGACGGCATCGACCTGGCCGGGCTGTACCGGCTCGCGGCGGATCTGCGCAAGCAGTGGCCGGCGTGAGCGGCGCCCGCCGTAAGGGCGCCACGGACGACGAGTCGTACGCAGGAGGCGGCATGAGCATGGACGTGGCACCCCGGCTGGACACCGACGTCCTGCTGGACGATCCCCAGACCCGCATCGTGGTGTGCTGCGGCTCCGGTGGCGTCGGTAAGACCACCACCGCCGCCGCCCTGGGCGTACGGGCCGCCGAGCGCGGCCGTAAGGTCGTCGTCCTCACCATCGACCCGGCCCGCCGGCTCGCGCAGTCCATGGGCATCGACGCGCTGGACAACATCCCGCGCCGGGTGGAGGGCATCGGCGGCGGGAACGGCGGCGAACTGCACGCCATGATGCTCGACATGAAGCGGACGTTCGACGAGTTCGTCGAGGCGCACGCCGACCCCGAGCGCGCCCGGGCGATCCTCGCGAACCCCTTCTACCAGTCGCTCTCGGCCGGTTTCGCGGGCACGCAGGAGTACATGGCCATGGAGAAGCTCGGCCAGCTCCGGGCCCGCGACGAATGGGACCTGATCGTCGTCGACACCCCGCCCAGCCGGTCGGCGCTGGACTTCCTGGACGCGCCGAAACGTCTCGGCTCCTTCCTGGACGGGAAGTTCATCAAGGTCCTGATGGCACCGGCCAAGGTGGGCGGCAAGGCCGGGATGAAGTTCCTGAACGTGGGCGTCTCGATGATGACGGGCACGGTCAGCAAGGTGCTCGGCGGGCAGCTGATGCGCGACGTTCAGACGTTTGCTGCCGCGATGGACACCATGTTCGGCGGATTCCGTACTCGCGCCGAGGCCACCTACCGGCTCCTACAGGCTCCGGGCACGGCCTTCCTCGTGGTGGCCGCGCCCGAGCGGGACGCCCTTCGGGAGGCCGCGTACTTCGTGGAACGGCTGGCCGCGGACCAGATGCCGCTGGCCGGACTGGTACTGAACCGGGTGCACGGCAGCGGTGCCGAACAGTTGTCGGCGGAACGTGCGTTGGCCGCCGCGGAGATCCTGACCCTGACGGGCGATCCCGCGGATCCGGACGATGCGCTCGCGAACGGCGCGGAGGGAAGCGATCCGGCCAAGAACGGCGCCGGGGCAGAAAATCTTGCCGACGGCGGATTTGTCGATCCCCCCTCAGGGAATGCTCAAGCGCGGAACCCCTCGGCAGCGGACCCCGACGTCTCCCCCACGTCGGCGGACTCGTCGGCGGAGCGGCTCGCCGCGGGACTGCTTCGGCTGCACGCGGAGCGTATGCAGGTGCTCGGACGCGAGCAGCGCACACACGACCGCTTCACGGCGCTCCACCCCGAGGTTCCGGTGGCCCAAGTGGCCGCACTCCCTGGCGACGTACACGACTTGGCAGGACTGCGGGCGATCGGCGAACGCCTCGCGGTCCCGCCGGAGCGGACCAATCGCGTGGCGGGCTGAGTCGGTGCCCGCCGGGCGGTCGGCCGCCCGCGCATGGACGGAGACGCACGACAGCACGACCACGACAGCACGACGGCCCCTCTTCCCTCTTGCCTCAGGTTCCGGCGGACGCGTCCGCCCGGCTGGCGGCCTACGGCACGCACAGGCGGACCCACGCCCCACACGCAGGCAAGCAGGCAAGCCACGGTCACCGGTGGCCGAGGGCGTAACCGGTAGCCGAAGGCCGAGGGCGGCACGAGTGGCCCAGGCGGCGGACCAACCCCCGGCCCGCGAGGACCTGTTAGCCATGTCATACCGAGCCATGAGCTGCACCAGGCATGCCACAGGAGGCCAGGTCGCCCGAGGCCGTGTCACACGCGCCCCCACGGCCGACCGCGGCTCTGGCCGCGGTCGTGCTCGGAGGCGTGCGCGTAACCCGTACCCGCCCCTGACGAGGCGCGCCCGTACTCGCACCCCCCACTCGTGCCGAGACATGCCGAGACGAGAGGTGGGTGAGGTGATGATGAGTCGAAACGCTCACACCGGCAGGCGTCAACCCAGGTCAAACCAGGTCAACCCAGCGAGCCGTCAACCCAGCGGGCCGTCAGCCCGGCAGGCTGTCAGCCGACCACCGGCGGACCGCCGTCCGGCCTATCCGACCGCGGCGAAGCGCTCATAGTCCTCGTCGTCGAAGGGCAGAATCCCCGCGCTGCGCTCGTACTCGATGCGCGCGGTCTCCAGGAGCCTGCGCCAGGAGGTCACAGTCGGCCGGCGGCGCAGCAGTGCTCGCCGCTCGCGCTCGGTCATCCCTCCCCACACACCGAACTCCACGCGGTTGTCCAAGGCATCCGCAAGGCACTCGGTGCGCACCGGGCATCCGGTGCAGACCGCTTTGGCCCTGTTCTGTGCCGCGCCCTGGACGAACAGTTCATCTGGATCAGTAGTGCGGCAGGCGGCCTGCGCACTCCAGTCGGTTACCCAGCCCATGCTGGCGCCGTCCTCTCCCGAATCGGAGCTCCCCCACGGCGACAAACGGCATATTCACCGTCGCCAGTTGAGGACGTTACGGAAGCGAGACACAGCGCAACACCCCCTGCGGGCCCAATCTTGGATGGTCCGAACGGACTATGGGTACGCGGCAGATCACCCAACGGAGTGAGCTGGCGACATTTGCGATTACTAGTGCAAATCAGGGCAGTTCACGCACCGAACAGCGGGCAGTTCAGGACAGGGGCCGCAATCCGGGCAGGCCTCATCGCTCACTTGAGTGAGGGTGGGGGTGTGGCTCAGCCACACAGCTGTGACTGGCGTGAAACAGCTTATGCGAACGCCCGGTCCCCTGTCCGGCGATTCGAGACGTAGGCTGCGTCCTATGGGAAACACGCGCTCGAGCGGGGGACTGTCCACCGCTCACCAGGCCGCCAAGTTCCTCGGCGTCAGCGCGCTGGCCGGTGCCGTGATGGCCGGGCTCGCGCTTCCCGCCGTCGGAGCGCTCGGCCTGGCGGCCAAGGGAACGGTCGAGGAGTTCGACGGAATTCCGGCCAATCTCAAGACACCGCCGCTCAGCCAGCGGACCACGATCCTGGACGCCAAGGGCGGGGAGATCGCGAAGGTCTACTCCCGCGACCGGACGATCGTGAAGCTGAACGACATCTCCTCGTACATGCGGCAGGCGATCGTCGCGATCGAGGACGCCCGCTTCTACGAGCACGGGGCGGTCGACCTCAAGGGCGTGCTCCGCGCGGTCAACAGCAACGCGCAGGACGGCGGGGTCTCCCAGGGCGCGTCCACCCTGACCCAGCAGTATGTGAAGAACGTGTTCGTCGAGGAGGCGGGCGACGACAAGGAGAAGGTCGCCCAGGCCACCCGGCAGTCCATAGGCCGCAAGATCAAGGAACTGAAGTACGCGATCAAGGTCGAGAAGGAACTGGGCAAGAAGCGGATCCTCGAGAACTACCTGAACATCACCTTCTTCGGGCAGCAGGCGTACGGCATCGAGGCGGCCTCCCAGCGCTACTTCAGCAAGTCCGCCAAGGATCTGAAGCTGGAGCAGGCGGCGCTGCTGGCCGGTCTCGTCCAGTCGCCCAGCCGCTACGACCCGATCAACGCCCCGGAGTCCGCCAAGGCGCGCCGCGACACCGTTCTGCGGCGCATGGCCGAGGTGAAGGACATCACTCCGGCGCAGGCCGCCGCGGCCCAGAAGAAGCCGCTCGGCCTCAAGGTCAGCATGCCCAGGAGCGGCTGCATCACGGCCGTCAAGGGCGCCGGGTTCTTCTGTGACTACGTCCGCGAGACCCTGCTGAACGACCCGACCTTCGGCAAGACCGCGGAGGCGCGCGCCAAGCGCTGGACCCAGGGCGGTCTGACGATCCGCACGACGCTCGACCCGCAGGCCCAGGAGTCGGTCCAGAAGTCGATCAAGAAGCATGTCTACCAGTCCGACCCGGTGGCCACCGCGGTGACGCTGGTCGAGCCGGGCACCGGCAAGGTGCTGGGGATGGGCCAGTCCAGGCCGTACGGCTTCGGCGAGAACGAGACCCAGATCAACCTGTCCGCGGACAAGTCCATGGGCGGTTCGAACTACGGCTTCCAGGTCGGCTCCACGTTCAAGCCGATCACCGCGGCGGCCGCCATCGAGCAGGGCAAGAAGCCGTACCAGCGCTACTCCTCGCCGTACAAGATGAAGTACCCGAGCCCGGTCACCACCTGCAAGGGCACCTGGAGCAACGACGAGGGCGCGACGGTCGAGAACGAGAACGAGGAGGAGGTCGGCCCGTACGGGATGAAGGAGGCGACCGCCAAGTCGGTCAACACCTACTTCGTCCAGCTGATCAGCGACATCGGGGTCTGCCCGGTGACGCAGATGGCCGACAAGATCGGGGCGAAGCGCGCCGACGGCCAGGAGCACAACCAGGTGCCCTCGGTCACCCTCGGCTCCGAGGGCTTCTCGCCGCTGACGATGGCCAACGCCTACGCGACCTTCGCCAACCGCGGTGTCTACTGCTCCCCGGTCTTCATCGAGTCGATCACCGGCCCCGGCGGCAAGAAGCTGAAGGTGCCGCAGTCGAAGTGCTCCCGCGCGATGTCGGAGAAGACCGCGGACACCATCAACAAGCTGCTGCGCGGAGTGGTCGAGGACGGCACCGGCAAGCAGGCCGGGCTCCAGAGCCGCCCGAGCGCCGGTAAGACGGGTACGACGGACGAGCGCAGGGCCGCGTGGTTCGTCGGCTACACCCCGAACATGGCCGGTGCGGTGTGGGTCGGCGGCCCGGGCCCCAAGGGCGTCAAGATGGAGAACATCACCATCGGCGGCGTCCCCCACGACAAGGTCTACGGCGCGGACACCCCCGGTCCGATCTGGAAGGACGCGATGAGCGGCGCGCTGGACGGCAAGGAGGCGCCGAACTTCGTGAACGTCCAGATAAACGACCCGAACCAGCGCAAGCCCCACGACCGCAAGAAGCCGGGCGACCGCAAGCCGAGCCGCGACAGGGGCAACGACAACGGCGACAACGGCGGCCAGGACAACCCGTGGCCGAACATCTCCCTGCCCCCGGACCTGATCGGCGGCGGCAGTGGGAATGGGAATGGCGGTAACGGCAACGGCAACGGCGGCTGGAACTTTCCGCGGTAGCGGTGGCTCGTGATGGAGCGCTGAAGGGGGCCGGACGAAGATGTCCGGCCCCCTTCTTATGGGTGGGCCCGCTTCTTATGTGGGCACCCGATGCCGGAACGCACGGTGCACGCACTGCACACGCCGCACAGCGTGCACACGGCCCATAACACAACGCAACAACGCGCGCCCTCCGAGCGGGCCTACCCGCCCGCGAGCTGCCGCTTCACCGCGGCGGCGACCCGGCCACCCTCCGCCCGTCCGGCGATCTTCGGGTTCACGATCTTCATCACGGCGCCCATGGCCCGCGGCCCCTCGGCGCCGCCCGCCGCGGCCTCCCGGACCGCATCGGCCACCAGGGCGTTCAGCTCGTCGTCCGTAAGGGGCTTCGGCAGATACTCGGCGAGCACCTCGCCCTCCGCCTTCTCCCGCTCGGCCTGCGCGGCGCGTCCACCCTTCTCGAACGCCTCGGCGGCCTCGCGGCGCTTCTTGGCCTCCCGCGCGATGATCTTCTCCACCTCGGCGTCGGACAGCTCACGTGCGCTCTCGCCCGCGACCTCTTCCTTGGTGATCGCGGTGATGGTGAGCCGGAGAGTCGAGGAGCGCAGCTCGTCGCGCGCCTTGATCGCCGCGGTGAGATCGTCCTGAAGCCTGGACTTGAGCGTGGTGGTCATGGCGTCGAGTGTGCCAGCACTGGCCGGGAATCACCCGAAGATTTCTCCCCCCGCGGCGTTCTGCGACCATGGACGGCATGCGCGCGCGATACGGAGTACCCCTGGGAATCACGGCGGTCGGGGCGGCCGGCCTCGCCTACGCCGCCTGCTTCGAAGTCCGGTCCTTCAGGCTCCGGCGGATCACCGTTCCGGTGCTCCCGCGGGGGATGCGCCCCCTGCGCGTCCTGCAAGTCTCCGACATCCACATGGTGAGCGGACAGCGCAAGAAGCAGCGCTGGCTCCAGTCCCTGGCCGGGCTGCGCCCCGACTTCGTGGTGAACACGGGGGACAACCTCTCGGACCCGGAGGGCGTGCCGGAGGTCCTGGACGCGCTGGGCCCGCTGATGGAGTTCCCCGGTGCGTATGTCTTCGGCTCGAACGACTACTACGGCCCGAAGCCGCGCAACCCCGCCCGCTACCTGCTGGAGAAGGCCAGCGGTAAGCACGGCCTGAACGGCAACCCCCCGGTCGTCGGCGCCATCCACAACCCGTGGACGGAGCTCCGCGACGCCTTCGACGCGGCCGGCTGGGTCGGTCTCTCGAACACCCGCGGCCGGCTGAAGCTGGAGGACATCGAGATCGCCCTCACCGGCCTCGACGACCCTCACATCAAGCGCGACCGCTACGCCGAGGTGGCCGGCGGCCCCGAGTCCGGCGCCGACCTTTCCCTGGCCGTGGTCCACGCCCCGTATCTGCGCGTCCTCGACGCCTTCACCGCGGACCGCTACCCCCTGATCCTCGCGGGCCACACCCACGGGGGCCAGCTGTGCATCCCCTTCTACGGCGCTCTGGTCACCAACTGCGACCTGGACGCCCGCCGGGTGAAGGGCCTCTCCGAGCACCAGGCCGGCGGCCACACCTCCTACCTCCACGTCTCCGCCGGCTGCGGCACCAACCGCTACACCCCGGTCCGCTTCGCCTGCCCCCCGGAAGCCACCCTGCTCACCCTCACCCCCCAGACCCCCTGACCCCACCCCACCCACCGGGACCACCCCGACCGCCCCGACCTGCGGGACCTCCAAAACCGGATTTCGTCTCTGGCCACAGGTCCGCTAAAGTAGAGCTCGTTGCTTCGGGGTGTAGCGCAGCTTGGCAGCGCGCTTCGTTCGGGACGAAGAGGTCGTGGGTTCAAATCCCGCCACCCCGACTGAAGGAACACAGGTCAGGGGCCTGATCCGCGAAAGCGGGTCGGGCCCCTGACTCGTTTCCGGGGCCATCTTGGAAGCCGACTCCAGTGGTGGGGCGGCCACCTCGCGCCGTGGCGCACCTCACTCGCGCGTGCGCTCGGCGGCTTCCTGGGCACCGGGCAAGCAGGGAGGACAGGACGGGGCTCGTGCTCTTCCCCGGAGACGGCGACGTGACCAGCCCGGACGTGTCCTGGTCCGCCACCGGCTTCAACAGGTTCAGGGAGTGGCTGGCCCAGGCCGAGGGATTCGCCCTCGCTGAGATGTACGGCTTCGGCGGAGACCGCCCGTGGAGCAGCGTTTCCACCACACTGGCACCGCTACTCGACCATCCGGACGACGACGGCCCCGACCTCACGCCCACTCAATGCGCGGCCATGCTGCCCCCGTTGGAAGCAATCATCGACCAGCGGCAACACGAAGGCAGCGATCCCGTTCTCCAACGGCACTTGGATGACGCCCGCCAGCTGGTCGCCGTCATGAGGTTCTGCCTGAACAAAGACGTCGAGCTCATCTTCGGGTGACCACCGGGCCGCAGCGCGTTCCCCGTCGGAGATGACCAGCCGTTACGAGACAGCCCGCCGACTATTCGGTCGCGTCCGTCCAGCCCTGGCGGCGGAGGACGGTCGGGACGTCGGGGGCCTGGTAGTGGGTGCCCTTGAGGACCTTGCCGTCGGCTCGGAGGGTGGGGCGGCCGTCGGGGCCGAGTTTGGTCATATTGGCCCGGTGGATCTCGGCGATCACCTCGTCGAGGTCGATGCCGTGGACCAGGGCGGTGCCGTAGGCGACGTAGACGACGTCGGCCAGTTCGTGGGCGAGGTGGTCGAGGGTGCCGTGGGCGCTCGCCTCGGCCACTTCGGCGCACTCCTCGGCCAGGAGGTCCTGGCGGTGGGCGGCGAGTTCCGGTGAGACCTCGGTGGGGGTCTTGCGGGCGTCGAGGCCGAAGGCCAGGTGGAATTCGCGGACGAGGTCGGCGGGAGAGCGGCGCATTCGTCCGATCGTACGTGGAGGGGTGGGGTGGCTGGGTGCGAGTCAGGGGGTGGTGCGGGGGCGCCGCTCAGCCCTGCGGCGTATGGGGCCGTTGTGCGTCGGCGCGCGGATCCTTGGATGGGTGCCTAGGGTGAGGCGTATCAGGCCCTTGACCTCCGCCTCCGGGGTGGTGCATCCATGAGTCTCAGCATCCGCAATCAGCTTCCCGCCACCGTCGTCTCCGTGACGCCCGGCGAGGCCATGGCAACGATCCAGGGGCGGCTGTCCGGGGGGCAGATGGTGACGGCCGCCGTGACCATGAGTGCCGTGAAGGAGCTCGGCATCGGGGAGGGCTCCGAGGTGACGGCGCTGGCCAAGGCCACCGAGGTGGCGCTGGCCACCGGGGAGGTCTCGGGGCTGAGCATCCGCAACCGCTTCCCGGGCACCGTCAGCCGCCTCACCCTCGGGGCCGCCATGGCCACCGTCGTCATCGACATCGGCGGCGGCCAGGAGCTCATGGCCGCCATCACCCAGGACGCGGCGGCGGAGCTGGGGCTCGCCGAGGGCAGCCGGGTCACCACTCTGATCAAGTCGACCGAGGTGTCGCTCGCCACCGCGTAGGCCGATGGGCGGTGGGTGGGTCCTGCCTCGCCTTCGCCCTGCCTCACCTTCGTCCTTCCCGCCCCACCTTCGTCGTGCCCCGCCTCCCCCTCGTTCCGCCTCGCCTCGTTCCGCCTCACCTCCCCCTCGTTCCGCCCAGATCTCGCCAACCCCTCCGTCCCCATCCCACTAACTTCTACAGTGCTGTAGATTTTGACTCCGGTCCACTGAGCACGAGGAGAAGATCGTGGGAGTTTCCCTGTCCAAAGGCGGCAATGTCTCGCTGAGCAAGGAGGCGCCGGGCCTGAGCGCCGTCCTCGTCGGCCTGGGCTGGGACGTGCGGACGACGACGGGCGCCGACTACGACCTCGACGCGAGCGCGCTGCTCTGCGACGAAACCGGGAAGGTCGCGTCCGACCGGCACTTCGTCTTCTACAACAACCTCACCAGCCCCGACGGCTCCGTGGAGCACACCGGCGACAACCTCACCGGTGAGGGCGAGGGCGACGACGAGGCCATCAAGGTCAATCTGGCCACCGTGCCCGCCGAGGTCGCCAGGATCGTCTTCCCCGTCTCCATCCACGACGCGGAGAGCCGCAGCCAGAACTTCGGCCAGGTCCGGAACGCCTTCATCCGGGTGGTCAACCAGGCCGACAACGTCGAACTCGCCCGCTACGACCTGAGCGAGGACGCCGCGACCGAGACGGCGATGGTCTTCGGCGAGCTCTACCGCAACGGCGCGGAGTGGAAGTTCCGCGCGGTCGGCCAGGGGTACGCCTCGGGGCTCGCGGGCATCGCCTCCGACTTCGGCGTCAACCTCTGACCGACGCCCTCCTGCGGCCGCCGGGCCCGGCCTTCCCTCTGAGGCGGTGAGACGGGCCCGGCGGCCGGTTCACTCCTACTCATCGAGCTTCGAGGAAGCGCGGACATGACCGCCCCACCCGGCTTACAGGCCGAGGACAGACCCGACTTCGAGCGGGCGCTGTACCAGGCGCTGCGTACGGCGGAGATCCGTGCGGCCCTGCGGCGCAACGGGGCCACCGGGGACGCGGGCATCCAACGGCTGCGCTCCCAAGCGCTCGTGGCGAGCGAGCTGATCGCGACGGCCGCCGCGCCCGAATACGCCGCGTACCTCCGGCAACGCGCCGCCGCGGCGACGACCGCGTCCACCGCGCCCGCTGCATCTGTCCGATCCGGCTCGCCCACCCCCTCGGCAGGCGTCCGTGGACTGCTGCCGGTGCTCGCCGTCCTCACACCCGCTCTGGCCGGCGCCTCGACCGCGGCCTTTCTGCTCCTCGGCGGGCTGCTGGGGCTCCTCGACTCCCAACGCGAGCTGGCCGACGCACTGTTGACCGCCGGGCTGACCAGCGCGACGATCGCGGCGTTCACTCTGGTGGTGGGGGTGGCCTGCCTGCTCGTCACCGCCGTACGCCACCGAACCCCGGCCCCCGACCCGCGCCCGCGCCCCCGTCCACGTCTACGTCCTCATGGGCGTCCACGTCTTCACCGGCATCCACCCACGCACCCGCCCCACCTCGGGCACCGGGTTGACGCGGCCGTCGCCACGGCCCGCGACGCCTGGCTGAGGGCCCTGCTTCACCGCGGCATCCTGCCGTTTTTGCGCGACCGGCTGGAGAGGTCGCACAGCCCGTCCCGGACGAGTCGGGTCCAGTCGAGTCAGAAGAGTCGAGTCAGAAGAGCGAGAGAGGAACCACATGACGGTAAACCTGGCCAAGGGCCAGCGGATCAGCCTGAGCAAGTCCGACGGGGGTGAGCTCACCGCGGTGCGCATGGGCCTGGGCTGGCAGGCCGCGCCGCGCAAGGGGTTCCTCGCCCGGCTGACCGCCAAGGAGATCGACCTGGACGCCTCGGCCGTGCTCTTCGCCGGACGCGAAGCCGTCGACGTCGTGTTCTTCCAGCATCTGACGAGCGACGACGGATCCGTACGGCACACCGGCGACAACCTCGTCGGCGGCGCGGGCCAGGGCGGCGACGACGAATCGATCCTGATCGATCTACAGCGCGTTCCGGTCCATGTCGATCAGATCCTGTTCACGGTGAACTCCTTCTCCGGACAGACCTTCGCCGAGGTACAGAACGCCTTCTGCCGCCTGGTCGACGAGACCAATGGCCAGGAGCTGGCCCGCTACACCCTGAGCGGCGGCGGCCCGTACACGGCTCAGATCATGGCCAAGGTCCACCGCGAGGGCGGGGGCGGGGCGGGCGGCGGCTGGCAGATGTCGGCGATCGGCGCGCCCGCCACCGGGCGGACGTTCCAGGATCTGCTGCCGGTCCTCGCCTCCCACCTCTGACCTCCCGTTCCCATACGGCCTGTGGCGCGTTTCGCGCCGCCCGAGGGAGAATCTGAGGGTGACCGAGCGAAAGCCACCGGGTATCAGTTTCGAAACGTGGGCCGACCGACAGATCCGTGAGGCGGAGGAACGCGGCGCGTTCGCCAATCTCCAGGGAAAGGGAAAGCCCCTCCCCCATCTCGACCGGCCCTACGACGATCTGTGGTGGGTCAAGGAGAAGATGGCCCGCGAGAATCTGTCGTTTCTGCCGCCGACACTCGTACTGCGAAAAGAGGCGGAGGACGCGCTCGCCGCCGTGGAAAAGGCGCCGTCGGAGCGAATGGTGCGGGAGATCCTCTCGGAGGTCAATGACAAGATCCGTGAGGCGATCCGGCGGCCCCCGCCCGGCCCGCCGCTCAATCTCGCGCCCTTCGACATCGACGAGGCCGTACGGGCGTGGCGGGAGCGCCGGGACCGCGAGCGAGAAGAGCAGGCAGAGGGCGACTGAGCCGGTGCTGAGCCGGTGCTGAGCCGGTGGACCGGGGCGTACGGCGCCCCGGTCCACCCGCGGTGCCGGACTACTCCTCGTTGCCGTACGGGCGAGTGATGATCTCCATGCCATGACCGGCCGGGTCCATGAAGTACAGCCCGCGCCCGCCGTGATGGTGGTTGATCTCGCCCGGCTGCTTCAGATGGGGATCGGCGTAGTACGTGACGCCCTGCTCCCGGATCCGCCCGAAGGCCGCGTCGAACTCCTCGTCCGAGATGAGGAACGCATAATGCTGCATGACGATCGACTCGCCGGGAATGGTGGCGAAGTCCAGGGTGACACCGTTACTGGTTTCCACCGGAACGAACGGGCCCCATTCTTCTCCCACCTCGAGGCCAAGGATATTCGCCAGGAATTCCGCGGATTCGTGGTTGTCCAGAGAATGGACGATCGTGTGATTCAACTCGACAGACACTGTGGAATGCCTCCGTAAGGCAATCTCACGGGCACCTCCATGCCTCACCCAGCCGGTGACCGACACGCGATGCCGTACTTCCGATCGTAGGCGCCGACGCCTGCGGCCGTCGAGGGCCCCCAGCCCCCTCAACTACAGCCGTAGAGGGCCCCGGCCCCCTCCCTCCTCCTCAGCTACGACCGTCAGGATCCCCGTCCGCGGGCCCCTTCCTCACGGCCGCCACGCTGAAGATCCCGCCCTCCGGGTCGCGCAGCGTCGCGATGCGCCCATAGGGGGTGTCGGTCGGCAGGGAGATGACGCCGCCGCCGAGCTCCGCGGCGCGTTCGGCGACCTCGTCGACGTCCTTCACGCAGAAGTAGACCCGCCAGCGGGGCCGGACATTCGGGTCCGGGGCGGCCTCGATGGCGCCGCCGCGCAGCCCCGCGACCGCCTTACCGTCGATATGGAGGACCACCCGGTCGTGCTCGAAGCGGACGTCACAGCGCTCCCGCCCCTGGGTGTCCCAGCCGAAGGCCTGACCGTAGAAGAGCGCCGCCTCGAAGGCGTCACGGGTGCGCAGCTCCAGCCATACCGGAGCGCCCGGTCTGCGCTCGCCCCACCAGGCGGAGGTCAGATCGCCCTCCCAGATGCCGAAGTTGGCCCCGTCCGGGTCGGCCGCCCAGGCCACCCGGCCGCTGCCGAACTCCAGCGGCCCGACCGCGACCGTGCCGCCGCGCTCCTGGACGCGCGAGGCCACCTCGTCCGCGCTGTCCGCCGCGAAGTACGTGGTCCAGGTGACCGGCAGGTTCACCCCCGCCGACGGCGACGAGGCGCCGATGCCGACGGTCGGTACGCCGCCCTCGGTGTACGCGATGGTGTAACGGCCGTGACCCTGCCGGGTGGGGCGGAAGCCCCAGCCGAAGAGCTCTCCGTAGAAGTGGTGCGCGCGGTCCAGATCCGCTGCCATCAGACTCACCCAGCAGGGCGCGCCCTGGACAGCACGGAACCTCTCCCGCAAGGCCGCTCACCTCACTCATATCCCTGGGGGCGCCACAGACGTCCCGCAGGCAGCCGTCATCGCTCGGGCTTCACGCCCGATATCTACACTTTCCTCCGATTTCGCGGTCGGCGCCACCTTGGTGCCCACCGGCGCGTTGATGCCCGCTCGCGCGCCCTCCGGAGTGCCCGCCCGCGCACCCACGGGCGTGCCCACCGAAGTGCCCGCGCGGGGAGGGCGCACACGCTGTTGTGGCGCATCACACCGGGGCGCGTCCGGCATCGGAGCATGGCCGTCCGGACATGGCAGGGCAGTATTGCGCCATGTCGAATCTCCGCTCAAACATCGTCGCCTGGCTGGGTCGCAAGTACTTTTCGAGAATCCAGAAGAACGGCTTCGACTTGTCCAAGATGTCGTTCCTCCCGGACGCCACACTGGCACCGCTGAGGCGCGACGGCCTCGACCCCATCGCCGATCTGTCCCGAACCAGGGCAAAGGAACCCATCAGCAAGATATGGCTGCCTTTCGGGATCAATGCTTGGCTTGTCACCGGATATGACGAGACCAAGGCGGTGCTCGGAAAGGCGAAGGGCTTCAGCTCCGATTTCACCAACCTCGCGGAACGGAACATCGGCGTCGCCGCGCAGCAGAATCCGGGAGGTCTCGGTTTCAGCGATCCACCGACGCATACGAGACTGCGACGCCTGCTGACGCCCGAATTCACCATGCGGCGGCTCAGCAGGCTCACCCCGCGCATCCACTCCATCGTGGAGGAGCGCCTCGACGAGATGGCCGCGGCCGAGGGCCCGGTGGATCTCGTACAGGCGTTCGCGCTTCCCATTCCCGCGCTGGTCATCTGCGAACTGCTGGGTGTGCCGTACGAGGACCGCGATGACTTCCAGCGCCACAGCACGGCGCGGTTCGACCTCTTCGACGGGGCGAACGCGTCCTTCGGCGCGATGTCGGACTCGCTCTCCTATCTGCACGGGATCGTGCGGAAGCAGCGTGAGACGCCCGGCGACGGGCTGCTCGGCATGCTGGTGAAGGAGCACGGCGACGAGCTCGACGACCATGAGCTGGCCGGGCTCGCCGACGGGGTGCTGACCGGCGGTCTGGAGACGACAGCGAGCATGCTGGCGCTCGGCACGCTGGTGCTGCTCCAGGCCCCCGAGCAGTTCGCCGCGATACGCGACCAGGACGATGTCGTGGATCCGTTCGTGGAGGAACTGCTGCGCTATCTCACCGTGGTGCAGGTGGCCTTCCCGCGGTTCGCCCGCGAGGACATGGAGATCGCGGGCACCCGAATATCCGCCGGTGATCTGGTGCTGTGCTCACTGAGCGGGGCCAACCGGGACGAGAAGCTGGGCCCGGACATGGAGCGGGTCGATCCGCACCGGCAGGCCCCCTCTCACCTGGCCTTCGGGTACGGCATCCACCGCTGCATCGGCGCCGAACTGGCCAAGATGGAACTCCGGGCCGCCTACCCCGCGCTCATACGGCGGTTCCCGGAGATGCGGCTCGCGGTACCGGCGGAGAAGCTCTCGTTCCGGAAGCTCTCCATCGTCTACGGCGTGGAGGAGCTGCCGGTGCTGCTGAGGTAGCCGAGCCCGGGGAGGGGACGGGGTGAAAGAGAGGGGGCGGAGGGGCAGGGGGCGGGAGGGTATCGGGCATCGGACATCCGAGACCGGGAGGGTGTTCAGATACCGGGAGATACCGGGAGGGTGTTCAGAAGCGCTCGACCAAGTGCTCGCGCTCACGCGGGGGCTCGTACGACGCCGGCCAGAAGTCGGTGATGGTCTGGATCCGGCCGTCCGCGGCGGCGGTGAAGAAGCTGATCGCCTGCGTCTCCTCCTCGTCCACGCTGAAACTCACCCAGGAGACCGCCTGATCGCCGTCGGTGATGACGCGCTCGACCTCCAGGCTCCACTCGCCCACGTGCTCCGCGTTGAAGCGGACCACGCCGTCCCGGCCGAGCACCCGCTCGCGGGTCTGCGGCAGCTCGTAGCGGACGTCGTCGGCGAGGGTGGCGCCGAACGCCCGCCAGTCCCTGGCCTGGGCCGTTGCCCAGTACGTGTCCACCGTCGCGCCTATGTCGGCCATCAGCTCCCCCTCGGTGTGCGGCCTGGCGTCCATCCCGCCGGGAACGTTATCCACAGGCGCGGGACGACGCCAGCGCGCATGTCGGGGTGCGGCGCAGAATGGTGGGCATGACTGAGAGCACGGAGTCCATGCCGGACTGGGAAAAGCGCTTCCGGGCGCCGCGAGTGGGGCTGCCCGACTGGGCGGAAGACGCCCCGGACCACTCGCTGTTCGTCTCGAACGCCACGGGTACGTACGAGCTGTACGCATGGGACCGGGCCACCGGTGCCCAGCGGCAGGTCACGGACCGGCCGAACGGGACGACCGACGGGGTGCTGTCGCCGGACGGCCGGTGGATCTGGTGGTTCTCGGACACCGACGGCGATGAGTTCGGGGTGTGGCTGCGCCAGCCGTTCAGCCGCGGCGAGGGTGACGAGGGCGCCGAGCGCCCGGCCGACGAGCCCGCGACCCCGGGCCTGGCGCCCTCCTACCCCGCGGGGCTCGCGCTGGGCCGCGACGGCACGGCGGTCGTCGGGCGGTCCACCGACGAGGACGGCTCGACCATCCATGTGGTGCGGCCGGGCGGCGAGCCCGAGGAGATCTACCGGCACCGCGAGTCCGCCGGAGTGGGCGATCTCTCCCATGACGGGACGCTGATCGCGATCGAGCACACCGAGCACGGCGACGCGATGCACTCGGCGATCCGGGTCCTGCGGCCGGACGGGACGGCCGTCGCGGAGCTGGACGACACCAAGGGCGGCACGGAGGAGCTGGGCCTGTCCGTGATGGGCTTCGCGCCCGTCGAGGGCGACACCCGGCTGCTGGTCGGGCATCAGCGGCGCGGCCGGTGGGAGCCCATGGTGTGGGATCCGACGACAGGTGTGGAGACGGCGCTGGCGATCGACCTGCCCGGCGACGTGGGGGCGGACTGGTTCCCGGACGGATCGGCGCTGCTGGTCGAGCACAGCCATCAGGCGCGCAGCGAGCTGTGGCGGTACGACCTCGCCTCGGGCGAGCTGACCCGCCTGGAGACCCCGGCGGGCACGATCTCGGGCGCCACGGCGCGCCCGGACGGCACGGTGGAGTTCCTGTGGTCGTCGGCCGAGAAGCCGCCCCAGGTGCGGTCCACGAGCGGGCGTACGGTGCTGGACCCGCCCGGTTTCACCGCCCCGGAGTCGGTGCCGGTCACCGACGTCTGGGTGGACGGCCCCGGCGGGCGGGTGCACGCGCTGGTGCAGAAGCCCGCCGGCGAGGGCCCCTTCCCGACGGTCTTCGACATCCACGGCGGGCCCACCTGGCACGACAGCGACGCCTTCGCGGCGGGTCCCGCGGCCTGGGTGGACCACGGCTTCGCCGTCGTGCGGGTCAACTACCGCGGCTCCACCGGCTATGGGCGGGCGTGGACGGACGCGCTCAAGCACCGGGTCGGGCTGATCGAGCTGGAGGACATCGCGGCCGTGCGGGAGTGGGCGGTGGCCTCCGGGCTCGCCGACCCCGAGCGGCTGGTGCTGGCCGGCGGCTCCTGGGGCGGCTATCTCACGCTGCTGGGTCTCGGAACGCAGCCGGCGTCCTGGGCGCTGGGTCTGGCCGCGGTTCCGGTCGCGGACTATGTGACGGCCTACCACGACGAGATGGAGGCCCTGAAGGCGATGGACCGCACCCTGCTGGGCGGCACCCCGGAGGAGGTGCCGGAGCGGTTCGAGGCGTCGTCCCCGCTGACCTATGTGGAGGAGGTGCGGGTGCCGGTCTACATCTCGGCGGGGGTGAACGACCCGCGCTGCCCCATACGGCAGATCGACAACTATGTGGAGCGGCTCGAGCGGCGCGGCACCCCGCATGAGGTCTACCGCTATGACGCGGGGCACGGCTCGCTGGTCGTCGAGGAGCGGATCAAGCAGTTGCGCTTGGAGATCGAGTTCGCTCGGCGTCATCTGGGGTCGGGTCCGCACCCGGCGCCGTCGGAGCCGTCGGCTCGGGCGGCGTGATGCCGAGGGCCAGATCGCGGGCCGTCTCTGCCTCGCGGCGGAACAGCCGGAACCACATGAAGACCACGAAGCCCGCGAAGACGAACCACTCACCGGTGTAGCCCAGGTTCTGGAACGCCTTGATGTCGAGCCCGGTGCCCTCCGCCGCCGTGGGGGGCACCGGCTTCAGGGCCCCGGGAGCCTCGGCGGAGGTGACCCAGGCGTCGTACACCTGGTACGGCACCAGGTTGACCAGGGAGGCGGCGCTGATCATGCCCAGCTGACCGCGGGGGAGGCCGCCGCTCGCGCTCACCCCGTCGCCGCCCTGGTGCTCGGACGCCTGGAGCGCACCGGTGACGGTCACCTCGCCGGAGGGGGGTGCGGGCACCTTGGCGGTGGCCGCCGGATCGTCGGCGTCGCCGGGGAGCCAGCCACGGACGACGGGCAGCGCCTTGGCGCCGTCCGCGGCCCCGGCCTTGCCCTCACTCCTGCCTCCGTCCTTGCCCCCGTCCTTGTCCTCATCCACGCGCAGCAGAGTCAGTACATAGAAGCCGTCGCGGTCGTCCAGCCGCCGGTCGGGCACGAGGAGTTGATGTGCGGTGTCGTATCGGCCGGTGGCGGTGGCCCGCTCCCCGGAGGTCTTCGCGGTGACCGGCAGCAGATCGCCCAGCGGACGGGCCGCGGCCTTCCGCTCGGCGGACGCCTCGTCCTGCTGCTGGTTGTGCGTATTGACACGCGTCTCGAAGCGGCTGAGCTGCCAGCTGCCCATGAAGAGACAGACCGGGATCGCCAGCAGGGTGAACACGTTGATCACCCACCAACGGGGTGTCAGCAGAAACCGATACACACCCCCACGGTACGGGCTTCGCGTCGCGGCCCCGGTGGCGGGGCCGCCCCACGGAGCCCCGTGCCGCGGCCCGAGGATCCCGCCGGAGCGCGCCCGGACGGCCGCGGGCCCTCCCGGGCTCGAGGCCGCGCACAAGGCCGTGCTCGAGGCCGCGCACAAGGCCGTGCTCGAGGCCCCGGGAGGCCAATGCTCCGCGGCTCCGGAGAGACACCGCCGGGCTCTGGAGAGACACCGGCGGGCTCCGGAGGGAGGGCAGCGGGCCCTAGGACGCCAGCAGACCGGTGCGGTAGATCGTTCCGGCGCAGGCGCCGCCGATCGACACGCTCGCCGAGGCCGGGTCGCCCGCCTCCGGTGTGTGGCTGACCAGGACGCTCGCGTCCTGCGGCTCACCGCCACCGCCGCCGCCACCCGGGGTGCCGCCCGGATCGCCCGTGCTGGGGTCGTCCTGCGGTCCGTCCTGGGCCGCGTCCGTGGACGGGTCGGGGGTCGGGGTGCCGGTGGTGGAGCAGCCGCTGCTGCCGCCGCCCGACGCCGGGATCCAGGCGAACTTCACCTCGTACGCCTGGCCGGGCTTGAGGATGAGCGTGCCCGGCTGGGTGGAGGGGTCGGGCAGCCCCGCCGCCGCGTCCCCCGCCGTATGGTCCACGACCAGGATCCGCGAGGCGTCCGCACCGCCCTGGGCGCTCGCGCCCACCGAGCCGCTGCCCTCGACCGTGCAGGCCCGGTCCGAGACGTTCACGACGCGGAACGAGCCGTAGACCCGCCCCTCGGCGTCGGCCGCTCCGATCGATCCGGCGCCACCGCTGGTGAGCTGGGCGCGGCTGCACGTGGGGGAGACGGCGTTCAGCGTGTTGGTGGGGTCGGGGACCGTACCGCCGGAGCCGGCCTGCTCGCCCTTCGACGGCTTGTCCTTCTCCTTGTCCTTGCCCTTGTCGCCCTTGTGCTCCTCGACCGTGTCGGAGGGCCCGTCGGCGTCCTTGCCGCCGCTGCCCTCGCCGTGCGGGCCGCCGCTGGCCTCGGGGGTGCGGTGGCTGCTGGCGGCGTTGGCCGGGCGGTCGTTCGAGCTGTCGCTGGTGGTCGCGACGTGCACCAGCGCCGGTACGGCCGCACAGCCCAGCACCAGCGCCGCCGCGGCCCCGACCAGGGCCTGGCGCCGCCGCGCACGGCGGGCGGGCACGGCGCGCCGCAGATGGTCGAGGGACTCGGGGGACGGCTCGAGCTCGTCGACGGCGCGGTGCAGCAGCCGCCGCAGCGCCTCCCCGCCCTCACCGCCGGGCTCGTCGTCGTCCAGCTGAATACGGAGGGGCGTCACCCGTCCAGGCTCGGACCCGGCGGACTTCCTGCCCTCCGTGGCCTCGGCCGACCCGGTGCGCTCCTCGACGGACCCGGTGTGCTCCTCGACGGACCCCGTGCGCTCCTCGGCGCCCGCGGGCTCCGCAAGCTCACGGGTCTCCGTGGGCCCGGCGGACTCACGGGCCGCCAGGGACGTCGCGGACCAGGTGGAATCCGCGGACCCGTCGGGCTCCCCGTCCGCCATGGACTCTGCGGCCTCCGCGGTCTCAGTCGCCTCCGCGGCCTCCGTCGCCTCTACCGGCTCCATGGGCTCCGTGGTCTCCCTGGACTCCCCTGGCTCCCTGGATTCCGGCTCATGGCCGTGCCGCTGGCCGGAATCCCCCGGGTCCGGCGTAGATGTGTTGTGGTTCATGCCGGAGCCTCCATGGCGACGCGGAGCGCCGCGATGCCGCGCGAGCCGTACGCCTTGACCGAGCCGAGCGATATGCCCAGCGTCTCGGCCACCTGGGCCTCGGTCATATCGGCGAAGTAGCGCAGCACGAGAACCTCGCGCTGACGGCGCTGAAGTCCCCTCATCGCCTTGATCAGTTGATCGCGTTCCAGCTGTTCGTACGCCCCCTCCTCGGCACTGGCCATATCGGGCATCGGCTTGGAGAGCAGCTTCAGCCCGAGGATGCGCCGGCGCAGCGCGGAGCGGGAGAGATTGACGACCGTCTGCCGCAGATAGGCGAGGGTCTTCTCGGGATCCCGGACTCTCTTGCGCGCCGAGTGCACACGGATGAACGCTTCTTGCACGACGTCCTCGCAGGACGCGGTGTCGTCGAGAAGGAGCGCGGCGAGACCGAGCAGCGACCGGTAATGGGCGCGGTAGGTCTCGGTGAGGTGATCGACTGTGGTGCCCGCTGCCATCGCGTCGTCAGTGTCCTCGCGCCCCGTTGTGATGTGCGCGGGGCGGGCCGACGGCCATGGCGCGATCACCGGCATGCCACCTGGGGCACGCGGGGGGCGTACTGCCGCGCCGCCATGCCCTGGAACCGTTGCGATGCCGAATACCTCTGCCACGCCTGTTGGACACGCCGCCCCCTGTCAGGGTTGTACGCGTGAGGCACCGCTTTTGACGATGCGTTGAATGCCCCCATGCGCACCAACTCTTCCCCAATGCCCCAGTTATCCCAGTGCCCACTGCGGGGCGGCTGGAAAGACGCTCCCCGCCTACTGCCGGTTGCAGCGGGCGGGGAGCGAATACGTCGATCACATCAATGGCCCAGCTCAGCTGGTCCAGGCCAGTGACACGCACACAGGATATTCACATTCATCGGACGACGCACTGGTGAAACGTCACTCTAAGACGGCCGCTCACGTTACGGCGCCCCGGCCCCCTCCTACGACGGCCCGGCCCCCTTATGACCCGGTGGCGGGTTGGCCCGGTGGCGGGTTGGCCCGGTGGCGGGTTACCCCATCAGCGAGCCCAAGGTCACCGCGCGGCGACCCCGCCCGCCAGCTCGGCCGCGACGACCTCCGCGATCTGCGCGGTGTTCAGCGCCGCGCCCTTGCGCAGGTTGTCGCCGCAGACGAACAGCTCCAGCGCCCTCGGGTCGTCCAGCGACCGCCGCACCCGGCCGACCCAGGTGGGGTCGGTGCCCACGGCGTCGGCGGGCGTCGGGAACTCGCCCTCCGCCGGGTTGTCGCACAGCACCACACCAGGGGCGCCCGCCAGGATCTCGTGCGCCGTCTCGACCGTCACCTCGTTCTCGAACCGCGCGTGCACGGCCAGCGAATGCGTGGTGATCACGGGCACCCGTACACAGGTCGCGGTGACCCTCAGCTCCGGCAGCCCCAGGATCTTGCGGGACTCGTTCCGCACCTTGAGCTCCTCGGAGGACCAGCCGTCCTCCTTGAGCGAACCGGCGAACGGCACCACATTGAGCGCCATCGGCGCCGGGAACGGCCCGGTGTCGCCCACCGCTCGCCGTACGTCCCCCGGGTGGGTGCCCAGCTCCGTACCGGCGACCAGCGCGATCTGCTCGCGCAGGGCGTCGATGCCTTCCTTGCCCGCGCCGGAGACCGCCTGGTACGAGGAGACGATCAGCTCGCTCAGCCCGAACTCGGCGTGCAGCGCGCCCATCGCGACGATCATCGACAGGGTGGTGCAGTTGGGGTTGGCGATGATGCCGCGCGGGCGGACCCGGGCCGCGTGCGCGTTCACCTCCGGCACCACCAGGGGGACATCGGGGTCCATCCGGAAGGCGCCGGAGTTGTCGACGGCCACCGCGCCCTTGCTCGCCGCGATGGGCGCCCACTGCGCCGAGACCTCGTCGGGGACGTCGAACATCGCGACGTCGACGCCCTCGAACGCCTCCTCGCTCAGCGCGACGACCTCGACCTGCTCACCCCGGACGGTCAGCTTCCGGCCGGCCGAGCGGGGCGAGGCGATCAGCCGGATCTCGCCCCAGATGTCGGCGCGCTCCGAGAGGATCGAGAGCATGACGGTGCCGACCGCGCCGGTGGCCCCGACGACCGCGAGGGTGGGCTTGTCGCCACCGCCGACACCGCCATGGCCGGTCATCGTCCGGTCCCTCCGTAGACCACCGCTTCGGCGGTGTCGCTGTCCAGGCCGAAGGCGCTGTGCACGGCCACGACCGCGTCCTTCACATCGTCGGCGCGGGTGACGACCGAGATGCGGATCTCGGAGGTCGAGATCAGCTCGATGTTGACCCCGGAGTTCGACAGCGCCTCGAAGAAGGTCGCGGTGACCCCCGGGTTGGTGCGCATACCGGCACCGATCAGGGAGATCTTGGCGATCTGGTCGTCGTAGCGCAGCGAGTCGAAGCCGATCAGCGACTTCGCCTTGGTCAGCGCCTCCATCGCCCGGTGGCCGTCCGTCTTCGGCAGGGTGAAGGAGATGTCGGTCAGCCCGGTCGACGCGGCGGAGACGTTCTGCACCACCATGTCGATGTTGATCTCGGCGTCGGAGATGGTGCGGAAGATGGCCGCGGCCTCACCCGGCTTGTCCGGCACCCCGACGACCGTGACCTTGGCCTCGGACGTGTCGTGCGCGACTCCGGAGATGATCGCCTGTTCCATGCCTTCTTCTCCTTCTCCCGCTTCCGGCCGGTTGCGCACCCAGGTGCCCTGGTGGCCGGAGAAAGACGACCGTACGTGAATGGGGATGTTGTACCGGCGCGCGTACTCCACACAGCGCAGGTGCAGCACCTTGGAGCCGCTCGCGGCGAGCTCCAGCATGTCCTCGTACGGAATCTCGTTGATCTTGCGAGCCTTCTTCACCACGCGCGGATCGGCGGTGAACACGCCGTCCACGTCGGTGTAGATCTCGCACACCTCGGCGTCCAGGGCCGCGGCCAGCGCGACCGCGGTGGTGTCGGAACCGCCCCGGCCGAGGGTGGTGATGTCCTTGCTCTCCTGGGACACGCCCTGGAAGCCCGCGACGATCGCGACCGCGCCGAGTTCCAGCGCGTCACGGATGCGGCCCGGCGTGACGTCGATGATCCGTGCTTTGTTGTGGACCGCGTCGGTGATGACTCCCGCCTGACTGCCGGTGAACGACAGCGCCTCGTGACCGAGGTTTTTGATCGCCATCGCCAGCAAGGCCATGGAGATCCGCTCTCCCGCGGTCAGCAGCATGTCGAACTCGCGCCCAGTAGGAATCGGGGATACCTGCTCGGCGAGATCGATCAGCTCGTCCGTCGTGTCGCCCATCGCGGAGACCACGACGACCACCTGGTGGCCGTTCTTCTTGGCTTCCACAATTCGCTTGGCGACCCGCTTGATGCCTTCGGCATCGGCAACGGAGGAGCCTCCGTACTTCTGCACGACAAGGCCCACGTGCGCTCCTCGCAGCTCTCAATAATGCGGTCGGCTCAGTTTAACGAGCGGCCGGAATATGCCCTCCCAATATCACATAGCGAGACGAATGCCTCGCAAAGTGATCAGGGGAGGACGAGGGGCATCACACGGCGCAACGTCCATGCGCTCGCGAGATCCCCGCATCCCTCCCACCCGCTCAGCGACGAACCCTGCCCGCTTACCGCGGAAGCACACGGGAACGTAACCCAGCTCACAGGATCGGACGGCCTTGCGGGCCGTCCGGCGGGCCGCGTCGCGGGGCGTCTCGTGCGCCCGCCCCGCGGCCGTCTCGAACGCTCCTCAGCGCCGTCCCGAGCGCCCCTCAGCGCGGTCCGGAGCACTCCTCAACGCCGTCCCGAGCGCCCCTCAGCGCGGTCCGGAGCGCCCCTCAACGCGGTCCTGAGTGCAGCCCGAGCGGTCCCGCGATCTCCGCCGCCATGACCCGGCCGGCCTCCTCCGCGAGCTCCTCGTCACCGCTCGCGTTGCTGTCCGTGTCCAGGCCGTCCAGCTCGTCCAGCGGGCTGTCCAGCCGTACGTGCGCGACCAGCGACTGCAACGCGCGCAGAGCCGCCGAGGCGGTCGTCCCCCAGTTGGAGAGGTACGAGAACTGCCACCACCACAGCGCCTCGCTGATCCGGCCCTCGCGGTAGTGCGCCATTCCGTGCCGCAGATCGGTGATGATCCCGGCCAGGTCGTCGGAGATCCGGCAGGCCACGGGCTGGCTGCGCGGCACGTACGGGTCGAAGACCTCCGAGTAGATGTCCACCGGCTCCAGCAGCTGGGCGAAGCGCTCACGCAGCTCGTCGACGTCCGGCTCCGGGCCGACGTCCGGTTCGTACCGCTCGTCCGGGACGAAGTCCTCGTGCGCGCCGAGCCGACCGCCCGCGAGGAGCAGCTGCGACAGCTCGAGCAGCAGGAACGGCACAGCGCTGTCCGGCTCGTCCCCCTTGGCGACTTCGGTGACCGCGACGATGAAGCTCTCGATCTGGTCGGAGATCTGGACCGCGAAGTCGTCCGGGTCCGGGTGGGCGTCGTGCAGCGTTGCGTCAGACATCGAGAAGTCTTCTCCCTTCGAAGGCACGACCCAGCGTGACCTCGTCGGCGTACTCCAGGTCTCCACCGACAGGGAGGCCGCTGGCCAGGCGGGTGACCTTCAAACCCATGGGCTTGATCATGCGCGCGAGGTACGTGGCAGTGGCTTCGCCCTCCAGATTCGGATCGGTGGCCAGGATGAGCTCAGTGACCGTACCGTCCGCGAGCCGCGCCAGCAGCTCCCTGATCCGCAGATCGTCCGGGCCCACGCCCTCGATGGGGCTGATCGCCCCGCCGAGCACGTGATAGCGGCCCCGGAACTCACGCGTCCGCTCGATCGCGACAACGTCCTTCGGCTCCTCGACCACGCAGATGATCGCGGGGTCGCGACGGGGGTCCTGGCAGACGCGGCACTGCTCGGCCTCGGCGACGTTCCCGCAGACCGCACAGAACCGCACCTTCTCCTTGACCTGCGTCAACGCTTGCGCGAGACGGCGGACGTCGGTGGGCTCGGCCTGCAGGATGTGGAAGGCGATCCGCTGCGCGCTCTTGGGACCGACGCCGGGCAGCCTGCCCAACTCGTCGATGAGGTCCTGGACCACGCCCTCGTACACGCCATCATCCAATCTCGCGCCGACGCGCGGTGGCCGTACTTCACATGAATATTCGGTTGCGCCGTGCCCTCACGGCCAGGGGGCGTCACGCTCCTGCGGCCGGCCGCCGCGACTCTTACGGCCGCCGCGACTCCTGCGGTCGGGCCCGGGGAGCCCGAGACCTCGGGGGACCCGAGACCCGGGGGAACCCGGAGGCCCCGGAGAACCCGAGACCCGGGGGAACCCAGATGCCCCGGAGAACCCGAAGACTCCGAAGAACCCGAAGGTCAGAACGGGAGCCCTGGCATACCGCCCAGCCCCTGGGCGAGCGGGCCGAGCTTCTGCTGCTGGAGCTCCTGCGCGGCGTGGTTGGCGTCCCGGACGGCCGCGACGACCAGATCCGCGAGGGTCTCCGTGTCCTCAGGATCCACGGCCTTGGGATCGATGACCAGGCCCTGCAACTCACCGGAACCGGTTACGGTCGCCTTCACCAGGCCACCGCCCGATGAACCCTCCACGTGGGTGCGGGCCAGCTCCTCCTGGGCCGCGGCGAGGTCCTGCTGCATCTTCTGAGCCTGTTGCAGCAACTGCTGCATGTTCGGCTGGCCACCACCGGGGATCACGGCTTCGCTCCTGGCGCTCGACAGTCGTTCTCTTCGATAGCCCGAGCCTACGTGCTCCCAGAGCGCCTTGCTCTACGCCGTACGGAGGAGACCCGGCGACGTGGAACGCGGGTGCGGGGCCCACGCCTCCTACTCGTTGACGATCTCCTCGATCACCGTGGCACCGAGCTCGCGGACGATCAGGTCGTGGCCGCTCAGCGCGGTGTCGTCCAGGTCCGGGTCGTCCTCGGCCGGCATGTCGTCCTCGATCGAGACCCGCGGCGGCGCGGGCTCCCGGTACGCCGCCGCGGGGGGCGGGCCCGCGTTCGCGGAGCCGGACGGTGCGGCGGACGCGGAGGGCGCGGCCGGGGGCGGGGAGGCGGGAGCAGCGGGCGGGGGCGCGGACTGGCGGGGCGGGGCGGACTGGCCACCGCCGGAACTGCCGCCGAAGCCGCCGGAACCGCCGCCGGAGCTGGGGCCGCTCCCGCCGCCGAAGCCGCCACCGGCGCCACCGGCGCCGACTCCGCCGTAGCCGCCGGAACCGCCCTGGCCACCGGGTCCACCGTGCCCACCGGCGCCACCGAAACCGCCCGGACCACCTGGGCCGCCGCCCTGCTGTCCGGCGCCGCCCGAGGGGTCGACGATCGCCTCGATCCGCCACTGCACCCCTATGGCGTCCTGGAGCGCCTGCCGCAGGACGTCCTCGCTGCCGCCGCCCACAAAGCTGTCGCGCGCGCCCGCGTTGGAGAAGCCGAGCTGGAGGGTGGTGCCGTCGAAGCCGGACACCGTCGCGTTCTGGCTCAGCAGAATCCAGGTGAAGCGGCGGCGGTTCTTGACCGCCTCCAGGATGTCCGGCCACATCTGCCGCACCTGGACGGCGCCCTGCGCCATGCTCGGCGCGCCCGGCGCAGGTGCGGAGGGCCCCGGTCCGGCGGCGGGGGCAGAAGGCGCGCTCGGGGTGGTCGGCGCGGAGGGCGCCGCGGGTGTCTGCGCGGAGGGACCGCCGCCCTGCCCCGGCGCGGTGCCGCCGCCCTGCCCCGGCGCGGTGGCCGTGGGCCAGCCGCCGGGCTGCCGGGCGGGCGCCCCGGCACCCTGGCCACCGCCATCAGCAGTACTGCCCGTACTGCCCGTACCGGAAGCCCCGGAGCCGGGTGCGGAGGCGGCAGGCCAGGCGCCGGGCCGCGATCCGCCGCCCTCGGCAGCCGGGGTCTGGGCACCGGTCTGGGCACCCGACGGCCATGCTCCGGGCCGCTGCCCGCCACCGTCCTCCGGGGGCGCGGCCGCAGCCGGGGCACCGCCCTGCTGTCCACTGTCCACGGCACCCCCTGGACCGCTGTCCGCGGCAGGGCGCGCCCCGGCAGGCCACCCACCAGGCGCCTCGCCACTCCCCGCGCTCTCCGGACCGTCCGGAGCCTGCCCCTGACCGGGCCCGCCCCCGGCCATGGCCGCACGCGCGGCGGCCGGACCGGACGGCCCACCGGCGGGGGGACCGACGGGAGCGTGGGCGTCGGGCCCAGGCACGTACCCCATGGCGGGCCCGGGCCCCCCAACGCCACCACCGCCGACACCACCAACGCCACCGGCACCGGCTCCACCGCCCAGGCCGCCCGCGAGGGCCCCGCGCTCCAGCCGCTCCAGCCGCGACTGGACGGACCGCTCATCGTCGAAGGCGGCGGGCAGCAACACCCGGGCGCAGATCAGCTCCAGCTGGAGCCGCGGCGAGGTGGCGCCGCGCATCTCCGTAAGACCCTCATTGACCAGGTCCGCCGCGCGGCTCAGCTCGGCGCCGCCGAAGACCGACGCCTGCGCCTGCATCCGCTCCACCACATCGGCCGGGGCGTCGATGAGCCCCTTCTCCGCCGCGTCCGGCACGGCGGCGAGGATCACCAGATCGCGCAGCCGCTCCAGCAGATCGGCGACGAAGCGCCGGGGGTCGTTGCCCCCCTCGATCACGCGGTTGACGACCTCGAAGGCCGCCGCCCCGTCGCTCGCCGCGAAGGCGTCCACGATCGAGTCCAGCAGCGAGCCGTCCGTATAACCGAGCAGCGAGGTCGCCATGGCGTACGTCACGCCGTCGTCGGCCGCGCCCGCGAGCAGCTGGTCCATCACCGACATCGAATCCCGCACGGACCCGGCCCCGGCCCGGACCACCAGCGGCAGCACCCCGTCCTCGACCGGAATCGCCTCGCGCCCGCAGACCTCCCCCAGATAGTCGCGGAGCGTCCCGGGCGGCACGAGCCGGAACGGATAGTGGTGCGTACGCGACCGGATCGTGCCGATGACCTTCTCCGGCTCGGTGGTCGCGAAGATGAACTTGAGGTGCTCCGGGGGCTCCTCGACCACCTTCAGCAGGGCGTTGAACCCCGCCGAGGTGACCATATGGGCCTCATCGATGATGTAGATCTTGTAGCGACTGGACGCGGGCCCGAAGAACGCCTTCTCCCTCAGCTCACGGGCGTCGTCCACACCACCGTGCGACGCGGCGTCGATCTCGATCACATCGATCGACCCCGGCCCGTTCCGCGCGAGGTCCTGGCACGACTGGCACTCGCCGCACGGCGCCGGGGTGGGACCCTTCTCACAGTTCAGACAGCGGGCCAGGATGCGCGCACTGGTCGTCTTGCCACACCCTCGGGGGCCGCTGAAGAGATACGCGTGGTTGACCCGGTTGTTGCGCAGCGCCTGCTGCAACGGGCCGGTGACATGCTCCTGCCCGATGACCTCCGCGAAGGTCTCGGGGCGGTAGCGGCGGTACAGCGCGAGGGACGACACGCTTACGACGATATCGGGGACCACGGACAACGGGCCCACACCCACATCCCCACACCCCCCGCGGCCCCCCGCACCCCCCCAAAGACGCAAGGGGCCCCTCACGCACCCGCCAGAGCTCACTTACCCTTGCTGCCTTCCGGCCCTGGGGGAGTTCGGTGAGATAGCGCCACGTGAGGGGCTGGCCCCCACCCTAGCGGATAGACCCGGGTGGGAACGAGTTCGCAAGCACTCCCGATCGTCTTGTAGAGTCTCCAGCGGAGGATTCGCCTAGAGGCCTAGGGCGCACGCTTGGAAAGCGTGTTGGGGGCAACCCCTCACGAGTTCGAATCTCGTATCCTCCGCAGCCGCCTGAACAGGCGAAACGAGGAGCTGGACCGCAACGAGCGGTCCAGCTCTTCGGCGTGCCTTGGTTGCAGTTTCGGTTGCATCTATATACGACATTTAAGATATTCCCTCAAGCAGGAAAGGCGCACGCTCACGTCCTATGGGGCGACCGGCGCAGACTGCGGGGAGCCACACCAGCTGACGGGATACGTCACGACGGTTACCGGCCGCCAGGACCCACACGATGAGTCGGCCGTCCTCAACGGCGTGGACGAAGAGGCAGTCGCCGCCCCGAGCCGCCAGCAGGCATTGCACCCCGCGGAGTTTCTGCACCGAACGCAGTCATGCTCCCGCATCCGTCGATGCCTGGTTCCCCCATCACGAGTGGGCCTGCGGCGACTCTGGCCTCGGCGGATCCACACGGATCTGTCCATGGTCCCGGGACGATGTCGCGGTCACAGCCCGATCATCCGGGCCTTGCTGCCGCACAGCCGGGTCATGTCATCGACATCCGACGTGAGGATGGCGACCGGGCCGGGCTGGCGCAAGGCCGCTTCCGCGACGGTGGCGTCGATCGCGTACTTGTATCCGTGCAGACCGGCGTCCTTGAGCAGTTGGGCCGCCGCCTTGGCCGCCGCCTCCGTGACCGGCTCCACCTTGACCCGGGAGAGCGCCCATTGCAGTCGGGCCAGGTTCACCCGGGCGTGGCTCACCTCCACGATGGTGTTGGCGCTGACGACAAGGTCCGCTCCCATGTCGTGGAACACCTGGAACATCGCCAGAACCTTCCGGTTCTGCGCCACCCAGGCCGACAGCCCCTCGCTGTCCAGGACGACGGTCTCGATGTGCCCGCTCACGCGGCGCTCGCGCCGCCGGCGGCCGACGTCGTGCCGAAGATCCGCGCCCGCGCTTCGGCCAGCTCTTCCTCGCTGAAGGCCCCGTGCTCGTCTGTGTGGCTGCGCAGGTCGGCTCCCAGGAGCTGGTGCCGGATCTGTCTGGCGACCGCCTCGGCCACGTAGCCGGAGATGTTGTCCATGATCTTCTTCAGCTCCGCCACCTGCTCGGTGGGGAGTGTCACCGTGATGCGTGTGGTGTCAGCCATAGCCGCAAGCATACTGCGGTATGCGCGCTACGTGCTGTCCGTTCCCCGCAGTCCCTCCGGTCAGCGGCAGTCGAACTGTCCGTTCGAGCAGGGGCTCAGCCGGGCAGTTGTACGACGCGCCAGTTCAGCGGGCCCAGTAGCGGTATGCCTCGATCCATTGCGAGCCCTCGGGGGCGGGTTCCGGCAACGGCAGGTCCAGAATTCCGATGTCCTGTCGGACCGACCCCCGGGCGCAGCGTGCGACCAGGCGCCCGTCCTCGGCCAGGTCGACACCGACCACGCTCACCTCGACGCCGAGAACAGTCGTGGTGAACGGCACGGCAAGACTCTCCTCGATCACCGTGAAGAAGCCGGTGAGCTGCTCGTCCTCGCCGTAGGCATCGACGGTGGCCTCTTCGATCAACGCCTCCAGCGCGGCTGGGTCCCAGGTGCTCATAGCCTCACCGTAGCGCTGCGCCCGTACGGTTGAGGACCGGTGTGTTCAGCAGCGGCGTATCCGTCGTGGCACCGTCACCGGCAGTCAAGCCAAGGCCCCCGGTTGCCAGGGTGTGACATCGCCTGGTGGGGTTCGGTAGTGAGCGGCCCGGGGAGGGTCCGGCAAGCGACAGGGCGGAAGAGAGTGGCACGAGTCGTCGTACGAGAGCCGAGTACGGGCGCGAGGGGCGCACCGCCGCTGGCCCGGCAGGAAACGTCCGCCTTCGTGAGGGAGCTGCTCGGCGCCGGCTGGGCGGCGGTGTTCCTGCCCGGTGAGCCCGCCCGCCTTGGGCGGCTGCTGCTGTGGAAGCCGACCGGGGCAGCAGCCGGAGACAGTATGGCGCCCACCGGCTTCGAGACCGAGGCGGTGAAGCTGGTCCTGCCGCACGGCCGCTCGGTCAGGCGGCGCCGGGTCGAGGGTTACGCGCTGCCTGTCGCCGTCGCTGTCTCCGTCCTGGCCGATGCGGAGCCGACGCATCCCTCCGGCGCCGCCTGGCAGGCCGCCACTCGCTTCGCGCTGCGGCTGCTCGCCGACGGCCGCCTCCACCCGGCCCTCACCCCCGCCGGTTACGACACCTGGCAGGTGGGTCCTTTCACCGCCGCCCAGCGCCAGACGCTGGACGCCCTGGCCGCCGCCTTCCCGCCCCACGCCCACTGCCTGCCCGAGCCAGGCCCTGCGCCGGTACGGATCGCCGAACCGGCTGCGCTGGTACGCCAGTTCTGCGACGCGGTCGCCGATGATCTGGTCCGTACCCCGGCCGCGCCGCTCGCCATGGGAGCGCTGCCGTACGCCTGGCGCGAGGCCCGTGCCGTGCCCACCTTGCGTGAATGGGCCGAGGAAACCCAGGCGGCGCTCACCGCCGAGGTCAGTGTCTCCCTGCGCGTCGACGTACCCGAAGGACGCCGACGGCAGTTCCGGGCGGTCCTGCAACTGCACACCGCGGCGGACCCGGCGCTCGTCATCGAGGCCGCACGGCTGTGGAGCGAGCCGACCGAAGTGGAGCGGCTGCTCGGCCCGCGCGCCGAGACCGAGACCCTGCTCGCCCTGCGCCGCGGCGCCCGCGCCTGGCCCCCGCTGCGGAGGCTGCTCGACGATGCCGCTCCCGATCAGCTCCGGTTGACCGACGACGAAGCCTTCGATCTCCTCGGGGACGCCACAGACGCGCTGCGCACGGCCGGTGTCGACGTGCACTGGCCGCGCGACCTGGTCAAGGCACTCACCGCGACCGCGGAGATCGGGCAGCGCACCGCCCCCGGTTCCACCGCGGGCGGCCTGCTGGACACCGAGGCCCTCCTCGACTTCCGCTGGCAGGTCTCCCTCGGCGGCGAGCCGCTCACCGAGGCCGAGATGGATGCTCTCGCGGAGTCACGCCGTCCCCTCGTCCGGCTTCGCGACCAGTGGATGGTCGCCGACCCGAAGCTGGTGGCCCGCGCCAAGCGCCGCCGGATGGAACCGCTCACCCCCATGGAGGCGTTGAGCGCCGCGCTGACCGGCGAGGTCGAGCGGGACGGCGACCGGGTCCCCTGCGCGGCGGTCGGTGCGCTCGGCGACCTGGTCGCTCGTATCCGCGCCCCCGAGTCCCGCACCCCCGTGCCCCAACCCGCCGCCCTCAAGGCCACGTTGCGCGAGTACCAGAAACGGGGCCTGGCCTGGCTGGCCGAGATGTGCGCACTCGGCCTCGGCGGCTGTCTCGCCGACGACATGGGTCTGGGCAAGACCGTCACCTTGCTCGCTCTGCATCTGCACCGCCAGAGCGATCCCACCACCGCGGGCCCCACCCTTGTCGTCTGCCCGGCCTCCCTGCTCGGCAACTGGCAGCGCGAGGCCGCCAGATTCGCACCGCTCACCCCCGTACGCCGATACCACGGCGGCGACCGCCACCTGGGGGACCTGGCCGGCGACGAGATCGTCCTGGTCACCTACGGGGTGCTGCGCCGCGACCGCGAAGTGCTCGCCGAGACAGCCTGGTCGCTGGTGGCCGCCGACGAGGCCCAGCACGTCAAGAACCCCTACGCCGTCACCGCCCGCGAACTGCGTGCCCTGCCCGCCCGCGCCCGTGTCGCTCTCACCGGCACCCCCGTGGAGAACAACCTCTCCGAGCTGTGGGCACTGCTCGACTGGACCACTCCCGGGCTGCTCGGCACACTCACCGCCTTCCGTGACCGGCATGCCCGTGCCATCGAGGCGGGCGAGGATCCCGAGGCAGCCGAGCGCCTGTCCCGTCTCGTACGTCCCTTCTTGTTGCGCCGCAAGAAGTCCGACCCCGGCATCGCGCCCGAACTGCCGCCCAAGACCGAGACCGACCACGTCGTTCCGCTGACGGCCGAGCAGACCAGCCTGTACGAGGCACAGGTCCGCGAGACCATGGCGAAGATCGCGGAGTCGGAGGGCATCGCCCGACGCGGTCTGGTACTCAAGCTGCTCACCGCGCTGAAGCAGATCTGCAACCATCCCGCCCAGTATTTGAAAGAGCACGGCCTGCGCCAGTCCACTCCCCTGCGGGGCCGCTCCGGCAAGCTCGACCTGCTCGACGAACTTCTCGACACCATCACAGCCGAAGGTGAATCCGTGCTGGTCTTCACGCAGTACAAACAGATGGCGGCCCTGCTGGAGAAGCATCTCGCCGAGCGCGGCGTCCCCGCGCTCTTCCTGCACGGTGCTACCCCTGTCGCGCGGCGCGAGGAGATGGTGGACCGCTTCCAGCGCGGTGGAGTGCCGGTGTTCCTGCTGTCGTTGAAGGCGGCGGGCACCGGACTCAACCTCACCCGCGCCAGCCACGTCGTGCACTACGACCGCTGGTGGAACCCGGCCGTCGAGGAGCAGGCCACCGACCGCGCCTACCGCATCGGCCAGGACAAACCCGTCCAGGTGCACAAGCTCCTCGCGGAGGGAACCGTGGAGGACAAGGTAGCGAAGCTGCTCGAGGCCAAGCGCGCCCTCGCCGACGCCGTCGTCGGCTCCGGCGAGGCAGCCCTGACCGAACTGTCCGACGCCGACCTCGCCGAACTCGTCGCCCTGGGAAGGCAGTCATGAGCCCCGCTGTCCCCGGACCGCGCCATGCGCCCGCCCGCGGCAAGCGAGCCTTCGCAGCGACCTGGTGGGGCCAGGCATGGGTGGCCGCCCTGGAGGACTCCACCCTGGACGCCGGACGGCTCTCGCGCGGACGCACCTACGCCCGCAAAGGCATGGTCGGCCCGGTCACCGTCGCTCCGGGCAAGGTCAATGCCGCTGTCCAGGGCAGCCGCCCGCGCCCGTACCGCTCCTCAGTCCACCTGCCCGTCCTCACCAACCCGCAGTGGGACACCCTGCTCGACACGATCGCGGCCCGCGCCGGACATCTCGCAGCACTTCTCGACGACGAGATGCCCGCCGAACTCGTGGACGACGCCCGGCACGCAGGCGTCCCACTGCTCCCACTGCCCACCGAGCTCGATCCGGAGTGCTCCTGCCCCGACTGGGGATACCCCTGCAAGCACGCCGCCGCCCTCTGCTACGCCATCGCCGCCACCATCGACACCGACCCATTCGTGCTCTTCGCGCTGCGCGGCCGCGGTCGCGAGGAGGTCTTCGCCCAGCTGCGCGCACTCCGTACGGCAGCACAGGACACCTCCGCCCCACCGGCACCGGCCGGCATCCCGGCCGCCGCCGCGTACGCCCACTGGGCCGAAGAGCCCCCCGAACTGCCCGAACTCCCGGAACCCGCCGCCCACACCACAGCACTGCCCGTCGCCCCGCCGCCCGGCAGCGGCCTGGCCGCCGCGGACCTGGAACGCCTCATGGCCGACGCCACCGCGCGCGCCGCCCGGCTCCTCACGGGCGACACCGCCGACCTGCACCTGACCCAGCACCAGGACGCCGTCCGCATCGCCGCAAGCAACCCCGGACCCGAGTGGTTCCACCACCTGATCCAGAACACCGGCACCAACCCCACTGCCTTCGCACGCCTCACCCGCGCCTGGCGCCACGGCGGCCCCACGGGCATCACCGTCGCCGAACAGCCCTACACCCCCGACCCGACGGTGATGAAGGCCGCCCGCACCGCCCTGGGCACGGCCCTCTCCGAGATGACCGACTCCGCCACACACCTCAGAGCCTGGCGCAACCGCCTCACCCTCACCGACCACGGCATCCAGCTGCGTCTGGGCCCCGACGCCCGCTGGTACCCCTACCTCCAGGACGACGACGGCGAATGGTGGCCCGCGGCACCAGCCGACAGTGACCCAGTCACCGCGCTCACCGCGGCCTGGTCGCAGAACGGGGAGTAACGAGGCGATTCCCCGCTGCCCAGGAATCACGAGCAGAGGCTGGACACACTCACGCTGCTCCACTTCCGTGGTTGCAGTTCTGGTTGCATTCACCGGCGTACAGCACCGTTCAGAACCCCTGCCCGGACCAGCTGCACCGCAGGTCAGGACATTGCCGTACGCCCCAGAACCCCCGGACGAACATTTGGAAAGCGTGTTGGGGGCAACCCCTCACGAGTTCGAATCTCGTATCCTCCGCACCCGCCCGCGAGGGCAGCCGAAGGGCCCGGACCGATCACGGTCCGGGCCCTTCGTGATCTTCCGACTCGGCCCACGTCTCAGTCCCTAACTCAGCAGTTCCAGCGCTTGCTCCCACCGGAAGGTGTCGCGACCGCCGCCGGCCTTCGGCTGGTGCGGCTCGTAGTCGGCGATCAGCACGCCCATGCCCCGTAGCCGCTCCAGACTCTGCTGGTAGGCGGGGTGGGCGGCCTGGGCGGCGTTCAGATAGGGCAGGGCAACAGTTGGGACCCCCAGCCCGTACGCCTCACACAGGATGCCCACCGCCAGAGTGTCCGAGATCCCGGCGGCCCACTTGTTGATCGTGTTGAAGGTCGCCGGGGCGACAGCGATGGCATCGGGAGGCGGGAGGGGGCGCGGGGCGCCGGGCGAGCGCCAGGCGGAGCGTATGGGGTAGCCGGTCTGGGCCTCGACGGCCTGGGCGTCGATGAAGCCAAGGCCCTGCGGGGTGGCGATGACGCCGACGTCCCAGTCCCGCTCCTGCGCCGCGGTGATCAGCTTCCCGACGTCATCGGCGATCCCGGCCGCACAGACGACGACGTACAGGAACGGCTTGCTGCGCTCGCTCATGCGGGCACTCCCAGTTGTCGGCGGAAGTGATGCAGCTCAGGCACAGCCCTGCGGCGCTCACGGGCAGCCATGTCCGCCACCAGCTCACGTACGGCCGGCCTCCGGATGTCCTGGGCCGCGCAGCCCTCGGCGACACGCAGGGCCCGGTAGCCGTCGGCGAGCCTGCCTTGCTGACTGTACGCACGGGCGGCATCGACCCACAGGGCCGCACGCCGCTCGGGGACGGGGATCGGCCGACGCATCAGCGGAACGTCCTTTGGCGCGATTTGGCCCGATGACTTTATCGAGCAGTAGTGTGGGTTCTGGCACAGATCTTGGGGAGCGGTCGCGCAGGGTTACTGAAGCAGGATCATCTTGCGGAGTAGTTCGAATCCGGCTCGTCCGTAGAGCTGCCTTTTGATCTTTTTGATGCGGTTCACGGCGCCTTCGGTGCCGCCGGAGCTCCAGTGCAGAGTGAGGCCAGCGGTCACGGCGTCGAGGTCGCGGAGCATATGAAGTGCGAAGTTGGTGAGGCCGGGCAGCTGGCTGGCGTCGACGGCGTTGATCCAGGCGGGGAGCGTGGGGCCGAGGCGGTTGGTGAGGATCTCGCCGAAGTCGCGGACGTGTCCGGCCGCGGTGTCCAGTTCGGGGCAGCGGGCAAGGACGTCCTTCAGCGCGGCGCGCTCTTCTTCGCTCAAGGCCGTGGGGTGGCGGGTGAGCCAGCCAGTGACCTGCCGCACCGTCGGCGGCGGAGGCGGCGCCTGTGGCGGGGCGGCGCGAAGGGTGGCGATGTAAGCACGGACCATCTGGTAGGTGACGGGGGCGTTCTCGGTGAGGAGTTCGCGGTGCAGACGGGTGACGCTCGTGCATCCCGCGGCGAACCGCCGTTCCAGGTAGGGCTTGTAGGGGTCCAACCGGCTGGGCCGGGGCCGGTTTTCGCGGAGGGTGTCCTGCCAGTGTGCGGCCCGCGCGTATCGAAGCACGGTGTTGAGGCCCCAGCCCAGGTGGCGGGCGATTGCCCGGCGCGAGTGGCCCTGGGCGAGCAGTTCATGGACCAAGGCGTGCGCGGCCTTCTTGCGCTGGGCCCGTCGACCTTCAAAGGACGGGACAACGGGCTCCGAGTCGTCCAGTGGCATGTCAGCGTTCGTCGGGCTGATCGGTGCCGGAGTGCGCAGGCACTCGCGGTGGGCGGCGACGCAGGTCTCCACGGCCCGGCCGATGCCTTGCCACAGGTGGAACCGGTCGGCGACCTGGAGCGCGTTGGGGGCGCCCAGCCGGGCTCCTTCGGCGTAGGCGCCCGCACGGTCCCGGCAGATGATCTCCACGCCCGGATGGGCGGTCAGCCAACCAGCCAGTGGACCCGCCTCGCGGGTCGGGAGCACGTCGATCATGCGATGGGTTTCTCCGCAGGTCAGGACGGTGGAGTAGGTCTGGCCCCGGCGGATGGCGAAGTCGTCCACGCCCAGCACGCGCGGAGTGCCGGCCTGCGGGTCGGGCAGCGCGATGATCCTGCGTAACAAGGTCATCCTGCCTGCGCAAAGGCCGAGTTGACCAGCCAGCCGGGCGCCGGCCCGACCGGCGAGTGCGAGCCCGACGCGCTCCAGGACGCGGTTGAGCCGTGTGGTGAAACGCGAGTACGGAGTCGTCAACTGCGCGAACTGCTCGGCGAACGTACGACGCGGGCAGTTGTCCGCGCCGCAGATGAATCGCCGGACCGTCAGATGGATCACGACGCTCTGCCCACCGAGCGGCAGATCCTTCAGTTTGCGCAGGTAGGAGTCATGCACCCGGTCCGAGGAGCGGCCGCAGTCGGGACATGCGGCATTGGCCGCCCGGCCTCTGGCCCTCATGTCGATCGTGCCGAAGGCGGCTGTCGCCGCCTCGAGGTCCACGTCGTCGATCCCGTCGAACACGAGAGAGTCCCAGAACGATGCGTCGGCCTGCATGACCAGCACCGTCACCGGTTATGGCCGACCGTGACCGAGTTGGCCGCATGCCTGACGGCGCGTCACCCTCGCCTGGTAGGCGGCATGGCGTACGCGGTCTCACGCCAACCCGAACCCTCGCAATCGAACACCGCGGTGACGCTCCGCGACCGCTCCCCAAGATCTGTGCCAGAACCTCTCGGAGATCAACGAAGCCAGCCCGACGATGCTTGCCCCGCCACGTGTGGTCGAGTTGGGCGTCGAGACGTTCCGTACCGTCCGAACACTGCGCGACCTACTGGCGGACGGTGCGCACATCACAGACGGGGCGTTCCAGACCGCACAGCACACGTACTACAGAGGCGTCCGGCTTCAGCGGCCGCCATGCATGAAGAACTCGGCATCCCCGAGCTTCCGTTCGTCCCCCTCTGCCGCACGGCCTCGTAAAACCGCTTGGTCGGCCGCCCTTCGTGGGCGGTACGTTGGCCGGCATGACCAGCTGTCGAAAGGGGCATGCCGCGTAGGCGCCCATCAGCCCTGCGGGGCGACATTCCGGTCCGTCTCCTGAGGCGGCGGCGGTATCCGCCGATCGACCGTCTCTCGGGGGCCTGCGCCGCCGATCTGCGTCGGCTCGAGCGCACCCGCTTCTGGCCCGAGGCGGTCGAGGAAGCCTTCTGGCACTGGAGGGCCCTGGCCCACGGTCCGCTCAGAGGTGTGACCGACGCTTTCTGGGGGCCTCGGTGCGGAATTTATGAGTGTGGCTGCGATCCCGGATCTTTTCGCGACATCCTCGAGACCGCGCTCCACGCCCTGCCCAAGAAGAGCGCGCGCGAGCTGCGGGCTCTCATCTGGGCCCTCGACGCCAAGATCACGGCGAGGGCCAGGACCGTTCGCGTGGACGCTCCGGACAGTCGGTGGTGGCGGGGGATGTCCGAGGTGAGGTAGGTGCCGGGGCACCCGGTCAGGCGGTGCGGCGGGCGCGGGTCAGGTAGAGGGCCGTGGCGGAGGCGATGGCGGTGAGGCCGGTGACGCTGCTGATCAGGATCTGCTCGATGCCGTCGAAGGCGAAGCTGGAGGCGACGTTCACGATGGCGGCGAGGGCCAGGACCAGCCAGAGCAGGGACTTCATGAGGGGGTCCTTTCGGAGGGGCCCTTGGCGGGCCGGTGGGTGGTCGGGGGTTCGGGGGTTCGGTCGTTCGTTTGCTGAGGTCTACGATTCCGGGTTCGCCTCGCCCGCTCGATGGGCCGCGCCCCCGGATCCGTGGTGGAGCGGGCTACACCCCCACCGATTCACCTGTCGGTCGGCCCACTCCGCTCCCGCGGGCCCGGCCGGTCGCTTAGCCTGACGGCCATGCGGGAGACGGTGCGGCGGGCGGGGTGGGCCTCGGTCGAGTTGCTGCGAGCGGCCGGGCTGGCGCTGGCCTCGTACTTGTCCATCGGGGTGGTGATCTTCGCCGCCGTGGCCATGGCCACCGTCGTGGGGGCCGGGGTGCTGCCCGAGTCGGTGTTGCTCCTGCGCAGGACGGCCGGGTACAAGCGGCGGCTGGTGGGTGCCTGGACGGGCGAGCCGGTGCCCGAGGCGTACCGGCCGCTGACCGGGGAGGCGTTCGCGCGGGCGCGGGCGGCGGTCGGGGATCCGGCCACGTACCGCGATCTGCGCTGGCTGGTGGCCCACGCGGCTTACGGCTGGCTGCTGGTCTGCTGTGCGATGCCGGTGTGGGTGTACGGGCTGCTCGTGGACGGGGTGTGGTGCGGGCTGCTGAAGCAACGGGCCGTGGTGCTGCCGCTGATCGAGCGGCTGGTGGACCTCGACGCGGCGTGGTCGCGGGCGCTGCTCCTGCCGTCGCCGGAGGCGCTGCGCAGCGCCCGGCTCGCCGAGCGGGTGGAGGAGCTGTCCGAGACCCGGGCGGGCGCCGTCGCCGCGCACGGGGCGGAACTGCGGCGCATCGAGCGCGATCTGCACGACGGTGCGCAGGCGCGCCTGGTGGCGCTCTCGATGCGGGTGGGGCTGGCCCGGCGCGCGTACGAGAAGGACCCCGACGCGGCGCACAAGCTGCTGGCGGACGCCCAGGACCAGGCGGAGGAGGCGCTCACCGAGCTGCGCCATGTCGTGCGCGGCATCCATCCGCCGATCCTCACCGACCGAGGGCTCGTCGGCGCCGTACGGGCGCTCGCGGCGGGCAGCGGGCTCGAGGTGTCCGTACGGGACGACGGGGTGGAGGACGGGCCCCGGGCCCCGGCGGCGGTCGAGGCGGCCGCGTACTTCGTGATCGCGGAGGCGCTGACCAACGCGGCCAAGCACAGCGGGGCGCGACAGGCGTCGGTCGGCCTCGTCCGGATGCCCGATAGGTTGAGGGTCGCGGTACGGGACGAGGGGCGGGGCGGGGCCGATCCCTCGGGCGGCAGCGGGCTGCTCGGCATGCGGCGCCGGGTCGCGGCGCTCGACGGGACCGTGGAGATGACCAGCCCCGTCGGGGGGCCGACGCTGATCGAAGTGGAGCTGCCGTGCGTGTGGTGATCGCCGAGGACAACGCTCTGCTGCGGGAGGGCATGGTCCTGCTGCTGAACTCCGCCGGGCACGAGGTGGCGGCCGTCGCCTCCAGCGGCCCCGAGGTACTGCCCGCCCTCCTCGAACACCGCCCGGACGCGGCCGTGCTCGACGTCCGCATGCCGCCGGGATTCCGCGACGAGGGGCTGCGCGCGGCGCTCGCGGCGCGGCGGGAGATGCCCGGTCTGCCGGTGCTGGTGCTCTCGCAGTACGTCGAGGAGACCTACGCGGCCGAGCTGCTGGCCGACGGGGCGAGCGGGCTCGGCTATCTGCTGAAGGACCGGGTGGGGCGGGTCGAGGAGTTCCTGGACGCGCTGGAACGGGTGGTCGCGGGCGGTACGGCGCTGGACCCGGAGGTCGTCAAGGAGCTGATGACCCGGCGCCGGAACGATCCGGTGGACTCCTTGACGCCGCGCGAACGCGAGGTGCTGCACCTGATGGCGGAGGGCCGGGACAACGCGACGATCGCCGGCACGCTGGTGGTCTCGGAACGCGCGGTCAGCAAGCACATCGGCAATGTCTTCGCCAAGCTCGGCCTGCCGCCGAGCGACAGCGGGCACCGGCGGGTGCTGGCCGTCCTCGCGTATCTCAACAAGGGGGCGACGAGCGCGGGGGAGTCGGCGGACAGGCGGTGAGGCCGAGGCCGGTGCGGGTCTTGGCCCCGGCGAGGATCGCGGCCCCGGCCCCAGCGGGAGTCTCGGCCCCAGCGGAGGTCTCGGCCCCAGCGGAGGTCTCGGCGCCAGCGGCGTTCGCGGCGCCAGCGGCGTTCGCGGCCCCGGCCGGGATCGCGGCCGGGGCGGCGATCCCGGCCGTGTGAGCCGTGGCTTTCCCCGCCCCGCCCCTTCCCGAAAGAGGGGGCTCCGCCCCCTCACCCCCGCCGGGGCTCTGCCCCGGACCCCGCTCCTCAATCGCCGGAGGGGCTGGAAACGTGCCCTCAATCGCCGGAGGGGCTGAAGACCTTCCGCGGATACCGTCCCCGCAGCGTTCCCCACACCGGTGGCAGTGAGCCCGCCGCCGCCGTGGTCACCACCACCGTGACGATCGCCGCGGCCTGGAGCGGCGGCAGGTACGGCAGTGTGCCCGCCGTGGCCACGCTGAAGGCCAGGAGTGGTACGGACGCCACGGCCGCGCCCACCACCAGGCCGGTCACCACCGTGGCCGCCGCCTCCAGCCGTAGCATGCGGCGCAGTTGGCGGCGGCCCGCGCCCGCGAGCCGGAGCAGGCGCAGTTCGGGGCGGCGTCCGGTGGCGATGAGGGCGAGGGTGCTCAGGACGGCGATCACCGTGAAGGCCCCGATCGCCGCGACCACCGCCACCGACACCACCCCGGCCAGCGCCTCGCCCGCCGCCTCGCCCCTTACGGGCACCGGGTCCCGCTCCACCCGGGCCCCGGGAACCGCCCGCGCCAGGGCCTTCGTGAGCGCCTTACGGTCGGCATCGGGCGCGGCCGCGACCAGGATCCGACCCGCGCCGGGCAGCGATGTGTGGCGCAGCAGCTCATCGCGGGCGAGGAGGAAGTCCCCGAGCGCGATGGAGCGTTCGTACGTCGCCACGACCCGCAGCCGCGCCTCCTGGCCGTCACCGAACCGCAGGGTCACCGTGGAGCCGGGCCGGGCGCCGAGGGAGTCCGCGCGGTCGGCGCCGATGGCGACCGTGCCGGGGCGCAACCGGGCGAGGTCCCCGTTCCGGACGCCCGGGTCGAGGGTGCGCGTCAGCCGTTCCGGGGTGACGCCGAAGACGGGCAGCCGCTCGAGTTCCGGCGAGCCGAGCTCGCTGCGCGCCAGCAGCACCGTGCCGGGGACGACCTCCGTCGCCGCCCGCACCCCGGGGAGCTCGCGGATCCGCTCCACCGCACCGGCCGTAAGGCCGCCGTCCGCGCGCACCGCCATGTCGGCGCGCAGCATCCGGTGGGCCTGGGCGTCCGCCGCGTGGGTCATCGTCGCGCCGCCGGAGAGCTGGACCCCGGCGAACGCGGTGACCAGCACGACCGGGGTGATCGCCGCGCCCAGCCGGTGGGCGGACGCGGCGCAGTTGGCGGCGGCGAGGCGGCCGCCGGGGCCGAACAGCCGCAGCGGGGCGCCGAGCAGCCGCATCGCCCCCTCGGCGATCCACGGCCCGAGCACCGCGCAGGCGATCACCATCGTCACCGCCGCCGCACCGGCCGCGGCCGCCGCGGTCGCGCCCTGCTGGAGGGCGGCCGTTCCGGCCGAACTCGCGCCCACGCCCAGCAGCACAAGACCGGTGATGCCCCGGGCCCTGCCGGGTGCCCGTTCGCGCAGCGCCTCCGCCGGGCGCGCCGTGGCGGTCCTGGAGCAGCCGATGAGCGCCGCGATCCGGGCCACCAGGACGGTGACGGCGGCGGTGACCAGGGGCGCGGGCCACAGCAGCGGGGACAGCGTCAGCTCGAGCCCGGTGGGCAGCGCGCCCCGCGCGTCCAGCAGCGCGCGCAGCCCCAGGTACGCGGGGACCGCCCCGGCCGCGCCCACCAGCGCCGCCCAGGCCGCGACCCGCCCGACCTCCCGGCCCACCGCGCCGCGCAGCTGCCCGGGTGTGGCGCCGACCGCCCGCAACAGGCCCAGTTCATGGGAGCGTTGACGCAGCGCCTGGACGATGGTCGAGGACACGACGAGCAACGCCACGAGGACGACGGCTCCGGCCACGGAGCCGAGCGCCGCCAGCAGCTCGCCACGGGCGGGCCCGGCCGCCAGGAACTCGGCCTCGCCACGCTCGCCTCCGGCCAGGACGCGCACGGCGGCCGGGTCGCCGTCCGCACGGTGCCCGATGCCGGTGACACCGGCCGTGTCCAGGGCCTTCCCCACCCGTCCGGCCAGCTCCGCCTGGTCCGTGCCGGGTTCGGCGACGACCCCGATGGCGTCCAGGGCTTCCGGGTGGCCGGACAGGCGCCGGGCCTCGGCGCCGGTGAACCACACGACCGTACGGGGGCCGTCGGCGACGCCCACGACGGTGTACGCCGCGTCCCGGCCGCCCACGCGCAGCGTCAGCCGCGCGCCGATGTGGCCCACGCCGCCACGGTCCGCCTCGGCACTGTCCGCGCCGCCGCGGCCCGCTCCACCGCCCACCACCACCTCGTCCGCCCGCTCCGGGGCGCGGCCCGTCCGTAGTGCGTAGGGCGCCAGGCGGGCGGTCTCCCAGGGGTGGCCGGTGGCGGCCCGGCCCGCGAGGCCCACCCGGAATTCCGTGTCGGCGACGGCCGTCCGCACCCCGGGCACCCCTCGCACCGCGCTCAGCGCCGTCCGGGGGATACGGACCCGCTCGGTGAGCCCGGCGCTCGCGGTCTCGCGCTCGCCCAGGGACGTCGCGCTGAAGCGGGTGGTCTGGTCGCCGGCCACCACGAGATCGGCCCCGGCGTACCGCTCCACCCGTGGCTGCGCGCTCCAGGCCGAGACGAGGGTCAGCCCGAAGGCGCCGAGCAGCAGGGAGGTGAGGGCGAGCGCGGCGAAGACCGCGGTCCACGCCTTACGGTGGGCACGAGTGGCGCGCGCGGCCAGGAGGGCGGACACCTTCATGCGGTCCGCCCTCCCAGGTCCTTGAGGACGCGGCGGATGTCGGCCGCTTCCGGCCGCTCCTGCCGCCAGACCAGCTTCCCCCGCATCAGGAACAGCGCCTCGTCGGCCCAGGCGGCGGCGAACGGGTCGTGGGTGACCATGACGACCGTATGGCCGTCACGGTCGACGGCCTGCCGCAGCAGCGTCAGCACCTCCTCCGCGGCGGCGGGGTCGAGCGCCCCGGTCGGCTCGTCGGCGAAGACGATGTCGGGCGAGGTCACCAGCGCGCGGGCGATGGCCACCCGCTGGCTCTGCCCACCGGACAGTTCGTACGGCATGGCACCGCCCCGGTCCCCCAGCCCGACCGCCGCGAGGGCCCGCAGATCCCGGCCGTCGACGCTGTGGCCGCCGAGCATCAGCGGCAGGGAGACGTTCTCCGCGACGCTCAGCGACGGCACCAGGTGGTGCGCCTGGAAGACGAAGCCGATCCGCTCCCGCCGCAGCCGGGTCAGCGCCGCCTCGTTCAGCGAGGACAGCTCCGTGCCGCCGATGCGCACCGTGCCCGCCGTCGGCCGGTCCAGCCCGGCGGCGCACTGGAGCAAGGTCGACTTCCCGCATCCCGAGGGACCCATCACGGCGAGGAACCGTCCGCGCGGCACCGTCAGATGGATGGGGTGCAGCGCCACGGCCCCCGGCTGGTACTCCCGGGTGACCCCGTCCAGGGTCAGCGCATGGTGCCAGGTCCCCGTCCGCTCCGCGGTGGCCGTCGTACGGCCGCGCCACTGCCGGTTCATCTCTCCGCCCCTCCGTCGCGCCGACGGATCAAACGGGTCCGCCGGTCACGAAGAACGCTAGAAACGGGCGCGGGCGGGCGGGAGAGAGCGCGGTCCCGTAAGGGGAGGGGTACGGGGCTCCGGCCCGGGGGTGGAGCTGGCTCCACCCCCTCTCGATCACCGCAGGTCTCCCCCGGTCCTCCACCGACCTGAAACCCCGGTCTCCCCCGGTCCTCCACCGGCCTGAAGCCCCGGTCTCCCCCGGTCTTCCCCGGTCTTCCCGGTTCGCGGGCGACTCCCCGGGCGCGCCGCCATGGTGAACCCCGCCGGGGACAAGATCCTGGACCCTCGCAGGACCGGCATATGAGACAGAAGCCCACAGAGAGGCACCACGCACCCATGGACGTCAGCGCCCGTATCGAGGCCGTCTACGCGCAGATCGTGCACCGCAACCCCGGGGAGTCCGAGTTCCACCAGGCGGCGCGCGAGGTGCTGCCGGCCCTCGCCCCCGTGCTCGGCGCGCATCCCGAGTATCTGGAGGCCCGGATCGTGGAGCGGCTGTGCGAGCCGGAGCGGCAGCTCGTGTTCCGGGTGCCATGGGTGGACGACGACGGCGAGGTCCAGGTCAACCGGGGCTTCCGGGTGGAGTTCAACAGCGCGCTGGGCCCCTACAAGGGCGGCCTGCGCTTCCACCCCAGCGTCGATCTGGGCATCGTGAAGTTCCTCGGCTTCGAGCAGATCTTCAAGAACGCGCTGACGGGCCTCGCCATCGGCGGCGGCAAGGGCGGTGCGGACTTCGACCCCAAGGGGCGCTCGGACGGCGAGGTGATGCGGTTCTGCCAGTCCTTCATGACCGAACTCCACCGCCATCTGGGCGAGCACACCGACGTACCGGCCGGGGACATCGGGGTGGGCGCCCGCGAGATCGGCTATCTCTTCGGCCAGTACAAGCGGCTGACCAATCGCTTCGAGGCCGGTGTGCTGACCGGTAAGCCGGTCGCCTGGGGCGGCTCACCCGCGCGTACCGAGGCCACGGGGTACGGCACCGTCCACTTCGCCCAGGAGATGCTGCGCACCCGCAAGAGGGATTTCGACGGCCTTACGGTCGTCGTCTCCGGCTCCGGCAATGTGGCCCTCTACGCCATCGAGAAGGTCCACTCCCTCGGTGGCCGGGTGGTGGCCTGCTCCGACTCCTCCGGCCATGTGGTCGACCCGGACGGTGTCGACCTCGCGCTGCTCAAGGAGATCAAGGAGGTCCGGCGGCAGCGGATCTCCGCCTATGCCGACGCCAAGCCGAGCGCCGTCTTCTCCGGCCGCGGTTCGGTCTTCGAGCTGCCCTGCGAGGTCGCCCTGCCCTGCGCGACCCAGAACGAGCTGACCGAGCAGAGCGCGATCGCCCTGGTCAAGAACGGTGTGATGGCCGTGGCCGAGGGCGCCAACATGCCCTGCACCCCGGCGGCGATCGAGATCTTCCGGGAGGCCGATGTGCTCTTCGGCCCCGGTAAGGCCGCCAACGCGGGCGGGGTGGCCACCTCCGCGCTGGAGATGCAGCAGAACGCCTCCCGCGAGCGCTGGACCTTCGCCCAGACCGAGGCCCGTCTCGCCGCCGTCATGACCGAGGTCCACACCCTGTGCCGGGCCACCGCCGACCGCTACGGCTGCTCCCCCGACGACTACGCCCTGGGCGCGAACGCCGCCGGATTCGTGCGGGTGGCGGAGGCGATGGCCGCCCAGGGCGTCGTCTGAGCCGATCCGTCCAAGATCCGTCTGAACCGATCCGTCGGAGGCGCTGAGCGGGCCATACGGGTCGCGGGGGCACGGGCCACGCCGACCGCGCATCCGCTCACGCCGACGGCACATCCGCCACCCCGCGCACCGCGCCCAGCACCGGCTTGCGGAGCAGCAGCAGCGCCGCGTCGTCGTGCAACCGGCCGCCCACATGGGACAGCAGTTCGTCGTGGAGCGCGGCGAGGGTGCGGGACGGCTCGTCGCAGAGGTGCCGCGGCACCCGTTCCAGCAGCGGGAAGTACTCCCGGCCGCGGTCCCGCGCCTCGATGACCCCGTCGGTGTAGAGCAGCAGCTGGTCGCCCTCGGCGAACGGCACCACCTGGAGGCTGGGCAGTTCACCGCCCAGGGAGGCCAGACCGAGCGGCGGGGCCGGGCGGGTGGGCTCGACGGCGACGATGCCGGTCTCGCCGACCAGCAGCGGCGGGGCATGTCCGCAGTTGACGAGCTCCATACGGCCCTCGCTGGCGTATCCCGCGACCACGGCGGTGACGAAGTCGTCGGGCGCCAGGTTGCGGGACAGGCTGCGCTCGATCCTGGCGACGACGTCGAGCAGGTTCGGCTCGTCGTAGGCGGCCTCGCGGAAGACGCCGAGCACCAGGGCGGCGGTGCTCACCGCGGGCAGCCCCTTGCCGCGTACGTCGCCGACGATCAGCCGCACCCCGTGCGGGGTCGGCAGCAGGGCATAGAGATCGCCCCCCACCCGTGCCTCCGCGGCGGCGGCGCTGTAGCGGACCGCCACCTGGAACTGGCCGACCCGGGCGGGCACCGGTGTGAGCAGGGCGTTCTGGGCGGCCTCGGCGACCGAGCGGACGGCGGCGAGTACCCGCTCACGGCGTCTGCGCAGGGCGCTTGCCCCGCAGCTCGCCAGGGCCACGGCGGCGGGCGTGGCCAGGATGATCGCCTGGGTGCGCATCGATTCATCGCCCTGGGTGCCCAGCAGCGCGCCCACCACCACGGCGAGCAGGCCGATCCGCATCACCCCGTACGGTCCGGAGTGGGCAGCGGCGAGCGCCGGGCCGACGGCGAGCAGTGGCAGCCAGGCCAGCCCCTCCGAGGTGACGAGGGCGAGCAGAGCCACGCCAATGATGATGATGACGGGGACCGCGGGGGCTATGCGCCCAGCGCCGTCCGGCTGGTCCGGGTCGTACGGGCGGAGTCGGGCCGGGAACATGACCTGCTTCGCTGCTCTCTCTCCACGGGGGCAAGTGATACCGAGTTTGTCCGTTTCATCCAGAGAAACAGCGATTCGATAGGTTCGGCAAGACCCGCGTTTTCAGATAGTGAGCGAGAGGTTCCTGCTCACCCGGCTCGCCGTCGGCACCAGGCGGGTCCGGAACAGCTCACGGTGCGGATCCATCTCCGCCAGCCGGGCCAGCCGGTCCGCCCGCAGCGAGATCCCGAGCGAGCCGAGCCGATCCCCGTAGTAAATCGGCACCGCGAAGCAGACCGTGCCCAGGGCGTACTCCTCCAAGTCCGCGACCAGGGGACTTCCGGTCGGGGAGTCGAGGCGGCGGAGCAGATCGTCGGAGCGGGTGACGGTGCGCGGGGTGAGATCGACGAGCGGATGGCGGGAGAGATAGTCGTGGCGGGCCTCGTCGTTCAGCTCGCGCAGTACGCATTTGCCCAGCGCGGTGGCGTGCCCGGCGTCCTCGCACCCCACCCACAGATCGACCCGGGGCGCCTGTGGGCCATCGACGATCTCCGCGACCCGGATCTCGCCCTCGTTGTAGAAGGTGAGATACGCGGCGGCCGAGAGCTCGTCGCGCAGCGCGGCCAGCGTGGGCCGGACCCGGGCGAGCATCGCCTGCTCACGGCTGCCGGACTCGAGGGCGCGCAGCTTGTCGCCGATCACGAAGCCGCCGTCGTCCAGCCGGGACACATAGCCCTCATGGGTCATCGTCCGCAGCAGGTGGTACGTGGTCGCGAGCGGCAGCCCGGTCTCCCGGGCGAGACGCTTGGCCGGCGCACCGCCCTCGTGCGCGCCCACTGCCTCCATCAACCGGAAAGCCCGCTGAACGGATGAGATCAGCGTAGGCGCCGTTTGAGCACCCATATATTCAGCTTGCTCCTGATGTGACCGGATGAGCAAGAGTGTGATCTCGCTGGATCCGATCTCCACCGGAGACGCGCGCGAGGGCGCCGACCGCTGCGGTCGGCGCCCTCGCGGGCTTGCGGACTCATCCTCGCGGACGTGCCCTTGCGGGTTATGGATCGGTTCGGTCCGGTGCGGTGCGCCGCGCTCAGCCGGGGGAGATCCGGCCGCGCCAGGCGCCTTCCGCCTCACCGCGGTGCTCGATGAAGTCCTTGAACCTCCGCAGGTCCCCCTTCACCCGCCGGTCGAGCGTCCCGGTCATGTCCGCGGCCTTCTCCGCCATTCCGCTCGGCTCGAAGACCAGGGCCAGATTGACCCGGGTGTGGCGCTCGTCCAGGGACTCGAAGGTGACCAGGCCCTGCTGCTGGACGTCACCGGAGGTGGTGCGCCAGGCGATGCGCTCGTCGGGCAGCTGATCCACGATCTCGGTGTCGAACTCCCGGTGCACACCGGCAATGGAGGTCGCCCAGTGGTTATGGCGATCGTCCACCTGGGTGACCTGGTCCACACCTTCCATGAACCTCGGGAACTCGGTGAACTGGGTCCACTGGTTGTACGCGGTGTGGAGCGGAACCCCAACCTCGACGGACTCCCGCACGGTGCTCATCGGTGACTCCTTTCGACGTTGTCGCGTCGCGCACCACGGCGGGTTTCCGGGACCGCCGAGCCGAAACATGAACGGTCGGGGAGAGCGGTTCCGCTCAGCGCAGGGGGTGCAGCGGGGCCAGTTCGGCCGGGGAGGCGCCGGTCGCGATGGCGTCCGCCAACAGCCGTCCGCTGAGCGGGCCGAGGGCCACGCCCCACATGCCGTGCCCGCCGTTGACGTAGACGCGCGGCGAACCGGTCGGGCCGATCAGCGGCAGTCCGTCCGGGGTGCAGGGGCGGGCGCCGACCCAGGTGTCCGTACGGGCCTCCCAGTCGATACCCCGCAGCAGCGGACGGGCCGCCGCGATGATCGCCTGTATGCGGCGCGGGTCCACCGGCCGGTCCGCGGGGGCCAGCTCCATCATTCCGGCGACCCGCACCCGGCCCTCGCCCAGCGGGGTGCAGACGACCTTCTGGGCGGCCAGATACGTGGGGCGGGTGGGGGCGCCCTCGGCCGGGACGCTGAAGCTGTAGCCGCGTCCGGCCTGGACCGGCACCCGGACCCCGAACGGGCGGACCAGCGGGCCCAGCCAGGCGCCGGTGGCCACGACGGCGACGTCCGCGCGGAGTTGGCCCCCGGGGGTGGCGACGGCCACGCCCGCCCGCCCCAAGTCCCGGATACCGGACACCTCCGTCCGCTCCAGGATCTCGCCGCCGCGCTTGCGCACCGCGTCGGCGAGGGCGCGGACGAAGTTCCCGGGGTTGAGATAGCGCTGGCCGTGGAGTTCCACGGCCGCGCCGATGCCGTCGCCCAGCGCGGGCTCCAGCGCCCGGGCGCGATCCCCGTCGATCCGCTCGTACGCGATTCGGAAACCGGCCGCGCGAGCGTGCTCCAGCTCCTCGACCATCGCGGCGCGCTCGGCCGCGGTGCGGAACGCGATCAGACAGGGTTCGGCGGGCCGGGTCGGCTCGGCGACGCCGTCCGCGGCGAGCGCGTCGTACGCGTCCAGCGCATGGCGGTTCAGCGTGGCGAACGTGGCGGCCAGGACCCGCCAGCGGCGCGGGGTGCAGTTCCGGGTGAAGGTGAGCAGGAAACGGGCGAGCCGGGGGTCGGGCCGGGGCGGGATGTAGACGGGCGACTCGGGGGAGACCAGGCCGCGCAGCCCATAGCGGAGCGCCGCCGGTTCGGGCAGCGGCAGCGTCAGGGCCGGGGACAGCCAGCCGGCGTTCCCCCAGGACGCCCCGGCCGCGGGGTGGCGCCGTTCCACGACGGTGACCTCGACGCCGTGGTTCCGCAGCGACCAGGCGGTGGCGAGACCGACCATGCCCGCACCGATGACGACGGCGCTGCGCGGTGGGCGGGACGGACCGATGGCAGTGGGCACGGATGCGCTCCTTCCCATGGGTGAAACGCCATCATCGGGGGAGCGGGCCGGACACCGCACTGGCCCGGAGGCCGAGAGCGCACGGTCTGCCGGGCGCTGGGGGCTGACGGTACACCGGGACTCCGGCAGCTGACAGTCTGCCGGGCTCCGGCAGCTGGTGGTCTGCCGCGGACCGGCGGCTCACGGTCTGCCGCGGACCGGCCGGGCCCGGCCGGTCATGGCCTGGGCCCTGGCCGGTGGATCCTCGCGCGTGTGACACCAGCGGATGGCGCCGCGGGGCCCGTGATGTCTGGTGCGGGGGACATCTCCCTGTGGTAGCCGGGGCACCGTGTCAGTCGTCGCGGGCCCGCTACGGGGTATCCGGCGGACCACGCGGCGGAGCTTCACCCCGGGACCCCCGGGACCCCGGGGTCGGGGGCGGAGCCCCAGTTGTGGGAAGGGGCGGGGAGGGGAACAGCCCGCCGCAGGCGTCAAGATCCGCCCGAGGCGTCGTCCTACGGGGAGTCGTCGTACATGGCTCCTCCGCTCATCAGCGCCAGTGGTCGCCGGGGCACTACCCGGGCCCGTTCACTCTGATGCGCGGAGGCACGGATGATCCAGGGGCGTGCGCTACTCGATCCCCGCCGGGCGCCGCCGCCAGTGCCCGGTGGCCCGCTCGAAGGCGTGGCCGACCTGGAGGACCGCGAAGTCCGCCCGGTGCGGCCCGACGATCTGCACCCCGACGGGGAGCCCGCCGGGCGTGAACCCGGCCGGTACGGACAGCGCCGGACTGCCGGTCGAGCTGATCAGATACGCCGAGCGCATCCAGTCCAGATAGTCGTCCATGGCCACCCCGGCGACCTCGGTCGGGTATTCGATGCCGACGTCGAACGGCACCACCTGGCTCACCGGCAGCAGCAGCACGTCATAGTGGCCGAAGAACTCCCGGACGCGGTGGAAGAGCAGGGTGTGCAGCACCTCCGCGCGGCCGATGTCCGGCCCGGTGAGCTTGCGCCCCTCCTCGGCGTTCTCCCGGATCGCCCGCTTCAGCCCGTCCGGGTGGCGGTCCATGAGCGGGCCGAAGGTGACCTCGAAGACCGAGGCGCGCAGCGTGCGGAAGACCTCCTCGGCCTCGGTCAGGTCCGGGCAGGCCCGCTCCACGGCACAGCCGAGACCGGTGAAGACCTCCGCCGCCGACTCGACCACCGCGGCCACCTCGGGCTCGACCGGCACCAGCCCCCCGAGATCCGGGGACCAGGCCACCCTCAGCCCCGTCAGATCGCGGTCCAGGGGGCGGGCGAAGCGGGCGCCGGGCTCCTCCAGGGCGATCGGCGACCGCGCGTCGGGCCCGGCGATGGCGGACAGCAGCAGGGCGGTGTCGGCCACGGTACGGGCCATCGGCCCCTTGACGCCGAGGGTGCCCCAGGCGGTCAGGGAGGGCCAGTTGGGGACGCGCCCTGGCGATGGGCGCAGACCGACGACATTGCAGAACGAGGCCGGGTTGCGCAGCGAGCCGCCGGTGTCGCTGCCGTCCGCGATCGGGACCATGCCGGAGGCCAGCGCGGCCGCCGCGCCCCCGCTGCTGCCGCCCGCGCTGCGGCCCAGGTCGTGCGGGTTGTGGGTGGCGCCGAATATGGGGTTGAAGGTGTGCGAACCGGCCCCGAACTCGGGCACGTTGGTCTTGCCGAGGGTGATCGCCCCGGCGGCCCGTATCCGCTCGATCAGCAGATCGTCCTGGTCTGGCACGCCGTCGGCGAGCGGCGAGCCATGGCTGGTGCGGATGCCCGCGGTGTTGTGGAGGTCCTTGTGGGCGATGGGCAGCCCGTGCAGCGGCCCGAGCTCCTCCCCCGCCGCGATCCGCTCATCGGCCCGCCGCGCGGCCTCGCGGGCGCGGTCCGCGACGAGGGTGACGATCGCGTTGACGGCCGGGTTGACCCGTTCGATACGGGCCAGATGGGCCTCGAGCAGCTCGCGCGCGGACAGCTCGCGGGAGCGCAGCAGCGCGCTGAGGTCCAGTGCGGTCCTGAAGCAGAGATCGTCGTCCGTCGTCGTCACGGTCACTCGCCTTCCTCGGTGGTCATCGCTGCGCGGGTCTTCGGACCGCAGGTCCCGTAAGACTCGCCGTCCTTACGGAGCTCACGGTCCCCACGGAACCCAGGGGCGGAATCCATGGTTGGGGAAGCGGCCGGGCGGCGGAAGAGCGCCGTCACGGCGGCCGCCACCAGCACATTGACCGCCAGCGCGACCAGGCCCGCGTTCACATGGTGGGTCTCCGCCTCGGCCTGGGTCAGCCAGGTCACCACCGCCTCACCGGTCACCAGGCCCGCCAGCGCCCCCGGGGCGGTCAGCAGCCCCGGCCGCAGGATGCCGAGGGTGAGCGCGAGCCCGATGGCCAGGACGACCACGCTGTGGTTGACCGCCATCCGGGCCGCCTTCCGGCGGGCGGGCAGCAGATTCCGTGCCACCAGGGTCGAGATGCCGACGCACATCGCCCCGGCCGGGCCATCGCGGACGCCGCCGCGGCCACCACGACCAGCCCGGTGGCCCAGCCCGGTGGCCCAGCCCGGCAGGGCGCCCTGGGCGAGCATCAGCAGAATCCCGTCCGCGTCCCCGGCCCCGCCCCCGCCCGGCCGGGCCACCAGCATCCCGGTGAACGGAGGCGGGGGCGGGGGTGACGCCGGGGTCCGGACCGGGGCTCGGGCTGCCGGGGTCTTCGGCTGCGGCCGACACGCTACCTCCAGGGCGCGAGGGGACTGCGCGGCATTCAACAGGCCACCCCGCGCGCCGGGCATCGTGCCGGACGGCCAACAAGCGGCCGCCCCGCCTTGTCCCGGCCGACAAAGGCGGGGCGGTCCGTTCCCGAGGACCTTACGGTCCCTACGGGGCCTTACGTACGTGCTCCGGCGGGCACCGGAACCCGCGCGGCCGAGGTGCCGAGCCCGGTGGGCCCATGCCACGGGGCCACCGGCCGCGCCCCGGAACCGGCCCCGGCGCCCGTCACGGTCCCGGTGTCCGCCGGGGCCGGGACCGCCCCGGCGTCCACCGGCCGCCGGTGGGCGCGGAGCAGTTCCTCCTCCCGGTAGCGCGAGATCTCCCGGTGCCAGTTCAGGATCCCGGACATCCAGTCGCGCAGCTCCTCCACATAGCCGTCCATCGCCGTCCGGGCCTCCGGCTCCAGGCCGAAGTCGTCGTACAGCACCGGGAACTCATGCGCCGCGACATGCTGGAACTGCCGCATCCGGGACGTCATCAGATCGTTCACGACGGCGACCCCGGTCGGATAGTCGCAGTCGAAGAAGTTCTGGACGACGAGGACGCCGTTGTGGATCTCGCCCTCGAACTCGATCTCCTTCTGGTACGAGAAGACGTCGTTCAGCAGCGTCGCGTAGTCCATGGCGGCGTTCTCCAGCGACCGGACGGGGCCGCTGCGGTAGATCTCGGGCGGCACCCGCCGTTCGCGTGCCAGTCGGCACAGGCTCATGGTGAGGTCGGAGCCGAAGGTGTGCCGGCGCATCTCGATGTAGTCGACCGGGTCGGGGATCCGGTTCTTCGTGTGGTTGGCCAGCTCCCACAGCCAGCTGGCGGTCATGTTCTCGACGGCCTTACGGAGTTCACGGCGCGACAGGTCCTCCATCGGGCCCGCCGTACGGCTCCACAGGTCGGCCAGCGACCGCTCCAGCGCGTTCGCCGGGGCCGGGGTGGGGCCCGCGTCGAGCGGCATGAACGCACTGAGCCGGGCGTTGCAGACGCGGGCCCCGGCCAGGTCGTGGGTGCGGCCGAAGACCGCCGGGTAGTAGTCGTCCGCGTAGGTGCCCCAGGCCAGCCAGCCGGACGCCAGATCGAGCTCGTCCGGGGAGCCGTCCGGGTGGATGCCGGCCGCGCACAGCGGCAGGTCGGCGGCGAGCATCCGCCGCTCGTCCCAGACGTGCGACCCGGGGATCCCTGGCTGCGGTCCGAGGATGCCCATCCGATGTGCCCAGTCGGCCAGGTGGTCGCGGGCGGCGGGCAGATGCCGATTGAGCCGGAGGGTGAACGGCATGAAGAAGTCCGGCAGCAGGGAGGGCCCGGTGCTCCGGAACGGGACATGGCTGAACCTGCGGGTCCGGGCCGCCTCCGCCCGGCCCGTGGTCAGCGGCAGGCTCGCCGCGGAGGTGCCGAGGCCGCTGAGCGCGAAGGGCGACCACGCCGGGGCCTTGTCCAGGCCGTCCGGGCCGTCCGGGCCGTCCGGGCCGTCCGGGCCGTCCGCGTCATTCGCACGGTCCGTACCCTCCGCACCGTGCGCGCCGTTCATGTACCGGCTGGAGCGCATATGCCACTCATGGCCGCCGGACTGCCAGTCCTGGAGCCCCTTGACGTAGGCGAGGACCCCCGCACAGGCCGCCGGGTCCAGACCGTGCTCGGCGAAGAGCGGCCCGAGCTCGGTGAGGGCGGTGTCCTCGAACTGCTGCAACCGTGAGGTGAGCAGCTCATTGACGGAGTCGGCCGCCTCCTGGGTGGTGCAGCACAGGAACGTCTCCAGGACCAGGACGCCATTGCTGAGCTCGCCCTCGTCCTCGATCTCCCGCTGGTACGAGAACAGGTCGTTGCGCAGGTGCACCGCGTCCGCGAAGGCGTCCCGCAGCACCCGCATCGGCCGCGACCCGGCGATCACCGCCGGCACCTCGGCCCCCACGGCGTGCTCCACCAGCCCGGCCGACCAGGGCGCGCCGCCGACCTTACGGCGCATCTCGATGTACTCGACCGGATTGGGGATCCGGTGGATGTTGATGTTCGAGAGCTCCCAGAGCGATTCGTTGAGCAGGTTCTCGGTGCTCTCCCGGAACCGTGCCCGCCAGTCCGCCGACATCGAGGGCACCGTCCGCGCCCACAGATCCGCGAGCCCCGCCTCGACCGGGTTGGTGGGCTCCGGGGTCCCGGCCGCCGGGTCCATCGGCATGAAGGCGGGCAGCCGGTCGAGATACGCCTTGCCGGCCTCACGGTCCTGGGAGCGCTTGAACGTCTCCAGGAAGTGGTCGTCGAAGAAGAACACCCACACATACCAGTCCGTGACCAGCGAGAGCTCCGCGTCGGAGCAGTCGGGGTGGGTGTACGCGCACAACAGGGCGTAGTCGTGGGCGTGGAGATCCTCCTGTTCCCAGATCCCCGAGCCCTCGAGCATTCCCATCTCGCGGGCCCACCGGGTGGAGTGCTCCCGTGCCGCCTGGACATGGGGGTTCAGCCGGGCCGGATACGGCATGTAGAAGTCGGGGAGTCGAAAGGGCTGTGTCACTGCTGGGCCGGCACCTCTCCGTGCGACGGTGGCCCGTAGTCGTCGTCCGGCTACGGACCGGGGTCGGCTACGGGCTACCCATCCCACAACGGGCCTATCCGAAAGCCCAATTAGTCACACGAGTGCGCTCCCGTGACCGAGTGCGCGGATCATCCGTCGCGTCTCCGGAAGGCCCACTCCATCCGCGGCTCCATCGCGAACCGGAACGCCCGCTGGACGGGTGGCGCGCACAGGGCCGTCACCACGGCCACCGCCACCGCCGTCACCACGATCTCCCCCAGCGGCCGGTGCAGCCACGGGTGGTCGTACCAGTCCCAGAAGCGGGAGCCCTTGGCGAGGAAGCCGTGCAGCAGATAGCCGTACAGCGTCCCGGCGCCGAGCACCGTGAACCACATCCGGCGCCGGGGCACCCAGGCGAGGAAGCACACGGTGAGCACCATGGAGCAGCCGAAGAGGGCGAACGTCATGACCGTCCCGACCCACCACGGCGCACCGAGCTCCTGCGCGCTGTCCCGGCGGTAGAACCACGCCGGGTTCATCCGCGGCACGGCCCAGTAGGCGAAGACCACCGCGGCCGCGACCACCGGCACCGACAGCCATCTGACCGCGCGCCGCCGCATCAGCCGGAAGTGCTCCGGCCGCATGTGCAGCCCCAGCACGAAGAAGGGCAGGAACTGAAGCACCCGCTGTAGATCGAGGTCGTCACCGATATTCGGTGAACAGGCGGCGAGCGCGGCGATGATGAGGGCCAGCGCCACCGGCCACCGCGCGATCCGCCACAGCGGCGTGGTCAGCCGCCAGACGAAGAGCGCGATCAGAAACCAGGTCAGATACCAGGGGTCGAGCAGACTGATCGGATAGGACGGATCGTCGTCCGCCCACCGTTTGAAGAAGGTGTACGCGACCTCGAAGAGGACGTAGGGAACGGCGACACCCGTGATCAGACGCTTGAGCCGGTCCGGCCGGAGATCGAAATTCCGCGAGAAGTACCCGGAGATGAGAATGAACGCCGGCATATGGAACGTGTAGACGGTCATATAGAGCGCGGATGCCGCTCTGCTGCCGCCTCGCAGTGGCTCCCACGCATGCCCCATGGCGACCAGCACGATCGCCAGGTATTTGGCGTTGTCGAAGAACGCGTCGCGTTGTTTCGGCGCGGGGGACGGAGCCGGTGCCGCCTTGGCGGGCGAGGACGCCGGTGTGCGCCGCGCGGGCAGTGTCGGCAGTAAGTGCGAGACGTTCATCACATATGCCCTCCCGGGAAACCTGCGGGGAAAATCTGGGCTCTTTCCGAGTTTCGGCGGAGGGTTGCGGAGTGGAACATTCCACGCACCATAGTGGCGCTCGCGAGCCCGCGCCCCGAAAGGCTCAGCTCTCGCGTACGAGGGTTTAGGTCCAGTCCAGCGCATCCGTCACCTCCTCAACTTGGGAACTTCTTTACCTCTCCGGTCAGTTCACAGAGTGCTGAAGAGGGGCCGATCCGCCCGGCCTTGACCGACCCCGCCTGCTAGCTTCTACACAACTGTAGATCCTAACGACCCTATGGAGTGTGAGTGGCCATGGCCCTGTGGGACCGCATCAGGGAGTCCGCCCAGACGATGCAGACTCAGCTCGTCTCGAAGAAGAACGACTTGAAGAGCGGCGCCTTCCGCGACGCGAGCATGGCGATGTGTGCCCTGGTGGCGGCGGCGGACGGCTCGGTCGACCCGTCCGAGCGGCAGCGCGTCGCCCAGCTGATCGCCACCAACGAGGTGTTGCAGAACTTCCCGGCCGACGATCTGCAACGCCGCTTCAACGACTACGTCAACAAGCTCACCACGGACTTCGACTTCGGCAAGGTGAGCGTGATGCAGGAGGTCGCCAAGGCCAAGAAGAAGCCCGCCGAGGCGCGCGCCGTGATCCAGATCGGCATCGTCATCGGTGGCGCGGACGGCAACTTCGACAAGACCGAGCAGGCCATGGTCCGCGAGGCGTGCTTCACGCTGGAGCTCCCGCCGGCCGAGTTCGACCTGTAAGACGGGGCAAGGCGGAAAAGCCGTAAGGCGACCCCGCAAGCCATAAGCCGGTACGGCCGCCCCGCCGGCCGTACGGGCGCGCCCCGGAGCTACAGCGGGGTCGCGGCGTGCAGGACGAGGACCAGGGCGACCGCCGCGTTCGCCGAGGACAGCGCGGACGCGGCGGTGCCCACCGCCGCGATCCACAGGGCCAGCCCCGCCGCCGTCCACGTGGGCGGCCAGTGCCGGGACGGCGGAACGGGCTCCAGCAGCGCCGCGACCCGGCGCGGCACCGGCCCCGGCGCGGCGAATCCGGCGAGCGCCGGCCCCGGTGTGCCCCGGGAGACCAGGGCGGCCTTGCCGACCGCCCGCGCCGTGACCCTGCGGTCGCCGACCTCCCGGGCCGCCTCCTCGTCCGCCCAGCGCTCGGCGCAGTAGTCCACCGCGGCCCGCAGCGGCCGCAGCAGCGGGTTGGCCCGCGCGGCGAGCCGTGCGGCCAGCAGATAGCGGTGGTGGTGTGCGGTCAGATGGGCGCGCTCATGCGCGATCAGGGCCCGCCGCTCACGGGGCTCAAGGCTGTCCAGCATCCCGGTGGAGACGACGATCCGGCCCGGCTTCCCGGTCCGCCCCGAGGTCCCGGGCAGGGCGTACGCGTACGCCCTGTCGTCCGGCAGCACCGCGACCGGCGACTCCGGCAGCCCGGCGAGCGCGAGCCGGGCCTCCCGCCGCACCCGGCCATGCCGCAGACAGGTGGCCGTGCAGGAGACGGCCACCGCCGCCAGCGCGCCGATCGCCGCCTTCCCGGCCACCACGTCAAAGGGCACCGCCGCCCGTACCTCGGGGTCCGACCAGCTGTCCGGCAGTGGGTTGCCCGGCAGCTGCGCGGTGCCGACGACCATCAGCAGCCCCAGGCACAGCGTCGAGCACACCGCGAGGACGGTGCCGACGAGCGTCAGCAGCCGGGTGGCGGTGCGCGGATGGAGATGTTGCTCGGCGAGCCGGGCGATCGGCAGCGCCGTCAGGGGCAGAACCAGCGGGAGGAAGACGAAGACGCCCATCGGTCAGTCCTCCGGCTCCTCCGCCACGTCGCTCAGCAGGTCGCGCAGCAGCCGCTCGTCGTCCTGGGTCAGCCCGGTCACGAAGCTGGCCAGGACCGCCTCGCGGTCGTCCTGGCCGTCCAGCACCCGGCGCATCCGCAGCGCCGCGAGCCCCGCCTCGTCCGACGCCGCCCGCCAGACGAAGGAGCGGCCCGCGCGCTCACGGGTCACGGCCTGTTTGGCGTGCAGCCGGGACAGGATGGTCATGACCGTGGTGTAGGCGAGCTCGCCCTCGATCCGCTCCTGCACCCATGCGGCGGTCACCGGCCCCGGCGCCCGGCTCAGCGCCACGAGCACCTGCGCCTCCAGTTCGCCCTGGCCACGCCGACGGGGGCGGCGGGGCCAGCCGGGCCCGCCGGTCCGGTCGTGGTCCATCGCACCGTCTCCTTCCCCACCGCACGCGCCCGGCGCGCGGCGCTCCATCGTAGCGAGCGGGCCACGGTCGCGCGTTCGCCCCTTTGGCCTGGCTGTACGCGCGGGCCCGGACCGCCTCACCGATGCTGAGCAAGGGGACGACCCCGACGAAGGAACGCACTCCGCCATGACGCAGACGCAAGGCTCGCTCGTACGGCAGATCACCGACTACGCCCATCGAGCCGACCCCTACCCGATCTACGCCGAGCTGCGCAAGACGCCCGTGGCGCACGACGAGAAGGGGCCGTACATCGTCTCCACCTACTGGGAGATCCACGGTCTGCTGCACGACCCCCGACTCAGCTCCGACGCGCGCAACCTGGACCCCCGGGCCGCCTCGGAGCTGGCCGAGGAGGACGACGACCCGGGGCTGCCGCCCAGCTTCCTGAGGCTGGACCCGCCCGAGCACGACCGGCTGCGCCAGCTCGCGACGGCGCCCTTCGGCCCGCCGCACACCCCACGCCGGCTCCACGAGATGCGCGGTGAACTCACCCGTATCGTCGGCGAGCTGATCGACGGCTTCGAGGGACGGGACCGGATCGATCTCGTCGACCACTTCTCCTACCCCTTCCCGGTGACCGTGATCTGCCGGCTGCTCGGGGTGCCACGGGAGGACGAGCCGCGCTTCCACGCCTGGGCCGACACCCTCGCCGCCAGTCTGGACCCCGGCCCGGACGCGGACGCCGCCGAGCGGCGGCGGATCACCCGGCAGGCCCGGACGGAACTGGCGACGTATCTGTCCGAGCTGATCGAGGAGCGCCGCCGCGCACCCGGCGACGACATGCTCTCGGCCCTGGTCGGCGGGGAGGGTCCGGGCGGGGAGGGTCCGGAGGGGCGGATGAGCCGGGTGGAGCTGCTGAGCACCGCGGTGCTGCTGCTGGTGGCGGGGCACGAGACCACCGTCAACCTGATCACCAACGGGATGCTGACCCTGCTGCGCAACCCCGATGTGCTCACCCGGCTGCGCAAGGATCCCCATCTGGTCGTCCCGCTGGTGGAGGAGTTGCTGCGGTTCGATCCGCCGGTGCAGATGCTCCCCCGGCGCACCCCGCTCTCGGAGATCGACATCGCGGGTGTGACCATCCCCCAGGGGGCGTCCGTCTGGCTGCTGCTGGCCTCGGGCAACCGCGATCCGCAGCGGTTCCCCGACCCCGACCGGTTCGATCCGCAGCGCAGGGACAACCAGCACCTCGGCTTCGGCAGCGGCGTCCACAGCTGTTTCGGCGCCCCGCTGGCCCGGCTGGAGGCGCAGATCGCGCTGACCGAGCTGGTCCGCCGGCTGGAGGAGCCCCGGCTGCTGGAGGACCCGCCGACCTACCGGCGCAACGCGGTGCTGCGCGGGCCGCGGCATCTGCCGCTCGCCTTCGAGGGGCTGCGGCCGGGCGGGTCTCCGAACGGATCCCGGAACCGCTCCCCGAACGGGTCCCGGTGACGGCAGGGTTCAGCGGCCCCGGACCAGCGGGGTTCAGCGGCCCCGGACCGGCCGGGCCGACCGCGTGGTTCAGGCGCCCCGGACCAGCGGGGTTCACCGGACGCGGGACAGTGGGGCTCACCGTACGCGGGGCAGTGGGGCTCACCGTACGCGGAACGCGGACGCTCTCGTCCCGGCCGCGTCCTTCCCGCCCCTGCCCGTCCCGGCCTCGCCCCTCTCGGCCCGGGCGGCGATGTTCCGGGCCATACCGCCGAAGACGAGCGCGTGCCACGGGGCCACCGACCACCAGTACAGATGCCCGGCGAGGCCGCGCGGATGGAACAGCGCCCGCTGCCGGTACACCGTCCCGCCCCGCGCGTCCCGGTCGACCACCATCTCCAGCCATGCCAGGCCCGGCAGCCGCATCTCGGCCCGCAGCCGCAGCAGCCGGGGCGGCAGGACCTCCTCCACCCGCCAGAAGTCGAGGCTGTCCCCCACTCTGAGCCGCGCCGCGTCCCGGCGGCCCCGGCGCAGCCCGACGCCGCCCACCAGGGTGTCGATCCAGCCGCGCAGCGCCCACGCGAGCGGCAGCGAGTACCACCCGTTCGCACCGCCGATCCCCTCCACCACCCGCCAGACGTCCCCCGGTGAGGCGTCCACCGCGCGCTCGCGGCGGTCCTGGTAGAGGCTGCCGCCCGACCAGTCGGGGTCGGTGGGCAGTGGATCGCTGGGCGCGCCGGGGGTGGCGGCGGAGGACCAGCGGGTGGCCACCTCCGCGTCGCGGATCCGCCGCAGGGCCAGCTCCAGCGCCCGGTCCACGCCGAGCGGCCCGCCCGGCGGGTCCGGCACATAGCGGGTGATGTCCCGTTCGGCGCACACCACTTCATGGCGCAGCGACTCCACCAGCGGGCGGGCGATGGCGCCGGGTACGGGGGTGACCAGGCCGACCCACAGACTGGAAAGACCGGGGGTGAGCACCGGCACCGGCACGATCAGCCGCCGCCGCAACCCGGTCACCCGCGCGTACCGCCGCATCATGGCGCGGTAGGTGAGGACGTCGGGGCCGCCGATGTCGAAGGTCCGGTGCACCTCGTCCGGCAGCGCGGCGCAGCCCACCAGCAGCCGCAGCACATCGCGGACGGCGATGGGCTGGGTGCGGGTGCGCACCCAGCGGGGCGTCACCATCGCCGGCAGCCGCTCGGTGAGGTAGCGCAGCATCTCGAACGAGGCCGAGCCCGAGCCGATGATCACCCCGGCCCGCAGCACGGCCGTCGGCACCCCGGAGTCCAGCAGCACCCGGCCCACCTCGGCCCGGGACCGCAGATGGGGCGAGAGCGCGCGCTCGGGGACGCCCTCGGGGGTCAGCCCGCCGAGGTAGACGATCCGGCGCACCCCGGCGGCCCGGGCCCGCTCGCCGAAGATCCGGGCGGCGCGGCGGTCGGTCTCCTCGAAGCCGGATCCGGTGCCCAGCGCGTGGACCAGGTAGTACGCGACGTCCACGCCCTCCATGGCGGCGCGCACGGACTCCTCGTCGGTCACATCGCCGCGTACGGTCTCCACCCGCCCCGCCCAGGGCTGGTCGCGCAGTTTCCCGGGCGAGCGGGCGACACACCGCACCTGATGCCCCGCGGCCAGCAGCTCGGGGACCAGTCTGCCGCCGATGTAGCCGGTGGCGCCGGTGACCAGACAGCGGCGCGGCTCCGGCGCGCCGTGAGGGCCCGGCGGGCGCTGGGGAACGGCCATGAGGCCATGGTGCGCGGGCGGCACGGAACTCGCGAGGCGGGATTCCCGCGCAGGACAAAACCTGCGAGGTGGGCTCCCTTCGGCGGCATTGTCCGTATCAGGTGTTGGAGGTCGCTCTCAGGTCTCCCCGACCTTCGAGCCTCTCAGCCCGGCCATCTAGAAGACGTTCTCTTCGGAGGACTGACGTCCTCTGTCCTGAGCGCCTCTCCGGTCGAGCTCCCTCGCTCGCCCCGCAGGCTGTTATTTACGTTACTCCGGGCCTCCATGAGCGCCTAGCCCCTTTCGGGAATTTTTTCCTATTTTCCGAGTTCGGCGGGGCCCGGCTCCGGCCCGGCACTCGGGCGCCTTGGCTGCGCCGGGAGGGGCTTGCCCGGTAGGCTTTCCGTGTGATCTTCAAGCGCATCGGAAACGGTCGGCCCTATCCCGACCACGGCCGGGAAAGCACCCGCCAGTGGGCGGATGTCGCCCCACGCCCGGTACGTCTTGACCAGTTGGTCACGACGAAGCAGCAACTCGACCTGGAGACGCTGCTCGCCGAGGACTCCACGTTCTACGGGGACCTCTTCGCCCATGTCGTGAAATGGCAGGGCGACCTCTATCTGGAGGACGGGCTGCACCGGGCGGTGCGCGCCGCCCTCCAGCAGCGTCAGGTGCTGCACGCGCGCGTTCTGGAGCTCGAGGGCTGACCGCGCCCCGCCCCGGTGACCGATCGCCGTTGATCGACTTCCGATCCGTGTTGACCCTTTCGGGTTGGTCTGAGCACCAACCATTGATCATTTAGTAGGCATCGCCACCTGGCCGCACTACGCTGCGCACATGAGCATGCTGACCCCTCCCGGCATGGGCGGAAAGTACCGCATTACGGGCGATCGCTACCCGCGGATGAGCCGGCCCCGGAGCCGCCGGCGGCTGATGTTCACCGCCTTCGGCTCGGTTCTGGCGCTCGGCCTGGTCGGGTGGGGAACACTTCAGCTCATCGACGTCTTCTCCGGCGACGGCGGCGGCCAGAAGGTCCGCGCGGCGCACGGCACCGGGGACTGCGAGCGCGGCGACAAGCACCCCGACGGGAACGCCAAGTCCGGCCGGTCCGACAGCGGCCAGAGCGGCCAGGGCGGCCGTACGGGCGGGAAGCTGCCGAAGCCCTCCCAGATCACGGTCAACGTCTACAACGCGACCACGCGCTCCGGCCTCGCCAAGGACACCGCCAAGGAGCTGGAGAAGCGCGGTTTCAAGATCGGGAAGGTGGGCAACGCCCCGACCCAGTACGACAAGAAGGTCAAGGCCACCGGGATACTGCTCGGCGCGCCCGGCGCCGGCGACGGAGCCTTCAATGTGCTCGGCACGCAGCTCGCCGGCGCCAAGACCAAGAACGACGCGCGCGACGGCAAGGACATCGACCTGATCATCGGCAACGGTTTCAAGGACCTGGTCGAGCAGAAGGACGCGGACAAGGCGCTGGCCGCCCTGGCCAAGCCCTCGCCCGCGTCCTCCGGATCGCCCTGCCGTTCCTGAGTCGGGTGGGGCTCAGCCCGCGGTCCCGTACATCCGGTCGCCCGCGTCGCCGAGCCCCGGCACGATGTACCCCTGCTCGTTGAGCCGCTCGTCGACGGACGAGGTGACCACCGTCACCGGCGCCCCGGCGAGCTCGCGCTCCATGAGCTCGACGCCCTGGGGCGCCGCCAGCAGACACAGCGCGGTCACATCGTCGGCGCCCCGCGATATCAGCTCCCTGATCGCCGCGACCAGCGTCCCGCCGGTGGCGAGCATCGGGTCCAGGACGTAGACCTGACGGCCGGAGAGGTCCTCGGGCATCCGGGTGGCGTAGGTGGACGCCTGGAGCGTCTCCTCGTCACGGATCATGCCCAGGAAGCCGACCTCGGCGGTGGGCAGCAGCCGCACCATGCCGTCGAGCATCCCGAGACCGGCCCGCAGGATCGGCACGACCATGGGGCGCGGATGGGACAGCCGTACCCCGGTCGTGGCCGTCACCGGGGTCTCGATGTCGACCTGCTCGGTGCGCACATCGCGCGTGGCCTCGTACGCGAGCAGGGTCACCAGCTCGTCGGCGAGCCGCCGGAAGGTGGGGGAGTCGGTGCGCTTGTCGCGCAGCGTGGTGAGTTTGTGCGCCACCAGCGGGTGGTCGACGACGTGGATCCGCATGGCAACGACACTAACCGAGCACCCGGAGCCCGGCTCCCGCCGGTGACGCCCTCCGTGCGCCGCCCCGCGCTCGACCGTCTGCCGCCGTAGTGGCATCAAACCGCTGATTCGGGGGAAAGTGGGCAACAGCGCCCGGGCTCCCACCGGGCGACACCTCGGCACCGAGGAGTGAGTGACCATGGCCGACGCGACCGCGAGGGAAACCGCCGCGGACCGCCGCCGCCGTCGCGACCGCTTCCTGCGCGCGCTGAACGAGGCCCGGGCGGTGCGGGACCAGGTGCGTCCCCGGCAGGCCCGCGCGGCCCGGATGCGCCGGGCGATACACATGCGGACGTTCTCCTGGTGAGCCCTGGTGAGCTTCCGCCGAACCGCCGGAGACGGTTTCCGCGTGTTTCGATTCCGTCCGCGTGAGCCACATCTCTTTGGACTGGTGCACGACGCAGCGTGGAAGACCTCTCGCGAAGCGACGGTTTCTGCCACGATTCCGATTGGGGCGGGACACTGTCCCGCCCGCCCCCGGCACGCCTATGACCAGTGGGAGAGTCACGGTGTACTTCGCCGCATTGCTCGCGCGCACCGCAGAAGGGTGGGAAGCGAGCGACACAGAGCTCGATGACGTGGAAACCCTGACGGACTTGATCGAACTGGCCCGTCTGGCCTCCAAGGACGACGACACGGTACTGGCCTTCATCGAGCACGAAGACGCGTGGTTCGGCGTCGTCCGCGTGGACGGCGAGGACGACCCGCACATCTATGTATCGGACGCGGCAGCCGCCGCCCGCACCTCGTACGGCTCGATGCTCACCGACGAGCTGCTCGGCCGGGACCCCGACGACGATCTGGACAGCCTGGTCGACCTGGACGGCACCGAGGACGGCGAGCCGGACCGGGACGACGAGGACGCGGACGACGCGCCGGTCCCGATCGGCCCGCTCGGCGACGCCGACATCCTGGCCGACCTCGGCATGGACGAGAAGGAGCTGAAGGCCCTCGACGGGGACGCCCTCGAATCGATCGCCGAGATGCTCGGGTGCAGCATGGAGGGGCTGGAGGCGGTGCGCTGACCGCCGCACACTGATGTCATGACCGATCCGCTGACCGGCCTCCTGCCCGGCCCCGACCCCGACCCCCTGCGCGACCCCTGGCGCGAACCGATGCGCCTGGCGCTGGAGGAGGCGGTGCGGGCACCCGAGACGGGAGATGTGCCGGTCGGCGCCGTCGTGCTGGGCCCGGACGGCTCCGTACTCGGCCGCGGCCGCAACGAGCGCGAGGCCCACGGCGACCCCACGGCCCACGCCGAGGTCCTCGCCCTCCGAGCCGCCGCCCACCACCTCGGCGGCTGGCGGCTGACCGGCTGCACCCTGGTGGTCACCCTGGAGCCGTGCACGATGTGCGCCGGCGCGATCGTCCTGTCCCGCCTGAACCGGCTGGTCTACGGCGCCGTGGACGAGAAGGCCGGCGCGGTCGGCTCCCTCTGGGACGTCGTCCGTGACCGCCGCCTCAACCACCGTCCCGAGGTCATCGGGGGCGTCCTGGCGGAGGCCTGCGCGGCCCCCCTGACCGCCTTCTTCCGCAAACCCTGAGCCTCGCCCTGAGCCTCGCCCTGAGCCCCGTCGCGCGGGCCGGTCCCGGAACCGATTTCGGTTCCCGGCCACCCGTCCGCTAGGCTCTCCCTCGGTAGCGTGTCCGAGCGGCCGAAGGAGCGCGCCTCGAAAGCGCGTGAGGGGGCAACTCCTCCGTGGGTTCAAATCCCACCGCTACCGCTCACACACCCTCCTGATCTGTGGAAACGCGGGTCAGGGGGGTGTTTTGCATAGGGACACGTCCACCAGTCGGGTGGAACCGTCCAGCTACGTGAGCCCGCACGCCCCCAACTGGCCTCATTCCTCCGCGTCACGGACCAGGAGTGCGATCTGCACCCGGTTGTCGACCGCCAGCTTGGCGAACAGGCTGCCTATGTGTGCCTTGACGGTCGCGACGCTGATGTACAGCCGCTCGGCGATCTCCGGGTTGCCCAGCCCGTCCGCGATGGCCCGAGCGGTGTCGAGTTCTCGTGTCGTCAGGGTGGACAGCTGTTTCCGCGCTGCTTCGCGGGATGAGTCGCGAGCGTGAGCGGACCGCGGGCTGGTGGCCGCGGCGATCACCCGTGCCGTGGCGGCCGGACCCAGCACGGGGTTGCCGTCCGCGACGGTCCGCACCGCGTCGAGAAGCCGCGGCGGTTGGGTGTCCTTGAGGACGAACCCGAGTGCTCCGGCGTGCAGTGCGCCGAGCACCAGATCGTCGGAGTCGAATGTGGTCAGCATGAGCACCCGCGGCGGCGCCGGTCGGGTGAGGAGTTCCCGGGTCGCGCTGAGACCGTCGCGGCCGGGCATCCGCACGTCCATCAGGACGACGTCCGGCCGCTGCTCGTCCACCACGGTGAGCGCGGCGTCCCCGTCGGCCGCCTCCGCGACGACGGTCAGGTCCGGTTCGCCCTCGATGACGAGTCGCAGCGCCATCCGCACCAGTTGGTCGTCGTCGACGATGACGACGCGCACCGGCTCCCGCTCGGTATCCACTCATGCTCTCTTTCCGTGGGTGGGGTTCGGCCAGGGTAGCCGCGCGGTGAGGAGGTATCCGCTGTCGGGCGTGGGGTGGTGGTCGAGTTGTCCGCCGGCGAGGGTGATGCGTTCGGTGAGGCCGAGCAGGCCGAATCCCGATGCCGGGGGTGGTGCGGTCGCCGTGGTGGCCGGGGAGTTGCGGACGCTGACGTTGAGACTGTCGCCGACGGTCCCCTCGAGGGTGATGTGTACGTGTGCGCCCGGGGCGTGTTTGGCGGCGTTGGTCAGTCCTTCCTGGACGATCCGGTAGCAGGTGCGTCCGACGACGTCGGAGGGTGTCCCCGTCACCGTGGTGGTGAGCGTGACGTCCAGTCCGGACGTGCGGGCGTCGGCCACCAGGTCGGGGATGCGGTCGAAGGAGGGCTGGGGTGGTTCCGGGCGGCCCGGGTCGGCCCGGAGCACCCCGAGGACATCCCGTAGTTCTTCCAGGGCCTGGTGGGAGCCTTCGGCGATGCCGCGGACCAGCACGCGGTTCTCCTCGGCGGTGAGGTCGCCGCGGTGGTCCAGCACTCCGGCCTGCATGGCGACCAGGGAGATCCGGTGCGCGAGCACGTCGTGCATCTCGCGGGCGATCCGGTTCCGTTCCAGGGCCCGTGCCTGCGCCGCCCGTGCGGTCTGTTCCCGTTCCGCGCTCTCCGCCCGGTCCCGCAAGGACCGCACTTCGACGCGCCGCGCCCCGATGGCCATGCCCACGGCCACGGCGATGCCCGCGATCAGCGCCGGGAACGCGAGTGCGAGCCACAGTGGGCCGGGCGGGGTCGGGTAGAACCCGCCGGCGAACTGTGACGCGGTCACGAGGGCCAGCCCGACGACCGCGCTCTCCACCGGACGACGACGCGTGGAGAGCGAGACCAGCGCCAGAAACGCGGCGCCGGAGGCGAGTGCCGACGCGGTCGAGGCGATCGCGACTGTCATGGCGACGCCGAGCGGGAACCGCCGCCGCCACAGAAGCGCCGTCAGACAGCCGAGAGCCACCAGCGGATCACCGATGAAGAACCACGAGCCGGTTCCTGTCGACTGTCCCCGCATCACCACACCGATGGAGAGCCAGAGCGGTATGCCCACCGCCGCGGCCGCCATCAGCCGCCAGGTCTGCTGCCACCACCCGAGCCGTGGCGCGACGTCCGTGTTCACCTGGTCAGTATCGCGACACGGTGCGGCCGGTGATTCGGCCCGCGGGATGACGCACCCTCGACCGGAGTCGAATCACCACCCCGCCTTGGGCCGGAGGCGAGGCGAGCCGCCGGGCCGATGTGCCTGCCGGGCCGCACGGACAGACTCGTTCACGTGCCGAGACGACCGAACACCAGGCGGAGAAGCGCGATGCGCAAGGGTGGCTTTGTGGCCCTTGAGGCGGTCGGGATGGTGATCACGGCCCTGGCCGTCCAAGCGATGATCCGCGCCCTGCTCGACCAGGACTTCGAGCCGCTGTGGGGCAATCTCACCTGGGTCCCCGGCGGACTCCCCGGCCAGATGATCCTCCTCGGACTCATCGCGCTCGTCGCCATGGTGTCCGGTGGCTGGGCACATACCCGCAAGGAACCGGCCACCGAGCGGGCCGGACATCCCGGGGGAATCCGCGACCGGGAACGACCTGACGCCCATCCGGACGACAGACCCGCGTCTACGGCCGTACGTGCCCCACAGGAGGACATCGGATGCGCAGATCTCTGCCCCTCGCCCTCGCCGCCACCGCGGTGGCGGCGACCGCGGTCACGGGAGTGTCGGCGGTGGCGACGCCGGACAGGGCGGCCGCGAGGCCGGACACCGTGGAGTGGGGTCCGTGCCCGGAGAAGACCGCCTCACCCCTTAAGGCCGACTCACCCCGTCTCCAGTGCTCCACGCTCGAAGTCCCGCTGGACTACCGCGATCCCGACGGCCGGCAGATCGAGATCGCGATATCCCGGCTGGCGAGCAAGAACCCCTCGAAGCGCCGCGGCGTACTGCTGACCAATCCGGGCGGCCCCGGCATCACGGGACTCGGCTACCCGGCCGTTCTCGCCGCCTCCGGGCTGCCGCAGAAGGTGCTGGACTCCTACGACGTGATCGGCCTCGACCCGCGCGGCTCCGGCCGCAGCACGCCGGTGACCTGCGATCTGACGCCGGAACAGCGGAACCGCGGCAACACCCCGCCGTACGCGCACACCGCGGCCGATGTCGCGCGGGAGGCGGGGAACGCGCGGACCATCGCCAAGCAGTGCGCCACCTCGCGCACGGCGTGGATGCTGCCGCACACCACCACCGCGAACACCGCGCGCGACATGGACCGGATCCGGGCGGCGCTGGGCGAGCCGAAACTCTCGTACCTCGGTGGGTCCTACGGCTCCTACCTCGGCGCGGTGTACACGACGCTGTTCCCGGGGCGCAGCGACCGGATCGTACTCGACAGCAACCTGGGCCCCGGCGGCTCCGACGTCACGGCCATGCGGTCGCTCGCCCGTGGACTGGAGGACCGGTTCCCGGACTTCGCCGCGTTCGCCGCCGCACACCCCGAGTACGGTCTGGGCACCACACCGCAGCGGGTGACCGCGAAGTTCTTCGAGCTCGCGAGGCGGTTGGAGGCGAGGCCGGTCCGGGGCATCGACGGGACGTTGTTCCGCGGGATCACCTTCGACCGCCTCTACAGCGATGCGTCCATGCCCTCGGTGGCCGAGATGTGGCAGGCGCTCGACAAGGATCGGCCGCTGCCGCCCGGCACTCCGCCGTCAATGGAGAACATGGAGAACTTCATGGCCGCCCGTTTCTATGTGATCTGCGGTGATTCACGCTGGCCGGGGACGGTCCGGGAGTATCAGCGGAATGTCGCGGTCGACCGGCTGAGGTACCCGATGCTGGGCGGGTCCACGGCCGGCATCGGACCGTGCGCGTTCTGGCCGGACAAGCGGGTCGAGCCGCCGGTGCGCATCGGTGACCGGGGCCCGTCGAACGTGCTCATGGTGCAGAACGAGCGCGACCCGGGGACCCCGCTCGCCGGAGCCCGGGAGCTGCGGCGGGCGTTCGGGAAGCGGGCCACGATGGTGACGGCCGACCAGGGCGGACACGGCGTCTATCCGTTCGGCCGCAACACCTGCGCGAACGACGCGGTGACGGCATTCCTGACCGCCGGACAGCGCCCGTCGCGGGACCTCGCCTGCGCGGCGGAGCCGAGCGAGTAGCGGGAGGGAGGCATGTTCAAGGAGTGGCGGCACCGTCGGGCCGTACAGCGGGTCAAGCCCGGGGACGGGCGACCCCTGAAGCGCTTCCGCTGGTGGCAGATGCTTACCCGCGCACTGTTCCACCTCCGGCTGATGAACGACGACGGCCGGCAGACGGTCTACGCCGTCGACGTCAAGCATCAGAACGCGTCGGACGGCTACGTCAAGGCCCATCTGTACCTCGATGGCAGGCATCACGCCGAGTCCAGAGTCCCCGCCGTCTTCCCCGTCCAGGGCGGCACCGTCGAGGTGAAGGCGAGCGGCTTCGGGCTCAAGCGCTGCCACTACGTCACCGCCGAGGGGTCGGAGTTCCAGCTCATCCCGGACCCCGCCTCCGCCGAGGGGCGCCGCGCGCGCTTCGAAGGGTCGCACCCCGCGCTGAGCCGCTGGATCGGTTTCCTCTCGGTGCTCGTGCTCGTCATCGGCCTGGTTCTCCTGATCCTCCAGCTTGCCGAACAGGTCACCCGGGATCCGGAGGGCTTCGCCCAGTACGTCGGGACCTTCACCTCGCCCATCGATCTGTCGGCGTGGGGCAACACCGTGGTCGGGCTCGTCACCGTGGCGGCCAGCACCGAGCGGGCGCTGCGGCTGCGCTGCCACTGGCTGCTCGACGGCGGGGTGGGATGACCCCGCCCCGCCCCCGGGCCGGCCCCGTCAGGGACCGGACGGGGGCGGCTGCTGCGGGGGCTGTTGCTGGTTGGGGTCGGGCTGGGGCTGCTGGGGCGGGGGCTGGTTCGGGGGCGGTTGGTTCGGGGGCGGTTGGTTGGGCGGCGGCTGGTTCGGCGGGGGCTGGGGCGGCGGAGGCGGGTTCGGCGGGGGCTGGTTCGGCGGGGGCTGCGGTTGCTGCTGCTGGCCAGGGTCCGAGGGCTGATCCTGCGGCTGCTGCTGAGCCGGGTCCGACGGCTGATCCTGGGGCTGCTGCTGGCCCGGGTCCGACGGCTGATCCTGGGGCTGGTCCTGCGGCTGCTGACCGGGGTCCGAGGGCTGGTCCTGGGGCTGCTGCTGGCCCGGGTCCGACGGCTCGTCGGAGGGCTGCGACTGCTGCGAGGGGGTTCCGGACGGGCGCTCGGTCTCCAGCGGGGTGAACCGGTCCGACGGCTTCATGGTGACCTTCGGCGCCTCCCGCAGCCGCGGGGCGTGCTGCTCGCCCGGCATCGCCAGGTACTTGGGGTAGTCGGCGCGGGCCAGCACCGTGTCCCGCGGGTCACCGCTGCCGTCGCCGTCACCGAGCGGGCGCTTCAGGAGCTCGGCCTTGCCGATCCCCACCAGGACGAGGTGCTTGGCGTTCTTCGTGGCCGGACGGATGACGGTCACCGTGCTACGGGAGAAACCGTTCCACTCGGGCCCGGTGAAGGTCGGCTTGGCGTTGCGCGGCGGGGCCGAGACCCTTACCGGGTTTCCGGAGTCGCACTTCACGACGGGCAGACCGCGCGCATCGACGAAAACCGCCGTTCCGGCCTGGAGAACGGCGGACACCGGCTTCACCCCACCGCGGTAGCCGTAGGTCTTCGCGTAGGTGTCGGAGCGCAGAGTGACGCTCGTGAGCCGGTTGACGAAATCGGGGATGCCGTCGGGCGAGATGTGCTGGACCTTGCTCCAGGCGGCGCCCTTCTGCTTGTCGGCGTCGAGGTCATGGAGCAATCCCTGCCGGTCACAGGGCTGCCGGTTCCGGACACCGGCGTAGAGACCGGGGGTGTTGCCGCGGAAGGCGCGGCCCCCGTTGGACGGCGAGACCACATGTGTGCGGTCCCGGCCCACGGAGGAGGTGAACGCGGGGACCGAGGTCTTTCCGACGGGTTCCCGCCGGTATTCGACCGTCGAGGCATATCCGGGGGCTTCGCCGGGCGCTTCCTTGGAGGCTTCCCCGGATGCCTTATCGGAGGAGGAGACCATCCCAAGGACCACCACGACGGCGACCACGACGACGAAACCGACGACGAATGCTGAACGACGCGAGGTGAGGTGCCATGAGATCGAGCGCATTTCCCTCTCCTTCCCTTACCTCGCCCCCATCCTGCGCTCGCTCCACACACCCCCGCTTCCCCCGAAACCTTGACATCTCACCCCACCTTTGGGGGACTTGGGCCGCGTTTGCCCGTCGCCGCTCGCAGAGCCGCCCCCGGTCCGGGTGCAAACCCGGACCGGGGGCGGTCACTACCCCTCGCGGTCCATGCGCGGCGAATCCTCCGACCATGTCGGATCTTCGTCGCGTATCTAGACTAAACGGACGTGCTCCAGTTGGCATCAGAACGGACAGAAGATACGGACCGGAGTTCCGGACCAGGCAGCCGAGGAGGACCGGATGAGCGGCCCTGTCGTGGTGGGGGTCGACGGCTCCCGGCGCAGCCTTACGGCGGCCGAGTGGGCCGCACGGGAGGCGGCGCGGCGCGGGGTCGCGCTGCGCCTCGTGCACGCCTGTCCGCCGCTGCCGCGCAGGGTCTCGCCGGTGCCCGGGGTGGACGCCTGGCAGAACGTGGGCGAGCAGATGCTCGGGCAGACGGTGGCCGACTTCCGGGCACGCCTTCCGGAGCTCGCGATCGACGGGGAGCACACCGCCACCGAACCGGCCGAGGTCCTGCTCACGGCCGCCGCGAGCGCCGGGCTGCTGGTGGTCGGGGCCCGGGGCTGGGGTGGCTTCGAGGGGCTTGCGGTGGGCTCCGTGGCGCTGCGGGTGGCGGCGATGGCGGACTGCCCCGTCGTCACGGTGCCGGATGAGCGCCATACGGGCGCCGGGTGGGACGGTACGGATACGGACGAGGTGCAGCTCGGCTTCGACGCGCACGCCCCGGCGGAGGCGCCGACCGCCTTCGCGTTCCGCGCCGCCCAGGAGCGGGGCGTCCCGCTGCGGGTGGTGCACGCGTGGGCGCTGCCCCCGGCCTCCCCGTCGGCCTGGATGCTCACGGTGCTGGAGGAGGACCGCGCGATGTGGGAGGACCAGGAGAGCCAGGTGGTCTCCGACGCCCTGCGGCCGTGGCGGGAGGGCTGCCCCGAGGTCACCGTGGTGCCGGATGTCGTTCTGCTCAATCCGGCGGAGGCGCTGGTCAGGGCCTCGGAGCGGGCCGGCCTGCTGGTGATCGGGCGCCGTACGGCCACCCGGCCCACCCAGCTGCGGCTGGGGCCGGTGGCCCATGCGGTGCTGCATCACGCCCGCTGCCCGGTGGCGGTCGTACCGCACCCCGGGCCCTGAGCCCACCCCCGCGCCCTGAGCCCGCACCCCGCGGCGCTCAGCCGAAGAACACCCCGAATTCCGAGTACAGCGCGGGATCGACGCCCTTGGTGCCCACCGTGGCGTCCGCGAGCGGTATCCGCACGATGTCCGTGCCGCGCAGCGCCACCATCGTGCCGAAGTCCCGATCCTTGACCGCGTCGATCGCGCGCAGCCCGAAGCGGGTGGCCAGCCAGCGGTCGAAGGCGCTGGGCGTCCCACCGCGCTGGATATGGCCCAGGACCGTGGTGCGGGCCTCCTTACCGGTGTGGTCGGCGATCTCATGGGACAGCCACTCGCCGATACCGGACAGCCGGACATGGCCGAACTCGTCCAGGCTGGAATCCTTGACCACCATCTGGCCCTCCTTCGGCACGGCCCCCTCCGCCACCACCACGATCGGTGCGTATCTGATCGTGAAGCGGTTCTCCACCCAGGCGCAGACCTGGCCGATGTCGAAGGGCTGCTCGGGGATCAGGATGACGTTGGCACCGCCCGCGATGCCCGAGTGCAGGGCGATCCAGCCGGAGTGCCGCCCCATGACCTCGACCACCAGGGTGCGGGTGTGGGATTCGGCGGTGGTGTGCAGCCGGTCGATCGCCTCGGTGGCGATATTGACGGCGGTGTCGAAGCCGAAGGTGTAGTCGGTGCCCGCCACATCGTTGTCGATCGTCTTGGGCACCCCGACCACCTGGATGCCCTCACCCACCAGCGCCGCGGCGACCCCGAGCGTGTCCTCGCCGCCGATCGCGATGAGCGCGTCCACCTCGTACTCGGCGAGCGTCTCCCGCACCCGGTCGACCCCGCCCTCGCCGGCCAGGGGGTTGGTCCTGGAGGAGCCGAGGATGGTGCCGCCACGCGGCAGGATGCCGCGCACGGCCGGGACGTCCAGCGGCACGATGGCTCCTTCGAGCGCGCCGCGCCAGCCGTCCCGCACCCCGACGAACTCGAAGCCATGGACCTCCACGCCCTTCCGGACGATGCCGCGGATCGCGGCGTTGAGCCCGGGGCAGTCACCGCCGCCGGTCAGCACACCGACACGCATCTCCGCTCCCTCCGCGACGGCGCTCGCCGCTGCCGTCGCCGCTCCTTCCGGCGCCATCCTTGCTCCCCCTCTTTCTCCAGAATCCACCCATATGCAGCGCGGCGCCCACAGCGGCGTAGGGGTGTCCCCACAACACCGATCTGTTCATCCGACTGGTACGACTGATGCGCCAGAGGTGTGGATAGACTCTCGCAACTGCACAAGGGCACAGCGGGGAGAGGCAGCACAGATGGCCCAGGCGAAGAAAATCGCGCTCTATATGCTGATCGTCTTCGTGCTGTACACGATCATCAAGACGCCGGCCCGGGCAGCCGACCTCGTCCAGGTGGGTTTCGAGGGCATATCGGACGCCGCCAAAAGTGTCGGCGAGTTCATGACGGAACTGACCAACTAGCCTCGCGCCCCTCCCGCCCCCACCCTCGAACCCCCGCCCTCTTCCGTCCTTTATCGGGCGATTTCTCTACCAACACGTGGTAAAGCGGTGCTTGCACACAGTGCACATGTCTTGTGATGCTATGACCGCTTTTGCCGGGTGAGTGCATCGTGAAGGGGTGGCGTGACCGTGTCGGCCCGTACCGCGCCCAGAACCCCGCCCCAGGGCGATGGCGGCAGCGAAAGCGGCAGAAGCCGCGGGGCTGACGCCAGAGCGCTCACCCAGGTGCTCTTCGCCGAGCTCTCGGGCCTCACCCCAGGAACCCCCGAGCACGCCCGCGTGCGCGCCGCGCTGATCGAGGCCAATCTGCCGCTGGTCCGCTACGCCGCGGCCCGCTTCCGCAGCCGCAATGAGCCCATGGAGGACGTGATCCAGGTCGGCACCATCGGCCTGATCAACGCGATCGACCGGTTCGACCCGGACCGCGGGGTGCAGTTCCCGACCTTCGCCATGCCGACCGTCGTCGGCGAGATCAAGCGCTACTTCCGCGACAACGTCCGCACCGTCCACGTCCCGCGCCGGTTGCACGAGCTATGGGTGCAGGTCAACGGCGCGACCGAGGACTTGACCGTGCTGCACGGCCGCTCCCCGACGACGGCCGAGATCGCCGAACGGCTCAAGCTCAGCGAGGAGGAGGTGCTGGCCTGCATCGAGGCGGGCCGCTCGTATCACGCCACCTCCCTGGAGGCCGCCCAGGAGGGCGACGGGCTGCCCGGTCTCGTCGACCGGCTCGGCTACGAGGATCCCGCACTCGCCGGAGTCGAACACCGCGATCTGGTGCGCCATCTGCTCGTACAACTGCCCGAGCGCGAGCAGCGTATCCTTTTGCTCCGTTACTACAGCAACTTGACGCAATCTCAGATCAGCGCCGAGCTCGGTGTCTCCCAGATGCATGTGTCCCGGCTGCTGTCCCGGAGCTTCGCCAGGCTGAGATCCGCAAACCGGATCGAGTCCTGATCCTTGCGAGGGACCTCCGTCCCGGGGCCTCAAGGCTGTAATGTCGACATGGCGCTACAGCGTGTTGCCGACATGTGACATTCTGCGTGAACCGCGTTTGCCGCGGCCCGACCTCCGGTATTCAGGGGGAGGCTGCGTCGGACGCGAACCGCGCAGCTGGGATCCGTCCGCGACCTCTAGGGGGTGGCATGTCCGTAGAACTGGGCAGCTCGAAGGTGCTCAACAACGACGCACCGCTCATGCCTGACGACTGCGACGCCATCGACACCCGCACCCTCTCCCGCTCCCTCTTCCTGCGGCTCGCCACACTCGACAAGGACAGTGCGGAGGCCGGCTACGTCCGTGACACCCTCATCGAGCTGAACCTCCCGCTCGTCCGCTACGCGGCGGCCCGGTTCCGCAGCCGTAATGAGCCGATGGAGGACATCGTCCAGGTCGGCACCATCGGCCTGATCAAGGCGATCGACCGCTTCGACTGCGAACGGGGTGTGGAGTTCCCGACGTTCGCCATGCCGACCGTCGTGGGCGAGATCAAGCGGTTCTTCCGCGACACCAGCTGGTCGGTGCGGGTCCCGCGGCGGCTCCAGGAGCTGCGGCTGGCCCTCACCAAGGCCAGTGACGAGCTGTCTCAGAAGCTCGACCGCTCCCCGACCGTCACGGAGCTCGCCACGGCGCTGGGCGTCTCCGAGGAGGACGTGGTCGACGGGCTCGCGGTGGGCAATGCCTACACGGCCAGCTCGCTGGACTCCCCGTCCCCCGAGGACGACGGCGGCGAGGGGTCGCTCGCCGACCGGCTGGGGTACGAGGACAGCGCACTGGAGGGCGTGGAGTACCGCGAGTCGCTCAAGCCCCTGCTGGCCAAACTGCCGCCGCGCGAGCGCCAGATCATCATGCTGCGCTTCTTCGCCAATATGACGCAGTCGCAAATCGGCGAAGAGGTCGGGATCTCCCAGATGCATGTCTCCCGGCTGCTCACCCGGACCCTGGCCCAGCTGCGCGAGGGCCTGATCTCGGACTGAGCCGTCACCGGCCGGTCCCCTGCCGGATCCCTGTACACCTGACGGGTCGTCAGCCACACTGGCCCGATGCGATACGCATGGAGCCGGACAACGGGCCGCCGAGGCACGGCAATCGCCTCCTCGGCGGCCGCGCTGTGCCTGGGGGCACTCCTCAGTGGCTGCGGCGGTGGCGGCGACGGCTATGTGGCCGCCGGAGCGGCCGGACCCGATGGCCAGCGGACCGCGAACGCCGTGCCGCCCAAGGGCGACGTCGACCTGGTGCCCCTGGACGAGGACGGTACGGACGACGATCGCGGCGGTAAGGGCGGTAAGGGCGGCACGGACGGGAAGCGCGATCGGGGCGCGGCCGGACCCACCGCCACCACGGACGGCGGAACGGACGGACCGGCCTCGCGGGCGCCCTCGGCGTCCGCGAAGGCCCCCGGCCGCACGGACGGATCGGGCGACCCGGGCGGCGGGAAGGGCGGATCCGGGGCCCCGGGGCGTACGGACGACGGCCCCAAGGGCGACGACGGGCCCAAGGGCGGCGAACCCGGCGAGCCCTCGCCCTCCGGCCCGGGCTCGGGTTCCTCGGACCCCTCCGGCACCCCCACGCCCACCGGACCGGCCGCTCTCAAGGTCGGCAAGCCGGAGCGCACGGCGACCGATGAGCGCTGGTGCGAGAAGGTGAAGGTCGAGTTCCGCAACACCGGAGGAGCGCCGATCGCCTCGGGCACCGTCACCTTCGGAACGCATGTGATCGACGCGCTCGGCATCGACTGGGCCACGCTGGAGTCCAAGGAAGAGCTGCCCGCGCCGATCGGCGCGGGCCAGAAGAAGGAGAAGACCTGGACGGTGTGCGTGGACGACTGGCGGGTGCCGCTGGGCATGCATATCGAGACACAGGACGTCTCGGTCAGCTGGAAGCCGTAAGGCCGACCCGGCAGCCGTAAGCTCAGCCCAGCGCCAGCCAGGCCACCGCCGCGACGATCACGACCGCCGCGACCACACCGACGATCAGGCCGACGCGCGAACCGCCGCCCGATGCGGTGGACGTCTGAGGCTGCCGAGTGCCCTCGTCGACGAAGGCGCGGAACATCTGTGTGGAGCCGGCCGGGTCCTGGTTCCCGTTGGGACTCTGGGGGTTGTTCGCCATGAGCCCCGACCCTAGCGAACGAGCGGATTCTGGGACACCCCCGGGTCTCAGCAGTCTCTTGCACCTCAGCCGCCCCGCTTGACCGACTCCAGGGGGACTCTTTAACGGCAATTTACCGCCCAGATCATCCTTTCATTTGCCTGTAGCAACTAACTTCTTCTATGGTTGCCTTAAGCAACCGACCTTCTGATCAATCCCACTGGGGGTGCCGTGGCCACGCAGCGCCACTATGAGGAGCTGGCCCGGCAGCTCAGCGCCATCGGCACCGTCAAGCGCGGGCTCGGGCGCGCTCTGCCGGCCGACTGCCCGTCGGGCTCCGCCGTCGTCCTGATGCTCCTCGACCGCTACGGCGAGATGCGCATGGGCAGGCTCGCCGAGCTGCTCGACATCGACATGTCGGTGACCAGTCGGCATGTTGCGCACGTCGCGGACCGCGGCTGGGTGGACCGCAAGCCCGACCCGCTCGACCGGCGGTCGCGGCTGCTGAGCATCAACCCCAGCGGTCGAGCACTGCTCGGTCAGGTCTCCGAGCGCTACACGAACGCGCTCGCCAGCTGTCTGAGCGACTGGTCGGACGAGGACGTCGACCGCCTCAACGAACTTCTCGCCCGGTTGCGGTCGAGTTTCGGGGACACCCGTTCCCGGGCTCTGCCGCATCAGGCGGAGACCAGCATCACCCGTACACCTTCGCAACGTTAAGGAACTTCATGGCAACGACCACACCGGACGGCGGTGTGCGGGGACCCGCGGGGCACCCCGCCCACGCCAAGCACGGCGGAGGAGGCCACAGAGGCCAGCACGGCCACGACGCGGGCTCCTCGGCCCCGATGACCCACCGGCAGATCATGGAGGCGCTCTCCGGGCTGCTGCTGGGGATGTTCGTCGCGATCCTGTCGTCGACGATCGTCTCCAACGCGCTGCCCGAGATCATCTCCGATCTCCACGGCGGCCAGTCCGCCTACACCTGGGTCGTCACCGCCACCCTGCTGGCCATGACCGCCGCCACCCCGCTGTGGGGCAAGCTCTCCGATCTCTTCAGCAAGAAGCTGCTGGTCCAGATCGCCCTGCTGATCTACGTCGCCGGCTCCGTGGTGGCCGGTCTGTCGCAGAACCCCGGCATGCTGATCGCCTGCCGTGTGGTGCAGGGCATCGGCGTCGGCGGTCTGTCCGCCCTCGCCCAGGTCGTCATGGCGGCGATGATCTCCCCGCGTGAGCGCGGCCGTTACAGCGGCTACCTCGGCGCGACTTTCGCCGTCGCGACCGTCGGCGGTCCGCTGCTGGGCGGCGTGATCACCGACACCTCCTGGCTGGGCTGGCGCTGGTGCTTCTACGTCGGCGTCCCGTTCGCCGTCATCGCGCTGATCGTCCTTCAGAAGACCCTGAAGCTCCCCGTGGTGAAGCGGGACGTCAAGGTCGACTGGTCCGGCGCCTTCTTCATCAGCGCCGCGGTCTCGCTGCTGCTGCTCTGGGTCACCTTCGCCGGTGACAAGTACGACTGGATCTCCTGGCAGACCTACGCCATGGTCGGCGGATCGATCGTCCTCGGTCTGATCTTCGTCCTGATCGAGTCCAAGGCGAGCGAGCCGATCATCCCGCTGCGGCTGTTCCGCAACAAGACGATCACTCTCGCCTCGCTGGCGTCGCTCTTCGTCGGTATCGCGATGTTCTCCGGCACCGTGTTCTTCAGCCAGTACTTCCAGCTGGCGCGCGGTGAGACGCCCACGATGTCCGGCGTCATGACCATCCCGATGATCGGTGGCCTGTTTATCTCCTCGACCGTCTCCGGTCAGGTCATCACCAAGACCGGTCGCTGGAAGGCATGGCTGGTCATCGGTGGTGTGCTGGTGACCGCGGGCCTCGGGCTGCTGGGCACCATCCGGTACGACACCCCGTACTGGCACATGGCGATCTACATGGCGCTCATGGGCCTCGGCGTCGGCATGATGATGCAGAACCTGGTGCTGGCCACCCAGAACCAGGTGGCCCCGCAGGACCTCGGCGCGGCCAGTGCCGTCGTCACCTTCTTCCGCTCCCTGGGCGGTGCGGTGGGCGTCTCGGCGCTCGGCGCGGTGCTCGCCAACCGCGTCACCCACTACGTCAAGGACGGCGTGGCCGACCTCGGCCCCAAGGGCGCCGCGCTGGGCCACGGCGGCACCGGCGGCGGTGGCATCCCCAACGTCGAGGCGCTGCCCGAGCCGATGCGCACGATCATGGAGAGCGCCTACGGCCACGGTGTCGGGGACGTCTTCCTCTTCGCCGCCCCGGCCGCGTTCCTCGGTCTGCTGCTGACCCTGTTCATCAAGGAGGTCGCCCTGAAGACCAACTCCGGCTCCCAGCAGGCCGCCGCGGCCACCTCGGACGCCCCGGCCGCCGACGCGGCCCCGGCCGGCTCGGTGGCGGCCACGGCGGCCACCGGGCAGGTCGCCGACCTCGAGCCCGCGCTCGTGGGCGCCCCGGCCGCCGAGGTGCACGAGCCGGACGCCGACGGTGCCCTCGCGGCCACCGCCTCGCAGACGGCCATCGCCCCGCAGCGCCTTGCGGCCTTCGCCTCCGCCGGGGGCGACGGCGCGGACCGTCAGCCCCGGCAGGGTGTGCACGGCTTCGTGCGGAACGCGGAGGGCGGCCCCGTCACCCGCGCCGCGGTGACGCTGATCTCGCTCGCCGGGCGGCAGCTGGGCCGTTCGGTGGCGCACCCCGACGGCTCGTACGCCCTGGACGCGCCGGGCTCCGGCTCGTACGTCCTGATCGCGGCGGCCGACGGCCACCAGCCGCAGGCCTCCACGGTCGTGGTCGGGGACGAGCCGCTCGGCTTCGACATCGTCCTGGCGGCCACCAGCGGTCTGGTGGGCACCGTGCGCGGTGCCGCCGACGGCCGGCCGGTGGACGCGGCGATGGTCGTGGTCACCGATGTCCGCGGTGAGGTGCTGGCCACCGGGAAGACCGGTGAGCAGGGCGACTTCGGCTTCGAGGAGCTGGTCTCCGGGACCTTCACGGTCGCGGTGAACGCGCCGGGCTACCGGCCCGCCGCCCTGCCCGTCGAGGTGGGCGCCCAGGGGCTGACCCGGGTGGAGATAGCGCTCCAGGCCGGCGCCCGGGTGCAGGGCATAGTCCGGGCCGGTGCCGACCGGCGGCCGCTGCCCGACGCGCGGGTCACCCTCGTGGACTCGGCCGGGAACGTGGTCGCCACCGCCACCACCGGTGAGGACGGCGCGTACGCCTTCACCGACCTGGACGCGGGCGACTACACGGTCATCGCGAGCGGCTACCCGCCGGTCGCGGGGGCGCTGACGGTCTCCGGGCCCGGCGTCGACGGCCACGATGTGGAGCTCGCCCACCCGGGCGAGTGACGGAACCCCGGGCCCGGGGCGCGCAAGAGCGGAGACGCGCCCCGGGCCCGGCCGGGCGGCGGATTTCTCGGCCGGACCCGGAACCCGGATCCCGGCGGCGGTGTAGTGAAGGCAGGGGACGGCCTGACGCCGCCGCCCGGATCCGGCGCACAGACACGACGAGTACCACCAGCCCGACGAGTACCACCAGCACGACAGCACAACAGCACGGCGCGCACGACCAGCGCGCCGGGCGACACGAGCAACGCGCCGAGCAGGACGAGCAACACGGCGACACCCGAGCGGGAGCGAAACGCGGCATGACGACCACAGGAGCAGGAGCAGGCGGGGGAGCGGGGCTGCGGGCCCGGATCCACACCCGCGACGGCTGGGCGATCCAGCACGCGGTGCTGACCGTCACCGATATGACGGGCGCCCAGGTGCTGCGCGCGCAGGCCGACACGGACGGCGCCGTGCGGACCGACGAGCCGCTGCCGCCGGGGCCGTACACGATCATCGCCACCGCGGTCGGCTACGCCCCGGTCGCGTCCACGGCGATCGTCACGGCCTCCGGGCGGGCCGACGTGGGCACGGTGGTGCTGGCGCGCCAGGGCGGGGTGGAGCTTCCGCCGCCCGGGGCATGGACGATCGACCCGGCGCATTCGACGGTGGCCGCGGTCGCCCAGCACCTCGGGATCTCCAGCGTCCACGGCCGGTTCACGGAGTTCAGCGGGCGGATCGAGGTCGCCGAGGACATCGAGAAGTCGCGCGTCGAGGCGGTCATGCGGGCCGCCAGCATCGACACCGGAAACGCCATGCGGGACGGCCATCTGAAGTCGCCCGACTTCCTCAATGTGGAGGAGTTCCCGGAGCTGACGTACCGGAGCACGCATCTGAGCACGGCCGGGGCCGACCGCTGGACGGTCCATGGCGAGCTGTCGATGCACGGCGTGGTCCGGGACGTGGATCTGGACCTGACGTACCTGGGCACGGGCCCCGACCCCTGGGGCGGGGTGCGGGCGGCCTTCCGGGCCGTCGCCGAGCTGCGCCGCGAGGACTTCGCGATGAACTACAACCAGGTGGTCGCGGCGGGCATCGCGGCGATCGGCACGACCCTGCGGGTGGAGCTGGACATACAGGCGGTGCAGGGCGAGGAGCTCCCCACGGCCTGACGCCCGGCCCGCCCGCCACCGCGCGCTATCGCTCTCTCAGGGCTTCGATACCGGCGATCGCGAGGTCCAGGGCGAAGGTGAAGTCGCGGTCCTGCATCTCCTGGACCGTGCCGCCGCCCCGAGCCTCCATGATCTTCCGCGCCTCGTCGAACTCCATACGGTCCTCGACGGTGCCCATCATCTCGTGGAACAGCTCCTCCTGGGTGACTCCCGACGCCCGGCAGCGGGCGGCGAAGCGGCCCTCGATCGTGCCGAAGCCGTAGACGAACTGATAGACGAGGGACAGCCCGCTGGTGATCCTGTCGTCCGGCAGTCCACTGTTGCGCATCACGGCCAGCGCGGCGTTCTGGAAGACCACCGCGTTGGGCCCGATGTTGAGATACTCCCCCAGCAGCGCCGACAGCCAGGGATGGCGCACCAGCACCCGCCGGTACTCGGAGGCGACCTGGCGGAGCTGCTCACGCCAGTCCCGCGGCTCGGCCGGGGTGTGCTCGAGGCCCTCGGCGGGGCCGACGGCCTCGATGGGCAGCGCCATCTCGCCCATGGCCGCGTCGAGGGCGAGTTCGAGCAGATGGTCCTTGGTCTCCACGTACCAGTAGACCGACATGGCGGTCACCCCGAGCTCCGCCGCGAGCCGTCGCATCGAGAAGCCCGAAAGCCCCTCGGCGTCCAGCAGCCGCATCGTCGCCGCGACGATCTTCAGATGGTCGAGCCCGACGGGCTGCTGGTCGCCCTTGCGCTTGGGGGTTTTGCGCTCGGAGAGCCAGACACTGGACCGCGGGCGGACGGTGCGGCTGCCGGTTGCCATGGCGGCGCCTCTCTTTCTCCGGTGCGCTGGCGCCACATACGTCCCGGGCCCGGGCACGCGGCACCTCACTACTTGAAGATGCTATGCCGCCGGGGCCTCCTGTGAAGATCGTTCGGCCCTGCTGAGCAGCAGCGCGGCCAGCACTCCACCCGCCAGCACGGCCGCCGCGCCGACCAGCTGGCTGGTCTCCACACCGGAGGCGAAGGCGTCCGCGACGGCCTCGCGGTCCTCGGGGGTACGGGCCGCGGCGAGGGCGGCCGGAAGCGAGCCCGCTCCGGTGGCGACGGCGGGCAGCAGTGAGCCGAAGCGGGAGTTGAGCACGGCGCCCAGGACGGCGACACCGAGCCCGTTGCCGCATTCGGTGAGCGTGCCGTTGACCCCCGCGCCCACCCCCGCCTTCTCCGGCGGGATGGCCGACATGATGGCGTTCGCCATCGCGGGCATGGCCAGCGCGATACCGGCCCCCATCACCACCAGCCCGAAGAGCATCCCGCCATAGCCATGCGCGCCGAGCGTCGCGATGGCGGCGAGACCGGCCGCGAGCAGCCCCATCCCGCCGACGATGGTCACCGGGGTCCCGAGCTTGGGCAGCAGCCGCGCCCCGACACCGGTGAGATTGAGCGCGACGATCACCAGCGCGAGCGGCGCGGTGCGCAGCCCCGCGTCCAGCGCGTCATAGCCGAGCACGAACTGTAGATGCTGGGTGAGCAGGAAGAGCGAACCGCCCATCCCGAAGGCCACCAGGATGCCGCCCGCCACCGCGCCCACGAACCGGCGGTTGCGGAAGAAGTGCATGTCCAGCATCGGATACGGGATATGACGCTCCCACAGCGCGAAGCCGGTCATCACGGTGACGCCGATGAAGGCCGACAGCAGCACCCGGCTGGAGGTCCAGCCGTGCTCCGGCCCGGAGATGATCGCGAAGACGACGCCGGTCATGCCGACCGTGGACAGCAGCGCGCCGAGCAGATCGGGGCGGTCGCTGGTCGGCGCCTTCGACTCCGGCACCAGCCAGACCACGGCCACCAGCCCGAGCAGCGCCACCGGGATATTGATCAGGAAGATCGAGCCCCACCAGAAGTGCTCCAGCAGCGAGCCGCCGATCAGCGGCCCCGCGGCGAAGCCGAGCGAACTGACCGCACCCCACAGCCCGATGGCCTTGGCCCGTTCGCCCTCGTCGAAGACCTGCACCACGACCGCGAGCGTCGTGGTCATCAGCAGCGCCCCGCCGATGCCCATGCCCGCGCGGGCGGCGATCAGCTGGCCGGGGTCCTGCGCCATCGACGCCGCGAACGAGCCGATGCCGAACAGGGCGAGCCCGGCGACCAGCAGCTTCTTCCGGCCATAGCGGTCGGCGGCGCTGCCCGCGGTGAGCAGCAGCCCCGACTGGACCAGCGAATAGGCGTTGATCATCCACTGGATGTCGGCCGTGCGGGCATCCATCTCCCTGGCCAGGGAGGGGACCGCCACATTGAGGATCGTGTTGTCCAGCAACACGGTGAGCTGGGCGAGGCAGATCACGGCGAGGATCAGCCAGCGCTGGGGATGGCCACCCGGGGACTGATCGGGTGGCGCGGAGGCGGCGTCGGCGGTCGAGACCGTCATGGGGACTCCAGGCGAGGCAGGGGCTTCTACGGTGTATGGCGACGTACTGGGTCTTACACCGTACAAGTGCCGCTGTACGGCGTACAGCGAATTATGTGCGCGCGTCGCATACGCGTACGGGCCGGTGATCGCGGGGGTGAACCCGCGACCACCGGCCCGTGCCCTCCAGGGCTCCGGCGTCAGTCGGAGGACTTCGCGGTCTTGGTCGCCTTCTGGGTCAGGTCATAGAGCGTGGAGTTGCCCACGGTGACCTTCTTGTAGGTGGACTCGATCCAGGAGGTGATCTGGGACGAGGTCCCCTGGCCGCCACCCGGCCCGCCGCCCATGCCGGTGCCCGAGGAGATGAAGTAGTGGATCCTGCCCTGCTTCACATACTCCTTGAACTGGGCGAGCGTCGGGGACGGGTCGCTGCCGTTGAAGCCGCCGATGGCCATCACGGGCTTCTCGGTGGCGAGTTGGTAGCTCGCGGCGTTCTGGGAGCCGATCGCCGCGGCCGCCCAGGTGTAGTCGTCGGCGTTCTTCGCCAGCTTGGCCTCCACCTCGGCGTCGACCTGCTGGCCGTCGAGCAGTCCGCCCATGCCGCCGCCACGGCGACCGCCCTCGCCCGTGCCGCCGCCGGGCGGCATGCCCGGCCGGCCGTTCTGCCCCTGGCCGCCCTGCGCGTTGCCCGTGCCGTTCCGCGGGGCCTGGCCGCCGCCCGGGAAGCCACCGCCGGGGAGGCCGTTCTGGCCACCACCCGGCTGACCGGCGCCGGTGCCTCCGCCGGTGCCGCCACCCGGCATGCCCTGCGGACCGCCCTGGCCCTGCCCCTGCTGACCCTGACCACCCTGGTTGCCCTGCCCCTGCCGGCCCGCGCCCTGGCGTCCGTTCTGCGTCCCCGGCGGACCGCCCCGGCCGCCGCCCGGGAAGCGGCCACCGGGGCCGCCCATACCGCCCGCCACCGACGGTCCGGCCGTCACGATGGAGCCGTGCTTCGGGGTTTCCACCGTGTTGAGCGTGTACGCGACCGGTCCCGCCAGCCCCGCCGCGAGGCCGAGGCCCGCCGCGGCCAGCGCCGCCCTCCGGCCCAGGCGCGCCGTCAGCAGCAGCCCGGCCGCCGCCGCGAGCCCGCCGATCAGCACCGCCCAGCGCAGCCAGGGGTGCCAGTCCGGCGACCGCCCCAGCAGGACGTACGACATGTACGCGGTGACCGCGACCGTGAGGGCCAGCACCGCCGAGGCCACCGCCCCCGCCCGGCCGCCCTCGCTCCGCCGCTCCCACAGCAGGGCCGCGCCCATGCCCACGAGCGCCGCGATGTAGGGCGCCAGGGCGATGTTGTAGTACTGGTGGAAGATCCCGGACATGAAGCTGAAGGTGGCGAACGTCATCAGCAGCGACCCGCCCCACACCAGGAAGGCCGCGCGCCGGGTGTCCGTGCGCTTCGCCCGCCAGGTCAGCCAGATCCCCGCCGCCAGCAGGATGAACGCCGCGGGCAGCAGCCAGGCGATCTGACCGCCCATGTCGGAGCCGAAGAGCCGGTCGATCCCGGTCTCGCCCCACCGGCCGCCACCGCCACCACCCGGGCCGCCCCCGCCGACGCTCCCGGTCTCATTGCCGTTGATCCGGCCCAGTCCGTTGTAGCCGAAGGTCAGCTCCAGGAAGCTGTTGTGCTGCGAACCGCCGATGTACGGGCGCGAGGACGTCGGCCACAGCTCGACGATCGCGACCCACCAGCCGCCGGAGACCACCATCGCGAGCCCCGCGAGCAGCAGCTGCCCGATCCGCCGGCCGAACTTCGCCGGGGCGCACACCGCGTACACCACCGCGAGCGGCGGCAGGATCAGCCACGCCTGAAGCGTCTTGGTGAGGAAGCCGAGGCCGAAGCAGACCCCTGCCAGCAGCAGCCACTTGGTGCGCGCGTACTCCAGGGCGCGCAGCACGCAGGAGACGGCCGAGACCATCAGCAGACACAGCAGCGCGTCGGGGTTGTTGAAGCGGAACATCAGCGCCGCGACCGGGGTCACCGCGAGCGCCGCGCCCGCGATAAGCCCGGCGGCCGCGCCGAACCTGCGCCGTACGGCCGCGTACAGCACCCCGACCGTCGCGACGCCCATCAGCGCCTCGGGCGCGAGGACCGCCCAGGAGGAGAGGCCGAAGAGCCGCACCGACAGGGCCATCGGCCACAGCGCGGCCGGGGGCTTGTCGACGGTGATGGAGTTCGCGGCGTCGGAGGAGCCGAAGAAGAACGCCTTCCAGCTCTCGCCGCCCGCCTGCACGGCGGCCGAGTAGAACTGGTTGGCGTAGCCGGACGCGCCCAGGCTCCACAGATAGAGCACGGTGGTGGCGGCCAGCAGGGCCCACAGGGCGGGCCGCGCCCAGCGCGGGTCCTCCGGCCGTCCTCTCCAGGCCCGCGCCAGGCGCGAGCCGCCCGGCGCCCGCTGCCCCGGCCGGGGAGCGGCGGCGGGGGTCGGCGGCGGCCCGGCTTCGCGGGTGCCGTAGTCGTAGGTGGTCATCGATCGGTCCTCGGGTCGTGGTCGGTCGTGGCCCCGCTGTCCGACGGGAAGACCCAGGCCCGGAAGAGCAGGAAGCGCAGAACGGTGGCGGCGAGGTTCGCCGCGATCAGCACGGCCAGTTCGGTGCCGTGCGAGGCGGTGCCGGGGACGGCGTCCAGGGCGGCGAGGGAGCCGCTGGTCAGCGCCAGACCGATGCCGAAGACGACCAGCCCCTGAGCCTGGTGGCGCATCGCGCGGTCCCGGCCGCGTACGCCGAAGGTGAGCCTCCGGTTGGCCGCGGTGTTGCCGAGCGCCGACAGCAGCAGCGCCAGCGCGTTGGCCACCTGCGGTCCCGTGCCCATCCGGAAGAGGGAGTACAGCAGCAGATAGACCAGTGTGCTCAGCGCGCCGACCACACAGAACCCGACCAGCTGGCGGGCCAGTCCCCTCGGCACCCCGCTCAGTTCCCGGTCGCGCGGATCGTCGCCGAACGGACGGCGCACCCGGTCCAGCGGCAGCGCACCGGTGGCCAGCGCGCGCCCCACCCGCCACACACCCTTGAGATCCTCGGTGGCCGTCCTCACGATGTGGACCGTGCTGTTGGGGTCGTCCACCCAGTCCACCGGCACCTCGTGGATGCGCAGCCCGGCCCGCTCGGCCAGCACCAGCATCTCGGTGTCGAAGAACCACCCGGTGTCCTCGACCAGCGGCAGCAGCCGCTCCGCGACGTCCTTACGGATCGCTTTGAATCCGCACTGGGCGTCGGAGAAGCGGGCGGCCAGGCTGCCGCGCAGGATCAGGTTGTACGCCCGCGAGATGAACTCCCGCTTGGGCCCGCGCACCACCCGTGAGCTGCGGGAGAGCCGCGATCCGATCGCCAGGTCGGAGTGCCCGGAGATCAGCGGGGCCACCAGCGGCAGCAGCGCCTTGAGGTCCGTGGACAGATCGACGTCCATATAGGCGAGCACGGGCGCCTCGGACAGCGACCACACGGTGCGCAGCGCCCGCCCGCGCCCCTTCTGCTCCAGCCGGACCGCCGTCACCTCCTCGATGCTCTCGTCCAGGTAGGCCGCGAGGTCGGGCGTGCGGTCCGTGCTGGCGTTGTCGGCGATGGTGATCCGGAAGCCGTACGGGAAGGTGCGGGACAGATGGTCGTGCAGCCGTCGTACGCACCGCTCGAGGTCCGCTTCCTCGTTGTAGACGGGGATGACGACGTCCAGCACCGGACGGCCGCGCACGACCGTCACCGGCCCGCGCACGGGCAAGGTTTGGAGAGGTGTCTCGGGCGGAGCCCCGAGAGGGGTGTCGGTTCGCATGGGGTCGACAGTCGCGAGCCGCGCTGTCACGGCTGTGTGGTCAGCCTGTGGCCTGCCTGTGAGTCCGTCACGCCCTGGTGAACGACCCGGTGCACGGGCAGGTGGACGCCGAACACGGTGCGCCCGGGCACGCTGTCCACCGTCACCTGCCCCTCGTGCGCGGCCACGACCGCGTGCACGATGGCCAGGCCGAGCCCCGTGCTGCCCGCGGCGCGGGAGCGCGAGGCGTCGCCGCGCGCGAACCGCTCGAAGACATGCGGCAGCAGTTCGGGCGGGATGCCCGGACCGTCGTCCTCGATCTCCAGCGAGACGTACGAGGGCGGCCGCGGCGGGCCGAATGCCCCGGCGGCGCGGGCGGCCGCGTACGGGGAGCCGTGGGGCGGGGAGCCGTGGGGCGGGGGGTACGGCTGGGGCTGCGGCTGGGTGCGCGGCGGGGCGTATGTCTGAGCGTGAGGCTGGGCGTACGGCTGGGCGTACGGCGAACCGCGCTCCTTACGGTGGCTATGGGAGGACACCCCGTAAGGCATCCCATAGGAGAGCCCGTACGGCGCCAGATACGGCGAGGGGTACGGCGACGCCTGCGGCCCGCCCCACAGCACCCGCGCCGTGACCGTGGTGCCGGCCGGGGTGTGCGTCCGCGCGTTGGCGAGGAGGTTCACCAGCACCTGGCGCAGCCGGGCGTCGTCGCCGTGGACGACCGCCGGTTCATCGGGCAGCTCCAGCCGCCACTCGTGGTCGGAGCCGACCGCCCGCGCGTCGCTGACCGCGTCCACGACCAGCGGGGACAGATCGACCTCCGCGCATTCCAGCGGCCGTCCCGCGTCCAGCCGGGCCAGCAGCAGCAGGTCCTCGACCAGCCCGGTCATCCGCCCGGCCTCGGACTCGACCCGGCCGAGGGCATGCCGGGTGTCGGGCCCGATCTCCTCCCGGCCGCGCCGGGTCAGCTCGGCGTAGCCGCGGATCGAGGCGAGCGGCGTACGGAGCTCATGGCTGGCGTCGGCGACGAACTGCCGCACCCGCGTCTCGCTCTCCTGGCGGGCCGCGAGCGCCGACTCCACATGGCCGAGCATGCGGTTGAGCGCCGCGCCCACCTGGCCGACCTCGGTGCGCGGATCCGCCTCCGAGGCCGGCACGCGCTCGCGCAGCGCCACCTCGCCGCTGTGCAGGGGGAGTTCGGAGACCCGGGTCGCGGTCGCGGCCACCCGGCGCAGCGGGCGCAGCGAGATGCCGACCATCGCGGCCCCGGCGATCCCGGCCGCGACCAGCCCGGCCGCGGCCACACAGACCTCCACGAGGATGAGGGTGTTGACCGTCTCCTGCGTCTGGTCGAGCGGGAAGGCGAGGATGATGCCGCCGTCCCGGTGGTCCGACTGGGCCACCGCCCGATAGCCGCCGAGGCCGGGCAGCTCGATGGTGTGCACGTCCCCGTCCAGGGGGACGGCGGCGATCGCCTTCTGCTGACCGCTGGTCAGGGGGTCCACCCGGCTCTCGGCGTCGACCTCGTTCGTCATGGGCGAGTCATTGCTCTTGCCCGACATGGAGATCTCGCCGTTCTGGCCGAACCGCGCCCCGACCGTGCCGATGGGCTGACCGGGCGAGGCGACGAAGAGCACATCGTCCCGGGGGAGTTCGCGCTCCGGTCCCGGCTTGTTCAGGAACCGCCCGATGGACGCGCGCAGATCGTCGTCCACCTGGCCCTGGAGGTACGAGTGCAGAGCGAGGGTGGTGACCGTGCCGATCACCGCGCAGACCACCGCGATCAGCGCGACGGCCGAGACGACCAGGCGGGTGCGCAGGGACCAGGGACGGCGCCCGGCCCGCTGAGTGCGCCCGGCTCGTTGAGCGGTCCCGGCTCGCTGGGCGCTCCCCGCCCACTGAGCGGTCCCGGCCCGCTGAGCGCGTCCCGCCCGCTGAGCGCGCCGGGCGTGCGCGCGCCCCCGCGCCGCTCCCGCGCCCGGGGGCGGCTGGGGAGCGCCGGACACCGTGGCGGCACCAGGCGCCGCGGCGGCATCGGGCGTCTCGGCGGCATCGGGCGTCTCGGGGACGCCAGGCACCCCGTGGGCGCCGGCCGGCTCGGGGCCCCGGGGCGGCCGGGGCGGAGGGTGCGCCACGGCCCCCTACTCCCCGGGCTTGATCAGATACCCGGCGCCCCGCCGGGTGTGGATCATCGGGCTGCGCCCCGCGTCGATCTTGCGCCGCAGATACGAGATGTAGAGCTCGACCACGTTGGCCTGGCCGCCGAAGTCATAGCTCCAGACCCGGTCGAGGATCTGCGTCTTGCTGAGCACCCGGCGCGGATTGCGCATGAGATAGCGCAGCAGCTCGAACTCGGTCGCGGTGAGATGGATCTCCTGTCCCCCGCGCGACACCTCATGGCTGTCCTCGTCCAGGATCAGATCGCCGACGGCCAGCACCGACTCGCTGCGCGCGGCCGCCGCCCCCGACCTGCGCAGCAGCCCGCGCAGCCGGGCGACGACCTCCTCCAGGCTGAACGGCTTGGTGACGTAGTCGTCGCCGCCCGCCGTCAGCCCCGCGATCCGGTCCTCCACCGCGTCCCGCGCGGTCAGGAACAGCACCGGGACATCGGGCAGTTCGCGGCGCAGCCGCCCCAGCACCGCGAGCCCGTCCATATCGGGCAGCATGATGTCCAGGACCACCGCGTCCGGGCGCAGCTCACGGGTGATCCGGATCGCCTCCGCGCCGTCGCCCGCGGTGCGCACCTCCCACCCCTCGTAGCGCAGGGCCATCGACAGCAGGTCGGCGAGCGCCGACTCGTCGTCCACAACCAGCACCCGGACGGGGCTCCCGTCGGGGCGCAGCAGCTCGGTACGCCCATGAGGCGAGGTCGGCATCATGACCTCCACCCTCGGAGCGGGCCCTGAGAGGTCCCTTTCGGCTGCCTGTGAATTACCTGAGAATCCTGTGGAGGCGGGGACGGGACCGGCCGGGAGGCGCAACAGCGGATCCGGCGCGCGGAACAGCTGTGCGGACCACGGAATAACCGAAAGGGCTCTCCGGCTTCCCCCTGTATGACTTCTCGTCCCGCACTTGGCAAGATCGGTATCTGGACCGCGGCCCTGAAGACGGACTACGCCCCGTCGGAGCAGATCGGCGAGGCGGTGGCCGAGCTGGACGAGCTGGGGTACGGCGCCGTCTGGCTCGGTGGCAGCCCCAGCCCGGATCAGGCCGGAGTCCTGCTGGACGCCACCTCCCGGATCACCGTCGCGACCGGGATCCTGAGCATCTGGGACCACGAGGCGGCCTACGTCGCCGAGCGGCACACCGCGCTCAACGCGGCCCATGACGGCCGCTTCCTCCTCGGCCTCGGCGTGAGCCACAGCGCGCTCGCCGGTGAGCGCTACCAGCGCCCGTACACGGCGATGAAGGAGTACCTGAACGCGCTGGACTCCGCCCCGACCCCGGTCCCCGCGACCCAGCGGGTCCTGGCCGCCCTCGGCCCCAAGATGCTCAAGCTGTCCCGTGACCGCGCGGCCGGCGCGCATCCGTACCTCGTCACCCCGGAGCACACCGCCGAGGCCCGTGACGTCCTCGGCGAGGAGGCCGTGCTCGCGCCGGAGCTGAAGGTCGTCCTCGACACGGACCTGGACCGCGCCCGCGCCACCGCCCGCGACTACCTCGGCCGGTACCTGGCGCTGCCCAACTACATCAACAACTTCAAGCGGCTGGGCTTCGAGGACGCGGACTTCGCGGACGGCGGCAGCGACCGTCTTCTCTCCGCCATGTACGCCCTCGGCGACGCGGAGACGATCCGGGCGCGCGTGGACGAGTTCCTGGCCGCGGGCGCGGACCACCTCGCGATCCAGGTGGTGAGCGACGACCAGGCGCTCCCCCGCGAGCAGTGGCGCACGCTGGCCGAGGCGCTGCCGCTGGACAAGAGCTGACCGGTCCGCTCAGCCCCCTCGCCCGGCGCCGACGCAGGCGCGCGCCGGGCGAGCCTCACATCCAGAGCGGCCGCGCTCTATCCGAAGCGGGCGCGTCCGGAGCAGGCGCGCGCCGGGCGAGCCCCACGTCCAGACAGCCGGGCTCCATCCACAGCGGCCGCGTCCGGAGCAGGCGCACCCCGTCATATCCCGAACAGCCGCGCCGCGTTCCCGTAACACACCCCGCGCAGCCACTCCTCGTCCTGCCCGACCCGCGTCAGCGCGTCCAGCGCATGCCGGTATCCGTACGGGATGTTGGGGAAGTCGCTCCCGAACAGCACCCTGTCCCCGAGGGCGGCCAGCCTCCCCTGCTCCGACCGCGGAAACGGCCACTGGCGCTCGGTGAAGTCGGTGAAGGCCATCGTGGTGTCCAGGTGGACCTCCTCGTACCGCTCCGCCAGCCCCAGAAAGTCCGTGTACTCCGGCAGCCCCATATGCGCGACGATCAGGCGCAGCCGAGGATGACGGGCCAGCACCCGCCCCACCGGCTCCGGTCCGGTGTACTTGCCGGGGTGGGGGCCCGAGCCGCAGTGGATGACGACCGGCGTCCCGCTCTCGGCGAGCATGCCCCACACCGGGTCGAGCAGCGCGTCGCCCGGGTCGTACGCCCCCACCTGCACATGGGCCTTGAACACCCGCGCCCCGCCCTCGAGCGCCGCGCGCACGTACCCCTCCACACCGGGTTCGGGGAAGAAGGTCGCGGTGTGCAGACAGTCGGGCGTACGGGCGGCGAAATCGGCCGCCCAGCCGTTCAGCCAGCGCGCCATGTCGGGCTTGTGCGGGTAGAGCATCGAGGTGAAGGCCCGCACCCCGAAGGCCCTTAGCGTCGCGAGGCGTTCGTCCTCCTCCTCGCGGTAGGTGATGTGCCAGCGGGGCTCGACGGCGTCGAAGAAGGCCCAGACCTTGTCCAGTACGCGCTGGGGCATGAAGTGGGTGTGCACATCGATGAGTCCGGGCAGCCCGAGGTCCTGCCAGAACCGCCGCACCGACACCACTGCTGGATCGTCCATGCGGATCACGGTAGTTGCCCCGGGCGTATTGCTACAGCCTCGTCTCAAGCTCTCGCCTCGAGTTGATCACAACCTCGACCAGTGGTTTTGTCACGCCCATGATGATCTGCGGCAGCAAGATCACCACAACGGGAGCCGAGAGGGTGAACTGACGCTCCGTGACCGGCGTATCCCACTACGGCAGTCACCGCTCGCTCGACGTCGTCACCGCTCGACCATCACCGACCACCGGGGGACCGTCCATGCCCAACCGCTCGCCGCGCGCCGCCGCCCGATCCGGGACCGCCCTCGTCTGCGCCCTCGGCGTCACCCTCCTCGTCCTCGCCACCGCCGGCTGCGAGGACGACACCGCCGCGTCCGGCCGACGGCAGCCCGCGACCCGTGCCGACATGGCGGCCGACAGCGACGGCGGCAAGACCCTCCGGCTCGGCGAGCCCACGTCGGTCACCTACAAGCGCGGCTCGGACCATATGCGCGGCGCCCTGCGGGTCACGGCGGTGAGCGTGCGCAAGGGCACCCACGCCGAGTTGCGGACGGCGGGCGCGGAGCCGTCCGACGTACGGACCACCCAGCCGTACTACGTCACCATGACCTTCGAGAACATCGGCGAGAACTCCCTCCACTACCCCTTCCTCAACACCCCCACCGGCCTCGAGGACACAAGCGGCGTGGACGACCAGCCGCTGATCACCGGCGACACCGAGGTGGCGGCCTGCCCGGGCAAGGACCCGGACGACTTCGCGGTGGGGGCGAAGATCTCCCTGTGCAAGGTGTTCCTGGTGCCCAACGGCATACGGCCGTCGGTGGTGACGTACAGCACAGGGGATGACACCAAGCGCCCGGTGGGCTGGAAGGTCAAGCGCTGACGGCGGCGGGGCCCTCGGCGCGACCGAACGACCGAGGGCCCGGCACTGAAGAAACGACCGAGGGCCCGGCACTGAAAGTGCCGGGCCCTCGATACCTGAGTAGCGGGGACAGGATTTGAACCTGCGACCTCTGGGTTATGAGCCCAGCGAGCTACCGAGCTGCTCCACCCCGCGTCGATGAACGTAACTGTACGGCGTTCTCGCCGCTAAGGGAAATCCATACCGCCGCCTCCGGCCGACCACTCAGAAAACCGCCTCTCAGAACACCGCCTCGACCAGGGCCGAGACAGAACCGACGACCGCCCCGTACCCGAGGACCGTCAACAGCGGCCACGGAACGGGCCGGGGAACGAGCACCCGCCAGTGGAAGCCGTAGTCCCGGTACTCGGCCATCCCCTCCGTCCCGGGCAGCACCATGAACCGGGGCTGGACCGTGCAGAACAGCCACCAGTCCAGAACCACCAGATCGAAGAGGACGAGCGCGAGCCAGACGAGGGCCCCGAAGACGAACGCGCGCCAGAAGCCGAGCCCGCCATCGGCCCGGCCACGCAGATCCATCAGACCGACGACCGGCACGGCGATGAACACCACCGCGTTCAACGCCCCCATGACCCCGGCCGCCCGCTTCCCCCGCGCGCTTTGCGCGCCATAGCGCTCCCGGATCGTCGGCGAATAGTCGTCGACCAGCGCGTCCCTGGCCACCAGCAGCCCACCGACGATCACCGCGGCGAACAGCACCACCAGCACAAGAGCACAGACAAGGCTCACCCCGACCAGCTGCCACCAGCTCATGGCACCGCAGCATAGAGCAGGAACTTAGGTTTGCCTAACCTTATCGTGCTCGGTAGCCACTCCACTCCGACGGCCCGCCCCCGGGCATTAGCGGAGCGTTAGCCGTACGGCGATGGATCAACAGCGGTGACCGGCAGCCTTGTTCTCACGAGCCCGAACCACCACGCCGCGAGACATCACGTCGCGGGACACCACGTCACGAGAACGGGGAAGACCATGTCGCACCGCACCGCCCTCCGCCACAACCGCCACGCCCGCAAGGCCGCCGCCGCCATGATCATCGCTGTGGCCGCGCTCGGGCTCACCGCATGCCAGGACGGTGAGACCGACTCCTCGTCCTCACCCTCCGCCTCCGCGAGCGCCCCGCAATCCACCGCGCCCACGGCGAAGGACCAGGGCCAGGACCAGGGCCAGGACCAGGCCAAGGACACCGCCAAGGGCACCCCCAGGAAGCCCGGGATGAAGTGCACGAACCAGATCGACTACGCCGGGGACCCCAGGGACAACGCCACGATCAACTCCATCGGCAACGACACCGGCTACTGCCCGCCCATCCAGAAGGACGAAACCTCCAAGGGCACCCTCAGGAAGGGTGACATGAAGTGCACCGACCAGATCAACTACGCCGGCGACCCCAGGGACAACGCCACGATCAACTCCATCGGCAACGACACCGGCTACTGCCCGCCCATCCAGAAGGACGAAACCTCCAAGGGCACCCTCAGGAAGGGTGACATGAAGTGCACCGACCAGATCAACTACGCCGGCGACCCCAGGGACAACGCCACAATCAACTCCATCGGCAACGACACCGGCTACTGCCCGCCCATCCAGAAGTGAGCTCCTGCCGTGACGCCGGTCGGCGGCCACGGTCGCGGTCACAGTGCGGGCGGAGTCGCCCGTACCAGGCCCGTCTGGTAGGCGATGACCACCAGTTGGGCGCGGTCGCGGGCGCCCAGCTTCGTCATCGCGCGGTGGATATGGGTGCGCACGGTCAGCGGGCTGAGCGTGAGGACCTCGGCGATCTCGGTGTTGGACTTGCCCTCGGCGGCCAGGCCCATCACCTCGCGCTCGCGGCCAGTGAGCTCCGACAGGCGTTGTGGGGGCGCGAGGTGGGCGTCGGGGGCGGGGGACATGAGGAAGTTCGTGATGAGGGTGCGGGTCGCGGCGGGTGACAGCAGCGCCTCGCCGGAAGCCACCGTGCGCAGACCGGCCAGCAGGGTGTCGGCGGTGACGTCCTTGCCCAGGAAGCCGCTGGCACCGGCGCGCAGCGCCTGGGCGACGTAGTCCTCGGTCTCGAACGTCGTCAGGATGAGGACGCGGGTGGCGGCCAGCTCCGGGGCGGCGCAGATCGCGGAGGTGGCGGCGAGACCGTCCGTGCCCGGCATCCGGATGTCCATGAGGACGATGTCGGGGTGGTGGGCGCGGGTCAGCTCCAGCGCCTCCGCGCCGTCCGACGCCTCGCCGACCACCGTCATGTCCTCGCAGGAGTCGATCAGGATCCGGAAGGTGGCCCGCAGCAAGGTCTGGTCGTCGGCGAGCAGCACCCTGATGGTCATGACTCTTCTCCTCGCGCTGGAGCGTCTGTGGCGCCTACGGCCGCTTCGGATGCCGAGGGGTCCGTGGGTGCCGAGGACTGAAGCGGCAGCGCGGTGGTGACCTCGAAGCCGCCCTCCGGGCGCGGTCCCGCGCAGAGTTCGCCGCCGATGGTGCGGGCGCGTTCACGCATGCCCATGACGCCGAAGCCCCGGCCCGGCACGGCCTTGGCGGCATCGGTGGTGCCGTTGGTGCCGCTAGTGCCGGTGGTGCCGTTGGTATCCGGGCCGTCGTTGCTGACCGTGATCAGCAGGCGAGATCCGGAGTAGGCCAGACGTACCTGCGCGGAGTCCACGGCGGCGTGCTTGGAGACATTGGTGAGCGACTCCTGCACGATCCGGAACGCGGTCAGGTCCACCCCGGGGGAGAGCGGCCGGACCTCCCCTGTCGTGCTGACCGTGACGGCGAGCCCCGCGGACGCGCACGCCGAGACCAGTTCGGGCAGTCGGGCCAGGCCGGGGGACGGCTCCAGCGACGCCGAGGCCGGGTCGTCGTTGTGGCGCAGCAGCCCCAGCGTGGCCTTCAGCTCGCGCAGCGCGGAGGACGTGGTTCCGGTCAGATCGGTGAGGATCTTCTTCGTCTGCTGCGGACTGGTGAGCACGAGGTGGGCGGCCGTACCGGCCTGCGCATTGGCCAGGGCCATGTGGTGGGCCACGACGTCGTGCAGCTCGCGGGCGATCCGCATGCGCTCCTCGGTGACGCGCAGCCGTGCCTCCTCCTCCCGGGTGCGCTCGGCGTGTTCGGCGCGGGCCTGCACCGATGCCAGGTAGGCGCGCCGCAGCCGGGTCATGTTGCCGGCGGCGAGCGGCAGCAGCAGCCAGAAGAAGGGGCCGATCGTCCGGAGCACCAGGGACATACTGTCCATGGAGTCGGAGACCGCTGACGCGACCATCAGCGCTGCCATGGCGGCGACGCCGAAGACGCGTGTGGTCTTGCGGTCGGTGAGCGTGGCCAGCCAGTAGAGCGCCGCCATCACGGGTCCCAGCAGCAGGGGGGTCAGCAGATACCCCAGCGAGATCGCGATCACGGTGCAGACCGCGGTCACGACGACCGCGGTGCGCGGATGGCTGCGGTACTTCAGCAGGGCGAGGCAGGACACACCCATGAGGGCGGTGGCGGCCCTGTCCTGGTCGGGTGGCTCGACGCCGGGCAGGGTGAGGTTGCTGCCGAGGGCCGCACAGCCCATCAGTGACAGGACCAGCACCACGTCGATGACGTGGGGGTAGCGGTCGGAGTACTGCTCGAAACGGTCCGTGTAACGCTCAAGGCTGGTGCTCATCGGCTGGGCTCTCCGCTCGGTGCTGTGGGCCATCGTGACCGATTCGGTGCTCTGTGAGCCACTGTGACGGGTTCGGGGCTCTGTGGGCCGCCGGGACCGATTCGGTGCTCCGGAGCCACCACGCCCGTTCCCCGCGCGGACCGCCGCCGGGGCCGCCCGTGTCGTTCACCACGGGCGGCCCCGGTGGGGGCGGGTCGGGCGGTCGATCAGGTGCGGGCCACTTCCCGGCCGGTCGCCCCGGCCGGTTCCGGATCCGATCCCGGTCCCGATCCCGCATCCGACTCCGACCCCGGCCCCGATCCCGCATCCGGTCCCGAACCCGGTCCTGATTGCGGCCGGCGGTCGAGCGCCTCGCCCTCCACGTCGACCTTGGGCAACAGCCGGTCCAGCCACTTCGGCAGCCACCAGGCCCGGTCGCCGAGCAGGGCGAGCACGGCGGGCACGATCGCCATCCGTACGACGAAGGCGTCGAACAGGACGGCGGAGGCGAGCCCGAACCCGATCATCTTGACCATGGAGTCGCTCTCGCCGACGAACCCGGCGAACACCGCGATCATGATCAGCGCGGCGGCCACCACCACGCGCGCGCTGTGCCGGAAGCCGGACGTGATCGCCTGGCCGGGTCGCTCGCCGTGGACGTACGCCTCCCGCATCCGCGAGACGAGGAACACCTCGTAGTCCATGGCCAGGCCGAAGATGATGCCCACCAGGAAGATCGGCATCAGGCTCATGATCGGGCCGGTCTGCTCCACGCCCAGGAGTCCGGCGCCGTGGCCCTGCTGGAAGACGAGGACGACCACGCCGAGGGAGGCCAGCACCGACAGCAGGAAGCCGAGGGCCGCCTTCAGCGGGACGAACAGGGACCGGAAGACCACCAGCAGGAGCACGATCGCGAGGCCCACCACGACGACCAGGTAGGGGATCAGCGCGGACTGCACCTTGTCGGAGACGTCGATGTTCAGCGCGGTGGTACCGGTGACCTCGAAGGTCGCCCCGGTCTCGGACTCGACCCCGGGCCGCTCGCCCCGAATGGTCGTGACCAGGTCCTTGGTCCTTTCGTCGGTCGGCGCCGTGGACGGCACGACCTGGAAGACGGCCGTGTCACCGGCCTCGTTGAAGCGGGCCGGGGAGACGGAGACGACGCCCTCGGTGCCGCCGATCTCCTTCGCGACCCTGTCGGCGGCGCCCTTCGGGCCGGTGTCCCCCTTCGCGCCCGTCGCGCCCTCCGCACCCTTCGCGCCCTTCGCGCCCTTCGCGCCCTTCGCATCCTTCGCGTCCACGACGACGGTCAGCGGCCCGTTGAAGCCCGGCCCGAAGCCCTCGGCGAGCGCGTCGTAGGCCCGGCGCTCGGTGGTGGAGGTCGACTTGGCCTCGTCCCCGGGCATGCCGAGTTGGAGGTCCGTCACCGGCACCGCGAGGGCCCCGAGGCCCACCACGCCGAGCAACAGCACGGGCAGCGGACGCCGCAGCACGAACCGCGCCCAGCGGCTGCCCCCGTTGTCCCGGGTCCCCTCGTCCTCGATCCGTCCGCTCCTGCGGGCCCGCCGCCGGAGCACGGCGTTCGGCCAGAAGCCGAGGAACGCCGGGACCAGCGTCAGCGCGACCAGTACGCCGACGACGACCGCGCCCGCCGCGGCCAGGCCCATCTTGGTGAGCATCGGGATGCCGACCACCGCGAGTCCGGCCAGCGCGATCACGACGGTGAGCCCGGCGAACACCACCGCGGAACCGGCCGTGCCGACCGCCAGACCGGCCGCCTCCCGCGGCACCCGGCCCCTGGCGCGCTCCTCGCGGTAGCGGGAGACGACGAACAGGGCGTAGTCAATACCGACCGCGAGCCCCAGCATCATCGCCAGGGTGCCAGTCGTCGTGGACAGGCCCAGCGCCTGGGACAGGGTCAGGATGGTGGCCATGCTCACGCCGACGCCGATGACGGCGGTCAGCAGCGGCAGTCCGGCGGCGGCCAGCGAGCCGAAGGTGATCAGCAGCACGACGGCGGCTATCGCGACACCGATCACCTCGGCCGCGCCGCCGGGCCCGGCACCGTCGTCCATCGCGCTTCCACCGGCCTCGACGGTCAGCCCGGAGTCCTGGGCCGTGTGGATGGCCCGGTCCAACTGGTTCTTGCTGACGTCGGTGAGGTCGTTGGCGGCGACCTTGTAGGTGACCGTCGCGTACGCCGTCGTGCCGTCCTCACTGACGGCCTTCGCCCGGAACGGGTCGACGGCGCTTGCGACCTGTGCCCCGTCGCCCAGATCGGCCACGGCCTTCTCGACGGCCTCCCTGTTCTCGGTGGCGGTGACCTTCTCACCGCTCGGCGCGACGAAGACGACCCGGGCGGTCGCGCCGTCGGCGGAGGCCCCGGGGAAGCGCTGTTCCATCAGGTCGAACGCCTTCTGGGACTCGATGCCCGGCATCGAGAACTCCTCGTCGGAAGCCCCCGAGGCCTTGAGCGCACCCAGCCCGACGGCGGCCAGGACGGCCGCCCAGACCAGGGCGACGTACCAGCGTCGCCGGAAGGCCAGACGGCCCACTTGGTAAAGGAATGTAGCCACGACAGGAGGTCTCCACATCTGGTGCCGACTGTCCGCATCTGGTGCCGACCGTCCGCCCAGACTCTCCGGATGCGGGCCGCCCTGTCGTCGTGCGCCTGCCGACATTTCGCACTACTGAGAACGCAGTACACACCGGCCGATCGGATCCGCCGCTGGTACGACACATCCGCCCGAGCCCTCGCTGAATTCCGTCTCCCGCGGCCCTTCCAGGGGAATGATCTTTATACTGCGGGACTATTTCCGTGAGATGGCAGGCACCGCTGCCCGAGCGCGGCCGCGGGGGTTTCAGCGATGAGCAACCCGACCGTGTGAAGTCGAAGCTGGCCAAGATCGAGAGGGGGGAGACCATCCCCACTCCTGGAAGCAGGGCGGGCAGCGAAGACCGCGACATCCATGACGAGGAGTGGCGGGCACACGATCGCCGCGGCCCCTACGGACAAAGGCGTCGCCGCAGGAATTGACGCGACGCAGCCGCGCCGCCAAGTACCGATGAAGTATTTCAGGCGTGCGCGATCGCGCAGGCACGCGCGCCCGCGCCCCCGGTGGGCGAAGGGCCCACCGGGCGCGCGGAGTGCGGAGTTCCGTGGCCGCGACATTCCGTGGCCGCGGCATTCCGTGGCTTACGGGTGGTACTTCTCCTCGACCGTCTCGGCAGCGCCGGACTTGGGGTTCATGGTGACCCGGACGGTCACGCTGTTGGTCTTCGCGGCCTTCTCCAGCTGCTCCACGGTGCACTTGGAGGTGCCGTAGCCGTCGTCGCCGATGGACACGGTGCCGCCGTCGTCGGAGCAGATCGCGGCCGCGCCGAGGATCCGCGTGGCGTTGGAGACCAGGAAGGCCTGCTCCATATCACCGCTCTCGGGCTTGATGGTCATCTTGCCGGGCGCGAGGTACTTCAGCGTGCCGACGTACATACGGTGGTTCCCCGCGTTGGCGGCGCCGCCCCCGTTGCCGCCACCCTTGCCGCCGTTCTGGCCCTGCTTGCCGCCGTTCTGGCCCTGCGAACCGGAGTTGTCCGAGGAGGAGCCGCTGGTGGGCTGGGCCGACGCGGACGCCGACGCCGAGGAGCCGGAGGAGTCGGCCCCGGAGTCTTCCGGCCCGCAGGCCGTGGCCCCCAGGCTGAGCGCCGCGGCAGCGACAAGGGCGGCGGCGATACGGCGGCCGGCACGGCCGCGGAAGCGGTTGGTGGTGGTGGTGTTGTTGTTCATCGTGACCTCGCGTTGCTGTGTTCTGCCGTCTCGCTCCCGGACGACAATCAGCTTCGGAGATCGCGTTGGCGTTCTCCTAAGATCGCGTTGGCGTTCCGCTAACGGACAACTAATACGTTGCAGCGGCGGCGCATGCGGTGGCCCCCAGGCCAGGTCTCCCGCCGAACCGGGTCCCGGCGCAGCGAGTCGCTGACCGCCCAAGTGGCGCAGCAGCACGGGCGGCAGCGCCTTCCCGTTGATCGACAGGCAGACCCGAAGCGAGTAGCGGTACACGAGAGCCGCCGGCCGACCGAGGACGGCCAGACGACCGACCGAGGACGGCCAGACGGTCGGGCGAGGACGGCCAGACGGTCGGGCGAATTATCTGTGGCCGGAACGGAAATCAATGAGCATTGAGCCCTCCACCCCATTGTGCGAAACAGCATTTTATGGCCCGCTCCGCAGGCCGATACGGTCGGATTCATGGAGTGGAATTTTCTGACGGCCGAAGAACTCGCGGCTGCTTTGCGTGCCGGTGAAGTGACTTCGGCGGAACTGACCGACGAGGCGATCGCCCGTATTGAGCGGGACGACAAGGCGATCAACGCGATCTGTGTGCCGGACTTCGACCGTGCGCGGGCCGCCGCGCGCGATGCCGACCAGGCGCGCGCCCGCGGTGAGGACCGGCCGCTGCTCGGCATTCCGGTGACGGTCAAGGAGTCCTACAACGTCGCCGGGCTGCCCACGACCTGGGGCATGCCACCACACCGGAACTACCTACCGGCCGAGGACGCGGTGCAGGTGTCGCGGCTCAGGGCCGCGGGCGCGGTGGTACTCGGTAAGACCAACGTGCCGATGGGGCTGCAAGATATACAGAGCTTCAACGAGATCTACGGCACCACCAATAACCCGTGGGACCACGGTCGTACGTCGGGCGGCTCCTCCGGCGGATCGGCGGCGGCCCTGGCGTCCGGGTTCGGCGCGCTGTCCATCGGCTCCGACATCGCCGGTTCATTGCGCACCCCCGCGCACTTCTGCGGTGTCTACGCACACAAGCCGACACTCGGGCTGGTGGCGAACCGCGGTATGGTCCCGCCGACCGCACCGGCCTTGCCGGCCGCACTCGACCTCGCCGTCGTCGGCCCGATGGCGCGCACCGCCCGCGACCTGACGCTCCTGCTCGACGTCATGGCCGGACCGGACCCGCTGACGCTCGGTGTGGCACACGAGGTGACCCTGCCGCCCGCCCGCCACGAGCGACTCCGCGACTTCCGGGTCCTGGTCCTCGACGACCATCCGCTCATCCCGACCGGGTCCGCCGTGCGGGCGGGCGTGCACCGCGTGGCCGACGCGCTCGTCGACGGCGGCGCCCGCGTCGAACGGCACAGCCCGCTGCTGCCCGACCTGACCGAAGCCGCGGTCCTCTACACGCATTTGCTGTTCTCGGGCTTCAGCGGAAGTTTCCCCCTCGAAGCCTACGAGCGGCTGCGGGCCCAAGCCGCCGGACTGGACGCGGACGACCAGAGCCTCGACGCGGCACGGCTGCGCGGCATGGCGTTCAGCCACCGCGACTGGATCGAGGCCGACAGCCGCCGCGAACTCCACCGCCACGGCTGGCGGCAACTCTTCGCCGAGTTCGACGCCGTGGTGTGCCCCATCACCCCCACCCCCGCGTTCCCCCACGACCACAACCCCGATCTGATGGAACGCCGAATCGACATCGACGGCACCGACTGCCCGTACCTCGACCAACTCGTCTGGGCCGGTGTGGCCACCATGCCCGGCCTACCCGCCACCGCCATACCGGCGACCCGCTCCCCCGAGGGCCTACCGGTGGGAGTCCAGCTCATCGGCCCGGCGCTCGAGGACCGCACCCCGCTACGGCTGGCCGAACTGCTCGAGCAGAAGATCGGCGGCTTCCAGGCACCGCAGTAGGGCCGACCACGCCCCACCATGGGCGGTCGGCGACCGGTGGAGCGGTTGTCCGGTCCGACCGGGTGACGCCGCGCGCGAACGGGTGATTCAGGTGCTTTTCCTGTTGCCAGGCGGAAAGGAAAAAGTGGCATTCATGCGCGAATAACACGCATGAGCACCAGGGAGGAAACATGCCGATACAAGCGAACGCGCTCGTGCGCGGCAGCTCGGTGCTGGTAACCGCCGCGGCGACCGTCGCCATGCTGGCCACCCCTGCCGAAACCACCGAAGCCGTAGCCCACGGCGGGCGGCCAAGTGACGGGCGGGCGGCCGAGACCAGGCAGATCGCGTCCTCGGTCCTGGACGCGGACCAGAACGTCACGTTCACCCTGACCGCGATCCGGTCCGCCGTCGACCCGCTGAGGGCCACCGTCCGCCTGAAGGCATTCGTCCGGCAGCACGGCCGGCTCGTGCTGTCGGATGAGGTACGGGTCGGTGCGGTGGACAGCTTCTTCTGGTTCCCGGTCACCGGAAAGGGCGCGATCTGCGAGTTCTCGACGGCGAGCACCAACCCCGCACCCGTCACCACAAGCCTGCTGATCACCCCGGCGATCGGCTGCTCACCACCCCAAAGCTTCGAGCTGCGGGACGGGAAGTTCAAGGCTGACGGCCACAGCGCGCGGACCCCGCACGGTGGAGTGAGCACTGGCGGCGGCGGCACGGCCGGACGGACCGCCACCCGGGGAACGCCGACCGGCATGTAGGGCGCCACCCCCGCACGGCCTGCCGGTCGCCTTCGTGGCGACCGGAGCCAAGCCCGTTGAACCGGGGCATCCAATCGCACACGCAAGAGGCCCCTTTCGATCACCGGAAGGGGCCTCTGAGCTGATGCGCGCTCGGCAGGATTCGAACCTGCAACCTCTTGATCCGTAGGTTCGGGCAGGGTGCTGATGTAGACCTCGGCCGTGGTCCGGCCTGGTGCTCATGGCGGGCCGATGACGGGCGTCATGTGCCGTCGTTGCCGTCAACGTTGCCGTCATCAGGCGGTATGTCTCTTCAGCTGGAGCGCGCCGGGGCCTGCGGTTTACCCCGATTGCCGACGATAGATTCTGTCCGGTTCGAATACATCCATGAAGCTGGCTTTTGCCTCGCTCGATCGAGCGATATGCCCGGTTGGGAACCTCGCGCATGAGTGGTCCCATGACCTCTTCGCAGCAGCGTGAGCCGTACCCGAGCGACCTCTCCGATGCCCGCTGGGCGTTGATGGAACCGACCTTGACGGCCTGGCGGGCCGAGCGACAGAAGACCTCGCTCAACCTTGGCGGAAAGATCACTGACCTGCGAGAAGTCATGAACGCGATCCTCTTCCTCAACCGGACCGGCGTCCCCTGGCGCTACCTGCCCCACGACTTCCCGCCGCACACCACCGTGTTCGGCTACTTCAGCGCCTGGACCGCCGACGGCACCATCGAGAAACTCGGCCTCCACCTGCACCAGATGGTCCGTGAGCAGGTGGGACGCGCCGCCGAACCCACCGCCTGCGTCATTGATGCCCAGAGCGTCAAGACCGCTCGGTCTCCCGCTTCGTCTACTTCGTCACCTTGATCCCCTCGTACGCGGTGGACTTCGGCGCCAGGCAGACGAACCAGTCGTAGGGCGAGTGCTTGGGGCTGTGGATGACCGGAACGGCGACGTTCGTCTCGGTGGCCGCGGACGCACGGCCGACCTTGGTGGACGTGCCGTCCTTCCAGGTGCAGGTGACCTCCCGGGCTGTCTTGGCGACCTGGCCAATCACCAGGCGCTGCGAGGCCGTGCCGTTCCCGGGGAGCAACGGCATCGAGACGGTCCCGAACTCGCCGCCGGACAGGACGTCGTCCTCAGGTACCAGGTCGTCCGCGATCTGGGTGGTCCTCGCCTCTTCACCGGTGACCCGGTGGACGAAGTGCGCGACCTTGCCCACCAGTTCGGAGGCCGTGGAGACGTCCTCCGGGTGCTCGCCGAACTCCGCCATCGCCGCCAGGGTGGCCTTGGCCTCCGCCGTGTCCGCCGGAGCCTTCCACACGTCGATGTACACCCTCCACGGCACTCCCGCGTCGGTGCCGCTCGCCAGGGTCGTCCGCATGTGCGGCTCGGGGGTCGTCCGCATGTGCGGCTCGGACGCCTCCGCGCTGGCGACCGGCCGGCTCGCCGACGACACCCCCCGGTCCCCGTCACCGGACAGCCCCGTCAGCGCCAGAGTCCCCGTGGAGCCGGCCACGACCAGGGTGGTGGTCGCCACGACCGCCCAGCGACGGGCCTTGCGGCGGCGGCCGCCGCGAATCAGCGCCTGAGCGGGGGCTATGCCGATCTTCACCTCGTCGGCCGCGTCGGCCAGCAGGAGTGCGATGTCGTGCTGTGTCATGTCGTGGCTCGTCTCCCAGTCCGCGCTTTTCACTTTCGTCCTCCCTGCGTCACTGTCTCCACCAGTCCCGATATGGCGCGCAGCTTCGCGATCCCCTTGGCTGCGTTGCTCTTCACCGCGCCGACCGAACAGCCCATCGCCTCGGCCGTCTGTATCTCGGTGAGGTCCTCCCAGTAGCGCAGGACCACTGCTTCCCGCTGCCGTGTCGGCAGTTCGGCCAGCGCCTTCAGCAGCGTGTGGCGGTCGTCGGCCTGGGCGATCCGGTCACCGGTGTCGGCCACCTCGTGTGTCAGGCCCGCGTCCTCGCTCCTGGGCACCAGGAACTCCCGCAGTTTCCTGCGGTACCTGCGGGCATGCGCGTTGATCATCACTCGTCGTACATACGCCTCCGGGTCGTCGGCCGAGGCGACCCTGTGCCAGGCCACATAGGCCTGTTCCAGCGTCGACTGGACCAGATCCTCCGCGGCGTGCTGCTCCCCCGTGAGCAGGAATGCCGTGCGCATCAGCCGCGGCCAGCGGCCGACGACGAAGGCCTGGAACTCTATGTCCCCGGCCTGTTTTCGAACCCCCATGAGCACCTCCTAGATGTTCACAAGAGGCCATGAGAGGCCGAGACCGTTGCCTCACCGCGGAATCTTTTTCCGCGTTCTCGTCGGGGCGGGGCTGCCTGTTGACGAACGATGGACAGCTGCACCTCTACCGGAAGCAGATCGCCCGGTCATCCAGACCGGTGCAACCGGCATGCACAAGATCTTCGACGCGTCCCAGAACCCGTAGTCACGCAGTTAGTCACGCAACGAAAACAGGGGCCCCGAACTGGGGCCCCTGAGCTGCGCGCTCGGCAGGATTCGAACCTGCAACCTCTTGATCCGTAGGTTCGGGCAGGGTGCTGGTACGGGTCTCGGCGACCTTGCGGCCCGTTGTTCGTGGTGGGCCGCTGACAGCTGTCATGTGCTGTCGTTGATGTCAGCACTGATGTCATCCAATGCTGCCGAGCATCGAGCACAAGACACAAAGCCCGTGCGGCAATGTCGTCCTCGCCAACCCACCCTACGATGTGTTCTGGACCACACTCGAAAATGGGCATTCACTCTGCGTGACGCATTTTTGGGTCGATTTGCAAGGGTATCCGCAGGGCAATTCGTCCGGCCAGATCGGTTCCACCACTATCCACAGGAAGGCGGTTGTCCACAGACTCGGCCCTCTTGCACCGTATGTGTCACCGCCATACGTCAACCTGCTGGCGTCCAAGAAAACGAGGGCGCCCGAGCATCTTTGGCGAGAGACGGGCGCCCCAAGAGCCAAGGAGACAAGCGTGTCCAACCTGGCCCTCTGCGCCCTCCCTCTCTACAGGGAACGGCGCGCACTCAGGACTGTCGCACAGGGCACTGACAGCGGCAATTGGATGATCATCGTGGGTGTGGTCGTGGCCTGTGTGATCAATGGAGAAACGATCTCTGCTGTCCTCGACCAAGGCACTCGGGCTATAACAGCAGTTGTGATCTTGATCCTGGTGCGCGCAACGCTCCGGAACGATGAAGGAGTGCTGCTCTCCCATCACGTTCGTCAAGGAGTAGTGGGGAGCATCGGGAGGTAATACGCCGATGTAACGGGCGGCCCTTGACCAACACTTCTTGATCAGGGGCCGCTGCCCTGCGTGCAACAGCGTTTTCTCCACGGGCCTGCCATCACTGGCCGCAGACAGACCGCGTCCCGGTAAGACGCACAGACGGGCCGAGGTGTGATACTCCGACCAGCGTGAACCCACTGGGGAGAGCACCCGCATCCGGCCAGCTCGTTGCGATTGGCCTGAGCGACGTCGGGGTGACGGACACGTCGATAATCACGCGGTCCAGCACGTCAGCAAACAACGGCACCGCTTGGTTAGAGGTGCCTTCGATCAGCACCATACGTGCTCCCGCCTCAGTCAAGGCATGCAGGGCCTTCTCGGGCTCGTCGCCGAGCGGGGGAAGCGGTACGTAGAAGGCATCTTCACCGTGACCGCCTGGCACGCCTTCCTCAATCGTCCCATTACGCCGAATTACCAGATCGTGCGTGCGGCGAAGCTCGATCACGGCCTGGTCGTCCTCCTCGACGGCTCCAGCGGTGTACGCCCAGGTGATGTGCGGCCTACCCGTACGCAATGAGTGCAGCCACGGGCCGAGAACGAGCAGCGCTTCTTGCTCCAGGACGCCGCGCTCTACCTCTATGCCGGCCTGCTCCAGCACCGCCGCGCCACCCTCTCCGCGTGAGGTGGGGTCCATGACGGCCATCAGGACGCGGGAGACCTTCGCATCGATGAGCGCTTGTCGGCATGGCGGGGTTCGGCCCTGGTGGTTGCAGGGCTCCAGGGTCACGACCGCTGTGCCGCCCTCGGCCCGCTCCCCCGCCGCGGTGAGCGCGTTCACCTCGGCGTGGTGGTCTCCCTTGCGGAGGTGGTATCCCTCACCGACCGGTACGCCGTCGCGGTCGAGGATCACGCACCCGACGGGTGGGTTGGGGCTCGTGGTCCCGAGGCCCTGGGCAGAGATGGCGATTGCTCGCCGCATGGCCGTCAGTTCGTTCGGCGTGGCCATCAGAACCCCGCGTTCTCCTTGACTGCGTCGAGTAGATCCCGCACAGCGGGAACATTACTCGCCGCCGCGAGAGCGTTGACCGCCGTCACTGCCTAGTGCGGTCTGGAAGGTGGAGACCGCCCGGTCCGGCCGGGACAGGTTGAGCCAGCAATTCGCGCGCTGGATTTCGATATAGCTGGACGTGCAGAAATCCCCGTGGCCGGATCGGGCGTCACCGGAGGATTCAGCGATAGCGGCGAACTCGTGGGCCTCGTCCAGCTTCCGATGACAGGCGATCTCGTCCCCGTCGAGCGCAAGTCCCTGCGCCTCCTGCTGAATGGCGGCAGCCTTCATCGGCCGGGAGAGCGCTCGTTCGTGGCGCTGCACGGCCTGGGCGAGTCCGATGGCCTGGCCTGCGTTCTTCTTCCCCGCCGCAAGCTGGCTGCGACGGAACAAGGTCCACGAGAGCATGGCTTCGTCTCCGGCCTCCATGGCCCATTCCATGGCCCGACTCGTCCACGTCTCCGCGCTGGAGACGTCCATGGAGTCTTCGTGGAGCCATGCGGCGTACTCGGCGTACTGGGCCGAGAGCTTCAGCAGCTCCTGCCGGTGCTCGCCCCGACTGTCCTCCAGAAGACCTTGCAACATGTCGAGCTGCTGATGGACTCCCGCGAGGGCGTGACGCGGGCCGAAGAGGCGTTGGGCCCGCCACCCCCGTTGTGTCGCCCTGGCCCGAGCCGACTTGCGAAAGGCTCTGGCTGGTTGGGGGTTGATCGCGGTCGAAGAGGTCGCGCTGTTGGTGCTGTCCGAATTGATAACGAACGCCGTGCGTCATGCACGGGTGCCGGGGCGCCACATCGAGACGCGCTATCTGCACCAGGGCGACAAGGTGCGGATCGAGGTTCACGACGCGGCCGACCAGCTGCCAAAGCTCAGGACGCCGACCCCCGAATCGGTACACGGCCGAGGGCTGGTCCTGGTGGAGACGCTCACAGACCAGTGGGGCGTGACCCCACGGGCAACCGTGGGCAAGGCGGTCTGGGCCGTCTTCGCACTTCCTGCCGGCGAACGGGCCTCACTGTCCGATGGAGAGCGTAGAGAGGGGCAGTCGTGACGACCGCCGGAGACTCCGTGATACGGCAGGGCGATTGGACCCTGTGGACCTGAGCGCAGACGTCACCGGGAGTCCGCCGATCTTGGAGGCCACATGCACGACGTGTGACGACTCATCCGGGGCGGCTGAGGAGACGAAGCAGCCGGAGGGGTGTGGTGTCTGAGTCACGCGCATCAGACGGGCCACACGGGATTCCGGATGATCATCACGAGCTTTCTTCAGCGCGTCCATGGCAAACGTGGGCTCTTCCGCGACGGCTGCACGGGACCGAAGGGCGACGCCTGACGCGTAGCCCTTCAAAGGTTGGCCGGGGGCCGCAGTCGTGGAGGGACCGGCGGCTCCCGCCCTCAACGACTTCAGACCGAAGCCGGCCCCTCTCAAACCCTGGCAGGCGCGGGATGCAGGGTCGAGGCTCGCAGGCAGGCGGCAGAGATCAGGCAGTGGCCAGCAGTGGTGATCGCCGGGCCCCCTTCTGGCGCCTTCTGGTCCGCTTTGAGTACGGGTACTCAGGCATGCGAGGACCGTGCTGTGCAGTGTGAAGCCATGTTGAGCAGCAGATTAGGCCGCTGGGCAAAGGGCATCGTCGTCTCGGCGGCCGCGGCCCATGCGACGTACTGGGTCTGGGAATCCGCCAAACGGTGGGAGTCGGAAGCGCAACAGGCCAATCCGGACGCGGGGATCGGCGCAGGGTTCATCGAAGGGGCGCTGGCCACACTCGCCTGGTTGACACTGGTGCCCCTGCTGCTGTGGGCAGGGATGCGCTTGCTGCGGGAGCGAGACAATCAGCTGCTGGTGAGCATGGGATCAGCGGCGTGGATCATTCTCGGGCTCCAGCTGACCAGGGGCAGCATCAGCAGGACGGAAACGGAGCTGTTCCTTCTCGCGTTCGCTCTGCTCGGCGGCCTCCTGGCACGGTTCCGTCCCACCGCACCAGCAGACTGATCGCTCCGGAAGCTGATGTCACCGCATACGCAAGAGGCCCCTTCCGATGATCGGAAGGGGCCTCTGGGCTGGTGCGCGCTCGGCAGGATTCGAACCTGCAACCTCTTGATCCGTAGGTTCGGGCAGGGTGCTGGTACGGGTCTCGAAGGCCGTCAGATCTGTTGCTCGTAGCGAGTCATTGGCAGGCATGGTGCGTCGTCGTTGCCGTCAACATTGCCGTCACCCCCATCCTGAGACATCCGCGCGAGGCTAGGACGCGGATAGACTCTCATCCTCCGCAACTCGAAACGAGCGCCAAGACCGGATGGCTCACCTCCACGTGCTTCCGTAGCCGACTAAGTCCAAAATAGAGACATGTCACGGCAAAAAGCAGCGGAGATAGATACAATTTGTCGCCGCGCGCGAATTCTTGGCATGGGCTGCCGCCGACGATCACGGGAGCATGAGCTTTCATATTCGAGATGGTCGACACTTTCCTTAACTTTCGGCATTTCCATCGCAGTTTTCAGCGGAGCCGCAGGAACAACCCTTCTGGCTTCAGCGAAGCCTGGCAGCCCACTCTCCATCGTGGCTGGCATTCTCGGCGCGCTGGCTGTTGTACTGACAGCCGTCGACGCGAAATTCTCATCCACCGCCAAAGCCGAGGCTCACCGACGCGCGTTTGCCGGGTTTTCTTCCCTAAGGACTGACTACGACGATCTAGCCACAATGGGCGCACGGAGCACCGAAGAAGCACGAGGCAAATTGGAGCATCTAAACACGCGGAAGTCACAACTAGAAAAGGATTCGCCTCCCACAGAGCAATACGCTCGAAAGAAGCGCAGAAAGGACGAAGCTTCCCTCGACGAACGGGACTTCTCCGTACTCGAACCGTCAGCTCAACTGCCTTCGAGGTGACCTTGCTGCCAATAAAGTTCGCCAGCACCCCGGGCCATAGGCACACGCCCGTGCCGAGAGCCCTCTTCCTGCAAGCAGCGAACTACTGTGCGGGAAGTCCGCCGTGCTCCAGATAGACCGGTCGCCCCTGGGCTCGTGCAGCCATAGCCTGTTTCACACGGCGAGCGAGGCGCGGGATCAAGAGCTGATCCAGGTCTTCCACGGCGTGGAACTCGGCGGCCAGCAACTCGTCAGACGCGAGCTTGATCGACGCTGCCGTATCCGGGCTCAGCTCTCCGCCGTCGAAGAGATACAGGACCTTGTCGCCCTCGGCGTCGTTCGGGGCCCAGTCGACCACCAGGAGCGGCCCGATCGGGGGCCGGATCCCTAGTTCCTCCTCGACCTCGCGACGGCACGCGCTCAAGGGGGACTCCCCCGTCTCGATGTATCCGCCGGGGATCTCCCACATCGGCTTGTACGACGGACGGACCAGCAGGACGCGGCCCTGGGCGTCGCAGAACAAGGCGCCTGCCGCCATGCGCGGCCGTGCCATGCGCTCTACCTGCTCGCTCTCGGACATACCGCGACCCTACTGGTCGTGGTTCCGACCACCCGGAGGTGGGACGGCCACTACCAGGGTGCGGCCCAGCGTGTGACACTCGGCTGAGCAGAATGAGGTGATCAAGGTGCGTGGCATGACTGACCGCCGTCCGTTCGGCGCACGCGTGAAGTTCTACCGGGAACGGCGCGGCCTCCATCAATGGCAACTCGGCGAACTCCTCAACCGCTCCGAAGACTGGGTGTACCGCGTCGAGGCGGGCAAGATCCCAGTGAACAACATCAAGATGCTGGCGGACCTGGCGAACACCCTCCGGGTCCACGTGGAAGACCTGCAAGGGGCTCCGTCCCTGCTGGACGACCGCGAAGATCACGCGGGCAGCGTGCCCGCTATCCGGGCCGCTCTCATGCGTTCCCGACGGCTGGCCGGGTCTCTGTACGACGCCCGGGAACCGCTGCGCTTGGAACGTCTCGCCGTGGAAGTCGACGCCGCTTGGAGCCTCTACCAACATGGCCAGTACGCACAGTTGGCGGGGCGCCTCCCGTCGCTGCTGGCGGATGCCCGGATGGCCACGCAGGAGCATTCCGCGGGGAGGGACAAGTCCGAAGCTCTCAGGCTGTTCGCCCTGACCTGCCATGTCACAGCGGCGTTCCTCCGCAAGCTGGGCGAGACCAATCTCGCCTGGATCGCTGCGGACCAGGGCGATATCGCGGCCAGCGCCTCCGGCGACGTGGGAACCGTGGTCGCACTGCGCCGCTGTGTCGCCCATGTCCAACTCGGTGCCGGACTGGCGGAGGACGCGGTGAACGTCACGCAGGATGCCGCCGCCGATCTGCCGGACGGCTGGTGGGAGACCTCACCTGCTTCGCTCTCGCTGTACGGCACGCTCCTGCTGAACGGTGCTGTGGCGGCTGCGCGGCTGCGTGACCGTCCTCTGGCCGACGGCATGATCGCGCAGGCTCAGCAGGCAGCTGACCGGCTCGGGGGCGACAAAAACGAGATGTGGACGTCCTTCGGCCCGACCAACGTTGACATCCACCGCTTGGCGCTGGCGCTTGAGTTCGAGGACGTACAGCTGGCCGTGGATATAGCTCCCAAGGTGAAGCCCACCGGACTCCCCTTGGAGCGGCGCGCGAGGGCGCGTCTCGATGTCGCTCGGGCCTATGGGGAGGCCGGAAGGACAGACGAAGCGATCGATCACCTCAAGCGGGCGTATAGGAACGCCCCTGAGCAGATGCGGGCCCATGGTCTTGCCCGCGACCTGGCGCGTCGGCTGTACAAGCGCAGTCCTCGACGCGACGTCCGCGACCTCGCGTTGGGGCTCGGCGCGTTTGATTAATCACTGAGCATTTTCCAACCTCAGGTTGAGGCATGACGAAGGGCGGGGATGGTCTTCACGATGGCTGTGACCCGGTTGGTGCTACAGCGGAGTTTCCGCGGGAGGCGCCAGCCCCTTCAGGTCGGCCACTTGCTCGCCGAGGCAACGGATCCTGGCGTGGGTGCTGTTGTGCCGACGTTGCCGCAGCTTGATACGCAGGCCACGGAAGGGCGCCCGGGTGGTGCCGCCGGCGCCTCGATACGCCTTGTCCGCCCAGCACTTCACCTCCGCGTCGCGGGGGCGTAGTCACCGGCAGCACCCATGTCGTGGCGAGCGCCCGGAACGGTGGGTGAGGCCGCCAGCAGCCGACCTGCCGCATCGGCGATGACCTACCACGCCGAGCCGGGCTCGTCGGACATGGCGGCGCCGACCCGGCTGAGAGCTACCGCAAATCTGCGCACCGACCGGTGACCGGTCGGTGCGGGCTCGGTCTACCGGTTCGCGGCTTCGCGAGAGGCGATCCGGTTCGTGCGACCGACCGCGCGGCCCATCGCGTTGCGCACCGAGAGGCCCGGCCGGGTGCGGGGCACCATGAGCCTGGAGAGCAGACCGACGCGTCGCTGCCGCGGGCCTACCTCACGGCGGAGCCGCGACTCGTAGGCGGCGAAGGCGCGGGCGTGATCACCGGGATGGGCGGCGAGCTCTTCTGCGAGGGCGTACGCGCCCGCCATCGCCATGCTGGACCCGTCGCCCAGCAGGGCTGTCGCCGCCGCCGCGTCCCCGAGCAGTACGACCCGTCCGCGGGACCACGAGGGCACCCGGACGGTGGTCAGGGGGTCGAAGAACGGAGCCGGGTGGTCGAGGAACGCCGCCACGAGTTCCGGTGCCCGCCACCGCACGTCGGCGTAGGCGTCGGCCACGGTCTGCTTGTGAAGGGCGATGTTCTTGCGGTCGTGGGGCGCTAGCTGTGCAGCCCGGAAGGTGAAGATCGCGAGCGGAGTGGTCCGTGAGGGGTGGAGGACCAGCATCCGGTTCGGCACGGTCAGCATCGTCATCTCGGTCGGGTCCTCGATGGCGTCGGGTTCCAGCGGGACGGTCGCGCCGTACAGGCCCAGGTCGCTCGCGAACTGCCGCTCGGGGCCGAAGACCAGGCGCCGTACGGTGGAGTGCATCCCGTCGGCACCGACTACCAAGTCGAAGCGCCGTGGCGCGGACCGCCGGAAGGTGACGTCGACCCCTCCTCCGTCCTGGTCGAGAGCGGTGACCGTGTCGTCGAACAAGAACTCGGCCTCGGTCTGCGCCGACCGGTGGAGCACCTCGGACAGGTCGGCTCGGGTCACTTCGACCGTCGGAGTCTTGTCCGAGGTGAGCGGGAGTTGCAGGATTCGCCTGCCGCCGGGGTCGAGCAGGGTCAGCGACCGATTGCGGGTGGCGAGCTCGCGGAGCTGCGGGAGGATGCCCATGCGGTCGGCGACCGGGATCGCGGGCCCCTTCACGACGATCGCGCTACCACCGGAGCGCAGCTGCCGGGCGTGTTCGACGACCGTTGGCCGGTATCCATTCCGGGAGAGCCAGTAGGCGAGTGCGGGCCCTGCGATTCCGGCACCGACTATCAGCACCTCGGGTTTCTTCATGACGATGACCTCTCGGAGTGTCGATGACCAGGTCCCCGGTGAGTGCCGGGCCGGGCCTGAGGGAGCGGCGGCACGGGGCGGCGCACCGGACCAAGGTACGATCATTTTCGTACCTCAGGGAAGCACGCCCTTCAGGTACGATGCAAGTCATACCTGAAGGAGGTGCGGCGTGGCCGGGAGGAACCTGGTCGGCCCGGAGGTCGATGCGCTCGATCTGGGTGCGGTGTTTCGCGCCCTCGCCGACGAGCACCGTCGTTCGGTGATGACGGAGTTGGCCGCCGACCGCAGCGACAGCGAGCGGGGCTGCAACTCGTTCGATCTTCCGATCTCGAAGCAGACCCAGACCCACCACTTCCGGGTCCTGCGCGAGGCAGGTCTCATTGACGAGATCGACTACGGCAACCGCAAGGGCATCCGACTACGACGCGCGGACATCGAGAAGAGATTCCCCGGGCTGCTCACGCTCCTGGGCTCAGAGTCCCCGGGCGGTACTGCTCCTCGCTGAGCACAGCTGAGCACACCGGAGGGGAGTCCGAGTCGGCCCTGAGCCGCGAGCTCGGCCGAATCCAGCCCGCGCCCGGCTCGCAGGTAGCCGAGCACGACGCGGGCACGAAGGGGATCGGTGTCGCTTCGACCAACGTCCCGCGCTCGTGATCGGCGCCGAACTCTTCCGCACACTCCCTCACGCCCACACCCACTGAGGCTTCCTCAATGTGCATGCGGAGCAGGGCCACTGGGGGTGAGGGCGGGGTCCGGGCGTAGAGAAGCTCCTGGTAGACGGGTGCGTGTCGGGTCCAAGCCATCCTGCCAGGAGCTTTCCGCATGCTTGTGTACCCAGCCGGGGTCGATCTGTCCACCTCCGCTCTGCGCTTCCTAGCCCGTGAGTTGACCGCACGTCGTCTTGCGCAAGGGACACGATGGCGCCGGCTGGCCGCCGGACGGCAGGCACTGCTCGTGCTGGCTCATCTACGATGCGGCCATACCTACGCCCAGCTCGCCGCCGGATTCGGTGTGGGCACCACCACCGCCTACCGGTACATCGCCGAGGCCGTCGACATCCTGGCCGCTCTGGCTCCAACCCTCGCCGAGGCGGTGAGGACAGCCTCCGGCAAGGCGTTCGTGATCCTGGACGGCACGTTGCTGCCCATCGACCGGATCGCCGCCGACCGCCCCTTCTACTCCGGGCAACATAAGAAGCACGGCATGAACGTGCAGGTGATCGCCGACCCGGCGGGACGGTTGCTGTGGGCCTCGCCCCGCGCTGCCGGGATCTGTCCACGACATCAAGGCCGCGCGAACCCACGGCATCATCGATGCCCTGGCGGGGGCCGGGGTGGATTGCTGGGCCGACAAGGGCTACCGGGGCGCCGGCGGCACCGTGCGAGCTCCCTACTGGGGGCGCTGGGAGACTCTCTCCCCTGGTCAGCGGGCCGTCAACTGCTCACACGCGAAGATCCGTGCACTCGTCGAACAGGCCATGGCCACCCTCAAAACCTGGCGGCTCATGCGCAAACTGCGATGCTCTACCAGCCGCATCACCAGCCTCGTCCAGGCCGTCCTCACCCTGCACCTGACATGCACAAACTGAGGTTGGAAAAGGCTCACTGACGTCGCCGCATTGCGGGGTGGACCCGGAATTTTCTTCCGGGTCCACCCCTCGTTTTGTTTCTACGGTCTCTTCATCCAAGCCCGCCTGAGATGGGGAGGTCGCCCACCCGTGGATGTTGACCAGGTAGACGTAGACAAGATCGCCGAGACGATCGCCCGTGCCTTGGTCACGCGAACGGTGCTGCCGCCATACGAAGAGCTGTGTGGGCTGTACAAGGCACTGCTGGAGCATATTCAGACGCTGATGCCTCTGGCGGAGAAGCGGATCGACCGTCTGAACCGGGGCACCGTGGCCTGGTACTCGAAGCGCAGCAGGTTGAACACCATCCCGCATGAGGTGGCCCAAGGGCTCGGTTCCGGTCTGCGTTCAGCTGACTGGCACGTTCGGAGCCTGGGCTACACGTGTCAGTTCCTGCTCAACAACTCCGGCCTTGTTCAGGAGCACGACCGGTGATTTAGAGACCGGGCGGGGGCTGCTGCCCATGGGGAAGGAGCCGCAGCTCCCGCCCTCACACCTCCTGGGCGTGGTGACTGCGGGGCGGACATCGCCCCGTTCGCCTCGCAGATGTCACCCACCATGCCCAGGAGCGGCGGACCTGCACCGTCCGCCGTCAGCGGTCCGGCTCCCCACTCGCGCCCAACCCATCGATCCGCGAGAGGGAGCCGGACCACCCAGCAGAACAACCGCATACGCAAAACCGGACCACCCCTGCGCCTGGAAGCTACCGGGGTGGTCCGGCGGAGAGTCCATGATCAGGACCCCGGTGCCGATGGTACCGGGGTGGTTGTCGTGCTCGCTTCGACACCCGCCCGTTCCCAGATATGAGTTCAAGGAAAGGGATGGTGACGAGTGCGAGGCAGTTGCGGGGTGGTGGGTCCGGTGGTGGCGACCACCAGAGCCACAGCGCTTACGACACGCTGGTCGGCCACCGCGATACGGAAACCGACGCGGAGCGACCACGACGGCCTGAGCCACCGCGCGGCAGCAGCTGCTCCCCACCGGCCACGACCGAGCCGTTCGGTCTGCTCACGCACCCGCATCCGTGACGGCGACAGTACGGCGGCCGGCCACATCGAGCCGGGGCTGACGACCGACATGCCCCCGGCCGGGCACCCCTCCCCTCCCCGCTGGCCGTTGCTACGCGCACAACGACGATGGCCGCAGTCGGCAGATGGCCAGTCATGTAAACCGCTCTGCGTAGCCGTCCCTCGACGGCTGGCAGGTCGGGCCCGTGGTCCTGGGCGTGCCGCTGCGTCGGCGGGTTCGCAGCGATCGTCAGGCGCTCCGTGGGTGCTGTTCCGAGTGCTGACTGCGGTCCGTGGGCTGCTGGTGTGGGGTGGCGCGCTGAGTGGCACGGGGGCGCCGCTGAGCGGGGCGGCAGACAGGAGCGGGCGGCGGCCACGGGCCGCCAGCGCGCGCGGCCCGCGCAAGCGGGCCGCCTTGATCCAGTAAAGAAACTCTGAACAGCTCACACCAGAAGATCGCCGGAGGATCGCAATGCGGGGTGCACGCGACCAACGCGCAGACAACAAGGGGGCACTGGTGCTGACCGAGCAGGAGCGGGCGCTGCTGGCCGAGATCGCGGCTATGGCTGAGCGTCTGCGCGGTGAGCTGGAGGAGATTCGTGCGGAGGTGGCGGAGGTGGCGGAGATCAAGGAGGAGCAGACTACGGGTGCTGCCGCGCCTTCAGTTCGGCGACTTCCCGCTTGAGGGTCTGGACCTCCGCATTCAAGGTGCGGAGCTGGTCCCGGACCTCTAGAAGTGCCTCGGTGAGGGTCCCGGTGGGTTCTGTGCTCTCCGGGGCTTCGCCCGCTCGGATTGCCGACTCGGGCGACGTGTATTGCTTGATCTCGATCAGCTCGCCGCGTGGACCGATCGCATCGACTACGTAGCTGCCGCGCCCCTGCACGGTGTAGATCAAGCCCTCTTCGCGGAGCACACGAAGAGCGCTACGAGCGGTCATGTTGGCGATGCCGAACCGCTCTTGCAGCTCGCGGTGCGAGGGGAGCTGTTCCCCCGGCTTGAGCTTGCCCGCCTTGATCTCGGCCCGGATGGCCTCGGCTGCCTGCTGATACGGCGGGCGGGCGTCGTGCGTCGACGGCGTCATGGTCCCAGGGTAGCTGTGTTAGCCCACCTAACACACCCAGACCCTTGACGCGCTGAGGACTCCGGCACAGTGGACCGCTCGCTGCGCTGCTCCCACTGCACCGGACGCGGTTACCAGCGCGGCCCCGACGGCTTCCGGGACCTGTGCGGCGAGTGCGAGGGCACCGGCCAGTCCGAACCCATCGCGGACCTGCCCGTGCACAGCCACGTCCGCCAGATGATCCGCACCGCCTGGAACCTCGGCCACCTGCCCGAGTTCGCCGAACTCAAGCTCTGGAAGTGGGCCCACATGCTCGGCTTCCGAGGCCACTTCTCCAGCAAATCCCGCCGCTACTCCACCACCCTCGGCGCACTCCGCGACATCCGCCGCACCTGGCGCACCGAACAAGCACGCACCACAGACGACCGGCCCGAGCTGCCCGAGGACACCACCCTCGTCGTCTCGCACTGGCAATACCTGGCCTCCGGCTACAGCCCCGGCGAAGAACTCCTCGCCGCCCAGGTACGCCACGACATCGCCCAAGCACGCGACCACGCCGACCGCCGCAAGACAGAAGGGGACCCGTGGCTGTGATTCCGGGGCTGCTCAACGTGGACCAGGTCGCCACGCGCCTCCAGGTGAGCCGCTGGACGGTCTACAACCTCATCCGTTCCCGCGAGCTGGCCTCTCTGACCATCGGCCGCTGCCGACGCATCACCGAAACCGCACTGCACGACTACATCGCACGCCAGACCGAACGAGAGGCCGCCTGATGGGCAAGAAGAACGCGAACGGCGGGGGAAGCATCTACCAGCGCAAGGATGGGCGTTGGGAGGGCATCGCGTACGTCCTGACGGCCGACGGCACGCACAAGCGGCGCAGTGTCTACGGGAAGACCTGGGATGACGCCCACGACAAGCTGACCAGGCTCAAGGCCGACTCCAACAACGGACTTCCCGTCGCCACGAGCAAACAGAGCCTGGGCGACTTCCTGACGTACTGGCTGGCCAACGTCGCACGCATCAAGGTCCGTCCGGCCACGTACGCCGCTTATGACTCCCTCGTGCGGAACTACCTCGCTCCGGGCCTCGTGAAGAAGAAGCTGACGCGGCTCACTGCACGGGACATCCGGGCTTTCCTCGCCGCGACGGCGCGTACGTGCCAGTGCTGCGCTCAGGGGAAGGACAAGGCACGCCCGGAACGGAAACGCCGCTGTTGTGCGCTGGCCAAGTGCTGTAAGTCGTACCCGTCCGATCGGACCGTGCGGTTCCTCCTCGTGCTGCTGCGGGCCGCGCTGGAGCACGCGGTGCGCGAGGACGAGCTACCGCGCAACGTGGCCAAGAACGTCGAGGTGGGCATGGGCACGAAGCGCGAGATAGAGCCGCTGACCGTGAAGGAAGGGCGTCAGCTCCTGACGGCGGCGCGAGGTAACCGGCTCTGGGCGGTGTACGAGTTGGCCGTACGGATCGGTCTGCGGCGCGGTGAGGTCCTGGGTCTCCGGTGGAAGGACGTGGATCTGGCCGACGGGACGGTCACCATCCGGCAGACGCTCCAACGCGTTGGCGGTGAACTGCTGATCGCCGCCCCGAAGACTCAGAGGTCGGCCCGGCGGGTGGCGCTGCCCGCCGAGTGCGTGACGGCGCTCCGGGCGCGCCGTGCCCAGCAGCGCGGGGACCGGCTCGCAGCAGGAGACACCTGGAAGGGCAACGGCAGCGATCTTGTCTTCACCACGAAGAACGGGACACCGATCGAGCCGCGCAACCTGAACCGCGCCTTCACCCTCCTGTGTGACAAGGCAGGCGTCCGACACGTCCGCTTCCATGACCTGCGGCATACCTGCGCGTCCCTGCTCCACGAGCAGGGAGCCGATGCCCGAATGATCATGGAAGTCCTCGGGCACAGCTCGATCCGCGTGACGATGGACATCTACACCTTCGTCCGGCTGGACTCGCAGCGCTCCGCCTTCGACCGCGTCGGTGATGCCCTGCGTGACGGCGACGGCCCGGACGATGACGACGGCGCGGGTGGTGCACTGGTCGCCGTCTGATCGAGGCGCGCGGCGGTTGCCGTCAACGACCACCGTCAACGGCCAACGCAAGAGGCCCCTTCCATCACTGGAAGGGGCCTCTGGGCTGGTGCGCGCTCGGCAGGATTCGAACCTGCAACCTCTTGATCCGTAGTCAAGTGCTCTATCCGTTAAGCTACGAGCGCTTGGCTTCCCGGCGGTTTTTCTTGCCGGTCGGCTTTGCGGGGACAACATTACATGACCTGCGCCGTCAGGCGAAATCCGTTTCCCTCACCCCCACTGACCTGCGAAAACTCCATTTTCGGGGGCTTGCGGGGTTGCTCTCGCGAGGCCTCCTGGAGTCCGCCTTCGCGTCGCGAGGCGCTTGAGGAGCGAGGGTGATTGCCACGGAAAGTCGCGAGAAAGTCACCTTGCGTGACGCTCGCTCACGATGGGGTTGCGTGATCATTCACGGCGGGCCCGGGAACGACACAGGGGGCCCGCGCTCAAGGCGCGGGCCCCCTGTCGGAGAGCGGAGGCTGAGGGATTTGAACCCTCGATGGGCTTTAAGGCCCAAACCGCATTAGCAGTGCGGCGCCATAGACCAGACTAGGCGAAGCCTCCAACACGCCGGGTCGCTCGCGCGAGCGCGAGGTGGCGTGTGCAGATGATGTCACAGCCCAGTGGGATGTCACCAATCGCGGACTACGGTACTCGGCGGGCGGGGCCCATCGCAAAGCCCTCATAGGGGGTGAGGGGAAGCGCGGCCCGTACGGCGGAGCGCACTCCTTATGGCCGAGGGGAGCCCTTACGGCGAGCACAGCCCCTTACGGCGGAGCAACGCGCGCGGCGGCGGCGCGTTAGACGGGGCGGGGGCAGCGCGCCCCCGACTGATCACACCGGGAGTGCCCCATGGCCCTGCTGCACCGCCTCGCCGTCACCGCCGCGCTGACGACCGCCGCCGCCGCGGGCGCGCTGGCCCCCGCCGCGGCCACGCCGCTGCCGCTGCCCCTGCCGTTCGACGGGGAGAGCGCCGACCGACTTGTGATCACCGTGAGTGAGACGGGTGAGGCCGACGACGCCGCGACGTTTGTACTGAACTGCCACCCGACCGGCGGTACGCACCCCCGGGCGCGGGCCGCGTGCAGGCAGCTGGACGCGCAGACCGTATGGGGCCGGGATCCGTTCGCGCCGGTGTCGCCGGACGCGATGTGCACCGGGCAGTACGGCGGGCCGGCCACGGCTCGGGTGACGGGGCACTGGGCGGGGCGTCCCGTCAACGCCTGGTTCAACCGCACCAACGGGTGTGAAATCGCCCGATGGAATCGGTTCTCCGTCGTTTTGCGCACGCCTGGGAGCTGACCTGGGGATTAGGCCGGGAGTGAGAGGAGAAGAGCCCGGTGAAGTTTGTCCGGGCGTGCGTCGAGACGCGTACGTCGCACTGCGACCTCCCTCTCATCCGCCGTCGCGTCCGGCGCTGGTGCCCGTAGACTCCTCTAGAGACACTCCGCAGATGGGACGGCAGAATGACCGCGGGTGTCAGCAAGGTGCGGTAGTCAGGGAGGAAGCGTCGTCGTGAGCAGCAGGCCATCCCGAGGCGCTGCTCGCCTCGCGGCGATACTCGACGCCCTCCCGGACGCGCTGTTGCTGGTCAACTGCAACGGCACGATCGTCAACGCCAACCACCACGCGCTGGAGTCCTTCGAGGCTCCGGGCACCGCCCTGGTCGGCCGTGGTCTGCTCGATCTGCTTCCCTCCTTCGATCCCAATCGCATTCCCGGTTCGATGCGGCGCCCCGACGTGTCGCAGGGGGACGGCAGCAAGCCGACCCGGATGATGGCCCGGCGCACCGACGGGGCGCAGTTCCCCGTCGAGGTGACCAGCGCGAATCTGGAGGACGGGCGGACTCCGTACGCCGATCAGTACAGCTACACCGGCGATGAGCTGCTGATGCTCATCGTGCGCGACCTGACCGGGACGCTCGACACCGAGGCCGAACTCGCCCGTCAGCAGCGCCAGACCGAGATGATCCTGCGCGCGGCGGCGGAGGGCGTGGTCGGCGTGGACACCGAGGGCAAGGTGGTCCTCGTCAACCCGTCCGCCGCGCAGATCCTCGGCTACCGGGCCAGCGACATGGGCGGTCAGGAGCTTCACTCTCTTGTACACCACTCGCGCCCGGACGGTTCCCCCTTCCCGTACGAGGAATCGCCCCTCGCCGACACCCTGCGCTCCGGCCGCAAGCACCGGGTGCGCGGCCAGGTGCTGTGGGCGAAGGACGGCAGCCAGGTCCCGGTCGATCTGACCACCGCGCCCGTCCGCGACGGCGAGCAACTGGTCGGCGCCGTGCTGACCTTCACCGACCGGCGGGCCGAGAAGGCCATGGCGGCCAAGCACGCCGAGGAGGTCGAGAGCCTCACCACCCGGCATACGGAGAAGGTCGAGAGCCTCACCACCCAGCACGCCGAGGAGCTGGAGGGGCTCACCACCCAGCACACCAAGGCCCTGGAGGAGCTGCGGGCGCAGCTCGCCGAGGAGCGCGCGCGGTACGCGGCACAGCTGGAGTCCGTCACGGCCCGGAACGGCCAGCTGCTCGCCGTGCTGGACCAGTCCCTGCGCGGCCCGCTGCTGCAACTGCGCAGTGAGCTCGGCGTGCTCGCCGACGACCCGGCCGGGCAGCTGTGGCCCGAGGCCAACCAGATCCTGCACCACCTCGCCGCCGGCTACACCCGGATGACCACGCTCGTCGACAACGTCCTGAGCTATCAGCGGCTCGACTCGAGCGGCGACGAGCTGGTCCGCCGTACGGTCTCGATGGACGAGGTCGTATCGGCCGCTGTCGAGGGCGCGGTCGAGCTGATCGGCCCGGGGCGCGCGCAGTTCGCCGTGCACGCCCCGCCGATCGACGCCGAGGTGGACGCGGAGCGGCTCGCCCAGGCACTCGCCCATCTGATCGCGGACGTGGCCGGGGTCGACTCCACCGGCAACGCCGCCTCGGGCGTCACGGCGAGCGACTCGACGATCGTGGTCGCGGCGGCTCAGCGCGGCGATGTCGTACGGATCGAGGTCCGCGGGCCGTACGCGGGCGGCGACCCGGTGCACGAGCCGATCGTGCGCGGGATCGTGCGCCTGCACGGGGGCGTGCTCCAGACCCATGAGATGCCGGGCATGGGCGGGCACGCGTACGTCCTGGAGGTGCCGATCTCGGCGGCGGCCGCCGCCGAGCAGGAGGGCATGGACGCCGACGCCGCCGGACCGGGCGACGGTACGCAGGGACAGGGCACCTCGGGCACGGGTGCCGGTACGGGAACCGGCGCGGGTACGGGTACCGGCGCGGGTACGGGTACCGGCGCGGGTACGGGTACCGGCGCGGGTACGGGTACCGGCGCGGGTACGGGTGCCGGTACGGGAACGGCGGGCGGCAACGCCTCCGGCCAGACCCCGACCGGACGCCGCGCCCGGCACGGAGCGGCCCCCGGCGACACGCCCGGCGACACCGTCGGCGGCGGTACGCAGGGGAACGGCACGCACGGCAACGGCACTCAGGGCGGTACGCCTCCGCCCAACCTCCGTAAGGCCGACCCGCGTACGGCCGATCCCCATACGGCCGGCCCGCGCGCCGTCGCTCCGCAGGGTGCGCCGGGTGCGCCCGCGCCCGCCGCACTGCCCGCGGTCGTCGGCGAGAGTGCCGCGGCCCAGCAGCAGAACGCGGCCGAGTCCGCGAACCCGCCACGGCCCACCGGGCGGCGCAGGGCGCGCCCCCACCCCGACGAGGACCCGGCGGCGGCCGCGGCCGCGAACCCCGGCCAGAACGCCGAGGGAGCCGCGGCCGGCAGCCATCGCCACGCGCGCGGCGGCGCACCGGAAGCGGCCGGTCCGCAGCCGACGGGCCCCGCCGCCATGGGCGTTGTGCCGCCTCAGGGCATCCCCGCCCAGCAGCAGCCCCAGGGCCGCCGGGCCCGGCGCGGCGCCCCGGCGCAGGAGGCGGGCGGCCCTCAGACCGCCGGTGCCCCCGCCCCCGCGCAGGGTGCGGGGGGCCGACCTGCCCTCGCCCTGCCCGCGGCCTCTTCCGACACCCCCCAGCAGCCAGCCCAGCCCGCCGCGTCGGGCATGCCCGCGCTGCCCGCCGCACGCGCCCCCGAGGACCAGCAGCCCAACTGGGGCCAGGACACCAGCGGCGGCCAACCGCAAGAGGTCCCGCCCACCGGACGGCGCCGCGCCCGGCGGCCGCTCGCCGAGGAACAGCCGGAGGGGCCCCAGGCCCCGGCACAAGCCCCTGGCCGGCCGCAGCCCGCGGGGGATCCCGGACTCGTCCGCTCCCCCTTCGCGCTGCCTCCGGCCGCCGCCGACCGGGCACAGCCCGGCGCGCTGCCGCCCGAGCTCGGCCCGGCCGGGCTCGTCCCCGCGCAGCACGGCCCCCGCGAGGCGCGGGGCGGCGCGCCCCAGCCGCAGCAGGGCGGGGGCCTGGCCGTACGAGGCGAGCCCGTACCGCCCAACGGCGCGGCGCGCCCCGGTGGCTGGCCGTCCGACCCCGCTCAGGGCCAGGGCCAGGACCCGCGCCGGTCTCAGCCCCAGCCGCAGGGCCAAGGCCCCCAGCCCGCAGCGCCGGGCATGCCCGCGCTGCCCGCCGCCCGCACCCCCGAGGACCAGCAGCCCAACTGGGGCCAGGACACCAGCGGCGGCCAACCGCAGGAGGTCCCGCCCACCGGACGGCGCCGCGCCCGACGGCCGCTCGCCGAGGAACAGCCGGAAGGGCCCCAGGCCCAGGCACAAGCCCCAGGCCGGCCGCAGCCCGCGGAGACCAGCGGGCGCCCACCCGCCCCGCAGCCGGCGCAGCCCCCCGCGCAGTGGCCCGACGCGCCCGCGCAGCCCCGTCCGCAGCCGCTGCCCGCCGAGGCCCCGCCGAACGCCGACACCACCCAGGGGCGCGCGTTCAGCGTGCGCACCCTGGGCCAAGGGGTGCCGTTCGCCCAGCAGGTGGGGGAGCAGCCCCAGGGTCGGCCCGCACAAGGCCAGCCGCAGGGCCGCCCGCCGCAGGGTCAGCCGCAGACTCCCTCCGGAGGCACCAGCACGGGGGGCGGCAGGCGGCGCAAGCTGGCCGCCCGGCCCGAGATGACGGACCAGGGCGGCTCGGCCGAACTTCAGCCGGCCGGCAACCGGGCGCATCCGCACACCGGACCGCAGCCCCGCACCGGCCAGCCCGCGCACGGCGGCCAGCAGCCCCACACCGGACCGCAGCCGCACCCCGGACCGCAGACCGGCGCCCAGCCCCGCCCCCAGCCCGGGCCGGGGGCGCAGCCGCAGCGTGCGGTGGGCGCGTCGCAGGGCTCCGGCCGCACGTTCGCCATCGGCGCGCCGGACGAGGGCGCCGAGGGGCCGGAGCCGCTGGACGGGCCCAACGGCGCCGTCGAGATCGTCGACGACCGCACCCCGCCGCCCGACGACGAGCTGCCGCCGGAGCCGCTGGACAACCCGCGCCGCCTCCTGGTGTGGCCCGCGCCGGACATGTCCACCCAGCAGGCGCTGAGCGACCGCGGCTACCGTCCGGTGATCGTGAACTCCCGTGAGGAGGTGGACGCGCAGATCGCCGCGTACCCGGCGGCGCTGTTCGTCGACCCGCTGACCGGGCCGATCACCCGGACCGCGCTCCAGTCGCTGCGTACGGCGGCGGTCGCCGCCGAAGTGCCGGTGCTGGTGACCGCCGGGCTCGGCCAGGCGACGCGCGAGGCGGCGTACGGCGCCGACCCGGCCGTCCTGCTCAAGGCGCTCGCGCCGCGCGACAGCGAGCAGCATCCGTCGCGCGTGCTGCTGATCGAGGAGCACGAGCCGATCGCGATGGCGCTGACGGCGACGCTCGAGCGGCGCGGGATGCAGGTCGCCCGCGCGGCGACGGACGCGGACGCGGTCTCGCTCGCGGCCCAGATGCGGCCGAACCTGGTGGTGATGGACCTGATGCAGGTACGCCGCCGGCGGGCCGGGATCGTCGACTGGCTGCGCGGCAACGGGCTGCTCAACCGCACCCCGCTGGTCGTCTACACCTCCGCGGACATCGACCCGGCGAATCTGTCCCGGCTGGCCGCGGGCGAGACGGTGCTGTTCCTCGCGGAGCGCTCGACGAGCGCGGAGGTGCAGTCTCGGATCGTGGACCTGCTGGCCAAGATCGGCACCAACTGACGCCCGCGGCCCCCGCCGGTCACGTCTGACGCCCGGGGCCCGCACCGGTTACGTCTGACGCCCGCGCACCGGTCACGTCTGACGCCCGCGGCGGCGCACCGGTTGCGTACGGCCGCCGTAAGGAGACATCCGCCTCCTTACGGTGGCCGCGGTGCCCACAGGGCTCCCTTACGGTGGCCATGTTTCCGAGCGGTGGCCACGTTTCCGACGCGCCCCCGGAACCAGGCGTTCCTCAGCCCAGGGTGGTCACATCCAGGTCCCCGTCCGCGTACTGCTTTCGGATGACCTTCTTGTCGAACTTCCCCACGCTCGTCTTCGGCACCGCCGGGATCACCGCCCAGTGCTCCGGCAGCTGCCAGCGCGCGACCCGTTCGGCGAGGAAGGCCCGCAGACCCTCGTAGCCGACCGTGGCGCCCTCCGTCAGGACCACCGTGGCCAGCGGCCGCTCGCCCCACTTCTCGTCCGGCACGGCCACCACCGCCGCCTCGGCGACCTCCGGGTGGCCCATCAGCTGGTTCTCCAGCTCGACCGAGGAGATCCACTCACCGCCGGACTTGATGACGTCCTTGGCCCGGTCCGTCAGCGTCAGATAGCAGTCGGGGCTGATGGTGCCGACGTCACCGGTCTTCAGCCAGCCGTCCTCGGTGAACTTGTCCTCGGGGCGGAACGGCTCGCCGTCCGCCCCTCCGTAGTACGCGCCCGCGATCCACGGACCGCGTACCTCCAGCTCACCCGGCGTCTTCCCGTCCCACGGCACGAGTTCGCCGTCCGCCGAGATCAAGCGGCACTCGACGGAGGACGGGAAGCGGCCCTGCGTCAGCCGGTACGGCCAGGCTTCGTCCGCCGGGAGGCCGCCCGGCGGATGGGCCACGGAGCCGAGCGGAGAGGTCTCCGTCATGCCCCAGGCGTGGACGACGTGGATGCCGTGGCGCTCCCCGTACGCCTTCATCAGGGAGGGCGGACAGGCCGCGCCGCCGATGAAGACGTTCCGCAGACAACTCACCTCCCGAGGCCTCGCGTCGAGCTCGGCGAGCAGCCCCTGCCAGACGGTGGGGACGGCGGCGGCGATGGTGGGACGCTCGCGTTCGATCATCTCGGCGAGCGGCTCGGGCTGGAGGAAGCGGTCGGGCATGAGCATCGAGGCACCCGCCATGAAGGCGGCGTGCGGGGTGCCCCACGCGTTGGCGTGGAACATGGGCACCACCGGCAGCAGGATGTCGCCCCCGGACATCCCGAACGACTCGGCGGTGTTGACCTGCATCGAGTGCAGATAGATGGAGCGGTGGCTGTAGGCCACGCCCTTGGGGTGCCCGGTCGTACCCGAGGTGTAGCAGAGGGCCGCTGCCTGGCGCTCGTCGATCTCCGGCCAGGCGTAACGCTGCGGCCGCCCCTCGATCAGCTCCTCGTACTCATGCACCCGGGCGGCGCAGCCGTCCAGGACGGAACGGTCACCGGGGCCCGCGACCACGATGTGCTTCACGGTGGTGAGGGTGGGGAGGAGCGGGGCGAGCAGCGGCAGTACGGAGCCGTTGACGATGATCACGCGGTCGGCGGCGTGGTTCACGATCCAGCCGAGCTGATCGGCGGGCAGCCGGAGGTTGAGGGTGTGCAGCACGGCGCCCATGGAGGGGACCGCGAGATACGCCTCCAGGTGCTCGCAGTTGTTCCACATCAAGGTGGCCACGGCCTGCCCCGGCTCGACCCCGAGCTCATCGCGCAGCGCGTTCGCCAACTGGGTCGACCGCACCCCCACCTCGTGGAAGCTGCGTCGCTGGGGCTCGCCCTCCCCGGTCCAGGTGGTCACATGGGCCGTGCGGCCGTGCACGAGGGTCCCGTGTACGAGGATGCGGGTCACGGTCAGCGGTACGTCCTGCATCGTGCTGAGCACCGGGGCCTCCAGGGGTTCCGGTTACGCGCGGGTAAGAGGTTCCGCCGATTCTGCAACCGACCATCTGGTATGTCACTACCCCCGGACCCGTCGGTCCCCCTGCCGTCTCCCCTGCTGTTTCGCCTGCCGTTTCCCCTGCTGTTTCCGCGGTCGTTTCCCCGCCGTTTCGCCGGTCAGCCCCCGTCGGCCGCCATCGCGTCGATCAGGCGATCAGGCCGCGTGACCGAGTTCCGGGTCTTCCCGGAGCTTGCCGAGGGCGCGCGAGACCGCGCTCTTGACGGTGCCGACGGACACCCCGAGCACCTCCGCCGTCTGCGCCTCGCTCAGGTCCTCGTAGTACCTGAGGACGACCATCGCCCGCTGACGGTCCGGCAGCCGCAGTACGGCCCGCCACAGCGCGTCCCGGAGCACCTGCCGTTCGGCGGGGTCCGGCGCGGGCACCGCCTCGGGCTCGGGCAGCTCCTCGCAGACGAATTCGTCGATCTTGCGCTTGCGCCACTGCGAGGTCCGGGTGTTGACCAGGGCGCGCCGCACATAGCCGTCCAGCGCGTTGTGGTCCTCGATGCGCTCCCACGCCAGGTACGTCTTGGTGAGCGCGGTCTGTAGCAGATCCTCCGCGTCGCACGCGTTGGAGGTCAGCGAGCGGGCGGTGCGCAGCAGCACGGGCCCCCGCGCCCGTACGTACGAGGTGAACGACGGGAACGCGGCGGCGGAGACGCCTGTGCACACGGTCGTGGTCATGGCTCAACGCTAGGAGCGAGCAGGTCGGAGCGGATCGGCCATAAGTGCCGAAGGGCAGTCAGCCTCAGGTTGTACGGGTGGTGCCAGCACCACCTCCTGCGGGGGGAGGGGGCGGTCGGAGGGTCAGGGTTCTTCCCGAGGGCGACCCCGAGTTCTTCCCCAGGCGGCCCCGCGCTCTTCGTGAGGGCGACCCCACGTTCTTCCCGAGGGCCCGCCGAAGTTCTTCCCGAGGACGGCTCCACGGGTGCTCACTTGATGATCGCGACCGGTGCGTCCACCTTGTTGCGGTCGATGCGCAGCTTCCGGCCGCCGTGCGTCACATCGACGTTGCCCCGGTACTGGTGGATGCGGCGGTGCGGATTCCACGCGCTCTTGGCCAGCGTCGACTCCCCGTACAGCGACGGCTTCCCGTTCCAGCGCGCGAACCACATCACGGAGGGCAGGTCGTGGACCCCGGCCCGGCGGGCCTGCTCCACATGGCGCACCCCGGACTCGGCGCTGCTGTAGAAGCCGGGGAAGAAGCCGCGCGAGCGGACCTCGCGGTTCCAGCCGCGGATGAAGGAGAGGGTCTTGGCCGCGCAGCTCGTCCGCTTCAGGTCGTACGCCTCCATGTCGAGGTAGAGCGCGCTGCGCTTCTTCAGGGAGAGCGCCTTGGCGCGCGCCACCGCGTCCTTGCCCTCCGCCTGCCCCTGGGAGAACGGCTTGCTGCCGATGGGCACGTGCTTCTTGTTGGTGTTGCGGACACAAGGCGACTGGGATCCGACGAAGATGGGCAGCACCTGCCACTTCATGCTCTTGACGCCGCGCATCCAGGAGACGGTGAGGTTGGGCTGGCTGGCGCAGGCCCGGCCGCGGCCCGCGTAGTAGACGCCGACGGCGCGGTAGCGGGAGCTGTTCCACGCGCGCAGGGTGGCGAGGGACGGCGCGTGGCAGGTGTCGAAGGCCCAGCCCTTGAAGACCTTGGCGCCCAGGGGGCGGGGGTCGGGCAGGACCTCCGCCGAGGCGGCGGGGGTGGCACCGGCGATCGCGGTGGCCAGGGCCGCGGCCAGACCGGTGGCCCAGCCCGTGAGCTGCCATCTGTTCTGCTTACTTCGGGTCATATGACGAGTGAAAGTGGACCTCGGCGGCCCGATACCGTCGACACGCGCGCGAGTCAGCCGTCTGCGCCGAGGAGAAGCCCGGATGTCGGTACCCCGGTGCCCGCGGTGACCAGGGTGCGGGCGGCGCCCGGCACCTGGTTGACGGAGCTGCCGCGGATCTGGCGGACGGCCTCGGCGATCCCGTTCATCCCGTGCAGATACGCCTCACCGAGCTGACCGCCGTGGGTATTGAGCGGCAGCGCGTCCTCGGCGACGAATCCGGCCGCCTCGCCGCGCCCGCAGAAGCCGAACTCCTCCAACTGCATCAGCACGAACGGCGTGAAGTGGTCGTAGAGGATGGCCACGTCGATGTCGGCCGGGGTCAGCCCGCTGCCGCGCCACAGCTGACCGGCGACCACCCCCATCTCGGGGAGGCCGGTCAGATCGTCGCGGTAGAAGCTCGTCATCTGCTCCTGGCCGCGGCCCGCGCCCTGCGCCGCGGCCGTGATCACGGCGGGCGGTCGCGGCAGGTCACGCGCCCGCTCCACGCCGGTCACCACGATCGCCTGGCCGCCGTCCGTCTCCTGACAGCAGTCGAGCAGCCGCAGCGGCTCGACGATCCAGCGGGAGGCGGCGTGCTCGGCGAGGCTGATCGGCTTGCCGTGGAAGTACGCGGCCGGATTGGTGGCCGCGTGGCGGCGGTCGGTGACGGCCACATGGCCGAAAACCTCCGGCGTCAGCCCATAGGCGTACAGATAGCGCTGGGCGGCCATGGCGACCCACGATGCCGGGGTCAGCAGCCCGAACGGCAGCGACCAGCCGAGCGCGGCTCCCTCGGCGGACGGCTCGCGGTGCTGTACGCCGGAGCCGAAGCGGCGCCCGGAGCGCTCGTTGAACGCGCGGTAGCAGACGACGACCTCGGCGACGCCGGTCGCGACGGCGAGCGCGGCCTGCTGCACGGTGGCGCAGGCAGCGCCGCCGCCGTAGTGGACGCGCGAGAAGAAGGTGAGATCGCCGATGCCGCACGCCTGCGCCACGGTGATCTCGGGGCTGGTGTCCATGGTGAAGGTGACCAGCCCGTCCACGTCGGCCGGGGCGAGGCCGGCGTCGTCCAAGGCCGCCTGGACGGCCTCGACGGCCAGCTTCAGCTCGCTGCGGCCCGAGTCCTTGGAGAACTCGGTGGCGCCGATGCCGACGATGGCGGCCCGGCCGCCCAGGGTGTCCGGCTTGCGGGCGCTCATCGGGGGGTGTCCGGGGTGGTGGGGGTGCTGGGGGTGAGGGCGGTGGTGGTCTTTGGGGCGGTGGCGGTCTTTGGGGCGTCGCTGGGGAGCCGCACCGTGACCGTGCCGGTCACATGGTGGCCGATGCCGTTCTTACCGATGACGGCGACCTCCGCCATACCCTCCGCGACCGAGGTGACCTGGCCGGTCAGCACCATCTCATCACCCGGGTAGTTGGGCGCCCCGAGCCGGATCGCGACCTTACGGAGCCGGGCCCGCGGCCCGAAGTGATCGGTGATGTACCGGCCGACCAGCCCATTGGTGGTGAGGATGTTCATGAAGATGTCCGGGGAGCCCTTCTCCTTGGCCGCCTCGGCGTCGTGGTGCACATCCTGGTAGTCCCGGGACGCGAGGGCACCGGCGACGATCAGGGTCCGGGTGATCGGGATGCGCAGTGGGGGCAGCTCATCGCCCGTACGCACCGTCATACGACCGCCTCCTCGCATCATCGGTTACGCCTCCGCGCCCCGGAACACCGGTAGCTCCAGCTCCTCGTCCACGCGCAGGAACTCCAGCTCGACGGGCATGCCGATGCGCACCTTGTCGTACGGCACCCCGGTGATGTCGCTGACCATCCGCACGCCCTCCGCGAGCTCGACCAGGGCCACCGCGTAGGGCGGGTCGAAGGCGGGGAAGGGCGGATGGTGCATGACCACATAGCTGAACACCGTGCCGGCGCCGGACGCCTCGAACGCCTCCCACCGCTGGGAGCCGCACGCCCCGCACCCCGGCAGCCAGGGGAAGCGCGGGGTGGCGCAGTCCAGGCAGCGCTGGATGAGCAGCTGATGCCGGGCGACGCCCTCCCAGAAACCGGCGTTGTCGCGGTTGATGACGGGGCGAGGGCGGCGGGGACGGTCGGCGGCCGGTTCCGGCTTTCGCGTCGGTTCCGGCTCCGGCTCCGCCGCTTTCTTGGGCCGCGCCGGTGCGTACTTGAGGATGCGGAAGCGGTGGGTGCCGACCAGTTCCCCAGCCCCGGCCCTGTCCCCGTCCCCGTCCCCGCCCCTGTCACCGGCGCGGACGTTCATGCGGGTGGTGACGAAGTACCCGGTGCCCAGCTTGGTGGTCTTGCGCGGTGACACCGACTCGATGACCGCGTCGAAGGTGACCAGGTCGCCGGGGCGCAGCGGCCGCAGGTACTCCTGCTCGCAGTCGGTGGCCACCACCGAGGTGCAACCCGCGTCGTCGAGCAACGCCAGCAGCTCGTCGTACGCCTCGGAGCGGGCCGAACCGCCGGGGTGCCCGGCCAGCCCGCCCATCGTCCACGCTTGGAGCATCGTGGGCGGTGCGACAGCCGGATACGCGGGGTTGGTGTCACCCATCGCCTCGCACCAGTGCCTGATCATGGGCTCGTTGACGGGGTCCCTGCCCACGCCGCCGCTCGCGGCCGTCCGCCCCTCGTACGCCTTCAGCCGTCCGTACAGCTCGTCCGGGTCAACGTCCAGGTCATCACGCGTCATCGCTTCCCCTGCCGCATGTCTGCCGTAGAAAGCAATCTGACTATCCGTCAGATAAATCGACGCTGTCAAGAACAACGCTGAAGCACGGCATGACGCACGGTCGCGCGATGGCGTTGCTACGCCATCGCGCGACCGTACGACCTCACCCGTCCCGTTTCGCTCAATGAATCACCACAGCTCGCTCAGATCGATCGGACATCGCACCGCTTCCGCGTTCCCGCATTCCCCGCGCCCCGCGTTCCCCGTGTTTCCCCTACGGGCGCTCGCGGGGGCGGGGGCTCGCGATGGCGGTGACCTGCCCCCGTGCGAGCGGGTCAGATCCCAGCAGCCGCGCCCCACGCTGGACACGGAGAACGGCCCGGACGCGGAGAACGGTGACGCGGCGAAGGTGCGACCAGGGCCCGTCCGGATGTCCGCCATCTCAATTCCTCCGATCCTCCGACTCTCCGACTCCCGCGGCCTCCCCGATGCTCGGAAGGGGCCGCGAAAGCAGAGTTGCCCACCGATTCCCGGACGATGCGCGCGGGCCACTGGAATTACCACGCAAGCATGATGAACCTGTTTTAAACACCCCATGCACCCCCACTCCGCGCGTCGCACCGGTGCGCCCCGCGCACCGCCCCACCCGGCCATAGGGCGAGCCTTACGAGAGATTCCGTTCCGCACAATTTCGGCCATCCTCGGCGACTTGCCGGGCCCTCTTCCCATTACCGAACACTTGTCCGAAAATGAGTGACATGGCGAACCCCTCACTCGCCCATGCTCTTGCCCACGCCCTGACCGCCGCGGCCCACGGTTTCCGCGTGATCCCGCTGACCCGCGCGAAGCTGCCCGCCGTGCGCTCCCCGCACCACCACGACCCCGCGCCGCTGCCGTGCCATGGCGAATGCGGGCGGCTGGGCCACGGGGTCCATGACGCCTCGGCGGACCCGGACGCGATCCGCGCCCTGTTCGCCGCCGCCCCCTGGGCCACCGGCTACGGCATCGCCTGCGGATGCGCCCCGTACCACCTCATCGGCATCGACCTCGACCTCAGGGGCGTGCGGCCCGGTGAGCCGGGAGCCCCCGGCAGGCCCCAGGGGCCCGGGGGAGCGGGCGACACGGACGGTCGGGCCGAGAGGCCGAAGAGGACCGGGACGGCCAAGAGAGCCGAGAGGCCCGAGAGGCCCGGAACCGCCGGGGCGACCGAGGCGGCCGGGGCGACCGAGGCGGCCGGGAGTCCCGATGGAAACCGTAAGGACGGCACGAACGGTCTGGCCGCCCTCGCCCGGCTGGCCCGCGAGCACGCCTTCGCCATCCCCCGTACGGTCACCGTGCTCACCCCGAGCGGCGGCCGCCATCTGTGGCTGTGCGGCCCGCCCGGACTCGCCGTCCCCAACTCCGCCGGCCGTCTGGCCCCCGGCATCGACATCCGTGGACTGGGCGGCTATCTGGTCGGCCCCGGCTCCTACGCCTCGCACGGCAGCTATCGCCTCGCACCCGGCTCCCCCGCCTGGGCCCCGGCCCCCGTACCGTCCGCCCTGTTGCGCCTGCTCACGCCCCCGCGCCCGGCCCCGCCCCGCTCGTACCGCCCCGGCCCGCCGTTCGCCGATCCGCATCCGGCGGCCCTGGAGGGGCTCGTACGGTTCGTCCGCGCCTCACGGGAGGGCCAGCGCAACGGCCGGCTGTTCTGGGCCGCCTGCCGCGCCTACGAGGCGGGCGCGGGGCCGGAGTTGGCCCCCGCCCTGATCGAGGCCGCGCTCGACACCGACCTGCCCCCGCGCGAGGCCCGCGCCACCGTCGCCTCCGCGGCCCGCAGCGCCGCCCGCCACCTCCAGCCCCCGGACGAGGAGCCCCCGGACGCGTGTGCCTGACGCCTGGCCTGATGCCCGGTATGACCCCTGGGCGGGATGAACGGAGCAGAGGCGCCAGACGTATCGCAGGACGCCAGAGGCGGCGCGATCCAGCGGTACACGGACGGTGACCCGTGCGCTACGGGAACGAGGAGCACTATCGTGACCACGCGACGAGGCGCTCCGCACAGGAGCCGGAAGGCGCAGCAACCGGAAGGCGCAGGGACCGAAACGCGTAGGAACCAGGCGGCGCGGCGACCGAACGGCGCAGGAGCCACACGCCCACTCGCCGGTGCTTCCGCCCCCGAGGCGGACAGTAAGGGATTCCCGCTCTCCCCGCGATCGGTGCCCGGTGACCGGCGCTTCGGCACCGGTGCTCCGTGACCGGCGCCCGGTGACCGGCCGACCGCCTCCGGCGCACCGGCACCGAGGCGCGATCAGGGGGGAGCATTGCACGAGCTCTACGCACAGGGGTGGTTCGCGGACGCCGCGTTACCCATAGGTGTCTGCGCGCTGGTCACGTGGATCTCACTGGTCCACCGTTTCGCCGACAAGGGCCGTTTGCTGGGGACCGTAAGGTCCGCGTCGCTGTGCTGCGGAATCATCGCCTGCACCTGCGCGGCGGCGCTGCTCACCATCGCCCTGCTGTTGCCGCACGCCGCCGATGTGCCACCCGCCGTGGCCGCTGCCGCCGCGGGCGGGGCCCTGGCGCCTCGCGTCCGTCAGCAGCAGAACCAGCAGTCCACACCGCCCTTCGTGGCCGTGATCACGCTGGGCATCGCGGTGCTGCTGAGCGAGCTGGAGCGGCGGCTGGTCCACGACATGTACCTCCACTGCCACCGCCTGGTCAGGGACTTCGAGAACGTGGCCCAGCTGCGCATGTTCGCCTTCGAGGCCCGCCTCCACCTGCGCGGCTGCACCCCCGCCACCAAGGACAGGACGACGATCAACACCCTGTACGAGGAGGTGGAACAGCTCCTGGACGACGCGGCCAAGGTCGAGGCCGACATCGAGGCGAAATGCCGGCAGCGCGAGGTCCAGGAGTTCCCGCCGGAGCTGCACGCCCCGACCCGGGAGGAGTCGGAGGACCGCCGTCAGACCCTGGCGATGGCCATGGACGCCTGCGTACGCATGCTGGAGTTCGGCTACCGCACCGGGAAGCGGAGCGGCGACCGCGAACTCGCGCGGCTACGGGACGAGGCACTGGCGGTACGCCCCCTCGCCACGACGGGCACCTCGCACCCCTGACGTGACGCCGCACACCGCACGCCACGACGACGCCCGTCAGGGACGCACCGCCCGCACCCCGCGCGCCCCACGCACCTCGATGCCTTCAAGGAGCGTAGACAAAGGCATCGGAACCATCGCCAAGCCCATGCAGCCCATGCGGCCGCCGAGCCGCGTCCTCCTTGGGCTCCACAAAACTGATCTTGATGTCCAGCTCCAGCGCGTCGGCCACGGCAGCGAGGCTGCGCAGCGTCAGATTCTCGTCCCCGGACAGGATTTGGCTCACTCTCCCCGGGCTGACGTCCATGAGCCGGGCGAGGTCAGTGCGGCTCATGCCACGTTTGCCCAGCAACCCGGCCACCTCCACCGTCGCCTGACGCGCCAACCGCGCCCCCGAGTGGTCGGCGGCCTCCGCCTTCGCACCTTTGCTCTTCCACGGCACGCTCAATCAACCTCCCTGCGCATGGTGCCGACCTCGGGCTTCGAACGCCCTCACTCAGAGCTTCCCACCTTTAGCTACAACTAAAAGCCCACTTCCCGCCTTCCCACCCATCACCGACCCCCCAAACAGCCGATCCCATGGCCCTGACCTGCCCCAACACCCCACCCGCAGCTTTTCGGCCAGATCTGCCCACTCACCAGTCCCACCGAACGGACGACGGCCCCCGTCCCCCGCCTCTACCATCCGCACCGTGCAGATCGACGAAGCAAGGGAACTCGTTGACGAAGCCCCCTACGTACGCTTCCAGAGCCCGGTCCGGAACGAGCGCGGCCACTTCTCCGGGGTGTTCGGCCTGGTCAACGGCCTGGCACGAAACGGAAAGCTGAGCGCTGAGCAGGAACGCTTCCGACGGGCCAACAATGACTGGTACAACGCGGCCTATCCAGATCCCTCGACCGTGGATCCGACGGTCTACGACCACGAGCTCCACCCCGGCGCGGCGGCCTGGTTCAAGCCCACGTCCCAGGACCTGATCAAGCGGGTGGACGGCTACCTGGAGATCCTTGCCGCTCATGGCATCGAGTGCCGGATGATCCGGTCGTCGAATCCGGGGAGGGTCGTCTACGAGGACGCATACCAGATCGTCGTGGTGCCGCACGAGTTCTCCCTCGCCCTGTCGCCGGTGGGAGCGGCCGCGGCCGCCGAGGGCACCCTGACCGTCGGCCTGGCCACCCACACCAACCCCAGCGGCTGCTACACGACGAACGTCTGGCCCATGATCGTGACCAACAACACCGACCAGGTCGCCACGGTCTATAACCTCCCGAACTGCCAGGGGCTCGCGATCGGTCAGGTCCGGCCGAACGAGTCCAGCGTCTTCGAGTTCGGCACCAGCGTCTCCATCTCCTGACGCCCGGGGTACGGGAGCGGACTGCTCCGTGGAGGGGTGCCCCTTGAACCATGGGCACCCCTTCTGACAGCTACGCGCACGCGAGCCGGGGAGCAGGTGCTCATATGCTCCGGCTTCGGATGTCGCGGGCCATCGCCTCGATCGTCGCTGTCATGTTGCGCCGGAGTTGGTCCAGCCGTCCTTGCAGGAGCGCCGCGGCGTTCTCAGGGTCGGCCCGCACCGCCGCGCGGGCTCCGCTGTCACCCGGTCCATGGATGAACGACTGACGGACCACTGTCTGAACCTGCCGTGCACCGGGCCGTAGATCGTAAGTCCAGGTGGCGAAATGCTCCTCGGTTCCCGGGGAGCCCCCGAACACCCTCCAGCCGAACGAGTACGGCCGGTCCGCCGCGACGACCACGCATACGACCTGGGTGACAAGCCCGTTGGGGAACCGGTTGCGGGCCTCGAAGCGCGCTCCGACCGCTGGTTCGCGCCAGCCGTCCAGCCAGCCCGCGTAGGTGCACTCCGGGCTCCAGTCACCGATCCGCGAGAGGTCTGTGATCGCCTCCCAGAGCTGGTCCACCGTCGCGTCGACGGATAGTTCGACCTCCGCACGGGCGCCAGTCACGCCGAAATCATGATCCATACGAGGGCAGACCGACCAGACGCCGAAAACTCATCGCAGCCCCTCCGGCCCAGAAAGCCCCCACAGCAGCCCCGGCCAAGGACACCCCGCCGTGCGGACCTTCCCGGCCCGACTGGAGAGTGCCCCAGCGGTTCGCCGCGGCCATCGCCGCGGGGGACCACTTCTTCGCCACCTCGCCAGCGACACCCGACTAGCTGAACCGAGCCCTCGATCACGGTTACGACCGCGGGTGCCTGCCGGCCGGGTCGGTGGAGCGGGCGTATTCGGTGGGGGTCTGGCCGTAGTGCGCTTTGAAGGCCCGCGTGAGATGGCTGCTGTCCGCGAACTGCCAGTGGGCGGCGAGTTCGGTGATGCTCACGCCGTTGGACGGCGAGGTCAGGGCGAGCCGCGCCTCTTCCAACCGCCGGTGCCGGATATACGCGGCCACGGACTCTCCCCCCGCGGCGAACGCCCTGTGCAGGGTGCGCACCGAGACGTGGAGCTCACGGGCCAGCATCGCCGGCGACAGCTCGGGATCGGCGAGCCGGCGCTGGGCGAGATCCTTCGCGGCCTGGGCCAGCGCGGGCGCCAGCAGTGGCTCCGCGTCGTCGAACCGGCCCCCGGCCACCGCTTTGGTCAACTCGATCAAGGTGCTGTGGGCGGCCCGCACGCCGGCCGGGCCGAGATCGTTCACCGTGGTGTTGACCATTTTGGCGTGGGCCACCAGCAGCCGTACCTCGGCCGCGTCCGCCGCCCCGATCACCATCCGGTTCCCGAGCAGCGGCACCAGCGGGGGCGCGGGCAGCACCGTGACCATCGCCGCCGTGTGCGGCACCGTCTCGAACGGCGTCGACCGTCCGACATGCCGGAGCAGGAACTGCCCGGCCGACACGGTCTGTTCGCCATGGTCCCGCGAGCCACCCAACGTCCACGAGCCGCGCCGCACGACGTACATCCGTACCCGGTCCTCAACGCCGTGCGGCACATCCGCGGTCCGCATCGCCGACTCACTGTGGGCGTGGACGATCGCCACGTCGCGCACCCGGGCGGCACGGGTCCTGACCCGGTAGTCACCGGCCATGGCCGGGCTGAAGGCAGGCAGCGGGAAATCATCGCCGATCTGCGTCTCCCACGCGTCCAGGAAGGCGTCGAATCCCTGCCGTGCGGCACGCCGGGCCGTGGTGTCCAAGAAGAACGCGCCACGTGACTCGTCCGCCTGCTGCCCCGCGCTGGTCATCGGCGGGCCACACTCCTCACCCTCGCGTCACACGCGTTTCGTGCTCGCTGCTACGGCGCCACCGGGTGGCACAGATCTTCCGATCCTATGACGCTGTCGTCCAAGTGGGCCGTCGGCCGGGCATCCTACGTTCGGAAAAGGGGCGATGCCGAACCGTCCGGCACCACCGGGAAAGAACCAGAAAGAGCCGGTAAGAACCGGAGAAGAAAAGGGAAACATGGACCTGCACTCTTCCGATCACGCGAGCACCGGCGACGGCATCGTGTCCAGGACGATCGAGATCGCCGGGAAGACCGTCCACCGGCTCGGCTTCGGAGCCATGCGCCTGACCGGCCCCGGCGTCTGGGGCGAGCCCGCCGACCGCGGCCCGTTCATCCAGCTCATGAGGCGCGTGATCGAGCTGGGCGTCGACTTCATCGACACCGCCAGCGTCTACGGGCCCCACGTCAGCGAGGAGATCATCCGCGCGGCGTTGCACCCCTATCCGGCGCATGTGCTGATCACCACCAAGGGCGGCCAGACGCAATCCGGCCCCGGCTCCTACGCCACGCTAGGCCGCCCGGAATACCTGCGGCAGGAATGCGCACTGAGCCTGCGCCGCCTGGGCGTCGACCACATCGACCTGTACCAGCTGCACCAGGTCGACCCCGCCGTCCCGTTCGAGGATCAGATCGGCGTGATGAGGGAACTCAAGGACGAGGGCAAGATCGCCGCGATCGGCCTCAACGAGGTCACGGTCGACCAGATCGTCGCCGCCCGCCAGATCGTCGACATCGCCTCCGTCCAGAACCAGTACAGCGTCACGACCCGCAAACACGAGAACGTGCTCGACTACTGCACGCGTGAAGGCATCCCCTTCATCTCCTGGTTCCCCCTCGACATCGGCGCGCTCGCCCAACCCGGCGGTCCCCTCGACGCCATCGCCGCACAGACCGGCGCCACACCGGCCCAGATCGCGCTCGCCTGGCAACTGGCCCACTCCGAAAACCTGGTACCCATCCCCGGCACCGCCTCAATGGCTCACCTCGAAGAGAACGTCGCCGCGGCAACCGTCCGGCTGAGCCCGCAACAGATCGCGGAACTCGACGCCCTGGCCGGCTGATCACCGCACAGGAACTGAGCGACGGCTGCCGGCCGGACGCCGACCCCCATATGGCCCATACGCACTGGTCAAACCTGGGATACAGGCGAGACAAGGCGAGACAGCGGCCATACAGAAGGGGCGCCCCGAACCGGGGGCACCCCTTCTGACCAGCTAGTTCGCTGACCTCGGCGGAGGCTGAGGGATTTGAACCCTCGGTGACATCGCTGCCACGACGGTTTTCAAGACCGTTCCCTTAGGCCGCTCGGGCAAGCCTCCCCGCGCCGTTCGTGATGGCGCGGGGATCAGCCTAGCGCGTCAGCTGTCGCCCTTGCGCTTCCCCAGGGTGACGTCCACCTTGGACACCTTGCCGCCGCGCTTGTAGGTGAGGGTGACCTTGTCGCCGGGCTGGTGGGTCCAGATCTCGCTGATGAGGGTGGGGCCGCTGTCGATGACCGTGTCGTCGAGCTTGGTGATCACGTCGCCGGACTTGAGGCCGGCCTTGTCTGCCGGGCCGCCGGGGACGATGGCGGGGCTGCCGCCGGAGCCGTTGGAGGCGATGGTGGCGCCGCTGGTGGAGTCCTTCATGTTGACCGTGGCCTCGATGACCGGGTAGACGGGCTGGCCCGTCTTGATCAGTTGCTCGGCGACGTTCCTGGCCTGGTTGATCGGGATCGCGAAGCCGAGGCCGATGCTGCCGGACTGCTGGGACTCGCCGAGGCCGCTGCCGTTGCCGGCGGACTGGATGGCGGAGTTGATGCCGATGACGCCGCCGTCCGCGTTGAGCAGGGGGCCGCCGGAGTTGCCCGGGTTGATGGAGGCGTCGGTCTGGAGGGCGCTCATGTACGAGGCGTTGCCGCCGCCTCCGTCGCTGGAGGCGACGGGGCGGTTCTTGGCGCTCACGATGCCGGTGGTGACGGTGCCGGAGAGGCCGAAGGGGGCGCCGATGGCGACGGTGGCGTCGCCCACGGCGACCCGGTCGGAGTTGCCGAGCGGGAGCGGGTCCAGCTTGGCGTCCGCGGCGTTCTTGAGCTTGACCACGGCGACGTCGTAGCCCTGGGCGCGGCCGACGACCTGGGCGGTGTACCGCTTGCCGTTGGAGAAGGTGGCGGTCAGCTTGCCGTTGTCGGCGGCCGAGGCGACGACGTGGTTGTTGGTGAGGATGTGGCCCTGCTTGTCGTAGACGAAGCCGGTGCCGGTGCCGCTCTCACCGTTGTTGCCCTGCGCCTCGATGGTGACGACGCTGGGCAGCGTCTTGTTGGCGATGCTGGAGACCGAGCCGGGCGCGCGGCTCTCCGTCTTGGGGTTGCCGTAGGCGGAGACGGTGGTGGTGTCGCCGCTGTCGCTCTCCCGGTCGGCGGCCCAGAAGCCGATGCCTCCGCCGATGCCGCCCGCGACCAGGACGGCGGCGAGCACAGCGGCGACCAGCCCGCGGGGCTTGCGCTCGAAGGGGCCGGAGGACGGCGGCACGGGAGCGGTCCCCCACGGTCCGCCCGGGCCGCCCGGGCCCCCGGGGCCTCCCTGCCCGCCCTGTCCGTCGCCCTGGCCGCCGTGCGGCGCTCCGCCCTCGGCCGACCACCACGCGCCGGACTGCCCGGCGTCCGGGCCGGGGCCCGAACCGGGGCCCGGGGCGCCGGGCGCACCGCCGCCGGACCCGTCGCCCGCGCCGGCCGACGCCGAGACGGCCGCGGGAGCGGCCGGTGGCGCGGGCGGGGGCGTCGACGGGGGCTGGGCGGACGGCATGGCCGACGGCGCGGGCCCGGGGGCTCCCGGTGACCCCGCGGCGTCGGGCGCGCCTATGGGCCCGTCCGGTGCGGCGCCCGCGGTGGGCTCGTAGTCCGGCGCTGGCGGCACCGCCGGGTTCGGGTGCGGCGCCGGAGGGGCCGGATGCGGCCCGGGCGCGGGCGGAACGGCAGAGCCCTCGTTCTCGGTGCTCACAGCTCTCTCCTCAGGTGCACGACAGATTTCCTCGACGGCCTGCGTGTACGTCTTAACCGTTACGTCTTACCGTCGTCAGCTTTTCCCACAGCGCGTCAGACCGCCGTAAGGAGCGACAGCCCCGCTGGCTACCACCCTTTATCCCGGACAATTCGCCCTACCGCCATTCCGTGCGAACGAACGGAGGGGCCGAGTCCAACGGCTCACACCGGGCGGTGGCACCATAACGCGGTGACCTATGCGCGCCCTGCCCGGGACGGCCACCCCGGACCGCACATCGTCTCCGTCGTCGCTCACCGCGGGGCCTCCGAGGATGCCCCGGAGCACACCCTGGCCGCCTACCGTAAGGCAATCGAGGATGGTGCCGACGCCCTGGAGTGCGATGTCCGGCTGACCGCCGACGGCCATCTCGTCTGTGTGCACGACCGCCGCATCGACCGCACCTCCAACGGCCGGGGCGCGGTCTCGGCGCTGGAGCTGTCCGATCTGGCGACTCTGGACTTCGGCTCCTGGAAGGGCCGGGCCACCGACAGGGAGGAGCCGGACCGCGACAGCCGGGACAGCACCTCCGTCCTCACCCTGGAACGGCTCCTGGGGTTCGTCGCGGACGCGGGACGCCGAATCGAACTGGCGATCGAAACCAAGCATCCCACCCGGTGGGCGGGCCAGGTGGAGGACCGGCTGCTCGGGCTGCTGCGACGCTTCGGCCTGGACGCGCCACCACCCGGCGAACGTTCACCCATCCGTGTGATGAGCTTCTCAGCGCGCTCCCTGCACCGGATCCGCAGCGGAGCCCCCGCCATCCCCACCGTCTACCTGATGCAGTTCATACTGCCGCGCCACCGGGACGGGCAGCTGCCGCCCGGGGTGCGGATCGCGGGGCCGAGCATCCGGATCGTACGGAACCACCCCGGCTATGTGGCGCGGCTACAGCGCGAGGGGCACCGAGTGCACGTCTGGACCGTCGACGAACCGGAGGACGTCGAATTGTGCGTCCGTCTGGGCGTTGACGCGCTGATCACCAATCGCCCCAAACAGGTACTGTCCCAACTCGGACGCTCATAATGGGCATTACAAGGCGTACACCGGCGCGTTCGGTACGTATTCGATCGTGACGAGTGCGTCACGCGATGCCACTTGGCCGGTTTCCGCTCCAGCACCGCGGGGCATTCAACCCGTGGCGTGGGGCTAAGGAGGTCTCGGGGGTGGCGTTGGTGGTGGCACGGCAGGTGCCGAAGTCGTCGACCATGGCCGTACCCCATGGTCCTGCGGGCGTCCGCGCGGCAAGACAGCGGATGCGTATCGATTTGGGCAGGACTGGGGTATCGGATTCGGTCATAGACGACGCTGTATTGATCCTTTCAGAACTGCTCAGCAATGCATGGCGACATGGCCGCCCTTGGCGTTCCGACCATGGTGGCGGCACGGTCCGGGCTGCATGGACCGTCGACGAGGACGACCGGCTGACGGTCGAGGTGACGGATGGCGGCGGACCCACAAGGCCACTTCCGGCCAACCCATCGGTGACCGCACGCGGTGGCCGCGGGCTGAACATCATCATGTCGCTGGCCGAGGAATGGGGCGTGCGGGACGAGATCGGCGAAGTCACCGTATGGGCTCTTCTCCCGCCCGATGACGAATTCGCCCGCCGCGTCACGATTCCCTCGGATCTCTCCCCCGAGGTGAGCCCCACCCTGGGTGCGGAGCTGGCCTCCGGGTTGCGTCCGGGCCTCGACGCGCATCTCGAGGCCGGTCTCGGCTCGAACCTCAGCTCGGATCTCGGCCCGAACCTCGGCTCGGATCTCGGCTCGGATCTCGACGGCGACCTGGGGCCCGGCCTCGGCTCGAATCTGACCCCCGGCCTCGGATCGAATATCGACGCGAACATCGACCCCGATTTCGATCGCGAGCTGGACTTCGCCGATCTGGACGAGCTCGCGTAGCCGACGCGGCGCAGGGAGCCGACGCGGTTCGGCCAAAGGGCTAGGCTCGCGCCCGTACCAGTCGTACGCGCCGTAAGGAGAGCATCGCCGCGGCCGTACGCAGACCGTCACGGGCGCACGAGCAAGCCCTGAGCCGCACGATCGGGAGACAGCCTTACCATGGCCAAGAAGCGCCGCCCCCAGACGAAGGCCACAGGCCCACGGGTCGCCAACGGCGAGATCCCTGTGGTGGGCGCGCGGGAGCCCTGCCCGTGCGGCTCGGGCCGTCGCTACAAAGCCTGTCACGGCAGGGAAGCCGCACACGCCGTCACCGAGCTGGTGCAGCGCCCCTTCGAGGGACTCCCCGGCGAATGCGACTGGGTGGCCCTGCGCGAGCTGGTGCCCGCCGCGACCGTCGAACTGACCCTCGCCGAAGGGCTGCCCGAGGGGGTTCCGTCGGTCACCCTGGCGACCGTGCTGCCCATGGCGTGGCCCGCGCTGCGCCGCGACAACGGCACCGTGCTGCTCGGCCTCCAGAACGACACGCCCTCCGGCGACATCAGCCGCGACCTGGCCGACACCCTGCGCCGCGCGCTGACCGCCGAGCCGGGCACCCCGGTGGCCGCCGAGCGGGCTCCGGGCGACGGTCCGCGGCTCCAGGATCTGCTCGACCCGAAGGGCACTTTCTCGCCGACTCTGCACGAGGGGTTCGAGTTCTGGCTCGAGGACGCCGCGAACGCGACCGGAGAGGTCGCCGCGTCCCTGGAACGGGCCAACGCGGCCGCGATCCCCACCGCCCGGCTCACCGGCGTGGAGGCGGCCTACTGGTGCGAGACGCCGGAGAAGAACCACCTGCGCTGGGTGATGTCCCACCCCGAGGAGAAGCTGCTGGACGCGCTCGCCCGGCTGCACGCCACGGGTGCCTCCTCGCTCGGCGAGAACACCCGGCTGGTGGGCTCCTTCCGGGCCCATGGGCTCACGGTGCCGGTGTGGGATCTGCCACGCGGGATGACCGCCGAGGACACCGAGAAGCCGGCCGTGGACCTCGCCGAACGGCTCGCGGAGGCGCTCGCCTCCGACGCCCCGCTGACGCCTGAGCAGCGGCGCGCCCGGGGCGGTCTCACCAACCGTCAGGTGACGCTGAGCTGACGTCCCCCGGACGGCCGGAGGGCGCCGCGGGGGCACGTGACGCCGCTCACAACTCACTGTTACGCCCTGCAAATCGACGTCCGGAAATCCGCGATCGAATTTGCTATCGGCCGATCTCTTGTTACGGTTCTAAAAGCCCGGTCGCTGGTGCATCCCCCGTCGCCAGCGACCGGGCGCTTCCATGTCCGCGTCCGGACGGCGGCGCGGGACGGCAGGGCAGGTACGGACCAAATGCCCGCGGCGGCAAGGAAGTTGCTCCCGGGCCCACGGGGCGCGGCACTGGCCCTCGCGGGAAGAAGTACGGGCCCGGAGCCCAGGAAGTCGCCTCCCCGGCCTCCGAGCCCTCATACACCCGGGCCTCCGAGCCCTCACACACCCGCGAGCGTCGCGCTCAGCGGTCCGCCGCGCTCAGCGGCCCCCGAACCCCCGCACCCGGGGCCCGCCTCAGTAGGCGAGCCGGCTGCCTCCGTCGGGCGCGCTGGTGCTGGCCTCGACCAAGGCATTCACCACCGTGGCCACCTGGGGCAGCCAGGGCCGCCCGGAGCGGCGCAGCGGCGGCCGCTCCCAGCGCACCCGCCCGGAGCCGGTCTGCGACGGCGGCAGCACCACATAGCCGCCCTCGCCGTGGAACCGCAGCGAGCTGGGCACCCAGTCCTGCTGGTTCAGCAGCTCGCCGAGGTCTTCGAGGGAGTACGGCTCCACCAGCAGCGACCAGCGGGTGGGCGTGGCGACCACCGGGCCGAGCCGTACGCCCGCCCGGTCGAAGACCGTCAGCGCCCGCGCCCCGGCGACCGCGGGCAGGCTCACCGCGCAGGGCGCGTGGCCGCCGGTGGCCAGCAGGAGGGGCGCCGAGGGCCGGTTGCCCCACCACCAGCGCACCATGCGCTCGTCCGTGGTGGCGGCGAGGAGAACAGGGTCGAACGGATGTCCACCCGGAACCGCACATTCCGGGTCGGGGCAGCCGCATACGCGCGGCCGTCCGCCGCCGGACCGGAGCCCGACGCCAGGGACCACGGGCCACTGCCACTCGGTGGCGCAGGTGAGCGCCGCGCGCAGCAGCGGCGACCGCGCGCCGCGCCGCAGCGAGAACTTGCGTCGCCTTCCGAGGATCTCGCGCATGAGCGCTCGTTCCTTTCCGTTAACGCCGAGGGCTGTCCGTCGCACTACATCGCACTTCAGATGGCACTTCACTTGGACTTACGTGGCGCTGTCCGGCATCGTTCGGCCCGTCACAGCAGGTGGATCACAAGTCACTGCGCGTACAAGGAAGCGCATCACGCCGCAGGCCGAGCGTGGAACGTGGCGAGGGGTGGCGCGCGCATGGCGCTTGCCGTCCGGTTGGTGCCTTCCTCGCCACTCGGGGATGGGGCGCGGCCGTTGTGGTCTATGACGCCTGGACCGGCCGCGGGGTTCCGGGGCGATCCGAACTGCCCCTGCCCCTCTCCGATGTGTACCCGCCGCGGTGGAGACGACGCGCTGTCGAACGACGTCAGTCGACCTCGAAGGGACAGCCTAATGGCTTTTTTTCGGCCAAGTTCAATTCCCCCCAGACACCAACAAGACCACCGGGACAATGCTGGACATCGCATCTGCGCTCCGTGTACATCTGGAGACAGTAGCGGCACAGTAGCGGCGCAGCACGACAGGGGGTTTGCGATGCTATTGAGCGAGCCGGACCCGGCGGGTGAAGGCAGTGGGCCATGAACGCGCCCCACGCGCCGAAAGTGGCTGGAATCGATCCTTCCCTCCCCTCGCCCACGCAAACTGCCGACCCCGTCACACCGCCCCTGGCCGCGCCCAACTCCGGCGTCCAGGACCGGCTCGCGAGCTGGGTCTCGGACCTCACCACCCTTCATGAGCTCACCGAGCGGCTGGTCCGGACCGGCTCCCTCGACGAGGCGCTGCGCGAACTGCTGCGCGCGGGCGCGTCCCTGGTCGGCGCCCGGCGCGGACTGGTGGCGCTCGAACCGGCCGACGGGCTCGGCCCGGTGATCACCGTGGGGCTCGGTCTCGGCCACGCCGACCTCGGCCAGATCGAGACCATCCCGCGCGGCTCCGCCTCCGCCGGCCATCTCCTGGACGGGCTGCCCGAGGCGGGCGGCGAGCGGCGCGCCGATGTGACCCACCCCGATATCGCCAGTGAGGCCGACCTCGACCCGCGCCATCGCGAGGTGGCCGCGCGGCTGGGCTTCTCCGCGAGCTACGCCGTGCCGCTGGACCCGTTCCGCGCCACCCCGTGCACCACACCCGGCCTTTCCGCCATCCCCGCGCCCGCCCCCGGCGCGGACGGGTCCGGCACCGGCACCGGCTCCCCGGCGGACGCGGGCGACCACCCGGCCCCCGGCGTCCCCGGCGTCCCCGGCGTCCCCGGCTCCGAAACGACGAGCGTCGCCGGAACGACGAGCGTCGCCGGAACGACGAGCGTCGCCGACGCCCCGAGCGTCCCCGGCACCGGCCAGGGGCGCGATACCGCACCGGCCACCGCGCCCTCGTCCGGCCTTTCGGCCGCCATGGGCGCCGACGGCCCCTCCGGGCGGCTCGGCGGAGCCGCCTGGCTCTACGACGAACCCGCCGAGCCCGCGGAGCGCCAGCGCCATCTCGTGGGTCTGTACTGCCAGTACGCCGCCGCCCACATCGCCCGGCTGATCGAGCTCTCCCGTGCCCGCGCCGCCGTCACGACCGTCCAGGAGGAGCTGCTGCCCACCCGGCTGCCCCGCGTCCCCGGGGTGCGCCTGGCCGTCCGCCACCACCCCGGCCCGCGCGGCGGCGGGGACTGGTACGACGCGCTGCCGCTGCCGGACGGGGCGCTCGGGCTCTCGGTGGGCGGTGTCTCCGGCTCCGGGCCGAGCGCCGTGGTCGCGATGGGGCGGCTGCGGGCCTCGCTGCGGGCATACGCGGTGATGGAGGGCGAGGACCCGGTCGCCGTGCTGTCCGACCTGGAGCTGCTGCTGCGGCTCACCGAGCCCGCCCGCTCGGCGACCGCTCTCTTCGCCTATTGCGAGCCCGGCACGCGCAAGGTGGTGCTGGCCGGGGCCGGGCACTGTCCGCCGCTGCTCACCGGGGAGCGGCGCACCGAGTTCGTGGAGACCACTCTGTCCGCGCCGCTGGGGATGCTCTCGTGCTGGGAGGCGCCCAGCGTGGAGGTCGCACCGTCCTCCGGAGAGACCCTCCTCTTCTACAGCGACGGGCTGCTCCACCGCACCGGGGAGCCGATGGACCGGGCCTTCGCCCGGCTGCACACGGCCGCGGCGAGCGCTCCCAAGGGCGTCCGCGGCGACCCGGACGCCTTCGCCGACCATGTGCTCCGTACGGTGCTTCCCGACGGTCCGGCGGCCTCCGTGGGGCAGCCCTCGGCGGACGGCACCGATGACCTCGTCCTGCTCGTGGCGCACTTCGACTGACGCCTGGCCCCCTTACGGACACTGTGCCCCCTTACGGACACCGCGGCCTCCTTACGGGCGCCGTGGCCTCCTTACGGACACTCACGGGTGCTCGCGGCCGCGGCTCGAGCGCGACCACGCCCCCGCTGGAGCCGTGGTCGCCCGGCGCCTCGGGCCCTCCCCGCCGTCTGGCCCCGCACATACGATGGGAGGGGTCCAGTTCGAGGAGGAAGACGTGACCGAGGAGCCCACTTCCGAAGCCCCGGAGACCCCGGAAGGCGAGGAGCCCATCAAGCAGCGGAAGAACGGCCTGTACCCAGGCGTTTCCGACGAGCTCGCCGCGAACATGCAGTCCGGCTGGGCGGACACCGAGCAGCACGACCTGGAGCCCCTCGCGCAGGCTCCGCACACCGCCCGACGCCGCGCCGCGCTCTCCGCGCGCTTCCCGGGCGACCGCCTGGTCGTCCCCGCGGGCAATCTCCGCACGCGCTCCAACGACACGGACTACAGCTTCCGCGCCTCGACCGAGTACGCGTACCTCACCGGCGACCAGACCGAGGACGGCGTCCTGGTGCTGGAGCCCGAGGCGGGCGGCGGCCACACCGCGACGCTCTATCTGCTGCCGCGCTCCGACCGGGAGAACGGCGAGTTCTGGCTGGACGGCCAGGGCGAGCTGTGGGTCGGCCGCCGGCTCAGCCTCACGGAGGCCGAGAAGCGGCTGGGCCTGCCCGCCAGGGACGTCCGCAAGCTGGCCGACGAGCTCCGGGACGCCACCGGCCCGGTCCGTATCGTGCGCGGTCACGACGCCGGGCTGGAGGCCGCCCTGACCGACAAGGTCACCGGTGAGCGCGACGAGGAGCTGCGGGTCTTCCTCAGCGAGCAGCGCCTGGTCAAGGACGAGTTCGAGATCGGGCAGCTACAGGCGGCCGTCGACTCGACGGTCCGCGGCTTCGAGGACGTCGTCAAGGTTCTGGACAAGGCGCGGGCGACATCGGAGCGCTATATCGAAGGAACGTTCTTCCTTCGGGCCCGGGTCGAGGGCAACGACGTCGGCTACGGCACCATCGCCGCCGCAGGCCCGCACGCCACCACGCTGCACTGGGTGCGCAACGACGGCCCGGTGCGCTCCGGCGATCTGCTCCTGCTGGACGCGGGCGTGGAGACCACCACCCTCTACACCGCCGATGTGACCCGCACCCTGCCGGTGAACGGCACCTACAGCCCGCTTCAGCGCAAGGTCTACGAGGCGGTCTACGAGGCCCAGGAGGCGGGCATCGCCGCGGTCCGGCCGGGTGCGAAGTACCGCGACTTCCACGACGCCGCCCAGCACGTCCTCGCCACCAAGCTCGTCGAGTGGGGCCTGGTCGAGGGCCCGGTGGAGCGGGTGCTGGAGCTGGGGCTACAGCGCCGCTGGACGCTGCACGGCACCGGCCACATGCTCGGCATGGACGTCCACGACTGCGCCGCGGCCCGCACCGAGACCTATGTGGACGGCACCCTGGAGCCCGGTATGTGCCTCACGGTCGAGCCGGGGCTGTACTTCCAGCCCGACGACCTGACCGTGCCGGAGGAGTACCGGGGCATCGGCGTCCGGATCGAGGACGACATCCTGGTGACGGAGGACGGCAACCGCGTGCTGTCGGCCGCGCTGCCGCGTACCGCCGATGACGTCGAGGCGTGGATGGCCCGCCTCACCGGCTGAGGACGGCCATCCGGCGGCGGCTCATCACCCGATCGTGTGGGTCCCGTGGGGAGCGGCGGCGCCGCTCCCCACGCGCGCTCAGTTCCGCCCCGGCACCTTGCGGGTGGTCACCGCGATCCTGTTCCAGGAGTTGATGGTGAAGATGAGGGCGATGAGCTGGGCCAGCTCCCGCTCCCCGAAGTGCCGGGCGGCCCGCTGGTAGACCTCGTCCGGGACGCCGCCGGGCAGCAGCGTGACCGCCTCGGTGAGCGCCAGGGCGGCCTGCTCCTTCTCGGTGTAGAACCCGGCCTCCCCGGCCTCCTCCCAGACCCCCACCAGGGCGATGCGCTCCTTGCTCTCGCCCGCCTCATGGGCGTCGGTGGTGTGCATATGGAGGCAGTAGGCGCAGTGGTTGAGCTGGGAGGAACGGATCTGCACCAGCTCCACCAGGGCCGGGTCCAGGCCCTCGCGGGCGGCCGCGTCCAGGTTGATCAGCGCCTTGAACGCCTTGGGGGCGGCCTTCGCGAAGTCGACCCGCCCGGTCGTCTGCCGCGCCGTCGTCGCGGTCTGTGTCGCCGTCGCGGTCTGTGCCGTCGCCTCCGTCGTCGGGGCCGTCTGTATGGTCGCCGTCTGTGTCGGTGTCGAAGTCGTCATGAGAATGAAATTAGGCCGCGAAGCGACCCTCTGTAGGGTGCATTTCCATGGCGGATTCATGGGTCAATTCGGCGGAGATCCTCGGCAGTGACCTCCATCTGGAGCTGACCCGCGCGGGCAGCCGCAGAACCGCCCTGATGGCCGCGCTGCGCGCGGCCATCCGCGACGGGCGGCTCGCCCCGGACACCCGGCTGCCGCCTTACCGTTCCCTCGCCGCCGACCTGGGCATCGCCCGGAACACGGTCGCCGACGCCTACGCCGAGCTGGTCGCCGAGGGCTGGCTCACCGCCCGCCAGGGGTCCGGGACCCGGGTGGCGCCCCGCCCCGCATCGCCCCCGCCCCGGCGGCGCGCTCCCGGCCGGGAGCGCGGCGGGCGGCCGTCCGTGGCGACCGGCGGCCGCCGCGGGCCCCGGCCGGCCCCGCACCCGGTGCACAACCTGCTCCAGGGCCAGCCGGACGCCGCCTCCTTCCCCCGCACCGCCTGGCTCGCCTCGGCCCGCCGCGCCCTGACCGCCGCGCCCCACGAGGCGTTCGGCCCCGGCGATCCGCGCGGCCGCCCGGAGCTGCGCCGCGCCCTGGCCGACTACCTCGCCCGCGTCCGCGGCGTACGCACCGACTGCGAACGGATCGTCGTCTGCGCGGGTTTCGCGCACGCGGTGCGGCTGCTGAGCGGCACCCGGCTGCTGCGGCCCCGGATGGCCGTCGAGTCCTACGGCCTGGACTTCCACCGCTCGCTGCTGAGATCCGCCGGGATCCGTACGGTCCCGCTCCCCCTGGACGCCGATGGCGCCCTTACGGAGGCACTGGCCGACCTCGACGGCGTACGGGCGGCCCTGCTCACCCCCGCCCACCAGTTCCCCACCGGCGGTCCGCTGCACCCCGAGCGGCGGGCCGCGGCCGTCGCCTGGGCGCGGGAGAGCGGCACTCTCGTGCTGGAGGACGACTACGACGGGGAATTCCGCTACGACCGCACTCCGGTGGGCGCCGTCCAGGGCCTCGACCCCGACCGGGTGCTCTACCTCGGCTCGGTCAGCAAGAGCCTCTCCCCGGCGCTGCGGCTGGGCTGGATGGTGCTGCCGGACCATCTGGTCGACGGCCTGCTGGCCGCCAAGGGGGAGCGCGAGGGATGGACCGGCGTCCTCGACCAGCTGACCCTCGCGGACTTCATCGAATCGGGCGGGTACGACCGTCATGTGCGCCGTATGCGCCAGCAGTACCGCCGTCGGCGGGATCAGCTCGTCGCCGCCCTCGCCGAACGCGCGCCCCATATCCGCGTCTCGGGGATCGCGGCCGGTCTGCACGCGGTGCTGGAGCTGCCGCCCGGCACCGAGCGGGCCGCGCTGCGCGCCGCCGCCTGGCAGGGGCTGGCGCTCGACGGCCTCGGCGGCTACCGCCATCCGGACGCCACCACACCGCATCGCGACGGGCTCGTGGTGGGCTACGCGACCCCGCCCGAGCACGCGTTCGCGGGGGCGCTGGACGCGCTGTGCCGCGCCCTGCCGCCCGAACAGACGGCCCCTGAGGCCGGGGCGACCACCTGACGTTGGGCCGCCCGGACAGACTTCCCTGACGTCGGGGCGGTTATGACGCTCTCAGAAGCGCTCCTTCACGCCACTTGAGAATCTTGTCGAAGCTCACCACCACCCCGCCGCGGCCCGGACGGTCGCGGTAGCGGACATGGTCGGTGAGGGCCTCGATGAGAAAGAGCCCCCGTCCGTGCTCCGCCTGTGGCGGGGCCGGACTGCGCGGCTGCTGTGGTCTCGGCGCGCCCGCCGGACGCCGCTCGTTCCGAGTGCGGGCCTCGTGGCGGACGGTGCCGCGTCCGGCGAAGCCGGGACCGGAATCGGTGACCTCGATACGGCAGGTGTCGCCGTCGATGTAGGCCGTGACTCGATAATCCCCGCCCGTGCCGTCGCAACCCCCGTGCTCCACCGCGTTCGCACACGCCTCGGAGAGGGCGACCGACAGATCGTAGGAGATCTCCGGATCCACTCCGGCCGTCTCCATGGTGCCGAGGAGCAGTCGTCGTGCGAGCGGAACGCTCGCCGCCTCGCGGGGCAAATGGAGTGACCACCAGATGCTCATGCTCCAGCCTCCCGGCCGCGGCTCGACATACCGTTACGTATTGCCTGGGTCCATGGTCCGTAAGCGTGTTATTGACGTGACTCCGCTCATTCAGCGGACGCGCTCGATGCGCGAACCGGTGTATGGGCCTGTCCCGGTGTGCGCCGGTACGCCCCACCCGCCGTAGGGAACGCGTCCACCCAGTGGGATGATGGCGCGGCCATGGCTTCCCCTGTCGCCCGTGCCGGCGCCGATCTGCGAATGCTGCGGGCCGCGGTGTTCACCGCGGTCTGCGTCGTGCTGTCCGCGACGGGGCACGTGCTGGGTTCCTGCGCCACCGTGCCGCTGTGGACGCTGGGCGTGGGCTGCGCGGCGATGTTCACCGTGGCGCTGTCCCTGGCCGGGCGGGAGCGGTCGCTGCCCGGGATCGCGGCCGTGCTGGCCGTCGGGCAGCTGGCGCTGCACGCGCTCTTCGCGCTCGGGCAGGACCGGGCCGCGGCGGCCGAGGAGGCCGCCCACCGGGCCGACGCCGCCCAGGGCCATGTGATCGGCCTGGCCGCCAGGCTGCTGTGCGCGTCGGGCCCCGGACGGCTCGACGCCGCGACGGCCCATCGGATCGTCACCCACGCGGGCATCGACCCGTCCGCCGCGCACGGCGGCCCGCACGCCATGCCGGCGTCCACCGCCCCGGCGGGGCAGGCGGCCGGGATGGAGAGCCTGCTGCCGTCGCTGCCCATGGCCCTGGGCCATCTGCTCGCCGCGCTGGCCATCGGCTGGCTGCTGCGCCGGGGCGAGATGGCCGTATGGCGGGCGGTGCGGCTGTCGGTGGACGGGGCCCGAGGAGTCGCGGAGGCCGCGCTCGTACGGGCGCTGCGCGCCGCTCTGAGGCTCGTACGGGTGCTCCTGGCCCCTGCGCAGGCGCCTTACGGCGGGCCGTGCCGTCCGCGCACGGCCGAGCGGGACGAGTGCGGGACGACGGCCCTCGTCCTCCAGCACAGCGTGATCAGGCGGGGACCGCCGGTCTGCGACCTCGCGGCCTGACCGACGCGACGCTCCTCCAGCGGGACCGGAGGGCGGCCGTGACGTCGCCGCACGCGCGCCCACCCATCTGATCATTCCTGTTCCTGGAGTGTTGACATGAACGCCATGCGTCTCCGCCGTCTGCCGGTCCTCGGAGCCCTGACCGCGGGCGGCCTGGTGCTGCTCACCGCGGGCCCTGCCCTCGCGCACGTGAGCGTGCAGCCCGGCCAGGCCGAGAAGGGCGGCTACAGCACCATCAACTTCAAGGTGCCCAACGAGCGCGACGACGCCTCCACCGTCAAGCTCGAGGTGACCCTTCCCGCCGACCACCCGCTCGCCTCGGTGATGCCCCAGCCGGTGCCCGGCTGGGACGTCAAGGTCACCAAGTCCAAGCTCCCCAAGCCCATGGAGATGCACGGCGAGAAGATCAGCGAGGCGGTCACCAAGGTCACCTGGACCGGCGGCAAGATCGAGCCGGGGATGTTCCAGCAGTTTCCGCTCTCGGTCGGCCAGCTGCCCGACGACGCCGACCAGCTCGCCTTCAAGGCCCTCCAGACGTACGACAACAAGGAGGTCGTGCGCTGGATCGAGGAGCCCAAGGAGGGCGCCGCCGAGCCCGAGAACCCGGCTCCGGTGCTCAAGCTGGTCGCCCCCGCCGAGGGCTCGGACGGCGATGGCGCCGCCGCGGCGTCCGGCCAGGACAAGGACTCAAAGCAGGCCGGAGCGGAGAATTCCGCTTCCAAGGACACCTCGGACGACGAGAACGGCAGCGACACCACCGCCCGGGTGCTGGGCATCGCGGGCATCGTCATCGGCGCCGCCGGTGTCGTCTTCGGCGTGGTCGCCAGCCGCCGCCGTACCGCCTGACCGCCGTCCACTCCACCGCATGCGTGTACCGCCGGTGACCACGGGTCCTGAACCGACCACGTGATCCCGGCGGGGCGGCGGGCCCTCGCGTCCGCCGCCCCCGCGCGCCACCGATCCGCCCCTCCCTCTTTGGAGAACAGCTCCATGCGCACCAAAATCCTGGCCACCGCGCTCGTCGCCGCCGCCGCGCTCACCCTCAGCGCCTGCGGCGGCTCGGACGACGGGGGCAAGGGCGACAACGCCGCCGCCGAGGTCAAGGGCGGCCAGCGGTCGGGGCAGGCCATCGTCCTCGACCAGGCGAAGGCCAAGCCGGACCTCGTCCTCACCGGCACCGACGGCAAGAAGTACGACCTGCTGAAGGAGACCAAGGGCCGGCCCACCCTGCTCTTCTTCGGCTACACCCACTGCCCGGACGTCTGCCCGCTGACCATGAGCAACGTCGGCATCGCCGTGAAGAAGCTCCCCAAGGCCGAGCGGGAGAAGCTGCGGGTCGTCTTCGTCAGCACCGACCCCGCCCGGGACACCCCCAAGCGGATCCGCTCCTGGCTGGACGCCCAGGGCGGCACCGATTTCGTCGGCCTCACCGGCGACTTCAACACCATCGAGGCCGCCGCGCGGCCGCTGGGCATCTACATCGAGAAGCCGAAGAAGGAGAAGGACGGCAGCATCACCGTCAGCCACGGCGCCGAGGTGATCGGCTTCTCGCCCAAGGACGACAAGGGCCACTGGATCTACACGACGGAGGCCACGGCGGATCGTTACGCCAAGGACCTGCCGAAGATCGTCGAGGGGCGGAACCCGTGACGGCGGCGGGCCACGGCATCCGTAAGGCGGCCGCCGTGGTCCTCACCGTCGGCCTGTCCGCCGCGCTCGCCGCCTGCGGGAGCGAGGACGGCGGCGGAGACAGCGGGGACCACGCGGGCCACAAGAGCGCCCCGAAGCTGTCCGTGAGCGGTGCCTATGTCTCGCAGCCGCCCATGGACGACATGGCGGCGGGCTACCTGGCCGTACGGAACGCCGGTGGCGGCGCCGACGAGCTCACGTCCGTCACCACCCCGCTCGCCTCCGAGGTCACCCTGCACACCACCAAGGGCAACCGGATGAAGCAGGTGAGCTCGCTCGATGTCCCGGCCGACGGCCGGCTCCAGCTGGCCAGCGGCGGAGATCATCTGATGCTGACAAATCTCAGCCACCGGCCGAAGGTCGGTGAGAGGGTCAGCTTCACCCTTCACTTCGCCACCTCCGACCCCATCGAGATCAAAGTCCCGGTCGAGCCGACGACGTACCGCCCCAAGGACTGACGCCCGATGCCCTCGCTGACCTCCCTGGCCCCCACCGGGCCCACCGCGACTCCCACCCGGACCACCGCGACCGCCCGGCGGCTGATGGCGATCTGCGGCACCCTGCTCGCCGCGCTGCTGTGCGCGCTGAGCGTGGGCGCGAGCTCCGCGTCCGCGCATGCCGCGCTCACCTCGACCGACCCCGCCGACGGCTCGGTGGTGAAGACCGCCCCCAGGGAGGTCACGCTGAACTTCTCGGAGGGCGTGCTGCTCTCCGGCGACTCGGTGCGCGTGCTCGACCCCAAGGGCAAGCGCGTGGACACCGGGAAGACCGCCCATGTCGACGGCAAGTCGTCGACCGCCGCCGCCGGGCTGCACTCCGGACTGCCGGACGGCACCTACACGGTGGCGTGGAAGGCGGTCTCCGAGGACAGCCACCCGGTGAGCGGCGCGTTCACCTTCTCCATCGGCGCCCCGTCCAAGACCAAGGCGAAGGTGCCCACGGGCGAGGCGTCCGACTCCACCGTCAGCACGCTCTACGGGATCGGCCGGTACGCCGCCTACGGCGGTTTCGCGGCGCTCGTGGGCGGCTGTGTGTTCGCCGGGCTCTGCCGGTCCTCGCGCCCGGTGCGGAAGATCGCCGTGGGCGGCTGGGTGACGGTCTTCACGGCCAGCCTGCTGCTGTTGCTGCTGCGCGGGCCGTACACCGACGGCGAGGGGATCGGCGGGATCCTCGACCTCGGCAGGCTGGGCGATGTGCTGTCCACCAAGCCGGGCGCGGCGCTGCTGTCCCGGCTGCTGCTGCTCGGCGCGGCGGCGGTCTTCCTGGCCGTCCTCTTCGGCTCGTACACCCGGCGCACCGGGGAGGGGGAGGCGGACGCGCGGCGCCGCCAGGACCTCGCCTTCGGGCTCGGCTTCGGCGGCACGGTGATGGCCATGGGCCTCGCCGCGACCTGGGCGATGGCCGAGCACGCCTCGGTGGGCCTGCAACGGCAGCTGGCCATGCCGGTGGACGTGATCCATCTGATCGCGGTCGGGGTCTGGCTGGGCGGTCTGGCCTCGCTCGCGGTGACGCTCCGGGCGGGCGAGCCGATCGAGCGGGCGGCCGTGCGCCGCTTCTCGCGGCTGGCCTTCGGCTCGGTCGTCGCCCTGGTGGTCACCGGGTTGTACCAGTCGTGGCGGCAGGTGGGCTCCTGGGGCGCGCTGACCGACACCGAGTACGGGCGATGGCTGCTGGTCAAGGTGGGTCTGGTGGCGGTGCTCGTGGGCATCGCCGCCGTCTCGCGCCGCTGGACCGGGCGCCTTACGGATGCCACGGAGGCGGCCGGGGCGGACGCGGACGCGGAGACCGAGGCGGGGAGCGGCGCCAAGGCGGGAAGCGGCGCCGAGGCCGATGTCGCGGCCGCAGCCACGGCCGACGGGACCAAGGCCGGGACCAAGGCCGGGACCAAGGCCGGGACCAAGGCGGCGGTGCAGGCCGCGCGGCCGGTCCGCACCGGTGCGGCCGACGCGGCCGTCGGCACCCGTGCCGACACGCCCGCCGACGCCGGAACCGAGTCCGGTGACGGGCGACCCGGCGGCGACTCCGGTACCGGCGCCGCCGACGGCGATCCCGTACGCACCGCCCAGCTCGCCCGTCAGCGGGCCGCCGAGGACAAGACCGCCACACTGCGGGAGCGCGACGCCGACCGCGAGCGCAGCGGGCTGCGCCGGTCGGTGCTCGCCGAAACGATCGTGGCCGTCGTGCTGCTCGCCGTGGCCACCGTGCTCAGCGGCACCCAGCCCGGCCGGGCCGAAACCGAGCAGGCCGGCGCCCGGGCCACGAAACCCGTCGACCAGCTGAACGTCGACCCGGTGAGCGTGCTGATCCCCTACAACACGGGCCCCAAGAGCGGCCGTGGCAAGGCCGTGGTGATGATCGAACCCGCCCTGCCGGGTGACAACGCGCTGCACGTCTTCACCACCGACCTGGCGGACCGTCCCGTGGACGTGCCCGAGGTCAAGCTGTCGCTGACGCTCAAGGGCAAGGGGATCGGGCCGCTGCGCATCCCGCTCGAGCGCCTCTCGACCGGTCACTGGAGCGCCAAGACCGTCCAGCTCCCCATGGCGGGCACCTGGCAGCTCTCCCTTACCGTACGAACCTCCGACATCGACCAGGTGACGGAGACCAGGAACGTGAAAGTCGCTCAATGACCACAGAGCAAGCACCCTCGTCCGGCATCTCCCGGCGGCGTCTGCTGGGCTCGGCGGGCGCCGCCGGAGCGGCCGGACTGGTCGCCGGCGGAGCCGCCGGAGCCTACGCGTCCGAGGCGACGCGGGAGGCACCCGCACCCCTCAGCTCGCTGGGCGCGACCGCCGTGCCCTTCCACGGCAGGCGCCAGGCGGGCATCACCACCCCCCTCCAGGCCCACGGCCATCTCCTCGCCTTCGACCTGGCGCCCGGTGCGAACCGTAAGGCGGCCGCCGCACTGCTGCGCCGCTGGTCGCGGACGGCGAAGGAGCTGATGGCGGGCGAGGCCCCACCGGACGACACGGGGATCGCGCTCGACGCCGGTCCCTCGTCCCTTACGGTCACCTTCGGCTTCGGCCGGACCTTCTTCGGAAAGGCGGGAGTCGAGGACCAGCTGCCCGAGGCACTCGCCCCGCTTCCCGACTTCGTCTCCGACGCGCTCGACCCCAAGCGCAGCAACGGCGATCTGTGGATCCAGATCGCCGCCAATGACGCGCTGGTCGCCTTCCACGCGCTGCGCGCCCTACAGCGCGAGGCCGCCGACACGGCCCGGCTGCGCTGGCAGATGAGCGGCTTCAACCGGTCCCCCGGCGCCACCGGCCACCCCATGACCACCCGCAACCTCATGGGCCAGATCGACGGCACCAACAACCCCAAGCCGACCGACGACGACTTCGAGCGGCGGATCTTCGTACCGGAGAGGGGCGAGCCCGCGTGGATGGCGGGCGGTTCCTACGCGGTCGTCCGGCGCGTCCGGATGCTGCTGGACTCCTGGGACCACCTCTCCCTGGAGCGGCAGGAGAAGGTGGTCGGCCGCCGCAAGTCCGACGGCGCCCCGCTGTCCGGCGGCACCGAGACCACCCCGGTTCAGCTCGACAAGGTCGACGAGAACGGTGCGCTGGCCATCGCGGGCGCCGCCCACGTACGGGTCGCGGCGCCCGCGTCCAACCAGGGCGCTGCGATGCTGCGCAGGCCCTTCTCGTACCACGACGGCTTCCGCGACGACGGGGCGCCGGACGCCGGGCTGCTTTTCATCGCCTGGCAGGCGGATCCGATGAAGGGGTTCGTGCCGGTGCAGCGGAAGCTGGACCTGGGCGACGATCTGTCGCGGTTCCTGCGGCACGAGGCCAGTGCGCTGTTCGCGGTGCCTCCGGGCTGCGCCCCGGGGGAGTACGTGGGTCAGGCACTCTTGGAGGCATAGGAAAGGGGACGAGCCGCCCCGGGACATCGCGTCCAAGGGGCGTCCATACGCGTGTCCACCATGCGGGTCGGCGGCCCGTGCCGACGCGGGTATCGTGGCGGTCTCGTCTGATCACAGGGAGCGACCGTGATGTCGGCCAGCCGCTATGCCTACCTCGGCCCCGAGGGCACCTTCACCGAGGCCGCGCTGCGGTCCATGCCGGAGGCCGCCACCCGGGAGCTGGTGCCGATGGTCTCCGTGCCGGTGGCGCTCGACGCGGTGCGCTCCGGAGCCGCGGCGGCCGCCCTGGTGCCCATCGAGAACTCGGTCGAGGGCGGGGTCACCGCGACCCTCGACGAACTCGCCACCGGCGAACCGCTGATGATCTACCGCGAGGTGCTGCTGTCGATCAGCTTCGCGCTGCTGGTGCGGCCGGGCACCGCGCTCACGGACATCAAGACGGTGACCGGGCATCCGGTGGCCCAGCCACAGGTGCGCAACTGGCTGGCGGCGAACCTCCCGGACGCCGTGTGGGAGTCGGCCGCCTCGAACGCGGACGGTGCGCGGCTGGTGCAGGAGGGGCGGTACGACGCCGCGTTCGCGGGCGAGTTCGCGGCGTCCAGGTACGGTCTTGAGCCGCTGGTCACCGACATCCATGACGCGCAGAACGCGATGACCCGCTTTGTGCTGGCCGGACGCCCCGCCCGACCCGCCGCCCGGACGGGCGCGGACAAGACCTCCGTGGTGATCTGGCTCGGTGACGACCACCCGGGCGCGCTGCTCGAGCTGCTCCAGGAGTTCTCCGCGCGCGGGGTCAACATGATGCGGATCGAATCGCGCCCGACCGGCGAGGGCATCGGCCGCTACTGCTTCTCGGTGGACTGTGAGGGGCACATCACCGACCGGCGGGTGGGCTCGGCCCTGATGGGGCTGAAGCGGATCTGCCCGAGGGTGCGGTTCCTGGGCTCGTACCCCCGTGCGGGTGTGACGGCCGAGGACATGGCACCGCTGCGGCACGGGACGTCGGACGAGGCGTTCACGGAGGCGGCGGAGTGGCTGGCCCGCTGCCAGGACGGCCGGGCCTGAGCCCGTCAACAGAATCGCTGCGGAAAAGTTATCCACAGGCCGATGGCCCACGCTGGGGATAAGTCGACATCCCCAATCCGGCGCAACGGATGCATCACGACACTCTTCGCATTGACCACCATCGCCGGACATCACTCACTTGTCACCCCAATTCGCTCGACCAACTCTTTGGAGTGAGGGATTCCTCTCTTGTGGAGTGTGTGAACGCGGTTTGACGGGGGAATCCATCGCCGAGCATCTGGGCGGCCTTAACGATCACTGCGACATCCACAGATCTCACACACAGCCTGTGGATAACTTCGGGGATTACCCCCACGCCTGTGGACAACCAACCTCCAACTCACCCTGTGCACAAGGGAAGAAGGTCGACTCGACGCCGCCTCTTTGCCCCTTTTCGGGGATTGCGGAAGCATTCCTTGACGCCGGCCGTCACAGGAATTCCCCGGTTTACCCACAGCCCCAAAAGGGGGCAAAACCGGACGCAAAGGAATATCGCGTCGAGCACCCGAGGTCACACCGGTAACCTGGGGGGGTGATTGACCTTCGCCTGCTCCGTGAGGACCCCGATCGTGTGCGCGCCTCCCAGCGCGCTCGTGGAGAGGACGTCGGCATCGTCGACGCGCTCCTGACCGCCGACGAGCGGCGCAGGTCCTCCAGTGTCCGCTTCGACGAGCTGCGTGCCGAGCAGAAGGCGCTCGGCAAGCTCATCCCCAAAGCCTCCGGTGACGAGAAGGCCGAGCTGCTGAAGAAGGCGGGCGAGCTCTCCGCCGCCGTCAAGGCGGCCGACGCCGAGCAGGACGTGGCCGCCGAGGAGACCCAGCGGCTCCTGCTCCAGCTGGGCAATCTGGTGCACCCCGAGGTCCCGGTCGGCGGCGAGGACGACTTCGCCGTCCTGGAGACCGTCGGCACCCCGCGCGACTTCGAGGCCGAGGGCTTCGCGCCCAAGGACCACCTGGAGCTCGGCGAGCTGCTCGGCGCGATCGACACCGAGCGCGGCGCCAAGGTCTCCGGCTCCCGCTTCTACTACCTGACCGGCATCGGCGCCCTGCTGGAGTTCGCACTGGTGAACGCGGCGATGGCGCAGGCCACCGCGGCGGGCTTCACCCCGATGCTCACCCCGGCGCTGGTCAAGCCGAAGGCCATGGAGGGCACCGGCTTCCTCGGCCAGGCCGCCGAGGACGTCTACCACCTCGACAAGGACGACCTCTTCCTGGTGGGCACCTCCGAGGTGCCGCTGGCCGCGTACCACATGGACGAGATCCTGGAGGCGGACCAGCTGCCGCGGCGCTACGCCGGGTTCTCCTCCTGCTTCCGCCGTGAGGCCGGGTCGTACGGCAAGGACACCCGGGGCATCTTCCGGGTGCACCAGTTCGACAAGGTCGAGATGTTCGTCTACACGACGCCGGAGGAGGCCGAGGCCGAGCACCAGCGGCTGCTGGAGTGGGAGAAGCAGTGGCTGACCTCGCTGGAGCTGCCGTTCCGGGTGGTCGACCTGGCCTCGGGTGACCTGGGCTCGTCGGCGACGCGGAAGTTCGACTGCGAGGCGTGGATCCCGACGCAGGGCAAGTACCGCGAGCTGACCTCGACCTCCAACACCACCGAGTTCCAGTCGCGTCGGCTGTCGATCCGGATGCGCGAGGGCAAGCGGGTCCGTCCGCTGGCCACGCTCAACGGCACGCTGTGCGCGATCACCCGGACCATCGTCGCGGTCCTCGAGAACCACCAGCAGGCCGACGGCTCGGTGCGGGTGCCCGAGGCGCTGCGGCCGTTCCTCGGTGGACGCGAGGTCCTGGAACCGGTCGCCCGGTGAGCGGCGGCGACGATCTTCCGTACCGCGACGATCTTCCGTACCGCCTGATCGCGACCGATCTCGACGGGACGCTGCTGCGCCCCGACCACACCGTCTCGGCGCGGACCCGGGACGCGCTCGCCGCGGCCACCGCGGCGGGCGCCGCGCACATCGTGGTCACCGGGCGGACCGTCCCGGTGGCCCGGCACATACTCGACGACCTCGGCTACGAGGGGCTCGCGGTGTGCGGCCAGGGCGCACAGCTCTACCACGCGGGCGAGCACCGGCTGCTGACCTCCGTGACGCTGGACCGGCAGGTGGCGCTGCTGGCGCTGGAGAAGATCGAGGCGGAGGTCGGCCCGCTGTTCCTGGCCGCGGCCCGCGACGGGCTGGACGGCGAGGTGCTCTTCGGTGAGGGGTACCGGATGGATCACGACGGGATGTCGCTGGTGCCGTTCACGGAGCCGGCCGAGCTGTGGTCGCAGCCCATCAGCAAGCTCTACATCCAGCACGCCGAGCTGGGCGACGACGCGCTCGCGGACGCCGCCCGGACGGCCGCCGGGGGCCTGGTCGGGGTGACGATGGCCGGCACCGGGCTGGTGGAGCTGCTGCCGCTGGGGCTGACGAAGGCCACGGGCCTGTCGCTGGCCGCGCGCCGGCTGGGGATGACCGCCGACGACGCGATCGCCTTCGGCGACATGCCCAATGACATCGCGATGTTCGGCTGGGCGAAGCACGCGGTCGCGATGGCGAACGCGCACCAGGACCTCAAGGCCGTCGCCGACGAGATCACCGCGTCCAACGCGGAGGACGGCATCGCCGTGGTGCTGGAGCGGCTCTTCCCGGCGGCGGCGGCGAACAGCTGAACCGGCCGGACGCCGGTGCGGCCGCCTCGGCGGACCGCCCGGCATCCGGGCTCGGCAGCGGGGATCGTCAGCCTGCGGCGGGGCTTGTCAGCCGGTGGCAGGCATCGTCAGCCTGCGGCGGGGGTGGTCAGCCGAAGACCTTGACCGCCTGGTAGTACGTCCAGGCCGTGCCGTTGCACGATGTCTTGGTGGCACCGCTGTAGGCGTTGCACACCCGCTTCAGGTCCTCGTAGAAGGCGCTGTCGATGCGCGCCTTGTTGGCGTCGAAGATGCCCATCGCCTTGTGGTTGCGGTAGCCGAAGTCATGCCGGGCGCAGGCGGTCTGGAAGGGGAAGCCGAACGGGTTGTCGGGGGAGCTGCTGCAGTAGTCGGTGGACCAGTCGAACTGGTAGGAGGCCCAGGCACCCTGGTTGTTCCGCGCCGCGAGCCAGGTGTTGTAGCTGCTGGCGCTGGTCTGGGTCCAGCTGGCGAGGACCTGCTGCTTGTCCGCGGGGACCGCCTGGGCGGGTGCGGCCAGGGCGATGGTGGCCGCCGCGGTGACGGCGGTGGCGGCGAGACTCGTGGCGAGGCGACGCATTCGGGTTCCCTCCGTTTTCACTTCTGACGCCCCCTCAAGAGCTCGTGACGAAGGGAGGGGGCGGCGCGGTGTGATCCAGCGCACGCCAAGAGTTCGCCAGGTCCCTGACAACCGTCAAGATCCACATCGACGTAGAGATGAACAGAGTTCAACCACCTGAGTTTCGGAGTTTCCTCCAACTACCTTCGCGGAACGGGCAGTTCAGGAGGGACGCCAGGGCATCCGGGAGGGAGGGGTGAGCAGTGGCCCCGGGCCCTTGACCCGGCGGAGGATCGGGGTGGTCTCCATGTCCCGCACAGATGTCAGCTCGGCGATACGGGTGGTCAGATAGGTGTAGAGGGCCGGGACATCGGCGCAGACCACGGTCGCCAGCAGATTCTTCGTTCCGGTGGTCGCACATGCGAACGCCACCTCGGGGTGGTTCGCGAGCGTCTGCCCGGTGGCGGCGAGCTCCGACGGCCGTACCGACAGCCATATCGCGGTGGTGACGCCCTGGCTGAACAGCCGGTGGGAGTAGTCGACATCGAAGTACAGGGTGCCGTCGGCGCGCAGATCGGCCAGCCGACGGCGCACCGTCGACTGCGACCAGCCGGTGGCGGCGGCCAGTTCGGCCAGCGGCGCCCGCCCGTCCCCCGCGAGGACGTCCAGCAGTTTGCGGTCCCCCGCGCTCACCGGTCCGCGCGGGCCCTTCGACCGGTCCGGGGCGGGCGGGCGCAGCCGCGCGATCTGCTCGGCCGTCAGCGCCGGGGACTTGTTGACCAAGCTCTGCTCGCCGCCGAAGTACTCATGCAGCACGCAGTGCGCGCTCACCCCCACCACCCGTGGGGTCTGCGGGAGTTTGCGCAGCAGCAGGGCGTCGCTGTCCTGGTCGGACGCCGCCCGTGTCGACGCGGAGACCTCGGTGCCGTCGGAGAGCACATGCACCCAGGAGGTGTCCGGCCGCCGGGCCATCGCCTCGGCCACCGGCAGGGCGGCGTCCGGCAGGCACCGCACCCGGACCATCCAGACCACGTCGCCGACCGCCGCCGGGTCGGTGAGCCCGAGCACCCGGATCGCTCCGGTCGTCCGCAGCCGGGTGTAGCGGCGGGCCACGGTCTGGTCGGAGACGCCCAGCACCTCGGCCAGTCGGCTGAAGGGGGCCCGGCCGTCGAGCTGGAGGGCGTGCACCAGCGCCCGGTCCAGGTCGTCGTACGCGTCGGATTCCACCGCACCAAACTAGTGGCTGTCGGATATCGCCCCCGGATCGGGGCCCGGCTGGGAGAAACGGCCGGGCCGGGGCGACCGTAGGAGCCGCGGGGACCACCCACGGGGCCGGCCCCGCCTCCCTTTGTCGGAATGTGCCGGATCCCGGAGTCAGTCATGCGCAGATCATGGTGGCCGCTTGCCGCCATCACCCTCGGCAACTTCATGCTGTTGATAGACGTCACGATCGTGAACACCGCGCTGCCCCAGGTGGCACGGGGGCTGGACGCGTCCTTCACCTCTCTCCAGTGGGTGATGGACATCTACGCGCTGGCGCTGGCCGCGCTGCTGATGGTGGCCGGATCGGCGGCGGACCTCTTCGGACGGCGGCGGCTGTATCTCGTCGGCCTCGCGGTGTTCGCGATCTCCTCCCTGGCCTGCGGTCTGGCACCGGACGCCGGGCTGCTGATCGCGGCCCGCGCCGTGCAGGGGGTGGGGGCCGCGGCCATGTTCGCCACCAACACCCCGCTGCTGATGGCCACGTACTCCGGCCGCGACCGCGGAATCGCCTTCGGCGTGTGGGGCGGTACGAGCGGGGCGGCCGCGGCGGTCGGCCCGGTGCTGGGCGGGGTGCTGACCGAGTATGTCGACTGGCGCGCGATCTTCCTGGTCAATCTGCCGCTGACGGCGATCGCGGTGTGGATCACGGTCCGCTCCATCGAGGAGTCGCGCGGCGCGGCGGGGGTGCGCATCGACTGGCCGGGCGCCGCCTCCTTCACGGTGTGCGCCGGGGCGCTGACGTACGGGCTGATGCGCGGCGGCGAGGAGGGCTGGGCCGACACCGGCACGGTCACCGCGCTGGTGGCGGCCGCGGTCGCGCTGCTCGCCTTCGTCCTGCTGGAGCGCGGGAAGCGGCAGCCGCTGCTGGACCTGGGTCTGATGCGCCGCCCGACGTTCGCGGTGCTGATGGCGGCGGCCCTGCTGCTCCAGGCGGCCGCCTTCCCGTACCTCACCTACGCCGGGCTGTGGCTCCAGTCGGTGCTGGGGATGAGCCCGGTGCAGGCGGGGCTCGCGGTGACGCCGATGGCGGGCGTCTCACTGGTCGTCGGCGCGGCGGGCGGACGGCTGCTGGACAAGGTCGCCCCCGGGCGGGCGCTCGGCGGCGGACTGCTGCTGGTGGGCGCGGGCGCGCTGGTCAACGCGGCGATGGTGGCCCCGGACACGGACTGGACCGCCTTCGTCCCCGGCCTGGCCCTGGCCGGTCTGGGGATCGGCCTGGCCATGCCGGTACTGGTCTCGGCGGCCCTCGGCTCGGCCCCGCCGGAGCGTGCGGGCATGGCCAGCGGCGCGGTGAACACCTTCCGGCAACTGGGCTATGCGCTGGGGATCGCCGTCCTGGGCACGGTGTTCGCGACGCGGGTGCGGGACATGGTGGACGGCAGCGACACCGTCCCGGCCAGGGCGGCCGGGCAGGCCGCCGAGGCCATCAGCGGCGGCCACGCCGACGCCGTGATCGCCGCCGCGCCCCCGGCCCGGGCGGACGCGGCGCGCGCCCTGGTCCACGAGTCGTTCGCGGCCGGTCTCGACCGCATCTGCGTCATCGCGGGCATCGCGGCCCTGGCGGCGGGCCTGTTGGTCCTCACCGTCGTCCGCGGCGGCCCCGGCGGCACGCCCCGGAAGCCGACCCCCGAGAAGTCCCCGTCGGAGCCGGTCCACGCCTGAGCCGGGGCCGACGCGGTACGACACGGTACGACGCGGTACGACGCGGTACGACGCGGGGCGGGCGCCCGACGGCGCCCGCCCCAAGCGGCATCGGAAGGAGTTCCCGAGCAACGGGATGCATATCCGATCGGGACACGTCTCGAAGCCGTCGAGGCGTGTCTGGCGGATGTCGGCTCCACGCATCTGCGCCATGAGCGAGCGGCTCTGTGATCTCGGCGAGTACATGCCCCATAGGTCCAAGACGAACCTATGGGGAATCGGAGTCATCCCCAGGCCAGGCGGCCAGTTCGGTGGGCGGGGCGCCTGCCCACGGGGCTTCCGGGTGCGAAGTTGTAGGATGACTGGGCAACCGGGTGAATCGACGTGAGGGAGCCGAGAGGATGGCGTTGCGGGCGGCGGGGCGGCGGTCGCTGGTCGACACCGTGGTGGAGCAGTTGCGCGCGCAGCTCACCGAGGGTGAGTGGCGGGTCGGGGACCGCGTGCCCACCGAGCATGCCCTCGCCGAGCAGCTCCAGGTCGGCCGGAACACGGTCCGCGAGGCGGTCCGCGTCCTCGTGCACGCGGGGATGTTGCAGTCCCGGCAAGGCGAGGGCACCTTCGTGGTGTCCACGACCGACCCGTCCGAGGTCATGCGGGATGTGCGGCGCGCCGGGATACGGGATGTGCTGGAGCTGCGGATCGCGCTGGAGGCGGAGGGCGCGCGGCTGGCCGCGCTCCGGCACAGCCCCGCCGATCTGCGGCGGATGCGGGCGGCGCTGGAGTCGCTCGAGGCGTTCGCGCGGGGCGGGGAGCGGCCCGGCGTCGGCCACCACGAGCTGCACGCCGCCCATGACCTCGAGTTCCACACCGCCGTGGTGGACGCCGCACACAATGCCGCGCTGAGCGCGACCTACGGCTGGTTCAGCAGCTCGGTGCGGGACTCACTGGTGGCCTCGCTCGGCGACCGCGAGGTGCCGAGCATCGTCCCCGCCGACCACCGTGCCCTGGTCGACGCGATCGCCTCCGGTGACCCGGCGGCCGCCGAGGCGGCGGCTCGGGCGCTGCTGGAGGCGCCGAAACGCGCCATCGAGGCGCTGCTCGCCACCGGCTGAGGCCCCTCCCGGCGGGTGTCATAGCGCCCGGCCGCCTCATCTCATCACTACGTGAACGGAGTTCTTCTTGCCACGCCCGCACACCCCAGGCCCGGAGGCCGAGCCCCTGCTCGTGGACGCCGAGACGGATCTGCGGCCGACCCCCGAGGTGACCGCCGCGCGGCGTACCCTGCGGGCCCACTCGGCGCTTCTCCTGATCGGCATCGTGCTGGCGTCGCTCAACATGCGGGCCGCGCTCGCCGGGGTTTCCCCGCTCCTCGGCGAGATCAGCGGCCACTTCGGGCTGTCCGCGACCACGGGCAGCCTGGTCACCACCATCCCGCTGATCTTCATGGGCCTGGCCTCGCCCTTCGCGCCCCGGCTCGCCCGGCGCTGGGGCACCGAGGCGGTGCTGCTGAGCGCGCTGGTGCTGCTGCTCGGCGGCATACTGCTGCGGGTGGCGCCGCCCGTGATGGCGCTCTTCGCCGGGGGCGCCCTCGTCGGCAGCGGGATCGCGTTCCTCAATGTGCTGATGCCGGGCCTGGTCAAGCGGGACTTCCCGCACCGGGCCGCCGGAATGACCGCGCTCTACACCACCTCGATGATCGGCGGGGCGACGGTCTCCGCCGCCTCCGCCGTACCTCTGGAGAACGCGCTCGGCGGCTGGCGGGGTTCGCTCGCCTCCTGGTCGCTGCTGGCGGCGGTCGCGGCGCTGGTCTGGATACCGCAGACGGTGCTCGCGCGGCGTGGCACGCACCACGGCGAGCCCGCGGCGACGCCCGTAAGGACGACGTCGGGGGCGGAGCCGAGGCTGGGGCGCTCCGCGCTGGCCTGGCAGGTCACGCTGTTCATGGGGTTGCAGTCGTCGATCGCGTACGTCTGCATCGCCTGGATGCCGACGATCTTCACCGACCACGGCATGAGCAAGAGCGCGGCCGGGCTGGTGTTCGCGTTCAGCACCATGTTGCAGATGGTCGGTTCGTTCGTGGTGCCCACCCTCGCCGGGCGGATGCGCTCCCAGCGGACGCTGGCCGTCGCCGTCGCGGCGCTGATGGGTGCCGGTATCGCGGGCCTGCTGGCGGCTCCCGCGGCCGGGGCGTGGGTGTGGGCGGCGCTGATCGGCGTCGGCCAGGGCGGTTCCGTGGGGCTCGCGCTGACCATGATGGTGCTGCGGACCGGGGACGCCCACACCTCGGCGCGGCTGTCCGGCATGGCGCAGACCTGGGGCTATCTGCTGGCCGCGGTGGGTCCGCTGGCGCTCGGCGTGGTGCACCAGACCACCGGCGGCTGGGCGCTGCCGCTCACGCTGATGCTGGCGGTGTGCGGGGCGCTGGCGCTGCTGGGCCTGGGCGCGGGCCGCGACCGCAGGATCCGCGCCTGAGCGGTCCGGAAGGCGCCTCCCGCGCGCCGCGGCGGCGGCCGTCACGACGACCGCCGCCACCGCGGAGACCACCGGCGGCCGCTCCGCCGTCCCGGCGCGATGGCGACCGTAAGGCGTGCACGGACCGCTGGGCGGCCCCCCCGGGCATCACCTCGCGCGGGTGGTCACTCCGTGGTCACTCCTCCCCCGCGAGGGTCAGCGTGCGCAGCTTGCGGCCCGCGTACCAGGTCGCGGCCACGGTCACGGCGAGCAGCAGGATGACGCCGGTCGCCAGGCCGACGTCCGACGTGATCACATCGCCGTCCGCGACCTTCTGCGCGAGCGCCAGCGCCCACTGCTGCACGCTGAGCTTGCGGGCCCCGGCGACCAGGCTGCCGAAGAAGGTCTCCCAGACCAGGGCGTAGACCAGCCCCGCGATCACCGCGTGCCGGGTCACGGTGCCCAGCAGCAGGAAGACCGCGCTGTAGGCGACGGAGGCCACGGCGGCGGCCACGGCGTAGCCGACGGCCAGCTGGTTCGCGTTGCCGTTCAGCACGAAGCCCGCGAGCAGGGTGGGGATCGCGGAGAAGGCGACGGTGACGCCGATCGCCACGATCAGTTTGGTGATGATGATCGTCGGCCGCTTCACCGGCTTGGCCAGCAGATAGATGACCGAGCCGTCGTCGATCTCCGGGCCGATCGCGCCCGTACCGGCGATCACGCCGATCAGCGGGACCATGGTGGCCATCGCGAAGCCGCCGAGGATCGCGTCGGCCGTGTCGTCGTCCGCGCCGGTCAGCAGCCGTACGGCGAGCGAGATGATCAGCAGCAGACCGGGGAGGGTGAAGAGGATCAGCGCACGGCGGCGGCCGAGCAGGGCCCGGTAGGTGAGCCGCGCGACGGTGGGGTGGTAGAGCGAGGACATCGCTGTGGGCTCCTTTCAGGCCGCGACGAGGTAGGAGAAGACGCTCTCCAGGGACTCGTCGGATGGCGAGACCGTGAGGAGCCTGATGCCCTGGTCACGGGCGACGCGAGGCAGCAGTTCGGTGAAGCGGGCGAAGTCCACCGCCTGGATGTGCAGCCCGCCGTCGACGCCGGTGCTCGCGTCGACCTCGATACCGGTGGTCGACGGATCGGCGATCAGGGCGGCCGCCAGCGCGCGGTCGTCGCTGGACCGTACGAGATAGCGGTGCGGACGGTCCGTCATCAGCCGGCGGATCTTGCGGAAGTCGCCGGAGGCGGCGTGCCGCCCCGCGACGATCACCTCGATGTGCGCCGCCAGCTGCTCGACCTCCTCGAGGATGTGCGAGGAGAACAGCACGGTGCGGCCCTCGGCGCCCATCCGCCGCAGCAGATCCATCAGCTGCATCCGCTGCCGGGGGTCCATGCCGTTGAACGGCTCGTCCAGGAGGAGCACCGACGGCTCGTGCACCAGCGCGGAGGCCATCTTCACGCGCTGGCGCATGCCCTTGCTGTACGTGGCGATCTTCCGGGAGCCCGCGTAGTCCATCTCGACGGTGTCGAGCGCCTTACGGGCGGCGGCGCGGGGATCGGGCAGCCCGTGCAGCTCGGCGTTGGCGATCACGAACTCGCGGCCGGTGAGGAAGTCGTACATCGCCTCCCGCTCGGGGACGATCCCGATGTGGCGGTACGCCTGCTCATTGCGCCAGATCGGGGTGCCGTCGAGGGTCACGGACCCGGTGGAGGGGGCCAGGAAGCCGCCCATCATGTTGATGAGGGTGGACTTGCCGGCGCCGTTGGGGCCGAGGAGCCCGGTGACACCGGGGCCGATGTCCATGGTCACGTCGTTGACGGCCACGACGTTCCCGAACCAGCGGGAGACGTTGTCGATGGCGATCGTGGTCACAGACCGACCTTTCGGTAGCGGCGCATCAGCAGCCCGTACGAGCCGGCGATCAGGCCGAGGAGAACGAGGACGTAGACGAGCCCGGTCCCGGTGCCGGGGCCGACCCCGCCGGGGAAGGAGGAGGTGGCACCGAGGAACGCCGTCTGCACCCCGTCGATGATGGTGATCGGCGAGAACAGCCCGATCCAGCTCACCGGGCCGGTGTTGCCCTGGTCCCAGGCGATGGCCTGGACGGCGGACACCGCGCCGTAGGAGATGGTCAGCAGGGCGATGACGGCGGCGACGCCGAAGCCGCGGCGCGGAGTGAGCGCGGCGACGACCAGGCTGATGCCGGCGAAGAGGAGCGAGAGCAGAGCCACGGAGACCAGTCCTTGTGCGAAGCCCTTCGTCTGATCGGCGAAGTCCAGCTTGGCGAGCAGTGCCCCGGCGTAGAGGATCAGCAGGGGCGCGCCGGTGAGGATGAACAGCGCGGAGGCCATGGCGGCGAACTTGGCCACCACGTAGTCCACCGTTTCGATGGGCCGCGAGAAGTAGAGCGGGACCGTCTTGAAGCGGAGGTCCCGGGAGACGGACTGCGGCGCCTGGGAGGCGGTGTAGAGGCCGATGACGGCCTGAAGCATGATCGCGTAGCGGGTGTACTTGACGGGCAGCTCGTCCGCGCTGGTGGCGATGGCCACCGCGACGATGATCGCGGCGGGCATGCACATCACGGCGAACAGCAGCATCGGCGCGACCTTGGACTTGGCCGAGCGCCCGAGGCCGTAGGCGCCGCGCAGGCTCTGGGAGAAGAGCGAGCGGCGGGCGTAGGCACGGCCGAGGCGCGGGCCCTCGTAGTGGCGGTAGCCGATGTTGTGAATGACGTCGGCGCGCTGCTGGGTCACGGTCTCAGGCGGCATCGACGGCACCTCCGTTCCCGTGTGCGCTGGCGGCGGCGTTCGCGGCCTCCGCGGCGTTCGCAGCGTCCCCGGTCTCCGGGGTGTTCGCGTCCTTGTCGTCGGACCGGAAGATCTCCGCGATGCGGTGGCGGCGCTGCTCCATGCGGACCAGGCCGAGGCCGAGGTCGGCGATGGTGTCGCGGACCGTGTCGTACGTCTGCTCGCCCGCGACGTCGACCAGCAGCACGTGGTCGGAGCCGGGCGACCCGTCGGCGCCACGGCCGGCGGGCTGGACGGTGAGCCCGGCCCGGTCGAGCGCGGTACGCAGCGCCGTGGTGCCGTCCGGGTGGTCGGCGGTGTCGGTCACCTCGACCGCGAGCGAGGCCGTGGCCTGGGTGAAGTCACTGGTGGAGCTGGAGCGGAGCAGCTTGCCGCCGTCGATGACCACGACGTGGTCGCAGGTGCGCTCCAGCTCGCCGAGCAGATGCGAGGTGACCAGGACCGAGATGCCGAAGTCGGTGTGCACGCGGCGGATCAGCCCGAGCATCTCGTCGCGGCCGACCGGGTCAAGGCCGTTGGTCGGCTCGTCCAGCAGCACCAGGCGCGGGTCGTGCACCAGGGCCTGCGCCAGCTTGACCCGCTGCTTCATGCCCGTGGAGTAGCCGCCCATGGGGCGGTACCGCTCCTCGTACAGCCCGACGTGGCGCAGGGTGTCGGCCGTGCGCTCGCGGGCCGCGGAGGGCGGCAGCCCGGACATGCGCGCCATGTGGACGACGAACTCGGTCGCCGAGACATCGGGCGGCAGACAGTCGTGCTCGGGCATGTAGCCGACGCTTTCGCGGATGGCGCTGCCGTCCTTCGCCACATCGAGGCCGAGCACGGAGGCGCGCCCCTCGCTGGCGGGGGACAACCCGAGCAGGATCTTGATCAGCGTGGACTTACCGGCGCCGTTGGCACCCACCAGGCCGGTGACCCCTGGTGCGATGTCGACGGACAGCCGGTCGAGCGCGGTGACGCGGGGGAACCGCTTGCTCAGACTTTCGGTGGCGATCACAGTCACGCGTTCGACGGTAGTGGTGTGAGACACAGGCGGCGTCACTCCAGACGGTGGGATTCGCCTCGTCCTCGGGTCTGACGCGCCCGTAGGGGACAGGCTCCGACCGGAGGGGGTTACCAAGGGTATCCACAGCAGGTCCGGGGGCTTATGCCCGATGTGCCGCGGGGGCCAGCCGGGACCGTGCCCATCCTGGGTACCACGCGGTGAACAGGGCCGGAAGGACGAACCCGGCGAACTGCGCCGCCAGCGCCGCCACCACGCCCAGACCGGCGGAGACGACCACGACCATGGCCGCGGCGGAGAGGGTGAAGGCGATGGACCAGGCCCGGGTGATCACCACATTGATGTGCCGGAACGCGTAGGTGTCCCAGACCTCGGGCGGTGCCTGGCGCCGGGCGATACCGGTGGTGAAGGGCCGCCCGACGGCGAGGGTCGTCCAGGCGGTGACGGCAAGCCAGCTCAGCGCCAGCGCGCCGACGTAGTCCTTGAGCCCGCTGTCGGGGCGGGCGAAGGCGAAGATCGTCAGCGCGGTGAAGAAGGCCACCGTGCTGCAGTCGAGGATGAGGGCGTCGGCGGCCAGGCCCGCCTTACGGGCCCGGATCAGCATCGCGGCCCCCAGCACCAGCCCGGCCAGGGCGCCCCACTGCCAGCCCAGCGTGGACACGATCGCGAGGGCGATCCATGGCAGGAATCCGCGCAAGTAACTCATTTGACCCTACGTGCCCTGCGAGACCGGTCCTATGCCTGATGCGCTGCCCGGCCCATGGATTCCCCTTCGGGCAGGGGGTGTTGGGCACAGGCCCGGTGGAGTCGGGCCTTCCGGCCGGGAACGGGACCGCTCGCCGTCCGGCCGGGAACGGGAACGTCAGAGACCCGGTGCGCCCCAGACCGGGAACCAGCGGCTCAGGTCCTCCTCGATCCGCAGATCGTCCCCGAGCAGCGCGCGCATCTGGAGCTCCAGCGCGTTGTCCCGCTTCTCCACGGCGCCCGGCAGCGGCGCGAAGGGGTAGAAGGTGCCGCGCTTGTAGAGGTACACGAGCGCGAGCGAACGCCCCGCGGTGTCCTGGAAGCCGATCAGCGAGCACAGCAGCTGGGGGCCGAACCCCCCGTCCTGGAGCAGCGAATTGACCGCGTGCAGATCGTTGACGAGCGAGGCCACATCGTCCGGCCGCTGCCGGGCCAGCAGCCAGGTGTAGCCGTACGCGTCCTGGCTGAACTCCACGGGCACCCCGCCCCGCTCCGTGTCCGCGTCCAGCAGCTCCCGCACATCCCGCTGGAGCTGGGAGAAGGCGCCGCCCTCCACGCTCGCGAAGCAGACCGAGCCCCGGCCGGTCGGGGTGAACCCGGCCCCCGCCTCCAGGCTGACCGCGGCCCCCGGGAGCCCGAAGAGCCGGTCGAGGTCGGGGCGCACCGGTTTGCTGCGGCCCAGGATGGCGTCCAGCAGCCTCATGGCTCAGCCCCTTCCCGCCTGGCCCAGCTGGGTGGAGATGCGGGCGAGCTGGTCGAGCCGCCGCTCCAGCGTCGGATGCGAGGAGAACAGCCGGCTCACGCTCTCGCCGGAGAGCGCGGGCGCGAAGAAGAACGCGTTGTACGGCTCGACCTTGCGCAGGTCCCGGGTCGGAAGCCGGGCCATCTGCCCCGTCACCTTGGTGAGCGCGGCGGCGAGCGCCGAGGGCCGCCCGGTCAGCAGCGCGCCGGCGCGGTCGGCGGACAGCTCGCGGTAGCGGGACAGCAGCCGGGTCAGCAGGAAGCTGATCGCGTAGACAACGGCGCTGATCAGCGGGATGAGCAGCACCGCGATGCCCACGTTGTTGTTACGGCTGCCACGGCTGAGCCCGCCCCACAGCGCCGCGCGGGTCATGATGCCCGCCAGCACCCCGAGGAAGGAGGCGATGGTCATGACCGCCACATCGCGGTGTGCCACATGCGACAGCTCATGGGCGAGCACGCCCTCCAGCTCCTCCGGCTCCAGCCGCCGCAGCAGGCCCGTGGTGGCGCACACCAGTGCGTTGCGCTGATTGCGGCCGGTGGCGAAGGCGTTCGGCACATCGGTGTCGGCGATGGCCACCCGGGGCTTGGGCATGTCCGCGAGCGCGCACAGCCGGTCCACCGCGCCGTGCAGCTCGGGAGCCTGCTGCGGGGTGACCTCCCGGGCGCCCATGCTGAACGCCGCGATCCGGTCGCTGAACCAGAACTGCGCCACGAACAGCCCTCCCGCGAGGATCACGATCAGCGGCCAGGCGCCCTTGAACAGGGCGAGCAGCACGCCGATGAAGACCACATAGAGCAGCCCGATGAAGAACATCGTCGTGACCATGCGCGCGGTCAGCCCACGGTCCGGGGCATAGCGGGTATGCGGCATGGGATGCCTCCCCAGTGACGCGACGCCAAAGGCTCTATACCCGATTCTGCCGCTTATCGGGCGATCCGCGCCGCGCGTCGGCGCCCTTTATTCGGCTTGTACGGCTATGCAGCTTGTACGGCGAGCTGTACCGCTTAGCCCGCTATCTGGGCCGCACCCTCCGTGGCGATCTTCTCGAAGACCCCGAGGTCGGCCGCGAAGATCGAATCGGGGATCGGCCAGTGCAGCACGATCTCCTCGATGCCCAGCTCGGCATGGCGTCCGGCGAAGTCCACAAAGGCGTCCACCGAGCTCAGCGGCCCTGTGCCATCCGGGGTGAAGCCGGTGAGGAAGATCTTGTCGAGGTCGTCGGCGTCCCGCCCGGCCTCCGCGCACGCCTTGCCCAGCCGGTCGATCTGACCGCCGATGGCGGCCAGCGAATCGGCCGGGGTGCCCGTCTCGGAGATCTTCGGATCGCCCGTGGTCACCCACGCCTGGCCGTGCCGCGCCGCGAGCCGCAGCCCGCGCGGACCGGTGGCGGCCACCGCGAACGGCAGCCGCGGCCGCTGCACACAGCCGGGGATGTCGCGCGCCTCGTACGCGCTGTAGTGCATGCCCTCGTACGTCACCGCGTCATGCGTCAGCAGCCGGTCGAGCAGCTCGACGAACTCGCCGAACCGGTCCGCCCGCTCCCGGGGCGACCACGGCTCCTCACCGCCGCGCAGCAGCGTCGTCGCGTCGAAGCCGGAGCCGCCCGCGCCGATGCCGAGGGTGATCCGCCCACCGGACACGTCGTCCAGCGTGATCAGCTCCTTGGCCAGGGTCACCGGATGCCGGAAGTTCGGGGAGGTGACGAGGGTGCCCAGGCGCAGCCGCGAGGTCGCCGCGGCGGCCGCCGTCAGCGTGGGCACCGCCCCGAACCAGGGGCCGTCGCGGAAGCTGCGCCAGGACAGGTGGTCATAGGTGTACGCGGCGTGGAAACCCAGCTCCTCGGCGCACTGCCATGTCGTCCGGCCGCCCTCGGACCAGCGGTGGATGGGCAGGATCACGGTGCTCACTCGCATACCGCGAGCCTAAGCGGTGGGTGTGACAACGCCGCACCGAGCCGTCCGATGCCGTACCCGACGCCGCATCCAACGCCGCTCCGACCGTACCGACAGGACGCTTGGCCGGGCCCACCCGAGCACGGTGCCCTCACCGATGAGCGGCATATGCGGGAGGATGGTTGCCGTGACTCCTGCGACCGACCGGCCGAACACCCCGGCCCCAGAGCGTTTCCGCCCCGCCCCGGCCCGGCCCCGGCTGATCGCCACCGACCTCGACGGCACCCTGCTGCGGGACGACAAGACGGTCTCCGACCGCACCGTGGCGGCGCTCGCGGCGGCCGAGCGGGCGGGCATCGAGGTGTTCTTCGTCACCGGCCGGCCGGCCCGCTGGATGGACGTCGTCAGCGCCCATGTGCACGGCCACGGCCTGGCGATCTGCGCCAACGGCGCCGCCGTCGTCGATCTGCACCAGGGCGGGCTGCCGATCGAGGTCCGTCCGCTCGCCACCGACCGGGCCCTCGCCATCGTGGAGGCGCTGCGCGAGGCGGCCCCGGGCACGTCCTTCGCGGTCGAACGCAGCGGCGGGATCTTCTACGAACCGCGGTACCCGCCCTTCCACCTCGACCCGGGCGCGATCGTCGCGCCCGCCGAGAAGTTGCTCCACGACGGTTTCGCGCACGCCGACATGCCGGTCCTCAAGCTGCTCGCCCACCACCCCGAGCTGGCGCCGGACGACTTCCTCCAGCTGGCCCGCTCGGTGGCCGGGACCCACGGCGACTTCACCCGCTCCAGCCCGTCCGCCCTGCTGGAGGTCAGCGGTCTCGGAGTCAGCAAGGCCAGCACTCTGGCCCGGTGCTGTACCGAGCGCGGGATCTCGGCCTCGGAGGTGGTGGCGTTCGGGGACATGCCCAACGACCTGGAGATGCTGATGTGGGCGGGCACCTCGTACGCGATGGCCAACGCCCATCCGGATGTGCTCGCCGCGACCACCCACCGCACGGGCGCCAACACCGAGGACGGCGTAGCCGTCGTCATAGAGCGGATGCTGGCCGGATAGCCGGGACGGCACCGCGAACGCCCCCGGCCGCGGGGCCGGGGGCGTTCGTGTCCGACCGGAGTCGGCTTACCAGAAGATGACGGCATACCCGTTGCCGCCCGCGGTGCCGTTGCTGCCCGTGCCGCCCGGGGCGGTGCCACCGCCCGCGCCGCCGCCGGCGCCGCCGTTACCGCCCTCGCTGGTGTTCGTCGGGGGCAGCTGCACGATGCCGTCGACCGCGTCGCCGCCCTCGCCGCCGAGCGCGCCGGACTCGCCGTTCTCGCCGGTCCGGTTGACCGCGTAGATGCTGTTGCAGCTACTACCCGTGCCGCCGATGCCGCCGGCGCCCGGCGTACCCGGGGCGGTCGTGGCGCCGCCACCGCCGCCACCGCCGGTGCCACCCGTGGCGGTGAGCTGGGTACCGCTGGTGGAGGCCAGGGTCGTCGAGGTGCCGGGGCCGCCGGTCGTACCCGCGGTGCCGGTCGTGGTGCCACCGGGACCACCGGTACCGGCGGTGCCGCCGGTACCCAGGTCCACCGTGTAGGTGGCGAACGGCGCGACCGAGATGACGCACCAGGTGAAGCCGCCGGACCCGCCGCCACCGCCGGTGCCGCCCACGGCGGCGCTGCTGCCGCCACCACCGCCGCCACCGCCACCGCCCGCACCCCAAGCCTGGATGTGCACCGAGGTGACTCCCGGGGGCGGCGTGAAGGTGCCGTCCGCGGTGAACTCCTGCACCCCGTGGAGAACGGTCGGCGGCTTGGGCGGCTTGGGACGGCCGAACCCGGCGGGGTCATCCGCCGAGGCGGCGGGCGACATGGTCAGCAGCTGGCTGGACAGAGCCGCCGCCGTCGCGACGGAGGCGAAGAGGACCCGGCGGCGCGCCCGGGAACGATGAGGAGTAGGGCTCTGGCTGTTCACGTCATGACTTCCTTCCCCGCGTCGGGCCAACAAGCTGTCGCGGAGTGCGAAGGGATACGAAGGACCGAGCGGCCCGCGAGCCTCATCTCACCCACGGTTCAAGTGATCCGCACTCTGACAAGCCGATAGTTGGACCGCATAGGTGAGCGGTTGGGCCGGGCGGGCGACAACCCCCGCGCCACGACGCCCTGTCACCGGCCCAGCGCCGTGTCGAGCCCTTGGCCCGGCCACCGGCCGGTCAGGCTCCGGCCGGTCAGGCTCCGGCCGGTCAGGCCCCCGGCCCGGCAGCGGTCCGTAAAGCACCTTCACTCGGCAACAGGCCCCAGGCCCCTCCCGATTGGCGGCCGTGAGGCCCCCGGCCTCGGCAGTGGCACCTCAGGCCCCTGCCCGACAGCGGCGCCTCGCCCGGCAACGACCCTGTGAGAGACCTCACCCGGCAGCGGTCGCCCAGACCTCTCACTCGGTAGCGGCCGTCAGGCATCCTCGCTCGGCAGGGGGGCCTCCCACGCCACTGTCGTGCCGCGGCCGTCCTCCCCGAGGCCGGGGCCGAAGGTGCTCGATCCGCCCAGCGCCTCGGCCCGCCGTACCAGGTTGGCCAGACCACTGCGCCGACCGTCCGCGGGCACGCCCACCCCGTCGTCCGCGACGGTCAGCCGGACCGCCGGGCGCCCGTCCGCGAGCCGGGCGGTGGTGTCCACGACCACCTCGATCCGCTCGGCCCGGGCATGCCGGAACGCGTTGGACAGCGATTCGCGCAGTGCCGCGACGAGATGGGCGCCGGTCACCGACACGACCAGGTCGTCCACCGGGCCCAAGAAGGTCAGCGACGGCTGGAAGCCCAGCGGCACGGCGGCGGCCCTGACCTCCCGCAGCACCCGGCCGCGCAGCCCGGGTGGCGTCTCGGGCGGGGTCTGCTGCAACGCGAAGATCGCCGTCCGTACCTCCTGAATGGTGGCGCCCAGTTCCTCGACTGCCCGCTCGATCCGCTCCCGTACCTCCGGCGCGTCCGACTGGCGCTCCGCGCTCTCCAGCAGCATCCCGGTCGCGAAGAGCCGCTGGACGACGAGGTCGTGGAGGTCGCGGGCGATCCGGTCGCGCTCCTCGAGGACCGCGAGCCGCTCCCGGTCGCGCTGCGCCTCGGCGAGCACCAGCGCGACCGCCGCCTGCGCCGCGAACTGGGCGGCCAGGGTGCGCTCGGCCGCGGTGAACGGGTCGGCGTCGCGCTCCCGCGCGGTGGCCAGCACGCCGAGCACCCGGTCCCCGCTGCTCAGCGGCACCATCATGCTCGGTCCGTAGCGCCCGGGGACGCCGGTGCCGAGCAGCGGATCGGCGGCCGGGTCCTCGATGAGGACCGGCTGCCCGGCCAGCAGCCTCGGCACGGCCGGGGAGCGGGCCGGAAGCACCGCGCCGAGCAGCCCGGACCGCTCATCGGCGGCCACCGCCACGGCCTTCAGCCCGTCACCGCCGTCCTCCGGCAGCAGCACGATCCCCACCGCCGCGTCCGCGAGCTCCCGGGCCTTCTCGGCGACCACGGCCGGTCCATCCCCGGCGCCGCCGGACAGCACCGCCTGGGTGACGGCCACCGACCCCTCGATCCAGCGCTCGCGCTGCCTGGTGGCCCCCTGGACGCGGGTGTGCCCGATGGCGATCCCCGCCTCGGTCGCCAGCACCTCGACCAGATGCCGATCGGAGTCGGTGAACGGACCGCCGTCCCGCTTCTCGGCGAGGCAGAGGATGCCGAAGATCTCCTCACCGACGCGCAGCGGAACGGTGAGATACGAGCCCGGCGGCTGAGGCGAGCCCGACGGCGGGGACGGGCCCGGTGGCTCGGCGGCCGAGGGCTCGGTGGCCGAGGGCTTTCCGGTGCGGCGTGCGTCGGTGAGCAACTCCCCGCACCGCTCCCGGTCGGCCTCGGTCACGCCGTACGTGACCACATCGGCCAGCCCCTGACCCGCGGCGGCGTCGCCCTCGCTGTGGTGCACCCCGATCGTGGCACGGCGCGCGCCCACCAGCTCGGCCGCGGTACGGACGATCCGGTCGAGGACGGTGTGCGCGTCCGGCCCGGTGCCGAGCGAGCGCATGGCCTCCAGCAGCCGCGGCAGCCGCGCCGTGAGCTCGGTGGACAGCCCCCGCAGACCGCGGGTCGCCTCCGCGGCCACATCCAGGGGATCGGGGGAGGGGACAGCGGCCGCCATGCGTCGAGCCTAATGAATCCCGCAGGTAAACGCCCTGTCGTGAGCGCTGGGCACCGTTTCCGCCGCTTCGGGGTCCCGTAGGACGGCCCACACGGGCCAGGACCAATCCATGCGGCAGCTCATGCCCTGGCAGGCCGCACGCCTATGGCACCGGCGGCAGACGCCGCGGGCCCCGCGAGGATCCGCCGGACAGGCCCTACGGAGTGTCCGGCGGATCTTGCTTCCCTCCGCGCCCCTTCCCACAGCGTCGATATGCGGCTCCGCCGCGTGGCAGGGGCTTCACCCTTTGGCCGCCCGGGGTCTGGGGCGGAGCCCCAGTTGTGGGAAGGGGCGGGGCGGGGAGCAGCCCGCCGCAGGCGTCACGAGGCCCCGGACAGCCCCTGGCCCCCACCCGGCTACCCAGCACCCACCAGGACTCCGCCCTCCACCGCCTCGCGCTCCAGCATCCGGCGGAACGGACCCTCGACCGAGGCCAGTTCCGCGTACGTCCCGCGCTGGACGGCGCATCCGCCGTCGAGGACGATCACCTCGTCCACCGCCTCCAGGCCCGCCAGCCGGTGGGTGATCAGGACGGTGGTGCGCCCCTGGGTCGCCGACAGCAAGTCGGCCGTCAGGGCGTCGGCCGTGGGCAGGTCCAGGTGCTCGGCGGGCTCGTCCAGGACCAGCACCGGGAAGTCCGCCAGCAGCGCCCGGGCCAGTGCCAGCCGCTGCCGCTGGCCGCCGGACAGCCGTGCGCCCTGCTCGCCGACCATCGTGTCCAGGCCGTCCGGCAGCCCGTCCACCCAGTCCAGCAGCCGAGCCGCGGCCAGCGCCGCGCGCAGCTCGTCATCGCTCGCGCCGGGACGCGCCAGCCGCAGGTTCTCGCGCAGCGAACTGTCGAAGACATGGGCGTCCTGGGCGCAGAGGCCGACCAGCCGCCGTACCGCGTCCCCGTCCAGGGCGGCGGCGTTCCGGCCCGCCAGGGTGTACTTACCGCCCTCGGTGTCCAGGAAGCGGAGCAGCACCTGGGCGAGGGTGGTCTTGCCGGCCCCCGACGGGCCGACGACCGCGACCCGGCGGCCCGGGCACAGCTCCAGCCCGAACCCGTCCAGGGCGGGGACGGACTGCCCCGGGTGGCGGGCGGTGATCCCGCGCAGCACCAGCGGATACGGCGCACTCGGCGCCTCCTCGCGCCCCGCCTCGTCCGGCTCGCGCACCGGCAGCGGCTCGTCCAGCACCTCGTACACCCGCTCCGCGGCCCGCCGCACCCGCTGCCGGTGCTGCACCGCGAGCGGCAGCCCCGCGACGGCCTCGAAGGCGGCGAGCGGGGTCAGCACCACGACCGCCAGCCACACCCCGTGGATCCGGCCGTCCGCCACGGCCGGTACCCCCACCCACGCCGCGGCCGCCACGGTAAGACCGCAGACCAGCGCGGACAGCCCGGCGCCCGTACCGGCGGCGGCCGCCGTCCGCCGGGCGATCCGGGTGAGCACCCCGTCGGCCCGGCGCACCGTGTCCAGCCGACGCGGCAGCGCGCCCGCGACGGTCAACTCGGCGGCCCCCTCGAGCAGATCCACGACCTGCGCCGACAGGGCACCGCGCGCCGGTGCCAGCCGCCGCTCCGCGCGCCGCGCGAGCACCCCCGACACGGCGGGCACCACGACCCCCGCCACCAGCAGCCCCGCCGCCAGCACGGCCCCGGCCTCGGGCAGCACCCAGGTGAGGAAGCCCACCGAGGCCGCGCCGACGGTCAGCGCGGTGCCGACGGGCAGCAGCCAGCGCAGGAAGTAGTCCTGCACGGTGTCCACATCGGCCACCAGCCGGGAGAGCAGATCGCCGCGGCGCGTCCGGCCGAGCCCGGCAGGCGCCAGCCGTTCCAGCCTCCGGTAGACGGCGACCCGCAGCTCGGCCAGCACCCGCAGCACGGCGTCGTGCGAGACCAGGCGCTCGGCGTAGCGGAAGACGGCCCGGCCGATCCCGAACGCCCGGGTCGCGGTGACCGCCACCATCAGATAAAGCACCGGCGGCTGCTGCGCCGCCCGCGAGATCAGCCACCCGGAGACGGCCATCAGCCCGACCGCGCTCAGCAGAGCGAGGCTCCCGAGCAACAACGCCAGCCCAAACCGCCCCCGACTCCCACGCGCGGCCCCCCGCACCCGCGCCAAAGCGCCCCGGCGGGGACGCGTGGCCGCGCCGTACGACACGGCCGCGCCGTGCGACGCCACTGGGCCGCCCGACGCGCTCAGGCCCGTACCGTCCGGCCCGTACCGCATCTCGCCCGGCCGCCCACCGGCTCCGGCATCCGCCGTCGGTCCATGCGCGGCGGGCGTCCGCTCCACGCTCGCGGCCGCCTCCGGAGTGGATTCGCGCGCCCCCGCGCACGGGCGCCCGGCCGCGCGCGCGGCATTCACCACCGAGGCAGGCTGATCCGTGGGCAGCGGGGGCATCCCACCAGAACCGGCGGCCCCGGAGCCGGACCGCGCCTCCACGCCCGCGCCTGGTGCGGAGGTGCGCGCCTCGGCACCCAGAAGCCCGTCCACATACGCGACGGACCGGCGGACGCCGTCCCCGTCGTGGGCGGACCGGAGAGCGACCGTCGGCCCCGGGCGGACGCCGTCCACCGCCAACGCACGCCCAACCGCAGGCAGGGCGGCCAGCCCACCAGGAGCGGCGTCCCCGGGGCCCCGGCCCGGCCCCGGCCCCGGCAAACGCAGCACCCGATCGGCCAGCGGCAGCAGCGCCGGACGGTGGACGACCAGGAGGACCGTGCGGCCCTCGGCGAGCCGGCGCACCGCCTCGACGACAGACGCCTCCGTCTCGCCGTCCAGGTTCGCCGTCGGCTCGTCCAGGAGGAGCACCGGGCGGTCGGCCAGGAAGGCGCGGGCCAGGGCGATCCGCTGCCGCTGGCCCGCGGAGAGTCCGGCGCCCATCTCGCCCAGCCGGGTCTCGATCCCGTCCGGCAGCGCGGAGACGAAACGCAGCGCGTCCGCGTCCCGCAGGGCGGCCCGCACCGCCTCGTCGTCGGCGTCCGGCCGGGCCGGCCGTACGTTCTCCGCGATCGTCCCGGCGAAGAGGTACGGGCGCTGGGGCACCCAGGCGATCTGGCGCCGCCAGCTCTCCGGGTCCAGGGAGGCCAGGTCCCGGTCCCCGATCAGCACCCGGCCCTCGTGCGGCGCCGCGAAGCCCAGCACGGCGTTCAGCAGGGTCGACTTCCCGGCGCCGCTCGACCCCACGACGGCGACCGTCTCCCCCGGGCGGATCTCGCACGAGGTCCGGGCGAGGGACGGTTCGGTACGTCCGGGGTGGCGGACCACCAGCCCGTCCAGCGCCAGCCCGGCACCCCGGGCGTCGGGGGCGGGCGAGCCGCCCACCCCCGAGGGCTCGCGCTCCAGCACCGCGAAGACCTCGTCCGCCGCCGTCAGCCCCTCCGCCGCCGCGTGGTACTGCGCACCCACCTGCCGCAGCGGCAGATACGCCTCGGGGGCGAGCACCAGCACCACCAGCCCGGTGAAGAGGTCCATCTCGCCGTGCACCAGCCGCATCCCGATGTCGACCGCGACCAGCGCGACCGACACCGTGGAGAGCAGCTCCAGGGCCAGGGAGGACAGAAAGGCCAGCCGCAGCGTCTTGAGCGTGGCCCGCCGGTAGTCACCCGTGATCGCGCGGATCGATGCGGCCTGGGCCTTGGCCCGGCCGAAGACCTTGAGGGTGGGCAGTCCGGCCACGACATCGAGGAAGTGCCCGGACAGCCGGGACAGCAGCCGCCACTGCCGGTCCATCCGGGACTGGGTGGCCCAGCCGATGAGCATCATGAACAGCGGGATCAGCGGCAGCGTGACGACGATGATCAGCGCGGAGATCCAGTCCGCGGTGACGATCCGGGCGAGCACCGCCACCGGCACCACCACGGCCAGCCCCAACTGGGGCAGATAGCGCGCGAAGTAGTCGTCCAGCGCGTCGATGCCGCGGGTGGCGAGGGTGGTGAGTTCACCGGTCCGCTGGGAGTCCAGCCAGCTCGGCCCCAGCCGTACGGCCCGCTCCAGCAGCCGCAGCCGCAGTTCCGACTTGACCGCCGCACCGGCCCGGTGGGCGGCCAGCTCGGTCAGCCAGGAGACGACCGCCCGGCCGACGGCGACCAGCGCCAGCAGCCCCAACGGCGGCGTCAGCGCGGTCACGCCGTCGCCCCGCTGGAAGGCGCCCACCACGATCTCGGCGATCAGCATCGCCTGCGCGATGACCAGCCCCGCCCCGGCCAGGCCCAGCGCCACGGAGGCGGCGAGGAAGAAGCGGGTGGCCCGTGCGTACCGCAGCAGCCGAGGATCGATTGGTTTCACGTGAAACACCGCACCCGTGTCAGTGGGCGGCGGGGATGTGCCGGGTGCCGATGCGCTTACGGAAGACCCAGTACGTCCATGCCTGGTAAGCCATGATCAGCGGCATCATGATGACGCCGACCCACGTCATGATCTTGAGCGGATAAGGGCTGGAGGCGGCGTTCGCCGCCGTCAGGCTCCACGCCGGGTCCAGCGAGGAGGGCATGACGTCGGGAAAGAGCGCCAGGAAGAGCATCCCGACGGCCGCCGCGATGGCCACCCCGGACAGCCCGAACGCCCAGCCCTCACGCCCCCGCTGGTTCATGACCAGCGCCGCTGCCAGCGCCACAACGGCGATGACGACCGCCACCAGGCTCCGGGCGTTCCCGCTGTCGCCCTGCGTCCAGAGCAGGAACGGCACCGCGACCATGACGGTGGCCGGCCCGAGCCGGGCCGCGTACCGGCGCGCCCGCGTCCGGATGTCCCCGTCCGTCTTGAGCGCGGCGAAGACGGCGCCGTGGAAGGTGAACAGCACCAGCGTGACCGCACCGCCCAGCAGGGCGTACGGCGTGAGCAGATCCGACAGACCGCCCGCGTAGTTGCCGTCCCGGCCGATCGGCACCCCGTGCACCAGATTGGCGAAGATCGCTCCCCAGAGGAACGCGGGCAGCAGCGAGCACCAGAAGATCGCATGCTCCCAGTTGCGCTGCCAGCGGTCCTCGGGGCGCTTGTGCCGGTACTCGAAGGCGACACCGCGCAGGATCAGGCAGACCAGGATGGCCAGCAGCGGCAGATAGAAGCCACTGAAGAGCGCCGCGTACCAGTCGGGGAAGGCGGCGAAGGTCGCCCCGGCCGCCGTGATCAGCCAGACCTCGTTGCCGTCCCACACCGGCCCGATCGTGTTGATCAGAACCCGGCGCTCGGTGCGGTCGCGGGCGAGCAGCTTGGTCAGTACGCCGATGCCGAAGTCGAAGCCCTCCAGGAAGAAGTAGCCCGTCCACAGGAAGGCGATCAGCAGGAACCAGAAGTCGTGAAGGTGCATGATCCTCTCCGGTGATCCTCTCCGGCCGTCAGTACGCGAAGGTCAGCGGCTTGTCGGCGTCCTCGTCCTCGGCGGAGGCCCCGCCGTCCGGACTGTCAGGACCACCCGGACCGCCCCGGCCCCCCGGGCCGCTCGACGGCAGCCGCAGCTTCGGGTCCTTGGCGGGCGGCTTCTCGTCGCTGTCCGGTCCGGCCTTGGCGTACTTGGTCAGCAGCCGCACCTCGATCACCGCGAGCACCCCGTACAGCAGCGTGAAGACGCCGAGCGAGATCAGCACCTCGGTCTGGCTGACGCCGGGGGAGACCGCGTCGGCGGTCTTCATCAGCCCGTAGACCACCCACGGCTGTCGGCCCATCTCGGTGAAGATCCAGCCGAAGGAGTTGGCGATCAGCGGAAAGCCCATGGTGAGGATGCCGATCCGCCAGGACCAGGTGGACAGCAGCGGGCTCATCTCGCGCTTCTTGGTGAGCATGAGCCGGGGCACCTCGTCCTCGCCGGTGCGGAACGCGGGCGCCAGCCACCGCTTGCGGCGGGTCGTCCACAGCCCGATCAGCCCGGCGACGAACGAGGTCATCCCGAAGCCGATCATCAGCCGGAAGCCCCAGAAGGTCATGAAGATGCTGGGGATGTAGTCATCGGGCTGACCGCCGTACGCGTCGGCCTCCCGCTGGGCGATGTCGTTGATACCGGGGACGGAGTCGGTGAAGTTGCTGTGCGCCAGGAAGGAGAGCACCCCGGGGACCTCCAGCTCGACGCTGTTGTGCCCCTTGCTGACATCGCCGACGGCGAAGACCGAGAACGGCGCGGGCGCCTGGGTTTCCCAGAGGGCCTCGGCCGCCGCCATCTTCATCGGCTGCTGCTCGAACATCACCTTGCCGAGCTGGTCGCCGCTGATCGCCGTGCCGAGCCCCGCGATCACCGCGACCACCAGACCCACCCGCAGCGAGGCCCGCATCGCCCCGATCTGCTTCTTCCGCCGCTCGCCCAGCTCCTCGCCGCGCTCCCGGCGGCGCTTGGCCCGCAGCAGATGGAAGGAGGAGATCCCGATGATGAAGGCGGCGCCGGTGAGGAAGGCCGCGGTCAGCGTGTGGAAGACCACGACCAGGGTGGTGTTCTGGGTCAGCACCGCCCAGATGTCGGTCAGCTGGGCCTTTCCGGTGGCCTTGTCGATGGTGTAGCCGGTCGGGTGCTGCATCCAGGAGTTGGCGGCCAGGATGAAGTACGACGAGAGGATCGTGCCGAGCGAGACGATCCAGATGCAGGCGCAGTGGATCTTCTTGGGCAGCTTGTCCCAGCCGAAGATCCACAGACCTATGAAGGTGGACTCGAAGAAGAAGGCCAGCAGGGCCTCCATCGCGAGCGGGGCGCCGAAGACATCACCGACGAAGCGGGAGTAGTCCGACCAGTTCATGCCGAACTGGAACTCCTGCACGATGCCGGTGACCACACCCATCGCGATGTTGATCAGGAAGAGCTTCCCCCAGAACTTGGTGGCGTGGAAGTACTTCTCCTTGCCCGTGTGGACCCAGGCCGTCTCCAGACCCGCCGTGATCGCGGCGAGAGAGATCGTCAGTGGCACGAAGAGGAAGTGGTAGACGGTTGTGATGCCGAACTGCCATCGGGCCAGCGTCTCCGGCGCCAGAGCCAGATTCACCTGAATCTCTCCTTACGGTCGTGCCTGCCCGCGGAGCGAGCTTGTGAACGTATTCACATTCACAAGCAATGATACGCACATGGCTTCGCCCCCTCCCACCGGGGGTGGTAGGGGGCGAATGGGGCACGTATGGGTATCCTGCGCACCTTTCGGAGGGGCCGTTGGGCCCCTTGCCGATGGGGCCCTCAGAGCTCCTTGCGGTACTCCTCCGCCGTCCGCAGGAAGATCTCGTTCGCCTCGCGCTCGCCGATGGTCACCCGCACCCCCTCACCCGGGAACGGACGGACCACCACACCCGCCGCCTCGCATACCTTTGCGAAGTCGGCGGTGCGCTCCCCCAGCCGCAGCCAGACGAAGTTCGCCTGGGAGTCCGGGACCGTCCACCCCTGGGCGGTCAGCGCCTCCCACACCCGGCCCCGCTCGGTGACCAGTGCGTCCACCCGCTCCCGCAGCGCGTCCTCGCTGCGCAGCGAGGCCACCGCGGCGTCCTGGGCGAGCTGGCTGACGCCGAACGGCACCGCGGTCTTGCGCAGCGCCGCCGCCACCGGCTCATGGGCGATCGCGAAGCCGACCCGCAGCCCGGCCAGGCCGTACGCCTTGGAGAAGGTGCGCAACACACACACATTCGGCCGGTCCCGGTAGAGATCGATCCCGTTGGGGACCGCTTCGTCCCGGATGAACTCGATGTACGCCTCGTCCAGCACCACCAGCACATCGGACGGCACCCGCTCCAGGAACCGCTCCAGCGCGGCCCGGCGCACCACGGTGCTGGTCGGGTTGTTGGGGTTACAGACGAAAATCAGCCGGGTGCGGTCGGTGATGGCGTCCGCCATCGCCTCCAGGTCGTGCTCCTCGGCGTCGTTCAGCGGGACCCGCACCGATGTCGCCCCGGCGATCTGAGTGATGATCGGATATGCCTCGAAGGACCGCCAGGCGTAGATCACCTCATCGCCCGGCCCCGCCGTGGACTGGACCAGCTGCTGGGCCACGCCGACCGAGCCGGTCCCGGTGGCCAGATGCTCCAGCGGTACGTCGAAGCGGCTCGCCAGCTCGGCGATCAGCGCGGTGCAGGCGAGGTCCGGATAGCGGTTGAAGGAGGCGGCGGCGTTCGCGGCGGTCTCCAGCACCCCGGCCAGCGGCGGATAGGGGTTCTCGTTGGAGGAGAGCTTGAAGGCCAGGGGGCCGCCCGCGGCCGCCGGCTTACCGGGCTTGTACGTCGGAATGCCGTCCAGCGCGGCGCGCAGCTTGGGGCTCTTCTCGGTCACCGACAGTCCTCCTCGACCCATCCTGTCCCGGGCCGTGCACAGCGTTCGCACACGGCAATACTGCACACCTTATGAGGATTACCCCGTCTCGCGTACCCGCCGGGCGCCGCCGCGTATCCGCCCCCGGCGCCCGCGTGCCCGCCGGGGGGAGCGCCCCGCTTTTTCACGCGCGCCGGTGGCGAGCGCCGTGGCGCGCATCACCCGTGCAGGTGAGTTGAGACCTCTTCGAGACATGTATCAATCACCAGGCGTGGATATGCCAGGGGCGATCAGAGGCCCAGTTGAACCCCCAACTGGCTTCACTTCCAAGGGAATTGGGAAAGGCGCTCATGCAGAAACGTGCCTTCCGAATTCCGATGGCGGAATCGCGCAACCCGCCCACCCGCGCCCTACTATCGGCTGGCCATGACAGCAGCAGGGAAGCACCAGGTGAGCCGGTCGGCCGGCCGCCGGTTAGGGCGGGCGGGCATCCGGGACGTGGCCGCCGCCGCCGGGGTCTCCATCACGACCGTCTCCGACGCGCTCAACGGCAAGGGCCGGCTCCCGGAGGCCACCCGCCGCCATGTCCGCGAGGTCGCCGAGCGGCTGGGCTATCGCCCGTCCGCAGCGGCCCGCACGCTCCGTACCGGCAAGTCCGGCCTCATCGGCCTGACCGTGACCACGTACGGGGATGAACCTTTCACCTTCACCGAGTTCGCCTACTTCGCCGAGATGGCGCGGGCCGCCACCTCCGCCGCGCTGGCCCGCGGCTACGCCCTCGTCATCCTCCCCGCCACCTCCCGCCACGACGTGTGGTCCAACGTCGCCCTCGACGGCACCGTGGTGATCGACCCCTCCGACCACGATCCGGTCGTCACCGAGCTCTTACGCCAGGGCATCCCCGTCGTCAGCGACGGCCGCCCCGCCGGCGCCCTGCCCGTCACCGCCTGGGTCGACAACGACCACGAGGCGGCGGTGCTGGGACTGCTCGACCATCTCGCCGAGGCCGGCGCCCGCCGGATCGGACTGCTCACCGGGACCTCCACCGACACCTACACCCGGCTGTCCACCACGGCGTACCTCCAGTGGTGCGAACGGGTGGGACAGGATCCGGTCTATGAGGCGTACCCGGCCCACGACCCTTGTGCCGGTGCCGTCGCCGCCGACCGGCTGCTCGCGCGCCCCGACCGCCCCGACGCGGTCTACGGCCTCTTCGACCCCAACGGCACCGATCTGCTCGCCGCCGCCCGCCGTTACGGACTCCGGGTCCCCGACGATCTGCTGCTGGTGTGCTGTAGCGAATCGACCGTCTACCGCACCACCGAGCCGCCCATCACGACCCTCTCACTCAAACCCCGCCGGATCGGCACGGCGGTCGTCCAGTTGCTCATCGACGCCATTGAGGGCCTTGCCACCGACCAGCCCGTTGAGCAGGTCATACCCACCGAATTGATGGTGCGGACGTCCTCACAGCGCCGTCCGCCGCGTACGACGGTCAGCGCCCCGCGCAGCCGAGCTGGAGGCTGACCTGAGGGCGACTCAAGGATGACCCGAGGAGGACCTGAGGCCAATGGGCTTCCCCTACTGGGCCAATCCGGGATAAAAGTCCGACGAAGCAGGAGCGAGCTGCGATTGACGGCACCCTGGTGCGTCACAAGCCCTCACGGTCATTCCTATGATGGGCGGACGACACCGCGGACCGCCGTCGACCAGGCAAGGTCCACAAGGTGGCACGGCGGCGTGATGGTGGAGGGGTCGATGACTCAGGGGGCCGGTCTGGAAGCCACGGCAGGGACCACGGCTGCGATCCCTCCTGTGCCCGCGTACGGGGCGTACACCCCGCCCGGCATGGTCGTGCCCGGAGCCGTGGAGCCCGGGTCCGTGCCCGCCGCGCCGGGCACCGCCGCGCCCGTGCCGCAGCCCGCGCCCGAAGGGCCGGCGCCTGGCGCACCGGCTCCGGCAGCGCCCGCCCCTGGCGCACCCGCTCCCGCCGCGCCCGCTCCTGGCGCACCGGCGCCCGGGGCGCCCGCGCCGGACACGCCCACGCCCCTGCCCGCCGAGTACACCCCGACCGAGCGGCTCCCGATCCTGGGCCCGGGGCACACCCTCAAGGACACCCAGCTCGTCCCGTCGCAGGACCGCCCCACTGTGGCGCTCACCCCGGTGCCCGAGCCCGAGGACGGCCCGCTGGCCCAGGACGAGGGCCCCGGCCCGCTGTACGTCGTGGGCGATGTCCACGGCTACCACGAGGAGCTGCGCGAGGCGCTCGCCGCCGAGGGCCTGATCGACGCCAAGGGCAACTGGTCCGCGGGGAACGCCCGGTTGTGGTTCCTCGGCGACTTCACCGACCGCGGCCCGGACGGCATCGGCGTCATCGACCTGGTCATGCAGCTCTCCGCCGAGGCCGCCGCCGCGGGCGGCTACTGCAAGGCGCTGATGGGCAATCACGAGCTGCTGCTGATCGGCGCCAAGCGGTTCGGCGACACGCCGGTCAACTCCGGTGCCGGAACGGCCTCCTTCCAGGCGGCCTGGCTGCTCAACGGCGGCCAGCGCAGCGATATGGAGCGGCTCGAGGACCACCACCTCCAGTGGATGTCCCGGCTGGACGCGATGGCGGAGGAGGACGGCCATCTGCTGGTCCACTCCGACACCACCGCCTATCTGGAGTACGGCGACTCGATCGAGGCCGTCAACGACACCGTCACCGAGACGCTCCAGCGCAGCGACGCCGACGAGTGCTGGGACCTGTTCCGCAAATTCACCAAGCGGTTCGCCTTCCGCGACGAGGACGCCGGGCCCACGGCGGCCCGCGAATTGCTCGACACCTACGGCGGGGAGCGCATCGTCCACGGCCACAGCCCGATCCCGTATCTGCTCGGCGAGGTCGGCTCCGAGGACGGCGAGGACGGCGGCGCGCCCGCGGTCGAGGGCCCGCATGTCTACGCGGACAATCTCGCCGTGGCCATGGACGGCGGCATCACGATGGCCGGAAAACTGCTGGTCGTTCAACTTCCCCTGCCGAACTGAGGATTCAGCGAACGCTGTCCGGGGCAGGTAGAGGGTTTCACCGTCGCGGGAGCAATTCGGGAAACTTGCTGTCACCCCGCGCCGGATCGGCTCTACCATCGGCTTATCCGTCGCAGGCTCTCCTCCGTTTCCGCCCGACTGCCCGGCGAAAGCCGGTCGTCACGGCCCTACGGAGCATCGGGGGATGCACCATGAAAAGCGCTCCGCACCTGCTGACCGAGGACCGCCCGGAGTTCGAGCGGGTTCTCGACGAGGCACTGCGCACCGCGGACCGTCGCCCGGACCTCAGCGGTCTCGGGCAGCGGCTCACTGCCGAGCAGCTGCGCACGATGGCGCTCGGGGCATCGGCCGCGATAGCGGCATGCGCGGCCGACGAGTACCAGACCTACCGCGAGACACGCGCCAAACTGCGCGAGCCCGCGCCGCTCTTCCCGCTCGCCGGGGACGTGGCCGAGCGCGAGCAGCCGGACGGCACGGTGGGGCTCGCCGGTGCGATGCAGGACGCCGCCGGGGCTGGGCTCGTCGCCATGCTCGCGGTACTGGCCCCGGTGCTCGCCGGCACCGCCGCGATCATCTTCCTCATCGTCGGCTATGTCCTCAACGTCCTCGACCCGGCCCCGTCCATCGCCCAGCCGATGGTCACCGCGGGCTGGTTCTTCGCCGCGCTGACCGCCGCGGCCATCCTGATCGCCGCGGTCGGACTGCTCCTGGCCGCGCTGCGCAACGGCTCCAGCGCGATCCGCGGCGAGGCGCGCAGCGAGCGGCTGGAGGAGGTGGACCGCGCCAGAGAAGTCTGGCGCGATGCCCTGCTGGAGCGTGGCATCCTGCCGTTCCTCCGCGAGGCCCTGGCCAACCCCTCGGCCCCGTCCCCCTCCGCGTACGTCCCGATCAACCCCGAGGCGATCAGCCGCACCCCTCACCTCGGCTACAGCCGCCCCGGTTTCAGCACCGACGGCGAAGGCCCCAAGGCCCGCCCCCGCTACAGCAGCCCGGACTACACCAGCCCCGACTACGGCGGTCCGGAGCACCAGCCGGACTAGCCAGGGGCCGGGCCTGGGCACGAGTCCGGGCACGGTTCGGGTCCGGGCACCGTGCGGGTCCGGGCACCGTGCGGGTGCGGTAGGGGTATGAGTGCGGGTCATCCCGGATGGCCGGGCGCGGCGGCCTCGGCAGCATGGCTGACCATGACTTCCTTGACCCGACGTACCCTCATGGGCGGTTGCGCGGCCGGAACGCTGCTGGCCGTGGCCGGGAGCACCGGCGCCCGCGCGGCGACGAGGACCACCGCGTCGAGCACCGCGTCCGACGACGCCGCCCTCCAGGCCGCGATCAGCGATCTCTCCCACCCGCCCGCCACCTCGGCCCAACTGCGCGTCGACCGCCGGGGAGACGGCTGGTACGGCACGGCAGGGACGGCCGACATCGACAGCGGACGGCCCGTGCGCCCGGACGACCAGTTCCGCGCGGGCAGCGTCACCAAGGCGTTCGTGGCCACCGTGGTCCTCCAGCTGTGGGCCGAAGGACGGGTGGAGCTCGACGCCCCCATCGGGCGCTACGTTCCGGACCTGCTGCCCGCCGCCTTCGCCCGCCGCATCACCGTGGCCCAGCTGCTCCACCACACCAGCGGGCTCCCCGACCACCGGGGAATCCCGGACGACAGCACCCCGGAAGCGGTCCTGCGGCACCGATGGGACCGCTGGACACCGCGACAGTGGGTCGAGACGGTGACGCACGATCCGCTCAAGTTCGCTCCGGGCACCAAACAGGAGTACCGGGGCATCAACTACGTGCTGCTCGCCCTGCTCATCGAGAAGCTGACCGCCCACCCCTACGGCCAGGCCATCGCGTCCCGCATCCTGTACCCGCTGGGCCTCACCAGGACCCTGCTGCCGGGCCAGGACCCCCGCCTCCACGGCCCGCATGTGCACGGCTATCTACGGATGACCGACGGCTCACTGCGCGATGTCACCGTGTACAACCAATCCTCCGCCTGGGGCGAAGGCGAACTGGTCTCAACCCTCGACGACCTGTTCCGCTTCCAGCACGCCCTGTTCTCCGGCGCGTTGCTGCCGCCCCACGCCCTGGACAAGCTCTTCACCCTGCCCCCGGACTCCGTACGCATGCTGGACGGCAGCCCCGCCCGCTACAGCCTGGGCCTCCAGACGGCCACGGTGAACGGCATGACGTTCTGGGGCAAGACCGGCGAGACCGCCGGCTACCGCACCCGCATGTTCGCCACCCGCGACCTGGGCCTCCGCTTCATCCTGTCCTACACCCCGACGCCACTGACCACACAGGAGGAGATGACCAACCGGGTCGTCGCCGCACTCACCGCATGAATCCAGCCCGTCCCCTAAAGACAAGCCGCACTCGATGGGACGTTTCACGTGAAACACAGCGGAAGGCTCAGCCGAATCAGCACTGGCGGGCGGTTCGCCATCGAATTGGTGGATTACCCACCGATCGAGGGAACTTCCGCCTATTCGGGGGAATTGATGGGCGGTGATGTTTAGCGTCCGTCGGTGGAGGTGATGCGCGATGCGCAAACACAACACACCGCCGGGTCCGTCTGCCCGGCACGACGCCATGGACGTCAACGACTTCGTCTACGCGGCCACGGGGGCCCGGCTTCGTCGGCTGACCATGCCGGACGGCGAACACTGGTTCCCGACGGTCGACGTCTGCGCGGAACTCGGTCACACCAACCCGCGAAAGGCGTTGGCAGATCATGTACAAGCTGGCGGAAAGTCTACGCTCGAGAGCGTAACCTCACGTTACGGTCTCAGCATTCCCGCAGGTAGGGAGTGGCGCCGAGACTTGCATCTGGTGAATCTGCAAGGGCTGATTCAGCTGGTGAACGGCTGCACCAAGCCCGCGTGCCTGCCCTTCAAACAGTGGGTGTCCAGAGTGATCGCCACCGTCCAGCGCGAGGGCTCATACGCGCTGGAGGTCTCCGAGGTCTCGCGCCCCACTCCGCCGAGCGAGCTCATGGACGCGATCGTCCGACTGGAGATGCGGACCGAACGCTTCCATACGGAGGTACTGGATTCCCTGCACCGGTCCGAGCAGGCCTGGTCACAGATCCTCGACGCTCTGGGCTGCCGACCGGGCGCGGAGCCCGAGGCGGACAAGCGGGAGCTGAGGCTCAGGACGGAGGACCTGTTCGCACAGTGGAAAGATCGGCTGAGCATCACCGAGGATGTGTGGGCGGTGGCCGTCTACATCCTCCCCACGCTGGCCGAAGCCGGCCAGGTCGGCCACTCGCTGGAGACGCTCTCGGCCAAGACGGGGCTCACCCGGCAGCGGGTGCACGACTGCCTGCGTTTTCTCCAGAAGCACCGCTGCATCCGTCAGAGCGGGATGACGGACAGCGGCAACCCGATCTACGTGGCTGAGCTTCCGCCCGCGTAGCCGCACGGGAAGGGGTCCGAAGTCGCAAATCGAAGTTGCGGCTTCGGACCCGCCCCACAGCGTATCGCCTGGTTCAATCCGCGGGCGCTGTTTTGCCGGGTTCCACCCGCGATTTCGGCCTACGCGTCCGCGCCTCAGTCCGCGATCGGCAGATACACGCGGTTGCCCGCCTCAGCGAACTCCTTGGACTTCTGGGCCATACCGGCCTCGGCCTCCGCCTCCACCGCGTCCATCGCGCCGCCGTGTTCGCGGCGGATGTCCTGGGAGATCTTCATCGAGCAGAACTTGGGCCCGCACATCGAGCAGAAGTGTGCCGTCTTGGCCGGTTCGGCCGGGAGGGTCTGGTCGTGGAAGGAGCGGGCCGTGTCGGGGTCGAGGGCCAGGTTGAACTGGTCCTCCCAGCGGAATTCGAAGCGCGCATCGGAGAGCGCGTCGTCCCATGCCTGGGCGTCCGGATGGCCCTTGGCCAGGTCGGCCGCGTGGGCGGCGATCTTGTAGGTGATGACGCCGGTCTTGACGTCATCGCGGTCCGGCAGGCCCAGGTGCTCCTTGGGGGTGACGTAGCAGAGCATCGCCGTACCCCACCAGGCGATCATCGCGGCGCCGATGCCCGAGGTGATGTGGTCGTAGGCGGGGGCGATGTCGGTGGTGAGGGGGCCCAGGGTGTAGAACGGGGCCTCCTCGCAGACCTCCTGCTGGAGGTCGATGTTCTCCTTGATCTTGTGCATCGGGACATGGCCCGGGCCCTCGATCATCGTCTGGACGCCGTGCTCCTTGGCGATGCGGTTGAGCTCGCCGAGGGTGCGCAACTCCGCGAACTGCGCCTCGTCGTTGGCGTCGGCGATCGACCCCGGGCGCAGTCCGTCGCCGAGCGAGTAGGTGACGTCGTACGCCGCGAGGATCTCGCACAGCTCCTCGAAGTGGGTGTAGAGGAAGGACTCCTGGTGGTGGGCGAGGCACCACGCCGCCATGATGGAGCCGCCGCGCGAGACGATGCCGGTCTTGCGGCGGGCGGTCAGCGGGACGTACGGCAGTCGGACGCCGGCGTGGACGGTCATGTAGTCGACGCCCTGCTCGGCCTGTTCGATGACCGTGTCCTTGTAGATCTCCCAGGTCAGCTCCTCGGCCCTGCCGTCGACCTTCTCCAGCGCCTGATAGAGCGGCACGGTGCCGATGGGGACCGGGGAGTTGCGCAGCACCCATTCGCGGGTGGTGTGGATGTTGCGGCCGGTCGAGAGGTCCATGACCGTGTCGGCGCCCCAGCGGGTCGCCCAGGTCATCTTCTCGACCTCCTCCTCGATGGAGGAGGTGACGGCGGAGTTGCCGATGTTGGCGTTGACCTTCACCAGGAACCGCTTGCCGATGATCATCGGCTCGATCTCCGGGTGGTTCACATTGGCCGGGAGGACGGCGCGGCCGGCCGCGATCTCCTCCCGGACCACCTCGGGGGAGACGTTCTCGCGGATCGCCACGTACTCCATCTCCGCCGTGATCTCGCCCCGCCGCGCATAGGCGAGTTGGGTCACGGGGGCGCCCGGGCGGCCGCGCCGCGGCTGGCGCGGACGGCCGGGGAAGACCGCGTCGAGGTTGCGCAGTCCCCCGCGGGGCGCGGTGTGCTTGATCCCGTCGTCCTCCGGGCGGACGGGACGCCCCGCGTACTCCTCGGTGTCGCCGCGGGCGACGATCCAGTTCTGCCGCAGCGGCGCCAGGCCGCGGCGGACATCCGTCTCCATGGTGGGGTCGGTGTACGGGCCGGAGGTGTCGTACAGCGCCACATCCTGGCCATTGGTGAGGTGCACGCGGCGAACCGGGACCTGGAGGTCCGGGCGCGAACCCGTGACATATCCCTTATGCCAGCCGAATTCGGCCGTCTCGGCGCGCGATGGTGCATCCTGCTGAGTCATGAGACCCACTCCCTACGCCGGCATTACCCGGTAACAGGTTCAGCGGTCGGCGCAGCCATCAGCGTCAGCGCCCTCTCAGCCCGGTGCTCCGAGCTCCCGCGATTGCAAAGGTTCGTCACCACGCTAACGGTTTATCCACAGCGCTGAACAGGGGGCCCACGTCTCTTGCGATGATGCGACCGTGACCGCCATCCAGCAGGACCACCCGCCCGAGCAGCCTCACCCCTCCGAGCAGGCACAGGACCACAGCCACGGACATTCCCATGGCCATGGCCCCGCCACCCCCGTCTCCGCGCGCCTCCGCAAGATCATCGCGGCGGTGCTCATCCCGTTCACCGTCGCCGTCGTGGCCGGTCTGATCGTGCTCTGGCCGGGCGGCACGCCCGACCACAAGGCGCACGGCCGCAGCGGTCTCGGCTTCGACCAGACGACCGTGGCCGGACGGGTGGTGAAGATCGAGGAGGTGAACTGCGCCGATGTGAACGCCCAGCCGCAGGCGCCCACCGAGCCCGGCCAGGACGGCGCCGCCCAGAACGGCGCCCCCGGGCAGGGCGGGAGCTCCGGGCCCTCCGGGCAGGGCGGGAAGAAGAGCGTCTGCGAGAAGGCCACGATCGAGGTCACGTCGGGCAAGGACAAGGGCCGCACCTTCCCCGAAATCGTCCAGCCCAACGCCTCGCGCCACTTCAGCGCCGGGCAGGAGCTGAAGCTGGCGTACGCCCCCAAGGCGCCCAAGGAACTCCAGTACTCCGTGTCCGACGTCGACCGGTCGATGCCGATGGCGCTGCTGGCGGGGCTGTTCGCGCTCGCCGTCGTGGTGGTGGGGCGGCTGCGCGGGGTGTTCGCGCTGGTGGCGCTGGCGATCAGCTTCGGAGTGCTGACGCTGTTCATCCTCCCGGCGATACTCCAGGGTTCCAATCCGCTGGTGGTCGCGGTCGTCGGGGGCAGCGCGATCATGCTTCTCGCGCTGTACATGTGCCATGGGCTGACGGCGCGTACATCGGTCGCCGTGCTCGGCACACTGGTGTCACTGCTGCTGATCGGGGTGCTGGGCTCGCTGTTCATCGGCTGGGCGAGCCTGACCGGCAACACGGACGACCAGACCGGGCTGGTGCACGGCCTCTATCCGAACATCGAGATACGAGGGCTGCTGCTCGCGGGCGTGATCATCGGGTCGCTGGGCGTGCTGGACGATGTGACGGTCACCCAGACCTCGGCGGTGTGGGAGCTGAGGGACGCGGATCCGACCACGCCCCGGCGCAAGCTCTACGGGGCGGCGATGCGGATCGGGCGGGACCACATCGCCTCCGTCGTGAACACCCTGGTGCTGGCGTACGCGGGCGCGTCGCTTCCACTGCTGCTGCTGTTCTCCGTCGCGGACAGCGGGGTGGGCACGGTCGCCACGAGCGAGATCGTCGCGGAGGAGATCGTACGGACGCTGGTGGGCAGCATCGGGCTCGTCGCCTCGGTGCCGGTGACCACCGCGCTGGCGGTGCTCGTGGTCTCCGCGGACCGCACCCCGGCGGTGGACGGCGGCGCGGAGCGGGTGGCCGACGCGAGCGGCGCCAAGGCGCCACAGGCGGCCCAGGCTCCACAGGCGGCCCAGGCTCCACAGGCGGCCCGGACCGGCCGGGGCGGACGCGGGCGGCGCCGCCGGGCGAAGGGGCGCTGAGACGGCGGGGCGCCGAGCCGGCAGTGCTCTGAGACGACGGAGCGCCGAGCAGGCGGGGCGCTGAGACCACGGGGCGCCGAGGCGACGGGCACGCCGCCCGTCAGCTCGGCCGTGACACAACACCGGGCCCTGGCCCGCCGCGCATCCGGCTCTCAGCCCGCGTACCGGTCCTCGGCCAGGATGCGGTGGAGCTCGGCGTCGAGGTCGCCGACCGGGTCACAGGCCGCCGGCTCCTGGCCGAAAGGCACCACCCGGTCCGTTCGGTCGAGGAAGGCCACCAGCGGAGCGGCCCCGGCCCGGAACAGAGCCCGTTCACAACCCACTTGGAGTCTGATGAAGACGTCCGAAAGCCCCTCGGGGGAGGCGGGGGCGATCCGCACATCCCCCTCGCCGGTGGGTTTGCTCAACCCGTCCAGCAGCAGCTCCCGCGCGAAGGCCCAGCTCACCGGCGCGTCACCGGGCAAATGGAAGGTGATCTCGACGGCATAGGGGTCGCTGCTGTCGTAGGACAGCTCGACCGGGATCCGGAAGGAGAGATCCTGCGAGACCAGGAAGGTCATGGTCACTTCCGCCTGAACTGTGTCACGCATCTCACGCATCGTTCGCCGCCCCGGGTTGTTTGCGCTTCGCCGACTCTGGAGCGTAGCGACTCGATTGCGGTGCGGAGTCGGTTTGCCTCGTGTGAGGGAACGAAAATGGCCAGTGTTGCCGTGCGGAGACCCGTGGGGCCGGGCGGCGCGGACGGCGCGGGCCCGGTGGGCGGGAGATCGGGGCCGGCGCACCGGCCGTATCGAAGATCGCTGTCGTCAACAGGCACCCCCGGGGGGTTGTTGCGAGGCGGACGCCGAAGGAAGAACGCCGAGGACTCGCACTGTAACGGCAGGGGTGGCGCCGGGCGGTGCTCCCGCCCCGGCGGTATCCCTCGCGCGGCGTATCCGCGCGCGGAAGGGTCCCGCAGGGCCTGCGGGGACGCGTCAGGCCCTGGGTGACGCGTCAGGCCTGGGTGACGCGTCAGGCCTGGGTGACGCGTCAGGCCTGGGTGACGCGGCGGGCGCCGCGCGGCGGGTCAGGAAGTGAACTTCCGCACGACGTAGATCAGCCCGGCGATCAGCACCACCAGCAGCAGCGCCTTGAAGACGAGGCCCACCACGAACCCGATCACGCTCATGATCAGGCCACCGAACACGGCGAGGACGAGGACCGGTATCGCGATCCAGGTCACCCACCACGGCAAGCCCTGGAATATCCCCTTCGTGGTCACGTGACTCCCTGCTTTCTCTCCGAGCCGTGGGTCCGGACGCCGACGGCCGGTCTTCCCTGCCGTCGATGCTAGGACGGGACGGCGGCGCGCGGGCGGCCCGCGCCCCCCGTCCTCCCCTGACCGGACCCCTACGGGACCGGCCGGCCACACATCGGCTCCGCGATGGACAAGCCGTCGACCGGGATCAGCTCGCCGGCACCGGCGGCATCAAGCCCCGGGACGGTCTCAGCCCTCCGGCGGCGAGAACACCACCAGCACCCTCAGATCCTCGGTGATGTGGTGGAACTTGTGCGCCGTGCCCGCCGGGACGTACACCACACTGCCCCGCGCCACCTGTGTCGTCTCCATGCCCACCGTGACCGACGCCCGGCCGCTCATCACGACGTACACCTCGTCCTGACCGTGCGGCGACTGCGGGTCGGCCTGGCCCGCGTTCAGCGCGTACAGCCCCACGGACATGTTCCGCTCCCGCAGGAACTGTAGATACGCGCCGTCGTTCGCGGCCCGCTCCGCCTCCAGCTCATCCAGCCGGAACGCCTTCATTCGCCTCTCCACCCCTGCCTGACCCATGCCTACGGTGCCCCTGCCTGCGCCGGGGCCTGTCTGCGACGATCTCAACCATGAAGAATTTTCTCGTCAAGACGATCGCGAACGCCGGCGCCCTCGGCGTCGCCATCTGGCTACTCAAGGACATCACGCTGACCGGTGACAACACCGGCCGCCAAGCGCTCTCCCTCATTCTCGTGGCACTGGTCTTCGGCGTGGTGAACGTGGTGGTCAAGCCGGTCGTCAAGCTGCTGGCCTTCCCGCTGTTCATCCTGACCCTCGGGCTGATCACGCTGGTGATCAACGCACTGATGCTGTTGTTGACCTCGTGGCTGGCCGGAAAGCTGGACCTGAGCTTCGAGGTCGACGGCTTCGGCACGGCGGTGCTCGGTGGCCTGATCGTCTCCATAGTCGCGTGGGCCCTGCATGTCGTGCTGCCCGATGACAAGGACTGATCACGGCCGGAGATGATGGAAGGCATGAGAGACCCGTCGCCCTACCGCGTCTGCTTTGTCTGCACCGGCAACATATGCCGCTCGCCGATGGCCGAGTCCGTCTTCCGCGCCCATGCCGTGGAGGCCGGGCTGGACGGCCGCCTCGAGGTGGACAGCGCGGGCACCGGGCCCTGGCACGAGGGCGACGGGGCCGACCGCCGAGCCATCGACGTACTGACCGCCCATGACTATGAACAGGATCACATCGCGCGCCAGTTCCGGGCCGAGTGGTTCGATCGCCTCGATCTGGTGATCGCCCTGGACAGCGGCCATCTGCACGAGCTGCGCGCGCTCGCACCGACCCCGCACGACGCAGCGAAGGTGCGGCTGCTGCGGAGTTACGACCCGGACGCGGACCACGACGCGCTGGGCGGCCTCGATGTGCCGGACCCCTACTTCGGCGGGCTGGACGACTTCGAGGAGTGCCTGGAGATGATCGAGGCCGCGAGCGGCGGGCTGCTGGACGCGGTCGCCGAGGCCATCGACGCCTCGGGGAAGGCCTCGGAGAGCGCCACCGTCGAGAACGCGTCGGCCGCCGACGGCCCGGACGCGGGGAAGGAATCCGCATGACCGGCGACGGCACCCGCACCGTACGGGCCGGACTGCCCGAGGCCGAGGCGTACGAGCCGACGCTGCCGGGCCCGGTCTTCGCCGCCCACTACCACCTCCCCGGCGACGCCGTCGGCCCCTACACCTACGGCCGGGACGCCAACCCCACCTGGTCCCTGCTGGAGCGGGCGATCAGCGAGCTGGAGTCGCCGGGCACCGACGCCGAGACGGTCGTCTTCTCGTCCGGGATGGGCGCGATCTCGGCCGTACTGCTGTCCCAGCTGCGCCAGGGCGACGCGGCCGTCCTGCCGTCCGACGGCTATCAGCTGCTCCCGGCGCTGATCGAGCGGCTGACGGGCTACGGGGTCACCGTGCGCACCGCCCCGACCGGCGAGGACGCCCAGCTGGCCCCCCTGGACGCCCTGGGCGAGCGGACGAAGCTGCTGTGGCTGGAAACACCGTCCAATCCCGGACTGGACGTCTGCGACATCCGCCGGCTCGCCGAGGCCGCGCACGCCCGGGGCGCGCTGGTCGCCGTCGACAACACCCTCGCCACCCCGCTCGGCCAGCGCCCGCTGGAGCTCGGCGCGGACTTCGCCGTGGCGAGCGGCACCAAGGCGCTCACCGGCCATGGCGATGTGCTGCTCGGCTATGTGACCTGCCGCGATCCACGGCTCGCCGCGGAGGTGCGGGCCTGGCGCAAGACAGTGGGCGCGATCCCCGGCCCCATGGAGGCATGGCTCGCCCACCGCTCCCTGGCCACCCTCCAGCTGCGCGTCGACCGCCAGGCGGCGACCGCCCTGGACCTCGCCGGGGCGCTGCGCGACCGCCCCGAGGTCACCGGGCTGCGCCACCCCGGTCTGCCGACCGATCCCTCCCACCGGGTGGCGGCCGGGCAGATGCGCGGCGGGCGCTTCGGCTGTGTGGTCTCCTTCACTCTGCCGGACAAGGACCACGCGGAGCGCTTTCTGACCGCGCTGCGGCTGGTGGACGACGCCACCAGCTTCGGCGGGGTGCGCTCCACGGCCGAACGACGCGGACGGTGGGGCGGCGACGCGGTGCCCGAGGGCTTCATCCGGTTCTCGGTGGGCGCGGAGGACGCGGACGACCTGATCGCCGATGTGCTGCGGGCGCTCGACACGGCATCCGCCACGGCTTCCGACACGGACACGTCATCGGGTACGGGCACGGACACGGGGACGGGCACGGCAAGCACCGGGGCGGGTGACTGAAAGCGGGCGGGTACGCCTGTGCGGGCGTCTCAAGCCTCCCCCCTCGTGGCTTGAGACGCCCCGGTTCTTCTCGTGGAGAACCGCTCGAACAAGGCTAGTTGACTCAGCGTCAGTGTCCAATCACAGTAGCGACATGGACCTATCGGCATATTTATAGTTGGCATGCGTTCGGGGCTCGACGAGGCGAGGGGAACCGCATGGATCTGGCCCTCTTACGCACCTTTGTCGCGGTTCACCGCGCCGGGTCCTTCACCCGCGCCGCCGGACTGCTCGGGCTCTCCCAGCCCGCCGTCACCGGCCAGATACGCACCCTGGAGCGGCAGCTCGGCCGCCCCCTGTTCCTCCGTACGGCGCGCGGCGTCGTCCCCACCACCGTCGGGGACGAACTCGCCCACAAGGCCGCGCCGCATCTCGACGCCCTGGTGGAGATCGCCGAGGCGGGTCTGGACGACCGCTCGGCGCTGCGCACCCTGCATCTCGCGGGCCCTCCGGAGTTCACCGCGCTGCGCGTTCTGCCCGCGCTGACCACCCTGGTCACCCAGGGGCTGGCGGTGCGCTGCGCCTTCGGCAGCGCCGAGGAGCTGTTCGAGGGGCTGGGCGCCGGCCATCACGAGCTGGCCATCACCACCGCCCGGCCCCGGGGGCGGCTGCTGGCCGCCACCCCGCTGTGCGACGAGGAGCATGTGCTGGTCGCGGCCCCGCGCTGGGCCGCCCGGCTCGGCGGCCCAGCGGTGCTCCAGGTCAAGGGCGTACGGGCGCTGGAGGCGCTGCCCGTCGTCGAGGTGCACGAGAGCCTGCCGCTGGTCACCCGCTACTGGTCGGCCGTCTTCGACACCCGGCCGGTCACTGCCGGCACGATCATCGCGCCCGATCTGCGCGCGGTGCTCGCCTGCGTCGCGCAGGGCGCGGGGCTCGGCGTTCTGCCGCGCTATCTGTGCATGGACGCGCTGGACGCCGGGGAGGTGGTGGCGCTGCTCAACCCGCCGGTGCCGCCACTGCGCACCTATTTCCTGGTGGTGCGGACCGGGGCACTCACGCTGCCGCATATCGCGCGGGCGCACGAGTGGCTGTTGCGCGCGGCTGTCGATTGGTGAGTAAGTGGTTTCGCGGGACCACGGGTGCGGCAGATGTCCTGCATGACCGAACGACCCGTGGTCAAGCGCACCGCCCGCGCCATTCTCCTCGAGGGTGACACCGCGCCCCGCATGATCCTGATCAAGCGCACCAAGCCCGGCCAGGCGCCGTACTGGATCACTCCGGGCGGCGGAATGGAGCCCGAGGACGCGACCGTCGTCGAGGCCCTGTACCGCGAGGTGGACGAGGAGCTGGGCGCGAAGGTGACGGATGTGGTGCCCGCCTTCGTCGACACCGTCCCGCATCCCGATGGGAGCGCTGAGGGCGCAGCGGGTGCTGGGGGTGTGGGCCCGACCGGTGCCGGTGCCGGTGCCGGTGCCGGTGCCGGTGCCGGTGCCGGTGCCGGTGCCGGTGCCGGTGCCGGTGTGAAGGTGCAGCACTTCTTCGTGTGCAGACTCGCCTCGATGGACCTCACCCGGCGGCACGGCCCGGAGGTGGACGAGCCGTGCGGGGAGTACGAGGTGGTGAGCGTCCCGTTCACCCGCGAGGGGATCGCCTCGGTCGAGGTGGTGCCGCCCTCGCTGCGGGCGTATCTCGACGCCAACATCGAGGGCGTGCTGGCCCTGCTCGCGGACGACCTCGGCTGAGCGAGGCGAAGCCCTGCCGGACGGATCATCGCGAACAGGGCCGACAGGGTTGACCTCTATCGCTGACCTCTATCGGGGCAGGACCTAACGGAACCAGCCGCTGAACGGCTGCTGGGTCTTCCGGGCCGCCCGCTGACGCGCCTCGGCCAGCACCCGCTCGGCCTCCTCCCGCCAGTCCTCGGGCCCCGCGTCGGGCCGGACCGGCGGCCGGATGGCCGGAGTGAGATCACGCACAACGGAGGGCTCAGCGGCCCGCGGAGCGGGGTCGGCCACCGCGTCGGCTTGCGCCGCCGGTTCGGGCCGCGCGATCGGCTGGGGCTGTGGCGCCGGTTCGGCGGCCGGAGCCCGAGGGCTCAGGGCACCCAGGGCGCCTTGAGCAGCCGGGGCCGTCGGGGCGGTCTGGGCAGGCAGGCCCACCGGCCACGAGACCGGTGATGTGGGCGGGGCCGGCGGGATGGCCAGAACCTGAGTGTCCGAGTCTGTCAGGGGCTGAGGGTCCGGGGCAGCCGGGGCAGCCGGAGCCTGGGGGACCGAGACCTCCAGCTCGGCCTGAGCGGCCGGAAGAGGCCGGGCGGCCTGGCCCGGCAGGTCCACCGCCCAGGAGGGCCGTGAGACGGGCGGGGCAGCCGGAGCGGGCGGAGCAGGAGGGGCAGCCGGAGCGGGCGGGGCAGGAGGGGCGAACGGAGCGGGCGGGGCAGGAGGGGCGAACGGAGCAGGCGGCGCAGGAGAGACGGACGAAGCGGGCGGGACCCTGCGGCCCTCGCGGGCCTCCGCCGCGGCGCCGAAGAAGTCGCCGCCCTTCCGCTTGACGTCGTCCGTCCCCCAGTCCCGCTCCCGGTCGTGCTCGAGGGCCTGGTCACCGGAGGGCCCCCGGCGCCGGGCGGCGTCGCCACCGCCCGTGCGCCGCTGCGCCGGGACCTTCTGGAGGTGCGGAATGTGCTTGGCGCAGTGGATGTACGCCTCCTCGACGGTCACCTCGACCCACACCACCGCGCGCCGCCCCGGCACCGGGTCCACCGGCAGCCCGTGGTGTGCCGCGCGCATCTCGGCGTCCTCCACCACCCGGGCCCGGCCGTTCACATGCAGCCCGATCCGGTCCCGGAAGAAGTCGACCATGAGAATGCCCAGGTGGGGGTTCTCCTGGATATTGCCGAGGCTGGCCAGGACGCCGTTTCCCCGGTATTCGGGATAGGCCAGCGTGCGCGTGTCGAGCACTCTCAGAAAGCCGGGCGGACCGGCCCGGAACGTGCTGTCGCACTCCCCGTGCCGGTCGGAGGTGGCCAGGAAGAACATTTCCTGGCGCTCGATGAACTCCCGCATCCGGACATTCAGGTGATCCAGCACCTGATCGTCGTAGAAGCGGTCGGCGCGGCCGACGGTGCCCAGTCGCCGCTGTAGATGGTGTTCTCCGTCGCTCCCGGGACGCCACGCGCGGTCGTCCAGGTGCTCCGCACTGTCCACGGTTCTCGTCCCCGTCCTGATTCGCCGTCCGGAATCGCCGGAATGCCTGCCTAGTGTTGGTGTTTCGTCGTGTGCCGTCCGTGTCCACGTCCTATTCCGCGGCCGCGGCGAGCTCCTCGATGGAGTCGTGCCGGATGCGGTGCGACGGAATGCCGATGCCCATCAGGGCGTCGACACCGCTGCGGATCATCCCGGGCGGCCCGGAGAGATAGGCGTCGAACGCGTTCCACGGGCCGTACTGCCGCACGGCGTCGGGCAGCCGACCGCTGAGGCCGTTGGTCGGGCCGTCGGAGACGACGGGACGGACCGCGAGCCACGGATGCTTCTGGGCCAGCCGCAGCATGGTGTCGATGTCGTACAGATCGTGATCGTTGCGGGCGCCGTAGAAGACCTCGACCGGACGGTGGCGGCCGTGGTCGGCGACGTCCTCGACCAGCGCCTTGATCGGCGCGATACCGGTGCCGCCGCCGAGGCAGAGCAGCCCGTTGTCGCTGGCGTGGTCGACCGTCATGGAACCGGCGGGGGGCCCGAGGCGGATCACATCGCCGGGGCGGGCCCGGTGCACCAGCGCGGAGGACACCCATCCGGCCGGGACGGCCTTCACATGGAAGGAGAGCAGCCCGTCGGAGCGTGGCGCGGCGGCGAATGAATAGTGCCGCCAGACCCGCGGCCACCAGGGCGTTTCCAGTGAGGTGTACTGGCCCGCCAGAAAGGGGTACGGCTGGTCCGGGCGGACGGTGATCACGGCGATGTCGTGGGTGCGCAGCTCATGCCCGACTACCTCGGCCTGCCACCACGCGGGGGCGATCAGCTCGTCCTCGGCGGCCGAGTCGATCATGATCTGGGAGATCGCGGTGTAGGCCCGCACCCAGGCGGCCTCGGCCTCGTCGTTCCAGGTGGTGACGGCGTAGCGGGTGAGCGCGCCGATCAGGCACTCGCCGACGGCGGGGTAGTGCTCGGGCTGGGTGCCGTACTTACGGTGGCCGCGGCCGAGCCGGGAGAGGAACTCGGTGAGGATGTCGGGGTCGTCGATGAGCCGGGCGGCGGTGAGGATCGCCTTGAACAGCCGGTCGCGCTGGGCGTCCATCGCGGCGGGGAAGAGCGGCCGCAGCTCGGGGTGCTGGACGAAGAGCAGCGCGTAGAAGTACGAGGTGACTTTGTCGCTGATGGGCTCGACCTCGGCCATGGTGCGGCGCAGCAGGATCGCGTCGGGCGAGGCGGTCTCGGGGACGGCGAACGGCGAGTCGGGGCCGGGCCGGACGTCCTGCGGGGCCGGGGCGACCTCGTCGGGGCGCTGATGCTCCTCGCGCCCGCGGGCGGCGGGGCCGGGGGCGGCAGGGCCGTGCCCCGCGGGGCCGGGGGCCCGGCGGTCGTCCGGGCGGCGGTCGTCCGTACGGCGGTCCGTACGGCGGTCGCCCGCTCCCGGGCCGGGCGCGGGGGCCGGCTCCGCGGGCGCACGGCGGTCGGCTTCGGTGCCGACCGGCCGTATCGGGTTCACCGGGCGGCTGGGCGCGCGCTCTTCGCTCTGCTGGTCCGGGGACCTGCGGTCGTCGGCCGGTTTCCTGCTCGGGGTGAACCAGCCCCAGTCGCCACTGTTTCCGCCGGAGCCGTCGCTTCCGGCCGACGATGTGGTGGTCGGAGCGTCCATGGTTGCCTCGCCTCGAACATCTTTCTGTCGGTCTTCGCACTTCCGCTGCCGGAATGTGCCCGCAATTCCCCGTCCTGGTGCACTGGTTCAAGCGAGAATGGTCGTGCCGACCTTCTCTGCGACTCTTCCGGGCAGCATGCCATGCTCGTTCCCCGCGCCGGGCGCATAGCCCGAAGTCCGGGAAACGGGAGTTGTGTTCCCGTTATGCTGGTTGGCCTGGGATGCCCGTTCTGACCCCGTTACAGCATGCCGCACGGAACCGGACCCGACCCTACCGGCCCCGGATGAATTCACAAGCCCCAAGTACCCCACATCTGTTACACCCACCAACTCATGTAATTACCGATAGTTACGTGCGGTTACCCATCAATTCGTAAGCCTCTCGGAGATCACGACCGGCATAGGCGTGGGATGCGATTTCGCTCACATGGTGGTCGGCGTTCACGGCGACCGAGACCGGCACCACGGTGAACAGTTCGGCGTCCGAGAGGGAATCCCCGTAGGCCACACAGTGATCCCTGGTCAAGCCGAACTTCGTACAGAGTTCATCGGCGATCCGGACCTTCGCGGCCGGGGTCAGGATGCCCGCCGGATCCACCGGCTCCCGGAACGGCACGGCGGGCCACGTCGAGCCGTACGTGGCGTCCGCGCCCCACTCCAGCAGCCGCGACACGAAGAAGCCCGGCGAGAGCGAAATCACCGCACAGCGCTCGCCCCGCGCCCGGATGTCCGCCCACACCTCACGGATCCCGGCCAGCCACGGCGCCCCCTCGAACGCCGCCGCCACATGCTCCTCCGTCAGCGCCTCCCACAGCGCACAGGCCCGCTCCGCGAACTGGGCCGTCGTCAGCTCCCCGCCCGCGAACGCCCGCTCCAGCGCCGCGATCTCCCGCTCCAGACCGAGCTGCCGGGAGATCTCGATCGCGGCGGCCGAGCCGTGGATGAGCGTCCCGTCCAGATCGAACAGATGCAGTCTGGTCATACCGGCTGAGCGTAGATGCACCTTCCGGCCATCACCGCCCCGGCCCCGCGCCGACGGCCCGGCCCGGAGCCGTAGCGCCGACCCGGAGCCGTAGCACCGGCCCGGAGCCGTAGCACCGGCCCGGAGCCGCACCGGTTCGCCCGCGCCGCCGGGAGTACGCGCGGATACTTCCGCCGTCAGACGCCCCGGGGGCCGCGGCGCCGCCACGGTGAGGGCATGCGGCAACTCACCCGCCCCGCGCGCCGGGGCCTCCTCGTCGTTCATGTCGTCGTCTCCGTCGGGTGGCTCGGGCTGACCCTCGGGGTGCTGGCTCTGGGGATCACCGGGGCCACGGCCGGCTCGGCCGATGAGGCCGGGGCGGCCTACCGGTCCATGAATGTGCTGGGCGACTGGCTGCTGATCCCGATCAGCCTGCTGTCGCTGGTCAGCGGGACCGTGCTGTCGCTGGGGACGCCCTGGGGGCTGGCGCGCCACCGGTGGGTGTATGTGAAGTTCTGGCTGACGATGATCACCACCGCCGCCACGGCGTTCGCCCTGCGCGCCCGGATCGACTCCGCGATGGCCGATGTGGTGGCGGGGCGGGCGGTCGGGGCGACGACGGATCTGATCCTGGCGCCGTCGGTCAGCCTGGGCGTCTATACCTTTCTCACCGCGATCTCGGTGATCAAGCCCTGGGGGCTGACCGCCCGGGGACGGCGACTGCGGGCGACAAAGCGCCGATAATTGCATACGCGGTCTTTTTCATCCCTGGACTATCCTGGAATCCGCTCACCCACCAAGGAGGGGTTCCATGCCGGACGAACCGCACGGCGCCGTCGCCCCGCCCGCAGAACAGGCCCTGGCCCAGGGCTGGTGCGCCCTGTCCTCCCTGCACGGCCGGATAGAGACGCATATCGAGCGTGCGTTGCAGGCCAGGCACGATCTGAGCGTCCGCGAATTCTCCGTGCTCAACGTACTCAGCGGGCAGCACGACGGCGACGGCGGACATCTACAGATGAAGCAGCTCGCCGACTCCGTCGTACTCAGCCAGAGCGCCACGACCCGGCTGGTCACCCGGCTTGAGGACCGCGGTCTGCTCGCCCGCTACATCTGCCCCGGCGACCGCCGCGGCATCTACACCAACGTCAGCGACGAGGGGCTGAAGCTCCTGGAGGAGGCGCGGCCGACGCATGACACCGCGCTGCGCGAGGCCCTCACCGAGGCCGCCCGGCGGCCGGAGCTGGCGCCCCTCGTCGCCGCTGTGGAGGGGCTGACCGGCACCACGTGCTGACGGGCACCACGTGCTGATGGGCCGGACGCGCTGATCCCGGAACGTGCTGAGCCCCGGTGGCCCGTGGGCCCGTCGCCGCCGTCCGGGGCTCGCGGGCCCCGGCGTAGGCTCCACCGCATGAGCGACTTCGAGATACGGCGCGCGACCGTCGATGACATCCCGGCGATCGTGGCCCTGCTGGCGGACGACCCGCTCGGCGCCGGCCGGGAGTCCCCGGACGACCTGGCCCCGTACCGCGCCGCCTTCGAGCGGCTGGACTCGGATCCCCAGCAGCGGCTGGTCGTCGCGGTCCGGGAGGGCCGCACCGTCGGCACCCTCCAGCTGACCGTGATCCCCGGGCTGTCGCGGCGCGGCGCCACGCGCTCGATCATCGAAGGCGTCCGGATCCACTCCGAGGAGCGCGGCGGCGGGCTCGGCACCCAGCTGATCGAATGGGCCGTCGAGGAGTCGCGCCGCGAGGGGTGCGCGCTGGTGCAGCTCACCTCGGACACGACCCGTATCGACGCCCACCGCTTCTACGAGCGGCTCGGCTTCGAGGCCAGCCACATCGGCTTCAAACTGCCGCTGGCCTGAACTGCCCCGGTCTCACCTCCCCGTCGGCGGCCTCACAGGGTCGCGAGGTCGACGGCCTCGGCCATCCGCCGGTAGCCCGCGTCGTTCGGGTGCTTGAAGTCGCCCGAGTCGTACGCCGGGTTCAGCCGCAGCGGATCGGACGGCGCGGCCATGACCTCCGCGAAGTCGACGACCGCGTCGAAGGGGCCCGAGGTGCGGATCCACTCGTTGATCGCGGTGCGCTTCGCCTCGGAGCGCGGGGTGTGGTACTCGGCGCCCTTGAACGGGAGGATCGTCCCGCCGATGACCTTGATCCCACGGGTGTGGGCGAGAGCGATCAGCTCCCGGTAACCGGCGATCACCTCATCGGCCGACACCTGTGGATTGGGCTTGTAGGTGGGCAGCTCGACCTCGCTGAAGCCGATGTCGTTGAGCCCCTCGAGCAGGATCACCGACCGTACGCCCGGCTTGTCCAGGACATCGCGCCGGAAGCGGGCGCCCGCCCGGTCCCCGTACCAGGCCGAGTCGTGCAGCAGCAGATTGCCGCCGATCCCGGAGTTGAGGACGGGGCGCGGGGTGCCCGCTGCCGCGAGGCGCCCGGCCAGCAGGTCCGGCCAGCGGTGGTCGGCGTCGTAGGTCGAGCCGAAGCCGTCGGTGATCGAGTCGCCGAAGGCCACCACCGCCCCCGGCCGCCGGGGGCCGCCGGTGACCTCGACATCCGAGAGGTAGTACCAGGAGTGGGTGGTCTCGGTGAAGGCCGCCCCGGCACGGTCGGCGCGGTGGTCGCCGTCCGCGCGGAAGCTGCGGCCGTACGCCTGGGCGTGGAAGGTGGCGGGGCCGGTCGGGCGTCGAAGTACAGCGTGACCGTGACCGGCTGACGGGCCGCCACGCGCAGCGGGGCCGCGTCGCTCACCGTCTCCCCGCCCGCCCCGATCTCCACCGAACGCCGGTGCCCGAAGGTCAGCGTGCGCAGGCTCGCGCCATGGACGGCGGCGCCGTGCGCGCTACGGGCGATGGTCGCGCCCGCGATCCGCAGCGGGGTGGTGCCATAGCGGTTCGACAGCCTGATCCGGGCGGCCGTGCCGCCGCCGGTGACCCGGACGACCTGACGCAGGGTCTGGGCGGTGCGCTCGGCGAAGCCGGTCTCGGCCCAGTTCTTCTCGAAGCCCGAGCTGGGGCGCTGCACGGGGGCGGCCCACCCGGCCGACCAGACGGTCCCCGGCCGGTCACGGCCGGCCGCCGGGCCGCCGGACCGGGCGGTGGCCGTCCCGGAGGCGCCCACGGAGGCGGCCATGACGCTGGTGAGGGCTAGCAGGGAGGCGCTGAGACGAAGCGTGGACGAGCGCACGGCGGGGCTCCTGGGGGAGGGGCGGATGGGACCGGAGACCAACCTGCCGCCCGCCGGACCGCCGACCCAGACCCCAGCCGTGCGTACCACCGGCAGGGTCAGGCTAGGGCCGCCGGATCCTCAGCACCCCGCCGGAACACTCCGCCGGACGCGGCACCCCGCTCCCGCCCGCCACCTCTCCTCAGAGTGCGCGCCACCTCCCCTCAGAGCGCGCGCCAGCCCTCCGGGTCGACCCCGCCGGGCACCACGTCTCCCGGGGCGTAGGGCTCCCGGGTGAACACGAAGGTGCCGAGGTCCAGATGGGCCGGGGCACCGCCCTCCCCTTCGACCACCCGCAGCGTCTCCCCCGCGTAATACCCGTCGAGCCCCGTCCAGGTGCCGTCCGGCTCGGCCCTGAAGCGGGAGGCCCGGCCTCCCCCGGTGGCCGGGGACAGCTCCAGTCCGCGGTCCGCGCGCAGCCGCAGGTGGTAGGCGCGCGGGCCCCAGTACCAGGGGCCGGTCAGCGCCAGCAGTGCCGGATCGGCCTCGGTCAGCGGCCGCCAGGGCTCGGGGATACGGGGCTCGTGCTCCGCCACGATCCGTATGAGGTCGGCGGCGATGGCGCCGATCGCCGGCCCCGAGGTGGTGTTGGCCAGCGCGATCCCGGCCAGCCGGTCCTCGGCGCTCACCCACAGCGAGGCCAGGAAGCCGGGCATGGAGCCGGTGTGGCCGTAAAGGAACCGCCCGCCGTGCCGGACGAGCTGCGTCCCCAGGCCATAGCCGCCGTCCCAGTCCCCCGCCTCGGGGGCGACGGCGGGCGCCCGCATCTCGGCGAGCGACTCCGCGCCGAGCACCCGCCCGTCCCCGTCCAGCAGGAAGGCGGCGAAACGGGCCAGATCCCCGGCGGTCGACCAGAGCTGTCCGGCCGGGCCCATCCGCCCGGTGTCCTCGGCCGGTTCGGGCAGCAGCACATCCGCCCAGGGGTGCACGGCCCATCCCCCGGCGTGTGGCGCCCGCGGCTCGAGCGACGTACGCCCCATCCCCAGCGGCTCCAGCACCTCATGCGCGAGCACCTCGCCCCAGGGCGCTCCGCGCAGCCGCTCGACCAGCGCGCCGAGCAGCGCGAAACCGGGGTTGGAGTAGTGGTGACGGCGGCCCGCGGGGTGGATCAGCGGGCGCTCGCCGAAGATATCGGCGGTCTCGGGCCGCAGCGCCCCGGGCGTGCGCTCCCACCACGGGCCGCGGGCCTCGGCGGCGAGACCCGAGGTGTGGGCGAGGAGCTGGGCCACGGTGGCGCCCTCGGCCTCCGGCACCTCCAGATGCTTGGCCAGCGGATCGCCGAGGTCCAGCAGCCCCTCGTCGCGCAGCCGCATCACCAGCACCGCCACGAAGGTCTTGGTCAAGGAGCCGATGCGGTACTGGATGTCGGCGTCCGGTGCGGATCCGTCCACGGAGCCGCGCGCACCCGTCCACACCAGCTGACCCTCCCGCACCACGGCCCCCACCAGGGACGGGGCACGGCCCTCGGCCTGGCCGCGGGCAAGGCGCCGCAGCAGGGCACGGCGCGTGGCGGGCAGCGGCTCGGCGAACTCATCCACGTCGGGTGTGGTCATATCGGCACTCTACGGCGAGGGTCCGACAACGGTCAGTCATCGGCCGGCGGCCGCGGACCCCCTCCCCGCACCGCGCTCTGGCCTTTACGCCAGGGTCAAGGTCTACCGTCGGGTCATGCGGATCGGAGAGCTGGCCGAACGGGCGGGTACGACCACCCGCACCCTGCGCTATTACGAGTCGCTCGGGCTGCTGCCCGCGCGCCGCACCGGCAATGGTTACCGGTCGTACGACGAGGAGGACTTGCGGCTGCTCCAGCAGATCCGCACGCTGCGGGACTTCGGCTTCGAACTGGAGGAGACGCGTCCGTTCGTCGAGTGCCTGCGTTCCGGCCACCCGGCCGGTGACTCCTGCCCCGCCTCGCTGGACGTCTACCGGCGCAAGCTCGCCGAGCTGGACGAGTGCATCGCCCGGCTGAGCGCCATCCGGGAGCGGGTCGGGACACAGCTCGTCCAGGCGGAGCGGGCCCGCGCGGAGCTGGAGGCCGCGGCGACGGCGCCCGAAGGGGCCCCGGAGCCGCGCTGCGAGCTGACACCGCCCGGCCCCTGAGCGCGCCGTAACCACGACAGCTCCACACGCACGACCAAGACGCCAAGGGAGATATGACATGTCACTGACACACACCGGGGGAGTGGCCACGGTCACGGACGCCACCTTCGCCGAGGAGGTGCTGGCGGCCGAGCTGCCGGTGCTGGTGAAGTTCACCGCCTCGTGGTGCCCCCCGTGCCGGATGATCGCGCCGGTGCTGGCGGAGATCGCCCAGGAGGAGGGCCACCGGCTGAAGGTGGTGTCCCTGGACGTGGACGAGAACCCGTCCACCACCAACGCGTACGGGGTGCTCTCGATGCCGACCCTGATGCTGTTCCGGTCGGGCGAGCCGGTGCGGTCGCTGGTCGGGGCCCGCAGCAAGCGGCGGCTGCTGGAGGAGCTCGGCGAGGCGCTCTGACCCCGTACCTGACGCGATCTGACGCGCACCGGAGCCGCGGCCGAACCGCCCCTGCTACGTTGGCCGGACATGACCATGAGCGGGGGCGGCCTCAGCGGCCGTGAGCGGCCATCGGGCGGTGGGCAGTGGGGGCGGAAAGGGTGAGGTCAGCGGTGCGCGTCCTGGTGCAGGGGAAACCCGTCGACTCCTATCCGGCGCTGTCTCCCGAGGCCGAGCGCGGCTCCCCGCGCCGGATCACCGAGGTCGGTGAGGAGGTACTGCGCCGCTCCTGCCGCGAGGTGACCGAGTTCGGCACGCCCGAGCTGAGCGCCCTCATCGACGACATGTTCCTCACCATGTACATCGCGGACGGCGCCGGGCTGGCCGCCAATCAGGTCGACGTCGATCTGCGGCTGTTCGTCTACGACTGCCCCGACGACCACGGCGTACGACACATCGGCCACATCATCAACCCCGTCCTGGACCAGCCCGACCCGGCCCACCGGCTGCTCATCGAGGAGACCGAGGGCTGTCTGTCCGTACCGGGCGCGCGGATGGACGTACCGCGCACCGACCGCACCGTGGTCCGCGGCGTCGACAAGGACGGCAACCCGCTGGTGATCGAGGGCACCGGCTACTTCGCCCGGTGTCTACAGCACGAGGCGGACCATCTCTCGGGGCACCTCTACATCGACCGGCTCTCCAAGCGCGACCGCAAGGACGCGCTGCGGCAGATGGCGGACCGTCACGAGGAGGTCCTCGCCCGGCGCGTGGAGAAGGCGACGGCCCTGGGCCACCAGCTCCAGCCCTGACCGGCCCCGGCCACCGCGCCCCGGCCACCGCTCATCGCAGCCGTCGCGCTCGCAGCACGGTGTCATGGGTGTGGTGGGTGCCGGCGGGGGCGGGCTCAGATCGGCGAGGCGAACAGCAGTGTGCCCCCGGGCGCGACGGCATCCAGCAGCCCACATCGAGCGCCTGCCCCGGCGGCAGCTCGGCGACCTCACTGACGAGCACCCCGTTGGTTCTTTGCGGAACCAGCAAAGCGTGCGGACCGCGGCTGTCAGGTCTGGGCCATGTCCACGAAGCGGGAGTAGTGGCCCTGGAAGGCGACCGTGATCGTGGCCGTCGGGCCGTTACGGTGCTTGGCCACGATCAGGTCCGCCTCGCCCGCGCGCGGCGACTCCTTCTCGTAGGCGTCCTCGCGGTGGAGCAGGATGACCATGTCGGCGTCCTGCTCGATGGATCCACTCTCTCGGAGGTCCGAGACCATCGGCTTCTTGTCCGTGCGCTGCTCGGGGCCTCGGTTGAGCTGGGAGAGCGCGATGACCGGTACTTCCAGCTCCTTGGCCAGCAGCTTCAGGTTTCGCGACATGTCCGAGACCTCCTGCTGACGGCTCTCGGGGCGCCGGGCGCCGCCGGACTGCATCAGCTGGAGGTAGTCGATGACGACCAGTTGGAGGTCATTGCGCTGCTTGAGGCGGCGGCACTTGGCGCGGATCTCCATCATCGACAGGTTCGGGGAGTCGTCGATGTAGAGCGGGGCCTGGGAGACGTCCGGCATCCGGCGGGCCAGCCGGGTCCAGTCCTCGTCGGTCATGCTGCCGGAGCGCATGTGGTGGAGCGCCACTCGGGCCTCGGCGGAGAGCAGACGCATGGCGATCTCGTTGCGGCCCATCTCCAGGGAGAAGATGACGCTCGGCATGGCGTGCTTGATGGAGCAGGCGCGCGCGAAGTCGAGGGCCAGGGTGGACTTACCCATCGCGGGGCGGGCGGCGATGACGATCATCTGGCCCGGGTGCAGCCCGTTCGTCAGGGAGTCCAGGTCGGTGAAGCCGGTGGGCACGCCGGACATCTGTCCGCTGCGCGAGCCGATCGCCTCGATCTCGTCGAGCGCGCCCTCCATGATGTCGCCGAGCGGCAGATAGTCCTCGCTGGTGCGCTGCTCGGTGACGGCGTAGATCTCGGCCTGGGCGTTGTTGACGATCTCATCGACGTCCCCGTCCGCCGCGTATCCCATCTGGGTGATGCGGGTGCCGGCCTCGACGAGGCGGCGCAGCACGGCGCGCTCGTGGACGATCTCCGCGTAGTACTCCGCGTTGGCGGCGGTGGGGACCGACTGGACGAGGGTGTGGAGATACGAGGCGCCGCCGACCCGGGCGATCTCGCCGCGCTTGGTCAGCTCGGCGGCAACGGTGATCGGGTCGGCCGGCTCGCCCTTGGCATAGAGGTCCAGGATGGCCTGGTAGACGGTCTCATGGGCGGGCCGGTAGAAGTCATTCCCCTTGAGGACCTCCACCACATCGGCGATGGCGTCCTTGGAGAGCAGCATGCCGCCGAGGACGGACTGCTCGGCGTCGAGGTCCTGGGGCGGAACGCGCTCGAAGCCGGAGCCCTCCCAGGCGGAGCCGCCGCCTCCGTCGCGATCCTGGCCGTCGCGGCCCCGGCCGCCGCCCTCACCGCGGCGGAAGCGGGGGGACGGGAACCGGTCGGACGGGCCGGAGTCCGCCCATGGGTCGTCCATGGGCTCGGGCACGCTCACCCCGCCACCTCCTCCCGTCCGCGAAGCGAACCTCGCCGTGCCCGTCCTTCTTACGGCACGGCTATGACACAACTGAGCGGCCGGCTTTCCGGACACGGCGCATCGAAGTCTGGGGTTTCCAGGGCCGGATCGGGTGGCGGGCGCCGGACCACGTTAGGCCCGTCGGGACCGCCAGCCAACTTGGTTATCCACAGGGCATGTGGATGATGGGATCCATCCTGTGGGTAAGTCGCGCGAACCTGTGCACGGGCCGGGGGACAGTGCTGTGGACAAACACACAATCACCTTGAGAAGCCACGCCTGACCTGCGGTTTCTCTATCCAGTGGCTGTGCAGAAGAAAAACTTCCGCCCCCAGCGCAAGATCACGACAAAGGGCGCAGAGAAGATCGTCCCGCGCGCCGCCTTGTAAGGACCGACGGCGGCTTGTGTCTCTTACCTGTGGACGATTACATTGCCCTTATGACACAGGCCCCCACGAGCGTGCGGAGTACCCCCCGCCACCACGACCGCGAGATCATCGCACTCGCGCTTCCCGCCTTCGGCGCACTCGTGGCGGAACCCCTCTTCGTCATGGTCGACAGTGCCGTCGTCGGCCATCTGGGCACCGCCCAGCTGGCCGGTCTGGGCGTCGCCGCCGCCCTGCTCACCACCGCGGTCAACATCTTCGTCTTCCTCGCCTACGCCACCACCGCGGCGGTGGCCCGCCGGGTCGGCGCGGGCGACCTCGCCGGAGCGATACGGCAGGGCATGGACGGCATCTGGCTGGCCCTGCTGCTCGGCGCCGCCGTCATCGCCGTGGCCCTTCCCACCGCCCCCGCCCTGGTCGACCTCTTCGGCGCCTCGGACACCGCCGCGCCCTACGCCATCACCTATCTGCGGATCAGCACCCTCGGCATCCCCGCGATGCTGGTCGTGCTCGCCGCCACCGGTGTGCTGCGCGGCCTCCAGGACACCCGCACCCCGCTGTACGTCGCCATCGGCGGCTTCGGCGCCAACGCCGCGCTGAACGCCACCCTGGTCTATGCGGCCGGGCTTGGCATCGCGGGCTCGGCCTGGGGCACGGTGATCGCCCAGAACGCCATGGCCGCCGTCTACCTCGCCGTGGTCATCCGGGGCGCGCGGCGCCATGGCACCTCGCTGCGGCCCGATGCCGCGGGGATCAGGGCCTGTGCCCATGCCGGGGCACCGCTGCTGATCCGTACGCTCTCGCTGCGCGCCGTGATGCTGATCGCGACGGCCGTGGCGGCCCGCCTCGGCGACACCGATATCGCCGCCCATCAGATCGTGCTCACCCTGTGGAGCCTGCTGGCGTTCGCCCTGGACGCCATCGCCATCGCGGGACAGGCGATCATCGGACGCTATCTGGGCGCCGGCGACGAGGAGGGGGCCCAGGCCGCCTGCCGTCGCATGGTGCGGTGGGGCATCGCCTCGGGCGTGGCGCTGGGCCTGCTGGTGGTCGCCTCCCGGCCGCTGTTCATCCCCCTGTTCACCACCGATTCCGCGGTACGGGACGCCCTGCTGCCCGCCCTGCTGGTCACGGCCCTCATCCAGCCGGTCTCGGGCGTGGTCTTCGTCCTCGACGGCGTACTGATGGGCGCGGGCGACGGGCCATATCTGGCCTGGGCGATGATCGCCACCCTGGCCGTCTTCGCCCCGGTGGCGCTGCTGGTGCCCTCGCTCGGCGGGGGCCTGACCGCGCTGTGGTGCACCATGGCGCTGATGATGTCGGTCCGGATGGCGACCCTGTGGCTGCGCACCCGCTCCGGCCGCTGGATCGTCACCGGCGCGGTACGAGGCTGAGCCCATGTCCGTCCGGTCGGCCCCCGGCGCGGGGGAGGGCAACAGGACGGAAGGCCGGCACGGCGGAAGGCCGAGCAGCGGAGGACCAGCATGGCGGAGGGCCGCACCCCCAACAGGGGTGCGGCCCTCCGGTGCACTGTGCACGGTGCCGGCGGCGACCGTCACGGCCGTCGTCAGGCGGCGATGACCTCGACGCCGACCTTGGCGGCAACCTCGGCGTGCAGCCGGACCGAGACCTGGTGCGCACCCAGGGTCTTGATCGGGGACTGCACCTCGATGCGGCGCTTGTCCACCTCCGGGCCACCCGCGTCCTTGATCGCCGAAGCGATGTCGGCCGGGGTGACGGAGCCGAACAGCCGACCGGCGTCGCCGGCACGGGTCTTCAGGCGCACCTTGACGCCCTCGAGCTGAGCCTTGACCTCGTTGGCCTGCTCGATCGTGGCGATCTCGCGGATGCGACGACCGCGGCGGATCTGCTCGACGTCCTTCTCGCCGCCCTTGGTCCAGCGGAGCGCCAGACCACGCGGGACCAGGTAGTTACGGGCGTAACCGTCCTTGACGTCCACGACGTCACCGGCAGTGCCGAGGCCGGAGACCTCGTGGGTGAGGATGATCTTCATGAGTCAGTCCCCTTCCCTTATCGCGCGGTGGACGTGTAGGGCAGCAGCGCCATCTCACGGCTGTTCTTCACGGCCGTGGCGACGTCACGCTGGTGCTGGGTGCAGTTGCCGGTGACCCGGCGGGCACGGATCTTGCCGCGGTCGGAGATGAACTTCCGCAGCAGGTTCGTGTCCTTGTAGTCGACGTAGGAGATCTTCTCCTTGCAGAACACGCAAACCTTCTTCTTAGGCTTGCGAGCAGGCGGCTTCGCCATTGTCTCTCTCCAGTGTGATCAAGAAGTGTGTGCTGGTCGCCCTGACCAGACCGCGCGTTGTTTCACGTGAAACAACGCCTCGGGTCTAGAAGGGCGGCTCGTCCGAGTAGCCCCCGGAGTTGCCGGAGCCGCCGCCCCAGCCACCACCACCGCCGCCCTGGCCGCCGGCCGGAGCGCCGGTCGCCCACGGGTCGTCGGCCGGAGCGCCGCCGCCCTGCTGCTGGCCGCCGCCGCTGGGGCCACCGCCCCAGCCACCGCCGCCCTGGCCGCCACCGCCACCGCCGCCGTAACCACCCTGACCACCGCGACCGGTGGTCTTGGTGACCTTGGCTGTGGCGTTGCGCAGGCTGGCGCCGACCTCGTCGACATCCAGCTCATAGACCGTGCGCTTGATCCCCTCGCGGTCCTCATAGGACCGCTGCTTCAGACGGCCCTGCACGATGACGCGCATGCCGCGCTGAAGGGACTCGGCCACGTTCTCCGCGGCCTGCCGCCACACCGAGCACGTGAGGAAGAGGCTCTCGCCGTCCTTCCACTCGTTGGTCTGCCGGTCGAAGGTACGGGGAGTGGACGCGACGCGGAACTTCGCGACCGCCGCACCGGACGGGGTGAAACGCAGCTCGGGGTCGTCGACGAGATTGCCGACGACCGTGATGACGGTCTCGCCTGCCATTGGGGGAACCTCTCGGCGGGTACTGCTGGGCTGCTTGCTACTCGTTGCGATTCGGCCCCGATGACCGCTGAACGCTTTATGCGGTCAGTGGGTCTCGGGACGGAGGACCTTGGTCCGGAGGACCGACTCGTTCAGGTTCAGCTGGCGGTCGAGCTCCTTGACGACCGCGGGCTCGGCCTGCAAGTCGATGACCGAGTAGATGCCCTCGGGCTTCTTCTTGATCTCGTACGAGAGACGACGACGGCCCCAGGTGTCGACCTTCTCAACCTTGCCGTTGCCCTCACGGACGACGGAAAGGAAGTTCTCGATCAGCGGGGAGACAGCGCGCTCCTCGAGATCGGGGTCGAGGATGACCATCACCTCGTAGTGACGCATGTGGAACCCACCTCCTTTGGACTCAGCGGCCACGGTCGTTCCGTGGCAGGAGGGTCGTGATGCGTATCCGCTTCGGCGTCAGTACAGACACCACCGCGGACGGTACACAGTACCCGGCTCCTGCCGCCCGCTTGAAATCCGGGCGTCTTGGCCCGCAATCTGTACACATCGGGTGTGAGCGGCGTAACACTTCGCCGCCTTGCTCTATGTGCCTACCTGGAGGTGCCCCATGGCACAGGCAGCACGATCCCACCACGGCTTGTTCACCTTCCTGGACACCGACGGCAAGTCGCATCCCGTAGAGAACACGGTCGCCGTGGCGACCGTGGTGATCGGCGTGATCGCCTTTGTCACGGCTCATTTCCCCCACCTCCACCTGGTCAGCTCCTGGGTCGGACTGATCGGGATGATCAGCGGAGCCTGGGGCCAGCTGAGGTCGGTGACCACCGGTGAGCGGTTCCTGCTGATCATCGGGCTCGGTGCCGCCGGGGTCGGCTTCTATCTCGGCATGGCACATGGCGGGCTCTTCGGCGGCGTGCTGGGCTGAGCCCGCCCGGAGCCTGGTTCTCCCCGGGCCCGAACGGGGCGTGTCCCGGTCGCAGTAGGCTTCGGCGCGAGAGCCGGAGCCCCGACCCTGGGGACAAACCTGCCGAGGAGCGCCCCACATGAGCCTGACCCTGAGGACGATCAGCCGAGAGCAGCATCTGGCGTACATCCAGAGCCTGCCGGCGGCAAGCCACATGCAGGTGCCTGCATGGGCTGACGTCAAGTCGGAGTGGCGCTCGGAGAACCTCGGCTGGTTCGACGCCACGGGTCAGCTCGTCGGCGCCGGTCTCGTCCTCTACCGTCAGCTGCCCAAGATCAAGCGCTATCTCGCCTATCTCCCCGAGGGCCCGGTCATCAACTGGTACGCCCCCAACCTGGAGGACTGGCTGCGCCCGATGCTTGCGCATCTGAAGCAGCAGGGTGCCTTCTCCGTGAAGATGGGCCCGCCGGTCATCATCCGCCGCTGGGATTCCGCCGCGATCAAGTCCGGCATCCAGAACCCCGACGTCAAGCGGCTGCGCGATGTCGAGGCCACCTTCATCGAGCCGCGCGCCTTCGAGGTGGCCGAGCGGCTGCGGCGCATGGGCTGGCAGCAGGGCGAGGACGGCGGGGCCGGCTTCGGTGACGTCCAGCCGCGGTACGTCTTCCAGGTGCCGCTGGAGAACCGCTCCCTGGAGGATGTCCACAAGGGCTTCAACCAGCTGTGGCGCCGCAACATCAAGAAGGCCGAGAAGGCCGGTGTCGAGGTCGTCCAGGGCGGCTACGAGCATCTGGCCGAGTGGCAGCGGCTCTACGAGATCACCGCGGAGCGCGACCACTTCCGGCCCCGCCCGCTCAGCTACTTCCAGCGCATGTGGACGGCCCTCAACACCGAGGACCCCAACCGGATGCGGCTGTACTTCGCGATGCACGAGAACGAGGCCGTGGCCGCCGCCACGATGCTGATCGTCGGCGGCCATGTCTGGTACTCCTACGGCGCCTCCGCCAACCACAAGCGCGAGGTCCGGCCCTCGAACGCGATGCAGTGGCGGATGCTCCGCGACGCCTACGCGCTGGGCGCGACCGTTTATGACCTGCGCGGCATCAGCGACTCCCTCGATGAGACGGACCATCTCTTCGGCCTGATCCAGTTCAAGGTGGGCACCGGCGGGCAGGCTGCCGAATACCTCGGCGAGTGGGACTTCCCGCTCAACAAGCTCCTGCACAAGGCGCTCGACATCTACATGTCGCGCCGCTGACCACGATTCGCTGTCTCCCATACCTCCAATACACCGCGGCTACGAGAAAGGTTCCGGGACCGGTCAATGGCGCTCACCCTCTACGTCGACACCGCTCGCTGGCGGGCGCATCAGCAAACGGTGATCCAGCAGTTCCCGGGGATAGTCCCGGTCTGCAAAGGCAACGGCTACGGCTTCGGCCATGAGCGGCTGGCCGAGGAAGCCGCCCGCTTCGGCAGCGACATCCTCGCGGTCGGAACCACGTACGAGGCCGCCCGGATGAAGGACTTCTTCAGCGGTGACCTGCTCGTGCTCACCCCCTTCCGCCGCGGTGAGGAGCCGGTGCCGCTGCCGGACCGGGTGATCCGTTCGGTCTCGTCGGTCGACGGCGTCTACGGCCTGGTGAACGCGCGCGTGGTCATCGAGGTCATGAGCAGCATGAAGCGGCACGGCGTCACCGAGGAGGACCTGCCCAAGCTGCACGCCGCGATAGAGAACGTCCGGCTGGAGGGGTTCGCCATCCACCTCCCGCTCGACCGCACCGACGGGCTGGACGCGGTCGAGGAGGTCATCGCCTGGATGGACCGGCTGCGGGCGGCGCGGCTGCCGCTGCACACCATGTTCGTCAGCCACCTCAAGGCCGAGGAATTGGCCCGGCTTCAGCAGCAATTCCCGCAGACCCGCTTCCGGGCGCGGATCGGCACCCGGCTGTGGCTGGGCGACCACGATTCGACGGAGTACCGGGGCTCGGTGCTCGACGTCACCCGGGTCTCGAAGGGCGACCGCTTCGGCTACCGCCAGCAGAAGGCCGCCTCCGACGGCCATCTGGTCGTGGTCGCGGGCGGCACCTCCCACGGCGTCGGCCTGGAGGCGCCCAAGGCGCTGCACGGGGTGATGCCCCGCGCGAAGGGGGTCGCCCGCGCCGGTCTGGCGACCGTCAACCGCAACCTCTCGCCGTTCGTGTGGGCGGGCAAGCAGCGGTGGTTCGCCGAGCCGCCGCATATGCAGGTGTCCATCCTGTTCGTGCCCAGCGATGTCCAGCCGCCCCAGGTGGGGGATGAGCTGGTGGCGCATCTGCGGCACACCACGACGCAGTTCGACCGGCTTTTCGACCGCTGACCCCACGCCGCCGGGAGGGGCTCCGCACCGCCGGGAGAGGTTCCGGCCCGGGGCTCACTCCTGGTGGACGCCCCAGTCCACCAGCGCCGCACCCTCGTAGCGGGACGCGCGCCGCGCCTCTCCCAGTACGAACGCGTCCGGGGCCCGGTCCAGCACGCCTCCCCCGGGGTCGTCCGAGCCGTCCCGGCGCACCGGGTCCCGCTCCGGCACCAGCGCGTCCCGGATGATCAGGGCGCACAGATAGAGCGTCCCCAGCAGATGCACGGCGATCGCCAGCTGATAGCCCTCCGCGGGCAGCCCCCGGTGCTGGTCGCCGCTGCCCGTGTCCGCGAGGTACATCCAGATCCCCAGGAAGTACATGACCTCGCACGCCTGCCAGACCAGGAAGTCCCGCCAGCGCGGCCTGGCCAGTGCGGCCAGCGGGATCAGCCACAGCACGTACTGCGGTGAGTAGACCTTGTTGGTGAGCACGAACGCCGCGACGATCAGGAAGGACAGCTGGGCCAGGCGCGGACGGCGCGGGGCGCACAGGGCGAGCACCGCCACCCCGAGGCAGGCCAGGGCCATCAGCACGGTCCCGTAGGTATTGACGTCCTGCAGGGAGTTCCCGGTGCGCTGGGAGATGATCAGCCACACGGAGCCGAAGTCCACGGGGCGCTCCTGGCTGAAGGTGTAGAACGTCTTCCAGCCGTCGCGGATGTGCAGACCGCCCTGCGTGCTGACCATCACGGGCAGGTTCACCACGAGCCAGGCGGCCAGGGCTCCGCCCGCGGCCGTCCAGAAGGCCCGCAGCCGCCCCGCCCGCAGGCAGAGCACCAGCAGCGCGCCGAGCAGCAGCCCGGGGTAGAGCTTGGCGGCCGTCGCGAGCCCCAGCAGCACACCGGCGGCCAGCGGCCGGCTGCGGGACCACATCAGCAGGGCGGCGGCCGTAAGGGCGACGGCGAACAGGTCCCAGTTGATGGTGGCCGTGAGCGCGAAGGCCGGGGCGAGGGCGACCAGCAGCGCGTCCCAGGGACGGCGGCGGTGCGTACGGGCCACACAGACCGCGATGACCGCGGTGCAGACCATGAGCATGCCCGCGTTGACCAGCCAGTAGATCTGCTCACGGTCCTGGATGGAGCCGCCGTGCGGGGTCATCCAGGAGGCGACCTCCATGAAGAGGCCAGTGAGGACCGGATACTCCAGGTACTGCATCCCGCCCGAGACGTTGTCCGGTATCCGGTCGAAGTACGGGACGAGGTCGGAAGCGAAGCCGCGGCCGTTGTAGAGGTGCGGTATGTCGGAGTAGCAGGCGTGGGTGTACTGGGCGGTGGCCCCGAAGAACCAGCCTCCGTCGTAGCACGGCAGCTTCTGCACCATGCCCAGGGCGAACATGCCGATGGCGACGATCGCCACGATCCGCACCGGGGTCCACCAGCTCGTGCCGAGCAGGGCCCGGCGCCCGGTCGGCCCACCGATCAGCTCGCTGCCGGACGCGGCCACCGGGTCCTCGGCGGTCGGCCTGACGGGCTGGGCCTGTGGGTCCTCGCGCACGCTCATGGCCCCCATCCTGCCGTACGAGCCACTCCGGAGGAGTCAGGACCGCCCCAGCGGCCGCTGAGCGCGCCGCGGACGCCCGGCCGGGCCCTGAGGCGGGGGGAGGCGTACCAGAGGCGCAGAGAGCCGTCCAGGGCCTGGAACGGCGTCGGCCGCGCCGGAGCGGGTTCGCTCCGGCGCGGCCGACGAGGGGTGAACGGGTCGTACGGGACCGCTGGCTATTCCTTCCTGCGGCCCCCGGTCGGGCCGCCGAATATGCCACCGGGGCCACCCGGGTCCTCCGTGGTCGGCGACGTGGACGGACCTCCCGGACCGCCGTTCGCGCCGCCGTTCTGGTTGCCGCCGTTGCCGTTGCCGCCGTTGTCGTTGCAGCTCAGGTCCAGCGGGTCACAGGTGTTGGTCGGGGTCGGGCTGCCGGACGGCGACTCCGAGGGGGACTCCGACGGAGATTCCGAAGGCGACTCCGAGGGGGACTCGGACGGCTTGTCCGTCGTCGGGGTCGGGCTCGGGCTGGCGTCCTCGCCGAAGACCTTCTGGCCGATCGGAGTGGCCGCGGGGAAGTCCTTGACGGGCACGCCCTTCAGGGCACCGCGCATGTAGTCGGCCCAGATCTGCGCCGGGAACGACGCACCGTGGATCGTCTTCTGGCCGCCCACACCGCGCATGGACAGGAACTTCTGGCTCTTGGCCTGGTCGTCCACCCGCCACATGCCGATCGCCGTGGACAGCTGCGGGGTGTAGCCGGAGAACCAGGCCGACTTGTTCTCGTCGGTGGTTCCGGTCTTGCCCGCGACCGGACGGCCGATCTTGGCCGAGGTGCCGGTGCCGCGCTGGACCACGTTCTCCAGGACGTCGGTGACGTTGTTCGCCACGTTCGAGTCGAACGCCCGCTTGACCTCGGCCTCCTGCTTGTGGTCGTAGACGGTGCCGTTCTTGTCCTCGACCCGCTCCACCGAGTACGGCTCGGCCTGCTGACCGCTGGCCGCGAAGGTGGCGTACGCCCCGGCGAGCCGGATGGCGCTGGGTGCGGAGGTGCCGAGCGAGAACGTCGGGGTGATCGACGACAGCTGCTCCTTGTTGAGGCCCGCGGCCAGGGCCGCGTCCCGCACCTTGTCGGTGCCGACGTCCATGCCCAGCTGGATGAACGGGGTGTTCACCGAGTACTGCATCGCGGTGCGCAGGCTGATCGGGCCCTTGTCCTCGTCACCGTCGTTCCGCTGGTGCCACTCCTTGCCGTCCTTGTCGTGCCAGACGGTTCCGTCGTAGTCCCGCAGGGTCACCTTGTTGTCGCCGTTGTAGACACTGCTCGGCGAGACGAGGGTGCGCTCGGAATCGGGTTGCTCCCGTGGGCCCTTCGGATCGCGGGCGCCATTGGTCATCGCGGCGGCCATCACGAAGGGCTTGAAGGTCGAGCCCACCTGGACACCGGTGTAGTCGGCGTTGTTGCGGTAGTGCTCCAGCGCGTTCTTGCCGCCGTAGATGGCCAGGATCTTGCCCGTCTTGGGCTCCACCGAGGCGCCGCCGAACTGGACGTGCTTGTCCGCCTCGCGCACCTTCGGCTTGATGCTCTCCTTGGAGACCTTCTCGACCGCCCGGGTCAGCTCACTGATCTTCTTCCGGTCGAAGGTGGTGTGGATCTGATAGCCACCCTTGTCCAGTTTTGACTTGCTGATGCCGGTGTTGGCGATGATGTAGTTGTCGGCGAGGTCGGTGAGATAGCCGATCTGGCCCTGCTTGTTCGTGGCCACCTTGGGGTTCTGCGGCATCGGGAAGCCCTTGCCGATCCACTTCTGGGCCTCGGTCCTGCTCATCCTGTGCACGGCGACCTCACGCCGCAGGGTCCACTCCCAGCGCTGCTTGGCGCGCTTGGTGTTGGCCTCCTTGGTGGCGGCGGCGCCATAGCCACCGTTGGGGTCGTAGAGGTTGGGGCCGTTGAGCGTCGAGGCCAGGAAGGCGCTCTGGCTGGGCGTCAGCTTCGAGCAGTCCCGGTCGAAGTAGGCGCGCGCGGCCGCCTGGCAGCCGTAGGCACCACGTCCGTAGTACGCGGTGTTCAGATAGCTCCCGAGGATGTAGTCCTTGTCCTTGGTCGCGCCCACCTTTATGGAGATGAACAGCTCCTTGACCTTACGCGTGAGCGTCTGTGACTGGTCGAGGTAGGTGTTCTTCACGAACTGCTGGGTGATGGTCGAACCACTCTGGGTCGCTCCACCCTTCGCCATGTTGACGACCGCGCGGGCGATACCCATCGGGTCGACGCCGCTGTCGTCGTAGAAGCTGGCGTTCTCCGCGGAGATCACCGCGTTCTGCATGGACTTCGGGATCTTGCTGAGGGGGACGATCTGGCGGTTGAGGTCACCACCGCCGGAGACCACCATCTGCTTGCCGTCCGCCCAGTAGTAGACGTTCTTCTGGGTCTGGGACGCGGCCTGGGCGGTCGGCACCTCCACCAGCCACAGACCTATGCCGACGGCGCCGAGCAGCACCGCGAAGAAGAAGATGAAGGTGCCCGTCACCAGCCTCCAGGACGGTACCCAGCGCCGGAAGCCCGACCGCCCGCCGCGCGGGTAGTCGATGAAGCGTTTCTTGCCGGGGGTCCCATCGCCCCCCGGACCGTGTCCACGGCCGCCGCCGGTCCCCCTCCGGCCGCCTCCGCGACCACCGGGGCCCGCGTCGGCCGCGCTCGGATCGGATCCTCGTCTACGGCCACCACTGCGTTGGGCGGCGGCACGGCGGGCCGCCGCGCGGCCGCCATAAGGGCGCTCTTCCCCCTGTGGGGTGGCGTCCGAGCCGGCTGCGGCGTTGTGCGTCGGTGCTGCGCGGCGGCCGGACGACTGCTGTCCGGCTCGCCGGGCCGCTGCTCGTCCGCCGCCTTGGGGTTGCGGCGGCTTGCGACGGTGCTCGCTCATGGAACGACTTCTCCTCGGGCAGGCGCTATCGCCTGAAAGCGGCAGATGGCTTCCGGTCCCCCCAATGTGCGATCCGGTCGCACCAGGCAACCGGACGCACTGCATCCGGGACGAGGACGCATCGCGGCGTCACTTGGTTCCCATAGGTCTGCATGGCGAACAGAGTACGCACGGTCAAAACCCGCCCAGCCGCCACCTTCGCTCCATAACCGTCAGATTGAGTGTCTCGAATTGGTGATGTGACGGCGTTCACCGTGGTCCCTCTTGTCCCTTCCCGAGCAGGGTTCTATCGTCTGGATGTATCGAGTCGATACATCAGCTCGACATAGCGGGCCCGGAGCAGAGGAGAGGCGGGGAATGAGCAGACGCTCGGGCGTCCTGGAGTTCGCCGTTCTCGGCCTGCTGCGCGAGTCACCGATGCACGGATATGAGCTGCGGAAGCGGCTCAACACCTCACTCGGGGTGTTCCGCGCGTTCAGCTACGGCAGCCTCTATCCCTGCCTCAAGACGCTGGTCGGCAACGGCTGGTTGATCGAGGAATCCGGCAGCACCTCCCAGGACGCTCTCGCGGCACCTCTCTCCGGCCGCCGGGCGAAGATCGTCTACCGGCTCACGGCCGCGGGAAAGGAGCGGTTCGAGGAGCTGCTCACCCACACCGGGCCGGATGCCTGGGAGGACGAGCACTTCGGCGTCCGGTTCGCCTTCTTCGGCCAGACGTCACGAGACGTTCGGATGCGGGTGCTGGAGGGGCGGCGCAGCCGCCTGGAGGAGCGCCTGGACAAGATGCGCGCCGCCATGGCCCGCACCCGCGAGCGCCTGGACGACTACACCCTCGAGCTGCAACGCCACGGGATGGAGTCGGTGGAGCGCGAGGTGCGCTGGCTGAACGAGCTGATCGAGAGCGAGCGGGCCGGGCGCGATCGGCGCGACGGCACCGCCGGGCAGGACCGGACGACCGAGCGGGACGAGGGCCGGCCGCCACCGCAGGACCAGTCAGAAGATGCGGACGGCCCGCCCCGGCACCGGGGTGGTTCCCGGCCGGATCCGTCCGATGACACCGCCAAGTGAGGCCCGGCATCCGCGGGGCCTCGTCCAGTACACACAGGGAGCAACCGGAATGGGTTCGGTTCGTGTAGCCATCGTCGGTGTGGGCAACTGCGCCGCCTCGCTGGTGCAGGGCGTCGAGTACTACAAGGACGCCGACCCGGACACCCGCGTGCCGGGTCTGATGCACGTGCAGTTCGGCGACTACCACGTGAAGGACGTGGAGTTCGTGGCCGCCTTCGACGTGGACGCGAAGAAGGTCGGCCTGGACCTCGCGGACGCCATCGGCGCCAGCGAGAACAACACCATCAAGATCTGCGACGTGCCGACGGCCGGTGTCACGGTCCAGCGCGGCCACACGCTCGACGGACTCGGCAAGTACTACCGCCAGACCATCGACGAGTCCGACGAGGCCCCGGTCGACATCGTCCAGGTCCTCAAGGACAAGCAGGTCGACGTTCTGGTCTGCTACCTCCCGGTCGGCTCCGAGGACGCCGCCAAGTACTACGCCCAGTGCGCCATCGACGCGAAGGTCGCCTTCGTCAACGCGCTCCCGGTCTTCATCGCCGGTACCAAGGAGTGGGCGGACAAGTTCACCGAGGCCGGGGTGCCGATCGTCGGTGACGACATCAAGTCGCAGGTCGGCGCGACCATCACGCACCGCGTGATGGCCAAGCTGTTCGAGGACCGGGGCGTCATCCTGGACCGCACCATGCAGCTGAACGTCGGCGGCAACATGGACTTCAAGAACATGCTCGAGCGGGAGCGTCTGGAGTCCAAGAAGATCTCCAAGACCCAGGCCGTCACCTCCCAGATCCCCGACCGCGACCTGGGCGCCGACAACGTCCACATCGGCCCCTCGGACTTCGTGGCCTGGCTGGACGACCGCAAGTGGGCCTACGTCCGCCTGGAGGGCCGCGCGTTCGGCGATGTCCCGCTGAACCTGGAGTACAAGCTCGAGGTGTGGGACTCCCCGAACTCCGCGGGTGTCATCATCGACGCGCTGCGCGCCGCGAAGATCGCCAAGGACCGCGGCATCGGCGGCCCGATCCTCTCGGCCTCCTCGTACTTCATGAAGTCGCCTCCGGTGCAGTACTTCGACAACGAGGCGCGGGAGAACGTGGAGAAGTTCATCAAGGGCGAGGTCGAGCGCTGAAGCACCATGCGCTGATTCCCGCCGCGTGATCACGGGCCTCCGGGTAATACACCCGGAGGCCCGTGTGGTGTGTGAGGCTGACGCCATGCCTGTTGTGCGTGATCTCCGCGTACTGCTGCAACTGCGGGACTTCCGCCGCCTTCTGGCCATCCGGCTGCTGTCCCAGTCGGCCGATGGCGTCTACCAGGTGGCGCTCGCCACCTATGTGGTCTTCTCCCCGGAGAAGGAGACCTCCGCCGCGGCCATCGCCTCCGCCATGGCCGTCCTGTTGCTCCCCTACTCCCTGCTCGGCCCCTTCGCCGGGGTGCTGCTGGACCGCTGGCGCCGGCGGCAGGTGCTGCTCTACGGCAATCTGCTGCGCTCGGGGCTGGCCGCCGGAACCGCCGTACTGGTGCTGGGCCAGGTGCCGGAGTGGCTCTTCTATGTCTCGGCCCTGTCGGTGACGGCCGTCAACCGCTTCGTACTGGCCGGCCTTTCGGCGGCCCTGCCCCGGGTCGTGGACAGCCAGGAGCGTCTGGTCATGGCCAATTCCCTCTCGCCCACGGCCGGAACGCTCGCCGCCACGGCCGGCGGCAGCCTCGCCTTCATCGTCCGGCTGTCGGGTCCGGGAGGCACCTCATCGGACGCGCTGGTCGTCCTGGTGGGCGCCGCGCTCTATCTCATCGCCGGGCTCACGGCCCTGCTGATGGCGCCGGGTCTGCTGGGGCCGGATCCCGCGGCCCTTCAGCCCCGTCTCTCCGCGGCCCTGATGAGCACCGCGCGGGGTCTGGTCGCGGGCGTACGCCATCTGCTGGAGCGCCGGGATCCCACTGTGGCGCTGACCGCGATGACGCTGATGCGCTTCTGCTACGGCGCGCTCACGGTGACGGTGCTGATGCTCTGCCGCTACGCATGGGCCGACACCGAGTCCCAGGGGCTGGCGCTGCTGGGGCTGGCCGTCGGCGTCTCGGGCGCGGGCTTCTTCGCGGCGGCGGTGATCACGCCATGGGCGGTGGCCCGGCTCGCCGCCCGTACGCCCTCCCGGCCGGACGGCCGGCTCTCCTGGGTGATGGTGTGCGCGGGGAGCGCGGCCCTCCTGGAACCCGGGCTCGGACTGCCCTTCGAGCCCGCTCCCATGCTGATCGCCGCGTTCGTGCTCGGGTTGATCACCCAGGGCGCGAAGATCGCCACCGACACCGTGGTGCAGTCCGCCATCGCCGATGACTTCCGCGGGCGGATCTTCTCCCTCTACGACGTGCTGTTCAATGTCGCCTTCGTGGGAGCCGCGGCGGTCGCCGCGGTGATACTGCCACCGGACGGCACATCGACCGCGCTGCTGATCTCTGTGGCGCTGCTCTACGTGGCCACCGCGGGCCTGGTGAGGTTTCACGTGAAACATGACCGGCAGAGCGCCAAGCGGGTCGATGTTTCACGTGAAACGTGAGGGGCTCAGCCCTCCGACTGGGCTTCCCACCACTCCTGGAGCGCGGCGATCACGGTGTCCCGATCCATGGGGCCGTGCTCCAGCCGCAGCTCCAGCAGATGCTTGTACGCCTTGCCGACCTGCGGCCCCGGGGGGATGCCGAGGATCTTCATGATCTCGTTGCCATCCAGATCCGGGCGGATCGCATCCAGTTCTTCCTGCTCCTGGAGTCGGGCGATGCGCTCCTCGAGGCCGTCGTACGCACGCGAGAGCGCCACCGCCTTCCGTCGATTGCGCGTGGTGCAGTCCGAGCGGGTCAGCTTGTGCAGCCGGTCCAGCAGCGGCCCGGCGTCACGGACATAGCGGCGGACCGCGGAGTCGGTCCATCCCCCCGTGCCATAGCCGTGGAAGCGCAGATGCAGCTCGACCAGGCGGGAGACATCCTTGATCAGCTCATTGGAGTACTTGAGCCTCGTCATCCGGTACTTGGTCATCTTGGCTCCCACCACCTCGTGGTGGTGGAAGGAGACCCGGCCGTCCTTCTCGAAGCGGCGCGTCTTGGGCTTGCCGATGTCATGCAGCAGCGCGGCCAGCCGCAGCGTCAGATCGGGGCCCTCGGTCTCCAGGTCGATGGCCTGGTCCAGCACCGTCAGCGAGTGCTCGTAGACATCCTTGTGGCGGTGGTGCTCATCGCGCTCCAAGCGCAGCGCCGGGAGCTCCGGCAGGACGCGGTCGGCGAGCCCTGTCTCCACCAGCAGCCGCAGCCCCTTGCGGGGGTGGTCGGCCAGGACGAGCTTGTTGAGCTCATCACGCACCCGCTCCGCCGAGACGATGTCGATGCGCTCGGCCATCGCCGTCATCGCGGCGACGACCTCGGGGGCCACCTCGAAGTCCAGCTGCGCGGCGAAACGCGCGGCACGCATCATCCGCAGCGGATCGTCGGAGAAGGACTCCTCGGGCGTCCCCGGAGTGCGCAGCACCCGGGCGGCGAGATCCTCCAGACCGTGGTGCGGGTCGATGAACTCCTTCTGCGGAAGGGCGACCGCCATCGCGTTGACCGTGAAGTCCCGACGGACCAGGTCCTCCTCGATGGAGTCGCCGTAGGACACCTCGGGCTTCCGAGATGTCCGGTCATAGGCTTCTGACCGATAGGTCGTGATTTCGATCTGGAAGCTCTGATCCGACCCGCTTCCTGGCGACATGCCCTTTCGACAGCCGACCGTACCGAAGGCGATGCCTACGTCCCAGACCGCGTCCGCCCAGGGCCGTACGATCTTCAGTACCTCATCCGGCCGCGCGTCCGTCGTAAAATCCAGATCGTTACCGAGCCGCCCGAGCAGCGCGTCCCGTACCGAGCCGCCGACCAGGGCCAGGCGGAAACCGGCCTGCTGGAAGCGACGGGCAAGATCGTCGGCAACGGGAGAGACCCGCAGGAGTTCGCCCACGGCGCGGCGCTGCACCTGGCTGAGCTCGTTGGTCGACTGCGGGGATCGGCTGTCATTGTTGGCGTTCGGCACAACAGAACAGGGTACGTGGCCGTGCGCCCTCGAGACTCCACCCCCGATGGGGCCACCACTGCGTAACGATCTTGTGGAGCCGTCCACAGCACTTCGTCACAGCGGGCATCGTTACCATTTCGTGGACGCACATTGCGACGACCACTGACGACCTACTGACGACAAGGGACGGGCGAGCGCGTGGCCGATGCGGCAGACCTCCGGGGGACAACTTCCGCTCGTGCCCGGCGATGGTTGCGGCGCACGGCGGCCCTGCTGGCCGCGGCGCCGATGCTCGCGGGCCTGACACAGATTCCGGCGGCATCCGCCGCCCACGCCGAGAGCAAGGCCACGGGCTCGCGATCGGTGGACGTCTCCATCACCTCACTGACCCCCACCGCGCCGAAGGAGAGCGACACCCTCACCGTCAGTGGCACCGTCACCAACGACACCAAGGGCACCATCGTGGGGGCGCGGGTGGGCCTCCGTGTCGGCCCGACCATGAGCGGCCGCAGCGCGATCGACACCACGGCCCACCGCACCGGCTATACGGAGGGGCTCGACGGCACCGAGATCGACGGCAAATACGCCAAGAAGATCGGCAAGCTGGCGGCCGGCACCAGCCGTGACTTCTCCCTCTCCATACCGGTGGATCAGCTGCACCTGGGGGAGAACGGCGTCTATCAACTCGGCGTATCGCTCACCGGTGGCACCTCCCATCAGCCCTGGCCGCAGGTGCTGGGCATCGAGCGAACCTTCCTGCCCTGGCAGTCGGGCCCGTCCCAGAAGAAGTCCCAGCTCACCTATCTGTGGCCGCTGATCTCCGCCACCCATGTGACCGCCCGCACGGACAACGACGAGGACCGCACCCCGATCTTCCGGGACGACCGCCTGGCCAAGGAGCTGGCCCCGGGCGGTCGGCTTCAGCAGATGGTCGCCCTGGGGAAGAACCTCCCCATCACCTGGGTGATCGACCCCGACCTGCTCGCCACGGTCGACGCGATGACCAAGAAGTACGAGGTCCAGAACCCCTCGGGCAACGGGACCAGGGCGGGCCGTGGCCAGACCGTCGCCAAGCAGTGGCTGGACGCCCTCCAGAAGGCCGTGGAGGGCAAGCAGGTGGTCGCGCTGCCGTTCGCCGACCCCGACCTCGCCTCGCTCGCCCACCGCGGTAAGAACGTCACCGGCGCCCTCAGCCATCTCCAGGGCTCCACCGAGCTCGCCTCGACGACCGTGGAGACCATCCTCGGGGTGCGGCCGCGCACGGACTTCGCCTGGCCCGTCGAGGGCGCGGTCGACTCCTCGATCGTGGACGTCGCCACCTCCGCGGGCGCCCACAACGTGATCGCCCGCAGCGACAGCCTGCGCGAGACCGGCGGGCTCTCCTACACCCCGACCGCGGCCCGCCAGATCGGCGGCGGCAATACGGCGGTGGTCGCCGACGCACGGCTGTCGACGGGCTTCACCGGCGACATGTCCAAGGCGGAGAACTCCACCCTCGCCATCCAGCGCTTCCTGGCCCAGAGCCAGATGATCAACCTCCAGGCGCCGGACAGGCAGCGCAGCATCGTGGTCGCCCCCCAGCGGACGCCCACCACCAGCCAGGCGCAGGCGATGGCGGCGGCCATGGAGGGCCTCTCCGGGCAGTGGACGCAGCCGCTGAGCCTGGGGCAGGCCGCGAAGGCCAAGCCCGACCCGAGCGCCACCCAGCGGGTGCCGAGCACCCGCTCGTACCCCCGGTCGCTGCGCGCACGGGAGCTGCCGACCGAGGCGTTCGACCGGATCCAGAAGACCCAGAAGACCCTGGACAATTTCGAGCCGATCCTGACCGCCAAATACCGGGTGGTCACCCCCTTCGGGAACGCGATCAGGCGCGAGATGTCGACCTCGTGGCGCAGCGAGGCGCAGAACGCGACCGGCTTCCGGCACGATGTGCAGACCTATCTCTCCGGGCTCACCAAGAAGGTGCGCCTGGTCACGAAGTCGAACATGACCCTCTCCGGGCGCAGCGCGACCGTTCCGGTGACCATCCAGAACAACCTGGTGCAGAGCGTCGAGCTGCGACTCGTCCTGCGCTCCCAGCAGGGCAACCGGCTGGCGGTCAGCGACCCCCAGCTGGTCAATGTGGAGGGCGGCCACAGCCAGTCCGTGAAGTTCGGGACCACGGCCAACGCGAACGGCCCGGTGTGGGTCTCGGCGCGGCTCTACACCCCGGACGGACAGCCGTACGGCGATGAGATGCGGTTCGAGGTGAATGTCACCGAAATCACGTCGACCGTGATTCTGGTGATCGCCGGCGGTGTGCTGCTGCTGGTCCTCGCCGGTGTCCGGATCTATGTCCAGCGCAAGCGCGCGGCCGCCAGGAGCGGTGAGGACGGCGGGGACGGGGAAGACGCCGAGGAGGCGCACGGGCAGGATGATGAGGACGACAGCGAGGCCCCGGAGACCGACCGGTGTGACCCCGCACACGCCCTCGTGCCCGAGCAGCCGAGTGACCCGGCGCCGGACACCGGATCGCAAAGCGCTGGCCCGTCCGGCTCGGGTGAGAAAGTGGACCATTGAGCAATGCCGGGGCCGGTGGGCCGCAGTGGACGATGAGGTGGGGTAGCGATGAACGCGCCGTATGACGGTGATGGCCGAGTGCCACCGCCGCCACAGCCGTCCCCTCACGGCCCCCACGACCCTTACGGACAGGAACCGCACCAGCGGGATCCGTATCTGGGCGACGCCCAGCAGGCGCCCCCGGCCGATCCACGCCAGTCGTACGGCCAGCAGTACTACGCCCCGGATCCCTACCTGGACGACTCGTACGCGACGGGCAGCTTCACGCCCTACCCGTATCCGACGCAGGATCGGTACGCCCACGATCCGCTGACGGACCCCCTGTACGACCGGCACTCCTCCCACGCACCGCAGCAGGACGGCTACCAGCAGCAGTACTACCAGCAGCCGCCCACGCCGCAGGGCCCCGACCCGCGCGCCTGGTCCCCCGAGGCCGCCGCCGGCCACCAGGGCGCCGTACAGCAGCCGTACACGGCCGATCAGGCGGGCCAGGGCTATCCGGGAGCCGACGACGCCTACGGGGCCGGGGAGCAGCCGCAGCGGGACGCCTTCGCGCACCTCTACCGCGATCAGCAGTCCTATGAGCCCCGGTCCGGCCAGGGCCAGGGCTACCCGCAGGGCTCGCAGAACCACCCGCAGGGCCAGGCACCCGCTCAGGGACAGGCGCCGTTCCCCGGACCGCCCAGATCCGAGTCCCCCGGCGCGACGGCCGCCGCCCCCACGGTGGCCGCCCCGGTGGTGACCGCCCCCACGACCGAGCCCGCGCCGAAGAAGCCCTCAGGGGGCAAGGGCCGCGCGTCCAGCGTGCTCCAGTCCAGCGCGCTGATGGCCGCGGGCACCCTGGTCTCCCGGCTCACCGGCTTCGTCCGGCAGATGGTGGTCCTCGCCGGGCTGGGCGCGGCCACCCTCGGCTCCACCTACGCCCTCGCATACACGCTGCCGACGATGGTCTACATCCTCACCATCGGCGGCGGTCTGAACTCGGTCTTCGTCCCGCAGCTCGTGCGCGCGATGAAGGAGGACGACGACGGCGGCGAGGCCTTCGCCAACCGGCTGCTCACCCTGGTGATGGTGGTGCTCGGCCTCTTGGTCGCGGTGACCGTGATCGCCGCGCCGATGCTGCTCCGCGTGATGTCGCCGACCATCGCGGACAACCCCGCCGACAACGAGGTCGCGGTCACCTTCGCCCGCTACTGCCTGCCCACCATCTTCTTCATGGGCATTCACGTGGTGGTCGGCCAAATCCTCAACGCCCGGGGCCGGTTCGGGGCGATGATGTGGACCCCCGTCCTGAACAACATCGTCATAATCTTCACCTTCGGCCTGTTCATCTGGGTGTTCGGCACCGCCGGCAGCTCCAAGATGGACACCACGACCATCACCGCCGAAGGCATCCGGCTGCTGGGCATGGGCACCCTGCTGGGGCTCGTCGTCCAGTCCCTGGCGATGTTCCCCTATCTGCGTGCCACCGGCTTCCGCTTCCGGCCGCGCTTCGACTGGCGCGGCCACGGCCTCGGCAAGGCCGCCAAGCTGGCCAAGTGGACGGTCCTGTTCGTCCTCGCCAACCAGGCGGGCGTGCTGGTCGTGACCCAGCTGTCCACCGCGGCCGGTGCCGAGGCCGAGAACCAGAACGCGCCGGGCATGAGCTTCGTCGGCTACTCCAGCGCCCAGCTCATCTGGGGCATGCCACAGGCGATCATCACCGTCTCCGTCATGGCCTCGCTGCTGCCCCGGATCTCCCGGGCAGCCCACGACGGGGACTCCGGAGCGGTCCGCGACGACATCTCGCAGGGTCTGCGCACCTCCGCGGTCGCCATCGTCCCGCTCGCGTTCGGCTTCATCGCCCTGGGCATCCCCATGTGCACACTGCTGTTCGGCGCCTCCGGCACCGACGCGGCCGTCTCCATGGGCTACATCCTCATGGCGTTCAGCCTGGGTCTGATCCCCTTCTCCGTGCAGTACGTCGTCCTCCGCGGCTTCTACGCCTACGAGGACACCCGCACCCCCTTCTACAACACGGTGATCATCGCCGCCGTCAACGCCGCCGGATCCGGGCTCGCCTATCTCCTGCTCCCCGCCCGCTGGGCCGTCGCCGGTATGGCGGCCGCCTACGGCCTGGCCTACGCCATCGGCGTGGGTGTGGCCTGGAAGCGGCTGCGCAACCGGCTGGGCGGCGATCTGGACGGCCCCCGCGTCGTGCGCACCTACACCCGCCTCGTCGGCGCCAGCATCCCCGCCGCCCTCCTGGGCGGCGGCTCGGCCTACACCATCATGCAGACCCTCGGGATGGGCGTCGTCGGCTCCGTAGCGGCTTTGCTGGGCGGCGGTCTCGTTCTTATCGCGGTCTTCTACATTGCTGCGAAACGGATGCGCGTTGATGAGCTGACGGCCATGGTCGGTATGGTGCGCGGACGACTCGGACGCTGATCATTGAGCACAACCATCGTCCGCCACCGTGTGTCGTGCATAGCGGCGGACTGTGGGCACAATTGTCTTGGCTCGGAGTAGGCGCAACGGATGGGGAGGCAGGAACGACGGTGGCGGAACGGAGCACGGCTGCCGTCGACGTGGCCGACAGCGGTGGAGAGGAGCCGCTGACCGCCGAGGCGGGTAAGGCCACGGCCGACGGGGCGGGGACGAAACAGAAGGTCGGCAAGGGGACAGAGGCCGCGGTCACCGACGATACGGGCGCCGCGGCCGAAGCGAACCCCCTGGAACTGCACAGCGGTCACAAGCTGGCCAGACGCTACCGTCTGGAGGAGTGCGTCACCCGTCTGGACGGATTCAGCAGTTGGCGTGCCGTGGACGAGAAACTGCGGCGTGCCGTCGGGGTGCATGTCGTGCCCGCGGACCATCCGCGCGCCAGGTCGGTGCTCGCCGCCGCCCGTTCGGCGGCCCTGCTGGGCGATCCCCGCTTCGTCCAGGTCCTCGACGCCGTCGAGGAGAACGATCTCGTCTATGTCGTCCATGAGTGGCTTCCCGACGCCACCGAGCTCACCGCCGTGCTGGCCGCCGGGCCGCTCGAGCCGCATGACGCGTACCAACTGGTCAGCCAGGTCTCCCAGGCCATGGCCGCCGCCCACCGCGAGGGCCTGGCCCATCTGCGGCTGAACCCCGGCTCCGTACTGCGCACCGAGTCCGGTCAGTACCGCATCCGCGGACTGGCCGTCATGGCCGCCCTGCGTGGTATCAGCGTCGACCACCCCCAGCGCACCGACACCGAGGCGATCGGCGCGCTGCTGTACGCGGCACTCACTCAGCGCTGGCCGTACGAGGCCGACGCCTACGGCCTCTCCGGGCTGCCCAAGGGCGTGGGCCTGATCGCCCCCGACCAGGTCCGTGCCGGAGTGCACCGCGGTCTGTCCGAGCTCGCGATGCGCGCGCTGGTCAACGACGGGGCCACCGCCTCCCGTCAGGACCAGCCCTGCACCACCCCCGAGGAGCTGGCCAAGGCCGTCGCGGCGATGCCGCGCATCCGGCCGCCGGAGCCCGCGTTCACCCCTTCCCCGGCGTACCAGCGCACGACGTACCAGCAGGGTGTGTACGGCCAGCAGGCGAACCGCGGCGGCACCGCGCACCCGGCCCCTCCGGCCGCTCCCGTGCCGCCTCCGCCGCCGCTCCAGAGCCGCACGGGCAAGGCCCTCAAGTGGACCGTCTCCGCCCTTCTGATCGCCGCTCTCGGCCTCGGCAGCTGGCAGCTCGCGGACACCCTCCTCAAGGAGGAGAACAAGTCCAGCCCGGGCAAGTCCACCGGTGAGAAGGACGACGGCAAGGGCCTGAAGCCCGTGGGCAAGCCGCTCAGCATCGAGGGCGCCACGGAGTTCTCGCCGCTGGACGCGCCCTTCGCCCCGGACAAGGTCGATGGCGCCGTCGACGGCGATACGAACACCGCCTGGGTGACCAAGGAGTTCTACAACTACCCGAACTTCGGTAACCTGCCCCGGCGCAAGCAGGGCAGCGGCATCATTGTCGACCTCGGCAGCGCCAAAAGCGTCTCGAGCCTCGACATCGACTTCTACGCCGCCGGCCAGAAGGTGGAAGTCCTCGCCGCCGACCCCTCGGCATCCGACCCCACCTCACTCAGCGCCTTCTCCAAGCACCTCACCGATCTGAAGAGCGTCGGGAAGAAGCTGTCCACCGTTCTCGACAAGCCGGTACGGACGCGATACGTCCTGGTCCACATCACGGAGCTTCCGACCAGCACCCCCGATCGCTACCGTGGCGGCATCTCGGAGATCAAGGTCAAGGGCTGACCCTCTACGGTCGGCCGAGAGGGGAGGGGCTCAACGTTGGACGACGCCACCATCGGCGGAGCGAGCGACGGCGAGCTCCTCGCCCGGCACGTCGACGGCGACCCGGACGCCTTCAGCGAGATAGTGCGGCGCCACCGCGACAGACTCTGGGCGGTGGCGCTGCGCACCCTCGGCGACCGCGAAGAAGCGGCCGACGCGGTCCAGGACGCGCTCGTCTCCGCCTATCGCGCCGCCCACACGTTCCGGGGCCAGTCCGCCGTGACCACGTGGCTGCACCGCATCACGGTCAACGCCTGTCTGGACCGGGCCCGCAAGGCCGCCTCCCGTCGCACCTCCCCCGTCGACGACACCGAGCGGCTCGAGCAACTCCTGGAACCCCATGAGTCGGCCGCCGCCCCCGCCGAGCGCGGTGATCTCCACCGCGAACTGCTCCAGGCGTTGCGCACCCTCCCTCCCGAGCAGCGCGCGGCCCTGGTGCTGGTCGATATGCAGGGCTACCCCGTCGCGGAGGCGGCGAAGGTCCTGGACGTTCCCACCGGCACCGTGAAGAGCCGCTGCGCCCGGGGCCGCGCACGACTGCTGCCACTCCTCTCACATCTCCACCCCAGTGGGAGGGGTAGCTCACCCTCGGGCATGGGAAGGAACCGGACGCAGGGGACGTCCGTCCCACCGACGGCAGGACCGAACGACACAGATGCCGTGAAGGGCGGAGGTGGGCGAGCGTGACATCCTCGACGGACACGGAAGAGCACCCTGAAGTCGCGGAGATCTCCGCACTCACCGAGGGGCTGCTCTCTCCGTCCCGCGCCGTCGATGTGCGCACTCACCTCGCGAGCTGCGTGCTGTGTACGGACGTATGGGAGTCCCTGGACGAGATCCGCTCCCTGCTCGGGACGCTCCCAGGACCGGTAGGGATGCCCGCCGATGTCGCGAGCCGCATCGACGCGGCGCTGGCCGCCGAAGCGCTTCTCGACGCGACCGCCCCCGAGCGCGTGGGCGATGTTTCACGTGAAACTCCGGATCCGGACGCCGCGCCCACGCCTGTTTCACGTGAAACGGCCGATGTCGCCTCCAGCGACCCCGACTCCGACACCGTGGAGCCCACGGCCAAGCCGTCCATCGCGGCGGACCGGCCCGCCGGGCGCCCGCGTGGGGCCACCGGGCCTGGACGAGGATCCACCGGGCCCAGCACCCGCCCCGGCCGCGCCCGCCGCTGGCGCAAGGCCGTCCTCGGCGGCGCATGCGCCGCCGCGGTGATCGGCATCGGATCCTTCTTCCTCCAGAGCGGCTCCTCCGGCGATCACAACGACAGCGACCCCCAGGCGCACGCCAGCCAGAGCGCCACCGGGAAGTCCACCCTCTCCTCGGGCACGCTCAAGGACCGCGTGCACGAACTGCTCGCCGACCGGAAGTCCACCGCGTCGAACGGCGTCACCGGGCAGGGCAACTCACCCGATGTGCCACTGCGCGCCGACGACGACCCTCAGGTGCCCTCCTGCGTACAGAGCGGCACCGGTCGCAAGGAGCCGGCTCTCGCGGCGCAGCAGGACACCTACGACGGTCAGAGCGCCTATATCGTCGTCCTCCCGCACCCCTCCGACAGCTCGCGCGTCGACGCCTTTGTGATCGACGCGTCCTGCGTCTCCGCGTCCCCGACGACTCCCGGGGAGCTCCTGGCGTCCCGGACCTACCCGCGGTACTGAGGCACTCCGCACACCGGGGCCCTGCCTGACAGCGCTCGGGAATGCCTGACCCGTAGGATCCGTTGGGTGGGGTGGCGGCGGAATTCCGGGGGGACCCGGAGCCGCTCGCCCAGTCAGCAGTCCGGCAGTCGGCAGAGACAAGGAAGACATCCGTGAGCGACGTCCGCAACGTGATCATCATCGGTTCCGGGCCCGCGGGCTATACGGCCGCGCTCTACACCGCCCGCGCTTCCTTGAAGCCGCTGGTCTTCGAAGGCTCCGTGACCGCGGGTGGTGCCCTGATGAACACCACCGATGTGGAGAACTTCCCGGGCTTCCGGGACGGGATCATGGGCCCCGACCTGATGGACAACATGCGGGCCCAGGCCGAGCGCTTCGGCGCCGAGCTCGTTCCGGACGACGTGACCGCGGTCGACCTCAGCGAGCAGATCAAGACCGTCACCGACTCCGCCGGTACGGTCCACCGGGCCAAGACCGTCATCGTGACCACCGGCTCTCAGCACCGCAAGCTGGGGCTGCCGCGCGAGGACGAGCTCTCCGGCCGCGGTGTCTCCTGGTGTGCCACCTGTGACGGGTTCTTCTTCAAGGACCAGGACATCGCCGTCATCGGCGGCGGTGACACGGCCCTGGAGGAGGCGACCTTCCTGTCGCGGTTCGCCAAGTCGGTCACGGTGGTCCACCGCCGGGACACCCTGCGCGCCAGCAAGGCGATGCAGGAGCGGGCCTTCGCCGACCCGAAGATCTCGTTCATCTGGGACAGCGTGGTCGAGGAGATCCACGGCGACGGCAAGCTTTCCGGCCTCACGATCCGCGACGTCAAGAAGAACGAGACCTCCGAGCTGCCGGTCACCGGACTGTTCATCGCGATCGGCCACGACCCGCGCACCGAGCTGTTCAAGGGCCAGCTGGGCCTGGACGACGACGGGTACCTGAAGGTGGACGCGCCCACCACCCGGACCAACCTGCCCGGTGTCTTCGCCGCCGGCGATGTCGTGGACCACATCTACCGTCAGGCGATCACCGCGGCCGGCACCGGTTGCTCGGCGGCACTGGACGCCGAGCGGTACCTCGCCTCGCTGGGCCAGGGCGACGCCACCGTCTGACTCCGCTTCCCACCTCTGCACCAACTCACTAAGGAGATAGCCATGGCCGGTGCCACGGTCACCGTGACGGACGCCGACTTCGAGGAGAAGGTCCTCAAGAGCGACAAGCCGGTACTCGTCGACTTCTGGGCCGCCTGGTGCGGTCCGTGCCGCCAGATCGCCCCCTCCCTGGAAGCCATCGCGGCCGAGCACCCCGACAAGATCGTCATCGCCAAGCTCAACATCGACGAGAACCCGGCGACGGCCGCCAAGTACGGCGTGATGTCCATCCCGACGCTCAACGTCTACCAGGGTGGCGAGGTCGCCAAGACCATCGTCGGCGCCAAGCCCAAGGCCGCCATCGAGCGCGACCTGGCCGACTTCATCGGCTGAGCACGCCACGCGTCGCCCTCATACACGAAGGGGCTGCCCATCGGGCAGCCCCTTCGTGTTTCACGTGGAACCGCTACAGCGGCCGAAGCGCGGGCTCCTTCTGGACGGCGCCGAGCAGCCGGTCCAGCGCCAGCTCGACATCCTCCTTCCAGGAGATCGTCGTCCTCAGCTCCAGCCTCAGCCGGGGGTAGCGCGGATGCGGCCGTACGGTCTTGAAGCCCACGGCCAGCAGATGATCGGCGGGCAGCACACACGCCGGTTCCTTCCAGGTGGCGTCCCCGAACGCCTCCACCGCCTTGAACCCCCGGCGGATCAGATCCTTGGCGACGGTCTGCACCATCACCCGGCCCAGCCCCTGCCCCTGGTATCCGGGCATCAGCCATGCCGTCATCAGCTGGACGGCATCCGCCGCGACCGGACTGGTCGGGAAGGCCGTGGAGCGCGGCACATACGCCGGAGGCGCGTACAGCACAAAGCCCACCGGGACCTCATCGACATAGACCACCCGGCCGCAGGAACCCCACTCCAGCAGCACGGCGGAGATCCATGCCTCTTTCTCCAGCTCCGGCCGGCCGGCCCTTACGGCTGCTTCGCCGCTGACCGGATCGAGCTCCCAGAAGACACAGGCGCGGCAGCGCTTGGGGATGTCCGGGAGGTTGTCCAGCGTGAGCGGTACGAGCCGACGCCCCATGAAGCCAGTCCTTCACTTCCGTGGCCAGCCGCGCCACGGGCGGCTGACAGCGCACTACGCTCCCTGAGCAGACTGCCGACGAAACCGCCGACAGCCCCCAGGCCCAATCCTGTGGCCAACAGTCCGGTGCGGCTCACCGATCGCATGGCCCTGCCCTCCACATGCGGCGCCTCCACATGGATCCGCCCTACCTGATCGCATCGTATCCGTGCCGAGATTGCACCGATACCGCCCTTGAGCAAACAGCGGGTCGCGTCCCGACCATGTCGGAACGCGACCCGCCCCGCGCTGCCCTGCCGTACGGCATGAACCGCACGGGCAGCGCCTCACTCGTCCTCGTCCTCCGCTCCGCCCTCGGATGAGAGCGGCTGCTCCAGCACCGGCCCCTCACCGGGGGCCAGCGAGCCGAGGATCCGCTCGAGATCCTCTATTGAGGCGAACTCGACGACGATCTTTCCCTTCTTCTGGCCGAGGTCGACCTTCACCCGCGTCTCGAACCGATCGGAGAGACGTGAGGCCAGATCCGTGAGCGCGGGGGACACCCTCGCACCCGCCCTCGGGCTCTTGGGCTTGGTCGTGCCGCCCGAGCGCGATCCCATCAGGGTGACGATCTCCTCCACCGCACGCACCGAGAGCCCCTCGGCGACGATGCGATGGGCCAGCCGGTCCTGCTCCTCCGGGTCGTCCACGGAGAGCAGCGCCCGGGCATGGCCCGCGGAGAGAACCCCGGCCGCCACCCTGCGCTGGACGGACGGGGAGAGCTTCAGCAGCCGCAGCGTATTGGAGACCTGCGGGCGCGAGCGCCCGATGCGGTCGGCCAGCTCGTCATGCGTGCAGTTGAAGTCCTTCAGCAGCTGGTCGTACGCCGCCGCCTCTTCCAGCGGGTTCAGCTGGGCCCGGTGGAGGTTCTCCAGCAGCGCGTCCAGGAGGAGTTTCTCGTCATCGGTGGCCCGGACGATCGCGGGGATCTTCTCCAGACCGGCCTCACGACAGGCCCGCCAGCGCCGCTCGCCCATGATGAGCTCATAGCGCTCCGACGCCAACTGCCGTACGACGACGGGCTGGAGGAGACCGACCTCCTGGATCGAGGTGACCAGTTCGGCCAGCGCGTCCTCGTCGAAGACCTCACGGGGCTGCCGCGGGTTGGGGGTGATGAAGTCCAGCGGCAGCTCGGCGAAGTGAGCCCCGGCCACCTCCTCCGGCATCTCCTCCGGGGCGACGGCCTCGGGCTCCTGCTCCCGCGGCGCGGGCTCGGTTTCCTGTGGAACGGTCTGCGTGGCCAGTCCGGTCACCTTGGCCGCCGCCACTCCGCGCTCCTGGGTGAGCACCGGGACCGCGGTCGGTGAGGTGGTGGCCCCGGTCGTCGTGACCGTTCCCGTTCCCGCCCCCGCCGAGGACGCGGCGTTGTCCGCCCCCTTCGGCGCGGGAGGGATCAGGGCACCGAGCCCACGGCCCAGTCCTCTGCGTCGCTCACTCACTGAATCCCCTCCTGCATGCTGCTGTGCTGGTCGTGCTGGCTGAGCTCGGGCAAGGCATGGGCGTGCTCTTCGTAGTGCACGCCGACACCTCTGAGGGCGATCTCGCGGGCCGCCTCCAGATAGGAGAGCGCCCCGCTTGACCCCGGGTCATAGGTGAGGACGGTCTGCCCATAACTGGGCGCCTCGGAGATGCGCACCGATCGGGGAATGCTCGTCCGGAGCACCTCACCGCCGAAGTGGCTCCGCACCTCGTCGGCGACCTGGGAGGCCAGCCGGGTGCGACCGTCGTACATGGTGAGAAGGATCGTCGAGACATGGAGCTTGGGGTTGAGATGGCCCCGCACCAGATCCACATTCCGCAGCAGCTGCCCCAGCCCCTCCAGCGCGTAGTACTCGCACTGGATCGGGATCAGCACTTCCGCGCCGGCCACCAGCGCATTGACCGTCAGCAGGCCCAGCGAGGGCGGGCAGTCGATGAGGATGTAGTCCAGCGGCTGCTCATACGCCTCGATGGCCCGCTCAAGTCGGCTCTCCCTGGCCACCAGGGAGACCAGCTCGATCTCGGCGCCGGCGAGATCGATCGTGGCCGGAGCACAGAAGAGTCCCTCCACATCCGGGACCGGCTGCACCACATCGGACAACGGCTTGCTGTCCACCAGCACGTCATAGATCGATGGAACCTCGGCATGGTGGTCGATCCCCAGCGCCGTCGAGGCATTGCCCTGTGGGTCGAGATCGATAACCAGCACGCGACCACCGTGCAGGGCGAGCGAGGCGGCCAGATTGACCGTGGTCGTGGTCTTCCCGACCCCGCCCTTCTGGTTGGCGACCACCATCACCCGGGTCTGCTCCGGCCGGGGCAGCCCCTCACCGGCGCGGCCCAGGGCTTCGACCGCCAGCTGAGCGGCGCGGCCGATAGGGGTGTCGTCCATCGGAGGCGGCGTTTCACGTGAAACATCCTCCCCCGGCGATTCGGTACGGGGGCCGGGGACCGGATCGGTCATCGGCCCCGCGATGTTGGCGTCGGACCGCAAGGATTCACTCTCCTCGACATCAGGCTCGCAATAAGCAGAGCCTGCCATGCTTTTGGGGTCGTGAACCAGCGAGGCCTGTTCTCCTGTGGATGAATCCACGTTGATACGGGGTCGGCGGTCGCGGGGCAAGGCCGCCGCGCGACCGCGACTGATGATTCCATGCAGCAGGGAGCGACGTTTCACGTGAAACACGATGCACGGGAGGCCTCGTCAATGGGTCACGACACTCCGGTATGTGTAGTTTTGCCAGCTTGTATGGAGCAATGCTCCTGATTCAGGGACGACGGCGCGGTGACCGGCGAGCCGCCTTGGCCCGCTTCGCCGCGAAGCGCACACCCCCGGGACTCTCCCCGACCTCGACCCGCACCACCGTGGACGGCGGGTCCACCACTCCCTCGCCGACATGCAGCACCGAGGTTCCCACCACGCCCAGCTTGCCCAGCGCGGCCCGGGCCTGCTTCAGCTCCTCCTCGGCGGTATCGCCCTTCAGCAGCAGCATCTCGCCGTACGGGCGCAGCAGCGGAACTCCCCAGCCGGCCAGCCGGTCCAGCGGGGCCACCGCCCGAGCCGTCACCACATGCATCGGGGTCAGCTTGCCGAGGACCTCCTCGGCCCGGCCACGCACCACCGTCACATGCTCCAGTCCCAGCAGCTCCACCACTTCCCGCAGAAAGTTGGTCCGCCGCAGCAGGGGCTCCAGCAGCGTGATCCGGAGATCGGGACGGGTCAGAGCGAGCGGGATACCGGGGAGCCCGGCGCCCGAGCCCACATCGCAGACGGTGACGCCCTCGGGCACCACTTCGGAGAGCACGGCACAGTTCAGCAGATGCCGCTCCCACAGCCGCGGCACCTCACGCGGGCCGATCAGCCCACGGGTCACGCCCACATCGGCCAGCAGCTCGCCGTAGCGGACAGCCTCCGGGAAACGGTCACCGAATACGTCCCTTGCCTCGGGGGGCGCCGGGGGGAGCTCCGCTGCTTCCGTCACGGGGACCGTCCTTCCGTACCGAACACTCTGCTGAACGATGATGTAAGGCTGACAAGATTCGGCCCCGTCTGCGTGCAGACGGGGCCGTGTGGATCACGAGGCGGAACCGCTTCAGACCGGAAGCACGACCACGCAGCGCTGGGGCTCCTCGCCCTCGGACTCGCTGCGCAGACCGGCAGCGGCCACCGCGTCGTGCACCACCTTCCGCTCGAAGGGCGTCATCGCCTTGAGCTTCACCGGCTGCCCGGTGCCCTTCGCCTCCTCGGCCGCCTTGGTGCCCAGCTCGGTGAGCTCGGCACGCTTACGGGCCCGGTATCCGGCGATGTCGAGCATCAGCCGACTGCGGTCGCCGGTCTCCCGGTGCACCGCGAGGCGGGTCAGCTCCTGAAGGGCCTCCAGCACCTCGCCATCGCGGCCGACCAGCTTCTGGAGATCACGGCTGGTCGAGTCGCTGATGATCGACACCGCTGCGCGATCGGCCTCGACGTCCATGTCGATGTCGCCGTCGAGGTCCGCGATGTCCAGCAGCCCCTCGAGGTAGTCGGCCGCGATCTCCCCTTCCTGCTCAAGGCGGGTCAGGGTGTCGACACCCTCGGCTGCCGGGGTGGTGCCTTCCGTCACGGATGGACTCCTTCGTTACTTCTTGGACGGGTGCTTGGGGCGCTGCTGGCCCTTGCGCTGGCCGGACTTCGAGCCACGGGAGGACCCGGAAGCCGAGCCGCCGCCGGCCGGCTTGCCGCCCTGCGCGCCCTTCTTCTGCGCCGGGCCCTGCTTCTCGGCGGGCTTGTCCTCGGTGGACTTCTCCAAGGAGGCCGAGGAGGCCGGCTGCGAGCTGGCCCTGCTGTGGCCGGTCGTGGAGCGCTGCGCCTTGGTCTGGCGCTTGGGCTGCTGACGGTTGGCACGCGCCGTCTCGGCCGCCTCCTTCGCGGCGACCTCGGCCGGCTCCTCCTTCAGCTTGCCGCTGGCCCGCAGCCGCTCCTGACGGGCCTTGAAGGCCACACTGCCCGGGGTCGGGTTCCGGCGGATGACGAACATCTGCTGGCCCATGGTCCAGACGTTGGTGGTCAGCCAGTAGACGAGGACACCGACGGGGAAGTTGATGCCGAAGACGGCGAACATGATCGGGAAGACGTACATCAGCATCTTCTGCTGCTGCATGAACGGCGTCTTCACCGTGAGGTCGACGTTCTTGGTCATCAGCTGGCGCTGGGTGAAGAACTGCGAGGCCGACATCAGGACGATCATGGTGATCGTCACGATGCGGACGTCGGTCAGCGAGGCGCCGAGGGATTCGACCTTCGAGGCCGAGTCCATGAACTTCACCGACAGCGGAGCGCCGAAGATGTGGGCGTTACGGGCGCTGTCCAGCAGCGACTGGTCGATGACACCGACCGTCCTGTTGTTCGCGATGTGGTTGAGCACCTGGTACAGCGAGATGAAGAACGGCGACTGCGCGAGGATCGGCAGACAGCTCGAGAGCGGGTTGGTACCCGTCTCCTTGTAGAGCTTCATCATCTCTTCGGACTGGCGCTGCTTGTCGCTCTTGTAGCGCTCCTGGATCGCCTTCATCCTGGGCTGGAGCGCCTGCATGTTCCGCGTCGACTTGATCTGCTTCACGAACAGCGGGATCAGGCAGATCCGGATCAGCACCACCAGCGAAACGATGGACAGACCCCACGCCCAGCCACTGTCCCGATCGAAGATCAAGCTGTAGAACGAGTGGAACTGGACGATGATCCAGGAAACTACGTCATAAAGAGGACCGAGGATCGTGTCCACGAATCAGGCTCCTTGGGCTTTGGGCTGGGTCTCGGGCTGTGCGGCAGGCTCCACAGCCGGATGCCCGCCGAGACGGTTCCGCAGCCGCTGGTGCCACACCGGACGCTTCCGGGGCGGGACGTGGTCGACGCCACCGAGTGACCATGGGTTGCAGCGCAGGATGCGCCAGGCCGTCAGCGCCGTTCCTTTTACCGCGCCGTGCCGGTTGATGGCCGTATAGCCATAGTGCGAGCACGACGGGTAGTACTTGCAGACCGGTCCCAGCATCGGGCTGATGGTCCACTGGTACAGCTTGATCAACCACAGCAGCGGGTACTTCATCGCGGCACCCCTCCCAGTAGCCGCTGCACTGCCGTGTCGAGATCGCGGGCCAGCTGGTCGTGACCCGCCTCACCCGCGCCGGGCAGCGCCCGTACGACCACAAGGCTACCTGCGGGAAATCGGTCGATGCGGTCCCGCATCAGATGGCGCAGTCTCCGCTTCACCAGATTGCGGACGACGGCGCCGCCGATCGCCTTGCTTACGACGAAACCCGCACGCGCCGGAGGAGCACTCTCCCCGGATGCGTGCGGGTCCGTATCACCGCTGGTGAGGCCGGTACGAAGATGCACGACAAGGAGCGGGCGCCCGGCCCTGCGTCCTCGGCGTACCGCGGCCGCGAAGTCCTCGCGCCGCCTCAGCCGATGTTCGGTAGGCAGCACGTCATGGACCTTGGGTCAGGCTGCTCAGGCCGACAGGCGGGCGCGACCCTTGCCACGGCGGGACGCGAGGATCGCGCGGCCGGCACGGGTGCGCATCCGCAGCCGGAAGCCGTGGGTCTTCGCGCGACGACGGTTGTTCGGCTGGAAGGTGCGCTTGCTCACTCGGGGGCTCCAGAAATGAATCGGATGGTGGAGGTCTATCGCTTGGCTGTCACCGTGCGCCCACGAGTAGCTCGCAATACGCCCGAGTGCACCGCTTCACGACCACGGGTCATCAGCCCGTGAATCCTTGCCCATCGGAGGCAGGCGGCAGCAGCCATCGACAACTCGACCTGGTTACGGTACGCGCGGTTACGCCATCCGGTCAAACCGGTGGCCGACACCCTGACAGCGCGCTGTCCACCACAGCCTAGGGGCAAGGGAACGCCCGGCGACATCGCATGGCACATTTGTACACACCCTGTGGACAACGACTTGAACCGCGCACCCCGGCCTGACTACCGTGGCTGAGCTCCGATTCCTTCACGCCCGTCCCGAGACCACGCATTCGTAGGACCTGTCGGCGTCCCCCACCCAGCGAGTGAGAGAGCGTGCCCTGTGGCTGACGTACCCGCCGATCTTGCCGCAGTGTGGCCACGAGTGCTCGAGCGGCTGCTGGGAGAGGGCTCCGGGCAGGGCGGACAAGGCGTCGAGGCCAAGGACGAGCACTGGATCAAGCGGTGCCAGCCCCTCGCGCTGGTCGCCGACACCGCACTGCTCGCCGTCCCCAATGAATTCGCCAAGGGCGTACTGGAGGGCCGGCTGGCCCCCGTCGTCAGCGAGACGCTGAGCCGGGAGTGCGGCCGCCCGATCCGCATCGCGATCACCGTGGACGAGTCCGCCGGCGAACCGATCGTCCCCCCGCAGCCCCAGCGCGAGCAGCGCGAGTCCTACGAGAGCTACGACGGCCGGGACGGCTATGGCCGCCAGGCGCCGGACGATCTTCCGTCGGCCCGCCCCGCGTACCCCGGGTATCAGCAGTCGCGCCCCGAGCCGGGCGCCTGGCCGCGGGGCCGTGACGACTACGGCTGGCAGCAGCCCCGGCTCGGCGGCTTCCCCGAGAGCGACCCGTACGCCTCCCAGCGTGCCTCCTCCGGCTATGACCAGCAGCCCGGTTATGACCAGCAGCCCGGCTACGACCAGCAGCCGTACGAGCAGCCGCGCGGCGACTACCGCGGCCCGGGTGCCGAGCGCCCCGGGCCGGGCCACGGCCACGGTCACGGCGGCGGTCCCGGTGGCATCCCCGGCCCCGGGGCGAGCCCCGAGCGCCCGCCGTACGAGCAGCGCCACGATCTGCCCGACCCGCTCGAGCGCGCCCGCGGCGGACCGCCCGTGCTGCCCTCGCAGACCGGCGCCCCCGGCCCGCTCGCCGCCCAGCCCGCGCCCGCGTCCGGCCCCGGTGAGCCGACCGCGCGGCTGAACCCCAAGTACCTCTTCGACACCTTCGTCATCGGTGCGTCCAACCGCTTCGCGCACGCCGCGGCGGTCGCCGTCGCCGAGGCCCCGGCCAAGGCGTACAACCCGCTGTTCATCTACGGCGAGTCCGGCCTCGGCAAGACCCACCTGCTGCATGCCATCGGGCACTACGCGCGCAGCCTCTACCCCGGCACCCGGGTGCGCTATGTGAGCTCGGAGGAGTTCACCAACGAGTTCATCAACTCCATCCGCGACGGCAAGGCGGACGCGTTCCGCAAGCGCTACCGCGACATGGACATCCTGCTGGTCGACGACATCCAGTTCCTGGCGAGCAAGGAGTCGACGCAGGAGGAGTTCTTCCACACCTTCAATACGCTCCACAACGCCAACAAACAGATCGTGCTCTCCTCCGACCGGCCGCCCAAGCAGCTGGTCACCCTGGAGGACCGGCTCCGCAACCGCTTCGAGTGGGGCCTGATCACCGATGTGCAGCCGCCGGAGCTGGAGACGCGCATCGCGATCCTCCGCAAGAAGGCGGTGCAGGAGCAGCTGAACGCGCCGCCGGAGGTGCTGGAGTTCATCGCCTCGCGGATCTCCCGCAACATCCGTGAGCTGGAGGGCGCGCTGATCAGAGTGACGGCCTTCGCGAGCCTGAACCGGCAGCCGGTGGACCTCGGACTCACCGAGATCGTGCTGAAGGATCTGATCCCCGGCGGCGAGGACGCGGCCCCGGAGATCACCGCCACCGCGATCATGGCCGCGACCGCCGACTACTTCGGGCACACGGTCGACGATCTGTGCGGCGCCTCCCGCAGCCGGGTGCTGGTCACCGCGCGGCAGATCGCGATGTACCTCTGCCGGGAGCTGACCGATCTCTCGCTGCCCAAGATCGGCGCGCAGTTCGGCGGCCGCGACCATACGACGGTGATGCACGCCGACCGCAAGATCAGGGCGCTGATGGCCGAGCGGCGCTCCATCTACAACCAGGTGACCGAGCTGACCAACCGCATCAAGAACGGCTGAGAGGGGCCCTCAGGGCCACCGCGAACCGCTGAAGGGCGCTCCGGGACGGACATCTCCCGGGGCGCCCTTCGCCGTCTCCGCTCGTCACATCGCCTCGTCACATCGCCTCGTCACAGCGCCGTCCCTCGTCGTTCACCGCTACGAAGCTGTTCGATTCCCTGCCCGGCCGACCCGGTTCTCCACAGATCCACAGCTCATCCACCGTCCACACCCTGGGGACATGGGAGTTGTCCCGATCGCGTCCACAGGGCGTCCGGTGGAAAGGGGATCTCCCGAGGTCAGCCGGTTGTGGAATTGTGGCTAACGGGAGTCCACAGACTGTGGACGATCGAGCTGCCCACAGGCCGCGCGTCAGCTTGTCCACCGACAACCCACAGCCGAAGGCCCGTTGCCCACAGCTTCTCCACACCGCTGTCCACTGTTCGGCAACGAAACGGCCACGGTCACCAGGCCGAGTGAAAGGCGTCACACCGAAGAGGCGGGTTGGGCTGTGGGGAAGGTGGGTAAAACTGGGGACGGCGCTGGGGAGAACCGGGCGATGTCTGTGCATCGCATGTGCAGAACTCTTCGGCGTCCACAGAAAGCCCTGGTTGTCCACCGCCTCCACCCACAGGCCCGGTGGACAAAAAATCGCCTCTGACCAGGGCCGATCGAGTTTTCCACGGTTTCCACAGGGCCTACTACTACGACCACATAGAGATAGCGAGGAAACCGCTTCGAAGTGGGGCCTGTGCACAACCTCGGGCCGAGCCGCCCGACACCCCGCACACCGACTTGACCCCGAGCCGCACCGACTGTCGGCGGCGTGCGTCAGACTGGTCTCCGGCAACACAGCCGACGACGAAGGCCAGCAGGGCGAGCCAGCAACAGCAGGAGGCGGCTTACGGTGAAGATCCGGGTGGAGCGCGATGTACTCGCGGAGGCAGTGGCCTGGACGGCCCGCAGCCTCCCGGCCCGACCGCCGGTGCCCGTCCTCGCGGGGATCCTGATGAAGGCGGAGGAAGGCGCGCTCAGCCTCTCCGGCTTCGACTACGAGGTCTCGGCCCGCGTTTCGGTGGAGGCCGACATCGAGGACGACGGCACCGTCCTCGTCTCCGGCCGCCTCCTCGCCGACATCTGCCGGGCCCTTCCCAACCGCCCTGTGGAGATCTCCAGCGACGGCGTGCGGGTGACCGTGGTCTGCGGCTCCTCGCGATTCACACTCCACACCCTGCCTGTGGAGGAGTACCCGGCACTGCCGCAGATGCCGACCGCGACCGGCACCGTCCCCGGTGAGGTCTTCGCCTCCGCCGCGGCCCAGGTCGCCATCGCCGCCGGCCGTGACGACACCCTGCCGGTGCTCACGGGTGTGCGGATCGAGATCGAGGGTGACACCGTCACGCTGGCCTCCACCGACCGCTACCGCTTCGCGGTCCGCGAGTTCCTGTGGAAGCCCGAGACCCCCGACATCTCCGCCGTCGCGCTGGTGCCCGCCAAGACGCTCCTCGACACCGCCAAGTCGCTGACCAGCGGTGACACCGTCGCGCTCGCGCTCTCCGGCTCGGGCGCCGGCGAGGGCCTGATCGGCTTCGAGGGCGCCGGGCGCCGTACCACCACCCGGCTGCTCGAGGGCGACCTGCCGAAGTACCGCACGCTCTTCCCCACCGAGTTCAACTCGGTCGCGGTGATCGAGACCGCCCCGTTCGTCGAGGCCGTCAAGCGTGTGGCCCTGGTCGCCGAGCGCAACACCCCGGTGCGGCTCAGCTTCGAGCAGGGCGTGCTGATCCTGGAGGCCGGATCCAGCGACGACGCACAGGCTGTGGAAAGGGTGGACGCCCAGCTCGACGGCGACGACATCTCGATCGCCTTCAACCCGACGTTCCTGCTGGACGGCCTCAGCGCGATCGACTCGCCGGTCGCCCAGCTGTCCTTCACCACCTCGACCAAGCCCGCCCTGCTGAGTGGCAAGCCCGCCATGGACGCCGAGGCGGACGAGGCGTACAAGTACCTGATCATGCCGGTCCGACTGAGTGGCTGAAACCCGAGCGAATGAGCAGGTGTAGCCCACATCTGTGCGGCTACCCGGCGGCGTAGGCTCGGATTCACCGCGAAACGCAACGGACTACGGCACAAAGGATCACTGATGGAGCTCGGTCTCATCGGCCTCGGCAAGATGGGCGGCAACATGCGCGAGCGCATCCGCCGCGCAGGCCACACCGTCATCGGATACGACCGCAACCCGGACGTCGCCGATGTTCACAGCATCGATGAGCTCGTCAACAGCCTCAAGGGCCCGCGAGTGGTGTGGGTCATGGTCCCGGCGGGCGTCCCCACCCAGATCACCATCGACGAGCTGGCCGAGCTGCTGTCGCCCGGCGACATCGTCGTGGACGGCGGGAACTCCCGCTGGACCGACGACGAGAAGCACGCCGAGCAGCTCAACGCCAAGGGCATAGGCTTCGTCGACTGCGGTGTATCCGGCGGTGTCTGGGGCCTGGAGAACGGCTACGCGCTGATGTACGGCGGCGCCGCCGACCATGTGGCCCAGGTCCAGCCGATCTTCGACGCGCTCAAGCCCGAGGGCGAGGTCGGCGCCGTCCACGCCGGCAAGGTCGGCGCGGGCCACTTCGCCAAGATGGTCCACAACGGCATTGAGTACGCGATGATGCAGGCGTACGCGGAGGGCTGGGAGCTGCTGGAGAAGGTGGACTCGGTCACCGACGTCCGCGAGGTCTTCCGCTCCTGGCAGGAGGGCACGGTCATCCGCTCCTGGCTGCTGGACCTGGCGGTCCGCGCCCTGGACGAGGACGAGCACCTGGGCAAGCTGCGGGGCTACGCGGAGGACTCCGGTGAGGGCCGCTGGACCGTGGAGGCCGCGATCGACAACGCCGTGCCGCTGCCCGCGATCACCGCGTCGCTCTTCGCCCGCTTCGCCTCCCGCCAGGAGGACTCGCCGCAGATGAAGATGGTCGCCGCGCTGCGCAATCAGTTCGGTGGCCACGCGGTCGAGAGCAACGAGAAGTAACCACCCCTCGGGGTCGGAAGCAAGCAGTACTGCCGGGGGAGGTCGGCGCAGCCCACTATGCACGTCACGCATCTCTCGCTCGCCGACTTCCGCTCGTACGTCCGGGCCGAGGTGGCGCTCGACCCGGGCGTCACGGCCTTCGTCGGGCCCAACGGCCAGGGCAAGACCAATCTCGTCGAGGCCGTCGGCTATCTCGCCACCCTCGGCAGCCACCGGGTCTCCTCCGACGCCCCGCTGGTGCGCATGGGCGCGGAGCGGGCCGTGGTCCGGGCCGCGGTCGTCCAGGGGGACCGGCAGCAGCTGATCGAGCTCGAGCTCAACCCGGGCAGGGCCAACCGCGCCCGTATCAATCGATCGTCGCAGGTCAAACCGCGTGATGTGCTGGGGATCCTGCGGTCGGTGCTGTTCGCGCCCGAGGACCTGGCCCTGGTCAAGGGCGATCCGGGCGAGCGCCGCCGGTTCATGGACGAGCTGATCACCGCGCGGGCGCCCCGGATGGCGGGGGTCCGCTCCGACTACGACCGGGTGCTGAAGCAGCGCAACACCCTGCTGAAGACCGCCGCCCTGGCCCGGCGCCACGGTTCGCGCGGCGGGGGCGGCGACACGGCGCTGTCCACCCTCGACGTCTGGGACCAGCATCTGGCCCGGGCCGGTGCCGAGTTGCTCGTCCAGCGGCTCGATCTGATCTCCGTGCTCCAGCCGCTCGCCGACAAGGCGTACGAGCAGCTCGCCCCCGGCGGCGGCCCGGTGCTGCTGGAGTACCGCGGCTCGGCCGGTGAGGGGCTGGCCGACGCGGGCAGCCGCGAGGAGCTGTACGAGCTGCTGATGGCCGCCCTCACCGAGGCCCGTAAGCAGGAGATCGAGCGGGGGGTCACGCTGGTGGGCCCGCACCGCGACGACCTGGTGCTCAAGCTGGGCCGGCTCCCGGCGAAGGGCTACGCCAGCCATGGCGAGTCCTGGTCGTACGCCCTCGCCCTGCGGCTGGCCTCCTACGATCTGCTGCGCACCGAGGCGGGCGAGCCGGTGCTGGTGCTCGACGACGTCTTCGCGGAGCTGGACGAGCGGCGCCGGGAGCGGCTGGCCGAGCTGGTCGCCCCCGGGGAGCAGGTGCTGGTGACCGCGGCGGTGGAGGACGACGTCCCGCATGTGCTGGCCGGTACGCGCTTTGCGGTGTCCGAGGGCGAGGTGCGGCGCGCATGACGGACGGGATGGACCAGCCCGCGCGGCCCTCGGCGGCGTCCGGGCCTTCGCCGGTGCCCGAGCCCTCGGGGGTCGATCTCGCGCGGGTGGCGCTGCGCGCCGCCAAGGAGCAGGCGCGCGCCCGGGGAGCCGCGGCCCAGCAGAAGAAGCAGGCGCGCAGAGGGGGCCTGCGCTCCGGCGCGCGCGCCGATGGCCGCGATCCGCTTCCACTCGGTGCGGCGATCAACCGGCTGATCACCGAGCGTGGCTGGGAGACCCCGGCCGCGGTCGGCGGGGTGATGGGCCGCTGGCCCCAGATGGTGGGCCCCGAGGTGGCCCAGCACTGCGAGCCCCAGCGCTATGACGAGGACGCCCGGGTGCTCACGGTGCGCTGTGACTCCACGGCGTGGGCGACCCAGCTGCGGCTGCTCGCGCCCCAGCTCGTGGCCCGGCTCAACGCCGATCTGGGCCAGGGCACGGTGAAGCTGATCAAGGTTCTGGGCCCCGGCGGCCCACCCCGGCGCTATGGCTCGCTGCGCTCCCCGGGCTCCACGGGCCCGGGGGACACCTACGGCTGACCGGCGCTTGAGCCCTCGTGTTAACCGGGGGTAACAGGGTGACTGCTGAGACCCCGGTCACGGTAGCCGGTGGTTGACAGTCCGAAGCGCTGGGTGGCGGTGTGAGCCTCTTGGAGCCCGTCCCCGCATATGGGGAGTCGGTGGCGGCCGGTTCAGGGCGGCACATGCGGACTCAGGCGGCAGCAAGCCCCCATTCTTGTCGGCGCTACCGGTAGACTGGGGCCGTACACCGTCGCCGCTGGCGCACCGAGCGCTTGCGGACACATGTTGAACGACGCCAGCCGCTCCCGCCTGCCCGGAGACGGCTTGTGCTGTGCCAGAAAGGGCGCTTCGTGGCCGATTCCGGCAACCCCATCGAAAACATCCCGTCCACGCCCGACGGCGAGGCCCTGGCCCCGCCGTCGTACGACGCCAGTGCGATCACCGTACTGGAGGGGCTGGAGGCGGTCCGCAAGCGACCCGGTATGTACATCGGTTCCACCGGTGAGCGCGGCCTGCACCACCTCGTCCAGGAGGTCGTCGACAACTCCGTCGACGAGGCCATGGCCGGTCACGCGGACACCATCGAGGTCACGATCCTCGCCGACGGCGGCGTCCGCGTCGTGGACAACGGCCGCGGCATCCCCGTGGGCATCGTCCCCTCGGAGGGGAAGCCGGCCGTGGAGGTCGTGCTGACCGTGCTGCACGCGGGCGGCAAGTTCGGCGGCGGCGGCTATGCCGTCTCCGGCGGTCTGCACGGCGTCGGCGTCTCCGTCGTCAACGCCCTGTCGTCGAAGGTGTCGGTCGAGGTCAAGACGGACGGTTACCGCTGGACCCAGGATTACAAGACGGGAGCGCCGACCGCGCCCCTGGCCCGGAACGAGGCCACGGAGGAGACCGGCACCACGGTCACCTTCTGGGCGGACCCGGACGTCTTCGAGACCACCGAGTACTCCTTCGAGACGCTGGCCCGGCGCTTCCAGGAGATGGCGTTCCTCAACAAGGGCCTGTCGATCTCGCTGACGGACGAGCGCGCGGCCCATGTGGACGAGGAGGGCAAGCCGCTCTCCGTGAAGTACCACTACGAGGGCGGCATCGTCGACTTCGTCACCTACCTCAACTCCCGCAAGGGCGAGCTGGTCCACCCCACGGTGATCGGCTTCGAGGCCGAGGACAAGGAGCGGATGCTCTCCCTCGAGATCGCGATGCAGTGGAACGCGCAGTACACCGAGGGTGTCTACAGCTTCGCGAACACCATCCACACCCATGAGGGCGGCACCCACGAGGAGGGCTTCCGCGCCGCGCTGACGTACCTGATCAACAAGTACGCGCGCGACAAGAAGCTGCTCCGGGAGCGCGACGACAACCTCACCGGTGAGGACATCCGCGAGGGTCTGACCGCGATCATCTCGGTCAAGCTGGGTGAGCCCCAGTTCGAGGGCCAGACCAAGACCAAGCTGGGCAACACGGAGGCCAAGACCTTCGTCCAGAAGATCGTCAACGAGCATCTCGCCGACTGGCTGGACCGCAACCCCAACGAGGCGGCGGACATCGTCCGCAAGGGCATCCAGGCGGCCACGGCCCGCGTCGCGGCCCGTAAGGCGCGCGATCTGACCCGTCGCAAGGGGCTGCTGGAGACCGCTTCGCTGCCGGGCAAGCTGAGCGACTGCCAGTCCAACGACCCGGCGAAGTGCGAGATCTTCATCGTCGAGGGTGACTCCGCCGGCGGCTCGGCCAAGTCCGGCCGTAACCCGCAGTATCAGGCGATCCTCCCGATCCGAGGCAAGATCCTCAACGTCGAGAAGGCCCGGGTCGACAAGATCCTCCAGAACAACGAGGTCCAGGCGCTGATCTCCGCCTTCGGCACCGGGGTGCACGAGGACTTCGACATCGCCAAGCTCCGCTATCACAAGATCATCCTGATGGCGGACGCCGATGTCGACGGTCAGCACATCAACACCCTGCTGCTGACCTTCCTCTTCCGTTTTATGCGCCCGCTGGTCGAGGCGGGGCATGTCTTCCTGTCCCGTCCGCCCCTCTACAAGATCAAGTGGGGCCGGGACGAGGTCGAGTACGCGTACTCGGACCGGGAGCGGGACGCGCTGATCCAGGCCGGCCGGGAGCAGGGCAAGCGCATCAGGGACGACTCGGTCCAGCGCTTCAAGGGTCTGGGCGAGATGAACGCCGAAGAGCTGCGGGTGACCACGATGGACCAGGACCACCGCGTCCTGGGCCAGGTCACGCTGGACGACGCGGCCCAGGCCGACGACCTGTTCTCGGTCCTCATGGGTGAGGACGTCGAGGCACGGCGCTCGTTCATCCAGCGCAACGCCAAGGATGTCCGCTTCCTCGACATCTGAGTCGGCCCCCAGCCGCAGACGACAGAAGGACTTTGACCAGCAATGGCCGACGAGAACACCCCGAACACGCCCGACGATCTGACCCCCGACGAGCTCGCCGAAGGCGCCGCCCTCCGCGTCGAGCCGGTCGGCCTCGAGACGGAGATGCAGCGCTCGTACCTCGATTACGCGATGAGCGTGATCGTCAGCCGTGCGCTGCCCGACGTCCGGGACGGCCTCAAGCCGGTGCACCGCCGGGTGCTGTACGCGATGTACGACGGCGGGTACCGCCCCGAGAAGGGCTTCTACAAGTGCGCCCGCGTCGTCGGCGACGTCATGGGCACCTACCACCCGCACGGCGACTCGTCGATCTACGACGCGCTGGTGCGACTGGCCCAGTCGTGGTCCATGCGGATGCCGCTGGTCGACTCCAACGGCAACTTCGGCTCCCCGGGCAACGACCCCGCGGCGGCCATGCGGTACACCGAGTGCAAGATGGCACCGCTGTCGATGGAGATGCTCCGGGACATCGACGAGGAGACCGTCGACTTCCAGGACAACTACGACGGCCGTAACCAGGAGCCGACGGTTCTGCCGGCCCGCTTCCCCAACCTGCTGATCAACGGCTCGGCGGGGATCGCGGTCGGCATGGCCACCAACATCCCGCCGCACAATCTGCGCGAGGTGGCCGAGGGCGCCCAGTGGGCCCTGGCCAACCCCGAGGCCACCCAGGAAGAGCTGCTCGACGCCCTGATCGACCGGATCAAGGGCCCGGACTTCCCGACCGGGGCGCTGGTCGTCGGCCGTAAGGGCATCGAGGAGGCGTACCGCACCGGGCGCGGCTCGATCACCATGCGCGCGGTGGTGGAGGTCGAGGAGATCCAGGGCCGGCAGTGCCTGGTGGTCACCGAGCTGCCGTACCAGGTGAACCCGGACAACCTCGCGCAGAAGATCGCCGACCTGGTGAAGGACGGCAAGGTCGGCGGCATCGCCGACGTCCGTGACGAGACCTCCTCGCGCACCGGCCAGCGCCTGGTCATCGTGCTCAAGCGGGACGCGGTCGCCAAGGTCGTCATCAACAACCTCTACAAGCACACCGATCTACAGACCAACTTCGGCGCCAACATGCTGGCCCTGGTCGACGGTGTGCCGCGCACCCTCTCCCTGGACGCGTTCATCCGCAACTGGGTCACCCACCAGGTCGAGGTCATCGTCCGGCGGACCCGCTTCCGGCTGCGCAAGGCCGAGGAGCGGGCGCACATCCTGCGCGGTCTGCTCAAGGCCCTGGACGCGATCGACGAGGTCATCGCGCTGATCCGGCGCAGCGACACGGTGGAGATCGCGCGCGAGGGCCTGATGGGCCTGCTGGAGATCGACGAGATCCAGGCGAACGCGATCCTGGAGATGCAGCTGCGGCGGCTGGCCGCCCTGGAGCGTCAGAAGATCGTCCAGGAGCACGACGAGCTTCAGGCGAAGATCAACGAGTACAACGCGATCCTGGCCTCGCCCGAGCGACAGCGGCAGATCATCAGCGAGGAGCTGACCGCGATCGTCGAGAAGTTCGGCGACGACCGGCGCACCAAGCTGGTGCCCTTCGACGGCGACATGTCCATCGAGGACCTGATCGCCGAGGAGGACATCGTCGTCACGATCACGCGTGGCGGCTATGTGAAGCGCACCAAGACCGAGGACTACCGCTCGCAGAAGCGCGGCGGCAAGGGCGTGCGCGGGACGAAGCTGAAGCAGGACGACATCGTCTCCCACTTCTTCGTCTCGACCACCCACCACTGGCTGCTGTTCTTCACCAACAAGGGCCGGGTCTACCGGGCGAAGGCGTACGAGCTCCCGGACGCGGGACGGGACGCGCGCGGCCAGCATGTGGCGAATCTGCTGGCCTTCCAGCCCGATGAGAAGATCGCGCGGATTCTCGCCATCCGGGACTACGAGGCGGTGCCGTATCTGGTGCTGGCCACCAAGTCCGGCCTGGTCAAGAAGACGCCGCTGAAGGACTACGACTCGCCCCGGTCGGGCGGTGTGATCGCGATCAACCTCCGGGAGATGGAGGACGGCCGCGAGGACGAGCTGATCGGTGCCGAGCTGGTCTCCTCCGCGGACGATCTGCTGCTGATCAGCAGGAAGGCCCAGTCGATCCGGTTCACCGCGACCGACGAGTCGCTGCGGCCGATGGGCCGCGCGACCTCCGGTGTGAAGGGCATGAGCTTCCGCGAGGGCGACGAACTCCTCTCGATGAATGTCGTCCGGCCCGGTACGTTCGTGTTCACCGCCACCGACGGCGGGTACGCGAAGCGGACCAATGTCGATGAGTACCGCGTCCAGGGGCGCGGTGGTCTCGGTATCAAGGCGGCGAAGATCGTCGAGGACCGTGGTTCCCTGGTCGGGGCGCTGGTGGTCGAGGAGACCGATGAGATCCTCGCCATCACGCTCAGCGGTGGCGTGATCCGCACCCGGGTCAATGAGGTCAGGGAGACGGGCCGTGACACCATGGGCGTCCAACTGATCAACCTGGGCAAGCGCGATGCCGTCGTCGGCGTCGCCCGGAACGCCGAGGCCGGTCGTGAGGCTGAAGAGGTCGAGGAAGAAACCGCGGCCATGAACGCGCCAGCCGAGGAGGCCGAGTCCGAGGCGGCCGAGGGCACAGCGCCCCCGGCCGACGAGACCGAGGAGTAAGTCGTGAGTGGAGCCACGGGTGCCGCGGGCGGCGGTGCGGACGCCGGAGGGCGTCCGGGATCAGGAGCCCCGACGGGCGGCCACACCGCTGGGGACGGCGCCCGTGGCCCGGCCGGGGACTCCGCCGCCGCGGCGGTGACCGAGACCCGGAAGCTGCGGCCGCAGCGCGATCCGCACCCCAAGCCCCAGTACTCCAGCCCGCTCCCCAACGAGCGTCCCGCCCCCGCCCAGCCCGCGCAGCCGTACCACCCGCCGCAGGCATACGCCCCGCCGCCCGGCGGCGGGGCCGGGCGGGACGGCTCGGTGCCGGGGCAGTCGGCCCAGACCGCCCAGACGGGGCACCAGCAGGCCGCCACGGCCGTCCGCCGCCCCCGTACGTCCGCGGGGGCCCGTCCGGCGCCGCGGACCCGCAAGGCACGGCTGCGGGTCGCCAGGGTCGACCCGTGGTCGGTCATGAAGGTCAGCTTCCTGCTGGCGATCGCGCTGGGGATCTGCACGGTGATCGCGGTGGCGGTGCTGTGGATGGTCATGGACGCCATGGGCGTCTTCAGCGCGGTGGGCGGCACCATCAGTGACGCCACGGAGTCGCAGAAGGGCAGCGGGTTCGACCTGGAGTCCTTCCTGTCGCTTCCGCGTGTCCTGGGGTTCACCGGGATCATCGCCGTGATCAATGTGGTGCTGGCGACCGCGCTGGCCACGCTCGGGGCCTTCATCTACAACCTGTCGGCGGGCTTCGTGGGCGGCGTCGAGCTGACCCTGGCCGAGGACGAGTAGCGGCCCGGCCGTTACCGATTTTGGGACAGGGCAGGTGGTGCGCTAATCTTTCGGTGCAGCGCGGGGCTATAGCTCAGACGGTTAGAGCGCTTCCCTGATAAGGAAGAGGCCACAGGTTCAAGTCCTGTTAGCCCCACCGTCGCGATCAGCCTGGATGGAGATCTTCTCCGTCCAGGCTGATGTCGTATGGGGGCAGGGAGTTGATCCCCGCTTCCTTCCCGGTTTCTCATCGGCCAATGCCGGTCATAGGTCACCGATCGGTATCGGTCGGTGTGTATCATCAGGCGCCAGAGGTCCCCTACGTCAAGAAAGAGACGAGGTAGCGCGGTGAAGAAGCTGCTCCTGGTCGCACTGGCCGCCATCGGCGGGCTCCTCGTGTACCGCCAGATCCAGGCGGATCGCGCCGAGCAGGATCTGTGGACGGAGGCGACCGACTCCGTGCCCGCAGGTTCGGGTGTGTGAGCTCCTCCTACAGTCCCAGTACGGGGCCCCGGCCGCTGGAGCGGTCGGGGCCCCGTCGGCTTTACTGGCGCAGTGGCGCAGTGGCGCAGTGGCGCAGTGGCGGGCGAGCGGCGGGGGCGGCGGGGGACGGGATGACGGGGGGCCTTCGTGTTTCACTCTCGCAAATGAATAGCTTGCACAGGCAAAGTTGAGCGGGTCGGCCGGGCCGGGGCGAACGAGCCGGCCAAGCCGGGGTTGAGCGGGCCGAGCGGCCGGTACGACGAGGAGTGACGCGCGATGAAGGACCGTCGCAAGGTCAGGGCCGGTCTCGCCGCGGCGGCGGCGCTGTGCGCGGTGGCCGCGGCACCGGGCACGTCCCTCGCCGACGGCGCCGCCGGGGCCCGGGCGTACGAGACCCGCGGCACCCGGATATCCGGCTCCGACGGTGACGCGGGCGCCCCTTCCCTGGCGGCCGGCCGCACCTATGTCGACAGTGTCGGGCCGGGCGAGAAGCGGTACTACGGCGTGACGCTCGACACGAAGTCAGCAGCCTATGTCTCGGCGGTCGCGGCACCTCGGCCGGGCGCGGAGGTGACCTCGTACCGCGATGGCGTGAAGGTGACCCTGGAGAGCCCCGACGGGGGCATCTGCGGCACCGCATCCCCGAAGATCGAGACGACCGGCGTGGCCTATCCCCTGGCCGACTACGCCTCCCGCCAGATCGATTCCGGCCCGGCCTCCTGCCACCAGGCGGGGCGCTATGTGGTGACGGTGGAGCGCGAGGACGGGTCACCGGACCCGGAGCGCTGGCCCGTGGAACTCCGGCTGATGGTGGAGCCACCGGTGAAGGGCGGGGCCACGGGGGCGGTCCCGGAGGGGAGTTCGAGCTCGCCGTCGCCCGAGCCGCTGGACGGCACTCCGCTGCCGAGGCGTGGCGGGCGCGGCTTCAGCGACGCGCCAACCCTGGGGACCGGGGTGTGGAGGGACGAGATCACGCCGGGGGAGACGCACTTCTACCGGGTGCCCGTGGACTGGGGGCAGCGCCTCTCCGCCGTCGCCGAACTGTCCGCCGGCGGCAAGGACCAGAGCACCCGTCTGCTCGACCGCGCCCTGGCGCTGCACGCCTACAACCCGGCGCGCGGGCTCGCGAAGCGTGGCACCCTCGCCGCGCAGGACGGTGAGTCGCCCCGCACCCAGGTGGCCACCGCGCCGGTGGCCTACGGAAACCGGTATGCGAACACCGGCTCCACGGTTCGCGCGATGAGCTTCAGCGGTGGGTACTTCCTGGCAGTCACCCTCAACCCGCCGCAGGTGGAACCCCATCTGAACAGCTCGGTGCCGGTCGTGCTGCGGGTACGGGTCGCGGGCGACACGCGCGGCGGGCCCACCTACGACAAGGACCCGGTCAAGGCGGGGTTCGGCCTCACGGCGGCCGACCGGCGGGCGGCCAAGCGGCATCCGGTCGCGGCGGACGGCGACCGGATGGGGAGTTCCGGCTCCGGCGCCGCCGACTCGAAGGACGCGCTGCGGGTGGTGGGTTACGCGGGGATCGGCACCGGGACGGCGCTGGTGCTGGGGCTCGGGGTGTGGACGCTCACCGCCCGGCGGCGGGCCTCGGCGCAACAGCGGTACGGGCCGCCGCCTGCTTGGTAGCCGGGGGCCGCCTCGTGGCTGTGGCCTGGGGCGGGGTCAGCCCGCTGCCACCAGGGCCCATGCGCCGATGGCGAAGCACAGCGCCGCCACGATCAGGATCGAGAGCGTCGCTTTCCTGGACGGTCCGGGGCGCCGCCGTGCCGTGGAGGGAACCCGCGGCCGCTCCGCGGTGTATGGACGAGTAGAAGGAAAGTCACGCGGGAGCGGCGTGGGTGTCGGGGTCGGAGTCGGCGTGGGTGTCGGCGTTGGCGTCGGCGTGTGTGCCGCGTTCGGAGCGGGAGCGGGAGCGGGGGTGGGCGTATGCGGGTGCGGATGCTGCACCGGCTGTACGGGGTGTGGGGGCTGCTGTTGTGCGTGGTGCGGGTGGTGCACGGGCGGCTGTGGAGCCGGTGGGATCGGGGCCGCCGTCGAAGGGGTCGGCGGGGCCAGCGGGTGGGGTATCGACGGCCGCTGGACCGGCGGGGGCGGAGTCGCGGGCTGGGCGGTCGGCGGCGGGGGCGTCGGCGTCGGTGGGCCCGCGGGCTGGGGCGGTGGGGTCTGGTGGTGCGGTGGGGTCCGGTTCGGGGGCGTCTGGGCGTGCGGGGGTTCGGGGTGCCGGACTTCGGCGGGCGGGGCGCCCGAGGACGGAGTCCCAGGAGCCCCGGGGGCCTCGGTATGCGGTGTGTGCGACTGGTCGTTCCGGGGGAGCGGCGGCGGGAGGGTGAAGCTGCCGGTGTCGGACATGGACGGCCGTGGGGCGGCCGGCTGCTGAAGTGCGGCCGCGTCGGGGCCGGGGGCCGCCTCGTCGGCGGGGCCCGAGTCGGCGGCGGACTGGGGCCGGGACGGCGCCGCGCCGTTGTCCCGGGGCGGGTCGGCCTTGGCGTGGCGGCGGCGCGGCCGGGTGGGGCCTTCGGGGCCGAATCCGGTGGGCAGCGGGCCGAGTTGGTCGAAGACCTCGATGGCATCGTCGTCCAGGTCGGCCTCGGGCAGCAGGTCGACCGCGGTAGCCAGTGCCTTCCGCGCGCCCGTGGCGGTGCGGAAGCGGTTCTCGGGGTCCGGTTGCAGCAGCCCCGCGATCACCTGCCACAGCGGTTCGGGCACCCCGGTGGGCGCGTTCGGCACCCCCTGCTCGAAGAGCTTGACGAGCGCCTCCCCGTCCGGCTTGTGCCCGGTGATCAGATAGAGCGCCACCAGTCCGACGGCGAAGAGGTCCGCCGGGAAGTCGGGGTCGTCGCCCATCATCTGCTCGGGCGCGAAGTAGCCGGGCGTGCCCATCACATAGTTGGCCTCGGTGAGGCGCGGTTCGCCCTTGGTCAGCGCGATGCCGAAGTCGGAGAGCCGGACGTGCGGCCGCCCGGTCCCGGTGGATTCCAGCAGGATGTTCGCGGGTTTGATGTCCCGGTGCACCACGCCCTCGGCGTGCACCGCGGCCAGTCCGGAGAGCAGCTGGTCGATCAGGGTGCACACATAACGGGGCGGCAGCGGGCCGTAGTCCCCGATGAGATGGGCGAACGAGCCGCCGCCCACCAAGTCCATGGTGAACAGCACCTTGTCGTCGTCGGCCGCCCAGCTGGCCGGTGCCAGCACATGGGGGTGATCGATCCGCAGGGCCTGTTCCCGGACGAAGCGCAGCAGCGTATGGGCGTCGCGTTGCTGGAGCACCTTCGCTGCCACGTACCGTCGGCGGCGGTGGTCCCAGACGCGCCATACCGCGCCCACGCCCCCGCGCCCGATCGGGTCCACCAGCTCGTACCGGCCCGCGAAGATCTCACCCATCGCGCCGTGCCCGCCCCGTCATCGACTCGTCAGCAGTTCAGCCCGTCAGCTCTGGTGCGCCTCGTAGTGGGCGACCGCCTCGGCGGTCCGCCCGGCGCCGTACACACGGAGAAACTCTGCCAGCTCGGGGTGGGTGGGGGCGAGGGAGTCGGCGGCATCGATGATGTCCCCCGCGGCCGCCACGGACCGCAGCAGCGACTGGATCTCGCGTACCACTCGCCGTACGGTCGGGGCGCCCGTGCTCGCCGTGGTCTGGGTGGAGTTGAGGACCGAGCCGCCCGCGGACTTCTTGATCTCCTCCATGCGCTCGGCGGCCTCGGCGGCGCTGACCCTGCCGTCCGCAGCCTGACTGGACAGCTCCTGGAGCGCCTGCACCCGCTGGACCACGGCGGGGTTGCCGATCTTGGCGCGCTGGCCGCTCATGAGCTGCGAGAGCATGGGCGCGGACAGACCGAGGATGGCGGCGAGGCGGGCCTGGTTCAGACCGAGATCGTCGATGAGACGGCGAAAGAGCGCCCCCAGCGGCTCCCCGTACCAGCTGCGCTGAAGCTCCCGTGCGCGCGCGGTGGCATCCTGCTGTGTTGCGTCCATCTCGCTCTCCCCTTCGCTTCGCTGCCGCGAATCTTGCGTGGCATCCTACGGAGAGCGCTACGCGCGAGCGATACCCGGTCGGGAATGCTGGTCGGTACCAGGTATCCTGATCGGCGAAGGGGCCTTAGCTCAGTTGGTAGAGCGCCGTCTTTGCATGGCGGATGTCAGGAGTTCGACTCTCCTAGGCTCCACCTCCATCACCAGCCAGGACGCCGGACCGGTGTCCTGGCTGATGCGTTTTCTCCCCTGATATCGGTGTTGCCACTCTTGTCATTGCCCGGCGCAACACCCGCGGGATGCTCCAGGGTGTTTTCCACAACTCGGGCAGATCGCCCGGGAGTCGTCTGATCGGCGCGGTGCGCCGTACAGGGGGACACGATGAGTGGGCTGCATCCGCTGGGCGAGAACCTGCCCGAGGAGTGCCGGGCGTTCGCTGTGGAGCTGAGGAAGCTGTTCCTGGGGCTGGGAGTCTCGATGCGCAGATACGCGGTGCGCAGGCACCGGGATCCGAGCACCATCTCGCGGTTTCTGAGTGGCACCCGGATCCCGCCGTGGGAGTTCGTCTTCGATCTGTTCACCGATCTCGCGGCGCAGCGCGGTGTCGCTCCCACCCCCGCCGCCCTCGAGCTGGTGCGGGAGCTGCACCGGGCCGCGGTCCGCACCAGCCGCTCCCCCGGGCATGCCATGGAGATCCTTCAGATCCAGCTGGCCGACGCCGACCGGCACGCGCGGGTCTCCTTGGCGCACCAGGACGTGCTGGGCGAGGCGCTGCTGGACCGCAAGCACCGCATCGCCGATCTCGAGGTGCGGCTGAGCCAGGCCGAGGCGGCCTGGGCGACGGAGCGGGCCCGGGCGGATGCGCTGGAGCGTGATCTTCCGGACCGGGAGGAGCTGATCAAGGAGCGGGATCTGCTTCAGCAGGAGGTGCGGCGGCTCACCGAGGAGCTGGACGAGGTGCGGCTGCGGGGCCGACTGGCGGAGGAGCGCTGTCTGGTCCTGGAGCGGCAGCTGGCCATGGTGGAGTCCCAGCGCCCGGCCGCGATGCCACAGCAGGAGGAGGAGCCCATGGGACGGGCGGGGCCCGCGGCGTCCCAGCGGGCCGTGGGGCCGCGGCCGAAGATCCTCGTGGTGGACGACCAGCAGAACAATCTGCTGGCCATGGAGGCCGTGCTGGCCACGCTCGACCAGGAGCTGGTGACCGCGACCTCCGGGCAGGAGGCCCTCAAGGCGCTGCTCGACCATGACGACTTCGCGGTGATCCTGCTGGATGTGCAGATGCCCGAGATGGACGGCTATGAGACGGCTGCCCATATCAAGCGACGCTCCCGTAACCGGGACATCCCGATCATCTTCCTCACCGCGATGGGCTCCGATCCCGAGCACTCCTCGCGGGGCTATGCGGCCGGTGCGGTGGACTACATGGCCAAGCCGATCGACCCCTGGGCGCTGCGGGCCAAGGTCTCGGTCTTCACCGAGATCTTCCTGGAGCGGCGGCAGCGCCGCTCCCAGGGGGAGGAACCGGCGGACTGAGCCGGAGCCGCCCCGGAGAAGCCGGAGCCGCCCCGGAGAAAAGGACGAGGGGCGGGAGATCGGCTGATCTCCCGCCCCTCGTGGCGGGCATGCGCCGGGCGCGTGAGCGGCGCTCTCAGCGCTCGTCGTCCCTGCGGGCCTCGGCCTCGGCCTGCTTGGCCTGCACCTCGGGGTCGACGGCGTTCTGGTCGCTGCCGTCCACCGCCGAGAGCCGCTCGCGGTCGCCCACCTCGGTCGCCGCCGGGGGCTCGACCAGCCAGTCGGGGTTGGCCTGCTTGTCCCACCACTTCCACGCGGCGTAGACCCCCGCGCCGACCAGGCCGATGAAGGTCGCCCGCTTGGCGAAGCGGGCGGTCCGGGCCCGGCGGCGGTGCTTCCGGGCGAGCTTCTCGATCTCCGCGGCTGTCACATGGGTGCGCAGCGCCGCGATGGCCGCCGCCGTGCGCACGGCCGCCTCCTCGCGCGCCGGTCCCGCGGCGGCGCGCACCCCGGCCACCGCCTGCTCCACCCGCGGTGCCGTGTAGTCGGCGGCATGGCGTGCCGCCTTACGGGTCCGCTTGGCGGCCCGTGTGGCGGCCTGGTCCACCTTCGGCGGCAGGGTGCCGCGGGCCTGGTCGAGCCGTGGCGCGATATGGGCGTGGTACTGAGCACCGGCCGTGCACCGGGCCTGGTGTGCCGCGGTCGAGACCTTCGGCGCCAGCCGGACGCGGGCCTCGTGCGCGTAGCGCGTCGCGGTGTCCTTGGCCGTGCCGGCATAGGGCGCCACCGCCTCCGCGGCGTGCAGGACGCTGCCCTTGGCGGTGCCGGTCGCGGCTCGCACGCTGTCAATGCGGGTCACGGGATCCTCCTCCTCGGTGGCGTGGTCAAGCTCCGGGGTTCAGAGTCGTGCGTTGTTGTTGCGCGCTCTATTTGCCCAGTTTCGTGTTTCCATCCCAAGAAAGATCATGCCTGTTTGTGGAGATCATGCCCGTTCGCAGCATGACCAGCATGTGTGATCGGGCATCTGGGTCATAGGGAGGATTCTCGGGGAAACCGTGCGGATCGGCGCGCCCGGGGCCGCCTCAGCGGCTACTCGTCCGCCTTGCGTCCGTGCGAGGATCAGGAGACGTAAGTGAAAACGATGGAAGGTTGATCGTGGCCGAGCAGCTATACGCCACCCTGAAGACGAACAACGGCGACATCGTGGTCCGGCTGCTGCCGAACCATGCGCCCAAGACGGTCAAGAACTTTGTCGAACTGGCCGAAGGCACTCGCGAGTGGACTCACCCAGCCACCGGCAAGAAGGCCAAGGAAAAGCTCTACGACGGCACCGTCTTCCACCGGGTGATCAGTGGCTTCATGATCCAGGGCGGTGACCCGCTGGGCAACGGGACCGGTGGTCCCGGCTATGAGTTCGGCGACGAGTTCCACCCGGACCTGGCCTTCAACAAGCCGTACCTGCTGGCGATGGCCAACGCCGGCCCGGGCACCAACGGCTCGCAGTTCTTCGTCACGGTCGCCCCGACCGCGTGGCTGACCGGTAAGCACACCATCTTCGGCGAGGTCGTCGACGAGGGCAGCAAGAAGGTCGTCGACGCGATCGCGGGCACCGCGACCAACCCGCGCACCGACCGTCCGCTCCAGGACGTCGTCATCGAGTCGGTCGTCATCGAGACGCGCGAGGGCTGAACCCGTACGGGGAGCTCTCATGCCCCGGTACGGGGAACTTTCAGGCCCCGCTTGTCCGTGTGAACAAGTGTCCGTGTGTACAAGCGGGGCGGGGGAACGCCCGATCAGAAGTGGACAAGGGGCGAGGGGACACCATGGAGGACCAGGCGGTCTGCTGCTACCGGCACCCCCAGCGGGAGACCGGCATCAGCTGCACCCGCTGTGAGCGCCCGATCTGCCCCGAGTGCATGATCAGCGCGTCTGTGGGGTTCCAGTGCCCCGAGTGCGTGAGCGGACGGGCGTCCGCCGGGTCCGGGGCCTCGGCCGCCGGACCCCCGCCGCGCGCCGCCCAGCCGCGCACCCTGGCCGGCGGCACGATGGCCTCGGACCCCCGGCTGATCACCAAGATCCTGGTGGCCATCAACATCGCGGTATGGCTCGCCGCGCTGTCCGCGGGCGACCGGCTGGTGAACGATCTCGACCTGGTCGGCCGGGCCTACGACCCCGGCACGGTGCAGATCGTCGGCGTCGCCGAGGGCCAGTGGTGGCGGCTGGTGACCTCGGTCTTCCTCCACCAGCAGCTGATGCACATCGCCTTCAACATGCTCTCGCTGTGGTGGATCGGCGGCCCGCTGGAGGCCGCGCTCGGCCGGGTCCGCTTCATCGTGCTGTACATGCTGTCGGGTCTTGGCGGCAGTGCGCTGTCGTATCTCCTGGCCGCGCAGAACCAGCCGTCGCTGGGCGCCTCCGGCGCGATCTTCGGCCTGCTCGGCGCCACTGCCGTGCTGATGCGCCGGCTGAACTACGATATGCGGCCGGTCATCGCGCTGCTGGCGCTGAATCTGCTCTTCACCTTCACCTGGTCCGGCATCGCCTGGCAGGCCCATGTCGGCGGGCTGGTCGCGGGCACGGTGGTGGCGTACGGGATGGTGCACGCGCCCCGGGAGAAGCGGGCGCTGGTGCAGCGGGGGACCTGCGTCCTGGTGCTGCTCGCGATCGTCGCGATGGTGTGGATCCGGACGGTGCAGCTCACCGGGTGAAGCCACCCGCTGAGGAAGCTCACCGGATGAGCGGGGCGGCCGGCCGATGAGCGGCCGGCCATGGGCCACCTGGGACGAGCCGGACCCGGTCAGTTGTCCACAGCGCGTGGCGGATCTTACGCAACCTGTGGAGAACTTGCGTACGCCCCCCGGCTGACCTGCGTTTTCGCAGGAAGACGGGGGTGTGAACGATCGAACAGACGCCCGTTACCGGTCACACCGGCGTCAACACGGCAGAGGTTATCCACAGATCTTCTGAGTTTTCCCCGGCTGTGGATAACCCTGTGGACAACGTGGGGACGAGCCTGCGGACCGCCGGGTCACTTCCACTGGGTGGAGACGACGAACCCCGCGGCGATGAAGCCGAAGCCGACCACGATGTTCCAGTTGCCCAGCGATTCCACCGGCATGTCCCCCGTGGTCACGTAGAAGATGACGATCCACGCGAGGCCGATCAGGAACATGGCCAGCATCAGCGGTGCCACCCACCGGCGGCCGCTGTTCAGACTGATACTGGCTGCCTGCTTCGCCGGCGGCGGCGTGAAGTCGTCCTTCTTGCGGATCCGTGACTTCGGCACGAGGAACTCTCCTGTCGATGCGCTGCGTGACCGCGCGGGGATGTGTACGGACGGCGCCGGGGCGGGACAGCGACGGGGACCACGTCCCTCCCCCACACGTCCGTTAGCGTAGTCCTTCCGCGGCGTCGTAAGGAGTAAGGGTACGTTGAGCAATTCCGCTGACTCCCCCACCCCGGCGTCCCGCCGCCCCCGGTTCCGCCCCGTACGGCTGCTGACCGGAGCGGTCTTCGCGCTGGCCGGACTGATCTTCTGGACCAGTTTCAACACGGCCCAGGGCACCAACCTCCGCAGTGATGAATCGATGCTGCGGCTCTCCGATCTCATCCAGGAACGCAGCCGTAAGAACGGCACCCTGGGTGACAGCACGGGCAAAATACGCTCCGAGGTCGACGCCCTCGCCCGGCGGGACAACGGCAGCACCCAGGCCGAGCGCCGCAAGCTGGCCGAGCTGGAGGAGACCGCCGGCACCAAGAAGCTCACCGGCCCCGGGCTCACCGTCACTCTTACCGACGCCCCGCCGAACGCCACCCCGCAGATCCCCGGCGTCCCGGATCCCCAGCCCAACGATCTCGTCATCCACCAGCAGGACCTCCAGGCCGTGGTCAACGCGCTGTGGCAGGGCGGCGCCGAGGGGATCAAGGTCATGGACCAGCGGCTGATCTCCACCAGTGCGGTGCGCTGCGTCGGCAACACCCTGATCCTCCAGGGCCAGGTCTACTCGCCGCCCTACAAGGTCACCGCCGTGGGTGACCGGGACAAGCTGGATGCCGCCCTCGCCGCCTCACCCGCGATCCAGAACTACCGCAGCTATGTCGACGCGTACGGCCTCGGCTGGAAAGTCGACCAGCACGACACGGTGACTCTTCCCGGCTACTCCGGCACAGTGGATCTGCACCAGGCACAGCCCATCGGATAGCACCGGCGGACCGGCGCGCGGCACCGGGGCAGCGGGGCGGACAGTGGGGGCCGATGAGAACGCGGCTGATCGTCAGGACGCTGAGTGAGATCTGCGTCACCGTCGGAGCTGTGATCATCCTTTTGGTGGTCTACGTCCTGTACTGGACCTCCGTACGGGCCGACCGCGCCATGGACGGCCAGATCGACCAGCTCCAGGACCGCTGGGCCACCGGCACGGTCAGCGCCGGTGCCGAGCCCTCGTCGAAGCCCCGCCGCTACGAGCCCGGCGCCTCCTTCTCGATCATGTACATCCCGCGCTTCGGCGCCGACTGGGCCAAGCCCGTCCTCGAGGGCACCGCCACCGACACCCTGAAGAAGGGGCTCGGCCACTACTCCCGCACCGCCCGCCTCGGCGCCCTCGGCAACTTCGCCGTCGCGGGGCACCGCCGCACCTACGGCGACCCCTTCAAGGACTTCCCCGAGCTGCGCCCCGGTGACGCGGTGGTGCTGACCGACGGCACCACCTGGTTCACCTACCGCGTCGACCGGCAGCCCTATCGCACCCTGCCGACCGACACCGGGGTGATCGATCCGGTGCCGCGCGCGTCCGGCTTCCGGCGCCCCGGCCGCTATCTCACGCTGACGACCTGCGAGCCGGAGTGGGGCCACAGCCACCGGCTGATCACCTGGGCACACCTCGACGCGACCCAATCCGTAGCCCAAGGCAAGCCCAAGGCTTTGTACAGCTGACCCTCCGGCCCCACCCCTCGCCCCTTACTCTGGTGCTGCACTCCGGTGCTGCAATCGACTTCGTCATCGGTGAGTAGGGATGGCATGTACGGCTGGATCTGGCGGCATCTGCCGGGTAACGCATGGGTGCGGGCGCTGATTTCGCTCGTGCTGGTGCTGGCGATCGTCTTCGTGCTCTTCCAGTACGTCTTCCCCTGGGCGGAGCCCCTGCTGCCGTTCAACGACGTGACCGTCGACCAGGGAATGGCGGGTCCGCGATGAGCGCGCGCATCCTGGTCGTCGACAACTACGACAGCTTCGTCTTCAACCTCGTCCAGTACCTCTACCAGCTCGGCGCCGAGTGCGAGGTGGTGCGGAACGACGAGGTCTCCCTCGGCCACGCCCAGGACGGCTTCGACGGAGTCCTGCTGTCCCCCGGGCCCGGCACCCCGGAGGAGGCCGGGGTCTGCGTCGACATGGTCCGGCACTGCGCGGGCACCGGCGTACCGGTGTTCGGCGTCTGCCTGGGGATGCAGTCCATGGCCGTCGCGTACGGCGGTGTCGTCGGGCGGGCCCCGGAGCTGCTGCACGGCAAGACCTCGCTGGTGACCCATGAGGGGGCCGGCGTCTTCAGCGGGCTGCCCACCCCGTTCACCGCCACCCGCTATCACTCGCTGGCCGTGGAACGGGGGACGGTGCCCCCCGAGCTGGAGATCACGGCCTGGACGGAGACCGGTATCGCCATGGGTCTGCGCCACCGTGAACTGCGGGTTGAGGGCGTCCAGTTCCACCCCGAGTCGGTCCTCACCGAATGGGGCCACCTGATGCTCGCCAACTGGCTGGTGGAGTGCGGGGACACGGATGCCGTGGGGCGGTCCGCGGGGCTCGCCCCCGTGGTCGGGGCGGTCGGCGGTAAGGCCGGCGAGTGACCGGACCGCGCCCCGAGCGCGAGGGCGCCGCCCAGGGCGCCCGGGAGCCCGCCCCGTACGCGCCGTATGGGTCTCATGAGCAGCATGCCGCCCCTGGTGCGCATGGCGCCTCTGGTGCGCATGGCGCCCAGGGGGACCCGGACGCGTTCCCGGCGGCGGCTGCGGAGGGCCCGCGGGACCCGCGGGCCGATCCGCTGCCGGACTCCGCCCCGGCCGGGCCCACGGGGCGCGCCGTGGGCACCGCGTCGCTCTCGGTGCCGCCGCCCACCGGCCGCAGGCGGCGCGCCCGCCCGGTCGCCGCGGGGCCGGAGGACGCCGCTGAGCCGGCCGGGCCGCCCACGGGGCGTCGCCGCGCTCGTACGGCCCCCTCGGAGGAGGAGGCCGCCGGGCCGCCCACGGGGCGCAGACGCGCTCGTACGGCTCCCCCGGGGGCGGAGGAGGCAGCTGAGGCGGCCGGGCCGCCCACCGGGCGCCGTCGCGCCCGTACGGCCCCCACGGGGCCCTCAGAGCCCGCATACGCCGCCAGGACGCCGACGCCCACCCGCGCCTCGGGGCCATCCCCACGGTCCGGCGAAACGTCCCCACGGTCCGGCGGGACGTCCGCACGGTCCGGCGAAACGTCCCCACGGTCCGCCGAGACGTCCGCACGTGCCCCGGAGGCCGCCGAGACGGCCGTCCTGCCCCCGGTGCCGCCCCGGGGCGACGACGAGACGGTCGCCCTGCGCGCCGTGGAGGCGCCGCCCGCCGACCGGACCATGGTGCTGCGCAAGATCGAGGCCGAGCGCGACGGCGATCCCGAGCCCGATCCCGAGCCCGCGCCCAGCGGCCGGGCCGCCCGCCGTAAGGCCGCCCAGGGGGCCGGGAAGCGCGCCGGAAGGCACGGCTCCCGCGCCCGGCGCGGCACGGCGGAGGCGGGCGCCACACGGGACGCGGAGGGCGCGGGGAGCGCCGCGGACGCCCGGCCCCGCACCCGTATGGAGGCCAGGCGCGCCGCACGGGCGCGCAAGGACAGCCCCGGGGTGGTGGCGAGCCGGGTGGTCGGCGAGCTGTTCATCACGCTCGGCGTGGTGATGCTGCTCTTCGTCACCTATCAGCTGTGGTGGACGAACATCCTTGCCCATCAGCAGGCCAACGGCGCCGCGAACAACCTCCAGAAGAAGTGGGACGAGAGCGGCGACGAGCGGGACCCGGGCACCTTCTCGCCCGGACAGGGGTTCGCGATCATCTACATCCCCAAGCTGGATGTGAAGGCCCCGATCGCGGAGGGCATCGACAAGCACAAGGTCCTCGACCGCGGCATGGTCGGCCACTACGGCAAGAGCCCGCTGAAGACCGCCATGCCGTGGGACAAGAAGGGCAACTTCGCGCTCGCCGGGCACCGCAACACCCATGGCGAGCCGTTCCGCTACATCAACCACCTCAAGCCCGGCGACGAGATCGTCGTCGAGACGCAGAGCCGGTACTACACCTATGCGATGAGCAGCATCCTGCCGCAGACATCGCCGTCCAACACGGGCGTCATCAAGCCGGTGCCGCCCGGCTCCGGCTTCACCGAACCGGGGCGGTACATCACGCTGACCACCTGCACCCCGGAGTTCACCAGCACCTACCGGATGATCGTCTGGGGCAAGATGGTCGAGGAGCGGCCGCGTAGCGAGGGAAAGCCGGACGCGCTGGTCGAATGAGCGGGAACAGCCGGGTAACCAGAAAAAGGGGTACAACGCGGTGGCACGGACCGACCACGACGAGCGGCAGGACCGGCACCCCGGCCCGCCCGCAACGCCCAGCCGCCGCCCCGGCCGTGGACGGGTGGCCGCGGCCATCGCCGTCTTCGGCGAGCTGCTGATCACCGCGGGGATCATCCTCGCCCTGTTCGTCGTCTACTCGCTGTGGTGGACCAACGTCCTGGCCGACCGTGAGGCCAAGAAGCAGGGCGACCGGGTGCGCAAGCACTGGGCGCAGCAGGGGCCGGGCAAGCTGGACACCAAGAGCGGCATCGGATTCCTGCACGTGCCGTCCATGCACAACGGCGAGGTGCTGGTCAAGAAGGGCACCGCCACCGAGACCCTCAACGACGGCGTGGCCGGCTACTACACCAAGCCGGTCAAGTCCGCGATGCCGTGGGACAAGAAGGGCAACTTCAGCCTGGCCGCGCACCGGGACGGGCACGGCGCGAAGTTCCACAACATCGACAAGGTCCACGAGGGCGACCCGGTGGTCTTCGAGACCCGCGACACCTGGTACGTCTACAAGGTCTACGCGACGCTGCCGGAGACCTCGAAGTACAACGTGGACGTGCTGGACGCGGTCCCGAAGGAGTCGGGCCGGAAGCGGCCGGGCCGCTACATCACGCTGTCGACCTGCACCCCCGTCTACACCTCCCGCCACCGCTACATCGTGTGGGGCGAGCTGGAGCGCACCGAGAAGGTCGACGCGGACCGTACGCCCCCCGAGGAACTGCGCTAAGCGCTTCGCTGGAAGTGTGGCGATGCGTCGTCGGCCGACTGCGGCGCCGTCGTGGCAGGTCGCGCAGTTCCCCGCGCCCCTTTGGGGCGCTGCCCGAGCCGTAGCGGACTTCCTCCGACCTGCTTAGCCCCCCGGCAGGCCCCGAGCACGGAGAAGCCCCCGGCACCCTGAGAGGGTGCCGGGGGCTTCTCCGTGTCCCGGTGTCCCGGTGTCCGGAGGCCGGCTAGAAGCCGTTCTGGCCGCCGAAGATGCCTCCGCCGTTGTCACCGCCGCCGTTCCCGCCGTTGCCACCCTGGCCGGCGACCGTGATGAGGTTCACGGACTGGCCCTTGGGCACCTGGGTGCCCGCGCCGGGCTGGCTGGCCACCACGGTGGCGTTGTCGTCCTGCGGACCGGCGATGTTGCCCACGTTGAGGCCCAGGTCCTGGAGCGCCTTCTTGGCGTCCTTGAGGTTCTGGCCGCCCAGGTTGGGCACCGGCACGTTCTCGTCCTGCGCCGGCTTCTTGGCGACGGTCAGCGTGACCGTCGAACCGGGCAGGACCTCCTGGCCGCCCTTGGGCGTCTGGTCGGTGACCGTGCCGGCGTCGACGTCGCCGCTCTCGACCTCCTGGGTCTGGACCTTGAGGCCCTTCGCCTGGAGCGACTTCGTGGCGTCCTCGACCTTCTGCGTGGTCACGTCCGGGACGACGACCTTCTGCTGGGCCTCGGCGACGGTCAGGGTGATCGTGGCGCCCTTCGCGACCTTCTTGCCGCCCTTCGGGTCCTGGTCGATCACCTTGCCGGCGGTCTGGTCCGACTGCTCGGTCTTCTGCTCGACGTTGAAGCCCTTGGCCTCGAGCTGTTGCTTGGCCGATTCGTACTGCACGTTCAGGACGTCGGGAACCTCGACCCTGGCCGCGGGCTTGGGGCCCTTGGACATGGTCAGCTCGACCGTGCCGTACCGCTTGACCTCGTCGCCGCCCTTGGGGGTCTGCTCACAGACGGTGTTCTTGTCCGCGTTCTCGCAGAACTTGGAGCCGACGTTCTTGACCTTGAAGTCGCCGTTCTCGCCTTGACTCCTGGCGTCCTCGAGCGTCTTGCCGACGAGGTTGGGGACCGGGACCCTGTCGTCGTCCTTACCGCCGGAGAAGAGCGCCTTCCCGATGAAGATCGCACCGACCAGCACCAGTATCCCGGCGATGATCAGCAGGATCGTGGAGAGGTTGCTCTTCTTGCCGGGGCCCCCGCGCCCCCGGCCGCGGTCCGGCCGCTCGTCGTAGCCGAAGCCGCCGTCGTCCTCGCGCATCGGCGGAAGCATCGACGTCTGCGCCCCGGCGCCGGAGTTCTGCGGCCGCAGCATCGCGGTGGGCTGGTCGTCGGAGCCGTAGCCGACCGCGCCCAGGGCGGCGGTGGCGGCCACCGGCTGGCCCTCCAGGGCCGCCTCGATGTCGGCGCGCATCTCGTCGGCCGACTGGTAGCGGTAGTCGGGGTCCTTGACCAGCGCCCGCAGGACGATGGCGTCCATCTCCGGGGTGATCTCGGGGTCGTACGTGCTCGGCGGTTGCGGTTCCTCCCGCACGTGCTGATAGGCGACGGCCACCGGGGAGTCGCCCACGAACGGCGGCCTTACGGTCAGCAGCTCATAGAGCAGACAGCCGGTGGAGTACAGGTCGCTGCGCGCGTCGACGGTCTCGCCCTTGGCCTGCTCGGGGGAGAGGTACTGGGCGGTGCCGATGACGGCGGCCGTCTGCGTCATGGTCATACCGGCATCGCCCATGGCCCGGGCGATGCCGAAGTCCATCACCTTGACCTGGCCGCTGCGGGTGAGCATGACGTTGGCCGGCTTGATGTCCCGGTGGACGATGTTGTTGCGGTGCGAGTACTCGAGGGCCTGGAGGATGCCGGTGGTCATCTCCAGCGAGCGCTCGGGGAGCAGCTTTCTGCCCGAGTGGAGGAGCTCACGCAGCGTGGAACCGTCGACGTACTCCATCACGATGTACGGGATCGAGACGCCGTCGACGTAGTCCTCGCCGGTGTCGTAGACCGCGACGATCGCGGGATGGTTGAGCGAGGCGGCCGACTGGGCCTCTCGGCGGAACCGGGCCTGGAAGGACGGATCCCGGGCAAGGTCCGCCCGGAGCGTCTTCACAGCGACAGTACGGCCGAGGCGGGTGTCGTGCGCGAGGTAGACCTCCGCCATGCCACCGCGGCCGAGCACTGAGCCCAGCTCATACCGGCCGCCGAGGCGACGCGGCTCTTCCATAGCTACTCCAGCCCTCTTCCGTGGTTCCCGGCCGCACCTGTGGGCCGGCGAAGTGCTGCTCGCGCATACCGTACCCGGCACGTCTTACGGGACCCGGCCTCAGTGGCTATCTGATACCGGACCGGTACGGCGACGTGCGGGATTGGTATCCGGACGTGACGGGGGTCACTTGGCGCGCTCGGTTTCCAGTACGGCCTTCATCACGTTCTTGGCGATCGGCGCGGCCAGCTTGCCACCGGCGATGTCGCCACGGAGGGTGTTGGACCCTTCGATGACGACCGCGACCGCGACCGGCGAGCCGTCGTGCCCCTTGGCGTAGGAGATGAACCACGCGTAGGGGTTCTTGCTGTTGGCGACGCCGTGCTGCGCGGTGCCGGTCTTGCCGCCGACCGTGACGCCCGGGATCTGGGCGCTGGTGCCGGTGCCCTCCTTGACCACGGTCTCCATCATGCTCTGGAGCTTCTGGGCGTTCTCGGAGCTGAGCGGCTGGCTCATCTGCTCCGGGTCGGTCTGCTCGATGGTGTTGAGGTTGGGGGCGCGCAGCGAGTCGATCATGTACGGCTTCATCAGCTTGCCGTCGTTGGCGACCGCGGAGGCGATCATCGCCATCTGGAGCGGGGTGGCCCGGTTGTCGAACTGGCCGATGGCCGACATCGCGTTGCCCGGCCGGTCCATGTCCTCGGGGTAGACGCTGGCGTAGGCGCGGACGGGGGTGTCGACCGTCTCGTTGAAGCCGAACTTCTCGGCCTGCTCCCGCATCTTCTCCTTGCCGAGGTCGTCACCGAGCTTGCCGAAGACCGTGTTGCAGGAGTAGCGGAGTGCCTGCCGCAGCGAGGCGTTCTTGCAGGGGATGTTCCCCTCGTTGGGCAGGTTTTGGGTGGACAGCGGGAGCTTCCAGGGGACCGGGGACTCGGTCGGCGCGTCGATGTCGGTGTACTTGCCGTTCTCCAGCGCGGCCGCGGCGGTGACGACCTTGAAGGTCGAGCCGGGCGGGTAGGTCTGACGGAGCGCCCGGTTGAGCATCGGGTCGTCCTTGTCCTTCTTCGGCTGGAGCCCGAGCCACGCCTCCTTGTCCTTGGAGGTGGCGCCCGAGATCTTCGACGGGTCGTAGCTCGGGGTGGAGGCGAGGGCGAGGATCTTGCCGGTGCGCGGGTCGAGCGCGGCGACGGCGCCCTTCTTGTCACCGAGGCCCTTGAACGCTGCCTCCTGGGCCTTGCGGTTCAGGGTGGTGATGACGTCGCCGCCCTTCTGCTTCTTGCCGGTGATCATGTCGATCGTCCGGTTGAAGAAGAGGCGGTCGTCGTTGCCCGTAAGGATGCCGTCTTCGATGTTCTCGATCTGGTTGGCGCCGTACGCCTGCGAGGCGAACCCCGTGACCGGCGCCCACATGGGGCCGTCCTTGTAGGTGCGCTTGTACTTGAAGTCGATGCCGTTGGTCTCGGCGGATCCGGTGATCGGCTGGCCGTCGACGATGATGTTGCCGCGCGGCTGGCTGTAACGGGCGATCAGAACCCGGTGGTTTCCGTCGCGGTTCTTCAGCTCGTCGGCCTGGACGTACTGGAGCCAGTTGTCCCGCACCAGCAGGGCGAGGACGAGGAGTCCGCAGAAGATCGCGATTCGGCGCAGGGGCTTGTTCACGGTCGGACCACCTGGGTCATCTCGGCGTCTGTGGTGGGGGCGGGCGCCGGCGCCGGGCGGCGCGCGGTGTCGCTGACCTTGATCAGGATGGCGACGAGCGCCCAGTTGGCGATGACGGACGAACCGCCCTGCGCGATGAACGGCATGGTCATACCGGTCAGCGGGATGAGGCCCATCACACCGCCCGCCACGACGAAGACCTGGATGGCGAAGGCCGCGGACAGGCCGATGGCCAGCAGCTTGCCGAACGGGTCACGGGCGGCGAGGGCGGTGCGCACACCGCGCTCCACGATCAGGCCGTAGAGCAGCAGGAGCCCCATGGTGCCCGCGAGCCCGAGCTCCTCGCCGACGGTGGCCAGGATGAAGTCGGAGTTGGCGGCGAAGCCGATGAGGTCGGAGTTGCCCTGGCCGAGGCCGGTGCCGAAGACGCCGCCGGAGCCGAAGGCCATCAGCGCCTGGGCGATCTGGTCACTGCCTCCGTTCTTGGCCACCTCGAAGGGCTGGAGCCAGGCGTCCACACGCGACTGGACGTGCGGCTCGAAGGTGGCGACGCCGACCGCGCCGGCCGCGGACATCAGCAGACCGAAGACGATCCAGCTGGTGCGCTCGGTGGCGACGTACAGCATCACGACGAAGAGGCCGAAGAACAGCAGCGAGGTGCCCAGGTCGGTCTCGAAGACCAGGATGAGGATGCTCATCCCCCAGACCACCAGGATCGGGCCGAGGTCGCGGCCGCGCGGCAGGTACAGCCCCATGAAGCGGCGGCTGGCCAGGGCGAGCGCGTCCCGCTTGACCATCAGATAGCCGGAGAAGAACACGGCGATGATGATCTTGGCGAACTCACCGGGCTGGATGGAGAAGCTGCCGAGGGTGATCCAGATGCGGGCGCCGAAACGCGCCGGGAAGAACATCGGAAGGATCAGCAGGATCAGCGCCACCACCATGGAGATGTAGGTGTAGCGCTGGAGGATGCGGTGGTCCTTGAGCAGGATCAGGACGCCGACGAAGAGGGCGACGCCCAGTGCCGAGTAGATCAGCTGGTTGGGGGCCGAGGGCGCGAAGGCCATGCCGGCGTCCTTCGCCCGCTGGGCCAGCCGCCTGGACTGGTCCAGCCGCCAGATCAGCACCAGGCCCAGCCCGTTGAGGAGCGTGGCGATCGGCAGCAGCAGCGGGTCCGCGTACGGCGCGAACTTCCGGACCACCAGATGGCCGACGCCTGCCAGCAGACCGAGCCCGAGGCCGTAGCTGAGCATGCCCGAGGGCATCTCGTCGCTGAGTGCCAGGCCGGCGTTGGCGTAGGCGAAGACCGGAATGATCACCGCGAAGACGAGCATGACCAGCTCGGTGTTCCGCCTGCTCGGCGGCCCGGCCGTACTGATCGTCGTCGTGTTGGTCGTACTACTGCTCATGGGTGGTCGGCCCCTTACGGCTTCACTGCTGGGTGCTGCTGCACTGCGGGACCAACTTCTTCTCCTCCTCCGAGAGGGTGGGGCCGGGCTTCGGAGTGGGAGACGTCGTCGGCGTGGGCTTGGACGTGGCCTTGGCGGCATTCGTTCCGAGCTGGGTCTCGGTCTTCCCGCTCCCGGGCTTGCCGCTGCTGTTCTGGGACGGGTCGGCGCTGCTGGATGCGCCGCCACTGGGCGTCTTGTCGCCCTTGCCCTTGTCGCCGCCGGTGAGGTCCTTCTGGCTCTCCTCGGCCTTCTCCTGGGCATCGGCCTTCTTGCAGGCGCTGGCGAGGGTGGCGAGGTCCTTGGTCTTGTCCTGGGCCTGGCCCAGTCCGCTGACCGTGATCGTGTCCTCCACACGGCCGCGCTGGTCGGCCGGGAGGTACTTGAGTTCGATCTCGCGGTGGTCCTCATGGACCTTGTTGAGCTTGATCCAGGCCAGATCCTGGCTGATGCCCTGGTAGATCGCGACATGGTCGCCGTTGGAGCCAACGTAGTACTGCGTCTGGGTCCAGCGATAGCCGCCATAGAGGCCGCCACCGATCACGGCGAGGCCGAGCACGATGAAGAGCGACCGCTTGGCCCATGTCTTGCGGCCGCTCTTCTTGGTGAAGTCTCCGTCGGCGTAGTCGCCGTAACTGCCCTGCGGCATACCGCCGATGGCCGGATCGCCGCTGCCGGGCGGTCCGAAGCCGCCGTGCGCGTCGCCCTGCTGCGGCGGTACGGACCGGCCGAGCTCGGCGGCCCGGCCCGCGGGGGTGTGCGCGGCGCCGCCGTCCCCGAGCGGGACCTGGTTCTCCGCGACCGCGCCCACGATCACGGGGGTGTCGTTGAGCTGGGCGGCGAGGGTGTCGGCGCCGTCGACGTCGAGGACGTCGGCGACGATGCAGGTGATGTTGTCGGGGCCGCCGCCGCGCAGCGCGAGCTGGATCAGCTCCTGCACGGTCTCGTGCGGGCCCTGGTAGTTGGCGAGGGTGTCCTCGAGGGTCTGGTGGCTCACGACGCCGGACAGGCCGTCGGAGCAGATCAGATAGCGGTCACCGGCCCGGACCTCACGGATGGACAGATCGGGCTCCACATGGTCGCCGCTGCCCAGCGCGCGCATCAGCAGGGAGCGCTGCGGGTGGGTGCCCGCTTCCTCCTCGGTGATCCGGCCCTCGTCGACCAGGCGCTGCACCCAGGTGTGGTCCTGGGTGATCTGGGTGAGCACCCCGTCGCGCAGCAGATACGCGCGCGAGTCGCCGACGTGCACCAGACCGAGCCGCTGGCCGGTCCACAGCAGGGCGGTGAGCGTGGTGCCCATGCCCTCGAGCTGCGGGTCCTCCTCGACCATGACGCGCAGCTGGTCATTGGCCCGCTGCACGGCGGTGCCGAGGGACGTCAGGATGTCCGAGCCCGGGACGTCGTCGTCGAGCTGGACGAGGGTGGAGATCACCTCGGAGCTGGCGACCTCGCCGGCGGCCTGGCCACCCATGCCGTCGGCGATCGCGAGCAGCCGGGGACCGGCGTAGCCGGAGTCCTCGTTGCCCTCCCGGATCATGCCCTTGTGTGATCCGGCCGCGAAACGCAGTGACAGACTCATGCGCACCTCGCCCGTCGGCTCCGGGTACAGCCCCTTGCCAACCACGCTGCCCACCCTCCGGTCGTCATGGTCCTACTACTTCCGCAGCTCGATGACGGTCTTGCCGATACGGATCGGCGCACCCAGCGGAATCGGTGTCGGTGTGGTGAGTCGGGTCCGGTCGAGATAAGTGCCGTTGGTGGACCCGAGATCCTCGACGATCCACTGGCCGTCACGGTCCGGGTAGATCCTGGCATGCCGGCTGGAGGCGTAGTCGTCGTCCAGCACGATTGTTGAATCGTGCGCACGGCCGAGGGTGATGGTCTGCCCCTGGAGGGCGACCGTGGTGCCGGTGAGCGTGCCCTCGGAGACCACCAGCTTGGTGGGGGCACCGCGGCCGCGGCGGCCCCCGGACTGCTGGCGCTGCGGCGGCGCGCTCTGCTGCCGCTGCTGCTGCTGTGTTTGCGGCCGGTCGGGGGCGCCGCGCCGCGCCGAACCGCGCTGGGTCACGCGGGTCCCGAACAGGTCGCTTCGGATGACCTGGACGGCCACGATGACGAACAGCCACAGTACGGCGAGGAAACCCAACCGCATGACCGTGAGGGTCAGCTCTGACATTGCCCCCGCTTCACCCTTCGGCTTGCCGGTAAACGATGGTGGTGCTGCCCACGACGATCCGCGAGCCGTCGCGGAGCGTAGCGCGCGTGGTGTGCTGTCCGTCCACCACGATGCCGTTCGTCGACCCGAGATCCTGGATGGTCGGTGGGGTTCCGACCCGGATCTCGCAGTGTCTGCGGGAGACACCGGGATCGTCGATCCGCACGTCAGCGTCGGTGGAGCGGCCCAGAACGAGCGTGGGCCGGGAGATCTGGTGGCGGGTGCCGTTGATCTCGATCCAGCGGCGGGTCTGCCCCTGCGGCTGGGCTCCGACGCCGGCGGCCGCTCCGCTGCTGCGGGGCGCCGGACGGGCGCCGGGGGGCGCGGACGGCATCGGTGGGGCACCGGCGGGCTGGGCGGGGTAGCCGTAACCGCCGGGGCGCTGCTGCGGGGCCGCTGCGGCGCCGGCGCGGCCGGCCGCCTGCGGGCCCTCCGGGCTCTGGGACTCGCTGGAGGCCAGCGTCCGGCTGCGCACCCGGTACAGGCCGGTGTCGAGGTCCTCGGCCTTCTGCAGATGCACCTTGATGGCGCCCATGAAGGTGTATCGCTGCTGCTTGGCGTAGTCGCGGACCATGCCGGCCAGCTCGTCGCCGAGCTGCCCGGAATACGGGCTGAGCCGCTCGTAGTCGGGCGCGCTCAGCTCGACGATGAAGTCGTTCGGGACGACCGTCCGGTCGCGGTTCCAGATCGTGGCGTTGTTGTCGCACTCGCGCTGGAGCGCGCCGGCGATCTCGACCGGCTGGACCTCGGACTTGAACACCTTGGCGAAGGTGCCGTTCACGAGGCCCTCGAGACGCTGCTCGAAGCGTTTCAGTACTCCCACCGGGCACCTCCTTCCTCAGTCGTGCTCTGGGTCGTCCTGGTACTGCTTACTGATCGTATCCACGCATCGGGAAATCGGGTGGTTCCCCTTCCTGGCCCTGTGGAGCAGTGTCACCTCTCACAGGGATCGTAGAGGTGCCCTGACGACAGTGTCCCGCAACCGTGACGCTCCACGGACGGGTGGGGGCGGGGGCCTCGGTAACGGGTGTGATTGCACCCCGAGGGGCGTGCTAATGTTCTGGATGTCGGAAGGCGCTCCACACGAACCGGACGGATCAAGAAGATCGGGCCGGGGAGCGGGAGAGCGGCCGGACGGCAGCACCCATGCGCGGGTGGCGGAATAGGCAGACGCGCTGGATTCAGGTTCCAGTGCCCGAAAGGGCGTGGGGGTTCAACTCCCCCCTCGCGCACCAGTCGGAGCGGGTCTCTCCGGAGTGACGAAAGTCGCTCGGAGGGGCCCGCTTCGCGTTTGTGGCAGGGGCCTTCCGGGCTTCCTGGGAAGGCCGCAGGGGCCTCCCGGGAAGAGGAGGCCCCTGCGGCCCGACGCCCGGTGGGACCGGATCGGGCGGATCAGTTGGATCGGGCAGATCGGCCGGATCGGCCGGATCAGGCGGCGGCGAAGCGGGTGGCGAGCTCCTTGGCCTTGGCCGCGGCGTCCTCGTGGGCCTTCGCCTTGGAGGCGTCCGAGAGCTCGACCAGGTCGGCCATGGCCGGATTGCTGCGGGCCGACGTGAGTTCCGGCACAACGAAGGTGACATCGAGGCCGAGGCCGTCGCCCAGGGCCTTCCCGAGGTAGGTCGTCACGAACTCGAAGCTCTCCCGCGGGGTGCCCGGGCCGTAACCGCCGCCACGGCTGGCGACGACGATCGCCGGGGTGCCCGAGGTGGTGGTCTGCTCGGCGCCCGCGGTGCGGCCCATGATGATCACGTGGTCCAGCCACGCCTTGAGGGTGGAGGGAATCGTGAAGTTGTACATCGGCGCGCCGATCAGGACCACGTCGGCCTGCTCGAGCTCGCCGGCAAGGGTCTCCCGCAGAGCGAAGGCGGCGTGCTGCTCGGGGGAGCGCTGGTCGGGAGCGGCGAAACCGGCGGCGGCCGCGAGGCCGTCCAGGTGCGGCAGCGGCTCGGCGGCCAGATCGCGATAGATCACCGTGCCGTTCGGGTGCTGGGCTTCCCATTCCTTGCGGAAGGTGGCCGTGACCGAGCGGGAAGCGGAGGCTTCACCGGGGAAGACAGACGTGTCGATGTGCAGAAGAGTCGGCATGGATGCCTCCAGTGACAAGGCTCGGGAAGGAGCCAGTAATACCTACGTACCTACAGAAGGCACAGTAGCTTACTTTTTCGTAGTCCCGAACTAGAACGCAGTAGTGTGTATTCCATGGCGAAGGATCGTGGGGACCACAGCGAACAGGCCTGCAAGCAGGTCGACGGCGAGATGACGCGGTTCTTCGAGCTGTTCGGCAAGCGATGGACGGGGCTGATCGTGGCTGTGCTGACGGAGCAGGGGGCGTACTTCGCCGACCTGCGGCGGGCCATCCCTGGGATCAGCGAGCGGATGCTGTCGGACCGGCTCACCGAGCTCACGACGGCGGGCCTTGTGGTGCGGGAGGTCGACGCCGGGCCGCCGCTGCGGGTGGCCTACCGACTGACGGACGCGGGGAAGGCGCTGGAGCCCGCGCTGAAGGAGCTGTCGCGGTGGGCGGAGAATCATCTGCCCTCGGGCGGCGAGGGCTGCCCGGAGCAGTTCCGGGGCTGAGCCGGATCACTTTCTGAGCCGGCGGCCCGCCTTCGGATCGAGGGGCCCGCCTTCCGGTCTGGGGGCCTGCCCTTCTGATCCGGGAGTCCTCCTTCTGATCTGGGGTTTCGCCATGATCGTCAAGGTTTTCCACAGGCTCTGACGAGGTGGGTCGACAGGGGGTACGGTCGGCTCAGTCGATTCAGTCGATGTCGTGTGCGAGAAGGGCGGGGGCGCGATGACGGACGACCGGAGCGTTGAGGGCGACGGCGGCGAGGGCGGCCGAGCCGGAGCGAACGGCCGGGGCGATGGCAGCGGCGAGCGGGGATCCAGCGGCGGGGATGCCGTGGGCGGCGCGGCCCGGCGGCTGCCGCCGGTTCCGGGCTTCGCCGTGTGGCACGGTGAGGGCCCCTCTCCCCGGCAGCGGGGCAAGGCGCTGCGCAAGAGCCTGCCGCGCTCGGCGCATGCCGAGCCGCCGAGGGACACCGGGCGGCCGGATCCGGTGGCGGCGGTCGAGCGGTCCAACGCGGGGCGGTTGCCGGAGCTCACCCCGATCCGGGTGGGGCGGATGGCCGCGAACCCCTTCTCCTTTCTGCGCGGGGCCGCCGGGCTGATGGCGCACGACCTCACGACCACGCCGGTGACCGGTATCGGGGCCCAGCTGTGCGGCGATGCCCACGCCGCCAACTTCGGGATCTACGGGGATGCGCGCGGTGGCCTGATCATCGATCTCAATGACTTCGACGAGACCGTCCACGGTCCGTGGGAGTGGGATGTGAAGCGGCTCGCGGTCTCGCTGGTGCTGGCCGGCCGGGAGGCGGGCGCCGACGAGGACACCTGCCGGGCGGCCGCCCAGGACGCGGTGGGCGCCTATCGGCGCACGGTGCGACTGCTGGCCAAGCTCCCGGCGACGGAGGCGTGGAACGCGATCGCGGACGAGGAGCTGGTCTCCCACACGGACGCCAAGGACCTGGTGGGCACGCTGGAGCGGATCTCCGAGAAGGCCCGGCGGAACACCAGCGCGCGGTACGCCGCCCGGGCCACCGAACCCGTGCCGGGCGGGGAGGGCGCCTCCGGCCGGCCGGAGGCCAGGCGCTTCGTGGACGCGCCGCCGGTGCTGCGGAGGGTGCCGGACGAGGAGGCGGCGGCGGTGGCCTCGTCGCTCGCCGGGTATCTGGGCACGCTGCCGGAGGACCGGCTGCCGCTGCTCTCGCGGTACGAGGTGCACGATGTGGCGTTCCGGGTGGTCGGCACGGGCAGCGTGGGCACCCGCTCCTATGTGGTGCTGCTGCTCGACCACCGGGGCGAGCCGCTGGTGCTCCAGGTGAAGGAGGCGCGCCCCTCCGCGCTGCTGCCGCATCTGGCGAAGGCCGGTTTCGAGGTGCCGGATGTCACACACGAGGGGCGGCGGGTGGTGCTCGGCCAGAAGCGGATGCAGGTGGTCAGCGACATCCTGCTGGGGTGGACCACGGTGCGGGGGCGGCATTATCAGGTGCGGCAGTTCCGCAACCGCAAGGGAAGCGTGGACCCGGCGGCCCTGGCCGCGGACCAGATGGATGACTACGGGCGGATGACCGGGGCCCTGCTGGCCCGGGCCCACTCCCACAGCGCGGACCCCCGGATGCTGGCCGGTTACTGCGGCAAGGGGGAGGAGCTGGACGAGGCGGTGGCCGCCTTCGCGGTGGCGTACGCGGATCGCACGGAAGCGGATCACTCCGCGCTGGTCAGGGCGGTGCGCAATGGACGGATAGCGGCCGAGATGGGGGTATGAGGCGCGGGCGGGGGTGTGACCTCCGTCGCCGATCATCGCCGGACGTAGTCTGAGCGGGTGACGAATCCGGAAGCGCAGCAGCAGGCACGGCAGTCGATGTCGGACGCGGAGCCCCAGGCGGAGTCGCACGACCGGTCGCAGGAGGAGACTCAGGCCGCCGAGCGGCTGGAGCGGGCGGTGCGCGCGGCCGAGCAGGCGCTGATCGAGTTCGAGATAGCGGTGGAGACCTTCCGGGTGGAAGTGGAGAACTTCTCCCGGCTGCACCACCAGCGGCTCGGGCCGATGTACTCACGCCTCGACGAGCTGGACGCGTTGATCGCCGAGGCGCTCGCGGCGCGCACCGGCGATCCGGAGGACCTCCGCAAGGCCCGTGAGGCGCGGGGGCTGGTGCAGCCGATGCCGGGCGTGGAGGAGCTGTTCCACGGCTGGATCGACTCGGAGGGGCTCTCGCCGGAGGCGGCCGCCATGCTCACCGAGCGGCCGGTGCAGCCGCCGCCGCGGGTGCGGCCGAGCGAGGAGGCCCGCCGGATCTACCGGGAGCTGGCCCGTAAGGCCCATCCGGATCTGGCCGAGGAGGAGGCCGAGCGGGAGCGGCGCGGTGCCTTCATCGTGCGGGTCAACGCGGCGTACGCGGCCGGGGACGAGGAGGCGCTGCGGGCGCTGGCCGAGGAGTGGGAGGCCGGTCCGCCGCCGCCGGAGCGGCGGGCGAGCCGCAGCGAGGAGCTCTACGCCCGGCTGGAGTGGCTGGCCGAGCGCAAGGAGATGCTGGCCGCGGTCGCCGCGGAGCTGGAGTCGAGCGCGATCGGCGCGATGATCAAGATGGCGCCCGAGGACCCCGATGGGCTGCTGGACGAGATCGCCGAGCAGCTGCTGGCCCAGGCCTCGGAGAAGGAGGCCCGGCTCGCGGAGCTGGTGCAGTAGTAGGTTTGCCGCAGTTGCCGATGTCGTGTGAGAGGTGTGTCCGATGCATTTTGCCCAGCTTCCCCAGGTGGAGGCGGCGGCGGTACCGGCCGATGGCCTTCTGCTGGACGTCCGGGAGGACGACGAGTGGGCGGCCGGGCATGTCGAGGGCGCGCTGCACATCCCGATGGGCCAGGTTGTGGCGCGGTTCGACGAGCTGACCGCGGCGGCCGGCGACGGGCAGCGGGTGCATGTGATGTGCCGGGTCGGCGGCCGCTCCGCGCAGGTGACGCAGTATCTGGTCGCGCAGGGGCTGGACGCGGTGAATGTGGACGGCGGGATGCTCGCCTGGGACGCGGCGGGCCGGCCGATGGTGAGCGGCCCCGACGGCACCGCCGAAGGGGCCTTTGTGCTCTAGAAGTTTCCCTACTGATCTTCCCCGCGGACCTTCCCCGCTGATCGGCGGGGCGCGCCGCTCAGCCGAGGGGTGGGCGTCGGCCGAGCGGCGGGCGGTCAGCCGAGGGGGTGGGCGGCGAGAAGTTCGCCCAGCGCCTCCTCATGGGCGGCGGCCGATCCCAGCGAGAGTTCCAACTGCTTGCCCCAGGCGTGATAGCGGTGCAGGGGGTAGTCGGTGACCGCACCGAAGCCACCGTGCAGATGCTGGGCGGTCTGGACGACGCGGCGCACGCCCTCGGCGGCCCAGATCTTGGCGACGGCGACATCTCCCGCTATGGGCAGCGCGCCGCTCACCGTGGGCCGCTCCTCGTCCAGGGACAGCCGCCAGGCCGCCTGCCACAGCGTGGCCTCCATGGCCCGCAGATCGATATAGCGGTCGGCGGTCTGCACGGCGACCGCCTGGAAGGTGGCGAGCGGGAAGCCGAACTGCTTGCGGTCGCTCACATACGAGCTGGTGAGGTCCAGCACCGCCGAGCCGAGGCCCAGCGCGAGGGCGCAGGTGCCGGTGGTGAGGAGATCGCGCAGCCATTCCCAGGCGCCGTCCGCGGTCAGCACCTCGCGGTCGGTGAGCCGCACCCCGTCCAGCCGGACCTCGGCCTGCCGCTCACCGCTGGTGGAGATCTGCTCCTTGAGGGCGACGCCCTCATGGTCGCGGGGGACCAGGGCGAGGACCGTACCGCCCTCCCCGGTGTGGGCCGGGAGCAGCACGCGATCGGCGCCATGGGCCCAGGGGACTGCGGTCTGGACACCGTCCAGCACCCAGCCCTCGCCGGTCCGCCGTGCCTGGACGGCGAGTTCGGCCGGGCCATGGCCGGTGCGGCCGCTGGAGGCGGCGGTGAGGACCAGCTCACCGCGGGCGGCCCGGGGCAGCACATCGGCACACAGCTCGTCCCCGCCGTAGCGCTGCACGGCCAGTGCGGCGGCGCTGGACTCCAGCAGCGGCACCCGGGCCAGCACCCGGCCGCATTCCCGCAGCATCAGGCAGAGGGCGAGCGGGTCCAGGCCCGAGCCGCCGTACCGGGGGTCGAGGGTCAGGCCCAGCAGATCGCCCTCGGCGAGCTTCCGCCACAGCGCGCGGTCGAAGTCGTCGGCGACGGCGCCCGCGGTCAGCGCGGGGCTGGGCACGCTGTCCGGCGTGACGGAGGAGAAGACGGCCTTCGCCGCCTCGACGGCCGCCTGCTGCTCCTCGGTGAAGGTGAAGTCCACTGTCCGTACCTCCCGCGCCGCGGCTATATCTGACGGCCCGTCAAGATAGAACAGGTTCTACAAGAAGGGAACGCCGGTGCCGCGCCCGGACGCAGGTGCCGCGCCCGGGGCCTGTCAGCGGTCGAAGTCCAGCTCCACCCGCTCGCCCACCGGGTGGGACTGACAGGCCAGCACATAGCCCGCCTCCACCTCGTCCGGCTCCAGCGCGAAGTTCCGGTCCATCCGCACCTCGCCCGAGACCAGGAAGGCCCGGCAGGTGCCGCAGACCCCGCCCTTGCACGCGTACGGCGCGTCGGACCGATTGCGCAGCACGGTCTCCAGCAGCGGCTCCCCGTCCTGGACCGGCCAGGTGCCCGAGCGGCCGTCCAGGGTCGCCGTGACCGAGCTGTGCGAGGCGGCCGGGGCCGGGCCCGATATGGGGACGCCCTCGGCGGGGGCCGCGTCCACATGGAAGATCTCCTGGTGAACCCGGCCGCGGGAGACCCCGAGGCCGCGCAACGCCCGCTCGGCGGCGCGCACCAGACCGTAGGGCCCGCACAGGAACCAGCCGTCCACCGAGGCGACCGGCAGCAGCGCCGGGAGCAGCCCGGTCAGCCGCTCCTCGTCGAGCCGCCCGGAGACCAGCCCGGCCTGCTGCTCCTCCCGGGAGAGCGCGCACACCAGCTGGAACCGGTCGGGCCAGCGGTCCTTGAGGTCGGCGACCTCCTCCAGGAACATCGTCGAGGCCGCCGTGCGGTCGCTGCGGATCAGACAGAAGCGCGCCTCGGACTGCCGGCTGAGCAGCGTGGCGGCGATGGACAGCACCGGGGTGATACCGCTGCCGCCGACGACCGCCGCGAAGTGACCGGGGCGGGGCTCCAGGACGAACCGTCCGGCCGGGGCCATCACCTCCATGACCTCCCCGACCGCCAGCTCCTTGAGGGCATAGGTCGAGAACCCACCGCCCTCGACCAGCCGCACCCCGATCCGCAGGAACTCCGGGCCCTCCGCACCCGGGGCCGGGGTGCAGATCGAGTACGTCCGGCGGATCTCCGCGCCATCGGCGAACCGGCGCACCGCGATGTGCTGCCCCGCCGCGAAGCGGAACGTCTCCCGCAGCGCGGGCGGCACCAGGAGGGTGACCGCCACCGCGTCATCGGTGAGCCGGTCGACCGCCGCCACCCGCAGCGGGTGGAACGCGCCGTGGCGGGGCGTGACCCGCTGCACCTCCTCCGCGGCCATCACAACTCCTTGAAGTGGTCGAAGGGTTCGCCGCAGGCCGCGCAGCGGCGCAGCGCCTTGCAGGCGGTGGAGGAGAAGCGGCTGAGCAGCTCGGTCTCGGTCGAGCCGCAGTGCGGACAGCGCACCGCCAGGGCCACCGGGACCGGACCGCCCCCCGTCGCGTCGAGCGGCGCGGGCGGCGCTATGCCGGACTCCGCCAGCTTGCGGCGGCCCTCGGCGCTGATCGCGTCCGTCGTCCAGGGCGGGGAGAGGACCGTGCGCACGGCGACCTCGGGGACGCCATGGTCATGGAGCACCCGCTCGATATCGGTGGCCATCGACTCCAACGCCGGGCAGCCGGTGTAGGTGGGCGTCAGCTCGACCTCGACCCGGCCCGGCCCCAGCAGCCGCAGCCCGCGCATCACCCCCAGCTCGGCCAGGGACACCATCGGCAGCTCCGGGTCCGGCACGGATCCGGCCAGCCGCAGCAGCTCCTCCTCGAGCGGGGTGAGGCGGGCGCCGGACGCCTGAGGCGTGGGCGCCGCGGAGGGCCCGGGCGTCACCATGTCGCCCCCGGGTGGCTGCGGTGCAGATGCTGCATCTCGGCGAGCATCCGGCCGAACGGCTCGGTGTGGATGCCCTGGCGCCCCGCGCCGGCCGCCCAGCCGCCGCGCCGGGGCCCCTCGGGCACCGCCAGGGTGGCGCGCTCCAGGACCGAGGTGATCCGGGTCAGCCAGGCGTCGTGCAGGGTGCCCCACTCCACCTCGCACCCCTCGACCGGCTCGAAGAGCTCACCGGTGAACCGCCAGAGCGCGTCCAGCCCGCGCCGCATCCGCTCATGGCTCTCGTCCGTGCCGTCGCCGAGCCGCAGGGTCCAGTGCTCGGCGTGGTCGCGGTGGTAGGCCACCTCCTTGACGGCCTTGGCGGCCAGCGGGGCGAAGGGGCCGGTGCCGCGCGCCAGCCGCTCGTACAGCAGCTCCTGGTAGGTGGAGAAGTAGAGCTGACGGGCGATGGTCCGGGCGAAGTCCCCGTTGGGCTGCTCGACCAGCTGGACGTTGCGGAACGCCCGCTCCTCGCGCAGATACGCCAGCTCGTCCTCGTCGCCGGCGAGGGAGAGCAGCACCCGGGCCTGGCCGAGCAGGTCGAGGGCGATATTGGCGAGCGCGACCTCCTCCTCCAGCACGGGCGCCTGCCCGGCCCACTCCCCCAGCCGGTGGGAGAGCACCAGCGCGTCGTCGCCCAGGGCGAGGGCCGCGGTCACAGGTGCCGCACCCCCTCGGGGATCGCGTAGAAGGTGGGGTGCCGGTAGGGCTTGTCGGCGGACGGCTCGAAGAACGGATCCCGCTCGTCCGGGGAGGAGGCGGTGATCTCGGTGGACGGCACCACCCAGATCGAGACGCCCTCGGAGCGGCGGGTGTACAGATCCCGTGCGTTCCGCAGGGCCATTTCCGCGTCCGGGGCGTGGAGGGAACCGGCGTGAGTGTGTGACAGTCCGCGCCTGCTGCGGACGAACACCTCCCACAGCGGCCATTCGGTGCTCGGGCTGCCGCTCATGCCTGTGCCTCCCCGTGCTTGGCCGCGTACGCCGCGGCTGCCTCGCGCACCCAGGCGCCTTCCTCGTGGGCCCGGCGCCGCTGGTTGATCCGCTGTGCGTTGCACGGCCCGTTTCCCCGCAGCACCTCGCGGAACTCGTCCCAGTCGATCGGGCCGAAGTCGTAATGCCCCCGCTCCTCGCTCCAGCGCAGCTCGGGGTCGGGGAGGGTGAGGCCGAGGGATTCGGCCTGGGGGACGCAGATGTCGACGAAGCGCTGGCGCAGCTCGTCATTGGAGTGGCGCTTGATCTTCCAGGCCATCGACTGCGCGGAGTGGGCCGAGGCGTCGTCCGGCGGGCCGAACATCATCAGCGACGGCCACCACCAGCGGTCCACCGCGTCCTGCGCCATGGCGTGCTGGGCCTCGGTGCCCCGGCTCAGGGCCAGCAGCAGCTCGTATCCCTGGCGCTGGTGGAAGGACTCCTCCTTGCAGATGCGGACCATCGCCCGTGCGTAGGGCCCGTAGGAGCAGCGGCACAGCGGGACCTGGTTGGTGATCGCGGCGCCGTCCACCAGCCAGCCGATGGCGCCGACATCGGCCCAGGTCAGCGTGGGGTAGTTGAAGATCGAGGAGTACTTCTGGCGGCCGCTGTGGAGCTTGTCCAGCAGCTCGTCCCGGCCGGTGCCCAGGGTCTCCGCCGCGCTGTAGAGATACAGGCCGTGGCCCGCCTCGTCCTGGACCTTGGCCATCAGGATGGCCTTGCGCCGCAGCGAGGGGGCGCGGGTGATCCAGTTCGCCTCCGGCTGCATGCCGATGATCTCGGAGTGGGCGTGCTGCGCCATCTGCCGCACCAGCGTGGCCCGGTACTCATCGGGCATCCAGTCGCGCGGCTCGATGCGCTCGTCCGCGGCCAGGGCGGCGTCGAACACCGCCTCGTACGCTCCCGCGTCCGCCGCCATCGTCGTCATGCGAAGCCCCTCCGCCATTCGTCTCCGCCGACCGGCCAGCCGACCGACCGATCGTTCGGTTCAATGGTGTGCTGAGGAACGTAGGGTGTCAACCCTGTGGATAACGCTGAGGACGCTGTGCCGAGTGGTTCCGCATCGGTACGGTGCCGGGGCGTGGGGGCCACGGGGGCGCGCGGTCGACCGGCGTGCGCGAAGACCTGGACCATCGGGAGCGGGGCGGGGTATGGCGGACACGGAGCCGGAACCGGCGGATGGGGAGCCGACGGGGCCGGAGCCGCAGGAAGCGGAGCCGACGGATCCCGAACCGACGGGACCGGAACCGACGGACCCGGAGCCGGGGGGACCGGACTCGGCTGAATCGGGCCCGGCGGAATCGGCGCCGGACGGCGACGCGGCGGAACCGCTCACCACGTTCTCCCTGCCCGCCCAGCTGATCATCGCGGTGGCCATCGCGGTCGCCGCCGTCGCCGCCGCGGTCCACCTCTCGGCGGCCTTCCTGAGCGTCTCACCGCCCAACACCCTCACCAAGCGGCACGGCGCGGCGATAGACGACTACGTCTATCCGGAGTTCGAACGGGTCTGGAAGCTCTTCGCCCCCAACCCGCTCCAGCAGAACATCGCCGTGCAGGCCCGCGCCGAGATCCGCACCTCCGCCGGCGGCACCGCGACCACCGGCTGGCGCGACCTCTCGGCCCAGGACGGCGCGGCCATCCACCACAACCCGCTGCCCAGTCACACCCAGCAGAACGAGCTGCGCCGCGGCTGGGAGTTCTACGTCGGCTCGCATGATGTGCGGGAGCGGCCGCAGGGGATGCGCGGCAACCTCTCCGAGCAGTACATCCGCCGGATCGTGATGCTCCGCCTCGGCCGCGAGGAGGACGGCGGCACCGTGGAGCGAATACAGGTGCGCTCCGCGACCACTCCGGTGGCCCCGCCGTCCTGGAGCGACGAGAAGATCGACACCAAGACGGTCTACCGCACGCTGCCGTGGTGGACCGTGACCTCCGATGACCTCCCGGAGGTGAAGCGCCGATGACCCCCTCCGCCCGCCTCCAGACCGCCGTGGCGCGTGGCTACACGCGCGTCACCGCGTCCGCGCTCGGCCCCCGGCAGAGCGCCGTCGTGCGCATCGGCTTCTCCTTCACCTGGCTGCTCTTCCTGGTGCGCGAATGGCCCCACCGCCGGGAGCTGTACGGGCCGGACGGCCCGTGGAACTGGGACATGGCCGCCCGGCTGATCGACGGCAACCGTGCCTTCACCGCGCTCATGTGGTCCGACAGCACGGTGTGGTTCGAGATCGTCTACGCCCTCGCCATCGTCTCCAGCGCGCTGCTGCTGGTGGGCTGGCGCACCCGCACCATGTCCGTGCTGTTCATGATCGGGGTGCTGTCGCTGCAAAACCGCAGCATCTTCGTGGGGGACGGCGGCGACAATCTCATCCATCTGATGTCGATGTATCTGGTGCTGACCCGGTGCGGTCAGGTGTGGTCCCTGGACGCGCGCCGGGCGGCCCGGTGGGCGGACCGCGAATGGCCGCCGCGCGACACCACCGGAATCGTGCTGTGGGCCGTCACCGGGGCCGCCCTGCTCTGGGCGCAGTTGTTCACCGACGCCCGGCTGTTCCTGACCGCCGATGGCCCGCTGCCCGGGCTGGGCTGGGGCACCGTCCTGTGGGGGCTGTGGCTCGTCCAGGCCGGTTGGTGGTTCGTCAGGCGTTACGCGCCGGGGGAGCCGCGCACCGTATCGGACGTGCTCGCCAATGTGGCGCACAACGGCGCCCTGTTGGTGATCATGGCCGAGGTGTGTCTGCTGTACGCCTCGGCCGGCTGGTACAAGATCCAGGGTTCGCGCTGGCAGGACGGCACCGCCCTCTACTACCCGCTGCACCTGGACTACTTCTCGCCCTGGCCCTGGCTGGCCGACACCATGGCGTCCAGCGGCACCCTGGTGATGGTGCTGACCTACGGCACGGTCATCGTCCAGGTGGCCTTTCCGTTCACCCTGCTCAACCGGCGGGCCAAGAACGTGATGCTCGTCCTGCTGATGATGGAGCACCTCGGCATCGCCGTGATGCTGGGGCTGCCCTTCTTCTCGCTCGCCGTGATCGCGGCTGACTCGGTCTTCCTGCCGACGAACGTCCTGCGCTGGGCCGAGGCGCGGCTGGGCCGGGCCCGGGACCGGCTGGCGGCGCGCGCCGTATGGCTGCCCGGGCAGCGAGCGCGGGAGAACGACGAGGAATCCCCGGCCGGCACCCTCGTACGCTGAGGGAATGATCGATGACGAGTCCGCGCGGGCCGTACGGCACTGGCGCGCGACGGCCCCCGACACCGTGCTGCTGGACGGCTTCCACGCGCTGAAGCACGCGCTGCGGTTCGGCGCGGAGGTGCGCGCAGCGGTCACCAGCGACAAGGCGGCCGCCGTGGAACTCGCCGAGGACCTGGCCGACGACCTCACCGAGGTGATCGCGGACCTTCTGGTGGAGGTGGACGCCGGGACCCTGCGCGATCTGGTGGCCAGGGTGCATCCCACACGGGTCGCCGCCCTGGCGGTCCGGCGCGGCCGTCGGGCGAATCTGGACGAGCTGTCCCGGCGGCCCCGGCGGGCCCCGGTGGTCGTCCTGGACAACCCCCGCAATCTGGGGAACGTCGGGGCCGTGGTCCGGCTCGCCGCCGGGTTCGGGGCCACGGGCGTGGTCACCACCGGAGATATCGACCCCTGGCATCCGAACGCCGTGCGCTCGGGCGCCGGGCTGCACTTCGCCACCGCGGTGGAGCGGCTGCCGGACGACGCCCTTCCGGAGGGGCCGCTGTACGCGCTGGACCCGGAGGGGGCGGACATCCGGTCCCTGACCATCCCCGATGACGCGCTGCTCGCCTTCGGCTCCGAGCGGCACGGGATCTCCCCGGAGCTGCGGAAGCGGGCCACGAGGCTGGTGGCCCTTCCCATGCGGCCCCAGGTGTCCAGCTACAACCTGGCCACCAGCGTGGCCATGGCCCTCTTCCACTGGGGCGGACCCGACCGCCCGGCTTAGGCCCGTCCCGTCCCGCCAAAGGCCGTCGCGCCTTGCCCATAGGCACCGCCGGCCCCGCCCTAGGCCACGTCCAGGCGGGGCGTGCGCGGGCACGCCCCGCCCACTGGGCCCGTTACTCCGCCGGGCGGCGGACCTCGACCATCCGGAAGCGGCCGGCCACGAACGCCCCGTCGCACAGCGCGGCGTTGGCCGACGGGTTGCCGCCCGTGCCGTGGAAGTCCGAGAAGGCCGCGGTCTGGTTCACATACACGCCACCGGTCAGGTTGAGCGACAGCTGGGCGCACTCCTCCAGACACGCCTCCTCGATCAGCCGCTCCGCCTCCGGCGAGGTGGTGTACGCCCCGACCGTCATCGCGCCCTTGTCCCGGGTGGTCCGGCGCAGCAGTGCCACCGCGTCCTCCGTGGAGGCGACGGCGACGGCGAAGGAGACCGGGCCGAAGCACTCGGCCAGATAGGGCGCGTCCGCGTCCGCCCCCTCCCAGAACTTCCGCGCGCCGTCCGCCTTGACCATCAGCGGCGTGCGCACCGTGGCGCCCGGGAAGTCGGGGTGGGCCACCGTGCGGGAGGCCAGGGCGACCGCGCCCAGGCCGGGGGCGGCCTCCAGCCGCTCCTGGACCCGCGGGCCCACGATCGCGCCGAGCAGCGCGCTCGCCCGTGCGTCGTCGCCCAGCAGCCCGTCCACCGCCGCCGCCAGGTCGGCCACCACCTCGTCATAGGTCTTGGGGCCGGCGTCGGTGGTGATGCCGTCGCGGGGGATCAGCAGATTCTGCGGGGTGGTGCACATCTGGCCGCTGTAGAGGGACAGGGAGAAGGCCAGATTGGCGAGCATGCCCTGGTAGTCGTCGGTGGAGTCGATCACCACCGTGTTGACCCCCGCCTTCTCCGTGAAGACCTGGGCCTGGCGGGCGTGGGTCTCCAGCCAGTCGCCGAAGGCGGTGGATCCCGTGTAGTCGATGATTCGGATCTCGGGGCGGACGGCGAGGACCTTGGCGATCCCCTCGTCCGGCCGCTCGGCGGCCAGCGCCACCAGATCGGGGCTGAATCCCGCCTCCTTCAGCACCTCGCGCGCCACCTGGACGGTCAGCGCCAGCGGCAGAACGGCCTGGGGGTGCGGCTTGACCAGCACCGGATTGCCGGTGGCCAGCGAGGCGAAGAGCCCCGGATAGCCGTTCCACGTCGGGAAGGTGTTGCAGCCGATCAGCAGCGCGATACCGCGCGGGACGGCCGTGAACGTCTTGCGCAGGCGCAGCGGGTCGCGCTTGCCCTGCGGCTTGGACCAGTCGGCGGCGCCCGGAGTGCGGGTCTGCTCGGCGAACGCGTACGCCACCGCCTCCAGGCCGCGGTCCTGGGCGTGGGGGCCGCCCGCCTGGAACGCCATCATGTACGCCTGTCCGCTGGTGTGCATGACGGCCTGGGCGAACTCATGGGACCGGGCGCCGATCCGAGCCAGGATCTCCAGGCACACCATGGCCCGTGTCTCGGGACCGGCGTCCCGCCAGGCGGGCATCCCCGCCCGCATCGCCGGGAGGAGCACCTCGATGTCCGGATGCGGATACTCCATGCCCATCTCCGCTCCGAACGGAGAGACCTCGGAGCCCGCCCAGCCGTCGGTGCCCGGCTGGTCCAGCTCGAAGCGCTTGCCGCGCAGCGCCTCGAACGCCGCCTGGCCCTCGGCGACGCTCAGGCTCGGGCGCCCGCCCTGGCCCTCGCCGCCGTAAGCCTTCGGGTGCTCGGGGTGCGGGGACCAATAGGCGCGGGTACGGATCGCCTCCAGGGCCTGGTCGAGGGTGGGGCGGTGCTCTTGCGTCAACTGCGCGGTGGTGAGTGCGGCGGTCACGACTGACCAACTCCTCGTCGAGCTGGGGCTGGGCTGGAATGGGCGACAGGGTTAGAGTAACCGAACGATCGGTCGGGACAAGAGGGCCTGGCGAACCTGTGGACAACTTCGTCCCTGTGGACAACTTCGTCGAAAAGGATCTGCGGCATGACTGCGATCGACCGTGGGACCGACCGCGCCGGCCTCGTCGCCGTCGTCGGCACCGGCACGATGGGCCAGGGGATCGCCCAGGTGGCGCTGGCCGCGGGCCACCCCGTGCGGCTCTACGACGCCGTGCCCGGCCGTGCCTCCCGGGCCGCCGACGCCATCGCGGACCGGCTCGGCCGGCTGGTCGCCAAGGAGCGCCTCACCGCCGCCGACCGCGACGCCGCCCTCGGCCGGCTCACCCCCGTGGCCGACCTCGCGGACCTGGCCGGGGCGGGGCTGGTGGTCGAGGCGATCCTGGAGGAACTCGACGCCAAACAGCAGCTGTTCACCGCGCTGGAGTCGGTGGTCTCCGACGGCTGTCTGCTCGCCACCAACACCTCCTCTCTCTCCGTCACCGCCGTCGCGGGCGTCCTGCGCCGCCCCGGCCGCCTCCTCGGTCTGCACTTCTTCAATCCGGCCCCGCTGATGCCGCTGGTGGAGGTGGTGCGCGGCGCCGCCACGGACGAGACCGCCGCCGACCGCGCCCACGCCACCGTCGCGGCCTGGGGGAAGACCCCGGTGCGCTGCGCCGACATCCCCGGGTTCATCGTCAACCGGATCGCCCGCCCCTTCTACGCGGAGGCGTTCCGGGCGTACGAGGAGCGCGCCGCCGACCCCGCCACCCTGGACGCCGTGCTGCGCGAGTCCGGCGGTTTCAGGATGGGCCCCTTCGAGCTCACCGACCTGATCGGCCAGGACGTGAACGAGGCCGTCACCCGATCCGTCTGGGAAGCGCTGTTCCACGATCCGAAATTCACCCCGTCCCTCGCCCAGCGGCAGCTCGTCGCCTCCGGGCGGCACGGGCGCAAGACGGGCCACGGCTGGTACGACCACACCGAGGGCGCCGGGCGGCCCGCCCCGCACACCGCGGAGCCGTGCGAGCCGCCCGGCAAGGTCGCCCTCCATGGCGACCTGGGGCCCGCACAGGGGCTGGTCGGTCTCATCGAGGAGACGGGCATACCGGTGACCCGCGAGCCCGTCGGGGCCCATCTCGCCCTGCCCGACGGCACCCGCCTGTCCCTGGCCGACGGCACGACCGCCACCGACGACCCCTTCGCCGCGTCGGTCCGCTTCGATCTGGCGCTGGACTACCGCACCGCCACCCGCGTCGCACTCGCGGCGTCCGCAGCCGCCCCCGAGGAGTCCCTGCGGTCCGCGGTCGGCCTGTTCCAGGCGCTCGGTAAGGAGGTCAGCGTGGTGCAGGACGTCCCCGGCATGGTCGTGGCCCGCACGGTCGCGATGCTCGTGGACTTCGCCGAGGACGCCGTCGCCCGCGGGGTGGCGAGCCCCGAGGACATCGACACCGCCATGCTGACCGGTGTCAACTACCCGCGCGGACCGCTGGCCTGGGGGCGCGCGCTCGGCGCCCGCTGGGTGCGCGACACCCTGCGCAACCTCCACCACGCCTGTCCGACCGGCCGCTACGCCCCTTCCCAGGCGCTGATCCGGCGTGCGGCCGCCGATGAGAGGCTGCTCTAATCATGACCATGGCCAAGCGCGACACCTACACGCCCGAATCGCTGCTCGCGGTCGCCGTGGAGGTGTTCAACGAGCGCGGCTACGACGGCACCTCCATGGAGCACCTGTCCCGGGCCGCCGGGATCTCCAAGTCCTCCATCTACCACCATGTGAAGGGCAAGGAGGAGCTGCTCAGGCTGGCCATAAGCCGGGCCCTGGACGGGCTGTTCGGCATCCTCCAGGAGCCCGCCGCACGCGAGGGCCGGGCGATCGAGCGGCTGGAGCACGTGGCCCGGCGCACCGCCGAGGTGCTGATGGAGGAGCTGCCCTACGTCACGCTGCTGCTGCGCGTCCGCGGCAACACGGACACCGAGCGGTGGGCCATGGAGCGGCGCCGGGAGTTCGACCACCAGGTGGCCGAGCTGCTCAAGCAGGCCGCGGCCGACGGCGACCTGCGGTCCGACGTGGACGCCCGGCTGGCGACCCGGCTGCTCTTCGGCATGATCAACTCCATTGTGGAGTGGTACCGGCCGGGCCGCGGCGGGGCCGCTACCTCCCATGAGGTGGCCGAGGCCGTGATCCGTACGGCCTTCGCGGGCCTCCGCACCCAGACCTGACGCGCGACGCCCGCGGGGCGGTACGCCCGCGCCCGGTCCGGGCGCGCCACACCCGCGCCCGGACCCGTCCACGGCCCTGGCCCCGCTACGGCTCCGAGTCCAGGTCCGTCTCCTCGAAGACCAGCAGGGTCCGGGTGCTCAGCACCTCCGGTATGGCCTGGATCCGGGTGAGGACCAGTTCGCGCAGCGAGCGGTTGTCCTCGGTGTGCACCAGCAGCAGCACATCGAAGTCTCCGCTGACCAGGGCGATGTGGGCGGCCCCGGGGAGCTGCCGGAGCTCTTCGCGCACGGTGCGCCAGGAGTTCTGGACGATCTTCAGCGTGATGTACGCGGACGCGCCCTGTCCGGCCCGCTCCTGGTCCACCCGGGCGGTGAAGCCGCGGATCACTCCGTCGTCGATCAGGCGGTTGATCCGGGCGTAGGCGTTGGCGCGGGAGACGTGCACCTGCTCGGCCACGGAGCGTATGGAGGCGCGGCCGTCCATTTGGAGCAGACGCAGGATGTCGCGGTCGATGGAGTCCAGCGGGCGCGCCGGGGGTTTGCCGTCCGGATTGGCCATCTGTTCGCCCGGCATATCGTCCCGCCTCCCCTTCATGGACGTCCTGTCTTCATCTCAGGGGTCGCAGAACCGTTTGTCCACAGGCTTGGGTCGCCTGTAGCCAAAATGCGTCAACGACCGAACAATCGGTAGGGGAGGGCGATGCCGCCCGGCACGCCCCGCCCTCCCGCCGTACGCCACGCCCAGGAGGTCGCGTCATGACGGTCCTTGAGCAGCCCGGTGCCTACCGGCCCACTCCCCCGCCCGGCTGGCAGCCCCGCGTCGACGCCGCGCCGCTGCTGCCCGACGCGGAGCCGTACCGCCTGCTGGGCACCGCCGCTGCCGCCGACATCTCCCCCGATCTGCTGATCCGGCTCCACCGCGAGCTGGTGCGCGGCCGCCGGTACAACACGCAGGCCACCGCCCTCACCCGGCAGGGCCGGCTGGCCGTCTACCCCTCCTCCACCGGGCAGGAAGCCTGCCAGGTCGCGGCCGGGCTGGTGCTGGAGGACCGCGACTGGCTCTTCCCCAGCTACCGCGACACCCTGGCCGCCGTGGTCCGCGGGCTCGACCCCGTCGACGCCCTGACCCTGCTGCGCGGCGACTGGCACTCCGGGTACGACCCCCACACCCACCGCGTCGCCCCGCTGTGCACCCCGCTGGCCACCCAGCTGCCGCACGCCGTCGGCCTCGCCCACGCCGCCCGCCTCAAGGGCGACGATGTGGTGGCCCTCGCGCTGGTCGGCGACGGCGGCACCAGCGAGGGCGACTTCCACGAGGCCCTCAACTTCGCGGCCGTATGGCACGCCCCGGTCGTCTTCCTCGTCCAGAACAACGGCTTCGCGATCTCCGTCCCGCTCGCCAAGCAGACCGCCGCGCCCTCCCTCGCCCACAAGGCGGTGGGATACGGGATGCCCGGCCGGCTCGTCGACGGCAATGACGCGGCCGCCGTCCACGAGGTCCTGGCGGAGGCGGTGCGCCGGGCCCGCGCCGGAGGCGGCCCCACCCTGGTGGAGGCGGTCACCTACCGCATCGAGGCGCACACCAACGCCGACGACGCCACCCGCTACCGCCCCGACTCCGAGGTCGAGGCATGGCGTGCCCACGATCCGATAGCGCTCCTGGAGGAGGCCATGCGGGACCGCCACCTGCTGGACGACGAGGGGGACCGGGCCGCGCGGGAGTCCGCGGAGCGGCTCGCCGCCGATCTGCGGACGCGGATGCACCAGGACCCGGTCCTCGACCCCATGGCGCTCTTCGAGCACGTCTACGCCGACCGGACCAGCCAGCTGCGCGAGCAGGCGGCCCAGCTGCGCGCCGAGCTCGACGCCGAGGCCGCGGACGCCGGGAAGGGGGAGTGATGACCACCGCCGTCGGGACCGACACCGCCCGTAAGCCCGCCACCATGGCCCAGGCCCTCGGCCGCGCGCTGCGCGACGCCATGGCCGCCGACCCGTCCGTCCATGTCCTCGGCGAGGACGTGGGCACCCTGGGCGGCGTCTTCCGGATCACCGACGGGCTCGCCGAGGAGTTCGGCGAGGACCGCTGCACGGACACGCCGCTGGCCGAGGCGGGGATCCTCGGCACCGCCGTGGGCATGGCGATGTACGGGCTGCGGCCGGTGGTCGAGATGCAGTTCGACGCCTTCGCCTATCCGTCCTTCGAGCAGCTCATCAGCCATGTCTCGCGGATGCGCAACCGCACCCGGGGCGCGATGCCCATGCCGATCACCGTGCGGGTCCCCTACGGGGGCGGCATCGGCGGCGTCGAGCACCACAGCGACTCCTCCGAGATCTACTACATGGCCACCCCCGGCCTCCAAGTCGTCGCCCCCGCGACCGTCGCCGACGCCTATGGGTTGCTGCGCGCCGCCATCGCCTCCGACGACCCCGTGATCTTCCTGGAGCCCAAGCGGCTGTACTGGTCCAAGGCCGACTGGTCGGCCGACGCCCCCGAGCAGGTGCCGCCCATCGGGCGTGCGGTGGTGCGCGGGCCCGGCAGCGGCGGCGGGCGCAGCGCCACCTTGATCTCCTACGGCCCCTCCGTGCCGGTGTGCCTCGAAGCCGCCGAGGCGGCCCGGGCCGAGGGCTGGGATCTTGAGGTCGTCGATCTGCGCTCGCTCGTCCCCTTCGACGACGAGACGGTGTGCGCCTCCGTGCGCCGCACCGGCCGCGCGGTCGTCGTCCATGAGTCCACGGGCTTCGGCGGGCCCGGCGGGGAGATCGCCGCCCGGGTCACCGAGCGCTGCTTCCACCATCTGGAGGCGCCCGTGCTGCGGGTCGCCGGATTCGACATCCCCTACCCGCCGCCGATGCTGGAGCGGCACCATCTGCCCGGGGTGGACCGGGTGCTGGACGCCGTCGCCCGGCTCCAGTGGGAGTCGGAGTGGACCGAGGGGAGCGCGGTCTGATGGCTGTCGTAAGGGAGTTCACCCTGCCCGATCTGGGCGAGGGGCTGACCGGCGCCGAGATCGTGCGCTGGCTGGTCCAGGTCGGCGAGGTGGTCGCGGTCGACCAGCCGGTGGTCGAGGTCGAGACGGCCAAGGCGATGGTGGACGTGCCGTGCCCCTACGGCGGTGTGGTGACGGCCCGTTACGGCGAGGAGGGCGCGGAGGTGCCGGTCGGGGCGGCGCTGATCACGGTCGCCGTGCCGGAGGGCTCGGACGACGGATCCGGTCCGCCGGTCGCCGAGAGCGCGATCGACGGCACGTCGGGCAATGTGCTGGTCGGCTATGGCACGGCCGGTCCCGCCGCGCGGCGCCGCCGGGTTCGGCCCTCCCCCGGGCCGCTGCGCGAGATGCCCACGGCCCCTGGCGGACCGTTGCCCGAGACGGCGGCGGCCCCCGCCCCACTCCCGCGCGAGACGGCGGCGGCCCCCGCCGCGCCCGTACGCGAGACGGCGGCGGCCCCCGTCAGGCCGGTGGGCGAGACGGTGACGGCTCCCGCAGGGCCCCTTCCGGTGATCTCGCCCCTGGTACGGCGGCTGGCCCGGGAGCACGATGTCGATCTGCGGCAGCTCAGGGGCTCGGGCCCCGAGGGACTGATTCTGCGGGCGGACGTCGAGCGCGCGGTCGCGGGCACGGCGCCCGCCCCTGCCACTCCTGCACCCGCCACTCCTGCACCCGCCGCCCCCGCCCCCGCCGCTCCCGCACCCGTAGCGCCAGCGCCCGCCTCCGCAGGCCGCGCCCCGGAGGGGGAGCGGGTTCCGCTGCGGGGGGTGCGGGGCGCTGTGGCCGACAAGCTCGCGCGCAGCCGGCGCGAGATCCCCGACGCGACCTGCTGGGTGGACGCCGACGCGACCGAACTGCTCGCCGCCCGTGCGGCGATGAACGCCGCGGGCGAGGCCAAGGTCTCCGTGCTCGCCCTCCTGGCCCGTATCTGCACGGCGGCCCTCGCGCGCTTCCCCGAGCTCAACGCCACGGTGGACATGGAGGGCCGGGAGATCATCCGGCTCCCCGGCGTCCACCTCGGCTTCGCGGCCCAGACGGACCGGGGTCTGGTGGTCCCGGTGGTGCGTGACGCCCACACGCGGACCATAGAGGGGCTCTCCGAGGAGATCGCCCGGCTGACCGAGGCCGCGCGGACCGGGACCCTCGCCCCCGCGCAGCTCACCGGCTCCACCTTCACCCTGAACAACTACGGGGTGTTCGGGGTCGACGGCTCGACGCCGATCATCAACCACCCCGAGGCGGCGATGCTCGGGGTCGGGCGGATCGCCCCGAAGCCCTGGGTGCACCAGGGTGAGCTGGCGGTGCGCCAGGTGGTGCAGCTGTCGTTCACCTTCGACCACCGGGTGTGCGACGGGGGCACCGCCGGCGGATTCCTGCGGTTCGTGGCCGACTGCGTGGAGCAGCCCATGGTGTTGCTGCGGCGGCTGTAGCGGATGCCCGGCGGCGCCATACTCATGGGGTGACTCCAGGTGCGTATGACGCAGTGATCCTGGCCGGGGGCGCCGCTCGGCGGCTCGGTGGGGTGGACAAGCCCGCGCTGCGGGTGGGCGGGCGAGCCCTGCTCGACCGGGTGCTGGACGCATGCCGCGGCGCCGGGCGGACCGTCGTCGTCGGCCCGCGCAGACCCACGGCGCGGCCGGTGCGGTGGGCCCGGGAGGAGCCCCCCGGCGGCGGTCCGGTCGCGGCCGTCGACGCGGGCGTCCGGCAGACCACGGCTCCGGTCGTCCTCGTCCTCTCCGCCGATCTGCCCTTCCTCACCCACGAGACCGTCGAGACCCTCCTCACCGGTCTCCAGGGTGCCGAAGGGGCCGTGCTCATCGACCCCGACGGCCGTGAGCAGCCCCTTGTCGCCGCCTACCGCGCCGAGCCGCTGCGCCGCGAGATCGCCCTCCTCGCCACCGAACACGGCGGCCTCGGCGGGCTGCCCCTCCGCCTCCTCGTCTCCGAGCTGGCCCTGGCCCGCCTCCGGCACCCCACCGCGTCGTTCGACTGCGACACCTGGGAAGACATCACCACGGCTCGAGCGCGCATCAGGGAGCATGGACACGTGTTGGACGAATGGATTGCCGCAGTCAAGGCCGAACTCGGGATCGACCTGGATGTCGACACCGCGGCCCTACTCGATCTTGCCCGTGACGCCGCACATGGCGTCGCCCGGCCCGCCGCCCCCCTGACCACCTTTCTCGTCGGCTACGCCGCGGCCCAGAAGGGCGGTGGCCCGGAGGCGCTGGCCGACGCCACCGAGAAGGCCGTGGCGCTGGCGGCGCGTTGGGCCGAGGAGCAGTGACACCTCGCCACCCCCGGGACGGGGACCCGCTCGACCGCGAGGTCGACGAGGCGCTGGCGCTGGCCAATGAATCGCCGCCGCGGGGCCCGGAGCCGCCCGGAACGGAACCGGACGAGGACTGGGCCGACGCCGCGCTCAGCCTGGCCAATGGCCGCCCGGCCCAACCCACCCGGGAGCGAGGCCCCGGCGAGCCCGACGGCCCCCGCGAGCCCGGCCAGCCCGACGGCCCCCGCGAGCCCGGCGAGACCGACGGCACCGGCCACACGGACGACATCGACGCCATCGCCGGCACCGGCACCGACGCCCCGGCCCGGACGGACTGGGTCGAGACCGCGCTCGACCTGGCACGGGAAGCAGCGGGAGAGCCAGCGGCGGTCCTGGATGCCCAAGGTCACGTACGCCGAAGGCCAGAGGTGTATTCGAGGAGCCGGTCTTCGGGTAGTCCGACGTCGGAGGGCACTGGCGCCAAAGGCACACGGTCCAGGGCCCCCGCCCATCAGGCCCCGACCCCGCACCCGAAACGCACCCCCGGCGCATCCACACCCCACCCGCATCCCTCCATGAACGCACCGCACCGCAGCCCCACCTCCTGGCCCGACGCCCGCGCCATCGCCGCCCGCGCCGCCGTCAAGGAGGCCGCCCACACCGCCCCGGTGATGCGGCCGCTGACCGAGGCGCTCGGCCAGGTCCTGGCCGCGCCGCTCGCCGCGCTCACCGATCTGCCGCCCTTCGACACCTCCGCCATGGACGGGTGGGCGCTCTCGGGCCCCGGCCCCTGGCGGCTGCCGACGGGTACCAAGGACCAGGACCACCCCGGCATCCTCGCCGGACACGGTGAGACGGCCCCCCTCCCCGACGGCCATGCGGTCCGCATCGCCACCGGCGCCCGCGTCCCGCCCGGTGCCACCGCGGTACTGCGCAGCGAGTACGGCACCGACGCGGGCGATGGCTGGCTGCACGCGTCCCCCGCCCACCCCGTCGTCCTCGGCCAGGACATCCGCACCCGCGGCCAGGAGTGCCGCAGTGGCGATCAGCTGCTGCCCGCCGGGACCCTGGTCACCCCCGCCGTCCTGGGCCTGGCCGCCGCGGCCGGGTACGACGAGCTGCCGACGGTGCGCAGGCCGCGCGTCGAGGTGCTGGTCCTCGGTGATGAGCTGCTCACCGAAGGGCTGCCGCACGACGGCCGGATCCGGGACGCGCTGGGGCCGATGGTCGGGCCGTGGCTGCGGGCGCTCGGCGCCGAGGTCATGGGCACCCGGCGGCTGACCGACGAGGCGGACGTGGTCCACGCGGCGGTGGCGGAGTCGACCGCCGACGTCGTCGTGACGACCGGGGGCACGGCCGCGGGCCCCTTGGACCATGTCCACCCCACCCTGCGCCGCCTGGGCGCCGAACTGCTGGTGGACGGCGTGGCGGTGCGCCCCGGCCACCCGATGCTGCTGGCCCGCCTCGCCCGCGAAAGCCCCATAAAAGAAAGCCCCGCAAACCAGGGAAATCCCGGAAACACCGAACCCCCTGAACGCCCAGCCCGCCTCGCTCGCCATCTGGTGGGGCTCCCGGGCAATCCGCTCGCGGCGGTGTCCGGTCTGCTGACCCTCGCGGAGCCGCTGCTGCGGACGATGACGGGCCGCCCGGCCCCGGACCCCGGCCCGGCCCCGCTGGCCGAGGCCGTGCAGGGGCATCCGCGGGACACCCGGCTGGTCCCCGTGACCTTCCGGCAGGACGCGGCGGTGCCGCTGCGCTTCAACGGCCCGGCGATGCTGCGCGGCATCGCGGCGGCCGACGGCCTCGCCGTGATCCCGCCCGGCGGGGCGAAGCGCGGCACGGAGGTCGACGTACTGGATCTCCCTTGGTCGGCGAGCGCGGCAGAGCAGCCGAGCCACACGGAGCAGGCGCGCCAGCGCACCGACCAATCGCCCCAGCGCCCAGCCCAAGCGCCCCAGCGCACCGACCAGGCGCCCCAGCGCCCAGCCCAAGCGCCCCAGCGCACCGACCAGGCGCCCCAACGCCCAGCCCAAGCACCCCAGCGCACCGACCAGGCGCCCCAACGCCCAGCCCAAGCACCCCAGCGCACCGACCAGGCGCCCCAACGCCCAGCCCGAGCAAGCCAGCGCACCGACCAAGCGCCCCAGCGCACCGCCCAGGCGACCGACGGCGAGGACATATCCCCCCAGGAGGGCCCGGCGTGAAGCTGCCCAGCCATGACGCGGCCGCCCGCACCCCCGGGGACGGCGGCCACCGCGTCCATCTGCCCCACTTCCCCGCGGGCCCGCTGCGCCAGGTCGCCCGCCGGTTGTTGCTGGCGTTGCTGGTGCTGGTGCTGACGGTGGCCATCGTGTACATCGACCGGGCCGGCTACCACGACAACGCCGACGAGCGGGTCGACTTCCTCGACTCCGTCTACTACTCGACCGTCACGCTGTCCACGACCGGATACGGCGACATCGTGCCGTACAGCGACAGTGCGCGGCTCAGTAACATCCTGCTGGTCACGCCGCTGCGCGTGCTCTTTCTGATCATCTTGGTCGGCACCACCCTGGAAGTCCTGGCCGAACGCACCCGCGAGCAGTACCGCCTGAACCGCTGGAGGTCAGCGTTGCGTGATCACACCGTCGTCGTGGGCTTCGGTACGAAGGGGCGGTCCGCGGTGGAGACCCTTTGCGCGACGGGGCTGCCCAAGAACCGGGTGGTCGTGGTGGACCCCAACCACAAGGTGATCGAGGCGGCCAACGCGGAGGGGTTCGCGGGGGTGGTCGGCGACGCGACCCGCAGCGATGTGCTGTTGCGGGCGGAGGCGCAGCGCGCCCGCCAGTTCGTGATCGCCACCCAGCGCGATGACACCGCCGTTCTGGTCACGCTGACGGCACGGCAGCTCAACCGGGGCGCCAACATCGTGGCGGCGGTGCGCGAGGAGGAGAACGCGCCGCTGCTGCGCCAGTCCGGGGCCGACGCGGTGATCACCAGCGCCAGCGCGGCGGGCCGTCTGCTGGGCATGAGCGTGCAGAGCCCGACGGCCGGTGCGGTGATCGAGGATCTGATCCAGCAGGGCACGGGCCTGGACCTGGTGGAGCGCACGGTGGTGAAGGCCGAGGTGGGCAAGTCGGTGCGGGACACGGAGGACCTCGTGGTGTCCGTGCTGCGCGGCCATCGCCTCCTCGCGTACGACGACCCCGACGCCAGCCCGCTGCGGGCGGCCGACCGCTTGATCACAATCGTTCGCGCGCCGATGGTCCAGGAGTAGCCTCGCGCTCATGCATGCGATCACGATTCCCGAACCCGGTGGCCCCGAAGCCCTGGTATGGGCGGAGGTCCCCGATCCCGTGCCCGGTGAGGGCGAGGTCCTGGTCGACGTGGCGGCCGCCGGCGTCAATCGCGCGGATGTGCTCCAGCGCCAGGGCCACTATCCGCCGCCGCCAGGAGCCCCGCCCTACCCCGGTCTGGAGTGCTCGGGCCGGATCTCGGCGCTCGGCCCCGGCGTCACCGGCTGGGCGGTGGGCGACGAGGTGTGTGCCCTGCTCGCGGGCGGTGGATACGCCGAGAAGGTGACGGTTCCCTCGGGCCAGCTGCTGCCCCTTCCCGAGGGCGTGGACCTGGTCACGGCCGCGGCGCTGCCCGAAGTGACCGCCACCGTCTGGTCCAACGTCTTCATGATCTCTCATCTCCGGCCGGGCGAGACGCTGTTGGCGCACGGCGGATCGAGCGGCATCGGCACCATGGCGATCCAGCTCGCGAAGGCGGTCGGGGCGCGGGTCGCGGTGACCGCGGGCGGTCCGGAGAAGCTGGCCGCCTGCCAGGAGCTCGGCGCCGACATCCTGATCGACTACCGCGAGCAGGACTTCGTCGAGGAGATCCGCCGGGCCACCGACGGCGCGGGCGCGGACGTCATCCTGGACATCGTCGGCGCGAAGTACCTGGCCCGGAATCTGGAGACGCTCGCGCTCAACGGACGGCTGGCGATCATCGGGCTCCAGGGCGGGGTGAAGGCCGAGCTGAACCTGGCCACCCTGCTGTCCAAGAGCGCCGCCGTGACGGCCACCGGGCTGCGGAGCCGCTCGCTGGCGCAGAAGTCGGCGATCATCGCGGCGGTACGGGAGCATGTCTGGCCGCTGATCGGCAGCGGCCGGGTCCGCCCGATCGTCCACAGCACCGTCCCGATGCGGGAGGCCCCGGAGGCCCACCGGCTGCTGGAGTCCAGCGCGCATGTGGGCAAGATCCTCCTGACGACCTGAGCGCACCGAAAACCTGGGTGCCACGGGTCCGTACGGCGGCGCCGCCCTTACGGTGCCGCCGCGATCCTTACGGCGGGCGCCGCGGCCGTGCGATCGCGCCGCGGTCCGTACGGCGGCGTTCAGGATGCCCGGTACCTACCCTCATGTGACGCTGATCCCGTTACGCAACGGTTTGGCACGGGAGGGTGACCACCGTGAACCCTGCGACGCTTCGCGCACTCCCCGCGGCGGCCCTGCTGGCGGGCACCGCCCTGGCCGCGGCCCCCGCCGCGTCCGCCACCCCCGCCGCCCCGGCCCCCGCCGACGACGGCGGCGGGCTGGCGGGCACCCGCGCGGGCGAGGGCCGTGCGCACCCCGGCCGCGCCGGGACGCCGACCCCCTCGTCGCCGGACGGGGACCCCTCCGCCGACACCGGGGACGACGAGGGCACCGGGCGGTTCTCGGTGGTGCCCGAGTGGACGCCGTCCTCCCTTGCCGTCCCGCAGCGGCCGCACCGGCACCAGGCGCGCGAATCGCTTCCGTCCGGACAGCCTTACGGTGCCCAGCGGACCGCCGCCGAACCCAGCGCGCGGGCGATGCGGGTACTGCCGCTGGGCACCGGTCTCGCGCTCACCGGTCTCGGCCTCGGCCTGGCGTTCTTCGGTCTGCGGCTGCGCCGTCGCTGACCACCGCCACTGATCTGATGGCCGCCGCTGACGGCCGTCGCTGGTGATCGCCACAGAATCCTCGACCCTCGCCCGTCGTACCGGGTGCCGGTGCGGAACAATGGGGGTATGAACCAGCCGATGAACGAACGAGCGCAGGAGAGCCCGCACGTCCTGGTCGTCGGTCCGGACGGCATGGCACTCGGCGGCGTCGCTCCTGCTTCCGGCGAGGGCGGTGGTGACGACGAGTCGCGCGAGGTTCCCGTGACGGACATGGTCGAACAGCCGGCGAAGGTCATGCGGATCGGCAGCATGATCAAGCAGCTGCTGGAGGAGGTCCGCGCCGCACCTCTGGACGAGGCCAGCCGGGTCCGGCTCAAGGAGATCCACTCCAGCTCGGTGAAGGAGTTGGAGGACGGGCTGGCGCCCGAGCTGATCGGGGAGCTGGAGCGGCTGTCGCTGCCCTTCACGGACGAGGCGGTGCCCACCGAGGCGGAACTGCGCATCGCCCAGGCTCAGTTGGTCGGCTGGCTGGAGGGGCTGTTCCACGGCATCCAGACCACCCTGTTCGCCCAGCAGATGGCGGCGCGCGCCCAGCTGGAGCAGATGCGCCGGGCGCTGCCGCCGGGGATCGGCGGGGGCGAGGAGGACGAGGACCTGCCCAAGCCGGGCGGCGCCCGCTCGGGGCCGTACCTCTGAGCCGCTGAGCCGCTCCCCGAGCACATGCGCCGGACACAACGACCGGACACGCACCGGACCGGACACGCACCGGACCGGACACAACGAAACGGCGCCGCGGGCCTCACCTTCCGATGAGGCCCGCGGCGTCGTCGTGTGTCGGCAGCGGGTGGGAGCCGCCGCCCCTACTCCGGGTTGCCGGTGGAGACGGTCAGCTCGATGGTGTCCGTCTTGGGGTTGTACGGCTCGTAGTTCCGGTACGTGTAATTGAGGACGGTGCCCTTGCCCCACAGATTCTCGTCCTGGGGCACCACGCGGTACTTCCAGCCCGCGGCGCGGATGCACTTCTTCACCGAGTCGATGTAGAGGTTCTGGAAGTCGGGCACCGAGTACGTGCCCTTCTCCTCCGTGTCCTCGTACGCGTCGGTGCACTTCTTCGCGTCGATGGTCTTGGTCTTGTCGCCCATGCGGAAGCCCGCGGCGGTGTCGGAGGCCGACGGCGACGCCTTGCCGCCGTGACCGCCCCCCTTGCTCTCGTCCTTCTTGGAGCCGCCGCCGTCGCCGCTGAGCGCGATGACCAGGATCACGGCGACCACCGCGATCGCCGCGACGACGGCCGAGCCTATGATCACGCCCTTGTTGCCCCTGCCGCCCCCGCTGCCGGACGGCGTCGAGGGCGAGATGTTGTACGGCGGCGGGGTGCTGGGGCCCTGGTACGACGGCGTCGGGGTCTGATAGCCCGCCTGCCCCAGCGGTGTTGTGGACGGCGCCTGGCCGACCGGGGGCGGCGGGGTGGACGGGCCGAAGGCGCCGAACTGCCCGGGGGAGTGCTGCGGCTGGTACGGCGTCTGGACGCTGCCGGGGCCGGGCGCGGGCGTCTGCTGGTCGATCGGCGGGAAGACCGCCGAGCCGACCCCGGCGCCGCTGCGGGCCGGGGGGCCGCCGCTGATGATGATGGGGGAGGCGCCGGTCTGCCCGGTACGGGCGACTCGTGCGCATTCGTCGCGCATGGCCTCGGCGGTCGGGAAGCGCTCGTTCGGGTTCTTCTTCAGGGCGCGGGCGACCAGCGCGTCCACCGCCGGGGGAATGGACTGGTTGATCGAGGAGGGCGCGACCGGCTCCTCCTGGACGTGCGCGTACGCGATGGCCAGCGGCGAGTCCGCGTCGAAGGGCAGCCGACCGGTCAGCAGCTCGAAGAGCATGATGCCGACCGAGTACAGGTCGCTGCGGGCGTCCACGCCGCGGCCCAGCGCCTGCTCGGGCGAGAGGTACTGCGGGGTGCCGACGACCATGCCGGTCTGGGTCATGGAGGTGACCCCGGACTGCATGGCGCGGGCGATGCCGAAGTCCATGACTTTGACCACATTACGCTTGGTCATCATCACGTTACCTGGCTTGATGTCGCGGTGGACCAGCCCCATCTCGTGGCTGATTTCCAGCGCCGCCAGCACATCGCTGGTGATCTTCAGTGCCTTTTCGGTCGGCATCGCGCCGTATTGCCGGACATCGACGTCCAGAACCGAGCGCAGCGGGTGCCCCTCGACGTACTCCATGACGATGTACGGCATCAGCGAGCCGTCGATCGAGTCCTCGCCGGTGTCGAAGACCGAGACGATATTGGTGTGCGTGAGCTTCGCCACCGCCTGGGCCTCGCGACGGAACCGCTCGCGGAAGGACTGCTCGCGTCCCAGCTCGGTGTGGAGCGTCTTGATCGCGACCTGGCGGTCCAGCACGGTGTCATACGCCAGGTGAACGGAGGCCATACCACCCTCGCCCAGCAGGTCACGCAGCTGATACCGGCCGTTCGCCAGGGAGTGGCCTTGATACCTGCCCGATGCGCCGTACTGGCTCATTTCGTACTTCCCCCTTGGCGCACTCACTACTCTGACGCGCACGTTTCGACGCATTGATCTTGATGTTCTGGATATCGTGGCCAAGTCTGCCCCAGGCCACGGACACGTCAAGCCGCGTTGCCCGTTCCGTGACCGGATGCGCAAGAACCCGTCACGCGATTTGCATCGCTTCACCGTCAACAGGTTTGATGGCCGGTCCATCACCAACCGATACACGGCGCGAAGGCTGTAGCGTGCCTAGCGGGAACCGTACCGCCCGTGGGCGGGGCGATCTCGACCCCACCCCCACCGAGAACGAGACGGCGAGGACCGATGGCACAGACCCAGAGCGCCCAGGGGCCCTCCGAACCTGACGCCAGCGGGTCCGGAATGCCGGATACGCCCGAGGTGTGGGGCAATGGAGGACTTGTTGGCGATGGCCGATATCGGCTTACCAGTCGACTCGGCCGCGGCGGTATGGCGGAGGTGTTCGCCGCTGAGGACCTCCGGCTCGGCCGTACCGTCGCGGTGAAACTGCTCCGCGCCGACCTGGCCGAGGACCCGGTGTCCAAGGCCCGCTTCACCCGCGAGGCACAGTCCGTGGCCGGGCTGAACCACCACGCCGTGGTGGCGGTCTACGACTCCGGCGAGGACACCGTCGGCCAGAACACCGTGCCGTACATCGTCATGGAGCTGGTCGAGGGCCGGACCATCCGCGATCTGCTGCTCAACGCCGAGGCCCCGCCGCCGGACCAGGCGCTGATCATCGTTTCCGGGGTGCTGGAGGCGCTCGCCTACAGCCATCAGCACGGCATCGTGCACCGTGACATCAAGCCCGCCAACGTGATCATCACCCACAGTGGCGCGGTCAAGGTCATGGACTTCGGCATCGCCCGCGCCCTGCACGGCGCGCAGTCCACCATGACCCAGACCGGCATGGTCATGGGCACACCGCAGTACCTCTCGCCGGAGCAGGCCCTCGGCAAGGCCGTGGACCACCGCTCCGACCTCTACGCCACCGGCTGCCTGCTCTACGAGCTGCTGGCGCTGCGTCCGCCGTTCACCGGGGAGACCCCGCTGTCGGTGGTGTACCAGCACGTCCAGGACACCCCGGTGCCCCCGTCGGAGACCTCCGGCACCGTGCCGCCGGAGCTGGACGGCCTGGTCATGCGCTCCCTCGCCAAGGACCCGGACGACCGGTTCCAGAGCGCCGAGGAGATGCGCGGACTGGTCCAGTACGCGCTCCAGATGCTCCACGAGGCCGGCGGCCACACCGGCATGTGGAACACCGGCCCGGTCACCCAGCACCTGGGCGCCGCCACCCCCGCCATGGGCATGCCGGGCGTCGGGGCCACCACCGCGCTGCCGCACCCGGGCCACGGCGAGACCTCCCAGCAGCCGATCGTCACCGGCCCCGGTGGCGGGGGCGGCGGCTACCACGGCGGGTCCGGCCGCCGTAAGGGCCGCGGCAGGATGTGGCTGATCGCGGTGCTCGCGGTGATCGCGGTCGCGACGGGGGTCGCCTTCGCCCTCCAGATGGGCGACAAGGGCGGCGGGAAGGAGCCGGGCAAGCACCAGACGTCGGTCCCCCAGGAAAAGACGAAGAAGCCGACCGACAAGCCGACCGACAACTCGAACGACGAGACGGCCCCGAGCGGCGAGGACGCCACCTCCGGGCACACGGGCGGCGACTACACCCCGACCGCGAACCCGACGCCGACGTACCAGAACGACCCCACGGGCGAGCCGACGGGCCCGGAGACGGACCCGGGCACCGGCGAGCCGACCGGCGAGGAGACCACCCCCGGCGGCGATGAGGGGTCCACCCCGCCGACGGGCCCGGAGACCGACCCGGGCACCACCGAGCCCACCGGTGGCACGGCGGGCGCCACGGACGGCGGCGCCGGCGGCACCCCCTGACGGCCGGGAGGCGCCACGGCGTCCCCGTCACCCCCTGACGGCCGGGGCGCCCCGCGGCGCCCCCGTCACCCGCAGAAGGCGTCGCGGACCGCGTCGTACTCCCGGGTCCACCACACCACCAGCGCGGCGGCCGCCGGGAACTGCGGATCGGCGCGCCGGTCCCGGCGCTGGTAGCGCCAGCGCAGCATCCAGAAGTCGTTGAGCCGCTCCCACCACACCCGGTGCACGGCCGCGGCCATCTCGGAGGTCCCGGCCCCCGCCGCGCGGCGGTACGCCCGCGCGTAGGAGCGCACCTTGGTGAGCTCCAGGGTGCCGTCGGGCCGTACGAAGAAGATCGCGGCGGCCCGGACCGCCTCCTCGGCGCGCGGCTGCACCCCGAGCCGGTCCCAGTCGACGATGGCGGCCGGTTCCGTGTCGCGGTAGAGCAGGTTCAGCGGGTGGAAGTCGCCGTGTACCCAGCCGGCGACGGGGACCGCGTCCGCCTCCGGGCGGCGGTGGGCGTGCCGCTCCACCAGCGCCCGCCGCTCGACCAGCCGGTGCTCGGCGAGCTCGTCGAAGCTGTCGCGGTTCCGGCGCCCCCGGATCAGCGTGAGCAGCTCGTCGATGACGGCGAAGGTGTCCTCGGGGGCGGCGGCGGCCTCCACGGGCGGTCTGCGGTCACCCGTACGAGCCCGCATGACGCGCTCCAGACAGGTGTGGACGAGCCCGAGCAGCCCGCCAAGACGCCAGCACTGTGGGGCGGTCAGCTCACCGCCGTCGCGGTGTCGCCCGTCGATCCAGGGGTGTAACGCGTAGCAGCGGCCGCCGATGACGGCGACCGTACGGCCGTCGGCGTCCGGGACCGGCGGGGCGACGGGCACTCCGAGCGCCTCCAGCCGCTGGGTGACGCGGTGCTGGCGGGCGATGGCGGTGCGGTCGCCGTCGAGGTGGTGTTTGAGGAAGAACCGGCCGCGGGTGGTGGCGAGGCGGTAGCCCCGGTTGAGCAGCCCCTGGGTGAGCGGTTCGCAGGAGACGGCCTCACCGGCGGTGTCATAGCGGCGGAGCAGGGCGCTCAGGGTTTCCCCGTCGGGAGCGGCCTCGGCGGAGCGTACATGTGAGCGCGGCACCTGCCAGATGTTAGATCACCGGATGTCACCGCCACGGCCCGCGAGGACGACGCAGGGGCCCCGGGGCACGGCCGGTTGACCGGGACGGGGCTGATGCGTCTCGGGCTGCGTCGCCCACCCGGGGCTGGAGGGTGTCCGACGGGTCTTGGCGCCTGCGGCGGGCTGTTTCCCCTACCCGCCCCTTCCCACAACTGGGGCTCCGCCCCAGACCCCGTGCCGGGGCTCCGTCCCAGACCCCGGGGTCCAGGGCGAAGCTCCTGGTAACGCGGAGTGGCGCCGCCAGGCCCCGCCGCCCTGGCGCGCCGGCGTGCCAGGAGGAGTCGCGATATGCGGCTCCGCCGCGTGGTCCGCCGGACACCTCGTAGCGCTTCCGGGCCTGCGCCGCGCCTCCGCCAGGGGGTGGTGCTTCCGGGCCTCGTCGCCTACGCGAAGCGGCGCGGGGCGGTGTCGATGTGCGGCTCCGCCGCGCGGGCGCGACCAGCCACGACGGCGCCGCAGTCGGCCGACGACGCATCGCGACACTTCCAGCGCCAGCGCTACCGCTTCTGGGCCTGCGTCGCCTGCATCCGGGCGACGTACGCCGCCGCCTGCGAGCGGCGCTCCATGCCCAGCTTGGAGAGCAGGCTGGAGACATAGTTCTTGATCGTCTTCTCGGCGAGGTGCAGCCGCTCGCCGATCGCCCGATTGGTGAGCCCCTCCCCGATCAGCAGCAGGATCCGGCGCTCCTGCTCGGTGAGGGCGGCGAGCTGGTCGTCCGGTTGGGGGGCGGTCTGGCCGCGCAGCCGCTCCAGCACCCGGGCGGTGGCCACCGGGTCGAGCAGCGACCTGCCCGCGGCCACGTCCCGGACCGCGGCGAGCAGTTCGTCGCCGCGGATGTCCTTCAGGACATAGCCGGAGGCGCCCGCGATGATGGCGTCGAAGAGTGCCTCGTCGTCGGCGAAGGAGGTGAGCATCATGCAGCGGACGTTCTCGTACCGGGTGCGGATCTCCCGGCAGACCTCGACCCCGCTGCGGTCGGGCAGCCGGATGTCCAGGACGGCGACGTCCGGGCGGGCGGCCGGGATCCGCGCCAGCGCGTCGGCCGCGGTGCCCGCCTCGCCGACCACCTCCATGTCCGGCTCGCCCGCGAGCAGGTCTCGTACGCCGCGTCGGACGACTTCATGGTCGTCGACCAGGAAAATCCCTATTTTTCCTTCTTCGCGCACGGATCCAGTCTCACACACGAAGTCTTCCCGCGTCGTCGCCCAGCGGGATACCGTGCGCTTGTCCGGCGGCCTGCGGGGCTGTGACCAGTGGAAGTTTCCCCACTCGCGCGATTTACTTGGAAATCCAAGCAAAATTGCAGGTCAGGTGGGGTTTCGCAGACATGCGAAGCACTGGGTAACGTGCCTTGTGCAGGGCCAGCCGCCGGGAACCTGTCACGCCCGGTCATGCTCCGGCGCACCCACCCCGTGCGCCGTGGCGGGACGGGCGAGCCGCAACTGGCCGCCGGCGGATCCCGGAGGCCGGACAGACGGAGGAGCACACGTGACCGTGGAGAGCACTGCCGCGCGCAAGCCGCGCCGCAGCGGAGCCAAGCGCAGCACCACCGCGCGGGACACCAAGAAGCAGCCTGCGGGCCAGACCGAACTCGTACAGCTGCTGACCCCCGAGGGCGAGCGTGTCGAGCACCCCGATTACGCCATCGACCCCACCCCGGAGGAGCTGCGCGGTCTGTACCGGGACATGGTGCTGACACGGCGGTTCGACGCCGAGGCCACCACCCTCCAGCGCCAGGGCGAACTGGGCCTGTGGGCCTCGCTGCTCGGCCAGGAGGCGGCGCAGATCGGCTCCGGCCGGGCGCTGAACGACGCCGACTACGTCTTCCCCACCTACCGCGAGCACGGCGTGGCGTGGTGCCGGGGCGTCGACCCGACCAATCTGCTGGGGATGTTCCGTGGGGTGAACCACGGCGGCTGGGACCCGAACAGCAACAACTTCCACCTGTACACCATCGTGATCGGCTCGCAGACCCTGCACGCGACCGGCTACGCCATGGGCGTGGCCAAGGACGGCGCGGACGCCGCGGTCCTGGCCTACTTCGGGGACGGCGCCTCCAGCCAGGGCGATGTCGCCGAATCGTTCACCTTCTCCGCGGTCTACAACGCCCCGGTCGTCTTCTTCTGCCAGAACAACCAGTGGGCCATCTCCGAGCCCACCGAGAAGCAGACCCGGGTGCCGCTCTACCAGCGCGCCCAGGGCTTCGGCTTCCCCGGGGTGCGGGTGGACGGCAATGACGTGCTCGCCTGTCTGGCCGTCACCAAGGCCGCGCTGGAGCGGGCGCGCACCGGGCAGGGCCCGATGCTCATCGAGGCGTTCACCTACCGCATGGGCGCCCACACCACCTCCGACGACCCCACGCGCTACCGCTCCCCCGAGGAGCGGGAGCTGTGGGAGACCAAGGACCCGATCCTGCGGCTGCGCACCCTGCTGACCCGCGAGGGCCTGGCCGACGACGCGTACTTCGCCGACCTCGAGCGGGAGAGCGACGCGCTGGCCAAGCGGGTCCGGGACGCGGTACGGGCCATGCCCGACCCCGAGGACATGGCGATGTTCGAGCACATCTACGCCGACGGGCACGCGCTCGTCGACGAGGAGCGGGCGCAGTTCGCCGAGTACCAGGCTTCGTTCGTCACCGCTGAGGAAGGCATCTGACATGGCCGCCGAGAAGATGTCGCTCTCCAAGGCGATCAACGCGTCCCTGCGGACGGCCCTCGAGACCGACCCCAAGGTCCTGATCATGGGCGAGGACGTCGGCAAGCTGGGGGGCGTCTTCCGCGTCACCGACGGCCTCCAGAAGGACTTCGGCGAGGACCGGGTCATCGACACCCCGCTCGCCGAGTCCGGCATCGTGGGCACCGCGATCGGGCTCGCGCTGCGCGGCTACCGCCCGGTGGTGGAGATCCAGTTCGACGGTTTCGTCTTCCCCGCCTACGACCAGATCGTCACCCAGCTCGCCAAGATGCACGCACGCTCGCTCGGCAAGGTCAAGCTGCCGGTCGTCGTCCGGATTCCGTACGGCGGCGGCATCGGCGCGGTGGAGCACCACAGCGAGTCGCCGGAGGCGCTGTTCGCGCATGTGGCGGGGTTGAAGGTGGTCTCGCCGGCCAACGCCTCCGACGCCTACTGGATGCTCCAGCAGGCCATCGACAGCGATGACCCGGTGATCTACTTCGAGCCCAAGCGCCGCTACCACGACAAGTCCGAGGTGGACACCGCCGCGATCCCCGGGCCGCTGCACGCCGCCCGCGTGGTGCGGCCGGGGGCGGACCTGACGCTCGCGGCCTACGGCCCGATGGTGAAGGTCGCCCTGGACGCCGCCGCGGCCGCCGCCGAGGAGGGCAAGTCGATCGAGGTCCTGGACCTGCGGTCGATGTCGCCGATCGACTTCGACTCGATCCAGCGTTCCGTGGAGCGGACGGGGCGGCTGGTCGTCGTCCACGAGGCACCGGTATTCCTGGGTACCGGGTCGGAGATCGCCGCGCGCATCACCGAGAGGTGCTTCTATCACCTCCAGGCCCCGGTGCTGCGGGTCGGCGGCTTCCACTCGCCGTACCCGCCGTCACGGCTCGAGGACGAGTACCTTCCGGGGCTGGACCGGGTGCTCGACGCCGTAGACCGCGCGTTGGCGTACTGAAGGGCTTGAGGAGATCGTGACGATGACCGCAGTCGAACAGCGCTTCCGTGAGTTCAAGATGCCCGATGTGGGCGAGGGGCTGACCGAGGCCGAGATCCTCAAGTGGTTCGTGGCGCCGGGTGACACCGTGACCGACGGTCAGGTGGTGTGCGAGGTCGAGACCGCCAAGGCCGCCGTCGAGCTGCCCATCCCCTTCGACGGCGTGGTGCACGAGCTGCGCTTCGACGAGGGCGCCACCGTGGACGTGGGCACGCCGATCATCTCGGTGGACACCGACCCCGGAGCGGGGGAGGCGGCGCCCCAGGCCGCTCCCGCCGCCGAGGCCCCCGCCGCCGAGAAGCCGGCCGCCGAGTCCGAGGAGAAGGAGGGCCGCCAGGCCAATCTGGTCGGCTACGGGGCGGCGCCCGCCTCCACCAAGCGCCGTCCGCGCAAGCCGCTGCCCGGTGGGCTGCGGTCCGCGCCCGCCCCCTCCGCCGGGGCGCCCGCGCCCCAGGAGCCCGCGCCCGCGCCCGCGCGCCCCGAGGCCGCCCCCGCCGCTGCCCCTGCGCCCGCGCCCGCGCCCTCGCCCGAGCTGAACGGCAGCGGCCGGACCGCCCGGCCGCTGGCCAAGCCGCCGGTCCGCAAGCTGGCCAAGGACCTGGGCATCGACCTGGAGACGGTCACCCCGAGCGGGGCGGACGGGATCATCACCCGCGAGGACGTCCACGCGGCCGCCGAGGCCGTCCAGGCGGCCCGGGAGACGCCCGTGGCGGCCCCGTCCGCGGCCGTCACGGCCGTCCAGGGCCGGGAGCGCCGGGTGCCCGTGAAGGGCGTACGGAAGGCCACCGCGCAGGCGATGGTCCACAGCGCCTTCACCGCCCCTCACGTGACCGAGTTCGTGACGGTCGACGTGACCCGCACGATGAAGCTCGTGGCCGACCTCAAGCAGGACCCGGAGCTGTCCGGACTGCGGGTCAACCCGCTGCTGCTGGTCGCCAAGGCCCTGCTGGTGGCCATCCGGCGCAACCCGGACATCAACGCCACCTGGGACGAGGACAACCAGGAGATCGTCTACAAGGACTACGTCAATCTGGGCATCGCGGCGGCGACGCCGCGCGGGCTGATCGTCCCCAACATCAAGGACGCCGGCGCCAAGACCCTGCCCGAACTGGCGTCCGCCCTGGGTGAGCTGGTCACCACCGCCCGTGAGGGCAAGACCACCCCGGCGGCGATGTCCGGCGGCACGATCACCATCACCAACGTCGGCGTCTTCGGCATCGACGCGGGCACCCCGATCATCAACCCCGGGGAGTCCGCGATCCTCGCCTTCGGCGCGGTCAAGCTCCAGCCGTGGGTCCACAAGGGCGAGGTCAAGCCGCGCCAGGTGACCACGCTGGCGCTCTCCTTCGACCACCGGCTGGTCGACGGCGAGCTGGGCTCCAAGGTGCTCGCGGACGTCGCGGCCGTCCTGGAGCGCCCCAAGCGCCTGATCACATGGGCCTGATTTATCCGAGGCTCGGTTAGGCAGAACTCAGCGCCCGAAGCGATAGGTGTCCCCCGTCCGCATCGCGGACGGGGGATGAGCGCGCATGCATCTTGTATCTATGATGTGCGCATCATGAGTCCCGCCGATACGGCCACCAAGCCGCCCCCCGCCGCCGAACGCGTCTACCACCACGTCAAACAAGCCGTCCTCGACCGCCGCTACGAGGGCGGCACACTGCTGAGTGAGGGTGAACTCGCGGACGCCGTCGGGGTCTCCCGCACCCCCGTCCGGGAAGCGCTGCTGCGCCTGGAGGCCGAGGGGCTCCTCAAGCTCTATCCGAAGAAGGGCGCCCTGGTGCTGCCCGTCTCCTCCCAGGAGATCGCGGACGTGGTCGAGACCCGGCTGCTGGTGGAGCAGCACGCGGTCGCCAAGGTCGTCCCGGCCGGTGGGCGGCTGCTGGCGCGGCTCGAGGAGCTGCTGGAGGAGCAGCGGGTGCACGCCGCGGCCGGGGACCTGGCCGCCTTCGCCGCCGCCGACCGCTGCTTCCACGCGGCGATCGTCCGGGCGGCGGGAAACGCCATCCTGGCGCAGCTGTACGACCAGCTGAGGGACCGCCAGCTGCGGATGGGCGTGGCCACCATGCACGCCGAGCCCGACCGCATCGCCAAGAACATCACCGAGCACACGGAGATCCTCCAGGCCCTGCGCGCCGGGGACGCCGGTTTCGCGTCCGGTCTTGTGCAGCGCCACATCAGCTGGGTGAACAACCTCGCCCGGGGTGAGGCGCGATGACCTCGGCCCAGTTGCCCGGTGATCCACCCGGCGGACGTCGTGCCGTCGCCGTATGGGGCCTGGGCGTCGCCGTCTACTTCGTCGCCATCACCTATCGCACCAGCCTCGGCGTCGCCGGTATCGACGCCGCCGAGCGCTTCCACATCAACGCCTCGGCGCTGTCGACCTTCTCCATCCTCCAGGTGCTGGTCTACGCCGGGATGCAGATACCGGTCGGGCTCCTGGTCGACCGTCTCGGCACCCGTAAGGTGCTCATGCTCGGCGTGGTGCTCTTCACCCTGGGGCAGTTCGGCTTCGCGCTCTCCCACTCGTACCCGATGGCGCTGGGCTCCCGGGCGCTGCTCGGCTGCGGTGACGCGATGACCTTCATCAGCGTGCTGCGGCTCGGCTCGCGCTGGTTCCCGGCCCGCCGGGGGCCGATGATCGCCCAGGTCGCCGCGCTCTTCGGCATGGCGGGCAACCTGGTCTCCACGCTGGTGATCGCCCGGGCGCTGCACAGCGCCGGCTGGACCACGACCTTCGCGGGCAGCGCGCTCGGCGGGGTGGCCATCCTCGTCCTGGTGCTGCTCTTCCTCAAGGACCACCCGAAGGGCTTCGAGCCCGCGCCCGCCTCCCATATGGGCGCCGACTACGTCCGCCGGCAGATCGCGGACGCCTGGCGCGAGCCCGGCACCCGGCTGGGCATGTGGGTCCACTTCACCACCCAGTTCCCGGCGATGGTGTTCCTGCTGCTGTGGGGGATGCCGTTCCTGGTCGAGGCCGAGGGGCTGTCCCGGGCGACCGCGGGTCAGCTGCTGACCCTCATCGTGCTGTCCAATATGGCGGTCGGCCTGGTCTACGGCCAGGTCATCGCCCGGCACCACGCCGCCCGCGCCCCGCTGGCCCTCGGCACGGTCGGCGCCACCGCGCTGCTGTGGGGCACCGTGCTGCTCTGGCCGTCCGCCCATGCGCCCATGTGGCTGCTGATCGTCCTGTGTGTGGTGCTCGGCGCCTGCGGGCCCGCATCGATGATCGGCTTCGACTTCGCCCGGCCCGCCAATCCGCCCGAGCGGACCGGCACCGCCTCGGGAATCGTCAACATGGGCGGCTTCACGGCCTCGATGACCACTCTGCTGGCCGTCGGCGTCCTGCTGGACCTGACCGGCGAGAACTTCCGGATCGCGTTCGCCTCGGTGTTCGTGCTCCAGGCGCTCGGCGTCGCCCAGATCCTGCGGCTGCGCGGCCGGGCGCACCGCCGGGAGCGCGAGCGTGTGGTCGCGAGCCGCGTCGAGGCGGTGCACGTACCGGCGTGACGCCGTGGCCCTCCGAGCCCCGGAGCGCTACGGCGTGACCGCGAAGTGCTGGAGGATCGCGTCCGCCAGCTGCTGGTCGCCCTCGATCTTCAGCCGCTCCGCGACCGCCTCGGGCCGCACCCGCCCGCAGGCCAGCCGGACGTAGGTCTCCCAGTCCAGGGCGAGGGTGACCGTCGGCCCCAGCGAGACGCTGCCGTCGATGGTGCCCCGGCCGTCCGCGTCGACCCGGACCGTCCGCATGAACTCCATCGGGCCGTGCACATCGAAGACGACGGCCGACTGGGGCGCCGCGCCCGCGTCCTTGGCGACCACCTTCGGCAGCCCCGACAGCAGCAGGTCACGGGTGATCGTGGCGCCCGGCGAGTCGAGGTTGCCCGGCTTGTTCAGGGCCCGGCGCAGATCCTGTTCGTGCACCCAGATGTCGAAGGCCCGCCGCGTCAGGGCCTCCCCCAGCGTCACCTCGGTGCCGCCGGGCCAGCGCACCATGGCGTCCGGCTGGCGCTTCTCGTTCCGCAGCTGGCGGCCCCGCCGGATGACGGTGTACTCCAGCTCGGAGGTCATCTCGGGCGCGGTGTGGCAGCGCCGTACGTCGACCTGGACCTCCATGTACCGCGACAGCTCGTTGGTGACGTGGTAGAGGTCGCGCGGCAGGGTGTGGATGGGGCGGGGATCGCCGAGCATCTCGCATTCGAGGCCGATCACATGCGAGACGACGTCCCGCACCGACCATCCCGGGCACTCGGTGGCGCGGTTCCACTCGCTCTCCGCTAGCGGGTTGACCAACTCCGTTATCGCGTCGATGGAGTGCGTCCAGGCGTCGATGGAGGTCTGAAGGCTGGGATGGACGGTCACGGGACCCCTCGGGCGGTTGGTGCGCGGGCTGGGTGCTGGTGTGTGCGTTCAAGTTACGCTGCCAACGAGCGCACGGGCAGTGCTTTCCGGTCTGATCGTAGGCCCGGATCGGCGGCTCGCGGCCTGCTCGCGATGGTAGTGTGCGCCCGCCCCGGCCTTATCTCCGGACGTACCCGTACGCATCGGTGGAAAGTCGCCGGGGGTGGGGGAATGGCACGAGGGGTACTGCTGTTTCATGGGGATATGGCTTCACGTGCACGCGTCCGCGCCCCCGAGCTGATCGGCCGGGGCGGCTGGCTCAACACCGGCGGTACCGACCTCACCCTCACCGACCTGCGGGGACGCATCGTCATCCTCGACTTCTGGACGTTCTGCTGTGTGAACTGCCTGCATGTCCTGGACGAGCTGCGCGAGCTGGAGGAGAAGCACCGCGACACCGTGGTGATCGTCGGCGTGCACTCGCCGAAGTTCGTCCACGAGGCCGAGCACCAGGCGGTCGTGGACGCGGTCGAGCGGTACGAGGTGCACCACCCGGTCCTCGACGACCCCGAGCTGGCCACCTGGAAGCAGTACGCGGTCCGGGCCTGGCCCACCCTCGTCGTCATCGACCCCGAGGGCTATGTGGTCGCCCAGCACGCGGGCGAGGGCCACGCCCACGCCCTGGAGACCCTGGTGGGGCAGCTGGAGGCCGAGCACGCCGCCAAGGGCACCCTGCGGCGCGGCGACGGCCCGTATGTGCCCCCGGAGCCGGTCCCCACCGAGCTGCGCTTCCCCGGTAAGGCGCTGCCGCTGCCCGGCGGCACCTTCCTCGTCTCGGACACCACCCGCCATCAGCTGGTGGAGCTCGCGGCGGACGGCGAGAGCGTGGTGCGGCGCATCGGCGCGGGCGAGCGCGGCCTTACCGATGGCACGAGCGAGCGGGCGCGGTTCAGCGAGCCCCAGGGGCTCGCCCTGCTCCCCGACGGCACCGTGGCCGTCGCCGACACCGTGAACCACGCGCTGCGCCGCTTCGACCCGGCCACCGGCGAGGTCACCACGCTCGCCGGGACCGGCCGCCAGTGGTGGCAGGGGTCGCCCACCGAGGGACCCGCCCGCGAGGTCGACCTGTCATCCCCCTGGGACGTGGCCTGGTTCGCCGGGCGGCTGTGGATCGCCATGGCGGGCGTCCACCAGCTGTGGACCTACGACCCGGAGGCCGGGACCGTACGGGCCGCCGCCGGGACCACCAACGAGGGCCTGGTCGACGGCCCGGCCGAGGAGGCGTGGTTCGCCCAGCCCTCCGGGCTCGCCGCGACCGAGGACCGGCTGTGGATCGCGGACTCCGAGACCTCCGCGGTGCGCTACCTCGAGCGCGACGGTAAGGGCTTCACGGTCCGTACGGCCGTCGGCACCGGGCTCTTCGACTTCGGCCACCGGGACGGCGCCGCCGATCAGGCGCTGCTCCAGCATCCCCTGGGCGTCACCGCGCTGCCCGACGGCTCGGTGGCGATCTCGGACACCTACAATCACGCGCTGCGCCGCTACGACCCGGCCACCGGTGAGGTCTCCACGCTCGCCACGGATCTGCGCGAGCCCTCCGGCGCGGTCCTGGCCGACGGGGACATCGTGGTGGTGGAGTCCGCCCGGCACCGGCTGACCCGGCTGCGGCTGCCGGAGGAGGCCGTAAGGGTCGATGCGGTGGCCCACCGCACCCAGCGCGCCGCGACCGACATCGCCCCGGGGACGCTCCGTCTCGACGTGGTCTTCCAGGCGCCCGAGGGGCAGAAGCTGGACACCCGCTACGGCCCCTCCACCCGGCTGCTGGTCAGCTCCACCCCGCCGGAGCTGCTGGCCGGGGGCGACGGCGCGGGGACGGATCTGAGCCGGGAGCTCGTCCTTACGGAGGGCGTGACCGAGGGCGTGCTGCATGTCTCCGCCATGGCCGCCTCCTGTGACGACGACCCGTCGAACGAGTACCCGGCCTGCCATGTGCACCAGCAGGACTGGGGCGTCCCGGTGCGGATCACCGAGGGCGGCGCGAACCGGCTGCCGCTGGTGCTCGCCGGGATGGACGACTGAGATCTGACGGGCTGAAACCGCCCGGCCGCGTTCCTGACCGGCGGTCAGTCGGGGCAGTTGGGCAGCGTGGAGTGCTGCACCTGGTCCTGGCGGATCCGGATGCCCGGGACCCACATCCGCTTGCCGTCCTTGGCGACGCGGAACCACATGCTGCGGTGCCCGCCCGCCTCGTCGGTCACCGTGACGCCGTTGGCGATGCGGCAGTCGGCGCGCAGCACATCGCCGTGCCAGGCCCGGCCCACGATGTTCGACGGGCGGTGGGCCTGGTACGGATCCTCGGCCAGGCCCAGGGAGCACTCGCGGACACGCTTGTGCCGACAGGTCTCCTCGGCGTTGTAGACGGTGATCCGGGCGTTGCCCGGGGGCGAGGAGCCCGCCGCGCCGCCCGGGGGCGAGCCGTCGCCGGACGACCGTAAGGCGATCACCCCGGCCGTGGCCCCGCCGATGACGACGACCGTGCCCACCGCCGCCGGCGTGAGCCGCAGCCGTCGCATGGACGGCCGGTCCGGCGCGGACCCCTTCCGGGACTCCTCCGGGCCCGGCGGGGCGGCGCCGGGCGCCATCGGCCCGTCGGCGGCTTCGACGGCGGCCTCGGCCTCGGTGGCCCGGTGCAGCAGGGTCACCAGCTCGGGCAGCCGGTCCTCGGCGGTGAAGGAGAGCTTGCCCCACTGGATCAGGAGCCGCTCGTCGGGCAGGCTCTGGCCGCGCAGACAGCGGGAGAGAAGGGCCGGTCGAGGCCGCGGCGGCCGTCCGCCGCGGCGACGGGAACCACTCTGGGCCGCGCGGCGGGGTGTTCCGGGGGCCGAGCCGTCACTTGGGACGTCCCATCCGGGCCCACCCCTGACGACCTGCCAAAGCGCCCACGGAGACGGCCAGGTGCGGGACGCGGAAGGCCCTGCCGTGAGACATGACGAGACGGCCCCCGCCGAAGCGGGGGCCGTCCGGGGCAGGTAGCCGGGGGGAGGCGGCTACCTGCCCGGCTTGGTGGCTCGGAGTCGAGCGGTCACCGGAGCGGAAGGGCGGGGGCGGTCACCGGATGGGGGTCATCGGATCTGGTCACCGGATGGGCCATCGGACAGGGGCGGTCACCAGGTCACCAGATCAGAGCGTCGGAGGCGTCGCTCTGCCAGTAGCCGACCTCCGCCCCGCGGCCGACCTCCACCGAGTCGCCGGGCAGGTCGACGGAGCGGCGGCCGTCCTCGCCGGGGAGGGAGACGGTCAGCCCGGTGGCCTTGACGCCGTCCGCCGGGGCGTCCGCCGCGGAGGTGGTCAGTCCCGCGTAGCCGCTCTCGCCGGGGGCCAGCGTGACGACCGACTGGGGCCGGGTGCCCGCGGCCTCCGGCAGGGCCCGGCTCGTGTCGTCGAACCGCACCGCGGGGAAGCCGGTGAGACGGCAGGTCCCGCCGGACTGGTTGGTGATCTCCAGCAGGAGGTGGTCGGCCGGGCGGGGGACGGAGGTGACGCCCACCGACATCGTGTCGAGGCGGCAGACCCCGGCCTCCCCCTGGGCGCCGCTGTCGGCCCGCAGACCGCCCTGGGCCCCGGCGTCGGCCCCGCCCGCCACCGCCTCCCGCGCGGCCCGCTGGGCGCCGTCCTGGAGGCCGTCCTCGTGGGCGGCGGGGACGGCCGGGGCGACGCTCTCCGCCGCGCCGGCCGTCCGTACGCCCGACGCGTCGGCGGTGCCGCACGCCGCGAGGGTGATACCCGCGGCGACGACCGTCAGTCCGGCAGCGACCGAGCGCAGGGTGCCGGCGCGGTGGGCGAGGCGAGCGGTGGTGAGCGGCATGGCGGGTCTCCCCTCAGCGGGCGTTAGGGCGTTTTCCGGTACGGCTCAAGCCTGTCCGGACCGGCTGCCGTTCGGCTGGTGAACGGCTGCCGCCCGCTAACGCTTCGCTAACGCCCCGCTGTTCGCCGCTGCTCAGCCCCCTTGTGACGGCCCGCCAGGGGATCCGCCAGGAGCCCCGCCGGCGGCTCCGCCGGATGCCTCGCCCGGGGAGTCGCGGTCGCTGCCGTCGCCCTGGGCGAAGAGCTTCACCAGATCGCTCATCACGTAGCGGTTGGTGGCCTCCTCGTCCAGCAGGTGCATCTCCGCCAGCCGCTCCAGGGAGTCCTGGATCAGCTCGGGGTCCGCGCCCGACAGCGCGGCCGCCTCGGCGGTGTTGACCTCCCGCGCGAAACCGGCGCCCAGGGCCCGCAGCAGCTGTGCGTCGTCCGCCGAGAGCCGGGCCACCGAGTTGCGCAGCGCGGCGGCCACTCCGGTGTCCTCCGCCGACAGCAGTGAGAGCCTGCGGCGCTCGTCGCGCAGCGCGGTGGCCAGCCGGGCCAGCCGCCAGCGCGGTCGGGCCATCAGCTGGGCGGAGGCGGCGCGCAGCGCCAGCGGCAGCCCGTCGCACAGGGCCACCAGCTCCCGCGCGGCCTCCGGGTCCTCGGCGACCCGCGCGGGCCCCAGCAGCGCGCCCAGCAGGCCCACGCCGTCCTCGGTGCCGAGGGCGTGCAGCCGTACCGGCCGGGCGGCGTCGGTGGCGATCAGCCCGTCCAGCCTGCTGCGGCTGGTGACCAGCGTGGCGCTGTGGGGGCCGCCGGGCAGCAGCGGGCGCACCTGGGCGGAGCTGCCCGCGTTGTCCAGCACCACCAGCAGCCGGCGGCGGGCGGCCAGCGAGCGGTACAGCGCGGCCGCGGCCTCGGACGAGGTGGGGATCTGCTCGGCCGGGGTGCCGAGGGCCAGCAGGAACTCGCGCAGCACCGCGGCGGGCACCACCGCCTCGCCGCCGCTGAAGCCGCGCAGATCCGCGAAGAGCCGTCCGTCCGGGAAGGCGGTGGCGTGGACATGGCCCCAGTGGACCGCCAGACCGGTCTTGCCGACCCCGGCGGGCCCGGTGAGCAGCGCGATACCGCCCGCCTGGGGGTAGCCGCCGGAGCCGCCCGCGGCCGGTTCCGCGCTGCCCAGGGTGAGCCGGGTCAGCTCGGCCAGCTCCGCGCCCCGGCCGTGGAAGCCCGCCGGGGGCCGGGGGAGCAGCTCGGGTACGGGGGCCGAGGCGGCCGCGGACAGCGGTTGCTGCGGGGTGGCCGCCGCCGGCTGTGCGCCCGGCTGCCCCGCGCCGCCCGGCTGCTGCCCGGCGGCCTCGGCGCCGCCCCGCGGCCCGTCCGGGGCCGGGGCCGGGGCCGCCCGCAGGATCTCCTGGTAGGCGGCGCTCAGTCGCTGGCCCGGGTCGACCCCCAGGTCGTCGTCGAGCAGCTGCCGGGTGCGGTGGAACCAGGCGATCGCGTCGGACTGCCGCCCGGAGCGGTACAGCGCCAGCATCAGGGCGGCGATCAGCCCCTCGCGCAGCGGGTTGGCGACGGCGGCGGGGTGCAGGGCGCGCACCGCCTCCTCATGCTCGCCCAGGCCCCCGTGGGCCCGCGCCAGGGCCTCCACGGCGCTCAGCCGCCGCTCCTCCAGGGCGTGCGCGGCCGCCGCGAACGGCGGGCTGGCCACGGTCCCGGTGAGCGCCGGGCCGCGCCACAGGCCGAGCGCCTGGCGGAGCAGCTGGACGGCCTCGCCGGGGGCGGACTCCGGGCTGGCCTGGGCGGTCAGCTGGTCGAAGCGCTGGGTGTCGATCAGGGATTCGGGGATGCGCAGCAGATAGGCGGAGCTGTGGGTGGCCAGCTCGACGCCGTGGTCCTCGGCGCCGCCCTCGGCCAGGGCCGCGCGGAGCCGGGAGACATGGCCCTGGATGACGGTCCGGGCGTGGGCGGGCGGCTCGTCCTCCCACAGGCTGGATATCAACTGCTCCACGGAGACCGTCGCGTTGGGCCGCAGCAGCAGCATCGCCAGCACGCTGCGCCGTTTGGCGGGCCCCAGCGGAAGCTCGACGGGCGCTGCTTGCGGCCCCGCGGTGACGGTCACGGGACCCAGCAGGGAGAAGTCCAACTTATGCCCCCAGGAAGGCGTGCAGTGCCTTGGCCAGCAGCCGCGGGTCCTGTGCTCCGCACAGCTCCCGGGCCGAGTGCATGGACAGGATGGCGATGCCGATGTCGACGGTGGCGATGCCGTGCCGGGCGGCGGTGATCGGCCCGATCGTGGTGCCGCACGGCATCGAGTTGTGGGAGACGAAGGTCTGCCAGGGGACGCCGGCCCGTTCGCAGGCGGCGGCGAAGACGGCTCTCCCGGCGCCGTCGGTGGCATATCTCTGGTTGACGTTCACCTTCAGGATCGGGCCGCCGTTGGGCCGCGGGTGGTGGCCCGGCTCATGGCGCTCCGCGTAGTTGGGGTGGACCGCGTGGCCGGTGTCGGAGGACAGACAGACGGTGCCCGCGAAGGCCCGCGCCCGCTCCTCGTACGCCCCGCCGCGGGCGAAGACCGAGCGCTCCAGCACCGTGCCGAGCAGCGGGCCGTCGGCGCCGGTGTCGGACTGGCTGCCGTTCTCCTCGTGGTCGAAGGCGGCCAGCACGGGGATGTACGGCAGCTCCTGGTGGGCGGCGGCGATGAGCGCGGCCGTACCGGCGTGCACGGAGACAAGGTTGTCCATCCGGGGCCCGGCGACCAGCTCGCGGTCGCGGCCGAGGTAGGCGGGCGGCTCGACGCTGTGGGTCATCAGGTCCCAGCCGGCGATCTCCTCGGCCGCGACCCCGGCCTCCTCGGCGACGAAGCGGATCAGATCGCCCTCCTCGACGCCGCCGAGCCCCCAGATGGGCGTCATATGGCGCTGCTTGTCGAGCTTGAGGCCCTCGGTGTTGACCGATCTGTCGAGGTGCACGGCGAGCTGGGGCACCCGCATCAACGGCCGGTCGACGCTGACGAGATGGTGGGAGCCGTCCCTGAGGGTGATCCGGCCGGAGAGCCCGAGGTCGCGGTCGAGCCAGGTGTTGAGCAGCGCCCCGCCGTAGATCTCCACGGCGATCTGCCGCCAGCCGTGCGCACCGGTGTCGGGAATGGGCTTCACGCGCAAATTGGGAGAGTCGGTGTGAGCGCCCACAATCCGGTACGGAGTGGCGGCCTCCGCCCCCTCGGGGACGTACCAGGCGATGATCGCGCCACCGCGGAGCAAGAACCGTCCACCGGCCGCCCCGTCCCAGGGCGCGGTCTCCTCGATCCGGCGGAACCCGGCCTTCTCCAGCCGCTCCGCGGCGCTCGCCACGGCGTGGTACGGCGAGGGGCTGGCGCGGAGGAAGGACATCAGGTCATCGGTGTGGCCGCGGTCGATGCCGGGTTGTGCGCTCATGTGCTCAGCATAGATTCGCCCGGGGTCGGTTCGCCCTGGTGCGGGAGCGGCATCCATCCGTGGGGCCACGTTGATCCAATCTGATGAAAGCACGTCAGCTAAGGCGAGAAGTCGGGCGAATCGGTCGATATTCCCCGTGACTGAGCAACGTCGCGCTGAGTCGTAACTCGAGGGGATACCGGATGCGCGTTCTTCGACACCTGCTTGTCGTCCTGGGGTCGCTGCTGCTGCTGTGTGCCGGGGGACCGGCCATGGCCAAGCCCGTCACGGACTTCACCGCGGGGCTGGCCCCCGTGGCGTCTCCGGAGCCGGTGGCGGCGCCCTCACCCGGCCCGCGGCCGGTCGGCGGCGGGGACGGCGAGGGCAAGGGTCACCCTCCCTGTACCAGCACGAACCGCATCGGGGGGACCAGCACCGCACCGAATCCTCCGCTCGACCGCTACTACCAGGGTGACTGGCGGCTCGGACCCGCTCAGCTCCCCCGCTCCGGCGCGATCGGGCGCATGCTCGAAGGCTATGAACGACTCGACCACTTCCCCACCGCCTCCTCGTTCCTCACCTGTTACTGGAATGAGCAGACGAACGGCTGGTGGTTCCCGTACCCCGACGGCTGGGTCCTGCTCAACGGGTCGCCCCTGCACACCACGGTCCGGCTGGAAGCCGGCCAGAAGGTCGACTTGTTCGGTAGCGGCTTCGGCCACTTCCTCGCCCCGGCGGGCACGCCCTACGCGGAGCGCGCGCTGCCGCCCAGCAACCTCAACACCCTCGACCCGGCGTATCCGAACGGCTATCACCTCTACGAGGTCACCGAACCCTTCCTGGTCGAGGGCGGTCCCATCCGGCCCTGGTTCGGCCAACCCGGTTTCGGACTCCAGTATCTGACCGGGCCTTCGATCCCCCAACTCGTCGCGGCCGGTCATCTCCGCCCGCTCAACTGAGGGCGGATCCTGGACCGGTGGACAGAACGGAACTCGTCCGGACCCTCCGCGACGAGCAGGTGCCCGACGCGCTGTACGACATCCCGGGAGTGCGGGACATCCCGGTGCAGCCGGACGCGTACTACTACCTGCGGCCCGCACCGGACGGCGGCTGGGAGACCGGCCTGCGGGAGCGGTCCCTGGACCGGGACACCAGCCGGTTCGCCACCGAGGACGAGGCGTGCCGGGACCTGCTGGAGAAGCTGAGGGCCCGCCCGCGCCCGCCGGAGGGCGGGGGCGAGTCGATCGACGAGCTCCTCGCACAGGGCGAGGAGCTCAGGCGGTGGGCCCGCGAGGAGGTCGAACGGGCGCTGCGGGAGCGGCGGTCCGAGGACGACGAGCGGTGACGAGGACGACGAGCGGTGACGGTGACGACGAGCGACGACAAGCGGTGACGGCCAGGACGAGCGACGACGACGCAAGCGCGCACAGCCCAGGGGGCCGGCCGCCCCGCTGGAGGATGGGGCGGCCGGCCCCCTGGACGCTGTGAGGGAAGCCCTTACGGTTGTCTGGCGGGCCTTTCCCCTCCCCGCCCCTTCCCGACACCTGACGATATGCGGCTCCGCCGCGTGGGGGGCTCCGCCCCAGACCCCGGGGTCCAGGGGCGGAGCCCCTGCCACGCGGCGGAGCCGCATATCGAGGCTTCGGGAAGGGGCGGGGAGGGGAGCAGCCCGCCGCGGGCGGCAGGATCCGTCGGGCCCCCTAGAACGCGGCCTCGTCCAGGTCCATCAGACCCTTGTCGACCGACTCGGCCAGCGAGCGCTGCACCGAGACGCCCGGCAGCACCTCGTGGGCGAAGAACTTCGCGACCGCGATCTTGCCCTCGTAGAAGGACCGGTCCTTGGTGGAGGCGGTGCCCAGCTTCTCGGCGGCCACGGCCGCGCCCTTGAGCAGCAGGTAACCGATGATCACGTCACCGGAGGCCAGCAGCAGCCGGGTCGAGTTGAGACCGACCTTGTAGATCGAGCTGACGTCCTGCTCGGTGGCGGCCAGGTCGGTGAGCATCGCGCCGACGATCGCCTCCAGGTCCACCGCGGCCTGGGCGAGCTGGTCGCGGGCGGCCTCCAGGTCCTCGCCCCCGGCGGCCTCGGCCAGGAACTTCTTGATCTCCTCCGAGACGACGGTCAGCGCCTGGCCCTGGTCCCGGACGATCTTGCGGAAGAAGTAGTCCTGGCCCTGGATGGCGGTGGTGCCCTCGTAGAGGGTGTCGATCTTGGCGTCCCGGATGTACTGCTCCAGCGGGTACTCCTGGAGGTAGCCGGAGCCGCCGATGGTCTGGAGGGACTGCGCCAGCTGCTCGTACGCCTTCTCCGAGCCGTAGCCCTTGACGATGGGCAGCAGCAGGTCGTTGAGGCGGTTCACCGCGGAGGTGTCCTCGCCCGCGGCCTCCTTGATCAGGATCTCGTCCTGGACCGAGGCGGTGTAGAGCACCAGCGCGCGCAGGCCCTCCGCGTACGCCTTCTGCGTCATCAGCGAGCGGCGCACATCCGGGTGGTGGGTGATGGTCACCCGCGGCGCGGTCTTGTCGGTGAAGGCCGCCAGGTCCGGGCCCTGCACCCGCTCCTTGGCGTACTCCAGCGCGTTGAGGTAGCCGGTGGAGAGGGTGGCCATGGCCTTGGTGCCGACCATCATCCGGGCGAACTCGATGATCTTGAACATCTGGCGGATGCCGTCGTGCTTCTCGCCCAGCAGCCAGCCCTTGGCCGGGTGGTCGGCGCCGAAGGTCAGCTCGCAGGTGTTGGAGACCCGCAGACCCATCTTGTGCTCGACATTGGTGGCGTACACGCCGTTGCGCTCGCCGAGCTCGCCGGTCTCCCAGTCGAAGTCGTACTTGGGGACGATGAACAGCGACAGCCCCTTGGTGCCGGGCCCCGCGCCCTCGGGGCGGGCCAGCACGAAGTGGATGATGTTGTCCGAGAGGTCGTGCTCACCGGAGGTGATGAACCGCTTCACGCCCTCGATGTGCCAGCTGCCGTCCTCCTGCTGGGTCGCCTTGGTGCGGCCCGCGCCGACGTCGGAGCCGGCGTCCGGCTCGGTCAGCACCATGGTGGAGCCCCACTGCTTGTCCACCATCAGCCGAGCGATCTTCAGCTGCTCCTCGGTGCCCTCGTCGTGGAGCACGCCCGCGAAGGACGGACCCGAGGCGTACATCCAGATCGGGGCGTTGGAGCCGAGGATGGTCTCGGCCGAGCCCCACAGCAGCGAGCGGGGGCAGGCGGTGCCGCCGAGCGACTCCGGGACGCCCAGCCGCCACCACTCGGCCTCCATATAGGCCCGGTAGCTCTTCTTGAACGACTCGGGGAGCGGCGCCGTGTGGGTCTTGGGGTCGTAGACGGGCGGGTTCCGGTCGGAGTCGGCGTAGCTTTCGGCCAGCTCGTGCTCGGAGAGCCGGGATATCTCGGCCAGCACGCTCTTGGCGGTGTCGACGTCCATCTCCGCGAACGGTCCGGTGCCATACACCGTGTCGCGCCCGAGCACCTCGAAGAGGTTGAACTCGATGTCGCGGAGATTCGACTTGTAGTGCCCCATGGCGACGGCTCCGTAGGGATCGGGAGGCCAGGACCTCTGCGTTGACGCGTATCAGATGAGCTGATGCCATGATGCTACCCGTGGGTAATAAAGGGCAACCCTCAACCCGGTAACTGTGACTCAGTACGCTTCTGCGCATGTACGGCTACGACCAGAACGCGAGCGCAGGGCAGGGCTACGCCGCCCCGCCACCTCCGCCGCAACAGCAGCCGCATGCGTCACATCACGCGGCGGGTGCGGGGTACGGCCAGCAGCCGCTCTACCCGGAGCCCTCCCCGCCGTCGCTCGCCGACGCGGTGCGGGCCTTCACCACCGGATCGATGTCGGCCGAGGACTTCCAGCAGATCTTCGCCGGGTCGAAGGTCTACTGCCCGCGCGGTGACAACCCCGGCTTCCTGGCGCTGCACAACACCCAGCAGCCGGTGATCCCCATGTTCACCTCGCTCAAGGAGCTGCGGAGGTACGCGGGCAAGGAGTCCAAATACTTCGTGATCACCGGTGCCGAGGTGATCGACCTGCTGCCCACCGGCTATGGCTTCGTCCTCGACATGGAGGGCGAGCACCGGATCGTCTTCGACGCGAAGGCGGTGGAGCAGATGGTGGACTTCGCCATGCGCCGTATGTACGGCTAGATCCACATACGTCCGGATATCACCGGTCGCCTCGTAGGGCGCTCGGGTGGAAATAAATGCCCTCTTGCGGGTCGTTCACCGTTCAATTAAGTTGAATGGTGAACGACCGAGGAGGCCGTCATGCCCGCAGTGACCGTAGAGAACCCGCTGACCCTGCCGCGCGTCGCGGCGCCCGCCGAGGCACGACAGCGCCCCGTGCTCGCCGTCACGACCGCTCCCAGTGGTTTCGAGGGCGAGGGCTTCCCGGTGCGCCGGGCCTTCGCCGGTATCGACTACAAGCACCTCGACCCGTTCATCATGATGGACCAGATGGGCGAGGTGGAGTACGCGCCGGGCGAGCCCAAGGGCACCCCCTGGCACCCCCACCGCGGCTTCGAGACCGTCACCTACATCATCGACGGCGTCTTCGACCACCAGGACTCGCAGGGCGGTGGCGGCACGATCACCAACGGTGACACCCAGTGGATGACGGCCGGCTCCGGCCTCCTCCACATCGAGGCCCCGCCGGAGTCCCTGGTCGTGTCGGGCGGCCTCTTCCACGGCCTCCAGCTGTGGGTGAACCTCCCGGCCAAGGACAAGATGATGCCCCCGCGCTACCAGGACATCCGCGGTGGCCAGGTCCAGCTGCTGACCTCCCCCGACGGCGGCGCGCTGCTCCGCGTCATCGCCGGTGAGCTGGACGGCCACGCCGGTCCCGGGATCACCCACACCCCGATCACGATGGTGCACGCCACGCTTGCTCCGGGTGCGGAGATCACCCTGCCCTGGCGCGAGGACTTCAACGGCCTCGCGTATGTGCTCGCGGGCCGCGGTGCGGTCGGCGCGGAGCGGCGTCCGATCCACCTGGGCCAGGCCGCCGTCTTCGGAGCCGGTTCCGCGCTGACCGTGCGCGCGGACGAGAAGCAGGACGCGAGCACGCCGGACCTGGAGGTCGTGCTGCTCGGCGGGCGGCCCATCCGTGAGCCGATGGCGCATTACGGGCCGTTCGTGATGAACACCAGGGCCGAGCTTCAGCAGGCGTTCGAGGACTTCCAGAAGGGTCGTCTGGGGACCATTCCGGCGGTGCACGGGATGTCCGAGGGCGGAATGTAGGGCTCGCCGGGACCGCATGAGTCCGCCCGCCCGCGCTGCGATGGCGCGGGCGGGCGGATGACCCGTCGTTCCGTGATGACTCAGTGTTGCCCGGCGCGACGCTTCCGGGTCACGAACGCGGCTGCCGCGCCCGCACCGGCCAGCAGGGCGCTGAGGGAGATGATCTCCAGCAGGGCGGACGTGCCCGTGTTGGCCAGCGAACCGCCGCCTCCGTCAGTCCCTGAGCCTCCGCTGGTCCCCGAGCCACCGCCTCCGCTGGTCCCCGAGCCTCCGCCTGTCCCGGAGCCTCCGCTTGTCCCGGAGCCTCCGCCAGACTGGGGGCCTGGCTCGTTGGGCGGCTCAGAGGTGGGCGGCTGCGACGACGGAGTGGGCGTCGGCGTGGGAGCCGGCGGTTTCTGCTTGGGGATGTACACGCCGGCGTCGATCGTGTGATCGACCTCTCCCGGCTTGTCCGGAGCCGTGACAGGTGCGCGTCCGTTGCACAGCCGCCCGGTCGTCGGCGGGGTCACATTCGAGTCATGTGCCCGGTTGGCACCGGCCCGCGGGAGCGTGAACCGCAGCCTGGTGGCCGGCGGCTGATTCGGCACCTTGTCGGTGTCCGCGGTACACACGTCGAACTGCACCGTGTATTTGGCGCCCGGCTTCAGCTCATACGCGGCGCCGACGCCACCGAAGTAGTACTCGCCGACGGCATCGGTCTTGGTCGTGGCGACCTGCTTGCCATCGGCGTCCAACAGATTGACCGTCGCGTCCGGCAGCGGCACTTCGTTGCGACCCTCGGGATCCTGGATCCCATTGTGGTCGCCGTCGAACCACACCCGATTGCCGATCTGGATCGGCGCGTTCGCCGCCTCGTAGGCGATATCGCCGAGCCCACCGGCCTTACCGAACCCGCCTTGTTCCCGGCTGACGAACTGGAACCCGTTGGCGGTCGGGTTATTGCCCGGGCCCTGGCCGGTGGTGATGTTGTGGTACCCGGTCCCTGAGGTCGCGACGTCGGCGACCGGGTCGAACTCCGTGCTGACCACCCACTGCTGCTGCGGGATATAGGCCACCGACCCCAGCGCGGTCTCCTGGTGCGCGTTGGCGTAGGTGTCGCCCGGGAAGTATTCGACGACATCGGCGGGCTGGCCGCCACTGTTGGCGGGGGTGGCGTGGTTGGGGCAGCTCCCGGTGCCTTCCCACTGGTATTCACCGGTGGGAGTGGCGCAGACCATGGTGATGTCACCACCGGACATGCCGTTTTCCGCCGTGTCGTTCCCCGTGCGGGGGTCCAGCCCTCCCCAACTGAGCACGTCCATGAACCGGTCGCGGAAACCCAGGATCATCGAGCCGTCGCGGGCGAAGGCGAGGGAGGCCAGCTCCGGCTGCGGATCGATGAAGACGTTGCCCGCCTTCCGGTCCTCCCATGTGTCCAGGCTGGTGTTCCACGGGTTCCAGTGGGTGGCCTTGTCGCCGGAACCGAAGACGCTGCCGCGCTTGTCCGTGAGCTGGTGGCTCAGCACCTCGGTGAACCGCCCACCGTCGTAGGTGTAGACGACGGCTTTCAGGTCTTCGCGCTTCTGTGTGCTCTCCGCGCTGCACACGCCGCCGACGTAGAGCTTGTTGTCGTGGACCTGGAGTCCGAACGGCCGCCAGTCGCCGGGGCTCGCGCAGCCCGGGTCCGGGATGCGCACCGTCGCCTTGGGCGCGGATGCCGTGGTCCCGGTCGCGTCGAAGCTGACCAGGGACCGGGTCAGCAGGTTCACCGCGTACAGCGTCGAGCCGTCCTCCGACAGGGCCAGGCCGCCGATGCTCTCCTTGCCCGGCGCGTTGGTGAACCCGGCGTCCTTGATCATGTTGGAGGCGTCGTGCGGCGTCACCGCGGCGCCCGGCACCTTCGCGAACAGGGTCGGCGCGCTCCCACCGTCGGTCGGCGTGGTGTAGATCGCGTTACCGCCGTCCGGCCCGTACGGGGCGTACCGCCGGGCGAACGCGCCCTGGAAGATCCGCTGCCGGTCCTTGTCGTAGGCCAGTGCGAACGTGGTGCCCACCTGGGCCTGTGTGTTGAGCACGGTCGGGCACGCCGTATCGCCAGGACACGTACCTCGCGTGTCCGTCCCGAACGCCACCAGTGCCCGGGTGTCTTGCCCGCCGGCACCATTCTGGACCGGTACGAAATATCGCGAGTCCGGCAGTGCGTAGTCGGCCGCGTTCCAGACCCCGGTAATGACCGAGTCGTCCTTGCCGTCCGACACGTCCACGAACGTCGTGAAGCTGTCGAAGTGGTTTTCCGCCGTCGAGGCCGGTGCCGCCCGCAGATACGTGCTGTAGGGCGCCGGGATGGTGACGTCGACGCGGTACTGGCCGCCGGTCAGTTCGGTCGACTTCGAGATCACCACCTTTCCGGTGGCATCCGTGGTGCCGGAGACCCGATGGCCGGCCGGGTCCGACACCTTGACCTTCATGCCCCGCTGCGGCACATCCATGGTCGTGTTGATCACGCCGGTGCCGAAGAAATCCCGCAGGACCTGAACCGTCAGGGTGCCGTCGCCAGTTGAGGCGGTGGCCGTCCCGGCCGTCGCGCCCATGGTGCTGCCCAACAGTACGAAAGTGCAGAGGCCCACTTGTGCCAGTGGACCCGTACGCTTCCCGGCTGTCCGGCGTAACCTTCCACATACTCTTCGCACAGCCATCACTCTCCCCTCGTGATGTGAACCGACCACCCGTTTCCGGCCGTGTATCCGCTTCCCGGTCCCGGGTGACACGTCGGTCATGAAAAGGGCCCACCGCTGTTTCGGTGGGCCCGGTCGTTCTTGGTCGTCCTGGCGGATGTGGCGAATTCAGGGACTCGGGAGTGCCATTCCCGGACGAGCCGCATTTGGCCTCGCTTCCCACATGGAAACAGCACAAGAGTCTGAATTATCATCCTGAACCGCCTCACCAGCAGCGATACTGTAGCGGGTGTGACCCAAGATCGGGGGGAGAGCAGGGAATGAATAAGCGGAACGGGTTAGCAATGCGCCGGGTACGTAGTCTGAAAATCAGACACGTTTTCTCGCGGCGCGCGGCCGGTCAGCGCCGATGGCTGCGGCCACGTTGGGTCGCGGTCGTCATCGGCGGTGTGGCCGTCGCGGTGGCCACGTTCCTGATCGTCGACAGCGGCTCCGCCCCCACCGGTCCAAGGGAATTGACCGCGGATCAGGCGGGCCGTCTGGCGGTCACGCGGTTCCACAACTACCAGGTGGGCGGGCGCGCCCTGACGATCGACGTGCCGGGCACCGCCGGTGGGCTGACCGTCACCGGATCCATCGACTACCGCCGCAAGGTCGGTTACGGCGTGGTGCACGGCACCGGGCGCGATGCGTCCGGCAACGGGCTGATCCAGTGGACGGCCACCACCGTGCTCGTCCACCCGATGGCGAACGCCCCGGCGAAGGCACCGGCACGGCCGCCGGGTTCGGGCTGGTACAGCCGTCCGCTGCAAAAGTACGGCAGCTCGCTGGACAGTTCGCTGGCCATCGCGCTGAAGCTCGGCAGCGACCGGCCGGACAACGCCGAACTCCTGCCGCAGAACGGTGCCGCCTGGGTGGGACGGGACCGGTTGGACGGCCATCAGGTGGACATCATGACCGGGCCGAGCGCCGCCCGTGCCACGCCCGGTACGGCGGGGACGACCGGTCCGGCGGATGCCGTGCGCTACTGGATCGGTTCGGACGGCACCATGTACCGGGTGCGCGTCGGCGTGGCTTCCGCATCGCGGCCGGTGGTCATTGATTTCGACACCCACAAGTACGTTCCGGTGCGGCCGGCCCCCGGAGTCACCCCGGCGCGGTAGCCGCCGCTCAGGACGTCCGCACCCGCGCGCCCGCTGCCAGCAATGACGCCGACGGCAGCCGGAAGTCCGCCGTGTCCGGCAGCGCCGGAACGGCCGGAACAGCGGTGGCGCCCGTGGTGGTGGCCTTCGGGAACTGCGGCTGTCGCTTGGGCGCCGCCACATCGGTGAACGGGATGCCGCCAGGTGCCGTCGGCTTCGCCCATGTGCCGGACGGCGAGGGCGACCGGGCGGGACGCGGGCAGGACGCGGTTGTCGCGAGCCGGGCGGGCACCGTCTTCCGCAGCTCGTTGCCGCGCAGGCAGTTGCCCCGTCCCTTTGTGGCGGTGGGGAACGTCCAGCCGACGTCAACGCTGTTGGCGGCGAAGGTGTTGTCCAGGATCCGGTTGCCGTTCGGCGGTATGTCGGCGGTCGCGGTGATCACCAGCCCGGCGTTGCTGTTGCCGGTGATCCGGTTGCGGACGAACTGGTTGTCGGTGCCGCCGTCGACGCCGATGCCGATGCCCCACCCGCCGTCGGCCTGTTCGGGGGTGGCCGCCTGCTGGTTGGCCGCGATCAGGTTGCCCGCGATGACGGCGTCCCGCTGCGGGAGCAGCTTCTCCTGGTGGTCGGAGTTGGTGGTGAGCCCGACCCGGTTGCCGACAAAGCGGTTACCGGTCACATACATGTCGCCACTGGCATTGGTGCCTTCGTAACCGACCGCGTTGAGTTCCGCGATGTTGTCCCGCACCACGATGCGACAGGGTTTGCACTGTCCGACGTAGATCCCCGAGTCGGCCGAGCCCGATGTGTACGAGTGCTCGATGGCACCGTTCTGCGCGGAGAACGCGTAGATGCCGTACAGCCCGTTGCGGGTCGCGGTGACATGGGAGACCAGGAACGATTTCAGGAAGGTGACGGGCTCGTCGCCGGTGTCGTAGCCGCCGGACTGCCCCGGCGCTCCGGCGGCCGCCTTCGCCGAACCGGTGACCAGGACCCCGTTCTGGGTGTTGCTCCGCACGGTCAGGTTCTCCACGGCCACCCCGGGAGCGGCGACGACGATGCCGTTCGGCTGCCGTAAGCGCCCGTCGATGACGACCTTGTCCCGGGACTCGCCGCGCAGAGTGATGCGAGCCTTCGTCATCTTCACCGACTCGTGGTACGTGCCCGGCGCGACCAGCACGAGATCGCCGGGCCGGGCCAGGGACACCGCGGCCGAGATCGTCGGGGCGTCACCCGGCACGTTGATCGTCACATGCTCACCGGACGGTCGTCGGCCGTCGTCCGGTCCGTCATCGTCCGCGCCGCAGGCGACCAGTACGGGTGCCAGGGTGCCGAGTACCGCGGCCATCAGGCGAAGACGGAGACGAGGCATGGCCTCATCCTGGCACGGACGCCGACGGCGTCGCAGGCACCGATATGGATATGGCACAGTTCACACTGTGCGTCCAGCCGACTCCCGCCCGTCACGCCGCGCGTTCCTCGGTGCCACCGGCACCGTGACCGCCGTCGGCCTCTCCGCCGGGTGCCAATCGAGCTCCGCCCCGCCGGACCGGGACGATGCCCCCGCGCCGACCCCGCCGGTGTCGCCAACGGGCCGGTACCAGGCGGGCATCACGCTTCCGCGGCCGGCCCAGCGGAACCTGCTGGCCGTGGTGGCCGACATCGCCGACATCGGGTCCGTCCGTCCGTTGCTGGCCGGACTCGGCGAGGCCATCCGCACCCTCACCGCGGGGACCGACGCACGGCTGATGGGCCTGGAGCCGGGCGATCTGACCGTGACGATCGGGGTGGGCCCCCGGCTGGTGCGCGAGGTCGATCCCGCCCTGCCCGGCGCGAAGGACCTCCCACGGTTCTCCCGCGAGCAGATCGCCTCCCGGGCACGCGGCGGCGACCTGCTGATACAGATCTGCGCCGACGACGCCCTGCTGATACCGATCGTGGCCGCCGCGCTTCTGGAGCAGGCCGGTGACCGGATACGGGAGCGCTGGCGGCAGTCCGGAGTCCGTGGTGCGAACGTGCCGGTGGCTCGGGGCCGTGCCGCGCCACGGAACCTGTTCGGCTTCGTCGACGGCATCGTGGGCCCCCACACGAGGGCCGAACAAGAACGCGACCTGTGGCTGTCCGGGCCGGATCCGGTCGCCGGCGGCACCCTCGCCGTACTGCGACGCATGGAACTCGACCTGCCGCGGTTCGCCAAGCTGTCCGTCGCCGAACAGGAAGCGGTCTTCGGCCGCCGCCGAGCCAGTGGCGTGCCCCTCTCCGGTGGCACCATCGCCTCGGGCCCGGACCTCGGCGCCAAAACGCCGGACGGACGCTATCTCGTCCCGGCGGATGCCCACGCCCGCAGGGCGCACGCCACCGCGGTCGGCGTCGGCCTCATGCTCCGTCGCTCCTACAGCATCGACGCACCCGCCCCCGGCCTGCTCTTCATGAGCTTCCAGAACGACATACGGACCTTCACCAACACCCTCACCCGCATGGACAATTCCGACGCCCTGCTGGAATTCACGACCACGACCGCCAGTGCGACCTTCCTGATACTCCCCGGATTCGACGAAGAGCACCCGCTCGGTTCCCGGCTCTTCCGCTGAAGCGCTCCGCTGGAAGTGCCCCGATGCGTCATCGGCCGACTGCGGCGCCGGACTTCAACGAGGCCGCTTAGGCCGAGTCCTCCGGCGCGGCCTCGTACAGCTCGTACCAGATGCATTTGCCGTCGCCGCGCGGATCCACTCCCCAGTTGTCGGCCAGCAGCTCCATCAGCAGCAGCCCGCGCCCGGAGGAGGCCAGCTCGCCCGGGCGGCGGCGGTGCGGCAGCTCGTCGCTGCTGTCGGCGACGTCCAGCCGCAGCCGCCGGGACCCGTGCCGCCCGCTGACCTCGGCCACCAGCAGGGCGTCCCCGTCGGTGTGCACCAGCACGTTGGTGACCATCTCGGAGAGCATCAGCACCGCCGACTCCACCTGGTCCGGGTCCGCCCAGTCGTGCAGCATGTCGCGCAGCTGCTGCCGGGCACCCGCTATCCGCTCCGGCTCGGCCTGCGCGACCGTGACCGCCGTACGCCGCACCGGCGCCGAACCGGGCCCGACCAGGCACACCTCCGCCTCCCGGCGGATCAGCAGCAGCGCTATGTCGTCCTCGCGCCGGTCCGCGAGCGGACCGGTGGTGTGGTGGGAGGGCGGCCCGTGCACCGCCTGCACCAGGGAGTCGGCCAGGACCTCGAGGTCGTCCGAGTCGAGCCCGCCGGAGCCGGCGGCCTGGACGACGGGCGGCTCGAAGACCTTCCGGATCCGGTCCCAGCCGGTCTCCAGGTCGTGCCCGCCGGTCTCGATCAGGCCGTCGGTGCACATCAGCAGCGTCTCGCCGGGCTCCAGCACCACCCGGGTGGTCGGATAGTCGGTGTCCGGGTCGATGCCCAGCGGCAGCCCGCCCGCCGTGGGCCGGAGCATCATCGTGCCGTCGGCCAGCCGGACCGCCGGGTCGGGGTGGCCCGCGCGGGCGATGTCCAGGGTGCCCGCCACCGGGTCCACCTCCATGTAGAGGCAGGTGGCGAACCTCGGGTCGTAGCGGCCGTCCGGGCCCTCGGGCTCGGCGAGACCGGCCAGGAAGCGGGAGGCGCGGGAGAGCACCGCGTCGGGGTGGTGCCCCTCGGAGGCGTACGCCCGGACCGCGATCCTCAGCTGTCCCATGATCCCCGCGGCGCGCACATCGTGGCCCTGCACATCGCCGATCACCAGCGCGGTGCGCCCCGAGGGCAGCCCGATCACGTCGTACCAGTCGCCGCCGACCTGGAGTCCGCCGCCGGTCGGCACATAGCGCGCGGCCACCGTCAGCCCCGGGATGTCGGGCTTGCTGGCGGGCAGCATCGAGCGCTGGAGCCCGTCCGCCAGCTCCCGCTCGGTCTCCTGGATCGCGGTGCGGGACAGCGCCTGGGCCAGCATCCGGGCGATCGTGGTCAGCACCGAGCGCTCATCGGGCGAGAACGACACCGGATGGGCGAATCCGGCCATCCACGCGCCGATGGTGCGGCCCGCGACGATCAGCGGCAGAAACGCCCAGGACCGGCGTTTACGGGGGCGGCCCGGCGACCACGCGGCCGGAAACCGGCCGCGGTACACCTCCGGTGTGGGCAGATAGACCGCCCGGCCGGTGCGCACCACCTCCGCCGCCGGATGGTCGGTGCTCAGCGCGATGTCGTGCAGCGGACGGTCGGTGCCCGCCCGCGGCCCGTGGTGGCCGATCACCGAGATCCGCTCGCCCTCGACGCCGAAGACCGCGAGCCCGTCCGGGGAGAAGCCCGGCATGGACAGCCCCGCCGCCACCCGCAGCACCTCGGCGGTGGACATCGCCTCCGCCAGCGCCCGCCCCGCGTCCAGCAGGAACGCCTCACGGTTGCGGCGCCAGTCGCCGGTGATCGGCGGGCCGCCGGCCGAGGTGCCCGGCAGCGGGTCCGGGACCTCCTGGAGGGTGCCGAGCAGGTAGTAGCCGTCGTCGCTGCCGCCCCGCGCTATCGGCCGGGAGCGGGTGCGCACGGTCCGCAGTACGGTGCCCTTCTCGTCCACGATGCGCAGCCGGGCCTCGGCCAGGGTGCCCTCGGCCACCGCGAGCTGGACTATCGCCTTGACCTCCAGCCAGTCCGCGGGGTGGAAGCAGGCGCGGGCGGCGGCCTCGGGGAGGGTGACGGCCTCGGCGGGAAGGCCCACCAGCCGGGCGGCCTCCGCGTCATAGGTGACGGCGCCCGAGACACTGTCCCAGCGCCATAGGCCGGTCGCTATGGCGGCCAGCAGGTCCTCGGTGCGCATTGCACTACCTTATGGGGATTTGCCAACCGCTTACCAGTGAGGGTCGTGGCGCCGGTAGGCTTGGCCGGAAGCTTCCCGAGGGTACGTACGCCTCCCGATCGACACGACTTGGATGAATGATGCATCGGTACCGGTCCCACACGTGTGGTCAGCTCCGCGCCGCTGACGTCGGCACCGACGTCCGGCTCTCCGGATGGCTCCACAATCGACGGAACCTGGGCGGCATCCTCTTCATCGATCTCCGCGACCACTATGGCCTGGTTCAGCTGGTGGTGCGACCCGACACCCCCGCCAACGAGGCCCTGAGCTCCATCAGCAAGGAGACCGTCGTCCGGGTGGACGGCCGGGTCATCGAGCGCGGCGCGGACAACGTCAACCCCGAGCTGCCGACCGGCGAGATCGAGGTCGAGGTCTCGGACGTCGAGGTGCTCGGCGCCGCCGACCCGCTGCCCTTCACCGTCTTCCCCGAGGACGGGGTCGGCGAGGAGCGGCGGCTGGAGTACCGCTTCCTGGACCTCCGCCGCGAGCGCATGCACCGCAACATCATGCTGCGCTCCGCCGTCATCTCCGCCATCCGGCAGAAGATGACCGCGCAGGGCTTCAACGAGCTGGCGACCCCGATCCTGTCCGCGACCTCCCCCGAGGGCGCCCGGGACTTCCTGGTCCCCTCCCGGCTGCACGCGGGCAAGTTCTACGCGCTGCCGCAGGCCCCGCAGCAGTTCAAGCAGCTGCTGATGATCGCGGGCTTCGACCGCTACTTCCAGATCGCGCCCTGCTTCCGCGACGAGGACGCCCGCGCCGACCGCTCGCCGGGCGAGTTCTACCAGCTCGACGTCGAGATGAGCTTCGTCGAGCAGGAGGACGTCTTCGGCGTCATCGAGAAGGTCATGACCGAGCTCTTCGAGGAGTTCGGCGGCGGCCGCCATGTGACCTCGCCGTTCCTGCGGATCCCGTTCCGCGAGGCCATGCTCAAGTACGGCTCGGACAAGCCGGATCTGCGGGCCCGGCTGGAGCTGCGGGACGTCAGCCACATCTTCGAGGGCTCCGGCTTCAAGGCGTTCGCGGACAAGCATGTGCGCGCGCTGGCCGTGCCAGACACCGCCGAGCAGCCCCGGAAGTTCTTCGACCAGCTCGGTGAGTTCGCCGTCGAGCAGGGCGCCAAGGGGCTGGCCTGGGTCCGGATCGGCGAGGACTCCAAGCTGACCGGCCCGATCGCGAAGTTCCTCACCGACGAGGACGTCGAGAAGCTGATCGCCGAGGTCGAGGGCAAGCCCGGCACGTCGATCTTCTTCGGCGCGGGCGACTTCGACGAGGTCTCCAAGATCATGGGCGCGGTGCGGGTCGAGGCCGCCAAGCGGGCCGGCCACTTCGAGGAGAACGTCTTCCGCTTCTGCTGGATCGTGGACTTCCCGATGTTCGAGCGGAACGAGGACACCGGGCAGATCGAGTTCTCCCACAACCCCTTCTCCATGCCGCAGGGCGGCCTGGAGGCGCTGGAGACCAAGGACCCGCTGGACATCCTCGCGTGGCAGTACGACATCGTCTGCAACGGCGTGGAGCTGTCCTCCGGCGCCATCCGGAACCACGAGCCGGACGTCATGTACAAGGCGTTCGAGATCGCGGGCTACTCCCGGGACGAGGTCGAGCGTGAGTTCGGCGGCATGCTGCGCGCGTTCCACTTCGGCGCCCCGCCGCACGGCGGTATCGCCCCCGGCGTGGACCGCATCGTGATGCTGCTGGCCGATGAGCCCAACATCCGCGAGACCATCGCCTTCCCGCTCAACGGCAACGCGCAGGACCTGCTGATGGGCGCGCCCAGCGAGGTGGACGACGCCCGGCTGCGCGAGCTGCACCTGTCGCTGCGCAAGCCGCCGCAGGTCAAGCAGGCCGAGAAGGCTGAGAAGACGGGCGAGAAGGCCGAGAAGCCCGCCGAGTAGGCGGGGGCCGGATGAGACCCACGGGGCGGGGGCGTGCCGAACGGCGCGCCCCCGCCCCGTTCGTGTTGCCCCCGCCCTTCGCATGTGGGATGGCCGAATGCCGCTCTTCGCACAGCCATTCACAGCCCGCACCCATGGGGCTGCCAGGTTGCCTCCCTACTGTCCCGGCCCATGACCGAACAGCAGAGCAGCAACGGCCTCGAGCCGCGGCCCCAGCGGGACATGACGAGGCGACGGGTCGTGGTGGCGGGCGGCGCGGCGGTCGCGGCGGCGGGCCTGGGAGCGGCCGTCGCCACCACCGCGTCCGCGGGCGAGACCTCCGCGTCCGCCTCCTCCGCCACCCCCTCGGCCTCCGCGTCTTCCGCGTCCTCCCCGTCCGGCGAGGTCTGCTACCGGCTCACCTCGGAGACCACCGAGGGGCCGTACTACATCGACGCCGACAAGATCAGAAAGGACATCACCGAGGGCAAGGAGGGCATTCCCATGACCCTCCGCCTCAAAGTGATCGACTCCGACCGCTGCGAACCCGTGGCGAAGGCCGCCGTCGACATCTGGCACTGCGACGCGCTGGGGCTCTACTCGGGCTACGAGAGCTCCAGCAGCGGTGGCGGCGGCACCCCGCCCACCGGCACCCCGCCCACCGACGCCCCGACGGGCGCGCCGACCGGTGCCCCGCCCGGTGGCGGCCACCAGGAGCCGACCGACGACAAGCGGTATCTGCGCGGCACCCAGCTGACCGACCGGCACGGCTTCGTCGAGTTCACCACGGTCTTCCCCGGCTGGTACCGGGGCCGCTGTGTGCACATCCACACCAAGGTGCACACCGGCGGCAAGCTCACGGACGACGGCTACGAGGGCGGCCACACCTGCCACACCGGTCAGCTCTTCTTCGCCGAGGAGGCGGTGCTCGACTCGGCGAAGGTGGCCCCGTACAACACCAGCACCACCGAGCGCACCACCCTCGACGAGGACGGGATCTATCCCGGCAACGGTGCGCAGGGCGGGCTGCTGAAGGTGAAGTACCGCAAGGGAAAGATCGAGAAGGGCGTCGTCGGCAGCCTCACCCTGGGAGTCGACCCCGACGCGACCCACGACGGCACGGACCTCTGACGCCCTGGGGCCGTCTGAAGCCCTGGGGCACTGAGCCCTGGGGGCTGTCTGAAGCCCTGGAGTCACAGCCTCCGGTCCACGCCGCACGGTGTGCCCCGGTCCGCGCGGGCGGCCCGGTGCACGGCGCGCAGCAGCCGCTTCGGCGTGGTCCGGTGCTGCCATAAGACGGCCTGGACGCCGTACTCCATCACCGCCATCAACTCCGTCTCCCGGAGCTCGCCCGCGATCAGCACCACCCGCTGCCGACCGCCCCGCACGAGTCGGCGCAGCTCCGCCCCGGCGCGGTCGTCGAGGCGCTCGGCGAGCATGATGGCGACGGCGCCGCGGGGCTCGTCGCCGAACGGGCAGGGCCGGTCGACCAGCTCGACGCTGGGCTGATGCTGTAGATGACGCACGACCCCGGCCCGGCTGAGCGGGTCGGGGCCGTGGACCGTGACCGTCACCGTGACACGCGCGTCCGGCACTGTGTTCCTCGATTTCCCGGTGGCTATGGACTCCACAGGGTCATCGAGGGGGCTAAACGAACGGTTGCCGCGCGATCAACACGTGCGTGAGGGGGCGCATGAGGGGCCCGCGCGGCGCCGTTCGCGGCTGCGCCGGGGATCGTTCCCCTCCCCGCCCCTTCCCGAAACGGGGGCCCCGCCCCAGACCCCGGCGGCGGAGCCCTTGCCACGCGGCTCCGCCGCGTGGCACGCCGCAGGCGTACGCGTACCGCCGGACACCCTGGCTAGGCGGCGCCGTTCCCGTTCTGCTCATCGCCGCCGAAGCGCTGCCGGAAGGCGTCCAGGTCCTCCTCGGTGATCTTCGCGAAGAGCACCGGGGGAACCGTGAAGGCCGTGCCCGCCGGGACCGACGCCAGCGCCTTCGCCTCCTCCTGGCCGACCCAGACCGCGGTGTCCTCGCCCAGCGCGAACGCCGACCGCATGGCCCGCGCCGAGGCCGGGATGAACGGCTCGGAGACGATCGCGTAGAGGTGGATGAGGTTCATCGCCGTACGGAGGGTGAGGGCCGCGGCCTCCTGGTCGGTCTTGATCTCCAGCCAGGGGGCCTTCTCCTCCAGGTAGGAGTTGCCCGCGCTCCACAGGGCCCGCAGCGCCGCCGCGGCCTTGCGGAACTGGAGCGCGTCCATGTGCTCCTCGTACTCCGCCAGCAGCCGCGCGATCTCCTCGCCCAGGCGCTCCTCCGCCTCCCCGGCGGTCTTCCCGGCCGGGACCTCGTCGCCGAACCGCTTGCGCGAGAAGGACAGCACGCGGTTGACGAAGTTGCCGAGGGTGTCGGCCAGGTCCTTGTTGACCGTGGCGGTGAAGTGCTCCCAGGTGAAGGAGGTGTCGTCGGACTCCGGGGCGTTCGCCATCAGGAAGTAGCGCCAGTAGTCGGCGGGCAGCACCTCGAGCGCGGCGTCGGTGAACACCCCGCGCTTGGCGGAGGTGGAGAACTTCCCGCCGTAGTACGTCAGCCAGTTGAACGCCTTGACGTAGTCGACCTTCTTCCAGACGTCCCGGGTGCCCAGGAGGGTGGCCGGGAACATCACCGTGTGGAACGGGACGTTGTCCTTGGCCATGAACTCCGTGTAGCGGACCGTCTGGTCCACGTCGTACCACCACGACTTCCAGTCGCGGTTCGCCGGGTCCTGGTCCGCCCACTCCTTCGTGGCTCCGATGTACTCGATCGGGGCGTCGAACCAGACGTAGAAGACCTTGCCCTCGGCCGCCAGCTCCGGCCAGGTGTCGGCCGGCACCGGCACGCCCCAGTCCAGGTCACGGGTGATCGCCCGGTCCTGGAGCCCCTCGTTCAGCCACTTGCGGGCGATCGAGGAGGCCAGCGTCGGCCAGTCCTTGCCGTGCTCGTCGACCCAGGCGGCGACCTCGTCCGCCAGCTTGGACTGGAGGAGGAAGAGGTGCTTGGTCTCCCGGACCTCCAGATCGCTGCTGCCGCTGATCGCGGAGCGGGCGTCGATCAGATCGGTCGGGTCGAGCACGCGGGTGCAGTTCTCGCACTGGTCGCCGCGGGCCCGGTCGTAGCCGCAGTGCGGGCAGGTGCCCTCGATGTAGCGGTCGGGGAGGAAGCGGCCGTCGGCGTTGGAGTACACCTGGCGGATCGAGCGCTCCTCGATGAAGCCGTTCGCCTTGAGCTCACGCGCGATCGTCTGGGTGATCTGCACGTTCTGCGCGGAGGAGCTGCGGCCGAAGTAGTCGAAGGCCAGCCCGAAGCCGTCGTAGATCGCCTTCTGCGCGTCGTGCTGCTGGGCGCAGAACTCGTCGACCGGCAGCCCGGCCTCCTTGGCGGCCAGCTCGGCGGGGGTGCCGTGCTCATCGGTGGCGCAGATGTAGAGGACGTCATGGCCGCGCTGGCGCATATAGCGGGAGTAGACGTCGGCCGGGAGCATGGACCCCACCATGTTGCCCAGGTGCTTGATCCCGTTGATGTAGGGAAGGGCGCTGGTGATGAGGTGTCGAGCCATTGCAGGCTGCTCCCGAGTCGATACGGTAAGTGACTTTTCGCTCTGTTGAGCCGCCAATATCGTATCGGAGCGACGGGGGCCACCCGCGCGGCGTTTTTCTCCGCGGCGGATGGCCCCCGGGGTGGCGCCGGTGCGGCGCCCGGTCGGTGGGGTCGCTCGTCAGCCCTGCTCGCGGGCGGCCAGCCAGCCCGGGAACTTCTTGAGCAGCTCCCGGTACAGCTCGGCGTCGGCGACCGTACGGGGGTCGAGCCCGGCGTGGAAGAAGCCGGTGTTGTCGACCGCCCGCTTCTCGGGGACGGCGAGGGCGGGCGCGGTGTCCAGCTTCCGCAGGAAGTCGAACCCCTTCGCCTCCGGGTCCCCGAACGCCAGGAACTGCCAGAACAGCGGCAGCCCCGCCGCCTCGCACAGCGCCTTCTCGGCGGCGGTCTTGGTGGTCGGCGCGCCGTCCGTCTGGAAGATCACGAACGCGGGGTCGGTGGTGCCGGACGCCTTGTAGTGCTCGATGACGGCGTTGACGGCGGTGTGGTAGTTCGTCCGCCCCATGTGCCCGAGCGAGCCGTGCAGCTCCTCGATCCGGCCGGTGTGCCGGTCCAGCTCGAGGTCGGCGGTGCCGTCGATGTCGGTGGAGAAGAACACGACGGGCACGGTGCCGCTGGTGTCGAGCTGCGCGGACAGGGCGAGCGCCTGCTCGGCGAGATGCGACACGGTGCCGTCCTTGAAGTACCCCCGCATCGACCCGGACCGGTCCAGCACGAGGTAGACGACGGCCCGCTGCCCGCCCAGCCCACTCTCCTGAACGGCCTCCCCGGCCGCGCCGTACGCCCCGACGAGCGCAGGCGCCCGCGACGTGAGGTCGGCGAGTGGGATGGCGGCCGCGGGTGCGTCGGCCTTGCCCGCGGTGGCGGGTGCGTCGGCCGCGGCCGCGGTGGTGGAGGCGTCGGTCTTGGCCTCGGCGGCGGCTGCGTTGGCCTTGGCCGCGGTGGCGGGTGCGTCGGTCTTGGCCGCGGCGGTTGCGGCCGCTACGGGCGCGGGGGCGGCTGCGGCCGCCACGGGCTCGGCTGCGGACTCGGACTCGGGCTCAGGGTCGGGCTCGGTCGTGGGCTCGGCGTCGGCCTTGGGCTCAGGGGCGCTGGCGCCCGTGGGCGCGACCTCCGCCTCGGGCTCGGCGTCGGCTTCGGGCGTGGGACCCTCGGGCTCGGGCTCAGGGTCGGCCTCGGGCTCGCTCGCGGCTGCGGGTTCGGTCTCCGCCTCGGCCGGTTCGTCGGCTGTGGGGGTGGCGTCGTCGCCAGCCTCGGCCTTCGCCTCGACGTCGGCCTTCGGTGCGGCGTCAGCGTCGCTCGCGGCTGGCGGCTCGGTCTCCGCCTTCGCGGGCTCGTCGGCTGTGGGGACGGCGCCGTCGCCAGCCTCTGTCTTCGCCTCGGCGTCGGCCTTCCGCTCGGCGTCGGCGCTCGCCTCCGCCACCGGAGTGGCCGCGGCGTCGGCGTCGGCCTTGGCCTCGGCGTCAGCCTCTGTGGCTGCCTCAGCCTTGGGCTCGGCGGTTTCCGCTGTCGCCTCAGCTTCGGGCTCGGCCTTGGCCGTGGACTCGGGCGCCGCAGCGGGCTCCGGCGCGGGGTCCTCCGCAGCCTCGGCCTGGGACGCGGTGTCGGCCTCCGCCACTGGCGCCGCGGCCTCGGGGGCACTCGTGGCCGCGGGTTCGGCCTCCCCCTTGGCGTCGGCCTTCCGCTCGTCGTCAGCCGCTGCCGCCGCCTCGGCGGACTTGGACTCGGCGTCGGCACTCGCCTCTGCCGCCTCTGCCGCCTCGGCCTCAGCGGGCTTGTCGTCCGTCTTGGCCGCGGAGGTGGACTCGTCGTCAGCCTCGCCAGTCGTCGCCTCTGTCGTCGCCTCAGGCGTGGTGGGGGACTCCGCCTCGGCCTTGGTGGCCTCTGCCTTGTCCTCGGCCTGGGCCGCGGGTTCGGGCGTCGGCTCCGGTTCGACACCGGCGGTGGGGGCCGTGGCGTCGTCATCGGCCGTGGGCTGGGCGTCAGTGTCCTCCTGCGCGGGGGACTTCAGGATCTCGTCGAGGGACTTCAGCGGCGCGGACAGGGCCGGGTCGTGCCCGGATTCGTCGTCCCCGGATTCCCCGGATTCCCCGGATTCCCCGGAGTCCCGGGAGTCCCCGGAGTCCGGGACCGGGGCCTGGGCCGCGATCGCCGCGTCCGCGTCCGTGTCCGCGTCCACGGTCGGCCCGGCCTCCCGCTCAGCCTTCGGCTCAGACGCAGGCTCCGGCGCGGGCTCGCGCTTGGCGTCCGACTCGGGCTTCTCCTCAGCCTTCTGGTCCACCGTCGGCTCTGCCGACTCTGGCTGGGGGTCCGGGACAACCGCCGCCTCCGGCGCAGCAGAAGAATCGTCCACCCCCGTGGTTCGGGAGCGGCCGAAAACTTTGCGCAGTAGGTCCCGTATGCCCATGGGAGATACCTCTCACGTGTCGAGTGCGGTGCATGGCGGTGCATGTCCGTGGTGCCGAAAGGCTAGCGGGCCGTTCGGCGGCCCTCTTCCGCCGATTCCGCTCGCGCTTCGTTCACCTCTGGTTCAGGCGTTCGTCGCCACCATGCGGTTCTACGCCCATAGCTTCGCCGCCAAAGGATCCCGACGTCATGTCGGCCCGGACCGCGTCGGCGTACTGCCCATGCGGGGCCCGGCGAAGCCCATACGTGAACACCCTTACGGAGGGGAAGACGTGCGCAACCTCCTGCCGCTCATCAGCTCACACCCGGGCGGTCGGTCCGCACTGACGTGCCGGTACCGCTGTGGCGACGCCTGCCTTCACGAGACGCCGAACACCAGCGACAACGCCTACGTGGGCGATGTCATCGCCGGTGCCGCCTCGCGCCGTGCCCTGCTGCGGGCCGGTGCCGTGGTGACCGTGGCCGCCGCGACCGGTGCGGTGGCGGTGGAGCGGGCGCCGCAGGCGTCCGCCGCGACGGGCGGTGCCGCCGCGGAGCACAAGGCTGCGGCGAAGAGCAAGCCCGCCCGCGGCCTCCGCTTCGCACCGGTCGCCCCCAACACCGAGGACACCGTGGTCGTCGCCGACGGCCACGACCAGAACGTGGTGATCCGCTGGGGCGACCCGATCCTGCGCGGCGCGCCCGCGTTCGACCCGGACCGGCAGAGCGCCAAGGCCCAGGCGGGCCAGTTCGGTTACAACAACGACTACATGGCGGTCCTGGACGTCCCCGGCGAGCGCGACCATCAGCTGCTCGTGGTCAACCATGAGTACACCGACGAGGTGCTGATGTTCTCGGGTTACGACCCGGAGAACCCCACCCGCGAGCAGGCCGAGATCGGCTGGGCCGCGCACGGCCTGTCCGTGGTCGTGACGGCCGAGGAGCGCGGTCTCGGCCGGCTCACCGCGCTGTCGCGCCACCGCCTCAACCGCCGTATCACCGCGACCACTCCGTTCGAGGTCACCGGCCCGGCGGCGGGCAGCGAGCTGCTGCGCACCTCCGCCGACCCGACCGGCAAGCGGATCCTCGGCACGCTGAACAACTGCGGCGGCGGCATCACGCCGTGGGGCACGGTGCTCTCCGGCGAGGAGAACTTCAACCAGTACTTCGCAGGCGGCGGTTCGGTCACCGACCCGGCCACCGCGGCCCGCCTCAAGCGCTACGGCATCACCGGCGCCGCCTCCGAGCGCAAGTGGGAACGGTTCGACGACCGTTTCGACGTGGCCAAGGAGCCGAACGAGACCAACCGCTTCGGCTGGGTGATCGAGATCGACCCGTTCGACCCCGAGTCCACCCCGCGCAAGCTCACCGCGCTGGGCCGCTTCAAGCACGAGGCCGCCGAGCCCCGGCTGACCACCGACGGCCGTCCGGTCCTCTACATGGGCGACGACGAGAAGTTCGACTACTTCTACAAGTTCGTCTCCGCCAAGCGGATGATGAAGGGCAACAGCCGCATCGCCCGCGAGCACAACCGCACGCTGCTGGACGAGGGCACGCTGTACGTCGCCAAGTTCACCGGTGACAGCCCGTCCGCCGAGATCGACGGCTCCGGAAAGCTGCCGAAGGACGGCGAGTTCGACGGCGCCGGTGAGTGGATCCCGCTGGCCTGCGGCGACCGCTCCTTCGTGGAGGGCATGACCGCCGAGGAGGTCTACGTCTTCACGCGTATCGCCGCCGACAAGGCGGGCGCGACGAAGATGGACCGCCCCGAGGACGTCGAGCCGAGCCCGCGCACCGGCCGGGTCTACATCGCGCTGACCAACAACAGCGACCGCGGCAAGGAGGGCAAGGCCCCCGCCGACGAGGCGAACCCGCGCAACGGCAACAAGCACGGCCAGATCCTGGAGCTGACCGAGCGCTGGAACAACGCGGGCTCCACCCGCTTCAACTGGCGGCTGTTCCTGGTCTGCGGCGACCCCGAGGACCCGAGCACCTACTTCGGCGGCTTCCCCAAGGACCAGGTCAGCCCGATCTCCTGCCCGGACAACATCACCTTCGACGCGTACGGCAACCTGTGGATCTCCACGGACGGCAACGCGCTCGGCAACCACGACGGGCTGTTCGGCGTGGCCACGGCGGGCAGCCGCCGCGGTGAGGTCAAGCAGTTCCTGACGGTGCCGAACGGCGCCGAGACCTGCGGGCCGATCGTGCAGGACCGGCGGGTGCTGGTGGCCGTGCAGCACCCGGGCGAGATCGACGGCGCGAGCGTGGAGAAGCCCGCGTCCACCTGGCCCGACGGCCCGGGCAAGCTGACCCGGCCGTCCGTGATCAGCGTCTGGCGGCGCGACGGCGGCGACATCGGCGCCTGAGGCGCCTGAGGCGCCTGAGGCGCCTGAGGCGCCTGAGGCGCCTGAGGCGCCTGAGCGCCTGACACTCCGTGAGGCGCCTGACGCTCCGGCGCTCAGCCCTCGCCCTCCGCGAGCCGCTTCAGCCGCTCGCGGGGGCCGCGCAGTGAACGGCCCCTGGTGTCCGTACGGGCCCAGGGGTCGTCCGCGAGCCGTTCGCCGACCGTCCGCAGCGTCCAGCGGTCGGCCCTCAGCTCCGGGTCGTCCAGCTCCCCCGCGTCGATGGGCGTGGCCACGGGCGCTCCCGGCTTGGCGCGCACCCCGTACGGGCTGACGGCGGTCTGGGCGTAGGCGTTGCGCTGGGTGTCCAGGTAGAGCCGGCCGCGCCGGTTGGCCTTGCGCGGCTCGGTGGTGAGCCGGTCGGGGTGGCGGGCGGCCAGCAGATCGGCGGCGTCGCGGGCGAAGGACCGCACGGTGTCGAAGTCGGCGCGGCGGTCCAGCGGGACGATGACGTGCAGCCCGCGCGAACCGGTGGTCATCAGCAGCCCCGGCAGCCCGAGCTCGCCGAGCAGTCCGCAGCAGCGGCGGGCCGTCCAGCGCACCTCCTCGAAACCGGACTCACCCGACGAGGGCGGATCGAGGTCGAAGACCAGCCGGTCGGGGTGGTCGGGCCGGTCGGCCCGGGAGAGCCAGCGGTGCGGGGTGACGCACGCCTGGTCGGCGAGGTAGAGGAGGGTAGCGGTGTTGTCGCAGACCACATGGGTGACCTCACCGCCCTCCTTGGGGAGCACGGCGCGGCGCACCCAGTCCGGAAAGTAGTCGGGTGCGTTCTTCTGCATCAGCGGCTTGCCGCCGATTCCGTCCGGATGGCGTTCCATCATCAAAGGGCGGCCGCGCAACTGCGGAATGATGCGCCGGGAGACCGAGCGGTAGTACTCGACGAGGTCCCACTTCGTGATCCCGTCGTCGGGGAACAGCTCCTTTTCCGGCCGGCTGACCCGTACGGTGTGGCCCCCGGTCCTGACGTTTCGCGCATCGGTCCGCTTCTCGCTCATATCGGGCCCGGGTAACCCCATGGATCGCTGACTAAACTCTGGAGTCAGGAAAACGGGAGAAGTTGAAAAGCGGGGGAAATCATGGGGAGACCAGGTTCGCTCGGCCCGCCGACGACGGATCGGCGCGGCCGCTGGGCGCAGAGCCCGCTCGCGCTGATGGACACCACCATGGACCAGTTGCGCACCCTGATCATGGTCCATGAGGCGGGTACGGCGCTCGGCGCGGCACGGATTCTGGGCCGTGAACAGTCCAGTGTGCAAAAGCAGATCGACACCATGAACCGGAACTTTCGCGAGCTTTGCGGCGAACCCCTCATACTCAAGCAGGGGCGGGGCAAGGATGTGCTGTTCACCGGCACCGGAGAAGCCCTGGTCGAATTGGCGCGCGGAACTCTCGGCGACTGGCTGGACGGTATCCATGAGTCACGGCGCCGCCTGGGAAAAACGCTGATGGTGGGCACCACCCGATTTACCCTCAGCTATCTGGCGGGTGCCGGGGAGCGGGTGGCCGAGGACTTCCGGCAGCGCGCTATCGAGCTCAAGGTCGGCCATGTGCGCACCCGGGACGTACTGGCCAAGCTGCGCGCCAAGGATGTGGACCTGGTGTGCGGCTCCGTGGTGACCCGGCCCGAGGGCGACGACGAGCTCGCCGCCTTCGATGTGATGGAGTGGCGGCGCAGCGGGGTCTCGCTGCTGACCAATCTCTCCGAGGCCGAGCTGCCCGGCCCCACCGCCCCGACCAGCGCGCTGCGCACCCTGCCGCTGGTGGTCTCGGCGAGCGGGCTGATGGCCGGGGTGCTGCACACCTGGTTCGGCGGTGACTACCGCGGCAAGCTGCGCATCGCGGCCGAGATCGACACCGTCAACTACGGCTTCGAACTGCTGCGCTCGGGGCTGCTCCGCGGCTGCATGCTGGTCACCAAGGGGGTCGCGGACGCGGCGGGCGATCCGAGGGTGGCGTACGGACGCGGGCTGCGCGCCGTCGAGCTGGTCAATGACACCGGGCCCCGGCTGGAGGTGCTGCTGGGCGCGTTCACCCGGCGCGGGGAGCGCGCGTCCTATGACCCGGCCCATCCGCTCAATCTGCTCTGGGACGCGCTCGCGCGGGAGAACGCGCGCTGGCAGCGGGAGCAGCGCTGGCCGACGGCGGGTCTTGAGCCCGATCCGTTCGAGCTGGCCAACTCCTACGACCCGAGCGAGAGCTGAGCCCCCGGTCGGGATTCAGCTCTGTGGCCCGTACAGGTCCAGCTCCACCAGCAGCGCCCGGTGGTCGGTGTGCGGCAGCTCCAGGAACCGGGCCGCGCGCGGCCGCAGTGCCCGGCTGACCAGGACGTGGTCGATCTGCGCCCCCAGGAGCGGGGCCGTGGCGCTCGGCCAGCTGGGTGTGCGGGGCACCCCGGCGGCCCGTGCGCTGTCCCGCAGCCCGGTGTCCAGCACGGCCCGGAAGGCGGCGTGGTCCTGGGTGGCGTTGAAGTCGCCCGCGATCAGGGTGGGTTCCTCGCCCCGCCCGTCCGCGTAGGCCCGCAGCCGCCCGAGCTCGGTGCGCCAGAGGTCCACTTGCCCCGGCATCGGCGGCATGGGATGGGCGACCTGCATCCGCAGCCGCTGCCCCGCGACCCGGACGACCGCGCCCGGCATCCGCAGCGTTCCGCGCACCCCCTCGGCCCGGGTCAGCGGATGGCGGCTGAGGATCGCCGAGCCCGCGGCGGCGCTGTCGCCGAGGGCGACGCTCCGGTACGAGTAGGCCCTGCGGACGGCGGCCGAGTCCAGCGCCGCGGCGCATCGCGTATCGCACTCCTGCACCGCGACCAGGTCCGGCCGCTCCCGGCGCAGCGCGCTCAGCAGCCCCTCCCTGGCCTGGCCGAACTCGAGGTTCGCGGTCATCACCCGCAGCCGGGCGAGGACGGGTCCGTGCGGCTCGGCGTCCGAGGGCGGGGAGCCGCCGTCGTACGGCTGGATGAACCATCCGGTGGCCGCCGCTGCCGCCAGCGCCCAGCCGCACCCCAGCGACCAGCGCGCGGCCGTGCTGAGCAGCAGCCCGAGCGCCGCCGGGACCAGCAGCCAGGGCAGGAAGGCGAGCAGCTGCGGTATGGGGGTGATGCCGTCGGTGTCCATGGCCCGGCACAGCACCACCACGCTGACCACAGCCAGGGGCGGCATCGCGCACCAGGCCGCCCACCGCCGGGCCCGTCCGCCGGGGAGCCTTAGCAGCCGGGCGGCGGCCCGGGCGCCGCGCGGTGCCCGCGGGCGGCCGGGGCCTGCGGCTTGGTCCTCCGCGACTGTCGTCTCCACGCTGGGCCTCTCGATCGGGGCGGGGCGCACATTCTCTCGTACGCATTGGCGAGCGGCCCTGACGTTCACGCCGGGCAAGCGAACAGTTGTCTCATGGGTCGCTGGGGCGGCTGATCGTTGGGGAAGCGGCGGTCGTGTGTGTGGTGGTCGTACTACGGTCCGATGTCATGAAGCTGGTCGTGCAGGTGAAGCTGCTGCCGACGCCGTAGCAGGCGTCGGTCCTGGAGGCGACCCTGCGCGTCTGTAACCGGGCCGCCACCTACGCCTCGCAGGTTGCCTTCGCCAAGGAGCTGAAGGACCGCAACGGCCTCCAGAAGGAGGTGTACGCGGACCTGAAGGCGAGATTCGGGCTGTCGGCCCAACCGGCGGTGCGGGCGGTGAAAAAGGTCGTCGATGCCTATGCGACGCTGAGGGCCAACCTGTGGGCGGGGAACCTGGGCCCGCCCACATCCAAGCGCTACCGGAAGGCCGTCGGCGCCCCCATCGGCTTTCGTCCGGAGGCGGCCCAGCCGTTCGCAAGCGGGTACGGTTACGCCGCGATCAGCGGGGCGCCCTCTCCTCCTGGCCCTTCCACCAGCTGGGACAGCACCTTGCCTACAAGTGCCGCAAGGTCGGGGTGCCGTTCCTCGAAGTGGATGCGGCCTACACCTCGCAGCGCTGTCCGCGCTGTGGGCACACCGATCGGGCCAACCGGCCCGATCGGGACTGTTTTCGCTGTCGTCGGTGTGGGCTCTCCCCCGGCTACCGCTGGGAGGTGCCCCCTGGCCTCGCCGATGTCGTCGCCGGGGTCAATGTGCGCGATCGCGCACGCTCGGCGTGGGTGTTTGTCACCGCACCCGCACCCTCCCGCTGACGACCGCTGGGGTTGGGTGGATGCGACCCGTGACCGTCCTGTCGTAGGAGGTAGTCGGGAGCGCGACGAGGTGTGCACGGCCGAGCGCAACAAACTCGGCCGTGCACGACTAAGAAGGTGACCCGCCGCGCAGCGCCAGCACCGTCTCGACCGTGTCCGCCTGATCCGCCGGTTTGTCCTCCCGGTAGCGCAGCACCCGCGCGAACCGCAGCGTGACGCCCGCCGGATAGCGGGACGAGCGCTGGAGCCCGTCGAAGGCCACCTCCACCACCAGCTCCGGCCGCACCCGCACCACCCAGCCGTCATCGCTGACCGCGATCCCCAGCAGCGCCTCCGTCTGCCACTCCAGCATCACGTCGGTCAGCCCCTTGAACGTCTTGCCCAGCATCACGTACGTGCCGTCCGGCGCCCGCGCGCCCAGATGGAGGTTGGACAGCTTCCCGGTGCGGCGGCCGTGCCCCCACTCCGCCGCCAGCACCACCAGATCCAGCGTGTGCACCGGCTTGACCTTCAGCCAGGACGCCCCGCGCCGGCCCGCGCCGTACGGCGCCTCCAACCCCTTGACCAGCACCCCCTCATGCCCCCGGGCCAACACGTCCGCGGCGAACTCACCGGCCGCCCGCCGGGTTTCCGGATCCGCCGGGTCCTCGGCCACCAGCCGCCGGACCCGCCGCGGCCCGGGGGTGATCCGGGCCAGTTCGGCATGGCGCTCATGGGTCGGCAGGTCGAGCAGATCGCGGTCGTCCACCATGAGCAGATCGAAGAAGACGGGGGACAGTGGCAGCGCGACCGACGCCCCGGCCACATCGAGCCGCGAGCCGACCCGGCCGGAGGTCTCCTGGAACGGCCGGGGCCGCCCCTCCGCGTCCAGCAGGATCACCTCGCCGTCGAGGATCGCCCGGTCCACCGCCAGCTCCCGCGCCGCCGTGACCACCTCCGGCAGCCGCTCGGTGATCTCGTCGAGGGTGCGGGTGTAGATCCGTACCTCCTCGCCGTCCCGGTGGACCTGTACCCGGATCCCGTCCAGCTTCTCCTCGACCGCGCACGCCCCCAGCCGGTTCATGGCGTCGTCGAGGTCCTTGGCGCTCTGCGCCAGCATCGGCAGCACCGGCCGCCCCACCTCGAGCCGGAAGTCGGCCAGCGCCTCCGGGCCGCGCGCCAGCAGCGCCTCGGCCACCGCGCCCAGCGAACCGCCGAGCATCACCGCCCGCCGCACCTCGGCGGCCGGTGCGCCGACGGCCTCGGCGAGCCCCTCCACGGCCAGCCCCTCCAGCGCCCCCTGCCGCAGTTCCCCGCCGATCAGGCCGAGCAGAAAGCCCTGCTCCTCCTTGGTCGCGGCGGACAGCAGCTCGCCCACCAGCCGCTTGCGGGCCGCCGTCGCACCGGTGCCGGAGACCGCCGCGACCCGGCTCAGGGCCTCGTCCACATCGAGCACCGCGAGCGTCGGCTCGGCGGCGGGTTCCCGCCGGTGGCGCAGGGTGGACCAGCCCACTCCGGTGCGGCGCTGGGGCAGCTTGCCCGCGAGATAGGTGATCACCACGGCCGCCTCGGCCGGTTCCGTGCGCCGGAACAGCCGGGCCAGTGCGGCGATCTTCTCCGAGCGGGCGGAGGTGGCCGCGACCTGGCGGGAGGTCAGCGCGACATCAGCCAGCAGCATGGCTCCAGCCTGCCCCGCGCCCTGCCGGGAAACCAGGCGTCGCGACCCTCAGGCGGTGCGTCCCGCCTCGGGCCCTCCCATCTCCGCGCGTCCCGCGCCGCCACGGCTCGGCCCGGCGCACAGCGCCCAGATCACCAGGGCGTCGACGATGAGCAGCACCGTGGCCCAGACCGGGTAGTACGGCAGCCACAGGAAGTTGGCGATCAGCGCGAGAAAGGCCAGCACCACACCCGTGACGCGGGCCCACATCGCACCGGTGAACACCGCGAACCCGGCGACCACCACGGCGATCCCGACAGCCAGGTGGACCCAGCCCCATCCGGCCAGGTCGAACTGGAAGATATAGCTCTGCGTGACCAGGAAGACCCGGTCGGTCCGGATGGCCGAGATGCCCTGGAGCAGGTTCATCAGCCCACCGAAGATCATCATGACCCCCGCGAAGACGAACCATCCGCTCACCGCCCGGTGCATATGGCCCGGAGCGGCCCCTGTCTGAACTCCACCGGCGTGACTGGCCATGTCGGGCTCCTTCGTCCGGCGCGATCGGCGCCGCCACGACACCGATTCACGGCAATTGGGGTGAATTACCCTTTTCTTAGATTTGCATATCCCCCCGCCTTCGGCACCTCGCTCACCGTGAGTTCGCTGTGGGCGCGCGGCGGATTCGCCAGGAGAACGGAAAGTCGCGCATCATATGCGGAACGTGATGGCCGCCTGGCTGCCGGAAGCGGAGATTCGCCTTCCAAGAATTCCCGGTGTAGATGTATGTGTATGGCCCGGTTTATGGGTCGATCGTGGGCTGCCCGCATGTTCCCCGGTCGGCGCCCAGGGAGTCGGCGGCGGGAACGTCCGGAGGTGGCGGGCCGGCGCTTTCGATCGTGGCTGAACGTGCGCAGCGTCGCCGGGCAGGTCTTCATCCTTCAGCTCGTGATCGTGCTGCTGCTCGGCGCGGCGGCCACCGTCGCCCTGGTGCTCCAGGTGCGGCACGACGCCACCGACGAGGCCCGCGGCCGGTCCGTCGCGGTCGCCGAGGCGTTCGCCAACTCCCCCGGCATCGTCCAGGCCCTGCACAGCCCCAACCCCACCAAGGTGCTCCAGCCGAAGGCCGAGGCCGCCCGGAAGAGATCCGGGCTCGACTTCGTCGTGGTCACGAACAACAAGGGCATCCGGTACACCCACCCCAAGCTCAACCGGATCGGCAAGCACTACGTCGGCAACATCGAACCGGCGCTGCACGGGCACACCACCGTCGATACCGGCCCCGGCACACTGGGCGAGGCGATGGACGCCGTGGCACCCATCTTCGACAGCAACCACAAGGTCGTCGGACTGGTCGGCGCGGGGATCACGATCAAGAAGGTGAGCGGGCTCGCCAACCGCCAGCTGCCGCTCCTCGTCGGCGCCGTCTCCGCCTCACTCGTGCTCGCCACCGGCGGCACCGCGTTGGTGAGCAAACGGCTGCGGCGGCAGACCCGTGGCCTGGACCCGATCGAGATGACCCGGATGTACGAGCACCATGACGCGGTGCTGCACTCGGTGCGCGAGGGTGTGCTGATCGTCGGTGACGACGGGCGGCTGGTGCTCGCCAACGACGAGGCGTCCCGGCTGCTCGACCTGCCACCGCGGCCGGAGGGGCAGCTGGTCGACGACCTGGGGCTGGAGCCGCATGTCGCCGACGTCCTGGCCTCCGGGCGCGATGTCACCGACGAGGTGCTGGTGGCCGGCGACCGGCTGCTGGCCATCAACAACCGGCTGACCGACCGCGCCGGGGGGCCGCCCGGCAGCGTCGCCACCCTGCGCGACTCCACCGAACTGCGCGCGCTCTCCGGCCGCGCCGAAGTGGCGCAGAAGCGGCTCAAGCTGCTGTACGACGCGAGTGTGGAGATCGGCACCACGCTCGATGTGAGCCGTACCGCCGAGGAGCTGGCGCAGGTGGCGGTGGACCGCTTCGCCGACTTCGTCACGGTCGACCTGGCGGAGCCCGTGGCGCGCGGCGATGAGCCGCTGGTCGTCGGCGGTGTCGAGATGCGCCGGTCGGCGGTCCACGGCATCCGGCCCAACCACCCCTTCTATCCGGTCGGCCGGGTGTTCGCGTTCGTGCCGTCCTCGCCCCAGGCGTTCGGGCTGAGCGGGGGCGAGCCGGTCGTGGAGGCCGATCTCTCCGAGGCCACCGGCTGGCAGGCCCAGGACCCCGAGCAGACCGCCAAGGTCATCGAGTACGGCGTCCGGTCGCTGGTCACCGTGCCGCTGCGGGCCCGGGGCGTACTGCTGGGCGTGGTCAACTTCTGGCGGATGAAGCAGCGCGAGCCCTTCGAGGAGGAAGAGGTGTCCCTCGCCGAGGAGCTCGCCTCGCACGCCGCGGTCTGCATCGACAACGCCCGCCGCTACACCCGCGAGCACACCATGGCGGTGACCCTCCAGCACAGCCTGCTGCCCCGCGCCCTGCCCAGCCAGAGCGCCCTGGACGTGGCCTTCCGCTATCTGCCGGCGGAGTCGGGGGTCGGGGGCGACTGGTTCGACGTCATCCCGCTGCCGGGGGCGCGGGTGGCGCTGGTGGTCGGGGACGTGGTCGGGCATGGTCTGCACGCGGCGGCGACGATGGGGCGGCTGCGGACGGCGGTGCACAACTTCTCCACGCTCGACCTCCCGCCCGATGAGATCCTCTCCCACCTGGACGATCTGATCGCCCGGATCGACCAGGACGAGGGCCCGGGCGGCCCGAACGGCGACGGCAGCGGTGGTGGGGGCGGCAGCGAGGGCATCACGGGAGCCACGTGTCTGTACGCGATCTACGATCCGGTGACGCGGCGCTGCACGATGGCGCGGGCCGGTCATCCGCCGCCCGCGCTGGTGCGTCCGGACGGCTCGGTGGAGTTCCTCGATCTGCCCGCGGGGCCGCCGCTGGGCCTGGGCGGGTTGCCGTTCGAGACCGCCGAGGCCGAGCTGGCCCCGGGCAGCCATCTCGTCCTCTATACGGACGGACTCATCGAGGACCGCCGCCGGGAGATCGACACCGGTCTGGAGATGCTGCGCCGCGCCCTGTCCCACCCCGGCCGGACCCCCGACCAGATCTGCACCGAGGTGCTGGACGCGCTGCTGCCCAGCAATCCGAGCGATGACATCGCCCTGATCGCCGCCCGGACCCGGGTCGTGGGCGCCGACCGCGTGGCCTCCTGGGAGGTGCCGTCCGACCCCGCAGCGGTGTCCGGGGTGCGCGCCGAGGTCATGCGGAAGCTGGCGGAGTGGGGGCTGGACGAGGCCGCGTTCACCGCCGAGCTGGTGCTCAGCGAGCTGATCACCAACGCCATCCGGCACGCCACCGGCCCGATCCGGGTGCAGGTACTCCGCGACCGCGCGCTGATCTGCGAGGTCTCCGACTCCAGCAGCACCTCTCCGCATCTGCGGTACGCGGCGACGACGGACGAGGGCGGCCGGGGGCTGTTCCTGGTCGCCCAGTTCGCCGAGCGCTGGGGCACCCGCTACACCTCGGACGGCAAGGTCATCTGGGCCGAGCTGGCGATTCCATAACGTCGCCAGATGGGCCGACGGCGGCGGTGTCAATGGCAGCGTCATATGCGTCCGGAACATGACGCTGCGCGGCGCCCCGATTTGACGGGCCGTCATGATCCATGTGCTGAGAGGGTCAGGTCAAACTGACGTGACTCTACTAACATGTGGCGCCCACGGCTTGATGTCCGCGTGGTCCAGCCGAAAACCCTCAACGCGCCCATGAGGACCTGATAGATGTCAGCACACATATCCAGCCATCCGCACAAAGGGCCCTCGGTGACGCGCGGGACCCTGACCGTCCCCCTGCTGGCGGCCGTCGTCGCCGCCGGAGCGGGGCTGTGGGTGACCACCGCGGTGCCATCCGCCCAGCGCACCTTCGTCGCCGTCTTCTGCGGGGCCGCCGCCGTACTGCTGGGGGTGGCGCTCGCGGTCGCCGCCAGCCGCTCGCGGACCATCGACCGCCTCCAGGAGCGGGTCACCTCGCTGGAGACCGCGGCCGCCGCGCAGGAGATCGAGGCCACCCGGCTCGCCGAGGAAACGATTCCCTCCGCGGTCCGGCAACTGCGCGAGGGCGGCTCGGTGGAAACCGTGGTCACCCGCATGGAGCGCCCCACCAGCCGGGCCCATCAGTATCTGCTGCGGACCCTGCTGCGCGAGATCGGCGACGGTGAGCGAATGCGCGCCTCCGCGATGGCCGCGTGCGCCAACGCCGCGGGCCGCGTCCAGGCGCTGGCCACCAGCATGCTGGCCGACCTCCGGGAGATGGAGAACCGCCACGACGAGACCGTCCTCGGCGATCTGCTGAAGCTGGACCACACCACCGCCCAGGCGGGCCGGATCGCGGACAGTATCGCGGTGCTGACCGGTGCCCGCTCCGGGCGCCGCTGGACCAAGCCGATCGTCATGGAGTCCGTGCTGCGCGGCGCGATCGGCCGGATCAGCGCCTTCCAGCGGGTGCGGGTCCACTCGACCAGCAACGCCGCGGTGGCCGGCTACGCGGCCGAGGGCGTCATGCACGCACTCGCCGAGCTGATGGACAACGCCGCCAGCTTCTCGCCTCCCACCGAGGAGGTGCATGTGTACGTCGAGGAGACGCACGCGGGCGTCGTGGTGACCGTCGAGGACGGTGGCCTGGTGATGGGCCCGGCCGCCCTGGACCGCGCCCAGAAGGCCGTCTCCTCCGAGAGCCTGGACCTGATGACGCTGTCCGGCACCCGGCTGGGTCTCGCGGTCGTCGGCTGTCTGGCCCGCAAGCACGGGCTCACCGTCTCCTTCCGGCCGTCCGCGCGGGGCGGCACCGGTGTCGTCGTCCTGATTCCGCAGCAGCTGGTCACGCACATCAACCAGGACGCCGTCGTCCTCGACACGCCGGGCACCGTCCGCACCGGGGTCCCCCGGCAGACGTCCGCCGCGTCCGCCACGTCCGCCGCATCCACCGCCCCGGTCGCATCCACCGCCCCGGTCGCGTCCACCGCCCCGGTCGCGTCCACCGCCCCGGTCGCGTCCACCGCCCCGGTCGCGTCCGCTCCGGCCGCTCCGGCCGCTCCGGCCGCGTCCGCCCCGGCCGCCGCGCCGTCCACGTCGCCGGAGACCGCCCCGTCCCCGTCCCCCTCCCCGTCGTCCGCGCCGGAGCCCTCCGGGCAGCCCTCGCGGGTCAACGGACTGCCCAAGCGGCGCCGTGGCGAGACGCTGGCCGCCGCCACCCGCGCGGCCGCCCGGTCGGCCGAGACGGAACCCAGGCCCAAGACCAGCCGTCCACGCCCCGAGGAAGCCGGAGCCCGCTTCGGCGCCTTCCGCCAGGCGGCCCGCGGTGGATCCGCCGCCGGTGCGCCCTGTGACACCGAGCCTTCGGTATCCGCAGATCACACCGAGACCGCCGAGTCCGCCGAGCCTGCCGAGAACGACAAGCCGTGACAGAAGGAACGCAGATGAACACCACCGACCGCAGCTTGGACTGGCTGTTGGAGAACCTGCTGGAAAAGACCCCGGGTTCGCGCCACGCCCTGGTGCTGTCACGGGACGGTCTCAAGCTCTGCCTCTCCTCCGGGTTGTCCGTTGACCAGGCCGATCAACTGGCGGCCATCGCGTCGGGCATCCAGAGCCTCGCCCATGGCGCGTCCGTCGAGTTCGGCGACGGAAGCGGCGGCGTACGGCAGTCGATGACGGAGTTCCACGGGGGGATTCTGTTCATCGTCGAGGCCGGCGAAGGCGCCCATCTCGCCGTGGTGGCCCATGACGACGCCGATGTCGGCATCATCGGCCACAACATGAACGAGCTCGTCGAGCAGATCGGCGACCATCTGCGGGCCGCTCCGCGGGTGGAAGCCGGCGGCAGCGGCGGCGGGGCGCAGGCATGATCCGAGGTCCGCTGGACAAGGAGGGTCCGGACCGGCTGTACACCGTCACCGGCGGCCGCAGCCGGGCCGACGAGAGCCGGTTCGACATGGTCACGCTGATCGTCAGCGAAAGCGATCCCACCCCCGGAATGCAGTCCGAGCACGTCAAGATCCTGCGGATGTGCCGCCGCCCCCTGTCGGTCGTGGAGATCTCCTCGTATCTGGAACTGCCCGTCAGCGTGGTCAAGATCCTGCTGTGCGATCTGCTGGACACCGGCCGGATCACCGCGCGCCATCCGCATGCGGCCCGCCCCGGTGGCCGGCTGCCCGGGCCCGAAACCCTGAAGAAGGTGCTCGTTGCACTCCAGAATCTCTGAGACCACCGTGAGCACCGCGCTCCCCGGCGGCGCCGGGCACGCCCCGCTGCGGGAGAGCGCGAGCAACGGTCTGAAGATCGTGATCGTCGGCGGGTTCGGTGTCGGCAAGACGACGATGGTGCAGTCCGTCAGCGAGATCCGCCCGCTCAGCACCGAGGAGACGATGACGCAGGCGGGCATCGGCATCGACGACGCCTCGTTCGTGCGCGAGAAGACCACCACCACGGTGGCCTTCGACTTCGGCCGGATCAGCCTGGACGAGCAGATGGTGCTCTATCTGTTCGGCGCCCCGGGCCAGGAGCGGTTCTGGTTCCTGTGGGACCGGCTGTTCTCCGGGACCCTGGGCGCGGTCGTCCTGGTGGACACCAACCGGCTCTCCGACTCCTGGTACGCGCTGGACCGGCTGGAGCACCACGGCACCCCGTTCATCGTGGCCCGCAACAACTTCACCGAGCCGCAGCACACGCTGGAGGAGGTGCGGGAGGCCCTCGACCTCGCGCCCGAGGTGCCGATGATCGAATGCGACGCCCGCAAGCGCGACTCCAGCAAGGCCGTACTGGTCGCGCTCGCCCGCCACCTCTACTCCCTGTCCATCAACGGCTCCGCCGGGGAGACCACCGCGTGACCACCCCTGACCCCACGTCCCCGCTGGACGCCCCGCCCGGGGCGCCGCCCGAGCCCGTCTTCCCGTCGGCCCCCGCGCCGCCCGACGGGGAGGTGCCCCCCGGGTCGGTGCCGCTGGACTACCAGCGGTTCCGGGACGAGCCGATGGAGCTCTACCGCGAACTGCTCCGGGACCACGGCCCGGTCGTGCCCATCCTGCTGGACGGCAAGATCCCCGTCTGGACGGTGCTCGGCTACCGCGAGGTGGTCCGGGTCACCACCGATCCCAATCTGTACGCCCGCGACTCCCGCCGCTGGCACTCCTGGCATCTGGTGCCGCCCGACTGGGAGCTGACCACCTTCGTCGGCTACCGCCCGACCATGCTCTTCAGCGAGGGCGCCGACCACCAGCGACGGTCCGAGGCGATCTGCGACGGTCTGGCGGCGGTGGACCAGTTCGAGCTGCGCGCGGGGTGCGAGCGCGTCGCCGACCAGCTGATCGACACCTTCGCGGGCAGCGGCCGGGCCGATCTGGTGGCCGAGTACGCCAGCCAGATCCCGCTGCGGGTGGTGACCCGGCTCTACGGCCTGGACGACGCCGAATCCGCCGCCATCCAGGACGATTCGCTCCACCTCACCGGGAACGACGCCCCCCTCGCGCTACAGAAGATGCAGACCCGGATGGAGACGCTGATCAAACGCGTCCGAGAGAACCCCGACCAGGTCAACGTCGCCGCCCATCTGGTGTCCCACCCCGCCGGTCTCACCGACGACGAGATCATCAACGATCTGCTCGGCTCCATCTACGCCGTCCAGCAGCCCACCAGCGACCTGATCGGCAACGCCCTCCGGCTGATGCTGACGGACGAACGGTTCGCCATCACCCTCTCCGGCGGCCGCCGCAGCGTCGGCCAGGCGCTCAACGAGGTGCTGTGGGAGGACACCCCGGTCCCGTTCTGGATCGGCCGCTGGGCCGCCGATGACACCATGCTCGGCGGCCGCCGCATCCGTAAGGGCGACTGCCTGATGCTGGGCCTCGCCGCGGCCAACGCCGACCCCGACGTCCGCCCGGACTTCCACTCCGGCGCCGGCGGCAACCAGGCCCATATGGCCTTCAGCCACGGCAAACACGGCTGCCCCCCGGCCGCCCGCGAAATCGCCGAGGTCATCGCCACCGCCGCCATCGAGGTCCTCCTCGACCGCCTCCCGGACGTCACCCTCTCCGTCCCCGCGGACGAGCTCGAATGGCGCGTCACCCTGATGATGCGCGGCGTGGCCGCCCTCCCGGTCGAATTCACCCCGGCCCACCTGCACTGACCGTTTCGTCCCTGGCCTCGTCCCCCGGTGGTTGCCGTACCACCGGGGGACGAAAGGGGCATCCGGTTTTCCCCTATGGCGCGCGCGAGGGCGTAGCGTGGAAGCCACATCCGCCTGATACCTGATGGTGAGTTGGGGGGACCGGGGCCATGGGCTGTGAGGACGAGCGGGGGCTCGGGGACCGGATCGCTCGGTTCCGGGTTCGGCGCAAGCTCACTCAGGAGCGGCTCGCCGAACGGGCAGAGCTGTCCGTGGACGTGGTGCGCAAGCTGGAACAGGGTCAGCGGCAGACGGCCCGGCTCTCGACGATCAACGCCCTCGCCCGCGCACTCGATGTGGAACCGTCCGTACTGATCGGTCAGCCGACCACCTTCGAGGCCCGCCAGGAGGGCGACTCGCCGTCCGTGCTCGCGCTGCGGCAGGCCGTCTCCCCGCTGACCGAACTCCTCGGCGAGGACGCCGACCCCGAGGCCCCGCCCACCGTCGGCGCGCTGCGCGCCGCATTACGGTCCACCGAACGCATCCGCCGCGAGGGCCGGATGGCCGACATCGGCGTCCTGCTGCCGCAACTCATCCGGGACGCCAGGACGGCGGCACACGCCCACAGCGGCACCGACGCCGCCGCGGCCCATGCGGTGCTCGCCGAGGCGTATCAGGTGGCGGCCACCACGCTGGCCGCGCTGGGCAAGGAGGACGCCGGGTTCACGGCGCTGGAGCGCTCCATGGAGGCCGCCCGGCGGTCGGACGATCCGCACCTCGAGACCATGGGCGTCTCCACGTTGTCGTGGATCCTGACCAAGCAGGGGCGGCTGGAGGACGCCGAACGTGTCGCCCTGACCGCCGCCGAGCGGATCGAGCCCGGATTCCGGTCCCGGCCCATCGAACTGTCCCTGTGGGGAATCCTGCTGCTGCGTGCGGCGACCGCGGCCGTGCGACGCGGCAAGCACGACGCCGTGGACGAACTGCTCAACATGGCGACGGCCGCCGCCTCCCGCATCGGAGAGGACCGCCTCGACTACGCCACACCGTTCGGCCCGACCAATGTCGGTGTCGCCGAGGTCAACTTCCTGGTGGAGATGGAGCGCGGCGCGAAGGCGTTGACCGCGGCCCGTGCCGTTCCGGAACTCCACCGGCTGCCCCCGACGTGGCGCGCCCGATTCCATGTCGACCGCGCCCTGGCCTGTGTTGACCTCGGGAAGGACGACAGCGCCCTTCGCGCCCTCCTGGCCGCGGAGGGCGACGCACCGGAGTGGATGCGCTACCACGGAACGGCCCGGCGGGTGGTGGCCGAACTACGCCGCCGCGAGCGCCGCCGCACCTCCCCCGTGACCGAACTGGCGGACCGGCTCAACCTGGACGGGTAGGACGAGACGTCCCACCCGTCCGGCAAAGTGGTACGTACGGTCACTGTCCGGTCGCTCTCAGCGGTCATAGCGTGCGCTCACGTTCACGAACCGCGAGGTCCGCCATGATCGTGACCACCACTGCCCGCCCCTCCGGGCACCCCGGCTACACCGAGACCCTGCCGTGCACGGCCCCAAGCGCCGCCACGGCCCGTCGTCTCGTCCGCACGGCGCTGGCGGTCTGGGGCATAGAGCACTGCGCCGACGCCGCCACCCTCATCGTCTCCGAGCTGGTGGCCAACGCGGTGGACCACACCGACTGCCGCGTCATCCGCGTCATCACCCGTCCCGCGCCCGATGTAGTCCGCATCGCCGTGGTGGACAAGTGCCGCACACTGCCCGTGCCACGCCTCGCCGGGGCCAATGAGGAGCGGGGACGCGGCCTGACTGTGGTGGAGGAGTGCGCCTGGCGATGGGGGGCCGATCGGCTGCCCTGGGGGAAGCGGGTGTGGGGCGAGTTGCGATGTGAGACCGACGGATGAGGCCCGTGGGACGGGGGCCGGGTAGGCCGTACAACGACACCGAAGGAGCAGCAATGAGCACCGTAATGGAAAGCCCCGTGGCTTCCCCGACGACCGCGCCGAGGGTCGTTGAGCTGGAGATCACTGGAGCTTGTCAGCTCCAATGCACACAGTGCTTTGCCGAGTCGGGGCCGACCGGCACGCGCGGCGTGATGACGGCCGGCGATTGGCGGCGGGTGATCAGCGACGTGGCGGCACTGGGCGCGCGCGAGGTGCAGCTCATCGGCGGTGAGCCGACCACGCATCCGGCATGGGCGGAATTGGTCGACCACGCGCTGAGCCTCGGTCTTCAAGTCGAGGTCTACAGCAACTTGTTCCACATCAAGCCCGGTTGGTGGCGCCTGCTCGCCCGCGAGGGCGTGAAGCTGGCCACCAGCTACTACAGCGACCGTGCGGAGGAACATGACGCCATCACGACCCGACCAGGCAGCTACGAACGCACCCGGGCGAACATCGCCGAGGCCGTACGGCGCGGTATTCCGCTGCGTGTCGGCATTGTGCCCGTCCTGTCGGGGCAGCGCGTGAGCGAGGCATGTCGGGAGCTGGAAGCGCTCGGCGTGACGGCGATCCGCACGGACCGCATGCGGCGCCTCGGCCGTGCCTCGCTGCCCGAGGTGGGGGCGGACACGGCGGAGCTGTGCGGGCGGTGCGGGCAGGGACAGGTGGCCGTCCTGCCCTCGGGCGACGTGACCCCGTGTGTGATGGCGCGGTGGCTGACCACCGGCAACATCCGGGAACGGGGCTTGGCCGCGATCCTGGGCGGCGAGGCATGGGCCGAGGCGCTGAGCACGATTCCGGCCCGCGCTGGGGGAGGTCCGTGTGACCCTGACTGCAAGCCCGCGTCGGACGGCGGCGACTGCTCGCCCGCCGAGCAGGAAGCATGCGACCCGAAATACGACGAATGAGGCGGCTCATGGACTGGAAGCCCCACGCCGAACGTCTCGCGGCCGAGGTGGCCCCGCCCGTCTCGCGGTGGAGGGAGGCGGTGGCCTCCACCCCCCGGCACGTCTTCGTGCCCCGGTGGTGGGAACCGGCGGGCGGCGGCACTTGGGCGTTGCGTGACGGACCGGCGGACGAGTCGGCGTGGCTGCGCGCGGTCTACTCCGATACGTCCCTGGTGACCCGCGTCGGCCCGCTCCACGCCGACCAGGCAAGCCCCGACGACCGGCCGCGCGGCGTGCCCACATCGTCGAGCACCATGCCCGGCCTGGTGGTGCGCATGCTGCGCCACGGGCTGTTGTACGACGGCGCCGACCTCGGCCTGATCGGCACGGGTACCGGGGCCAGTACCGCCCTCGCATCGCGGCGCCTCGGGGGCAAGCACGTCACGGCCATGGACGTGGACCCGTACCTGACCGGGACGGCGACCGATCGGCTTGCCTCCCTGGGCATGTCCCCCCAGGTGGTCACCTGTGACGTCACGGGGCCGCTCCCGGGGGACTTCGACCGCATCGTGTCCATGGTGGCCCTGCGCAACCTCGCCAGCGTGACAGCCGCACTGCGCCCCGGCGGGCGCCTGGTGACCACGCTCGCCCGCATGAGCGTGATCGTCACGGCCGACAAGGACGCGGACGGCGGCGCGCGCGGGGTCGTCGAGTGGGACCGGGCCGGGTTCATGAGCACCCGTACCGGGGCCGACTACCCGCCGGGGACGGAAGAGCTGTTCGCGGCCGTACGGGACCGCGAGGGCGAGCAGATGACCGAGGGCCGCTATCCGGTGCTCAACGTCGCGGAGGCGTGGGACGTGCGCGCCATGCTCGAACTCGCCGCGCCCGGCGTCGAGACCCACTATGAGGAGCGCGGCGAGCAGCGCACGGCATGGCTCGTGCACGCCGATGGCTCATGGGCGCGTGCTTCGGCGACGTGGATCGACCCGCCTACGGTCCATCAGGGCGGCCCGCAGCGCCTGTGGACGGTGCTCGAACGCATCCGGCACCGGCTGAACGCCGAGGGCGGCCTGCCGATCTACGGCAGCCGCGTGCACATCACGCCCGACGGCGTGTGTCATTTCACGCGCGGCAAGTGGTCGGCCTCCTACGGCTGATCTCACCCGACCGGCAGAGGCGATGGCCGGCCGAGCGCCGTCGTCCAGGGCCGAAGGCCAGGAGGAAGAAGAGGAGCGTGCTGGACCTTCCTTCCCCTCGTGAGGAAGGTCCGGCAAACTCTGCGCCACGTTGTCCTAATGCGCTGTCGCGAGCATTAGGTAACGGGTGTCACACTAGCGAGGGGCGTGTACGCCGTGCAATGGGTTACCGGGCGTTCGGCGCCCGGAGGGCGTGAAGATCTGGTGCTCACGAGGGTGGAGGGGCCGTAGAGTCGGCGCGTCATGACAGAGCGACCACCGCATGGGTCGGCTCGCCCCGGAGGGCGTACGGCCCGGACTCGGGCCGCCGTGTTGGCGGCCGCGTACGAGGAGCTCGACCGCGACTCGTTCGCCGCGCTCACCCTCGATCGGCTCGCGCAGCGGTCGGGGGTGCATGTGTCGACGATCCGGCGGCGCTGGCGCACGGTGGAGGGGGTGGTCGTCGATCTGCTGGCCGAGCGCAGTTCGACGCTGCCCACTCCGGACACCGGTGACTTCCGGCGGGATCTGATGGAACTCACCCAGGCCATCGCGGACTTCAACAACGCCCTGCGCAACCGCAATGTCATGCAGGGGCTGATCGCGGCCGCCGCGCATGACACCAGGGTCGAGGAGATCCTCCGCAACGCGTTCGTGCGGCGGACCGAGGAGGTGACCCTGATCGTGCGGAACGCGGTGGAGCGGGGGGACATCCCCGAGGGCACCGACGGGCGGGAGGTCATCGCCTCACTGGGGGCGCCGCTCTACTACCGGGTGCTCATCCTGCGCGGGTCCATCGACGCGCGGCTGGTGCACACCACCGTCGAGGTCACGTATCAGGCGGCCCGGTCCGGGGTGTTCGTGCGGAAGGGGTGATGGCGCCCTGGAAGGGGTGATGGCGGCCCGGAAGGGGGGATGGCGCCCCGCGGCCCCGTGGGGCCTCGTGGGGCGAGGGGCGCCATCGGCGGGCGTCAGGAGGACGCGCCGCGTGCCGTGAGCATGTCGGCCATCAGCTGGATCTCCGACTGCTGGCCCTGGACCATCGTCTGGGCCAGGTGCTTCTCGGTCGAGTCCTTGACCAGTTCGACCGCGCCCTTCGCCATCTCGACGCCGCCCTTGTGATGGGCGGTCATCAGCTTCAGGTAGAGCACCTCCGCCGCCTTGCCCTTGGCCTTGCGCAACGCGTCGAGCTGGGTGTTGGTGGCCATGCCCGGCATGAGCGAGCCGTCGTGCGGCTTGTACGTGGGGCCCATGCCCTTCATCGAGCCGTGGTCCATGCCCTCCATGTCGTCCGACGACATGTGCTTCATCCATGTCATCGGCGGGTCCTCGGACGTCTTGTCCAGCCCCCACATGTCCAGCCAGCCCTGCAACATCCCGGCCTGGGTGGCCTGGGTGCTGGCGATGTCGAACGCCAGCCGCCGCACCTCGTCGTCGCTCGTGCGGTCGCGCACGATGAACGACATCTCCACCGCCTGCTGATGGTGGACGGACATGTCGCGGGCGAAACCGGCCTCGGCCGAGGTGTCCTTCGGCGTCCCCGTGTCGGTCGAGCCCTCCGAGCGGTCGCTCGTCAGCCACAGCACCGCCACCGCCACCAGCGTCAGCAGGGCGAGGGCGGCGGCGATCCCCGCCACCAGCGGCTGACGGGAGGCGCGGCCGACGGCGGTCCCTTCGCTCACGAAGTCTTCCCGTTGGTGCAGTAGGCGCCGGGCTCGGGCGTCTGCTTGCCCTGGACGAACTTCTTGAAGAAGTCGGCCACGCGCGGGTCGTCCGCCTTCTGGACGTCGAGCTGATTGCCCCAGGCGTTGAGGACGATCGGCGCGTCCTGCTCCTGGTAGGGGCTCATCAACGAGTACGGGGTCTTCTTGACCCGCGCCGAGAGGGCGGCGACGTCCTCCTTCGACGCCTTGTCGGTGTACGTCACCCACACCGCGCCGTGCTCCAGCGAGTGCACCGCGTTCTCCTTGGTCAGCGGCTTGGTGTAGACATCGCCGTTGCAGTTCTGCCAGACCTGGTTGTGGTTTCCGCCGACCGGCGGCGACATCGCGTACTTCACCGTGCCCTGGACATGCGTCCGGCCCAGGTTCTTCCAGGTCTTCATGCCCTTGAACTCGCCGGTCTTCACGACCGACGAGGTGACCTTGGCCTCCTTCTTCTCCTTCTTGTCGCTCGCGTCGACGAGGAAGTAGCCCCCGACGGCCAGCCCGGCGACGATCACCGTGACCGAGGTGATGGTGATGATCCGGTACCGGCGCTCGCGCGCCTTCTCGGCGCGGCGCAACTCCTCTATCTTCGCGCGGCGGTCGGCCGCCGCGCCCTTCGTCTTCGATCCCTTGGAGCCCATGGCTGTCCTCAACCTCGCAGTTCGCGCAGATCGCGCAGTTCGCACACTGGATGGGTGGAGCGGTGCATCGCGGTGACCGGCGTCGGCCTAGGTCCGAAGTACTTGGAGCTGGTGGAGGCCGAGGGCGCGGACGGGGTGGTCCGGCGGCGCCCGGGCGGAGGCCGGGTCCCGGGGGCCGTCCGGCGGCGGAACCTCGGCGAGGGAGGGCGGGGCTACGGGCGCGGGCACCAGGGCCTGGACCACTCCCCGGGGGCCCGCGACACAGTCGTCGCTTCCGGTGCCCGAGCCGGAGGTGTCGAACGGGCGGTGCCCCGGAGCCGGATACGCGACCGGCTCCTCGTACGGCTGGGCCGACGCGGTCTCCGCCAGGCGGTGCGGGCGGCACCCGGTCGACAGGGCGGTGTGGCCGGCGGCGGGCTGGGCGCACGAGGGCGCCACCCATATGGCCGCGGCGAGCAGCAGCACGGCACGGCAGAGGACGGAAGGCACGGTGCCGCGCACCGGGTCCCTCCGTATGTGGCCCCTCCGTATGCGGGCCTCTCCTCCGCGCTGCCCTCTGCCCATCGCGCCAGATCGTAACCACTGCGACTGTCGCGACTGAATGGGTCCATGGCGGAACGCGGCAAACGCCTGGTGGCGGCCCGGTGTCGGCCGCGCCGCCACCCCCGGCGTCCGGATGTCTCAGTACACGCCCTCGATCACGACCTCGTCGTCGAACATCGCCACCGGCCCCACATCGGCCACCGAGTCCCCGACCGCGCCCTCCGGCGGCGGGACGCGGATCGCCAGATCCCGCTCGAGGTTGTTGGGCAGCAGGGCGGACTTGCTGACGTGGTTCATCACCACCTGGCCGCGCTCGCCGTACGGCACCGGCCGCCCGCTCGCCGGGTCCACCACCGAGAAGGTGACGAACGGCGTACGCGGATCGAAGACGCACGGCTCGTCCGGGCCGAGCCCCAGCCGCTCGGTGGCACCGCCGAGGATCATGGTGTTGCCGTAGGTGCCGTACAGCTCACAGCCGGGGAAGACCTCGGAGCGCAGCAGATGGCGGGTGTCGGCGTCCATATGGGCGCCGCCCCACATGATGCCCTTGACCTTCTCCCCGATCAGCTCGATGAGGTCGTCGTGCCGGGCCAGCCGCTCCAGCAGCGGCGGGGTGGTCATCAGCACCCCGATGTCCTGGGTGCGCAGGACGTACGCCGCCTGCTCCACCAGATGGTTCACATAGGCGTCGGTCTCCTCGGCCTTCCCGCCGGAGATCAGCTTCTTCACCCAGCGCGGATCCATGTCGACGCGGAACATCAGCCCACCGTGCCGGGCGGCCGTGCCCGCGACCATCTCGCCGACCATATGGGGGCCGCTGGGGGCGATGGCGAGCCAGTCCACCCCGCGCGGGATGCCGAGCCCGTCGAGGTCGGCGCTCAGCCCGTGGGTGAGGCGGTCCAGCCAGTCGCGCAGACACACGATCCGCTTGGGCGCGCCGGTGGTGCCGCCGCTCTCGAAGACCCCGACGATCCGGGCGTCGGCGCCGTACCCCTGGGGGATCAGATCGCGCACCGGCACCTCGCGCAGCTCGCCGGTGACATTGGGGAAGAGCGCGAGATCGGCGACGCCCTTGACGTCCCGCCGTGGATCGAAGTCCAGCGTCTCCGCCGTCCGCAGCCAGAACGGGGAGCCGGTGTCCGGGCCGAAGTGCCACTCCATGGCGGCGCGGATGTACTCATCGGGGTCGGGGCGCTCGTCGAAGGGGATGTCGAGCACCGAAAGGGAAGCTGTCGGCACGGGATGCTCCTCGCGGATGGAGGCAGGGGACTCATGGGGTCAGCCGCGGATGACGGCCTTCGTACGCATCAGGAACTCGCCGAGATACGCGTCGTGCGGGAGGCCCGGCGCGATCCAGTGGGTGGGGTGGTCGCCGATGTAGAGGTTCTTGATGGACGGCTCGGCGAGCAGCCCGTCCAGCAGCGCCTCGTCCCCGGTGATCGCCGTGACCACCAGGCTGTCCCGGAGCGCGGCGACCCCCGCCTCGCGCGTCCAGGGGGCCACCCAGACGCAGGGGAACGACAGCTCCACGCCCAGCCGCGGGTCCCGCGGATCGTCGAGCTGGAAGACGGCGGGGCGGAGGGCGGCGCTGCCGTCGCCGAGGTCGTCCACCACGCCGTCGCCGCCCAGCCAGGCCCGGGCGCCCGCGGCCTTGCCGAGCAGCAGGCGCTCGAAGCCGCGCGCGACCTCGAGCGGATGGACCGGCAGCACGGCCCGCTCGTCCTGCGGCGGCAGGCTGGGGAGGGCGGCGAGCCGCTCCGCCAACGCCTCGGCGACCGGTGCCGGATCGCCCTCGACGAGCACGGCGGTGGCGTTGACGCACGCGGTGCCGCCGTGGCGGGCGATGGAGTCGACGACGACATCGAGGTGGTCGCGCCACTCCCGGTCGGCGGTGATCAGGATCTTGGAGCGGCCGGGCCCGTTGGGCAGCACGGCCGGATCGGCGGCGTAGCGGTCGATGACCTCCTGCCCGCCGTAGACCATGGACAGGTCCGCGCCGTGCAGGATCTCGCCCGCCGCGTCGTGGTCGGTGGGCAGCAGCACCACCTGGTCCGGGCCGAACCCCGCCGCGCGCAGGGCGCTGACCAGCCGGTACGGGGTGAGCGGCTCACGGCGGGAGGGCCGTACGGCCACCCGGTAGCCCAGCGCAAGCGCCTCGAGCCACAGGGCGTGCACGGCGGGGTGGTTGCCGGCGGCGTGCACCGCGAAGACATCGCCGCGCCGGATCCACACCGCGGTGCCGCTCCTGGCGTACGGATCGCGCCAATCGCCCACCGCCCCCACCGGGCGGGCCGCCTGGACGTTTCGGTACGCATCGGTGGCGCTGAGCCGTATCGCCTCCACGGCGATTCGCACATTGGCGAGCGGGCTGCCCGACATCCGGCACACCGCGCCCTCGTACGCCTCGGCCGACATCCCGGCCACGGTGCCGGTGGCGAACAGCTCCCCGGCCCGCTTCAGCGCGGCCAGCCGCTCCTCCAGGGGCAGGGTGTCGGCGGCGCGCAGCGCGGCCAGCGCCCGGGTGACGAACAGCCGGGGCACCAGGGAGAGTTCGGCCATCGGGACGCCGGTGACATCGCTGACGGTGAGGCGGTGGCGGGACCGGTAGGGCCCCTTGGGCCCCAGCGCGTCCAGGAAGTCCAGGGCATCCGGGGAGTCCGGGGCGTCCACGGCATCCAGGGCGTCTGGGGTGTCCAGGGCGTCCGGGGAGTCCGTGGCGTCCAGGGCATCCGGGGCGGTGGCGGGCTGGGACACGCTGGCTCCTTCGCGGGCGCGGGACACACCGGCTCCTGGGTGGGCGCGGCGGGAAAAGGGTGAACCAGGCCAATCCCACGGCGCGGACGGGACGGAGTCAATTGGCCCAAAGGCCATGCCCGGGCCCCTGGAACGGGCCGTGCGCACGGCGGGGCACGTACCATGCCGGGCCGGAGGTGGTACGGACATGGCAGGCACGGGCAGCGGTCGCGTCCTGGTGACGGATGACGACGCGGCCATCCGGCGGTCCCTGGAGCGCGGGCTGCGGCTCAACGGGTTCGCCGTGACCCTCGCGGACGGCGGCCACGCCGCGCTGGCCGCGCTGCGCGACGGGGCGCCCGATGTGGTGGTCCTGGACATCTCCATGCCCGACCTCAGCGGGATCGAGGTGTGCCGCAGCCTGCGCGCGGACGGCAATGACGTGCCCGTCCTGATGCTGTCGGCCCTCGACGAGGTGGCCGACCGGGTGGCCGGGCTCCAGGCCGGGGGCGACGACTACCTCGTCAAGCCCTTCGCGCTCCAGGAGCTGGTGCTGCGGCTGCACGCCCTGCTGCGCCGCCGTCCGCCCGCCGCCACCGACCGGGTGCGGGCCGGTGCGCTGGAGATGGTGCCGGAGGCCCGGGAGGCATGGCTGGACGGGGTGGCGCTGCGGCTCACCCGGCGCGAGTTCGAGCTGCTGGACGTGTTCGCCCGGAACGCCGGGATCGTGCTCACCCGCGATCAGCTGCTGGATCGCGTCTGGGGCTATGACTTCGACGTCCGTACGGACGCCGTGGACACCTTCGTCAGCTATCTGCGCCGCAAGCTGGAGGCGGGCGGCCGCCCGCGGATGCTGCACACGGTGCGCGGCGTGGGGTTCGTCCTGCGGCCCACCGAAGCGCGGTAACTCCGGTCCACAGAGTTTCCACAAAGAAGGTTCCTAGGTTTTCCCCAGTCCGGGACGGCCCGGCCCCTCCCCGGCCGTCCGGCTCCTAGGGAAGGAACAGCACCATGCACCGTGGAAAGAGCGCCCTCGTGGCGTGCGCGGCCACCGCCGCCCTGCTCGGTCCGGTGGGCATCGCGGCGGCGGACGGCAGCGCCCCGGCCTCCGCACCGGCCGCCTCCCCCAGCGCGAAGGCGCCGAAGGGAGCGGGGGACGGCTCCCGGGGGCTGTGCAAGCGCGCCAAGCGGATCGACAAGCGGCTGGACCGCGCGCTGAAGCGGCTGAAGGGTCCGGCGACCGTCCGCGGGTCCGTGGCCCGGCTGACGAAGCGGGTCGAGCGGGCGAAGAAGGCGGACCACACCGAGGTCCAGACGTTCCTCAACCACAAGCTCACCTTCCGCAGGTCCCTCGTGCCGACGCTCGAGCAGCGGCAGAAGGACCTGGCGAAGGTCCAGAAGTGGTGCGCCGCGCGCGGCGAGGGCTCCGGCGGCGGTTCCGTCAGCGATTCCGGCGGCGACACGGAATCGGCCAAGTGAAGCGCGGCCCCTGGGCCGTGGCCGCCACGGCGCTGCTCTGCGCCGCGCTGGTCACCGGCTGCGGCGGCGGCAAGGGCGGTTCGGGCGGCTCGGACGACGCGGACGGCTCATCGGGGACGTCCGCCCCGTCGGCCACCGCACCGGCTCCGTCCGCCTCCGAGCCGGACGAGCTGAACAAGCTGGTGGACGACGCGGAGTCGGCGGCGAACAGGGCGGACTCCGACGCGGCGAACGACAACTGACCACGAGACGCGGGCCCCGGCGCGCCCCCATCGCGCCGGGACCCGTCCGTCAGACGATCGTGACGGGGGCGATCAGACCCGCGGTGGATCCGGCCGGTACGGGGCCGGCCTCGGCGCTGACCAGATCGCCGTTCTCCAAGACCCCGGAGCCACTGACGTCCACATGGACCCGCAGCCCGTAGTTGTCGCCCGGGACGAGCTCACCGGGGACGGTGACGCTGAACGGGACATGGCCGCCCGGGCTCAGCGGCACATCGGTGAGGACCTGCGCGGCCACGATCGACTCGGGGGTGTCGGACCGGGACACGTTGCGCACCTCCACCACCACCCGCGCCGCCCGCCCGGCGGGGGCGTCGGGGGGCAGGGTCACGATGCCGCTGAGGACACTGCTCATTCCGGGATGGATTCCCCCGGGGACGGAGGTCTTGTTCCACCATCCGGGTGGGACCGCCGTTCGGGCCGGGGGAGCGGCGCCGTCAGTTCGCGCGTTCGGGCCAGGGGGGCCGGGTGGAGCGGCGCCGTCAGTCCGCGCAGGGGCGGCCGTTCAGGGTGAAGGAGCCGGGCGGCCGGTTGCCGTCGCTCCAGGAGCCGAGGAAACCCACGGAGAGGGAGCCACCGGCCTTGACCCGCTTGTTGTAGTCGGCCGCGGTGGCGGTCACCTTCGAGCCGTGCTGGGTGAAGTCCCCGTCCCACATCTGCGTCACCCGCTGGGAGTCGTGGAAGGTCCAGGTGATCCGCCAGCCGTTGAGGGATTCGCGGGAGGTGAGGGTGACGGCGGCCTGGAAGCCGTCGGGCCATTCGTTGACCAGCTGGAAACGGGCCGTGCAGTCGGCGTCGTCGCCGGGCTTCCGGCCGTCGGAGGGCGGTTTGCCGCCGTGGCCGGACGCGGAGCCGGAGCCGGAGTCGCCCTTGGAGGACGAGGCGGACGGGGAGGGGGAGCGCCCGGGCTTCTTCTGGTGCCCCTTGCCGGAGCCCTTTCCGTCCTTTCCGTCCTTCCCGCCCTTGCTCTTCGAGGGGCTGGGGGAGGCGGGGGCGCCGGGGTTGTACGGGGACGAGGTGGCGGGGGCCAGACTGCCGGGGGTCACCTCGGGGCCCATCGAACCGCCGGTTCGGTTGTCGGAGTCGGCGGCCGTTCTGGTCATCGCGACCAGTGCGGCGAGGGCGACGACGGCGATCACCGCCAGGATGACCGTCGTACGGGCTCTGCGTAACCGGCGGCGGGCGGCGCGGTTCCGGACGACCCGGTGCCCCCCGGAGCGAGCCCCGCTCGCCCCATCGGCCCCGCCCGCGCCGGCTCTGCCGCCCGCGCCGGCTCTGCCCTCCACACCACCGGGCCGTCTGCTCCGCCGCGCCCCGATCGCGTCCAGGACCCGGTCGCGCAGCCGCTCCCACAGCGGGGCGCGGACCGCGTGCGCGGTGGGGGCCGCGGCGCGGGCGCTCGGCGCGGCGCCCGGGGCCCGCTCGGCGAGCGCGCGGCGCCGCTTGAGGTAGAGATTCGCGCCCCAGCCGATGACCCCGCCCGCCAGCGCGCCGGGCAGCCCGGCGCCGTCCACATACATGCAGGTGGCGGCGTCCCGGCAGCTACGGCAACGGGCGAGGTGCTGCCACAGGTCGGCGGGCGAGGGGGAGTCGGGCGCCCGGGTGGCGGCGTCGAGCAGCTTGGCGTAGCTGCGGCACTCCTCGTCGGTGAGGGTGTCCACATGGGCGCGCTGACACCGTTCGCGGAAGGCCGCGCGGACCCGGGCGATCTCCTCGGTGGCGTACTCCGGGTCGTACCCCAGCTGCCGGGCCACCGCCTCCGTGGACCGCGCCTCCACCTCGACCAGCCACAGCAGCTCCCCGTCCGCCTCCGGCAGGTCCCGCAGCGCGCGCAGGGCGAGCGGCTGGTCCCGGGGCGGTGCGGCGAACCGGGCGGCGAGGTCGGAGGCCAGCCAGGTCCGCAGCTCCGGGTTGAGCCGGTCCCCGTGCCGGTGGGCGACCCAGTCGGCGGCGGTCTTCCGTACGGCGGTCAGAAAGAGCGGAAGCCACGGGAGGCGCTTGCCGAACCCCCGGGTACGGCGGTTGCGGGTCTCCCGGATGCCCCGCCGGAACGCCTCGGTGGCGAGCCGCATCCCGTCTTCCGGGGTGGTCGTGCACAGCTCCGCGTAATCGGCGACCGCGTCCCAGTACGCGCCCAGCAACGCCGTGGCGGAGGCCGCGCCATCGACATCCTCGCCGGGTGCCTCGGTGACCCCGCGGCGCGTCGGGGAGCCGTCCCCGGACGATTCCCTGGGAGATGAGTGGTCGGGCATGGAGGCAATTCCTCACTCACGAACAGCGGCGCCCCCGCCGGGGGGCAACCCTCTCACAAAACGGGCCGCGGGATGGTCAGCCAACAGCACAGCGATGCCTCGGAGTTGGGGATTCCCCTTACGGGGCGGGCCGAGCCTTTCACGCCGGTGACCTGGCTGACAAGAGACGAAGAGCAGTCCCCGCTTTGGAAGAGCAGCCACCTGACAGGCCGTGCGATCCGGCCGAATCAAGGTGAATAGTAGTCACGTTCACTGTCTCGTGCGACACAAAGGCCACACCCGCAAAAGGTATAGACCGCACAGTTCGCGCTGTGAACTCCTGTGCGTTTTCGGTGACTTCCGGTGGGCCGATCCCCTCGTGCCGAGGGCTGTGCAGTGTGACATTGCACTGCTATCTTCAAAGGGAAATCCGGTGGTCTGGTCCCCTCCCCCAGGAGGTTCCGCATGCCCGATCTCTCCGCGCCCTGGCGTGGCGTTCATGTCGCCACGGCGCTTCCGTTCCATGACGATGACGAGTTGTCGGTCGACTACGAGGGTTACGCCGCCCATGTGCGGTTTCTCGCCGAGCACGGCTGTGACGGGGTGTGCCCCAATGGGTCGTTGGGGGAGTACCAGACCCTGACGGACGAGGAGCGGGCGCGGGTGGTGCGGGTGGCGGTGGAGGCGGCGCCAGAGGGGTTCGGGGTGATGCCGGGGGTGGCGGCGTACGGGGCGCTGGAGAGCCGGCGGTGGGCGGAGCAGGCGGGGGAGGCCGGGGCGCGGGCGGTGCTTGCGCTGCCGCCGAACAGCTACCGCGCCGACCGGGAGGCCGTGGTCGGCCACTACCGCGAGGTGGCGCGCGCCGGGCTGCCGGTGGTGGCGTACAACAACCCCCATGACACCAAGGTCGACCTCACCCCGGAGCTCCTGGCCGAGCTGCACGGGGAGGGGCTGATCGTCGCGGTCAAGGAGTTCAGCGGGGATGTGCGGCGGGCGTACGAGATCGCCGAGCGCGCCCCCGGTCTTGATCTGCTGATCGGCGCCGATGACGTGCTGCTGGAGCTGGGGCTCGCCGGGGCCGTGGGGTGGATCGCCGGGTATCCGAACGCGATTCCCGACGCCACCGTGGAGCTGTACCGGCTCGCCACCTCCGGCGTCGGCGCGGATCTGGAGAAGGCGCTGCCGCTGTACCGGGCGCTGCATCCGCTGCTGCGCTGGGACTCCAGGACCGAGTTCGTCCAGGCCATCAAGGCGTCCATGGACCTCGCCGGGCTGCGTGGCGGAGCCTGCCGCCCGCCGCGCTCCCGGCTGGCCGGTGAGGTGGCGGCCCGGGTCGTCCGGGAGACCGAGACGGTGCTCGCGCTGGGGTACCGGTGAGGGCCGCGTCGGTGGGGGCCGTGTCGGAGGGGGTCGCCGTACCGGTGCGGGTCGCCGTACCGGTGGGGGCCGGGGCACGGGGCAGGGGGCGTTCATGAGGTCGCGGCGGGTGTTGCACACCGTGGAGTCCCACACCGAGGGCATGCCCACCCGGGTGGTCACCGGCGGGGTGGGGACGCTCCCGGGCGCGACCATGGCCGAGCGCAGGCAGTGGTTCATCGAGCACCGCGACGATCTGCGCACCCTGCTGATGTACGAACCACGCGGCCACTCCGCGATGAGCGGGGCCATCCTCCAGCCGCCGACCCGGCCGGACGCGGATCACGGCGTGCTCTTCATCGAGGTGTCCGGGGTGCTGCCCATGTGCGGCCACGGCACCATCGGGGTGGCCACCGTGCTGGTCGAGACCGGGATGGTCGAGGTGCGGGAGCCGGTCACCACCATCCGCCTGGACACCCCGGCGGGCCTGGTGGTCGCGGAGGTCGCCGTGCGCGACGGGGCCGCCACCTCGGTGACGATCCGGAACGTGGCCGCGTTCTGCCCGGCCACCGACCGTACGGTGCGGGTGCCCGGCTTCGGCGAGGTGCGCTACGACATCGCGTTCGGCGGCAACTTCTACGCCATCGTGGAACTGGACGCCCTCGGGCTGCCCTTCGACCGGGCGGCCGGGCAGGAGCTGCTGACCGCCGGGCTGAAGATCATGGACGCGGTGAACGCGCAGGACCCGCCGCACCACCCCGAGCGGCCGGACATCACCGGCTGCCGCCATGTCTACCTCCAGGCCCCGGGTTCGACGGCGCGCCACTCCCGCCACGCGATGGCCATCCACCCGGGCTGGTTCGACCGCTCCCCCTGCGGCACCGGCACCTCCGCGCGGATGGCGCAGCTGTACGCACGCGGTGAGCTGGGCCTCGGCGAGGAGTTCGTGAACGAGTCGTTCATCGGGACGCGGTTCATCGGGCGGCTGCTGGAGGAGACCACGGTGGCCGGGCTGCCCGCCGTCGTGCCCTCGATCACGGGGCGGGCGTGGGTCACCGGCACCGCTCAGTTCCATCTCGACCCCGAGGATCCGTTCCCGGCCGGGTTTCTGGTGTAGAGAGCTTCTGGTGCAGAGAGGGGAGAACGGTGGTGGAAGGGACATGACCGGGTCCGCTTCCCGCGCCCGCGGCTCCAGTCTCGAGCCGCTCGGCAAGCGCGAGAGCCTGCGCGACCGGGTCAGAAACGCCCTGCGCGCGGGCATCATCTCCGGCGAACTCGCCCCCGGCGCCGTCTACTCGGCGCCCGCCCTCGGCGCCCGCTTCGACGTCTCCCCCACGCCCGTCCGCGAGGCGATGCTCGACCTGGTGAAGGAGGGGCTGGTGGTCTCGGTGCCCAACAAGGGGTTCCGGGTCACCGAGGTCTCGGAGCAGGACCTGGACGACCTGGCGTCCATCCGTCTGCTCATCGAGCCGCCCACCGTACGGGAGGCCGTCCCGCGTATCCCGCCGGGGGAGCTGCCCGCGCTGCGGGAGCTGGCCCAGGCCATCGTGGACGCGGCCGAACGCGGCGACCTCATCGGCTATATCGAGGCCGACCGGGTCTTCCATCTCACCCTGCTCGGCCACGCCGGGAATCGGCGCCTGGTGGACGTGGTGTCCGAACTCCGCTCCCAGACCCGGCTGCTGGGGCTCATCCCGCTGCTGGAGAGCGGGCGGCTCGGCCAGTCGGCGGCCGAGCACCACGCGCTTGTCGACCTCGTGGAGGCGGGGGACGCACGCGGCGCCGAGGCCATGACGCATCGCCATATCGGCCATGTGCGCGGGCTGTGGGCCGGTGGCCCGTGACTCGGGGTGGGTGGGCCTCGCAGGACTTGCCGAAGACCGCCGACCTCGTCGTCATCGGCGCCGGAGTCGTCGGCGCGGCCGCCGCCTGGTTCGCCACCCTGGCCGGGCTGCGGGTCGTGGTGGTCGACCGGGGCGCCATCGCGGGCGGCACCTCGGGCGCGGGCGAGGGAAACGTCCTGGTCTCGGACAAGGAGCCGGGCCCGGAGCTGGAGCTCGCGCGGTACTCGCGGCAGGTGTGGGGCGAGGACCTGGGCCCGTACGGCGAGTGGTGGGAGTTCGAGCGGAAGGGCGGGCTGGTGGTCGCCTCCACGCCCGCCGCCCTGGGCGCGCTGCGAACGCTGGCCGAGCGGCAGCGGGCCGGTGGTGTCGTCGTACGGGAGGTGTCCGCGGCCGAGCTCCACGATCTCGAACCACGGCTGACCCGCGAGGCCGCCGGGGGCGCGCTGTATCCGCAGGACGCCCAGGTGCAGCCCATGCTGGCGGCGGCCCATCTGCTGCGGCTCGCGCGGCGGCGCGGGGCGGTGGTGCGGACGGGGACGGAGGTGGTGGGGTTCCTCCGGCGGGGAGGGCGTATGGGTGGCCCGGCCACGTCGGGGGTCGGCGCGGGCTCCTCGGGGCTCGGGGCGGGCTCCTCGGGGGGCGGCTCCCCGGCCACCCCGGGCGGCGGCTCCCCGGCCACCCTGGGAGGAGGCGGCGCGGGTGCCCCGGTCACCGGCGTACGGACACCCCACGGCACCGTCAGCGCCCCCGCCGTCCTGAACGCGGCGGGCACCTGGGCCGGTGCGGTGGCCGGGCTCGCGGGCGTCGAGCTGCCGGTGCTGCCGCGCCGGGGCTTCGTCCTCGTCACCGAACCACTGCCGCCCGCGACCGTACGGCACAAGGTCTACGCGGCCGACTACGTGGACGCCGTGGCCAGTTCGGACGCGGAGCTCCAGGCGTCGCCGGTCGTGGAGGGCACGGGTGGCGGCACGGTGCTGATCGGCTCCACCCGGGAGCGGGTCGGCTTCGACCGGCGGCCCTCCCCCGCCGCCGTACGGGCGCTGGCCCGGGGCGCGATCGGGCTGTTCCCGATGCTGGCGTCGGTGCGGGCGATGCGCGTGTACGCGGGCTTCCGGCCGTACTGCCCCGACCATCTGCCGGTCATCGGCCCCGACCCGCGCGCCCCCGGGCTGTGGCACGCCTGCGGCCACGAGGGCGCGGGGATCGGCCTCGCGGCGGGGACGGGAAAGTTGATCGCGCAGGCGCTGACGGGGGAGGCGACGGATCTGGACCTGACGCCGTTCGCCCCCGAACGCTTCGAGGAGGGTGGTGCGGATGAGCCACGCGGGGAGTGACGAGCGCACGGGGTCGTCGTCCTGCCGGCTGACCTTCGACGGTACGACGGTCACCGCGCGGCCGGGGCAGAGCGTGGGCGCGGCGCTGGTGGCCGCCGGGATCGTCGCCTGGCGGACCACGCGGCGCGAGGGCAGGCCGCGCGGGCTGTTCTGCGGGATCGGGGTCTGCTTCGACTGCCTGATCACCGTGGACGGGCGCCCGGGACAGCGGGCCTGCCTGGTCCCGGCGCGGGACGGGATGCGGCTGTCGGCGGAGGGCGATCGCGATGGTGATGACAGCGATGGCGATGGCGGCGATGGCGATGGGCAGCGATGGTGATGGCGGCGATGGCGACTGATCGGCCGATGTACGACGTAGCCGTCGTGGGCGCGGGTCCCGCCGGGCTCGCCGCCGCCGTCGGGGCCGCCGAGGCGGGCCTCGACGTGGTGCTCATCGACGCCGGGCGTCTGCCCGGCGGCCAGTACTGGCGCCACGACGAGCACTCAACGCCCCCTCGCCACGCCCACGGGCGGCTCTTCGCCCGCCTCCGCGCCCGGCTGCACGACCAGCGCCACCTCGGCCGTCTCCACTACCTCCCCGGCCATCAGGTCTGGCTGATCGACCGCCCCCGCCCGGACAGCGGGCCGTTCACCCTGCGCCTGAACGGTCCGTACGACACGGCCCCCGTCGAGCGGGACCGGGTGCGGGCCCGCACGCTGGTGCTCTGCTGTGGCGCGTACGACCGCCAACTGCCGCTCCCCGGCTGGGAGCTGCCCGGGGTGATGGCGGCCGGAGGCGTCCAGGCGCTGCTGAAGGGGCATCGGACGGTGGCGGGGCGGCGGGCGGTGGTCGCGGGCACGGGCCCGTTCCTGCTGCCGGTGGCGACGGGCCTGGCGCAGGCGGGGGCGCGGGTCCTCGCCGTGTACGAGGCCAACCCGGCGCACGGCTGGCTGCGCCACCTGGACGGGGCGGTACGGGCGCCCGCCAAGTCCGCCGAGGCGGTGCGGTACGCGGCGCTGATGGCCCGCCACCGCATCCCGTACCGGACCCGGGCCGCGGTGACCGAGATCCTGGGCGAGGACCGGGTGCGCGGGGTGCGGCTCGACGGCGGCGAGGTGCTCGAGGCCGATCTGGTGGCGCTGGGCTGGGGATTCACCCCCGCCCTCGAACTGCCCCTGATGGTCGGCGCCGCCACCCGGCGCGACCTCGACGGCTCCCTCGTCGCCGTGGTCGACGCCCGTCAGCGCACCACCGTCCCGGACGTCCTGGCCGCGGGGGAGACCACGGGCGTGGGCGGCGCCGCGCTCGCCGTCGCCGAGGGACGGCTGGCCGCCCTGTCGCTGGCGGCGGCTCACGGGCTGCCGGTCGACCCGGGCGCCGTACGGCGGCTGCGCACCGCGATCCGCCACGACCGGGCCTTCGCCGCCGCGCTGCACCGCACGTACCCGGTGCCCGACGGATGGACCGGCCGGCTGACCGAGCGCACGGTGGTCTGCCGCTGCGAGGAGGTCACCTACGGGGAGCTGTGCCGCGCCCGTACCGACCTCGGCGCCGAGGACCCCCGCACCATGAAGCTCCTGGCCCGCCCGGGGATGGGCTGGTGCCAGGGGCGGATCTGCGGTTTCGCGGTCGCCGCCGTCACCGCGTCGCTGACCGGCCGACCGGCCACGGCGGAGGATCTGCGACCGCTCTCGGCACGGCCGTTCGCGGCGCCGGTGACGCTGGGGGAGCTGGCGGAGCTGGACGAGCCGGCGGACGACACAGGCGAGGAGCCCTAGCCTCCGCGAGCCCTCGCCTCTGGCGGCTTGCGCAGATGCCAGCCTCCGTACCCGAATCGTTGGACGGATACCACCTGATCATCATGTACTGGCTCGCAGATGCGGCGCTACCATCGGCGGATGCATACGTACCGGATCGGTGAGGCCGCGGCCCTGATGGGGGTCAGCGTCGACACCTTGCGGCGCTGGGTCGACAGCGGACGGCTGACCGCCGAACGGGACGAGCAGGGGCGCCGGATCATCCCGGGCCCGGCGCTCGCCGCGTTCGCCCGCGAGGTCGCCAGCGGCACGGACCGCGACCACCCCGGCTCGTCGGCCCGCAACCGCTTCTCGGGCATCGTCACCGAGGTGATCCTCGGCGATGTGTCCGCGCAGGTGGAGATCCAGGCGGGCCCGTTCCGCGTGGTGTCCATGATCAGCCGGGAGTCGGCGGAGGAGCTGAAGCTGGAGCCGGGCGTTCCGGCCGTCGCCGTGATCAAGTCGACCAACGTGGTCGTGGAAACGCCGTGAACACGCGCGTCGAGGGCGGCACACGCAGCAGCCGCAGCAGCCGCAGCAGTCGCAGAGAGGGAGAGACAGACCCCATGACGACCCGTTCCGTATCAGGTTCCGGATCCCGACCCCGACCCCGGCCCCGTTGGACGCTCCGTGTGGTGGGCGGTTGCGCGCTCGCCGCCCTGACGCTCACCGCCTGCTCCTCCGGTGACTCCGACGACTCCGGTGACTCCGGTGACTCCTCCAAGAAGTCCGCCTCCGGTTCCTCCTCCGAGGAACTGTCCGGCACGGTGACCGTGTTCGCGGCGGCCTCGCTGAAGGAGAGCTTCACCGCGCTGGGCAAGACGTTCGAGAAGGAGCACCCCGGCACCAAGGTCTCCTTCAACTTCGGCGGCAGCGACGCCCTCGCGGCCAGCATCACCTCCGGCGCGCCCGCCGACGTCTTCGCCGCCGCGAGCCCGAAGACCATGAAGACCGTCACCGACGCCAAGGACGCGAAGGGCACCCCGGCCACCTTCGTCCGCAACCAGCTCGAGATCGCGACCCTCCCGGGCAACCCGAAGAAGATCAAGACGCTCAAGGACCTCACCCGCTCCGGGCTGAAGGTCGCGCTGTGCGCCAAGGAGGTGCCGTGCGGCTCGGCGGCCCAGAAGGCGCTGACCGCGGCCAAGCTCAAGCTCACCCCGGTCTCGTACGAGCAGGACGTCAAGGGCGCGCTGACCAAGGTGCAGTTGAAGGAGGTGGACGCCTCCGTCGTCTACAAGACCGATGTGAAGGCGGCGGGCGGCAAGGTCGCGGGCGTGGAGTTCCCCGAGTCGAAGCAGGCCATCAACGACTATCCGATCGCCCCGCTGAAGAACGCCGAGAACGCGGAGGGGGCCACGGCCTTCATCGACCTGGTGAAGTCGGCACAGGGCCAGAAGGTGCTCGGCCAGGCCGGTTTCCTCAAGCCGTGACGGAGCGGAACGCCGGGACTGGGCCGGGGGCCGGAGCGGAGCCGAAGGCCGGGCCGGAGCCCAAGGCCGGGGCCGGGCCGGGGGCCGGGGCCGGGCCAGAAGGGGCAACCGGCCCCACGGAGGTTCTGGGCAGCGGCACACGGCGACGACGCTCCGGCACCCCCCGCCTCCGCGCGGGCGTCCCGCTGCCGCTCCTGCTCCCCGCCCTCGCCGGTCTGGTCTTCCTGGTGCTCCCGCTGGTCGCGCTGCTGATCCGCGCGCCCTGGCGGAGCCTGCCCGACCAGCTGACCAGCGTCGCGGTGTGGCAGGCGCTCCGCCTCTCGCTGATCACCGCGACCGCCGCCACCGTCGTGGCGCTGGTGCTGGGCGTGCCCCTGGCCTGGCTGCTGGCCCGCGCCCGCTTTCCGGGCCGTCGGCTGCTGCGCGCCCTGGTGACCCTGCCGCTGGTGCTCCCGCCGGTGGTCGGTGGCGTGGCGCTCCTGCTCGCGCTGGGCCGTAACGGGATCGTGGGCCGCTGGCTGGACTCGGCGTTCGGCGTGACCCTGCCGTTCACCACGGCGGGGGTGGTGGTCGCGGAGGCGTTCGTGGCGATGCCGTTCCTCGTGATCAGCGTCGAGGGCACGCTGCGGGCCGCCGATCCGCGCTACGAGGAGGCCGCCACCACGCTCGGCGCCTCGCGCTTCACCGCGTTCCGGCGCGTCACCCTGCCGATGGTCGCGCCGGGCGTGGCGGCCGGGGCGGTGCTGGCCTGGGCGCGGGCGCTGGGCGAGTTCGGCGCCACGATCACCTTCGCGGGCAACTTCCCCGGCCGTACGCAGACGATGCCGCTGTCGGTCTATCTCGCGCTCCAGAGCGACCCGGCCGCCGCGATCGCGCTCAGCCTCGTCCTTCTCGCCGTCTCCATCGCGGTCCTGGCCGGGCTGCGCGACCGCTGGATGGCCGCCTCATGACCAACACGGACACCTCCCCCACCGAGAAGGCCACGCCGCACAGCGACGGCCTCGATGCCCGGCTCGTCGTCGACCGGGGCGGCTTCCGGCTCGACCTGCGGCTGACCGCCGCGCCCGGCGAGGTGGTCGCGCTGCTCGGGCCCAACGGCGCGGGCAAGACGACCGCACTGCGCGCCCTGGCCGGGCTCACCCCGCTCACCGAGGGGGTGCTGCGACTGGACGGCCGGACCCTGGAGGAGCCGTCGCATCGACTGCGGACGCCGCCCGAGGACCGCCCGGTCGGCGTCGTCTTCCAGGACTATCTGCTCTTCCCGCACCTCACCGCGCTGGACAACGTGGCGTTCGGCCCGCGCTGTCACGGGGTGCCGAAGGCGGAGGCCCGCGCGCAGGCGGCCGAGTGGCTGGACCGGATGGGCCTGACCGACCGCGCGGGCGCCAAACCCCGCGCCCTGTCCGGCGGCCAGGCCCAGCGCGTCGCCCTCGCCCGCGCCCTGGCCACCCGCCCCCGCCTGCTGCTCCTGGACGAGCCACTGGCCGCGCTGGACGCCCGCACCCGCCTCGACGTGCGCGCCGGACTCCGCCGCCATCTGGCCGACTTCGAGGCGGTGGCGGTGCTGGTCACCCATGACCCGCTGGACGCGATGGTGCTGGCCGACCGGCTCGTGGTCGTGGAGGACGGCCGTATCGTCCAGGAGGGCGCCCCGGCGGACATCTCCCGCCGCCCCCGCACCGACTACATCGCCAGCCTCGTCGGCCTCAACCTCTACCAGGGCCGGGCCGACGGCCACACCGTGACGCTCGACGGCGGCACCACCATCACCACCACCGAGGACCTCTCCGGCCCGGTCTTCGTCGCCTTCCCACCCGCCGCGGTCACCCTCCACCGCGACCGCCCCGACTCCAGCGCGCGCAACCTGTGGCGGCTGGAGGTGGCCGCCCTGGAGTCCCACGGCGACCAGATCCGCGTCGACCTCACCGGCGAACTCCCCCTCCTGGCCGACCTCACGACGGCGGCGGTGGCCGAACTGACCCTCCACCCGGGCCGCCCGGTATGGGCCACGCTGAAGGCCACCCAGACCCACGCGTACCCGGCGTGACCCGGCTCCGGCACACCTACGCCCCCTCAAGCCCCTCCCCACAGAGCGGCCGACACACCCACAGCTCGACCTCCCGCGTCCTGCTGCCACAGGTCCACGCGACCGTCCCGAGCGACTGATCCGCGATCAGCCGCCGCCCACACAGCGCACAGTCCCAGCCCTCCAGCTGGGGCCCGGTCAGCGCGTCCGGGTCCGGCATCTCGATGCGGTGCGCCGCCGCGAGCGGCTGCCGGGCGACTGAACGGTCGCCGGTCACCGTTCGTCCCCCTCCCCGCCCCCGACCCCGAGCTCGGCGACGACCGCCCGAACCAGCGCCTCGCGGAGCCGATCGGCGTCGGTGAGGTACCGCCCCGGCCCGAGAGGGACGCGCCAGTGCAGATACGGCCCGCTGGTCCGGTCAACCGGCGGAACGCCGAGGTACGAGGTCTCAAGGCGGCCCGTACCGAGCGTCTGCACCTGCCGGATGCGCCGCCAGTGCCGCGCGGCTCCTGGGCGGATGAGCCAGTACATGAGGTTGTAGTCGGCGATGACGGCACCGGTCGCCCCACCGAGTAGGCCCAGAGCCCGCGCACCAAGCGCTTCGGGCGCCCGCACGGCGTCCCAGTACGGTCCGACCTGGACCATCCGCACGTCGGCGCCGCTCGGAGGCGCCCATGATTCGGACTTGAGAGAGTCGGCTGTCATGGCTGGTGCTGTCCCATCTGCCTGATTGGTGTGGACAGGTAGATGGTTCTCCGCTGCAAGGGCGGCAAGTGACCCAGAGAGGGTCAGTCAGCGTCACTCACCCGCGTGACACCACTCCGCGAAATTGCTCAAGCTCTCGGCATCTCCGCGTCGCAGGCGTCGCAGCGTTGCGGCGTCCTCTCGCACCCACGGGTGATCACGGGTGTGTTGCGGAGCGATGTGGCGCGCGGCTTTGAGTGACTCGAAAGCATCGCGGGTCAGCCCTGACCACAATTGCGCACGGGCCACCTCGATGTAGAACCCGCTACGGCGCTCGGCGGGAAGGCTTCGTGGCGGGGCCCAATCGTTGGCCACGTCGAGGGCACGACGCACATGGTCACCACCGAGACTGACCGCGACGGACACTTCATGGACGCGTACGCTGTCCGGCCCGAACGCCGTGCCTTGATAGACGTTCTCAGGCACGGCGTCCCCCAGGCGCCGAGCCTCCGCAAGGTGCTTGTCCGCGGCTTGCACGAGGTCGGCGCGCCCGGCGATGACAGCAGCGCGCATGTGCAGGGCGCCTCGGGTTGCCATCGCCGCATCGTCATCACTCGTGGGTGCGCGGTCCAACGCGGCTTCCAGAGCGCGTAGCCCAGGGGCGAACGCGTGGGCGGCGAAGAAGGTCTCGGTGCGAACGTACGCAACGGTGGCGTCCAGGAGCGGGTCGTCAGTATGCGGCGCTGCCCAGCGCATCAGGTCGACCAGACGGGCAGACAGGTCCAGGGCACCGTACTTGTACGCCACAGCGTCAGCGGTTCGGAGCGCGGCGACGAGCAGGCCTGCGGTCTCGGGCTTCTCCTCGACCGAAGCGAGGTGGAAGGCGCGCATCAGCTCATCGATCAGCGAGGGTAAGTGGTGGGCGATCCGGACGTACTGTGAGGCCAGACGCCAGGTCACTGCCTCGTCCACTGCTGTGCGCAGCTCGCTGAGCTGCCGCACTGGCCCGTCGTCCGGCGCTTCGTAGGCCGCGATGACGGCCGAAAGGGACGGCATCGCCGCGTGCACGCGGGCGTCGGCCCGGTCGCGGCTGCCCAACAAGAGGGATGGATCGACACCGAGAGCAGCCGCGAGGGCCTCCACCACGTTGTCGCTGGCGCCCCGGGCGTTGCGTTCGATCTTTCGCAGGGTGCCGATGTGCACGTCGGCGGCGTCTGCCAGCTCTTGCTGCGTCATGCGAGCGATGCGGCGCTGATAGGCCACACGCTTGCCGAGATTGGTGGGCATACCGGTGCTCCGTTCGGCGCGTCCACCCCGAACGGTAGCGAGTGGCCTCGCGGCAGCGGGGCCGCTTGCGTCATCCGGCGGCGAGCCGCACGAGATCGTGCAGCGAGTCGATCTGCCAGTCGGCGGCGGCCGCCTCGGCGGTGCCGGACCACAGATGGCCCCACGGCCCGCGCCGCAGATGCGCGACGCGCAGTCCCGCCGCCTTTGCCGGGCGGATGTCGTTCGCGGGGTGGTCCCCCACGTACACCGTCTCGTCGGGCGCGGCGTCGGTGAGATCCAGGACGCGGGCGAAGAAGCGTGGGTCGGGCTTGGCCACGCCCCACTCGCCCGAGGTGGCGATCTCGTCGACCATGAGGTCGAGCTCGCGTAGCAACTGGCCGACGTGCGCGGTCTGGTTGCCCGCGATGACGGTGTGGAGCCCCTTCTCACGGAGGGCCGCGAGGGCCGGACGCACATCCGGATAGAGATCGGCTTCGTCCAGGCGCTCACCCGCCCCCGCGGCCTCCATCGCGGCTCGCTCGGCGGCGATGTCAATGTCCGGCCGAAGGAGCCGCAGCGCTTCGGCGTTGTCGCGGCCCTGAGCGACGACCGCGCCGACGAGTGCGGAGAGGGTATGGCGGGGGACGTCCAGCCAGTCCGCCCACGCGGCCCATCCGCGGTCATCCCGGATCAAGGTCTCGCCGACATCGAAGACCACCGCACGCAGCATGCGGGCAGCATAAGACGCGGCGAAGTGCGCGCTAGCGTACGCACTCTGCTCACCATGACGAGGAAGGCCACGCCCCGATGACGACGATCGCTGTGACCGGGCACATGGACCTCACCGACGCGTCGGTGCCGCTGGTCCGCGGTGAGCTGGACAGACTCCTGGCCGCCTACGACCCGGCCGGCCTGGTCGGCGTGTCATGCGTCGCGAAGGGCGGTGACAGCGTGTTCGCCGACGCGGTCCTGGCGGTCGGCGGGCGTCTGGTTGTGGTGATTCCGTCGCGGGACTACCGGCAGGCGAAGGTCAGGCCGGACCACGCCGCGACCTTCGACCGTCTGGTGGCGGCCGCGGACGAGGTGCTGGTGATGCCGCATGAGACGGCGAACCGGCAGGCGTACGAGGCGGCGAACGCCGTGCTGCTGGAGCGGGCCGATCGGCTGATGGCGGTGTGGGACGGGCGGCCGCCCTCGGGCAAGGGCGGTGGTACGGCGGACGTGGTGGGTCAAGCGCGTGGGGCGGGCGTACCCGTCGACGTCGTCTGGCCGGACGGGGCTTCCCGCCGGCCGTGACACGCCTACCCGGCCTGAGCCGGGCCCGGTTGGGGCATGCTGGGGCACATGAGGCAGGGGGAGCCCGGCGAGGGCGAGGGGTATTCGGGGCGGGCCGGGAGGCGGCGGGTCATCGTCGGCTCCGTGGTGAGCTGTGTGGCCATCGCGGTGGCCGTCACCCATGTGCTGGCGCCGGATCTGAAGATAGACAGCGTCACCGTGGCGCTCCTGGTCGTGGCCGTCGTGCCGTGGCTGCGCGATCTGCTCGACAGTATCGAGCTGCCGGGTGGGTTCCGGCTGGAGTACGCGAAGGAGGTCGAGCGGCGCATCGAGGACGCCCAGCGGATCGCCGACGCCGCCCTCGTGGGGAGCGGCGACGACGGACCCGAGCCCGACGGCACCACGGCGCTCGCGGATGTGCGCCGGTTGGCCGCCGAATACCTCGAGGTCCGTACGTCGATGTTCAGCGGGTCCGCCCGTACGCAGCGCATGAGCGGCATCTTCGCCCGGCTGGTGCGCGCCACCCAGCGGCTCGCCGACCCCGACCTGGACGGCTGGCTCACCTCCCCGGACGGCGGGCTGCGCCTGGCCGCGTACGCGCGGCTGTACGCGGTGCCGGACGCGGACGCGCTGGCCGCCCTGACGGACGCCGTCGTGAAGGAGCCGCTCGCCTTCAGCCAGTACTGGGGCATCCACGCGCTCGACAAGGTCGTGGACGCCGTCGGGGTCGAGGACGTGCCGCCGGGGGTCGTCCGGCGCCTGGAGGACTGCCGGCCGCGCGGCAACGACCGGGTGGCCCTGCTGCGGCGGCTGATCGCCAAGCTGCATGGCCTCCCGTAGCGGTGCTTGACGGCTGGGGCGTCGATCAGGTGGTGAGGGCGGGGTAGTCGGTGTAGCCCCGGTGGTCGCCGCCGTAGAACGTGGCCTGGTCGGGGGTGTTGAACGGGCCGCCCGCGGCCAGTCGCCGCGGCAGGTCGGGGTTGGCCAGGAACAGCGCCCCGTACGCGACCATGTCCGCGGTTCCGTCCTCGATCAGCTTCAGCGCCTCGGGCCCGGTGGCGTCCGGATGCGTGAACGGATTGATGATGAACGCACCCGGCCACGACTTCCGCAGCCGCGCGGTCAGCTCGCGGTTCGGCCCCTCCAGCAGGTGCAGATAGGCCAGGTCCAGCCCGGCGAGCCGGTCCAGCAGGGCGAGGTAGACCTCATCCGGGGCCTCCTCGGCGATGTCGTTGTACGGGTTCCCGGGCGAGATCCGCAGGCCGACCCGGTGGCTGCCGATCGCCTCGGCCACGGCCGTGGTGACCTCGACGGCCAAGCGGATCCGGCCCTCGGTGTCGCCGCCCCAGCCATCCGCGCGCAGGTTGGAGTTGGGCGCGAGGAACTGGTGGATCAGATAGCCGTTCGCGCCGTGGATCTCCACGCCGTCGAACCCGGCCTCGACCGCGTTGCGCGCCGCCTCGGCGAAGTCGGCGATCGTCTGCCGGATGTCCGCCTCGCTCAGCTCCCTCGGCGTCACGAAGTCCTTCGGCCCCTCATGGGTGAAGACCTGGCCCTTGGCGGCCACCGCCGACGGCCCCACCGGCACCAGCCCGTCGGGCAGCAGGCTCGGGTGCCCGACCCGCCCGGTGTGCATCAGCTGCGCGAAGATCACGCCGCCCTCCCGGTGCACGGCGTCGGTCACCGTTCGCCACGCCCGCACCTGCCCGGCCGTGTGCAGGCCGGGGGTGTCGGGGTAGCCCTGGCCGACCGGTGAGGGCTGGATGCCCTCGGTGACGATCAGCCCGGCACTGGCGCGCTGCGCGTAGTACGTCGCCATCAGCTCGGTCGGCTCCGCGCCGGTCCCGAAGGCGCGGCTGCGGGTCATCGGGGCCATTGCGACGCGGTTGGCCAGGTGCTTGCCGCCGAGGACGATCGGATCGAAGGGGGTGGTCATGGTTCCTCCTTGGGTCTTGGGTCTTGGGCCCTGGGCCTTGGGCCTTGAGATGGGTGATGCCTGTCTGAACAAGTAAGTCACTTAGCCGAACAAGTAAATGCCGCGAAGGCATTCCTGGGGGTGAGTGTGAGGTGGGTCACATGCATCTAGCTGCACTTATGTTGATCGCAACCTAAAGGGCCGGGCGGAGGCGCTGGCCAGAAGGTAGGCTTACCCTGCCCAAACAGGAAAGTGGGGACGAGATGACGCACTCCACGCCGGAGGCCGGGAAGGAGCCTGCGGCGACGGGGCCTGCGGTGACCGGGCAGGAGGCCACCGTCCCGGTGCCGACCGCGGCCGGCGGCGGGCCGGTCAGTCACGCGATCTTCCGCCTGGCCCGGCTGCACCGCATGCTCGCCGGTCAGCTGCTGCGCCGTATCGGCCTGCATCCGGGCCAGGAGCTGGTCATGATGCATCTATGGGAGCTCGGCCCGCAGCGGCAGACCGACCTGGTGCGGCTGCTGGACTCCGACGCCGCCACCATGACCCGCACCGTCCGGCGCCTGGAGCAGGCCGGTTTCGTCCGCCGCAGTCCCTCGCCCACCGACAAGCGCGCGACGATCATCGAACCCACGGTGGCCAGCCAAGCCCTGCGCCGCGAGGTCGAGCGGATCTGGAGCCAGTTGGAGGACGTGTCGACGGCGGGTCTCTCCGGCGACGAGCGTGCCGCGGCCCTACGCACCCTGGAGCGCCTGGAGGGCAACCTCGTCCAGGCCGCGACCGACTCCGCGGGGGCGGGGGAGACGGAGCGTTGACACCCCGCCGAACAGGTACGGGTCCGCCCGCCCCGCAAAGTGCCCCGAGGGCGTCGCCCTTGGAGTCCCGCCTGCTCAGGAGTGCGTGAGGCGTCGCAGCGCGGCGTGGGCGGGCGGGCCCCAGGTGCGCTTGCCGCCCGGACGGCCGTGGACGCCCGCCTCCCCGATGAGGACGCAGACGAGGGCTTTCAGCACCGCCCAGCCGCGGGCGCGGCGCCGGGTCGCCGGGTCCGGGGTCGGCCGATAGGCGTCGTAGAAGCGGTCGACGGCGCCGTCCGGCAGCAGCATCCACGCGGCGGCGAGATCGCAGGCCGGATCGCCCGCACAGAGGTCGCCGAAGTCGATCACGCCGCAGAAGGTGCCGTCCTCGGTGAGGACGTTGGCCGGATGCAGATCGGCGTGCAGCCACAGTGCCGGCCCCGTCCAGTCGGGCGCGGCGACGGCGTCCTCCCAGACGGCGCGCACGGCGTCCGGGTCGGGGATCAGCCCCGACTCGACGGCCGAGGCCAAAGTCCGGGCGAACCCCTCGGCGTGGTCGGTCAGCGGCCCGGTTCCGCGATGCCGACGAAGTTCCCGGCCATGGTCCGGATACGCACCGACCACCCCAGCGCGGTGAGGTCGTCCGTGAGGGTCTGGGCATCGTGGAACACCTTCACGATGCGGTACTGGCTGCCGTCATCGAGCCGGCGCAGCGCCGCCGGGGTCGGCTGGTTGGCGAGGACTTCCTCGTACGCGGCCGCGGCGGGGCCGTCGTCGACGAAGATCGCTTTGCCGCCCGGCGCGAGTGCGGCGGCGACGGTGTGCCAGAAGTCGGGCAACCGCGCCGGCGGTACATGGGAAAGCCAGAAGGCGAAGAACACGGTGTCGTAGCGGCGCGGCGGCCGCCACTCGAAGAGGTCGGCCTCAAGGAACTGGACGGACGGGGATGCGGTGCGCGCCCGAGCGATGGCCAGCACTTCGGTCGCCGCGTCGACGGCCGTCACCGAACGTGCCCGTGCGGCAAGCCTCGAGGTCCACTGGCCCGTTCCGCAGGCCAGCTCCAGCACATCCCCGGCGATCGGGAGGTCGTCGACGACAGCCAGCACATCCTGGAGGGCTGCGTACTCCGCGTAGGGCCGGTCGTATTCGGCCGCGCCGGCCCTGTAGTAGGCCCTCTGCTCCGCCAGGAGAGCGTCGTCGTCCATGTGGGCTCCTCTCATCCGAGGTCGGCCGAACGAGGCCGGTCGTAGCCCATCACGCTCAGCTCGTCGGCTTGGTTGCCGCGGACACCGTCGGCCTTCACCTTGGGGCAAGGTCAAGAGTCGGCCCGTCAGGGGGCGTTCGCCGCCGTGGAGCTCGTCACTCGTCCGTGATGACCACCTTCCCGAAGTGCCCCCGCCCCGCGAAGTACCGGTACGCGGCGGGCGCCTCGGCGAACGGGAAGGCGCGGTCGACGACGGGCCGCAGGCGGTGGTGCTCGATCGCGCGGTTCATCTGCTCGAACGTCTCGCGGCTGCCCACGAACATCCCCTGGAGCGTGACGCCCTTGAGCAGTACGGAGGACGGGTCGGCGCCGCCGTCCCGGGACAGTACGCCGATGAGGCTGATCCGCCCGCCGACCCGTACGGCCTCCAGTGACTGCGGCAGGGTGCCCGCGCCGCCCACCTCCACGACGTGGTCGACCCCGCCGTCGGTCGCCTCGGCCACCAGACGGCCCCAGTCGGGGGTGCGGGCGTAGTTGACGCCGTCCGTGGCGCCGAGCGAGCGCAGCCGCTCCAGCTTGGCGTCGTCGCTGGAGGTGGCGAGCACACGGGCCCCGCCGAGCGCGGCGAACTGGAGGGCGAACAGCGACACTCCGCCGCTGCCCAGGGTCAGCACGGTCTGGCCGGGGGCGAGTCCACCGGTGACCGCCACCGCGTGCCAGGCGGTCACGGCGGCGCAGGGCAGCGTCGCGGTCTCGGCGAAGTCGAGATGCGCGGGGGCGGAGACCAGGGCCTCCTGGTCGAAGAGGACGTACTCCGCGAGCACCCCGTCCGTCGGGCCGCCCAGCGCGCCCGCCGTCTTCCGCGCGGCGGGCGGCCCGGAGAGCCAGCCGGGCATGAAGATCCCGGCGACCCGGTCGCCCTCCCGCCACCGGGTGACCTCGGAACCGGCGTCCACCACCTCGCCCGCGCCGTCGGACAGCGGTACGACATCGGGCTTCAGGGCGCGTCCGTACGCGTTCGACGCGATCATCAGATCCCGGTAGTTGAGCGACCAGGCCCGCATCCGGACCAGCACCTCGCGCGGCCCGGGGGCGGGCACCTCGCGCTCGTCCAGCCGGAGGGCGTCCACGCCGGTGAGGCGCGGCAGGTGGTAGTAGCGCGTCTTCATCACACGGTTCCTCTTCTCATGCGTCTCACGCGTCTCACGCGGTTCGCGGGATCGTTCATCGCCCGGTCTGCGGGGTCGTTCCCCGCCCGGTCTGCGGTTCGTTCATCGCTGGGTCTCCGGGATCGGGACGGCCTGGCCGCTGACCCGCGACCGGGGGTCGTCGGGCGTGACGTCGAGCAGGAGGTCGCTGGGGCGGCCCATGTCCTCGCCCTGGCGGATACGGACCCTGGTCTCGCCGCCGACCAGGCCGAGTACCCGCAGATAGCCGCCGAAGGCGGCGGCCGCGGCGCCGGTGGCCGGGTCCTCGACCACCCCGCCGACCGGGAACGGGTCGCGGGCGTGGAAGACCACGTTCCCGGCAGAGCCGTCCGCGTTCCCGGCAGAGCCGTCCGCCGTCTCGCGCCACACCAGATGCACCGTCGTCCAGCCGCGCCGCCGCATCACCGCGTCCAGCGCGTCGAAGTCGTAGTCGAGGTCCGCCAGCCGCTCGCGGGTGGCGGCGGCGAGGACGAGGTGGTCGTTGCCCGCGAAGGCGACATGCGGGGGCAGGGCCGGGTCCAGGTCGTCCGCGGACCAGCCCAGCGCCGCCAGCGTCGGCTCGAGCTCCGTGCCCGGGTCGGCGGGGCGCGACCGCGTGGGAACGCTGGTGAGCGTGGCGCGGGGCGGGCCGTCGCCGTCGGCCGTGGTCTCGACGCGGATCTCGCCCGACGCCGTGTCGAAGACCAGCTCACCGGGGCCGTCGCGCTCGGCGAGTGCCACGGACGTGGCGATCGTGGCGTGTCCGCAGAACGCGACCTCGGCGAGCGGGCTGAAGTACCGCAGCCGGTAGCGGCGCGCGGCCTCGTCCCGCTCGGTGATGAACGCGGTCTCCGAGTAGCCGACCCGCGCGGCGATGGCGGTCATGGCCGCGTCGTCGTCCGCGACGGCCGCGGCGTCGAGGACCACACCGGCGGGGTTGCCGCCGTCGGGGCGGGTGGTGAAGGCGGAGTAGTGCAGAACGTCGACGTCCGGGGTGGAGGCGGTGGACGTGGTGGACGCGGTGGCGGGCGTGGTGGGTTCGGTGGGTGCGGTCATGCCGTCCACGGTTCCACCGCCCCCGGTATCGCGTCCAACGATTCCTTTCGTTCGAGCCGATCGAGAAACCCAATGAGAGCAGGTCGGAGCCCATCTATCCTGACCGTCGTGGACACACGACTCCTGAAGACGTTCGCGGCCCTGGCGAGAACCGGCAGCTTCACCGCGACCGCCACCGAGCTCCATCTCGCCCAGTCCACCGTCACCGTCCAGATACGCACCCTGGAACGGGAGCTGGGCACCCGCCTCTTCGACCGGCTGCCCTCAGGCGCCCTGCCGACAAGCGCCGGCCGCCGGCTGCTGGCGGAGGCCGAGGAGGTCCTGGACGCCGAGGCCCGGCTGCGCGCGGTGGCGGCGGCCGGGAACGGCGACGGCGCGGACGGCGCGGTGGAGGGCCCGGTGGCCCTCGGCGCGGGCGAGTCGCTGTGCGCCTCGCACCTCCCCCGCGTGATCGCCTCGCTGCGCCGCACCCACCCCGGTATCGACCTCAACCTCCACCCCGCGGGCAGCGCGGCGGCCGTCGAGGGGCTGCGCACGGGGCGGCTCGACCTCGTCCTGCTCCTCGAACAGGACGTGACCGACGCCGACCTGGTGGCCCGCCCCATCGCCCGCGAACCCCTCGTCTACGTCGCCGCTCCCGGCCATCCGCTGGCCGGACGCGAGGCGGGCTGGGACGAACTGGCCGGGCAGAGCTTCTTCGTCCACGAACAGGGCTGCTCCTACAGCGACCACCTCGTGCGCACCCTCCTCGCCCTCCCCGGCCCGGCGCCGCGCCTCACCCGCTTCGGCAGCATCGAGGCCGCCCGCGCCTGTGTCGCCGCGGGCCTCGGCCTGACGCTGCTCCCCCGCGCCACGGTGGAACGCCAGCTCGGCGAGGGCTATCTCGCCGAGGTCCACGGCCCGGCCATCCCCCCGGTGCCCGTCCAGCTCACCCGCCACCGCCGCCGCTGGACCAGCCCGGCGGCACGGGCGGTGGCGGACGAGCTGACGCGGCTGCTGGCGGCGTGAGCCGTACGTCAACCGAGCGTCGGACGAGGCGGGCCGTACGCCAATCGACCGTCGGACGAGGCGGGCCGTACGTCAGACCAGCGTGACGCCGTCGTGCGCGCGGATCGCCGGTGGGGCGGCGGTGTCGAGCGCGTCCAGGACGCGCACGGCGTACGCCTCGTCGGCGAGATCGGGGACCTCGGCGCGGGTGGCCCAGCGCCAGGCGCGGGTGCGGGGGCCGGTGGCGGGGGTGCCGTCGAGGGCCTCGCAGCGGAAGACGAGGGAGACCGTGAGGTCGTTCATGTCCTTGTAGACCCCGGTGAGCGCGGCCGGGAGCGCGATCTTGACGCCCGTCTCCTCGAGGATCTCGCGCTGGAGGGCGTCCGGGACGGTGGCGTCGGGGTCGAGCACACCGCCCGGCGGTTCCCAGGTGCTGCCGTCGCGCCGCTTGATCAGCAGCGCCCGGCCGCGCTCGTCCACGATGACTCCGGCGACGCTGACGCGGTGCGGGCGGTCAGTGGTCACGTTCCTCGGCCCTCTCGGCTGGCTGGGGTTTCTCACGGTAGCAACGCCCGGACGGGGCCGGGGCCATGACCGGGGAGCCGGCCCCGCCACCGTCGCCTAACGGACCTCGACCGCGCCGTCGTCCGCCCCGCCCCGCGGCTTCGGCTTCGGCTTCGGCTTGGACTCGTCCGCCGCGCCCGGCGCGCCCATGTTGCGCCGCACCGCGTCCAGGATGGTCAGCCCCTGGCCGACCAGGCCCGCCGCGATCTCGCCCAGCCCGTCCGCCCCGTTGAGGACGTTGACGTTCGCCCCGGAGAGCCCGGAGGCGGCCTCCTTGACGATCTGCGGCAGTTGGTCGATCAGCATGCGGTCGAGCGCGACCCGGCCGTGTGAGGCCGCCGCCTCGGCCTGTATCTTCATCCGCTCCGCCTCGGCCAGCGCCACCACCCGGATCCGCTCGGCCTCCGCCTCCGCCGGTTTCACGATCTCGGCCACCAACTGCTGCTGCCGCAGATCGGCGGCCCGCTGGGCCAACTCCGTCCGCGCGGAGAGCACTTCCTGCTGCGCGTGCGCCTCCGCCAGCGGTCCGGCCTGGGCGGCCTGCGCCTGGGCGCGGTCCACCTCGGCGTTGTACTGGGCCTGCACCACCGCCGTCTGCCGCGCGTACTCGGCCTGGTTGCGCGCCGCCTCCTGCTGCGCCTCGGACGCCGCCTGGCTGGCCTGCGCCTGGGCGATCTGGGCCTGCCGCTGGATGGCGGCCTTGTGCGGGGCGGACATCGCGTCGATATAGCCGGTGTCGCCGTCGTCGATCGACTGGATCTGCAACGAGTCCACGATCAGACCGATCTTCGCCATCTCCGCCTTGGAGGTGTCCAGCACCTCGGTGGCCAGCTTCTGCCGCTCGGTGATGAGCTCCTCGACCGTCATCGAGCCGATGATGGACCGCAGATGACCCGCGAAGATCCGCCCCGTCAGCACCGCCATCTGATCCTGGTCGGAGAGGAACCGCTGCCCCGCGTTGACGATGGACTCGGTGTCATTGCCCACCTTGAACGCGATCACCGCGCGCACCGTCAGCGTGATGCCCTGCCGGCTGACGCACTTCTCCGCGACCTCGGCCTCACACATCGCCAGCGTCAGGAAGCGGACCTTGCGGAAGACCGGAAGCACGAACTTGCCGTGCCCGGTCACCACGCGAAACGGCGCACCCCCATGTCCACGCCTGCCCCCCGAGATCAGCATCGCCTGGTCGGGTGCGGGCACGCGGTAACCGAACATCCTTCGTCTCCTCAACCGGCGCCGCCGGCCCGGCCGGACGACGCGTTCAATGGATCGGTCCACTCGATGACGTCGACCTGGCGGGAGCCGCGGAAGTCGATCACGAGGACGGACGCGCCTTGCGGCAGCGGGTCGGAGGACCAGGCGAGGAACGTCTCCGAACCGCCCCTGACGCGCACCAGGACCTCGCCGGGACCACTGGCACCACGGGTGCCCAGAAGGAGCACCCCGGTGCGACCGATCACAGGATCATCCGGTGTCATGCGGCAGCCGCCCCCCGTTGTTCCGCTGCTGAAATCCGACGTTAGACCGTTTTCCCGGCGCCGGATACGGTTGTGCGCAGCGGGGATCGGGCGAACCGCCACCCGCGTGGGCGGCCGCTACGAGGTGGCGTCCTTGGCGTCGGCTTCGGTCTCGGCTTCGGTCTCGGTCTCGGCTTCGGTCTCGGCCCCGCCGTCCTCCGAGTCCTCGAAATACGCGTCGAGGACCGCGTCCAGCTCCGCCGTCCATTCCTTGAGGAGTTTGCGGGCCGGTGCCTCGACATCGGCGGTGTACCAGCGCCGGTTGGTCGTATAGACGGTGATCCCGAAGCGCTTGCCGAACCGCGGGGTGTCGACCTCCACCGCGCCGATCTCGTCCCATCCGAACTCGGCCTTCTCGCCGTCGAGTTCGAATACGACCCCGCGGCGCCCGGCTCGTATCGCACCGCGCCGGTCGGACACCTCGAAGGCGGCCCCGCCGTCCTCGTCCGCGTCCTCGTCCTCCGCGTCGTCGTCCGCTTCCCCGTCGGACGCGACGACGTCCTTCGACACGTCGGCGTCGCCGTCGGACTCCGTCTCGGCCTCGACGCCCTCTTCGTCGTCGAGCTCGTCGAGCTCCGGCTCGTCCTCGGCGGTGACTTCCTCCGGCGGCTGTTCCGCCGCTGCCTTGTCCGGGGCGTCCTCCTCCACATCGGCAGGGCGCGGGGACGTCAGGCCGGGGATGTACCCCGGATCCGTCCCGGCGGTAGGCATGGGCGGGATGATCGGTCCAGTGCTCTGCTCCACGGCCGGAAGTATTGCCGATAAACCTGTGCCGACGACAGGCAACCTCGGGGCCAATCGAGCCGACGCGGAAAAGCCGCAGGTTAGGCGGAGCCGATTCCGACGCGGACCGCAGCGGCCGCCCGGCGGGCGCGCCCCTTTGCCGTACCTTTACTATGGGTGTGGGGACACTTGACCCACCAGCGCCCTCCCAGCACTTTCCCAGCGACGTAAGGAGCACCGGACCCGCAATGGGCGAACCTCCCAGTACCACCCGTGCCACTCCCCGCCCGCCCCTCACCGGAACACCCCTTGTCGGGCAGACGGGACTGGCACGGTGACCGAGATCCTGCTGCTTCTCCTCGCGCTGGCCCTCACCCTGGCCTGCGCCCTCTTCGTGGCCGCCGAGTTCTCCCTCACCACCGTCGAGCGCGGCGCCCTGGAGCGTGCCGCCGAAGCCGGTGAGCGCGGGGCCGACAGCGCGCTCACGGCCGTGCGCCGGCTGACGTTCCAGCTCTCCGGGGCCCAGCTGGGCATCACCGTCACCTCCCTGGTGATCGGCATGCTCGCCGAGCCATCGCTGGCCGTCCTCCTCGAAACCCCGCTCACCGCGATCGGCCTGCCCGCCGGCGCGGCCTCGACGACCGCCGTGGTGCTGGGCGTGGCCGTCTCCACGGTGGTGCTCATGGTCGCCGGGGAGCTGGTGCCCAAGAACTGGGCCATCTCCCGGCCCCTGCACGTGGCCAAGGCGGTCGCCTCCCCGCAGCGCGCCTTCACCGCCGCCTTCGCCCCGCTGATCCACCACCTCAACAACACGGCCAACCGCCTGGTGCGCCGCATGGGCCTGGAGCCCGCCGAGGAGCTGGCCTCGGCCCGTACGCCGGACGAGCTGGTCGCGCTGGCCCGCCACTCGGCCGCCGAGGGCGCGCTGGAGCAGGACGCGGCCGAGCTGTTCGTCCGCACGCTCCACCTGGGCGAGCTGACCGCCGAGAACGTGATGACCCCGCGCGTGGACGTCCAGGCGCTGGAGGCCCACGCCACCGCCGCCGACGCGGCCAACCTCACCCTGGCCACCGGGCGGTCCCGCCTCCCCGTCTACCGCGACACCCTGGACGAGGTGGTCGGCACCGTGCACATCCGCGACGTCCTCGCCCTGGACGCCGCCCGCCGCGCCACCACCCCCGTCACCGACCTGGCCACGCCCCCGCTTCTGGTGCCCGACAGCCTCCCGGTGGACCGGCTGCTGGACCGGCTGCGCCGTGCGCACACCATGGCCGTCGTCATCGACGAGTACGGGGGCACCGCGGGCATCGCCACCCTGGAGGACATCGTCGAGGAGATCGTCGGTGACGTCCGCGACGAATACGACCCCGACGAGACGCCGGGCCTGGTCCCCCTCGGCCCCGGCACCTGGGAGGCGGACGGCGGCGTACGGCTGGACGAGCTCACCGGCATCGGCCTGGCCGCCCCCGAGGGCCCGTACGAAACGGTCGCGGGCCTCCTGGCCACCGCCCTGGGGCGCATCCCGGCGGCCGGGGACACCCTCGAGACGGACGACGGCTGGCAGCTCACGGTCCTGAAGGTGGACCACCACCGGGCCGACCGCGTACGGATCACGGAAGCCGCCGAGGCCGTCCACCCCACCCAGGCCGCCGAGGCCGTCCACCCCACCCAGCCTCCCGAGGCTGTCCAGACCACCGAGTCCCCCGAGGCCGCCCGATGACCGTCGTCCAACTCACCATCGGCGCCCTCACCCTCCTCACCAACGCCTTCTTCGTCGGCGCCGAATTCGCCCTGATCTCCGTGCGCCGCAGCCAGATCGAACCGCGCGCCCAGGCGGGGGAGAAGCGGGCGCGCGGTGTGCTGTGGGCGCTGGAGCACCTGTCCGCGCTGATGGCCACCGCCCAGCTCGGCATCACCATTTCCTCCCTCGTGCTGGGGGCGGTCGCCGAACCGGCCATCGCCCATCTGCTGGAGCCCGGCTTCGACGCCGTTCACGTGCCGCACGCCCTGGTGCATCCGATCGCGTTCGTCATCGCGCTCACGGCGGCCACGTATCTCCACATGCTCATCGGCGAGATGGTCCCCAAGAACATCGCCCTCGCCGCGCCCGAGCGCACCGCGCTCCTCCTCGGCCCGCCGCTGGTGGCCCTGACCCGCCTGCTGCGCCCCGTCGTCTTCGGCGTCAACGCGTTCGCCAACGCGCTGCTGCGGCTGCTGAAGGTCGAGCCGAAGGACGAGGTCGAGTCGGTCTTCACCGACGCTGAACTCATCCGGCTGGTACGGGACTCCAGCGAGGCCGGGCTGCTGGACAAGTCCGGCGGCGAGCGGCTGCGCGACGCGCTGGAGCTGGGCACCCGGCGGGTCGGCGACATCCTCGTCCCCCTCGACGAGATGGTCACCGTCGACCACCGCGTCACCCCCGCCCAACTGGAACGTACGGCGGCCGCCTCCGGCTGCTCCCGCCTCCCGGTGACCGGGCCCGGCGGCGCCATCCTGGGCTATCTGCACATCAAGGACACCCTCGGCAGCGCCGACCGGGACCACCCCTTCCCCCGCACCGCCGTCCACACCGTCCCCCGCGTGCGCGCCGACACCCCGCTGGACGACACCCTCACCACCATGCGCGCCACCGGTGCCCACCTGGCCGCCGTGACGGCGGACACCGGTACGGTCCTGGGCTTCGTCACGATGACGGACGTCCTGGACGAACTCGTGGGCCCGGCCACCCCGGCGTAGCCGGGGGCGTCACACCGCGCCGCTCAGGACGACGGCGAGGTCGACGGCCGGGCCGCGCAGGGACGTGACCGCGCCGCTCAGGACGACGGCCGGACCGACGGGTGCACCGACGGACGGTCCGGCCGTACGGAGAACGCCGTGTCCCCGGCCGTCGCCACGATCGCGTCCTTGACGAGCACCACCCTCGGCTCCGTGTCCTCCGCCGAGTTCCCGGGGTCGTTCAGCGCGGCCGTGCGCCACGCCTCCTTGCCGTCGTCCACGTCCAGCGCCAGCAGACGGCCGAAGCGGTTGACGAAGTACAGCTGCCCGTACCGCCGGGACAGCACCGGCTCGGACAGGCTCTCCGTTTCCGTCACCCGCTGCCACAGCTCCCGGCCGCTGTCCGCCGCCACCGCGGTGACCGTCCCGTTGGGACGGACGAAGTAGACGGCGCCGTGCAGCAGGGTCGGCTTGCCGAGCACCGGGCGCTTCAGCGGGATCCGCGTGACCTCGCCGGTGCGCGGATCCACCCGCACCAGCCCCTTGTACGGGCGCTCGTACCCCGAGTCGTACACCTCCTTCCCGGTCTGCGGGATCACGAACAGCGGCTTGCCCTGAACCGCGCCGAGGCTCAGCGTCTTCCGCGGGAGGGTGGTGAGGTGCCGCTGCCTGCCGTCGGAGGGGTCGAACGCCAGCAGGTCATACGGGCCGTCGGCGGCCAGGCCGTTGGAGTCGGCGGGCGCGCACAGGGCGTACGGCGCCCCGTTCAGCGCCGTCGGCTCGCAGAACCTCCCCTCGGGCGCCGGTGACTGCCACAGCCGGGCGCCCGACGGCCCGTAGGCGACGAGCTCCCGGTCGTCCGGCGACAGCGTCAGCACTCCGCCGCGGAACATGTGCACGTCGGCGGAGCCGCTGATGCTCCGCTCCCACCGCTGCTTCCGGGTGACGACGTCCAGGGCCACGACGGACCGCCCGCCCTCCTCCGACGCGCGGTAGGTGTAGACGATGCCGTCCCGTACCCCGATGGGCCGCGCCAGCTGGGGACGGGTGCCCCACCGCCACTGGACGCGGCCGGTGGCGGCGTCGACCCTGGCGACCGTGAATCCGCTGCCGCCGCAGTACAGGGCCCGGCCGTCCTCCGGGGCGCATCCGGGCTCGTCGTAGACGAGGGGCGGCCCCTCGGTCCCGACCCGCAGATCCGTCCGCCACGGCTGCCAGCCCTTGGGGAGCGAGGCGGGCTGCTGGGAGTGCGCGGCGTCGGCGGGGGCGGACGCGTCGCCCGACGAGTCCGTCATGTCCGGGGCGAAGACCGCAGCGGCGACGATCAGCCCGGTGAGGGCCACGGCCACTCCGGTGGTGGTGACGACGAGCCGCCGCCGCGCGCCTCGCTTGGATGCGGTCCGCTGGGGGGCGGGCGGCTCGGGGGCGAGGGTCGGTGCCGGTGCCGGTGCCGGGGAGACGGGCGGAGGTCCAACGGCGGAGGTTGCCGGGCCGTGGGGCATTCCGAGGCGGTCGACCGGCCCATGCCCGTCAACCGCCCCATGCCCGTCGACCGCCCCATGCCCGTCGACCGTCGCGGAGCTGTCGGCCGCCGACGGGGAAGCCGCCGGGAAGTCCGACAGCTCGCGCAGCATGCGATGCAACTCGTCCAGTTCCGGCCGGGCCTCCGGCTCCTTGGCCAGACAGCGCTCGGCGATGGGCCGCAGCGGTTCCGGGACCCCTTCCAGCGTCGGATGCTCGTACATCACCTGGTAGCCCGACAGATAGGGGCTGTCCGACTCGAACGGGCTGCTGCCCCGCGCCGCGTACACCAGCAGCGAACCCAGCGAGAAGACGTCCGACGCCCCCGTGACGCCCCGCGGACTGCGCAGCTGCTCCGGCGACATGAACGGCGGGGTGCCGAGCACCCGCCCGATGGTGACGGTGAGCGTCTGGCTGTCGACGGCGCGGGAGATGCCGAAGTCGATGACGCGCGGACCGTCCGCGGCCATCAGGATGTTGGCCGGTTTCAGGTCCCGGTGCACCACCCCGGCCCGGTGGATGTCGCTCAGCGCCTCGACCAGCCCGAGGCCGAGCGTCCGCAACTCCCGCCCGCTCAGGGGGCCGTTCCTCCGTACGACCTCGGAGAGGGTGTGCCCCGGTACGTACAGGGTGGCCATCCACGGCCGGTCGGCCTCCGGATCGGCGTCCACGACGGGAGCGGTGAACGCCCCGCTCACCCGGCGCGCCGCCGCGACCTCCTGCCGGAAGCGGGTGCGGAACTCCTCGTCCTGCGCGTACTGCTCATGGACCAGTTTGATCGCGACCTGCCGCCCCGAGGCCGCACGCCCGAGATAGACGACGCCCATGCCGCCCGCCCCGAGCCGGTCGAGCAGGGCGTAGCCGCCTATGGATTCCGGATCCCCGGTGGCCAGCGGCATCGCCGATCCCCTCTCCCGCGCCTCTCCCGCGCTGTTTTTCGCGTCTCGAACACGGCCCTACCGGAGACCTACATTAGGTCGGCCGGGGCCTCGGCGGACCATGCGGTCCAGGACGTGGCGGAACGGTGATGTGGGCCAGGGTGGCGCGCAGGGGGCGAACGGCCGGTGTGGACGGGGAAGTTCCGTTAGCGGCGCGTTAGCGGAACGGTGTCGGGACGGCAGTGATACGGCAGCGGACCACGGAAGGCTCATAGCCATACCGAGGGCCGGTTCGGAACACCGGCCGGACCGCCGACCCATTGGGGGAGCCCACCATGAACGTCACCGCTTACCGCCGCGGCCGCACCGTCCGGACGATCGCCGCCTCCATCGTGGCCGTCGCCGCCCTGAGCGTGACCGCCGCGTGCAGCGGGGGCGGAGACGGAGGCTCCGACAACGCGGGCAAGGCGAACTCGTCGGCCACGGCCCCCGCGTCCGGCACGGACGCACAGGGCGCGGACAAGGCCGAGGGCGGCAAGGAGAACCAGGCCGGCAAGGAGAACCAGGCCGGCAAGGAGAACCAGGGCGGCAAGGAGAACCAGGGCGGCAAGGAGGGCGCCACGGGCGTCAAGGATGCGAAGTCGCAGACCCAGAAGTCCGGCGGCGGCTCCGAGTCCGAGCCGGTCGGCGACTGCGACATCAACAAGACGGCCATCACCGTCCAGAACGTCAAGAGCCCCGTCAACCACATGCTGCTCAAGGCGACCAACAAGGCCGGCGTGGACTGCAAGCTGGTCGGCTACCCGGGCCTGAAGTTCGGCGCCAGCGCGCAGGCCGCCACCCCGGTGAACGAGGACAGCAAGCCGCAGGCCGTGGTCATGCTCGCCCCGGGCGAGAGCGCCTACGCGGGCATCACCACCTCCGCGGCGGACGGCTCGGGCGCCGAGGGCGGCAAGGTCGACTCGCTCGAGGTCTTCATCGACGGCAGCGAGGACCCCAAGCCGGTCGAACTGCCCGGCGGCTCGGTCTACGTCGACAGCGCGGCGAAGGTCACGTATTGGCAGACGGACGCGCAGACCGCCCTGACCTGGTAACACGCGCACAAGCACCCTTGCGTCTCGGGTGTCCATGTACATGAACACCGTCTTGCATAGAAGACAGCCCTCCCTGGAGGATGAGGCGGCGCCGCCGACGCGGCGCACCGGGCACAGGCACAGGGGTGGGGAACGGATGGGCATCGGCTCCGCGGCGCTGCTGGTGTCGGCCGGTGTGGCCTCCGGGCTCGCCGGTTCGATCGCGGGGCTGGCCTCGCTGTTCAGCTATCCGGCGCTGCTGGCGGTGGGACTGCCGCCGGTGGCCGCGAATGTGACCAACACGGTGGCGCTGTTCTCCAACACCGTCGGCACCGCGGCCGGATCCCGCACCGAACTCCGCGGCCAGCGCGACCGCCTCCTCCGGCTCGCCACCATCGCGGCGCTGGGCGGCGCGGTCGGGGCCGCCCTGCTGCTGGGCACCCCGTCCTCCGCCTTCGAGGCCGTTGTGCCGTGGCTGATCGCCCTCGGCTCGGTACTGATCCTGGTCCGCGACCCGCTCCGCCGCCTCATGGCCTCCCGCCCACGCCCCCTCGCCCACACCGCCCGCCCCACCCTCCCGGTGGCGTGCGCGGTCCTGCTGGTCGGCCTCTACGGCGGCTACTTCGGCGCGGCCTCGGGCGTCCTGATGCTGGCAGTGCTCTCCCTGACGGCCACGGAACCCCTCCCGGTCACCAACGCCGTCAAGAACATCGCCACCGGCGCGGCCAACGTAACGGCCGCAGTCGCCTACGCGGCAGTAGCCCCCGTCAACTGGCCCGCCGCCGCCACCCTCGGCCTGGGCGCCCTCCTGGGCAGCCGCCTGGGCCCCCCGGCCGTCCGCCGCCTCCCCGAAACCCCCCTTCGCATCGCCATCGCCCTGAGCGGCCTCGGCCTGGCCATCTCCCTCTGGCACTGACCCCCCTCTGGCGCCAGCCCCGCCGACGGCCCCCAGTCGCTGTACCGCTGCCGCCCGACGATCGCGGGCCTATTCTGTGCCGGTGAACAAATGGTCGCTCGAAGGCACTGTTGTCCGCCTCGTCCCGTTATCCGCCGACCATGCCGAGGCCCTCTTCCCCTCCGCGACCGACCCCGAGGTCTGGCGGTGGATGCCCCGGCCGCGCCCCGAGAGCGTGGGCCAACTGCGGGACATGCTCAGCGAGATGATCGCCGACCCCACGCGGCGCTGCTTCGCGGTGCAACGGCGCGCTGACGGTACCGTCATCGGTTCAACCAGCATGTATGACCTCGACCTCGTCGAGAGCCGCACCGAGATCGGCGCGACATGGTTCGACCGTTCCTGCTGGGGCGGCCCGTACAACGCCGAGTCCAAGCTGCTTCTGTTCGGCCACGCCTTCGACGACCTGCGGCTCGCGCGGCTGGCCCTGCGCACGGACAACCTCAATGTGCGCTCGCAGCGTGCCCTGGCCCGCCTCGGCCTGGTCCACGAGGGGACCTTGCGCAGCCATATGCGCCGCCCGGACGGCAGTCGTCGTGACTCGCTGTACTACAGCCTCCTCGCGGACGAATGGCCCGCGGTGCGAGACGCCCTGCTCGCCCGCGTCGCGGCCAGGCGCGTGGCCTGAAGCGGAGCCCGCCGCCATGAGGCGGGCTCATTACCCCGGACGTAATCGCGCCGCACCGCTGCCCCCGTCAGCATGGTGATCGCTCCCCGCAAGGTTTCCGATCGGAGGGATCACCATGTCCTTGGCCGCGCCCATGACCACCCGCGCCCTGGTGGAGGAACTGCTGCGCCGCATCGGTGAGGGTGATCCCGAGCGGATCGCCGAGCTGTATGCCGAGCGCAGTGACTGGAAGCTGGACTGGCCGGAGGGCGAGCACGGTCGCGCGGCCACTCCGTGGATTCGGCACCGGTCCACCCGTGCGGATGTGGTGGACCACTTCCGGGAGCTGGCCCGGCATCATGTGCCCGAGGAGGCGGCCACCGAGGTGGAGCGGGTTCTCGTCGACGGCGATGACGCGGTCGTGCTGGGCGAGATCCGGCAGACCGCCAGGTCCACCGGGCGCGCCTATCGTGCGCGGTTCGCCCTGCATCTGACGATCGAGGGCGGCCTCGTCACCCGGCACCACGTCTACGAGGACAGCCTCGCCGTCGCCCAGGCGTTCAGCCCGGCCCAGCCGCAGCCATGACGCCGGGCCATTGAGCGATCAGCGGGCGAGCAGGGGCTCCACCCGGGACAGGGTGTCCAGGATGTTCGCCTCCGTGATCGCCATCCGTGCCTCGTCCGGCGTCAGCCAGCGCAGCGGTGCGTCCGGGTTCTCCGGCCGTACCGCCTCGGGAGCGCTGGTGGCCAGCACAAAGCGCACGTCGGCGTGCTCATGCGCCGGCTCCCGGCTGTTCGCGGGGACCGGGACGATCACCAGATGCCGTATCTCCGCGTCCGGCCACGGGGCCAGGTCCGGCAGCCCCGTCTCCTCCCGCCCCTCCCGCAGCGCGATGGCGAGCGGGTCGTACTCACCCGGGTCGCCATGCCCGCCGACCAGCAGCCACGACTGGTGGCGCTGGTGCCAGCGCAGCAGCACACGGCCGCTGTCGGGGTGCACGATCAGGGCGGAGGCGGTGAGGTGAAGGGGACTCATCCGGTCCCAGGGCGCGCCCGCCTCGATGACGCCGCGCACCCGCTCGACGTCGGCGCATTCCGCGGTGGTCTTCGGCCGGTAGCCCGTAAGGACATGGAGGACTGAGTGATCGGCTGTGGCCATGCGCGGATCCTAACGACGCGACCCCACCCACGGCGCGGGGTTTTCCAAGGCCGGTTCGGATACCTGGGCCCTGGTCTCGGGCTTTCACGAGGTGAGCTGTCCGATGCTTGGCAGAAGACGCGGAGTGGAGCCACTGGCGGGGCTCGTCCGAAGAAGCCCCAGGCCGCCTGCCTGGGGCTTCCGGAAGGAGTGGGCCAAGCGCATTGGCCCGTGTTCGGTCAGGACGTTCATCCGCTCACGGTGAGATTCGAATTCCCGCTGCTCTGATATCCCTCAGTCGCGAGGATCATGTAGTACTTGAAGGTGCCCAGACCCATTCCGGAACGGGCCCATGCGTCGAAGTGATTGCCCGTGGTGATGGTTCCGCCCGTTTTCTTCGACTGCCGCACGCTCCAGTACTGGTTGAAGGTCCGGATGCCCTCGACCGAGGGGGCGTTGTAGCGCGTCGTCTGGTAGATGTCGTACGTGCCGCCATCGCTGGTGACGGTGCCCTTGTACGTCCCCGTGGGCCGGTATGTACCCCAGTTGTCGACGACGTAGTACTCCACGAGCGGATTCGAGGTCCAGCCGTAGAGGCACAGATATCCGTTGCCGGACGGATTGAAGCCGCCCGAGTACTGCACGCTCCTGCGTCCGCCGTTGCTCCAGCCCTTACCGCACACGAAATTCCCGCAGTTGGACCATGAGGCCCGGTAACTGCCGCCTGATGACAGCGTCATGGATACCGACCCACCGCCGTCGGTCCAGAACGAATAGTAGAAGCCGTTATTGGTGCCGGTTTGGTTCGTGGTGATGGTCGTGTCGGCGCTGGCGGTTCCGATACTGGGCAGCGTCAGCCCGGACGTGACCAGCGTCAGGGCGCCGGCCCGGCCGATTAAGTTTCTGCGGCTGATCGGCCGGGCGGGGGTGTCGTCCCGGTGCATGCTTCCTCCTTCGGGTGTGGTGGGGGCCTGTTGGCCTGTTGGTGCGACAGTGTTGGACCGGCGCCGTGGGCTGTCAACAGTTTCCGCAAGGATTACGGAAGCTCTGCTGTGGCTGGTGATCTCTCGGGAGAGGGTATTGCCTGTTCATCGCCCTCCTTTCTTTGATCAAATTCAGAGATGATCGATGAGAAGAGGGTAGGAGAGATTCTTTCCAAGGTCTCGTCATCGAAAATTTTCGGAGCTCTTCCGGATCAATTCAGCACCCGTGAGGGCCCGGCCGGACGAAGGGGGCGATGACGTACATGCCATAACTCGCGCTCATATTCAGCGGGTTCGTTCCCCAAGGCGGGCGGGCGACGAAGTACCTGGTCAGAGCATTGCCAGCCCGTTACCAGGTCGTTAGTGACGCGGCAGTAGATCGTCAGTGCCGACTGACAGTCTTGTTGTCATGGCCCCGGGGGACGGGGCCGAAGCCCACGACAACAGGGGACCCATGTCTCGCCGCACCACCACTCTTCGCCATGCCCGCAAGGCCGCCGCCGCGGCGGTCGTCGCTGTCGCCGCGTTCGGTCTGACCGCGTGCCAGGACAACGCGGACGCCAGCGGAAGCTCGTCCTCCTCGGCCGCGAGCGACTCCTCGGACTCCGGTTCGTCCGGTTCCGGCTCGTCGGACGGGGGCTCGTCCGGTTCGGCCGGTGGCAATCAGGGCAATGGCGGTGCGGGCGGCGGTGGCGGCGCCGGTGCGGACACCTGCAAGACCCGGCAACTGGGGTTCAGGAGCTCGCACGGCATGGGTGAGGGCACGCTGATCGTCGACCTCAAGAACAACGGGTCCGCCCCCTGCACCCTCCAGGGCTTCCCCGGTGTGGACCTCAAGAGCAAGAACGGCTCGATCAGCGCCGAGCGCAGCGACCTCAAGGCGCCGAAGACCAAGGTCAAGCCGGGCGAGGAGACCCGCTTCACGCTCTCCTACCCGCCGAACGACTCCGGCGGCAGCGGCGAGACCTTCACCACCCTCGTCGTCACCCCGCCCAACGAGACCCACTCCCACTCCCTCCCCGTGAGCATCAACGTCCCGGTCACCGACGGCTCCGCCGACGCCATCAAGGTGGACCCGGTCGGCACCGGCAAGTAGGCGCGCACAGCATGGCGAATCCCCGGGCCGCTGGCCTGGGGATTCGCCATGAGCAACGAGTATGGGCAACAAGACTGCCTGATCGATCGAACGTTCAACTTCCGGCGCACCGGCGTACCGGCGTGCGCCCTCGCCCGCGACGGCCGACCCTGGATGGCGGGGGCGGTGGACCGTGGACCGGGCTGGAACCGGACCGGAACCGGACTGGAAGGTGAACATCACGATGGAAACACCCCCGATCGTTTCGGCGCAGGAGTGGGAGGCCGCACGCCAGCAGCTGCTCGGGGAAGAGAAGCGGCTGACCCGCGCCCGTGACGCACTGGCCGCCAAGCGCCGGCGGATGCCGTGGCTGGCGGTGGAGAAGGCGTACGCGTTCGACGGCCCCGAGGGCAGGGTGAGCCTGCTCGACCTGTTCGCCGGGCGTCGTCAGCTGATCCTCTACCGCGCCTTCTTCGAGCCCATCGTCTACGGCTGGCCCGAGCACGCCTGCCGCGGCTGCTCCATGGTCGCCGACCACGTCGGCGACCTCGCCCACCTCAACGCCCGCGACACCACCCTCGTCTTCGCCTCGCGCGCCCCGCAGCCGGAGATCGAACAGCTGAAGGCGCGGATGGGCTGGACGATGCCCTGGTACACGATCACCGACGACTTCGACGCCGACTTCGACGTGGACGAATGGCACGGCACCAACGCGTTCATCCGCGACGGCGACCGCGTGTTCCGCACCTACTTCATCAACGCCCGCGGCGACGAGGCGCTGGGCAGCACCTGGAGCTACCTCGACATGACCGCGCTCGGACGGCAGGAGGTGTGGGAGGACTCGCCCGAGGGCTACCCCCAGACCCCGCCGTACGAGTGGTGGAACTGGCACGACGCGTATGGCGACCCCGAACCGGCCCCGGAGTGGCTGGCCCAGACCCGCCGGGGCCCCCGCGGCCGGCCCGCCTGACCTCCGAGGACTGCGCGGCCAGCCCGCCTGACCTCCGAGGACTGCGCGGTCGGCCCGCCTGACCTCCGGGGCCCCCGCACCCCCGCGACCAGCACACCTCGACGTCCGTATGCCGCACACTGTGGAGCCATGGACCACCACATCCGCCCCGCGACGGCCGCCGACGCCGACGCCGTAGAGGCCGTCATCGACGCGGCATACCGCCCCTACGTCGCCCGGATCGGGCTCCGCCCGGCCCCCATGGACGCCGACCACGCGGCCGACATCGCGGCGGGCCGCGTCTTCGTCACCGGCGACCCGGTCATGGGCGTGCTGGTCCTGGTGGCCGAGCCCGACCACCTCGTCCTGGAGAACATCGCCGTCCATCCCGACGCCCACCGCCAGGGCGTGGGCAGGCACCTGCTCACCTTCGCCGAAACCCACGCCCGCGCCCTCGGCCTCCCGGAGATCCGGCTCTACACCAACGCCCTCATGTGGGAGAACCAGGAGATCTACCCGAGGTACGGATACGAGGTGACGCAGCGCCGCCAGGACGGCCAGTACGACCGCGTCCACTACCGGAAGCGCGTGACCGGGCCCACGTCCGACGAGCGGTGAGGGGGCAGCAGCGGGATCGCCGCCGTGCTGCTGGCCGGCTGGGCCGCCACGGACGAAGCACTGCCCAGAGGGGTATCGCCACCTCGTCTTGACCTTGCCCTCGGGGGCAAGGCACCGGCGACGGCGTCTCCCGCTAAGGCCGCTCCAGGATTCCCCTCTCCATGGCCACCACCACCGCCCTCGTCCGGTCGTTCACATCGAGCTTGGCGAACAGCCGGAGCAGATGCGTCTTCACCGTGGCCTCGCCGATCACGAGGCGCCGTCCGATCTCGGCGTTGGTGAGACCGTCCGCCACGGCGTTGAGGACGTCGGTCTCGCGCTCGGTCAGCGGGTCCTGAACGGGCCGCCGCATCCGCGCGACCAGTTTCTCCGCGACCCGGGGAGCGAGCACCGTCTCGCCCCGTGCCGCCGCGTGGATGGCGTCGACGAGCTGCTCGCGGGTGGTGTCCTTGAGCAGATAGCCGATGGCACCGGCCTCCACCCCGCGCTCGATCTCCGCGTCGGTGTCGTACGTGGTCAGGATCAGCACCCGGGTACGGGGATACCGGGCGACGATCTCGGTCGTCGTCGCCACCCCGTCCAGTACGGGCATCCGCAGATCGACCAGAGCCACATCGGGGTCGTACCGCTCGACGAGTTCGAGCGCCGCGCGTCCGTCCCCCGCCTCGCCGACGATCTCGATGCTGTCCTCGGCGGCCAGCAGGGCGATCACCCCGGCCCGCATCACGGTGTGATCGTCCACCACGACGATCCGCAGACCGCCCTCGCGCATGTCCCTCATGCCTCCACCTCGCCCGCCGTGGGGACCCCCGCCAGGGGGATCAACGCCAGGATCCGCGTCCCGTCGCCCACCGAACTCGTCACCGTGAGTCTCCCGCCCAGCTCCGCCAGCCGCTTGCGCATGCCGTCGAGCCCGAAGCCCGTCGACTCCCCGACCAGGAACCCGGTTCCGTCGTCGGTGATCTCCAGCTCCACTCCGTGCGGACGCCGCGCCAGCACCACGCCGACCATGGACGCGCGCGCGTGTTTGCGCACATTGGCCAGCGACTCCTGGGTGCAGCGCAGCAGCGCGATACGGGTCTGCTGGTCGCACTCGAGGTCCGCCAGGTCGGCGTCCACCGCGAGCCCGGTGTCCTCCGCGAAGCGGTCCAGCGTACGGCGCAGGGTCCGCGCCACCGAGCCGCCCGCCACCTGGCCCGGACCCGGCTGCCGCGCCGAGCCGACCAACTCCCGGGCCTCGGCGAGGTTTTCCCTGGCGGTGGACTCGATCGACCGCAGCTGCTGGGCGCTGGTCGCCGGGTCGTGGTGAATGCCCGCCTGGGCCGCCTCCGCGAGCACGATGATCGACGCGAAGCCCTGCGCGAGCGTGTCGTGGATGTCCCGTGCGATGCGTTCCCGTTCGTCCGCCGCGCCCTGCCGCTGGTGAGCCTCGGACAGCTGCGCCTGCGTACGCTCCAACTCCTCGATCAGCCGCGCCCGTTCACTGCTCTGCGCGACGACCGAGTGCGCCCACAGGCCGATCAGTACGCCCACCGCGACCACGATCAGGGTGGACACCATCGTCTCGCCGAAGAACTCCGCGGTCCATCCCTGCCGGATCAGGCTCCCGGCCAGCGTGGCACCGGTGGCCAGCCCGAGGAACCCCATCGAGACCCGCGGCGTGCGCCCGAACATCCAGTAGTGCGGCAGCGTCACCATGAACAGCGCCGCGTAGCTGCTGCCCAGATAGGCCAGCCCGCCGAGCGCGAGCACGAGCGCCGAGAGATAGACCCGTGGCCGTACGACGGGGTTCCCCGGGAAGCGGTCGAGCACCGCGTAGCAGAGCACCACCAAGCTGAGCAGCGCGAGCGCCTCGTACTTGCTCCCGCTGGCCGGGACCGTCGTCACCAGGCCGACGGCCATCGCGGCGAACAGCACCCAGCACACGGCGTTCCACCGGCGCAGCGACGTGGCCCAGAAGGCGTCGGCCAAGGGGGTGGCGAGAGCGGTCATACCGATCAACGTACGTCGACCGCCGGTCGTCCGTCGGCCGCCGGTCGTCCGTCGGCCGTTCGGGACGAGGTCACCGTGGCCCGTCCCGCCGCCCGCGAGGGCCACCAACTCGCCTCACCGAGCAGCAGCATCGCCGACGGAAGGACCATGATCCGGACGATGAAGGCGTCGAGCAGCACGGCCGCCGCGAGGACGAAGCCGATCTGCTTCATCTCGATGATGTGGAGGAAGACGAAGCTCACGAAGACCGTCGTCATCACCACCGCCGCACTCGTCACCACACTCGCCGACCTCCGGATGCCGTCCAGCACCGCCTGCCTCGTGGACGCGCCCGCGAGTACGGCCTCCCTGATCCGGCTCACCACGAACACCTGGTAGTCCATCGAGAGCCCGAAGAGGATCACGAAGAGGAACAGTGGTACCCGCGATCCGATCGAACCCGTGGAGTGGAAGTCCAGCGGCCCCTCGGCCCAGGTCCCCTGGAAGACCAGGACGAGCAGACCGAGCGCGGCCGCCGCGGACAGCACATTCAGCAGGACCCCGATCAGCGCCAGCACCAGCGAGCGGAACGCGTACGCGGTCATCGCGAAGGTCACCAGCAGCAACGCCCCGAGGACCAGCGGGAGTTTGCCGTTCTGGTGCGCGGGATAGTCGGCGTACCGGGCGACGTCGCCACTCACCCCGGACTCCGCCCCGTCGACCCGGCCGACGGTCGCGGGGAGGTAGTCCTCGCGCAGGTGGTCCAGGGAGTCGTACGCCTGGTCGGAGTTGCCCAGGTACGGCACCTTCAGCTCGAGCACACTGACCCGGTGGTCGGCGGAGGTCCGCACCCGCGAGGCGCCGCTGAACAGCGGGTCGGCGTCGGCGCGCCGGGCCAGCTCCCGCAGCGCGCCGCCGACCTCGCCGGATCGCGACGCGTCGGCACGTACGACGACCTGGTGGGTGACCCGCTGGTCCGGGAACGCCGCGTTGAGCCGGTCGTACACCCGCATGGCGGCGATGTCGCGGGAGTGGGTGTCCCGGCTCATCTCCGTGATCTTCAACTCGGCCAACGGGACGGCGAGCGCGAGCAGGGCGAGAACGGATACGCACAGGGTCGCCAAGGGGTGCCGGCTCGCGGGTCGCAGCAGGGCGGCCCATACGCGGCCACCGCCGTCGCCCCGCGTCCGGCGCGCGGGCCTTCCCCGCTCGGCACGCCGCCGTGCCCTGCGCTCCTCCCGTTCTCCGAGCTTGACGAGCATCGCGGGCAGCGCCGTCAGCGAGCTGGCCACCGCGACCAGGACGACCACGATCGTGCCGGTGGCCAGCGAGGAGAAGATGACGTCGGAGGCGAGGTACAGCGTCGCGGTGGACGCCACGACCGCGAGCCCGGAGATCACGACGGCCCGGCCCGAGGTCGCCGAGGCCAGGTCCACCAGCGCCTCGGAGCTCAGTCGGCCGCCCGAGCGGGCGCGCTCCTCGCGTTCCCGCTTGAGGTAGAAGAGCGTGTAGTCGACGCCGACCGCGAGGCCGATCATCAGGATGACGTTCGTGCCGACCCCCGCGTCGGGCGAAACGTGTGAGGCCACCATCGAGAGCCCGATGGCCGCCGCGATCGACGACAGCGCGAGCAGCAGCGGCACCCCCGCCATGGTCACGGATCCGAACACGACCAGCAGGGTGATCAGGGTGATGGGAAGCGTGATCTTCTCGGAGAGCGCCAGGTCGTCGCCGCGCTGCTGGTCGACCCCCTTGCTGATGGACGGGCTCCCGGTCTCCTCCAGCCGCAGCCCCGGATACGCCTTCCTCACGGCGTCCGTCTGCCCGACCAGCGCGTCGACCTTGTCCTTCGCGTCGCGCTCCTCGCCCTTCAGCGCCACCTCGACCATGAGGATCCGGCGGTCCCCGGACAGCAGCGGGTCGGCGACGCCCGCGACCTCGGGCAGCCGCTCCATCCGGGCGGTCAGGTCCCCGGCGGCGGCCTCGGCCGCGTCCCGGTCGAGGCCGCCCGACCGGGCGGAGATCAGCACCTGCTCGGTGGCCCGGCGCGCCAGACCCCCCTCGGCGGCCATCGCCTCGGCCCGTCCCGCCTCGCCGACCCGGTAGTCGGCCGTCGTCGCGCTGTGGGTCCCGACGGCGCTGCCGACCCCCAGGCACAGCGCCACGAACACCAGCCAGCCGACGATGGCCCGCCAGGGGTGCCGAGCGCTCCAGCGCGCCATGCGCACAGTGAGTGATGTCATGCCCGAAAGCCTTGCTGGCCAGGGCAGTTGGCCGACAGAGGTACCCGGTTGAACTTCCCGTCCACCGATCGGTGGACGGCACGGCTGCTCGGGCAGCGGCCGGTCGTTCGCCGAAGCGCCCGCGACCGCCGCCGCCATCGCGGCCATCGCGGCCATCGCGACCGTCCCGGACGCCGGACGCCGCCGGTGTCCGGAGGACCCGGCGGCGCCCAGTCGTGGCGAGGATCAGGAGCAGGACTCGTAGAACTGCTTCCAACCGTCGCTGGGCATGGCCGGCGGCTCGGCCGTGGACCCGAACTCGCCGTACTTCTCCTTCAGCGCGTAGTCGAAGTCGCCCGGGCCGCTGCCCGCGTACGACAGACGCACGTCCCGGTCCAGCTGCCCGTCACCGGAGTTGTTGAGGATCGCGAGGTCCGGGTACGGGTCGTCGCCGTAGTTGACGATCCGGAGCTGCTGGACCTCGCCGTGGTCGCCGATGTCGGAGTGCCGGGACTCGGCGGAGCCGAGGTTCGACCGCTGGAGCGGGCCGGGGCGGTACTCCGCGACGCGCGCCGTCGAAGGGTCGTCCCCGCCGGCCGGCTCGACGATGACGACCATAACGTTGTTGCTGCGAGAAAACCGCGGCTCACAGCCGACCCCCCATGGGCTACTGGTCCGTTCCACCGAAGGGGACAGCGTCCGCCGCGGAGGTGTGCCAGTTGGTGACGATGGGCTCGTCGACGGTGATGGTGCCGACGGGCAGGGAGACCGGGTTGGGGTCCTCATCGCCGATCCCGACGATGATGCTGTCCAGCTCCTTGCCACCGTTTTCCTTGGTGGTCTTCGGGTTCACGCCGGCGTAGGCGGTCGTTCCCCTGCCCAGCGTGATCGCGGGCCCGACGGCCTGCTCCGCGGGACCCGCCTCGGTGCCGTCCGACCCGAAGGCCACCGTGGGAAGCGCGGCGGGCAGCGTGCAGGTGATCCCCGGCTTGGCCTTCGCGATGACCAGGATGTAGCCACCGGCCTGCGACTCGTTCCTGGTGCTCCAGGAAATGTCATTGGCCCCGCACGCCTGCCCGACCTTGCCCCGCTCACCATTCCCGGTATCGGCACCGGACCCGTCCTGGCTCCCCTCGCCCTTCGCGCCGGAGGATCCGCCCGACGAGCCGGAGCCGGTGTCCTTCCCGGTGTCCGCCCCGGTCGAGGCCTTGGCGGTGGCCTCGGCGGAGGCGGACGAGTCACCGGACCCACTGCTCGTGTCGTTCGAGTTCTGGCAAGCGGTGGCGAACATCGCGGCCGTCACCAGCAGACTCGCACCGGCGAACGTACGGATCCGGGAGCGGTTGATAACCATGGAATGACCCTCTTCGTCATCAGCGGAGTACTGCGCCCGGCGACGTTTCGCTCGGTGTGCCACCCACCCTGCCGCTGACCGCTACCGTTCCATTAGCGCCCCGCTAACGAACCGCTGACGCCCCTCCCTTGCCCGCGTGGTCGTCGGGGTGCGGCGGTGTCGTGTTCGTCAGGGCAGAGCGGTGGCGTTGGCGGGAGAGGCGACGCCGCCGGTGAGGTTGAGCGGCTTGACGGTCAGAAGGCTGGACCAGCGGCCGGTGGCCCGGCAGTCGGCCGTCAGAGCGGTCAGGTTCCACAGCTCACCCAACGGCAGGCCGAGCTTGGCGATCAGTTCCTGGTGCATCATGCCGCTGTCCTCGGGTGCGCTGGCGTGGAAGTCGCTCTCGGGCACCACGGGGAGGACTTCGACGGCGAAGTGTCCGTGGCCGGCAGCGCGATGCGGTGGTCCCAGCACCAGGCGACGAAGTCCCGGGATTGGACGAACCCGGTGGCGCGCCGCTCGGCGCGGACCGCGGCTCGTGCGCCGGGTTCGGCGGTGAGGTACCAGTGGGCCCAGCCGGTGTGGACGAGCACCAGATCGCCGGGCTCGAGACGGCAATGCTGTGCCTCGAGCGCCGCGCCGCGCCGCGCCGCGCCGCCGTCGCCGGTGCTGCTCGCCGAACTCGACCACGCAGCCACCCGGGAACTGGGCCGCGAGGCCGCGGTGAGCGCGATCGACGACATCCGGGGCTGGACGCGCCGCGGCCGGGTATCCGTACCCGAGATCACCGAAGCGCACCTCGGCAGAGCCCAGACCGTCCGATCCCGCTACCCGGCGCTCGACCTCGATCTCACCGACGTGGTGAACGTCGCGCTGGCGGCCGACTACGACACCGACGCGATCCTCACCCTGGACCGCCGGGACTTCCGCGCCGTACGCCCCCTCGGCCATCACAAGGCCTTCCGCGTCCTGCCCGGCGATCTGCCCGTCTGAACCCCGCGGCGTCGGAGGCGCCTACGGCGACTGGTGGCGGCTGGCGTGGTGCCGCGTAGTGCCGCCTCGGCGACGGTGGTGTCGATCGCGTATTCGTGCCTGTGGGAGATCTACTCAGTCCGCCCGCGGGCCGTCGAGTCCGCGGGGCCCGATAGAGTCCCGGCCATTGCATTGCGGCTGTTGTGCACGAGGGCGAGGCGTCTGATGGGACGAAAGATGTGGCTGGCGGATCCGGCCGAGCGGATCCAGTCCGGGCACACGGCGGACAAGGACAAGGGGAGCGGGCCGGAGGACGGCGCCTCGTACCGCGAGATACGGATGTGGGAGGCCCGCCAGGCGCCCGACGGGACCGACCTCGTACGGACCGTCGCCTATCCGGAGCGGCCGCTGCCTCCGGGCGGCCTGGACGAGTACCGGAAGGCACGTAAGCAGGGCAGCCGCTCCATCGTCCTGTGGGCCGACCCCCACCGGGAGCGGAAGCTGGCGACGGTGGTCACCAGGACGGCGTCCAAGGGCCGCCCGGCGACTTACGACGTGGTGGACGAGTCCGGGGCGCCGCTCGGCTCGATCGTCCGTGAACCGGCCGCGAGGGGCGGGCGGATCAGGACCCGCTGGACCGTACAGCAGACCGGCCGCCCAGCCGCCGTGGGCCACAAGGGGCACCCCTTCTGGTGGGTCGTGTGGTGGCTGATCTGGCCCGTCCAGCTGGCCCTCGCCTTCCTGAGCATCTTGGGGGGCGGCGCCGCGGCACGGACACCGCGGCACACGAAGTGGCGGATCGACGGCGAGACCGTCCTGGACTGGCACGACGGCGGCTACGAGTTCCAGCTGTCCCTCCTCGCGGACTGGTGGGACGAGCGGCTGGTCGCCGCCCTGGTCGCGCTGGAGGAGAGCCACGAGAGCCGGCTGGGCGACGCGTGGGACAACACCTCGCACGAGGAGTTTCATTTGGGTCGGCGATGACAGTTTCGTTCGGGTCGGCGATCGGACCAGAGGAAGATGCCGGCGCCGTCCCGCACCGGCGGCACGCGCCGCGGCGATTCCCGTACGGCCTCGGGCGCCACGTGCTCGGCGGCTCCGTGCTCCACCCCTCCAAGCCACGCCAGCCGGCCGCAAGCGAAACCGCCAAGGCCGATGCCGGCGGGAACTGACCCGACAATGGGTCGGCATAATCTGCATAATCCAGCAGCGCATTCAGTACCGAGCAGAAGCCGCGCTGACTCGTGGAGACGTAGACGTGGTCATCCACTCCATGAAGGACCTTCCTACCGCGAATCCACTCGGCCACCCTGCTACTACCTCCGCCTCCATAACGGTCATGCTTATAGACCGAGGGTCTCGGCAAGTGATCTGCTCGGGGCGGGGCAGTTGAGGTCGGCGGAGTGGGCTTGGGCGGTGACCTGTCCGCTTTGGGGTCGGGCATGGCCCAAGGCCGTACGCTGCTTGGCGACCTGGGCAGGCTTTGGACCTGCCTGCTTTGTGCGCGAGCGGCCCCCTGGCCTTGCCCGATGCGAGTCTTGGCCAAGGAGAGGTCCACGTCGTCACTGACTCGGTTGACGATGTGGTGGGCCTGGACGGCGTAGCCGCCCGCGAGGGCGTATCCGTAGTCCTTGGCGAGCGCGTCCAGGCCGATGCGGATCAGTTGGCGGTGCAGCTCGTCCACTAGGCGGCCGCTGTCGTGGCGCCCGGTTCGCGGAGCTCGGGGAAGCGGGTGACGGGAATCGAACCCGCGCTCTGAGCTTGGGAATCACGGGGTGATCGACACTGGTCATGCCGCTGACCAGCATGAACGAGTGCTGGCTGCGGGCTGGTGTGCCCGCCGCAGCACCCGTCATTGACCGCTGTCACCGCTCTATCTGGTGCGGATCTGGTGCGTCGTCCTCCACGCATCTGTCTGTCCTGAGGGGCCCGCGCCTCATAGGGCGATCAGTCGCACGCGGTCATTGCAGAGCTTGGCCATGTCGTCGGTGTCGGAGGTGAGTATGGCGACTGGGGACGGCTGGCGTAGTGCTGCCTCGGCGACGGTGGCGTCGAGCGCGTATTTGTGCCCGTGCAGTCCTGCTGATTTGAGTAGTTCGGCGGCAGCCTTAGCGGCCTGTTCGGTGACGGGTTCGACCTTGACGCGGGAGAGGGCCCAGTTCAGGTGTGGGAGGTTCACTCGCGAGTGGCTGACTTCGACGATGGTGTTGGCGCTGATGACGAGATCGGCTCCCATCCCGTGGAACACCTGGAACATCGCGAGAACTTTGCGGTCCTGGGCAACCCAGGCGGACAGTCCCTGGGAGTCCAGGACGACGGTCTCAAGATGTGTGCTCACGCGGCGTCCGTGCGGCCGGCACGGTCGGCGGCGCCGAAGATCTTGGCGCGGGCTTCGGTGAGCTCTTCGTCTGTGAAGGCACCTTGTTCCTCCTGATGGCGCCGCAGATCGTCGCCGAGGAGTTGGTGGCGGATCTGGCGGGCCACCGCTTCCGCCACGTAGCCGGACACGTTGTCCGTGAGCTTCCTCAGCTCGGCGACCTGCTCGGTGGGCAGGGTGACGGTGATGCGTGTTGTGGCGGACATGAGTCGAGCATACTCCAGTATGCGTTTGATCGAAGTCCGGCTGCGAACGGCTGTCCCCGTGAAAACCAAACAAGGACCAGGTCGCTGACCTGTGCCTTCGTCGTGGAGCGGGTGACGGGAATCGAACCCGCGCTCTGAGCTTGGGAATCACAGAGTGATGGGCGCGGAACCGCCTCTCACCTGCTGGAACGGGTGCAGTGCCGAGTCCCGTCGGGCTGGCCTCACACCGTGATTGACCCTGGTTCGCCGGTCCAGCGGGCACACATCGGGCACGGCCGAGACGGAGCGACCAGCGTGTTACGCCGAGGGGATCGAACGCTGGCATACACCAATTTGGTACATGTGTTACTCTAGGTACATGTCCATGAAGCGCACCAATGTCTATGCCGACCCGGAAGACCTCGCCATCATCAAGGAGGCCGCCAAGCGTCGCGGTATCAGTGAGGCCGAGATCATCCGGCAGGGCATCCATCTTGCCGCCATGGCCAATCGCGTGTGGGACGAGCCGTTGTTCTCCCGCACTTTCCCCGGCCCTGGGCGCACTCTTACCAAGGGCGAGGTGCGTGATGTCGTTGCTGACGCTGCCCAGCGCGAAACCGGTTCAGGAACTGCTGCGTGATCGTCGTCATCGCTGACACCTCCGGCCTGTTGGCAGCGCTCGATTCCACGCACCCGGAGCATGCCGCGGCGCAGGAGGCCATCATGGCTGCCGGGCTGCTCGTCATGTCGCCATTGCTGCTTGCTGAGCTCGACCACGTAGCCACCCGCGAACTGGGCCGCGAGGCCGTGGTGAGCGCGATCGACGACATCCGGGGCTGGATGCGCCGCGGCCGGGTATCCGTACCGGAGATTACTGAGGGCCACCTCGGCATCGCCCAGACCGTACGATCCCGCTACCTGGCGCTCGACCTGGATCTCACCGACGTGGTGAACGTCGCCCTGGCGGCCGACTACGACACCGACGCGATCCTCACCCTGGATCGCCGAGACTTCCGCGCTGTACGCCCCCTCGGCCATCACAAGGCCTTCCGCGTCCTGCCTGACGATCTACCCCTCTGAAGCCCCACACGCGCTGCGGAGGGCCTCGAAGGGCAGTCCGCCCTCTCCCGTGCGGAGTTGTCGAGCCGTGCAGGGTCGGTGTGTCCACTCGGTTGGAGAGGCGAGGCCTTCTGGCGCGGATCTGGTGTAAGACGCTTAGCGCGGTCTAGACAACAAACAAGGCCCGGGTCTGTGACCTGGGCCTTCGTCGTGGAGCGGGTGACGGGAATCGAACCCGCGCTCTGAGCTTGGGAATCACGTGGTGATCACGGCTGAGTTACCTGCTGACCAGCACAAACGAGGGCTGACGGCAAGCCGCCGACCTTTCGCAGTTCCCGGCATTGACCGCTGTTGACTGCCGTATCTGGTGCGCTTCTGGTGCGGGGGACGCTAGCCGAGCCATGTGATGCGGGTGATCACAACAAGTTCGAGCCGTTCCAGGGCCATGAACATGAAGAAGCCCCGCCCTCCGAAAATGTCCTGTGTCCGCAGACCTCCGCCGTGCGGGTTTCCGCGTCCGACGTCGACGGCGTCGCTGCCCAGGACCGTCAGCTGCTCAGCCAAGCGCTCTACCTCGGCCACGACTTCGTGCGGCAGGCCGCCTACGACATGCTCGGCATCGGGGTCGTAGTCCCAGGTCCAGTTATCGCTCACGCGGAGATCTCGCGCTGCGCCACGTCTGTGATCTGTCGCATCTCGGCGAGTGCGGAGTGCAGGGCCTCGCGGTCCGTTGCTTCTTCCGCTACGGCCTCCAGTTCACGCAGGCGGGCCGCTCGTGCGGGGTAGCGCTCGATGGCAACGAATTCTCCCCACCACAGCAGGAAGGTGCGCAGTGGAGCGATAGTGCTCTGAGTGGCGGCTTGTTCGACCGCGCGGTCGAGGTGTTCGGCGAAGGAAGGCAACTGGGCGGGGGCGATCTGGGCGACCGCTGCGCGGAGCGCTGCCGGAGTGAGCGCCGGCATGGGGATCAGGGGCCCGTCGGGGGCGGAGGGCTGCTCGGTCATCGGAACGTCTCCTGGGCGGCGGTCTGAGTGATCATCGTGAGCATGGCCGTTGTTGCGGACGCTGGGCCGAGCCTACGCCCGCGCCTCGTCCGCCACACAACACCCGACGCGTCTCGATCGCTTTGGCCCAAGTGTGATCGCGCTGTGCTGGGGCTTGGTGCGTCGCCGGGAGTCGCCGGAGACGCCAGCGGTCCAGGGCAACAAAGAAGCCCCGGGCCGCTGGCCTGGGGCTTTGTGCTGGAGCGGGTGACGGGAATCGAACCCGCGCTCTGAGCTTGGGAAGCTCATGTTCTACCATTAAACTACACCCGCGAGAGGCGCCCGATCTCTGGCGCCGCATCGTCGGACACTTTACCCCATGGCTGACCCCCGGCGCATTCGTCGTGGGGTCTTCGTGCTGTTTGCGGTCCGGGCGAGGGCATGGCGAGGCCAGGACGGAGCCAAGACGGTGCCAAGTCGGGGTTGAGGTCGGGTGGGGGCGGGGGTGTTTTGAGGGGGATTTGGTGTGGTTTTGGGGTGGATTTTCGGGGGTGTCCGTGGGGTGGAAGCGGCTGTTGGGGTGCGGGAGTTGGGCGTACGGTGGGGGTGCGGAGTGCCGTGTGGAGTGGTGGGTGGTTGATCCCCTAATGTGGCTTTTGTCGTCCACGCCGTCCACGTTCTTGGGGAAGGGACTCAATGGAGCGCACCGTCGTCCGTTGTGCTGAAGGGCATGTGTTCAGCACCTCCTCGTTCCCGATGCAGCACCTCACCGTCGATCGCATCGGCCCCGGCCGGTTGCTGCGGTGTCCGCGTTGCGCTCGGCTCCGGCACGCGGTGCCGGTGGGAGCCGATAAGCGGTGAGCGGTAGCTGATGAAGCCGCAGGGTGCGGGCCCGGTCCGGTGGGACCGGGCCTGTGCCGTGGGGGCGCCGGTGATGTGCGTATCCTCTTCGGGTGCTTCTCTCAGACAAGGACATCCGGGCCGAGATCGACGCCGGACGGGTGCGGATTGATCCGTACGATCCGGCGATGGTGCAGCCGTCGAGTATCGATGTAAGGCTGGACCGGTTCTTCCGGGTGTTCGAGAACCACCGCTATCCGCATATCGACCCGGCGGTGGAACAGCCCGATCTGACGCGGCTGGTGGAGCCCGAGGGTGAGGACGCGTTCATCCTGCACCCCGGGGAGTTCGTGCTCGCCTCGACGTACGAGGTCGTGACGCTGCCGGATGACATCGCCTCGCGGCTCGAGGGGAAGTCGAGTCTGGGGCGGCTGGGGCTGCTGACGCACTCCACGGCGGGGTTCATCGACCCGGGGTTCTCCGGGCATGTCACGCTCGAGCTGTCGAATGTCGCGACGCTGCCGATCAAGCTCTGGCCGGGGATGAAGATCGGGCAGCTGTGCATGTTCCGGCTGACCTCGCCCGCGGAGCATCCTTACGGTTCCGCCCGTTACGGCTCCCGCTATCAGGGGCAGCGCGGGCCGACGCCCTCGCGGTCGTTCCAGAGCTTCCACCGGACGAAGGTGTGAGCGGCGTGGGTGAGCAGCGCGAGAACCTTACGTACGAGCGGTTCGGGGCCGCGGTCCGCGAGCTGGCGGAGAAGATCGCCGGAGATGGCTATGAGCCGGACATAGTGCTCTCCATCGCCCGCGGCGGGGTCTTCGTGGCCGGTGGGCTGGCGTACGCGCTCGACTGCAAGAACATCCACCTGGTGAACGTGGAGTTCTACACGGGCGTTGGGACCACTTTGGACATGCCCGTGATGCTCGCGCCCGTGCCCAACGTGATCGACTTCTCCGACAAGAAGGTGCTGATCGCCGATGACGTGGCGGACACCGGCAAGACGCTGAAGCTGGTCCGGGACTTCTGCCTCGGCACGGTCGCCGAGGTGCGCAGCGCGGTGATCTACGAGAAGTCCCAGTCGCTCGTGAAGTGCGAGTACGTCTGGCAGCGTACCGATCAGTGGATCAACTTCCCGTGGAGCGTGGAACCGCCCGTGGTGCGGCGGGAGGGGCAAGTGCGGGACGCCTGACACCGAGCACGACCGCCTGACACGGGGCACGATGCCTGAGGTCCTGAGGCGCGATGCCTAAGACGCCTGAGGTCCCTGAGACGCCTGAGATGAGGGGCCCGCCGGTGCGGGCCCCTTGGTCATGCGGTCTGTGGTGCGGGCCCTACAGCGCCTTACAGCGTTCCCAGCTTCAGCAGGCTCAGCAGCGCGATCAGCTGGATCGCCGACGCGCCCAGCGCCTTCTGCCACGGCAGGTCGTGCGACTTGCTCACCATCGAGGTGAAGAGCGCGCCCGCCGCCAGCCAGGTCACCCAGCCCAGCACCTTCACCAGCGAGCTGTCCCCGCCCAGGAAGAGCGCGAACACCAGCCGCGGCGCGTCCGTGATCGACATGATCAGCATCGACAGACCGATGGTCGGCGCCCACGTGCCGTCGCCGCCCAGCTGGCGGGCGAGGGTGTGGGTGACGGCGCCCAGGATCAGTCCACTGATCACCATGGCGACGCCCGCGGTGAGCACCCACGGGATGCTGTTGGACATGGGGGCGTTGAGGACGTCCTTACGGGCGTCATCGAAGCTGAAGACCGCCAGCAGACCGTAGACGAAGGTCACGATCAGCGCCGGGCCCCACACCGCGTAGTCCCGCATCTGCCAGAAGGTGGCCGACGGGCGCAGCACGATGCCGCTCAGCAGCTGCTGCCAGTGCAGCCGGGGGCCGGCGGGCGGGGCCGTGGAGGAGCCTGCGCGGTACGTCTGCCCGCCGTAGCCGTCGTCGTACGAACCGGGGCCCTGGCCGTACGGGTCGTACGCGTCGGGCGCATCGCCGATGCTGAACTGCTGTGTATGGCCCGAGTTGTCGTCGGCGTACGTGCCGCCGCCCTGTCCGTACGGTCTCTGCCCCTGGCCGTAGCCTCCGGGGCCGGGGCCCTGCCCGGGCCCGGGGCCGTAGTGCGGGTCCTGGCCGCCGAAATACTCCGGCTCTCCCTGTGAGGAGGGCTGCTGCCACTGCGGCTGCTGCTGACCGCCGTACGGGGCGTTCTGTCCGTACGGCGGCTGCGGCGGCCGCTGCCGCTGCCCTTGTTGCGCGGAGTGGGAGTCCCGTCCGCGTCCGATCCTGAATCCAGCCACCATTCGAACGTACCCGGTCGTAGCGGGCCGGGTACGGGAGCTGTGGGAGCGGACCGGGCATTGCGGCCGAGCTGTGACATCCCTTAGGGGGTCCCTTATGGGTTTTCCCCCAGTGGGGGAGTGGGGAGCGCCGGTGTGTCCGACCGGCCCTCGCCCGCCTTGGCCCGCGTCCTGGTCCTTGTCCGCGTTCTAGTCCGCGCCCTAGTCCTAGTCCGCGCCCTAGTCCTTGTCCGCGCCCTAGTCCTTGTCCGCCGCGAACGGCTTGCTGCTGAAGGCCGTCTTGTCCGCCGTGCCGTCCGTGATCCACCACCACTCGGGACGTTCGCCGTACCGCGAGAAGGCCAGACCGGGGCCCCACGCCAGGACGACCTCATCCTTACCGTCGTGATCGAAGTCCGCGACGCCGTAGAGCCGGGCCGCGCGCTCGTCCTTACGGATGGTCTTGCCGTCCACGGCGGCGGGTGCCGCGCGGGTCAGCAGATGCCGCCGGGTGACGCGGGTCGTCGCGGGGTGGGAGCCGCGCAGGGTGAGCAGCTCGACGCCGCCCCGCCCGAGCGAGACGGCCAGTTCATCGGTGCCGTCCCCGTCCGTGTCGGCGGCGGCCAGGGTGCCCGACATCCCGGGCACCTTGAGGGGGCGCGGAACCGAACCGGACGTCTGCGCCGCCCCCTTGTGGTAGATGCTCACCGTCTTGCCGACGTCCGGCCGTTCCGTCTCCACACCCGGCTCGTCGTCACGGGTGCCGCTGTCGCCGACCGCGACATCGCGGCGGCCGTCGCCGTCGAAGTCGCCGAAGGCGATCGAGTTGCCCTCGCGCAGCCCGCGGCTCGTGTGGCTGAGGCCGTGGGACCCGGCGGTGAGGAGGGCGGAGCCGGACTGGTCGTTGTCGTTGACCGCGTGCACCACCAGATCGGTGGCGCGGTGGCCGTCGGCGGTGTCCGCGATGGTGTCGGCGATGAGATCGCCGATTTCGCCGTGGCCCTCCAGCGGGCTCGCGTACGGCACGGTCCGGGCGGCCTTGCCCGCCCGGTTGAACGGCCCGTACAGCACCAGCAGCGAGTGCCGGTCCGCGCGGACCAGGGCCAGGTCGTGGTGGCCGTCGCCGTTGAAGTCGCCGACGGTGGGGCGCTGGGCGTCCACGCCGTCGTCCGGGCCGGTCAGCTGGACGCGGGCGGCGGAGCGGGTGCGGTGGGGGCCGCCGGGGCCGCCCCAGGAGATGTAGGGGACGGTCCGGACGGTGGCCTGGGTGCGCTCGGTCTCCTGCTTGCCGAGCGCCTCGCCCGCCGTCGTGGTGACGTCGGCGTAGCCGTCGCCGTCGAGGTCGGCCGTGGCCACCTCGGTCGCGCCCGCGACGGTGACGTCCTTGGACGGCAGCCCGAGGTCGCGGTGGCGGAGCACGGTCCGGGTGGCGGGATTCAGGCCGTGGGACGAGCCGTGGACGAAGGCGATCCGGCTGGGCAGCCCCCCTTTGCCGGACGGGACGGGGACGCGCAGATCGGGGTAGCCGTCGCCGTTGACGTCATCCGGCAGCCGGCTGCCCTTGCCGTGGGGGACGGGCGCGGTCGCGGTGGGGGTGATGACGGACCCGGCGGCGGAGTCGTCGCGCCGGCCCCCGGCGCCGTCGTCGGGGCCGCAGGCGGTGAGCAGCAGCGCCAGACAGGCCGTACCGGCGGCGACGGAAGCGGTGACGGAAGTGACGGCAGAGGCGGAGGCTGAGGCGGTGGAGGCGCGGCGGACGCGGGGGATGCGGGGGAGGGAGCGGCGTCGGGGGCCCGGGACGCGGCCGGGTGGTGCTGTGGGGGGAGGTGCTGGCGTCATCGGCCCACCTCAACCCATCAGGGCGACTGAGGCAACCCATCAGGGCGGCTGAGACCAAGGGGCACGGCACTTCGTTACGAAGGGTGATGCCTGGTGCTCCCGCCGACCGCCGTTTGGTGATCTTCCGGATGATGCGGGATCGATCAGTCTGCTTGACTGTAAAGATGACCTTTGGAGCACAAGGGCCGTCCAGGACATTTACGGATGCCGTGTTGGGCATGATCCTGTAGGGAATTCGCAACGTCGTTGTGAGAAGGGATGCTTCACGGCCAGTATCGGTACGTCCGGCGCGGGAACTTTGATGCGGAAAAGCGGGGGCAACCATGTGCTTAACGCACGGTGGGCGGATGACGGGTGAGGCGACGAGACCGGTGAAAGAGGGCGCGGGCGGGGTGTAGTCGCGATGTCGGACGGGAGTGCGCGGCCGGCGGCGGAGGATGCCGCTCGCCCACCGCTGAGCGAGGGTGCTAGAAATAGCGACATGGCCGGACTTTTCGGTCGACCACGGGTTCCGCTGGCCCGCACGATGACCGACTGGCGCCCACGCGGTCGGCGTGAGGGGCCCCATTCGGCATGGGAGCGACGTGGGCGGCGCGTTCAGCAGGACACGCAGGACCACCAGGACCGACAGGACCCGCGAGACCAGCAAGGTCAGCGAGACCAGCAAGGTCGGCGAGACCCGCGAGACCAGCAAGGTCAGCGAGACGAGCGAGGTCAGCAAGGCCAGCGAGACGAGCAAGGTCAGCGCGATCAGTGGGATCAGCGCGATCAAGCCGATCCGCATGGCTCGCCGGCCCCCATTGCCCGCTGGGGCCCGCAGGGTCGGCAGAGCACGTACGCCCAGCTGAGCCCGCATGGCCGGCCGCCGGTGCGCACCGGCTGGAGCGGCCGCGGACCGGGCCCCGGATCCGGCCCCGGATCCGGCCCCGGCTCCGGCGGCGGTCCCGGCGCGCCCACCGGCCGCGGCTATGGGCAGCGGTCCCGCTGGCACCCGGGGCGCGGGGTGCGCACCGTGGCCGGCCAGGTCTTCGTCCTACAGGTCGGCGTCGTGCTGCTGCTGGTCGTGGCCGCCGTAGTGGCCCTCGTCCTCCAGTCCCGCTACGACAGCGAGCGGGAGGCCCGTAACCGCTCCATGGCGGTCGCCGAGAGCTTCGCGAACGCGCCGGGCATGGTGAGCGCGCTGCGCGGCCGCGATCCCAGCGCCGTGCTCCAGCCGCTCGCCGAGCGGGCCCGTAAGGGCTCCGGCGTCGACTTCGTCGTGGCCATGACGCCGCAGGGGATCCGCTACACCCACCCCAACCCCGCCCGGATCGGCAAGCACTTCATGGGCAGCATCCGCCCGGCGGCCGAGGGCCGGACGGTCCAGGAGACCTTCACCGGCACCCTCGGCCTGTCCGTACGGTCCGTGGTGCCCGTCAAGGACGCCCAGGGGAAGGTCGTCGGCCTGGTCGCGGCCGGTATCACGATCAAGAAGGTGAGCGGCGCGGCCGACCACCAGATGCCGCTGCTGTTCGGCGCGGCGGCGGCCGCCCTGGCGCTCGCCACGGCGGGCACGGCCCTGGTGAGCAGGCGGCTGCGGCGCCAGACCCACGGGCTGGACCCGTCCGAGATGACGCGGATGTACGAGCACCACGACGCGGTGCTGCACTCGGTGCGCGAGGGCGTGCTGATCGTCGGCGGCGACGGACGGCTGGTGCTGGCCAACGACGAGGCGCGCCGGCTCTTCGACCTCCCGTCGGACGCCGAGGGCCGTCTGGTGTCCGAGCTCGGCTTCGATCCGCACACCGCCGCGCTGCTGGCGTCCGGGCGCCCCGCCACCGACGAGGTCCATACGGCCGGTGAGCGGCTGCTGTCCGTCAGCCACCGCCCCACCGACCGCGACGGCGGCCCGCCCGGCAGCGTCGCCACCCTGCGCGACACCACGGAGCTGCGCGCGCTGTCCGGCAAGGTCGACCTCGCGCGCAACCGGCTCAAGCTGCTGTACGACGCGGGCGTCTCCATCGGCACCACGCTGGACGTGGTGCGCACCGCCCAGGAGCTGGCGGAGTACGCGGTGGCCCGGTTCGCCGACTACGTCTCGGTGGACCTCGCGGACTCGGTGCTGCGCGGCGAGGAGCCCCCGGACGGGGTGTCGGGTCTCAGCGAGTCCCCGGACGGGGTGTCGGGCCTCAGCGAGCCCCCGGACGGGGTCCCGGGCCTCAGCGAGCCCCCGGACGGGGTCCCGGGCCTCAGCGACCCCCCGGACGGGGTCCCGGGCCTCAGCGACCCCCCGGACGGGGTCCCGGGCCTCAGCGAGCCCCCGGACGCGGGCTCGTGGGCCGCCGTGGCGGCCGCGGACGGCGGCCGTACGGTGCTGCGCCGTACGGCCCTCAGTGGCATCCGGGACGACGGCCCGCTCTACCCGCTCGGCATGCTGATCGAGTTCGGCCCGAGCGCGCCCCAGGCCCGGGGCTTCCGCAGTGGAGCGGTCACGGTCGAGCCGGTCCTGGGCGACTTCGGCGGCTGGCAGGAGCAGGACCCCGAGCACGCCCGCCGGATCGTGGACTACGGCATCCACTCGATGATCACGGTCCCGCTGCGGGCCCGGGGCGTCGTCCTGGGCGTGGCCAGCTTCATGCGCGCGGAGAAGCCGGAGCCCTTCGAGGAGGACGATGTCTCCCTCGCGGAGGAGCTGGTCACCCGGGCCGCCGTGAGCATCGACAACGCCCGCCGCTACACCCGCGAGCACACCATGGCGGTGACCCTCCAGCGCAGTCTGCTGCCCCGGATGCTGCCGGAGCAGAACGCGCTGGATGTGGCGTACCGCTATCTGCCGGCGGAGTCGGGGGTCGGGGGCGACTGGTTCGACGTCATCCCGTTGCCCGGGGCGCGGGTGGCGCTGGTGGTGGGGGACGTGGTCGGGCATGGTCTGCACGCGGCGGCGACGATGGGGCGGCTGCGGACGGCGGTGCACAACTTCTCCACGCTCGACCTGCCGCCCGACGAGATCCTCTCCCACCTCGATGACCTGATCGCCCGGATCGACCAGGACGAGGGCCCTGGCGGGCTGGACGGCGACGGCGGCGGTGGCGGTGGCGGTGGCGGTGGCGGTGAGGGCATCACGGGGGCCACGTGTCTGTACGCGATCTACGATCCGGTGACGCGGCGCTGCACGATGGCGCGGGCCGGTCATCCGCCGCCCGCGCTGGTGCGTCCGGACGGCTCGGTGGAGTTCCTGGAACTTCCCGCGGGACCGCCGCTGGGCCTGGGCGGGCTGCCGTTCGAGACGGCGGAGCTGGAGCTGCCCGAGGGCAGCCATCTGGTGCTCTACACGGACGGGCTGATCGAGAAGCGCGACCGGGACATCGAAACGGGTCTGGAGATGCTGCGCGGCGCCCTTGCCCACCCCGGCCGGACGCCTGAGGACGCCTGTACGGCGGTGCTGGACGCGCTGCTGCCCGATCGCCCGAGCGATGACATCGCGCTCATCGTGGCCCGTACGAGGGTGCTGGAGCCCGGTCTGACCGCCGACTGGGAGGTGCCGTCCGATCCGGCGCAGGTGGCCGAGGTGCGTGCCGCGGTGGCCCGGAAGCTCGCGGAGTGGGATCTGGGCGACGTCGCGTTCACGACCGAGCTCATCCTCAGCGAGCTGATCACCAACGCGATCCGCTACGCGACCGGCCCGATCCGGGTGCGGCTGCTCTGCGACCGCAGCCTGATCTGCGAGGTCTTCGACACCAGCAGCACCTCCCCGCATCTGCGGTACGCGGGGACGACGGACGAGGGCGGCCGGGGGCTCTTCCTGGTCTCGCAGTTCGCCGACCGCTGGGGCACCCGCTACACCGCGGACGGCAAGGTCATCTGGACCGAGCAGACGCTGCCGCTGTCGAAGCACGGCAGGCCGAGGCCGTAGACGTACGAAGCGAGGCCCGCCCGCGCAGTGCGCGGGCGGGCCTCGTCATGGTCGACACGGGGGCGTCACTTCACCGGCGTGGGCTCCGGGGCCTCGGCCGACTCGCCGTCGCCCTCCGGCTCGGCGGGGGTCTTCACCGAGTCGAGGAGCAGCTGCGCCACATCCACGACCTGGAGCTCCTCCTTCACCACGCCGTCGTTCTTCTTGCCGTTGACGGAGTCGGTGAGCATCACCAGGCAGAACGGGCAGGCGGTGGAGACGATGTCCGGGTTGAGGGACAGCGCCTCGTCCACGCGCTCGTTGTTGATGCGCTTGCCGATCCGCTCCTCCATCCACATCCGGGCGCCGCCCGCGCCACAGCAGAAGCCGCGCTCCTTGTGGCGGTGCATCTCCTCGTTCCGCAGCCCCGGCACCTTGGCGATGATCTCGCGCGGCGGGGTGTAGACCTTGTTGTGGCGGCCCAGGTAGCAGGGGTCGTGGTAGGTGATCAGACCCTCGACCGGGGTGACCGGGATCAGCTTGCCCTCGTCGATGAGGTGCTGGAGCAGCTGGGTGTGGTGGATGACCTCGAACTCGCCGCCCAGCTGCGGGTATTCGTTGGCGATCGTGTTGAAGCAGTGCGGGCAGGTGGCGACGATCTTCTTCGCCGACTTCGGCTTCTTGGACGACTCGTCTTCATCGTCCTCGCCGAAGGCCATGTTCAGCATCTCGACGTTCTGCTGGCCGAGCTGCTGGAAGAGGAACTCATTGCCCAGCCGGCGGGCGGAGTCACCGGTGCACGCCTCGTCGCCGCCCATGATCGCGAACTTGACGCCCGCGATGTGCAGCAGCTCCGCGAAGGCCTTGGTGGTCTTCTTGGCCCGGTCCTCCAGGGCGCCCGCGCAGCCGACCCAGTAAAGGTAGTCGACCTCGGTGAGGTCCTCGATGTCCTTGCCGACGACCGGCACCTCGAAGTCGACTTCCTTGGTCCACGCCAGCCGCTGCTTCTTGGCCAGCCCCCAGGGGTTGCCCTTCTTCTCCAGGTTCTTGAGCATCGTGCCCGCCTCGGACGGGAACGAGGACTCGATCATCACCTGGTAGCGGCGCATGTCCACGATGTGGTCGACGTGCTCGATGTCCACCGGGCACTGCTCGACGCACGCCCCGCAAGTGGTGCAGGACCACAGCACGTCCGGGTCGATGACGCCGTTCTCCTCGAGCGTGCCGATCAGCGGCCGCTCGGCCTCCGCGAGCGCGGACGCGGGCACCTCGGCGAGCTGCTCCTCGCTCGCCTTCTCCTCGCCCTCGGCCGTCTTGCCGCCACCGGCGAGCAGATACGGGGCCTTGGCGTGGCTGTGGTCGCGCAGCGACATGATCAGCAGCTTGGGCGAGAGCGGCTTGCCGGTGTTCCAGGCGGGGCACTGCGACTGGCAGCGGCCGCATTCGGTGCAGGTGGAGAAGTCGAGGATGCCCTTCCAGGAGAAGTGCTCGATCTGCGAGACGCCGAACTGGGCGTCCTCGTCCGGGTCCTCGAAGTCGATCGGCTTGCCCTCGCTCACCATCGGCTGGAGCGCGCCGAGCGCCACCTCGCCGCTGGACTCCCGCTTGAACCAGATGTTGGGGAAGGCGAGGAAGCGGTGCCAGGCGATGCTCATGTCGAGGTTGGTGCTGACCGTGATCATCCAGATCATGGTCGTGCCCAGCTTGATCATCGCGAAGAAGTAGGTCAGGTTCTGCACCGTGTCCACGCTGAGCCCGTCGAAGAGCTGGACCAGCGGATACGAGGCGAAGTACGCGGGCTCGTAATGGTCTACGTGGTGCAGCGCGCCCTCGGTGCCGCGCAGCGCCATGATCGCGAGGCCGATGATGAGGATGACGTACTCGACGAAGTACGCCTGCCAGGCGGTGGAGCCCGTGAACCGGGACTTGCGCCCGGCCCGGCTGGGCAGGTTCAGCAGCCGGATCACCATCAGCGTCAGGATGCCCAGGGTGGTCATCGTGCCGATGAACTCGATGTACAGCTCGTAGGGGAGGAAGCCGCCGAGGACCGGCAGCGTCCAGTCCGCCTGGAAGAGCTGGCCATAGGCGTTGATGATGGTCGGTGGCAGGGTCAGGAAGCCGATCGCCACGAACCAGTGGGCGACGCCGATGACGCCCCACTTGTTCATGCGCGTGTGCGCGAGGAACTCGCGGACCAGGGTCACGCTGCGCTGCCAGGGATTGTCGGTCCTGACCCCCGCCGGGACCGGCGCGCCGAGCTTGAAGAAGCGCACGAACTGTGCGACGGCCCGGCCGAGCAGGGCAACGCCGACCGCGGTGAGGACCAGCGACACGATGATCGCGGCGAGTTGCATAAGGGGCTCCTCGAACCTGCGAGAGCTGGATTACTAAGCAGTACTTGATTACTAAGCAGTAACTTAATGTGGCTTGACCGAGATTACCCGCCCGGACGGGCGCCCATGTAGTCGACGAGCCGGTGATCTGTGTCGCTCATTTGGCCCCTACCCTCCCTCACTTGGCCCCTCCTCTCCCGCTTCCACGCCCGCTTGGGCATAAGCCTCATATAAAACTTGAGCCCTGTCGACTCAGGTCTGTTGACAGCGGCAGAGCGGCTGATGCACGCTTGAGCCTGTTCCACTCAATGCTGTAGCTGGAGGATCCCGAAATGGCACGTGCGGTCGGCATCGACCTGGGTACGACGAACTCCGTCGTCAGTGTTCTCGAAGGCGGTGAGCCCACCGTCATCACCAACGCCGAGGGCGCCAGGACCACGCCGTCCGTTGTGGCGTTCGCGAAGAACGGCGAGGTGCTGGTCGGCGAGGTCGCCAAGCGCCAGGCGGTGACCAACGTGGACCGCACCGTCCGCTCGGTCAAGCGCCACATGGGCACCGACTGGAAGATCAACCTCGACGGCAAGGACTTCAACCCGCAGCAGATGAGCGCCTTCATCCTGCAGAAGCTCAAGCGGGATGCGGAGTCGTACCTCGGCGAGAAGGTCACGGACGCGGTCATCACCGTCCCGGCGTACTTCAACGACGCCGAGCGCCAGGCGACCAAGGAAGCCGGTGAGATCGCGGGCCTCAACGTCCTGCGTATCGTCAACGAGCCTACTGCCGCCGCGCTCGCCTACGGGCTGGAGAAGGACGACCAGACCATTCTGGTCTTCGACCTCGGTGGCGGCACCTTCGACGTCTCGCTGCTGGAGATCGGCGACGGAGTGGTGGAGGTCAAGGCCACCAACGGTGACAACCACCTCGGTGGTGACGACTGGGACCAGCGTGTCGTCGACTACCTGGTCAAGCAGTTCAACAACGGCCACGGCGTCGACCTGTCCAAGGACAAGATGGCCCTTCAGCGCCTCCGCGAGGCCGCTGAGAAGGCGAAGATCGAGCTCTCCAGCTCGTCCGAGACCACCATCAACCTGCCCTACATCACGGCGTCCGCCGAGGGCCCGCTGCACCTGGACGAGAAGCTCACCCGCGCCCAGTTCCAGCAGCTCACCTCCGACCTGCTGGAGCGCTGCAAGACCCCGTTCCACAACGTCATCAAGGACGCGGGCATCTCGCTGTCCGAGATCGACCACGTGGTCCTGGTCGGTGGCTCGACCCGTATGCCCGCCGTCGCCGAGCTCGTCAAGGAGCTGACCGGCGGCAAGGAGGCCAACAAGGGCGTCAACCCGGACGAGGTCGTCGCCATCGGCGCCTCCCTCCAGGCCGGTGTCCTCAAGGGTGAGGTCAAGGACGTCCTGCTGCTGGACGTCACCCCGCTGTCCCTCGGTATCGAGACCAAGGGCGGCATCATGACCAAGCTGATCGAGCGCAACACGACCATTCCGACCAAGCGCTCGGAGATCTTCACCACGGCCGAGGACAACCAGCCGTCCGTGCAGATCCAGGTCTACCAGGGCGAGCGCGAGATCGCGGCGTACAACAAGAAGCTCGGGATGTTCGAGCTGACCGGCCTGCCCCCGGCCCCGCGCGGCGTGCCGCAGATCGAGGTCACCTTCGACATCGACGCCAACGGCATCATGCACGTCGGCGCGAAGGACCTCGGCACCGGCAAGGAGCAGAAGATGACCGTCACCGGCGGCTCCGCGCTGCCGAAGGACGACATCGACCGCATGATGCGCGAGGCCGAGCAGTACGCGGAGGAGGACCACAAGCGCCGCGAGGCCGCCGAGACCCGCAACCAGGCCGAGCAGCTGGTCTACCAGACGGACAAGTTCCTCAAGGACAACGAGGACAAGGTCCCGGGCGAGGTCAAGACCGAGGTCGAGGAGGCCCTCACCGAGCTTAAGGAGAAGCTCAAGGGCGAGGACACCGCCGAGATCCGCACCGCGACCGAGAAGGTCGCCGCGGTCAGCCAGAAGCTGGGCCAGGCCATGTACGCCAACACTGAGGCGGGCGCGGCCGACGCCGGTGCCGCCGGCGCCGACGGTGCGGCGGGTGCCGCGGGCGGCCAGGCCAAGGCCGATGACGATGTGGTGGACGCCGAGATCGTCGACGACGACAAGGCCGACAAGGGTCAGGGTGGTGCCGCGTGACGGAGGAGACCCCGGGCTTCGAGGAGCAGCCCGATGTCCCCTCCGAAGCCGCGAAGACCCCTGATGACGCGGCGAAGGGCGCCGGGTCCGCCGACAAGGCGGGCCCGGCGGCCCCGGCCGGGGACCTCGAGCAGGTAGCCCTTCAGGCACAGCTGGACCAGGTCCGTACCGCGCTCAATGAGCGGACGGCCGACCTCCAGCGGCTCCAGGCGGAGTACCAGAACTATCGGCGCCGGGTCGAGCGGGACCGGGTGACGGTCAAGGAGATCGCGGTCGCGAGCCTCCTGTCCGAGCTGCTGCCCGTGCTCGACGACATCGGCCGCGCCCGTGACCACGGCGAGCTCGTCGGCGGCTTCAAGTCGGTGGGCGACTCCGTGGAAGCGGTGGTGGCCAAGCTGGGCCTCCAGCAGTTCGGCAAGGAGGGCGAGCCCTTCGACCCGCTGATCCACGAGGCCCTGATGCACTCGTACGCGCCGGATGTCACCGAGACCACGTGCGTGCAGATTCTCCAGCCGGGGTATCGAATCGGCGAGCGCACGATCCGCCCGGCGCGGGTCGCCGTCGCCGAGCCCCAGCCGGGCGCCGCCGCCGGCAAGGGCGAAGGCGAGACCGCGGCGCCGGACGAGGAGAGCGGTGGCCCGGAAGAGGGCTGACGTGACGGTGACCGCGAGAGCAGCAGGAGAGGAGGGACGTCGGGGATGAGCACCAAGGACTTCGTGGAGAAGGACTACTACAAAGTTCTCGGCGTCCCCAAGGACGCCACCGAGGCGGAGATCAAGAAGGCGTACCGGAAGCTCGCCCGCGAGTACCACCCGGACGCCAACAAGGGCGACGCCAAGGCGGAGGACCGGTTCAAGGAGATCTCCGAGGCCAATGACATCCTCGGGGATCCCAAGCGGCGCAAGGAGTACGACGAGGCCCGCGCGCTGTTCGGCAACGGGGGCTTCCGCCCCGGGCCGGGCGGACCGGGTGGCACCGGCAGCTTCAACTTCGACCTGGGCGACCTCTTCGGCGGCGGCGCGCAGGGCGGCGGCGGTGGCGGCGCCGGCGGCTTCGGCGGCGGGCTCGGGGATGTCTTCGGCGGGCTGTTCGGCCGCGGCGGCACCACCCGCGCCCAGCCGCGCCGGGGCCAGGACATCGAGTCCGAGGTGACGCTCAGCTTCACCGAGGCCGTCGAGGGGGCCACGGTCCCGCTGCGGATGTCCAGCCAGGCCCCGTGCAAGGCGTGCTCGGGCACCGGCGACCGGGACGGCACCCCGCGGGTCTGCCCGACCTGTGTCGGCACCGGCCAGGTCAGCCGGGGCGGCGGGGGCGGCTTCTCGCTCACCGACCCGTGCGTGGAGTGCCGCGGCCGCGGGCTGATCGCGCAGAACCCGTGCGAGACCTGCAAGGGCAGCGGACGGGCCCGTTCCGCCCGCACCATGCAGGTCCGGATCCCCGCGGGGGTCAGCGACGGCCAGCGGATCCGGCTGCGCGGCAAGGGCGCCCCGGGCGAGACCGGCGGCCCGGCCGGCGATCTGTACGTGGTCGTGCATGTGGACCCGCATCCGGTCTTCGGCCGCAAGGACGACAACCTGACCGTCACCGTGCCCGTCACCCTTCCCGAGGCGGCGCTCGGCGGCGAGATCAAGGTCCCGACCCTGGGCGGCCCGCCGGTCACCCTGAAGCTGCCGCCCGGCACGCCCAACGGACGGACCATGCGCGCCCGGGGCAAGGGCGCGGTGCGCAAGGACGGCACCCGCGGGGACCTGCTGGTCACCGTCGAGGTCACGGTGCCGAAGGACCTGAGCGACCCGGCGCGTGACGCGCTGGAGTCGTATCGCGAGGCGACCGTGGGAGAGGACCCACGGGCGGAGCTGTTCAAGGCCGCGAAGGGAGCATGAGATGGACGGCCGAGGAGGATTCGGAGGCAGGGGCGCCGGCCGACCCCGTAACCCCTATGAGCTGACCGAGGATTCGCCGGTCTACGTCATCTCGGTGGCCGCCCAGCTCTCCGGGCTGCACCCGCAGACCCTGCGTCAGTACGACCGCCTCGGCCTGGTCTCCCCCGACCGTACCGCCGGCCGCGGCCGGCGGTACTCCGCGCGCGACATCCAGCTGCTCCGCCAGGTCCAGCAGCTGTCCCAGGACGAGGGCATCAACCTCGCCGGGATCAAGCGCATCATCGAACTGGAGAACCAGGTCGCGGCCCTCCAGTCCCGGGTCGCCGAGCTCCAGGCCGCGGTCGAGGGCGCCGCGACGGCCATGCAGCAGCGCGAGGCCCAGGTCCACGCCTCCTACCGCCGCGACCTGGTCCGCTACCAGGACGTCCAGCAGAGCAGCGCCCTGGTGGTCTGGCGCCCCAAGCGCCCGGAGTAGCGCCCGGACCGTTTCTTCCGTTTCCAAACTCATCCGATCGAGTGGCCCGGCGACCGAATCCCAGGTCGTCGGGCCTTTCGTATCTCTAGCGTGAGGCCGTTGCCTGCCTGTGCCACGAGGGCACTCTTGGCCCACACTTGAGGAGGAGGTGCTGCGCCATGACCGCACTCGCCCATGAGGCGCCTACGACGACGGAGGTGCCCGAGGCCATGTCCCCGATCTCGCTCGATGAGGCCCTGTGGCAGGCGTGGAAGTCCCTGGAACTCCCCGAGGGCTTTCGCGCGGAGATTGTCGAGGGGTTCATCGAGGTGTCGCCAACCGGACGTTCCAGCCATGCCCGCATCATCAACCGGCTGCGGCGGCTGCTCGAGAAGTACCTGGAAGACGGCGATTACGCGGTCCACCACGACTGGAATGTCATCCACGGCCTGAAGGCATGGGTGCCGGATCTGTTCGTCGCGCCCCAGGAGGACGAGGAGTTCGTCACCGAGGACGGCCTCGGCTTCGCCGCCTCCGCCGTGAAGCTCGTCGTCGAAGTGGTCTCCCCCGGCCACGAGAACCAGCAGCGCGACCGGGTGCGCAAGCGCCGTGCCTACGCAGGGGCCGGGATCCCCGTCTACGTCCTGATCGACGACCACGACAACCACGGCACCGTCACCGTGCTGACCTCCCCCTCCCCGGACGAGGGGACGTACGCCGCCGAGACCCGTGTCCCGTACGGCACCGTGGTGGAGATTCCGGAGGGCCCGGCGAAGGGCTTCGGGATCACGGAGGAGATCACCGGCCCGCGCCAGGGGTGACCGGGCCGGGATGAGTTCCGGGCCGCTGGAGTGTCCTATCTGCTGAACGGAGCATTCCACCGCAGGAGACCCCGATGCACGCAGCCCTCGTCACCCTCACGATCGACCCGGCCCAGGCCTCTGCGGCTGCCGCCGCGCTCATGAACGACATCTTGCCCAAGCTCACCGCCGCACCAGGCTTCGTCTCCGGCCAGTGGCTGGAGCCCGTGGACGGTCGGGGCCTGTCGATCCTGACCTTCGAGGACGAGGAGCGGGCCCGCGCCGCCGCCCCGCTGCTGGGCGCCTCGGCCCCCGGCGTCACCATCGAGTCCGTCGAGTTCCGCCGCGTCGCCCTCACGGCGCCCTGACCGTACGGTCTACGCCCACGCGGCGGGCGGCGTTCTGGTGATCTCGCACCAGACGACCTTGGACGCGGGCCCCCACCGCTCACCCGTCAGCGGGTAGTGGCTCCACCGGTCGGCGAGCAGCCGCAGCAAGTGCAGCCCGCGCCCACTCTCGCCGCCCGCCGTGAGCGGGCGGAGGCCGGGTGGGGCCACGCTGGAGTCCCACACGGTCATCCGCAACGTCTCGGCGGACCACTTCAGCCGCAGATCGGCCTCGCCGCCCGCGTGCACGAGGGCGTTGGTGAGCATCTCGCTCGCCAACAGCTCGGCACGCTCGACCAGTTCGGGTAGCTCATGAGCGGTGAGGGCGGTACGGAGGGAGGCTCTGGCCACGCCGACGGCCCGGGGGTCGTGCGGGATGTGGAGGCAGTACTCGAACGGGGCGACGGGTGGCGTGACGAGGGGCATAGGGGCCTCCTGCTGGCGCGATGGGACGGGCCGACCGGTGTCAATGCCGCCGCCCTGCGTTTGCGGGCATGACGGTGCGCTTCCGGCTGGCCGGTTGCTTCGTTGGGTGAGCAGTGCGATACGTAACGTAGGGTGCTACCTAGTAACGGTGCAACCTAGTCCGGCAAGTTCGCCCGAATGGGTCGAGTCATGGCATCGTGGCGCCGCAGATGTTGAGTCACAGGGAGTACATGCATGCCGCCGAGGAGTAATCCCACCGCTCGACAGGAGCGCCTTGGTGCAGAGCTGCGAAAGATGCGGGAGCGTGCGGGTATGACCGCGCGGGAGGCTGCTGGGCGCCTCGGCGTGAGCCCCATGCAGATGAGTCACATGGAGGTCGGCCGTATCGGCGTCAGTGCGGAGCGGCTGCGCACGCTGGCTGATCACTACTGCTGTGCGGACCGCGCGTTGGTGGATGCGCTGGCCGCAATGGCGACGGAGCGGGTCCGTGGCTGGTGGGAGGATTACCGCGGCACGCTTGCCCCGATGTCTCTGGACCTCGCGGCAATGGAGTGGCACTCCCGGCGTATGCGAGCCCTGCAAGTGGTGCACATCCCGGGCTTGCTCCAAGTGGAGCCGTACATGCGGGCTCTGTTCACCTACGCGCGTTTGAACCACGCTTCGGACCACCTTGAGGCGGTCATCGACTTCCGCTTGAGGCGCCGGAATGTGCTGGAGCGAGACGACCCGCCGGAGTTCACGGCGATCATCCACGAAGCCGCGCTACTGATGAGGGTCGGTGACCGCAAGGCGGCCCGTGAACAGCTGGAGCACATCCTGGAGACCTCCGAACTCCCGGGCGTCACCGTATGTGTGGTTCCCTTCTCTGCCGAAGGGTTCGCGGGTATGGGGTACGCAATGACGTACGCGGCAGGTCCGGTGCCTCAGCTGGACACGGCGCAGATCGATCACTTCCATGGCATCGACTTCCTTCACGCCGAGGCGCAACTGGAGCACTACCGGGCCCTTCTGCGTACCGTTGAGTCGTCTGCGATGAGTGCCGAGGACTCGCGAGCCTTCATCCACCGCATCGCACGAGAGCTGTAAGGGGCCAGGAGAATGCACCGAACCGGCTGGCGGAAGAGTTCCTTCTCGGGGACAGGGCCGGACAACAACTGCGTCGAACTCGCCACCGCCGAGAGTGGCGGCATACACCTGCGCGAGAGCGACGCCCCTAGGACCGTCCTCACCACCACTCCCCGCCCCCTCGCGGCCTTCATACGGGCCGCCAAGGCGGGGAGGTTCGACCGCCTGGCCGGGTGAGCCGGGGGTTGGCGGTGGGTTTGTGCCGCCGTTCATGGACCGTGTTGCCACATTGGTGACGCAAACTCACCGCAAAACCCGTTATCCACAGGCCCAGCGCGAGAGCAGGACCCTACGGCACTGTGGGGAGATGACGGGGACGGGGGATGCGGTGTTGCTCGCCAGGCTGGCCGCTGCCCAGGGCGGGGTGGTGCTGACTGCCCAGGCGCTGGCAGGCGGCTGGAAGCGCGGGCGGCTGAACCGCCGCTTCCGCGCGGAGGGGTGGACACAGCTTCGTGCAGGTGTGTGGGTGGAGCCCGGGCGCGGAGTCGACCCGATGGCGTTGCTGTGGGCGAACCAACTGGCGCATGCGCGCCTCGTCGTCAGCCATACGGCAGCGGCTGTACTCCACGACATCGAAACCCGTGCACCGCGTGTGGAGTTCACCGGGCCGCCCAAGGGCAGGACGGACGTTCGCGGTGGCGTGCTGCACCGCTTGCCGCTCGGCGCGGACGAAACCACAACCCTGGGCGGGCTGAGGGGCACCACCGTGGTACGCACCATGGCAGACCTCTTACGGGCCGGGCCGCGTGACGACGCGCTGGTGGCGGTGGAGTCGGCGGTGAGCGGGCGGCCCAGCCGGTACGGGGGCGGGGAGCGGCGTAGGGCGCCGCTGACCACGCTGGGGGAGATCGCCCGAGCCCTGGAGCGGGGGTCTGCCATGCGCGGTACGGCCACCGCACGGGAGTGGTTGGCGCTGGCGGACCCGAAGGCGGGGTCACCGGCGGAGACGATCGCCCGCCTGCGGATGCACGACGCGGGACTGCACCCTGCCTCGCAGGTGCTGCTCACCACCCCGATGGGTCGGCGGGCGTACCCGGACTTCTTCTTCCGGGCGCAGGGGCTGGTAGTGGAGATCGAGGGCTACCGGTGGCACGGCAGCAGGGCACAGCACCAGCGGGATATTGCTCGCTTCAACGACCTGATGTCGTGCGGGGAAGTGCGCCGGATTCTGCGGTTCACGGCGAGCGACGTGTACCGGCGCCCCGGAGCGATGATTCGCGACATCCGGGGCGCACTTGCTCAGCTGTCCGGCGTTCAGCCCGCTTCGTAGCTCGCGCGGAGGTCACTCATCGGCGATGTCCGCCTCGTTGCCTCCTCGGGCCTGCTGGAGGGTTTCGGCGATGGCGGCGAACTCGCTGAGCGCGGCCTGGAGGTCCTCGACGATCTCGGCGGCGAGGACTTCGGGTGCGGGGAGCGATTCGGCGTCGTCGAGGCTGGGGTCGCGGAGCCAGAGGATGTCGAGGTTCGCCTTGTCGCGGGCGGCCAGCTCTTCGTAGGTGAAGGACTTGAAGCGTTCTGTCTCGACGCGCTTGCTGCGATCCTCGTCGTCGGGCCGGTAGCACTGGACGAAGTCCTCGAGGGCGGCCCGGGTGAGGGGGTTCTGCTTGAGGGTGAAGTGCTGGGCGGTACGGAAGTCGTAGACCCAGAGCTTCTCGGTCCAGGGCTTCTCGGGGCGGGCGGGCTTGCGCTCGAAGAACAGGACGTTGGCCTTCACGCCGCCCGCGTAGAAGATGCCGGTGGGCAGGCGGAGGAGGGTGTGGACGTCGTACTCCTTGAGGAGGCGGCGCCGGATGGTCTCGCCCGCGCCGCCCTCGAAGAGGACGTTGTCGGGGACGACGACGGCGGCGCGGCCGTGGATTTCGAGGAGCGAGGCGATGTGCTGGACGAAGTTCAGCTGCTTGTTGGTCGTGGTGACCCAGAAGTCCCGGCGCTCGTACGCGATGGCCTCGCGGGCCGCCTTGCCGTCGTCGCCATAGACGGTGATGGAGGACTTCTTGCCGAAGGGCGGGTTGGCCAGGACGAGGGTGGCGCGCTGGTCGGGCGGGGCGGCGAGCGCGTCCTTGGCGCGGACGAGGGCGTTGCGGGTGGGGTGGCCGATGCCGTGGAGGAAGAGGTTCATCGCGGCGAGCCGCGCGGTGTTACGGACCAGCTCGTTACCCCAGATGCCACCCGAGCTGAGGTGCTGGCGCTGCTCGGGGGTGAGGTTGGAGCCGTACTCCTTGAAGATGTGCTCGGCCGCGGCGAGGAGGAAGCCGCCGGTTCCACAGGCCGGGTCGGTGATCGTGTCCTCTGGGGTCGGCTTGACGCAGTCGATGATGGCCTGGATCAGCGGGCGCGGGGTGAAGTACTGGCCGGCGCCCGACTTGATGTCCTCGGCGCCGCGGGCCAGGAGTTCTTCGTAGGCATCGCCCTTGATGTCCGTCTTCTGGCCCGACCAGCTCTCCTTGTCGATGAGGTCGCTGATCAGGCGCTTGAGCTTGGCCGGGTCGTGGACCCGGTTGCGGGCGCCGTTGAAGATCAGGTGGAAGGTGGTGTTCTGGCGCTGGTTGCCGAGGTCTTCGAGGAGGTTGGTGTAGGCGACTTCGAGGGGCGCGCCGCTCTTCTTGAGGAGTTCGGGCCAGCCCCGGCCCTCCCACTCGGGCCCCTCGGGCATGATCTGCTCACGGAACACCGGGGGGCGGGACTGGGCCTCGTGCGCCATCTTGAGGAAGACGAGCAGGGTGAGCTGCTCGACGTAGTCGATGGTGGAGACGCCGTCGTCGCGGAGGACGTGGCAGTAGCTCCAGAGCTTGTCGACGAGACGGCGGGCCTCGGTGGTGTTGCCGGTGGCGTTCGCTGTTGGGGCCGTCGTCACGAGGGGAACTCCAGGTCGAGGGTGGGCTGTTCGCCGGTGAGGGGTGTGGTGGAGGTGGTGGCGGGCGCGGGTGGTGGCTCGTCGTGGGTTGCCTTGCGCTGCGCCGGTGCCCGGCGGGTACGCCGCTTCTTGGGCGCGGCAGCCTCGCGCTCCGCGCGGATGCGGGCGAGGAGTTCTTCGGCGGGCTCGTCGTTGGGGTCCTGGGGGGCCAGGCGCCCGGCGAAGGCCTCGGCGAGGAGAGAACGGCGGAGCATCACGGCACGCCTTGCCCCGATGTCGTTGGCGTTTTCAATCCGGACGATCGAATCCTGATACTCCGCGAGTTCCTCCAGGATCTGGTCCTGGACTTGCTGGGTTGGGAAGTGAACCTCGATGTTGCGAATTGAGGACAGATTAAGGTTTGGCTGGACGCCTCCGGCGGAAAGGCGCCGGTTTCTTTCGTAGCTTGCTTGCAGGAACTCTCGTAGCCACTTCTTTTTGTGGGCATGCTCTGGGAGAAGGGTGATACTTGCACAGGCCTGATTCGTTGTGGCCGAGATACGCAACTCCGTGCAGCGTCCTCGAGTCCTCCCTTCGCCGTACATGGCTACAAGTAGAGTCCCCGGAGGGTGGAGTTTGACAGACGTCTCTCGTAGGGCCCTTTCTGTGATGAACTGTTCGGCCTTTTCTATGAAGGGGCGATTAGCGAGGCTGCTGGTTACCCAGGGAATGGTCCCGCCCTCGTAATATTCTGGTCGCGAGCGATTGGGTGTTGCCCCGCTTCCCACTTTCGCGATGTCACCGATGCGCATGACGACCCATCCGGTGTGACAAGGGCCAGGGTTCAATAGACTTTGCGCGACGGTAGTCTTGAGGTGGGCAATACGGCTGTTGGTGCGCTGTAGTAGCGTTTGTGCGGACTCTAGTCGAGACAGTTGCTCTTCGAGCGCGGTGACAATGCGCTGCTGCTCCGCGACCGGCGGCACAGGCACACTCCAACCCGCCAGCCGCGCTGCCCCGATGTGGTGGATGCCCACCCCGCGTGAATGCTCGACAAACGCACCCCGCATGGCCTCCGCCCGCAGGAAGAGCAGCAGATAGTGCGGTTCGACGCCATGGCTCCGCACTCGGATCAGCGTGTTCTGGAAGCAGCAGTCCGGAATCTCGTCGTTCCAGATGGCAGGTTTGCCTACCTCCTTCGCGCTGCCGGACGCCTCACCGAGGACGATGTCGCCCTTCTTGAGCCTGTAAGTCTCGACTTCGTCATCGGTGAAGTTCATCTCCTTCACGTCATCGAGCTTCAGACCATTCCAGTCGACGTTGGCTGCCCGCACATAGGGCCGCATGTGCGTACCCGTGTGGTTCTTGGGCGAGCGTTGCCGTCCAAGCCGAACCTCGGCGATTTCATCGAGCCGGGCCCATACCCAACCCTTGGGAAGCTCCCCGCCAACCCCACTCACGCGCCCAGCTCCCGTCCCAGCTCATCCAACAACTCAGCCCCACGGTCGGCGCCGAAAGCTCGCAAGAACCCATCAACCCCGCCATGCTCGATGAAGGGTACGTCCTTCAGGTGCTCCGGGCTGATCGCCGCATCCGTCGCTATCACGTCCACGATCCGGTCCAGCCACCACTCCTGCTCCTCGTCGAACACCGCCCCTGCCTGGGCCTGCCGGGCGCGCCAGCCCGCGTACCGCTCCTCCACCAGCGCCCGGTACGGGCGGACCTCGTCGTCCAAGCCCAGCTCGAACCGCAGCAGGCTGATGAGATCCACCGCACCGGCCTTGCCACTCGGGCGCTCGGTCGCCTTCCCGAGCTGCACGTACGCGTCATAGAGCTTCGTGGGCGTCCACTGGAACGGGGGGCGTTCGATCTTGCGCGCGAGGTCGCGGACCTTGCGGTAGACCTCCCTGGGCTCGCGCCGCTCGCGGAAGGCCACGTTGAACGCGGCGATCTCGTCGCGGTGCGTATCCAGATACTCCTTCCATGAAGTCACCCGCTTCATCGCCAGCTCGTCCGCCGTGATGCCGCGCGCCTCCCGCACGCTGTCCACGCTCACCTCGTCGATGACGATGTCGTGGGCGCGCCGTATCGACATCAGCCGTTCCCTCAGCTCCTTGTTGGACGCGATCGGCTTGAGCGCCTCCACCACGTTCTCCCGGACCTTCTCCCGGCCGCCCTCCCGCTGCGCCTTCTCCTGCTCGTCCGGGTCGACCGCCTTGACCAGGCCGCCCACGATCTCGCTCAGCGGCTGACCGGCCAGCTCCTCGATCTCCTCGCGCTCCTCATCCGTGATCTGCCGGTCCAGCCGGGCAAGGCGGCCCGCCAGCGTGGCGACCTCGTCCTCGGTCATCGCCAGGCCCGCCGTCTTGTCCATGAGCCGCTGGAGCGGGATCTGCTTCTCGGACGCTCGGTTCAGGGGCCGGGCGTCCACACGAGGGGAGTCCGTGACGCCCACCGCGTCGACGATCACGAACCTCTCCTTCACCTCCGCGTCCGGCGTGACCGCCTGGAACTCGGCCGGGTCGATGGTCCGCGACCCCCGGCCCTTCATCTGCTCGAAGTACGCCCAGCTCTTCACGTCGCGCAGGAAGAACACGCACTCCAGCGGCGGGATGTCCGTCCCCGTGGCGATCATGTCGACGGTCACGGCGACGCGCAGCTCGGGGCTGTTGCGGAACGCCTTGATGAGCCGCGCGGGGTTCTTCGCGGCGTGCGTGATCTTCGTACAGAAGTCGTCGCCCGTGCCGAAGACTTGGCGGACCGTCTGCACGATCTCATCGGCATGGTTGTCGTCCACGGCGAAGATCAGAGTCTTGGGCACATGGGTCCGCGCCCGTTGGTCCTCGCCCTCGCCCAACGGCGGGAAGATGTCGGTGAACAGGTGGTTGCGGAAGGTCTCGATCACCAGCTTCAGCTGGCCCTTGCTGATGATCTGCCGTCCGAGCTGGGACGCCTTCCACTCCAGGTCGGACTCCAGCTCCTGGTACCGCTCGCGCCGGGTCTTCCGCTCCCGTATGGGGACGACCGTCTCGGCCGGGATGGTGGCACCCTGCTCGCCCAGCTCGGTACGGATGCGGAAGACGTCGAAGTCGACGTTGACGCCGTCGGCGACGGCCTGCTCGTACGGGTACTCGCTGACGAGGTTCTGGAAGAAGAAACCGAAGGTCTGGGCGACGGGAGTCGCGGTGAGGCCGACCAGGTGGGCGTCGAAGTACTCCAGCACCGCGCGCCACTTGCCGTAGATGGACCGGTGGCACTCGTCGACGACGATCAGGTCGAAGGACTCGGGCGGCAGCGAGGCGTTGTAGCCGACTTCGGCAGGCGTGTCGATCAGGTCGTAGCGGTCGAGGGCGGCGTCGTCCACGTCCGCGTCGGGGACCTCGCGACCGGTCAGAGCCATCCAGAGCCGCTGCACCGTGGAGACGACGACATCCGCGGAGCCGAGCACGGTGTCGCCCGCGAGCCGCTGCACCACGTACAGCTCGGTGAACTTCCGGCCGTCGTCCGGGGTGTCGAAGTTCTCGAACTCCGTGGCGGCCTGGCTGCCCAGGTTGTTGCGGTCGACCAGGAACAGGATCCGCTTGGCGTCCGCGTGCTTGAGCAGCCGGTAGCTCTCGCTCACCACCGTGAACGTCTTGCCCGCGCCCGTGGCCATCTGGATGAGGGAGCGGGGGTCGTCCTTGGCGAGGGAGCGCTCCAGTCCCTCGATGGCCGACACCTGGGCCGGACGCAGCGGTTCCCGGTTGAGGAACACCTCCGGGAGGCGGCGCATACGGGCGCGCAGGGTGGGTGCCTGCGGGTCGGCCTCGGCTTCGTCGATCCACCGGGCGACGGTGTCCGGCCGGTGGATGGCGAAGACGTCCCGGGTGCGGGGTGCGGGGTCCAGCGCGTTGTGGAAGCGGACGGTGTTGCCGTCGGCGACGTAGCGGAAGGGCAGGCTGGCCCGCCAAGCGCTCAGCTGCTGGCTGCGAGTGAGCCCGGTGGCGTACCGCGCGGCCTGGTGCATGGCCGACTCCAGGTCGGCGCCCTCGCGCTTGGCCTCGACCACACCCACCAGCTGCTGTTTCACGTAGAGCAGGTAGTCGGCGCGGCCCACGGCGGTGGTGACCTCGCGCACAGCGACGCCGGCGACTCCGGGGACGCCCTCCTCGTAGAGGTTCATGGCGTTGGCGTCCTGGACCACCCAGCCCGCCTGTTCCAAGATCCGGTCCAGTTCCGCGCGGACCTGCGCCTCGCTCATGGGAGGCAGGGCCGCCTTCTGGGCGTGGGAGATGAACGCGTCGCGTTCCGAGGTGTTCTTGAGCGGCGGCGGCGCGACGAAGGTGTCGGCCAAGTCGGTGTCAGCGAACTCCTCGATCTGCGCGTTGAGCTGCTCGACCAGTTCGCTGAGCGCGGCGCGGTCCGCTTCGGCTCGGGCCAGTTCGGCTTCGGCCTGCTCGCGTGCGGCCTTCTCCCGCTCCAAGCGGTCCTGCTTGCCGTCGAAGCGCATACGGGCCTCGGCGAGCTTGGCACGGTAGTCGTCCAGCTCGGTGCGGAGCTGTTCCAGCTCCTCCAGGTCGGCGGGAGTGGCAGGGATGGGGCTGTCCTCGGGCGGGGCCGGGGCGAGGAAGACGCGGTGCGTGGTGTCGTTCTCGTTGCGGGCCCGGTGCAGCCAGTCGCCGAGCTTGAAGCAGGTCTCGACCATCTGGAGCGCGGTGCGGACGTTCGCGTAGTAGCCGTGGGCGGCCTTGTTCCCCGTATCGCGCAGGAAGTCGAACCAGTCGTAGGTCTGCTCTTTCAGGATCCCGGCCTGGGACAAGGCCTTGATGCGGTGGAACTGCTTGTTGCTGTTGACCTGGAGGCCGAGGAGGTGCAGCAGATAGCGGGCCATGACCTCGCCGAAGAGGCGGGCCTTGAACATGGCGGCGTGCGAATCGGTGTGGACATACGACTCGGCGGAGCAGCCGAGGGTAACGAGCAGGGGCTCGTGTTCAAGCAGGTGACCGAAGTTGGACGATCCGGCTGCCAGCTGAGCGACCTGCGGGTCGTGCTCGTTCCCGCCCTGGCCGGTCGGCGACGTCGGCATGGTGTTCCCCCCAGAACCGTTTCCGTGCGTGAGCAAAGCCTTGCAGGATGCCACCGGGGCGCTGGGGCGCACAAGGGGGTTGTGAGAACGCCGAGGTGCTCGAAGCGCCACTGGGGGCCGCCGGGCGCACCATGGAGGTATGGGAGGAGGTATCCCAATGGTGGAAGTCAAGACGATCGAGAAGCCGGACGAACGGCGTGACTTTCCCGGAGGCCATATCGAGGCCCTCCATCTGACCGGACTGGATTTCGCCGTGGGCACCTTCGAGCCCGGATGGCGCTGGCGGGAGTCGGTGCGGCCGATCGTGGGGACCGATCTGTGCGAGGTGCACCACAGCGGGGTCGTGGTCCAGGGCCGGATGCGGCTGCGTACGGCCGATGGCGCGGAGGCCGAGGTGGGGCCCGGGGACGTGTACGTGGTGCCGCCCGGCCATGACGCCTGGGTGATCGGTGATGAGCAGGTCGTGGTGTACGACGTCGGCGGGCAGATGGCGGAGACCTACGCGAAGTCCAGCGACGCCGGGGCCTGAGCCCGGGGGCGGGGGCGGCGTCGGGTAGCGGTTCAGCCGCGGCAGGGGACGAGATGACTACCGATCCGAGACCACCGCGCGGCCCCCGCCGCGGAGGATGGCCGCACGGCAGCGCCCGTACCGACCAGCTGATCCGCACGCTGCTGCGCCGCCGCAAGGAGCCGCTGGCGATCGAGGACGTCACCGTCGTCGACAAGCCGGGGATGCGCCGCGCCGTCGCGGCGACGGCCATCGGCAACACCATGGAGTGGTTCGACTTCGGTGTCTACGCGTATGTCGCCGTCACCCTCGGCCATGTCTTCTTCCCCGCCGACGACCCCGCCACCCAGGTGGTCTCCACGTTCGCCACCTTCGCCGTGGCGTTTCTGGTGCGGCCGCTGGGCGGGCTGGTGTTCGGGCCGCTGGGCGACCGGATCGGGCGGCGCCGGGTGCTGTCCACCACCATGATCATGATGGCGACGGGCACCTTCGCGGTGGGCCTGCTGCCCGGCTACGACGCGATCGGCTTCGCCGCCCCGCTGCTGCTCCTGGCCTGCCGGGTGGTGCAGGGCTTCTCGACCGGCGGGGAGTACGCGGGGGCGACCACGTACATCGCCGAGTTCGCGCCCGATCAGCGCCGTGGCTTCCTCGGCAGCTGGCTGGACTTCGGCACCTTCATCGGCTATTCGCTGGGCTCCGGCCTGGTCACCGTGCTCACCGTCGCCATCGGTGAGACCGGGATGGTGGACTGGGGCTGGCGGGTGCCGTTCCTGGTGGCGGGGCCGCTGGGGCTGATCGGTCTCTACATGCGGCTGCGGCTGGAGGAGACCCCGGCGTTCCAGCAGGAGGCCGAGCGGGCGGCCGAGGCGGCGGAGACGGCCAGGGCACACGGTGACACCCTGCCGATCGAGGAGGCGCGCCAGTCCGGGCGTGGGCGGCTGAAGGAGATCTTCACCAGGCACTGGCAGGCGGTGCTGATCTGCATGGGGCTGGTGCTGATGTACAACGTCACCAACTACATGGTGACGTCGTACCTGCCGACGTTCATGACCTCCACGCTCGGCGCCGACGCCACCACGGCCCAGGTGCTGGTGCTGGGCACCATGCTGTTCGTGGTGCTGGCGATCACGGTGGTCGGGCGCACATCCGACCGCTGGGGGCGGCGGCCGCTGTTCCTGTTCGGCAGCGTGGGCATGATCGTGCTGGCCATTCCGGCGGTGGTGCTGATCCGGGAGGGCGGCGTGCTGCTGCCCGCGATCGGCTGTCTGATCCTGGGCGCGATGCTGGTCACCTTCGCGGGGACGAGCGCCGCGACGCTCCCGGCGCTGTTCCCCACCCGGCTGCGCTACGGCGCGTTGTCGATCTCGTACAACCTCTCCGTGTCGCTGTTCGGCGGGACCACGCCGCTGCTGGCCTCGTGGCTGGTGGCCACCACGCACAACACGCTGGTGCCCGCCTTCTATCTGATGGCGGCGGGTGTGATCGGGCTGATCTCCACGGTGTTCCTGCACGAGACGGCGGGGAAGCCGCTGCGCGGTTCGGGGCCCATGGTGGAGACCGAGGAGGAGGCGCGTACGGCGGTGGCCGAGAGCCGTACGGAGGCCGGGCGGCGCGCCCGCGACGTCTGGATCCGGCTGCGCCACCCGTGGGCGGGGGCGGGGCATCGGGGGGCCGGTCACCAGGAGGAGGAAGAGGAGTGACCACGGGCCATGGGCAGTGACGGGCTCGGGCCGAGAGGGGTGACGGGCCTCAGCCTCGGCCCATTGCCCGGGTGAGGGCGATCTCGATGACGACGCGGTCCGGGTTGGGGCGGGGGGTGCGCTGGTAGCGCTCGGCGTAGCGGCGTTCGGCGTCCGCGATCAGCTCGGGGTCCTCCCGTACCACCGCGAGCCCCTCCAGCGTGGCCCACCGCCTGCCCGCCATTTGGCAGACCGCGACCCGCGCACCGCCCTCGCCCGCCGCCCGGACATGGGCGACCTTACGGCTGTGACGGCTCGCGATGACGCGGGCGAGCCCGGCCTCGGGGTCGTAGGTGACGCCGACCGGGACCACATGCGGGCTGCCGTCCGGGCGTGGGGTGGTCAGGGTGCACACATGGCGTTCGCGCCAGAAAGCGAGGTACCCGGGGTCGGGGTTGCGGGGATCGACGGACATGGTCCAGAACCTAAGGCCAGAGGAGTGGCGTTCGCGAGGTTGAGTGGAATAGACTCAACTTTACGGAGGTTGGGTAGGGCAGGGATGGGAAGATCGGAGCGAGGAGGAGCACAGGGACGTGGATGCCGAGCTGACCAACAAGAGCCGGGCGGCGCTGAGCGCCGCCAATGACCGGGCGGTGTCCTCCGGGCATGCGGACATGACGCCCGCGCATCTCCTGCTCGCCCTGTTGCAGGGCCAGGACAACGAGAACGTGATGGATCTGCTGGCCGCCGTCGAGGCCGACGCGGCCCTGGTGCGCGACGGCGCCGAGCGGCTGCTCGCCGCGCTGCCCAGCGTCCAGGGCTCCACCGTGGCCCCGCCGCAGGCCAGCCGCGATCTGCTGGCCGTCATCGCGGACGCCGCCCAGCGGGCCAAGGAACTCGGGGACGACTACGTCTCCACCGAGCACCTCCTCATCGGCATCGCCGCCAAGGGCGGCCAGGCCGGGGAGCTGCTCGACCAGCAGGGGGCGGGCGCCAAGAAGCTGCTCGCCGCGTTCGAGAAGGTCAGGGGTGGACAGCGGGTGACGACGCCCGATCCGGAGGGCACGTACAAGGCCCTGGAGAAGTTCGGCACGGACTTCACCGCCGCCGCGCGCGAGGGCAAGCTGGACCCGGTCATCGGCCGGGACCAGGAGATCCGCCGGGTGGTGCAGGTGCTCTCCCGGCGCACCAAGAACAACCCGGTGCTGATCGGCGACCCGGGCGTCGGCAAGACGGCCGTCGTCGAGGGGCTCGCCCAGCGGATCGTCAAGGGCGATGTGCCCGAGAGCCTGCGGGACAAGCGCCTGGTCGCCCTCGACCTCGGCGCAATGGTCGCGGGCGCGAAGTACCGCGGTGAGTTCGAGGAGCGGCTGAAGACCGTCCTGGCCGAGATCAAGTCCAGTGACGGCCAGATCATCACCTTCATCGACGAGCTGCACACCGTGGTCGGCGCGGGCGCCGGCGGCGACTCCGCGATGGACGCGGGCAACATGCTCAAGCCGATGCTGGCCCGCGGTGAGCTGCGCATGGTCGGCGCCACCACCCTCGACGAGTACCGCGAGCGGATCGAGAAGGACGCCGCGCTCGAGCGCCGCTTCCAGCAGGTGCTGGTGGCCGAGCCGACCGTCGAGGACACCGTCGCCATCCTGCGCGGGCTCAAGGGCCGCTACGAGGCCCACCACAAGGTGCAGATCGCCGATGGCGCGCTGGTGGCCGCGGCCGCCCTCTCCGACCGGTACATCACCTCCCGCTTCCTGCCCGACAAGGCCATCGACCTGGTGGACGAGGCGGCCTCCCGGCTCCGGATGGAGATCGACTCCTCGCCCGTGGAGATCGACGAGCTCCAGCGGTCGGTGGACCGGATGCGGATGGAGGAGATGGCCCTCGCCCGGGAGACCGACGAGGCCAGCAGGCAGCGGCTGGAGAAGCTGCGCCGCGATCTCGCCGACAAGGAGGAGGAGCTGCGTGGCCTCACCGCCCGCTGGGAGAAGGAGAAGCAGGGCCTCAACCGCGTCGGTGAGCTGAAGGAGAAGCTGGACGAGCTGCGCGGCCAGGCCGAGCGCGCCCAGCGCGACGGCGACTTCGACACCGCCTCCAAGCTGCTGTACGGGGAGATCCCGGCCGTCGAGCGGGAGCTCGCCGAGGCGTCGGAGGCCGAGGCCGAGGTCCAGGGGGACCGCCCCACGATGGTCAAGGAGGAGGTCGGCCCGGACGACGTGGCCGATGTGGTCGCCTCCTGGACCGGCATCCCCGCGGGCCGGCTGCTGGAGGGCGAGACCCAGAAGCTGCTGCGCATGGAGGACGAGCTGGGCAAGCGGCTGATCGGCCAGACCGAGGCCGTACGGGCCGTCTCGGACGCCGTGCGCAGGACCCGGGCGGGCATCGCCGACCCGGACCGGCCCACCGGCTCGTTCCTCTTCCTCGGCCCCACCGGCGTCGGCAAGACCGAGCTGGCCAAGGCGCTCGCCGACTTCCTCTTCGATGACGAGCGGGCCATGGTCCGCATCGACATGAGCGAGTACGGCGAGAAGCACAGCGTGGCCCGGCTGGTCGGCGCCCCGCCCGGCTATGTCGGCTACGAGGAGGGCGGCCAGCTCACCGAGGCGGTGCGCCGCCGCCCGTACAGCGTGGTGCTGCTGGACGAGGTGGAGAAGGCCCACCCCGAGGTCTTCGACATCCTGCTCCAGGTCCTGGACGACGGGCGGCTCACCGACGGCCAGGGCCGGACGGTGGACTTCCGCAACACCATCCTGGTGCTCACCTCCAACCTGGGCAGCCAGTACCTGATGGATCCGCTGCTCGGCGAGGAGGAGAAGAAGCAGAGCGTGCTGGAGACCGTGCGGACCTCCTTCAAGCCGGAGTTCCTCAACCGCCTGGACGACCTCGTGGTCTTCTCCGCGCTCACCGGTCCGGAGCTGGCCCGCATCGCCGAGCTCCAGATCGCCCGGCTGGCCCGCCGCCTCGCCGACCGCAGGCTCACCCTCGACGTCACCCCGGCCGCGCTGGAGTGGCTCGCCGAGGAGGGCAACGACCCGGCGTACGGGGCGCGCCCGCTGCGCCGGCTGATCCAGACCGCGATCGGCGACCGGCTGGCCAAGGAGATCCTCGCCGGGGAGGTCCGGGACGGCGACAAGGTCCGGGTGGACCGGGTCGGCGACGGCCTGCTGGTGGGTCCCGCGCAATAGGGGACCTGCTGGTGGGCCCAGCGCAACAGACGGCCTGCTGGTGGGCCCCGCGCAATAGATGACCTGCTGGTGGGCCCCGCGCAATAAGGGACCCCGGGGCCGCTCGGCACCCCCGGTCCCGCCGGTCCTCCCGGCCGCCGTTTCGGCCGGATCGGGCAATGTACGGCCGGGGTTGCACGGCGGGGGCGGGTGTGAGGGAGGATGGCGGTATTCCATACGAAGGGAAATCCACGGTGAGCATCGACCCGTCCTCGATTCCGAATTTCGGGGGTCAGCCCGAGCCCGAACCGACGGGTCCGAGCGGCCCCGTGCTGCCCGACCAGGACCTGGTCAAGCAGCTGCTGGAGCAGATGGAGCTGAAGTACGTCGTCGACGAGGAGGGGGACCTCGCCGCGCCGTGGGAGCAGTTCCGCACCTACTTCATGTTCCGCGGGGAGGAGGAGCAGCAGGTCTTCTCCGTCCGCACGTTCTACGACCGGCCGCACGGCATCGATGAGAAGCCGCGGCTGCTCGAGGCGATCGACGACTGGAACCGCCGCACCCTGTGGCCGAAGGTCTACAGCCACACCAATGACGACGGCACGGTCCGGTTGATCGGTGAGGCGCAGATGCTGATCGGCACCGGCGTCAGCCTGGAGCACTTCGTGTCCAGCACGGTCAGCTGGGTGCGGGCTTCGATCGAGTTCGACCGCTGGCTGGTCGAACAGCTCGGTCTGGAGGCCGACATCGAGTCCGACGGCGACGACAAGCCGGGCGACGACGAGGCCTGAGCGGCCGAGCCGTACCCGGCCGTACCTCGGCCTTGCCCCGGCCTTGCCCCGGCCTTATCCGGCCTCGCCCTTTACCCGGTCGGAGTGGCCGTACAGCGCTTGGCGACGCCGTATCCCGGTCGGCGATGCCGTGGGCCGTATCGGTCAGACCGGGCTGGTGGCCATGGTCAGCAGATACGTTCCGTAGAGACAGGAGAGCCCGGCCAGTACGCCGCCCACCAGGACGGCGGTGCGCGGCCGGGCTCTTGCCATCGCCAGCGCCGCCGGGAGCAGCAGCGGGAAGGCGGGCAGCAGGAAGCGCGGCTTGGACGCGAAGTAGTTGGCGCTGGCGAGCGCGATGAACACCAGGGCCAGGGTGTAGACGACCAGCGGCAGCGGCGGCGGCCGCAGCGCGAGCCCGACCAGGGCGATCAGCGAGGCGCCGATGACGATCAGCGCCATGTAGTGCGAGAGATGGCCGCTCCCCATGATCAGGGAACGGGCGGAGCGGAAGCCGCTCGCACCGAGATCGAGATACGTCCCCCAGTCGTCCTGGACGTCCAGATAGCCGCGCCAGGTGCCGCGCCGCACCCCCACCCACGCGGCGTAACCGAGCCAGCCGAGCGGTGACAGCGCGGCCCCCGCCCACACCCGCCAGGACGTCCGCCCGCGGTGCCGCCGGATCTCGGCGGCCGCGCAGACGCACACGGCCGCCGCCACCGCGAGCCCGTTGGGCCGGGTGGCCCCCGCGCACAGCGCGAGCGCCCCGGCCCACAGCCAGCGCCGGGTCAGCAGCGCGTACAGCGACCAGGCCGCCAGCGCCGTCAGCAGCGACTCGGTGTACCCCATGGACTCGATGACCGCGTGCGGCAGCAGCCCCCACAGCGCCACCAGCGTCAAGGCCACCCGCCGCCCGTACAGCCGCTCCCCGACCGCGTGGATCCCCCAGGCCGCCAGCCCGGCCGCGGCCCAGGCGATCAGCAGGCCCGCCGTCACCGCGCTCACGGGGACGACGCCGGTGACGGCCCGGATCAGCGCCGGGTAGAGCGGGAAGAACGCCAGATCGCTGAAGCTCAGCCCGGGGTGGGCGGCGGAGGGGCGGCTGGTGCCGTAGCCGTGCTGGGCGATGCCCACGTACCAGAGGCTGTCCATGGAGTGCCCGAGCTGCGTCCGCGGGTGCTTCCCGGCCTGGCGGGCGCCCAGCGCCACACAGACGATCCCGGCGGCCCGTACCGTCGCGTACACCGCGAGCGCGAGCCACGCCCGCCCCAGCGACGCCCCGACCCGCCCCAGCACCCCCCGCCGTTCCGCCGGCCGCCGGGGCGGCTCCGGGATCCGTGTGGACGCGGCGGTGTCGGCGGACACGGAGACCTCCGGTGCGGGCACACGACGGGCACTCGACGAACCTGCGCCGAGCCCCCGGGAGGGGACGGACCAGGGGGCCCGGCCGACACACCGACCATCCGCCAGGGCGCGGACGCCCGCGACCTGGGAAGTCCAACCGGGGGACGGAATGACCGTCAGGCGGCGCGTCAGCCCTGGGCGAGGGTCTTGAGGCGGGCCACGGCGTCCGTAAGGACCTCTTCGCGCTTGCAGAAGGCGAAGCGCACGAAGGGGGAGCCCTGGTCCTGGTGGTCGTAGAAGACCGCGTTCGGGACCGCGACCACGCCACAGCGCTCGGGGAGGGAGCGGCAGAAGGCGAAGCCGTCGGTCTCGCCGAGGGGGCGGATGTCGGTGGTGATGAAGTAGGTGCCCGAGGGGCGGAAGACGTGGAAGCCCGCGTCGGCCAGGCCATCGGCCAGCAGATCGCGCTTGGCGCGCAGATCGTCCCGGATGCCGTGGAAATAGGCGTCGGGGAGGGCCAGCGCCTCGGCCACCGCGTACTGGAAGGGGCCCGCCGAGACATAGGTGAGGTACTGCTTGGCCGAGCGCACCGCCGTGACCAGCTCGGGAGCGCCGGTCACCCAGCCGACCTTCCAGCCGGTGAACGAAAACGTCTTTCCGCTGCTGCTGATGGTGACGGTCCGCTCGCGCATCCCGGGGAAGGAGACCAGCGGGGTGTGCTCGGTGCCGAAGACGAGGTGCTCGTAGACCTCGTCGGTGACCACCAGCAGATCGCGCTCGACGGCGAGTTCGGCGACCGCGGCCAGCTCATCGTGGGTGAGCACGGTGCCGGTGGGGTTGTGCGGGGTGTTGAGCAGGATGAGCCGGGTGCGGTCGGTGACGGCGGCGCGCAGCTCGTCCAGGTCCAGCCGGAAGGTGTCACCGTCGGGGCGCAGGGTGACGGGGACGCGGACGCCGCCCGCCATGGCCACACAGGCGGCGTACGAGTCGTAGTACGGCTCCAGCGCGATCACCTCGTCGCCCGGCTCCACCAGCGCCAGCAGCGACGCCGCGATGGCCTCGGTGGCGCCCGCGGTGATCAGCACCTCGGTGTCGGGGTCGAAGCCCAGGCCGTACCAGCGCCGCTGGTGCTCGGTGACGGCGGTGCGCAGCTCGGGCACGCCGGGGCCGGGCGGGTACTGATTGCCCCGGCCCTCGCGCAGCGCGCGGACGGCGGCGTCACGCACCTCCTCGGGGCCGTCGGTGTCCGGGAAGCCCTGCCCGAGGTTGATCGCGCCGGTGCGTACGGCGAGGGCGGACATCTCGGCGAAGATCGTGGTGCCGAAGGCGGCCAGTCGGCGGTTGAGCGGCGGTCGTCCCATGGCGCCCATACTCCGCCGAACCCTCGGCCTCCATCAACTCTCCCGCTGCCCGGCGTGGGGTAAAGAGCGATGTCAGGGCCAGACGCTGGCCTGTGCCCGAGAGCAGCCGACCAGAAGGCGGTCGCCCGGGCGGCCTCGGCTTCGAACGCCATGGGCCCCGGGACAGCAGTCCCGGGGCCCATGACAACCCTGGAATTCACATGGTCGGCGGGTGAGTCATGCAGACCAAGTAAATCTCGGTGCATCCGTCTCAGATGCCGACGCCGCCAGAGAAACCCGCCTGTCCGGAGACGGGGCCCACCTGGCCGCTGAGGCCACCTGAAACCGAGCCACCCAGAGCGGGCAGGGTGGGCAGGGCGGGCAGGGTGGGCTCTGCACCACCCGTCAGGTTTACGGTCCCGAGAACTCCGCCGGAGACATGGTCCAGCTCGCTGTCAGCGATCTCGATGGCCTCGATCTGCTTACGCACGTCAGGCCCTCCCTTTCGTTTTTGGTGTGACCACGGGGCGTATCGAGCGGCCCGGCGTCAAGCTGGTCCAGCCGGCTTGACGATCGTCCGCCACTCAGAAGCGGAGGTCCATCTTCCGAGTGGCGTGGATCAAACCATGTTTACGGCGGCTCAGCCACCGCGATCTGTCCGAAATGTCTGGGGATATTTTGGTATTGCGGCATGTCGGCAAGCCGGACTTTTGACTGGATGGCGACGACTTCTTCACTTGCATTTCGGCGACCGGGCCTCGTGGCGGGGGCCGGCGTGGTCATCAGAAGGACATATCACCCCTTGGGGACGGTGTTCACCCTGCAAGGCGCGACCCAGCGGCAAGGCTGTGACCTTTCTGTGGAGATAACGCGCAGGTTTACTGAAGCGCGGCGCTACAGCATTGTGTTGCTCGATTTCCGGACACAGCAGGCCGGCGCCTGGCCGCGACCCGCGCGGGCTGAGCACGCACGCGGCGTGCGACCCGTACGCCCCCCGGAAGAGAGGCCGCAGCCGAGCCGACCCTCTTGTCCCGAGTGCCGAAAGGGGCACCGCCCCACGTGTGAATACGACAGCCGAAATAGCGGTCGTCGCAGTGGTGAATGCGGGGCCTCATAGCGATTCAGTCAAATGTGCGCCCGCTCAAATGCACCAAACTGCGGGACATGCCGCTGCCTCCCGAGGCGGGCGAGGATGGTGTATCTGTTCCGGCTCGGTGTCCGTGGTCGTGCGGGAACGTCGATCCTGCGTCCCCTGCTTCCGTCTCCACGCCGGCAGACCTTCCCACCCGGCGCGGGACACCCGCCCTCGCTGGATTTCCGCGCTGGTTTTGAGTGGCGGGATGGGCGGGTACTCGGCCGGACCGGAATCCATCGACCACGCGTTGTCGCCGGGGCGGTGAGTCCCGTGGGAGGCGAGATGGCCGAGCAGAGGACACAGCAGGCCGGCGCCTGGCCGCGGCTTCGGCTGGAGGACTGGGCCGAGACCCGGGACACGCTGCACATGTGGACCCAGATCGTCGGCAAGATCCGGCTGGACCATGCGCCGCCGGTCAATCAGTGGTGGCAGGTGACCTTGTATGTCACCCCGCGCGGGCTGAGCACGTCCACGATCCCGTATCGGACCGGGGCGTTCGATATCGAGTTCGATTTTGTCGAGCACCGGCTGGGGGTCCGGGTGAGCGACGGGAGCCGGCGTGAGCTGGCGCTGGAGTCCAAACCGGTGTCCCAGTTCTACTCCGAGATCATGGGCCTGCTGGGGGACCTGGGCATCCAGACCCGGATGTATCCCCGGCCGAACGAGGTGCCCGTGGCGATTCCGTTCCCGGAGGACCACCGGCACGCGGCGTACGACCCGTACGCCACCCGGCTCTTCTGGGGTCAGTTGCTGAACGCACACCGGGTGTTCGGGGAATTCCGGTCCCATTTCGTCGGCAAGGCCAGCCCCGTGCACTTCTTCTGGGGCGCGATGGACCTGTGCGTCACTCGCTTCTCCGGCCGCACCGCGCCACCGCATCCCCCCGGCGGGGTGCCGAATCTGCCGGACCGGGTGACGCAGGAGGCGTACTCCGTCGAGTTGTCCAGCTGCGGTTTCTGGCCCGGCGGCGGGGAGGAGGGCGGCTTCTACTCCTACGCCTACCCCGAGCCCGCCGGCTTCGCCGACCAGCCGGTCCGGCCCGCGACGGCCTCGTACCGGCGGGATGTCGGTGAATTCGTGCTGCCCTACGAGGCGGTCGCCACCGCGTCCGATCCGGACCGGACGCTGAGCGAATTCCTGCACAGCACGTATGAGGCGGCCGCCGAACTGGCCGACTGGGACCGCGCGGTTCTGGAAGCCGACCCCGTTCACTGGGAGCATCGCTAGCGAATGGCCGCCGGATCGTGACGCCTGCGGCGGGCTGTTCCCCTCTCCGCCCCTTCCCACAACTGGGGCTCCGCCCCAGACCCCGGGGTCCCGGGGTGAAGCCCCTGCCACGCGGCGGAGCCGCATCCGCCCGGCGCTCAGCGGCTGTCCCCCGGGCGAGCTACGTGCGGGTGCGCTCCGGGTGGTGACGATTCCGGGACGCCGGATGCCTAGCGTTGGGGTCGGCCGCGGGGAGCGGCTGACCCAGACTCTCTCAGGGGGAAGAACGATGATCCGCAGTGCCAGGGTGTCCGCCGTGATCGCGCTGTCCTGCGCCGTGGCCGGGGTGGGGCTGGTCGGTTGTGAGGATGACTCGAAGGCGGATGCGGAGACGGCCGCCGCCGCTTCGAAGAAGGCGGGCGATCAGGACGTGCTGACCGGCACCAAGAAGATCGAGATTGGCGGCCAGTTGGTGAACGTGTCCTGTTCGGGGACTCCGGCGGACGGCAGCCCGGTCATCATGCTGCTGGCCGGAGGCGGTGACGGGCTGGACAAGGTGGCCGGGATCCAGAAGACCCTGAGCGAGAAGAACCGGGTCTGCTCCTACGACCGGCTCGGCGAAGGCGCCAGCGACAAGCCCGACGGGCCGCAGACCCTCACGAGCACGGGCAAGGTGCTGACCGCCGTGCTCGACCGGGTCGCCGGTGACAACCCGGTCGTCCTGGCCGGGCATTCGCTGGGTGGGCTGATCGCCGCCCGGTACGCGCCCGACCACCAGGACCGGATCAAGGGGCTGGTCCTGATGGACGCCACCTCACCGACCCAGACCGCCGATCTCAACAAGGGAATCCCCGAATCCGCCACCGGCCCGGCGGTGGCATTGCGTGATCAGACCCTCGCGATCCTGCACGGAGGGGAGCCGGAGAAGCTCACGGTGCCCGACGGCAAGGTCCGTTCCGCCGGGGACATCCCGGTGGAGGTGATCCATCACGGGAAGCAGTACCTCGCGGAGGTGCCCGACTACGGGCCGGGCCTGGAGCGGGCGTGGACCAACGGCCAGCGCAAGTGGCTCGCGGTCTCCAGCCGCGCCAAGCTGAGCACCGCCAAGACCAGCACGCACTACATCTACGTCGACCAGCCGGATGTCGCCGTGCGGGCGATCGAGCGCGTCACCGTTCAGGCCGTGGACAGCGCGGCCTCCGGGCGCTGAACCTCTGGACTTCCTCAACTCCGCTTTGACCCCGCATGAGGCCGGGCATGGGACCCGGCAGGTACGAAGCGGTACCTCGCTACGGGGGTTGGAAGGAGAGTGAGGACCATGGGGTCTGTTGTCATCTTGGTCGTGCTGGCGTTCACGTTCGCGGCGCTCGCCGCGCTGGGCGCCGGTCGGTCGAAGGGGTACAGCGGGCGGCGCAAGCGGTCCTGGGGCGCCGGTTCCAGTGGGGCCGCCGGTGGCGGCTGGTGGGCCGGTGGCGACGGCGGCGGTGGTGGCCATCACGGGGGTGGTCACCACGGCGGCGGTGGCTGCGGCGGGGGTGGCTGACCCGCGGTTCCCGCGGCCTCTGCGGTCGCCGTGCCGTTCTTACGGTTGCCGCGCGGCCTTACGGTCGCCACGCCGTTCTTACGGTTGCCATGCCCTTCTTGCGGTTGCCACGCCGTCCTTGCGGCAGTGAAGCGACGAGCCAGCGCCCGGCGCGCCAACGTGCGCCGGGCGCTGGCTTGTTGAACACTTGCCCTAGGGAGCGCCCTAGGGGGTGGAAACCCGGCGAAGGTGGGTAAAAACGATGTGGCGCCCAGCATTTCATGATTCCGTATACCACCAATCGACCTTACGGCCCCACGCGGGCACGAGCCGCCGTATGCGCATGCCCCTGGTCCCCCGCGGGGCGAGCTGGCCCAACTTTTTCCACTGCGTGCTTGCGGAGCCGATCCATGCTCACGACCCTCAAGACTGCCTACACCGATACCCGCGCCGCTGACCTCGCCTGGGGCCTGGGGCGGGAGCCGCTTCCCGCCCTCGCTGTGCTCGATCTTCAACTCCATGACTTCGCCGTCCAGTTGAGGCTTCTGGGCGCCTCCCACCAGGTCCTCCTCGAAGGGGAGGGCAGCCGTTGCTCGGAGACCGTGGCCTGTATGTCCGGCAACAGCACCCCGCTTCCGCTGGGGGTTTCCACCCTCGTCGACGGCCGCGAATACGAATTCGCGGCGCGCGTCGAGGAGTTGTCGCAGGGGGCCTTCGCCGGGCGCGCCCAGGAGCTGCTCGCGCTGGTGGCCGACCATCCGCACGGTCTGGCCGGTACGTTCCCCGGCAGCCCGAACGCGTTCACGGCCCTGCTCGCGCAGTGGAACGAGGGCACGGTGGGGTGGCGGACCTGGCATGCCTACCCCCAGGAGGGGCGGTTGGTCACCACCCGCACCTGTGTCGGGGCCCGGGTACCGGCCGCGCTCCGGCCGCCGGGCGCGGGCGGGCTCGATATGGGCGGTCTGCCCAGTAGTCTGCCGGGCGGGATGTCGGGCGGGATGTCGGGCGGGGCGTCGCCCCAAGTCCCGTGCGTCTGAAGGGGATCGCGCGTGGCCGAGAGGCCATCGATCCCAGATGTACGAACGGCAATGCACTCGTGTGGGGGACGAGACGTAAGCGATATGTGACGTAGCGTTCCCTTTGTGATCGATTCGCCCATGTCTGCCGTCTCGGATGCGCCGTCGTCGCCGGAATCCGGCCCTCCGGCGCGGCTGCCGGTGCGGGCGGGGCTCGGCCGCTTCCTCGTGCTCGGCACGGTCTTCGTCTGCGCCGCCTGCGGGCTCGTCTACGAGCTCGAACTCGTCGCCCTCGCCTCGTACTTGGCGGGTGACTCGGTCACCCAGGCATCCGTGGTGCTGTCCGTGATGGTCTTCGCCATGGGTGTCGGCTCGCTGCTGGCCAAGCGGCTGCGCTGCCGGGCCGCCGTGGGCTTCGGCGCGGTCGAGGCGGTGCTCGCGCTCGTCGGCGGCTGCTCGGCGATGGCGCTGTACGCGTGCTTCGCATGGGGCGGTCACTCGCGCTCCGCGCTCGTCGGCTTCTCGTTCGCCATCGGTGTGCTCATCGGGGCCGAGGTGCCGCTGCTGATGACCCTGATCCAGCGGGTGCGCCGACAGGACGCGGGCGGTGCGGTGGCCGATCTGTTCGCGGCGGACTATGTGGGCGCGCTGGTCGGCGGGCTCGCCTTTCCCTTTCTGCTGCTGCCCGGGTTCGGCCAGCTGACCGGCGCGCTGGTCACCGGCGCGGTCAACGCGGTCGCGGGCGGCGCGCTGGTGCTCTGGCTGTTCCGCCGCGATCTGAGCGTACGGGCGCGGTGGACGCTGATCGTCGCCAACGGGCTGGTGCTCGCCGCGCTGGCCGCCGGTGCCGTGCTGACCCCCTCCTTCGAGCGGGCCGCCCGGCAGGCCGTCTACGGACCGGGGGTGCGGGTCGCGCTGCGCACCGGCGAGCAGGAGATCGTGCTGGTGGGCGGGGGGACGAGCGGGCGGCCGCTGTCCCTCTTCCTCAACGGGCGGCTGCGGGTCAGCGGGCGCGACGAGGTCCGCTACCACGAGGCGCTGATCCACCCGGCGATGGTCGCCGGACCGCACGGCCGGGTGCTGGTGCTGGGCGGGGGCGACGGGCTCGCGGCGCGCGAGATCCTGCGGTACGCGGGGGTCCGCTCGGTGACCGTCGTGGAGCGCGACGCGGAGGTGGTGCGGCTGGCCCGGCGCGATCCGGGCCTGTCCGCGCTCAACGGCGGCGCCTACCGCGATCCGCGGGTGCGGGCGGTGACGGCGGACGCCTTCGACTGGCTGCGCGGGTCCATGGCGTACGACGTGGTGGTGTGCGATCTGCCGGCGCCCGAGCTCACCCCGAGCACCAAGTACTACTCCCAGGAGTTCTACGGCCTGGCCGAGCGGGTGCTGGCGCCCGGCGGCCGGCTGGTGGTCCACGCCGGGCCGCTGCGGCCCGATCCGCGGGCGTTCTGGACGGTGGTCGCGACGATGCGTTCGGTCGGGCTGCGAACCACTCCGTATGTGATCGGCGCCCCGCGCCCCGGGCACGGCAGTCCGCACGACTGGGGCTTCGTCCTGGCGGCGCGCTCCCCGGTCGGGCTGCGGCTGGCCCCGCACCGGCCGCGGCCGCGCTCGCTGACGGAGGAGGGGCTGCGGGCGGCTCGCCGCACGGCCGAGCGCGCTCGGGAGGCGGGTCTGCCCCCGTCGACGCTCATGCGTCCGCGCTATGGGGAGTGACGGCCCGGCCCATGCGCGGAGCGACGCCCCGGCGGGCACGGGCGCGGGCGTCCACCCGCGTGCGGGGATTCTCCGTGCGCGGGGCGTGTCCGCGCGCCGGGGGCTCGCGTCGGCGGCGTACGTCAGCGGCACGCGGAAAGTTGTGCGGGAACGGGTCTCACGGAACGTGCGATGGGTACTGTCTTGACCTATGGAGCATGAGGTGTTCGTTCCGTTTCCCGTCGACACCGTCCGGCTGGCGCTCGCGGAGCCCGCCCGTGTCGCTCGTTGCGTTCCCGGGCTCCAGCAGGACGCCGATGAGGCCGCCGGTCCGCTCGCCGGCCGGCTGCGGCTGCGCATCGGCGGGTCCACCATCACCTATCGCGGCGCGCTGCGTGTCGTCAGGCGCGCCGATGCCTTCGAGGTCGAGGGCGAGGGCGGCGAGGCGCGCGGCAGCGGCTCGGTGAAGCTCGCGCTGACCATCACGCCGAAGCCCGTCGAGGGCGGTACGGTGCTGAACTGCTCCGGGACGGTCCACAGCGACGGACGGCTGGCCGAGTTCGACGACGAGGCGTCCCTCACCGTGGCCCGCCGCATGCTGGACCGGTTCGCCGCGGCGCTCACGGCCGGGCTGGAGACGTCCCCGATCAGCGCGCCCACGGAGGACGAGGCCCCCGGACAGGCCGCCGACGCGGGTGTGGACGCGGGTGTCGATGAGACCGGGCTGCCGACCGAGGCCGAGCTTCCGCTGTCGGCCGATGACATGGACATCGAGGACGTCGGCGACCTCGAGGACCTCGACGAGGTGGACGGGGTCGAGGAGCCCGTCGGCTTCGGCGAGCTCGACGACCTGGACGAGGAGCCCCCGGCCGAGGCCGCTCACGCCCGCCGCACGATGATCGGCCGCTCCACCGAGGAGGTCGACCACGCCCCGCCGCGCGGCCGCTACGCCCCGGTCCCCGCGCCCGAGACCGTCTCCACCAGCGCCACACTGCGCTGGGCCGCGCCCGCCGCGGCCGTCGTGCTCGCATCCGTCGTCGTCGTGGGCCGTCGCGTACTTCGCCGCCGCCGCTGAGCCCGGGCGCATAGGCTCGGTGTTTGTGACCACCGAAGACACAACGGAGACCAAGGGCGTACGGCTGACCGCCGGGGACGCCGAGCTGACCGTCTCACCCGAGAACGGCTGCCGTATCGCTTCACTGCGCATCGGCGGTACGGAGCTGCTGCGGCAGGGCCCGCGGTTCGGGTCGTTCCCGATGGTGCCGTGGTGCGGCCGGACCGGTCTCGGCCGGTTCCGCAACGGCGGGCGGACCCACCAACTGCCCATCAACTCCCCGCCGCACGCGATCCACGGGACCGGCCGGAACGTCGAATGGGCCTCCGCCGGCACGGGGCAGTCCAGTGCGGCCTTCACCTACGACCTCGCCGATCCCTGGCCGTACGAGGGCCGGGTCACCCAGACCTTCGAGCTCACCCCGGACAGCCTGACCGTCACCATGAGCGTGGAGACCGAGGGCGATTCCTTTCCGGCGCAGGCGGGCTGGCATCCGTGGTTCCTGCGGAACCTGGGCGACGGCGGCCCCGATGCCGAGATCGCCTTCGACGCCGCATGGCAGGAGGAGCGCGGCGAGGACCACCTCCCCACCGGCCGCCGGATCGCGCCGAAGCCCGGCCCCTGGGACGACTGCTTCGGGATGCCGCAGGGGGTGGACGTCACGCTCACCTGGCCCGGCCGGCTCGAGCTGAAGGTCACCAGCCGGACGGAGTGGGTGGTCGTCTACGACGAGCAGGCGGAGGCGGTGTGCGTGGAACCGCAGTCCGGCCCGCCCAACGGCCTCAACCTCCTGCCGCGGCTGGTCACCCCCATCGAGCCGCTGGAGATCGCCATGACCTGGAGCTGGCGCACCCTGGCCTGACGCGGCGGGTCTCGCGGCTGGCCTGGTCGGTCTCACGCCTGGCCTGGTCGGTCTCACGCCTGACGTGGTCGGTCCCACGGCTGGCGTGGTCGGTCTCACGGTACGGAGCGGCTTGGGGGGTTCCGAGGGCCACCGCATAAGCTCATGCGCATGAGCGATGCGCGTGACGCCCTGCTAGAGCAGATCAAGGACAAGGCCGTGGTCCACGGCAAGGTGACCCTCTCCTCCGGGCGTGAGGCCGACTACTACATCGACCTGCGCCGGATCACCCTGGACGCCGCGGCCGCGCCGCTGGTCGGGCAGGTCATGCTCGAGACCACGGCCGATCTGGAGTACGACGCGGTGGGCGGGCTGACGCTGGGCGCCGACCCGGTGGCCACGTCCATGCTGCACGCCGCGGCCGCGCGCGGGCGCCGGCTCGACGCCTTCGTGGTCCGCAAGGCCCAGAAGACGCACGGTATGCAGCGGCGGATCGAGGGCCCGGACATCGCGGGCCGCCGGGTGCTGGTGGTCGAGGACACCTCCACCACCGGAGGCTCGCCGCTGACCGCCGTGGAGGCGGCACGGGAGGCGGGTGCGGAGGTTGTCGCGGTCGCGACGATCGTCGAGCGCGGCGCCGCGCCCGCGATCGCGGACGCCGGGCTGCCGTACCTCCCGGCGTACTCGCTCACCGACCTCGGGCTGAGCTGAATCAGGGGCTGAATCATGCAGGCTGGGGAGGTGGGAGGTTTCACGTGAAACCACCCACCCCCGTCCGTGTGGTCTCGGCGTGCGCCGTGTGGAGCAATCGGCGGAGTCTGGGATTATGGCCCCGACGATGACGTCGCCCCTAGGTCAGGGCCAAGTACGACTAACCCGCACATACAAGGAGCGGTCAGATGCCCATCGCATCCCCTGAGATCTACAACGAGATGCTCGACCGGGCGAAGGCGGGCAAGTTCGCCTACCCGGCGATCAACGTGACCTCGACGCAGACTCTGCACGCCGCCCTGCGCGGCTTCGCCGAGGCGGAGAGCGACGGCATCGTCCAGATCTCCACCGGTGGTGCCGAGTTCCTGGGTGGCCAGTACAAGAAGGACATGGTGACCGGTGCGGTCGGCCTCGCCGAGTTCGCGCATGTCGTGGCCGAGAAGTACCCGGTCAACATCGCCCTCCACACCGACCACTGCCCGAAGGACAAGCTGGACGGCTATGTCCGTCCGCTGCTCAAGATCTCGCAGGAGCGCGTCGCCAAGGGCCAGAACCCGCTGTTCCAGTCCCATATGTGGGACGGCTCCGCCGAGACCCTCGCCGACAACCTCGACCTCGCGCAGGAGCTGCTCGCCGAGGCGGTCAAGGCGAAGATCATCCTCGAGGTCGAGATCACCCCGACCGGTGGCGAGGAGGACGGCGTCACGCACGAGATCAACGACAAGCTGTACACGACGGTGGACGACGCCCTGCGCACCGCCGAGGCCCTGGGCCTCGGCGAAAAGGGCCGCTACCTGCTGGCCGCCTCCTTCGGCAACGTCCACGGCGTCTACAAGCCGGGCAATGTCGTCCTCCGCCCGGAGCTGCTGCGTGATCTCCAGGACGGTGTCGGCGCGAAGTACGGCAAGCAGGACCCGTTCTTCTTCGTCTTCCACGGCGGCTCCGGCTCCACGGAGCAGGAGATCCGTACCGCGCTGGAGAACGGCGTGGTGAAGATGAACCTCGACACGGACACCCAGTACGCCTTCACCCGCCCGATCGCGGATCACATGTTCCGCAACTACGACGGGGTGCTGAAGGTGGATGGCGAGGTCGGCAACAAGAAGACGTACGACCCGCGGAGCTGGGGGAAGCTGGCCGAGACGGGGATGGCCGAGCGGGTCACCAAGGCTTGTGCGGATCTTCGGTCGACGGGCACGAAGCTGAAGTAGTCCGTCGGCTCGCCCCTTCGGGCCCGGCGCTCGCCCTTCCGGCGAGCCGCCGGGCTCGTTTGCGTTGTGGGCTGGCCCCGGGGGCGCAGCCCGGGGCATGATCCGGGTATGGGCGGCTCCACGCCCGGGGCGGGGCACGCTCCGAGCAATGGTCAGCCGGTACGGCTATCCGTGCCGGCCGGGCGGTGGTTGGTGTTCACCACCGTGCTCGGCTCCGCCATGGCCCTGCTCGACAGCACCGTCGTCAACGTCGCCCTGCCGCATATCGGCCTCGATCTGGGCGCCGATCTGCCCGTACTCCAGTGGACCGTCAACGCCTACATGCTCACCCTCGCCGGGCTGATCCTGCTCGGCGGGGCGCTCGGGGACCGGTTCGGGCGGCGGCGGGTGTTCGTGATCGGGGTGGTGTGGTTCGCGCTGGCCTCGCTGGCGTGCGGGCTGGCGCCGAACGCCGGGGTGCTCATCGCCGCGCGGGCGTTCCAGGGCATCGGCGGGGCGCTGCTCACCCCCGGGTCGCTGGCGCTGATCCAGTCGGTGATCCACCACGATGACCGGGCGCGGGCGATCGGGCTGTGGTCCGGCTTCGGCGGCATCGGAGCGGCGATCGGGCCGTTCCTCGGCGGCTGGCTGGTGGACGGGCCCGGCTGGCGCTGGGTGTTCTTCATCAATGTGCCGCTGGCGGCGGTGTGTGTGCCGGTGGCTTTGCGCCACGTACCGGAGACCCGCGATCCGCGGGCGCGCGGCCGGTTCGACATCCTCGGCGCCGTGCTGGGGGCGGCGGCCCTCGCCCTGGTCACCTATGCGCTGATCGCCGCGCCGCAGAAGGGCGCCTCGGCCGCCGTGGTGGTTCCGGGCGTCGCCGGACTGGCGCTGGGGGCGGCCTTCATCGTCGTGGAGCGGAGGCTGCGCGAGCCGATGCTGCCGCTGTCCATCTTCGCCTCCCGCCAGTTCAGCGCCGTCAATGGGGTGACCCTGTGCGTCTACGCGGCCTTCGGCGGTTTCTTCTTCCTCTCGGTGCTCGACCTCCAGGTGGTGGTGGGCTACTCCGCGCTCGCCGCCGGTACCGCGCTGCTGCCCACGACCACGCTGATGCTGCTGCTGTCGGCCCGTTCGGGGGAGCTGGGCAAGCGCATCGGCCCGCGGATCCCGCTGACCCTCGGCCCGCTGCTGTGCGCGGCGGGGATGCTGCTGATGACCCGGGCCGGGGTGGGGGCGGTGTACTGGCGGGACATCCTGCCCGCGCTGCTGGTGCTGGGCCTGGGGATGGTCGTGGTGGTCGCCCCGCTCACCGCGACCGTCCTGGCCTCGGTGGACGTCGCCCGCGCGGGCCTGGCCAGCGGTGTCAACAACGCGGCGGCGCGGGCGGCCGGGCTGGTCGCGGTGGCGGCGCTGCCGCTGCTCGCGGGGATGGGCCCGGAGGCGTACCGATCGGCGGACGCCTTCTCGAGCACCTTCCGGCGGGCGATGCCGATCTGTGCCGGGGTGCTGGTGCTGGGGGCGCTCCTCGCCTGGCGCACGGTGCGCTCGGACGCGCTGGAGCAGACGGGCGCCGAGGTGGGGGCGGAGCCGGAGCGGGCCGGGGCCGCGGCGCCCGCGGAGGGCGCCGAGGGCGTCGCTCGGCCGGCGGGGCCGCCCTGCCGCCCCGAGTGCGCCTACCACTGCGGGGTGTCCGCGCCGCCCCTGGACCCGGGCGAGCGAGGCCCCTCCGCCTGATCCGGGTCCTCCTCATGGCTTGAGCGTGTCGGGTGGGGCCCCGGACCAGGCAGACTGGAACCCATGGCCATTCACGAGAACCTGCTCGGGGGACCGCCCCCGACCCATCTGCCCGACGACCCGGAGCCGCGCGAGCTGCTCGCCTCCGGCGCGGCCCCGGCCGAGGTCGCCGCGAAGTACCCGGCCTCCTCGCTCGCCTGGGCGCAGCTCGCCGACGAGGCGTTCGAGGCCGGCCGGGTGGTCGAGTCCTACGCGTACGCCCGCACCGGCTACCACCGCGGGCTCGACGCCCTGCGCCGCAGTGGCTGGAAGGGCCACGGTCCGGTGCCCTTCGAGCACGAGCCCAACCGGGGCTTCCTGCGCGCCCTGCACGCGCTCGCGCGCGCCGCGCAGTCCATCGGCGAGCAGGAGGAGTACGAGCGCTGCTCGACCTTCCTGCGGGAGAGCTCCCCGACCGCGGCGGACACGCTCTCCTGAACCAGGTCTCCTGAACCAGGTCCCCTGATTCAGGTCCCCTGATGCACATCTCCTGATCTCGCCTCTCCTGATCCGCTGAGACAGGGCGAGGCGCACCGGGCCTGTGGGGCGTTGTATGCCCCACGGGCCCCTTCCGTACTTGCCGATCGTCCGCGCTGCGCGGATGATGCGTGCGGGGCCCCTTCGGCTGTGGGCCCCGAGGGGACCGGGGCTCCGAGACCGAAGGGAAGGGGCGGACCGCTACCCGGTAGCGAGCAGTACTCAGGAGATTGCGATGTCGCAGCAGCCTGTCCCTGACCACGCCGAGTCCGACGCCCCGCACCTGGACTTCGACGGCACCACGCCGTACGAGGACTACGTCCAGGCGTCCGTGCTCACCCACCTCCAGCACCCCCTCTCCGACGACCCCGGCGAGATGGTGTTCCTGGTCACCACCCAGGTCATGGAGTTGTGGTTCACCGTGATCGTCCATGAGTGGCAGACCGCCGCGCAGGCGCTGCGCGAGGACGATCTGCCCACCGCGATGGCCGCGCTCCAGCGCTCGGCCTACGAGCTGGAGTCGCTCAACGCCTCGTGGACACCGCTGGCTCATCTCACCCCCGGCCAGTTCAACGCGTACCGCTCCGCGCTCGGCGAGGGCTCCGGCTTCCAGTCGGCGATGTACCGGCGGCTGGAGTTCCTGCTCGGCGAGAAGTCCGCGTCCATGCTCGTCCCGCACCGGGGCGCGCCGCGGGTCCACGCCGAGCTGGAGAAGGCGCTGACCGAGCCCAGCCTCTACGACGAGGTGCTGCGCCATCTCGCGCGGCGCGGCCTCGCCGTCCCGGCCGCGGTGCTGGACCGCGATCCCGCCCTGCGCCATGAACCGGATCCCGGGGTGGAGCGGGTCTGGGAGGAGATCTACTCCGGCCCGCGCGACAGCGAGCTGATCCGGCTCGGCGAGGCGCTCACCGAGATCGCCGAGCTGGTGTGGCGCTGGCGCAACGACCACCTGGTGGCGACCCGGCGGGCGATGGGCTCCAAGACCGGCACGGGTGGCTCGGCCGGGGTCGCCTGGCTGGAGAAGCGCGCGGCCAAGAACGTCTTCCCCGAGCTGTGGACGGCGCGTAGCCATGTCTGACGCGACGATTCCCGCAACGGAGTCGGCTGGTGCCGAGCCCGGTCCGCCCGGGACGGCTCTGCCCGGGACGGCTCTGCCCGGGGCCGCTCTGGCCGACGAGGCCGCCAGGCTCGACGCGGCCGACCCGCTGCGCGCCAAGCGCGACGCCTTCACCCTTGACGACACGATCTACCTCGACGGCAACTCACTGGGCGCGCTGCCCCGCGCCGTCCCGCCCCGGCTGGCCGATGTGGTCGCCCGCGAATGGGGTGAGCTGCGCATCCGCTCGTGGGAGGAGAGCGGCTGGTGGACCGCGCCGGAGCGGATCGGCGATCGCGTCGGCCGGCTCGTCGGCGCCGCCCCCGGCCAGGTCGTGGTGGGCGACTCGACGAGTGTGAACGTCTTCAAGGCGGTCGTCGCGGCCGTAAGGATCGCCCAGGAGCGCGGCGCCCACCGCGATCAGATCCTGGTGGACGAGGCCACCTTCCCCACCGACGGCTATATCGCCGAGTCCGCCGCCCGGATGACCGGCTGCACCGTGCGGCCGGTGGCCGCGGGCGACGTCCCGACCGCCGTCGGCGCGCGCACCGCCGTCGCGCTCGTGAACCACGTGGACTACCGCACCGGCCGCCTCCACGATCTGCCCGGAACCACGGCCGCCGTGCACGCGGCGGGCGCGCTGGTGGTGTGGGACCTGTGCCACAGCGCGGGCGCCCTGCCGGTCGGGCTGGACGCCCATGGGGTGGATCTCGCGGTGGGCTGCACATACAAGTACCTCAACGGCGGGCCCGGCGCGCCCGCGTATCTGTATGTCGCCCGGGCCCATCAGCCGCGCTTCGACTCGCCGCTGCCCGGCTGGAACTCGCATGCCGACCCCTTCGGCATGGCCTCCGCCTACACCCCGGCCGACGGCGCGGTCCGGGGCCGCGTCGGCACCCCGGACATCCTCTCGATGCTGGCCCTGGAGGCCGCGCTCGAGGTGTGGGACGACGTGACGATCGAGGACGTCAGGGCCAAGAGCCTCGCCCTGACGGACCTCTTCCTCCGCTGCGTCGAGAGGTACGTCCCGGCGGGCCGCGTCCGGTCGATCACCCCCGCCGCACACGCCGAGCGCGGCAGCCAGGTGGCGCTGCGGTGCGCGGCGGCGGAGGAGGCCGGGGAGGCGATGGCGGAGCTGGTGCGGCGCGGTGTCGTGGGCGACTTCCGCCGCCCCGATGTGCTGCGCTTCGGCTTCACCCCGCTGTACACGGGCTTCGCCGAGGTGGAGCGGGCGGCGCGGGTGCTGGCCGATGTGCTGAAGGAGGACTGACCGGTGGGAGGGGCGACGGTGGGGGCGGCGGCCGAGGAGACGTCGGTCTTCGGGCTCGCGCCCGTGGACGCGGTCCGGACCGCCGCGTACGGCGAACACCCGGACCAGGTGGTGGACTTCTACCTTCCGCCACCCGGGACGGACGGGGCCGCCCGCCCCGCCCCGCTGGTCCTCCTCTTCCACGGCGGCGCCTGGCGCGCCCCCTACGACCGCCGCCATGTCTCGCCCTTCGCCGCCTTCCTGGCGGGGCGGGGGCTGGCGGTGGCGTCCGTCGAGTACCGGCGCGGCGGGACGGACCCCGCGCGGGCGGGGCGGTGGCCGGAGACGTTCGACGACATCGCGGGCGCCGTGGACACCGTGCCGGGCCTCGCCCGGGAGCTCGGGCTGCCCGGGGTCGACCCGGACCGGGTGGTGCTCACCGGGCACTCCGCGGGCGGGCACGCCGTGCTGTGGGCGGCGGCCCGGCATCGGCTGCCGTCCGGCACTCCCTGGCATCTGGCCTCGCCCTCCCCGCTCCGCGGTGTCGTCGCCCTCGCCCCCATCGCCGACCTCGCCACGGCCCGTGCGCTGGACGTCTGCTCCGGCGCCGTCGACGAACTCCTCGGCGAAGGTGATGGCGAAGGCGCAGTCGGTGGCGGTGGCGCAGGCGGTGGCACCGTCGACGGCGATGAGCTGACGGTCCGGCTGGGCCTCGCCGACCCCGCCGCGCTGCTGCCCACCGCGATCCCCACCACCATCGTGCAGGGCGGCACCGACATCGATGTGCCACCGGCGGTCGCGGACGCCTTCGTGGAGGCGGCGGCCCGCGCCGGACAGGACGTACGGCTGATCAGGACCGACGGCGGCCACTTCCCGCCCATCGACCCCACCACGCCCGCCGCGCACACCGTCGCCGAGGAGATCGCCCGCCTGGCGGGGCCAGACGCGGCCGCGTAGTACTTGAGACGGACACCGCACAATCCACATTCCCGGGGACGACGCCGCGGCACCCGCTCCCTACCGTGGACGGCGTGACTGAGACGATTCCGCGGACCGAACTCCGCACCATCCGCCGGGTGATATCCGATCTGCGGAAGGACTTGTTCACCGACGCCTTCGCCCTCCGCCCCGTGCCGCCGCTCGACGCCACGCATCCGCTGGTGCGCGAGATGCCGCAGCGGTTCCGGCCGTACGCGCCGTGGCTGCCGCATGCCGCGCTCACGGCCTTCGCCTTCTACCTCATGGCCGTGGCGGTCGAGATCGAGGGCGCGGACCTGGCCCTGGTCAGCGGTGTACCCCTGCTGTTGGCGCTCTACCGGCCGGTCGGCGCCTGGTGGCTGTCGTTCGGGGGGAGCATCGTCTGGGGTCTGGGTATCACCGATACGAGCGTGGGCGGCACGTGGCCCTGGCCGCCGACCTTGTTCGCCTCGTACATCGCGGTGATGGTGATCGTCGCGTTCCAGAACCGCCCCCGCGTGGCCGGACAGATGCTGCTGCTCACGGCCGGGTTCGGGTTCGCCTACGATCTCTTCGCCGATTGGCGGCCGACGAACTCCTTCCCCATGGTGGTCACCTCCTGCGTCATCGTGGGCGCCGTCGTCGCCCGGCGCAGTCTGCGCGAGACCAAGCAGCAGGTCGCCGTACAGCAGTCGGCCACCCACGAGGAGCGCTCCCGCCGCACCCTGCTGGAGGAGCGCGCGACCATCGCCCGTGAGCTGCACGACGTCGTCGCGCACCACATGTCGGTGATCGCCATCCAGGCCGAGGCGGCGCCCTACCGGGTGGCGAACCCGCCCGAGGAGCTGGCCACCAGCTTCGCGACCATCCGCGAGAACGCGGTCGCCGCGCTCACCGAACTCCGCCGCGTCCTCGGGGTCGTACGCGCCGACGACCCCGATGCCTACGCCGACGCCGACCCCGAGGCGCCCCAGCCGACCCTCGCCACCCTCGACACGCTCTTCGCGGGGGTCCGGGCAGCAGGGCTGACCGTCGAGCACATCACCACCGGCGCCGTACGGCCGCTGCCCTCCGGGGTGGAGCTGTCCGCGTACCGGATCGTCCAGGAGGCGCTGTCCAACGCGCTGCGGCACGCGCCCGGCAGCACCGCCCGCGTCGAAGTCGCGTATGTCCTCGGCGGTCTGGGCCTGCGGATCGTCAACGGCCCGCCCACCCAGGCCGTACGGCCCTCGCCGGGCATGGGCCATGGGCTGCTCGGGATGCGGGAGCGCGTGGCCATGCTGAACGGGGAGATGACGGCGGGCGCGGTGGAGGAGGACGGCGGCTACGAGGTCGCGGTCTTCATCCCGGCCGCCGCGGTCCCCGAAGCGGAGGCGCCCGGGCCGGAGCCATCGGGCCAGGCGCCGGGCCAGGCACCGGGGCTGAAGAAGGGGCCCGCCCCGGAGGAGGAGACGATGAAGCCATGACCACCGACGCCCCCTCCCTCCCCTCTCCCATCCGCGTACTGATCGCCGACGACCAGGTGATGGTCCGCGAGGGCTTCTCCGTGCTGCTGAACGCCCAGCCCGATATCGAGGTCGTCGGTGAGGCGGTCGACGGGCGCCAGGCCATCGCCCAGGTGGCGGCCCTGCGCCCCGATGTCGTCCTGATGGACATCCGGATGCCGGAGCTCAACGGCCTCGAGGCCACCCGTGAGATCGTCGCGGCGGACGCGGACGCCAAGGTGCTCGTCCTGACCACCTTCGATCTGGACGAGTACGTCTACCAGGCGCTGCGCGCCGGGGCGAGCGGCTTTCTGCTCAAGGACGCCTCCGCACGGCAACTCGGCGATGCGGTAAGGGTCGTCGCGGCGGGCGAGGCACTGCTCGCCCCGACCGTCACCAAGCGCCTGATCAGCACGTTCTCGCGGATCGGCGAGGCCGCCGGGTTCGGCGGTCCGCTTCCCTCCCCGCAGGGGCGGCTGGCCGAGCTGACCGAGCGGGAGAACGAGGTCCTGGTGCTGGTCGCCCAGGGCTGCTCCAACGCCGAGATCGCCGAGCGGCTGATCGTCGCCGAGTCGACGGTGAAGACGCATGTCAGCCGGATCCTGGTGAAGCTGGGCCTGCGCGACCGCACCCAGGCGGCGGTGTTCGCCTACGAGGTCCGCCTGGTGACGCCCGGCGGCTGACCGGCCCGGTGGGACCCAAGGACTCTCCTCTGGAGGCCGGGCGGGCCCAGCGGTACCGTCCGGGGATGAGCAGCAGTGCGGAAGCCCCCGCCTTCGACCCCTGGCGGCCGTCGTTCGTCGCGGACCCGTATCCGGCCTACGCCGAGCTGCGCGAGCGCGGCCGGGTGCACTGGTTCGAGCCCTCCCGCCAGTGGCTGATCCCGCGTCACGCGGATGTCGGCGCCCTGCTGCGGGACCGCAGGCTCGGCCGCACCTATCTCCACCGCTTCGGCCATGAGGAGTTCGGCCGCACCGCGCCGCCGCCCGAGCACGAGCCGTTCCACACCCTCAACGACCACGGCATGCTCGACCTGGAACCGCCGGACCACACCCGGCTGCGGCGGCTCGTCTCCAAGGCGTTCACCCCGCGGACGGTCGAGGCGCTGGTGCCGACGATCCAGCGGCTCGCGGAGGAACTCGTCGACTCCCTCGTCACCGCGGGCGGTGGCGATCTCATCGAGACGGTCGCCGAACCGCTGCCGGTCGCCGTGATCGCCGAGATGCTGGGCATTCCGCCCGCCGACCGCCCCGCCCTGCGGCCCTGGTCGGCCGACATCTGCGGGATGTACGAGCTGAGCCCGGGCGAGGAGACGGCGCGCCGGGCCGTGCGCGCGTCCGTCGAATTCTCCGCGTATCTGCGCGAGTTGATCGAGGCGCGCCGCAGGGCCCCGGGGGACGATCTGATCAGCGGGCTCATCGCCGCGCACGACGAGGGCGACCGGCTCACCGAGCAGGAGATGATCTCCACCTGTGTGCTGCTGCTCAACGCGGGCCACGAGGCCACGGTCAACACCACCGGGAACGGCTGGTGGGCGCTCTTCCGCCACCCCGAGCAGCTCGCCCGGCTCCGTGCCGACACCGACGCGCTGCTGCCCACCGCCGTGGACGAGCTGCTGCGCTACGACACCCCGCTCCAGCTCTTCGAGCGGTGGGTGCTGGAGGACATCGAGGTCGGCGGTACGGTCATCCCGCGCGGCAGCGAGGTCGCGCTGCTGTTCGGCTCGGCCAACCGCGACCCGGCCCGCTTCGACCGGCCCGACACCCTCGATCTCTCCCGCACCGACAACCCCCACATCAGCTTCGGCGCCGGGATCCACTACTGCCTGGGCGCCCCGCTGGCCCGGCTGGAGCTGATCGCCTCCTTCGGCGCCCTGCTCCGCAAGGCGCCCGGGCTGCGGCTGGTCAAGGAGCCGGAGCGGGGGGCGAACTTCGTCATCCGCGGTCTGCGGGAGCTCCAGGTCGAGCTCTGAGCACGCAGCCCTGAGCACAAAGACCTGGCACGCCGGACAAACGAGCCCCCTGTTGTCCACAGCCTGTGGACAACAGGGGGCGGTTGCCGGGGTGTGGTGGGCCGACGGGGGTCAGCCGCCGATGTCACGGCGGCGCATACCCACCAGGCCTCCGGCGGCGAGAACGACCGAGAGGAGCAGCAGCCACAGGAACGGGGCGGCCGTCACCTCGTCGCCCGGCAGCTTCGGCAGATGGCTGAAGGGCGAGGTGTCCATGACGGAGTCGGACAGCTCCAGCGCCGGGCCCATCCAGCCCAGGGCGACCACCCAGCCGACGAACGCCCAGGCCGCGGCCGAGTACTTCGGCACCACGCCCACGAGGAAGAGCGTCACGCTGGTGAGCACCCACACCGCCGGGAGCTGGGCGAGGGCCGCACCGAGGCAGCGGGGGAGCTGGTCGGCCAGATCGCCCGCCGCGATGCCGTAACCCAGCCCCAGCGCCAGACCGCCGATCGCGAGGATGACGACCGGGCCGAGGTACGCGATGACCAGGTGGCTCCCGGCCCAGCGCAGTCGGCCGACGGCGTTGGCCAGCAGGGGCTCCGCGCGCTGGTCGGTCTCCTCGCCGCGCAGCCGCAGCACGGAGGTGGTGGTGTAGACGGTGAGGATGGTGCCGAGGACGCCGACCATGGCGGCCAGGAACGCGTCGTTGAGCCCCTGGGCGCCGCCCATCCGCTGGATGATGTTGCGGGTCTTGTCGCTGTCGCCGAGGAAGTCGTTGGCGCCGTCGGAGATGCCGCCGAAGATGGCGCCCGCGAAGACGAAGCCCGCGGCCCAGCCGAGCAGGGCACCGCGCTGGAGCCGCCAGCCCAGGCCGTAGACCCCGCTCAGCAGGGGGCCGGCGGCGGGCGGGCCGGGGCGGGTGGCGTAGAAGCTGGCGCCCACGTCGCGACGCCCGGCGAGGGAGTACGCGAGGGCGATCGAGGCCGCGGCGAGCACGGCGATCAGCAGCAGCGGCCACCAGCGCTCGTCCGCGTACGGCCGGGCGTACTCGGCCCAGCCCAGCGGCGAGAGCCAGACCAGCACATGGCCGGAGCCCTTGCTGCCGTCCTCGGCGGCGTCACCCGCCATGCGCAGCACGAAGGCGACGCCGACCGCGGCGGAGCTCAGGCCCCGGGCCAGCCGTGCGTTCTCCGTGAGCTGGGCGGCGACGGCGGCCAGACCGCCGAAGGCCATACCGGAAAGACCGACGGCGAGGCCGAGGGCCAGCGCGCCGGTGCCGCCCTGGCCCGCGAGGCTGCCCGCGATGAGCAGGGTCACCGCGCCGTTGGCGATGGCCACGGCGAGCAGGGCCGAGGTGAGCCCCGCGCGGCGGCCGACCATGCCCGCGGAGAGCGCCTCCTGGCGGCCGGTCTCCTCCTCCTCACGGGTGTGCCGGATCACGATGAGCAGGCTCATGATCGCGGCGAACACCGTAAGGAAGGCACCCACGCGCCAGACGGTGAGCGCGCCGAGCGTGTCGTCGAAGGCGGCGCCGAACAGGGCCCGGGTCGAGCCGTTCCCGTTCATGTCCTTGACGAGGCTGGCGCGGCGGGCGGGGGTGTCGTACGCGCTCTTCAGACGGCCGACGGTGCTGCTCGCCGTGAGCCCCAGGCACAGCACCCACACCGGCATCATGATCCGGTCGCGGCGCAGGGCGAGCCGCAGCAGCGTGCCCGTGCCCGCCAGATCGTGGGCCGATCCGCGGGCGCGGGGGGAGACCCGGGCGTCGGCTACGGCGGTCATCGGGCGATCGCCTCGGCTTCCGTGCGCGTGATGTCGTCCTGGTAGTGGCGCAGGAAGAGCTCTTCCAGGGTGGGCGGGGTGGAGATGAGGCTGCGCACCCCGACCTGGGTGAGCTGCCGCAGCACGGCGTCCATCTTGTCGGAGTCGACCTGGAGCTTGACCTGGCTGCCCTGGATGTCCACGTTGTGCACACCGGGGAGGCCGGACAGACCGTTGGGCTCGCCGGCGAGCTCGGCGGTCACCGACGTACGGGTCAGATGGCGCAGCTCGGTGAGGGTGCCGGACTCCACCCGCCGGCCCTTGCGGATGATGCTCACTCTCCGGCAGAGCGCCTCGACCTCGCTCAGGATGTGGCTGGAGAGCAGCACCGTACGACCGCGGTCGCGCTCCTCGGCGACGCACTCGCGGAAGACCTCCTCCATGAGCGGGTCGAGCCCGGAGGTCGGCTCGTCGAGGATCAGCAGCTCCACCTCGGATGCGAACGCGGCGACCAGGGCGACCTTCTGGCGATTTCCCTTGGAGTACGTACGGCCCTTCTTGGTGGGGTCGAGCTCGAACCGCTCCAGGAGCTCGGCGCGGCGTGCGGTGTCCAGCCCACCGCGCAGCCGCCCGTACAGGTCGATGACCTCTCCACCGCTCAGGTTGCGCCACAGGGTGACGTCTCCGGGGACGTACGCGATGTGGCGGTGGAGGTCGACCGCGTCGTGCCAGGGGTCCTTGCCCAGCATCTGCACGGCGCCGGAGTCGGCGCGGAGCAGTCCGAGGAGAACCCGGATGGTCGTGGACTTCCCGGCGCCGTTGGGCCCGAGGAAGCCATGGACCTCACCTGCCTCGACTTCGAGGTCGAGGCCGTCCAACGCGTGGGTCCGGCCGAAGGACTTGTGGAGGCCGGACACGGAGATAGCCGTTTTCATGATTTAGAAGCTACGCTAGTTTCACAAATTTGTGAAGTTAAGGAACCGTATAAACTTATGATGATGTGACGAAGAGGGGAGATGATGAAGCGGTGAGGGAGACGAACGAACCGGGGGGCGCGCCCGATGACACGCGCGGTGAAGCGGCGCGTGACGAGGCGGCGGTGTCCAGGTTCGTCGAGCGGTTCGCGGCCGATCTGGCCGAGGCCGGGATGCAGCGCATGGCGGCGCGGGTCTTCGCGGCGCTCCTCGTCTCCGACTCCGGGGCACTCACCTCGGCGGAGCTCGCCGAGCGGCTGCGGATCAGCCCGGCCGCGGTCTCGGGCGCGATCCGCTATCTGTCCCAGGTGGACATGGTGGTGCGGGAGCGCGAGCCGGGCTCCCGCCGCGATCGCTACCGGCTCTACAACGAGGTCTGGTACGAGACGCTGACCCGCCGCGACCAGGTGGTCGCCCGCTGGGAGAGCACCATGCGCGACGGCGCGAAGGTGCTCGGCCCCGGCACCCCGGCGGGGCTGCGGATCACCGAGACCGCCGACTTCTTCGAGTTCGTGCAGCGGGAACTGCCCAAGATGCTCGAGCGCTGGCGTGTCCAGCAGGCCGAGCGCCGTGCCGCCGAGGCCCGCGAGGCCGAAGCGGGCTGAAACCCTGCCCACGCCGCCCGGCCCGGCACGCCCGCGCCGCCCCGGCCCCACCGGGCCCCGCGGCGGCGCGAGTGGGGCTCAAGGGCGGTGGGGGAGCATCAGGCTCCAGGCCTCGGCCAGGACCGTCCAGGTGCGGCTGCGGACCGGGCCGCGGATCAGCGCGTCCGCGTGGTAGCGGAAGTCCGGTCCGGAGACGGTGACGGCCCGGGCCCGGGTGCGCAGCGGGCCGCCTGCCGCATGGGGGTGGACCACGATCTCGGCCAGCCCGCCGCCCGGCGCGGCCGTCGAGACCGAGACCCGCTCCACCGGCCGGTCCAGGTCGGTCAGCAGCACCCCGTCCGCCTCGATCCGCAGCCGCTGCGGCGGTGGATGCTCCGGGCGCCGGGCGCCGCCCGCCAGGCCGATCACCGGGAGCGAGAGCAGCGTCAGCGCGGTGCGGGCGGTGCGGGCCGCCGGGCTCCACCACGGCCGGTGGCCATCGCCCTCCCCGCCGGGGCCGTCCCGGTCGTGGCCGGGCGGGCCCGTGCCGTCCCGGCCGTCCTCGGCCCGCCGGCGGTCGTGGACGCAGGGGTCGCAGCCGCAGTCCCGGCCCCTCGCCCCGTCGCCCTGCGGGCCCGGGCCGTGCCCGTCCGTCCCGTCCATTCCGTCCGGCCCGGCAGCCGCGCCGCGGCCGCCGCCCGGCATCCCGTCGTGCGCACCGTGAGGGGCGAGTCCGGAGGGGATCCGCAGCCCGCCCAGGACCACCCCGCCGCTCTCGTCCACCAGCAGGTCACGCGGGCGCGCGGTCCCGTCGAGGACCGTACGGGCCGCGGCGACCGCGTCCGTCGGCACCCCGAGCGAATGGGCCAGGGCGACCGTGGCGGAGCCGCCGACCGGGACCACCGACAGCGCGGCGTCCGCCAGCTCCCGCCGCCGGTGCAGCAGCTCCACCATCCGCAGCAGGGCGCGGTCGTCGCCCACCAGCACCGGCCGGCGGGCGCCCCGGCGGGCCAGCGCCCGCTCGACCTCCTCCGGGCCGTCCGGCAGGCAGATTTTCGTCTGCGCGCCCGCACACAGCACATCCTTCGCGATCCGCACCGACTCCCCGTCCGTGCGGCGGGCGTTGGGGTCGATGACCATGAGCAGCGGGCGCCCCCGGGCGGTGTCCGGCGCAGGGGGCCGGGGATCTGGAGCCGACACCTCGGTCCTTCCTCAGGTAATCTCTCGGTGCAAGAGCCCCTGTCGCTGTTGCGCCAGGGGCTTCGTCTATCCGGGGCACCGGTTCGACGGCTCTTGTGGTGGCGCGCGTCACCATGCACGTTGGACATGCCCCGCCCGGAAGGGGTGTACGCCTGTGCCCGCACTTGTGCTGCTCGGTGCTCAGTGGGGTGACGAGGGCAAGGGAAAGGCCACCGATCTGCTCGGTGGTTCCGTGGACTACGTAGTGCGCTACCAGGGCGGTAACAACGCGGGCCACACGGTGGTGGTCGGCGACCAGAAGTACGCGCTGCACCTCCTCCCGTCCGGAATCCTCTCGCCCGGGTGTACCCCGGTCATCGGCAACGGCGTCGTCGTGGACCCCGCGGTCCTGCTCTCCGAGCTGAGCGGTCTCGCCGACCGAGGCGTCGACACGTCCAAGCTGCTGATCAGCGGTAACGCCCATCTGATCACGCCGTATCACACGACCCTCGACAAGGTGTCGGAACGATTCCTCGGCAAGCGGAAGATCGGCACCACCGGCCGCGGCATCGGCCCGGCCTACGCGGACAAGATCAACCGGGTGGGCATCCGGGTCCAGGACCTCTTCGACGAGTCGATCCTGCGGCAGAAGGTCGAGGCGGCCCTGGACTACAAGAACCAGGTGCTGGCCAAGCTCTACAACCGCCGTGCCATCGCGGTCGACCAGGTCGTCGAGGAGCTGCTGGGCTACGCGGACCGGCTCAGCGGCTATGTCGCCGACACCACCCTGCTGCTCAACAAGGCCATCGACCAGGACCAGGTCGTGCTCTTCGAGGGCGGGCAGGGCACCCTGCTCGACGTCGACCACGGCACGTACCCCTTCGTCACCTCCTCCAACCCGACCGCGGGCGGCGCCTGCACCGGCACCGGAGTGGGCCCGACGAAGATCAGCCGCGTGATCGGCATCCTCAAGGCGTACACCACCCGCGTCGGCGCGGGCCCGTTCCCCACCGAGCTCCTCGACGAGGACGGCGAGAAGCTGCGCACGATCGGCGGCGAGCGCGGTGTGACCACCGGGCGCGACCGGCGCTGCGGCTGGTTCGACGCGGTCATCGCGCGCTACGCGACCCGGGTCAACGGACTGACCGACTTCTTCCTCACCAAGCTGGACGTGCTCACCGGCTGGGAGCGGATCCCGGTGTGCGTGGCGTACGAGATCGACGGCAAGCGCGTCGAGGAGCTGCCGTACAGTCAGACCGACTTCCACCATGCCAAGCCGATCTACGAGACGCTGCCGGGCTGGTCGGAGGACATCACCCAGGCCAAGACCTTCGACGAGCTGCCGAAGAACGCGCAGAAGTACGTCCAGGCGCTCGAGGAGATGTCGGGCGCCCCGATCTCCGCGATCGGGGTCGGGCCGGGCCGCGACGAGACCATCCAGATCAACTCGTTCCTCTGATCCCTCGGCGGGAGCGCGGCCCGCGCGCGGCGTCACTACGCCGCGGGCGGGCCGGACGGTTCACTTACGCCGCGGGCGGGCCGAACACCCCGGCGGGCTGCTGCGGCTGGCCGACGGGCCGCGCGGCCCGCTGCTCCTGCATCTTGGTGATCCGCCGCACCACGGCGATGGCCAGCAGCGCGGTCAGGATGCCGATCGAGTCGTCCACGATGCTGATGGCGACGCTGGGCCGCTGGTCCCGGACGTTGTCGCCGACGATCTCGCTGATCCCGTTCACCGGGAACATCAGGAACATGATCACGAAGAACGTCCACCACCAGTGCAGCACCGCGCGGCCGCGGCGGCCGGGCCCCGGCGGAGTGCTGGAGGTCCAGACGTCGTTGGCGATCTGCTTGGGCAGCCACAGCTGGGCGATCGGGATGAACCAGGCGCCCACGGAGTAACCGCTGCCGAACCGCTGCCGCCCGGGGCTGAGCACCGTGGAGTTGATGTAGGCGGTCCGGAACCAGACCAGCCACAGCACGACGAGCACGAGCGCGGCGACGCCGGTGCCGCTGTCCAACGCATCGACATCGCTCCGCTTGGTGCGGAGGTCGTCGGAGACCACACCGGAGTCGTGCGCGAAGTACGCGTCGAGCAGCGAGATGTTCAGCGCCATGTCGAGGAGCGTCAGCACCAGCCAGATGCCGAACATGCTCATCAAGGCGGTGGCCAGACCCCGGATCGGCCTCAGCCGCGTGCCCGGGGCGGGGTAGCCCATCGGCGTCTGATAGCCGCCCTGCCAGGGCTGGGTGGCGGGCTGGGACATCTGGTACGGGGAACCACCGGACGCGTGGGCATGGGGGGTCGCGTACGCGGACGGCGTCGGCGTGCCGTACGCGGAGGGGCCGGGCGGGGTGTGCGCGGCGGCCTGGGGGTGGCCGTACGCCGACGGGCCCTGCTGCGGCGCCACGGCGTTCGGCTGCGCGTTCTCGGCCTCCACCTCCAGCAGTTGGAGCGCGTCCCGCCCCAGCCGGGCGAGCAGTCCGCCCGGCAGCCAGGGCTCGCCGTCATCGGTCACCGGCTGGGTGGCGGCCACCAGCTCGTCCACCGACGGCCGTTTGGCCGGGTCCTTGTCCAGGCACGCGGTGACCAGCCCGCGCGCCCCGTCGGGGAGCCCCACCAGATCGGGCTCCTCCTGGGCTATTCGGTACATCAGGGCGTGGATGCCGCTGTCCAGGTTGCCGAAGGGCTGACGTCCGGTGGCTGCGAAGGCGAGCACCGAGCCGAGGCAGAAGACATCGCTCGCGGCGGTGACCGGCTCACCCCGCACCTGCTCGGGCGACATGAACCCGGGCGAGCCGACGACCGCGCCGGTCATCGTCAGATTGCCGCCCGTGGTGGTGCCCACGGCGTCCAGGGCGCGCGCGATGCCGAAGTCGATGACGCGCGGACCGTCGATGGTGACCAGGATGTTGGACGGCTTCAGATCGCGGTGGACCAGCCCGGCGCCGTGGATGTCGCGCAGCGCGAGGGCCAGGCCGTTCGCCAGGATCCGCAGCGAGCGCTCGGGCAGCGCCCCGAAGTCCTCGGCGACGACGCTGTGCAGGGACGGACCGCCGATGTAGCCGGTGGCCACCCACGGCACCTCGGCGTCGGTGTCGGCGTCGAGGACGGGCGCGGTCCACTGCCCGCCGACCCGTCTGGCCGCCTCCACCTCCCGCTTGAAGCGGCCGCGGAAGTCGGCCTGGCGTGCGAGTTCGGCCTGTACGAGCTTCACCGCTACGGTGCGGCCGCGGGCGGAGCGGGCGAGGTAGACCCGGCCCATTCCGCCCTCGCCCAGCTTGCCGAGCAGCCGGTACTCGCCGATCCACCGCGGGTCCTGGGCCCCGAGGTTCTCCATCGCGGTGTGGCTCCTGTCCCTGTGCCGATAGTCCCTCTGCCGATCGGCCGATCAGTCGAGGCGGGTGAACGTCTGTGTCATCGTCTCATCGCTGAAATCGTCCGGGTCGTCATATTCGACACGCAGCTTGTCATGTCCGGAAGATGTGAACGTGAGTGACGTGCCGGGGCCACAGAGATTCTTGGGGGTGCCCCCGGTGAACTTCGAGGGGCTGACGACCAGTCCCTTCTCCACCGAGGCCAGGATCCGGTCACCCTCGCAGTGGTACTTCTTGCTGTCCGCGACCTCCTGAGCCACCACGGAGCCGATCGCGCCCTGCTTGATGGTGATCTTCAACGTGGCGTCGGGCTTCCCGAACGCGTCCTTGGCCAGCCAAGTGCCCACGTATCCGGCGGGGATCGGCTTGCCGCCGCTCTTGGAGGGGCGCAGCGTCGCCTCGGAGGAGCCGTCCGTGGTGCTCCAGGCGAGGGTGCCGTCGTTGCCTATCCGCAGCGTCTGCTCGCCGACCGCGCTGCAACTGTCCTCGGGGATGCTGGTGGCCACGTCCTCGTCCTCGATGAGGAGCAGGCTGTCCACCGACTTGAGCTTGGCGGAGTCCTGGCAGAACGAGTCCGAGTCGGAGGTCAGGGTCTCGGCGACGACCGAGCCGACCGGCCCCTGCGAGAGCACGACCCGGCGGATCTTGCCGGTCGACTCGCCGCTCTCCTTGATCTCGCCCTCCCAGGCGCCCAGGTACTCGGTGGGCACGTCGCCCGACGTCTCCAGCTTGGTCGCGGACGGATCGGGGCCGCCCGAACCCCCGGCGGAGCCCTTGGAGTTGCCGCCGCCTGATCCGCCCGGGTCGGGCGGGGTGTGGGTCATCTTGTCGTAGTCGGTCTTGGCCCGGTCGCCCTTGTCGTCGTTCCCCTTGACGATGACGAGCGCGGCGACCCCGGCTATGAGGGCGGTGGCGACGGCGGCGGACACGACGATGAGCGTCTTACGGCGCCGTCGGTTCGGCTTCGGGGGCGTCTGCGGCGAGCCGCCCCCGGGCCCGCTCGGCGCCCCTGGTCCGCTTGGTCCGCTTGGCCCACTTGGTCCGCTTGGCCCGCCGAATCCGGCGGAAGGCGCCCCGGCCGCCCCGAACGAGGTGACCGCGGGCGGCCCGAAGCCATGCGACGGCGTCGGAGGCTCGCCCTCCGCACCCGCCTGCGGCCCCTGCGGGGGCGTGGCGTGCGACGGGTAGCCGTACGCCCCGGGGGCGTAGGGCCCGCCGGAACCGGGCGAGTTGGGCGCGGCGGGACCGGGGCCTGCCTGCGGCGGGGTGGCGTTTCCTGGCGCGCCGTGGCCGGGCGCGGCCGCGTGCGGGGTGCCCGCCTGTGGTGCGGCGGCAGGTCCGCCGGGTGTCGCGTGCGGGGCGCCGTGGCTCGGCGCGGCGCCGCCGGGTGCGTTGGGCGTGGCGGGTCCTCCGGCTGTCCCGGCCGGGGTGGCGCTTCCGGGGGCGCCGTGGCCCGGCGCGCCCGCGTGCGGGGTGCCGTGATCCGGTCCGGCCTGCCCGGCGCCCGCGTGGGGTGCGGCGGCAGGTCCGCCGGGTGTCGCGTGCGGGGCGCCGTCGCCCGGTGTGGCCCCGCCCGATGCGTTGGGAGGCGCGGCAGCCGCTCCGGCCTGTGGCGGTGTGGCGTTTCCGGGCGTGCCGTGGCCAGGTGCGGCCTGCCCCGCGCCTGCCTGAGGCGCGGCGGACGGTCCGCCGGGTGTGGCGCCGCCCGATGCGTTGGCAGCGCTGCCGGGAGCGTTGGGTGCGGCGGCGGAGCCCCCCGCCGCCTCGGCCTGTGGCGTGCCCGCCGATGGCTTGGCGCCCCGCGATCCCGCGGCCGCCCCGCCATGCCCTGAGGCGCCTGCCTCGGGCGCGCCGGACGGGCCCGCGGGCCACCGCGGGTCGGCCGACGGCGTGCCGCCTGCCGTTGGCCCGGCGGCCGGGTCGGGTTTGCCCTGGTCCTCGCCCGCCCGCGGCGCGGCCGGGTGCCCGCCGGGCCCGCCCGGGCCGCCCTGCGCCGCGCCCGCCGAGGGCGGAGTGGACGGAGCCGGGGGGAGTGGCGCCGCCGAGGGGCGGGGCGGGGTGGTCGGTGGCGGGGGTGTGGGGGGATCCGCCGGGGCGAGGGGGTACGACGTGGCCGACGGCGGCGCGGTGGGCGGCGGCGGTACGGCGGGACCGGTTGCCCCGGCGACGGGCGGGACGGCGGGGCCCGCCGCCCCGGCCACGGGCGGTACGGCCGGGCGCGCGGGCACCCCCGGCCCGGCGGGCGTCTCCACCTCCAGCAACTGCACCGCGTGCCGCCCGAGCTGGGCGACGAGCGTGCCCGGCAGCCAGGGCTCGCCGTCGTCGTCCGCCCCGGCCGTACGCTCCAGCAGCGCCTCCAGCGAGGGCCGGTCGTCCGGGACCTTCTTCAGGCAGTCGACGACGAGGTCCCGCAGGCCCTCCGGCAGCCCCTCCAGGTCCGGCTCCTCCTGGGCGATGCGGTACATCACCGCGTGCACCCCGCTGTCGGCGGTGCCGAAGGGCTGACGTCCGGTCGCCGCGTAGGCGAGCACCGAGCCGAGGCAGAAGACGTCGCTGGCGGGGGTGACCCGCTCGCCGCGCACCTGCTCGGGCGACATGAAGCCGGGCGACCCGACGACGGCGCCGCTGCGCGTGAGGAGGCCGTCGGTGACGGTCTCCAGGGCCCGCGCGATACCGAAGTCGATGACGCGCGGACCGTCGATGGTGACCAGGACGTTGGACGGTTTGAGGTCGCGGTGGACCAGACCGGCGTCGTGGATGTCGTGGAGCGCCTGCGTCAGGCCGTGCGCCAGGATGCGGACGGTCCGCTCGGGCAGCCGGCCCGACTCGGCGACGATCGCGTGCAGGGAGGGACCGGCGATGTAGCCGGTGGCGACCCATGGGGTGGCGGCCTCGGTGTCGGCGTCCAGCACCGGCGCGGTCCAAGCGCCCCCGACCCGCTGGGCGGCCCGCACCTCCTGTTTGAACCGCCGCCGGAATTCGGCCTGTTGGGCGAGCTCGGTCTGGACGAGCTTCACCGCCACCGTGCGCCCGCGTGATGAATGAGCCAGGAACACCCGGCCCATGCCACCCGCGCCAAGGCGCCGGAGCAGCCGGTACTCACCGATCCAGCGAGGGTCCTCGGCCCCCAGGTCTTCCATGCGTCGATCGTCCCTTCCCCGTGAATCCCCCTGATCAGCCCCCCGGAGAGAATAAGGGCGGCTGAGAGCGAAGTGGACGACGCGGACGATCCGTTATCGGTTCCGTATCCGTCCTGTGTCGCTCCCGAGCCGGAGACCTGTGTCGCTCCCGAGCCGGAGAACGGAATCCCGGGAGCTCCGAGGGGGACCGCCGGGAGCGAAATCCGGACAGCCGCGCCCCGACCGCCCGCGACGGCCACAGGTCCCCGGCCGCCCCCCCGCCGCCCGGCAGGATGTCGGCGTACGACCCGAAACCCGGACAGGCTGTCGGGGCCGGGTGCGGGGGCCGGGTCCGTAGGCTGGTGCCGCCCCGACCCGCGAGCGATCCGAGGTACGAACGTGTCCGTGCAGCCCAGCCCCGACCACGCGGCCGGCGCCGCCGTCAAGGCCGCCGACCGCGCGCATGTCTTCCACTCCTGGTCCGCGCAGGGCCTGATCGACCCCCTCGCCGTCGCGGGCGCCGAAGGCTCGTACTTCTGGGACTACGACGGCAACCGCTACCTGGACTTCTCCTGCCAGCTGGTGAACACCAACATCGGCCACCAGCACCCCAAGGTCGTCGCCGCGATCCAGGAGCAGGCCGCGAAGCTGTGCACCATCGCGCCGGGGTTCGCCGTGGACGTTCGGTCCGAGGCGGCGCGGCTGGTGGCCGAGCGCACCCCCGGCGACCTCGACAAGATCTTCTTCACCAACGGCGGCGCCGAGGCGGTGGAGAACGCGGTCCGCATGGCCCGGCTGCACACCGGCCGCGCCAAGGTGCTCTCCGCCTACCGCTCGTACCACGGCGCCACCGCCGCCGCGATCAACCTCACCGGCGATCCCCGCCGCTGGCCCTCCGACACCGCCTCGGCGGGTGTGGTGCACTTCTGGGCGCCGTTCCTCTACCGCTCGCCCTTCCACGCCGACAGCGAGCCGCAGGAGTGCGAGCGCGCGCTGCGCCACCTCGAGGACACCATCGCCTTCGAGGGCCCGCAGACTATCGCCGCGATCATCCTGGAGACCATCCCCGGCACCGCCGGGATCATGGTCCCGCCGCCCGGCTATCTGGCCGGGGTCCGGGAGATCTGCGACCGCTACGGCATCGTGTTCATCCTGGACGAGGTCATGGCGGGCTTCGGCCGCACCGGCCACTGGTTCGCGGCCGACCACTTCGGCGTCACCCCGGACCTGCTGACCTTCGCCAAGGGCGTCAACTCCGGCTATGTGCCGCTCGGTGGCGTCGCGATCTCCGCCGAGATCGCCGCGACCTTCGACCAGCGCCCCTACCCGGGCGGGCTCACCTACTCCGGCCACCCGCTGGCCTGCGCCTCGGCCGTCGCGACGATCAACGCGATGGCGGAGGAGGGGATCGTGGAGAACGCCGCCGCGATCGGGGAGAACGTGATCGGCCCCGCGCTGCGGGAGATCGCCGAGCGCCACCCCTCGGTCGGCGAGGTGCGCGGCCTCGGTGTCTTCTGGGCGCTGGACCTGGTCAAGGACAAGGAGACCCGCGAACCGCTCGTGCCGTACAACGCGGGCGGAGCGGACAACCAGCCGATGGCCGACTTCGCGGCGGCCTGCAAGCGCGGCGGTCTGTGGCCCTTCGTGAACATGAACCGCACCCATGTCGTGCCGCCGTGCACGGTCACCGAGGCCGAGGCCAAGGAGGGGCTGGCGATCCTGGACGAGGCGCTGAACGCGGCCGACGCGCATACGGCGTAGCCGCTGCCGGTACCGGCTTCCCTCGCTGCCCGTTTGCCTCCTGGTCGGCGCCCGACCGGCGTCCGACGGCTGCCCGGTGTAGACCACCGCCGCACTCTGCGTGTTCCGCGCAACGGCCCTCGCATATCGTGATGCGAGGGCCGTCCGCTTTCTTATACCGACGGCCGTGGAAGGAGACGGTCCTCGATGCCCGTGCCCGGCACCAGCCCGGTCAAGCGGAACACTCTGCGGCAGCAGATCGCCGACGCGCTCTGCGACGAGGTGCTCGCGGGCAGGCTCCCTGCGGGGCGCCAGTTCACCGTCAAGGAGATCGCCCAGCAGTACGGCGTCTCCGCGACCCCCGTCCGGGAGGCGCTGCTCGACCTGTGCTCCCAGGGGCTGCTCGATGTCGAGGAGCACCGGGGCTTCAAGGTCCACGAGTTCACCATCGACGACTTCCGGCACATGGTGGACGCCCGCACGATGGTGGTGGAGGGCGTCTTCCGGCACTACGTCGAGCAGACGCTGAACAGCATGACCACGCAGGCGCTGGCCTCGGTGCGGCGCCGGGCCGAGGAGGCCGAGCGGGCCGCCCGCTCCGGCGACCTGGACATCCTCATCGGCTACGACCTGCGCTTCTGGCGGGAGATCTGCGGGCTGGTCGGCAATCCGTACGTCTCGGACTTCCTCCAGCGGCTGCGGGTGCAGACCTGGGTGTTCACGGTGCCGTACCTGCGCCGCGTACCCGATCTGCGGGGTCTGCTGTGGACGGGGCACTGCGAGCTCATGGCGGCGGTCACCCGTGGGGATCCCCATGACTCGGAGCGGCTCATAGCGGCGTACAACACGCATTTCCGTGCGCTGATCGAGCGGTTGGTGACGGGGGAGGAGACCCGCTCGCGGAACGGAGCGGGGGCCGAGCCGGAAGTCAACTCCCCCTGATCTCCTTCTGAACTCTTCGCGAACTCCACCCGATCCATGGGCCCCGGACCCCCAGGGCCCGCGTCCCGCACTCTTCGCGCCGCGTACGTAGGGCATTACGCTGGGCCGACCATCGACCGTACGGATACGAGAGTGAGATCGCGTGGCATGTGACCTCTGGTTGGTCCCCCTCGTCGATGTGCTGTGCCACAGCCCCGACAACCCCTTCGCCGAAGAGATCGCCGCGTACGACAAGGCGCTCGGTGATGCCGGTCTGCCGCCCGTGCCCGTCTTCAGTTATATGCCGGGTCTTTCCGGGGATGTCGCCCCGGTGGCCGGTTTCGACTACGACGCGCTGCACTTCCTCCGCCGCGCCTATCTGCTCCAGCTGTGCGGACTCGCGGTGACGCCGGTGGACGAACTCGGCGGGGACTACGAGCAGTTGCTGGAGATGTTCGAGCCCACGGCCCAGCAGTCGCATCTGGTGTGGCACTACGACCACGCGGGCGCGTATGTCCCCGTCGACTTCCAGAGCCCGCTGTCCAGCGACGAACTCCTCGAGGGCGGCGGCCCGTTGGGCTCCAGCCATGGACTGCTGCGCGAACTGGAGGCGGTCGCCCCGGCGCTCGGCATCGACCCGTCCAACCCCCCGGCCGCCCCAGCGCCCCCGGCCCGCCCCACGAGCCTGGAGGAGCCGGCGGCGTCGGTCCCGTACGAGGACAGCCCCTTCGCGCGGGAGCGCCATGTGTGGCTGGGGCTGCACGCGGCGGCGACGCGCAGCCTGGGCCAGGGCTCGATGATCGTCTTCAGCTGATCACCGGGCTGACCGCCGGGCTGGCCGCCGGGCTGACCACCGACCGACCGCCGGGCTGACCGCCGTCCCCGGGAGGCCCCGCGGCCGTCATCCGTCATCAGCGGGGCGGCTCGGGAGGACGCTGTCGCGGCATATTGGGCCGGGCGGGGCCCGGCGGCAGCGGAAAGCGGCTCGCGGGGCTCCCGGTGTCCGGACGGGGGCCCTGGGCCATCAGCGACTGCGTGACCAGCGGCGCGGAACCGGATCCGAAGTCCACCATCCAGCCCGCCGTCTCGGCCCGCACCAGCTCCGACACGTCCTCGCAGAACCGCCGCAGCACCAAAAGACACCGCTCCACGGCCTCGCTCGCGGTGCCCTCGGTCGGACCCAGCACCTCCCGCACGCTCTCCGACGCCCAGTCGAACTGCAACACCTCCAGCCGCCGCTGCACCGCCTGCGCCGTGGCCATGTCCCGCATCCAGCCGGACGTCAGCCCGAAGAACCGGTCGCCGCCGACGCACGCGACCGCCAGCAGCAGCGCCAGCGCGCCCCACCCGGCGCCGCCGTCCAGCGTCCCGTTCAGATCCAGCAGCGGCAGTACGGCCCCCACGACCCCCGCCACCGCGGCCCCCACCCGCAGCACCCGGGCGGCCCGCCGCTTCCACACCCGGTCGGCGAGATACCACCCGGCGACCTCCAGCGCGCCCTCCTCGACCCACTGGTACAACTCGTCGAGCCGCTCCGCGGGCTCCCCCCAGTCGCCGTGCGGGAAGGGTCGGCCGAGCAGGTCACCCTGGTTCCTCGCACCCTCCTGCCGAGGGAGCCCCTCGGGCTGCATCTCCGGCTGACTCACCGTGCGACTCCCTCTGCGGCGGTGTCTCTCCTGCGCGCGGCTGACGCGCGACCACCATTCCTACCGCCGAACGGTTGGCCACGATGACCCGATCACCGGATTTCAGTCCATAAGGGCTGCCCCATCGGGTATAGGGCCGCCCACTCCTCACCCAAAAGAGTGCCCCCGCTCACGGCGCAGGGGCTCGCACGGGGATCCAGGCCACACCGCGCCGAACCCCGCCGGACCGCACCCGGACGCTCTCGAACCGCATTCGGACCGCCCGCGAACCGCCCGCGAACCGCCCGCGGACCGCCCCCGGACCGTGCCGCGGCCCCCGCCGCACAGCGCCCGCCGCCCCAGGCAATAGGCTGCCTACCGTGAAGGTCCTCGTCATCGGCGGCGGCGCCCGCGAACATGCCCTGTGCCGCGCTCTCTCCCTCGACCCCGACGTCACCGCACTGCACTGCGCCCCCGGCAACGCCGGCATCGCCGAGGTGGCCGAGCTGCACGCGGTCGACGCGCTCGACGGTGCCGCCGTCGCCGACCTCGCCGCCTCCCTGGGGGCGGGCCTGGTGGTCGTGGGGCCGGAGGCCCCCCTCGTGGCGGGGGTGGCCGACGCCGTGCGCGAGCGCGGGATCCCGGCCTTCGGGCCGTCCGCGGAGGCCGCGCGGCTGGAGGGCTCCAAGGCGTTCGCCAAGGACGTGATGGCGGCGGCGGGCGTGCCCACCGCCCGTGCCTATGTGTGCACCAACCCCGCCGAGGTCGACGAGGCGCTGGACGCCTTCGGCCCCCCGTACGTCGTCAAGGACGACGGCCTCGCCGCGGGCAAGGGCGTCGTGGTGACCGAGGACGTCGAGGCCGCCCGTACGCACGCGCTGGCCTGCGGCCGGGTGGTGATCGAGGAGTTCCTGGACGGCCCGGAGGTCTCCCTCTTCGCGATCACCGACGGCGAGACCGTGGTCCCGCTCCAGCCCGCCCAGGACTTCAAGCGCGCCCACGACGGCGACGAGGGCCCGAACACCGGCGGCATGGGCGCGTACTCCCCGCTGCCCTGGGCGGACCCCGCCCTGGTGGACGAGGTCGTGGCCACGGTCTGCCAGCCCACCGTCGACGAGCTGCGCCGCCGCGGCACGCCCTTCTCCGGGCTGCTGTACGCGGGCCTGGCGATCACCTCGCGGGGCGTGCGCGTGATCGAGTTCAACGCGCGCTTCGGCGACCCGGAGACCCAGGTGGTCCTCGCCCGGCTGAAGACCCCGCTGGCCGCGGTGCTGCTCGCCGCCGCCACCGGCCGTCTGGAGGCCGAGCCGCCGCTGCGCTGGAGCGACGGTGCCGCCGTGACCGTGGTCCTCGCCTCGCACAACTACCCGGGCACCCCCCGCACCGGCGACCCGATCACCGGGCTGGACGAGGTGGCCGAGAAGGACGGCCCCAAGGCGTACGTCCTGCACGCGGGCACCAAGCGGGACGGCGCGTCCGGTGAGGTGGTGAGCGCGGGCGGCCGGGTGCTCTCCGTCACCGCGACCGGCTCCGACCTGGCGAAGGCGCGCGACCGGGCGTACCGCGCGGTGGGCCGGATCGGCCTGGAGGGCTCCCACCACCGCTCCGACATCGCGGCGAAGGCGGCCGCCGAAGCGGATGCGTAAGCGGCACAGGGGACGGCTGTAAGAACGGCTGTAAGAAGTGTCTCAACCGGGGGCTCAAGGGTGTCAGTGAACGGTTCGGAAGGCCGCTTCCGCCTGTTCACACGGGGCCCGGCGTCGCCATCGCGAAGTTCCCGGTTTTACCCAAGGCCATTCCATTGGGTGAGCGGTTCCGCATCCTGCTGACGCGCGCCCGGCCCCCAACTAGTGTGCCGCTCAGGCGAGGTGCGGCAACTGGCCCACCGGCATTGCGGAGTCGGCGGCCGGTGCGACAGTGGGTGGGGAGAAAACAACGCCGCCGTCGTCCGCTGTTCAAACACCGGCCGGACAGTAGGGGGTGATGAGAACCGTGGCAGGTCCCGAAGCAGGTGCCCTGGAGGCGCGTGCCCGCGCCCTCGCGGTATTGCGCATCCGGAGCACCGCGCTCGCGGTCGCACTCCTCCCGGCCGCCGCCGCCGTAGTGCTGCTGGCCGGAAGCGCCACCGGCAGCATCGGCGGCTCCCAGGACGAGGGCTGGACGGCGCTGCGCTGGGTGGTGACCGGGTGCGCCCTGGTGGTCCTGCTGCTGGCGGCCGCCGTGGCCGCCGTGGTCGTCCGGGCCAGGCCCGCGCTCACCCCGACGGTGCCCGTCGCCGAGGAGACCGCGCCCGACCTCTACCGGCTGATCCGCGATCTGGCCGAGCGTCTGGAGGTCCCCGCGCCCTCGGCCATAGCGCTCACCCCCGACTGCGACAGCTGGCTGGAGGACCGTACCCATCCGGCGCACGCCAACCGGCGGGAGCGCCGGGACCGCGGCGCCGTCGCGGTCGAGGAGCCGCGCCCGGTGCGCGGCGCCGGAGGGCCCGGCCCGGCGGCGGGCGCCGACCGGGTCGTGGACCGCCCCGAGCGGGGCGTCCCGCGGGCGCCGGTGCTGGTGATCGGCTCGCCGTTCCTGTGGTGGATGCGGGTCGCCGAGCTGCGCGCGCTGCTCGCCCCGGTGGTCGCGGGCACCGGCCCGTCCGTCCACCCCGACATAGCCTCCGCCCGCCGCTTCGTGCGCGGCCTTGACGCCGCCGTGGCGGTCGCGGCCCGTGGCGGCGAGCCGTCGTCCGGGCCCGCGCCCGCCCTGGTGGCGGCGGTGCGCCGGCCCGCCTTCGGCTTCGTCGGCTGGGTCGCCCGGCTGCTGCTGCGCGGCTGCCGGGACCACGCGGCCGAGATGGAGCGCGCGGTCGCCGCGGCCGCCTCCGAGCGGGCCCAGACGGTGGACTACGGGCTGCGGATCGTCGCCCAGGAGCAGGTGGGCCTCGCCTACGCGGGCTGGGACCGGCTGCTGACCCGGGTCGCGCTGCCCGCCTGGCGGATGGGCCGCTGGCCCTCCCGGCTGGACGCGGGCGTGGTCTCGGCGCTCACCGAGCTCTCCCGCCGGGACCGGCTCGCCGAGGGGTTCACCTCCCGGCTGAGCGAGCGCCCGGCCTGCGACCTGCTGGAGGAGCCCGGGGCGATGGACGAGGCCACCTCGCTGCTCGCTGCCCGCCTCTTCCACGGCGGCCCGCCGGAGCCGGGCCCCGACTGGTCCCCGGTCGACTGGGGCGCGTATCCGGAGGAGGTCGTGGACCGCAAGTGGCGACAGGAGGCCGCCCGGCTCAACCGGCTCCTGGACGAGCGGGACGACGCCCATGAGCCCGTTGGCGCCGCCCCCGCACCGGCCCGCGCGAGCGGGCCCGCCCCGGCCACCCTGGCCCGCCTCATCGACCGGCTCACCGCCGCCCCGGCCGGGCCCGCCGATGGCACCGACGGCGGCTCCGACGGCGGCGCCCCCCGCCTCGCCGCCCGGCTCAGCGTCGAGGTGGCCCGGGAGGAGGCCGCCGCCACCCGGGGGCACGGCCAGGGCCCGGCGGCGGGTGCCGAGGGGCCCGCGGGCGGCTCCGGCGGCGACCCGTGGATCGACGGCTTCGCCCCGGCGTTCCCGCTCCAGCCGCCCCGTACCGGCCGGGAGCTGCTCGCCGACCATGTCACCGCCATGGTCTGCTGCGCCGCCGTGGACACCGCGGGTGCGGCCCCCGGCCTCGACTGGCTGGACGGGCCGGCGCTGCTCGTCGGCGGGCGGCGCCGGGCCGACCTGGCGCATCCGGTGCTGAGCCTGGTGGAGGACGGCGACGACGGGCCGCTGCGCGCCTGGCTCGGCGAGGTGGGGGTCCGCCCGGAGAAGCCCGTCCGGCTGGTGTAGCGGCTGCGGCTGGTGTAGCGGCTGCGGCCTGGTGTGGCGGCGCGGGCCCCCGCCGAATACCGCTCCTATGTGCACCCTTGTCGCGCGTTCGGTGCCTGTTCCGGCAATTTGGCGACTATCGGTGACGGAGTAGGTGCGTAATGTGATGTGCTTGGACCGGTCGCTGTCGCCCGGCCCAGGAGTTCCGGCCCAACCGGCCCGAACCGCAGGACCGGCCCCCGCAGCCCGGCCCACAAGGCCGGACCCGCGGCGGCGCGGTGTGCGAGGACAGCGAGGCGAGGCGCCGCCGGGTACGCAGGGAGGGGAGCAGTTGTGGGGACGGACCAGATCCGGCGCTGGGAGTCGGGAGCGCTCGCTCACGCGGTGACGGATCCTTTCGGCCAGGGCCCGCTGCCCTGGCTGCGCGACAGTGAGAACTACTTCGACGACACCGGCCGGGTGGTCCCGTGGTACGTCGACCACGTCCATCTCTCCGGCGCCGACGCCCGGGCCACCGAGCGGATCGGCGCGAGGGGCCCCGCCAGGATCCCCGGCCCCCGCACCGCCGACGATGTCCACCGGCAGATCAAGGGCTTCCCCTCCAGCTCCGCGGCGGCCCCCGGCGAGGCCATCGACTTCCGGATCACGGTGGACCCGCCCCAGCAGTTCAGCGTGGACATCTACCGCATCGGCTACTACGACGGCACCGGCGCACTGAAGATCACCACCAGCCCCCGGCTGTCCGGGATCGTCCAGCCGCCCCCGCTCACCGCCGACCGCACCGTCTCCTGCCACCACTGGTGGCTGTCCTGGCGGATGCAGATCCCCTCGTACTGGAAGCTCGGCGCGTATGTCGCGGTGCTGACCACCCTGGACGGCTACCGCAGCCACATCCCCTTCACCGTCCGCGACAGCCGCCCCGCCGACCTCCTCCTCGTCCTCCCGGACCTCACCTGGCAGGCGTACAACCTCTACCCGGAGGACGGCCGGACCGGCGCCAGCCTCTACCACGCCTGGGACGAGCGGGGAAAGCTGCTGGGCGAGTCGGAGGCGGCCACCACGGTCTCCTTCGACCGGCCGTACGCGGGCGCCGGGCTGCCCCTCCATGTGGGGCACGCCTACGACTTCATCCGCTGGGCCGAGCGCTACGGCTACGACCTCGCGTACGCCGAGATGCGCGACCTGCACGCGGGCAGCGTCGACCCCACCCGCTACCGGGGGCTGGTCTTCCCCGGCCATGACGAGTACTGGTCGGCGCCGATGCGCCGCACCGTGGAGGCGGCCCGCGACAGCGGCACCTCGCTGGTCTTCCTCTCCGCGAACACCATGTACTGGCAGGTCGAGCTCGCCGCCTCGCCCTCCGGCCCGGCCCGGCTGCTGACCTGCCGCAAGCGCCGCGGCCCCGGCCGCTCGGCACTCTGGCGCGAGACCGCGCCCGAGCAGCAGCTCATCGGCATTCAGTACGCGGGCCGGGTGCCCGAGCCGAGCCCGCTGATCGTGCGCAACGCCCGCCACTGGCTGTGGGAGGCCACGGGCGCGGACGAGGGCGACGAGCTCCCCGGCCTGGTCGCCGGCGAGGCCGACCGCTACTTCCCCCGCACCGCCCTCCCCGACCACCTCCGCCGCATCCTCCTGGCCCACTCCCCGTACGAAGACACGGAGGGCGCCATCCGCCACCAGGAGACCTCGCTCTACCGGGCCCCGAGCGGCGCGCTGGTCTTCGCGTCGGGGACGTTCGCGTGGTCGCCCGCGCTGGATCGCCCAGGTCATACGGATGAGCGGGTGCAGCGGGCCACGGCGAATCTGCTGGACCGGATCTGCAAACGGGGCTGAGACAGTGTCCGGCGAACCACGGATGCTTTCCCCACCCCGCCCCTTCCCACTACCAGGGGCTCCGCCCCCGGGACCCCCGGGACCCCCTGGACCCCCGGGATCCCCGGGAGCCCCGGGACCCCCGCGGCGGAGCCGCATATCGATGCTAAGCCCGCCCGCGGGCGTAACGACCCGTAGGGCGTCGTCGCTTGGCCTGCGGCCGGTGCGGGGGCAGGGGCTCCGCCCCTGGACCCCCTGGGATCTGGGGCGGAGACCTGCCACGCGGGGGCCGTGTATCGATGCTCAGCCCGCCGCAGGCGTCACGATCCGCCGGGCGTCGCTTGGCCTGCGGCTGGTGGAGGGCGGCTTTCCGCTCCTCGTCCTGCTGGGCAGGGGGCTCTCCGCCTCTGGATGCCGGGGTCTGGGGCGGAGCCTCAGTTTCGGGGAGGGGCGGGGTGGGGGGAGCAGTCCGCCGCAGGCGTCACGGTCCGTCGGGTGCCGTTTGGCGCCCGTGGCCGGTGCGGGGGCTTCCCTCTCCCCGCACCGCTACAGGGGCTCTCCGCCTCTGGACGCCGGGGTCTGGGGCGGAGCCTCAGTTTCGGGAAGGGGCGGGGTGGGGAGCAGCCCGCCGCAGGCGTCACGATCCGCCGGACGTACCCCCTACGCCACCGGGGCCAGGGGCGGGGCCTTCCGGATGCCGAAACGATGCCGTAGCGCCGACAGGGCCGCCAGGTAGCCGCACATCCCATGGACCCCCGGCCCCGGCGGAGTCGCCGATGAGCAGAGGAAGAGGCCGGGCAGCGGAGTGCGGTACGGATCGAGGCGGGGCACCGGCCGGGCGAGGCTCTGCCGGATCGTCATCGCGCCCGAGCCGATGTCCCCGCCCACGTCGTTGGGGTCGTAACGCTCCAGGTCCCGCCCCGACATCCCGCGCGCCGCGAGCACCGTGTCGCCGAAGCCGGGGGCGTACGTCTCGATCCGGGAGCGAATGAGCTCCACCGGGTCGGTGTCGTCGCCGTTCGGCATGTGCGCGTAGGCCCACACCGGGCGCCTGCCGGGCCGGGCGCGCCCGGGGTCGGTGACGGCCGGGTCGACGAGCAGCACGAAGGGCGCCCGGCTGCGGACCCCGCGCGCGGTCCGGTTCTCCTCCCGGACCAGCTCGGCATGGGTGCCGCCCAGGTGTACGGTCCCGGCGCGGCCCACGGCGGGGTCGGCCCACGGGATCGGCTCGCTGACCAGGAAGTCGGCCTTGGCGGCGGCCGGGCCGTAGCGGAACCGCCGCAGCGCCCGGGCGTAGCGGTCGGGCAGCGCGCGCCCGGCGATGTCCAGCAGTCCCGGAACACCGGTGTCGAGCAGCACCGCGCGATACCCGTCCAGCTCACGGAGGTCGCCGATCGCGCGCCCGGTGTGGAAGGTGCCGCCGTGCGCGGTGATGTCGTCCACCATGGCCTCGGCGATCCGGGCGCTGCCGCCGCGCGGCAGCGGCCAGCCGAGCCCGTGGGCCAGATGCCCGAGCAGGGCAGCCACCGCACCGCCGGCCAGGCTGGGCAGTTCGCCCACGGCATGGGCGGCGACCCCGGTGAGCAGGGCGGGCGCCGCCTCACCGGCGAAGCGGGCGGCACCGAGCCGAGTGCCGTGCACAAGGATCCGGGGGGCCAGCAGCAGCGGTGCCGCCGGATCGCGGGGGAGGGCGCGCTGCCCGGAGAGGATGAAGTCGACGACGCCCTCGCTGTGTCGCACCAGCGGCGCCATCAGCCGCCGCCAGCGCTCCCCGTCCGGGCCGAGCCCGGCGCAGGTGGTGCCCAGATCGCGGTGGGCGAGCGCGGCGCGGCCGCCGTCCAGCGGATGGGCGTAGGAGACCTCGGGCGTCAGCAGTTCCACCCCGCGCGCGGCCAGGCCGAACTCGCGGAAGAAGCGGGAGGCGGGCGCCATGGGATGGACCGCCGAGCAGATGTCATGGACGATCTCCGGGTCGAAGAGCGGCTGGGTGCGCAGCCCGCCGCCGATGTCGGCGGCGGCCTCGTACACCACCACCCGCAGCCCGGCGCGGGCCAGGGTGACGGCGGCCGCGAGCCCGTTGGGCCCGCTGCCCACGATCGCCGCGTCGGCCATCCCGCACCTCCCCGCCGTCCCCATCGGTGTTCTGCCCCACGAGTTCCTCGTACGACGTGTCCGAACCGGCCGGAAGCGGAACCCGGAGCGCCGCACCCCTGCGGCTCCGCGCCCCACCGCAGGTCGTCGCCGTTCAGTGCGGCAGAATCGAGGGGCTTGGACAAAAACACCAGGAGGAAGCGTGTCCGGATTCGTTGAGAAGCCCGAGCCGGTCGAGGTTCCGGGCCTTCAGCACCTGCACACCGGCAAGGTGCGCGACCTCTACCGGAACGAGCGCGGTGAGCTCGTCATGGTCGCCAGCGACCGGATCTCCGCCTACGACTGGGTTCTGCCGACCGAGATCCCCGAGAAGGGCAAGATCCTCACCCAGCTCTCCCTCTGGTGGTTCGATCTGCTCGCCGACCTCGTCCCCAACCACGTCCTGTCCACCGAGCTGCCCGCCGGCGCCCCCGCCGACTGGGAGGGCCGGACCCTGGTGTGCCGGTCGCTGCGGATGGTCCCGGTCGAATGCGTGGCACGCGGCTATCTGACCGGCTCCGGCCTGGCCGAGTACCGCGACACCCGTACGGTGTGCGGAATCGCCCTCCCCGAGGGGCTGACCGACGGCTCCGAGCTGCCCTCCCCGATCTTCACCCCGGCCACCAAGGCCGAGGTCGGCGAGCACGACGAGAACGTGGCGTACGAGGAGGTGGCCCACCGCATCGGCGCCGAGCCCGCCGCCCAGCTGCGCCAGGCCACCCTCGCCATCTACAACCGCGCCCGGGAGATCTCCCGCGCCCGGGGGATCATCCTCGCCGACACCAAGTTCGAGTTCGGCTACGCGGAGGCGACCCTGGGCGCGGAGAGCGCCGAGCCGGTGCTCGCCGACGAGGTGCTGACCCCGGACTCCTCCCGCTTCTGGCCCGCCGACCAGTGGGAGCCCGGCCATGCGCAGCCGTCCTTCGACAAGCAGTACGTCCGCGACTGGCTGACCTCTCCGGCCTCCGGCTGGGACCGCGCCGGCGAGCAGCCGCCGCCCCCGCTCCCGGCGGAGGTCGTCGAGCGGACGCATGCGAAGTACGCGGAGGCTTACGAGCTGCTGACCGGCACCAGCTGGAAGTAGCCGGGGAGCCCGCCAAGGGACGGAAGAACGACCAGGGGCCCCAGCCGATCGGCCGGGGCCCCTGCGTTCCCTGAGCGGACGACGAGGCTCGAACTCGCGACCTCAACCTTGGCAAGGTTGCGCTCTACCAACTGAGCTACGTCCGCCTGCGCCGGACTTTTCCGGTTCGGCGCGCCTCTACTATAACCAAACCCGCGACCGGTGAACTACCACCCCGGACCTCGAGCCCGCTCCGATACCGCTCCGGTGCCGCTCCGCGCGGCGGTGAAGCGGCTCGGAGCCGCATCAAAACGCCTGAGGCGCCGGTCGATTCGACCGGCGCCTCAGATCTGGAGCGGACGACGAGATTCGAACTCGCGACCCTCACCTTGGCAAGGTGATGCTCTACCAACTGAGCCACGTCCGCATGCCTCCGACCGGCTTTCACCGATCGGCGCGTGCATCACTCTACCTGATCCTCGTCAACACGAGGCCGGTAGACGATGAGAGCGGGTGACAGGGATCGCACACTGCGCCTCCCCCTTGGAAAGGGGGCGCTCTACTACTGAGCTACACCCGCATGGTGTCTTCCTCGGGGTTTCGGCCTTTCGGCCTCGCCCCTCGGCGTGCTCCAGACTTTAGCGGATCACCCGGGGTGGTGTGCAACTCGGCTGAACGGGGGGTGCCTCAGGCTGAACGCGGGTGCCTCGGGCAGAGCGGGTTGGCTCAGGCCGACTCGTCGAAGGCTTCGTAGACCTTCTTGGGGATCCGGCCGCGCGGAGGCACCTCCATGCCGTTCGACCGGGCCCAGGCGCGCACCGCGGCCGGGTCCGGGGCGACGGCGGTGCGGCGGTACGTCTTGCCCGAGCGGGCCCGCTTGCGGCCGGCCTCCACGTACGGCGCGAGAGCGTCGCGCAGTTTCGACGCATTGGCAGAGTTGAGGTCGATCTCGTACAACTTGCCGTCGAGTCCGAACGTGACCGTCTCTTCCGCTTCGCCTCCTTCGAGGTCGTCGGAGAGCGTGACTACTACGCGCTGCGCCACGGATATCGGTCCTTTCGGGCTGCATCGTTGCGTTGACGTGCAAAGATGTCAGCTGTCCAGTTGTGTCCAACAATGCTTTTTCATTTGTACAGTGACTGGCATTGCATTGTGAACCCCAGTAATTCCATCCGCGTGTCACGCCGTGATCGGGACCATACGTTTTTCCCCGACCTTTCCCCGTCAGTTGCCGCCGACGATGCTTAAACGTGACCGAACCCTTGCATATCTACTCGCGTAGATTTTTGGCCGGGGTAGGCTTGGGCACCGCCTTACGCACCAGCACCACACCACCGGGAGTGCCAGTGGCACGCGTCGTAGTCGACGTCATGCTCAAGCCGGAGATCCTCGACCCCCAGGGCCAGGCGGTGCAGCGAGCACTGCCCCGCCTCGGTTTCGAGGGGATCGCCGACGTCCGCCAGGGCAAGCGCTTTGAACTCGAGGTGGAGGGCCCGGTCGATGACGCCGCCCTCGCCCGTATCCACCAGATCGCCGAGACCTTTCTGGCGAACACCGTGATCGAGGACTTTTCCGTGAAGGTCGAGGTCGGCGAGGGCGCCGACGCCACTGCCGTGAAGGCGGAGTCGTGACCGCACGCGTCGGAGTCATCACCTTCCCCGGCACGCTCGACGACCGTGACACCCAGCGCGCGGTCCGCGCCGCCGGGCTGGAAGCCGTACCGCTGTGGCACCGCGACAAGGACCTCAAGCAGGTCGACGCGGTGATCCTGCCGGGCGGCTTCTCCTATGGCGACTATCTGCGGGCCGGGGCGATCTCCCGCTTCTCCCCGGTAATGGACTCGGTGATCGACCAGGCGAAGGCCGGTATGCCGGTGCTTGGCATCTGCAATGGCTTCCAGGTACTCACCGAGACCCATCTCCTGCCCGGTGCGATGCTGCGGAACAACCATCTGCACTTCATCTGCCGTGATCAGAAGTTGCGAGTGGAAAACGCGGAGACCGCCTGGACCCGCTCCTATGAGCGGGGTCAGGAGATCAACATCCCGCTGAAGAACATCGACGGCCGCTATGTCGCCGATGAGCGCGTCCTCGATGAACTCGAGGCCGAGGGACGCGTCGTCTTCCGCTATCAGGAGCTCAACCCCAACGGCTCGCTCCGCGACATCGCCGGTATCTGCAATGCGGCGGGCAATGTCGTCGGCCTCATGCCCCACCCCGAGCACGCCGTCGAACCGCTGATCGGCACCGGTCGCACCGACGGTCTCGGATTCTTCACCTCGATCCTCAAGAGGCTGGTCAGCGCATGACCCTGGACACCACCAAGCACGCGGCGCAGACCCCGGAGGCCGAGCAGCCCTGGGCCGAACTCGGTCTCAAGCAGGACGAGTACGAGCGCGTCCGCGCCATCCTGGGCCGCCGCCCCACCGGCGCCGAGCTCGCGATGTACTCCGTCATGTGGTCCGAACACTGCTCGTACAAGTCGAGCAAGGTCCACTTGCGGCAGTTCGGTGAGAAGGCCCCGGAGAGCGACGCCCTGCTCGTCGGCATCGGCGAGAACGCGGGTGTGGTCGACGTCGGCCAGGGCTACGCGGTCACCTTCAAGGTCGAGTCGCACAACCACCCCTCGTACATCGAGCCCTACCAGGGCGCGGCCACCGGCGTCGGCGGCATCGTCCGCGACATCCTCGCCATGGGCGCCCGCCCGGTGGCCGTGATGGACCCACTGCGCTTCGGCGCCGCCGACCACCCCGACACCAAGCGGGTGCTGCCCGGTGTGGTCGCGGGCATCGGCGGCTACGGCAACTGCCTGGGCCTGCCCAACATCGGCGGCGAGGTCGTCTTCGACCCCTGCTACCAGGGCAACCCGCTGGTCAACGCGTTGTGCGTGGGCGTGATGAAGCATGAGGACATCCACCTCGCCAAGGCGTCCGGCACCGGCAACAAGGTGATCCTCTACGGCGCCCGCACCGGCGGCGACGGCATCGGCGGCGTCTCCGTGCTCGCCTCCGAGACGTTCGACGACTCGAAGCCCACCAAGCGCCCCGCCGTCCAGGTCGGCGACCCCTTCCAGGAGAAGCTGCTCATCGAGTGCACCCTGGAGGTCTTCAAGGAGGACCTGGTCGAGGGCATCCAGGACCTCGGCGGCGCGGGCCTGTCCTGCGCCACCAGCGAGCTCGCCAGCGCCGGCTCCGGCGGCATGCGGGTCGAGCTCGACACCGTGCCGCTGCGCGACTCCTCGCTCTCCCCCGAGGAGATCCTGATGAGCGAGTCGCAGGAGCGGATGTGCGCGATCGTGAAGCCCGAGAAGGTCGACCGCTTCCTGGAGATCTGCGAGAAGTGGGACGTCATCGCCACCGTCATCGGTGAGGTCACCGACGGCGAGCGGCTGGAGATCTACTGGCACGGCGAGCAGATCGTGGACGTCCCGCCGCGCACCGTCGCCCACGAGGGCCCGGTCTACGAGCGCCCCTACGCCCGCCCCGAGTGGCAGGACGCGCTCCAGGCCGACGACGCGGGCAAGCTGCCGCGCCCGGCCACGGCCGAGGAGCTGCGCGAGCAGGTCCTCAAGGTGATCGGCTCCCCGAACCAGTCGTCCAAGTCCTGGATCACGGACCAGTACGACCGCTTCGTGCAGGGCAACACGGTGCTCGCCCAGCCCGAGGACTCCGGCATGGTCCGGGTGGACGAGGAGACGGGCCTGGGCGTGGCCGTCGCCACGGACGGCAACGGCCGCTACGCCAAGCTGGACCCGTACGCGGGGGCGCAGCTGGCGCTCGCCGAGTCGTACCGCAATGTGGCCGCGTCCGGCGCCAAGCCGCTGGCCATCTCCAACTGCCTCAACTTCGGTTCGCCGGAGGACCCCGCGGTCATGTGGCAGTTCGCGGAGGCCACCCGCGGTCTCGCGGACGGCTGTCTGACCCTGGGCACCCCGGTCACCGGCGGCAATGTGTCGCTGTACAACCAGACCGGGGAGGTGGCCATCCACCCGACGCCGGTCGTCGCCGTCCTCGGCGTGATCGACGATGTGGCCCGCCGCACCCCGATCGCCTTCGCGGAGGAGGGCCAGCTGCTCTATCTGCTGGGCGACACCGCGGAGGAGCTGGGCGGTTCGGCCTGGTCCCAGGTGATCCACGACCACCTGGGCGGACTGCCGCCCAAGGTGGACCTGGAGCGGGAGCGGCTGCTCGCCGAGATCCTGATCTCGGCCTCGCGCGACGGCATGGTGGACGCGGCCCACGACCTGTCCGACGGCGGTCTGATCCAGGCGCTCGCCGAGTCGTGTCTGCGCGGGGGCAAGGGCGCCCGGATCGTGGTCCCGGACGGTCTGGACCCCTTCGTCCTGCTGTTCTCCGAGTCCGCGGGCCGGGCGATCGTCGCCGTACCGCGCAGCGAGGAGGTCCGCTTCAACGACATGTGCGGGGCCCGGGGGCTTCCGGCGGCCCGTATCGGCGTGGTCGACGGCGACGCGATCGACGTCCAGGGGCAGTTCTCCATCCCGCTGGCCGAGCTGCGGGAGTCGTACGAGGCGACGATCCCGGGTCTGCTGGCCTGAGGTCCGGCCCGAGAACCGGCCTGAGAACGCATGCCGTACGGCCCGCGCCCTGGTGTCAGGAAGCGGGCCGTACGGTCCGTTCGGGCCTTGTGGGGCTCACTTCCCCCAGAAGGCGTTGGCGGCGTCGATGTCCTCGACGCACTGGTCGATGTCGCTGATCTTCCCGCCGACGATGGTGAAGAACAGCCCGGTCTTCATGTCCAGCGTGCGGTTGCCGCGCTCGGCGCGGACGTGGTGGACGGAGATCACATGACCGCGCCCGTCGGGCATCACCGACTCCAGGTCGACCCGCAGCGTGCCACCGGTCTCCTCGAACTCGGTGCGGTACAGCCGCATACAGGCGTCCCGGCCCTTGTGGTGTCCGGAGATCATGTTGTCACCGGGCACATGCTGCATGACGTCCGCCGTCAGCAGCGTGGAGAGGGTGTCCAGGTCGCCCTGCTGGAACGCGGTGCATGCGCGGCGCACCACGGCGGCATCGGGGTGTTCGCCCATGATCATTCACGCCTTTCGTCCTGATTGATACCTTTCTATCCCCTTCTATCCATCCTCCGTCCGCCCCACGGGGCTGTCGATAGGCTCGGCGCCATGCCGCCTCGTGCCCGTGCCCGCAGCTATGACCCCGTCAAGACCAGGACCGCCGTGGTCGCGCAGCTCCGGCAGGTGCGGAAGGCGGCCGAGGGGCTGGACGAGACCGCCCTGGACGCCCCCACCCGGCTCGGCGACTGGACGGTCCGGGAGCTGATCGCGCATCTGGCGATGGCCGTGACGTCCGTCGTACGGCTCCTGGAACGGCCCGCGCCGCCCGCGCGCGAGGTCACCGTCACCGGCTGGGCGTCGGCGGTGGCCGGGCACGCGGGGCCGATCGACGACGACACGCGCGCTCTCGCGGCGGAGGCGAAACCGGGCGAGCTGCTGGAACGCGCCGAGACCCGGTTCGCCGAGGTGGCCGCCGTCGCGCCCGCCGACCGGCTGCTGGCCGCCCGCGTCGGGGCGATGCGGCTGGACGACTACCTGGTCACCCGCTGTGTGGAGCTCGTGGTCCACGCCGACGATCTGGCGGCCGCCACCGGCGTCCCCGTGCCCCACGACCGCCAGGCGCTGGCCACCGCCACCCGCGTGCTCGCCGACGCGCTCGCGGCGAAGGCGCCCGGCGGCTCGGTCGAGGTCCGGATCCCGCCGTTCGCCGTGATCCAGTGCGTCGAGGGCCCCCGGCACACCCGCGGCACCCCGCCGAACGTCGTCGAGACCGATCCGCCGACCTGGATCCGCCTCGCCACGGGCCGTCTGACCTGGGCCGATGCCCTGGAATCCGGGCCGCTGACCGCGAGCGGCGACCGCGCCGACCTCTCCGCCCACCTCCCCGTGCTCGGCTGACCGGCCCGAGATGTGATCCTCGCCTCGGACGGGCGTCTCCGCCCCCGGCGGTGCCCAGGTCGGGCACGGGTCCCGGGGGTCCGGAGAATGTGACTTACGCCCTCCTGACGGGTCCCTCGTTCGGAGGCGCCGCTGAACTGGCCTAGACTCGATGACGTGCCACGTGGTGACGGACGACTCAGCCACGACCTGCTCCCCGGTGAGAAGGGCCCCCAGGACGCTTGCGGCGTCTTCGGAGTCTGGGCACCGGGAGAAGAGGTCGCCAAACTCACCTATTTCGGGCTGTACGCACTGCAGCACCGTGGACAGGAGTCCGCGGGCATCGCGGTGAGCAACGGCTCCCAAATTCTCGTCTTCAAGGACATGGGCCTGGTCTCACAGGTCTTCGACGAGACCTCCCTCGGCTCCCTCACGGGCCATATCGCGGTCGGTCACGCCCGCTACTCCACCACCGGAGCCTCGGTGTGGGAGAACGCGCAGCCGACGTTCCGGGCCACCGCCCACGGCTCGATCGCGCTGGGCCACAACGGGAACCTGGTCAACACCGCCGAGCTGGCGGAGCTGGTCGCGGCCCTGCCCCGCGACGGCGGCCGGGCCACCCAGGTGGCGGCCACCAATGACACCGACCTGGTCACCGCGCTGCTCGCGGGCCAGGTGGACGAGGACGGCAAGCCGCTCACCGTCGAGCAGGCGGCCCCCATCGTGCTGCCCAAGGTCAAGGGCGCTTTCAGTCTCGTCTACATGGACGAGCACACGCTGTACGCGGCGCGCGACCCCCAGGGCATCCGCCCGCTGGTCCTCGGCCGCCTCGAGCGCGGCTGGGTGGTGGCCTCCGAGACCGCCGCCCTGGACATCGTGGGCGCGTCCTTCATCCGTGAGATCGAGCCCGGCGAGATGGTCGCCATCGACGAGAACGGGCTGCGCTCCACCACCTTCGCCGAGGCCCGCCCCAAGGGCTGTGTCTTCGAGTACGTGTACCTGGCCCGCCCCGACACCGACATCGCGGGGCGGAATGTGTACCTCTCCCGGGTCGAGATGGGCCGGCGGCTGGCCAAGGAGGCCCCGGCCGAGGCCGACCTGGTCATACCGACGCCGGAGTCCGGCACCCCGGCCGCCGTCGGCTACGCCGAGGCCAGCGGGATTCCGTACGGCTCCGGGCTGGTCAAGAACAGCTATGTGGGCCGGACCTTCATCCAGCCCTCGCAGACCATCCGGCAGCTCGGCATCCGGCTCAAGCTGAACCCCCTCAAGGAGGTCATCCGGGGCAAGCGCCTGGTGGTCGTCGACGACTCGATCGTCCGCGGCAACACCCAGCGCGCCCTGGTGCGGATGCTCCGCGAGGCGGGGGCCGCCGAGGTCCACATCCGGATCTCGTCCCCGCCGATCAAGTGGCCGTGCTTCTTCGGCATAGATTTCGCCACCCGCGCCGAGCTGATCGCCAACGGTCTCTCGGTCGAGGAGATCGGCAAGTCGCTGGGCGCCGACTCGCTGGCGTACATCTCCACCGACGGCATGATCGAGGCGACCACGATCGCCAAGCCGAATCTGTGCCGGGCCTGCTTCGACGGTGAGTACCCGATGGACCTGCCGGATCCGGAGTTGCTGGGCAAGCACCTCCTGGAGTCCGAGACGCAAGGGCAGAGCAGCGGTGACGCCGACGGTGTGACGACGCTGACCGCCGGTGTCGGCGGCGGCGACGCCCTGCGCCGTCCCTGAGCGCCGCCTGCCCGTCATCCCCGATACGAAAGATCTCAACGTCATGTCCGAGTCCGGGTCCACCTACGCCGCCGCGGGCGTCGACATCGAGGCGGGCGACCGCGCCGTCGAGCTGATGAAGGAGTGGGTCAAGAAGGCGAGCCGGCCCGAGGTCGTGGGCGGCCTCGGCGGTTTCGCCGGGCTCTTCGACGCCTCCGCGCTGGCCCGCTACCAGCGTCCGCTGCTCGCCTCCGCCACCGACGGGGTCGGCACCAAGGTGGACATCGCCCGGCGGATGGGCGTGTACGACACCATCGGCCGCGACCTGGTCGGCATGGTCGTGGACGACCTGGTGGTCTGCGGTGCCGAGCCGCTGTTCATGACCGACTACATCTGCGTCGGCAAGGTCTACCCGGAGCGCGTCGCCGCCATCGTCAAGGGCATCGCCGAGGGCTGCACCCTCGCGGGCTGCGCCCTGGTGGGCGGCGAGACCGCCGAGCACCCGGGGCTGCTGGGCGCGGATGACTTCGATGTCGCCGGGGCCGGTACGGGCGTGGTCGAGGCCGATCGGGTGCTGGGCGCGGATCGTATCCGAACGGGTGATGCGGTGATCGCCATGGCATCGTCCGGACTTCACTCGAACGGGTACTCACTCGTCCGCCATGTGCTCTTCGACCGGGCCGGCTGGGCGCTGGACCGCGATGTGCCGGAGCTCGGCCGGACGCTGGGGGAGGAGCTGCTGGAGCCCACCCGGATCTACTCGCTGGACTGTCTGGCCCTCACCCGCACCACCGAGGTGCACGCCTTCTCGCACATCACCGGCGGCGGGCTCGCCAACAACCTCGCACGGGTCATCCCCGAGGGGCTGCGCGCGGTCGTGGACCGCTCGACCTGGGCCCCCGGCGCGATCTTCCAGCTGGTCGGCGAGGCCGGCTCGGTCGAGCGGCCGGAGCTGGAGAAGACCCTCAACATGGGCGTCGGCATGATGGCGGTGGTCCCGGCCGACTCCGTGGATGTGGCGCTCACCACGCTCGCCGACCGCGGTGTCGAGGCCTGGGTCAGCGGTGAGATCACCGAGCGCACGGCAGCGGACGCCGAGGCGGTGACGCTGACCGGTGACCATGCGGGCTGAGACGGCCGCGCCGGGTGCGCGGACAGCACAGAAGCCGGCCCGAGGCGGGTGCCCCGGACCGGTGGAGGTGTGCGGCGATGAGCCGAGCGCCTTGAACGAGTGGTTCAGGCGCGGCGACGCTGCGGTGACGGATCCGACTGTTCGTCGTCCTCGTCCTCATCGTCGTTGTACAGATCCGCGTACTGTGCGTACGGGTCGTCGTCCAGCTCATCGTCCTCGAACCGCTCGCCATTCGGCGGCTGGTTCGATGTCGATGCGCCCAGCTCCTCGGCCAGGCGTGAGAGATCCGTCCCACCGCTGTTGTACTTCAGCTGGCGGGCGACCTTCGTCTGCTTGGCCTTGGCCCGGCCGCGCCCCATGGCTCGACCCCCTCAACGACGGGGCTCGACGGCCCCAGAGTCTTGACACGCGTTCACGTTCATAAATCAGAGCGGACTCTCAGAAGAGAGACCGGTCCGTAGGGCTTCAACGGTACCTGCTTCTGTGGCCATACGGTACGTCGCCCACACGACGTGCCACGAGGCAGAACCCGCGAGGAGCCCGTTCCTCGCTGGTCAGCTGCGATTTTAACGTGTCTTGTGGGCCGACCCGCCGACGGGCCGTGAGGGATCTCTCCCCGATGGCTCCCAGGGGGCTCTCACGTCCCCCGTACGGCGGCCTCCGGCAAGAGACCCGCACGGCCCGTCCGCGCGGCCTCACACCACTCCTCAGACGCTCTCAGGCGCTTCCAGCGGTCCTCGGGCGCCCCGTGGCGCGTACCCGCGGCATCTGCCACCGGCACGGCTCAGGCGTCGTGGCCCTCCGCCATCCGGTGCTCGGCCAGCCGGTCGGCGGCCGCGGCGGGCGGGATGCCGTCGGTCTGTGCCCGATCGAATATGGCCAACGTCGTGTCGAAGATCTTCGCCGCCTTGGCCTTGGCCCGGTCGAAGTCGAACCCGTGCAGCTCATCGGCCACCTGGATGACACCACCGGCGTTCACCACGTAGTCCGGCGCGTAGAGGATGCCGCGGCCGTCCAGATCCTTCTCGACGCCCGGGTGGGCCAGCTGGTTGTTGGCCGCGCCGCACACCACCTTCGCGGTCAGGACGGGCACCGTGGCGTCGTCCAGGGCGCCACCGAGCGCGCACGGGGCGTAGACGTCCAGGTCGGCGCGGATCAGCGCCTCGGTGTCCCGGACCGCCTGGACGCGGGGGTGGCGGGCCAGCACGCGGTCCACCGACTCGGTGCGCACATCCGTGACCACGACCTCGGCGCCGTCCTCCAGCAGGTGCTCCACCAGGTGGTGGCCGACCTTGCCGACCCCCGCGATGCCGACCCTGCGGCCGCGCAGCGTGGGCGCGCCCCAGGACGCCTGGGCGCTCGCCCGCATCCCCTGGAAGACGCCGAAGGCGGTCAGCACCGAGGAGTCACCGGCGCCGCCGCATCCGGGGGAGCGGCCGGTGGTCCAGGGGCACTCCCGGGCGACGACATCCATGTCGGCCACATAGGTGCCCACGTCGCAGGCGGTGACGTAGCGACCGCCCAGGGAGGCCACGAAGCGGCCGTAGGCGAGCAGCAGCTTTTCGGTCTTGATCTCGTCGGGGTCGCCGAGGATCACGGCCTTGCCGCCACCGTGGTCGAGCCCGGCGAGCGCGTTCTTGTAGGACATGCCGCGGGCGAGGTTGAGCGCGTCGAGGAGCGCCGCTTCTTCGGGGTGCTCCTCGGAGGCGTAGGCGTGGAAGCGGGTGCCGCCGAGGGCCGGGCCCAGAGCGGTGGAGTGGATGGCGATGACGGCCTTGAGGCCGCTCTCCCGGTCCTGGCAGAGCAGGACCTGCTCATGCCCGCCGAGATCGGAGCGGAACAGTGTCGAAAGCGGTGAGAGAGGGTTCGGCACGCGACTCTCCGTCGGACCGTCGGCGCTGACGGTGTGACGTACGTCGGTCACGGTGGTGACTCCCATAGGTCGGAGTAGACGCCCTCCTGGCTGGTGGGGAGGGCCGTGGGCAAGAGGGTAAGCCCTGGGGCCCCAGGGGATCGGCCATGTCCCCGACGAGTCCGTATGCCGGGCATGGGACGATGCCCTCAGGTGGGGGTAAGGGAGCCCCTGGCGGTGGTCTCAGCCTTGAGGGAGCGCGTGTGACCTTGGCGTCTTCGGTGATTGTCCCGTACGCGGCGTATCTCCGGGTCTATGAGCCACTGGCAGCGTTCCCGGAGCCGGAGAGATCGCACTGGGCGCGGTATGCCAAGCGCGACGACCTGCCGGGCGCGCAGGACGAGCTGCGCCGCTCGCTCGCGGACCTGCTGCCGGTCCCCCCGGTCGCGGTTCCGGTGCACGAGAGCGCGGACGCCTTCGTGGCGCTCGTGGACGGCGTCACCTGCGTCTGCCCGTGGCGTACCCGGCTGAGGGGCTGGCTGGCCCTGGAGGAGCTGCCGGAGCGCCTTCCCGGGCCCCTTCTGGACGCGGCCCTGCCCCCGGTGGTGCGCCGGCAGGCGGTGGCCGACTTCGAGCGGTGGCTGGAGCGCAACCCGGACGCCCGGCCGTGGATCCGCTCGGCCACCTGGCATGTGCCGGTGCGCTGGTTCGTGCTCTTCGGGGACGAGGAGCGCGAGTTCACCAAGGGTGACGACGGTCTCATCCTCCGCTACCGCACCCCAATGGTCCAGGCCAGGCGCCGGGTGGCGCGTGGGCTTAAGGTGCTCAAGGAGGCCCTCGGGGAAGGACCGCTGATCGACGGGCTGGTGGACGTCGGCCGGTGGCTCGAGGAGTTCCACCCCCGGTCGCTGGTCGAGCTGGACTACGGCGGTCTGGTGCACGCGCTGCCGGCCGGGCAGCTGGAGGACGACCACTCGGCCGCGGATGTGGCGGAGGGCCTGGCGGCGCTGCGCGACGGGGACGGGGAGCGTGCGGGCGTCGCGTACGAGCGGTTGACCGACCGCTGGAGCGTGGTCCGCGGGCGGCAGAACGCGAGCTGAGCGCCCGGCCGGACGGGCTCCGGGCGACCGGTTGAGCGGCCCGCCGGAACAGAGGGGACGTAGGTCCCTATCCGGGCCATTGCCTCAATCGTGACCTAAAGCACTGACTTCGGGCCTTGCGGTAATCACCCACCCTCGTGTCAAAATAGGACAAGGAGTCCGGGAGGGACTCCTTCCGTCCAACTATGGGCGGATTCATCGGTATTGCACTCCTTGACGGATCTGGTGACCCCTGATCCTGTTGTGACTGATCGTCACGGCCGTGTGACAGTCCGTTATGGCATGGTCCATCGGCTTCCGTCGAGGTTGGTCACCTGAGAGGGCAATTCCATCGGTTTGGCCGACGGGGCTGGACAGATGGTGTAGTTGTAGTGCCGAGGACAAGCCGTTCGTCCTATAACCGACTCGGCCCGCGTCCGCCATTTCGGGCAACGTGGGTCAAGGTGCAGAATTTAGAGGAAAGAACCGTGATGGTTCGGTTCTCCCGAGGAGGCCGCTCATGACCGCTCGCACCCCTGATGCCGAGCCGCTGCTGACCCCGGCTGAGGTTGCCACGATGTTCCGCGTGGACCCGAAGACGGTCACTCGCTGGGCGAAGGCAGGCAAGCTCACGTCGATCCGTACGCTCGGAGGGCATCGGCGCTACCGCGAAGCGGAGGTCCGTGCTCTTCTTGCGGGCATCCCGCAGCAGCGCAGCGAGGGCTGAACAACCGCATAACCGGGCATTTCCGGGCCCCCCAGCCCGGCTTTCGCCTGTATGGCTCCACCACGACGGGTGCCTGCCCCAACAGGCCTTCCACCGCTCGACATGGGTGCGTCGTTGATCGCGCTGGACTCCGCCGGGTCCGGCGCGATCTTTTTATGCCCTGAGGAGGTCTTCCGGAGGATGCCTCCGGGGGTCTTCAAGCGCCTCTGGAAGCGCCATCGTTCGGGTGGTGCGGGGTGGTCCGCAAGGGGCTCGAGGAAGCCTCGCGGAGCGCTTTCGAGGGGCTCGCGAGGGTCACGGACAGAGGGTGCAATTGCACATATTAAATTGACCTGTGGTGAGCGGGGTGTAAGTTCCCTCACTCCGGAAACTCATTCGGTGACTCCCGTCACACTTCCCAACCCTTGCTCTGTGTCCTGTGGTTGCGCTAAAGGACAACTGCGGTAAGGGCTTACCGAGTTGACGGTGGCACGGCCGCCGTCGTCTCCTCGCGCTCCTCGTGTTCGGCCCCGTCGCCCGCCTCGTCGGCCGCCGAATGCTCCATCGCCAGCCGCAGCAGGCGATGGCAGATCGGGCAGTGCCGGGTGAAGTGGCGGTTGCCCACGGCGGCCGCCAGATGGGCGCGCAGCAGCGCCCTGGTCTCATGCTTCGCGGACGTCGTCATACGCCGCACCTCCCGCGCACCCCCGCGCACACCTTTTAGTTTGGGTACCTCTGTGTGTGGTGTGCCGTCAAGACGCAGAAGGCCCGGATCCATGATGGGATCCGGGCCTTCCGGGTAAGCGGTCCTGACGGGATTTGAACCCGCGGCCTCCACCTTGACAGGGTGGCGAGCACTCCAAACTGCTCCACAGGACCAACAGTGACGCTTGCGGCTCCGCCGCCGTGCGCCGCGCTGTGTGCGCTGCGATGCAGACTCTACAGCAGGTCAGGGGGTGCGGTCGAACTCGCGCCCGGCGGGGCTCCGGCGGGCCGCCGGAGCCCCCGCGGCACGCTTACGGCGCCGCCGCGTCGATGGCCTTGACGATGCGCTTGTCGGACACCGGATAGGCCGTACCGAGGGCGTGCGCGAAGTAGCTGACCCGCAGCTCCTCGATCATCCAGCGGATCTCCAGCGCCTCCTGGGGCACCGGGCGCCCCGGCCGGAACTGCTCCAGCAGCCAGGCGTACTCGTCCCGCATCTCCCGCACCTTCGCCATCCGGGCGCGGTCCCGCTCGGCGTTGCCCGGAAGCTGCTGGAGCCGCCGGTCCACGGCCACCAGATAGCGCATGAGGTCCGGAAGCCGCCGTACGCCGTGCGCGGTCACGAAACCCGGCGTGATGAGCTCCGAGAGCTGCTCCCTGATGTCCGTGAGCGACGGCAGCAGCACCGGGCTCCTGGTGTCCTTCAGCCGCCGCTCGCACGACTGCCAGGCCGCCAGCACCTCCTGGACCTTGCGCACGGTCTCCAGCGTGGCGTCCATGATGTCGCTGCGGACGGCGTCGAAGAGCTTGCCGAACGATTCCTCGTCCCAGGCCGGGCCGCCACGGGCCGCGATCAGCCGGTCCGCCGCCGCGGCCACACAGTCGTCGAACAGCGCCTGCACACTGCCGTGCGGGCTGCTGGAGAGCGCCAGCTTGGCCTGGTTGGAGAGCTTGCCCTGGACGAACTTGGCCGGGTTGGACGGGAGCTGGAGCAGGATCAGCCGGCGCGTCCCCCGCCACATCGCCTCCCGCTGCTCGGCCTCGGTGTCGAAGAGCCGTACGGCCACCGACGCGCCCTCGTCGACGAGCGCCGGATACGCCTTGACCGGCTGGCCGCCGCGGCGCGTCTCGAAGGTGCGCGGCAGCGTGCCGACCGTCCACCGGGTCAGCCCGCCGCGCTGCTCGATCCCCACGGCCTCCTTGGAGGACTCGAACGCCTTGGAGATCGCGGCCCGCGTCTTGGGCCGCAGCCGCTGCCGCAGCGTCTCCAGGTCCTTGTCCTCGGCCAGCTTGCGGCGCCGCTCGTCCACCACCCGGAAGGTGATCTTCAGGTGGTCGGGGACCTTCGCCAGGTCCCAGTCCTCCGGCTCGATCCGCACGCCCACCATCCGCTGGAGCTCCCGCCCCAGCGCGGCCGTCAGCGGCTCCTGGAGGGGGACAGCGCTTTCCAGGAAGCGCCTGGCGTAGTTGGGCGCCGGGACGTAGTGCCGGCGGACCGGCTTGGGCAGCGAGCGGATCAGCTCGGTGACCAGATCCTCGCGCAGCCCCGGGATCTGCCAGTCGAAGCCGTCCGGGGTGACCTGGTTGAGCACCTGGAGCGGGATGTGGACGGTCACCCCGTCCGCGTCCGCCCCCGGCTCGAACTGGTAGGTCACCTTGAACTTGAGCTTCCCCTGGCGCCAGGAGTCCGGATACGCGTCCTTGGTGACGCCCTGCGCCCGCTCGTTGATGAGCATCGACTTCTCGAAGTTGAGAAGCTCCGGCTCCTCGCGCCGCTTGTGCTTCCACCAGGAGTCGAAGTGGGCGCCGGAGACCACATGCTCGGGGATCCGCTGGTCGTAGAAGTCGAAGAGCGTCTCGTCGTCCACGAGGATGTCGCGGCGCCTGGCGCGGTGCTCCAGCTCCTCGACCTCGCCCAGCAGCTTGCGGTTGTCGTGGAAGAACTGGTGGTGGGTGCGCCAGTCGCCCTCCACCAGGGCGTTGCGGATGAACAGGTCGCGGCTGGTCTCGGGGTCGATCCGGCCGTAGTTGACCTTCCGCTGGGCGACGATCGGCACCCCGTAGAGCGTCACCCGCTCATACGCCATCACCGCGGCCTGCTTCTGCTCCCAGTGCGGCTCGCTGTAGGTGCGCTTGACCAGGTGCTGGGCGAGCGGCTCGATCCACTCCGGCTCGATCTTCGCGTTCACCCGCGCCCACAGCCGGGAGGTCTCCACCAGCTCCGCCGACATCACCCAGCGCGGCGGCTTCTTGAACAGCGCCGAGCCGGGGAAGACCGCGAACTTGGCGCTGCGCGCGCCCACGTACTCGTTCTTCTCGGTGTCCTTCAGGCCCACATGGGAGAGCAGCCCCGCCAGCAGCGAGGTGTGGATGTGATCGGGCGCCGCGTCCTGCTCGGACATGTGGATGTCCATGGTCTTGGCCACCGTGCGCAGCTGGCTGTAGATGTCCTGCCATTCGCGTATGCGCAGGTAGTTGAGGTATTCATGGCGGCACATCCGGCGGAAGGCGGAGGAGGACAGCTCCTTCTGCCGCTCCCGGACGTACTTCCACAGATTGAGGAAGGCCAGGAAGTCGCTGGACTCGTCCTTGAAGCGGGCGTGCTGCTGATCCGCCTGCTGCTGCTTGTCCGAGGGGCGCTCGCGCGGGTCCTGGATGGACAGCGCCGCCGCGATCACCATGACCTCGCGGACACAGCCGTTGCGATCCGCCTCCAGCACCATCCGGGCCAGCCGCGGGTCCACCGGCAGCTGGGCCAGCTTCCGGCCGACCTGGGTGAGCCGCTTGCGCGGGTCCTTCTGCTTGCTGTCCAGGGCGTGCAGCTCCTCCAGGAGCTGGACGCCGTCCTTGATGTTGCGGCGGTCCGGCGGGTCGATGAAGGGGAACTTCTCGATGTCGCCGAGGCCGGCGGCGGTCATCTGGAGGATGACGGAGGCCAGGTTGGTCCGCAGGATCTCGGCGTCGGTGAACTCCGGGCGGGTGACGAAGTCGTCCTCGGAGTACAGCCGGATACAGATGCCGTCGCTGGTCCGGCCGCAGCGGCCCTTGCGCTGATTGGCGCTGGCCTGAGAGATCGGCTCGATGGGCAGCCGCTGGACCTTGGTGCGATGGCTGTAGCGGGAGATCCGGGCGGTGCCCGGGTCGATCACATAGCGGATGCCGGGGACGGTCAGCGAGGTCTCCGCCACGTTCGTCGCCAGCACGATCCGGCGGCCGGTGTGTCTCTGGAAGACCCGGTGCTGCTCGGCGTGCGACAGCCGCGCGTACAGCGGCAGCACCTCGGTGGACCTCAGCTGTTTCTTGTTCAGCGCGTCGGCCGTGTCCCGGATCTCCCGCTCGCCGGAGAGGAAGACCAGGATGTCGCCCGGGCCCTCGGCCTGGAGCTCGTCGACCGCGTCGCAGATCGCGGTGATCTGGTCGCGGTCGCTGTCCTCGCCGCCCTCCTCGAGAAGCGGGCGGTAACGCACCTCGACCGGATACGTACGCCCGCTGACCTCGACGATCGGCGCGTCGCCGAAATGGCGGGAGAAGCGCTCGGGGTCGATGGTGGCGGAGGTGATCACGACCTTGAGGTCGGGGCGGCGGGGCAGCAGCTGGGCCAGATAGCCGAGCAGGAAGTCGATGTTGAGGCTGCGCTCATGGGCCTCGTCGATGATGATCGTGTCGTACTGGCGCAGCTCACGGTCGGTCTGGATCTCGGCGAGCAGAATGCCGTCGGTCATCAGCTTGACGTGGGTGTCCTTGCCCACCTGGTCGGTGAAGCGGACCTTCCAGCCGACGGACTCGCCGAGCGGTGAGCGCATCTCCTCGGCGATGCGCTCGGCCACGGTGCGGGCCGCGATCCGGCGTGGCTGCGTATGGCCGATGAGGCCCTTGACGCCGCGCCCCAGCTCCAGACAGATCTTCGGAATCTGGGTGGTCTTCCCGGAGCCGGTCTCACCCGCGACGATCACCACCTGGTGATCCCGGACGGCCTCGAGGATCGCGTCCTTCTTCTGGCTGACCGGCAGCTCTTCCGGATAGGTGATGGCCGGCACCGCGGCGCGGCGGTCCGCGACCCGCAGCTCGGCACGCGTCATCTCCTCGGCGATCTCGCCGAGCACGGCCGCACGGGCCTCGGGTTTACGGATCCGGCGCGCACCGTCGAGCCGGCGTCCCAGCCGCTGCTGGTCGCGCAGCATCAGCTCGGGCAGCCGCTCCAGCAGGGCGGGCAGGGCGGGGGCAGGCGTGGTGGACATACGGACCCCAGGATCTCACCTCCGGAAAACGGCTGGCGAACCATTTCCGTCCGCGCCGCGTTGCACGATATGTGCGATATGTATGGGGTCGTCGCCTTAGCGTGATCTCATGGCCGATGACCAGGCGCAGCGCCCCGACCCCGAGCCCGAACGCCGATCACCGCGCTGGGGGTGGGGGGCCTTCAGGCGGTCCCCCTTCTTCCCCGCGACCGTCATCGTGCTGATCATCTCCGCGGGCGCCGGGCTCTTCGCGGGCTCGTACACCTACGCCTTCGCGAACCCCACCCCCCGGAACATCCCCACCGCCGTCGTGACCCCCGACCACGGCGCCGCTCCGCTGAACCGGTTCCTCGCCGGGATGGAGCAGGCCCTCAACGCCTCCCTACGGCTGCATCCCTATCCCAGCTACGCCAAGGCCCGCTGGTCCCTGGAGGAGCAGCGGGTCTTCGCGGTCCTCCAGGTGCGCGGCCGCGGCGTGCGGATGGATGTGGCGAGCGCGGCCGGGGCGACCGTCGCCCAGGTGCTCGGCCAGGCCGCGGGCAAGGTCGGCCGGATGTCCGGGGTGCCGGTCACGGTCAAGGACGTGAAACCGCTGCAACCCGGTGACCCGCGCGGCCTCGCGGTCTTCTACATCTCCCTGGCCGCCACGATCATCGGCTTCCTCGGCGCCATCCAGCTCAGCGTGAACGCCTCCGAGCTCAACCCGGCCGAGCGGATCGCCTTCATGATCGCGTACGCCCTGCTCGGCGGGTTCACCATCGCGGTGATCGTGGACCAGGGGCTGGGCGCGCTCCGGCTCCCCTTCCTGGAGTCCTGGGCGATCCTGGCGCTGACGATGTTCACCTCGGGGCTGGTGTTCTCCATGTTCAACGTCCTCTTCGGGCGCTGGGCGCTCATCCCCACCTGGGGTCTGATGGTGCTCCTCGGCAACCCCTCCTCCGGCGGCGCCGTCTCCTGGCCCCTGCTCCCCTCCCTCCTCGGCGCCGTCGGCCGCTGGCTCCCGCCGGGCGCCTCGGTCAACGCCCAGCACACCGCGATCTACTTCCGCGCCCACCAGCACGCCTTTCCGTTCCTGGTGCTGGTGGCCTGGTGCCTGCTGTCCGCCGTGGTCTTCTGGACCTGGCGCCACCGCCACCCGGGCGGCCGCCCGCCGAGGGCGACGCCGACGCGGTGCTGAGGGGAGTTCAGGGACCGCCCGACGGCTCGCGCCGCCTGCGGCGGGCTGTTCCCCTCCCCGCCCCTTCCCAAAACCGGGGCTCCGCCCCAGCCCCCGGCGCCGGGGGTGTGGCTCGGCTCGGCCTCCGGGCCGGGGTTATGGCTCGGCCTCCGGCGCCGGAGTTCTGCCCCGGCTTCCTGCTCGCGGTTCTGGCTCAGCCCCCGGGCCGGGGTTCTGCCCCGGCTTCCTGTTCGGGGTTCTGGCTCAGCCCCCGGGCCGGGGTTCTGTCCCGGCTTCCTGTTCGGGGTTCTGGCTCAGCCTCCGGGCCGGGGTTCGTCCTCAGCCCCCGGCGCCGGGGTGTGGCCCCAGCCTCCTGTCCGGGTTTCTGCCCCGACCCCATGTCAGGGGTTTTGCCTCAGCCCCCGGGCCGGGGTTCTGTCCCGGCTTCCTGTTCGGGGTTCTGGCTCAGCCTCCGGGCCGGGGTTCGTCCTCAGCCCCCGGCGCCGGGGTGTGGCCCCAGCCTCCTGTCCGGGTTTCTGCCCCGACCCCATGTCAGGGGTTTTGCCTCAGCCCCCGGGCCGGGGTTCTGTCCCGGCTTCCTGTTCGGGGTTCTGGCTCAGCCTCCGGGCCGGGGTTCGTCCTCAGCCCCCGGCGCCGGGGTGTGGCCCCAGCCTCCTGTCCGGGTTTCTGCCCCGACCCCATGTCAGGGGTTTTGCCTCAGCCCCCGGGCCGGGGTTCTGCCCCGGCTTCCTGCCCGGGGTTTTGCCTCAGCCCCCGGGCCGGGGTTCTGCCCCGGCTTCCTGCCCGGGGTTCTGGCTGGCCTCATGTCCGGGGTTCGCCTCAACCCCCGGGCCGGGGCTCTGGCCCTGCTTCCCGTCCGGAGCAGTGGCCCAGCCCCCGGGCCGGGGTTATGGCTCAGCCCCCGGCGCCGAGGGTGTGGCCCCAGCCTCCCGTCCGGGGCCCTGGCCCAGCCCCGGTCCGGGGCTTCGCCCCCAGCCCCCGGGGCCCCGCACCTTCCCGCGGCATCGGAATGCGGCTCCGCCGCGTGACAGGGGTCTGCCCCAGGCCTCGGGGTCCAGGGGCGAAGCCCCTGGTATCGGGAAGGGGCGGGGAGGGGAAAGACACCCGCCGGCCCACGGACACACGCGCACACGAAAAAATCCCTCCCCCACGATCAGGGGAGGGACTTCTCTACGGAGCGCCGAGCAGGCCTTGCACCTACATCCCTCGTTTGGAGACGAGTATCTTTCCTTAGACGACCGACGCATCAACTTCCGCCCTCCGGGGCGGCGTTGCGAGATCAACTATACCCCATCCGGGGGATCACAGCCGCCACAGCGGGGCGTCGTACCGCTCGGGCTGAGTCCCGATCAGCAGGGCCCGCAGATCGGCACGCTGATCCCCACTCAGCCCGAGGACCTCCGTCAGACGGCGGAACGTGGTGTGGCTGACCCCCCGCGCGCGAGCCTCCTCCGCGAAGCGGGCAACCCCGGCGAGTACGGCCCTGGGCCGGAACGGACCCTCGGGCGCCGCCCCGAACCGCGCGGCCTTCTCCCGTTCGTAGTCGATCTCCGAGTAGCCGCAGATCTCCCGGCAGTGCCGCTCGGCCTCGGCGAGTCCGGTCGTATCGGCGATGGCCCCGGCCAGCCGGTTCCGGCGGAACGCGGTGTCGAGATCCGCCTCATGGATCACGGCCCCGCCGTCCGTCAGGGGAATGGTGAGCCCCGCGTCCCGTACCTCGCACAGCCCGCGCACCCCCCGCGCCACGGCCGTGAGCATGCCGGTGGCCTCCGACGGATGCCACTCCATGACGGGCCCGACGGGTGCGACATCGTCGGCGGTCAGCGTGTGGACCACCCGCTCCAGCCGTTCGTGCAGCACCTCCACCGGAATCTCCCCGTCCAGCCCGGGCCCGGCGACCAGCAGCCGGATATCGGCGTTCACCTGCGCACACGCGGCGAGTGACAGCGCGTCCCCGAGCGGGCTCCGCAGCGTCGGCTCATCGCCGTGCGCGAGGATGTCGCCGCCTACGTCCAGCAGGTCGATCGACGCCGGGGCCAGATGCTCGATCAGCTCTTCCAACTGCCGGACCATGCCCTCCACGCCGTGGTGGGGGTCGAGCAGGGCGAAGCTGTGCGGCAGCTCGGCGGCCAGACGGGGCAGTGTGGACCCGGCAGGCGCCACGGGCTTCGCGTCCTCGGGCACGGCGTACACGCTCGGCGTCAGCGCCCGCAGACCGGTGAAGTCGGCCGCGGCCCGGGGCCCGGGGACGGGGTCGACGAGCAGCCGGTCCCAGGCGTACGTCAGGACCACCGCCCGGTCATCGCCCGTCCCGCGCCCGTACAGAGTCCGGTCGAGCACCGCGGCGGCCACGGCGTCCCCGCCTCCTCCGCCCGCCACGATCAGCCGCGTCATCCGCCCAGCGTACGGCGGGAACGGACAATTCCGTCGTACGAGACGTGGCGGTCGTACGAGATGCGACGCCTGCACGAGACGCGGCGGCCGTACGAGACGCGACGGCTGCACGAGATGCCGCGGCCGTACGAGATGCCGCGATCGTCAGTGCGCGGTGAGCCCGCCGTCGACCACGAGCTCCGAACCGGTGACGAACGACGATTCGTCGCTCGCGAGGAAGAGCATCGCCGGTGCGATCTCGTCCGCCCGGCCCGCGCGGGCCATCGGCGTCCGCACGATGTCCGGCTGCTGATCGCCCTGCTCGTCCAGGAGGTCCTGGATCATCGGAGTGGCGATCACCCCCGGATGCAGTGAGTTGACCCGGACGTTGTCGCGGGCGTACTCGACCGCCGCGGTCTTCGACAGCAGCCGGACGGCGCCCTTCGACGCCTGGTACGCGGCCGCCGCACCGCTGCCCACCAGCCCCAGCACCGAGGATGTGTTGATCACCGACCCCCTGCCGCTCGCGCGCAGCAGCGGCATGGCCGCCTTCATCCCCAGCCAGGTGCCCTTCTGGTTCACCTCGATCACGCGGTCCCAGGACGCCTCATCGGTGCCCTCAATACCCGGCCAGTCCAGGATCCCGGCGATGTTGACCAGCACGTCCAGGCGGCCGAAGCGCTCCCGTACGGTGGCGATCACATCGCCCCACGCCTCCGCCGAGGCGACGTCGAGAACGGCCGAGGCCACATCGCTGCCGCCGCGCTCCTCGATCCGTTCCTCGATCCGTTCCTCCAGAGCCTTCAAGGGCTCCGGGGCCACATCGGTGAGGAGCAGCCGTGCTCCCTCCCGCGCGAAGAGTTCGGCTGTCGCCGCGCCGATCCCTCCCGTCGCTCCGGTGATCAGGGCGACTTTGCCGTGCAGACGTCCAGGCATGGGTGCTCCGTTCCTCGTCCCGCTCTCGACTCGACTCTCGACCCCGAGTCTGCGCAGGTCAGAGGCGGTCAACCAGGACGCACGCCGCCTGGGTGCGGCGCACCCAGGCAGCGATACGGGAACGAGGCGGGGACGGGCCCGTCAGACGGTCCGGGATTTCACCTCGGCCTCCTCCGTCTCCTCCGATTTCTCCGTCTCCTCCGTCTCCTCCGACGCCTCCGACTCCTCCGTCTCCTCCGTCTCCTCCGACTCCTCCCGACCCTTGCCGCCCTTGCGGACGGCCGGGTTGGTCTCGGGCGCGGCCGCCACGGCGAAGACCGTGACCGCGCCCATGCCGATCATGAACAGTGCGATCGGCCAGGACGCGCCTGCCCACGCGAGCAGCGCGGTGGCGACGATGGGGGAGAACCCGCCGACGATCATCGACGCCAGCTCATGCCCCAGGGCGAGCCCGCTGTAGGCCACCCGGCTGGCGAAGAGTTCGGTGAAGAACGCCGGCTGGGTGCCGATCATCGACCCATGGCCGATCACGAGCGCCACGAAGATCGCCACGAAGATCAGCACCGGATTGCCCGAGTCGAACATGGCGAAGAACGGAAAGGCCCAGACGATCACCGCGATCGCGCCCCCGATATACACCGGCCGGCGCCCGATGCGGTCGGACAGCGCCCCGAACATCGGCATCGCGAACGACTCGAACAGCATCCCCACCACGAGCGCGGCCAGCACCACCCCCTTGCCCACCCCGACTTCGGCCGCGTAGGAGAGGCTGAAGGTGAGGAAGAGATAGCTCGCACCGGTTTCGGCGACCCGCGCCCCGAAGGCGATCAGTATCGACTTGGGGTGGGTGCGGATGACGTCGAGGAGTGGCGGGGTGGACTTCTTCGGCTCCGACTCCTTCTCCCGGAACGCGGGCGTCTCCATGATTCGGAGCCGGATCAGCAGCCCGACGGCGGTGAGCAGGATGCCGACGACGAACGGAATGCGCCATCCCCAGGCGAGGAAGGACTCCTTGGTGGTCACCGCCTGGACGAGCGCGTAGGCGGAGGCGGAGAGGACGAACCCGAGCCCCACACCGGTCTGGCTCCAGGCCGAGTAGAAGCCGCGACGGTGGCTCGGCGCGTGTTCGCTGACGATCAGCACCCCACCGCCCCACTCACCGCCGACGGCGATGCCCTGCACGATCCGCAGCACTATCAGCAGCACCGGCGCCCAGACCCCGATGGTGGCGTAGGTGGGCAGCAGACCGATCAGACAGGTCGCGACGCCCATGATCACCAGGGTGGTCACCAGCATCGACTTACGGCCGATCCGGTCACCGAAGTGCCCGAAGATGATGCCGCCCAGCGGCCGGGCGAGGAACCCCACCGCGTTGGTGCCGAAGGCGGCGATCGTTCCGACCAGCGGATCGAAGGTCGGGAAGAAGAGGGAGTTGAAGACGAGCGCGGCGGCCGTGCCGTAGAGGAAGAAGTCGTACCACTCCAATGCACTACCGAACAAACTTGCGATCGCCGCCTTGCGTACTTCGCGCGGGGCGCCCTTCACGTCTGCCATGTCGGCTCTCCAATGGCCGCTTCGGATGGGATCACGACCTGCGGCTCGGGTGTGTTGGGGGATTGTTCGCCGCTGGTTCTCATGGCGGGAATGGCGGCGTTCCGCTCACCGGGACAGGACGCGAACCGGCGGCTTTTCGCCACTCAGGAGAGCTGCACCCGTACGCCTCTCACACGTCCCACGTTCGTGGGATTTGCATACTTTCATGCCTTCTCTCCGCCTCGCCTGGTCACGCCTTCACGGTGTCGGTCCCGTCCAGGGGCCCGTGACGAAGGGAAGACACACATGCGTGGAAGGCTCGTCATCGCTGCCGCGGCATTGACCATGGCGCTGACGCCAGGCGTCGCGTCGGCGACACAGGACGGCGACGACCACACGACCGGCTCTTACAGCGCCGAGGCGACCATGGCCCAAGGCTCCGAGGGAGCCGAGTACCAGGGCTCCGACACGACCGGTTCCGTCAGCTCCGAGGCGACCGGCTCCCACAGCTCCGAGTCGACGGCCTCCCAGAGCGACGAGGCGACCGCTCCCCAGAGCTCAGAGACGGCCGCTTCCCACGGAGCCCCCCGCTCCGACGAGGGCGTGCCCGGCTACGAGGTGGTCACCCTGCCCAATGAGAACGTCCCGAACTTCCAGCGGCGCACGGTGTACTGCCCGAAGGGGAAGAAGGTCATCGGCGGCGGTGCCGAGGCCCGAGGCAACACCGCCATCCTCGTCGGCAGCTTCCCCACCGATGACGCACGGGGCTGGATCGGGCTGGGCCGCCAGACCTCCGCCGACAACGTGGGCATCAGCGTCTTCGCGATCTGCGCCAACGTCTGATCGTTCATGCGGGACAAGAGCGCCCCCGTGGGCGTGGCAGGCGATGAAGAAGCCCCCTCCGGATGCACTTGAGCGTGCGCGACATCGCACCGCGTCCTCGGCCCATACGCCAACCATCCCTGGGGGGATCCGCGAAGTGCGGCCCGACAGAGCAACCCGTCGGGCCGCACCCGCTGCCCCCGGCTCAGCCGCAGCGGAAGTTGGAGCCCCCGTCGTCCAGGTACTTGTCGTAGATCCAGCCGAGGCTCCTGTTGTTCTCGTCTCTGACCCATGTCCAGGTGTGGCCGAGGTCGTTCGTGACGTAGCAGTCGTACTCGACCCAGGTGTCCGGAGAGACATGGCCCACTGTGGTGCAGTCGCCGTACGGTCCGGTGTGGATGGCGGCGGGGGAGGACTTGCTCACTCTGCCCCCGAAGGGATCGTCGTTGGTGTGCGGCCAGTACGCGTTGCCGCACGTGACAGCGGCTGCCTTGGTGGTGGCGGCCTGGGCGCTCGGCGTGCCCACGAGACCGAGCGCGACGGCTGCGGCGGCGCCGGCGCCGGCGAGAAGGCGGCGTGTCTGCATGGTTACCTCCATTGGTCGCGGAGACGGCTGTGCCTGTCCCAGCGAGGGGCTTGGCCAGGCACGACTGTGGCAGCCAGGTTTGGAGGAGAACCTTGGCAAAGTCTTGAATTGCCTGTTCAGCGAGGGGAAGTCCACCAGGTGATGCCATGCGCACGAAAACGCCCTCTCCGATGATCTTCGGAGAGGGCGTGTGCCAGTTCAGCGCTGCGGTGGCTGGGGCCGGGGTCGAACCGGCGACCTTCCGCTTTTCAGGCGGGGGTGTGGTGGCTGCCGGAGCCCGTTTCGCCTGGCTCGGCGGTTCACTGACGTCCGCTGCTGGCGTCGGCGTACGCGGCCGTTGGCGTCACGACTGGCGTCAGCGTGCTGCTTTCGACCCCTGGCGCGAGAAGGAGCCGCCGGCTGTGCCGGTCAGCACCAAGACAATCAAAACGATCACGAGGTGCGTCGTTGCATTGATCATCGCCTCACCACCGCCAACCACGCAGAGCAGGACAGCGCCTATGCCCGTTGTCTGCGCCTTCCTTCCGTTGAGACTCTCGGTGACAAGATCGGCTGGTGTGAGGGCCGCCGGGAACGTGTCCTGAGCCGTACGCTGTTGTGTACTCATCCTGTCTCCCAAGGCTGGATGGTTTACGGCGGCTCCCTGGTTGCGTCAGGGGGCCGCCCTTGTGTTGTCACCAGGATGGAAGGGGTGGGTTGTTGGGAATGTCAGCATCGAGCTGACATGCGTCTGGCAGCCTGCTGCTATGACGCCCGCAGAGCAGCGCATCTACGACTTGTTGACAGCTCTGAGCGAAGCAGCTCTTGGTCTCGCCTCCTCGGCGGTCTTCCTGGCTCGCCCATCCGACGGCGCGGAATACGGCCTCAAATATATGAATGATGTTCTCAATATGACGCGCCACGTAGAGGCACTGGCCGTGGCAGTCCTGCGGCACAGTGGTGTGTCCTGGGACGCTTTGGCTAGCTACCGGGGAATCTCGCGCCAGTCTCTGCATCGCCGCCTAGCCCAACGCGTAGATGCGGTCACGGACCTGAGCCAGAAGTACCCAGACATGCACGTTGATCGCGCTTACCAAGAGATAGCGATCTTGAAGCGCGTGATCGAACGACTTGACCAAAACCTGGAAGCAGAACTTGAAAAGGCCGCCCCTGAGTGGCGGCGACGAGTTCATAAGCCGGGTTGGTGGTGGCAGGTTGAAGCGGAGTAGGCCCACGGTCGGCGGAGCGGGTTTGGGCGGTGGCCTGCCCGGTCTGGGGTCGGACATGGTCAGGGGGCCGTACGCTGGTTGGCAACTCGGGCAGGCTTTGGACCTTTGCGGCATGACGCCCAGCAGGGCCGGCGAGATCATGGCTGGACGTCGTGGTCTGGCCCACATCGATGTGATCGAGAGAGTCGCCGACGGGCTGCGCATCCCCGGTGCGATGCTGGGCCTGGCGCATCGGCCCTGGGAGATTCCCGCATCGGCTCCGGAGAGCGAGCGGAGCCAGGTATCCGGGCCACGGCTTGCACAGGGGACAACGGCTACCGGTCCTGCTGCTGGGGAAAGCCTGGATGACCTACTGCCACTGGCCGACTCACAGGTCACCCGCTCCACGCTCGCCGCGCTGCGCTCCTCGGTGGAGGACTACTGGCGTCGGGACGACCAGCGCGGTGGTGCGCCACTCCGGCCTGTATGAGCCTGCATGCCACCTATGACGGCAACCTGGCAGAGGCCATCACTCTCGCCTGCAAGGCTCAGGACGTCACCCGGGCAGTGGGAGACCAGCCTCTGGTGATGTCCATGCTGCACTTGCGCGAAGCGTTCGCCCACGCCACCCTTCGCGACGTCCCCGGGTCGCTGGGCATGTCCGTGAATTCCACCGCCGTCTGGCTCCGTACGCCCGCGAGGCACCGGTGATCAGGTTCGAGCAGCGGATGCGAGAGTCATTTGGCTAGCCGGCGCTCTTGGTGGCCTCGTCCAGCAGCAGATACAGCAGGCCGACCAGACTGCCGCTGCTGACGATCTCGCGGCGGTCGATCATCCCGCGGATCTCCGGGAGGGGGATCCACTCGATCCGGTCCGATTCGTTCAGCTCTGTCGGCGGCCCGGTGTGGGTGGCCCCATCGGCGCGGAAGACATGGTGCTCGGAGTCGGTGATCCCGTTCGCGGGCTGCGCGTACACCAGGGGCTTCATCGCCTCGACCCGCCAGCCGGTCTCTTCTTCGACCTCGCGGGCGGCGGCCTGCTCCGGGGTCTCGCCGGGCTCGATGAGGCCCATGGGCAGTTCCCAGCCCCAGGAATCGGTGATGAACCGGTGGCGCCACATCATCAGGACGCGCTTGTGGGCATCGACCACGGCGGCGACGGCGAGGTGTCGCATGCGCACGACATGGTGTTCCCAGCGACGCCCATCCGGCTGCTGTACGTCGACCAGCCACAGGTTGACCCAAGGGTTGCTGTAGATCTGCCGCTCGCCGTGGACGGTCCACCGCATGAACCCACTCCCCTCCGTCGACGCGGTGCCCAGCATGTCACTTCCTGGTTCAGCGCTCTTACGGTGCGTGCCGTGGGCGTCACGGGCAACGAAGAAGCCCCCTCCGGATGACCCGGGAGGGGGCTTTGCCCTGGTAGGGGCTGCGGTGGCTGGGGCCGGGGTCGAACCGGCGACCTTCCGCTTTTCAGGCGGACGCTCGTACCAACTGAGCTACCCAGCCGCAGCGGTCCTGACGGGATTTGAACCCGCGGCCTCCACCTTGACAGGGTGGCGAGCACTCCAAACTGCTCCACAGGACCTTGCGTGTACGAGCACGAGTCTCGCACATGTGGGGTGCGCTCCCAACGGGATTTCCCGTGGTGGATTCGCACTCCTTGCGATCTTCGAACCGGGGCCTTGATTTTTCTCCGCCGCGTCGTTGTCGCTGGATCAGCGTATCAGAACTCCGGCCGTGTTCTGACCGCTCACCGGGCGGGCCGGGGCTCGGCCGGTGAGCGGCGGGGCGCGGTCGGAAGTCTCTCCGTCTCGGCCCGGATCAGGGGCGGCCGCCGCGTTCCAGGGGGATCTTCTCGCCCGCCTCGATCGCGACCGGCAGCCGGTTCTCGGTGGGTGGCAGGGGGCAGGTCGCGAGGTCGGTGTAGGCGCAGGGGAGGTTGGTGGCGCGGTTGAAGTCGAGGGTGACGCGGCCGGTCTCGTCGGGGGCGTCGATCTGGAGGGAGCGGTTCGCGGCGTATGTGGTCACGCCCGAGGTCGCGTCGGTGAGGAGCACCATCAGGGCGCCGGGCCGCTTGCCGTTGAAGGCGGTGAGCCGGAACGTCTCGCCGTCCAGCTCGAACTCGACCTGCCCGGGTGCGTCGTAGACGTGCTCAAGACCCTCCGCCACGGCGCCCACGGTGATCGCGCGTGGCTCGTCGAAGGGGAGGTAGCGGCCGGGGCGGACCCAGCGGGGGGCGGGGGCGTAGGCGGGGGTGCGGGTGAAGTCGGTGCGGAGGGGGTTGCCGGGGTGGCGGGGGCGGACGATGTCGTGGCCGCCGCGCTTGGCGATCTCGATCACCGCGTCGCCGTACCCCGCGTACAGGCTGGCCCGCTCGGCGATCGCCCCGAAGACGTACCGACCGTGCACCGCGGTGCCGTCGATCGTCAGCTCCTCGCCGTCGGCGAGCTCGACCACCACGCCCTCCGGGCCGCTGGACCAGGCCCCGGGGGCGTCCTCGAAGCGGGTCGGGTCCGGGCTCAGCCAGCGCAGGCTGGTGATCGCGAGAAATCCGTGGGGGTCGGCGAGCGCCTGCTCATGGGCGCGGTGCCAGCGCTCCCACTCCTCGGCGAAGCTCATCCGGTCGACGTCCTGGACGGTCATCTGCGCTCCCTCGCGTGGGGCCTGCGGCGGGTTCGGTGCCGTTGCGTACGTACAACCGCGTGGGGGAGGGAGGCATTCCGGGAGCCGTAGGGCCATCGTGCTGCGCGCATGAAAAAAGTCACCGGCAGGTACGTTTCGACCTGCGGTGACTCAAAGAAGGTGGTGCCCCCAACGGGATTCGAACCCGTGCTACCGCCTTGAAAGGGCGGCGTCCTGGGCCACTAGACGATGAGGGCCGATGGCCCACCTGGGCGCCTTGCGGCGCTTTCGGGGACGCGAGAAGCATATGGGATGCCGGTGAGGTTCGCCAAAACGGTTTACGGAGTGGTGGGCGTCGGTGTCGCGCCCGGGCGGTTCTCGGCCGGCAGATGACGGCTGACCTCGGCCTTCGCCAGGCCCAGACCGCCCAGATCGATCTCGTCCCACGCCTGGAGCCGTCGCGTGTCCCGGTCCAGATAGAGGACCGACGCCTGCACCGTGTCCGGTGTGCCGTCGTCCACCGCGCGCAGCCCGCTGCCGCCCGTCGACCCCTCGGTCATCAGCCGGGTGCCGCCGGGGAGCACCTCCGTACGGCGGTGATGGACATGGCCGGTGAGGGCGAGCGGCACGGTGCCGTCGGTCTCGCGGGCGGCGATCGGGTTGTGGGCGAGGGCGATGTCGACCGGGGCGCGGGTGGCCTTGCGGTCCCGGATCGCCTCGGCGAGTTGCCGTCCGGCGCTGTGCTCGGCCGCGTCACCGGCGGCCGCGGCGGACCGGTCGGGGGTGAACTGCGGATCGCCGATGCCCGCGATCCGCAGCCCGGCGACGGTGACCACATCGCCGTTGTCCACGACATGCGCCCCCTTGCGCTTGGCCAGGTAGCGCTGGGTCGACGCCGAGTCGTGATTGCCGCGCACCCAGACATAGGGGGCGCCGAGGTCGGAGACGGGGTCGAGGAAGCCGTTCTCGGCGGAGGTGCCGTGATCCATCGTGTCGCCCGTGTCGATGATCACGTTGACCTTGTACTGCCGCACCAGCGACTGCACGATGTGCCACGCGGCCGGATTGAGATGGACGTCCGAGATGTGCAGCACCCGCATGGTGGTCGGATCGGGCTGGTACGCGGGGAGCGTCGAGGTCGCCTCGTAGAGCTGGGTGACATTGGTCACCAGCCGGGCCAACTCCCGCTGATAGACGTCGAAGTCGGTCACGATGCTGCGCGCGTTGCCCACCACCGAGGGGGCGCTGGAGAGCAGCCCGGAGTAGCGCGGCTCCAGTACGGAATTCGGGTTCCACGTGGCGTAGACGGCGCCGCCGGAGGCGGTCAGCAGCGTGAGCGCGAGCCCTCCGGCGGCCAGCGCCCGGCGCGGGCGGCGGTAGACCGCCAGGCCCAGCGCGGTGGCGCCGAAGACCACGGCGACGCAGGAGCGGACCGCGAGGCCGAGGGTGCCGCGGGTGATGTCGCTCGCGACCTCGTCCTGGAGCCCGGAGAGCCGCTCGGGGTGGTCGACGAGGGCCTGGGACCGTATGGGGTCCAGCCGGTCCACGTCCACGTCCAGGCGGAGCGGGGCGTGGTGGCTGGTCAGCTCGAGCGCGCCCAGCGGGGCCACGTTGATCTTGGTGCCGCCGGTGAGGGACGGCCGCAGCGCCATCCGCGTGTCCATCGGGCCCACGGAGATGTGGACGCTGCCGACCACCAGCAGTCCGATCCAGGCGCCGAGGACGGTCACGGCGGCCAGCCCGGCGGCGCGGACGAGGGGGCGGGCGGGCGCGGTGGGATCGAGCGCGGTGGGATCGAGCGCCGTGGGGTCGAACGGCGTGGAGTCGAACGGCGCGGGCGTGCGGTTGGGGGAAGCGGCGGCGGAGGGGGTCTGCGAAGGGCGGCGGAAGCGGTGAGAAGACGGGCGGCGGAAGCGGCGAAGAGGGGAGACGGCCGCGGTGCCCGCGCGCTGAGCGGTGGCACGGAGCAGCCGGAGCGGTTCGCGGGCCATTGCTCCCGTATGCCCGTCCGCGCGGGGGCGTATGCCTGGGCGGCGCGGGGTGCGGCAGAGGGCGTGGCAGGGGGTGGGGCCGCGCCGGGTGGCGGTGCGCCGGGCGGTCGGCGGGCGGCCGGCGGCGTCCGGCGCGGATACCTCGGTGCCGACGGCTCCTTTCCGGGCCCGGCTGCCTGACAATGGCCTCGTGCTGGAGATGACGCGCGAGGAGTTCGAGGAACTGGTCGCCGAGGCGCTGGACCGGATCCCGCCGGAGCTGACACGGCTCATGGACAACGTCGCCGTGTTCGTGGAGGACGAGCCACCGACGGACGATCCCGAGCTGCTCGGGCTCTACGAGGGGACGCCGCTCACCGACCGGGGTGAGTGGTACGCGGGCGTCCTGCCGGACCGGATCACCGTCTACCGGGGTCCGACGCTGCGGCTGAGCGAGACGCGGGAGGACGTCGTCCAGGAGACCGAGGTGACCGTGGTCCACGAGATCGCGCACCACTTCGGGATCGACGACGCGCGGCTGCACGCGCTCGGGTACGGCTGACCCCGTCCGGCGGCCCCGGGCCCGCCGGCCGATATCCGCCCACATCCGCCCCCGCCTACGGCCGACGCCGCCTACGGCCGACGCCGGACGCGCGGTCTACGGGACGGGCCGGGTCCGTACCGCAAGCGTGTCCTGGGCGGGGCGGGGCCAGTTGGGCAGGGCGTCACATCCCTGCCGTCTGGAGGTGTCCCGCGCATGCCCGGATCTCCCGTGCCCGGATCCCCCGCTCCTCGCACCGCCCGTTCCCCCCGGAGCCCCCGTTCCCCCCGGAGCCCGCGTTCTCCCGGGAGCTCCCGTTCCCCCCGGACCTCCCGGCGCGTGCCCCGCGCCGCCGTGCGCGGGGCGGCGGTCGCGGCGCTCGTGGCCGTCGCCATGGCGCTGGGCGGCTGCATGAGCATCTCCGACGACCCCGAGCGGCCGGACAAACACCGCGGCTCCCACCAGAAGGGCGAGGCGGCGGACACGGGCGGCGCCGTGGTGCGCTCCGACGGCAGGGGGCGGCCGTACGCGGACTCCGACCGGGACGAGAAGGACGGGAAGGGGAAGAAGGGCGAGAAGGGGAAGAAGAAGGACGGCGAGGACCGATCGGCCTCGGCCTCCGCGACCGACCCCGAGGCCGAGCCCTCGGCTCCGCCCGGCGAGAAGGGTGATTCGCATCACCGCCCGGCCCCCTCCGCCCCGCCACAGCCGGGTGGTGCCACCCCGTCCGACGCGCCGCCCGCGCCCCGGCCTTCGAGCCCGCCGCCGACCGCGCCGGACCCGAAGCCGACCGACGCCGAGCCGCCGACCGCGCCCGCCTCCCCGTCGGACCAGCCCGCGGGCTAGGCCCACGGCCCTACGGGCTAGGCCCACGAGTCCACGGGATAGGTCCGCAAGTCCACGGGATGAGGCCACGAGTCCACGGGATGGGCCCACGGGCCCACGGGCCCACGGGATACGCCCACGGGACAAGGCCCCAGCCGTCGCCGGCCAGCACGGATGGAGCGAATTTGCTCTTGAGGGGTGGAGGTGCGTATGGTGGTAGATCGTTTGATCCCATTTGCCCGGCGCCTCGTAGAAGTGCGCCGCGAGGCGCGTTCCTTGCCATCCCGTGGCTGACCGCATAGAGGCGGTCGTTTGCGACAACACACGGAGTTTGGGCGCGTGCCGAGACTCCGGAAGGTTTCGCATTTCGCATGTCCGTTTCCACTGATCACGCCGTCATGCCCGCTCACGAAGAGTCGGGCGAACTGAGCGAGCTGACCGCCCCGGCCGCGCCGTTCGAGCCGTCGGAGCAGGACGAGCAAGCCGCCACGGAAGCCCCCGACACCCCTAAGGCGCCCGACATCACATTCGCCGACCTCGGCCTCCCCGAGCAGATCGTCCGCAAGCTGGCGCAGAACGGCGTCACCACGCCCTTCCCGATCCAGGCCGCGACCATCCCCGACGCCATGGCCGGGAAGGACATCCTCGGCCGCGGCCGTACCGGCTCCGGCAAGACCCTCTCGTTCGGTCTTCCGCTGCTGACCACGCTGGCCGGCGGCCACACCGAGAAGAAGCGCCCCCGTGGGCTGATCCTCACCCCGACCCGCGAGCTCGCGATGCAGGTGAGCGACGCGCTCCAGCCGTACGGCGATGTTCTCGGCCTCAAGCTCAAGGTCGTCTGCGGCGGCACCTCGATGGGCAATCAGATCTACGCGCTGGAGCGCGGCGTGGACATCCTGGTCGCCACCCCGGGCCGGCTGCGCGACATCATCGAGCGCGGTGCGGCGTCCCTGGACAGGGTGCAGATCGCGGTCCTCGACGAGGCCGACCAGATGGCCGACATGGGCTTCCTGCCCGAGGTCACCGAGATCCTCAACCTGGTGCCGCAGGGCGGGCAGCGGCTGCTGTTCTCCGCGACGCTCGAGAACGAGATCGACACCCTGGTCAAGCGCTACCTGGTCGACCCGGTCACCCACGAGGTGGACCCGTCCGCGGGCGCCGTCTCGACCATGACCCACCACGTGCTGGTCGTGAAGCCGAAGGACAAGGCGCCGGTCACCGCCGCCATCGCGGCGCGCAAGGGCCGCACGATCATCTTCGTCCGCACCCAGCTGGGCTGCGACCGGGTCGCCGAGCAGCTGTGCGATGCGGGCGTACGCGCCGACGCGCTGCACGGCGGCATGACGCAGGGCGCGCGCACCCGTACCCTGGCCGACTTCAAGGACGGGTACGTCAATGTGCTCGTCGCCACGGACGTCGCCGCGCGCGGTATCCACGTCGACGGCATCGACCTGGTGCTGAACGTGGACCCGGCCGGTGACCACAAGGACTATCTGCACCGCTCCGGCCGTACGGCCCGGGCGGGCCAGAGCGGCACCGTCGTCTCGCTGGCCCTGCCGCACCAGCGCCGCCAGATCTTCCGGCTGATGGAGGACGCGGGCGTCGACGCCTCGCGCCACATCGTCGGTGGCGGCGGAGCCTTCGACGAGGACGTGGCCAAGATCACGGGCGCGCGTTCGCTCACCGAGGTGCAGGCTGAGGCGGCCTCGAACGCGGCCAAGCAGGCCGAGCGCGAGGCGCAGGACCTCAGCCGGGAGCTGGAGCGGGCGCAGCGGCGCGCGGCCGAGCTCCGCGAGGAGGCCGACCGGCTGTCCGCGCGGGTGGCGCGCGAGCGCGGCGAGACCGTGGCACCGGCGGAGTCCGCGACCGTGGCCGAGGCCGAGGCCGGGGCCGGGGCGGAGACGGTGGCCGAGGCCGCCGCTGTGACGCTGCCGGCGCAGCGTACGGCGGAGTCCGCGACCGTGCCCGCCGTGAAGGGCGCGGGGGCCGAGGCCGTCGAGGGCGCGGGTGACGGCGAGGCGCCGCGCCGCTCCTCGTACGACCGCCGGGACAACGACCGGGGCCGGGACGACCGTGGCGGCCGTTCCTTCGACCGCCGGGACGGTGACCGGGACCGCGGCTTCAACCGTGACCGGCGGGACGACCGTGGCGGCGACCGTGGCGGCTTCAACCGCCGTGACGACCGGGGCGGCCGTTCGTACGACCGCCGGGACGGCGACCGGGACCGCGGCTTCAACCGCGACCGTCGCGACGACCGACGGGACGACCGTCGCGACGACCGCTTCGGCCGCGACCGCGACCGGGACCGGGACCGCCGGGACAACGACCGTGGCTTCGGCCGGGACCGCCGTGACGACCGCTCGTTCGGCCGCGACCGCCGGGATGACCGTGGCGGCTTCAACCGCCGTGACGACCGTGGCGGCAGCCGTCCGTACGAGCGCCGCGACGACCGTGGCTTCAGCCGCGACCGCCGGGAGAACAACGACCGGGGTGGCCGCTCCTTCGAGCGCCGCGACCACAACCACCGTGGCACGGACCGTCCGTTCAACCGCGACCGTCGCGACGACCGCCCGGGCCGCCGTGACGACCACCGGGGCGGCGCCACCGGCGGCCGTTCGTACGAGCGCTCCGGCAGCTCGCACGACCGGTCCTTCGACCGCCGCGCCGACAAGCCGCGCTGGAAGCGCAACGGCTGATCGGGCCGTGCGCGACGGCTGATCGGGCCGTGCGACGCGACTGATCGGGCCGTGCTGAGGGCCGTGCAACACCACGCTGTTGCACGGCCTTTCGCTCCCGGAGGGTATTGGCTCGGGTGTTGGCCCCTCGCCGAGCTATGCTGCGGGGGTGCGGGTCATTAGCTCAATTGGCAGAGCAGTGGACTTTTAATCCATTGGTTCAGGGTTCGAGCCCCTGATGACCCACCTCGGAAACCGCAGGCGCCATTGGTGACCTGCGGTTTCATCGTTCCTGAGGGTCTCGCCGCGCTGTCTTCCGCGGCCCGGGAACGGGGGGTTCCCACCCCCGTCGTACAGAAGATCGAGTCTCACTCGACCGGTGCTTGAGCGGATGCCGAGCGGTACTCGAGCGAAGAGTCTGAACCTGCTGCGTCTGGCCCGCTGCTCGGAAACGCTTAAGGAGACTCCTCGTGCGACTCGCGACAACGATCCGGGGTTTGGTCCCCGTCATGGCGCTGGCGGTATCGGCATGGGCGGTCTCCGCTCCGGCGTCCGCCGAAGGAAAGGGAGGCGTCGGTAAGGAGAGTGAGAAGGCGGCCCCGGTGCCCTGCGGGGACGCGGCGGCGCTGGTCAACGCGGTGAGCGAGGCCAACAGCTCGCCCTTCGGAGGGTCCGTCGTTCTGACCACGGGGTGTGTGTACACGCTGGGCTCCGCGGCGTTCACCGGTCCCAACGGCGCTGACGGACTGCCGCTCATCACCCGTGACGTGACCATCAGTGGGACCCTGGCGACCATCAGACGCAGCGCGTCCGCGGCGGACTTCCGGATCGCGGAGATCGCGCCCGGTGGAAGCCTTACGGTCAACGGCGTGACCTTCTCGGGCGGCCGGGCGACCTCGGGGGCGGGCATCGACGGCGGTGGCATCCTCGACGGGGGCTCGCTGCGGCTGATCCAGTCCACGGTCACGGGCAACACCGCGAGCAATGTCGGCGGGGGTATCGAGATCGCCTCGGGCGGCTCGGCGGTGCTTTCGGGCACGGATGTGACGCACAATTCCTCGGGGGACGGCGGCGGTATTCACATCAATACGTCGGCCACCCTCAGCGTCTCGGGCGGCAACATTTCGGACAATACCGCGGACAGCGCGGGCGGTGGCGTCAGTAACTGGGGAACGACGCTGCTGGGCGCCGTCGGGATCGCCCGGAACAGGACCACCAACTTCGAGGGCGGCGCAATCTCCACCTCGATCGGTGATCTCACGATCAACGGTAGCCGGGTGACCGAGAATACCGCCGGCAGTTTCGGTGGCGGTATCGCCAATATGGGCAGCGCACTACGCGTTCTGGCCACCACCGTGTCCGGGAATACCGCCACGCTGAACGGCGGCGGTGTGTTCCAGCACGCGGGCACCACACAAATGACCGGCGATACCGTTACCGGCGATACGGCCAATGGCGGTCAGGGTGGCGGGATCTTCACCGACGGCGGCTCGATCACGCTCTCCGCGACCACGGTCGCCGGGAATAACCCGAATCAGTGCGTACCGGCCCTCGCGGGATGCTGAAAGAAGCGCGACGACCGGTGAAACGACCCTGCTGAACGCCGCGGCGCCCCCGGAAGCCATTCTTCCGGGGGCGCCGCCTGCCTGACCGCCTGCTCTACCGTCAGTGCTTGCAGTCCTTCTTCTTGGCCTTGGCCTTGTGTGAGGTCTTGGCCTTGTGCTGCTTCGTCGCCTTGTGCGCGCACTTGTCCTTCTTGTGCGGGTCCTTGGCCTTGTGCGAGGACTTGGCCTTGTGGTGCTTCTTGGCCTTGTGCGGGTCCTTGGCCTTGTGCTGCTTCTTCGGCGGGTCCTTGTGCACGACGACCGGGTCCGTCTCGGCGAGGGCGATGTTCGCGCACTTGGAGCCGATGTTGGTGTCGCCCGTCGGGGCCGCGCCGCCGGTGATCAGCGTGGTGCCGGTGGCCGTGTCGCACTCGTTGGCCTGGATGACCGAGCCGTTGTAACCGCTGCTGAAGTTGACGCAGTCCGAGCCGAGGTTGATGTCGCCGGTGGCTGCGGCGCCGCCGGTGTTGGTGGTGGCACCGGTGGCCGTGTCACAGAGGTTTCGCTGAGCCCCGCTGGACTGCGGGAAGAGGCCATGGGCACTCGCGCTACCGGCGCCGCCGACCACCATTGTGCCCGCGGCCGCCGCGGCCATGAGAGCTGCCTTCTTGCCGATCTGCATTGTTCTGGTGCCTCCATATCGGGTTCTCCGCGAAAATTCCGCAGACACCTCTTGAACGATATTTCCGGAGGCCTGGATCCGGGAATAGGCGAAGCATCACCCATCCGCCACAGTAAAGGTATATTCAGCCGTCCGTGGAAACGAAAAAATGAACGCGGCCCCGGGGAGAATTTCCCCAAGGCCGCGTTCATGGTGAGCGGATGTCTCCGGAGCTCGATGGTGAGATCCGGGGGTTCGGTGATTCAGGACCGCTGACGGTTTCCCTGGCCACCGCTCTTGCCGCTCTTCGTGCCGTTCGCGCTCTTCCCCTGAGTTTCGTTCTGAGGGTCGGCGCCCGCGGCATTGACGCAGTTGGTCTCGTTGGTGACCTCGGAGCCGGGGCCGATCGTGATCGGGCCCGTCACAGAGGTGGTGCGGCACTTGTTGGTCTGCTTCGTGACCCCGCCCGACTTGCTGACATTGACGCAATTGGTCCCGTTCTTGATTTCGGATCCGGGAGCCAGTGCGACGGTGATCGGACCGATGACGGAGTGGGTACGGCAGCGGTTCTCCTGCGTCGTCACACCCGATTCGGCGGTGTTGACGCAGTCGGTCTGATTGCTGATCTCGGTCGGGCCGGCCGCCACGGTAATGGTGCCGACGACGGAACTGGTGGTGCAGCGATTGCTCTGCGTCCCGCCCTTGGCGCCGGCCGAGCGGCTGGGACCGGGTTCGGCGGCGTCGGCTCCGCCCGCACCGCCGATGAGCAGCGCGCCCACGGTCGCCGCGAGAAGCGCCGTCCTTTTGCGCTTGTGCATGAAGAGCCTCCAATCGGGCTTCGGGCGCGGCGCGCTCAGCACCGTCACCGAAAAGCCGTTTTCATGGCAGCGGCCCTGGAAGGGAGGCTTCCAGGGCCGCGATTCCCAACGGGGGGATGCCTCATGGTGTTACCGCGGGCGGGAACACCATGAAAGGGTCAGCGACTCAGGGGTTGTCGTTGACGGCGATGTTCGCGCACTTGGAGCCGATGTTGGTGTCGCCCGTCGGGGCGGCGGCGCCGGTGACCAGCGTGATGCCGGTGGCCGTGTCGCAGTCGTTGGCCTGGACGACCGAACCGCTGCTGTTGGTGAAGTTGACGCAGTCCGAGCCGAGGTTGATGTCGCCGGTGGCTGCGGCGCCGCCGGTGTTGGTGGTGGCACCGGTGGCCGTGTCGCAGTGGTTGAGCTGCGCGATGAAGTCGTCGTTGTTGTTGGCCAGGGCACCGCCCGCGCCACCGATGACCAGAGCGCCGGCGGCCGCGGTCAGAAGAACTGCCTTCTTGCCGATGTTCACTTAAATCCTCCGTCTGGGTTGCTCCGCGAATTCACGGACGCATGACACAACGAAGCTCATCAGTTAAGGCTTCGGGCCGCCAGTCAGCTTCACCCGTCCGGCATAATGCGGCTCTTCCGGTGCGTGTTATCCGAGAATCCCGCTAAGGGGGACCAATGCGAGCTCCATTTGGCCCAGCGGAATCTGAATCCCTTTTATGAGGAGGGGGAGGGCGGCTGCCGGGCGGCGGCGGGACGGCCTCCCGGCCGAGGGACGAGGCCGTGGCGCGGCGGTGGGTCCCCGGAGGCTCGACTGCCGGCAACGGCCGGACGATGGTTGGGCAACCGCCGGACGATGGCGGTGTGGTGACGGTGTGGTGGCTGGGCCGTGGAGCGCCGATGGCCACGTGGCGGCCGGAAGACGGCCGGCGGACGGCCTCACGCCGAACGGCCGGGGCCCCTTCCCCCGGCCCCCGCACTTGTTCGACCGGTCGGACGAGTGATACATCCAGGCTCTACGACGCAGGAGTGAGTGAGGCACAGTCACACCGACAGCTTCGCGGAACAGCAGCGCGGCGCGTGTTCACGCCGCTACGCTAAGTGCGCGAGGTGGTCGCCCGGGGGGCGCGGCGAATCAACGCCGGGAGGCGGGAGGAGAGACATGGGGCACTCACGAGGGGAAGGGACCCCGGCTGAGCTGATGGACGGGCTGCTCGCCCGTGCGCAGAACGGCTTCGAGATCGGCGAGGCGGTGCTGGCCCAGGCGCGGAGCGCCCTGATGCACCAGTCCGAGCTGCGGTCCTGTCGACAGTGCAATGAGCGGTGCGGCCAGCTCGGTTACAGCACCTATCGGCATGTCTTCCTGCTCCCCGACGGCAGCAGCCTGCTGCTGTGGGAACTGGAGCACAACACGGGCGAGGGCGGCCGCCCGCTGTACGAGCTCTACGCGGACGAGGACGCCCTGGCGCTGGCCGAGCGCCGCGTCCACGAGCGCCTCGGCGGCGCCCGCTGGGAGGAGCTCGACGGGTTACCGCTGTGGCTCCCGGACCAGCTGCTGCACACGGCCGAGCCGGTGGAGAGCTCCCGTGCGTATGTGGCCGACAACTCGGCCGACCACGCCCGTCGCGTCCTGCGCCGCGCGGAGAACCCCGACCGCCCGGGCGAGGACACCGAGCGGCTGCTGGCCACCGCGTTCGCCCATGACATCGCCCTCGCGCCCAAGCCCCGGCGCCGCTCCGGCGGTCCCGACGCGACCTGGTGCCGCTTCTATGAGCACGCCTTCCTTCTCGCCGGAGGGGACGAGATCGTGCTGTGGGAGCTGGAGCACAACCTGACCCGGGACGGCCGGCTGGTGTGCGAGGTGTACCTCGACGAGGTCTCGGCGGAGCTCGCGGCGGACCGCCACGCCCGCGCGCTGGGCGTCGACCTCTGACGTACGCGCTATCTGACGCTCCCCATCCCATCCTTCCCATCCCCACCCGTCCAGCACCCGCTTGGCCGACACCGGCTCGCCTGGTGGCCCGTCAGCCGGAAGCCTGGTGACGACGGTGACCCCGTGACGCCGTGACGACGGTGCCGCCGTGATGCCGTGACGACGGTGCCGCCGTGGCGCCGTGGCGCCGTGACGGCGTGACGGCGTGACGGCGGCGGGACGCTGTGACGGCGGCGGGACGCGGACCAGGGAAGCGAGAGAAGCCGGTGCGGGTGCGAGGGAGCAGGGCTCGTACGGGCGCCCGTACGGAGGGCGGTACGGAGCGGCGTACGGCCTGGCCCCGGCTGACCCGCCCGCTCGCCCGCCGCCGCCCCACCACCCGCGTCCGTACGCTCATCGACACCGGCGCCGCGGCCGGTGCCGCCACCGACGCGTCCGCCGGGCCCACCGCGGGGCCCGCGCCGGCCGATGAGAGCGGTAAGGAGCCCCCGGGCCGCCGTATGGCCCGCTGGGTCCCCGCCGTCCTCGTCCTCGGCGGCATCGCCTTCGACCTGGCCGCCCCACCCGGCTACACCGCTTCGCCGTTCTTCGCCGCCGCCCCTTTGGTCGCCGCGGCGCTCTTACCGTTGCGTCAGACCATCGTCACGGCCGTCGTCGCCGTCCTCACCACCTGTCTGCTGGCGGAGTTGCACGGGGTCAGGGACCCGACCCAGGCGGCCACCGAGATCATCACGGTGGCGACCGTGACCGTGCTGGCGGTGGTGATCAACCGCGTCGTACGCCGCAGCCACCACCGGCTCGCCTCGGCGCGCGGTGTCGCGGAGGCGGCCCAGCGCGCCGTCCTGCCCGCGCCGCCCGCCCGGCTCGCCGGGCTGGAGATCGCCGCGCGCTACGTACCGGCGGAGAAGTACGCGGCGATCGGCGGTGATCTGTACGCGGTCCAGGACACCCCGCACGGTGTACGGCTGATCGTAGGGGACGTACGCGGCAAGGGGCTGGGGGCCGTGGAGGTCGTGGCGATCCTCCTGGGCTGCTTCCGGGAGGCCGCGGAGCAGGAGACGACCCTGGAGGCGCTCGTGGGTCGCCTGGAGCGGGCGTTGCGGCGCGAGGGCGCCCGGCGGGCCGACCTGGAGGTGGCCGAGGGGTTCACGACGGCCGTGGTGGCCGAAATTCCCCGTGGCTCCTCCACCCTGCGGCTGATCAACCGCGGCCATCCGGCGCCGTTGCTCCTGGAGGAGGGCGGCGCGGTGCGCGCCCTGGAGCCGGAGGCGTCGGCGCTGCCGGTGGGGATGGGGGAGTTGGCGGGTTGGCCGGACCGGGTGATGGAGCTGCCGTTCGCGGAGGGCGAGACGCTGCTGCTGTTCACGGACGGGGTCACGGAGGCCCGGGACCGCCATGGCGAGTTCTATGACCCGGAGGAGCGACTGCGCGGCCGCCGCTTCGCCGGTCCGCAGGAGCTGCTGGACGTGTTGGTGGCCGATGTCGAGCGCCATACGGGTGGCGGCACGTCGGACGACATGGCGCTGCTGGCGGTCCGTCGGACCCGGGCCCGCGGCAATGGACGGGACAACGGGCGCAACGGGCGGGACAACGGGGACAACGGGGACAACGGGGACAACGGGCGGGGCAACGGGCGAGAGGACGGTGGGGGCAACGACAGGCCGAACCCCGCGCCCTCCTAGCCGACCGGCCAGCCGCACCCCGGCGCCCGCACCGCACACCCTGCGTAACCAACCGAGCCCCCTCCGCATAACAATTGACGCACGATCGATCCGTATGCGGTTTTGCCAACTCTTGCCCCGCGCGTCGGCTCGCCCCTATTTGTCCCTCCTTGGGCGCTAAGTTCATGCCAAAGGTGCGCGGATTCCTCGGAACAGCTTGGAATCACCTCGCGCTCTCTATTAACGTTCGATAACGCAGCGCGGTCGTTACAACCGTCGCAAGGGCGGCACCGTGCGCCGTCGCCGAATCCCGTACGCACAGCGGCAGCACCGCACCACCAGCAGCACCAGGGAACCGGGGAACCAACACCTTGGGGTGAATCGGGTCGAACCTGACCCGTAGGAGACCTTCCTGCTCCGAACCCGTCAGCTAACCCGGTAGGCGAGAGGGAAGGAAAGGAGTGCGCCTCCGTGGCGTCCAACAGGTCTGTCCTGGCCGAGGCCCCGTATCGCACACGGGGAGGCGGTTTGGGGACCGCCACCGCCTACGGCCCCGGCTTCGACGCCGGTGGCGGGATGAGTTCAGGGGGCGGCCGATTCGCCCCCGACGACCCTTACGGTTTCGCCCCCGACGACCGCTACGCGGATGAGGGCGCCTCCGAGGGCCCGGAGGCCGGATTCGAGGCTGAGACCTGGGAGGAGTGGAACCCCACCGAGGAGTCCATCGCTCCCGTACGCGGCCGGCACCGCGTGGCCAAGCAGCGCGGCGGAACCATGGCGCGCAGCGGCGCCGTCCTCGGGGTCGGCGTGATCGCGGCGGTCGGTGCGGGCGGTATGGCCAGCGCCAAGGACCGTCCCGCGCTCCCCATATCCATGCCGGACCTCGGCCATGTCGCCGATCAGGTCAAGGCCAGCCTGCCCGCCGCCAAGGACCTGCCGGGCATCGGCTCCTGGGCGTCGGACGACAGCAGCGGCGCGCAGACCGCCGCAGCCCCGCTCTCCCAGGCCGGTCTGACCAGCGAGGACGAGCAGCGCGGCACCACCGACGCGGGCGAGGCGCTCCGCGCCCGCATCCTCCAGCAGGCCGAGAATCAGCAGAACGCGGCGGACGAGGACAGCCGCACCGCCGCGGCGCAGGCCGCCGCCAAGGAGGCCAGGGCCGCCGCGGGCAAGTCCGCCGACCAGGCCGCGGAGGCGGCCGCCAAGCGGAAGGCCAAGGCCGAGGCGGAGAAGCGGGCCGCCGAGCAGCGGGCGAAGGAGGCGGCCGAGAAGAAGGCCGCGGCCGAGCGCCAGGCCAGGCTCGCCGCCCAGTACACCCTCCCCGTCGCCTCGTACACCCTGACCGCCAGCTTCGGCCAGGCGGGCGACATATGGTCGGCCGACCACACGGGCCAGGACTTCGCCGCCCCGACCGGCACCCCGGTCAAGGCGTTGCACGGCGGCACCATCACCCAGGCGGGCTGGGCCGGCTCGTACGGCTACCGCATCGTGCTGACCATGAGCGACGGCACCGAGCTCTGGTTCTGCCACCTGTCCTCGATGGTGGTCACCTCCGGCAAGGTGTCGACGGGCGATGTCATCGCCCGCGTCGGCGCCACCGGCAATGTGACCGGTCCGCACCTCCACCTCGAGGTCCGGCCGGGCGGCGGCTCGCCGATCGACCCGATGCCCTGGCTGCGCCAGCACGGGCTGAACCCCTGATACCCCGGCGGCCCTGGCGCTCTCTCCCCCCTTGACGCCAGGGCCGCCGGTTCAGGTGCCGGTGGGGCTTTACGTCTCAACAAGGCTTCCCGTCCCGACGGGGCCGTCCCTCAGGAACGCACGCGGGAACAACGGGCTGGAACAACGGGCTGGAACAACCCCGCCCAGCCAACCGTTGGAAAGACGTATGGCTGACAACACACAGAAGATCGGTGATCTGTCCATCTTCCCGCTCTCCCTCGGCGGGAACGTCTTCGGCTGGACCGCGAACGAGGCCGAGTCCTTCCGAGTGCTCGACGCCTACGTGGCGGCGGGCGGCAACTTCATCGACACCGCCGATGTCTACTCCGCCTGGGTACCGGGCAACGAGGGCGGCGAGTCCGAGACCATCCTCGGCAACTGGTTCGCCTCCCGCGGCAACCGCTCCGACATCGTCCTCGCCACCAAGGTGGGCGGCGGCGTCCCGGAGCCGCGCGGGCTGACCTCGTCCGCCATCAAATCGGGCGTCGAGGAGTCCCTCCAGCGGCTGCGCACCGACTACATCGACCTCTACTACACCCACTACGACGACCCGTCGGTGTCGGTGGAGGAGATCATCACCACCCTGGACGAGCTGGTCCGGGAGGGCAAGGTCCGCGAGATCGCCGCCTCCAACGTCGGCGCGGACCGCCTGGAGGCCCAGTTGACCTTCTCCACCCGGGAGAACCTGGCCCGCTACGTCGCCCTCCAGCCGCACTACAACCTGGTCTCGCGCGACACCTTCGAGGGCGAGCTGTCCGAGGTCGCCGCCCGCCACGACCTGGCGACGATCCCGTACTACTCCCTGGCGTCCGGTTTCCTCACCGGCAAGTACCGCCCGGGCACGGCCGTCGACAGCCCCCGCTCCACGGGCGCGGCCAAGCACCTGGAGACCGAGCGCGGCCAGAAGGTCCTCGCCGCCCTGGACGACGTCGCCGCCAACCACCGCACCGAGCCCGCCACGGTCGCCCTGGCCTGGCTCCTCGCCCAGCCCACGGTCGTGGCCCCCCTGGCCAGCGCCAGCTCCACCGACCAGCTCCCCGCCCTCCTGGCCTCGATCGACCTCAAGCTGACCCAGCCGGAACTGGACCTGCTGACGTCGGCGTCGGACTGACGGGAAGACGGCGGACGGGGCGCGGTAAGGACTGAGCGGAAGACGGCGGGGCGGGGGCCGTAAGGACTGAGCGGAAGACGGCGGGGCACCGTAGAACGGCGGGCGGGCAACAAGCCCCGCCCGCCTGAGCCCCCCCGCACGAACGCGAACCGCTCCATACGGCCCAGGGACCCCCTACCGCCGATCGGCGAGAGCCCAGGACGCGAGGGCGACGCCACCGGCGACGGCGAAGACGGACGGCCAGGCCCCGATCTTCTTCGCCAGCGGATGCGACCCGGCGAACGCGGCGACGTACGCCGCACTGAGCGCGGCGGCGGTCCCGTTCCCCGCCTTCTCCCGCCACCCCCGAGCGGCCACCGCCCCCGCAGCCGCGAGGGCAACCCCACCCAAGGGCCGCCTCTTGGTCCACCGAGCCACCGAATACCCCCCAACCAACCCACCCGCAGCCACAACCCCCGCCGGCACTCCAGCCATCCCCATACCTCCCACGTGAAGGATCTCCTCGCCCCGACCCTACGCAGCAGACACGGGGAACCGTTGCCGGCCCGTCAGCCTTCCTCCACGAGCCCCGCATTCAAGGCCCGCATCCAGAGACGGTCCCGCCATTCATTGGCGTCCGGCTCGGGCTTGACGGTGATGACGGGGTTCGGACCCGTCTCGACGAGGTGCAGCAGCGTCCAGGCGACGCCATGGCAATCGTCCGGCCCAAAGCAGTCGGTCAGAGCCCTGGCCTCCTCGGCCGTGACCGGTCTCGGGATCGCATCAAGCTGCTCGACGCGCCTGTCGATCTCTTCTCCACTCGCCCCCTCATCGGGAAGCGGCCCATCGGCAACGAATGCCCGCACCTCGGCTCTCATCCCCGAATGATCGTCCGCAGCCACTGCCGTGGGCAAGCGGCTTTGTTAGGGCAGCCAGATCGACGTACGAAGGAGACGGTCAGATCTTCGCGGAAACGGGCCTCAACCCAACTGCCCATCCCGCAAGGCCGTCACAAAGTCCGTCCACGCCCGGTGCGAGAACCCGATCACGAGCCCGCCCGGATCCTTGGAGTCCCGCACGACGGTCGAACCCGGACGGAAAGCAGCTTCGACACATTCGGTGTTGCCAGCACCGCTGTAGGAGGACTTGAACCAGCCACCGTCTCTGTCGGATATGCAGGGCTCGCGCATCAGATCTCCTCACGGACGCGTTCGATGAGGGCGGAGGACGAGGCCATGTCCAGCGCCTGAGCGCGAAGGTAGTCGAACGCGACCCGGTAGCGCTCCAGTTCCTCGTCCTTCTCCATGAAGAGCGAGCCGACGTGGATGTCGACGTACACGACGTCCAGTGAGGGCTCGGCACCCCCGAGGATCACGAAGCTCCCCATGGCCGCTGAGTGCGCGCCCTTGGCGAACGGCAGCACCTGAAGCGTGATGTCAGGCGACTCGTTGGCGCGCAACAAGTGCCCCAGTTGCTCCCGCATCACCTCACGCGAACCGACCACGCGCCGGATCACGGACTCATCGAGGATGGCCCACAGGTGTGGTGGCTTCGGTCGGCCCAGAATCTCCTGCCGCTTCATCCGGAGGTCGACCAGCCGCTCGACCTCCTCCGCGGACAGCCTCATCTCCGACGCGTGTTGCACCGCTTCCGTATAGCCGCGAGTCTGCAGAAGCCCCGGCACGTACAGGCAGGCGAAGTGATCCTCCCGAGCCGCCTCGTCCTCCAACGTGAACAGCAGGTTCATGCTCTCCGGCAAGGAATCCGCGAAGGAGGTCCACCACCCCTGGCGCTTCGCGTCCTTGGCCAGGCCGACCACGGCCTTCCGCTCCGCCTCACTCGCTCCGTACTCACGGCACAACGCGTCCACGATGGGCCACTTCACAGGCCCTTCCTGCGTCTCGTACCGGCTGACGGTCGCCTTCGAAACCCCGACGAGGCGACCTGCCTCCTCCAGCGTCATCCCCTTACGGGCTCGGAGCTTGCGCATCATGACGCCGAGCTGTCGTCGACGAGTAGTGGCCCGCACCGGCATGACGACTACCTCTTCCTTCTGAGCTGACCCGTGACGGAGATCAGCGACAACAAGGCTATGGGCGCCGGAAGTTGGCAGACCACCAGATTCACTCTTCCGAGATTCTGTGAGAAGTTACATGGCGAGACTTCTCGGTGCCATACTCGCACCAGCGAGGCTACGCAGCGCAGTCGTACGGACACGGCTGGGTGCAGCGCTGACGTAGCGCCCAAGGAGTGTGGCCATGTACCGCTTCTCAGTCACCGAACCCCACCCCCGCCGCTGCATCCTCCCTTTCGCCGCCGAGCCACCCCAACTGGCCGACCTTCGCCGAGCCGTCAAAGCCGAGCTCGTCGGCTGGGGGATGTCGGCGCTCACGGAAGAGGCCCAGCTGATCACCACGGAACTGGCCTCGAATGTGATCAAACACGTCGGTCAGGGAACCGCGGCCACGCTCGTCCTCGACGCGGGCACTGATCAGCTACGTCTGGAACTGCACGACAACAGCCACAAGGAACCCCAGAGTTTCCACCCCACATGCGAGGAAGAGTCCGGCCGCGGCTTGCAACTCCTCGCCGCCCTGTCAGCCGCCTGGGGCACGACCCGCACGGTGGCCGGCAAGGCGGTCTGGTGCGAGCTGCCCCTGGCCCTGGACGAATCCCGCCGCCGCATCCAACGTGCGACAAAAGTGATGGAGGCTTACGGCCATGCGTTCGGCAGGCCGACCACGCGACTCACTCACCGTCCCGTCCTGGAAGAGTCGGCAACCAGTCTGATCCTGGACCTACTGCACTGGCTCACCGCGCACGGCCTCGACGCCGACGACATCCTCGACCGCGCCCAGACCCGTCATGAGGCTGCACGGAGCGACACACAGAGGGCCGGCTGAGCGCGACGTTCCACGATCCAAAGAGGGGCGGCGACGACATTCCGTGACCCGTCTAGCGGGCTCCCGGGCTGACCACCCGTGACGCTAGGACTTGCCTGTGCCGGCGTATCAGTCGGCGGCGGCTCGAAGCATCGCGCCGGCATCGTCAGCCATGCCGTACTCATAGAGTTCTAGGGCCGCGCGGATGACTAGCTTCTCCGGTTTGTCGCGTCCGTAGATCTGTATCAGCGTGTCCGCGAGTTCATCGTGCCGCTTCTGCCGGAGCAGGGCGAGGGATGCGGCACTCTCAGGAGGGGACAAGACCTCGGCGGACTCCAGCACCATGGCAAGCGCCGCCTCGACGTCACCCCGTTCCTTCAGCTTCTCGGCCATGGCGGCGATCTGTGTGGCGGCAGCCACTCCGCTTGCTCTCTGCTGCCGGTCCCCTTGCGTGGAGGGGACCGGCAGGTGCGCCACTCGCTCCTGGGCGGCAATGAGCCGTCTCTCTAAGCCGGCCTTCGTCCGCCGGAGTTCCCGGACCTCATGCTGCAAACCGTGGTTCGTGCGGCGAAGCTCCGGACATGTCTTGCAGCGCCACGACTCCGCGGCTGCACGCGCGGCAAGAGCCTCCTCGCGGGTGATGCCGACTGCCTCCTCACTTCCTGCCTGTTCAACGGCAGCGGCGTGGAGGTGGGTGATGAAACCTTCCGGCGGTAGGCGGTCTCCGTTGACATAACGGGAGATTACGCCCGGACTCGTTTTGAATCCACGGTGCTCAAGATGCCTGGCGCACGCCGCCAGCGTCGGCTGACCCACGTGCTCGTACAAGGTCCGCAGGAGCTCGGCAAGCCTGCGCCTCCCCGGCGGCAGCTCGTCGCTGATCTTGGAACCAACTCGTTTCCTGGCCACTCGGTAACGGCACCTCTTCTCTCGCCGGTCCGCCTGATTCATTGTGCAGCACTGGAGTTTGACGCGTTTTCGCGCAACATCGATTTGCTCTGGACGTCCGCTCGCCAACGGTGCTCAATGGTGTGACCGCCGGAGATCGGGGCGGAACGCCGTGTATGTCGTGTCCATGGCGTTTCTTTGGCGTGCCGTATGGCTGAATTGGAGACAGAGGATGGCGACGTTGCCGTCGTGGCAGGACGGGAAGTTCGGAGGCAAGATCCGCGCGGCCCTGTGGCTGGAGACAGAGGTGGGGGAAGGCAATATCTTCACGAAGGCGCAGTTGCGGCAGGCTTTCCCGGACGTAGCACAGATTGACCGGCGGCTGCGGGACCTCCGCGACCACGGCTGGCGGATCGACACGAGCCGCGACGACCCTGCCTTGAAGCAGGAGGAGCAGCGGTACGTCAGCAAGGGAGCGGAAGTCTGGATTCCGGGGCAGTCGAAGATTGCCAAGCACAAGAACAGCCTCACGGCAACGCAGCGCATCAAGGTGTGGCAGGAGGACAACTTCCTCTGCCGTACGTGTGGCATCGGCATGGGTGAGTCGTACGGCGACGGCATTGAGCTGTCGAAGTTGAATGTGGCTCGCCGAAACGTGCTGTTGCCGGACGGGACAGTAGAAGTCCAGATGGTCACCGAGTGCAAGCGGTGTGGTAACGGTTCTGGGGAACGTCAGGCGGACCTTGGCGAGGTCCTGCGTACGGTCCAGGCTCTGGCCCCGCTTGAGCGCAAGGTTTTCGCGGGCTGGATCGAGGCTGATCGTCGGACGCTTAGTCCACTTGAGAAGTTGTGGGGGGTCTTCCGGACGCTGCCGGCGGAATCACGTGAGGCCGTCAAGCAGGCTGTGGACGGCGAGAGCAACTAAGAAAGGGGAGGGAAGCAGTGCTGCGAGAGTTCGGGGCGCCGCCCCGTGCGGCGGAGTTCAGTGAGCTGGTCAAGAAGAGGCTGGAGGAGGTCAGGAACTCAGGGGGTACCCGGGAGACGGTCACCGTCGACTGGAACGGGCAGCCGCTGCACGTGGAGGTCGTTGACCTCCCGCTTGCCGGGCTGTACTTCAACCCAGGTACCCATCGAATCCGGGCCCAACGCAGTCACGATGCCGCGCGGGACGAGGCGCTCGACAAGGACCCGTGGAGTGCTGAGAGTCAGGAGTACTTGACGTTTCTGCTGAAGTCAGAGCCGGCGAACCCGAGTCGCAGGGATCCGGACTTCGACAAGCTTACGGACAGCCTGAAGCAGTTCGGCCAGAACGACCCTGGCCTTATCACCCACCAGGGAATCCTGGTGAACGGCAACACGCGCGCTGCCGCGCTCCGGGAGAACGGTGCCCAGTCGATGCGGGTGGGAGTGCTGCCCGAGTCGTTCACTTGGGCAGACATCAACGCGGTGGAGCTTTCTCTACAGTTGCGCAAGGATCACCGCCGTGAATACTCCTACATCAATCGCTTGCTGGCAATGGAGGAGCAGGCTGCGCTGGGGCGGACTCCGGAGGCCATCGCAAAGGAATTCCGGATCAAAGCGTCTACGTATCACCAGGAGCGCTGGATCCTCAGTACTATCCTGGACATGATCGAGCGCAGCCGGAGTGGCGGCGGGGTAGCCCTGCGTCTCGTGGACTTCGAGGATCACCAGGAGAAGCTGAAGGAGCTTCACCGCGCCTACGAGAAGCTTGCTGCTAGTGATCCGGACCAGGCCGAAGTGCTCAAGGAAGTGCGGATGGCCGCGATCATGCTCGGATTCGCCAAGACCGATGTGCGTCATGTCGAGGAGGACTTCCAGGATCGGTACCTCGGTCCTAGGATGCCGGCGAGCCTGAGCTCAGTAGCCGTCGAAGAGGAGGCGGTGGCTGTTCCGGGGCTAGGTGTCTCAGTTCCAGGCGCGTCGATAACTGTCTCGGCAGCCCGTGCACTCAATGATCACGTACTGCGGGCCAAGGCAGCCGCGCTAAGCACCGATCCTCAGGTGCCCGACAGTGAGAAGAGCAACGCACAAGTTGTCTTCGACGACGCCCGTAAAGCCTTTGACGTAGCGCTCGAGGCCGCGGGCCGCGACGCCCGGCTCCGCAAGCGCAAGCAGATGGCGCCGGCACGCCTCGCTGATGCCTGTGCCGATATTGATCTGTGCGTGGTGGATCTCGTCCAGGCTCGTGCCTCGCGCTCCCTTGACGAGGAGGCCTTCGACGAGGCTGTGTTGAAACTGCGCGAGAGTCTCCGCAAGCTGGCCCAGCAGGCAGGTCGCGGTATGCCGCACCCCGGCGACGGCGTCTCCTGGCTCATCGATGCCGCGGCTGCGGAGGCCTCCTGATGGCGGAGGCCTCGGCCGGGACTTCGTTGCACCTTGGGTTTGATGAGACGCGGACCAAGGTTGTGCTGAGGACTACCGAGCAGTACCGGCAGGACCTTGTCCAGCTGGCCGCCCGTTTCCGTTCGGGCGGCCAGCTTGGCCCGTTGACCGCCTCGGTGCAACTCGACGATCTTCTGGGGAAGCTGAACGCGATAAGCACCTGGCCCCACCCCGTTGGCGTGGAGTGGGCCCCGGACCTCCAGTCGCTGGTGGTGGGGATCCTTCAGGACGCGGAGACGGTCAAGAAGCGGCTTGACACCCCTGACCACGTCGGCGAAGTCGATCCTGACGATGTTCTCGGCCTCCTCGGCGCTGAGTGGGACGCTGAGCTGGGCGAGTTCCAGCGGCGGGACATCGCCAAGTTGCTGTCCCTTCAGCACGGGGCCAACTTCAGCGTTCCAGGTGCCGGCAAGACACGCGTGGCTCTGGCGGTCTACGCCGCGCAGCGGGCCCAGGGCAAGGTGAGCAGGGTCCTGGTCGTCTGTCCCAAGTCCGCTTATGAATCCTGGCAGTACGAGACTGCTGTGTGCTTCCGCCATCCACTCCGCACGCACGTCCTCGACCGGTCTCTCGACCAGTGGGCGGAGGTGCTGATCGTCAACTATGAACGGCTGGATCGTTCGCTCTCGACCCTTGCCGGATGGCTGAAGTCAGCCCCTGCAATGATCATCCTTGACGAGGCCCATCGGATGAAGCTCGGCTCACGAGGCACCTATGGAGCAGCCTGCATGGCGCTGGGCCCTCTCTCACAGAGGCGGCTCATCCTTACGGGTACCCCCGCTCCCAACGGATCCAAGGACCTGGAGAACCTGCTGGGCTTTGTCTGGCCGGGCCACGGTCAGCGCTCTGTATCGAACGCGGTGGCCGGCGGAGACCTCGCCTACGCCAGCACGGTGCTGCGGCCGCTGTTCACTCGGACAACTAAGCAGGAGCTTGGGCTGCCGCCGATGGAACTGCGGATGAGGTACGTGGACATGCCTGAACTCCACAGCGAGATCTATAGCTCGCTGGTCGGGGGCATAGCCGCGGGGGACGCTCGCGAGGACCTCAGCTCCCTCGGCAAGACCGCATTGAGGCTGCTGATGGCGGCGACGAGTCCGGCCCTGCTCCTTGAGGGCGCTACCCGTTACGAGCCCCTGGCTTACCAGTTGCCGCCTCTGGAGATCCCGGCGGGCGGTTCCCTGTACGCGCTCATGCAGAACCTCCCGGACTACGAGCTCTCGCCCAAGTACAAGGAAGCCCTGGCGATCGTCGCGGAGAATGCCGAGCGTGGCCGGAAGACCCTGGTCTGGACGACGTTCGTTCGGAGTCTCACCACATTGGCGCAACTCCTGGAGAAGTACAGCCCCGCGGTTGTCTATGGCGGGACCCCTGATCGTGAGGAACAACTCCGGCGCTTCCGTGAGGATCCCGGGTGTCAGGTGCTGATCTCCAACCCGGCGACGCTGGGTGAGGGCATCAGCCTTCACCATGTGTGCCACGACGCCGTATACGTGGACCGTGACTTCATCGCAGGACGGTTCCTGCAGAGCCTGGACCGTATCCACCGCCTTGGCCTTGCTCCCGGCACCGACACCAGGGTCACTGTGCTCGCGGTGCGGAACACGATTGACGAGGTGGTCGAGGCACGGCTCAATCTGAAGTTGGAGTTCATGGGCAAGATCCTGGATGATCCATCGGTGCAGCAACTCTCTGACTTGCAGGAGGAGCCTTCGGTTGCGGCAGGGCTCGCGCCCAGCGATGTGGAGGCCCTGATCCGCCACATCGGTAGAAACGGAACTCTTCGCCAGTAGACGGATGCTGTGGGTCACCTGATCCGTTAGCGTCTACGCTGTCCCCTGGTAACGTAGCAACTTTGCGTGTCTCAGCCAGGAGGACCGTTCATGGGCGCCAGCCCCCCACACAGTCCGCAGGACAGCCCGCCTCTTACCTCAGTCGAAATCTGCGCGGGGGCTGGTGGCCAGGCCGTTGGGCTGCACAAGGCGGGCTTTGAACATCGGGCTCTCGTCGAGTGGGATTCGCATGCGGTGGAGACCCTCAAGGCCAACGTGAGGAATTGGCCTTGGTGGGATTCGGGAAAGGCCCAAGAGCTCAAATCTCAGGACGTCAACGATTTCCTTGAATCTGATCAGCATAAGGGTCTCGAACTTGGAAATGAGCGCCTTTCTCTCCTTGCCGGCGGTGTTCCGTGCCCTCCGTTCTCGCTAGCCGGGAAACGCCTTGGTGAAGATGACGAGCGTGACCTTTTCCCGGCAATGCTCAAGATCGTCAAGGAGCTTCGGCCGAAAGCGGTAATGATTGAAAACGTGCGTGGCATTCTCGAGCCTCCGCATGTTTTCATTGATTATCGTCGGCGGATTTTGGCACAGCTGGGGAGTTTGGGATATCTCGTTCCCGAGATTGATCCGGATTGGCCTGTTGAGCGACAAGATAAGGTCATGAGGTCTGTCTGGCGACTGCTTGAGGCTCGTGACTTTGGCGTTCCTCAGCTGCGGCCGCGGGCCATCCTGGTGGTCATTCATGAAGATGTTGCGAATGCTGGAGATTTTGTCTGGCCTAAGAGGGTGAGAGGTGATGTTGCCTCGGTCAGAAAGATTCTCCATGACAGCATGCTTCGGCGGTGCAAAGAATTCTGGGATAAGAATTACCAGGGCAAGCGCGCGCGAGGTAAGCAGCGTTCAGGGCGTCAGGTTTTTAATACTTGGCTGGAACTGGCTGAGAAGGCTGAGGCGAATTCCACTGAGGGTATCGCACCCACTCTCGTGGGAGGTTCGAGAAAGCATGGCGGTGCGGATCTGGGGCCCACTAGGGCAAAGCGGGCGTGGGCGGCCATGGGGGTTGACGCCACAGGAGTGGCCAATAACCCTGAGGATTGTGATCCGGAGCGTGATTTGTTCCGCCCTGCGGGCCCGATGCTGACTGTCCAGCAAGCTGCGATGCTTCAGGGTTTCCCGGAGGACTGGCAGTTCCAGGGAGGGAAGACGGCGCGGTATAGGCAGGTCGGGAATGCTTTCCCGCCGCCCGTCGCAGAAGCTGTGGGCCGTGCCATTGCGGCCGTTTTGCGCCCGGAAGAGCGGGAAACGTTGCTCAAAGAATATGTAATGGAAGATGCAGGGGATTCCGCTAGGCAAGACTCAGTTTCCTACCAAGTGGAGGCGTTCCCCGTCTCAGCCCTTACCGTTGGCCCCCGTCGCCCGGCGGGCGATGACTGTAGCGGCGATCTTGTCGGCGCACGTCTCTGACAGTTCGTGTTCCCAGAACCGGAGAACGACCCACCCCGCCTCGGCGAGGTTCTTGTCGGTGTCACGGTCACGTGCGATGTTGCCCGCGACCTTCTCTGTCCAGTAGCCGGGATTGGTTTTCGGGGAAACGTAATGTTCGGGGCAGCCGTGCCAGTAGCAGCCGTCGATGAATACGGCGACTCGTACCGGTCGGAAGACGATGTCGGCCGTCCGGCGCAAGTGGGCCAGTGGACGTGCGGCTACTCGGTATCTGAACCCCTGAGCGTGGAGCAGTTGGCGGATCACGCGTTCAGGCTTGGTGTCACGCGCTTTGATCGCCTGCATGTTCCGGCGCCGCGCTGCGGAGGAAGCCCACGAACCCGGCGGTGGCACCCATTGCTCAGAGTCGGACATGGAACCAGCTTCGCAGAGGCGGCGTGATCGATGCGAGTGTGGGCCGCGTCTATGCAAGGTGTGCAGAACTGCGCCCTCCTACCGAGGTGGTAGGAGGGCACACAGCTATGTGGGCAGGCTCAGCGCAGGGCGCTGAGCTTTTGCCAGGACGGGTAGGAGAGGTTCCAGTCGCCGAAGCCGTTGCCGGTGGAGACCGTGGCGCGGGTGGAGCCGGATATCTCGACGATGTCGCCTCGGGTGGCGCGGTTGTAGAACCACTTGCCGTCGGCGAGGGACATGCCGACGCAGCCGTGGCTCTGGTTGGTCTGGCCGAAGTAGCCGAGGCCCTCGTTCCAAGGGGCGGCGTGGGCGTAGGTGCCCGAGGTGGTGAGGTGGACGGCCCAGGGTACGTCCTTGTTGTAGGGGTCGGCTATGCCGACGGACTCGCTGGTCATGTTGACCATGGGGGCCTTGTCGAGGACGACCATGGTGCCGTTCCAGGTGGGGTAGGAGGGCTGGCCGGCGGATATGGGGATGGTCTTCTGCTTCTGGCCGTCCTCGTAGACGGTCATCGTGTGGTTCTTGATGTCGACCTTGGAGATCCGGGGCGTGCCGATGGTGAAGGTGGTCGAGACATCGCGGCGGAGGTAGCGGGAGTCACCGGTGTTCACGCCGCTGAGGCGGGCGCGGAGGGTGACCTTGGTGCCCTTGTGCCAGTAGGTCTTGGGGCGCCAGTCGACGCGCTCGATGCCGGTGAGGGGGTCCTTGACCCAGCCCCAGGAGCCCTCGACCTTCGGGCTGGTGGAGATGGAGAGGCTGCGTTCCACCGCTGCCTTGTCGGTGACGGGGTGGTCGAAGGCCAGGGAGACCGGCTGGCCCACGCCGACGGTGGCGCTCTTGGACGGGGTGACCGTGACGCCGTTGACCTGCTGGGCGGAGCGGGTGCGGAAGGTGGAGTGCTGGACGGCGGTCTTACCGGCGGCGTTGATGGCCGTGGCCTCGACGGTGTAGGTCGTGCCCGGGGTCATGGTGCGGTCGGAGCGCCAGCTGGTCTTGGAGTGGGAGAGGGCGCCGGTCACCGTGACGGCCTGGGAACCGGCGCCGTCGGGGGCGATGCGGACCTTGGTGAGGGTGCCGTGGGAGGCGGTCACCTTGACCGGGGCGTCGGGGGCTATCGCCTCCGAGTCGCTGCCCGGGGTGATGGTGATCCGGGCGGGCTTGGCGTCGGCCGGATCCACCGAGGCGGATTTCGACGCCGACTGGCATCCGGCGAGCAGGGCGACGGCGATGGCGGGCACCGTGAGGGTGCGCAGGGAACGTACGGAGAGCACGGAGGACCTCTTGCGGGAGTCGTGAGCGGTGGTGGGAGGGGAGAAGCGGGTCAGCAACGCCTCTTCACCTCCTCGGGGTTGGCCCGGTACGGGCCGGGGGAGGCGGTGGCGGTGGGATCGAGGCGCCACAGCGAGACCGATATGCAGTAGGCGGAGGGGCCGTCGGTGTAGTCGCCGGACGGGCTGCCGATGCCCTGGGCCTGGAGAACCCCGACCCGGGTGCCCGAGCGCATCAGGACGACCTGGGCGTCATGCGGTGCGCGGGGCGAGTGCCAGCCGTAGGTCATGGTGGTCGGCCGGCCGGCCGCGAGGTTGGGGGACGAGGTGGTGCCCAGCGCCTTGGAGAGGGCGCATCGGTCCTTCAGGGTCTCCTCGAGGGAGGCGAAGACCTTCGCGGCCTCGCCGTCGCTCGCATAGGCGTTGATGGTGTGGCGTGCCTGCTCCGCCTTGCGGCCCTGATAGTCGCGGGTGCGCTGGGCGAGGGGGCGCGGACCGTCGAGGCGGCAGCTGGGGGAGAGGTCGAGCAGCGGTGCCCGGCCGTCGTCGGCGGAGCTGGCGGAGTCGGCCGTCTTCCAACGCGTCATCGCGTCGAACGGCAGCGCCGAGGGGCGAAGGAGGGCGCTCGCGGGGATCGGCGCCCCCGGGACGCGGTCCGTTCGCGGGGCGGGCGGTGCCGCCGGGAGCGTACGGGTGGAGTCGTCGCCCGGCAGCAGCCGCCACGAGCCCGCGGTCACGGCGGCCACCGCCAGGACGGCCGCGGCGGCGATCGTGACGCGCTGCCGTGCGCGGCGCCGACGGCCCCGCGAACGCACGGCTTCCGGGCCCGCCAGACGTATGGAGGGCTCGACATCGCGAGCGATATCGCGCAGGCGCTCGTCCAGATCAGCCATGGGAGGGCACCTCCTTGGGGTGGCAGACGGGCGGGTGGGGAGGCGGTGCCGGCATCGGTGTCGGTGCCTCGCTGTCGGCATCCGCTTCGGGGTCGGCGAGATGGGAGCCGAGGGCCTTGCGAGCACGGCTCAGCCGGGTGCGCACGGCGCCGGGGGAGACGCCCGTCTCCTGGGCCACCTGCTCAATGGGCAGATCGAGAAGGTGGTGCAGGACCACGGCCGTACGCTGCTCGGGCTTCAGCCCGCGCAGGGCATGGACCAGCGCCACCCGGTCCGGGGCGAGATCGGGGAGATCGGGGGGTGGGCCATGGCGGAAGTGGGCCCGCATGCGGTTACGGGCGCGGCGCCAGGAGCTGACGGCGAGGCGCAGGGCGACGGTGCGCACCCACGGTGTGGGATCACCCTCGGCGGTCAGCCGGTCCCAGCGCTGCCACGCCCGGGCATACGCCTCCTGCACCGCGTCCTCGGCCTCGGCGAGATCGCCCGTCGCCGCGTAGACCGCGGCCACGAGCCGCTTCGCCGTAGCCGTATAGAACTGGTCGAAATCGGATGGTGTGGATGAAGGTGATGGTCCTGACATGAATCCCCCGCGCCCCCGCGTGCTCCCCGCTTCTATGTAGGAACACGTCCGAAAGGGGCGGGAGGTTACAGACGACTTTCAGGGCCGCCGGATCCGTACGGCACGGGGGAGGTGTGCGGCGTCGCCGAATTCGCGGGCGGCTGCGGGCTCCGCGGTGGTTGCGGGGCTTGCGGTGGCTGCGGCGTTCGCGGTGGTTGCGGGCCGTGCGGGAGAGGGGCGCCCCACGGTGCGTAGGTGGGGTGGGGCCCGTACTGCGCCTGGGCGCTGGAGCCGGGGTCATAGCCGGACCCGGGGCCGCCGTGGCCGGTGCCGGGCCCGGGGCTGCCATAGCCGTAGCCGGACGCGGGGCTGCCATAGCCGTGGCCCTGACCGCTTCCGTAGCCGTATGCGTACCCGCCGCCGTACGGCCCCGCGGGCCAGAACGGTGCGGGCATCGTGCCCGGGGCCGGCCGGGGTACGCGGCGCGGGTGGGGGAGCGGCACCGACAGCGCCGCGTGGGCCAGGGCGGGCTGGGCGGTCTCCCGCCGCTCCCACAACTGGTCCAGCAGTTCCTTCTCGTGCGCGGTGAAGTCCGGCCCCGCCGTACCCCGGTACGCACGCCGCCGCAGCAGGGCCAGCGAGGTCGCGAAGGCGGTGTACTCGCCGACCGTACGGGCCGCCGCCGCGCCATGGGTGCGGCGGGCGAGGTCGCGCGCGATCCCGCGGGCGCGCATCGAGGACAGCGCGAGTGGTTCGGGCGGGGTGAGCCAGCCGGCCGTCTGGTAGGCGGTGAGCTGCTCCCGTATCGCGCGCAGCTCCTTGGTGCGGGACCAGATCGTCAGCCAGGTCAGCAACCCGAACACCGGGACCATGAACAGGGCGTAGACGATGAGGAAGCCATAGCCGCCGAGGGTCGCCGAGCCGTTCCAGACGCCGTGCAGGACCATCGCCGCCAGCAGCATCGCGATCGGTATGAGGACGCGGCGGACGCGCTGGTGCCGCGCCGCCGCGGCGGCTATGCCGAAGCCCACACCCGTCATCGAGGTGAAGAGGGGGTGTGCGAAGGGGGACATCACGGCGCGGATGAAGAAGGTCGCGGCCGTGGTCGAGCGGATGCCGGAGTAGCCGAGCGTCTGGTCGCTGACGAAGGCGGAGCCGAGATAGAGGATGTTCTCGGTGAAGGCGAAACCGGTGGCGGTGATTCCGGCGACGACGACCCCGTCGACCAGCCCGTTGAAGTCACGGCGGCGGAAGAGGAAGAGCAGCAGGACGGCGGCCGCCTTGGCGCTCTCCTCCACGAACGGCGCGATGAAGGTGGCGCCCCAGGCATCGGCGTCGGCCTGGCCGGTCGGGGACGAGGAGTCCACGGTGGTCATGAGCCATTCGGTGGCGAAGCCGTTGGCTATCAGCGCGACCAGCGTCGCCGCGCACGCTCCCCAGGCGAACGCGAACAAAAGGTTTCGCCAGGGTTTGGGGTCCACGCGGTCCAGCCACCGGAAGACCGCGATGATCAGCGGCACGGGGAGGACGGCGAGGCCGAGCCCCACCAGGAAGCCCTTGGTGCCAGTCTGCTCACGCACCAGCGCCAGGATGATCAGGCCGGAGAGCGAGAGCAGGCCGGTGAGCGCGGTGGCCCGGAGCGCCTTGTTGTGCCAGACGCGGGCGAGGCGGCCGCCCGGGCCCCACAGCCGCTGGCGGGGCGGTTGCGGCCAGCCCGCCGGTGCGGCGCCGGTGTGGAACCACGGGTGTTGCTCACCGTACGGAGAGCCGTAGGGCGTGCCGTGCGGGGCGCCGGCATGCGGGACGTCGGCATGCGGGGCGCCGGCATGCGGGACGTCGGCGTGCGGCGCTGTCCGTGCCGCTTCATGCGGTGCGTCCCCGTGCGGAGCGTCCTGCGGTGTCCCGTGCGGTGCGCCGTCTGACGCCTCGTGCCGCGCTCCTTGCGGCGCCTCGTACGGCGGCGTGGCCGGTCGTGGCTCGGGCGGTTCTTGCGGGGGCGGGGACTGATGCACTCAACCGACCCTAACGAAAGGGGGAGGGGGACTCAGGGGTTATGCCCATCCCCTTGGGGTCGTTATGTGTCGTTGCGGCGAAAGATCAGGTCATGGACGAGGTGTCCCTTGTCCAGCCCCTGGCCCTCGAACTTGGTGAGCGGCCGGAAGTCCGGGCGCGGGGTGTAGCCGCCGTCGGCCTGGGAGTTGTCGAAGGCGGGGCTCGCGGAGAGTACCTCCAGCATCTGCTCCGCGTACGGCTCCCAGTCGGTCGCGCAGTGCAGCAGCGCACCGGGCTTCAGCCGGGTGGCGGCGAGCTCGATGAACTCGGGCTGGATGAGGCGGCGCTTGTGGTGCCGCTTCTTGGGCCAGGGGTCCGGGAAGAAGACCCGCAGCCCGGAGAGCGAGGCGGGGGCCAGCATCTCGCGGAGCAGGATGATCGCGTCGCCGTTGGCGACCCGGACGTTGTCCAGGCCGTTCCGCTCCGCGAGCGCGAGCAGGTTGCCCTGGCCGGGGGTGTGGACGTCGGCGGCGAGGATGCCGGTGCCGGGGTCGGCGGCGGCCATCTGCGCGGTGGCCTCCCCCATGCCGAAGCCGATCTCCAGGACGACGGGGAGGCCGGGGCGCGGGCCTGCCTCTGTGGCGAACAACTCACCGAGGTCGATACGGCTCAGCCCGTCGATGTCCAGGCCCCACTGCGGCCACAGGCGGCGCAGCGCCTCGCCCTGGCCCGGGGTCACCCGGCCGCGGCGGGGGCGGAAGGAGCGGATGCGGCGCTCGTGGTGCGAGCCCGCAGGATCGGCCGCGGGGCCGCCGGGGAACATCGGCTCGCTGCGGTCACGGGGGGCGGGCAGAGCGCGCTCCACGTGGGAATCGGGGGTGGTGGGCTTCTCGGACACAGTGCTTCGATTCTACGGGCGGGGGCGGGAGGCTCGGCCGTGCCGACCGGGTGGGGCTGGGCGGTGGGTGGTGGGTCCCGGGCGTGCCTCGGTGGCTGGGCTCGGCCGTACTCGGCCGTACGGTGGCGGCTGGGTTGGCCCGTACGGCGGCGGGGCCTGGCTCCACCGTACGGCGGCGGCTGGGCTCGGCCCGTACGGCCGTGGCAGGCCCTGGCCCGTGCCTCGGCGGTGGGCCTGGTCCGTACGGCGGTGGGCTCGGCCCGTACGACGGAGGCTGACCCCGGCCCGTACCTCGGCAACGGTCCCGGCCGTACGGCGGAGACAGGCCCGCCCGTGCCTGCCGCAACGGTCCCGGCCGTACGGCGGAGACAGGCCCGCCCGTGCCTGCCGCAACGGTCCCGGCCGTACCGCGGCGGCGATGGGCCTGCGCCCCCACCCCCTCGACCCCGCCCGCCCCGTCACCCCGTCCGCAGGGTCTCTACCCCCTCGACTCCGTCCGCAGGGTCTCCAGCACTCGGCGGGCGACCTCGCGGCCGATCGGCAGGGAGGCCGTGGCCGCGGGCGACGGGGCGTTGAGCACATGGACGATCCGGGGCGACTGCGAGATCAGGAAGTCGTCCACCAGCGTGCCGTCCGGCAGCACCGCCTGTGCGCGCACGCCCGCCGGGGCCGCTATCAGGTCGTCGGCCGTCACATCCGGCAGCAGACGGCGCACGGCGTCGGTGAAGGCGCGCTTGGACAGGGAACGCCGCAGCTCACCCGCCCCGTACCGCCAGTGGCGGCGGGCGATCCGCCAGGAGCCCGGATACGCCAGCGTGCCGACCAGCTCCTGCGGGCGCACCGTACGCCAGGCGTACCCCTCGCGGGCGAGGGCCGGCACCGCGTTGGGCCCGATGTGGACGCCGCCGTCGATACCGCGGGTCAGATGGACGCCGAGGAACGGGAACGCCGGGTCGGGCACCGGGTACACCAGGCCGTTCACCAGCGAGGCGCGGGAAGGCGCCAGCTCGTAGTACTCACCGCGGAAGGGCACGATCCGCATGCCCGGGTCGTCGCCCGCCAGCCGGGCGACGTGGTCGCAGTGCAGCCCCGCGCAGTTGACCAGGGCCCGCGCGCGCAGCACCGTGCCGTCCGCCGTGCGCACCGCGACCGCAGAGGGGCGCCGGCCGATGGTGCGCACCTGCGCTCCGTACCGCACCGAGGCGCCCGCGTCCTGGGCCAGCCGGGCCAGCCGGGCCGTCACCGCGCCGAAGTCGCAGACGCCCGTCGTGCCGACATGGATCGCGGCGAGGCCGCGCACCCATGGCTCGTACTCCGCGATCTGGGCGGGGCCCAGCTCGCGGACCGGAATGCCGTTCTCCCTGCCGCGCTGGACGAGGCCGTGGAGCCTCGGCAGCTCGGAGCGCTCCGTGGCGACGATGAGCTTGCCGGTGACCTCGTGCGGGATGCCGTGCTCGGCGCAGAACTTCACCATCTCCGCGGCGCCGCGCACCGCGAACCGCGCCTTGAGCGACCCCGGCCGGTAGTAGATACCGCTGTGGATCACGCCGCTGTTCCGCCCGGTCTGGTGGCGGGCCGGGCCCGCCTCCTTCTCGAGCACGGTCACGCGGGTGCCGGGCGCGGCGCGCGTGATCGCATACGCCGTCGACATGCCGACGATCCCGCCCCCGATCACCAGCACGTCGCAGTCCAACGCCGTCACGCCATGTCACCTCCCCACGCGCCACACCGTCCAGTCGCCCGACCGTCGATCCCTATCATGACCCGCGCCACTGACAACGGCCCGAAACCCAAGTGAGGACTAGGGTCCGGGCTAGCTCGACCGGTCATATGGATCGATTCATATCGAACCGCTCTTTCCGGGCGGCGCACCTCTGAGCCGCCCATTCCGGGCAGCTCTCGCCTCACCGTTCATCACGGTCGCTCGCACCCGCTTCCGTGCCGCTCGCATCCGCCCCCGTGCCGCTCGCATCCGCCCCCGTGCCCCTCACGCCTCACGCCGGGGCCACCAGCAGCGGCCGCGCCTGCTCGCGCAGCTCGGCGACGCGCGGCTCGTCGCGGTACGCCTCGAGGCGCCGCATCAGGTCGCGCACGTACTCCGTGGTGCGCGCGGACGAGATCCGGTTGGCGACCTCCACGGCACGGGCGCCCGCCGCGCAGGCCGCGTCCAGATTGCCGGACTCGAGTTCGGCGACGGCGGACACCACGAGCCGCAGCCCGTGCGACCGTACGAACTCCTCCGTCGGCCGGGCCAGCGCCTGCTCGGTGAAGCGCCGCACCTGGCGCGGCAGCCGGAGATCGCGATAGCACTCGGCGGCGTCGGCCGCGAACCGCTCATGGCTGTAGAAGTCGAGCCAGGACGGATCGGGGTCGCCCGCCCGCGAGCGCTCCAGCCAGCCCTCGGAGGACTTCAGGGCCGCCCCGCAGGCGGGCCCGTCCCCGGACTTGGCCTGGGCGCGCGCCTCCACGAGTCGGAAGAAGCTCATGGTGCGGGCGGTGGCCAGGCCGCGGTTGCGCTCCAGGGCGGCCTGGGCCAGGTCCACGCCCTCGTCGGCGAAGCCCCGGTAGGTGGCCTGGAGGCTCATCGACGCCAGCACATAGCCGCCCAGGGGGACGTCGGCCGCGGCGCGGGCCAGGCGCAGCGCCTGGATGTAGTACCGCTGTGCGGCCTCCTGTTGGCCGGTGTCGAAGGCCATCCACCCGGCGAGCCGGGTCAGTTCGGCGGTGGCGCCGAAGAGCGAGCGGCCGACCTCGTCGCTGTACGAGCCGAGCAGTAGGGGCGCCGCGTCGACTCTGAGGCACTCGGGAACCATGGAGGAACGCCAGTCGCCGCCGCCGTACTTGGAGTCCCAGCGGCGCGCGTCCTCGGCGGCCTCGCGCAGCTTGGTGACGTCACTGTGGCCGACGCGCTGCGGCGGTATGGCGTCCGGCGCCGCCGCGCCCGAGGTGCTCGCGGCGGTGGTTCCGTCCTCGGCGTCCTTGGGTTCGCGGGCCACCGAGCTGTCGGCGGGGGATATGAGCCAGCGGGAGGCCGGGGTGGCGTACGCGCTTACTGAGAAAGATCCGGCCAGGCTCTGCCAGATGCCGACGCCGCCGCGCCGACCCGCGAGATCCAGCCGGTAGAGCTCGGTCGCGGAGCGGACGGCCTGGCCGATGTCGCGCGGGAAGGCAAGCCCGACCTCGGGGGCCGGATCGGCATCGGCCAGGCCGATCTCATGCAGGGGGACGGGGCGGCCGAGTTTGCTCCCGATCGCAGCCGCAATGAGGTGTGGCGCGGCGCCTTGGGGCACCATGCCCTTGGACACCCAGCGCGCGACGGACGTCTTGTCGTAGCGAAGCGTCAGGCCACGCTGGGCGCCGAGGTCGTTGACTCTGCGCGCGAGCCCGGCGTTGCTGATCCCAGCGAGGGCGAGAACGGTGCCGAGCTTTTCGTTCGGCCCGCGTGGCTCCCTGGACATGCGCACCCCTCGACAGCACTGACGGCCGCCCCTGCATAAGCGCGGGGCATTCGTAAACCCAGCGTAGTTCGCCGCATCCCGACCGTTAAGAGGTGGTGTCCCGGATGGCGAGATTCTTGTACGAACGGGCGTGCGGGGCGTGACGCGTGCTCCCGGTGTGTGTGGCTGTGCGCCCGTGTGTGCGCTCTGTCTCAGTCGTGGCGGGGACGTTTCGATGGGTCCTGCGTGGGTCGGCCCGCTGTACTGGATCCAGTGGGCTGGGGGACGCCGCCGCCTCATTCCCCGCGGGCGGCGGAACGGTCCGGGAGGCGAATGCCGCCTCCCGGACTGTCGTGTCAGGAGGCGCGAGAGGCGGAAGTCGAGTCCTTACAGGTCGTCCGCAAGACCAACGAGAGCGCCACGGCAATTTGGCTGAATATCGCCCCTCACGGCCGGGCTCCCGCGTCGGGCCGGGGAGGGGGAGGCCCGACGCGGGAAGCCCTCTTCCGCGTGGATCGCGCCCGGATTCGGCACGGATTCCGCCCAGTTCTTCCCCGGAGCGGTGAGCGCGCGTAGCACATGCCGCGGATGCCGCCGCATACGGTGGCCGTCGCGGCGCGCGGCGGTAAGCCTCCCGTGTGGTCTGCTGGTTGACGCGCGATCGGCGCTCAGTTGGCGCTCTTTCCGTGCGCCCCTTCGTGCGCCTCTTGCGCGCCGCTCCGCACACTCATCGATGCCCTTGCGCTCTTGCGCGCCCCAATCGTGGCAGCATGGGCCACGGCGGAACGGTGGGTCGCTACCGGCGGTGGTTCCCTCGGCGGGCTCCTTACGGATGCCTTCGTGAGGGGCGTCACCCCCTGGGATCAACTCTGCGATTCCTGCGGTCATCTGTGGTCACAGGACATCCAGGAGATCCATGTTGTTGTCCGGTTCGATGCCGAAACCGTCAACATGCTGTGCATGATGGCACCTACTTCTTGGTTGCCCTGGATGCCCACAGCCTGTGGAGGCGGCGATGCGGTGGTTGGTGGGGTGGAGCAGTACCGCATCCGGCCCGGTCTCCTCGGAGGGTCGTGCGATCCAGCCGGTCGGCGCCCAACTCCTGTGGTCCGACCCCGATCCGCTGTGGGCGGTCGGCGACTGGCGGCCCGATGAGGTACGCGTCGTCCAGACCGACCCCTTCACCCGCCTCGCCGTCTTCGGCTGCTGCGGCGCCTCCGACGAGGAGCTGCGGGTGGGCCTGTTCGCCGCCCGCGGCGGCGCCCTGCGCCATCTGACCGCCTGGCCCGGCAGCTACACGGCCGTGGCCCAGGCCGGCCGCCGCGTCACCATCGTCGGCGATCTCGCGGGCGCCCGGCCCGTCTTCCACACCGACTGGGCAGGCGGCACCGCCTACGCCACCGCCGCGCTCCCGCTCGCCGATCTCATCGAGGCCCAGCTCGACGTCGGTCACCTCGGCGCGCTGCTCGCCTGCCCCGACTCGCCGGAGGCCATGGGCGACGGCACGCCCTATATGGGCGTCAGACGCGTCCCCCCGGGCCATGCGCTGATCCTGCGCGACGGCGCCCGCGACATCACCGGCTACGAGCCCACCGCGTCCCTCGCCGTCGCCGCGCCCCCGCTCGAGCAGGACAAGGCCGTGGACGCGGTCCGGGACGCCCTCGTGGAGGCCGTACGGGCCCGGCTCACCGCCCCGCGCCACGCCCCCGAGACCGATGACCTCGACCCCGGCCCTGTGCCCGGCATGGGGCCCGCCGAGCGGCGGGCGGCCCGCGGCGCCCCGGCCCCCGGCATCGGCGCCGATCTGTCCGGAGGCAGCGCCTCCGCCACGCTCGCCCTGCTCGCCGCCGGTCTCCCCGGGATGCCCGGCACCCTCTTCGGACACGGCACCGAGGCGGGCGAGCGGCTCCTGGCCGTCACCTTCAACGACCTCGCCACGGCGGGCGGCGCGCGCACCCGCGAGGCCGAACTCGAACGGGCCGGAGCCATCGCCGCCAATCCACGGCTGCACCATGTGGTCGTCGCCGCGGGCGAGGACGCCCTGCCGTACGCGGGCCTCGACACCGGCGCCCTTACCGACGAGCCCGGCCCCTCCCTCGTCATCGCCGAACGCCACCGGCGCCGGCTCGCCGCGGGCAGCGCCGACCACTTCATCGGGCACGGCGCCCGCCAGGTGCTCGACGCCCACCCCGCGCGCCTCGCGGACCTGCTGCTCGACCGCCGCAGACGCCATCTGCTGCGCCCCGCGACGGCGCTCGCCAAGGCCGACGGCCCCTCCGCGCAGTCCTTCTTCGTGCCCTTCACGGTCTACCGGGCCGCCCGACGGCTGGCCCGCACCTCCTACCGCGACGGCGTCCAGGAGGCCGCCGCGCGCCTTATGGAGCACCACTTCGCCGACGAGCAGGCGCTGCACGGCCCCGGCGCCGTATCCGCCTCCCTCGCCGCCCTGACGTGGTGCCGCCCCGGGCCCGCCGCCCGCTGGCTCACCGGCGAGACGCTCGCCGAGGTGTCCGTCCGGCTGGAGGAGGCGGCCGTGCGCCCCGTGCTGCTGCGCCGCCCCGGGGAGCGCCGCGCCGACGCCGCCCTGGCCCGCTACGCGGCGGACCACCGCGTCTTCGAGCAGGCCGCCGAGATCCGCAGCCAGCGCCTGCACGCGCCCTTTCTCGACAACCAGGTCGTACGGGCCTGCCGCGCGCTCCCCGAAGCGCTTCGGGTGCAACCGGGGGCGCGCGCCGCGGTGCTGCGGTCGGTCCTCGCCGGAGCGGGCATCCGCGAGCTGCCCCCCGGCTGGGGAGCCACCTCCCACGCCTCCCACACCGCCGCCGTACGGACCGGCATGCGCACCTGGACGGGCGAGCTGATGACCCTCTTCGACGCGCCGCTGCTGGCCGACGCGGGCCTGATCGAGGCCCGTGTCGTCCGTAAGGCGCTGCGCGCCGCCGCGCAGGGGGAGCGGCTGCCCTTGGACGGCCTGGCCGAGCTCGTCTCCACCGAAGTCTGGCTGCGGCGCCTGCTGGCCCGCCGCGGCACCTGCTGGACGGGCACCGCGGCGCCGCGACAGCGGGCGGTGGCGGGCGGAGTGGCGCCGCGGCCGAGCCTGTGACGGCTTCCGCCCCGAGGCGGCATGAGGCCGCCTTGTGACATCTCGCCCCGGGGAGCGCGTTCTTACGGGGAACGGAAGACTGGCGTTCTTACGGCGGACGCGAAGCCGGTGTCCTTACGGCGGATGCGAAGCCGGTGTCCTTACGGCGGATGCGAAGCCGGTGTCCTTACGGCGGATGCGAAGCCGGTGTCCTTACGGCGGATGCGAAGCCGGTGTCCTTACGGCGGATGCGAAGCCGGTGTCCTTACGGCGGATGCGAAGCCGGTGTCCTTACGGCGGATGCGAAGCCGGTGTCCTTACGGCGGACGAAAACGAATGGACCCCTCCGCCGCCGCTCCGCACCATCTCCCCAGCGGCAATCCGCAACCTAGGAGAATGGCCCCTGTGCGGTATCTGATCCTCGGCACCACCGAAGCGCGCGACGACCACGGCGACCCGCTCCCCCTTGGCGGCCCCCGGATCCGCGCGCTGCTCGCCGCGCTCGCCGTAAGGGCCGCACGCACCGCCCCGGCCTCTGTCGACGCCCTGATCGACGAGGTGTGGGCCGACGACCCTCCGCATGACGCGCCCGCCGCGCTCCAGGCGCTCGTCGGCCGGTTGCGCCGGGCCATCGGCAGGGACGCCGTCCTCTCCTCACCCGGCGGCTACCGCCTCGCGACCGCCGCGCCCCAGGACGACGTCGACCTGCTGCGCTTCGAGCGGCTGACGCACGAGGGCATACGCGCCCTGGACGCCGACGACCCCGAGACGGCTGCCGCCACCCTCCGTGAGGCGCTCGCCCTGTGGCGCGGCCCGGCCCTCGCCGACCTGCCGGACCGGGACGCGGCCGCCGCCCGCCCCGAGGCGCTCCGGCTGACCGCGCTGCACCGCCGGATCGACGCCGACCTCGCGCTCGACCGCCCTACGGATGTCATACCGGAGCTGCGTGAGCTCGTCGCGGACCATCCGCTCGACGAAACGTTCCACGCCCAGCTGATCCGCGCGCTGCGGGCGGCCGGTCACTCCGCCGACGCCCTCGCGGCGTACGAGGACGTCCGCAGGATCCTCGCCGACCGCCTCGGCACCGACCCGGGAGCTGAGCTGAAGGAGCTCCACAGACGGCTGCTGACGACGGACGCCGAAGCCCTCCGGGAGCCGCGCGGCGGGGAGCCCACCGCGCAGACCGCTCCGCCGAGGGCCGACGGCCACGAGGGGAGCGGGGGCGGAACCCGGGCGGACGGCAGGGCGATCGACGGCCGCAGAGCAGCCAGGAGCGCGTTCGACGGCCGGGCCGGGGGCGGACGAACCGACGGCGGGGCGGGAAGCCGCGTCGACGGCGGGGAGGCGGGTTCGCGCACTGCTGGCCCGCGCACCCCGGGATCACGCTCCCCGGGATCACGCACCGCGGGATCACGCACCGCGGGCTCGCGCACCGCCGTGCCGCCTCTGCCGCACGGCAACCTCAGGGCCCGCCTCACCAGCTTCGTCGGCCGCCAGAAGGAGATCGGCGACATCCTCTGTGACTTGGAGGGCGCCCGGCTGGTCACCCTCACCGGCCCCGGCGGCTCCGGTAAGACCCGCCTCTCCGAGGAGGCCGCCGGGGCCGTGACGGACGGCTACCCGGACGGCGTCTGGATCGCCGAACTCGCCCCGCTCGACCAGCCCTCCGCCGTCCCCGGTGCCGTCCTGAGCGCGGTCGGCCGCCGCGAGACCATGCTGCCCGCCTCCGGGCTCGAGAGCCGCACCACGGGCGCGGACGGCGGGGATCCGACGAGTCGCCTCGTCGAGTACTGCGCCGACCGCCGGCTGCTGCTCCTGCTCGACAACTGCGAGCACGTCATCGACACCGCGGCCCGGCTCGCTGAGACCCTGCTCGCACACTGCCCCGGGGTGACCGTGCTCGCCACCAGCCGGGAGCCACTGGGGGTGCCCGGCGAGACCGTAAGGCCGGTGGAGCCGCTGCCGCCCGCCCCCGCCCACCAGCTGTTCGCCGAGCGCGCGGCCACCGTACGGCCCGGCTTCGACCCGGCGGCGGACCCGGACACGGCGGCCGCGGTCGCGGAGATCTGCCGGCGTCTGGACGGTCTGCCGCTGGCGATCGAACTGGCCGCGGCGCGGCTGCGGCTGCTGACCCCACGCCAGATCGCGGACCGGCTGGACGACCGCTTCCGCCTGCTGACCAGCGGCAGCAGAACCGCGCTGCCCCGCCAGCAGACCCTGCGGGCCGTCGTCGAGTGGTCCTGGGACCTCCTGGACGAGCGCGAGCGCACTGTGCTGCGCCGTGTGTCGGTCTTCGCGGGCGGGTGGACCCTGTCCGCGGCCGAGGCGGTGTGCGCGGACGCCCCGCCCGGCGCGAGCGCCCTTACGAGCAGCACGGGCAGCACGGGCAGTGCGGACCACGCGGACAACACGGATCACACGGACGACAAGGACGCCGATGGCGTCACCGAGGACGGCGTCGGCATCCGTGACGTCCTTGAGGACGCGATGGCGAGCACGCCGGAACCGGGCGACACGGTTGCGTACGCCGAGACGCGCGCCCCCACGCGCTCTCATGCGCGCCCCCAGGCCAGGATCGCGCCCGCCGAGGTACTGGAACTGCTCGGGGCGCTGGTCGACAAGTCACTGCTGATCGTCGACCATCCGTCGCACGGTGCGGCGGCGGAGTCCTCCGGCCCGGCGGGCGGCGAGCCCCGCTACCGGATGCTGGAGACCATCAACGAGTACGTCGGCGAGCGCGCCACCGAGGACGTCGTGGCCCGTGCCGACCACAAGGCCGCCGTGGCCCGTCACACCGCCCACTTCCGGGACTTCATCCGCACCGCCGAGCCCCGTCTGCGCTCCGCCGGACAGTTGCCCTGGCTGCGCCTCGTCGAGGCCGACCTCGACAACATCCGGGCAGCGCTGCACCGCTCCCTGACCACCGCGGACGAGGGCACCGTCTTCGCGCTCATCCGCGACTTGGCGTGGTTCTGGTGGCTGCGCAACTACCGGGACGAGGGCGCCGCATGGGTCGGCCGCGCCCTGGCCCTGGAGAGCCGACCCCACGGCACGGACGGCGAGGCGGACCGGGGACTGGGTGGCGAGGCGGACCGGGCACCGGGCGGCAGCCATCCCCTCGACCAGTTCCCGCTCATCCCGGCCCGGGTTCCGGACGGCGAGGACGGCGTCGACGAGGAAGCCACCCGGTACTGGCAGTTCATGGACCTGCGGCTGCTGCTCTTCTTCCTGCTCGCCGAGCAGGGCACCGGCCCGGATCCGAGCGACCCCGAGATCCGGGACGCGGCCATACGCATGCGCGACGCCTACGCGAGCCATTCAGGGCCCCGCAGCGCGTCCTTCCCCGGTCTTCTGTGGCCCTTCGCGGCCTTTGTCATCCAGGGCTTCAGCGGCGACATGCTGCCGCTGATGGACCGGAACGTGGCCCACTGCCGGACCCACGGCGACGACTGGGCGCTCGGCGTCACGCTGATGTACCGCACCCACCTCGCCATCGACATGCCGGGCGGCGTCGAGAGCGCCGGCGACGACATGGCCGAGCTGCGCGAGCTGGCCGCCCGCGTCGGCGACCGCTGGATGCTCGCCCAGGTGGAGGGCGCGCGCGGCGAGATCGCCACCCATCGCGGCCGGTTCGGGGAGGCGAAGGCCGCGTATGAGCGGGCAACGCGGCTCGCACAGGAACTCGGCGCCCATACCGAGGTGCCGTTCCTCTACACCCGCCTCGCCGACCTCGCCGTCCACGAAAGGGATGTGGAGGGCGCGCTGAGGCTGGTGGAGCGCTCCGAGGAGGAGGCGGAGCGCTGCGGTACCCAGGACGTGCTGGCCTTCAACGACATCGTGCGCAGCGAGGCCGAGCTGGTACGCGGCGATCTGGCACGGGCCAGGACGTATTGCGACGCCGCGCGACGGCGTGCGCTGCGCGGCACCTCGCCACCGCAGTTCTGGGTCGTGGCCAACGGCCTGGAGGCCCGTATCACCGGCCTGGAGGGCGATCTGGTCGGCGGACTCCGCAAGCTGCGGAACACGCTGCGCGACGGCCTCGCGGTGAACTCCATGGAGCTGCTGTTGGCCCATCAGGCGGAGTCGGCGGCCGAACTCCTGGCGGGATGCGGACAGGAGCCGCTCGCCGCGCGGCTGCTGGGCGCCGCCGACGGCTGGCGCGGTCGGCTGCCGCGCTCACCGCTGGTGGCCGGGGACGTCGGCGCGACCGCGGCGCGCGCGAGCGAGGCGCTGGGCCAGGCCCCGGTGGAGAAGCTGCGCACCGAGAGCACGACCCTGACCCCAGGGGAGGCCCTCCGCCTGCTCGACGAGGCGCTGAACTCTCTCGACGCCACGGATGCTTCAGGTGTCACCGATGCCTCCGGTACCGCTGGCACCCAGGCCGCAGCCGCCGACCGGAGCGCCGCCCCGCCCCCCGCCCGCTGACGCGGGTACGAGCAGCAGGTGCGACGCCCCGGCCGACCGTCATATCTCGTCACTCATACGGAGGAGGCGAGACGCGCCGCTCACCCCCTGAAACCGACCCGCGAAGACGAGCACATGTCTCGCTCCGGGGCCGACGGCATCACCCCATGGGGCGCGACCGCAGCCCGTCCAGCAGGATGTCCAACAGCCGGGCCGAGGCCGCCGCCTGCTGCGCCGCGTCCGGCAGCGAGGGCGCCGCCGTGGCGATCACCAGCAGCACATCGGCCACCGTCACATCCGGGCGCAGCTCGCCCGCCGCCCGTGCCCGCTCCACCAGTTGCCCGACGACCTCCAGCAGCGCCGCGGCGCCCGTGTCGTCCGGCTCGTCCTCGGCGACCATCGGCCGCTCGACCAGCCGGAGCTCCGGCTGAGCCGGTGCGGCTAACGCCGCCTGCCGCTGCTGCGGCAGCCGGATCTCGGTCTCCACGTCGACCCCGACCCGCAGCACCTGCGGCGGCAGCAGCCGACCCGCGCCGGACGCCACCGAGGTACGCAGGAACCGGGCCAGCGCCGACCACGGCTCGTTCTCCTGACCCAGCGCCGCCCGCGCCTGATCGGTCAGCCTTGCCGTCTCCTCCTCGGCTATGCGGCGCACCAGCACGTCCTTGCTGGGGAACCGCCGATAGACGGTGCCCACCCCTACCCGCGCCCGGCGCGCCACGTCTTCCATCGGAGCCCCGTACCCCAGCTCACCGAAGACCTCGCGCGCCGCCCGCAGGACGTGCTCCAGATTGCGCTGCGCGTCCACGCGCAACGGTGTGTTCCGTCCGCCGTTTCCGTCCGACGACGCGACGGCTGCGGACCATGACGAACCCTGAAGGTGCATAAGTGATCCCCCGGTAATGATGTCTCCCCCCGGAGACTCCCCGCCCAGACTGTCGAGGCAGTCACAACCCCGACGAAGTACGAACATAGTTGAGCGCAGGTCAAGAAAGAAGAGGGTAGCTCGGGACAGAACGCCCCTCGATCAGAGCAGCAGACCGCCTCTTTCCGACTGTCCGCTCGCCCGCCCCCACGCATCCCGGGGCTGACCTGCGGACATTTCGTACGTGTAACCGATTCGTCGGCTCGGGGCCGAGTGAGCCGTCCGGTCACACAATTCGTCGGGCCTGTGGACAAACCGCGGTCGCGCGTGCCTCATGGGAGGGTGAAGGAACCAGCGCGCATTCTCGTTATCGGTGGTGGCTACGTCGGGATGTACGCCGCGCTGCGCCTCCAGCGAAAGCTGAAGCGGGAGCTGAGGCACGGCGGCGTGCAGGTCATCGTGGTGGACCCCGAGCCGTACATGACCTACCAGCCGTTCCTGCCCGAGGCGGCGGCCGGATCGATCTCGCCCCGCCATGTGGTGGTGCCGTTGCGGCGGGTGCTGCCCGACTGCACCGTCGTCATCGGCGAGGCCACCGCGATCCACCACGGCAAACGCACCGCGACCGTGAGAACCCTCGCCACGGAGGAAGAGGGCACCGGCACGGTCGACATCCACTACGACGAGCTGGTGCTGGCCCCCGGATCCGTGTCCCGCGCCCTCCCGGTGCCCGGCCTCGCCGAGTTCGGCATCGGCTTCAAGACCGTCGAGGAGGCCATCGGCCTGCGCAACCACGTCCTCGAACAGCTGGACATCGCCTCCTCGACCCGGGACCCGGACGTCCGCGACGCGGCGCTGACCTTCGTCTTCGTCGGCGGCGGATATGCGGGCGTCGAGGCGCTCGGTGAGCTGGAGGACATGGCCCGGTACGCCGTCCGTTACTACCACAACATCGCCCCCGAAGACCTGAAGTGGATCCTCGTCGAGGCCACCGACCGGATCCTTCCGGAGGTCGGCGAGGAGATGGGCAAGTACGCCGTCCGGGAGCTGCGCGGCCGCAATATCGACGTACGGCTGGAGACCCGCCTGGACTCCTGCGCCGACCGGGTCGCCGCACTGAGTGACGGCTCGCGGTTCCCCACCCGCACGCTCGTGTGGACCGCGGGCGTCAAACCGCACCCGATCCTCGCCGCCACCGATCTGCCCCTGAACGAGCGCGGCCGGCTCAAATGCACCGCGGCGCTCCAGGTCGAGGGCGTGGAGCACGCCTGGTCGGCCGGGGACGCCGCGTCGGTGCCCGACCTGACGGCCGACCGGCCCGATGCGGTCTGCGCCCCCAACGCACAGCACGCCGTGCGCCAGGCCAAGGTCCTCGCCGAGAACGTGGCCGCAGCGATCGCGGGCCAGCCGCTCACGGACTACGCGCACAAGTACGCGGGCTCCGTGGCCTCCCTGGGGCTCCACAGAGGGGTCGCACACGTCTACGGGCGTAAGTTGAAGGGCTACCCGGCGTGGTTCATGCACCGCGTCTACCACCTCAGCCGGGTGCCGACGTTCAACCGTAAGGCACGCGTGCTGTCCGAATGGATTCTGTCGGGGCTGTTCAAACGCGAGATCGTCTCCCTGGGATCGCTGGAGAACCCGCGCGCCGAGTTCAAACTCGCGGCGGACACCGGTCGCCATCCCGGGGCCAGTTGAGCCGATCGGGGTGGAGCCGGGAACTCCCCTCCCACGATCGGCGTCTCACGGATGTCAGTCCGGTCGGCCACACTGGTCGTGTGACCATGGGTGGGCTCGTATCTGCAAAGAGTGACAATCGCGAGGATTCGGAAGTTTGCTGCATTCCCCTGGGGGCCGTCCCCCGTACCCGCACCCCTCTCCCCGATCCCGCGCCGGCGCGCCGCTCAGCCACCACCCCACGAGGTAATCCGCAGTGAACTTCACGCGCTGGAGCGCCCGGCTCCCCCGAACCCAGCGACGCATCGCCGCCCGGGCAGACCGCGGTGCGCGGCGGCCGAAGCCCGCGGCCGCCGCGGGCGGCGGCTCCGTCCCGGCGGCCCGGGGCGAGAGCGCCGACCCCTCGGGGCGCGGTGAGCCTCCCGCTGCCGCCCCCTGCGACGCCGCGCCGCCCGCCGCCGTCCCGACCCTCGACGGGCTGTCCGCCCATGACCTCCTCGGCCAGGTGCCGGCGCTGGTCGCGGTGGTCTACGGTCCCGAGCACCGCATCGCCTATCTCAACGACACCTATGTCGGGCTCTTCGGCTCCCGGACCCCCGGCACACCCGCCGGCCAGGCCCTGCCCGAGCTGAGGGAGCTGGGGCTGCTGCCGCTCATGGACCAGGTCCTGCGCAGCGGCAAGCCCCGTACGGTCAAGTCGCGGCGGGTGCCCGCGGGCGGCCCGGCGACCACGCCCGGGCCGCGGCAGGAGGGCGCGGCCCCCGGCCCCGGCCGGTCCCGCCACGGCTACTACACCTTCACCTGCTCCCCGATCGAGATGGCCGCGCCGAAGGTCATCACCCCCGCGCGGCCGGCGGACGGGCGGGCGGGGGAGGGGGCCGTGGACGGAACACCGGTCGACGGAACGCCCGTGGACGGATTGCCGGTGGACGGCCCGATCCGGGATGGTGCCGTCCGTAAGGCCGTCGCCGTGCCGGAGACGGTCGCCGTCGAGACCGTCGCCACCGACCCCGGCCCGGCCACCGAGCCGGTCCGCGGCGTGCTCGTCTTCGGGGCCGACGTCACCGACCAGGTCGAATCCGCGGAGCGGCTGCGCGCCAGCGAGCGCCTCCAGCGCGAGGCCGCCGTAACCCTCCAGCGCAGCCTCCTCCCCCAGGGGCTGGAGCAGCCCGACGATCTGCGGGTGGCCGCCACCTACCAGCCCGGCGGCACGGACGCGGCGGTGGGCGGCGACTGGTACGACGTCATCACCCTGGGCGCCGGCCGCACCGCCCTCGTCATCGGCGACGTCATGGGCCGCGGGGTGCGGGCGGCCGCCGTCATGGGCCAGCTGCGCACCGCCGTCCGCGCCTACGCCCGGCTCGACCTCCCGCCGCACGAGGTCCTGCAACTCCTCGACGGCCTGGCCGCCGAGATCGACCCCCACCAGATCGCCACGTGCGTCTACGCCGTCCACGACCCCAACGAGAACCGCCTCGTCTACGCCTCCGCGGGCCATCTGCCGATCCTGGTCCGCGACCCGGACGGCACCGTGCGCCGCGCCTCCGAGCCCACCGGACCGCCGCTCGGCACCGGCGGCTGGCTGCACACCACCGGCTCGGTCCCGCTCGGCCCCGGGGCCAGCGCGGTCCTCTACACCGACGGCCTGGTGGAGCGGCGGGACAAGGACATCTACGACGGAGTGGCCGCGCTCGAGCGCGTCTTCGCGGGCGCGACCGGCTCGCCCCAGGTGATGTGCGACCGCCTCATCAGGGCCCTGGGCATCACCGCGGAGCACGACGACGATGTGGCGGTGCTGGTCCTCCAGCACCCCGCCCGTACGGGGCACGACGCGGAGCTCTTCCACAACGCCGCACTGGAGCTCCTCGGCGGGGTGGAGGCCGCACCGCGCGCCCGGGCCTTCGCCTCGGGGGTCCTCGCCAGCTGGCGCTTCCCCATGGAGCTGCGCGATCTGGGCGTGCTCGCCGCCAGCGAACTCGTCGCCAACTCCCTCCAGCACGGCACACCGCCCATGCGGCTGCGGCTGCGCCGCACCGACCGCCGCCTGATCATCGAGGTGACGGACGGCGATGAGCATCTGCCGCGCCGCCGCCGGGCCGAACCGGTGGACGAGGCCGGACGCGGCATCTCGATCGTCGCGACCATCGCCTCGTCCTGGGGCTCACGCCGCACCCCGGGCGGCGGCAAGGCGGTGTGGTGCGAGTTCGCCCTGCCGGCGGGCTAAAGATCCGCCGGACAGGGCCTGGCTCCACGGGGCCTGGCTCCACGGGGCCCGGCAGCACGGGCCTGAGCGGGGACACGACCGCCCCCGATCGACAGATCGCCCTGGCACGGCGGAGCCGATGGGCTCCTTCGCCGCGCCAGGGCGATGACGGAATGTCGGGTCAGGCCGCATGCCCGGCCGGGTCAGGCCGCGGTGGCCACCTCGTCCGACGAGGCCGCCCGCGGCGCGGGCACCGCGGCTCCGGCGACCGCCCGCAGCGGATTGTCCTGCTCGGCCGTGAGCCGCCTGCCGAGCATCAGCGCGAGCGCGGTGATGCCGAGCGAGCAGACGATCAGCGTCACGATGTACGCCCCGTACAGCCCGGCGCCCGCCATCAGCCCGCCGGCCGCCGGACCCACCGCCAGGGCCAGCTGCTTGACCAGTGCGAATGCCGAGTTGTACTGACCGAGTGCCGACGGCGGCGCCAGATCGGCGACCAGCGGCGCGACGGTCGGCGACAGCATGGCCTCACCGAGCCCGAAGAGCGCGTACGCAGAGATGATCGCGGTGACGCCGACGGCCTGGCTCCCGGGTATCAGCCCGGCGGTCCCGGCGACGCACCACGCCACCGTCCAGACCAGCCCGACCAGCGCCATCACCCGGCTGCGCCGCCGCCGCTCGACCAGCTTGAGCACGACGAACTGCGCCAGCACGATCGCCGCCGTGTTCGCGGCCAGGGCGATGCCCAGCATCGACGGCGATATCCGGGCCACATCCACCGCGAACGCCGACAGCCCGGACTCGAACTGGCCGTAGCAGGCGAAGAACATGACGAAGCCCAGCGCGCACAGCTGCACCATGGCGCGGTGGCCGAGCAGGGCACGCCAGCCGCCGGAGCCGCCGAGCCGCTCATCGACGGTCGGCACCGGGTCGTCGAACACCGGCGTCCGCTCCAGCCTTACGGTCGCCACGGCCGCGCCGAGCACCAGGAACATCACCGCGTCGATCGCGAAGAGCCGCACAAAGCTCGAGGCGGCGGAGGTGTCCACCAGCAGCCCACCGAGCAGCCCGCCGACGCCGAGACCCAGATTGCCGAGGAAGAACTGAGTGGCGAAGGCCCGCGACCGGGTGATCGGCGTCGAGCACCAGACGATCAGCGTGGCCAGCGCCGGCTGTATGGCCGCCATGCCCGCGCCCAGCACTCCGGCCGCGGCGATGACCAGCGGCTCGCTCGCCGCCAGCCCGAGCCCCATCGATCCGACAGCGGCGGCGACCGCGCCCGCGACGGCAACGGACAGCGGCCCTCGCCGGTCGATCACCCGACCGATGAAGGGCAGCACGGCAAGCGCGGCCACGGCGAACGTCGCGAGCACCATGCCCGCGGTATTCGCGCCGAGGTCCCGCACCTGCGCCACATAGACGAAGAGGAACGGGACCGTGAAGCCGTTGCCGAACGCGCTCAGCGCGTTGCCCAGCTGGATACGGCGCAGCGCTGCGCCCATCGCGGTGGTCACACTCACCTACCTAGGTCGAGAAGGATCAAAGGACTACGGGCCTGACCAGCGGGTCAGCCCGGAGGATCGATGTCTGAAGACTTCGAAGCTAAACTTCAATGCTTAAGAGTACAGAGTGAAGGACTTCAGCGCCAATGAGTTTCGTGTCATACTCCGCACATGGCGGAGACCCCCGACCCGGACGACCTGCTGAGCCTCGAAGAGCAGATCGCGGCCTACCAGCGTGAGTTCCAGGACCTGGACCCTCAGGTGGAGCAGGTCGTCAGCGCGCTCAGCCGGCTCACCCGGCGAATGAACGTCGCCTACGGCCGCCAGTCGGCCACGCTGGGGATCAGCAACTCCGAGTGGGAGGTCCTCAAGGTGCTCGTCCTCTCCGGGGCTCCCTATCGCCTGGGCCCCGGCGACCTGGCCAAGCGGCTGGGCCTCACGCCCGCCGCCATGACCCACCGCATCGATCGCATGGTGAACGAGGGCCTGGTCACCCGTGAGCGTGATGCGGACAACCGCGTCCGCGTCATCGTCGAGCTGACCCCGAATGGCCGGGAGAAGTGGGTCGAGGCGATGCGCCAGGCCACGGTCTTCGAGGCGGACCTTCTCCAGGACCTCTCCAGCGAGGAGCGCGGGGCTCTCGGCGAGATGCTCACCCGTGTGTTGCGCCGGGTGGAGGAGGACCAACCCGACGCCGATGGACGGCTGAGCGACCTCGACTGAGGCATTCGGCCTAGCCGAGGTTGACACGGGTCCGGGCGATCCGTAATGTACTCCGAGCTGCCACGGAGCCTTAATGGTTCAACGGTCGGCACTCGAGCCGCACCGGCGGCAAACCACTACTGCACGGCCCCTCATCGGGATGGATTTCGGCATGCCGGAATTCGGACCGGGGAACTCGATTATGAGCATCCGGGGGAATCCGCTAAAGTAGTGGACACGCCGGAAGGCGCGAAAGACTCCGCTCCAGCAGGGGGCCGGAAACGGAATTCGGATCGGAAACGACCGGAAATCGGATCTGGTAAGGTTGGAAACACCGAAGGGAAGCGCCCGGAGAAACCGGTGAAACGGTTTCAAAGGAAGCGTCCGTTCCTTGAGAACTCAACAGCGTGCCAAAAGTCAACGCCAGATATGTTGATACCCCGTCCACTCGTGGACGAGGTTCCTTTGAAGAAAAAACACAGCGAGGACGCTGTGAACCATCGGATTATTCCTCTGGTGGTTCCGCTCTCGTGCAGTGTTTGCCGGGATAGCCCGGAAGCATTCACGGAGAGTTTGATCCTGGCTCAGGACGAACGCTGGCGGCGTGCTTAACACATGCAAGTCGAACGATGAACCGGTTTCGGCCGGGGATTAGTGGCGAACGGGTGAGTAACACGTGGGCAATCTGCCCTGCACTCTGGGACAAGCCCTGGAAACGGGGTCTAATACCGGATACGACGCGTTCCCGCATGGGATACGCGTGGAAAGCTCCGGCGGTGCAGGATGAGCCCGCGGCCTATCAGCTTGTTGGTGGGGTGATGGCCTACCAAGGCGACGACGGGTAGCCGGCCTGAGAGGGCGACCGGCCACACTGGGACTGAGACACGGCCCAGACTCCTACGGGAGGCAGCAGTGGGGAATATTGCACAATGGGCGAAAGCCTGATGCAGCGACGCCGCGTGAGGGATGACGGCCTTCGGGTTGTAAACCTCTTTCAGCAGGGAAGAAGCGAAAGTGACGGTACCTGCAGAAGAAGCGCCGGCTAACTACGTGCCAGCAGCCGCGGTAATACGTAGGGCGCAAGCGTTGTCCGGAATTATTGGGCGTAAAGAGCTCGTAGGCGGCTTGTCGCGTCGGATGTGAAAGCCCGGGGCTTAACCCCGGGTCTGCATTCGATACGGGCAGGCTAGAGTTCGGTAGGGGAGATCGGAATTCCTGGTGTAGCGGTGAAATGCGCAGATATCAGGAGGAACACCGGTGGCGAAGGCGGATCTCTGGGCCGATACTGACGCTGAGGAGCGAAAGCGTGGGGAGCGAACAGGATTAGATACCCTGGTAGTCCACGCCGTAAACGTTGGGAACTAGGTGTGGGCGACATTCCACGTTGTCCGTGCCGCAGCTAACGCATTAAGTTCCCCGCCTGGGGAGTACGGCCGCAAGGCTAAAACTCAAAGGAATTGACGGGGGCCCGCACAAGCGGCGGAGCATGTGGCTTAATTCGACGCAACGCGAAGAACCTTACCAAGGCTTGACATACACCGGAAAACCCTGGAGACAGGGTCCCCCTTGTGGTCGGTGTACAGGTGGTGCATGGCTGTCGTCAGCTCGTGTCGTGAGATGTTGGGTTAAGTCCCGCAACGAGCGCAACCCTTGTTCTGTGTTGCCAGCATGCCTTTCGGGGTGATGGGGACTCACAGGAGACTGCCGGGGTCAACTCGGAGGAAGGTGGGGACGACGTCAAGTCATCATGCCCCTTATGTCTTGGGCTGCACACGTGCTACAATGGCCGGTACAATGAGCTGCGAAGCCGTGAGGTGGAGCGAATCTCAAAAAGCCGGTCTCAGTTCGGATTGGGGTCTGCAACTCGACCCCATGAAGTCGGAGTCGCTAGTAATCGCAGATCAGCATTGCTGCGGTGAATACGTTCCCGGGCCTTGTACACACCGCCCGTCACGTCACGAAAGTCGGTAACACCCGAAGCCGGTGGCCCAACCCTTGTGGAGGGAGCCGTCGAAGGTGGGACTGGCGATTGGGACGAAGTCGTAACAAGGTAGCCGTACCGGAAGGTGCGGCTGGATCACCTCCTTTCTAAGGAGCACATAGCCGACTGCAAGCAAGTGTCTTGCACGGTTGCTCATGGGTGGAACGTTGACTACTCGGCATTGTTTCGGATGCTTCCTCTGTTAGTACTGCTTCGGCGTGGAACACAGAGCAAGCGGACGGATGGTGTCGGGCACGCTGTTGGGTGTCTGAGGGTACGGGCAGAAATGCTTGTCCCTTCGACCGGTCCCGGTGTACCACGCTATGGGTGTGGGTGACGGGGTACGGGTCGTTGTTTGAGAACTGCACAGTGGACGCGAGCATCTGTGGCCAAGTTTTTAAGGGCGCACGGTGGATGCCTTGGCACCAGGAACCGATGAAGGACGTGGGAGGCCGCGATAGGCCCCGGGGAGCTGTCAACCGAGCTTTGATCCGGGGGTGTCCGAATGGGGAAACCCGGCAGTCGTCATGGGCTGTCACCCATACCTGAACACATAGGGTATGTGGAGGGAACGCGGGGAAGTGAAACATCTCAGTACCCGCAGGAAGAGAAAACAACCGTGATTCCGGGAGTAGTGGCGAGCGAAACTGGATGAGGCTAAACCGTATGTGTGTGATACCCGGCAGGGGTTGCGCATGCGGGGTTGTGGGAGTGTGCTGGATCGGTCTGCCGGCCGGTCGGAGAGTCAGAAACCGTATGGTTAGGCGAAGGGCATGCGAAAGGCCCGGCGTAGAGGGTAAGACCCCCGTAGCTGAAATCTGTACGGCTCTCTTGTGTATTTCCCAAGTAGCACGGGGCCCGAGAAATCCCGTGTGAATCTGGCGGGACCACCCGCTAAGCCTAAATATTCCCTGGTGACCGATAGCGGATAGTACCGTGAGGGAATGGTGAAAAGTACCGCGGGAGCGGAGTGAAATAGTACCTGAAACCGTGTGCCTACAAGCCGTGGGAGCGTCGCCGTGTTCTTCGGAGCACGGTCGTGACTGCGTGCCTTTTGAAGAATGAGCCTGCGAGTTTGCGGTGTGTTGCGAGGTTAACCCGTGTGGGGAAGCCGTAGCGAAAGCGAGTCCGAATAGGGCGATAGAGTAGCGCGCTCAAGACCCGAAGCGGAGTGATCTAGCCATGGGCAGGTTGAAGCGGAGGTAAGACTTCGTGGAGGACCGAACCCACCAGGGTTGAAAACCTGGGGGATGACCTGTGGTTAGGGGTGAAAGGCCAATCAAACTCCGTGATAGCTGGTTCTCCCCGAAATGCATTTAGGTGCAGCGTCGTGTGTTTCTTGCCGGAGGTAGAGCACTGGATAGGCGATGGGCCCTACCGGGTTACTGACCTTAGCCAAACTCCGAATGCCGGTAAGTGAGAGCGCGGCAGTGAGACTGTGGGGGATAAGCTCCATGGTCGAGAGGGAAACAGCCCAGAGCATCGACTAAGGCCCCTAAGCGTACGCTAAGTGGGAAAGGATGTGGAGTCGCAGAGACAACCAGGAGGTTGGCTTAGAAGCAGCCATCCTTGAAAGAGTGCGTAATAGCTCACTGGTCAAGTGATTCCGCGCCGACAATGTAGCGGGGCTCAAGCGTACCGCCGAAGTCGTGTCATTGCAGCATTTACCTCTAACGGGGGCTGTGATGGGTAGGGGAGCGTCGTGTGCCGGGTGAAGCAGCCGTGTAAGCGAGTTGTGGATGGTTCACGAGTGAGAATGCAGGCATGAGTAGCGATACACACGTGAGAAACGTGTGCGCCGATTGACTAAGGGTTCCTGGGTCAAGCTGATCTGCCCAGGGTAAGTCGGGACCTAAGGCGAGGCCGACAGGCGTAGTCGATGGACAACCGGTTGATATTCCGGTACCCGCTTTGAAGCGCCAACGCCGAACCAGGCGATGCTAAGTCCGTGAAGCCGCCCCGGAGCCTTCGGGCAAAGGGGAGTGGTGGAGCCGACGGACCAGACCTGTAGTAGGTGAGTGATGGGGTGACGCAGGAAGGTAGTCCAGCCCGGGCGGTGGTTGTCCCGGGGTAAGGGTGTAGCCCGAGGGGTAGGTAAATCCGTCCCTCATTTAAGGGTGAGACCTGATGCCGAGCCGATTGTGGTGAAGTGGATGATCCTATGCTGTCGAGAAAAGCCTCTAGCGAGTTTCATGGCGGCCCGTACCCTAAACCGACTCAGGTGGTCAGGTAGAGAATACCGAGGCGTTCGGGTGAACTATGGTTAAGGAACTCGGCAAAATGCCCCCGTAACTTCGGGAGAAGGGGGGCCATTGCTGGTGATCACCCTTGCGGTGTGAGCTGGTGGTGGCCGCAGAGACCAGCGAGAAGCGACTGTTTACTAAAAACACAGGTCCGTGCGAAGCCGTAAGGCGATGTATACGGACTGACGCCTGCCCGGTGCTGGAACGTTAAGGGGACCGGTTAGTGGGATTTCGATCCCGCGAAGCTGAGAACTTAAGCGCCAGTAAACGGCGGTGGTAACTATAACCATCCTAAGGTAGCGAAATTCCTTGTCGGGTAAGTTCCGACCTGCACGAATGGCGTAACGACTTCTCGACTGTCTCAACCATAGGCCCGGTGAAATTGCATTACGAGTAAAGATGCTCGTTTCGCGCAGCAGGACGGAAAGACCCCGGGACCTTTACTACAGCTTGATATTGGTGTTCGGTTCGGCTTGTGTAGGATAGGTGGGAGACTGTGAACTCTGGACGCCAGTTCAGGGGGAGTCGTTGTTGAAATACCACTCTGGTCGTGCTGGATGTCTAACCTGGGTCCGTGATCCGGATCAGGGACAGTGTCTGGTGGGTAGTTTAACTGGGGCGGTTGCCTCCTAAAGGGTAACGGAGGCGCCCAAAGGTTCCCTCAGCCTGGTTGGCAATCAGGTGTTGAGTGTAAGTGCACAAGGGAGCTTGACTGTGAGACCGACGGGTCGAGCAGGGACGAAAGTCGGGACTAGTGATCCGGCGGTGGCTTGTGGAAGCGCCGTCGCTCAACGGATAAAAGGTACCCCGGGGATAACAGGCTGATCTTCCCCAAGAGTCCATATCGACGGGATGGTTTGGCACCTCGATGTCGGCTCGTCGCATCCTGGGGCTGGAGTCGGTCCCAAGGGTTGGGCTGTTCGCCCATTAAAGCGGTACGCGAGCTGGGTTTAGAACGTCGTGAGACAGTTCGGTCCCTATCCGCTGTGCGCGTAGGAGTCTTGAGAAGGGCTGTCCCTAGTACGAGAGGACCGGGACGGACGAACCTCTGGTGTGCCAGTTGTTCTGCCAAGGGCATGGCTGGTTGGCTACGTTCGGGAGGGATAACCGCTGAAAGCATCTAAGCGGGAAGCCTGCTTCGAGATGAGGGCTCCCACCCACTTGATGGGTTAAGGCTCCCAGTAGACGACTGGGTTGATAGGCCAGATATGGAAGCCGGGTGACCGGTGGAGTTGACTGGTACTAATAGGCCGAGGGCTTGTCCTCAGGTGCTCGCGTCCACTGTGTTGGTTCTGAAGCAATGAACCGTCCGACCGCTCCCTTTGTGTGGGCTGGGTCCGGTTCAACTTCATAGTGTTTCGGTGGTTATAGCGTTAGGGAAACGCCCGGTTACATTCCGAACCCGGAAGCTAAGCCTTTCAGCGCCGATGGTACTGCAGGGGGGACCCTGTGGGAGAGTAGGACGCCGCCGAACAAATTTTAGCCTCGGTCCCGAGTACACAGTGCTCGGGGCCGAGGCATTTTTGCGTTGAGCTCCCCTTTCCTTTCCCAGCTGTGTTCGTCTGGCTCCCGCTGGCGATCGGCCTGTGGATCGGTGCGCGCCGTGACGTCCTCAAGGGCCTGCGGGAGCGGGCCGCCCGCGTCGAGGAGGCGCGCGCTCAGGAACGGGCCGGGATCGCGCGAGATATGCACGACATCGTGGCGCACCAGGTGTCGCTGATGGTCCTGCACGCGGGGGCACTGGAGGTCAACGCACGGAACGAGGCGACGGCGTCCGAGGCGACGGTGATCCGTACGACCGGGCGCGAGGCCCTCGCCCAAAGGCGCGCCCGGGGACGGCTGACCGGAAGAATCGGCGGGGTGTGCGGCCGTCAGTGCGACTCCTGGCCCGCCAGGGAGCGGTGCGGCCAGCGGGCTCGGGCCTGTTCCTGGGAGCGCATCAGGGCCAGTGTGGGGAGGCCCTGGTCCGCGCCCTGGGCGAGGAGGTCGGGGAGTGCCGGGAGCGGGGCCACGGCGGCGACGTCGTCCAGGACGAGGGTCAGTGGTGGGTCGAGCCGACCGGAGGATGACCGTTCGGCCATGCGCCGGCCGTGCTCGACCACGTGTGAGGCGAGTGCGGTCAGCAGCGGCATCGCACCCGGCTGGGTTCGGGGGTCCTCGATGGATTCGCCCATCAGATACAGGGTTCCCCCTTCGGCGACGAATGACTCCAGTGCGAGCGTGTCGGCGCGACCCGGATTGCAGGCGTCCCGGATGTGGATCGACGAGAGCGCGCCGAGGGCACGGGCGGTCAGCTCCTGGGCCATGTCGCGGCGTTCGCGGTGCGCGGTGAGCGTGGCCTCCAACTCGCCGGCCGCGCCGCCCGCCGCCTTGGGATGCGTACGGAGGATCTTTACGGGCTCGTGGGCCGAACTGCCCTGTGCCCAGCGGTGCACATGGCGGAACGGCCGGCCGTCCACCGCTGCGGCGTGCAGCCAGCAGCGGAGCATCGTCTCCGCGGCCTCCGCCAGGGGCCGGTCCATGGCGTGCATGGGCCGTACGGGGGCGAGGAGGGCGGTGGCGCGGGCGGCCGCGATATCGCGGGAGCCGCAGTCCACCGCCGGGTTCCAGCGCAGCCGGGCGGGGGTGTCGAGCAGATGGGAGGGGTCGAAGACATGGGTGGGGCCGAGCTTGGCGCGGGCGTCCTTGGTCGTGGTCCAGAGCTTGGGATCGCTGGTGACGACGAGGACGGGACCGACGGCCTCCAGGACGGTGTGGGCCGCGGACTCCCCGCGCTGGGCGCCGAAGAGGACACGGGAGCGGGCCAGCTCCCCGTCGGGGCGGGCGGCCGACGTCAGCGGGCCGCTGCGAGGAGTGGGGAGCGGTTGTGGCGCGGATGTCGGGTCGAGCGGGGCGTACAGGTCGTCCTGGGCCGGGGGAGTGGTCGTGCTCCCGGTGGGGGCGTCCTGTGCGGCGGCTCTCTGCTCGGTGATGTGGGGGTACGGCTCGGGGCCCGTTCCGGCGGACGCTTCGGCGGCGATGGCCTCGGTCGGGTGTCGGTGACCGGCGGCGGGTGCGATGGCGCCGTCGCCGGGGACCGTCTCGGTCGGGCCCGGCGCGGGGAGCCCACTGGGGCGGTCCGGAGCGGCGGTGCCGGGCGAACCCTCAGAAGGTCTGGGGGAGGCGGCTCCTGGGGCCGCTGAGACGCTGCCGGGGCCGGTGACGGACGGAGCGGGCGGAGGGGGCACCTCGACGCCAGGGGCCGCCTCCACGCCCGTACCGTTGACCGGTGGCGGCGCGGTGCCGTCCTTCGCGGTCCTCGTGTCCTTGAGGCCGAGCCGCTTCGCCTCCGCCGCATTCGCGCGGGCGGTCGCGCGGGCGACGCGGCGCTGGGCGCGGACCGTCCGGTAGCGGGCCAGGGTGCCCATCACGAAGATCGTCAGGACGATCAGCACCATCAGCTCACTGATGAAGATGCCCCAGAACAGCCCGTACCCCGACAGCTGGTCCTTCGGGGTGTCGGGCCAGGCCGCCGCCAGATCCTGGGGCTCCTGGAGCAGATGGCGCAGCGCCACCGGTGCGCGCATGAAGGTCAGGTTGTCCGGCCAGGCGCCGCGGGCGAAGAGCCCGGACAGCCCGGTCGCCGACCACATCAGGCCGAGCGTGCCCAGCAGGAGGGCGATGGCGCCGATCAGCAGGCCGTCCGGAATGCCGCGTTCCGCGGACGGGGGCCCTCCGTGCTCCGCGGGCCCGCCGTGATTCTGTCCCGCTGCCATCTCACGCCACCGTGGACCCGTACGACGGCCCGCCGTAGGTGTCCGCCTCCGCCGCCTCGACCGCCGCGGCGGCGCGCTCCTCGGCCTCCGCCTCGACCTCCATCTGTACGGCCAGGGCGTCCTCCGTCATCGCCCGGTCGGTGTAGACGAGGGGCCGCTCGGCCTCGGTGATCAGGTGTTTGACGACCTGTACGTTGCCGTTGACGTCCCATACCGCGATACCGGGGGACAGCGTGGGGATGATCTCGACGGCCCAGCGGGGCAGGCCCAGGACGCGGCCGGTGGCCCGTGCCTCGTCCGCCTTCTGGGCGTAGATCGTCCGGGTGGAGGCCATCTTGAGGATGGCCGCGGCTTCCCGGGCCGCCGCGCCGTCGACCACGTCGGAGAGATGGTGGACGACGGCGACGAACGACAGACCGAGCCGCCGCCCGAACTTCAGCAGCCGCTGGAAGAGCTGGGCGACGAAGGGCGAGTTGATGATGTGCCACGCCTCCTCGACCAGGAAGATGCGCTTCTTACGGTCGGGACGGATCCAGGTGTGCTCCAGCCAGACGCCCACGATGGCCATCAGGATCGGCATCGCGATCGAGTTGCGATCGATATGGGACAGGTCGAAGACGATCAGGGGTGAGTCCAGATCGATTCCGGCCGTGGTGGGGCCGTCGAACATACCGCGCAGATCACCGTCGACCAGCCGGTCCAGCACCAGGGCGACATCGAGGCCCCAGGCCCGTACGTCGTCTATATCGACGTTCATCGCCGCCGCCGACTCCTCCTCGGGGTGGCGCAACTGCTCCACGATGTCGGTCAGCACCGGCTGGCGGTCGACGACGGTCTCGTTGACATAGGCGTGCGCGACCTTCAGGGCGAAGCCGGAGCGCTCGTCGAGCCCGTGCCCCATCGCGACCTCGATGATCGTGCGGAGCAGGGCGAGCTGACCGGTCGTGGTGATCGCCGGGTCCAGGGGGTTCAGACGGATACCGCCGTCCAGGGCCGCCATGGGGTCGAGCCGGATGGGCGTTATCCCCAGCTCCTGCGCGATGAGGTTCCACTCGCCGACGCCGTCCTCGCCCTGGGCGTCCAGCACCACCACCTGGCGGTCGCGGAACCGCAGCTGGCGCAGGACGTAGGTCTTCTCCAGGGCCGACTTGCCGTTACCGGACTCGCCCAGCACCAGCCAGTGGGGGGCCGGCAGCTGCTGGCCGTAGAGCTGGAAGGGGTCGTAGATATAGCCCTTGCCGGAGTAGACCTCACGGCCGATGACCACGCCGGAGTCGCCGAGGCCGGGGGCCGCGGTGGGGAGGTAGACGGCCTGGGCCTGGCCGGTGGAGGTGCGCACGGGCAGCCGCGTCGTCTCCACCTTTCCGAAGAGAAAGCTGGTGAACGCATCGGTGATGGCGCTCATCGGATCGGCCACGGCGGAGCCCCTATCGTCCCTGTCGTCCCAGTCGTGTCTATCAGCTCTATGGGCTGTATCGGCTCTGTCTGCTCTGTCTGTTCTATCGGCGGATACCGGTCGCGAACGGCAGCGTGTTCACAAAGGCCCGGTGGTGCTCGCGGTCGCACCACTCCAGCTTGAGGTAGCTCTTCCCCGCCGAGGCGCGGATGGTCCGCTTGTCGCGCGCGAGGGCCTCCGGCGACCGGGAGGACACGGTGATGTAGCCGACGAGGTTGACGCCCGCGGCGCCGCTGGCGAGGTCCTCGCCGCGCTGGTCGAGCCGGCCGTGGGCGGCGATGTCGCGCGGGTCCACGGTGCGGTTCATCTTCGCGGCGCGGCTGGCCTCGGCCTCGTCGTTGGTCTTCTCGGTGAGCATCCGCTCGATGGCGACCTCGGTGGGCTCGAGGTCCATACAGACGGCGACCGTACGGATGACATCGGGGGTGTGGACGAGCAGCGGGGCGAGGAAGTTGACCCCGACGGGCGTCATGGGCCACTCCTTCACCCAGGCCGTGGAGTGGCACCAGGGCTCACGGGTGCTCGACTCCCGGGTCTTGGCCTGGAGGTAGGTGGGCTCCATGGCGTCCAGCTCGGCGGGCCAGGCGTTCCGCTTGGTCATCGCCTGGATGTGGTCGATGGGGTGGTCCGGGTCGTACATGGAGTGGATGAGCGAGGCCAGCCGCCCCTGCCCGAGGGGCTGGCGCACCCGGATGTCGGCCTCGGCGAGCCGGGCGCAGATGTCGGTCAGCTCACGGGCCATCACCACGGCGAGGCCCGCGTCCTTGTCGAGCCGTCGGCCGCCGCCGCTGTGGCGGGCGGCGCGCGCGATGGCCTGGGCCTCGGCGGCCAGGTCGCGGGTGTAGTGCATACAGGCGACGAGATACGCGCGGTGCTGCTCGGAGGAGGTGGAGACCATGGACTGCAACTGCTCGTAGGAGTCCTTGAGCCAGTTGGGGGCCTGGTCGTCGCCGCGCCGCTCGACGTCCTTGGCGTGCGCGTCGGGGTCGGCGGGGAGGGTGCGGGCCAGCATCTGGAGGCGGGTCACGAAGCCGTCGCCGTTGGCCACGTGCTTGAGCAGGGTGCCGAACCGGTCGACGAGGGCCTCCTGGTCCTCGCTGTCGCGCAGTCCGACACCGGGGCCCTCGATCTCGATGGCGGCGGTGACGGTGCGGCGGTCGGCGTGCAGGAGCACGGCGATCTCGTCGGGGCCGAAGGGGGCGGCCAGCCAGTTGATCCGGCCGATGCCGGGGGGCGGTCCGACCTCGATCTCACGGCCGTCCAGGCGGGTGCCGGCCTCGGCGGCGCCGGAGCGGTAGGCGGTGGTGCCCTTACGGATGCTGCGCTTGAAGGAGCGGTTGATCTCGAACCAGCGGTAGAACGTCCGCCCGTTGTACGGGACGTACACGGCGGCGAGGGCGAGGGTCGGGAAGCCGACCAGGGCGGTGATGCGGAACATCAGCACCGGCACCAGCAGCCCGCACATCATCCCGATGAACGCCCCAGCGATGATCAGTCCGATCTCGCCGGTCTCGCGGTTCTTGCCGACGATCGCGTTCGGGCGGGGGCGCCCGATCAGATATGTGCGACGGGGCGCGATGGGGTGCGACTGGGCGTCGATCGTCACCGCCGGTCACCTCCCGAGTTGTTGCCGGAGCTGCGGTTCGTGGCGGAGCCGCCGCCGGAGCCTCCGGTGTGGCCGGTGCGGCTGGCGGGGGCGGGGGAGGCGCCCCCGCCACCTCCTCCGCCGCTGGTGCGGGTGGAGTGGGCCGCCACACCGCCGGAGACGGGGTTGGCGGGCTTGGCCTGCCCCGGAGCGCCGCCGCCCCCGCCGGTCTCGCCTCCGCCGCGGGCGCTGTGGGTGTTGATGCCCTGCTTCACCAGGGCGGCGGGGGAAGTGATGACGGCGGCGGCCTGGCGGGACGCGGGGTCGGAGCTGGCGCTGCGGGCCTTGACGATCTCATCACCGAAGCCGGGCACGAAGCGGTAGATCATCGCGCTGGCGAAGATGGCGAGGATGATGATGGACAGGCCGGAGACGACGGCCGAGAAGGCGTCGGGCTTGTCGCCGTTGGTGGAGAGCGCGCCGGCGAGGGCCAGGACGGTGATGATCACCGGCTTGACGAGGATCACGGCGATCATGATCCCCGCCCAGCGGCGCACATGGCCCCACATGTTCTTGTCGACGAGGCCCGCGTAGACGGCGGTGCCGAGCAGCGCGCCCACATAGAGGAGGGCGGCGCGGATGACGAGCTCGAGGCAGAGGACACCGGCGGCGAGGATCGTCACCAGCGAGACGACGATGAGCATGATCGGGCCGCCGCCGATGTCCTCGTCCCGCTTGAGCGCTTGGGAGAACGAGCCGAAGAAGGCGTCGTTGTCCGCACCGGTGCCGGAGGCGATGGCGTCGGTGACGGCGTCGGTCGCGGTGACGACCGTATAGAGGATGAGGGGGGTGAAGGCGGAGGCCAGGACCGTCAGCCAGAGGAAACCTATGGCTTCGGAGAGCGCCTCGCCGAGGGGGACGCCGCGGATCGCGCGCTTGGCGACGGCGAGGAGCCAGAGGATGAGGGTGAGGACGGTGGAGGCGGCGAAGACGACGGCGTACTGGCGGAGGAAGGCCTCGTTGGTGAAGTCGACGGTGGCCGTCTCCTTGACGAGCTTGGAGAGCTTGCCGACGAGCCAGGAGGCGGCGTCGGCGCAGCCGCGGGCGAGGGAGGCGGCGGGGTCGAGGGGGTTGGAGGGGTCGGAGCTCGGAGAATCGCCTCCGTTGCCCTTGCAGAGATCCTTGAGCTGGCCGTCCCCGATGCCGTCGCAGCCGTCACTGGTGTTGGACGGACTCGGGGTCGGCGAAGGGGCAGCGGCGGCACGCGTTGCCAACAGCACAGCAGTGGCCTGGACGCATGCGACCGCGGCGCTGATCGAGAGGGCACGACGGCGATTAGCGGGCATACGTGAACCCTCCGAACCCTTGTACGGCATTGGCCATGTCCTCAGCCGAGGAAGCGGCTTGGTCGCGGCCGACAGGTGCCGGGCCGTTCTTCTGGGTGTACTGGGTTACCTTCCAGTCGCCCTTGATCCATTTCAGCTTGAAGGTATCCGTGTACCAGCTCTCGGCGACCGGGTTCTTGGACCCCTCTCCTGCCAGGCCGAAGAGCTGTGAGTGCCAGACGGCAATCTGTGCCTCGTCGTCCTTGAACTTCTCCACCTTGGCGCCCACCGGGTTGGCGCGGGAGACGAAGGTCATGCCGTCCGGAGGATCGCCACTGGCGTCGAGGCCGGCGTTGGAAAGGATCTTGTTGTTGGAGAACGCCTTATCGAGTTCGTTGAGCCGCGCACCAGCTACGCCAGGTGCATAGATCGTGTTCACGATCGCTTTGCGACGGTCTGCTTTGAACATGCCGTCAGACCCCAACGCCACCGCGTAGTTCGCCGCCGCGCTCTGGGCGCCCTGCTCCGATTTGGCGAAGCCCGAGGCGATGTCGGTCGTGGCGTTCTTGCCGTCGACCGGGCGCTCGCCCGTGGGGGCGGTGGGCTGGGCTTCGGTGCCGCCCCCGCCGGTGTCGCCGCCGCCGCTGGAACCGCCGTCCTTGCCGTCGCCGCGGTTGACGAAGGCGATGGCCGCGAGGAGGAGGACGATGACGCCGACCACGGTGATCAGGTTGCGGCTGGGCTTGGGGCGGCCGGGGGCTCGGCGGGGTGGACCGTAGGGGTCGCCGTCGCCCTCGGGCAGGCGGGTGCGCGTCAGGTGACCTTCGGGGGCCGCGCCGCGGCCGCGGCGCGCCTCATGGCCCTCGTAGTCACCGCCGTATCCGTCGTCGCCGCCGAGACTCATCCTGCGTACGCCCCTTCACCCGTGCCGAGCCTGCCAAGCCTGCCGATACCGCCGATCCCGCTGATTCTGCCGACCGCGTCATCCATGGTCTCTCTTCCGTCACCCGCATACGACGGTAACGGTGAGGACTGACGCTCGGGCGCGCTGGTGTGAGTGGACATCAAGCTGACACGACCTCAGCGTGGTGAGCGGGAGCGGGCATCAGGGAGCAGCCTCGGGTACGGGGTGTGGGGCCGATAGGGGGAATCGGGAGCGGAGGCTTGCGGCCAGGGGGTGCGCCCCGCGTGGAGGGGCGGCTCGGGGGCGGGCGGAGACGCGGCTAGATGGCCATGCCGTACACGATCGTGAAGAGCGTGCCCAGTGACCCGATGATGAACACACCGGTCAGGCCCGCGACGATCAGCCCCTTGCCCTGCTCCGCGCTGAAGGTGTCCCGTAGGGCCGTCGCGCCGATCCGCTGCTTGGCCGCGCCCCAGATGGCGATGCCGAAGCACAGCAGCAGTGCGACCGCCATCACGACCTCGATCATGACGCGGGCCTCGCTGCCCAGGCTGCCGAACGGACCCCAGTCTGGGGCGATTCCGCCGATGATGGTGTTGATGTCGCCCTTTTCGGCCGCTAGGAACATGATGAACTCACCGCCCCTTGTGGGTTGTTGTGTCTCTTCGCCGGCATGGCGTGGGTCAGCCTCTATCTTCGCTGATGAATCCGCTTCCGCATGTCGACTTGGCGGCATTTCTTGGCGGATCTCGTGCGTGTTGTGGGACACGCCCGTCCAGCGGCTGTGTGAGGCATGTCAATGGAGTGTCGTATGGTCACTCTGTGTATCACGCGGGTGGGCGTCGGGCAACGATCCGTGAGGGGCTGACGGGTAGGCCCCTTGGTGGAGGGGCATCAGTGCAGGGGCATCAGTGCGCTTGCGCTCAGCGCCCCGCCCTCCTGTGCCCCCTCACTGCCCCGCCTCCCGCATCTCCTCACTGCCCCGCGGGCTCGTCCGTCTCCGTGGGGTCCGCGACGTCGTCCTTCGTTAGGTCCGCGACGTCGTCCTCCGTGAGGTCCGCGAAGTCGTCGAACTCGCCCGCCTTGACGCCCTTGATGAACGCGTCCCACTTGGCCCGGGTCGTGACGACGACGGTCTCCGGGTCGTTGCTCTCGCGCATCAGGATCTGGTCGTCGGGGCCCACGGCCACCTCGAGGTAGGCGGCGCCCTCCGGGAGGTCGGCGGGTGCGGCCCGCTGCCAGTCGAGCTCTTGCCGGTCGAGCCGTGTCATCTGCGGTCCCCAGGGTCGTGGTGCTCGGACGGCTGGACTCTACGCGTTCCGCGCCCCCGCGAGAGGCGGCCGAGGAGGGGCGGTGAGGCGTGCGGGGCGGGTCCGGCGGCGCACAAGGGGGCGCGCGTCGGCGGCCGCCGCATGGTTTCGGCTGGGGAGCGGCTGATTTTCGCCGTGCGAGCGGAAACGCGTTCGCATGGCGCGTGAATGGGGGAGGATGGCCGGGTGCGTAAGGTCTGGCTGGGTGTCAGTGTCGGTCTCGGAGTCTCCTTTTCCTTCGTCGCGCTGCTCGTCGTCGGTACCTACATGGTCGCGGCGGACCTCGTCGGCGGTGCCGGCGGTAAGGCCGTCGGGCTGGCCAAGGGCGCCGTTCCCGCCACGTACGAACCGCTCATCCAGCGGTACGGGAACTCCTGCCCGGCCATCAACCCCGCGCTCCTCGCCGCGCAGCTCTACCAGGAGAGCGGCTGGAACGCGAAGGCGCAGAGCCCGGCCAACGCCAAGGGGATAGCGCAGTTCATCCCCGCCACCTGGGCCTCGCACGGGGTCGACGGCAACAAGGACGGCGTCAAGGACATCTGGGACCCGCAGGACGCGATCCCGTCGGCGGCCGCCTACGACTGCTCGCTCGCCAAGTACGTCAAGGATGTGCCGGGCGATCAGACGCACAACATGCTGGCCTCGTACAACGCGGGCGCCTATGCCGTGATCAAGTACGGCGGGGTGCCTCCTTACCGCGAGACCCAGAACTACGTGAAGACCATCACCACCCTCGCCAAGAGCTTCGAGGCGCCGATCCAGAAGGTCCAGCCCTCCCAGCAGTCGGCCGGGGCGATCTACTTCGCGCAGAAGCAGCTCGGCAAGCCCTATCTCTGGGGCGGGAACGGCACGCCGGAGGAGGGCGGGCGGTTCGACTGCTCGGGGCTGACGAAGGCGGCGTACAAGACGGTCGGCATCGATCTGCCGCGCGTCGCCAACGACCAGTGGAACGCCGGACCGCACCCCAAGCGGAGCGAGCTGCTCCCAGGCGATCTGGTCTTCTTCGCCTACGACCTCGACGACCCGAGATCGATCCATCACGTGGGGATCTATGTGGGCGGTGGCTACATGATCAACGCGCCCTACACCGGTGCGGTGATCCGTTTTGACAAGATCGACTCGCCGGACTACATCGGTGCTACGCGGGTGACTCAGGATGGCGCGAAAGCGCTGCCGCGGGCGAACCCCGCGTAAGGATTCCCCCTGAGCTGCGACGATCGGTCACCCTTCGATAACGTCCCGGTGATCGTTGGGTGGAGTACGGAACCCCTGGCGAGAAGAGGGCGTTCCCTGGAGGTGGATCGAGGCGTGGATCAGCGTGGATCGACGGCGGATTCTCCGGCGCCGGTCGCGTTGCCACGGCTCGCAAGGCATTACGGGGGGTTGGCAGCTGCACGTAGTGACAGGCAAGAGATAAGGGGCCACGGCATATGGCTGGACTCGCACTGGACGGGTCGAACCCCGATGTCAGCCTTCTCTACGACATCAACGGGCTGGCGAAGGACGCCCCGCACTGGTTCGACCGCGTCATGGAGTTCGTCGGCGAGTACGGGATCATCATCGGGCTCGTCCTGGTGACCCTGGCCGCCTGGTGGAGCGTCCGCAAGCGTCCGCAGGAGGCGCCGTCCGCCGTCGCCGGGCTGATGTGGGCCCCGCTGGCCGCCGGGCTGGCGCTGGTTGCCAACATCCCCATCCGCGGCTTTGTCGAGCGGCCCAGACCCTTCAAGGACCATCAGGGGCTCGACGTCCTGGTGGCGGGCAAGACCGACTTCTCGTTCGTCAGCGACCACGCGACGCTGGCCATGGCGGTCGCCGTCGGCGTCTTCATGGCCCACCGCGCCTATGGGGTCGCCGCCATAGGGCTCGCGCTGCTGGAAGGGTTCTGCCGCGTCTATATGGGCGTCCACTACCCGACCGATGTCATCGGCGGGTTCGCCCTTGGGACGGCGGTCACGCTGCTGCTGGCGCCGCTCGCGATGATGCTGCTGACCCCGCTGACCACGGCCGTCGCGGGTTCGCGCGTCGGCCGGCTGGTACGGGCCGAGCCCGCCGCCGCCGACCAGGACGCGGACGAGGCACGCGCGGAGCTCGCCGAGTCCCGCTCGGTGGGCGGCGACCACGGGAACAAGGACCTGGCGGCCTAGCGGCACCCTTACGGACGCCACGAACACGGATACGAAGAAGGCCCGGCGGCTCTTAAGTTCTAGTGGTGGTCGCAACACCCCAGCTCAGGGGATGCGATGGACCAGTCGCCGCTGAACCTCCGAGGTCCCGCAAGTCCCCGGCCGGGGACGTCACAGCGCCTGCGGGAAGTCGAAGAGCCGGTCCGGGTCGTAACGCTTCTTCACCCGCGTCAGCTTGTCGGCGGCCGAGCCGTAGTAGGCCGAGCGCCAGTCCTTCAGCGACGCGTCCGTGTAGTTCTGGTACGCCGCCCCGGAGGCGTACCGCCGCATCGCCTTATGGGCGCCGTCCAGCCAGGCGTTGCCCGCGGTGCCCGAGCCGCCGGCCGCCCAGGACGCGGTGTACTGCGCGAGGAACCGCGAGCGGCGGTGGACGAAGGACGTGGCCGTGGGCGAGACCCGGTTGACCGCCCCGCCGAGCGCGGTGAGCGCGATGCTGACCGCGCCCCCGCCGCCGGTGCGCCGCCCGTAGCGCTCCAGCTGGTCCAGCATGGCCCGGATGCCCGCCTGGCTCAGCGAGCGGTCGAAGAAGTCCGAGCGCGCCGCGTAGGTCTCGCGGTTCAGCACCCCGGAGGTGCTGCGGCCGGGCTTGTCACCCGGCAGATGGCAGTTGGCCGTGGAGGTGTCGCCGCAGCCCGCGTACATCCGCATGGCGTCCACGTAGCCGCGGCGGCGCAGGCTGACCTGCGAGGCGGGGCCGGGGCCGCCCGGCCCGTCGGCGAGCTTGTCCACCGCGTTCTGTAGCGCGCCGTAGGTGCCGAGCGAGAAGCAGCTGATGGAGACGGTGGGGGTGCGTCCGGGGGCGGCCGACAGATGCAGCGCCGACCAGATCTCGTCCGGCTGGTCCGGGCCCCACTTCTGCCAGGCGCTCAGCACCTTCGCGGCCTTGGACCATGGCCATGACATGTAGCAGGTCACGCCGTCGGCCGCGTCATGCGTACGGAACCGCAGTTCGGTGACGACGCCGAAGTTGCCGTTGCCCGCGCCGCGCAGCGCCCAGAACAGCTCGGCCTCGCGGCTCTTGGAGACCTCCAGGGCCTTGCCGTCCGCGGTGACGATGGTGGCACCCGTAAGGCTGTCGGCGGTCAGCCCGTACGCCCGGGAGACCACACCGTGGCCGCCGCCGAGGGTCAGTCCGGATATGCCGACGCTCGGGCAGGAGCCGCCGGGGACGGTGACCCCGCGAGCGCCCAGCGTCGTGTAGACGTCGATGAGCTTGGCCCCGGCGCCGATCCGTGCCTCACCGGAGGTCGTACGGATCGAGGAGAGCGCGGAGACGTCGATGACGAGGCGGCCGTCGCCGCTCGACCAGCCGGCGTAGGAGTGACCGCCGTTGCGGATCGCGACAGGGGCGCCATGGCGCCGGGCGAAGTCCAGACAGGCGGATATGTCCGAGGTGTTCTCCGTGTAGGCGACGGCGGCCGGGCGGAGATGGTCGAAGCGGGTGTTGTAGAGCCGGCTGGCCGAGGTGTAGTCGGAGTCCCCGGGGCGCACCAGGTCGCCCTGGAGGTCCTTGCCGAGCGCGCTCCAGTCCGCGGACTTCGGCTTGCCGTCGACGGCGCGGCGACTGCCGCTCGCCGAGGCCGAACGGGCGTCCGGCGCCGAGGAGGAGGAGCCGACCGGGCTCGTGTCACCGTCGGCCTTCCTCGCGTCATCGTTGCACGCGGTGACCCCTGTGGCGGTGGCCGCCAGCCCCGTCCCCGCTGCCAGCAGTGTCCGCCGGTTCATGGCGGTGTCCCCTCCCTGTCGACGCTGCTCCCGACCGTCGACCGGGCCATCGCGAGACCGGCCCGGTCTTTTGGTCAGAGGGGCCGACCGGGGGGTGTGGTTCCGCTCCTGGCCGAAGAGTTGTCGGGGGACGGACAACCCACGCCAATCGGACGAGTCCGATCGTCACTCATCGGACGAGTTGGATGAATCGCTTGTGCCGGACCGGGAGTGACGGCTCGTCGCATGGTCCGCCGCGTCATCGCGGGCGAGGGCTCTGGCGCGACGGGCCGGACCGGACCAGCCGCAGGTGCAGCGGGCGATGGAGAAGGAGCCCCGTTCCACGGTGGTGGTGCGGTTCTGGCCGGGGCCTATGTCGCCTGAGTCGAGCACATGACCACGCTACCGGGCCGTGACGAGCCACCGGTGTGGATCGTTAAACGAACAAGTACCAAGCGGGACGAGCGTGGCCAGGGGGTCGGCGGTCGATGGTGTTCCAGCAGCGCGGACTCGGCGTACGGAGACGGGTGAGGGCGGTCACCGGGGTCGTGTCGGGTGGTCTGCTGGCCGTGTCGCTGGCGACCGTGAGCGGCTGCACCACCGAGACGGCGGCCGATGAACGACCGGGCGGCACCGCGCGCGAGAGCGCGGTCACGGCCCTGCACCGGGCCGCGGATGTGCTGGTCAAGACGGGCAGCTCACGGGTCCGTACGACCATGGAGACGGCGACGGGCGGCACTCGCGTGTCCATCAGGGGCGCCGGCGCGTACGACTTCGAGAAGCGGCTGGGACGGCTGCGGCTGCTGCTGCCGAGGGACGCGATGGGAGCCGCCGAGCATGCGCCGATCACCGAACTCCTGACCTCCGGGGCGCTTTTCATGCGCAATCGCGGTGCGGGCATTCCCCGCGACAAATGGGTGCGAGTGGATACCACGGACATTCCCGACGGGAATCTGGTCACCGGCGGGGCCACGGATCCACTGACCGCCGCCGAGCTGCTGCGCGGGGTGCGGGAGGCCAGTCTGGTCGGCGAGGAGGGGCTCGGCGGGAACCTGGTGCGCCACTACCGCGGCACCACCGACATCGGTCGGGCGGCGCGGGCCGCCTCGGAGGGCGCGCGGGGATCGCTGGTGGCCGCGGCCAGGGGGTTCGACGAGAGCACGGTGCGCTTCGACGCGTATCTCGACGGGCTCGGCCGGCTGCGCGAGGTACGCCACCGGTTCACGGTGACCAGCCGGGCCGACGGCCGGGAGGCGGCGGAGCGCCCGGACGCCGCCGGGCGGCGGCGCGGCGAACTGGGGGTCGCCTCCACCACGGAGCTTTACGACTTCGGAACCCCCGCCGAGGTTGAGCTCCCCAAGCCCACGGATATCTACACAGGAAAGGTCGGATCACCTCAGAAGTAGTCGGAGGGGTCCGCTTTGCCCTTCGAAATGGCCCATCCGTGCCATGCGCGGAGTGTGTACCGCTCCCTACGCTGGGAAGCCGCTGCTCGAAAGTGCTCGCAGGTGCTCGCTGGAGGAGGTGAAACACGTGGTTGCGCGTCGCGGCTCGTCGGGCCCGGACCCCGTGGCCCTCGTCGAAATCGATCTCTATGGTGACTTGATGATCGCTGCGTCGAGCGCGGACGAGGACAGGCTCAGTACGGACCGTATCGACGAGGTGCTCCGGGTGCAGGCCGACCGATCAGATTCGGCCGAGGGGACCACGGGCGCCAAGGGAAACGGGAAGGCCGCCGAGGACGGGAAGCGTCCCGAGAAGGCGAAGCGCGCGGACAGGGCGAAGCGCGCCGAGGAGAAGAAGCGCGCCGAGGAGGCGGAGCTCGCCGGGGAGGCGAAGGCCGCCCCGGAAGCCGGTGCCGGGAGCCCGGACGCCCCATAGCGGACGCCCCCCCGGCGACGTCGATGCCGCCGCCTCGCCGGCGGGCGCCCAGCGGCCCCGTCCGGCGAGAGGCGAGCCGACGGTCATGTCCACGCCCGGGAACGGGCCCCTACGTCCGGGAACGGGCCCCCACGCCCGGGGAACGGGCCCGTACCGGCGCTGACCCGCGGGCGGTCCGTGCCGCCGCTCAGGTCCGCAGCAGCCGGGCGATCGCCGCCGTGGCCTCGGCCACCTTGGCGTCGACCTCTCCCGTGCCCTCCGCCTCGCCCTGGGCGGCGCTCTCCACGGCCGCGCTGGCGACACAGTGGCGCAGATGCTCCTCGAGCAGCTGGAGGGCGAAGGACTGGAGCGCCTTGGTGCTCGCCGAGACCTGGGTGAGTATGTCGATGCAGTAGACGTCTTCCTCGACCATCCGCTGCAATCCCCTGATCTGGCCCTCGATCCGGCGCAGCCGCTTCAGGTGCTGATCCTTTTGTTTGGCGTATCCATGCCCGCCGTGGGGTACGGAGTCCTGGGCGGAGGTGTGCCCGGACGCCAGGCGCTCGTCGCCGTCGGTGGGCGCGGTGGTGTCGGCCGCCGAGGTCGTCATGGCTTCCTCCCGTTGATTACGCAATGTCCGCATATACCCCCAGTGGGTATATGGTATCGCCTTTTCCGGTCGAACCGGGCCCCCGTGCTGAGCACTCTGCCCAATGGGCGACACTGGGAACGCCGGTTACCGTGGCCGGAAGATGCGCCTAGCATCGTCGAGTCCCCATCCGCTGCATCCGAGGATCCCCAGTGCGCTTTCGTCTGACCCCCAGGGAGACGAGCTTTTACGACATGTTCGCCGCGTCCGCGGACAACATCGTGACCGGCTCCAAGCTCCTGATGGAACTGCTCGGGGCGGACTCCTCCGCTCGTGCCGAGATCGCGGAGCGGATGAGGGCCGCGGAGCACGCGGGGGACGATGCGACGCACGCGATCTTCCACCAGCTGAACTCCTCCTTCATCACGCCGTTCGACCGCGAGGACATCTACTCCCTGGCCTCGTCCCTCGACGACATCATGGACTTCATGGAGGAGGCCGTCGACCTGGTCGTCCTCTACCAGGTCGAGGAGCTGCCCAAGGGCGTCGAGCAGCAGATCGAGGTGCTGGCGCGGGCGGCCGAGCTGACGGCCGAGGCGATGCCGAATCTGCGCACCATGACCAACCTCACGGAGTACTGGATCGAGGTCAACCGGCTGGAGAACCAGGCGGACCAGATCCACCGCAAGCTCCTGGCCCACCTCTTCAACGGCAAGTACGACGCCATCGAGGTGCTCAAACTCAAGCAGATCGTCGATGTGCTGGAGGAGGCGGCCGACGCCTTCGAGCACGTGGCGAACACGGTCGAGACCATCGCCGTCAAGGAGTCCTGAGCCCGGGCATGGACACCTTCGCGCTTGTCGTGACCATCGCGGTCGCGCTGTTTTTCACCTATACCAACGGCTTCCACGACTCGGCCAACGCCATCGCGACCTCGGTCTCCACCCGGGCGCTGACCCCACGGGCGGCGCTCGCGATGGCCGCCGTGATGAACCTCGCGGGTGCCTTCCTCGGCAGCGGCGTCGCCAAGACCGTCAGCGAGGGCCTGATCGCCACCCCCACCGGCGACCAAGGCATGATGATCTTGTTCGCCGGACTGGTCGGCGCGATCACCTGGAACATGGTGACCTGGTACTACGGCCTGCCGTCCTCCTCCTCGCACGCGCTGTTCGGCGGGCTGGTCGGCGCGGCGCTCGCCGGGGCGAGCACGGTCCACTGGGACGGGGTGCTGGAGAAGATCGTCATCCCGATGGTCCTCTCGCCCATCGTCGGCCTGGTGCTCGGCTACTTCGTGATGGTGGTCATCCTCTGGATCTTCCGTGACGCGAACCCGCACAAGGCCAAGCGCGGCTTCCGGATAGCGCAGACCGTCTCGGCGGCGGGCATGGCGCTCGGCCACGGCCTCCAGGACGCCCAGAAGACCATGGGTGTCGTGGTGATGGCCCTGGTCATCGGGGGTGTCGAGGACGAGGGCGACGCGATTCCGGTGTGGGTGAAGATCTCCTGCGCCGCGATGCTGTCGCTCGGCACCTACGCGGGCGGCTGGCGCATCATGCGCACGCTGGGACGGCGGATCATCGAGCTGGACCCGCCGCAGGGCTTCGCGGCGGAGACCACGGCGGCAGGCGTCATGTACACGGCATCGTTCATGTTCCAGGCGCCCATCTCGACCACCCATGTCATCACCTCGGCGATCATGGGTGTGGGGGCGACCAAGCGGGTGAGCGCGGTCCGCTGGGGGGTCGCGAAGAACATCATCCTCGGCTGGTTCATCACCATGCCCGCGGCGGCCGGAGTCGCCGCGCTCAGCTACTGGATCGTCAACCTGGCCTTCGGCTGACCGCCGCACGAGCTGACCGGCGCACAAGCCTGACCGCCGCACAACAAGACCGGACCCATGAAAGTGGGCCCGCCCCCGGGAGCCAGGGGCGGGCCCTTCGTCTTGCGGTGGCACCGCCATGCAGCACCGCAGGACGTTCTGTCCTCGCCGGTCGTGCGAGGGGCTTGGGTCAGCCGAAGCGGCCGGAGATGTAGTCCTCGGTCGCCTGCACCGACGGGTTGGAGAAGATCCGCTCGGTCTCGTCGATCTCGATGAGCTTGCCCGGCTGGCCGACACCGGCCAGGTTGAAGAAGGCCGTACGGTCCGAGACGCGCGCCGCCTGCTGCATGTTGTGCGTCACGATGACGATCGTGAAGCGCTCCTTGAGCTCACCGATCAGGTCCTCGATGGCGAGCGTGGAGATCGGGTCGAGCGCCGAGCAGGGCTCGTCCATCAGCAGCACATCGGGCTCGACCGCGATGGCGCGGGCGATGCACAGCCGCTGCTGCTGACCGCCGGAGAGCCCGGCGCCCGGCTTGTTGAGCCGGTCCTTGACCTCGTTCCACAGGTTGGCGCCCTTGAGGGACTTCTCGACGACGTTTTCGAGCTCGCTCTTCTTGTACGAGCCGTTGAGCTTCAGTCCGGCGGCCACGTTCTCGAAGATGGACATCGTCGGGAACGGGTTGGGGCGCTGGAAGACCATGCCGACCGTGCGCCGCACGGAGACCGGGTCCACCCCCGAGCCGTAGAGATTCTCGTCGTCGAGCATCACCTTGCCCTCGACCCGGCCGCCGGGGGTGACCTCGTGCATCCGGTTGAGGGTGCGCAGGAAGGTGGACTTGCCGCAGCCCGACGGGCCGATGAAGGCGGTCACCGAGCGGGGCTCGACGGTCATCGAGATGTCCTCGATGGCCTTGTGGCTGCCGTAGTAGGCGGTGAGCCCGCTGACGTCGATTCGCTTGGCCATGTGAATCACTTCTCTTCTTCTTGGCCTCAGCGGCCGGACTTCGGGGCCTTCCAGCGGGCGATGCCGCGGGCCACCAGGTTCAGGATCATGACGAAGGCGATGAGCACGAGCGCCGCTGCCCAGGCCCGGTTGAAGGAGGCCTCGTTGCCGAGCTGCCACTGCTCGTAGATGTAGTAGGGCAGCGACGACTGGGCGCCTTCGAACGGGTTGTTGTTGATCCCCGTGGCACCGAAGACCAGCAGCACGATGGGCGCGGACTCACCGGCGATACGGGCGACCGCGAGCATCACACCCGTGGTGATCCCGCCGATCGCGGTGGGCAGCACCACCTTGAGGATGGTGCGCCACTTGGGCACGCCGAGCGCGAGGGACGCCTCACGCAGCTCGTCCGGGACCAGCTTGAGCATTTCCTCGGTCGAGCGGACGACGATCGGCATCATCAGGATGGCCAGCGCCATGGCGCCGGCGAAGCCCGAGTAGCTGAAGCCGAGAATGATGATCCAGAAGCTGAGGATGAACAGACCGGCGACGATCGAGGGGATGCCCGTCATCACGTCGACGAAGAAGGTGACGGCCTTGGCGAGCCGGCCGCGGCCGTACTCCACCAGGTAGATGGCGGTCAGCAGGCCGATCGGCACGGCGATCAGCGCGGCGAGGCCGACCTGCTCCAGGGTGCCGATGATCGCGTGGTACGCGCCACCGCCGGGCAGGATCGTCTGCACGCCCTCCATGGAGTGGGCCAGGAAGTAGCCGTCGAGCACGGTCCGGCCCCGGTCGATGGTCTCCCAGATCAGGGAGAGCAGCGGGACGACGGCGAGCAGGAAGCAGACCCAGACCAGGCTGGTGGCCAGCCGGTTCCTGGCCTGTCGGCTGCCCTCGACCACGGCGCCGGCGGCGTACGAGGCGATGATGAAGACCAGGGCGGCGAGCAGGCCCATCTGGAACGGGTTGCCCATGCCGAGGGCGGTACCGAGGCCAGCTCCCAGGGCCAGCGAGACCACGACCAGGGCGTACGGGGCCCATCCGGGCAGCCGGGCCTGCTGGAGGCTCGAGCCGTGGCGCGCGGCGTTCTTGTCAGCGACAGTGCTCATGCCGTGCCCCTTACATTCGCTCCGCTGCGCCAGCAGCTGATGTGACTGTCGCCCACCCGGCGCAGAGGTGCGGCTTTCGTCATCGTCTGCGGCCTGGCGGCCGCGCGTGCGTCGCTCATGCCGCGGTCCCCGAGTACTCCTTGCGGCGGGCGATGATCATTCGCGCGGCGCCGTTGACCAGCAGGGTGATGACGAACAGCACCAGACCGGAGGCGATCAGCGCGTCACGGCCGTCGTTGCCGGCCTCCTTGAAGCGGCTGGCGATGTTCTGGGCGAAGGTGCCGCCGCCCGGGTCCAGCAGGCTGGTCTCGATCAGGAAGTTGGGGGACAGCACGGTGGCGACCGCCATGGTCTCGCCCAGCGCACGGCCCAGACCCAGCATCGAGGCGCTGATGATGCCGGAGCGGCCGAACGGGAGGACGGCCATCCGGATGACCTCCCAGCGGGTGGCGCCGAGCGCCAGCGCCGCCTCCTCGTGCATCTTCGGGACCTGCCGGAACACCTCGCGGCTCACGCTGGTGACGATCGGCAGGATCATGATCGCCAGCAGGATGCCGACGGTGAACAGGGAGCGCGCGGCGCCGCCCTGGTAGCTGAGGATGCCGGTCCAGCCCAGGTAGTCGTCGAACCAGGTGTACAGCCCGGTCAGATGCGGCACGAGGAAGAGCGCGCCCCACAGGCCGTAGACGATGCTGGGGACCGCGGCGAGCAGGTCGATCACATAGGCGACCGGGGTGGCCAGCCGGCGCGGGGCGTAGTGCGAGATGAACAGCGCGATGCCCACCGCGATCGGGACCGCGATGACCATGGCGATGATCGAGCTGACCACCGTGCCGTAGGCGAGGACGGCGATGCCGAACCGCATCGGCGAGGAGCCGGTGTTCCACTCGAAGTAGGTGAGGAAGTTGGCCTCGTCCTTGGAGATCGCGATGGCGGCGCGGTAGGTGAGGAAGGCCGCGATGGCCGCCATGATCACCAGGAGAGCGATACCGGAGCCCCGGGAGAGACCGAGGAAGATCTTGTCACCGGCGCGGCCGGTGGAGCGGGTCCTGACCTTTGGCGGCGACTCTGCGGCTGATGATGTGGGTTCTATATCCGTTTTCATGAGTTCTCCGGTCTGCGGAGCCTGTTGCGGATGAGGCTCCTGGTGCGGCGGTGCACCGGACGATGCGGCTGACTCCGCCGTGGCGATCGCCACGGCGGAGTCAGCCGCACTCGGGTCAGGAGAGGCTCTTGACGCTCTCGCGGACCTTGTTGGCGATCTCGGTCGGCAGCGGGGCGTAGCCCAGCTCCTTCAGCGAGGTCTGGCCGTCCTCGCTGGCGACGTAGTTCAGGAAGGACTTGGTCGCGGGGAGGGTGCTCGCCTTGTTGCCCTTGTCGCAGGCGATCTCGTAGGTGACCAGGGTGATCGGGTAGGCGCCGTCGGCCTTGGTGTCGTAGGCCAGGTCCAGGGCCAGGTCCTTGCCGGTGCCCTTGACCTTGGCCTCGGAGATGGCCTTGGAGGCGTTCTCGACGGTGGCCTGGACCGGGGCGGAGGCGCCGGTGTTCAGGTCGACGGTCTTGATGCTGTTCGCGGTCGCGTAGGAGAGCTCGAAGTACGAGATCGAGCCGGAGACCTGCTTGACCTGCGAGGAGACACCGGAGGAGCCGTCGGCCGACTGGCCGCCCTTGCCCTCCCACGCCTTGCCGGGCTCATGCGGCCACGCCTTGGGCGCGGCGGCCTTGAGGTACTTGGTGAAGTTGTCCGTGGTGCCCGACTCGTCGGAGCGGTGGAACGCCTGGATCTTGAGGCTCGGAAGCTTGGCGTCCTTGTTCAGCGCCTTGATCGCGGGGTCGTCCCACTTCTTGATCTCGGAGTTGAAGATCTTGGCGAGGACCTCGGCGTTCAGCGTCAGCTTGTCCACGCCGGGCACGTTGAAGCCGACGGCGATCGGGCCGCCGACCATCGGCAGGTCAATGGCCTTGCCGCCCTTGCAGACCTTCTCCGAGGACTTGACCTCTTCGGGCTTCAGCGCCGAGTCGGAACCCGCGAAGGCGGTCTTGCCCTGCAAGAACTCCTGGATGCCCGCGCCCGAGCCGGTGGCCTTGTAGTTGAGCTTGGTGTCCTTGCACGCCTCCCCGTAGGTCTTGATCCACAGGTCCATGGCGTTCTTCTGCGCGGAGGAGCCGGAGGCCAGCAGCTGCCCCTTGCCGTCGCACTTGATGTTGGAGGCGGCCTTGGAGTCGCCGCCGCCACCACCGCTGTTGTCGTCGGAACCGCACGCCGTGAGGACAAGGGCGCCGGAGACAGCGAGGGCACCGGCGGCGATGGCGCGAAGCCGGTTCTTGCGCTGAAGCTTCACTTTCAGGAGTTCCTTCCAGAAGCCGCCGGTGGGGGACGGCGCGAGATGGGTGGAGCGCACTTGTTGTGGCGTGCGCCGGAGCCGTACTCGGCTCACGCTCAGTAGGGCCGAAAGTAGGCAGATCAGGTGAAGCGGCCTGAGGGGGTGAGTTAACGGATGGTGAACCTCGGCCGTCAGTGTGGTGGCCATGTCACGGCCAGGTCACGGCTGGATCGCGGCGAGGACGAGCCCCTTGCGCAGGTCGCCCGAGTCCCGTCCGACACCTGTGCGGCACCCGTCCGGTGAACCGGATCGGGGTGGCTGGCGGCGTAACCACCGCGTGTCTCTGTCGGATTGCGGTACGGCATGTCACTATCCGTCCCTACGTGCCGGTACGTCAGGTCCGGCGCGCTAGCGGGGACAGGAGCGCGCACGGCCGGAGCCGAACGAGAGGAGACCGCGGGTGAGGCGGGACGGGAGAGGGAGGGGTGTGAGCGTCGCCGCGGCCACCGCGCTCGTCTGCGCGTTGGGACTGTCGGCCGTGCCGGAGACGGCGTACGCCGCGCCCGGCGAGCCGGGGCCGACGCCGGGCGGCGGGGGCGGGGCCGGTGGCGGCGGGACCGGGGACCGGAGCCTGGAGGCGGTTCGTCAGGAGGTCGAGGGGCTCTACCGCAAGGCGGAGTCGGCCACCGACGCGTACAACCTGGCGCGGGAGAAGCAGGCCCGGCAGGAGAAGTCCATCCTGGGGATCGCCCGGGCCGTGGTGAAGGCCCAGAAGGAGATGGCCGGACTGCGCAAGCGGGCCGGGGCGATGGCCCGGGCCCAGTACCGCGGCGGCGGGATGCCCGCGGAGGCGCGGCTGTTCCTCAACGGCGACCCGGGTGAGTTCCTCGACGGCGTCGCGCTCGCGCGCAAGGGCGAGAAGGCGACCCACGGTCTGATCGGCCGTCTGGCGCGCACCCAGGTGGCGCTGGACCGCTACGCCGAGTCGGCCTCCCAGGAGTGGGAGCGGCTGGACCGGAGCCGGGCGAAGAAGGCGGCCGCGAAGAAGGAGATCCTGCGCAAGCTGGCCCGGGCGCAGCGGCTGGAGTCCCGGCTGGCGAAGGACGAGCGGGAGCGGCTGCGCCGGCTGGAGGAGGACAAGGCCCGTGGCGCGCAGGCGAAGTGGCTGGACACCGGGATACTGCGGGAGCTCGGCGGCGGCGCCACCGCGAAGGGCGGGCGCGCGGTCGACTTCGCGAAGGACCAGCTCGGCAAGGACTATGTGTGGGGCGCGGTGGGCCCGAACACCTATGACTGTTCGGGGCTGACCCAGCGGGCGTGGGCGGCGGCCGGCCGGGCGATCCCGCGGACCTCGCAGGAGCAGTGGCGGCTGCTGCCGAAGGTGAGCGTGAAGGACATGCGCCCGGGCGATCTGATCATCTACTTCCGGGACGCGAGCCATGTGGGGATGTACGTGGGCAGCGGCGCGATCATCCACGCGCCCCGCCCCGGCCGCCAGGTGACGGTCGCGGGCGCGGGTTCGATGCCGATTCTGGGCGTGGTGCGGCCGGACGCGCGGTAGCCACCGGCCACCAGGGGCTCAGGCGGGTGGCAGCTCGTTCAGGGCCGTCTCGAAGGCGTCGTAGGCGCGCTGGTCGAAGAGGACGAAACGGGCCTCGGTGACCGAAGTGTCCGTATCGCGCACGGTGGTGAGCGCGATCCGGGCCGCGTCGTCGAGCGGCCAGCGGTAGACGCCCGTGGAGACGGCCGGGAAGGCCACCGTATGGGCGCCCAGTTCATCGGCGACCCGCAGCGACGCGCGGTAGCAGGAGGCGAGGGTGGCCGAGCGGTCCTCGGTCGCGGAGAAGACCGGTCCGACCGTATGGATCACCCAGCGGGCGGGCAGCCGGCCGGCCGTGGTGGCGACCGCCTCACCGGCCGGAAGTCCCTTGCCGTAGCGGGATGCGCGCAGATCGCGGCATTCATCCAGAATGTCGGGTCCGCCCCGCCGATGGATGGCTCCGTCGACGCCACCCCCTCCCAACAGGGAGGAGTTGGCCGCGTTCACGACCGCGTCGACGCTCTGCTCTGTGATATCGCCCAGCGCCAGCGTGATGTTCGTCATCTCGGGATTGTCTCCCGGGCCGCCAAGTGCCGCATGACGTGCGGCATATGACAAAAGTCGGTGCCTGGAGGTCATTCCGTGAAACGGCCGCCTAGCGCTAAGGTCGCCTGGCAGTATCCGGTACCCGCACCCTGACGCCGCTGAAACCGACCAGTCGGTGTGCGTACCGGAATCCCACTTGCGCTCCACCGGTCGGTGGGGCGCGCCCTCGGGGGGAGGGAAGGAATCGAGCGATGTCCGTACCCGTGCCGAGGCAACGGGAGGCCCCGGCCCAGTCAGCCGGTCCCGCCACCCTGCCCGACAACGGGCTCACCCTGCTGGTGATCGAGGACGATCCGTCCGGTGCCTTCAACGTTCCCGAGATGCTGGACACCGAGGGTAACCGGGTCCGCATCCGTACGGCCCGCAACCTCACCGAGGCCAGCCGGCTGCTCACCGACGGGGTGCAGTGCATCCTCCTGGCCCTGCCGGGCCCGTGCCACGACGGCGTCGACTCGCTGGCCACGCTGCGCGACGTGCTGAGGCTCGCGCCCGCGCACGCCGTCCTCGTGCTCACCGCTGAGGACGACGCCGAGCGCGCCGCCGAGGCGGTGCGGGTGGGTGCCCAGGACTTCCTCTTCCGCGGCGAGCTGGACGGCCGGATCCTCAGCCGCGCCATCCGCTACGCCGTCGAGCGCAAACGCTCCGACCTCGCCCAGCGCCAGCTCACCGAGTCACGGCTGCGCGCCCAGGAGAACGCCCGGCTGGAGCGCGGACTGCTGCCCACCCCGCTGCTGGACGGCTCGGGGCTGCGCTTCGCCGCCCGCTACCGGCCCGGCCGCAGCCGGGCCCTGCTCGGCGGGGACTTCTACGACACCGTCCGCACCCCGGACGGCACGGTCCACGCGATGATCGGCGATGTCTGCGGCCACGGTCCGGACGAGGCCGCCCTCGGCGTGGAGCTGAGGATCGCCTGGCGCGCCCTGACCTTCGCCGGGCTCTGCGGCGATCAGCTGCTCGGCACCCTTCAGCAGGTGTTGGAGAACGAACGCGCCGACGATGAGATCTTCGCCACACTGTGTACGGTCGATATCTCCCCGGACGGCCGCCGGGCCGGGGTCTGCCTGGCCGGGCACCCCTCACCGCTGGCGATCCGCCCGAGCATGGCGCCCCGGCTGCTGCCCACCGACGAGAACGGCCCGGCACTGGGCCTGCTGCCGAACGCCCGCTGGCCGCGCCGCGAGGTCGAGCTCGGTGGGGCGTGGAGCCTGATGATGTACACCGACGGGCTGATCGAGGGCCGCGTCGGGCAGGGGGTGCAGCGGCTCGGCCAGGAGGGGATGGTCGAGATCGTGGCGCGCCAGGTCGCGGAGGGACGGCGCGGTGAGGAACTGCTGGACGCGACCGTCACCGAGGTGCGGTCGCTGAACGGCGGGGAGCTGACCGACGATCTGGCGGTGCTGCTGCTGGACCGCGGCTGACCGGTCGGCCGCGGCCCGTTATGAGGTCGCTCGTTACGAAGGTGCTCGTGATGAGGCCGCTCGTGATGAGGGCGCTCGTGCCCGCTGTCTGCCGTTGAGCTCGTGCCCGCTATCGGCCGTTGAAGGGGCCGTAAGGGCCGTCCGAGCTGGAGCCGCGGCCGCGCGGCCAGCGGCGGCCACCGCCGGAGACCTGCCGCAGCGCGGGCCGGACGTCGACGATGTACACGATCGTCGCGATCAGCCCGATGATCGGCAGGAAGTCCAGGATCCCCATGAAGAAGTTCACCGCGGCCGCGAGACCGAGGATGATCAACCAGAATGCCTTGGTCTGCTTGTCCGCCGCTCGATACGCGTCCTCCCGGCGGATCGCCGAGTCGACGAAGGCGAAGAGGCTGAAGAGGAGCAGGGCCCAGGAGACCCAGTACATCAGCTTGCCGAAGCCTTCAACCAGCACGCCGTCCACCGCCTAGAAGATATGTATGGGAAGCGTCTCTGCGGGCCACCGTACCCGCCCACCGGGCCGGGCACGCAGGCTATACCCGCCGTACCCGGCCCGGTCGTGGACGTGCACGCGTCAGCCGGCCGACTTCGGCTCCGGCTTCTTGGCGGCGGTGGCGGGCTTGTTGCCGCGGGCCGGGGCCTTCTTGGCCTGGGAGGCCGACGAGGCAGCGGACGTCTGAGTGCCCGAGTGGCCGGAGCCGCTCGACGCGGCCGGGGTGGCCGGCTTGGCGGGGGACTTCGGCGCCTCCTTGGACGAGTCCATGGCGACCGAGTGCGACGGCGCCTTGGACCGGGCGGCGTGGCCGTCCCGCTCCCCCTTGGGCTCGATCGCGTCGGCGATGTCGACGACCTCGTCGGCCGCCTCACCGCGCCAGGTCCGCACGACCTCCTGGCCGTGCTCGGCCACCTCGTCGTACCGCTCCCGCGCCTTCACGGCGAGCTCGGCGGCCCGGCCCACACCCTGGAGGGCGAGCTCCTGCGCCGTGTCGCGCAGCCGCTTGATGTCGGTGTCGAGCGTGCCCAGCATCTCGGTGAGCTTGTCCTGGGCGCCCTTGGCCTGCTGGGAGACCCGCTCCTGCACGACCTTGGGGTCGGTGTTGCGCACCGCGTTCAGACGCTCCGGGGCCTCCGCGACGATCTTCTCGACGAACGACGGCACCTCCTTGAGCTTCTGGGCGGCGATGTCGGCCGTGCCCGCCATGAAGTACAGCGGGGTCGGGTCGGTGAGGGTCTTGCGTACGTCGTCGGTGATGGCCATGGTGATGGTCCTCCCGGATCAGTTCGAGGGTGCGGCGACGTCGGCGCCGGTGTCGGGGGTGTCGGAGGCGTTGTCCGAGGCGGTCTGGAGCCCGTTCTCCTTGCGGAAGGACTCGTAGATTTGCAGCAGGACCTGCTTCTGCCGCTCGTTGATCGAGGGGTCGGCGAGTATCACGCTGCGCACCTCGGTCTCTTCGCGGTCCCGCTCGTCGAGGATCCCCGCCTGTACGTACAGGGTCTCGGCGGATATCCGCAGCGCCTTCGCCAGCTGTTGCAGGATCTCGGCGCTCGGCTTGCGCAGCCCGCGCTCGATCTGGCTGAGGTACGGATTGGACACCCCGGCCGCATCGGCCAGCTGCCGCAGCGACAGCTGCGCGGTGCGCCGCTGCTCGCGCAGGAACTCGCCGAGGTTGCCGACGTTGAGTGATGCCATGCCTCGATGCTGCACCAGGTGTGCTAACTATTGCAAGCATATGCTTGCAATAGTGGCGCGTGTCATGCGGAGGCCGTCGGGTGTGAGCGCGTCGGTGCTGTCCGTTCCCGGTATATCTGCAGTTTCCCGCCGGGTCTGCGGTGCGAAGTGAACGAGTCCCGGACAACCTGCGCAGCGAGCTGCCCCACCGGCCCGCGAGGAGTGGCGAACCGGATTCTGGCGGGCGGTTTGAGGGCCATGTTCAGCGCAGGCGTCCGTGCGTTCGCCTAACGGCGGTGGTTTTGTCGGAAGGGGCCGCGGCGGTGCCGTACTACCTCGTGGAACCGTGGCGAGCTGTTGGTGCTGGCACTCTCGCGCTTGGCAGTCAGGATGGCTGTACTTCGTCGAAGAGGGCGAGGGCTTCGGCGGGGTCCGAGCTCACGAGGCGTTCCAGACCGGCCGTCGTGATCTTCGCCCACTTGCCGGCCCGTGCCCACATCTGTTCCTCGAAGGCGCGGACGGCCTCATCCAGATCCCCAGGGCCGGTGGCGATGGACTCGGCGAGTTCGGCGCCCTCCAGCATCGCGAGGTTCGCGCCCGCTCCCAACGGAGGCATCAGATGGGCGGCGTCGCCCAGGAGCGTCACCCCGGGGACGTGGGTCCAGGTGTGGGACACGGGCAGAACGTAGAGAGGGCGGTGGACGAAAGCGGTGCCGGGGCGGAGGAGGTTGCGGACGGGAGCGGCCCAGCCGTCGAACAGAGCCAGCAGACCCGATCGCACGGCCTCGACGTCGGCCAGGTCCAGGTTCGCGTGCCAGTCCAGCGGCGCGCGGAACTGGGCGTACACCTTGACGTGGCCGCCACTGTTGCGCTGGGCGACGAGTACTCGGTTCGCGCCGTATACAGCTACGGAACCGTCGCCGATCAGCCGGGCGAGGTCGGGGTGGCGGGTGTCGATGTCGTCGAGGGAGGTCTCGACGTAGGTGACGCCGGTGTAGTGCGGTGTCGCCGACGAGACCGCCGGGCGGACCCGGGACCAGGCGCCGTCCGCGCCGACCACGAGGTCGAACGTCTCCTGCCGCCCGTCCGCGAAGTGGACCAGTACGCCATCCTGGGTCCCCGGCACCACCTGCGTCACGCCCCGGCCCCACTGGACGTCGAGAGGGCCGAGTAGCAGGTCACGGAGTTGCCCACGGTCGATCTCGGGATTGGCCCGGTCATCTGGACGGGGTCGCCAGTCGCGCAGGACGGTCCCGGCCGTGTCCAGGATGCGCATGGCCTGCCCCTCGGGACGAGACAGCGCCTGGAACTCCGCCAGCAGCCCTGCCTTGTCCAGCGCGAGCTGGCCCATCCCTTCGTGCAGGTCCAGCGTGCCGCCCGGGGGTCGAGCGTCGGGGGCGGGATCGCGTTCGAGAACGGTGACAGGGTGGCCATGGCGGTGCAGGACACGGGCGAAGGCAAGGCCGGCAGGGCCGCCCCCAACCACAGCGATGCGGTATCTCATGTCGATACACTGTATTTCTCCAATGCACTGCATCGCAACAGTACGATGTGCCCATGACTGTGTGGGACCGACCGGAGCCGCCGACTCGCCCCGTGCCGCTCGACCGGGAGCGGATCGTGGCCGCCGCCATCGCGCTGGCCGACGAAGGTGGGTTGGAGGCGGTGTCGTTGCGCAAGGTCGCCGGCCGGCTGAATGCCGGTCCGATGCGGCTGTACGGATACATCTCCACCAAGGAGGAGCTGTTCGACCTCATGGTGGACGAGGTCTACGCCGAGATTCTCCCCGAGGAACAGCCCGGTGACTGGCGGGAGGCGCTGCGCATCCTCGCCCACCGCACCAGGCAGGCAGCTCTCCGTCACGAATGGCTGGCCGACCTGCTCGGCCGCCGCCCGGCCCTGGGCCCGAACGGCCTCGCCGTGACCGAGGCCACGCTGGTCGCCCTCGACGACCTCACCGACATCGATACCGTCATGCGAGCCGTGGAGACGGTCAGCGCCTACTTCACCGGCGCGATCAGGCGCGAGATCACGAACCTACGGACCGAGCGCGCCACGGGCCTGTCCAAGCACGACTGGCAGCGCGCCCACGGCCCGCATGTGACAAGAATGCTGGCCACCGGCCGCTTCCCGGCACTGGCCAAGGCCGTGTACGACGGCACGGATGTGGACGCCGAGACATCCTTCGCGACCGGCTTGGACTGGGTCCTCGACGCCGTGGCCGCCAAACTCACCCGGCCGTCGACGTGACGCTCAACTCCTGCCGAATGTGAGCGAGGTCGGGGGTCGGTGTCCACGGGAGGTGGGGCTTGCGCCGCCACCACTTCATAACGCTGCCCAGCGACGGGGGATCGCGCCGGACTGTGTAATCACCTGGACGAGGGGTTTGGTCCCATTCGAGCTGCCCAGTCCCTGCCGGTCTGCAAAGTGGCATACATGGGGCTGGGTGTGCTGGAGGGGACGAAGCCGTCACAAGTAGACGGCTTCGAGGTCGGCTGGCGAGACGACCAGGGCGAACATCGGCTGCCGTTGGCGGATGCGGTCTCGGTGCCGTTCGAGGCCGGGCGGCCGGTCCGCGACTTCCCGTCATATCGCGGGCAGCGGCATTTCCCTGGGTTGTATTGGTCGTCGACGACCGGTGGGCACGTGGGATTCGAGTCCTGGCTGGAGCGGGATCACGCGATGCTGCTCGACTTCACGCCACAGGTGATGGGGCTGCTGTCGCAGCCGTTGTGGCTGTTCTGGGAGGACGAGCGGGGCAAGCGGGTCTCGCACGCTCCGGACTACTTCGCTCGCTTCAAGGACGGGCGGGGGCTGGTGGTGGACTGCCGACCCCTGGACCGGATCGACGCACGGTCGGCGGCCAAGTTCGCGGCGACACGGGCGGCTTGTGAGGCGGCGGGGTGGGGATACCGCGTCGTCGGCGAGGTGGATCCGGTGCGGATGGCGAACGTCCGCTGGCTGGCGGGATACCGGCATCCACGACACGGGGCCGATGAGGGGCTCGCCACCCAGTCGCTCGCCCTGTTCTCGATGCCGTCGCCGCTGGTGACACAGGCTGCGCTGCTCGGTGATCCCATCGCGGTGTTGCCGACGGTGTTCCACCTGCTCTGGCTGGGACGGCTGACAGCGGATCTGTCGCACCCCCTGGCGGATGCCACGCTGGTGTCACGTGCGGAGGCCCGGTGAGCGGGCACCCAGGGGCACGGGCAGCGTTGAGGGTCGGGGATCGGGTGCGCATGGATGACCGGCTGCACACGGTCGTGGGCCTGTCCGGGACGACAGTGCGGCTCCTCGACGAAGCCGGGTCGGCGAGCCTGGTGTTGCTGTCGCATCTACTGGTCTCGGAAGGCTTTGAGCTCATCGGCCAGGGAACCGATCAGGGCCGCATGCCGCCGTTCGCGTTGTTGGACATCGTGCCGGAGCGGGAGGCCGAGAAGGCGGCAGCCTGGGAACGGCATGTGACCGAGGTGGAGTTCGGCAGGCCGCTGGATGCTGACCCCACAGCCCTACCTCGTCCGGAATATGACCCGGCCCGCCACACGGTGGAGGAGCGGGTGGCGGCCAAGGCGGCGGAACTGCGGGCTATCGGCTGGCAGGCAAGTGTGGGGACCGTTCAGCGGATGCGCAGGCGCTACCGCGAGCAGGGTCTGTGGGGCCTGGTCGATCACCGTGCGACTCGTCTGTCCTCACCGACGGGACGGGCCGATGACCGGGTCGTGGCCGCCGTCACGGAGATCCTGGCCGCGACGACGAACGAGTCCACTGGCACCCGCGGCCGGCTACGTCGGCGGGTGGAGGCGCTGCTGGCGGAACGGCATGGGCCGGGCACAGTGGCGATGCCGTCGAAGTCGGCGTTCTACCGGCTCGTCGAAGCGATGAGCGAGGGTACGCACGCCTTCGATGAGGCCACATCCCGCAGGTCAGCGGCTCGCCGCCCGCCAGGAGCGTTCACCCCTTCCTCGGCCTGCCGCCCCGGCGAGATGGTGCAGATGGACACGACACCGCTGGACGTGATGGTGGTCTTGGAGGACGGGGTGAGCGGACGCCCGGAGCTCACGATCGCCGTCGACGTGGCAACGAGGTCGATCTGCGCTGCGGTGCTGCGACCGGCAGGGACCAAGGCCGTGGACGCCGCGCTGCTGCTGGCCAAGATGCTGGTCCCGGAGCCGTTGCGGCCCGGCTGGTCGGACGCGCTGGCGATGTCGGCGACGCTGATCCCCCACCGAAGGCTGCTGGACATCGACGCCCGCTTGGAGCAGGCGGCCGCCAAGCCGGTGATCGTGCCGGAGACGATCGGCATCGATCACGGCAAGGTGTTCGTCTCCGACACTTTCCTGACCGCCTGCCGGTCGCTGGGCATCTCCGTCCAGCCGTCCCGCCCGGGCACCCCGACTGACAAGGGAATCGTCGAGCGGACGTTTTCCTCGATCAACACGCTGTTCTGCCAGCACATCCCTGGTTACACCGGTTCGAACACGACCCGCCGTGGCGCCGGGGTCGAGGCCGTATGGACGCTCGCGGAACTGGACGACCTGTTGCAGGAGTGGATCGTGGCCTGCTGGCAGCAACGGTCACATGAAGGACTGCGCAGCCCGTTCCTACCGGGCCAGCCCATGTCTCCCAACGACGCATATGCCCTGCTGGTCTCCCGCACCGGCTACCTGCCGATGCCGTTGAGCGGCCCCGACTACCTGGAGCTGCTGCCAGCACTCTGGCGGTCGGTCAATGACTACGGCATCCGCATCGACCACCGCACCTACAACTGCCCCGGACTGAACCGTCTACGGCGTCGCTCCTCGGGAGTGACCGCCAAAGGCGGGCTCTGGGAGGTCCACTACGACCCCTACGACCTGTCCCAGGTCTGGGTACGCGACGCGCGCACCGGAGAGTGGATCACTGTTCCGTGGACACACCGACACCTGGTCTCCGCGCCGTTCGCTGACTTCACCTGGCGTCGGGCCCGGGACCTGCTCGCGATGCGGTGCCGGGACGACACCGACCAGGCCGCCGTGGCCGCCGCAGTAGACCAGTTGCTGACCCGGGCGGAAAGCGGGCCGGACCGCCGGATCGCGGCCCGCACCCGCGCCGCCCTGGAGCCCGCTCGGCCCGTGGACGCGCTGCCACAGGCACCTGCTCCGGAAGACACCGAGGATGAGACCACCGTCCTGGAACAGCCGTCGAACGTCATCCCCTTCGGCGTCTTCGACGCCTTCACTGACGGGAGCCGCCTGTGAGTCAGGCGCCGCCACAGGACATCGCCAATCCACAGGCGTCGCTGACCACGAAGGAAGGCTGGCGGGCGTTCGTCGACGAGAACCCCGAGCCCCCACCGTCCCTCCCACCCGGAACAGTCCTGGACGAGGACGAACTGGAGTCCTACAAAGAGGCGCGGATCGACTACCACACACGATCCGTCATCGTGAACACCCCCACGATCCGCGGCGTCGTCACCACCGGCCGCAAACGCATCGTGCTCAACCGGCACCAGGTCTCCGCCCGGCGCGGCCTGATCGTGTCCGGTTCGGCCGGCACTGGCAAGACCACCGCGATCACTCAGCTGGGCAAGAACGTCGAACAGATCACCCGGCGTCGCAACCCCGCCGCCGTCGGCGGACTGCCAGTCGTCTTCGTCACCGTTCCCCCAGCCGCCACCCCCAAGATGCTCGCAGGCGAGTTCGCCCGATTCCTCGGCGTCCCGCTGGAGCACCGCATGAGCCAGGTCCAGATCACCAACGCCGTCTGCGACCTGCTCGGCAAGCTCGGCACCACGCTCGTCCTGGTCGACGAGATCCACAACCTCGACCTGACGACCCGCCACGGAGCCGAGGCATCCGACCAGCTGAAGTACCTCTCGGAACGGATCGCGGCCACCTTCGTGCTTGCTGGTCTCGACGTCGAGACCAGCAGCCTGTTCCAAGGCACCCGCGGGCAACAGATCGCCGGCCGCTACACGGTCATCCCCTCTCGGCCCTTCGGCCACAAGAATCGCGCGGACAAGGAGCACTGGCAGGCCTTGGTGGCGACCATGGAAGACTCCCTGCGACTACACGCTCATCGCCCCGGCACCTTGGTCGCCATGACCGGTTACCTCCACGAACGCACCGGCGGGCTGATCGGCAGCCTTTCCCAGCTCATCCGCGAAGCCGCCGTCGACGCCATTGACGCCGGCACAGAAAAGATCACCAAGCGCATGCTCGACGAGATCGAGCTCGACCACGCCGTCCAGCAGTCCCAGCCTGATCACCGCCGCGCCAAGCGCACTCGCAGACCGAAGGCAGCCTGAGCAATGGAGCCTTGGGAAACCCCGGTCCGACTCCTGCCGCTTCCTCTGCCACCGGTCCACGGGGAGGTCTTCGGCTGGTATCTGCACCGCCTCGCCGCCGCCAACCAAGTGACGGCGGGCCAACTGGCGAAAGCCCTTACACCGTTCAAAAACGCGCAGGTCGGCAAGCGGACAGACACACTATGGCGCTGGACTCCGATGGTTCTGCCACGGCTGGCCATCCTGACGGGTCTTGCGCCCGAGACCCTCCGGATGCTGCTACCAGCGATCGCCAGGATTGAGGCGCGCACCGCTGGTGACGTCGTCCGCTACCGTCGGCGTCTCTACGTCGCCTGCTCACACTGCATGCATCGGCGCGGGATCACCGGGCCCGTCCTCGCCCACCGCCCCGCCGATCTCCAGCTCTGCCGCCGACACGGCATCTGGGTCGACGGCAATCGCCACTACCGCGTCGGCCACCTCCCAGAGCTCGTCACCGCTCAGCACCGCCACCGACGAATCGCCCGCCGCTTCCCCGACACCCTGGAAGCAGGAACGAAGGAAGCGCAGCACTTGGTCCGCTCCTGGCTCCTGAACAAGAACCAACCCCATCTGCTGTCACGCTGGAACGACCGCCTCACCCGGCTCCCTCCCAAGGAAGCCGTCTACGGGAACATCATCAGACGACGCGTCGACGAGCGGGAGTACATCGCCACCTATCCAGAGTTCGTCACGCTGCTGGGCATGGTGGCCGATCCTGTTTGGCGGGCACTACGGGCACCTCGCCGATGGACGAACCTCAGCCAGCACCGGCGCACCATCGACGCCGTCTACACAGAGGCCGAGCACAGGCTCAACGTCCCCACCCTCCGCGAAAAACTCCGTTCCCACGCCTTTTCCAACGACGCTCTCTTTCGCTGGACCGACTCCCTGGGACGATCACTGATGCTGGTGACGACGCCGGACGACTACGACGCCCTACGGGATTAGTCCCACCAGAACTGAAAGACTCCAGGTCACAGCCCCACCGTCCGACAGAACAAATGGGCCACCCCAGCTCGTCCACAAGCAGGCTCACCACCGTTCAGATCCACTGGGCCGCCCGGCTTCGGAATCGTCCCAGCAGAACTGACAAGGCCCAGCTCGGAGACACCTCATCCGTTCAGATCTTTTGGGAACGGACAGGTGCGACCTCGTCGAAAAGTTTCGTGAGGTCTGTCGATCCGGGCGGTGCCCGTTCGACGCAGGGGTGAGAGGCGGGGGAAGCCCCCGGCCTCCGTTCCGAAATCCCGATCCCGTTCCGCATGAGGAGTCACCATGCCGCGCTTTCTGTCGATGATCCGCGTCGATGAGCAGAACGCCCCCGCCGAGGGCCCCAGTCCCGAGCTCATGGAGCGGATGGGCGAGCTGATCGAGGAGATGACCAAGGCCGGGGTCATGCTGGACACGGCCGGGCTCACCCCGACCTCCGACGGCACCCGGGTCACCTGGTCCGGCGGAAAGATCAGCTGCACCGACGGCCCGTTCACCGAGAGCAAGGAGGTCATCGGCGGCTACGCCCTGCTCCAGGCCAAGGACAAGGCCGAGGCCCTGGAGTGGACCAAGCGGTTCCTGCGGGTGCATGAGGAGTTCTGGACCATCACCTGCGAGGTCCGTGAGGTTGTCGAGCCCTGAGCCGGTAACGCTTGCTCCGTCCCCTTACGGCTGCTCTGATGGTGGCCGTGACGGCAGCAAGCCCGGCCGACGCGGCGAAAGCGGCTGAAAGCGCCCGGAGTGGCGCAACCGCTGACATCGCCGGAACGGTCGAAACGGTCTTCAGGATCGAGTCCGCGCGGATCATCGCAGGCGTCGCCCGCATCGTGCGGGACGTCGGGCTGGCCGAGGAACTCGCGCAGGACGCCCTGGTCGCCGCGCTGGAGCGGTGGCCGGAGTCGGGTGTGCCGAACAATCCGGGCGCCTGGCTCATGGCCACCGCCAAGCACCGCGCGATCGATCTCGTACGCCGTAAGGAGACCTACGCACGCAAGCTGGCGGAGGTCGGGCGGGCCCTGGAGGACGTCTCACCGCCCGATCCGGCGGATCTCACCGGGACCGCCGAGGACATCGACGACGATCTGCTGCGGCTGATCTTCACCGCATGCCATCCCGTGCTGTCCACCCAGGCCCGGGTCGCGCTCACCCTGCGGCTGCTGGGCGGGCTGACCACGGAGGAGATCGCCCGCGCGTTCCTGGTCCCGGAGCCCACGGTCGCCCAGCGCATCGTCCGGGCCAAACGGACCCTCGCCAAGGCCGAGGTCCCCTTCGAGGTGCCGTACGGCGACGACCGGACCGCCCGGCTCTCCTCGGTCCTGGAGGTCGTCTACCTCGTCTTCAACGAGGGCTACTCCGCGACCGCGGGCGACGATCTGGTGCGCCCGGCGCTGTGCGAGGACGCGCTGCGCCTGGCGCGGGTGCTGGCGGGGCTGCTGCCCCAGGAGCCCGAAGTGCACGGGCTGGTCTCGCTGCTGGAGTTCCAGTCCTCCCGGATCGCGGCCCGCACCGGCCCCGGCGGTGAGCCGGTGCTGCTCGCCGACCAGAACCGCACCAAGTGGAACCGCCTGCTCATCCGCCGGGGCGTCGAGGCCCTCCAGCGGGCGGGCCAGGGCCCGTACTCCCTCCAGGCCGCCATCGCCGCCTGTCACGCACGGGCGATCCGCTACGAGGACACCGACTGGACGGCCATCGCCGCCCTCTACGGCCGGCTGATGGCGCTGACCCCGTCCCCGGTGGTGGAGCTCAACCGGGCGGTCGCCGTCGCGATGGCGGAGGGGCCCGCGGCGGGTCTGAAGCTGGTCGAGGCGCTGGCGGAGGAACCGGTCCTCAAGGACTACCACCTGCTGCCGAGCGTCCGCGGGGATCTGCTGGAGCGGCTGGGACGGCATGCGGAGGCCCGGGCGGAGTTCGCCCGCGCGGCGGCCCTGACCCGTAACGCCCGTGAGCGGGCGCTGCTGCTGGAGCGGTCGTCGGGCTGAGCTGATCTTGTCGGGCCGGTCCGATCTCGCCGCGCTGAACTGATCTTGTCGGGCCGGTCCGATTTCGTAGGGCTGGGCTGATCTTGTGGTCGGGGCGAAAAGGTGCGCATGCTGCCCCATGACCTCATCCTTCTCAACCTTGATCTCATCGTCGCACCCGTCGTCACCGGCCGATCGGCTGGGCTTCGGGGCCATGCAGCTGCCGGGGCGGTGGGGCGGTCCCGTCGTCGAGCGGGCGACGGCCGTGGCGGTCGCCCGGCGCGCCGTGGAGCTGGGCACCCGTCATATCGACACCGCCGCCTTCTACTTCTCCGCCACCGAGCGGGCCAACGACATCCTGCGCGAGGCCCTGTACCCGTACCCCGAGCACCTCACCATCGCCACCAAGATCGGGCCGCTGCGCACCCCGACCGGGGAGATGTACGCGGAGGCGCGGCCGGAGCAGCTGCGGGGGCTGGTGGAGGAGAATCTGCGGCAGCTGGGCGTGGACGCGCTCGACCTGGTCCACCTGCGGGTGGGGCGGCTCAAGGCGGTGGGCGGGGTGCCGATCGGGGAGCGGTTCGGTGCGCTGGCCGCCCTGCGGGACGAGGGGCTGGTGCGGGAGCTCGGGGTGAGCAATGTGAGCGCCGAGCAGCTCGCCGAGGCCCGCGCGATCGCGCCCGTGGCGGCGGTGCAGAACCGGTTCGGGGTGCTCGATCAGGCGGACGGGGCGCTGGTGGACGAGTGCGCCGCGGCCGGGATCGCCTATATGCCGTTCTTCGCGCTGGGCGGCGGCCACACCGGCCTGGAGAGCGAGAACCTGCGGACGGTCGCGGAGCGGCACGGCGCGACCGCGCATCAGATCGCCCTCGCCTGGGGCCTCGCCCGCTCGCCCGCGATCATCCAGATCCCCGGCACCAGCTCTCTGGCCCACATCGAGGAGAACATGGCGGCGGCGCGGATCGCCCTCGGCGAGGACGACATGGCGCTGCTGGAGCCGGTGGCGTCGGCGGGCTGACGCCGGGCGGGACGGGCGGGGCGGGCGGCCGGGCGGGACGGGTTGGCGGGGCGGGACAGGCCGTGACCTGGGCGCGAGGCCGTTGTCGTACCCCCGTGGTCGAATGATGGAAGGCGGGCGTGGAGTGCGCCGACGGCGGGAGGTGGCCGATGTCCGGTGGGGCGAGCGGGGTCCGGGTGCGGCTCGAGCCGTGGGAGGACAGCGCGCTCTGCCTCGGGCTGCTGCGCCGCGTCAACAGCCCGGAGATGACGAGCCACCTGGGCGGGCCGGAGAGCGAGGAGCAGCTCCTGGTCCGCCACCGGCGGTATGCCGAGCTGACCGGGCCGGGCGCCGGGCGGATGTACCGGGTCGTGCTGCCGGAGGGGGACGAGGGGGATGAGGGTCATGAGGGGGACCAGACGGCCGGCAGCATCGGGTACTGGGAGCGGGAGTGGCGAGGTGAGTCGGTGTACGAGACCGGCTGGGCCGTGCTGCCGCCGTTCCAGGGGCGGGGGATCGCGGCCGCGGCCGCGAGGGAGGTGGCCCGGGCGGCCGCGGCGCAGCACACCCATCGGTATCTGCACGCGTATCCGTCCGTCGGCCACCCCGCGTCGAACGGGGTGTGCCGCAAGGCCGGGTTCACGCTGCTCGGCGAGTGCGAATTCGAGTATCCGGTGGGGACGATGATGCGGTGCAACGACTGGCGGCTGGAGCTGTGGCCGCCCTCCTCATCGCCCTCGCTGAAGTCCGGTGCGGTTCGGGTGCGCCCCGAAGGGGCGCGGGGAACTGCGCGACCGGCCACGACGCAGCCGCGGATGAACGACCGCACCTCGCGGCACTTCCCGCGGAGCGCTTAGCCGCCCGCGGCGGTCTGCGTGTCCTGGGCGCCTCCGGCGGCCGGGGTGCGGGGCTGTGCGTAGTGCACGGAGAGGCCGGTGCGGCCCGGCAGGAGGTCGGGGCGGAGCACCAGGCGCTCGTCGTAGTCCCCGCCGTTCTGGCGGCGGAACGGAATCGGCTCCTCGGTCGGCAGGGCGGCCAGTCGCTTCCGCAGCTCGGCGGCATGGGTTTCGTACGCCTCGGCCGGGACCCGGTCCGCGCCGTACACCACATACGGCGGCAGCACGGACATCCCGCTGTACCAGAAGGTGCCGTGATGCAGCGGGAACAGCAGATCGCCGAGCTCGCCGTTGACACCGCGCGGCCCCACGGTGGCCTCGGGTGCCCCGGCGGTCAGCACCACCATGGCGCGCTTACCGGCCAGTTTGCCGTCCCCGTAGCGCAGGGTGCGGCCGTCCGGCCCGACGACCCCGTACGCGAAGCCCTTGACGAAGACGCGGTCGAACCAGCCCTTGAGGATGGCGGGCATGCCGTACCACCACAGCGGGAACTGCACGACGAGCGCGTCGGCCCAGGCGATCTTCTCCTGCTCGGCGCGGATGTCCTCGCTGAGCGTCCCCGCGTCATAGGCGCGCCGTGAGGCGGACCCGACGATGAGGCGTTCGTCCGCGTCATGCCGGAAGTCGGCGCCGTCGACCACGGGGTTCCAGCGCATCGCGTAGAGATCGGACAGCCGGTACTCATGGCCTGCCTCGCGCAGGGCGCGCAGCCCCTCGTCGCGCAACGCCGCGCTGAGGGAGCGCTGTTCGGGGTGGGCGAATATCCACAGCACGTTCATGCCCACCATGCTCGGAAACCGGCCCCGGGGCCGACGAGTGGCCGGATGGCCAGGATGTACAAGAATCTGGCCAGCCCCCGTGGGTGCGCGGAGCACAAGAGGTCCGGGCGGTCAGCGCAGAAGAGTACGGGCGGTCAGCGCGCAAGAGGTCCGGGCGGTCAGCTCCGCGCGCTGATCAGCGCCTCCACCCCGTCGAGGATCCGCTCCAGGCCGAAGACGAACTCGTCGTCGGGGCCGCCCGGGGTGTCGAACTCCCCGGTCCGCAGCGCCGCCGTCACGGCCGGGAAGCGCTCGGCGTCGGTCAGCTTCTCCAGCAGCCTGGCCCAGGACGCCATCGAGGACTCGAGGCTCTGCCCGCTGCGCCGGTGGGCCGCCAGGATGTCGAAGGTCATCCGCGCCTCGCTCCGGACGAAGCCGCTGACCAGCATCAGCACGGAGACCTTCTCGCCCTCGCTGAGGTTGGTGCGGCGCAGACAGGCGAGTCCGCGCTCCATCCAGGCCACCGAGTTGGGCGTCGAGGGCGGGGTGCTTACGGGTACGTTCACCACCCACGGGTGGCGGGCGACGGCGGTGCGCAGCGCCCAGGCCCAGCCGGTGAACCCGGTCCGCCAGTCCTCCGCCGGTTCACCGGGCGGGGGCGGGCCGTAGGCGGCGTCCTCCATCAGCGTCAGCAGCTCGTCCTTGGCCGAGACATAGCGGTACAGGGACATCGTGGAGACGCCCAGCTCGGCCGCGACCCGGCTCATGGAGACGGCGCCGAGCCCGTCCGCCGAGGCGATGCCGACGGCGGCGTCGACGATCCGGCCCAGGGTCAGGCCGGGGCGGGGCCCCTTGCCCGGGCGTTCCCGCAGTCCCCAGGCGGCCTCGATGCTCGCCGGCAGGCCGGTACCGCTCTCCTCGGTGGCCATGGCCTCGGGACCCTCCGTAGATACGTGCGCTGATGGGTGGCTCGATTGACCGCCATCCTAGAGTTGTGTATACCCTACGCAGTAGCGTGTATGTCATACGCAGAAGGGGAGCGGGGGAATCATGGCCCATCGACCAGCCATCGAGGCGAGCGGCCTCGAGAAGTCCTACGGGGCGGTGAAGGTGCTCAGGGGTGTCGATCTGTCGGTCGCGCCCGGCAGTGTCTTCGCACTGCTCGGCCCCAACGGGGCGGGCAAGACCACGACCGTGCGGATCCTGGCCACGCTGACGCCACCGGACGCCGGGCGGGCCCGGGTCGCGGGCCTCGACGTCGTCGCCGACCGCCGCCGGGTCCGCCGCGTCATCAGCCTCACCGGGCAGTACGCCGCGGTGGACGAGATGCAGACCGGCGAGGAGAACCTGCGGATGATGGGGCGGCTGACCCGGCTCGGCCGCGCCGAGGCCCGCGGCCGCGCACACGAACTGCTGGAGCGCTTCGACCTCACCGGCGCCGCCCGCCGCACCGTGGGCACCTACTCCGGCGGAATGCGCCGCAGGCTCGACCTCGCCGCGGGCCTGGTCGGCCACCCCGAGGTGATCTTCCTCGACGAGCCGACGACCGGACTCGACCCGCGCAGCCGGCAGGCCATGTGGGAGGTGGTCAAGGGGCTGGTGACGGACGGGGTGACGGTCTTCCTCACCACCCAGTACCTGGAGGAGGCCGACCAACTCGCCGATCGTGTCGCCGTGGTGGACGGCGGCCGGGTGGTGGCCGAGGGCACCCCGGCCGAGCTCAAGGAGCGCGTGGCCGGGCAGCGGCTGGACCTCGTGCTCGGCGATGTCACGGCGTACGAGACGGTCGCGCGCCAACTCGGCGTACGGCTCGTCTGGAGCGACGCCGACCGGCTGACCCTGGGCGTCGCGACGGACGGCAGCGCCGCCCAGGTGCGTGCCCTGCTCGACGAGATCGACCCCGGGCGGCGCGCCGTGGACCGCTTCACCGTGCACAGCGCCACGCTCGACGATGTCTTCATGGCCCTGACCGGCCATGACGCCGGGGGCGGAAGCCGTAACGGCGAGGGCGGGAGCTCCATCGGTGAGGCCGCGGGCGAGAAGGAGGCGGCCGGTGTCTGACGCGATCGTTCTGACCGGCCGCACCATCCGGCTGAGCAGGCGCAATATCGACGCGGTGCTCACCGCCATGCTGCTGCCGATCATGCTGATGCTGGTCTTCGTCTACTTCTTCGGCGGCGCCATCCACACCGGCACCGAGTACGTCACCTATGTCGTCCCCGGGGTGATGCTGCTGTGCGCGGGCTTCGGCTCGGCCAACACGGCGGTCACCGTCTCCAATGACATGACCGGCGGCATCATCGACCGCTTCCGGTCGCTGGACATCGGCGGCACCCCGATCCTGGCGGGCCATGTGGCCGCGAGCGTGCTGCGCAACACCGTCGCGACCGCGATCGTCTTCGGGGTGGCCTTCCTCATCGGCTTCCGGCCGGCCGCCGGTCCGCTCGACTGGCTGGCCGTGGCCGGGATCCTGCTGATGTTCATCCTCGCGATCTCCTGGCTGTCGGCCTGCTTCGGCCTGCTCGCCAGGTCGCCGGAGGCGGCGGGCGGGTTCACCTTTCTGATGATGTTCCTGCCGTATCCCAGCAGCGCGTTCGTGCCCATCCACACCATGCCGGGCTGGCTGCACGGGTTCGCGGAGCACCAGCCGGTCACCCCGGTCATCGAGGCCCTGCGCGGGCTGCTGCTGGACCGGCCGGTCGGTGACAGCGCCTGGCAGGCCCTGGTCTGGTGCGGCGGAATCCTGGCGGTGGCGGCCGGACTGTCGAGCGTGCTCTTCCGCCGCCGCACCGGCTGAGCCGCTGAGCCGCCACGTCGGCTGAGCCGCAACGCCGGTGCACCGCGTTCCCGGCGGCGCCGTCAACGGGGGTCGGCGCCGCCGGGCGGATCAGCTGCCGTACGGGTGGGTGGCGCGGGCCGTGCGCAGGGCTCGCGCCCACCAGGTGAGCTGGTCGAGCATCGCCCCGGCGGCGGTGTCCGGACCCTCGGGCTCCTTCAGCCGGCCGTCCGCTCCGAAGAGCCCGCCCGCGTTGTGGAAGCTGACCGTGTCCCGGACGGTCACGGCGTGGACCTCGGCGAAGACCGGCCGTAGATGCTCGACCGCGCGCAGCCCCCCGGAGATGCCGCCGTAGGAGACGAAGCCGACCGGCTTGGCCTGCCACTGGGTGAAGTGCCAGTCGATCGCGTTCTTCAGCGGGGCGGGGTAGCTGTGGTTGTACTCGGGTGTGACCACGGCGAACGCGTCGGCCGCGTCCAGCCGGGGCGTCACGGCCTCCAGGGCCGCGACGTCCTCGGGGCCGGGGCGGTGGGTGAGGGCCATGGGCAGCGGGGTCTCGGCCAGGTCCACGACATCGACGGTCATATCGGAGCGGAGCGCCGCATGACCGGCGAACCAGTCCGCGATCTTCGGTCCGAAGCGGCCGTCGCGGGTGCTGCCGATGATGATGGCGAGCCGGATGGGGGAGTCGGTGTCGGTGGCGGACGCGGGCGTGGTGGTCGTCGTTAGAACGGCGGTGTCTGTCGTCATGGGACGAGCCTCGGACTTAAACAAAGGTTGAAGTCAAGCTATCCTCGGCTCTATGACGCAACTGACCTGGAAGACCCATGAGCTCACGGTCGGCGATCTCGCGCAGCGCAGCGGGGTGCCCGCCTCCGCGCTGCGCTTCTATGAGCGCGAGGGGCTGATCCACAGCCGCCGCACCTCCGGCAATCAGCGCCGCTACACCCGTGACACCCTCCGCCGTGTGGCCTTCGTCCGCTCCTCGCAGCGCGTCGGCATCCCGCTGGCGAGGATCCGGGAGGTCCTCGGGCTCTTCCCCGAGGACCACGTCCTCACCAAGGAGGACTGGGCCCGGATCTCGGAGTGCTGGCACGCGGACCTCAATGAGCGCATCGAACAGCTGGAGAACCTCCGCGACCACCTCACCGACTGCATCGGCTGCGGCTGTCTGTCGATCGACAAGTGCGCGCTGGCGAACCCCTACGACCGGCTGGGCGAGCAGGGCACGGGCGCCCGCCGACTGCTCAAGTCCAGCTGCTGAGCACCAGGCGCTTCAGAAGCCATCGGGGCACCAGGGGCGGCGCGGGGTCCGCAGCAGCCGGTCCGCCAGCGCGGCGGCGCCCGGGCGCTCCTCTGCTATCCGGCCCAGCGAGGCGAGCCGGACCGCCGACTCGTCGCCCAGCCACAGGGTGCCCAACTCGCCGATGTCCATGGTCAGATCGGCCGGACGGCCCGTGGTCGCGCACGCCGCGCCGTCGGGGCCCGCCTCCAGGAAGTAGCGGCCCCCGGCCAGCCCGGCGGCATCGCGCAGCTCGAGCACCAGCGAGCCCTCGACCGGGTACGTACGGGTCTCCAGCAGCTGGGGCACATCCAGCGGGCGCAGCCACAGCCAGTCCGCATACATGGTGACCTGGGCCGCGCGGGGATCGCCGAGCAGCAGCGGAAGCAGATCATCGGGGGCGCGCCGGCCGGTGTTGACCCGGGTCACCCAGTCGACCGAGAGCAGGAAGTGCCACAGCGCCCGCTCGGCGGCCGGGGTGACCGTGGTCAGCTCGAGCATGGTGGCGGTGTTGTGCGGTCGTTTGTTGCCCTCCCAGCGGTCGTCCGCCGTATAGGCGAGCAGCCCGTCCACCGAGCCCTCGGGGGAGCGGTAGAGCACGTAGAACGGCTCGGTCCAGGGGCGGTTGGGGTACTGCCGCTGACCGGTGTTGATCCGCCACCAGTGGTCCGGGCGGTCGATGACGCCGTGCTGCTCGGCCCGCAGCCGCTCATGCAGGGCGGGGCCCAGCTTCCGCACCTCGTCGGCGTCGGCGAAGTCGACCCGACCGCCGTCCACCGGGGCCGAGTGGCGCGGGTCGAGGCCCGCGCGGGGGACGTCCACCTGCCATTCGGTGATCCAGGTGGCCGGGCCGAAGCCATACCGCCCGTAGATCGGGTACTCGGCCGCGATCAGGGTGGCCACGGCCTCGCCCCGCTCCTTGGCGGCGCGCAGATCGTGCTCCATCATCCGGCTGAGCAGCCCCCGGCGGCGGTGGGTGGCCGACACCGCGACATTGCTGATCGCGTCGGCCGCGACATCCGCCCCGCCGACCGCCGTCAGCCGCTGTGCGAAGCTGCGGAAGGTGGCCACACAGCGGTCCCCGTCGAAGACCCCCTGCGTACGGGACAGATCCATCTGCTCCCGCCGCAGCTCCACCTCCTCCTTCGGTGCCTCCGGCGGACGCAGAAAGCCGGTGTTGAGCGCGACGGTCCAGTTGGAGAGGTCGGAATCTGCGAGTGGGGTGCGGAGTTCGAGGGCCATGCGCACACGCTAAGCGTCCGTCGCCACCGGCCGCACGCCGATTTCCACAGCCCTCGGACCAGGTACTTTCATCACACCGCACCCTGTGGATGGCTACGCCAGCAGGTCGTCCACCTGCGCCTCTCCCTCGCGATACCGGCGGGCGATCTCGGTGCTACAGCCGTCCGCCGTGCGCTGGAGCTCCTGCCGCCGCCGCGACACCTGTTGCTCATGGCCGACGAGGCGGGCCATCGCGCCGTGCAGCTCCTCGTCCGTACGGGCCCGCAGATCGGACAGGCCCACATCGGCCAGCATCTCCTCGGCCAGCCGCTCGTACTCCGCGTCCTGCGGCGTCCCGAGCGTGACATGCCGGGCCGAGGAGCGGTGCCGTGGGGGGAGGTCCGCGAGGATCTCCGGCAGCCGGTCCACCAGCGCGGTGTGCGGCTGGGCCGCGGCCGCCGCGGGCGCCGGGTCACGGCGATGGCCCAGCTCGGCGCGGAGGATGTCGATCCGCCCCTGGAGCAGTCTGCGCAGATAGCTCAGATCCGCCTCCTCGCGCTGTGCCGAGCGGCGCAGCGCCCGCAGCTCCGGCAGCCGCAGAGCGTTCAGACCGCTCGCCGCCGCGGATGTGGACGTGATGGCCGGTGCCGTCACGGCGGCGGAGTCGGCCAGCCGCCCGCCGCGCTGGATCGGTGGCCGTGGCGGCAGCAGGCCCTCGGTGGCCATGGGCTGGCCGGTGCCCGATGTGGTCATTGGTGTCCGTCCCCTCCAGCGATGCGTCGTTCTCGCAGTTCCTGCCCGCCTGCACCGCCTGCACGCATCGTGCCACCAGTGATGCTCCCTGTGCAGCGGCCATCCACCCGATCGGCCCCGGATGGACGCACGGCATGATGGTCGCCATGCGTGCTGTGGTACAGAGAGTGGACGGGGCGAGCGTCGTCGTGGACGGCGAGACGGTCGGCGAGATCGTCGGTGAGGGACTGTGCGTGCTGGTCGGGGTGACGCATGACGACACCCCGGAGAAGGCGGCCCAGCTCGCCCGCAAGCTGTGGTCCGTAAGGATGCTCCACGACGAGAGGTCCTGCTCGGACCTGGCCGCTCCGCTGCTGGTCATCAGCCAGTTCACGCTCTACGGCGACGCCCGTAAGGGGCGCCGTCCCACCTGGAACGCGGCGGCCCCCGGCGGGGTCGCCGAACCGCTCGTCGACGAGGTGGTGGCACAGCTGCGGAAGCTGGGCGCACACGTGGAAACGGGCCGGTTCGGAGCGGCCATGAAGGTCTCGCTCACGAACGACGGCCCGTTCACGGTGCTGGTCGAGGTCTAGCCGAACCGAGAGGTCCGGCGGACCGGCGGTGGGGTCACGGCTCGGCGGACCGGCAGGGGGCTCACGGCTCCACGACCGTCTCCTGTGCGGCGGCCGTGGAGTCCGCGATCAGGTCCGCGTCCACCGGCACATTGCGCTTGACCAGCGCCAGCGCGATCGGCCCCAGCTCGTGGTGGCGGGCCGAGGAGGTGATGAACCCCAGCTGGCGGCCCTCCTCGCCCTCCGAGGCCAGCCGTATGGGCGCGCCGTGGGACGGCAGTGCCACCTCGCTGCCGTCGAGGTGGAGGAAGACCAGCCGGCGCGGTGGCTTCCCCAGGTTCTGCACCCGGGCGACGGTCTCCTGGCCGCGGTAGCAGCCCTTCTGGAGATGGACGGCGGAGCCGATCCAGCCCAGCTCGTGCGGGATGGTGCGGTGGTCGGTCTCCAGGCCGACCCGTGGCCGGTGGGCCTCGACCCGCAGCGCCTCGTACGCCAGCACCCCGATCGGCGGGCCGCTCGCCTCGGCGAAGGCGGTAAGGCGCTCACGGGGCAGGAACAGGTCCCGGCCATGGGGGGTCTCGCGGACGACGGCGTCCTCGGGGGCCTCGGTGATGCTGCCCGCGGGGAGGTGGACGACCGCGTACGCGTCGGTGCGGTCCGCGATGTCCACCCGGTAGAAGAACTTCATGCTCTCCAGGTAGGCGATCAGATCCCCCTGGCTGTCGGGCTCGACATGGGCCCAGGTGGTTTCGCCGTCGTCGACGAGGTAGAGCGCGTGTTCGATGTGGCCGTGGGCGGAGAGGATCAGGGCTTCGGTGGCCTGGCCCGGCGGGAGTTCGCTGACGTGCTGGGTGAGCAGCAGATGCAGCCAGCTGAGCCGGTCGGCACCAGTGACCGTGACCACTCCGCGGTGCGAGAGGTCCACGAAGCCGGTGCCGTCGGCGAGCGCGCGCTGCTCGCGGAACAGGTCGCCGTAGTGGGCGGCGACGCCTTCGTCGGGGCCCTCGCCGGGGACGGCGCCGGGCAGCGACAGCAAAGGGCTCTTCATGAACTCAGCCTACGACCTGCGGGCTCGGCCCTCACCGGAGCGGTTTTCGGCGCCGTTCCCACCGAGCTGCCCGGGGTCAGCACCGGCCTCCACGGCGCGCTGCCGGGCGGAGCAGGAGGCACACCGGCCGAAGATCGCGAAGTGCTTCAGATCGGTGTCGAAGCCGAAGTCCGCCCGGAGCTGCCGGGTGAAGGCGTCGGCCACGGAGACATCGGCCTCGATCACATCCGTGCAGTCCCGGCACACCATATGGATGTGATGGTGCCGATCGGCCAGATGGTACGTGGGGGCGCCGTGGCCGAGATGGGCATGGCTGACCAGGCCCAGCTCCTCCAGCAGCTCCAGCGTGCGGTAGACCGTGGAGATGTTGACGCCGCTCGCGGTGCGGCGCACCTCGGTGAGGATCTCGTCCGGAGTGGCGTGCTCCAGGTGATCGACGGCTTCGAGCACGAGCTGGCGCTGCGGGGTCAGACGGTAGCCGCGCTCCCGCAGATCGCTCTTCCAGTCGGTGGTCGCCACGGTGCAAGTGTAGGCGGGCCCGCGGCGACCGGCCGGACGCACAGGGGAGAACCGGACGCGGTACGACCTCAGCGGAAGAAGGCGATCCCGTCGTCCGGCAGGTCCTTGAGGTCCTTGGCCCACTCCCGGGGGTCCACGACCTTCTTCAGATGCGCGGACATGTACGGGCGCAGCTCGACCTCGGGGGTGGCCTTCTCGCCGACCCACATCAGATCGCTGTTGACGTAGCCGTACAGCCGCTTGCCGCCCGAGTACGGGGCCGCGTGGGCGGTGCGCGCCACCGCGTCCGTTGCCAGGTCGATCTGCGGCTTGCCCTCCGCGAGCTCGCCGTACCAGACCTCGACGATGCCCTGGTCACGGCTCATCACGACCTCGACCTTACGGTCCTTGTCGATCCGCCAGTAACCGGACTCGCTCTCCAGGGGGCGGACCTTCTTGCCCTCGGAGTCCAGCACCCAGGTGTGCGAGATGTACTCGATGAAGTCACGGCCGTCGTGCGTGAAGGTGGCCTCCTGGCCGAAGTTGCACTTCTCGGCCCCGGGGAAGTCCGAGACGCCGGCCCCTTCCCAGTTGCCCAGGAGGAAGGCGAGCGGCACGAGGTCCGGGTGGAGGTCGGACGGAATCTGGATCATGAATTCAGGCGATCTGTCGAGAGTCGAGCCGTGGTGGCGGGGCGGGGGCGGATCAGCGCTGGCCCTGGTACAGCTTCTTCCAGGTCAGCGCGGCGAAGCCGAGCGTGGCCACGGCGACCAGGATCATCAGGGTGGTGAAGACTGCCTCAAGCACGAGCGCGCTCCTCGGAACAGATGATGGACGACACCGAGTCTAGTCGCCGCAGGGACGGCCGGTGGAGACAGGTGGCCGTGCGGCGCCGGGCCCGCGGTGCCGAGCCTAAGGTTGACGCATGGCGAAGAAGCTGGTGATCAAGGTGACGGCGGGCGCGGACGCTCCCGAGCGGTGCTCCCAGGCGTTCACGGTGGCGGCGGTGGCCGCGGCGAGCGGTGTCGAGGTCTCGCTCTGGCTGACCGGGGAGTCGACGTGGTTCGCGCTGCCGGGCCGGGCCGCGGAGTTCGAGCTTCCGCATGCCGCGCCGCTTCCGGATCTGATCGACGGCATCCTTACGGGTGGCGGGACGATCACGGTGTGCACGCAGTGTGCCGCGCGCCGGGAGATCGAGGAGAAGGATCTGATCGAGGGGGCCCGGATCGCGGGCGCCCAGGTCTTCGTGAGCGAGATCATGCCGGACGGCGTCCAGGCGCTCGTGTACTAGCGGGTCCAGGGGCGAAGCCCTGTCGGTCAATGCCGGTGGTTGTGCTCGTCCAGCTCCCGCCACCACCGGTCGGACTCCTCGTCCCCCGATTCGTCCCACCACCGGTCGTCCGGGCCCCGGCGATTGGCGACGATCGCCGCCAGAGGCGGGATCACCATGGCGACGATGCACATCGCGACCGCGGCGGGGACGGACCACAGGCGCACAAAGGCCCATGCCGAGATGAAGAGCGTCAGACACGCGCCCATCAGGAAGAAGTATGCGTGGCGGCGTCGCGCGTACATGTGTCCAGCGTACGTCCGGGACCGCCGCACCGACAGACGAAAGGCCCTGGCGCCGACAGACGAAAGCCCCCGCACCGACAGACGAAGGGCCGCACCCCGCCGAGGCGTCCAACCCCGGGGTGCGGCCCTCCGGCCGTGAGTCATGACGCGTCGTGGCGCGTCAGACGGCGATGGCGACCTCCGCCAGCCCGCCCTTCTGGGCGACGACGGTGCGGTCCGCGGTGCCGCCGGGAACCAGGGCGCGCAGCGTCCACGTGCCCTCCGCGGCGTAGAAGCGGAACTGCCCGGTCGCGGAGGTGGGCACCTCGGCGGTGAACTCGCCGGTGCTGTCCAGCAGCCGGACGTACCCGGCGACGGGCTCGCCGTCGCGGGTCACCGAACCCTGGATCGTGGTCTCACCGGGCTTGATCGTCGAGGCGTCGGGGCCGCCGGCCTTGGCTCCACACATGGATGTTTGTCCTTACGTTCGAGGGAGAGGGGTCAGCTGCCGGAGCCGAGCTCGACCGGCACGCCGACCAGCGAGCCGTACTCGGTCCAGGAGCCGTCGTAGTTCTTGACGTTGGTCTGGCCCAGGAGCTCGTGCAGGACGAACCAGGTGTGAGCGGAGCGCTCACCGATGCGGCAGTAGGCGATGGTGTCCTTCGACAGGTCCACGCCCGCGCCCTCGTAGATCTCCTTGAGCTCGTCGTCCGACTTGAAGGTGCCGTCGTCGTTGGCCGACTTCGACCACGGGATGTTGCGGGCGCTCGGGACGTGGCCCGGACGCTGCGACTGCTCCTGCGGGAGGTGCGCCGGGGCGAGCAGCTTGCCGGAGAACTCGTCGGGGGAGCGCACGTCGACCAGGTTCAGCGAGCCGATGGCGTCCACGACCTCGTCGCGGAAGGCGCGGATGGCGGTGTCCTGCGGCTTGGCCTTGTACTCGGTCTGCGCGCGGGTCGGCACCTCGGCGACCAGGTCGCGGGAGTCGAGCTCCCACTTCTTGCGGCCGCCGTCGAGCAGCTTGACGTCCTGGTGCCCGTAGAGCTTGAAGTACCAGTAGGCGTACGCCGCGAACCAGTTGTTGTTGCCGCCGTAGAGGACGACCGTGTCGTCGTTGCCGATGCCCTTCTCCGACAGGAGCTTCTCGAAGCCGGCCTGGTCGACGAAGTCACGGCGCACCGGGTCCTGGAGGTCCTGCTTCCAGTCGATCCGGACGGCGTTCTTGATGTGGTTCTTGTCGTAGGCCGAGGTGTCCTCGTCCACCTCGACGATGACCGTCTTGGGGTCGTCGATACGGGCCTGGACCCAGTCGGCGTCCACCAGGACGTCACTGCGGCTCATGTTTCTCTCCTCCGGGGCAGTTGCGGCGGTACGGGCACGCTCACGACGCGGCGCCGCGCGGGGCGTGCGGCCGAGCGTACGAGCGAAGGTGCGGGAAGGCCCGGCTGACGGGCCGAAGAGGGGGTCGGTCCGTGGCGTGCGCGGACCACGTCCCCTTCAGACGGGGCGACAGAGCATGGCGGCGACGCGGCACAGGTCGACTGCCCGCCGCTTCGTGAGATCCGCCTGTCGCTTCATGGGTCCGATCGTAGGGACGGACAGGCGGGCATGTCACCGGCGTGTCGCATGGTGAGACGTTATCGTCCGGAGTGTGAGATGACAGGCATGTGAACGGCCGGGAGGCGCGGTCGGAGGGGCCCGCGGCGGTCGGGAGCGTCCATATGCGCGGACATGATCGTCTCAGTGAATGGACCAGGGGCGTGAGCGGACGCCCCTGGTACTGATCGCGTCAGCCCGTCAGCTGGACGTTGTTACCCGCGACCGAGACGTCTATGCCGTCCTTGGAGGTCTCCACCTTCTCCAGCCGCATGCCGGTGGGCAGTCCCTCGATCTTCCGTTCCATGTCGGCCTTCTCGCGCACCTTGTCCTCCCACTGGGGGATGCTGCCGCCCGGTATGGACTCGGCGTGCAGCCGGATGGTGTTGCCGTTCACGATGGTGACCTGGGAGTGCGCGGTGAGGCTGAGGCCCAGCAGACTGCCGGTGATCTTGACCTTGTTGGTGCCCGACGGGTCGTGGGCGACCGTGATCCCCGGACCGGCGGCCTGTGACAGGTCCGCGTAGCTGATGTGGGCCGAGCCGGTGGCGCGGTCGGCGCTGGCCGACGAGAAGTTGCCCGAGATGCGGACGTTGTGCAGCTGGGCGTCGAGCTCGGTGACCCGGACGCTGCGGCCGTCGCCCGCGTCCGTCGTCAGCCCGTCCACGTTGACGTCGACTTCGTCCAGCTCCTTGCCCACGACCTGGGTGAGGAAGGGGAAGCCCTTGATCGAGACATTGGGCGTGGTGGTCAGGGACTGAGAACTCTTGATCTTGTCGGCCGCCTTGGACTCGGCCATGTACACCGCGATGCGATCGGCGGCCACGAAGAGGCCGCCGAGTATCACGACGACGATCAGTGTGATGCGTAGTGCGCGCATGTGCGTGGGTCCCCCAGGCTCTCGCTCAGGCCCTCGCGCCTGAGGCTGCGAGCCTATCCGGAGCGGGTGAGCGGGAGCCGGGGAGTCAGCCCAGAGCGCGGCCGATCACATAGACCACGGGGGCGGCGGCCGCGAGCGGCAGCGCCACACCGGCGGTCAGGTGGACGAAGCGCGAGGGGTAGTCGTAGCTGGCGACCCGGTGGCCGATCAGTGCGCACGCCCCGGCCGCGAACCCGAGCAGGGCGGCGGTCGACGTGCCCGTTCCGGTGAGCTGCCCGGCCCCGACCCCCGCGCCCGTGGCGGCCGCCAGCGCGACCACGACGGCGGCGGCGGTCGGCAGCGGCAGCGCCCGGACGAGCACGGCCACGGCGACGGCGGCCGCCCCCACCACCACGGCGTCCGAGGACTCGGCGACGGCGGCCAGATGGCCGGCCGCGAGCACGGCGAGGGCCGTGGCCGCCACGGCGGCCGTAAGGCCGTACAGCCGCTCGTCCGGGGAGGCGTGGCTGCGCAGCTGGAGGATCAGCACCAGCAGCAGCCAGACGCCGATGGTGCCGATGACGACCGTAGGGGCGTGTGACGGCTCGGTGGCGAGCAGGCCGATGTCGGCGGCCAGACCGCCCGCGAAGGCGAGCGCGATGCCCTGCCGGGCGGGCCACATGCCGTTCAGCCGGAACCAGCCCGCCGCCGTGACCGCCTGGAGCGCCGCCACCGCGACGGCGACGGCCGGACGGCCCAGCGGCGCGGTGGCCGCGAGCAGCGCGGCGAGCACGGAGGTCAGGGCGGCGGGGACGAACCCCGGGTGGAGGATCTGCGGACGGCCCTCGGCCTTGGCCTTCTCGGCGGCGGTGAGCGGCCGGTCCGGCTGCGGGGCGGGCGGCTCGGCGGTCGCGGTCGCGGTCGCGGTCGCGGCCTGTGCCGGGGCCTGTGCCTGTGCCTGTGCCGGGGCCTGAGCCGGGGTCTGAGGTGGCGCCTGGGACGGGGCCTGGGACGGGTCGGCGGGCTGGTGGTACGGGTGCTGCTGCTGAGCCCAGCCCTGGGCGTACTGCCCTTGGTGCCCTTGGTGGCCCTGGTGGGCCTGCTGTCCCTGGTAGCCCTGCTGGGCGGCGGCGTAGGGATCCGTGTACGGCTGCTGCTGGTACTGCTGCGGGTGCTGGTACTGCGCCGGCTGGGCCTGGGCCTGGGCGTACCCCTGCTGCTGCGGATACCCCGCGTACCCCTGCCAGTCGGCCTGCTGCTGGCCACCCTGGTCATGGCCACCGTAAGGATGCGCGCTCTGGTCGTATCCCCCATAAGGAGCCTCGTACGACCCGTACGGGGGATACGGCTGCTGCGGGTGCTGACCCTGCGGCTGCTGGCCCTGCTGCTGATGAGGCTCGTGGGGCTGATGAGGCTCGTTGGGCTGGTGCGGCTGGTTGCTCATGAGCTCGGGGTTCACCCTCCTGCGAACGGCGGGAGCACCTCGACCGTGCCGCCCTCGGCGAGTTGGATCGTCTTGTGGTCACGGGTGCCGGCCGGGGTTCCGTCGACCAGGAACGAACAGCGCAGCAGGACCCGCGCGAACTCCGGCCGCGCGGTGTGCCGCTCCCGGGCCGCGTCGAGCGCCTCCGCCAGTGTCCACGCGGTGTACGGCTCCTCCGCGGTGCCGGCCGCGGCGCGGGCCGCGGCCCAGTACCGGATGGTCCCGGCGGGCGTGTTCATCATCGCCATCGCGATCCCTTTCCCGTCATCTGCCGCCTCCATGATGACGGGTGCGGGACCGCGCCCGGGACCACACGCGGTTCGTCGAAAATAAGGCCGGTTCGGGACGAGCGTCACTTAAGGTTTCCGTGTGCTGGTACGACTGATACGGGCGTATCTGAGGCCCTATACCCGAACGATCACGCTGATCGTCTTATTGCAGCTGGTGCAGACCCTCGCCACCCTCTACCTGCCCGCGCTGAACGCGGACATCATCGACAGCGGAGTGGTGAAGGGCGACACCGGCTACATCCTCCGTGTCGGCGGGCTGATGATCGCCGTCACCCTCGTCCAGATCGTGTGCGCCGCGGGAGCCGTCTACTTCGGCGCCCGCACCGCCATGGCGCTCGGCCGCGATGTGCGCGCCGCCGTCTTCGACCGGGTGCAGTCCTTCTCCGCCCGGGAGATGGGCTACTTCGGGGCGCCGTCCCTGATCACCCGCACCACCAACGACGTCCAGCAGGTGCAGATGCTGTGCCTGATGGCCTTCACCCTGATGGTCTCGGCGCCGATCATGTGTGTCGGCGGCGTGATCATGGCGCTCAACGAGGACGTGCCGCTGTCCGGGCTGCTCCTGCTCATCGTTCCGGCCCTGGGCCTCGTGGTCACGCTCATCGCCCGCCGGATGCGGCCGCTGTTCCGCGACGTCCAGCAGCGCATCGACACCGTCAACCGGGTGTTGCGCGAGCAGATCACCGGGATCCGGGTCATCCGCGCCTTCGTCCGCGACACCCATGAGCGCGACCGCTTCACCGACGCCAACACCGGGCTGATGGATGTCTCGCTGCGCGCCGGGCGGCTGATGTCGCTGATGTTCCCGGCCGTGATGCTGGTGGTGAACGTCTCCAGCGTGGCCGTCGTCTGGTTCGGCGGACACCGCATCGACAGCGGCGGGATGCAGGTCGGCGCGCTGACCGCGTTCCTCAGCTATCTGATGCAGATCCTGTCGTCCGTGATGATGGCCACCTTCATGTTCATGATGGTGCCGAGGGCCGAGGTGTGCGCCGAGCGTGTCCAGGAGGTGCTGGACACGGAGACCAGTGTCGTACCGCCGCTGATGCCCGTCGCGCCCGCGCCCGCCGACGCCGGACGGGGGCTGCTGGAGCTGCGGGGCGTGGAGTTCCGCTACCCCGGCGCCGACGCGCCCGTGCTGCGCGACATCTCGCTGACCGCCCGGCCCGGCCGGACCACCGCCGTCATCGGCTCCACCGGCAGTGGCAAGTCGACGCTGCTCGGGCTGGTGCCGAGGCTGTTCGACGCGACCGACGGCAGTGTCCACCTCGACGGGGTGGATGTGCGCGACCTCGACCCCGAGGTGATGACCCGGACCATAGGGCTGGTCCCGCAGAAGCCGTACCTCTTCGCCGGCACCGTCGCCTCAAACCTGCGGTACGGCGACCCCGACGCCACCGACGAGGAGCTGTGGCGGGCCCTGGAGACCGCCCAGGCACGGGAGTTCGTGGCGGCCATGGAGGGCGGTCTGGACGCCCCGATCGCCCAGGGCGGGACCAATGTGTCCGGCGGCCAGCGGCAGCGGCTGGCGATCGCCCGCGCCCTGGTCCGCAGGCCGTCCGTCTACCTCTTCGACGACTCCTTCTCGGCGCTCGACTACGCCACCGACGCCCGGCTGCGGGCGGCGCTCGCGGACGAGACGGACAACGCGACGGTCGTCATCGTCGCCCAGCGGGTGTCCACCATCCGCGGCGCCGATCTGATCGTGGTCCTCGACGCGGGGCGGATCGTCGGCGCCGGCACCCACGGCGAGCTGATGGCCGGCAACAAGACCTACCGCGAGATCGTGCTCTCCCAACTCACCGAGGAGGAGGCGGCATGAGCGGCACCTCGGCGCCCCGCAGGGGCCCGGCGCCCGCCGCCGGGCCCGGCCGCTTCATGGGCGGGCAGCCCACCGAGCGGTCCATGGACTTCCGCGGCTCCAGCCGCCGGCTGCTGGCCCGGCTCCGCCCCGAGCGCGGGATCGTCCTGCTGGTGCTCGCGCTGGGCACGGTCAGCACCGGGCTCGCGGTGGTGGGCCCGAAGATCCTCGGCGAGGCCACCGACCTGATCTTCGCGGGCATCGTCGGGCGGCAGCTGCCCGACGGCGTCAGCAAGGAGCAGGCCGTCCAGTGGCTGCGCGACAAGGACCAGGGCACGGTCGCCGACATGGTCGCCTCGATGGACGTCACCCCCGGCCAGGGCATCGACTTCCACGCGGTCGGCGTCGTGCTGCTGTGGGTCACGGCGCTGTACGTGGCCGCCTCGCTCCTGGGCCTGATCCAGGCCCGGGTGGCGACCGTCGTCGTCCAGCGCGCGGTCTTCCGGCTGCGCGAGGACGTGGAGCACAAGCTGGCGCGGCTGCCGCTGGCGTACTTCGACAAGCAGTCGCGCGGCGAGGTGCTCTCCCGCGCCACCAACGACATCGACAACATCCAGCAGACGCTCCAGCAGACCCTCAGCCAGATCATGGCCTCGCTGCTGACGATCGTGGGCGTGCTGTCGATGATGTTCTGGATCTCGCCCCTGCTGGCGCTGGTGGCGCTGATCACCGTCCCGGTCTCGGTGTGGGTGACCACACGCATCGGCAAGCGCGCCCAGCCGCAGTTCGTGCAGCAGTGGAAGACCACGGGCAAGCTCAACGCCCATATCGAGGAGATGTACACCGGCCATGCGCTGGTGAAGGTCTTCGGGCGGGAGAAGGAGTCCGCGCAGGCGTTCCGGGAGCAGAACGACAAGCTCTACGGGGCGGGCTTCCGGGCCCAGTTCATCTCGGGGCTGATCCAGCCGTCGATGATGTTCATCGGGAACCTCAACTATGTGCTGGTGGCCGTGGTCGGCGGGCTCCGGGTGGCCTCCGGCGCGCTGTCGATCGGCGATGTCCAGGCGTTCGTCCAGTACTCCCGGCAGTTCAGCCAGCCGCTCACCCAGGTGGCCTCCATGGCCAACATGGTGCAGTCGGGTGTGGCCTCCGCCGAGCGGGTCTTCGAGCTGCTGGACGCGCCGGAGCAGAGCGCCGAGCCGGTGGACGCGCGGCGGCCGGAGGCGGTGCGCGGGCAGGTCGCGTTCGAGGAGGTCTCCTTCCGCTACCAGCCCGACACGCCGCTCATCGAGGGCCTGTCGCTGTCGGTGCGGCCGGGCCAGACCGTGGCCATCGTCGGGCCGACCGGCGCCGGAAAGACCACGCTGGTCAATCTGCTGATGCGGTTCTACGAGGTCACCGGCGGGCGGATCACGCTGGACGGGGTGGACATCGCCGCGATGTCACGGGAGGAGCTGCGCTCCCATATCGGGATGGTGCTCCAGGACACCTGGCTGTTCGGCGGCACGATCGCCGAGAACATCGCGTACGGCGCGGAGGGGGCGGGCTCCGAGAGGATCGTGGCGGCGGCGAAGGCCACCTATGTGGACCGCTTCGTACGGATGCTGCCGGACGGCTACGACACGGTGATCGACGAAGAGGGCTCCAACGTCAGCGCCGGTGAGAAGCAGCTGATCACGATCGCCCGGGCGTTCCTCTCCGAACCGTCGATCCTGGTCCTGGACGAGGCCACCAGCTCGGTCGACACCCGTACCGAGGTCCTCATCCAGCGGGCGATGGCCTCGCTGCGCAGCGGCCGTACGAGCTTCGTGATCGCCCACCGGCTGTCGACCATCCGGGACGCGGACGTGATCCTGGTGATGGAGTCGGGGCGGATCGTGGAGCAGGGCTCGCACGACGCGCTGCTCGCGGCGGGCGGTGCGTACGCGCGGCTCTACGCGTCCCAGTTCGCGGAGCCGGTGGCGGAAACCGAATAACCGGATGGGGGATTGCTCGGGGACGGGCTCAGGCGTGGGCCGCGGCCCAGTCGGCGATGCGGGCCAGCAGATCGGGGGAGGCGGCGGTCTCGGCGTGGCCGTAACCCGGCTCGATCCACAGCTCCGAGGTGGACGGGTCCGCCGCCGACGCCAGCATCCGCGGATGGTCCAGCGGGAAGTACGGATCCCGGTCGCCGTGCACGATCAGCAGCGGCGTCGGCGCGATCAGCGGCGCGGCGGCCACCGGGGACAGCGGATCGACGGCCCAGCCGCCGGGGTCGATGCGAGTGCGCAGCCCGTAGCGGGAGACCAGCCGCCCGGTCGGCCGGGTGATCGCCCAGTGGAGCCGCCGCATGGGCGCGGTGCCGCGGTAGTACCAGCGGGCGGGTGAGCTCACGGCGACGACGGCATCGGGCGCGGCGCCGTCGATCGGCCCGGCGGGCGCGTCGGTCGCCTCCCCGGCGGACGCGTCGGTCACCTCCCCGGGGGACCCGGGCACGTCCCCGGGGGACCCGAGTACGCCGTCCGTGCGCCCCGGCGAGCGCCCTGTGCGCTCCCCCTGGTGTACGTCTTGCAACGGCTGGATTTCATCAGTCTTCCCGTAGAGCGCCGCCTGCCGGATCACCACCGACCCGCCCATCGAGAAGCCGACCGTGGCCACTCGCCGATGTCCGAGCCGGCGCGCCCAGCGCACCGCGGCGGCCAGATCCAGCACCTCGCGATCGCCGACCGTGGACCGTCCGCCGGACCGCCCATGGCCTCGGAACGAGAACGTGATCACGGCCGTACGCTGCTGAAACACCGATGCCACCCGCCGCAGCGCGGGGCGCTCCAGGGCGCCGGAGAAGCCGTGTCCGACCACCAGCGCGAGCTGGTCGGAGGGTTCGGTGCCGGGCCCCGGGGAAGGTTGGTAGCACGCCTCGATCGAGACCCCGTCATCGGTCAGCAGCATGGCCCGTTGCTCCCCCTCGGCGACCGTGGAAGGACAACGGGGAGCAGATTGAGCCTCTCCGGCGCATGTCATGTGGGTTATTCTGTCGTGAAGAGGATCCGGGCAACGTAGCCCCCGGGTCCTTTTGTGCTTTCAGGGCGGGGGTGCGCGTTTGAGCGCACCGTCGCTCCAAGGGCGCGGAGCGTGACCGTACGAAGTAGTAGCCGCAGACTCCCCCGGGCACGGCCCGGGAGGTGCCCCTCTCGCACAGGGACCGAGGAGGAACCGACGTAATGGGCGAGCGAAGCGCGCACAACCTCGAGAAGACGGCCGGGGCAGGTGGTGGACGATGAGTTCCCTCCTGCTGCTGACCAACGCACTCCAGCCCTCGACGGAGGTGCTCCCCGCCCTCGGCCTGCTGCTGCACAGCGTGCGGGTGGCCCCCGCCGAAGGCCCCGCCCTGGTGGACACCCCGGGCGCCGACGTCATCCTGATCGACGGCCGCCGCGATCTGCCGCAGGTGCGCAGCCTGTGCCAGCTGCTGCGGTCCACCGGCCCCGGCTGTCCGCTGATCCTGGTGGTGACCGAGGGCGGGCTCGCCGCCGTCACCGCCGACTGGGGCATCGACGACGTCCTGCTGGACACCGCGGGCCCGGCGGAGGTCGAGGCCCGGCTGCGGCTGGCCATGGGCCGCCAGCAGATCACCACGGACGACAGCCCGATGGAGATCCGCAACGGCGATCTGTCGGTCGACGAGGCCACCTACAGCGCCAAGCTCAAGGGGCGTGTGCTCGATCTCACATTCAAGGAGTTCGAGCTGCTGAAGTACCTCGCCCAGCACCCCGGCCGGGTCTTCACCCGGGCACAGCTGCTCCAGGAGGTCTGGGGGTACGACTACTTCGGTGGCACCCGCACCGTGGACGTCCACGTCCGGCGGCTGCGCGCCAAGCTGGGCCCGGAGCACGAGTCCCTGATCGGCACGGTGCGGAACGTGGGCTACCGCTTCGTCGCGCCGGAGAAGGTCGAGCGCGCCGCCGAGGAGGCCCGGGCCAAGGCGGCGGCGCGGGACGCCGGAGCGGGCGGCGCGGCGCGGGACGCCGGAGCGGGCGGCGCGGCGCGGGGCGGGCTCCCCGACGGCGGGGCCGGCTCCGCGGCGAGGACCGCTGCCGCACGACCGGCCAACAGCTAGCTGGACCCGCGTAGACTTCGCGCGTGGCCAAGGTGACGCGGGATGATGTGGCAAGGCTTGCGGGAACGTCGACCGCGGTCGTCAGTTACGTCATCAATAACGGACCCCGGCCGGTCGCCCCGGCCACGCGCGAGCGGGTGCTCGCCGCGATCAAGGAGCTCGGCTACCGGCCGGACCGGGTCGCGCAGGCGATGGCGAGCCGCCGGACCGATCTCATAGGGCTGATCGTTCCGGACGCCCGGCAGCCGTTCTTCGCGGAGATGGCGCACGCCGTCGAGCAGGCGGCCGCCGAGCGCGGAAAGATGGTGCTCGTCGGCAACTCGGACTACCTGGACGAGCGCGAGGTGCACTATCTGCGCGCCTTCCTGGGGATGCGGGTGTCCGGGCTGATCCTCATCAGCCAGGGCCCGAGCGAGAACGCGGCGGCGGAGATCGAGGCCTGGGACGCCCGGGTGGTGCTGCTGCACGAGCGGCCCGAGGCGATCGACGACGTGGCGGTGGTGCTGGACGACGTCGGCGGCGCGCAGCTCGCGGTGCGGCATCTGCTGGAGCACGGCCATGACTATGTGGCCTGCCTCGGCGGCACCGAGATAACCCCGACCGTCGGCGACCCGGTCACCGACCATGTGGAGGGCTGGCGCCGCGCGATGCACGAGGCCGGGCGGCCGACCGACGGGCGGCTCTTCCAGGCCCCTTACAACCGCTACGACGCCTATAAGGTCGCGCTCGATCTGCTCGCCGGCCCCGACCGGCCCCCGGCCATCTTCTGCGCCACCGACGACCAGGCGTTCGGGGTGCTGCGGGCGGCGCGTGAGTTGCGGATCGATGTCCCCGAAGAGCTCGCGGTGGCCGGTTTCGACGATGTGAAGGAAGCCCACCTCACCGACCCCCCGCTGACCACGGTCGGCTCCGACCGCCCCGCGATGGCGCGCGCCGCGGTCGACCTGGTCCTGGACGACGGCGTCCGCCTCGCCGGCTCCCGCCGCGAACGCGTCAAGCAGTTCCCGTCGGCCCTGGTGGTCCGCCACTCCTGCGGCTGCGCATAGCGCCTCGCGCTGCCGCTCGTCAGGGGCGGGAGTGCACGCCGATGCCGCCGGAGACGGTGAGGTTGTCGCCGGTGATGTAGCCGGCCGCGTCCGAGGCGAGGAAGGCCACGGCTTCGGCGATGTCGGCGGGAGCGCCGACGCGGCCGAGCGGGACGTCCCGCGCCCAGGAGTCGATCATTTCCTGGGAGACGCCCAGCTTGCCGTAGGCAGGGGTGTCGATCATTCCCGGGCTGACGGCGTTGACGCGGATGCGGCGGGGGGCGAGTTCGAGCGCGAGGGACCGCATGAGGGGCAGCAGAGCGCCCTTGGCGGCCGTCATGGCGGATCCGATCCCCTCGCCGGCGCCCACGGTGAACACGACCGAGGCGCCCTCGTTGAGGAGCGGGAGCGCCTTTTGCAGGGTGAAGAAGTTTCCCTTGACGTTGATGTCGAACAGGGCGTCGAAGGCGTCTTCGTCGGTTGACTCGATCGGGCCGGGACGGGAGACGCCCGCGTTGAGGAAGAGCAGGTCGAGGGAGCCGAATCGGGTGCGTGCCCGGTCCATCGCGTGGTCGATGTCCGGCAGGGACCGTGCGTCGGCCCGGACGACCGCGACGTCTTCGGGAAGTCCGGCATTGGCGGCATTGCCGACGCCGGTGACCATGACGCGGTAGCCGCGGGAGTGGAGCAGTTCGGCGGTCGCCTTGCCGATGCCGCTGGTGCCACCGGTGATCAGAGCTGCGGGTGCGGACATGGTGCGTCCCTTCGCGGGTTCCTGGGGAGATATTCCATGGCAGCGTACGCCAGCTTGGCAGAGACTGCCAGACGTAATGTGAGCGCCAGATTGGCAGTGCTGAGCTAATCTGGTGGCATGAAGCAGGAAGGCAAGACGGCGACGGGCGCACCGGCCACGCTGTGGGACCGGACACGGCAGCTGGCCTCCCAGGAGATCCTCGAGACGGCTCTGCGCCTGTTCACCGAGCAGGGCTACGACGAGACGACCATCGCCCAGATCGCCCGGGAGGCCGGTGTCTCCCAGCGCACCCTCTTCCGCTACTTCGGCACCAAGGAGGACCTTCTCGGCGGCGACCAGGGCCGGTTCGGGCGAGTCCTGGCGGACACGATCGGCGAACAGCCCGCCGAAGCCGGTGTCTGGGAGGCCCTGCGCGCGGGAGTCGCCGCCGTACTGGCCCTGCACGACAGCCGCGAACAGGCCCTGGAGCGGTTCCGCCTCCTGCACAACACCGCCTCGCTGCGCGCCGGTTGGCTCGAAAAGCGGCTGCGGTTCCAGGAGGAGCTGCTGCCGCTCGTGGAGGCGCGTATGGGCGCCGCTGTCGGCAGTGCGGATCCGAGGGCCCGCGCGGTGATCGCGACGGCGTTCGCGTGCCTGGACGCCGCGTCGATGGCGTGGGTCGACAACGACGGTAAGGGCGACATCATGGACCTGTACGACGAGTGCCTGGCCGCGGTGCGCGGCTGACCCGCGGCGACACCCTTATGTCGGGCATACCGACTTCTGGTGGGGTTCTCAGGGCGTACTCAGGGGACTCTCATACTCCGGCCGCACAGTCATAGACATGACGGACAGCACACGCCGCAGCGGCGCAGACGAGCCCTATCCCTACGCGTACGGTGGCGGCGCGGGGTATCCCGATCCGCCCGCGTACCAGCCTCAGCAGCCGGTCACCACGCCGTCCGGGGTCACCGTATGGCCGGGTGACGGCAGTGGCAGCGGCGGGAACGGCGCGGGGGAGGGCGGCGGCGCGTTCGCGAGTGAGGGGGCGCACGGGGGCGGGGGGCGGCGCAGGGCACGGGTCTCGCGGCCGGTCGCGCTGATCGCGGCCGTGGCGGCGGTCTCGGCGCTCGTGGGCGGCGGAGCGGCCGCGCTGGTCACCAACGCCACGCAGAAGTCCGACACCACGGTCTCCACCCCCGTGGTCAACGCCAACTCCACCAGCCACAGCGGGGTTTCGGCCGTCGCGGCGGCCGTCAGCCCCAGCATCGTGGAGGTCAGCGCCAGCGGCACCAGTGGCCAGTCCACCGGCTCCGGCGTGGTCATCACCAGCGGCGGCGAGATCATCACCAACAACCACGTGGTCTCCGGCGCCGACGCGATCAAGGTGACGTTCAGCGACGGCAGCAAGAAGACCGCGACGGTCGTCGGCACCGACAGCAAGAAGGACCTCGCCCTGATCAAGGTGGAGGGCGCGAGCGGGCTGAAGGCCGCGTCCCTCGGCGACTCCAGCAAGATCACGGTGGGCGACCAGGTCGTGGCCATCGGCTCGCCGGAGGGCCTCACCGGCACCGTCACCAGCGGCATCGTCTCCGCGCTCGACCGTGACGTCACCGTCTCCACGGGCCAGGGTCAGGGCCAGGGCCAGGACGGTCAGGGGCCGGGCGGCGGCGGGCAGTGGCCGTTCGAGTTCGGCGGCGGCCGGTACAACGGCGACGTCGGTTCCTCGACCACCACCTACAAGGCCATCCAGACCGACGCCTCGCTCAACCCCGGCAACTCCGGCGGCGCGCTGATCAACATGAGCGGCCAGGTGATCGGCATCAACTCCGCGATGTACTCCGCGGCCTCGGGCCAGAACGCCGGCAGCGCGGGCAGTGTCGGTCTCGGCTTCTCGATCCCGATCAACACCGTCAAGTCCGATCTCGCCTCCCTCCGCGCGGGCGGAAGTGACAGCAACACCTGATGGACGTGCGAGGCTGGCAGCAGCGCCGCTCAGCCCGCCGCGGCCACCCTCCCCGCCCCACCGTCACCCGCTTTGAGGAAACCGACCCATGAGCCCCGCCGACCACGGCGATCAGCCGTCCCGCATCCTGATCGTCGACGACGAGCCGGCCGTCCGGGAAGCCCTTCAGCGCAGCCTCGTCTTCGAGGGCTACACGACCGAGACCGCCGTGGACGGACTGGACGCGCTGGCCAAGGTCGGCTCCTACGACCCCGAGCTGATCGTGCTCGATGTGCTGATGCCCCGGATGGACGGGCTGACCGCCGCGCGGCGGCTGCGCGCCACCGGGGTGACGCTGCCGATCCTCATGCTCACCGCGCGGGACACGGTCGGCGACCGGGTCACCGGACTCGACGCGGGCGCCGACGACTACCTCGTCAAACCCTTCGAACTGGACGAACTGCTGGCCCGCATCCGCGCCCTGCTCCGCCGCAGCTCCTACGCCGCCCAGCAGGGCGCCGCGCTGCCCGAGGGGGACATACTGGCCTTCGGCGATCTGCGGATGGACCTGACGACCCGCGAGGTCGTCCGGGGCGCGCGCCGCGTCGAGCTGACCCGGACCGAGTTCACCCTGCTGGAGATGTTCCTGGCCCATCCCCGCCAGGTGCTCACCCGTGAGCAGATCCTGAAGGCGGTGTGGGGCTTCGAGTTCGAGCCGTCGTCCAACTCGCTGGACGTGTACGTGATGTATCTGCGCCGTAAGACCGAGGCGGGCGGCGAGCCGCGGCTCGTGCACACCGTGCGCGGGGTGGGGTACGTCCTGCGGCCCGCGGAGGGCGAGCCCTCGTGAGGTTCCGCAGACTGCCGCTGCGCTCGCGGCTGGCCCTGCTGACCGCCGTGGCGGTCGCGGTCGCGGTGGCGGTGTCCGCGTTCGCGTCCTGGCTGATCGTCCGGGAGCAGCTCAGCGCCCAACTCGACTCGTCCCTGCGCAACGTCACGGTGGACGAGCGCAATGTGCTGAGCATCCTGGAGGCGTGCCAGAGCCCCGACGGCGCCGACGACCGCACCCCGCACGCCCTCGGCTCGTACTCCGTGCAGATCGTGCTGGCCGACGGGAGCCGTTGCACCCAGCCCGGGGCGACCAAGCTGCCGGTGACCACCGCCGATGTGGCCGTGGCCGTCGGGGAGCGGCCGAGCGCGCTGCATGACGCGACGGGCGCGGGTGGCGAGGACATGCGGGTGTTCACCTACCGGCCGGCCTCCGGCCCCGGCAGCCCGCTGCCGCGCGGGATCGCCGTCTCCATGGCGCGCCCGCTGAGCGAGGTCGCGCATCCGCTGGGCACGCTCGCGCTGGTCCTGGCCCTCGTCGCCGGGGTGGGCGTCGTGGGCGCGGGAGCGGCGGGCCTGTGGATCGCCAGGACCGGGCTCAAGCCGGTGGACCGGCTGACCGAGGCGGTCGAGCATGTGGCCCGCACCGAGGATCTGGCCGTGCGCATCCCGACGGAGGGCGATGACGAGATCGCCCGGCTGTCCCGGTCGTTCAACTCCATGACGGCGGCCCTCGCCTCCTCCCGCGACCGTCAGCAGCAGCTGATCGCGGACGCGGGGCATGAGCTGCGCACCCCGCTGACCTCGCTGCGGACCAATATCGAGCTGCTCGCGCGCAGCGAGGAGACCGGCCGCGCGCTCCCGCCCGCCGACCGTAAGGCGCTCATGGGGAGCGTCAAGGCGCAGATGACCGAGCTGGCGGCGCTGATCGGCAATCTTCAGGAGCTGTCCCGCCCCGACGCCGTGCCCGGCAGCGGGCCCCCACAGGTGGTCGCCCTGCACGAGGTGGCGCGGACGGCCCTGGAGCGGGCCCGGCTGCGCGGCGCCCATCTCACGATCAACGCCTCGATCGAACCCTGGTACGTCCGCGGCGAGGTGACCGCCCTGGAGCGGGCGCTGGTCAATCTGCTCGACAACGCCGTGAAGTTCAGCCCTTCGGGTGGTGTGATCGACGTCGTCCTCAGAAGCGGAGAGGTACGGGTGCGCGACCATGGCCCCGGCATCCCCGCCGAGGAACTGCCGCATGTCTTCGAGCGCTTCTGGCGCTCCCCGTCCGCCCGCAGCCTGCCCGGCTCGGGCCTCGGGCTGTCGATCGTGGCCCGTACGGTCCAGCAGTCGGGCGGCCAGGTGGGTCTGGAACCGGCCCCGGGCGGCGGCACGGTCGCCTGGCTCAGACTCCCGGGCGCGCCGACGGCTCCGCCGGAGATCGACTTGAGCTGACCCCGCCCCCGCCCGGCTCGGGCCCGGTTCGGCTCGGCCCCGGTCCGGCTCGGGCCCCATACGGCTCGGCCCCGGTTCGGCGCCGCTCCGGCTCAGCCCGGTCCCCCCCCGGCTTGGTCCGGCTTAACCAGTGGGTGTCCGGCGGGTATTTCCCCTCCCCGCCCCTTCCCGTTACCAGGGGCTCCGCCCCTGGACCCCGGGGTCTGGAGGGAAGCCCCGGCACGGGGTCTGGGGGAGGCCCCGGTACGGATCAGGAGGGAAGCCCTGGTACGGGGTCTGGGGCGGGCCTGCCGCGTCTCGCGCGAAGCGCCTGTACAGGGGGTGCGTGGGCATGCGAAAGGGGCTGGTGGCGTGCGCCACCAGCCCCTTTCGTAAAACCGAATTCGTCAGCGGGCCTTACAGGCTCAGCGGGTCTTTCCGAAATTCAGCCCCGCACCGGTCAGATCCGCCCTGATCCCCTCCGGGGAGACACCGATGTTCGCCAACCGGATGCCCTTGGCCTTTTCGGGCAACTGGAAGGAGAGCTCCAGCTTGTTCGTCAGCTCCGGCACCTTCATCCGCGCCAGCGCGGCGGCGACCGTCGGATCGATGCCGAGCTTCCTGGCCAGCTGGGGATGGTCGTTGGCCGCCTGGACGAGGTTGACCGCGAGCAGCGCGGGGACGAACCGCGGCGAGCCCGTGATCTCGTCCAGCTTCCGCTCGTCGTTCAGCGCCTGCCCCGCCTCCGCCGGCGGCACCCCGAGCTTCTCCGCCACCGACGGGATCGACAGCAGCGCCTGCACCTTCTCGGAGTCCTCGCTGATCTGCGTAGCCGCCTTCTTGTGCAGATACAGCCCGGGGCGCGGCTCGGGGCCGGGCCGGTAGGTCGCGATCCCGGGGATGTCCAGCCGCATATCGGTGACGCTGGTGGAGATCCCACGGTCTCCCTGGCGCCGGATATGTGCCTGGGCGTGCAGCGACACCTGCTGGCCCGCGACCGGCAGCTTCCCGTCCGCGCGCACCGAGTTGGGTCCCAGCGCCCGGAACCGCACCTGGGAGGCGCCCAGTTCACGGCTGAGGTCCTCGAAGGACAGCAGCACATCGCCCTTCATCCGGCCCACCCTCGCGCCCCTGAAGGAGCTGGGCAGATCCCCCACGATCCGGATGTCCTGGACCTGGGCACGCACCTCGGCGAGCGAGACCCGGTCGGCCGCCACGTCCGGCACGGCGATGTCGACCTGCTGGAGGTCCTTGCCCAGCACCTGGGTGAGGAAGGGGAAGCCGTGGATGGTCACGTTCGGTGCCGTGGCCAGATTCAGCTTCTTCTGGAGCTCCTGTTCGGCCTTGCGCTCGGCGTACATCACCGCCCAGCGGTCGCCCAGCACCAGCAGCAGCGCCAGCACGACCAGCCCGATCAGCGCCTTCGCGGTGCGCGGCACCGCCCGGAAGCGGCCGCGCCGACGCCGGGACGAGCGGCGGTGGTTGGGCGGTGACCACTGCTCGCCGTCGTCCCCGGAGCCCGAGGCGGCCGGCTTGTCTCTGCGCCCGCCGAGGTCGGCGTCGTCGTCATCGTCCGACGTCAGGCCGAGACCCAGGGGATCGTTCGGATCGTACGGGTCGGCCAGGTCGGCGAGTTCCTCGTACGGGTTCCGGTAGTGAACGCCAGGTGAACTGTCGTGAGGATATGGGGGCTGTGGTGAACGTATGCGTGTGGGGGATCGCATCAGTCAATACCACCACGGCACACGGCTCCGCCCGCAAGTCCTAGCGGCGATACGTGGCGAACGGCACGTTCCGTTTTTGCCTTCCGTGCACGTGCCGTTCTTCAGCACGTGCCGCGTGAGACCGCCTCAGCGCGTGCCGCGTGAGACCGCCCTCGCCTCGGTGACCGTCACCGCCCTGCCGTCCATCTCGCAGCCGTCGAGCTGGGCCATCGCCTTCTCCGCGGCCACCTCGTCCATCTCCACGAACCCGAACCCCCGCGAGCGGCCGCTCTCCCGGTCGGTGATCACGGTCGCGTCCAGCACCTCGCCGAACTGCCCGAACAGGGTCGCCAGGTCCCGTGTCGTCGTCTGATAGCTCAAGTTGCCCACATGCAGTCGTTTGGACATGACCGGCTCTCCTTGTTCTCCGTGGTTCCCAGGGGAGCGAACCGGCTCAATCCTCTCATCGAGGTAGGAAACCGGCCATTCGCATGGGCTGAACCGGTCATCCCGTACGGCTGCTCAGTGCAGCGTGCCGAGCTGCTCCACGGAGTACGGCACGAGCGCGTCCGCGCGTCCGGTCAGCACCTTCTCGGCCCACTCGGGGTCGGCGAGCAGGGCCCGCCCGATGGCCACGAGATCGAACTCGTCCCGCTCCAGCCGGTCCAGGAGATTCTCGATGTCCGCCACCTGGGCCGACCCGCTGCCGGTCCCCGGCACGAACGTCGGCACGAAGTCCTGGTTCAGGCCGACCGAGCCGACCGTGATCGTCGACTTCCCGGTGAGCTTCTTCGTCCAGCCCGCGAGGTTCAGGTCCGAGCCCTCGAACTCCGGCGTCCAGTAGCGCCGGGTGGACGAGTGGAAGACGTCCACCCCCGCCTCCGCCAACGGCGTGAGCAGCGCCTCCAGCTCCTGCGGGGTCTGGGCCATCCGCACGTCGTAGTGGTCCTGCTTCCACTGGGACATACGGAAGATGATCGGGAACTCGGCGGAGACGGCCTTACGGCAGGCGGCCACCAACTCGGCCGCGAAGCGGACCCGGGACACCGGGTCGCCGCCGTACGCGTCGGTGCGGCGATTGGTGGTGCCCCACAGGAACTGGTCGATCAAGTACCCATGCGCCCCGTGCAGTTCGACCCCGTCAAAGCCGATCCGCTCGGCCGCGGCGGCCGCGTCGGCGAAGGCGGCGATCACCGCGTCCACGTCGTCCTGCGTCATCGCCCGCCCGACCGGCCGGCCGTCCAGCCCGACGCCGGACGGACTCAGCACGGGCGCCTCGGGGTAGGGCGGCGCCCCCTCCTCCCGCGAAACCCCCACGTGCCAGATCTGCGGCGCGATCCGCCCACCGGCGCTGTGCACCTGCTGCACGACCTCGGCCCACCCGTTCAGGGCGTCCTCCCCGTAGAACCGCGGCACGCTGTCGCTCAGTCCGGCCGATGGGTGATCGACATAGGTCCCCTCGGTAATGATCAGCCCCACCCCGGCGGCGGCGCGACGCGCGTAGTACGCCACCACATCGGCATTGGGCACACCGCCCGGCGAGAACATGCGGGTCATCGGCGCCATGGCGATCCGATTGCGTACGGTGAGCCCACCCACGCTGAACGGACGGGACAGCACCTGGGCCGCGCGCTCGGCACCACTGCTTATGGACACGTGAACACTCCTTGACCGGACGTCATCACCACGCGGAATCGCGCGGCCCGACCAAGCTAAAACCTGACGCCTACGTCAGAGGCAAGTATCGGAGGCAGCCTCCGCTGAGCCCCGCCGGGGGGAGCCGAGAAGCTCGCGGTAGCGCTTGGCGTGCACGGCGAGGTCCTCGTCGGAGACGGTGCGGGCGCCGTGCAGAACCAGCGGCTCGGCGAGTCGCATGCCGATCAGGCGGGCGGTGGCGGCGAGGGGTGTCAGCAGCTGGGTCATTGTGAAACGGGAAGTGGGATCGACAGCGGCGTACGACGCTTCCGGCCCGCCTGTGGAGGTGACCAACTGGAGGGTCTTGCCGCGCAGCGCGGAGCCGCCGCTGCCGTAGGCGAAGCCGTGGGTGAGGACCTGGTCGATCCATGCCTTCAGCACTGCCGGGACGGAGTACCAGTACCAGGGGAACTGCCACACGATCCGGTCGTGGTCGCGCAGCAGTCGCTGCTCACGGGCGATGTCGAAGCGGCCATCGCGGCAGGCAGGGCCGAGCTCATGGACGGTGACGTGTGCGAGGTCGCTCACGGCCTCGGCCAGGCGGGCGGTGATGCGGGAGGAGGTCAGGTCGGGATGGGCGACGACAACGAGGGTGCGCATCGGGGTGATCCTTGACTGTGGTCGTGTGATGTGACGGATCGTTCCGTCACGGATTTTGTGACGGAACGATCCGTCTGTCAAGCTGGGGCCGTGCCCACCGCGCGCCGCGTCATAGCAAGCAGAAGGAGCGCACCATGGCTCGCAAGACAGCGGAGGAGAACCGGCGCCACGTCCTGGCCGTGGCGAGCCGCCTGTACTACCAGCGCGGCATCCGCGCTGTCGGTATGGACCTGGTCGTCAAGGAGAGCGGGGTCGGCAACGCCACCGTCTATCGGCAGTTCCCCACCAAAGACGCTCTTGCCAGCGCCTACACACAGGACCGCGCCGACGCCTGGTTCGCGCGTATGCGCCAGGTCGCCGACCAGGCCGACGACCCGCGCGAGAAGCTCCTCGCGATCTTCACGGCCGTCATCGAGGAGACCAGGCTGCCCACCTTTCGCGGCTGCCCCATGCTCAACACCCACACCGAGTTTCCCGACCCGCAGCATCCCGCGAACCGTGTGGCGGTCACCCACGAGCAGCGGGTCCGCGACTGGATGCGTGACTTGGCGGCCGACGCCCGCGCTTCCGACCCCGAGCAGCTCGCCGACGACCTGACGCTCGTCCTCAACGGCGTCTACGTCACCGCCACCGTCCTCGGCCCCCAGGGCCCCGCTCAGCGCACCGGTGAGCTCGCCCGTCGCCTCATCTGGACCGCCTGCGACGAATCCGGCCGCGCCTGAATCCGGGCCTGACCGGCCGGTTGGTGCATACGCGCTCTACTGCCCCTCGACGGGCGAAGCCCACACTGGTTGCTTGACCAACGATGCGAGGGGACGCACCGCGAGTGACCGACCTGGAAGGGCTACACGCGCGGGCGGCCGAGACGCTCGACATCGCCGAGCCGTGGGTACGGCGCGCGTTCGAGGCCGTCCCGCGGCACGAGTTCGTCCCCGGCACCGTATGGGTGGTGGACGGCGGCGTATACCGGCCGCTCCGCCGAGCGGACGACCCGGAACGGTGGGCCCGCATGGTGTACGACCCCGCGCAGGCCATTGCCATCCAGATGGATGACGGTGCCCCCGATCCCGTCGGCGGCGATGTTCCCACCAGCTCCATCTCGGCACCGGCCGCCGTGGTGACCAGGCTCGCCGAGCTGGACCTGCGGCCGGGACATCGAGTGCTGGAGATCGGGGCGGGCACCGGGTACAACACGGCGCTGCTGGCCGAGCGGGTGGGCGTTGAGCGAGTGACCACCCTGGAGATCGCCCCGGACGTGGCCGACGGCGCACGAGTCGCGCTGCGCCGGGCCGGGTACGGCGGGGCGACGGTGCTGGAAGCGGACGGCGAGCAGGGATGGCGCAGCGGCGCACCGTACGACCGGCTGGTGGCGACGGCCTCGGTGACGTCGATCCCCTGGCCATGGGTGGAGCAGGTGCGGCCCGGCGGCCTGATCCTGGCCCCCTTCCGCACCGCGTTCTGCTCGCATGGACTCGCGCGGCTGACCGTCTCGGAGGGCCGCGCCGAGGGCCGGTTCGCGGGCGCGGTGACGTTCATGGCGGTGCGGGGCCAGCGCGCGCGCCCGCGCATCGATGCGGTCTTCTCCACGGAAGCGTGGGAGGAGAGCCGCGAGAGCAAGGCCGATCTGGACGTCGCGGTTCTCGCCGACCCCCACGCCGAGTTCGCGGTCGGACTGAGGCTCGCCGACGTGGCGCACTGGCCGCAGGGCGGTGGGCACTGGTGGTGCAGCCGGGACTCGTGGGCGTACGCGACGGATGGCGCGGTGCATCAGTGGGGCCCGCGAAACCTGGCCGACGAGACCGCCGAGGCCCTCGCCTGGTGGGAGGGCGCCGGGCGCCCGGAGCTGTTCGACTTCGGGCTGACGGTCACGACCGACGGCCACCGGGTGTGGCTCGGCGATCCCTCGGGGGCGTGACCCTTGCCCGCGGCGTAGCCGGACCACCTCCGCCGGGGGCGCATCGGGCGGGTGCGGTGCGTGGGTCGGGTGCGGCGCCGTCTCGCGCGCTTCGCGCGATTGAGCAGCGGGGCAGGGGGCGGGGGCGCAGGGCGCGTTGCCGACCGCCGGGCCGGTGGGAGCGACCGCCGGCGGCGGCATCCGTGTGCGGGGGCGAGGCCCGTCGCCGGACCGCCGGACTCGACGCCGCAGGGGGTACCTCTCCCGAAAACCTTTGACAAGGTAGTTGCTTCAGATCAAGTGTTTTCGGAGGGGGTACCCGGAGGGGGCGCCCCACCGGGCCGCGCTCCGGATAGGCATCGGCCCCCGGCCGCGGTTGCCGTCACGGCGCGGACCCCCACCGGCCCGTCTGTCGGCAACGCGCCCCGCGCCCCGCCCCCCCTGCCCCGCTGCTCAATCGCGCGAAGCGCGCGAGACGATGCCCGCGGCTGACATCCGGCCCGTGCTCAGAGGGTGTGGTCCAGACGGCCAGTCTTTATGGCACGTATGAAGCCGCCGAGCGCGGCGGGCGTCGTACGGACCACCGCGTCCGGCTCGTCGCTCTCGCGCATGCGGATGCCATTGCCTGCGGCGGCGAGTTCCACGCAGTTGTCGCCTTGGCCCTCGCTGAACGACGACTTCCGCCATGTGGTCTGCGGCATGCTGCTCCTCAGTGGGTGTACAGGATGTGTTGGATGAGGCCCCACGAGTCACGCTTCTCGTGGAGCATGGGGGATTCGTCCGCCACAACTGGCGGCAGTGCGCCTTCGCTGAGCTCTCTGAAGGTGGTCCCGTAATGCGCCACGGACTCGACATCTCCCAGGCGCAGCCGCGCGGATGGGTGATCGGCGACGACCGTTTCCAGGCCCGGCACGCCTGTTCTGAGCAGCAGAAAGGGCGTGCTGTACCAGCCGCGTACGCCGACGTCGAACGGCAGTACCTGAACCGTGACCGTGGGAAGCAACGACGCCCGAATGAGGTGGGTGAGTTGCCCTCGCATGACCTGCGAGCCGCCGACCTCCATGCGAAGCGCTGCTTCGTGGATCACGGCGTGAAAGGTGGTCGAGGAGTTGGCGCCCAGGATGTCTTGCCGGGCCCTGCGGAAGCGAACGAGGTTGTCGATCTCGTCCTGGGTGGCGTCCGGGCGAGTGCTGCGGAAGAGGGCCCGCATGTATGCATCGGTCTGAAGCAGGCCCGGGATCAGAAGCGTCTCGTAGCTCTCCATGGCCGTGGCGCCTGACTCAAGCTCGGCGAGATCAAGCGCGGACTGCGGGAAGCTCTTGCGGTACGCGGACCACCAGCCCTTGCCGTTGCTGTCAGCCATCTCGACGAGCGCCTCGACAAAGGGCACACTTGTGCACCCGTAGCCCTCGCAAAGCCGACGCAGTCGGTCGGCCGGGATCGCCGTGCGGCCGCCCTCGACATGCGTCAGGTGCACACGACCCATGTCGATGAGCGCGCCCGCCTCATGCAGCGTCAACCCGGCTTGCTCGCGCAACCTTCGCAGCTCTGCGCCAAGGCGGCGCTGTCTCTCGGTGGGGTTGGTTCGCAGTGCCAACGGGGTCTCTCCTCAGGGTGTGGGCCACAGTCTGCCGTCAGGGGGTGGGCCGGTCCACTCATTCTCGCGATTAGGTTGAACTTGTCATCCTTCATCTCTACCGTGTGTGTGGTGGCGGTCACACAGCGGAGCTGTGTTGGGCCGCACGATGCCCGTTCACGAAGCGCCACGGAGGCGTCGCATGGGAGCACACGCACACCCGGAACACCCGCACCGCTACACCCTCTCCGCCCCCGCTCTCCCCACCTCACCCCGGCTGTGCCGCGACTTCGTGCGCGGGATCTTCGCGGCCTCGGGACTCTCCCAACTCGCCGACGCGGCAGCCCTCTGCACCTCGGAGTTAGTCACCAACGTCCACCGGCACGGCAAGGGCGACGTACGGATGGCCGCCACCGTCCAGCACGACCGCGTCCGGGTGACCGTTCACGACGACAGCCCCGAACTCCCCTCGCCCCGCCGCGCAGCGAACGATGAGACCAACGGGCGCGGCCTGTTCCTGGTCACGGCCCTCTCCGATGTCTGCGGCATGACCCCCGACGAACCCACCGAAGGCACCGGCAAAGCGGTGTGGTTCGAGTTCAACGTCCCGCCTACGCACAAGAAAAGCCCAGCATGAACCTCACCCCCGCCGAGCGGGTCGCCGCCATCCTCCGGGACGAGTTCGCCGCCCACGGCGTACGGCTCCCCGACATACGAGCCGACCTCAGCGACCCCCGGCAACCGCAACTGGAACTCGGTACCGTCCCCCTCGGCACGGGCTTCGCGCTGCTGCGCGTGCTCACGGACTACCAGCGGCTGCTGAAGGCCGAACGGGCCCGGTCGGACCGGAGGGATAGGGATTAGAGCGGCGGGTGACCGCATTGGTTCGCCGGATTGCGTGCGGCCCGTGGCCGTCACTCGCGACGACTGGCGCGGTCGGCGGTGAGGCGGGCCTCGAAGCCGTCCAGGATGGACTGAAGGCCGAACGCGAAGGTGTCGTCGGGCGCCGCGGCGTACTCCGTGGCGGCCGTGGTGCCGAGGCGCTCGCGCAGGCGCGGGAATCGCATGGCGGTCTCCCGGGCATGTGCCATGGCGTCGGCCATCAGTTGCCCGGTATCCGCGCCGTCCTTGCTCAGCCGGCGGTTCAGCGAGACCTGTGCGGCAGGGCCAAGCGCGCTGCCGAGCACGAAGGTGAGCACGGTGGCGGCCGCCCGGTCCGCGTCGGCGGCGGCGAAGCCCGCCTTTTCGTAGAGGGAGAGGCTGAAGTCGTTGTGCCGGGCCTGGCCGGGTCCGTACAGGAAGTGGCTGCCGAATGCCTGGACGAGCCAGGGGTGCCGGGTGAGCATCGCGTGCATGCCCGAGGCATGGGCGGTGGCGGCCGTGCGCCAGTCGGTGGCGTCGAGATCGGGCAGCTCGACCTCGTGCCAGATCGCGTCGCTGGCGAGTCGGACGAGGTCGTCCTTGGTCTTGATGTGCCAGTAGACGGCCGTGGCGGCCGAGCCGAGCCGTTTCGCCAGGCTCCGCATGTTGAGACCGTCCAGGCCCTCGTCATCGAGCAGTTCGACGGCCGCACGGATGATCCGGTCTGCGGTCAGTGTGTCTCGCCCCATGGCCACCACCTTACTTGTACTTAGTTCATGCCGGGTCTTGCACTTTGTTCAAGTGGCCGTCTACGCTCACTCTCGTACTTAGTTCAAGTGCCTGGAAGGGGAGCCATGTCGCAGGAGAAGCTGGCGGAGTTCGTCACGGCGCAGGCCATGGAGTCGGGAGTTCCCGGTGTCGCCGTCGGGGTGCTCCTGGACGGCCAGGAGATCTACGCCTCGCACGGCGTGACGAACCTCGGCAACCCGCTGCCGGTCGACGAGAAGACGCTGTTCCCCCTGGCGTCGGTGTCCAAGACCTTCACGGCGACCGCGTTGATGCGCCTGGTGGCCGAGGGGAAGGTGGACCTGGACGCACCGGTGCGGACGTACGTCCCCGAGCTGATCCTCGCCGACGAGGAGGCCGCGGCGCGGATCACCGTTCTGAACCTGCTCAACCACACCGCGGGCCTGGACTGGAACGTGATCGACGACGGCGAGGGCGACCGCTCCCTGGCCGGGCTCGTGGCGAAGCTCCCCCAGCTGCCGCTGATCGCGCCGCCCGGGGCCCGCGCCTCCTACAGCCAGGCCGGGTACAGCCTGGCCGGGCGGATCATCGAGAAGATCACGGGTCTGCCCTTCGAGCGGGCCATGGCCTCACTCGTCCTGGAGCCGGTGGGTCTTGCGGATACCGTGTACGGCCTGTCCGAGGTGATGGTGCGCAAGTTCGCCGTGGGCCACAACCGCGGCGACGACGGCGAACTGCGAGCCGCCCGGCCCTGGGGAGCGTTCAAGGAGGGGGCGCGCGGCGACAACCCCGGCGGCGGCCTCGCCTCCTCGGTGAGCGATCTGCTGCGCTGGGCACGGTTCCAACTCGGCGACGGCGAGGGCGTATTGCCCGCATCGGCGCTGCGCCGGATGCGGGAGCGGACGATCGAGCTGCGCGCCAGCACGCTCGGCGACGGCTTCGGCATCTGCTGGTTCCTGCACGACCTGGACGGCCTCCAGGGGATCGGCCACGGCGGCTCGGGCAACGGCCAGTTCGCCGAACTGCTCATCGTGCCCGAGCGCGACTTCGCGGTGGTCTCCCTGGCCAACGCCGGTCCGGACGGGTACCCCTTCAACCAGTCCGTCGTACGGTGGGCGCTCGAGCACTGCCTCGGCATCGTCGAGGAGCCGGCGGAGCCCGTTCCGTACGACCGGAGCCAGGCCCAGCAGGTTGTCGGCCGCTACGAGATCGACGCCATGAACCTCCACATCGCCACCGAGGGCACCCGTCTCACCCTGGCGGTCGGGATCAAGCCGGAGATCCGCGATGCATCGGACGAGAACATGCCCCCGGACTACCCGGCCGCGGCCATCGGCTTCCTTTCCGGCGACGGTGACGAGTACACCGTCACTGAAGGCGGCCTCAGAGGGCAGCGCGGCTACTTCTCCCGTGACGTCAACGGCGTGGTCACCGGCGTCGACCTCGCAGGCCGGCTCTTCAGCCGAGTCTCGGACCCGTCCTGATCACATCCCGTCCCTCGTCAGTGCGACAGGGGCAGGGCCGTCACGGTGACGCCGGGAAGCGCCTGCGGGTCCATGACCTCCGCGTTGGAGATCGTGACGGTCTCCAGGTCGGGGAGGGCGGCGAGCGGGGACAGGTCGAGGGGGCGGTCGGCGCCATGGAGGAACGCGACGTTCAGATGACGAAGCCGGGGGAACACCATGGCCAGCCAGGTGGCGTCCAGGCTTTCGGCCCGGACACTCAGATCCAGCCAGGTGATGCCGGGTGGGAAGTGGCGGGGGTGGGTACCCGACTGGTCGATGGCGATCTTCAGCCGCTCCAGAGCCGTCAGCTCGTTCAGGCCCTTGGGGAAGATGGTCCTGCCCGCCGGGCCCGGTGGTTCGTAGACCAGGGTGTGGAGCGGGAGTTCGGCCAGGGGGGAGAGGTCGCGGGCCGCGAAGCAGCCGGTCAGATAGAGCGTTCCGAGGTCCGACAGGTGGCCGAGCGCGGTGCCGAGGTCGCTGATCACGTCGTTCCTGTTCAGCCGCAGCCGGGTCACCTCCTCACCACCGAGGGTGTCCCTGATCTCGTCCTCCGTGAAATTCCCGCGCAGGATCAGCCAAGGACGGGGACCCGTGTCCAGGAGCAGCCGCAGATGCTCCATGGACTCGGCCACGAAGTACAAGCCGTCCCGGTCCAGGCGGAGGATCACCTCATGGAAGTACCGCTCGGTTTCGAACCGCCCCCAGCTCGACGCCAGTTGCGCGCGCACCCCGACCGCCGGGTGGTCGGCGAATCTCGCGAGATACGGGATCGCCGCGTCCACCGGTATGCGTGAGGCCGTCACCACGCAGCACTCCGCCACCTCGTCCGTCAGCCCCTCCGGCCCCGGAAGAAGCTCCAGCACCAGGGGGCCCACCGTGGCCAGCTCCCGGGCTCGTGGGACGGTCAGGGGCGGGACGAACTCCAGCGCGTTCCGCGTGACCTCGTCCCGTATCGCCGGGTCCAGATCGGGCGCGTGCTCCAGGCAGGCCATGGCCAGCAGATACAGACGAAGCGCCGCCTCGGCGCTGTTCTTGTGCCGCGCCACCTCCAGCAACTTGCCCAGAAGCTCCGCCCGCTCGCGCGGTCGCGCATGCGCGACCGCCATGCGGATGACGTCCTCCCACTGCGCGTCATGCGCGTTGCGGATCAGCAGACCCACATCCCATGCCTCAATCGCTGCCTTCGCGCCCAGGTAGTCCTGGAAGGTGCGGTGGATGAAGTCCACCGTGCTCACGGACGGCTCGCGCAAGAGTCCACTCCGCAGCAGCAGATGGCTCAGGATGGCGGGGGCGTCGCCCACGGCCTGGGCGGCGGGGACGGAGGGGAGCGCCTCCTCGATGACGCGCTCTGCGCGGTCCCGGTCCAGTTCGGCCTCGCCGTTGCGGATCAGGTAGTAGGCGAGCCGCTGGAGGAGCTGGATCTGGGGCTCCTCGTCCAACTGGACGTCGCCCGGCGCGTAGATACATCGCTCGGTGTCGCGCCGCGCCAGCAGCATCGACAGCGCCGCGTCGTACAGCGCCTTGCGGCCCGGCGGCAGATAGCCGCGCCGGGCGCGGTGCAGGGCGCAGATCAGCCCGCACATCAGCGGGTTCGTGGCGAGGCGGCTCAGGTCCTGCTTGGTGCGGACGGCGATGTGGAGGGCCGACTGGTAGTCGTTCAGCGTCCTCCGCTCCTCCTCCGTACGGCAGGTCTGGCGCGCCGCCTCGTGCCAGCGGTCGATGAACGCCGCCATGTCCTCGCGGCTCATCGGGGACAGCGTGAACTCGGCGAAGTCCTGCGCCCCCAGCCAGTCGTCGGCCACGGCGGAGGGGCGGGAGGTGACCAGCCACAGATTGTCGGGGTAGGCGATGAGGAGGTCGGCCAGCCAGGCGCGGGTGCGCTCGCGGTCGCGCTCGGGGATCTCGTCGATGCCGTCGATCAGCAGCAGCCCGCGGCCGGCGTTCAGGACGCGGTCGGCCCAGCCGGGCGGCTGGGCGCCGTCCAGCGGGTTGTGGACGGAGGCCAGGAACGAGGCCGGAGAGGGCAGGGATTCCTGGCGGGCGATCGTACGCAGCGGGAGGACGAAGGGGACGCGGCCGATCAGCTGCTCCAGACCGCGCAGCGACTCCTGCCGTGCGGTGCACACGGCGAGCCACTGGACGAGCGTGGTCTTGCCGGAGCCCGCGATCCCGCGCAGCAGCACGCGCTGATGGCCGGAGAGCGCCCGGTCGGCGGGAAGCGCGGAGGGGAGGGCGGCGTGCTGCTCGACAGCGGGTGACTCACCGGACCCACCGGGCCCCCCGCCGAACGCCCCCAGCGGCCGCTCCTCGCCGGAAGAGGAGACCGCCTCCACGCTGAGATACGCCGCGTCCAGCGGCCACGTGGCCTCCGCATGGCTGAGGTCGATCCCCACGATCGTCAGCGTGGAGTGCTTGCCGATCACGTACTCCGCGTACCGCCGCTCGAACCCCGCGTCCTGCGCGGATTGCGACGGGATGCGCTCGATCAGGATGTCGATCTTGGTGATGAGATCGCTGAGCTGGCCGCTCTGCTCGACGAGGGAGCGGGCGACGAAGGTCGAGCGCTGGGTGAAGAAGTGCAGGATGTGCAGGCAGGCCGTGTCCAGCAGCCGCTCGTGGAGCGCCTCGCCGCCCTGGCTGAGGCGCAGTGTGTCCCGTCCCCGGGTGCGGGTGGCGTGGGCCAGCTCATGGGCCAGTCCGCGGTGGCCGAGCTGCACCGCCTGGACGTCGTTCATATCGAGGTCGCCGAGCGCGTACAGCGTGGTGGCCAGCTTCTCGGCGACGAGCTCGTCCTCGTCGGCGGGGCAGGGCCGCTCGCCGGGTCCGGCGTGCCGGGTGGCCTGCGCGACCAGTTCGGCGGCGAGCTTGGTGAGGTCCTTCTCGGTCAGGGTGCGCTTCTCGCCCCGGAACGAGATGAGGGAGGAGATGCGGACCGGCTGGTTCACCAGCCCGGCGCCCGGCCCCTCCTTGACGAACAGCTTCTTGATGAGCGGTGTGACGACGCTCGACGCGAGGCGAGCGCCGATGGTTGCGGGATCCACGTCCCATTCCCCCCGGTAGTTGTGTCCCCCCGGCCGCGGAGGGCCGTCGACAGCGTACAGCGGGGTAAGGCCCTTGGTCCCGAACCGGACATCCGAAAGTCCCTGCGAAGGTGACATCCCACACAGGTGGTCCTGGGTCTACTACGGAAAATAGGGGATCTCGCAGGTCAGAGGTGTGATGGGAGTTTCTGGGAATTCCGCGCGGGATACGGCTCCTCATAAGTAATTCGCTACGTACCCACTTAGTAGAAGAGCACCTTGGCCTATTAACGAGAACGGGATAACAAGAGGCGTTCCGAAGACGCTTCTGGAGGTACTTCCCATGGCCCCGCGCGCCACAAACCGTCGATTCTCGCTTACGTCCGTGTCCAGGGCGCGTGCCGCCGTGGTCGCCATGGGTCTGGGGGCCTCGCTCGTGCTCGGCGCCGGCACGGCGTTCGCCGTGGGGGCCGGCACGGCCGCCTCCGCCCCGTCCGTCAGCCAGGCCGCCGCGAAGGCGCCCGCCCCGAAGGCCCCCGCGAAGGCGGCGAACGCCTGGGAGACCCCGGTCGACAAGTACTCGATAGGCGCCGCCTTCGGCCTCGCGGGCAACCTCTGGTCGCACAACCACAGCGGTCAGGACTTCGTCGTGCCGACCGGCACCCCGGTGCACGCGGCGCACGGCGGTGTGGTCGTCAAGGCGGGCCCGAACGGCGGCGGTGACGGCCCCGCGTACGGCAACGCGATCGTGATCAAGCACGACAACGCGACGTACTCGCAGTACGCCCACCTGTCCCGGATCGACGTGCGGATCGGGCAGTCCGTGAGCACCGGCCAGCAGATCGGCCTGTCCGGCAGCACCGGCAACTCGACCGGCCCCCACCTGCACTTCGAGATCCGTACGACGCCGAACTACGGCTCCGCCGTCGAGCCGCTCAAGTTCCTCCGCGACCACGGCGTCAAGGTCTGAGGGCTCAAGGTCTGAGGCCTCAAGGTGTGAGGGCTCAAGGTGTGAGCGTCAAGGTCTGACGCTCACGCCTGACGCATCATGCGTCATCCGTGGGCCGATGGCTCATGCGCCTGCTTCATCAGATCGAGGGCGACCTCGAGGACAGCCTTCCGCTTGTCCTCGGGGTCGCCCTCGACCGTCTGTAGCGCGAACATCCGCGCATGCATGCTGAACAGCGCGGTGATGCTCCTGACCTGGTCGACCAGGGGCGCCTCGGGGTCCCGGACCAGGGCGGACATCGCGAGCATCCGGTTCTTGAAGATCTGGCCGATGCTCAGCTCGCGCACCGTCGCCTGGTTCTCCTGCATGAAGCGCATCAGCGGCTCGCCGATGTCCATGGCCGCGCTGTAGCGGCGCAGCAGCTCCTGCTTGGTCTCCAGGGTGCGCGGCTGCTGCTCGCCCCAGGCGATCAGCTCGTCCATCGGCCGTCCCAGGTCCTGGAACAGGCTGTGGACGATGTCCTCCTTGGTCTTGAAGTGGTAGTAGAGGGCCGCCTTGGTGACCTCGAGCCGCTCGGCGATCTCGCGCAGTGAGGTCTTCTCGTAGCCGTGCTCGGCGAAGAGTTCCAGGGCGACGTCCTGGATGCGCTGACGGGTGTCGCCCCGCCGCGGTGTGCTGCCCATGGTGCTCTCCTGATACTGGTGTGGCCGCCGTCGGCAGGCCGAACGTAACTTACTTGACGCCCGGCTAGTTGGCGCCTTACCTTCTCTACTGTACTGAACTAGCCGGGCGGCAAGTAAGTGTGCGTCAGGGCTCTCATCATCCAGGGGGAGACGGAGAACATGGTCCGCAAACAATCAGACGACGAGGCGTCATCCGCTTCGGCACCGGCTCAGGCCGCCCGGGAGGCCCAGCAGCCCCCGGCCAAGGCCGAGCCCAAGCAGCGCAGCACCAGTGTGGTGATATTCGCGCTGATGATCGCGATGCTCCTCGCGATGCTCGACAACATGATCGTGGGCACCGCGATGCCGACCATCGTCGGCGAGCTCGGTGGCCTCGACCACCTCTCCTGGGTGGTGACCGCGTACACCCTGGCCACCGCCGCCTCGACCCCCATCTGGGGCAAGCTCGGCGACATGTACGGCCGTAAGGGCGTCTTCCTCACCTCCATCGCGATCTTCCTCGGCGGCTCGGCGCTGTCCGGTATGGCGCAGAGCATGGGCGAGCTGATCGGCTTCCGGGCCATCCAGGGCCTGGGCGCCGGCGGTCTGATGGTCGGCGTGATGGCGATCATCGGTGACCTGGTGCCGCCCCGGGAGCGCGGCCGCTACCAGGGCATCATGGCCGGTGTGATGGCCGTGGCCATGATCGGTGGCCCGCTGGTCGGCGGCACCCTGACCGACCACCTCGGCTGGCGCTGGATCTTCTACATCAACCTCCCGCTCGGTGCCATCGCCCTCGCGGCGATCACCGCGGTGCTCCACCTGCCGAAGAAGCGCTCGCAGGGACGGATCGACTACACCGGCGCGGCCCTGCTGACCGTGGGCATCACCGCGCTCGTGCTGATCACCACCTGGGGCGGCAACGAGTACGCCTGGGGGTCGGGCCAGATCATCGGGCTCGGGGCGGTCGGTGTCCTCTCGCTCGTCGCGTTCCTCTACGTCGAGACGCGGGTCGCCGAGCCCGTACTGCCGCTGCACATCTTCCGGAACCCGAACTTCTCGCTGGTCACCGCGATCGGCTTCCTCACCGGTTTCGTGATGTTCGGCTCGACCACCTTCCTGCCGCTCTACCAGCAGACCGTCCAGGGCGCCACGGCCACCAACTCCGGGCTGCTGCTGCTCCCGATGCTGCTGGGCATGCTGGTGGTCTCGCTGGTCGCGGGCCGGGTCACCACCTCGACCGGCAAGTACAAGATCTTCCCGATCGTCGGCGGTCTCCTGATCACCGGCGGGATGTTCCTGCTGTCCACGATGGACACCGAGACCACCCGCTTCACCTCCGGTCTCTTCATGGCGGTGCTCGGCATGGGCATGGGCTGCCTGATGCAGACGACCATGCTGGTGGCGCAGAACAGCGTCGAGATGAAGGACATGGGCGTCGGCAGCTCCTCCGCCACCCTCTTCCGCACCCTGGGCGGCTCCTTCGGCGTCGCCATCCTCGGCGCCCTGTTCACCAACCAGGTGCGGGACACCATGACCGAGCGGGGCGGCGGCAAGGCAGCGGCCATCACCTCCGGGAGTGCCCAGCTCGACCCGGCCAGCCTCAAGCTGCTGCCGCCGCCCGTCCGGGACGCGTACACCCACGCGGTGGCCAGCGGTGCCCACCAGGTGTTCCTGTGGGGCGCGCTGATCAGCATCGTCGGTGCCATCGCCGCCTGGTTCGTCAAGGAGGTCCCGCTGCGCGGGGCCGCCGCCAAGCCGGCCGAGAGCGACGAGGCCGCGGCCGGGGCGGCGCCGATCGCCGAGACCGTCTGACCAACGGTCCGGATGAGCGGGGTCGCCATCAGGGGCCGCTGTCAGTGGGGCATGACAGCATCGGGCCCATGGTGACCTCGCCGGACGAGGCGCGGCTGGCGCAACTGCGCCGGCTGCGCCTCGCGAAGGACGTGATGGACCGCGACTGGGCCGAGCCGCTCGACCTGGACGCGGTCGCCGCGCACGCTTGCTATTCGCGCTACCACTTCATCCGCGCCTTCAAGGGCGCGTACGGATCCACCCCCGGCCAGTACCTGACCAGGCGCCGCATCGAGCGGGCCGAGGAGCTGCTGCGCTCGGCCAATCTCTCGGTCACCGAGATCTGCTCGCTCGTCGGCTTCAGCAGCCTCGGCACCTTCTCCACGAGCTTCAAGCGGCAGACCGGGCTCACCCCCAGCGCCTACCGGGACCTGTACGTCGGCCGGGCCGCGGCGGTCATCCCGGGGTGTTACGCGATGCTGTGGTACGGCGGGCGCGACGCCCGCGCCCCCGGCTCCAAGGACCGCAATTCTCAAGAAGCGGAATGAATCCGCCGCTGCCTACCGTGGCCACGTCGCGACGACGCGCACGACCCACCCCGATACCTCCGGAGGCAGCAATGATCAAGGGGATGTCCATCGTCACCGTCTGGGTCCTCGACCAGGACCGGGCCAAGGAGTTCTACACCGAGAAGCTGGGCTTCGAGGTCCGCACCGACATGACCATCGGCGGGGACGGCGAGGGCGGCGGCGGTATGCGCTGGCTGACGGTCGGCGCCAAGGACCAGCCGGATGTGCAGCTGACCCTGATGGTGCCCAGCTCGCCGGGGCTCGACCCGGAGTCCGCCGAGGCCCTCCGGACGCTGGTCGCCAAAGGTGTGCTCGGCGCCGGGGTGTTCACCACGGATGACATCCACCGCGACTACGAGGCGCTCAAGGCGAAGGGCGTGGAGTTCGTCCAGGAGCCCCAGGAGCGTCCGTACGGCACCGAGGCGCTCTTCCGCGACGACTCCGGCAACTGGTTCTCGTTCACCCAGCCCCGCGAGGAGATGGACTTCAGCAAGCCCTGGGACGGTTGCGCCTCGAGCTGAGCGCCGGGTATCGCGGGCCGAGCGCCGGGTATCGCGGGCCGAGCGCCGGGTATCGCGAGCTGAGCGCCGGGTAGCGCGGGCCGAGCGCCGGGTAGCGCGAGCTGAGCGCCGGGTAGCGCGGGCCGAGCATCGGGTAGCGCGAGCTGAGCATCGGGTATCGCGGGCCGAGCATCGGGTAGCGCGAGCTGAGCATCGGGTAGCGCGAGCTGAGCGCTCAGTCCGGCACCTCGATGATCGGGAAGCTGCCGGTGTTGGTGGGCGCGGACTCCGGCAGCCAGAGCACGGCGACCGCGCCCTGGCACTCCCCGTCCGCCTCGTCCCCGCTGTCCAGCAGCGGATCGGCGTTGCGGAACGTCAGCCGGGCGCCCAGCACCCGCGCCTGGCCCGCGGCTATGGTCAGCCCCAGGCCGTGCCCGGTCCCCGCGCGGTCCTTGCTGCCGGTGCGGAACCGGCTCGGCCCGTCCTTCAGCAGCTCCTCCGGAAAGCCGGGGCCGTGGTCGCGGACGCGCAGTATCCGCCCTTCGACGGTGACCTCGAAGGGCGGTTTGCCGTGCCGGGCGGCGTTGGCCAGCAGATTGCCCATGATCCGCTCCAGCCGCCGGGGGTCGGTCGAGACATGGGCGTCGCGCACCACGTTGACCGCCGCGTCGGGGGCCACCGCCCGGACCCGGCGGGTGATGAACTCGGCCACGGCTATCTCCTGGAGCTCCGCGCGCTCCGCGAAGCCGTCCAGCCGTGCCACCTCCAGGACGTCCTCGACCAGGGTGCGCATCGCCTGCGCCCGGTCCCGTACCAGCTCGGTGGGGCGGCCGGGCGGCAGCAGTTCGGCGGCCGTGAGCAGCCCGGTGACCGGGGTGCGCAGCTCATGGGCGATATCGGCGGTGACCCGGCGCTCGGCCTCCAGCCGCTGCTGGAGTGCCTCGGCCATCCCGTCCACCGCACGCGCCAGATCGTCGGTCTCATCGCGCACCCGGCCGCCGATCGACTCGCGCACCCGCACCTCGGAGTCGCCCTCGGCCAGCTTGCGGGCGGCGGTGGCCGCCTTGCGCAGCCGCCGGGAGAGCTGATCGCCGATGAGCACACCGAGCGCGATACCGCCCAGCACCACCGCCACCGAGCCGATGATCAGCACCCGGTCCAGGTCGTCGAGGACGGCGAACCGGTCCTGGAACTTGGTGTGGACGGACAGCACCTTGCCGTTCCGCAGCGGCACCGAGGCCCACACCTCGGGGGTGCCGGTGCCGGAGTCCTCCAGATAGGTGGCGCGCTGACCGCGCCACGCCTCCTTCTTCAGCTGATCGGGCAGCTGGGGGTCGTCCAGCTTGGCGCCGAACCCCAGCACCCGGGACTGCTCGTACCACCGCTGGGCGACCTTCACCCGCTCGTCCATCACGGTGCGGCTGTTGTCGAGCATCGAGACGCGGGCCGCGTTGTGGACGACGAGGCTCAGCACCACCGCCACCAGCGTGCTCACGGCGGCGATGGCGAGGCTGACCTTCCACCGCAAGCCGGTGCGCAGTGCGAGCTGCCGCAACGCCGCTCAGCCCTTGAGCTTGTAGCCGAAGCCGCGGACCGTCTCGATGCGGTCCTGGCCTATCTTGCCGCGCAGCCGCTGCACATGGACGTCCACGACCCGGGTGTCCCCGCCCCAGCCGTACTCCCAGACCCGCTCCAGCAGCCGGTCGCGGGAGAGCACGGTGCCGGGCGCGGCCGAGAACTCCAGCAGCAGCCGCATCTCGGTCGGGGTGAGCGCCACCTGGAGGCCGCCCTTGCGGACCTCCATGCCCTCGGGGTCGACCTCCAGATCGCCGAAGCGCAGCACCCCGCCGTCGGGCTCCTCGGGTACGGGCTCCGCGCCCCGCCCGCCGGGGCCGCTGGCATGGCCGAAGCGGCGCAGCACGGCCCGGATGCGGGCCACCAGCACCGCGCCGTCGAAGGGCTTGGTCACATAGTCGTCGGCGCCGGCCTCGAGGCCGAGCACCACATCGATGGAGTCGGCGCGCGCGGAGAGCATGATCACGGGAACGGTGGACTCGTCGCGGATCCGGCGGCACAGGCTGACCCCGTCCAGACCCGGAACCATCACGTCGAGCAGCGCGATATCGGGGCGGTCGGCCCGGAAGCGCTCCAGACCGGTCAGCCCGTCGGGCGCGGCCGTCACGAGAAAGCCATCGCGCTCCAGGGCGAGCTGCGTGGCTTCACGGATGACATCGTCGTCCTCGACGAAGAGCACATGGGTCTCGGCCACAGCCTCGCTTCAGCCTTCCGTTCCGTCGTCGGCGCGCGCGGTCGGCACCGGGGTCGCGTCTTCCTTGGGCACATTCTTGCTGTAGTCGGTGCGCTCGCGGGACCGCACCGTGAACGAGCGGTCCGCCCCGGACCAGCCGTAGGTGATCACGGTCTCGCTGGAAGGGCAACAGACCGAGTCCCCGGAGGTGTAGGAGAGCTTCGTCACCCGCAGCTCGTCCTTGGCGACGTCGGCGTAGACGGGCGGCTGCTCGTCGCTGAAGACGTTCTCGTACCGGTCGCCCACCTTGCGGTACACATACGAGCCGATGCCGAAGCCGTCGGTGCAGCTCATGACGTTGATGACCAGGTCGGAATCGGGGGAGCCGGTCAGCCGGCCGGACGTCACGTCCACCGGATAGCCCTTGATCTCCTGCTTGGCCTCGCGATCCTTGGCCGTGGGGCAGGGCTTGAGGCTCGTCTTCAGATCGTCGCTGACCTGCGGATCCGCCTTGACCAGCTTGATCACGTCGACCTTCTTCCCGGCAGCCGGTGACGGCCGGCTCGATCCACGGCCACCCGCGTACGCGCCGGAGTCCGCGGCGGCCGAGGCCCACTCGGTGCTCGCCGGTCCCTCCTTGCGCACCCCCTGGCTCGCGTCACCGCATCCGGCCAGCATCCAGCCGCCGGCGGCCGCGAGGCCCACGACCGCGCCACCGGTGAGCATGACTGTCCTGCTGGGAGAGGCCCTGGTCAGGCCGCGCACCGTTCCTGCCCCCGCTCCTGGCGGGCGCGCCGGACCCGACCCGTGTGCTGCCGGACGTTGGTGGCCGGCTTGGTGTCCCCGTCCTGACGGCCGAGCGCGCGGGCGTCCAGATCGCGGCTCTCCAGCTCCTGCCGCAGCCGGGCCAGCGCCCGGTGCAGCGTGCTCTTGACCGTTCCGGTCGACATTCCGAGCGCCTCCGCGGTCTCTTCGGTCGTCATCTGCTCCCAGTGTCGCAGCACCACGACACTGCGCTGCTTGGGAGCGAGCACCGCAAGGATGTCCATCAGCAGGGCGCGGTCGGCGTGCTGCTCGGTGCCGTCGTCGACGCTCGCCTCCGGAAGCTGCTCGGTGGGCACCTCGTCCAGCTTGCGGGCGCGCCACCACTCGGTACGGGTGTTGATCATCACGCGTCGGAGATAGGCGTCCGCGAGCGACTTGTCGGCTATGCCGTCCCAGCGGCCGTAGGTGCGCACCAAGGCGGTCTGGAGCAGATCCTGTGCCTCGATCGGGTCGGGGATCAGCCGACGGGCGCTGCGCAGCAGCGCGTCCTGCCGATTCCGCACGTACTCCTCAAAGTCCAGAACATTGCTGCTGCTCATGATGTGCAGCCTCCATCCCGCTGTTTCCCCGCCGTTGATGTGTCCGGCTTCTCGCTCGGCACGGGAAGGACGCTACGGAGGCGCTGTTGCGGCGCCATGCGCAACTACGCCTCGGCAAACGCACAGCTACCCATAGGTTGTGTAACAACGGAACCCGGCCCGACCGAGTGTCAGAACCGGGTCCTGGGCGTGTCACAGGCTTGTCACAGACAGGGCCGTGACGAGGGAATTTCTCAGGTCAGCGGCAGCCGGTAGAGGCCGCCCGAGAGCGGCTCCACCAGTCCGTCGGAGACGAGCCCGTCGAGCGCGCGGGCGCGCTGCACCGGCTCGTCCCACACCTGGTCCAGCGTCGTCTGCGGCACCGGTGCCACCGCCTCCCGCAACACCGCGAGCAGCTTGCCCCGCACCTGGCGGTCCGTACCGGCGTAGGTCTGGCCGCGGCGCGGCGGTCCCTCGTGCTCCGGCGAACCGGCCTGCCGCCAGGCGCACAGCGCGGCGATCGGGCAGCGTGCGCAGTCGGGGGTGCGGGCCGTGCAGACCAGCGCGCCCAGCTCCATCGTGGCGGCCGCCCAGCGTGCCGCGGTCGGCTCCTCCTGGGGCAGCAGGGCGCGGGCCAGCTTGCGCTCGGCGGCGGTGGTGGCGTTCGGCGGGTACTGCGTACCGCTGACCGCGCGCGCGAACACCCGGCGGACATTGGTGTCCAGGACCGGATGGCGCTGGCCGTACGCGAACGAGGCCACGGCCGCCGCCGTGTACTCACCCACCCCCGGCAGCGCCAGCAGCTGGGCGTGGTCGCGCGGTACGTCACCGCCGTGCCGCTCCCTTATGGCGGCTGCGGCGCCGTGCAGCCGCAGCGCCCGGCGCGGATAGCCCAGCCGGCCCCAGGCGCGGACCGCCTCACCGGGCGGTTCCGCGGCCAGGTCGGCCGGGCGCGGCCAGCGGGCGAGCCACTGCTCGTACACCGGCAGCACCCGGTTCACCGGGGTCTGCTGGAGCATGAACTCGCTCACCATCACACCCCAGGCGCCCGCCTCGGGGCGGCGCCAGGGGAGGTCGCGCGCGTGCGCGTCGAACCAGTCGATGACGGGCCGGTGCAGAGCGGCTCCGTCGGGGTCGGAGGATGCGGCGGCCGGGACGGCGGAAGCGGAAATGGCAGTCATCGCTCTCGATCCTGACATGACGGGACGGCTCGCGGGGCCCAGGGCGCGGGCGTTCGGGTTTCAGCCGCGCCAGTCGTTGCCAAATCGTGCGATACGGCGCCCGTACGGGAACGGATGGCCGCTTGCCGCGCCCGGGTGCGGTCTTCCGGTGCCCCTGGGGTGACCTCGGGGCGCCTTGTGGACGTCTGTGGGACCCCTCATGTGCCGGTTCCGGTCGGATCATGAGAAAAGTAGGGTCTGGAGCGGGGGTTATTGGCCGGTAGTGCTCCCGATCTCTCGTAGAGTTTCCGCGTGGGATCTCTGCGCAATCCGATCGGGCCGCTTCCCTCCTCCATTTACTGGCGGCGGAGGGCCGTTGCGCTGGCCCTGCTCATCGCCATCGTTCTCGTGGTCATCTGGGCCTTCGGCTGGGGTGGTTCGGGCGGCGGCGGAAGTGACGAGGGCAAGGGGGGCGGCGGGGGACCCGCCAGCACGATCACCCCGGGCCCCTCCTCCTCCGGGCCGGTCAACAGCGAACGGCCGGGCGGGCGCGATGAGTCGGACAGCGGCGGCTCGGGCTCCGGCGACTCCGGCGGCGGCGCGGGCAGCGGCGGCGGCTCGGACGACGGCGGCGCGGGCGCGGGCGGCGGTGGCGCGGGCGGCGGCAGCGGCTCCGGCGGCGCGGGTGGCGCTGGTGGCTCATCGGGTGGCGGCGCGGGCGGTGGCATCGGCACCGGGACCGGGCAGGGCCTGCCCGCCGGGTCGAGCCTGCGGGACTGCCGCCCCGGCGACGCGGAGCTGACGGTGCGCAGCGTCAAGGACTCCAAGGTCAAGAACACCTGGGCGCCGGGGGAGAAACCCAGCTTCGAGATCGTCGTGAAGAACACCAAGTCGAGCTCCTGCAAGGTCGACTTCGGGCGCGCCGCGGCCTCGCTGACCATCACCGACGCCCACAACGCCCACGTCTGGGCCTCCGACGACTGCCCCGAGGGCAGCGCCACCGCGCTGGTCGAGGTGCCGGGCTCCGGCCAGACCAAGCGCACCGTGGAGTGGGACCGCAAGCGCAGCGCCGAGCACTGCGCCACCCCGTCGGGCAGCGCGTCGGCCAAGCCGGGCACGTATCTGGTCGAGGTGAAGGTGGACGGGCTCGGGACGGCCAAGGTGTCGTTCGTCCTCGAGAAGGACTGACCAGGGGCTTCCGGGGGCGGCGGGTCGTGGCGCCTGCGGCGGGCTCTTCTCCTCCCCGCCCCTTCCCACAACTGGGGCTCGCCCCAGACCCCGGACCGGGGCTTCGCCCCTGGCCTGCGGGGGCCGACGAGCTGACCGTCGCCGTCGTGAACACCTGCGCCGGCGGGCTGACCGCGATCAGCCCGCCCGCGCAGCGGATGGCCGGGGTCTGGGGCGGAGCCCCAGTTTCGGGAAGGGGCGGGGAGGGGAGCAGCCCGCCGCAGGCGCCACAACCCGCCGGACGCCCCCTATCCGTACCGCTCAGCTATACATACCGCTCCAGGATGGACGACTCCGCCAGCCGCGACAGCCCCTCGCGGACCGAGCGCGCCCGGGCCTCGCCCACACCGTCCACCATCTGGAGATCGTCCACGCTCGCGGCCAACAGCTTCTGAAGGCCACCGAAGTGCTCCACCAGCCGCTCGATGATGGCGCCCGGCAGCCGCGGCACCTTGGCCAGCAGCCGGAAGCCACGCGGCGAGACCGCGGAGTCGAGGGTCTCGGGTGAGCCGGTGTAGCCCAGCGCGCGGGCCACGATGGGGAGTTCGAGCAGCTCGGCGTGGGTCAGCCGGTCCAGCTCGGCGAGTGCGTCGGCCACCGTACGGGTGCGCTTGGCGGTCGGCTCGGGCACGTAGTCCCGCACCACCAGCTCGCGCTCGGGCTCCACGCCCGCGATCAGCTCGTCCAGCTGGAGGGAGAGCAGCCGGCCGTCGGTGCCCAGCTCGACCACGTACTCCGCGATCTCGGTGGCGATGCGGCGGACCATCTCCAGCCGCTGCGCGACCGCGCTCACATCCCGGACGGTGACCAGGTCCTCGATCTCCAGGGCCGAGAGCGTGCCAGCCACCTCGTCGAGGCGGAGCTTGTACCGCTCCAGCGTGGCCAGCGCCTGGTTGGCGCGGGAGAGGATCGCCGCCGAGTCCTCCAGGACCCGCCGCTGGCCGTCCACATACAGCGCGATCAGCCGCATCGACTGGCTGACCGAGACCACCGGGAAGCCGGTCTGGATGGAGACGCGCTGCGCGGTCCGGTGCCGGGTGCCGGTCTCCTCGGTGGGGATCGCCGCGTCCGGGACCAGCTGCACCCCGGCCCGCACGATCTTCGTGATGTCCTTGTCGAGCACCAGCGCGCCGTCCAGCTTGCACAGCTCGCGCAGCCGGGTCGCGGTGAACTCGACGTCGATGACGAAGCCGCCGGTGCACAGCGACTCGACGGTCTTGTCGGTGCCGAGCACGATCAGCCCGCCGGTGTTTCCCCGGAGAACGCGCTCGAGGCCGTCGCGCAATGCCGTGCCGGGCGCGACCGCGCTCAGGGAGGCACGCATCAGACCGTCGGCTTTGCCGGGTGCCGTTGCCCGGTCGCCTGCTGCCACTGCACTCCTCCGTCGCAAGGTCTGTCGGTGCCACGAGTCGCCCTGCCATGCCGGTGCGCGAGGCCACGTATGGGCGAGACCAGGGCAAAGTCTACCGGCGGCCACCGGCCTCCCGTGGGGTCTCCCGGCGTACGCCCGTAGGCGTGGAGCGGAGTGCGACCGCCCCGGGCCGCGCGCCACCCGGCTCACCGACCCCTGCCGTACGCCCTCACCAGCGCACTCGGCCCTGCCGTACACCCTCACCAGCGCACTCGGCCACGCTGCCGCCACCGCCCCGGTGACGCCCGGCCCACCATCTCAGCCCCGGTCGTCCGCCTCCGCCCGGGCCTTCTCGCCCCGCTCCCGGCGCCGCGGCAGCATCCGCAGCGCGTCCCCGATGTCCGCCACCTCCAGCACCCGCATCCCGTCCGGGATCCGGCCCGGGTCGCCCGGCACCAGGGCGTGGGTGAAGCCGAGCCGGGCCGCCTCCGCCAGCCGCCGCTGCACACCGGTGACCCGCCGGACCTCGCCCGCGAGCCCCACCTCGCCGATCGCCACCAGGTTCTTGGGCAGCGGGGTGTCACTGGCGGCGCTGGCCAGCGCGAGCGCCACGGCGAGGTCGGCGGCGGGCTCGGACAGCTTCACCCCGCCCACCGTGGCGCTGTAGATGTCCCGCTTGCCCAGCGCGCTGATCCGGCCGCGCTGCTCCAGCACGGCCAGCATCATCGAGACCCGGGAGGTCTCCAGACCGGAGGTGGTACGGCGGGGCGAGGGGATCTGGGAGTCCACCGTGAGCGCCTGCACCTCGGCCACCAGCGGCCGGCGGCCCTCCAGGGTGACCGTCAGACAGGTGCCGGGCACCGGCTCGTCGCGGCGGGTGAGGAACAGCCCGGAGGGGTCGGCGAGCCCGGTGATGCCCTCGTCGTGCAACTCGAAGCAGCCGACCTCGTCCGTCGCCCCGTAGCGGTTCTTCACCCCGCGGACCAGCCGCAGCCGGGCGTGCCGGTCGCCCTCGAAGTGCAGCACGACGTCGACCAGGTGCTCCAGCAGCCGGGGGCCGGCGATGGCGCCGTCCTTGGTGACATGGCCCACCAGCAGCGTGGACATCCCGCGCTCCTTGGACGCGCGGATGAGCGCCCCGGCCACCTCGCGCACCTGCGCCATCCCGCCCGGCGCGCCGTCGATCTCGGGCGAGGCGACGGTCTGCACCGAGTCCAGGACGAGCAGCGAGGGCTTGACCGAGTCGAGATGGCCGAGGACCGCGGAGAGGTCGGTCTCGGCGGCGAGGTAGAGATGCTCGCTCAGCGCGCCGATGCGGTCGGCGCGCAGCCGCACCTGACTCGCCGACTCCTCACCGGTGATGTAGAGCGTGCGGTGCTCCTCGGAGGCGGCCTTGGCCGCCACGTCCAGCAGCAGCGTGGACTTGCCGACCCCGGGCTCCCCGGCGAGCAGCACGACCGCGCCGGGGACCAGCCCGCCGCCGAGCACCCGGTCCAGCTCGTCCACGCCCGTGCCCCGCGCGGTGGCCTGACGGCCGTCCACCTGGCCGATGGGCAGGGCGGCCGAGGTGACCCGGCCGGGTGCGGTGGTGCGCACCGCGGGCGCCCCGTACTCCTCGACGGTGCCCCACGCCTGGCACTCGGGGCAGCGGCCGAGCCACTTGGCGGTGGTCCAGCCGCACTCCGTACAGCGGTAGGAGGGCCGGTCCTTGGCGGATGAGCGGGAGGAGCTACGGGCAGCCATGCCGTAACGCTAGCGCCGCCCACCGACAGAGCCGAACGCCGCCGGGCGCATAGCAGGTTGCGGCCACCGGAGGGGGACACCTGTCCCCTTATGAGGGAGATGGTCACCCGTAAGGGTTAAAACAGCGCAAGTGGCGCGAGGAAGTCTGCATCATCCGCCTACCGTCGCCGGGTGATGAGCAGCAGGTCCGAGCACTCGACACAGACCACCGGCGCACGGCGGGCGCGGCGCCGTGCGCCCCGCTCCACCACCACCCGCCCGCAGCGGCCTCCGGAACGCTACGAGCCGTACCTGGACGGCCTGTTCACGTACTGCCTGTCGGCCCTGTGCGAGCACGACGCCGCGGCCGTCGCGGTGGGCGACGTACTGGCGGTGGCCGAGCGCCGCACCGGCCGGGGGCGGGGCCGGGTGACCGCGGAGGACGAGCTGTCCCGCCCGTGGCTCTACGCGGTCGCGCGCTGGGCCTGTCTGCGCAAACTGGCCGAGCGCCGCGGCCGTACGGGGACGGACACCCCGGGCGACGGCGCCGGGGCCGAGCTGCCCGAGCCCATCGCCGCCCAGCGCCGCCGCGAACTGGCGGCGCTGGCCTGGCCGGAGGCCGCCGGGACCTCCGCCGAGCAGCGCGAGGCGCTCGAGCTCGCGGTGCGCCACCGGCTGGGCCCCTCCGAGGTGGCCGCCGTGCTCGGCAAGGACCAGGAGGAGACCCGCGCCCTGCTCTCCAGCGCCGCCTGCGAGGTGGAGCGGACCCGCGCCGCGCTCGCCGTCGTCGAGCTCGGCCACTGCCCGGTGGTCGCGCGGCTCGCGGGCGACACCCAGGTGCTGCTCTCCGCCGCCCTCCGCCGTGAGCTGGTGCGCCATGTGGACGACTGCCGCGAGTGCCGCCGGATGGCCGAGCGCGCCACGGCCGACGGACCCTGGCCCGGTACGGCGGCCGCGCCCGCCGAGCTGCCGGTGGTGGAGGCCCCCCGCGCCGCCGTGCACGCCGCGCTGCTGGGTGCGCTGGGCGGACGGCCCGCCCGCGCGGGCGCCGGGCCCCGGTTCGACCGGCGCGGCTTTCCGCTGGAGCCCCAGGACCGGGCCGCCCGCCGCAGCCGGATGCGCAGCCGCGTGCTGACCACCACGGTGGTCGCCACGGTCGTGGCGGCCCCGGTGCTCGCCCTCTGGGCCGCCTACCGGGGCGCCCCGCTCGCCGGTGACGAGCGCGACACGGACTCGGTGGCCGCCGCCGACGCGGACGGCGCGGACCAGGCCCCGGCCGGTCAGGACCGGCCCGCCCGGCGCTCGTACGAGCAGACCGGCAGCGCGCAGGACCGTTCCGGCACGCGGATCGGCTCCGGCCCGCGCAGCGCCAAGGCGGGCCGGGGGGCGTCGGATGTGTCGGTCGAGGTGATCGACGCGGACGGGGTGGTGGAGCGGCCGGGGCACAAGGGCGGCGAGGCATCCCACCTCGACCGCTCCCCGGCCGGCGGCGGCCGCCCCGGTGACGGCTCCGGACCCTCCCGGCCCGCGCCAGGGCCGGGGCGGCTCACGGTCACGGCCCACCCCGAGGGCGATGTGACGGTCATCACCCTCACCGCGTCCGGCGGCTCACCGGTGCACTGGTCGGCCTCCGCCGGGGGGCCCTGGCTCCAGCTGAACCACACGGCCGGGGTGCTGCGGCCCGGCGACTCCACGACCATCTCGGTCTCGGTGGACCACGACCGGGAGCCGGCCGGGCACTGGAGCGCGCGGGTCTCGGTGGACCCGGCGGGGGCGGTGGTGCTGATCGAGGGCCGGGGTACGTCCCCCGAGCCCACGCCCAGCCCCACGGACCCCTCCGACCAGCCGACCCCGACCCCGAGCGACCCGTCACCGACACCCTCGGGCTCGCCCGCGAGGCGCTGACGCGCTGCGCTGTTGGGTGGACCGGACACGTCGTCCGCGGCGCCTGCGGCGTGCCGCTCCCCTCCCCGCCCCTTCCCGAAACCGGGGCTCCGCCCCGGGCCCCGGATGAGGCTCCGCCCCGGGCCCCGGGTCGGGCTGCGTCCTGGGCCTCGGGTGGGGTTGTGTCCCGGGCCCTGGGTGGGGTTGCGTCCCGGGCCTCGGGTGGGGGTTCCGCACCAGGTCCGGGATTGGGGTTGCGCCTCGGGTCCCGGGCCGGGGCTGTGCCTCAGCTTCTGGGCCTGGGCTGTGTCCCAGGCCTTGGGGCGGGGTTCCGCGCCAGGTCGGGATTGGGGTTGCGTCCTTCAGTCCGGATCGGGGCTCCGCCCCAGGCCCCGGGGTCCAGGGGCGAAGCCCTTGGTATCGGGAAGGGGCGGGGAGGGGAAAGCATCGCTATGCGGCTCCGCCGCGTGGCCCGCCGCACACCCCGTAGACGCACCGGGCACGGGCGGTGGCGAGGCCCCGCCAGCGGCCGCATGTGCCGATGGCGGGCACACCACCGGCCGCCCATGACATCGGCACAGCCGCGTCAGTCAGCCGGGTCGGCCGGGTCGGCCAGGTCCGCCGGATCGGCCAGGTCCACCGGAACGCCCGGGTCAACCGGATCCGCGGGGTCAACCGGAGCCACCGGAACGCCCGGAGCCACCGGAACGCCCGGGTCCGCCGGATGCGGCGCCACCAGCGTCAGCGACGACGCCATGCGCTGCTCGCACAGCTCGGCCAGCCGGTCGTACCCCGCCTTGCCCATCAGCTCCATGAGCTCCGGCCGGTACGACCGGAACACCGGCTCCCCGGCGCCGTGCGCCGAGGTGGCCGAGGTGCACCACCAGTGCAGATCGTGGCCGCCCGGCCCCCAGCCGCGCCGGTCGTACTCGCCGATGGTGATCCGCAGCACCCGGGTGTCGTCCGGCCGGTCGATCCAGTCGTAGGACCGCCGCACCGGCAGCTGCCAGCACACATCCGGCTTGGTCTCCAGCGGCTCGCGCCCCTCCCGCAGCGCCAGGATGTGCAGCGCGCAGCCCGCGCCGCCCGCGAAGCCCGGCCGGTTCTGGAAGATGCACGAGCCCTTGTGGCGCCGGGTCTGCCGCTCGCCGTCCTCGTCCTCCTGCACCCACCCCGAGGTGTGCCCCTCGTCGTGGAACTGCCAGATCTCCGGGGTCAGCCGGGCCATATGGCGTCCGACCCGCGCCTCGTCGTCCTCGTCCGAGAAGTGTGCGCCCAGCGTGCAGCAGCCGTCGTCGGCCCGCCCCGCCTGGATGCCCTGGCAGCCCTGGCCGAAGATGCAGGTCCACTTGGAGGTCAGCCAGGTCAGATCGCATCGGAAGAGCTGCTCGTCGTCGGCCGGATCGGGGAATTCGACCCATGCGCGGGCGAAGTCCAGGCCGACCTCGTCCTCGGTGCTCGGGGCGTCCTCGGCGCTCTCCGCCCCGGACGGCATCGGCTCCTCGGCCACCCACTCCTGGGCGGCCTTCCGGCGTTTGTCCTGCTTCGCCTTTTTCGTCTTTGCCACGGTGCAAGGGTAGGCGCCTTCGGCGAAAAGGCGGAGGTGGGGACCGGGCGCGGCTCCTGCACGTCTCCTGCACGTCTCCTGCGCGAGATCCTGCGCGGCACCTGCGCGAGATCCCGGGGGACCTGTGCATGACATCGAGGTGGGAGCAGTAGCGTTCACGTTATGAGACTCGGTGTCCTCGACGTGGGTTCAAATACGGTTCATCTGCTCGTGATGGATGCCCACCCCGGCGCGCGCCCGCTGCCCGCGCATTCGCACAAGGCCGAGCTGCGGCTCGCCGAACTCCTCGACGGGCACGGGGCCATCGGCCCCGACGGCGTCGACCGCCTGATCGCGACGGTCAGGGAGGCCCTGGAGGCGGCCGAGGACAAGGGTGTCGAGGAGGTTCTGCCGTTCGCGACCTCCGCCGTCCGCGAGGCGTCCAACGCCGATGAGGTCCTGGCCCGGGTCGCCGAGGAGACCGGCGTACGGCTCCAGGTGCTCAGCGGCGCGGACGAGGCGCGGCTCACCTTTCTGGCCGCCCGCCGCTGGTTCGGCTGGTCCAGGGGGAAGCTGCTGGTCCTGGACATCGGCGGCGGTTCGCTGGAGATCGCGTACGGCATGGACGAGGAGCCCGACGCGGCGGTCTCGCTGCCGCTCGGGGCCGGCCGGCTGACCGGGGCCTGGCTGCCCGGCGATCCGCCCGACCCGGCGGACGTACGGGCCCTGCGGCGCCATGTGCGGGCCGAGATCGCCCGGAGCGTCGGCGATTTCAGCCGTCATGGGGCGCCGGACCATGTGGTCGCCACCTCCAAGACCTTCAAGCAGCTGGCCAGGATCACCGGCGCCGCGCGCTCCGCCGATGGGCTCTACGTGGAGCGCCGGCTGACCCGCCGGGCGCTGGAGGAGTGGGTGCCCAAGCTGGCCACCATGCCCACCCAGGAGCGGGCCCAGCTGCCCGGGGTCTCCGAGGGCCGGGCCGGACAGCTCACGGCGGGGGCGCTGGTGGCGGAGGCCGCGATGGACCTGTTCGGCGTGGACCAGCTGGAGATCTGCCCGTGGGCGCTGCGCGAGGGTGTGATCCTCCGCCGCCTGGACCATCTGCCCACCTGACCACGGAGCGTGACCGGGGCCGGAAAGCGGCGGCCGTTCAGCCGCAAAGGCCGCCGCGGTTCGGTTGCGGAGAGCAGCCGCCGTACGCTGTCCCTCGTGACAGAGCCAGTGGTGCGCATCCCGGATGCGAAGGTCGCGCTGTCCACAGCCTCGGTCTATCCGGAGTCGACGGCGACGGCCTTCGAGATCGCGGCACGCCTGGGCTACGACGGCGTCGAGGTCATGGTGTGGACTGATCCGGTCAGCCAGGACATCGAGGCGCTGCGTCGGCTCTCGGACTACCACCAGGTGCCGATCCTCGCCGTGCACGCCCCCTGTCTGCTGATCACCCAGCGGGTCTGGTCGACCGACCCGTGGGTGAAGCTCCAGCGGGCGAGGGCGGCGGCCGAGAAGCTCGACGCGTCCACCGTCGTGGTCCACCCGCCGTTCCGATGGCAGCGGGCGTACGCCCGCGAGTTCGTCCGCGGAATCTGGCGGATGGCGGACGAGACCGATGTGCGGTTCGCGGTCGAGAACATGTACCCGTGGCGCTATCGCGACCGCGAGATGCTCGCGTACGCCCCGGGCTGGGACGTCACCCAGGACGACTACCGCCACTTCACGATCGATCTGTCGCACACCGCCACCGCCCGTACGGACGCGCTGGAGATGGTGGACCGCATGGGCGACCGGCTGGCCCATCTCCATCTCGCCGACGGCCAGGGCTCCAACAAGGACGAGCACCTGGTGCCCGGGCGCGGCACCCAGCCCTGCGCCGAGCTGCTGGAACGGCTCGCGGTCGGCGGATTCAACGGCAATGTGGTCGTCGAGGTCAACACCCGGCGTGCCATGTCCACGACCGAGCGCGAGGCCGATCTGGCGGAGGCCCTGGCCTTCACCCGGCTGCACCTCGCGTCGCCGACCTCGGCCACCCGGCGGCGCAGGGCGGTGCCCGGTTCATGACCGCCGCCGCATCCGGGTCCGCCACGCCCCCGCGCAAGCGTGGCCGCCCGGCCCGTACGAGCACCTCCGACGGCCCCGCCGCCCGCGACCGGATCCTGATCGCGGCGCGCAACGAGTTCGCCGAGCGCGGCTACGACAAGACCTCGATCCGCGGCATCGCCAAGGCCGCGGAGGTGGACCCGGCGCTGGTCCACCACTACTTCGGCACCAAGGAGCAGGTCTTCGAGGCGGCCATCGAGCTGATCTTCGCCCCCGCCATGGGCGTCCCGGACGCGGTGCACGGCAGCCGGGAGGGCGCGGGCGAGCGGATGGCCCGCTATATGTTCGGCATCTGGGAGAACCCGGTCAGCAGGCTGCCGCTGCTCGCCGTGATGCGCTCGGCGCTGACCAACGAGACCGCCGCCGCGGTGCTGCGCGGCATGATCGAGCGCCGGGTGCTGGTGCGGATGGCGGGTGAGCTGGACGTCCCGAACCCGGAGTTCCGGGCCCAGCTCGCGGCCGGGCATCTGATCGGGATCGCGCTGCTGCGGTATGTGATCCGGATGGAGCCGATGGCCTCGGCGGAGGCGGACGACATCGTGGCCATGGTGGGGCCGACCCTCCAGCGGTATCTGACCGAAAGCTGATCGCGGACCGGCCGGGTGCGAACGGTCCGGGTGTGAACGGATCGGGTGCCAACGGTCCGGGTGCGAACGGGCCGGGCGCCAACGGTCCGGGCGCGAACGAGCCGATCGCTGACCGAGAGCTGATCGATCCGTTCCGCTCCGTGACCCGGCCGTCTCTGGATCCGGACGGACCATCCGGATCCATGGACACAGGCGTAGGCTCAGAAGACTCCGATCCGATCCGCAGGACGCACGTATCACGAGGGAGCCGAGCACCGTGCCCGAGCTGAGGTCTCGCACCGTCACCCACGGCCGCAACATGGCGGGCGCCCGCGCCCTTATGCAGGCTTCCGGCGTAGCGCGCGAGGACTTCGGCAAGCCGATCGTCGCCGTGGCCAACAGCTTCACCGAGTTCGTGCCCGGCCACACCCACCTCCAGCCGGTGGGCCGGATCGTCAGCGAGGCGATCCACGCGGCGGGCGGCATTCCGCGCGAGTTCAACACCATCGCCGTGGACGACGGCATCGCCATGGGCCACGGCGGGATGCTCTACAGCCTCCCCTCCCGCGACCTGATCGCCGACTCCGTGGAGTACATGGTCGAGGCGCACTGCGCCGACGCGCTGATCTGCATCTCCAACTGCGACAAGATCACCCCCGGAATGCTGATGGCCGCGATGCGGCTCAACATCCCGACCGTCTTCGTCTCCGGCGGCCCCATGGAGGCGGGCCGGGCCACGCTCGTCGACGGCACCGTCCGCAAGCTGGACCTGATCAACGCCATCTCGGACGCCGTCAACGAGAACGTCTCGGACGAGGACATCCTCCGCATCGAGAACAACGCCTGCCCGACCTGCGGCTCCTGTTCCGGCATGTTCACCGCCAACTCGATGAACTGCCTGACCGAGGCGATGGGCCTCTCCCTGCCGGGCAACGGTTCGGTGCTGGCCACCCACACCGCCCGTAAGGCGCTCTACGAGACCGCCGGCCGTACGGTCGTGGAGATCACCAAGCGCCACTACGAGCAGGACGACGAGACGGTTCTGCCGCGCTCCATCGGCTCCCGCGCCGCCTTCGAGAACGCCATGGCGCTCGACATCGCCATGGGCGGCTCGACCAACACGATCCTGCACCTGCTGGCCGCCGCCCAGGAGGCCGGTCTCGACTACGACCTCAAGGACATCGACGAGGTCTCGCGCCGGGTGCCGTGCCTCGCCAAGGTCGCCCCGAACGTCGCCCCCGGCGGCACGTACTACATGGAGGACGTGCACCGCGCGGGTGGCATCCCGGCGATCCTCGGCGAACTGTTCCGCGGCGGGCTGCTGAACGAGGACGTCCACTCCGTGCACAGCTCCTCGCTCGCCGACTGGCTCAAGACCTGGGACGTGCGCGGCGGTTCGCCGTCCGCCGAGGCCGTCGAGCTGTGGCACGCGGCCCCCGGCTGCAAGCGCTCCGCCACCGCCTTCTCGCAGTCCGAGCGCTGGGACTCGCTGGACACGGACGCCGCCGGCGGCTGCATCCGCGACATGGAGCACGCCTACTCCCAGGACGGCGGACTCGCCGTCCTCAAGGGCAATCTGGCCGTCGACGGCTGCGTGGTGAAGACCGCGGGCGTGGACGAGTCCATCTGGACCTTCGAGGGCCCGGCCGTGGTCTGCGAATCCCAGGAGGAGGCCGTCGAGCGGATCCTGGGCAAGCAGGTCAAGGAGGGCGACGTGGTCGTCATCCGCTACGAGGGCCCCAAGGGCGGCCCCGGCATGCAGGAGATGCTCTACCCGACCTCCTTCCTCAAGGGCCGGGGCCTGGGCAAGGCGTGCGCGCTGGTCACCGACGGCCGCTTCTCCGGCGGCACCTCGGGTCTCTCCATCGGCCACGCCTCGCCGGAGGCGGCGTCCGGCGGCACCATCGCCCTGGTCCGGGACGGCGACCGGATCCGCATCGACATCCCCGGCCGCTCCATCGAACTCCTGGTGAGCGATGAGGAGTTGGCGGCCCGCCGCGAGGAGCTCGGCGGGGTCTACGCCCCGAAGAACCGCGAGCGCAAGGTGTCCACCGCGCTGCGCGCCTACGCGGCGATGGCCACCAGCGCCGACAAGGGCGCGGTCCGCGACATCAGCCAGCTGGGCTGACGTTCGGCCACCCGGGCTGACCTCGCGGGGGCGTCAGCCGCCCCGACTGACGTCCCGCCACCTCAGCCGCCCCGGGTGACGTCGTCGCGTCAGCCGCCCCGGCCGACGTCCATCCCGGACGCCTCCAGAGTGTCGTACCCGTAGACCATGGTGAGTGCGTCCCCGCTCAAGCTCAGCTCGGCGGGGACGCCACCGGGGTCCGTACGCGCCTTGGTCCGCAACAGCACCCGGCCGTCCCGGCGGTCCAGCGCGATCACCCGGCCCGCGGCGGTGGCCAGATACAGGGCGTTCCGGCGCCCGGACACCACGGGCGGGCCCAGCCACTCCACCTGCGTCGCCTTGCTCCACAGCCGCTTTCCGGCCGTGGTGACGGCGGTGACCTCGCCGTTCTGCCGGACGAAGTAGAGCGTGTCGCCCACCAGGGCGGGCGTGATCTGCCGGCCGGACAGCCCCGCGGGCAGTTTCACCCGGCGCTCCCGTCCCCCGTCCGCGCCGAGGAAGACCAGATCGGTGTAGTCGTCGGTGTCGTGCTCGCGCTGCTCCAGATAGAGGAGGTCGCCCGAGCGCTCGGCGAGGAAGGAGCCCACGAAGAGAGTGCCGATCCGCCGGGGCGCTCCCGTGGTGGGGGAGAGGGTGTAGAGCCCGTTCGGAACGGCCGGGTCGCCCTGGTCCTCCAGCGGTCCGCAGTCGGCGAGGGGGCGTCCGGACACCACATCCGGGCCACAGGCCAGCCCGTGGCCGACCCGGCGCGACCAGAGCGTGCGGCCGGTGCGCACGTCCACCGCCTGGAAGGTCTCCTCGTCCCAGCTCTGGGTGAGCACGGCCGGGTGGTCCCCTCGCTGGAACACCGCCCCTTGGTACGCGCTGCCGATGTCGGTACGCCAGACCCGCTCACCGTCGCTGGTGCGGTAGCCCTCCAGCCGGGCCGTGCCGTCCGACTTCTCCACGGTGCCCAGCACGAGACCGCCGGCCACTCCGATCAGCTCGCTCGGCTCCGTCGACCGGTGCCAGGTCACCCGCCCCCGGATGTCCAGCCGGGTCAGGGCGATCCCGGAACCGCCGCAGTACAGATCCGTGCCCGAAGGCAGACAGCGGCGGCCGGTCGGCCCGCTGATCGAGCGCGGAGCGCCATCGGCGCTGGTCACGATGTCGGTGCCGGGCCCGGCGAGGGTGCGCTGCCAGGGGCGCCAGCCGGACGGGAGCGAGCCGTTCGCCGATGAGCGGGTGGTGGGGCGGGCGTCCGGCTCGCCCTCGGGTCCGGACCCGGCCCGCAGGAGGACGATCGCCCCCACGATCGCGGCTACCAGGCCCGCGGCAGTGGCGGCGGACACCAAGGGGCGGCGCGTCAGATGGGCGCGGCCCGGCGCACGGCCGACTTCGGTCGGCACGGCGGCGTTGCCCTCGTCGCCCTCGCCACCCTCGCCGATGCCGCCGTCCGCGTCCGTGACGTCCTTACGGTCGTCACCGTCGTCCTTACGGTCGTCACGGTCCGCACCGTCGGCACCCTCGGCACCGTTCTCACCGTCGTCCTCGGACAGCGTCCGCAGCCGGTCCAGCAGCTCGTCCAGCCCGGGACGCGCGGACGGCTCCTTGCTCAGGCAGTCCGCGACCGCGTCACGCAGCGGCCCGGTCACCGTGTCCAGCGCCGGGGGCTCGTAGACCACGTGATAGGCGGTCATATACGGGCTGTCCGCGTCGAACGGGCTCTGGCCGGTCGCCGCGTACACCAGCACCGTCGCCAGCGAGAACACATCGGACTCCGGGCCGACCTCGCGCGGATCGCGCAGCTGCTCCGGCGACATGAACGGGGGCGTGCCCATGACCCGGCCCGTCATGGTCAGGGTCTGGTGGTCGGCCGCCCGTGAGATGCCGAAGTCGATGACGCGGGGGCCCTCGTCGGACAGCACGATGTTGGCCGGTTTCAGATCCCGGTGCACCACACCCGCCCGGTGGATGTCCCGCAACGCCTCGACCAGCCCGATCGCCAGCCGCCGCAACGCGGCGCCGCGCAGTGGACCGTCCGCCGCGACCTGTTCGGCGAGGGTGCGGCCGGGGACGTACGAGGTCGCCATCCACGGCAGCACGGCCTCGGGGTCCGCGTCCACGACGGCGGCGGTGAACGCGCCGCTGACCCGGCGGGCGGCCGCGACCTCCTGCCGGAACCGCACCCGGAACTCGTCGTCGTCGGCGAACTGCTGATGCACCACCTTCAGCGCCAGCCGCCGCCCCGACGGCGACCGGGCCAGATACACCGTGCCCATCCCGCCACGGCCGAGCCGCCGCTCGAGTGCGTAGCCTCCGATGGACTCCGGGTCCCCGGCGCGCAGTGCCATTCCTGTCTTCTCCCACCGACCCACGATCCGGCGGTCACTCTAGGCCCGGCTCGCGCCGGGGGCCCGTGACGCCGCTCACCAACCGGCCGGATTCCGCCCGTCCACGGCGAAGAGCGTGCCGTCCGGGGCCGTCGCGAACACCTTGCCGTCCGCCACCACCGGCGCGGGCATCAGATCCAGGAAACCCTGACCGGCCGCGCCACCGCGCGAGCGGGTCTCGCCGATCACTTCGCCCCGCCGGGCGTCCACGGCCAGCAGCCGGCCGTCCGCGGCCGAGAAGTACAGCCGGCCGTCCGCCGCCACCAGCGGCGAGGCGTTGGAGACCGAGGTCTCCACGCGCCAGAGCCGCGCCCGCGCCGAGCCCTCGCGCGCGGTGTCGACGGCCACCAACCCGCCGTCCGTGCCCAGTACATACACCCGGTCGCCGCTGGTGACGGTGCTGAGCGCGGACACCGGCGCGGACAGCGCGACCCGCCGCGCCGAGCGCCGCTCCGGGTCGTAGCGCACCACGGCGGTGGTACTGGTCTGGCTGTCCGTTTCGGTCAGCAGCAGCACGCCATCGGGGCCGCTTCCGGCCGGGGTGAGGTTGCCGCCGAGCGAGGCGTGCCAGCGCGTCGTACCGCGCACCGTGTCCACCGCCGTGACCAGCGTGTGCGAGCCGTCGCCCGCGGTGGTCACGGCGTACGCGGTGCGGCCGTCGCCGTAGGAGAAGAAGACCGGTCGGGCGTGGCCGGGCAGCCGGTGGCTCCAACGCTCCTTGTTCGTCGTCCCGTTCACCGAAGTGACCATGCCGTCCGGCGTGACCAGCAGCACGGTGTCGCCCGAGGAGTAGACCCCGCCCTGGTAGCGGGACACATCGCGGCTCCAGCGGACGCGGTGGGTCGTGGGGTCGAGCGCCCGCAGCCGCCCGCCGTCCGGGGACACCGTCCGCACCAGACCGCCCGCGACCACGGGAGCGGAGATCGTCGCGCCGTCCCCGGGGCGCGCCGCCGCGGATGCCCGCGACCAGACCACCCGGCCGTCGTCCGGATCGACCCGGGCGGTCTCGACACCGTGCCGGGCGCAGTACAGCGCGCCCGCTCCGTACGAGCAGAACGCGGGCCGCGCCCCCGAGCCCGCGGCCTTTCCGACGTCCAGCCCGGTCGTCCAGGGGCGCCACGCCTCCGCGGTCGCCGCACTGATCCGCGGCCGGCCGCCACCGGAGGAGTCCGTACCGTCGAACGGGCGCAGTGCGACGACCGTGCCCGCGCCGAGCAGTACGGCGGCCGCGAGCCCGGAGAGGGCCCACCGCCGGATGCCCCGGCGCCGCGCCACGGGCTCGCCCGGCGCCGACTCGGGCTGGTCCGCGGCCGGTTCCGGCTCGGAAGCCGCCTTCACATGCGTATCGGGATCCGCGGGATCGGAGGCCGCGGGATCGGGGGCCGCGGGATCGGGATCCGCCGTATCGGGGGCCGGCGTTTCGGCAGGGACCGCCTTCACCTGCGTATCCGTGGTGCCGCCGTCGTCCTGCCCCCAGCGCACACCCGGCAGCGAGTGCGGCTCCGGTGTCCGCTGCTGCGGCACCAGCGGAACGGGTCCGCGCGGCACCGGCGCCTGGGGCCTGCGTACCGCGCGCAACACCGTCATCAGCGCGTCGGGCGTGGGGCGGTCCTCGGGGTCCTTGGCCAGACACCGCTGGATCAGCGGCAGCAGCTCATCCGGCACGCCCGCCAGATCCGCCTCGTCGTGCACCACCTGATACGCCACGATGTACGGGCTCTCGGACTCGAACGGCCCCCGCCCGGTGGCCGCGTGCACCAGCACCGACCCCAGCGCGAACACATCCGCCGCCGGTCCCACCGCACGCGGCCGCTGGAACTGCTCCGGCGCCATGAACGGCGGAGTGCCGATCAGCTTCCCCGTCTCGGTGCGCAGTTCGCTGTCCGACGGCCGGGAGATGCCGAAGTCGATGACCTTCGGGCCGTCCGCCGCCAGCAGCACATTGCTCGGCTTGAGATCGCGGTGCACCACGCCCGCCCGATGGATGTCCCGCAGCGCCTCGGCGAGCCCCGCCGCAAGTTGCACGGTCTCGTCCGGCGCCAACGGGCCGCTCCGCTTGACGTGTTCGGCGAGGGTCGGGCCGGGGATGTAGAGGGTGGCCATCCAGGGCCTGGGCCCCTCCGGGTCGGCATCCACCACGGGCGCCGTGAACGCGCCGCTGACCCGCCGGGCGGCCGCCACCTCCTGCCGGAACCGCGCCCGGAACTCGGGGTCTTCGGCCAGCCCGGCATGGACGACCTTCACCGCGAGCCGCCGCCCCGAGGGCGAGCGGGCCAGATGGACCACGCCCATGCCACCGGATCCGAGGCGCGCCTCGAGCTGGTACTGCCCGGCGTACTCCGGATCCTCCGCTTCCGGGCCCGTCCCGGCTCTGTGCACCGGCGGCATGCCCCACCCCCGTGAATTCGGCCGCATTCGCGACTCGGCGAGCCTAGTCGATGACCCGTGCGAGCCTTGTTAGCCTCCGCATGTCGTGTCACTTCACACGACATGTGCACAACTTCGGAAAGAAGTTCAACGGGGGAGGGGCCGACATGGCCATCAAAGAGACCGCGGACACCGTAGCCACCACCGATGCCACGGACACCGCCACGGACGCCGTCGCGGACACGGCGGAAACCACCGCCGGAGCGATCACCTATCCGGTCGCGCCCGGCTACCAGCTGAACGTCCGCAGCGGGCCCGGCACCAACTACCGGCTGGTGAAGGTGCTGCCGTACAACAGCCGGGTCCCGATCCGCTGCCAGCGGCACGGCCAGAAGGTCTCGGGGCCGTACGGCCCCTCGGACATCTGGGACAACATCGCCCCGGGCCAGTACGTCTCCGACGCGTATGTGAAGACCGGCAGCGACGGCTTCGTCACCGTGCCCTGCGGCTGAGCCACGGCCCGGCCGGAGCGCAGCCGGCCCCCGGCACCGCGAGTGCGGCGCCGGGGGCCGGGCGACGGAAAAGGGTCTCCCCCTATATACGGGTTACGCCGGGATCCGCTCCTCGAGGGCGGTGTCCCGCTTGACCACCGCGTTGTGCCGCTCGGTCCAGGTGGCCAGCGCCATCTCGCAGGCGTGGTCCACATGGCGCAGCCCGGTCAGGTCGAGCTCCACTTCGCGCTCATGGGGCAGCCCCTCCAACTCGTCCAGCAGCTTGGGCAGCCGGAGGAAGGTCGCGTTGCCGCGCACCCGGACGTACAGGGGCTTGTCGCCGGAGCCGGAGCCGGCGCCGTCGACGCCCTCGTCCTCGCGCCCGCTGACCTCGACATGCACATGCGAGGTCTCCCAGGCGGTCTTGGCCACGGCCATCAGCAGACCGATGATCACGCCCTCGAACATATTGGTGATCACGATCGCGCCGGCGGTGACGATCAGGATGATCGCCTCACCCCGGTGGGTCTTCCACAGCGGCACCAGATCCTTGGTCGGGATCAGCTTCCAGCCGGAGTACACCAGCACACCGGCGAGCGTCGCCACCGGGATGATGCCCAGGGCCGAGGGGAAGAGCACCGCGAAGACCAGCAGCCACACACCGTGCAGCACCCGCGACGCCTTCGTCTTCGCACCGGCCTGCACATTGGCCGCGCTCCGCACGATCACCGCGGTCATCGGCAGCGCACCGAGCAGACCGCACACCGTGTTGCCCGCGCCCTGCGCCATCAGCTCCTTGTTGTAGTCGGTGCGCGGACCGTCGTGCAGCCGGTCCACGGCCGCGGCGCTGAACAGGCTCTCGGCGGAGGCGATCAGCGTGAACGCGAGCACGGTGCCGATGACGCCCACCTCGGCGAGGGCCTGGAACTCACTGCCGCCGGGCGGCTGGACGGCGTCCAGCAGACCCTTGACCTCGACCCGCGCGATCGGCAGGTCGAAGATCGCGGTCGCGGCCGTGGCGAGCGCGACGGCCGCCAGCGGCGCGGGCAGCACCTTGGCACCCTGGCGGAAGCGCGGCCACAGCACCAGGACGACGATCGTCCCGACGCCCACGGCGACCGCCTTCAGGGCATCCGCGGAACCGGCCACATCCCCGATGAGCCCCGGAATGCTGAAGATCTTGTCGAGCCCGGTGCTCGGGGCCTTGGTGTCGGCGAGTGCGTACAGCTGTCCGGCGATCAGCACCAGGCCGATGCCCGCGAGCATGCCCTGCACCACGGCGACGGAGATCGCCCGGAACCAGCGGCCGAGGCCGAGCGCGCCCATGGCCAGTTGGAGCAGTCCGGAGATGAGGACGAGGACGCCGAGCGCGGCGACGCCGTATTGCTCCACGGCCTCGTAGACCAGCACGGTCAGACCGGCGGCCGGGCCGGATACTTGCAGGCTGCTGCCCGGCAGGAAGCCGGTGACCAGCCCGCCGACGATGCCGGTGATCAGGCCGAGCTCGGCCGGCACACCGGAGGCGACCGCCACCCCCACGCACAGGGGGACGGCCACCAGGAAGACGACGAGAGAAGCGGTGAAGTCGGCGCGGAAGGTTCCGGCGCCGGATGAGCCTGAGGTGCCTCCGGCACCACGGAAACGGTCAAGGAGATTTCGCATGAGGGTTGCCTCCAGTGCGCCCCGTCACCGGCTCATGGGCAGGCGGGGGCACGGCATAGCGCTACGTCAGTGGGATCGATGGAATCGGTCGCTGGCGGTTGAGATCGCTAGCTGCGAGACGCGTGAAAAGCGTTGAGATGTGCGTGAGAGGGCCGCCGGGCTACGGCGGTGCAGCTCTCAGCAGCGGAAGATTTGGAGGATGACGGGCAGTTCGCCCGATCTCGACACCGGAACGGCTTGGCGTCCGGTGACCGAGGTGGAGATGGCGGTACGTGGCACCGGAACACCGGCATCGCAACCGCACACACATCCGTATTTGCCGCTCGGTGTGGGAGCGGTGAGCGGGGCCCTTCCGCGGAGCCCCTTGCAATCTTCAGTTCCGTGGTCGCCGTGCGCGGACACCAATGATTCGGTGGTCGGCCGCGGATCGGCAGATGCGGTGGCGCTGACCGTTTCGGGATGGGTGACCTGCGCGGACGCGCAATCAGCCGCGATGAAGAGGGCAAGCAACACGGCAACCGCCGTTACCAGTGCGTGAGCGGTATGCCGGATCGTCCTCACCATCGCCCCCTTCCCGTACGTATAGACACCGAGCCCTATTGTGTCCATGAGACCGTGACCATTTGCAAGTCGATATGTAACCGACTTGTGAACTCGGAGTCATCGAACAGGACTGTTTCGTTCCGGGCGCCCTGGTTGGCGCGGGCGCAAAGCCGCCTCCCCGTCACGCCGGGTGGCGCGTAAAAATTAATTCATCGAACAATGAATAAGAAATTGATAAGAGCCAGGGGGAATGAGCCACCCGTGGGAGGATGGCGGAGAACACCTCCGCAGCACACGCACGAACCGCGTAGGCATATCGCACAGGCATACCGCACAGGCATGAGGAGAGCCGCACCATGACGGAGAAGGTCGCCGTGCTCGGCACGGGAAAGATCGGCGAAGCCCTTCTCAGCGGAATGATCCGAGGCGGCTGGTCGCCGTCCGACCTGCTGGTCACGGCCCGCCGCCCCGAGCGCGCCGAGGAACTCCGGTCGCGCTACGGCGTCGAGGCCGTCTCCAACGCCGAGGCCGCCAAGGCCGCCGAGACCCTCATCCTCACCGTCAAACCCCAGGACATGGGCGCCCTGCTCGATGAGCTCGCCCCGCACGTCCCCGGCGACCGGCTGGTCGTCTCCGGCGCCGCCGGGATCCCCACCTCCTTCTTCGAGGCGCGCCTGGCCGCCGGCACCCCCGTCGTCCGGGTCATGACCAACACCCCGGCGCTGGTCGACGAGGCCATGTCCGTCATCTCGGCGGGCAGCCACGCCACCGAGGAGCACCTCGCCCACACCGAGGCGATCTTCGGCGGCGTCGGCAAGACGCTGCGTGTCCCCGAGTCCCAGCAGGACGCCGCGACCGCGCTCTCCGGCTCCGGCCCGGCCTACTTCTACTTCCTCGTCGAGGCGATGACCGACGCGGGCATCCTGCTGGGCCTGCCCCGCGACAAGGCCCATGACCTGATCGTCCAGGCGGCCATCGGCGCGGCGGTGATGCTGCGCGACAGCGATCAGCACCCGGTCAAGCTGCGCGAGGCCGTGACCTCCCCGGCGGGCACCACCATCAACGCCATCCGCGAACTGGAACGCCACGGGGTGCGCGCCGCGCTGATTGCCGCGCTGGAGGCGGCCCGCGACCGCAGCCGCGAGCTCGCCTCCGGCAACAGCTGACGAAGAGCCTGACGAAGGGCATGACGGAGAGCCGCTCCGCTCAGGCTGGGGGCAGCAGTCCGCTCAGGCTGGGGGCAGCAGCCCGACCGCCGCATACGCCTCGTCCACCCGGGGCCGGGCCAGCCCACGCGCCCGCTCGGCCCCGGCCCGCAGCACCCCGTCCACATACGACGGGTCGGCGCACAGCTCGGCGTGCCGGGCCTGAAGCGGACGCAGCACCTCCAGCACCGCCTCCGCCGTGGCCCCCTTCAGCGCCCCGTACGAGCTGAACTCCTCCGCCAGCACCTCCGGCTTGCCATCGGTGCACGAGGCGAGAATGTCCAGCAGATTGGCCACCCCCGGCTGCTCCGCCCGGTCGTACCGCACCTCGGTGCCGCTGTCCGTGACCGCCCGCATGACCTTCTTCCGCACCACATCCGGCTCGTCGAGCAGATAGACGATGCCCGCCGTCTCCGCGTGCGACTTCCCCATCTTCGAGGTCGGGTCCTGTAGATCCATCACCCGCGCCGAGACCCGCGGACTGGTCGCCCGGGGCACGGTGAAGACCGGTCCGTACCGCTGGTTGAACCGCTGCGCCAGATCCCGGGCCAGCTCCACATGCTGCGTCTGGTCCTCGCCGACCGGCACCTCATGCGTTCCGTAGACGAGGATGTCGGCGGCCATCAGCGCCGGATAGGTGAGGAGCGACAGCCGTACGCTCCCCCCTTTCGCCCGCTCCCGCGCGGACTTCTCCTTGTACTGGATCATCCGCCGCATTTCGCCGTCGGTGGCCGTGCACTCCATGAGATAGGACAGCCGCGTGTGCTCATCCACATGGCTCTGCACGAACAGCGTGCAGCGCTCGGGATCGAGCCCCGAGGCGAGCAGCAGCGTGGCGGCCTGTCGGGTGAGCCGCCGCACCCGCGCCGGATCGTGCTCCACCGTGAGCGCGTGCAGATCGACGACGCAGAACAGCGCGTCGGCACGGTGCTGGTCCTCCTGAACCCACCGGCGTACGGCCCCCAGGTAGTTCCCGAGGGTCAGATGCCCGCTCGGTTTGATCCCACTGAAGATCCGGCGCCCTGCCGTCTTCGTCTCTGTCATCTCTCCGCGTCTCCCGCTGTGTCGGGACCGCCGGCCCGGCCGGCCGGGATTCGCGGGAGGGAGAAACGCGAACGGCCGCCGGAGCGGCGGCCGTGGTTACGCATGTGTGGAAAGGGGCGGCCGCCGTCAGGCGGCCCACCACCGTGGGTGAACACATGCGCTCGTCATGCCATAGACAGTACGCCCTGACGGGAGGCCCGGCCATGGGTTTGATGGTCCTCGGGGCGTCGTGTAGTGTTCACCGAGTTGCCACGGAGCCCTGCGGGGAAACGCGGCGACCATCGAGCCGCACCGGCGGCAAACCACTACTGCACGGCCCCTCATCGGGATGGATTTCGGCATGCCGGAATTCGGACCGGGGAACTCGATTATGAGCATCCGGGGGAATCCGCTAAAGTAGTGGACACGCCGGAAGGCGCGAAAGACCCCGCTCCAGCAGGGGGCCGGAAACGGAATTCGGATCGGAAACGACCGGAAATCGGATCTGGTAAGGTTGGAAACACCGAAGGGAAGCGCCCGGAGAAACCGGTGAAACGGTTTCAAAGGAAGCGTCCGTTCCTTGAGAACTCAACAGCGTGCCAAAAGTCAACGCCAGATATGTTGATACCCCGTCCACTCGTGGACGAGGTTCCTTTGAAGAAAAAACACAGCGAGGACGCTGTGAACCATCGGATTATTCCTCTGGTGGTTCCGCTCTCGTGCAGTGTTTGCCGGGATAGCCCGGAAGCATTCACGGAGAGTTTGATCCTGGCTCAGGACGAACGCTGGCGGCGTGCTTAACACATGCAAGTCGAACGATGAACCGGTTTCGGCCGGGGATTAGTGGCGAACGGGTGAGTAACACGTGGGCAATCTGCCCTGCACTCTGGGACAAGCCCTGGAAACGGGGTCTAATACCGGATACGACGCGTTCCCGCATGGGATACGCGTGGAAAGCTCCGGCGGTGCAGGATGAGCCCGCGGCCTATCAGCTTGTTGGTGGGGTGATGGCCTACCAAGGCGACGACGGGTAGCCGGCCTGAGAGGGCGACCGGCCACACTGGGACTGAGACACGGCCCAGACTCCTACGGGAGGCAGCAGTGGGGAATATTGCACAATGGGCGAAAGCCTGATGCAGCGACGCCGCGTGAGGGATGACGGCCTTCGGGTTGTAAACCTCTTTCAGCAGGGAAGAAGCGAAAGTGACGGTACCTGCAGAAGAAGCGCCGGCTAACTACGTGCCAGCAGCCGCGGTAATACGTAGGGCGCAAGCGTTGTCCGGAATTATTGGGCGTAAAGAGCTCGTAGGCGGCTTGTCGCGTCGGATGTGAAAGCCCGGGGCTTAACCCCGGGTCTGCATTCGATACGGGCAGGCTAGAGTTCGGTAGGGGAGATCGGAATTCCTGGTGTAGCGGTGAAATGCGCAGATATCAGGAGGAACACCGGTGGCGAAGGCGGATCTCTGGGCCGATACTGACGCTGAGGAGCGAAAGCGTGGGGAGCGAACAGGATTAGATACCCTGGTAGTCCACGCCGTAAACGTTGGGAACTAGGTGTGGGCGACATTCCACGTTGTCCGTGCCGCAGCTAACGCATTAAGTTCCCCGCCTGGGGAGTACGGCCGCAAGGCTAAAACTCAAAGGAATTGACGGGGGCCCGCACAAGCGGCGGAGCATGTGGCTTAATTCGACGCAACGCGAAGAACCTTACCAAGGCTTGACATACACCGGAAAACCCTGGAGACAGGGTCCCCCTTGTGGTCGGTGTACAGGTGGTGCATGGCTGTCGTCAGCTCGTGTCGTGAGATGTTGGGTTAAGTCCCGCAACGAGCGCAACCCTTGTTCTGTGTTGCCAGCATGCCTTTCGGGGTGATGGGGACTCACAGGAGACTGCCGGGGTCAACTCGGAGGAAGGTGGGGACGACGTCAAGTCATCATGCCCCTTATGTCTTGGGCTGCACACGTGCTACAATGGCCGGTACAATGAGCTGCGAAGCCGTGAGGTGGAGCGAATCTCAAAAAGCCGGTCTCAGTTCGGATTGGGGTCTGCAACTCGACCCCATGAAGTCGGAGTCGCTAGTAATCGCAGATCAGCATTGCTGCGGTGAATACGTTCCCGGGCCTTGTACACACCGCCCGTCACGTCACGAAAGTCGGTAACACCCGAAGCCGGTGGCCCAACCCTTGTGGAGGGAGCCGTCGAAGGTGGGACTGGCGATTGGGACGAAGTCGTAACAAGGTAGCCGTACCGGAAGGTGCGGCTGGATCACCTCCTTTCTAAGGAGCACATAGCCGACTGCAAGCAAGTGTCTTGCACGGTTGCTCATGGGTGGAACGTTGACTACTCGGCATTGTTTCGGATGCTTCCTCTGTTAGTACTGCTTCGGCGTGGAACACAGAGCAAGCAGGCGGATGGTGTCGGGCACGCTGTTGGGTGTCTGAAGGCACGGGCTTGAGCCTGTCCCTTCGACCGGTCCCGGTGTACCACGCTATGGGTGTGGGTGACGGGGTACGGGTCGTTGTTTGAGAACTGCACAGTGGACGCGAGCATCTGTGGCCAAGTTTTTAAGGGCGCACGGTGGATGCCTTGGCACCAGGAACCGATGAAGGACGTGGGAGGCCGCGATAGGCCCCGGGGAGCTGTCAACCGAGCTTTGATCCGGGGGTGTCCGAATGGGGAAACCCGGCAGTCGTCATGGGCTGTCACCCATACCTGAACACATAGGGTATGTGGAGGGAACGCGGGGAAGTGAAACATCTCAGTACCCGCAGGAAGAGAAAACAACCGTGATTCCGGGAGTAGTGGCGAGCGAAACTGGATGAGGCTAAACCGTATGTGTGTGATACCCGGCAGGGGTTGCGCATGCGGGGTTGTGGGAGTGTGCTGGATCGGTCTGCCGGCCGGTCGGAGAGTCAGAAACCGTATGGTTAGGCGAAGGGCATGCGAAAGGCCCGGCGTAGAGGGTAAGACCCCCGTAGCTGAAATCTGTACGGCTCTCTTGTGTATTTCCCAAGTAGCACGGGGCCCGAGAAATCCCGTGTGAATCTGGCGGGACCACCCGCTAAGCCTAAATATTCCCTGGTGACCGATAGCGGATAGTACCGTGAGGGAATGGTGAAAAGTACCGCGGGAGCGGAGTGAAATAGTACCTGAAACCGTGTGCCTACAAGCCGTGGGAGCGTCGCCGTGTTCTTCGGAGCACGGTCGTGACTGCGTGCCTTTTGAAGAATGAGCCTGCGAGTTTGCGGTGTGTTGCGAGGTTAACCCGTGTGGGGAAGCCGTAGCGAAAGCGAGTCCGAATAGGGCGATAGAGTAGCGCGCTCAAGACCCGAAGCGGAGTGATCTAGCCATGGGCAGGTTGAAGCGGAGGTAAGACTTCGTGGAGGACCGAACCCACCAGGGTTGAAAACCTGGGGGATGACCTGTGGTTAGGGGTGAAAGGCCAATCAAACTCCGTGATAGCTGGTTCTCCCCGAAATGCATTTAGGTGCAGCGTCGTGTGTTTCTTGCCGGAGGTAGAGCACTGGATAGGCGATGGGCCCTACCGGGTTACTGACCTTAGCCAAACTCCGAATGCCGGTAAGTGAGAGCGCGGCAGTGAGACTGTGGGGGATAAGCTCCATGGTCGAGAGGGAAACAGCCCAGAGCATCGACTAAGGCCCCTAAGCGTACGCTAAGTGGGAAAGGATGTGGAGTCGCAGAGACAACCAGGAGGTTGGCTTAGAAGCAGCCATCCTTGAAAGAGTGCGTAATAGCTCACTGGTCAAGTGATTCCGCGCCGACAATGTAGCGGGGCTCAAGCGTACCGCCGAAGTCGTGTCATTGCAGCATATACCTCTAACGGGGGCTGTGATGGGTAGGGGAGCGTCGTGTGCCGGGTGAAGCAGCCGTGTAAGCGAGTTGTGGATGGTTCACGAGTGAGAATGCAGGCATGAGTAGCGATACACACGTGAGAAACGTGTGCGCCGATTGACTAAGGGTTCCTGGGTCAAGCTGATCTGCCCAGGGTAAGTCGGGACCTAAGGCGAGGCCGACAGGCGTAGTCGATGGACAACCGGTTGATATTCCGGTACCCGCTTTGAAACGCCCAGTATCGAATCCTCTGATGCTAAGGCCGTGAAGCCGCCCTGATCTCTTCGGAGTTGAGGGGAGTGGTGGAGCCGCCGGTCCAAGGTGGTAGTAGGTAAGTGATGGGGTGACGCAGGAAGGTAGTCCAGCCCGGGCGGTGGTTGTCCCGGGGTAAGGGTGTAGCCCGAGGGGTAGGTAAATCCGTCCCTCATTTAAGGGTGAGACCTGATGCCGAGCCGATTGTGGTGAAGTGGATGATCCTATGCTGTCGAGAAAAGCCTCTAGCGAGTTTCATGGCGGCCCGTACCCTAAACCGACTCAGGTGGTCAGGTAGAGAATACCGAGGCGTTCGGGTGAACTATGGTTAAGGAACTCGGCAAAATGCCCCCGTAACTTCGGGAGAAGGGGGGCCATTGCTGGTGATCACCCTTGCGGTGTGAGCTGGTGGTGGCCGCAGAGACCAGCGAGAAGCGACTGTTTACTAAAAACACAGGTCCGTGCGAAGCCGTAAGGCGATGTATACGGACTGACGCCTGCCCGGTGCTGGAACGTTAAGGGGACCGGTTAGTCGACCTTCGGGTTGGCGAAGCTGAGAACTTAAGCGCCAGTAAACGGCGGTGGTAACTATAACCATCCTAAGGTAGCGAAATTCCTTGTCGGGTAAGTTCCGACCTGCACGAATGGCGTAACGACTTCTCGACTGTCTCAACCATAGGCCCGGTGAAATTGCATTACGAGTAAAGATGCTCGTTTCGCGCAGCAGGACGGAAAGACCCCGGGACCTTTACTACAGCTTGATATTGGTGTTCGGTTCGGCTTGTGTAGGATAGGTGGGAGACTGTGAACTCTGGACGCCAGTTCAGGGGGAGTCGTTGTTGAAATACCACTCTGGTCGTGCTGGATGTCTAACCTGGGTCCGTGATCCGGATCAGGGACAGTGTCTGGTGGGTAGTTTAACTGGGGCGGTTGCCTCCTAAAGGGTAACGGAGGCGCCCAAAGGTTCCCTCAGCCTGGTTGGCAATCAGGTGTTGAGTGTAAGTGCACAAGGGAGCTTGACTGTGAGACCGACGGGTCGAGCAGGGACGAAAGTCGGGACTAGTGATCCGGCGGTGGCTTGTGGAAGCGCCGTCGCTCAACGGATAAAAGGTACCCCGGGGATAACAGGCTGATCTTCCCCAAGAGTCCATATCGACGGGATGGTTTGGCACCTCGATGTCGGCTCGTCGCATCCTGGGGCTGGAGTCGGTCCCAAGGGTTGGGCTGTTCGCCCATTAAAGCGGTACGCGAGCTGGGTTTAGAACGTCGTGAGACAGTTCGGTCCCTATCCGCTGTGCGCGTAGGAGTCTTGAGAAGGGCTGTCCCTAGTACGAGAGGACCGGGACGGACGAACCTCTGGTGTGCCAGTTGTTCTGCCAAGGGCATGGCTGGTTGGCTACGTTCGGGAGGGATAACCGCTGAAAGCATCTAAGCGGGAAGCCTGCTTCGAGATGAGGACTCCCACCCACTTGATGGGTTAAGGCTCCCAGTAGACGACTGGGTTGATAGGCCAGATATGGAAGCCGGGTGACCGGTGGAGTTGACTGGTACTAATAGGCCGAGGGCTTGTCCTCAGGTGCTCGCGTCCACTGTGTTGGTTCTGAAGCAATGAACCGTCCGACCGCCCCCTTTGTGTGGGCTGGGTCCGGTTCAACTTCATAGTGTTTCGGTGGTTATAGCGTTAGGGAAACGCCCGGTTACATTCCGAACCCGGAAGCTAAGCCTTTCAGCGCCGATGGTACTGCAGGGGGGACCCTGTGGGAGAGTAGGACGCCGCCGAACAAATTTTACGAAAAGCCCGGTTGGGAGCTTCGGCTCTCAACCGGGCTTTTCGCATTTCTGTTTGTAGGCTGACCGCATGCACTATGACCTGGTCATCTTCGACAACGACGGAGTACTCGTCGACAGCGAACCCATCTCCAACCGGCTTCTCGCCGCCTACCTCACGGAGTTGGGACACCCCACCAGCTACGAGGACTCCATACGCGACTACATGGGCTCCGCCATGCATCGCATCCACGACCTGGTCCTCGAGCGCTCGGGCCGGCGGCTTCCGCCCGACTTCGACACCACCTTCCACGGCCGGGTCTTCGACGCCTTCCGCCGTGAACTACGGCCGGTGGCCGGGGTGGCCGAGGTGCTGGAGAAGCTGCGGGCCGACGGGATTCCGTACTGCGTCGCCTCCTCCGGAAGCCATGAGCGCATCCGCGTGGCCCTCCGTACGACCGGCCTGTACGACTTCTTCGGCGAGGACCACATCTTCAGCTCCGAGGACGTGGGCCGGGGCAAGCCCGCCCCGGATCTGTTTCTCCACGCGGCCGAGCGCATGGGCGTGGCGCCCGAGCGCTGTGCCGTCGTCGAGGACAGCCCGCTCGGGGTCCAGGCCGCCCAGGCGGCCGGGATGGATGTGTACGGCTACACGGCCATGACACCCGCCGCCAAACTCGCCGCGGCCCGGGGCCTCTTCATGGAGATGGCCGAACTGCGAGGGCTGCTCACCTCTACCCACAGGTAGCCCGGGGCCGTACGCTCCACGGGCATGACGGATTCGCGTCCGAGCCGCCGGCTCCGGCAAGGCCGGGCCTCATTGGCCATCAGCTTCTTCGTCCAGGGCGCGATCTTCGCTCTGCTGGTGACGCGCATCCCCGCGCTCCAGGACCGGTACGGGATATCCGATGGGCTGCTGCCCCTCTTCCTGGCCGCCGTGCCGATCCTCGCCGGGGTGGGCAGCGTCTCCACCGAGCATCTCGTCAAGCGGATGCGTCCGGGGCTGGTCCTCCGCGTGGTGCAGCCCATCGTCTCCCTCGCCCTGCTGTCCGCCGGATCGGGGACGACGGTGTGGCAGCTCGCCGTGGCGCTCGCGGTGTTCGGGCTGACGGTCGGGGCGCTCGACGCGTCGATGAACATGCTCGGGGTGAGCCTCCAGCGCGCGTACGGGCGCAGCATCATGCTCGGGTTCCACGGCGCGTACAGCCTGGGCGGGATCGCCGGGGCCTCGCTCGCCTGGGTGGGGGCGCACTGGGATCTGCCGCTGCCCACGCTCTACGCGCCGCTGGTGGCCGTCCTGGTGCCCGTCGCGCTGATCGCCGGCCGCTGGTACGTCGACCACCGGGGTGACCACCGGGGCGAGCACCGGGTCGACCACCGGGGCGGCGAGCCGACCGAAGTGGTGCGGGACGGGACCACCGTGAGCATGCGGGCGCTGCTGCCGCTCTGTCTCGTCATGGCCTTCGCCTACATCGGCGACTCCACCGTCTCCAACTGGAGCGCCAAGTACCTGGAGGACGTGCTGCACAGTTCCGAGCAGCTGGCCACGGTCCCGTACAACGTCTACATGGTCACCACGCTCCTCGGCCGGTCCTTCGGCGACCTCGGGGTGCGGCGCTTCGGCGCGGTCACCGTGGTCCGGGCCGGGGCGCTGCTCGCGGGCGGCGGCTTCGCGGTGGTCGCGGCGGCGCCCAGCGCCTGGGTGGGGATGGCCGGGTTCACGCTGCTGGGACTGGGGTTGTGCGTGCTGGTGCCGCAGACCTTCGCAGCCGCGGGACGGCTCTTCCCCGGGGCGTCCGACGCCGCCGTCGCGCGCCTCAACATCTTCAACTACGTGGGCTTCCTCATCGGCTCCCCGCTCGTCGGCGCGCTGGGCGGGGCGTGGAACTACCGTGCGGCGATGCTGGTGCCGATGGCGCTCGTGCTGATGACGATCCGGTATGCGAGGTCGTTCAGCCCTGTACCAGCCGGATACGGTGACGGGCATGAGCGGCCGCGCACAGTTGATGTGGGATGAGGAAGTAACCGGATACGACTTCGGCGCCGGGCATCCGATGGACCCGGTGCGGTTGGCGCTGACCATGGGATTGGTGCAGGCGTACGGGCTGGACCGGGCGGTCCGGGTGGTGGCCGCCAAGCCGGCCGGGGAGTCGACGCTGCGCCTGGTCCACGGGCAGGAGTACATCGAGGCGGTACGGCGCGCCTCGGCCGCCCCGGAGGCGGCGGACGGCTCGTACGGCCTCGGGACGATCGACGATCCGGCCTTCGCGGGGATGCACGAGGCATCCGCGCTGATTGCCGGGCAGTCGGTGGGCGCGGCCGAGGACGTCTGGCGCGGGGAGGCGCTGCACGCGGTGAACTTCGCGGGCGGGCTGCACCACGCGATGCCCCGGGGCGCGTCCGGGTTCTGCATCTACAACGACGCTGCGCTGGCGATCGCGCGGCTGCTGGAGCTGGGGGCCGAGCGGGTCGCGTACGTGGATGTGGACGTCCACCACGGGGACGGGGTGCAGGCGGCGTTCTGGGACGATCCGCGGGTGCTGACGATCTCGCTGCACGAGCACCCCCGGACGCTGTTCCCGCAGACCGGCTGGCCGGAGGAGGCGGGCGGGGAGGGCGCCGAGGGCTCGGCGGTCAATCTGGCGCTGCCGGCCGGGACCTCGGACGCGGGCTGGCTGCGGGCCTTCCACGCGGTGGTGCCGGAGCTGCTGGCGGCGTTCCGCCCGCAGGTGCTGGTGACCCAGCATGGCGCGGACACCCATGTCGAGGACCCGCTGGCCCACTTGGCGGTGACCGTCGACGCGCAGCGGGCGGTCGCCGAGAGCTGTCACCGGCTGGCGCACGAGCACGCGGACGGTCGCTGGGTGGCGCTCGGGGGCGGCGGCTACGCGGTGGTGGACGTGGTGCCGCGGTCCTGGACGCATCTGGTCGCGATCGCGGCGGGGCGGCCGGTGGAGGCCACTACGCCGGTGCCGGAGGAGTGGCGGCAGGAGGTGTACCGGCGGACGCGGATGGACGCGCCGCGGCGGATGACGGACGGGCGGGAGCCGGACTGGCAGGACTTCCACGAGGCCGGGTACGACCCCGCGGACCGGCTGGACCAGGCGATTCTGGCGACGCGGCGGGCGGTCTTCCCGCACCATGGGCTGCTGCCGTAAGACCCGTGGCACGGCCCGTGCACCGACCGCGGCTCGGGGGTGTCCAGGGGACGGGGACGCCTGCGGCGGGCTGTTCCCCTCCCCGCCCCTTCCCACAACTGGGGCTCCGCCCCAGGCCCCGGATCGGGGTTTCGGCCCAGGCCCCGGACGGGGCTTCGCTCCAAGCCCCGAAACCGCGGGACGCAACCCGGGGCCGCCCCAGGCCCCGAACCGGGACTCCGCCCCAGACCCCGGGGTCCAGGGGCGAGGCCCTTGCCGCGCGTCGGACAACCCGTAGCGGCCGTTACGCCAACCGTGGGGTCTGACCCCGTATCCGGGCGGCAGACGGGGTGGGTCCGCCAGCATCGGTGGTGTGTTGAGTACCGCGGCGCTGCGCGCGCATCTGCTGGCGGCGCGGCTCGCCGGGCCCGTGGCCACGAGCCGGGAGGAGAGCCTGCGCCGCTATCGGCTCTTCGCGGCCCGGGACCCCCGGGTGCTGCTCGGGCTGGAGCCCGATTACGACTGGTCCTTTATGGAATTGCTCGGCCTGATGAGCGAGAAATGCGGGGTTTCGGTCGACCCGGCCAATGTTTCGGGGCCGGATGTGATCGATCCGGAGCTGACGATCGCCGCGCTGAACGCCTTCGCGGACCGGCTGCGCGGGGCCGCCCGGGACCGGGTCCCGGTGCTCCTCGGCACCGGCCATCCCCACCGTCTCCTCGGCTTCTACGCCGCGTTGGCGTCGGCGCTCTCGGCGGCGGGCTGCCGTGTCCTCACACCCGCAGAGGGTAGATGTATCGACATAACGACGCGGTTCGGCGTACGTACCCACCGGCTCGCCTACGTACGAGGTGTCGCGATGGTGCGGGCGCCCGGCGCTCGCCCGACCGCGAGTGAGCCGGGCGCCCACAGCCATTCGCCGCTCCCGGTTCGGGTCGCCCTCGGCTGTGCCGCGGAGTCCGGCGGGCCCCTGCCGGGGCTGGTCATCGGGGACCACGGATGGGTCTGCGGAGCAGGTCAGCTGGGCTTTGAGGCCATGGGCCCGGGTGACACGGACGACCCCGCACTGTTCGTCGGGGAGGCCGAGGGGCGGGTGTCCGTCGCCGTTCCGCTTGATGACGGTGTGCGGTCTGGTTACTACCGGCCGATTACTCGCTATGTACTCAATCGAGCGTGTCTGTCACAGTAGGCGTCCGATCGCTACTCCTCTTCCCCACTTGCATCACCCGCCCCTAACCTGGGGTGGAGCGCGCATGCGACAAGGAGTCACCGGAGGGGAAGCCGGTGCCCGACATGTGCGGAAGGTTCAGGTGTTGTCATGGCTGCTGGCGAACGGCCTCTGAACGAGGTTCAGTTTCTGACCGTGGCGGAAGTCGCCTCGGTGATGCGAGTGTCCAAGATGACCGTGTACCGCTTGGTGCACAGTGGTCATCTGCCGGCGATCCGGGTGGGCAGGTCTTTCCGGGTCCCAGAGCAAGCGGTTCATGAATACCTCCGCGAATCGTATGTGGGGGTGGAGTCCGCCTAGGCCGTTTCCGGGCCCGGGGAGGACCCTCGGATTACGTGGTTCGCTCGGCGCCGGGTAGGCTGGCCCGATGTAGGTCGTGTGGGCTCGGACGCCCCGCACCGAGTGAATCGAAGTGAGCGAGGGTAGTCGTGGGCTCTGTTATCAAGAAGCGGCGCAAGCGGATGGCGAAGAAGAAGCACCGCAAGCTGCTCAAGCGCACGCGCGTCCAGCGTCGCAACAAGAAGTAAGCAAGCGACGCTGTGTTCGTCCCGCAGCCCTTCCACCACCGGTGGGAGGGCTGCGGTGCGTGGGTGGCACCGGCCTGAAGCCACGTTCGCCCCTTCGGCCCCGGCTTAAAACGTCGCACCGAGCGGCGAGTGGTCATCACAGCGCAAGATCGAGCGGTTACGGTGTTCGGCACAGCCCAGCTCGGACGAGGGTCGGAAGGAAGGCGCTGATCTTGGGAAAGGTCGTGCTCGTCACCGGAGTCGCTCGCCGGCTGGGAGGCCGTTTCGTCCGGCGCATACAGCGCGAACCCGATGTGGAGCGGGTGATCGGCGTGGACGCCGTACCGCCCGAACACCACCTCGGCGGCGCCGACTTCGTCCGGGCCGATATCCGTCATCCCACGATCGGGAAACTGCTCGCCGAATACGGCGTCCACACCGTCGTCCACATGGATATCAACGGCACTCCGCTGGGCGCGCGCGGCAATCGCGCCTCGGTCAAGGAGACCAATGTCATCGGCACCATGCAGCTGCTCGGCGCCTGCCAGAAGGCCCCGTCGGTGCAGCGGCTGGTGGTGAAGTCCAGCACCAATGTGTACGGCTCCGCGCCCCGCGACCCCGCCGTCTTCAGCGAGACCACCCCGCCCAAATCCCTCCCCAGCGGCGGCTTCGCCAAGGACACCGTCGAGGTCGAGGGGTATGTCCGCGGTTTCGCCCGGCGCCGCCCCGATGTCGCGGTGTGCGTGCTGCGCTTCGCCAACATCCTGGGGCCGTGCGCGGACTCCCCGCTCGCCGAGTACTTCGCGCTGCCGGTGCTGCCCACCGTCATCGGCTACGACCCGCGGCTCCAGTTCGTCCATGAGAAGGACGCCATCGAGGTGCTGCGGATCGCCGCCTCCGAGCCGCGCCGGTCCACGCTCAACAGCGGCACGTTCAACATCGCCGGAGACGGGGTGCTGCTGCTCTCCCAGGCCGCCCGGCGGCTCGGCCGCCCGACCCTGCCGCTGCTGCTGCCCACCCTGCGCTGGGCCCGCACCGCACTGCGGTCCCTCGGCATCACCGACTTCTCGCCCGAGCAGATCCGGCTGCTCACCCACGGCCGGGTCGTGGCCACCACCCAGATGCGCGAGACCCTGGGATTCGAACCCGAGCACACCACCGCCGGCGCCCTCGCGGACTATGCGCACAGCCGTGGCCCCGGGCTGCTCCCGCCCGAGACCCTCGCCCGTACCGTCGACCGGCTCGCCGCGCTGCTGCCCGCCGGCGCCCAGCCTTAAGGAGCGCAACCACCATGGCGGACGCCAAGGTCATTCCGTTCGGCGAGGAACCCCGGTCGTCCCGGAGGAAGGTCCCCCGGCTGGGCCGCGGCGGCCGCTCCCAGGGCTCGCTCAAGCCCGTACCGCAGCAGCGCGACGAGGCGCTCGAGCAGCGCCCCCAGACGGCGGCCGCGGCCGTGCCGCCCCTGCCGCCCGACCCGCCCAAGCCCGCCCCGGGCAGCGGCGACTGGGAGCGCAAGCTGGCCCACGGGCTGAGCTTTCTGCGCCGCCGGATCACCGGGGACTACGAGGTCGACGACTTCGGCTACGACCACGATCTGACCGAGCAGGTGCTGATGTCCCTGCTGCGCCCGCTGTCCGACAAGTACTTCCGGGTCGAGGTGAAGGGGATCGAGAACATCCCCGACAGCGGCGGCGCGCTCGTCGTCGCCAACCACTCCGGGGTGCTGCCGCTGGACGGGCTGATGCTCCAGGTCGCCGTGCACGACAACCACCCCGCCAAGCGCCATCTGCGGCTGCTCGCGGCGGACCTGGTCTTCGTGCTGCCGGTCATCAACGAGCTGGCCCGCAAGGCCGGGCACACCCTCGCCTGCGCCGAGGACGCCCAGCTGCTGCTGGAGCGCGGCGAGGTGGTCGGGGTGATGCCGGAGGGCTTCAAGGGGATCGGCAAGCCGTTCGCGGAGCGGTACAAGCTCCAGCGCTTCGGGCGGGGCGGCTTCGTCTCGACGGCGCTGCGCGCGGGGGCGCCGATCGTGCCGTGCTCGATCGTGGGCGCGGAGGAAATCTATCCGATGGTGGGGAACGCGAAGACCCTGGCCCGGCTGCTCGGCATTCCGTACTTCCCGATCACGCCGACCTTCCCGCTGCTCGGGCCGCTGGGCGCGGTGCCGCTGCCGACGAAGTGGACCATCCAGTTCGGCGAGCCCATCCCCACGGACGGGCATCCGCCGGAGGCGGCGGACGACCCGATGCTGATGTTCAACCTGACCGACCAGGTACGAGAAACGATCCAGCACACCCTCTACAAGTTGCTCGTCCAGCGGCGGTCGGTCTTCTTCTGACGGCTGCCTGGCCGGGGCGGGGAGGGCGGCTCGGCCACCCAGCCCGATGGACGGAGTCCGGCGCAGCCAGCCGAAGCTGGGGAGGCCCTCCAGGGCCGAGCCATGCGAGGGTGGCCGGAAGAGGGGCCAAGTTGCTCGTCCAGCGGCGGTCGGTGTTCTTCTGACGGCTGCCTGGCCGGGGCGGGGAGGGCGGCTCGGCCACCCAGCCCGACGGGCAGCTGGTCCGGGGGTGGGCGGTGTGCCCACCCCCGGCATTTTCACCGCGTGTCGTCGCCGTCGATGCTCAGGCCCGGCAGCAGGTCCGGCAGCAGTGGGGGAATCGTGATGTCCGGCTGGGACGGCTTGCTGCCCTGGTCGCCCTTGCCCGGGGACGGGCTGGGGCTCGATCCGCCGCCGAGTGGCGGGTCCAGCAGATCGCCGGCCCCGCCCACCAGGCCGCCGCTCTGGCTGTGGGTGCTCGCCGAGGACGACGGGTGCGGGCGGGGGGCCGTCTTCTCGTCCGTGCGGCTGCCGCTCGGGGTGGCCGAGGCGGATGCCGGGCGGTCGTCCGGGTCCGGCCCGCCCGCGCGCTGCGGCGCATGGCCGGTCTGCGGACCGGGCTGGGCCTGCTGCTCCTTCTTCGTGGGCAGCAACGCCCGCAGCGGACCGACCTCTTGGTCTATGGCGTCGAAGACCGAGCTCACCTCGTCGCCCACGTCCATGAGCTGGACCGGCAGCTGCTCGCGCAGCCGGCTCCAGCCGTCGCGGTGGGCCTGGGAGAAGGTGGACAGCTGCTGGATCGGGCCGAGCGAGCCGTCGCGCTCATAGACCTGGTGCAGCAGCCGGTGGCCTTCGGAGGCGTCATGGCGCATCCCGGCCAGGACCCGGCGGATCTCGCCCAGCGAGTCATGGTCCAGATCGCCGGTGCGGGTCCGCTCCATCAGGCGGCGCGCCTCGCTCATTCGCGTGGACGCCTGGTCCAGATAGATCCGGCCCCGGTCGGCGTCGCCGTTCGCCATCTCCAGCTTGAGGTCTTCCATACCGCGCTTGAACCCGTAGAGGGTGTCGCCCGGCAGCGCGTTCGAGCTGGCCGCGGCGACGCCGCCGAACGCGCCCGCCGCTACGCCGACCGTGAGCCCCCCGGCCGCGAGCCCCTTGGACCAGCGGGAACGGGGGCGGAATCTTGCCACCGGGGGTTTGGCCCGGTGGGCGCCGCTGGGGCGGCGGCGCTGCTCGGGCACGCGCGGCGCCCCCTCGGCGAAGGCCGCCTCCATGGCGGCGAGCAGCTGCGCCCGCTGGGTGGCGCGGACCTCCGGGTCCAATGTCGGTGCCGGCAGCTCGCCCAGCCCGCTCGCCAGGGCCAGCAGCCGTCTCCGCTCGGCGCTCTCCGCCGATGGGGAACCTGGCTGTTGCTGCGGCGTCTCGTCCCGGGCGGCCTGGTGGTTGCTCTCCAGGGCCTCCAGGGCCTCCAGGGCCTTGGCGAAGGCGTTCGCCCGCCGGTGTGCCGATACGTTCGCGATCACAGGCGGCACCTCCTCTCGTCGTGACGGTCGACTCCCCAGGACACCCGAGGGTTCCGTGCCATGCGCGCGTCCACCCGATCGAGTGAGTGGATCACTGGCAGGGTACGACCACAAGGCGCCTGCATCCCCCACAACGAGCGGCGCAGCACCCGGGTTACGCCCTCCCCGAGGGCCCTCCCGGCGGGCGGACGGACCGTGGCCGGGAGGCTACGGGCGGTCAGCGGGCGTCGTCCGGAAGAAGCCGGGCCAGAGTGCGTACGGCCCGGTACTGAAGTGTTTTGATCGCGCCCTCGTTCTTCCCCATGACCCGGGCGGTCTCGGCGACCGAGAGGCCCTGGAGGAAGCGGAGCGTCACGCACTCCTGCTGCTGCGGGTTGAGTTTTCGCACCGCCTGGAGCAGGGCGGCGTTGGACAGCGATTCGAGGACGGAGTCCTCGGGGCTGCGCTCGACCTCGTTGGCGTCCAGCATCTCGCCGGTGGTGACCTCCAGCCGGAAGCGGCTGGACTTGAAGTGGTCGGCGACGAGGTTGCGGGCGATGGTCACCAGCCAGGCGCCGAAGTCGCGGCCCTGCCAGGTGAAGGTGCCGATGCGGCGCAGGGCGCGCAGGAACGTCTCGCTGGTGAGGTCCTCGGCCGTGGCCCGGCCGCCCACCCGGTAGTAGATGTAGCGGTAGACCGTGTCGGCGTACTGGTCGTAGAGCCGGCCGAACGCCTCGGCCTCCCCGGACTGGGCGCGCTCGACGAGGTCCATCATGCGGCGGCTGTCGCTGTCGGCGCCGGGGCGCCGGGCGGTGGGGGTGGAGCCGCGGGAACGTCTGCCGACCGCGGCTCCGCCGTCCGCCAGGGCGTAGCACGGACCGGCCTGGCCGGGGCGGTCGACCGTGCCGACGGCCGGGCTGACGGGCTGTGGGGTGGCGAGGGCGGGAACGGCATACGCGGTGGGGACGAAGCCGCGCAGACAGTCGAGGACCGTTGCGCGCAGCGTAGCCAGGCCCGAGGCGTCAACCCCGACGTGTGGGTACACGGGACTCCCAGAGGCAGAGCTTCCATCACGTGCAGTACGGGACCGTCACCCGCCGTAGGGACGCGTGGGTACCGGTTTGCGTCTAAGGAGAATAACGCTTCGTACAGGCAGCGCTACACCCAGTTGCTCAAATCATCGTTTCCGTTCGCTCTGTTATGGATTGATGACGCATCAAGTATCGAATGTGTACCGCCAATTGACCGGAACCGTTCGTGGATTGTGCGATTGTGTGGCGTGTTGTGACAAAGCGGCGGTAAGGGGACTGGCGGGGGCGCTGCGGGGTAGGAAGTGCGGAATGACCGAAACAGGGCGGGCGCGTTCGGTTGGTGACGCTGTGTATCGATGGGCACGTCGTCACGGAGCGCGATCGGCGGTCAGTCTTGACCGTCCTCGGTCACGGTCGTACGAAGGCGGTCAGCACCGCCCGAACGGGGCACTCCGGAAGGGGCTCAACGGGAGGTCAGACAGGGGGTCGGCGGTGACGCCAGGGGGGCGAGCGGGCCTCGGCCGCCGGTGGTCAGCGGCGCCGGCGGTGCAGGGCCACGGCGGCCGCCGTACCGCCCGCCACCGCGCCCACCCCGGCCGCCGCCGGGATGCCGATCTTGGCCGCTTTACGCCCGGTGCGGTAGTCGCGCAGCCGCCAGCCGTGCTCACGGGCGTGCCTGCGCAGCCTTGTGTCCGGATTCACCGCGTACGGATGGCCCACGATCGACAGCATCGGGATGTCGTTCGCGGAGTCGCTGTAGGCCGCGCAGCGGGTCAGGTCCAGCCCCTCGGCCCCCGCCAGCGCCCGTACGGCCTCGGCCTTGGCCGGGCCGTGCAGCGGCTCGCCGACCAGCCGGCCGGTGTAGATGCCGCCCACCGACTCGGCCACCGTGCCCAGCGCCCCGGTCAGCCCCAGCCGCCGGGCGATGATCGTCGCGGTCTCGACCGGTGCGGCGGTCACCAGCCAGACCCGCTGCCCGGCGTCCAGATGGGCCTGGGCGAGGGCCCGGGTGCCGGGCCAGATGCGGTCGGCCATGTACTCGTCGTAGATCTCCTCGCCGATCGACATCAGCTCGGAGACCCGGTGGCCCTTGACGATGGACAGGGCGCTGCTGCGCACGTCCTCCATGTGCGCCGGGTCCTCGACCCCGGCCATCCGGAACCAGGTCTGCTGCCAGGCGAAGCGGGCGAGTTCGCGCTTGCGGAAGAAGTGCCGCTTGTAGAGGCCGCGGCCGAAGTGGAAGAGCGCGGCACCCTGCATGACCGTGTTGTCCAGGTCGAAGAAGGCGGCGGCCCGCTCATCGCCGACGACGGGGAACTCCGGCTCGGCGGGGACCTGCGGTGCGGGGGCTTCGGCCGACGACTTGCGCGCGGCCTCGGCCGATGCCTCTCCGGCGAGGACACTCCGCTCGGTGGCGGGCTGTCGACGTCGGGTGAACCATCCCAGTGCGGCCATGGAGCGAGCATAGCCAGCGCTCCGGCGCATCCCGTTACGCCCGGGTGTCGGGCCGATTCAGGTTACGCGAAAGGGAGGCGCGCAAGGGTGGAACGGCCCCGGTCCTGGGGCCGGAATCAGCCGCCGAGCGCGGCGCGCAGCCGCTGGGGGTTCACCCGCCAGAAGTCGTGCTGCTCGCCGTCGATCAGCACCACCGGGATCTGCTCCCAGTAGGCGCGGTACAGCTCCTCGTCCTGGGTGATGTCCTTCTTCTCCCAGGGGGTGCCCAGCTCGCCGCAGACCTCCTCGACCACGGCCTCGGCGTTCTCGCAGAGATGGCAGTCGGGCTTGCCGATCAGCGTGACGGTGCGCTCGGTGGGCTTCTTCCGCGGGGTGCGGCGCAGCAACGGGCTCATGGCCACCAGTGTGCCCGCCCGTGCGGGCGGGCCGCTTCCGACGAGTCCGGGCCGGTTCCGGCGAGTTCGGAAGTGGGCTCTCGGTCGATTACGATCGTGGGCGTTTTGTTGCTGTCCGGGGGTAAAAAGGTGAGGAGTGAGGGCCTGTGCTCCCGTCGGCGGCCCAGCGGGGCGAGCGAGCCCGCGGGAAACGGTGCGACGCAGGTAGTGGTTCCGCGGCTGGCTCGATAAGGCGCGTGACACCGGTCACGTTGCACGGACAAAGCGGACACCATCTTTGTGCACGCGTTCACAAAGACATAGCCTGCTGTCGATGGGGCGGTCATGAAACACCCGGCCGCCCGCAGCCTCGCTCTACCCGCAGGAGCACCGTGGCAACTGGCCGAACTCACCGACCGGCGACCCGCAGCCGAGGGATCCCCGAGGCCACCGTCGCCCGGCTACCGCTGTATCTGCGTGCGCTGACCGCTCTCTCCGAGCGTTCGGTGCCCACAGTGTCCTCGGAGGAGCTGGCCACCGCGGCCGGCGTCAATTCGGCCAAGCTGCGCAAGGACTTCTCCTACCTCGGTTCGTACGGCACCCGCGGTGTCGGCTACGACGTCGAGTACCTCGTCTACCAGATCTCGCGGGAGCTCGGGCTCACCCAGGACTGGCCGGTTGTGATCGTCGGCATCGGTAACCTCGGCGCCGCGCTCGCCAACTACGGCGGCTTCGCCTCCCGGGGCTTCCGGGTCGCCGCGCTGATCGACGCCGACCCCGCGATGGCCGGGAAGCCGGTCGCGGGCATCCCGGTGCAGCACACCGACGAGCTCGAGAAGATCATCACGGACAACGGCGTCTCGATCGGCGTGATCGCCACCCCGGCGGGCGCGGCCCAGCAGGTCTGCGACCGGCTCGTGGCCGCCGGGATCACCTCGATCCTCAACTTCGCGCCCACCGTGCTGTCCGTTCCGGACGGGGTGGACGTGCGCAAGGTCGATCTCTCGATCGAGCTCCAGATCCTCGCCTTCCACGAGCAGCGCAAGGCGGGCGAGGAGGTCGGCGCCCCCGAGGAGGCGGCGGGGGCGGTTCCACCGCCGCCCGTGACGCCCCATCGAGCGCCCTCCGGCGCCCCTGGCGCCCCCGGCGCCGACAGCGGCCGCCAAGGACCTGACGGGGACGTGCCCGCCGTGATGCCGGCATGAGTCTCCTCGTCGTCGGACTGAGCCACCGCAGCGCGCCCGTGAGCGTGCTGGAGCGCGCCGCCCTGGTGGGGGACGAGCAGGCGAAGCTGGTGCAGGACACCCTCGCCGCCGAGCCCGCCACCGAGGCCACGGTGCTGGCCACCTGCAACCGCATCGAGCTCTACGCCGACGTGGACAAGTTCCACGCCGGGGTCGCCGAGCTGTCCACGCTGCTCGCCCAGCACACCGGCGTCGGGCTGGACGAGCTCACCCCGTACCTCTACGTCCACTACGAGGACCGGGCCGTCCACCACCTGTTCTCGGTGGCCTGTGGGCTGGACTCGATGGTCGTGGGCGAGGGCCAGATCCTCGGCCAGATCAAGGACGCGCTGGCGCTGGGGCAGGAGCTGCACACCGCGGGGCGGCTGCTGAACGATCTCTTCCAGCAGGCGCTGCGGGTCGGCAAGCGGGCCCACAGCGAGACCGGGATCGACCGGGCGGGCCAGTCGCTGGTCACCTTCGGCCTGGAGCAGCTGGCCCAGGGCGCGCCGGTGGCGGAGTGGGCCCGGGGCAAGCGCGCGCTGGTGATCGGCGCCGGTTCGATGTCCTCGCTGGCCGCGGCGACGCTCGCGCGCGCCGGTGTATCAGAACTGGTGATCGCCAACAGGACGTTGGAGCGGGCGCTGCGTCTGGCCGAGTCCCTGGCCCAGCAGCACGCCGCCACCCCGGCCGCGATCATCCCCGCCGGTGAGGACGGTTCCGCCGGTGCGGAAACCGGCACGGAAACCAGTGCGGAAACGTTGCGCGCGGGCCTGGTGGCCCGCGCCGTGCCCCGGGACCGGGTCTCCGCCGAGCTGCCGCACGCCGACATCGTCGTGTCCTGTACGGGCGCGACCGGGCTGGTCCTGACCGTCGCCGAGCTGCGCACCGCGCTCGCCCAGCGCGCGGCCTGCCCGCCCGGGGCGCACCCCGCCGCGGCGGACGTCTCGCTGCTCGACCTGGCGATGCCGCGCGACATAGACGCGGCGGCGCACCGGATCGAGGGGCTGCACCTGGTCGACATCGAGTCCCTCGCCGAGGCGGCCGCCGAGCCGTCCGGCGCGCCGGGCTCGTCCGCCGGGGCGATGGCCGCCGACGTGGACAAGGTGCGGACCATCGTCTCCGAGGAGGTGGCCGCCTTCGGGGCGGCCCAGCGCGCCGCGCACATCACCCCGACGGTGGTCGCGCTGCGTACCATGGCGGCGGACGTCGTCGCCAGTGAGATCGCCCGCCTCGACGGGCGACTTCCCGATCTGGACGACAAGCAGCGGGCCGAGATCACGCAGACCGTGCGCCGGGTGGTCGACAAGCTGCTGCACGCGCCCACCGTGCGGGTCAAGCAGCTCGCGAGCACTCCGGGTGGCGCCGGTTACGCGGACGCGCTGCGGGAGCTCTTCGATCTCGACCCGCAGGCGGTCGCCGCCGTCAGCCGCGCCGACGGCTCGGCCCGCACCGCAGAACCGAACGACCCGAAGGGAGGCCGGGCATGAACGCCACCCCCTCAGCCGCCACCTCCGGCGGCGCTCCGGCGCTGCGCCTGGGCACCCGCCGCAGCGCGCTCGCCATGGCCCAGTCCGGCCTGGTCGCGGACCTGGTCCGCGAGGTCACCGGGCGCCCCGTCGAGCTTGTCGAGATCACCACGTTCGGCGACACCTCGCGGGAGCACCTCGCCCAGATCGGCGGCGCCGGCGTCTTCGTCTCGGCGCTGCGCGAGGCGCTGCTCAGGGGCGAGATCGACCTGGCCGTGCACTCGCTGAAGGACCTTCCCACCGCGGAGCCGGAGGGGCTCGCGCTGGCCGCGGTCCCGCGCCGCGAGGACCCGCGCGACGCGCTGATCGCCCGGGACGGGCTCACCTTCGCCCAGCTTCCGCCGGGGTCCCGGATAGGCACCGGATCCCCGCGCCGCGCGGCCCAGCTGAACGCGTGGGCCCGCTCCTTCGGCCTCGACATCGACACCGTGCCGATACGCGGCAATGTCGACACCCGCATCGGCTACGTCCGCTCGGGACGGCTGGACGCCGTGGTGCTCGCCGCCGCCGGTCTGATCCGCCTGGGGCGGATCGGCGAGGCGACCGAGCTGCTCGATGTCGACCATGTTTTGCCCGCCCCCGGCCAGGGGGCCCTGGCAGTGGAGTGTGCCGCGTCCAACGTGGCGCTCGCTGCCCGGCTCGCCGAGATCGACGACCCGTCCACACGGGTCGCCGTGACCGCCGAGCGATCCCTGCTCGCCGCCCTGGAGGCCGGCTGTAGCGCACCCGTGGGGGCGCTGGCCGACCTGTTGGGCGACGGTCAGGCTGTCACCGAAATGCGCCTGCGCGGCGTCGTCGGCACGCTCGACGGCACGACGCTGGTGCAGCTGTCCACCACCGGTCCCGTACCCGCGTCGCCCAGTCAGGCCGCGGACCTCGGTCGCGTACTCGCCGCCGAGATGCTCGCCAAGGGTGCGGCCGGTCTTATGGGGGAGCGAGCACTTTGAACCCCACCGCCCCGAATCACCCCGGCTGCGGACACGTCACCTTCCTCGGTGCGGGCCCCGGAGATCCGGGCCTGCTGACCTTGCGCGCCGTGGAGGCACTCGCCTCCGCGGACGTGTTGATCGCCGACCCTCAAGTGCTCGACGTGGTGCGCAAGCACGTCAGGCCGGGCGTGGCCGCGGACGCTCAGGGCACACCGCGGCAGGCGGACGCTGATGGGTCATCAGGCACCGCCACCGTCCCGGTACTCAGGGACAGTGCCAATCTTGTCATGACGGCCGCGCGCGGCGGCAAGCGGGTCGTGCGCGCGGTCGCGGGCGACCCCGGCCTCGACGGATACGCCGCCGACGAGATGCTCGCCTGCGCGGCCGAGGGCATCGTCTTCGAGGTGGTGCCCGGTGTGGCCGCCGCGGTGGGCGTGCCGGCCTACGCGGGGGTGCCGCTGCGGGACGCCCACAGCGCGGATGTGCGCTTCGTGGACGCCCTGAGCGCCGACGAGCGCTGCTGGAGCGAGATCGGCTCGTCCGACGCGACCGCCGTGGTCTCCGCGACCCTGGAGACGGTGGCCGCCGCCGCGGGCGAGCTGGTGACCGCGGGCCGCAAGCCGGACACCCCGCTCACCGTCACCGTCGCGGGCACCACCACCCGCCAGCGGACCTGGACCGCGACGCTCGGGACCATCGCCCAGGTGCTGAAGGCGGCGAAGGTGCTGCCGTCGCCGCAGGGCGCCCAGCCGGTGATAGCCGTGGTCGGCGAGCAGAGCGCGGCCGGCCGGCGCGATCAGCTGTCATGGTTCGAGTCCAAGCCGCTGTTCGGCTGGAAGGTCCTGGTGCCGCGCACCAAGGAGCAGGCCGCCTCGCTCTGCGATCAGCTGCGCGGCTACGGTGCGGTGCCCAGTGAGGTGCCGACCATCGCCGTGGAGCCGCCGCGCACCCCGCAGCAGATGGAGCGCGCGGTCAAGGGCCTGGTCACCGGGCGCTATGAGTGGATCGCCTTCACCTCGGTCAACGCGGTCAAGGCGGTGCGCGAGAAGTTCGAGGAGTACGGGCTCGACGCCCGCGCGTTCGCCGGGATCAAGGTCGCGGCGGTGGGCGAGCAGACCGCGAAGTCGCTGATCGAGTTCGGGGTGAAGCCGGATCTGGTGCCCAGCGGTGAGCAGTCCGCGGCCGGGCTGCTGGAGGACTGGCCGCCGTACGACCCGGTGTTCGACCCGATCGACCGGGTGTTCCTGCCGCGCGCCGACATCGCCACCGAGACCCTGGTCGCCGGGCTGATCGAGCTGGGCTGGGAGGTCGACGACGTGACCGCGTACCGCACGGTGCGCGCCTCGCCGCCGCCGGCCGAGACCCGTGAGGCCATCAAGGGCGGTGGGTTCGACGCGGTGCTCTTCACCTCGTCGTCCACCGTGCGGAACCTCGTCGGCATCGCGGGCAAGCCGCACAATGTCACTGTCATCGCCTGTATCGGCCCGGCCACCGCGAAGACCGCGGAGGAGCACGGGCTGCGGGTGGACGTGCTGTCGCCCGAGCCCTCGGTGCTCAAGCTGGCCGAGGCGCTCGCGGACTTCGGGGCGGCGCGGCGGCAGGCCGCGCTCGAGGCCGGGGAGCCGGTCACCCGCCCGAGCGAGCGACGGCCTGGTTCGCGAAGGAGGGCACGCTCGTGAGCATCTCGTACGGCAGCTTCCCCGGTACGCGGCCGCGCCGGCTGCGCACCACGCCCGCGATGCGGCGCATGGTCGCGGAGACCCGGCTGCATCCGGCCGAGCTGATCCTGCCCGCGTTCGTCCGCGAGGGCGTGACCGAGCCGGTGCCGCTCCAGTCGATGCCGGGCGTGGTCCAGCACACCCGGGACACCCTGCGGAAGGCGGCGGCCGAGGCGGTCGCCGCGGGGCTCGGCGGGATCATGCTCTTCGGGGTGCCGGAGGAGTCCAAGAAGGACGCGGTCGGCACCCCCGGCACGGACCCGGACGGGATCCTCCAGGTGGCGATCCGCGATGTGCGCGCCGAGGTCGGTGACGACCTTGTGATCATGTCCGACCTCTGTCTGGACGAGCACACCGACCACGGTCACTGCGGCGTCCTGGACGCCGAGGGCCGGATCGACAACGACGCCACCCTGGAGCGCTACGCCGAGATGGCCCGCGCCCAGGCCGACGCGGGCGTCCACACGGTGGGCCCCAGCGGCATGATGGACGGTCAGGTCGGCGTGGTCCGCGAGGCCCTGGACGGAGCCGGGTACCAGGACGTCTCGATCCTCGCGTACACCGCGAAGTACGCCTCCGCCTTCTACGGCCCGTTCCGCGAGGCGGTGGGCTCCTCGCTCAAGGGCGACCGCAAGACGTACCAGCAGGACCCGGCCAACGCCCGTGAGTCGCTGCGCGAGCTGGAGCTGGACCTGGCCGAGGGCGCGGACATGGTCATGGTCAAGCCGGCCCTGCCGTACCTGGACATCCTGAGCCGGATCGCCGACGCCGTGGACGTGCCGGTGGCCGCGTACCAGATCTCCGGTGAGTACGCGATGGTCGAGGCGGCCGCGGCCAACGGCTGGATCGACCGCGACCGCGCCATCATGGAGACGCTGACCTCGGTCCGGCGCGCGGGCGCGGGGATGATCCTCACCTACTGGGCGACCGAGGTGGCCCAGCGGCTGAACCGCGGGGAGTAGTCCTTCCTCGTGCTCTGCGGGCCGGACGCGCACCTGTCGCGTCCGGCCCGACTGCCGAGCTGAGCGTGCCGGTCATCACCAACCCCTGACCACGCCTGCCGGTATCACCGGCCCCTGACCACGAGGTCGGCGGCCGCCCGTCCGGGGGCCACCAGCCGGGCGTTGGCCTCGTCGGAGGCGAGGACGAAGCGCTCGGCCTCGTCATGCGGCTTGCCGAACCGCTCATGGCGCTCGATCAGCCGGCGCACCCGCTCCTCGGTGTCCAGGTCGACCCACCAGGTCTCGTCCAGCAGCTCGCGCACCGGGAGCCAGGGCGCCTCGTCCAGCAGCAGGTAGTTGCCCTCGGTGATCACCAGCGGGATCTCCGGCGGCACCGGGATGGTGCCCGCGACCGGCTGCTCGAGTTCGCGGTCGAACCCCGGCGCGTAGACGACCTCCTCGGCGCGTGGCGCCCGCAGCCGCCGCAGCAGCGCGGTGTAGCCGTACGGATCGAAGGTCTCCGGCGCGCCCTTGCGGCCGGTCAGGCCGAGCCGGCGCAGCTCGGCGTCGGCGAGGTGGAAGCCGTCCATGGGCACCAGGACGGCCCGGTCGGCGCCGAGGGCGGCGGCCAGGCGCTCGGCGAGGGTGGTCTTGCCGGCCCCGGGCGGTCCGGCGATACCGAGCAGACGGCGGCCGCCTGCGTCGGCCAGGCGCTGGGCGCGCTCAAGGAGGTGCTGGGGAGTCATAGCGGGCACTTTCGGCACGTGGGGTTCGGTGCGCGAGGCAGGCTATCCGGAGACGGCGGCGCGGCGGTGATCGACTGCCAACTGTCGTATGCCCGCGCTAGGTTGAGGCCGTTGGCTCCCTTCGCGTTCCTCGGCAGAGAGGCACTGCTCGTGCGCTCACGCACCAGATGGAGACGTATCGTCTCGTCCGCCGCCACCGGCCTCATCGCGGTGACGGGACTCCTCGGGGCCGTCGCCGCCCCGGCTCACGCGGCCCCCGCCGCGGACACCACCCCGCAGGCCAGTACCTCCTTCACGTACACCAGCGAGCGCGGCGACTGGGTCGGCCGGGGTGAGACGGGGTCGTACACCGCGCCCGCCGACACCCTCAAGGCCACCGGCACCGCCGAGTACCTCACCGTCCAGGTCTCCACCGGCGCCCTGCGGTCCTGGACCATCGAACTCGCCGCGCCGAAGGGCGAGACCCTGCACCCGGGCGTCTACCGCGACGCCGAGCGCGCCGGATTCCGCACCGGCCGCGCCCCCGGGCTGGACGTCTCGGGCCTCGGGCGCGGCTGCAACGAGGTGTACGGGCAGTTCGCCATCGACCAGATCGAGACGGACGCCTCCGGCGCGGTCACGATGCTGGACGCCACCTTCACCCAGCGCTGCCAGGAAGCCGCCCCCGCGCTCAACGGCACCGTGAAGATCAACGCTCATCCGCTGTCGTACGGCTACACCAGCGACGAGGGCGATCCGCTGGGCGGTGGCCGGTCCGACGTCCACACCGGCTCCACCAGCCTCTTCACCATCGCGGGCACCGGCGTCGGCCATATCGACTTCGGCGTCACCGGCAAACGTCAGTACTGGTCGGTGACGATGGCCGCGCCGGACGGCGAGGTGGTGGAGGTCGGCAAGACCTATCAGGCGACGCGCCTGGGCATGGACGGCACGGCGACGCTGGACATCTCCGTGACGGGAGGCGGCTGCAACGAGAGCCGCGGCGAGTTCACCATCACCGAGCTCTCGCACGACGCGGCGGGCGACATCGACGCGCTCGCGGCCACGTTCACCCAGCACTGCGAGGGCGTCGGGCCCGCGCTGCACGGCACGATCCACTACCTGGCCTGACGCCCCCGGCGCTTAGGCGCGCGCCCCGGCGCCCGGGGCGCGCCACCCGGGGGAATTTCCAGGAAATCTCGGCAGAGGGCACATCCATCGGGCCCTCTCGGACGTCTGACCAGGGAGCGGCCCTGTGATGCGGCCGCAGGCCAGGGGCATTTGGAGATATTCACGTTGAAAACCGGCATGAAGGGCCTACGTCGTGTATCCGCGGTCACGATCACCGCTGGAGCCGTGCTGACGGCGGGGGCGTTCACCGCCTCCGCGCAGGCCGCGACGACCGCAAGTCCCACGATCGCCGCCAAGGGCGGGTTCGTGATGAACAACGCCACGGGGAAGAGCCTGTTCACCAAGGCCGCGGACACCCGTCTTTCCACCGGCTCCACCACCAAGATCATGACCGCCCGGGTGGTGCTCGCGCAGCCGAACCTCAACCTGGACGCCAAGGTCACGGTCCAGAAGGCGTACAGCGACTACATCGTCGACAACAACTGGGCCTCCTCGGCCAAGCTGATCGTCGGCGACAAGGTCACCGTCCGCCAGCTGCTGTACGGGCTGATGCTGCCGTCCGGCTGTGACGCGGCGTACGCGCTGGCGGACAAGTTCGGCACCGGTTCCACCCGGGCCGCGCGGGTGAAGTCGTTCATCGGCAAGATGAACACCACCGCCAAGTCCCTCGGGCTGACGAACACCCACTTCGACTCGTTCGACGGCATCGGGCACGGCGCCAACTACTCGACACCGCGCGATCTGACCAAGCTGGCCAGCAGCGCGATGAAGTACTCCACGTTCCGCTCGGTCGTGAAGACGAAGTCGACCAAGCAGAAGGTGACCACGAAGAGCGGCGGCTACCGCTACATGTCGTGGACCAACACCAACAATCTGCTGGGCAGCTACTCGGGCACCATCGGCGTCAAGACCGGCTCGGGTCCGGAGGCCAAGTACTGCCTGGTCTTCGCCGCCACCCGGAGCGGGAAGACGGTGATCGGCACCGTCCTCGCCTCCACCTCGGTGGACGCCCGCACGAAGGACGCGAAGAAGCTGATGGACTACGGCTTCAGCAGGTAGGCGTCACCCGTAACACAGCAAGGGGCCTGCCCCGCGAACCCATCGGGTCGCGGGGCAGGCCCTTGTCGTGGCTTCCGCGCCGTGCTCAGCGCACCGCGTTCCAGGAGTGCGCCACGTCCACCACGACATGTCCGTCGGTCTGGAAGACCCGGAACGGCAGCCGTGCCCGCACCCCGAGGCCGACCTGGGTCTCACCCTCGAAGCTGGCGCCGAAGCGGGTGTCCCGGAAGGTCTGGTAGCCGGAGATGTCCACGCCCGGCAGCGGCTTGCGGGCCCGCCCCGGGTACGACTCCGCGCCGCTGCCCGGGTCGTAGCTCGGCGCGGACACATGGATGTCCAGGATCGCGCCGCCGCGGACCGGGATCTCCTCGCCCGAGCCGTCCTGGTAGAGGGTGTTCACATACCCCACGCGGTAGCCGACGCGATCGGCGGCCGTGGCCCCCTTCACGTCGAACACGATGCGGTCGTAGCACGCGTGCCGGCCCGTCCTGATGTTCCCCAGCGGTGCGTGTCCCGCCGGCTGGGCCGTCTTCTCGCCGCTGCCCCAGCCGGTCTCACAGGTCGTCGCCGCCTTGGCCGCGGTCGGCGTGACGGCCCCGGCCGTCCCCGCCGTCGCCGCCAGCGCGCCGCCCGCGAGCGCCATCGCCGCGAGTGCGGTCCCCCACCGTCGCATGGTCAAGCCCCCAATGGTCCGTTGTCCGTTGATGACAGATGATTCACGGGGTTGGACGGACCGGGGCGGTGAGAGGTTGTCCCGGTCCGGGAAATGTGTCCCGAATGCTACGTGCGCGGGGGCATTCCTGGCAGTCGCCCGGGGGTTTTCCCCCGAGCGGGTCGGCCGGTTGCCCGGATGGGGCGGGAGGGCCGGTTCGACAAGGCTTGTGCACATGAGACCGACGACCGGCAGAACCGCCGCACTGGCCCTCGCCACCGCCGCCACCGCCTCCCTCCTCGGGGTCGCGTCCGCGAACGCGACCCCGGACCCGCCGGCCGGCCCGACCGCCGCCGCGCCCGACTGGGGCGCCTGCGAGGGCACCGGGCTCGACCCCCGTCAGGAATGCGCCACGCTCAAGGTGCCGCTGGACTACCGCGACCCCGGCGGCAAGCGGATCTCCCTCGCCGTCTCCCGCATCCCCAGCGAGCGGCCGCGGGCCCGCCGGGGCACCCTGCTGCTGATCCCGGGCGGCCCCGGATCGCCGGGTCTTGCCCGGCCCAGCACGCTCGGCAAGCGGCTGCCGAAGTCGGTGCGGGACGCGTACGACGTCGTCAGCTTCGACCCGCGCGGCCTGGGGAGGTCCACGCACACCGGATGCGATCTGAACCCGGCCGATCTCTCGCTGCTCGCCTCCCGCCCCTGGCCCGCCCCCGGCGGGGACATCACGCGGAACATCGCCACCGGCCGCCGGATCGCCGACACCTGCGCCCGCAACGGCGGCGAACTGCTGCGCACCATCAGCACCGTCAACGAGGCGCGGGACATCGACAGCGTCCGCCGGGCGCTCGGCGAGCGGAAGCTGTCCGCGTGGGGCGTCTCGTACGGGACGTATGTGGGCTCCGTCTACGCGCAGATGTTCCCCGAGCACACCGACCGCTGGGTGCTGGACAGCAATGACGACCCGAACCCGGAGCGGGTGGAGCACGGCTGGCTGGCCAACTACGCCGTGGGCGTCGAGGACACCTTCCCCGACTTCGCCGCCTGGGCCTCCGCCCCGGACAGCCCCGTCCGGCTCGCCGGGACCCCCGACGGGGTGCGGCGGCGGGTCCTGGACCTCGCCGCCCGGCTGGACGCGAAGCCGCTGCCGTGGCCCGGCGCCAACCCGCCCGAGCTGAACGGCAACGCGCTGCGCCAGAGCATGCTGGACGCCCTGTACTCCCGGGACGACTTCGAGAGCCTGGCCCGGCTGATCGTCGACGCGGACGCGGGCAAGGTGCCCGCCGAGGCGCCGGCCGACCCCCCTCAGGACGCCGCGGCCGTGTCCCTCGCGACCATCTGCAACGACGTGGACTGGCCCACCTCCCTGCCCGACTACGCGCGGGATGTCGCCGCCAGCCGTAAGAGCCACCCGCTCACGGCGGGCATGCCGGTGAACGTCACGCCGTGCGCGTTCTGGCATGACGAGCCGCGGGACAAGCCGGTGCGGATCACGGATCAGGGGCCGTCGAACGTCCTGCTGGTGCAGAACAAGCGCGACGTGGCCACCCCGTACAGCGGGGCGCTGGGCCTCCGGCGCGCCTTTGGCGACCGGGCCCGGATGGTCGGTGTGGACGCGATGGGGCACGGCGCGGCGTATGTGGCGAACGGCAGCGGCTGCGCGGACCGGAGGGTCACGGACTTCCTGCTGACCGGTGAGCGGCCGAAGCGCGATGTGCTCTGCCGGTGACGCGGACGGTGGATGTGAAGAGCCCCGCCCCGGCTTCCCGGGGCGGGGCGGGGCTCTTCACACACGGTCGCTCAGAGGCGCTCGGGGGTGCGGATGCCCAGCAGGGACATGCCCTGCCCCAGCGTCCGCGCCGTGATGTCGCACAGGAAGAGGCGGTTCTCCACCTGGGCCGGGCCGCCCTCCGCCTTCAGCACCGGGCACTGGTCGTAGAAGGTCGTGTAGAGCGAGGCCAGCTGGTAGAGATACCCGGCCAGCTTGTGCGGCTCGTACCCGGCGGCCACTTCGCGCAGCGTCTCCCCGAACTGGTCGAGGTGCAGGCCCAGCGCCCGCTCGGCCGGGGCCAGCGGAAGCTCCGGGTGGGCCAGCGGCCGCTGCCCCTCCTCGGCGCGGCGCAGGATCGACTGGATCCGGGCGTACGCGTACTGGAGGTAGACCGAGGTGTCCCCGTTGAGCGAGACCATCTGGTCGAGGTCGAATTTGTAGTCCCGCGAGGCGGAGGTGGACAGATCCGCGTACTTCACCGCGCCGACGCCGACCTGGGCGCCGCGCTCGAGGATCTCCTCCTCGGTGAGGCCGAGCTTCTCGCTCTTCTCCCGGACCACGGCCGCGGCCCGCTCGGTGGCCTCGTCCAGCAGGTCCTCCAGCCGCACCGTCTCGCCCGCGCGGGTCTTGAACGGCTTGCCGTCCTTGCCCAGGACGGTGCCGAAGGCGAGCTGCACGGCGTGCACCTGGTCATTGAGCCAGCCGATCCGGCGGGCGGTCTCGAAGACCATCTTGAAGTGCAGCGACTGCCGGGCGTCCACCACATACAGCAGGGTGTCGGCCTTCAGGTGCTGCACCCGGTCGCGGATCGCGGAGAGGTCGGTGGCCGCGTAGCCGAAGCCGCCGTCGGACTTCTGGACGATCAGCGGCACCGGATTGCCCTCGGGGCCCTTGATGTCGTCGAAGAAGACGCACAGCGCACCCTCGGAGCGCACGGCGACACCGGACTCCTCCAGCAGCCGGCAGGTCTCGGCCAGCATGTCGTTGTAACCCGACTCGCCGACCACATCGGGGTCGTGGATCTCGATGTCCAGCTTGTCGAAGACCGAGTAGAAGTAGATCTTCGACTCGTCCACGAACTTCCGCCACAGGGCGATGGTCTCCTCGTCGCCCGCCTGGAGCTCCACCACCCGCCGCCGGGACCGCTCCTTGAACTCCGCGTCGGAGTCGAAGAGCGCCCGCGCGGCCTTGTAGAGCCGGTTGAGGTTGGACATGGCCTCCTCGCCGGAGGAGGCGTCCTTGTGGTCCAGCTCGTGCGGGTGCTCGATCAGATACTGGATGAGCATGCCGAACTGGGTGCCCCAGTCGCCGATGTGGTGGCGGCGGATCACCTTCTCGCCGGCGAACTCCAGGATCCGCACCACCGCGTCGCCGATCACCGCCGAGCGCAGATGGCCGACGTGCATCTCCTTGGCCACATTGGGCTGGGCGTAGTCGATCACGGTGGTGCCGGGCGCCTGCGCGAACGGCACGCCGAGGCGGTCGTCGGCGGCGCGGGCGGCGAGGGTCGCGGTGATCGCGGAGTCGGCGATCGTGATGTTGAGGAAGCCGGGGCCGGAGACCTTGATGTCGGCGATCACCGGATCGGGGTCGGCCGAGGTGGCGGCGACCGGAAGGTGCGCCACGACCTTGGCGGCCAGCTCACGGGGGTTTCCCTTGAGCTGCTTGGCCAGCGCCAGCATCCCATTGGCCTGGAAATCGGCCCGGTCGCTTCGTCGCAGCAGCGGGTCCGCGGAACCGGCCTCCGGCAGGGCAGCCGAGAGGGCGTCCGCGACGCGCTGATGGACCGTAGCGGCGAGGGAAGGGACCGAAGCCATGGAGTGCCATTCCGATAGTGGTGGTATGGGCAACCCAGTATTTCACGGCGGGTCCAACGATTTCCCCGGCCTGTGGACAACCCGGGCCCGCCCGGCGGGCCCTGTGGGCGAATCCGGAGGGGCCTGTTCCGTCTGGGACAATGGGCGGTGCCATGCCCGCTAGGAAGGAAGTGCCGACCGTGGCTCAGAGCACCGAGACCGACTGGGTCTCCCGATTCGCCGACGAGGTCATTGCCGAGGCGGAGCGCCGCGCCCCGGGCAAACCTGTCGTCGTCGCCTCGGGCCTCAGCCCGTCCGGCCCGATCCACCTCGGCAATCTGCGCGAGGTCATGACCCCGCACCTGGTCGCCGACGAGATCCGGCGCCGGGGCCGCGAGTGCGTTCACATCCTGTCCTGGGACGACTACGACCGGTACCGCAAGGTCCCGGCCGGGATCGACCCCTCCTGGTCCGAGCACATCGGCAAGCCGCTCACCTCGGTCCCGGCCCCGCCCGGGTCCCCGTATCCGAACTGGGCGGAGCACTTCAAGGCGCCGATGGCCGAGGCGCTGCGGGAGATGGGCATCGAGTTCCACCCCATCAGCCAGACCGAGATGTACACCTCGGGGGCGTACCGGGAGCAGATCCTGCACGCGATGCGCCACCGCCGGGAGATCGACGCCGTCCTGGACCGGTACCGCACCAAGGACAAGCCCGGCGCCAAGAAGCCCAAGCAGCAGCAGAAGCCGGTGGACGAGGCCGAGCTGGCCGCCGCCGAGGGCTCGGGCGCGGCCGCCGAGGACGACGGCAGCGCGGGCGCGGCGGGTTACTACCCGTACAAGCCGTACTGCTCGGTCTGCGACCGGGATGTGACCACGGTGACCTCGTACGACGACGAGACCACCGAGCTGGCGTACACCTGCGCGTGCGGCCACGGCGAGACCGTCCGCCTGAGCGAGCACAACCGCGGCAAGCTGGTCTGGAAGGTCGACTGGCCGATGCGCTGGGCGTACGAGGGCGTGGTCTTCGAGCCCTCGGGCGTGGACCACTCCTCGCCGGGCTCGTCCTATGTGGTCGGCGGCCAGATCGTCCGCGAGGTCTTCGGCGGGGAGCAGCCCATCGGCCCGATGTACGCGTTCGTGGGCATCAGCGGCATGGCCAAGATGTCCTCGTCCAAGGGCGGTGTGCCCACCCCGGCCGACGCGCTGGAGATCGTGGAGGCGCCGCTGCTGCGCTGGCTGTACGCCCGCCGCCGGCCCAACCAGTCCTTCAAGATCGCCTTCGACCAGGAGATCCAGCGGACCTACGACGAGTGGGACGCGCTGGAGCGGAAGATCACCGAGGGCACGGCCCAGCCCGCGGACGCGGCCGCGTACCGCCGCGCGACCCGCACCGCCACGGGCGAGCTGCCCAGCACCCCGCGCCCGCTGCCGTACCGCACGCTGGCCTCGGTGGTGGACATCACCACCGGCCATGACGAGCAGACGCTGCGCATCCTCGGCGAGCTCGACCCCGACAACCCGGTGAAGTCCCTGGAGGAGACCCGGCCCCGGCTCGACAAGGCCGAGCGCTGGATCACCACCCAGGTCCCGGCCGATCAGCGCACCCGGGTCCGGGACGAGCCGGACACGGAGCGGCTGGCCGCGCTGGGCGACACCGAGCGGGAGTCGCTGCGGCTGCTGCTGGACGGTCTGGACGACCACTGGTCGCTGGACGGTCTCACCACGCTGGTCTACGGGGTGCCCAAGATCCAGGCGGGGCTGTCGCCGGAGGCCAAGCCGACGCCGGAGCTGAAGGTCGCCCAGCGGTCGTTCTTCGCGCTGCTCTACACCCTGCTGGTCGGTCGGGACACCGGCCCGCGGCTGCCCACGCTGCTGCTGGCGGTGGGCGCGGACCGGGTGCGCAAGCTGCTCGCGGTCTGACCTCCGCGACTCCCGGGCGCCGGGCGGACGGCCTTGCGGCCGCCGCCCGGCGTTCCGCCTTTGCGGGAGGGGCGGCTACGGGATGGCCTCGCGCTCCAGGCGGACGCGCTCCTTGAAGTCCTCGACATACCCGGCCAGCTCGCTGTTGCTGAGGTCGGTCACGCCGTAGGTCTCCCGCAGCCGCTGCCCGAACTGGTACGCCGAGGGGTACCGGCTGTGGTCGGCGAGGAACTCGCGGAAGGTCGCGTAGTAGACCTCCTCGCGCGGCACGTCGTCCGGCAGCTGGTTCAGCTGCTGCTCCGGCCGCGGCTCCTCGTAGGCGAAGCGCTCGGGCTCGCGCTGCTCCGGTACGTAGACGCCCTGATGGCTTCCCACGCCCTCACCGCCGAGCGGCCGCACCCGGCCGCCGGGCCCGACCGGCACGGTCAGCTGGGGCTGCTGGGACTGCTGGGACTGACGCTGCTGAAATTGCTGCGGCTGCTGCTCGGGCTGCGGCGCCTGGCCCGGGATCTGCTGGTCCTGCGGCTGGAGCTGCTGCGGGTGCTGTGCCTGCTGCGGATGCTGGAGCTGCTGGGGCTGCTGCTCGACCGGCGCGGGGTGGGCGGCCGCCGGGTCGAAGGGCACCGCGTTCCGGCCGTCATGGCCCTGCCCGGCGGGCTGCTGGTACACCGGCAGGGGCAGCGAGAGCGGCAGCTCCTGCGTCTGGGGCTGCTGGGGGTGCTGCTGGGGGCCGAGGTCCGCCGCGGCCCCCGGCGCGCCGTACGGGCCCGGCTGGGCCTCCAGGGAGGCGCTCTTGGGCCCCGTCTCGTCCGCCGCGGCCGACCGGCCCGAGGGGAGCGCGGTCGCCGACACCGTGGACGGGTCCAGACCGGCCGCCGCGAGCCCCGCCGGGGCGGTGTCCGCCAGCGGCACCCCGTACCGCGCCAGCCGCAGCGGCATCAGGGACTCCACGGGCGCCTTACGGCGCCAGGACCGCCCGTAGCGGGCCCGCAGCCGGGCCTGGTAGACCAGCCGGTCCTGCTCCAGCCTGATGACCTCCTCGTAGCTGCGCAGCTCCCACAGCTTCATCCGGCGCCACAGCCGGAAGGTGGGCACCGGCGCGAGCAGCCAGCGGGCGATGCGGACCGACTCCATGTGCCGGTCGGCGGTGATGTCGGCGATCCGGCCGACCGCGTGCCGTGCGGCCTCGACGGAGACGACGAACAGGATCGGGATCACGCCGTGCATGCCGACGCCGACCGGGTCCGGCCAGGCGGCCGCGCCGTTGAAGGCGATGGTGGCCGCGGTCAGCAGCCACGCGGTCTGGCGCAGCAGCGGGAAGGGGATGCGGATCCAGGTGAGCAGCAGATCCAGCGCGAGCAGGACCACGATCCCCGCGTCGATGCCGATCGGGAAGACATTGGCGAACTTGCCGAAGCCCTTGTCGAGGGCGAGATCGCGCACCGCCGCGTAGGAACCGGCGAAGCCGATCGCCGCGATCACCACCGCCCCGGTCACGACCACGCCGGCCAGTATTCGGTGCATCCGTGTCAGTTGCATCGCGGCCACCCGCGACCCCTCCCCGTCCTCAACAACAGCCGCATCAGCGTCGCATACACGTCAAGGCTCATGGGCGGGAAGGGGTCGTGTCGGCGAGTCAGGCGCCGCTCTTGGCGCCCTTACCGATGGCGCCGACGGCCTCCTTGGCCGCGGACTTGGCGTCCTTGAGCAGGTCGGCCGCGTCCGGGGCCTTGGCGGTCTCATAGCCCGCGCCGTCGTACTGGAGGGTGATGACGACATTGGCGGTGCGGACCACGACCGTCTGGTCGCGGAAGTCGTCGCCGTCCTTCTTCTCCTTGGTGCTGACCGTGGTCGCGTCGTCGCCGATGCCCGCGACCTTCTCGGTCTTGGGGTCGGTCACCTTGCCGGCGGTGGCGGCCCTGCTCGCCTGCTGGGCGGCGTACTCCCCGGCGCGCTTGTCGCCGGAGCCGAGCCCCGGGTCGGAGCGGAACAGCTTGAGGGAGACGGTCAGCGAGCGGTAGTCGAACTTGTCGAGGCCGCTCCACAGGCAGCTGGCCGACGTATTGGTGTCGGCCGAGGGAAGGGCCTTGCCCTTCTTGTTCTGCGCCTTGGGGACGAGCTCGTCGACCGTCTTCCCGGAAAGCGTGGAACACACATCGGGCAGCTTGCTGAACTTCGCTGCCGCGACGGTGGGAGAAGCGCTGGGCGAGCCGGGTCTCGCTGAGCCACCGGCGTTCTTGTCGTCCTTCTTGTCCGAGCCGGAGGAGCAGCCGGCGACGAGCACCACCGGTACGGTCGCGCAGGCGAGTATTCGGGCGAGTCGCGGGGCTGAACGGTGCATGGGTCCTTCGCTCATTCTCTGTCGATGGGCGGACGTGCCGCTCGCGTCATTAGTCGGCACGGTACGCGGCCGACGCGCGGGCGTCCCAATTTCCGAGGTCTCCGCGGGGTGGGGACGGGGCGCTCGCGGGGGTGCGGCGAGGACCCGTTATTCGTTGAGGCGACCAGTCAGTTCATCGGCCAAGTCCTGGGCGCTTTCCTGGAGTTCCTGGCTGCTGGGAATGTGCTTCTTGTCGGTCGTCCACTGGTCGTACTCAATGGTGGCAATCACATTCGAGGACCGGAACACGACGGTGATGTCGCGGTGGATACCCGAGTCCTTGGTGATCAGTTGGTCGTTGAGAAAGGCGTCGTCACCGAGGTCGTCCAGCCGGCGCGGGGCGGTGTCCTCCGAGGCGGTGTCACTTTCGTCACTTCCGCCGCTCGCATCGGCGCCCGCCGAGGGACTATCGGTGCTTTCGCTCCCCTTGTCGGTCTTGTCACCCTTACCGGCTTCGTGGCCCTTGTCGCCCTTGCTGCTCTTACCGGGCTCATCGGCGCTCGAACTGGCGGAGGCGGAGGAGCCGCTGGCGTCGCTCGAGCCGCCCCCGTCGCCCGAGCCGCTCTCCGGGCCGCTCTCGGAGCCGGAGGGGCTCGAGGGAGGGCTCGTGGCGTCCGGGATGTCGGCGGCGACGGCCTTCTTCTCGTACGTCTCCTGGGCCCGGTCGTCATCGCTGACCGAGGGGTCGTACGAGACCACCCGCTGGAAGTCGATCGTGAGATAGCGCGTGCCGCTCGTGGTCTCGACCTTCCAGCGGCAGCCGTCCCGGCGGTCTATGTCATACGTCACGGCCGCCTGGCCGTCGTACACCTTGTCGTCCTGCTCGGCGCCGGGCAGCAGGGCCTGGAGGGTCTTGCGGCTCACCGCGCCGCATGCCTCGGGCAGGGTGCGGTAGCGGCCGGGCTCGGCCGAGACGGCCGTCCCGGAGTCGCCGGAGGCGCCGTCGTCCGGGGCGGCCGTCGAATCGGAGCCGGTGCATCCGCCGAGCCCCGCGGCGGCGAGCACGGTGATGAGCACGGCGACGGCCGGGGTGGCCCGCCGCCCGTACGCCCTTCGCTGCGCTGGCTGCACTGTCGGTGTCCCTTCGAGCGACGGAAAACTCCTTGCCGCCCGCGGGCGGTGGCTGGACACAATGTCTATCGCACACACTGCCGTGCCTGCCGGTCGCCCGCCGCCTATGGGGTATTGGCCCGGCTTTTGCGTTTTCAGTCTTTTACGGGGGAATGAGTACATCATGTCGTATGTCGAGGTGCCCGGCGCGCAGGTGCCGATCCGGATGTGGACCGACCCCTCGACGGTCGAGGACGTGGCCATGCAGCAGCTGCGCAATGTGTCCACGCTGCCCTGGATCAAGGGCCTCGCCGTGATGCCGGATGTGCATTACGGGAAGGGTGCCACGGTCGGCTCGGTGATCGCGATGCAGGGCGCGGTGTGCCCGGCGGCGGTGGGGGTGGACATCGGCTGCGGGATGTCGGCCGTCAAGACGTCGCTGACCGCCAACGACCTTCCCGGGGACCTCTCGCGGCTGCGGTCCCGGATCGAGCAGGCGATCCCGGTGGGGCGCGGTATGCACGACGACCCGGTGGACCCGGGGCGGCTGCACGCGTTTCCGACGACGGGGTGGGACGACTTCTGGAGCCGGTTCGGGGGAGTGGCCCAGGCGGTCAGGTTCCGCCAGGAGCGGGCTGTCAAGCAGATGGGTTCGCTCGGATCCGGAAACCACTTCATCGAGTTCTGTCTCGATGACGAGGGCTCGGTCTGGCTGATGCTGCACTCCGGCTCCCGCAACATCGGTAAGGAGCTGGCCGAGTACCACATCGGCGAGGCCCGGAAGCTGCCCCACAACCAGAATCTGGTCGACCGCGACCTGGCCGTCTTCATCGCGGACACCCCGCAGATGGCCGCGTACCGGCACGATCTCTTCTGGGCGCAGGAGTACGCGAAGTACAACCGCGCGATCATGATGGCGCTCTTCCAGGACGTGGTGCGCAAGGAGTTCAAGAAGGCCCGCCCGGTCTTCGAGCCGGTGATCAGCTGCCACCACAACTACGTGGCCGAGGAGCGCTACGAGGGCATGGACCTTCTTGTGACCCGTAAGGGCGCCATCCGCGCCGGGAGCGGGGACTACGGGATCATCCCGGGCTCCATGGGCACCGGTTCGTACATCGTGCGCGGTCTGGGGAACGAGGCGTCGTTCAACTCGGCCTCGCACGGAGCGGGCCGGAAGATGAGCCGTAACGCGGCGAAGAAGCGCTTCTCGATCCAGGATCTCGCGGAGCAGACGCGGGGTGTGGAGTGCCGTAAGGACTCCGGCGTCGTGGACGAGATCCCGGGGGCCTACAAGCCGATCGAGAAGGTCATCGACCAGCAGCGGGACCTCGTCGAGGTGGTGGCGCGGCTCAAGCAGGTGGTGTGCGTGAAGGGCTGAGGCACAGCTTTTATCGCTTGAGGCCGTCGTAGGCGACGGCCAGGTGCCGCGGGCCTCTGAGGACGGCGTTCCGGCGGTACGGGGGCGGGTCCTCGACGAGGCGCGGGTTGTCCAGCCGGCGGACGAGTTCGGTGAGGGCGGCCTGCGCCTCGAGGCGGGCCAGGGGTGAGCCGATGCAGTTGTGGATGCCGCTGCCGAAGCCGAGTGCTGGTTGTCCGGGCGGTCGGGGAGGAAGCGGTCCGGCTGGGGGAAGCGATGGGGGTCCCGGTTCCCCGAGGCCGGGACGAGCCACAGGGAGGCGCCCTTGGGGAGGGTGGTGCCGCCGATCTCGATGTCGTCGAGCGTGGTGCGCTCGGGCAGCAGCTGTACGGGCGGTTCGAACCGCAGCAGCTCCTCCACCAACGGGTAGATCATCTCGGCGTCCTCGCGCAGCTGCTTGAGGGCGTCGGGGTGGCGCAGCAGGGTGAGCATCCCATTGGTGATCAGGTTGACGGTGGTCTCATGGCCGGCGATCAGCAGCAGCGTCAGATTGCTGAGCATCTCGGACAGGGACATCGGACTCTCGTCGGTCCCGCGCTCGGTGGCCAGGCCGGAGATCATGTCGTCCCGGGGCGCGCGGCGGCGCTGCTCGATCAGACCGGAGAGATAGGCGGCGAGCTGGTGCCGGGCGTCCCGGATGGCCTCCCGGTGGGCCTGTTGCTCCTCGGGCGTGCCGGAGGGCGGCTCGAGGGCGGTGGCCACGGTGTCGGCCCAGCCGTGGAAGCGCTGCTCGTCCTCCGGGGGGACGCCGAGCAGACGGCAGATCACGGTCACGGGGAAGGGGTAGGAGAAGTCCTCGACCAGGTCGATCCGGTCCCGCCCCTGGAAGCGGTCGATGAGGCCGGAGACGATTCCGGAGATCTCGCCGCGCAGGTCGTAGACCCGCCGGGGGGTGTGCGGAGGGCCGTACGTCCGCATGATCAGCCGGCGCAGCCGGTCGTGGTCGGGCGGGTCGAGCCGGATGAAGCTCGGCGGCAGCTCGGGGTCGTCGGTGCCGGCGAGGGTTCTCGCCCCGGGGGCGAGATGGCGGACGTCGGAGCTGACCCTGGGGTCGTGGAGCAGGCTGTGGATCTCCCAGTAGGTGCTGACCAGGTAGGGGCCGGACTCGTCCCGCACCACGGGGGTCCTGCGGAGCTCGGCGTACAGCGGGTACGGGTCGGCGCGGTTGGCGTGGTCGAGGATCTGGCCCAGGAGTGCGACCGACGTCATGGCGATGCTCCTTCCGGGTGCGGTGCCGGTGGTGTCCGCGTCGGGCGGGGCCGAGGTGGCGTGGGTGGTGTCCGCGTCAGGCGGGGGCCGAGGCCGCGGGGGTGGTGTCCGTGTCAGGCGGGGGTGAACGTGACGCGCTGGTCGGTCGGGGAGTGGCCGCTGACGGTGACCTCGGGGCCGTGGGTGGGCACCGAGGGGTCGGGGAACCCGGCCGGCACCGGCCGCATGCCCTCGGTCCGCCGGTCGACGGTGGTGAACGGCAGCGGGAAGGGCGCCGCCTGCTCGATCTGCCGCTGGTAGAACTCCAGCCATTTGGCCTGGTCGAAGGCGACGGCGGCGATGACGCGGCCCTGGTAGCCGTAGGCCGCGGTGAAGCGGTGCTCGCTCAGCGACCCCTGGCCGACGAGGATCTGGTCGGCCATGTTCGGCACCCCGACGGACTTGATGTTGACGCCGAACTGGGCCGACCAGAAGTACGGCGTCCACAGGTGCGGGCGGCGCCGCTCACCGGGGCTGATCATGTTGTGGGCCGCGACCTCGGCCTGCGCGACCGCGTTGCCCCAGTGCTCCAGGGACAGGAACTGGTACCCGAACAGCGGATGCGGGGAGCGGGCCACGTCCCCCGCGACGAAGACGTCGTCGGAGACGATGCCCCGTACGTCGAAGGCCCGGCAGCCCGCGTCGCAGGCGATCCCGCGCGGCCCCGCGGCCAGTCCGGAGCCCGCGAGCCATTCGGTGTTGCGCGTCGCCCCCAGGGCGACGACGGCCACCTCCGCGTCCAGCGCGGCGCCGTCGGAGAAGTGGGCCCGCCGCAGCCTGCCCGCGCCGTCGCCCTCCAGCCCGGTCACCATCACACCGCAGCGCAGATCGACGCCGTACTGGTGCTGCAGCTCGGCGGCCACCTCGCCGATCACGCCGCCCAGGGCACCCACCAGGGGAGCCGGGCCGCGTTCGGCGACCGTGACGGGCAGTTCCCGCTCCCGGCAGACGGAGGCGATCTCCGAGCCGGTGAACCCGGCGCCGATCACCAGCACCCGGCGGGGTCCGGCCCGCAGCCGGCCGACCAGCCGGGCGGCGTCGTCCGTGGTCCGCAGCACGAAGACGCCGTCCAGGCCGGCCTCCAGCTCGTTCGGCCACGGACGGGAGCGCACACCGGTAGTGATCAGCAGCCGGTCGTACTCCACCGAGGTGCCATCGGCGAGCGTCACCCGCTTGGCCGCCATGTCCAGCGCGGTCGCGGCGGCGCCCAGCCGCCACCGCGCGTCGAGCGTACGGCGGCGGGGGAGGGCCGTTTGGCCGACCGGCACCAGGCCGAGGAGGACCTGCTTGGACAGCGGCGGACGGTCGTACGGCTCGTACGGCTCGTCACCGATCATGGTGAGCGTGCCGGTGAAGCCCTCCTCCCGGAGCGTCTCGGCGGCCCGCAGCCCCGCCAGGGAGGCGCCCACGACAACGATGTGGCCCTCGCGCCTGAGCCGTTCCAGAGAGCCGTCAAGCGCCATCGGAGGCACCCACCCGGTCCGCCGTCCACCTGCCGCCCGCGCCCTCCACGGTGATGGCCCTGACCGGGCACGCCGCCACCGCCCGCAGCACGTCCGCGCGCCGCGTGTCGTCCGGCCGCGCGTCGTACAGCAGCGCTTCCTCCCCGTGCATCGCGAACACGTCCGGCGCGAGGAAGGCGCACTGCGCGTAGCCCTGGCACCGGTTGAGATCGACGACAACCCTCATGACGCCTCCGCTTCACCGCGAGGTGACGGCCGCTCCCAGCATCGGAGCGCCCCCGGGATGGCGCATACGCACTGAGCCGAACGGGGGACGGCGGGCTGTCGCGGCAGGGCTGTCGCGGAAGGCTGTGAGGAGCCGTGGAGGACGAGGGAGGACGAGGGGGGACGTGACGGGCTCAGCGCTCGCGGTGGACCTTGTGCTGGGCGGCCTGGGCGCGGGGGCGGATGACCATCATGTCGATGTTCACATGCGAGGGGCGGGTGACCGCCCACTCGACCGTGTCGGCCACGTCATCGGCGGTCAGCGGCTCGGCCACGCCCTCGTAGACGGCCGCGGCCTGGCCCTCGTCGCCGCGGTAGCGGTTCACCGCGAACTCGTCGGTCCTGACCATGCCCGGGGCGATCTCGATCACCCGCACCGGCTCACCGCACAGCTCCAGGCGCAGGGTGGCCGCGATGGCGTGGGAGCCGTGCTTGGCCGCCACGTAACCGCCGCCGCCCTCGTAGGCCACATGGCCCGCCGTGGAGGACAGCACGACGATCGTGCCGTCGCCGGAGGCGGTGAGGGCGGGCAGCAGCGCCTGGGTCACCTGGAGCACGCCCACCACATTGACCTCGTACATCGCCCGCCAGTCGGCCGGGTCGGCGGTGGCCACGGTCTCGGCGCCGATCGCGCCGCCCGCGTTGTTCACCAGGACGTCGCAGCGGTCCAGACCGGCGGCGAAGGACTCCACGGCGGCGCGGTCGGTGACGTCCAGGACGTACGCCTCGGCCTGGTGCCCCGCCTCGGCCAGCTCGGCGGCGAGCGCCTCGATGCGCTCCTTACGGCGGGCGGCGAGGACGACGCGGAATCCGGCGGCCGCCAGGCGGCGCGCGGTCGCGGCTCCGATCCCGCTGCTCGCGCCGGTGATCACTGCGGTACGGGTGGTCATCGGCCCTCCAGAGGCGACGTGGCGCAGACGGTGGTGTGTGCGCATGATCCATATGCAGGATATGACGGCCCGATTTACCTCCAACCGGGGGACTGAAGATAGGAATCCGCTAGGGGCTCTCGGGCTCGGGGAAGGGTGCACTTCGTCCGGCGCGGTGCCGGTAGTTGGAGCACCCATGCCCAAGGAGTGAATTCAGGTAATGACCCAGCAGAGCAGATTCCTTCAGCGGTCCCGTCGTTCTTTCCGGCGCTGGGGCGTGGCCTCAGCGGGCGCCATCGCGGCGGCCGCCCTGGTGACCGGTGCTCCGGGAACCGCATGGGCCTCGCCCAGCACCCCCGACCCGCACTCGTCGCAGAGCAACCACTGTGCCCAGGACCGGGCGCACGGCGACAACAAGGGGAACCACGACAAGGGGAACCACGAGAACGGGCGTCACGAGGACAAGAAGAACCACGAGAACGGTCGCCACGACGACAAGAAGGACCAGCACGAGCACGGCCGCTACGAGGCGAAGGACCCGAACGGCCGTCACGAGGACAAGAAGGGCGACCACGAGCACGGCCGCCACGAGGACAAGAAGGGCGACCACGAGCACGGCCGCTACGACGACAAGAAGGACCAGCACGAGCACGGCCGCAACGAGGCGAGCAGCCACGAGGACTCCAACGGCGGCCGCCACGACGACCACGCTCGGGACGACCAGGAGGGCCGTCACGACGAGGGCGGGGGCTACGAGAAGAAGGAGAGCGACCCGCGCGAGGAGAGCGACCAGCGCGAGGACGACGGCCAGCGCGAGGACCACGGCCGGTACGACGAGAAGATGGACAGCGGCCGTGAGGACAGCGGCAGCGAGGAAGAGAGCCGCGAGGAGGACAGCGGCAAGGAGGAGAGCCGTAAGGAGGACAGCGGCAAGGAGGAGCACGGCCAGCGCGAGGACCAGGGCCGTATGGACCCGACCCGCTACTTCCCCACCGGGAAGTACTGGCCCGGCATCCAGGGCCGCAGCGCGGCGCGCCCCGAGCAGGTAGCGCAGCCGGAGCAGGTAGCGCAGCCGGAGCAGGCGGCTCAGCCCGAGCAGGCGGCTCAGCCCGAGCAGGCCGCGCAGCCGGAGCAGGCTGCCCAGCCCGAGCAGGCCGCGCAGCCGGAGCAGGCCGCCCAGTCCGGTGAGGAGGCCCAGGACCGCGGTGCCGTCCGTCCCGTCACCGTTCCCGTCCACGGCGACGACCAGGCGCGCCACGGCCAGGAGCACCAGGACCAGAAGAAGCAGGACGAGAAGAAGGACGACCCGGTGACGCTCGCCGAGGCGGTCGAGATCGCCGAGTGCGCGGTCGGCGGCCAGGCGGTCAGCGCCGAGCTGGTGGACTGCCCCGAGGACGACCCGCACCACAAGGGCAAGCACGAGGACGGCCGTAAGGACGACCGTAAGGACGACCGCAAGGACTCGCGCCACCACGACGACCGGCGCAACGACAAGCAGCGCAAGGACGAGCACAAGGACCCGCACAAGCAGGAGGTCAAGCAGGTGTGGGTCGTGGAGCTCGAGTGCGACCACACCATCACGACCGTGTTCATCGACCCGGACACCGGTTGCGTCCTCGGCACGGAGCAGGAGCAGGACGACCACCACGGTGACCACGGCAAGCAGGGCAAGGACCACCACGGCGACCATGAGGGCAAGGGCGGCCACGGCCGGCCGATGGTTACCTCCTAGGCACGTACATGATCACAGCGACTCCGGCCAGACAGATCAGCGCTCCGAGCACATCGAAGCGGTCGGGCCGGTAGCCGTCGGCGACCATGCCCCAGGCGAGCGATCCGGCGACGAACACGCCGCCGTACGCCGCGAGGATGCGGCCGAACTCCGCGTCCGGCTGGAGCGTGGCCACGAATCCGTAGGCGCCAAGGGCGATGACCCCGGCGCCGATCCACGCCCACCCCCTGTGCTCACGCACGCCCTGCCAGACGAGCCAGGCGCCGCCGATCTCCAGGAGCGCGGCCACGGCGAACAGAGCGATGGAACGTGCGATGAGCATGGGGGAAGGGTACGGCCCGCCCATGCGAGGCCCCGTGGCGGAGCGGAACGCTACGATCGGCGCCCGCCACAGGATCACACCGGGGGATGGGTGCCGTGCAGTTACGCCTTCGAGTCGACGCCGCCGAGGGCTCTCCGGGCGTCCTCGACCTCTATCGCTGGCTGACCGGGGACCCCGATGTCGCGGGCGGTCTCGGAGCCGGCGCTGGTGGACGAGGAGGGCCGCGGCGACACCCTGGGCGGCCTCGAGGTCATCTCCATCGTCGTCTCGAACCTCACGTACCTTGGCAATCTCCTGCTCGCCGTGGCCACTGGCGTGACGCACGGGCGCGCGGTGCGGACGCCCGGGTGGAACGCGATGGCGTCTCCCTGCGCGTCGAGAGCACCGACCCGGAGACGATCCGCCGCCTCTTCTCCGCCGCCGCCCGGACAAGGGCATCGCGTCCTGGAAGAAGCGCCGGGACCGAGCGGCCCTCCTCCATGACCTGGCCACCCTGCTGGAGCGCGAACCCAAGGTCGACCAGGGCGGCTTGACCTTCTCCAACGGCGACCAGGCGGCCACCTGGCAACGAGGCCCGGGCACCGTGCCCGACAGCCACTACCGCTGGACGGGCTACTTCCTCTGCACCGGCCCGGACTCCAACCACCCGGCCTGCGACCTGCTCAGAGCAATCCACTGAGCCAGCCGCACCCGGGCCCGCCCGGGCCGCCGCCTCAGGGCCAGACCAGGCAGTACGGCTGGTGCCCCGCCTCGTGCAGCCGGTGGCTGAAGTCCTGCCACTCGTGGAGCAGTTGATAGACCGTGAAGGCGTCCCGGGGGCCGCCGCGGTCGGGGACCGTGGACCAGATGAAGGCCGCGGCGCCCACCGCCTCCTCGCCGACGCCGCGCAGCGGGTCGACGGCGGTCATCGGGAGCTTGACGACGGCGTAGTCCGGGTGGAGCACGACCAGTTCGAGCGGGGGGACCTTGTGCAGCGGGACGCCCTCGATGCCGGTGAGGACCATAGCCGCCACCGTCTCCGGCTTGATCTTCGTGAACATGCCGTGGCCGAGCTCGTCGCCGCCGAGCTCCTCGGGGCGCATGGAGATGGGGACCCTGGCCGCAGTGGCGCCGTCCGGCGCACCGAAGTACTTGTAGGTCACCCCCATGCGGCCCCCGCTTCTGCCTGCCCTGCCCGCCTCGTCCCGCCGATGGCGTCCTGGCCGGGCACGCTCGGGGCCTCGGTCGTCAGTCCCTTCACCCAGTTCGCCACCGCGATACATATCTCCACCCGACCACTCGCGGCCACTACCGCGCAACCCGATCTCTGTTCACAGAGACCTCCCCCACCATAGAGCTGTGAAACGCCCGGCCGCGGGAGTACGTCCGCCTCTGACAACATGGCTTGTGTGAGCTATCCGTACGCAGCCCCAGTTTCGCAGACGCTTTTCGATCGCGCGGCCGCCGTGACGCCCGGCGGCGTGAACTCTCCGGTGCGGGCGTTCCGCGCCGTGGGAGGTACGCCCCGCTTCATGGTGTCCGGGGACGGTCCGTACCTCACCGACGCCGACGGACGCGAGTACGTGGACCTCGTGTGCTCGTGGGGACCGATGATCCTCGGCCATTCCCACCCCGAGGTCACCGCGGCCGTGCAGGCCGCCGTCGCCCGCGGTACGTCGTTCGGCACGCCGGGGGAGGGCGAGGTCGAGCTCGCCGAGGAGATCGTGGCGCGGGTCGCCCCGGTCGAGCAGGTGCGCCTGGTGTCGTCCGGCACCGAGGCGACGATGTCGGCGATCCGGCTGGCCCGTGGGTTCACCGGGCGGTCGAAGGTGATCAAGTTCGCCGGTTGCTACCACGGGCATGTGGACGCCCTGCTGGCCGCGGCGGGGTCCGGGGTGGCGACCTTCGGGCTGCCGGACACTCCGGGGGTGACGGGAGCGCAGGCGGGGGAGACCGTGGTGCTGCCGTACAACGACCTGGAGGCGGTCCGGGCGGCCTTCGCCGCGCACCCCGGGGAGATCGCCTGTGTGATCACCGAGGCGTCGCCGGGCAACATGGGCGTGGTGCCGCCGCTGCCCGGGTTCAACGCCGGCCTCAAGCAGCTCTGCGCCGACCATGGCGCGCTCTACATCTCCGACGAGGTCATGACCGGCTTCCGGGTCTCCAGGGCCGGGTGGTTCGGGCTGGACGGCGTGGAGCCGGACCTGATGACCTTCGGCAAGGTCATGGGCGGTGGCTTCCCGGCGGCGGCCTTCGGCGGGCGCGCCGACGTCATGGAGCGGCTGGCCCCGGCCGGCCCGGTCTACCAGGCGGGCACCCTGTCCGGGAACCCGGTCGCCACGGCCGCGGGCGTCGCCCAGCTGCGGCTGCTGGACGACGCGGCGTACGGACTGGTCGACGCGGCGTCCGAGCGGCTGCGGGCGATGGTGACGGAGGCGCTCTCCAAGGAGGGCGTGGCGCACCGGGTCCAGGTCGCGGGCAACATGTTCTCGGTCTTCTTCACCGCCGACGAGGTCACCGACTACGAGAAGGCCAAGGCGCAGGAGGCGTTCCGCTTCACCGCCTTCTTCCATTCGATGCTGTCCCAGGGCGTCTACCTCCCGCCGTCCGCCTTCGAGTCGTGGTTCGTCTCCACGACGCACGACGAGAAGGCGCTGGAGCGGGTGGCGGCGGCTCTGCCGGGGGCGGCGCGGGCCGCCGCCGAGGCCACTGAATGATGGGTGACATGACACAGAGCGAGAACGACATCACCGTCGTCCATGTGATGCGCCACGGCGAGGTCCACAACCCGGAGGGGGTGCTCTACGGCAGGCTGCCCGGGTACCACCTCTCCGATCTGGGGCGGCAGATGGCCGACCGGGTCGCCGAGCACCTCGCCGACCGTGACATCACCCATGTGGTCGCCTCCCCGCTGGAGCGGGCGCAGGAGACGGCGGCGCCGATCGCCAAGGCGCACGGCCTGGACGTGGCCTCGGACGAGCGGCTGATCGAGGCGGCCAATGTCTTCCAGGGCAAGACCTTCGGTGTCGGCGACGGCGCGCTGCGCAAACCGGGCAACTGGCGTCATCTCACCAACCCGTTCCGCCCGTCCTGGGGTGAGCCCTATGTCGACCAGGTGGTGCGGATGATGGCGGCGCTGGGCCGGGCGCGGGACGCCGCGCGCGGGCACGAGGCGGTGTGCGTCAGCCATCAGCTGCCGATCTGGATCGTGCGCAGCTTCGTGGAGCGGCGGCGGCTGTGGCACGACCCGCGCAGGCGGCAGTGCACGCTGGCCAGCCTCACCAGCTTCACCTTCCGCGGCGACCGGATCGTCTCGGTGGGCTACAGCGAACCGGCCCGTGATCTCGTTCCGCCTCATCTGCGCGCGGGCGCCAAGCCGGTGAAGGGGGCCGCCAAGGGCTACGGCGCCTGAGCGGTGCGCCCGGCCGCGGCCGGGCCGGGGGTGCGGGCCGCCGGGTGCGGCCCGCGATGTGCGCGACGGGCACATGGCCGTGGGATGACCGTTTGGGGCATGCGGCGTGCCTCCGAATGGAGACATTGTGTGCGCCGTGTAATTGACCGCGTTCTTTCGGAACCTCGCTATTCGCCTCGCCATCTCCAGGGTTGTCCGGACACCCCGGGCAATCAGAACGGCGAGTGCGAATTGAGGACGTTATGCGTGAGGTCAGCCGGAGGGGGATCCTCGGTCTTGGTATGGGAGCGGCGGCATCACTGGCCGTCGCCGGCTGTTCCTCGGGGTCCGGATCCGGTACGCCGAAGCCCTCGAAGACGACCCAGGCGAAGCCGATCGGTGACGGCTCCACTTCGCACGGTGAGCGGCGTAAGGAGGCCCCGAAGCCGGAGCGGCTGGAACGGGGGCAGAAGCCGCCGCAGTTCGTGGTGTTCTCGTGGGACGGTGCGGGAGAGGTCGGTAACGGTCTCTTCCCGCGGTTCCGCAAGCTGGCCGAGGACCACGGCGCGACCATGACCTTCTTCCTCTCCGGTATCTACTGCCTTCCGGAGTCGAAGAAGTCGCTCTACCGGCCGCCGAACAACCCGGTGGGCGCCTCCGACATCGGCTATCTCACCGATGACCACATCAAGGCCACGCTGCGGAACGTGCGCGAGGCGTGGCTCGAGGGCCATGAGATCGGCACCCATTTCAATGGCCACTTCTGTTCCGGAAGCGGCTCGGTGGAGAACTGGACGTCCGCGCAGTGGAAGTCCGAGATCGACCAGGCCATGTCCTTCGTCACGGAGTGGAAGACGAATACGCGCTTCACCGATGTGGATCCGCTGCCCTTCGATTACCACAAGGAGCTCATCGGCGGCCGCACTCCATGTCTGAAGGGCCAGACCAATTTGCTGCCGACCGCCCGGGAGCTCGGCTGGCGCTATGACGCCAGTTCGCCGGGCGGACTTCAGGTGTGGCCGTCGAAGAAGCAGGGTGTGTGGGACTTCCCGCTCCAGCAGATTCCCTTTCCGGGGCACTCCTTCGAGGTGCTCTCGATGGACTACAACATCCTGGCGAACCAGTCGAAGAATTCCACCAATGCCCCGCCCGCGAACTACCCGGGCTGGCGCAAGCAGGCCGCCGAGGCGTACATAGCCGGTTTCAAGCGGGCCTATGAGACCAATCGCGCCCCGTTCTTCATCGGGAACCACTTCGAGCAGTGGAACGGCGGTATCTATATGGACGCCGTCGAGGAGGCGCTCAAGCACATGGCCGACGAGCGGCACAAGGACGTCCGGCTGGTCTCCTTCAAGCAGCTCACCGACTGGCTGGACGCACAGGACCCCGCGGTCCTGGCCGATCTGCGCGGGCTCGGCGTGGGCCAGGCGTGGAGCGCGAACGGCGGCTGACGGCGCCGGTGGGCGCGGGGCGAACCAGGGGCGAGCCGGGGGCGGGGCCCCGCGGGGCCCGGCGGGATGCCCGGAGGGGGGTGGCGAAGATCCCCAAAAGGGCCATGCGAAACTTTTCACATGAGTGCCTGCCGTGCCCCTCGGGGCCTCGCGACCCGTCGTCGCGCAACCGTGCTGGCCGTTGGGGCCACGGTTGCCGCGCTGTCCCTGACCGCCTGCGGCGGGGGCGGCACCTCGGGCGGCTCCGCCGACACCAAGTTCGTCCAGGGCAAGGGCGGCGTGGACACCGTCGCCAAGGAGAACCGCAAGGACGCACCCCAGCTCTCGGGCAAGACCCTGGAGGGCAAGCCGCTGGATGTGGCGGACTACAAGGGCAAGATCGTGGTCCTCAACGTCTGGGGCTCCTGGTGCGCCCCCTGCCGGGCCGAGGCGTCGAACCTCGCCAAGGTGGCCAAGGACACCAAGGCCAAGGGCGTGCAGTTCATCGGGATCAACACCCGTGACTCCAACCGCGCCCCCGCGCTCAGGTTCGAGAAGGAATACGGCGTCGACTACCCGAGTCTGTACGACCCGATCGGGAAGCTCATGCTGCGCTTCCCCAAGGGGAGCCTCAACCCGCAGGCCATCCCCTCGACGGTCGTGCTGGACCGGAAGGGCAGGATCGCGGCCCGCGCTCTGACGCCGCTCAGCGAGGAGCGCCTGCGCACCATGGTCAACCCGCTGATCGCGGAGAAGTGACCTTTCGTGAACACACTGGCCGCCGCGACCGATCCCAACCAGACCGTCCTGACCGGGGCGCTGCTGCTGGCGCTTCCGGTCGCCCTGCTCGGCGGACTGGTCTCCTTCTTCTCCCCCTGTGTGCTGCCGCTGGTGCCCGGCTATATGTCGTACGTCACAGGGGTTACGGGCACGGATCTGGCCGAGGCCAAGCGCGGCCGGATGGTCGCGGGCGCCTCGCTCTTCGTGCTCGGCTTCACCGCGGTCTTCGTCTCCGGGGGCGCGCTCTTCGGCAACTTCGGCTGGACGCTCCAGGAGCACAAGGAGACCATCTCCAAGATCCTCGGGGTCGTCACGATCGTGATGGGCCTCGCCTTCATGGGGGTGCTGGGGGGCTTCGGACAACGGGAGTTCCGCTTCCACATCAAGCCCACGCTGGGGCTCGCGGGGGCGCCGGTGCTGGGCGCCCTGTTCGGCGTCGGCTGGACGCCGTGCCTGGGGCCGACGCTCACCGCCGTCAACGCCCTGGCGTTCAATGAGGCGAGCGCGGGGCGCGGGGCCCTGCTCACCGCCGCGTACTGCGTGGGGCTCGGGCTGCCGTTCGTGGTGGTCGCCGTGGCCTACCGCCGGGCCCTGGGTGCCTTCGGCTGGGTGAAGCGGCACTACGTCTGGGTGATGCGAGCCGGGGGCGGCATGCTCGTCGCTCTGGGGGTGCTGCTGCTCACAGGTGTCTGGGACACCATGATGGGCTCCATGCAGACCTGGGCTCAGGGCTTCAACGTTGGGATCTGATCGATGTCCACCACCGATACCGACACCGCGGCCGGCAAGGAGGCCGGCACGCCGCCCGAGGGTGGCGCGACCGCCGAGGAGCGCGAGCTCGGCGCCGCGGGGTCGCAGCTGTCCACCGCCCCGGCCGAGGAGATCAACGTCCCCTCGCTGGGGCCGCTCGGCTGGGCCCGGTGGTTCTGGCGGCAGCTGACCTCGATGCGGGTGGCGCTGCTGCTGCTCCTGCTGCTCACCCTCGCCACGATCCCCGGCTCGCTGGTCCCGCAGACCAGCATCGACCAGCTCAAGGTGCAGGACTTCCAGAAGCGGCACCCGACGCTCACCCCGATCTACGAGAAGCTCCAGCTGTTCCACGTCTACAGCTCGGTGTGGTTCTCGGCGATCTACCTCCTGCTGTTCATCTCGCTCATCGGCTGCATCGTGCCGCGCACCTGGCAGTTCATCGGCCAGCTGCGCGGCCGCCCGCCGGCCGCGCCGCGCCGGCTGACCCGGCTTCCCGCGTACACCACCTGGCGCAGTGAGGCCGAGCCCGAGCAGGTGCTGGCGGCCGCCCGGAAGATCATGAAGGGGCGCCGCTTCCGCATCGAGACCTCGGGTGACGCGGTGGCCGCGGAGAAGGGCTATCTGCGCGAGGTGGGCAATCTGCTCTTCCACACCGCGCTGATCGTGCTGCTGGTGTCCTTCGCCGCAGGGCAGCTGTGGAAGACCGAGGGCAGCAGCCTGATCACCGAGGGCGGCGGCTTCTCCAACAGCCTCACCCAGTACGACGACATCAAGACGGGGCAGCTGTTCAACAGCGATGACCTCGCCCCCTTCGGCTTCCAGCTGGACCGCTTCACCGCGACCTATGAACGCAGCGGTCCGCAGATGCGCACCCCGCGCACCTTCCGGGCCGATGTGAGCTACTGGGACGGCGCGGACGGCGCCAGTCACAAGACCTCGATCAAGGTGAACGAGCCGCTGGAGATCGCGGGCTACAAGGTCTTCCTGCTGAACCACGGCTACTCGCCGGTCGTCACCATCCGGGACGGCAAGGGCGATGTGGTGCACCAGGGCCCGGTGGTCGGCCTGCCGATCGACGGGGCCAACCTCACCGAGAGCATGGTCATCAAGGTCCCGGATTATCGGGACAAGAACGGCAAGAAGGACCAAATCGGCTTCCAGGGGCAGTTCCTGCCGACCTGGGTGCGCAGCAAGGGCATGTTCTCCGTCTTCCCGGCGCTGGACAACCCGACGCTGGTCCTGACCGCCTACCACGGCAGCCTCGGTGTGGACGGCGGCACTCCGCAGAGCGTGTACCAGCTGGACAAGTCGCGGATGAAGCAGTTCCTGGAGTCCGACGGCAAGACCAAGTTCGCCCGGGCGCTCAAGGTCGGCGACACCATGAAGCTGCCGAACGGCGCCGGAACGCTGTCGTTCGACGGCGTCAAGGAATGGGCCAGCTTCCAGATCTCGCACAAGCCGGGTGACCAGGGCGCCCTCATCGGCGCCGTGGCCGCCCTGGTGGGCCTGGCCGCCTCCCTGTTCATCCAGCGCCGCCGGGTGTGGGTGCGCGCGGTGAGGGGCGACGACGGCACCACCGTGGTCGAGATGGCGGGGCTCGGCCGCAGTGAGTACGCCAAGCTGCCCGAAGAACTCGCCGATCTGGCCGTCCGTCTCCAGACGGACGCACCCCCGGCCCCGGAAGCGGAACCCGACCCGGAGCCCGACCGGAACTCCACCGAGGACTCCGCCTCGGAATCCGCATCCGACACCGCAGATCCCGCAGATCCTGCCGAAGGAGCGCGCGCGTGAACCTCGCCGCCGAAGTCAACGAGAACCTGGCTCATTACAGCAACGTGCTGATCTACTCGGCGATGGCGGTCTACACCCTCGCCTTCCTGGCGCATATCGCCGAGTGGGTGTTCGGCAGCCGCAGCGCCGTCGGCCGCACCGCCGCCGCGATCACCGCCGACTCCGAGGTCGCCCAGCGCGCCAAGGTGACCGTGCGGGTCGGCGGGCAGAGCGGTGGCACCGCCGTCCTGGAGCGGCCGAAGATCGTCACCCGCTCCGCGGCGGGCAGCCGCGACGTCCCGGACGGGCCGGGCGCCGCGGGCGGCACCGAACAGGGCGATGTGTACGGCCGGATCGCGGTCGGCCTGACCGTACTGGCCTTCCTCTTTCATGCCGTGGGCGTCCTCTTCCGCGCGCTGTCGGTGCAGCGGGCGCCGTGGGGCAACATGTACGAGTTCTCCACGACCTTCGCCATGGTCGCGGTGGCCACATACCTGGTGCTGCTGGCGCTGAAGAAGAATGTGCGCTGGATCGGGCTGCCCCTCGTCACCACGGTCCTCCTCGACCTCGGTCTCGCCGTCTCTGTCTTGTACACCGCGAGCGACCAGTTGGTTCCGGCCCTGCACTCGTACTGGCTCTGGATCCACGTCAGCTGCGCGATCGTCTCCGGCGCCTCGCTCTACATCGGGGCCGTCGCCACGCTGCTCTACCTCTTCCGCGACCGCTACGAGGTCCAGCTGGAGAACCCGGAGGGCAAGCAGTTCGGCCGGTTCGCCAAGTCCGTTCTGGAACGGGTGCCCTCGGCGGCGTCGCTGGACAAGTTCGCGTACCGCATCAACGCCACGATCTTCCCGCTGTGGACCTTCACGATCATCGCGGGCGCGATCTGGGCCGAGGCCGCCTGGGGCCGCTACTGGGGCTGGGACCCCAAGGAGGTCTGGTCCTTCATCACCTGGGTCGCCTACGCCTGCTACCTGCACGCCCGCGCCACCGCCGGCTGGAAGGGCCGCAAGGCCGCCTACCTCGCGCTGATCGCCTTCGGCTGCTACCTGTTCAACTACTACGGCGTCAACATCTTCATCACCGGCAAGCACTCCTACGCCGGGGTCTGACACCGCACAACGCGACGGCCGGTTCCCCCGACCCATGTCGGGGGAACCGGCCGTTGTCGCGCTTCTCCGCCTCAGGGCGCGGCCACTCCTCAGGACGCGGCCGGCGGGGTGTCCTCCGGACCCGACCCGGAGCCGGAGCCGGAACCCGAACCGGAGCCCGGCCCCTCGCCCTTGCGGCGCAGCTCCTCCTCGCGGCGGCGGAGGTCGGCCTCCCAGTCCCTCAGGCGCTCCTCGTCACTCTCGCGGTCGCCGGGCGTGTCGGGCGGTCCGTCCCCGTCGTCCTTACGCCCCTTGTCGTTCAGGGACTTGAGGAACTCGGGGTTGTCGTCCGGCGCGACCCAGCCGCCCCCGCCCCCGCCGCCGCCCGTGCCCCGGACGCCGGGCCGGCCGGCGCCTCCGGGGACGGCGCGCTTGCGTCCCGTGATCAGCCAGGAGACGGAGCCCACGATGGGGAACAGCAGGACGAGGATCGCCCAGATGGGCTTGGGGAGATAGCGGATGTCCTGTTCGTCGGTGGTGATGCAGTCGATGAACGCGTAGATGCTCAGTGCCAGCGGCACCAGGATCATCAGCACCCGTAGCATGAGGCGATTCCCCCCTGCGTGTGGTGTTCGGGGCGGTGGCTCGGGCCCCCAGTTACGGGACCAGGGTAGTGCGTACCGGATACTGGGACGTATGGCTTATGACGATCTTCGTTCCTTTCTGCGGGCGCTCGACAGGGAAGGCGACCTCAAGAGGGTCAGGGTCGAGGTCGATCCCCATCTCGAGGTCGGGGAGATCGTCGACAGGGTCAACAAGGCGGGCGGTCCCGCGCTGCTCTTCGAGAACGTCAAGGGCTCGGCGATGCCGCTGGCCATGAATGTCTTCGGCACCGACCGCCGCCTGCTGAAGGCCCTGGGACTCCGCTCGTACGACGAGATCAGCGAGAAGATCGGCGGGCTGGTCAAGCCCGAGCTGCCGCAGGGGTTCGTCGGCCTGCGCGAGGCGTTCGGGAAGCTGGGCTCGATGGCCCATGTGCCGCCGCGGAAGGTGAAGGAGGCGCCCGTCCAGGAGGTGGTCCTCACCGGCGAGGACGTCGATCTGGACCAGCTTCCGGCGCTGTTCACCTGGCCCGAGGACGGCGGGTCGTTCTTCAACCTCGGTCTGACCCACACCAAGCACCCGGAGACCGGGGCGCGCAACCTCGGCCTCTACCGCCTCCAGCGCCATGACCGCCGCACCATCGGCATGCACTGGCAGATCCACAAGGACAGCCGCAACCACTACCAAGTGGCCGCCCGGCGCGGGGAGAAGCTCCCGGTGGCGATCGCGTTCGGAGCGCCGCCCGCCGTGACCTACGCCTCGACCGCGCCGCTGCCCGGCGACATCGACGAGTACCTCTTCGCCGGGTTCGTCCAGGGCCGGCGGGTCGAGATGGTCGACTGCAAGACGGTGCCGCTCCAGGTCCCGGCGGCCGCCGAGGTCGTCATCGAGGGCTGGCTGGAGCCCGGGAAGACGCTGCCGGAGGGCCCGTTCGGCGACCACACGGGCTTCTACACGCCCCAGGAGCCGTTCCCGGCCCTGACCATCGACTGTGTGACGATGCGGCGGCGGCCGCTGCTCCAGTCGATCGTGGTGGGCCGTCCGCCGACCGAGGACGGACCGCTGGGGAGGGCGACCGAGCGGTTCTTCCTCCCGCTGCTCAAGATCATCATCCCGGACATCGTGGACTACCACCTCCCCGAGTCCGGCGGGTTCCACAACTGCGCGATCGTCTCGATCGACAAGAAGTACCCCAAGCACGCGCAGAAGGTGATGCACGCCATCTGGGGCGCCCACATGATGTCGCTCACCAAGCTGATCGTCGTGGTCGACGCCGACTGCGATGTCCACGATCTGCACGAGGTTTCCTGGCGCGCTTTGGGGAACACCGACTACGCCCGCGATCTGACCGTGGTCGAAGGCCCCGTCGACCATCTCGACCACGCCTCGTACCAGCAGTTCTGGGGCGGTAAGGCGGGCATCGACGCCACCGCGAAATGGCCCGAGGAGGGCTATACGCGCGACGGCGGATGGCCGCGCATGGTCATGTCCGATCCGGAGACCGCCGATCGGGTGACAAAGCGATGGAAGGAGTACGGGCTGTGAGCGCCGATTCCGCGACCCCCGATCTCTTCGGCCCCGAACCCGCGCCGCCCGGCCGGGTCCGCGCGTTTCTGCGGCTGGTGATGATCGAGCACTCGGTCTTCGCGCTGCCCTTCGCCTACATCGCCGCGCTGACCGCGATGCACCTGTGGGACGGCACCGTCCACTGGACGCGGCTGCTGCTGATCACGATCGCCATGGTGGGCATGCGCACCTTCGCCATGGCCTGCAACCGGATCATCGACCGCGAGATCGACGCCCGCAATCCGCGCACCGCCGGCCGTGAACTGGTCACCGGCGCCGTGTCGGTGCGCACCGCGTGGACCGGCGCGCTCATCGCGCTCGCCGTCTTCCTGGGCTCGGCGGCGCTCCTGAACCCGCTCTGCCTGGCGCTGGCGCCGCTCGCGGTGGTGCCGATGGTGGTCTATCCGTACGGCAAGCGGTTCACCGACTATCCGCACGCCATCCTGGGCGTGGCCCAGGCCATCGGCCCGGTCGGCGCCTGGATCGGGGTCACCGGCGAGTGGTCGTGGGACGCGGCCATCCTGGGGCTCGCGATCGGCATCTGGATCGGCGGCTTCGACCTGATCTACGCCTGCCAGGACGTGGCGGCCGACCGGGCGCACGGGGTGCGGTCGGTGCCGGCCCGCTTCGGCATCGCGGGCGCCCTCCACGGGGCGCGCGTCTGCCATGTGGTCACCACGGCCCTGCTGGTCTGGTACGCGCTGGCCACGGACGCCGGGGCGTTCTTCTGGGTCGGGCTGGCGATCGTCGCGGCGGCGTTCGCGTATGAGCACACCATCGTGCGGCCGGGCGATCTGTCCAGGCTGAACCGCGCCTTCTTCACGGTCAACGGGTTCATCGGGATCGCCCTGTTCTGCTGCGCGCTCCTCGACCTGGTGGTGCGGGGCCTCGGCCTGTGAGACCCGCCGGATAGGCTCGGTGACGTGGAGACGCCGCACGAGCCTTACGGGCCGCATGAGCCGTACGGGCCGCACGAAGAAGTGGGCGGGCGCCGTCCCTGGGTGGTCGGTGTGTCCGGCGCGTCCGGGACGCCGTACGCCGCCTCGGTGCTGCGCGCGCTGCTGGCGGCGGGCGAGGCGGTCGACCTGGTGGTCAGCCGGGCGTCACGGCTGACGCTGCTGGACGAGACGGGGATCGGATTCCGGGACGCCCACTGGCGTGACGATCTGCGCCGCTGGCTGGCGCGCGGCGCGGACGGCACACCCGACGCCTTCGAGGTGCCCGCCGAGGTGGCGGACGTGACCCACTGGTCGCCCGGGGACCTGGCGGCCGGGCCGTCCTCCGGCTCGTATCCGGCCAAGGGGATGCTGATCGTTCCGGCGAGCACCGCGTGTGTGGCCGGGGTGGCGCTCGGGCTGTCGAAGGACCTGCTCCAGCGGGCCGCGAGCGTCACGCTCAAGGAACGGCGCAAGCTCGTGGTGGCGGTGCGCGAGACACCGCTGAGCGGACAGACGCTGAAGGCTCTGGTGACGTTGGACGAGGCGGGCGCGGTGGTGATGCCCGCCTCGCCGGCGTTCTACGCGGGGGCGACGCACATCCAGGATCTGGTGGACTTCGTCGCGGGGCGGGTGCTGGACGCGGCAGGGGTGCCGCACAAGCTGTACCGCCGGTGGGAGGGGGAGCTCGGTGGGGACCGGGACCGGGGAACGGCCTAGGGTCTGTCGTCAAAGGGGGCGTCCGGCCGCGAGCGGCGTTTTGACGACAGGCCCTAGCGGGTCCAGCGCCGCCTGGCGCGCGCGGTGCGGGCCGCGACGACGGCCGCGCGGCGGGCCGCGCGGGAGACGGGCCGGTCGGTGGTACGGGCTGCACGCGAGCGGCTGGCCAGGTCCCGCAGCTCGAGCATGCGGGCCTCAAGACCCTCGATCGTGTACACGGTGAGTCATCTCCTGAGGGATGGTCGATCGCCTAAAAGATTTACAGGGCTTGTGGCCCTCATGCCTTAGATTCTACATGTAATCTCGCTCAAACCTTGAATAATGGAAGGCGTACGTGCTTATGGACGCGGTGGACAGGCAGCTCATCCAGGCCCTGCGGGAGAACGGCCGGGCCTCCTACGCCGAGCTCGGCAGGCTCGTCGGCCTCTCCGGGCCCAGCGTCACGGACCGGATCAACCGCCTGGAGGCCGCCGGGGTGATCACCGGCTATCGCGCGACCGTGGACGCCGCCTCCCTGGGACTGGGCGTCACCGCGCTGATCGGCATCCAGCTCTCGGACGCCACCGACCACGAGGAGGTGGCCCACCGGTTGCGCGAGCTCGCCGAGATCGAGGACTGCTGGTTCATCGCGGGCGACGACTCGTACATGCTCAAGGTGCGCGCATCCGACGTGGACGGCCTGGAGCGGACCATCCGCCGGCTCTCCGGCACCAAGGGCGTCTCCCGCACCCGGACCACGATCGTGCTGTCCACGAAGTGGGAAAACCGGGTCGGCGAGCTTCCGGAGGACATCGAGGCGTAGTCTCGGCCAAGGCTGACATCAGCAGACGTAATGGGAGGCGACCGGGGTGACCGGGACCACACACGACGTGGGTTTCAAGAGGGAGTTGGAGCAGAAGGTCCGCGCGGGCGAGCGGCTCTCGCGGGAGGACGGCATCGCCCTCTACGAGTCCGACGATCTGGCCTGGCTGGGCGGGCTCGCCCATGAGGTGCGCACCCGTAAGAACGGCGACGTCGTGCACTTCAACGTCAACCGCCACCTCAACATGACGAATGTGTGCACCGCGTCCTGCGCGTACTGCTCCTTCCAGCGCAAGCCCGGCGAGAAGGACGCCTACACGATGCGCATCGAGGAGGCCGTCCGCCTCGCCAAGGCGATGGAGAACGAGAACCTCACCGAGCTCCACATCGTCAACGGCCTGCACCCGACCCTCCCCTGGCGCTACTACCCGCGGTCGCTCAAGGCGCTCAAGGAGGCCCTTCCGCAGGTCTCCCTCAAGGCGTTCACCGCCACCGAGATCCACCACTTCGAGAAGATCTCCGGTATGCCCGCCTCGGAGATCCTCGACGAGCTGATCGACGCCGGGCTGGAGTCGCTCACGGGCGGCGGCGCCGAGATCTTCGACTGGGAGATCCGGCAGCACATCGTCGACCACGAGACCCACTGGGAGGACTGGTCGCGCATCCACCGGCTCGCGCACGAGAAGGGGCTCAAGACGCCCTGCACGATGCTCTACGGGCACATCGAGGAGCCCCGCCACCGGGTGGACCACGTGCTGCGCCTGCGTGAGCTCCAGGACGAGACCGGCGGCTTCCAGGTCTTCATCCCGCTGCGCTACCAGCACGACTTCGTGGACATGAAGGACGGCAAGATCCGCAACCGCCTCCAGGCCCGCACCACCATGGCCACCGGCGCGGAGGCGCTGAAGACCTTCGCGGTCTCACGGCTGCTCTTCGACAACGTGCCGCACGTCAAGGTCTTCTGGGTGATGCACGGCGTGCAGACGGCGCAGCTCGCGCTCAACCACGGCGCGGACGACATGGACGGGTCGGTCGTCGAGTACAAGATCACCCACGACGCCGACGACTACGGGACGCCCAACAAGCTCACCCGTGACGACCTGCTCGACCTGATCCGGGACGCCGGGTTCCGGCCGGTTGAGCGGAACACCCGCTACGAGGTCATCCGCGAGTTCGAGGGCCCGGACCCGGCCCGCCGCGAGACCCCGCAGCCGATGCGGGTGTGACCCGTATCGCCCTCCGCCCGGCGGCCGCTGTCTGACGGCCGCCAGGCGGGGCACTCGGGGGCCATGGCCGGTACGAAGAGCCCCGAGGACGCGTACACCGCCGCCCCCTTCGTCCCGGAGGGCGCCGACCTGGGCGCGCTCCGGGAAGCGGCGGCCGGATGCCACGGCTGCCCGCTGCACCGCGACACCACGCAGACCGTCTTCGGCGCCGGGGACCCGGACGCCCGGGTCGTGCTCGTCGGTGAGCAGCCGGGCGACCAGGAGGACCGGCAGGGCAAGCCCTTCGTGGGCCCGGCGGGCAAGGTCCTCGACCGGGCCCTGGACGAGGCCGGGATCGACCCGGACGAGACATACATCACCAACGCGGTCAAGCACTTCAAGTTCACCCACGTCCCCGAGCGCGGCAAACGGCGCATCCACAAGCCGCCGAGCCTGCGCGAGCTCTCCGCCTGCGGGCCCTGGCTGGAGGCCGAGCTGGAGTTGATCGAGCCCGAGGTGGTCGTGGCGCTCGGGGCCACGGCGGGGAAGGCGCTGCTGGGCTCGTCGTTCCGGGTGACCAAGCAGCGCGGCACGCGGCTGGAGGGCGACCCGTCGGGACCGGCGCGCGGCGCCCTGATCGTCCCCACGATCCACCCCTCCGCGGTGCTGCGGGCCGATGACCGGGAGGCGGTGTACGAGGGGCTGGTGGCCGATCTGAGGGTCGCGGCGGAGGTGCTGGGCTGAGCGGCCGGACCGCGGTCGGTGTACGAGACGGCCGGACCGCGGTCGGGTACGAGACCGGCCGGATCGCGGTCGCGTACGGACTCGGGGCGCGCGGGGGCGCTGACAGACCTCCTGGGTATCGTCGATCGCATGCCCCTGCGCTGTGAACTCGACCCCGAGACCACCCCCGAGCTGCTCGACTCCGTCTGCGCCCTCTGGGCCGACGTCTCGAACGCGGGCGGCGCCGTCGGCTTCGTACCGCCCGTGGTCAAGGACGACATACGTCCCGAGCTGATCAAGCACCTCGCCGCGATGACGGAGGGCCGGACCCGTCTGCTCCTCGGCCGCGACGAGGACGGCGCGGTGGCCGCCACCGCCTTCTTCACCTTCAACACCCACCGGCTGATGCGCCACTGGTGCTGGCTCTACACCGTGATGGTGCACCCCTCCCACCAGGGCAAGGGATACGGTCGCGCCCTTATGGCCGCCGCCGAGGACGCCGCGCGCGGTATGGACGGCATCCGGGGGATACGGCTCACCTGCCGCGGCGGCACCGGGGCGGACCTCTTCTACGAGCGGTGCGGCTACAAGGAGGTCGGACGGGTGCCCGGCGCGATCAAGGTCGCGGACGACGACTTCCGGGACGACGTCACCATGTGGCTGCCGCTGAATTGATCAGAAACCGGGCGTGGTTCACTGGGAGGACAGGTTCTCCCGGTGGTGGCCACCGGAAGACCTCGCAGCAGAACTCCCCACAGAACTCCCAGGAGAGAGAGGACGAGTCGTGTCCTTCACGCCGAGCGCCGCGTTCCGCTACACCCTCATGCGCCTGGGAATCTTCGTCGGATCGTTCCTGGCCATCTGGGCCCTGGTCTACTTCCGGGTGCTGCCCTCCGGCCTCGGCAGCTCCAACCTCTTCTGGGTGATGCTGCTCGCGCTGGTCGTCTCCGCGCCGCTCAGCTGGATCGTGCTGCGCAAGCAGCGGGACGCCCTGGCCGTCGAGGTCGCCGAGAAGGTGGACCGCGCCAAGGAGCGGCTGGCGGCGAACCAGAGCCAGGAGGACGGCGTCTGACCGGCGCTGGCCTGTAACCCTCCTCACACCACCCCACACCCTTCACCGACGCCCCCTGGGTCAGTTTCCGCTGGCGCAGGGGGCGTTGATGTCTTTTGCCCCCTCAGACGCCCTCAGTTGCCCTCGGGCATCCTCAGAAGTCAAAGATTTCCTTTGGGTTCCCCAAAGCGGCGGTGTTAACGTACTTGTCATGAAGACAGCAGCCGCGCCCCACATCTCAGCGAGCGTTCCGCTCGTGGCGCGCCTGCACATCGATCTTTGCCGCTGCCTGTCCGCGGCCTGTCGTCGCCGCTGATCCATCTCGCGCACAGCGGCCGGAGATCCCGTACGGACTCCTGGCTTTCTCCCGCTCTCCTACCTCCACCGGAGTGTGTCCGTTGTCGTCCGCCCTCAAGGCGTCCCCCCAGGGGTCGTCGTCCTTCCGCCTGCCCAAGGTGCCCTTCTGGGCGCAGATCCTGCTGGGCCTCGTCCTCGGTGTGGTGCTCGGCTGGATCGCCCGCAGCGGTGACGTCGGCTGGCTGGTCACCACGCTCGACAAGATCGGCACCATCTTCGTCCAGCTGCTGAAGCTGGCCGTCGCCCCGCTGGTGTTCTTCGCGATCCTGATCTCGATCACCAATCTGCGGAACGTCAACAACGCCGCCCGGCTGGCGACCCGTACCCTGCTGTGGTTCATGGCCACCTCGCTCATCGCCGTCGCCATCGGCCTGGCGATCGGGCTGGTGACCAACCCGGGCGCCGGGACCGACCTGACTCCCAAGGACGGCGCCAAGCCCGACCACGCGGGCTCCTGGCTGGACTTCCTCACCGGCATCGTGCCGACCGACGTCATCACCCCGTTCACCGAGCTGAACGTGTTGCAGATCGTCTTCATCGCCGCCGTCGCGGGCGTCGCCGCCCTCCAGCTCGGTGAGAAGGCCCAGCCGATCCTCACCCTGAGCCAGTCGGTGCTCGAACTGCTCCAGAAGGCCCTGTGGTGGGTCATCCGGCTCGCCCCGCTGGGCACCCTGGGCCTCATCGGCACCGCCATCGCCGACTACGGCTGGAACCTGATCGGCAAGTACGCGACCTTCACCGCCGACATCTACATCGGCTGCGCGCTGGTGATGTTCGGCGTCTACCCGCTGCTGCTCGCGACGGTCGCCAAGGTCAACCCCCTGAACTTCTTCAAGGGCGCCTGGCCCGCCATCCAGCTCGCCTTCGTCTCCCGCTCCTCGGTCGGCACCATGCCGCTGACCCAGAAGGTCACCGAGCGGCTGGGCGTCCCCAAGGAGTACGCCTCCTTCGCGGTGCCCTTCGGCTCGACGACGAAGATGGACGGCTGCGCCTCGATCTACCCCGCGATCGCCGCGATCTTCATCGCCCAGATCTTCGACGTGAACCTCGGCGTCGGCGACTACCTCCTGATCGCCTTCGTCTCGGTGATCGGCTCCGCCGCCACCGCCGGCCTTACGGGCGCCACCGTCATGCTGACTCTGACCCTCTCCACCCTGGGGCTGCCCCTGGAGGGCGTCGGCCTGCTGATGGCCATCGACCCGGTCCTGGACATGATGCGGACCGCCACCAACGTGGCCGGGCAGTCGCTGATACCCGTGATCGTCTCGGCCCGCGAGAAGATCCTCGACCACGAGGCGTACGCCTACGCCAGCGCCTCCCCGCTGGACGACCGCGACGAGCCGGAGCCCCAGCTGGCCGCCGCGTAACACCTGCCCCGAGCGGCAAGCGGTGCCCCCGGGACCTTCCTCGGTCCGGGGGCACCGTGCCGTTCACCCGCCCGCCGTGGCCTCCAGGCCCACGATGGCCACCACCAGCAGGAGCAGGAAGAAGATCCGGGCCGGGGTGACCGGTTCGTGGAAGAGGAGCATGCCCAGCAGAGCGGTGCCGACCGCGCCGATGCCGACCCAGACGCCGTAGGCCGTGCCGATGGGCAGGCTCTTCACCGCCGCGCTCAGCAGCCCCATGCTCACGATCAGACCGGCGACGGTGAACACACTGGGCCACAGCCGGGTGAAGCCGTCGCTCAGCTTCATGCCGATCGACCAGCAGATCTCGAACAGCCCGGCGGTGAGCAGCAGGACCCATGCCATGACGGCACCTCCGTGAAGTCTCTCGATTACGGGGGTGCGTCGTCTTTGCGGGTCCCGGTACGGCGCGTCTCGTCGGGCTCCTCCCGACCGTAGCAAACCCCCCGCGTCAGCTGAGCCGGGCGGTGAGCAGGGGGAGGGCGTGGGTGAGTTCGCGTTCCCAGTAGGGCCAGGTGTGGGTGCCGGGGCCGTAGAGGTGGGCGGTGACGGCCAGGCCGTGGGCGCGGGCACGGCGCACATAGCGCTGGGCCATCTCGCCGAGGCCGCGCTCCAGGGCGTCCTCGGGGCGGCCCGGCGGGTCGAGGGGGCCGGGGGTGCCGTTGCCGCAGGCGACGTAGAGCGGGTAGCCGCGGGGGAGCCGGGGGATCAGGGCGTACGGGTTGTGGGCGTCCCAGAGCGCGGACTGGGCGGCGGGGTCTCCCCAGAGGGCCGTCGGGTCGGCGCCTTGGCCCGTAAGGAGGTTCTGGATACCGGCCGGGTCCAGGGTGGTGTGGATGACCCCGCTGAACGAGGCCGCCGCGCGGAAGAGGCGGGGGTGGCGGGCGGCGTAGGAGAGGGCGCCGAAGCCGCCCATGGACAGACCGGCGATCGCCCGGTGACCGTTGGCCCGCAGCGCGCGCTCCAGCAGCGGGAGCAACTCGGCCAGGTGGAAGGTCTCCCAGGCGGGCGGGCCGTAGTGGCCGCCGTTCCACCAGTTGGAGTAGAAGCCGGCGGGACCGCCCTCGGGCGAGACGATCAGGGCCGGGGTGGCGGCGGTGATGGCCTCGACATCGGTGTTACGGGTCCATGCCTCCCAGCCGGGGCCCGGGTCGCAGCACCCGTGGAGCAGGTAGAGGACGGGCCAGCGGTGGTGGGGTCTGCGGTCGTAGCCGGTGGGGAGGAGGACGCGGGCGTGGCCCTCGCGGCCCAGCGCGGGCGAGTCGACCGTCAGGTCCAGAACGCGCTCGCCGACGCGCTCCGCGGCGACGAGGCGTGCGTGGGTGGGCGCCGCGCGTCCGGCAAGGGCTTCCGGGGAACGGGCCCTTGAGGAGCCGGCCTTCGAGGAGTCGGGCTCCGCGGAACGGGCTTCCGCGCGGGCGGGGAGGAGCGGTGCGGCGGCCAGCGCGGTCAGCGCGGCGAGCGTGCGACGGCGGTTCGGCATCGTTCGTTCTCCTTCGCGGCACTGCGTTACGGAGCTGAACGGGGCACGGTGCGTGGTCAGTTGAAACTTTGATGTCGTCGGGCGGCCGTGGCAAGAGCGCCGACAGTGGTCCCACGTAGGCTTGTCCGCGATATGTGTGCGGGGGCACGATCGAAGGGGGCGGCCTGCGTGGGCGGGGCGACGGGGAGCAAGCGCGTGCCACGGGCCGTGCGGGAGCAGCAGATGCTGGACGCGGGGGTGCGGGCCTTCGCGCGCAGCGGCTATCAGAACGCCTCGATGGACGACATCGCCGAGCTCGCCGGGGTCTCCAAACCGCTGGTCTATCTCTATCTCAACTCCAAGGACGAGCTGTTCACGGCGTGCATACGGCGGGAGGCCGCCGCGCTGGTGACCGCGGTCCGGGCCGCCGTGGAGCGGGACGCGCCCGCCGACCGGCAGTTGTGGAGCGGGCTGAGCGGCTTCTTCGCGCACACGGCCGAACATCCCGACGGCTGGACGCTGTTGCATGTGCAGGCCCGTACGCAGGGGCGGTCCTTCGCCCGTGAAGTGGTCGCGATGCGGGCGGAGATCGTGGAGTTCGTGACGCAGCTGATAGGCGCGGCGGCGCGGGAGCAGGCGCGCGGGGCGGCGCGCGCCCGGACCCTCGCGGGCACCGAGGTGTCCGGGCTCGCGCACGCGCTGGTGGGCGCGGCCGAGTCGCTCGCGGACTGGACGGCGGACGGGCGAGCGGGTGGGCCGTCGGCCAAGGAGGCCGCGGCCACCCTGATGAACTTCGCCTGGGCCGGGCTGGGGAATCTGCTCCAGGGGCAGGGGTGGTCGTCCGAGCGGGCCGGCTGACGGGCGGGGCGGCTGACGGGCGGTGTCAGCCGGGCCTCACGCGGCGCGGTTGTCCCGCATCGGGTCCGTCAGGCCGGGCCTTACGCGGCGCGGTTGCCGCGCGTCGGCTCGTCCGCCAGCCGTCCGGCCATCCACTCCAGGGCCGTCGGTATCCCGGTCACCGCCGTGGTGACATGGTCCAGCGGATAGTCCTTCCACTCCACCGGCACGCCCCGGGCGCACCAGCGGTCGCGCAGCGCCGCGCCGACCCGGTACGGGATCAGCTCGTCCACCGTGCCCTGGTAGAGAGACGACGGGGGCGGTCAGCCAGCGGCGGTCGATACCGGCCGCGGTGCGCGGTGCCCCGAACCGGGGCGGGCACCCGAAGAGCGGCTCGTAGTCCTCGGCGTACGGGGGCGGGGGATACGCGAACTGGGCGCACAGCAGCGGGATCCGCCGCCCGATCAGCCAGCCCGCGACCCGGTGCCAGACGAGCATGAGCCATTCGGCGACGATATGGCTCTCGGCCGCCGTAAGGGCGTCCTCATGCGGGCCCAACCCGCCGCGCAGGGCGAACACCGCCTCCCGGCCCCGGCCCGCGCCGCGATCCAGGGCCAGATGGGGGCCGCCGGGGAAGAGCCGGTAGACGCGGGCGCCGCGCTCCACCGCCGTGCCGAGGTCGGGGCAGCCCAGCGCGACGTAGCACATCATCGCGAAGGTGCCGGGCCGGCTGCGGATGGTCCCCAGCCCCAGGAACTCGTCCCCCGTGGCCCGGTGCAGGGCGCGCACCAGCCGGGCGAACTGCTCGGGGGAGACGCGGGCGCGGTCGTCGGTGAGCAGCAGCGGGGGTTATCCGGGCCCGCTGGAGCAGGGGGACGGTGTCGAGGCCGAGCCGCTGCGCACCGCGCAGCGCGGCCCGCACATGGTGCACCGTCACCGTCCGCCGCCCGTGCCCCATGGTCAAAACCGTGCCCGAGCGGGGGTGCCGCGTCAGCGGTGCGTCGCGGGGCCCCTACGCGGCGTGAGCGCCGTAAGGGCGACATGAGCGCCATAGGGGCGGTGGTGAGCGCCTTGAGGAGGGTGTCAGGCCCTACGGGCTATCCTCGACGGGCCCGGACGGACGTGTGAGAGCGGGGAACGACATGGCCACCACCCGACGGCCCGCGACGGCCGAATGGCTCGGACTCGAGCCCCATCCTGAGGGCGGCTGGTACCGGGAGACCTGGCGCAGCGATGTCACGGTGCGGCCGCCGGGGTACGACGGCGAGCGCGTGACCGCCACGGCGATCTACTTCCTGTTGACTCCGGGTGAGGAGTCCCGGTGGCACGTGGTGCGCTCGGCCGAGCTGTGGCTGTGGCACAGCGGCGGCCCGCTGCGGCTCCGGCTGGGCGGTACGGGCGACGCCCCGGAGGCGGCCCCCACCGAGGTGCTCCTGGGCCCCGATATCGCCTCCGGCCAGCGCCCCCAGGTCGTCATCCCGCCGGGCGTCTGGCAGGCGGCCCGTCCGGAGGTGGACGAGGAGGCCCTGGTGAGCTGTGTGGTCTCCCCGGGCTTCGACTTCGCCGACTTCCGGCTGCTGGAGGACTGAGCACATCCAGGCACGGGACCCAGAGCCACGGGCCTCAGAGTCACGGCCCCAAGCCACGGCCCCCAAGCCATGGGCCCCAAAAGGCAGGCGGCCCCACAGCAGAAGGCCCCAAAAGGCAGGAGCCCCGCCTCCCCGCTGGGCGGGGAGCAGGGGCTCCTTGGGTGGTGCTGTTCTGATCAGACGGCGCTGACGTTCTCCGCCTGCGGGCCCTTCGGGCCCTGGGTGACGTCGAAGGTCACGGCCTGGTTCTCCTCGAGAGAACGGAAGCCGGTCGCGTTGATCGCGGAGTAGTGAACGAAGACATCGGGGCCGCCGCCGTCCTGGGCGATGAAGCCGAAGCCCTTCTCGGCGTTGAACCACTTGACGGTTCCGGTAGCCATAAGCCCTCCTTGGGCCAAAGGGTTGCCCTGCTCCAGAACCTGCAAGAAGTCTGAAAACTACAAAAGCCTGCGGTTACATGCTCCGCAGGCTCTGTACTGCAAGGAAACCAAACTGCAACTTGCGGCGAGCCTAGCACGCTCCGTGTGCGCGAGGAAAGAGCCGAAGATCACGAAAACGAGGGGTTTCCCGGGCCTCGCAGGTGGATAAGATCGCAGGTCGAGCGCTTACGTGCCAGTCAGCACAAGGCTGCCGGACCACCCCGCCGCCATTACCCGGGGCGATCGGGGCTAGCCTCCGAGACGTGGACAATTCACCGAGTTCCCCCTCGCGGAGTACACAGGACGCCTCAGAAAGCCTCGGCCCGACCGGCGCTCATCGGCTGAGTCGGCCAAAAGTGGGGCACATCCAGTACCTCAATTGCATGCCGTTGTACTGGGGCCTCGCCAGGACCGGATCCCTCCTGGATTTCGACCTCACCAAGGCATCTCCCGACGCCCTGAACGACCTGCTGGTCCGTGGTGATCTCGACATCGGCCCGATCAGTCTGGTGGAGTATCTGCGCAATGCGGACGATCTCGTCGCGCTCCCGGACATCGCGGTGGGCTGTGACGGGCCCGTCATGTCCTGCGTGATCGTCTCGCAGCTGCCGCTGGAGCAGCTGGACGGGGCGCGCGTCGCACTCGGTTCCGCCTCGCGCACCTCCGTGCGCCTGGCCCAGCTGCTGCTCGCCGAGCGGTACGGACTCGCCCCCGACTACTACACCTGCCCGCCCGACCTCAGCCTGATGATGCAGGAGGCCGAGGCGGCGGTGCTGATCGGCGATGCCGCGCTGCGGGCCAACCTCCATGACGCGCCCCGGCTGGGCCTGCGGGTCCACGACCTGGGCCAGATGTGGAAGGAGTGGACCGGACTCCCCTTCGTCTTCGCGGTGTGGGCCGCCCGCCGCGAGTATCTGGAGCGGGAGCCGGAGATCGTCCGGCAGGTCCACGAGGCGTTCCTGTCCTCGCGGAACCTCTCCCTGGAGGAGGTCGGCAAGGTCGCCGAGCAGGCGGCGCGCTGGGAGCAGCTCGAGGCATCGGTGCTGGAGCGTTACTTCACCACCCTCGACTTCAGCCTCGGCCAGGCGCAGTTGGAGGGCATCGCCGAGTTCGCCCGCCGTACGGGGCCGACGACCGGATACCCCGCGGACGTCCGGGTCGAGCTGCTCAACTGACCTTCCCGACCGCACGACCTGCGGTGGACGGCCGGAAGACCCCCTAAGCTGGATCGGCGCACGGAGGGGGAGGCAACGCGATGGATCCGCTGGGAGCGGACGATCCGCAGGTCATCGGCGCCTATCGGCTGCTCGGTCGGCTCGGTTCGGGCGGTATGGGGCGCGTTTTTGTGGGCCGCAGCGCGGGCGGGCGCACGGTCGCGGTGAAGGTCGTGCACGCCCATTTCGCGCTGGACGAGGAGTTCCGCGCCCGTTTCCGGCGCGAGGTCGACGCCGCGCGCCGGGTCGGCGGTGCCTTCACCGCACCGGTCCTGGACGCCGACCCGGAAGCACGTATTCCGTGGGTGGCCACCGGCTATGTGGCGGGCCCTCCGCTCAACCAGGCCGTGTCCGACGAGGGGCCGCTGCCGGAGCCGTCGGTGCGGGCGCTGGGCGCGGGGCTCGCCGAGGCACTGGCCGCGGTGCACGCCCTCGGCCTGGTCCACCGCGACGTCAAGCCGTCCAATGTGCTGCTCGCGCTCGACGGTCCGCGGCTGATCGACTTCGGTATCGCCCGGGCCACCGAGGGCACGGTGTCGCTGACCTCGACCGGCGCCTCCATCGGCTCGCCCGGCTATATGGCGCCCGAGCAGATCCTGGGCGAGAACGTCGAGGGCGCGGCCGATGTCTTCTCGCTCGGCGCGGTGCTGGCGTACGCGGCGACCGGTGAGCCGCCGTTCCCGGGCGACACCTCGGCCGCGCTGCTGTACAAGGTGGTGCACGACGAGCCCCGGTTCGGCCATGAGCTGACCGGGGAGCTGCGCGATCTGGTCGCCGCGTGCCTCGCCAAGAACCCGGCCGACCGCCCCACCCCCGAGCAGATCGTGCGGCGCCTCGCCTCCGAGGACGGCGCCTCGGGGCTGGCACGGCCGGGCTGGCTGCCGGGGGCGCTGGTCGAGCGGGTGAGCCGGCAGGTGGTGGAGCTGCTCGACCTGGAGGCGGAGGCCGTCGCGGCGCCGTCCGCGCCCGAGTCCGATGCCCGGCCGGCCGGCGACGCACGGCCCGCCCTGGAGCCGCCCGCCGCCGAGCCCTCCGACGCCGCACCGTCCGCCGAGGACCGCCCGACCCCGCCGCCCACCCCGGCCCTGGGGCCGGTTCCGGCCGCGCCCGTGCTGGGCGCCTTCGGCCCGCCCGACCCGTCGTACGCCGACGGGCCGCGGGGGAAGGACCGGCCCGACGCCCCTCCGCTCCCCGCCCCGCCGTCGTCGAAGCCGGACGGCGGCCGCAGTGTCTCGCTCTCCGCCGCCGTCGGCGGTAAGAAGCGCCCCAAGGCGCTGAGCTGCACGCTGGTGCTGTCCGTCGCGGGCGCGCTGGCCGCCGCGACGACCGCCGCCGTGCTCTTCCGGGTGCTCCCCGGCGGCTCCGACGACAGCGCCGACCAGAACGCCGGCAGCAATCCCCGTCCGTCCGCCACGGAACAGCAGCCGGGAGCCGGGGACACCGGATCCGAAAAGGGCGATGTGCCCAAGAAGTTCATCGGCACCTGGCAGGGCGATCTGACCTCGGACTCGGGCATCCCGGTGGGCACCCTGACCATCACCTTCCGGCAGGGACACACCGGGCAGGACGTCGCCAGTGGCCGGGTCAAGCTGTCGGTGCTGCGCTGCGACAGCACATGGAAGCTGGTCTCGGCGGCCCCGAAACAACTCCACCTCGACGCGCGCCTCAAGGGCTCCGAGCCCCAGCAGGGGTGCAGCGACGCCTCGACGGACGAGCACTTCACCCTCACCTCCGACGGGACGATCAGCTACCGGGCGAAGGACAAACAGGCGGGCGATCCCACGGGCACCCTCCGCAAGCTCAAATGAGCACGCAGCGACGGGTGCGGCGGATACGGGGGTTAGCAGGTGTGCCCGACACGTACTCGTAGAGGCGTACAGGCCCTGGCGTAGGCTGGGTCGGTCCACCCATAAACCTCCGAAAGGTACGCCCCGGTGACCGCAAACGCAGAGGTGCAGGCAGTCCTCGACCGCGCCGCCGACGGGGGTCGGATCACCCCACAAGAGGCGCTCGACCTTTACCGCTCGGCTCCGCTGCACGCGCTGGGGGCCGCGGCCGACGCGGCCCGGCGCCGTCGCTACGCGGGCACCGAGCACATCGCGACGTACATCATCGAACGGAACATCAACTACACCAACGTCTGCGTGACGGCGTGCAAGTTCTGCGCCTTCTACGCCCCTCCGAAGGACACCGCGAAGGGCTGGAGCCGCGACCTCGACGACATCCTGCGCCGCTGCGCGGAGACCGTCGAGCTGGGCGGCACGCAGATCATGTTCCAGGGCGGCCACCACCCGGACTACGGGGTGGAGTATTACGAGAAGCACTTCGCGGCGATCAAGCAGGCGTTCCCGCAGCTGGTGATCCACTCACTGGGGGCCTCCGAGGTCGAGCACATGGCGCGGATCTCGGGCGTCTCGGCCGAGGAGGCCATCCGCCGCATCCACGCGGCCGGTCTCGACTCCTTCGCGGGCGCGGGCGCCGAGCTGCTGCCCGAGCGGCCGCGCAAGGCCATCGCGCCGCTGAAGGAGTCCGGTGAGCGCTGGCTGGAGATCATGGAGATCGCCCACAACCTCGGTGTGGAGTCCACCTCCACCATGCTGATGGGCACCGGCGAAACCAACGCCGAGCGGATCGAGCACATCCGCATGATCCGCGACGTACAGGACCGGACGGGCGGCTTCCGCGCCTTCATCCCGTACACCTACCAGCCCGAGAACAACCATCTGAAGGGCCAGACGCAGGCCACCGTCTTCGAGTACCTGCGGATGATCGCCATCGCGCGGCTCTTCCTCGACAACGTGGCCCACATCCAGGGTTCCTGGCTGACCGTCGGCAAGGAGGCCGGCCAGCTGGCCCTGCACTACGGGGCGGACGACCTCGGCTCGGTGATGCTGGAGGAGAACGTGGTCTCCTCGGCGGGCGCCCGCCACCGGTCCAACCGGATGGAGCTGCTCCACCTCATCCGCGCCGCCGGGCGGGTCCCCGCACAGCGCGCCACGACGTACGAGCACCTGGTGGTGCACGACGACCCGGCGAACGACCCGGTCGACGACCACGTCGTCTCGCACCTGTCCTCGACGGCGATCGAGGGTGGCACGGCCCACCCCGAGCTGACGGTGATCCAGGCGTCCTGATGCTCACGCTCCACGCGGCGCCCGTCGTCCGGGTCACCCCCGGCGACGCGGCGCCGCTGCACGACGCCGCCGTCGCGGTCGACGGCGACCGCATCGCGGCCATCGGCCCCCTGGCGGAGCTGCGCGAGACCTATCCGCGGGCCCGGGTGCGGGAGTGGCCCGGGGAGCTCGGCCCGGCCCTGGTCCACGAGGGCCCGGTGCCGGACGCGCCCAGCCCGCGGGAGCGGATCCACGCCCTGCTGCGGCGGGGCGCGACCGCCGTCCTCGCCCACCACCTCGGCGACGCCGAGCTGCGCGCGGCCGCCCACCGGGGCGGTATCGCCGTCCTGGACCGGCCGCGCCCGCCCGCCCTCGCCCCGGCGGGCCGCGCCGACCTGGCCGTCTTCGACGCGGACGGCGCCTGCTTGGCCACGGTGGTGGCGGGGCGGCTGGTGCACCGGCGCCGCTGAGGCACGCCGGGGCCCCGGGCGGGGGCGCGGGGCCGGCGAGGTGAACAATGGGGGCGTGAGCCGAGCATCCCTGGACAAGCAGCCGCACGAAGTCGCCGCCATGTTCGACGACGTGGCGGCCAAATACGACCTCACCAACGATGTGCTGTCGCTCGGGCAGGCCCGGCTGTGGCGCAAGGCCGTCGCCCGGGCCGTGGACGCGCGCGCCGGTGAGCGGGTGCTGGACCTCGCCGCCGGTACGGGGACGTCCTCGCTGCCGTTCCGGGAGGCGGGCGCGTACGTGGTGCCGTGCGACTTCTCGCTCGGGATGCTGCGGGAGGGCAAGAAGCGCCATCCGGGGCTGCCGCTCACGGCGGGCGACGCGACCCGGCTGCCCTTCGCGGACGGGGTCTTCGACGCCGTCACCATCTCCTTCGGGCTGCGGAACGTCCAGGACACGCGGGGCGCGCTGGGCGAGATGCTGCGGGTGACCCGGCCCGGTGGACGGGTCGTCATCTGCGAGTTCAGCCACCCCACATGGCAGCCGTTCCGCACGGTCTACACCGAGTACCTGATGCGCGCGCTGCCGCCGATCGCGACATCGGTCAGCAGCAACCCGGACGCGTATGTCTACCTCGCCGAGTCCATCCGCGCCTGGCCGGACCAGCCCGGCCTCGCCGCCCGGCTGCGGTCGGCGGGCTGGGAGCGCCCGGCCTGGCGCAATCTCACCGGTGGCGTGGTGGCCCTCCACCGGGCGTACAAGCCGTAAGGCGGCAGGTAGCCGGTACGGAGCGGCCCTTCGCGAGTGCCGCAGTACCGCCACCCATAGACTGCGACTGTCCAGTGCCCGGCGCGACCGGCACGCCGTTACCGAGGCTTGGGGAGACCCCGCGTGAGCGAGACCGCACCCACCGAGAGCGCGTCCTCCGGGATCTCGGAGCGCAGCGCCGATGTGATCGTCGTCGGCGCCGGACCGGCCGGCTCCACCACCGCGTACTACCTCGCCAAGGCGGGGCTGGATGTGCTGCTGCTGGAGAAGACGGCCTTTCCGCGCGAGAAGGTGTGCGGAGACGGCCTGACCCCGCGCGCCACCAAGCAGCTCGTCTCCATGGGCATCGACATCTCCGAGGAGGCGGGCTGGCTGCGCAACCGGGGCCTGCGGATCATCGCCGGCGGGGTGCGGCTCCAGCTCGACTGGCCGGAGCTGGCCGCGTACCCCGACTACGGCCTGGTCCGTAAGCGCGACGACTTCGACGAGCAGCTGGCGCGCCAGGCTCAGAAGGCCGGGGCCCGGCTGTACGAGCGCTGCACCGTGGGCGCCCCGATCATCGACGGGCGCACCGGCCGGATCACCGGGGTCGAGGCCAGGCTGGGCGAGGAGAAGACGCCCGTCACCTTCCACGCGCCCCTGGTGGTCGCCGCCGACGGCAACTCCACCCGGCTCTCGCTCGCCATGGGGCTGCACCGGCGCGAGGACCGTCCGATGGGCGTGGCCGTGCGGACGTACTTCACCTCGCCCCGCCATGACGACGACTACCTGGAGTCCTGGCTGGAGTTGTGGGACCGGCGCGGCGCCGAGGACCGGCTGCTGCCCGGCTACGGCTGGATCTTCGGCATGGGCGACGGCACGAGCAATGTGGGCCTGGGCGTCCTCAACACCTCGTCCTCCTTCAAGGAGCTCGACTGGCGCGAGGTCCTCAAGGCGTGGTGCGCCTCGATGCCGGAGGACTGGGGCTACACCCCGGAGAACATGACCGGCCCGATCCGCGGCGCCGCGCTCCCCATGGCCTTCAACCGTCAGCCGCACTACACCCGCGGGCTGCTGCTCGTCGGGGATGCGGGCGGCATGGTCAATCCGTTCAACGGGGAGGGCATCGCCTATGCGATGGAATCCGGGCAGATCGCCGCGGACGTGATCGTCCAGGCCCAGGCCCGCGCCACCGCCGCCCAGCGCGAACTGGCCCTCCAGCGGTACCCGAAGGTCCTCAAGGACACCTACGGCGGCTACTACACGCTGGGCCGGGCGTTCGTGAAGCTGATCGGCAACCCGAAGGTCATGAAGCTGGCGGCGCAGCGCGGGCTGACCCATCCGATGCTGATGCGGTTCACGCTCAAGTTGCTGGCGAACCTGACCGACCCGACAGGCGGCGACGCCATGGACCGCATCATCAACGGCCTCACAAAGGTCACCCCCCGCGCCTGACGCCTGTAGGGGCTCCGGCTCGACCGCAGGGCGGCCGGCGCCCCGAAGGGGCGCGGGGCTGTATCGACATGCGGCTCCGCCGCGGGGCGTGCCCAGCCACAACGGCGCCCCGAAGGGGCGCGAGGAACTGCGCGACCAGCCACAACGGCGCCGCAGCCGACCAACAACGCATCGCGGCACTTACAGACGTATTGCGGGCCCTCCCAGCGGAGCGCCTACGCTCCGGGCCCGCCGCTCGCTATGACGCCGAACGGCGCCCGGCCCACGTCCGCCAGCCAGGCCATCCGGCCGATCCCCTCCGCCGACATGGCCGGCATCAGCACCGAGCCGCCCAGGTCCTGACCCCTGGCCACCACCGCGTCGCAGTCCGTCACCTCGAAGTACGGCAGCCACTGCGGCGGTGTCGAATGCCCCTCCTGTAGCTGGGCGACGCCGCCGAAGGAGCCCTCCCGGCCGGCGCCGGACGTCATCAGCACCGTGTACGACCCGCCGGGGAAGGACATCTCCTCGGTGTCCCAGCCGAAGATCTTGCGGTAGAAGGCGAGGTCCTTGGCGGGATCGGGGGAGTGCAGCTCGGTCCAGCACAGGGTGCCGGGGTCGGTGACCGCGTCCAGCCCCGCCGTCCTGCCGGGCTGCCAGACGGCGAAGCGGGCCCCGCCGGGGTCGGTGAACTGGGCCATCCGCCCTTCCTCGAAGACGTCGAACGGAGCGAGCCGCACCGTGCCGCCCGCCTGCTCGACGGCCTTGGCGGTCGCCTCGGCGTCGGGGGTGTGGAAGTACGGCGTCCAGGCGGCGCGCGCGCCCTCCTCGGTGAGCGGCCCGACGGCCGCGACGGTCTTCCGGTCCAGGGTGAAGAAGCCGTACCCGCCCGCTTCGGGGCCTGCCGACTCGAAGTGCCAGCCCAGCAGGGAGCCGTAGAAGGCCACGGCCGCTTCGGTGTCGGGGGCGCCCAGATCGAGCCAGTTGGGGGCGCCGGGGACGTAATCGGTGGTGAGCATGGGGCGCTCCTTCGACGGTCGGGCGCGAAGGCGCAGGAGAGTTGTGCGGGGGTGTTCTGCCGGAGATTGCCTCGTTCTGTGCGGTACTGCCTCGTTACTCAGTCTGGCACCGGGCACCGACAGCCGCCGCCGGGCTCGACATGACGTCGCCGTGCGGCGGTGGTGACAATGAAGGCAGGGGGCGCCGTGTGCGCCAGCCGCGGCGATGCCGGACCGATGGGCCCACGGGGCCGGATCCACCGCCGGTGGGCCTGGCAGGAGGTACACCATGACGAAGGCAGCGGACATCATGCACCCGGGCGCGCAGTGGGTACCGGAGAACGAGACGGTGCTGCGTGCCGCCCAGCTGATGCGGGACCTGGACGTGGGGGCCCTGCCGGTCAGCGACGCCAACGAGCGGCTGTGCGGCATCGTGACCGACCGCGACATCGTCGTCGGATGCGTCGCGGAGAACGCCGACCCCGCGGGGACTCCCGTCGGGGCGCTCACCAAGGGCACCCCGCGCTGGATTCCCGCGGACGCCGATGTCAGGGACGTCCTGCGGGAGATGGAGGAGCACAAGATCCGCAGGCTTCCGGTGATCGACCAGAACAAGCGGCTGGTCGGAATGATCTCCGAGGCGGATCTGGCCCATCACCTCAGCGACGACCTGCTCGGCGAGTTCGTGGAGAAGGTCTACGCGCAGTAGCGGGGGAAGGACGTGAGGCCGCCGTCCACGACGGGAACGGCGGCCCCGGGGTCCCAAATACCAACGGATGACCGGCGGGCGTCCTACAGGACGCGCACGGCCCCGGTGGGCATGTCGTAGTCCAGCGGGCGCTCGACGATCCCGGTGCTCGAGTTCTGGGCGCCGATGAACTTGCCGCCGCCGACGTAGACGCCGACGTGGTACGCGCTGCCGGCGCTGCCCCAGTAGAGCAGGTCGCCCGGCTGCAAGGAGTCCAGCGAGACCGGGGTGCCGGTGGTGGACTGGTCCTGCGAGACCCGCGGCAGGCTCACGCCGACCTGCTTGAAGGCGGCCTGGGTCAGCCCGGAGCAGTCGTAGGAGGACGGACCGCTGGAGCCGAGCACGTACGCCTTGCCCAGCTGTGCCTTCAGGAAGCTGATCAGGGTCGCGGCGTTGCCGGAGGCGTTGCTGACGCTGGTGGTGGTGGAGAGCGTGGTGCGCTCGGCGGAGCGGGACGCCTTCGCCGCCTGGGCCTTGGTCTCGGCCGCGCGCTTGGCGGCCGCCTTACGAGCCGCCTCCCGGGCTTCCTTCGCCTTGCGTTCGGCCTCCGCCTTGGCCTTCTTGGCGGCGGCCTTCGCGTGGGCGGCCGCCTGGTCCTTCTGGGCCTGGAGCTCGTAGTCGGACGCCGCCTGCTGGGTGGCGTCCGCGGTCTGGGCGGCCGTGCTCGCCAGCGTGGCGCTGACGGTCGGCATCTCCAGGGTGGACTCGGCCGGAGCGGCGTTGTTCTCCGTGGCGGAGGCGGGCACGGCGGCACCGGCCACCGCGAGGGTGAGGAAGCCACCGGTCACCCCTGCGCGGAGCGCACGCGTCGACGTGGCACGGCGGGGCTTCCGGTGGCTGGGTATGTGTGCGACTGGGGACATAGGTCACTGGCTACCAGGGCCCTAAGGCCCAGATCAACAAAAGTGGGGTGCGCCACATTTGACGTGCACACGCCCAAAAACGCCCCCAAATGATCTCCACGGCCCACTCGGCCGCCTTGCCCGAATTTCGCGATCATGCGTCTACGCACGGCATTTGGCGGCCAAACCGGGACAGTGCGGGACCTACCACCGATGTGGTCTGCGTACAAAGGGTTCCCGTGAAATCTAGATCCACAACCCGTCTGGGCGTGGGATACCTCACTCGCTCCGAGCCGCTCGTGAACGCGTGCGCGGAGCGTTGATCGCGAACGGGCGCGACCCCGTGATCGATCGCCCCGGGACGAAGGTCACTCATGGGGATGGAAGGCGCCTATCAGCTGACGTTGTCCAGAGCAAATTTGCATGTATGTACCATGTCTTGGTAGGGGCGCAACGCGCTCACCTGTGATGACGCCTCCGAATGTCACTTCTCGTGGCCGTTCGGATGCTTCATGTACAAGATCACCGCTCATCCGACTTCATGATCCTTCGTCAGGTGGTGGAGATCACAAAGACGTTGTCGTACCCCGTGTCGCAGATCACAGACCGACGGGCATAGGATGCAGGCGAAACGGGCTTGTGAACTGCCTCACATGTGCGCGATCTTCGTGGGGCGGCGGCATGTCCGTGCGGTCCGCCAAGCAGTCATCGTCGACTGAAGGGAGCGAGGACGGTGAACGCATACGCGCCCATCCTCGTACTGGGAGCCCTCGGGGCAGGTTTTGCGATCTTCTCGGTTTTCATGGCCGCGATCATCGGCCCCAAGCGCTACAACCGGGCCAAGCTCGAAGCCTATGAGTGCGGCATCGAGCCGACTCCGCATCCGGCCGGCGGTGGGCGCTTCCCCATCAAGTACTACCTGACGGCGATGCTCTTCATCGTCTTCGACATCGAGATCGTCTTCCTCTACCCCTGGGCCGTCACCTTCGACGCCCTCGGCCTGTTCGGGCTCGTGGAGATGCTCCTCTTCGTGCTCACGGTCTTCGTCGCCTACGCCTACGTATGGCGCCGTGGCGGTCTGGAGTGGGACTAAAGGGGCTCTAGAGGAGATAGGGGAAACATCGCATGGGTATCGAAGAGAAGCTCCCGAGTGGGTTCCTGCTCACCACCGTGGAACAGGCCGCCGGGCTGGCCCGTAAGTCCTCCGTCTTCCCGGCCACCTTCGGCCTGGCCTGTTGCGCCATCGAAATGATGACCACCGGCGCGGGGCGCTACGACCTCGCGCGCTTCGGCATGGAGGTCTTCCGCGGCTCGCCCCGCCAGGCGGATCTGATGATCGTCGCCGGGCGCGTCAGCCAGAAGATGGCCCCGGTGCTGCGCCAGGTCTACGACCAGATGCCGAACCCGAAGTGGGTCATCTCCATGGGCGTCTGCGCCTCCTCCGGGGGGATGTTCAACAACTACGCGATCGTGCAGGGCGTCGATCACATCGTCCCGGTCGACATCTACCTGCCCGGCTGCCCGCCGCGGCCCGAGATGCTCATGGACTCGATCCTCAAGCTGCACGAGAAGATCCGCGAGGAGAAGCTCGGCGTCAATCGCGAGCGTGCGGCCCGTGAGGCGGAGGAAGCGGCGCTCAAGGCGCTGCCGATGATCGAGATGAAGGGGCTGCTGCGTTGACTGAGGCTAATGGGGTCAACCCCGAGGCCAACGGGGTCAACCCGGACAAGGACCTCAACGCTGAGAACCTCCCCGGCCGCCGCGGCGACCAGGGCGAGCCCATCCGCGTCCAGCGCGGGATGTTCGGCGCCAACAACGGCGGCGACACCACCGGCTACGGCGGGCTGATCCGCCCCGTACGGCTGCCCGGCCAGGCCACCCGGCCGTACGGGGGCTGGTTCGACGAGGTCGCCGACGAGCTCGAGGGCGCGCTCGAGGAGCAGTCGCTGCTCCCGGAGAACGCGATCGAGAAGACTGTCGTGGACCGCGGTGAGCTGACCTTCCACATCGCCCGGGAGCACCTGCCGCGGGTCGCCCGCACCCTGCGCGACGACCCGGCGCTCCGCTTCGAGCTGTGCACCGGCGTCAGCGGAGTCCACTTCCCCGGCGACAAGGGCCGTGAGCTGCACGCCGTCTACCACCTGCGGTCGATCACCCATGGCCGGGTGCTCCGGCTGGAGGTGAGCGCTCCGGATGACGACCCGCACATCCCGTCGATCGTCGATGTCTATCCGACCAACGACTGGCATGAGCGCGAGACCTACGACTTCTTCGGCCTGATCTTCGACGGTCATCCCGCGCTGACGCGGATCATGATGCCCGACGACTGGCAGGGCTTCCCGCAACGCAAGGACTACCCGCTCGGCGGCATCCCCGTCGAGTACAAGGGCGCCCAGATCCCGGCTCCGGACCAGCGGAGGTCGTACAGCTGATGACTGCCCCCCATGCAACGCCTTCCGCCTCCGCGCGCGAGACGACAGAAGGCACCGTCTACACCGTCACCGGCGGCGACTGGGACGAGGTCGTGGCCGCCGCGGCGAAGGCCGACGACGAGCGGATCATCGTCAACATGGGTCCGCAGCACCCCTCCACCCATGGAGTGCTCCGGCTGATCCTGGAAATCGACGGTGAGACGGTCACCGAGGCCCGCTGCGGAATCGGTTATCTGCACACCGGAATCGAGAAGAACCTCGAATTCCGGAACTGGACGCAGGGCACCACCTTCGTGACGCGCATGGACTATCTGACGCCCTTCTACAACGAGACGGCGTACTGCCTGGGCGTCGAGAAGCTGCTCGGCATCGAGGACCAGGTGCCGGACCGCGCCTCGGTGATCCGGGTGCTGCTGATGGAGCTCAACCGGCTCTCCTCGCATCTGGTGGCCATCGCCACCGGCGGTATGGAGCTCGGCGCGACCACGATCATGATCTACGGCTTCCGGGACCGCGAGCTGATCCTGGACGTCTTCGAGCTGATCACCGGTCTGCGGATGAACCACGCGTACATCCGGCCCGGCGGGCTCGCCCAGGACCTGCCGCCGGGGGCGGTCGACCAGATCCGGGCCCTTCTGAAGACGATGCGGAAGAACCTGCCCGAGTACGACAAGCTCGCCACCGGGAACCCGATTTTCAAGGCCCGGCTCCAGGACGTGGGCTACCTCGACCTCGCCGGCTGCATGGCGCTCGGTGTGACCGGCCCGATACTGCGGGCCACCGGGCTGCCGCACGATCTGCGCAAGACCGATCCGTACTGCGGCTATGACACCTATGACTTCGAGGTGCCGACCGCCGAGAGCTGCGACGCCTACGGCCGGTTCCTGATCCGGCTGGAGGAGATGCGCCAGTCGCTGCGGATCGTCGAGCAGTGCCTGGAGCGGCTGGAGCCGGGCCCGGTGATGGTCGCCGACAAGAAGATCGCCTGGCCCGCGCAGCTCGCGCTCGGCCCGGACGGCCTCGGCAACTCCCTGGACCACATCAAGAACATCATGGGCACCTCCATGGAGGCCCTGATCCACCACTTCAAGCTGGTGACCGAGGGATTCCGGGTCCCGCCCGGTCAGGCATACGCGGCGATCGAGTCGCCCAAGGGCGAACTGGGCGCCCATGTGGTCAGCGATGGCGGCACCCGCCCATATCGCGTCCACTTCCGCGACCCGTCCTTCACCAATCTTCAGGCCGTGGCGGCGATGTGCGAGGGCGGCCAGGTCGCCGATGTGATCGTCGCTGTCGCGTCCATCGACCCCGTGATGGGAGGAGTGGACCGGTGACTGATGTCCAGCTGGGGATGCCGGATCTGCCGGCCCCCGACTACCCGGCCGAGGTGCGCACCCGGCTCGAGGAGGACGCCCGGGAGGTGATCGCCCGCTACCCGGACAGCCGCAGCGCACTGCTGCCGCTGCTGCACCTGGTGCAGTCCGAGGAGGGCCATGTCACCCGCACCGGCATGCGGTTCTGCGCCGAGATGCTGGGCCTGACCACCGCCGAGGTCACCGCGGTCGCCACCTTCTACACGATGTACCGGCGCAAGCCCTCCGGCGACTATCAGGTGGGGGTGTGCACCAACACCCTGTGCGCGGTGATGGGCGGCGACGCGATCTTCGAGGAGCTCCAGAGCCATCTGGGGGTGGGCAACGGGGAGACCACCGAGGACGGCAAGGTCACCCTGGAGCACATCGAGTGCAACGCGGCCTGCGACTACGCACCCGTGGTGATGGTCAACTGGGAGTTCTTCGACAACCAGACCGTCGAATCCGCCAAGGCGCTGGTCGACGAGTTGCGGGCGGGCCGGACCGTCGAGCCGACCCGGGGCGCGCCGCTGTGCACCTACAAGGAGACCGCCCGGATCCTGGCCGGCTTCCCCGACGCCCGTCCGGGTGCCGTCGAGGCCGGAGGCTCCGCGGGGCCCGCCTCGCTGGTCGGGCTGCGGCTGGCCAAGGGCGAGGTCGCCCCCGGCCGGGTCGTCTCGCCGAGGTCCGCCGGCGCCCCGCAGGACGAGGCGCCGCCGACGCATCCCAGCTCGCATGACGCGCCGCAGCGGACCTCCGCCTCCGATCCGCACCACCCGGCCGGTCCGGTCGCCGAGGAGGGGGAGTGATGACCGTGACAACCGAGGTCAATGGGCACAGCCCCGAGAAGCTGCTGGCACCGGTGCTCTCCGCGTTCTGGGACCAGCCGAACTCCTGGTCCCTGCGCACTTATCTGCGGCACGAGGGCTACGAGGGCATGCGCAAGGCCCTCGCGATGGACCCCGACGCGGTGATCGCGCTGGTGAAGGACGCGGGTCTGCGCGGCCGCGGCGGCGCCGGCTTCCCCACCGGGATGAAGTGGCAGTTCATTCCGCAGGGCGACGGCAAGCCGCACTATCTCGTCGTCAACGCCGATGAGTCGGAACCGGGCACCTGCAAGGACATCCCCCTTCTCTACGCCAATCCGCACTCGCTCATCGAGGGCATGATCATCGCCTGTCATGCCATCCGCTCCGAACACGCCTTCATCTATCTGCGCGGCGAGGTCGTCCCCGTGCTGCGTCGGCTGCACGAGGCCGTGCGCGAGGCGTACGAGGAGGGCTACCTCGGCACCGCGGAACAGCGGCGGCGGAAGCTCGGGGTGGACGGACTGCCCGGTCTCGACATCACCGTGCACGCGGGCGCCGGCGCGTACATCTGTGGTGAGGAGACCGCGCTGCTGGACTCGTTGGAGGGCCGCCGCGGCCAGCCCCGGCTGCGGCCTCCCTTCCCCGCGGTCGCCGGTCTGTACGCGTGCCCCACTGTTGTCAACAACGTCGAATCCATCGCCTCGGTTCCCGCGATCCTCAACAAGGGCAAGGAATGGTTCCGTTCGATGGGCAGCGAGAAGTCCCCGGGCTTCACGCTCTACTCGCTGTCCGGCCATGTGGCCAACCCCGGACAGTACGAGGGCCCGCTCGGGATCACCCTGCGCCAGCTGCTCGACATGAGCGGCGGGATGCGCCCGGGCCACCGGCTGAAGTTCTGGACCCCGGGCGGCTCGTCCACCCCGCTGCTCACCGATGAGCACCTCGACGTCCCGCTGGACTACGAGGGCGTGGGCGCGGCCGGGTCGATGCTGGGCACCAAGGCGCTCCAGTGCTTCGACGAGACCACCTGCGTGGTGCGGGCCGTGACCCGCTGGACCGAGTTCTACGCGCATGAGTCCTGCGGCAAGTGCACACCCTGCCGCGAGGGCACCTACTGGCTGGTCCAGCTGTTGCGCGACCTCGAGGCCGGTAAGGGCCGCATGGAGGACCTCGACAAGCTGGCCGACATCGCCGACAACATCAACGGCAAGTCCTTCTGCGCCCTCGGCGACGGCGCGGCCAGCCCCATCTTCTCCTCGCTGAAGTACTTCCGCGAGGAGTACGAGCAGCACATCACCGGCGGAGGCTGTCCGTTCGACCCGGCCAAGTCCACCGTGTGGGCCGACGAGCCGCGCTCCACTCACCTGGGGGTGAACGCATGACCGTGACCACCAACGCACCCTCGTCGGGCGGGGAGGCGGCGGTGCCGCGAGAGGATCTGGTCTCCGTCACCATCGACGGAATCGAGATCTCCGTTCCCAAGGGGACGCTGGTCATCCGCGCCGCCGAACTGCTCGGCATCGAGATCCCGCGGTTCTGTGACCATCCGCTCCTCGACCCGGCCGGCGCCTGCCGCCAGTGCATCGTCGAGGTGGAGGGCCAGCGCAAGCCGATGGCCTCCTGCACCATCACCTGCACCGACGGGATGGTGGTCAAGACGCAGCTCACCTCGCCGGTGGCCGAGAAGGCCCAGCGCGGGGTGATGGAGCTGCTGCTGATCAACCACCCGCTGGACTGCCCGGTCTGCGACAAGGGCGGTGAATGCCCGCTCCAGAACCAGGCGATGAGCGCCGGACAGGCCGACAGCCGGTTCGAGGGCCAGAAGCGGACGTTCGCCAAGCCGGTGCCGATCTCGGCCCAGGTGCTGCTGGACCGCGAGCGCTGTGTGCTCTGCGCGCGCTGCACCCGCTTCTCCAACCAGATCGCGGGCGACCCGATGATCGAGCTGCTGGAGCGGGGCGCGCTCCAGCAGGTGGGCACCGGGGAGGGCGACCCGTTCGAGTCGTACTTCTCCGGGAACACCATCCAGATCTGCCCGGTGGGCGCCCTGACCTCGGCGGCGTACCGCTTCCGCTCCCGCCCCTTCGACCTGGTCTCCTCGCCGAGCGTGTGCGAGCACTGCGCGGGCGGCTGCGCCACCCGCACCGACCACCGGCGCGGCAAGGTCATGCGGCGGCTGGCGGCGGACGACCCCGAGGTCAACGAGGAGTGGATCTGCGACAAGGGGCGCTTCGGCTTCCGCTACGCCCAGCTGCCGGAGCGGCTCACCACCCCGCTGGTGCGCGACCGCGAGACGGGGAAGCTGGAGCCGGCGAGCTGGCCCGAGGCACTGGCCGCGGCGGCCGACGGGCTCAGCATGGCGCGCGGCCGCACCGGCGTGCTCACCGGCGGCCGGCTGACCGTCGAGGACGCCTACGCCTACGCGAAGTTCGCGCGGCTCGCCCTGGACACCAACGACATCGACTTCCGGGCCCGTCTCCACAGCGACGAGGAGGCCGACTTCCTGGCCACCCACATCGCGGGCCGGGGGCGTGACCTGGACGGCGGCGGACTCACCTACGGCGCGCTGGAGAAGGCCCCGGCCGTGCTGCTGGCCGGCTTCGAGGCCGAGGAGGAGTCGCCCGGCGTCTTCCTGCGGCTGCGCAAGGCGCACCGCAAGCACGGACAGCGCACCTTCTCGATCGCCACCCACGCCACCCGGGGTCTCGAGAAGGCGGGCGGCACCCTGCTGCCGGCCGCCCCGGGCACCGAGACCGAGTGGCTGGACGCCATCGCGGGCCGCACCGGTCTGGACGCGGACGGCGAGCGGGCCGCCGAGGCGCTGCGCCAGGAGGGCGCGGTGATCATCGTCGGCGAGCGGCTGGCGTCCGTGGCCGGCGGGCTCACCGCCGCCGTACGGGCCGCCGCCGCCACCGGCGCCACGCTCGCCTGGATTCCGCGCCGGGCGGGGGAGCGGGGCGCGATCGAGGCGGGGGCGCTGCCCGGGCTGCTGCCCGGCGGCCGCCCGGCGCACGATCCGCGGGCCCGTGAGGAGGTCTCCTCCGTCTGGGGCACCGTCGACCTGCCGCACCAGGTGGGCCGGGACACCGGCCAGATCATCGAGGCCGCCGCGGTCGGCGGGCTCGGCGCGCTGCTGGTCGCGGGCGTCGAGGTCGCCGATCTGCCCGATCCGGCGCGGGCCCTGGAGGCCCTGGACGCCGTGGACTTCGTGGTCAGCCTGGAGCAGCGGCCCTCGGAGGTCACCGAGCGGGCCGATGTGGTGCTGCCGGTCGCGGCGGTCGTCGAGAAGTCCGGCACCTTCCTCAACTGGGAGGGCCGGGCCCGGCCGTTCGAGGCGGCGCTCAAGCCCGACCAGATGACCAGCCGCCATACGCTCCCGGACGCCCGGGTGCTGCACATGCTGGCCGACGCGCTGGACGCGCCCCTGGACCTGCCGGACGTCGAGGCGGTACGCGCCGAGATGACCCGGCTGGGCACCTGGCAGGGCCCGCGCGCCACCGCCTCGCTGGAGACGGGCGGTCCGCTGCCCCGGCCGGCCGAGGGCGAGGCGGTGCTCGCCGGCCATCGGCTGCTGCTCGACCAGGGCCGGCTCCAGGACGGCGATCCGGCGCTGGCCGGGACCCGCCACGCGGCCGTGGCCCGGCTGTCGGCGGCCACGGCGGGTGAGGCGGGGGTCGAGGACGGCCAAGTCGTCCGCGTCACCGGCCCGGCCGGCTCGGTCCAGCTGCCGCTGAGCGTCACCGCGATGCCCGACCGGGTGGTCTGGCTGCCGCTGGCCTCCGTAGGCGGCGGTGTCCAGCGCGATCTGGGGGCCCGCCCCGGCGATGTCGTGACGATCACTGCCCCCGCGACGGAGGTGACCCAGTGAGGATTCTCGCCGCAGAGGACCTGTCGATGTTCGGCCGCGACCCGTGGTGGCTGATCGTGATCAAGGCCGTCTTCTGCTTCGCGTTCCTGATGGTGACGGTGCTCATCTCCATCGTCATGGAGCGCAAGGTGGTCGGCTGGATGCAGCTGCGCATCGGCCCCAACCGCCACGGCCCCTGGGGCATGCTCCAGTCCCTCGCGGACGGCGTGAAGCTGATGCTCAAGGAGGACGTGGTCGTCAAGGGCGCGGACAAGGTGGTCTACGTCCTGGCGCCGGTCGTCGCGGCCATCCCCGCCTTCATGGCGGTCGCGGTGATGCCGTTCGGTCCGGCCGGCGGCGAGGTCTCGGTCTTCGGGCACCGCACCGCGATGCAGCTGACCGATCTGCCGATCGCCGTCCTCTACATCCTCGCCACCGCCTCGGTCGGCATTTACGGCATCGTGCTGGCGGGCTGGTCCTCCGGATCGACGTATCCGCTCCTGGGGGGCTTGCGCTCCTGCGCCCAGATGATCAGCTACGAGATCGCGATGGGGCTCTCCTTCGCGGCGGTCTTCCTCTACTCCGGGTCGATGTCGACCTCGCAGATCGTGGAATCGCAGCAGGACCGCTGGTACGCGGTGCTGCTGCCGGTCTCGTTCCTCATCTACATCGTCTCGATGATCGGTGAGACCAACCGGGCGCCGTTCGACATGCCGGAGTCCGAGGGCGACCTGGTCGGCGGCTTCAACACCGAGTACTCCTCGATCAAGTTCGCGATGTTCATGCTCGCCGAGTACATCAACATGGTCACCGTCTCGATGGTCGCCGTCACCCTCTTCCTCGGTGGCTGGCGGGCGCCCTGGCCGATCAGCACCTTCTGGGAGGGCGCCAACCACGGCTGGTGGCCGCTGCTGTGGTTCGTCGGCAAGGTCGTGACATCGCTGTTCGTCTTCATCTGGGTGCGCGGCACGCTGCCGCGCGTCCGCTACGACCAGTTCATGAAGCTGGGCTGGAAGGTGCTCATCCCGATCTCGATGGTCTGGCTGATGCTGGTCGCCACCGTCCGGGCGCTGCGCAACGAGAACTACGACTACCAGGACATCGTGCTCTACGTGGGCGGCGCGGTGATCGCGCTGCTGCTGCTGTCCTTCGTGGTCGACTTCTTCCGCGACCGTTCGGCGCAGGCCGAGGCCGGAGCGGAACAGGGACCGGAGCCCGCCTTCGATCCGATGGCGGGAGGTTTCCCGGTGCCGCCGCTGCCCGGCCAGACCTTGCCGCCCGTCCCCCGCCGACGTCCGCGCACCGAGCGTGAGTTGATTGTCAGTGGTGGCCCCGACACTGTCAGTGACGGAAAGGAGGCCGACGGTGTCTGACTTCCAGAATCCGGTGGCCGGCTTCGGCGTGACCTTCAAGGCCATGTTCAAGAAGCGGCTCACCGAACAGTACCCAGAGGTGAAGAAGCCCACCGCGCCCCGCTTCCACGGACGCCACCAGCTCAACCGGCACCCGGACGGGCTGGAGAAGTGCGTCGGCTGCGAGCTGTGCGCCTGGGCCTGCCCCGCCGACGCGATCTATGTGGAGGGCGCGGACAACACCGACGAGGAGCGCTACTCGCCAGGAGAGCGCTACGGCCGCGTCTACCAGATCAACTATCTGCGCTGCATCCTGTGCGGTCTGTGCGTCGAGGCGTGCCCCACCCGGGCGCTCACCATGACCAATGAGTACGAGCTCGCCGACCGCACCCGCGAATCGCTCATCTACACCAAGGAGGAGCTGCTCGCGGGTCTCGAGGACGGGATGGTCGACTCCCCGCACGCCATCTACCCCGGCACCGACGAGCAGGACTACTACCGGGGCCTGGTGACCGAGGCCGCGCCCGGCACCACCCAGCAGGTGGCGGTCAGCAAGGGCGAGACCCTGTCCGACCAGGCCGCGGGGAACGAGGAGTCGCAGGAGGGGCAGCAGGAGCGGCAGCAGGGGGTGCAGGCATGAGCGGCGCTCTGGCCGCGGCGGCCTCCACCACCTCCACCGGTGAGGCCCTCCAGTTCTGGGTGCTCGGCACCGTCGCCGTGATCGGCGCGCTGTGCACGATCCTGATGCACAAGGCCGTGCACAGCGCCCTGTGCCTGGCGGGCACCATGATCGTCCTGGCGATCTTCTACCTCGCCAACGGCGCGTACTTCCTGGGCGTCGTCCAGATCGTCGTCTACACCGGCGCGATCATGATGCTGTTCCTCTTCGTGGTGATGCTGGTCGGTGTCACCGCCGCCGACTCCCTCAAGGAGACCCTGAAGGGGCAGCGCTGGCTCGCCGCCCTCTGCGGGCTCGGCTTCGGCATCCTGCTGTGCGCCGGGATCGGCAATGCCTCGCTGAAGACGTGGAACGGCCTGGGCCAGGCCAACTCCGGCGGCAATGTGGAGGGCCTGGCGTCGCTGATCTTCACCAAGTACGTCTTCGCCTTCGAGATCACCGGCGCGCTGCTGATCACCGCGGCGGTCGGCGCGATGGTGCTGACCCACCGCGAGCGCACCGAGCGGGCCCGCACCCAGCGCGAGCAGTCCGAGGCGCGGGTGCGCACCGGCCGGAACGTGCCGCCGCTGCCCGCCCCCGGTGTGTACGCGCGGCACAACGCGGTGGACATCCCCGGTCTGCTGCCCGACGGCACCCCGTCCGACCTCACCGTCAACGCCACGCTGCGCGGCCGCGGTCAGATCCGGGACGTCTCCAGCGAGGCGCTGGCCGAGCTGGCGGCGCTGGAGCAGCGCTCGCAGCGCTGGCTGGGTCGGAAGCACGAGACCGGGAAGCCGTCCGGGAGCGCCGGGGAGCCGGGCACTTCCGAGAACGGTGAGAACGGCGAGAACGCGGGCAGTGCGCCGAATCCGAGGGGAGTCGCCAAGTGAATCCGGTCAACTACCTCTACCTGGCCGCCCTGTTGTTCACCATTGGTGCGGCCGGCGTCGTCATCAGGCGGAACGCGATCGTCCTCTTCATGTGCGTCGAGCTGATGCTGAACGCGTGCAACCTGGCGTTCGTCACCTTCTCCCGGCTGCACGGCAATCTCGACGGCCAGATCATCGCCTTCTTCACGATGGTCGTGGCCGCGGCGGAGGTTGTGGTCGGTCTCGCGATCATCGTGACCGTCTTCCGCTCCCGCCACTCGGCCTCGGTCGACGACGCCAGCCTGATGAAGCTCTAGAAGGGGTCGCGTTCACGTGGAGAACCTCATCGGATTGCTTGTCGCGGTCCCGCTGCTCGGCGCGGCCCTGCTGCTGTGCGGAGGGCGGCGGCTGGACGGCAAGGGCCACTACATCGGCACGGTGCTCGCCGCCGCCTCCTTCGTCATCGGCGCCGTGCTCTTCGCCGACATGCTCGGCCGCGGCGAGCACGACCGGGCCCTGCACAGCAAGGTCTTCAGCTGGATCCCGGTGGGCGGCTTCCGCGCGGACGTCGCCTTCCAGCTCGACCAGCTGTCCATGACCTTCGTCCTGCTGATCACCGGTGTGGGCACGCTGATCCACATCTACTCGATCGGCTATATGGAGCACGACGAGCGCCGCCGCCGCTTCTTCGGCTATCTCAATCTCTTCCTCGCGGCGATGCTGCTGCTCGTCCTCGCCGACAACTACCTGCTGCTGTACGTCGGCTGGGAGGGCGTCGGCCTCGCCTCGTACCTGCTCATCGGCTTCTGGCAGCACAAGCCCAGCGCGGCCACGGCGGCGAAGAAGGCGTTCATCGTCAACCGCGTCGGCGACGTCGGCCTGTCGATCGCGATCATGCTGATGTTCACGACCTTCGGGACCTTCACCTTCGCCCCGGTGCTGACCAGCGCGGGTGACGCGAGCGAGGGCAAGCTCACCGCGATCGGGCTGATGCTGCTCCTCGCGGCCTGCGGCAAGTCGGCCCAGGTGCCGCTCCAGTCCTGGCTCGGGGACGCGATGGAGGGCCCGACCCCGGTCTCGGCCCTGATCCACGCGGCGACCATGGTGACCGCGGGCGTGTATCTGATCACCCGCTCCGGCGCGATCTTCAACGCCGCGCCGGACGCCCAGGCCGCGGTGGTCGCGGTCGGCGCGGTCACGCTCCTCTTCGGTGCGATCGTCGGTTGTGCCAAGGACGACATCAAGAAGGCCCTGGCCGGGTCCACCATGTCGCAGATCGGCTACATGATCCTGGCCGCCGGGCTCGGCCCGATCGGCTATGTCTTCGCGATCATGCACCTGGTGACCCACGGCTTCTTCAAGGCGGGGCTCTTCCTCGGGGCCGGGTCGGTCATGCACGCCATGAACGACGAGGTCGACATGCGCAAGTACGGCGGTCTGCGGACGTACATGCCGATCACCTTCGTCACCTTCGGGCTCGGCTATCTCGCGATCATCGGCTTCCCCGGGCTGTCCGGCTTCTGGTCCAAGGACAAGATCATCGAGGCGGCGTTCGCCAAGGGCGGCACCGAGGGCTGGATCCTCGGCGGCGCGGCCCTGCTGGGCGCGGCCATCACCGCGTACTACATGACGCGGGTGATGCTGCTGACCTTCTTCGGCGAGAAGCGCTGGGGCACCACGCCCTCGCCCGAGGAACCCAGCGCCGAGCCCGCCGCCGAGTCGGCCGGGGCGCACGCCGAGCCGCATCCGCACGAGTCGCCCTCGTCCATGACCATCCCCATGATCGTCCTGGCCGTGGGATCGGTCTTCGCGGGCGGGCTGTTCAGCGTCAACGACGCGTTCCTGAAGTGGCTGGAGCCGGTCACCGGCCACAGCCACGGCGACTCCCCGCTCAGCGCCGCGGCGGTCACCGCCGGGACGATGGTGGTGCTGGTGATCGGTGTCGCCCTCGCCTGGGCGCAGTACGGACGCCGGCCGGTGCCGCGCACCGCGCCCCGCGGATCGCTGCTCACCCGGGCCGCCCGGCGCGATCTGCTCCAGGACGACTTCAACCATGTCGCGCTCGTCAAACCAGGCCAGTATCTGACCCGTGGTCTGGTCTATGTCGACCACAAGCTGGTCGACGGGGTGGTCAACGGCACCGCGGCCTCGGTCGGCGGGCTCTCCGGCCGGCTGCGAAAGCTCCAGAACGGCTATGCCCGTACGTACGCGGTCTCGATGTTCGGCGGTACGGCGGTGCTCATCGCCGCGACCCTGCTGATGAGGGCGGTCTGAGTCATGTCATTTCCCCTGCTGACGGCCACGGCCGTGGTCCCCGCGCTCGGCGCGGTGGCCACCGCCGCCGTGCCCGCCGCCCAGCGCGCCGCCGCCAAGTGGGTGGCGCTGGGCTTCTCCCTGGCCACCCTCGCCCTCGCGGCGGTCGTGCTGGTCCGCTTCGACCCCGGCGGCGCCCGCTTCCAGCTCACCGAATCGCACGCCTGGATCAAGGACTTCGGCGTCCGCTACGAACTGGGCGTGGACGGGATCGCGGTCGCGCTGATCGCGCTCACCGCCGTGCTCATCCCCTTCATCATCCTGGCGGGCTGGCATGACGCCGATCCGCTGGAAGGCGCCCGCCCCAATCGCCGCTGGCGGCCAACCCAGGGCTTCTTCGCGCTGATCCTGATGGTCGAGGCCATGGTGGTGATCTCCTTCGAGGCCACCGACGTCTTCCTCTTCTACATCTTCTTCGAGGCCATGCTGATCCCGATGTACTTCCTCATCGGGGGCTTCGGGGACCGGGCCGGGGGCCGCTCCGAGGAGGAGACGGCCACTCAGCGCTCGTACGCCGCGGTGAAGTTCCTGCTCTACAACCTGGCGGGCGGGCTGATCATGCTCGCCGCGGTGGTCGGTCTGTACGCGGTCACCGCCGATCAGCTCGGCACCGGCACCTTCTCGCTCCAGGAGATCGTCCAGGCGCGGGCGGGCGGCCATCTGGACATGGCGTCCAGCACCGAGCGGCTGCTCTTCCTCGGCTTCTTCTTCGCCTTCGCGGTGAAGGCGCCGCTGTGGCCGCTGCACACCTGGCTGCCCAACGCGATGGGGGAGTCCACCGCCCCGGTCGCCGTGCTGATCACCGCGGTGGTCGACAAGGTCGGCACCTTCGCGATGCTCCGCTTCTGCCTCCAGCTCTTCCCGGAGGCCAGCAAGTGGGCCACCCCGGCGATCATGATCCTCGCGCTCATCAGCATCATCTACGGGGCGCTGCTGGCGATCGGTCAGCGGGACATCAAGCGGCTGATCGCCTATGCCTCGATCTCCCACTTCGGCTTCATCATCCTGGGCATCTTCGCGATGACCACCCAGGGCCAGGGCGGCGCCACGCTCTACATGGTCAACCACGGCATCTCCACCGCCGCGCTGATGCTGGTGGCCGGCTTCCTGATCACCCGGCGCGGTTCGCGGCTCATCGCCGACTACGGCGGGGTGCAGAAGGTGGCCCCGGTGCTCGCCGGCACCTTCCTGATCGGCGGGCTCGCCACCCTCTCGCTGCCCGGGCTCGCGCCGTTCATCAGCGAATTCCTGGTCCTGGTCGGCACGTTCAGCCGGTATCCGGCGCTCGGCGTGATCGCGACTGTCGGAATAGTGCTTGCGGCGCTCTACGTCCTGATCCTCTACCAGCGCACCATGACCGGTCCGGTGAAGGCCGAGGTGCGGTCCATGCCCGATCTGCGGGTGCGTGAGCTGGTCGTCGTGGCCCCGCTCATCGCGCTGCTGATCTTCCTCGGGGTCTATCCGAAGCCGCTGGCCGACATCGTCAACCCGGCGGTCGACCACACGATGTCCGTGGTGGACAAGAAGGATCCCAAGCCCGATCACCCCGTGACCGATGCGGGCTGGTTCAGCTACAGCCCGATGCCCGAGGGCGCCAACCACGGCGGTGCCCCCCACGACGGTGCTTCCGGAGGTGCCAAGTGACCCACGCGGCCACTGTCCACAGCCTGTGGACAACAGCGGCGGCGGCGCCCGACAAGATCCCGTCGCCCGATATCGAGTACGGCCAGCTGTCGCCCACGCTGATCGTGCTCGGCGCCGCGATCGTCGGCGTCCTGATCGAGGCGTTCATTCCGCGCCGCCAGCGGTACGTGGCGCAGCTGTTCGTCTCCGTGGTCGCCCTGGCCGCGGCCTTCGCCGCCGTGATCGGCCTCGCCGCCGGTGACTACGGCACCAGCAAGGCCCGTGTCGCGGCCATGGGCGCGATCGCGGTCGACGGACCGGCGCTCTTCCTCCAGGGGACCATTCTCCTGGTCGCGCTGGTGGCGGTGTTCACCTTCGCCGAGCGGCGGCTGGATCCGGTGGTGCACGGCAACCGCGTCGACTCCTTCGCGGCCCAGGCCGCCGCCGTGCCCGGCGGCGACGCCGAAAAGGCCGCCGTCAAGGCGGGGTTCACCACCACCGAGGTCTTTCCGCTGGTCCTCTTCGCGGTCGGCGGCATGCTGGTCTTCCCGTCCGCCAACGATCTGCTGACGCTCTTCGTGGCGCTGGAGGTCTTCTCCCTGCCGCTGTACATCCTGTGCGCGCTGGCCCGGCGCCAGCGCGCGCTGTCGCAGGAGGCCGCGGTCAAGTACTTCCTGCTGGGCGCCTTCTCCTCGGCGTTCCTGCTCTTCGGCATCGCCCTGCTGTACGGCTACGCGGGCACGGTCTCCTACTCCGGGATCGCGGACGTCGTCGACGGCCAGGTCAGGAACGTCACCCCGGCGCTCGCCGGGACCATGGGCAATGACGCGCTGCTGCTGATCGGCGGGGCGATGGTGCTGATGGGGCTGCTGTTCAAGATCGGCGCCGTGCCGTTCCACATGTGGACCCCCGACGTCTACCAGGGCGCCCCGACGCCGGTGACCGGCTTCATGGCAGCGGCCACCAAGGTCGCGGCCTTCGGCGCGCTGCTGCGGCTGCTGTACGTCGTACTGCCCGGGCTGCGCTGGGACTGGCGGCCGGTGATGTGGGGCGTCGCCATCGTCACCATGCTGGGCGGCGCGATCGTGGCCGTCACCCAGACCGATGTGAAGCGGCTGCTGGCGTACTCCTCGATCGCCCACGCCGGGTTCATCCTGGCCGGTGTCATCGCCACCACGCCCGACGGCATCTCCTCCGTCCTCTTCTACCTCGCCGCGTACTCCTTCGTGACCCTCGGCGCCTTCGCGGTGGTCACCCTGGTGCGCGACGCGGGCGGCGAGGCCACCCACCTGTCCAAGTGGGCCGGCCTCGGCCGCCGTTCGCCCCTGGTGGCCGCCGTCTTCGCGGTCTTCCTGCTGGCCTTCGCCGGTATCCCGCTGACCAGCGGCTTCGCCGGGAAGTTCGCGGTCTTCAAGGCGGCGGCAGACGGTGGGGCGGGTGCGCTGGTGGTGATCGGTGTGATCTCCTCGGCGGTCGCCGCGTTCTTCTACATCCGGGTGATCGTGCTGATGTTCTTCAGCGAACCGCGCACGGACGGCCCGTCCGTGGCCGTGCCGTCCCCGCTGACCTCGTCGGCCATCGCGATCGGCGTGACGGTCACGCTGGTCCTGGGCGTCGCTCCGCAGTACTTCCTGGACCTCGCGAGCCAGGCGGGAGTCTTCGTCCGCTAACCACCCCCAGTCGAACCCAAGGGGCTGAGCCCCCTGACCCCGGCCGGGCCGGACACCAAGACGGTGCCCGCGCCCGGCCGGAGCCGTTCCCCACCCCGCCCCTTCCCGAACCGGGGGCCGTGCCCCTGGACCCCGCGCCGGTGGGGGCATCGCGACGGTGTCCGGGTCGGGGCGGAGGCGTCCCTTGCGTCGCCCTTCCCGGATCCGGGGGCTCCGCCCCTTGGCCCCGGCTGGGCAGAGGCACCATGACGGTGTCCGCGTCGGGGCGGAGCCGTTCCCCACCCCGCCCCTTCCCGAACCAGTGGCCGCGCCCTTGGACCTCGCCACGGTGGCGATAGCGCGACGGTGACCGGGTGCGTAGGTCCGGGGCCGTGGGGGCGATTTCAGCCTCTCCGGCGATTGAGGAGCGGGGTTCGGGGCGGAGCCCCGGTGGGGGGCCGGGGGCGGAGCCCTCGGTTTCGGGGAGGGGCGGGGTGGGGCGAGCGCGCCGCAGGCGACGACCCTAGGCCGTCGCCTTGGCCGCGTACGCGCGGACATCCGCGTCCGGGTCGGAGCGAACCGAGGACAGGGCCTCCCAAGCGGCCGATTCCTGCTCCGCCAGCGGCAACAGGGCCAAGACCGCCGCCTTACGGACATCCGCGTGCGGGTCGGCCACGGCACGGGCCAGCGCCGGAACGCCCATCCCCGGCGCCGCCGCGGACAGCGCCGTCGCCGCCCCCTTGCGCACCTGCCAGGCGGCATCACCCAGCGCCGCCACCGCCTCGGCGTCCAGCGGCGCCGGGCACCCCGCCGAGGCCAGGGCCTCCAGGGCGGCGGCCCGGACCAGGACGTCCGGGTCCCGCAACAGCGGCTCGAGCAGCCGCCGGGCATCCGCCGCCCGCCCGCCGGCAGCCAGAGTCCCCAGCGCCCCCGCCGTCGCCACCCTCACCTCACGCGACGCGTCCACCGCTCCCGGCTCCAGCGCGCTGAGCGCGTCCACCGACACCAGCCCCCGTACGGCCTGGAGGCGGACCCCGACCGCCGCATCCGCCGCATCGTCCGTCAGCGCCCGCGCGAACAGCTCCGCGTCGCCGAGGCCCAGCGCGCGCAGGACGTCGAGCGCCGCCGCCCGCACCACCGGATCGGCCACGGCCAGCCCGTGGACCAGGGGTTCGCGCAGAGCGGGCTCCGGGGGCAGCACCTCGACCAGTTCCCGCAGCGAGGCCGCGGCATCGGCGCGTACGCCGGCGTCCGCGTCGGCCAGGGCCGCCGCGAGGGCCGGGCCGGTGCCCGGCGGCGCGGTCTCGGTCAGCGCGGCGACGGCGGCCCGCCGCACCGCGGGGTCGGGGTCGGCCAGATAGGGCCGGAGCGCGGCGAGTTCGGGCTGCTCCTCGGCGAGGGCGAGCAGTTCGAGGATGCGCGGCGAGGCGGAAGAGACGGCCGTACGGGCGGCCGAGACGCCCGTGACCTCGCTACGGCCACGGCCCTCGTCCACCCGCGGCGCACTCTCACGCGGCCCCGCCGTGGCCACCTGCTCCGGCCGCACCTCCCCGAGCGGGCGGGACGGCCCGCCCGTAGGCGCGTACTCCGCCACCGGGACGAGATACGGGGCGACGGGACGCGCGGTGAACTCCATCGCCCCCGACGCCGACTTGCGCACGTCCAGATGGTGCAGCCAGCCCTCGTCATCGCGCAGCGGATGGTCGGTCCGCTCGTGGTAGAGCCCCCACCGGCTCTCCGTCCTGGCCAGCGAGGAGCGCGCGGCCATCTCCGCGCAGTCGCGGATGAAGCTCACCTCGGCGCAACGCATCAGCTCATGCGGCGTATGGGCCCCCATCGCCGCGATGTCCCCGCGCATCCGCTCGAACGCCTCGATGGCGAGCGACAGCCGGGCGCCGCTCTTGGGCGGCGCCACATAGTCGTTGACCAGGCGCCGGAGCTTGTACTCCACCTGCGGCTGCGGCGGCCCCCCGGGGTTCCGCAGCGGGGCGTAGATCAGCTCATGCGCCTCGGCGAGCTGATCCGGGGGCAGTTCGCCCCGGTACGCCGTCTGGCGGGAGGCGTCCTCGCCCGCCAGATCGCCGAAGACAAAGGCCCCGATCATGTAGTTGTGCGGTACGCAGGCCAGGTCACCGGCCGCGTACAGACCGGGGACCGTGGTCCGGGCGTGGGCGTCGACCCGTACCCCCGAGGCCGAGTGGCCGCCGCACAGCCCGATCTCGGAGATGTGCATCTCCACGTCATGGGTGCGGTAGTCATGGCCGCGCCCCGCGTGGAAGGTGGCGCGGGTGGGGCGTTCGGTGGAGTGCAGGATGGACTCCAGCGCGGCCACCGACTCCTCCGGCAGATGGCTGAGCTTGAGGTAGACCGGGCCGCGCTCGCTCGCCACCTCCGCCGCGAACTCCGACATCATCTGCCCCGACCAGTAGTCGGAGTCGACGAACCGCTCACCGTGCCGGTTGACCTGGTAGCCGCCGAAGGGATTGGCGACATAGGCGCAGGCCGGGCCGTTGTAGTCCTTGATCAGCGGATTGATCTGGAAGCACTCGATCCCGGTCAGCTCGGCGCCCGCGTGATACGCCATGGCGTAGCCGTCGCCCGCGTTGGTGGGGTTCTCGTACGTGCCGTAGAGATAGCCGCTCGCGGGCAGGCCGAGCCGCCCGCAGGCGCCGGTGGCCAGGATCACCGCCCCGGCGCGCACGGTGACGAACTGGCCGGTGCGGGTGTGGAATCCGGCGGCGCCGACGGCCCGGCCGCCCGCGGTGAGCACCCGGACCGGCATCACCCGGTTCTCGATGCGGATCCGCTCGCGCATCTCACGCCGCCGCAACTGCCGGTACAGGACCTTCTTGACGTCCTTGCCCTCGGGCATCGGCAGTACGTACGAGCCGGAGCGGTGCACCTGGCGGACCGCGTACTCGCCGTGCTCGTCCTTCTCGAACTTCACCCCGTACCGCTCCAGCCGCTTGACCATGGCGAAGCCGCGGGTGGCGGTCTGGCGCACGGTGGACTGGTCGACGATGCCGTCGTTGGCGCGGGTGATCTCGGCTACGTAGTCATCGGGTTCGGCCCGGCCGGGGATGACGGCGTTGTTGACGCCGTCCATGCCCATGGCGAGCGCGCCCGAGTGGCGGACGTGCGCCTTTTCGAGGAGGAGGACGGAGGAGCCGTGCTCGGCGGCGGTGAGCGCCGCCATGGTGCCGGCCGTGCCGCCGCCGATGACGAGGACGTCGCAGGTCAGCTCCTCGGCCGCGGCGAGGGCGGGGATCTCCACGGCCGCGGCGTCCGCCACGTGCTTCCCGCCTGCCAGGTGCTCCCCGCCTGCCAGGTACTCCCCGTGCGCCACGTGCTCCCCGTTCTCCGGGCGCTCCCTGCTCTCCGGGCGCGCACCGTGCTCCGAACGCTCCCTGTGCTCCCTTTTGTTCACGCCAGTTGGGCCTTTCACATGCCGAGGGATTCGAGAACCTGACGGCGCAGCGCGACGGTCGCCGCGGCGTCATGGGCGGCGCGCTCGCGCGGATGCGGGATGTCCAGCACCCGGCCGCCGCCCCCCGCGCCGCCCAGCAGCGCCACCCGGTCGCCGAGGAACAGCGCCTCGTCCACGTCGTGGGTGACGAAGACGACGGTGGCGCGGGTGCCCTGGAGCACCTCGACCAGCAGCCGCTGCATCCCGGCCCGGGTCTGTGCGTCGAGCGCGCCGAACGGCTCGTCCATGAGGACGGCGCGTGGCTCGCCGACGAGCGCCCGGGCGAGCTGCGCGCGCTGCCGCTGGCCGCCCGAGACCCGGTGCGGCAGCCGCCCCCTGTGCTCGGCCAGCCCGACGCGCTCCAGCCACGCCTCGGCCCGGCCGCGGCGCTCGGTGCGCGGTACGCCCCGTATGGCGAGCGGGAGTTCGACGTTGGCGCGGAGGGTGCGCCAGGGCAGCAGCGCGTCCTCCTGGAAGATCAGCGCCCGGTCGGCGTGCGGCCGGGTGATCGCGGTGCCGTCCTGGGTGACCCGCCCGCCGAGGGCCGGCAGCAGCCCGGCGAGGGTGCGCAGCAGGGTGGATTTGCCGCATCCGGACGGGCCGACGACCGTAAGGATGTCACCGGGCGCGACGTCCAGGTCGAGACCGTGGAGGACGGGTGCGCCGGGGCGGCCGAGGGCGGCGCCCTCCAGGCGTAGTCGTACGCCCGGCGGGGCGGCGGCTTCGGCGGCCGGCGCGGCCGGGGTGGTGGTGACGTCGGATGTGCTCACGGGGTGGCTGCCTCCTTGGGCGCGGGCGCCGGCCGGCCCGTGGTCTCCGTACGGGGCAGCCATCGGGTCAGCCGCCGTCCGGCCAGCTCGACCGCCGTGGAGGTGAGCCAGCCGAGCACGCCGATCGTGGTCATGCCGACGAAGACGCCCGGGTAGTCGACGATCGTGTAGTCCTGCCAGGTGCGGTAGCCGACCCCGTAGGCCCCGGAGATCATCTCGGCCGAGATCACACAGATCCATGAGACGCCGATGCCGACGGAGAGTCCGCCCAGGATCCCGGGCAGCGCCCCGGGCAGGACGACGGACACCAGGACGCGTCCGCGCCCGCCGCCCATGGTCAGCACCGCCTCCTCCCAGACGGGGGCCAGCGCGCGGACCGCGTGCCGGGTGCTCACCATGACCGGGAAGAAGGCGGCGGTGAAGGTGATGAAGATGATCCCCTGCTCATTGCTGGGGAACATCAGGATCGCCACCGGCACCAGCGCGATGGCCGGGATCGGGCGGCACACCTCGAGGACGGGGCCGAGCAGATCGGATACGAGGGGGGAGCGGGCGATGGCGGTGCCCACCGCCACGCCCAGGACCGCGGCCAGCGCGAACCCGGTGAGGATGCGGCTGAGCGAGTCGGTCAGGTCCTGCCAGTAGGCGCCGGTGCCGAGGCGGTCGGCGAACTCCCGGACCACATCGGTGGCGGACGGGAACTGCGCGAAACGCAGCCACAGGTTGACGTCGAGGGCGGTGAGCAACTGCCACAGTCCGAGCGCGGCCAGCAGCGACGCGGTGCGCAGGGCGTAGCGGACCCAGGGGCGGTGCCGAAGCGGCCGGAGCGCGGTGGCACCCCGGGCTCCGGGGGCCTCCGGGGCCGGGCGGGGCCGTACGGACGAGGTGGGCGCGCTCATCGGGCCGCCGCCAGGGCCGCGGAATAGCTGAGGGTACGGGCGCCGGGGTGGCCGGCGATCCAGCCGCGGGCGTTGTCCGGGGTGACGAAGGCCCGCAGCTCGTGGCCGTCGCGGACCCAGATCGCCCGGTCCGCGAACCACCGGGTGCCGGTGGCCGCGTCGGGTACGTAGGCGGCTCGGACGCGGTCTCGGTGGCTTCCGGCGAAGCGCAGCAGCTCGGTGGGGGTGGCGAAGGTGCGGAGCCGGTCCTCGCCCTTGAGCCAGAGCTGGTTCGGGGAGGCGGGCGGGGCGGCGCGCAGCGCCTTGGCGTAGGCGTCCGCACTTCCGTACGCCCGTTTGAGATAGCGGTCGTCGACAAAGGACGACACGTCGACCGGGCCGACCAGTTTGGCGTCACGCAGCACCGGGACGTCCTTCTCGAGCGCGGCGGTCAGCCGTGGCTTGAGGGTCGGGTCGAAGGTCGCGATGCCGCCGGTGCCGTTGTAGAGATAGACCACTTCGGGCGGCAGCCCGGTCGCGGTGGCGACCTTACGGGTGGCGTCGAGCGGATGTGCGCGCAGATAGCGGGTGGCGTCGATCTGGGCGGCGAGGAACGCCTGGACGACGGCCGGGCGCTCGTCGGCGAACGCCTTGCGCGTGGTGACCCCGTGGAAGGTGGGGAGGTTCAGCCGGGCGCCGTCGTACAGCGCCGTGGCCTTGCCCTGGAAGGCGAGCAGCCCCGGCCAGGCGACGAACTGCGAGAGGGCGTCCACGCTGCCCGCCTCCAGGGCCGAGGCACCCACGGCGGGCTGCTGGTTGAGCTTGTGGACGCCGCCCTCGGGGTCGATGCCCGCCTGTCGCAGGGCGCGCACGAGCGTGCCGTCCGCGGCGGAGCCGACGCTGGTGGAGACGTTCTTGCCGCGCAGCCCGGACAGGGCGCGCAGCTTGGAGCCGGGCGCGGTGAGGACCGTATTGAGGCCGCCGCGCAGGTTGTAGCCGGTGACGGAGACGAGGCGGGTCGGCGCGTTCAGCTGGGTGCCGCGACCGGAGTTGATCAGGAGCGGGAAGTCGCCCATCGATCCGATGTCGACCTTACCGGCGATCATCTGCGCGGTGATGGGCGCTCCGGTGGCGTAGTCCTGCCACTTCACCTTGTACGTATGGCCGTCGCGGCGGCCCAGGGCGCGCAGCTCGCGTTCGAAGGCCCCGAGCGAGCGCAGCAGGGTACCCGCGGTCACGGTGTTGATGGTCTTGGACTGGTAGCCGACGGTGACGGTCACGGTCTTGCCGTCCGCGTCCGCGTTGCCGCCGCAGCCGGTGAGGGACAGCAGCAGGGCGCCGGCGGCGAGGGCCGACGGAAGGGTCGTGCGCTGCATCGAGGGGCCTTTCACCTCAGGAGATAGGGCATGTTGACCGTGACCGCGCCGGTGGGACAGCGGGCGGCGCACGGGCCGCAGTACCAGCACTCGTCGACGTGCATGTACGCCTTACCGCTGTCGGGGTGGATCGCGAGGGAGTCGAGGGGGCACATGTCCACGCACAGGGTGCAGCCGTCGATGCACTTGGACTCGTCGATCGTCACCGGCACATCGGCACGCTGGGGCGCCAGAGGCATGGCTGTCTCCAGGGAAGGGCGTGAAGGGGCGGAGGGTGTGGTGGGTGGTCTCAGGCGGTGCGGCGCAACTGGCCGCTCATGGTGATCCGGTCGCCGCGGAACCGGATGAACTCCAGGTCCACCGGGCGTCCATCGCACAGATGGGTGAGCCGCTCCAGCATCAGGACCGCCGCACCGCGCGGGGCCTGGAGAACGGCGGCCGAGTGGGCGTCGGCGTTGACGGCCTCGAGGGTGATCTCGGCGGTGCCCAGGGGCTGTCCGGTGATCTTCTCGATCAGCCGGAAGACATCGGTGTTCTCCAGGTCGGCGCCGATGAGGTCGGCGCCGATGTCCATCGGGAGGTAGGTGAGGTCGAGGGAGAGCGGGAGTCCGCCGAGCCGCCGCAGCCGCTCGACGTAGAGGACATCGGAACGGGCGGGGACGCCCAGCCGGTCCGCGACGCAGGCGGGCGCGGGGACGGGGCCGACGGTGCGCACCTCATTGGTGACCCGGCCGTGCTCGTGGAGGGTCTCGGCCAGGCCCATCAGCCGGTCCAGGCCGTGCGGGTACTTCTCCGCGACCACGACCGTGCCCACCCCGGGCTGCCGCTCCACCAGCCGCTCGGAGCGCAGCAGGTCGAGCGCCTGGCGCACGGTGTTGCGGGAGGCGCCGTAGTCCTGGCCGAGCGCGTCCTCCAGGGGGAGCACGCCCCCGGGGAAGCCGCCGGTGAGGACCTGGTGGCGGAGCAGGTCGGCGAGTTGCCGTGCCCGGTCGGCACGGAGCCGGCGGCGGCGCGCGGCGGCGACCGGCGGGGCGTGCTCGCGGGGGCGTTCGGCTGGCATCGGCCGGCTCCGGGGGTTTGCTGGTCGGCTGGGTCGTATCGGGACCATACCGACGGGGTCGGGCCGATGGTGTTGCCGAAGTATTGCGCCACCTGACGGCGGCTTTCCTACCGCTTCTGCCTGCGGTTTCGTGTCCGCGGCGGCAAGATCTGCCACTGTGCGCGGCGGGCCCCCGGCGCGCCTGCGCGCCAGGGGCCCTGGGTGCCGGAGGGGGTCCGGCGCCGTGGTTCAGCCGGTCGGGAGGTCGGTCGGCACATCGGTCGGGAGGCCGGAGGGCAGCGATGTCGGCATGCCCGAGGGGAGGTCGCCGGGCGTCGCCTTGATGAAGGTGTCATTCTTGGCGAGCGCGTCCCAGTCGACCGTGAGGGTCTTGCCGTCCGCGCTCGCGGTGACCTTGCCCGCGCTGCGGTCGGTGTTTCCGTCGGCGCACTTGAGCATGAGCATCTTCCCGCCCATGTCGGCGTACTCGCCGTTGCAGATGTGCTTGTCGGCCATCAGAACGGCCTTCTTGCCGCTGATGGACAGGATGGCGGCCCCGTCACCGGCCTTCGCCACATAGGTGCCGGAGACCTTCGCGTCCGCGCCCCCCTCCGCCGGGGCGCTCGACGCGGAGGAGGGGTCCTTGGAGGTGTCCTTCTTGTCGTCGCCACCGTCACTGCCGCATGCGGACAGCAGCAGGGCGGCCGCCGCCACCGTGCCGGCGATGCTCACTGCCTTCTTCACGTGCTTCTCCTCGATCGTCCGGGATCGTCAGGGCAGGAACACGACAACGTAGCAGCCGCGTCAGGGCGTGGCGGGGACGACCTGGCCGGTCACCTCGCCCAGGCCGATACGGGTCCCCTGCGGGCCCGGCGCCCAGGCCGTGACGGTGACCTCGTCGCCGTCCTCCAGGAAGGTCCGGGCGCCGTCGGGGAGCCGCAGGGGTTCGCGGCCGCCCCAGGTGAGTTCGAGGAGACAGCCGAGCTCGTCCGGGCGCGGACCGCTGACCGTGCCGGAGGCGAAGAGGTCGCCGGTGCGCAGCGAGGCGCCGTTCACCGTCAGGTGGGCGAGCTGCTGGGCCGGGGTCCAGTACATGGCGGAGAAGGGCGGGCGGGAGATCGTGTGGCCGTTGAGGGCGACCTCCAGGCGCAGATCGAGCCCGCCGGGCTCGGTGGCGCTGTCGTCCAGGTAGGGGAGGGGCGGGACATCGCGGGCGGGAGGGCCGGTACGGGCCGCTGCGAGGGCGTCCAGCGGGGTGACCCAGGCGGCGAGGGAGGTGGCGAAGGACTTGCCGAGGAAGGGGCCGAGCGGACGGTACTCCCACGCCTGGATGTCGCGCGCGGACCAGTCGTTGAGCAGACAGACGCCGAAGACGTGGTCGTGGAACCCGGAGAGCGGCACCGGTGTATTCACAGTGGAAGGGGCGCCGACGACGAAGGCCACCTCCGCTTCGAAGTCGAGGCGCAGGGAGGGGCCGAAGACCGGAGTGGGGGAGGAAGCGTGTGGTGCGGAGGTATCGGCCGGGGGCAGATGCTGGCCCTGCGGGCGGACGACGGGCGTGCCCGAGACGAGGATGGTGCCGGCCCGGCCGTGGTAGCCGATCGGCATGTGCTTCCAGTTGGGGGTGAGCGCCTCGCCGTCGGGGCGGAAGATCCTGCCCGTGTTGGTGGCGTGGTGCTCGCTCGCGTAGAAGTCGGCGTAGTCGGCCACCTCGAAGGGGAGATGGAGTGCCACGGTGGGGAGGGGATGCATCAGGGGCTCGATGGTCGAGCGGTGCGCCGGGTCGGTGAGCCAGTCGAGCACCTCGGCGCGCACGGCCTGCCAGACCGGGCGGCCCGCGGCCATCAGCGGGTTGAGGGTGTCGGCCCCCAGCGGCTCGGCGTGCGGGGAGGCGGTGGCGGCCGCGGCGGCGCCCACGTCCAGCACATGGTTTCCGTAGCGCACCCCGATTTTCCGCAGCTGAGGAGCGTGCGGCGCGGTGAAGACGCCATAGGGGAGGTTGTGCGGGCCGAAGGGGTCGCCTTCGGGCAGGTCCAGCGGGGATCGCTGCGGCATCGGGGCTGCCTCGCCTTCTCCTCGTCACTGTGGGACGCAGCACACCCTAAGGCGCGGGGAGCGCGGAGAAGGCCCAGGGCGATGCCGATGGCCAGGGCGGCGCCGGAGGCTGTGGAAGTGCCGGTGGTCTGGGCGGCGCCGGTGGCCGTGGAAGCGCCGGTGGCCGGGCGCGAGCAATGCGGGAGGCCGGGGGCAAGGAGGATGACACAGTGTCGGCTACTCCCTAAAGAGATGGCAATGTCCGGAAAATCCTTGCTGGAGGCGGCGATTCCGAAGTAGCGTCCCTCATCAGGGTCACGCACAGTGGGGGGGGCCACTGCGCTGCGGTGACCAAGGGGGGCTCGTGGCGAGCAGTGCCGTGCCGTTCGCGGTGGACCGTTCCGTGCCCGCTCTCATCGTGAAGTTCGGCCACTATCCGCTGCATCACGGCGGCGTCGGAGCCATCCGGTCCCTGGGGCGTCTCGGTGTCCCCATGTACGCGGTCACCGAGGACCGTTGGACCCCGGCGGCGCTCTCGCGCTATCTGAGGAGGGCCTTCGTCTGGCCGACCACCGGCGAGGAGCGGCCGGAGCGGCTGGTGGAGGGGCTGCTGCGGATGGGGCGGGCGATCGGCCGGCCGACGGTGCTGCTGCCCACCGACGAGGAGGCGGCGGTGCTGATCGCCGAGCACGCGGACCGGCTCGCCGGGGAGGGCCGCTTCCTCTTCCCGCGCGCCGAGCCCGAGTTGCCCAGACGGCTGGCGAGCAAGCGGGGGCTGCACGAGCTGTGCGTCAAGCACGGGGTGCCCACGCCCGAGGGCGTCTTCCCGGACACCTACGCCGATGTCAAGGCGTTCGCGGCCGGCGCCCGGTTTCCGGTGGTCGCCAAGAACCGGGAGGCGTTCGAGCGGCGGAAGAAGCCCGCGGTGTGCGGCACCACCCGGATCGAGGGCCCCCGGGAGCTGATGGAGCTGGCGCGGCGGTGGGGGCCGCGGCCGGGGGTGGTCCTTCAGGAGTATCTGCCGAGAGAGGAGGGCGAGGACTGGATCGTGCACGCGTACTTCGACGCCCGGAGCACACCGCTGGCGATGTTCACCGGGGTCAAGGTGCGGTCCTGGCCGCCGCACGCGGGCATGACGGCGTGCGCCTATGTGGTGGAGAACGAGGAACTGGCGCGGCGGGCGGCCCGGTTCGTCCAGCGGATCGGCTTCAGCGGGATCGTCGATCTGGACTGGCGCTTCGACCGGCGTGACGGACGGTACAAGCTGCTGGGCTTCAATCCGCGGATGGGCGCCCAGTTCCGGCTCTTCGAGAACGCGGCGCGGATCGATGTCGTACGGGCCCAGCATCTCGATCTGACCGGACGCGCGGTCCCCGGGGCCGCGCAGCGGCCGGCCCGGCGGTTCCTGGTCGAGAACCTCGACCTGCCTGCGCTGGTCGCCTACCGCCGCAGTGGCTACACCGCCCCGCACGCCCCGGCGCGGGCGAGCGGGACCGAGCTCGCCTGGGCCGCGCGGGACGACATGAGGCCGTTCTTCACCATGCTGGCCCGCTCGCTGCGGCCCGGCGCGGCACAGCTGTACCGGCGGTGGCGCGCCAAGTGAACGCCACACCTTGGGGGGATTCATGAACGATCCGGTAGCGGTCATCGGCGCCGGGGGCCCTGGCTCGACGCCGGTGAGGGCTCCTCGGTCCCGGGGCCGTACGTCACCGGGCTGCCCGCGGCGGCGAAACGCGTCGCCACGGCTGGCGAAGGCGGTGGCCGCCATGCACGGATGAGCGGGCCTCGCCCGCGGCCATCGGCCGGTCGATCGGGGTCCGGTCGGGCGTCCGGGGCGTGAATGATCTGCTGCGATCGCGGTACTGCGATGTGAAGCGGTCGGGTTCGGGAGAGAACGGTGAGAGGCGCACAAGGCGGGAAGGCGCCAACAGTGATCGATACCCGACCGGATACGCTGCCTGTTGGTGGAGGCAGCGACACATCGACATTCGCGTCATTCGTAGGCAGACAGGAGTACCCCGTGAGCTTCGTCGGGCCCTTGGGGCTGAGCGTGCGGGACCGGACTCTGGAAGCCGACACCCAGGCCGGGCTGACGGCGGTCGAAGAGGGCCTGCTGGAGGCCACGAAAAGCGATGTGCCCTTCATCACGGAGGCCGCCCAGCATCTGGTGCGGGCCGGGGGGAAGCGGTTCCGGCCCCTGCTGGTGCTGCTGGCCGCCCAGTTCGGTGACCCCCACGCGCCCGGAGTGGTGCCCTCGGCCGTGGTCGTCGAGCTCACCCATCTGGCGACGTTGTACCACGACGATGTGATGGACGAGGCGGATGTGCGGCGCGGCGTCTCCAGCGCCAACGCCCGCTGGGGCAACTCGGTGGCCGTCCTCACCGGCGACTTCCTCTTCGCCCGGGCCTCGCACATCCTGGCCGACCTGGGCCCCGAGGCGGTGCGGATCCAGGCCGAGGCGTTCGAGCGGCTGGTCACCGGCCAGATCCTGGAGACGGCGGGCCCCCGCGACGGCCGTGACCCGGTCGAGCACTACCTGGATGTGCTGGCCGGCAAGACGGGCTCGCTGATCGCCGTCTCGGGCCGGTTCGGCGCGATGATGTCGGGCGCCGACGAGAGCATCGTCAGCATCCTCACCCAGTACGGCGAGCGGCTCGGCATGGCCTTCCAGCTCGCCGACGACGTGCTGGACATCGCCAGCGACAGCCATGAGTCCGGTAAGACCCCCGGCACCGATCTGCGCGAGGGCGTGGCCACCCTGCCCGTGCTCTATGTGCGGGAGCAGGCCGGGGCGACCGGCTCGGCCGAGGACCGCGAGCTGTGCGAACTGCTCGCGGGCGATCTCACCGATGACGCGCGCCATGCCGAGGTCCTGCGGCGGCTGCGCGCCCATCCGGCGCTGGAGCGGGCCCGCCGGGTCACGGTCCGCTATGCGGCGGAGGCCCGTTCGATGCTGGCGCCGCTGCCCGAGGGCCCGGCGAAGGCGGCCCTGGAGGGGCTGTGCGACGCGGTGGTCCACCGGGCCGGGTGACCCCGCGCCACCGGGCCGGGTGACCCCGCCAGACGCCCGATCCACCCCGACCGGCCCCTGACTCCCGGTGGAGCGGCGTCATACCCGAGCATTACGCCGAGGTGATCCTGAGGGCTGACGCGCCACGTCGAACGATTTGGTGGGATGAAAAGACCACCACATGGCGGGATCGGGTGACAATGGCCCGAGAGGTGGACGAGTGCAAGCTGACGAACCGCCGCCGACGACGGAGGTAGAGCACACATGGCACGGATCCGACCGACACAGGTCGCCGACGACGGCTTCTGGGATGAAGAGCGGCCATCACGAGGGAAGAAGGCCGCCCGGTACGCCGCCCCGGTCGCTGTCGCGGGCATCGCGGCCGCGACCATAGGACTGGTCCCGGCGCTCGCCAGCACCGGCGACCCCAACCTGCCGAAGATCTCGGCGCAAGAGCTCATCAGCAAGATGGCGGCATCGGACGCCCAGCAGATGTCCGGTTCGGTGAAGATCACCACCGATCTGGGCATCCCCTCGCTCCCCGGCGGCGGCTCCATCGCCGACCTCGGCGGGGCACGGGGCGGCGACGCGTCCGCCGCGCCCGAGTCCAAGCTGATGGAGCTGATCTCCGGCTCCCACACCCTGCGGGTGGCCTCCGACGGCCCCGACAAGCAGCGGGTGTCGATCGTCGAGAACGCCGCCGAGTACAGCATGATCCACAACGGCGGCGAGATCTGGGCGTACGACAGCGGGAGCAACTCCGCCTACCACGCCACCGCCCCGAAGGACGCGAAGGCCAAGGGCGACCACCGGCGGGAGGTGCCGAAGGACCTGCGGGACGTCACGCCCCAGGAGATGGCCAAGACGCTGCTCTCCTCCGTGGACGACACCACCGATGTGACCGTCGACGGCACCTCCCGGGTCGCCGGGCGGGACGCGTACGACCTGCTGATCAAGCCCAAGCAGAACAGCGACTCCACGATCGGGTCCGTCCGTATCGCGGTGGACGCGGACAACGGTGTCCCGCTGAAGTTCACGCTCTCCCCGAAGAGCGGCGGCAAGGCAATCGTCGACGTGGGCTTCACCAACGTGGACTTCGGCAAGCCCAAGGCGAGCACCTTTGACTTCACGCCGCCCAAGGGCGCCAAGGTCACCGAGGAGCCCAAGGCCGACCATAAGAACACCCCGAAGGACTTCGGCGGCAAGGACTTCAAGGACGCCCGGAGCGCCCTGTCCGGGCTGAAGGTCGTCGGCGAGGGCTGGGACTCGGTCGCCAGGCTCGACACCCCCGGCGGCGCCGCGGCGTCCGAGACCCCCGGCGGCGACAGCGGCCCGGGCGCGGCCTCCGGCCTCCTCGGCGGCTTCGGCAAGGAGGTCAAGGGGAAGTTCGGCTCGGGCACCGTGATCAGCACCCGGCTGGTGAACGCGCTGCTCACCGAGGACGGCAAGGTGTTCGTCGGCGCGGTCGACAAGGACGCCCTGGTCAAGGCCGCCAACGCGGCCAAGTGAGCCCACTGGGCTCGTAAGGCGCGGTGACGGACGACGTAGGCCGCGGATACGAGGCAGCACACGTAGGGCGCGGATACGACGCAGAACGAAGGGGAGCCCGTGGAGCAGCGGTCCACCGAGGGGGACGACGCCGCGGTGGAGACCCGCGGGCTCACCAAGCGCTACCGGGGCGGGCAGCTCGCGGTCGACGCACTCGATCTGTCCGTGCCGCGCGGCAGTGTCTTCGGCTTCCTCGGGCCCAATGGCTCGGGGAAGACGACGACCATCCGCATGCTCATGGGCCTGATCGAGCCCACCTCGGGCAGCGCCAGGCTGCTCGGCGAGCCGATGCCGCGCGCCGCCAGGAGCGTGCTGCCCAGGGTGGGCGCCCTCATCGAGGGCCCCGCCCTGTACCCCTTTCTGACCGGCCGCGACAATCTGCTGCGCTACGACGCGGCCGACCCCACCGCCGACCCCCGCACCCGCGCCCCCCGCGTGGCGGCGGCCCTGGACCGGGTCGGGCTGGCCGCCGCGGCCGGGAAGAAGGCCCGTGCGTACTCGCTCGGTATGAAGCAGCGCCTGGGCCTGGCCGCCGCGCTGCTCCAGCCGCGTGAGCTGCTGGTGCTGGACGAGCCGACCAACGGCCTCGATCCGCAGGGCATGCGCGAGATCCGCGCCCTGGTGCGCGCGCTGGCCGAGGAGGGCACCACCGTCTTCCTCTCCTCCCATCTCCTCGATGAGATCGAACAGGTGTGCACGCATGCCGCCGTGATGGCCCAGGGCCGGCTGATCGCCCAGGGCACGGTGGCCGAGCTGGCGGCGGGCAGCCGCGGCCGGCTGGCCGTCACCACTCCGGACCCGGTGGACGCGGTCCGGGTGCTCAAGGAGCACGGGGTGACGGATCTGGTGGTCCTGGACGAGCGCGTCTCCGGCGAGCTGCCGGTGCCCGGCCCCGGCCTGGACGACGCACCGCTGGAGCTGGCCGATCTCAACGCCGCCCTCGTTCGCGCCGGGGTGCGGGTCCGGTCCTTCGGGGCCGAACGCGCCTCGCTCGAGGACGCCTTTGTCGCGCTGACCGGGGAGGGCTTCGATGTCGCGGGCTGACGAGACGAGGGTGGCCGGCACCGGCGTACCCAAGACGGCCCACACCGGCGCACCGGCCGAGAGGACGGCGAACCCGTCCCGCCCGAACCCCCTGTGGGCCCTGGCGCTCTTCCGCTCCGAGCTGACCGTCACCCTCCGCCGCTGGCGGACCCTGGTGCTGCTCGGAGTGCTCGCGCTGATCCCGATCCTCATCGGCATCGCGGTGAAGATCGAGACCAGCGACGGCGGCAGCTTCGGCGGCGGCCATGGGGGAGAGGGGGAGGGACCCGCCTTCTTCGCGCAGATCACCAACAACGGGATCTTCCTGGTCTTCGCGTCACTGGCGGCGACGCTGCCGGTCTTCCTGCCGATGGTGATCGGCGTGATCGCCGGTGACGCCATCGCCGGTGAGGCGGGCTCCGGGACGCTGCGCTATCTGCTGGTCGCCCCCGCCGGACGGACCCGTCTGCTGCTGGCCAAGTTCACCACCACCATGGCCTTCTGCCTGATCGCGACCCTGGTGGTGGCCCTCTCGAGCCTGGTGACGGGGGCGCTGCTGTTCCCGCTCGGCGATGTCACGCTGATCTCGGGCATCACCGTCTCGTTCGACGAAGCGCTGCTCAGAGCGCTCGGCGTGGCCGCCCTGGTGGCCCTGTCGCTGGTGGGGATCGCCACGGTGGGGCTGTTCATCTCCACCCTCACCAACAGCGGGATCGCGGCCATGGCCACGACGGTGGGGCTGGTGGTCACCACGCAGATCCTCGACACCATCCCGCAGCTGCACGCGATCCACCCGTATCTCTTCCCGCACTACTGGCTCAGCTTCGCCGATCTCCTCCGCGAGCCGGTCTACTGGGACGAGTTGGTCAAGAACCTGGGGCTACAGGGGCTGTACGTGGCCGTGTTCGGCTCGGCGGCCTGGGCCCGGTTCACCGCGAAGGACATAACGGCCTGAGTGACCTGAGCGGTCTGGGCTACCTGAGCGGCCGAAGCGGCCTGAGCCCGCGGAACCGAACACGGCACATCATCCGGGATCAGGCGCCGCCGAGCGTCCAGACCGCGTAGGCGATGGCGTCGCTGTTGCGGTCCAGGGCGGTGTCGTCGATGTTGCTCGAGGTGTCGCACGAGCGGTGGTAGCAGCGGTCGAACGCCTGACCGGAGGTGCCGCCCCACTTCTGCGCCTGGGCGGCGGTCTTGGTGTAGTCGGCGCCGCTGAAGAGACCGCCCACCGGGATGCCCTTGTTCTTGAACGGCGCATGGTCGGAGCGGCCGTCGCCCTCGGTCTCGATCTCGGTGGGCACGCCCTTGGCGGAGAAGAACGCCTTGAAGACCGACTCGATCCCGGGGTCGTCGTCATAGACGAAGTAGCCGGGGTTGGGCGAGCCGATCATGTCGAAGTTGAGATAGCCGTCGATCTTCGCCCGTTCGGATGACGGCAGGTTGTTGATGTAGGAGGTGGAGCCGACCATTCCGCGCTCCTCGGCGCCCCACCAGGCGAACCGCAGATGCTTGGTGGGCTTCGCGCCCTGCCGGGCCACGGTGAGCGCGGTCTCCAGGATTCCGGCGGAGCCCGAGCCGTTGTCGTTGATCCCGGGGCCCGCGGTGACGGAGTCGAGATGGGCGCCGGAGAACACCACGTTGTTGGTGTCGCCGCCGGGCCAGTCGGCGATGAGGTTGTAGCCGGTGGCACCGCCGGAGGTGAACTGCTGCACGGTGGTGGTGTATCCGGCGGCGTCCAGCTTGCCCTTGATGTAGTCGAGCGACGCCTTGTACCCGGGCCGGCCATGGGCGCGGTTGCCGCCGTTGGCGGTGGCGATGGACTGCAACTGGGTCAGATGGGCCTTCACATTGGCCACGGAGATGTCGGGTGCCGCGAGCGCGGTACGGGCGTCCGCCGTGTGCGGTGCCGACGCCGCGGCGGAGGTGGCGGGGGCGGCCGAGACCAGGGCGGCGACCGCCGTACCGGCCGCGGCCATGGCGGCCGTACGCCGTATCAGGGATCTTCGGGGGCGGGCTTGCGCGCATGAGGACATGGGGGGCTCCGGTTCCGAACGAGGACAGGACGGAATGACGTGACGCTGTGTGGTGCACGTGCCCGTGGGGCGGTGGAGCGGTGAACGTGCTGATGCTCCGGGCGTGGCTGACTCCGCGTCAAGGGCGGAAACCGGACATCACCCGCCGGATATCGGTCCCGGCCGGGCATCGGGCACGGCGGCGTCCGAGACGACGTCCGACGCGGCGACCTCCGGCACGACGGCCTCGGGTACGACGGCCTCCGGCACGACATCCGGGTCCGGAACCACATCGGCCTCCACTGTCGCGGACAGCGCCCCCGCCCGCGCGGCGGCGTCGGCCAGCGCCCGCCGCGCCCGCCGGGCGGTGCGCAGCGCGTCCCAGGTCAGCAGCGCGAGCGCGAGCCAGACAAGGGCGAAGCCCGCCCACCGTTCGGGTGGCATCGACTCGTGGAAGACGACGAGCCCGAGGACGAACTGGAAGGTCGGCGCCACGTACTGGAGCATCCCGATCGTCGACAGCGGCAGCCGCACCGCCGAGGCCCCGAAGCAGATCAGCGGCAGCGCCGTGACGAAGCCGCAGCTCGCCAGCAGCGCCGCGTGCCCGGCGCCCTCGCTCGCGAACGTGCTGCCGCCGTGCGTTCCGAGCCAGATCAGGAAGCCGAGCGCGGGCAGGAACTGCACGGCGGTCTCGGCGGCCAGCGACTCCAGCCCGTCGAGACCGACCCGCTTCTTGGCCAGCCCGTACGTCGCGAAGCTGAAGGCGAGGGTGAGCGCGATCCACGGCAGCTTGCCGTAGCCCACCGTCAGCACGGCCACGGCCACCACCCCGACGCCGACCGCCGCCCACTGCGCGGGCCGCAGCCGCTCACGCAGCAGCAGCACCCCGAAGGCGATGCTGACCAGCGGATTGATGAAGTATCCGAGCGCGGTCTCCACCACATGCCCGCTGTTGACGCCCCAGATGTACAGGCCCCAGTTGACCGAGATCACGGTCGCGGCGAGCGCGATCATGCCCAGCCGCCGGGGCTGCCGCAGCAGCGGCCGTATCCAGCTCCAGCGGCGCAGCACCAGCAGCACCAGACCGACGGCCGCCAGTGACCACACCATCCGGTGGGCGAGGATCTCCACCGCCGCGGCGGGCTCCAGCAGCGGCCAGAAGAGCGGCACCAGCCCCCAGATGCCGTACGCCGCGAAGCCGTAGAGGAGACCGGCGCGATCGACGCGGTCCTGCTGGTCCTGCGGCGTCACGGCACCCTCCCCGACGGCATGACGAGCCCCCGGCGGGCCCGTTCCGAGGCTCCGAAGGTAGCGCTGGTGAGGCCCGCCTGTCATTCCCGTATCGGGATACGGTGATGACAGGCGGGCCATGGTGCGTACGGGGCGGGTCAGCCCTTGAGCGCGGCCGCCACCGAGTCCGCGATGGGCGTGGTCGGACGGCCTATGAGCCGGGACAGATCGCCCGGGGTGGCGTCCAGCCGGCCGCGCTCGATGGCCGCCTCGACATCGGAGAGGATCACGGCGAACGGCTCGGGGACGCCCGCGCCGGTGAGGATGGACTGGTACTCGGCGGGGGAGACGGCGCCGTAGACGATCTCCTTGCCGGACTGCCGGGCGACCACCTCGGCGTACTCGGCGAAGCCCCAGGCGGTGTCGCCGGACAGCTCGTACGCCTTGCCCTCGTGGCCCTCACCGGTCAGGACGGCGACGGCGGCCGCCGCGTAGTCGGCGCGCGCGGCGGAGGCGACCCGGCCCTCGCCCGCGGCGCCCACGACGGCACCGTGCTCCAGGACGGTGGAGAGGTTCTCGGTGTAGTTCTCGTTGTACCAGCCGTTGCGCAGCAGCACATACGGCAGACCGGAGTCGGTGATCGCCTGCTCGGTGACCTTGTGCTCATCAGCCAGCGAGAAGTCGGCGGCGGGGCCGCCCAGGATGCTGGTGTAGGCGAGCAGCGCGACGCCGGCCTCCTTGGCGGCGTCGATCACGGCCTGGTGCTGCGGCACCCGCTGCCCGACCTCGCTGCCGGAGATCAGCAGCACCTTGTCGCCGGCGGCGAAGGCGCCGGCGAGCGTCTCGGGCCGGTTGTAGTCGGCCACGTGCAGCCGCACCCCGCGGTCGGCGAGGTCGGCGGCCTTCGCGGTGTCGCGCACGACCGCGGTGATCTGGTCGGCGGGAACCTTCTCCAGCAGCCCCTCGACGACGAGGCGGCCGAGGTGGCCGGTGGCTCCGGTGACGACGATGCTCATATGTGTGACTCTCCTGGTTCGGGATCGACACACCCACCATAAGGGAAGCGCTAACCAAGAGAAAGGTACTTCCGGTTATGTAAGTGTGTTCATTCGGAGCCGGGCCGCTCCCCGGGCTCGTGCTCCCCGGGTTCCCGCTGCCCGGCCTCCCGCTCCCGCGGCCCCCGCTCCCGTGCCGCGAGGCTGACGGCGAACGGCAGGATCGTCACCGCGACGCCCGGCAGCCGCTCCAGCGCCTTGGCCAGTGACTCCGCCGTGCCCCTGTGCAGCAGCTTGCCCAGCGGGGAGGCATAGGTGCGGCGCGGCACCAGCAGGGTCAGCGCGGTCTGGCCGTCCTCGGTGGTACGGGCCGCCAGCTCCCTCACCGCGTGGCGCAGCCGCCGGTCCGGGCACTCCACGACCTCCAGCGCGGCCGTCACCCCAGCCGTGGCCTCCCAGCGCGCCATCAGCCGCCGGGCATGGGCCTCGTCCACCATGAAGTGCACCGCGCGGACCTCGTCGGGCCGCAGCTCATGCGCGTACCGCAGCGCCTTGACCGTCGCCAGGTCGATGCTGTCCGCCAGGACGAAGACCACATGGCGCCGCCAGCGCGGGACGTCGTCCCCGGGGCGTGGCACCGCCTCCAGGGCGGCCGCCTCCGCGCGGTACTCGCGGTTGATCCGGATCAGCGCCCAGACCCCGAGCGGGAAGACCACCACGACCAGCCAGGCGCCCTCGGTGAACTTGGTGATCCCGAAGATCAGCACCACGGCCGCGGAGACCACCGCGGTGATGAAGTTCACCGCGACCTTCCACGTCCGCCCCGGCTCCCGGCGCCGCAGATGATAGGCCGTCATCCCGGCCCCGGCCATGGTGAAGGCGGTGAACACCCCGATCGCGTACAGCGCCACCAGCCGGTCCACATTGGCCTCGGTGACCACCAGCAGCGCCAGCGCCACCACGGCCAGCGACACGATCCCGTTGGAGAAGGCCAGCCGGTGGCCGCGCCGGGTCAGCTGCCGGGGCAGAAAGCGGTCCTCGGCCACGAAGCTGGCCAGGAAGGGGAAGCCGGTGAAGGGCGTGTTGGCGCCCGTGTAGAGGATGAGCGCGGTCGCCAGCTGGACGAACGCCAGCCCCAGGGCGCCCAGTACCCCGCCGCCGAAGACCAGATGGGCCTCCTGCGCGAGAACGGTCGGGGTGCCGTCCCGGTACGGGATGGCGTGGGTGAAGTGGGCCAGGGCGGAGACCCCGAGGACCAGCGTGCCCAGGACGCAGCTCATCGTGACCAGCGTGCGGCGGGCGTTGCGGCCCTTGGGGTCGCGGAAGACGGAGACGCTGTTGGAGATCGCCTCCAGACCGGTCAGCGAGGAGCCGCCGTTGGCGAACGAGCGCAGCACGATGAAGAGCGAGGCGCCGTAGAGCCAGCCGCTGCCCGCGGTGCCCAGGGGCATGGCGCCCGCCGCGTGCACATCGGCGTGCGGCAGCGTCCCGGCCAGGCCGCGGATCACGCCGACCACCAGCATCAGGCCGACGGCGAGGATGAACAGGTAGGCGGGCACCATGAAGACCCGCCCGGCCTCCCGCAGTCCGCGCAGATTCCCGTAGGCGAGGATCAGGATCACCAAGGCGCTCAGGGGCAGTTGGAGATGGTCGATACCGGTCCAGGTGCCGCCGACGAGATGGGCGAACGAGATGATCGCGTTGGTGCCCGCCGAGACCTGGACCGCGACGGTGACGATGTAGTCCACCAGCAGCGCCACGGACGCGATCTGGGCGATGTCCGGGCCGAAGTTCTCCCGCGCCACCACATACGAGCCGCCGGCCCGGGTGTAGATCGTCACCACATCGCTGTAGCAGAGCGTGACCACCAGCAGCACCAGCAGGATCGCCCCGGTCACCGGGAGGATCATGGTGAACGCCGCGACCCCGATGACCGGCACCAGCACCCGCAGCATCTCCTCGCTGCCGTACGCCGTCGAGGAGATGCAGTCGGAGGCCAGCACGCCCAGCGCGGCCGGATTGTGCAGCTTCTCGCGCCGGATCCGCTCGGTGACCAGGGGTGGGCCGAGCAGCAGTCGCTTGAGGCGGTAGCCGGGGCGGTCGGGGGGCTGGAGCGGGGCGGCGGTGTCGGCCATGCGGATAGCAGAACGGGTGCCCGGCCGGGGCGCGGTCAGACGCTCCGGCCGGGCACCCGCCTGTGCCCGTATGTACGAACGCGCCCGCTGGGCGCGCTTTACGGGGGTCAGCCCACGACGGTCCAGGTGTCGCCGCCCGCGAGCAGCGCGCCGAGGTCGCCCTTGCCCTTGAGCTCCACGGCGTTGTCGAGCTGGTCGGACATCTGGGTGTCGTAGACCGGGCGCTCCACATCGCGCAGCACCCCGATGGGGGTGTGGTGGAGGGTGTCCGCGTCGGCGAGCCGGGTCAGCGCGAACGCCGTGGTGGGCGAGGCCGCGTGGGCGTCGTGCACCAGCACCTGGTGCTCGTTCTCGGCGGTGACGGTGACCACTTCGAGGTCGCCGGTGCGCTGGTTGCGGATGACGCCCTTGGACTGGTCGGTGCCGAAGCGGATCGGCTGCCCGTGCTCCAGCCGGATCACGGCCTCCTGGGCCTGGTCCTTGTCCTTGAGGGCCTCGAAGGCGCCGTCGTTGAAGATGTTGCAGTTCTGGTAGATCTCCACCAGCGCGGTGCCCGGGTGGGCCGCCGCCTGCCGCAGCACCTCGGTCAGGTGCTTGCGGTCGGAGTCCACGGTGCGGGCCACGAAGCCCGCCTCGGCGCCGAGCGCGAGCGACAGCGGGTTGAACGGCGCGTCCAGGGAGCCCATCGGGGTCGACTTGGTGATCTTGCCGACCTCGGAGGTGGGGCTGTACTGCCCCTTGGTCAGACCGTAGATGCGGTTGTTGAAGAGCAGGATCTTCAAGTTCACATTGCGGCGCAGCGCGTGGATCAGGTGGTTGCCGCCGATCGACAGCGCGTCGCCGTCACCGGTGACGACCCACACCGACAGATCGCGGCGGGAGGCGGCCAGTCCGGTGGCGATGGCCGGGGCGCGGCCGTGGATGGAGTGCATCCCGTAGGTGTTCATGTAGTACGGGAAGCGCGAGGAGCAGCCGATGCCGGAGACGAAGACGATGTTCTCCTTCGCCAGGCCCAGTTCGGGCATGAAGCCCTGGACGGCGGCGAGGACCGCGTAGTCACCGCAGCCGGGGCACCAGCGGACCTCCTGGTCGGACTTGAAGTCCTTCATCGTCTGCTTGGTGTCGGTCTTGGGCACCAGGGAGAGCGCGTGCCGAGCCGATGCCGCGCCCTCGGCGATGGTGTCAGTCATCGATGGCCTCCTTGAGGGCGGTGGCGAGCTGTTCGGCCTTGAAGGGCAGCCCGCGGACCTGGGTGAAGGAGCGGGTGTCGACCAGATAGCGAGCGCGCAGCAGCGTCGCCAGCTGACCCAGGTTCATCTCCGGCACCACGACCTTCTCGTAACCCTCCAGCACCTTGCCGAGGTTGGCCGGGAAGGGGTTGAGATGGCGCAGATGGGCCTGGGCGATCCGGTCGCCCGCGGTGCGGACGCGGCGCACCGCCGCGGTGATCGGGCCGTAGGTGGACCCCCACCCCAGGACCAGGGTGCGGGCGTCGCCGGTCGGGTCGTCCACCTCGATGTCCGGCACCGCGATGCCGTCCACCTTGGCCTGGCGGATGCGGACCATGTGGTCGTGATTGGCCGGGTCGTAGGAGATGTTCCCCGTGCCGTCCTGCTTCTCGATGCCGCCGATCCGGTGCTCCAGACCGGGCGTTCCGGGCACGGCCCAGGGGCGGGCCAGCGTCTCCGGGTCGCGCTTGTACGGCCAGAAGACCTCGGTGCCGTCGGCGAGTACGTGGTTGGGGCCGGCCGCGAACTGGACGCGCAGATCGGGCAGCTCGTCGACGTCCGGCACCCGCCAGGGCTCCGAGCCGTTGGCCAGATAGCCGTCCGACAGCAGGAACACCGGGGTGCGGTAGGCCAGGGCGATCCGGGCGGCCTCGAGCGCGGCGTCGAAGCAGTCGCCCGGGGTCTTCGGGGCCACGATCGGCACCGGGGCCTCGCCGTTGCGCCCGTACATGGCCTGGAGCAGGTCCGCCTGCTCGGTCTTGGTGGGCAGTCCGGTGGAGGGGCCGCCGCGCTGGATGTCGATCACCAGCAGCGGCAGTTCGAGCGACACCGCGAGCCCGATGGTCTCCGACTTCAGCGCCACACCGGGGCCGGAGGTGGTGGTCACGGCGAGGGAGCCGCCGAAGGCCGCGCCCAGCGCGGCGCCGATCCCGGCGATCTCGTCCTCGGCCTGGAAGCTGCGCACACCGAAGTTCTTGTGCTTGGACAGTTCGTGCAGGATGTCCGAGGCCGGGGTGATCGGGTACGACCCCAGGAACAGCGGCAGATCGGCCTGGCGGGACGCCGCGATCAGCCCGTACGACAGCGCCAGGTTTCCGGAGATGTTCCGGTAGGTGCCGGTGGGGAACGCGGTGGTGGCCGGGGCGACCTCGTAGGAGACGGCGAAGTCCTCGGTGGTCTCGCCGAAGTTCCAGCCCGCCCGGAAGGCGGCCACGTTCGCCTCGGCGATCTGCGGCTTCTTGGCGAACTTCTGGCGCAGGAACTTCTCGGTGTTCTCGGTCGGCCGGTGGTACATCCACGACAACAGCCCGAGCGCGAACATGTTCTTGCTGCGCTCGGCCTCCTTGCGGGACAGCCCGAATTCCTTCAGCGCCTCGATGGTCAGCGTGGTGAGCGGCACCGGGTGGACGCGATAGCCGTCCAGCGAGCCGTCCTCCAGGGGGCTTTGGTCATAGCCGACCTTGGCCATGGGGCGCTTGGTGAACTCGTCGGTGTTGACGATGATTTCCGCCCCGCGCGGCACATCGGGGAGGTTGGCCTTCAGCGCGGCCGGGTTCATCGCCACCAGCACGTTCGGCGCGTCACCCGGTGTGAGGATGTCGTGATCGGCGAAGTGGAGCTGGAAGCTCGACACTCCGGGCAGGGTGCCGGCGGGGGCGCGGATCTCCGCCGGGAAGTTCGGCAGGGTCGACAGGTCGTTCCCGAACGACGCCGTCTCCGAGGTGAACCGGTCACCCGTGAGCTGCATACCGTCGCCGGAGTCCCCCGCGAACCGGATGATCACCCGGTCCAGACGGCGGACCTCCTTGCCGCCGTCTGCTGATCGCTGCCCCCCGGCGGGCGTCTGCCCGCCTTGCTGATCGGCTGGTTCGGCCTGCTCGGCCGGGCTACTGACCTGGCTGGTCACTGCTTCGGACCTCCCTTGAGGCGGCGCTCCTGGACAGTCGGTGCCGACCGGTTGTTGTCCCATGACCATCGTACGTCGGTAAGGGTGGCCTTCCTTGGCCGGATCACATGGTGGACTCCGAAAGAAGAAGCATATATGTCCTGGTTTGGCATGACGTGTCCCTCCCCCCGTGCTGTCATTTCCGCTGATCCCCCCGTTCAGCCTTTGGCCCCGCTTTGGTGCGCGGGAGTCTGCATTCAGGAATTGAGAGTCTCAGGAATTGAGATAAGTGAGGACGGCGAGCACCCGACGGTGATCCCCGTCACTCGGCGACAGGCCGAGCTTCAGGAAGATGTTGCTCACATGCTTCTCGACCGCGCCGTCGCTCACCACGAGCTGCCGGGCGATGGCCGAATTGGTACGGCCCTCGGCCATCAGCCCCAGGACCTCGCGCTCCCTCGGGGTGAGTCCGGCCAGCACGTCCTGCTTGCGGCTGCGGCCCAGCAGCTGGGCGACCACCTCCGGGTCGAGCGCCGTGCCGCCCTGGGCGACCCGCACCACCGCGTCCACGAACTCGCGCACCTCGGCCACCCGGTCCTTGAGCAGATAGCCCACGCCCCGGCTGTTCCCGGCCAGCAGCTCGGTGGCGTACTGCTCCTCCACGTACTGCGACAGGACCAGCACCGCGAGACCGGGATGGTCGCGGCGCAGCCGGACGGCCGCCCGGACCCCCTCGTCGGTGTGCGTGGGCGGCATCCGGACGTCGGCCACCACCACATCCGGTAGCGCGCCCTCGTCGGCCAGCTCCCGCACCGACTTGATCAGCGCTTCCGCGTCCCCGACGCCCGCGACCACGTCATGGCCCCGGTCGGTCAGCAGCCGGGTCAGTCCCTCCCGCAGCAGCACCGAATCCTCGGCGATGACCACCCGTACTCTGTCCGCCACGATGCTCGGCCCCCGTTTCACTCGGTTCGACGGGACCAGCATCCCAGGGTTCGGCCGCTCGCGTCGCGCAGAACCGGCCGCGTCCAGTTGCGCACAACCGGTCGCGCACGAGCCGCGTACAAACGGAAGGGTGTGCGCCGTCAGCGCCAGGGGCGTGTGGGGTCAGCGCCAGGGGAGCTCGGCGGTCACCGTGGTCGGGCCGCCCGGCGGGGAGTGGACGACGAGGACCCCGTCCACCGAGTCGATCCGCTCGGCCAGCCCGGCGAGACCCGAACCGGTGGAGGTGTCGGCCCCGCCCCTCCCGTCGTCCGTGATCTGGAGCATCACCCGGTCCTCGGTGCGCCAGACGTCGACCTCGGCGGTGCGGGCGCCGCTGTGCTTGCTGATGTTCTGGAGCAGCTCGGAGACGGTGAAGTAGACGATGCCCTCGATCGCGGGCGCGGGCCGCTGCGGAAGGTCCACGGTCGCCTTCACCGGGACGGTGCAGCGGGCGGCGAGGGCGGAGAGGGCGGGGCCGAGACCGCGGTCGGTGAGGATGGCGGGGTGGATGCCGCGGGCGAGGTCGCGGAGCTCCTGGAGGGCGAGCTTCACCTCGCCGTGGGCCTCGTCCACCATCTTCGCGGCGGCCTCCGGGTCCTCCTCCAGCTTCTCCTTCGCCAGGCCCAGATCCATGGCGAGGGCGACCAGGCGGGCCTGGGCGCCGTCGTGGAGGTCGCGTTCGATCCGGCGCAGGTCGGCGGCGGCGGTGTCCACCACCGTGCCCCGGTCCGACTCCAGCTCCCAGACCCGGCTCGCCAGCCGGGACGGGCCGAGCAGCCCGGTCACCATGATCCGGTCGACCGAGGTCAGCGCCCGCATGATCCACGGGGTCAGCAGCAGGACCAGCACCCCGGCGGCGCAGGTCACGGCGATCTCGAACGGGGTGTCCAGATAGAAGTTGCGCCCGTGGTCGTCCCCGAAGACCTGGAGACCCGGCTCGTCCAGATACCGGGGGAAGACCCAGCGCCACAGCGGATAGGTCGCGAAGCCCCAGCCGTAGCAGGTGAATGCCACCGCGAAGCCGAAGGAGAAGACCGCCCACGGCAGATGGATCAGCGCGTAGATCACATGACGCCAGGAGGTGCCGCTCCTGAGCAGCGCGCCCACCCAGGCGACCGGTCCGCGCCTGCCCCCACGGCCGCCCCTCCGGCCGAGCACGGGCTCGGGCTCGGCCACCTCGAGCCCCAGCAGCGCCCGGGCGCGGGCCCGCTCGACGACGCCGAGCGCCCGGCAGCCCGCGAGGGCGGCGCCGAGCACCGGGACGCCGAGGAAGGTGATCAGCAGCCCGGCGCCGAGCGCGATCATCGTGACCGTGTAGACGAAGGTGAGGATGGCCATCGGCAGGCTGATCAGGACATAGAGGAACTCACGCCACACGCGGCCCTGGAACGGCGCCTTCAGCGCTGCGGGCACCAGATGGCCACGGGGCTCGGTCCCCGGCTCGTAGGGGCGGTATGCGGTGGCCATCGTCTCGTCCGTCCTCCGGGGGCCTGATCGGTCGCGCTTCTGCGTATCCCCAAGAGTCCCGGAGCGGGGTCGGCCCGGCCATCGGGCGGGTCGGCCTCTTCACCGGGGGGTTAGCCCTACCTCGGGGGGTGCGGGCAGGACCTCGGGAGGTGAGGTCGGGACCTTGAGGGGTGGAGTCGGGACCTCGAGGAGTGAGGTCGGGCCTTGAGGGGTGAGGTCGCCGTGCCCCGTTCTCAGGCTCTCCGCCGGGACCGTGCCACCGCCGCGCCCGCCGCCGACCCGGTCCGGTGGCGCCAGGGCAGCTCGGCGGTCACGGCGGTCGGGCCACCGGACGGCGAATCCACCACGAACAGCCCGTCCACCGAGCCCAGCCGCTCCGCCAGGCCCGCGAGCCCCGTGCCCCCGTCGGTGGACGCCCCGCCGCGTCCGTCGTCCCGCACCTGGATCAGCAGCCGGTCCTCGGTGCGCCAGACGTCGACCTCGGCGGTGCGGGCGCCGCTGTGCTTGCTGATGTTCTGGAGCAGCTCGGAGACGGTGAAGTAGGCGATGCCCTCGATGGCCGGTGCCGGGCGTTCAGGCAGCTCGACCGCCACCTTCACGGGCACGGTGCAGCGGGCCGAGAGCGCGGAGAGGGCGGGGCCGAGCCCGCGGTCGGTGAGGATGGCGGGGTGGATGCCGCGGGCGAGGTCGCGGAGCTCCTGGAGGGCGAGCTTCACCTCGCCATGGGCCTCGTCGACCATCTTGGCGGCGGCTTCCGGGTCCTCCTCCAGCTTCTCCTTCGCCAGACCGAGCCCCATGGCGAGGGCGACCAGGCGGGCCTGGGCGCCGTCGTGGAGGTCGCGTTCGATCCGGCGCAGGTCGGCGGCGGCGGTGTCCACCACCGTGCCCCGGTCCGACTCCAGCTCGGCGATCCGCCGCTCCAGCTCGTCGGAGGGGAACAGCAGCCCGCGCACCATCGCCCGGTCCACATGCGTCAGCCCCCGGGCGATCCACGGCAGCACCGGCCAGGCCGCGAACAGCGAGGTCAGGGTGATCGCGAAGGTGACCACCGACCACGGCAGCCGGATCAGGGCGTAGAGCGTGGCCCGCCAGCCGACCGGGTCCCGCAGGCTCGTCCACAGCCTGCCGAGGAAGCCGCTGTCCGGGTGGTACGGCAGGGGGCTGGGCTCGTCGATGCGCACCGAGAGCAGCGCCCTGGCGCGGTTCCGCTCGAGCCGGCCGAGCAGCCGGCTGAACCGCAGCCCCAGGGCCAGCAGGGGCAGGCCCACCACCGTGACGGCCAGTCCCAGGCCCACGGCCAGCCAGACCAGGGTGAAGACGAAGCACACGATGCCCACCAGCAGATTGGCCAGGAGATACGCGATCTCCTTCCAGGTCTGCGGGGGAAAGGCGAACGCGGGCGGGCGCGGCAGCCGCTCGTCGGCGCGGCCACGGACGCCGCCGTGGCCGCCGCCGTCGGGGCCGCCGACGGGCCTGTCGGCGGGGGAACTGGAGGTCATGACGGCAAGACTGCCCGGCCCTGCGGGGACTCCGCCATGGGGCTACCCCCACCGCATGGCGGACGGGCCGCCCGGCCGGGTGGCGGCAGGGCCTAGACTTCCCGTCCGTACGGATCGTCGAACACGCGAGGTCGACGAGGAGCGGACAAGGACCACGAGACCAGGGAGCGAGGGCGGACGTGCCGGAGGCGACGACCGTACGCACCACCAGCGTCACCAGCGTCCAGCTCGCGGCCGACTACTTCCACGGCTATGCGGTGGTCGGACTGCTGGCGGCGATCGGCGTGATCTTCGTCGCCGTGGCCTTCGGGGCGGGGCGGCTGCTGCGGCCTGTCGTGCCCACGCCGGAGAAGCTGCTGACCTACGAGTGCGGAGTGGACCCCGTGGGCGAGGGCTGGGCCCACACCCAGGTCCGCTACTACGTCTACGCTTTTCTGTATGTGATTTTCGCCGTTGACTCGATCTTTTTGTTCCCGTGGGCGACGGTCTTCGCGGCGCCCGGCTTCGGGGCCGCCACGCTGGTGGAGATGTTCATCTTCCTCGGGTTCCTCGCCGTAGGTCTGCTGTACGCATGGAAGAAGGGCGTCCTGGAGTGGACGTGACACCGAACCCGACGCCAACGACGGCCTCCGGGCCGCCGGTCCCCGCGCCCGGCCCGGTGGACCTGCCGGAGCCGCGCCGTCTCGGCCCGCTGGCCCGGCTGGCGCCCGAGCCGATGAAGGTGGTCCTGAACTGGGGCCGCCGCTACAGCCTGTGGGTCTTCAACTTCGGGCTCGCCTGCTGCGCGATCGAATTCATCGCGGCGTCGATGGCCCGCCACGACTTCATCCGACTCGGCGTGATCCCCTTCGCACCGGGGCCGCGCCAGGCCGACCTGATGGTCGTCTCCGGCACGGTCACGGACAAGATGGCGCCCGCCGTGAAGCGGCTGTACGAGCAGATGCCGGAGCCGAAGTACGTGATCTCCTTCGGGGCCTGCTCGAACTGCGGCGGCCCCTACTGGGACTCGTACGCGGTGACCAAGGGCGTCGACCAGATCATCCCCGTCGACGTCTACGTCCCCGGCTGCCCGCCCCGGCCCGAGGCGCTGCTCCAGGGCATCCTCAAACTCCAGGAGAAGATCGCGCGCGAGTCGCTGGGCGAGCGCTACGGAAATTCCGGCGGCGCTGCCTCCACGACCACGCCCGCGGTCGCGGGCCGTCCATCGGCAGCCGCACTGCGCAGCGGGCTGGTCACGCCTCCGGAGCGGGAAGACACGCGATGACCGAGCGGCATGAGGCCAACGAGCCGAGGAACGAGACGGCGGGGCCGAGCGAGACGGCGGAGCCGAGCGGCACGGCCGAGACCGCGCCGCCCGTGGGCTGGCTGCCGCGGTCCGCTGCCGAGCTGTTCGGCGAGGGCGCCACGGCGGAGGAGGCGTACGGCCTGCTGACCGTCGACGTCCCCGCCGACTCCTGGACCGCGGCGTTGGAGACGGCCCGCGACACCCTCGGCTGCACCTACTTCGACTGGCTGAGCGCGGTCGACGAGCCGGGCACCGGCTTCCGGGTGGCCGCGCGCGTCGTCGCTCTGGGAGCTCCCGGGGTCACGCCTGGGGCTGGGCCCGGGGCCGGGGCCGGGCCCGCGGTGCGCGGTCTGCTGCTGCGCACCACCGTGCCGCACGAGGCCCCCGCACTGCCGACCGCGACCGGCGTCTACGCCGGGGCGGCCTGGCATGAGCGCGAGACCCACGAGATGTTCGGCATCGGCTTCCCCGGCCACCCCGGTCTCGCGCCGCTGCTGCTGCCCGACGGCTTCGAGGGGCATCCGCTGCGCAAGGACTTCGTACTGGCGGCCCGGGTCGTCAAGGCGTGGCCCGGCGCGAAGGAGCCGGGGGAGTCCGAACACGGCGGCCCCAAGCGGCGCCAGATGCTGCCGCCGGGTGTCCCCGACCCCAACGAGTGGGGCCCCCTCAAGGGCCAGTTGCCCCCTGCCCCGGCCCGCCCGGCGCGGGGCGCCCGCGCGGCAGGCGCCGCCGCGGGCGAGCGCCCCGCCCGCCGCACCCGCAGCGCGACGGCGGGCTCGGCGAGCCAGCGCCCGGCGGGCGCGGAGGCGTCAGCGGAGGCTGCGGAGGGCCAGACCCCGGGGGCCGAACGTCCGGCCCGGCGTGCGCGCAGCGCGAGCCAGGGTTCCGCGAGCCAGCGTTCGGCGGAGGCGGCGGGTGCGGCGGGGGAGACTCCCGCCCCGGCGGCCGAACGCCCGACCCGGCGTTCCCGCACCGCGGGCGAGGGCCCGGCGAGCCAGCGCCCGGCGGGCGCTGAGGCTGCGGCCGAAGCCTCGGCTACGGACGCGGCCGCCGGTGGGCGGGGCGCGGCCGACGAGCCGTCGGCGCCCCAAGCCCCGGCTCGCCCGCGGCGCCCCGCGCCGCAGCGCCGCTCGTCCGACGCCCCGTGGCACCACGCGCGCCCCGCGAGGGACGAGGACCGGGACGAGGACGCCGAGTCCCCGCGTGAGCCGCAGGCACCGGAACCGGAAGCGCAGACCGAGGCGACCGAAGACGGACGCGGCGCGAAACCCGCCCCCGCGCCCGAGACCCCCGGTACTCCGGCCACCTCGGATGCGGCACCCGACGCGCCCGACACCCCCGGCGCCCCGGACGCACCGGCCACCCCGGGCCCCGCACCCGACACCCTCGGCACCCCGGCCACCCCGGACGCCGCGCCCGGCACCCCCGGTACCCCGGACGCCGCGCCCGGCACCCTCGGCACCCCGGGCACCCCGGACGCCGCACCCGACGCCCCCGACGCCCCCGACGCACCCGGCACCCCCGGTACACCGGACATCCCGGACACCCCGGAGGCCACCCCCGACAACGACACCGACGACCAGCCAGGAGGCGCCGCGTGAACGACGTCCTCGACGTCGCGCTGCGACTGCTCGCCCTCCTGCTCGCCTTTCTCGTGCTGCCCCTGGTCGTGGGGCAGACCGAGCACAAGGTCATGGCCCATATGCAGGGCCGCCTCGGGCCGATGTACGCGGGCGGCTTCCACGGATGGGCTCAGCTGGTCGCGGACGGCGTGAAGTTCGCGCAGAAGGAAGACGTCGTACCGGCCGGAGCCGACCGGCGGATCTTCCAGCTCGCGCCCGCCGTCGCCCTGCTGCCGTACCTCCTCGTCCTCGTCGCGATCCCGATCGGCCCCGCCGAGGGCGCGGTCGGCCAGGTCCTGGACGCGGGCGTCTTCTTCGTGCTCGCCGTGCTGGGCGTCGGAGTGCTGGGTTCGCTGATGGCGGGCTGGGCCTCGGCGAACAAGTTCTCCCTTCTCGGCGGCCTGCGCACGGCCGCCCAGCTCATGGCGTACGAGCTGCCGATGCTGCTCACCGCCGCCTCCGTGGCGATGGCGGCGGGCACGGTCTCGCTGCCCGGCATCCTCGACGCGTTCGAGTGGTGGTGGGTGCCGTGGCAGATCGTCGGCGGGCTGGTGTTCTTCACCGCCGGTCTCGCCGAACTCCAGCGCCCGCCGTTCGACGCGCCGATCGCCGACTCCGAGATCATCTTCGGTGCGTACACCGAGTACACGGGCCTGCGGTTCGCGCTCTTCCTGCTCGCCGAGTACGCGGGCATCGTCGTCCTGTGCGCGCTGACCACCGTCCTCTTCCTCGGTGGCTGGCACGGGCCGTCCGCCGACGGACTCGGCTGGCTGTGGACCCTGCTGAAGACGGCCGTCCTCGCCTTCATCGTGATCTGGCTGCGGGTCAGCTATCCGCGGCTGCGCGAGGACCAGCTCCAGCGGTTCGCCTGGACCTGCCTCATTCCGCTCTCACTGGCCCAGATCGCCCTCACCGGCGTCGTCAAGGTGGTGATCTCCTGATGGGCATCCCCGGATCCGGTCTGGCCAAGGGCCTGGCCGTCACCCTCCGCACGATGACCCGGAAGTCGCACACCGCGCAGTATCCGGACGCGCAGCCCGAGCTGCCGCCCCGCACCCGCGGGGTGATCGGGCTGTTCGAGGAGAACTGCACGGTCTGCATGCTGTGCGCCCGCGAATGCCCGGACTGGTGCATCTATATCGACTCGCACAAGGAGACCGTGCCCCCGGCCGCCCCGGGCGGGCGCGAGCGCAGCCGCAATGTGCTGGACCGGTTCGCGATCGACTTCGCGCTGTGCATGTACTGCGGTATCTGCATCGAGGTGTGCCCTTTCGACGCGCTGTTCTGGTCGCCGGAGTTCGAGTACGCGGAGGAGGACATCCGCGATCTCACCCATGAGCGGGACAAGCTCCGCGAGTGGATGTGGACGGTGCCCGCGCCGCCCGCGCTCGACCCGCGCGCGGAGGAGCCCAAGGAGCTCGCCGCCGCCCGTAAGGCCGCCGACAAGCTCGCCGCCGCCGAGGCCGCACAGGCCGCCGAGGCCGAGCGCGGATCCGCCGGTCCCGGCGGGACAGCCGGCAACGGCAACGGCAACCGCAACCGCAACGGCAACGGAAGCGGGACCGAGCACGGGAACGGAGCCGCCTCGTGAGCCCTGCGGTCCACTTGGCCGCCACCGGCCACGGGTTCCTGTCGCCGACCGGAGTCGAGATCGCCTTCCTGCTGGTGGGCATCGCGACCTTCGGCGCGGCCGTCGTCACCGTCACCACCAAGCAGCTGGTGCACGCCGCCCTGTGGCTGGTGGTGGCGCTCGGTGGCCTCGCCGTGGAGTACCTCCTGCTCACGGCGGAGTTCATCGCCTGGGTGCAGGTGCTGATCTACGTCGGGTCCGTGGTCGTCCTCCTCCTCTTCGGGCTGATGCTCACCAGGGCGCCCATCGGCCGCTCCCCGGACGCCGACTCGGGCAACCGCCCGGCAGCGCTCGCCGTGGCCGTGGCCGCCGCGGGCGTCCTGGTATGGGTGGTCGTGGACGCCTTCCGGACCACCTGGATCGAGCTGGACAAGGGCGTGCAGGGCTCCACCGCCGTCTCCGGTGAGAGCCTCTTCCGCCACTGGGTGCTGCCGTTCGAGGCGCTGTCCGTGCTGCTCCTCGCCGCGCTCGTGGGCGCGATCGTCCTCTCCCGCAAGAGCGGCCACGACAGCGTCCCTGGCGCCGACCCCCGCAGTGGCCCCGGCACCGGCCACGACAGTGGCCCCCGCACCGGCCACGGCAAGGAGAAGCGCTGATGCACCTCGCCTACCCCGCCGTGCTCGCCGTCCTCCTCTTCTGCACCGGTCTGTACGGCGTCCTCGCCCGCCGCAACGCGATCCTGGTGCTGATGTCGGTCGAGCTGATGCTCAACGCCGTCAACCTCAACCTCGTCGCCTTCGACGTCTGGCTCCGCGACACCCTGCACACGGGCCAGGCGCTGACCCTCTTCACCATCGCCATCGCCGCCGCCGAGATCGGCATCGGCCTCGCCATCGTCCTGCTCGTGTATCGCAACAGCGGCACCTCCGACGTCGATCGCCTGCGGGACCTGGCCGACCCCCCGCCGGCCGGCCAGGACCCGATGGACGACAGCATGGCAGCCCCCACTGACAACGCCGCCGACCAGGCACGACGCGCCCGGAGGCAGACCGCGTGACGACCACGACCGCCGCCGTTCTCGTCCCCCTCCTGCCGTTCCTCGGCGCCGTCGCCGGGCTCCTGCTCGGCCGCCGGGCCCCCGGTTTCGTCCGCCCCCTCGCGGTGCTGCCGACCCTCGCCGCGGCCGGGCTCGCCGTGCTCGTCGCCGTACGGCAGGGCGGCGGAGCGGGCGGCGGCACGGCCCCGCTCACCGCCGCGACCCGGCTCGCCGACACCGGCTCGGTCCCCGTCGACCTGGCCCTCCAGATCGACGGCTTCGCCGCCCTGGTCGCGGTCCTCGTCGCCGTCGTCGCCTGCTGTGTGCAGATCTACTCGACCGGCTATCTGCGCGACGACCCCCGCTACCCCTCCTACGCCGCGCTCGTCTCCCTCTTCACCGCCGCGATGCTGCTCGTCGTCTACTCCGACGACCTCATCGTGCTGCTCGTCGGCTGGGAGATCATGGGCATCTGCTCGTACTTCCTGGTGGGCCACTACTGGGAGACCGCGGCCGCGCGCTCCGCGTCCCTGAAGGCGTTCCTGGTCACCAAGCTCGGCGACGTCCCGTTCCTGATCGGCATCTTCGCGCTCGCGGGCGACACCGGCACGTTCCGCATCAGCGAGATCCACACCCGGCTGACCTCCGGGACCGCCGGGGCGCCGCTGGACCACCCCACCCTGATCGCGCTGCTGCTGCTGGCCGGGGTCGCGGGGAAGTCCGCGCAGTTCCCGCTGCACACCTGGCTGCCGGACGCGATGGCCGGTCCCACCCCGGTCTCCGCGCTGATCCACGCGGCCACCATGGTCGCCGCCGGCGTCTTTGTGGTGGCCCGGCTGCTGCCCGTCTTCGCCTCCTCGGCCGCCGCGCTCGCCGTACTGGCCGCCATGGCGGCCGTGACGATGGTCGGCTCGGCGCTCGCCGCGCTCGCCCAGGACGACATCAAACGCGTCCTCGCCTACTCGACCGTCGGCCAACTCGGCTATATGACGGGCGCGCTGGCCGTCGACGACCGTGGCGCCGCCGTCTTCCACCTCATCACCCACGGCGCGTTCAAGGCGCTGCTGTTCCTCGGCGCGGGCGTGGTGATCCACGCCGCCGGCAGCAACTCCCTGGCCGCCATGTCCCGGATGAGCGGCCTTGCCCAGCGCATCCCCGACGCCTTCTGGACGATGACGATCGCGCTGCTCGCGCTCGCCGCCATCCCGCCCTTCGCGGGCTTCTTCTCCAAGGAGGCCGTCCTCGGCGCGGCCGAGCACGCCGCCACCGGCCACACCTCCGGCGTCCCGGAGGGCGTCGGCTGGACCGTGCTCCTCGCCGGGCTGCTCACCGCGCTCCTGACCGCCGGATACGCGGCCCGGCTGTGGCTGCTCACCTTCCGCGGCCAGGGCGAGCCCGTCCCCGACCACGGCAAGCAGCCGGTGGCCATGAACGTCGTCCTGTGGGTGCTGTTCCTCCCCACGGCCGCCCTCGGCCTCGCCTACGGCACACTGCCCGACTGGTTCGACGGCGAGTCCCTCACCCCGACGCTCACCACGTCCGTCCTCGGCACCGGGCTGGCCCTCGGCGGCGCCCTCGTCATGTACGGCGCCTGGCGGCACAGCTCGGCGCGGGCCCGCCAGGTCCCGCTCGGCGCGGTGGCCGCCCACCCCGAGGCCGCCGACGCCGTCTCCGAGGCCGAGGCCATCGCCACCCACGAGGCGGCCTACGGCTCCATCGCGGGCGCCAGCGACCCCGCCGACCCCGGGCGGCTGCTCCTGGGCCCGCTGCACCGCCACGCGGCCGTCGGCTTCCACCTCGACGCCGTCTACGGCGCCCTGTTCGTCCGGCCCGTGCGGGCCGCCGCCCGGCTCGTCCGCTACCTCGACCGCGAGGTCGTCGAGACGTACGTACGCGGCGCGGGCGGTGCGCCCCGGCTGCTCGGCGCGGCCGTACGCCGCGCGCAGACCGGCAATGTGCAGACTTACCTCGGCGCGCTGCTCGCGGGCTCCCTCGTCCTGGCCGTGGCCGCCGTCCTCGTCGCAGCGGGAGCCTGACCCGTGAACCACACCGTCCAGCAACTCCTCCTCGCCGCCCTGGTCGTGCTCCCCCTGCTCGGCTCCGTCGCCGCCCTGCTCCCGGCCCCGCCCGGACTGCGCGGCCGCGGGCCCGACCAGGCCGTCATGCGCCACGGCGTGACCGTCACCGGCGTGGTGCTCGCCGCCGCCATCGCCCTGGCCGCCGGTTTCGACCACGACCACCCGGCCAGGATGCAGGCCCAGACCGACATCGGCTGGATCCCGGCCCTGGACATCCGCATCCACCTCGGCGTGGACGGCGTCTCGCTGCCGCTGCTCGTGCTGACCGCGCTGCTGACCTTCCTCAGCGCGCTCTACGCCTACTTCAACCGGCCCTCCGGACCGTCCCCCAAAGCCTTCGTCGCGCTGCTGCTCCTCCTGGAGTCCGGCACCCTGGCCAGCTTCGCGGTGCTGGACCTGATGCTGTTCTTCCTGGCGTTCGAGATGGTCCTCATCCCGATGTACTTCCTCATCAACCGGTGGGGAGGCGCCGAACGGGAACGCGCCGCCTGGCGGTTCATCCTCTACACGCTGCTCGGCTCCGTGGTCATGCTGCTCGGCCTCCTCCTCGTCGGGCTCAAGGGCGGCACCTTCGACATGGTGGCACTCGCCACCACTGCGTCTGATAGCGCCTCCGGCGCGGGCGGCTCGGGGCTGAGCCACACCACCCAGCTCATCGCGGCCCTGGCCATCATCGTCGGACTCGCCGTCAAGGCCCCGATGTGGCCGCTGCACAGCTGGCTGCCCGACGCCCACACCGCCGCCCCCACCGTGGGCTCGGTGCTGCTGGCGGGCGTGCTGCTCAAGATGGGCACGTACGGCCTCGTCCGCATCGTGCTGCCGATGACCCCCGACGCGGCCCACACCTACGCGCCCTACCTCGCCGCGTTCGCCGTCGTCGGCATCATCTACGGATCCCTCGCCTGTCTCGCGCTGGCCCGCGCGGGCGCCAAGGGCGACCTCAAGCGGCTGATCGCCTACTCCTCCGTCGGCCACATGGGCTTCGTGCTGCTGGGCATCGCCACCCTCACCCCCACCGGGGTGAACGGCGCGCTGTTCGCCAACATCGCCCACGGCCTGATCACCGGACTGCTCTTCTTCCTGGTCGGCGCCCTCAAGGACCGCTCCGGCACCACCGACCTGGACCAGCTCTCGGGCACCAGCGGCGCCGCCCTCTACGGCAGGGCGCCACGCCTCGGCGGGCTGCTCGCCTTCGGCGCGGTGGCCTCCCTGGGGCTGCCCGGACTCGCCGGGTTCTGGGGCGAGATGCTCGCCATGTTCGGCGCCTTCGACCCCGCCGACGGGCTCAGCCGCCCGGCGTATCTCACCTATATGGCGCTCGCCGCCTTCGGCACCCTGCTCACCGCCGCCTACATGCTCATCGTCGTACGGCGCGTCTGCATGGGCGACCATCCGATCGAGCCCGGCACCGGGACCGGGGCCGAGCGGCCCGCCCTGGCCGATGTCCACGGCCATGAATTCGCCGCCTGGAGCCCCCTGGTGGCCCTCACCGTCCTCGCCGGACTGTGGCCCGCGGCCCTCCTCGGCCTCACCGACCCGGCCGTGCAGCAGCTCCTCGCGGGAGGCACCCGATGACTCCGAACGCCTCGAGCCTCGCCACGAGCCTCGTCCAGTCCGTCGACTGGCTCGCCGTCGCACCGCCCACCATCGCGGCCCTGGCCGGCCTCGCCGTCCTCGTCGCGGACCTCTTCCTGCCCGAGCGCAGGAAGCACCTGCTGGGCTGGGGAGCGATAGCGGGACTGGCTCTCGCCGTGCTCGCCCTGCTGCCGCTGCTGGACGGCGACCGCTCCACCTTCTGCCTGACCACCGGCGCCCACGCGTGCAGCTACACGGCCGACACCTTCGCACTCGTCATCCAGTTCCTGGTGCTCGGCGGGGCGCTGCTCACCGCGCTGCTGTCCTTCAGCGCCCTCGACGATCTCAAACTCCCCGCGGGCGAGTTCTGGTTCCTGCTGCTGTCCTCCGCCTCCGGGGCGGCCCTGCTGCCCGCCTCCCGCGATCTGGCCACCCTGGTCATCGCCCTCGAAGTGGCCTCGCTCCCGGCCTTCGCCCTCGTGGGCCTGCGCCGCGGTGACCGCCTCTCCTCCGAGGCCGCGCTGAAGTTCTTCCTCTCCTCGGTCACCGCGACCGCCGTGATGCTGCTCGGCGTCAGCTTCGTCTACGCAGCCACCGGCAGCCTCCACCTGTCCCGGATCGCCGACGCCCTCACCCATGTCGACCCGCGGCTGGACACGCTCGCCCAGGCGGGCGTCGTGCTCACCCTGGTGGGCTTCGCGTTCAAGACCGCCGCCGTGCCCTTCCACTTCTGGGTGCCCGACACCTACGTCGGCGCGCCGGTGCCCGTCGCCGCGTATCTGTCCGTCGTCGGTAAGGCGGTCGGATTCTCCGGCCTCATCCTGGTGACCGTCCTCGCCTTCCCCTCCTACGCCGATGTGTGGGGCCCGGCCGTCGCCGTCCTGGCCGCCCTCACCATGACCGCGGGGAACGCCGCGGCGCTGCGCCAGCGCCCGGAGCGCGCCTTCAGCGCCGTACGGCTGCTCGCCTGGTCCTCCGTCGCCCAGGCGGGCTATCTGCTGGTCCCGATCGCCGCGGCCGGCTACGCCGACTCAGGCGGGGACGCCTCCCGCGCCATCGGCTCCACGGTCGCGTACGCCCTGATGTACGCGGTCGTGAACCTCGGCGCGTTCGCCGTGGCCGCCCTGGTGGCCCGTACGAGCCCGGCCAACCGGCTCACCGACTACCGCGGCCTGTACGCGGCCCGTCCGGCCGCCGCCCTGGCCCTGGCCTTCTTCCTGCTGTGCCTGGCCGGGCTGCCCCCGGGCGTCATCGGCCTCTTCGCCAAGGTGACCGTCTTCTCGGCGGCGGTGGACGCGGGGCTGGGCTGGCTCGCGGTGGTGATGGCGCTGAACGTGGTGGTGGCGCTGTACTACTACCTCCAGTGGACGACGGTGCTCTTCCGCACCCCGGAGCCCGCCGCGGCGACGGAGCCCGCGCCCGCCGCCGGGGCGGCCATCACCCGCCCCCGCGCCGTCCCCCTTACGGCCGCCATCGCCCTCACCGCGGCCGCCGGAATCGCCCTCTCGGGAGCGCCGCAACTCGTCCTCCGTTTCGCCTCGAGCACCCTGCTGTAGGCACCCTCGCGGGCCCTCGTGGGTCACCCCCACGGCCCCCGCGGGCCCGCGCCCATGTGCACAAGGGAACTGGTGCCCTTCGCCTGGCGTTGACTTTTTCAGGAGGGTCCACTGGAAGGTGGAGACACCAGGCAAAGGGTTCCCCTGCGGCACATCGGGAGGGCACACCGTGCACCGCCGGCACAACGGGCTGAAGACCGCCGTACTCCTCGGTGGTCTGTCCGCGCTCATCATCGTCATCGGCAGCCTCTTCGGCCGTACCGGACTGATCATCGCGGTGATCGTCGCACTCGGGACCAACGCGTACGCCTACTGGAACAGTGACAAGCTGGCCCTGCGCGCGATGCGCGCCCGCCCCGTCAGCGAGTTCGAGGCACCAGGGCTGTACCGGATGGTGCGCGAGCTCTCCACGGCCGCCCGCCAGCCGATGCCCCGGCTCTACATCTCCCCGACCGAGGCCCCCAACGCCTTCGCCACCGGCCGCAACCCCCGTAACGCGGCGGTCTGCTGCACCGACGGCATCCTGCGGCTGCTGGACGAGCGCGAGCTGCGCGGGGTCATCGGCCATGAGCTCAGCCATGTCTACAACCGCGACATCCTGATCTCCTCGATCGCGGGCGCGCTCGCCAGCGTCGTGATGTTCCTGGTGAACTTCGCCTGGCTGATCCCCATGGGCCGGTCCGACGACGACGAGGGCCCCGGCTTCCTCGGCATGCTGCTGATCATGATCCTCGGCCCGCTCGCGGCCTCCATCATCCAGCTCGCCGTGAGCCGCTCCCGCGAGTACGAGGCGGACGCCTCCGGCGCCCAGCTCACCGGCGACCCGCTGGCCCTCGCCAGCGCCCTGCGCAAGCTGGAAGCGGGCACCAAGCAGCTTCCGCTGCCGCCCGAGCCCCGTCTGGAGACCGCCAGCCATCTGATGATCGCCAACCCTTTCCGCGCCGGTGAGGGCATGGCCAAGCTCTTCTCCACCCACCCGCCCATGCGCGAGCGCATCGCCCGCCTCGAGCAGATGGCAGGAGGCCGCCGACCGTGAAAACGCTCCTGAATCTGATCTGGCTGATCTTCTCCGGCATCTGGATGGCGATCCTCTATCTCCTCGCCGGGGTCCTGCTCTGCCTCACCATCATCGGCATCCCCTTCGGGATCGCCTCCTGGCGCATCGCCGGCTTCGCCCTGTGGCCCTTCGGCCGCACCGCCGTCCCCCGCCGCGACGCCGGGGCCCCCTCCTGCGTCGGCAATGTCCTCTGGCTCATCCTCGCGGGCTGGTGGCTGGCGCTCGGCCACCTCGTCACCGGCCTCGCCCTCTGCGTCACGATCATCGGCATCCCCCTGGGCCTGGCCAACTTCAAGCTCATCCCGATCTCCCTGGCCCCCCTCGGCCACGAAATCGTTCCCACCGACCAGCCCTTCGCCCACCGCTGACCGGGGACGCCGTCAACACCAGCCGACAACACAAGCCGACAACACCAGGGGCGGCACGGCCATGCCGCACCGCCCCTGCCGCACCGGTCCGGGCGCCGCCTACCGGTAGTTCACGAACTGCACCGCGAAGTCGAGGTCCTTGCCCTTGATCAGGGCGATCACGGCCTGAAGGTCGTCCCGGCTCTTGGAGGTCACCCGCAGCTCTTCGCCCTGCACCTGCGCCTTGACCCCCTTGGGGCCCTCGTCGCGGATGATCTTGGCGACCTTCTTCGCGTTCTCCTGCGAGATCCCCTCCTGCAACGAGGCGAAGATCTTGTACTCCTTGCCCGACGCCTGCGGCTCGCCCGCGTCCAGCGCCTTCAGCGAGATCCCGCGCTTGACCAGCTTGGACTGGAAGACGTCGAGGATCGCCTTGACCCGCTCCTCGGAGTTGGCTCGCATCTCGATCCGCTCGCCCGACCACGCGATCGAGGCGCCGACGTTCTTGAAGTCGTAACGCTGGGAGATCTCGCGGCTCGCCTGGTTCAGGGCGTTGTCGACCTCCTGCCGCTCGACCTTCGAGACGATGTCGAAACTGGAGTCGGCCATCTTGAGTTGGCTCCTCGTACGTAGATCCGTCAGTGGCACGGCCCAGCGGACCGCTCCGGCCAGCCTAGCGATCTCGGCCATGATCGAGAGGCGATCAACCGGGTGGCGAAGCACCCCCGCACATCAGGTATTGTTTACGTCGTTGCCAGGGAGCAGCGCCGCGAGAGCGGGGCACCTGGCCACATCCCAGGCGGTGTGCCCGAGTGGCCAATGGGAGCGGACTGTAAATCCGTCGGCTTAGCCTACCCAGGTTCGAATCCTGGCGCCGCCACGCCAAAGAAACGGCCCCTGAACTGCGGAAACGCGGTCGGGGGCCGTTTTCGTCGACAGGCGAGGATCACGCCCGGAATGGGCGATCCATCCCCCTGGGCCTCACCCGATCCCGCGTGCCGACCACCGTGTGTGGGGCAGGTGTGGGGCACGCTCAGGGATCATCCCCAGTTCGTCAGCGACGCATCGATCCGGGTGTCCGGCACGGCTGGGCCCCCTTTGCCCGCCGCACGGCGGTTACCGGGATGCCGGGTCCTGCTGCCGCGCCCGGGTGGGTGCGTCGCACCCACGCCCTGACGCAGGGGACCGATTTAGCGTGGTGGGCATGGGAAGCGTGAATGAGCTCGGTGACTACCTGCGTGCCCGCCGGGCGATGATCACGCCCCGGGACGTCGGGCTGCCCGACGGCGCGGACCGGCGGGTGCCGGGGCTGCGGCGGGACGAGGTGGCGCTGCTGGCCGGGGTGAGCACGGACTACTACATCCGCCTGGAGCAGGGCCGTGAGCGGCATCCGTCCGAGCAGGTACTCCGGGCGATCGCCGGGGCACTGCGGCTGGACGGTGCCGCAGCCGGCCACCTGTTCCGGCTCGGGCTGCCCGTCATCGCCACCGCGGCCGCGGCGCCGACCGTCGCCGCGGAGCTGCTGCGGTTGATGGACGGCATGCGCGACGTGCCGGCCTTCGTGGTCGGCGCGGCGCAGGACGTGCTGGCGGCCAACGCGATGGCGCGTGAGCTGTACCGCGGTTTCGCCCGGTACGACAACCTGCTGCGGATGATCTTCCTCGATCCCTTCGCGCGGGAGTTCTACGCCGACTGGGACAATGCGGCGCGCACCGCGGTGGGCAACCTGCGGGCGTCCTCCTCGCAGTTCCCGGGGAATGAGCGGATCGAACGGGTCGTCGGCGAGCTCAGTGTGCGCAGCCCCGCCTTCACCGGTCTGTGGGCGCGTTACGAGGTCCGTCCGCGCACGCGGGAAGACAAGCATTTCCGCCACCCTCACGTGGGTGAGCTGCGGCTGCACTTCGAGGCGCTGGCGGTCACCGGCGCCCCGGGCCAGCACCTGTCCGTCTACAGCGCGGAACCCGGCAGCGCCGGCGCCGACGCCCTGGCCCTGCTCCGTCGGTCGGCCGAGCAGGACTCGGCTCCCACCGGCCAGGGCACTCCGATACAGGACACTCCGGCAGCGGAAGGAGAATTCCGATCATGACCGCGTCTTTGTCCGACGCCGTCGGCACCTTCGAGGTGGCCGGCAAGAAAGTCACCCGCCTCGGCTTCGGCGCCATGCGCCTGACCGGGCTCGGGGTGTGGGGCGAGCCCGACGACCGCGAGGAGTGCGTCCGCGTGGTGCGCCGGGCCGTCGAACTCGGCGTGCGGCTGATCGACACCGCGGACTCCTACGGCCCCCACGTCAGCGAGGAGATCATCCGGCAGGCGATCCATCCCTACCCCGACGACGTGCTCATCGCGACGAAGGCCGGGCTGACCCGCAACGGCCCGGACACGATCGAGACCAGCGAGGGGCTGGTGCGCCTCGGCCCGAAGGCATGGCCGCCGGTCGGGCGCCCGGAGTACCTGCGCCAGCAGGCCCTGATGAGCCTGCGCCGGCTCGGCCTGGACCACATCGACCTGTTCCAGCTGCACCGCGTCGACCCGAAGGTTCCGCTGGAGGACCAGGTCGGTGAGTTGAAGAGGCTCCAGGACGAGGGCAAGGTCGTCGCGATCGGTCTGTCCCAGGTCACCGTCGACCAGATCGAGCGGGCTCGCGCGATCGCCGAGATCGCCACCGTCCAGAACCGCTACAACCTCATCGACCGCGGCTCCGCCGACGTCTTGGACTACTGCACCCGCCACGGCATCGGCTTCATCCCCTGGGCGCCGGTAGCCGCGGGCGAGCTCGCCCGCCCCGGCGGCCCGGTCGACCGGATCGCGGCCGCCCACGGCGCCCGCCCGTCCCAAGTGGCGCTGGCCTGGCTGCTCGCCCGCTCCGAGGTCGTGCTGCCCATACCGGGCACCTCCAAGATCACGCACCTGGAGGAGAACCTGGCCGCGGCGACGCTGCGGCTGACCGACGCGGAGATCGACGAACTCACCCGAGCCGTCTGACCGGCGCCAGGCGAGGCCGCCCCGAAGCCCTCCGCACCGCGGAGTCCCCCCATTCCATTCACCGAAGAAGGCGCCTCACGTCATGCTGCTTCCCTCCGATGAGGCAGGCCGGGGACGGCCCGTCGTCCTGCTGCACGCCCGGCCCACCGACCGCACCATGTGGGACGCCCACCTCCCGCCGCTCGCCGAGGCGGGCGTGCGGGCCATCGCCCTGGACCTGCCCGGTCACGGCGACGCGCTCGTGCCCGACCGCCACGAGGTGGCCCCCTGGTCGGACGTGCTCGACACGCTCGACCGCCTCGGGGCCGACCGCTTCGTCCTGGCCGGGAACTCGCTCGGCGCCCTGGTGGCGCTCCAAACCGCCGTCACGGCACCTGAGCGGGTGGCGGGCCTGGTACTGGTCGGGTACCGGCCCCACGACCAGCCCGCCTCCCCACGGCTGCGAGCCGCCTGGGACGCCGAAAGCGCGGCGCTGGCCGCCGGCGACCTGGACGCCGCGGTACAGGCCGGCGTCGAGGCGTGGACCTCGGCCGACGCGACCGACGAAGTACGGGCCCACGCCGCCCGAATGCTCCGCCGCCAGCTGACCGGCCGGCTGGCCCACGGCGAACCGCCACAGGCGGCGGACCCGCTCGGCACGGGCCCGGCGACGCTGCGCACGTTCACCGTCCCCGCCCTGGTCGGCGTCGGCGAACACGACATGCCGGACTTCTACGAAGGCGGCGAGGGCCTGGCCCGTGACCTCGACGCGGGCCGGACCGTCGTCATCCCCGGCGCCGGACACCTCGCGCCGCTGGAACAGCCCGCGGCGTTCTGCGCCCTGCTGATGGACTTCGTCCGCCGCCTCCCGCGGCAGTCGTCGCCCGCACCCGGCTAGAAGTCCGCCGACGTTGTCGGGGTTCTGGTCCGGCCCGTAGCGGCCGGGCGGGCCAGGGCCGCTTCCAGGGCCTGCTGGATGTCCTCGGGGAGCCGGCCGGAGTACGGCCACTGGACGATCTGTTCGGCGATCAGGCGCACCTTGGTGTTGGTGTTCTGGGACACCGTCCTGAGGACGTCCCAGCCCTGGCCCGGAAGCAGGCGGCCGTGGGTGATGACCACACCGATCGCCTGGTCGATGACGGCGTGGGAGACCACTGCCCGCCGCAGCTGCCCGACTTCCTCCTCCAGGGCGGCGATCTCCTTGAGCAGGTCATCCCTCTCGACCGCCACGTACTGCCTTTCGATCGGGAAGCGAGCCGCGGCGTCAATGGGCGATGCCGCAGCTGTCCACTCTTCAGAAGCGGGCCGGTCCGTGGCGATCCGGCAAACGCACGTCCAGGTGCCTTGCGGGACAGAAAACGAAGGCGAGGACAGAAAACGAAGGCGAGGGCGGCAAACGAAGGCGAGGGCGGCCCGGGGGGTCAGCGGCGCAGCGTGGCGCCCGGGGTGGTGCGGTAGGTCTCGCGGTACAGGGCGGCGAAGCGGGCCGGGTGGAAGAAGCCCCAGCGGGTGGCGATGTCCGCCACCGTGGCGGTCTCGGGGGCGGCGGTCGCCAGGTCGTGATGGGCGTGTGCCAGGCGTACCCGGCGGACGTAGGCCATCGGCGTGGTGTCGAGGTGTCGGCGGAAGGCGTACTGAAGGGCGCGGATGCTGACATGCGCGGCGGCCGCGATGTCGGCGACGGTAAGGGGCTCAGCGGCGTGGTCGTCGATATGGCTGAGCGCGCGCTGGAGCGTGTCGGGGTGGGCGTCGTTACGGTCGGACGCGGTGGGGTCGGTGAGCGCGGTGTTGGGGAAGGCCGTCAGCACGCTGCCCGCCAGGAGCTGGCTGACGGTGGCCCTGATCAGCGGCTGGTCGGCGATGGCGGGGTCGGCCAGGGCGTGGTCGCGCACATAGGCGATGGTGCGCCGCAGATGCCCGGCGGCGGCCGCGGAGTGCGGCCGGTGTCCGGTCAGCCGGACCGGCTGCGGGGTGCGCTGCTCGACGGTGGCGGCGACCTGGCTCAGCAGGGCGGGGTCGAGCATGGTGATGTTGTAGCGGGCGTTGCGGACCCGCCCCGAGTAGGGAAGGTCCGGCGGGGCGAGGGACACCACGTCGCCGGGGCCGAAGGCATCCTCGACACCGGGGTAGACATGGTCCTCGATGGTGCCGGTGTGGACGACGCACAGGCAGATCCTGCCGAGCGGGCTGACGGCGTAGCTCATGTCGAAGTCGAGATCGAGCTCGTCCACGGTGATCGACTCGATGGTGTCGCGCCGGATCCGTGCCCGGTTCGCGCTCGGGGTGCTGCTGCCGATGCGCATTTTGGCGTAGGCCTTGCTGAGGAAGTCCTCGGTTCTCTCCAGGTCGTCACTGTCGAAGACCAGCGTGCTCATGGCGACCTCGCCCTCCGGTGCCCAGGTCATATCGTCCTGGAGCACACATTACGGTCTGCTGACGGTGCGTCTCCCACTGCCGCCGTGCTCTGGCTGCCACGCCGAAGAGATGGCCCCTGAGCTCCGGGAAGGCGGTCAGGGGCCATTGGTGTGCGGGCGGGGCCGCGTACCGGCACCGCGGTTACGACTGGTTGCCGGTCCAGGTGAAGGTGGCGGAGGCTCGGGCGGGGAGCTGGTAGCTGAAGGACTGGCCGCCCCAGTTGACCTTCAGCGTCTGCTGGCCGCCGGTGTCGTTGTAGGCGATCAGCGCCTTGGAGCCGTCAGGGTTCTTCCAGGCCACGTTCGGGACGGTCGAGCTGGCGGTGGAGTCGATGCGGCGGGCGCCCGGCTTCACGAACTTCGTGAGGTGGCCCATCGTGTAGTACTCGGCGGTGTAGTCGACCTTGCCGCTCTGGCTGTCGCCGTTGTGCACGGTGACCAGGCCGGTGCAGGTGCCGCAGCCGCCGTTGTGCGGGACCTTGTTCTGATCGACCGCGAGGCTCCACTTGATCCAGCTCTTGCCCCAGTTGCGGGTGTAGTCGATCAGGTTGTGCATGTCTTCCTGCTGCTGATTGGCGATCCAGGTGCCGCCGGAGTGCTCGGTGTCGAAGGCGTCCACGTTCGGGTACTTGTTGTGGACCGTCGTCTGCTGGCCGACGTTGCCGCCGTAGCCGTGCCAGGCGATGCCGCCGAAGTTGGGGTGGTTGCGGATGGCCGCGTCGTCCACGACGGGCGCGCCGTAGCCCGACCACTGGTCCCAGTTCCAGTCGAGGGCGAGCACCTTGGTCCTCAGGCCCGCGTTCGCCAGCTTGGGCAGCAGCTCACTCTTGGTGAAGTAGGTGAGCCCGGAGCCGTTCCACTGCATCGAGGGGTAGCCGGAGCAGCAGGTGGGCTCGTTCTGCACGGTCACGTAGTCGATCGGCACACCCCGGCTCTGGTACTCCTGGATGTACTTCACGAAGTAGTTCGCGTAGGTGCCGTAGTACTGGGCCTCCAGCCAGCCCTGGTTGAGCTGGTCGTTGTCCTTCATCCAGGCCGGGGCGGTCCATGGCGAGGCCATGACCTTCAGCGCCGGGTTGAGCTGCCTGGCCTGCTTCGTCAGCGGCAGGACGTCGGCCAGGTCGTGGTTGATGGAGAACCTGGCGAGGCCGGGGTCGGTCTGCCCGGCCGGCACATCGTCGAAGGTGTAACCGAAGCGGGCCAGATCGGAGCCGCCGAGCGGGTTGCGCAGGAAGCTCACCCCGATGCCGTCCGTGGGCGAGAAGAGCTTGCGCATCACCTCGTCGCGGGTGTTCTGGCTCAGCGCGCCGCTGCTGTTGAACAGCCATGCGGCGGTGTCCGTGAACGACGCCCCGGCGCCCGAGAACTCCTGATACGTCCTGGATTCGTCGACGGTGACACTGCCGCCCCCGCCCGAACCGAACCGGATGGGCGCCTGCTGCTCCAGGCCCTTCACGACGGTGCGGCCGTCGGAGCCGGAGGTGGTGGTCAGATAGACGTTGACGGTCTCGCCGGCCCTGGCCGGGCCGGGGTGGGCCGCCTGGGCACCCGCCGGCGAAGCCAGCCAGGGGCAGACGGCCACCGCGACCGCTGCGAGGGCGCCCACCAGGGCGGAGCGCGGTGTGGCAGGTCTTGCCACAGGTCTTGTCGTGAGCCTGACAGATCTCATAAAAGTCGATGCCTTCCTGTGCGGACAGGAGCGGCCGGCGCGGTCACGGCCGTGCGGAGGGAAGAGCGAGTCCGGTGGCCGGTGTGTTCACGGCCACGGGGGACGGAGCGCCGGCGTGGTCACGGTGCTCGGTGACTGAATGATTCAAGGCCGGGCGAAGGACGTCAATCCTCGCGGCATGGCTTATTTCATTCTGTGGCTTAAGCCGTTTTGGAAAGTCCTCGGCGGTCGAGGCTCAGTCCGGCACTGTGCCCGGGGATCTGCCGCCGTACGGGCGGCCGTCCGTCGTGGCGCACCGTGGGCTCCGTAAGACCGCTCCTAGGGTGGTGATTCCCCCGTATCAGGACAGAGAGGGCGGATCGTGCTCAGGGGCTTCAAGAACTTCCTCATGCGCGGTGATGTCATCGTTGTCGCCGTCGGCCTGGTCACAGCGCTGGCGTTCTCGACGCTGATCAAGGCGTTCACCGACTCCGTGATCAACCCGGTCATCGCCCGGCTCCAGGGCGGCAAATCGGTCGGGCTGGGCTGGCAGCTCGGCGACCAGGGGAACACCTCGACCTATCTGAACATCGGGTCGTTCATCTCCGCCCTGATCTACTTCGTCATCTTCATGGCGGTCATCTACTTCCTGATCGTCGTGCCGTACAAGTACACCCAGCGCCGCCGCGGCGCGGAGGTCTTCGGGGAGCCGGGCCCGCTCAAGACCTGCCCGGAGTGCCTCGCCGAGGACATCCCCGAGGCGGCGCGCAAGTGCCGCTACTGCGGCTCGGACCAGCCGCGCACGAGCGAGCCGCCGCGCACGGCCTAGTCGCCGCGCACGGCCTGCTCGCCGCGTACGGCCCGGCCCCCGCGTACGGCCCGGCCCCCGCGTACGGTCCGGCCGTCCGGCTCGCCTGCGTCGGTCACCGCCCCCGGTCGAGGTCCAGCTCCAGCATCCGGATCGCGTTGCCGCGGAGGATCTTGTACGTGGTCTCGGGGGAGAGGCCGGCCACATGCTCGGCGGCGATGCGGCGCGTGTGCGGCCAGGTGGAGTCGACGTGGGGGTAGTCGGTCTCGAACGTGGCGTTGTCCACACCGACCGTGTCCAGCGAGGCGACCCCGTGCTTGTCGCGGAAGAAGCAGCAGAAGATCTGCCGGTAGTAGTACGTGGACGGCGGCTCGGGGATGAGGTCGCGGACGCCGCCCCAGGCGCGGTGCTCCTCCCAGACGTCGTCCGCGCGCTCCAGGGCGTAGGGGATCCAGCCCATCTGGCCCTCGGCGTAGGCCAGCTTCAGGCGCGGGAAGGAGACCAGGACGCCGCTGAAGAGGAAGTCCATCATCGACGCCATGGCGTTGTTGAAGCTCAGCGCGGCCTGGACGGCCGGCGGGGCGTCGGGGGAGGCGGCGGGCATCTGGGAGGAGGAGCCGATGTGCATGCACACGACCGTCCCCGTGGCCTCGCACTCGGCGAAGAACGGGTCCCAGTAGCCGCTGTGGATGCTGGGGAGCCCGAGGTAGGTGGGGATCTCGCTGAAGGTCACCGCGCGGACGCCGCGGGCCGCGTTGCGGCGCACCTCCTGGACGGCGAGGTCGACGTCCCACAGGGGGATCAGGCAGAGCGGGATGAGGCGGCCGCCGCTGTCGCCGCACCACTCCTCGACCATCCAGTCGTTGTACGCCCGGACGCACGCCAGCCCGACCTCCTTGTCCTTGGCCTCGGCGAAGGTCTGGCCGCAGAAGCGGGGGAAGGTCGGGAAGCACAGTGACGCCTCGACATGGTTGAGGTCCATGTCGGCGAGCCGGTCCTTGGGGTCCCAACAGCCGCGGCGCATCTGCTCGCGGGTGATGCCGTCGAGGGTCATCTCGTCGCGCGAGAAGCCGACGGCGGCGATGATCCGCTTGTAGGGGAAGAGATCGCCCTCGTATTGCCACCAGTCGGTGAGCTGGCCCTCCGGGTCGGTGGTGAACTTGTACTTGCCGCCGATGTAGGCCAGTTCGCCGATCCCGGCCGTGAGCGGCTTGGGGCCGCGGTCCCGGTACTTGGCCGGGAGCCAGGTCTCGAAGAGGTGCGCGGGCTCGATCACATGGTCATCGACGCTGATGACCAGGGGCAGCTCGGTGGTGCCGTTCGTCTCGCCGGTCATCTCGCCATCTCTCCCCGGTCGCCTCGTGGTGGTCCTGTCCGTTCGTTCGATCTGACGGTTCGTCAGATTCGGTGGCGGCAGAGTAGGGCGGATCGCTTCAACCAACAAGAGAAAGTCCCGTTTCCGCATGTACGTCCAGGGCAAACGATGAGCGACAACTGGGGAGGAAACGGTGAACGCATCGTCGATCGCACGCGGATTGGGTTCGGCAACGCGCACACGCACCCCGCGCGAGGCGGGCACCCGCGCCATCGAGGCGGCGGCCCGCTGGGGGCTGGCCACCCGGGGCGTGCTCTATCTGCTCATCGGCGTCCTGGCGCTGCGCATCGCCTCGGGCGACCACGGCGAACAGGCCGACCGGGGCGGGGCGCTCCAGATCCTCGCCAAGCAGCCGTTCGGCGCGGCGCTGGTCTGGGCGGTCGGCATCGGACTGGTCTGCATGGCGCTGTGGCGGCTGTCCGAGGCGGTCTTCGGGGCCGCGGGGCCGGACGGCGGCGCGGCCCGGAAGCGGCTGGCCGGGGCGGCCCGCGCGGTCTTCTACGGCGTCGTCGCGTACTCGGTGCTCTCCTTCGCCACCGGCGAGCAGGGCAGCGGCTCCAGCGACCGGCAGTCGAAGGACGTGACGGCACGCGCGCTCGACCTGCCGTACGGCCGGTGGCTGGTCGCCGCCGCCGGGGCCGCGGTGGCCGTGGCGGGGGTGTGGATCGCGGTACGGGCGATCCGGTGCGGCTTCCGCAAGCACCTCAAGGTGGGCGCGATGTCCCGGCGGACGCGGCGGGCCGTGGAGGCCCTCGGGATCTGCGGCGGGGTGGCCCGCGGGGCGGTGTTCGCGGTGGCGGGCGGCTTCGCGCTCACGGCCGCGGCGCGCTACGACCCGGGCAAGGTGAAGGGCATCGACGACACCCTGCGGACCTTCGCCGGGACGGCGGCGGGGCCCTGGCTGCTGATGGCGGTGGCGCTGGGGCTGGCGCTCTTCGGGGTGTTCTCGTTCGCGTTGGCGCGGTGGCGCAGGGTCTGAGCGACGTCCTGGGCCGGGCGGCCCCGGATCGAGCCTCCGGTGGTGGTGCCGGGCCGGGCCTCCGGCGGTGGCCCCGGATCGAACCTCCGGTGATGGTCCCGGGCCGGGCCTCCGGCGGTGGTGCCGGATCGAGCCTCCGGCGGTGGTCCCGGGCCGGGCCTCCGGTGGTGGTCCCGGCCGGGCCGCTGCCGCCTGACGCCGGGGCGGGCCGACCCCGGAGCCTCGCACGGACGTGTCCCGCGCCCCGCGCGAATGCGACCCGCGCGAAAGCACCCTCGCCTCGCACGGATGTGCACCGTAAGGCGCTCTTCCCGGGGACCCCCGGCGCCGGGACGATCGGACGATGCCGACCATGAAGCCACGCGTCCGTCTCGCCGCCGTCGGAGCGGCCTTCGCCCTCGCCGCCGCCACCCCCGTCGCCGCGTACGCCGCGCTGGACGACCCGCCCGCCGCGGCGGACCCCGGCGCCGTGGGCCGGGGCAAACCGTACGTCGAGACCCGGCTCTTCTTCGGCACCGAGCGCCCCGACGGCGGGCCGCCCGTCACCGAGAAGCAGTTCCTCGCCTTCGTGGACCGGCGGATCACCCCGCGCTTCCCCTCCGGCCTGACGATCCACGACGGCCGGGGGCAGTGGCGGGACCAGAACGGGACGATCGAGCGGGAGCGCTCGTACGAGGTGGTCCTGCTCTACCCGGCCTCCGAGGCGGGGACGCAGGACCCGCGGATCGAACGGATCCGGGCGGCGTACGAGCGCCAGTACGCCCAGGAGTCCGTGGCCCGGGCCGACGCCCCGGCCCGGGTGGACTTCTGAGCGGTCGGGCCGGGGTGAACCCGGCCCCTCACCCCCGCTCGGCGACCGCCGCCACCGCGTCCGCCACCGCCGTGTCACCGTTGATCAGCTCCAGTGTGCGGCCCGCCGTACGGGGCTCGTCCAGGAGGGCGACCAGGACCGCGGCCACGTCGTCGCGGGTGATCTCGGCGTAGCCGGTGTGTTCGGCCAGCTTCACCCGGCCCGTGCCCGGGTCGTTCGTCAGCCGTCCCGGGCGCAGCACGGTCCAGTCGAGGCCGTCCCGGGCGCGGATGTCGTCGTCCGCCGCGGCCTTGGCGCGCAGATAGGCGGCGAAGACCGGGTCGGTGTCCGGCGGCGGCTCGTGGGAGGCGCCCATCGAGGAGATGATCAGGAACCGCCGGGCCCCGGCCCGTTCGGCCGCGTCCGCGAAGAGCACCGCGGACCGGTGGTCGACGGTCTCCTTACGGGCGGCACCGCTGCCGGGGCCCGCTCCGGCCGCGAAGACGGCCGCGTCCGCGTTCTCCAGGTGCTTGACGACGTCCTCCAGTGAGGCCGACTCCAGATCGCAGACGACCGGTTCGGTACCCGACGCCAGCAGGTCGCCCGCCTGTTCCGGCTTGCGGATGATGCCCGCCACTTCGTCTCCGCGCGCGGTGAGCAGCCGCTCCAGCCGCAGCGCGATCTGTCCATGTCCACCAGCGATGACAATGCGCATGATCTCGACCGTACGCCGTGCGGCCTACTGTTGCTCGCCGCCGCTCTGCGGCCGTGTCTGCCGGGGCAGATCCAGCGCCGCCGCGGCCGCCGAGTCGCAGTACTCTCGCACCGCGCTGGTACGCGCCACCACCCGCCCCCGGTGCACCACGACCCTGCTGTACGCGAGCGAGAGCACCCCCGCGAGGCCGTCCCCGCGCACCGCGAGCAGCTCCGCCGGGAACCCGGCCTCCACCCGCACCTCGGCGAGCCCCATCGCGGCCCGCGCCCGCGCGCACACCGCCTCGTACGCCTCCTCCGGGCGCGACTCGCCCCGGGACGCCAGCAGAAAGGCGGCCTCCAGGGGATCGCCGCGCCCCACGGGGTTCACCGTGTCCCGCAGCGCCCCGCTGCCCGCGGCCACCCGGACGCCCGCGGCGCGCAGCAGCCGCACCGGCGCGCAGGGGCGGGTGCGCGCCTCCCGCATGCCCTGGTGCTCCAGCCCGGCACAGTCGCCCTGGGGGAGGCAGACGACGGTCACCCCGGCCGCCGCCAGCCGTTCGGCGATCCTCCCCGCCGTCTCCGCGGGCAGCCGGGACAGCCCGCCGCAGGGGCCGATGGTGACGCCCGGCCGCAGGCCCCCGGCCATCGCCGCGAGCCGGGCGAGGCGGGCCGGGTCGTCACCGTCCGTGTGCAGATCCACGGCGCAGCCGTGGCGCGCGGCGAGGTCGAGGACGGCCTCGGCGTGGCCGGTCGGATCCGGGTCGAGGTCGGGGCAGCCGCCGATGACCGACGCGCCCATCCCCACCGCGTCCCGCAGCATCGCCAGACCGTCCGCCCCCGCGGTGCCGGTCAGCACCCGGGGCACCGCCACCGCGCTCAGCTCCGTGAGCCCGCGCAGCGCCCGCCCGGCCTCCAGGACCGCCTCCAGGGAGCGCAGCCCGTGCACCCCGCCGATGCGGACATGGGTGCGCAGCGCCGTGGCCCCGTGGCCGAGTTCGAGCAGGGCGGCCTCGACGGTGCGCCGCTGGACGTCCCCGGGGGCGTACGGGACCGGGCCCGCCATGTCGGCCGTAAGGGCGGTGTCGCAGTGGGCGTGGGGTTCGGCGGGGGCGGGCAGCAGCAGATAGCCGCCGAGGTCCAGCCGGGTGCCGGGGACGAGGCTGCCCGCCGTGCCGACGGCCTCGATCCGCCCGCCGCTGAGCCGGACGTCCACGGTGCGCCCGTCGGCGAGCCGGACGCCGCCGAGCACCAGGGCGGTGGGCTCGCCGGGGGCCGTTCCGCCGTTCCTGGGTGGCTGTTGCGGCTGCTGCTGGCTCTCGGGCATCGCGCTCCTGGGTTCGCGCCGGGCACGCGACGGGTGACGCGCCGGGCACGCGCCGGATGCGTGCGCAGTCAAGATCACGCGGGTGCGAAGCGAAGCCTAGGACGAGGTGGGGGCGGCCTCGTGGAGGAGCCGAATAGTCGTACCGGTGTGGTGCATGAGTCCAGCGTGACGAGGGGCCGATACGGATTTCACCTTCGGCGGCCGACCGTGTAATGTCTTCATCGCTCGCCCCAATAGCTCAGTCGGCAGAGCGTCTCCATGGTAAGGAGAAGGTCTACGGTTCGATTCCGTATTGGGGCTCTGATGTGTGAGGCTTCCCGTTCCGCTACGCTGGTTGAGCGGGCAGTCACTCGCATCGCAGCGGTGTAGCTCAGTCGGTAGAGCAAGCGGCTCATAATCGCTGTGTCACCGGTTCAAGTCCGGTCACCGCTACTGACAGTAGCCGATTGTGGGGTCGGTCCTTCGATCGGCTACTCTTTCTGCGTTAACCCCCTATGTCCGTTCGTCAAGGAGCACTCACGTGGCTGCCACCGACGTCCGCCCGAAGATCACGCTGGCCTGCGTGGAGTGCAAGGAGCGGAACTACATCACCAAGAAGAACCGGCGCAACGACCCGGATCGTCTTGAGATCAAGAAGCACTGCCCGCGTTGCAACGCGCACACCGCGCACCGCGAGACGCGATAGCAATAAACTCTCATTCGAGGCCGCCCCCACTCGCGGGGGGCGGCCTCGTTTCGTTGGTAATTCAATCGCAGGAGGTGTGCGCCGATGGCGCTCGACCAGTCCTTCGTGGGGCGGACCTACCCGCCCACCGCCGCCTACGAGGTCGGCCGGGAGAAGATCCGGGAATTCGCCGAGTCGCTCGGTGACACCAATCCGGTCTACACCGACCCCGAGGCGGCCCGGGACCTCGGCTACCCCGATGTGATCGCCCCGCCGACGTTCATCTTCACGATCACCTTCAAGGCGGCCGGGAAGCAGGTTGTCGAGGACCCGCAGCTGGGACTGGACTACAGCCGGGTGGTCCACGGCGACCAGCAGTTCGAGTACACCCGCCCGGTCCGCGCGGGGGACCGTCTGAGGGTCACCTCGATCATCGACTCGATCAAGTCGCTGGCCGGCAACGACATCCTGTCCGTCCGCGGCGAGGTCCACGACGAGGCGGGTGATCATGTAGCGACGTCGTTCACGACGCTGGTGGCCCGCGCCGCTGACGCAGAGGTGGAGGAGAGCAGATGACGGCCAAGATCTCGTATGACGCCGTGGAGGTCGGCACCGAGGTGCCGACGCGCGAGTTCCGGGTGAACCGCGCCGACCTCGTGCGCTACGCGGGCGCGTCGGGCGACTTCAACCCGATCCACTGGAACGAGAAGTTCGCCAGAGAGGTCGGCCTCCCCGACGTCATCGCGCACGGCGCCTACACCATGGCCCAGGCGGCCCGGGTGGTGACCGAGTGGGCCGGCGACCCCGGCGCCCTCGTCGAGTACGGCGTCCGCTTCACCCGGCCGGTCGTGGTCCCCAACGACGACAAGGGCGCGGTCATCGAGATCGGCGCCAAGGTGACCGCCAAGCTGGACGACGAGGCCCGTACGGTGCGCCTCGACATTACGGCGACCAGCGGCGGCCAGAAGGTGCTGGGCCGGGCCCGCGCCGTGGTACGGCTCGTCTGAGCCCCCGACCGCGCCCGATGCGGCCCCCGGGCGGATGAGAGCACGCCGGAGCGCGTGCGGCCCGTCCGAGCCACTTACGGCCCGCAGGCCCGCAGGCCCGCCGGCCCCCGGATTCCCCACACCGGGGGCGGCCGCCTCGAGGAGCCCAGGGGGCGCCCCCGTACTCTTGAGCGCGTGCAGGAACTCCACGACGCCCCTCTCGCGCCCCTCACCACCTTCCGTCTCGGCGGCCCGGCCAACCGGCTGCTCACGGCCACGACCGACGACGAGGTCATCGCCGCGGTCCGCGCGGCCGACGCGGCCGGGACCCCGCTGCTGGTGATCGGTGGCGGCAGCAATCTGGTCATCGCAGACAAGGGCTTCGACGGCACCGCCCTGCACATCGCCACCAGCGGCTTCACGCTCGACGGCACCCGCCTGGAGCTCGCCGCGGGCGAGAACTGGTCGGCCGCCGTGGCCCGTACGGTCCAGGCGGGGCTCGCGGGCATCGAATGCCTCGCCGGAATCCCCGGCTCCGCGGGCGCGACGCCGATACAGAACGTCGGCGCCTACGGCCAGGAGGTCTCCGCCACGATCACCGAGGTGATCGCCTACGACCGCCGCGCCGACGAGGTCGTCACGATCCCGAACGCCGACTGCGCCTTCTCCTACCGCCACAGCCGCTTCAAGGCCGACCCCGACCGCCATGTGGTGCTCCGGGTCCGCTTCGAGCTGGAGGACGCGGACGGGCTCTCCGCGCCCGTCCGGTACGCCGAGACCGCGCGGGTGCTCGGCGTCGAGGTGGGGGACCGGGTACCGGCCGCCGTCGCCCGCGAGACCGTCCTGGGGCTGCGCGCGGGCAAGGGCATGGTGCTCGACCCCGGGGACCACGACACCTGGTCCGCGGGGTCGTTCTTCACCAACCCGGTGCTCGACCAGGACGCCCACGCCGCCTTCCTGGCCCGCGTCGCCGAACGCCTGGGCCCGGACACCGCGCCGCCCGCCTTCCCGGCGGGCGACGGCCTGATCAAGACCTCCGCGGCCTGGCTGATCGACAGGGCGGGCTTCACCAAGGGCTACGGCACGGGCCCGGCCCGGATCTCCACCAAGCACACGCTCGCCCTCACCAACCGGGGTCAGGCCACGACCGAGGATCTGCTGGCGCTGGCCCGCGAGGTGGTGGCCGGGGTCGAGGAGGCGTTCGGGATCCGGCTGGTCAACGAGCCGGTGACGGTCGGCGTGAGCATCTGATCCAGCCAACCTACTCACGTGAGTAGGTTGCGCACGGACTACTCACGTGAGTAGTCCGGGCCCGCCAGCCAGTCGTCGATATCCGCCAGCATCCGCGTCCTGACCTCCTCCGGCGCGGCCGAGCCGCGCACCGACTGACGCGCCAGCTCGGCCAGTTCGGCGTCGGTGAAGCCGTGGTGCTCGCGCACCAGCTCGTACTGCGCCGCCAGCCGTGAGCCGAAGAGCAGCGGGTCGTCCGCCCCGAGCGCCATCGGCACCCCCGCGTCGTACAGCGTGCGCAGCGGGACGTCCTCCGGCTTCTCGTAGACCCCGAGCGCCACGTTCGACGACGGGCACACCTCGCAGGTCACCTGGCGCTCGGCGAGCTTGGCGAGCAGCCGCGGGTCCTCCGCCGCGCGCACCCCGTGGCCGACCCGGGCCGCGCCGAGGTCGTCCAGGCAGTCCCGCACGCTGCCGGGGCCCGACAGCTCGCCGCCGTGCGGCGCCGCCAGCAGCCCGCCCTCCCGGGCGATGGCGAAGGCCCGGTCGAAGTCGCGGGCGAAGCCGCGCCGTTCGTCGTTGGAGAGGCCGAAGCCGACCACGCCGCGGTCCGCGTAGCGCACCGCGAGCCGGGCCAGGGTGCGGGCCTCCAGCGGATGCTTCATACGGTTGGCGGCGACCAGGACCCTGATCCCAAGACCGGTGTCCGCGGAGGCGCTCTCGACCGCGTCCAGGATGACTTCCATGGCCGGGATCAGCCCGCCCAGGCGCGGGGCGTACGAGGTGGGGTCGACCTGGATCTCCAGCCACTGGGCCCCGTCCCGCACGTCCTCCTGGGCCGCCTCGCGCACCAGCCGCCGGATGTCGTCGGCCTCCCGGAGACAGGAGCGTGCGATGTCGTACAGCCGCTGGAAGCGGAACCAGCCGCGCTCATCGGTGGCGCGCAGCTTCGGCGGCTCACCGCCGCTCAGTGCCTCGGGGAGATGGACGCCGTACTTGTCGGCGAGTTCGAGGAGGGTTGCGGGGCGCATGGAGCCGGTGAAGTGGAGATGCAGATGCGCTTTGGGGAGCAGGTGTACATCGCGTGCCATCTGCAGATACTGCCGCACGTCCGGACGCGCCGGTACCGCTTTCCCCGAACGAGGAGGCGCGCGCACGCGAACGGGCCGGAATCCGCCCCCGCGGACTCCGGCCCGTTCCTGCCGTCCGTACGGATCGTCCGTACGGACGCCGGCGCCTGAAGCCGGCGCCTTACGCGGCCGCCTCGCCCAGCAGCTTCTGCAGCCGGGAGATGCCCTCGACGAGGTCCTCGTCGCCCAGCGCGTAGGACAGCCGCAGATAGCCCGGGGTGCCGAACGCCTCACCCGGAACCACCGCGACCTCGGCCTCCTCCAGGATGAGCTCGGCCAGCTCGACGGTGGTCCGCGGCCGCTTGCCGCGGATCTCCTTGCCGAGCAGCCCCTTGACCGAGGGGTAGGCGTAGAAGGCGCCCTCCGGCTCCGGGCACTCGACGCCGTCGATCTCGTTCAGCATCCGCACGATGGTGCGGCGGCGGCGGTCGAACGCCTCGCGCATCGCGGCCACGGCGTCGAGGTCGCCCGAGACGGCGGTCAGCGCGGCGACCTGAGCGACATTGCTCACATTCGAGGTGGCGTGCGACTGGAGGTTGGTCGCGGCCTTGATGACGTCCTTGGGGCCGATGACCCAGCCCACCCGCCAGCCGGTCATCGCGTACGTCTTGGCGACACCGTTGACCACGACGCACTTGTCGCGCAGCTCGGGCACCACGACGGGCAGCGAGTGGAACTCGGCGTCGCCGTAGACCAGGTGCTCGTAGATCTCGTCGGTCAGCACCCACAGCCCGTTGTCGGCCGCCCAGCGGCCGATCTCCTCGATCTGCTCACGGCTGTAGACCGCGCCGGTGGGGTTCGAGGGGGAGACGAAGAGCAGCACCTTGGTGTTCTTGGTGCGGGCCGCCTCCAGCTGCTCGACGGAGACGCGGTAGCCGGTCGTCTCGTCGGCGACGACCTCCACCGGGACACCGCCGGCCAGCCGGATCGACTCCGGGTAGGTGGTCCAGTAGGGCGCGGGGACGATGACCTCGTCGCCCGGGTCCAGGATCGCGGCGAACGCCTCGTAGATCGCCTGCTTGCCGCCGTTGGTCACCAGGATCTGGGTCGCCTCGACCTCGTACCCGCTGTCACGCAGCGTCTTCGCGGCGATCGCGGCCTTGAGCTCGGGGAGGCCGCCGGCCGGGGTGTAGCGGTGATACTTCGGGTCGCGGCAGGCCGCGGCGGCGGCCTCGACGATGTAGTCGGGCGTGGCGAAGTCGGGCTCACCGGCGCCGAAGCCGATCACCGGACGGCCCGCGGCCTTGAGGGCCTTGGCCTTGGCGTCGACGGCGAGGGTCGCGGACTCGGAGATCGAGCCGATCCGGGCCGATACCCGCCGGTCGGTCGGGGACTGTACTGGGGGAGTAGCAGCGGTCATAGATGCATCGTCGCAGACGGGCGAAATGGGTGGCACACGGGTTTGCTCCAGGCTTCGCGCGCTTCTCGTTCGACGCCCGGCCGTCAAGCACGTACACTCACTCGTCGTTGGCCGATCAACAGCCGGATCCGACCGCACACTCCGTGCAGCCGGGTGTATGCGGTAGGTTGGGAGTGCCGCAAAGGGTCGTAGCTCAATTGGTAGAGCACTGGTCTCCAAAACCAGCGGTTGGGGGTTCAAGTCCCTCCGGCCCTGCTACACGCACTGTGATGAGGGTGCGTGCATGCGTACGCAAGGACAAGCACCGCTGTGCGGCCGGGCCGGACGCGGCACGGCCACGACCCGGATTCAGGTGAGGACGAGTGACGGAAGCCCTGGGCTCCACCGCGACGCCTGAGAGCGGTCGTCCCGAGGATGAGGAGACGACCAAGCGGGGTCGTCGTGGTGGCAAGCGCGCGAAGAAGGGGCCTTTCGGCCGGCTCGCGCTCTTCTACCGCCAGATCATCGCCGAGCTGCGGAAAGTCGTCTGGCCCACGCGCAGCCAGCTGTCCACGTACACCAGCGTGGTGATCGTATTCGTCGTCATCATGATTGGCATCGTGACCGTGATTGACTATGGGTTCAACAACGCCATCAAGTACGTCTTTGGCTGAGACCCTCGCGAAAGGCGACCGCCGTCCCGGCGTCGCCTCTTTCGCACGTTCCACCCCCATTGAAGCCAGGAAGAAGCAGCCACAGTGTCTGACCCGAACCTGAACGACGCCGCCGAGCCCGTCGAGTCCCGTGAGGACGAGCTCGACATCGTCGAGGCGGCGGACTCCGACCAGGCTGAAGCGGCCGACGCCGCGGCGGGCGTTCCCGCCGAGGAGGACGCGCTGCACATCGAGGACGAGGACGCCCTCGAGACCGAGACGGCCCAGGCGGACGACGCGGTCGAGACCGAGGCCGAGGTCGACCCGGTCGAGGCGCTCCGTGAGGAGCTGCGCGGGCTGCCCGGCGAGTGGTACGTGATCCACACCTACGCGGGCTACGAGAAGCGCGTGAAGGCCAACCTGGAGCAGCGTGCCGTCTCGCTGAACGTCGAGGACTTCATCTACCAGGCCGAGGTCCCCGAGGAAGAGATCGTCCAGATCAAGAACGGTGAGCGCAAGAACGTCCGGCAGAACAAGCTGCCCGGCTATGTGCTCGTCCGCATGGACCTGACGAACGAGTCGTGGGGCGTCGTCCGCAACACCCCGGGCGTCACCGGCTTCGTGGGCAACGCCTACGACCCGTACCCGCTGACCCTGGACGAGATCGTCAAGATGCTCGCCCCGGAGGCCGAGGAGAAGGCCGCCAAGGCCGCCGCCGAGGAGAGCGGTGTGCCGGCGCCGAGCCGCAAGGTCGAGGTCCAGGTGCTGGACTTCGAGGTGGGCGACTCGGTCACGGTCACCGACGGCCCGTTCGCGACCCTCCAGGCGACGATCAACGAGATCAACGCCGACTCGAAGAAGGTCAAGGGCCTGGTCGAGATCTTCGGCCGGGAGACCCCGGTCGAGCTGAGCTTCGACCAGATCCAGAAGAACTGAGTCTTTCCAGAACTGAGTCTCTTCACGAGAACTTCCGACAGGTCAGACGGGCTTTCGCGGCCGGTCTGACCTGCTCGGTTTTAAGGCGCACAGCTATACCCGTTATCGTTGTGCGGTATGCCTCCATCCGGATGATCCGGTTCGGAGGCGAACACCCTCTCACTAGGACCCGGAGAGAGCATGCCTCCCAAGAAGAAGAAGGTCACGGGGCTGATCAAGCTCCAGATCCAGGCCGGCGCCGCGAACCCGGCCCCGCCGGTCGGCCCCGCGCTGGGTCAGCACGGCGTCAACATCATGGAGTTCTGCAAGGCCTACAACGCCGCGACCGAGTCGCAGCGCGGCATGGTCGTGCCGGTGGAGATCACGGTCTACGAGGACCGCTCCTTCACCTTCGTGACCAAGACCCCGCCGGCCGCCAAGCTGATCCTCAAGGCCGCGGGCGTGGAGAAGGGCTCCGGCGAGCCGCACAAGACCAAGGTCGCCAAGATCACCCGCGACCAGGTGCGTGAGATCGCCACCACCAAGATGCCCGACCTGAACGCCAACGACCTGGACGCCGCCGAGAAGATCATCGCCGGCACCGCCCGCTCCATGGGCATCACGGTCGAGGGCTGACACTCCACGCGCGAGGGCCGACAGCCCCCGCGGCCACCTGTGGCAGGGCCAAGCGCTGGCCCGGACCACGAACTCCACAGACATCAGGAGCAAGAGTGAGCAAGCGCAGCAAGACCCTCCGCGCTGCGGACGCCAAGATCGACCGGGAGCGCGCATACGCCCCGCTCGAGGCCGTCCGGCTGGCGAAGGACACCTCCACCACCAAGTTCGACGCGACCGTCGAGGTCGCCATGCGCCTGGGCGTCGACCCGCGCAAGGCCGACCAGATGGTCCGTGGCACCGTGAACCTGCCGCACGGCACCGGTAAGACCGCCCGGGTCCTGGTCTTCGCGACCGGTGACCGTGCTGCGGCCGCGGAGGCCGCGGGCGCCGACATCGTCGGCTCCGACGAGCTCATCGACGAGGTGTCCAAGGGCCGCCTGGACTTCGACGCCGTCGTCGCCACCCCGGACCTCATGGGCAAGGTCGGCCGCCTCGGCCGGGTGCTCGGTCCGCGTGGTCTGATGCCGAACCCGAAGACCGGCACCGTCACCCCGGACGTGGCCAAGGCCGTCACGGACATCAAGGGCGGCAAGATCGAGTTCCGCGTCGACAAGCACTCGAACCTGCACTTCATCATCGGCAAGCTCTCGTTCGACGAGACGAAGCTGGTGGAGAACTACGCCGCGGCGCTCGAGGAGATCAACCGTCTCAAGCCGTCCGCCGCCAAGGGCCGCTACATCAAGAAGGCGACCCTGACCACCACGATGGGCCCCGGCATCCCGCTGGACGCCAACCGCACCCGCAACCTGCTGGTCGAGGAAGACGCCATCTGAGGCAGCCCCTGACCAGCGCACCACGGTGTGCAACCGCCGGGCCCCCGCACCGCGTCGAAGGTGCGGGGGCCCGGCGTCTTCCGTTGTCGGCCCCCTCCGCTAGAGTCACTCCGCAGACGTAAAAGAGAAATAAAAACTAGGGGGAGCCGTGCGCGGTACTCATGTCGGTGCGCGATGGGCGATAGCCGCTGGAAGCCTTGTTCTGATGGTCGGCCTCACCGCGTGCGGGAGCGAGAAGTCCGGCGATGACAAGGCCGGCGACAAGACCGGCGGCGACAAGTCCGGGCAGTCCGCGATGAGCCCGCTGGCGGCGCTCAAGCTCGCCTCGCAGCAGACGGACAAGAAGAACTCGGCCAAGGTCGAGGGCACCACCAAGATGGGCGAGCAGAACTCGCAGATGTCCGGCGACATGGACTGGGCCGACGGCATCCGGGCCAACATGTCCATCACTCAGAACGGTGGCGCCATCGCCTCCTCCCCGATCGCGGGCAAGCCGATGGACGCCAAGTACACCCCGGACGCCATGTTCCTGAACATGGGCGACGAGTTCGCCGCGCAGGCGGGCGGCGGCAAGCACTGGGTGAAGTACGACTACGACGTGCTGGCCCAGAAGGCGGGCCCCTCGGGCGCCTTCCTGAAGGACCAGATGCAGAACAACAACCCCTCGCGCTCGGTGGAGCTGCTGCTCGCCACGGGCAAGGTCAAGAGCGTGGGCAGCGAGGACGTGAAGGGCGTCAAGGCCACCCACTACACGGGCACGGTCAAGGTCTCCGAGATCGCCAAGATGCAGTCCAAGGAGCTCAGCCAGTCCGACCTGGACGCCCTCCAGAAGCAGCTGGAGACCTCCGGTATGGACACCGAGACCATCGACCTGTGGGTGGACGAGGAGAACCTGCTGGTCAAGAAGCGTGAGCAGGCGCAGAGCAGCAGCGGCGCCTACGACTCCACGGTCTTCTACTCGGACTACGGCACCAGCGTGACGGTCACCGAGCCGTCCTCCTCGGACACCGTGGACTTCCAGGACATGCTTCAGCAGTAGAGCCGATTTGCCTGGCCGCGGCCCGTTCGCGTAATCTCTCAACGAAGCCAAAGACCGCTGGTTGTCGCCGTGTCCCGCAAGGGATCCGGTGGCTGAAGGATCCGCTTAGCTGCGGGCGACCTGCGTAGGTGACCGAGGTTGCACTCCCGAACGGGCCGTGGGTCCGTGTCGGTCGAGTTACGCCCCGAGCGCCTGCGCCGGGGCGTTTTCGCGTTGTCTCAGTCTCCTTCCTTCAGACCGAAGCGGTCCTCATCACCCGGAAGGAGGCCGAGGCTCATGGCGAGTCCTGACAAGGTCGCAGCCGTCGACGAGATGCGGGAGAAGTTCCGCAACTCCAACGCGGCGCTCGTAACCGCGTACACCGGTCTCACCGTCGCGCAGCTGAAGGAGCTGCGCCGTTCGCTCGGTGAGAACGCTCAGTACCGTGTGGTGAAGAACACGCTGACCAAGATCGCGGCCAACGAGGCCGGGATCAACCAGCTCGACGACCTGTTCGCGGGTTCGTCGGCCGTCGCCTTCGTGACCGGTGACCCGGTCGAGGCGGCGAAGGGTCTCCGTGACTTCGCCAAGGACAACCCCGCTCTCGTGATCAAGGGCGGTGTCCTTGACGGCAAGGCGCTGTCCGCCGACGAGATCAAGAAGCTCGCGGACCTCGAGTCCCGTGAGGTGCTGCTCGCCAAGCTGGCGGGTGCGATGAAGGCCAAGCAGTCCCAGGCTGCCGCGCTCTTCCAGGCCCCGCTGTCGAAGTTCGTCCGGACCGCCGAGGCGCTCCGGCAGAAGCAGGCCGAGCAGGGCGGTGCCGACACCCCGGCTCCCGCCGAGGCCGAGGCCGCCGAGTAATCAGGCCCCGGTCGCAGCGGGCCCGGAAGCCCGCCGACATGTACATCCGGCACCACCTGCCGAATTAGTGGAAGGACCGCCACCATGGCGAAGCTCAGCCAGGACGACCTGCTCGCGCAGTTCGAGGAAATGACCCTCATCGAGCTCTCCGAGTTCGTGAAGGCCTTCGAGGAGAAGTTCGACGTCACCGCCGCCGCCCCGGCCGCCGTGGTCGCCGCCGCCCCGGGTGCCCCGGGCGCCGCTGCCCCGGCCGAGGAGGAGAAGGACGAGTTCGACGTCATCCTCACCGGCGCCGGCGACAAGAAGATCCAGGTCATCAAGGTCGTGCGTGAGCTGACCTCCCTGGGTCTGAAGGAGGCCAAGGACCTCGTCGACGGCACCCCGAAGCCGGTCCTCGAGAAGGTCAACAAGGAGCAGGCCGACAAGGCCGCCGAGTCCCTCAAGGGCGCCGGCGCCTCCGTCGAGGTCAAGTGACCCCTCGAGGTCGGATGACCTCGCGGCCCGCCGCCACACGCCCGTAGGACGTCCGGCGGCGCGGCCCGGTTCCACGCCAGGGGCGATCACCCGTTCGGGTGGTCGCCCTTCGGCGTTCCCGTGACGGTTACATTGCCTTATGGGCTTGTGGAGGTAGGGTGATCTTCGTTGCCCGTCGCCACGCCCTGTGACGATCTCGCCGGAGTGGGGGGCCTTGACGAACGGCACGCAGCGCGCAATTCTCAGGACGCGACGTCACACCGATCCGAAAGTCCGAGGCATGGATCGTCGGCGAAGCGGGCAGTATCGATATGCGCATCGACAGCGCGGGCTGCCGACAGGGCGTGAGAAGACAACGAGGGGCGCGCCCCTCACCGGAGGGAGAGATTGGCACTGCCGGTCTCAGAAACTCGGCGCTGGACATCAGTGTGCCAAGTGGCTACACTGACCCTTTGCGCTGCCTGTTAGCTGCTCCCTGCCCGTCACCAGGGGCATACCCACCTTCGAGCACTACTGATGAAAAGGCCCTGACCAGGGATTTCATCCATGGGCTCTCGGTGGGACCGGTACGCGCGTAGTGAGTCCGAGCCCTCGGAAGGACCCCCTCTTGGCCGCCTCGCGCAACGCCTCGACTGCCAATACGAACAATGGCGCCAGCACCGCCCCGCTGCGCATCTCCTTTGCGAAGATCAAGGAGCCTCTCGAGGTTCCGAACCTCCTCGCGCTGCAGACCGAGAGCTTCGATTGGCTGCTCGGCAATGCCGCGTGGAAGGCTCGCGTCGAGGCTGCGCTGGACAGCGGTCAGGACGTCCCCACCAAGTCCGGTCTGGAAGAGATCTTCGAGGAGATCTCCCCGATCGAGGACTTCTCCGGGTCGATGTCCCTGACCTTCCGTGATCATCGTTTCGAGCCGCCGAAGAACTCGATCGACGAGTGCAAGGAGCGTGACTTCACCTACGCCGCTCCGCTCTTCGTCACGGCCGAGTTCACCAACAATGAGACCGGTGAGATCAAGTCCCAGACGGTCTTCATGGGCGACTTCCCGCTCATGACCGACAAGGGCACCTTCTGCATCAACGGCACCGAGCGTGTCGTCGTCTCGCAGCTGGTCCGCTCGCCGGGTGTCTACTTCGACTCCTCCATCGACAAGACGTCCGACAAGGACATCTTCTCGGTCAAGGTCATCCCCTCCCGTGGTGCCTGGCTGGAGATGGAGATCGACAAGCGCGACATGGTCGGTGTCCGCATCGACCGCAAGCGCAAGCAGTCCGTCACCGTCCTCCTGAAGGCGCTCGGCTGGACCACCGAGCAGATCCTCGAGGAGTTCGGCGAGTACGAGTCCATGCGCGCCACCCTGGAGAAGGACCACACCCAGGGCCAGGACGACGCGCTGCTCGACATCTACCGCAAGCTGCGCCCGGGCGAGCCCCCCACGCGGGAGGCCGCGCAGACGCTGCTGGAGAACCTCTACTTCAACCCGAAGCGCTACGACCTGGCGAAGGTCGGCCGCTACAAGGTCAACAAGAAGCTGGGCGCGGCCGCTCCGCTGGACGCGGGCGTGCTGACGGTCGAGGACATCATCGCCTCGATCAAGTACCTGGTGAAGCTGCACGCCGGTGAGACCGAGACCGTCGGGGACAACGGCCAGTCCGTGGTCGTCGAGACCGACGACATCGACCACTTCGGCAACCGCCGCATCCGTAACGTCGGCGAGCTGATCCAGAACCAGGTCCGCACGGGTCTGGCGCGTATGGAGCGCGTCGTCCGCGAGCGCATGACCACTCAGGACGTCGAGGCGATCACGCCGCAGACCCTGATCAACATCCGGCCGGTCGTCGCCTCCATCAAGGAGTTCTTCGGCACCAGCCAGCTGTCGCAGTTCATGGACCAGACGAACCCGCTGTCGGGTCTGACCCACAAGCGCCGTCTGAACGCGCTCGGCCCCGGTGGTCTGTCCCGTGAGCGGGCGGGCTTCGAGGTCCGTGACGTGCACCCCTCGCACTACGGCCGCATGTGCCCGATCGAGACGCCCGAAGGCCCGAACATCGGTCTGATCGGCTCGCTCGCCTCGTACGGCCGGGTCAACGCGTTCGGTTTCATCGAGACCCCGTACCGCAAGGTCGTCGAGGGTGTCGTCACCGACGAGGTGCACTACCTGACGGCCGACGAGGAGGACCGCTTCGTCATCGCGCAGGCCAACGCGCCGCTGACGAACGATCTGCACTTCGCCGAGAACCGCGTCCTGGTCCGCCGCCGTGGCGGTGAGGTCGACTACATCCCCGGCGACGACGTCGACTACATGGACGTCTCGCCGCGCCAGATGGTGTCGGTCGCGACCGCGATGATCCCGTTCCTGGAGCACGACGACGCCAACCGCGCGCTCATGGGCTCGAACATGATGCGCCAGGCCGTGCCGCTGATCAAGGCGGAGTCCCCGCTGGTCGGCACCGGCATGGAGTACCGCTGCGCGGTCGACGCCGGCGACGTCATCAAGGCCGAGAAGGACGGTGTCGTCCAGGAGGTCTCCGCCGACTACGTGACGGTGGCCAACGACGACGGCACCTACACCACCTACCGGGTGGCCAAGTTCTCCCGCTCCAACCAGGGCACCTCCTTCAACCAGAAGGTCGTCGTGGACGAGGGCGCGCGGGTGATCGCCGGCCAGGTGCTGGCCGACGGCCCGTCCACCGAGGACGGCGAGATGGCGCTCGGCAAGAACCTCCTGGTGGCGTTCATGCCGTGGGAGGGCCACAACTACGAGGACGCGATCATCCTCAGCCAGCGTCTGGTGCAGGACGACGTCCTCTCCTCGATCCACATCGAGGAGCACGAGGTCGACGCCCGGGACACCAAGCTGGGCCCCGAGGAGATCACCCGGGACATCCCGAACGTCTCCGAGGAGGTCCTGGCCGACCTCGACGAGCGCGGCATCATCCGCATCGGCGCCGAGGTCGTGGCCGGGGACATCCTGGTCGGCAAGGTCACCCCGAAGGGTGAGACCGAGCTGACCCCGGAGGAGCGCCTGCTGCGCGCGATCTTCGGTGAGAAGGCCCGTGAGGTCCGTGACACCTCGCTGAAGGTGCCGCACGGCGAGATCGGCAAGGTCATCGGCGTGCGCGTCTTCGACCGCGAGGAGGGCGACGAGCTGCCGCCGGGCGTGAACCAGCTGGTCCGCGTCTACGTGGCGCAGAAGCGCAAGATCACCGACGGTGACAAGCTCGCCGGCCGCCACGGCAACAAGGGCGTCATCTCCAAGATCCTTCCGGTCGAGGACATGCCGTTCCTGGAGGACGGCACCCCGGTCGACATCATCCTCAACCCGCTGGGTGTCCCGTCCCGAATGAACCCGGGGCAGGTCCTGGAGATCCACCTCGGCTGGCTGGCCTCCCGGGGCTGGAAGGTCGAGGGCTCCGAGGAGTGGATGCAGCGGCTCCAGGCGATCGGCGCGGACGAGGTCCAGCCCGGTACCAACGTCGCGACCCCGGTCTTCGACGGCGCCCGTGAGGACGAGATCGCCGGTCTCTTCGACTCGACGATTCCGAACCGCGACGGCGACCGCCTGGTCCAGTCGTCCGGTAAGGCCCGGCTGTTCGACGGCCGCTCCGGCGAGCCGTTCCCGGACCCGATCTCGGTCGGCTACATGTACATCCTCAAGCTGCACCACCTGGTGGACGACAAGCTGCACGCCCGGTCCACCGGTCCGTACTCGATGATCACCCAGCAGCCGCTGGGTGGTAAGGCTCAGTTCGGTGGCCAGCGCTTCGGCGAAATGGAGGTGTGGGCGCTGGAGGCTTACGGCGCCGCGTACGCCCTCCAGGAGCTGCTGACCATCAAGTCCGACGACGTGACCGGCCGCGTGAAGGTCTACGAGGCCATCGTCAAGGGCGAGAACATTCCCGAGCCCGGCATCCCCGAGTCCTTCAAGGTGCTCATCAAGGAGATGCAGTCCCTGTGCCTCAACGTGGAGGTGTTGTCGTCCGACGGCATGTCCATCGAGATGCGCGACACCGACGAGGACGTCTTCCGCGCTGCGGAGGAGCTCGGTATCGACCTGTCCCGGCGCGAGCCGAGCAGCGTCGAAGAGGTCTGACGGGTCTGGCCGGGGCGGTACGTACGCTCAGCCCCGGCCTCTCCCCGGACCCCCAGTCAGACCCGAAGACACGACCCTGAAAGAGGGATTGACGACAAGTGCTCGACGTCAACTTCTTCGACGAGCTGCGGATCGGCCTCGCCACTGCTGACGACATCCGTCAGTGGTCCCACGGTGAGGTCAAGAAGCCGGAGACCATCAACTACCGCACCCTCAAGCCCGAAAAGGACGGACTCTTCTGCGAGAAGATCTTCGGTCCGACCCGGGACTGGGAGTGCTACTGCGGGAAGTACAAGCGCGTCCGCTTCAAGGGCATCATCTGTGAGCGCTGCGGTGTCGAGGTCACCCGCGCCAAGGTGCGCCGTGAGCGGATGGGCCACATTGAGCTGGCCGCTCCCGTCACCCACATCTGGTACTTCAAGGGCGTGCCCAGCCGTCTGGGCTACCTGCTCGACCTCGCCCCGAAGGACCTCGAGAAGGTCATCTACTTCGCCGCCTACATGATCACGTGGGTGGACGAGGAGCGCCGCACGCGCGATCTGCCCTCGCTGGAGGCCCATGTCTCCGTCGAGCGCCAGCAGATCGAGCAGCGCCGCGACGCGGACCTCGAGGCCCGCGCCAAGAAGCTGGAGGCGGATCTCGCCGAGCTCGAGGCCGAGGGTGCCAAGGCCGATGTGCGCCGCAAGGTGCGCGAGGGCGCCGAGCGCGAGATGAAGCAGCTGCGCGACCGCGCCCAGCGCGAGATCGACCGTCTCGACGAGGTGTGGAACCGCTTCAAGAACCTCAAGGTCCAGGACCTGGAGGGCGATGAGCTGCTCTACCGCGAGCTGCGTGACCGCTTCGGCACGTACTTCATGGGCGGCATGGGCGCCGCGGCGCTCCAGAAGCGCCTGGAGTCCTTCGACCTCGACGAGGAGGCCGAGAAGCTCCGCGAGATCATCCGGACCGGCAAGGGCCAGAAGAAGACCCGTGCGCTCAAGCGCCTGAAGGTCGTCTCCGCCTTCCTCCAGACCCGGAACAGCCCCAACGGCATGGTGCTGGACTGCATCCCGGTGATCCCGCCGGACCTGCGTCCGATGGTGCAGCTGGACGGTGGCCGCTTCGCGACCTCCGACCTGAACGACCTGTACCGCCGTGTGATCAACCGGAACAACCGGCTGAAGAGGCTCCTGGACCTCGGTGCCCCCGAGATCATCGTCAACAACGAGAAGCGCATGCTTCAGGAGGCTGTTGACGCCCTCTTCGACAACGGCCGCCGTGGCCGTCCGGTCACCGGCCCCGGTAACCGTCCGCTGAAGTCCCTCAGCGACATGCTGAAGGGCAAGCAGGGCCGGTTCCGTCAGAACCTGCTCGGTAAGCGCGTCGACTACTCGGCCCGTTCGGTCATCGTCGTCGGCCCGCAGCTCAAGCTGCACCAGTGCGGTCTGCCCAAGGCCATGGCGCTGGAGCTCTTCAAGCCGTTCGTGATGAAGCGCCTGGTGGACCTGAACCACGCGCAGAACATCAAGTCGGCCAAGCGCATGGTCGAGCGCGGCCGCACGGTCGTGTACGACGTGCTCGAAGAGGTCATCGCCGAGCACCCGGTGCTGCTGAACCGTGCGCCCACCCTGCACCGCCTCGGTATCCAGGCGTTCGAGCCGCAGCTGGTCGAGGGCAAGGCCATTCAGATTCACCCGCTCGTGTGCACCGCGTTCAACGCGGACTTCGACGGTGACCAGATGGCCGTGCACCTGCCGCTGTCCGCGGAGGCGCAGGCCGAGGCCCGCATCCTGATGCTGTCCTCGAACAACATCCTCAAGCCGGCCGACGGCCGTCCGGTGACCATGCCGACCCAGGACATGGTGCTGGGCCTGTTCTTCCTCACCACCGATGAGGAGGAGCGCGAGGTCGTCGGTGAGGGCCGTTCCTTCGGCTCCACCGCCGAGGCGATCATGGCGTTCGATGCCCGGGAGCTCTCGCTCCAGGCGAAGATCGACATCCGCTTCCCGATCGGCACCGTCCCGCCCCGCGGCTGGACCCCGCCGGTGCCGGAGGAGGGCGAGCCCGCCTGGCAGCCCGGTGACAGCTTCCGGCTGCGCACCACGCTGGGCCGCGCGCTCTTCAACGAGCTGCTGCCCGAGGACTACCCGTTCGTCGACTACTCGGTGGGCAAGAAGCAGCTCTCCGAGATCGTCAACGACCTCGCCGAGCGCTACCCCAAGGTCATCGTCGCGGCGACGCTGGACAACCTGAAGGCGGCCGGTTTCCACTGGGCCACCCGCTCCGGTGTCACCGTCGCCATCTCCGACGTGGTCGTGCCCGAGGCCAAGAAGGCCATCATCGAGGGCTACGAGGCGCAGGACGAGAAGGTCCAGAAGCAGTACGAGCGCGGTCTGATCACCAAGGACGAGCGCACCCAGGAGCTGATCGCGATCTGGACCAAGGCGACCAACGAGGTCGCCGAGGCGATGAACGCGAACTTCCCGAAGACCAACCCGATCTTCATGATGGTCAACTCGGGCGCGCGCGGAAACATGATGCAGATGCGTCAGATCGCCGGTATGCGTGGTCTGGTGTCCAACGCGAAGAACGAGACCATCCCGCGGCCCATCAAGGCGTCGTTCCGTGAGGGTCTCTCCGTGCTGGAGTACTTCATCTCCACCCACGGTGCCCGTAAGGGTCTCGCCGACACCGCCCTGCGTACCGCCGACTCGGGTTACCTGACCCGTCGTCTGGTGGACGTCTCGCAGGACGTGATCATCCGCGAGGAGGACTGCGGCACCGACCGCGGCCTCAAGCTGGCGATCGCGACCACGGGCGCGGACGGCGTGCTCCGCAAGACGGAGGACGTCGAGACCAGCGTGTACGCGCGCTGCCTCGCCGAGGACATCGTCGTGGACGGGAAGGTCCTGGCCCCGGCCGGCACCGACCTGGGCGATGTGCTCATCGACGAGCTGGTCCGCCACAACGTGGAGACGGTCAAGACCCGCTCGGTGCTCACCTGCGAGTCCGCCGTCGGCACCTGCGCCATGTGCTACGGCCGCTCGCTGGCGACCGGCAAGTTGGTGGACATCGGCGAGGCGGTCGGCATCATCGCCGCCCAGTCCATCGGTGAGCCCGGCACCCAGCTGACGATGCGTACCTTCCACACCGGTGGTGTGGCCGGTGACGACATCACCCAGGGTCTGCCGCGTGTCGTCGAGCTCTTCGAGGCCCGTACGCCCAAGGGCGTCGCCCCGATCTCGGAGGCGGCCGGCCGCGTCCGGATCGAGGAGACCGAGAAGACCAAGAAGCTCGTCGTCACCCCGGACGACGGTTCCGACGAGACGGCCTACGGCGTCTCCAAGCGGTCCCGTCTGCTGGTGGGCGAGGGCGACCACGTCGAGGTCGGCCAGCCGCTGACCGTGGGTGCCGTCAACCCGCACGACGTGCTGCGCATCCTCGGCCAGCGCGCCGTCCAGGTGCACCTGGTGGGCGAGGTCCAGAAGGTCTACAACTCGCAGGGTGTGTCGATCCACGACAAGCACATCGAGATCATCATCCGGCAGATGCTGCGCCGTGTGACGATCATCGAGTCCGGCGACGCGGAGCTGCTGCCGGGCGAGCTCGTGGAGCGCTCGCGCTTCGAGGGTGAGAACCGTCGTGTGGTCCAGGAAGGCGGCCACCCGGCCTCCGGCCGTCCGCAGCTGATGGGTATCACCAAGGCCTCGCTGGCGACCGAGTCCTGGCTGTCGGCGGCGTCCTTCCAGGAGACGACCCGGGTGCTCACCGACGCGGCGATCAACGCCAAGTCGGACTCCCTGATCGGCCTCAAGGAGAACGTGATCATCGGTAAGCTCATCCCGGCCGGTACGGGCCTGTCCCGCTACCGCAACATCCGGGTCGAGCCGACCGAGGAGGCGAAGGCCGCGATGTACTCGGCCGTCGGCTACGACGACATCGACTACTCGCCCTTCGGCACGGGCTCCGGCCAGGCGGTTCCGCTGGAGGACTACGACTACGGTCCGTACAACCAGTAGGTCCGCGGACGGCTGGTATACGTTCACAGGGCGGTCACCCCATGGCGGGGGTGGCCGCCCTGCGGCTATGCTCCGGGTTGGTGTGTCCAGCGCGTGTGCATTTGTTTTGACCGGAGCCGATGCTATAGGTACGCTCTGACCTTGTGCCTGGGGTGTCCCTGGGCTCCTGTGCGCGCTTCCAGACCGCTCGGGGGCCCGAGGTGTCGACACCAACAATCTGCACTCTCTGACTTTCGCAGAGGGCTGCGGTGCGCGACACACCCGACCGCGTGGGTCGGAGAAACTCCAGGTTAGCTTTACCGAGACTGGCACACAGAAACCGGAGAAACGGTGCCTACGATCCAGCAGCTGGTCCGCAAGGGCCGCCAGGACAAGGTCGAGAAGAACAAGACCCCCGCCCTCGCGGGGTCGCCGCAGCGCCGTGGTACATGCACCCGCGTGTTCACCACGACGCCGAAGAAGCCGAACTCGGCGCTCCGCAAGGTCGCGCGTGTCCGGCTGAGCAGTGGGATCGAGGTCACCGCCTACGTCCCCGGTGAGGGGCACAACTTGCAGGAGCACTCCATCGTGCTCGTGCGTGGCGGTCGTGTGAAGGACCTGCCGGGTGTTCGTTACAAGATCATCCGCGGCTCCCTCGACACGCAGGGCGTCAAGAACCGCAAGCAGGCTCGCAGCCGCTACGGCGCCAAGAAGGAGAAGTAAGAATGCCTCGTAAGGGTCCCGCCCCGAAGCGCCCGGTCATCATCGACCCGGTCTACAACTCTCCTCTGGTGACGTCCCTCATCAACAAGGTCCTGCTGAACGGCAAGCGCTCCACTGCCGAGCGCATTGTCTACGGCGCCATGGAGGGCCTGCGCGAGAAGTCCGGCAACGACCCGGTCATCACCCTCAAGCGCGCGCTGGAGAACGTCAAGCCGACCCTCGAGGTCCGCTCCCGCCGTGTCGGTGGCGCCACCTACCAGGTGCCGGTCGAGGTCCGTCCCGGTCGCTCCTCCACCCTCGCGCTGCGCTGGCTGGTGGGCTACTCCCGCGCCCGTCGTGAGAAGACCATGACCGAGCGCCTGATGAACGAGCTGCTGGACGCCAGCAATGGTCTGGGCGCCTCCGTCAAGCGTCGCGAGGACACCCACAAGATGGCCGAGTCCAACAAGGCCTTCGCGCACTACCGCTGGTAGTCGCTACCCCATCGAGAACCGAGAGAAGACTGAGCCATATGGCCACCACTTCACTTGACCTGGCCAAGGTCCGCAACATTGGGATCATGGCCCACATCGACGCGGGCAAGACGACCACCACCGAGCGGATCCTCTTCTACACCGGCGTGAGCTACAAGATCGGTGAAGTCCACGATGGCGCCGCCACCATGGACTGGATGGAGCAGGAGCAGGAGCGCGGCATCACCATCACGTCCGCCGCGACGACCTGTCACTGGCCGCTCGAGAACGTCGACCACACGATCAACATCATCGACACCCCTGGGCACGTCGACTTCACCGTTGAGGTGGAGCGCAGCCTGCGCGTGCTCGACGGTGCCGTGACGGTGTTCGACGGCGTGGCCGGCGTCGAGCCGCAGTCCGAGACGGTGTGGCGTCAGGCGGACCGCTACGGCGTTCCGCGTATCTGCTTCGTCAACAAGCTCGACCGCACCGGTGCGGAGTTCCACCGCTGCGTCGACATGATCACGGACCGCCTCGGCGCGGTGCCGCTGGTCATGCAGCTGCCGATCGGCACCGAGGCCGACTTCAAGGGCGTGGTCGACCTCGTCCAGATGAAGGCGCTGGTCTGGTCCGCCGAGGCGACCAAGGGCGAGATGTACGACACCGTCGACATCCCGGACACCCACACCGAGGCCGCCGACGAGTGGCGCGGCAAGCTGCTCGAGGGCGTCGCCGAGAACGACGAAGAGATGATGGAGCTGTACCTCGAGGGCGAGGAGCCCACCGAGGAGCAGCTGTACGCGGCGATCCGCCGTATCACCATCGCCTCCGGCAAGGGCGGCGGCACCACCGTCACCCCCGTGTTCTGCGGCACCGCGTTCAAGAACAAGGGCGTGCAGCCCCTGCTCGACGCGGTCGTCCGGTACCTGCCGTCGCCGATCGACATCGAGGCGATCGAGGGCCACTCGGTCAAGGACCCCGACGAGGTCATCAAGCGTCGTCCTTCCGAGGAAGAGCCGCTGTCGGCCCTGGCGTTCAAGATCGCGAGCGACCCGCACCTCGGCAAGCTCACGTTCATCCGTGTGTACTCCGGCCGCATGGACGCCGGCACCCAGGTGCTGAACTCCGTGAAGGGCAAGAAGGAGCGCATCGGCAAGATCTACCGGATGCACGCGAACAAGCGTGAGGAGATCGACTCGGTGGGTGCCGGCGACATCGTCGCCGTCATGGGTCTGAAGCAGACCACCACCGGTGAGACCCTCTCCGACGCGGCGAACCCGGTGATCCTGGAGTCGATGGACTTCCCGGCCCCGGTCATCGAGGTGGCCATCGAGCCGAAGTCCAAGGGCGACCAGGAGAAGCTGGCCGTCGCGATCCAGCGGCTTGCCGAGGAGGACCCGTCCTTCCGCGTCAAGACCGACGAGGAGACCGGCCAGACGATCATCTCCGGCATGGGCGAGCTGCACCTCGATGTGCTGGTCGACCGCATGCGCCGGGAGTTCAAGGTCGAGGCCAACGTCGGCAAGCCGCAGGTGGCCTACCGCGAGACGCTGCGCAAGCCGGTCGAGCGGTACGACTACACGCACAAGAAGCAGACTGGTGGTTCCGGCCAGTTCGCGAAGGTGCAGATCGCGCTGGAGCCGCTCGAGGGCGATGGCTACGAGTTCGAGAACAAGGTCACCGGTGGCCGCATCCCGCGGGAGTACATCCCGTCGGTGGACGCGGGCTGCCAGGAGGCCATGGAGTTCGGCGTGCTCGCGGGCTACCCGCTGACCGGTGTGAAGGTCACCCTGCTCGACGGTGGCTACCACGAGGTCGACTCGTCCGAGATGGCGTTCAAGATCGCCGGTTCGATGGCCTTCAAGGAGGCCGCCCGCAAGGCCAGCCCGGCCCTGCTCGAGCCGATGATGAAGGTCGAGGTCACGACGCCCGAGGACTACATGGGTGACGTGATCGGCGACATCAACTCCCGTCGCGGGCAGATCCAGTCCATGGAGGACCGGAGCGGCGCCAAGCTGGTCACCGGCCTGGTTCCGCTGTCGGAGATGTTCGGCTACGTGGGCGACCTGCGCAGCAAGACGTCCGGCCGCGCCAGCTACTCCATGCAGTTCGACTCCTACGCCGAGGTTCCGCGGAACGTCGCTGAGGAGATCATCGCGAAGGCCAAGGGCGAGTAAGGCGGGTTCATCCGCATTTCTCACCCTTTAGGCTGGAAGCACAAGGCATCGGGGTATTCCGTTGTGGAGCGCGTTCACCGCGTTCCATGACGGGCCCCGGCCGCCGGCCCCCATACGAATACGGCGAAGGGCATCCCCCTCGGGGTCCTGGCCGGTTCGGTAAGACCACCTGAACCCATCCGCAAAGTGTGGATGCGTACAGAACCACTCCACAGGAGGACCCCAGTGGCGAAGGCGAAGTTCGAGCGGACTAAGCCGCACGTCAACATCGGCACCATCGGTCACATCGACCACGGTAAGACCACCCTTACCGCTGCGATCACCAAGGTGCTGCACGACGCGTACCCGGACCTGAACGAGGCCTCGGCCTTCGACCAGATCGACAAGGCTCCTGAGGAGCGCCAGCGCGGTATTACCATCTCCATCGCGCACGTCGAGTACCAGACCGAGTCGCGTCACTACGCGCATGTTGACTGCCCCGGTCACGCGGACTACATCAAGAACATGATCACCGGTGCGGCGCAGATGGACGGCGCCATCCTCGTGGTCGCCGCTACCGACGGCCCGATGCCGCAGACCAAGGAGCACGTGCTCCTGGCCCGCCAGGTCGGCGTGCCGTACATCGTTGTCGCCCTGAACAAGGCCGACATGGTGGACGACGAGGAGATCCTGGAGCTCGTCGAGCTCGAGGTCCGTGAGCTGCTCTCCGAGTACGAGTTCCCGGGCGACGACGTCCCGGTCGTCAAGGTCTCGGCGCTCAAGGCGCTCGAGGGCGACGCCGAGTGGGGCAAGTCCGTCCTCGACCTGATGAAGGCCGTCGACGAGTCGATCCCGCAGCCGGAGCGCGACGTCGACAAGCCGTTCCTGATGCCGATCGAGGACGTCTTCACCATCACCGGCCGCGGTACGGTCGTCACCGGCCGTATCGAGCGCGGTGTGCTGAAGGTCAACGAGAACGTCGACATCATCGGCATCAAGCAGGAGAAGACCTCGACCACCGTCACCGGTATCGAGATGTTCCGCAAGCTGCTCGACGAGGGCCAGGCCGGTGAGAACGTCGGTCTGCTGCTCCGCGGCATCAAGCGCGAGGACGTCGAGCGCGGCCAGGTCATCATCAAGCCGGGCTCGGTCACCCCGCACACCGAGTTCGAGGCCCAGGCGTACATCCTGTCCAAGGACGAGGGTGGCCGCCACACGCCGTTCTTCAACAACTACCGTCCGCAGTTCTACTTCCGTACCACGGACGTGACGGGCGTTGTGACCCTCCCCGAGGGCACCGAGATGGTCATGCCGGGCGACAACACCGAGATGTCCGTCCAGCTGATCCAGCCGGTCGCCATGGAGGAGGGCCTGAAGTTCGCCATCCGTGAGGGTGGCCGGACCGTCGGCGCCGGCCAGGTCACCAAGATCAACAAGTGACCTGACGCTCCCCGGAGCAAAGAGCCCCATTCGCCTTTGGCGGGTGGGGCTCTTTCGTATGTGGGTACCCGGCCGTCCACATCGAAGCCGCGTTCGACTTCGGGAGCGAACAGATGATGACAAATGGCAAGATCGCGGTCGCGGTCGTGGGGGGCTACCTCCTCGGGCGTACCAAGAAGGCGAAACTCGCCGTCGGGCTGGGCATGTTGCTGGCCGGTAAGAAGATCACGCTGGATCCGCAGCAGCTGAAGAAGTCCCTCGCCGAGGCGCCGCTGCTGAGCGGCCTCAACTCGGAGGTGCGCAAGGAGCTGGTCGACGCCACCCGGCAGGCCGCGACCAAGGCCGTCTCCGGCCGGGTGAGCGGCCTCGCCGACTCGCTGCACGAGCGCACGGCGCTGCTGCGCGGCGAAGGCGGGGACGAGGACGAGGACGAGAAGGCCGACGCCGAGGACGAGCGGGACCGGGGCGAGGACGAGGAGCCCGCCGAGGGGCCGGAGGGCGAGGCGGAACCCGAGCCGAAGCGGAAACCGAAGCCGTCGAGGCCGCCGCGCAAGGCGGCGGCCAAGGCCCCGGCCCGCCCGGCGAAGAAGACCGCCGCGTCCGGTTCCGGTACGGCGAAGAAGGCCGCGGCCAAGAAGACCACGGCGAAGAAGGCCGCCGCGAAGAAGACCGCCAGGACCGCGGGGGGCCGCAATGGCTGACACGCTCGGCAAGCTCAAGGACGACATCGTCAAGAACCCGGCCACCGACCGTCTGAAGGACGAGCTGCGCGACTATCTCCAGGCACGGGCGACCCATGCGATCTCCGGCCTCGGCTCGGGCCTCGCCAAGGGCGCGCAGTCCCTCTCCGAGGGCAGGTCTCCGGGGCAGGCCCTGATGAAGGCCGGTACGTCCCGGCTGAAGGACTCGCTCAAGGACTCGCTGAAGGAGAAGGTCAAAGGGGTCTTCGGCAAGGGTGGCAAGGGCAAGAGCGGGGGCGGCAAGTCCAAGAGCGTGACGGTCGTCGAGGACATCGACGTGGGGGTGCCGGTCCGCGAGGCGTACAACCAGTGGACCCAGTTCCAGGAGTTCAGCACCTTCGCCAAGGGGGTCGTCAGCGTCGAGAAGGCCGACGACACCAGCAGCAACTGGAAGGTGAAGGTCGCCAAGTCCACCCGCAGCTGGAAGGCCAACGTCACCGAGCAGGTGGCCGACGAGCGGATCAGCTGGACCACGGAGGGGGCGAAGGGCACCGTCAAGGGCGTCGTCACCTTTCACCCGCTCGGGGACAACCTCACCCGGGTGCTGCTGGTTCTCGAGTACTTCCCCAAGGGGCTCTTCGAGAAGACCGGCAACATCTGGCGGGCCCAGGGCCGACGGGCCCGGCTCGATCTGAAGCTCTACCGGAAGTTCATCATGATGCGCGGCGAGGCCACGGACGGCTGGCGCGGCGAGATCCGGGACGGCGAGGTGGTGCAGGACCACGAGACGGCCGTGGAGGAGGAAGAGCGCGAGCAGGCCGACGAGACCGGTGAGGCCGGCGAGACCGGCGAGGGCGAGGAGACCGGGGGAGACGCCGATGAGCCGGACGAGGCGGCCGAGGCTGAGGATGAGTACGAGGAGGAGCCCGAAGGCGCCGAGCCCGAGGAGTACGACGAGGAGTACGAGGAGGAGCCGGAGGCCGCCGGGGAGCCGGACGAGGCCGAAGAGCCGGAGGAGCCGGAGGAGCCGGAGGACGCCGAGGACGCCGAGGCGTATGAGGAGCCCGAAGAGGAACTCGAGGAGGAATCCGGCCGCCGCCCCGCCGCGGCCCGCCGCTGAGCACCCCCGGCGACCGCCGGACATGACGGGGCCCCACCCGGACGCAAGACGCGGGGTGGGGCCCCGGCCATGCCGCACGAAGGAGGCCATGGCCGCACGGGGATCGCGAAGGCCGCACGCGGAGTCGGGCAGGCGGCCGACTCGGGGATCCGGACGGAACGCGGCCCGGGGACGTCGCCGGGGCGCCGCGCGGCGATGGGGCCGGACACACGCTGGGGGCGCGCCCCGGACGACGTGCGCCGGGTGATGCCCCGGCGCGCCGGCCCGCGGACGCGGACCGGGGCTACGCCCGCGAGGTTGGGCGGGGGCGCCAGATCCAGGGGGTGGCGTCGGGGGACAGGCCCACCACGCAGACGCCCTGGTGGCCGTCGTCCGCCAGGAGTGCCGGGGCGCCGACCGGAGTCAGATGGCCGGGGGAGCGCAGCGGTTTGGCGTCCGGGCCGGTGCCGTACTGGACCTGGACCTCCCCGCCCAGGTCGCGGCCGACCAGCAGCAGCGTCTTCGCCTCGCGGCGGCCGGACGGTTCGGCCACGGTGTGGGCGGCGATCGCCCCGTAGCCCTCGAAGTGCCGCACCGTGAGGGAGGTTTCGCCGTGGACGGTGGGCACGGTGGCCGTGGGGGTGCGGTAGATCAGCTCGAGCGTGCCGTCGGGGGCCACCGCGGCGCCCAGCTGATCGCCGCCGGGGCGCGGCAGACCGGACGGCGGGCGCAGGGCGACCGGGCCGCCGGCCCACTCCTGGGCCCAGTGGTGGACGGTGTCGCGGCCGGGGGCGAGGACATGGACCTGTCCCTCGGCGTCCAGCAGCGCGGTCAGCCCGTCCTGGATCTCGGCGCCGCCGAGCCGCTGCCAGGGACCCCAGTGGCCCTTCGCGTCCCGTACTCGGGTGGCCAGGCCCTTGTCCGCGGTCCGTACGAAGAGGTGCACCCGGCCGTCCGGGGTGGCGACCGCCGCCGGGCAGCCGACCCGGCGGCCGTGCTCGGGGTCGGTCTCGGGGGTGCCGAGGCCGGTCCAGGCGCGGAACGGGCCGTCCGGGCGGCGCTGCTCCAGCACCACGATCTCGCGCAGGTCGCCCGCGCCCTGCCCCGCCAGCGCCGCGAACCGCAGCGCGAACAGCACCTGCCGCCCCGCGCTGTCCCGCACCGCGGCGAGTGCCGGGGCGAGCGGTCCGCCGCCGAGCCCCTGCGGCGCCCCGAACCGTCCGCTGCCGGGCCCGGTCTCGCGCCACCGCACGGCCTGGGTGCCGAGCACGCCGTACGCCACGAGCCGCCCCTGGGCGTCCGTGGTGGGCGCGGGCAGCGAGGCGGGGTAGCGGTAGTGGGTGGAGCGGATCCAGCCCTTGCGGTTCCGCAGCGGGCGCACCCCGCCCTGGCTGTAGTCGCCGCAGCCGGCCGCGTTGCCGCAGTCCCAGTCCGGCGCACCGCCGTAGGACTTGATGGCCCGGGCCTTCTGGGCGAGCACCGCGGGCGGCAGATTGTGCGGCCAGCGCTGGTTGTAGTAGCCGCGGAACGCGGTGGTGGTGAAGCGCGGGGCGTGCTTGTCCCGCTGGGTGGCGGCGGCCACCCACTGGGCGATCGCCTTCCAGGTGAACAGCGCGACCGGGGTGTGGTCGCGGTGGTCCGAGCAGCCCGGCTGATCGTTGTCCTTGGGGTGCAGGACGTCGTGCACCTGGAAGTCGGGGTCCGGGTCCAGCGTGTGGATCAGCGTGGGCCGATAGCGGTCCATGATCCCGGCGAGCACGTCGACCAGCGTCTGATGGCCGTACGAGCTGGGGTGCGCCACGGGGGAGTCGGTGGCCAGGAGGGTGCGCATCACGGTGCCCGGGGTGTTCCACAGCGCCGGGATCCGTACGCCGCCGTCCGACAGCATCGCGAGGTTGAGGAAGATCAGCCGGGCGCTGCGGGCGCCGTTGGCGAGGGTGTTGGTCTCCGCCGTGACCCCGCCGGGAAGCCGCAGCACCGACCGCTGCCAGGGCGCGAACTGGTTCAGACCCATCATCTGCGCGTACGCCTGCCGCAGCCCCTGGTGGCGGGAGGCGGAGTACGCGGCCTTGTCGGCGTGCGGGATCGGCGTCCCGGCCTGATGGTTGATCCCCCGGGCCTCACCGGCCGTGACGTACACGCACACCACCGGGACGCCGGAGCGCAGCACATGCTCGGCGTCCGGGTTCATGAAGTACAGATCGTCGTCGGGGTGCGCCATGATCTGCAACAGCAGCGCCCGCTTGTCGCCCACCGCCGAGGTGAACGGCTCCGCCGCCCCGGGCTCACTGGCCCGCGCGGGCTCCGCTGCCGCGCCGCGCGCATGTCCGGCGCCGCATCCGGCGATCCCGGTGATCCCGGCGACCCCCACGGCTCCCCCGGCGGTGAGCGCCGCCAGCGCGGCGAGCGTCTGCCTGCGGGTGGTCCGCGCCCCCCGCGATGTCCATCGACTGTTCAATTTGGTGACCCTGTCACTTCGGCAGCGCGTAGTCTCCGGCTGCTCCAAGTGAAGAGACGGTCGATGATCTTGACAGGTTGTCCGGTGGCCGGGAGGTGTCGGTCACAGATCGGACACATCGTCACCACGGGGCCGACGCATACCGCCGGGGGCCGACCCCTCCGCCGCGATGATCATCGCCAGCCCCTTGCCGAGGTCGCCGCCCGCGCCCTCCTTGCCAAGGCGGTGGCGCGGTGCGGGTTTCGTCTCGGCCCGGCGTGCCGAACCTCACGGGACCGCCGGGCCCCCGATGTACCTGCCCTTCGCGCTGTAGGGCCACTCGTTCGCGACACAGCCCTTGAGCCCGTATATCTGCTGCATCATCACCGGCGCCCGTTTGCCCTTCCCGGGGCAGGTCTCGTGGCCGTGGCCGATGCGGTGGCCGACCTCGTGGTTGACGATCAGTGCCCGGTAGCCGCTGATGGGGCCGGAGAACTCCGGTGAGCCGGTGTTCCAGCGTTTGAGGTTGACCATGATCTGGGAGCCGGCGTCGCAGTTGACCTCGCCATGGGTGTCCAGGCCCACGGCGCCGCAGATCTCGTCGACCGTGTCCGGGGTGGCGATCTTCACCTCGAAGTCGGAGGGGCCGTCGGCGACCGGCTGGAAGGAGTGCTCGCCGTCGTTGGTCCAGCCGCGCTTGTCGGCGAGGATCGCCGAGATCTCGGCCGCGGCCCGCTTCGCGTCGACGCCGGTGCCCTTCTCCACCATGACCTTGAACCGCCGCGGATCGCTTCCCTTGCCGATCACCGCGCCGGAGGACCTCGCGGTGACGAACTCGCCGGTCGCGGTGGTGGGGGAGCCGGGGCGAGGTCTGGAGGTGGCCGAGATGGCGTCGGGCGGCAGGGCTGCCGGGGCCGTGGCGCGGGCCGCGCCCTTGCCGCCGCCGTCGGCGTCGCGTAACGCGAACACGACCCCGGCGATCAGGGCCGCACCGGCGGCCAGTGCCACCGCCACGTTCCGGGGGCGGGCGCTCCGGGTGGTGCGCCCCCGTCGTCTCGGTGGTGAGGTGGACGGGCCGGGGGCCTGCGCGGTGGAGGTCATGGGGGCGCTTCCAGGAGGTGTCGGCGGGGCGGGTGAATCGGCCGCGTGCATGCCGCGTGCGCATGCCGGTGCCCCGGAGTGCGAGTGTGTCGTGTGTTCCCCTGGGGACAGACGTGTGGGGAGGGTGACCGGTTGGGGGCGCGTGCCCTGCTGTGCGCCGGGTCACATGGGGTGACGTCCCGGATCTCGCACTCGCACGTGACGCACGTCACACTGTGCCCCGGCCTCCGGTGCGTGCCGATGCGCGCCAAGTTTGAAGTGCGCCCCGCGAGGGGTACGCTTCCGGGCCCCTGATTGGCGTCCGGAGCAGCCGCTATGGCACACTAGCCAGGTTGCTCGGTTGAGTGCCGATGCTGCGCGCCTCCCGCCGGGAGGACCGGAAGCGAGTCCCACAGTACTCGTCGCCCCTGATCAGGGGCGGAAGTACGGGAATCTTCCGGGAAGCGTCAGCGGGGCCCCAGCCAGGCACCCGGTGGGTGACTTTCTCCCCCAGCAACCCCCTTCATCAGGGATCTCCGTGCGGAGATTTATGGGAAGGGCTGCGACACGCCCGACCGCGTGGGTCGGGAGTGAGGTGGAGGAGGGCACGAACGCCATCGGGTCCCAGAGCGTTACGAGAGACAGGACTACGAAGTAGCCATGGCGGGACAGAAGATCCGCATCCGGCTCAAGGCTTACGACCACGAGGTCATCGACTCCTCGGCGAAGAAGATCGTCGAGACGGTGACCCGGACTGGTGCGTCGGTCGCGGGCCCGGTGCCGCTGCCCACAGAGAAGAACGTGTACTGCGTCATCAAGTCGCCGCACAAGTACAAGGACTCGCGCGAGCACTTCGAGATGCGTACGCACAAGCGCCTCATCGACATCCTCGACCCCACTCCGAAGACGGTTGACTCGCTGATGCGTCTCGACCTGCCGGCGGGCGTCGACATCGAGATCAAGCTCTGAGGTGACGCGCGAGATGGCTAAGCAGATCAAGGGCGTCCTGGGCGAGAAGCTCGGCATGACGCAGGTGTGGGACGAGAACAACCGCGTCGTCCCGGTCACCGTCGTCAAGGCCGGTCCCTGCGTCGTGACCCAGGTCCGCACCGATGACGCGGACGGCTACAGCGCCGTCCAGATCGCCTTCGGCGAGATCGACCCGCGCAAGGTGAACAAGCCGCTCAAGGGCCACTTCGCCAAGGCGGATGTGACCCCGCGCCGCCACCTGGTGGAGCTGCGTACCGCCGACGCCGGCGAGTACACCCTCGGCCAGGAGGTCACGGCCGAGGTGTTCGAGTCCGGTGTCAAGGTCGACGTGACCGGCACCAGCAAGGGCAAGGGCACCGCCGGTGTCATGAAGCGCCACGGCTTCGGTGGCCTCGGCGCCGGCCACGGCACCCAGCGCAAGCACCGCTCGCCGGGCTCCATCGGTGGCTGCGCCACCCCGGGCCGCGTGTTCAAGGGCCTGCGCATGGCCGGCCGCATGGGCAATGAGCGGGTCACCACCCAGAACCTGACCGTCCACGCCGTTGACGCGGAGAAGGGTCTGCTCCTGATCAAGGGAGCGGTTCCTGGTCCGAACGGCGGCCTCGTCCTGGTCCGTACCGCGGCCAAGGGGGCCTGAGGTAACCGATGAGCACCATTGACATCCTTTCGCCGGCAGGCGACAAGGCCGGGTCCGTCGAACTCCCCGCGGAGATCTTCGACGCGCAGGTCAGCGTTCCGCTGATCCACCAGGTCGTCGTCGCCCAGCTGGCCGCTGCCCGCCAGGGCACGCACAAGACCAAGACCCGTGGTGAGGTCCGCGGCGGTGGCAAGAAGCCGTACCGCCAGAAGGGCACCGGCCGCGCGCGCCAGGGCTCGACCCGCGCGCCGCAGTTCGCCGGCGGTGGCGTCGTGCACGGCCCCGTGCCGCGCGACTACAGCCAGCGCACCCCGAAGAAGATGAAGGCCGCCGCGCTGCGCGGTGCCCTCTCCGACCGGGCGCGTCACGAGCGCATCCACGTCGTGACCGGCGTGGTCGACGGTGAGATCTCCACGAAGGCCGCGAAGGCCCTGCTGGGCAAGATCAGCGAGCGCAAGAACGTGCTCCTGGTCGCCGAGCGGAGCGACGAGGCCGCGTGGCTGTCCGCCCGCAACCTGCCCCAGGTGCACATCCTGGAGCCGGGCCAGCTGAACACGTACGACGTGCTCGTCTCCGACGACGTGGTCTTCACCAAGGCCGCCTTCGAGTCCTTCGTGGCTGGTCCCAAGGCCGCTGAGAAGACCGAAGGGAGCGCCGCCTGATGAGTGAGGCGACCGCTGTCACCAGCAAGACCTTCACCGACCCCCGCGACGTTCTCGTCAAGCCGGTGGTCTCGGAGAAGAGCTACGCGCTGCTGGACGAGAACAAGTACACGTTCATCGTCGACCCGCGCGCGAACAAGACCCAGATCAAGCAGGCCGTCGAGGCGGTCTTCTCGGTCAAGGTCACCGGGGTCAACACGATCAACCGCCAGGGCAAGCGCAAGCGCACCCGCACCGGCTACGGCAAGCGCAAGGACACCAAGCGCGCCATCGTGACCCTCGCCGAGGGCGACCGCATCGACATCTTCGGCGGCCCGGTCTCCTGACGGAGATCGGAACGTCCAGAAGTCCGGAATCTTCCGAGGACTGAGAAATGGGTATCCGCAAGTACAAGCCGACGACCCCGGGCCGTCGTGGCTCCAGCGTCGCCGACTTCGTCGAGATCACGCGGTCCACGCCGGAGAAGTCGCTGGTCCGCCCGCTGCACAGCAAGGGTGGTCGTAACAACGCCGGCCGCATCACGGTCCGCCACCAGGGTGGCGGTCACAAGCGTGCGTACCGCGTGATCGACTTCCGCCGTCACGACAAGGACGGCGTCCCGGCGAAGGTCGCACACATCGAATACGACCCCAACCGCACCGCGCGCATCGCGCTGCTGCACTACGCCGACGGCGAGAAGCGCTACATCCTCGCCCCGCGTGGCCTGAAGCAGAACGACCGCATTGAGAACGGCCCCGGCGCCGACATCAAGCCCGGTAACAACCTCGCGCTGCGCAACATCCCGGTTGGTACCACGCTCCACGCCATCGAGCTGCGGCCCGGCGGCGGCGCGAAGTTCGCCCGCTCCGCGGGTGCCTCCGTGCAGCTGCTGGCGAAGGAGGGCTCCATGGCCCACCTGCGCATGCCGTCCGGTGAGATCCGCCTGGTCGACGTCCGCTGCCGCGCCACCGTCGGCGAGGTCGGCAACGCCGAGCAGTCGAACATCAACTGGGGCAAGGCCGGCCGCATGCGCTGGAAGGGCGTCCGCCCGACCGTTCGTGGTGTGGTCATGAACCCCGTCGACCACCCGCACGGTGGTGGTGAGGGCAAGACCTCCGGTGGTCGCCACCCGGTCTCGCCGTGGGGTCAGAAGGAGGGCCGTACGCGCTCGCCGAAGAAGGCCAGCAACAAGTACATCGTCCGCCGCCGCAAGACGAACAAGAAGCGCTAGGAGCGGGTTTAGATGCCGCGCAGTCTCAAGAAGGGGCCCTTCGTCGACGACCACCTGATCAAGAAGGTGGACACGCAGAACGAAGCAGGCACCAAGAACGTCATCAAGACCTGGTCCCGCCGCTCGATGATCGTCCCGGCCATGCTCGGCCACACGATCGCGGTGCACGACGGCCGCAAGCACGTCCCGGTGTTCGTCACCGAGTCGATGGTCGGCCACAAGCTCGGCGAGTTCGCGCCGACCCGCACCTTCCGCGGCCATGAGAAGGACGACCGCAAGTCGCGTCGTCGCTGATCAGCGGAAAAGACTCATGACAGACACTGAAGGGACAACCATGGAAGCCAGGGCCCAGGCGCGGTACATCCGCGTCACGCCCATGAAGGCCCGCCGCGTGGTGGACCTCATCCGTGGCATGAGCGCCACGGAGGCCCAGGCGGTCCTGCGTTTCGCCCCGCAGGCCGCGAGCGTGCCGGTCGGCAAGGTGCTGGACAGCGCCATCGCCAACGCCGCGCACAACTACGACCACACCGACGCCGACAGCCTCGTCATCTCCGAGGCGTACGTCGACGAGGGCCCGACCCTGAAGCGGTTCCGTCCGCGTGCCCAGGGCCGCGCCTACCGGATCCGCAAGCGGACCAGCCACATCACCGTGGTCGTCAGCAGCAAGGAAGGAACCCGGTAATGGGCCAGAAGGTAAACCCGCACGGGTTCCGGCTCGGCATCACCACCGACTTCAAGTCGCGCTGGTACGCCGACAAGCTGTACAAGGACTACGTCAAGGAAGACGTCGCCATCCGCCGGATGATGACGAAGGGCATGGAGCGCGCCGGTATCTCCAAGGTGGAGATCGAGCGCACCCGTGACCGCGTCCGCGTCGACATCCACACCGCCCGGCCGGGCATCGTCATCGGCCGCCGCGGCGCGGAGGCCGACCGTATCCGCGGCGAGCTGGAGAAGCTCACCGGCAAGCAGGTGCAGCTCAACATCCTCGAGGTGAAGAACCCCGAGGTGGACGCTCAGCTGGTGGCCCAGGCCGTCGCCGAGCAGCTCTCCTCCCGCGTCTCCTTCCGCCGCGCCATGCGCAAGTCGATGCAGAGCTCGATGAAGGCCGGCGCCAAGGGCATCAAGATCCAGTGTGGTGGCCGTCTCGGCGGCGCCGAGATGTCCCGCTCGGAGTTCTACCGCGAGGGCCGCGTGCCCCTGCACACGCTCCGCGCGAACGTCGACTACGGCTTCTTCGAGGCCAAGACCACCTTCGGCCGCATCGGCGTCAAGGTGTGGATCTACAAGGGCGACGTGAAGAACATCGCCGAGGTCCGCGCCGAGAACGCCGCCGCCCGCGCCGGCAACCGCCCGTCGCGCGGTGGCAGCGACCGCCCGCAGCGCCGTGGTGGCGAGCGCGGTGGCCGCGGCCGTAAGCCGCAGCAGTCGGCCGCGCCCGCCGAGGCCGGCAAGGCCGAGGCGCCCGCCGCGGCGGCGGCCGAGCCCAGCGCAGCCGGAAAGGAGAGCTGACCCCATGCTGATCCCTCGCAGGGTCAAGCACCGCAAGCAGCACCACCCCAAGCGGTCCGGCATGGCCAAGGGCGGTACGGAGCTGGCGTTCGGCGAGTACGGCATCCAGGCCGTCACCCCGGCGTACGTCACCAACCGTCAGATCGAGGCCGCTCGTATCGCGATGACCCGCCACATCAAGCGTGGCGGCAAGGTCTGGATCAACATCTACCCGGACCGTCCGCTGACGAAGAAGCCCGCCGAGACCCGCATGGGTTCCGGTAAGGGCTCGCCGGAGTGGTGGGTCGCGAACGTCAAGCCCGGTCGGGTGATGTTCGAGCTGTCCTACCCGAACGAGAAGACTGCGCGTGAGGCGCTCACCCGCGCTGCTCACAAGCTCCCGATGAAGTGCCGGATCGTTCGGCGCGAGGCAGGTGAGTCGTGATGGCGGCCGGTACCAAGGCGTCCGAGCTGCGTGAGCTGAACAACGAGGACCTCGTTGGCAAGCTGCGTGAGGCCAAGGAAGAGCTGTTCAACCTCCGCTTCCAGGCGGCGACCGGACAGCTCGAGAACCACGGCCGGCTGAAGGCCGTCCGGAAGGACATCGCCCGGATCTACACCCTGATGCGGGAGCGCGAGCTCGGCATCGAGACGGTGGAGAGCGCCTGATGAGCGAGACGAATGTGACTGAGAACGCAACGCAGAACCGCGGCTTCCGCAAGACCCGTGAGGGTCTGGTCGTCAGCGACAAGATGGACAAGACCGTCGTCGTCGCAGTCGAGGACCGCGTCAAGCACGCGCTGTACGGCAAGGTCATCCGCCGTACCAACAAGCTCAAGGCGCACGACGAGCAGAACGCCGCGGGTGTCGGCGACCGCGTCCTCCTGATGGAGACCCGGCCGCTGTCCGCGACCAAGCGCTGGCGCGTCGTCGAGATCCTCGAGAAGGCCAAGTAATTCCTGCGGGCAATAGTCCGCAGGACAGTTCCGCCAGGCTCGGCAGGGGCTGGATATATCCAGCCCCTGCCGGGAACCGGCAGACGATCAGGAGATAGACGTGATCCAGCAGGAGTCGCGACTGCGCGTCGCCGACAACACGGGCGCGAAGGAGATCCTTTGCATCCGTGTTCTCGGTGGCTCCGGTCGCCGCTACGCGGGCATTGGTGACGTCATCGTCGCCACCGTCAAGGACGCGATCCCCGGTGGCAACGTGAAGAAGGGTGACGTCGTCAAGGCGGTCATCGTGCGCACCGTGAAGGAGCGCCGCCGCCCGGACGGTTCGTACATCCGCTTCGACGAGAACGCGGCCGTCATCCTCAAGAACGATGGCGACCCCCGCGGCACCCGTATCTTCGGCCCGGTGGGCCGTGAGCTGCGCGAGAAGAAGTTCATGAAGATCATCTCGCTCGCGCCGGAGGTGCTGTAACCGATGAAGATCAAGAAGGGCGACCTGGTCCAGGTCATCACCGGTAAGGACAAGGGCAAGCAGGGCAAGGTCATCGCGGCCTTCCCGCGCGAGGACCGAGTCCTGGTCGAGGGTGTCAACCGGGTCAAGAAGCACACCAAGGCCGGACAGACCGCTCGTGGTTCGAAGACCGGCGGCATCGTGACGACCGAGGCCCCGATCCACGTGAGCAATGTGCAGCTCGTGGTGGAGAAGGACGGCAACAAGGTCGTCACCCGCGTCGGATACCGCTTCGACGACGAGGGCAACAAGATCCGCGTTGCCAAGCGGACCGGTGAGGACATCTGATGACTGCCACCACCACTGCACCGCGCCTCAAGGCGCGCTACCGCGAAGAGATCCAGGGCAAGCTGCAGGAGCAGTTCTCCTACGAGAACGTCATGCAGATCCCGGGTCTGACCAAGGTCGTGGTCAACATGGGTGTGGGCGACGCCGCCCGCGACTCCAAGCTGATCGAGGGCGCCATCCGCGACCTCGCCACGATCACCGGCCAGAAGCCCGCCGTCACCAAGGCCCGTAAGTCCATCGCGCAGTTCAAGCTGCGTGAGGGCCAGCCGATCGGCGCCCACGTCACCCTCCGCGGTGACCGCATGTGGGAGTTCCTGGACCGTCTGGTGTCGCTCGCGCTGCCGCGTATCCGCGACTTCCGCGGTCTGTCGCCGAAGCAGTTCGACGGCCGGGGCAACTACACCTTCGGTCTCACGGAGCAGGTCATGTTCCACGAGATCGACCAGGACAAGATCGACCGCGTCCGGGGTATGGACATCACCGTGGTGACCACGGCGACCAACGACGAAGAGGGCCGCGCCCTACTGCGTCACCTCGGCTTCCCGTTCAAGGAGGCGTGAGCCGTGGCGAAGAAGGCTCTCATTGCCAAGGCCGCCCGCAAGCCCAAGTTCGGCGTGCGTGCCTACACGCGCTGCCAGCGCTGCGGACGTCCGCACTCCGTGTACCGCAAGTTCGGCCTGTGCCGCGTGTGCCTTCGTGAGATGGCTCACCGTGGCGAGCTGCCGGGCGTGACCAAGAGCTCCTGGTAATCAGCCCTTACGGGTTGATACCGGGCTCTCGGTAAGCAAATGGATGGCGAGCCCCGCCCTTCCGCTCCCGTAGAGTAGAAGGGTTGGGCGCTCGCCGCCCAGAATCCTTACTACGCCGTAGGTCCCCGCGCCGCACCCGTGCCCGCCACTGAGCGGGTGAGAGGGATGGCGCATACAGGAAACCCCGGCGAGAGAGGCCGAAGGCCATCATGACCATGACCGATCCGATCGCAGACATGCTGACGCGTCTGCGAAACGCGAACTCGGCGTACCACGACTCCGTCGTGATGCCCCACAGCAAGATCAAGTCGCATATCGCGGAGATCCTCCAGCAGGAGGGCTACATCACCGGCTGGAAGGTCGAGGACGCCGAGGTCGGCAAGAGCCTCATCCTCGAGCTGAAGTTCGGCCCGAACCGCGAGCGCTCGATCGCCGGCATCAAGCGGATCTCGAAGCCGGGCCTGCGGGTCTACGCAAAGTCCACCAACCTGCCGAAGGTGCTCGGCGGCCTGGGCGTGGCGATCATCTCCACGTCGCACGGGCTCCTCACCGACAAGCAGGCCGGCAAGAAGGGCGTGGGTGGGGAAGTCCTCGCCTACGTCTGGTAACCAGGGAACGGAGGAAGCACATGTCGCGCATTGGCAAGCTGCCCATCCAGGTTCCCGCTGGTGTGGACGTCACCATCGATGGCCGCACGGTCGCCGTGAAGGGTCCCAAGGGCTCTCTCTCGCACACCGTCGCCGCGCCGATCGAGGTCGCCAAGGGTGAGGACAACGTCCTCGTTGTCACCCGCCCGAACGACGAGCGTCAGAACAAGGCCCTGCACGGCCTGTCGCGCACGCTGGTGGCGAACATGATCACCGGCGTGACCCAGGGCTACAGCAAGGCGCTCGAGATCAGCGGTGTCGGTTACCGCGTCCAGGCGAAGGGCTCCAACCTGGAGTTCTCCCTGGGCTACAGCCACCCGATCCTGGTCGAGGCCCCGGAGGGCATCTCCTTCAAGGTGGAGTCCCCGACCAAGCTGAGCGTCGAGGGCATCGACAAGCAGAAGGTCGGCGAGGTCGCCGCGAACATCCGCAAGCTGCGCAAGCCCGACCCGTACAAGGCCAAGGGCGTGAAGTACGCGGGCGAGGTCATCCGCCGCAAGGTCGGAAAGGCTGGTAAGTAAGCCATGGCATACGGTGTGAAGATTGCCAAGGGCAACGCTCGCAAGGCCGCTGCCGTCAAGCGGCGTCACATCCGCGTCCGCAAGCGGGTCTCCGGTACGCCGGTCCGCCCCCGCCTCGTGGTGACGCGCTCCAACCGTCACATGGTGGCGCAGGTCATCGACGACATCGCGGGCCACACCCTGGCCTCGGCGTCTACGCTGGACAGCTCCATCCGGGCGGCCGAGGGCGACAAGAGCGCCCAGGCGCAGCAGGTCGGCGCCCTGGTGGCCGAGCGGGCGAAGGCCGCGGGCATCGAGGCCGTCGTGTTCGACCGCGGTGGCAACAAGTACGCCGGGCGCATCGCCGCTCTGGCGGACGCCGCCCGCGAGGCCGGGCTGAAGTTCTGAGCCCCGGTTCCAACGCAAAGCGGAAACGAGAGAGGTAAATCCAATGGCTGGACCCCAGCGCCGCGGTGGCGGCGCCGGTGGCGGCGAGCGGCGGGACCGGAAGGACCGGCGGGACGGTGGCGCTGCCGCCGAGAAGACCGCTTACGTCGAGCGTGTTGTCGCGATCAACCGCGTCGCCAAGGTTGTGAAGGGTGGTCGTCGCTTCAGCTTCACCGCGCTGGTCGTGGTGGGCGACGGTGACGGCACCGTGGGTGTCGGTTACGGCAAGGCCAAGGAGGTGCCGGCCGCGATCGCCAAGGGCGTGGAGGAGGCCAAGAAGCACTTCTTCAAGGTCCCCCGGATCGCCGGCACCATTCCGCACCCGATCCAGGGTGAGGAGGCCGCGGGTGTCGTGCTGCTGAAGCCGGCGTCGCCCGGTACCGGTGTGATCGCCGGTGGCCCGGTGCGTGCCGTGCTGGAGTGCGCGGGCATCCACGACGTGCTGAGCAAGTCGCTCGGCTCGTCGAACCCGATCAACATCGTGCACGCCACGGTGGCCGCTCTGCGGGGCCTTCAGCGCCCCGAGGAGATCGCCGCCCGTCGTGGTCTGCCGCTCGAGGACGTCGCCCCCGCCGCTCTGCTGCGGGCGCGTGCCGGGGTGGGTGTGTGAGCATGGCCCGCCTCAAGATCACGCAGACGAAGTCGTACATCGGCAGCAAGCAGAACCACCGCGACACTCTGCGTTCGCTCGGGCTGAAGAAGCTCGGCGACGTGGTCGTCAAGGAGGACCGCCCCGAGTTCCGCGGCATGGCGCAGACCGTGCGGCACCTCGTGACGGTCGAGGAGGTCGACTGACATGGCGGAGAACAACCCGCTGAAGGTCCACAACCTCCGGCCCGCCCCGGGCGCCAAGACCGCCAAGACCCGTGTCGGTCGTGGTGAGGCGTCCAAGGGTAAGACCGCTGGTCGTGGCACCAAGGGCACCAAGGCCCGCTACCAGGTTCCGGAGCGCTTCGAGGGTGGGCAGATGCCCCTCCACATGCGGCTCCCGAAGCTCAAGGGCTTCAAGAACCCGTTCCGCACCGAGTACCAGGTCGTGAACCTGGACAAGCTGGCCGCGCTCTACCCCGAGGGTGGCGAGGTCACGGTGGCCGACCTGGTCGCCAAGGGTGCGGTTCGCAAGAACCAGCTCGTCAAGGTGCTGGGCTCCGGTGAGGTCTCCGTGGCGCTCCAGGTGACGGTCGACGCCGTCTCCGGCTCCGCCAAGGAGAAGATCACCGCCGCCGGTGGCACCGTCACCGAGCTCGTCTGAGCACGGTGCGTTTCTGACCGGGGGTGCCCCAGATACGGGGCATCCCCGGTTGGTCGTTCCAAGCGGGGCCGGGTCGCCGGTAAGGTGGCTGGCGTTGTTACCTTCCGCGCGGTACGTCTCCGCGCGGGTCCTGGCTGATAAGTATCCGTCGATCCTCAAGACCGTCACCTCTCGCGAAGCGACGCGGGGGGCGCAGGAGGCACCGTGCTCACCGCGTTCGCCCGGGCGTTCAAGACGCCCGACCTGCGCAAGAAGCTGCTGTTCACGCTGGGCATCATCGTGCTCTTCCGGCTCGGGCAACATATCCCGATCCCGGGCATCGACTACAAGAACGTCCAGACGTGCATGGACCTCGCCAAGGGCCAGCAGGGGCTGTTCGGCCTGGTCAACATGTTCAGTGGTGGCGCACTGCTCCAGATCACCATCTTCGCGCTAGGGATCATGCCGTACATCACGGCGAGCATCATCCTCCAGCTGCTGACCGTGGTGATCCCGCGCCTTGAGGCCCTCAAGAAGGAGGGCCAGGCCGGTCAAGGGAAGATCACGCAGTACACCCGCTATCTGACCATCGCGCTGGCGATCCTCCAGGGCACCGGCCTGGTGGCCACCGCCCGCAGCGGCTCGCTCTTCCAGAGCTGCCCGGTCGGCGGTCAGATCGTCAGGGACGACTCGATCTTCACCACCGCCGTGATGGTCATCACGATGACCGCGGGCACCGCGCTGATCATGTGGCTCGGTGAGCTGGTCACCGACCGCGGCATCGGCAACGGCATGTCGATCCTGATGTTCGTCTCCATCGCCGCCGGTTTCCCGAGCGCGATGTGGAGCATCAAGCAGCAGGGCAAGATCATGGACGGCTGGCTGGAGTTCGGCCTGGTGATCCTCTGTGGTCTGGCCATGGTCGGCCTGGTGGTCTTCGTCGAGCAGGCCCAGCGCCGAATCCCCGTGCAATACGCCAAACGCATGATCGGCCGTCGCTCGTACGGCGGTACGTCCACCTACATCCCGATGAAGGTGAACCAGGCGGGTGTGATCCCCGTGATCTTCGCCTCATCGCTGCTGTACATCCCGGCGCTGATCGTCCAGTTCTCCAATTCGAAGGCCGGCTGGGCGACCTGGATCTCGCAGAACTTCGTCAAGGGCGACCACCCGATCTACATCGCCACGTACTTCCTGCTGATCGTCTTCTTCGCATTCTTCTATGTCGCCATCAGCTTCAACCCCGAAGAAGTTGCCGACAACATGAAGAAGTATGGTGGGTTCATCCCGGGTATCCGGGCTGGTCGTCCCACCGCGGAGTACCTGAGCTACGTGCTGAACCGCATCACGTGGCCCGGTGCGCTCTATCTGGGCTTGATCGCCCTGGTGCCCACGGTGGCGCTGGTGACGCTCAACGCCAATCAGAACTTCCCGTTCGGCGGCACGAGCATCCTGATCATCGTGGGTGTCGGCCTGGAGACTGTGAAGCAGATCGAGAGCCAGCTTCAGCAGCGACACTACGAAGGGTTCCTCCGCTGATGCGAATCGTCCTCGTCGGGCCTCCGGGAGCCGGCAAGGGTACGCAGGCCGCGTACCTCGCCGAGAAGCTGTCGATCCCGCATATCTCCACCGGCGACCTGTTCCGCGCGAACATCAGCCAGGGCACCCCCCTCGGCAAGCAGGCACAGGAGTACATGCGGGCCGGACAACTGGTACCGGACGAGGTCACCATCGCCATGGCGGAGGACCGGCTGGACCAGGAGGACGCGCAGCAGGGCTTCCTGCTGGACGGGTTCCCGAGGAACCAGGTCCAGGCCGAGGCCCTGGACGCCTACCTGGGGCAGCGCGGTGTCTCGCTGGACGCGGTGCTGGACCTGGAGGTCCCCGAGTCCGAGGTGATCAAGCGCATCGCCGGCCGTCGTACCTGCCGCAATGACAGCTCGCACACCTTCCATGTGGAGTACAAGCCGCCGAAGGTCCCGGGCGTGTGCGACGTCTGCGGCGGCGAGCTGTACCAGCGCGAGGACGACAGCGAGGAGACGGTCCGCAAGCGCCTCGAGGTCTACCACCGGGAGACCGAGCCGATCATCGACTACTACAAGGCCAAGGGCCTGGTCGTGACGATCTCGGCGCTGGGCAAGGTGTCCGAGGTCACCCAGCGGGCGATGGACGCCCTGGCCGCCAAGGCGGCCTAGCGATCGCAAGCTGTCACCGGCCGCGATGCCCCGCCGGGGCGTCGCGGCCGTACTGTTGAGCAGATACGTCACGGCACGGACCGGCACCCAGAGACTGACCCGGAAGGCACCCCCATGGTGGAGATCAAGACCCCCGAGCAGATCGCGAAGATGCGTGAGGCGGGACTGGTCGTCGCCGCCATCCACGAGGCGACGCGGGCGGCGGCCGTCCCCGGCGCCAGCACCAAGGACCTGGACGACGTCGCCCGTAAGGTCATCGCCGACCACGGCGCCAAGTCGAACTTCCTGGGGTACGGCGGCTTCCCCGCCACCATCTGCACCTCGGTGAACGACATCGTGGTGCATGGCATCCCGGACCGGGAGACCGTCCTCAAGGACGGCGACATCATCTCCATCGACGCGGGCGCGATCGTGGACGGCTGGCACGGCGACGCCGCCTTCACCGCCTTCGTCGGCACCGGTCACGCCCCGGAGCTGTACGAGCTGAGCCGGGTCACCGAGGAGTCGATGTGGGCCGGGATCGCGGCGGTCCGCAAGGGCAACCGGCTGGTCGACATCTCCAAGGCGATCGAGGGCTACATCCGCCGCCAGCCCCGCCCGGCCTCCGGCAAGTACGGGATCATCGAGGACTACGGCGGCCACGGCATCGGCACCCAGATGCACATGGACCCGCATCTGCTGAACTACGTCTCCAAGAAGCGCGGCAAGGGCCCCCGGCTGGTCTCCGGCTTCTGCATCGCGATCGAGCCCATGGTGAGCCTGGGCACCGCGAAGACGCATGTGCTGGCCGACGACTGGACGGTCAAGACGGACGACGGCACCTGGTCCAGCCACTGGGAGCACTCGGTCGCGCTGACCGAGGAGGGCCCGCTGGTGCTGACCGCCGTGGACGGCGGCAAGGCCAAGCTGGCCGAGCTGGGCGTGGAGGCCGCGCCCGACCCGCTGGCCTGACGATCTCCGTCCGAGATCTCCATGGGCATAAAGATCTCAAAATCGGGGCATGATGCCCCGGATTCGTGTTTCGGGATGCCCTGACGTAGACTGACACGTCGGCTCTCGCCTGCCCTCCCGCATGCCGCGAGCCGATCAAGGTAGCCGATCCCGAAAGCAGGACATGGCCAAGAAGCAAGGCGCCATCGAAATCGAGGGCACCGTGATCGAGTCTCTGCCGAACGCGATGTTCAAGGTGGAGCTTCAGAACGGTCACAAGGTCCTCGCGCACATCAGCGGCAAGATGCGTATGCACTACATCCGCATCCTGCCCGATGACCGGGTGGTCGTGGAGCTGTCTCCGTACGACCTCACGCGCGGACGGATCGTCTACCGCTACAAGTAGATCTCACGACCCGGAGAACCTCACACCCATGAAGGTCAAGCCGAGCGTCAAGAAGATCTGCGACAAGTGCAAGGTGATCCGCCGCCACGGCCGGGTCATGGTCATCTGCGACAACCTGCGCCACAAGCAGCGCCAGGGCTGACGCACACCGGCCGAAATCCTGCACCACTCGCAGTATCTTCGCGCGACGTCATAACTTTGCGTACATACGCAGTCACCCGTTCCCGCCTCGCGGGGACGACACCCCCGGTCGGAGGCCGGGGACCCGGGAGCCGTCCCGTACGGCGGCCGGGAGTGGTGCTGCGGAAGACCTCCGACAACCATCTGGAGCCAGATTCATGGCACGCCTCGCAGGCGTTGATCTCCCGCGCGAAAAGCGCGTCGAGGTCGCCCTCACCTACGTCTTCGGCATCGGTCGCACCCTTGCCCAGCAGACGCTCGCCAACACCGGTGTGAACCCGGACACCCGCGTTCGCGACCTGGGCGAAGAGGACCTGGTCAAGATCCGCGAGTACGTGGACAACAACATCAAGACCGAGGGTGACCTCCGTCGCGAGATCCAGGCCGACATCCGCCGCAAGGTCGAGATCGGCTGCTACCAGGGTCTGCGCCACCGCCGCGGCCTTCCGGTCCACGGCCAGCGCACGTCGACCAACGCCCGCACCCGCAAGGGCCCGCGTCGCGCGATCGCCGGCAAGAAGAAGCCGGGCAAGAAGTAGTCCGCACCGGACGCTGACAAGCGGTCCGAGCTGTAGGACCGACCACCTCCACGGGAGATTTCGAGAATGCCTCCGAAGAGCAGGACGGCCGGCGCCAAGAAGGTGCGCCGCAAGGAGAAGAAGAACGTCGCCCACGGGCACGCTCACATCAAGAGCACGTTCAACAACACCATCGTCTCGATCACGGACCCGACCGGGAACGTGATCTCTTGGGCCTCGGCCGGCCACGTCGGCTTCAAGGGCTCGCGCAAGTCCACTCCGTTCGCCGCGCAGATGGCCGCCGAGTCGGCCGCCCGCCGCGCGCAGGAGCACGGCATGCGCAAGGTCGACGTGTTCGTCAAGGGTCCGGGCTCCGGCCGTGAGACCGCGATCCGCTCGCTCCAGGCCACCGGCCTGGAGGTGGGCTCGATCCAGGACGTCACTCCGACTCCGCACAACGGATGCCGCCCGCCCAAGCGTCGGCGTGTCTGACCGGCTGAAGTAGGAGACAACAGAAACAATGGCGCGTTACACCGGGGCCGACTGCAAGCGTTGCCGTCGGGAGAAGCAGAAGCTCTTCCTCAAGGGGAGCAAGTGCGAGAGCGCGAAGTGCCCGATCGAGATCCGTCCTTACCCCCCGGGTGAGCACGGTCGCGGGCGCACCAAGGACAGCGAGTACCTCCTTCAGCTCCGTGAGAAGCAGAAGGCGACCCGCATCTACGGTGTCCTTGAGAAGCAGTTCCGTGGTTACTACGCGGAGGCGAACAAGAAGTCCGGCAAGACCGGTGAGAACCTTCTTCGCATCCTCGAGACCCGACTCGACAACGTGGTCTACCGGGCCGGCTTCGCCAAGTCCCGCGACCACGCCCGTCAGCTGGTCCGCCACGGCCACATCAACGTGAACGGTGTCAAGACCGACATCCCGTCGGCCCGGGTCACCGTGAACGACATCATCGAGGTCCGTCCGAAGTCCCGGACCCTGACCCCCTTCCAGGTGGCTCAGGCCGAGGCCGGCGAGCGCACCGTGCCGGCGTGGCTGGAGGCCATTCCGTCGCAGCTGCGGATCCTCGTGCACTCCATGCCCGAGCGCCAGGTGATCGACACCCAGGTGCAGGAGCAGCTCATCGTCGAGCTCTACTCGAAGTAGTAGACCTAGGCGATTACGGGCGGTACGCGCCGTTCGGTGCGTACCGCCCGTATCATTGAAGGGTTCGGCGTCAAATAGCGGGCGCCGAAGACTGGAGGCAATTCCATGCTGATCGCTCAGCGTCCCTCGTTGACCGAAGAGGTCGTCGACGAGTTCCGCTCCCGGTTCGTGATCGAGCCGCTGGAGCCGGGCTTCGGCTACACCCTCGGAAACTCCCTGCGTCGTACGCTCCTCTCCTCGATCCCCGGTGCGGCGGTCACGTCCATCCGGATCGACGGGGTCCTGCACGAGTTCACCACCGTGCCGGGCGTCAAGGAGGACGTCACCGACCTGATCCTCAACATCAAGCAGCTGGTCGTCTCCTCGGAGCACGACGAGCCGGTCGTGATGTACCTGCGCAAGCAGGGCCCGGGTCTGGTCACCGCCGCCGACATCGCGCCGCCGGCCGGTGTCGAGGTGCACAACCCCGACCTGGTCCTGGCCACGCTGAACGGCAAGGGCAAGCTGGAGATGGAGCTGACCGTCGAGCGCGGTCGCGGCTATGTCTCCGCCGTGCAGAACAAGCAGGTCGGCCAGGAGATCGGCCGGATCCCGGTCGACTCGATCTACTCGCCGGTGCTCAAGGTCACCTACAAGGTCGAGGCGACCCGTGTCGAGCAGCGCACCGACTTCGACAAGCTGATCGTCGACGTCGAGACCAAGCAGGCCATGCGGCCGCGTGACGCCATGGCGTCGGCCGGTAAGACCCTGGTCGAGCTGTTCGGCCTGGCCCGCGAGCTGAACGTGGACGCCGAGGGCATCGACATGGGCCCGTCCCCGACGGACGCCGCCCTCGCCGCCGACCTGGCGCTGCCGATCGAGGAGCTCGAGCTCACCGTTCGTTCGTACAACTGCCTCAAGCGCGAGGGCATCCACTCCGTGGGTGAGCTCGTGGCGCGGTCCGAGGCGGACCTGCTCGACATCCGGAACTTCGGCGCCAAGTCGATCGACGAGGTCAAGGCGAAGCTGGCCGGTATGGGCCTCGCGCTCAAGGACAGCCCGCCCGGATTCGACCCGACCGCCGCGGCGGACGCCTTCGGCGCCGACGACGACGCGGACGCCGGTTTCGTCGAGACCGAGCAGTACTAGAACCTGCTGGTCCGCTGTGGTTGAGGTCTTGTCCTCAATCGCCGGACGGGCTGGATTTTGTTCACTGACACCGGTACCTGATACGGCCGGTGCAGACACCTAGGAGATACACCAATGCCGAAGCCCACCAAGGGCGCCCGTCTGGGCGGCAGCGCTGCGCACGAGCGGCTCCTGCTGGCGAACCTCGCCACCGCGCTGTTCGAGCACGGCCGGATCACCACCACCGAGGCAAAGGCCCGCCGCCTGCGCCCGGTCGCGGAGAAGCTGGTCACCAAGGCGAAGAAGGGCGACCTTCACAACCGCCGTCTGGTGCTCCAGACCATCCGTGACAAGAGCGTCGTGCACACTCTCTTCACCGAGATCGGGCCGCGCTACGAGAACCGGCCGGGTGGCTACACCCGCATCACCAAGATCGGTAACCGTCGTGGCGACAACGCCCCGATGGCGGTCATCGAGCTGGTCGAGGCGCTGACCGTGCAGCAGGAGGCGGTCGGCGAGGCCGAGGCCGCCACCAAGCGGACCGCCAAGGACGCTGCCGGTGACCAGGCCGCCGCGGACCTCAAGAAGGAGACCCCGGCTGCCGAGGCCACCGAGGCTCCGGCCGAGGCCGAGGCCGAGGAGTCGAAGGACGCCTGAGGCGTCCCGACGGCTTTCGTCGTACGGACGGGCCCGCCCCCAGATCCTGGGAGCGGGCCCGTTCCGCATGGAGAGGAACGGTTGGGTGAGTGACGAGGCGGCGCCCGGTTTCGTACGGGTCCGGCTGGATCTGAGTTACGACGGCAAGGACTTCTCGGGCTGGGCCAAGCAGCGCGAGCGGCGCACCGTACAGGGCGAGCTGGAGAGCGCGCTGCGGACGGTGACGCGCTCCGCGGAGACCTTCGAGCTGACCGTCGCGGGCCGCACCGACGCGGGGGTCCACGCCCGCGGCCAGGTGGCGCACGTGGATCTGCCCGAGGCGCTGTGGGCCGAGCACCGGGACAAGCTGCTGCGGCGGCTGGCCGGCCGGCTGCCCCATGACGTACGGGTCTGGCGGGTCGCCGAGGCCCCGTCCGGGTTCAACGCCCGCTTCTCCGCGATCTGGCGGCGCTACGCCTACCGGGTCACCGACCACCCCGGCGGGGTCGATCCGCTGCTGCGCGGCCATGTGCTGTGGCACGACTGGCCGTTGGACGTGGACGCCATGAACGCGGCCTCGATACGGCTCCTGGGCGAGCACGACTTCGCCGCGTACTGCAAGAAGCGCGACGGCGCCACCACCATCCGCACCCTCCAGCGGCTGGACTGGGTGCGCGGGGCGGACGGCGTGATCACGGCCACGGTGCGGGCGGACGCCTTCTGCCACAACATGGTGCGCTCGCTGGTGGGCGCGCTGCTCTTCGTCGGCGACGGGCACCGTCCCCCGGACTGGCCCGCCAAGGTGCTCTCGGCCGGGCTGCGCGACTCCGCCGTCCATGTCGTACGCCCCCATGGCCTGACCCTGGAGGAGGTCGGCTACCCGGCCGACGACCAACTCGCGGCCCGTAACCGCGAGTCCCGCAACAAGCGCTCCCTGCCCGGCGCGACGGCGATCGGTTCCGGCTGCTGCTGAGGTGTGGGGTGGGTGTGGGCGGGCGATCACGGGGTACTCGCTACGCGCATCGTGTGCGGATGGCGGGACGAGAACAGGTCACGGCGGGGCGGTGATCGGCATGATGCGGCTTCCGGGGCCCCCGGAAGATCGATAAAATTTGCCAACCGACAACGGTCGCCGACCGCGAAGGGAACCGCGTGACTACCAGCGAGGCCGCTGTGCGAGAGCGCCTGACCAGGGCGCTCCATGAACGCGGCGAGGAGATCGCCGATCGCTGGGTCGAGCTGCAGATGGAGCAGGCCCTGCTCGACACCGACATCGGGGAGGCCGAACTCCGCGAGGAGGCCGACGCCTTGATCGAGGCGCTGGTCCCGGGGCTCCAGAGCGGTGTGCCGGTGGACCGCGTGGTGACCTCCAGCCCGGGGCTGCACGAGGCCGTGGTCGGGCTTTCGATGCGCCGGGCGCGGGCCGGTGCCACCCCGACGGCGACCGCGCTCGCGGTGCTGGCGCTCAAGGAGGCGCTGCTGAAGGCGGTGCAGCGGGACACCCGGGATGCCGAGGAGCTGTTCGCCTCGGCCGTCTTCATGAACCGGCTGCTCGATGTGGCGGGGGCGCTGTCCTTCGAGACGTATGTGGAGGGCCGGGAGGAGATCATCCGCCGGCAGAGCCAGCAGCTGATGGAGCAGTCGACGCCGGTGGTGCGGCTGTGGCGGCAGGTGCTGGCCGTGCCGCTGATCGGCACGCTGGACACCGCCCGGACCCAGGTGGTGATGGAGAATCTGCTCCAGGCCATCCAGGACCATGAGGCGCTGGTCGCGATCATCGACATCACGGGTGTGCCGACGGTGGACACCGCCGTCGCCCAGCATCTGATGCAGACCGTGAACGCGGTGCGGCTGATGGGCGCGGACTGTGTGATCAGCGGGGTGCGCCCCTCGATCGCCCAGACCATCGCCCAGCTCGGCATCGATCTGTCCACCATCCTCACGCGGGCGACGCTGGCCGACGCGCTGGCCGCCGCGATCAAGCTGATCGACGGGCCGGGGCCCGACGGTGATGAAGGAGACGGTCGATGACCGGTCATCGCTCGCCCGGCGTTCCGATTCTGCGACTGGGCGACGTCCTGGTCACCGGCCTGCTCAATGAGCTCGACGACCGGACCGCCATCGCCTTCACCGAGGAGCTGACCGAGCGGATCTCGGCCGAGGGCGCCCGCGGGGTGCTCATCGACATCTCCCGGCTGGAGGTCATCGACTCCTTCGTGGCCCGGACGCTGATGGAGCTGACCACGGTGGCCCGGCTGCTGGGGGCGCGGGTGATCGTGGCCGGGATGCGACCGCCGGTGGCGATCACCCTGGTGGAGCTGGGGATCGAGCTCGTCGGCGTGGAGACCGCACTCAATCCGGAGCAGGGCTTGGCCGCGCTGGGGTGGCGACAGGCCCCACAGCCCCTGGAAGGGGCCCGACGTGGCACTCCCCGGTGATTCCATCCTCGCCTCCCCCGGGACCAAGAGGTCCACGCGGTCCGATGGCCGGCGCCCGCCCGCGCCGGCCTCGTACCCGGTGCGCACGGAGGAGGACCTGCTGACGGTCCGCCACGCGGTGCGCGCGGCCACCGTCGAGGTGGGCTTCGGCCTGGTGGACCAGACCCGTGTGGTCACGGCCGCCAGCGAACTCGCCCGTAACGCCTATGTCCACGGGGGCGGCGGCACGGTGACCCTGGAGTATCCGCGCGATCCCCGGGGGCGGCGGGGGCTGCGGCTGATCGTCAAGGACGAGGGGCCGGGGATCGCCGACCTCGACGTGGCGCTCACCGACGGCTTCACCACCGGCTCGGGCCTGGGCCACGGGCTGGGCGGCGCCCGGCGGCTGATGGACGAGTTCTCGGTGCGCACCGGCCCGGGTGAGGGCACGGTGGTGGTCGCCACTCGCTGGACGGTCCGGTGACCGATACCTTCACGGCGCCCACCGTCGAGGTGCGCGTCGACCACCACAGCGCCGTGCATCTGGCCGCCGAGGCGGCGCGTGGGGTGGCCCGGGAGTGCGAGCTGCCGGGGGCACTGCCCGACCAGGCGGCGGTGATCGCCTCGGAGCTGGCGACCAACCTGGACAAGCACGCCAGCGACGGCACGCTCTACGTCCAGCCACTGCCGCTGGGCCACGGGGTGGAGATCCTCACCGCCGACCGCGGCCCCGGTATGCACGACCCCGAGCGCTGTCTGGCGGACGGCTACACCACGTCCGGAACGCTGGGGGTCGGGCTCGGCGCCGTCAAGCGGATGGCGACCCACTTCCAGATGCGCAGCGCCGACGGCAGCCACGCGGGCACCTGGGCCTGCGCCCGGCTCACCGCGCCGGGCGAGCAGCGGCCGGAGTGGCAGGGGGTGGGCGCGGTCTGTCTGCCCGCAGAGGGGGAGGAGGGCTGTGGCGACGCCCGCGCGATCGTCGACACGGACTCCGCCCGCACCGCGGTCGTCCTGGACGGTCTCGGCCACGGCCAGCTGGCCGCCGAGGCGGCCCAGGCGGCGCTGCGGACCTTCCACGCCGACCCCGACCGGCCGCTGCCGGAGGTGCTCACCCGGATGAACCGGGCTCTGCGGCACACCCGGGGGGCCGCCGTGGGCGTGCTGCGGCTGTACGCCGAACACGCCGACTACTGCGGTATCGGCAACATCCGCGCCCTCGCCCTGACCCACGACAGGGTCCGGCACCGGCTGATCGGGCAGCCCGGTATCGTCGGCTGGGGAATGCCCACCCCCCGCGTCCACGACTTCCCGCTGCCCCAGGGCGGTACGGCGGTGCTGCACAGCGACGGCATCGACGCCCGCTGGTCGCTCGACCCGCCCCCGTCCGTGCTCCGCCTCCCGCCGCCCCTGTTGTCCGCCGCACTCGCCCATGGCCATCGCCGCGTCCGCGACGACGCCACGGTGCTCGCGGCCAGGTCCCCCTTAAGGCTTCCATGACGACGAGGAACCTCACCTGCGCCACGACGGCGGGGCTCAGTCGGGCCGTTCGGGCGCTGGCCCGGGAGCACGCCCTGGACCCCGCGGTCCGGGCGCGCCTTGTGCTGTCCGCCGCCGAGGCCGCCGGGGCGGCGCTGCGGGCCGGGCGGGAGACGGGCCTCACATGGGCGTACGACCCGGCCGAGGGGCTGCTCACGGTGGGCTTGCGGACCCCGGGCGATACCGGTCCGGTGGCGGGGGACCTCCCGATGGCCCCCGACGAGGTGACCGAGGGCGAGGTGGTCTGGCGCCTCCCGGCGTCACCCCCATCCGACGCCGCGGGCGAGGCGCCCGGCGAGGACGCCCTGGCCGCGGAGGAGCTGCGCGCGGTCGTGGCCGCCGCCGACGCCCTCACCTCCGAGCACCGCCGGCTCAAGGACGAACTCGCGGAGACCAACAGCGGGGTGCTCGCCCTCTACGTCCAGCTCGACGAGCGGGACAAGCAGTTGCGCACCGCGCACGGCCAGACCCTGCGGGAGCTGGAGGACGCGCTGCGCCCGGCGCCCATCAAGGCCGACGGTCTCGAACTCGCCGTGCACTACGAACCGGCCGGCACCGACGCGCCGACCGGCGGGGATCTGTACGACTGGTTCGTGCTGCCCGACGGCACCGTCCACATCACCATCGTGGACGCCCTGGGCCATGGGGTGACCAGTACGCGCAGCGCGCTCAACGTCACCCACGCGGTGCGCACCCTGGCCCTGGAGGGCCACCGGCTCGAGTCGATCGTGGGCCGCACCGACGAGATCCTGCGCCCCTTCGACCGATCCGTGATGGCCACCGTGCAGCTCGCCCGGATCGATCCGGCCTCCGGTGAGCTGTGGCTGGCCAATGGGAGCCATCCGCCGGCGCTGCTGCTGCGCCGCGACGGGACGGCCCGGTATCTGGAGGCCCGGGGGCGGGGGATCGGCTTTCCGCTGCCCGGCAGCGAGACCCCGCTGACCGAGCGGCTGGCCCCCGGGGACCTCCTCCTGCTCTACACCGACGGTCTCACCGAGAGCCGCCGGGACCCGATCGAGGGCGAGAAGCGCCTGATCGAGGCCGCGCACAAGCATCTGCGGAGCCCGACGGAGGAGGTCCCCGGCGCCATCGCGGAGGATATGCACACGGTGATCCTGCATCCGGATGACACCCTCGCGCTGGCGGTGCGGCTCACCGGTCAGTGATCGGCGGCCGGGCCGAGGCGCTGCCGCGGGATACGGCCCCGCCGGAGGTCCCGCTGACGGGGGACCGGAGGCGGGAGCGGGCGCTCGTCGTGCGGCTGGGCACGGACCAGCTGCTCGAACAGGGGACGCGCCGCGACCAGCGCCTCCCGCATCCGCTCCGTGGCCGTCTCGCCCTCGTGCACCCGCGCCGCCATGGCGTGCAGCCGGCGGTAGCCCTCGATCTCCTCGGGGTGACGGACGGACAGCGCGTCCATCCGCTTCTCCTCGGACTCGGCCGGATAGCCGCGGTCCACGGCCAACGCGCCCAGCAGCCGGTCGGCTTCGTGCAGGGCCCATCCGGGGGAGTCCACGAACCGCTCCTGCAAGCCCGCCCACCGTGCCGCGTACTGCTCCCTGGCTTCCGAGGGCAGGCTTCGGACCGGCAGCTCGCCCTTGCGGCCCTGCCGCACCGAGGGGGCGATCACAAGACCGGCGATGGCGGCCAGTGCCGCCAGCAGGATGATGAGCGTGACAGTTGACATCGCTGTGCCTTCCGCAGAGATTTTCCTCGCTCGAGGCTGGTATCACCGAGTGTTACCGGTGATCTGGGCGGCAAACACGGCACCTTTGGACCGAGTCCCTCAATTCCCTGTGGTGACGGAGATGATGGCGAGGTCACCGGTGCGGGTGAGGTGGGGGCGAACACCGTGAGTGATCGGAAAGAGGTCCGTTTTGTCGCGGTCCACGATGTCGCCGACGATGCGTCCGACCCGGATCGGGGTCCCGCCCCGGGCTGACTTATGGAGCGTCAGGGTCCAGCCGGCGGCGTCCCCTTCGCCGTCACGGGCCTCCCGGATCCGCTCGTACGGGACGGTGAAGCGGAACCGTCCGCCGTCGAGCGCCGTGACCCCGGTGAGAAACGGGCGGGCCGGGCCCTTGGACGGGGTGGCCACCGCGGTCGGCGCGGCGTCGGGCCCGAACCGCGCCCCGTGCAGGGTCCCTTCGACGGCGATCCCCTCGGCGTCCAGGCGGATCACCCGGGCCTCGGCGTGGGCCGGGCGCCGCCAGGCGCGCAGCGCGAGATAGCCGTCGACGGTGGGGTACGGGATCCACCAGGTGAACGGGGAGCCGGGCAGCGGCTCCAGGTCCAGCAGCCCGCGCCCCTCGGCGAAGCGGCAGCCGACCCGGCGGCGCACCCCGTCGGAGGGGCGGACCACATGCAGATCCCAGCGGCCCTCGTCGAGGTCGAGCGTCGCCCGGTCGAGCGTGGCCGTCCAGGGCGCGGACGGCGCGCCGCCGACCGGGGGCAGCAGCGGTACGTGGAACGGGGGCTCGTCGCTCTTGCGGCGGGTGACGGTCAGTTCGAGCCCGCCGCCGTGCAGACCGGCGGGCTCCAGCAGCACCGCCAGATTGCCCTCGGCGGTGACCCGGCAGGACGCGACGGGCCGCAGGGGTTTGCGGATCAGCTGCTTGACCGCGCCCTTGAGGGTGCCGGTCAGCGGCGCTCCGGCCGACCGGGCCAGCAAGGGCGCGGCCACCCGGCGCCGGTGGGCCGGGGCCGCGGCGCCGCGGGCGGTGTGGAGCTCCTCGATCAGTCGCTCGTAACTGGCCGCCACGCGCTCGGGTGCGTATCGCTGCGCCGCGATCCGGGCCGCCGCGCCCATCGAGCGGCGCAGTTCGTCGTCCTCGATCAGGGTCAGCAGCCCCTTGGCGATCCCGTCCGCGTCGCCGACCGGCACCAGCAGTCCGTCCCGGCCATCGGTGATGATCTCGCCCGGACCGTGCGGGCAGTCGGTGGCGACCACGGGCACCCCGCAGTGCATCGCCTCGACGATCGTCATGCCGAACGACTCCTCGCGGGAGGTGACGGCGGCGATCGCGCCCTTGGCCCACTCGGTCTCGATGGGGGAGTAGGCGCCCATCAGGGTGATGTGATCGGCCAGCCCGAGCTCGTCGATCTGGCGGCGCAGGGAGGGGAGTTGGGGGCCGCGGCCGTAGATGCGCAACCGCCAGTCGGGGTGTTTGGCGGCCACCTTTTCCCAGGCGGCCACCAGCAGGTCGTAGCGCTTGACGGGGATCAGCCGGCCCGCGGCCACGACGAGTTTGGCGCGGCCGTCGGAGGGCTCGATCCCGGTGGCGGGCACCCCGTTGGGCAGGGCGGTCAGCCGGGTGGTGACACCGGGGAGATGGGCCCGGTGGGTGGCCGCGTCGGCCTCGGAGACGGAGGTGTACGCGTCGAGGTGGGGGATCGCGGCGTCGCAGGCGGCGCGGATCTCGGCGCGGTGGGTGCCGTGGAGGCGGTGCTCCTGGCCGATCCGCAGAAAGCGGCCGGATCGGCCGAGCGCGGCGAGGTAGATGACCAGTCCGGGGCGGGTGGCGATGACGACATCGGCGTCGGTGCGGTCGAGGTACTCGGCGACGCGTTCGTCGGTGAGCGCGTTGAAGTTGGTGGTGCCCTTGGCCTCGGCGGCGGGGATGTGGGCGCTGGGCCGGGTCAGCAGCGGATGGCCGAGGTCGGCGGCGCGGCGCCCGGCGTGGGGCCGGTCCTCGTGGGGGCGCAGATCGATCAGGGGGCTGAGCCGCACGGCGGGGTGCAGGGGGAGGTTCGGGGTGTCGATGGTGCGGATCAGGGAGACGATCTCCACGGTGTGGTGGGCGGCGAGCGCCCCGGCCACATTGAAGGTCGACCGGATGGTTCCGCCGATGCCATAGGCGTTGTGGAGCAGGAAAGAAATCTTCATGGTGATGTACGCGCGGCAGGGCTGAACTGCCGCGACGTGCCCTCCCCTCCGAGGCCGTGCTTCGTTCTGGTTCCGAGCCAGGCTGCATTGCGCCGATATGGGGCCGGTGTGATGCCGGTATGGAACCAGTAAGGATTGATCGGTCCGTAAGACTGGCTGGGGCCGCGAAGGTTGCTTATGCGTGTGGTGATATGGGATCCACCACATTCGGAAAAGGGATTACAACCTTCCCCGGGGTCTGGGAGTCTGCGGGATGTCCGTGCGGTGGCCGTACGGGCCCGATACCGACCAGGGGTGGACAGAGAAATGAACGACTCCGGTGCGAAGCGGACCGTGGGTGCGGCCATCGCGGTGGTGGCGGCGCTCGGGCTGATGACCGGATGCGGCAGCGACTCCGGCGACGGCAAGGCGGACGGCGCCAAGCAGGCGGGCAGCGCCGAGCAGGGCGACGGCGCTTCGCAGGGGGACAAGGCCGCGGGCTCCGGCCAGGACGCGAAGCCGCTGTCCGCGTCCGCCCTGGAGCGGGCCGCCCTGACCAATGGCGAGGTCAAGGGGCTCGAGGTGCAGAAGATGACGGACAAGGAGGTCGGCGAGGGCGGCTCGGCCAAGACCGGCAAGGCCGCGTGCCGACCGATGGCCGCGCTGATGGGGAGCCGGTACGACCCGGCGCCCAAGGCCAGCGTCCACCGCGCCTACGCCACCGACCTCACCAAGGCGAAGGTCGGCTCCACCGGCCTGATCCGGATCTCCTCCTACGGACCGGGCGACGCCGAGCGCACGGTGAAGGACCTGCGCGAGGCCGTCACCGCCTGTCAGGGCGGCTTCCCCGCCGAGGACGGCTCGGGCGGGAAGGCGGACGTCAAGAAGGTGACACCGCTGGACGCGCCGAAGGCCGGGGACGAGGCGGTGTCCTTCAGCCTGCATGACGCGGGCAAGGAGAAGGCCGTCATCAAGTTCACGGTCGTGCGGACCGGGCCGCAGGTGACGGTGTTCTTCGGGGTGAACATCGCCGACCCCGCGAAGTCCGAGATCCCGGCCGCGCTGGTGGACGCCCAGGTGGCGAAGGTGGCGAAGGCCACGAAGGGCGCCGCGTCCTGAGCCCGGCGGGCCCGGGCCTTCCGCCCGCGGCCCGGTCTCAGTTGGTGGCGGAGGCGGCCGAGGCGGCCTCCGCCGACGCCTGGGCGTTGCCCCTGGCCAGGATCTGGCGGAAGGTGTAGTCGGCCACATCGCGGCCGGCCTGGAGGGTGGCGGTGTCCGACGACGTGACCGCCTTCCCCGACGTATAGCCGGAGATCGTGAAGTAGGCGTACCGCCCGATCGCGTTCGCCGAGCTCTGGCAGGCCGTCCGGCGGCAGAAGGTCGGCACGCCCCCGCCCGAGAGCGAGGCGATGTTCGGCTTGTACCCGTCCTTGGCCTTCTCGGCCGCCGCCTTGCCGTCGAAGACGGCGACACCGATCGTCACCGCGACGCCGTCCCGGGTGAAGGTGGCCCGCAGCAGCTTGCGGCAGCCGTTGTTCACCAGGACCGGGCCGAGCGCCCCCTGGGTCGCGGCCGAGCAGCTGGTGGTCGAGGCGGACGCCGCCTTGGTGTACGACCGGTCGTCCTTCGTGGCGCGCTTGTCGGGGAAGAGGCCGGCCGCGCTCAGCGGCGCCTTGTCCCGCCGGGCGCTGGAGATGATGTCCAGCGGCTTCGGCGGCGCGGGCGGGGCCACATTGGAGAAGGTCGGCTCGGGCGTCGCCGACTCGCTGGGCAGGTCCGGCGGGGTCGGCAGCCCACCGGCCGAATCGCCGCCCCCGTTGTCCTTGTGCCCGCTGCTGACCACGGCGGTGGCGACGATCGCGGCGACGGCCGCCGTCGCCAGCGCCCCGCCCCCGATGAAGAGCAACTTGCGGCGGCGGTTGCGCGCGGCGGACTGATCGGCGAGCGCCGCCCAGTCCGGCGTCGACGGCTGAGGCGCCTGAGAACCCCCGGGCCCGTAAGGCCCCCCTTGCCCAAAGCTCATGGCGCGCATCTTAGACCGGCCGAGTGACAGGATGGACCCGCCGGCGGGTCCCTCTTGCGCCCCACCCCCACGCGGCCGGTGCCCCGGGCCGAACCCGGGCCACAGCCGGGCGTCCGGCGAAGCCGCCGGCGGCCGGTGCCCCGGTCCGAATCGCGGCGCGCGGCCGGACGCGCGGCGAAGCCCCCGGCGGCGGCCGGACCCCGTGTGACGCGCAAGGGCTCGGCGGGGGCCCCGGCCCCGACGCGGCGCACGGCCGAGTGCGCGGCGGCGCGGGGGCGTTTTGGCTGGCGTGGGTGGGCGCCTTGGCTGGCGTGGGTGGGCGCCCCGCCCCCTTTCGCCTCGCGCCCTGGCGCACGAGGGTGGGAGGCTCTGATGCCGCGATCGGCGCGGGGGGCTCCCAGTGCCCCCCCCTGCGGGCAGGCGCCTCCGGCCGGTGGCCGGGCCCGCTCGAGGCGCCCGGGCTCGGCCGGGGCCCCAGCCCCGAATGGGCCGCGGGCGGGTCCGCGGCGGCGCGGGGGCGTTTTGACCCGGGTGGGGGCGGGCCGGTATTCTGCCAGTTCGTTATGCGTATTGGCTTGCTCGTTCTCACGTGAGAGGCCGTTACGCCGGTCCACCGGGCCGATGACCAGCGGCAAGCACTCGGCATGCGTCACCGAGGTGCGGCCACGGCTGTCGTGATCGTCCGGGTGGCCTTGTCCGGACCTGTCATCCCGGCCCTCGCGGGCCCGGGGAGACTTCACTCACTGAAGAAGCGAAGGCTACGACCGTGCGTACGTACAGCCCCAAGCCCGGCGACGTTCAGCGTCAGTGGCATGTCATCGACGCCACCGACGTGGTTCTGGGCCGTCTGGCCACCCAGGCCGCCACCCTTTTGCGGGGCAAGCACAAGCCGGTGTACGCGCCGCATGTCGACGCTGGTGACTTCGTCATCATCATCAACGCCGACAAGGTGCACCTCTCCGGCAACAAGCGGACCCAGAAGATGGCGTACCGCCACTCCGGCTACCCGGGTGGTCTGCGCTCCATCCGCTACGACGAGCTGCTGGAGAAGAACCCGGAGAAGGCCGTCGAGAAGGCCATCAAGGGCATGCTCCCCAAGAACACCCTGGGCCGTCAGATGCTCTCGAAGCTGAAGGTGTACTCGGGCGACCAGCACCCGCACGCCGCTCAGCAGCCGGTTCCGTTCGAGATCACCCAGGTCGCGCAGTAGTCCCGGCCACCCCTTACGACGAAGAGAATCTGAGGAGCATCGTGGCCGAGACCACCGCCGAGACCCCCCTCGATGTCGAGGAGTACACCACCGAGAGCGTTGAGACGGTCGAGTCGGAGTACACCTCCGAGTCGCTCGCTTCCCGCTTCGGTGACCCGCAGCCTGCCGCCGGCACCGGGCGCCGCAAGAACGCCGTGGCGCGTGTCCGCATCGTGCCGGGCAGCGGGCAGTGGAAGATCAACGGTCGTACTCTCGAAGAGTACTTCCCCAACAAGGTCCACCAGCAGGAAGTCAACGAGCCCTTCAAGGTGCTCGAGCTGGACGACCGCTACGACGTCATCGCCCGCATCTCGGGCGGCGGCGTCTCCGGCCAGGCCGGGGCGCTGCGTCTGGGCATCGCCCGGGCGCTGAACGAGGCGGACGTGGACAACAACCGCGGCCCCCTCAAGAAGGCCGGCTTCCTGACCCGTGACGACCGCGCCACCGAGCGTAAGAAGGCCGGTCTGAAGAAGGCCCGCAAGGCGCCGCAGTACAGCAAGCGCTGACGCCCATCGCGGCACCGCTGCTTCACCCGAACGCCCCGGCGGCACCACCTGTGCCTCCGGGGCGTTCGGCTATCGCCACCGGGGGGCGTATACCTACAAGCAAGCTTCTGCTCCCCAGCTCGTAACTTCGGAGGACACCAGTGGGACGACTCTTCGGTACGGATGGTGTGCGCGGCGTCGCGAACGCCGATCTGACGGCTGAGATGGCGCTCGGTCTGTCGGTAGCGGCGGCGCATGTGCTCGCCGAGGCGGGAACCTTCGAGGGCCATCGGCCGGTGGCGGTGGTCGGGCGGGACCCGCGAGCGTCCGGGGAGTTCCTGGAGGCGGCCGTGGTGGCGGGGCTGGCCAGTGCCGGGGTGGACGTACTGCGGGTCGGCGTGCTGCCCACGCCGGCCGTCGCGCATCTGACCGGGGCGCTGGACGCGGACCTCGGGGTGATGCTCTCCGCGAGCCACAACCCGATGCCCGACAACGGCGTCAAGTTCTTCGCCCGCGGCGGCCACAAGCTGGCCGACGAGCTGGAGGACCGCATCGAGACCACCTACCGGTCCCACGCCTCCGGTGAGCCGTGGGACCGGCCGACGGGCACGGGGGTGGGCCGGGTCCGGGACTACGACGAGGGCTTCGACGCCTATGTGGCCCATCTGGTCGGCGTCCTCCCCAACCGGCTCGACGGCCTCAAGGTCGTCATCGACGGGGCGCACGGCGCGGCCGCCCGGGTCTCCCCGGAGGCGTTCGCGCGGGCCGGGGCCGAGGTCGTGACGATCGGCACCGACCCGGACGGGCTCAACATCAACGACGGCTACGGCTCCACCCACCTCGCCCGCCTCCAGGCGTCCGTCGTGGAGCACCGGGCCGACCTCGGCATCGCCCACGACGGGGACGCCGACCGCTGTCTCGCGGTGGACGCGGCGGGCCGCGAGGTCGACGGCGACCAGATCCTCGCCGTCCTGGCCCTGGCCATGCGCGAGGCGGGCGAGCTGCGCGGGGACACGGTGGTCGGCACCGTGATGTCCAACCTCGGCTTCAAGCTGGCCATGAAGCGGGAGGGGGTCGAGCTGGTCCAGACGGCGGTCGGGGACCGCTATGTGCTGGAGGAGATGAAGTCCCACGGCTACGCCCTGGGCGGCGAGCAGTCCGGGCACGTGATCGTCCTCGACCACGCCACGACGGGTGACGGCACCCTCACCGGTCTGCTGCTGACGGCCCGCGTCGCCGCGACCGGCCGCACCCTGGCCGACCTCGCGGCCGTCATGGAGCGGCTGCCGCAGGTGCTGGTCAACGTCCCCGACGTGGACAAGTCCCGGGTCGCCTCCAGCGCGGACGTGGCCGCGGCCGTCGCCGAGGCCGAGCGCGAGCTGGGCGAGACCGGCCGGGTCCTGCTCCGCCCCTCGGGCACGGAGCCGCTGGTGCGGGTCATGGTCGAGGCCGCCGACATCGAGCAGGCCCGCTCGGTCGCCGGCCGCCTGGCGGACGCGGTGAAGTCGGCTCTGGGCTAGGGCCTCTCTCCGAGCCCGAGGGAGCCTCGGTCCTGGTCTCTCCACTGGGACCCTCAATCGCCGGAGGGGCTGGATTTTCCAGCCCCTCCAGGGGGCACCTCCCAGCGGTAGCTGGGGGAGATTGAGGAGCGGGGTCCAGGGGCGGAGCCCCGGCGGGGGTCCGGGGGCGGAGCCCCCGAAACGGGGTCTGGGGCGGAGCCCCAGCGGGGGCCGGGGCCGGGCCCCGCCACGCGGCGGAGCCGCATATCGACGCCGCGGGGAAGGGGCGGGGTGGGGGAACCTACCCCCGCCGCCCCCACAACGCCTTCTGCGCCAGCAGCGTCAACGTCCCCGCCACCACGATCCCCACCAGATTCAGCAGCAGCTGCTCCGTCGAGCCCCACATCTGGTCGATCTCCCCGTACCCGAGCGCCACCGCCGCGTTGGCCGCCGCCGGCACCGTGGTCACCGAGATCGCCACGCCCACCAGCGCGCCGGACTTCGCCGAGGTCAGCGACAGCGTTCCGGCGATCCCCGCGAGCACGGCGACCACGAACGAGAACATGTCCGGCTTCCAGATGAAGTCCGTGTTCGGCCGGGCACGCTCCAGCATGTCCTTGCCGAAGAGGCCCACCGCGTCCATCGCGATGCTGAAGCCGGTGGTCAGCGCCATCGCCGCCGCGAACCCGACCAGCAGCGCGATCGCCGAGCGGGCGGCCAGCCGCGGCGCGCGCCGCACCAGCGCGGTGCACACCCCGGCCAGCGGTCCGAACTCGGGGCCGACCGCCATCGCACCGACGATCAGGATCGCGTTGTCCAGCACCACACCGCATGCCGCGATCATCGTCGCGATGACGAGGAAGGCGAGATAGGTCACCGAGAGGGTGGACTCCTCGTGGGTGGCGTCCGCCAGGTGCTCCCACAGGACCGCGTCCGCGCCCTCGCCGGGCGCCTCCTCCTCCGCCTTGTCGGCGCGCTTGGAGAGCGACAGGTCGATGTTCTCCACCGCGATCGAACCGGCCTCGTCAAGACCCAGCGCACGCAGGTCGCCCAGCAGGGCGTCCCCGGCCTCGCGCGCCACGTCGCACATGACGACGTCCCCCGCGGGGTTGCGGGCGGCGCCCGGCAGCACCACCAGATGGGTGGTGCCGACCGTCTTCTCGATCGTGCGCACCACGTCCTCGGTGCGGTCGGCGGGGACGATCAGCCTCACGTGCAGCATGGCCCGGCGCTCCTCACAGCTTGCGCAGGGACAGCCGCTGCACCTTGTGATCCGGCCCCTTGCGGAGCACAAGCGTGGCCCGCCCCCGCGTGGGCTGCACATTCTGCTTCAGGTTGGGCTTGTTGATGGTCCGCCAGATCATCCGCCCGTAGTCCAGCGCCTCCTCCTCCGAGACCTGGGTGTACTTGCGGAAGTACGAGGACGGGTCCTGGAAGGCCGTCTCCCGCAGCTTCTTGAAGCGGCCCAGGTACCAGCGCTCGATGTCCTCGGTCCGGGCGTCCACGTACACGCTGAAGTCGAAGAAGTCCGCGAGCCCGACCCGGGTCAGCCCGTCCTTGCCCGGCAGCGCGGGCTGGAGCACATTGAGCCCCTCGACGATGAGGATGTCGGGGCGGTGCACGGTCAGCCGCTCGTCCGGCACGATGTCGTAGATCAGGTGGGAGTAGACCGGCGCCGACACCTCCGCCCGGCCCGCCTTCACATCGGCGACGAAGCGGGTCAGCGACCTGCGGTCGTAGCTCTCGGGGAACCCCTTGCGGGACATCAGCCCACGGCGCCGCAGCTCGTCGTTGGGGTACAGAAAGCCGTCGGTGGTGATCAGCTCCACCCGCGGATGCTCGGGCCAGCGGGCCAGCAGCGCCTGGAGCAGCCGCGCGGTGGTCGACTTGCCGACCGCGACGCTTCCCGCCACGCCGATCACGAACGGCGTACCGGGCTGGGCCCCGTTGCCCCGCTTGGTGTCGCCCAGGAAGGTGTTGAGCGCGCCGCGCAGATTGCCGGTGGCGGCGACGTAGAGGTTGAGCAGCCGGGACAGCGGCAGATAGACATCCCGCACCTCATCGAGGTCGATGACGTCGCCGAGTCCCCGCAGCTTCTCGACCTCTTCGGCGGTCAGCGGCAGCGGCGTCTTGTCCCGCAGCGCACTCCACTCGGCACGGGACAGGTCCACATACGGAGTCGCCTCGCCGCCCCGCCGCTGCGGGCCGCGCACGGTGCGCGCATCGCGCGCGGTTGACGTGATCACCCTCTCATTGTCATGGCAGGGACCGGCCGAGTGAGCGGTGTCCCGGCGTGGGGTCGGTCACCCCGGGCCGGGGCCGGGGATGTCACCCGGGGAGCACGCCGGAGACGGAGTCGGTCGGGGTGGTCCTGGACACGGCCGGGACCCGCACCTTCACGGGCTTGCCGAAGTCGGTCAGGTTCATGGTGACGGTGACGTACCCCGTGTGCTGTGCGGCCGACAGCTCGACCCGGGCCGGCCGTCCCTTCTCGTCCACCCAGACCATCGCGGACGCGGGCAGTCCGCCGCCCATCGCCTTCCGGGCCGTTTCGAGCTTCTTACGGCTCTCGTCCGCCATGCTGAGGGTGAGCGTCCGGTAGTCGAGCGTGCCCCGGTAGAGGTGCACCGGACGGCCGTCGATCGTGGTCGTGCCCCGGTCCGACACGTCGCGGATGGCCGATGCCTGGCGCAGGACGTGTTCGGGGTCGTTCAGCGGGGCTCGCAGCAGGGAGTGGGCCCTGGCCTTGTCGCGGTCGATGACCGCCCAGTGGCCCTTGGGAACGGTCCGGGTGAGATAGACCTTGCCCCCGCTGAAGACCTCGTCCATGTGGTCGACCGCGCCGCCCGGGAAGTCGACCGACAGCTTGCCCTTGTCGGCGGCCAGGTCGAATGGGCCCGCTAAGGAGAGGGTGGACTCCTCACCCCCACCGCCGCGGGTCACGACGGTCTCGTCGATCCGGGCGCTGGTGGCGCGGGCCTTCGCCACGGCGGCGCGGACGATGTCGACGGGTCTGCCGTCCGTGCTCTTCGTGGCGGACGCTTTCGCCCCGGCCTTTCCGCTCGATTTCTCGGCGACGCGGGCCTTCTCGCTCGAACCCGATTCGCTCGAACCCGATTCGCTCGAACCCGATGAGCAGCCGGTGCCGAGCGCGAGAAGCAGCACAGCGGTGGACGACATGGTGATACGGCGCACGATCCCCCCAGGAAAGTGAAAGTGAAAGGGCGGCCCCCCGGCCGCTCGTGCGCATTATTCACGGCATGAGAGGGGCCTGTGCGTGGCCGGTGGTCGGTCTGCCACCCCCGGGGTCGTACGCTGCGTCCATGTGCGGAATCGTTGGTTATGTGGGAGGGCAGTCGGCCCTCGATGTGGTCCTTGCCGGGCTCAAGCGGCTGGAGTACCGCGGCTATGACTCGGCGGGCGTCGCCGTGCTGGCCGACGGTGGGCTGGCGGCGGCCAAGAAGGCGGGCAAGCTGGGCAACCTGGAGAAGGAGCTGGCCGACCGCCCGCTGCCCACCGGGGGCACCGGCATCGGCCACACCCGCTGGGCCACCCACGGCGGGCCGACCGACGCCAACGCCCATCCGCACCTGGACAACGCGGGCCGGGTCTCCGTCGTCCACAACGGCATCATCGAGAACTTCGCCGCGCTCCGCGCCGAGCTGGCCGAGCGCGGCCATGAGCTGGCCTCCGAGACCGACACCGAGGTCGTGGCGCATCTGCTCGCCGAGTCGTTCTCGTCCTGTGGCGACCTCGCCGAGGCGATGCGGCAGGTGTGCCGCCGGCTGGAGGGCGCGTTCACGCTGGTCGCGGTGCACGCGGACGCGCCCGATGTGGTGGTCGGGGCGCGCCGTAACTCGCCGCTGGTCGTCGGCGTCGGCGAGGAGGAGGCGTTCCTCGCCTCCGATGTGGCCGCCTTCATCGCCCACACCCGCGAGGCCATCGAGCTGGGCCAGGACCAGGTCGTGGAGGCCCGCCGGGACGGTGTGACCGTCACCGACTTCGAGGGGGCGCCGGCCGAGGTCCGCCCGTACCACGTGGACTGGGACGCCTCCGCCGCCGAGAAGGGCGGCTACGACTACTTCATGCTCAAGGAGATCGCCGAGCAGCCGAAGGCCGTCGCGGACACCCTGCTCGGCCGGATCGACCTGGCCGGGAACCTCTGCCTGGACGAGGTGCGCATCCCGGCCTCGGTGCTGCGCGAGGTCAGCAAGGTCGTGATCGTGGCGTGCGGCACCGCGTACCACGCGGGCATGATCGCGAAATACGCCATCGAGCACTGGACCCGGATCCCCTGCGAGACGGAGCTGGCCAGCGAGTTCCGCTACCGCGACCCCATCCTGGACCAGCGGACGCTGGTGATCGCCATCTCGCAGTCCGGCGAGACCATGGACACCCTGATGGCGCTGCGGCACGCCCGTGAGCAGGGCGCGAAGGTGCTGGCCATCTGCAATACGAACGGCTCCACGATTCCGCGCGAGTCGGACGCGGTGCTCTACACCCACGCCGGTCCCGAGGTGGCCGTCGCCTCCACCAAGGCGTTCCTCACCCAGCTGGTGGCCTGCTACCTGGTGGCGTTGTACCTGGGCCAGGTGCGCGGCACCAAGTGGGGCGACGAGATCCTCTCCGTGATCCGCGAGCTGTCGGAGATCGCCACCCAGGTGGAAGAGGTCCTGGAGACCATGGAGCCGGTACGGGAGCTGGCCCGCACCCTGGCCGACAAGAACACCGTGCTCTTCCTGGGGCGGCACGTCGGCTACCCGGTCGCCCTGGAGGGCGCGCTCAAGCTCAAGGAGCTCGCGTACATGCACGCGGAGGGCTTCGCGGCGGGCGAGCTCAAGCACGGGCCGATCGCGCTGATCGAGCAGGATGTGCCGGTCGTGGTGGTCGTGCCGTCGCCGCGCGGGCGTTCCGTCCTCCACGACAAGATCGTCTCCAATATCCAGGAGATCCGGGCCCGGGGCGCCCGCACCATCGTGATCGCCGAGCGCGGCGACGAGACGGTGGCCCCGTACGCCGACCACCTCATCGAGATCCCCGCCACGCCCACGCTGCTCCAGCCGCTGGTCGCGACCGTGCCGCTCCAGGTCTTCGCATGCGAGCTGGCGACGGCGCGCGGCAACGAGGTCGACCAGCCGAGGAACCTGGCCAAGTCGGTGACGGTCGAGTGAGCCGTCGGGCCGGTCGAGTGCCTCGTCGAGCGACGCCGTGATCATCGGCGTCGGCATCGACGTCGCCGAGATCGACCGCTTCGACGACGCGCTCCGGCGCACCCCAGGGTTGGCGGACCGCCTGTTCGTCGAGCGCGAGCTGTGGCTGCCGAGCGGGGAGCGCCGCGGCATGGCCTCCTTGGCCGCCCGCTTCGCGGCCAAGGAGGCGCTGGCCAAGTCCCTGGGCGCCCCCGGCGGCCTCCGCTGGACCGACGCCGAAATCCTCACCGAGCCGACCGGCCGCCCCCGCCTCTCGGTCCGCGGCACGGTCGCGGTGTGCGCGCAGCGGCTGGGGGTGCGGGGCCTGCATGTCTCGCTGAGCCATGACGCGGGGGTGGCGTCGGCGGTCGTGATCGCGGAGGGGTGAGCGCGGGTGCGGGTGCGGGGGCTCCGCCCCCACGCCCCCGCCGGGGCTCCGCCCCGGACCCGCGCGGTCGCTCCGGTGACGGGTGTGGTGCGGGTGCGTGGGTGGTGCGCCTGCTGTGCGTGGTGGGTGCCGGGGGCGGGGCCTCCGGTGCGGCGTCCTGGACCGTATATTTACGGCGCCGTTAGCCGGGAACGTTGGGCGGGCCGGAGATTGGCGCCACAAATACACGTAAGCGTCCAGGACACCACCCCTCCGACCCCACCCCCTCCCGCCTCGTCGGCGGCTACCCGCCGGTGGGCCCGGCCCGTCCGATAGGGTGCGCCCGCCAGGGCCGTTCCACGACAAGGGCAAGCCGCCGAGGCCTGACGCCGGTCAGTCGGCGTCCTTCTCGATCGCCTCGAAGATGTCCGCGTCCGTCTCCTGCTGCCAGCCGGGAAGATCCGGCCAGTCGGCGACGTACCCGGGCTTCGGGTCCTCGAAGTGCCGGTACATCTGCGCGGTCCAGCACGTAGCGACGAAGCGCCCCTTCTGCTCCCGTGCAAGTCGCCCGGCGTGCCCTTCGCTCACCTCCAGGAACTGCCTCACCTGCTCGTACACCGCCCCAGCAGCCGCCCGCTCCCACTCCGGGGTCTCCTCCCAGGGGGTCACATACCCCGGCTTGGGCTCCCCGGGAAAGTGCCGCCGCACGCCCGCGATCCACGCCTCCCGGAACAGCCGGGCACCCTCGGTCCGTGACATCCCTGCCCCTTTCGTCAGTTCACGCTCAGTGCCTTGATCTCGGCATCCAACTCGGCAACCCGCACATCGCGAGCGAGGGAGCCGAAGTCCGTACGCAGGGCCTGGAGTCCACGAGCGACGTAACCGAGGGTGACCTCACTGGTCCTGCGGCGCGGGTTGCTTGTGCGGGTGTGTGGTGGTTGCTGTGGTGCGCCCGCTGTGCGTGGTGGGTGCCGGGGGCGGGGCCTCCGGGGCGGCGCCCTGGACCGCACATTTACGGCGCCGACGGACGATGATCGTTGGGTTGGCCGGAGATTGGCGCCACAAATATGCGTGAGCGTCCAGGACACCACCCCTCCGACCCCACCCCCTCCCGCCTCGTCGGCGGCTACCCGCCGGTGGGCGTCATGACTCGTCCTGGTCGCCGTCCTCGTCGTGGAGTCGTCTGCCTCTGCTCTCGGCCACCCGCAGCACATCGCGCAGTGCCTCACAGAGCCGGTTTGCGAGGAAACGGAGCTCTCTCGCGTCTGCCTTGCGGTCACCCAGCAGGGCTCGGGCGTGGCCGAGGAGCTCCGTCCCCATGGACAGCTGGAGTGCCTCGATCTGGTCCGCACGTCGGTTCAGGGAACTGTCGTCGCTGTCCGATGCCAGATAGCACGGCCTGCCCTCCGGGTCGGACCAGGGCAATAAGCGAAGGCCGGTCATCGTGTTCATCCGGCGGCCTCCCGGAGAGAGGCGAGAACCGCTCTCACCCATTCGAGGGCATTGGCCATAAAGTGGTTCATGTTCATCAGCTCCTGTCAGCTGGTGGGCCGCGCCCCCGGACGTCCCGCAACGTCGCGGGGGTCTTGCGTAAGTCCACCGCTTCGGCGGGTGCCATGGGCCATTGATGACCGGACTTTTGGGCGGACGTTTCCGTCTATGCCGGGCGGGCGAAATCGCTACGGTGAGGGGGACGGTTCGCGAGTGGTGGGGGATGCGGATGGCAGGCACAACGCTGGCATCGCTGCGCTGCGCGGCGGGATATACGCAGGTGACCTTCGTCGCGGCCTTCGCCCGCGAGGCCGCCCGCCTGGGCATCGACGCCTCGGTGAGCGTCCGCCATCTCCGGCGGTGGGAGAGCGAGTCGCCGCCGCCATTACCGCACCCGAGCCAACAGGCCGTGTTGGAGGCGATGTTCGGCCTTCCGCTCGCCGAGATGGGATTCGACGTCCCGTCGCACCGCTATTCGACGGTCGAGAGGATCGGCGACGATGGAGAGGTGAATCGTCGAGCGTTTGTCACGGGGTCGGGTGTCATCGCGGCGGTGGCCCTCTCGCACCAGCAAGGTCCGCGTGTCGGTGCTAGCGAGGTGGCGGCGTTCCGCGCACGGCTGGCCGATCTTTACACCGTCGACCACCGGTCGGGCGGAATTCCCGCGAAGGCGCGTGCCACGCAGCTGGAGCAGGAGATCACGCGCGTGCTCAACAGCAGCGTCTACATGAGCAGAGTGGGCCGTGACCTTCACACCATGCTCTGTGAACTCGCTTGTCACCGCGCCTGGTTCGGATACGACGGTGGGCCTCCTGAACAGGCTCGCGCCGCCTGCATGGAGGCGATGACGGCGGCACAGCTCATCGACGAGCCCCTATTGCAGGTTCGCGCGCTCAATACGCTTTCCCTGCTCTCCGCCGATACAGGCCGCATGTGGGAGGCGACATCGGCTGTCGAGAACGCGTACAGCCTCGCCCGCCGGGCAGGCGCGGGTGCCACGGTGCATTTGGTGATCTCATTGCGCGAGGCCAGCGCGGCGACGCATGCCGGCGACTCGGCTAGTGCAGGCCGCGCGCTGAGCCGAGCCGTTTCCTACCAGGGACGTACGGACACGGACACGGACGTACCGAGGTGGGCGCGGTTCGCTGGTCCTGTCGAGGTGGATTACGCGACGGCTGCCTACTACACCGGGAGAGGACAGCTCACGCGGGCCGTCCCGTTCCTGCGCTCGGCGGTTGCCGGTCTCGGTGGTGGCTATACCCGCAACACCGCCTGGTACCGGGCCCGACTCGCGCAGACGCTGTTCGACACGAACGAAGTGGAGGAGGCGTGCCACGAGATGATGGGCGTACTCGACGCTTGTAACGGGGTGTCCTCGGAGAAGTTGCGTCGTCGCCTGCATGCATTCGAGCGGATCGCCGTGCGCGCCGATGTTCCCGCTGCGCGAGACACCGTGGAGCGCATCCGCGAGACAACGAGAGGAGGCAGCCGATGACGACGCCAGAGACGATCACGATTGAGCACATGGATGGTGCCGCTGCGGCGCGGGCCGAGGACGCGTTCACTCTGGTCTATGCCGAGGCGTTCGCCGAACCGCCATACGACAAGACTTCGGACTCGATCGACGCGAACTTCCGGCGGTTCCGCTCGCAGGTCCGGAAGAAGACCTTCTCAGCCGCCCTCGCCCGCACAGGCGACGGTGAGCCGGTCGGCATCGCCTACGGCTATCCGCTGAGCCCGAGCACCGGCTGGTGGGACCGGCTCACCACACCGGTCAGCGACGAGCTGCGCCGTGAGGACGGACATCGGACGTTCGGCCTGATGGAGCTCGCCGTACGGGCTCCGTGGCGCCGTCTGGGGGTGGCGCGCCGCATGCATGAAGCGGTGCTCACCGACACGACAGCCGAGCGCGTGCTGCTCAACGCGCGGCCGGACGTCGAGGCCGCGCAGGCCGCGTACCGGTCGTGGGGGTACCGCAAGGTGGGGGAGGCCCACCCGTGGGAGGGCGCGGTGCTGCATGACGTGATGGTGCTCGACCTACGCGGATCGGGCGGATAGCCGCGGGACGGCGGGAGGGGGTGGGGTCGGAGGGGTGGTGTCCTGGACGCTCACGCATATTTGTGGCGCCAATCTCCGGCCAACCCAACGATCATCGTCCGTCGGCGCCGTAAATGTGCGGTCCAGGGCGCCGCCCCGGAGGCCCCGCCCCCGGCACCCACCACGCACAGCAGGCGCACCACCCACGGGCCCGCACGGCACCCGCACCGGCACCACCCACGCACCCGGCGCACCACCCAAGCACCCGCACCCAGCGGACACCTCAGGCCAGCACGTCCCGCCACGTGTCCGTCAGCGCCGTCGACACGTCGTACGCCGCGATGGGTGCGCCGTGCGGGGCCGTGGCGCGGCGGGCGGCCAGGCCGTGGAGGTAGGCGCCCACCGAGGCGGCGTCGCGGGCGGGGAGGCCCGTGGCGAGCAGGGAGCCGATCAGGCCGGACAGCACATCGCCGCTGCCCGCCGTGGCCAGCCAGCCGACGCCGGTGAGGTTGACGCGTACCGGCTGGTGCTCGGCGGCGATCAGCGTGGTCGACCCCTTCAGCAGTACGGTCGCGCCGTAGCGCTCGGACAGCGCCCGAACGGCGGCCAGTCGGCCCGCCTCGACCTCCGCACGGCTCACGCCGAGCAGCGCCGCCGCCTCGCCCGCATGCGGGGTGAGGACCGTGGCCGCTTCACGTTTACGCAGGTCACCGCCGGCGGGCAGCAGGTGGAGCCCATCGGCGTCGACCAGGACCGGGACGTCGGAGGCGAGGACGTCCTCCAGGGAGTGCCGGGCCGCCGCGCCGTCGCCGAGGCCGGGGCCGACGACCCACGACTGGACCCGGCCCGCCTTGGCCGGGGGCCCGGAGTGGACGAGGGTCTCGGGGAAGCGCGCGATGACCGTGTCGGCCGCGGGGCCGACGTAGCGGACCGCCCCCGCACCGCCCCGCAGCGCGCCCGAGACCGCCAGCACGGCCGCGCCCGGGTAGCGGGCGGAGCCCGCGACGACGCCCACCACGCCCCGCCGGTACTTGTCGCTCTCCGCCGACGGCCGGGGCAGCATCGCCGCCACGTCCTCGTGTTGCAGCGCCTCCACGTCGGGGTCGGCCGGGAGGTGGGCGTCCAGCCCGATGTCGACCAGCCGCAGGGCGCCCGCGTGGGTGCGGGCGGGGTCGATGAGCAGCCCCGGCTTGTACGCGCCGAAGGTGATCGTGGCGTCCGCGCGCACGGCGGAGCCGCGCACCTCGCCCGTGTCGGCGTCTACGCCGCTCGGCAGGTCCACGGCGACGACGATCCCGCGCACCGCCCGGACCAGCCGCTCCGCGTCGGGCCGCAGCCCGCCCTTGCCGCCGATGCCGACGATGCCGTCGACGACGAGATCGGCGCGGGCCACGGCCGCCTCGGCGGCACCGTTCGCCTCGCTTCCGCCGCCAACGGCGGTGACCACCCGTCCGCCCGCCGCCCGCAAAGCGGCGAGCCCGCCCTCGTGCGCCCGGTCGGGGTTGAGCAGCACCGCCGTGACGCCCGCGCCGCGGCGGGCCAGTCGGGCGCCCGCGTAGAGCGCGTCGCCGCCGTTGTCGCCGCTGCCGACGAGCAGGGCCACCCGGGAGCCGTACACCCGGCCCAGCAGATCGGCGCACGCGGCCGCGAGCCCCGCCGCCGCGCGCTGCATGAGCGCTCCTTCGGGCAGCCGCGCCATCAGTTCGCGCTCGGCGGCCCGTACGGTCTCGACGCTGTAGGCAATCCTCATGCCCATAGTCTCCCGAACACAGGGCACTCCTTGCGTGGAAGCGAGGCACTCCGTGCGGAGAAGCACACACTCCGGTCGGGGGATCGGCCTGAGAGACTGACGGAGATGGACGAGACACCGATGCGCGCCCGGGCCGTGGTCGATCTGGCCGCCCTACGGGCCAACGTGAGGGCGCTGCGCGCCGCGGCACCCACGGCCGAGCTGATGACCGTGGTCAAGTCGGACGCCTATGGCCACGGCATGGTCCCGTGCGCGCGGGCCGCCCGCGCGGCGGGCGCGGACTGGCTGGGCGTGGCCACGCCGGAGGAGGCGTTCGCGCTGCGGGCGGCGGGGGACACGGGCCGGCTGATGTGCTGGCTGTGGACGCCCGGCGGCCCCTGGCGGCAGGCCATCGAGGCGGACATCGACGTCTCGGCCAGCGGGCTGTGGGCGCTGCGCGAGGTCGTCGCCGCGGCCCGTGCGTGCGGCCGTACCGCGCGGCTGCACCTGAAGGGGGACACCGGGCTCGGCCGCAACGGCTGCCAGCCCGCCGACTGGCCCGCCCTGGTCGCCGAGGCCCGCGCCGCCGAGGCGGAAGGGGCCATTCGGGTGACGGGGGTATGGTCCCACTTCGCCTGCGCGGACGAGCCGGGCCATCCGTCCATCGCCGCCCAGCTGTCGGTCTTCCGCGAGATGATCGCGCACGCCGAACAGGCGGGACTGCGGCCGGAGGTGCGTCACATCGCCAACTCACCGGCGACCCTGACCCTGCCCGAGTCGCACTTCGACCTCGTCCGGACCGGCATCTCCACCTATGGCATCTGCCCGAGCCCCGAACTCGGCACGTCCGCCGACTTCGGGCTGCGCCCGGTGATGACGCTCTCCGCCGCGCTCGCCTCCGTGAAGCGGGTGCCGGGCGGTCACGGCGTCTCCTACGGGCACCGCTATGTGACCCCCGGCGAGACGACCCTCGCGCTGGTGCCCGTCGGCTACGGGGACGGCATCCCGCGCCATGCCTCGGGCACCGGCCCGGTGCTGGTCGCGGGAAAGTGGCGGACCATCGCGGGCACGGTCGCCATGGACCAGTTCGTTGTGGATCTGGGCGGCGACACCGCCGCCCCGGGGGACGAGGCGGTGCTGTTCGGTCCGGGGGACCGGGGCGAGCCGACCGTCGAGGACTGGGCGCGGGCCGTGGGCTCGATCAGCTACGAGATCGTGACCAGGATCTCGGCCCGTATTCCCCGCGTTTATGTAGGTGAGGACGGGGGCACAGGGATCTGACCATGGGCGACGAGACCACGGCCGTCAGCACGGCAGAGATGGCGACACGAGTCGCGGCGGGGGCCACAGCCGTGAGCTGGCGCCGGGGCGCCGGATTCGCGGGTGCCGCGATCGGCGTGCTCGCGGCGGGGGCGGCGGCGGGTGTCGCGCTCGAGCGGCTGACGGTCGGCCGCGGCGTACGGCGCAAGGCGCGGCTCGCCCTGGACGCCGAGGGCCCGTACGGCACGCTGCGCGGCACCCCGGGGACGGCGGTCGCCGAGGACGGCACCGAGCTCTACTACGAGGTCGAGGAGGTGCGGGAGAACGCCGCCGCGCCCTCGCCCCGGCGCAAGCGGCGGTTCGGGCGCCGCGCCCCGACCCCCGTCACCATGATCTTCAGCCATGGTTACTGCCTCGCCCAGGACTCCTGGCACTTCCAGCGCTCCGCGCTGCGCGAGGTGGTCCGCACCGTCTACTGGGACCAGCGCTGTCACGGCCGCTCGGCGCGCGGCTGCGCCCAGGCGGACGGCGAGGCGATCAGCATCGACCAGCTCGGCCGCGATCTGAAGGCGGTGATCGACGCGACGGCGCCCGAGGGGCCGCTGGTGCTGGTCGGCCACTCCATGGGCGGCATGACGATGATGGCGCTGGCCGCGCAGTACCCCGACCTGATCCGCGAGCGCGTGATCGGCGCGGCCTTCATCGGCACCTCGGCCGGCCGTCTTGGCGAGGTCAGCTTCGGCCTCCCGGTGGTCGGGGTGAACGCGGTGCGGCGGGTGCTGCCCGGGCTGCTGAAGGCGCTGGGCTGGCAGGCCGACCTGGTGGAACGGGGGCGGCGGGCGACCGCGGACTTGTTCGCGGGGCTGATCAAGCGCTATTCGTTCGGCTCGAAGGACGTGGACCCGGGGGTCGCGCGGTTCGCCGAGCGGCTGATCGAGGCCACGCCGATCGATGTGGTCGCGGAGTTCTACCCGGCGTTCATCGCCCACGACAAGGCGGCCGCGCTGCCGCACTTCGACGGGTTGCCGGTGCTGGTCCTCGCGGGCGACAAGGACCTCATCACCCCGATGGAACACAGCGAGGCGATCGCGGAGCTGCTTCCGGGCGCGGAGCTGGTGATCCTCGAGGAGGCCGGGCACCTGGTGATCCTCGAGCACCCGGAGGTGGTCAACGGCCACCTGACGGAGTTGCTCTCGCGGTCGGTGGACGGGGTCGGCGACCGGGCGCGGCGCGGTGTGACGGGCTGACGAGCGGTACCGCTGCCCGGGGCTCGCTGCACGGGGCCTGTTGCCCGGGCCGCTCCGGGGCTCCCTGCCCGGGCCGCTCCGGGGGTCAGGGCGGGGGAGTTCCGGGGTCCGGCCGGGCCGGACCGGGGTCAGGGCGGGGCGTTCGGGGTGGCCGCACGCCGGTCCGCGGCGGGCTTTTCGGGCCCGTACCATCGGCGAGTATGGACGTAGGCACGCGCATCACCGTCACCTCTCCCGACCAGATGCGGGACCTGGGCCGCAGACTCGCCAAGCTGCTGCGCCCCGGCGATCTGGTGCTGCTCACCGGTGAACTCGGCGCGGGCAAGACGACCCTGACGCGGGGCCTCGGCGAGGGCCTCGGCGTCCGGGGCGCCGTCACCTCGCCCACCTTCGTGATCGCCCGGGTGCACCCCTCGCTGGGCGACGGCCCGCCCCTGGTCCATGTCGACGCCTACCGGCTGAACGGCGGCCTCGACGAGATGGAGGACCTGGACCTCGATGTCTCCCTGCCGGATTCGGTGGTGGCCGTGGAGTGGGGCGAGGGCAAGGTCGAGGGGCTGGCGGAGGACCGGCTGCATGTGGTGATCCAGCGGACGGTGGGCAGCGACATGGCCGTCACGGACACGATGGCCGCCGACGTGGACGACGTACGGGACGTGGTGGTGACGGGCGTGGGTACCCGCTGGGCGGGGGAGGACCTGGCGTCGCTCGCGGGGTAGTGCCAGAGCCGCCCGGTCAACCGGTCAAACGGTCAAGCCGCAGGTAGAGCTCGCGTGCAGATGCCGCGTAGTTTCCGACAAGCCGTCGGCATGCTGTTGCATTCCGGGCATCACCCGTGGTCACATGGTGGGAGAAAGCGTGGGTTAGGTCTGCCTAACTCGGCTCGACTGCCCCAGGACCCTCAGGAGGCATCCATGTCGGCCCACGACCCTGTGGCCGGGACCGGCGCCGCGCGCGACGACCGGTCACCGTCGATGTCGGAGCTCCTGGCGGCGTGTGCGGCGGCGAGCGCGGTCTCGACGCCTCCGCAGCCGGCCGAGGAGGCGACCGAGGAGACCCCGGCGTCCGTCGAGCCGGAGGCGGACGACGAGGAGCGGGACGCCGCGTAGCCGCGCACGGCTACGTGATCTGGCTACGTGATCCGGCTACGTGATCCGGCTACGTCGTCCGGTTGCGTCGTCCGGCTACGTTCCAGGTCCGACCCGGGCCGGAACCGACCCGGGCCAGGTCCCACCCGGGCCGAGTCCGCTAGGGGACGACGACCACCTTCATGTTCGGCTGCGCGAACTCCCACATCGCCGTACCGTCCGCCCGGCTCTCCCGGACGGCCCCGGTCCGCTTGCGCGCGTTCGGGTCCGGCATCGACCCGTCCACCGCCGCGCTGAAACCGAACACGACCCCCCCTTCCGAGTGGAAGACGACGACGTGCTCGACCTGCACTCCGTCCGAGCCGACCCCGCCCTTGTTGCGCGAGGTCACCGTGTAGGTCCCCGGGTCGGGGCTGGCCGGGCTGGGGCCCACCTCGAAGGTGCGGTCGGCCTTGCCGTCGGCGCCGACCAGCCAGACCCGCTTGTCGCCGAGGGCGTAGACGACCCGTACGCCGGTGCCGGAGCGGGCCGGGAGGGCGGTGGACTTCTTCTTCGACCCCGCGTCGTCCTTGTCCTTCTTCTTGGACTCGGCGGAGTGCGACCCGGGCCGGGCCTGGGTCGGATGGTCGGGCGCGGTCGCGGCGGCCTGGTAACCGAGGAACCCGACGACGCCCAGCGCGGCGGCGGTGAGTACGGCCACAGCTGGCCCGGTACTGCTCCTTGGCACGGCGGCTTCCCTCTCCTGCGGTCAGTACGTGCTGACGGCCCGTACACAGTTACGGTGACGGTAGCACCGGCGCCCGCCGCCCGGCCGCGCTCCGGCCGTCCGGTCACCGGGCTGTTCCACCGTCGCTACGAAAGTACGAAAGAACGACCTCCCGGCGCGCCGTAGGCTGTTCTCGTGCTGTTGCTCGCTCTTGATACCGCCACCCCCGCCGTGACCGTCGCCCTGCACGACGGCTCCGCGGTGATCGCCGAATCCGCCGACGTGGACGCCCGCCGCCACGGTGAGCTGTTGCTGCCCGCCGTCCACCGGACGCTGAAAGCGGCGGGCACCGAACTGGGCGCGGTGACGGAGATCGTCGTCGGCGCGGGCCCCGGCCCGTACACCGGACTGCGCGTGGGCCTGGTGACCGCGGCCACCTTCGGGTCGGCCCTCGGCGTCCCCGTCCACGGGCTGTGCACGCTGGACGGGATCGCGTACGCCGCCGGGCAGGCCGGTCTGGAGGGCCCCTTCGTCGTGGCCACGGACGCGCGGCGCAAGGAGGTCTACTGGGCGCGTTACGACGACGCCCGCACCCGCGTCACCGAGCCCGCCGTCGACCACCCCGCCGATCTCGCCGAGCGGGTGGCCGGGCTGCCCGCGGTCGGCGCGGGCGCGCTGCTCTACCCGGCGGCCTTCGCCGACGTACCGCCCGGGATGCCGGAGTACCAGTCGGCCGGGGCGCTCGCCTCGCTCGCCGCCGAGAAGCTGGCGCGCGGCGAGGAGCTGCCGCCGCCCCGGCCGCTGTATCTGCGCCGCCCCGACGCGAAGGTGCCCGCCAACTACAAGGTGGTCACCCCGAAGTGACCGGCACCGGCACGACCGTGACCCTGCGCGAGATGCGCTGGTGGGACCTGGAGCGGGTGATGGAGCTCGAGGAGGAGCTGTTCCCCGAGGACGCCTGGTCGCGGGGGATGTTCTGGTCCGAGCTCGCGCATGCCCGGGGCCGGGGCGCCACCCGTCACTATGTGGTGGCGGAGGAGGGGACCCGGCTGGCCGGGTACGCCGGGCTCGCGGTCGTCGACCGCACCGGCGACGTCCAGACCATCGCCGCCGCCCGCGACCACTGGGGCACCGGCCTCGGCGCCCGCCTCCTCACCGACCTCCTTACGGCCGCCACCGCCTTCGGGTGCCGTGAGGTGCTGCTGGAGGTGCGGGTGGACAACGCCCGCGCGCAGCGGCTGTACGAGCGCTTCGGCTTCGAGCCCATCGGCATACGCAAGGGCTACTACCAGCCCGGCAATGTGGACGCCCTGGTCATGCGGCTGGCCGACCCGGCGACGGCGAGCGCGGCGACGGCGAACACCGGCGCGATCGCGAACGGCGAGCCCGGCGAGCCCGGCGCGTCCGCTACGACCACAGCGTCTGCCACGACCACAGCGTCGGCCGCGACCACAGCGTCGGCCGCGACCACAGCGTCGGCCGCGACCACAGCGTCCACCGCGCACACGGCCGACCCCGCCAACCCCGCTGACCCCGCGAACCCCGCGCACCCCGCGCACCCCGCGACCTCAGTACAAGGAACCGAGACCCATGGCTGACGAACCCCTCGTCCTCGGCATCGAGACCTCCTGCGACGAGACCGGCGTCGGCATCGTCCGCGGCCACACCCTCCTCGCCGACGCCGTCGCCTCCAGCGTGGACGAGCACGCCCGCTTCGGCGGCGTCGTCCCCGAGGTCGCCAGCCGCGCCCATCTGGAGGCGATGGTCCCCACGATCCAGCGCGCCCTGAAGGAGGCCGGGGTCGCCGCCTCCGACCTCGACGGCATCGCCGTCACCGCGGGCCCCGGGCTCGCGGGCGCGCTGCTGGTCGGCGTCTCGGCCGCCAAGGCGTACGCCTACGCGCTCGGCAAGCCGCTCTACGGCGTCAACCACCTCGCCTCCCACATCTGCGTCGACCAGCTGGAGCACGGTCCGCTGCCCGAGCCGACGATGGCGCTGCTGGTGAGCGGCGGCCACTCCTCGCTGCTCCTCGCGCCCGACATCACCGCCGACGTCCGCCCGCTGGGCTCGACCATCGACGACGCGGCGGGCGAGGCGTTCGACAAGATCGCCCGGGTGCTGAACCTGGGTTTCCCGGGCGGCCCCGTCATCGACCGCATCGCCCGCGAGGGCGACCCGGACGCGATCGCCTTCCCGCGCGGGCTGACCGGTCCGCGGGACGCCGCGTACGACTTCTCCTTCTCCGGGCTGAAGACCGCCGTCGCCCGCTGGATCGAGGCGAAGCGGGCGGCGGGCGAGGAGGTCCCGATCGCCGATGTCTCGGCTTCCTTCCAGGAGGCGGTCGTGGACGTGCTGACCCGCAAGGCCGTCCGCGCCTGCAAGGACGAGGGCGTGGAGCACCTGATGATCGGCGGCGGCGTCGCCGCCAACTCCCGGCTGCGGGCGATGGCCGAACGCCGCTGCGAGGACGCGGGCCTCACCCTGCGGGTACCGCGGCCGAAGCTGTGCACGGACAACGGGGCGATGGTCGCGGCGCTCGGCGCGGAGATGGTGGCGCGGGGGCGGTCGGCCTCGGCGTGGGACCTGTCGGCCGACTCGTCCCTCCCGGTGACGGACCCGCATGTCCCGGCGCCCGCCGGGCACACCCACGACCATGTGCACGAGCTGAGCCGGAAGAACCTGTACGCATGACGGTCGCGTTGATGTGGGAAGCCCGGGCCGTGGCCGGAAAGGGCGAGGAACTCCTGACCTGGGCTCGGCACCAGCCCCTCGACCCGCCCCCGCTCCGCCGCGAAACCTTCCGTGCCCCCGAGGACCGCGTCCTCGTCATCACCTGGTGGGACGGCGCCTACGACACGCAGGGCCTGCCGGAGCTCCCCGAGCCGGGGGAGGACTTGGTACGGCGGGCGGTGCACCGCTGGCGCTTCGAGGCGGTAGCGGACGGGGGCTAGGGGATGCCCGGCGCATCGTGCCGCCTGCGGCGAGCTTCTCCCCTCCCCGCCCCTTCCCGACACCTGTCGATATGCGGCTCCGCCGCGTGGGGGCTCCGCCCTGGATCCCGGGCCGGGGCTCTGCCTCAGGCCTTGGGGCAGGGCTCCGCGCCAGGCCTTGGGCCGGCATTCCGCCTCAGGCCTTGGGCTGGGGCTCGGCTCCAGGCATTGGACCGGGACTCTGCCTCAGACCCCGAAGCCGGGACTCTGCCTCAGACGCCGAGGCCGAGGTTCTGCCTCAGGCCCCGAGGCATGGACTCTGCCTCAGGCCCCGAGGCTGGGGCTCCGCGCCAGGCCCCGAGGCATGGACTCTGCCTCAGGCCCCGAGGCTGGGGCTCCGCGCCAGGCCCCGGGCCGGGACTCTGCCTCAGGCCCCGAGGCTGGGGCTCCGCCTCAGGCCCCGAGGCATGGACTCTGCCTCAGGCCCCGAGGCCGGGGCTCCGCCTCAGGCCCCGAGGCATGGACTCTGCCTCAGGCCCCGAGGCCGGGGCTCCGCGCCAGGCCCCGGGCCGGGACTCTGCCTCAGGCCCCGAGGCCGGGGCTCCGCGCCAGGCCCCGGGCCGGGACTCCGCCTTAGCCCCCGGGGTCCAGGGGCGGAGCCCCTGTCACGCGGCGGAGCCGCGAATCGATGCTGCGGGGAGGGGGGAAGCCGCGATATGCGGCTCCGCCGCGTGGTCCGGCGGACACCCCGTAGCGGTAGCGGCACTCGGCCGTGCCGCTACCGCAGGGCCTCGGCGAGATCGGTCAGGTGCCGGGAGACCGGGCCGACGGTGAGCAGGCCGCTGCCCGCCCCGGCAAGCTCGGCCGCCGCGGGGGCCAGCGCTGCGTGGGCGCGGGCGATCGTCTCCTGGTCGCCGACGGCGATGGCCGCCCGCCCGGTGAGACACCACAGGGCCTCCAGCAGCAGATCGCGGGGCGGCTCCGGGACCGCGCGCAGCGCCGCCGCGGCCTCGGCGTGGCGGTCCCGGGCGAGCAGCACCAGCGGACGGGCCCAGGGCGCGTACGGCCCCCAGTCGAGGGCCGCGTCGGTCGGGGCGGGGCGCCCCCGCTCCACGCGCAGACAGAGCAGCGCGAGCGGCAGCAGACCGCGCTCCAGGCCGGGCATCCCGGCGCCGTCCAGCCGCGCGGCGGCGTCCCGGTAGGCCGCCTCGACCGCGGCCTCGTCCGCCCGTCCCGTCGCGGCCAGCCGCAGCGCCCGGTACCACGCGGTGAACACCCCCACCAACGGCCGCTCATGGCGCTCGCCCAGACGCTCGGCGGCGGCCGCGTGCCGGTCGGCCGCCGCGAAGTCGCCGAACGCGCCGCGGGCCTGGAGCCGGATGAGATGGCCGAGCACCTCGAAGGCGACCAGCCCGTGCCGCGCCGCGAGGGCGATCAGCTCGGTCCCGGTGGCGTCCCGGCGCGGCGCCAGCCCCGCGCGTTCGAAGCTCTGCATGAAGACGCCGTTCAGCGCGAACGCCAGCAGCCCGGGATCGTCCAGCCGCCGAGCGATCTCCTCAGCCTGCCGAGCCGCCCACCGCCCCCGCTCGTACCGTCCACCCCGCGACTCCACGGCGATCGTCGCCAACAGCCGGGCACGAATCGCGTCATGACGCGTGGCCGCGCCGTCCGCCGTCCCGCGCCCGAACGTCCTGTGGCCGGGCGCGCCACGGTCGTCTCCTCCGGGAGCGGAACTCCCGCGCCCGACGGCCTCGCGGCCGGAGGCCCAGTGGTCGGCCACAGGACGTTCGGGCGCCCCGTGCCCGGCCACGGCGTGCCCGGCCGCGCCGTGGCCGAAGGCACCGCGGCGGGATGCCCCCTGGCCAGGGGGCACATGAGCGGTTGCCTCGTGGTCAGGTGCCTCGTGGTCAGGTGCCTCGTGGCCGAGGCCCTCGTATCCGGGCACCGCACGCCCGGTCGCGCCGGGGCCGGACGCCCCGTGCCCGGACGCCCCGTGCCCGGTTGTCTCGTGACCCGATGCCTCGTGCCCGGAGGGCCCCTCGCCGGGGGAGGACCCCTCGCCGGGGGAGGACCCCTCGCCGGGGGCCTGGCGGCCGGGCTCCCTGCGGCCGGGGGGCTCAAGGTCAGGGACCTCGTCATCGGGCGCCCCGAAATCGGCCGCGAGCGCGGCCAGCGTGCGTTCGGCCGCGGCCACGATCGATGCCGCCTGTTGCGGGTCGTCCAGGCGGGTCCAGATCGCGGGGACGTCGTAGGCGCCGATGACTCGGGCGGTCAGTTCGGGGTCGCCCAGTTCTTCCGCGGCCGCGACGGCCGCCACGCGTTGTCGGCGGGCCGTCAGCAGGCCGCCGCCACCGGTCATCGAGAGGTCGCGGAGCAGGGCGGCCGTCGACTCGAGCCGGGTCCGGGCGCCGGAGGCCACGGTGCGGTCGTACGCGGCGGTCGTGTCCGCCCACACCTGGGCCGCCGCGCCGCCCCGCGTCGCGGTGGGGTCGAGGTGGGGCGCCTGGCCGAGGATGTCCGTCTCCAGGCGGCGCAGCTCCGGGCCGGGGTCCACGCCCAGTTGCTCGACCAGCAGCGTGCGGGCCCGGCGCAGTACCGCCAGCGCGTCGCCCTGGCGGCCGGTGCGGTACAGCGCGAGGGCCAGTGCCCGCCAGGCGCCCTCGCGCCAGGGGTGCTCGGCCAGGTGCGCCTCCAGGTCCGGCACCGCCTCGGCGGCCCGGCCCAGCGCCAGCCGGGCCTCCGCCTGCCGCTCGACGGCGTGCAGCCGCAGCTCCGCCAGCCGGGAGCGCTCGCCCCGGGCCCAGCCCTCGTCGGCGAACTCCGCGTACGCGGGCCCGCGCCACCGGCTCAGCGCCTCCTCCAGCCGGGGCAGCGCGCCGTCCGGCGGCAGGGTCGCGGCGGCGGACACGTCCTGTTCGAAGCGCCAGGCGTCCACCGCGTCCGGGTCGGCCCGCAGCGCGTACCCGGGGCCCTCGGTGACCAGCAGCCGGGCCGGGGTGCGCGGCGGGCGCTGCGGCTCCAGCGCGCGGCGCAGCGCGGCCACGAACGTACGCACCGCGCCCACCGCTCCGGGCGGCGGTTCCGCCCACAGGTCCTCGATCAGCCGGGAGACGGGTACGACGCGGCGACGGGCGACGATCAGCCGGGCCAGCACCGCGCGGTGCCGTGGCCCCTTGAGCGCGATCGCGCGCCCGTCGGTGTCCGCGTCCCAGGCCACCACCGGCCCCAGCACCCCGAAACCGACCCGCATGCGGTCACCGTAGCGCGCTGATCGGATGCTCATCCGCACCCGGCAGGCTGACAGCCATCTCGTCAGTCACTTACTCACTTACTTCGTCCAGTCGCCCGGACGCCCGTCGTCCAGTCGCCCGGACGCCCGTCGTCCGGTCGTCCGGACGCCCGTCGTCCGGTCGTCCGGACGCTCCACAGAAAGCGCGCTCACCCATGGCCCCTGTCATTCCCGGCTTCGACTACCGCCGCGTCCCCGTCGCCGACGGCGTGTCCCTGAACGTGGCCGTCGCGGGCTCGGGCAGCCCCGTCGTCCTGCTGCACGGCTTCCCGCAGACCCACCTCATGTGGCGGCACGTGGCCGCCGACCTCGCGGCCGATCACACCGTGATCTGCCCCGACCTGCGCGGCTACGGCGCCAGCGACAAACCGTCCGCCAATGCCGGCACCGACGCCGACCCCGCCGCCTACGCCAAGCGCACCATGGCCGCCGACATCGTCGCCCTGGCCCGCGCCCTCGGGCATGAGCGCTTCGCGCTCGCCGGTCATGACCGCGGCGCCCTGGTCGCCTTCCGGGCGGGCCTCGACCACCCCGCGACGATCACCCATCTCGCCTGCCTGGACGTGCTGCCGACCCTCGACATGTGGGACGTACTGCACGGCACCACCGCCGCCGTCGGCTTCCACCTCTTTCTGATGGCCCAGCCCCCGGGGCTGCCCGAGCGGATGATCGCCGCCTGCTCCGACGACTTCTTCGGCCACTTCCTCGACCTGTGGGCGGGCGACCCGCGGGCCATCCCCGCCGAGGTCCGTACCGCCTATCTGGACGCCTGCCGCGCCGCGGTGCCGTCGATCGTGGCCGACTACCGCGCCTCCGCCGGTGTCGATGTCGACCACGACCGGGCCGACCGGGACGGCGGACGCCGGCTGACGATGCCGCTCACCGTCATCCAGCAGGACTGGGGCGCGGCCCTCGGCTATGACGCGGCGGCGCTGTGGCGCGCCTGGGCCGACGACCTGGATCACCGCACCGTCGGCTACGGCCACTTCATGGCCGAGGAGGCACCCGCCGACATCGCCAAGGCGCTGCGGGAGCTCCTCACCCGCTAGCGGACCCTATAGGTCCCCGGAGTAGTGGTCGGCGATCTCGTCGCTGGTCGTCACCCACACTCCGGGGTGGTTCACCACGTACTCCAGCGCCTGGTCCACGTATGTGTGCCGGAAGGGCTGATTGATCACGAACGGATGCAGCACGAGCGACATCACCCGCCCGCTGTCGGCCGAGTCGGCGTAGAGCTGGTCGAGCTGGTCCTTGACGATCCGGACGAAGTCCGGCCCGCTGAGGCTCTTGCCGACGAAGAGCTGGATGTCGTTGACCTCGATCGAATACGGCACGCTCAGCATGCCCGGCACGTTCAGCCGGTACGGCTGGTCGTCGTTGGCCCAGTCCAGTACGTACCGCAGCCCCAGCTCGGCCAGGAGTCCCGGGGTGCGGAAGGTCTCGGTCAGCGCGGGCCCGAGCCAGCCGCGCGGCCTGCGGCCGGTGGCCTTCTCGATGGTGCCGATCACCTCGGTGAGGTAGGCCCGCTCCTCCTCGGGGGACATGTCCGCCTGGAGGATCGAGTTGTTCCTGCCGTGCGCGGCCCACACCCAGTCCCGTTCCCGCCCGGCCCGGATGATCTGGGGGTAGCGCTCGGCGACATCGGAGTTGAGCATCACGCTCGCCCGCACCTGGTGCCGGTCCAGGCTCTCGATCAGCCGCCAGATCCCGACCCGGGGCCCGTAGTCCCGCCACCCGTAGTTCAGCGGATCGGGCGCCAGCGCCCGGGTGTCGGGGAAGATGCTGGTGGAGGGGCGGTCGATCGCGTAGTGCTCGACGTTCAGCCCGACGTAGAAGGCCACCCGGGCGCCACCGGGCCAGTGGATCGGGGCGCGTTCGACGATGGGACTGTAGTCGAAGAGCTGGTTGTCCATCAGGGCTCACCTCATCTGTACGGCTCAGCTGTACGGCGGTTCGGCACCGCTCGATGGACATCGTGAAACCCTCACACAAATGAGAAGGTCAAGTGGCCTGCCCTCGTGAGCTGAGAGACTGCGTCGGCGTACACCACAGTGCCCCGCGTGCCATGAGCGCCCCGCGTGCCATGAGCGCCATGGGTGCCATGAGTGCCATGAGGAAGGACGCCATGACGCCGCCCCACGAGCTTCCGCCACCGCCGCCCGCCCCGGACGAGCGGCCGTGGAAGGACCGCGCCGGGTTGCTCGACGCGCGGGCGCGGGCGATGGGGGCGCTGGCGCGGTGGTACCTGGCGCCGCACCGGGCGCTGCTGCTGTGGCTGGCCACGCTCGTCTTCGCGCTGGGGTGGAGCCTCGCGGTCTCGGGATTCCAGTTCCTGGTGAAGGGCGAGATCATCGAGCACGTCCTGGGCGTGATCTTCCTGGGTCTCGCCCTGGGTGCCACGGTCCCCTCCAGCCTGGGCGTGGTCTCCGGCATCCGGCGCGATGTCTTCGTGGGCGCCTGCCTCCGCGACTGGGCGGAGCTGGAGCGCGATCCCCGGACGCTGCCGCACTGGCGGGTCTCCGGCGGCGCTCTCCTGTGGCTGGGCCCGTCCATCGTGCTGGCCTGTCTGGGGCTGGCGCTGGGCGGGTTCGCGGTCTTCTCGGACGTCGGCACGGAGAGCGTCGGCACGGTCGCCGGTATCGGCCTGGTCTTCGCGGCCGCCGGAGCGCTCGGCATGGCCAAGGCGATCGACTACTACCGCCTGGTCGGCCGCGAACTCCGCCCCCTACGCTCCGACACCGGCGGTCCGGACGCCTACGGTCCGGACCCGTTAGATCCGGACTCCGGCTACGACGACGGCTTCTCCGATGACGGCTTCTCCGACGACGGCTTCTGTAGTGACTGAAAGCGGGTCCGCAGCTCCTCGTACCGCTCACCCGGGGTCTCCCCGCGCTCCTTGGCGACCTCCTCGATACGGGTCAGCAGCTGCCTGACCCGCACGGCGTCCGTATAGGCGTCGCGCTCCAGCTTCTTGTATGCGGCGGCGGCCGGGCCCTTGTGATCGTCGGGGTCCACCGACTGCCTCAGATGGCCGAGACGCTCGATCTGTTCCTCGAGGTAACTGAGCATTCCCTCAAGGTCTTTGATGAGATCCGACAGACCCTGGTCCGATACGGACAGTTTGTCCTTACTCATGTTCCATCCGCCCCTGCCACCCTCCCATCGGCCCATCAGCGGGATGATCGTGCCATGACCGGGGCCGGTATGGAGAGCCACCCGGGGTAACTGCTGTGCGGTCAGTCCGGCAGGGCCGTGCCCGGGGGCAGTTCGATGCCGAAGTCGGCGGCGAGAACGCGCAGCACCTCGTCGTTGTCGGCGAGTTCGCGCTCCTTACGGCTGCCGTCGGAGTAGGTCTCGACGAGAGTCCGCCCGGACAGCAGGAGATGGCGGTCCAGGGTGGTGCGCTGGACGTGGAGGGTGTGCTGGAAGGGCGAGCGCGGGTTGGTGGCGACGTGCCAGTTGATGACCCCGTAGTCGGACGCCTCGAAGGGCTCGCGGGTGAAGGCGTACTGGTCCTGCCAGGAGCCGTCGAGGAACGTCTGGAACACCCATAGGTCCTCCAGCCCCTCCGGGTACGGCTCGCGGACGTAGCGATGGCGGCGGAGGCCGTCGTGGAACTCGGTGTCGGCGACGAGCGGCACGGCCTCCAGGAGGCTGCCGACGCTGCCGAAGCCCACATCGGCGACGTAACGCCGCTCCTCGCCCGGGATCCCGACCAGCAGCAGCATGTGGGTGCGTGGCCGGACCGTCCCGGGGGCCGCTCCGACCCGGACGCGGGCGGTGAGGCCGGTGACCCGGAAGCCGAGGGTGGTGAGGGCGGCGGTCAGCAGCGTGTTGTGCTCGTAGCAGTAACCGCCGCGCCGGCCGCGCACCAGCTTGGCCTCGAGGTCGGGGACGGCGAGGGAGGGGGCCGAGCCGAGGAGGGGGTCGAGGTTCTCGAACGGTATGGACGTGAGGTGCGCCCGATGCACCGCCCGCAGCGTCTCCACAGTGGGGGCGGGGCGCCGGTCGCCCGTCCAGCCGATACGCGTCAGATAGGCGTCGAGATCAAGGGCGATACGTTCCATACCGCCGACCGTAACGCCGGATCCCCGGTGCCGGCCTCCGCTCATGGTGGGGCCTCACCTGGGCCTCTGGACGTAGGTCCGTTACGTCCCCGGCACCGCCGCGAGGTGATCGAGCGCGCCCGCCTTGATCGACTGGAGCAGGGCTCCCAGCCTCGCGGGGCTCGTGGTGAGGACCGTACGGGGTTCGTCGCTCTCACGGAGGGCGACGGTGGTGCCTATGAAGGCGAGCTCTATGCAGGAGTTCCCGTCCCCCGCGCTGGAATAGGAGGATTTCTGCCAGTTGACCTCGGTCATCTCCACGCCTTCATGTCTGTTGAGCGATGTCACGAATGAAATCACGTGACTCCTTCTCGGAGAGGGCCGCCTCGGTGGTGCGGTCCAGGACTCCACGATGGTTGACGAGCTGGGACTGCGCGTCCAGGAAGACCGGGCCGTGGGCGGCGTCGAGCTGCGCGGTGTCCAGCTGGGGCACCGCCCCCAGGGCATAGGTGACCGAGAGCCCGGGCACATGGAACCCTCCGGCCTCGAAGGTCAGTACGCGCACGGTGACGTTCTTCCGCTCGGAGGACTCCAGCAGGCTGTCCAGCTGCGCGCGCAGCACGCGGTCGGTACCGAACCGCATGCGCAGCGCCGCCTCGTGAATGATGAAGGTGCACGGCGGCGGGTCGTCCCGGTCCAGGATGTCGCGGCGCTTCATGCGGTGGGAGAGCCTGCGTCTGAGGTCCGTGGCGGACCACTGCGGGACGGTGGAGCCGAGCACCGCCCGCGCGTACTCCTCTGTCTGCAACAGGCCGGGCATGTGCATGATTTCCAGCACGCGCAGGCTCGTGGCGTAGTACTCCAACTCGGCCAGGTCGAGCCCACCGGTGGCGATATAACCCCGGTACTCCTCCCACCAGCCGCCCTTGCGCTCCCGGGCCATGGCGACGAGCGCGTCGACGTACGCGCTGTCCGGGCAGGCGTAGATGGCGGCGAGGGCCCGGACCCGCTCCTCGCTCACGCCGAACCGCGCGAGCTCCAGGTTGGTGATGTGGGTGCGGTTGATGCCCAGCCGGTCGGCGGCCTCCTGAATGCTGAGCCCCGCGCCTTCGCGCATCCTTCTGAGTTCTGTGCCGAGCCTGACTTGACGCGCGGTCGGGACGCTCCGGGGTGGCATGGTCCTCCATAACCCTCAAGGAGTAATCGTCGGGGAAATTCAACGGGACCGTAGCAGTTGTTTGCACCGCTGCCCTACCGTTGGTGTCGTTGCCGCTACTGCGCGTTGATCGCCGTAACGGTACGCGCGCTGTCGGCCCCCTCACAGGGAGTTGCCCCATGGATTCCGATCACGAGTCCGACGACCGTCCCCCACGCCGCCCACCCGTTCCCTCCAGGGATCCGTACGTCTACACCCTTCAGAGCAGCCGGCACGCGACCTCCGCCAAGGTCTGCCGGGACTTCGTCGCCTGCGTCCTGAACTCCGTGGGGCAGGAGGAGCTGGTCGACATGGCGACGCTGTGCACCTCGGAGCTGGCCACCAACGCCTTTCTGCACGCCGAGGGCGACTCCATGATGCTGCGCGTGGTGATCGAGCCACCCCGCTTCCGCGTCCTGGTCTACGACGCCTCCGCCGAACTCCCCACCGCCGCCTGCCTCCCCGAGGGGGACCGCCTCCACGGCCGCGGCCTCGGGCTGGTGGCGGCCCTGGCCGACGCATGGGGGACGGCGGAGGGGGACGCGGTGGGCTTGTACGCCAAGGGGGTCTGGTTCGAACTCGCGGGCAAGGAGGAGGACGGGGCTTAGCCCGCCGCGGCGAACGTCAGCGGAAATGCCTGGCCGGAATCCGCGTAACGGTGGAACCGCCCGACCCAGGACGGCTCCTTGAGGGCCCGGACGTGGGTGCGGGGCAGCGCGATGTGCACATCGCGGCCGCCGTCCTGGTCGGCCGGGGTCGGCGCGATATGCACGGTCCAGGGAATGGGGATGGGGGAGAAGTCGTTCGGGGCGTTGCCCCAGTAGTCATCCGGTACGGCCGCGCCGACGAACGAACGGAAGTCGGCGATGAGGCCGAGCCTTTCCACGCTCGAATCGGGGCGGTCCCGCAATGCGTGCGGTGAACGATCGCTTGGCGCCGCTTTCGGTGGCGGAAGCCGTCATACTCACACGCTCTTTCGTCGGGCCCAAACGCGCTGTCACGTCGACGCGTTGCCGTAACTCCCGAGGCGTTGACCGTAACCTGCGGGGCGTGAGCGGCCTCATGAAGTGGTCCGGGTTTAGGGAATTCCCCAACGTGGGCCCGGCCTGGATCGTCCGGCGGATCTTTCCCCTCCCCGCCCCTTCCCGTAACCAGGGGCTCGGCCCTGGACCCCGGGGATCGACGGGCCGGCCGTCACCGCCGTGAATGCCTCCACCGGCGGGCTGGCCGCGGTCGGCACGCCCGCGCGGCGGATGGCTGGGCGGACGCCCGTGCACCTCCGGGTCGTCGGGGTGGGGCCTGGGGTGGGGCCCTGGTTTCGCTCCGTCCCTGGGCTCCCGGGGGCGTCGGGCTGAGCATTGCGCCGTGGGCGCCTGTACCGGTGGGCTGGTCGGGGTCGGCATACGGGGGTCTGGGGCGGAGCCCCACCACGCGGCGGAGCCGCATATTGATGCTGCGGGAAGGGGCGGGGTGGGGAACAGGCCGCCGCAGGCGACGCCCGCGCGTATCCGGGGCGTCCGGCCGGGGTCCAGGGCGGGGCCCCACCACGCGGCGGGGCCGCGTATCGGTGCTGCGGGGCGCGGATCAGCCCGCCGCGGGCGTCAAGACCCGGCGGGCAGGGTCTGGGCCGGGTGGCCCAGCAGCATCGTGGGGGAGCCCGCCGACCGCGTCAGCACGATCGTGCAGGCGTTCCCACCCTCGAGGCGCAGCTTCTTGCGGAGCTGCTCCGGCTCGACCGCCGACCCCCGCTTCTTGATGGTCGCGACGCCGACCTCCCGCTCCCGCAGCAGCGCCTTGAGCTTCTTCAGGTTGAACGGCAGCACATCCGTGATCTCGTACGCGGTGGCGTACGGCGTCGGGCGCAGCTCGTCCGTCGTGATGTAGGCGATCGTCGGGTCGATCAGACGGCCGCCGACGCGGGCCGCCACATCGGCCACGAGATGGGCGCGGATGACGGCGCCGTCCGGCTCGTAGAGCCAGCGGCCGACCGGGCCGGGCTCGGGGTCGGGGAGGAGCGGGGTGCCGATCAGGGAGTGGCCGCTCGGCAGCAGCGTGGCGCGGCGCAGCCCGGGGCGGGCGGTGCCGAACCACAGGACGGCCTCCTTCACATGGCCGTGGTCCGAGATCCACTCGGCCTCCGCGTCCTCGGGGACCGCCTCGTGCGGCACCCCGGGGGCGATCTTGAGGGCGGCGCGCGGCGTGGTGCGGGCGGCCTCGATGGCCCAGGAGAGGGGCGGGGAGTACGCCTCGGGGTCGAAGACGCGGCCCCGGCCGCCGCGCCGGGCCGGGTCGACGAAGACCGCGTCGAAGTCCCGGGTGTCGACCTCGGTGACATCGGCGCAGCGGACCTCGATGAGCTCGGCCAGGCCGAGCGCCTCGGCGTTGGCGCGGGTGACGGCGCAGGTCAGCGGGTCGCGATCGACGGCGAGTACGGAGATCCCGGCGCGGGCGAGCGCGATCGCGTCGCCGCCGATGCCGCAGCACAGATCGGCCATGCGGCGGACGCCGAACTCCGCGAAGCGGGAGGCGCGGTACGCGGCCACGGAGGTGCGGGTGGACTGCTCGACGCCGTTCGGCGTGAAGTACATGCGGTGCGCGTCCTCGGGGCCGAATTTGGCCACCGCCCGCTGCCGCAGCGCGGCCTGGGTCAGGGCCGCCGAGACCAGCGCCGGGGGATGGTCGCGGCGCAGCCGCGTCGCGGTGGCGAGCTCCTTCGCCGGGTCGTAGTCGCGGAGCGCCGAGAGCAGCGCCTGCCCCTCGTCGCCGAGCAGTGAATCGAAGGCGTCAACGTCCACATGGCCCATTCTCTCCGCTCCCAGGGGAGCATTCGCACCGCGCTCGGCGCGCGGGTCGGCGCGATAGAGCTGAAGATCGCTTTTGTGATGATGATCAAGGCTGGTCTTTCAAGGTGTCTGGTTCTCACCGCCGCCGCGGCCGTGCTCGCCGGCTGCGGGGCGCTCGGCGCTTCCGGGCCGCACACCCGGACAGGGAAGGCGGCCGGCCTTCTGTCGTCGTCCTCCGCCGGTCCGCACACCGTGTCCGGGGCCTCCGGGCCGCCGCCGTTGGGCGGGCACGAGGACGGCACGCCGCCATCGGGCCCGGCGGCGCCGGGCTCCGCGCCGGGCGCGTTCCCGGACGCGTACCGCCGCTGGGGGCTCGACCGGCCCCTGACCCCGCCGCCGCGCCCGCCCAGGGTCAAGCCACCGCTCGCCGCGATGTGGCCACCGGTACCCGGACTGGCGACGGTCATCCGCCGGGTCGCCACCACCGATCGGGTGGTTTTCCTGACGCTCGACGACGGGATCGAGAAGGACCCGGCCTTCGTCGACCAGGCCCGGGACCTCGGTCTGCCGTTCACGCAGTTCCTGGAGGACGAGGTGATCGGCGACCACTACGGCTACTTCCGCCGGCTGCGTGAGCTCGGGAACCGGATCGGCAACCACACCCTCACCCACCCCAAGCTCGCGGGCCAGGACTACGAATTCCAGCTCCGGGAGATCTGCGGTCAGCAGGACGTCCTCCACTACCGCCTCGGCCTGGAGCCCCACCTCTTCCGTCCGCCTTACGGGGACTACGACTGGAACACGCTGCGGGCGGCGGCGGACTGCGGGCTGGGGAAGGTGGTGCTGTGGCGCGCGGAGATGGAGCCCGACGGACTGGTGTACCGCTCGGGCAGCGGGCTCCGGCCCGGGGACATCATCCTCGCCCACTTCCGCGGCCCGGACATGTTGAAGGGCGCGACGATGACCGACATGATCACTTCGCTGCTGCGGGAGGTTCAGGCGCAGGGGTTCGCGGTGGCTCGGCTGGAGGACTACATCTGACCGCCACTACATCTGGCCCCCACTGCATCTGGCCCCCACTGCATCTGGCCGCCACTACATCTGACCTCCACGGCCTGTTGTTCATGGCGACCGTAAGGCGGTCATGGGGCGCCGTCCCGAGGCCGGCACCGCGTCGCTTGGCACTCTAGTTGACTGAGTGCTAACCGCGTCATAATGTCGAGGCTGGCACTCGGGACCGATGAGTGCCAGGGATACAGCGACGGGCAGGTCCGGCACCCGCGACGACGGATCCACCTGGTCGCCACCTCAGACAGTTGACCCCGTGAGATCTCCGAAGGGGGAGGTCGGATCGTGACGACCACCAGCTCCAAGGTTGCCATCAAGCCGCTCGAGGACCGCATTGTGGTCCAGCCGCTCGACGCCGAGCAGACCACGGCTTCAGGCCTGGTCATTCCGGACACCGCCAAGGAAAAGCCCCAGGAGGGCGTCGTCCTGGCTGTGGGCCCGGGCCGCTTCGAGGACGGCAAGCGCCTTCCGCTCGACGTCTCCGTCGGTGACGTCGTGCTCTACAGCAAGTACGGCGGCACCGAGGTGAAGTACAGCGGCGAGGAGTACCTCGTCCTCTCGGCTCGCGACGTCCTCGCGATCGTCGAGAAGTAATCACCGAAGTTTTGCCTATGAGCCGTGCCCCGGTGCCCGTGTCATCTGAAACCGGGGTCGGGGCACGGCTTGTTTGAGAGGACATACGCAACTCATGGCGAAGATCCTGAAGTTCGACGAGGACGCCCGTCGCGCCCTCGAGCGCGGCGTCAACAAGCTCGCGGACACCGTCAAGGTGACCATCGGCCCCCGTGGCCGCAATGTCGTCATCGACAAGAAGTTCGGTGCCCCCACCATCACCAACGACGGTGTCACGATCGCCCGTGAGGTCGAGGTCGAGGACCCGTACGAGAACCTTGGCGCGCAGCTCGTCAAGGAGGTGGCGACCAAGACCAACGACATCGCGGGTGACGGCACCACCACGGCCACCGTGCTGGCCCAGGCGCTGGTGCGCGAGGGCCTGAAGAACGTGGCCGCCGGCGCCTCCCCGGCCGCCCTGAAGAAGGGCATCGACGCGGCGGTCAAGGCCGTCTCGGACGACCTGCTGGCCACCGCCCGCCCGATCGACGAGAAGTCCGACATCGCCGCCGTGGCCGGGCTGTCCGCCCAGGACAAGCAGGTCGGCGAGCTGATCGCCGAGGCGATGGACAAGGTCGGCAAGGACGGTGTCATCACCGTCGAGGAGTCCAACACCTTCGGTCTGGAGCTCGACTTCACCGAGGGCATGGCCTTCGACAAGGGCTACCTCTCGCCGTACATGGTCACCGACCAGGAGCGGATGGAGGCCGTCCTCGACGACCCGTACATCCTGATCCACCAGGGCAAGATCTCCTCCATCCAGGACCTGCTGCCGCTCCTGGAGAAGATCATCCAGGCCAACGCCAGCAAGCCGCTGCTGATCATCGCCGAGGACGTGGAGGGCGAGGCCCTCTCCACCCTCGTCGTCAACAAGATCCGCGGCACCTTCAACGCGGTCGCGGTGAAGGCCCCGGGCTTCGGTGACCGCCGTAAGGCCATGCTCGGCGACATCGCCACCCTTACGGGCGGCACCGTCATCGCCGAGGAGGTCGGCCTCAAGCTCGACCAGGTCGGCCTGGACGTGCTGGGCACCGCCCGCCGCGTGACCGTCACCAAGGACGACACCACGATCGTCGACGGTGGCGGCAAGGCGGACGAGGTCTCCGGCCGCATCGCCCAGATCAAGGCCGAGATCGAGTCCACGGACTCCGACTGGGACCGCGAGAAGCTCCAGGAGCGGCTCGCCAAGCTGGCCGGCGGCGTGTGCGTGATCCGCGTGGGCGCGGCCACCGAGGTCGAGCTCAAGGAGAAGAAGCACCGCCTGGAGGACGCCATCTCCGCGACCCGCGCCGCGGTCGAGGAGGGCATCGTCTCCGGTGGTGGCTCCGCGCTGGTCCACGCCGCGAAGGTGCTGGAGAACAGCCTGGGCCTGGAGGGTGACGAGGCCACCGGTGTCGCCGTGGTCCGCCGCGCCGCGGTCGAGCCGCTGCGCTGGATCGCCGAGAACGCCGGTCTCGAGGGCTACGTGATCACCTCGAAGGTCGCCGAGCTCCAGAAGGGCCACGGCTACAACGCGGCCACCGAGGAGTACGGCGACCTGGTGAAGGCCGGCGTCATCGACCCGGTCAAGGTCACCCGCTCCGCGCTGGAGAACGCGGCGTCGATCGCCTCGCTGCTGCTCACCACCGAGACCCTGGTGGTCGAGAAGCCGGCCGAGGAAGAGGCCGAGGCCGCCGGCCACGGCCACGGTCACGCGCACTGACGCTCCGGCGTTCTGCCGCAAGCAGCGCGAAGGCGCGGCCGCCCAGCTGGGCGGCCGCGCCTTCGCGTGTTCCGGTTCCGCCGGGCGGCTACCCCTTGGCCGGGGGGCGGCCGACCTTGGAGGAGAGGGAGGAGAGGGCCGAGCGCGGGGCCAGCTTCGCCAGGCTCGACATCGCCTTGTAGCGCGGGTCCGGGATGGACAGCGACTTACCCCGGGCGAAATCCTTCAGCGCCGCCGTGACCAGCCGGTCCGGGTCCAGCCACATCCAGCTCGGCACGCTGGTGTCCTTGATCCCCGCCCGCGCGTGGAACTCCGTACGGACGAACCCCGGGCACAGCGCCATCAGCCGCACCCCCGAGCGGGCCAGGTCCTTCGCCGCGCCCTGCGTGAACTGCACGACCCACGCCTTGCTCGCCCCGTACGTCCCGCGCGGGAAGAAGGCCGCGACCGACGCCACATTGATCACCCCGCCGCGCCCCCGGTCCCGCATCGTCCCGGCCCCCGCGCTGGTCAGCCGCAGCACCGCCTCGCAGTGCAGCTTCAGCATCCGCAGCTCATCGGTGATCGGCACTTCCAGATAGCGGGCGCGGTTGCCGAAACCGGCGTTGTTGACGAGCAGATCGACCGGGTGGGTACGGTCCTTCAGCCGGGCCTCGACCGCAGCGATCCCGTCATCCTCGGAGAGGTCCGCCACCAGCACGTCCGCCTCCACGCCGTGCCGGTCGTGCAGATCCGCCGCCTGCTCCCGCAGCCGCTTCTCATCGCGTGCGACGAGCACCAGATTGTGCCCGTCGGCGGCGAGCCGGCCCGCGAAGGCGGCGCCGATGCCCGCGGTGGTTCCGGTAATCAATGCAGTCGTCATACGCGCACGTTATCGGCCACGGCGGGCCCCGGCGGACCGCCGAGCGGCAGCGCGAGCGATCTGCGTCGGAATGAGCGCTTCCGTCGGTGCGGATCCGTCAGATCGTCTTCGCGGACCGGTATTTCAGGGCGGTCTTCCGCGCCTCCGGATGCAGTGCCTCACCGGCCGCCAGCACCCTCGGCAGCAGCTCCCGCTCCGTGGTCTCGGCGCGGAAGAGGAACGCGACCGTCACCTCGTGGTCGGGCCGGTGCACGATCTCGACGGCGTCGCCCGAGCGGATCTCGCCGGGCTCGAGCACCCGCAGATACGCACCGGGGACGGCGGCCTGGGTGAACCGCTTGAGCCACCCCCGCTCGCCCAGCCAGCCGGCGAACGTACGGCACGGGATGCGCGGTGAGGTCACCTCCAGCAGCAGCTCGCTCCCCACCCGCCAGAGCTCGCCGATGAGGGCGCCGTTGACGTCGATACCGCTGGTGGTGAGGTTCTCGCCGAAGGAGCCGTTGGCCAGTTCGCGGCCCAGCTCCCGCTCCCAGACGTCGAGGTCCTCCCGGGCGTAGGCGTAGACGGCCTGGTCGTCGCCGCCGTGGTGGCGGAGGTCGCAGACCGAGTCACCGGCCAGACCGCTTCCGGCCTGGCCCTTCGGCCCGGGGGCCGTGACCCGTACCAGGCGGTCGACGGGCCGCTTGTCGATACCGGTGCCCGCCGGGCAATCGGTGTGGGCGCTCGGCATCGCGCGGCCGATGTTCACGGTGAGGACGGCTGAGGGGTGCGGAGTATGCGGCATGACCGCACCGTAGGACAGTGGGGTCAAAGCGTCGACGTAATATCCCGGGCCGTGCCCAAGGGTCCCTTATGCTCAAGGCATGATCGAGGCCCGCCATCTCAGGGTGCTGCGCGCGGTGGCCGCCACCGGCTCCTTCTCCGCCGCCGCCCGTGAGCTCGGCTGCACCCAGCCCGCCGTCAGCCAGCAGATGAAGGCCCTGGAGGGCGCCGCGGGCACTCCGCTGCTGATCCGCAGCGGACGGGAGATGCGGCTGACCGAGGCGGGCCGGGCGCTGGTACGGCACGCCGGCGGGATCCTGGCCGGGCTGACCGCCGCCGAGGAGGAGGTCGCGGCCATCGCCGGGCTGCGCTCGGGCCGGGTGCGGCTGGTGTCCTTCCCCAGCGGCAGCTCGACCCTGGTGCCCATGGCGCTCGCCGAGATGCGCGCGGAGCACCCCGGAACGCGCGTCTCGCTCGTGGAGGCCGAGCCGCCGGGCTCGGTGGAGATGCTGCGCTCGGGCGACTGCGAGATCGCGCTGGCCTTTCGGTATCCGCAGGTGAGCACGGATGCGGAGGCGGCGTCGGGAGGCGGCTGCGAATGGGACGACCTGGTCCTGCGGCCGCTGCTGAGCGATCGGCTGGTGGGCGTGGTGCCGGAGGGGCACAAGCTGGCGGGCGCCGGGGCGGTGGGGATCGCCGAGCTGGCCGGGGAGCCGTGGATCGCGGGCTGCCCGCGCTGCCGGGGGCATCTGGTGGAGGTGTGCGAGTCCGAGGGCTTCACCCCGCGCATCGACTTCGCGACGGACGACTATCCGACGGTCGTCGGCCTGGTCGGGGCCGGGCTGGGGGTCGCGGTGCTGCCCGAGCTGGCGCTGGAGTCGGTGCGGACCAAGGGCGCCACGACGCTGGAGGTGGAACCGGCGGTGCGCCGGGAAGTGGTGGCGCTGACGCTGCCCGACCTTGCCCGCGTCCCCGCGGTGGCGGCGACGCTGGACCGGCTGGAGCGGGCCGCCCGCAGATGAGCGGCGCGCACTACTCCGCGGGCCGTCCGCGCATGCGCCGGGTGGCGACGGGCGGGTGGTGGCAGGCCCGGGTGGACGGGCTCCGGTGGTGACAGGCCCGGGTGGTGACAGGCCCCGGTGGTGGCGGAAGGAACGTTTCTTCAGTTGGCCGGGGTCAGGCCGTGATCACGATCCCGGGGCGCCCGTACTGGCGACCGCGCGGTGCCGCGCCCGCCCCATGAGCTCCTCGCGCTCGTCCTCGGTCAGTCCGCCCCACACCCCGTAGGGCTCGCGTACGGCAAGGGCGTGGGCCGCGCACTGCGCCCGTACCGGGCAGCGCATGCACACCTCTTTCGCCGACATCTCACGTGCGCTGCGGGCAGCGCCGCGCTCCCCCTCCGGGTGGAAGAAGAGCGAGCTGTCGACCCCGCGACACGCGGCCAGGAGCTGCCAGTCCCACAGGTCGGCATTCGGGCCGGGAAGACGGGAGAAATCTGCCATTGCCTTATCTCCTCGAAGTGATCGGCTGCGGACGCTGTGTCCTGGGTCGTACACCTACGGTGTAAGTAGATGTAAATATGACTCATTGCGAATCTAGCCACACAGACCGGCAAATTGGAAGCAAGGTCGCCAAATGCCACCGAAGGGACTGCCTCGGGGGCTGCCCTATGGGGGAGGCGCGAAGGGCGCGACCGGCGCGACGAAGCTGCTCCGTGTCCGGGCCCTCACGTAGAGTGTCGAAGGTGGCCGCCGAACCCCGTAACTCTTTCGGGTGACCGTCGTTGAGAGTGCGGAGGCGGTTGATGGGTAAAGCTCTCGGACAGATATCCGGGGCTGTCAATCGCTCAGGTGACGATATGTACCAGCCTGGAGGCTCAAGGTGACGCGCATCAGCTGCGGAGGGCGGCCATGACATCCGTCCTCGTCTGCGACGACTCCCCGCTTGCCCGAGAGGCGCTGCGCCGCGCGGTGGCGACCGTGCCCGGCGTCGAGCGTGTGACGACGGCGGCCAACGGCGAGGAAGTCCTCCGCCGCTGGGGTGCCGACCGCTCGGATCTGATTCTGATGGACGTACGGATGCCCGGTCTCGGCGGGGTCGAGACCGTGCGGCGGCTGCTCTCCGCCGACCCCGGCGCCCGGATCATCATGCTCACGGTCGCCGAGGACCTGGACGGAGTGGCGCTGGCCGTGGCGGCCGGTGCCCGTGGCTATCTGCACAAGGACGCCTCGCGCGCCGAGCTGCGCGCCACCGTGACCCAGGCGCTCGCCGACCCCACCTGGCGGCTGGCCCCGCGCCGGCTGCGCTCGGCCGAGATGGGCGCCGCGCCCACGCTCACCGCGCGGGAGATCCAGGTGCTCGAGGGCATGAGCCACGGCCGGTCCAACGCGGAGATCGGCCGCGAGCTGTTCCTGTCCGAGGACACGGTCAAGACGCACGCACGCCGGTTGTTCAAGAAGCTCGGCGCGTCCGACCGGGCGCATGCGGTGGCCCTCGGGTTCCGCTGGGGTCTGGTCCGCTGATCCGGCCACGACCGTTCTGACGTGCTGCGCAGCGGGGGCGCGACGGTCCCCGCCCGTCGGGTGGCGGGCGGGGCGAAAGCGTGCGCGGCGAGCGCTGTGGTGGTGGCCTGTATCAGTTCCCCGCGCTATGCCGCATCCTTGAAGGTGTGGAGTTCCTCGGGGACGAGTCGGTCGGGCGTGAGGGGAGAGCGCAGGACGTGACGACAGCCGGCGCACCTGCTCATAACGCTTCAGCGCACAACTACGGACGCGATGCCACGGAGCCCCCGGGCCCGAGGCACCATGGATGGATGCCGCGCGACGAGGAGAGCCCAGGAGCCCCCAAGGGAGCTCCCGGGGGTACGGGGGCGATCGGCGCCCTCGTCGGGCGCGCAACTGAGGGGGACGAGCAGGCCACCCACGATCTTCTGGCCCTGGTCCACCCGCTGGCCCTGCGCTACTGCCGTACGAGGCTGTCCCGACTTCCGGGTGATGCCCGCCACTTCGTGGACGACCTCGCGCAGGAGGTCTGTCTCGCGGTGCTGTGCGCGCTGCCGCGCTACCGCGACACCGGAAAGCCCTTCGAGGCGTTCGTCGTCGCCATCGCCTCCCACAAGGTCGCCGATCTCCAGCGGGCCGCCATGCGGCACCCGGGCTCCACGGCCATCCCCTCGGACGAGATGCCGGAGCAGCCGGACGATTCGCTGGGGCCCGAGGAGCGGGCGCTGCTCAGCAGCGATGCGGAGTGGGCCAAGAAGCTGCTGGCCAACCTTCCGGAGAACCAGCGCGAGCTGGTGCTGCTGAGGGTCGCGGTCGGGCTGACGGCGGAGGAGACCGGGCAGATGCTCGGGATGTCCCCCGGAGCGGTGCGGGTCGCCCAGCACCGGGCGCTGAGCAGGCTGCGCGCGCTCGCCGAGCAGTGACCCCCGGGCCCACCGGAGTTCCACCCGGCTCGTTACCTTGTTGTGCCTTCCGTATTTAGCAGGTCGCTGAGAAGTTATCCACAGGGCGGAATGAGGCACTCGGGGAGCCCGTTAGCATGGGAGTCCGCGCTGGGGCAAGACCATTGGAAGGGTGTCATGACTGACAACGTCGACGGAGTGCCTGAGAAGTTCGCCATGCTCGGGCTGACGTACGACGACGTGCTGCTGCTGCCGGGCGCCTCCGAGGTGCTGCCGAACGCGGTCGACACCTCGTCCAGGGTCTCGCGGAACGTCCGGGTGAATGTGCCGCTGCTGTCCGCCGCCATGGACAAGGTCACCGAGTCCCGGATGGCCATCGCCATGGCCCGGCAGGGCGGCGTGGGCGTGCTGCACCGCAATCTGTCCATCGAGGACCAGGCCAACCAGGTCGACCTGGTCAAGCGGTCGGAGTCCGGCATGGTCACCGACCCGATCACGGTCCGGCCGGACGCCACGCTGCACGAGGCGGACGCGCTGTGCGCGAAGTTCCGCATCAGCGGTGTGCCGGTCACGGACGCCGTGGGCAAGCTGCTCGGCATCGTCACCAACCGTGACATGGCCTTCGAGGTCGACCGGGGCCGTCAGGTCCGCGAGGTCATGACCCCGATGCCGCTGGTCACCGGCAAGGTGGGGATCTCCGGCGAGGACGCGATGCAGCTGCTGCGCCGCCACAAGATCGAGAAGCTGCCGCTGGTCGACGACGCGGGCGTGCTCAAGGGCCTGATCACGGTCAAGGACTTCGTGAAGGCCGAGCAGTACCCCCACGCGGCGAAGGACGCGGGCGGCCGGCTGGTCGTCGGCGCCGCCGTCGGCGTTGGCGACGAGTCGTACGAGCGGGCGCAGGCGCTGGTCGAGGCCGGGGCCGACTTCCTGGTCGTGGACAGCGCGCACGGCCACAGCCGGGGCATCCTCGACATGATCGCCAAGATCAAGTCCAATATCGCGGTCGATGTGGTGGGCGGCAATGTCGCCACCAGGGACGGCGCCCAGGCGCTGATCGACGCGGGGGTGGACGGGGTCAAGGTCGGCGTCGGCCCGGGCTCGATCTGCACCACGCGCGTGGTCGCGGGCATCGGCGTGCCGCAGGTCACCGCCATCTACGAGGCCGCCCGCGCCTGTCACGCGGCCGGGGTGCCGCTGATCGGCGACGGCGGCCTTCAGTACTCGGGCGACATCGCCAAGGCGATCGCGGCCGGTGCGGACACCGTGATGCTGGGCAGCCTGCTGGCCGGCTGCGAGGAGTCGCCGGGCGAGATGGTCTTCATCAACGGCAAGCAGTTCAAGTCCTACCGGGGCATGGGCTCCTTGGGCGCGATGCAGACGCGTGGCCAGGCCCGCTCGTACTCCAAGGACCGCTACTTCCAGGACAACGTGCTGTCCGAGGACAAGCTGGTCCCCGAGGGCATCGAGGGCCAGGTGCCCTACCGCGGCCCGCTCGCCTCGGTCGCGCACCAGCTGGTGGGCGGTCTGCGGGCGTCGATGGGCTATGTCGGCTCGGCCAATGTGGCGGAGCTGAAGGAGAAGGGCCGCTTTGTGCGGATCACCGCGGCGGGCCTCAAGGAGAGCCACCCGCATGACATCCAGATGACCACCGAGGCGCCGAACTACTCCGGCCGTTGATCCGCGCCGTCCGTTGATCCACGCTGTCCGCGCTGTCAGCTGATCCGCGCCGTTCACCCGGGCGACCTCGCGACGGCGCGGGCAGGGATACTGGGACTGCTGTTCGTGAACAGGGAAAGGCACCCACGTGACTGAGATCGAGATCGGGCGCGGCAAGCGCGGCCGCAGGGCGTACGCGTTCGACGACATCGCCGTTGTGCCGAGTCGTCGCACCCGGGACCCGAAGGAGGTCTCGATCGCCTGGCAGATCGACGCCTACCGCTTCGAGCTGCCTTTCCTGGCCGCGCCGATGGACTCGGTGGTCTCGCCCCGCACCGCGATCCGCATCGGTGAGCTCGGCGGCCTCGGGGTGCTCAACCTCGAGGGGCTCTGGACCCGTTACGAGGACCCGGAGCCGCTGCTGGCCGAGATCGCCGAGCTGGACGAGCGCACCGCGACCACCCGGATGCAGGAGATCTACGCCGAGCCGATCAAGGAGGAGCTGATCGGCCAGCGCCTGAAGGAGGTGCGGGACGCGGGCGTGGTGACCGCCGCCGCCCTGTCCCCGCAGCGCACGGCCCAGTTCTCCAAGGCCGTGGTGGACGCGGGGGTCGACATCTTCGTGATCCGCGGGACCACGGTCTCCGCCGAGCATGTCTCCGGTGCCGCCGAGCCGCTCAACCTCAAGCAGTTCATCTATGAGCTGGACGTTCCGGTGATCGTGGGCGGCTGCGCCACCTACACGGCCGCGCTGCACCTGATGCGCACCGGCGCGGCCGGTGTGCTGGTGGGCTTCGGCGGCGGCGCCGCGCACACCACCCGCAACGTGCTGGGCATCCAGGTGCCGATGGCCACGGCGGTCGCCGATGTCGCCGCCGCCCGCCGGGACTACATGGACGAGTCCGGCGGCCGCTATGTGCATGTGATCGCCGACGGCGGCGTGGGCTGGAGCGGCGATCTGCCGAAGGCCGTCGCCTGCGGCGCGGACGCGGTGATGATGGGCTCCCCGCTGGCCCGGGCCACGGACGCGCCGGGCCGCGGTCACCACTGGGGCATGGAGGCCGTGCACGACGAGGTGCCGCGCGGCAAGCGGATGAACCTGGGCACGGTGGGCTCCACCGAGGAGATCCTCCTCGGCCCCTCGCACACCACCGACGGCTCGATGAACTTCTTCGGCGCGCTGCGCCGCGCGATGGCCACGACCGGCTATTCGGAGCTGAAGGAGTTCCAGCGGGTCGAGGTCACGGTCGCCCCGTCGGCCCGCGACAAGCGCTGAGCGTTCCTCATAAGCCGGTTTCGGCAACCGGTTCAGCAGCAACCGAATCAGTAAGGGGAAGGCCCCGACCGCCTCGCGGTCGGGGCCTTCCCCTCGCTGTGTGGGCTGTGGGATCAGCGGTTGCTGATCCGGTAGGCGGTGCCGACCGCGGCCACCGGCGCGAGCGCCATGAAGATGTAGGTCAGCGCGTCGGAGTTTTCCTTCCACGACTTCCACAGGTCGCTGAAGTGGTCGAAGAAGATCTCGTTCGAGGAGAGCACCTGGCTGCTGGCGCCGCCGCCGATCTTGTCGGCGTAGTTGCTCAGCACATCGTGCAGGATCATGGCGTAGCCGTAGAGCTCGCCGAGGAACACCGCGGCCAGGGCCAGCACCGCGCCGACCACCCACAGTCCCGTGTTACGGCCGCCCAGCTTGGCGACCGCCAGACCGATGAGCGCGCCGACGACCACACCGGCGTACGCGAACTGGGTGACCTCCGGCGGGGTCTTGTCCGTGTTCGCCATCGCGCTCAGCAGGAACGCGTAGAGGAACGCGCCGACGACCGTGGCCACAAGGGCGGCGCCCACCGCCAGCAGCGGGTTGCCCGGGCGGCCGGCCGGCGGCGCGGGGGGCGGGAAGCCGCCGCCGTACTGCGGCTGAGGCTGCTGGGGCTGCTGCGGCTGGCCCTGCGGGTAGCCGTAGCCGGGCTGCTGCGCGGAGCCGTACCCACCGGCCTGCTGGGGCGGGGCGGGCTGCTGCGGATAGCCGCCCGGCTGCTGCGGGTACCCGCCTGGCTGCTGTGGCTGCTGCCAGTTCTGGCTCATGGAATTCCCCCGGGGATGAAGGTGTTGAGACCGCGTTCCGGGGACAGCGCGGCTGATGAGCGGCTGCGGGCTGGGAACGCGGAAGGAAACTATCGAGCCATAAAACTAACAGGCAGGCATGACAATCAGACAAGTTGTGTCCGACGTCCGTGACATGGCTGGGACCGGACGGAGACACGCTGGCCCGGCATATGCGGATTCGTCGCCGCTATTCGGCGATGCGCTTCGCGACGAGGTAACCTTCCGCTCCCGCCACGGCGTAGAAGGTGATGTCGTTGCGCCCCAGGATGTGATCGCGCCAGTAGTCCGCCACCAGCCCGAAGTGCTCGGTCAGGGTGTCCGTGGTGGGCCACGAGCTCTCGTCCCCCATCAGTACCGCGGCGCCGATCAGTTGCGCCAGCGAGACGCTGACCACGGCCAGCGGTATACCGACGAGCGCCAGCAGCGGCGCCCGGCCGCCCAGCTTGCCCAGCGCGGCACCGGTCAACAGCCCGATGCACAGGGCCCAGTAGCCGACCTCCTGGCCACGGTGGCCGATTTTGCCCTGGATGAAGCCGAAGACCAGGGCTCCGAGCAGGGCCGCCGCGATGCCCGCCGCGAGGCCACGGGCCGGCCGCGCGGCCTGAGCTGCGGAGGAAGCGGACACGATCATGTCCGCAAGGTAGCAGTGGTATAGCCGCACGGTGGTACGAATGACATCAGTGCCGGGACAGAATCCGGCATAAGCAATAATGTCAACTTATGGCGCAGAACAAGTCGTTCAATGGGCGTGACATGGGTATCGACCTCGGCACCGCCAACACACTGGTGTACGTACGGGGCAGGGGCATCGTGCTCAATGAGCCGTCGGTTGTGGCCGTGAACACAGTCGACGGCAGTGTGCTGTCGGTGGGTTCGGCGGCCAAGGAGACCATGGGGCGGACACCGACGAACATCGTCGCCGTACGGCCGTTGCGCGACGGCGTGATCGCCGATTTCGAGATCGCCGAGCGCATGCTGCGGTACTTCATCAAGAAGGTCATGGGCAGCCGTCGGCTCGGCCGTCCCCGGGTGGTGGTCTGTGTGCCCTCCGGGATCACCGGTGTTGAGCGGCGCGCGGTGATGGAGGCCGCCACCCAGGCCGGGGCGCGTCAGGTGCATCTGGTCGAGGAGCCCATCGCGGCGGCGATCGGCGCGGGGCTACCGGTGAGCGAGCCGACCGGCTGCATGGTCGTCGACATCGGCGGCGGTACGACGGAAGTCGCCGTGGTCTCGCTCGGCGGCATCGTCACCGCGCGGTCGGTGCGCACCGCGGGCGACGCGATGGACGTCGCGATCAGCTCCTATGTGAAGAAGCAGTACGCGCTGGCGATCGGTGAGCGGACCGCGGAGGAGATCAAGGTCTCCATCGGATCCGCCTCGCCCACCGGACCGCTGTCCGTACCGCGGGTCTCGGAGGCCGTCCGGCGGCCCGAGCGGAATGTGGAGGTGTTCATCCCGGGCCAGAGCGGGGACAACGAGGACACCCAGGCGCTGCTGCCGCCGGACCGCTGCGCCATCCGTGGCCGGGACCAGGCGACCGGGCTGCCCAGGGTGCTCGAACTGACCTCGGACGAGGTGCGGCACGCCCTCGCCGAGCCGGTGGACAGCATCGTCGCGGCGGTGCGGGCCACGCTCGACGAGACCCCGCCGGAGCTGGCGGGCGACATCATGGACCGCGGCATCGTGCTGACCGGCGGCGGGGCCCTGCTGCGCGGCCTGGACGTACGGCTGGGGCGCGAGCTGAACATCCCGGTGCTGGTGGCCGACGACCCGCTGGACTGCGTGGCCATCGGCACCGGCCGCTGCGTGGAGGACTTCGCCTCGCTGCGCACCGCGATGGACGCACGGCCTCGTCGGCCGGACGCCGTGCGGGTGTGACGCCCAAGCGCTCCGCCGGGAATGCCCCGGCATGCCGTCGAGCGTCCTGCGGCGCCGCCGTGGCCGGTCGCCCACGCGGCGCCCCGTGCCCCTTCGGGGCGCCGTTCGCACCGCGGCCGATTTCCGCGATCCGCTGAGGACGCCTCGGGGCGGCCCCGGCGGGTCTCCCCGGGGCGGCGGCCTTGGGCGTGCGGCCTCGTCCCCGGCGTGGTGGGCTGGTGACACCGCGTCGGTCCCGTGCGGCGCGGGCGGACGGCAGGCGCGGGCGTCGAGGTGGTGGTCGTGGGGCGCGGCAGGACGTACCGGCGGGCGGTCGTCGCGACCGCCACCACGATCCTGGTCGCGATCACTTCCGCGCTGTCGACGCCCGCCGGGGCGGCGGCGATGGTCCTGGCGGACGGCCGGGAGGTTGATGGCGCGGCCGTGACGGCGGTGCAGGGCCGCGTGCCGTACGGAGCCGTTCCGGCGGACGGCCGTGGGGCGCGCGGCGGCACGCCGCACGGCCGTGGGCCTGACGGCACTACGGCGGACGGTCGTGGGGCTCGCGGCGGCACCATGGCGGACGGTCGTGGGGCGCGCGGCGGCACCATGGCGGACGGCCGTGGGGCTCGCGGCGGCACTACGGCGGACGGTCGTGGGGCGCGCGGCGGTACCGCGGCGGACAGCCGAGAGGCGCGCGGCGGTACCACGGCGGGTAGCCGAGAGGCGCGCGGCGGTACCGCGGCGGGCAGCCGAGAAGCTCGCGGCGGCACGCCGCACGGCCGTGGGCCTGGCGGCGCCGCCATGGACCACGCCCCCTCCCGCCGGTACCCCGTCTCCGTCGAGCTGGCCTCCCTCACCCCTGCCGTGGTCCGTCAGGGCGGCGAGCTGAGGATCAGTGGGCGGGTGACCAATACCTCCGGGCGGCGGGTCGGGGCCGCGCGGATCGGGGTGCGGATCGGGGCCTCCGGGGCGATCGACACCCGGGGCGGGCTCGCCACCGTGGCCCGTCGTACGCTCCTGACCCGGGCCGACGGCCCCGAGGTGGCCGACCGCACGGCCCGTCTCGCCCCGCTGCCCACCGGCGCCGAGCGGGGCTTCCGGCTCACCGTGCCCGTCCCCGACCTGGAGCTGGACGGCGCCGGGGCGTACGCGCTCACCGTGCACGTCGTCCGCGCGGACGGCGCGGGCGCCGGGACCGTGCTCGGGCTGACCCGCACCCATCTGTCCGCGTATCCCGACGCCACCCGGCTGGAGCCGCTGCGCACCACCGTGCTGTGGCCGGTCCTGGACACCCCGCGGATGGAGGCGCTGACCCTGCGCACCCAGGACAGCGTGCTGCCGGTCTTCCGCGACGATCAGCTGACCGCCGCCTTCGGGCCGGGCGGGCGGCTGCGGCGGCTGGTCGAGATGGGCAGGGGGCAGCCGGTCACGTGGGTGCTCGATCCGGATCTCATCGTCCAGGCGCGGGCCATGGCGGTCGGCTACCGGGTGGCCCGTACGCCAGGTGACACCGATCCGCAGCAGGCCACCGAGGGGAAGGGCGGTGCGGCGGCGGCGGGCTGGCTGGCCGCGCTCCGGGCGGCGGTCCGGGGCCGGGAGGTGATCGCGCTGCCGTACGCGGACCCGGATCTGGCCTCGCTCGCGCGCGGCGGCGGCGCCCCGCTCGCCGGGCTGCTGCGCCGGGCCTCGCGCACCGGCCGGAGGGCGGTGGACCGGGTGCTGGGTGTCCACGCGCGGGCCGGTGTGGGCTGGCCCGCGGGCGGTGAGCTGGACGACGGGATCGCCCGGTACGCCAAGGGGCTCGGCCTGGACACGGTGCTCGCCTCGGGCGCCGGGGTGGCCTCCGCCGGTGAGCTGGTATCCGAAGGGGCCACCGACGACGGCGCCGTCTCGCTCGAGGGCGGCACGACCGCGCTGCGCTACGACGCGGCGATCGCGTCCCAGCTCTTCGCGAGCCACCCGGCCGCGGGCGCCTCCGGCGCGCCCGCCCGGCTGCGCCTGCGCCAGCGGCTGCTCGCCGAGACCCTCACGGCCGCGCGGGAGCTGCCGTACGCCCGCCGCGAGCTGGTCATGGTGCCGCCGCGCCGGATGCCGCTCGCGGTCGGCCGGGTGCTGCTCACGGTGGTGGCCGAGGGCCGTAAGGCGGGCTGGCTTGAGCCTGCCGGGTTCGCGGCCGCGCTGCGCAAGCCCACGACGGGGCGGCTGCGCGGCTTCGACGGCTATCCGCTGGCGCGCCACGCCTCCGAGCTGCCGCCCTCCCGGCTCGCGGCGGTGGTCCGGGACCGGCTGCGGATGCGGGCCCTGGCCAAGGTGCTGTCGGACGCGCGGGCCACCGCCGCGTCCGTAGGGGCCGCGCTGGCCCGCTCCGTGGCGACCGCCTGGCGCGCCGACCCGGCGGGCGCGGCCTCGTATCAGCGGGGGGTGTCCCGCTATCTGACCGCCTCGATCGCGTCGGTGCGGCTGGTGCCGAAGTCCACGGTGGTGGTGACCGGGGGCTCGGCGACCATCCCGGTCACCGTCGACAACGGCCTCCAGCAGGACCTCACCGGGGTGGAGCTCAGGGTCCTCTCCAGCCGACCCGAGCGGCTGACCGCCCGGGACCGCGCGATGCCGGTCCAGGCGTCGCGCGCGGTGAGCCGTACGGTGCGGATACGGGTGGAGGCGTACGCGAACGGGCCGGTGCGGCTGACCGCCCAGCTCTACACCACCGCCGACGGCCGACCCTGGGGCGCGCCGATGACGTTCACGGCGGATGTGCGGTCGGTGCCGTCGGGAGCGGTGATCTTCGTGCTGGGCGGAACGGCGCTGATCGTGCTGGCGGTCGCGTTCCGGCTGCGGCGTACGCGGCGCCCATGACCGCACGCGGAGCCAATGACCGCGTACGCGGATCCGGTGACGGCGTACGCGGGGTCGGCGGATCCGGTGACGGCGTACGCGGAGCCGGTGACGGCGGGGTCCAGAACGAACCCCGCGCCTCACAGCCGGTGCGCCATCCCCGCCGGCCCCGCCCCCCGGGTGTCCAGCAGCAGCTGGGCCTTCACCGACAGCCCCTGGAGGTCGTAGGTGCGGTGCGGCTGGAGCAGCACGGTCAGGTCGGCGTCGGCCGCCGCCTCGTACACCGAGTCGGCGCGCTCCACCTCGCGCCCCAGCACCCGCCAGCGCGTGACGTACGGATCGTGGTAGCTGAGCCGGGCGCCCAGCTCGATCAGCCGGGAGGCGATCTCCCGGGCGGGCGAGCCCTCGGCGTCGGCGACGTCGGCCTTGTAGCCGACGCCCAGCAGCAGTACGTGCGCCCCGCGCGCCGACTTCCCGTACTCGTTGAGCAGGGCCGTGCAGCGGCGCGTGACATAGCCCGGCATCCGCCCGTTGACCTGCTGCGCGAGCTCCACCATGCGCAGCGGGATGCCGAGGCCGCGCTGGGGATCGGCCATATGCCCGTGGTCGACCGGCACGCCGTGGCCGCCGACGCCGGGGCCGGGGCGGAAGGACTGGAAGCCGAACGGCTTGGTCTCGGCGCAGCGCACCACGTCCCACACATCGACGCCGAGGTCATGGCAGTACACCGCCATCTCGTTGACCAGGGCGATGTTGACGTGCCGGTAATTGGTCTCCAGGACCTTGACCGTCTCGGCCTCGCGCGTGCCACGGGCCCGGACGACCTTCTCGGTGAAGCGCCCGTAGAAGGCGGCGGCCGCCTCGGTGCAGGCGGGGGTGAGGCCGCCGATGACCTTGGGGGTGTTGGCGGGGCCGTGGTCGCGGTTGCCCGGGTCGTGGCGGCAGGGGGAGTAGGCGAGGTGGAAGTCGCGCCCGGCCCGCAGCCCGGATCCCTCCTCGAGGAGCGGACGGAGGAATTCCTCGGTGGTGCCGGGGTACACGGTCGATTCCAGCAGAACGGTGGTGTGCGGGCGCAGCCTCGCCGCGAGCGTGCGGGCCGCCTCGCCGACCGCCGACAGATCCAGTCTGCGGTCGTCCCCGAGCGGGGTCGGGGCGCAGATCACAGCGGTGCGGACGCGGCCGAGCTCGGCGGGGTCGGCGGTGATCCGGAAGCCCTGGGAGGCCATCCGGCGCAGCTCGGCGGCGGAGAGCAGGCCCTCGCCCGAGCCGGCGGGCAGCCGTCCGGCCCGGAGGTCGGACGCCGCGCGCGGATCGGGGTCGTAGCCGACGGTGCGGACGCCGGCGGCGGTGGCCGCCCGGGCGAGAGGAATACCGAGATGACCGAGTCCGATGACGGCGAGATCTGCGGGCATGACGTCGTGTCGTCCTTCCCGGGACGATGTCGGATGGCGCAAAGGCAGACTAAGCGGAAATATGACTCGTATTCAGTATTGGTGAGAGGTGTTGACACGGTGTCGCGTCGATGGCCGGAGCAGCGGCATGGCACGGAGGGGAGAAAGCCAGGAAAATCGGCAGGGCGGCGTGGCGTCGATCACAACGGGAGGCAGCGGTGAAAACACCGGCACTGGGACCGGCCGAGCGCGGCGAGGCGCTGGCCCGGATGGCGGACCGTGAGCTCGACGTGCTGGTCGTGGGCGGCGGAGTGGTCGGCGCGGGCACCGCGCTCGACGCCGCGACGCGGGGCCTGGAGACCGGTCTGGTCGAGTCGCGGGACTGGGCCTCCGGGACCTCCAGCCGGTCCAGCAAGCTGATCCACGGCGGACTGCGCTATCTGGAGATGCTGGACTTCGCACTGGTGCGCGAGGCGCTCAAGGAGCGCGGGCTGCTGCTGGAGCGGATCGCACCGCACCTGGTCAAGCCCGTGCCGTTCCTGTATCCGCTGAAGCACCGGGTCTGGGAGCGGTTCTACGCGGGCTCGGGCGTCGCGCTCTACGACGCCATGTCGATCTCCTCCGGGCACGGCCGCGGACTGCCCGCCCACCGCCATCTGAGCCGCGGCCGGGCGCTGCGCGTGGCCCCCTGCCTCAAGAAGGACGCGCTGGTCGGGGCGTTGCAGTACTACGACGCCCAGATGGACGACGCCCGCTATGTCACCACGCTCGTGCGCACGGCGGCGGAGTACGGCGCCCATGTGGCGAACCGCGCGCGGGTGGTCGGCTTCCTGCGGGAGGGCGAGCGCGTGGTCGGCGCCCGGGTGCACGACCTGGAGCAGGGCGGCGAGTTCGAGGTCCGGGCCCGGCAGGTGGTCAACGCCACCGGGGTGTGGACCGACGAGACCCAGGCGCTGATCGGGGAGCGCGGCCAGTTCCACGTGCGGGCCTCCAAGGGCATCCACCTGGTGGTCCCCAAGGACCGCATCCACTCCACGACCGGGCTGATCCTGCGCACCGAGAAGAGCGTGCTGTTCGTGATCCCCTGGGGCAGGCACTGGATCATCGGCACCACGGACACCGACTGGGACCTGGACAAGGCCCATCCGGCCGCCTCCAGCGCCGATATCGACTATCTGCTGGAGCACGTCAACGAGGTCCTCGCGGTGCCGCTGACCCGCGACGACGTGGAGGGCGTCTACGCCGGGCTGCGCCCGCTGCTGGCCGGGGAGTCGGACGCCACCAGCAAGCTCTCGCGCGAGCACACCGTCGCCCATCCGGTGCCCGGCCTGGTGGTGGTCGCGGGCGGCAAGTACACCACGTACCGGGTGATGGCCAAGGACGCCGTGGACGAGGCGGTGCACGGCCTCGACCGCCGGGTCGGGCCCTGTGTCACCGAGGAGATCCCGCTGGTCGGCGCCGTCGGCTACAAGGCGCTGTGGAACGCCCGGGAGCGGATCGGCCGGCAGTACGGGCTGCACGCGGCGCGGATCGAGCATCTGCTCAACCGCTACGGCTCGGCGGCGCAGGAGGTGCTGGACCTGATCGCGGGCGACGGCTCGCTGGGGAAGCCGCTGGCCGGGGCGGAGGACTATCTGCGCGCCGAGGTCGTTTACGCCGCCTCGCACGAGGGGGCCCGCCATCTGGACGACGTCCTCACCCGCCGCACCCGCATCTCGATCGAGACCTTCGACCGCGGTACGCGCTGCGCCCGTGAGGTGGCCGAGCTGATGGGGCCGGTGCTGGGCTGGGCCCAGGACCAGCTCGACCGGGAGGTCGAGCACTACGAGAAGCGGGTGGAGGCGGAGCGCGAGTCGCAGCGTCAGCCGGACGATCTGACGGCGGACGCGGCCCGGCTGGGCGCGCCGGACATCATCCCGCTGTAGGAGGGGGCACGTGTCTTACCGGCGAGGACAGAACTCGGCCTCGAGCAGGGACGTTTCGGCGGTCAGACCCGAGGCGGCCGTGCTGTTGAGCCGGTAGGCGAGGCTGTGGCGGCCGTCGGGGGCGGTCACGGCCAGCGCGTAGGAGCCGTTGATCTCGCCGTTGTGGCCCCACAGCGTCACCCCGCACGCCAGCCGCACCGGGAACAGCCCCATGCCGTACCGGCCGTCGGAGGCGGAGGTGTTCCGCATCTGCCGCAGTTCGGCCCGGGGCACGACCTTGCCGCGCAGCAGACCGGGGAGGAGGCGGGTCAGATCGCCGAGCGTGGAGATCAGCTCCCCCGCGGCCCCGGCCGAGGAGGGGTTGAGATCGGTGACATCGCGCCGGGCGCCGCCGTCCCCGGCCCCGCCGTCCCGCGTGTACGCGCGGCCGTGCGGGTCCGGGAGGTCGGTGCGGGTGCCGGGGAAGGAGGTGCCGTGCAGCCGCAGCGGGGCGAGCACGTCGCGCCGGGCCTCGGTCGCGTAGGAGCGGCCGGTGACCCGCTGGACGACCATGCCCAGCAGCACGTAGTTGGTGTTGGAGTAGCGCCAGCCGGCCCCGGGCGCGAAGTCCGGGGGGTGCGCGACGGCGGTCCGCACCAGGGAGGCGGGGGTGCGGGTGCGGCCGGCCGCGGCCGACAGCTGACGCGCCAGCGCCGGGTCGGCGGTGTAGTCGAACAGCCCGCTCGTCTGGTTCAGAAGCTGACGGATCGTGATGGTCCGGCCGTCGTTGCCCTGGCCGCGCACCAGACCCGGGAGGTGCTCCTCCACCGTGTCGCCGAGGCCGAGCCGCCCCTGGGCGGCAAGACGCAGCGTCACCGCCGCGATGACGGTCTTGGTGAGGCTGCCCGCCCGGAAGTGGTCGTTCCGGTGGATCCGGCGTCCGGTGCGGACGTCCGCGACCCCCGAGGCGAGGTACCGCGTGCCGCCGCCCTCCCGGCGGATGAGCACCGCGGCCCCCGGCGCGTCGCCCTGGGCCGCCAACCGCCGTACGGCGGCGTGCAGGACACCGTCACGGCCGCCCTCGGCGCCCGGGCTCGCGCTCGCCCGCGGGGCCGCTTCCCGGCCCGGCTCCGTGGCCGCCGCGCCGCAGCCGGACAGGACGAGCGCGAGGGCGGCCGTGAGCGCCACGGCGGTCGGCATACGGCTCCGCCTGTGCCATCGTATGGCGGAGATGGGCATGACACGGACCTCCGTTTCCTGCGTACTTCCAGATGGTCGCAGGTACCGCGGTGGCCGCCACGCCGCGCCCCGGACCCGGGGCGGTTCCGGGTCCGCGGATGAGAGACAATGGACGCTCTCCCAGGGTGGGTTCAGGGTGGGTAGATTTGCAGAGGGGTCGCATGTCGGAGGCTGAGAAGACGCAGGGTTCGACTGGGCGCCTCCTCGCCGGGCGGTACCGGCTCGGGGAGATTCTCGGTCAGGGCGGCATGGGCACGGTCTGGCGTGCGAGTGATCAGACCCTCGGCCGTACGGTCGCGGTCAAGGAGCTGCGCTTCCCGTCCAGCGTGGAGGAGGACGAGAAGAGACGGCTCATCACCCGTACGCTGCGCGAGGCGAAGGCGATCGCCCGGATCCGCAGCAACGGCGCCGTCACCGTCTACGACGTGGTCGACGAGGACGACCGCCCGTGGATCGTCATGGAGCTCATCGAGGGTCGCTCCCTCGCCGACGTCGTCCGCGACGACGGCCCGCTGACCCCCAAGCGCGCCGCCGAGGTCGGGCTCGCCGTCCTCGATGTGCTGCGCGCCGCCCACCAGGCGGGCATCCTGCACCGCGATGTGAAGCCCTCCAACGTGCTGATCTCGGACGACGGCCGGGTCGTCCTCACCGACTTCGGCATCGCCCAGGTCGAGGGCGACCCGTCGGTGACCTCGACTGGCATGCTCGTCGGCGCGCCCTCCTACATCTCCCCCGAGCGGGCCCGCGGCCACAAGCCCGGCCCGCCGGCCGACCTGTGGTCGCTGGGCGGGCTGCTGTACGCGGCGGTGGAGGGCGTGCCGCCGTACGACAAGAGCACGGCCATAGCGACCCTGACGGCCGTGATGACCGAGCCGGTGGAGCCGCCGAAGAACGCGGGCCCGCTGGAGGAGGTCATCTACGGCCTGCTCACCAAGGACCCGGACCGGCGGCTCGACGACGCCGGGGCGCGGACGCTGCTGGAGCACGTGGTGAACGGGCCCGAGGTCACCAAGGCCCCCGCCGACGCGACCCGCACGATGAGCCTGCCGCCCGCCCCGTCGAAGGAGGACGAGGCCGCCGCCGAGGCCAAGGAGACGGCCGCCGCGGAGCGCAGGCGCGGCGCGCTGAAGTCGGTGCGTAACGCGGCTGCCGCCGCGGCCGCGAAGAAGTCGGGGGACGAGAGCAAGGCGGAGCCGGAGTCGGCGTCGGCTTCGGAGTCGGCGTCGGCTTCGGCGTCGGGCGCGAAGTCCGGAGCGGCGGGCTCCGGAGCGGCGGGCTCCGCGTCGGACGCCGCGACGCCCGTGGCCGCGCCCAGCCCGCGGCCTTCCCTGCCGCCGCGCGCCTCGATCACCGATGTGGTCCCGAAGCGCACGCTGATCATCATCGCGGTGGTCGTGGTGCTCGCCATTGTGGCCACCGTGCTCGCCGTCGTCCTGAACGACGGCGGGGGTGGCGGCGACAAGGCCAAGGGCTCCTCCGGCGGCGACAAGTCCGCCTCCGCCGGGTCCTCGGGCGGCTCCAAGGAGGGCCAGGGCAAGGACACCGACAAGACCGGCCAGTCGGCGGGCGAGTCGCCGAAGGCCGGGACTTCCGGCGGCAAGCAGAGCGGTCAGCCGGACGCCTCCAAGGGGTCGGACGACAACTCGGGCAAGGGCGGCGAAAGCGGCGACAACAGCGGTAAGGGCAAGGGCGACGGCGGTAAGGGCGGTCTGCCCGACGGCTACAAGACCGTCAAGAGCTCCGACTTCCCGTTCAGCATGGCCATGCCGGAGGGCTGGTCGGTCCACCCCGGAAGCTATTCCGGAAGCCGTAAGTACTACGGCGGGTCCAGCATTCCGCGTATTCAGATCGACTTCACCAACGCGCCGAAGTCTGACGCGGAGGCGGACTGGCGCAAGGGCGAGGAGAACGCCCGCCGCACCATGTCCGGCTACAAGGGCCTCGGCATCAAGTCGGTGGACTGGCGGGGCTATCCGACCGTCGCGGACTGGGAGTTCGAGCGACTCGATCGGGACGGCAAGCGGGTCCACGTCATCAACCGCGGCTTCAAGGCGGACGGCAGCCATGGCTTCGCCATACTGATCACCTGCGAGGCGAGCAAGTGGGACGACAAGGAGTGCGCCACCCTCCGGCAGACCGCCTTCGACACGTTCAAGATTACGGACTGAACACTCCTGTCGGCGAAGCGTCGTTCGGGCACGTATCGTGAGAGGCCCTAGACTGTGCGCAGCCGCAGGAACCCGCCAAAACGACCATATTTGAAGGGTTTCAGGCTGCGCTGACCGCTGATGAGGGCGGCGCTGGTCGCGCGCTTGGGGAGGCGTCGTGGAGGAGTACGCGGGCCGGGTGCTGGCCGACCGCTATCGCCTGCCCCTGCCGCCCGCCGACGAGTACGAACTCGTCGAGACCCGCGCCTTCGACACCTACAGCGGACAGGAAGTCCATCTGCGGCAGATACCGCTGCCTGAGGTCGTCGACGCGGAAGTCGTCGACGACAGCGCGCGGTGGGGCGGCGGGCCGTCGGGGCGGAACGGCACGTTCGCCGGTGCCGGGCGTACGGCCCGGGGCGGCGGAGACCCGGCCGTCCGGCGCGCCATCGCCGCGGCGACGTCCGCCGCGCAGATCCCCGACCACCCCCGGCTCGGCCAGGTCTTCCATGTCTTCGCGGAGGCCGGAAGCCTGTGGATCGTCAGCGAACTGGTCTCCGGCCGCCCGCTGGCAGCGCTGCTCGCGGAGGGCACGCTGTCCCCGCACCGCGCCGCCGAGGTCGCCAACGACATCCTTACGGCGCTGCGCGCCCTGCACGCCCACGGCTGGGTCCACCGCAACATCACCGCCCGTACGGTGCTGTTGTGCGATGACGGGCGCGCGATGCTCACCGGGCTGGCGGCGGGTGCGGCGGAGGAGGCGCTGTGCGGCTACGACCCCGTTCCGGCGCCCGCGTCCTCGCCCGCTGTGTCCGACTCCGACTCCGACTCCGGCTCCGGCTCCGGCTCCGGCTCCGGCTCCGAGGATGGACCGTCGGCTGACGCCCCGGCATCCCTGCCGCCGGGCCCGGCGGGTTCCGGCGACCACCCGGACGCGGCCGTGCGGGGCCCGGCCGAGCGGGGCCCGGCCGAGCGGGGCCCGGCCGAGCGAGGGGACGAAGGGCGCGCCGCCATCCCCGGGGCCCGTACGGCCGAGGGAGGCGAGGCGCGGCCGCACGGCGGACCCCGCTACCACGACCAGGGCGCCGCGGGAGGCTTCCGGCCGCCGGGCCGCCCTTACGGTGGCCATGAACCGGGGGGCGCGGCGCGGCCCGACGAACCCGCGGGCGCGGCCTGGCCCGACACCGACGGCCGGGAACACGGCGGCCAGGGCACATCGCCGGGCCTGCCCGAGCCACGGTCGCCTTACGGCGACCACGGGGCGATGGAGGCGAGTCCGGGGCCTGGTGCGGGCGGTTCGGCGGGTCCGGACGTGGGCGGTTCGGCAGGCGGGGGCCCGGGTGCGGGCGCGGGCGTCGGTGGTCCGGTGAGGTCCCGCCCCGGCGGTCCGGTGTACCGGGATCAAGTGACGCTCGGCCCGGGGGCCGGTGGGCCCATGGCGCCTTACCGGGACCAGGCGGCCGCCGGTGGACTGCCCGGGCCGCGACGGGCCGGACAGCCGGGGCAGCCGGGGGACCGGGAGAGCGAACGGGGCGGCGCCGCCGCCGATGCGCCGAACGCGGCCGCGCGGGCGGCGCGGGCCAGCGCCATCGCCGCCTACGCGGCGGGCGCGCGCGCCGCCGCACGGGCCAACGTCGACGCGGCCACCCGCTCCCCGCACGCCCCCGAGCCCGCCCCGATGCCCGCCCCCGCCCCCGCCCCCGAGCCCGACCCGGAGCCGGTGACCGGCGGCGCCCGCTGGCCCGGTCGGCCGGAGGCCGCGGAGAGCGCCCAGCCGTCCGCCTCCGAAGGCCCGTCCGCCCCCGAGGGCGGCTCCTGGGACTCCGGCGGAGCCACCGGCGGCGGCCCCGCCACCGCGCTCGCCGCCGAACGCGCCCGCCAGGCCCGTATCGTCGTGGTCGGCGCCGTCACCGAGCGGTGGGCGCCCGAGCAGGCGGGCCCGGTCCATGAGAACTGGCGGCTGGCGCCCCCGGTCGGCCCCGCCGCCGATCTGTGGGCGCTCGGCGCGCTGCTGTTCCGCGCGGTGCAGGGCCATGCCCCGTACCCGGAGGAGAACGCCGCCGAGCTGGTGCAGATGGTCTGTGGGGAGGCGCCCGCGTACGCGGAGGAGTGCGGTCCGCTGCGTCCCGTCGTCGAGTCGCTGATGCGCCAGGACCCCACCGAGCGCCCGGACTTCGAGGAACTGCGCGGCTGGCTGCGGTCCCTGATCCGGTCGGCGCCCGAGCCGGACGTCGGCATCAGCACGGTCACGGTGCCCTCGCTCGGCTCCAGTGGCGCGTCCGACCCCCGGCGGCTGCCGATCGTCCGCAGGCGGGGCTGGCTGGTGCGCAGGGGCCGGGGCCGCCGCCCGACCGCGGCGGTCGACGCGCCGGCGGGCCATGCGCGGCACCGGCGGGACAAGCGCGAGAAGCGGGAGCGGAGAGAGCCCCGGGAGACCCGGCAGGCACCTCCGGCGCCCCCCACCCAGCGCAAGCCGCGCAGACTGGGGCGGATGCTGCTGCTCCTGATCCTGCTGGGGCTGGCGGCCGCGGTGCTCTACGCGATGATGTTCCTGCCGCGCTCCAAGGACGACGGCGGCCAGGAGCGTACGGGCTCGGCCGGTGCGCCCAGCGCGGCGCCGCACGACCCCGCGGACGGCGACAAGGGCGACGGCGACGAGGGGGAGGCCGGAAAGCCCTCCGACCCCGTCGACACCGGCGACCAGGAGCCGCAGTCCACCGACCCGGCCGGGCTGGCGAAGGGCTACGCGGTCCGTAAGGACCCCAAGGGCTTCAAGGTCGCCGTCCACGAGGGCTGGACCCGCCGGGGCGAGAACGGCCGCGGCCAGATCCGCTACATCGGCGGCGACTTCGAGCTGGTGGTCGTGGCCGGACGGGACAAGATGTCCGAGTTCGGCGGCGACCCGATGGCGTACCAGCAGGACCGCGAGGCCGAACTGTCCGCCTTCCGCGGCTCCTCCTGGGCCTCGTCCTCCGGGCTGCGGCGGATCGACGTCGGCCGTACGGCGATGGCGGAGGGCGCGTTCACCTGGCGCGACAGCAGCGGGCGGAATGTGTACGCGCGCAACCTCGCGATGCTGATCGACGGCCGCTACCACGTGGTCCTGGTCATCGGCCCGTCCGATGAGCGCCGGGCGGTCAACCAGTACTTCGACCAGGCCACGGCCACGTACAGCACGACCAACGGCTAGGGCGCTTCCGGGTCCCCGCCGCGGGGCAGGGCCTCGCCCTGGACTCCCGGGGCCTGGGGCGGAGCCCCAGTTGTGGGAAGGGGCGGGGAGGGGGAGCATCGATATGCGGCTCCGACGCGTGGCCCGCCGCAGGCGCCACGGTCCGCCGGCCCCCTAGGCGGCGCCCCCCGCGAACCGCTCCCGCAGCTGGTATTTCAGCACCTTCCGCAGCGTCTCGTTCCGCGGCAGGGCGTCCACCACCTCGAGCCGCTCCGGCAGCTTGTGCACCGACAGCCCGGCCTCCCGCAGATACGACACGACCTGGCCGAGCGTCAGCGCCTCCGCTCCGGCCGGCTGCTCCACGACGGCGCAGACCAGCTCGCCCCGGTCCGGGTCGGGCAGGCCGATCACCGCCACATCGCCCACGTCCGGGTGCTGGTACAGCAGCTGCTCGATCTCCTTGGCCGAGATGTTCTCGCCCTTACGGATGATGATGTCCTTGACGCGGCCGGTCAGCACCAGATGGCCGCTCTCCGTAAGGTGGCCGAGATCGCCGGTGAGGAAGAAGCCGTCCGCGTCGAACGCCTTACGGGTCTCGGCCTCGTCCAGATATCCGGCGCAGACCGCCTCGCCGCGCAGCCGCACCTGACCGTCCACCACCCGGATCTCCATCTCCTTGGGCGGCCGGCCCTCGGTGGTGGCGAGGTTCTCGTCCGTGTCGTCCGGCGCCCCCATGGTGATCATGGGGACTTCGGTCATCCCGTAGCCGTGGGTGAGGGTGCAGCCCAGCTCCCGTACGACCTCGTAGTAGAGCCCGGGCGGTTTGGGCGCGCCGCCGCCCGCGAGGAGCCGCAGGGTGGGGATGAGCCGGCGCGAGGGGTCCTTGCGCTGCTCGGCCAGGAACATCGAGTAGAAGGCGGTGCTGCCGCCCGCGACCGTCACCCCGTGCCGCCGGTAAGCGGGCAGCGACTCCGGCAGTGAGAAATGCTCGAGCAGCACGGCCGGGAAGCCGTAGAGCATCAGCATCACGGTGTAGTCGGGCCCCGCGACATGGGCGTACGGGAAGGCCATGGATCCGATATCGTCCGGGCCGAGCCGCAGCGCGTGGGCGAGGCAGGCACCGGCGGTGATGAGGCTGCGGTCGGTGTGCAGCACGCCCTTGGGGTCGGAGGTGGTGCCCGAGGTCCAGTAGATCCAGCGGACGGCTCGTCCGTCGGTGGGCGGTGGCGGCAGCCGCGACGCCTTGGGGTCGGCGACCGGCAGCGTGTCGTACGCCTCGAAGACCATCGGCGGCTCGGGCAGTTCGGCGGCGAGGCGGCGCGCCATCGCGGTGTGGTCGAAGCCGCGCCACCGGCCGGGCACGGCGAAGAACCGCGCCCCGGACGCGCGGAGCGCGAACCGCACCTCGCGGTCGCGGTAGTACGGGATGAGCGGGGTCTGTACGGCGCCGAGCCGGGCGAGCGCCATGGTCAGTACGACCGTCTCGATCCGGGTGGGCAGCTGCCAGGCGACCCGGCTGCCTGGGCGTATCCCCAGCCGGTACAGCCCGGCGGCGGTCCGCTCGGCGCGGGTGCGCAGGGCGCCGAAGGTCAGCCGCCGGTCATGGCGGGCGGAGGCGGTGGCCTGGAGCAGGACGGGGGCGTCGGGGGTGAGGGCGGCGCGGCGCTCGAGCAGTTCCCACAGCGTCGCCGAGCCGCCGAGCTCATGCGCGATGTCGGTCATCCCGGCCTCGGTCATCCCGGCCTCGGTCATCCCGGCCTCCCGTGGGGCGGTAGCTGACGACCCATCAGATAGTGCTGGAAGCGTAAGGGTGTGTGGCTTGTCGGTCCAGGGGGCGCGGACTAGCCTGCCGAAGCCCACCTTGTCTGACGAACCATCAGAAACGGAGGTCGGCCGCTGATGGATCTCACCTACACGGAGGACGAGGAGGACTTCCGGCACCGGCTGCGCGCCTGGCTCGCCGAGGTCCTGCCCAAGCTGCCGGACCGCCCGCATCCGGCCGACTGGCCCGGCCGCCGCGCCTATGACTGCGGCTGGCAGCGCATGCTGCATGACGCGGGCTACGCCGGACTCCACTGGCCCGAGGACGCGGGCGGCCGGGGCGCGACGCCCACCCAGCATCTGATCTTCCTGGAGGAGACCGAGCGTGCCGGTGCGCCCTATGTGGGCGCGGGATTCGTCGGACTGCTGCACGCGGGCCCCACCATCGCCGCCGAGGGCACCCCCGAGCAGCGGGCGCGCTGGCTGCCGCCGATCCTGCGCGGGGACGAGGTCTGGTGCCAGGGGTTCTCCGAACCGGACGCCGGATCCGACCTGGCCTCGCTGCGCACCCGGGCGGTGCGGGACGGCGATGAGTACGTCATCAGCGGAAGCAAGATCTGGACCTCGCACGCCGAGATCGCCGACTGGTGCGAACTATTGGTGCGCACCGCGCCGGTAAACGCCGACACGCCGAAGCACCGGGGCATCACCTGGCTTGCGATGCCGATGGACGCGCCCGGGGTGACGGTGCGGCCGCTGCGAACCCTCGCCGGTACGGCGGAGTTCGCCGAGGTGTTCCTGGACGAGGTACGGGTTCCGGTCGGCCACCGGGTCGGGGAGGAGAACGACGGCTGGCGGGTGACCATGGTGACCCTCTCCTTCGAACGCGGTACGGCCTTCGTGGGCGAGGTGGTCGCCTGCAAGCGTGTGCTGGAGGCGCTGGCCAGGACGGCGCGGGCCAACGGGCGCTGGGACGACGCGGTGCTACGGCGCCGGTTGGGGCGGCTCGCGGCGGAGTGCGCGGCGCTGTGGCGGCTCACCCAGTGGAATGTGAGCGAGGCGCAGCGCACCGGCGGAGTGCCGGGCGTCGGCGGTTCGGTCTTCAAACTGCGCTACTCGCAGGTGCGGCAGGAACTGTACGACGCGGCCGCCGAGGTGCTGGGGCCGGACGCGCTGGACGCGGGGCAGGAGTGGGTCGCCGACCGGCTCTCCTCGCTCTCGTACACCATCGCGGCGGGGACCTCGCAGATCCAGCGGAACATCGTGGCCGAGCGGATCCTCGGCCTGCCGAAGGGACGGTGAGCGGGGCGTGGACTTCCAGCTCACGGACGACCAGCGGGCGCTGCGGACGGGGATGCGCGAACTGCTGGAGCGGCGCTTTCCGCGCACCCGGCTGCGGGCGGTGGTGGACGGGGACGCGGAGCGGGGCGACGGCGGCGCGGAGCGGGGTGACGGCGGCGCGGAGCGGGGTGACGGCGGCGCGGCGCGGGGCGGGGAGCTGGACCGGGCGCTGTGGCGGGAGCTGGGTGCGGCGGGGCTGTTCGCGCTGCGGGTACCGGAGTCGGCGGGCGGGGTGGGGCTGGGACTGCCGGAGGTGGTGCTGGCCTTCGAGGAGGCGGGCCGTGCGCTGCTGCCGGGGCCGCTGGTCGCGACGGAGCTGGCGGCGGGGCTTTCGGGGTCCTTGGCGGCGGGCGCGGCCCGGGGCGAGACGGTGGTGACGGCGCTGGACGAGGGCGGTGCGCCGGTCGAGCATCTGGCCTCCGCCGATGTGGTGCTGGCGCTGGGGCCGACGGCGGTGGAGGTGATTCCGGCGGAGGAGGCGGCGCGTTCGGCGGCACCGATGAGCTCCGTCGACCCGGCGACCCCACTGCACCGGACGCCCCGGAGCCGAACCCGGCTGGACCAGGCGGGCCGGAGCGACCGGACGGGCCAGCCTGGCCAGGCGGACCGGACGGACCAGGCGGGGCCGGGCCGTCCGGGGCTCGCCGCCCGGCTGCGCCGCGAGGCGGCGCTGCTGACCGCGGCCCAACAGCTGGGCAGCGCCTCCCGTACGGTCGAACTCGCGGTGGACCATGCCAAGCACCGCACCCAGTTCGGCCGACCGATCGGAGCCTTCCAGGCCGTACAGCATCTGTGCGCCCAGATGCTGGTTCGTGCCGAATCAGCCAGAAGTGTGGTGTATGCCGCGGCGGTCACAGAAGACCCGGGTGACATCGCGGCGGCCAAGTTGCTCGCCGATGAGGCCGCTGTCCACAATGCCCGCGATTGTCTGCAAGTTCATGGCGGGATGGGCTTCACCTGGGAGGCGGATGTCCACCTCCATCTCAAGCGGGCCTGGGTGCGGGCAGGTCAGTGGCAGTCCGCTGCCGAGGGGGAGGAGGAACTGGCGGCCGGGCTCGTGTCGACCGTTGAAACATGTTTGTAGCCGGGCTCGATGGATACGCCTGAATTGTTGGGATGTCGCATTCTCTGGGGAGATCCCCAGAGCTTCTGAGGTGACCGAGCGTTGATACCAGGTTGTTTCCTAGGCGTGACTCGTCACAGGCTGGAGTCGGGCCCGGGCTCGGGTACTCTCCGTGGGGTGCGAGCGCTTATGGGGTGCGAGAAGCCCGGCGTTGCCCATGGGGCGATTCCGGGCATGACGACGTGCCCCGCTCTCCCGGGGTATGCGACGCCCCATCCTCGATGTTCGAGTCCTCGGGACGCGTGTCGCACAGTATGCCCCACGCATACTCCTTGGCGCTGGAATATGACCGAAGCGCTTGTTGGGGTGACTGTACGTCAACCATGCTGTCCCGCACGGGGGTACCTCCCAGCGGTGGCTGGGGGAGTGTCACGGTCCGTGACCTCTTGGAGGTACAAGGCGATGTGTCTGCCGGTTCGGATGGTGTGAGCGGTGCAGGTGCTTCAGGCGCAGATGGAAGTCAGGCCCGACCCGGCGGAGGTGAGCCGTGCCCGTCGATGGGCCCGTTCGCGGCTTGTCGGATCCGGGATCGGAGCCGATGAGCCACTCGCCGAGACGTTGATTCTGCTCATTTCCGAACTCGTCACCAACGCCGTGGTGCACACCGGCTGTCCGGCCGTGCTGCGGATGCTCTTCCCCGCCCAGTCGATGGGCGGCGGGAGCGGTGGCGGTGCCGGGGGCGGGGCGCCGGGGTCGTTCCCGAACCGGGGTGCCGGTGTGGGAACGGTCCGGGTCGAGGTCGCCGATGCCAGTGACCGCGCTCCGCGCCAGCGCTGCGCCGATGAGGGGGACACTCATGGGCGCGGGCTGGAGCTGGTCGACGGTCTCGCCGACCGCTGGGGCTGGCAGCCGGAGGGCTCCGGGAAGCGGATCTGGTGTGAAATCGACCGCGCGAAGGGCGAGGAGCCGCTCTCCAAGAAGCGAGCGGCCTCCCATGCGCCGTCACACATGGGGCGAATCAGACAAAGTCCAGACCAGGTGTTGACGTGACGTGTTCGGTTGATCACTCTAGGATCAGCGATTCGTCGCGAGGGGACGCCGAGGGCTGTGGTGTCTCTGTGGTCGGTGTGTTCACAGGGACGTTCCTTGGCGAGTGCGGGTCGCGCCCCCGCTGCTGAAACAGGGCTCAGCGTCGGGAGCCGGGTGGCGGTGCGCGGTGCCGTGCTCGGGGCGCGCATGAGCGCACCGCCACCCGAAAGAGACCGGCCCGCCGTCCCCTCCATGGGCATCGGAGACATCAGGGCATGGGCGGCGGTAAGCCGTCAGAGGATCGCGACGGGTGCGACGGGCGCGCCTGTGCCGCCGACGAACGGCTCCGGCGGGGCCGACAGCAGAAAGACGTAGCGCCGCTCTTCGGCGCAGGCTTCGGAGAGTTCCTCCAGATTCCAGTTCTGGCCCTGGAGCATGCCCATCTCGACCAGGTCGAGGGCGTGGACCGGCATCCAGAGGTCCTCGATTTCCGGTGGGAAGGCCTCGAAGGTCAGGGTGTCATTGGCGACCGCCGCCACATCGCGGGCGTGGAACCACTCGGGCGTGCGCAGGGACAGCCCCGGCGAGGGGAACGCGTACGCCTCCTTCTCGCCCGCCAGGTACCGCTGGATCTGCCCGGTGCGGACGAGCGCGATATCGCCGGAACGCACCCTTGCCCCGGCCAGCTCCTCGGCGGCGTCGAGGTCTTCGGGGGTGACCACATGCCCCTCGGGCAGCCGCTCGGCGCCCCGGGCCCGGGCCACATCGAGCAGCACCCCGCGCGAGACGAGGGGTCCCGCCCTGTCGATACCGCTGAAGGCGGCGCGGTCATGGGGGGTGATGGAGTCTGCGGGGCGGCCGTTGTAGATCTTGCCGGAGTGCGAGACATGAGTCAGCCCGTCCCAGTGGGTACCGGCCTGGAGCCCCATCGTCACGGCGTCGTCGCTGGTCGCCACCGTGCCCGGGCCGAACATCTCGAAGTTGACCGCGATCATCGTATGCAGCGGGTTGACCCGCCCGGGGATCATTCCGGTCTGGATGCCGTCCTGCCGGAGCGGTACCGCGAGCGGCACGCGACGGCCGGTCCGTATCGTCGCGGCGGCCTCCCGGACCACGGCGTCGGTGATCAGGTTGAGCGTGCCGATCTCGTCCGCCGTCCCCCAGCGGCCCCAGTTGTTGACGCGCTTGGCGATCTCGCGGAACTCGGCTGGCAGCGTCATGGCGTCTCCTTCGGCGTTCCCGGTCGACGTTTGTGTGCGGGGGCTTGTACTCGGGCCGCGTCTGCTCAAAAATCTAACGGACCGTCAGAAACTCCGGGAGGGGATGCGACGTGGGCAACTTCTTGGACGGCAAGGTGGTCGCCGTCACCGGGGCCGGACGCGGTATCGGACGAGCGGTGGCCCTCGCCTGCGCGGCCGAGGGGGCCCAGGTCGTCGTCAACGACTACGGGGTCTCGATCGAGGGCGGCGAACCGAGCAGTGAGGTCGCCGAGGCCGTGGTCAAGGAGATCGCGGCAGCGGGCGGCGAGGCGGTCGCGGTCGCCGACGACATCTCGACCATGGCCGGTGGCCAGCGGATCGTGGACACCGCGCTGGAGCGGTACGGACGGCTGGACGGCGTCGTCTGCGTCGCCGGGATTCTGCGCGAGCGGATGCTGTTCAACATGTCCGAGGAGGAGTGGGACCCGGTCGTCGCCACCCATCTCAAGGGCACCTTCACGGTCTTCCGGGCGGCGTCGGCGGTGATGCGCCGCCAGCGCTCCGGCACCCTGATCGGCTTCACCAGCGGCAACCACCAGGGCAGCGTCGCCCAGGCCAACTACGCCTCCGCCAAGGGCGGGATCATCTCCCTGATGCGCAGCGCCGCGCTGGGGCTCCACAAGTACGGCGTCACGGCGAACTGTGTCGCCCCGGTCGCCCGTACCCGGATGTCCGCCAACGTACCGATGGAGCTCAAGGAGATCGGCGAGCCGGAGGACGTGGCGGCCCTGGTCGTCTATCTGCTGAGCGAGCGCGCCCGCGCGGAGCGGATCACCGGGCAGGTCTATACGATCGCGGGCCCCAAGATCGCGGTCTGGGCCCAGCCCCGTGAAGTGCGCGCCGGATACGCCGAGGGCGGCTGGACCCCGGAGAAGATCGCCGACTTCCTCCCGGGCACGGTCGGCACCGACCCCATGCCGATGCTGGCCCAGCTGGAGGCCATGGCCCAGGCCGCCGCCGACGGCCAACGCCCCAACGCCTGACCCCGGCAGCGGCGGGCGTACGGAAACACCCACCAGGGCCGACGAGGGGAGAGGCTGTGGACTTCGCTTTCGGGCCGGAGGACGAGCGGTTCCGCGCCGAGGCGCGCGACTGGCTGGCCGAGCACTTCACCGGACCGTTCGCCGCCCTCAAGCAGCAGACCGGCGGCCACCCCGGCGAGGCGCACGGCGACATGGCCGTACGCCGCGCCTGGGAGCGAGAGCTCGGCACGGGCGGCTGGATCGGCCTGGGCTGGGACCGTACGGACGGGGCGTACGGCAACCGCGCCGCGACGCTGACCCAACAGGTCGTCTGGGCCGAGGAGTACGCCCGCGCCGGGGCGCCCGGCCGGCTGGGCCATATCGGCGAGAACCTCCTCGGGCCCACTCTGCTCGCCCATGGCGACTCCGCCCAGCGCACCCGCTTCCTGCCGCCCATCGCCCGTGGCGAGGAGGTGTGGTGCCAGGGCTACAGCGAACCCGACGCCGGTTCGGACCTCGCCGGGCTGCGGACCCGCGCCGTCCGCGACCCGGGCGAGGGCACCTATCGCATCACCGGGCAGAAGATCTGGACCTCCCTCGCCCATGAGGCCGACTGGTGCTTTGTGCTGGCGCGCACCGAGGAGGGCTCACAGCGCCATCATGGACTCTCCTTTCTGCTGGTGCCGATGGACCAGCCGGGACGGATCGAGGTGCGGCCGATCCGGCAGCTGACCGGGACCGCGGAGTTCAACGAGGTGTTCTTCGACGGGGCCGTGGCCCGCGCCGAACACCTCGTCGGCGGCGCGGGCCACGGCTGGCGCGTGGCCATGAGCCTGCTGGCGGTGGAGCGCGGGGTCTCCACCCTGGTCCAGCAGATCGGCTTCGCCCGGGAGCTGAGCCGGGTGGTGCGGCTGGCGCTGGAGACCGGCGCCGCGGAGGAGCCCGTCCTGCGTGACCGGCTCATACGGCAGTGGGCCGAGCTCAAGGCCATGCGCTGGAACGCCCTGCGCACCCTGGGCAGCGCACAGCGCCCCGGCCCGAACTCCGCCCCGCCGGCCGGGGACCCCGCCCCGCGGAAGGCCGCCCCCCATGACCTCCCCCCGAGGAGCGCGGACCCCCAGGCCACCGGCTCACCCGATCCCGGCTCACCCGATCCCGGCCCGCGGCACTCCGGCCCCCAGTACTCCGGACCGCAGGACCCCGGCGCGCCCAGCGTCGCCAAGCTGCTGTGGGGCGGCTGGCATCAGCGGCTCGGCGAGCTGGCCGTGCAGGTGAGAGGCGCCGCGGCCGCACTCGGCCCGGCGCGCTGGACCGCCGGCCGGCCGTACGAACTCGACGCCTTCCAGCGTCTCTTCCTCTTCTCCCGCGCCGACACCATCTACGGCGGCTCCGACGAGATCCAGCGCACCATCATCGCCGAGCGCGTACTTCACCTCCCCAAGGAATCACGCCGATGACGAAGACCTACGCGCACTGGATCGACGGCTCGTGGCGGGCTCCCGGGAACGGGCACTACCCCGTCATCAACCCCGCCACCGAGGAAACCGTCGGCCATGCCCCCGAGGCCGACCCGGCCGATGTGGACGCCGCGGTCCGAGCCGCCCGGGCCGCGTACGACGGATGGTCGCGCACCGCCCCAAAGGAGCGCGCCGCCGTACTCGACCGGGCCGCCGATCTGCTCGCCGAGCACGCCCCGGACCTGGTGCCCCTCGTCCAGGCGGAGACCGGGGCGACGCTGCGCGTCACCTCGTCCCTCCAGGTGCCCCCGGCGATCGACCGCTTCCGCCGCTATGCGCGCGGCGCCCTCGAACCGGACACCGTGCCGCTGGCCCCGCTGCCCCTGGCCGCCACCCCGCTGGCGCCCGGCGGGCTGATCGGAGCGGCAGCGGTCCGCCGTCCCCTGGGTGTCGTCTGCTGCATCACCTCCTACAACTTCCCTCTCACGAATCTCGCGGGCAAGGTGGCCCCGGCCCTGGCCATGGGCAATACGGTCGTGGCCAAACCCGCGCCGCAAGATCCGCTGTGCTGTCTCGAACTCGGCCCGCTGCTGAAGGAGGCCGGGCTCCCGGACGGTGCCTTCAATGTCGTCACCGGCTCGCGCGCGGCCGCCGGCGAGGCGCTGGTCGCGCACCCCGGTGTCGACATGGTCAGCTTCACCGGATCCACCGCCGTGGGGAAGAAGATCGCCGAATCCGCGGGGCGGTCGATGAAGCGCACCCTGATGGAACTCGGGGGCAAGGGCGCGGCCATCGTCCTGGGGGACGCCGACGAGCGAGTGATCGCGTCGGCGGTCGGGGCGGTCGGTTCGACCTTCTCCTTTCACAGCGGGCAGATCTGCACGGCGCCGACCCGTGTGCTCGTACATCGATCGCTGTACGAGAAGGTCATCGCCGCACTCACACACTACGCAGAGTCACTGAAGATCGGGGACCCTGTGGATAACTCCACGGTCGTCGGTCCGTTGATCTCCGCCGCGCAGCGCGATCGCGTCGAGGCGTATGTCTCCGGCGCCCGTGAGCAGGGCGCCCGGATCGTCGTGGGCGGCGAACGCCCCGCGCTCAAGCCCGGCTTCTACGTCGCCCCCACGCTGATCGCCGACGCCGACCCCGCGATGACCGTCGCGCGCGAGGAGTTGTTCGGCCCGGTCGTCGTGGCCCTGCCCTTCGACGACGAGGACGAGGCGGTGCGGATCGCCGACGCCACCCCCTACGGCCTCTACGACTACGTCTTCAGCGCCGACGCGGGCCGTGCCTGGGCCCTCGCCGCCCGCCTGCGCAGCGGAAACGTCGGCATCAACACCGCCCAGCGCCACCCCGAGACACCGTTCGGCGGCTTCAAGGAAAGCGGAGTCGGCCGCGACGGCGGCTCGTTCGGGCTGCACGCGTACAGCGAACTCCAGTCGCTGGTCTGGGTCGCCTGAGGCACCGGAAGGGTGATGAGGATGAGAGGCGTCATCTTCGACGGCACCGCGCCGCGCGTGGTCGAGGACTTGGAGGTGCGCGGCCCCGGCCCCGGCGAGGTGCTGGTGCGCATCGCCGCCGCCGGGCTGTGCCACAGCGATCTGTCGGTCGTCGACGGCACGATCCCCTTCCCCCTCCCCGTGGTCCTCGGCCACGAGGGCGCGGGCGTGGTCGAGGAAGTCGGGCCGGGTGTCACCCATGTCGCAGCCGGCGACCATGTGGCCCTCTCCACCCTCGCCAACTGCGGGACCTGCGCCGACTGTGCCCGGGGCCGCCCCACCATGTGCCGTGCGGCGATCGGCCGTCCGACCCGGCCGTTCCGCCGCGGCGACGAGCGGCTGTACAACTTCGCCTCGAACTCCGCCTTCGCCGAGCGCACCCTCGTCACCGCCGTCCAGGCGGTGCCGATCCCCGAGGACATCCCGCTCGTCCCCGCCGCCCTCATCGGCTGTGCCGTCCTCACCGGCGTCGGCGCCGTGCTCAACCGCGCCAAGGTGGACCGCGGTGAGTCGGTCGTCGTCATCGGCAGCGGCGGCATCGGGCTCAATGTGCTGCAAGGGGCCCGGATCGCCGGGGCGTCGCCCATCGTCGCCGTGGACTCCAACCCCGCAAAGGAGCCGATGGCCCGGCGGTTCGGCGCGACCCACTTCGTCCCCTCCGCCGACGCCGTACGGGAGATCCTGCCGACCGGCGCGGACCACGCCTTCGAATGCGTCGGCTCCACCGGGCTCATCCGCCAGGCCGTCGATCTGCTCGACCGGCACGGCCAGGCGGTGCTGCTCGGGGTGCCGCCCGCCGACGCCGAGGCGGCCTTCCGCGTCTCCTCCATGTATCTGGACAAGTCCATCCTGGGCTGCCGCTACGGCTCCTCACGGCCGCAGGCCGACATCGCGCTGTACGCCGACCTCTACCGGCAGGGGCGGCTGCTGCTGGACGAACTCGTGAGCCGGACCTACCCCTTGGAGGACTTCGCCAAGGCCGCCGACGACGCCCACCACGGCCGGGTGGCGCGTGCCGTGCTCACCTTCTGAACGGGCGGCGTCCGGTTCTGAACGGGTAGCGTCCGATCCTGAACGGGTAGCGTCCGGTGCGTCTGACGACGAGGGCTGTTCACCCGGCCTTCCCGTCGCCGTTGCCCAGCTTGTGGGCTCCGCCGGTTACGTTGCTCTGGTGGAACGTTCCCGCCTGGATGGCGCAGCCGGTAAGGCAGCCGAGACGGCAGTCGATGTGACAGCCGAGACGGCAGTTGACGTGACAGCCGAGACGGCAGCCGAGATGGACACCCCTCTCACCGTGGTCTTCGACCTCGGCGAGGTGCTGACACGGCCGCGCGGGCTGTCCGGTCTGGAGGAACGGCTGGCCGGGCTGCTCGGCGTCGAGGAAGCGGCGTTCGCCGAGGCGTACTGGGCACATCGCGACGCCTACGACCTCGGCAGCTCCGACATCGCCTACTGGTCGGCCGTGGCCGGCGCGCTCGGCGCCCCGCTGCGCCCCGGCACGGTCGACGCGCTGGTGAGCGCCGAAGTCGACATCTGGACACGGCTCGACGGGCCCTCCCACGCCCTGGTGGAGGATCTGCGGCGGCATGGCGCCCGGCTCGCGCTGCTGTCGAACGCCCCCCATGTGCTGGCCAGGACCGCCGAACGCAGCGACTGGTCCGCGCACTTCGACCGGCTGATGTTCTCGGCGGACCACGGCATCGCCAAGCCCGATCCCGCCGTCTACCGGCGGATGACCGAGCTCCTCGGCACATCTCCGGAGCGCGTCCTCTTCTTCGATGACCGCCGTAAGAACATCGACGCGGCCAGGGAGCACGGCTGGGACGCCCAGCTGTGGACCGGGGCCGCGGCCGCCCGCGCCGTCCTCGCCGACCGCGGCCTGCTGCCCCACGGGCCGACCCGGGACGGCTCCATGAGCTGTGGTACTGGTAGCCGGTGACGGAGGACAAGGCCAATAAGGCGCCCACGATCATCGACATCGCGCGGGAAGCGGGGGTTTCGAAGTCCGCGGTCTCCCGGGCCCTGCTGGGGCAGGGACGCATCAGCGAGGAGGCCCGCTCGCGCATCCTCGACGTCGCTCAGCGGCTCGGCTATGTCAAGAACGCCATGGCGCAGGGGCTGGTCGCCCAGCGGACGCACACCCTGGGGGTGCTCGTCCGTGACGCCGTCCGCCCCTTCTACGGGCATCTCCACGCGGCGCTCCAGGGGCGCGCCATCGAAGGCGGCTACCGGGTCGTCACCGCGACCGGTGTACGGGACTTCGCCCTCGCCGAGGAGCGCCGTGCCCTCCAGACGCTCCTCTCCCTCAGGGTCGAGGGGCTGGTGGTGTGCAGCGGTCTGCTTCCGGCCCGGGATATCGCCCCCTTCGTCGAACGGGTGCCGACGGTCGTCGCCGGACGGCCGGAGCCGCATCCGGCGATCAACAGCGTCTACTGCGACGAGGAGGACGGCGCGCAGCAGCTCGTGGACCACCTGGTGTCCCTCGGGCACCGCCGGGTGGCCGTGCTGCTGGTGCCGGAGGCGCTGTCGATCACGCAGTACGCCCGTACCGCCGCGATGGTGAGCGGCCTGCGGGAACGCGGCGTGGATACCGTCGTCACCGAACTGACCGACGGCCCGGAAGCCCCCGTCGAGGCGGTGCCCGCACTGCTCGAGGACCGCGAGATCACAGCGATCATGTGCCCCCAGGACGACGTCATGGTCAGTGTCCTGGAACGACTCCGTCGAGCCGGAGTACGGGTGCCCGACGACATGTCGGTCACCGGCTTTGACGGCATCGGGCCGCTCACCACCCCGCTCCTCGGACTGACCACGCTGCGCCAGCCGTTGGACGAGGTCGGCCGACGCGCCATCGACCTGCTGCTGGAGCTCCGTGAGGACCGCTCCATGCCCACCCGCCACATCGCCCTGCGCGGGGCGCTGGTGGCCGGGACCACCACCGCCCCACCCCCACCCCCGCCCCACCCCGCGCGGCGCTGAATCCGGGGGTCCGCCCGCCGGAGCCCGGAGTCGCGCCGCTGACGTACCGGAGAAACCATGTCCGCGCCCTCGGCCGCCTCGTCCTTCCGCTACGGCGTCTTCCTCCGCCCCGACCCCGGCACCTGTGCCCTGCTGACCGATCTCCATCTGCTGCTCAGGCAGCAGTACGGGCTGGTCTCCTGCGCCGCCTACCCGCCCCATGCCACCCTCGCGGGCAATGTGCCCACCGACGCGCCCGAGGACGAGCTGACCGGCCGGATCGGTACGGCACTGGCGGGAACCGCCGCCTTCACCGCGTACAACTTGGGCATCGAGAAGGGCGGAGGGGGCATCGGGTTCAATCTCCACGACCTGCCCGATGGCTCCCCGAACCCCGGGATCACCAACCTGCTCGACACGGTGCGCCGGGCGATGGCGCCCGTGGCCGAGCCAATGGACCACTACCGCGCCAACCCGCTGGACCCCGGCCGCTTCCGCGCGCATCTGTCGATCGCCTCCCATGAGCTGCTGCTGCGCCCCGAACTCCGGCCGGAAATCGCCGATTTCGTCGAGGGCCTGGGATGGGAGCCGCCGCGGAGCTTCACGGCCGACACGGTCTCGCTGTACCGCTTCCGGAGCCCGGACTGGCATGCGCAGTGGTGGCGGAGTATGACCTGGGACCACGTCCGCAGCTGGCGCCTGGAGCCGGCCGTGGCGGCGGCCCTCGATGCCGCGTGACGTCCCCACGCCGGGGGTGTTGTGTCCCTGAGGAGTCGCTCCGGAGGCGGCAGGACCGCGCCCGAGGGCGCTGGTCGTCGCTGAGGACGTTCGTCGGGCCGTAACCTTTCGGCCGCCCCCAAGACGTTGGTGCCGCATAGCTTTTCAGCCATGTGCGGGAACGTTCCACCACTGAAGCGCGCGGGCCCTCGGCGCCCCCGGCTCGGCCCCTGGCTGACCGTGCCGACCCTGCTGTTGATCGCTGTCTTCCTCTACTGGCCCCTGGGGCGCGGCATTTGGCTGAGCACCCGGGGGACGGATCTGCTCGGTAATCCGACCCGTTCGGTCGGGTTCGACAACTACACCCAGCTGCTGACCGATCCGTCGAGCCGCCGCGTGCTGCTCACGACGCTCATCCTTACGGTCGCCAGCGTGGCCATGGCCACGGCGGGGGCGCTGGCGGCAGTGCTGCCGTTGCGCCGCCGCCTCGTCGGACGCCGCCTCTTCCAGCTCGTCTTCTCCCTCCCCTTCGCCTACTCCGCCGCCTCGGCCTCGGCCTGCTTCGCCGGGTTGTTCGCCCCGTCGGTCGGCACGCTCAACCACGTGCTGGCGAAGCTGGGGTACGAGGGTCCGCCGTGGTTGCAGTCCCCGGGGTGGGCGATGCTGTGCGTGGCCCTGGCGACCGCCTGGTACGAGTTCGGGTTCGCCGTCCTCGTACTGACCGCCGCTGTCCGGAATCTGCCCTCGGAGGTGCTGGAGGCCGCGGAACTGGACGGGGCGAGCGGTCTGCGTCTGGTGCGCGGCGTGATCGTGCCGTTGATCTCGCCCAGTCTGTTCTTCCTCGCCGTCACCCAGACGATCAGCGGACTCCAGATCTTCACGCAGGTCCAGGTGCTCACCCGGGGCGGCCCCTCCGACGCGACGACCACCCTGGTGGTGGAGTTGTATCAGCGAGCCTTCGGTGGCGGGGTGCCCGACTACGGCCGGGCCTCGGCCATCGCGGTCGTACTGCTGGCGCTCGTCCTGCTCGTCACCGCCGTGCAGTTCCTCGTCCTCAACCGCCGGGTGACCACCTCATGACCGTCACCACGACGCCCACGCGCCCCACAGTCACTGAGGCCACCGCGGCGGCGCGGAGGCCGCGCAGGTCACGACCTCCGCTGCGCGCACGCGACACGGTGCGCTGGCTGTGGCTCGTCGCCCTTACGGTCGTCATCGGCTTCCCGGTCTACGTCACGCTGCTGACCGGGCTGCTGCCGCCACAGGACGTGGCGCACGGAACGCTGCTGCCCACTCGGCTGACCCTGGACAACTTCCGTGAGGCGCTGCGCAATGTGCCCTTCGGGCAGCAGTACGTCGTCAGCGTGCTCGTCACCGCCCTGCAGACGGGCGGCCAGCTGCTGACGTCCTCACTGGCCGCGTACGCCCTGGTGTTCCCGCGCTGGAGGGGGCGCGCGGTGGCGTTCGCCGTGATCGTCGCCACCCTGGCGATCCCCGGTGAAAGCCTGGTCATCCCGAACTACGAGCTCGTCACCGGCCTCGGGCTGCGCGACTCCCTCCTCGGGATCACCTTGCCGTTCCTCGCCGCCGGCTACCCGGTCTTCCTGCTGCGGCAGGCGTTCCTCACCCTCCCCCGGGAGGTGTGGGAGGCGGCGCGGCTGGACGGCTGCGGCGATCTGCGCTGCCTCTTCCTCGTCGTGCTCCCGATGGCCAGGCCGCAGGTGACCGCGGCCACCCTGTGGAGCGCGCTGGCCGCCTGGAACGGCTACTTCTGGCCGCTGCTCATCACCGACTCCCCGGACCGGCGCACCGTCCAGGTGGGCATCTCCCAGCTGGTCAACGCCGAGTCGACCAGCCCCGGCGTGATCTACGCCGGTACCACCCTCGTCCTGCTTCCCACCCTCCTGCTCGTCATCGTGGGCCAGCGCTTTCTGCTCCGCGGCCTCGCCCGCACCTCCCCGCGCTGACACCGCTCTCCCCGCCTTCCCGCACCCCTTCCCAAGCTCCCGTCCCGGAGGAACATCACCATGCGCAGAAGCGCGTCCGCCCTCGCCGCCCTCGTGGCGCTGGCCGCCCTCAGCGGCTGCGGCGGCAACGGTAAGAACGACACCGGCGATTCCGGCCAGGCCCCCGGCCCCGAAGCCCTCAAAGCCGCCAAGGGGCCCGTCACCGTCACCCTGTGGCACGGCCTCGGCGACACCAACGCCGTGGCGCTCCAGAAGCTCGTCGGCCGGTTCAACGCCCAGCACCGCGGCAAGATCGAGGTCAAGGCCGTCTACCAGGGCCAGTACCCCGACGTGCTCGCCAAGTACACCGCCGCCATCCGCGACAAGAGCACCCCGAGCCTGCTGCTCTCCTACGACATCAGTACCGGCTTCCTGCACGACGCGGGCCAGACCGTGCCCGCCCAGGACCTGGCCGAGGCCAACCCCGGCACGCTGTCCCTGGACGACATCCGGCCCGCCGCGCGCAACTACTACAGCGCCCAGGGCAAGCTGATGGCCGTCCCCTTCAACACGTCGATGCCGATGCTCTACGTCAACGACGACCTGCTGAAGAAGGCCGGGCTGCCCGCGAACACGCCCCTGAACACCCTGGACCAGGTGGTCGCCGCCGCGAAGACCGTCCACCGTAAGGTGCCGAAGGCCGGGGGCCTGGTCCAGCCCTTCGACACCTGGTGGATCGAGCAGCTGACCGCCGCCGCCGGAGTGCCCTACTGCGCTCCCGACAACGGCCGTAAGGGCGGCGCCGCGTCCAGCGTGAAGCTCACCAGCCCGCAGCAGCGCAAGGCCATCGGCGCCGTGAGCGATCTCTACACCAGCGGCGCGGGACTGGACACGGGCGAGGACGGCTCCAACGCCGTGACCGCCTTTCAGCAGGGCAAGGTCGCGATGATGTTCAACAGCAGCGGAGCCGCCGGGAAGGTCAAGGAGGGCGCCGACTTCCCCTACCGGGCCCTGCCCTATCCGCTGTCCGGTCCGGCCGCGACCTCCGGGCCCGTCGTCGGCGGCGCGGCCCTGTGGGTCAACGGCCCCGGCCACAGCGCCGCCGAGCAGGCCGCCTCCTGGCAGGTGGCCGCCTTCCTGGCCTCGCCCGCGTCCCAGGAGGAGTTCAGCCGCGCGACCGGCTACGCGCCCATCAACAAGAAGGTGGACGCGCTGCCCGGGCAGCGGAAGACCCTCGCCGCCCGGCCCGATCTCAAGGCCGTGATCGACCAGTTCAACAAGACGCCTGCCACCACGGCCGCGGCGGGATGCCTCACCGGCGCGATGCCCGCCGTGCGCGCCGATGTGCTCGGTCCGATCCAGTCCGCCTTCGCGGGCAAGACGCCGCTGGACACCGCGCTGAGGAACGCCGAATCCGCCGCCAACCGCGACATCGATCGCTACCGGGAACAGGCAGGTCAGTGATGCGAGACAACCCCCATCGCTACGGAGTCTTCCTCCGCCCCGACCCGCACACCTGCGCGGTGCTCGCCCGGCTGCACCTGCTCATGAAGCAGCAGTACGGCCTGGTCTCGTGCGCGGCGTTCCCGCCCCACGCGACCCTCGCGGGCAATGTGCACGCCACGGTCGCCGAGGAGGAGCTGATCGCGGTGCTGGACCCGCTGCTCTCCGAGGCCACGTCGTTCACCACGTACAACTCCGGGATCGACCGGCACGGCAAGGGGTTCGCGTACAACGTGCACCATCTGCCGGACGGGACGCCCAACCCCGAGATGGTCGACCTGGCGGTCTCGGTGAACGCCGCGCTGGTGCCGGTGTCGTCCATCCAGCCGGACTTTCTCTTCAAACCCTTCGACCCGGCGGAATTCCGGGCGCATCTGTCCGTGGCCTCCCATGAGCTGACCCTGCGGCCCGACCTCTACGAGGAGATCGGGGAGTTCCTGGACACCCTGGCCGCCGACCCGCCCAAGCGGTTCACCGCCGAGACCATCTCGCTGTTCCGCTTCCACAGCGGCGACTGGAACGCGCGGTGGTGGCGGGACATGACCTGGGTGCACGTCCGCAGCTGGCGGCTCCAGGGCGCCGGGGCGACCGTGTGAGGGCCGCGGGAGCGGCCCGGTGATGGCGAGAGGCTGCCATGACGGGCTGAGCGGCCTTACGCGGCCATGACCCGCTGAGCCTTACGCGCGGGCGTCGGCGCCGGGAGCCGTACCGGCCTCGGCGCCCGCGCGGAAGGTGCGGCGGTAGGCGGTGGGGGAGACACCCACGGCCGTCTGAAAGTGCTGGCGCAGGGACGCGGGGGAGCCGAAACCGGCCTCGTGCGTCACCTGGTCCACCGACAGATCGGTGCCCTCCAGGAGGTGACGGGCCCGCTCCACCCGCTGCTGGGTCAGCCACTGGCCCGGGCTGACGCCGACCTCCTCGCGGAAGCGGCGGGTGAACGTCCGTACGCTCATCGACTCCTGGGCGGCCAGTTCCCGCAGCGAGATGGGCCGGTCCAGCCGGCCGAGCGCCCAGGCCCGGGCCGCCGTCGTGGTGGCCTGCTGGGGCTCGGGCAGCGGACGCGGGATGTACTGGGCCTGGCCGCCGTCGCGGTGGGGCGGCACCAGGCTGCGCCGGGCCACGTCGTTGGCCACGGCCGTGCCGTGATCACGCCGCACCAGATGGAGACACAGGTCGATCCCCGAGGCGACACCGGCCGAGGTGAGCACATCGCCGTCGTCCACGAACAGCACATTCGGATCGACCTTGACGGTCGGGAAGAGGCGCTGGAAGTGGTCGACGCTGGACCAATGGGTGGTGGCCGGGCGGCCGTCGAGAAGCCCGGCGGCAGCCAGCACGAACGAACCGGTGCAGATGGACACCCAGCGCACGCCCGGCCGGGCATGGGCCAGCGCGGTGCCGAGCGGCTCGGTCATCCGGCCCTCCTCGTGGACCGGGCCGAGTTCGTACGAGGCGGGCACCACGATGGTGTCGGCCCCGGCGAGGGCCTCCGGGCCGAGCTCCACGGCGATCGGGAAGTCGGCGTCCGTGGGCACCAGACCGGGCTCGGGTGTGCAGGTGACCACCTCGTACAGCCGCCGGCGGTCGGCGGAGCGGGCCTTGCCGAAGATCCGGTACGGAATGCCGAGTTCGAAGGGGATCACGCCAGGGAGGGCGAGGACGACGACACGATGGCGCGCGTCAGCGGCCTCGGGTGGGGAAGGGGGCAGGGGTTGGGGCTGGGGTGGGGACACTTCCGGCCTCCCGTCGTTCGGATACGGCCCCGAGGCGGATACGGCCCTGAGTCGGACACGGCCCCAAAAAGGGCGTGGCCCGATCCTAGCGAATGCTGTCCCTCGAGCCACTCGTCCGTACCGACCCGCTGCCCGATGCTGGTCCGGTGACGCAGACGACCGAGCTCTCCGAACCCCCCGAACAGGACGAACAGCCGGAACAGCCCGCCCGGCCCGCGCGGCGGGCCCTCCTACGCCTGCCGCACCGCGCCTGGACGGTCGCCGCCATCGCCTTTGTGACGATCATCGGCGCGGCCGGATTCGCCTCCCTGCCCGGTCTGCTCATCGATCCGCTCCATGAGGAGTTCGGCTGGTCGCGCGGCACGATCGGGTTCGCGGTCTCCGTCAACCTCGCCCTCTATGGGCTCACCGCGCCCTTCGCCGCCGCCCTGATGGACCGCTTCGGCATCCGTAAGGTCGTCGCGGCCGCGCTCGTCGTCATCGCGGCCGGTGGCGGCCTTACGGTCTTCATGAGCGAGCCCTGGCAGCTCATCCTGTGCTGGGGTGTGCTGGTCGGCCTCGGCAGCGGCTCCATGGCGCTGGCCTTCGCCGCGACCGTGACCAACCGGTGGTTCGTGGCCCGGCGCGGGCTGGTCACCGGCATCCTTACGGCGGGCGGGGCCTCCGGGCAGCTGATCTTTCTCCCGCTGCTCTCCTGGATCGTCGAATGGCACACATGGCGGCCCGCCGCGATCACCGTCTCGGTCGCCGCGCTGGCGATCGTCCCCCTCGTCTGGCTGCTGCTGCGCGACTACCCCTCGGACGTGGGCCTCGCCGCGTACGGCGCCGACGGGCCGCCCGCCCCGCGGCCCGCGCCCCGGCGCGGCGCGGCCCGGCGGGCCGTCAAGGCCCTCGCCTCGGCCTCGCGCACCGGCTCCTTCTGGCTGCTCGCGGGTGCCTTCGCGATCTGCGGCGCCTCCACGAACGGCCTCGTCAAGACCCACTTCGTGCCCGCCGCGCATGACCACGGCATGCCGGTGACGGCCGCCGCGAGCCTGCTCGCCGTCATCGGCGTCTTCGACATCGTGGGGACGGTGGCCTCCGGCTGGTTCACCGACCGCTTCGACGCGCGACGGCTGCTGGCCGTGTACTACGCGCTGCGCGGGCTCTCCCTGATGTTCCTGCCGATCCTGCTCGACGACGCGGTCCATCCGCCGATGCTCTTCTTCATCGTCTTCTACGGTCTCGACTGGGTTGCCACCGTGCCGCCGACGATGGCGCTGTGCCGGGAGCAGTACGGGGAGGACAGCGCGATCGTCTTCGGCTGGGTGCTCGCCTCCCACCAGGTGGGGGCCGGGGTCGTGGCCTTCGTGGGCGGCGCGGCGCGGGACGCCTTCGGCTCGTACGACCTGGTTTGGTACGGCGCGGGGGCGCTGTGCGCGATCGCCGCGCTGATGTCGCTGGTCATCCAGCGCGTGCCGGGCGCGAAGGCCGCGTCGGCGACGGTCTAGCGGGGGCGGCGGGGCGTGCCGCCTGCGGCGGGTTGTTCCCCTCCCCGGCCCTTCCCGAAACTGGGGCTCCGCCCCGGGCTCCGGGGGCCGAAGCCCTGCCACGCGGCGGAGCCGCATATTGGTGCTGCGGGGCGGGGCGGGGAAAGCATGATATGCGGCTCCGCCGCGTGGGCCGCCGGACGCTCCGTGAGATCGCGCGCGGTCGCGGAGAGTGGCCGTGAGGGCGTACGGATGCGGGCCGCGCGGGCATGCGGATGCGGGCCGCGAAGGCTTGCGCAAACGGGCGGCCTCAGGGGAGCGCCGTGAACTCTCCGAACGAGCCGCGGTGGAAGAGCAGCGGCCCGGATCGTGCCGCGGGCTCGTCCGTGCCCAGGGCCCGGACGCGGCCGACCACGACCAGATGGTCGCCGCCCGTGTGCACGGCGTGGATCACGCAGTCGATCCACGCCGGGACGTCCGCGAGCCGCGGTGAGCCGGTGACCGGGGACGGCTCGTAGCGGACGCCCGCGAACTTGTCGGGGCGCCGGGAGCCGCTGACCGCGAAGGAGCGGCAGAGCTCGCCCTGGTGCGCGCCCAGGACATTGACGCAGAAGACGCTCGCGCGGGCGATGCGCGGCCAGGTGGTGGAGGTGCGGGCCACCATGAAGGCGACCAGCGGCGGATCCAGCGACAGCGAGGCGAAGGACTGGCAGGCGAAACCGGCCGGTCCCGTCTCGTCGACGGTGGCGATCACGGTGACCCCGCTGGCGAAGTGGCCCAGCACCCGGCGGAATTCGGCCGGGTCGACCAGGGGCCGGTCATCGTCGCGCACACAGCGCAGCTCCGGCGGGGGCAGCGGGTCGACCGGTCGTACGGAGGCGGTCGGCGAGCCGACCGCCCGGAGGTAGCGGACGGCGGTGGCGGCCATACCGGCGTGTCCCATCATGGCCCCGTCCCCCTTTCTCGCTTGCTCGGATTTCTCGGCTTGCCCGGCTTTGCTCGGCTTACTCGGGTTCTGCCTTGCTGTCCCGGGTTCCCTGACGGCGTGGTTCTTCAGCGTCAATGGCCCCATCGGCCCCATCGGCCCCATCGGCCCCATCGGCCCCAGGGCCCCATCGGCCCCAGGGCCCCATCGGCCCCAGGGCCCCATCGGCCCCAGGGCCTCAGCGGCCCTGGTACCCGGGCGGCCGGCGCTCGATGAACGCGCGGACGCCCTCCTGCGCGTCGGCCGTGGTCATGTTGATCTCCTGCGCCGCCGCCTCGGCGGCGAACGCGGCCGGGCGGCCGGCCTCCAGGGAGGCGTTCACCAGCGCCTTGGTGAGGGCCAGGGCGCGGGTGGGCCCCGCGGCGAGGCGCTCCGCCCAGGCGCGGGCGGTCTTGGCCAGATCGTCGTCCGGGACGACCCGGTTGACCAGCCCCAGCCGCTCGGCCTCGGCGGCGGGCAGCGCGTCGCCGAAGAACATCAGCTCCTTCGCGCGCTGTGGGCCGATCAGCCGGGCGAGGAGATACGCACCGCCCCCGTCGGGGACCAGACCGCGGCGGATGAACACCTCGATGAACACGGCCGATTCGGCGGCCAGCACCAGATCGCAGGCGAGGGCGAGATGGGCGCCGAGCCCGGCCGCGGTGCCGTTGACGGCGGCGATCACCGGCTTCTCGCAGTCGAGGACGGCGGCGATGAGCCGCTGAGCTCCGCCGCGGATCAGCCGGGCGACATCGCCCGCGACGCGTTCCGCCCCGGTCGGCGCGCCGCGCAGATCCGCACCCGCGCAGAAGCCCTTGCCGGTGGCGGTCAGCACGACGGCCCGGACGGACGGGTCGGCGGAGGCGTGGTCCAGCAGCGAAATCAGGTGTTCTCGCTGGTCGGGGGTGATGGCGTTCATCGCCTCGGGGCGGTTGAGCGTGATCCACGAGACGCCGTTGTCAGTGGTGTGCCGTAGAACTGAGTCACGGGAGTCTTCAAGGGGGGCAGAGGTCATGGCAACGCTCCATGCGTCAGCGGCAGATCGCCAGGGCGTCCAGTGCCACGGCACCTTGGCCACGTTCCAGCACCATCAGCGGGTTGACGTCCAGTTCGGCGAGGTGGTCCCCGAGCTCCAGGGCCATGCGCTGGACCCGCAGCACGACCTCGACGAGAGCGTCCACGTCGGCGGGGGGAGCGCCGCGCACACCGTCGAGGAGGGCGCGGCCGCGCAGTTCGGCGAGCATCGCGCGCGCCTGGTCCTCGCCGAACGGGGGGACGCGTACGGCAGCGTCACGGAGGACCTCGACGAGCACGCCCCCGATACCGACGGTCACGGTCGGCCCGAAGAGGGGGTCCTGGCTCATGCCGACCACCATCTCCACCCCGCGCTCGACCATCTGGCAGACCAGCACCCCGTCCAGCTCGACGCCCTCGTAGCGGGCGATGTCGGTGAGCTCCCGATAGGTGTCGCGGACCTGACTGGCCGAGGTCAGCCCCAGCCGGACCAGCCCCAGCTCGGTCTTGTGGGCGAGCTGCGGCGCGGACGCCTTCATGACCACGGGGTAGCCCACCAGACCCGCGGCGCGGACGGCCGCGGCCGCGCTGGTCACCAGCTGCTCGCGCGGCACCCGGATGCCGTACGCCCGCAGCAGCTGTTTCGCCGCGTGCTCGCTCAGGCGGTCTCCTGGGCGCAGCAGATCGCGCACCTTGCGAAGGGAGGGGGACGGCGTGCGCGGGGCGTCCTCGAAGGGGGAGCGGTAGGAGGCGGTGAAGCGGTGGTGCCCCAGATAGGCGCGCACGGCGGTGATGCAGTTGGCGAACGTACGGAAGGTGGCCACGCGGGAGGAGCCCAGCAGGGTGGTGCGGTAGGCGTCCTCGGTGCCGACCGGCGAGCCCCACACCACGCACACCAGCTTGTCCGTCTGTTCCGCCGCGTCCACCAGGTCCTGCGCCAGCTTGTCGCTCATGGGCGGGAAGGGGCCGGTGATCGGGCAGATCAGCACGCCCACGGCGGGGTCGGCGAGGATCGCGTCGATGATCTTGCGGCCGCGCCAGTCACCGACCGGGTGTCCGCCGTTGTCCACCGGGTTGGCGACGCTGAGATCGCCGGGTATCCACTGGTGGAGCTCGGTCTGCTTCTCGGGGGAGAGGGTGGGCAGGGTGAGGCCCGCCGCGGTGGCGAGGTCGGCGAAGTGGGCCCCGGTGCCCCCGGAGATCGAATACACCACGACGCCGTCGGCGAGTGGCGGGCGGGCGCGGGCGAGCAGCGCCGCCGTGTCCTGAAGCTCGTCCAGGCCGTCCACGCGGATCACGCCGAACTGCCGCATGGCCGCGTCCACCACCGCGTCCGAGCCGGTCAGCTTGCCGGTGTGGGAGGCGGCGGTGCGGGCGCCGGTCTCGGTGCGGCCGACCTTCACGGCGACGACGGGCACCTTGGCGCGGGCGGCCCGGTCGGCGGCGAGGAGGAAGCCGCGGCCGTCCTTCAGCCCCTCCGCGTACAGGGCGATGGCGCCGACCTCGGGCCGGGTGGCGAAGTAGGAGATGAAGTCGGAGGTCTCCAGATCGGCTTCGTTGCCGGTCGGGGCCCAGTGGCTGAGCCGGATGCCGAGTTCCTGGAGGGTGAAGACCGGGCGGCCCTGGTGGCCTGACTGGGTGATGAGGGCGATGGCGGGTCCGTCGAGGTCGTCGCGGAACTTCTCGAAGGCGTTGAGGTTGGTGTTGGGGCCGAGCAGCCGCAGCCCGGCGCCGCGGGCCGCGTCGGCCAGCCGGGCCTGCGCGGCGGCGCCCTCGGGGCCGGTCTCGGCGAAGCCGGAGGCGAAGACGACGGCGAACCTCACCTTGCTCCCGTCGAGTTCCTCGATCACCGGGAGCGGGTCGCGGACGAGGAGGACGGCGAGGTCGACGGGTTCGGGCAGCGCGGCCACGGACGGTACGCACGGAATGCCGAAGACGGCGGGACGGGAGGGATGCACGGGGTGCAACCGGGCGCCGACGCGTTCGGCCCAGGCCAGGAGCTGGCGGGTGATACCGGTGTTGGGGCGGCCGTCCGCGTCGGAGGCGCCGATGAGGGCCACCGACTCGGGATGGAAGAAGTGGTCCAGATCGGGGACGACGGACGTCAGCGGGCGCCCGCTGACGTCCACGTCGTCCACGCCTTCGGCGGTCCCGCCCGCCGCGGTCCTGCTGTGGACATGCACGGCGGGGCCGGGGGCCTGACCGCACGCGACAGCGCGGGCATGACGGGAGTTGGTGGTCAGGGTGCCGTAGGTCGATCCAAGCATCGGTATCCGCCACTCCTGCTCGTTGGCCAATAACCGGGTAGGTGACCAGGGGATTCGGCGTCGGCCGCCGTAGCAAAACTGACGCCAAGTCACATTACCCAGTAGTCAGGTTACTGAACTGACGGCCTGTCAGGAATGCTCGGGGCGCGGGGAACACGCAGGGTGACGGAGGGGCCGGCGGAATCGCGGCCCGCTCCGCCTCGCCGTCATGCCGTCGTGCGGGCGACCGTCCTGGCGATCTTCCGGGCGTCGATGGCCAGCTCGCGCAGCATTCCGCTGATCGGGTTGGTATAGCCCGTGAAGTGCAGACCCGGCGCGCCCTTCAGGGTCCGCCGGCCGTGCGGGAGGGGGCGGCCGCGGTCGTCGAGCACGCCCAGATGGCCGACCAGTTCCTCCAGGCCGCGCCGGTAGCCGGTGGCGGCGATCACCACCTCGGGGCCGATCCGTGAGCCGTCGGCCAGGACCACCTTGTCCAGATCGAAGGAGTCCACCGCCGAGACCACCTCCACCCGTCCCGTCCGTACCGCGTCGACCAGCCCCACGTCCTGGACCGGGATCGCGCCCTCGCGTACGCGGGTGTAGAGCCCGGTGTCGGGCCAGGGCAGACCGTGCTCGGTCAGGTCCGGCATGCTCACCCGGCACATCACCCGCGCCGCCCGGTCCACCGCGCGCCGCGGCAGCCTGCGCACCAGGATGCCGGTGGCCTGCGCGGGCCACCCGGCCGTCGAGCGGCGCAGGATGTGCGGCACGGTGCGGATCGCCAGTCGCACCCGGGCCGCGCCGCCCTCGACCAGATCGACCGCGATCTCGGCGCCGGTGTTGCCGACGCCGACCACCAGGACGTCGCGGCCCTCGAAGGGGCGGGGGTTGCGGTAGTGGGCGGCGTGCAGCAGCTCACCGGTGTAGCCGGCGCGGCCCGGCCAGTCCGGCAGCCGCGGGGTGTGGTTGAAGCCCGTCGCGACGACGGCCACGGGCGAGGACAGCGCGCGGCCGCCCGTGGCGCGCAGCACCCACTCCGAGTCGTCGGCCGACCGGTCGATACGGGAGACCTCGACGCCCGTGACGATGTCCAGCCGGTGGTGCTCGGCGTAGCGCTCCAGATAGCGCACCACGTCGTCGCGCCCGACCCACCGTCCGTAGGACCGGGGGATCGGCAGCCCGGGGAGCGCGGAGAGTCTGCGCGTGGTGTGCAGATGCAGCCGGTCGTAGTGGTTCCGCCAGGACGCGGCGACCGCGTCGGACTTCTCCAGGACGACGGCGTGGATCCCGCGGTGGCTGAGCGCGGCGGCGGCGGCGAGTCCGCCCGGTCCACCGCCGATCACATAGACGGGTGAGGACTTCTCGGGGAAGCGGTCGGCCATGCCGGTGAGCGTAGTCGGGTATTTGACGGGTTTCGGTCAAACAGTCGGTCAAAGTGATTCCGGATGGGTTGCGGAGAGGTCACGGTCGGTCGGCGCCGGAACGTCGCCGCGGTGTCCCGTCGGATTCCGCTCCGCCGGTGCGACCCCTTGCGCGGGTCGCACCCGGCCCATGAAACTGACGTACCGTCAGATTCGGTGGCGTGGGAGGGTGGGGAACGATGCGGACGATCGGGCTCGACGGGGCCGAATGGCTCGCCGTACTGCGTATCGGACTCGGCCTGTGGTGGCTCGAGAGCTGGCGGCACAAGAACAAGAAGGACTGGTTCGAGCGCGGCACCGGTATCGGCTGGGCGGTGGGCGTGGCCGCCAAGCACCGCTGGGCCTTCGTCCGCGGCGGCTTCGACGCGGTGGTCACACCACGTCCCAAGGCCATGGCATACGTCGTCGTCTACGCCGAACTCGCCCTCGGCCTCGGGCTGACGCTCGGTTTTCTGACCCCCATCGCCCTGATCGGCGCGATCGTGCTCAATCTGCTCTATTTCCTGCTCATGATCCACGACTGGGCGGAGCAGGGGCAGAACTCGATGATGGTGCTGATCTCCGTGGTCGGGATCTTCGGCATGAGCTGGCAGACCTGGTCGCTCGACGAGGCATGGGGGCTGTTCCTGTGAGCCCGACGCCGTCCGCGGGCGGCCCGCGCTTCGATCTGCCCGAGATCGACGCCTTCACCCGCCCCTACTGGGACGCTGCCGCCGAGGGCCGGCTGCTGATCCGGCGCTGCGGCGGGTGCGGCCGGGCCCATCACTACCCGCGCGAGTTCTGCCCGTTCTGCTGGAGCGAGAACGTCGTCTGGGAGGCGGCGAGCGGCGCCGCGTCGCTCTATACGTGGTCCGTGGTGCACCGCAATGACCTGCCGCCGTTCGGTGCCCGCGTCCCGTACACCGCCGCCGTCGTCGATCTCGCCGAGGGGCCACGGATGATGACCGAACTCATCGAGGTCCCGGAGAGCGGGCCGAGGGTGGGGATGCGGCTCCGGGTGGCGTTCCGGGCGCCGGGGGCCGCCGAGGCCGCCGAGGCGGTCAAAGGGGCCGAGGGGGGCGTGCCGGTCGTTCCTGTCTTCCGGCCGGTGCCTGCCTAAGCGCTTCGCTGGAAGTGTGGCGATGCGTCGTCGGCCGACTGCGGCGCCGTCGTGGCTGGTCGCGCCCGCGCGGCGGAGCCGCATATCGACACAGCCCCGCGCCCCTTCGGGGCGCTGCCCGAGCCGTAGCGGACTACCTCCGACCTGCTTGGCCTGCCGCTGCCCGCCCGGCCTTACCCGCGTCGCCGCCTTACGGCCGTGCCGCCGTTATGGCCACAGCAGCTCTCGCCGCCAGCCGCCGGGGGCCCCGGGGTCGCGGCGGTAGCGGACCCGTACGTGCCGCCGCCGGGCCTCCTCCTGGTAGAACTCGACCTCGTCGGCTTCCAGGATGTACAGGGTCCAGGTGGGGGCGGTCGCGTCCGGTTCGCGTTCGGCCCGTTCGTACGCCGTCTCGAAGGCCCGTAGCAGCTCCTCGTACGAGCCGAGCACCTCGCTCTGCCGTCCGCTCCCGGCCAGCGCCGCCGCGAGTGCCGCGGGGGACCGGCCGCGCAGATCGGCCGCGCTCTCCTCCCGCCCGGCCTCGCCGACCCGCCCGCTGACGCGCACCTGACGGCCCGAGCGCATCCAGTGGAACGCGAGCGAGGCATAGGGCCGCTCCGCCAACTCGCGGCCCTTACGGCTGGTGCGATGGGTGCCGAAGTGCCAGCCGCGCTCATCGGCGTCATGCAGCATCACCGTGCGTTGGGACGGACGGCAGTCGGCGCTCACGGTGGCCAGCGACATGGTGTGCGGGCCGGGTTCGCCCGCCTTGGCGGCCTCCCGCAGCCACCGCCGGAAGAGCGAAAGCGGTGCGTCCGGGGCCGTGGCCGGGTCGAAGACGGGCAGTTCGCCCGCATGGGGTACGCGCAGGCCGCGCAGCAGTGCGAGGAATGCCTCGGCCTCATCTTGGTCGTCTTGGTCGTCGCTCATCGGCTCCCCATCCGATCACCCGTGAGGGGCCGGGGCAAGCGGGGGAGGGGAGTGCGTATGGCAGGGGCGGGGCGGGCGTGCGTATGGCAGGGGCGGGGCGGGCGTACGTATGGCCGGAGGCGGGGCCCGTCAGCCGCGGCCCAGGACCACCGTGCCCGCCGAGCAGAACCAGCCCCCCGTGCCCGATGCCACGGCCAGCTCCGGCAGCCGTCCGCCCGCCTTGCGCACCTGGCGCTCCCCGGCCTCGCCGCGTAGCTGCCGTACGGCCTCGACCAGCAGGAACAGCCCGCGCATCCCCGGGTGGCAGGCGGAGAGGCCGCCGCCGTCGGTGTTGGTCGGCAGCTCGCCGTCCCGGGTCAGCCGCCCCTTCGCCGCGAACGCCCCGCCCTCGCCCTTGGCGCAGAAGCCGAGGTCCTCCAGCGTCACCAGGGTCATATAGGTGAAGGCGTCATAGAGCTCGGCCACATCGATGTCCGACGGCCGGATGCCCGCCCGTGCGAACGCCGCCCGCCCCGAGGTCGCGGCCGGGGAGACCGTGAAGTCCTCCCATTCGGACATGGTGGTGTGCGAGACGGCCGTGCCCGAACCCAGTACCCATACCGGGGGTTTCGCCGTGCCCGGTACGTACTCCTCGGCCGCGAGCAGCACCGCGCAGCCGCCGTCCGAGCGGATGCAGCAGTGCAGCTTGGTGAAGGGGTCGGCGATCATCGGACCGCTCAGGACGTCATCGACGGTGATCGGTTCGCGAATCATCGCGTCCGGATTGTGCCCGGCATTGATACGCGCCTGAACGGCGATGTCCGCCAGCTGTTCGAGGGTGGTGCCGTACTCATGCATATGGCGGCGCGCGGCCATCGCGTACTTGGCGACCAGCGTATGCCCGTACGGGACCTCGAACTGGAGCGGTCCGCGCGCCCCGAAGGAGAGGTTCGCGGTGCGGCGGCCCGCGCGGATGTCGGCGCGGGCGGTGGAGCCGTAGACGAGCAGAACGGCGCGGGCGTGCCCGGCGGCGATCGCGTCCGCCGCGTGCGCCGCCATGACCTCCCAGGTGGCGCCGCCGACGGCCGTCGAGTCGGTCCAGGTCGGCCGCAGCCCCAGATACTCGGCCACCTCGACCGGTGCGAGGGTGCCGAGCCCCGCCGAGGCGAAGCCGTCGACGACCGACCGGTCGAGACCGGAGTCGGCGAGGGCCCGGCGGGCGGCCTGGGCGTGGAGGGCGTAGGGGGTGGCCGTGTCGACGCGGCCGCAGTCGGAGAGGGAGACGCCGACGATGGCGACCTTACGGTTGCGCTGGGCTGCGGGCGACATGAATCTGACGGTACATCAGATTCGGTGGAGTGGAAGGGGGCGCCTGCGCCGGCACATCGAGGTCCGGGGGCGCCTGCGCGAGCGCATCGAGGCCCCGGGGGGAGGGCGCCTGCGCGAGCTCGCCGAAGCCCTGGGGAAGGGGGTGGTCCGGACGATCTCCCGTATGGCCGTGCCCGCGCCTCGAACACAAGCCCCGTCCGGACCACGCGTGAGGCGTCCGGTTACTGAAAGAACTGCCCCACGCAAGCGGCGATCGCCACCAGAAGGCTCAGCACTCCGATCACGACCTGCCACTTGTCCGGGCCGGTCCACCGGGCGTCGCTCGTCTCCTGCGTGCTCCGATCGTCCATTACCCCTCCTCGCTCCTCCGACAGGCCCCGGAGGACAGGGCCACCGCCGGTCCGGTCGCGCTCCGGCGGAGGATGCGGGGAGGAACGTGATGGGGCGGCAGCAGCTTAGCCGTGGATGGGGCGGGAGGGGTGGGAAAGTCCGGAGGCCGTCCCTAGTATGACGGTCCGTCAGAAAACGGAGGTGCTCGCCGATGGACGCCGCGTTCACCGAGGAACAGGACGAGATCCGCCGTACGCTGCGCACTCTGCTGCGGGAGCGGTGCGGGCCGGACGAGATCAAGACGGCGGTCCAGACCGCGCCCGGCTATGACGAGGCCCTGTGGCGGCGGCTCGCCCGGACGCTCGGGCTGCCGGGCCTCGCCCTTTCGGCGGCGTACGGGGGCGTCGGCTGCGGCGTCACCGAGCTGGCGCTGGCCTGTGAGGAGACCGGGCGGGTGCTGCTCCCCTCGCCGCTCCTGGCCACCGCCGTGTTCGCCGCGCCCCTGGTCGCCGCGCTCGGGACGGAGGCGCAGCGCGCCGAGCTGCTGCCGCGCATCGCGGAGGGCGCCCTTACGGCGGCACTCGCGGTGCCGGGGCGCGCGCTGCCCGAAGCGCTCGGGCTCGTAGGAGCGCGGGACGGCGCGTGGGCCGGTGGGGGGCGCGCGGGGGGTGTCCAGGCGCGCCCGGACCGGGACGGCGGCGCGGGGTGGCGGCTGTACGGGCAGGTGGAGCAGGTGCCGGGCGGGCACAGCGCCGAACTGCTGCTGGTCGCCGCCCGTGCCGGGGGCTATACGCGCGGGCGGACGCTGCTGTTCCTCGTCCGGGCGGGGGCGGACGGGGCCCGGGCGGGGGTGGACGGGCTGGTCCGCACCCGGCTGACCGCGCTCGACGCGACCCGGCCGCAGGCCCGGATCGAGCTGCGGAACGTCTCGGCCGAGCTGCTGGGGGCGGACGACGGCGGGAGCGGGAGCGGGGAGGCGGTGGCCGAGGCGCTGGCGGCCGTGGGTACGGCGGCCGCGGCCGTGCTCGCCGCCGAGGCCGTGGGGGCGGCGGACGCGGCCCTCATGCGGACGGTCGAGTATGTGCGGGCGCGTGAGCAGTTCGGCCGTCCCATCGGCTCCTTCCAGGCGGTCAAGCACCGGCTGGCGGATGTGTACGTCGCGGTGCAGGCGGCCCGTTCGGCGGCGTACTACGCGGCCTGGGCCGCGGCCGAGGGCGGTGCGGGCGGTACGGAAGCCGCGGTCGCGGGCGGGCTGGCGCTCGCGCAGGCGCTGGAGGCGCAGCGCACGGCGGCGGCGGAAGCGGTGCAGCTGCACGGCGGTATCGGCTTCACCTGGGAGCATGACGCGCATCTCTACTTCAAGCGGGCCGCCTCTGACGAGCTGCTCTTCGGCCCCGTCCACCGGCTGCGGGCGCGGGCCGCGGAACGGGAAGGACTCTTCGGCGCGGCCGATCTCGCTCCTTACGGTGGCCATGAAGGGCGCGGCGGGAGCGGCGGCCAGAACGGGGACGGCACGCACGGTGGGCCGGACGGACGCGATGGGCGGGACGGGCTGGACGGACGCGATGGGCCGGAGGGGCCGGACGAGCCGGAGGGGCCGGACGGGCGAGACGGCCTGCGTAAGGCGGTGACGGCTTGATGGCCGGTTACGGTGTGAAGCTGATCCGTAAGGTGTCCTCGACCCGCGCCTTCGCCAAGGTCGCGCCCCATGTCATCCCCGCGTTCGACCGCACGGTCCACCGGCTGACCCGCGGCAAGGTGCTGCCGAGCGCGCGGATGCTGCCGGGCGTGATTCTTACGGCGCGCGGGGCGAGGTCGGGGCTTCCCCGCCGTACGCCGCTGGCCTGTATGCCGGAGGACGGCGGCACCTGGATCCTGATCGGCAGCAACTTCGGCCGTCCGGGTCATCCGGCCTGGACGGCGAACCTCCTGATCCACCCGGAAGCGGAGATCAGCTGGCGGGGCCGGGACATCGCCGTCCGGGCACGCCTCCTGGAGGGTGCCGAGCGCGAGGCCGCCTGGGCCGCGGTCCTCGCCTTCTGGCCGCCCTACGCGACCTACCAGTCCCGGGTGGACCGCGAGATCCGCCTCTTCCGCCTCCACCGCGTCGAGACGGGCTGAGCCGGGCCAGGGGCTGAGCCGTGCCGTCGGGCCGTGGGGGAGGGCTGAGCCGGGGCTGAGCCGGTCCCTCCCGTTCGGGGGCCCCGCGCCCCTCCCGTACCAGTGCCCGCAAAGGGCCGCGGCGGATCACTGGGGAGTGATCCGCCGCGGCGTGACAGGACGTGCGGGCCCGGCAGGGCAGCCGGCCGGGAGGGGGCCGGGGAAAGGAGGCCGGGGGAGGGGGCGCGGATTCGTTACTTCGGCGGCTTGCGGCCGGTGATGCCGAGGTGGACGAGCCAGGTCAGGCTCGGCTTGAGGTCGGCCTGCTTGACGCCCCAGCTCTGGAAGCCCTTCTGGTGCGCCGCGACCGCCGCCAGCATGGCGACCAGCGAGCCCGCGATGGCCCCGGGGTTGAGGTCCCCGTCGATCCGGCCCTTGGCCTGCTGCTCCTTGACTGCGTCCGTCAGGGAGTTGGTGACGGAATTGAGGATCTTCATGCGGATCTTGTAGAACCGCTTGTCCCCCTCGGCGGCGCCCAGATCGACGACCCTCAGGATGGCGTCGTGTTTGCGCCAGAAGGAGAGGAACCCCTCGACCAGGTCCTCCGCCGCGGTCGCCCCCGACTTGCCGGCCCATGAGCGGTCGGCGACCAGATCGGTGAGGTTCGCGCCCTCCTTCGCCATCTCCTCGGCGAGCTCGAGGACCGCGCCCTCCACATCGGGGAAGTACTGGTAGAACGTCGCAGGCGAGGTCCCTGCCTTACGTGCGACATCGATGACCTTGACGTCTCGATACGGGGAGGTGCTGAGCATCTCGCCGAGGCAGTCGAGCAGCTTCTGCCGCGTCGCCTGCCCGCGACGACCGGCCACCCGCCCGTCGACTGTGCGTACTTGTCCTGTCATGCCGTCAGCTTACCGAGGGGTGATCGGAGCGCGATTCGGCTGCGTGCAAATGGGGTTAGGGCGGGATGAGTGGGTTTGCGAACCTCGCTGAGCAGGTTGGAATGGCTGATTCCGACCCCTGTCCACAGTCGTCAAGCCCTCAATCACCGCTCACCCACACGTGTGAATCGTGTTATCAACAGCCTGTGGATAACAACGGTGGATGACGCGCTCGGACCCGCCTTCGAGCCAAAAGGATTGGCCAAATATTTCGAGTTCCGGAGCGAGCAGACCGGGCGATCCCCCGTTAGCGTGGCAAGTGAGGTGAACGAACCAAGCGGTTCCAAACACGTGCCAAGCATCTCCAAACGGGCTGTGAGCAAGCTCCGAGGCGAGCAAGCTCCGAGGTGAGCGAGTCCGAGGACCGAGGGACGCGGGAGGACCCGGGCCATGGCGGCATTCGCGGAAGGCGTGCCCTGCTGGGCGGATGTGCTGCTGTCCGACCTCGCGGCGGGGCGGCGCTTCTACGGTGAGCTCTTCGGCTGGACCTTCCAGGAGATCGCCACCCACTACGGCACGTTCACCCGGGCCCTCCTCGGCGGTAAGGACGTCGCGGGGCTGGTGCCCAAGCCGGACGGGCGGATGCCCACCGTCTGGAACATCTACTTCGCCGCCCAGGACGCCGCCGCGACCGCCGTACGGGTCCGCGAGGCCGGTGGCCGGGTGATCACCCCGCCGGTGTGGATCGACGAGTTCTGCGTCATGGCGACGGCCGCCGACCCGGGCGGCGCCGTCTTCGGGATCTGGCAGGCGGGCAGCCACCCCGGCTTCGCGCGGCGCGGCACGCCCGGTTCGTACGGCTGGACAGAGGTCCACACGCGTCAGCCGCGCGCCGTGGACGCCTTCTACCGGGCGGTCTTCGGCTACGAGATGACGCCCTCGGCCCGGCCGCCCTCCGCAGCGCCTCCCGCCCCGCCGTCCACAGCGCCCCCCGCGCCGCCCCCGGGCGCGCCCCCCGCGCCGCCCTCCGCCGAGGGCGCACCGGCCGACGTGGTCCTGTGGACGCGGCGCGGGGAGCCCCCGGACCCCCGTCACGCGATCGGCGGACGCGTCGTGATGGGTGAGGAGTACCCGGCCGTTCTGCCCGCCCACTTCCTGACGTACTTTGTGGTGGCGGACTGCGATCAGACGCTGCGCACGGCCCACGGGCTGGGTGGGCGGGTTCTCAAGACCACCGAAGATACGCCGTACGGGCGTTTCGCGGTCCTTGCGGACAATCAGGGCGCGGCCTTCGCCGTCATCGACATCTCGACGGCAGGCTGAACCCGGGGCGAAAAACTGGGCGATACGGGCCCGCGGGCACTTGGATGGTCCCCGGTCGAACCGGACGGACCCCGGCTCCGTATCGCCCGATGACACGACGATTCGCCCCCGGGTTCGCAACCGCCGCCTTCGCCAGAGAGAATGCAGGATGCGTGCCGCCGGTTGGTTTGTCGGTGAGACGCTGCACGGGGCTGTATTTTTTCAAGCCCCCACGGGGAGGTGGCAGGCAAGTGGTGGAGCAGCTGACGCAGCACGATCCGAGGCGGATCGGCCCTTTCGAGGTGCTCGGACGTCTCGGCGCGGGCGGCATGGGGCTGGTCTATCTGGCCCGCTCGGCATCGGGCCGACGGGTCGCGATCAAGACGGTCCGGACCGAGCTCGCCGAGGACCAGCTGTTCCGTGTCCGATTCACCCGTGAGGTGGAGGCGGCCCGCGCGGTCAGCGGGTTCTACACGGCCGCGGTCGTGGACGCCGATCCGCGCGCCGCGGTGCCGTGGCTGGCCACGGCCTATGTGCCGGCGCCCTCCCTCGAGGAAATCGTCAACGAGTGCGGGCCGATGCCGGCCCAGGCGGTGCGCTGGCTGGCGGCCGGGGTCGCCGAGGCGCTCCAGTCCATCCACGGCGCGGGCCTGGTCCACCGGGATCTGAAGCCGTCGAATGTGCTGGTCGTCGAGGACGGCCCGCGCGTGATCGACTTCGGTATCGCCTCCGGTGTCTCGAACACCCGGCTGACGATGACCAACGTCGCGGTCGGCACCCCCGCCTACATGTCCCCCGAGCAGGCGCGCGACTCGCGCAGTGTGACGGGCGCGAGCGACATCTTCTCGCTCGGCTCGACCCTGACCTTCGCGGCCACCGGGCACGCGCCCTTCCACGGCGCCAACCCGGTGGAGACCGTGTTCATGCTGCTGCGCGAGGGCCCCGATCTGGCCGGGCTGCCCGATGAGCTGCGGCCGCTGATCGAGTCGTGCATGCAGATGGAGCCCGAGCGGCGGCCGTCGCCGGCCGATCTCCAGTCCCAGCTGGCCCCGCATCTGTTCGCCTCCAACGCCGACGACAGCGGTACGGCCTCGGCCTGGCTGCCCCCCGGCGCCGTCGCCCTCATCGAGCGCAAGCGCAGCGGCCGCAACCAGGTGCGCGGCTCCTCCCGGCCCGCGGCCGGAGGCAGCCGCCCCGGTGGGAACGCGGGGAACGCCGGAAGCGCCGCGAGCGCGGGCAGCCGCCCCTCCGCGCCGCTCCCGCCCGAGCGCCCGCCCACGCCGCCGCCCTCGTACGCCCCCGCCGCGGGAGCGGCCGCGGACGGCCATGGCGGGCGGCACGGCGCCGCCGCGAGCGGGCCCGCCGCTCCGAGCGGCTGGGAGCCCGTGGGCGTGGGCGATCCGCGCGGCGGCCTGCGCGCGCCGGAGGCCGCGAGTCCGCCCAGCGCGCTGGGCTCCATCGGGCCCGGGCGGCACGCCGCCCCGGCCGCCGCTGCCCCGTCCGCCGCCGCGGCGCCCGCCCCGGCCCCCGCCGGGGCCGACGGATCGGTGCGGCTGCCCGGTTCGCAGGTGCCGATCGGCCCGGGGCTCCGGGCCGCCGACGCGCGGGACCCGCAGGCGCAGCACGGCACCGGGCCCGCCACCGGCTGGGTGCGCCCGCCGGCCGGGGTGACGAGCGGAGGGTTGAACGGGGGCGATGGCACGGCCGCCGTCCCGCCGCCGACCCACTCCCCGTCGGCCGAGCCGCCCGAGCCGCCCGGCGGGGCCGGGCACGGCCGCTGGCGCCCGTGGCGGTTCCGCATGTCCAACGACGTATGGGGGACCCCGGCGGTCGCCGGCGATCTGCTGTACGTGACCTCGTTCGAGGTACACGCGCTGGACGTGGGCACCGGCCGGCGCCAGTTCAAGACCCGTGACGTGGCATGGGCGATGGCCGTGGCGAACGGCCGGATCCACGCCTCCGACGGCCCCACGCTGTACGCGCTGGACGCGGAGGACGGCGCCGAGCGCTGGCGGCTGTCGACCGACGGCTGGGTCTACTCCCTGAAGGTCGACCGCGGCACGGTCGTCACCGGTACGCGCGGCGGTGGCGTCCAGGCGTGGGAGGCGGCCAACGGTGAGCTGCTGTGGGAGATGCAGGGCCTCCAGACCGACTTCGAGACGCCCGAGTCCGGCCCGGCCGTCCATGACGGCACGGTGTATGTGTGGGCGGACGCGCGGCTGCGCGCCCTGGAGGCGCGCACCGGCGCGGAGCGCTGGTCGTACCCGGTGGGCGACGCGGCGTCGTGCGGTGGGGTGCCGCTGCGTCTGCTGGCGGCGCCCGACGGGGTGGTCTACGTCTCGGCGGGGACGCGGGTGCTCGCGCTCGACGTCGCCCGCGGGGATGTGCGGTGGCGTTTCGAGGCGCCCGCCGTCTTCCTGTGCGCCCCCGCGTACGCGCCGGGGCCCGCGGTCACCGGCGGCGGTATCTACATCGCCGACTATCTGGGCACGGTGTACGCGCTGGACGCGGCGAACGGCCGCGACCGCTGGCGCATCGCCACCGAGGCCCGGCAGTCCATCGAGCCGGTGCTGGTGGCCGACGGCTCGGTCCATCTGGGCAGCGGCGGCGCGCTCTACACGCTCGACGCGGTCACCGGCACGCCCAAGTGGCGCTTCGCGGCGGGCGGCGAGGTCATCGGCTCGCCGGTGGTCGCCGACGGCCGGGTCCACTTCGGCTCGGCCGATCACTGTCTCTACACGGTGGACGCGGCGGGCGGACAGCTGCGCTGGAAGCTGGCGACCGGCGGCGAGATCACCGGATCCCCGGTGGCCGCCGGGGGCGTGGTGTACGCGTGCAGCAAGGACCGCTGCGTCTACGCGCTGGACGCGGTGAAGGGCACGGGCCAGTCCCGCCCGTCGGGCGGCCGGGCCTGACCGATCCCGGGGCGGCGCGGTGACGCGACGAGACGGCGGCGCGATGAGACGGTGACGCGGCCACGCGCCGACGAGCCGGAGACGGCAGGTCGCAGGCCGTGTCCCTGACAATTGCTGCTACGGTTGCGGGCGTTCATCGACCTCCTGGGAGCCGGGAGGTCGATGGGTAACTCTGCGCGGTCTTCGGGGGAACGGGGTCTGTGATGCGGCGTGGTCTACGGCTGGCGGCCGTGCTCACCGTGGTGCTGGTGGCGCTGACCGGGTTCAAGGGGCGTGGCCATGGCCACGGAGGTGGCGGAGGCGGCTGCTCCAGCTCGTCCTCGCACCACTCGTCGGGGTCGGGTTCCGATTCCGGCTCCGGCTCGGGTGGTTACTCGGACTCCGACGACGAGAGCTCCACCACCGGTGCGGGCTCCGGCGGCTCGCGTTACCGCGACTACGACGATGACGACTACGGCGACAGCGCCTCCAGCGGCTCCTCGGGCGGCACGGCGCCGTCGTCCGAGCCCCAGGCGACGGTCGTCAGCTGCGCCGATAAGGGCAAGGACGTCGAAAAGGGCAAAGGCAAAGGTGGCCGTCCGGCGGCGACCGTGAAGGTGCGCAACCGCTCGGGCACGGCCGACACCTACCTCGTGGACGTGAACTTCCAGGACCGGGACGGTCTGACCCTCACCTCCGGCCGCGCCGATGTGCGGATCCCCGCGGGGAAGACGCGGACCGTAAGGGTGCCGCTTGACGATCCCTCGGTCGTGGGAACCGTGGTGCGGTGCGAGGTCGTCTCCGTCCTCTGAGAGCCGGGACAGGCGCGCCCACAGGTGACTTTGGGGTAGCAAAACCCATTGCTAGGGTGGCGTGCACTTGTCAACAGGCTGCATTTGGCTTGAATGAGCCTTTTCAACGGGGGTAATACCATGCAACGCCGCTCCATGCGCATATGCGCCGTCGCCCTGGTCGGGCTCATCGCGCTGACCGGCTGCGGAAAGAAGAAGGGCGGCAGCCACGACGGCGGCCTCGGGGGGTTCGTCTCGGGCGGGAGCGGGGGCAACGACAACCCGGCGTCCGGTCCCACCGACCTCCCCAGTGGGCTGCCCACCGATCTGCCCAGCGGCGCGCCCTCCGACATGCCGTCCTACGACGCCCCCACGCCCTCCTACACCTACTCCGCGCCGCCCACCTACAACTCGGACGGCACGAACGACATCACCGCCACCGGCTGCGACTACGACGAGTCGACCCGTTCGTTCCAGTACACCCTCAATCTCAGGAACCCCGAGACGCAGTCCATGCACTACTCGATCACCATCGAGTGGGAGGACCAGAACGGCGGCAGCCTGCTGGGCTCCGACTACAAGTCCGTCACCGTGGCGTCCGGCGGCAGCCAGACCCTCAGCGCCACCTCCTACCGCACCCTCACCCAGCAGACGTCCTTCACCTGCAAGGTCACCTCGGCGCTCAAGTACCCGAGCTCCACCTGAGACCCGAGCCCCGAGCCGCTCGATCCGGGGCGGAGACGGGCCTCACCGGGCGCGGACGCCTCACCGGGCGCGGACGGGCCTCACCGGGTACGGAAGCCGGGCGTACGGGCCGCGAAGAGCGCGGCCTGTCGCCCCGGCGGCAGATTGCCCAGCGCGATCAACTGCGGGGCCTGCGCGAGCGCCTGGGCCAGCGCCGCCTCCTTCGCCGCCCATAGCGCCCTTACGGTGCCCTGCACCGCCTCCGTCGGGTACGACGCGATGACCGACGCGGCACGGATGGCCGCTGTAAGGGCCTCACCGGCCGGGGCCACCTCGCTGACCAGGCCCGTCTCATACGCCCGCCGGGCCGAGAGCCGCTCCGCCGTCCCCATCAGCGCCATCCGCGCGACCTCGCCCATGGGCATCCGCTGCGCCATGTAGACGGCCTCATAGGCGCTGACCATCCCATAGCTGGTGTGCGGATCGAAGAAGGCCGCCGTCTCGTCGGCGACGATGAACTCGGCCTCGCCCAGCAGATAGAACGCCCCGCCGCAGGCCATTCCGGCCACCGCCGCGACCACCGGCTTCCACAGGTCGTTGGCCTTGGGCCCGACGGTGCGCAGCGGATCGTCCATGGCGTAGGGCGACGGCGGCTGCGCGACCTCCACCGAGCGGTCGATGCCGGTGCTGAAGGCCCGGCCGCCCGCGCCGGTGAGGACGACGGCCCGGACCGCGTCGTCCCGGCGGAAGCGCCGCCATGCGGCGGTCAGTTCCGAGACCGTCTCCAGGTCGATGGCGTTGTGCCGCTCGGGCCGGTCGAGGGAGACGACCGCGACGCCGTCCTCCTGCACCCGTACGCGGACCGTCATGGCCGCTCCAGCAGCCAGCGCACCACCGTCAGCCCGCCGTCCGTCTCATGGAAGGCGGCCTTCACGGGCGCGCCGATGCGGATCCGCTCCGGCGGGACCGAGTTCAGCGCGGCGTCCGCGGCGGCGACCAGATTGCCCACCAGCCGGATGCGCGGGGCGTCCGCGAGTTCCACGAGGACGACGTTGTACGGCGCCTGGGCCGCGTAGGCGGGCAACAGCGGGGGATGGGGCAGCACATACGACCAGATCCGGCCACGGCCGCTCAGCTTTTTCCACAGGCTCTCGAAGGACTGGCAGTGAGGGCAGCAGGGCCGGGGCGGGAAGCGCGGTTCGCCGCAGCCCGCGCAGCACTGGACGCGCAGTTCGCCGCGCGCCGCGTAGGCGAAGAAGGGCGCCCCGTCGTCGTCGGGCACGGGCGCCAGCAACCCATCGGCCCGCTCGCCCCCGCCACTCGCGGCCGTGGTCGTTTCCGTCTGTGTCATACCGTCGCTCAACTCCTCAGCAGCAGGGCCGATGTGGGAACCCCCTCACCCGCCGTGACCAGGCAGGTCGTGGCGCCGGGCACCTGGGCGGTGCCGGTGCCGCGCAGTTGTCTGACCCCCTCGGTGATGAGGTTGAAGCCATGGACGTACGCCTCGCTGAGGCCGCCCCCGCCGGTATTGAGCGGCAGCCGTCCGCCGATCTCCAGCGCGCCCCCCTCGGTGAACGCGGCGCCCTCGCCCCGGGCGCAGAAGCCGTAGCCCTCCAGGGAGAGCGGGATCAGCGGGGTGAAGGCGTCATAGATCTGCGCGACATCCACGTCCTGCGGCCCGAAGTCGGCGGTTTTCCACAGCCGGCGGGCGGCGGTCCAGGAGGGGCCGGTCAGCGGGTCGTCGTTCCAGTAGTTGACCATCCCGTGGTGCTGGGCGGGCAGGCCCTGCGCGGCGGAGTGGACGTACACGGGCCGGTGCCGGCAGTCGCGCGCCCGCTCGGCCGACACCAGCACACAGGCCAGCGCGCCATCGGTCTCCAGGCAGTTGTCGAAGAGGCAGAGCGGTTCGCTGATCCAGCGCGCGGTCATATACATCTCGCGGGTCAGCGGGCGGTCGTACATCATCGCGGCGGGGTTCTGATTGGCCCGGTTGCGGCAGGCCAGCGCCACATTGAAGAAGTGATCGCGGGTCGCGCCGTACTCATGCATATAGCGCCGGGCCAGCAGCCCGATCTCATCGGCCGGGCGCAGCAGCCCGTACGGCCGGGTCCACTGGGCCGGGGTGGGCAGCTGCACCCGGGTGTTGGTCCAGGGGCGCGGCCCGCTGCCGCGTTTGCGCGACCGCCAGGCCACCCCGACGCTCGCCTGCCCGGTGGCGATCGCGGCGGCCAGGTGCGCGACGGTCGCACAGGAACCGCCGCCCCCGTAGCCGACCTTGCCGAAGAAGGTCACATCCCCGGCGCCGATGGCCTTGGCGATCTCGACCTCGTCGGTCTCCTCCATGGTGTACGAGGCGAAGGCGTCCACCTCGGACGGGGCGATACCGGCGTCGTCGAGCGCGGCCAGGATCGCCCGGCAGGCCAGGGTCTTCTCGGACTCGGGCAGGCGTTTGGCGAAGGGGGTCTGCCCGATACCGGCTATCGCCGTCGCGTCCTTCAAGGTCGCTGTCGCCCTTGCCGCCCCCATGGCCGCCTCCGTGGTCGCGTTCACCGGTGCTGACAGCGGGGAAGGCTACCGCTAATCTGACGGGTAGTCAGCTACTGGGGTCGTCCGTCCCGGGTTCCGGGGAGGGGAGCGGTCCGATGGAACAGTTGGAGCAGGGGCACACCATCCCGGCCCTGATCCGGGCGGCGGTCGAGCGGTTCGGCCCGGACGAGGCCGTCGTCGAGGGCCGCGCCCGGATCTCGTACGCGGAGCTCGGCGCCCGGATCGAACGCGCGGCGGCCGCGTGCGTCGCCTCGGGCCTCGAACCGGGCGACCGCGCCGCGATCTGGGCGCCCAACACCACCGACTGGATCGTGGCGGCGCTCGGCGCGGTCACCGCGGGCGGGGTGCTGGTCCCGGTCAACACCCGCTTCAAGGGCGGCGAGGCGGCGTATGTGCTGCGCCGCACCCGGGCCACGCATCTGTTCATCACCGGCACCTTCCTGGGCACCTCGTATGTGGCGTCGCTGCGCCGGGCGGCGGGGGAGGGGCCGGGCCATGGCCCCCTGCCGGGCCTGCCCTATCTGCGGGAGGTGGTGGTCCTCGCCGACAACGGCCCGGAGGACTTCCGCACCTGGAAGGACTTCCTGGCGCTGGGCGACGCCGTGCCACCGGAGGAGGTTCGCTCCAGGGCGCAGGCGGTGCGCCCCGCGAACCCCTCCGACATCACCTTCACCTCCGGCACCACCGGCCACCCCAAGGGGGTGGTGACCACGCACTCCCAGACCGTGCGGGTCTTCGACACCTGGAGCGAGATCACGGGGCTGACGGCGGGCGATCGCTATCTCATCGTGAACCCGTTCTTCCACACCTTCGGTTACAAGGCGGGCATCATCGCCTGTCTGAGCCGTGGTGCCACGATGGTGCCGCAGCCGGTGTTCAGCGTGGAGACGGCCCTGGCCAATATCGCCGCCGAGCGCATCACCGTCCTCCCCGGCCCGCCCACCCTCCACCAGTCCCTGCTCGACCACCCCTCCCGCGCCGCCCATGACCTGTCCACCCTGCGGCTGGTCGTCACCGGCGCCGCCGTGGTCCCGCTGGAGCTGGTGGAGCGCCTGCGCTCGGAGCTCGGGGTCGCCACCGTGCTGACGGCGTACGGCCTGACGGAGGCATCCGGCACCGTCACGATGTGCCGCCGTGGCGATCCGCCCGAGGTCATCGCGGGTACGGCGGGCCGTGCGATCCCGGACACCGAAGTCAAGATCGCCACGGCCACGGGACGCGAACTCTCCCGGGGCCGGCCGGGCGAGGTCTGGGTCCGCGGCTACCACGTCACACCCGGCTACTTCGAGGACCCGATCGCCACGTCCCGCACCATCACGCCCGACGGCTGGCTGCGCACGGGCGATGTCGGGGTGATGGACGAGCGGGGCAATCTGCGCATCACCGACCGCATCAAGGACATGTTCATCGTCGGCGGCTTCAACGCCTACCCCGCCGAGATCGAGCAACTCATCGCCCGCCACCCGGATGTGGCCGATGTCGCCGTGATCGGCATCCCGGACCCGCGCCTGGGCGAGGTGGCCAAGGTCTACGCGGTCCGCCGCCCGGACTCGACGCTGACGGCGGACGACCTGATCGCGTGGTCGCGGCGGGAGATGGCCAACTACAAGGTGCCGCGGCAGGTGGTGTTCCTGACCGAGCTTCCGCGCAATGCGAGTGGGAAGGTCCTCAAGGCGAAGCTGCGGGCGGGATGGAACGGGGTCGCTAGGGCTTGAGCGGTGGCCCGGCCAGGTTGTTCCAGATCGCCGCTGCCGCCGCGAATTGGGCGATGAGAAAGGTGGCATGCACGGAAAGGGTGCGCACCTGGTAGATCGACAGCAGCAGGCTCAGACGCGTCGGCCACAGTTGCCTCTCTCCGCTGAAAGTCGCCATGTCCATCCAGAGGCTGGTCAGGGTCAGGACGATGAGCATGAGCGAGATGCTGAGAACTGCATTGCCGAGTTCCGTGTCGGTGATGCGGTTGACCAGGGCGCCGATGCCGATGGGGATGGCATAGGCGATGGTCAGGCTCAGCGCACGCGTGGGCCCACGGTGGCCGGGCAGCATGCGCCACAGCGCTCCCAGGACCAGACCGGCCCCGGCCCAGGTGATCTGCCAGGTGACGAACCAGGCGGCGATGTCCGGTAGCCCTGTCGCGCTTGCGCTCGTGAGCAGGAGCTGCTTGGGACTTTTGAAGTAATTCGCCCAGACAATCACGGCGCTGGAGGGGATCCCGAAGAGAAAGGCGATGCGCGCACCGTGCAGGGCGTTGTCCCACCATTTGTCGTGCGGCCCCCAGCTCAGGGCCACATCGACAACAGAGACCTGGTCGGGGAGAAAGCCCCGATCATATCCGGGAGGGCGCCAACGTCGCAGCCGTCGAAGCCGGTCCTCCAGCGCCTCGCGGTTCATGTCCTGTTCCGTGTGGCCCTGATCCACCAGGCGGAGCCGCTGGTGGAGATTACGGTACTGGTGCGCCTTCTCCAGCATGTCCCGCCGACCCTGCGCGGTGCCCAACGTCTGAGTGAGGAAGGCTCCGCCCGCCTGGTGGAGCACAGACCAGCGTCGGCCTGTCGCTCGCACGGCGTAGACGGCCGCGATATTCAGCAGAAGCCAGACAGTCAGCAGCAAGGAGGAGCCTGCGAACAGTTGGGCCCGCGTCACCACGGCGAGGGCGAAAACAACGGCGGTCAGCCGCATATCGTTGCGCGAAGGTCCCAGCGAGATCTGCTCCGTATTCGCCTCGGACCGCGCGGCATCGGCACGGCTGTTCAGCAGAGCCACCAGTGCGATGGTCGTCAGGACCCATGTGTGGGTGTATGCCCAGGAAAGTCCAATCGACCCGAAACCAGCCAGAGTCTTGTGCAGATTCTGGTCGTGGGCTCGGTCATAAGTGGGGTCATGCTCCAGGAGCCAGTTGGTGCGTCGCCAATTCAGCTCGACGGACCACCGGTACGCATACAACATCACCACGGCGGCCACAGCCAATACAGCCCCGGAAGCCGCCATGAAACGGATCGTGGCCGTGTCCCATGCCGCCGTCCAGGATGCGCGGGCCAGCCCTCCGTCCCGCACGAACCGCCACGCCCATGCCGCCATCGCGACCAGCCACAACCACACCATCAGCAGTTGCAGCAGCATCAGTCTGACGGTGTATGCGTCGGGTGGTGCCAGTTCTCCCGGCAGGCCCATGACACCAGGGGCCAGAACCGCCACCAGGCCGAGGGCGGTCAGGCTGAGGGAAATCAGAAATGCGTTGCGGGTAAATGCCCGGCCCCGACGGTTCAGCTTGCTGGTCGGCCACTTCGGCTTATCCGTTGACCGGTCGGGGAGCCAGGGGCGCGCTGCGAGGATGAGCACCGATCCTGCGGCAATGCCGGCGAGGGTAGGCCAAACTTTGAGGCCCCTCGTCCCTGGGATCAGCAGGGCAAGACCAAGGCCCAGAGCCGCGCTGAGCCCGGCCCACCACAAGGCTGTCCTGGCGAGGCCCCGTTTGGAAAAACCGTCGGTGACGGCAGGGAGCCGCCATGGCGGCCACCGCCAAAACCGCTCCGGCGGTCTCGGCGGTGAAGGTGAGCGCGGAGCGGTGCGAAGTACCGCGAGTGCCAATGCCGCTGAGCCGCATACCCACCACAAGATGAGGCCCAGTCTGCTGAGGGTGGACCCACGATTCTCCAACGCGAAGGCGGCATGCCAGGGTGGGAACACGTCGACCCGTACACGAGAAGGGTGTCGGGGTTTGGGCCACACCCACCTGTTCTTTCCCGCGTATGCGGCTTTGGGGCGCACATCGCTTGCCTCAAGCCCGTCAAGCCGGACTTCCACCTGTTTCCAGTGGGCGCTTGCCAGCATCTTGCCCAGTTTGGCCAGCTGAAAAGTGGCATGCCATGGATGATCAGGCTTCCTCGCATCGATGTGCCACGGTCCGATCTGGAACTCTCCCTTATGGCTGATCAAGGCGAATGCCTTATAGCGGACCGTGACCCCGTGTCCCTTCGGCGCGGTCTTCACCTCCGGACTGTGGAGGCGCCACTCGTCCTTCCAGGTGGGCTTGGTATTGGGTTTTGTCTCCGCGCGCAGCAGGCAGCGCATTGCCTGTCGATACCGCTTGGACTTCTCGCCGAGCGGCAGTTGGTTCTCCAGCCGCCACTTATCCGGCACGGTCACGTCCGTATCTGCCTGGGCCTGGACGTATGTCTGCCCATGATGGGAGAACCGCAGCACGGAACGAGCCTGCAACGTGCCGGCTTGCGCCATGTCGCATACGTCACGCCCGGCCCCATGGGCCTCCACCACGCATACGCCCCACCACCCCACCGCCATGACCAACAGCCCGAGCCAGCGCCGCCACCGGTTAGCCGCCATCCATTCGCTCCGCTACCCACGCATGATTGACCTACAGTGCGTATACCTACTCATCCGGAAGCCACAGGCCCGGGGTAGACGCGCAACGAGAGGTGAAGGTCCAATCGATTGGCCGCATGGTGGGCGGTCGGCTCTGGATTGCGGCACTCCATATCGCGGCTTACGATCTTTCAAGAGTGCATAAGCTGATCCGTTGACCATAGGAGAGGGCTTATGGCCGGTAAAAACGCGACCCACCAGCGGCCCGCACTTCCCAGGTTCGAGGAAGCCGAAGGGCTGGGCCCGCAGGACGCGGAGTTCGTCCGGGACCTCATCGCGGTGCTGGAGAAACACGGAAACCTCGACCGTTTCGGCCTCTGCCTGCTGCACGATCACTTCCCGCTCGCCACGGACGAGGTTCTGGTCGAGACGAACGACCCCGAGGCGCGCACGCTTCAGATCCGCGTGGAGAAGGCCAACGGGACCCGGCATACCAAGCCCTCGCAATGGCGATTCATGCCGGACACCGGCCATGCCAGTGCCAATGCCAAGGGCGCGGAGACCCAAGGTGGCCCCTACGAGGTGATCCTTCAGTGCGATGTGGTCAGCCTGTGCCCGGGGCGTGACCGCTGAAGAGTGCGCTCCGGTGCGCGTACGCGCACCCGGCGCGGGGCAGCGCAAAGGGGCCGGGCGTTTTCGCCCGGCCCCCCTTGGTGCTCACGAGTGTCTCGTGGCGCCTACTGCGGGCTGGTGGGGGCATGACCCTCGCCCTGCGGGCCCGGAGCGGCAGTTGTGGCGTATTCACCACTGTCCACACCGACGATGGGGGTGTGACTATCGCTTGCAGACGCGAATGCGGCTGTCTGGCTTGTGGCTCCGACCGCCGCACCTATGGCGATAATCAAGGTCGCAATGCCCTTTGTGGCACGAGTCATTCCGGTTCCTCCGTTACGGGGGGTGATTATCTGTTTTGTACTGCAAATTAACAATGAGGGGTACATGTGTTCGGCCATCTGGCCGGAACTGGTCGAAGCTTGGCGGAAAGGGGGTGCGCCCGGTGGTGCGGTGGGGGCGCGGGGTCGTTCGTCCGGGAGGTGGCCCGCGCAAAGGGGCCGATGTCGATGACGTCCCCTCCGCGTCATCGACATCGGCCCCGCGGTGTTACCTCATGGAAATGAGCGACACTTTCGTGTGCCCCTACTGGGGTGCCGAAGGTGTGTGGCCCTCGCCTTCGGCGCTCAGCTGCGGCGGTGCCGGTGTGTGGCCCTCGCCCATGGTGCTCAGCTGCGGCGGTGCGGGCGTGTGGCCCTCGCCCATGGTGCTCAGCTGCGGCGGTGCGGGCGTGTGGCCCTCGCCCATGGTGCTCAGCTGCGGCGGTGCGGGCGTGTGGCCCTCACCCATGGTGCTCAGCTGGGGCGGAGCGGGTGTGTGGCCTTCGCCCTGGGTGGACACCTGAGGAGGTGCCGGGGTGTGGCCCTCGTCCTGAGTGGTGAAGGGCGCCGGGTCGGCCTCCAGTGGCCGGTAGACGTCGGACTCGGGTTTCTTGTCCGTGTTTGTCACGATCAACTCCATCGGATGCTTTGGTCGGTATAGGCCGTTGGCACCCGCCCGGCGACTCCCCCGTGGGTCGCCGGACGGGTGTCTCAAAAGGGCCGTCCACCTTACGGTGTGACCTCGCAACCGACCCGTCTGCCCCCCGCGGGGACGGGTCGACCACTGCTAAGACTCCCGGACGGCGATAAACGATTGATGAACGGTCGGCGAGCCGCGCCGTTATGCGGCGGTCGCGGGGGCCAGAAGCCTGCGGACGTCCTCCGCCTCAGGTGTCCCCAGCCGCTGGTGAATTGACAGCGCCTCACGCCAGCAGGCATCCGCGCGCTCGTTCTGCCCGAGCGCCAGCAGCGCCTTGCCGAGCAGGGTCAGTACGATGGCGCGGCGCCACTCACCCCCGATGCCCCGCAGGGCAAGAGCCTGTTCGGCGTGGGTGGCGGCCTCCGCGGGGCGCCCGATCGACAGGTGCGCCTCGGCCAGCCGCTGGTGGGTCATGCCCTCCCAGAGCGGCTGGCGGTGCTCGCGGAACAGGCCGAGGGCCTCGGTGAGCTGCTCGAGCGCTTGAGTGAGGCTGCCCGCCCCGGTCAGCGCGATACCGAGCGCGTACTTGCCGTTGGCCAGGCGCAGGGTGCGTCCCAGGCTCCCGTAGATCCGCACGCCCTGCCGGGCCAGGTCCACGGCGCTGTCGATGCGGCCCATCTCCACATACGCACGGGAGAGGTTGCACAGCGCGCTGGCCTCTCCGGGCTGGTCGTCCACGGCCCGGTAGGCGTCGATGGCGCGGAGGAAATGCCGCTCCGCGTCATCCCAGCGGGTACGGCTGAGATGCGCGATGATGCCGCGCTCGGTGAGGGCGCGCCCCATCGTGACATGGTCCTTGACCGCCGAGCCCAAGGCCAGGGCGCGTTCCGCCTCCGCGTCGGCCTCCTCGAGCCGGCCGGTGAGGTTGCGCACCTTGGCGAGGCAGGTACGGGCCCGGCCTTCGGCCCGGGTGTCGCCGACCGCGTGCGCCGTTTCGCTGACGACGCGGGCGACGGCCTCGTAGCGGGGGGCGTTGGCGCCGGACTCGGCGAGGTCCATCGCGGCGAGCAGCAGATCCGCCGCCCGGCCCAGGGTGCTGCCCGGGGCGGCCTGCTGGGCGCAGGCCAGCAGGCAGTCCGCCTCGCTGAACAGCCAGTCCAGAGCGGCGTCCTGATGCGGAAAGACCAGGCCGGGGTGGTCGGCCGGGGCCAGGTGGTCGCCCAGGCGGTCGCCGGGCCGCTCCATGGCGTACACCCGTGCGGCCGTGGCGAGGTAGAAGTCCAACAGCCGGGAGAGCGCCGCCTCGCGGTCCGTGGCCGACTGGTGCCGCTCCGCGCAGTCACGCGCGTAGAGGCGTACCAGGTCGTGGTAGCGGTAGCGGCCGGGCGCCGCGGACTCCAGCAGGGAGGCGTCGACCAGGGACTCCAGGAGTTCCTCGGTGGCGAACGTGTCCATGTCCAGGACGACCGCCGCGGCGGCGAGCGAGATGTCGGGGCCGTCCGCGAGCCCCAGCAGCCGGAACGCCCGGGCCTGTGACGGTTCCAACTGGCCGTAGCCCAGTTCGAAGGTGGCCCGCACGGCCAGGTCGCCGACCCGCAGCTCGTCCAGCCGGCGGCGCTGGTTGGCGAGCTTGTGCGCCAGCGTGGAGACGGTCCAGGTGCGGCGCGAGGCCAGCCGGGAGGCCGCGATCCGGATGGCCAGCGGGAGGAAGCCGCACGCCGCCACCACGTCCATGGCCGCGTCCCGTTCGCTGACGACACGCTCCTCGCCCACTATCCGCGTGAAGAGGGCGAGCGCCTCTTCCGGGCTCATCACGTCCAGGTCGACCAGGTGGGCGCCCTCCAGGTCGACCATCCGGGTCCGGCTGGTGATCAGTGCGGCGCAGCCCTCCGTACCGGGCAGCAGCGGCCGCACCTGTGCGGCGTCGCGTGCGTTGTCCAGCAGCGTGAGCACCCGGCGGCCGTCCAGCATCGAGCGGTAGAGCGCGGCACGCTCGTGGACGCCCTCGGGGATCGCGGTGTCCGGGGTGCCGAGGGCGCGCAGGAAGGCGCCCAGTATCGCGTTGGGCTCCGCCGGTACCGGGCCCGCCCCCTGAAGGTCGACATAGAGCTGGCCGTCGGGGAACTGATGGCGGGCCGCGTGGGCGACGTGCACGGCGAGCGTCGTCTTGCCGACGCCCCCGATTCCGGCCACGGCTGACACGGCCATGACACGCCCCTCGGCGGTGGCGAGCTGATCGCTCAGCTCGTCGACGAAAGCGACACGGCCGGTGAAGTCGGCCACCGTCGCGGGAAGCTGGGCCGGCCGGACAAAGCTGGGCCCCGCCTGAGCCCGGTCGTCCACCGGGGCGGCCAGCTCGGCATCCGCCTGGAGAATGCGCTGATGCAGCTCGGAGAGTTCCGGGCAGGGGTCCACGCCGAGGTCCTCGGCGAGCAGCCGCCGGGTGTCGTTGTACACGGCCAGCGCCTCGGCCTGTCGGCCGCTGCGGTAGAGCGCCAGCATCAGCAGTTCGCGCAGCCGTTCCCGGAGCGGATGGGCGGCGGTGAGAGCGGTGAGTTCGGAGACCACCTCGGTGTGGTGGCCCAGCTCCAGATCAAGATCGAGCCTGGTCTCGGTGAGGACGAGATGCCACTCCGACAGCCGGACGCGCTGTGTCATGGCGTAGGGCCCCGGCACTCCGGCCAGGGCCTCGCCGTCCCAGAGGCCCAGTGCCTGGCCGATGAGTTCATGGGCCCGCGGCCGGTCGCCCGAGTGCCGTGCCTTCTCCGCCTCCGCCACCAGGCGCTCGGCCACGTCGGTGTCCAGGGCCCCGAGGCCCACCTGGACCGCGTAGCCCCCCGACTCGCTGACCAGAACGTCGGATTGCGGGGTGAATGCCTTGCGCAGCCGGGAGGCGTAGGTGCGCAGCGCCGCGATGGCGGCGTCCGGCGGGTCGTCGCCCCACAGGGCGTCGATGAGCTCGGGGGCGGTGGCGGTGCGCCCACCGCGCAGCAAGAGAGCGGTGAGCAGGGCTCTTTGCTGTGGTGATCCGGTGTTCACCTGTTCTTCGCCCCGCCAGGCCCGTACCGGTCCGAGCACGGTGAAGCGCAAGGGCTGCTCCTGTGCCCGCTCCATCTCGCCGGCCATGGTCTCCCCCTGCCTCTGCTCCCAGTTGCACGGGCCAGTTTGCCTTGCCGATACCCCTTACGTCAGTAGGGGCCGGACCTCTCCACAAGGCCCGCCATACTTCACGGCCCTCGGAGTGCCGACGCATCGTCAGGTCCAGGGGTCGCTTTCAGTCAGCGGAGGGCCGACTCCGTACGCGTCGCGATGGCCGGGATACGGATCCGTGGCCGCGGGGAGATCCGGCGCCGAGGTGGACAGCAGCTGCCGTACCTCCTCCGGCTCGGGTGAGCCCAGCCGTTCCCGGAGGGCCTGGGCCTGCCTCCAGCAGTCCTGGGCCCGGGTTCGCTGCCCGGCTGCCATCAGGGCCTTCGCCAGAACGGTGAGAAAGGAGAAGCGCCGCCACTCGCCGCCGAGACCGCCCAGGGCCAGGGACTGTTCGGCGTGTGCCACCGCTTCCGAGGGGCGCTGCGCTGCCAGATGCATTTCGGCCAGCCGGAAATGTGCCATGCCTTCCCACAGCGGCTGACGGGCCTCGCGAAAGAGATCGAGCGCCTCGGTGAGGTGGACGGACGCCTCCTCCAGGCGGTGGGCGCGCGTCAGCGCGATGCCGACGGTGTACATCCCGTTGGCGAGCCGCAGGGGTGCGCCGAGCCTGCGGTAGATGGCGAGCCCCTGCTCGGCCAGTTCCACACCGGTCCGGGTGCGGCCCCGGCTCACATGGAGCCGGGAGAGATTGGCCAGGGCGCTCGCCTCACCCGCCTCGTTGGCATCGGCGCGGAACGCCTCGAGCGCCTGGCCCAGGTACCTCTCGGCGTCTTCGTGCCGCCCCAGCCCGTTGGCCACGATGCCGAGTTGGTTGGAGGCGCGGCTGGCGACCACCGGATCGTCGCCGTCCAGCTCCAGGGCGCGGCGCAACTCCCGCTCGGCGTGGCCGTACCGGCCCGTAAAGCTGTACAGATGGCCCAGTGCCGAGCGGGCGCGGGCCTCGGTACGGGAATCCCCGGCGGTGTGGGCGGCGTCGCAGACCGCCTGTGCCACCGTCTCGTACTGCCGCGGCCGGGCACCGGACTCGGCGAGGTCCAGCGCGCCCAGCAGCAGGTCCCCGGTGCGGCGGCGGGTGCTCTCCCCGGTGCACTTGGGCACACAGGCGAGCAGGCAGTCGGCCTCCGCGAAGAGCCAGTCCAGGGCGGCCTTCGAGGTCTCGAAGAGCAGTCCGGGATGGCCGGTGGGCTCCAGGTGCTCGACCATGCGGTCCCCGGGCCGCTCCAGGGCGTACACCCGCGCCGCCGTCGCCAGGTAGAAGTCCAGCAACCGGGACAGCGCCTCCTCGCGCTCCGCCACCGCCCGCCGCTCCCGCTCCGCGCATGCCCGTGCGTAGAGCCGTACGAGGTCATGGAAGCGGTAGCGCCCCGGTACGGCGGACTCCAGCAGTGAGATGTCCACGAGGGAGGTCAGAAGCCGGCCGGTCTCCGCGACGTCGAGGCCGAGCACCGCGCCCGCGGCCGGCAGGGAGATGTCCGGGCCGCCGGCCAGGCCCAGCAGCCGGAAGGCGCGGGCCTGAGCCGGGTCGAGCTGTCCGTAGCCGAGTTCGAAGGTCGCCTTGACCGCCAGATCCCCGGCCCGCAGCTCGTCCAGCCGCCGGCGCTCGTCGGCGAGTTTGCGGGCGAGGACGGAGACGGTCCAGGTGCGGCGGGAGGCGAGCCGGGAGGCCGCTATGCGGATCGCGAGCGGGAGGTAGGAGCAGGCCGCCACCACGTCCATGACCTCGGCACGTTCCACGGTCGCCCGCTCCTGGCCCACGATCTGCGCGAAGAGGGCGAACGCCTCCGGCGGTCTCATCGCGTCCAGGTCGACCGGGTGGGCGTGGCCCAGGTCGGACATATGGGTGCGGCTGGTGATCAGCGCGACGCAGTCCGGTGCGCCGTCGTCGGGGAGCAGCGGCCGGACCTGAGCGGCGTCGCAGGCGTTGTCCAGGAGGACGAGGATGCGGCGGTCCTCGAGACACGCGCGGTAGAGCGCGGCGCGCTCCTCGGTGCCGTCCGGAATGGCGGCGTCGGGGGTGCCGAGCGAGCGCAGGAAGGCGCCGAGCACGGTCTCGGGGTCGGCGGGGGAGGGGCCCGAACCGCCGAGGTCGACATAGAGCTGACCGTCGGGGAAGCGGTGGCGGGCGGTGTGCGCGAGATGAACGGCCAGGGCGGTCTTGCCGATGCCTCCGATACCGGCGATCGCGATGGCGGCCGGCCGGTCGGCGGAGGTCGCGAGCCGGTCGCTCAGCTTCCGTACGAGGTCCTCGCGGCCGGTGAAGTCCGCCACCGCCGCGGGCAGCTGCGCGGGGCGCACGGCGGCGGTGTCGGCCAGGGGGCGTCGCGGGCGGTTGGCGGCGGTGGGCCGGGAGAGCGCGGTGGCGGGCCGCGGGGGGACGTGCGGCCGCAGCTCGCGGACGACATCGGCGCCACGGCCGCTGTCCAACTCCAGTTCGAGCCGGGTCCGGCCGGGGGCGGAGTCCGGCTCCTCGCCGAGGGCCAGGCTCGCCTCTTCACCGTGCCGGCACTGGTCCGGTACGGAACCGGTGGAACCTTCCTGCCGCCCCAGGCGCTCGTCGCCGGCCATGGTGCCCCCCGCACGTGCTTCCTCGCTGTACGGCCAGTCTGCCGTGCCCGCGGCTGGTACGTCAGTAAAGAGTGCGACGTCTCCGGGGCATCCATCGAACATCCCAGGAGACGCCCCACTAGCTGACGATCCGTCAGATCGGCGCTACCGTGCAGTCATGGAGAGCTTCCCGAAGATAATCTCGGTGGACGACCACACGGTTGAGCCCCCTCACGTCTGGCGGGACCGGCTCCCGTCGAAGTACCGCGACAGCGGGCCGCGCATCGTCCGGGCGCCGCTGAAGGAGATGACCTTCATCGGCGGCAAGTTCGCCCCGAAGATGGGCGCGCCCGGGGACGACGGGCCGCTCGCGGACTGGTGGGTGTACGAGGAGCTGCACCGGCCGCTGACCCGGCTGGACACCGCCGTCGGCTACGACCGGGACGAGGTCAAGCTGGAGGCCATCACCTACGAGCAGATGCGGCCCGGCTCCTTCTCGGTGCCGGACCGGCTCGCGGACATGGACGTCAACCACGTCCAGTCCGCGCTCTGCTTCCCGACCTTCCCCCGCTTCTGCGGGCAGACCTTCACCGAGGCCGCCGACCGCGAGCTGGGGCTGCTCGGGGTGCGGGCGTACAACGACTGGATGGTGGAGGAGTGGTGCGGCCCCGAGGCCCGGGGCCGGCTGATCCCGCTGATCATCATCCCGCTGTGGGACGCCGAGCTGGCCGCCGCCGAGGTGCGGCGGAACGCGGCGCGCGGGGTGCGGGCCGTCTGCTTCTCGGAGATCCCGCCGAACCTGGGGCTGCCCTCGATCCACACCGACGACTGGGACCCGCTCCTGGCCGCGTGCGACGAGACCGGCACGGTCGTCGCGATGCACATCGGCTCCTCCTCGAGGATGCCCTCGACCTCGGCCGACGCGCCCCCCGCGGTTGGCTCCACGATCACCTTCGCCAACTGCTGCTTCTCGATGGTCGACTGGCTGATGAGCGGGAAGTTCGAGCGCTTCCCGAACCTCAAGGTGATGTACGCGGAGGGCCAGATCGGCTGGATCCCCTACATCCTCGAGCGCGCCGATGTGGTGTGGGAGGAGAACCGGGGCTGGGGCGGAGTGGCCGACAAGGTGCTGCGCCCGCCGTCCGAGCTGTTCGCCGAGCATGTCTACGGCTGCTTCTTCGACGACGCCTTCGGGCTGCGCAACCTCGACGCCATCGGGGTCGGCAATGTGCTGTACGAGACGGACTATCCGCACTCGGACTCCACCTGGCCCAAGTCGCGGGAGGTCGGCGAGGCGCAGATGGGGCATCTGGCGCCGGACGTCGTGGACCGGATCGTGCGCGGCAACGCGATCGAGCTGCTGGGGCTCACGGCGGACGGGCTGTGGGCGGGGGCGCCTGGGGCGTAGCGGGTTGGTTTCGGCGCCGTCGTCCTGGTCACGGAGGGGTGCCGGTTCCGGTGCCGCCCTGGTCACGGAGGGGTGCCGGTTCCGGTGCCACCCTGGTCACGGAGGGGTGCCGGTTCCGGTGCCACCCTGGTCACGTAGGAGCAAGAAAGCGGTCACTGCCGGTCAATGAACAACCCCCGGACTGTCCGGCAGGCTGTGGGACATATCGGCCCTCCCCGCCACCCCACGCCGTCACCCACCCCTACGACGTGACAGGGGCCGTGGGCGGCGCGGAGGGCCGGGCGTCCCTGCGCACCGGGCGTCGCGGGGTAGCGCCCGGCGCGCGGGAGACAAGCGCCAGATGGCGGTAGTCGCTGGGCGGCATCCCGTACGCGGCGCGGAAGGCGCGGCTGAAGACGGCGGGGTGGGCGAAGCCCCAGCGGGCGGCGAGTTCATGGATGCGGACCGTGAGCAGGCCGGGGTCGGTGAGGTCGCGCCGTACGCGGTCCAGCCGCTGTTGCCGGATCCACGCGGAGACCGTGGTGTCGCGGGCTCGGAAGAGGCGGTGCAGATAGCCGACGGAGATGTGGTGCGCGGCGGCGATGGTGGCCGGGGACAGCTCCGGGTCGGACAGGTTCCCCAGGATGAAGTTCTGCACCCGCAGGGCCAGGGTGTGCCGGTGGGTCTCGGGCGGCAGCGCGTCGTCGGCCTCGACGGCCTGGGCGAGCAGCGCGGCCGCCAGGTCGATCAGCACGGTTCCCAGCCGCGGTCCGTCGGAGGGGCGTAACGAGCGGTCCGCAGCGAGCCGGGCGAGGAACCCCGTGAGCAGGGCGCCCACCCCTTCGCGCGCCGGGATGGGCCGGGCGAGCAGCCGGTCGATCCGGTCGTGGGGGACCGGGATCAGGGCCTTGGGGATCTCCAGGCCCACACCCGCCGGAGGGCCGCCGAAGGCCAGGCAGTCGAAGGGCCGTGAGGTGTCGACGACATAGAGGCCCTCCGCCCTGTGCGCGGCCTCCTGGCGGGACTGGGAGACCTGGAGGTTTCCCTCCTGGATGAACGAGAAGTGGTACAGCTCGGGGTCGGACTGCCGGATGAGCTTGGGCGTCCGCCGGAAGTTCATCTCACGGAACCTCGTGGGCCAGACGGAGGCGGCGCCGAACTCGAGGATGCGCACCTCGCCCCGGAAGTCCCGGGTGTGGTCGCTGGTCATCTCCATCGGCGCCATGAGCTGTGCCATCCGCTCGCGCCAGAAGTCGAACCGATCCGCTCTGGGCAGATCCTCGCAGCGGAAGACCGTCTCGATCATCACGTGCCCCTCTGTGTGCCCCTTGCCGTGCCCCCTTGTTGTGCCTCCTTGCCTGTGCCCCGTGGGCGGGGCGGCGGGCGTGGGCCCCGAGGTCCGAACGTCCGTACGCTAGCAAAGCGTCGCGCGGCGGGACGAGACTGCCGTACCCCTTGTCTGATGGACCGTCAGATACGACCATGTCCGACGTCAGATACGACGATGACGGTCCACCGACAAGGAGGCCCGGCATGCGCGTCCTGCCCCGGGGCCGGTTGAGCTACGGCATGCAGCTGCCGATCCAGTCGCAGTCCACCCTCTACGCCGAGCCGTGGGAGGCCGGGGCGGGCCCGGCCGAGCTGCTCGAGATCGCCCGCGCCGCCGACCGGCTCGGCTTCGCGTACCTCGCCGTCTGCGACCACGTCGCGATCCCGCGGCGGCTGGCCGCGGCCATGGGCACCGTCTGGTACGACCCGGTGGCCACCCTCGGCTGGCTCGCCGCGGCCACCGAGCGGGTGCGGCTGCTCAGCCATGTGGCGGTCGCCGCGCTGCGCCATCCGCTGCTGACCGCCAAGCAGTACGCCACGCTCGACCACCTCTCCGGCGGCCGGCTGATCCTCGGGGTCGGGGCCGGGCACGTCCGGGAGGAGTTCGAGGCGCTCGGGGTGGACTTCGCCCGGCGCGGGGCGCTGCTGGACGAGACGGTCGACGCGCTGAAGGCGGCGCTGGGACCGGAGGAGTTCCCCGACTTCCGCGGTGAGCGGTTCGCGTTCAGCGGCCTCGGGCAGGCCCCGCGCCCCGTCCAGACGCCACGGCCCCCGCTGTGGATCGGCGGCTCCTCGCCCGCGGCGGTGCGCCGGGCGGCGGTCCGGGGCGACGGCTGGCTGCCGCAGGGCGACCCACGGGACCGGCTGCCGGGGCAGATCGCCCGGCTGTGCGAGCTGCGGAAGGAGGCGGCCCAACACGATCGGGGCTGTGACGAGCCCGCCGAGATCGGCGCGATCACCGAGCCGCTGTACGTGGGCGAACCGGGCTGGGACGTGGGGCGCCGGACCCTCACCGGCGCGCCGGAACGGCTCGCCGAGAGCCTGCGCGCCTACGCCGCGATGGGGGTGGACCAGATCCAGGTGCGGTTCCGCTGCCGGGACCACACCGAACTGACCGACCAGATGGCGGCCTTCGCCGCCGATGTCGCTCCGCACCTCGATGACCAGGGATGACTAGGGAGATCGGAATGGGCAAGCTGGACGGGCGGGTCGTCATCATCACCGGGGCGGCGCGCGGACAGGGTGAGCAGGAGGCGCGGCTGTTCGCGGCCGAGGGCGCGCGCGTGGTCCTCGGCGACGTACTGGACGAGCCGGGCGAGGCACTGGCCAAGGAGCTGGGGGAGGGCGCCCGGTTCGTCCATCTGGACGTGGGCCGCGAGGACGACTGGACCGCCGCCGTCGCCGCCGCCAGGGACGCCTTCGGCTCGGTGGACGGCCTGGTCAACAACGCCGGGATCCTCCGCTTCAACGAGCTGGTCGGCACCCCGCTGGCGGAGTACCTGGAGGTGGTCCAGGTCAACCAGGTCGGCACGTTCCTGGGGATGCGGACGGTCGCGCCGGAGCTGGCGGCGGCGGGCGGCGGGACGATCGTGAACACCGCCTCGTACGTCGCCCTGTCCGGTATGCCCCTCCTCACCGCGTACGCCGCGACGAAGGCGGCGGTGGTGGGGATGACGCGGGTGGCCGCGATGGAGCTCGCGGACAAGGGCATCCGGGTCAACGCGATGTGCCCGGGCGCGGTCGACACCCCCATGACCAACCCGGCCCACCTCGACCCGGAAGCCGACACCGCGGAGGCGACGGCGGCGGTCGACGAGCTCTACCGCAAGCTGGTCCCGCTGGGCCGGATCGGCCGCCCGGAGGAGGTGGCGCGGCTCGCGCTCTTCCTGTCCTCGGAGGACTCCTCGTACGTCACCGGCCAGCCGTTCGTCGTCGACGGCGGCTGGCTGACGGGCGTCTCGGTCTTCTAACCCCGGCCGCTGGGCCGGCCCGGCTCCGGCCCTTGACGGTCCGTGCCCGCGGTGCCAGAGTCAATCAAAATCTGACGATCCGTCAGATCGACGTTCGTCTGAGGCGGTGAACCTCCATGGAATTCGGACTCTTCGTGCAGGGCTACGTCCCCGAAAGCCGACGCCGAACCGACCCCGAGGCCGAGCATCACGCGCTCGTCGAGGAGACCGAGTACGTCATCCAGGCCGACCGGTCGGGCTTCAAGTACGTATGGGCCTCCGAGCACCACTTCCTGGACGAGTACTCCCACCTCTCCGCGAACGACGTCTTCCTCGGCTATCTCGCCCACGCCACCGAGCGCATCCACCTCGGCTCCGGCATCTTCAACCCGTTGCCGCAGGTCAACCACCCGGTCAAGGTGGCCGAGAAGGTCGCGATGCTCGACCACCTCTCCGGCGGCCGGTTCGAGTTCGGCTCCGGCCGGGGCGCGGGCAGCCACGAGATCCTGGGCTTCCTGCCGGGCGTGACCGACATGAACGCCACCAAGGAGATCTGGGAAGAGACGATCGCCGAGTTCCCCAAGATGTGGTTGCAGGACGAGTACCAGGGCTTCACCGGCAAGCACTGGACGCTGCCGCCGCGCAAGGTGCTGCCCAAGCCGTACGGGGCCGCCCACCCGGCGATGTGGTACGCGGCCGGATCGCCGCCCTCGTACGCGATGGCGGGCAAGAAGGGCCTCGGCGTGCTCGGCTTCTCCATCCAGAAGGTCTCCGACATGGAGTGGGCCCTCGACTCCTACAAGAACGCGGTCAAGGAGGCCGAACCGGTCGGCGGCTTCGTCAACGACAACGTGATGGTCACCTCGACCGCGATCTGCGCCGAGACCCACGCCAAGGCCGTCGAGGTCGCGCTCGGCGGCGGGCTCAACTACCTCCAGTCGCTGCTCTTCCGCTACCACGACACCTTCCCCCGCCCGGACGGCATCCCGCAGTGGCCCGAACTGCTGCCGGAGTACACCGAGGAGATCATCGAACTCCTCATCGCCGAGGAGCTGATGATCTGCGGCGACCCGGACGAGGTCTTCCGCCAGTGCAAGCGGTGGGAGCAGGCCGGGGCCGACCAGCTGTCGTTCGGGCTGCCGATCGGGATCGGCTACGAGGACACGATGAACACGATCAAGCTCATCGGCGAGCACGTCATCCCGAAGATCGACACCGATCCGGTGCACCGCACGACCCGCTTCCGCCAGGCCGTCACCCAGTAGCCGCTGTCACCCACCAGCCGCGCAGGCCGTCACCCACCAGCCGCAGGCCGTCACCCAGTAGCCGCGCAGGCCGTCACGCAGCAGGCGCGGACGCCGGCCGCAGACGCGAGAAGGGACCTGAACCCGTGCTCGACCACCTGATCAAGGGCGCCACCGTGGCGGACGGCACCGGCGCGCCCTCGTACGTCGCCGACGTCGGCATCCGGGACGGCCGGATCGTGGCCATCGCCGAGCCCGGGGCCGTCACCGAACCGGCCCGGTCCACCGAGGACGCCACCGGGCTCGTCCTCGCGCCCGGGTTCGTCGATCCGCACACCCACTACGACGCCCAGCTGTTCTGGGATCCGTACGCCACCCCGTCCATGAACCACGGCGTGACCACCGTGGCCGGCGGCAACTGCGGTTTCACCCTCGCCCCGCTCAACCCCGACCGGCCGGGCGACGCCGACTACACCCGGCGGATGATGAGCCGGGTCGAGGGCATGTCGCTGGTGGCGCTGGAGCAGGGCGCGCCCTGGAACTGGCACGGCTTCGGCGAGTACCTGGACGCGCTGGAGGGCCGGATCGCCGTCAACGCGGGCTTCATGGTGGGGCACTGCGCACTGCGCCGCCATGTGATGGGCGAGGACGCGATCGGCGGACAGCCCAGCCCGGCGCAGCTGGAGGAGATGCTGCGGCTCTTCCACGAGGCGATGGACGCGGGGGCGTGGGGGCTGTCCACCACCCAGTCCTCGACCCACTCGGACGGGGACGGACAGCCGGTCGCCTCCCGTCACGCCCGGCCCGGGGAACTCCTGGCGCTCTCCCGGGCCGTCGGCGACCACGAGGGGACGCAGATCGAGGCGATCGTGGCGGGCTGTCTCGACCAGTTCGCCGACGAGGAGATCGAACTGCTGGTGGACATGAGCGCGGCCGCCGGGCGCCCGCTCAACTGGAACGTGCTGACCATCGACGCGGCCGTTCCCGAGCGGGTGCCGCGCCAGCTCCAGGCCAGCGAACGCGCCCGCAAGGCGGGCGGCAGGATCGTCGCCCTCACGATGCCGATCCTCACCCCCATGAACATGTCGCTCGGCACCTTCTGCGCGCTCAACCTCATCCCGGGCTGGGGCGACATCCTGGGGCTGCCCATCCCGGAACGGATCGCGAGGCTCCGCGAACCGGCCGTACGGGAGGAGATGCTGCGCCGCGCAGGCAGCCCCGAGGCCGGGGTCTTCCGGCGGCTCACCCACTTCGGCCGGTACGTCATCGGCGACACCTACAGCGCGGCCAACGCCGGGCTGACCGGGCGCGTCGTCCGCGACATCGCCGCCGAGCGCGGGCAGGAGGCGTTCCACTGCCTGGTGGAGATCTGCGCGGCGGACGAGATGCGTACGGTGCTGTGGCCGATGCCGACCGACAACGACCCGGCCAGCTGGGAGTTGCGCCGGCAGACCTGGGAGCACGAGGACGTCATGCTCGGCGGCTCCGACGCCGGGGCCCATCTGGACCGGATGTGCGGTGCCCCGTACACCACCCGTTTCATCGGCGACTGTCTGCGCGGACGGAAGCTGGTCGGCCTGGAGCAGGCGGTACGGATGCTGACGGACGATCCGGCGCGGCTGCTGGGGCTGCGCGGGCGCGGCCGGATCGCCGAGGGTTACCACGCCGACCTGGTCCTCTTCGACCCCGACCGGATCGACGCGGGCCAGGCGCGGCTGGTCCACGACCTGCCCGGCGAGAGCCCCCGGCTGGACTCGCGCGCCACGGGCATCGTGAGCGTCCGGGTGGGCGGCACGGAGACCATCCGGGACGACGAGATCACCGGCGCGGTACCGGGGCGGGTGCTCCGGTCGGGCCGCGACACGGAGACGGTGAGCACGAGGGGCTGAGCCGGTGACGCGCGCGACGGCCGGGGGCGGCGGGGGCGGCGGGCGCGACAGGTCTGGCGGCCGCACGGACCCCCTGGGTCCTGCCGGGTCCACGGGCCCTACCGCGTCCACGGGCCCTACCGCGTCCACGGGCGCTACCGGCCCCACCGGACTCGGCGGCGGGCGTGCGGGGCCTGGGGCTGACGGCCTCACCGCCTCCGCCGGACCCACCGGATCCACCGGACCCACCGGCCCCACCGGACCGGGTTCCCTCACCGGCCGGGCCGCCCTGGTCACGGGTGGTTCACGGGGCATCGGGCTCGCCGTGGCGGAGGCGCTGACGGCGGACGGCGCGGCGGTGTGCGTCACGGCGCGGGACCCGAGGGGGCTGGCCGACGCCGTACGCCGCCTCGGCCCGCGCGCCATCGGCTGCCCGGGGGACGTGGCGGACCCGGCCCACCCGGAGGCGGCCGTGGCCCGGGCCCTGACCGAGTTCGGCCGCCTCGACATCCTGGTCAACAACGCCGCCACCAACGCCCCGCTCGGCCCGCTGATGGCCGTGGACCCGCTCGCCTGGCGCACCGCCTTCACGGCCAACGTGGAGGCGCCGCTGCGGCTGACCCAGGCGGCCTGGCGGGGCTGGATGCGCGACCACGGCGGGGCGGTCGTCAACATCTGCACCGAGGGCACCCACGGCGTCGGCCCGGACGTCGGCGCCTACGGCACCACCAAGACCGCCCTCCTCCGCCTCACCCGCCAGCTCGCCGGAGAACTGGCCCCCTCCGTCCGCGTCAACGCCGTCTCCCCGGGGCTGGTCCGCACCGAGATGGCCCGCTTCGTCTGGGAGCCCGGCGAACCGGAGATCGCCGCGACGCTCCCGCTGGCCCGCATCGGCGAGCCGGAGGACGTGGCGCGCGCGGTCCGCTGGCTGGTCTCGGACGAGGCGTCCTGGATCACCGGCACGGACCTGGTGGTCGACGGCGGCCGCCGCGTCCGCGCGGCCCGCCGCACCAACTGACAGGACACACGGCCCCCGTTCCTCGACCGGGGGCAGCTCCATATCCGCTAGACGAGACGCAACGTAGCGTCTACGCTAGCTCTCATGACACTCACTCACACCCTTGCCGACCCCCGGGTCGAGACCGCCATCAGCCGCATGTTCGAGCTGGCCGAGCAGGACGGGACCGCCCAGGCGCAGCTGCCGCCCGGCGCACTGGAAATGGCCCCGCAGGAACTCGCCGACGCCGCGGCCGGGATCTACATGCCGATCTCCGCCGATGGCGGAAAGCTGCTCTACAACCTGGTGCGGGCTATCCGCCCGGCCACGGTGGTCGAGTTCGGGATGTCCTACGGGATCTCCACGCTCCATCTGGCCGCCGCCGTGCGGGACAACGGCACCGGGCGCGTCGTCACCACGGAAATGAGCAAGGAGAAGATCGCCGCGGCCCGCCGCACCTTCACCGAGACCGGTCTCGACGACCTGATCACCGTGCTGGAGGGGGACGCCCGGGAGACCCTCGTCGGCCTCGAGGGCCCCCTGGAGCTGGTCCTGCTCGACGGCTGGAAGGACCTGTGCCTGCCCGTGCTGCGGATGCTCGAACCGATCCTGCGGCCCGGCGCCCTCGTCGTGGCCGACGACATCGACCAGTTCGAGGGCCCCATGCGGCCCTACCTCGACTACGTGCGCGACCCGGCGAACGGCTACCAGAACGTCAGCTTCCCCATCGAGGACGGCATGGAGATCAGCTGCCGCCTCTGAGCCGCCGGGCGACATCGACGCACACCGCTCCTGCCCCGTACTCGCGCCCCGACGCCGACGCCGACGCCGACTCCGTCATCCGCGGCCGGGACCCGGTGGAGATCGGTCGAACAGCCGGTCGACTACGGCAAGGTCCGCTGCTGACCGCTCCACGGTGGCTGACGGAAACGCCCTCGGTCCGGGTACGGGGGCGACCCCGTACCCGGACCCTCCTCAACGGTCGCCCAGCCAGATCGGGTTGGTCATCGCGGCCATCGGGCCCGGTATGCCCGATGCCCCGCCGTCCGCCGGGGCGTGGCGGACCTCGGCGCGGACGTACGCCGCGTAGGACGCCGTCGTACGCCATTCGGCGGTGAGCTCGCCGGAGGCGGGGACCGGCGTTCCGTAGAGCTGGCCCTGGTCGGTGATGAACCGCACCGAGCAGCCCGGGCCCACGCCGGAGACCTTCAGCCGGACCGTGATCTCCTCCGCGCCGCCCACCTTCAGGCGCTCGCCGATTCCGGCGTGCTTGCCGCGGCCACCGACCGCCTCGAAGGTGAGGTCGATCTTGGAGGACTCCGCGATCCAGCTGCGGCCGGCCCGGATGCCCTCCTGGAGGGCGGTGCGGGAGAGGTCGTCGGCGAGCACCACCGTCTGGGGCAGGCCGACGACCTGGGGCTCACGGTGGGCGTCGCTGTGGCCGACGGCGGGCAGCCAGCGGCCGTCGCCACGGGCGGCGGCCACCAGCGTGTTGTCCCACTCGGAGACGGTGACCTCGTCGTCGGGGGTGAAGTCCGCGTTCCACACCTCGACCGCGTCGGCCTCGTTGAAGCCGAACTTCCAGTTGCAGCCGACACAGGTGCCGTGCGGATGGGCCGGGATCACCAGGCCGCCGGCCTGCCGGATCTTGCGGGCGAACTGGCCGAAGCGGTTGTCCCGGGCGCGGTAGCGCCAGTCGATGAAGACGCCGGGGTCGGTGCCGAGGGCGACCACATGGCCATTGCGCGTGGTGATCTCCTCACCGGTGAGGATCAGCAGGTCATCGCCCCACAGACCCTCGAACGCGGCATGCGCCGATGTGGTGTTGTGCTCGGTGGTGGTGATGAAGTCCAGCCCGGCGGCGCGGGCGGCGGCGACCAGCTCGGCCGGGGTGCGCTTGCCGTCGGAGTACACGGTGTGCAGATGCGAGTCGCCCCGGTACCAGGCGCGGCCCCGGCCCTTCGCCCGCTGCGGCGGGTACACCGGCTTCGGGGTGGTGCCGGGCGCGCCGAACCGCAGTGTGACGGTGACCTTGTAGTCCAGGCCCTGCGGGGCGACCGTGTACGGCCCCAGCACCACATGCCAGGTGCCCGCCGTGACCGGCCCCGCCAGATAGCCGGGGGTGGCCTCCTCGGCGCTGATGGCGAACTCCGTACGGGCCCCGCCGGACCAGCCGCGGAAGCCGCGGCCGCCCAGCTCCGTACCGCGCTCGTCGAAGATGCCGATGTCGCAGGCGTTGCCCTGTGTGCCGGCCGGGACGGTCGGCTTGTCGTACGAATACGACACGGCGATCTCGCGCACCCCGCGCGGCACCTCGACCGGTACATAGACGAAGTCCGGCGCGCCGGTGGGCAGATGGCCGCTGAGGGTCTTGGTCTGCTCAGGACCGTCGGCCGTGCCCGCCGCGTCGGCCTGGGTGAAGGTCATGGGATCGAGCGTCAGCACACCCGCCGCGCCCGCAAGCGCGGAGAGCCTGAGTACATCGCGTCGCTGCATGAGGTGCCCCCCAGAGTCGAGAGTGCCGTCCGACACCCGCGTGACACCGTTGTACGCGCGGGTGACACGCGCGGAAAGCCCTGTGGATAACTCCATGGCCGAGAGGAAACGGACAGCCCCGCCCCGGCCCCGCCACCGCCCGCCCGGCGATCCGCGCCCCCGCCAAGTCCGGTCCGGGCGGTGGCCGTCGGCGCCCAGTGGGTGTAGCCCGCATGTTCCACCGCGCCGTATTCCCGCCCGCGGCCCGCGGCCGCCGTGATCAGACCCACAAAACCGCAGGCCCGGGCCGTCTGGCGGTGTCCCACACCGCTCGTATGCTCGGAGGATGACCACGAGCGCGCAGGGAAACGAACCGGGTGCCCCGACTGGCTCCGCCGCCCCCACAGCCAACGCGATGCGCCGTGCGCTCAAGCGCGCCCGCGACGGCGTGGCGCTGGACACCGCCGAGGCGGCGGTGCTGCTCCAGGCGCGCGGTGACGACCTGCGGGAGCTGATGGCCTCCGCCGCCCGGGTCCGCGACGCGGGCCTGGAGGCGGCCGGCCGCCCCGGGGTCATCACCTACTCCCGCAGCGTCTTCATCCCGCTCACCCGGCTGTGCCGGGACAAGTGTCACTACTGCACCTTCGCGACCGTCCCCGGCAAGCTGCGCCGCGCGGGACACGGGATGTACATGTCGCCCGACGAGGTCCTGGCCATCGCCCGCCGGGGCGCCGAAATGGGCTGCAAGGAAGCGCTGATCACCCTCGGCGACCGCCCCGAGGACCGCTGGCCCGAGGCGCGCGAATGGCTCGAGGCCGAGGGGTACGACGACACCATCGCGTACGTACGGGCCATGGCCATCCGCATCCTGGAGGAGACGGGCCTGCTGCCCCACCTCAACCCCGGCGTGATGACCTGGACCGACTTCCAGCGGCTCAAGCCGGTCGCCCCCTCCATGGGGATGATGCTGGAGACCACCGCCGAGCGGCTGTGGAGCGAGCCCGGCGGCCCCCACTACGGCTCGCCCGACAAGGAGCCGGCGGTGCGGCTGCGGGTGCTGGAGGACGCCGGGCGCAGCTCCGTCCCGTTCACCAGCGGGCTGCTGATCGGGATCGGCGAGAACCATGAGGAGCGGGCCGAGTCGCTGTTCGCGCTGCGCCGCGTCTCCCGCTCGTACCACGGCATCCAGGAAGTCATCGTCCAGAACTTCCGCGCCAAGCCGGACACCGCCATGCGCGGGATGCCGGACGCCGAACTGGACGACCTGGTGGCCACCGTCGCCGTCGCCCGTCACATCCTGGGCCCGTCCGCCTGCATCCAGGCGCCGCCCAACCTGGTGGACGCGGAGTACGAGCAGCTCATCGGGGCCGGTATCGACGACTGGGGCGGCGTCTCCCCGCTCACCCCGGACCACGTCAACCCGGAGCGCCCCTGGCCCCAGGTGGACGAGCTGGCCGAGCGCTCGGCGGCCGCCGGCTTCCGGCTGCGCGAACGGCTCGCGGTCTACCCCGAGTACGTCCGGCGCGGCGAGCCCTGGCTGGACCCCCGGCTGCTGCCGCATGTCACCGCCCTCGCCGACCCCGAGACCGGCCTGGCCCGTGAGGACGCGATCCCCACCGGGCTGCCCTGGCAGGAGCCTGACGAGGCGTTCAGCGCCTCCGGCCGCACCGATCTGCACCGCGCCATCGACACCGAGGGCCGCACCGGTGACCGCCGTGAGGACTTCGACGAGGTCTACGGCGACTGGGAGGCGCTGCGCGAGGCCGCCGCCCCCGGTATGGTCCCCTCCCGCATCGACACTGACGTCAAGGCCGCGCTGGCCCAGGCCGCCGACGACCCGACCCGGCTGACCGACCCCGAGGCGCTGGCCCTGCTCCACGCCGAGGGCCCGGCGCTGGACGCCCTGTGCCGCATCGCCGACGATCTGCGCCGGGCGACCGTGGGCGACGACGTCACCTACATCGTCACCAGGAACATCAACTTCACCAATGTCTGCTACACCGGCTGCCGCTTCTGCGCCTTCGCCCAGCGCCGCACCGACGCCGACGCCTACACCCTCTCCCTGAACCAGGTCGCCGACCGCGCCCAGCAGGCGTGGGACGTGGGCGCGGTGGAGGTGTGCATGCAGGGCGGCATCCACCCGGATCTGCCCGGCACCGCGTACTTCGACATCGCACGCGCCGTCAAGGAGCGCGTGCCCGGGATGCATGTCCACGCCTTCTCCCCGATGGAGGTCGTCAACGGCGCGACCCGTACGGGCATGTCCATCCGTGAATGGCTGACGGCGGCGCGCGAGGCGGGCCTGGACACCATCCCCGGCACGGCCGCCGAGATCCTGGACGACGAGGTGCGCTGGGTCCTCACCAAGGGCAAGCTGCCGACGGCCACCTGGGTCGAGGTCGTCAAGACGGCGCATGAGCTGGGCATCCGGTCCTCCTCCACGATGATGTACGGCCATGTGGACCAGCCCCGCCACTGGCTGGCCCATCTGCGGCTGCTCGCCGAGATCCAGCAGGAGACGGGCGGCTTCACCGAATTCGTCACTCTCCCCTTCATCCACACCAACGCCCCCGTCTACCTCGCCGGTATCGCCCGCCCCGGTCCCACCACCCGCGACAACCGCGCCGTCACGGCCATGGCGCGGATCCTGCTCCACCCCCATATCCCCAACATCCAGACCAGCTGGGTGAAGCTGGGCACGGAGGGCGCCGCCGAGATGCTCCGCTCCGGCGCCAACGACCTGGGCGGCACCCTTATGGAGGAGACCATCTCCCGTATGGCGGGCTCCTCCTACGGCTCCTACCGCTCCGTCCAGGACCTGGTGGCCATCGCCGAGCTGGCCGGCCGCCCGGCCCGCGCCCGTGGCACCACCTACGGCCCCGTCCCCGAGGACCGCCAGGCCGCCGCCCTCGCCTCGGACGGCCATCTGCCGGAGCTGCTCCCGGTGCTGGGGGACTGACCCCGGCGCACGGTTCGCGGGCGCGCCGCGCCGATACTCCGGGGCGCGCCGCGTGGATACGCTGCCATGGGGAGCGGGGGAAGGGGGACCCATGGCAGAGCGGCGTCCGACGATGCGCGAGCTGATCCAGCGGCGGCGCCGGTTCGTGGGGCGGCGGCAGGAGATGGCCGCGTTCCGGGAGAACTTCGCCGTGCCGCCCGAGGACGCCGCGCACCACTTCCTGTTCCATGTGCGCGGTGACGCCGGGGTGGGCAAGACGACACTGCTGCGGCAGCTGGAGAACACCGCACGGGAGCACCGGGCGCTCACCGCCTCCGTGGACGAGTCGGTGAACAGCGTCCCCGAGGTCATGGCGGCCATCAGCGCCCAGTTCGCGCAAGCGGGCCATCCGCTGAAGTCCTTCGACAAGCTGCTGGCGACCTACCGGCAGCGGCGCCACGAGGCCGACGCGGCGGCGCAGCAGCCCGCCGCGCCGCAGCCGCCGGAGGGAGCGGCGGGCGGCCCCCAGCCGTCGGCGGCGAGCGCGTTCGCCGTCCGGGCGGGGCTGGTCGGGCTCGGCATGGTGCCGGGCGTCGGGGCGCTCGCCGGGGCGGCGGAACCCGACCGGGTCGCCCAGGCCGCCGACCGCGCGCGGGCCAAGCTCAGCGCCCGCCTCCGCAGCCATGACGATGTCGACCTGGTGATGTCGCCCCTGGACGCGCTCACCCCCGCGTTCCTCAGGGACGTCGGCGAGGTGGCCGCCTCCGTGCCCTGGGTGGCGTGGTTCTTCGACACCTATGAGCGCACCGGCCCGCTGCTCGACCTGTGGCTGCGCGATGTGATGTTCGAGGGCCGCTACGGCTCGCTCCCCGCCAACGCGGTGGTGACGCTGGCCGGACAGGGCACGCTCGCCCCGCGCTGCTGGGCCGACTACGCCGACCTCGTGGTGGACCTCCCCCTGGTCCCGTTCACGGAGGCGGAGGCCCGGCAGCTCCTGACGGCCAAGGGCGTGGCCGACGAGCAGGTGATCGAGGTCGTCCTCCGGCTCACCGGAGGGCTGCCGGTGCTGGTGTCCATGCTGGCCGAGGCGCGGCCCACCACCCCCGAGGCGGTGGGCGACCCCTCCGGCACCGCCGTGGAGCGCTTCCTGAAGTGGGTGAGCGACGAGACCCACCGCTCGGTCGCCCTGGCCGCGGCCCTGCCCCGGCGCCTGGACGAGGACGTCTTCGCGGCCGCGGTGGGGGAGGAGGCGGCCGAGCTCTACGGCTGGCTCCGCTCGCTCCCGTTCGCCGCCGACAGCTCCGGCCGCTGCCGCTACCACGAGGTCGTCCGCACGGCCATGCTGCGACTCCAGCGCAACCAGTCCCCGCAGGCGTGGCGCGCCCGCCACCTCCGGCTGGCCGATGCCTTCGCGGGGTGGCAGCGGGAGATCGAGGAGTCGCTGGAGGGGGACGGGAAGTGGGAGCACGAGCGGTGGCTGGACTGCCGGCTGGAGGAGGCGTACCACCGGCTCTGCGCGAATCCGGAGGCGGCGCTGCGGGCGGAGCTGCGGGCGTACTTGGGCGTCTATCTGGACCACGCGTCGGTGTCCTGGGAACGCCGCTGGATGCGGATGCTGCTGGAGGTGGGCCGCGACTGCGGAGTCGAGTCCGTACGCGCATGGGGCGAGCGATTCCTGGCGGGGTCCAATGTGAGCGAGGTGGCGACGACCATGACGCTCCTGATCGACGAGGTCGGGCAGGACGAGCGGGCCCTGGCCACGGCCTTCGCGCTCCGCAGTACGGCCCGGGCGCACATGGACGAGCTGGAGGGGGCGCTGGCGGACGCGGAGCGAGCGCTGGAGCTGGACGCCGACAGCGATCGCGCCCACGCGGCCCGCGGGTATACGTACCTTGGTATGGAGCGTTACGAGCAGGCTTTGGAAAGCCTCGATCGCGCCCTGGAACTGGATCCCGACTCCGCCTGGGCGCTGTCCCGGCGCGGCGAGGTGAACAGCCTTCTGGGGCGATTCGAGGAGGCCCTGGCCGACCTCACCCGCTCCTGCGACCTGGACGATGGGAGCGCGTGGACCGTATCCACCCGCGGCCTGGTCCACCACGCGATACGGGACTACGACAGCGCGCTGGCGGATTTCACCCGAGCGCTGGAGATCACACCCAAATGGGCCTGGGCCCACGCGGAGCGGGCCGCGACCTACCGGATGCTCGGGCGGTACGAGGAGTCGCTCGCGGACGCCGAACGGTCCATCGAACTCGGCTCCGATCACGCCGGGTTCAGCCATATCCACGCCCTCCGCAACCTGGACCGCTACGAGGAGGCGATCAGCGCGGCCGACGGCTACCTCGCGTCCCATCCGGACGATCAGGGGGCGCTCGCCGAGCGAGGTGAGGCGTACCGGATGACGGACCGCTTCCAGGAGGCGCTGGCGGACTTCGGCCGGGCCATCGAGATCGAGCCGTCGTATGTGTTCGCCCTGGTCCGGCGGGGGCAGACGTATCAGCACATCGGCCGGCTCGGCGAGGCCCTGGCCGATTTCGACACCGCCCTCTCCGCCGATCCCGACGACGCCTGGGTGCCCGCGAACCGGGGCGCCCTGCGGCTGCGCCTCGGCGAGGACAAGGCGGCCCTCGCCGATCTGGACCGGGCGCTCGGGCTCGACCCCGACGACCTCCAGGCGCTGGAGGCGAGGGCCAGGTGCCACCGCCGGGCGGGCCGGTACGCCGAGGCCGCCACGGACATCGAGCGGGCGACCGCCCTGGACGGCCAGGACCTCGACATCGCCTTCGAGCGCGCGATGCTGGTGAGCCGCACGGCAGGTCTCCCCGAGGCGCGAGAGCGGTGGATCGCCTTCGAGGCACTCCTGGAGGAGCACGGCGGCCAGTGGGACGCGCAGGCCAGAGTGGCCGCTCCGATCGTCAGCAGGGCCGTCCTCGGGGACGGGGCCGGGGCGGAGCGTCTCGTGGCGGAGCTGACCGCCACCCGGCCGTACTGGGAGATCGTCGACGACGTCATACGCGCCCTGGACGACCTCGCCCAGTGTCCCGGCGCCGACCCCACCCTGCTCGCCGCCCTGCGCGCCCCGCTCGCCGAGCTCCGGGCGAGCCTGGACCACGGCCGGACGGCGCTCGGATAAGGGCTTTCGGTACGCGGCCGACATTCGGTGAGGGAATTCGCATTCTCGGAATGCGACACTCCGTCGTCTTCTCCGTGATGACGCCTTCACAATCCGCGGCGACCAAGAGGCGATCATTAGGTGTCCATTACAGTTCAAAGACAGTTCTGGGCCATTCACGCAGCGAAGAAATGAGGCATAGGTCGTGACCGCAACCGCCAGCGCAGCGACCGGCGTATGGGGCCGCGCCGAACAGCAGGACTTCCGCAGCCGGGTGCGCGGCTGTCTGCTCGGCGGGGCCATTGGGGACGCGCTGGGGGCGGCCGTGGAGTTCGCCTCCCTGGACGAGATCAGGGCGGCGCACGGACCCGAGGGCGTGACGGACTTCCTGCCCGCCTATGGCGGCCGCGGACGGGTCACCGACGACACCCAGATGACGCTGTTCACGGTGGATGGACTGATACGGGCGCAGGTGCGCCGCGACACCGGGGCCTGGCACCCGCCCACCGACATCCACTCCGCCCACCGCCGCTGGTACTCCACCCAGCGTGACTGGGGCCCCGATGAGCGCCGTAAGGACGCCGGCTGGCTGGCCCGCGAGGAGTGGCTGTACGCCCAGCGGTCCCCGGGCCGGGCCTGTATCACCGGGCTCGCCGACGAGACCATGGGCACCCTGGAGCGGCCCAAGAACCCGGACTCCAAGGGATGCGGCGCCGTGATGCGCTCCGCGCCGTTCGGACTGCTGGTGGGCTGGGAGCCGCAGCTGGTCTTCCAGCTGGCCATCGAGTGCGCGGCCCAGACCCATGGCCACCCCACCGGCTATCTCGCGGCCGGCGCCTTCGCCCTCATCGTGCACGGCCTGGCGCGCGGCGAGGCGCTGGACGGGGCCGTCCAGCGCGCCCTCGCCCATCTGGCCGCCCGTCCCGGCCACGAGGAGACCACCCACGCGCTGCGGCACGCCCTCGGCGCCGTACGTCAGGGCCTGCCGACCCCCGACCGCGTCGCCTCGCTCGGCGAGGGCTGGACCGGCGAGGAGGCCCTGGCGATGGGCCTGTACTGCGCCCTGGTCGCCGAGGACGTACGCCACGGGCTGCTGCTCGCGGTCAACCACGGCGGGGACAGCGACTCCACGGCGGCCATCTGCGGCAATCTGCTGGGCGCGCTGCACGGCGAGACGGCGCTGCCGCCCGCCTGGCTGGCTGAGGTCGAGGGGCGCGGCACGATCCTGGAGCTGGCCGACGACTTCGCCATGGAGATGACCCAGGGCCCGGCCCTGCACGGCCCCGGCAGCTCCTCCCCGGCCTGGCTCACCCGCTACCCCCGCGCGTAGGTCCGCTCCGCGCCCGCACCGGCGGTGGTCCGCTGCCGCTCCAGGGTCCCGATTCCCTCCCAGGGACGCCATGGACGCCTTACGGCGCGCACGGTCAGATACCCGGCCACGCCCAGGAAGGCGACGCCGATCAGCGGATAGACGGCGGTGAGCAGCATCTGGGCCGGGTTCTGGTGGAGCTCCACCCGGGTCGGCCGGCTGTGGGGCGCGTACCAGACCATGAAGGAGCAGAACAGCAGCCCGGTCACCACCGTCCAGGCCGTCCAGCCCGCCGTGCGCCGCCGCACCGCCTCCACCGCGAGCAGCAGGACCATCGGGACGGCCCACACCCAGTGGTGCGACCAGGAGACCGGGCTGACCATGAGGGCGGTCACCGCGCAGGTCAGGGCGGCCCAGGCGCGGGCGTTGGGCAGGCGGCTTTCGTCGGTCAGCTGGGCGGCCACCGCCGTGGCCAGGCCCACACAGCCGACCAGGGCGGCCGCTGCCAGCCACCACAGGCCCGGATCGGGGGTGTGCAGCACACGCGCGAGGGCGCCCTTGAGGTTCTGGTTGCCAGCGCCCTCGACATCGCCCGGGCGGTCGGTGGCGAAGACGACCTCGGTCCAGAAGCGCCGGGAGTCATGCGGCAGCGCCAGGGCCGAGAACGCGACCGTAAGGACGAAGGCGGCGGTCGCGACGGCCGCGCGCCGCAGATGGTCGTTCAGGAGACGCCGGGGCGGCGGACCGCTCCCGGGCCCGGTGCGCCCGCGGGCCGCCCGGGCCGCCCGGGCCGCCCGCAGCCGCCGCAGGCCGAGGAAGAGTCCGGCGAGCCCCAGGAAGACCACGAAGAGCCCCGGGGTGAGCTTGATCCCGGTGGCTATGCCCGTCCCGACCCCCGCCCAGCGGTGGCCAGACCGGCGGGTCAGATCCCATAGCACCAGCGCTGTGACCAGCAGATTGATCTGCCCGTAGCGCAGCGTCGTCCACACCGGCTCGCACCACACCCCGACGGCGGCCAGGGCCAGGACGGCGGCCGGTCGGGGCACTCGCGCGGGCCGTCCGATCAGCCGCAGCGACAGATGGGCCACGGCGACCATCAGGACGAGATTGACGGCCGTCCCGAAGGTCCGCAGGACGCCCGTGCTCATCACGGTCAGCGGGGTGAAGAGCAGGGCCGCGAACGGCGGATAGGTATTGGGCAGATTGTGCTCAGTCGCCCGCATGTCATACAGATCCATCGCATTGCGTACGGTCCATCCCTCGGCGCGATAGACCAGCAGATCGACCATCGACACCTGGGCGGCCCGCTGCGCGATCCAGAACCCGGTGAAGGAGAGCAGGCAGAAGACCGCCGCGCACAGGACCGGTCGGCGCAGTACGAGGGCGCGGGCCCGGTGGATCCGGGAGTCGGTGATCGTCTGGGTGGCGGTCACGGGGGCTCCAGAGGTCCCGGGGGACGGCGGCTCGGTGGGGCGGGGCGAGTCGGGTCCGGTCGGTGCGGTCGGTGCGGTCGGTGCGGTTGGCGCGGTCGGGGGCGGGCTCGGACGGCCGACCATAGTACGTTCCGGATGCGAACCGCAGGTGAGCAAAAGGTTGCCTGGACAGGCGGGACCTCCTCACCGCCACCCCGGCCCCGCGTTCCACTTCCGCCCCGCCGGGAACGGCTGGCCGTAAGGTGGGCCGGTGCCTGCCTCCGCCGCCGTCATACGTGATGCCACCCACGCCGACCTGGACGCCATCGCCGCGATCTTCGGTCACTACGTCACCGAGACCGTCGTCACCTTCGAGGAGACCCCGCCCACCGTCGAGGACTGGGCCCGGCGGCTGGCCGAGCTGACCGACCGGGGGCTGCCGTTCCTGGTCGCCGAGGTCGCCGAGGTCGACGACGGCCGTACGGCTTCCCAAGGCGACGGCCGTACGTCCTCCGAAGGCGACGGCCTTACGGTCCCCGAAAACGGCCGCCTTACGGTCGCCGGATACGCCTACGCCGGGCCCTGGCGCCCCAAGCCCGCCTACCGCCACACCGCCGAGGACGCCATCTACCTCGCCCCCGGGCGGACCGGCGCGGGGCTCGGGGCCGCGCTGCTCGACGCGCTGCTCACCCGCTGTGCCGAGGCGGGCGTACGGCAGGTGGTCGCGGTCATCGCCGACTCCGGCAGCGATGCCTCGACCGCCCTGCATCGGCGCTTCGGCTTCCGCCCGGCGGGTCTGCTGGCCGGGGTCGGCCACAAGCACGGGCGCTGGATCGACACCCACCTCATGCAGTGCGACCTGACGGCCCGCGCCCACCAATAGACGCCACGCACCCACACAGGGACCCGGGCCGCCGGTCACCCCGCACCGGGTGGTGACCGGCGGCCCGGGTCATGGCCGCCGCGCGGAAGGCGTCAGTCCGTGGCGCCGGCGACCGACTTGCGGTCGTCCGCGTCGCCCTGCTCCGGCACCGACAGCGCGGCACTCGCGGAACCCGGCCCGTCGTCATCCGAGTTGAGCGAGGCGAGGATGGCATCGCGCTCCGGGGTGTCCTCGGGCTTGATGTAGCCGACGACGATGAAGAGCACGAGCGAGACCGCGAGTGGGACGGAGATCTGGTACTCCAGGTTGACGCCTCCGTCGATCGCGTCGTTGATCGGGTAGTTGACCAGGTAGAAGGCGATCAGCCCCATGGCCCAGCTGACCAGCGCCGCCGTCGGACCCGACTTGCGGAAGGTGGCCAGCATGCCGAGCATCAGCGGGATCGCGATCGGCCCCATGAGTCCGGCGACCCACTTGATCACGACGGTGATGATGTCCCCGAAGAAGTCCGAGTTGACCTGGGTGGCGATGGCCATCGACAGGGCGAGGAAGAGCAGCGTGGTGTAGCGGGCCGCGAGCAGCCCGGTGCGGGAGGACCATTCCCGTACCGACGTGAAGATGGCGGGCATGATGTCCCGGGTCACCACGGCCGCGATCGCGTTGGCGTCCGAGGAACACATCGCCATGGTGTGCGAGAAGAAGCCGACGATCACCAGGCCCAGCAGACCGTGCGGCAGCAGGTGTTCGGCCATCTCGGCGTACGAGTCGGCGGGCTTGTCCGTCTTGATGACCAGCGGTGCGACCCACATCGGGAAGAACAGCACCAGCGGCCAGACGAACCACAGGATGGCCGACAGCCGGGCCGAGCGCTTGGCGGAGTGGGCGCTGTCGGTCGCCATGTAGCGCTGCGCCTGGTTCCACATGCCGCCGTTGTACTCGAAGGTCTTGATGAAGAGGTACGCGAGCAGGAAGATCAGGGTGTACGGGCCGACGGTCGGCTGGTGGTGGCTGTCGGGGAGGTCGTCCCAGACGGTCCAGAAGGTGCTGAAGCCGTCCAGCTCGTTGAGTACGGCGATCAGCATCGAGATGCCCGCCACGAACTGGATGATGAACTGGCCGAGTTCGGTGAGCGCGTCGGCCCACAGCCCGCCGACGGTGCAGTAGACGGCGGTGACCGCGCCCGTGATCAGGATGCCCTGGTTGAGCGAGACACCGGTGAAGATGGAGAGCAGGGTGGCGATGGCCGCCCATTTGGCACCCACGTCCACGATCTTCAACAGCACCCCGGACCAGGCCAGCGCCTGCTGCGTGGGCAGGTTGTAGCGGTTCTTCAGATATTCGAGCGGCGAGGCCACCCTGAGTTTGCTGCGCACCCGGTTCAGGCGCGGCGCGAAGAGACTGGCGCCGATCGCGATGCCGATGGCGATGGGGAAGGACCAGGTGACATAGGAGGTGATGCCGTATTGGTAGGCGATGGCCGCGTATCCCGTGAACATCACCGCGCTGTAGCCGGACATGTGGTGCGAGATCCCGGACAGCCACCACGGCATCTTGCCGCCCGCGGTGAAGAAGTCACTGACGTTGTCCACACGCTTGTGGGACCAGAGGCCGATGCCGACCATGACACCGAAGTAGCCGATCAGTACAACCCAGTCGAGACTGTTCATGTCCCCTCCCAGGGGTCCGCCATATGAACGGGAGCGCACTTCGCCGCGACGTTCGTCATGGGCGGTTCCCCCGAGCGGGAGCGGGGTACTTCCGGGATTGAACCGCTCGTTCGGGTGACCGGTCAAGGGTTCTAGAGGTCACGAATGTGAACGCGGATCAGGAAGAAGAACGAATTTACGGTTTCTTGACCTGACGGGGCGTTGTCGTTCGCATGTCTGTACGCCCACGATGAGCGGGCACTTCGTCAGACGCACGCCCACCGATCGCTGGGTCGTACGGGAGCGGGATCCCGAAAGGCCGGACAGGAGTCGCGCTAACGCATCAGTTCACCGGCGTTCACCAGCAGCGACTGCCCGGTGATCGCCCGGGCCCGGTCGGAGGCCAGGAACGCCGCGGCCTCCGCCACATCGCCGTCCGTCGCCAGCTCCGGCAGGGCCATCCGGTCGGTGAGCCGGCTCAGCACCTCGGCCTCGCCCACGCCCTCGGTCTGCGCGGTGAAGGTCACATACGCCTGCACCGGCGGCCCCCACATCCAGCCGGGCTGCACGGTGTTGACCCGTATCCGGTGCGGACCCAGCTCACGCGCGAGCGCGTACATGGCGGAGGTCAGCGCGCCCTTGGAGGCGGCGTAGGCGGTCTGGCGCAGCTCGGTGGGGGCGGCGGACGACGACTGGGTGCCGATCAGCACGACCGAGCCGCCGTTCCGCTTCAGCGCGGGCAGGCAGGCGCGGGTCATCCGGAGCGTCCCGAACAGGTTGATGTCCACCACCCGGGCCCAGGACGCGAAGTCGGCGTCCTCCAGCCCGCCGAAGTGGCTGTCCAGCGCGGCCACATGGACCACGGCGTCGATCCGGCCGAAGCGGTCGAGGGCGAGCGCGGCCAGCGCCTCGCACTGCGCCTCGTCCGCGATGTCGGTGGGCCGCCAGGCGGTGCGCTCGCCGCCCGGATCGACCTCCTCCGCCACCTTCGGCAGCCGCTCCTCGGTCCGCGCCCCCAGCACCACCCGGGCCCCGTCCCGGACGCAGGCGGCCACCACCCGGGCCCCCAGTCCGGGTCCGACCCCGGAGACGACGACGGTCTTGCCCTCCAGCGGCATGGCGGTCCCTCCCGTATCTGGCGTCGCGTCAGGTTAGGGGCGCGGCCGTGAGATGGCCAGAGCGTCACCGGCCCCGTTTCGCCGTCCGATTCCACGCACTTGATTCGTACACACCCCTCCCCAACTGACGTCACGTCAGCTACACCTGAGGGACATGACGAGCGACGCGTACGCGGAACTGGCCTCCGTCGGCCCATACGGGGTGCGTCCGGGCCATGCCCTGATCACCCTGGTCGAGCCGCACCCGGGCCATGAGTACGCCTACAACCGCTGGTACGAGGACGACCACTTCATCGCGGGCGCGATGGCCATGCCGTGGATCTACGCGGGCCGCCGCTGGGTCGCCACCCGTGAGCTCCAGCTGCTGCGCTACCCCGAGAAGTCGGCGATCGCCCAGCCGGTGACCGCCGGCTGCTACCTCTCCGTCTACTGGCTCACCGAGGGGCGCTACGCGGACCACATGCGGTGGACGGTCGGCATCAACAAGCGGCTCCTGCGGGACGGGCGGGTCTATCAGGACCGTACGCACATCTTCACGGCCTTCCAGGACCACGAGGCCACCGTCTACCGGGACGGGGCGGCCGGGCCGCGTGACCATCACGCGCTGGACCACCCCTACGCCGGGCTGGCACTGGAGGTGATCGAGAGCGAGGGCCCGGAGCAGCGGGAGGAACTGCTCGCATGGCTCCGATCCAGACATCTGCCGCGCCGGCTCGCGGGCTCGCCCGCCGCGATGGTGACGGTCTTCCGGCCGACCCCGCTGCCCTCGGACCGGATGTCGTATGTGAAGCAGGTCGAGGGGGTGGACACCCGGCTGACCCTGCTCTGGTTCCTGGAGTCCGACCCCCGGGAATGCTGGGACCCCAGTTTCACCGGGCTGGACGGCGAAGTGGCCGATGCCGGTCTCGGCCGGGTGGAATTCATGGCGCCGTTCATTCCGACGATTCCCGGTACGGACCAATACGTGGCGGAACTCCGCTGAACCGGCGATGCCCCCCGAAGCGGCGATGCGGGAAAGCGCCGGAAACGGCAAGAGCCCTCTCGGCAGGGACGGCGACCGGTCGAGAGGGCTCGGGTGCGGGCTTGGCGCTCCGCGCCGCCGACCGCGCTACCGTGGCCGGGTGTTGCGGAGATCAGTCGAGGTCGAAGGCGCCTCGGCTGACGTCGGACACAAAGGCCGACCACGATGCGGGGGCGAAGCTGAGCGTCGGTCCCTGGGGGTCCTTGGAGTCGCGCACGGCGATCTCGCTGATGACCGGGGAGGAGATTTCCACGCAAGCGCCGTTTCCGGCCGAGTACGAGGATTTCACCCACATGCTCGTCTTTCCCTGCTGAATGGACACGATTGCTCCGATGCATTGTGTAGATGAGACGCACCCCCGATTGGAGGCGTCACCGACGTTACTCGGCAACATCGTCTGGAAAGCGGGCCATTCACTCGACCGGATGGCATATTCCCGTGGCCCCTTCCCCGGCGAGGCGCGGAGGTGTAGTCTCCGCCCTTCGCCGTTCGCGCCGGAGCGTTTCCGTCCCCTCTCAGTCCGCCGGGGCCACCTCGCTCTCCTCCTGGTGCCGGCGGGCGTGCTCCTGGGCCATCTCGGTGATGAACTGGCGGCTCTGATCCGCGTTCAGCGCCTGGGCCCGCAGATGCTCGTACATCATGCTGTAGCTCTGTACATCGCTGAGCTTCTCCAGATACAGGTCGCTGGTCACGCCCTCGAGATAGACGACGCTGGTGTCCGACTCGTCCGAGAACTCCAGGATGGTGAACTGCCCGCTCATCCCCGGATGCGACCCCATGTCGAAGGGCAGCGCCTGCACCGTCACATGGGGCTCGTGGCTCATCCGGACCAGATAGTCCAGCTGATCGCTCATGATCTTGGAGTTGCCGACCACCCGCCGCATCGCCGCCTCGTCCACGACCGCCCACAGCCGCAGCGGGGCCAGTGGATCGGTGATCCGTTCCTGGCGCCTGAGCCGGACCTGGACCCGCTGCGCGATCTGGTCCTGCGGGGCCTCCGGCAGGGCGCCGCTGATCACCGCCTCCGCGTAGTCCGGGGTCTGCAAGAGGCCGGGCAGCACCTGGGGTTCGTAGACCCGCAGCGACGCCGCGTCCGTCTCGAAGCCGATGTAGACGCTGTACGGCACATCGCCGAAGGCGTTCCACCAGCCCTGCTGGCGGGACTCCTTCGCCATTTGCATCAGGGAATCGACCAGCGCCTTGTCCTCCACCTTGTAGGTGCGGCACAGGTCGCGCACATCGCGCTGGCTGATGCTGCGGCGCCCGTTCTCCAGTCGGCTGATCTTCGACTGGGAGACCATCAGCTCCTCAGCCACCTCCTCCGCCGTCATGCCCTTCTCCTGGCGGAGCCTGCGCAGTTCCTGGCCCAACCGGCGTCGCCGGACAGTGGGGCCGACGTTCGATGTCACGGGACGTGCACCTCCGGCTTCGTACTGCTGATTTATGCTGCTCAGCAGCCTGCCACTACCGGACGGGGCCGCGCTGGGAAATGGCCGCACAAGGGCGGCCGAACAACGGTGGGCGAACGCGCGCGCGGGGCGGTGGGACGGCCGGTCGTCCAAATCGGCCGTCCCACCACCCCGCGCGCTTCAGCGGCTCCCGAACCGGGTCAGTGGGGACTGCGGTGCGGTCGGTGGAGCGTCAGTGGTGCTCGGTGCTGCTCGGAGCCGGACGGTGGCGCTCCGCCCCGGACGGTGCCGGGAGCGGTGTCCGCCGCCCCGCTGACGGGCTGCTGGTGCGTTCGACGGGCTGGGTGGTGCGTGATGGTGCGATGGTGCCCCGAAGGGGCCTCAGCGCGCTCCGACGCGGGCCATGCTCCCGCGACGGGACGGCTGGGCCGGAACGCCGGCCGCGGGCTCCGCCGCGGCGCGTGGTCCCGGCTGTCGGCCCGGGCCCGCGGCCGGTGCGCGCCGTGGCTGCGCCGCGACACCGTTCTGCACGTCCATCACGGCGTGCGCCACGAGACCGCCCATCGGGTCGTGCCGGATCAGATCCCGGAGCCTGGAGCGCGAGGAACGCCCCTCGTTCCCGGGATACAGGTGCTTGCCGAGCCCGACCGCGTGGGCCAGGGCGGCGAGCGCGGCGGTCCGCGGGTCCGGCGGTACGCCGGTGCGGATCGCGCTGTCCAGCCGGGCCCTGATCTCCCGGCTGATCGCCGTGTCCGTCGCCTGGTAGCGCGTCGTCGGCAGTACGCCACACATCTGGCCCGCGACGGCATGCACCATGCCACAGCGCTCCAGGTGCGTGAGGTACGTCTGGCGCAGCCCCAGTCGGGGCCCGCCGATCCAGTGGACCGCGCGCACCGGGCTGCCGCGTCGGCGCAGCAACTCCAGTGCGGAGTCCAGAGTCGGATCTCCGGTCGGCCGTGGCAGCACCACGGCGATACGATCCCCGTCAGGGGCTATCCGTCCGGCCAAGGCCAGCTCTACTAGCTGTGCCCCGGCAAGACCAAGGTCAAGCGACTGCGGCTGCGCCGTGGTACCCGTGGTCGGGTCCAAAGCGAGCAGCAGAAGCTCCTCCGGAATGGTTCTGCGGCTCCTGCCCATCCATGCCTCCCCGCGTGGATGAATGACAGGGTGACCCCTCTCACATTGGTCTGTCGAGAGTGCCTGGGGGGTTTGGGTGGGAACCAGTAGGTATGTCGTTCTCGTCTAGCAGGTGGGCGGGCACCTGAAGACGCTCTCCGGCTGTGGCGCTGCGCGATCGCGTGCCGGACACACAGGACACTGGTAGAGGTTGGGCTGCGGGACGTGACGCCATGGGGCGTAGGGCGTCCCGCGACACATATCGAGGAGGCATCGGTGGCGGGCGAGTCCCCCGGCAGGTCGGATCAGCAGAAGTCGTCGGGGGAGACGGCTAGGGGAGAGAGCGATCCGAGGCTCGCGATCTCGCGCGAAGCGGAGGCGGGCCAGGGCTCGACGGCGGTCGCCGTCGTGTCCGACGACCTCCGGTCGGGTTCCGAGGAGCCGGATTCGGCTTCCGACGAGCCCGGGGTGACCTCCCAGGCGAAGGCCGAAGCGGAGGCGGAAGCGGAACCAGAGGCACCGGCGGTCGACCGGGGCGACGCGAAGGTTTCTGGTGTTCGCGATAGTGAACAGGGCGAAGGTTCCGGGACGTCGGAGGCGAAGGCGGAGCCGGAGGCGGATGCCGGTGCATCGGACGAATCGCCCAAGGGGGATGCGGCCGAGCCCGACGCGGAGGCGGAGGCGGAGGCGGAGGCGGAGGCGGATGAGGACGGTGCGGACGGCGCCGATGACTCCGATGACTCCCATGGCGCCGACGACTCTGATGACGCGGACGCCGACGCGAAGGTTGAGCGTGCGTCCGAAGCCGGGGCGGATGGGGACGGTGACGAGCCGTCGAAGCCGTCGGTGGATCAGCGGACGGCCGTCTTCCGTACGGTGAAGCCCAAGGCGGAAGCCGAGGGCAAGGAGAAGAAGGACGAGTCCGAGAAGGGCGAGTCCGAGAAGGGCGAGTCCCAGAAGGACGAGGCCAAGAAGAAGGACGAGACCAAGGCGGACGAGCCCAAGGGCGAGTCCGGTAAGGCCGCCGCGTCCGACGGTAAGGCCGCCGCGTCCGACGGTAAGGCCGCCGCGTCCGACGGTAAGGCCGCCGCGTCCGACGCGGACGACGACGCCTCCGACAAGCCGATCGACCGTCCGACGGCCGCCTTCGGCGTGCTCCCGGAGAAGCCCGGTAAGGACGGTAAGGGCGGTAAGGGCGGCAAGAAGGGCGTCGACCAGCCGACCACCGCCTTCAAGGCGGTCAGCCCCCCGGCCGACAGCAAGACTGCCGAGGCCAAGACGGCCGACAAGGCGTCCGAGGCCAAGACGGCCGAGGCCAAGACCGCCGACAAGGCGTCCGAGGGCAAGACTGCCGACAAGGCGTCCGACGCGAAGACGTCCGGCAAGAAGCCCGTCGGTGAGTCGGACAACGAGCGGACCAGCAAGTTCGTCCCGCTGCGGTCCCCCGACGACCCGGCCCCGCCGAAGCCCGCGGACCCGCCCGCCGCGCCGAAGGCCCCGGCTGCCCCGCCCACCGCGGTCCCCGAGGCCGAGCGGACCAAGCAGCAGCCGCTGCCGCCGCTGACCCCGGACGGCAAGCAGCCCGCCCCGCTCGATCTGCTGGCGCAGCTGACCAATACGCCGCCCAAGCCCGAGACACCGCTGCGGACCGCGGTCCGCCGGGTCAAGATCTGGACGCCGCTGGCCGTGCTGCTGGTGATCATCCTGGGCGTCGTCCAGGCGCTGCGGCCGCTGCCGGATCCGTCGCTGAAGCTCACCTCGGACGCCAGCTACCGCTTCGGCGGCGAGGCGCTCTCCATGCCGTGGCCCGACCAGGGGCAGTCCGCCGCCGAGGTCGAGGGCGTCGGCAGCCTGGGCACCTCCGGCGAGCAGAAGCCCGTGCCGATCGCCAGCGTCACCAAGGTCATGACGGCCTATGTGGTGCTCAAGGACCATCCGCTGAAGGGCGACGCGGAGGGTCCGAAGATCAAGATCGACGCGCAGGCGGCCCAGGAGGCGAAGTCCGCCGACGAGTCGCGGGCCGCGGTCAAGGAGGGGCAGGCCTTCACCCAGCACCAGCTGCTCCAGCTGCTGCTGATCAACTCCAGCAACAACATCGCCCGGCTGCTCGCCCGCTGGGACGCCGGATCGCTCGACGCGTTCGTGAAGAAGATGAACGACGCGGCCGACAGCCTGGGGATGAAGCACACCACCTACACCGACCCCAGCGGTCTGAAGGAGTCCACCAAGTCCACCGCGGCCGACCAGCTGAAGCTGGCGAAGGCGGCCATGCAGTCCGACGCCTTCCGGGTGGTCGTGGCCACGCCCAACACCGATATCCCGGGTCTCGACGACCGCATCTACAACAACAACAATCTGCTGGTGAAGCCGGGTGTGATCGGTATCAAGACCGGTTCGTCCACCCCGGCCGGCGGTGCGCTGATGTGGGGGGCCGTGCGGACGATCGACGGCAAGAAGCAGCGGATCCTGGGTGTGGTCCTCGAGCAGCGCGCGACCACCACCCTGGACGCCAGCCTCCAGCTCGCCCAGACCAACAGCTACAAGCTGATCACCGCCGCGCAGGACGCCCTCACCTCGGCCACCGTCATCAAGAAGGGCGATGTCGTCGGCCAGGTCGACGACGGCCTCGGCGGCACCACGCCGGTCGTCGCCACCAAGGATCTGAAGGCGGTCGGCTGGTCCGGTCTGACGGTCGACATCAAGATCGGCGACGGCGGTAAGACAGTGCCGCACTCGGCCAAGGCGGGCACGGTCGTCGGCGAGGTGACCGTGGGCACGGGCCCCGGACAGCTCAAGGCGCCGGTGGCCCTTCAGAGCGATCTGTCCGAGCCGTCGTTCGGCGCGAAACTGACCCGTATCGGCTGACCCGCGCGGGAAGTGGGATAGAGGGGACGAGAGGAAGTGGCCCCGGCGCGAAACGCCGCCGGGGCCCGAGCCGGATCGGGGCCGCCCGAGCGTGCTAGCGTCGTTGGGTCCCCGGCCTGGACCCACCGCGGAACCGGAGTGACCCGGCGCGGGGTTGAGGACGATGGGGCAGACCTCGGGGGAAGACGGGGAGAGCCGCAGTGACCACCGTGGATCCGACACGGGCCGATGAAGGCGGGGGCTCGGAGGAGAGCACCGCCGCACGAATACGCGTACCCGCACAGCGCTGGCCGGCCGAGCCGACCGGCCCGGTGGAGGCGGAGGCGGAGCGCGAGAGCCGCCAGGCCGCTTCGGGCGGGCTGCTCCAGCGGGCCCGGACGGCGGCCCTGCGCCATCCGGTTCTGGCCGCCCTGGCCGCCGCCGCGCTGCTGCATCTGGTGTGGGTGGCGCTGCTCGCGAACAGCGGCGGTGACCTCGCCGCGCAGGACGCCTGGGCGGAGTTCGCCCTCCAGCACCCGGACCTGGCGTACAACCTGGCCTGGTACGGCGGGATGCACCCCGTCTCGTACAGCGTCATCTCGCCCTATCTGATGGCGGTCCTCGGGGTCCGCTCGACGATGATGATCGCGGGGACGCTGTCCGCCGGGCTGCTCGCGCTGCTGCTGGTGCGCAGCCGTGCCGTGCGGCGGCCGATGTGGCCCGCCATGTACGGCGCGTTCGCGCTGACCTGCAACGCCATCTCGGGCCGGGTGACCTTCGGGCTCGGCGCGATGTTCGGGCTCGCGGCCGTCGCCGTGATCTTCGCCTGGCCCCGGCGGTGGCGCTCCCGGCGCTGGCACCACAAGACCGGACGGTTCGTCCTGGCCGCCGTGCTGTCGGCGCTGGCGACCATGTCCAGTCCGGTGGCCGGTCTGTTCGTGGGCGTCGTGGCCGCCGGGCTGTGGCTGACCAAGCGGCGGCCCGCCGCGTACGCGCTCGGGATCACCCCGGCCGTGGTGGTCGGCCTGTCGGCGTGGCTGTTCCCGTTCTCCGGTGAGCAGCCGATGGGTATCGGATCGGTGATCCTGCCGTTCATCACCGGTGCCGCCACGCTGATGTGTGTGCCGCGCACCTGGTCGACGGTGCGGGTCGGGGCCGGGCTCTACTGTGTGGGAGTGGTGCTCACCTGGGTGATTCCCTCCCAGATCGGCACCAATATCTCCCGGCTCGGCATGATCTTCGGCGGTGTGGTGCTGATCGCCGCGCTGCCCGCGGTGCGCAAGCCACCGCGCGCCGAGCTGCGCACGACGCGTGCGGGCCGCCGCTGGACCGTTCTGGTGCTGGCGCTCGCGACCGTCACGGTGTGGCAGGGGGTCAAGACCGCCGACGACGTGATCCACACCGCCCCCTCGGCGTCCTGGGCCCGTGAGCTGGCGCCGCTGGTCGACCGGCTCAAGCGGGAGAAGGCCGACCGGGGCCGGGTCGAGGTGGTTCCGGTGCGCAGCCACCGCGAGTCCTCCGCGCTCGCCCCGTACGTCAATCTGGCGCGCGGCTGGAACCGCCAGCGCGACCTGGACCGGAACCCGATCTTCTACGGCGAGGACACCCTCACGCCGGTCAGCTACCACGAATGGCTCAAGCGCTGGGCGGTGCACTTCGTGGTGCTGCCCGCGGACGACCCCGACACCGCGGCGGAGAAGGAGTCCGAGCTGCTCGGCACCGAGCTGCCGTATCTGCGCCAGGTCTGGTCGGACGAGAACTGGAAGCTGTACGAGGTCAAGGACCCGACGCAGATCGCCGACCCGCCCGCCACCGTGCGCCGCGCGGGCGCCGACCAGCTGGTGCTGTCGGTCCGCGCCAAGGGTCCGGTGCTCATCCGCATCCCGTACTCGCCGTGGCTGGGCCTGGTGGACGAGGACGGGCACAGCGTCCGGGCCCCGAAGGGGGAGGACGACCGGCTGCCGGTCAACCGCGAGGGCTGCCTCACCAAGCTGGTCGAGGGCGGGGAAGAGGGCCAGCCGGAGGACGAGTGGACGGTGCTGCACGCCCCCCGGCCCGGCATCTACCGCATAACGGGCAAGTACCAGCTGCCGCGCGGCACGCCCTGCCCGGACGAGATGGTTCCCTGAGCCGGTCAGCGGCTGACCCGGCTGCTGAGCCCGGTCAGCCGCGGCCCGGCTTCCTGGCCCGGCCGGCCGCGGCCCGGTTTCCCGAGCCCGGTCAGCCGCAGACCGTCGACAGCCAGGGCTGGTCGCGGGTGTCGCGCAGGCTCCGGCGGATCCTCTCCAGGCTGCGCAGCAGCCCGTCCGGCGGCTTGCTGGTGTCGCTGAGGTAGGCCAGCGCGGCGCGCTGGAAGGCCACCCGCATCCGGGTGGGCATGGCGTCGGAGGCGTCCAGGCACAGCGAGTCCGAGTCCCGGAGCGTCTTCGCGATGTTCCGGTCCACGGCGTCGTCGCCCTGGGCGTCGAGCGGGACGTCGCGGTTGGCAAAGAAGGGATGGACGCTCTTGCCGGCGGCATTCCGCCCCCAGATCCGCTGGGCGTCGGCCGAGACCAGATAGCGCATCAGCTCCTGTGCCTGCGGGGTGTCACGGAACATCGCGGCGAAGTCCCCCGAAACCTCGCGGGCGGTGGACTGCCGGTCGGCCTCGGGGAGCAACCGGGGCGAGAAGACGAAGTTCGCCTTGGCGGGGTCGGGATAGCCACCCCGGATGAACGACCCCTGGTGCTCCAGCGCGCACGGTGGGTCCGTGCCGAACAGCTTCGTGCCCGCCTTGCGGAACTCCGTGATCAGCGCGGTGCGCGCGGTGTCCTTGCCGAAGAGTGAACCCCAGCTCTGCCAGGCCCGCTCCACCCGGGGGTCCGTCCACGGCAGCCCGCCGGTGGCCCAGTCCTCGTAGACGGATCGGCCCTGCTGCTGGAGGAGCAGATCCTCGATCCAGTCGGTGCCGGGCCAGCCCGAGGCCGCGTCGTCGCCCATGCCGACACACCACTGGCGACCGTCGGCGGCGAGGGCGGACAGCGTGTCCGGGCGGCGGTCGCGGTCGTACCACACGATGCTCTTCAGATCGGCCTTGACCGCGATCCCGTACACCGGCCCGCCGGGCCGCAGCTGGGGCGTCCACAGCTTTCCATAGGGCTCCCGGCTCGGGATCACACCGTCCAGCGTGGTCAGCTGGCTCTGATGGGCATAGGCGGCCAGCTCGCCCGCGCTGGGCAGCACGGCGATGTCGGGCGGGGTCCCGGAGGCCACCTCCGAGGACAGCACCTCGCGCAGGGCGGTGGTGCCCTGGTAGTCGACATGGATGCCGGTCCGCCTGGTGAACGTGTCCAGCAGGCGCCGGAACGCCTTGCCCTCATTGCCGGTCCATGACGCGAGCACGCTGACACTGCCGCGCGACTGCCAGCCGCTCGTATCGCCGGCGCCCACGACAGACAGCAGCACCATCCACAGCCCGAGGACCGTGGCCGTGGCGTGACGGGACCGCTTCGCGGCGCTCATCGGGACTGGAACCGGTACTCGTCGATACGCGGCTGGAGGCCGACCAGGATCAGGGCGGCCAGCACCGCGCCGCCCACGGGTATCCAGCCGACCGCACCGGCCTGCCAATGCGCGTTCCGCATCGTCCTCGCGACCTCCCTGGCGGTGGGGCCGCCGGTGCGGCCGATGCCCGATTGCGTCAGGCTGGCCCGGGCCGACTCCAGCCGGTCCTGGGTCTGGTACGTGAACACCGCCAGCGGCAGCAGGGCGACCAGCAGCGCGGTGGCCGCCGCAAGCCAGGGGTTGACCAGCCGCCGGAAGCGGTGCCGCAGATAGCGCTGGGTGTGGACCAGCAACGCCGCCAGCGTGAGGAACAGCCCCGGCAACAGCAGCCACCAGGCGAACGCCAGCAGCCAGCCGAACGAGGTCTGGTCGTCGAGCACGCCGTACTGCCGCTGCTGCACCGCCCTCAGACGGTCGAGGACGCCGCTGCGGTCGTGGTGCAGGATGGAGTCCGCGTACCGCAGATAGGCATCCCTGAGCGTCGGGTTCTCGCGGTTCGCGTACGCCTGCTCGACGGTGTCGCCGTAGGACGTCACCAGCGCCGCCGAGGTGCGTAGGGCCCCGCGCGCCGACTCGCCCCCGATGGTGCTCTTGGACACCTGTGCCAGGCTCTGCTTGGCCGTCGACAGCTGGTTGCGGTACTCCTCGCTGAGCCCCTCGAACTCCGCGGTGGGGCTGGAGATGCTGCGCCGGGCCTCGTCGCAGGAGGCGCTCAGCGCGTCGATCGCGGCGGCCACCTGGAGTATCGCCGGGGTGGACCGGTCGGTCACCGCCTTGGAGTTGCGGCTGACGCCGTAGTACGCGGCCAGCAGCGCGGCCACGGCCACCGCCGTGACCACGAGCAGGGCGATCAGCCGGCGGACCAGGAAGGCCCGGGTGGCGCTCATCTCGCGCCGCCCGCTGAGCCCGATGCGCCCGGTTCGCCGCTCAGGGGAGCGTTGCACTGCTGGCAGAACCCGGCGGTGGCGGGCGACCGGCGCCCGCAGGCCGGGCAGAGGACATCCGCGGCGGGCGGCGCGGCGGGCTCCGGGCGGTCCAGCCCCATGAAGGGGGCGCTCTCCTCCGACACGACGATCACCGAGTTGAGGTCCAGCGGCCGGATGGGCTCGCGGATCCGCACCTCGCCGGTGGCCGCGTCGACGATGTGGACCAGCCCGCTCAGCCGGGCCAGCATCTTCTCGCTGCCCAGCTGATGGGCCAGCTGGACGGCGCGCCCCCACTGGCGGCGGGCCCGCTCCCGGTCACCCGCCTCGTACGCGTCGCAGCCCGCGGTGATCGCGTGGCCCAGCTCGGAGTCGGCGTCGTAGTGTGCCAGCCGGGGGTCGATACGGGACGAGAGCAGCACATCGTCCGTCCACTGGACCAGCACCGACTCCGGCTCGGGCAGCGGCAGCGCGGTGTCGCCCTCCACCGACAGCTCCACGGCGGCCAGCTCCACGTCCTCGCCCATCGGATCGCGCCGCGGATCGGCGAACACGGACACCTGGTACTCGCGGGTCTCGTCGCCCCACGCGCTGGTGGTCCATTCCCAGGTGCGCTCATCGGGGCGGATGCCCTCGTCGGTGAGGTCCGCCCGGGTGGGGTGCACCTGCTTGACGAAGCCGACCCGGCTGCCCGCCCGGGTGCGGATCCGGATCCGCACCCCGGCCAGCGCCCTGGCCATCGAGGCGGAGACCATCTCCTCGAACTCGGCGGCCAGCGCGGAGTCCTCCAGGACCGCGTCCGCCCGGCCGTGCAGCCGGTGCGCGATCCGCTTCAGCTCGGTGGCGTCCCAGCCGTCGCCGATCCCGCGCGCGTCACAGGTGAAATGCGGGGCGCAGGCATCCAGCACCTGGTCCAGATAGCCGGGCGGATCGTGTTCGTTACGGCCGTCGGTGAGCAGCAGGGTGTGCCGGATCGCGGCGGGCTGCCGCAGATGCAGCCGCCGGGCGAGATCCAGCCAGGAGCCGATCGCGGTGCCCCCGACCGCGGGCAGCCGGGCCGCCACCCGGGCGGCGGCGGCCTTGGTGTCCGGCCCCGCCACCGCCATGCCGCCGGTGAACGGATAGATCACCTGGGCCTGCTCGGTGCCCTCGACGATCGCGAAGCGGGTGCCGTCGCGCAGTATGCCGACCGCGGTGGCGGTGGCCCGCCGCGCCGCCGCGATCTTCGTCGGTGGCCAGCTCATCGACATCGAGCAGTCGATGACGATGACCTCCGAGGTGGTGGTGCGGGCCGCCGCCGGGCCCAGGCCGTGGGCCCGCACGCTGACGATGGCGTGCATCTCGGTGCGGCCCGCGGAGGCGGGCAGGTACTTGTTCTGGTGCACCCGCAGGGTGAGGGCCTGGCCCCCGTCCGTGCCCCCTGGTCCGTGCTGTCTTCCTCGGTCCTCGCTCATCTGATCCCCCTGTCAGACGCGGGTCATGGGCCTGATGGCATTCGCGCGGTCGATCAGCGCCCCGAGCGCCTCGGGGCTGTCCGCCTGCCGGGCCAGCCGACGCAGGGTCTGCTCCAGCTCGGCGCGCAGCGCGCTTTCGTCCTCCCACTCCCCATACACCAGTGACGGGGATTCGGTTCCCCTCCGGGCCGCTTCAGCCGCCGGATCGGCGCGCCCCTTCCGCACCCAGCGCCGTGAACGGGCATGCCCAGCCGGCGCACCCCTCCGCTCCCCGGCCCCCGGCTGCCGCTCCGCCCAGTCCAGCGTCACCTCCAGCGACTCCGCCGTCAGCCGGTCCCGGGCCGGGCCCGACTCGCGGCCCTCGTCCAGATACAGCCGCGGCAGCCTCGTGCGCACCTCCGCCAGGTCCTCGGCCGTCGGCAGGGCGTCGGGGTGGCCCAGCCGCCCCGACAGCACCCGCACTATGGCGATCCGCGCGGCGTCGTAGTGGCGGGAGACCTTCGGCACCCCGCCGAGGATCTCCACCGTGCCGCCCCGGTCGCCCGCCGCGAGCCGGAGCCGGGCCAGCCCGAAGGCGGCGCTGCCCTGCGAGCGGTTGCGCTGCCACACCGCCTCGTAGAACCGCTTGGCGGCCTCGTGGTCGCCCAGGTGCTCGGCGCAGTAGCCGAGCGCCAGCTTGGGCGCGTACTCCCCGGGCAGGGCGCTGTAGACCTCGTCGAACTCGCGCCGGGCGTCGGCCACCGCGCCGTCCGCGAGCCGCAGCAGGGCGCGGTGCCAGGACAGCCGCCAGTCGTACGGGGCGGCGGCGCCGATCAGCTCCACGGCGATCGCCAACTCATCGCCCGCCGCGTCCCGTTCGCCCAGCTCCAGATAGGCGCGGCAGACGCGCAGCCGGATCTCGGCGGAGGGGCGGGGGAAGGCGTGCAGCTGCTCGATCAGCCGACGCGGCCCGCTGTCGGTCGGGACGCCCAGCAGCGCCGCGCCGGGATCCGCCGCGTCCGGGAACGGCACCGGCAGCCCGAGCGGCACCCGCTCCGGCTGGGGCAGCCCCGACGCCAGCAGCGGGCGCGGCTCCCCGTCCAGCCAGCGCTCCAGGTCCGGGATCCGGCCCAGCGAGGAGTCCAGCAGCGCCGAGGTCGGGGCGAAGAGCGTGGACGGCTCGGGCTGCTCCCGGCTGAGCCGCAACGAGTGGATCTCCCGCAGCACGCCCCACAGTTGCTCGGACATCTCCGCGGCCGATCCGAACCGCCGCTCCGGGTCGGCCGCGGTGGCGCGGGCCAGCACCCGGCGATAGGACTCGGCGCCCAGGCCCGGCGGCCGCTGGGTCTGCCGGGCGGCCTTGTCCGAGAGCTCCTCGAGCGTTCTGCCGACCCCGAAGAGGTCATGGCGCTCGGTGAGCGCGGAGGCGCCCCGGGCCAGCACCTCGGGGGCGGCGAACGCCTCGGTGATCACCGGCGGCCCGCCGTCCCGCTGGCCCAGCCGCCGCACCGCGCCGAGGTCGATCACCTTGACCCGGTCCTCGTAGTGCATCACATTGCTCGGCTTGAGATCGCAGTACAGCAGCTTCTCGCCGTGCAGATAGCCCAGCGCCCGCAGCACCAGACAGCCGTAGGCCAGGATGTGCTCGTACAGCCGCGGCCCGTCGTACGGCTTCACCGCGTCCGCGATGTGGTCCTTGATCTGGGCGAGGGTCATCCCGCCGACGAACTCCATCACGATGTAGCCCGTCAGCGCCCCGTCGTCGCGAGGGTCGGGCTGGGTGACGTAGTTGATGATCCGGACGATGCCGGGGTGGTCGAGCATGGTCAGATAGCGGCGCTCCTCGACCGCCACCCGCAGGGCCGCCTCGTCCTCGTTGTTGATCAGGCCCTTGATGGCCACGGGCTGGTCGTCCAGCTGGGTGTCCTCGGCGAGATAGACCCAGCCGAGCCCGCCGTACCCGACGCAGCCGATCACCCGGTACTGATCGCCCAGCAGATCGCCGGGGCTCAGCCGCGGGGTGAAGTCGAACTGATGGCGGCAGCGCGGGCAGTAGCCCCGGGAGAGCGCGGACTGTCCGGCGTAGGGCGCGCCCACGATCTCGTCGCACCCCTCCCAGCCGCAGGTCTGGCCGCGCGAGGGAGGGTGCGGATCGTCCATCACCAGGTCGCGCAGCGAGGGCAGTTCGACGCGGGGCAGGTCCAGCAGGCCCTCGCCCGCCGGCCGCACCGTGAACTTCCGCGCCACATCGCGGCGGCGGGCACGGGCCGTGGTCGCGGTGGACTCGGACACCAGAGGGGCGGCGGGCTCAACGGGCGGGGGAGCGGGAGAAGGGGCGGCGGGCAGGGGTCTTCGGCCGCACTCCGAGCAGAAGCCCCGGGCGTTGATCCGGCCCAGGCCCTCGCCGCGGCAGTCCTGGCGACCGCAGACCGCCCCATCCGTCGGGTCCGTCATGGCGCCTCCCCCTCCGGCGGTGTGTGCACGGCGGCCACGAACCGGTCGACGGCGCGACGGGCCTCCGGCAGATCGCAGGGCACCTCGGCCAGCAGCCGCACCGCGGCGCGGTGCAGCGGAATCAGCTCGGCCCGCTCGGACTCGGCCTTGGTCCCGAGCATCGCCGTGTACGACACCAGCTGCCACTTCAGCTCCTGGACCGCCGGCTGCTGGGCGTCGATCGTCCGCAGCGTCTCCTCGGCCCGCTCGGCGACCGCCCGCACCGAGTGCTCGAACGCGGCCAGTTTGGCGACGATGCGGTGGGAGCGCAGCTCGGGGTCGGAGCGCAGCCGGGTCAGATTGATCCGCAGGGCCGTGGCGTCCTCGGCGTCCGATAAGGACGAGCGGCGCGCCCCGCGCTCGGCCGTCTCGTGCTCGCGGTCGGCGGCGAGGGCCACCCGCCCGGCGAGCTCGTCCAGCCAGGCGTCGATCCGGGCCGCCTCGGGGCGGAACAGCCGCTCGGCCAGCCGCAGTCCGCTCGAGTGGGGGTCGCGGAAGACCAGCAGCAGCCGGCTGCCCCGGTCGGCGAGCAGCTTCATGAAGCCGACCAGCGCCTCCGGATCGCGGGCGCGGTCCACGCCGACGGCCACGATGGTGAGCGGCACCGCGTTGGCCCGGACCCGGCTGAGCGGGGAGGTGTCGCCGGGCGAGCGCAGATCCATCCGGTCCGCGACCCGCAGCGCGACCTCGGTGTCGGTGCGCTTGGTGACGTCGATGGCCAGGTCCACGCTGCCCAGCGGCGGTACGGTGCCGCGCGGCGCGGCCGAGACCGCCTCGTCGGGGCCGCCGCCCGACAGCTCGCGGTCGGCGAGCGTGATGGCGCGGCTCAGCGCCTCGTACCGCGCGTGGTCGTCGTCCTCGATGACCACGGTCTCCACGTCCGTGATGCCCGCGCGCCCGGTCAGGGGCTCCCGGCGCAGCCATACGGCGAGCCGCTGGGCGAAGCCGATGTCCTGGACGCCGGTGGTCAGCGGGGAGACCAGCGGCCGGTCCACCCCGGGGTCCCCGCGCACCCAGCGGTGGACCACCGGCAGATGGCGCACGATCGTCTCGACCGGGATCATGTAGGAGACGCTGAGGCGCTCGGCGGAGGGCACGTCGACGGGGTCGTCGTACCGGCTGACGACCATGCCGATGACATGCCGGGTCGCCTCGTCCTCCACCCCGGCGCCGCTGAAGCCCTTACGGACCACATCCCTGGGCGACTTGGGGTCGAGACCCACCCACTCCGCCCGGGGGCCGACCCGCCCGGCGGTCTTCGCGCGCAGATAGTGGCCGTTGTCGAGCCCCTTGGGGAAGCCGCCCATCCACACCGGCCGGCCGAGCACCGGCGGCAGCCGGTAGAGCGGTGCGGCGTGCTCGGCGGGCTGCGGCCGGCTCAGCCGCAGCAGCGCCACATCGCCGCAGCCGTCGGAGCGCTGGGGCACCCAGCAGCCGTCGGCGACGCGCGCGGGGACGGGCTGGGCCTCGTGCACCTCGACCAGCTCGACCAGCACCTCGGTGGCGGGCACCGGGAGCCCGTCGTCGGGGATCACATGGGCGCACGTCAGCACCGTCTCACTGCCCAGGAGGATTCCGGCGCCCAGGACGTCACCGGCCGAACTACGGATCCTCACCCGCCATGTGCCCCCGTTGGAGGTCGCATCGGCGGTAATGCCCATTTCCGCCCCCATGTGGCAAGAGCATACGCCCGAGAGGTACGGAAGTGACCCGTCCGTCCGATGGGTCACGGGAACGGGTGAGGGGCGGGGCCGGGACCGGAGCGGGGCGGCACCGGGACCCGAGAGGGACGGACCCGGAGCCGGAGAGGGCGTGCCAGGGCGGTACGGGGCGGGATGGCAGGCCCGGCGCGTCCGGTGTGCGGCGCCTCCGGTCTCGCGCGCCCGGCCATTCGGGTGACGTGGCGTCACCTCTTCTTGTGGCGGGCTACGTCGGATGGATTACTGAAAGTGTGCGGTGGAACCTCCCGTCGATTCTTTCGGCGCTGGGGGCGCCGCATCCTCGCCGGAGCCGGGCGCCAGGCGTACCGCGAGGAGGACCGGGCGGGTGCCCCAAAGCCCGCGGTCGCGCACCGGACCGCCGTGAGCGCGAGCGGGTCCAGCCCGCCCGGTCCCGTCCACGCCCCGCCCTCACCCAGGAGGCAATGCGCCATGCCCATCTCACCCAATCAGGGGTCCAGCGCCGGCGGACAGACCGTCGTCATCACCGGCAGCAACCTCGGCGGTGCCACGGCCGTCCACTTCGGCAGCAAACTGGCCACCATCACCGCCAACAACGCCACGTCCGTGACGGTCACCTCACCCTCCGGCAACGGGGTGGTGCCGGTGACCGTGACCACGCCCGGCGGCACCAGCAACCCGCTGAACTTCTTCTACATCGGCCCGCCCTTCAAGTCCGTGCTGAGCGACACCTCGGGACCGCTCGCCGGCGGCAACACCGTCAGCATCACCGGCACCGGTCTTTCGACCGCCAGCGCCGTGGCCTTCGGCGCCAACTCCGCGACGCCGACCGTCGTCTCCGACAGCCAGATCACCGTGGCCGTACCGGCCGGCGCCGCGGCCGGGCCGGTCGGAGTGACCGTCACCACCGCGGGCGGCTCCAACAACGGCTTCTCCTACACCTATGTGGCCACCCCGACGGTCACCGGCTTCACGCCCGCCTCGGGTCCGCCCTCCGGCGGCACCACGGTGACCATCACCGGCACCAACCTGTCCACCACCCAGTCGGTGACCTTCGGCGGCAACGCGGCGTCGTTCACAGTCATCAGCGACACCTCCGTCTCCGCGGTGTCGCCGCCCACCTCGGACGGGGCGCCCGGCCCCGCCGGCATCACGGTCACCACCCTGGCCGGCAGCGCCGGCGCCGCGACCCCGTTCCAGTACGTCGCCGGTCCGGGCATCTGATCACCCGTGGGACGACCCGCCAGAAGGAGAGCCGCCTTGAGTACCCCTCAAGCCACAGGTACAGACACTGGTCCCTCGACGGCCGTGGCGTCCCCTCCTGTGATCAGTTCCGTGAATCCCGCCGCCGGTTCGCCCGGCGGCGGGACCCCGGTCACGCTGACCGGGAGCAACTTCACCCAGGCCATGGCGGTCCGCTTCGGCCCGAACTTCGCCTTGTCGTACACCGTGGTCTCCGCCACGCAGATCACTGCGGTGGCGCCGCCCGGCAGCGGCACCGTGCAGATCACGGTGACGACACCGGCCGGGACGAGCAACGGGGTGGCGTTCGGCTATGCCGCCGCCCCCACCCTCACCGCCATCTCGCCCGCCTCGGGCCCCGCCACCGGCGGTACGACGGTCACCCTGACCGGCACCAATCTCCTTGGTGCGACGGCGGTCAGGTTCGGGGCCGTCAACGCCACGTCCTTCACGGTGGTGTCGGCGACGCAGATCACGGCGGTGGCGCCGGCGGGCAGTGGCGCGGCGCAGGTCACGGTGAGCGGGCCGGGCGGGACGAGCAATGGGGTGTCGTACGCCTATGTGGTGGTGGCGGTGCCGGTGCTGACGGCTGTCTCGCCGGGGCAGGGGCCGGTCGGTGGTGGGAATACGGTGACGCTCTCCGGTAGCGGCCTTACGGGCGTCACGGCGGTCACTTTCGGCTCCACGCCCGCCCTGTCGTTCACCGTGGTCTCGGCCACCCAGATCACCGCGGTCGCCCCGCCGGGGGCCGCCGGGCCGGTGCAGATCACCGTGACCGGGCCGGGCGGCACCAGCAATGGGGTCACGTACTTCTACGTCGGCGTCCCCACTCTCACCGGCGCCTCACCCGCCCAGGGCCCCACCGCAGGCGGTACGACCGTCACCCTGACCGGCACCAATCTGCTCGGTGCGACGGCGGTCAGGTTCGGGGCCGTCAACGCGACCTCCTTCACGGTGGTCTCGGCCACGCAGATCACGGCCGTGGCGCCGTCCGGCAGCGGCACCGTGCAGATCACGGTGGTGACGCCGGGCGGCACCAGCAACGGCGTCTCGTACACCTATGTCCCCACGCCCGTTCTCACCAGCCTGTCGCCGACCCAGGGGCCGCTCGGCGCCGGGACCACGGTCACGCTCTTCGGCAGCGGTCTCACCGCCACCGGCTCGGTGGTCTTCGGCTCCACGCCCGCGTCCTTCACCGTCGTCTCCGACACCTGGGTCACCGCCATCGCCCCGTCCGGGCCCGCCGGGCCGGTGAACGTACACGTCATCACGGTCGGCGGCAGCAGCAACAGCCTCGTCTACACCCGGGTGGCGCCGCCCGGGATCTAGGAGCGAGGAGGAGGCCAGGAGCCAGGAGGAGCTAGGAGCCGAGGCCCGGGGCCGCCGCCCCGGCGCGCAGCGGCCGGTCGGCGCACGGCCGGGACCACCACACCCCCTCGCCGTGCGTCAGCCGGGGCAGGACCCGCTCGAAACCGTGCACCCGGCGGGCCGGGAGCTCGCCCCGCAGCAGCCACCCCGTGGCACCGTCCACGCTCTCGCCGATGTCCGCTTCGGCGGCGGCGAGCTGGGCGGTGACCGCGGCGAGCGTCTCGGCCGGAAGCTCCAGTTCGAAGGCGTGGTACGGCTCGTAGATCCGCCACCCCGCCCGCTCCAGGGCCTCCCCGAGGACCACCGGGGTGAGGTCGCGGAAGTCGGCCGCGGTGCTCAGCGGGCCGATGAACCCGGAGCGAATGAGGACGGCCCGGCAGTCCGTCACCGAGCGGCCACGGGGCCCGTGGAACAGCGTCTCGTACACGGTCTCCTCGATCGCGTTGTGGAACGCGCGGGGCAGCGCGCCCAGTTCCGTCTCATAGCCGAAGACCACCCCGGCGCCGCGCTCGGTGGGCTCCACGCGCAGCCCGACCGTCGCCCACGGCCCGGTGTGGCCGACCCGGGCGATCTCGCGGACGGCCTCGCCGATCCCCGAGGGACGCTCGACCAGCACCGGGCGGCTCGGTTCGAAGTCCGCCTCGATGCCGTAGTCCTGGACCAGCGTGGCCGCGATGATCTCCTTCTGCACCTCCCCGTACAGCAGTACCGAGGTGGCCCCGCCCGGCATCGGCCGCGCGTGGATCAGCGGATCCTGGTCGGCCAGGTCCAGCAGCGCGGTGTGCAGCCGGGACGCGGCGGCGGCGCCGGGCTCGCGGGCGTGGACGAGGGTCTGGAGGCTGGGCGCGGCGAAGTGCCGACGGTCCGACGGGGCGTCGTGGACGGGCCCGAGGCGGTCGCCGACCCGGACCCCGGGCAGCCCCTTGATCCTCGCGATGTTCCCGGCGGTCAGCGGCTCCCGCGCGGCCCCCGCGTCGCCGATGACCTCCAGCGCGGTGATCTGCCCGGTGTGCTCGGTCAGGGCACCGCCGGGCTCGCGGCGGTGCAGGGTCACCCGCTGCCGCAGCGTCACCTCGCCGGAGAACAGCCGCAGATAGGCCGTACGGCCACCACGGGCGCCGCTCCTGCCGCCTGTGCCACCTGTGCCGCCCCCGCCGCGCTCCACGGCGAAGACCGTGCCGCGCGGCTCCGCGCCGCCCGGCGCGGGTGGCACCAGCCGCGCCACCCCCTCGACCAGCGCCCCGACCCCCTCGCCGCTGAGCGCCGAGCCGAAGAAGACCGGATGCGCCAGCCCCGCCGCCGTACCGGCCGCGAGCGCCGCCCCCACCTCCTCGGCCGAGGGCGGCGGACCGTCCACGACCCGCGCGAGCATCGCGTCATCGGTCTCGGCCAGCACCTCGGCCGCCTCCGCGCGCACCCCCGGATCGTCCAGGGAGCGCGGCCGGGCGCGGGCGTTCCGCGTGCCCAACTCCCTTACCGTCGTCAGCGGGACGAGATGCGGCGCCAGGGTGCGCCGGATGTCGTCGAGCAGCCCCTCGTCGCGGGCGCCCGCACGGTCGATCTTGTTGATGAAGAGCAGCACCGGGAGCCGCAGCCGCCGCAGGGTCTTCATCAGCACCCGGGTCTGCGCCTGGACACCCTCGACGGCGGACAGCACGAGCACCGCGCCGTCGAGCACCCCGAGGGCGCGCTCGACCTCGGCGATGAAGTCGGAGTGGCCGGGGGTGTCGATCAGGTTGATCTGGGTGTCCCCGGTGGTGAGGGACGCGACCGCGGTCCGCACGGTGATACCGCGCTGCCGCTCGATCTCGCCGGTGTCGGTCTGGGTGTCCCCGGTGTCGACGCTGCCGAGCCGGTCGATCACCCCGGCGTCGTAGAGCAGCCGCTCGGTCAGGCTGGTCTTACCGGCGTCGACATGGGCGAGCACACCGATGTTGAGGGTCCGTGAGACCCGTGGAGAGCTGGGCATGGATGCTGAGGTCCTCGAAGACGGTCGTCCGGTGGGGGCGCTGAGTCGTTCCGAGGAATCGGCGCATCGGTTGCTCCTGCTCGTAGATGTCTCGTGGACGCCTCGTCGATGTGAGGTCGCGGACATCCTGGACACGGGGGCGGGCGGAGGCAACCGAATTTCGGGCGGACCGTCACCGCGCAACCCCCGGCCCGTCCGTAGAAAGCGCTGTCACGCCTCTCGACAACGCCCGCCGCTGCCCCGACGCTTCGTAAGCGACGGGGGCCGGTGCGGCGGAGGGGACTGACGATGCGGCGCAGAACGCTTCTGGCGGCGGCGGGCACCACCGTGCTCGGCACCGCCCTCACGACCGGTACCGCCTGGGCCGACGAGACCATCGGCGTCGACCCCGGCACCGACCACGGGGCCTGGGAGGGCTGGGGCACCTCGCTCGCCTGGTGGGCCAATCTCTTCGGGCAGCGGGACGACTTCGCCGATCTCTTCTTCACCACCAAGTCGGTGGGCTACGGCGGCCGGTCGCTGCCCGGTCTCGGGCTGAACATCGCCCGCTACAACCTCGGCGGTTGCGCCTGGACCAGCGTGGCGGGTGAGTCCATGGTGGCCTCGCCCAACATCCCCCGGTTCAAGCAGATCGAGGGCTACTGGCACGACTGGAACAGCGAGGACCCCGCCTCCGCGGCCTGGCACTGGAACGCCGACGCGGTCCAGCGGGCGGCGCTGGCCAAGGCCGTCCAGCGGGGCGCCGTCAGCGAGCTGTTCTCCAACTCACCCATGTGGTGGATGTGTCTCAACCACAACCCGTCCGGCGCGGCGGACGGCGGCAACAACCTCCAGTCCTGGAACTACCGCCAGTTCGCGCTCTACCTCGCCACCACCGCCCGCTACGCCCAGGATCACTGGGGTGTCCGCTTCGCCACCGTCGAGGCGTTCAACGAGCCCTCGTCGGCCTGGTGGAAGGCGGACGGCACCCAGGAGGGCTGCCACATCGACGCGGCGGTCCAGCGGACCGTCCTCGGCCACCTCCGCACCGAGCTCGACGCGCGTGGGCTGACCGGCACCCGGATCTCGGCGTCGGACGAGACCAGCTACGACCTGGCCCGCACCACCTGGAGTTCGTTCGACACCGCCACCCGCGCCCTGGTCGACCAGGTCAACGTCCACGGCTACCAGGGCTCGGGCGGCCGCCGCGATCTGCTGTCCGCGGACGTGCGGGCGGCGGGCAAGAAGCTGTGGAACTCCGAGACCGGCGACAAGGACGGCACCGGCCTCACCCTGGCCACCAACCTCTGCCTGGACTTCCGCTGGCTGCACCCCACCGCGTGGTGCTACTGGCAGGTCATGGACCCCAGCGCCGGGTGGGCGCTGATCCACTACGACCCGGACACCGCCCAGCCCGGCGCCGTGCAGACCAAGTACTACGTGCTCGCCCAGTTCACCCGCCATATCCGCCCCGGGATGCGGATCCTGGAGACCGGCTCGGACCACGCGGTCGCCGCGTACGACCCGGGGGCGCGGCGGCTCGTGCTCGTCGCCGTCAACCCCGGCGCCGCGCAGACGCTCACCTTCGATCTGTCCCGCTTCGGCCAGGTCACCGGGGGCACGGGCGGGCTGGTGCCGCGCTGGTCCACCCAGACCTCGGGCACCGGCGATCTGTACACCGCGCGCCAGGACACGGCGCTGGCCGGGAAGCGGCTGAGCGTTCGGTTCGCCGAGAAGTCGGTGCAGACGTTCCAGATCGACGGGGTGACCGAGTGAGCCGACGGTAGGACGTAGGGCGTGGGGCGGTGGCGTGCGGTTACGCGGCGAGGTGGCGGACGATCCGGCGCAGCTGCTCCTCCCACCGCTCCCGGAACTCCGGCGAGTCCGGCTCGATGCCGAAGATCTGGCGGACGGCGTGCGGCATGGTGGCCGGTGCGGAGACCATGGCGTAGCACATCAGCAGCACGGCGGCCGGGTCGAGGTCGTCCGCCAGCTCGCCCGCCGCCTGCCGGCGCCGCATGTCGGACAGGTCCTCGCGCGGCTCGTCCGCCACCTCGCCGGTCAGCGCCTGCCAGATGGCCAGCCGGATGCCGCGGGGGTCGTCGAACGCCTCCCGGAGGTAGCGGACGACCAGCTCCTCGAAGGGGACCGCGGGGTCGTTGAAGGTCGCCTCGTGCCGCAGCCACTCACGGCCCAGCTCTCGGTAGAGGCCCTCCTTGCCGCCGAAGTAGTAGGTGATCAGCTGCTTGTTGAGGCCCGCACGGTCCGCGATGTCCTGGACGCGCGCGCCCGCGAACCCCTTCTCGGAGAACTCGTCCATGGCCGCCTCCAGCAGCAGCCGCCGGGAGCGCTCCGGGCACTGCTTGCGCTCCTCGGGCGTGGGGGCGCGGCGGGGCCTCTTGGGCGTCCCCTGCATCGTCGTCATCTCCTCTTCCTCGGCCCGGACAGGCTAGCCGGGGGCTCCGGCCATGCTTTCATCCAATTGTTTGACAACGTCATCCGTTTGGATGAACCTGACTGCGGTTACGTACGGATCGCATGACAGGCAAGGAGATTGATCATGTTCGTGGTGACCGGAGCCACCGGAAACGTCGGCAGCCATGTGGTGAAGCAGCTGGCCGACGCGGGCGCCGAGGTGCTCGCGCTCACCCGCGACCCCGAGGCGGCCCGGCTGCCGGAGGGCGTGCGGGCGGCCCGCACCGATGAGCTGCCCCTGGACGGTGCCACGGCGCTGTTCCTCAACCCCGCGGTGGTCTGGCAGGTCGGGTCCGAGAAGATCCTCGAGCGGGCCAAGGAGAGCGGGGTGCGGCGGATCGTGATGCTCTCCTCGTCCTCCGTCCTGGACGATGTCGATCCGCAGCGGAACCCGATCGGCGCCCGCCACCGCGCGCTGGAGGACGAGGTCGAGGCCACGGGTCTTGAATGGACGTTCGTCCGCCCGGGCGGCTTCGCCGCGAACGCGTTGCAGTGGGCGGACCAGATCAAGGCCGGGGACGTGGTGTACGGGCCGTACGCCGGGGCGCAGATGGCGCTCATCCACGAGGCCGACATGGGCGCGGTCTCCGCCCGCGCCCTGCTCACCGACGACCTGGTCGGCAAGACCCCGGAGCTGACCGGACCCGAGTCGCTGAGCTTCGCCGACCAGGTGCGCGTCATCGGCGAGGTCCTCGGGCGGCCGCTGCGGTACGAGGAGATCCCGCACGAGGCGGCGCGGGAGCGGATGTCCGGCGGGTTCCTCACGCCGGAGATGGCGGATTCGCTGCTGCGGGTCTTCGCGGAGCTGGTGGACCGGCCGCAGACGATCTCGCCGGAGGTGGAGCGCATCACGGGGCGCCCCGGGTTGACGTTCGCCCAGTGGGTGGAGGACCACGTGGGCGCCTTCCGCTGAGGCGCGTTCCGCTGAGGCGCGTTCCGCTGAGGCGCGTTCCGCTGAGGCGCGTTCCGCGCCGGGACCCGACCACGCACCGGGGCGGGCCCGGGGCCGGGCGGCCGTGCCGGTTGCGCCTGCGGCGGGCTGTCCCCTACCCGCCCCTTCCCACAACCGGGGCTCCGCCCCGGACCCCGCTCCTCAAACGCCGGAGGGGCTGATTTCAGCCCGTCCGGCGATTGAGGACACGCCCGAAGGGCGTCCGGGGTCCCAGGGGGCGGAGCCCCATGGTTCGGGAAGGGGCGGGTAGGGGACACGGCCCGCCGCAGGCGCGCAGCCGGTGTGCGCTCGCCGGTGCCAGGGCCGCCTCAGGACGCGGTCCGCGTGCCGCGCTTGCCCGTCTGCTTCTTCGCGGCCGTCTTCTTGGCTGCACTCTTCTTGGCCGCGGCCTTCTTCGCGCCCGTCTGCCTCTTCCCGGCGGACTCCTCCTCCGCGGCCTTGGCGGTCTTCGCCGCCGTCTTCTTCCCGGCCGCGGTGGTCTTCTTGGTGGTGGTCGTCTTCGTCTTCGTCGCGGCCTTCTTCGCCGGTGCCTTCTTACGGCCGCGCAGCTCGTGGACCGTCGCCTCCCCCTCCTCCTCGGCTCCGCCCTCCCGGTCCTCCGCGGCCTCCCCGGCCTCCGCGGCCTCTCCCGTCCCCTCGCCCCGGGCCTCCTTGGCGCTGCGGACGCTCTCCTTCAGCGCCGCCATCAGGTCGACCACCTGCGCGCCCGCGGGTCGCTCACCGGGCTCGGCGGTGGGCGTGGCGCCGGACATCTTCGCCGCCACCAGCTCCTCCAGCGCCTCGTGGTACTCGTCGCGCAGATCGTTCAGATCCACCTCTCCGAGCGTCTCCATGAGGGTGTCCGCGAGGTCCAGTTCCGCCGGCTTCACGGTGACCTTCTCCTTGGGGGCCACCCCCGCGGGCTCGCGCACCTCGTCCGGCCAGAGCAGCCGGTGCAGCGCGATCGTGTCGCCGACGACGCGCAGCATTCCCAGCCGCTCCCGGCCGCGGTGGGCGTATTTGGCGATGGCGACCTTCTCGCTGCGCTTGAGCGCCTCGCGCAGCAGGGTGTACGGCTTGGCCCCGGCGGCGCCGCTGGTGCCCAGGTAGTAGGCGTCGCCCATCTGGAGCGGATCGATCTCGGAGGCGGAGATGAACGCCTCGATCTCCAGGGTGTGGGTGGTGGGCAGCGGAAGCGCCGCGAGGTCCTCCTCGGTGATCGGGACCAGCGCGCCGTCCGCGTCCTCGTACGCCCGCCCGATCTCGCCCGACTCAACCGGCTTGTCCTCGAGCTCGCAGACCTTGCGGTAGCGGATGCGGCCGTTGTCGCGGAGGTGGATCTGCCGGAACGAGATCGAGTGGTCCTCGGTGGCCGGATAGATCTTGATCGGAATGCTCACCAGGCCGAAGGAAATGTTCCCATTCCAGATAGATCGCATGCTTGATCCCTTTCGTGAGATTCTTATCGTATGTCCCCGATCGCGGAGGTGGAGGGGCGGCGGATCACGCTCAGGAACCTCGACAAGGTCATCCATCCGGCCACCGGCACCACCAAGGGCGAGCTGCTGCACTATCTGGCGTCGACCGCGGACGCGCTCCTCGGTCATCTGCGCGGGCGGCCGCTGGCGTTCCTGCGCTACCCGGACGGCCCCGACGGCCAGAAGTTCTTCACCAAGAACCCGCCTCCGGGCACGCCTTCCTGGGTGACGACGGCCGAGGTCACCCGCCATAAGGGGGAGACCGCGCGGCAGGTGGTGATCCAGGACCTGCCCTCGCTGATGTGGTCGGCCAACCTCGTGGTGGAGCTCCACACCCCGATGTGGCGGATCGACCAGGGCGTGGGCATCGCCGACCGGCTCGTCTTCGACCTCGACCCCGGACCGCCCGCCACGATCGTGGACTGCCGCATCGTCGCCGTATGGCTGCGCGAGCGGCTGGCCGATGACGGCCTTACGGCGTACGCGAAGACCAGTGGCTCCAAGGGGCTGCATCTGCTGGTGCCGGTGGAGCCGACCTCCTCCCGGCGGACCACCGCCTACGCCAGACGGCTGGCCCTGGAGGCCGCGAACGCCATGCCGGACCTCGTCATCCGTAAGATGACCCGCTCGCTGCGGCCGGGGAAGGTGTACGTGGACTTCAGCCAGAACGCCGCCGCGAAGACCACCGCCGCGCCCTACACCCCCCGCGCCGTCCCCGAACCGGCCGTCTCCGCGCCCGTCACCTGGGAGGAGGTCGAGGCGTGCGGCGACCCGGCGGCGCTGACCTTCCTGATCGACGACATCCCCGCGCGGCTCGACCGCCACGGGGATCTGCTCGCCCCGCTGCTGGACCCGGCGGAGGGGCGCCCGCTGCCGACGGGCGAGGCCGAGGCCGGGGAGGACGAAGACCTCGGCCGAGGCGGCGACGAAGACAACGGCCAAGGGGACGACGAAGGCGCGGCCGACCGATGACGTCGCCCTCCCATGAGCCGCCCCTTGAGCCACCCCTCGACGTGGCGCTGGCCCGTGTCGTCCCGATCCTGCCCCTCGCCCCGCCCGGACGGCGGCTGGCGTACGAGCCCAAGTTCGACGGCCATCGGCTGCTGATCTTCCGGCTGGGGGACACCGTAAGGATGCAGGCCCGCTCCGGCCGCATCGTCACCCGCGCCTTCCCCGACCTGGTGGCCGCCGCGCGGCCGCTGCCGCCCGGCACGGTCCTCGACGGCGAGGTGGTGGTGTGGGCGGGCGGCCGTACGGACTTCGCCGCCGTCCAGAAGCGCGCCTTCGCCGCGTCCGAGTCCCGGGCGGGGCGGCTCGCCCGGGAACTGCCCGCCTCCTACGCCGCCTTCGACCTGCTCGCGATCGGCGCGGAGGATCTGCGGCCGCTTCCGTACGAACAGCGCCGCGCCCGGCTGATGGCGCTCCTCGAACCGCTCGGCCCACCGCTCCAGGCCGTGCCGATGACGACCGATCCGGAGCTCGCCGCCACCTGGTACGAGTCGCTCCTGGAGATCGGTATCGAGGGCCTGGTCATCAAGGAGCTGGACCAGCCCTATCGGCCGGGCCGCCACTGGCGGAAGGTGCGCCATTCGGAGACCCGGGACGCCGTGGTCGTCGGCGTCGTCGGCCCCCGCCTCCGCCCGCGCGCCCTCGCGCTGGTGCTCCCCGGCGACGACGCGCCGTTGATCTCCGCCCCGCTCTCCACGGCCGTCCGCGCCCAGCTCGGCACGGCCCTGCGCGACCTGCCCGACCCCGAGCCCCCGCCCGCCGAACTCCCCACCGCCCTGGACCGGGTCGGCGCCGAGATCGCCTACCGCCCCATCGCCCCGGACCTGATCGTCGAGGTCCGCCAGGAAGGCACGGTCCGCCACGCGGCGACGAGGGTCATGCGCCTCCGCATCCCCGACTGACCCCCTTCGGCTGACCCGTGCCCTGTGTGCCCCGGCCGTGCGACGATGCGCGGATGCGGGTGACGGTCGTGGGCAGCGGTGACGCTTCTGGCTCGGGCGGGCGGTTCCAGACCTGCCCGGCGGTGGCCCCCGACCTGCCCGGCGGTGGCCCCCGACCCGGCCGGCCCGCCCCACGTCCTGGTGGATCTACGGACCCGGTGGGCCCGCCGGATCCGGAGGCCCCGTCACCACCGCCGTCACCCTGCTGCCCGGGGCCAGTTCACCCCGTTCCGCCAGCCCGTACACACCCCACAGCAGTTTCGCCACGTACCGCCGCTCCAGCCGGATCCCGTGCCGCGCCTCGAACTCCGCCGCGAACGCCTCCAGCTCCGCCGGGACCCGCCCGTAGCCGCCGCCGTGGTAGCCGTGCTCGATCCGCCAGTTGGCGAAGGCCCGCCCCCACCCCCGCTCGTGCAGCGCGGCCACCTCGCGGTCCAGGTAGCCCTCCGCCCCCTTCAGGACGGCGAACCCCACCGCCCGGGCGCCGGGCGGGAGTGCGGCGGCGATCCCGGCCAGCGTGCCGCCGGTGCCCACCGCGCAGCACACCACATCGCCCGGCCCCAGGTCGGGCAGGTCGGGCAGCTCCGCGACGAGCTCCGCCGCGCCGCGCGCCGCCAGGACGTTCGTACCGCCCTCCGGGAGCACATAGGCACGCCCCCACCGCTCCTCAAGCGCCCGTAGGGTGCCGGGGGCGCCCTCGCCCAGGCCGCGCAGCGTCTCGCGGTAGGCGGAGCGGGTGACGAAGGCCAGCTCCATGCCGTGTGCCTCGGCCCGCGCCAGCGACCAGTTGCGCGGCGCGTCGGCCAGCTCGTCGCCCCGGATGACCCCGACCGTCGACAGCCCGTACGCGGCCCCCGCCGCGGCCACCGCCCGGATGTGGTTGGAGTACGCCCCGCCGAACGTGAGCAGCCGGGTGTGGCCGCGCTCGACGGCCGCGCGCAGATTCGGGGTGAGCTTGCGCCACTTGTTGCCCGGCACCAGCGGGTGGATGAGATCGTCCCGCTTCAGCCGCAGCGCCACGCCCCGGTCGGCGAGCCATGGGTCGGCCACGTCCCGTACGGGGGACGGCAGCCGGGGCCGTATCGGGCCGGTGGTGTCTGGCGGGCGTCTCACCTCTCCATTCTCTCCGCAGCCCCTCGGTCGCTGAGTCGCGCCGGGGACGACGCGTCGGGAAATGTTGACGCGTCGGAAATCTCCGACGTAATCTCCGGGTCGTGCCCACAGACGTCTTCAGCGCGCTCGCCAACCCCGTGCGCCGCAAGCTGCTCGACTGCCTCCGGGACGGCCCCCGCGCCGTCAACGACCTCGCGGGCGAGTTCGAGCTGAGCAGACCGGCGATCTCGGAACATCTCCAGGTGCTCCGGCAGGCCCGGCTCGTACGGGAGGAGCCGCGGGGGCGGCAGCGGTACTACCACCTGGAGGCGGATCCGCTCGCCGAGGTGCGGCAGTGGCTGCATCCCTTCGAGCACTACTGGCGCGGCCGGCTCCACGCGCTGCGCGACGTCCTCGACGAGGAGAACCCATGACCGAGCCCGATGCCATCCACTGCGACCAGTTCCTGCCCCACCCCCCGGCCGTCGTATGGCAGGCCCTCACCGATCCGCGGCTGCACGCGCGGTGGTGGGCCGCGGGCGATGTGCGGGCGGAGGTCGGCCACCGCTTCACGCTCGACATGGGGTCCTGGGGGGAGCAGCCCTGCGAGGTGATCGCCGTCGAGCCGGAGCGGCTGCTGAGCTACCGGTTCGCCCAGGCCACCCTGGACACCACCATCACCTGGCGCCTCGAGCCGGAGGGCGCCGGCACCCGGCTCTTCCTCGAGCACGCCGGGTTCGACCTCGACTCCCCGCTGGGCAGGAAGGCCCTCGATGGGATGGGTCGCGGCTGGCCCTCGGTCCTCGAGCACCTCGCGACGGTCCTCGCCGAACCGGCGGGCTGATCGGCAAGGCTTACGAGAAGCGCGCTATCGCCGTCATCGTCGGCCGCAGATTCCGCACCGCGGGCAGCCACCGCATCAGCGGCGCAAGCGCCCCGTAGTAGAACCCCCGCCCGCGCGGCGGCGGCACCTCGCGCACCTCCGTGATCGCCGGATGGGCCGTCCGCACCTTCGGCAGCTCACCCGCGTCCATGCCCCACGGCATGGGCGGCGCCTGATAGCCCCCGGCGGTCCGCATCTCGCCGCGTACCGTCCGGGCGCTGAACCACCGCGGCACCGCGTCGAAGACCAGCGCCCCGCCCCGGAACCGCTCGGCGCACCCCGCGATCAGGTCCTTCACCTCGGTCGGCCGCAGATACATCAGCAGCCCCTGCGCGGTGATCAGCACCCCGCGCGCCGGATCGACCTCGTCCCGCCAGGACAGGTCGAGCGCCGAGCGGGCGAGGGTGCGCCGCCGCTCGTCGTCCGGCAGCAGCGCCCGCCGCACCTCGGCGGTCTCCGGCAGCTCCACGCACAGCCAGCGCGCCCGCCCGTTGTCCACCCGCCAGTACTGCGTCTCCAGACCCTCGGCGAGCGTGACGACCGTGCCGTCCGGATGCTCGTCCAGGAAGGCCCGTACGGCGGTGTCAAAGGTGCGGACCCGCAGCGCGTGGCCCTGCGCCAGCAGCGGGCTGGGCGTTCCGAAGGTCTCCTCGAAGGGGTAGTCGACACGCTCGACCAGCTCCACGGCCTTGGGGTCGTCCAGCACGGTCCGCGCCCGGCGGGCCTCGGCGGCCCGCATATAGAGGTTCCACAGCAGGGTCTCGGGCACCCCGCTCAGCTCGACGCGCCGGCCGCCCTTGCCGGCCCCGCTCCTGGTTCCGTTCCCGGCCCCGTTCCCGTTTTCGTTCGGTCCGGCGTCCGCCATGGCGTCGTCACTCCTCGCACGCGCGTCCCTCGGCGTTTCCCCCGCCTCCACCGTCTCTCCCGCCATTCAACCTCACCCGATCTCCCATCCGGAACGGCGAACGCCCCGGCCCCCGGACGAATCCGGGGCCGGGGCGTTCAGGCGGTACGGCGGTCCTTCAACCCGCCTCGGCCGGAACCGGGCCGATCGACCGGCCCGCCCACTCGGGGGCCTTCTCGAGCAGATCCGTCAGCCGCTCCTTCACCTCATCGGGGAACGGAGCCGAGCGGCTCTCCTTCTGGTCGATGTGGAGCGCGAGCAGCTCGGTCGTGGCCACGGGGGCGCCGTCCGGCTCGCCCACATGCATCTCGTGGGTGAACCGGACCTTCTTCTCGTCCACGCCGATGACGCGCGTACGGATGGTGAGTTCGGCGCCCTCCTCGACCTCGTTCAGATACCGGATGTGCGACTCCACGGTGTAGAGGGAGCAGCCGGTCTTGGCGCGGTAGGCGGAGTCGAGCCCGGTCTCCACCATCATCTCGTCGGTGCTGTGGCCGAAGACGAGGACGTAGAACGCCTCGCTCATATGGCCGTTGTAGTCGATCCACTCGGGACGTACGGTCTGCCGGTAGTCGGGGAGCGTGCTGCTCACTTCTCGTCTCCCATGGTGCTGGGGGTATGTGCGATGCCGTCCGTCCCCTCGGTGCGCTGCCGCGGCAGACGGCCAGTCGCCCGCAGGACGTCTATGACGCCCTGGTCCCGCTCCGCGACGAGCTGCGCGATGGTGCGGCTGCCCGCCGCCTCGTCACAGCCGTCGACCATGGCCGCACGCAGCGTGTCGTCCAGCTCAGGCGCCTCGAGACGGGTCCACGGAGACTTCAACGAGGGTCCGAAGTGGTCGAGCATATGTCCCATGCCTCCGTCGCCGCCCGCCAGGGCGAACGTGAGGCACGGACCCATGAACGCCCACCGCAGTCCGGGCCCCTCGGTGATGGAGTCGTCGATCTCCTTCACCGTGGCCTCACCGTTGGCCACCATGTGCAGCGCCTCCCGCCACAGCGCCTCCTGGAGCCGGTTGGCGATGAAGCCGGGCAGCTCGCGCTCCATGGTGATCACGGACTTGCCCGCCACCTTGTAGAAGCGCGAGGCCCACTCGACCGCCGCGGCGTCCGTCTGCTTCCCGCCGACGACCTCGACCAGCGGAATGAGATACGGCGGATTGAAGGGGTGGCCGACGACGAGGCGGCCGGGGTCGGCGGCCTCGGTCTGCATATCGGTCATCGGATAGCCGGAGGTGGAGGACGCGATGACGACCCCGGGCGGGGCCGCCGCGTCCAGCTGGGCCAGCAGCGACCGCTTGAGCTCCAGCTTCTCCGGGGCGCTCTCCTGGACGAACTGCGCGTCGGCCACGGCCTCCGCCAGTGTCGCGGCGACGGTCAGCCGGTCGGGGGAGGCGCCGTCGGCGAGGCCGATCTGCTCCAGGGCGGGCCAGGCGGCCGCCACGAGACGGCGCAGCTTCTCCTCGGCGTCGGGGGCCGGGTCCCAGGCGGTGACGTCGTAGCCGCGCGCCAGGAAGTGGGCGACCCAGCCGCCGCCGATGACTCCGGCGCCGACACAGGCGACGCGGCGTACCTCTTCGGGGGCGCAGGGGGATGAGGGCATGGCGGTCCTAAGGGTGTGAGGGGGGAAGAGAGAGGGGAGGCGGTGGGGGATTACGCGCGGGGCTTGAGGCCCAGCCGCTGCCGCGCCTCGTCCGGCGTGGCGACCTTCGCGCCCAGCAGCTCCGTGATCTGGACCGCGCGCTCGACGAGCTGGCCGTTGGTGGCCTTGACGCCCCGGCTGAGGTAGAGGTTGTCCTCGAGACCGACCCGTACGTTCCCGCCGAGCAGGATGGACTGCGCCACCCACGGCATCTGCATCCGGCCCAGCGCGAAGCTGGCCCACTGGGCGCCCTCGGGCAGCATGTTGACCATCGACGCGAGCACGCCCGGATCGGCCGGGGCGCCCCACGGGATGCCCATGCAGAGCTGGAAGACGGTCGGGTCGTCCAGCAGCCCCTCGGCCAGCAGCTGCTTGGCGAACCACAGCTGCCCGGTGTCGAAGATCTCCAGCTCCGGGCGTACGCCCAGCTCCTGGATGCGCTTGGCGCCGGTGCGCAGCATGTCGGGGGTGGAGACGTAGAGGTTGCTGCCGTCGCCGAAGTTGAGCGAGCCGCAGTCCAGGGTGCAGATGTCGGGGAGCAGGTCCTCGACGTGGGGGAGCCGGTCCAGGCCGCTGACCAGGTCGGTGCCGGGGAGGTGGGTGAGCGGGTTCTCCGGGTCGAGGACCAGGTCGCCGCCCATGCCCGCGGTGAGGTTGATGACGACGTCGGTGCCGGTCTCCTTGACCCGCTCCACGACCTCGCGGTAGAGCCGCGGATCGCGGGCGGGGGCGCCGGTCTCGGGGTCGCGTACGTGGATGTGGACCACGGCCGCCCCGGCCTCCGCGGCCTCGACGGCGGAGCGGGCTATCTGCTCGGGGGTGACGGGGACGTGGGGGCTGCGGCCCACGGTGTCACCGGCGCCGGTCAAGGCACACGTGATGATGACGCTGTCGTTCATGGGCATGGGCGTTACTCCCTCTCTTGCGGTGCGCCGCACTCTTGTGGTGCGGAGCTACGGTCCTGACTGGTCGGCGGTCGGTCCGGCCGCGTCGGCGCCGGATCGCCGCGCGGCGGCCGCGTCGGCGCCGGAGCGCCGTGCGGTCAGTTCGGTGTCCACGTACGCGTTGCAGGCGATGTCCATGGCCTCGGCGGTCGTACCGCCCGCACCGGGTCCGGTGGCCAGCACCTGGATGGCGAGTCCGTCGATCAGCGCGGTCAGGCGCAGCGCGCTGAACTGCGGGTCGACGGCGCGGAAGACCCCCTGCTCGATACCGCGCCGGATCACCTCGGCCACGGTCCGCCGCCACTGCTGATAGAAGTCGGCGTGCAGCCGCCCGATGGCCGTGGACCGCGCGGCCTCGGCCCACAGGTCCATCCACACCAGCCACTGCTGCCGCTGCCGCTCGGTGTACGGCGCCTGGAGCGCGATGAGCTGCCGCAGCTCCTCGCGCGCGTCGTCGGCCTCGGCGATCCGGGCGGCGCGGCGCGCGGTGTCCTCGTCCATGCACCAGCGCACGGCGGCCTCGAGCAGCTCGGCGCGGCCCGGGAAGTGGTAGTGGATGGTGGCGGTGCTGGTGTCGCAGGCGGCGGCGATGTCGGCGACGCGTACGGCGTGGAAGCCGCGCTCGGCGATGAGCCGGACCGTCTCCCGCACGATCTGTAGCGGCCGCCCGCTGTCGGGGGGCGCGGTGGGGGCGGGCGGGCGCGGCGCCCCGGCCGCCCCGCCGTCCGCTCTGCCGGCTCCGCCGCCCGTCGCGCCGTCCGTCGCGCCGTCCGTCGTGGTGCCGAGCAGCCATCCGGCGTCCACGTTCCCGGCGTCGGCGATCCGCGCCAGCTCGGCCACGGTGAAGCGCCGGCTCCCGCTGAGCGAACGCGAGAGCTTGGACGGGTCCATCACGACCCGCCGCGCGAATTCGCGCTGGGTACAACCGGCTTCGCCGATCACCTGACGTACGCGTTCCGCCACGTCGAACTGTTGCCGCATGGCCGACACGGTACGGATGCGTTGAGATAAACGCAATGAATGTGACAGTGGGGTGCCTGCTTCCTCCCTAAATATATGGGAATTTCACCCGGGAATTGCGGTGCAGGCTGACTGATGCATCAGTTGTGCACGATGATGTTCGAACACTTACGACTATGCTCACCGGGCGTGAGAACAGGAGCGATCGGGTGACATCGGGTGGGGACGACATACGGCTTATCGGCGGCCGCTACCAGCTGGGCAACCGGCTGGGACGAGGCGGCATGGGCACGGTCTGGCGCGCGTACGACCAGATGCTGGAGCGCGAGGTCGCTGCCAAGGAGCTGAACGTCGCGAGCGACGACCACGAGTACCAGCGACGGCTGCGCCGGGCGCAGAGAGAGGCGCGTACCGTCGCGCGGGTGCACCACCCGCATGTGGTGGGCGTCCATGACCTGGTCGAACACGACGACCGGCTGTGGATCGTGATGGAGCTGATCGACGGCCCCAACCTGGCCCGCCGGATCGCGGACGACGGCCCTCTCACCCCCCGCCACACCGCCGCCCTCGGGCTCCAGCTGCTCGGCGCGCTGGAGGCCGTGCACGCCGCCGGGGCGCTGCACCGCGACGTCAAGCCGGCCAACGTCCTGTTGCGCCGGGACGGCAGCGCGGTCCTCACCGACTTCGGCATCGCCGCCCTGGAAGACGACGAGTCGCTCACCACCACCGGTGAACTCCTCGGCTCCATCGGCTACATGGCGCCCGAGCGGCTGACCGCGGAGGAGGTCGGCCCGCCGTCGGACCTGTGGTCGCTGGGCGCGACCCTGTCCGCGGTCGCCTCCGGCGTACCGCCCTTCCAGCGCGCCACCGGGGCCGCCGCGCTGCACGCGGTCACCTTCGCGGATCCGGAGATCCCGGAACGGGTCGGCCCCCTGCGGCCCATCGTCGAGGCCCTGCTGAACAAGTCCCCGGGCCTGCGCCCGTCCGCGGCCACGATCGGGGCCGCGCTGCGGCGCGTGGCGGACGGGGCGGAAGACCCGGGCCCACTGCCCCCGGCGGGCCCTCCGGCCGACGTCCCGGAGACTCCCACGCACGTGGCGGCCACCCCCGCGGACGTGGCGGACAGCCCGACACTGGCCGGGCCCCCCACGGCGGCCGCACCCCACGCCCTCGGTGGACACCCGACACCAACCGCACCCCACACCCTCGCCGGATCACCGACCCTCGCCGGATCGCCCACCCTCGCCGGATCACCCGCCCTGGACCGGGAACCGACCGTCATGGACCAGGCGGCCGGATCGCCACCCCCTCGACCCCGCGGCCGGGGCCGGGCCCGGACCTGGTGGTGGACGGCGGGCGCGGCGCTCGCGGTGGCGGCCCTCGCCACCGGGCTCTTCTTCGCCTTCGGCCCCCCGTCCGACAACGACGGCGACGACGCCGCGCAGCCTCCCGCCACCGCCACGACCAAGGTGACCGTGGACGCGGCCCGCGGCTGGCAGTCCGCCACGAGCACCCCGATCCAGAAGGGCGACAAGGTGTCGGTCCGCTACACCAGCGGCACCTGGACCGTGGACGCCGCCAACCTCCCACTCGTCGGCCCGGCCGGCCACACCGCCGCCGACGACCAATCCCTCCGCTTCGCCTGGCAGAACTGCAAGGTGAAGTCCGACGTCCCCTTCGGCACCCTCCTGGGCCGCTACCCCGGAAACCCCGGCAACCCCCACGCCGTACACCGTGCCTGGCACTTCCAGGCCACCCGCTCGGGCACCCTGCAACTCCGCGTCAACGACGGCGAGGGCTGCCTCGACGACAACAAGGGAGCCCTCACCCTCACCGTGCGGATCACCCACTGACCGGGCGACGCGGCGCGCCCGAGCACGCGGTTCCGCGAAAAACGTGGGCACCGTGGGCAACGCGCGGGCTTCGCCGACGCATCCTTCCGGGCGGCCCCGGCAGCAGCGCCAGGGTCCACGGCACGAAAGGAGCGTCACTTGGATTCGGAGAAGAGGAAGCAGCCGCTCGCACGGCGACGCGTCCTGGCCCTGACGGCGGGATCCCTCGTCGCCGCGGGGTGCACACAGGGCGAACGGCGGTCCGCCGACAAGACCGGTCACGCCCCCGAGGCAAGGACCTCCGCCGACGGACCGGACGGCGCGCTGGGAGCGAATTTCAACGAGGACCCCGACAGCGTGACCTTCGGCGAACTGCGCGAGCTCTCCGCGAGCTGGCTCCGGGGTTTCGTTCCGATGCCCGAGGTCGAGGACGACGCCTCCCACCAGCGCGCCATCGCGAAGCTCCTGGACGCCCATCGCCTCGGCCACAGCACGGTGCTCTCGCTGAAGTTCCCGTACAACCACCGGCCGATACCCCGGCCGGGCAGCTCCGCCATGGACGCGGAACTCGCCCGGGTCGACAAGGTCCTGCACACCGTCCTCGACACCGTGGACATCCTGGCCATCGGCAACGAGCCGTTCATCGAGAGCCTTCCCCAGGACCGCCGCTCGGGCGCGCTGAACGCGTTCTACGAGACGGTCGCGGAGCACATCATCGCGTACCGGAAGAAGCACTTCGGCTCGCGCTGCCGGACCCACCTCCACATGGGCGCGCTCAACTTCCTCGACAAGCCGGACAAGCGGACCCCGGCCACCGACCGCTGGCTGTCCTTCACCCGCCGGACCCCGGAGATCGAGGGCGTGGACATCCACCCCCATGTGTCCGCGCCGGAGAAGGTGAAGCCCTACCTCGACTACATCCTGCCCCGCCTCCGTGACGGCCAGAAGTTCCTGGTCACCGAGTTCTCCCTGGTCCAGCTGTGGAAGCTGCACCTGAACGACACGATCCCCGCGCGCTTCGCCCGCCGCTACCGCCTTCCGCCGGACACCCCGGTGTGGAAGGTGATCAAGGAAGCCATCGAGCACCCCTTCTCCGAGGAGAAGTGGCGTGACTTCCTCGCCATGAGCCCCTGGTTCGAGAACAACAAACACTTCCTGCGGGACCAGGTGCGCCACTTCCGCGACACCGGACGCCTCGCCGTGGCCACGTACGGCGTCACCCAAGGCGCCGCCATGACCCGGAACTTCGGCCCGGACAAGACACCCTGGCTGCTGAACAGCCTCTACGCCAACCGCACCGTGGAGCGGTCCGAGGACGGCTCACCGGCCCACAACTACGGGTTCTTCGACGACTTCAGAGCCCTCCAGCGCCCAGAGAACTGATCTCCCTCCGGGGCTCCTCCGCCCCGGATGCGAGAGACTCCCGCGATGAGTGGTCGCCGCCTCCGCCTGCACCGTCCCGGCCGGCACCTGGGTGGCGCCCGCCTCCCCGAACCCGTCCTCCTGGCCGGTACGTCCGGGCGGGCCATACGCGTCACGCGGGAAGCGAGTTCAGCCAGTCGACCAGCAGTCGGTTGATCTCCGCCGGGCGCTCCTGCTGGATCCAGTGGCCGCAGTCCTCGAGGATGTGCGAGCCGACGAGCCCGGGCAGTGTGTTCGGGTACGCCTTGATCGCGTCGCCCATCCAGGCGGTCGAGGCGTCCAGGGCGCCGCCGACGAAGAGCGACGGCTGGGTGATGGGCGCGCCGTCGTACTCGGCCAGGTCCTCCCAGTCCCGGTCCATGGTGCGGTAGCGGTTCAGCCCGCCGGTCAGCCCGGTCCGCTCGAACTCACCCGCGTAGACATCGAGGTCCCGCTCGCTCAGCCAGGCGGGCAGCCGCCCGGCGGGGAACCGCTCGCGCATCGTCCGGCCGCGCGTGATGAAGTGCGGGTCGGGCAGATCGGGTCCGGGCATGGTGTCGCCGGACAGCGCGGCGTAGATCCCCGCGAGCCAGCCGCGCACATCCGGCTCGATCTCCGCCTCGGCCCGGCCCGGCTCCTGGAAGTAGGAGACGTAGAACTCCTCGTCCCCGCCCATCCCGGCGAAGACCTCGGAGGGCCTGGGGCCGCCGCGCGGGGCGTACGGCACGCTCAGCAGCCCGACCGCCCGGAACACATCCGGGCGCAGCAGGGCGGAATGGGCGGCGATGGGCGAGCCCCAGTCGTGCCCGATCACCACGGCGGACTCCTCGCCGAGCGCCTCCACCACGGCGACGTTGTCCGCCACCAGCTCCCGCATCCGGTACGCGTCCACCGCCGCGGGCCGGGAGGAGCGGCCGTACCCACGGACGTCGACGGCGGCCACCCGGTACCCGGCCGCGGCCAGCGCGGGCAGCTGGTGGCGCCATGAGTACCAGGACTCCGGAAAGCCGTGGACGAGCAGCACCAGCGGGCCGGTGCCCTGCTCCACGAGGTGGATCCGCCCGGCGGGCGAGGGCACCAGACGGTGGGTGAGGTCGGGTGTGGGCGGCGTCTGCGGCATGGTTTCCTCCCGGGTCGCGCTGAACATCCTGTGTGGCGGCCGATGGGACCGAGCCTGCCGTGCCGTCCACGACGCGGACCACACCCGTTGCCGGTTCGGCAAATCATTCCGGCCGTTCGCCGGTGCTTTGGATGTGCGGGTTCGCCACGTTGCGTCCAGAATTGATCGCACGGAGTCTTCTCGTGGAGGTGAGAGCCGTGGCGACGTACATCACGCTGCTGAACTGGACCGAGCAGGGAGTCCGCGCGTTCAGGGACACCACACAGCGCACCGAGGACTTCGTCGCGGCGCTGGGCAAGCTCGGGGCACGGCTCGTGGACATCTACTGGACTGATGGGCCGTACGACCTCGTGTGCATCGTCGAGGCCCCGGACGACGAGACCGCGACCGCGGCGTCGCTCCAGCTCAGTGCGTTGGGCAATGTCCGCAGCACGACCCTGCGAGCCTTCGGGCGGGAGGATATGGGCCGCATCATCGCCAAGGTCGCCGGCTGAGGCGGTGCGCGCCAGAGGCCGGACGCCGTGTGGGGCCGGTGGCCCGGCCCGGAAGTACGCGGGCCGGGCCACCGAGCCAACCTGGAGCCGGTGCTACTTCGTAGCGGGGCCGGACAGCTCCTTGCCGAAGGCGGCGTCGTCCGCCGGGGAGCCGAGGTCGCGCGGCCCGATGAGGGCGGAGCCCTCGGCGGTGAGCCCGTCGGCGCCTGCGTACAGCAGGGCCACCGCGCCCGCGCCCTCGGTCCGGTTCGGGACCCCGACGGCCAGGTCGGGCTTGCCGTCGCCGTTGTAGTCGGCCGGTGAGATGGCGTCGCCGAACCAGTCGCCGCCCGTCATGTCGCCGGGGACGCCCTCGGTGTCGAGGGAGAAGGTCTGCGCACCCGTGTCGGTCAGCCAGTCCTTGGTGCCCTTGAGCACCGTGATGGCACCGGCGTCGTTGTAGCCCCCGGGGGCCTCGGCGTCGGTGTCGCTGACGACGAGGTCGTCGTGGCCGTCGCCGTTGATGTCGGTGAGCCGGGCGGCGATGCCGTTCTGGGCCTTGCCCGTCCAGTTCACCGGATGGTCGGTGTCGAGCCCCCCGGCCGTGCCCGGGTACGTCCGCAGCCGCGCGTCGTCCGGGCCGTCCGTGAAGCCGGTGTCCGTGACGACGTCGTCCTTGCCGTCGCCGTTGATGTCACCCACCACGGCCCGGTACGAGGCGAACGGCAGCGGTACGTCCTTGCCCAGCGCGGTGCTCTTCAGCCCTGTGGACGAGCCGGGCAGCACGCCGAGCGTGCCCTCGTCGGCGGGGTCGTCCTGGTAGGCGACGGTGACCAGGTCGGCGAAGCCGTCCCCGTTGATGTCGCCGGAGGACAGGTGCTCGGTGCCCGCGCCGCCGCCGGGCGGGGTGACGCTGGACATCTTCGGGGTGGCCGTATCGCGCAGGTTCGCCGCGCCGTTCACGACCTGGACCTCGGTGCCGTCGGAGATGGCGATGTCGTCGCGGCCGTCGTGGTTGTAGTCGCCCACGGCGATCCTGTCGCCGAACAGCGCGTAGGCGGTGGCCTTGGGCGCGTGGAAGGCGATGGCGTCGCTGGAGAGGCCGTCCTTGGAGCCGAAGACGACCGTGACCGAACCGGCCCGCTTGGCGCTGCCGATGGCCTCGTAGTTCGCGGCGATGATCAGATCACCGTACCCGTCCCCGTCCACGTCGCCGCGCACCACGGCCGAGCCGAAGTGGTCAGAGGCCTCGGGGGTGCCCGGAATTCCCGGGCTGGCCTGCGACAACGTGCCGTGCCGCCCGGTGTCGACCCCGGCCTTGGAGCCGTAGGTCACACCCACATAGCCCGCCTTGGACTTCCCCGAAACGGTCCCGTCGGGCGCGCCCACGCCGAGGTCGGCATAGCCGTCGCCGTCGATATCGCCCGGTGTGGTCTTCCCTGCCGCGGCAGCCGTGGGGGAGGGCTGCTTCTGGTCGGTCCCGTCGCCGTTCGACACCACGGCGCCGGCCCCGGCGGCCACGGCGGCGGTCACGACGGCACCCACCGCCAGGCCCACCACACCTCGGGTTCTATTGCGCACAAATCCTCCATGAGTAACGCATCGTTCGCCCTTGAGTCCCGACCGCCACCTGTCTCCCCCGGCGGCGGGAACGGAAGAGTCATGGAAGGAGAGCTGTCGGAAAGCTGAACGGTTGCTCAACCCAAGGAAAACGAGACAGGGTCGTGATCAACGTCAGGGGTAACCCAACTCCCCTTCTGGCCACGGAACTTGAGGTCAAAGGCGGAGAAGTCGGACGCTTTGCGGACGACCGCCGTCGCCCGCGCCGACGAGATGCCCTGGCCGTGTCCGCCGACGTCCGCCACCGCCCGTCACTGACCGTGAGGCCCCATGTCCCCTGGTCCGCGTGCGCCCCGCCCGGCCCCGTCGCAATCTGGACGCATGAGACGCATGACACCCCTGGAGGTCTCGCCATGTCGAGCGAAGAGCCGATGGCAGGCAGCGCCGAGAGCCAAGCGCGCTTGGCGGCGCTGAGCTCGGCGATCACCGTGCTGCAATCGGCGAAACCGCCGTTCGTGCCGGAGGGGGCGGAGGGGATGACGATCCGCGTCGACTACCCACCCGGCGACCCCGGCCTCCCCCCGCACCGGCACTCCGGCCCCGCCTTCGGCTACGTGCTGGAGGGCGAGATGCTCTTCGAGCTGGAAGGCGAGCCGGAGCGAGTGGTCAGGGCGGGGGAGACGTTCTGGGAGCCGGGCGGCGACGTCATCCATTACCAGGACGGAAACAACCGGACGGACGCCTGGAGCCGCTTCGTCGTCACCATGTTCTGCGCCCCGGGCCAGCCCATGCTCACCCTGGTCGACGACGAGGAACTGGCCCAGCGTCAACACCTACGGGCGCCCCGCCCCGGGGCGTGATCCGCCGCTGACGCCGGACCCGGGCGTCCGACACCGGGGTCAGTCGGCGCGGCCGGTCGCCGCCACGGTCACGCCCAGGCCGATCATCGCGAGGCCACCCGCCCCGCCGACCATCGACAGCCGCCGGTCCGAGCGGGCGAACCAGGAACGGGCCGCGGAGGCGCCCAGGCCCCAGAGGGTGTCCGTGATCATTCCGATGGTGACCGGGACCAGGCCCAGCACCATCATCTGGAGCGGAAGGTGGCCCGCCGAGTGGTTGACGAACTGCGGTAGCACCGCCGCGAAGAAGACGATGCCCTTCGGGTTCGTGACGCCGACGAAAATGCCGTCCAGGATCGTCCGCAGATCACCGCGCTGCGCACGGGCCGGGGCCGCCATGTCCGTCACACGCATGTCCCCGCGGTGCCGGAACGCCTGCACGCCCAGATGGACGAGATACGCCGCCCCCGCCAGCTTGACGCCCGTGAACACCGCCGCCGAGCTCTCCACCAGCGCGCCGAGACCCCATGCCACGGCGATCACGGCCAGGTAGCAGCCGACCACATTGCCGAGGACCGTCTCAAGGGCCGTACGGCGGCCGTATGCGAGGGCCCGGCCGACCACGAACAGCACGCTCGGCCCCGGAATCACAATCACCAGCAGCGACATCGCCGCGAACGCGAGAATGCTCTCCGTGGACACCATATGTCCGTCCCTCCTGGACCGGCTCAGTACAGGAGGCATTCAAACAGAAGCCGGAACGTCCGCTCCAGACCCATCCGCGTCCCGTGCGCGGACCGTGCGCAGGCCGTGGCGGTGAGCCTCGGCACCCGGAGCCCTGATGTCACCCGTGCCCTAATTCACCCCGGCGGCGAGTTCGCCGAACAGGCGGCTCGCCGTGGGCGAGGTGAATTGGCGTTCCAGTTCCGCTCGGGCGATCTGCTTGCGGAACTCTCCTTCGTAGGAGGCGTCACCGGCGTTGTGCATGAGTTCGGTGATCCATGCCGCGTATGCCTGGTAGTTCCACACATGGCGCAGACAGGTCTCCGAATAGCCGGCGAGCAGGGCCGGATCGTCCTTCTGAATCCGGTCGATGATGGCGCGGGCGAACACTTCGGCGTCGTGCAGAGCGAGGTTGATTCCCTTCGCGCTCATCGGGGGGACGATATGCGCCGCGTCTCCGAGCAGATACAGCCTGCCGTAACTCATGGGGCTGTACACCACGCTCCGCAGCGGCAGGATTTGCTTGTGGATGACCGGGCCGGTCGCCACGGGGACGCCGAAACGGGCTTCCAGTTCGCTCCAGACGCGCTCGTCCGGCCATTGCTCAAGGGTGTCGTCGGGCGCGCACTGGAGATAGAGACGACTGGCCGTGGTGCCACGGGGGATGATTCCCGCCAGGCCGCGGGAATGGATCGCCATGGCCGCGGGGTCCGGCGTCACGTCGGCCAGGACGCTCAGCCAGGCGTATCCATAGTCGTAGGAGTAACGAGTGAGGGCGTCGGCGGGGATGGATTCCCTGCTGACCCCGTGGTAGCCGTCGCAGCCGGCGAGGTAGTCGCAGTTGATGACCCGTGTCGCGCCGGTGGTGTCCCGGTAGCGGACTCGCGGACGGGCGCCGTCGATGTCCGCGCCGTCGATGTCTTCGAGGGAGATGTCGGCGGACTCGTAACGAAGGTCTCCGCCGTCCCGCAGGAAGGCGTCCGTGAGGTTCCGGACGAGGACCTGCTGAGGGCAGAACACCATATCGTCGAAGTCGCCGTCCTCGTCGTCAAAGAGATCGTGCGTGAACCCTTCTCCGTCCATCCGGAAGCTTATTGTCTCTTCCGGAGCGCCGAAACTCTCCACGACCTCTTCGAGCCCCCATGCGCGGAACATACGCACCCCGCGGCTGTCGATGGTCCCGGCCCGCTGTCGCCGCTCGACGTATTCACGGCTGCGCTTCTCGAGAACGACGCAGTCGATTCCGTTGCGCAACAGGAAATTGCCGAGCGTAAGTCCGGCGACCCCGGCGCCCACGATGACTACGGCGGTGCTCTCGCTTGTTTCGGACATGAAGTGCCAAGCCTCCTTGAAGCTTGCGGAAAGCAGTGGTCGAACACGCCGGAGCAGGCACCGGAGGACGAACGACTGTGTCGCCCCGGTGATGCGGCGTGCCGATGACCACTGTGGCCCCGACCGCGGTCGCCGCCCACTGATGAATGGACACCGCATACCGAAAAGCCGCCAACTACTGTGCGTCGTCGCGCAGATCCGCCTGATAGCGGCCCGGGGTCTGCCCGACGACCTCGGTGAACGCCTCGATGAAGCTCGAGGGGTTGGACCACCCGCACTCCGTCGCGGTGTCGGTGACCGACCGGCCGTTGGTGAGATGGACCAGGGCGTGGTGGATGCGCAGGATGGTGCGCCACCGGTGGAAGCTCATGCCCAGCTCGGTGTGGAACAGGCGGCTCAGCGTGCGGTCGCTCGCTCCCACGGCCCGTCCCAGTTCGGTCAGGGTCGTGGTCCGGCCGGGATCGGCGTGCAGGAGGTCGGTGACGGCACGCAGCCGGTCGTCGCGGGGTTCCGGCAGATGCAGGGGCTGCTCGGGGGCCGCGGTGAGCTCGTCGATCACCACCGCGCGCAGCCGTTCATGGGCGCCGGGCCGGACCTCCCGCCGATCGGTCAGCGCCAGGAGCGCCTCTCGCAGCAAGGGGCTCACCGCGAACACGCTGGGGTGTGCCACGAGCGCGTCGCACAGCTCGGCCGGGATGACGACCAGCCGGACGTCGGTCCTGCCGTAGATGCGATGGGAGTGGTCGAATCCGGGCGGCGTCCACGTCACCCGGTTGGCCGGGGCGACCCAGGTCCCACGCTCGGTCGTGGTGGCCAGGGCACCGGCGGCCGCGTACAGCAGCTGGCCCTGGGGGTGGGAGTGGGTGTCGACGCGGTAGCCGTGCGGAAGCCAGCCTCCTCCGCTACGAGGTGACGTCTTCCGTGGCGTCGTCGGGGGAGGTGGGAGAGGTTGGCGGGTTTCCGGCATCGACCGTCAGATTACCGCCGCTCCCGGGGCCGGCTGAACGGAAGATGTGCCGGGGCCATACCCGTCAGGGCCGTCACACCACCATCATGAGCAGCATCGCGGACATGGTTCCGCCCATACCGATATGAGCGGCCAGTGCGGCGTCCGGCGCCGTGCCGAGCCTGCGCCGGCGTCCGTGGCTTCCCCGCTCCACCGTCCGGGCCTTGTCCCATACCGAGACGGTCAGCGATACCACGAAGACCACCACCGTGTCCGGCATGGCGAGCAGCCAACGTCCCCATGTGCGGCCTCGGCCGCCGTCGCGGGTGGCGGGGAGGTGTTTCCCGTTGGTGCCGCGGAGCCGGGCCCAGACGGACGCGCCGATGGACAGCAGGAAGTACACCGCGAGCGCCGCGGCCACGTAACGCCAGAAGGAGCCCGAGGACGACGTGGCGGTGGCATCGGCCGCGCTGGCCATGCCCGGTGTGTCCATCCCGTGCATCCCTCCCATGCCCTGCATCCCGTCCATGCCTTCCATGCCGCCCATCCCGTCCATGCCCTGTGCCGAGCCCATCCCGGGCATGTTCTCCATGCCCGGCATCCCGGCCATGGAGGAGCCGCCCAGCGCGAGTACCGGCCCGGAGGACGTGCTCGTCATGGCGAGCGTCATGATCACCATGCCTGCGCTGCCGACGATGAGGTGCACCCATCGGCGGCCGTGGCTCCAGCCGCTCGTACGCGTGTGCTTGGCGGCCATCACCACACCGCCGAGTGCCAGGAGGGCGAATGCCATGGCCCACCACACGCCGTGACCGGTGTACCAGGCCGCTGTCGCGGGCAGGGTCATGGCGGCCATGCACGCGCCCATCAGCACATCGCCTCCCGCGGCGAAGCGGGCGTCCCCCTCGGTGGTCACCATGCGGATCAGGCTGACGGCGGTCACCAGTGCGGCGACCACTGCTACGGACCAGCTCAGAGTCTCCATCGTTGCCTTCCGTCGTCATCGGACACTGAGCCCCTAAGTACGTAGTAGATTAGGAGAGCGTTCAGTGTTACCCCCACCGGGTATATTGGCGGAGTCGCTCACCGAGAGCAGGGATGGAAGCCATGACCACAGCCGGGGCCGGACGGGACCGTGCCCGTGGTGGCGCCGGGCGCTGGGTGTGGGTCGCGGCCGTCGCACTGTTCGCCGCGTTCGCCGTGCTCCTCCACCACGAGACGAATGCGGCCGTCTCGCCCTCGATGCGTGCCACCGATATGAGTGGGATGGCGCGCATGGTCCATGCGCCCTCGGCGACGATGTCGGCGCACGGGGGGATGTCGGCGCACGGCGGTGGGCACGACGACACCGCACGGGCTTCCGCCCCGGCCGCGCACGGTGACGAGGGACCCTGTTCCGGCACGGGCGTGCAGCACTGCTCGGCCGCCGGCGTCGACGTCGTCAAACACATGCCGCCGAGCGAGACCTGGGCCGGCCGCGAGGGCGATGTGCACGCCATCCCGGCCGGTCGCCCTGTTCCCGGCACCGTGAGTCGGGCGCCGCCCGACCTTTCCGCGCTCTCTCGATTGCTTCTGTAGGCCGCCCCCACGGCAACTTCGCGTCCGCGTATGCGATCAGCCGTGCCCGCGTGCGACCGAACACAAGGCATATCGAGAAGAGGAACACCACCATCGTGAACAGCGTCAACCGCCGCTCTGTCCTGCTGGCCGGGCTCGGCGCCGCGGGCGCGGGCGCGCTCGCCGCCTGTAGCGGCTCCAGCGGCGACGCCGACCGGACCACCGCTCTGGTCAAGCCGTCCGACCCGGCCGTGACCGCAGCCGAGAAGAAGCGCACCAGTACCGGCAAGGTGCACAAGCCGACCCTGACCGCCGCGCCCGCCATGCTGGAGCTCGGCGGCGGCGTCATGGCCAAGAGCTGGTCCTTCGACGGGCGGGCCCCCGGCAAGGAGCTGCGGGTGTCGGCCGGTGACACCGTGGCCGCCGAACTCTCCAATCAGCTGCCGGACAAGACGGCCACCTCCATCCATTGGCACGGTCTCGCCCTGCGCAATGACATGGACGGCGTTCCCCCGGCCACGCAGACCGCGGTACGGGCCGGATCCACCTTCACCTACCGCTTCATCGCCGACACCCCCGGCACCTACTTCTTCCACCCGCACGTCGGGGTCCAGCTCGACCGCGGGCTGTACGCGCCGCTGATCGTCGAGGATCCGAAGGAGCCACTGGCCTACGACGACGAGTGGGTGGTCGTCCTCGACGACTGGGTCGACGGTGTCACCGGCACACCCGACGAGGTCTTCGCCGAGCTGCGGCAGGGCATGGGCGGGATGGAGATGGGTGACCACGACACGGGTGGTCACGACATGAGTGGCATGGGCGGCATGGACATGAGCGGAGACGGGGGCGGGGCGAGCGCCTCACCGTCTTCTTCCGAGTCCGGCGACGGCATGTCGATGAAGTTCATGCTGATGGGCGCCGACAGCGACCTGCTCGGCGGTGACGCGGGCGACGTGAAGTACCCGTACCACCTGATCAACGGCCGTGTCCCGGCCGACCCGGATGTCTACACCGGCAAGCCCGGCAGGCGGGTCCGGCTACGGATCATCAACGCCGGTGGCGACACCGCCTACCGCGTCGCGCTCGGCGGCCACAGGATGACCATCACCCACACCGACGGCTTCCCCGTCGAGCACCAGCGGACCGATGCCCTGCTGATCGGCATGGGTGAGCGCTACGACGTGCTGGTCACGCTCGCGGATGGCGTCTTCCCGCTCGTCGCGCTCGCCGAGGGGAAGAACACCACCGGTCTGGCACTGGTCCGTACCGGCTCCGGCCGGGCACCGAAAGCCACCGTCCGCCCGAGGGAACTGGACGGCACGGTCGTGACGGCCTCGAAGCTCCGCGCGGCGGACGACGTCAGGCTGTCGCCGAAGAAGGCGGACCGAGTGCACCGTGTCGACCTGACCGGCGGCATGACGAAGTACAACTGGGCCATCAACGGCAAGGCGTTCGACATGAGCGATCCGACGGCCGCCCCGCTCATGGTCGAGGAAGGGCAGCGGGTCCGGCTGGACTTCGTCAACCGCACGGACATGTGGCACCCGATGCATCTGCACGGCCACACCTACCAACTCGGCGGCTCCGGGCCCCGCAAGGACACCGCGATCGTGCTGCCGAAGAAGAAGCTGTCCGTGGTCTTCGACGCCGACAACCCCGGCCAGTGGATGCTGCACTGCCACAACGCCTACCACGGCGAGGCCGGGATGATGGCGCTGGTGGCCTATCGAGCCTGACCGCCCCAGGGCTTCCGTCACCTGGTGGGCTCTCCACCGGGTGACGGGAGCCTCTGTGTCTCATCGTGGCTCTCGGTCAGGGCGGGTGTGCTGGCACTCGACGAACGGTGGGCCGCTGGCTGCTCGCGGCCGTACCGCCCGCGCTCTCGGCATTGCTGCTCGCGCTGGGGACGATCATCGCCTATCCGTTCGAGATGGACACCATCGTCCGGCTCTCCGGGAACCGGCTCGTGGCCACCCACTACGGGCTGTACAACACCATCTGCGGCGTCGGCATCACCCTGGGCAACCTGCTCACCGGCGCCGCGCTGGACGCTGCCCGGGCGGCGGGGATGTCCGCGCTGCCGTGGCTCGCGCTGCTGGCACTGGGCCTGGCCTGTGCCGTGGCCCTGTACGGGTTGCACCGCACCGGCCGCCTCGCGGCCGTGTCGGCGCCCGACGCACAGCCCGCGTCCGCCTGACGGGCCAAACGCGGGAACGGAGCGGCGGACGGGGATCAGCCCGTTCGCCGCTCCTCACCCGCTTCCGCAACTCGGCAAGCGGCGGTTACGTACGGCTTCCATGCCGGGCCGGAGCCTCTTCGGCGTCGAGTGCGTGACCTGTGTGGCGGTCCTTCCCGAGCAGGGCGGCTATGAGGACGGCGCCGAGCGCGAGGAGGGCGGCGGCGACGGAGAGCGCGTAGGAGAAGCCTTCCGCCGCGGCACGCCGTGGGCCTTCCGCCGCGGCCAGGGCGTTGCGGCGGCGGGTGGCCAGAGCGACCAGGACCGCCACCCCCACCGCGCCGCCGACCTGTTGGACCGAGCTCAGGAAGGTCGAGCCGAGGCCGGCGTTCTCCTCGGTCGTGCCCGTGAGCGCGGCGACGGTCAGGGTGGGCAGACTCAGTCCGCAGCCGAGGCTCGTGACGAGCATGCCGGGCAGCACTCCGGAGGCGTAGCCGTCGCTCGGTGCCACTCCGGACAGCAGCACCAGTCCGGCCGCGCTGATCAGGAACGACGCGACGAGCGTCGGGCGCATCCCGAACCTGATCAGCGCTCGGGAGGAGAGCCACATGCCCGCGAGGATCCCGGCGCCGTAGGGCAGGTAGGCGACGCCGGCCGCGAGGGGCGGTAGCCCAGCACGGTCTGTAGATGCACCATCAGCAGGAAGGCCATCGCGTAGAAGGCGGCGGAGAACAGCAGGGTCGCCCCGTTGGTGACGGCGCGGACGCGGAAGGACAGGAACGACAGCGGTACCAGCGGCTCAGCGGAGCGTGCCTCGACCGTGACGAAGGCGAAGGCCAGGGCGGCGGCGAGCAGCAGCGGCCCGGCAGCGGCCGGGCGTCCCCAGCCCGACTCGGTCTGGAGCAGACCGTAGACGAGGGACACCAGGGCACCGGTGCCCAGTACCGCACCGGGTAGGTCGAGGCGCACCGCCGCTCCCGCGCCCTGGACGAACCGTCCCCCCACAAGCTGCCACGGCTCCCGCGCCAGCCCACAGAGCAGGCTCGCCGCGCCGAACAGCGCCACCCCGATCAGGAAGACCCGTCTGCGGCCCCACAGGTCGGCCATGCGGCCGAAGAGCAACAACAGCCCGCCGAAGGCGAGGAAATAGGCGTTGACGACCCAGGCCAGGCCGGCGGTCGTGAAACCGAGGTCGTCGCGGATGCTGGGGAGCGCCACGCTCACCACGTTGTCGTCGAGGACGAGCATGAACTGCACCAAGCACAGCACCACCAGGGCCGGTCCACGGCGGCCGGTGGCGGTGACCGCCGCCGGAGCCGACGACCCGTACGTAACGCGGCGGCGCCCACGGCGCAGATGAAGGATCGGCATACGACGACGCTATGCACGGGCCGTTCTGGCTGCGATGCGCTACAAGGCCAGGCCATAACGTCTTGGGGACATACGCTGGGCGGCATGACCGAGGCCATCGTGGGACCCGTCCCGCCCGGGGTCGGCGCCATCGTCGTCGGCATGACCTTCGACCGCTGGCGCACCCATGCGCGACTGCGCGCGGCCCTCTCCCTCCTCGCGGAAGGCCGGCCCGTCTCCCGGGTCGCGCACACCGTGGGCTATGCGACGCCGAGTGCGTTCCTCGCGGCGTTCCGGCGAACCGTCGGCACCACTCCAGGACGCTACCTGGGCGGCGGCACCTCGTTGATGTCGGACCCGGACCGAACTCAGCTGTAGTAGGCGATCTTCTGTAGTAGGCGATCTTCTGGTCGAGGACCTCCATGGCCCGGCTCAGCGCCGGCCTCACCCACCACGGCCCACGCCTCGCCCGCCTCACCCTGTCGGTACACGACGACGGCGAAGACCAGGCCCTGCTGGGCGCGGCGGTCTTCGCGTCGCGGGGCGCGTAGCCGGACTGGCGCGGGTCTCGACGCCGCGTATGGCGCGGCGGAACTCCGCGCGGAAGAGCGGGACCCGGTCAGCGGGTCCCGCCCTTCTTGGTCATCGTGGTGGGCGGCTCACTTGGGGTCCTTGATGTCGTCGTCGGACTGGAGCCCTTGCGTGGTGGGCGGGTCAATGGTGCTGCTGCTGCTGGTGGTGGTGGGGTTGGTGCAGCCGGGGACGCTGCCCTCGGGGGCGCAGTTGTCCGGCTCGTTGTTGATGACCCTGGTGTTGGTGAGCGTCACCTGACCCGCCTGGTTGTCGATGCCGCCGCCGGCGGTGATCGCGGTGTTACGCGTGACCAGGCTGTCGACCAGTGTGGCCGTGGCGTTGCCGAAGGTGGTGGAGAGGTTTGAGAGGCCCGCGCCTCTCACGGCGATGTTCTCCTTGAGAATGGTCGACTTCAGGTTCACGGTGGAACCGTTCACGTTGCGGATGCCGCCACCCTCGATGGCGGTGTTGCCCCTGACCGATACGGACTCCAGAGTCGCGGTCCCCACTTGGTTCTCAAAACCGCCGCCATTGCTGGTGACCGCCCGGTTCCTGAGCAGGGAGCCGCGCTTCATCGTCGTTGTGCCGTTACCGTTGTTGAGGACTCCGCCGCCGAAGCTGGACGCGGTGTTGCGCTCGACGATGGTGCGCTCGAGGTTGAGCTGTCCACCGTTGTTGGAGACGCCACCACCGGTAACCGCGGAGTTCTCCTTGAAGACGGTGTCGTTCAGGTTCAGTGTGCCCTGCTCGTTGAGGGCTCCGCCGCCAGAGTCGCTGCTGAGGCCGCCGGTGACGGTGAGCGACTTCAGGGTGAGGGTGCCGCCGGATACGACGTGGAAGATGCGGAAACTCTCGGTGGCGTCCGGGTCGCGTCGGATGGTGGAGCCGTTGCCGGAGATGGTGACGTCCCCGGTGATTTCGGGGAGTCCGTCGTCGGGGTTGTCCGGTGTGGTCAGGGTGTAGGTGCAGCGGGACGCGAGGGTGATGCGACCGCCGTTGGCGTTGGCCTGGTTGATGGCGTCCACCAGGCCGGGGATGTCGTTGCACCCCACTCGAATGTCTTCGGCGGCACCGGCCGCCCCGGTCGGCAGGACCGCGAGGGAGAGTCCGGCACCGACCGCGGCGGTCATGGCGCCGGACCGCGAAATGAACCTCATCGCTACGCCTTCCTCAGCGCTGGAGTGAAGCGGCGCATCACCGGCGCTCAGCGGCCATGCTGGTCAACCGGGATGGCGAGATGACGTTCCCTTTCTAACGACAGGTGATCGCGCCCTCACCCGGTGTGCCGCCAAACGGGTCCGGTCCTGCCTCAGCGTTCGCTGCCCGTCGCGGCCTTGAGCGCCTCCGCCGGGGCGGGCTCGCTTGTGCAGCAGGCGTCGACGGTGTCGAGTGCCGCGCTCTTGCCCATCTGGTCGGCGTCGCCCTTGACGACGTAGACCTCCCACGGCTCCTGGCCGGGGCCGTGGACCCAGACCTTGTCCTGGAGGGCATAGCAGCAGGAGGTGTCGTTCTCCTCGAACGTGGCGAGCCCCGCGTCCTTGAGGCGGTCGGTGGCGGCGGTCACCTGGTCGGTGGAGGTCACCTCGACGCCGAGATGGTCCAGCCGCGTCAGCGCTGCGGGCGTGCGATCAGCCTGACGTCCGGGCCGGAGCGCGCCACGTCCACCAGTTCGCACCGGAGGATGTCGCCGATCGTCTCGATGGTGCCGCCTTCAAGCCCGCTCTTCCCGCGGCCGAGGAGCGCGGGTGCGATGTAGGCGACGATGCGGTCCACCAGACCGGCCGACACGAACGACGCGGCGAGAGTGGGGCCGCCTTCGAGGAACATGCCGCGCACACCGCGCTGGTGCAGTTCGTGGAGAAGCGCCTCCACGTCCAGGCCGACCTTCGCACGGGGCAGCCGTACGACGGTGGCCACGCCGTCCAGGTGGGATGCGTCAGCGTCATCGGCGACGGCGATCATGGTGGGTGCGGCATCGTCGAGGACCCGGGCGTCAGCCGGGGTCCGGGCGTTGGTGTCGACGATCACGCGCCATGGCTGCTCATCGACCGGCACGGCGACCTTCAGGTTGGGGTCGTCCTTTACCGAGCGCACGGCGAGGTGGGGGTTGTCGGCCTGCTGGGTGCCGGAACCGACGACGGTCGCCTGGCAGGCCGCGCGCAGCGCGTGAACCTCCGCACGGGACTCCGCGCTGGTGATCCACTGGCTGGTGCTGTCCGCCGCGGCGATCCGGCCGTCCAGCGTGGCCGCGTACTTGTAGACGACGTACGGCCGCCCCTCGACCGTATGCCACTCGTCCGTGCCGACCAGCTCGCTGATGTGCATGGGCTCCTCCAGGCAGATCTTGGTTCCGGGTAGCCTAGTCACGCGGCAGCGACCGCCTCCGCCAGGTCTTGCACCATCGCGGTGCGTCGCCACGGCGCCAAGCTGGTGATAACGCGCCGGAGCTCCGCCGTAGTGCGACGGGACTCGGTCTCACGGCTGATCTCTAGCGCCTGCATAGCGGTGGCACAGGCTGCGTCCGGGGCACGGTCGGCGGCGTGCGCGGTAGCGAGCCGGGCCAGATGGAGACCCCGCTCGCGCTGGTATATGGCCGGCCAGTGGTCGAGCGCTTGCTGGTACGTGGTCACAGCGTCTGTCGGCTTGCCCAGCCGGAGGTAGCACGTTGCCCGCTGGGCGTGGACGTAGGCCGGATTGCAATAACCGCCAAGTCGATCGTTTACCGCCTCGTCTCCTTCGACGAGGGCCTGGGCAGCGTCGAGCGCGCGGAGGGTCGGCAGTTCGCCTCCGATGAGGGCATGGCCATGTGCTGCCTGTAGGTAGGCGGAAGCGCGGACGCGTTCAGGCACATCACCGCGCACCCGCAGGGCCGCCGACGCCAGGCCGACTGCCCGCTGCTGCCTCCCGAGTCCGACGGACTGCTGTGCCTTACGCATCAGAATGAAGGCTTGCCGCACGGGATCATCGGCTTCCTGCGCCCATTCCATCGCCCGGTCAGACCACCAGAGAGCCTGCTCGGGGCGGCCGAGATCCTCGTACAACCAGCCAGCGAACTCGGCCCATTCGGCGCCGGTTTGGAGGATCTCCCTGCGGAGGGGGCCATGTGCTCCGGGAAGCAACTGCTGCTCGATGACCGTGAGGTGGTCGTGGACGGCGCTGATCGCGGCGTGCGGTCCGTACAGCCCGTCTGATTGGACCAGCGTGGTGCGGAGCTGCTGGAGGTGACCGACGACGGCCGGATTGACCGGGCGACGGGTCGTGGCGCCGACTGGGGCGGGAAGGATGCCGAGACCGGCCGCCGCTGCGGTTGTGCCCAGGAAGTCGCGACGATTCACACCAGCATTGTGCGGTGCGCCCCCGGCCAGCCCGACTTCGGAGGGGTCCATACCGAGCCGGTCGGCGACGAGCGCGAGCACATCAACGTCGCGTGCTGACTGGCGGCCGCGTTCGAGACCGCTGATGGTGCTTTGGCTGTATCCACACAGATCGGCCAGCTGTTTCTGGGTCCATCCTCGTGCACGCCGAGCGGCCGAGATGGCCTCACCCGTGCTGGCGTGGTGTGCTAACTGCCCCATTCCCCGGTCCTGGTCTGCGGTGGCGTGACGCAATAAGGAGATACCCACAGTAGCGGTGCCGTCGCACGCGTATGCAGGTTCCGCATACGCACAGCGTCTGATGCATGCGGTGAAGACGGCGCCTCGGTGCCCGCGTTTGCCTGGATACATGAGGTGAGACGCACCGCCGGAGGCATCTTCATGAGGTCTGTTCAGCCCACGAACGCGCGATGGACACCCCCGTGCGGGGACAACGTAGAGATGGTCGAGGTCGGCCCCCACTGGGATGCCGTGCGCGCTCCCGTGGAGATCGGTGAGCGTGCGCTGGAGTTACTCGGCGGGGCGACCGGTGCCGTCATCGCCGACTACGCACAGATGTACTGGCTGATCCCCCCGAGAAGCGCCCAGTACTGGCGACGCCTCCCGGCGGTGCAGGCACTCGGGGCAGCCTCGATCTCGTACATCGGTGTGCCTCCCATCAGCCACACCGCCGGGCCGGTACTGCACTGGCGCGTCCCGCTCGGGCCCGACCGCTACCTCACGGACAGCCCTCTGTTACGTGGAGCCCTGGCCCAGGTGGTCGCCGCCGAGTTCGGCCCCGACCGGGAGGTCGGCCGGTGACCACCACCTACGGCCGCGGCCCCGCGCCGCTCGTTCTGGGGGCGTACCTACGAGCGCTCCGGCTGGCCAGGGACCTCACGCTCTGCGATGCCGCGGAGGTCATCGGCAGCTCGGCGGCCAAGCTGAGCCGGATGGAGACCGGCCAGGTGGCACAGCAGTGGCAGGACGTGAAAACACTCCTCCGGTTCTACGAGGTGACCCACTGGTTCACCATCGTCGGCGCACTGCGGTGGTCGGGCCAGCAGTCGAGCGCTCCCAAGCGCAGGGCGGGCACCATCCACGACAACGCCGAAGGCTGGGCCGACCGACTGCGCGCCTGCGAGCACCACGCATCCGCGATCTGCGTCTACGCCTCGGCCACCATCCCGCGCATCGTGCAGACCACCGAATACCCTGCGGCCCAACTTCCCCTGCTGCCATCGTCCACCCAGCCGCAGGACGTCACCGTCATCCTCGACGGGGCGACGCTCCTGCGCACCTTCGGAAACCCGCAGGCCATGGCGGCCCAGATGGCTCACCTGCAACGCCTGGGGGTCTCCCCATTCGGCCCCCGAATCTTGGTGGTGCCCTTCCAAGCCGGGGTCATCCCGCCGCCGGGCATCTTGCACCGCTTCCAACTCCACGGGCACGAGGTCTTCGCCGAGGAGACGAGGAGCGCGCTCTACACCACTGGAGCGGACAGCCAGGCGGCACGCAGATGCATGGCCGCTGGGCTTGCCGCTGCAAAGGACCCCGAGGCGAGTGCCGCACTGCTGGACGTAGCGCGCCGACGCTTTGAGCAGCTGGCCTGGCACCCGGAATCGGATCCGCTTCTGGAAGAGCTGACAGCATGACCGCGAGTCTGCTGGGCCCGGCCGCCGTGAACGAGTGGCGCGCAGCTCTGGGGCACGCCGCGGGCTGCCTGGCCTGCCGGACGTCCGGCGCCAGGTGCGAGACGGGGGAGCGGCTGCTGGGCGCTTACGAGCGGGCTGCGCGGCAGGCCCGGTCAGAGGAGGGCCAATGAGGCACCGACGCCAGGCCCCGCCGAACGGGCAGAGCTCTTTGCCCTCCGCGCCACCCCGCCCGGGCCCGCTGCTCAGCGCGAGCTCCGCGCTGCGGGCACTCGCCGCCCACCTCTGCATCGCGGGCACCCCAACCCCATAGACCGGGTGGGCCGCCGGCGGCCCGGGGATCCCCCGCCCCGGGTTGGACTTCGCGGTCGGCGGCCCACCCTCCAAGCCCCCTGCCGGTCGGTATGCCGAGGCGCGGCCACCGACAAGGCAGGGGCAGTGGGGCCCGTCCGGGCGGACCACCGGACGGGCCCCACCCCGGCAAGACCAGACCAAGTCATCCGACATAGGAGACAATGTGACCGTCACCGCAGAACGGCCGCTCAGCACCGCGACCGACCCCAGGGCGCTCCTCAGCGCCGCTCTCCTCGACCGGCTCGCCACACGCATCGTGAAGGACCACGACGTCGCGCTGCCACTCGCCGAGCGGATCGTCGTTCAGACCGCGGCTTTCCTCGCTGCCTGCGCCAACACCACCGGCCGACCGTTAACGCCCAGCACGGCCGTCGACATCGGCTGGCACGCCTTCATCCTCCACACCTGCGACTACGCCGACTTCTGCCAGCGCGTTGCGGGACACTTCATCCACCACGTCCCCACGAACCCGGCGGAGGGCGAGCACGGCACAGCCGCGGCGGCGCGGCAGCGCACTCTCGACGCCATCGCGGCCGCCGGGTACGCGGTGGACGCCGACCTCTGGCCCGAAGCAGCCGACTGCAGTCAGTGCCATGCGGGCTGCTCCGACAGCCCCAACAGCGGAAAGAGTTGACGTAAGCACGCCGTCGGCCGCCCGGCACCGCCGCCGGGCGGTCGGCCCACGGGAACGGAGGGCGCATGACGGAGACCGCCTGGGACACCTACGCGCAGCAGAAGCCCCAGCGGCGGCCCGTGAACGCCGCCGGGGAGACGACGTGGTTCAACTGGACGCAGTACCCCGACCACGGCCCCGGTGCCGAAATACTCGGTGTAAGTCGCGGCTCGGCCGTCCTGGAGCTCGGCTGCGGGAAAGGCGGCAACCTCGCGCACGTCGCAACACTCGGCGCGCGGGCCGTCGGCGTGGACCTGTCCCTGGCCCAGCTCAGGGCTGCCGAAGCCCGATGGTCTGACACCGCTGAGTTGGAGCTGCACCAGGCGGACGCCCTCGACTTCCTCGCCCACTGCACGGACACTTTCGACGCGGTGTTCTCCGTCTTCGGCGCGGTGTGGTTCATCGACCCTGCCCGACTGCTGCCGGCGATTCGTGAGCGCCTCCGCCCGGGCGGCATGCTCGCCTTCTCCCAGCGTCCGCCTGCCGAGGGCTGCTACGGCTGTCAGGCGTCGTACATCACCAGGTCCGAGGACGAGGACCCGCTGGTGGTGAAGCGCTGGGACTACGAACCACCGCGCTGGACGCGGATCCTGCGCCAGCACGGGTTCACCGGAGCGACCGCGCACGTGCTGCCCGCGCCGGTCGGCCCCCGGAAGATCGGCACTCTGCTGGTTCGCGCCACGATGGGCCCTGCGACTCTCTGACCTGCTGCGCAGTGGGTGCCCCGGCAGAGTTCCAACCTGCGGCACCGTCTGGCGACGTTGATGTCACACCGAAGTGCGCTCGTGCGGCAGAGAGGCCGAGTGTGGCGCCTCCCTGGGGGAGAAACCCCAGGTCAGCGGCTTAATGCATGGTGCCCCCGGCAGGGCACCACGCAGAAGGATGACCCCACTGACCTGCGGAATTTGGTCGGCAGGCTGGTGATCAAGGGCAGCTTCGAACCCGTGTCGTGGGGCGGAGCGGGTCGATGAATGGCGAGAGGTCGACACACGCCGGTAGCCGGGCGGGGGCTGCTTTCGAGCGAGCGGTCACGCTTCGGGCGGTGACGCTGATCATGGCGGCGGTGGTGGGGCTGACGTTCTTGTTCGGCTTCGGCAATGTATGGACCCTCGCGTTGCGGTTGGGTGTGCCGTCGTGGGTGGCACCCCTTGTGGCCCCGGCGGTAGATCTTTCTGTGCTGGGTTTGCTGCTGGGTACCCGCTATCTCGCGCTGCAGGGTGCGAGCCGGGAGCAGCTCCGGCCAGCGCGTCGGTTGCTGGTCTTCTCCAGCCTGATGACCTTGGCGCTGAACGTGACGGATCCGCTGCTGGCCGGTCAGAACGGCAAAGCTGCTTTCGACGCGGTGGGGCCTTTGCTGTTGATCGGTTGGGCAGAGGTGGGTCCGGGGCTTCTGCAGGCCATCAGTCGTGCCGAGGGTGAGGTGTCATCTGAGTTTGAGAGAGCAGAAGCCCCCACGAGCCCCGCAGAACGCGCTGCGGCGATGATGGAGCAGGACCGCATCAACGTCGACCTCGTTCCGTCTCTGGACGAGGATGATCAGCGAAGCCAGCTCGGTGCTGATGGGGACGACCTTCTGAAGCGCGCGCTGGCAGAAGACGCGTGGCATTGGGAGACGTATCAACGGCCGATCTCGGCTGAGACGCTACGGAAGCAGCTGCACATCGGGGCAGCCAGATCCCGGATGCTGGTGTCCATGGTGCGCTCGGCAAGGGCTGATTATCTGTCGATGGGGGCACGGTCTGTCGAGTCTGGTCGTGTCTTCTCGGTCTCGCCGTCAGTTGACGGTGCGGGCGAAGAGGGCTGGTGCGTCGAGCACGTTTGAGGTGGCGGTTCCGTATCGCGCGAGGTGTGGTCTATGTCACCTGGGCTGAGCGAGGTGATTGTCCTGAATGTGGACTCATGTCCCTTTGTGGCTGCCTGGACTGGTGTGCGAGGCGATGTCTACTCTCGCGTTCACGATTCCATCGAGAATTGTTCATAACTGAGCAAGGTCTGGGGAGGCCTTGTGGGGGGAGTCTGCTATGCCTTTGGGCATTCGGCGGTGTACACGCGTGTCCGGGGTGGCGTTGGTTACCTCGGTCATCTTGGGAGCGCTCCCGCACGCTGGTGTACAGGGCGCCGACGTGCGCACGGCGCCGGTTGCCAAGGAGGCGCGCGGTGTGACGAGCGCGGTGAGCGAGGAGCTGGCGCGGGCGGCTGCTGAGCGTGAGGGCAAGCCGGTGGAGATCGCCTCACTGCGGGGTGAGAGCAGCGAGGTGTTCGCCACTCCTGACGGGCAGTTGGAAGCCAGAGAGTACCTGCGTCCCGTTCGAGCGCGCGTAGATGGTGAATGGAAGGCCATCGACACCGCGCTGGTGAAGACCGGCGACGGGATGGTTGCGCCGAAGGCGACGACGGTGGACTTGGAGTTCTCCGGTGGTGGGAGTGTGCCGCTGGTGCGGATGACGAAGGCGGGGCGAGAGCTGGCCCTGTCCTGGCCCACGGACCTGCCGGCCCCGCGATTACAGGGCGACACGGCCACCTATCCGGACGTCCTGCCGGATGTGGACCTGCGGATGGGAGCCCAGGAAGACGGCTTCACGCAGCTGTTGGTGGTGAAGTCGGCCGAGGCCGCGGCCAGTGAGGAACTGGCGGAGTTACGGCTGAAGCTGGACGCGGGCGGCCTGGACGTCCAGGAAACCGGCACCGGCGGGGTCGCGGCGAACGACAAAGGCGCGGGCGGCGCGGTGTTCGAAGCGCCTCAGCCAGTGATGTGGGACTCCAGCCCCGGCCCCGGCGCACAGGAGACCGTCGGCGCACGGGCAAAGGCCGCTGACGTATCCGAAGCCGACGATGGGGAAGAGCCGGCCGCGGGTGAGTCGGGGAAGCTGGCCCCGGTGGGGGTGGAGGTACCGGCGGCGCAGGATGAGCTGGTGCTAAAGCCGGATGCCGATGTGCTGAAGGGCGAGGGTACGGTGTACCCGGTCTTCATCGACCCTCAGTGGTACTCGCCGAAAGCGTCGGCGTGGACGATGGCGTCGAAGTACTGGGCGTCGTCACCGCAGTGGAAGTTCAACGGTGACTCAGACGGCGGCATGGGGTACTGCGGCTGGAATTACTGCCAGCCGCAGGACACCAAGCGCCTCTTCTACCGGATCCCGACGTCGCGGTTCGCGGGCAAGTCGGTGCTGTCGGCGGAGTTCGTGGTGCGGAACACGTGGTCCGCCTCGTGTGACGCGCGAGGCGTGCAGCTGTGGCGCACCAAGGGGATCTCCTCCTCGACGACGTGGAACTCACAGAACGCGGACGGCTTTTGGATCGATCATCTCAAGACGGAGTCGTTCGCCTACGGCTACGACGGCTGTGCGGCAAAGGACGCGGAGTTCTCCGTGAGATCTGCCGTACAGGAGGCCGCGGACAAGAAGTGGTCGACGATGACGTTCGGCCTGCAGGCGTCCAGCGAGAGCGATCGGTACGGGTGGAAGCGGTTCTCGGATGACGCGTATCTGCGGGTGAAGTACAACCGTCCGCCCGCACAGGTCAGGATGTCGCAGCTGACCATGGAGTACGGAGGCACCTGCAAGAAGCCGGGGGACGCGGCGCGGGTGCGCACCCTGGGCAAGGTCTCCGCCAACAACATCACCGACCCGGACCGCGACAGTGTTGCGGTGCAGTTCCAGGCGAAGTGGGACGCGGGCGACGGCAAGGGGCTGATCGCGCGGTGGAAACCCGCGTTGACCTCGTCGAAGCGGTCGGGTTCGGACTTCGCGATCGCGTTGCCGTCCTCGATTCCGGCGAACAAGACCGTCCATTGGTATGTCCGCTCCTACGACGGTGCGCAGTACTCGCCGTGGTCGTTCGCGGGCGGTGCGACGGGGTGCTACTTCGTCTATGACACCTCGGTGCCGAAGGCACCCGCGGTCGCGTCGGGCGAGTATCCGGCGTCGGACCCGGAGGATCCTGAGGATCCGTGGCTGGACGGGGTGGGCCAGTACGGCACGTTCGAACTGGACTCGTCCTCCACGGATGTGACGCGGTACCGCTGGGGTTTCAACGGCGATCCGGTGTCGGCGAACCAGGTGTCCACCTCCGCCGGTGCGGCCAGGTCGGTCAAGGTGCTCCCGGCGAAGCCGGGCCTGAACTTCGTCACCGCCCAGGCCTTCGATGAGGCGGGGAACGGTTCGGAGATCCGCACCTATCAGTTCCGGGTGAAGGCCGGGCAGCCGGAGCGGGCGACGTGGCAACTGGACGAGAAGCCCGGTTCCGCTCAGGCGGAGGGTTCGACGCCGCCTCGTACGCTCGCTCTGCACGGTGGCGCCGCTACCGGGGCGGAGGGTGTTGTGGGCAAGGGGCTGTCGCTGAACGGTACGGACGGCTACGCGGCCACGGACCTGTCCGTGGTCGACGGCACCCGCGGGTTCTCGGTGTCGGCGTGGGTGAAGCTGTCGGAGGTGCCCGACCACGCGGCGATGGTGGCGTCCCAGATCGGCAACCAGACCGCCGGTTTCGAGCTGTACTACTCCGCCAGTTACGACCGGTGGGTGTTCAACACCTTCGCCGCCGACGAGCCCGGCGCCACGATCGTACGGGCGATGCCCGGCACACCGGGCGGGGTGAAGGCCGGGGTGTGGACCCATCTGGTCGGCGCGTACGACAGCGTGGACAAGAAACTGCAACTGTTCGTCAACGGCAAGCTGGCGGGCACGGCCTCCCACGACATCGACTGGAACGCCCGCCGGGGCCTGATGATCGGCGCGGGTGCGTCCGGCGGAGAGGCCAAGGACTTCTTCCCCGGCACGATCGACGAGACGCAGCTCTTCGACAAGCCCGTCGCCCAGGACGAGGTCGACAAGCTCCACGCCCACCAGACCGTCGGCGACCCAGGCCGCCCCGCGGTGGCGGTCTTCCACCTCGACGAGGAAACCGGCGCCACCGACATCCAGGGCCACGGCGGAGTGATCCCCGCTAAGTACGTGGGCGGCGCCACCACGGGAGCGGCCGGTGTGGCGGGCAAGGCCACTCGGTTCAACGGCACGGACGGATACGCCAAGATCGGCCAGGAGCGCGCTCCCCATGTCAACACCTCGCGCAGCTTCACGGTCTCGGCCTGGGCCAAGCTGGACAAGAAGCCGGACGGCGCCGCGGTCATCACAGCCCAGACCGGGGAATACGCCCCGGGCTTCGAGCTGTACTACTCCAAGACCTACGACCGGTGGGCGGTCAACCAGTACTCCGCCGACACCGCGGACGCGACACCGATCCGGGCCATGCAACCGGACGGGACGCAGGCGCGCGCGGGGGAGTGGGTGCATCTGGTCGGCGTGCACGACACGGTCGCCAACACCCTTACCCTGTACGTCAACGGGGCCAAGGCCGGATCGACTCAGCTGGCCGGTGCGTTCTATGCGGATCAGTCGATGTACATCGGAGCCGGCTCCTACAGCGGAGGGGTCGACAATCACTTCCCGGGCACGATCGACGATGTGCGGCTGTTCGACCGCCCGGTCTCGGCCACCGAGGCGCAGCAGTTGTTCAAGCAGCGCGCGCTGGTCAAGGGACGCTGGACATTCCAGCAGGCGGCCGGTTCGCCACTGACCACACCGGACACCTCCGCGTCCGGCAACGACATGACACTCAACGGCGGCGCACAGGTCGGAGCGGGCTGGGTCGACGGTGGCCTCCTGCTCGATGGCGTCAACGACTACGCCGCGACGTCCACGGTGCCGGTGGACACGAGCGCGAGTTTCACGGTGACGGCATGGGTACAAGCCGCGGCCGTACCGAAGGACGAAGTGGCGCTGCTCAGCGCGCCGGGCGCACTGCAGGATGTGTTCGCGGTGCGGTATGTGCCCAGTACCACGCCGGACTCCGACCCGGGCCGGTGGCGCATCTCCATGGCGAGTGCGGACAGCAAGGACGCCACGATCACGCATATCGAGAATGGCCAGTTCTCCAGCCCTGCTGACTGGACACATCTGGCGCTGGTCTATGACGGGTTCGCCAGGCAGCTCAGGCTCTACGTGAACGGAGAGCTGGAAGAGACCGCCTGTGCGGATAGCGATGGGGACGGTGTGTCGGACGATGCGGCCTGCACTGACCGGATCTCCCAAGCGGACAACGTGCTGTCCTTCAAAGGCACACAGCCGCTGCAACTGGGGCGTGCCAAGACCGGGACCACCTGGGGTGAGTACTGGCCAGGCGCAGTGTCCGATATGTGGTCTTTCCAGGGCGCGTTGACGGATACGCAGATCGCCCAGCTAGCCATTGGTATGCCTGGCATGCCCACGGACGTACCAGGCGGCGACTGACATTCGCAGAGGGTGAGGCCGAGTGGCCTCCGGCCACCAGGCCACCGGCAGTTCCCGAGTATCGGCTTTCTCTCTACCCCGTGGCGTATGCCTACGGCGGTGCATACAGCGAGGGATGAAGGACAGGGATGAACGGCAGATCGAGCAAGCGGTTACGGACACTGCGACCTCGTGTCGCGCTGGCCTCGGCCGTGGTCATGGTCGCGACCTTGCTGCAGGGAGTGGCGCAGCCTGCTGTTGCCGCAGACGACGGAAAAGGACGCCCTGTCCTTCCCCGTGCGGAGCAGCCGGTGCCCGGCACGATCGGCAAGGTCAAGCCGCGCACGGTCATGAAGGGGCCCCGTACCCCGCAGTCCGCCCCTCGCACCACTTGGCCGAGGGCGGCATCAGGGGTGGTGACACTTCCCGCCGCCGGTGGGAAGGCCGGGACAGGGCCGAAAAAGGTGCGTGGCCTGCCGCTGGCCCTGGATGCGGAAGGGGGGCGCGGCAAGGCAGCCCGCGGTGACGTTACTGCCCGGGTGCTGGGTCGCGAGGTAGCGCGGAAGGCCGGGGTTGACGGACCGCTGTTCACGCTGCAGCCCCACCCGGGGCAGAAAAGCGTGAAGAACACCATGGCGGGCCGGGTACGGGCCCGAATCGACTACGCGTCCTTCGCCGGGGTCTACGGTGGCGGCTACGCGTCCCGACTGACGTTGGTCGAGTTGCCCGCTTGCGTGCTGACGACGCCGGCCAGACGGCAGTGCCGTACGCCCAAGCCTGTCGAGGTCGTCAACGACACCGAGAAACGGACTCTCACCGCTCAGGACCTGTCTTTGCGTGCGGGTGAACCGACGGTGCTGACGGCCGTAGCAGAAGAGAAGGGAGACAAGGGGGACTACAAGGCCACCTCGCTCTCGCCTTCTGCGACGTGGAACACCAACCTGAACACCGGCGACTTCACCTGGTCGTACGGTATGCCCGTACCGGACGTGCCAGGCGGACTGACACCGAGCGTAGGAGTGTCGTACTCCTCGGGCGGAGTCGACGGCCGCACCGCGAACACCAACAACCAGTCCTCCTGGGTGGGCGACGGCTTCGACCTGTGGCCGGGCTACATCGAACGCCGCTACAAACCATGCGCGGAAGACGGAGTGAAGAACGCGGACGGCGGCAAGCCGGGCGATCTGTGCTGGGCCTACGACAACGCGTTCATCTCCTTCAACGGCAAGGGCGGGGAGCTGGTGCCCAACGGCACCAACTCCTGGAAGCTCAAGAGTGACGACGGCACGAAGATCGACCGCCTCTACGGTTCGACCGACAACGTACGCGGTAACGATGCGAGGAATGACGAGTACTGGCGGGTCACCACACCCGACGGCAACCGCTACTACTTCGGCTACAACCGCCTGCCGGGATGGGCCGATGGCAAGGAGACCACCGATTCCGCGTGGACGACGCCGGTGTTCGGCAATGGTGCCGACGAGCCTTGCCATGGGGCGACGTTCGCCGACTCCTGGTGCCAGCAGGCATGGCGATGGAACCTGGACTACGTCGTCGACCCCCACGGCAACGCCATCGCCTACTACTACGACAAGGAAACGAACTCCTACGGCCGCAACCTCAAGGCCAAGGACAACACCCGCTACGTCCGCGGGGGTGACCTGGACCGGATCGAGTACGGCCTGAAGTCGTCCTCGATGTACGGCACCAAGGCGCTGGCCAAGGTCGACTTCACCAGCGGCGAGCGCTGCCTGCCTGATGAGCAGACCGACTGCGCGTCCATCGACAAGGACGCTTTCTACTGGTACGACACCCCCTGGGACCTGAACTGCACGGTGGACGAGGACTGCGACGACGGTCGGCTCTCGCCGGTGTTCTTCACGCGCAAGCGGCTGACCCGGATCACCGCACAGGCCCTCGACAGCGGCACCTACAAGGATGTCGACTCCTGGGCGTTCGCCCATCGCTGGGGCAAGGCTGACACCGACTACCAACTGGAGCTGGAATCCATTCAGCGCACCGGCCACAGCGCTGACCCAGCCATCACGCTACCGAAGACCACGTTCGCCTACACCCAGTTGGCCAACCGCCTGGATAAGACCGGCGACGGTTACGCACCGTTCATCAAGGACCGGCTGTCCACGGTCGCCGATGAGTCCGGTGGGCAGATCGACGTCAAGTACTCCGCTGAGGAATGTGACTGGGACTCCCTGCCGACCCCGCAGACGAACACCACGCTCTGTTTCCCGCAGTACGTCGGCGGCAGTACCAGCGACGACCCTGAACGGCAGTGGTTCAACAAGTACGTGGTCACCTCCGTGACCACAACCGACCGCACTGGTGGCGCGCCTGATCAGGTGACCGCCTACGACTACAAGGGCGGCGCGGCCTGGCATTACGACGATGACGACGGACTGACCAAGGAGAAGTTCAAGACCTGGTCGCAGTGGCGCGGCTACGGGCAGGTGCGGGTCCAGACCGGTGGCCAGGGTGGGACGGGTGCGATGAAGTCGCAGCAGGACACCTACTTCCTGCGCGGCATGGACGGCGACCGCAAGGACACCGGAGGCGGCACCAGGAGTGTCACCGTGGCGCTCGATGATGACGAAGGCGACCCGATCACCGACCATGATTCGGCGGCCGGCTTCGCCTACAAGACAGTCAGCTTCTCCGGGCCGGGCGGAAAGGTCCTCACCAAGACCATAAACCGGCCCTGGCACCACGAGACCGCGAAAAAGGTCCGCGACTGGGGCACGGTCACAGCCAACCTCACCGGGACCGCCCACACCAAGACCTTCACCTCACTGGATGACGGGGCCGGGACCAAATGGCGGACCGCATCAACGGCCACCAGCTTCGACACGGTGGCCGGTCGGATCACCCAGGTCGACGACTTCGGTGACAACGACACCGCCGCCGACAACACCTGCACCCGCACCACCTACGCCACCAACACCGACAAGAACATCCTCACCCTCCCCTCCCGGGTAGAAGCGGTCGCCACAGCCTGTGACACGACCGCCAACCGACCGGACGACGTCATCTCCGACGCGCGAACCGCCTACGACGGCGGCACCTATGGCGACGCCCCCACGAAAGGCGACGCCACCGGAACCGCGGTACTGAAGAAGTACGACGGAACCACCGCCGTCTATGTGGAGTCCGGCTCGACCTACGACTCCTACGGACGGAAGCTCACCAGCACCGACCTGACGGCCGACGTCACCGTCACCGCGGCCGGAGCACTCAAACGGACCGCTCGCACCGACGGCCGTACCACCACAACCGCCTACACTCCCGCCTCCGGTTTGCCCACCAGCGCGAAGGTGACCTCGCCCCCCGCCAAGACCGGCGACGCGAGCACCGCGCAGACCACGACCACCACGCGCGACGTGCTGCGCGGCCTGCCGCTGACCCAGACCGACACCAACGACAAGGTCACCAACTACGCCTACGACGCCCTGGGCCGCTCCACCAAGGTCTGGCTGGCCGACCGGCTCACCGGCCAGACCCCCACCTACGAGTTCACGTACACCGTCACCGACCGGCAGCCGGTGGCGGTGGGCACCAAGACACTCGGGAACAACGGTACCCAGCAGACCTCCTACACCCTCTACGACGGCCTGCTACGTGAACGGCAGACACAAGCTCCCGGACCAGACGGCGGACGGCTGCTGACCGACGTCTTCTACGACGAACGGGGCCTGAAAGCCAAGGACTTCGCCACCTACTACGCTGACGGCAAGCCGAGCGGCACCCTGTTCAAGCCAGAAGACGCACTGAACGTCGAAACGCAGAACCGCTACACCTATGACGGCCTGGGCAGACAGACCGAGGCACGGCAAATCGCCGGAAACGGCGACGGCGGCACGGTCCTGGGCGTCACCAAGACGATCCACGGTGGCGATCGCACCACGGTCATCCCACCCGTGGGCGGTACCGCTACCACCACCCTCACCGACGCCCGCGGTAAAACCACCGAACTGCGCCAACTCCACCAGCGCACGGTCGGCGCCGCCTATGACACGACCACCTACGCCTACACACCACGCGGCGAACTGAAGACGGTCACCGACCCAGCCAAGAACACCTGGAGCTACAGCTACGACCTTCTCGGCCAGCTCACCCGTGCCAAGGACCCGGACAAGGGCACGACCAGCAGCGTCTACGACGACCGCGGTCAGCTGACCTCCACCACCGACGGACGCAACACCACCCTCGCCTACGTCTACGACGGCCTTGGCCGGCGGACCGAGCTGCGCAAGGACTCGCCCACCGGCGAGCTGAGAGCGAAATGGGTCTACGACACCGTCAGTAACTCGAAGGGCTACCTGGCGGAATCCACCCGCTACGACAACGGCCGGGCCTACACCTCCAAGGTCGTGGCCTACGACCGCCTCTACCGAGCACTGCGCACGTCCGTCACCATCCCCGCCGAAGAGGGCCCACTCCAGGGCACCTATCTGTCCGCCACTACGTACAAAGTCTCCGGACTCGTGGAAGGGAAGGGCTATCCCAAGGCCGGATCCCTTCCAGCGGCCACCATGGCCTACACCTACGAGGACGAGACCCTGCGCCCCATCGCCATCGACGGCAGCCAGGGCGTGAAATCCAGTGTCCTTTACAGTCTGACCGGCAAACCGCAGCAGTACGAACTCTCCAGCGGCGGCGGCAAGAAAACCTGGGCCACCAACACCTACGAATGGGGCACCCAGCGCCTGGCCACGGCGCGGGTGGACCGGCAGGACGTGGCGGGCGTCGACCAGTACAACACGTATCGCTACGACGAGGCGGGCAACGTGCTGTCGGTATCGGACGTCTCCCGCTCCGGCACCGACAACCAGTGCTTCACTTACGACTACTTGCAGCGCCTGACCGAGGCATGGACCCAGGGCGGCAAGGAATGCGCCGCCACCCCGAGCGGCAGTGTGCTGGGCGGCCCGGCTCCGTACTGGACCTCCTACACCTACGACCAGGTCGGCAACCGCAGGACGGAAACCCTGCACAACCCGTCGGGCGATGCCGCCAAGGACACCAAGCGCACCTACGACTATCCCGACCCGGGCAGCGCACAGCCACACACTCTGACGGCCGTCAAAGCCAGCGGGCCCAGTGGAACCGCGCAAGACACCTTCGGCTACGACAAGAGTGGCAACAACACCACCCGAAAGCTGGGCGGCGACACCCAGACCCTTGACTGGGACACCGAGGGGCACCTGTCGAAGGTGACCGAGCCGGTCGAGGGCGGTGCCGACAAGGTCACCGAATACCTCTACGACGCCGACGGCAACCGGCTCATCGGCCGCACCTCCACCGAGACCACCCTCTACCTGGGCGCCACCGAGATCACGCTGCCCAAGGGGTCATCCACACCGAGGGCCACCCGCTACATCGACCTCGGCGGCGGCCACCAGGCCGTACAACAGGACGACGGCAGCGTCTCCTTCACACTCGCCGACCATCACGGCACCGCACAACTCGCCATCGACGCCGCCTCCCAGAAACTCACCCAGCGACGCACCCTGCCCTTCGGTGATCTGCGTGGCGAGGAACCTGCCGCCTGGCCCGGCACCAAGGGCTTCGTCGGCGGGACCGACGACACCAAGGCCACCGGCCTCACCCACCTGGGCGCCCGCGAATACGACCCCACCACCGGCCGCTTCCTGTCCGTCGACCCGGTCATGGACCTGACCGACCCCCAGCAGATCAACGGCTACGCCTACGCCAACAACAACCCGGTCACCGGCTCCGACCCCACCGGGCGCTTCTGCGACGGTTGCAGCGCCGATGGCGCCAACAACAACTGGACTCCGAGCCACGGTCCGGGCTGCACCACAGAGGGCTGCTACGACACCAGTGGCCGTATCCTCTACCCGGTCTCCAGCGGCCCTTCCCGAGCCCGGCCCAGCGGCGGCAATTCCTACCGTCCCGGGCGGACGATCAACATCACCCAGAAAAAGGGTGAACTGCGGCTCGAGGGCATCAGGATTCCGTCCGCCGGCGAACTGGCGAAGCGCTTCCCGGGGTACGACAGCGAAGAGCAGCTCCAAAGATGGGCGCAGCAGAAGTGCTATTCGCCGTCCACCCGGCCCGAGGGATTCTGCTCGGCCGCCGAGGCGATCGGGCTGGTGAACTACGAACAGAACGGCTTCGAGAAACTGGTGACCGCGGTCGCGGTCAGCGTGGCCTCCCCGGATATCGGCGCGTGGAAGAGCTGCCTGAGCGGCAAGAGCCTCAAAGCCTGCGGCGCGGCCTCGCTCGACCTCCCATGGGCCCGGGCCTTCAAGGGGCTCAAGGTCCTCAAAGCCTGCAACAGCTTCACCCCAGACACCCAAGTGCTGATGGCCGACGGCACGACGAAACCTATCGAGGACGTCCAGATCGGCGACAAGGTCCTCGCCACCGACCCCAAGACCGGCAAGACCACCACCAAGACGGTCACCGCCGAGATCAAGGGCAACGGCCTGAAACACCTCGTCAGAATCACCCTCGATCTCGACGGCAAGAGGGGCGAGAAGACCGCCTCCATCACCGCGACCGACGGCCACCCCTTCTGGGTCCCCGAACTCCACGCATGGATCAACGCCACCGACCTCCGCACCGGCCAGTGGCTCCGCACCTCCGCCGGCACCCACCTCCAGATCACCGCCGTCAAGTACTGGACCCAGCAAGCCACGGTCCACAACCTCACCATCACCGACCTCCACACGTACTATGTGCTGGCGGGGGCCACTCCGGTCCTGGTTCACAATTCCACACCGTGCGATCCTCCTCTGAAGTCGCTGCACCCTGACAGTTCACTCGATAAGAGTTCGCTGGATTTCTGGGGCAAGCAAGACACAGAAGATATCGTCTTTTCGTTGAGGCCAGGTGCGAAGGAGGCGCTGAGGGTGAAGCCGGACGGGACGATCGCGAATGGAAACACTCGGATAAAGGTCCTGCGGGATCGCGGATACGATATCGACTCCTTGCCTCGCGAGCCCTATGGCAGCAGCCGACCAATGACGGACGAGGATTTCTGGGACATGGATCAATGAGTATTCGAGATCGAGTGCTCGCAGTCCTGGAGTCGGAGTCCAAGGAAGTGTTCCTGCTGGCCTTGGGGCATCGGCTAGGAATATCGGCGCGGTTCATTTTCTCGGAGGGAAGTTCGGATGCGCTGCAACAAGCCCGAGCTTGCAATGAGATGATGATCGCCATTTGGTTGCAGGTGTGGGCTATGAAGGATGCTGAAGGGGGTGGCTACCCAGATTCAGAATTCCTTCCGATCCTGCTAGGGAAGGCTGACGCAGGAAACGCGCGTCCGCATCTTCGTAATGCAATCGAGAGTGCCCTGCTCTCAGTCGGCGGAGATGGGGATAGGGGCGGAGAGTGATATAAGTCCGTAACCTGCCCAGGTCGTGAGATCCCAGAACGCTGAGGAGCCCCGTCGGAAGGACATTCCGGCGGGGCTCTTGGGGCGTTTGACGGCAACGCTGACGGCAACGTCAGCGGACGGCTGCTGCGGCGGGTGGGTCGTCACGTCTGTCACCCTCGACGCTGAGCACTTCATAGAGGGTGTCGATGGCTTGGCGTTGGAGGCGGAGCCGGACGGTGGGCGTAGACGCCGGCGGTGACGCCGATGTGCGCCTGGCCGAGGGCTCGGGCAGGCCGGCGTGGACACGGCCTGTTCGGTGCGCCAGGCGCGGCGGGCGACCGCAGCGCGCCGAGAGTGACGGAGTAGCGGCGAAGACGCGGGGGTGGGTGCGGGCGGTGTCGAGCACGGACGCCCGCGACGCCATCGCGCCCGGCACGAAAACCCTGTCGACGACCGAATACCGCTGGCTGGCCTGCCGGTTGACAGAGGCCTTGAGGGACGCGCTCAGGGTCGCGGAATCGCGGGGACAGCGCATCCCGGATCAGGAAGAGGCGACCGAGGATGCCTGACTCTCCGAATGCCGGCGCACCGGTACGCAATGACTCTCGGGGGCGCTACCGCTTCCGCGAGTACCACGTGACCACCGTCCCCGACCCCATGGCCCTGCCAGCGTTCGAGGCGGTCTGCGTCATCGGCGAAGCGCGCAACTGCGGCGCACCTCAGGCACGCTGCACACCCCCGACGAACTGACCCTTTGGATCGCCGGACACTGCGCCCAGAGCGGCCACGAGTTCTACGAGCAGATCGTCCGCGCTCTCGTCCGCGTCGAACAGGGGGCGTGGCAGTAGGGCAATAGAGTCCCCCTTCGCCGACACCACGCCAGCGGCAACGCGACCGTGCAGCCCGAGCCGCTGACGGCAGTAGCGACGGCAACACCCACGGATTTCCCCGCACAACCACGGACGCCAGCGGATCCCGAAACAAGCGCTGACCTGCAAATAAGGAGGTAGAGCGGGTCCACGTAGCACACGTACTATGTGCTCGCGGGCCAGACACCGGTTCTCGTTCACAACGCCAAGTGCGGTGAACAGGGCGGCTCCTTGAGCCGGCTCTTCGGTAAGCGGAATAACCCAGCCTTCCGGAGCCGAATGCTACGGCGGGAGATCTTCGCGGGATCGCCCATGACATGGTTGATGAGAACGGCGCGTGGGCCCATGACCCGATGAAGAGGGGAATGCTTCAGGGGCAGGGTGATGAAGACCTACTACGGTTCGTTTTCCATCCAGACGACCCAGGGCGTAGCTTCATGACGATTGGAGGGGATGGACAGATGATGGAAGGCAACCATCGGATGGCTGAATTGATTTCCCGCGCCTCCGATCCTCGTAGTTCCATTTGCTGGGATAGGCCAATCTACATCCGAGGCTGGGGGTGAGTGGTGCGCCTGCGCGTGCGGAAGGTTGCGGGGAAGCTAGCGAGTAGCCACGTGAGGCAGCTTACTTCCCGGTCAGCTGACCACCTTATGGGCATTGCCATCGATAGAGGGCTTGCCCACAAGGGGAACTGTAAATGGCTTGCGGAGCGAAGAGGCGAGTATGGGCGTTGCTATCTGGTTCCGGCACTCGATACGCACCTCAAATCCTCGGATATCCGCTGCATCTTGGTGCTGCTGGACCGCAGCAATCGGGCAGTCTGGATGACCTTGGATGTCAGTCCGTGGATGCTGCTTGGGCTGCCGAAGTTGCGAGGGCGTGAAGTCGTTCACGTGATGGGCCGCTTGGCTTCCAACAGCCCTGTGGTTCGATGGGATGGCTCGCTCGAGAGCTGAGGCTTGTGGGGCCGGGTAGAGGCTCATACCTCCCGGATCTCGGCCATCGTGCGCACCGCACGGTCGCGCAGCTCAGGTGGGTAGGAGGGGGGCGTTCCATGACTCTGACCATTACACGGGAATTGAGCCCCACTTCGCCCGGGGCGGTTCACTCTTTGGGCTGGCTTTCCTGTTGCTGTCGGGCCCGGGCGCGGACGCCTGGGCAGCCTGGTGGTTGTGGCGGATGATCGTGATGCGATGGTGGACCGGGGCGGCCCGGGTGACGGTGCGAGGGGCGCCGGTCGCCGACGGGATGTGCGTTTCGAGTCCCGTGTCGACACGGTTCAGGGCCCGGAAGCGGAAGCTCTGGCTCGGCAGCAGGTGACCGCTATGTGTGACGTGGTGAGCTGGGTCGCGCAGCAGCGAGAGCAGAGCCGCGCTTCCGAATCGACCGCGCCCGACGAGGACGGGCCGGTGGGCCAGGGACCGGACCTCAGGTCATCGCCATCCGAGGGGTAGGCCTTGGGCCCTGCCGGCCTGCGCACCTTGCGGTGGGTGACCGGCTGCTTGCTGGAGTTACCCCCTCTGGTTCGAACCTGCGACGCTGAGGGCCGGTGCTGACGCTCCTCGTCCAGCCTTGCTGACCTGCGAAGTCGTGGGACGAGGACAGGTTGTGCGGCGGAGCCGGGTCCGCGCGCGGTCACTGGTCCCGGCGCCGTAGGTAGCCCCACGGGTAGGCGTATGACGCCCTCTGACCTGCGGCAACGCAGGGTGTAACCAAGTGCCCCCGGCAGGATTCGAACCTGCGACACCCGCTTTAGGAGAGCGGTGCTCTATCCCCTGAGCTACGGAGGCCCGGCGTCAGGGCGGCATGGTGGTGCCGCCGCGGCGTGCCGTCACAGTGTAGCGGGTCGGGTACGTGGGCGTTCGGGTGCTCCGGGGTGGTGGGGCCTGGGTTTCGCCTCGGGCCGGGGCGTCCCGGCCCGAGGCCTCGGGGCCGTCGGGTGGGTCAGGCCCCTGGCCCCCATCCCGCGATCGGGTTCTTCAGTGTGCCGATCAGCTGGAGGGCGCCGGCCGGGTCCTGGAGGTCGACCATTTCGCGGTTGTTGCGGAGCTGGAGGCGGTTGAGGCAGGAGAGGGCGAAGTCCTCGGCGAACATGTCGTACTGGGCGAATTTGTCCGCGAGGTGGGGGGCCGAGTGCTGGTAGGAGAGGACGCAGTCGGCGACCGTCTGCCAGAAGGTGTCTTCCTCGAGGAGGCCCTCGCTGACGAGGATGCCGTTGAGGAAGCGGAGGAAGCAGTCGAAGACGTCCGTGAAGATCGAGAGGAGTTTCTTGTCCTCGGGGACGTCGACGCGGATGCGTTCCACGGTTGGGGGGAGGACCGCGGTGGGGTCCATGACGGCGATCTCCTCGGCGATGTCCTTGAAGATCACGCGCTGGACGGCGCCGTCCTCGATCACCAGGATGACGTTCTCGCCGTGCGGCATGAAGACCAGGTCGTAGGCGTAGAAGCTGTGCAGCACCGGGGTGAGGTAGGCGTCCAGGTAGCGGCGCAGCCAGGTGGCGGGGGTGAGGCCGGACTCCTCGATGAGGGCGCTGACGAAGGAGGCGCCGTCGGGGTCGGTGTGGAGGAGGGAGGCCATCGTGGCCAGGCGCTGGCCGGGTTCCAGGGACGGGACGGGGCTCTCGCGCCACAGGGCCGCCAGCATCTTGCGGTACGGCGAGCCCTTCGCCGTGGCCGTCTCGTACTGGCGGTGGTGGTAGCCGATGGCCGCTCGTTCCCGGATGATCGAGAAACGCGCGGCGCGGAAGGTCTCGTCCGAGGCGATCAGAGACGCCAGCCAGTCGTTGATGGCCGGCGTCGCCTCCATGTACGCCGCCGACAGGCCCCGCATGAAGCCCATGTTCAGCACCGACAGCGCGGTCTTCACATAGTGCTTGGACGGGTCGCTGGTGTTGAAGAACGTACGGATCGACTGCTGGGCCAGGTACTCGTCGTCGCCGGGGCCCAGGCACACAAGGTACTGCCGGGCGACCTCGGCGGCGAAGCTCACCGACAGCTTGTTCCACCACTGCCAGGGGTGTACCGGCAGCAGGTGGTAGTCGGCCGGGTCCAGGCCGAGGTCGGTGAGGGTCCGCGCGAAGCGGGCCCGGGTCTCCGCGCTCAGTTCGGAGTGGACCAGGGCGTCGTAGTCCAGGTCCGCGGAGGACGTGAAGGTGGAGCGGTCGCGGCGGGCGGCGAGCCAGATCAGGTGGACGGGGCTCGCGGTCTCGGGGGCGTACGAGAGGTATTCGTGGATGCCGAAGCCGAGGCGGCCGTTGTTGGCGACGAAGCAGGGGTGGCCCTCGGTCATCCCCGTCTCGATCTCCTGGAAGCCGGATTTGGCCAGCTGGGCGGCGGCCACCGGCTCGCCGGCCAGTTTGAAGGCCGTCCCGGAGAGGGTGGAGCTGATCTCCTCGAGGTAGACGGGGAGGATGTCCTCGCTCAGGCCGAGCCGCCCGCGCAGCTCGATGAAGAAGTCCAGTGCGTCCAGGGGGAGTTCGGCGCCGGTCCGGTCGTGGCGGGTGATGCTGTCCGCCTCGACCAGCCAGTGGTCCAGGGAGAGGACACGGGCGGCGAAGCGGTAGGTCACCGCCCCGTCGTCGCTGGTCACGGCGTAGCGGCCGGTGGGGTCGAGCTCGGGAGCGAGCAGCCGCTCGTGGGTGAACTCGGCGAGGGCCTTGCGGATGAGGAGGCGGCCCGCCCGGTCCCACAGGTCGGGGGTGAGGTGGGCGACGGCGTCGCGGGGGCTCATCGGGTCACTCCTTGGGCGTCGCGGGCCGTCCGGGCGGTCGGTTCAGTCCGCTCGTTCCGGTCGATCGGGTGGGTCGGTTCGGTCCGTCCGTTCCGTCCGTTCCGGTCGGTCCGGTCGGTCCGGTCGGTCCGGTCGGTCCGGTCGGTCCGGGCGGTCCGGGCGGTGCGGTCGGTCCGTGCCGTCCGTGCGGCATCGGCGGCGAGTGCGGTGCGCGCGGCCTCGAACCGCTCGCGGGTGCAGATGCTGAGGTAGGCGTCCTTCTCGGGTTTGGCGATCCGCTCGACGATCTCGAAGCCGACGGCCGCGTTGAGCGCGTGCACCGCGTCATTGCGCACATCGGGCTCGACCACCACGCGCCGGACGGCCGGATCGGAGAAGCAGAACTCCATGACGGCGGTGATCACGGCGAGCGTGAAGCCGTGCACCGGGGTGTCGGTCGGCGCGCACAGGAAGTGCATGCCGACGTCGCCGGGCCGGGAGGGGTAGAGACCGGCGAGTTCCACCCGCGACGGGTCATAGCGCTCGGCCAGGAACGCCGGACGCCCCTCGTGCAGGCCGATGAACGCCTCATGGTGCGGATGCTCGTGGATCTTGCGGTACTCGGCGGCGACCTCCGCCTCGTCCGCCTCCTGCATCATCCAGAACGACGCCTTGGGGTGGGTCACCCAGCCGTGCAGCAGCGCGGCGTCGGCCGCCGGGTCCAGGGCGCGCAGGGCGAAGGTGCCCAGGCGCGCGTCGGTGTGCTCGAAGAGCGGCGGGGATGTCATGACACGGCTCCTTCCGGTGCGCCGAACTCCTGGAAGGCGATGGACTTCTCGACCGGATAGTGCTCCCGCCCCAGCAGCTCACGGATGATCCACGAGTTGCGGTACGGGCCCATGCCCAGGTCCGGGGAGGTCAGGCTGTGGGCGTGGGTGGCGCCGTTCTGGAGGAAGATGCCGCGCCCGGTGGTGTCGATGCTGTAGTTGCGGGCGACGTCGAAGCGGCCGTGGCGGTCCCAGCGGATGCGGTCGCGCACCGGGTCCAGGAAGGCGGGCACCTGGTAGCGGTAACCGGTGGCCAGGACGAGCCCCTGGGTGGTGAGCGAGAAGTCCCGCTCCTGCTCGGTGTGGCGCAGCCCGAGGGTGTACGTGGCGGACTGCTCGTCGTACGCCGCGTCGGTGAGCGCGGTGTTGGTCAGCAGCCGCGTGGGCACCGGGCCGCCCACGCTCTTCTGGTACAGGAGGTCGAAGATGCCGTTGATGAGGTCGGCGTCGATCCCCTTGAACAGGCCCTTCTGCTCGCCCTCCAGCCGGTAGCGGGTGTCCTCGGGGAGCGCGTGGAAGTAGTCCACGTACTCGGGCGAGGTCATCTCCAGGGTGAGTTTGGTGTACTCCAGCGGGAAGAAGCGCGGGGAGCGGGTCACCCAGTTCAGCCGGTAGCCGTGGGTGTCGATGTCGGCGAGCAGGTCCTGGTAGATCTCGGCCGCGCTCTGGCCGCTGCCGACGACGGTGATGGACTCCTTGGCCTGGAGCGCCCGCTTGTTCTCCAGGTAGTCCGTGTTGTGCAGCAGATCGCCGCCCAGGCCCCGGCACACCTCGGGGAGGTACGGCGGGGTGCCGGTGCCCAGCACCAGATGGCGGGCGCGGTGGGTGGTGGTCTCGCCGCTCGCGGGGCGCAGGGCGCGCACCGTGTAGAGGCCGTCGGCCTCGTCGTACTCGACGCTCGTCACCTGGTGGCCGAAGCGGACGGACGGGAGCTTCGCGGCGGCCCAGCGGCAGTAGTCGTTGTACTCCGCGCGCAGCGGATAGAAGATCTCGCGGATGTAGAAGGAGTACAGCCGCCCCGATTCCTTGAGGTAGCTGAGGAAGGAGTACGGGGAGGTGGGGTCGGCCAGGGTCACCAGGTCGGCCATGAACGGGGTCTGGAGGGTGACGCCGTCCAGCAGCATGCCCGGATGCCAGTCGAAGTCGGGCTTGCTCTCCAGGAACAGTCCGTCGAGTTCGTCGATCGGCTCGGTGAGGCAGGCAAGGCCCAGGTTGTAGGGGCCGAGCCCGACCGCGATGAAGTCGTGGGTGTGCGGGGTGGGCACGAGGGTCTCCGGCGGGGTGAAGGGGCTCAACTGGCGCGCGAGTGGCGGGGGCCGCTGAGCTCGGGCTCGATGTGGAGGGCCAGGTACTGACCGGCGTGTTCGGCCAGCAGGTCGAGGACATACGCGATGTCGCTCAGCGAGGTCTCCGGGTTGAGCAGGGTGAACTTGAGGTGGTGACGGCCGTCGACGACGGTTCCGGCGACCACCGCCGCGCCGGAGGCGGCCAGCGCGTCCCGGGCGTGCAGATTGGCGCGGTCGACGAGGTCGGGGTCGCACGGCCCGTCGGACGGCGGTACGTAGCGGAAGACCAGCGTGGACAGCTGCGGCTCGGTGACCACCTCGTAGCGCGGATCGGTGTCCAGCAGGGCCCATGCCTCGGCGGCCCGCTCCACCACCTCGTCGAAGAGCGCCCCGACGGCGTCCGCGCCCATGATCCGCAGCGTCAGCCACAGTTTGAGCGCGTCGAAGCGGCGGGTGGTCTGGATGGACTTGTCCACCTGGTTGGGGATCAGGTTCCGGGCGCTGTGCTCGGGGTTGAGATAGTCCGCGTGGTACGTGGCGTGGCTGAGCGTGGCGCGGTCGCGGACCAGGACGGCGCTGGAGCTGACCGGCTGGAAGAAGGACTTGTGGTAGTCCACGGTCACCGAGTCGGCGCGCTCGATGCCGTCCAGGAGGTGGCGGCGGGTCGGGGAGACCAGCAGCCCGCAGCCGTACGCGGCGTCCACGTGCAGCCAGGTGCCGTGCCGGGCGCACAGCTCGGCGATCTCGGGCAGCGGGTCGATGGAGCCGAAGTCGGTGGTGCCCGCGGTGGCCACGACGGCCATGACGATCAGGCCCTCGCGGCGGCAGCGGTCCAGCTCATGGGCGAGGGAGACGGTCCGCATCCGGCGGTCCTGGTCGCAGGGGACCGGGATGACGGCCTCGTAGCCGAGCCCGAGGATGGCGGCGGCCTTCTGGATGGAGAAGTGGCTGACCTGGGAGGTGAGGATGCGCAGCCGGGGCAGGATCGCGGATTTCGCGATCGTCTCACCGGCGGCGGTGGCCTCCTTCTCGACCAGGGTGCACGCCTCGTCGCGGGCGAGCAGCATCGCCTGGAGGTTGGACTGGGTGCCGCCGCTGGTGAAGATGCCGTCCGCGGCCTCGCCGAGGCCGATGCGCTCCGCGGTCCAGTCGATCAGCCGGCGCTCGATCAGGGTGCCGCCGGCGCTCTGGTCCCAGGTGTCGAGGGAGGAGTTGACGGCGGAGAGGACGGCCTCGCCCAGCAGTGCGGGGATCACCACGGGGCAGTTGAGATGGGCCAGGTAGCGCGGGTGGTGGAAGTAGACGGTGTCCCTGAGGTAGACGCTCTCCAGCTCCTTGAGCGCGGCGTCCGGATCGCCGAGCGGGCGCTCCAGGTCGATTCCGGAGATCTCGGGGGCGAGCTCGGCGGGGGTGATGCCGGTGAAGGGGCGCTCGGCGCGGGCGACGGTGGCGGCCACCAGGCCGACGCCGTCGGTCACGGAGCGCCGATAGCGTTCCGCCGTACGGCCGTTGAAGAGGTGGGCCCTGCCATCCGCCGCCCCGGGTATCGGCTCCGGCGACGGGTCCTCAGCGGTCTGCGCGAGGAAACTCACGGTCTGTCCCTTCTGGAAACGAGCATGCGGGCGTGCGGACGGCGCCGGCATGCGGCTGGGTGGGGGAGGGGGCGGCCTGCGGCCTGACGGCCCGGTGGGCTGACGGCCTGGTGGGCATGCGGGGGCGCTGGACGTGGCGGCAGGGCGCGCGGGGGCGCGCCGAGCGGTCGGCCGCCGGCGTCCAGCGGTCGGCCCTCTGCGGTCCTTTGGAGGGATTCGGTGAGAGGGATTCAGTTGTGCGCCGCGGGGGTGGATTCAGCTGGGGGGCTGGGGAGCGGCTCCGGCGACGGGGTCAGTCGTCGGTCGCGGGGCCGGCGCCCGACACGGCCTCCTCGACGAGCTGCTCCTCACAGGCGCCCAGGCGCCAGTAGCCGGTGAAGGTGACGGCCTTGCGGTCGAAGCCGCGCTCGCGCACCAGGTGGCGGCGCAGCGCCCTGACCGTTCCGGCCTCGCCCGCGATCCAGGCGTACGGCGTGCCGTAGGGCAGCTCGGCGGCGCCCACCGCGTTCAGCAGCAGGGCGGAGCGCGGGGTGCCGGGGGCGATGGCGTCCCGGACCAGCCAGGTGATCTCGGCCCTCGCCTCGGTGCGCAGCTCCTGGATGTCCTCGGCGTGCTGGACCTCGAGCCACACCTTGACGGGGAAGTCGGCGGGCAGCCATTCGAGGATGCCCGCGATGGCGGGCAGCGCGGTCTCGTCGCCGGTGATCAGCACCCAGTCGGTCCTGGACGGCGGCCGGAAGTCCACCCCGCCGTTGTCCTCCACCACCGGGCCCAGCAGGGTGACGCGGTCGCCTGCCTCGGCGCGCGCGGCCCAGCGGGCGGCCGGGCCGCTGTCGTGGTGGAGCGCGAAGTCCACGTCGATCTCATCGGGGTCGCGGCGCTGTTGGCGCACCGTGTACGAGCGCATGATGCCGCGCTCGGCCGGATCCATCGCCCGCCAGGTGGTGAACCAGCCATCCCCGGCCTCGACCGGCACCACCGGGGCGGTCTGGCCGGGGTGCGGCAGGAAGAGTTTGAAGCGCTGGTCGCGGCCTCCGCTGATGAAGTCCTTCAGACAGGCGCCGCCGAAGGTGATCCGCGCCATGGACGGTCCGAGCGCGCGGGTCCGCACGACCCGCGCGTCGAAGAACCGGAACGGGACGGCGGTGGTGGGGGCGGTTTTGGTGGCTGCGGTGGTCATGGGAGGGGGGTCTTCCCTTCGCTTGCCGTGGGGAGGCCGGGGCCAGCCGGTCGACTGACCGTCAGCTGACCTTCTTCGCGTCCTGGATGGCCTTGGTGAGGGATTCGACGAGCGGGGCGGCGCCTGCGTACGAGAAGCGCGGCTCGCTGCTCCAGGGGGCGATCTGACCGGCCTTGACCGCGGCCAGCTTGGACCAGGTCGGCTTGGAGGTCAGGGCCCCCGGCTGGAGGGTCGCGGTGCGGTTGTCGAGGAAGAGCACATCAGCGTCGTACTTGTCGGCGTTCTCCCAGCTGAGGCTCTCGAAGTAGCCGCCCTTGTCGGGCTTTTCGGGGACGACGAAGTCGACGCCGAGCTCGCTGAAGTAGATCAGGTCGGCATTGATCTTCGGGTTGGAGACATAGAAGAGATCGGCGCTGGCGGAGCAGGCCATGACCTTGATCTTGTGCGATTTGACGGTTTTGCGCAGGGTCTCGGTGGCCTTCTCGAACCGCGCCTTGGCGTCGGTGACCTTCTTGGCCTTCAGGTCGGCGCCGAGCGCCTCGGCCAGCGCGGCGTAGCGCTTGATGGGCTCGAGCATGGAGATCCGGCCGGTGGCGATGGCGGCGCTGGGGGCCAGCTGGAGGATCTTCTTCTTGCTGTCGTCCGGGAGGTAGAAGAGCGCGCCCGGGTCGTACATGTTGGTGATCAGCAGATCGGGGCTGAGCGAGGCGTACTTCTCGACGTTGAACTGGCCCCAGGTGTTGCCCAGGGACGTGGCCTGGTCGACGGGGAAGTCGCCCGCCTGGACGTCCGGCTTGCCGTTCTTCAGCGTGGTCGGGCCGAAGACGCCCGTGATCTGCTTCTCGATGCCGAAGTCGTAGAGCGCGGCCGCCGCGGCGATGTAGGCCACGATGTGCTGCGGCCGGCTGTCGAGGCTGATCTTCTTCTTGCGGTCATCGGTGAACGACCAGGAGCCGCCGCCGTCGTCACCGCCGGAGCCCGAACCGCCGTTGTCCCCGCAGGCGGTGACCAGGGCTCCGAGCCCGAGGGCGCCGCCCGCGGTGAGCAGACCGCGGCGGGAGAGGGGGAGTGCTCTGGCCTGGCGCATGAAGGTGCTCTCTCTCGATGCATACGGGGGCATGGTCACGGGACGGCAACCCGAGGACGTAGTTAGGTTAGCCTAACCAACCTGTTTGTCCAGTGGGTGGGGTCGTTCCGGACCTCACATCGAGGGGCTCATACGGCCGTTCAGGGCGGATTCACAGGTCCAGCACCAATCGCGGGCCACGGCAGCGTGAGACACAGATCATCATCGTCTCGCCCGAGGCCCGCTCCTCGTCGGTGAGCACGGAGTCGTGGTGGTCCACCTCCCCCTCGACGACGTCCGTCTCACACGTCCCACAGGTGCCCTCTTCGCAGGAGTACAAAACCGGTACCCCCGCCGCCTCGACCGTGCGCAGCACGCTGCGCTCCGGCTCCACGGTGAGCGTCAGACCCGAGCGGGTGAGCACCAACTCGAAGGCCCGGGTGCCCGATTCGGCGCCCGCGTCGTGCGTACGGGGCTGGAAGCGCTCGGTGTGCAGGGACCCCTCGGGCCAGTCGCGGCACGCCTCCTCGGCGGCCTGGAGCAGTGGTTCGGGGCCGCAGCAGTAGACCAGGGTGCCGGGACCGGCCGGGGCGGTGGGGTGCGGCGCGGTGGGGTGCGGCGCGGTGAGGTACGGCGCGAGGTCGAGCAGCCCCTCCTCGTCCTGCGGCACCAGGCGCACCTTGTCGCCGTAGGCGGCGGCGAGCTCGTCCGCGAAGGCCATCGAGGCACGGGTGCGCCCGCCGTAGAGCAGCCGCCAGTCGGCGCCCGCGGCCTCGGCGGCGGCCGTCATGGGGAGGAGGGGGGTGATGCCGATGCCGCCCGCGATGAACAGATAGCGGGCCGCCGGGCGCAGCGCGAAGTGGTTGCGCGGCCCGCGCACCCGCACCGTGCCGCCCTCGGTGAGGGTGTCGTGCACCCGGGCGGAGCCGCCGCGCCCGGCGGGGGCGCGGAGCACCGCGATCCGCCAGGAGGCGCGGTCGGCGGGGTCGCCGCACAGCGAGTACTGCCGGATCCGGCCCGCGTCGAGGACGAGGTCGAGATGGGCGCCGGGCTCCCAGGCGGGGAGGTCACGGCCCGCCGGATGGCGCAGCGTCAGCGCCACCACGTCCGAGGCCACCTCCTCCCTGCGGGCCACCAGCAGGGTGTCCTCGTACTCGCCGCCGGGGTTCATGAACGGGGCTCCTTCCGGTGGCCGTTGGGCAGGTGCTCGGAGGGATCGACGGGGTGGTGCCCGGTGGGGTGGGCGAGCATCCACTGCCACAGCTCGACCGGGTCCTCCGCGGTGCGCTCGGCGCCGCAGTGGCAGACCCCGTGCAGCACATCGGTGCCGGGCAGCCAGTCGATCCGGTACACCTCCGCCGTGGGCGTGCCCTTCACGGGGACGCCACCACGGGCGCGGTCTTCTCCCCTTCGGCGGCGAGGCGGGCGAGGATGCGGCGCGCGGCCAGTCCGCCGGTGTCGATGTTGATGCTGAGCTCCTGATAGCCCGCGCGCTCGGCGTCCAGCGCCTTCTGGAGCACGTTCAGCGCCGCCACGTCCTGGAGCACCACGGTCCGGTTGAGGTCGTGGAGGAAGGTGGAGACCTCCTCGTCGTCCTGCGCGAAGTCCCGTGAGACGGCCCAGAAGTCGTACACATGGCGGTCGGTGGACGGGGTGATGGCGTAGGTGATCTCCACATGGAAGGCGTGGGGATCGGAGCCGTCCGGTTCCGGCAGCACTCCCACCGGGGCGATCCGGCTGTGCAGGAGATACAGACAGGGCGCGTGGTACTCGATGTCCTGCCAGCGGGTGATGCGGCCCTCGATGCCGGTGGAGCGGGCGTAGAAGGGCGGGCACTCGGCGTCGTCCATGTGGCGGCTGACCCGGACGACGCCCGCGCCCTCGTCGACCTCCGTGGTGATCGGGGTCTCGGCGACCTCGGGGGTGCCGATGTAGCCGCCGTGCAGATACGTCTCGTGGGAGAGGTCCAGCAGATTGTCCACGAGCAGGCCGTAGTCGGCGTCGATCGGCTCCATGCCGCCGACCGTCGTCCAGCGCGGATCGGCCAGCCAGGGGGCGCGCGGCACCGCGCCGGGGTCGGCGAGCGCCGGATCCCCGATCCACACCCACACCAGCGAGTCCCGCTCGACGACGGGGTAGGAGCGGACCCGGGCGGTGCGCGGGACGCGCTTCTGGCCCGGTACGAACACACAGGTGCCGCCGGTGTCGTAGGTGAAGCCGTGGTAGCCGCAGACGACCGTGTCGCCGTCGAGACGGCCGGCGGTGAGCGGATAGCGGCGGTGCACACAGCGGTCGGCGAGCGCGATGACCTTGTCGTCGGACTCGGCGCGGTAGAAGGCGATGGGTTCGTCGAGGATGGTGCGCCCCAGCAGCTCGCGGCCGATTTCGCGGCCGTAGGCGGCGACGTACCACTGGTTTTTCGCGAAGGCGGTCATGCGTGCCAGCGTGGTGACGCCCGTCACGCACGGGCAACGGCCCTTCCACTGAGTGGAAGGGCCGCGCGGGGAGGTGTGCCGCGGTGGACCGCCGGGCGGGTCAGCCGCCGAACTGCCAGAAGACGGAGTGATTCACCGTCAGCAGGACGATCAGCAGGACCACATCGGCGATGCCGAGGGTGAGTCCGAGCAGCGCCCGGCCCCTGCGGCGGGTGTTCCGGGCGATCGCGAGCGTCCCCAGGACGATCGCGCAGGGCCCGAAGACCGCGTTGAACAGCAGCAGACCGATCAGACCGAGCACGAAGGAGGCGACGGCCATGCCGTCGGCGTCCTGGCGCGCCCGGACCGGTGAGGTGCGGGACGGTGCGGTGAGTGCCATGGGTCTCAGCTCCCCTTGTGCCCGGTGCGTTCGCGGATGAAGAAGATCAGCAGCCAGGCGCCGATGGCGCCCGCGGCGGCGAGGAACAGGGGGAGCGGAGTGTGCGCCGCCGCCCCCAGAAGAACCCCCATCAGGGCGAGTGCCGCGACGATGAAGAGCATGTGTGCCTCTCTCGAAGTGACGATCCGGATGCGGTTGGCGTGCGGATGGTAATTGTTCGGTGAACAGTTGGAATCACAACTGTTCACTGAGTTCTAGAGTACCCCGCCGAACCCTGGAAAAATTCAGCGAACGGCTGTTTACTGAATGATATGAGTCACACGTCCGGGGTCCGGCAGGCCCAGAAGGAGAAGACGCGGCGCGCGTTGATGGACGCCGCGTTGCGGCTGCTGGAGGACCAGAGCCTGAGCAGTCTGGGGCTGCGCGAGGTCACGCGGGCGGTGGGAGTGGCACCGGCCGCGTTCTACCGGCACTTCCGGGATCTGAGCGATCTCGGTGTCGCGCTGGTCGAGGAGAGCCTGGGCAGCCTGCACCACATGATCAATGCGATCCTCGCCGGTCAGGAGGGTGACGAGGAGCGGATCGAGGCCACCGTCGATGCGGTCGCCGAACATGTCCGTCACTACCCCGCGCATATCCGCTTCATCGCACGTGAGCGGCATGGCGGGGTGCGCCCGGTGCGCCAGGCCATAGCCGCCGAGCTGGACCGATTCGCCGATGAGGTGGCCGCCGCCTTCTGTCCGCGGCTCCCGGCGGAATCCTGGCCACCGGAAGATGTCCGGATGCTTGCGGAGCTGTATGTGGACCGCATGGTGATGACGGCGACGGCGTTCCTGGAGGCGCAGGCCGATCACCCCGAGGCCGCGGACGAGCGGCGAGTGGCCGCCACGGCGCGCAAACAGCTTCTGCTGATCAGCCTCGGGCGCCGCCACTGGCACGACGCGTGATCTCCACGCCGTAGTCGCCGGCCGCGTCCCGGCCGGTGACCCGGACCCGTATCCGTATGCCGTTCGCCGCGGCGTCGAAGGTCTCGCCGGGCGCGTAGGCCGCGTCGCTGAGCCCGGGGTGGACATTGTGCTCCCGGGTGCAGCCGCGGCCGTTGGGGGTGGAGTCCACGATGGTGACGGGGCCGCCGCCGGAGTCGACACCGGTGTTCACCCAGGAGATCAGGACCCCGGGCTTGCATATCGCCTCGTCGTTGCCGCCGGTCGCCCGCGCCTCGATCGCGTAGCCGGTGGACGGCGAGACGGGGACGAAGACCAGCTTGGTCCCCTCCGCGCGGCTCAGCGGGGACAGGGTGTGGGCGAAGACCCCGGACCGGGCGGCGCACGCGATCTGCCGCGGGCCGAGCCAACCCAGCTTCCACTTGTGCCAGGCCAGCAGGTCGTTGCCGGGGCCCCAGTCCTCGGACATCACATCCCAGTGGCCCGCCTTGTCGCCGCCGCCGTGGGTATAGAGGTCGGGCAGCCCGAAGACATGGCCGTTCTCATGGGGCAGGACGCGGAAGCCGGTGCGGCGCAGCGAGCCGGAGCCGTCGTCCTGGCGGCTGTAGACGAAGGAGACATTGGCCAGCGGAACGCCGTCGGCGGCCGGGGCGTGCTGGTTGTCGGCGTAGGTGACGGACAGCACGGCATGCGCGGCCGGTGGCCCGGCGTTCGGGGTGACCAGGACGTTCACCAGGTCGTAGCGGCGGAAGTCGACCTTGGGGTCGGCGGACTTGGCGATGTCGGCGACGAGTTTGCGATAGCCCGGGTCGAAGGGGCTGCCGCGCTTGATGCCGTAGGCGTGGAACGGGCGCGGCATCCGCAGCCAGTGGGTGATCGGCATCTCGGGGCGGTAGTCCAGCCGTCCGTACGAGCTCTGCGCGAACCACCGGGAGGTCTGCGGGAAGAACTCCTCGAAGCGCTGGCGGGCGGTGCCCTGACCGCGGACATCGGGGAAGTCGATCATGAGGTTGAGGGCGTGGACGGTGCCGGTGCTGCGGCTGTAGCCGCGGCCGGTGGGTATGCCGTCGGCCATCTGGAGCCCCGGTCCCGAGGCGAGGGCGCAGGGCGCGAGCGAGCCGAAGTCCGGGGGCGCGGAGGGCGCCGGGGTCAGCTCGGAGGGTGCGGGGGGCGCGGGACGCGGGGCCGCCGCCGGGGCGACCACCGCCACCGTGAGCACGGCGGCGGTGGCGAACGCGCTGCCTCTGCGGGGCCGGCGTATTCGTATGCGGGGGCGGGTGGTCCCATGCGTCTGGTCCATTGCCGACCACGGTGTGATGGCGCGGTCCGGGGCGCCCGTGGGGTGCCGCCGAACGGCGGAATGAGCTGCTCCGTCCGGGCGGCGGGGGTGCCGGGCAGGTGTGAGGCAGGTCACGTACGGACGCAGAAATTCCGGGGACTCATTCCCCGTTTAACCGAGTGACCGCATAAACGGGGACTCACTCCCCGGAAAGTTGAAGCTCGAACGTCAAGGCCGGGGCGCGGCGCCGCCGCCAAGCCGCCGGAGCACCGGCCACCGAGAACCGTACGCGTGGAAGCCGTACGCGCAGAAGGGAGTGCTGTCATGGCCGCTGAGACGATCACCGCGAAGTCCGCACAGCCCCGGCTGCGCGCGGACGCCCTGCGTAACCGTGAGCGCATTGTGGCGGCCGCCCGAGAGGTGATCGTCGAGTGCGGGGCGCACATCCCCCTCGATGAAATCGCTCGACGGGCGGGGGTCGGCAATGCCACGATCTACCGGCACTTCACGGACCGCCGTGAGCTGATCCACCATGTGGCGCTCTCGGTGATGTCCCGTGTCGCCGACCAGGCCGAATCCGCCCTGGCCGAGGAGGACGACACCTTCTCGGCGCTGCGGCGCTTCGTCCACGCCGCGGCGGACGAGCACATCGGCGCGCTGTGCCTGCTGCTCTCCGACGGCCTCGACAAGGAGCACCCTGATTTCATCGCTACCCGCGACCGTCTGGCGGACGGTGTCGAAGCCCTGATGGGGGCCGCGAAAGCCGAAGGCAAACTGCGCACCGACATCGGCGTCGGTGACCTGATGGTCGCGCTCAATCAGCTCACCCGGCCGCTGCCCGGCAGCGCCTGTGTGGACTTCGAGCCCTTTGTGCACCGGCATCTGCAACTGTTCCTGGACGGTCTGCACACCCCGGCGCGCTCGGAACTACCCGGAAAGTCCGTGACCTTGGAGGATCTGCAACACCGGCCGTGACGTGACATAGATCGCATCCGGCCGATCCCGGAGCACCGCTTATTCCGCGCACGTTCACACGTCTTCCTTACGTGCGTCGTCGCCTCTCGCTACCTCTTATTCCAACGGCTTATGCCGGTCTGACCCTGACCGGCCCCTTACGTTCCATTTCTCACTCTCCGCACCGCTAGGTAGGCCCATCCATGCCTGAAACGGCTCAGTTCGTCGATCCCCGGCGCTGGAAAGCGCTCATATTCATCGCCCTCGCCCAGCTGATGGTCGTGCTCGACGCGACCATCGTGAACATCGCGCTGCCCAGCGCCCAGGCCGATCTCGGCATCTCCGACGGCAACCGGCAGTGGGTCATCACCGCCTACGCCCTCGCCTTCGGCGGACTGCTGCTGTTCGGCGGCCGGATCGCCGACCTGTGGGGACGCAAGCAGACCTTCATCGTCGGTCTGATCGGCTTCGCCGCCGCCTCGGCCGTCGGCGGTGCCGCGCTGAACACCCCCATGCTGCTGGGTGCGCGCGCCCTCCAGGGTGTGTTCGGCGCGCTGCTCGCCCCCTCCGCGCTCTCGCTGCTCGCGGTGATGTTCACCGACGCCAAGGAGCGCGCCAAGGCGTTCGGTGTCTTCGGTGCCATCGCCGGTGGTGGCGGCGCCGTCGGTCTGATCCTCGGTGGTGTGCTCACCGAGTACATGGACTGGCGCTGGACCTTCTTCGTGAACATCCCGTTCGCCATCGTCGCCGCGATCGGCGCGGTCGCCGTGATCCGCGAGCCGGTGGAGAGCCACAACTCGTCCCGGCTGGACGTCCCCGGCGTGATCCTGGCCACCACCGGTCTGGTCTCGCTGGTCTACGGCTTCACCCGCGCCGAGGCCGACGGCTGGTCCGCGGGCCCGACCATCGGTCTGTTCGTCGCCGCGGCCGTGCTGCTGCTCGCCTTCGTGGTCGTCGAGTCGCGGGTGAAGGCGCCGCTGCTGCCGCTGCGGGTGGTCGCCGACCGCAACCGCGGCGGTGTCTACGCCTCGCTGGCCCTCGCCATCATCGGCATGTTCGGCCTGTTCCTCTTCCTCACCTACTACATGCAGGTCGTCAAGGGGTACAGCCCGGTCAAGACCGGCTTCGCCTTCCTGCCGATGGTCGCGGGCATGATCACCGGCTCGACGCAGATCGGCGCCCGGCTGATGACCCGCGTCCCGGCGCGGCTGCTGATGGGCCCGGGCTTCCTGGTCGCCTCGGTCGGCATGCTGCTGCTGACCCAGATCGACCTGGACACCTCGTACCCGGCGCTGATCCTGCCCGGGTTCCTGTTGCTCGGCCTCGGTATGGGTACCGCCTTCATGCCGGCGATGAGCCTGGCCACGCATGGTGTCGAGCCGCGTGACGCGGGTGTCGCCTCGGCGATGGTCAACACCTCGCAGCAGGTCGGCGGCGCCATCGGCACCGCGCTGCTGAACACGATCGCGGCGAGCGCCACCACCGAGTACGCGAAGTCGCATGCGGCGGGGGCCCCTTCCCGCACGGCGCTTCAGCTCCAGTCGATGGTGCACGGCTACAGCGCCGCCATCTGGTGGGCGGTCGGCATCCTGGTGCTGGCCGCGGTCATCGCCATCACGTTCGTCAACGCCGGACAGCCGAAGGGCGACGGCGCGGTCGCGGGCTCCGGTGAGGGTGCGGCGGAGGACGTCGTTCCGGTGATGGCGCACTGATGCGCTGAGGCCCGTTCGCCGGACTGTCCGTAGCCGGTCTGACGTCAGGTGAAGGCCCCGCTCCTCCTCGGGACTCGAGGAGGAGCGGGGCCTTCGTGTGGTGTCTCGGAGCGTCAGCGCAGCCAGGGGAGGTCGGCGCCGGCCGGCTGGAGGCCGTCCGCGATGATCCGGCATACGGCGCCGAACTGCTCGACCTGCTCGGGGGTGAGCCGGTCGAAGATGGCCGTCCGTACGGCGGTGACATGGCCGGGGGCGGTGTCCTGGAGCACCTTGAGTCCCTTGTCGGTCAGGACCGCGTTCTGTCCGCGCTTGTCGTCGGGGCAGTCCTCGCGCCGGACCCAGCCGTCCTTCTCCATGCGCGCGACGGCGTGGGAGAGCCGGGAGCGGGTGATCTTGGCGGCCTCGGCCAGTTCGGTCATCCGCATCCGGTGGCGCGGTGCCCAGGAGAGCTTCACCAGCAGGCCGTAGTAGACGTGGGGCATGCCCGCGTCACGCTGCAACTGGCGGTCGAGGTGGTCCTCCAGGAGCATGCTCGCCTGGACATACGCCTGCCAGCTGCGCTGTTCGTCTTCGGTCAGCCAACGCGGCTCGTCGGCGTCTGAGGGGGTTTTCATGGCGTCGTCCACGCGTCCATTCTAGGGAATTCTCTTTGAATCTTAAATAACTGTGCGCTACAGTGATAACTACATGCTTGAGACTTCAAGCATTTGGCGAGCTTCTGTCGACTGACGAGGAGTCCTCATGTCCGCGCTCGACGGGCGCATGCCCGCGCTCTACCTCAGCCATGGTGCTCCGCCGCTCGCCGACGATCCGGTCTGGCCGGGGCAGCTCGCCGCCTGGGCCGCCGGCCTGCCCCGGCCCAACGCCATTCTCATGATCTCCGCTCACTGGGAAGAGGCGCCCCTGGCGATCGGCGCCACCCAACAGGTGCCTCTGATCTATGACTTCTGGGGGTTCCCCCAGCACTATTACCAGGTGCGGTACGCCGCGCCGGGCGCTCCCGAACTCGCCGAGCGGATCCGCAGGACGCTGCGCACGGCGGGTACCCCGGTGCAGGACATCCCCGACCGGGGGCTGGACCACGGGGCGTATGTGCCCCTGGTCGAGATGTATCCGGAGGCCGACATCCCGGTTCTCCAGGTCTCGATGCCGACCCTCGACCCGCGGAAGCTGATGGAGATCGGCCGGAAGCTGGCGCCGCTGCGGGACGAGGGCGTCCTGATCGTCGGCAGCGGCTTCTTCACCCACAACCTGGCCGCGCTGCGGCACACGGGCCCGATGCCGCCCAGTTGGTCGGCCGAGTTCGACGACTGGGGGCAGCGGGCCCTGGGCGCGCGGGACATCGACGCGCTGCTGGACTTCGAGCACACGGCCCCGGCGGCGGGGCTCGCCCATCCGCGCACCGAACACTTCGCGCCGTTGTTCGTCACGCTGGGCGCGGCGGAGGCGGAGCTGCGCAGCCAGCGGAGTGTGATCGACGGGTTCTGGATGGGGCTGGCGAAGCGGTCGTTGCAGTTCGGGTGAGGGTGAGGGTGAGGGTGAGGGTGAGGGGGCGGAGGAGGGTTTGCCGTGAGGTTGAGGGGGGCGGGGGAGCGCGCTCGGTGGGGTGTGGCTGAGCGGGTACGGCCCGGCTGGGGCGCTTGGGTCAGAGCACCGGGTCGATCATCGCGCAGGCGTGCAGTGCGGTGGCCAGGGCCGTCGGGTCCGTACCCCGGGCGACATCGAGCGCGGTGTCGGTCAGCTTGATGGCGTGCTCATCGCCGTGCGCGGCGGCGTGGGCGAAGACTTCCTCGGGGGTGATGCCCTTCCCGTCCACGGATGGCAACCGGTCGGCCGGGAGCGCTTCCGCGGGTGCGTACACCGCCGTGACCACGGCGCTCGCCGCCCATGCCGCGTCCAGACTCGGCGCCCACAGCTCGCGCGGCAGCGCGGGCAGGGCGCGCAGGACGGCGTTGGGCGCCGTCGCGGCGTGGACCAGCATGATCGGTTCGCCGTGGCCGTGGGTGGCGTAGCGGTGCGTCGCGGCCCGTACGAGCTCGGTCAGACGTCGGCGCGCCTCCTCGGGCCGGTCGGCGAGGTTGGCGGGGCCGTCGGGGCCGTCGGGGCCGTCGGGGTCTTCGGGACCGTGGGGGCCGTTGGGGCTGGGGCCGGTCGTTCGGCTGGGCCGCGGGGTGGACGGCTCAGCGGGCGGCGGGGCGGTGGGCGGCCAGGTGGGGAAGGCGGTGAGCCGGGCCAGCCGCTCCCGGATGCCACCGCTCTGGTCGGCGATCGGCTCCACGGCGGCCAGCGCGTCGGCCGCCGACCCGGAGGCGGGGCCCGGTAGCCGGCGGAGCGGCGGCAGCGGGGCGTGGCGGGCGGCCCAGTAGCCGAGGGCGTGGGCCAGCTCGGCGGTGCGGGGAGCGGTCGACGTGCCCGGGTCGTCCAGCAGGGTCCGTACGGCGTGGCCGACGCGGATCACCGGATGGGTCGCGCCGGCGGCGATGCCCGGCAGCAGCCGCGGCCACCACACGGTGAGCACGTCCTGCCAGGGGTGGTCGGCGAGCTCCCGGTCGAAGTAGGCGGGCCAGTCGGCGAGCCGACGTGGATCACCGAGCGCCTCGCGCCAGTTCTCCTCGGTGATCGCGGCGTACGAGCGCGGCATCTCCTCCAGCTTGTCGCGATAGCGGTCCAGCCAGCGGTGCACGGTGCGCCCCTGGCCGTGGCGCACCAGTGCCTCCACGGCCATCGGCGCGTGATTGCTCAGCCATCCGTGGCGCTCGGGGCCGGAGGCGTGCAGTCGCTCGAGGGCTTCGTCGAGAGTTCCACTCGTGTCGTCTGTCATGGGCTCACGCTAGGGAGGGCGGGACGGCCCCGGAACGGACCGGGGACGGAGGCGTGCGGGGACCAACGACCTAAGCCGGGCCGGGCCCGGTCGGGCCCGGCCGCCGATCCTCGAAGGCTGAGGGTTACTCCCTTTACTCCCGGGGTGCTCCGCCCGTACGTGGACGTTACTCCCGAGGGTGTTCCGCCCGTACGTGGAAGACGTAGAACGACATGCCCGCCATCGCGAGCCCCGTCCCCAGCCCGATCCCCGCTGACCGGTACACCGAGCCTCCGCTCACGGAGTGCAGAAAGCCGAGCGCACAGCCGAGGACCGTCCCGTAGAGCACGGCCCGGATCTCCGGCATCAGGCCCGGCGTCATCATGCCGAGGGCGTAGCAGAGCGCTCCGACCACCGCCGCCGAGACCACGCCGAAGACGGCGGCCGTGGGGATGGTGGAGCCCTGGTTGTGGGTCACGAACATCACCCAGCCGCCGTAGAGCACCGCGAGAACGGCTGGGACACCCCAGGAGGCGGAGGGGTGCAGTCGGAGCGGGAGGCGTGGATGGCGGTGGTGGCTCACGAGGGCGGTGCGGGCTGTGGGGGCTGTGGGGGCATTCATGGCGGAACCTCCTCGTCGCCGCGTCCCCGCCCTGGCCTGTCACTTTCCAGCGCACACCCATGCCGAGTGCCGGGCAACCCGGAGCGATGGGCCATACGGGCAACCGGCGGCCCGCGAGATTCGTCTTGACAGATGGGAGAAGGGCAGAAGAGCCGTGGGAGGCCGCCGCACAAGGGGTCTGACCTGCGCTTCCCGGTGTCTCGGCAGCGCGCTGACCCGCGTGTGGCTGGACAGGATACTGCATGATCGTAAAAAGGTGGGGGCCTGATGGGAATTCTGTCCTGATTCCAGTCGTTGTTTCCTTCGGACGGGGCACCCGACACCGGAGAGTCCGTCCATAGTCCGCGCCCGATCCATCTGTAAGGGAGCACGCATGGCAACCCGTGCCGTCGCCCGTAATCAGTCCGCCGCCGGTGGTGGCGCTGATGGGGCCAACAGTGTTCGCGCCTCAGGCGGGGAGATCGCCGATCGCGACCTGGTCGGCATGTATCTCGACGAGATCGCTCGCACCCCGCTGCTGGACGCGGCGAAGGAGGTCGAGCTTTCTCAGTCCATCGAAGCGGGGGTGTACGCCCAGCAGATCCTGGACGGGGAGGTTGAGGACACCTCTGCCGCAGGTGCGAGCCGCGAGGAGCTGGAGGCGATAGCCGCCGAAGGCGCCCGCGCCAAGGACATCTTCATCCGCTCCAATCTGCGCCTCGTCGTGGCTGTGGCGCGCCGCTATCCGCGCAGTGGGCTGCCCCTGCTCGACCTGATCCAGGAGGGCAACGCGGGCCTGGTGCGCGCGGTGGAGAAGTTCGACTACACGAAGGGCTTCAAGTTCTCGACCTATGCCACGTGGTGGATCCGTCAGGCCATCACGCGCTCGATCGCGGATCAGTCCCGTACGATCCGGCTGCCCGTCCACCTGGTCGAGGAGCTCGGCCGGATCCGCCGGGTGCAGCGGGAGTTCAACCGTGAGCACGGCCGCGAGCCGGAGCACGCCGAGATCGCCGAGGAGCTCGGCTCCACGATGGAGCGGGTCTCGGATGTGCTCGACTGGGCCCGCGACCCGGTCAGTCTGAACATGTCGGTCGACGACGAAGGGGAGACCCAGTTCGGCGATCTGCTGGAGGACACCTCGGCCGTCTCGCCCGAGCAGTCGGTGATGACGCTGCTGCGCAGCGAGGAGCTGGAGGACCTGATCGGCCGCCTCGACGACCGCACCGCCTCCATCATCAAGGCGCGGTACGGCATCGACGACGGCCGGGAGCGCACCCTGACCGAGGTCGGCAAGCAGCATGGCCTCACGCGTGAGCGGATCCGACAGATTGAGAAGCACGCATTGCTTGAGCTGAAGAAGATGGCCCGCCAGACCGGTTTCGACGCAGCAGCTTGAGTTCTCAGGCCCATAGACCCCAGCAGCCACCAGATCCCCTCCCACCCCTAGACCGAGCCCCGGCGCCTCCCCCCCCCCGGCGTCGGGGCTCGCTTGTGTCTGTCTGCTGGGGGTGTGGATCTGGGGACGGAGGGGGTCAGGCGGCGAAGCCGCCGTCCACGGCGATCGACGCCCCGGTGATGTAGCGGCCGCTGTCGCCCGCGAGATGGGCCACGGTCGCCGCGATCTCCGTGGTGCGGCCGTAGCGCCCGAGCGCGGTGAAGCCGCTCTGGAAGGCGGCGTTCTCGCCGTCGGCCGGGTTCATATCGGTGTCCACGGGGCCGGGGTGGATCAGGTTGGCGGTGATTCCGCGCGGGCCGAGCTCACGGGCCAGGGCCTTGGTGAGGCCGGTCAGCGCGGTCTTGCTGGTCGCGTAGAGGCTGCCGCCGGGGAAGGCGACCCGCTCGGCCATACAGCTGCCGATGTTGATGATCCGCCCGCCGTCGGCCATATGCGCGGTGGCCGCCTGCGCCAGGAGGAACGGTGCCCGGACATTCACGGCGAGAACCCGGTCCACATCGTCCAGCGACAGCTCGGCGATGGGGCCGAGGGCGCCGACGCCCGCGTTGTTGACCAGGATGTCCAGACGGCCGAACTCGGCGGCGGTCCCCTCCACGGCGGCCCGCACCGCCTGCGCGTCGACGCCGTCGGCCCGCACGGCCCAGGCGCGGCGGCCGAGCACCTTGATCCGGTCGACGACATTCGCCGCGCGCTCGGCCTGGCTGTGGTAGGTCAGGGCGACATCGGCGCCCTCCTCGGCGAGCCGGATCGCCACGGCCTCCCCGATGCCCCGGCTGCCGCCGGTGACGAGGGCCGCCTTGCCGTCGAGTGTCATGCCTTCTCCTCTGCTCTTCCTTGTATTCCTGAGATGCGGAAAAGATCCCGCTATGCGGTGGTCCCGGAGGACATGACTCGATCCTGGCCGGGCGGGCCCTGGAAGTCCGGCGGGATTCGGACGGTGCGCTGGCGGCGATGGGTGGTGGCGATGGGCGGCGGCCAGGGGCGGGTCAGCCAGGGCTGAGGCGGTGAGCCAGGAAACATGCCCGGTCGAGTTTGTTTCGTGCCCGAGTCTGTTTACTTTCCTGCATCGCCCACGTAATCTGGCCGCGAAATCACAGGTTCGGGCATGGAAGGGACGTAAACCCACATGTACGCACCGGAGCGTCAGCAGGAGATTCTCCGGCTCGCCCGCGAGGGCGGGCGGGTGGATGTCCTGTCCCTCGCCGAGGAGTTCCAGGTCACCGCCGAGACCGTACGGCGTGATCTGCGCGCCCTCGACCGGGCAGGGCTCGTCCGCCGTGTGCACGGGGGCGCCATCCCGGCCGGACGGCTGGACTTCGAGCCCGATCTCGCCGAGCGCGAGTCCACCGCCGCCGATGAGAAGGACCGGATCGCGCGGGCCGCCATCGCCGAGCTGCCGTCCGACGGCAGCGTGATCATCGACGCGGGCTCGACGGCGGCCCGGTTCGCCGCCGCCCTTCCCCTGGAGGCCAAGCTCACCGTCGTCACCCACGCCCTGCCGGTCGCCGCCCGCCTCGCCGACCACCCCGGTATCGCGCTGCACCTCGTCGGGGGGCGGGTCCGCCACCGCACCCGGGCCGCCGTGGACGCATGGGCGCTGCGCGGCTACGGCGAGATCAAGGCCGATGTGGTCTTCCTCGCCACCAACGGCTTCTCGCTGGACGGCGGGCTCACCACACCCGATCTCGCGGAGGGCGCCGTCAAGAGCGCCATGATCGCGGCGGCCCGGCGGGTGGTGCTGCTCGCGGACTCCGCCAAGTTCGGCCGGGAGCACTTCGCCCGGTTCGGCGGCCTGGACGATGTCGATCTGCTCATCACGGACACCGGGCTCAGCCCCCAGGACGCCCTGGCCATCGAGCGCCAGGGCACGGAAGTGGCACGCGCATGATTCTCACCGTCACCCCCAACCCCAGCCTGGACCGTACGTACGAGATCCCCGCGCTGGAGCGCGGCGCCGTGCTGCGGGCCACGGCCGACCGGGTCGACCCCGGCGGAAAGGGCGTCAATGTCTCGCGCGCCGTGGCCGCCGCGGGGCAGCGCACGGTGGCCGTGCTGCCGCTCGGTGGACCGGAGGGCGCGCTGCTCGCCCGGCTGCTGGAGGAGCTGGGCATCGAGGCAGCGGGTGTGCCCGTGGCGGGCTCGACCCGGGTCAACATCTCCGTGGCCGAACCGGACGGCACCCTCACCAAGCTCAATGCGAGCGGGCCCGAACTGAGCGATGCCGAGGCCGAGGCGGTGCTGGAGGCCGTCCGGACGAGGGTCGAGAGCGCCGACTGGATCGCCTGCTGCGGCAGCCTGCCCCGGGGGCTCGCACCCGAGTGGTACGCCGAGCTGGTGGCGCGGGCCCACCGGGCGGGCGCCCGGATCGCCCTGGACACCTCCGGCCCCTCGCTGACCGCCGCCCTGCGTGAGCGCCCCGATGTGGTGAAGCCCAACGCCGAGGAGCTGGCCCAGGCCGTGGGCCGTCCGCTGACCACCGTGGGCGAGGCGGTCAAGGCGGCCGAGGAACTGCGGGGGCTGGGTGCCCGCGCGGTGCTCGCCAGCCTGGGCGCCGACGGCCAGCTGCTGGTCGACGAGACCGGCGCGTACTTCGGCACCGCCCGGGTCACCGCCGTGCGCAGCAACGTCGGCGCGGGCGACGCCTCGCTCGCCGGATTCCTCGCGGCGGGCGGCTCCGGGCCCGCCGCACTCGCCTCGGCCGTGGCCCATGGAGCGGCCGCGGTGCAGCTGCCGGGAAGCGCCATGCCGACCCCGGCCGACCTCGACCCGTCCGCCGTGGTCACCACGTCGGACATCCCGCTGGACCGTGTGCTCAAGGAGCCCGCGTGACCGGCCGACCCCACTCCCACCCCCCAGTCCCCACTCCGTCCGCCCGCCTCCCCCAGGGCGGCACCGCACACAAGGGAGCCGCGAGATGAGTGAGTTGATCACCGCGGATCTGGTCGACCTTGACCTGTCCGCCGACACCAAGGAAGCCGCCGCCCGGTCGCTCGCCGAACGCATGGTCCAGGCAGGCCGGGTCACCGACCTCGACGGCTTTCTCGCCGACGTGGCGGCGCGCGAGGAGCAGATGCCGACCGGCCTGGACGGCGGCATCGGCATACCCCACTGCCGCAGCGCCCATGTCACCGAGCCGACCCTGGCCTTCGGGCGCAGCGCGGCCCGGATCGACTTCGGCGCGGCGGACGGGCCGGCCGATCTGGTCTTCCTGATTGCCGCCCCGGAGGGCGCGGACAGCGACCATCTGACGATCCTGTCGAGCCTTGCCCGGCAGCTGATGAACGCCGACTTCACCGATGCGCTGCGCTCGGCCGACCAGCCCGAGCAGGTGGCCGCCCTGATCCGCGGCGAGGAGCCCGCCACGGTTGAGCCCGCCACGGCTGAGCCCGCAGCCGCTGAGGCTGCTCCGGCCGAGCCTGCTGCGGCCGAGCCCGCCGCCTCCGACTCGGTTGCGGCCTCGGCCGCTGCCTCCCAGACCGCGCCGGAGCCGGTGGCCCCGTTCCGGATCGTGGCCGTCACGTCCTGCCCCACCGGTATCGCCCACACCTATATGGCCGCCGAGTCGCTGGAGAACGCCGCTCGCGAGGCCGGGGTCGAGCTGGTGGTCGAGACCCAGGGCTCGGCCGGATTCGACAAGCTCCCCGCCGCCACCATCGCCGCCGCCGACGCGGTGGTCTTCGCGCACGATGTGGAGGTGCGGGAGAAGGCCCGCTTCGCGGGCAAGCCGACGGTGGACGTCGGGGTGAAGGTGGCCATCAACCGCCCCGCCGAGCTGATCGCCGAGGCGCGCGGGAAGGCCGCGCGGGGCGAGATCGCCGCACCGGCCGACGGCGCGGAGGGCTCGGCGCCGATGGACGCGGACGGTGCCGCCGGTGACGGCTTCGGCACCCGGCTGCGCAAGTGGCTGATGACGGGCGTCAGTTACATGGTCCCGTTCGTCGCCGCGGGCGGTCTGCTGATCGCGCTCGCCTTCGCGATCGGCGGTTACGAGATCGCGAGCGCCAAGTCCGTGGCGGACCACTTCGTCTGGACCGAGACCAGCAGCTGGGCGGCGCTGCTCTTCCAGATCGGCGGTGCGGCGTTCACCTTCCTGGTGCCGGTCCTGGCGGGCTATATCGCCTACGGGATGGCCGACCGGCCCGGTCTGGTCCCCGGTTTCGTGGGCGGCTACATCGCGACCACCATCAAGGCCGGATTCCTCGGCGGTCTGGTCGCGGGTCTGATCGCGGGCGCGGTCGTCATGGCCATCCAGCGGTTCAAGGTCCCGGCGTCGCTGCGCGGCATCATGCCGGTGGTGGTGATCCCGCTGATCTCCTCCGCGATCGTCGGCGTCCTGATGTTCGTGGTGATCGGCAAGCCCATCGCCTCCGCGCAGGAGGCGATGACCGACTGGCTCAACGGCCTCTCCGGCGCCAACGCCATCGGGCTGGGCGTCCTCCTCGGTCTGATGATGTGCTTCGACCTGGGCGGCCCGGTCAACAAGGTGGCCTACGCCTTCGCCACCGGCGGTATCGCGGTGTCGGACCCCTCCACCGGAAGCCTCAAGATCATGGCCGCGGTGATGGCCGCCGGTATGGTCCCGCCGCTGGCGATGGCCCTCGCCACCACCGTGCGCGGACGGCTGTTCACCAAGACCGAGCGGGAGAACGGCAAGGCCGCCTGGGTGCTGGGTGCCTCCTTCATCAGTGAGGGCGCCATTCCGTTCGCCGCGGCGGATCCGCTGCGGGTGATTCCCTCGTCGATGGTGGGCGGTGCCGTCACCGGTGCGCTGTCGATGGCGTTCGACTGCACGCTGCGCGCCCCGCACGGCGGCATCTTCGTGGTCCCGCTGATCGGCCAGCCGTTCCTCTACCTGCTGGCCATCGTGGCGGGCACGGTGGTCTCGACCGGTCTGGTGGTCTTCCTCAAGGGGCTGCGGAAGACGGCGGAGCCGGGGGCCACCGGCCAGGCGGGCGGCGGTGCTGCCACGGGTGGCGCCACCGAGGACGAGTCGAAGGTGGCGGTGGCGGTCTGACCGCATCTCAGCCACGCCCTGTCGGGCCCGGCGGCCTGCCCACCTCCGTGGGCGGGCCGCCGGTCTCCGTGGGCAGGCCGCGCGAGGCGTAGTAGGCGCCGAGCGCGGCCTCGCCACCCGACCCCATGGCGGTCGCGATCCGCTGGAAGCGGACCGACCGAAGATCACCGGCGGTGAAGACCCGGGGACGCTGGCTCCCGGGAGGGCAGTAACCGGACCGGTCGGCCGCCACGGCCCCGGCCGGGGGCGCCGGGGCGCTGCCCAGGTTGAGGAAGACGAGATCGGCCGCGAGCGTGCGCCGCTCGCCCTCCACCGTCTCGACCTCGGCGGTGACCGGTGCCGACGCGGACCCGGGACCCAACTCCAGCCGCCGCACGGCCACCAGCTCCACCCGCGGGTCCCGCCGGACCTCCTCGGTCTTGTAGGCGTCCTCGGGCGGATACGCCACCACAAAGCGGGCCTGGAGCTCCGGATGGGCCCGCGCCACCGTGCCCAGGGGCCGGTCCGCCCCCAGGACCAGCACCGTCCGGTCGTCGATCGCGTCCGGTTCCGCCTCCCACAGCTGCGGCAGCGCCCGGCCCGCCGCGCCGCCGAGCCATCCCGCTCCCTCGGGGCCCAGCGGCCCGACTCCCGTGGCGACGACTACGTATGGAGCGGTCAGCCGCGACTCACCCGCCCGATCGGACCCCGGGGACCCGGCCGGCTCCACAGCCTCCACCGTGACCTCGACGCGGTCGTCGAAGGCATCGATCAGCGTGGCGCGGCGGCCGAGCTCCACCCGGCACAGATCACACTGCGCCAGATCGGCCTCGATCGCCGCCGCCAGATCCGGGCCGTTGGTGGCGGTGAGGACATTGCGCACCACCGGGATGCGCCGCAGTGCCCCGCACAGGGCGTCGCCCGACTCGATCAGCACCGAGCGCATCCCCACGCTCGCCGCCATCACGGCGGCGGCACAGCCCGCCGGGCCACCGCCGACGATCAGCAGATCCGTATCCATCCGAAGCCCCCTCTCCTCATCGCTCCGGCCCGCTTCTCCCGGCCGGACGCTTCCTTCCCCCGGCCTCCGCGGATCAGAGGCCGTAAAGATCCCGGTACGCGGGGAAGACACCGCCCGGGCCGTCCACGGTCTCCGCCGCGAGCACCGCCTTGACCACCGCCCGGGTCAGCATGTCCGCCCCGGCCGCCAGCACCTCGTTCAGCGCACCGCTCTCCCGGTGCACCCCGAACGCCGGATCGCCGGCGTCCTCGGGGTCTCCCTCCGGTATCAGCGGGCGCCCACAGGTGGCCAGGGCGAAGACCGTGTCGCCGTCGGAGAGCAGATGCACCGGCCGGACGGCCCGCGCCAGACCGTCGTGTGCCGTCCCCGCGAGCTTCTGCGCCTGGGCCCGGGTGAGCACGGCGTCGGTGGCGACCACGGCCAGTGTGGTGTTCAGCGGAGGCCGCACCGACGCGGCCTGCCGCCGCTCCGACTCGGCCCGCGCGGCGGCGAGCCGGCGCATCGCCTCCACGTGCACGGCCGCGCCGGGCCGGTGCGGCCCGCCCTCTTCCGACGGTCCGTAGTGCTCCCCGTACAGCGCACCCGTACCGGGATCGACGACCGACCCCGCGGCGTTGACCACCGCCAGCGCGGCCACGGTGACGCCGGACGGCAGCACCGTGGAGGCCGAACCGGTGCCGCCCTTGAGTCCACCGGCCACCGCGCCCGTGCCCGCCCCCACATTGCCCTGGGCGACCGGAGCCCCCGTCTCCGAACCGGCCGCCGCCTCGATCGCCTCGCGCCCCAGCGCGGCGTCCGGGCGGGCCCGCCAGTCGCCGCCCCGGCCCAGGTCGAAGAGGGCGGCGGTCGGGACCACCGGAACGACCTGCGCCGGGTCGGGCCCGACCCGGAAGCCCCGGCCGTGGTCCTCCAGCCAGGCGGCCACCCCCGAGGCGCTGTCGAGCCCGAAGGCGCTGCCACCGGTCAGCACGACGGCATCGACACGCTGGACCAGATTGCGCGGATCGAGGGCATCGGTCTCCCGGGTGCCGGGGCCACCGCCGCGCACATCGACGGCGGCGACCGCCCCGCCCTCGGGGGCCAGCACCACGGTCGTTCCGGTGAGCCGGCCGCCGCCGGACCGCTGGGCTTGGCCCACCCGCAGTCCGTGGACATCCGTCAGGCCGTCAGCCGGACCGGTGGGGGCAGATTCGGGGTTTGTCCGCTCGGCATCCATGGAAGCTATGCGTAGCACGGGAAGCCATGGCATGGTCGAGTGGCGAGGCGCGAACCACCCCCGTATCCCCCCTTCCGCGATCGCCGCCGAAGCGTGCCGGACGGGATGAGGACCCCTCATATAGAGGGCGTTCATCAGACGTTGATGGCCTGACAGCAATCTGAGCTGTATGCCGTTCGCCCCCGTCCGAAAGAAGACCGCCGTGCCCCGTAGCTCTCGGACGGAGGAGCTCCCGACACCGGCCGCCGACCCTCGGCGGGCCGCCCGGGTGGCCCTCCGCTGGATCAGTGAGCCGGACTGCACCGAGGAGCTCACCCATGCCGAGCTGCTCGACCAGGCGGCCCGGGCCGCCGCCGCGCTCACCCGGCTCGGTGTCCGCGCCGGAGACCGGGTGGCGGTCCATCTGCCGCTGGTGCCCGAGTCCGTGATCGCCACGCTCGCCTGCGGCCGGCTCGACGTCGTCCGCGCCAGCCTCCCCATGGGGCTGCGCCCCCATGAGTTGCGCGACCGGATCAGGGAGGTCGGCGCCAAGGTCGTCATCACCGCGGACGCCGGGCAGCACGGCGGGGAGATACAGCCGCTCAAGCGCCATGTCGACCGGGCGCTGGCCGGCTGCCCCGAGGTGCGGTCCGTACTGGTGGTCCACCGGCTGGCCTGCCCGGTGTCCTGGAGGCCCGGGCGTGACCTGTGGTGGCACGACGAGCTCGGCCGATACACCGAGCCGCTGCCCGGGCCGTATTCTTGAGGCATGAGCACCGCCCCTGCCCCTGGACCGCGCGATCCGGCCGCCGCGCTGAGCTTCGACGATCCCTTCGCGCAGCGGTCATCGGACGATACGGACCACGGGTGGGGTGAGCGGGTTCCCGGCGGCGACAGTGCCGACGATGCCGCTGATCTGGCCCGGTTCCTCGACGAGAAGCCGCCCCACCACCTCTGACGGATTCCTAGGCGCTGGAGCCGCTGCCGCCACCGTCGCAGACGGTGGCGCGCTGTGCCACCAGCTCGTCGCGGATCTCGCGCAGCAGAATGATCTCCTCGGCGTCCGCGACGGCCTGCTCCTCCGCCTTCGCCTCCTTGGCGGCCTTCCGCGCCAGATAGCGCGACATCGGCAGCACCATCAGGAAGTACACCACCGCCGCGGTGATCAGGAAGGTCAGCACGGCTGAGAGCACGCTTCCCCAGAGAATCGGGATGCCGTGGACGATATCGCCCGTGGCGTTGGTCTCGCAGGGCGCCTTGAGACAGGAGCGGTACTTCTCGAGGTCCTTCGTGCCGAAGGCTCCGACTATGGGGTTGATGAGGCCCTTCACTATCGAGTTCACGACGGCGGTGAAAGCGGCTCCGATGACGACCGCGACGGCCAGGTCGATCACATTGCCGCGCATCAGGAAGGCTTTGAACCCCTCCATGACGCTCTGCTTCTCCTCGGTCACCTTCTCCTGACTCAACCCACTGCCTCTCTTTCGCCGCGTCGGTGCTTGAGCGGACGGTTCCGCAACCTACACCCGCAGGTGAAAGGGGCATCAGGGGAGTCGGGGCAGTCGTCGGGGGAGTCGGGGCAGTCAGCGGCGGCATAGTGTCACCGTCAGTCGGGAGTCGGCCGCGGCTCCGGCCAGCGCTGTGGCGTCCGCTCGCGGCACCGTCAGCACCACCAGCGCCCCGCCGCCGTCCGCCGCGCCGTCGAGCGTGCCGCTGTCCGGCGCCCCGTCGCCGCTCGTATCCGCTTCCACCTCGGCCTCCGGCGCGCCGCCGTCGGCTTCGCTGTCCGTCGCGCGGGCGCTTCGAGACCCCGGCACCTCGGCCACCCGGACCCCACGCGCGACCACCCGCGCCGTAGCACCGGAGGAGCGGGCCCGTGCGGCGTCCGGCAGCGGCGTGGCCAGCACATCCACCCGGTCGCCGGGGTGCAGCAGCCGTACCGCCGCGGCGTCGGCGATCCGGACCGGCGCCGAGACCATGGCGGGGCTCGGGCCACCCCGCCGCTCCTCACCCGTGGGCGCGGGCGCGCGGGAGGACACCGCGTCCGTGTGCTCCCGGCCGGACGGCGCGGCGGCCGCGAGCGCGGCGGCCGTCAGCGCGAGCCCGGCCGCCATCGCACGGCGGCGTCGCCGCACGGTCCGCCGCAGCCCGAATCCGCCGGTGCGCCTGGTGCGCCCGGTGCGCACCGGATCGAAGCGGGGCACCGCACGGGCCGGGGGAGCGGAGCGGGGTAACGCGAGGGTGGGGGACGGATGGGACATGGCACATCACCGCCTGCCGGGAGGGTCCGAGTGCTTCTGGCCCCCTCACCATGCCCGCCCCCACCCGATCCCGCTCGGGCCTGTGGACGGCCACCGGGCTGTGGATAACTCGGCCACCCGAGCGAGCGACACCCGCCCCGTCCGGCTGCCCCCGCACCGCGCCTACGGAAGCTCGATCCCCAGGTCCCAGCCGTCGTGGGCGTGGGTGCACAGGCAGTCCCGGGCGGAGGTCTCCGGCAGCCTGCCCACCGCGTCGAAGAGCACCTCGCGCAGTCGGCCCACGTTCTCCCCGAAGACCTTCAGCACCTCGGTGTGGGTGACGCCCTCGCCGGTCTCGACCCCCGCGTCCAGGTCGGTGACCAGCGTCAACGACGTGTAGCAGAGCCCCAGTTCACGGGCGAGTACCGCCTCCGGGTGGCCCGTCATGCCGACCACCGACCAGCCCTGCGCCGCATGCCAGCGCGATTCGGCGCGGGTCGAGAAGCGCGGCCCCTCGACGACGCACATCGTCCCGCCGTCCACCGGCTCCCAGCCGCGTCCGCGCGCCGCGTCCACGGCCGCCTTCCGGCCCACCGGGCAGTACGGGTCGGCGAATGTGGTGTGCACCACGTTCGGGATCCGGCCGTCCGGCAGCTGCTCGCCGTCGAAGTAGGTCTGCGTACGCCCCTTGGTACGGTCCACCAGCTGGTCCGGGACGAGCAGCGTGCCGGGTCCGTACTCCGGCTGAAGCCCGCCGACCGCGCACGGGCCGAAGACCTGCCGCACCCCGAGCGAGCGCAGGGCCCAGAGGTTGGCACGGTAGTTGATGCGGTGTGGCGGCAGATGGTGCTTGCGGCCGTGCCGCGGGAGGAAGGCGACCCGGCGCCCCTCGATGTCGCCGAGGACGAGCGAGTCGCTCGGCGCCCCATAGGGAGTCTCCACGGTGATCTCGGTCACGTCGTCGAGGAACGTGTAGAACCCCGATCCCCCGATGACCCCTATGTCTGCTTGCCTGCTGGTCTCGACCATGTGATCACCCTAGCCATCCGCGCCCGCGCGAACGACACCCCGCCGCCTCCCGGGGGAGGCGGCGGGGTGTCGTTGAAGCCGAGGAACCAGGCGGCCGGATCAGGCGGCCGAGCTCGACGTCGAGGACGACGAAGACGCCGAGGAGGGCGTCGACGACGAAGACGTCGAGGAAGAGGAGTCCGAGGACGAAGACGAGTCCGAGGACGAGGAGGACGACGAGCCGGAGCTGTCGCTCTTCGCCGCCGGCTTGCTGGAGCCGCCGCTCGAGCTGCTGGAGGAGGAGCGGCTGTCGTTCCGGTAGAAGCCGGAGCCCTTGAACACGATGCCGACCGCCGAGAACACCTTCTTCAGGCGTCCCTTGCAGTTGGGGCACTCGGTGAGCGCGTCGTCGCTGAACTTCTGCACCGCCTCGAGGCCCTCGCCGCACTCGGTGCACTGGTACTGATAGGTCGGCACGTTCTTCCTCCTGGCACTCTCACTCAATGAGTGCTAACGACGCTCCATAGTGCAGTATTCCCGCGCGTCAGTCCACTGGGGCGAGACATGCGGTGATCGAACACACCGCCCGAGGCGGCCTCCTACTGGCCCCTCAACCCGCTCCCGTGCCCAGCCAGCCCGCCAGCTTGCCGCCCCGGCCCACCGCCCGCAGCCGCCGCTCCGCCGCGTCGCGCACCGGGTCCGTGGCCACCACCAGCAGCTCGTCGCCGCGCCGCAGCACCGTCGAGGGCAGCGGTACGAAGCTGGTCTCGTCCCGGACCACCAGGGTGACCGCGGCCCCCGGGGGCAGCCGCAGCTCGCCGACCTCGACGCCGTGCATCTTGGACGACCGGGGGATCGACACCGACAGCAGGTGACCGCGCAGCCGCTCCAGTGGCGCCGACTCGATGCCCAGGTCGGCCGGCTCGGGCTCCTCGAGCCGCAGCCGGGGGGCGAGCCAGGGCAGCGTCGGCCCCTGGACCAGGGTGTAGACGATCACCAGCACGAAGACGATGTTGAAGATCCGGCGGCTGTCGGGCACATCGCTGACCACCGGGATGGTCGCCAGCACGATCGGCACCGCCCCGCGCAGCCCCGCCCAGGACAGCAGCGCCTTCTCCCGCCAGGGCAGCCGGAACGGCGCCGTGCTGACCAGGACCGACACCGGGCGGGCCACCACGGTCAGCACCAGCCCCACCGCGAGGGCGGGCAGGATGTCATCGCCCAGCTCATGCGGGGTGACCAGCAGCCCCAGCAGGACGAACATCCCGATCTGGGCGAGCCAGCCCAGCCCCTCGGCGAAGCCGCGCGTCGCCGGCCAGTGCGGCAGCCGTGCGTTGCCCATGATGAGCGAGGCGAGGTAGACGGCGAGGAAGCCGGACCCGTGCGCCAGCGAACCCGCCGCATAGGCGGTCACCGCGATGGCGATCACCGCGATCGGGTACAGACCCGAGGCGGGCAGCGCCACATGCCGCAGGCCGTAGGCGCCCAGCCAGCCGACCGCGATGCCGATCACCGCGCCGATCGCCAGCTCCAGGGCGATCGTGCCGATCAGGGAGTACCAGGAATCCATGGGGCCCTGGCTGGAGAAGGCGACCACCAGGATCACCACAGGGGCGTCGTTGAAGCCCGACTCGGCCTCCAGGACGCCCGTGAGCCGCTTGGGCAGCGGCACCGTGCGCAGCACCGAGAAGACCGCCGCCGCGTCCGTGGACGACACCACCGCGCCGATGATCAGCGCCTGCCGCCAGTCCAGTCCCACCAGGTAGTGCCCTGCCGCCGCGGTGATCCCCACGCTGACCGCGACGCCCACGGTGGACAGGACGGCGGCCGCCGGCAGGGCGGGTTTGATCTCGCCCCACTTCGTGCCCAGACCGCCTTCGGCCAGGATGACGACCAGCGCGGCGTAGCCGAGGATCTGCGTCAGTTCAGCGTCGTTGAAGGTGACGCCGATCCCGTCCGTGCCGATGGCGACGCCGATCCCGAGATAGATCAGCAGCGTGGGCAGTCCACTGCGTGATGACACCCTTACGGCCGCCACCGCGACGAGCAGGACGAGGGAGCAGATCAACAGCAGTTCATTGAGGTGGTGAACAGTCAGGGGCCGACCCTTTCTCGCGGGAGCGGAGGGAACGCTGCGAAGGGGTCCCCACCGACCGGAACTTCATTGCCTTATCTAACATTTTACGGGATCTTGACGCGAGCCTCCCACGGGAAGGCTTCACCGAGGTGTACGAGCCCGGGCGGTGGCCGGTGCAGGACGTCAGTCATGACTCCGCGTAGGGGCGGCGACAGCGCTGCGCCTATGGTTGCTCCAGCACTCCAGGTTCACCCTGCCCCTCGAAGGACAGCGATGCCCGCCAACACAACCGGCTCTTCTCCCAAAAAGAAGAAGAGCCGACGTCTCCGCCTGATCGTGATCGCAGTCGTGCTGCTGCTCGTCGGGGGCGTCGGCTACGGCGCGTACTGGAGCATCAGTACCGTTCGAGCCTCATTCCCGGAGACCACGGGATCGCTGCAGCTGAAGGGGTTGTCCGGCCCCGTGCAGGTCAAACGTGACGGCTACGGGATACCTCAGATCTACGCCGGTACCTCCGAGGACCTCTTCCGCGCCCAGGGGTTCGTCCAGGCCCAGGACCGCTTCTGGGAGATGGACGTCCGCCGCCATATGACCGCGGGCCGGCTCTCGGAGATGTTTGGTTCCGGCCAGGTGGAGACCGACGCGTTCCTGCGCACCATGGGCTGGCACCGGGTGGCCAAGCAGGAGTACGACACCAAGGTGTCGGCCTCGACCAAGAAGTATCTGCGGGCCTACTCCGACGGCGTCAACGCCTACCTCAAGGACCACCAAGGGGACGCGCTGTCGGTCGAGTACGCGGCCCTGGACTTCAAGAACGACGGCTACAAGCCCGAGAAGTGGACCCCGGTCGACTCGTTGGCGTGGCTGAAGGCGATGGCCTGGGACCTGCGCGGCAACATGCAGGACGAGGTGGACCGCGCCCTGGCTTCCAACCGGCTCAGCGCCAAGCAGATAGACGAGCTCTACCCCTCCTACCCGTACAGCCGGAACAAGCCGATCGTCCAGGGCGGCGCCGTCAGCGAGGTCACGGACGAGTTCGACCCCAAGGGCACCCCGGCCGGCTCCACGAGCGGTACGGGCGGCACCGGCTCGGTGGGCGGAGGGGCCACCGGGGCCGCTCAGGGGCTTCAGACGCAGCTGTCCTCGCTCTCCAAGACCCTGGACGACGTCCCGGCGCTGCTGGGCCCGAACGGGACCGGTATCGGCTCCAACTCGTGGGTGGTCTCCGGCAAGTACACGACGACCGGCAAGCCGCTGCTCGCCAACGACCCGCACCTGGCGCCCCAGCTGCCGTCCGTCTGGTACCAGATGGGGCTGCACTGCAAGCAGGTCACCAGCGAGTGTCCGTTCGACGCGGCGGGCTTCACCTTCGCCGGTCTGCCCGGTGTGGTCATAGGTCACAATCAGGACATCAGCTGGGGCATGACCAACCTCGGCGCCGACGTCAGCGACCTGTACCTGGAGAAGGTCACCTCCGACGGCTATCTCTACGACGGCAAGCAGCTCCCGTTCACCACCCGCGAGGAGACCATCAAGGTCGCGGGCGGCGCGAGCCGTAAGATCACCGTCCGCACCACCAACAACGGCCCGATCGTCTCCGACCGCGACGACGAGCTCGCCGGCGTCGGTAAGAGCGCCCCGGTGGGCTCCGGCGCCGATGACGTGGCCCCCGACCGCGGCGACGGCTACGCGGTGGCGCTGAAGTGGACCGCGCTGAACCCGTCCAACACCATGGACTCGGTCTTCAAGCTCAACACCGCCAAGAACTTCAGCGACTTCCGTAAGGCGGCCCGCGACTTCGCGGTCCCCTCCCAGAACCTCATCTACGCCGACACCAAGGGCAACATCGGCTATCAGGCGCCCGGTCAGATCCCGGTGCGCTCCAAGGGCGACGGCCGCTATCCGGCGCCCGGCTGGGACTCGCGCTACAAGTGGAGCAAGTACATTCCGCAGTCGGCGCTGCCCTGGGAGCTCAACCCCGACCGCGGCTATATCGTCACCGCCAACCAGGCCGTCATAGACAAGAAGAACTACCCGTATCTGCTGACCGACGACTGGGGCTACGGCGCGCGGAGCCAGCGCATCACCGACCTCATCGAGTCGAAGGTCAAGGACGGCGGGAAGATCTCCACGGACGACATGCAGTCCCTTCAGATGGACAACAGCAGCGAGATCGCCAAGCTGCTGACGCCCTATCTGCTGAAGATCGAGGTCAAGGACGACTACGTACGCGAGGCCCAGAAGCTGCTGGAGAGCTGGGACTACACCCAGGACTCGGACTCGGCGGCCGCCGCGTACTTCAACGCCGTCTGGCGCAACACTCTCAAGCTGGCCTTCGGCGACAAGCTTCCCAAGGAGCTGCGGGTCAAGGGGGAGTGCCTGCGGGTGCGCCCGGCCGACGACTCGGGTCCGCTGGAGGACCTGAACGGCAACGCCCGGCTGGTGCGCGAATGCGGTAGGCGCGACCCCGACATGGCCCAGCCCGACGGCGGCGACCGCTGGTACGAGGTCGTGCGCGAGATCATCAAGGACCCGGAGAACGACTGGTGGAAGACGGCGGGCACCCGCAACAAGCCCGGCGCCACCAACCGTGACGAGCTGCTGGGGCAGGCCATGCGGGCCGCGCGCTCGGAGCTCACCGCCAAGCTGGGCAAGGACATCAACAGCTGGAGCTGGGGCCGGCTGCATCGGCTGACGCTGAAGAACCAGACCCTGGGCACGGACGGTCCCGGCGTGGTGCAGTGGCTCCTCAACCGGGGCCCGTGGAACCTCTCCGGCGGCGAGGCGGCGGTCAACGCCACCGGCTGGAACGCAGCGGGCGGCTACGACGTCACCTGGGTCCCCTCGATGCGGATGGTCGTCAACCTCGACAACCTCGACAAGTCGCGCTGGATCAACCTCACCGGCGCCTCCGGCCACGCCTACAACGCGCACTACACGGACCAGACCGAGAAGTGGGCGAAGGGCGAGCTGCTGCCCTGGGCGTTCAACAAGAGCGCCGTGGACAAGTCGACGGAGGACGAGCTGGCGCTCACCCCGTAGCGATCCATGGAGCACCGGGGGCCCCGCACGGGCCCCGAAGGGCCCGGTGGCCGTCTGAGGGGCGTTTCCGCCCCCGGACGGCCCCCGGGCCCGTTCGACCCTCGCGGCCCCGCCGACAGGCGCCTCCGGGCGCCTTCAGCGGGGCCGTGGCGTGAAGCGGTGGAGGCCCGACGGCATCACCGCCGCGTGCACCGGACGGTCGTGGGCCTCCTGGGGCACCTCGTCCAGCAGTTCGCCGTCGTACAGCAGCACCACCAGCGCCGGATCGGCCCCCGCCGCAGCCAGTCGGGCCAGCACCCGGTCGTACGAGCCGCCGCCGCGGCCCAGCCGCATCCCGCGCCGGTCCACCGCGAGCCCGGGCAGCAGCACCACGTCCGCCCCGGTCACCGCCCCGGGGCCGAGCCGCGGCCCCTCGGGCTCCAGCAGGCCGCGCCGGGCGGGCGTCAGCCGACCGGGCCCCTCGTCCTCGCCCCAGTCGAGATCGTCGTCCTCGAGCAGCACCGGAAGCAGCACCCGGACCCCGCGGGCGCGCAGGGCCTCCCTCAGGGCGTGCGTACCGGGCTCGCCGCCCATGGACACATAGGCCGCCACCGTGGCCGCCCCGGCGAGCTCGGGAAGCTCCAGGGCGCGACACGCCAGAGCGGCGCCGGCCGTCTCGATGTCATCCGCCGTCAACCTGGACCTCATCGTCAGGTGACGTCTCCGCAACGCGCGCTTACTAGCGTCGGTGTTGATCACTGGGTGCGCAATCTCCCTGTCTCATGCCATATTCACCGAATACTCATCATCTGTCCCAAAGGCACCGGATAGGGTTCGGTACATGACTCAATCGCGTACTCGGATCACCAAGGCTGTCATCCCTGCCGCGGGGCTCGGAACCCGCTTTCTTCCGGCCACCAAGGCCACCCCCAAGGAGATGCTGCCGGTCGTCGACAAGCCGGCGATCCAGTACGTCGTCGAGGAAGCAGTCACCGCCGGACTGTCCGACGTCCTCATGATCACCGGTCGTAACAAGCGGCCCCTGGAAGACCACTTCGACCGCAACTACGAGCTCGAAGAGGCCCTGACCCGTAAGGGCGACGAGACCCGACTCGCCCGCGTCCAGGAGTCCAGCGACCTGGCGACCATGCACTACGTCCGCCAGGGAGACCCCAGGGGGCTCGGCCATGCCGTGCTCTGTGCCGCCCCGCACGTCGGTGATCAGCCCTTTGCCGTCCTCCTCGGCGACGACCTCATTGATGCCCGCGACCCGCTACTGGCCCGCATGGTCGACGTTCAGGAGCAGCATGGCGGCAGCGTCATCGCCCTGATGGAGGTGGACCCGGCACAGATCCACCTCTATGGCTGCGCGGCCGTCAAGCCGACGGTGGACGACGATGTCGTCCAGGTCACCGGCCTGGTCGAGAAGCCCGACCCCGCGGACGCGCCCAGCAACTACGCCGTCATCGGCCGCTATGTGCTCGACCCGGCCGTCTTCGGGGTGCTGCGCGAGACCGAGCCGGGCCGCGGTGGCGAGATCCAGCTCACCGACGCCCTTCAGGCGCTAGCCTCCAGTCCGGACCTCGGCGGCCCGGTGCACGGGGTCGTCTTCAAGGGGCGCCGTTACGACACAGGCGACCGTGGCGACTATCTGCGTGCCATTGTCAGACTCGCGTGCGAACGTGAAGACCTGGGCCCGGAGTTCCGGGATTGGCTTCGCAGTTACGTCACCGAGGAGATGTAGCACCTTGAGCAGCACCGCAGAACGGGCCGCGGACCGCGGGCCGGACCAGGACCGGGTCTGGACGGTGGCCGAGCACCTCGACGACATCCTCGGGCACGTCCATCCGCTGGAGCCGATCGAGCTGCAATTGCTCGAGGCCCAGGGCTGCGTCCTGGTGGAGGACGTCACCGTTCCCGGCGCGCTTCCGCCGTTCGACAACAGCTCCATGGACGGCTATGCCGTCCGTACGGCTGACGTCGCGGCCGCGACCGAGGACCATCCCGCGGTGCTGACCGTCATCGGCGACATCGCGGCAGGCAGCGGTGACCTGCCCGCCGTGGGCCCGGGCGAGGCGGCCCGGATCATGACCGGCGCCCCGGTCCCGCCCGGTGGCCAGGCCATCGTCCCCGTCGAGTGGACCGACGGCGGCCTCGACAGCGGGCCGGTCACCCATATGCCCGCGCGGGGCTCGGACCCCCACGGCGGCAGCGGCAGGGTGCGCGTCTTCCGCCCGGCGCGGGAGGGCCAGCACGTGCGCACCCGGGGCAGCGACGCGGACGCGGGCGAGCTCGCGCTGCGCGCCGGCACGGTCCTGGGCGCCTCGCAGCTCGGGCTGCTGGCCGCGCTCGGCCGCGCCACCGTGATGGTGCGGCCCCGGCCGCGGGTGGTGGTGCTCTCCACCGGCAGCGAGCTGGTCCAGCCCGGTGAGGAGGCGGGCCCGGGCCGGATCCACGACTCCAACAGCTTCCAGCTCACGGCCGCCGCCCGGGAGGCCGGCGCGATCGCCTACCGGGTGGGCGCGGTGGCCGACGACGCCGCCACGCTGCGTGCCGCCGTCGAGGACCAGCTGGTCCGCGCCGACATCGTCGTGACCAGCGGTGGCGTCAGCGTCGGCGCCTACGACGTGGTCAAGGAGGCGATGCACGAGGTGCACTTCCGCAAGCTGGCCATGCAGCCCGGCAAGCCCCAGGGCTTCGGCCGTGTCGGCCCGGAGAACACCCCGCTGATGGCCCTGCCCGGCAACCCGGTGAGCTCGTACGTCTCCTTCGAGCTCTTCGTGCGCCCCGTCATCCGCACCATGCTGGGGAGCGCCGACGTCCACCGCACCATCGCCCAGGCGGTCTGCCCCGAGGGTGTCGCCTCCTCGCCCAAGGACAGGCGCCAGTTCCTGCGCGGCTGGTACGAGCCGGCCACGCTCGACGGGCCGGCCACCGTCAGCCCGGTGGGCGGCGCGGGATCACACCTGATCAAGGCCATGGCGCACGCCAACGCGCTGATCGTCGTCCCCGAGGACGTCACCCAGGTCGCCCCCGGCGCCGAGGTGGACGTCGTCCTGCTGGCCTAGCCGCCGACCGCGGCGGGTACGGTGTCGTCCCACACAGGAGCCACCTGGCCCGGACCGGGAGAACGATGAGCAGCGCCCAGGACCATCTCACCCACCTCGACCCGTCGGGCGCCGCCCGCATGGTCGACGTCTCGGCCAAGGACGTCACCGCGCGCACCGCCCGGGCGAGCGGCCGCGTGCGCGTGGCGCCGCGTGTCGTGGAACTGCTGCGCGGCGAGGGCCTCCCCAAGGGCGACGCCCTCGCCACCGCGCGGATCGCGGGCATCATGGGTGCCAAGCGGACCCCGGACCTGATCCCGCTCTGTCATCCGCTCGCGGTGTCGGGCGTCACGGTGGACCTCGAGGTCGCCGACGACGCCGTCGAGATCACCGCCACCGTGAAGACCACGGACCGCACGGGCGTGGAGATGGAGGCCCTGACGGCGGTCTCGGTCGCCGCCCTGACGGTGATCGACATGGTCAAGGCCGTCGACAAGGGAGCCGTCATCACCGACGTCCGGGTGGAGGAGAAGACCGGCGGCAAGTCCGGCGACTGGAGCCGGTCGTGAGCGGCTCAGCGGCGTCACGCCGCGCCCTGGTCGTCACCGCCTCCAACCGCGCCGCCGCCGGGGTCTACGCCGACACGGGGGGCCCGCTGATCGCCGAGGGGCTGGCCGGGCTCGGCTTCGCCGTGGACGGCCCGCGCGTGGTGCCCGACGGCGATCCGGTGGAGGCCGCCCTGCGGGACGCCGTGGCGGCCTCGTACGACGTCGTGGTGACCACCGGCGGCACCGGTCTCACCCCGACCGACCGCACCCCTGAGGCGACCCGCCGGGTCCTGGACTACGAGATCCCGGGGATCGCGGAGGCCATCCGCGCCGAGGGGCTCGCCAAGGTGCCCACCGCCGCGCTCTCCCGGGGGCTGGCCGGGGTCGCCGGCACGACCCTGGTCGTCAATCTGCCCGGCTCGACCGGAGGGGTGCGTGACGGCCTCAAGGTGCTCGGCCGCATCCTGGTCCACGCGGTCGACCAGATCCACGGCGGGGACCACCGCAGACCCGCCGACTCCGCCGCCTCCGCCAGTGATCCCGCCGATCCCGCGGGGCGGGCCGGGAGCACGCGCTGAACGCCCCCTGGCCGGTCGTGCTGGCGGACGGCGACACCGTCCTCCGCCCCATAAAGCTGCGCGACCAGCGCGCCTGGCGCGAGGTCAACCAGCGCAACCGGGAGTGGCTGCGGCGCTGGGAGGCGACCATCCCGCCGCCCCCTCCGGGCGGCCCCGTCACCCACCGGCCCACCTACCGGCAGATGGTCCGCCATCTGCGGGCGGAGGCGCACGCGGGGCGGATGCTGCCGTTCATCATCGAGTACCAGGGGCGGCTGGCCGGGCAGTTGACGGTCGCCGGGATCACCTGGGGGTCGATGTGCTCGGGCCATGTCGGCTATTGGGTCGACCAGGCGGTGGCCGGGCGCGGAGTGATGCCGACGTCGGTCGCGCTCGCCGTCGACCATTGCTTCCGCACCGTCGGGCTGCACCGCATCGAGGTCTGTATCCGGCCCGAGAACCTGCCCAGCCGCCGGGTGGTGGAGAAACTCGGATTCCGCCAGGAAGGGCTGCGGCCGCGCTATCTCCACATCGACGGCGCATGGCGCGACCACCTGGTCTACGCGCTCACGGTGGAGGAACTGTCCGAGGGGCTGCTGAACCGGTGGCACCGGACCCGACCAGGAGCATCGCAGAAATGAAATATCTGTTCGAATAGCGGGAGAACATTTCCAACCTGGTCATCCCAACAATCACAAAAAACTTTCGAGATATCAGCCAGATCGTGCGACACACCGCGCCAATTGGCAGATGGCCTCATGCGGACCCCTCTACCGTGTGAGCGTGAGCAGCAGTGGCCTCATCTACGCAGTCATCGTCGGGGCCTGGGCCGCCTATTTGGTGCCGATGTGGCTTCGTAGGCAGGACGAGCTCAATGAGGCCCGTCCGACGGAACGCTTCAGCACCGCCATCCGGCTGCTGTCCGGACGGGCGGGCATGGAGCGTCGTTACGCCAAGAGCCGTGTGGACCTCGAGCGCCCCGGGGACCCGGCGGACGACCCCGCCGAGCGCACCGCCGAGGACGGGGACGCCCCCGCCACGGGTGGCGGCCTCGCCGAGCCGGGGCGCTATGCGGCCGACCCGGAAGCGGTGACCGACGCGGTCGACGTCCGGGCCTTCGCCGAGCCCGTAACCCTGCGTGCCCCCGCCCCCACGGGCGCCGACGCCCCCGCCGAGGGCCCGTCGGCAGCGGCGGCCGGGGGCGCGAGCGGTGCACGGGGCGCGGGCGCCGGAGGTACGAGCGGTGCGCGGGCCCCTGGCGCCGGGGGCGCGAGCGGTGCACGCGGGGCAGGCGGCGGAGGCTGGAGCGCGTTGGACCGCGGACGGCGCGCCCGAGTGCTCGCGCGCCGTCGCCGCACCACCGTGATCCTCTTCATCGCCTTCACCCTCGGCGCGATCGTCGCGGCCGTGGGTGGCCTCGCCTTCCTGTGGGCCCCGGGCATCCCGGCCATACTGCTCAGCGCCTATATCGCCTACCTCCGCGCCCAGGAGCGCCGTCGCTTCGCCTTCACCATGGACCAGCGCCACGCCGAGCAGGCGGCGCAGCGACTGCGTGAGCGCCGTCGTCCGCGGGCCCATCCGCCCGCCGATGGTCCCTCGGCCGAGGACCGCCCTGCCGACCCTCCCGCCCCCGCCGAGGCCGAGCCCGCCCCCGCGAAGGCGCCCTCGCCGCACGCGGCCGGGCGGCGCGCGCTGGTGGAGCAGACCGATCACGCCGAGTGGGTGGACCAGGAGCGCGAGCGCGAGCGGGGCCCGGCGGCCGGCGAGGGCTGGGAGCCGGTGCCGGTCCCGCTGCCCACCTACGTCACTGCCCCGGTCGCCCCGCGCGCCACGGGCAGCGTCGACCTGGCCGCCCCCGACGCCTGGAGCTCGGCCCGCTCCAGCACCGTCGACCCCGCCTCCGCCCATGACCCCGCCCCGGCCCCGGACCCGGTCGCCGCCCCACCCCACGGCACCCGCGACCGCGGCCGCACCCCCCTCTTCGACCAGTACGCCGACGAGGACCGGCCGCGTGCTGCCAACGAGTGACGGGCCCTTCACTGACCAGCGAGGAACGGATTACCAAGCACCCCGGAGGGGATGCTAGAGTTTCACTCGTTGCAAGGGCCTGTGGCGCAGACTGGTAGCGCACCTCGTTCGCATCGAGGGGGTCAGGGGTTCAAATCCCCTCAGGTCCACCGCAGCTCAAAGCCCCCGCCGGGGAAACCTGGCGGGGGCTTTTTCGTGCCGTACAGCAGCGAAGTACAGCAACTACTTCAACTACTTCCGATCTTGCTTGCCCAGGTGCTTGCCGAGCCTCCGCAGCGCCTTACGGGTGGCCTCGGACGGGACGTGCGTGTAGATCTCCATGGTCACCGCGATCTTGCTGTGCCGGAGGATCTGCATCGCGATGCGCGGGTGCACGTCGAGTGCGGCGAGCAGCGATCCGCAGGTGTGACGGGTGTCATGCAGCCGGATCCGGCGGATGCCCGCCTTGGAGGTCCGATCGGCGAACGAGCGGTTGAAGTTGCGCGGCTCGATCGGGGTCCCGTAGCGGGTGGTGAACACGAAGTCCGAGTCCGTCCACAACTCTCCGGCCGCTTGCTTGGCCGCTTCCTGCTCCTTCCTGCGCACCCGGAGAGCGGTGACACAGATCGCGGGCAGCGGCAGGACGGCCGTTGAGGCTTCGGTCTTGGTCTCGTCGTGCACCAGGCGCCGCTGGATGCGCTGGAGCTGAAGCTGCACCGTCACCTCCCCGGCATCCAGATTGACGTTCTGCCAGGTGAGCCCGAGCACCTCACCGCGCCGGAACCCCAGGACGAGGATCAGTACGTACGCCGCGTAGAGCGGATCACGGGCGGTGCTGGCTGCTTCGAGGAACTTCCGGGCTTCCTCCACGGACCAGGGGTCGCGCTTGACCTTCCGCGCGGACCGCACCTTGACCAGTCCCGCGACGTTCTTCGAAATCAGCTCTTCCGTCATGGCGTTGGTGAGCGCGGAACGCAGGACGGCACGGGAGTCCTGGACCGTACGGCGGGACGGGACCTGATCGCAGCATCGGCCGACCGCGCAGCAACGAGGCTCTTCGCGCCGGGCATCCTTGCCCTGTGCGCAGCACTGGCACTGTTCGAGCAGATCGTTGACCCATGTCCGCACGTCCCGCACGGTGAGCTTGTCGATGCGCTTGTGGCCGACGCCGGGGGCGATGTAGAGCCGGACGTGCATCGCGTAGGTCTCGGCCGTCTTGGGCTTCAGGTCGGGCTCCACGACCTCGCGCAGCCAGTACGTGAGGTACTGCTCAAGCGTCGGCGCACTGGTGGTGACAGGCCCCTTCTTCGCTTCCGCGTGGAGCTTGATCCACTTGTCGTGAACCTCGGTCCGCGTCTTGCCATAGACGTACTTGCGCTTCTTCCTGCCGTCCGGGGTGGTGACCCAGGCGTAGGCGGCGAAGCCGTTCTTGTAGGGGTAGATGGACCCTTCGCCGTTGCCGCGCTTGCCGCTCATGCGGACCACCTCTCGGTGCTGTCCTGGGCACAGCGGTTGACGTACTCGTCGACCCAGGCCGGGAGGATGCGCCGGTTCCGGCCGATCTTGACCGGGCGGATCTCACCGGTCAGGACAAGCATCTTGGTCTTGGACAGCCCGAAGCCGAGCATCTCGGCGACCTCGGCCGTCGTGTGCCACTTACGCGTTATCGCGGTCGGGGTCATCCGGCGCGTTTTCCTTCCGTTGCGGGGGAGGGGGTGGGCGGGTATCGCCTCGGGGACGGTCAGGGCTGTGTGTGTCGTTGGCAGGCCCGTTCTCACAGCCAGGGGTCCCCTTCCGCTTTGCGGCGGTCGGCGTGGTCGCGTGCTTGGGCGATGTCGTGGCGTACCTGGGCGGCGAGGAGTTCTTCGCCGGGGCTGTAGCCGGAGGTCAGGTATTGCCAGTGGGAGACGATGAGGGTGGTTTCCTCGTCCAGCTCGGGCTGGTCGTCTGCGGTGCGGGCTTGTTCGGTGCGCCAGGTGCGGCGGATGTCGCGGAGTGCGCCGAGGGTGGTGGAGTAGCGGCGGGATTTGCTGGAGAAGTGGCCTCGGAAGCCGAGCATGTGGGCCCACTTCCAGAGCTTGAGTTCGGCGAATTCGGGGAGGTGGCCGAGGTTCCAGGCGGTGCGGATCATCTGGCGGACGTGGCTGTGCACGGGCAGGTCCGCGATGGGTTCGGACTGGCCGGTGCCCTCGCACTCGTCGCAGAGATCGCGGAAGCCGTCGGGGCCGCGCTGGTAGCCGCGTCCGGTGCAGTGCGGGCAGCGCAGGGAGCGATCTACCGTTCCGGAGTCCTCAGCGCTCTTGGTGGCGTACTTCGCGACGTAGGCGGCCACCTTCTGATCCGTCAGCTCACCATCGCCCAGGGCCGCGATCTCGCGGATGTCGAGCTGATCGCCCCACCGGAGTTCGCGTTCTCCGATGGCGTCGGAAGCCGCAGTGAGTACGACCCGCCCATGTGCTGTCTTGACCGCGTGGGTGAGGGCGTCGGCGGTGGCCCACCGGGGCGGGGGCTCGTTGCTGCCTTCGGGGCCGTCGAGGCGGATCACGGCGTGGAAGTGGACCAGGCCGCGCCGCTGGTACTCGGCGACCTTGGCGAAGGAGACCCGCAGCGCCGCGTTCAGAGCCTTCTGCGTCATGCCGAGGTGGGCGGCCAGCTCACGGCGCAGGTAGGTGGTGAAGCGTGCCCACAGTGCTCCGGCGTGGGCGTTCCAGAGCACGGCGCCGGTGTAGTCGTAGGTGGTCGGGGACAGTGGGGTGCCCAGGGCGGGGTCGTCGGCGGGGTGGCGGGTGCCGCAGCGACAGGGCAGGTTCTCGCCCGCGTCGGTGGTGCGGCGGTTGTGGACCGGCCCGAACGACGGAGCGGTCAGGGTGACGAAAAGGCGCGGGTGCGTGCGCACGGTCTCCGGCACGCTCTTGCCGCCTGAGAGTCCGGCCCGGATCAGGTGGTAGGTGTCGGCTGCGTACAGGCGCGAGCAGGACGGGCAGCGCGAGGAGCGGCGGTTACCGCAGGCGGTCAGCAGCCGCCCGGTGGGCTCATCAGCGGTGCTGTACGCACGGACAACGGTGCCGCTTGCTGTGTCGCGGGTCTCGGTGGAGCCGACGAGCTGAACCGGCCGGGTACAACCGCGGATTCGGCTGATCTGGTCTTGGACGCGGTCGAAGTCGGGGAGGTGGGCAAGTTCGATGAGGTCCCGCAGGGCCAGGCTCGCCACGTGGCGCAGGTCCAGAGGGGCTTTCACGGGTGAGGTCTCCTTTCGAGGAGGAGGGCCCCGGGCAGCACTGGGCCAGGGCTGCGGGTGCTGCCCGAGGACATGACGAATCCGGCCCGGTCGGGGCGGGGGATTTCGGATTGCCGGGACGGCCGGCACGGGGTCAGAGCTGGGCGTGCGCGGCGGTGGCCAGCGGCAGTGCGACGCCGAGGCGGGCCCGGAGCTGGGCCGGGCTGATGGGCTCGCCGTGTTCGGCCCGGTAGGTCTCCGCGATGGTGCGTGCCGCGTTCAGCAGCGGCACGGGCACCGTGACCACCGGGGAAGTCTCCGGCTTCGGCGCGACCGGGGGCGAGACCGGTTCAGGGGCCGGGGCAGGCTCCGGCGCGGGGGCCGGTGCCGTCTCGGCCGGAACGGGTGGCGCGGCCGGGGTCGGGGTGGTGTGGGTGACGGTGTGGAAGTGGCGCAGGAGTTGCGGGCCGACAGCTCCCCAGCCCAGAAGGAGGAGCGGGGCGACCGCGTCCACGGCGGCCCGGCCGTAGTGCCCGGCCACGATCGGTTCGGCGACGTTGAGGGCCAGGGTCAGCAGCCCGGACACGTGCATCAGCCGGGCGGCGGCCTTGATCTGCTCGGCGGGGACGCCGCGCAGGGACAGGTAGCGCAGGGCGACCAGGAGGCCGACGACGGACAGGTCCACCATCGGGGCGATCAGCGGGGCGACCGGGGCGGGGACGCCGAGGCGCAGGGCCAGGGCCCAGACGTTGCCGAAGGAGAAGACGAAGGCCAGGGCCGCGATGATGCCCATGACCACGGTCACCGTGCGCTGAGTGATCCGGTCCTCAGACATAGAGGATTCACCTCCTTCCACGTGTTGTGACGAGCGGGCCAGAGGGACGAGTCAGGCCGCCTCCCGCTTGGTGAGCGGGTCGTCCACCCGCATCGCCGAGGCAGCCAGGTCTTCCAGCAGTTCGGCGGGGTCGCGGGTCAGGTGCGCTGTCTCGGTGGCGATGCGGGCAGCGTCAGCGTCGGCCACGTACGGCGTGCGGATGCGCGCGAAGCCGGGCCGCCCCTGGTGCGCCATGGCCGCCACCCCGACATAGGCAGGGTCCTGGAGCGCGGTCGGGTTGGCGTCGGGCCAGTTGCGGATGTCCTCCCCCAGCGCGACCACGGCCGCTTCAGCGGTCTTCTGGGCGAAGGACAGGCCGACCGGGCACACGTCCCGGATGAAGGTGGGGATGGCATCCCCGGTCGCCTTCTGCGTCGCGATGATCACCAGGATGCCGACGTTACGGCCCTTCTTCACCAGGTCCTCCACCAGCCGCGCGTTCTCCGCAGCCAGCGCGGCGAGCCTCTTCGTCCGCGTGTCCGACCCCTTGTAGTCACGGAAGTAGGTGTGCGCCTCGTCCACGATGAGCACGGTCAACGGCCAGGCCGCCGAGGGCCCGACGTGCCACATGTTCTTCACGCCCAGCAGAGCGCGGATGGACGCCGACCGGTCCCGCCGGAGCCTGACCAACCGCGTGAACAGCGCGTTCGCCTCTTCCAGATCGTCACCGACGAACGCGAAGATCCGCTCGGTCAGATCGGCGTAGTCACCCTCATGGGATGAGGTCACCTTCCCGTCGGCCACCGCGTACTGAACCGCATCGGACGGCGCCGTATCGCAGATGAACCGGTTGACCAGAGACGTCTTACCGAAGCCGGGCAACCCGGCCACAGTCACACCGGGCACGTTGGCCAGGCTCACGCTCACCGGCAGCGCGTACTCATCCACGCCCAGATCCCACACCGCCAAATCCTCCGGCACCGAGCCGGTAGGGATGTGCTCGGTGGGAACGATCAGCGGATCAACCCGCACCCCACGGATCACGAGCTGCCCCGGCTTGTCCGGCAGGACCGAAACCCGCGTGCACCGCCACGCGTCAGCCAGATACGGCGCTGCCTTCTGGAACTCCGCTAGGCCCACCTTGGGCAGGCATACCGCGTGCACCAGCACCCCGTACCGGTCGGCGACCACTCGGATCTTTGGGATCAGAACCCGGGGCTTGGGGACCTTGCCGTCCGGGGCCACGATCACGGCCGGAGGGGTCTTGTCGGTCACTGACAGCCCGACCATCGGGGCCAGCCGACGCCAGCGACGCCGTACGCCGATGGCTTGCCGCATGCTCGCCCGCGTCATCTTGTCGGCACGCACGTAGCGCACCAGCCACCACAGGGCCCATATGCCGATCAGGGCCAGGGCCGCCCCGGCAACAACCGGGGCAGACCCGAACACCTCCTGCACAGTCACAGCACGTCCTTGTTCGTGTAGAGGAATCGGTACAGGGATATCCGCAGTTCCAGCAGGTCACGGCCCGATGTGAGCCGGGGGTAGCCGTGCGACTCGATCACCTTGGCCACGTCGAAGTGCAGACCGTTGGTGAACCGCGAGTCGTCATCCCCGCTCTCCGGCGCCACCGGATAGACCGGCTCAGGGGTGGCGGCCGTCACTTGACCAGCTCCAGCGCCGCCGCCCGGTAGGCCACACCATCGGACAGTTGCCCGTTGAAGAGCCGCGCCCACGGAGTGGCGAACAGCTCCGCCACCCGCACCGGCATGCCCGGCTGGAGACCGCCCGGCAGGCCGCTCTCGGGAACGGTGATCTTCATCTGCTCGGCGCGGCCTTCCTCCATGAGGAAGACGGTCAGGGTGTGCAGGGTCTCCCCGGTGTCCCGGTCGGTGGCGACCTCACCCGTGTTGGGGTCCTTGATCTTCGGCACCGGGAGGGTGCCAGCGATGAACTGGGTGGAGGGCAGCAGCCCCACGCGGATACGCGTCATAGCCATGCTTCTTGCTCCTCTTCGGTCGGTAGCCGCTCGGTGCGGCGCGACCAACAGTGCACTATGTGCGCTAGCGCGTCAAGCACATAGCGCACTCATGCCGTGAGTGAGCTAGCGCACTTCGTGTGGGGGTGGAGGCGACGTGCGTTCTAGTGCGGTGGGTGGGCTAAGCGGGCTACCCTCGTGCTATGAGCCTGCCGAGGGATGCCCACACCCCGCCTTACCGGCTGGTCGCGGACGAACTGCGCCAGCAGATCCGCACCGGCCGCATTAAGCCGGGTGAACGCGTCCCGTCATCTCGCGACCTGGAAGCCAAGTACGACATCGCGAACATGACCGCGAGGTCTGCGCTGCGTGTTCTCCGCGACGAGGGGCTGATCTACTCCACGCCAGGGCGGGGGAACTTCGTTGTTGACCCGCTGCCCCCAGAGTCGGGGGATGGCCTGGGGGCAGACGGGTTGGAAAGTCAGCGGCAGATGCCCAGTGCCGAGTATCTGGAACTCTCTGGCCGATTGGATGACCTCAACGCCAAGGTTGACGACCTCATGGGGTTCCTCCAGCAGCTAGCCAACTTCACCGAGCGTCAGCAGAAGGGGTAGCGGTCAGACCTTTCGGCAATCCGACGAGCCAGCTCCTCCAGCTGGGCAATCTTCTTGTCGAGTTCATCGAGGCGAGCCAGGATCTCCGCCGACTCCTGCGCGTTCATGTGCTCCCCGTTTATGTCGCTTATGTCTGCTCACCTGTTCCGCGCCCGATTTCCGGATCCCGTTGGGACAGCCACGCCCTGTGCACTGATCTCACATGACTCGTGCCTCCCGATCAGGCGTCCGCAGCGGCGGACGGGGGAGGCGCACAAGCAGCTGTTCAGAGTTTCCTTACTGGATCAAGGCGGCCCGCTTGCGCGGGCCGCGCGCGCTGGCGGCCCGTGGCCGCCGCCCGCTCCTGTCTGCCGCCCCGCTCAGCGGCGCCCCCGTGCCACTCAGCGCGCCACCCCGCACCAGCAGCCCACCGACCGCAGTCAGCATCTGGAACAGCTCCCACGGAGCTCCTGCCGACCGCAGTGGACGCGCCGACGTAGCAACACGGCCAAGGCCACATGCCCAGTCCTGCCAGCCGTCGAGGGGCGGCTACGCGGAGCGGTTTACATGACCGGTCGTCCGCCGACTGCGGCCATCGTCGTTGTGCGCGTAGGAACGGCCAGCGGGGAGGGGAGGGGTGCCGGGCCGGGGGTATGTCGATCGTCGGCCCCGGCCCGATACGGCCGGCCGCCGTACTGTCGCCGTCACGGATGCGAGCGCGTGAGCAGACCGAACTGCCCGGTCCTGGCGGGCGGGGAGCGGCTGCTGCCGCGCGGTGGCTTAGGTCGTCGTGGTCGCTCCGCGTCGGTTTCCGTATCGCGGTGGCTGACCAGCGTGTCGTAAACGCTCTGGCAACCGCCACCACAGAACCCGCCACCTCGCATCTGCCTCGCACTCGTCACCATCCCTTTCCTGCGCCTGAACTCACCTGGAAATGGGCGGCGTCGAAACGAGTACGACAACCACCCCGGTACCATCGGCACCGGGGTCCTGACCACGGACTTCCCACCGGGCTACCCCTTGGCCTGCCAGGGTTTTGAGGGGTAGCCCGGTTTTGCGTATGCGGTTGTTCTGCTGTGCGGTCCGACTCCCGGCCTCGCGGATCGTCTGTTGGGCGCGGGCATGGGGAGCCGGACCGCTGACGGCGGACGGGGCAGTGTCCGCCGCTCCTGGGCGTGGTGGGTGACATCCACGAGGCGAACGGGGCGTTGTCCGCCGCGCAGTCACCGCGCCCAGGGAGGGCGGGAGCCGCGGGTCCTTCCCATGGGCAGCAGCTCCCGCCCGGTCTCTAGGTCACCCGTCGCCTTCCTGGGCGAGACCGGAGTTGTTGAGCAGGAACTGACACGTGTAGCCCAAGCTCCGAACGTGCCACTCAGCCGACCGCAAGCCGGAGCCCAGCCCCTGACGCACCTCATGCGGGATGGTGTTCAACCTGCTGCGCTTCGAGTACCAGGCCACAGTGCCCCGGTTCAGACGGTCGATCCGCGTCTCTGCCAGCGGCATCAACGTATGAATGTGCCCCAGCAACGCTGTGTGCAGGTCGCGCAGTTCTTCGTACGGCGGCAGTACCGTCCGCGTCACTAAGGCGTTGACGATCGTCCTCTTGATCTCCTCGACGTCCACTTCGTCTTGCTGCTCGCCTGCGCGTTGCACCGCCGCGCTCATGGCCTTCACCCCGCATGTTTGCTGTCTGTCCGGCCTTAGACATGGTGGGGTTACAGGACGTCCCAATGAAGGCCGCTTAGAGGACTCAAAGAGGACTTCTATGGGACCTGCTAGCGAGGTCAGGAAGGGGAGGGTCCCCAAATGGGCCCTTCAAAGCTACCGTTGGCGGAGCTGACCAGCCCCATCGAAACTGTGAGGAAGTCCAGTGCCCAGGCCAGTGGGAAACGTTCGGCTCAAGGCCGCCCGGCAGGCGGCGGGATACGCGTCTCAGGAAGCGTTGGCGGAGGCCATCCGTAACACCGCTCCTCAGCTCGGCATACGGTCGTTGCAGATCAGCGTGCGCCAGGTCCGCCGCTGGGAGTCAGCGAATCCGCCATGGCCGCAGCCTGACGTTCAGCGGGTATTGACGCATCTGCTGGGCCAGTCCATCGAGGAACTGGGCTTCACCGCGCCGTGGAACGGAACGGGTTCGACGGGGGAGGGTGCCAGTCGACGGCCCGTCGCAGCATCGGGAGCGCCCGCGATCGGACCCGCTCCCGGGCCGTTTCCCACCGCGAGCAATGCCACGCAACCAGCCACTGTGGGCAGTGACTTCGCCGCGATCACGGCCGCTCACCGACGCCTGTACTGGTCCGTGCAGCCCTCCCAACTCCACGCCACCGTTGTGGAGCACACACGTCTGGGCACAGCGCTCATTGGTGAGACGTCCGGCCGCTGCCGTACGGCCCTGGCCGCCGCACTCGCCGAGTCCTACCTTCTGGCCGGACGTATCGACTTCTTCGACCTCCAGCAGCCCAATGCCGCGAACAACGCGTTTGTGCGTGGCCTCCAGGCCGCAGGGGAAGCCGATGACGCGCTCTTGGGAGCGGCGATCCTGGCGCATACCGCGTTCATCCCAGGCTGGGAGGGCCACAGGGAAGACGCCGAAGAGCGCATGTCTGCTGCCCGTGCCTACGCCCGCAGGGGCAACGCCCCCGCGATGATGCTGGCTTGGCTTGACGCCGTTGAGGCCGAGTGCATGACCCGGTGCAACGACACCCGTACGGCGCTGCGCCTGATCTCCCACGCCGAAGGCGTACTGGCCGAAGGCGATACGGACGAGCCATGCCCGGTGTGGATGGATTGGTTCAGCCCCGTCCGCCTCGCCGCGTTCAAAGGCAACACCCAGCTGATCGCCGGACACACGGCCCAGGCCCGGACCACGCTGCTGGGAGTCCTCGACAACCTGCCCGCCGACGACGGCAAGCAGCGGACCATCATCCTCGGCGACCTGGCGGCCGTGGAGGCCGCAGCCGGTAGGCCAGAGGAAGCCTGCCGATGGGCCAACGAAGCGCTCGATCAGCTCAGCGTCACTTGGTACGCCGTCGGCATGGACCGGATCCGCGACGTACGCAAGCGACTGCACGCATGGCGCGACGAACCGTACGTCCGCAGCCTGGACGACCGCATGTACGGCTGGGGAACGACCGTCAGCGCTCTTCAGCGCTGAGACTGGCAACCAGCTCCGGCAGCTCGGCGAGGCTGTGCACACGGAAGGTCGGCACCGCGACAGCATCCGGCTCGTCCCACTGGATCGTCGCCCACGGCCCACGCCGGACCAGCGCCGTCTTCATGCCCACCTTGTCCGCCGGGCGGATGTCGTTGTCCAGCCGGTCACCCACGTAAAGGATCTCCTCGGCCGGGCAGGGAGCCGCGTCCGCTACGTGGGAGAAGAACGCCGGATCGGGTTTGGACACGCCCCAGTCGTCGGACGTGGCGATGAAGTCGGCCGGGAGGTCGAGCGAGCGCAGTATGCCCCCGGCCCGCACGGTCTGGTTGCCCGCGATCCCCACCCACAGACCGGTATCCCGCAGCGCCGCCAGCGTCGGACGGACGTCCGCGTACAGATCGCTGTCATCGAAGTGCTCAGGCTGGCCGGCCTGAGCCCGCTTCTCCCGCTCCTCGTACAGATCGAACCCAGGGCGGAAGACCTGGAACGTCTCGCGGTAGTCCCGACCCTGAGCGATCACAGCGCCGAACGCCGCCGCGAACGTGTGCCGGGGCACCCCCAGCCAATCCGCCCACGTGCCGTACTCGCGCGTCTCATCGACCAGGCACTCACCAACATCGAAAACCACAGCTCGGATCATGATGAGCAGGGTAGGCCAAGCAGAGCGCACGCTGCGTCTTGTGTCTCCGTAACCGTCGCAGTCGGACTCGACCGTGCCAACCGGACCCTGAAGACGCGCCTCTTTTTCATGGCTGCGAAGCAAGTCATCAGCCGAGCTCATTGGCCGTGACCAGTGACGCACAGGGTCTCGACGCCTGCTTTGGCACGGCTGCGTCGGCTGCGGTGCGTCGGTCTGACCGAGTGCGTTCCCGGGAATCGGATCCGTTAGTTCGATTGCGCTCCTTCTAACCCTGGGGGAGGATTTACACGAGCTGGAGCACTGCATAGCGGGTGTTCTACGCCGATCTCAGTAGGGTGGGGGCATGGGGACGGAAGCTCGCGTTTTTGGATCTTGGCGCCTTCGGGGAGGGCGCTATGAACAGCACGGCTTGCCAGTCGAGGTTCTGGCGGAGTTCGGTAGATACGAGCGTTTGGTTATTGACGTCGCCCGGGGCATCTACAAGCAGCGTCATGCTTCGCGGCAGCGTGTGCCGAGGGGGTTCGCTTCCTCGTTTTCGCTGCGTCTTTCAGGGATTCGACCCGGCAGCGTGATTCCGGTTCTTGAACGCATTCCGGGCGATACCGCAGCCCTCTTTGAAGAAATTGACGCCGGGGTATTTGACGAAGCGAGAATGGTAATCCAAGAGACTCTGCGTTCAATTTCGGCAGGAGCGGGGATTCCCCGAAGCTTTCCGCCTCATGCGCTTCGGGAGTTTTCTCACTTCGGAAGGAGTCTGCAAGAGGATGAGTTTATTGAATTCGATGCAGGTACGCCCAGCGCGGCAACCTATTCACAATCGGTTCGTCGTCTAATTCACGAGCAGGCGCGTTTGGATCGGTTTGAGATTGAGACACTTGTATCTGGTCAGGTCACTGGTGTTAGCGCCGATAAAGGTACGTTTGATTTCCGTCTTGCGCGGGGTGGAAGGGTCATCATTGGGCGCTTTGCGTCAGATGACATCGTCGGTGAGTTGAAGCAGTACCTTGATCGATCAACAATGGCACCAACGGTTGCTATAAATGCTGTCGCCATTCAATCGATGGATGGCGACACGCTCGAGATTCGAGATGTGATTTCTATCGAACCTGTGCTGCCCGCTGAGTGGTCCGAGCGTCTAGTTGAGTTGCATGACCTTGAATCCGGGTGGCTGGACGGCGTCGGGGCCCAGGTTGACCGCAAGGTCCTTCGTGAAGTCGAGTCGCTGCTTTTGGAATTTCTTGACACGGGAGTAAGGCGTCCCTATATCTATCCAACTGAGGAGGGGGACGTACAGCTTGAGTGGCCATTTGCGGCCGGAGAGGTCACTCTAGTCGTAACTTCGGATGAGCGGGTGGAAGTTTTCGTATTCTCTAAAGAGAATGATGACGAGCGGGAGCAGTCATTCTCTTGGCGGCAGTTGACTGAGATTGCAGAATTTGTCCATGGGGGGATTGCGGAGTATGGCGACTGATGGCTCAAGCCTTCGTCCCGGGGAATTTGAGATAGTCGATGAGGGGGAGCGGCTCTGGCGTCAGGTTAACCCTGCATGGATCCAAGAGGGACGGGTCACCAGTCAACTATTCAGTCCCACTCCCAAGGACACTGGGGAAGTTTCTGTATGCAGAGCTTCGAAAGTGAGTGCCGAGTCATCCTATGAGCACCACACGGAGGTGCTGGGATACAAGTCGGTCGGCGTCTACTCTGTAGATGTAGTCGAGGTCGAGGACGTGGGACTTCGGGCCGTTGACGATTCCCAGGTCAACGATGGAGACGAGCGTCCGCCAGGGCACTCCTATATCGACTTTAAGTCTGCGAGTGGCAATCAGCGAAAAAAGCGCGCAAGTAAATTGCGCGATAAGGCCGAAAAGCGTGGTTGGCAATATCGCCCGGGGGAACAGTCGTAGGCTGCGTGAGATCTATACGCTTTCGGGATGCGACCTGACCGTCTAAAGCATGGGTTGAGATTCCGCTGTGTGCTGTATGACGCTGCGGATCTCTGGTGGACCATGAAGCCGTTACGGTGCAGGCGAGAGGCCGTTTGCGCAGGTGGAAGTACGACTCCAACCATGCCTACAGCAGAGGCGAAACGAGCGGCTGACAGCAACGATTCCACATGACGCCTGTCGTTGACTCGGCGCAGGCACTCGTCCGGGGCGTCGTCCAAGCGGGCACCGGCACCCTGCCCGAACCTTACGGATCAAGCGCCGCGCAGATCCGACGCTCTCTATGGAGTGGGCGGGGTTACGGAAGCGAGCGTGTGCCTCGCGGCGGTTGTGAACCGCTCGCGTATGCCAGCGCGGGCTTCCTGGTTGCGCTTCAGTTCATCGATGATCGCAGTAGCTTGGTCAAGGAATACGGAAAACCCGTCGCCATCCTCATACGCGCGAGCGATTGCAGCGTTGGCGAGTTCCTGGGCTCGTTCCATGCTCTCGAATATCGCTGCCGCCTGCGGGTCCTCATGGATTGGCCGACCACTTTCGTTTGCCTGCGCCACGAGCTCTTGCATCTGCCTCGTGGTCTCCTCCATAGTCTCCCTAGCCGCTCTCATCGCTGGCGTTGTCTCGTTGGTCATGCGTTCAGTTGCAGCCGGAAGTGTTGATTCTGTTAGCTCCTTGAATTTGGTGGCTATATCTACGTCACGCCGAATGCTGTCGGCGAGCTCTTCCGCCGCCCGGGCTACATCGGCCGGTCCTAGGATGTCGATCCTCCGAGCACGCTCCGCCATGCGGCTGGCAGCTTCCTTTAGCGGGTTGACTCCTGGCGATTCGGAGTCTCCCGGCAAGCCCACGGAGTCAATAAGGCGAAGGCACTCGTCCCAAGCTGCTAGGAAACCCTCGTATGCCTGAAGCCGCTGTTGCCGAAGCCAGTGGGCTTGATCGACTGTGGCTTGATCGTGAACTTGCTGCAAGGTGGCTTGCGCACTGAGCACAGCTCCTTTCTTGGTGGCCCGCGCGGACAGAGCCGCACCGACCACTGTGCCTGCCAGTCCGAACACGGCAGCCACCAGGGCAACCACAAGTTCTCTCATGAAGAGACATCATCGCGACAATGACGGTCGGGTGGAATGGGACGTCCCGTGTACCTGGTTGCGCCGCCCATGCCCCGGTAGCACCCGTCGATGACGGGGCGGTCGGCCACGCGGGCAGCAGCGGCTTGCCCCGGCGGACGCCCGGTTGCGTGGTTCGGGATCCTGAAGCCACGGACCTCACACGACTCCGCCGCATAGTCCCTACCCCGACCAGTCCGGGTCACCGGACACCACATTGTTCGGAACCACCCATGCACGCCCACCAAGACTTCTAAATCAGTGGTCAGCGAGTGCTGTACAGCAGAGAAGTACAGCAACCACCCCAACCACCGTCGATCGACACCGGCCCCAGCCGACCCACTGACCAGCCGGGCAGACCTCAGCGACCGCCCCGCGCGTAGTTCGCATCGAGGGGGTCAGGGGTTCAAATCCCCTCAGGTCCACCGCAGCTCAAAGCCCCCGCCGGGGAAACCTGGCGGGGGCTTTTTGGTGTCCGGTGCCCGTGCGGTGGCGATCAGGTGGAGCGGTTTTCCGCGTTGACCATCCAGGCGTGTTTCTCCAGGGAATCGATGATCGCGTGCAGTAGGTCGGCCGTGGAGGGGTCCTCGGTGTCGACCTGGTCGTGGAGGGTGCGGAGGGTGTCCGCGGTGGCGCGCAGGCGGGCGGTGATGAGGTCGACGACGGTGCTTACGCTCGCCTCGCCCGCCGGGAACGTGGGGAGGGTGGTGGTCGCTGCCACGGTCTCGGAGCGGCCGTCCGGGATGGCGGCCAGGGCGCGCATGCGTTCGGCGATGGTGTCGGCCGACTCGCGGGCGTCGTCCACGATCTGATCCAGTTGAAGGTGGAGGTCGCGGAAGTTGTGGCCGACCACGTTCCAGTGGGCCTGCTTGCCCTGGAGATGCAGTTCGACGAGGTCCACCACGATCTGCTGCAACGCCTGGGCGAGCTGCGGCGAGGCCGTGAATCCGGCGACATCGCTCTCCGAACGTCGGGAACTCCCGGAAGCGGCCATGGTGTGTCTCCTTCGGAAGCGCCGCAGAGCAGACCCCTGGCACAGGAGGCCCGTGTTCGTATGCGATCAAGCCTCAGGGAGGTCTCTCTCCGTCGCCACTCCGCTTGATCCGCTCGGGTACCTGGGGGGGAATGAGTACCCCGCGCGATCCGCGGGCGGCCCGTGCGCGGTTGGGGGGAACGGTGAGCGAGACAGCTTCCGCGGGAACGGGTGCCGACGAGGCGGCAGGCGCCGCGCAGGACCGGAGGGTCCGTACGGTGGCCAAGGTCGGCCTCGCACTGCTGGTGCCCACGGCCGTCGTCAGCATCGTCCTCGCCCTCATGACGCAGCGGGCCACCGATTGCATCGTGGACGGTGACCACTGCTCCTCCATACCCGGCTCGGTGATCTTCGGGTCGTTTCTGGCCTCGGCGGCGTTCGGGGTCTTCGCCGTCGGCTGCCCGCGGGAGCGGCTGCCGTTTCCCTCGGCGCGGTCGTGGGCGGTCGAGCTACAGGGGGCCGCTCAGGTGGTGATGGCGATGCTGCTGCTGGCCTCTCCCTGAGCGTTCGGGAGGCGCGGGGGAGGGTGCGATGTCATGGAATCGTGCTTACCGCGTTCGTGTTTGGTGCGGGCCGGTGGACAGGTGATGGCGCAGGCCAGGGGCACGGGCATAGTAGGTGCCCGGTCCTGTGGCTCCATGGCGTGAAAACGCCGTAGGGCAGAGGACGGCACAGCAGATCACAGCGCAACAACTGCACCACAACAGGGGGATAAGGCTCCATGCCACTCATACGCCGTTCCACCGTGGCGGCCGCGGCCATGACCGCGCTGCTGGTGGTCTCCGCTTCGGCCTGCGGGCCCGGTGACGACGAGTCGGCTTCTTCGTCGAACTCCTCGGCCGCGTCCACCGGGCAGCAGGCCAAGGACGGGATCAAGCTGCCCGATGGCGTCCCGACGAGTCTGGACGACCTGAAGAAGTGGAAGGAGGGCGGCTGGAAGGACTGGGACAAGTGGGCCCGCAAGGCATCGGAATTCGCCAATCCGATCATCAAGAACTTCTGGCAGCCGTCCAGGATGGCCAAGGCGAAGGACTCGTCGCACACCGTCTCCACGCAGAGCGCCGGCCAGGACCAGGCGGCCACCGACCCCGAGCCGCCCGCCGTGCCGGCCAAGCAGGTTTCGCGGCCGTACCACCAGAACATGGCGCCGGTCGGGAAGGTGTTCTTCGACGGCCCCGAGGGGCCGATGGTGTGTTCCGGGACGGTCATCGACGACCCGGCCCACCCGGGGAAGTCCAACCTGGTGTGGACCGCGGGCCACTGTGTGCACTCCGGCAAGCAGGGCGGCTGGATGCGCAACATCGTGTTCGTGCCCTCGTACAACGACAACGGACTGCCGGCCGAGCAGACCCAGTCGGCGGCGCAGAACGAGGTCAGCCCCTACGGCGTGTGGTGGGCGGACTGGTCGCAGACCTCGTCCGAGTGGATCGCGAACGGCGGTAAGACCGGCGGAGTGGGGTCGGCGTACGACTTCGCGGTGCTGCATCTGAAGCCCGAGAACGGCGGCGGCAAGTCGTTGCAGGAGACGGTCGGGGCCTCGGTGCCGGTGTGGTTCGGGGCGCCGTCGGCCGACCAGGTGAGCTCGATCGGCGCGTACGGCTACCCGCAGGCCCCGCCGTACGACGGGGCGAAGATGTTCAACTGCACCAGCAGGCCGGGCCGGCTGTCGTTCTCGCCCACCTCGCCGACGATGTACCGGATCGGCTGCTCGATGACCGGCGGGACCTCGGGCGGTGGCTGGTTCGTCAACCACGGCGGTAAGACGGTGCTGGTGTCCAACAGCTCGATCGGCTCGTACGGGCACACCTGGCTCGCCGGGCCGCATCTGGGGGCCGAGGCCAAGGGCGTGTTCGAGGCCATCAGCAAGAAGTTCGCCGGTCAGGGCTGACCGGGGCGCGGAGACGCGACAGGTGTTACGGGGCCCGCTCCGCGTTCCGGAGCGGGCCCCTCGTCATGGGCTTACGGGTGCGCCCGTAAGCCCATCCGTGAGGTCCGTTGTGCCCGCCTCACCCGTGGCGTCCGTAAGGAGCTTGGCGTAGCAACGGCTGCTCTCCTCGAACCGGTAGAGCCCGAACTTGGTCACCGGCGCGTAGCCGGACGAGGTGTACAGCGCGATGGCCTCGGGCTGCTCGGTGCCGGTCTCCAGAACCATCCGCACCCGCCCCGCCTCCCGCGCGCTGTCCTCCAGCGCCGCGAGGATCCGCCGGGCCAGCCCCCGCCCGCGTGCCGAGCGCACCACGAACATCCGCTTGATCTCGGCGTCCCCGTCCTCGTAGCCCTCCTCGTTCCGCTCCTGGCTGCGCCAGCCGCCGCTCGCGACCGGGGTGCCGTCCGTGTCGTACACGATGAGATAGAGGCCGTGCGGCGGGTCGAAGTGGGCCGGGTCCATATGCGTCAGATCGCCCTCGCCGTAGCGCTCGGCGTACTCCACCTGCACTTCCGCGTCGAGTTTGCGGGCGTCAGGGTGATCGTAGCGAATGACTCGAACGTCCATGCGACGGATCGTACTTCCATGCGGGGGGAGGGGCCGTTGTTTTTGTCGCGTATCGTGCCGGGCGTGCTCACCGTGACGACCGTGAATGTGAACGGGCTGCGCGCCGCCGCCAAGAAGGGCTTCATCTCCTGGCTGGACGGCACCGCGGCCGATGTGGTGTGCCTCCAGGAGGTGCGCGCCGAGCCCAAGGAACTGCCCGAGGCGGTGCGCGAACCCGATGGCTGGCATGTGGTGCACGCCCCAGCGGCGGCCAAGGGCCGGGCCGGGGTGTCGGTGTACGCCCGGCGCGAGCTGGAGGGCGTCCGGGTCGGCTTCGGATCGTCCGAGTTCGACGGCAGCGGCCGCTATGTGGAGGTCGATCTGCCGGGCGTGACCGTCGGCAGCCTGTACCTTCCCTCGGGCGAGGTCGGCACGGACCGCCAGGACGAGAAGGAGCGCTTCATGGCGGAGTTCCTTCCGTATCTGAAGGAGCTGCGCGAGCGGGCGGCGGCCGGTGGGCGCGAGGCGCTGGTGTGCGGCGACTGGAACATCGCCCACCAGGAGGCCGACCTCAAGAACTGGAAGGCCAACCAGAAGAAGTCCGGCTTCCTGCCGGAGGAGCGCGCCTGGCTGGGCAGGGTCTTCGAGGAGGCGGCGTACGTGGACGTGGTGCGCGCCCTGCACCCGGACGTCGCGGGTCCCTACTCGTGGTGGTCCTACCGCGGCCGGGCCTTCGACAATGACGCGGGCTGGCGCATCGACTACCAGATCGCCACCCCGGGGCTCGCCGGGCGCGCGGTCAAGGCGGTCGTGGAGCGGGCGGCCGCCTACGACCAGCGGTGGAGCGACCACGCCCCGGTGACGGTGGCCTACGGCCCGGCTCACTGAGGTTCGCGGGGGCAGCGGTCCTGTGGGTTCGCCGCCTCCGGGGGCTCATCGGCCCCGCGGGCTCACTGGCCCGTCCTCCCCGGGGCCGCTGACCCGTACGTCCCCGGGCTCTCTGACCCGTACCTCCCCGCAGGCTCACTGGCCCCCGGAGCGACCCCCGGAGGGCCCCCTGGGCGGGGCCTCGCCCAGCTCCGCCCGCATTCGGCGGTTCATGGCCATCGTCAGCTCGGCGTCCACCACGCTGGTGGCCAGTGGCCGCAGCCGCTCCATGGTCTCGCCGACGTCCTCGCCGCGCTCCATGGCGTCCGCCAGCACATGGGTGCGCAGCAGTGTGACGAAGGTCTCGGCGATCGCGTCCACATGCTCACGCACCTCGCGCGCCGCGCCGAGCACGGCGGCCAGTGGGACGCCCTGTTCGACCAGGGTGTGTGAGACGTCCAGCAGGCGGCGGCTGAGGTGGACGATCTCGTCGCCGTCGACGGCCAGATAGCCGAGGTCGAGGGAGGTGCTGAGGTTCTCCGGGGTGACCTCGCCCTGGAAGTAGTCGGCGAGGGCCTCGGGCCTGAGCCGGACCGGGGTCTCCGCGGGCCAGGACGCGGCGGCGCCGGGCAGTCCGAGCAGCTCGCCGACGTCTCGGCGGCCGCTTTCGAAGGCGGCGAGCAGCTCGGCGATCCCGCCGAGGGTGTGGCCGCGTTCCAGCAGCGCCGCGATCGTCCGCAGCCGGGCCAGATGGTGGTCGTTGTACCAGGCGATCCGGCCCTCGCGGCGCGGCGGTGGGAGCAGCTTGCGCTCCCGGTAGAAGCGCAGGGTGCGCACGGTGATCCCGGCCTTCTCGGCCAGTTCCGCCATGCGGTACTCGCGTACCTCGTCCGCTTCGCTCGTCGCCACGAGGGAAGCCTATGCCGAAGCCCATGCCGAGGCCGGTCAGGTGCAACCGCCGGTAACTAAGTTATCCACAGCCCCTACCGCTTGGTAGATCCCTGTCCTACGCTCCCATCGTGCCAGTGATTGCTGGCGCGGTCGTATTCGCGTTCGTGGAAGGCGGCGGCATGGCTGGGCTGACGCATGAGCATGTACGGGTGGCGGTGATCGGGGCCGGATTCGGCGGGCTGGGGGCGGCGGTGCGGCTGCGCCGCGCGGGCATCACGGACTTCGTGGTGCTGGAGCGCGCGGACGCGGTCGGCGGCGCCTGGCGGGACAACACCTATCCGGGCTGTGCCTGCGATGTCCCGTCGCATCTGTACTCCTTCTCTTTCGCGCCCAACCCCGACTGGCCGCGGAACTTCTCCGGTCAGCCCCATATCCGCGCCTATCTGGAGCGGGTCGCCGACACCTTCGGGCTGCGGCCGCACCTGCGCTTCGGCGCCGAGGTGCGGTCCCTGCGCTGGGACACCGAAGCGGTGCACTGGGAGGTGGAGACGGCGCGGGGCTCGCTGACCGCCGATGTCGTGGTGAGTGCCACCGGTCCGCTCGCCGATCCCCGGATCCCCGACGTCCCGGGGCTCGACGGCTTCCCCGGTGCCGTCTTCCACTCCGCGCGCTGGGACCACACCACCGATCTGCGCGGCAAGCGCGTGGCGATGATCGGCACCGGCGCCTCGGCCATCCAGATCGTCCCCGCCATCCAGCGCGAGGTCGGCCGGCTCACCCTCTTCCAGCGCACCCCGCCCTGGGTGCTGCCGCGGATGGACCGCCGGATCAGCGGCCTCGAGCGATGGCTGCACTCGAAGATCCCGGCCACCCGGTCGCTGCGCCGCGGGGTGCTGTGGGGCATCCGGGAGCTCCAGGTCGGGGCCTTCACCAAGCGGCCGGGCGAGATGCGGTTCGTCGAGCGGCTGGCCGGCGCCCATATGCGACGGGCCATCAAGGACCCGGGGCTGCGGGCGGCGCTGACCCCCGACTACCGCATCGGCTGCAAGCGCATCCTGCTCTCCAACGACTACTATCCGGCGCTCGCCCAGCCGCATGTGGACGTGGTCCCGACGGGGTTGAGTGAGGTGCGCGGCAGCACTCTGGTCGGTGCCGACGGCACCGAGACCGAGGCCGACGTGATCATCTTCGGCACCGGCTTCCATGTGACCGACGTCCCCATAGCCCAGCGGGTGACCGGGGCGCGCGGGACGACGCTCGCGGAGGAGTGGAAGGGCGGGATGGAGGCGCTGCGCGGCACCAGTCCCGCGGGTTTCCCCAACTTCCTGACCATCATCGGGCCCAACACCGGCCTCGGGAACAGCTCGATGATCCTCGTCATCGAGGCGCAGCTGGCCTATATGGCCGACTATCTGCGCCAGTTGGACACCCTCGGCGGCAAGGTCGCGCTGGACGCCCGGCCGTCGGCGGTGCGCGCCTACACCGACATGATCCAGGAAAGGATGGCACGCACGGTGTGGAACACCGGAGGCTGTGACAGCTGGTACCTCGACAACGGCCGCAACACCACCCTGTGGCCCGGCACGACGTCCGAGCTGCGAAGGGTCACCCGACGCGTGGACCTCGCCGAGTACACGGTGGTGCGGCCGCGCACCGGGCCGGTCAAGGCCACGGTGTCCACGGCCGGTGCGGGGAGGGGATCGCGGTGAGGCGGGTCCCTTCGCCGCCCCCTTCGCCGCCCTCGGGGCCGTACGCCCCGCCCGTGCCGGAGCGCGAGCTGACGGTGGTCTCGGCCGACGGCAGCCGGATCCACACGGAGCTGCACGGGCCCGAGGGCGCCCCGGCCGTCGTGCTCGCGCACGGCTGGGTCTGCTCCACGGCCTTCTGGGCCCCGGTGGTGCGCGCACTCTCGACCGACCACCGGGTGATCCTCTACGACCAGCGCGGCCATGGCCGCAGCCCGGCCCCAGGGCCCGGCGGCTACAGCACCGAGGCCCTGGCCGACGATCTGGTGGCGGTGGTGGAAGCGGTCATTCCGCTGGGTCGGCGGGCCGTGCTGGCGGGCCACTCCATGGGTGCGATGACGCTGATGGCCGCCGCCGACCGTCCCGTGTTGCGCGAGCGTGCGGCCGCCGCGGTGCTGTGCAGCACCGGTGCCGCACGGCTGATGGAGCGGTCTCGGGTGGTGCCGCTGCGCTCCCCGCGGGCGCGGGCGCGGGTGCACCGCCTGCTGCTCGGCTCACGCGCCCCGCTGGGCCCGGTCACGCCGCTCTCCAAGCGGCTGGTGCGGTACGTCACGATGGGCCCAGGCGCCGACCCGGCCACGGTGGAGGTGGCCGCGCGGATCCTGCACGCCTGCCCCCGCGTCGTACGCGCCGGGTGGGGCCGGGTCCTGGCCGCCCTCGAACTGGACGCGCGGATCGGCCAACTGACCATGCCCACGGCCGTCATCGTCGGCACCGCCGACCGGCTCACCCCGACCGAGCACGCCCACGCCCTCGCCGCCGCGCTGCCGCACTGCACCGGTCTGACCGAGCTCCCGGGGCTCGGCCATATGACCCCGCTGGAGGATCCCGAGGCGGTCACCGGGGTGATCCGCGGCCTGGTCGAGGAGTACGGGACATCCCGGGGAACCGATCCCACAGCCCCTCAGGAATCCCAAGTGGAAGCGAAGGAGCAGACGGCATGAGTGCGCGCAGGGGCCTTGAGGGCCAGGTCGCGGTGGTGACGGGTGCGGCGCGGGGCGTCGGCGAGCTGCTCGCCCGCAAGCTCTCCGCACGCGGCGCGAAGGTCGCCCTGGTGGGCCTGGAGCCCGAGGAGCTGAAGCGGATCTCGGAGCGGCTGCCCACCGACTCCGCCTACTGGCACGCCGATGTCACCGACACCGAGGCGATGGCACGGGTGGCGGAGGAGGTCGTGGCGCGGTTCGGCGCGGTGGACATCGTCTGCGCCAACGCGGGCGTGGCCCAGGCCGGTCCGTTCCTCGACACCGATGAGACGGCCTGGCGGCGCGTGATCGAGGTCAATCTGCTGGGCAGCGCCACCACGGCCCGTGCCTTCCTGCCCGCGCTGACCGCGAGCCGCGGCTATCTGCTCCAGATCGCCTCGCTCGCCGCGATCGCGCCCGCGCCCATGATGACGGCGTACTGCGCGTCCAAGTCCGGGGTCGAGGCGTTCGCCCACAGTCTGCGGGCCGAGGTGGGCCACCGTGGGGTCCGGGTCGGCGTGGGCTATCTGAGCTGGACGGACACCGATATGGTGCGCGGCGCCGACCGCGACGAGGTGATGCGCGAGCTGCGGCAGCGGCTGCCCTGGCCCGCGGGCCGCACCTATCCGCTGGGCCCGGCGGTGGAGCGGCTGGTGGCGGGCATCGAGCGCCGGTCGGCGCATGTGTACGCGCAGTGGTGGTTGCGCGGTATGCAGTCGATGCGCGGCTATCTCCCGGCGTTCATCCATGCCGTGGGGCGGCGCGAGATGCGCCGCGCCGAGCCGCGGCTGGCGGCGACCCGGGAGGAGCGGGGCGGTCTGGTGGGCGAGGGCGGCGCGGCGGACGAGAAGGCGCGCACGTCGGGCACCGTGGGCACGGAGCGTCACCAGTAACGCTCCGTCAACCGCCCTGACCTGCGTGTTCTTCGACTCCTCCGGTCCGGAATGCGGAGAAAGTCAGTGCGTGTAACTCTTGTCGGGCCCGACGCCATTCACCCGATGAGGAGTGACACATGGGCCCCAAGGACCAGTCGAACGAGAAGGCTCAGCAGGCCAAGCGGAAGCAGCAGGGCGGGCGGAGCCAGGAGCCGCGGCGCGGTCAGCAGACGCAGTCCGGTCAGCAGAGGCAGTCCGGTGAGCGCATGCAGTCCGGTGAGCGCATGGAGGAGCGCTCCCGCCGGGAGCCCGGGCAGGAGCAGCGCCGCGGCCGTCAGGACCGGCCGGAGGCCCAGGGGCAGTCCCAGCGGATGGGCCGTGAGCGCCGTCAGCCGGGCATGGGCGACGAGATGATGGACCAGGAGCCCTTCGAAGAGATGTGACGCACCGAGGGCGGCACAGAGGGCGGGAGGGGTGTATCCCCATGGTCGACCATGGGGATACACCCCTGCGCCTGCACCCTCACTCCCCGTTGCGTGGTGGCAGTTGGGGGCGGCGCAGGTCGGGGACGTCCGAGTAGTCCGGTGGGGTCGCGGCCGGATGCCGCTCCAGCAGATCGAGCGCCGTACGGACGGCGACCCCGAGTTGTGGATGGCGGCCCTCCGCCCAGTCCACGGGGGAGCGCGGCGCCTCGATGTCCGGCTCCACACCGTGGTTCTCCACGCCCCAGCGGTAGGCGTCGAACCACGCGGCGTTCATCGGCACCGTGATCGACGTGCCGTCGCCGAGGCGGTGACGCCCGGTCATCCCGACCACCCCGCCCCAGGTGCGCAGCCCCACCACCGGCCCGATGCCCTGGATCTTGAAGGCCGCGGTGATCATGTCGCCGTCGGAGGAGGTCGCCTCGTCGGCGACGGCGACGATCGGCCCGCGCGGCGCGTTGCTGGAGTACGACACCGGCTGGGCGTTGCGGGTCAGGTCCCAGCCCATGACCTTGCGGGTGAGCTTCTCCACCACCAGCTCGCTGATGTTGCCTCCCGCGTTGCCCCGGACGTCCACGATCAGCGCGGGCAGCGACATCTCGCGGCGTAGATCGCGGTTGAACTGCGCCCAGCCGGAGCCGCCCATGTCGGGGATGTGGAGATAGCCGCACCGCCCGTCGCTCAACTCCCGCACCACGGACCGGCGCTGGGCGACCCAGTCCTGGTAGCGCAGCGGCCGGTCGTCAATCAGCGGGGAGACCGCGACCCGGCGCGGCGGCCCCTCGCCGTCCGGCGACTCGAAGGTCAGCTCCACCGTCGTGCCGCCCGCGGCCGTCAGCAGCGGATACGGGCCGGCCACCGGGTCCACCGGGCGCCCGTCGACATGGGTGAGCACGGCGCCGTCCCGGATGCCCAGACCGGCCAGCGGCGAGCGGGCCCGGGAGTCGGAGGACTCACCGGGCAGGATGCGGGCCACCGTCCACCGCCCGTCCTTGGGCAAGCGGGTGAGGTTGGCGCCGAGCAGTCCGATGGGGCGCTGGTAGTGGGACGGCCCCTCGTTGCGCCGGGCGGCGCTGACGTAGGCGTGCGAGGTGCCCAGCTCGCCCAGGGTCTCGCGGAGCAGATCGGCGAACTCGTCGGGCGAGGCGACCCGTTCGACCAGCGGACGGTACTGGTCGAGCACCCCGTCCCAGTCGACACCGCACATCCCCGGGTCCCAGTAGTAGTGGCGGGTGATGCGCCCGGCCTCGTCGTACGCCTGCCGCCACTCGGCCGCCGGATCGGCGGTGTGCTGGATCCGCCGCATGTCGAGGTGGACCGTCGAGTCGCTGTCGCCCGACTCGGTGGCGGGCATCGCGCGCAGATCGCCGTCGTCGTAGGCCACCAGCCGGGTGCCGTCGCCGCTGACCACGAACCAGTCCAGCTCACCGGTGAGTTCGGTGCGCTTGGCCTTCGCCAGGTCGAAGTGTTCCAGGGTGGGGCGGCTCGAGGTCTCGCCCGGGTTGGCGAACGTCTCGCCGAGCACACCCGAGATCGGCCAGCGCAGCCACACCAGCCCGCCGCCGCTGACCGGGCTCAGCGAGGAGTACTTGGACGCGGAGACGGGGAAGGCCGTGACCCGGCTGGCCAGCCCCTCCACCTCGACCGTCACCGTGCCGTCGCCGTCGCCCTCGCCCCCGCTGACGTCCGGGTCAAGACCGCCCGCCGCCGGGCGCCCCTCGGGGGACAGCGCGAAGGGCGAGGGGGTGGCGGAGGACAGCGGTACGAGATAGGGCCGGCAGCCCAGCGGGAAGGAGAGATCGCCGGTGTGCACGTCGTAGACCGGGTCGAAGCCGCGCCAGGAGAGGAAGGCGAGATAGCGGCCGTCGCTGGTGAAGACCGGCTCCTCGTCCTCGAACCGCCCGTTGGTCACATCCACCACGGACCGGTCGGCCAGCCGCGCGATCTTGATCGAGCGCAGGGTGCGCCCTATCCCGGGGTGGGACCAGGCGAGCCAGGCCGAGTCGGGGGCGAAGGCCAGGTCGCCCACCGGGCCGTTGTCCGACCGGATCAGCTCGGTGACCTCGCCGTCCCCGTCGGGTGAGGTGTCCACCAGCAGCAGCCGCCCGTCGCCCGCGGCGACCGCGAGCAGGTCGCCGTCCGGTGAGGGCTCCAGCTCGTGCACCCGGCCCAGCCGGCCGGCGGCCAGCCGGCGCGGCTCGGTGGGGCCGCTGGCCCGGGGCAGATGCGCTATCTCGATGGCGTCCTCGCCCTCCGCGTCGGTGAGGTAGGCGACCCGGCCGGTCGAGCCCAGCATCACGGGCAGCCGCACCCGGACGCCCGGGGTGTCGGCGAGGGTGCGGGCGGGGCCGTCGCGGTGGGTGAGCCAGTACAGGCTGCCGCGGACGCACACCGCGCTGGCCCGGCCGGTGGTGTCCACCGACAGCGAGTCGATGTGCGAGGCGGCGGGCACCTGGTAGGGCCGCCGCCCGGTGCGCGCCCCGCCGAGCCGTACGTCCAGCCTGCGCGGTTCGCCGTCCGGGCTCAGGTCGTCCACCAGCCACAGCTCGCCCGCGCACTGGTAGACGACGCGGGAGCCGTCGGTCGAGGCGTGCCGGGCGTAGAAGTCGGCGTGGTCGGTGTGGCGGCGCAGATCGGTGCCGTCGGGCAGACAGGAGTAGAGGTTGCCGATGCCCTCGTGGTCGGAGAGGAAGGCGATCCGGCCGCCGACGAACATCGCCGCGTCCAGATGCCCGTTCAGCTTCTCCACGAGCCGGGTGCCGTGCAGCCACAGCCGGCCCATCGCCCCGCCCCGGTAGCGCTTCCAGGTGGCGGGCTCGTGCGGCGGCTTGCCGGTGAGCAGCAGGGTGCGGCGCTCGCCGTCGAGGTCGGCCACCGCGATGTCGGCCACCGGCCCCCAGGGCAGCCGCCCGCCGGGGCTGCCGTCGGTCGGCAGGCTGTAGGCCCAGGAGAAGTGGGAGAACGGCTGCTCATGGGAGGAGACCGCGAGGATCTGGGAGGCGCCGTCCTGGTCCGGCGGGGTCCAGCCGCACACCGTGGCGTCCGTGCTGCCCCAGTAGGTCAGCCGGCGGGCCGGGCCGCCGGCCGAGGGGACGAGATAGATCTCCGGGTCGAGGCTGCGCCAGGTGGTGAATGCGATCTGGGAGCCGTCGGGGGAGAAGCGGGGAGGTCCGACACGGGTCCGGTCCGCGGTCAGCCGCCACGCTCGCCCGGGTGGCTCACCCGAGGCGGTCAGCGGGGCGACCCACAGATCGTCCTCGGCCGCGAAGCACAGCAAGTCGCCGTGCAGATGCGGAAATCGCAGGTACGCCTGGTCGTCGTCGCATGCGTAAGGCTCCACCCCACCCATGTTTTCGAGCTACGCCATTCGGAGCAACTCGGTTGTGTGACCGAGACCACGAGCGAAACGGCGTAGTTTCGATAGAGCCGGGCTTATGCTGGAGGAGTACGAAACCGTTTCGTTCGGAAGCTCGGAGGGAGGCGACACCCCATGCGGACCACGGATCAGCCGACGGAGGACCGCGACACCGCCCGGGTGCGCCGCAGCAGACTCTCCCCCGAGCGCGAGCGGGAGCTGTACGAGGCGGTGGTCGAGCTGCTGGGCGAGGTCGGGTACGACGGTCTGACGATGGACGCCGTCGCGGCCCGCACCCGGTCCAGCAAGGCCACGCTCTACCGCCAGTGGAATGGCAAGCCGCAGCTGGTCGCGACCGCGCTGCGGCACACCAAGCCCGTTCTGCTCGAAGGCGTCGACACCGGATCGCTCCGCGGGGACCTGCGGGAGATCGCACGGTGTTCGGAGACCGCCCATGAGCGGGACGCCGCGCTGATGAGGGGACTCGCCCACGCAAGCCACGACAACCCGGACCTTCACCAGGCCCTGCGAGAGTTGTTGATCTTCCCCGAGATCGACGCGCTCCACGCGCTGCTGAGGCGCGCCGTCGACCGCGGCGAAGTCGCCCCGGACCGGCCCGCCCTGAACTACGTCGTGCACATGATGTGCGGCGCGTTCATCACCCGACCGCTCGTCGAGGGCAAGCAGCCGGACCAGACGTATCTCCTGGAGTACATCGACGCCGTGATCCTCCCCGCACTCGGCGCCGCATAGCCCTTCCTCTCACACTCCCCCGAAACTCCCCCCGATCTCCCCGCACAACCACATAGGACCCCGGCCGGCGCGCCGCTCTCGTCGCCGGTTCGGTCACCCATCCCTGCCCTGCCAGCCAACCGACGGGAGCACCCCTTCTCGTGGCCACCTTCCTCTATAAACTCGGCCGGTTCGCCTTCCGGCGACGCGGCTTCGTCGCGCTGATATGGGTGGCGCTGCTCGCGGTCGCGGGCGTCGGCGCCGCCACCGCCTCCCAGCCCGCCAACGACAGCTTCTCCATCCCCGGCACCGAGGCCCAGAAGGCATTCGACCTGCTGGAACAGCGGTTCCCCGGGGGTAACGCGGACGGCGCCACCGCCCGTGTGGTCTTCCGCGCCCCGAGCGGCGAGAAGATGACCGACCCGGCCAACAAGGCGGTGGTCACCAAGACCGTCGCCGAGCTCAAGGCCAGCTCGCCGCAGGTCGCCTCGGTCGCCGACCCCTACCAGGCCCATGCCGTCAGCAAGGACGGCACCACGGCGTACATCCTGACCAGCTACAAGGTCAACGCCATGGAGCTGGAGGACCCCGCCAAGGACGGTCTGAAGGAGGTGGGGGACAAGGCCCAGAAGTCGGGGCTGACGGTGCAGATCGGCGGTGACGCGCTCCAGGAGATGCCGGAGACCGGCTCCACCGAGATCATCGGCATCGCGATCTCCGCGGTCGTCCTCGCCATCACCTTCGGCTCGCTGGTCGCGGCCGGACTACCACTGCTGACCGCGCTCATCGGCGTCGGCATCGGCATTTCGTCGATCACCGCGCTCGCCACCACCCTGGGGCTGTCCACCACCACCTCCACACTGGCGATGATGATCGGCCTCGCGGTCGGCATCGACTACGCGCTGTTCATCGTCTCCCGCTACCGAGCGGAGCTGGCCGAGGGACGGGAGCGGGAGGAAGCCGCCGGACGGGCCGTGGGCACCGCGGGCTCCGCGGTCGTCTTCGCCGGCCTTACGGTCGTCATCGCGCTCGTCGGCCTCGCCGTCGTCAACATTCCGATGCTCACCAAGATGGGCTTCGCCGCGGCCGGTACGGTCGTCATCGCCGTCCTCATCGCGATCAGCCTCATCCCGGCGGTGCTGGGCTTCGCGGGCAAGCGGGTGTTCGGGCGCAAGGCGCGCCGGCGGATGGAGGAGCGTGCCGCGGCGGCCGCCGCGAGCGGCGGGGACGCCCCCGAGGAGAAGCCCAACATGGGCACCCGCTGGGCCCGCTTCGTGCTGCGCCGCCCGCTGATGGTGCTCCTGGTGGCCGTGCTCGGCCTCGGTGCGGCCGCCGTGCCCGCCGTCAGCCTGGAACTCGGTCTGCCGGACGACGGCTCGCAGCCGGTCAGCAGCCAGAAGCGCCAGGCGTACGACGCGATCTCCGAGGGCTTCGGCCCCGGCTACAACGGTCCGCTGATGGTGGTCGTGGACGCCAAGGGCAGCGACGACGCCAAGGGCGCGGCCCAGCAGGTCCGTAAGACCATCACCGGTCTGGACGGGGTGGCGGGGGTCAGCCCGGCCGCGTTCAACAAGGCCGGTGACACCGCGACGCTCACCGTCGTCCCCAAGTACAAGCCGAGCAGCATCGACACCGAGAACCTGGTCGGCGACATCCGGGACAAGGCGAGCGGGTTCACGTCCGACACCGGCGCCGAGGTGCTGGTGACCGGCCAGACGGCGATGAACATCGACATCTCGCAGAAGCTCAACGACGCGCTGGTGCCCTATCTGGTGCTCGTCGTCGGACTGGCCTTCCTGCTGCTGATGGTGGTCTTCCGGTCCGTCCTGGTCCCGCTCAAGGCGGCGCTCGGCTTCCTGCTCTCCGTCGTCGCGGCGCTCGGCGCGGTGGTCGCGGTCTTCCAGTGGGGCTGGCTGGCGGATCTGTTCGGGGTCGAGGAGACCGGTCCGATCATGAGCATGATGCCGATCTTCATGATCGGTGTGGTGTTCGGTCTGGCGATGGACTACGAGGTCTTCCTGGTGACCCGGATGCGGGAGGCGTACGTCCACGGCGAGCGCCCCGGCCAGGCCGTCGTCACCGGCTTCCGGCACGGCGCCCGGGTGGTCACCGCGGCCGCGGTCATCATGATCAGCGTCTTCGCGGGATTCATCGGCTCGTCCGAGTCGATGATCAAGATGATCGGCTTCGGCCTCGCCACCGCCGTTCTCTTCGACGCCTTCGTGGTCCGTATGGCCATCGTGCCGGCGGTGCTGGCGCTGCTCGGCAAGGCGGCCTGGTGGCTGCCGCGCTGGCTGGACCGGGCGCTGCCCAACGTGGATGTGGAGGGCGAGGGCCTGCGCAAGCAGCTCGAGCAGCCCGCCGCGGCCCAGGAGCGCGACAGGGACTCCGACGCCGAGCTGACCCGCGTCTGACCAGCGTCCGACCCGCGTCCGACCTTGTGTCTGACCCGCGGCTGACCGTGTCTGACCCGTGTCTGACCCGCTTCTGACCCGCTTCTGACTCGCGGCTGAACACCTGGCGTCACGCCTCGGCCCGACGGCGGCCTTCCGATCCCGGAAGGCCGCCGTCCGGCGTTTTCCGCGGGCCCACGCGATCCCGCGATGTAGGCGCTCTTGCGAACGACTTGCAGGTACGGGCTACCATCGGGCCGATAGTTGCAGCTCAGGAGCGGAGTCCCGTCATGCATGTGCCCGACGGATTCATCGACGCACCGGTGTCGGTGGCGACCGGTGCGGTCGCGGCCGGGGCCGTCGCGGTCAGTTTGCGCGGTGCCCGGCGGGAGCTCGACGAGCGGACCGCGCCGCTGGCCGGGCTGGTCGCGGCGTTCATCTTCGCCGTGCAGATGCTGAACTTCCCCGTGGCCGCCGGGACCAGCGGCCATCTGCTGGGCGGGGCGCTGGCCGCGATACTCGTGGGGCCGTACACGGGGGTGTTGTGCGTCTCCGTGGTGCTGCTGATGCAGGGCGTGCTGTTCGCGGACGGCGGGCTCACCGCGCTCGGCGTCAACATCACGGACATGGCCCTGGTCACCACGGTCGTGGCGTACGCGCTCTTCCGCGCGATCGTGAAGCTGGCCCCGCATCGCCGCCGTACGGTCACCGTCGCGTCCTTCGTGGCCGCGCTGATCTCCGTACCGGCCGCGGCGGTGGCCTTCACGGCGATCTACGCGCTCGGCGGCACCGCCGATGTGGCGATCGGCAAGGTCTTCGCGGCGATGGTCGGTGTGCATGTGCTGATCGGCATCGGCGAGGCGGCGATCACCGCGCTGACGGTCGGTGCCGTCGTGGCCGTGCGGCCAGATCTGGTGTACGGGGCGCGGGGGGTGACCGCGCGTCCGCTGGAGATCCGCAGCAGCCCGCTGGCTCCGGCCACCCCGGGGGCGGTGGCGCGGGCCGAGGGCCCGGCGGCCGAACCCGCCGCGGCGACCTCCGAGATCCCCGAGCCCGCCGGGACCCCCGAACCCGCCGCGGCGCCGCGGCGGTCGGCCCGGCGCGTGTGGTGGGCCGGGCTCGCGGCCGCGCTACTGTGCGCCGGGGTCGTCAGCTTCTACGCCTCCGCCAGCCCCGACGGGCTGGAGAAGGTCGCCCATGACAAGGGGATCGACCAGAAGAAGGAGGACCACGCCGCCAAGGACTCCCCGCTCGCCGACTACGGCGTCAAGAACATCACCGACGCCCGGCTCTCCGGCGGGATCGCCGGGGTGATCGGGGTCGGGGCCACCCTCGCCGTCGGCTCCGGGGTCTTCATCGTCATACGGCGGCGCAGGGCGACGGCCGAGAGCGGGCGGGGCTGACCGTGGGCGCGGGACACGCACACAAGCTCTACCGGGAGGGCCGGTCGCCGGTCCACGCCCTCCCCCCGCACTGCAAGATCGCCGCCGTCTTCTGCTTCGTGCTGGTCGTGGTCTCCACGCCGCGCGAGGCCGTCTGGGCCTTCGGGGCGTACGCGGTGCTGCTGGCCGCAGTGGCGGTGGCGGCCCGGATCCCGGCCGGGTACGTACTGCGGCGGCTGCTCATCGAGATCCCGTTCGTGGCCTTCGCCGTGCTGATGCCGTTCATCGCGGAGGGCCCGCGGGTGGAGGCGCTGGGGATGTCGCTGAGCGAGTCGGGGCTGTGGAGCGCCTGGAACATCCTCGCCAAGGGCACCCTCGGCGTCGCCGCCTCCGTCCTCCTGGCGTCCACGACCGAACTGCGCGCCCTGCTGCTGGGGTTGCAGCGGCTGCGGATGCCCTCGCTGCTGGTGCAGATCGCCTCGTTCATGATCCGCTACGGGGACGTCATCTCCGATGAGATGCGCCGGATGCGCATCGCCCGCCAGTCGCGCGGCTTCGAGGCGCGCGGGGTGCGGCACTGGGGCGTGCTCGCCTCCTCGGCCGGGGCGCTGTTCATCCGCTCCTACGAACGGGGCGAGCGGGTCCATCTGGCGATGGTCAGCCGGGGCTATACGGGCACCATGCCGGTGATCGACGATGTGACGGCGTCCCGTACCCAGTGGATGTACGCCGCCGCCCTCCCGCTGACCGCGCTGGCGGTCTGCCTGACCGGATGGATGCTGCCATGACCGACCCCGCCACCACTCCGCCGTCCCTCCAGGTGTCCGGTCTGGCCTATGCCTACCCCGACGGCCACCAGGCCCTCTACGGCGTCGATCTGACCGTGGCCCGCGGCGAGCGGGTGGCGCTCCTGGGGCCCAATGGCGCGGGCAAGACCACGCTCGTGCTGCACCTCAACGGCATCCTTACGGCGGGCGCCGGGACGGTCACGGTCGCGGGGCTGCCGGTGGCGAAGGCGCATCTGGCCGAGATCCGCCGCCGGGTGGGCATCGTCTTCCAGGACCCGGACGACCAGCTGTTCATGCCGACCGTGCGCGAGGACGTGGCCTTCGGCCCGGCCGCGGCGGGGCTGCGCGGCGCGGAGCTGGAGGAGCGGGTGCGCCACGCGCTGGAGCGGGTCGGGATGGCGGAGTTCGCCGACCGGCCGCCGCACCACCTCTCCTTCGGGCAGCGGCGGCGGGTGGCCGTGGCGACCGTACTGGCCATGGAGCCGGAGATCCTGGTCCTGGACGAGCCCTCGTCCAACCTCGATCCGGCCTCGCGCCGCGAACTCGCCGACATCCTGCGGTCCCTGGAGGTGACCGTGCTGATGGTCACCCACGATCTGCCGTACGCGCTGGAGTTGTGCCCGCGCTCGGTGGTGCTCAGCGGCGGGGTGATCGCGGCGGACGGCGGAACGCAGGAGCTGCTGTGCGACGAGGGGCTGATGCGTGAGCACCGGCTGGAGCTTCCCTTCGGCTTTGACCCGCGTTCGGTGACGGTGCCGGTGAGGTGACGGGCTGGGGGTGTCCGCCGGCGCTTGGCGCCTGCGGCGGGCTGTTCCCCTCCCCGCCCCTTCCCGAAACCGGGGCTCCGCCCCGGGCCCCGGGCTGGGGCTCTGCCCCGGGCCCCCGGCTGGGGTTCCGTCCCGGGCCCCCGGCTGGGGCTTCGTCCCGGGTCCCGGGCTGGGGCTCTGCCCCGGGTCCCGGGCTGGGGTTCCGTCCCGGGTCCCGGGCTGGGGCTTCGCCCCGGGTCCCGGGCTGGGGTTCCGTCCCGGGCCCCCGGCTGGGGCTTCGTCCCGGGCCCCCGGCTGAGGTTCCGTCCCGGGCCCCCGGCTGGGGCTTCGTCCCGGGTCCCGGGCTGGGGCTTCGTCCCGGACCCCGGAGCGGGGCTCCGCCCCGGCCCCCGGGCTGGGGCTTCGCCCGGATCCCGGGGGCCGGGGGCGAAGCCCCTGCACGCGGCTTCGCCGCGTGGTCTGTCGGACCGGCGATCAGCGTCGGTGAGGTGAGCGGTCATCCGGACCCGCCGGACATGGACATCGGTGTCGATGTCGCTCGGCATGGGCGGCCGGCCTTGATCCGCTCCACCGCTGCCAGCAGATCCGCCTGCCCCACGCGCGGCCGCCCCGTCCGCAGCACCTCCGCCGCCGCGTCGATCACCGCACGGCGGATATCGCGCCCGGTCACCTCGTCCACCCCGGCCAGCCCCTCCGGCGATACGTCCTCGGCGAGGGGCAGCGCCTCGGGCAGATGGCGCCGCCAGATCCCGGCCCGCGCCGCCTCGTCCGGCGCCGGGAAGCGCACATGCCACACCCGGCTGTCGAACGCCGTGTCATAGCTGGTCACCAGGTTGGTGGCCAGGACGACCAGCCCCTCGTGGCTGTCCAGGGCGGTCAGCATTTCGCTGCGCATGGCGTTCACCGCGTGTTCCGAGCCATGGGTGGCGGTCTCGAACCGCGAGGACATCAGCGCGTCCGCCTCGTCGAGGAAGAGCACCGCGCCCTGCTCGCGCGCCGCGTGGAAGAGCGCCGCCAGATTCTTCGGGCCCTCCCCGTAGTACTTGCTCTCCAACTGCGAGGCGCGGGCCGCGATCAGCGAACGGCCCAGCCGGTGGGCGAGGGCGTGGGCGGCCAGGGTCTTGCCGGTGCCGGGCGCGCCCTCCAGGTTGATCGCCGAGCCTGGGTGCGGCTGGATCTCGCGCAGCCCCCACTCGTCGAACAGCACCCGGCGCTGCTCCACGGTGTGCACGGCGCGCAGCAGCTGGTCCAGCGTCCGGTCCGGGAGCACCAGGCGGTCGAAGGTGTACAGCGGTGGCGACGCGGTGAACCGCCGCGCCCGCTGCGCGATCGACGGCTCGTCCGGCCCCGCCTCCGCTTCCGTCTCCGCTGCCCTCTCCGCCGCCGTGCCCGCTCGCGGCCCCGACTCCGCCGCCGCCCCCGGTGGTTGGTTGGTGACGGTGACGGTGAGCGGCCGTGGTCCGCCCCGGCCGCTGAACTCCTTCGCGGCCTCGATCAGCCGGGTCCGCAGCAGCGCCGCCTCCACATCGTCGGTGCCGCCCGGAATCCCGGTGACGGCGAAGGCGGTACGCGAACCCCTTCCCAGGTTCCTCACTGGATCTCCCCCCCTCGAACGCCGGCCGAGCGCAGGCCCCTCAGACGCGGAGCCTCGGACCCGGAGCCCCAGGCCCGGGCCCTCGGCCCCGGACCTCAGCCCCAGACCGCGACCCGGTGGTGCGTATGAGCGCTGCGCACCCGCTGCTCGGCCTGCTTCGCCTCGATCCGGCGGCTTTCGACGAACTGCTCCCGCGAGGTGTCGAAAAGCCCTTGGATATAGCTGACATTGCCGTTGCGGATGGACTCGGAGACGGTGACCGCCCGCAGATCGGGATCGGTGTGCAGCCGCTCGCTCCGGGACCGGAACCAGTCCGCCAGGAGCTCGATGGTCACGCAGACGACATGGACCACCGCGACCGCGCCGATCCCGCCGAGTGCGAGGAGGACCATGCCCAGCAGGCTCAGCATGACGGCCCCGCCTCTCCGAAGATGATGAGGTCCTTGTCCCCGAAGGCCGCGCGGAGTTCCTCGTCCAGGCGCCGGGCCCGGCAGACCCACACCGGGGCGGACGCCTCGGTGTCGCCCAGCGGAACGCCCTCCTGGTCCAGGAAGAAGGTCTGTACGAGGAAGACCGGCCCCTGGCGCCGCCGCAGCACGGCACCGGCGGCCGCTTCCGGTGCCCGTGGGCGGTTGCGGACCAGGAAGGAGACCACATCGCGGTAGCGGAGGACGCCGCGCGGCGATACTCGCCGGGCGCCCCGCCCCCGCCCGCGCTCCCGGTCGCTCCGGGCCCCGGGGGACCGGCACCCGAGCCGGGCGTCCGTCCCGCGGAGCGTCACGTCGAAGGTGCCGAGGAGACGGTCACCGGTGGCCGTCTCACGAGAGCCGCGCTGGTCAGGCATGGGCTTCCCCCGTCTTCCGAATCCGTCGTCCGAACCGGTCGTCCGAAGAGGCGGGCCCCCGGTTCCCCCGGCGAGGGCCCGATACCGATCCTGCGCGCCTCGCGTGTCGCTTTTCGTCCCCCGGGACGGTGGGAAATCCGGGAGATCGCTGTCGGCGCCCGTGACGACAGAAACCGACATCCGCGCGGGCCCGCATCGCTCGGCCCCGCATCGCTCGGCCCCGCATCGCTCGGCCCTTCATCGCTCGGCCCCGCATCGCTCGGCCCTTCATCGCTCGGCCCCGCCCCGGCGCGGCGGATGCGCCCCCAGGTCGGTCAGCCGGCGCAGCAGCAGATCCGGTTTGGTGTGCCGGGAGCACACGTACATCGCGAACATCATGCGGATGTCCGCCGGTTTGGAATTGATCCCGCAGGCGGTCATGGCCCGGTCTATCTGCGTACGGACCGTGGAGACCTTCACATCGAGGTGGGCGGCCGTCTCCTCGTACGAGTACCCGTCCGCGTACCACTCCAGCGCCCGGACCTGGCCCTCGCTCAGCCCGGCGGCCCAGGGGGAGAACACCACGGGCTCATGGGCGGGCGGCTGCTCGGCCGACGAGGCCATGTAGAGCGCGTCCAGCAGGGTCAGCTGGCCGAGCCCGGCCCGGGCGCACTGCATCCGGAAGTCCCGCAGATCCTCCCCGTAGCGCTTCTCGCTGACGCCCAGCTCCTCCAGGATCCAGGCCACCCGGCCGCCACGGGCCGTGCGCCCCAGCAGATCGGCGAAGTACGGCGGCACACTGAGCCCGCATTCGCGCACCGCCGTCTCCAGGGCGGAGGCCAGATGCGGTTTCAGCCAGTGCGGATGGTTGCGGGCGTCCCATACGGCATTGGCCAGGACCGCCGCGCCGACCGTCTTGCCGAAGACCGCCTTCGCCCCGCACACCCAGGGGGCCACCCGCTGGCGCCACTGCTCGGCCGCCGTGCACACCACCACATCCGAGCGGCGCACCAGATCGGCGAACTGCTCGGCGGTGCCCACCCCCATCATGTCGGCCACGCACACGTCGTACTCCGCGCCGCTCACCTCGAGTTGCTCCACGGAGTCCACCTCGCTGACCACGGTCAGCCGTGGATCGGCGTTCAGCGCGGCCACCAGGCCGCGTCTGGTCATCTCATGGTCCTCGACCACCGCCACCTGGAGTGGCTGTTTCGGTCCGTACTCGGCCGACTCGTCTCTCATCCGACGCCCCCTTGACTCGGCTCGGTCGTGTAACTCGTCTCGGTGTCGTTGTCCCGTTGGATCGGCAGGGTGAGCGTCACCTGTGTGAACCCGGGGACCGACCGCACCCGCAGCGCCCCGCCCCGCTCGCGCAGCAGGCTCTCGTGCAGCGCCAGCGACCGCATGGCGCCGACCCCGCGTGCCAGCACCCCGGGCGGGAAGCCCACGCCCTCGTCGGTGACCACCAGCTCCACCAGCTCGCCGCCGTCGGCGTCCTCGACGAGGTCCACATGCAGCACCGCGTCATGCACCCCGGCACTGCGCGGCACATTGATCAACAGGGCGCGCAGCGCGGGCTCCAACAGCTCCACCTGGGACGGCAGCACCCGGGCCGCGGCGCCGACCACCCGCTCGGTGACGATCGGCTCCACGGTGAGGGTGTCGTTGGTGGCCAGGGCCACCTGCCGGTGGACCATGCCGATCAGCGGCACCGACTCGCTGAACCGCCCGGTGCCGATGAAGGTGGCCAGCCGCTCCCGCGCCACCACCGCCGATTTGCGCAGCGAGTCGATCTGCTCGGGGTCCGAGGCGTCGATCCGCTGGAAGGCGTTGAGGGTGTGGCCGAGGTGGTTGTGGAGCTCGATGGCGAGCAGCTTGCGCTGCTCCTGCTCATGCAGCTGAAGGCTCATATCGCCCAGGTCGGCGGCGAGTTGCAGCAGGAACGCGGCGCCGCGGCGGATGAGATACGCCAGCGCTCCGTAGCCGGTGAGCCCGATGAGCACATCGGAGCGGGCCAGCGCCGCCGGGCCGCCGTCGCCCAGGGCGACGACCGCGGCGTAGGAGGCGGCGATCGCGCAGGTGCCGATGACCAGCACCCGCCGTGGCCGGCCGAGCGCCGAACCGATGCCCGCGGCCGAGATCTGCTCGGTGGTCAGCACCAGCAGCGGGGCCATGTCCTGCGACCGGTGCGGGCCCATGACCAGGGCACACGCCCACAGGAACAGCACGGCCGAGCACAGCTCCACACCGGCCGCCACACCGTCGTACGTGGTCGGCGGCGGATCCCGCGGATCGGGCCGGACGCCCGCGCGCTCCCGCTCGGTGTCGTCCGCGAGCATCCGCCGGTGGTTGCGGACTATGCGCGCGACGAACCACAGGGATTCGGCCACCACCGCGATCAGCAGCAGCAATGCCCCGCCGCGGTGCGGCAGACGGCCCGCGATCCCGGGCACCGTGACCGCCAGCTGGATGCCGTGCATCAGTCGGAAGATCAGCAGGATGCGCAGCATCTGCCATTCCATGTCCCGGCGGGCCAGCCGGTGCCGGTCGGCCGGCGGTTCGGCGACCTGGTGATATCCGTCGGTGGGGCGCGGCGCCCGCCCGCGCCCCCGCTGTCGTTCCTCGCGTGTCCACGCCCACGCCCACGCCCATGAACGCGGCCGCAGCCGCCCCCGTAACCGAGCCACGTGCCCCCCGATTTCCCCCGGATTCCAGTGTGCGGTGGCCGGGGGCGGCGCAATAGGGACCCTTGGCCCTGGCGGACCCGCGTGTGCGGGTGCGGGAGGGCGCTCGGAGGCATACCGGGGGCGCGTGGCGCCTGCTCTTCCGCGCCGCCCCACCGCACCAGCGGCGGGCCGTTCCGTTACGCCTCCCGCGCCGCCAGGCTGGCCCGCACCGCGCGCACGAGCGCCTGCGCACGCGGATCGGCGGTGACACCGCGCCGCATACCGTTGGTGACGTAGGCAAAGCCGATGCGCGCCTCCGGGTCGGCGAAGGCGAGGGACCCGCCGCGCCCCGGGTGGCCGAAGGAGCCCGGACCCAGCAGCGGGCAGGCCGGGCCGTGCAGCATATAGCCGAGGCCGAACCGGGTGCCGACGACCAGGACCCGGTCAGGGCCCGCGGACTCCTCGGTGCGGGCCATCGTCAGCGTCGCCGGGGCGAACAGCCTGCCCCCCGAGCGGGCCGTACGGGCCGAGGGCAGCGGGCCGATCAGCGCCGCGTAGAAGCGCGCCAGTGCCTCGGCGGTCGCCACCCCGCCCGAGGCGGGCAACTCGGCGGCCAGATACGCGGGGTCGTTCTCGTCCGGCAGCGGGGTGATCGCGGCGAACGCCCGCCGGGTCAGCGACTCGGGGTCCCGGTACGCCTCGGCGACCGACCGCTTGGGGCGCAGCCGCGGCCCCTGGGCGGCGGGCACGGAGAGCGCCTCCACCGCCGCGATCCGGCCCACCCGGCCCCGCTGCTCCTCGGGCAGCCCGAGCCACAGGTCGAGCCCCAGCGGCCGGGCGATCTCCTCGGCGATCCAGCGCCCGATGGTCCGCCCGGTGACCCTGCGCACCAGCTCGCCCAGCAGCCAGCTGTACGTCTGGGCGTGGTAGCCGTGTGCCGTACCGGGCTCCCATACGGGCCGCTGGGCGGCGACGGCCCGCGGCCCGGATATGCCGTCGATGGCCTCGGCGGGGGTCAGCGGGGTGTCGAGCACGGGCACGCCGGTGCGGTGCGCGAGCAGATGCCGCACCAGCACCCGCTCCTTGCCGGCCGCCTTGAACTCCGGCCAGTAGGTGCTGACCCGGCCGTCCAGGTCCAGCTGGCCGCGCTGGTGCAGCAGCAGCGGCACGGCGGCGGCCACGCCCTTGGTGACCGACCGGACGACCTGGGCGGTGTCCTGGACCCAGGGCTCGGGGCCGTCGTCGGCCCCGGGACTGTTGTCGCCGTCGTTGTCGGGGGTCTTCGTACCGCCCCACAGATCGACGACCTTCTCGCCCTCCCGGTACAGGACCACGGCCGCGCCGCGCTCACCGTGCCGGGCGAAGTTCGCCGCGAAGGCGTCCCGGACCGGTTCGAAACCGTCCGCCACCGTGCCCTGGACGTCCACCACTGTCCGACTCCCGCCATGTCGACCCGAGCGTGTGTGCTGAGTTTCTCTTATGGTGCAACGCCCCGCGCGGGAGGATCATGCCGGGGCCGGGCATGATCCCGGCGGACCCGCCGCGATGGGGCGGCGGCGGTCCCGGAACCGACGAGAAGGGGCACACGGTGCGGAGATTCGAGGGCTACGCGGTCATGCTCACCGGCGCGGGGCGCGGGATCGGGGAGGTGACCGCCCGCCGGTTCGCCGACGAGGGCGCCCAGGTGCTGATCACCGACCAGGACGGCGAACGGGCCGCGAAGGCCGCCGAGTCCATACGGGCCGACGGCGGCGAGGCCGAGTCGCTGGGCTGCGACGTGGCACTGCGGGCGGACGTCGAGGCGACCGTGGCGCACGCCGTAAGGAGCTTCGGAAGGCTGGACGTCCTGGTCAACAGCGCCCACTCGTGCCACGTCGACACCCCGCTGTTCGAGGACCAGGCGGACGACGAGTGGCAGCAGGACATCGATGTCACCCTCGGCGGCGCCTTCCGCTGCTCCCGCGCCGCGCTGCCGCACCTGGCCGCCGCGGAGGGCCGGGGCGCGATCGTCAACGTCGGCTCGGTCAACGGCCTCCAGGACTTCGGCAACCACGCCTACAGCGCCGCCAAGGCGGGCCTGGGCAGCCTCACCCGCACCCTGGCCGCCCACGCCGCCGCCCGGGGCGTCCGCGTCAACCTCGTGGCCCCCGGCACGATCCGCACCCCCGGCTGGGACGGCCAGGAGGACACCCTGCGCCGCGCCGCCGAGGTCTACCCCCTCGGCCGGGTCGGCGAACCCACCGACATCGCCGCCGCCATCACCTTCCTCGCCTCCTCCGACGCCGCCTGGATCACCGGGATCACCCTCCCCGTGGACGGCGGCATCACGACCACGAACGTGGCGGTGCGCAGGGCCTTCGGTCACTTGGAGACGCCCAGCGAGACATAGTCGTAAGCGCCCTGCCAGGGGTCGCTCGTATAGACGTTGGTCAGCCGGGAGCCGCGCCAGAGCACGCTCTTCTGGAACAGGATGGGCAGATACGCGGCGGAGTCGGAGATCCTCCGATTGATCTGCGCGTAGTCGCTCCCGGCCTTTTCCGGGTCCTGTTCGGCGATCGCCGTGTCGAAGAGGTGGTCGATCGTGGGGTCGTCCAGCAGGGCGGTATTGATATTGCCGGTGTCCCGCGTGAAACGGCTGTCGGCGAGCGGCTGGAGAAAGCTCTGACCGGTCGGGAAGTCGGGGGCCCACCGGTTGAGGATGATGCCGTAGCCCTTCTCCTGCACCACTCCGGGCGAGCCGACCCTGTCGAAGTAGTCCGTGATGCCGATGCGCTCGATATGGGTGCTGATACCGACCTGTTTGAGGGATGCGGAGAGCGACGCGGCGATATCCAGGTCTCTCCCGCTGTCACGCACCGCCATGGTGATCGTGAACCCCTTCGGCCGTCCGCACGCCTTCAGCTCCTCCTTCGCCTTGTCGGCGTTCGGCCTGCCGTTGTTCTCCAGTGTTCCGTACGGGTCGTAGGAGGAGTCGGAGCCCGCGATGGTGGGCGGGAGCATATGGGGCGCGATATCGCCGGTCAGCTGTTCACCGGAAGCGGTCCGCAGGTTCTCCCTGTCCGCCGCGTAGAGGACCGCCTTACGGCAGTGGACGTTGTTCAGGGGTTTGACGGAGCGCGGGAGGGCCGCGAACAGGAGCACCCCGGTGTACGAGGTGTCCAACCGGGGCTTGAGGTCGGAGCTGTTCCTGGCCTTGGTGAGGGCGGGTCCGGTGAATCCGGACGATTCCAGGTCCAGGTCGTACCGGCCGGAGAACAGGGCATTCGCGTTGGCCTGCTCATCACCGTTGATATCCACCGTGATCCGGTCGGGAAGGGCGGTGCGGATCGGGTCGGACGACCGCTTCCACTCGGTGTTGCGGACCAGTTCCAGTGACGTGCCCGGCTGATAGGAGCGGATTTTGTACGGCCCCGAGGAGAACGGCCCGTCCGTGTACTTTCCCTTGGTGTCCTTCTCCTTTTTCACCGGGGATCCGGACGGCATGGCGAGCATGCGCTCGAAGTCGCCATTGGCCTTCGGGAGGTTGAAGACGATGGTCCTGTCGTCCGGGGTGCCGATGGCCTTCAGCCCGAGCTTGTCCTTGGAGTTGTCCTTGTACGGCCCTTTGTAGGTGAGGTCGGGATCGAGCGTCTCCTGGAGGAAGATCGGGCCACCCGGGAGCTCGTCCTGGGCCCAGACCCGCTCGATGCCGTACTTGATGTCATAGGACGTGATCGGGGAGCCGTCCTCCCAGGTGATCCCCTTGCGCAGGGTGTAGGTGTACGTCTTACCGCCGTCGGTCACCTTGGCCGTCTTCTCCGCGAGGTCGGGGACCAGTTCGGCACCGTCCTTACCGGGCTTGGGGGCGTAGGTGACCAGTTGGCGGGCGTAGTAGCGGGAGAAGTTCCAGATGTAGCCGTAATAGGTGCGCTGGGGGTCCCAATAGTCCGCGTCGTTCCGGCTGATGAACTTCAGCGTTCCGCCCGGTTTCGTCGAGGCGTTGACGACGGCGCCCTTGGCCGCGGCGTTGTACCCGGAGGTGGGGCCCGGCTTCGGTTTGCCGGACGACTTCGGCTTCGACGGGTGCTGCCCGGAGTCGTCCTTGGAGGAGTCCTTCATCCAGGACATCGCCAGGGGCACGCCCGCGGCCACCAGGGCCACGACGAGCGCTCCCGCCAGCCCGTAGGTGACGGCGCGGCGGCGGCCCCGAGAGGCGGCGCCGCCGGGGGAGGGGAGCGGGGCGGGCGACGGCAGGGCCATCGGCGACCAGGTGGGCATCGGCGGCACGGCGGGCAGCGGCGCGGGCGGCGGCGTCGGCTCGTGGCCGTACGGTGTGGGTTCGTGGCCGTACGGCGGTGGCGGGGGCGGCGGCTCGTGGTCGTACGGCAGGGGCGGCGGGCCGAAGCCGGGCGGTGCCCAGGCGGCGTTGCGCGCCAAGGCGAGCCCGCCCGCCGTGTTGCGGTCGCGCTTCTGTGGCAGCGGCCGCCCCTTGGCCCGCAGCGCCGCGTACACCTGCGCGTAGACCGTGTCCAGGTCCAGTAGCTCCGGCCCGCCCGGCACCCCTTCGCGCAGCAGCCGCAGCAACTCACCCGTGAAGGCTGTATGGGTCTCACCGGGCGGGGCGAGCGCGAAGCTGGTGTCGGGGACGGAGGCCAGCAGATAGGTGCCCTCGATCTCCACCTGGTCGATGACCGCCTCGGCGCTCGCCGCGCTCATGAAGCCGAGCACGCGTCCGCTGAAGCAGCAGTCGAGCAGCATCACCTGGCGCCCGGCCCGCCCGTCCAGCACGACGTCGCGCAGCGTGCCGTACGGCAGTCCGGTGTAGGAGCGGTGCTGCATGGACCCGGTCAGCCCCAGGAAGAGCTCGCCGCGGCGCGGTTCCACGAGGCCGTGTCCCGCGAAGTACACCAGCAGGGTGTCCGTGGCCTCCTCGGCCGCGGTCCGGACGGCCTCGAGGACCTCGACCGCGGTGCCGGGGTCCTCGATGACCGTGCAGTGCTCGGGCGCCAGCCCCCAGGAGCCCGGGGCGCACAGGGCCGCGGCCAGCGCGCTCAGGTTGTTGGCCACCGCCGGGATCTGCTCCAGGTGGGCATAGCGGCTGGTGCCGATGAGCACAGCGCGGCTGGCGGCCGGATCGGGCAGAACGGCCACGGCTATCGCCCTTCCCCGCCGCCCTGACGGTGCGGTTCCGGTTCCCGTTCCGGCTCGGGGGCGGCCGGGCGCTCCAGCGCGTCGATCAGCCGCGCCAGCTCCTCGTCGCCGCCGTCGATGTCGACCGTAAGGTCACCACGGCGCACGGTGATCCGTGGGCCGTGCGGCCGCGTCTGCCGCCAGGTGGACAGCGCCAGCGCGAAGGAGGCCGCGCTCCAGGCGTTGTCGGTGATGAGCTGTAGCACATCGGTGAACACGCCCATCTGGCCCGGCGACGGCTCGGCCCGGACCAGCTCCACCTGGGCGCCGTGGCGCGTGTCCGGATCCCGTCTCAGCCAGTCGTGGAGCGAACGGAGCTCCGCCTCCCCACCGGTCACCGCTACGTCGATCCGCACCAAGTCCCCCTTGTGACGACGGTCTCCTGATTCTGGCCTACCCAGGCCCGCTCGCGCAGGACCACCAAGAGCAGGGGCAACGGAGTACGGGCACGCGCGACGGAGTACGCGGCCAACCCGCGTGCGGCATCAACCCGTGTGCAGCATCAGCCCGATGCCCGCCACCATCAGCCCCGCCGCCGCGATCCTCGGACCGCCGAACCGCTCCTTGAAGAACAGCGCCCCGATCGCCGCGCCCACGATGATCGACGATTCGCGCAGCGCCGCGATCGGGGCGAGCTCGGCCCGGGTCTGGGCCCACAGCACCAGCCCGTAGGCGGCGACCGACAGCAGCCCGCCGAGCAGTCCGCGCGCCGCGACCGGCCGCAGCTGCCGAAGGAGCGCACCGCGCCGGATCGCCAGGGCGCAGACGGGGATGGCGAAGCCCTCCAGGATCATCAGCCAGGCGATGTAGGCGGGCGGGCTGCCGGAGGCGCGCACCCCCAGACCGTCCACGACGGTGTACGCGGCGATGGACAGACCGGTGGCGATGGCGGCCGTAAGGGCGAGCCACTGCGGCGCGCCCCCGCCGTTCCCCTCGCGTTCGGCGTGCCGCGCCCCCCTGATGCCCCACAGCGCCACGCCCACCAGCCCCGCCGAGGCCACTGCGATGCCCGCCGCCTGCCAGCGGTCCGGCCGCTCGCCGACGAAGACCGCGGCGGCCACGGTCACCACCAGCGGGGCGGTGCCGCGCGCGATGGGGTACATCTGGCCGAAGTCGCCCAGGTGGAACGAGCGCATGAGCAGCAGCTGATAGACCACGTGGATGGCCGCGGAGGCCAGCAGATACGGCCAGGCGTCCGCCGCGGGCAGCGGGGTGAACGGCAGCAGCGCCAGCCCGCACAGCGCCCCGCCGCCACCCACCAGGGTGAAGGCGAGCAGCTGGTCCCTGATGCCGTGCGCGATCGCGTTCCAACTGGCGTGGGTGACGGCCGCTATGAGTACCGCGGCCGCGACCAGCGGGGTCACGCGGACCGCTCGCGCACATCCACCAGGGTGCCCTCGGCATGCGCGATCAGGGACTTGGGGCCGAGCGGGAAGACGGTGTGCGGATTGCCCGCCGCGGCCCATACGGTCTCGTGGTCCAGCAGCCGGCGGTCGGCGAGGACGCGGGTACGGGTGCGGTGGCCGAAGGGCGGCACCCCGCCGATGGCGTAGCCGGTGGTCTCCCGCACCAGCGCCGCGTCCGCCCGGCGGACGCTCCCGGCGCCCAGTTCATGCCGTACGAGCTCGACGTCGACCCGTGACGCCCCGTCCATCAGCACCACCACCGGCTGTCCGTCCGCCTCGAAGACCAGCGACTTGACGATCTGGCTCAGCTCACAGCCGATCGCCGCGGCGGCCTCGGCGGCGGTACGGGTGGCGTCGGGGAACCGGCGCACCTCGACGTCCAGGCCGAGCTCGCGCAGGGCGGCGGCGAAGCGGGGGTGGGCGGCGGTGTCAGGGGTGGAGTCGACCATGGGCCGACGCTATCGACGCCCCCGCGCCCGCCGCCACGACATTTCCCGTCGGTGGCATCACGACTTTTCCCGTCGGCGGCGTCCGGGCCCCGCTGACGGTTGCCGTCCGGGCCCCGCCGACCGGCGGCGTCCGTGCCCCGCCGACCGGCCGAACACGAAGGAGCCGGGCGGGCGCTCGACGCGCCCGCCCGGCTCCTGGGGCGTATCCGCGAAGGCTCAGCCCGCGCGCAGCAGCGCGGCCACGATCGGGCCCGCCGTGTCGCCGCCGTGGCCGCCCTCGGGGACCACACCGGCGGCCGCGACGTCGTCGCGGTACGCGCTGAACCAGCCGTTCGGCTTCTCCTGGTTGTCCACCTCGGCGGAGCCGGTCTTGGCGCCGAAGTCACCGCTCATCCCGGCCATCGCCTCGGCGGCGGTGCCCGAGGTGGCCGTGAGCTTCATGAGCTTCTTCAGCTGGTCGTGGGTGCTGGACTTCATCGCCCTGCTCGCCTTGGCCAGCGTCCGGTCGTCCAGCGACGGCGAGACCAGGTACGGCTGGCGGAAGGTGCCGGTGGAGGCGGTGGCCGCGACCGACGCCATGTTGAGCGGGTTCATCCGCACGCCGCCCTGGCCGATCAGCGAGGCGGCCTTGGAGGCCCCGGACTGCACCGGCACCGCGCCGTCGAAGGTGGGCACGCCGGTCTGCCAGTTGAGCCCGATGCCGAAGACGTCCCGGGCCTCCTTGCTCAGGTCGTCGTCCTTCAGCTTCCCCGCCTGGCTGATGAAGGCCGTGTTGCAGGAGCGGGCGAAGCTCTGCTCGAACGTGCCGTTCTTGATCTCGAACTTCTTGTCGTTCTGGAACTTCCAGCCGCCGTAACTGAAGTACTTCGGGCACGGATGCGGCTTGCCGTACGCCGCCAGACCCTTGTCCATCAGCGTCGTCGAGGTGATGATCTTCATCGTCGAGCCGGGTGCGTACGAACCCTGGAAGGCGGTGTTGAAGCCGCTCGCGGGGGAGTTGGCCAGCGCGAGGATCTCACCGGTGCTGGGCTTGACCGCGACCACCGACGCCTTGGTGCGCTTGCTCACCTGCTGCTCGGCGGTGCGCTGGAGCGATGCGTCGATCGTGGTGCGGAGCGTGCCCGGGGTGCCCTTGGAGAGCACCTTGAGGGTCTTGTCGGGGGTCTTGGAGCCCTTGGCGCGCTGGATCCAGGTCTCCACGCCCGCCTCGCCGCCCGCCTTCTTGCCGTACCGCTCGCGCAGCGCGGCCAGGACGGTCTTGAGGGTCGGGTGTTCGGAGGCGGTCAGCTCCTTGCCGTCGCGGTCCACCGCCTTGATCGGCGGCGCCTCGGACGCGCCGGTCTTGAGCGTGTCGCCCTCGGCGAGGTCGGGGTGCACCACGGAGGGCTTCCAGGCGACGACCGGCTTGCCGGTCTTGGTGTCGCGGGTCACGGTCAGCGAGGATTCATACGCCCAGGGGACGCTCTCACCGCCGGAGGAGAGCTGGGCGCTGACGGAGAACGGCACCTTGGCGCCGCTTGCCTGCCCCGCGTCCAGCGTCACCTTGGCCACCTTGGCCTTCGTGCGGTAGCCGCTCAGCGCGGTGGTGGCCGCGCCGCTGTCGTCCGTAAGGGCGGCGGCCTTCGCCGTCTCGCCCGCCGACCAGGCCGCCAGGAACGCGTGGGCGGTGGTCTTGACCTCGGCCGCGCTGGGCGGGCCGGTCTTCACCTTCTTCAGGGACGGCTTGTCGTCACCCGAGCCGGCGCTCGCACCGTCCTTCGGGCCGGCTGAATCGTCCTGGCCGCTGCCGCAACCGGCCACACCGACCATGGCGGCGAACACCGCACCGACGATCGCGGCTCTCGCGCCACTCCGCATTTCAGAACCCCCACACTGTGTTCTCGGTTCCCCCCATCAGTCGATGGGGGTCGCGGTGCCCGGCACTCTACCGGCACCACGTGAAGCCCCCGCGCCCTCACCGTAGGGGGCGCGGGGGCCGTGGCCGGATCCATGCGGTGGGCCAGGGGCCGAGCCGGGGTCAGATCCACGTGTCGAGCCACATCCGGGCGCGCCAGGCGTCCATGGGGATCGTCTGGCCCGTGTACAGCGGGAAGAAGTAGATGAAGTTCCAGATGATCAGCAGGACGAGCGCGCCCGAGCCGACCGCGCCGATCACCCGGCGGGTCTCGCTCGCGCCCGGTGGCCCCAGCAGCGCGCCGATCATCATCGCCACCCCGAGGCACAGGAAGGGCACGAAGACGACGGCGTAGAAGGAGAAGATTGTCCGGTCCTGGTAGAGGAACCACGGCAGATAGCCCGCGGCGATCCCGCACAGGATCGCGCCCGCCCGCCAGTCGCGCCGCAGCGCCCAGCGGAAGAGCAGGTACAGCAGTGCGAAACAGGCCGTCCACCACAGCAGCGGGGTGCCGATGGCCAGCACCTCGCGGGCGCACTTCTCGGCGGCGTCCTTGGGACAGCCCTCCTGGCCGGCCCGCGGGGACTCGTAGAAGTACGAGACCGGGCGGGACTGGACCAGCCAGCTCCATGGATTGGACTGGTAGACATGCGGCGAGTCGAGGTTGACGTGGAACTTGTAGACCTCGGACTCGTAGTGCCACAGGCTGCGCAGCGGGTTGAGCAGCCAGTCGAAGGCGCCGCCGGTGCCATGGCCGCCGCCGCCGTCGGACGTGGCGGACTCGGACCAGTGGCGGAAGTAGCCGCTGTGCCGCCAGCCGCGCCCCTGGTCGTAGCTGCCGCTCGCGGTGAACCAGCCCGACCAGGAGGCGATGTACGTGAGGATCGCCACAGGCACCAGCGAGACGAACGCCCAGCCCAGATCGCGCCGCAGCACCGCCCGGTAGGGGCGGAGGGCGCCCGCGGTGCGGCGGCTGCCGACGTCCCACAGGACGGTCATCAGGCCGAAGGCCGCCAGTACGTACAGCCCGTTCCACTTGGTGCCGATGGCCAGGCCCAGCAGCACCCCGGCCGCGATCCGCCACGGCCGCGCGCCCAGCTTCAGGCCCCGGGCGACGGCCGGGTCCGGCCGCGCCCCGCCGTTCTCTCCGGCCGGCAGCGCCGCCGCCAGCCTGGCGCGCGCCAGGTCCCGGTCGACGAGCAGACAGCCGAAGGCGGCCAGCACGAAGAACATCACGACCAGGTCGAGCAGCGCCGTGCGGCTCATCACGAAGTGCAGCCCGTCCACGGCCATCAGCGCGCCCGCGAGACAGCCGAGGAACGTCGACCGGAACAGCCGCCGCCCGATCCGGCACAGCATCAGCACCGAGAGGGTGCCGAGCACCGCGACCATGAACCGCCAGCCGAACGGGTGCAGCCCGAAGAACTGCTCGCCGAGCCCGATGACCCACTTGCCCACCGGCGGGTGCACCACATACGAGGCCGCGTCACTGAGCGGGATGTGCTGCGGGACGTCGAGAATCCGGTCGTTGGCGGATTTCGGCCAGGTGCCCTCGTAGCCGTACTCCCAGATCGACCAGGCGTCCTTGGCGTAGTACGTCTCGTCGAATATGACGTTGTCCGGGCTGCCCAGATGCCAGAAGCGGGTCAGCCCGGCGCACAGCGCGACGAGCAGCGGACCGCCCCAGCCGCTCCAGCGGGCGATTCTGGCCGCCGCCGAGGGGGTCGCGCCGAGGATCTCCCAGAGCCGGGTGCCCGGCTCCGCGTACGGCGGGACCAGCCGCTCCCGTACGCCGGGCCTGGTCTGGCCCGCGTATCCGAAACGGCGCAGCCGGCGTTGCCAGGCCGGCGGCTGCTGGCCGGTGGCTTTGCCCGGCTGGGCGTGGGTCGCGGTGTCACTGCTCACCGGCCCATCGTAGGGAAGCGGTCTGTGAGTGTGGCGGGGAAAGGCGGCGAACGGGGATTCGTGCCCGGGGCGGCGGCCTGGGGGCCGAGCCCGCGGCCGCCTCGGAGCCGAGCCCGTGGCCGGTCTCCGTCGGCCCCGCGGCCGGTCGTGGCCGGTCTCCGTCGGCCCCGCAGCCGGTCGCCGGGCCTTCCGCCCCCGGCTGCGAGGATGGGGGCGTGACTGGAACGCTCGTACTGGCAGGGACCCCCATCGGCGACACGGCGGACGCGCCCCCGAGGCTGGCCGCCGAGCTCATGGCCGCCGATGTGATCGCCGCCGAGGACACCCGGCGGCTGCGCCGCCTCACCCAGGCGCTGGACGTGCGCCCGGCCGGCCGGGTGGTGTCCTACTTCGAGGGCAACGAGTCGGCCCGCACGCCCGAGCTGGTCGAGTCGCTGGCCGGCGGCGCCCGGGTGCTGCTGGTCACCGACGCGGGCATGCCGTCGGTCTCCGACCCCGGCTACCGGCTGGTGGCCGCCGCCGTGGAGCGCGGGATCGCCGTCACCGCCGTGCCCGGCCCGTCCGCGGTGCTCACCGCCCTGGCCGTGTCCGGGCTGCCGGTGGACCGCTTCTGCTTCGAGGGGTTCCCGCCGCGCAAGGCGGGGGAGCGGCTGACGCGGCTGCGCGAGGTCGCCGACGAGCGCCGCACCCTGGTCTGGTTCGAGGCCCCGCACCGGCTGGACGACACGCTGGCGGCCATGGCCGAGGTGTTCGGCCCGGACCGCCGCGCCGCGGTGTGCCGGGAGCTGACCAAGACCTACGAGGAGGTGCGGCGCGGCCCGCTGGCCGAGCTGGCCGCCTGGGCGGCGGAGGGCGTACGCGGCGAGATCACCATCGTGGTCGAGGGCGCCCCCGCGCCCGGCCCCGACGAGGCGGGCCCCGCCGAGCTGGCCCGCCGGGTCGCGGTGCGCGAGGAGGCCGGTGAGCGCCGTAAGGAGGCCATCGCGGCGGTGGCGCAGGAGGCCGGGGTGCCCAAACGGCAGGTGTTCGACGCGGTCGTGGCGGCGAAGAACGCCGCGGGAAGCACCCCACGCGAAGGTAAAGCCCTGTAGCGAAATGCAAAGCTCAGGTTAGTAGCCGGGCAGTTGCACGCCAGTTTCTCCATCGCCGTTGCCAAATCTCGCTCAAAGAGAGGGAAGAGCCCGTGCGGTGGCGCCGGGAAAGGCGTCCACTAGTGGTGGAAGACCTGGGGCGATCCCATCCCGGAAGACTTGTCCTGTGTGACAAGAGGAGCTGCCATGAGCGATATAGCGGGAACTTCGAGCGGTGCTCATCCGATAGCCGCCCACACCCCCTCCGAACAGTCCGGCGAGGTGGCCCACGAGGCGTACGCCTTCGCCTGCATGAAGTGCGGGCACGGCTGGGAGCGGTCGTACGACATCGAACACCACGTGGACGGCGAGGGCCGCGCCTTCGTCGTGTACTTCACCGGCGGCCGGCGCGTCCCGTCCCCGCTGACGAGCCCCGACTGCGTCAACTGCGGTGCGCATCTGGTGCGGATCATGCGCTCGGGGCAGGTCTCCTCCGTCCTGGAGAGTGCGCGGCGCGGGAGGCCGCACACCACCCGGGACCGGAAGGACGGCACCGGCGCGCCGGACACCGAGGCGGACGCCGCGCCGGACCACGCACCGGAAAACGAGGGCCCCGCGCGACGCCGTGGGCACCATTGGCACCTTCCGAATCTGCTGCATCCCTTTCAGCACCACCGCGACTGAGTACGATCCGGTTCATATGAGCCGCTTCACATGAGCCGGTTCGAGTGGATTCGTATGATCCGGTTCCCGAGCCGGTTCACCTGAGCCGGGCACGGGTCAACTGAGCGGCCGGACGCGATTCACCTCACATTCACCGGGATTCATAGAATCGCGTCCATGGCGAAAACAGCATCGACCCCCGGCGGCAGTGGCAAGGCGAGTGGCGCGCAAAAGGAAAAGGACGCGCCCCCGCCGCCGCCGGAGCCCCTGCGGGTCCCGGTCGCCGATTCCCACACCCACCTGGACATGCAGTCGGGCACCGTCGAGGAGGCACTGGCCAAGGCTGCCTCGGTCGGCGTGACGACCGTCGTCCAGGTGGGCTGTGATCTCGCCGGGTCCCGGTGGGCGGCCGAGACCGCGGCGGCGCACGAGAGCGTATGGGCCACGGTGGCCCTGCACCCCAACGAGGCGCCGCGCATCGTCCTGGGCGACCCGGACGGCTGGTCCCGGCAGGGGGCCAGGGAGCCCGGCGGCGACGCCGCCCTGGACGCGGCGCTCGACCGGATAGCGGCCCTCGCCGCGCTGCCCCAGGTGCGGGGCGTGGGCGAGACCGGTCTGGACTACTTCCGCACCGGCCCGGAGGGCATGGCCGCCCAGGAGCGCTCGTTCCGCCGCCACATCGCCATCGCCAAGGAGCACGGCAAGGCGCTGGTCATCCACGACCGGGAGGCCCACGACGACGTGCTGCGGGTGCTCACCGAGGAGGGCGCGCCCGACACCGTCGTCTTCCACTGCTACTCCGGTGACGCGGCCATGGCGAAGATCTGCGCCGAGCGCGGCTACTACATGTCGTTCGCGGGCAACATCACCTTCAAGAACGCCCAGCCGCTGCGCGACGCCCTCGCCGTCGCCCCGCTCGACCTCGTCCTCGTCGAGACCGACGCGCCGTTCCTGACCCCCGTCCCCTACCGCGGACGGCCCAACGCCCCGTATCTGATCCCGCTCACCCTGCGGGCCATGGCCGAGGTCAAGGGCGTCCCCGAGGACACCCTGGCGACCGCCGTGGCGGCCAATACGGCGCGCGTCTTCGGCTATTGATCGGCCATCGAGGGGCGGTGGCGATCCGAGGCCGCTGATCACACTGCGTGATGATCTTCCTTTGGAGAGTCACCCCCACTCCGCTACAGTCCCGGACCCAACGCCCTGACCAGTGGACTTGTGGAGTGTTACCGGAGTGTTGTCGTGAGCCGTAGGGCCAGCCACCGCGTCCCGGGCGGCCGTGCCGCCGCCCGCCGAGCCGCCCGGCGCGGTGCCACCGGCCGGACCGATCCGATGCGCCGACTGCTGCCGCAGGCGATGGTGGTCGCCGCCCTGGCCGGCGGCACCTCCGCCTTTGTCGCCCAGGACAAGGCCGTACGGCTCAGCGTCGACGGCGACGCGCGCACGTTGCACACCTACGCCGACGACGTGGGCGAGCTGCTGGCGGACCAGGACGTCCGCGTCGGCGCGCACGACATCGTCGCCCCCGCCCCCGGGGAGCGGCTCGGTGACGGCGACGAGATCGCCGTCCGCTACGGCCGACCCGTCACCCTCACCCTCGACGGGGAGCGCCGCCGGGTGTGGACCACCGCCCGCACGGTTGACGGCGCACTGCGCCAACTGGGCGTACGTGCCGAGGGCGCGTATCTGTCCGCCTCCCGCTCCGCGGCCATCACCAGCCGCGGGCTGCTCCTGCACGTCCGCACCGAGCGCACCGTCACCTTCCTCGCCGACGGGCGCCCCCACGTCGTCCGTACGAACGCCGCCACCGTCGGCGAGGCGCTCGCCGCCGCCGGGCTCACCCTGCGCGGCCAGGACACCACCTCCGTCCCGCAGGACAGCTTTCCGCGCGACGGCCAGACGGTGACGGTGATGCGGATCACCGGCGGCAAGGAGGTCCGGGACCATCCGGTGCCCTTCACCACCGTCCGCCGCGCCGACCCCACCCTCCCCAAGGGCACCGAGCTGGTGGCCCGGCCCGGTGAGCCGGGCACCCTGCGCATCACCTACCGGGTGCGCAGCGTCAACGGCGTACGGCAGCGGCCGCGGAAGATCGGCAGCGAGATCGTCAAGGCGCCCGTGGCCCGGATCGTCCGGGTCGGCACCATGACCGTGCCCGCCGTCGTCGGCGGCCCGGCGGACGGGCTCAACTGGCGGGCGATGGCCCGCTGCGAATCGGGCGGCCGGCCCGACGCGGTCGACGGCTCCGGCCACTACGGCGGCCTCTACCAGCTCGACCAGGGCACCTGGCACTCCCTCGGCGGCCACGGCCGCCCCCAGGACGCGCCCCCGTCCGAGCAGACCTACCGAGCGAAGAAGCTCTACCAGCAACGCGGCGCCGGCCCCTGGCCCAGCTGCGGCTCCAAGCTTCACCGGTGACGGGGCCCGGTCGGCTGCCCCGGCCGGACCCCCAGCCCCGCCGAGCGCGGGAGCGCCCCGTCGCGTACGCCGGACCCGGGTCCCACGGCGCGGCCGTAAACTCTCCGGGTGAGCTCCACCGACTCCGACGTCCTGCTCGGCCCCGCCGACATCCGCGAACTCGCGGCGCGGCTCGGCGTACGTCCGACCAAGCAGCGCGGCCAGAACTTCGTCATCGACGCCAATACGGTCCGCCGGATCGTCCGGACCGCCGGGGTGCGCCCGGACGACGTGGTCGTCGAGGTCGGCCCCGGGCTCGGTTCGCTGACCCTCGCGCTGCTGGAGGCCGCCGACCGGGTCACCGCCGTCGAGATCGACGAGGTCCTCGCCGCGGCCCTCCCCGCGACCGTCGAGGCCCGGCTGCCGCACCGCGCCGACCGCTTCGCGCTGGTGCACAGCGACGCCCTGCGGGTGACCGAGCTGCCGGGCCCCGCCCCGACCGCGCTGGTCGCCAACCTGCCGTACAACGTCGCCGTGCCCGTGCTGCTCCATATGCTCGGACGCTTCCCGACCATCGAGCGGACCCTGGTCATGGTCCAGTCCGAGGTCGCCGACCGGCTCGCCGCCCCGCCCGGCTCCAAGGTGTACGGCGTCCCCTCCGTGAAGGCCGCCTGGTACGCCCACGTCAAGCGCGCGGGCGCGATCGGCCGCAATGTCTTCTGGCCCGCCCCCAACGTCGACTCCGGCCTGGTCTCGCTGATCCGCCGGGACGAGCCCCCGCGCACCACCGCCACCCGGGAAGCGGTCTTCGCGGTGGTGGACGCGGCGTTCGCCCAGCGCCGCAAGACCCTCAGGGCGGCGCTCGCGGGCTGGGCGGGTTCGGCGGGGGCCGCGGAGGAGGCCCTGAAGGCCGCCGGCGTCTCGCCGCAGGCGCGCGGCGAGTCGCTGACGGTGGAGGACTTCGCCGCGATCGCCGAGCACGGACCGGCGGCCTGATCGCGGGACGCGCCTCCGGTGGGCTTGCTCCCCGCCCCGCAGCATCCGATGCACGGCTTCGCCGGGGCCCGGGGGGCTCCGCCACCGAACGCCCGCTGGGGCTCCGCCCCAGGCCCCGCTTCGGCCGTATGCCGGCCGGGGTCAGGGGCCGGAGCCGCGGACCGGGGGTGCGGCGCCTCGCCGGGGCGCGGGGCGCAACCCCGGGTGTAACCCCCGGGGCAAAGCCCCCTGAAGGGGGCTGGACGGGGGCTGGGGCGGAGGTGCCCGACCCCCAGCCCCTCCGGCGTTTGAGGAGCGGGGTCCAGGGGCGGAGCCCCGGTTACGGGAAGGGGCGGGGTGGGGGACGAGCCCGCCGCAGGCACACCCCCGCAGGCGGGACAATGGCCGCACCGGAACACCCGAACCCCACCGAGGAGCCCCGTGAGCCGTCCCGTGACCGCCCGTGTGCCCGCCAAGGTCAACGTCCAGCTCGCGGTCGGCGGACTGCGTCCCGACGGGTTCCACGACCTGGCCAACGTCTTCCTCGCCGTCGGGCTCCACGACGAGGTCACCGCGACCCCCGCCGACGCCCTCCGGATCACCGTCGAGGGCGCGGACGCCGGTCAGGTGCCGCTGGACCGCGGCAACCTCGCGGCCCGCGCCGCGCTCGCGCTCGCCGAGCGGTACGGCATCGAACCCGGCGTGCACCTCCACATCGCCAAGGACATCCCCGTGGCGGGCGGCATGGCGGGCGGCAGCGCGGACGCCGCCGGGGCGCTGCTGGCGTGCGACGCGCTGTGGGGCACCCGGGCGACCCGGGCCGAACTCCTCGAGATCTGCGCCGAGTTGGGCAGCGACATCCCCTTCAGCCTCGTCGGCGGCGTGGCACTCGGCCGTGGCCGGGGCGAGCTGCTGACGCCGCTCGAGACCGGCGGCACCTTCCACTGGGTGTTCGCCGTGGCCGACGGCGGGCTGTCCACCCCCGCCGTCTACCGCGAATGCGACCGGCTCCGCGAGGAGTCCGGCGCGGGTGCGAGCGCCGCCGACGTGCCCGACCCCGAGCCCTCCCAGGCGCTGCTGGACGCGCTGCGCAGCGGCGACGCCACCGCGCTTGCCGCCGCCGTCTCCAACGATCTCCAGCCCGCCGCGCTCTCGCTGCGCCCCGCGCTCGCCGACACCCTGCGCGCCGGAGCGGACGCGGGCGCGCTCGCCTCCCTCGTCTCCGGCTCCGGTCCGACCTGCGCCTTCCTGGCCAAGGACACCGAGGCCGCGCAGGGGGTGGCGACGGCGCTGGCCGCCTCGGGCACCTGCCGTACGGTCCGGGTCACCTCCGGCCCGGTCCCCGGTGCGCGGCTGGTCGGCGACGCCTGGGCGGCCGGCCCACTCGATGCCTGAGCGGCTGGCGGACGCCTGAGTGAGCGCCTGAGTGAGCGGCCGGCAGACGCCCGAGTGAGCGCCTGAGCGAGCAGCTGGTCGACGCCTGAGCGAGGCGCCCCGCGCGGCGACTACCCTGGGATGCCGATCGATCCGCGTAATGGAGTGTGATGGCGACCAACCTGGTCAACGTTGAATCCGTCGGCAAGGTGTACGGCACCCGTGCCCTGCTGGACGGCGTCTCCCTCGGAGTGAACGAGGGCGACCGCATCGGCGTCGTCGGCCGTAACGGCGACGGCAAGACCACGCTCATCCGGATCCTCGCCAAGCTGGAGCCCGCCGACGACGGCCGCGTCACCCACGCCGGTGATCTGCGGCTCGGCGTGCTCACCCAGCACGACTCGCTCGATCCCGCGGCCACCATCCGCCATGAGGTGATCGGCGACCTCGCCGACCACGAGTGGGCCGGTGACGCCAAGATCCGGGACGTGCTCACCGGGCTGTTCGGCGGGCTGGACCTGCCCGGCTTCCCGCAGGGCCTCGACACGGTCATCGGTCCGCTGTCCGGCGGTGAGCGCCGCCGTATCGCGCTCGCCCAGCTGCTGATCGCCGAGCAGGACCTGATCGTTCTCGACGAGCCCACCAACCACCTCGACGTCGAGGGCATCTCCTGGCTGGCCGGGCATCTGCGCGCCCGCCGCTCGGGCCTGGTGGTGGTCACCCACGACCGCTGGTTCCTCGACCAGGTCTGCACCCGGATGTGGGACGTCCAGCGCGGCGCCGTCCACGAGTACGAGGGCGGCTACAGCGACTACGTCTTCGCCCGCGCCGAGCGCGAGCGCATCGCCGCCAGCGAGGAGGCCAAGCGGCAGAACATGATGCGCAAGGAGCTCGCCTGGCTGCGCCGCGGTGCCCCCGCCCGCACCAGCAAGCCCCGCTTCCGCATCGAGGCGGCCAACGCGCTGATCGCGGACGTCCCCCCACCCCGCGACAGCGCCGAGCTGATGAAGTTCGCCAACTCCCGGCTCGGCAAGACCGTCTTCGACCTGGAGGACGTGACCGTCACCGCCGGGCCCAAGATGCTGCTCAAGCATCTGACCTGGCAGCTGGGGCCCGGTGACCGGATCGGCCTGGTGGGGGTGAACGGCGCGGGCAAGACCTCGCTGCTGCGCGCCCTCGCCGAGGCCGCCCGCAGCGAGGGCGAACAGCAGCCCGCCGGGGGCCGGATCGTGGTCGGCAAGACCGTAAGGCTCGCGTATCTGTCCCAGGAGGTCGCCGAACTCGACCGGAACCTGCGGGTCCTGGAGGCCGTCGAGCAGATCCGGCAGCGCGTCGACCTCGGCAAGGGCCGGGAGATGACCGCATCCCAGCTGTGCGAGAAGTTCGGCTTCACCAAGGAGAAGCAGTGGACCCCGGTCGGCGATCTCTCCGGCGGTGAGCGGCGCCGGCTCCAGATCCTGCGGCTGCTGATGGACGAGCCCAATGTGCTCTTCCTGGACGAGCCCACCAACGACCTGGACATCGAGACCCTGACCCAGCTGGAGGACCTGCTCGACGGCTGGCCCGGCTCGCTCGTGGTCATCAGCCACGACCGCTACTTCATCGAGCGCACCACCGACCGGGTGCTCGCCCTGCTGGGCGACGCCACCCTGCGGATGCTGCCGCGCGGCGTGGACGAGTACCTGGAGCGGCGGCAGCGCGCCCTGGCCGCGGCCGCCCCGGCCGCCGCCGCGCCCGCCAAGCAGAAGACCGGCGAACAGGCCGCCCGGCAGCGGTCGGCGGCCGAGCAGCGCGCCGCCAAGAAGGAGCTTCAGCGCATCGAGCGGCGGCTGGACCGGATCAGCGAGCAGGAGTCCGGGCTGCACGCGCAGATCGCCGAGCACGCCACGGACTTCGCCAAGGTCGCCGAGCTCGATACGCAGCTGCGCGAGCTGACGGGGGAGCGGGACGAGCTGGAGACCCGCTGGCTGGAGCTGGCTGACGACGCGTGAGCCGACGCCGCATGGCCGACGAAGCACGAGCCGCCAACGCACGAGCCGCCAACGCATGATGTGAGTGGCCTGAAAGCATCGTGTGAAGAGGTTGTGCGGCGATGGCGCGCGCCCTGACAACGGTCGCGTCACAGGCCGGTCTCAGCTGATCGATGACCTGGACACTGATCCCAATTGCGCCCCTTACGGGTGATACAAAGAACTCCCGCCTGCCTTCCGCTCAATGGCGGGGTGCCCTGTCCGATTCGCTCCTTCCCGGGGGTCTTTGACCCACCGGGATCGCGGGGGAGGCCGGTCGGACGACGGGTCCCGCATCTGAAGGAATTCGCATGTCACAGCCGCCTCCGCCGCCGAACCAGCCGCCGCAGGGCGGTTTCGGCGCGCCGCAGGAACCTGGTTACGGCTACCCACAGCAGCCGCCCACGCCGCCTCCGGGCCAGCAGGGCTACGGCTATCCGCAGGCTCCCGGCCAGTCGCCGCAGACCCCGCCGCCTCCGCCGCCGTCGGCACCGCCGGCGCCGCCGCAGACGCCCCCGCAGGGCGCGGGCGGCTACGGCTACCCGGATCAGCCGGTGCATGGCCAGCCGACCCAGGGCGGCCCGTCGCCGTACGGATCCGGCCAGCAGCCTTACGGTCAGCCGCAGTACGGCCAGCAGCCTTACGGACAGCCGCAATTCGGTCAGCCGCAGTACGGCCAGCCGCCGCAGGCCCAGTACCCCGGCGGCCCCGGTCCGGGCGGCCCCGGTGGCTCCGGCCAGTCCAAGCAGCGTATGGCGATCATCGTCAGCGCCGTGGTCGCGGTGGCGCTGATCATCGGCGGCGGCATCTGGTTCGCCACCAAGGACGACGGCGGCGGAAGCGAGGCGAAGGGCAAGGACAAGCAGTCCAGCCAGGGCGCCTCCAGCGGCACCACCGGTGGCGGGGACAAGCCCGCCAAGGTTGTGGACGCCAAGCTGCTCAACAAGGTCCCGATGCCCAAGGTCTCCGACCAGGTCACCGTCGAGGGCATGTGGACCACCGACGACACCTTCGTGAAGGCCGGTGTGTACAAGATCGTCGGCTATCCGCTGAGCGGCGGCGACGCCAAGTGGACGATCCCGCTGGACGGCGCGGTCTGCTGGTCCTCGGACCACCTCACCAAGGACGGGCTGACCACGGTCCTCTACCAGGAGGCCAAGCCGTCGGCCGAGGACAAGTACCCCAGCTGCACCGAGGTCGGGTTGCTGGACCTCAAGAACGGCAAGATGCTGTGGCACCGGAACGTCAAGGAGGGTGACGAGAAGATCCGCTTCGACGAGGTCACCATCGGCGGGGGCACCGTGGCCGCGGGCGGCACCAGCGGCGGCGCCGCCTGGTCCACCTCGGGCCAGTCCCTGTGGAAGCCCAAGTCGGGCGAGCAGTGCTCGGACGACGGCTACGCGGGCGGCGAGGACAAGCTGGTCGCGGTGCGCCGCTGCGGCGACTACGACAACCCGCAGATCCAGGTCCAGACGCTGAACCCGAAGACGGGCGCGGTGAAGTCGGCCTACAAGGTCTCGCAGGGCATCGACTACGTCCACGTCGCCTCCACCGATCCGCTGGTGATCGGCCTGGACGCCGGCGACTCCACCGGCTCGGCGGTCTCGGACTTCCTGTCCATCGACGACAGCGCCAAGACCGGCAAGGTGCTCGGCAAGATCGGCACCGAGAACGGCAAGTACGACGCCAAGTGCGAGTCGACCAATGTCGAGGGCTGCCGCAAGCTCGCCATCTCCAAGTCGGCGAACACCCTCTTCCTCGGCTCCGAGGACCGCACCGACTCCAGCGCCGCGACGGCCAACGAGGTCGTGGCCTTCGACCTGAAGACCGGCAAGCCGATCGGGAAGACCGACGGGGTCAAGGGCGCCGCCCTCACCCCGCTCGGGCTGGACAAGGACGGCTCCGTCCTCGCGTACCAGGAGAGCACCTGGGAGACCGGCGGCGCGGTCTGGCGGATCGACCCCAAGTCGTACGCCAAGACCAAGCTGTTGCAGAACCCCGTCACCAGCCATGAGCTGGAGCAGAACTTCAGCCCCAGCTACTCGGAGATCATCTACTCCGGAGAGCACCTCTACATGAGCGACGTCTACGCCAGCAAGCCCTCGGGCACCTACGACCGGAACGACCCGCTGGCCATCATCTTCGGCGCGAGCTGAGGTTTCCGGCGCGAGCTGACGTTCCGGCGTCCGCCCGACCGACCCCACGGCGGCCCCGCCCGTACGCACCGTACGGGCGGGGCCGCCGCTGTGTGTGCCGGCGGAGCGCCGGGGCGCGCGCCCCCGGGGAACCGGCCGCATCGATCGGATTGGGACGTCAACCGGACCTCAAGTGGGCACGAATGGCCGGGATTTCGGCATTCCGGGGGGCTTCTGCCCGGTAAGGGGCGCGCAACGTCGAACAAGCGTGTAGCTTTCCCACCTGAGCGAATGGGGGGAGCTCATGGGCGTGCGACTCATGGTGGTCGACGATCACCGTCTGCTCGCGGAGGCGCTCGCCTCGGCGCTGAAGCTGCGCGGGCATCGGGTGCTCGCCGCGGCGGCGCCGAGCGCGGGCGCGGCGGACCTGGTGGTGAGCCGGGCACCTGAGGTGTGCCTGCTGGGCACGGCGGCACCCGCCGAGCCGGGGGTGTTCGACCCGGTGGTGCGGATCAAGAAGGAGCGGCCGCAGGTCGCGGTCGTGGTGCTCGGCCCGGTGCCGAGCCCGCGCGGCATCGCCGCCGCCTTCGCCGCCGGGGCGTCCGGCTATGTGCGCCACGACGAGCGGATCGAGGGCGTCGAACGCGCCATGATGAAGGCGCGCGCGGGGGAGGCGGCCGTGGCGCCCCAGCTGCTCCAGGGGGCGTTCGCGGAGCTGCTCAACCCCGCGGCCCAGCCCGACGACGAGGGCGCCCGGCTGCTGCGGATGCTGACCCCGCGCGAGGTGGAGGTGCTGGTGCGGGTCGCCGAGGGCGAGGACACCCGGCTGATCGCGGCGGGCATGGGGATCGCCCCCAGCACGGCCCGCACCCATGTGCAGCGGGTGCTGATGAAGCTCGGGGTGGGCTCGCGGCTGGAGGCGGCGGCCCTGGCGGCGCGTACGGGGCTGCTGGACCGCGCGGCGACGCGCCGGACCGCGTCGGCCCCGCCCCAGCCGCCTACCGCGCCGCAGCCGCCCGCGTCGGCGCCGTAAGCCTCAAGCCCGGGGGCCGGGCCGGGCCGTGCCGGGCGCGGTGGTCGGTTGCCCGCGTCGCTCAGCCCGTTCCGGACCCAGGCTCTCGGCCCCCGGGCCCGCCCCCGGGCCCGCCCCCGGGCCCGCCCCCGGGCCGAGCGGGCTCCGGCTTGGGCCCGGCCCCGGGCGCGGACAGCGGCCTGAGCTTCATCCAGAGCAGAAAGAGCAGGCCGACCGCGAGCATGCACGACCCCGTCCAGAGGTTGATGTTGATGCCCGACGCCTTCTTCACATCCGCGTCCGAGGCGGTGAACCCGGCGATGAGGACGATGATCCCGTAGATCACGAACAGCCCGCCGATGATCCGCCGCACATCGAACAGCCGGGCCGCGGTCGCCGACTTCTGCTCCAGGTCCTCGACCTCATGCCGGTATTCGTACTCCTCACTCATGGCGCACGCTCCTTATCGCCGCGGGTCACAGGGAGAACGGGATGTAGCACAGGGCCGCGAGGATCAGCGCGGTCCAGCCCAGCACGGCCGGACGGCGGTACCACGCCTCGTCACCCGGCGCCGGCGGCTCGGCCACCCCGGGCGCGGTGGTGCCGTAGACCAGACCGGCCAGCGACTCCACCGGCTTGGGCTTGGTGAACGGGGTCACCGTGACCATCACCACCCCGCCGACCACGAACGCCACGATGGCCGAGACGAAGTTGGCGCCCTGGTCGCTGGGGATGGAGATGACATCCCCCCGGTAGAGCCAGAAGTAGTTGATCAACGCCGCCACCGTGCCGCACAGCAGCCCCCAGAACCCGGCCGGGGCGGTGGCCCGTTTCCAGAACATCCCGATGATGAAGACGCAGAACAGCGGCACGTTGAAGAACGAGAACAGGGTCTGGAGGTAGTTCATGATGTTGCTGAACGAGGAGGCGATGAACGCCGTCCCCATACCGGCCAGCACTCCGATCGCCGTCACCACCCGCCCGGTCAGCAGGTAGTACTCGTCCGGTCGGCCCTTCCTGACGTACGCCCGCCAGATGTCGTTGGTGAAGACCGTGTTGAACGACGACACATTGGCCGCCATGCCCGCCATGAAGGCGGCCAGCAGCCCGGTCACCGCAAGCCCCAGCACCCCGTTCGGCAGCAACTCGCTCATCAGCAGCGGAATCGCGTCGTTGTACTGGAGACCGCTCGTCTTCGAGCCGATGCCCGGCTCCATGACCAGGGCGATCAGCCCGGGGACCACCACGATCAGCGGGATGAACATCTTGGGGAACGCGGCGATCAGCGGAGTGCGCTGGGCGGCCGAGAGGTTCCTGGCCGACAGGGCGCGCTGCACCTCGGCGAAGTTGGTCGTCCAGTAGCCGAAGCTCAGACAGAAGCCGAGGCCCAGCACGATGGTCAGCCAGTTCGCCCCCAGCGGGTTGGACGAGCCGATGCCGGTACCGCCCCAGGCGGAGACGAAATTGGGGCCGTGGGAGTCCGTGAGCGAGTCCTTGAGCCCGCCGAAGCCGCCGATCCGCCGGAGGCCGACGACGGTGAGCGGGATCAGGGCGGCCAGGATCACGAAGAACTGAAGCACCTCGTTGTAGATCGCCGAGGAGAGTCCGCCGAGGGTGATGTACGCGAGCACGAAGAGCCCCGCGACCACGATGGCCACCCACTGCGGCCAGCCCAGCAGCGCCTCCACCACGATCGCCATCGCGTAGAGGTTCACCCCCGCGATCAGCACGGACGCGACCGAGAAGATGATCGAGCTGAGCAGGTGCGAGGACGGTCCATAGCGGTGCAGCAGGAACTCGGGGACGGACCGTACCTTTGAACCGTAGTAGAACGGCATCATCACCAGGCCGAGGAAGACCATGGCCGGAATCGCCCCGACCCAGTACCAGTGCACCGTGTACACCCCGTACTGCGCCCCGTTGGCGGCCATCCCCAGGATCTCCAGGGCGCCCAGATTCGCGGCGACGAAGGCCAGACCGGTGACCCACGCGGGCAGCGACCGGCCGGAGAGAAAGAAGTCGAGGCTGGTCTTGACGCTCGCTCTGGCGGCGAATCCCACGCCGAGGACGACGGCGAAATAGAGGATCAGGATCGTGTAGTCGAGCGCGTTGGTGGGGAGCCGTAGCCCTTCGGCCAGAAAGTGCATGGTCTCGCCTCATCGCCTGAACGGAATGCACCAGAAACGTTCGGTGAACGTATCCGAATTCTTGTGGTTTGTCCGAGCAGCTGCACCGTGCATTGACGGCACTGTTGGCTTGTGGTTCATTATGTTGAGTTGTGTTGGGTGCACCTGACAGGAGCTGGCGGAGTGAAGAAGACGGCGACGCGGCTCGCGGACGGACGCGAGCTGATCTATTACGACGCACGCGACGACGCGGTGCGCGACGCCGTCGACCAGCGGCCGCTCGACCCCATCGCGACCCGCTCGGAGATCCGGCACGACCGGCTGCTCGGCGACCGGGTGGCGATCGCCTCCCACCGGCAGGCCCGCACCTACCACCCGCCGGCCGACGAATGTCCGCTGTGCCCCTCCCGCGAGGGGCGGCACAGCGAGATCCCCGCCTCCGACTACGACGTCGTGGTCTTCGAGAACCGCTTCCCGTCGCTGGCCGGTGACTCGGGCCGGTGCGAGGTCGTGTGCTTCACCTCCGACCACGACGCCTCCTTCGCCGACCTCGACGTCGAACAGGCCGCTCTGGTGCTCGACGCCTGGACCGACCGCACCGCCGAGCTGGCCCAGCACCCCGCCGTCGAACAGGTCTTCTGCTTCGAGAACCGCGGCAAGGAGATCGGCGTCACCCTCGGCCATCCGCACGGCCAGATCTACGGGTATCCCTTTGTGACCCCTCGTACACGGCTGATGCTCCGTTCGCTCGGCGAGCACCGTGTGGCCACCGGTCGGAATCTGTTCGATGATGTGGTCGCCGATGAGCTGGCCGACGGGCGCCGGGTGGTGCTCGACGGCGAGCACTGGGTCGCGTTCGTGCCGTACGCCGCCCACTGGCCCTACGAGGTGCACCTCTACCCGAAGCGGCGGGTCCCGGACCTGCCGGCGCTGGACGAGGCCGCGCGCACAGAGTTTCCACAGATGTATCTGGAACTCTTGAAGCGCTTCGACCGGATTTTCGGCGAGGGTGAGCCGCCCACGCCCTACATCTCCGCCTGGCACCAGGCGCCGTACCGCATGACCGACCGCGGTGAATTCGCACTTCACCTCGAGCTTTTCACCATCCGCCGCACTTCCGGCAAGCTGAAGTTTCTCGCGGGTTCCGAATCCGGCATGAATGTGTTCATCAACGATGTGCCGCCGGAGGCCGCGGCCGAGCGACTGCGAGAGGTAGCGAGCAAGTGAGCAATGCGCAGCAGAAGAAGTACCTGGTCACCGGCGGTGCCGGCTATGTCGGCAGCGTGGTCGCGGCGCATCTGCTCGAAGCCGGGCACCGGGTGACGGTGCTGGACGACCTCTCCACCGGCCACCGCGCCGGGGTCCCCGAGGGCGCGGAGTTCATCGAGGGCCGCATCCAGGACGCCGCCAAGTGGCTCGACCCCACCTACGACGGCGTGCTGCACTTCGCGGCGTTTTCCCAGGTCGGCGAGTCCGTCGTCAACCCCGAGAAGTACTGGGTCAACAATGTGGGCGGCACCACGGAGCTGCTCGCCGCGATGCGCGACGCCGGGGTGCGCACCCTCGTCTTCTCCTCCACCGCCGCCACCTACGGCGAGCCCGACCAGGTCCCGATCACCGAGGACCTCCCGACCGCGCCCACCAACCCCTACGGGGCCAGCAAGCTCGCCGTCGACCACATGATCAGCGGTGAGTGCGCCGCCCACGGCCTGGCCGCGGTCTCCCTGCGGTACTTCAACGTCGCGGGCGCCTACGGGGCGTACGGCGAGCGCCATGACCCCGAGTCGCACCTCATCCCCCTGGTGCTCCAGGTCGCCCAGGGCCGCCGGGAGGCCATCTCCGTCTTCGGCGACGACTACGCCACCCCCGACGGCACCTGCGTCCGCGACTACATCCACGTCGCCGACCTCGCCGACGCCCATCTGCTCGCCCTCGGCGCGGCAGCCCGCCCGTCTCCCACCACCACCCTCAACGGAGGCGCTGCGCGCCGCGGAGTCAATCCCGGCGAGCACCTGATCTGCAACCTCGGCAATGGGAACGGCTTCTCCGTCCGCGAGGTCATCGAGACGGTGCGCCAGGTCACCGGCCACCCCATCCCGGAGATCGCCGCCCCGCGCCGCGGCGGCGACCCGGCGGTCCTGGTGGCCTCCGCCGAGCGTGCCAAGGAGCGCCTGGGCTGGCGCCCGACCCGCGCCGACCTGGCCGGAATCGTCGCGGACGCATGGGAGTTCGCGCAGCGGAGGGAGAGTCAGTGACGGACGAGCACGGCCCCGGGCGGGTCACGGCGGAGTTCCGCGAGGTCTACGGCACCGAGCCCGGCGGCGTCTGGGCGGCGCCGGGCCGGGTCAATCTGATCGGCGAGCACACCGACTACAACGACGGCTTCGTGATGCCGCTCGCCCTGCCCCACACCTGCCTGGCCGCCGCCTCGCCGCGCACCGACGGGGTGCTGCGGCTGCATTCGGGCGATGTGCCGGGCGGGGCCGTCGAGCTGCGGGTCGAGGAGCTTTCGCCGGTCGCGGGCGGCGCCGGTGGCGGCGACCGCGGCGGCTGGGCCGCCTATCCGGCCGGAGTGGTGTGGGCGCTGCGCGAGGCGGGGCTGCTGACGGGCGGGGCCGGTGGTGCGGATCTGCACTTCGAGTCCACCGTGCCCACCGGCGCCGGGCTGTCCTCGTCCGCCGCGCTGGAGGTGGTCACCGCCACCGCGCTCAACGATCTGTACGGGCTGGGGCTCACCCCGCCGCGCATCGCCCAGCTGTGCCAGCGCGCGGAGAACGCCTTCGTGGGCGTGCCCTGCGGGATCATGGACCAGATGGCGTCGGCGTGCTGCACCGAGGGGCACGCCCTCTTCCTCGACGCCCGTGATCTCACCCAGCGCCAGGTGCCGTTCGACCTGGCGGCCGAGGGGCTGCGGCTGCTGGTCGTGGACACCCGGGTCAAGCACGAGCTGGGCGACGGCGCGTACGCGAGCCGGCGCGCCGCGTGCGAGGCGGCCGCGCGGACGCTCGGGGTGCGGGCGCTGCGGGATGTGCCCTTCGAGGGGCTGGACGCGACGCTCGCCGAGCTGGAGCGGCTGGGCTGCGACGCGGCCACCCGGCGGCGGGTGCGCCATGTGGTGACCGAGGACCGCCGGGTGGAGGAGGTCATCCAGCGGCTCGACGCGGGGGACACCCGGTCCATCGGGCCGGTGCTGACCGCCGGGCACGCCTCCTGTCGCGACGACTTCGAGATCTCCTGCGCGGAGCTCGACCTGGTCGTGGAGACGGCCAACGCGGCGGGGGCGCTCGGGGCGCGGATGACCGGCGGCGGCTTCGGCGGCTCGGCCATCGTGCTGGTGGAGGAGGCGGACGCGGATGCGGTGAGCAAGGCGGTGACGGAGGCGTTCGGCGCGGCCGGGCACCGGGCGCCGCGGATCTTCCCGGCGGTGCCGAGTGCGGGGGCGCGACGGCTGTAGGGGGCCGTACCCACCGGCTCTTGGTCGCCTCTCGGTAAATTTTCGCCGCTCGTGGATCTCGTACTCCCCAAGAGCGAACAAGAAACCCACAGTGAACAGCCGAGAACAGTCAGTTTCGCTAATCCGCTTCCTATATGAGACCACGGCCTTACTCTGAGTACAGCGTCGGTGGGGGCCGACGCGTATCAGGGGGCGAGACAGTCAGGTACGACGCCCGGGGCGGGGTAGCAATCACTGCACGGCGGCGGCCGTGCGGGTTGCGGTGACCTTGCGCCGGGCGCCGTACCCGGCACTGTTTCTCGGTGTTCCGGGATCTTTCATCCGGTGACGTGGGGGGTTGTCCGTGGCACGTATTCGGGTTCTCGTGGTCGACGACCATCGTATTTTCGCCGAGTCCTTGGCTGCCGCCCTCGCGGCGGAGCAGGATGTGGACGTGGCGGCGGCCGGAAGCGGTCCGGCGGCGCTGCGCTGTCTGGAGCGCGCGGCGGCGGAGGGGCGCCGCTTCGACGTCCTGCTGGTCGATGCCGACTTGGGCACGGCCGCCGACGGTGTGGGGCCACCGCTTCCGGTGCCGGCCGAGCTGCCGTACGGCGGGGCGAACGGCACGGCGCACAGCGGTATCCAAGGCGGGAGGCACGGCGGGACGCACGTCGGCGCGCACGGCGGGCCGCACGGCGGGGCCCATGGTGGCCCGCACGGCGGGGCCCATGGCGGGTCGGCCCGGGCGGTGAACGGCCGGGCGGCCGACGGGATATCGCTCGTCGGCGCGGTCCGCTCCGCCCAGCCGGGGGCGCGCACCGTGGTGCTGGCCGAGCGCGACGATCCGCGCCGCGCGGCGGCGGCGCTACAGGCCGGGGCGTCCGGCTGGGTCGCCAAGGACTGCTCACTGGTCCGGCTGCTCGCGGTCATCCGGGGGGTGCTGCGGGAGGAGACCCATCTGCCGCCCGCCCTGCTCACCGGCGTTCTGCGGGAGTTGACGGCCGCCCGTAAGCACCGCACCGAAAGCGAGCGCCTGGTCGAGTCGCTGACGCCGCGTGAGCGGGAGGTGCTGCGCTGCATGGTGGCCGGGCTCGGCCGTAAGGCCGTCGCCGAGCGGCTCTTCCTTTCCCCGCACACCGTCCGCACCCATATGCAGAATGTGCTGGGCAAGCTGGGTGTGCACTCCACGCTCGCGGCCGTGGCGCTGGCCCGCCGGGCCGGTGTGGGCCCGGTCGACCTAGCCGGGGAGATTGTCGAACGGGGCGGTCAGCTGGCGTAGCAGCGCGGCCAGTTCGGCGCGCTGGGCCTGGGAGAGCTCGGCCAGGATGGCGTGCTCATGGTCCAGCAGCCCGGCCAGTGCCTGATCGGCGCGGTCACGCCCTTCGGCGGTCAGCCGGACCAGCACACCGCGCCGGTCACTGGGGTCGGGCCCCCGCTCGACCAGCCCCTTCTTGGCGAGCCGGTCGATGCGGTTGGTCATGGTGCCCGAGGTGACCAGAGTCTGGGTCAGCAGCTGCCCGGGGGAGAGCTGATACGGGGGCCCGGCCCGGCGCAGCGAGGTGAGGACGTCGAACTCCCAGGGCTCCAGATTGTGCTCGGCGAAGGCGATCCGCCGTGCCCGGTCCAGATGGCGGGCGAGCCGGCTGACCCGGCTGAGCACTTCGAGCGGTTCCACATCGAGGTCGGGGCGTTCCCGCCGCCACGCCGCGACCAGCCGATCGACCTCGTCCTCCATGGCGATCAGTGTAGTGGGTCTGTCGACATGAAGTCTCTTGACATCAAGAGATAACGTGGAGCACGGTAAGGCGCCGGGACGCGCAGCAGCGACCACGGCGACTCGTACCGACCGTACCCGCAGGGGGACCGACCATGACCACCGCGCCCAACTGGGACCCTCGGCAGTATCTCCGCCACGCCGGCCACCGCACCCGCCCCTTCCTGGACCTGCTGGCCCACGTCCCCGAGCTGCCCACCGACCCCGGCCGCCCGCCCCGCATCGCCGACCTCGGCTGCGGCCCCGGGAACGTCACCGCCCTGCTCTTCGACCGCTGGCCCGACGCCGGGGTCACCGGCCTGGACAACTCCGCCGAGATGCTCGCCGAGGCCCAGCCCCTCGCGGGCCCCACCACCGGCGGCGGCCGCCTCGACCTCCGGCAGGCCGATGTGCGGAACTGGGTGCCGGACGAGCCCTACGACCTGATCGTCTCCAACGCCGCCCTCCAGTGGATCCCCGGCCACCCCGACGCCTTCCCGACCTGGCTGGCCGGACTGCGCCCCGGCGGCACCTTCGCCTTCCAGGTCCCCGGCAACTTCACCGCCCCCAGCCACACCCTGCTGCGCGACCTGTGCAACGCACCCGAATGGCGCGACCGCCTCGCCGCCCGCCTCCGCGACCCGGCCGCCGTCCTGGAACCCACCGAATACCTGGAGCGCCTGGCCGCGCTCGGCTGCGAGGTCGACGCCTGGGAGACCACCTATGTGCAGATCCTGACCGGCCCCGACCCCGTCCTCGATTGGGTCAAGGGCACCGCCCTGCGCCCGGTCCTGACCGCCCTCGCCGACGACCCACCCGCCCGCGACCGCTTCCTCGCCACCTACGCCGCCCTCCTCCGCGACGCCTACCCCGCCACCCCCCACGGCACGGCCTTCCCCTTCCGCCGCATCTTCATCGTCGCCCACCAGGCCCGCCGATGATCACGGCCCTCGACCACGTACAACTCGCCGCCCCACCCGGCAGCGAGCCCGCCCTGCGCACCTACTACGGCGAGGTGCTCGGCATGACCGAGATCCCCAAACCACCCGCCCTCGCCGCCAACGGCGGCCTGTGGTTCGCCCGCGGCCCGGTCCAGCTGCACCTGGGCATCGACCCGGACTTCCGCCCCTCCCACAAGGCCCACCCGGGTCTCAGGGTCGCCGGCATAGCAGCCTTCGCCACCCGCCTCGCCGGGCACGGCGCCAAGGTCGTCTGGGACGAGAAACTGCCGGGCCACCACCGCTTCTACTCCGAGGACCCGGTCGGCAACCGGCTGGAGTTCCTGGAGCCGATCGGGTGAAACCACCCGATCGGATGATCGACCCGGCTTCCGGCCCGCCGTTCCCCCTACGGCCCATAGTGTCCCGGTGCCGCCGGTGACGGCAGGAAGGAGGGATCACTGTGACCGACCGTCCGGTTCCGGACATCCTTGATGGGCTGGTCTGGCAGGCGTGGAAGGCCATGGCGCCGCCCGAGGGTTTCCGCGCCGAGATCATTGATGAGGCCATCGAGGTATCGCCCCCACGCCGACGACGCCACGCTGTGGTCGTCAACCGATTGCGTCTCGCTCTGACGTCCCAGTTGATCGGCGGCGACCATGCCGGCTACCAAGGCGCCCATGTCATCCACCGCCGCAAGGTGTGGATCCCCGACCTCTTCATCGCCCCCGAGGACCTCGACGAGATCCCCGACGAAGAAGACCTCGGAGTGGACGCGAGCGGGGTCAAAGCTGTCTTCGAGGTGGTCTCGCCCGGCCGGGAGGCCCAGTCGCGCGACCGGGAGCGCAAGCGCCGGGCCTACGCCCGCGCGGGCATCCCGCTCTACGTCCTGATCGACGACTTCGACGGTGACGGCACGGTCGTCGTGCTGACCGACCCCAACCCCGACAAGGCCGTCTACGCCGACGAGCACCGCGTGCCCTACGGCACCGACGCCGTCATCCCCGACGGCCCCGCCAAGGGCTTCGTCATCGGCGAGGCCATCGTCGGGCCGTGACACTCAGCCGTTCCGGTCCAGGGTGAGCCGGGTGCCGGTACAGCCCCTTCCCGCGGAAGTCGCGTTCCCGTTTCCGTGATGACCTCGGCCCATACGGTCAGTCCCTGACGGGAGCGTCGGCCGCCCCAGCGGTGTGCCAGTGCCGCGACCATGAACAGGCCGCGACCATGCTCGTCGTCCCCCTCGGGCAGAGCGGTGACCGAGATGTCGCCCGCACCCTCATCGGTCACGGTGACGACGACCGAGCGCCCGGCCAGCGCGAGCGTGACCGCGACCGAGCGGCTGGCGGTGTGTTCCAGTGCGTTGGCGGCGAGCTCGCCGATGACGGTTTCCAGCGCCTCGGTGGTCTCCTTGGGCAACCCCCATGAACGCGCCGTCCCGGCCACGTGCCGACGGGCCATGGCGGCGGAGGCGAGATCGTCGCCGGGCAGCGTCCACAGGCTGAGCGTCTGCGGGCGCGTGGCGCTTCCGAGCGCGGCGCCGACCGCCTCAAGAGACGCGGCGCATTGGTCCACGACCGGCCCCCTTGATACGGACATCGGAGAGCCACACTCCGGTGAGATGGGCGAGCGCGGCGGCGACGGCCTCGCACAGCTCGTCGCCGTCGGTGGTGAGCGGGCCCGCCGTATCCGGTGCCACGATCCAGCGCCGCCCGCAGACGGCCCGGCGACCGGCGAGGAGATTCGCCAGGGGTGACGGCCAGCGCATGACGCCGGAGGCGACGCAGCGCGTGCCGGTCAGTGGCGGCCAACTCGCGGAGCAGCCAGGCGGCGCGAGGAATTCGACCGTCGCCCGCGGAGGCACGTCCAGTACGAGCCCGAGGGCCGCGCCTCGCGCGCGCAGCCGATGCAGGGCGACCGCACCGATCGTGCGGGTCACTCGCGTGACGTCCCACGCCGTGCCGATGGGCACTTCCACGGCCCGCCCGCTTCGCCAGGCCCGTTCGACGTCGGATAACCGGGCCCCGGCGGCGACGGCCAGTGCGGTGGGGGTGTGCGGTGTCATGGGTAGCTCCCTTGAGGCGATTGGCTGGTGCATCTTCGACCTTCACGAGGAGCTTGCCATTGAATTCCAACAACTGGCCTTTACGTCAGTAGAGTTCACCGATGTGGGTGACGAACTCGCTGGTGCCGTCAACTCGATGTCCATCGCCGCATACGCTCGGCGGACTCGACGGGAGGGAGCGTGGAATGACCGCCACGATGACGGGACCGGCCGGACGCATGCAGATCGCGCGGGGGCTGATCGCGCTGCGTGAGCGTTGCGGCCTGACGCAGACGCAAGTCGCCGAGCGTGCGGGCGTGAGCAAAGCGACGGTGAGCCGGTACGAGGCTTGGCAGGACCGCGCGCGTATTCGCTGGGCAACGGTCAAGGCACTGGCCGACGCCTGCGAGGCATCCGCAGAGGAACGAGAGGCGCTGGTGCGCGTCGTCAAGTCGCAATCCGAGGGCTGGTGGGTCGGCAACAGCGCGGTACCGGAGTGGATCGACCCCCTGGTCTCGTTCGAGCATGAGTCGGAGTACGAGCACGTGTACGCGAACAATGTCGTACCCGGACTGCTTCAGACCCGTGCCTATGCGACCGCGATCCACCGGGCGACCGAACTGCGCACCCCCAACGAGCAGGTCGAGCGCATGGTCGATGCCCGTATGCAGCGCCAGAGCATCCTTGACCGGCAAGTGCCCCTGCACCTGTGGGTCATCCTGGACGAAGCCGTACTCCGGCGCATCGTGGGTGATGAGGCTGTGATGGCCGAGCAGATGGACCACCTCTACGACATGGCGCAGCGCCCGAACGTCGATATCCAACTGCTCCCTTTCACGGCTGGAGCCCATGCCGCGGGGTCCGGGCACTTCGTCATCCTCGGCCGGGAGGACGCGCGAAACCCGCTCAACTCCATGGCCGTCGTGTACATCGAGATGCGTCGCAGAGGCTTGTACCTCGACGACGTGGACGCGGTCACTTCCTATAAATTGTCGTTCGATTACCTTCGTTCACAGGCAGCCGACTCGACAGCGTCACTGCGGCTGCTGGGGACCGTGCGACAGGAGTTCTCTTCATGAGCGATCGCATATCCACCGTTGGCATGGCAGCCGCAGTCTGGCGCAGAAGCAGTTACAGCGGCCCGGAGGGCAATGAATGCGTCGAGGTCGCGGACCTCCGCACCCACATCGCCGTCCGCGACTCGAAGAACACGACCGGCCCCGTCCTGACCTTCCCCGCCGACGCCTTCGCCTTGTTCGTCGGCGAGGTGAAGGCGGGTCGCCGGCGCGGCTGAGGCTGTCCACAATCCGCGCGGTGGCGGCGCGACAGCGTGTATACATCCTGTAACAGGGAGAAGGGGTGAGCCGGTGTACGTGACGAGGCTGCGGCTGGACGGTGTCCGTGGATTCCATGGGCCGCGCACCGTGGACCTCGACTTCACCCGGCCCGATGGCGGCTACGCGGGCTGGACGGTGCTGGCCGGGCGCAACGGCTCGGGCAAGACCACGTTATTGCGGGCCATCGCGCTATGCCTCGCGGGAAACCGGCGAGCCTCCCAGCTGGACGACGATCTGGAGGGCTGGTTGTCGGACGGCCGGGAGCATGCCTGGCTCACCGCGGCGCTGCGGTCCGACTCGGGAGAGGACCCAGGGAGCGCCAAGGCGATCGGGAAGAGGCCCCGGACGGCTGAATTCGAGGTTCGGCTCGAGTGGAAGCCCGAGGACGCGCTCTTTCCGGAATCGGGCGATGTCATGCCCACTGAGGTGAGGTTCAGCGGGGGTCGGGAGGCGGGCGCACTGTGGTCGTCGTCACCCGTCGGCTGGTTTCACGCCGGGTACGGTCCGTTCCGCAGGCTGTCCGGAGCCGGGATGTACCACGACCGCCAGACCCGCGCCGCCCATCGCGGCGCCGCCAGCCGCGCTGCGGCGATGCGCACGCTCTTCCACGAGCAGGCCGCGCTGACCGAGGCCGTCGACTGGCTGGTCTCGGCGCATCTCTACCGGCTGGAGGAGCGCTCGGGAGCCCAGGACCTCCTGGACACGGTCATCGCGCTGCTCAACCACGATCTGCTGCCCGATGACTACCGCGTCGTCGAAGTCGATTCCGATGGACCGTGGTTGTGCCGGAACGACGACCGGGGCGTGATGTTCCCACTGCACCAGATGAGTGACGGATTCCGCACCGTTGTCGCTTTGGTCCTCGACATCGTCTGGCGGATGTATACCGCCTATGGACACCTGGATCTCAGATGGCGGCGTGCTGGGCCGCAGGGGCCCGAACCATATCTGCCGCACTCGGGCGTGGTGCTGATCGACGAGGTCGACGCGCACCTCCACGTCTCCTGGCAAAAGCGCATCGGGGAGTGGCTCAAGGCACACTTCCCGGCGATCCAGTTCATCGTCACCACCCACAGCCCGTACATCTGCCAGGCCGCCGATGAGCGCGGTCTGATCCGGTTGCCCGGTCCGGACGAGGCGCGGCCCCCGGAGGTGGTCTCCGAGGCCCTGTGGAAGCGCATCGTGTACGGAACAGGCGACGACGCCGCGCTCTCGGACCTGTTCGGGCTGGACACCCCGTACTCGGGCGAGGCCCAGGAGCTGCGGAAGGAACTGGTGGCGCTGGAGGCACGCGTGGTCACGGGGCAGGCCACGGACGAGGAAGAGGACCGCCACGAGGCTCTGCGACAGCGATTGAAGAGCTCACCGCGGACCAGGGTCTCGGAGGTGGAGGCCCGCTTGAAGCGCCTCGGGGCCTTTGACGAATGATCCGGGTGCAGCGCATCGAGCTGCCGCGACAGCTGGTGGCTCACGCGGCGGAACTGACGGAAAGAGTGACGAAGGCCGAGCCGGAAGAGCGGTACGACCTCGCGCGCGGTCTGTGGAGCCACACCACGCAGCGCCGCAAGCTCGTCACGCCGCTGCGCCGATTATTGGGGCAGATGGCGCACGGCAACCGCTGCTGCATGTACTGCTGCGACGACCTCAGTACGGACGTCGATCACTTCGAGCCGTTGGCGGTCAACCCGTTACGGACTTTCGATTGGCTGAACCACCTCCTCGCGTGCACGACCTGCAACAGCCATCACAAAGGGGATCGTTTCCCTCTGGACAGCGCCGGTGAGCCGTTGCTCATCGATCCCACGCGGGAAGATCCGTACGAGCACCTGTACCTGGGCCTTGAGAACGGGGAGTACACAGGGCTGACGGACAAGGGGCGGGCCACCCTGGATGTGTGCGGGCTGAACAGGGACGAGCTGCCCGAGGCTCGACGCGGTGCACGGGATGTGGTGTGCATGTGCGTGAGCGCCTGGCAGCGGGGCCGGGAGAAGGGGAACGAGCGCAACATGGCAGTAGCCGTGCGCACCATCCGCGAGCAGCCTTTCGCCGACGTGGCCCAGTTCATGCTTCGACAGGCCGTCCTGCCGAAGGCCAGGGTCGCTTTCGCCTTCGACCTCGGGGACGAGACGCTCGATCTGCTGCGGATTCCGGAGCTGCGCGCGGCCCTGCTCGACTGACATCCGACACGGCCGGTCGAGGTCACATGCCAGGCACGCATTGCCGCAATGCTCTCCGCGGCGCTCCCCTGAACCGATATGTCATGAGACCGTTGACGCGCTGAACAACAAAGCGGTGGCCACGTTTCTCGGGGGAGAGCCATGAGCAGCGCGTCGGGCGGGGCGGGTCCGGGCATGGGTGGGGGCAGCGAGGAGCAGCGGCAGCGCGGCGTCTGGATATTGGTGGCCGCCGCCCTCGCGTTCGCCGTGCTCGTGCTGCCGCAGGTGGTCGAGGGGGACGACAAGACCTCCTTCGCGGGCAGCGCACTCCCGTCCGGTGGAACCTCACCCCCGCCGACGGGGCCCGGCGGGCTTCCCAGTGGGCTTCCCAGCGGAATCCCCACGGGGGTGCCCAGCGCCTCGCTGCCGGGGTACGGCTCCGGGGGCAGCGGGGGAGGGGGAGGATCGGCCGAGACCCGGGCGCCCGCCACGCCCACCGTGGCGCCGGATCCCACCGGGGAGGCGTACCGGGCGGTGAGCCCCGGGAACTGCCTCGCCGTGTACGACACCGGGTACGGCGACTACAACACCCGGATGCCCGCCCCGGTCGACTGCGACGCCGGAAACGCCTACATGTGGGTGAGCGCGGTGCGGAGCGGCGGCGGGGCCTGTCCGCAGGGGGCGGGGCAGGACTACATGTCGTACACCTCCCGGGGGCGGACCACCGCCCTGTGCCTGACCCGTCAGTTCAAGGTGGGGTACTGCTTGCTGGCCAAGCAGACGGGCAGCGGGCAGCAGGCGCGGATGAACGCCGGGCTGATGACCGCGGTGGACTGCGACGCGAAGCGGGTCCCGGTCCGGTACAACCGGATTCTGCACATCACCGGCGTCTACAAGGCCCCGGCGAACGCCTCCGCGGCGAACTGTGCCCGGGTCCAGGGCGACCGTACGTACTACTGGTCATGGCTGGTGAACGGCGGCCGGACACTGCTGTGCGCCATGGTGTACCAGGGCTGACCGCTCAGCGGGTCGCCACGTTCACCAGCCCCCCGCTCAGCGCCAGCAGCAGAATGACGCCGGCCCCCGGGGCGGCCAGATACGGCAGGAGGGCCAGCGTGGCCAGGAGGCAGTACGCGGCGGCCACCCAGGACAGCACCCGCTGGGCCTCCTCCGGCCCGTAGCGGTTGAGCCGCACGACGAGCGCCATGAACACGGCCGCCCACAGGGCGGCCCGTGGCTCACCGAAGGAGACGTTGTCGTACAGGTCCACCGCGGGCTTGTACCAGTCCGTGTCGGCCAGCGAGCCCGCGAACTCGATCATGTCCTTCAGATAGGCGTGCGACGCCGCTGACGTCGCGTCCTTCAGGTCGGCGCGCACCCACTCCGTGATGACCAGCATCATCAGGCCGAGTGCGTGGCAGACGCCCGGCCCCACGGCCACCGCCTTCCGGCGCGCCTCAGACCGCTCCCCCGTGCTCATGTCCGGTCTCCCCCTCCCCCGTGAGCCCCCATCATCCCGACCGGCGGGACGCGCGGAACAGTACCGGGAGGGTCAGTTCTTGCGGTGGCCTATCAGGCGGGGCTTCTGTTCCAGGCCGTCCAGGCCGTGCCAGGCCAGGTTCACCAGGTGGGCCGCGACCTCGGCCTTCTTGGGTTTGCGGACGTCCAGCCACCACTGGCCGGTCAGGGCGACCATGCCCACCAGGGCCTGGGCGTAGAGGGGGGCCAGTTTGGGGTCGAAGCCGCGGGCCTTGAATTCCAGGCCCAGGATGTCCTCCACCTGGGTGGCGATATCGCTGATCAGGGAGGCGAAGGTGCCCGTGGACTGGGCGACGGGGGAGTCGCGGACGAGGATGCGGAAGCCGTCCGTGTACTCCTCGATGTAGTCCAGGAGGGCGAAGGTGGCCTGCTCGCACAGCTCGCGCGGATGGCCCGCGGTGAGGGATGTGGTCACCATGTCGAGCATCCGCCGCATCTCGCGGTCCACCACGACCGCGTACAGCCCCTCCTTGCCGCCGAAGTGCTCGTAGACCACCGGCTTGGAGACCCCGGCCTTCGCCGCGATCTCCTCCACCGAGGTGCCCTCGAAGCCGCGCTCGGCGAAGAGCGTGCGACCGATGTCCAGCAGCTGCTCCCGGCGCTCCTTGCCGGTCATCCGGACCCGGCGGGGTCGCCGGGCTCCGGATCCGGAGGGCCGGCTGGCCCGGCGCGGCCGGTCCTTTTCACCGCTGGTATTACTGTCGGTCGCCACGCCCTCTATCATGCCGCTCCGGCGGTCTCCTTCTGACGGCGGGCATCGATACGGTCCTGGCTCGGCCACCGGACGTCATACGCCCAGCCCGCCTTCTCGAACCAGCGGATGATCCGGGCGCTGGAGTCCAGCTGCCCCCGCATCACCCCGTGCCGGGCGCAGGTCGGGTCCGCGTGGTGCAGGTTGTGCCAGGACTCGCCGCACGAGAGCACCGCGAGCCACCACACATTGCCGGAGCGGTCCCGCGACTTGAACGGGCGCTTGCCCACCGCGTGGCAGATCGAGTTGATCGACCAGGTCACATGGTGCAGCAAAGCCACCCGGACGAGTGACCCCCAGAAGAAGGCGGTCACCGCGCCCTGCCAGGACCAGGTCACCAGTCCGCCGATCACCGGCGGCACCATCAGGGAGACCACGGTCCAGATCACGAACTGCCGGGAGATCGCCCGGATGGCGCCGTCCTTGACCAGATCCGGTGCGTATTTGGACTGCGGCGTCTGCTCCTCGTCGAACATCCAGGCGATATGGGCCCACCACAACCCCTTCAGCAGGGCCGGCACGGTCTCGCCGTACCGCCAGGGGGAGTGCGGGTCGCCCTCCGCGTCGGAGAACTTGTGGTGCTTGCGGTGATCGGCCACCCAGCGGACCAGCGGGCCCTCCACGGCCAGCGACCCCGCGATCGCCAGCGCGATCCGCAGCGGCCGCTTCGCCTTGAACGAGCCATGGGTGAAGTAGCGGTGGAAGCCGATCGTGATGCCGTGGCAGCCGATGTAGTACATCGACACCAGAAGCGCCAGATCCAGCCAGCTGACCCCCCAGCCCCAGGCCAGGGGAACCGCCGCGACCAGTGCGACGAAGGGGACGGTGATGAACAGGAGGAGGGTGATCTGTTCGATGGAGCGCTTGCTGTCCCCGCCGAGCGTGGCGGTGGGAAGCGGGGCCTCCTGGGCCTTCGGCGTGTCGTTGACCACGTCGGGGCTTGCAGTCATGGGATCCCTCGTGGGGCTCGGGGGCATGGCTACGGATGCGTAACCTACGGCGTCGTAAGTATGGCAGGGCCGGGAAGCGGGGCAATAGGGCTCTGGTCTCACCCAGGCTCGTGCCGCCTATCCTGGTGAGCGTCGGACAGCGCGGTCCGCACATGGCCGAAAGCACCGGGTCAGCAGCCCGCGGCGCCCGCCGCGCACGCATTGATGCCGCGCTTCGAACCCCGTTCGCTGCAAGGAGCCCGCACCTGTGAGCAGTGCCGACCACACCAACGCCGCCCTGCGTGCCGATATCCGCCGTCTGGGTGACCTGCTCGGTGAGACCCTCGTCCGACAGGAGGGCCCCGACCTCCTCGAACTCGTCGAGCGCGTCCGCGCCCTCACCCGCAGTGACGGCGAGGCCGCGGCCGACCTGCTCGGCTCCACCGACCTGGAGACCGCCGCCAAGCTGGTCCGCGCCTTCTCCACCTACTTCCACCTGGCCAACGTCACCGAGCAGGTGCACCGCGGCCGCGAGCTGCGCGCCCGCCGCGCCGCCGAGGGCGGCATCCTCGCCCGCACCGCCGACCAGCTCAAGGACGCCGACCCCGAGCACCTCCGGGAGACCGTCGCCAACCTCGGCGTGCGCCCCGTCTTCACCGCCCACCCCACCGAGGCCGCCCGCCGCACCGTCCTCACCAAGCTCCGACGCATCGCCGAGCTGCTCGACACCCTCGCCGTCGGCGGCGACGCCCGCCGCGCCGACCTGCGGCTCGCCGAGAGCATCGATCTGCTCTGGCAGACCGACGAGCTGCGCGTCGCCCGCCCCGAGCCCGCCGACGAGGCCCGCAACGCCATCTACTACCTCGACGAGCTGCACGCCGGTGCCGTCGGCGACGTCCTCGAGGACCTCACCGCGGAGCTCGAGCGCGTGGGCGTCGAGCTGCCCGCCACCACCCGCCCGCTCACCTTCGGCACCTGGATCGGCGGCGACCGCGACGGCAACCCCAACGTCACCCCCGAGGTCACCCGGGACGTCCTGATCCTCCAGCACGAGCACGGCATCACCGACGCGCTGGAGATCATCGACGAGCTGCGCGCCGCGCTCTCCAGCTCCATCCGCAACACCGGCGCCTCCGAGGAGCTCCTCGCCTCCCTCCAGCGCGACCTCGAACTGCTGCCCGAGATCAGCCCGCGCTACAAGCGGCTCAACGCCGAGGAGCCCTACCGGCTCAAGGCCACCTGTATGCGGCAGAAGCTCGTCAACACCCGCGAGCGGCTCGCCGGGGACACCCCCCACCAGCCCGGCCGCGACTACCTCGGCTCCGGTGAGCTCCTCGCCGACCTCCACCTCGTCCAGGACTCCCTGCGCGCCCACCGCGGCCAGCTCATCGCCGACGGCCGGCTCGAGCGGTCCATCCGCACCCTCGCCGCCTTCGGCCTCCAGCTCGCCACCATGGACGTCCGCGAGCACGCCGACGCCCACCACCACGCCCTCGGCCAGCTCTTCGACCGGCTCGGCGAGGAGTCCTGGCGCTACGCCGACATGCCGCGCGACTACCGGCGCAAGCTGCTCGCCAAGGAGCTGCGCTCCCGGCGTCCCCTCGCCCCGACCCCGGCGCCGCTGGACGCCGCCGGTGCCAAGACCCTCGGCGTCTTCCACACCATCCGCGAGTCCTTCGAGCGCTTCGGCCCCGAGATCGTCGAGTCGTACATCATCTCCATGTGCCAGGGCTCCGACGACGTCTTCGCCGCCGCGGTCCTCGCCCGCGAGGCCGGGCTGATCGACCTCCACGCGGGCTGGGCCAAGATCGGCATCGTTCCGCTGCTGGAGACCACCGAAGAGCTGAAGATCGCCGACAAGCTCCTCGACGAGATGCTCGCCGACCCCTCCTACCGGCGGCTCGTCGCCCTCCGCGGCGACGTCCAGGAGGTCATGCTCGGCTACTCCGACTCCTCCAAGTTCGGCGGCATCACCACCTCCCAGTGGGAGATCCACCGCGCCCAGCGGCTGCTGCGCGACGTCGCCCACCGGCACGGCGTACGGCTGCGGCTCTTCCACGGCCGCGGCGGCACCGTCGGCCGCGGCGGCGGCCCCACCCATGACGCGATCCTCGCGCAGCCGTGGGGCACCCTCGAGGGCGAGATCAAGGTGACCGAGCAGGGCGAGGTCATCTCCGACAAGTACCTCGTGCCCTCGCTGGCCCGGGAGAACCTGGAGCTGACGGTGGCCGCCACGTTGCAGGCGTCCGCCCTGCACACCGCCCCGCGCCAGTCCGACGAGGCGCTCGCCCGCTGGGACGCGGCGATGGAAACCGTGTCCGAGGCCGCGCACGGCGCCTACCGCGGGCTCGTCGACGACCCCGACCTGCCCGCGTACTTCTTCGCCTCCACACCGGTGGACCAGCTCGCCGAGCTCCACCTCGGCTCCCGGCCCTCCCGCCGCCCCGACTCCGGCGCCGGTCTCGACGGACTGCGGGCCATCCCGTGGGTCTTCGGCTGGACCCAGTCCCGGCAGATCGTCCCCGGCTGGTTCGGCGTCGGCTCCGGCCTCAAGGCGGCCCGCGAGGCCGGGCTCGACAGCGTCCTCGACGAAATGCACGAACACTGGCACTTCTTCCGCAACTTCCTGTCCAACGTCGAGATGACGCTGGCCAAGACGGATCTGCGGATCGCCCGGCACTACGTGGACACGCTGGTGCCGGATGAGCTGAAGCACGTCTTCGACGTGATCCAGGAGGAGCACGAGCTGACGGTGCGGGAGGTGCTGCGGATCACCGGTGGACGGGAGCTCCTCGACTCCAACCCGGTGCTGAAGCAGACGTTCCACGTCCGGGACGCCTACCTCGACCCGATCTCGTATCTCCAGGTGACCCTGCTCCACCGCCAGCGCACCGCGGCCGAGCGGGGCGAGGACCCCGACCCCCTGCTCGCCCGGGCCCTCCTCCTCACGGTCAACGGCGTGGCCGCGGGCCTCCGCAACACCGGCTGACGACGGCGTGACACGGTCTGGGGCCCGCTCCCAAAGGGGCGGGCCCCAGACATGCTGGTCGCGCCCGTACCTCGCGCGCGTTGAAACGCCGGCGCGTGGAAGGCCGAGCGGCCGCGCCGGGAACAGCCGGTCCAGCCGGCGCGGTTGCATCGACCGAAGACATATTTCTCCAGGAGGACTGTTTCATGGCTGACCGGCCCTTGACGCTCATGGCAGTGCACGCCCACCCCGACGACGAGGCCACCGGGACCGGAGGGGTCCTCGCGCGGTACGCGGCGGAAGGCATCCGTACGGTTCTCGTGACGTGTACCGACGGCGGTTGCGGTGACGGACCGGGGGGTGTCAAACCGGGCGAACCCGGGCACGATCCGGCGGCGGTCGCCTTGATGCGCCGTCAAGAGCTCGAGGCGAGTTGTGAGGTCCTGAAGATCAGCGATCTGGAGATGCTGGACTATGCCGACTCCGGGATGACGGGCTGGCCGAGCAACGACGCCCCCGGATCCTTCTGGCAGACCCCCGTGGAGGAAGGCGCGGCCCGACTCGCGGAACTCATGCGGCACTACCGGCCCGATGTGGTCGTCACTTACGACGAGAACGGCTTCTACGGCCACCCCGACCACATCCAGGCCCACCGCATCACGATGGCGGCACTGGAGATGACCGAGCTGACCCCGAAGGTCTACTGGACCACGATGCCCCGCTCGGGGATGCGGCGGTTCGGCGAGATCATGCGCGAGTTCCATGAGGACATGCCGGAGCCGGACCCTGCCGAGGCCGCGGCGATGCCCGAGATCGGCCTCCCCGACGATGAGATCACCACCTGGGTGGACACCACCGCGTTCAGCGGCCAGAAGTTCGACGCGCTGGCCGCGCACGCCAGTCAGGGCGAGAACATCTTCTTCCTCAAGATGGGCAAGGAGCGGTTCGGCGAGTTGATGGGCATGGAGACCTTCCTACGGGTCCAGGACGCCACCGGCGCGGCCGTCCCCGAGAACGATCTCTTCGCCGGACTGCGCTGAGACCGCGTAGGTTCGCCGGGCCGGTCAGGCCACGGCCCCGAGGGCGCGTCCGCCCCAGCGGACGCGGGCGCGTTCCTCGGCCAAGGGGCCGGTCGCACCACGGCGGGGTGGTCCCGGGACGAAGCGTGCGCCCGGACCCAGGGGGGACCCGGTGAGCGCTACAGCGTCAGCGTGGCGAAGGACGCGCCCAGCAGCGCCGCGCCCAGCAGGCCCATGGCCCAGCCCGTGCGGCGCAGCCCGAGGCCGCCTGCCACGATCAGGGAGGTGAGGAGGAGGGAGCCGCCGAAGGGGACCCAGGCGTGGAGCATGCCGGCGGCGCCGGTGCGGACGGCGTGGTCCGTGCCGGGTTTGAGGGCCACCGGCACCCGGTCGCCCGTCCCGTTCGTGACGGTCTCGTCGATCCGTACCCGGCCACGGGACGTGCCGCCCTCGCGGGCCGGGGTGAAGGAGCCGGTGCACCATTCGTCGCCGCAGTCGGAGACCGTGACGGTGCCGCGCTCAAGCCCCTTGGTCAGCGTCGACGGCTTGGCGTCGCCCCAGGATGACCACACCCCGGCGACCAGGATCAGCAGCGCGACAAGCGCCATTGCCACGTTCTTCGCCAGCAACAGAAACCCGTACGCGTTCTCGCCCGCCCGCCGCGCACGGCTGCGCTTGGTCACACCGGTGGAAGCCATGGCGGCGATCCTCGCCATCCCCGGGCCGTCGGTCAACCTTCCGACGAACAAACGGGCGAGCGGCGTTTTTCAGGAGTTGTACGTCCCCTGCGCGCGCTCCAGCCCGTCCGCGATGAGCGTCTCCACCGCGTCCGCCGCGCGGTCCACGAAATAGTCCAACTCCCGGCGCTCCGCGGCGGAAAAGTCCTTGAGGACAAACGCGGCGACATCCATCCGGCCCGGCGGACGGCCGATTCCGAAGCGCACCCGGCAGTAGTCCGCGCCCAGCGACTTGGTGATCGACTTCAGCCCATTGTGGCCATTGTCACCACCGCCGATCTTCAACCGCAGTGCCCCGTAATCGATGTCCAATTCGTCATGGACGGCCACGACATGACCGACCGGCACCTTGTAGAAGTCGCGCAGCGCGGTCACCGGACCGCCCGAGAGGTTCATGAAGGACATCGGCTTGGCGATCACGACGCGGCGGCTCGCCGGCCCGGGCGGACCCACCCGGCCCTCGACGACCTGGGCCCGCGACTTGTGCGCCTTGAAACGGGCACCCATCCGCTCGGCCAGCAGATCGGCCACCATGAAGCCGACGTTGTGGCGGTTGCCCGCGTACTCGCCACCGGGGTTGCCGAGGCCCACCACAAGCCAGGGGCTCGTGTCGTCCGTCATCTGGATGTCTCTCCTTGAGGACGGCCGCCGCCCCGCACCCCAGGGGGCGGGACGGCGGCCGGAGCAGCGAAAAGGGAGCAGGCGCAGATTACGCCTCGGCGCCCTCGGCCTCGCCCTCGGCGCCCTCCTCGGCGGGGGCCTCGGCCTGGGCGGCGACCACCTGAAGCACGGCCGCGTCGTCCTCGACGGCCAGCGTGGTGCCCGCCGGGAGGGTGATGTCCTTGGCGTGGATGGTGGCACCCGCGTCCAGGCCCGCGATGGAGACGGTGACCGACTCCGGGATGTGGGTCGCCTCGGTCTCGACCGGCAGGGCGTTCAGCAGGTGCTCGAGCAGGTTGCCGCCCGGGGCCAGGTCGCCCTCGGTGAGGATCGGCACCTCGACGGTGACCTTCTCACCCTTCTTCACCAGCAGCAGGTCGATGTGCTCCAGCACGCCGATCTTGATGGGGTGACGCTGTACGGCCTTCGGGATGACCAGCTCGTCCTTGCCGCCCTCGACGTTCAGACGGATCAGCACGTTCGGGGTCTTCAGCGCCATCAGCAGGTCGTGCGCCGGCAGCGTGACGTGCAGCGGGTCGACGCCGTGGCCGTAGACCACGCCGGGAACGCGATCGGCGGCACGGGTGCGGCGGGCGGCACCCTTGCCGAACTCGGTACGGGGCTTAGCGGCGATCTTGACCTCGGCCATGGGGCACTCCTCGTAGATCGTTTACGGTGTGTGGGCGTCACCCGGCCCACGACAGACCTGCTACGAAGAGCGCGTCGATAACGGACAGCCGCTGTGAGAAGCGGCCTCCCTCGCCGAGCAACTCAACGATTCTACCAATGACTGAGGCCACTCCCTGACGGGAGTGGCCTCTACGTCCGGTCCGGGGAGGTTAAGCCGCTCACGCTTGCTCCTCGAACAGGCTGGTCACCGAGCCGTCCTCGAAGACCTCCTGGACCGCGCGGGCGATCGTCGGCGCCATCGACAGCACGGTCACCTTGTCCAGCTCCACCTCGTTCGGAGTCGGCAGGGTGTTGGTGAAGACGAACTCACTGACCTTGGAGTTCTTCAGCCGGTCCGCGGCCGGACCCGACAGCACACCGTGGGTGGCGGTCACGATCACGTCCTCCGCGCCGTTGGCGAACAGCGCCTCCGCCGCCGCGCAGATGGTGCCACCGGTGTCGATCATGTCGTCGACCAGCACACACACCCGGCCCCGCACATCGCCGACCACCTCGTGCACCGTGACCTGGTTGGCCACGTCCGGGTCCCGCCGCTTGTGCACGATCGCCAGCGGTGCGCCCAGCCGGTCGCACCAGCGGTCCGCGACCCGGACCCGGCCGGCGTCCGGCGACACCACGGTGAGCTTGGCCTTGTCGACCTTGGCGCCCACGTAGTCGGCGAGCACCGGCAGCGCGAAGAGGTGGTCCACCGGACCGTCGAAGAAGCCCTGGATCTGGTCGGTGTGCAGATCGACCGTGAGGATCCGGTCGGCGCCCGCCGTCTTCAGCATGTCGGCGATCAGCCGGGCCGAGATCGGCTCCCGGCCACGGTGCTTCTTGTCCTGACGGGCGTAGCCGTAGAACGGAACGATCACCGTGATCGAGCGCGCGGAGGCCCGCTTCAGCGCGTCGACCATGATGAGCTGTTCCATGATCCACTTATTGATCGGAGTCGTGTGGCTCTGGATCAAAAAGCAGTCGGCACCGCGTGCCGACTCCTGGAAGCGGACGTAGATCTCGCCGTTGGCGAAGTCGAATGCCTTGGTCGGGACCAAGCTGACGCCCAGCTCATGGGCGACCTCCTCGGCCAGCTCGGGGTGGGCGCGGCCGGAGAAGAGCATCAGCTTCTTCTCGCCGGTCGTCTTGATCCCGGTCACAACAAGTCTCCTTGGATGTCGCTTTGGTGCACTTCTCACCGTACGCCCCGCACGGTGTACCTGTGCACATGTCACTGCTGGTCCTCGTCCTCCCGACGAGCGGCCTCGGCGGCTCGCGCCGCGGCGCTTCCGGGGCGCTTGCGGGCGACCCAGCCCTCGATGTTCCGCTGCTGTCCGCGTGCGACGGCGAGCGAGCCCGGGGGCACATCCTTGGTGATGACCGATCCGGCGGCGGTGTAAGCACCGTCCCCGATCGTGACGGGAGCCACAAGCATGTTGTCGGCCCCGGTCCGGCAGTGGCTGCCGATGGTGGTGTGGTGCTTCTTCACACCGTCGTAGTTCACGAAGACGCTGGCGGCGCCGATGTTGGTCTGCTCGCCGATCGTCGCGTCGCCCACGTAGGACAGATGCGGCACCTTGGTGCCGTCGCCGATCGAGGCGTTCTTCATCTCCACATACGTGCCGGCCTTGGCCTTGGCGCCCAGCCGGGTCCCGGGGCGCAGATACGTGTACGGCCCCACGTTCGCCCCCGCGCCGATCTCCGCGCCGTCCGCGACGGTGAACGAGACGACCGCGCCCCGGTCGACGGTGGTGTCGGTGAGCCGGGAGTTCGGCCCGACCTCGGCGTCCGAGGCCAGGTGGGTGGCGCCCAGCAGCTGGGTGCCGGGGTGGACCAGCGCGTCCGGCTCGAAGGTGACGGTCACGTCGATCCAGGTGGTGGCGGGGTCGACGACGGTCACCCCGCTCAGCATCGCCCGCTCCAGCAGCCGCTCGTTCAGCAGCCTGCGGGCCTCGGCCAGCTGGACGCGGTTGTTGATCCCGACGATCTCGCGGTGGTCACCCGCCACGCACGCGCCCACCCGGTGTCCGGCCTCGCGCAGGATGCCGAGCACATCGGTGAGGTACTCCTCACCCTGGCTGTTGTCGGTGCGGACCTTGCCGAGGGCGTCGGTGAGCAGCTGGGCGTCGAAGGCGAAGACCCCGGAGTTGATCTCGCGGATCGCGCGCTGCGCGTCGGTGGCGTCCTTGTGCTCCACGATCGCGGTGACGGCGCCGGTCGCGTCCTCCCGCACGATCCGGCCGTAGCCGGTGGCGTCGGGGACCTCGGCGGACAGCACGGTCACGGCGTTGCCGTCGGCGTCGTGGGCCGCGGCGAGCCGCTGGAGCGTCTCGCCGGTCAGCAGCGGGGTGTCACCGCAGACGACGATCACGGTGCCGTCGAGGGCGACCCCGCTGTCGGACAGCTCCTCCAGGCCCATCCGGACGGCGTGCCCGGTGCCGTTCTGCTCGTGCTGGACGGCGGTGCGCACCTCGGCGTCGGTCTCGGCCAGATGCGCGGAGACCTGCTCCCGGGCGTGGCCGACCACGACCACGAGGTGTTCGGGGGAGAGCTCGCGGGAGGCGGCGACGACGTGCCCGACGAGGGAGCGGCCGCAGAGGGCGTGCAGAACCTTCGGGGTCGCCGATTTCATGCGGGTGCCCTCACCCGCTGCGAGGACGACGACGGCTGCCGGGCGGTTGGCGCTCACGGGTGTGCCCTTCGGCTTCGGGGGTGGACACCCGCAGGATACCGAGAGGTTTCCGGGCGGAAAGGAAGGAGGGTCCCGAGCCGGGAGATCAGGCCCCCGGGAAGGCGGAACGCGAGGCGGGACCGAAGACGGAATGTGAAGCTCCCCCGCCAGGACTCGAACCCGGACAAATGGCACCAAAAGCCACTGTGCTGCCAATTACACCACGGGGGATGGCGCGAGCCATCTGACCGGAATTCGATCAGACCGCCGCTACGGCGCCCTCCACTATGCCGTACCAGGAGCCTTCCGTGCGACGGTATGCGCCAGCCCGTCGGGGGCGCGGACGGCGCGGCGGGCGCGCCGCCGTGTCACCGGGAAAAGCGCTGGCGCCCGGCCGTAGGCTGGTCGCTATGAGTCCGACGGGGGAAGAGGCCACGGGCGCGCGGGGCGCGCCCGCGGGGCCGTGGTGGTGGGCGCGGCGGCGGAGCATGGGGCTCGATGTCCTGCTCGCCGTGGCGTCGTCGATCGAGTGCGCGGCGGAGGGTGTCGGATTCGCCCACGATGCCCGGATTCCGGTGGCTGCCGGGGTGCTGACCGGGGCGCTCGTCGGCGCCACGCTGGTGCTGCGGCGCCGCTGGGCGATCGCCGTGGTGCTGATATCGATCGCGGTCGCCCCCGCCGAAATGGGTCTGCTGCTCGGCGTCGTGGGGCTCTACACCCTCGCCTCCTCCGAGGTGCCGCGCCGGATCACGGCGGTGCTGGCCGGGATGGCGGCGGTGGGCAGCTTCCTCGTCACGGTGATCGGTCTCCGCCAGGACAATCCGCAGAGCAGTCTGGGGACCTCCGTGTGGGAGGCCCCGATGTTCGCCATGGTGCTCACCCTGGGGCTGACCGGCCCGCCCGTGCTGCTGGGGCTGTACGTCCGGGCGCGGCGACGGCTGGTGGAGAGCCTGCGCGAGCGGGCGGACGGTCTGGAACGGGAGCTCTCGCTGCTCGCGGATCGCGCGGAGGAACGGGCCGAGTGGGCCCGTAACGAGGAGCGGACCCGGATCGCGCGGGAGATGCACGACGTGGTGGCGCACCGGGTGAGCCTGATGGTGGTGCACGCGGCGGCCCTTCAGGCGGTGGCGCTCAAGGATCCGGAGAAGGCGTCGAAGAACGCGGCGCTGGTGGGCGACATGGGACGGCAGGCGCTGACCGAGTTGCGGCAGATGCTGGGGGTGCTGCGGTCCGAGGACGGTCCGCGGGCGGGGGCGGCGTTCGCCGCCGGGTCCTCGTCTTCCGTTGCTGGGTCCTCGTCTTCCGCCGCCGCTGCTGGGTTCTCCTCCGCCGGGTCCTCTACCGCCGACGCCTCCGATGCTGCCGGGGCCTCCGCCGAGGAGAGGCCGCTGGCGGGGGTGGTGGCCGCGGCCTCGGCCGCCGCGGAGGCCGCGGAGGCCGCGGGGGCCGCGGGAGCGGCCGGGAGGGGCGTGGAGGTGGCCGGGGGGCCGCGGCTGGCGGAGCTGGAGGCGCTGGTCGGGCAGTCCCGGGCGGCGGGGATGGCCGTGGAGCTCTCGGTCGAGGGCGAGGAGCGGCGGTACGCGGCGCCGGTGGAGCAGACGGCCTACCGGGTGGTCCAGGAGGCGCTGACCAACGTCCACAAGCACGCCCCGGGCGCGAGCGCCCGGGTCCGGGTGGCGCACCGCACCGCGGAGATCGCGGTCCTGGTGGAGAACGGGCCGTCGGAGCGGGGCGCGGCGGACGCGGGGCTGCCGAGCGGGGGGAACGGCCTGGTCGGGATGCGGGAGCGGGTCTCGACGCTCGGCGGGGGTTTTGTGTCGGGCGCCACGGAGGCGGGGGGCTTCCGGGTGTCGGCGGTCATCCCGGACGGGGCGGAGGGGCCGGACGGCCCCGACCGTAAGAATGACGCGGATCACACGGATCACACGGATCACACGGACCGCACGGATCAGCCCGCGGACCGTCCGGCCGACCGCGCCGGGGGCGTGGAGCGGGCGAAGAGCGCCTAAGGGGGCGTTCGACGGAGCTTGGCGCCTGCGGCGGGCTGTTCCCCTACCCGCCCCTTCCCGACACCTGACGATATGCGGCTCCGCCGCGTGGGGGGGTGAGCGGGCGAAGAGCGCCTGAGCGTTCTGCGGACGTGCCCTGAGCTGCCGTCGTTCGTCCGCGGCGCCGTCGTGGCTGGTCGCGCCCACGCGGCGGAGCCGCATATCGACACAGCCCCGCGCCCCTTCGGGGCGCCTCCCGGCGGTAGCCGGAGCGCTGTGCCTGGCGTCGCGGGCCCGTGTGGCCTAGTCGGTGGCCGGTCGGATTGCGTGGGTTACGCACGGGTCAGCCTCGTCGGGAGCGCGCCCGTGACGAGGGTGCTGAGGGCGGCGTCCAGGGTGGGGCCGAGGTACCAGTCCCCGGTGTGGTCGAGGCTGTAGATCCGCCCCTCCGCGTCGATGGTCAACACCGCCTGCCCGTCCGCCTCCTCGCCCAGCGGGCTCACCTCGGTCTCCAGGGCCCGGCCCAGATCGCCCAGGGTGCGGGCGAGATGGAGGCCGAGCAGGGGATCGATGCGGAACGGGGTCGGGGCGATCTCGCGGCCCGCACCGGGCGGCTGGATGTGCAGCCCGCCGAACTCCGCCCATGCCTCGACCGCCGCCGGGAAGACGGCGTGCCGGTGGCCGGCCGGGGAGGTGTGGGCGCGCAGGGTGTCGGCCCAGACCTCGGCGCGCTGCATGTCCCAGCGGCCGGGCTGCCAGCCCGCCTCGCGCAGGGCGGCGTCGACGGCGACGGAGAAGCGGGTGACGTCCAAGCGGTCGATCGGCTGCCGCGCCGGGCGTGTCGGCTGCCGTGTCGGGGCTCCCCGCGGGGCCTGGGCCGTCTGTGGTGCCTGTGGTGCCTGATGTGCCTGGCTCACGTGCTCCCCCCCACCACCCGTACGCCGAAATGGGCCAGCAGCGCGGCGCAGGACAGACAGGGCGGGGCGTAGCTGCCGTGCTGCGGGTCGCCCGCCTCCCGGATCCGGCGAGTGGTGAGTTTGGCCTGTTTGAGGGAGCGGCGGGCCTCACCCTGGGTGAGCGGTTTGCGGGAGGCGCGCTTGGAGCGGCCGGCCTCGACGTTCGCCAGGTGGCGGGAGAGCAGGATCACCTCGGGGCAGCGCCCGGTGAAGCGTTCACGCTGGCCGCTGGCGAGCGCGTCGAGGAATTCCCGCACCAGTGGATGGAGCGTCGGCGGCTGGTCGGCCTTGCCCCCGGTGCAGGTCAGCGTTTCGCCACGGACGGACAGCGCGGCCGCGACGGCGGGCAGGATGCCGTCGCGGCGGCGGTGCAGCGGCGGTGGGCCGGCGTCGGGGTCGACGCTGCTCCATCTCAGCCGGGGGTCGCCGGCCGCGGGGGTGGCGCCGTCGCCGCCTCCGTTGCTCTGCGTGATGTGCATGTGGTGGATCCCTCCCTGTGCAATCCCCCGGTTGCAATGATCAGATTGCCAAATCCCGCGGGCGCTGCGGTAGTCCGGGTCTGAACGACCTGGTGGGGACGGAGGCCGTCGTGAGGGTGGATGGCCGCCCGGTTCGGACGGTTGCGTCACCGCATAGGCTGTGCCCAGTAGCCAGCATCAGCAGGGGGCAACCGCCATGACGACAGGTCGGCTCGGGCAGCATGCCGCGCCACCGAACACGGCCTACGCCGGGCAGGTCGTGCACTTCCCGGATCCGGTCCGGGCCGCGCGCCACCCCAAGGGTGTCCGCGTGGACGAAAACGGCTTTCCGGACTTCTCGCCGTATGCGCGCGCGGCCGCCGAAATCGCGGAGCCCCCGGAGGGGTTCGGCGTCGACGAGCTCCGGCTGACGGACTACGTCTCGGCGAACGCGGCGCTGCACGCCACCGGGCACGAGCTGTGGAACGGGGCGTCGGCGGTGGCCACCCCGCACGGCTGGACCTGGCACCACGTCGTCGGCACCCGGCGCATGGAGCTGATCCCGGTCGAGGTCAAGGCACTGCTGCGGCACCACGGCGGGCTCGCCACGGCGCAGGTCGACCAGGAGAAGCGGGGTACCCGCCCGCTTCAGGAGACCCGGCCGATGCATGTGGGCCTGCCGCTGCGGGGCATCTCCGTCACCGAGGAGCAGGTGCTCGGCGTCGAGGAGGACCTCGGCTACCGGCTGCCCGATGCGTACCGCGCCTTCCTCAAGGCGGCGGGCGGCTGCGCGCCGGTCGGCACGGCGCTCGACCCGGAGCTGGGGCTGCTGATCGACCAGCCCTTCTTCACGGTGCGCGACGAGGCGGCGGTCAATGACCTCGTCTATGTCAACAAGTGTCTGCGGGACCACTTCACCAAGGACTATCTGGGCGTCGGCTTCGTCCAGGGCGGGGTGATCGCGGTCAAGGTGAAGGGTGACGCGATCGGCTCGGTGTGGTTCTGCGCGTATGACGACGCGCGGGACCGTGACGGCTGGACGGTCCAGGAGCGGGTGGAGCGGCTGTTGCTGCCCTGCGGCGACGACTTCGACGCCTTCCTGCTCCGGCTGGCGGGCAATCCGCCGGAGCTGGAGACCGTGGCGAACCTGATGGTGGACGGTGGATTCGCGTACGCCGTCCCGGTGGAGGGGTGAGCGCGATGGTGACCTTCGCACAGGCGCAGGAGCGCGCGGAACTCTGGATCAACGGCGATGTGCCGGCCTATCAGCAGCGCGAGGCGCGGGTCCGGGAGTTCGACCTGGGCTTCGTGGTCTGGGCCGAGGACCGCCCGGACGGCCCGGTCTCGGGCAGCGGTGCCGAGGGCACGCGGATGGTGATCGCCCGCGACAGCGGCGAGACCACGCTGTGGCCGGGGCTGCCGGTGGGCGAGGTGATCCGCCGTTACGAGGAGCGGTACGGCACGACCGACGGCTCCCGCGACGAGTCCACGACCGGGCGGCAGCAGCGCATCGATCTGAACGCGACCTCCTTCCTGCTCACTCCGCCGGAGTGGTTGCAGGAGGCGGCGGACGCGATGAGCAGCCGGTCCGAGGGGCGGCTGGACCTTCCCGAGCAGCGGGCGGGGGCGGAGCCGGATGCCGCCGCCGCGGCTGCCGGTTCCCCTTCGGCTCCGGATCCTTCGGCGGCTCCTGGTCCTCCCGCTTCCCCTGCTGCTCCGGCTGCGGGGTCCGCTTCACCTCCCTTGCCGCCGGAGGACAACTGGCCGTCGGCCGGTGGGCCGGGGGCCGGGGCCGCCGGGCCCGGGGCGGCGGGACACAGGTCCCCGGGCATGGACCACTGGCCGTCGGACGGCGGGGCGCGGAGCGCCGGTCCGGACGCGCCGTACAGCGCGCCGGGCGCTCCGCCCGCTCCGCCCGCGCCCGTTCCGGGTGCGCCCCGGGACCGGGGCGGGGCGGTGGACGACTGGCCGTCCGACGGTGTCGCGCGCCCGCTCGCGGGCGACCGGCCGCAGGACGGCCCGCCCGCGCCCGGTGGCCCGCCCGGCGGTGAGGGCTGGCGGAACGCTCCGCCTCCGCCCCCGTCCGGTGGCGGCAGCCCGTGGGCCCCGCCCACGCCGGGCGCCGGTACGCCCTCCTCGGGGGGCCAGGCCGACAACGCGGCCACACCCGGCGGCGGTACGCCGTGGGCCGGTACGGACATCAAGGGCGACGATGACGACGACCGCTCGGTCGCCCCGCCCGCCACGGTCTTCGCGCCGCCGCTCGCGGGCTACGACGACGAGGACACCCCGGCGCCGGGCATACGGCCGGACGCCAAGACCGAGTTGATGTCCGGCGGCAGCGCGCTGCCGCCCACGGCCATCGCCCCGTCCCTCGACTTCCCCGGGCAGCAGGGCGGCCCCGGTGCCGGACCCGGTGCCGGTCCGGGTGCCCATCCCAACGCGAGCGACATCGCGGACGCCGCCACCCGTAAGGCGGGCGGCGGTCCGACGCCTCCGCCGCCCGGTGCTCCGGGGGCCCCGGGTACGCCCGGTACGCCCGGCGCCCGGCCGGGTGCGGACTCCACGCCTCCGTCGCCCGCGCCGTCCGGTCCCGGTGCCCCCGGCGCTCCGGCCGGTGGGTACGTACCGACGCAGCTGGTCTCGCAGCTCGACTCCGAAAGCCTCGGCGGCGCCCCGCGGCCGCCCGGCCCGCCTGGTCCGCCCGGAGCGCCGGGTGCTCCTGGCGCTCCCGGTGCTCCCGGTGCTCCCGGTGCTCCTGGCGCCCCCGGTGGTCAGGGTGGTGGGCAGACGCCGCCTCCGCCCGGTGCTCCGGGTGCGCCCGGTGGTGGTGTGCACGCTGCCGCGACGATGCTCGCGGGTGGTCCGGGTGCGCCCGGCCAGACCCCGCCTCCGGGCACCCCACAGCCTCCCGGTCCCCCCGGCCCTCCCGGCGCGCCGGGCGCTCCTGGCGCTCCCGGTGGTCAGGGTGGTGGGCAGACGCCGCCTCCGCCCGGTGCTCCGGGTGCGCCCGGTGGTGGTGTGCACGCTGCCGCGACGATGCTCGCCGGTGGTCCGGGCGCGCCCGGCCAGACCCCGCCCCCCGGCACCCCGCACCCGCCCGGTGCGCCCGGCGCTCCGGGCCAGGGTGCCCCGTCCGGCCCGCAGCCGCCCGGCCCACCCGGTGTCCCCGGTGCGGGTGGTCCGCACACGCCGCCGCCCCCGCCGGGCGCGGCCGGGCCGCCGTACCCGGGCGGACCGGGCGCCCCTGGCGCGCCCGGCGCCCCCGGTATGCCCCCGCCCGCCGGTGCTCCCGCTCAGGGGCTGGCGCCGCCTCCGGGCGCGCCCGCGCCGGGGATGGCGCCGCAGCCCGGCTATGCGTATCCGCCGCCGCCCCCCGGTCAGCCGACCGTGGGCCCGGGCTATATGGCGGTGTTGCGCTACCGTGCGCAGGACGGCTCGGAGCAGCAGCTGATCCGCCGTTCGGCGCCCGGCACCCCGCATCCGGAGTGGCAGATCCTGCATGAGCTGCGGGCGATGAACGTCCCGCCGCAGCAGGTGCTGGAGCTCCACACCGAGCTGGAGTCCTGCGATCTGCCCGGCGGCTACTGCGCCCGGATGATCCGGGAGAGCTGGCCGCAGGTGCGGATCAGCCACACCGCCGCGTACGGACGCGATCACGCCACCCGGCAGCAGGGCGTACGGCATCTGCTGGAGCACCAGGGCGAGCTGCACCAGGTGGCGGACGGCCCGGCCCGTCCGGCGCCGAACCGGGTGCCGCTGCCGCACCCCAGCCAGGTGCAGCCGATTCCGCCGGTGCCGCCGGAGGGGCTGGCGCATGAGCTGGGCCAGGCGTTCGGGCCGCAGGGCATCGTCCGCTTCGACCAGCGCGCGGTGTCGCGGATGGGCGTTCCGGAGGTGGTGGCGCAGACGCTGGTGTGGGCGGGGCTGCCGCTGGACTTCGGTCCGTTCTTCTGGGCGCAGGCCCAGGCGGGCCGCCCGGTGCCGACGCTGGCGGAGCTGGCGGCGGAGCGCGGGGTGCAGTCCGCGCCGGACGCGGGTTCGTACCTGGTCATGGGCAATGACTTCGGCCGTCAGCTGTGTGTGCAGTACGGCACGGCGAACATCGTGGCGGTGCCGCTGGAGGCGACGCCCCAGCCGGCCCCGCCGCAGTTCGTGAACACCGGGCTCCCGGAGTTCGTGCGGTGCATGGCGCTGCTGGGCCGGATGTGGCGGCTGCGGTACGGGTTGACGCCGGACCAGGCGGGCCGCTGGACCGTGGACTTCCAGGCGCAACTCGCGGGTCTGGACCCGGCGGCGCTGTCCACGCCGGACAACTGGTGGGCCGTGCTGCTCGAGCAGATGTGGGACGGCCTGCTGTAAGCCCGTTGTGCGTCCGCCCGCGCGGCCCTGACCGCGCGCCACCGGACGAACCGCGCGACCGAGGAACGCGCACCGCGCGGCCGAAGAACGAATGGCGATCGAGGCGCCCGACCCCCGTGACGGGGGCGGGCGCCTCGTCGTTGTTGTCACCGGCGGCGCTCCCGGCCGCGGAAATGGGCGGAGTGTCGCGTTATGGGGATGAGAGGCCATCTATAAAGATGTGCGCCGAAGCGCGTTGCATACCGGACAAAAGGGGTTCCAAGGATGGGCGCATCGGTGTCACGTCATGGCTTCACCATCGTCGGCGGACGGGGCCGTGGCTACCGGCCCGCGCAGGTCGAGCGCTATGTGGCCGACCTGTCCGAAGCGCGGGACGCGGCGTGGGAGCGCGCCGCGCGCCTCACCGTGCTGGCCAATGAGCTGACCGCCGAGGCGGAGCGGCTGCGCGAGGTGATCTCCCAACTGGCCCCCCAGACCTATGAGTCCCTCGGCGACCGGGCCCAGCTGATCCTGATGGCCGCCGAGGAGGAGGTCGTCTGTCTGCGGGCGGCGGCCGAGGCGACGGCGCAGGAGGAGTGGGAGGCCGCGCAGGCCGTGGCCCGTAGGGTGCGGGACGCCGCCCGCGACGAGGCCGAGCTGGTCCGCGAGGCCGCCGAGGTGGCGGCGCGCGCCACCTTGGAGTCGGCCCAGGTGGATGTGGACGAGCTGCGGGCCGTCTCGCGCCAGGACGCCAAGGAGTGGCGGGCCCAGGCGCTGACGGAGCTGAAGGAGATGCGCCAGCGCACCGCCGGGATCCTGGCCGAGCAGGAGCGGGAGCACGCCGAGCGGTGGGAGGCGGCGGGCCGCGAACTGGCCGAGCGGGACAACGCGATGACGGCCCGGCTGGCCCAGCTGGAGGAGTACGCCCGGGCGGGGCTCGCCGACGCCAAGCGGGAGTACGGGATGGCCGAGCAGGCCGCGCGGCTGCGGCAGGAGGACGCGCAGGCACAGGCGGCGGAGATCATCGCCCAGGCGCGGGCCCGGGAGGAGCGGCTGGCGCGGGAGACGGAGCGGACGCTGCGCGAGCACGTGCAGCGGCGCGAGGAGCTCAAGGCGCATCTGGAGCATGTGCGCGGCAGCCTGGCGGCGCTGACCGGCAAGCCGGTGGCGGAGGACGCGACGGCGGCCCCGCACCACGAGTCCTGAGCCCGCCCGGCCTCGGGGGCCGGGCCGCCGTTCAGGCGTCCGCCTCCGCCCCCGCCCCTGCCTCCGCCTCCGCCTCCGTACGGACCGGGAAGCGGCGCGGGGCGAGGAACACCAGGGCCAGCAGCGCCAGCAGCGCGGCGGTCGCCGAGCCCAGATAGACGTGGTCGACGGCGGTGTCCACGGCCCGTCGCAGATAGTCGGCCGCCTGGTCGGTGAGGGTGCCGGGGTGCTCCAGGGCGCGCGAGACCGAGTCCAGGTCGTCGGGCAGCCCCGGCCGGATGGCGTCGGGCGCCTCGGTCAGCCGGGAGGCCAGCGTCGCGTTGGCCACGGCGCCGAAGAGCGCCGCCCCGACGCTCTGGCCGACCTGGCGGCAGAAGAGGATCGAGGCGGTGGCGGTGCCGCGCTCGGCCCATCCGACGGACGACTGCACCCCGATGATCAGCGGCAGCTGGAACAGCCCGAGCGCGCCCCCGAGCAGCAGCATGATCAGCGCGGGCTGCCAGGCGGCGCCCGGATAGGGCAGGAGCGGGAAGGCGGCCAGGATCAGCGTGGCGGCCGTCATCCCCGTGATGGCACAGCGCCGGAAGCCGACGCGGTTGTAGACGCGGCTGCTGAGCGCGGCCGCGATCGGCCAGCTCAGCGTCATCGTGGACAGCACGAACCCGGCCGGTATCGGTCCGAGCCCCAGTACCGACTGGGCGTAGGTGGGCAGAAAGACGGTCGGGGCGATCATCAGCAGACCGAGCGCGGCGAAGGCGACGTTCACCGCCGAGATGGTGCGGCGGTGCCAGACCCACCCGGGGATGATCGGTTCGGCGGCGCGCCATTCGATCCACACGGTGGCCGCGGCGCACACCGCGGCGCCGCCGAGCATGGTGAGCGAGGGCGCGGACAGCCAGCTCCAGGCCACTCCGCCCTGGACGAGCGCGGTCAGCAGCAGTCCGCCGCTGAGGAACACACCGAGCGCCCCGGCCCAGTCGACCCGGGGGCGGCTCTCCCGGTGCCGCCGTGGTTCGTGCAGATGGCGGGTGATCAGGGTGAACGCCAGGGCGCCGACCGGCAGATTGATGAGGAAGATCCACCGCCAGTCGGCGTATCCGGCGAGCATTCCGCCGATCGCGGGGCCCGCCACGGAGGAGAGCGCCCACACCGAGGAGAGCCTGGCCTGGATCTTCGGGCGCTCCTTGAGCGGGTAGAGGTCGGCGGCGACGACCTGGATGGTGCCCTGGAGCGCCCCGCCGCCCAGCCCCTGGACGACCCGGAAGGCGATGAGGGAGGCCATGTTCCAGGCCCCGGCGCACAGCAGCGAGCCGATGACGAAGAGCACGACGCCCGCGAGCAGGATGGGCTTGCGGCCGAAGGTGTCGGAGAGCTTTCCGTACAGCGGCAGGGAGACCGTGACGGCGAGCAGATAGCCGGAGAAGAGCCAGGAGAAGACGGAGAAGCCGCCGAGGTCGCCGACGATCTGCGGGACGGCGGTGGAGATGATGGTCGAGTCCAGCGCCGCCAGCGCCATGCCGAGCATCAGGGCGGCGACGACGGGGCGGCGGCCGCTGGGGGTGGGGGCGCCGGGCGGGAGCTGGGGTGCGGGGGGCCTGGGGTCCGCGTCCATCGGCCGTCGTGCGGTGCCGCCCACGGTGGCGCGCTCCCTCCGCCGGTCCGCGCCGGCACGTGTCCCTGTTGTTCGTACGCCGGACTCGCGTGCGCACGATGCTTGTACGACCCACGATTCCATGCCGGAGCAGGCTCGCGGAAGAACGCATCCGGGCTGCCCAGACGGCCCGGTTTGAGCCTGACGTGGCGGAAGGGTGCAGCATCGACCCCGAGTCCGGGGTCAGACCCAGGACTCACTCCCCTAGGGGATGCCCACCCTGTACTCCTACTCCCGGTTCGTCCGGGCGGATGAGGAGCCTGTCGTCCCCACTTCATAAGGTTGCTACGGGCTGCGCGACCGAGGGGGTGGGGCTAGCCCTACCGCTAAGAGGGAGTCATTCCCCATCGCGGAGGTTCCCGGATCGCGGCAGTCTTGATGCGGCGATCGGGGAACAGAGATCACCGATCGGACATCGAAGGAGAAAGACCGTGACAACGGCTGTATCGATTCCCAGGACCGGGGGCAGCGGAGGACATACGGCCGTCGCCGCCCGAGCACGTCAGGTCGTCAAGGCGTACGGCTCCGGGGAGACCCGGGTGGTCGCGCTGGACCATGTGGACGTGGACGTCGCGCGGGGGCAGTACACCGCGATCATGGGCCCGTCCGGCTCCGGCAAGTCGACCCTGATGCACTGCCTGGCCGGTCTGGACACCGTCAGCTCCGGGCAGATCTTCATCGACGAGACCGAGATCACCAAGCTGAAGGACAAGAAGCTCACCAAGCTGCGCCGGGACCGGATCGGCTTCATCTTCCAGGCGTTCAACCTGCTGCCCACGCTCAGCGCGATCGAGAACATCACACTGCCGATGGACATCGCGGGCCGCAAGCCCGACCGGGCCTGGATGGACCGGGTGGTGGAGACCGTGGGTCTGTCCGGCCGGCTCAAGCACCGTCCGAACCAGCTCTCCGGCGGTCAGCAGCAGCGCGTCGCCGTGGCCCGCGCCCTCGCCGCCCGCCCCGAGATCATCTTCGGTGACGAGCCGACCGGAAACCTGGACTCGCGGGCCGGCGCCGAGGTGCTGGGCTTCCTCAAGCGGTCGGTGGACGAGCTGGGCCAGACCATCGTGATGGTCACCCATGACCCGGTCGCCGCCTCCTACGCCAACCGGGTGCTGTACCTGGCCGACGGCCGGATCGTCGACGAGATGTACAACCCGACGGCCGATCTGGTCCTGGAGCGCATGAAGCACTTCGACGCGCGAGGACGGGTGTCATGACCGTCCTCAAGACCTCACTGCGCAACTTCGTCGCCCACAAGGGGCGGATGGCGCTGTCCGCGATCGCCGTGCTGCTGTCGGTGGCGTTCGTCTGCGGCACGCTCGTCTTCACCGACACCACCAACGCCACGTTCGACAAGCTCTTCGCGAGCACGGCCTCCGACGTCACGGTCAGCCCCAAGGGCGTCAGCGACAAGGACACCCAGCAGGGCCGGATCCGTACCCTGCCCGGTTCGGAGCTGGCGCGGCTGAAGCAGGTGGACGGCGTCAAGTCGGTGCTCGGCGACGCCACCAGCCAGTCGATCACCGCCGCCGACCGCGACGACAACAGCATCGGCTCGGACACCGGCGCCCCGACCATCGGCACCAACTGGGACCCGACCGAGAAGCGCTCGGTCGAGATCACCTCCGGCCACGCGCCACGCGGCCCGACCGAGATCATGGTCGACGCCGACACCGCCAAGAACAAGAAGCTGAAGCTGGGCGACGAGGTGCGGATCATCGCCATCCCGGGCGAGTTCCGCGCGAAGATCGTCGGCATTGCCACGTTCCAGGTGACCAACCCCGGCGCCACGCTGATCTACATGGACACCGACACCGCGCAGCGCAAGCTGCTCGGCGCCCCCGGGGTCTACTCCAGCTACTCGCTCACCGCCAAGGCGGGCGTCAGCCACGACCAGCTGAAGAAGAACGTCGTCGCCGACCTCGGCACCGGGGTCAAGGTGCAGACGAAGGCCGAGTCCAGCAAGGAGGCCGAGGACGACATCGGCTCGTTCCTGGACGTGATGAAGTACGCGATGCTCGGCTTCGCCGGGATCGCCGTCCTGGTCGGCATCTTCCTGATCGTCAACACCTTCTCGATGCTGGTCGCCCAGCGCACCCGTGAGATCGGCCTGATGCGCGCCATCGGCTCCAGCCGGAAGCAGATCAACCGGTCGGTGCTGATCGAGGCGCTGCTGCTCGGCGTCGTCGGCTCGATCCTCGGTGTCCTCGGCGGCGTCGGCCTCGCGGTCGGCCTGATGAAGATCATGGGCAGCGCGGGGCTCCACCTGAGCACCGACCAGCTGACCGTGAAGGCCACCACGCCCATCGTGGGCATCGGCATCGGCGTCGTCGTCACCGTCATCGCGGCGTACATCCCCGCCCGCCGGGCCGGGAAGATCTCCCCGATGGCGGCCCTGCGCGACGCGGGCACCCCGGCGGACAGCAGGGCCGGATGGATCCGCGGCGCGATCGGCACCCTGCTCACCGCGGGCGGCGCGGCCTCCCTGGTGGTCGCGGGGAACGCGGACAAGGCGGTCGACGGCTCGATGTTCCTGGGCCTCGGCGTGGTGCTGACGCTCATCGGCTTCATCGTCATCGGCCCGCTGCTGGCCGGTCTGGTGGTCCGGGTACTGGCCACCGTCGTCCTGCGGATCTTCGGCCCGGTCGGCCGGCTGGCCGAGCGCAACGCGCTGCGCAACCCGCGCCGCACCGGCGCCACCGGCGCGGCCCTGATGATCGGCCTGGCGCTGGTCGCCTGTCTGTCGGTGGTGGGCTCCTCGATGGTCGCCTCGGCCACCGACGAGCTGGACAAGTCGGTGGGCGCGGACTTCATCATCCAGTCCGACACCGGCCAGCCGATCACCAAGGGGATCGCGGACGCGGTGCGCCAGGCCAAGGGCCTGAAGCACATCAGCGAGGCCAAGGACATCGAGGGCACCAAGCTCACCCTGCCCGACGGCAAGACGGTCACCAAGGACCTCTCGGCCGCCAGCCCGACGTACGCCGAGGATCTGCGCACCCCGGTCGTCGAGGGCGACCTGTCCGCCGCGTACGGCAAGGACGCCATGTCGGTGCCCGAGGGCTTCGCCAAGGACCACAAGGTGAAGAAGGGCGACACCCTCACCGTCGCCTTCAAGGAGGGCCGCACCGCCAAGCTGACCGTCGCCGCGATCACCTCGGACGACGTCAGCCTCGACAAGGGCGCGCTGTACCTCAACATCGCCACCGTCGAGCGTTACGTCCCCGCCAAGCTGATCCCGGCCGACGTCATGATGCTGGCGCAGGCCAAGGACGGCCAGGAGAAGCAGGCGTACGACTCCCTCAAGTCCCAGCTGCACCACTACCCGTCGGTGAAGGTGCGCGACCAGACCGACTACAAGAAGGAGGTCAAGGACCAGGTCGGTCAGCTGCTCAACCTGGTCTACGGCCTGCTGGCGCTCGCGATCATCGTCGCCGTCCTCGGCGTGGTGAACACCCTGGCGCTCTCGGTCGTCGAGCGGACCCGTGAGATCGGCCTGATGCGCGCCATCGGCGTCTCCCGCCGCCAGATGCGCCGCATGATCCGCCTGGAGTCCGTGGTCATCGCCCTCTTCGGCGCCCTGCTGGGACTCGGGCTCGGCATGGGCTGGGGCACCACGGCCCAGAAGCTGCTGGCGCTCGAGGGTCTGAAGACCCTGGAGATCCCGTGGCCGACGATCATCACGGTCTTCATCGGCTCCGCCGTCGTGGGCCTGATCGCGGCCCTGGTCCCGGCCTTCCGGGCGGCGCGGATGAACGTCCTGAACGCGATCGCCACGGAATAGCAGAGCCAACGGGGGAAATGAGGCCCGCTGCCCCTCCACGGAGGGAGGGACAGAAGGGCGACCGGCCCGGTGTGCGACGGGGGAGCGCACCGGGCCGGTTTTTTCCTGTGCACCGTTTTCTTCTGTGCACCCGGTTTTTCCTGCGTGCCGGGGCGAATTCGATCACCGGCCGCCATATTGAGGCCGACTTCGCGGAGCGAGGCGCTCAGGTCAGTTGATGCCCCACGGGTCGGTGATCGGCGCGGAGTCGCTGGTGCCGTCGGGGTTGTGCCAGATACAGATGCTTGCGACGACATTGATCGGGACGACCAGGCCTCCAGAGGCCCGGCATTCGGCCTGGGTGACCGAGGGGCGGGGAGCGGCCTGGGCCGTTCCTCCGATTCCCAGCGTGAGGGCGAGGGCCCCGAGGGTGGTTGCCGCAGCTAACGCAAGGCGACGAGAGCGCATATCGGTACACTCCGATCCGGTGGACTTTCCACCTCGGCGAGAAAGCTAGCCGGACGAACTCGAGGAATTCACTAGAGCTGTGACCGCGCGGTTCGGATGAGGGGACGTCGGCGTATTCCGGTACGGCAAAACCGCCGCCCGGGTGGGCCCGCAGAATTCCGGCGCAATGTCAATGCATTCGTCGCCGATGGCCGATTCTCTGCCGCACAGCTACTGGTCCCGTGGTTTGACTTGGAGTGCGCTCCAACTCCTAGCGTGATCGTCACGACCACGAAGGAGGTACCCGATGTCCGAACTGCCCACCCGCCGCCTGGGCGCCCTGACCGTCGCGGCCCAGGGCCTGGGCTGCATGGGGATGAGCCACGGCTACGGCGCCTCGGACGACGCCCAGTCGATCGCCACGCTCCACCGCGCCCTCGACCTCGGCGTCACGCTGCTGGACACCTCCGACTTCTACGGCGCCGGGCACAACGAGGAGCTGCTCGGCCGGGCCCTGGCCGGGCGGCGGGAGCGGGCGGCGCTGGCCACCAAGTTCGGGTTCGCCAACCGGCTGGGGGAGCCGACCGCGATCCGGGGGGACGCCGCGTACGTCCGCCAGGCGTGCGACGCCTCGCTGCGGCGGCTCGGCGTCGATCACATCGACCTCTACTACCAGCATCGCGTCGACCCCGACGTCCCCATCGAGGAGACCGTCGGCGCGATGGCCGAGCTGGTCCAGGCGGGCAAGGTGCGCCATCTCGGTCTGTCCGAGGCGGGCGCGGAGACCATCCGCCGGGCCCACGCGGTGCACCCCATCGCGGCCCTCCAGAGCGAATGGTCGCTGTGGACGCGGGACCTGGAGCACGAGATCGTCCCGGTCTGCCGCGAGCTCGGCATCGGCCTCGTCCCCTTCTCCCCGCTCGGCCGCGGCTTCCTGACCGGCCGCTACACCTCCGTCGACGGCCTGCCGGAGACCGATGTGCGCCGCACCCAGCCCCGGTTCGCGGACGGCAACCTCGAACAGAACCTGGCCATCGTCGACAAGCTGAACGAACTGGCCGCCGAGAAGGGCGTCACCGCCGGTCAGCTCGCCCTCGCCTGGGTGCAGCACCGCGGCGACGACGTGGTCCCCATCCCGGGCACCCGGCGCCAGAAGTACCTGGAGGAGAACCTGGCCGCGGTCGCCATCGAGCTGTCCGCCGACGACCTGGCCGCGATCGACGCCGCGGCCCCGGCCGACCAGGTGGCGGGAACCCGCTACGACGAGAAGAGCCTCACCTTCGTCAACCGCTGACCCCCATCAGCTCGCTGATCACCGCGCCCAGCGCCTGTTGTTCGTCATCCGCCGGCCAGCGGGCGGCGTGCACCATGCGCAGCGCGGTGATCAGCCGCTCCCGCTCCTCCTCCGTACCGAGGTCGCCGAGGTACGGCGGGAGGATCACCCCGAGCGCCCGCAACTCGCCGCGGGCACACAGCCGCTCCAGCAGCGCTGCGAGCGGTCCGTTCCTGCGGGTCGTACGCAGCCCGTCGGCGATGCCGAAGCGGGTCCAGTCCGCGTAAGCCCCGGCCGGTACGTCGCCGATGTGCGCGGCGGCGCGTACGAAGTGCCGGTGGGCAGCGGCTGGGTCACCGAGTGCCCGGTACGCCGAGCCCATGGTGACGTGCAGCGAGGCGTAGAACCCGCGGACCCGCTCGTCGCCGACCGCGTCCGCGCGGTCCAGGCACTCCTGGTTCCAGCGCAGTGTCTCGGCGGGGGTGGGCTGGTGCCGGGCGAGGTAGTGCGCGGCCACGCATTTCTCGTAGTCGTCGGCGGCGATGTCCCACGCCTGCCGGAAGCGGGCGCGGGCATCGTCGGCCCGGCCCTCGGCCTCGGCGGCCATGCCCTGCACGCACAACCGGACGACGGGATTGTCGGGATCCATTGCGGTCTCCTTCACGGGGTCCGGACGGGCATGACGAGCGTCGTGAAACTGCCCTGATCGGCGGAACGGACGACGACGGGCTCGCTGTCCGAGGCGATCTCCAGCAGCACGTCCGGCCCCACACCGGCCTCCAGCGCGGGCACGAGGGCGGCCGGGTCGAAGGCGATGCGCAGCGGCGGCCCGGTGGAGAGGGCGGACAACGGAGGCCCGTCTGCGACGGCGGGCGGTGGCGCGGTGCCATCCACGGCGGCCGACGATGGCGCACCGTCCGCGACGGCGGGCAGCGCCGGGCCACCCTCGACCGTCAGCCCGCCGTCACCGGTCCGCAGCACCACCGGCCCGTCACCACCCCACCCCGCAACAACCGCACACAGCGCCGCCCGATCGGTGATCACCCGATGCCGGGCGGCAGCCAGTCCGTCGAGCACCATGCGGTACGCGGGAAACATCTCATCCGCGACGGCAAGCGCCCGCTCCTCCCCGCCCCCACGTACGCGGACGTCGTCCCCATCCACCTCGATCGCGACCTCCGCCAGCCCCCGCACCCGCCCCGCGACCTCCCGCAACTCCTCCACACCGACCGGCAGCCCACACGGCTCACCGCTGATCGCGAGCGGCCGCAGCGCCCGTACGGACAGCCGGTAGCGGTCGGTGGCCACCAGCCGCAGCTCCTGCTCGGCGAGCTCGACCAAGACGCAGCCCAGCACCGGAAACTCCGCCCGCACCGCACCGGACGCCACCGCCGAGCCCACCTGTCGCACCGCGCCCGCCAGCTCGGCGCCGCCGATCCGGACCTGGGCTCGGCGCGCCCCGCCCGGCAGGGTGCGCAGCACGTCCTCGATGGCCGCACGGGCGGCCGCCGCGGACTCCCTGGTCCGTCGCAGATGGTCCCGCAGCAGCTCCCGGGCCTCTTCGGGCGGCCCGTCCAGCACGGCCGTCGCCTCGACCAGCGGCAGCCCGGCGTCCCGCAGCCGCCGCAGCAGCGCGGCGCGGGGCGCCTGCTCCGGGGCGTAGTACCGATACCCGGTGGCCGCGTCCACCCGCGCGGGCCGCAGCACCGCGCAGTCGTCGTAGAACCGCAGCGCGCTCGGCGCCAGCCCGACCCGGCGGGCGAAGGCGCCGATGCCCATCAGGGGCTCGTCGTCGTCCATGGCCGCCATGCTCGGCCTTCAAGCGGCTCGAAGGTCAAACGGAACCGCCCCGATGAGTTTCGCGCCGCCCCTCGGTCTTACCGGCATAACCCATGACCACCAGGGAGGTCACCATGACCGAGACCGCGAAGGGCACCCGGTTCACCGAGATCGGCCGGGTCGCCGTCACCGTCGCCGACCAGGACCGGGCGCTCGATTTCTACGTCAACACCCTCGGCTTCGAGAAGCGCGCCGACATTCCCTTCGGCGACGGCATGCGCTGGATCGAGGTGGGCCCGGCAGGCGCCCCGACCGGCATCGCGCTCGTCCTCCCGCGCGAGGGCCAAACCGCTGAGGGCACCGAGACGGGCCTGATCCTCACCTCCGCGGACATCGACGCCGACCACGCCACCCTGCGCTCCCGCGGCGTCGACACCGACCCCGAGGTCCAGCGCTGGGGCGCCCCGGTCCCGCCGATGTTCGGCTTCCGCGACGCGGACGGCAACTCCCTGATGGTCGTCCAGAACGACTGAGCCCCACCCCGCCGGGAGCCGGTCCGCACACGGGGGCGGACCGGTTCCCGGGTACGCTCAGCCGCTTGCGGTGGTGTCGTGACCGAAGTGGTCGAGGGCGCCTGCCTTGGCGGCGCGTAGGAAGGTGCCGAAGGTGGCGGGGCTGGTGGCGAGGATGGTGTCGGGTGCGGCGCTCTCGCGCAGCTGGAGGGCACCGGTGCGGTCGTTGCGTCCAGGAATTCGCTCTGGACGACGGCTGGCGGGATGCCGAGGTCGCGGCGTGGGGGACGGCGTACGAGGACGGGCGGGTGGACGTGACCAGCGTCGACGGGCTGCGGCGGCTCAGCCTGGCCTCGCCCGCCCGGGCGACTTGGTACTTCGCGCGGCGGGACGGCGTCACCGCCCGGTTGGTGTGGCTCACGCCGTCGCGTGCCGCCACGTTCGACCCCGCCGAGGCGGCCTGACCGGCGGCCACCGGGCTCACCGGCGCGTTGTCAGTCGCTCCTAGTAGAACTGTTGCTCACATCGCCCCCCTGACACGCCGCACGGCAGGAGCAGCCAGCATGAGAAGGCACGACGATCACCTTGAGGAGCTGTACGGCCTCCCGGCTTTCACGTTTCCCGCGCCCGGCGAGACAGCAACCCTGCCCGAACCCGACGCCGTGGCCTGGCGGATCGGCTATGAGAGGTGGGAATCCGAGGAGAGGTGGGTGGAGACCTTCGGCCGCTTCTGTGCCGAGGTCGACATCACGCGGGTCCGCGCTCTGATCGTCGGCATCTGGGGCGATGTGGAAGACACCGATCCGTCCGAGGTCATCGAAGCGCTGTTGGCCGTGCGCGACCGGCTGCCCGCCCTGCGGTCGGTGTTCCTCGGGGACATCACGGACGAGGAGTGCAGTCTCTCCCGGATCAGCCAGACCGACGTCACACCGCTGCTGACCGGCTTTCCCGCACTGGAGGATTTCGGCGTGCGCGCGGGGTGGGGCACCAGCCTGGGAGAAACATTGAAGCTGGAGTTCCCCGCCCTGCGCCATGACGCGCTGCGCAGGCTGACCGTGCAAAGCAGTGGCCTGCCGGGTGGCGTCGTGCGCGGTGTGGGGGCGAGCGAACTGCCCGCGCTGGTCCACCTCGACCTGTGGCTGGGCAGCAACGACACCGGTGGGGACTGTGAGGTGGCCGATCTGGAGCCGATCCTGTCCGGTGCCCGGATGCCCCGGCTGCGGCACCTGGCCCTGCGCAACAGCGAGATCCAGGACGAGGTCGCCGCCGCCGTGGCGTCCGCCCCGGTGGTCGCTCGGCTCGAGGTGCTCGACCTTTCCATGGGCATCCTGAGCGACGACGGCGCCGCCGCCCTCCTCAGCGGCCAGCCGCTGACCCACCTCACAAAGCTGGACCTGCACTACAACTTCCTCAGCGAGCCCTTCCGGCAGCGCATACGCCAAGCGCTCGAACCCGCGGGCGTCGAAGTGGATCTCGATCAGAGTGACGTCGACTACGAGGCCGACGGCACCGTCTGGCGCTCCATCTGTGTTGAGGGGCTCCCCTAAGGGGTGTCTTGTCGATCAGTCCGGATCAGCGAGCGGCGTCAGGGGGCACCTCCCAGCGGTAGCTGGGGGCGCGGGGGGCACCTCCCAGCGGTAGCTGGGGGAGCGACGAGCGCGGGGCCGCGAGGTGCCGTGCCGGGCGTCGGGAGCCCGGCACGACCGGCAAGACACCCCCTAGTCGCGGGGGAGCAGGGTGCCCAGCGGGCCGAGGTCCAGGTTGAGGTCGTCCGGTGTCAGGCCGTGCTGGTCGCACAGCTCCGCCATGCGCTGGTCGAGCAGCATCAGCGTGGTGCCGATGCGCTCGATCTGGTCGTCGGTGAGGCCGCCCGCGTCGATGCGGCGGATGGCCTGGCGCTCCATCAGCTGGCGGAGGAGTTCGACGACCGTCAGCACCAGGGCCACCAGGTCGCGGCCGACCGAGTCGCGGTCGATGTCGACGCGGGACGGGGCGGAGGGGACCGGCGTGCTCATAGCGGGCCGCTGTCGGTCCACGGGGCCCGCACCCGTTCGTTGACCGAGGAGAGCAGGGCGTGCAGGGAGAGGCGGACGAGGGGGACCTCGGCGATCGCGATGACCAGGTCGCCGCTGATGACGACGCCGGTGGCGAGCACCCGGTCGAGGAGGTCCACGAGGGGGACGCCGAGCGGGCCCAGGGCCTCGGCGGGGGTGGTTCCCCACTCGGGGGCCTCTTGACGGGCGGTGGCGGCGGGGTTCGCCTCCCACAGGGCCCGGGCCGGAGCGGCATCCCAGGTGGGCCCGGTCATGGGGGTCATGGGGTCGCCCCCGCGTCCGTGATTCCTCCGTCGACGAAGGAGTACGGCACCCACGGTCCGGAGAGTTCGATCCGCACGTCCGCCTCGTCGTGGCGCAACGACGCGAGCGCGGCGCGCAGTTCGCGCTCCCGGCCCAGGTCGAGCAGGTAGGCCGCGTTCAGCACATGGGTGCGGTGCTTCCCGGTCACCTCGACGCCGTGCGGGCGCAGCCGGCGCGCGGCCACGGCGAGGCCCCGGACGACGGTGTCCACCCGCTCGGCGGCCCGCAGCGCCAGGGTGTGGCGCTGTTCGCGGCCGCGCTGCCGGGTGCGGACGCGGTCCAGATAGGCGCGGCCGCTCCCGGGGCCGTCCGACGGGGCGGGGGCCGCTTCGGGCGGCGGCCCCGTGGGGGCGTAGACCTTGACGCCCCATTCGACCCGGCCCGCGATCCGGTCCAGGGCGGTCAGCAAGGACGTCTGCCGGTCGCCCAGGGCCTCGCGGACGCGGCCGTCGTCGAGATAGACCGTGGCCAGGGGCAGCGGAACGGCCGGGGCCAGCGCCGACGCCGCCGTGATCACCGCGTGGTGGGCGCGGGCGCAGCGCTCCAGCTCGGCGCCGTCGGACAGCCGCCGGCGCAGCGCCGCCTCGCCGTACCCGGCCGCGGGCACGTCCTGGACCACGGCGGTGAGCGGGCCCGCCGCGAGCGTGCGGACCGGGGCGCCGGTGCCGAGCCCGGGGAGTTCCGCCAACGGTTCCGCCGGGTCGGTGAGGCCGTCGCCCCGGCAGACCGCGAAGGCGTAGGTGAGGGTGGGGGGTTCGGCGCGGGTCATGGGCGCCTCTCCTCCTCGGCCGCGCCGACCGTGCTCAGCTCCTCTGCGCCGATCCGTGACTCCAGGGCGTGAAGCCGCGTCCGCAGGTCCGCGTTCTCCTGGGCGAGGGTGTCCCGCGCGGCGCGCGACGAGAGCGCGGGATCGGTTTCCCACCAGTCGATGCCGGCCTTACGGGCGGTGTCCACGGAGGAGATGAACAACCGCAGCCGGATGGTGAGCAGTTCGATGTCCAGCAGGTCGATCTTGATGTCCCCGGCGATCACGATGCCCTTGTCCAGGACCCGCTCCAGGATCTCGGCGAGGTCGGAGGGGTGCCGCTCGTCGTTCACGGTCGGGGGGTCGATCAGACCGCGTTCAGTCATGGTGTCGCACCCCCGCCCTTCCTCCCCGGCCGCCCGGGCCTCCCCGGCCGCCCGAGCGCTCCAGCAGCTCCAGCAGCCGGTCCTCCTCCCGGTCGAACTCCTCCGGGCCGATCGCCCCCGACTCCAGCGCCTCGTTCAGCGCGGCGAGCCGGGCGCGCAGCACCGACGGATGGCACATCTCCTCCTCCGCCATGTCCCGCACGCGCTCCGCGATCCACACCACCCCGCGCACCGGCGCCAGCGGGAAGAGGACGACCTGGCTCAGTACGCCCATCTCAGACCCGGCCTTCCGTGAAGCTGTAGCAGGGCAGCGGGCCGGTGAGCCGCAGTTCGGCCCGGTCGCGGTGGGCGGCCGCGAGGCGTTCCACGGTGCCCTCGAACCGCCGCTGCTCGCGCCGGTCCAGCAGGAACGAGGCGTTGAGCACGCACCCCTCGACCTCCGGGCCGTGCACCGTGGCGTCCGCCACGGCCGAGAGCTCCGCGAGCACCGTGGCCGCGGCGGCCGCCGCCCTGCGCCTCAGCCCGCGCGCCACGGCCTCGCCGAGCCGGACGCTGGCCTCGTACCCCGGGGCCCGGCGCGCGGCGGTGCGCAACCGGCTCACCTCGGGGTCCTCCCGTACCAGCGCGCCCAGGTCGGCCTCGGTGGGCAGCGCCTTGAGGTTCATCTCCACGCGTCCCTCGAGGCGTTCCAGCGCGGCCAGACAGTCGTGCTGTGTGCACAGCAGCTGCCGCCGCACCGACTCCTCGTCGGGGGCGACCATGCCGAAGCGCATCGGCAGCACCGGCCCGTCCCGCCCCAGCGTCAGGGCGAGGTCCTGGTGGGCGAGGAGGTCGCGGCGCTTGGCGCGCAGCCGGGCCGGAGCGTCGCTGATCACCGCGGCCAGCGCTCCGGCCCGGACGGTACGGACCGGGGCGGGCCGCTCGCCCACCCCGGTGCGGCCGGGCGGCACCGTGTGGGAGGCGCGGACGACGCCGTAGACGTACACGCTCTGCGGTGCGGGCGCGGGCGCGGTCATGGATCAGTCCTCCTCGGAGGCAGACGGTGAACGGCGGCGGGTGGGGGCACTGCGCCGCCGGGGGCGGCTCTCCCGCTCCTCCCGCTCCCCTTCTTCCCCCTCCTCGTCATCGGCCCCGACGGCCCGCTTGACCTTCTCGCCCACGCCCGCCACCGCCTTCTTGGCCTTCTTCTTGGCGAGGCCGGTGGCCATGCCCCCGGCCGGACTCCCGCCGCCGCCCGCCATCCCGCCCAGCAGTTCCGGAACGGTCTTGCTGCGGTCGAATTCGAGGTCCAGACGGTTGCAGGCCTCGGCGAAGCGGAGGTACGTGTCCACGCTGGCGACCACGATCCGGGCGTCGATCTTCAGGATCTCGATGCCGACGAGGGAGACCCGGATGAAGACGTCGATCACCATGCCCCGGTCGAGGATGAGTTCCAGGCAGTCGTAGAGGGTGCCGGTCCGCTGGATGCAGACGACCTCTTCCGTGTAAGTGCCACTGGGCATCTCGGGGCGTCCTTTCGGCTGTCGCGTCTCAGCAGTCGTCGGCCGCACCGCGCCGGTAGCGGCGGACCCTCCGGTATTCCTGGAGCTCGCCCCGCTCGTCGATGCGCACCTCGTACGTGGCCAGCAGGCTGGTGGTGTCGGGGATCCGGGCGACCTCGAGGACGTCCACGCTGACGAGCCAGCCGTCCTCGTGGCGGGCCACGCCGCTGACGCCCTCGGGCTCATGGACGATCAGTGAGGCGAGCTGTTCGCACGCGTGCCGGGCGGCCTCGGCCGGTTTGGGGGCTCGGGGCCGGGTACTCGTCCTGGTGGGCGATGGGCGCGGGTCTCGCTCTGCCATGTGCATCAGTGTGATCACAGGGCGTGCCCGGCCGCCCGTCGTGATGGGCCGGACGGATGCCTGCCGCCATGGGCCGGACGGCCCCGTGCCGCCACGGGCGCGGGCCGGGCGCGGACCGCCGGGGCGCAGGCGGTTCCGGCGGGGCCACGGCCGGACCCGGCGTGGTTGTCCGCGGGTGGCCGTACTCTGGAAGACCCCCGGCCCGTGACACGTGTCGGGTCATTCGCGTTGTCCGCCTCCGGGATGGAATACCCCTTTATGAGCCTCACCGGTCTGCTCGACGCCGTCGTAAGGGACCCCGCGCTCGCCGAGGCGGTGCGCGGCGCCGCCGACGGCCATCGCCCCCATGTCGATCTGGTCGGCCCGCCCGCCGCCCGTCCGTTCGCCATCGCCGCGCTGGCGCGCTCCGCGGGCCGTCCCGTGCTCGCGGTGACGGCCACCGGCCGGGAGGCGGAGGACCTCGCGGCGGCGCTGCGCTCGCTGCTGCCGCCGGACGGGGTGGTGGAGTACCCGTCCTGGGAGACGCTGCCGCACGAGCGGCTCTCCCCGCGCTCGGACACGGTCGGGCGGCGCCTCGCGGTGCTGCGCAGGCTGGCCCATCCGAGCCCGGACGACCCGGCGGCCGGTCCCGTCTCGGTCGTCGTCGCGCCCGTGCGGTCCGTGCTCCAGCCGCAGGTCAAGGGGCTCGGTGACCTGGAGCCGGTGAGCCTGCGGGCCGGGCAGACCGCCGATCTGGAGGAGATCGTGGACGGGCTCGGGGCCGCCGCGTACTCCCGGGTCGAACTGGTCGAGAAGCGCGGTGAGTTCGCCGTGCGCGGCGGCATCCTGGACGTCTTCCCGCCGACCGAGGAGCATCCGCTCCGGATCGAGTTCTGGGGCGACGACATCGAGGAGATCCGCTACTTCAAGGTGGCCGATCAGCGGTCCCTGGAGGTCGCCGAGCACGGGCTGTGGGCCCCGCCCTGCCGGGAGCTGCTGCTGACCGACGACGTACGGGAGCGGGCCGCGGCCCTCGCCGAGGCCCATCCCGAGCTGGGCGAGCTGCTCGGCAAGATCGCCGAGGGGATCGCGGTCGAGGGCATGGAGTCCCTGGCCCCCGTCCTGGTGGACGACATGGAGCTGCTGCTCGACGTCCTCCCGGCGGGCAGTATGACGGTCGTCTGCGAGCCGGAGCGGGTGCGCACCCGGGCGGCGGACCTGGTGGCCACCAGCCAGGAGTTCCTCCAGGCGTCCTGGGCGGCCACGGCCGGGGGAGGGGAGGCCCCGATCGACGTCGGCGCGGCCTCCCTGTGGAGCATCGCGGACGTCCGCGACCGCGCCCGTGAGCTGGGCATGATGTGGTGGTCGGTGAGCCCCTTCGCGGCCGACGAGGAGCTCGACGCGGACACCGTCAAGCTCGGTATGCACGCCACCGAGAGCTACCGCGGCGACACCGCCCGGGCGCTGGCCGACACCAAGGGCTGGCTCGCCGACGGCTGGCGCACGGTCTATGTGACCGAGGGCCACGGCCCCGCCTCCCGCACCGTCGAGGTGCTCGGCGGCGAGGGGATCGCGGCCCGGCTGGACGGCGACCTCACCGAGATCAAGCCGTCCGTGGTGCATGTGGCCTGCGGCTCGATCGACTACGGCTTCATCGACCCGGCCCTGAAGCTGGCCGTGCTGACCGAGACCGATCTGTCCGGGCAGAAGGCCGCGGGCAAGGACGGGGCGCGGATGCCCGCGCGCCGCCGTAAGACCATCGATCCGCTCACCCTCGAGGCGGGCGACTTCATCGTCCACGAGCAGCACGGCGTGGGCCGCTACATCGAGATGGTGCAGCGCACCGTCCAGGGCGCCACCCGTGAGTACCTGGTGGTGGAGTACGCCCCGGCCAAGCGCGGCCAGCCCGGCGACCGGCTCTTCGTCCCGACCGACCAGCTGGAGCAGGTCACCAAGTACGTGGGCGGCGAGGCGCCGACCCTGCACCGGCTCGGCGGCGCCGACTGGACCAAGACCAAGGCGCGCGCCAAGAAGGCCGTCAAGGAGATCGCCGCCGACCTGATCAAGCTCTACTCGGCCCGGATGGCGGCGCCCGGCCATGCCTTCGGCGCGGACACCCCCTGGCAGCGCGAGCTGGAGGACGCGTTCCCGTACGCGGAGACCCCCGACCAGCTCACCACCATCGCCGAGGTCAAGGAGGACATGGAGAAGTCGGTTCCGATGGACCGGCTGATCTGCGGCGACGTCGGCTACGGCAAGACCGAGATCGCGGTCCGCGCGGCCTTCAAGGCGGTCCAGGACGGCAAGCAGGTGGCGGTGCTCGTGCCCACGACCCTGCTGGTGCAGCAGCACTTCGGCACCTTCGGCGAGCGGTACGGCCAGTTCCCGGTCAATGTCAGGGCGCTCTCCCGCTTCCAGACCGACACCGAGGCCAAGGCGGTGCTGGAAGGGCTGCGGGACGGCTCGGTCGACATCGTCATCGGCACCCACCGGCTCTTCTCCTCCGAAACCAAGTTCAAGGACCTGGGTCTGGTCATCGTGGACGAGGAGCAGCGCTTCGGCGTCGAGCACAAGGAGCAGCTGAAGAAGCTCCGCGCCAATGTGGACGTGCTGACCATGTCCGCCACGCCCATCCCGCGCACCCTGGAGATGGCGGTCACCGGCATCCGCGAGATGTCCACGATCACCACCCCGCCGGAGGAGCGCCATCCGGTGCTGACCTTCGTCGGACCGTACGAGCAGAAGCAGATCGGCGCGGCGATCCGGCGCGAGCTGCTCCGCGAGGGCCAGGTCTTCTACATCCACAACCGGGTGGAGTCCATCGACCGGGCCGCCGCCCGGCTGCGCGAGATCGTCCCCGAGGCGCGGATCGCCACCGCCCACGGGCAGATGTCGGAGGGCGCGCTGGAGCAGGTCGTGGTCGACTTCTGGGAGAAGAAGTTCGACGTCCTGGTCTCCACGACCATCGTCGAGTCCGGGATCGACATCTCCAACGCCAACACCCTGATCGTCGAGCGCGGCGACAACTTCGGCCTCTCCCAGCTGCACCAGCTGCGCGGCCGGGTCGGGCGAGGGCGCGAGCGCGGTTACGCGTACTTCCTCTACCCGCCCGAGAAGCCGCTCACCGAGACCGCCCATGAGCGGCTGGCCACGATCGCCCAGCACACCGAGATGGGCGCGGGCATGTATGTGGCGATGAAGGACCTGGAGATCCGCGGCGCGGGCAATCTGCTCGGCGGCGAGCAGTCCGGCCATATCGCGGGCGTCGGCTTCGACCTCTACGTCCGGATGGTCGGCGAGGCCGTCGCCGACTACCGCGCCTCGATCGAGGCGGGCGAGGGCGAGCCCGTGGAGGCGCCGCTGGAGGTCAAGATCGAGCTTCCGGTCGACGCGCACGTCCCGCACGACTACGCCCCCGGCGAGCGGCTGCGCCTCCAGGCGTACCGGGCGATCGCCTCCGCGAGCAGCGAGGACGACATCCGCGCCGTCCGCGAGGAGCTCACCGACCGCTACGGCAAGCTCCCCGAGCCGGTGGAGAACCTCCTCCTGGTCGCCGGACTGCGCCTGCTGGCCCGCGCCTGCGGCGTCACGGACATCACCCTCCAGGGCTCCAACATCCGCTTCTCCCCGGTGGAGCTCCGCGAATCCCAGGAGCTGCGCCTCAAGCGCCTCTACCAGCGCTCGGTCATCAAGCCCGCCACCAAGCAGGTCCTGGTGCCCCGCCCCGCCACCGCCCGCATCGGCGGCAAGCCGCTGGTGGGGCGGGAGCTGCTGGCGTGGACCGGGGAGTTCCTGACGTCGATCCTGGGGTCGTGAGGGCGATCCTGGGGGCGTGACCGGGCGGCCGTCCCGGGCGGTTGCCCTGAACCGGCTTGCCTGCGGGGCCGCCGTGCATGGAAAATGCATGCATGGTGGCTCTTCAGATTCGGGATGTGCCGGACGAGGTGCGCGACATACTGGCCGAACGGGCGAGGCAGCTGGGCCAGTCCCTCCAGGGATATCTGCTGGACCTGGTCAAGCACGAGGCCGAGCGGGCGGGCAACGTCGCGCTGTTGCAACGGTTCGAGGGTCGATCGGACGGCGTCGAGACCGCCGTGAGCGAGACCGTACGCGAGCTCGACGCCGACCGCGCGGCACGCGTCGCCGGACCCGGCCTCTCACCGGGGGAGCCGGGGGCGCCCGCGTGATCATCGTGGACGCGAGCGTCCTCATTGAAGCGCTCACCGGGGACGCCGCCGCCGGGAAGGCGGCCCGTGCGCGCCTCGCTCAGGACCCGCATTGGGCGGCGCCCGGCCATCTCGTCGTCGAGACCTTCCACGCGGTACGCGGTCGGCTCCTCGGAGGGAAGATCACCCAAGCCCGCGCCGAGGACGCCGTGGCCGCGCTGACCGGGGCATCGATCGAGTCGATCGCCATCCAGCCGCTCCTGATGCGCATGTGGGAGCTGCGGGGGCAGGTCACGGGCTACCACGCGGCGTACATCGCGGCGGCGGAGGTGTACCGGGCTCCGCTGATCACTGGTGATGCCCGGCTGAGTCGCTGCACCATGGCGCGCTGCGTGATCGAAGTCCTCGGCTGATCGCCTGGGCGAGGGGGACAGGGGCGGGCCGCGCGCGACACCCCCGTCGTCGCGCGGCGGCCGGCCCCGGCTCATGAGCCCGGCGGGGTGGCCGGGTGCGGTGCCGTGCGGGTGGGGGAGTGCGCCCTCAGCCCTCAGCCCTCAGCCCTCGGCGAGAGGCGGGGCTCGGCGCGGCCCGTCGTGGCTTGTCCAGGACAATAGGCGCCCGCGGCATCCGCGGCGAGGAACGATGTGCACAGTGAGCGCGCCGGGCGGTTCCCCATCGAACGGTGAGTGCGCTGGCGAACGGTGAGTACGACGGCGAACGGAGAGCGACCCCGGTGTGCGGTCGCCCCGTCTCAGAGCGAGCCCAAAGCCCGCATCGCGAGCCATAGTTCGTACTTCGCGCTCGGCGCGGTCAGCAGGGAGCGGCCCAGGGCGTCCTCCGCCCTGGTCAGGCGCTTGCGGGCGCCCGGGAGGGAGATGCCCAGGGCGGTGGCCGCTGCGGGGAGGCGGGCGTCGGCGCGCAGCCAGGCGCGTATGGTCTCCAGGCCGGCCGTCGGACCGGCCTGCTCCAGGGGGCGCAGCTGGGCCCGGGCCCAGGCCCCGGCGGCGGGGGTGCCCAGCACCGCGTCCAGTGTGGCGGTGTGCCCCGGCGGGGCCTGGGCGCGGGCCGCCGCGGCCTGGGGCGCCGTATGCAGCCGCAGCGCCAGCCACGCGGCCGACTGCGCGGCCAGACTGCGGCTGACCTCCACGCCCAGCAGCTCGTCCAGATGGCGCATCCGCGCCGCGAGCGTATTGCGGTGGATCTTCAGATGGCGGCTGGCCGCCCCGCCGAAGCTGAGCCACGACCCGAGCGTGCCCAGCAGCTCCTGCGGGCCCGGGTCGGCGCGGCGGGCCGGTGCGTACCGCAGACAGGGCGCCAGGAGCTCGCTCGCCCACACATAGCCCTCCGGGCCCGCCAGGACGGTCACATCCACATCGCCGCCGAAACCCGCGCGGCGCCCGGGCGCGTTACGGGCCACCGCCAGCGCGTGGATGGCCTGCTCGTACGCGGTCGGTGTGTCCCGCAGCGCGACCGCCGCGCTCACCCCGACCCGGCATTCGGGCACCAGCCGGACGATCAGCAGGTCCAGTGGCGCAGGGCCGCCGCGCGGGCCGCCGCTCACCGCCGCCGCACCCGGGCCCGGCTCGGGCGGTACGAGCGCGAGCACATGGTTCGGGCGCACCGGACACGGCACGATCCACGCCCCGCCCCCGGCCTCGCGGTCGATCCGCCGGGCGATCTCGCGCCGCCGGGCGTGCGGGCACTCGATGACGTACATCTGGACCATCGCGGGCAGCGCCGGCCGCAGCGCCCCGGCGATCCGCTGCGCGGCGGGCACGCTGCCCACCATCAGCAGATGCAGCACCGCCTCCCGGCTGTACTCCTCGGCCGACTCGATCCGCCGCCGCGCCCGCTCGGACTGCTCCAGCCGCCAGCACAGGGCGAGGGTGCGGGCGGCGTCGGCGAGCAGCGTTCCGCAGTGCGGATCGTCCGGCCCGACGACGGCGAGATACGTCCTGGGGCCGGTGTCGAGCGCGATCAGATGCACCGGGGGCCCATCGCCCCCGCCCAGCACGGCGGAGGCCGCCCCGCGCCGGTGCAGCTCGACAGCGGCCACGGCGGCGGCGTCGACGGCGACCCGCGCCACCGCCGGGTCGTGCTCCCCACCCGGCCCGGCCAGCACCCGCCCCGTGTCCCCGACCAGCACGGCCGGACCCCCGGTCCGCCGGGCCAGCCAGCCGAGCATCGCCCGTACCGCCCCACGCTTGGTGGCCAGCCGGGCGAGAGCGAGAACGTCATCGGCGCGGTCGGCGCGGTCGGCGCGCACGTCGGAGGGCGGGGTGTGCATGAAACAGCACATTAGTTCTGATCGCCTGGGTTTCGGAAAGGGCCCGACCCCGCCTGTGGAAAACCTGTGGAAACGACGGAGACGTAGCCGGTTCCTCCGAGCGCTTCGGGACCACTGTCATCCTGTGGCTCGCGGTTCCGCGAGCAGGCCGGGCAGGGCAAAGAGAGTCCGGCCCTGCGCCATGCTGGTGTGCTCGATCCAGCCGTCCGGCAGGGCGAGCGTGTGGCGGCGCAGGCGGCGGCCAGTGGTGCGCATAACGGGGGAGAGATGGCAGGGGTCGAGTTCCTCGACCAGTAGGCTCGGGGCGCTGGTGGCTGGGTTCTTCTTCCCTGTGACGGCGAGTGGCAGGCGCCCGGTAGGCGCAAGAGGCAGAGGTGCCATCCGCCAGATCGGTCCGCGGAGGGCGGACAGGCTGGCCCGGCCGAAGTCGCGTTCCTCGAGCGGGGTCATTGGTTCGCCGTTGGTGCCGGTCAGGCCGCGGAACAGTTTCTCGGCGCGGCCCTGGTTGACGATCTGTCCGGTGTCGATGGTGAAGGTCCGGGAGAAGAACATGCGCGGTGGGTAGCCGGCCCGCTCAAGCGCCGCAGCGTACGCGGCGACCTGGGGATGGATCTGCTCGCACAGATGGGCCGCCGCAGCACGGTCGATGGGCTGCAATTCGTCGGCCTGGGCGGTGAGCGCCTGAAGAACGGTGGCCACGTCCGCGCCAGTGGCATGGGCGAACTCGTCCCGGCGGCCCAGCCCGTGGGCCCGCTTGTGGGCCAGCAAGGTGTTGAGCAGGGGCCTGGTTGCGTCGGTGTAGCCGGAGTTCGGGCGCACGGCGGTGGCCGGATAGAGGTGCAGGGCGGTGAAGGTGCCGTCGGGGTGGAAGTTGGGATCGGCCGCGAAGTACGGGCCGTCGGCGTTGGAGAAGCGGTGCAGCCGTACCGTCCGGGCCCGGTGCGGCACCGAGAGGGTGCCGGTGAGCGCAGCCTGCACCGTGGCGGCCGTCGGCGGTGCGATGTCGGAGGTGATGTGCAGGTAGGGGGCACCGGGTTCGGAGTAGAGCGGCTCGTCCAGGCTCTCGATCACGGTCTCGGGCAGCTCACCGTCGGTCCGTTCATGGGAGATGAGCAGGTGGGGGCCGGTGGCGAGGACGTGGTGGCCGTCGATGCGGGCGTCGGTCAGTTCGCCGATCCCGACGAGCGGGGCGAAGCGGAGCTCGCACGCGGCGGTGGTGGCGCCGTGCCCGAGCACGTCCAGTAGTGGACGGTATGTCCGCAGGGCAGCGGCCAGATCCTCGATATACGCCTGGCGGTCGACCCCGAAGCGGCCGGTGAAGCCGAGGGTGTAGGGGGTGACGGAGAAACGGATGCCGTCGAAGGCGCCGGTGAACTCCTTCACCAGGTGCTGGTGCATAGCGGCCAGTCGCGCGGAGTGGCGGGAGTAGCCGACGGTGGAGATTCGCAGCTTCACGCCAAGGACATCACGGGCAAGCTGGGCATAGTGGTCGAGGTGGGGGTAGGAGCCGATGTCGTTGTCCAGATAGGGGAAGACCACGCCGGGGCGGTGGATACGGCCCGAGGCGATGGCCAGGCTCCGCTCGGCGGCGACCCCCGCGAGCGCGGTGAACAGGCCGGTCAGCCCCTCTTGGGTCAGGCTCCAGATGTCGCGGCCGGCACCTTGCGAGCACATGGCGCATCCATTGAAGCAGCCGACCTGTGGGGCCAGGTATTGCAGGCGGGTGAAGGCGTCGTCGGGCATGCGCCGCAACTGCTCCAGCAGCCCGGGTACGACGGTGGTGGTCATGACGGTGTCACCTCGCTGGAAGTCGGTGGTGAGTAAGCCCCAAGGTCACGCCCGGTCTCGAACTCGCCGAAGAGCGGCATGTACTCCAGCCGCCAGCACACCTGCACGCACCGTTTCGGCAGTGCGGCCCCGATCCCGCCCCCACGGGCATCCCAACCCACCAGTTCGGTGGAGGAGTCCGCCCGCTTCTTCGCCATCCCTGAGGGCTACCCACCAACACAGCAGACAGCACCGGAAGCGCTGCCGCGCCCGTCAACCCGACCGGCGCTGATCCGGTACCCGCTGTACTCGATCACGCGTCCCTCGCGTCTGACGAGGATGCGGTCAGCCAGTTGCGTGTTCTCGAGCCGGTGTGTGACGACGATGGTCATGCGGCTGTCGGCGATGCGCCGGATCATGCGGGAGGACCTGGGCATCTTCGACTGAGGCCCGGGGCCGGGGCCATGACCTCGGGGGTAATCGACGCTCCTGGCGGGGCGCGGCAGGCTGATCCGTGTCCGCCGATCCGCTTGGAGCACTTGGAGGAGCCATGCCCGCCGCCTACGCGCTCGCGCATCTGCACGGCCGCAGCCCGCACCCCGACGTCATCGAGTACCTGGAGCGGATCCAGGCCACCCTCGACCCCTTTCACGGCCGGTTCCTCATCCACGGCGACACGTTCGAGGTGGTCGAGGGGGAGTGGCCGGGCAGTGTGGTGCTGATCGAGTTCCCGGGCGGGATGGCGGACGCCCGCGCGTGGTACGCGTCGCCCGCCTATCAGGACATCCTGGCGCTGCGCACCGACCACATCGAGGGCGATGTGATCCTGGCCGATGGCGTCGGCCCCGGCTACGACCCACTGAAGCGGGCCGAGAAGCTCCGGTCCGCCGACCCCAGCGGGTACGCCCGCTGAGCGCTCCGCGGGAAGTGTCGCGATGTGTCGTCGGCCGACTGCGGCGCCGTCGTGGCTGGTCCCACGCGGCGGAGCCGCATATCGACACAGCCGCGGCGGAGCCGCACAACGACACAGCCCCGCGCCCCTTCGGGGCGCTGCCCGAACCGTAGCGGGCTTCCTCCGACCTGCTGGGCGCGCGCCACCCAGCGGGTCTTCCCCCCTCTCCGCCACTTCCCGCGGCATGGATATGCGGCTCCGCCGCGTGGCAAGGGCTTCGCCCCTGGGCCCCGGGGGGCGACGAGCCGACCGTCGCCGCGATCAGCGCACCGGCCGGGGATGCCGACCGCGCCACCTGCGACGCGGCCGGGGGCTGGGGCGGAGCCCCAGTTGGGGGAAGGGGCGGGGAGGGGAGTAGCCCACCGCAGGCGTCAGCGCCCCACCGCGTAGCCCTGCGCGCCGCGCGGGTTGGCGGCGGCGAGCAGGACGCCCGTCTCCGGGTCGCGGGCGACCGCGCACAGGCGGCCCTCCGACCAGGGTTCGCCGACCACGACGTCGTGGCCTCGGCGGCGGAGTTCCGCAAGGGCGGGTTCGCCGATGCGGGACTCGACGACCACCCGGCCCGCCGTCATCGCCCGGGGGTGGAAGGAGCCGGGGAAGGACTCCTGGTGCCAGTTGGGGGCGTCGATGGCGCCCTGGAGATCCAGGCCGGAGCGCACCGGCGCCCGTAGCGCCACGCCGAGGAAGAAGTGGGTGCTCCACTGGTCCTGCTGGTCGCCGCCGGGAGTGCCGAAGGCCATGACGGGGGTGTCGCCGCGCAGCGCGAGCGAGGGGGTGAGCGTGGTGCGGGGGCGGCGGCCGGGGGTGAGGGAGTTGGGCAGGCCGGGGTCCAGCCAGGTCATCTGGAGCCGGGTGCCGAGCGGGAAACCCAGCGCGGGGATGACGGGGTTGGACTGGAGCCAGCCGCCGCTGGGCGTGGCCGCGACCATGTTGCCCCAGCGGTCCACCACGTCGAGGTGGCAGGTGTCGCCCCGGGTCACCCCGTCCCGGTCGACGACGGGTTCGCCATGAGCCGGTCCGCCCAGCCCCAGGCCCAGGTCCCCGCCGCCGACCGTCGGCTCGCCGCCGCCCGGCCCGGCGGCCGGTCCGGCCGCCCCGGACGCGGCGCGGGCCACCGCGGCCAGCGCCTGCTTGCTCAGCCGTGGCGTACGGCCCCCGGGATGCCCGGGGCGCAGCTCGTACGAGGCCCGTTCGCCGATCAGCGCCCGCCGCTCGTCGTTGTACGGACGCGAGAGCAGCTCCGTCAGCGGCACGTCGGCGGCGTCCCCGTACCACGCCTCGCGGTCGGCCATGGCCAGCTTGCCGCCCTCGATCAGGAGGTGCAGGAAGTCGGGCGTGCCCAGGTCGGCCTCGCTCAGCTCGTACGGCAGCAGGGCGAGTTGCTGGAGCAGCACCGGCCCCTGGCTCCAGGGCCCGGCCTTGCACACGGTCCAGCCGTTCCAGAAGTGGCGGACCGGCGGCTCGTACGTGGCCTCGAAGGCGGCCAGGTCGTCCCCGGTCATGGTCCCGGCGTTGCGGTGCCCGGACGAGTCCATCGCGGGCCGGGCCGCCGCGTCCGCCAGCTCCTCCGCGATGAAGCCCTCGCGCCAGACCCGGCGGGCCGCCTCGATCTGGGTCTCGCGCCCCGGCCCTGCCCCCTCCGCCTCGGTGACCAGCCGTCGCCAGGTGGCGGCCAGCGCGGGGTTGGTGAGCAGCCGCCCGGCGGCGGGGGACTTCCCGTCCGGCAGATACAGCTCGGCCGAGGTGGTCCACTCGGTCTCGAACAGCTCCCGCACCGTCTCGACGGTCTCCCCGATCCGCTCGACCGCCGGATGGCCGTGCTCGGCGTAGCCGATCGCGTACCGCAGCACCTCGGCGAGCCGCTTCGTACCGTGGTCGCGCAGCAGCACCATCCAGGCGTCGAACGCACCGGGCACCGCCGCCGCGAGCGGGCCGGTGCCGGGGACGAGGTCGAGGCCGAGCGCGGTGTAGTGGTCGATGGTGGCCCCGGCGGGGGCCGGGCCCTGGCCGCACAGCACGGTGGGTTCGCCGCCCGCCGGGGCGAGGATGATCGGCACCTCACCGGCGGGCCCGTTCAGATGCGGCTCGACCACATGCAGGACGAACCCGGCGGCCACGGCCGCGTCGAAGGCGTTGCCGCCGTCCTCCAGGACGGCCATGGCGGACTGCGAGGCCAGCCAGTGGGTGGAGGACACCATGCCATGGGTGCCCTGAAGGGTGGGCCGGGTGGTGAACATGTCGGCAGGCTCCTGGTCTCGTACGAATGCGGGTGCGGGTGCGGGTGCGGGTGCAGGTGTGGACGGCGGGTGGGGACGGCGGGTGTGGACGTGCGGGTGCGGACGTGCGGGGCAGTCAGAAGGCAGACGCGTCTGGCGCGGTGCCATCGTCCGCCACCAGATGGCACGAGACCTCGCGGCGGCCGCCGCCCTCCGCGAGCCGCCGCGGCACGGGCGGCTCGGTGCGGCAGCGGTCGACGGCGAGCGGACAGCGGGTGTGGAAGCGGCAGCCGCTCGGCGGATCCAGCGGGCTGGGCAGCTCCCCGCTGAGCACGATCCGGGCGCGCGACCGCTGCGCGGCCGGGTTCGGCACCGGGGCCGCGGACAGCAGGGCCTGGGTGTACGGATGCTTGGGGTCGGCGAACAGCTCGGCGGCCGGGGCCTGTTCCACCAGCTGCCCCAGATACATCACGGCGATCCGGTCGGCGAGGTACTCGACGGCGGCCAGGTCATGGGTGATGAACAGACACCCGAACCGCCGCTCCCGCTGGAGGTCCGCCAGCAGATTGAGCACGGACGCCTGGACGGAGACGTCCAGCGCCGACGTCGGCTCGTCGGCCACCAGCAGCTGGGGGTCGACCGACAGCGCGCGGGCGATGGAGACCCGCTGCCGCTGTCCGCCGGAGAGTTCATGGGGCCGCCGTCGCGCCAGTTCGGGCCGCAGCCCCACCTGGGCCAGCAGCGCGGCGACCCGGTCGCGCAGGGCGTCGCCGGACGCCAGGCGGTGCAGCCGCAGCGGCTGGCCGACGATGGCGCCCACGGTCATCCGCGGGTCGAGCGAGGAGGACGGGTCCTGGAAGACCAGGTGGAAGTCCTTGCGCAGCGGACGCAGCGCCCGCCTCGAAAGACGGGTCACATCGCGGCCGTTGATCGTCACCTGGCCCGCGGTCGGCCGGTCCAGCCGTACGGCGCACCGTCCCACCGTTGACTTGCCGCTGCCGGACTCCCCGACCAGGCCGACGATCTCGCCCCGGCCGATGCTGAGGCTGACCCCGTCGACCGCCCTGACGGTGCCGGCGGGGCCGGTGAAGTGCCGGACCAGGCCACTGATGTCGAGCACGGCGTCATCCCGCGACGCCTCCGGGGGCGCGACGGCGGCGGTCATGAGGCGGCCTCCTGTCCGGGGCGTTCGGAGCGTTCAGTGTGTTCGGAGCGTTCAGGGTGTTCGGGGTGTTCAGGGCGTTCGGGGTGCACCGGCACCGGATACCAGCACGCGGCCTCATGCGACTCGGATTGCTCGGCTTGCTCGGAGCGCCCGTCCCGTTCGTACCCCTCATGCCTCTCATCCCGCTCGCGCGGCGCCCGCAGCCCCCGCAGCCCCCGCAGTACGGGCCTCTGCTCCCCGCACCGCTCGTCGGCGTAGGAGCAGCGGGGCTGGAAGGTGCAGCGGTCGGGCTGTTCGGTGAGGCTCGGCACCAGTCCGGGGATCTCCTGGAGCCGCCCCCGCCCGCCCTCCGTCCGCCGCCGACCGGGCACCGGCACCGCGCCGAGCAGCCCGCGGGTGTACGGATGGCGGGGCGCGCCGAACAGCTCGTCCACCGGGGCCTGTTCGACGCCCCGGCCCGCGTACATCACCAGCACCCGGTCGGCGATGTCGGCGACCACGCCCAGATCGTGGGTGATCAGCACGATCGCGGTGCCGAGCCGCTCCCGCAGGGATTGCAGCACCTCCAGGATGCCCGCCTGCACGGTGACGTCCAGCGCGGTGGTGGGCTCGTCGGCGATGAGCACGGCGGGGTCGCAGGCGATCGCGATGGCGATCATCACCCGCTGCCGCATTCCGCCGCTGAGCTGGTGGGGATAGTCGCGGGCCCGCTGGGCGGGGGCGGGGATGCCGACGAGGTCGAGCAGGTCCACGGCCCGCTCGCGCGCCTCCCGGCGGCCGATCCCCTGATGGCGCCGGAGGACCTCGCCCACCTGGCGGCCGATGGTGAGCACGGGGTTCAGCGAGGTCATCGGCTCCTGGAAGATCATCGCGATCTCCCGGCCGCGGACGTCCCGCAGTTCGCTCTCGTCCGCCCCCACCAGCTCCCGTCCGCCCAGCCGGACGGAGCCGCCGACGCTCGCCGTGGGCGGCAGCAGCCCCATGACGGCGGTGGAGGTCACGGACTTGCCGCAGCCGGACTCGCCGACCACGGCCAGTACTTCACCGGCGGCGATGTCGTACGACAGCCCGTCCACCGCGTGGACCACGCGGGTCGGGGTGCGGAAGACCACGGACAGGTCCCGCACGCTCAGGGCGGGGGGCGCGGTGGACGGCGCGGTGGACGTGGTCATCGGCTGTCTCCCTGGGGGTCGAGGATGTCGCGCAGCCCGTCCCCGAGCAGATTGAACGCGAGCGTCGCGGCGATGATCGCGAGGCCCGGGAAGACCGCCATCCAGGGCGCGGCGGCGATGTACGCCTGGGCGCTGGAGAGCATCACCCCGAGCGAGGGGGACGGCGGCTGGACGCCGAGGCCGAGGAAGCTCAGCAGCGCCTCACCGATGATCGCGGTGGGGATGCCCACGGTGGCCTGGACGGTCAGCGCGGACAGGGCGCCGGGCAGGATATGGCGGAAGAGCACGGTGCCGTCCCCGCCGCCGTTTGCCACGGCCGCCGCCACATAGTCCAGGTGTTTGAGCCGCAGTGTCTCCGCCCGGGTGATCCGGATGACGGCCGGGATCTGCGAGACGCCGACCGCGATCGTGGCGTTGAGCAGGGACGGTCCGAGGATGGTGGCCAGGCCCACCGCCAGCACCAGGAAGGGGAAGGCGAGCAGGGTGTCGGTGAGCCGGGAGACCACCGAGTCGGCGAACCGCCCGTAGTAGCCCGCGATCAGCCCGAGCGGCACCCCGGCCGCGAAGGCCAGCGCCACCGCGAGCAGCCCGATCTGGAGCGAGGCCCGCACCCCGTACACGACCCGGGAGAGCTGATCGCGGCCCAGGTCGTCGGTGCCCAGCCAGTGGGCCCAGCCCGGCGGCCGGAGGGCGGCGGTGAAGTCGGGGCGGGCCGGGTCGTACGGCGCGATGAGCGGGGCGCCCACCGCGATCAGCACCAGGAGCGCGGCGGCCACGGCCCCGGTGAGGGCCAGCTTGTTACGGGTCAGCAGCCGGAGCCGGGACAGCGGGGCGAGCGGGGCCCGCTCCCGCTCCCCGGCGGCGGGAAGGGCGGTAGTCGCGGCGCTCACTGCGCACCTCCGAGCCGGATACGGGGGTCGATCACCGAATAGGCCAGGTCCACCAGGAGGTTGACGACGATGTAGGCGGTGGAGGTGAACAGCACCACGCCCTGCACCATCGCGTAGTCGCGGGAGAAGACCGCGTCGATGGTGAGCTTGCCGAAGCCCGGCAGGACGAAGATCTGCTCGGTGACCACCGCGCCCGAGATGAGGTGCCCGAGCTGGAGTCCGAGCACGGTCACCACGGTGACCAGGCTGTTCCGCAGGGCGTGCCCCATGATCACCTGGCGTCGGGAGAGCCCCTTGGCGCGTGCCGTGCGCACGTAGTCGGCGGACAGCGAGCCCAGCATGGCCGCGCGCGTCTGCCGCATCACGACCGCCGCCAGACCGGAGCCGAGGACGATCACCGGGAGCACCATATGGCGCAGGTTCTCCATCGGGTCCACGCCGAACGGCACGAAACCGGAGGCCGCGAAGACCGGGACGGCGATCGCGAAGGCGAGGACGAGCACGATGCCGAGCCAGAACGCGGGCACCGAAAGCCCCAGCAGCGCCACCGCGTTGACCAGCCACTCCTCGGGCCTGCCGCGTCGGACCGCCGCCACCACCCCGGCACCCACGCCGACCACGACCGCGAGCAGCAGGGCCAGCGCGGACAGTTCGAGGGTGACGGGCAGCGCCTCCATCACCGAGTCCAGGACCGGCAGCCCGGTGCGGGAGGAGACGCCGAGGTCGCCGGTGGCGGCGTGCCGCACATAGCGCACGTACTGCACCACGATGTTGTCGTCGAGCCCGTAGCTCTCGCGGATCTGGGCGATCGCCTCGGGCGTCGGCTCCTCCCCGGCCAGCGCGGTGGCGGTGTCGCCGGGCAGCGCCCGTACACCGGCGAAGACCACGACACTGACCAGGAAGAGCGTGATCAGCGATTCGCCGAGCCGGCGGATCGGATACGACATCAGCTCCCTCCCCTCACATATCCGGCGTCCTTCACCCGGATCAGCCCGTCGCCGAAGACCTTCAGCCCGGCGACCTTCTTCGTCACGAAGACGTAGTTCGTGGGCTGGATCAGATAGAGCACGGTGTGCGCGGCGCGGACGCGCTCCACGAGCCGGGCGTAGATCTTCTTGCGGGCGGGTTTGGCCGCGGTGGTGCCGCCCTCGGCGATCAGCCGGTCGATGGCGGGGTCGGAGAGCCCGCCGTAGTTCTGGGCGCCGCCGGTGCCGGCGAACACGTCGATGTTGCCCGCCGGGTCCAGCCGACCCGACCAGTTGGTGGTCGCCGCCTGGAAGTCGCCCGCGCGGGAGTGCTCCAGGCCGGTGGCGAACTCGGTGGGCGCCAGGCTCACCGCGAAGCCCGCCTCCTTGGCCATGGCCTGGATGACCTGGCCCAGCCGGTTGTCCTCCGGGGTGGTGCTGATCTGGAGCCGCACCCGGACCGGTGTGGTCACCTTGGCGGCCCTGAGCAGCCGCTTGGCCTTGGCCAGGTCGCGGGCCGGGCAGCGGGACCCGGTGGCGTACGGGGTGCCGACGGGGAGCGGACCGCAGGTGGGCCGGTAGCGGCCCTGGAAGACGATGGTGTTGATCAGGTCGCGGTCCAGGGAGAGGTCGAACGCCTCGCGCACCCGTACGTCCCGAGCGATCGGGGTGTCGATCCGGCCCGGCGGCGCCCCCGCGCCCTTGGTGTTCCCGATGTTGAGGGTCAGTCCGTAGTAGCCCAGCGAGGAGGAGTGGAACAGCTGGAGCCCGGGTTCGGTGAGCGCCCTGCCCACCTGGACCGGGTCCATCTGGTCGCCCACCTGGATGTCGCCGGACTGGAGGTTCGCCAGCCGGACGTTGCCGTCGGTGATGGTGCGGTAGATCACCCGCCGCAGATGGACGGCGTCGGCGTCGTAGTAGTTCGGGTCCTTGTCCAGCACGATGCGGTCGCCCACCACGCGCTCGGCGTAGCGGAACGGGCCGACGCAGGTGGGGTGGCTCGCGAAGCCCTTGCCGTAGCGCTTCAGCGCGGTGGGGGACATGACCATGCCCGCGCGGTCCGCGAGCAGCGCGAGCAGCGGGACGTACGGCTTGGCCAGCCGCAGCCGTACGGTGTCGTCGCCGACCGCCTGGACCGAGGTGAGGGGCTTCAGCTCGCTCGCGCGCACGGAACCGGTCAGCGTCCGGTGCCGGTCCAGGGAGGTCTTGACCGCCTCGGCGTCCATGCGGGTGCCGTCGGCGAACCGGACGCCGCGCCGCAGCTTGACGGTGACGGTGCGGCCGCCGTCGCTCGTCGTGGGCGGGGCGGCGGCGAGCTGCGGCACGATCCGGTTCGCGGCGTCGACGTCGTAGAGCTTCTCGCACATCGCGGTGAACACGGTCCGGCCCACGGCGGTGCTGGCCAGGGTGGGGTCCAGCTTGTCCGGGTCCGATTTGAGGGCGATGGTGAGCGTTCCGCCGTCGCGGGCGGGCCGGGGGTCGGTCATCCGGTCGGCGCCCACCTCGGCCGTGGGGGAGGCCAGGGAGGCGCAGCCGGCGGTGGCGCCGGCCACCAGCACCCACAGCACCCGGGCGGCGAGGGCGGCGGCGCGCGGTCGGTGGCGGGTGGGTGGGGGCCGGTCGCTGGGTCCGCTCGTTCTTTGGCGCATGGCGGGATGCCTCACTGCTGGGGACGTCGGGGCGCGCGCTGCGGTGCGGCCAGGATGGCGCAGCGGCCGCATTTGGCCCATTGGTAGGACCAAATTGATGTCGGTGGACGCTAGCGTGCGGACCCGGTGACTCCGGTTGCCCGCCCGTCACCACCTGGTTAAATCCGCTCGCGGCGGCGACGGGGCGGAGGCCGGGCGGAGGCCGGGAGGACACCGGGATGACGTCCGCCGGGTGTGAGACTCTGGACCACCGGCCGGACCGGAAAGCTGGAGAAAGCTGAAGAAGGCGGAGGAAAGCCAGGAGATGGACTGGCGGCAACTGCGGCACTCCACCCTGTCGAGGCCGGACGCCCTGGCCGTCGGCCTGGAGCGGCTGATCCTGAGCGGAGAGCTGGCGCCCGGTTCCCGGGTCCCCCCGGAGCGGGAGCTCGCGGAGAGCCTCGGCGTCTCCCGGGGCTCGGTCCGCGAGGCGCTGCGCGCCCTCGCCTCGCGCGGACTGGTCGCCCGGCGCCCCGGCTCCGGCACCGTCGTGCTCGACCCCGGGGCCACTCCGCGCGGCGACGTCCTGGCCTCCGGGCTCGAGGCCACGGCGGAGCTGTTGCAGGTCATGGAGGTGCGCGCGTGCATCGAGCCCTCGGTGACCGCGCGGGCCGCCCGGCGGGCCACCCCCTCCGACATCGTCCAGCTGCACGCCCTGCTGGACGCGATGCGACGCGAGCCCACGCGGCAGGAGTTCACCGACCTGGACCGCACCTTCCACCGCGCCATCGCCCAGTACACCCGCAACCCGCTGCTGCTGCGGCTGCTGGACCGGGTCTACGAGATCGGCGAGCCCGGGCGGCGCAAGACCTCGCTGTCCGCCGCCCGCCGGCGCGCCACGATCGAGGAGCACCAGGCCATCCTGCGGGCGATCGAGGACCGCGACCCGGAGGCGGCCCGAGCGGCCTCCGAGGCGCATCTGGACTCGGTGCTGCACCGGATCGAGGAGCAGCGAAAAAAATCTTCGGACGGGGATGTCGAGAACGCGGGACCGGCTCCGTCCCCGGGGTGAACGCGACCACAATGGGTCGCATCCGCATCGAGGAGAACCACGATGGCCAAGTACCTGCTGCTGAAGCACTACCGCGGCGCTCCGGCTCCGGTGAACAACGTGCCGATGGACCAGTGGACGCCGGAGGAGATCTCGGCGCATGTGCAGTACATGAACGACTTCGCGGCCCGGCTGGAGAAGACCGGCGAGTTCGTCGACGGTCAGGCGCTCGCCCCGGAGGGGTCGTGGGTGCGGTACGACGGCGAGGGGCGTCCGCCGGTCACCGACGGTCCGTTCGCCGAGACCAAGGACCTCATCGCGGGCTGGATGGTGATCGACGTCGACAGCCACGAGCGCGCCGTCGAGCTGGCCGGTGAGCTGTCGGCCGCTCCGGGGAAGGACGGGAAGCCGATCCACGAGTGGCTGGAGGTGCGCCCGTTCCTGGCCGCCAAGCCCAGCACCACGGAGTGCACTTTCAAGTGACGCGGATGAACGAGGCCCTGATCAGGAGCCTCACGCCGGGTGTGCTCGGCGTCCTCGTCCGCCGCGGAGCCGATTTCGCGGCGGCCGAGGACGCCGTACAGGACGCGCTCATCGAGGCGGTCCGCGTGTGGCCGGCCGACCCCCCGCGGGACGCCAAGGGCTGGCTGGTCACCGTGGCCTGGCGCAAGTTCCTCGACGCGACCCGGGCGGACGCGGCCCGCCGCCGGCGTGAGGACCTCGTCGAGGAGGAACCGGCGCCCGGCCCGGCCGCCTCGGTGGACGACACGCTCCAGCTCTACTTCCTGTGCGCCCACCCGTCGCTGACGCCGTCGTCCGCCGTCGCGCTCACCCTGCGCGCGGTCGGCGGCCTCACCACCCGCCAGATCGCCCAGGCGTATCTGGTGCCCGAGGCGACCATGGCGCAGCGCATCAGCCGGGCCAAGCGCACCGTCTCCGGCGTACGGTTCGACCAGCCCGGCGACGTCGCCACCGTGCTCCGCGTGCTGTACCTGGTCTTCAACGAGGGCTACTCGGGCGACGTCGACCTCGCCGCCGAGGCCATCCGGCTCACCCGGCAGCTCGCGGCCGCGATCGACCACCCCGAGGTGGCGGGGCTCCTCGCCCTGATGCTGCTCCACCACGCCCGGCGCGCCAGCCGGACCGCGCCCGACGGCAGCCTGGTGCCGCTCGCCGAGCAGGACCGCTCCCGGTGGGACACCGAGGCGATCGCCGAGGGGGTGGAGATCCTCCAGGCGGCGCTCGCCCGCGACCGGCTGGGCGAGTTCCAGGCCCAGGCCGCCATCGCGGCCCTCCACGCGGACGCGCCCACCGCCGAGGAGACCGACTGGGTGCAGATCGTGGAGTGGTACGACGAGCTCGCGGGCCTGACCGACAGCCCGGTCGTGCGGCTCAACCGAGCGGTGGCCGTCGGCGAGGCCGACGGCCCGCGTGCCGGGCTGGCCGCGCTCGCGGAACTGGACGCGTCTTCCCCCAGCTCTTCGAGCGGGGGATCCCCCTTGCCCCGCCACGCGGCGGTGGCGGCGTACCTCCACGAGCGCGACGGTGACCTGACGACGGCGGCCCGGCTGTACGCGGAGGCGGCCCACAAGGCGTCCAACCTCGCCGAACGCGACTATCTGACCCGCCAGGCCGCCCGGCTCAACACCGGCCGATCTCACTGACGGGCCGGGTCAGCCAGGAGCCGGCTCACGGACGGACGTACCGGTCGGGTTTGCCCTGGGGCCAGTTGACGGTGAGGCTCTGGCCGTCACCGCTGACCACGGCGTGGCCACCGGAGAGGGGCTCGCCCTGACAGGTCATGGTGACGGCCATGCTCGCGCTGATCGTCCCGGGGCAGGACTTGCCCTGGTAGCCCACGCTGAGGGAACTGCCGGACACGGTCATGACGATCGCGTTGCCGTTCGGGTCGCGCACCTCGGAGTACCAGGTGCCCCGCACGCTCGCCGGGGCGCCCGCCCGGGTCGGCGCGGGGGCCTGCGGGTTCGGCGCCGTGCGGCGCGGGGCCGGGGTGGTGCCGCCGGCGGGTCGGGTGGCCCGGGGGCTGCTCGGGCTCGCACGGGGGCGCTTGGCGGGCTCCGTACGGCTCGGGCTGGGGCTCGCACTGGTGGGAGTGGCGGACGCGGTGCCGCGTTCCGCATCGTCGGCCTTCTGGGCGGACGCCGCCGCCCCGTCTCCTCCGGCGCGGTGACCCCTGCCGACTCGGGTGAACGAGGGGTTAAATCGCCCGGAAAGGCCGGTTACGGCGATGTCGTCATTTCTTCTGCAACTCCCTTCGAATAACGCGATGACCTGCGACTGCGGGAATCCTGCGGGAAACTAGGTAATTTCCCGGGCAACCGCTTGCCGTCCCTCAGGGTCTACCGGGGCGATCGGAAACACCCAATAGCCGATCGCCGGCGCCCGGTGACTGAAACCGCGCTTACTCGCCGGCCCGATCGGCGCTGATTGCACGAAGGGCCCTTTCCCTATGCGCAGGTACCGGATCATGGCCGCTACGGCCACCCTCGCTCTCGCCCTGGGGGGAGCCGCGCTCGCGGCGCCCGCCGCCCAGGCGGCCCCGACGACCTCGGGCTCTCTCGTCCACGAGGACGGCGAGCTCTGGTACAAGGCCGCCGCGGGGCAGAAGAACAATCTGACGGTCTCCGAGCAGATCGTCAGCCGTGGGGAATTCGAGGAATATTACGTCCTCACCTTCCGCGACAAGGGTGACATCACCATCGATCCGGAGGCGGCGAACTGGGACGAGTGCACCTACCCGACCGCGAGCGATCACACCGTCGCCCAGTGCGCGGTGGAAATCCCGCAGAACTCCGACGACTCCGACAACTTCGATGTCGATCTCGGTGACGGCAATGACACCGCGAAGATCGACCCCAATGGCTCGGCCTACGCCGGAATTCACGGCGGCGCCGGCAACGACGTCCTCCAGGGCAGCGCGGCGCCCACGTTCTACGGCGAGGGCGGCAACGACAAGATCGACGGTGGCGGCGGTGTCATGGGCTTCGGCGCCTACGGCGGCGACGGCGACGACACCATCACCAACTGCGCGCAGGAATGCCACGGTGACGCCGGGAACGACACCATCACCGGCGGCTCCGAGGACAACATCCTGCGCGGGGGCACCGGCAACGACATCCTCCGTGGCGGCAAGGGCGACGACACCCTCTACGGCAACAGCGGCGACGACGTGCTGTGGGGCGGCGAGGGCAATGACACCCTCTCCGGCGGCACGGGCAACAACGAGGTCCACCAGGACTGAGACCGGGCAGGACCAGGTCTCACTGGGGCCGGGGCTCCCCTCACGAGCCCCGGCCCTCCCCGTGCCTGCTCCCCTTCGCCTACTTCCCCCAGATCTTGCGATACGCCTGCCGATAGCCCTCGGAGTCCCACGACAGCGCGCCACCGCTGTTCGCGGCGGTGGTGATGTGCACCGAGGGGACGTATCCGCTGGCGGGCTTGTCCGCGAAGGCGCGGTTGAACTCATCGGCGATCTGCCAGCCCTGTTCGGTGAGGGGCTCGGGCACCGTGGCCGCCTGGAACCGCTTGCCGTTGACGCGCTGGAAGGCCGACGGGTCGCCGTCCCCCGCGCCGATGTTGAACGGGGCGCCCGCGCCGTCCTTGCCCGCGGCGCGCAGAGCGGCCGCGGTGTGCCGGAAGTACAGGTCGTTGATGGCGGCCGAGTACGTCCACTTGTCGCCGAAGCGGGCGAGCAGGGACCGGACTTCCCCGATGGCGCGCTTGTTGGCCTCGGGTATCGGCACGTTCCGGTAGCTCAGCAGCTTGACGTCGGAGCAGGTGGCGAGCTCCTTCTTGATCAGGTCCGACTTGTGCTTCGCGAAGGGGACCGTGCCGTCGGTGAACAGCACCACGCCCGCGCGGCCGCCCGAGCGGGCGATGATCCAGTCGGCACTGATCTTCGCGACGTCCTCGACCCGGGTGGTGACGTTGGTGAAGAGATCGGGGCTCCCGTCCGGGCCCGGGGTCGGGGCGGAGTGCCAGCCGATCACCGGAATGCCCGCCGCCTTGGCCTCCTTCATCTCGTCGGCGACGCTGCCGGGGTCGAAACCGGCGATGGCGATGCCGTCCGGCTTGAGGGCGAGCGCCTTCTTGAAGGCGGACCGGTAACCCTCCGGCGTGCCCTGGCCATTGAGGGTGCGGGCGCTCCACCGCAGCAGTGACGCGGCTTCCTGGACGCCCTGGGCGACTCCGGCCGGACCGGGGTTGGAGAGGTCATGGGCGATGAAGACGATGCTCTTGCCGTGACCGGCCGCCTCGGGCCCGGTGGTGGGGCCCTTCCACGGGGCGTCCACGTCCTCGGCCTTCTTGACGGCTCGTTCGGCTCTGGAGACGACGGTCGGGCAGCCGGGCTTCGCGGAGGTCCGGTGGGTCGTGGTGGAGGCGGCGCCGGGCTCGCAGCCGGCGGTGGCCACGGCCAGCAGCGCGATGGCCGTCAGGGCCGCCTTGCGGGTGGGGTGCACGGGTCTCCTCGCAGGGCACGGAGTGGTACGGAGAGTACGGGCCGGGGATGGTACGGGGGTTGACCGGCGATGGGCCGGGGTGGACCCGGGGTGGACCGGGGGTGGGTGGACCGGGGGCTGGGAGCAGACAGGTTACGGGTGGCGGCGCCGCGCCGGGCAGCCCCCTTCGGTACCCGCGGCCCCATCGAGCACAGTCGTGAACAAGCCAGCCCATGCGCCGCCCTCGGTCTCCACCCCATGACCACCGGGCAGCCACCTCCCGGCCACCGGCTGGGCGGTTGGCGGGGCGCCGGGGGATACGTAGATGACCTAAACCTAGCAAACTGTGGAAATTCCGTGGTCGTTGAGGGGCCATGCCTTGCGCGTGTGCGCACAGGCGGTAGTGTTCACGCCCGGTCACGCATGTGGCGCGATTCCATCGCTCGCATTCCGGCCGGAATCGCCTTCGCCGACGTCCCGTTTCCCGGTGTCGGCGATCGGCGGCAACAACACCTCGGTCACCGCTCAGGAGCACATCGAAGGAGGACCTGGGTGTCTGTGGACACGGCGGACCCGCCAGCCGACCAGGAGCCGTCCGGACACGCGCCGCCGCCGAGTTCGCGGTCCCCGCACACGACGGGGCGCGCGGCGGGTCGTACGACGGGCCGCACGACGGGTCGTAGGACGGAAGCCCTCGGCGCGCTCCTCGACCGCTGGCCGTTCCGGCGGAAGCTCAACGTCCTGGTGATCGTGCCGCTGACGGTCGTCGGCGTGCTCCTCGGCGTCGCCGTGTACGGCCAGGTGCGGCAGGCCATGGACGCCAACCGGATCGCCGAGCGGGTGCGCGACAGCGGCCAGGTGGCCCGGCTGATCAACGACGTACAGGCCGAGCACCGGGAGGCGCTCCTGCTCTCCGTCCAGCAGGAGCCGGTCCGCCCCGGGGCCACCCTCCCGTCCACCGCCGACTACCGCCGGGCGCAGCGGGTCACCGACGGGCGGGCCGCCGATGTGCGTTCGGCGTTCGGCTCCGCCCTGCCGAAGGACGAGGCTCAGGCCCTCGACTACGTCCGGCGCCTGAGCGTGCTGCGGGACAAGGTCGAACGGGGCTCGGTGCCCGCCGCCGGTATCGACCCCGCGTACGCCGCCGCCGTCGGCTATCTCATCGACGGCATCGGGCTCGACCACTTCTCCGACAGCCCCTCGTCCTCCGCGATCGAGCTGGTCGACGCCGTGATGCGCGCCGACGCCGCCCATGCGGCCTTCGAGGGCGGGGTGTTCTCCGCCCAGACCCGGGACGCCAACGGCCTCACCGAGTACACCCGCGCGGTCGGCGCCCACCGGGTCTACGAGGAGCAGTCGGAACGTTTCTCCAGGATCGCCGACCCCGGCCAGGTCCTGCGCCTCGACGGCATCGAGCGGAACGCCGAGGAGAACGGCATCGAGGACCGGTTCGCCGAGCTCCAGATCGACCCCAGCTCCCTCCAGGACCAGTCGCCGCGGCAGCTGCGCGCGGAGATGGCCCAGGGCAACCGGCAGGCCGAGGCCCGCCTCGAGATCGCCCGCTCGCTGATCGGCGAGATCGCCGATCGGACCGAGCATGCCTCCAACGACGCCCTGTACAAGGCGCTGGCCCTGCTCGCCCTCGCCGTTCTCGGCTTCGCCGCCTGGCTGACGTTCTCGTTCCTGGTCCGGCGTTCCGTCGTACGCCCCCTGGCGGCCCTCACCGGCGCGGCGCACCAGGTCGTCGAGGTGGCGGACAAGGAACTCGCCAAGGTCGAGGACGACGACACGACCGACACCACCCCGCTGCGGCCCCGGCCGATCCCGGTCCCGGTGCGCGACGAGATCGGCGATCTCGCCGAGGCGTTCAACCAGGTGCAGGTCACCGCCGCGGCGCTGCTGGAGCGGCAGGTGCTCAGCCGCCGCAACGTCGGCGAGATGTTCGGCAACGTCGGCCGCCGGGTCAGCAACCTCACCACCCGCCAGCTCACCCTGATCGACGCCGTCGAACGCGAGGAGAGTTCCCCCGACATCCTGGAGCGGCTCTACCGCATCGACCACATCGCCGTACGCCTCCAGCGCAACGCCGACAGCCTGATGCTGCTCGCCGGAATCCGGGAGACCGAGCTGGACGCCCGGCCGACGACGCTGGCCGATGTCATCCGCGCGGCGCTCGGCCAGATCGAGGGGTACCAGCGGGTGTCTCTGCGGTCCGAGACCGAGGTCACGGTCGCGCCCGACATCACCGGCGACCTCACGCTGATGCTGGCGGAGTTGCTGGAGAACGCGGTCTCGTTCTCCCCGTCCGACACCCCCGTCGAGGTCGTCGTCCGGCCCGGCACCGATGTCACGGCGGACGGCGGCGCGCTGATCGAGGTCATCGACCACGGGCTCGGCCTGGCCGCGGAACGCCTCAAGGAGGAGAACGCCCGCCTGGTGCGCCGCGAGCGGCTCGACCTCGTACCGACCAAGGTGCTCGGCCTCTTCGTGGTCGGCAGCCTCGCCCGGCGCTGGGGCATCCGGGTCACGCTGAGCCGTACGCCGGGCGGCGGGGTCACGGGCAGTGTGTGGGTGCCGTCGGCGCTGCTGGTGGCGCGGGGGGCAGGAGAGGAATCGGCGGCTGCGGCTTCGGGTCCGGCTTCGGTTACGGCTGCGGGGTCGGGTGCTGCGGGGTCGGGGAAGGGCGCGGCAGGGGCCGGGCGGGAGCTCGCGTCCGCACTTGTCGTCACGCCTCCGCCCGTACGGTCCTCCGGGTCCTCCGGGTCCTCCGGGTCCTCCGCCGGCGCGCCGGAGCGGCGCCCGGCGGCTCCGGCGACGGAGTCGGGTCTGCCGCGGCGTGTCCCGGCGACGTCCCGTACGAACGCGGAGTCGGCCGGCACCGCGAAGGAGACGCGGGCAGCGAACGAGTCGAACGCCGGGGAGGAGCGGTCCGCCGGGAAGGAGCGGTCCGCCGAGAGGGAGCGGTCCGCCGAGAGGGAGCGGTCCGCCGCGAACGAGCCGAACACCGTCCCGGCCGCCGCCCCCGGCTCGCGCCCCCTCCGCCGCCGCGTCCGGGGCGCGACGCTCGACAAGACCACCTCATCGGCCGACCGGGCGATCCCGGAGACGCGTCGGCCCGCCGACGCCGACGCGGTCCGCTCCGAACTCGACGAGTTCGAGGCGGCCGTACGCAGGGCGGAGCGGGACAGCGCCGCCGCCAGCCCGGCCGAAGCCATGCCATCGACACATCAGCGACCCCGGAAGGAGTCGGGCAGTGACCACGCCGACAGATAAGAGCGGTACCGCTGAGCGGGAAGCCACCGATCTGCGAGCCGCCGCGGCCGACTTCACCTGGCTGCTGGACCGATTCGCCACCCAGACCGCCGGTGTCGTCGACGCCATCGCGGTGTCCTCCGACGGCCTGCTGATCGCCGTCTCCCAACTGCGGGATCAGGCCGACTCCGAGCGGCTCGCCGCGATCGTCTCCGGTGTCACCAGCCTCGCCGCCGGTGCCTCCGGCAACTACGGCCTCGGCGAGCTGAACAAGGTCATCATCGATCTCGAGGGCGGCCATGTGCTGGTGTCGTCCATCGGCTGCGGTGCCGTGCTCGGCGTGGTGACCACGAAGGAGGCGAAGCTGGGCAACATCGCGTACGAGATGACCCTCTTCGCCAACCGGGCCGGGACCGCGCTCACCCCGCAGCTCGTCATGGAGCTGAAGAAGAGCGCCGGGTCCGTCGGCTGACGGGGCGCGCGGCGCAGGGAGGAGGGGGCGAGATGGCCGCCGGTGAACCAGTACCGCACGACGCGGCAGCGCGGGAGGGGGCAGGACAGGACGCGGAGGACGGTGCCCGGGCCGCCCCGGAGCCGCGCGAGCCCGTGGGGCCGCCCGAGCCAGAGGCGCCGCCCGAGCCCGTAGGGACAACCGAGCGGGCCGGCCGCCCCGAAGAGCGGCCGGCGCCGCCCGAGTCCGTCGAGCCGCCCGAGCCCGAGGCACGGCCCGAGTCCGTCGAGCCGCCCGAGCCCGCCGTCCGCGCCTCCGCCGTCCGCCCGTTCCTGCTGACCGCGGGCAGGGTGGCCGGGAGCGGCGCCGCGCCACCGCTCCCGGTCGAGACCCAGATCGTGGCGACGCCGGACGGGCTGTCCGCCCTGCGGTCGCTCGCCTTCGAACGCCGCGACATCGTCGCCGCCTGCCGACGCCCCCAGTCGGTGGCGGAGCTGGCCGCCCGGCTGCATCTGCATCTCAACGTGGTCCGGGTCCTCGCGGAGGACCTGTGCGCCGCGGGACATCTGGCGGTCCATGTCCCGAACGCCGGGACCGTCCACGACATCTCCGTACTGCGAAGGGTTATCGATGGTCTCCGTGCCGTCCCCGACTCACGGGGCTCACTCCGCGACAGCGGTTGAAGAACCGCCACTGCCGGTCAAGCTGGTCATCGCCGGTGGCTTCGGGGTCGGCAAGACCACGGCGGTGGGCGCGATCTCCGAGATCCGGCCGCTGACCACGGAGGCGTTGATCACGGAGGTCGCGGCGGGCGTGGACGACCTCACCCACACCCCCGGCAAGACCACCACCACGGTCGCCATGGACTTCGGCGTCATCACGATCGACCCGAAGCTGAAGCTGTATCTGTTCGGCACGCCGGGCCAGGACCGGTTCGGCTTCATGTGGGACGACGTGGTCGAGGGCGCCCTCGGCGGCCTGGTGATCGTGGACACCCGCCGCCTGGACGACTGTTACGCGGCGGTGGACTACTTCGAGCACAAGGACATCCCCTTCGCCGTCGCCATCAACGCCTTCGACGGCGAGGTCCAGCACGATCTGGACGAGGTCCGCTGGGCCCTGGACATCTCCGAGCACGTCCCGCTGATCGTCTTCGACGCCCGCGAGACGGGTTCGGTCCGCGACGCGCTCCTGATCGTCCTCGATGTGGCCCTGTCCCGCGCCCAGTCCGCGGCCGACCCGGCCTGACGAGACATAACGGAACGGCCGACGACGCGGGCCGAGATCAAGGGTCGCCCTCCTCCGACAGCGACCGCAGATGTGTACGGCGCCCGTCCTGGTCCAGGATGCCCAGGGCCTCGGCAGGCCCGCCGTGCGCTCCGAAGGCGTGGGGGATCATCGTGGAGAACTCCGCCGCCTGTCCGGTCTCGACGACGATCCTCCGATCCCCCAACACGAGCGTCACGGCGCCGGACAGGACCGTGAACCAGTCCCTGCCCGGATGGACCTTCAGCGCCTCGGCACTGGTCGGGGCCGGTTTGGTGAGGCGTAGCTTGGCCACGATGACCCCGGGCTGCCGGTTCAGCATCCAGGTGGTCAGCCCGCGCGCCGCGTCATGCTGCGGCCGGATGATCACGTCATCATCGGCGGTCGACTCCACCAGCTGATCCAGACTGGTCCCCAGGGCCCGCGCTATCGCGCTCAACTGATCAAGACTGATCCGTCGATGTCCCGTCTCGATCCGGCTCAGCGTGGACGGGCTCAGATAGCAGCGGGCGGCCAGATCGTCCAGCGACCAGCCCATGGCCGAACGCAGTCCCCTGATCCGCTTGCGAACCAGGGCGTCGAGAGCGCTGTCCTCTTGCGTCATACGCAAGATGGTATGTCGCTGAGGCAAGACCCACTTACGCTCGAAACATGACGGACCACCACCACGAGCACCACCAACACAGCGCCGCCGGGGCGGACGACTCGGACTGGGCCGAACTCCTGGACCTCGACGCCGAAGTCCTGCACACCTACCTGTCCGAAGTGACGTCTCAGCTCGCCCAGTTGACGCGCAACGACCCACCCCACCGCATCCTCGACCTGGGCAGCGGCACCGGCACCGGCACCCTCGCCCTGCTCGAGCGTTTCGAGGACGCCGAGGCGGTCGCCGTCGACCGATCCCCTGACCTCCTGGAGCATCTGCGGGGCAAGGCCCGCGCACGCGGAGTGGAGGACCGCGTCCGAACCGTCCAGGCGGATCTGGACGACACATGGCCGGACTTCGGCCCCGTGGACCTGGTGTGGGCGTCGGCGTCCGTCCACCACCTCGCCGACCCCGACCGCGGCTTGCGCGAGATCTTCGAGCGGCTGCGCCCCGGCGGTCTCCTGGCCGTGATCGAGATGGCCGGTTTCCCGCGCTTCCTCCCCGAGGACGTCGGCCGAGGGCGCCCAGGACTCGAGGCCCGCTGTCACGCCGTACAGGTCCAGGAGCACGCCGAGCGGATGCCGGAGCTGGGCTCCGACTGGGGCCCTCGCCTCTCCCGCGCCGGATTCGGCATCGCGGTGGAGCGCCCCTTCACCATCGATCTGCGTCCCCCGCTCCCCGAGCCCACCGGCCGCTACGCCCAGGCGTTCCTCCGCCGAGTGCGCTCCCATGTGGCGGCGCGCCTGAGCCCCGACGACCTGGCCACCCTCGACCACCTCATCGACAGCGACGGCCCGGACGGCGTGCTGCGACGCGACGACCTCACCGTCCGCGCCGAGCGCACCCTGTGGGCGGCCCGCCGCCCGTGACCCGTCAGCGGGTCGGCGGAAGCCCGAGGAAGTCGGCGAGCTGTTCGACCGTGTGGTCGAAGAACTCGTCCGTGGGGTCCACGCTGCCGACGAACTGACCGAACAGCTCGAAGCTCAACATCCCGAACAGCTGCGTCCACACCACGATGCCGCGGTTGAGCGTCTCCAGCGGCAGATCCGGCGCGATCCGCTCACCATCCGGCGCGACCTGCTCGCCCAGTGCCCGCAACTGACCGGCCAGCCCTTCGGTCAGGGGCGGGCCTTCGAACGCGGGCGAGGGGTTCGTCTCCCGCAGGATCTTGATCAGGACCATCGGTACGCGCGCCGCCGAGGCGACCGTGTCCTGCGGGGCGGCGTACCCCGGGATCGGCGAACCGTAGATCAGGGCGTACTCATGCGGATTGGCCCGCGCCCAGTCCCGGACCGCGTGACACGCCTTGCGCCAGCGCTCCCGCGGCGCGCCTCCCTTCGCGCCCCCCTCCGCGGCCTGCTCCGCCTGCTCGCCCACCGCGTCGTACGCGTCGATGATCAGCGCGGTGAGCAGCTCGTCCCTGCTGGCGAAGTAGCGGTACAGGGCCGACGACACCATGCCCAACTCCCGGGCGACCGAGCGCAACGAGAGTTTCTGGGCGCCATCCACCGCGAGCTGACGCCGGGCCTCGTTCTTGATCTCCTGCGTGAGCTCCGCCCGGGCCCGGCCCCTGGCTGTCCGACTGGCGTTCATGCCGACCAGTGTGCCATGAACGAGAGCGGCGCACGATTCCGAGAGCACTGCTCTTGACGTGTGGATGGGGTCCGGTGTTCAGTGATCCCAACAGAGAGCGCTGCTCTCGAGATCTGAACAGTGCTCTCGCGCGCCGGGAGTCGAAGAGGGATGACATGACCGAGCTCCGCAACCTCAAGCCCAGTAAGTTCGACAGGATCTTCAACGGCCTGGCCAAGCGTCTGACGAAGCTCGGCATCGGCCTGGCCGGGAGCCAGATCCTGGCCGTCCGCGGCCGCAAGAGCGGCGAGTGGCGCACCACCCCGGTCAACCCGCTGACCCTGCGCGGCGAGCGCTACCTCGTCGCCCCGCGCGGCCACACCCAGTGGGTGCGCAATATGCGCGCGGCGGGCGGCGGGGAACTGCGGCTGGGCCGCAGGGTGGAGCCGTTCAGCGCCGTCGAGGTGGAGGACGGCGCGAAGCCGGAGATCCTGCGGCTGTACCTGAAGAAGTGGGCGTGGGAGGTCGGCCGCTTCTTCGACGATGTCGACGCGCATTCGAGCGACGAGAAGCTGCTGGAGATCGCGCCCGGCTTCCCGGTGTTCAGGATCAGCGCGCAGGGATGACCCGCGGGCCGCGGGACCCGCCGGCGACGCATCCCGCCGACCGCATTGCCCAACTCGCCCACAACGAAGGGAAACCCATGTCCAGCAACCGCCCGTCGCCCTCGCGTAACCAGGTACGCACCACCGCGCTCACGATCGCGCTCGCCGCCGCGGGCGTCGTAGGGATGGCCGCCCCGCAGACCCAAGCCGCACCGGCAGGGGCCAACACCACCCAGGCCGACACCACCCAGGCCGACACCACCCAGGCCGACACCACCCAGGCCGCCGCCCACCACAACGGCCCCTCCACCTGCCGCGGCGAAGGCGTCGACCCCACCGCCCGGATCCGCTACCAGTCCGATGTCGTGATCAAGGCGCCGCTGAGCACCGTCTTCGCGTTGCAGACCGACGTGGAGCGCTGGCCGACCTGGCAGCCCCCCGTCCTCACCATGAAACGCCTCGACCCCGGCCCGGTCCGGAAGGGTTCGCGGTTCCGGTGGACCACCCCGGCGCCCGCCACCCCGACGACCCCCGCCACCACCCTCACCATCACCTCCACCGTCCACCAGCTCAAGCGCGACTCCTGCATCCGGTGGAGCGGACCCGCGATCGGCGAGGGGCTGCGCATCGACGAGGGCGTCCATGTGTGGACCTTCACCAAGGTCAGGGGAGGCGTCCGGGTCCACACCGAGGAAACGTGGACGGGCGACCAGGTCGAGGCGGATATCCCCACCGCGACCGAGGCCCTGGGCCAGGGCCTCGAAGCGTGGTTGAGCAATCTGAAGACCACCGCCGAGGCCGCCAACCGCCATGACCGGCAGCCTCTTTGACTTCGGGCTAGCGACCGTCGGTCACGCCCAGACCGCGGCGTACGCCCACGAGGGTCTGCATGCCGATGATGACCCACACGAAGTTGGAAGTGACCGATGGCCAGGCGCCATTGGCGGCCGCCGATACGGCCAGCAGTGCGCCACCGAGCATGTTGATCGACTGGGATGTACGCGAATCCGGTTCGATCCGCCGACGTGACACCAGGGCGTAGGCCGTGGCGGTGCACAGGGCACCGATCCACCCGGCCGCCGCGGCGACCAGGGGCAGCAACTCCTCCATACCGCCATGGTGGCGGCCACGGGCATACACATCAATCGAAGTTGTCTTCCCCCCGCGTTAAGCTGAACTGAATGGATATCGACGCACGCAAACTGGCCGTACTGCTGGCCGTCCACCGGGCCGGAGGGGTGCTGGCGGCGGCGGATGTCCTGCATCTCACACCGTCGGCCGTTTCCCAGCAGATCGCCCGCCTGGAGAGCGCGGTCGGCGTCACCGTTCTGGACCGTCAGCCCCGCGGAGCCGTCCTCACACAGGCGGGTCGGGTTCTCGCCGAAACCGCGGAGCGCATCGAATCCGAGCTGACCGATGCCCGCAAAGCACTGGCGGCGCTACAGGGGGAGGTGACGGGCACGGTCGTCATCAGCGCCTTCAAGACGGTGATCCGCATGCTGCTCGTACCGCTGGTGCACGGGCTGCGCGAGCAGTTCCCCGGTCTGGAACTGCTGATCCGGGAGATGGACGGCGAGAAGGCCCAGCAGGAGCTGCGGTCGGGTGCGGTCGACCTGATCATTCTGGAGGCCGAGACCCCCCTCGGCCACCGGGCCGCGCGCGGCACCCGCGATGTGCCGGTGCTGGAGGAACCGTGGGTGGTGGTCATGCCCGCGGCGACGCCGGTCCCGGTCAGTACGGCGGACCTGGAGCACCTCACCTGGCTCGGGGTCGACCCGGACGCGGCCGCCCACAGCGCCACCGAACAGGCCCGGCGCGGTCTGAAGGCCACGCCCCCGGCCCACAGCTACTACGACTACGACGTCGCGCTCTCACTGGTGTCGGGAGGTCTGGGCATAGCGATCGTGCCCGCCTTGGCCGTGCTGGGTGTGCTGCCCGACGGCGTAAAGGCGATGTCCCTGCCCGGCCTGGGCACCCGCCGCCTGATCGCCCGGCACCGCACCACCCGCTCCGAGCCACGCAAGGAGGTCCTGACCGTCCTCGACGCCATCATCGCGTCCGCCGCCGAGCTCGACACCAACGTATAGTCGGCCGCTGGTCAGCCGCCCAAGGACCAGAGAAGGGCGGTGGTGCCGAAGAATCCAACGGCACCGAGGGCGGCTCCGACCACGGCGATCCACAGGCGCCCGACCCCGCGGCGGGCGTGGTGGACACCCACGGCCCCGAGAGCGATGGCGAGCGCCCCGGCGATGATCGTCCACGGAAGGGCGATGAGCACGAGCGTGGACCCAAATACGCCCAATGCGCCCACGGCGGAGAACACGCCGAGGACAAGCGCGGTGGGGCCCAGCGCGACGGCGGGCGAGTCACTTCGCCCGGCTCCGGACACGGTCGACTCGGACATGACCTGCACCCCCGTGGGATGGGTTCCTGTTCTTGTACTGATCGTACCGATGGGGGTGCGGCTGACCGATGGGGGCGCCACGTGAGCGGGGATGCCGCCTGTCATACGGCCATGATCGGGGTCGTACTTCACCGGCTGCGGCGGCGTACGGCCTGACGCAGCTTTCAGCGGGGACGATGCCCGGTCCCGCGTCCGGCTCCAGGAGCGTCGTCCTGTTAACAGTTCCACACGCAATGGTCACCAGTCGCCCATGCCTGGGCACCATGTGCGCATGCAAGACAACGCAGCGTCGCCTTTGGCTCCGCCGTCGCCTCTTCCTAAGCGACGGAATTCTGTCCTCAGGCTGTACGACGCACCCCTCTACCGTGGTTGGGCGTTTTGGACCACTGTCGGATGGGGCCTGATCGCTCGCGACTCCCGGCTGGGCGGCTTCGGACAAGAAGGACGGCGTTGACCGCCCGGAGGGCATCGAGCGATCCGTGGTGCCCTCTGAGTTACTCGCGAACGCACGAAATGCATTGCCGCATCCCGTTGCTCGCGCCGTCCGCGCGCTTCAGCAGGCGTATACCTCCAAGGAGAAGTACGAGGCACTGCTCGATGCCGCGGAGACCCTCGCCATCACTGTCAGCGTCACTGCGGCGGCGCTGCTTCAGGGGCGGATCGAAAGTCGATCCGGCAATGAGGGGCACGGGCAGGGGCTGGGACAGAACCCCGCGGCCGTTGCCCGCCGGCATCGTGCTTGGCCAGGGAGACGGCAGCGGTCCGTCAACCTCTACCTATTGGCGTGACAGAACCCGGGTGATGCCCGCCGCGAGGGCGGTCGCCAGCAGCCAGCCCGCGCCGATCAGGAGCCAAGCGATCCATTGGGTCGGCCCCGTCGGTTGGAACACCCGCTCCTGGCCGAAGTCGATCACGGGCAGGAGCAGGTCCAGGCTGTACATCACCGGACTGAACACCGGATGGGGCGTACCACTCGGCGGGGTGGGCCGGTGCAGGGCGAAGACGGTGGCACCTGTGGCGAGCAGGGCCAGCAGCCACACTGCGGCGCGTTCCGGCAAGTAGCCGTACCCGACGGTGGCATCCTGCACATGCCCCCAGGCACGGGCGTACCAGGGGAGGGTCGCGCGGCGGTGACGCTGGCGGGTCAGGAGCACGGTCCGGGCGTCGCGGTCCTGACCGATGGACTGGTACACGGTGGCGAGCTGTTGGTACGGCTGGGGCCGGTACCCGTCGGGATCACGGCTCAGCAGCTCAAGGCGATGGCCGACAGGCAGGTGGGGTTCCAGCGACCCGTAGACCAGGCCGTCGAGTTGGAGGGGTGGCTGCTCGCGATGGTCGTCATGGAGCCGGAGTACACCGATGGCGGCGTGACGCAGATCCGCGCCTCCCGTGGCCCGCGCGGGTCGGAGAAGCAACTCTCCGGCCTGGAGGTGATGACAGGAGAGGGCGTTGCCACGGGCGGGGGCGAGGGATGCCGTGTCGAAGCTGACCGATCCGCCGACGGTGGCGCTGGTCAGCGTTATGGCTCCGGTGGCGCGGAATCCTTCGCCGCAGTCGATATCCGTGGGGACCTGGATGCCGGGGGCGGACAGAGCTTCACCGTCGGGTGCGTGCAGTGTGGCCCCTCGGAGGTGCAGACCTTCACTGAGGCGGGCCCGGAGCAGCCGCAGTTCCCCGTCGGCGCGGAATCCGTCGGTCCCGACGACGCCCTTCGCCTCGAGGCGTGCGCCGTCCAGGGCCACATCCCCGGCGTGGGAGAGGTGCGCGCCTTGGAGGAGCAGACTCCCGCTGATACAGGCGTCATGCACGTTGACTCCGCCCTGAACGCGGCAGTTCATCAGGTCGAGGTTTCCGTCCACCGTCGTGGCGCCCATCCCGAGCCCCGGTAAGGACGAGCCGCCGAAGCTGGTCACTCGCAGCTTGGCCCCGTACAACTGCGGCGCCTCCTCGAACCAGCACTCCTCCAGTCACAGCACGCAGCATGCCTCGGCGAAGACCAGGCGCAGCTTCTCCGATATCCGAGCGCCCGTCAGGTGGACCATCGGAGTTTCCCCACCGATGGCATCGGCACCGCCCAGCAGCAACGAGCGGATCACCGAGGCCCGCACCTGGCGCTCCGGCCCCCAACTGCCGCCGTCCATCACCGCCCCGCCGTCCGCGTCGCGGGGACGTAGGTCGACCTCATCCCCCGTGGCGAAGGCTTCCCAGAGCCGGAGTTCCGGGCCGGTGAGGTCGTCAGGGCGCATCCGGGCGTCCTCCGGTGGGTCTGGAACGGGATCCGTGGGCAAATGGGCGTACGGGAAAGGGGCATCCCGATCGGTCGTGGACCCCGATCTTCGCGACGAGCAGCCACGTTGTCCATGGGCGGGCGCACGGGCCGGGTGTCAGGGCCACGGCTCCCGTGTGACGTCGGCGATGACGGTGGTGACCATCTTGCGGACGGCCACGGCGTCCGGCGGTGCGGCCTCGCGGTCCGCGAAGAGCAGGTGTCCGGCCCCGATCACCGTGGGTGCGAGCGCGTCGATGTCGGCGTCGGCCGCGATGCGTCCCCGGTCCCGCTCGGCGGTGAGGTAGGAGGCGAGCATGGCCGTGGCCTCCGTCAGGAGCGGGATGCCGATCGGTGTGGTCGCGCGAAGCCGGGCGCGTAGCTCGTCCCGCGAGGTGACGAGGCTGACGAGGGCCACGGCGACCGACTCGAACAGGGTCGTCAGGGCGTCGGCGAGGTGGCCGGCGACGGTGCCGGTCCCCGCGGCGTCGCGCAGGTCGGCGGACTGCTGGTCGAGCCGGGCGATGCGATCCCGTACGAGTTCGGCGAGGAAGGCGTCGAAGTCGGCGAAGTGCCGGTGCAGGACGCCCTTCGCGCAGCCCGCCTCCGTGGTGACCGCCCGACTGGTCAGCGCGCTCGGCCCGTCCCGGAGCAGGACCCGCTCGGCGGCCTGGAACAACTGCTCGCGTACGTCACGCATGGCGACCCCTGTCGGCACCGTGCGTTCCTCCTCACCTTGCTCGTGGGTCCGCCCGATTGACGAGTGGGCAAGTGCCCACTCATAGTGGGCGAATGCCCACTCTACCGTCTTCCGGGAACGAGCCCCATCGACATCGGCAGATGGCCGAGTCGTTCGGCACGGATGCCGAACGCTATGACCAGGCCCGGCCCCGCTACCCCCAGGCCATGGTGGACCGGATCGCCACCGACAGCCCGGGCCCCGGCGTCCTCAATGTCCCCGACGTCCTCGATGCCCCCGACATCCTCGACGTCGGCTGTGGCACCGGTATCGCGGCCCGGCAGTTCCAGCAGGCCGGCCGCACGGTGCTCGGTGTCGAGCCGGACGCGCGGATGGCCGACGTGGCGCGGCGGCTCGGGACGGCGGTCGAGGTCGCGACCTTCGAAGCCTGGGATCCGGCCGGCCGGCACTTCGACGCGGTGATCGCGGGCCAGGCGTGGCACTGGGTCGACCCGGTCGCGGGAGCGGCCAAAGCCGCCCAGGTACTGCGGCCCGGCGCCCGGCTGGCCGCGTTCTGGAACGTCTTCCGGCTCCCAACCGAGCTTGCGGAAGCCCTCGCCGCGGTCTGCCGACGGGTGATGCCCGGCGCGCCGTTCGACTTCCGGGCGGTGGCGCAGGGCGGCCTGGACACGCATCAGCCGATCCTCACCAAGGCCGCCGACGGGATACGGGCGGCGGGCGCGTTCGGCGAACCGGAACAGTGGCGGTTCGACTGGGAGTGGACCTACACCCGGGACGCCTGGCTCGAGCAGATCCCCACGCAGGGCGCCTTCACCCGACTTCCCCCGGCCGGGCTGGCGGAGGTGCTGGAGGGTGTCGGCGCGGCCATCGACGCGATGGGCGGCAGCTTCACGATGCCGTACGCGACGGTGGTGATCACCACGACCCGAACTGCCCCAGCCTGACTTCACGAAAGGGAGGCCAGCGCCTCGAACAACTCACCCTTCGCTCATGGACTCTCTCCGACCTGCTCGCCGCGAGACCTCGGCTCGGACGTCTCGACATGCACCGGCCCCAGCCGCGGTCGCTTGGCCGTGCGGCCGTCGCCGGAGGAGCGGCCCCGGAGGCGGCGGGTGAGCCAGGGGCCGAGGAAGGTGGCGGTCCAGCGGAGTTCATCGGTGGCGGCGCGCCATCCGGTGGGTGCTGGCGTCGCCGGCGGGGGCAGCGGGTGGCTCCAGGTGTCGTCGGTGCCCGGGAGGTTGAGGGTGTAGGCGAGTGCGGCGGCGATGCGCTGGTGGCCGATGGGGCTGGCGTGGAGGCGGTCGTGACTCCACAGCCGGGGGTCGGTGACGACGGGGTAGTGGCCGGTTTCGGCGACGGTGACGCCATGGCGCCGGGCGGCCTCGCGGATGCGCTCGTTGAGGGCTATGACGCGCGGGGTGAGGGGGCGCGCCAGGGGGCTGATGCGGGCGGGGTCGGGGAAGGTGAGCGTGGCGACGTGGGCGCCTTGCGTGGTGAGCGCGGCGAACATCGCCTCCAGGTGGTGGGCGGTGTGGTCGGCGTCGAAGCGGGGACGGAGGAGGTCGTTGACCCCGGCGACGACGGTGGCCAGATCGGGGCGGAGCGCCAGGGCCGGTGCGAGCTGCTCCGCGTGGACCTGCGCGGCGAGACGGCCCCGTACGGCGAGATTGGCGTACGAGAGGCCGGGGTTCGCGTGCGCGAGGTGCTCGGCGAGGCGGTCGGCGAACCCGCGCAGCCCTGTGACGTCGTCGCCGTCGCCGAGGCCCTCGGTCTGGCTGTCGCCCAGCGCGACATAGCGGCTGTACGCCGCGTCAGTGTCGGGCACGGCTGTGCTGCCTCTCTCGCAGGACGGTGATGGTGCGCTCGCACCAGTCGCGGTTGCCCTGTTCCAGGGCCAGGCCGCGCAGACAGGTCAGATACGGTCCGATGCGGCGGCCGTGGCGCAGGAACTCCTCCTCCGTACGGTCACCCCGCATCTTGCGCAGCAGCTTGCCGAAGAGCTGGATCTTGGCCTCGGCGAAGCTGGCACGCTCGGTGAGCTGGCCGATCAGGGTCTCCGTGTCGACGTGGTCCGCGGCCTGGACCTTGACGAGCAGGTCGTCACGGATGAAGGACGGCTTGGCGAACGCCGCCGTGAACTCCTCCAGCTCCGCCAGCCCGGCATCGGTCACATGGAACAACCGCTTGGTGGGGCGGGTCTCCTGGACCACCGCCCGGCCCGCGATGAGCCCGTCCTTCTCCAGGCGGGTCAGCTCGGCGTAGAGCTGCTGTGGCTGGGCGTGCCAGAAGTTGGCCACGCCGATGTCGAACGCCTTGGTCAGCTGGTATCCGCTGAGCTCACCCTCGAGCAGTGCCGCCAGCACGGCGTGCCGTAGGGCCATCGGATCGCCTCCCTCATGTCTCCGTGTCTCCGCATGCCTCTGTGTCTGCATGCCTCTGTCGCCGGACACGAGGCCATGATAGTCATGAAAATGACTACTCACATCCTTGATTATGAAAGAGGCGGGTGTGCGATGACCACTGCCGACCGTTTCCGTACCGCCATCGACAACCGGGACCTCGCGGCCTTGGACGACCTCTTCACCGAGGACATCCGCTTCTACAGCCCCGTCAAGTTCACCCCCTTCGAGGGCAAACCGATGGTGCTGGGCCTCTTCGGGGTCCTGCTGCGCACGTTCCAGGACTTCCGCTACATCGGCGACTACACCGGCACCGCGCAGACCAGCACCGACGGCACGTCCACCCAGTCCGCGGTGCTGCTCTTCCGCACCCGGGTGGGCGACAAGGAGATCCACGGCATCGACCTGCTGCACTTCGCCGACGACGGCCGCATCAAGGAGTTCACCGTCATGGTCCGCCCCCAGTCCGCCGTCCACGCCCTGGGCGAAGCGGTCCTCGCGGGCCTGGTCGAAGACGGCCTCGCGCCGGCACCGACGCCCTCCGGCCAGTAGCCGCGCATCTGCCCGTCGCCACGGGCCCGAGGGTGCGCGTCGGCCGCCCCTCGGAAACCCTTTCGCCGCGTGGCCGGACGCCGCCCGGGTGCCTTCACCCGGCGGCGGTCGGCGCTGTGGGACTCCGCACCGGCCCAGCGACCCCGGAAGGCGCCTCGGTCGGCACGTCGGCCACGGTCACCCCGGCGGTCAGTCGCCGGCCGGATGGTCTGGAACGTGATGGTGTGTCATCGCTCGTCCCCCTGGGCCGGCCCTGGCTGGAGAATGACGTCGCGATGCCCGCCGTCAGTCATGTTGCGGTGCGGAGCCAGTAGCCATGCCCAGCCCGCATACTCTTTCTCTTCGATCGCGACCTGTTGGAAGCGATTGACGGGGAGTCCTGGCAGGCCCGACAGGACCACGTCTTGATACAGGCTGTCCGAAACCGCCAAGGCCAGCGGTGAATCCGGCGACTCGACCAGCATGTTTCTGAGCGGCTTCGAATTCACTAGCCGTGCTACCGAAATTACCGCCCGGCCGACATAGCCATTCGCTGCGTGCCGGACCACGCCGGTGTCGAAAGCCGCCCGTAGCTGAATCTGTGCAGCTTCTTTGAGGGGCTCATTGACCCATTCGACGGCTTCCATCAGTCCAAGCGTCAATCGGGCCAGGGTCATGGGGAGCGGTAGGCTCGGGTGGGCAAGCAGTAGGCATCCATCGCCTTGACCCTGCTTTGAAAGATCCCGCTCTTCCAGTCCGGCGCTTTCCCGCATTCTTTCGAGAGCTTCAGCAAGCCACCCTTGGACCCGCGACTGTTCGGGCAATGATCGCTTTCCGTATCCCTGTACATCCACGAACAGGCATAACCGACTCAGGTTGTCGAATTCCATAGTATTCCCCCGCTTTCACGCCTGCGTTTCAGGGCGATGTGAGAGTCGTTGCGATCTTGGCAAGTGCCCTGTGTCGGAATCGGGCGTCACTCGCTGAGTGAAGCGATCCCCCGGTACGAGCATGTCCGGCCGCTGCCCCTTCCATGCCCCCAACGGGGTTGGACACCCTTGCGAGGGCGATCAAGCGGCGTGCGGCACGAAGGAGACGCGGGCTCCCGCGGTGTCGGTCGATATGTCCGGTGTGGCGTCGAGCCCCTGCCGAGGTGCGCAGGAAGGGGAGGGGCGACCTGCGTCTCGTGGGCGAACCCCGGTCGCGGCTCCTGGGCTCCCGGACGACTCACACCTTGCCGCCGAAGAAGACCTGCACCTCCCGGATGAGACCGTCCCGCACGGTGATCGCCTCGACATTGCGGTGCCGGTCGCCCGTCGTGAGCTCGTACTCGTAGTGAACGAGAACGAGTTCCTGATCTGCGGGCGTGACGTGGAGCAACCGCTGTTCCTTGAGTCGGCCGGCGGTGGGAAAGCACTTCTCGAAGAACGTTGCCTTGTCGATGTGGTCGTCCTGGGGGCTGGTGAACGTGAAGTCGTCGGCGTAAAGGGGGAGGGCCGCCTCGCGGTCCTGTGACCGGTAATAACGGAACGCCGCCTCAACGACGCTTGTCGGGCCTTCGTTCATTCGACCTCCAAGATCGGACGGTTGGCTCCACCCTGCCAGGGCCGGACCACAGCAGCAATCGTGGAACTCCGGCTCACTGGTCCGTTCAGTCTTTCAGGATGCCGGCTGAGCGGGCGGAGTCGAGCCACAGCGGGAATTCATGGAGTAGCTGATCGTAGAGGGCGGCGTCGGAGAGGGCCTTCGGTGTCGGTCCGGCGGCGAAGAAGCCGGCGTTGTCGACGACGCGCCGGTTCGGCACCGGCAGGTCGTCGAGCCTGTGCAGGAAGCGGAATTCGTCGTCGCCGAACCCGATGAACTGCCAGAAGATGGGCAGCCTCGCGGCCGCGCACAGCACATGCTCTGCCGCCGCCTTGGAGGTGGGGGAGCCGTCGGTCTGGAAGACGACGAATGCCGGGTCGTCGGCCCCGGATGTCTGGTAGTGGTCGATGACGGCCTGCATGGCGACGTGGTAGTTGGTACGGCCCATGTGGCCCATCGAGTCGTGCAGGGGGTTGATCCGGTCCTGGTAGGCGTCGAGGCTGATCTCGGCGGTTCCGTCGATGTCCGTGGAGAAGAAGACGACCGGCACGACTCCGTCGTCATCGAGGTTCGCCGCGAGGGCGAGTGTCTGTTCCGCCAAGTGCTGCACGGAGCCGTTGCGGTAGTACCGGCGCATGCTTCCGGAGCGGTCCAGCACCAGGTACACCGCGGCCCGTTGCCCACCGGCATCGTGCTTGGCCAAGGAGACCGCAGCGGTCTTGTAGAGGCTGACCAGCCCTGGAGCCTGGGCGGCGACCTTTTCCAGACTGATCGCGGGAGCCGGTGCCTTGGGGCGTTTGCGGTAGTCGATTTTTGGACGCTTGATGTAATCGATAGCCATAGCCGGTGATTGTCCTCCAACTGATGAAATGCGTCTCGCTCTTGGCGAATGCCTCTCGGGGTCGTACCTCGACGGTGATGAAGGGCGGTCGCGAGCAACCCACGCTGGGCACACTCGGTGCGGGCTGATCAACGCTCAGTGGGCTTGCGGCGCTGGGTGCGCCCCGTTGGCCGCCCCGCGCCGACGGAGGTGCTGCCCCATATGGCCACCCGCCCCCGGCCGGGCACAGCCGAATGGGACGCCTACTTGGCAGCGGGCAGCGCCAAGCAAGCGCGCAAACGCGCCGGGCGGGGAGATCACGCCCTGAACTGCCTGGCAGGCCATCGCAGCCAGGACCTGTCCGGCGGACGGCCCCCGGAAGACCGCAGCCTTCAGCGATCAGTCGCACCGGCCGGACAGGGATCTCACCGTCCGGGCGGGTGGACAGTGCGATCAGAAGACGGGCGCGGATGTGCTGTCGACGTCGGGCGCCATAAGGCGCCTCAACTTGGCCTCATCCGCACTGCCGGGCACGGCAGTCAAGATCACGATCTTGAAGTCGGAATCACCGTCGGTCAGGACATCGCAGTCCACGTCGACGGGGCCGACCTCGGGATGCTCGACCGTCTTGCGGTCCTCGCGATGCGCGGCCACCGTGCCGCTCGCCCACAGCCGGGCGAATGTCGGGTTGCCCGTGGTGAGCACCTGGATCAGTTCCGCCAGGCGCGCGTCATGGGGGAAGCGGCCGGTGGCGCGGCGGAGGTCGGACACGATGGCGAGATCCGAGTCGTCGCTGTTCCGCGCGATGACCGGCCACGCGGCGATGCGTACGGGGTCGGAGCCGATCGGGAACCTCTCGCGGGCGAAGTTGCGCAGTGCCGGTGGCGACGCCGACGGGTCGCCGAGAAGTGCCGCCCATCCGGCGTTCCACCAGATCATCTGCCAGTCCGCGGCGAATACGGCGACCGCGACGTCTCCGAGACGGTGCAGTACGCGGTGAACGCCCGGCGGGATGCGATCCGGGATCCGCTCGTCGTTCGGAGGGGCCAGCCCGGCCATGCGGTAGAGGTGGTCACGCTCGGCGTCGGTCAGTCGCAGGGCGCGCGTCAGGGACGCGACGACCTGGGCCGAAGGTGCCGTGGCCCGCCCCTGCTCCAGGCGCACCACATAGTCGACGGAGACACCGGCGCGTTCGGCGAGTTCCTCACGGCGCAGCCCGGCCGCGCGACGTGCCCGGCCTGTCGGCAGCCCCACGGCGGAGGGAGACAGCCGCTCCCGCCAGGCGCGGATCGTCGCGCCCAGCCCGACTCCCTCGTTCGTCGCCATACCGGCCATCCTGCCCCTTCCCGCCCCCATTCTGGTACTGCCGTTCCTACGGTCGAAGCGTCCCTGGTACGGCCTCGGCGCCGCGCGGACGATCGATCCATGACCACTACGTTCATCACCGGAGCCAACAAGGGGCTCGGCCACGAGACCGCCCGCCGCCTCATCGCACTCGGTCACACCGTGATCGTCGGGGCCCGCGATCCGGAGCGGGGCGCGGCAGCCGCCGCCACGCTGGGTGCGCGATTCGTCCGTATCGATGTCACCGACGACGCCTCCGTCACCGCCGCGGCGGCCGACGTCGCCGCGCACGAAGGCGCGATCGACGTCCTGATCAACAACGCCGGGGTGCACGGCCCGCATGGCGATCCCGGTGACCTGACCGGCGCGGACGCTCTGAGCGTCTTCGACGTCAACCTGTTCGGGGTGGTGCGGACGACCACCGCCTTCCTGCCGCTGCTGCGCCGCTCGCCGGACCCGGTCATCATCAACGTCAGCAGCGGGATGGGGTCGCTCGCCATCACCCACGATCCGTCCCGGGTCGAGTCCTCGGTGGTCGCGCCCCTCTACACCGCCTCGAAGGCGGCCCTCACCATGCTGACCACCCAGTACGCCAAGGGGCTGAAGGACATTCGCGTCAACGCCGCCGATCCCGGCTACACGGCAACCGATCTCAACGGCCGCACCGGCCCCCAGACCGTCACCGAGGGCACCGACGCGATCGTCCGCCTCGCGACCGAAGGGCCCGGCGCCGGATCGGGACGCTTCATCGACCGCACCGGTCCGATCGGCTGGTCCTGATCGGCCTGCCCATCGGCCGCGGTCGGCTGTTCGGCGAACCGGCCGGTCATCCCCGCAGGTGGGCAAGAAGGCCGTCCGCGGTGGGATAGGGACGCTCCTGGGGCAGCAGTCGGGCGGCGGAGTCCAGGTCACCACCGCTGACGAGGGAGTGGATCTCGCGGGCGAGCGGGGTTACGTCGCGGATGGCGACCGTCCACTCGTCCGCGTAGCGTCGTACGGCCTCACCGGAGAGACCGAGTTGCAGGGAGCGGTACGGCAGGGGCCGTAGGCGCAGGTCGCGCTCGGGATCCCACTGCACGCGAGCGGGCGCATGCTTCAACTGACGCTGCCAGGTGGCCTGGTCGGGGTGTACCCCGCGCACGTAGCTCGACAGAATCGCGTGGCGCAGCGCCCACTCGAAGCCGTCACGGCTGATCTCGACGGCCAGGACGGTCTCCTGCCCCGCTTTCGAGCCCCAGCCGCAGCGGTACATCATCCACAGGAACGACGGCTTGATCCACGTCATCCTGTCCCGCTTCCACCGGGCCGGGAAACGGCCCTCGCGGACCGCGGGCAGGCCGATTTCGGGGGAGTACGCCTGGTAGACGGTGATCGTGGATTCCGAATGGACGGCACGGATCCCGCGTCGCGGATCTTCCATGGTGTACAGCGTGGGGTCGGCCGGGTCAGGTGGCCACTGAATTTCGGCGGCCGACCCCTGGGCTCGCACAGCCACTTGTCCGCGGCCTCCGCTCCCGGCGCGCTTGAGCTCGGGTGTCAGGCTCCGCGCCCACTCGCCTCCCGGGACGCCGCATGGATCACCGGCGATGTCGTCTTCGCCGCCAGCGGGTTGCGCTGACCCGCCCCTCTCGCAGCGCCCCACCCGTTCATGCGCGACGGCGGGAGTCCGTCTCCCGCGCGGCGAGGCACCGGCGCCCCGCCGAGAGTGTGTCGAGGGCCCGGGGTGACCCGCGCAGGTGGTCGGCCAGGGCATCCGTCATCGCGAGGAGGCAGCGGGGCTCCACCGAGCGGGCGGAGAGGTATGCCGCGGCGAAGGCGAGCTGACCGGTGAATACGCGTGCGTCGTCGACGAACACGGCCGCGGCCAGGGAATCCAGCAACCGGCCGAGAAAGTCGGTGCCCTCCTCGTGTTCCCTGCCTGAGCCGTCCGGGCTGCCCGAGCCGCCCGAGCCGCCCGAACCGTCCGGGCCGTCCGAGCGGGTCCGCAAGCCCGGGAACACGTCACGCAGCGCATGGGCCAAGTGCGCCAGCAGCTCGGGGCGTCGTCTGACGAGTGCCGCGTACTCCTCCACGGCATCGGCCTGGACCGAGGACTCCCCACAGAACACCGGTGGCCAGCGGCGAAGCAGCGCTTCCGCCGCGGCGCGGGCGTCTGCCGCGTACAGGTCCGCGCCCAGCGCGTACGCCCATGTGCCCTCGGGGCCGAACCCCCGGCCGCCCGCCATGACAGGGACACCGGCGCATCTGCACGTCTCGATCTGCCGGTGTGCGAGCGGAAGGTTGAAGGTCAGCGTGCACGAGAGAGCGACGATGTCGGGGCCGCTCTGATGGACGTCCGAGAGGAGCTCGGGCGGGGAGATCGAGCCGCCGAGCGAACGCACTTGGAAGCCGCGCAGACGCAGCACCTCGGCGAGGATGTGGGAGGGCAGAACGTGCCATTCGCCGTCGCTGCACGCCACCAGCACATGGCGCGGTGGGCCGGCCCCGGCAGGGGGGTGGGCGGCGGATGCGACGGCGTCCACCGTCAACCTGCTGACGTGGGTGGCCGAGTGTTCCCGCGCCACCGTCCACTCGCCGGACTCCCACCTCTCACCGACCCTCACCTGGGCGGGCGCGACGAGTCCGAGCAGTACGTCCTCCGCGCTCACGCCGCTCGTCACCAGGCCGACGGCCAGCTCCAGCGCTCCGCCCTCGTCCGCATCGGCCAGGCAGGCGTCGAAGTCGGCCCGGACGGCGTCGGTGATCCCGGTGGCGTTCATGGGCTCCCAGGCTCCCCGGTGCTCGCGCGCTCCCCGGCGCTCGCGGACCCGCCGGGCCCCTCGGGCCGACGGTGCGGTGGTGAGCCGCGGCGGGGAGGTGCCTGAAGCGTCAGGAGGGAGATGTCGTCGTGCGGGCGACCGGCGAGCCATTCGGTCGTGAGGAGCTCCAGCCGCTCGGCGACCGACGCTGCCTGCATGCCGACGCAGCCGGCCAGCGCGTCGACGAGGCGTTCGTCGCCGTATATCTCCCGTCCGCTCATCCCGCCTCGGGCCTCGGTGAGCCCGTCGCTGTAGAGAAGCACCAGCTCGCCGGGGGCGAGGCGGAACTCCCTACAGCCGAAACTGGGATCGGGCACCGCCCCGACGAGCATGCCCTCACAGACGATTTCCTCCACCTTTCCGTCGCCACGGAGTACGAGCGGGGAGAGGTGGCCGCCGCTGGCGATCTCCACCTTCACCGAGCCGTCGTCGCAGGGCCGGGCGGAGCCCGTGACCAGGGTCGTGAAGCGGCGGCCGGCGCTGATGACGAGGTCGTTGAGCAGCTGGAGGTCGCCCAGGGGGTCGGGACCCCTCTTGACCATGGCCAGGGTGCGCATGCTCTGCCGTACGTGCCCTGCCAGCACCGCGGCCTCCGCACCCTTGCCGGACACATCGCCGAAGAAGAACGTGACGCCGCCCGCGGGGCAGGGGGCCACGTGGTAGTAGTCGCCGCTGATGCGCAGAGCCTCCGCGGCCGGCCGGTAGGCGGCGCCGAGCCAGAGGCCGTCGGCCACCGGCAGCGGCTCCGGAGCCATACTGGCCTGGAGGACGGCGATGGTGTGGGCCTGCTGCGAGTAGAGCGCCGCCGTCGCCAGCGCGAGTCCGGCCCTTTCGGCGAACTTGTGCGCCAGCTCGATGTCCGCGTCCTCGAAGCGGGCACGCTCCGGGCCGCGCAGCATGATCAGCGCACCGGCCGGTACGCCTCCCGCCGCGAGCTGGACCACCAGCGCCTCCTCGCTGTGAACGAGCTCACCGGGCAGGACATCGTCGAGCCCGGCCATCTCCTTGGGGCGTATGACGGCGGGGTGTGGCTGGAGTCCGTACAGCGCGTCCGCGACCTTGGGTATCCGCTCGAGTGCTTCGACCGCCACCTCCCCGGCGAACCGGGCATCGCCCGGACCCGCGCGGTGCCAGTGCGTACGTCGTCCGCTCGCGGGCAGGACGAGCACGGACGCGTCCGCCAGTTTCGGGATCACCAGCTCCACGAGCGCACGGGCGGTACGGCCGTGGTGGAGCGAGGCGCCCAGGCGCCGGGTGGTCTCGTCCAGGAAGGCGGACCTGTCGCGCTCGTCGAGGAGCGCGGCCTCGATGAGACCCAGCAGCTCGCTCAGCTGCGCCGGGGCACGGCCCCATGCGCCTCTGCCCCTGCCCCCGCCCCTGCTGCCGCCGTTGTCCGTCATCGGCCACCGCCTCTTGCACGCTCCGCCGCTGCGCCCGTAATGCCCTATTATTCCCCTTCCATTCTGTTCAATCGGCGTGGTTGGTCGTGACCGGCGGTAGGAGCTGACGACAGGAGCGGATGTAGCGGCACGGCGTCGGTGACGCAGGATGCCTCCATGATCGAAGGCATCCACACCGAGAACGCCCCGTTCGTACGCTTCGCCGACGGCACCGCGCCCCCGTTGTCCCAGGCCATCAGGACCGGTGACCTGATCTTCACCTCCGGGCAGGGGCCACTCGACCCCGTGACGCACGAGATACCGACCGACTTCGACGACCAGGCGCGGCAGGTTCTGCGCAACCTCGTCGCGGTCTTCGTCGCGGTCGGCGGCAGCAAGGACCTGATCGTCAAGTGCACCTGCTATCTCAGCGACCGCAGCCACTTCACCGCCTTCAACCGTGTGTACGCGGAGTTCTTCGCGGAGTGCTCTCCGCTGCCCGCCCGCACCACGGTGGTCACGCAGCTCGTGCGCGACGGAGTGCTCGTCGAGATCGACGGTGTCGGCCGTACCGACCACCAGTGACCGCTAGCCGTCCGCCGGTGCCACGCCGATAGGGCAGGAGACGCCCGTGCCGCCGATGCCGCAGTAGCCGTTTTTGTTGCGGTCAAGATACTGCTGGTGGTAGGGCTCGGCCGGGTAGAAGGGGCCCGCGGGGAGGATTTCGGTGGTGATCTCGCCGTAGCCGGAGCCCGTCAGGACGGACTGGTAGGCGGCGCGGGAGGACTCGGCCTCGGACTGCTGCTCGGGGGAGTGGGCGTAGATCGCCGAGCGGTACTGGGTGCCGACGTCGTTGCCCTGGCGGAAGCCCTGGGTGGGGTCGTGGGACTCCCAGAAGACTTTCAGGAGGGCGGCGTAGGAGGTGATCTTCGGGTCGAAGACGACGCGGACGGCCTCGGTGTGGCCGGTGAGGCCGCTACAGACCTCCTCGTAGGTGGGGTTCTCGGTGTGGCCGCCCTGGTAGCCGACGAGCGTGGTCCACACGCCCGGGGCCTGCCAGAACTTCCGCTCCGCGCCCCAGAAGCAGCCCAGGCCGAAGTCGGCGACGACCAGGCCCTCCGGGTACGGGCCGGTCAGGGGGTTGCCGAGGACCGTGTGGCGGTCGGGCACGGGGTAGCCCGGTTCGGGGCGGCCCTTCAGCGCCTCCTCGGCGGTGGGGAGGTGGTTCCTGTGGCGGCTGAACAGCATCTGCGGGCTCCTCGCGGGACGGGTACGGCGGCTGCCACGTTCGCGCGGCGTGCTGTCACTTCAACGGGTACGGGGTTACGGGAATTCCGGGGCCCCTACGGCCCCTCTCACCGTCATCGCGGCCACCGTCACCGCGGCAGCGTCGCCGGGGTGCCGCCGCCGCCCTCCCAGCCCGCCACCGCCAGCGCCCGGTAGACCGTGTACTCGGCCGCCGGGTCCGCCCCGTACGACCACGGGACCGCGCCCACGTGGCCGTCCACATGGCGCAGCTGCTCCAGGGCCTCCGCGTACCGCTCCGCGCGGACCAGGAAGAAGACCAGCAGGTGGCGGACGTGCGGCAGCACCGGGTGGTCGGCGGGGGCCTGGCGGACGGCGTAGAGGGCGCCCTCCATCGCCTTGGTGATCACCTCGCTGCGGTAGAGGGTGCGCACGAGGTTGGCTTCCGGCAGGTGCTCGAAGACGCCGAAGAGGGGGAGGGCGGGCAGCAGGCTCTTCGCGGGGGCGGAGGCGGCGGCCGCGTGGGTGAAGGCGTCGGCGCGGTCCTGGGAGCCGTGCCACTTCTCGCACCAGTAGTGGAGGGCGGCCAGATGGGCGCCCATGTGGTGCGGTGCGAGCTTGGTGACCTTGGTCCACAGCTCCTCGAAGTCGGTCTTTCGGTAGGCCAGACCGCGGGCCACGCCGAGCTCGATGATGTGCGGCACCGGGTCCTCCGGGGCCAGCCGGGCCGCCTCGTGGCAGACGTCCCGGGCCTCCTCCAGGATCATTCGGAAGTCCTGCGAGGACGGGTCGAGCAGCGCCTGGCGGACCAGGAACTCCGCGTGCACCGCCGCCGCGCCCGGGTCCTCGGGGGCCGCCACCCGCCAGGTGCGCAGCCACATCCCGCCCTGGCCGGGGGCCTGGGCGAGCTCGAAGGCCGCCGCCCCGGCCAGCGTCTGCACCCGCTGCCAGCGCAGCTCCGAGGTGGCCTCGGTGAGGGCGAGCAGCCGGGCGGCCGGCTGCCAGTCCTGCCGGGCCTGGACCTCCTCGAGCGCGTCGATCAGCTGCCGGTCCGGGCCGGGCAGCCGCACGTCCAGCCGCTCGCGCGGGACGAAGCCGTACTCCTGCGGGTCCGAGGCGCGCATCGCACCCTGCACGGCCCCGCGGCCTCCGCGGCCCCCGCGCATCCGCCGCAACGCCGGTACGACGATCAGCCCGCCGATCATGACGATGGCGATGAGGAAGATCAGAAGCTCCATGAGGTGTCCCCGTGTGAAGGCCCGTAACGGCTCGTGGTGCGGAACGGCTTGTGGTCCAGCCTATGCGTCCCGGCGGTCGTTGAATCCAGCACGGGCGCGTCGGGCGTTACGCTCGGCCTCATGAGCCACCAGCACCCCCAGGGGCATCCTCAGAGTTTCGAGACGCTCGCCATCCACGCGGGCCAGGAGGCGGACTCCCTCACCGGCGCCGTCGTTCCCCCGATCTACCAGGTCTCCACCTACAAGCAGGACGGCGTGGGGGGTCTGCGGGGCGGCTATGAGTACAGCCGTTCCGCCAACCCCACCCGCACCGCGCTCGAGGAGAACCTGGCGGCGCTGGAGGGCGGCCGCCGCGGCCTGGCCTTCGCCTCGGGTCTCGCCGCCGAGGACTGCCTGCTGCGCACGCTCCTGGTGCCGGGCGACCACGTCGTGATCCCGAACGACGCGTACGGCGGTACGTTCCGCCTGTTCGCGAAGGTCGTGGAGCGCTGGGGCGTGGAGTGGTCGGTGGCCGACAGCTCCGACCCGGCGGCGGTACGGGCCGCGCTCCGCCCCCGTACGAAGGTGATCTGGGTCGAGACGCCCAGCAACCCGCTGCTCGGCATCACCGACATCGCCGCCGTCGCCGACGTCGCCCGCGAAGCGGGGGCACGGCTGGTGGTGGACAACACCTTCGCCAGCCCCTACCTCCAGCAGCCGCTCGCGCTCGGCGCGGACGTCGTGGTGCACTCCACCACCAAGTACATGGGCGGGCACTCGGACGTCGTCGGCGGTGCGCTGATCGTCTCCGACCCCGGCCTCGGCGACGAACTCGCCTTCCACCAGAACGCGATGGGCGCCATCGCCGGGCCCTTCGACTCCTGGCTGGTGATGCGCGGCATCAAGACCCTCGCCGTCCGGATGGACCGGCACAGCGCGAACGCCACGCGGATCGCGGAGATGCTCACCGCGCACCCCAAGGTGACCCAGGTCTACTACCCGGGGCTGCCGGAGCACGTGGGGCACGAGATCGCGGCCAAGCAGATGCGGGCCTTCGGCGGCATGGTGTCGTTCCGGGTCGCGGGCGGCGAGGAGGCGGCGGTCGAGGTGTGCGACCGGGCGCGGCTGTTCACGCTGGGGGAGTCCCTCGGCGGCGTCGAGTCGCTGATCGAACACCCGGGGCGGATGACGCACGCCTCGGCGGCTGGCTCGGCGCTCGAGGTGCCGGCCGATCTCGTACGGCTGTCGGTCGGCATCGAGTCGATCGACGATCTGCTGATGGATCTGGGCCAGGCGCTGGGCTGACGACCAGCCTGGGTCAGCTCTGGGCCGGAGACCAGTTCTGGGCCGGAGACCAGTTCTGGGCCGGCGGCCAGCTTTGGGCCGGCGGCCGGGCTGCGGTTTTTGGGGGTGGTCACACCCCTCTGGCGGTCACCACCCCTCGAGGGGAGGGGTGGTGTCGGTGGGCGGCGGCGCGGCCCACGGTTCGACGATCGCCGCCCAGACGCCGAACGCGACGACCGCGGCGAGCAGCAGCAACCAGCCGATGGTGCGGACCACTTGGTGGCGGTGGAGCATCCGCCGCCCCCGTTCGGCGGCCCGGCCCGCCAGATCCGGCGGCAGCGCGGGGTGCGGGCCCTCCAGCATCCGGCGGACCTCGGTCTCCTTGCGGTCGGGAAAGCTCATGGGCCCGCTCCGGCTCCGGCCCCTGCCTCGGCTTCCGCCCCCGTCGCCTCGGTGGCGGAACGGCTGCCGCCGGACGGGGGCGTTCCACTGGAGGACGACGTTTCGGCGGCGGATGACGTTCCGCCGGAGGGCGACGTTCCGCCGGAGGACGGCGTTCCGGCGGAGCGTGGCGTTCCGGCGGACGGGCGCGCTCCAGTCGTGCCGCGCCGGGCCGCCGCGCTGCGCATCGCCGTGACCGCGCGGGTGCAGATCGCCCGGACCCGCTCGACCGGGAGCCCGAGCGCCGCCGCCGTCTGCTCCTCCGCGACCCCCTCGTACAGCCGCAGCACCAGCACCAGCCGTTCCTGCGGGGTGAGCCGGGCCAGGGTGCCGCCGCGCGGGCGGCGGTAGCGGTGGCCCCGGTGGGCGAAGAGGGCGGCCAGCGTCCGGCGGGTGTGGTCGTACGGATCCTCGCCGCGCAGCCGGTCCCAGCGGGCGTACGTGCGCGCGAGCGCGGCGGTCAGCAGGCGCTCGGCGGCTTCGGTGTCCCCCGTCGGCTCCCCCGTGAGCAGCGTGGCCGCATGCAGCAGTCGGCCACCCGCGCCCGCGACGAATGCCTCGAACTCCCGGGCCCGGCGGTCATCCCGTGCTGCCCGCCGCTCTCGCACCACGCCCTCCGCCTCCCGTTCCTTTTAGGACACGGCAGGCACAGGCACCTGGTCAAGATGTCTGCGTGTTGGGTCAGGTGGCGGGCGTCGCCTGGGGCACCGTGGTGTGCGCGGCGGAGAGGGCGACGTTGAAGCGGGTCAGGAGGTCGCAGAAGAGGTCGCGCTCCTCCGCCGTCCAGTCCCCGGTCACGCGGGACATCAGATCGCGCCGTGACGAACGCACTTCCTCCAGGCGGGCCTTGCCGCGTGGGGAGAGCTGCAGCACGACCGCCCGGCCGTCCTCGGGGTGCGAGGTGCGCTTGACCATGCCGGAGTCGACCAGCGGGGCGACCTGGCGGGTCACGGTGGAGGAGTCGATGCCCATGCTCCCCGCGAGCGCCTTGACCCCCATCGGGCCTTCCTGGTCGAGCCGGTTGAGCAGCAGATACGCGGCTCGGTCCATGGAATTGCGGGCCTGGCCGACGCCGCCGAGCCGGGTCTGTTCCGCACGGCGGGCGAAGACGGCGACCTGATGCTGGAGTGCGTCCAGTACGCCGGTGTCGAGTTGAGTCGTCATGTCCGATTGGGTGGGCATGGCCTAGGGCTCACTTCATGCGGTGGTCTGTGGGATGTGGCACAGAGTACGCGGCCGGGGGCCCGCCCGTACGGGGGCTGCAGAAACCTGACGGCCTCCGAGCCACAACCTGCCGTTCTGGGCCGTTCCCCGGCGCCGTGGCCCGTCGGCGGCCCCTCGTCCGGCACCGGTCCAGGGCCATCCCTGCCGTCGGCTCGGCCCGCCGGGGTCTGTCGGGGGTGAGCTGCGAGACTGGGGACCATGGCTGCACGACACGGCGACGAGGACGGGCCCGGCTCCGGGTCCGGCCCGGCCTCGCACCTCACCTCTCCCGCCCCCGCGTCCGCCCCCGCGTCCGCCCCCGCGACCGCGTCCGCGACCGCGTCCGCGACCGCGTCTCGGTCCGGGTCCGAGGGTTCCGTATCCGGAGGTTCCGCCTCCGAGGGGTCCGGGTCGGGGACCGGGACGAGGGTCACCCTCGACGACATCCGCGGCGCGCAGAAGGCGCTCTCGGGGGTCTCCCGGCTCACCGCGCTGGAAGGCAGCCGCTATCTGTCCGGTCTGGTCGGCGCGCCGGTCCACTTCAAGTGCGAGAACCTCCAGCGCACCGGGTCGTTCAAGCTGCGCGGCGGCTATGTGCGGATCGCGGGGCTCAGCCCCGAGGAGCGGGCGGCCGGGGTGGTCGCGGCGAGCGCCGGGAACCATGCGCAGGGCGTCGCCCTCGCGGCCTCGCTGCTGGGGGTGCGCTCGACGGTCTTCATGCCCGAGGGCGCACCGCTGCCGAAGATCGCCGCCACCCGGGACTACGGCGCCGAGGTGCGGCTGTACGGGCAGATCGTGGACGAGACGATGCGGGCGGCGAAGGAGTACGCCGAGCGCACGGGCGCGGTCTTCATCCACCCCTTCGACCACCCGGACATCATCGCCGGGCAGGGCACGGTGGGGCTGGAGATCCTGGAGCAGTGTCCCGAGGTGCGCACCGTGGTGGTGGGCATCGGCGGGGGCGGGCTGGCCGCCGGGATCGCGGTGGCGGTGAAGGCGCTGCGGCCGGATGTGCGGGTGGTGGGGGTGCAGGCGGAGGGCGCCGCTGCGTATCCGCCGTCGCTGGCGGCCGGGCGGCCGGTGACGATCGACGCGCCCGTGACGATGGCGGACGGCATCAAGGTGGGGCGGCCGGGCGATGTGCCGTTCCAGATCATCGAGAACCTGGTCGACGAGGTCCGTACGGTCACCGAGGACGAGCTGTCCAGCGCGCTGCTGCTCTGCCTGGAGCGGGCGAAGCTGGTGGTGGAGCCCGCGGGCGCGAGCCCGGTGGCCGCGCTGCTGTCGGCGCCGGAGTCCTTCGAGGGGCCGGTGGTCGCGGTGCTCTCGGGCGGCAACGTCGATCCGCTGCTGATGCAGCGCATCCTGCGGCACGGCATGGCCGCGGCGGGGCGCTATCTGTCGCTGCGGCTGCGGCTCACCGACCGGCCGGGGGCGCTGGCCACGCTGCTGGGGGTGCTGTCGACGGTGGACGCCAATGTGCTCGACGTCAGCCATGTACGCACCAACCCGCGGCTCGGGCTGAGCGAGGCCGAGGTGGAGCTGCACCTGGAGACGAAGGGGCCGGACCACTGCGAGGACGTCCGGGAGGCGCTGCGCGGCGCCGGGTACACGGTGATGGCCTGACGACGGGAACGGGTCCGAGCCGGAGCCCGGGAACGGGCCCGAGCCCGAGCCCGGGAACGGGGCTTCTCTCGCGGGGGTAGGGGTCCCCGCGGCCCGCGGCTCGCTTTCTTCATTTTGTTCGCCTCGCGTATGTCGCGATGTATCGCGTCTCGGTTACGATTGCCGTCCAGTTGCTGCCGAGCGCTGCCCATATGGGCGGACTTATGCCTTGATTGAGTCTGGAATTGACCCAACCCGGGGAGTGCCAACATGCCAGGCGCTATTCACGCCGAGGGTCTGGTGAAGACCTTCGGTGACGTAAAGGCTCTGGACGGCGTCGATCTCGACGTACCGGAAGGAACCGTGCTCGGACTGCTCGGCCCCAATGGCGCCGGCAAGACCACCGCGGTGCGCGTGCTCACCACGCTGCTGCGCCCGGACAGCGGAACGGCGGTGGTCGCGGGGGTGGACGTGCTCAAGAACCCCAACGAGGTCCGTCGCTCCATCGGGTTGTCCGGCCAGTTCGCCGCCGTCGACGAGTATCTGACCGGCCGTGAGAACCTCCAAATGGTCGGCCAGCTCTACCAGATGGGAGCGCGGGAGGCCAAGGCCCGCGCGAGTGAGCTGCTGGAGCGGTTCAGCCTCGCGGACGCGGCCGACCGCACCGCCAAGACGTACTCCGGCGGGATGCGCCGACGGCTGGACCTCGCCGCGGCCCTGGTGGTCAGCCCGCCCGTGATGTTCATGGACGAGCCCACCACCGGTCTGGACCCGCGCAACAGACAGGCGCTGTGGGAGGTCATCCAGGAGCTGGTGGCCGGCGGTACGACGCTGCTGCTGACCACGCAGTATCTGGAGGAGGCGGACCACCTGGCGCATGACATCTGCGTGATCGACCGCGGCCGGGTCATCGCCCGCGGCACCTCCGACCAGCTCAAGGCCCGTACGGGCGGTGAGCGCGTGGAGGTCGTGGTGCATGAGCGCGAGGACATCGCGGCCGCCGAGGAAGTGCTGCGGGTCCTGGGCAAGGGCGAGACGACCGTGCAGGAGCACACCCGTAAGGTCACCGTCCCGGTCGTGGGCGGCGCCAAGCTGCTCGCCGAGGTCATCCGCGAACTGGACACCCGTGGTGTCGAGATCGACGACATCGGGCTGCGCCGCCCGACCCTGGACGACGTATTCATCTCGCTCACCGGCCATGGCGCCGGGAAGGGGGAGGCGAAATGAGCACGATGAGCGATTCCCTGGTCATCGCCCGACGGAATCTGATCCGAATGACCAGAATTCCCGAAATGGTCCTCTTTGGACTGGTTCAGCCAGTGATGTTCGTGATCCTCTTCACGTACGTCTTCGGCGGCTCGATGAAGATCGGCAACAGCACCGACCCGGACGTCTACAAGAACTTCCTGATGGCCGGGATCTTCGCGCAGACCGTGACCTTCGCCACCGCGGGCGCGGGCGCGGGGATCGCGGAGGACATGCACAAGGGGTTGATCGACCGGTTCCGCTCGCTGCCGATGGCCCGGGGCGCGGTGCTCACCGGCCGGACCTTCGCCGATCTGGTGCAGACGACGCTCACCCTGGTGGTGCTGGCCGTCGTCGCGCTGATCGTGGGCTGGCGCCCCGGCTTCGCGGGCTCGACCAACATCGGGAAGATCCTGGGCGGCTTCGGTCTGCTGCTCCTCCTGGGATACGCCTTCACCTGGATCGGGGCGCTGATCGGGCTGTCCGTCCGCACCCCGGAGGCGGCGACCTCCGGCGGTCTGATCTGGCTGTTCCCGGTGACGTTCATCTCGAACGCCTTCGTGGACTCCAGCCAGATGACCCCGTGGCTGCGGCATATCGCCGAATGGAACCCGTTCAGCGCCACCGTGCAGGCATGCCGTCAGCTCTTCGGTGACCCCGGTCTGTCCCGGTCCGGCGCCTGGCCGATGCAGCATCCGGTCTGGGCGTCGCTGATCTACTCGGCCCTGATCATTGTGGTCTTCCGGACGCTGGCGGTGCGCAAGTACCGCTCGGCTACCGCCTGACCGGTTCTTCGGGGAGCACGGAGGCCAGGGAGCACGGGGGCCAGGGGGCGCGGTGGCCCGCGGGCGCGGGGGAGCCCCGGCCGTTCGGCCGGGGCTTCCCATCGGGCGTTCAGCCCTGGTAGGGCTTGGCCTCCAGGATTCGCACCGAGGCGGTGCGGCCGTTGGGGAGCTCGTACTCCGCGTCCTGGCCGACCTTCTTGCCGTTCACACCCGAACCCAGCGGGGACTGCGGCGAGTAGGTCTCGACGTCCGCGCTCGCGTACTCACGGGAGGCGAGCAGGAACGTCAGGGTGTCGTCGGGGTCGCCGTCGAAGGCGATGGTGACCACCATGCCGGGGGCGACCACGCCGGTGTCCGCGGGTGCCTCGCCGACCTTCGCCTGTTGCAGGAGCTGCGTCAGTTGACGCACTCGGAGCTCCTGCTTGCCCTGCTCCTCCTTGGCGGCGTGGTAACCCCCGTTCTCCCGGAGGTCACCCTCCTCCCGGGCAGCCTCGATCTTCTTCGCGATCTCGACACGTGCGGGACCCGACAGGTACTCCAGCTCTGCCTTGAGCTGGTCGTACGCCTCCTGGGTCAGCCAGGTGACGTTCTCGCTGGTCTGGGTCACAGGTGCTCCTCGTCGGTACTGGGAATACAAATGAACGCCCTACTCAGAAGGGTGCGCCTTCGTCGCCGGGCGAAACCACGAGCCTAACAATTCCGGCAAGAAACGGGGAGGAGGGAACCGGGCGCAATGCGTAGGAAACGCGTCAGTGCTGGTCAGATCGGGGCAGGCGCCCGACACGTCCTGTTCGATTATCGAACGGACGCGCAGTCGATCAACTCGGCGCTGGTCGCCCGGGCCGTGGTCCGTACGGTCACGACCTTGACCATGTCCTCCTGGCGCTGGCCGAAGGTGAAGTCCTTCCGGCCCACCTCGTCGTGGTACTTGTCCAGGGTACGCACCGTGCAGACACCGGTCGCGTTCTTTTCCTTGGAGATCTCCAGCCGGACCTCGACGGCGTCGTCGGCGACCACCTTGAAACCGGTCAACCGTCCGCTGACGTCCTGACCGGCGATGTAGTCGTACCCGAACCACGCGATCAGGGCCAGCAGCCCGGCACCGAGCACGGCGCCGACGATCTTCAGCGTCCGGTCGGCACGCGCGTCCGCGGACCGGCCGTAACGCCCGTCGGGCAGCCCCTCGCGCACCGCGGCCATCGGCGTTCCTCCTGCTGGGGGAGAGATCGGAATTATTCGTCCCCGGTTTAGGTCACTATAGAAGCCGCCTTCCACGACGAATCACTGAGGATCGAACTTGACTGAGCAGTTGCGTTTGATGGCCGTGCACGCGCACCCGGATGACGAGTCGAGCAAGGGCGCGGCCACCATGGCCAAGTACGTGTCCGAGGGGGTGGACGTGCTGGTCGCCACCTGCACCGGCGGTGAGCGCGGCTCCATTCTCAACCCCAAGCTCCAGGGTGACCCCTACATCGAGGAGCACATTCACGAGGTCCGCGCCAAGGAGATGGACGAGGCGCGCCAGATCCTCGGGGTCAGGCAGGAGTGGCTGGGCTTCGTGGACTCCGGACTGCCCGAGGGCGATCCGCTGCCGCCACTGCCCGAGGGCTGCTTCGCACTCCAGGACGTGGAGGCCGCGGCGGAGCCCCTGGTGAAGCTGATCCGGACGTTCAAGCCGCAGGTGATCACCACCTATGACGAGAACGGCGGCTATCCGCACCCGGACCACATCATGACCCACAAGATCTCGATGGTGGCCTTCGAGGCGGCCGGTGATCCCGAGAAGTACCCGGAGGCGGGCGAGCCCTGGCAGCCGCAGAAGCTCTACTACAACCAGGGCTTCAACCGGGCGCGCACCGTGGCGCTGCACGAGGCGCTGCTGGCCCGCGGGCTGGACTCGCCGTACGGGGAGTGGCTGGAGCGCTGGAAGACGTTCGGGCGGCCCGAGCGCACCCTGACCACCTATGTGCCCTGCGCCGATTTCTTCGAGATCCGCGACAAGGCGCTGATCGCGCACCGTACGCAGATCGACCCCGACGGCGGCTGGTTCCGGGTGCCCATGGACATCCAGAAGGAGGTCTGGCCCACCGAGGAGTACGAGCTCGCCAAGTCGCTCGTGGACACTTCCCTCCCCGAGGACGACCTCTTCGCGGGCATCCGCAACAATTGAGCCCATGATGAGCGCCACCAGCACCCTCGCCATGACGCATCTCGTCCCGCTCGCCAAGGACCTGGACGAGAACAAGGTGACCCCGGGCGTCCTCGGTTTCATCGTCTTCGCCGTGATCGGCGGGGCGGTGTGGCTGCTGATGAAGTCCATGAACAAGCACATGAAGCGGGTGAACTTCGAGGAGGCGCCGGAGGAGCCCGGCAAGGCTCCGGCGGCCGCCTCCACCGAAGGCGCCAAGGGCGAGGAGCGCACGGCCTGACTCCTGGCCGGGCCTGACTCCTGGCCGGGCCTGACCCCTGACTGGGCCTGACCCCTGACTGGGCCTGACTCCTGGCCGGGCCTGACCGCGTGTCCCGCGAGCGGGACGCCACGGCCCGGGAGCGCTCAGGCGCGAGGCCGGTCCGGCAGCACGGCCATGACCTCGCGCGAGTGGCGGCTCGGCACCATGCCGAGCTGCCATGCCTGCCACCCCGTCTCCGGCTCGACGCCGCGCTCCAGCACCAGCGCGAACGCCTCCGCGCACCCCTCCAGCCGGGAATCGCCCGCCGTGCCCTCCTCGCGCATCTCCCGCAACAGCTCCGCCAGCTCCTCCTGGGCCACCGCCGTGCCGATCACCGAACCGCCCGCGGAGGCGAACGGCAGCAGGGTGCAGCGCAGGAACCGGGCCCAGGAGCGGCCGCGCCGGTCCCCGTACCCCGCGAACAGCACCGCCGCCTCGTCCACCAGCTCCAGGGCCTGCGCCGCCTTGCCGTTTCCCGCGTCGATCACCGCAAGCTCGACACAGGACCAGGCCTCGCCATGGGCCACGCCCACCCGGCGGAAGTCCTGCCGCGCGTCCTGGAGCAGCTGCCGGGCGAAGCCGCTGTTGCGCAGCGAGCCCGTCTGCGCCGCCCGCAGATCACGGGTGACCCGCGCCGAGTGATGCCGGGCACACGCCAGCCCGTACACATCCCGCATCCGGCTGAACATCGTGCGGGCCCGCTCCAGCTCCCGCACCGCCGAGTCGTGGTCGCCGCGCTCCTCCAGCGCCTGGCCCAGGTAGTACAGCGTCCATGCCTCACCCCGCGCGTCCTCGTTCTCCCGGTGGCGGGCAAGGGCCTGGCGCAGCTGGTCGACGGCCGTCGACGCCTCCCCGGCCACCAGCCGGGCCCGGGCGAGCTGGGTGAGCGCCCATGCCTCACCGCGCTGGTCATGGGTGCGGCTGTAGGCGTCCAGCGCCTCCCCCAGCTCGGTCTCGGCGCGCGGCACATCGCCCATCCGCAGACATGCCTGGCCGAGCTGGAAGTGCGCCCACGCCTGGCCGTGCAGGCTCTCGCTCTCCTGGTGCAGCTCCAGGGCGTCGCCCAGCAGCTCCAGCGCCTCGGCCAGCCCGCCGCGGTCACGCTCCACCGCCGCCAGCGCGTGCATCGTCCAGGCCCGGTCGCCGCGCAGCTCCTCGGCCCGCTGGAGCTCCAGCGCCTCGCGCAGCTTCGCCGCGGCCTCCACGAGATTGCCCTGGTGGTGCAGGGTGATGCCGAGACTGCACAGGGCGCGGGCCGCCCCCGCCTGGTGCTGGGCCTCGAAATACAGGTCCACCACCGAGGAGAGCGTGGTGCGGGCCTGGTCCAGCTCGCCGAGCTGGCGGGCCGCGATACCGGTGCGCCACTGCACGGACCGCATCAGCAGCCCCTGGTCGACGGCCTGGGTGAGCTCGCTGATCTCGCCCAGCCGGTAGAGATCGCCGCGCAGCAGGCAGTAGTCGCACAGCGCGCCCAGGAGGTGGAGCACCGCTGACTGGTCCACGCCCTCGGCATGGCGCAGCGCGGCGGTGATGAAGCTCGATTCGTCGTCCAGCCAGCGCAGCGCCGCGTCCAGCGAGGCGAAGCCATGGGCCGCGCCCTTGCCGAAGATGTCGGCCCGGGTGGAGGTCTTGCCGTCGACCAGCCGGATCACCGAGTCCGCGAGCTCGGCATAGCTGCGGATCAGCCGCTCCTGCGCGGCGGTGCGCTGCTCCGGCTGCTCCTCGTCCAGCAGCCGGGCGTGGGCGAAGGAGCGCACCAGGTCATGGAGGCGGTAGCGGCTCCCGCGCACATGCTGGATCAGCCCGGCCCGGCCGAGCGCCGCCAGATGGCGGCCGGCCTCCTGCTCATCGGCGTCCAGCAGCGCCGCGGCCGCCGCACCGCCCAGGCTGGCCCGCCCGGCCAGCGCCAGCCGGCGCAGCAGCCGCCTGGCGCCCTCCTGCTGGTCGGTGTAGCGCAGCCACAGGGTGCGCTCGATCGCGCCCACCGGGCCGTACGCCTCCAGGTCGGTGACCAGGGCGGCGGGGGAGCGGGGGCCGAGCGAGGAGCCCGCGATGCGCAGCGCCAGCGGCAGCCGCCCGCACAGCTCGGCGATCCGCTCCACGGACTGCCCGTCGTAGGGGCCCGCGCCGGTGGGCTCCTCGGCGGAGGCCCGCAGCAGCTCCTCGGCGCCCGGCTCGTCCAGCGGGCCCACCTCGATCCGGTGCACCCAGGCGGCGAGGTCGTCCGGCAGGCCGAGCGGGGTGCGCGAGGTGATCAGCACCAGGCCGTCGGACCGCTCGGGGATCAGCGTGCGCACCTGCTCGGCGTCGCGGGCGTCATCGAGCACGATGGTGACCGGCAGCCCGGTCAGATACTGGTGATACAGCTCGGTGAGCCGTCTGATGTGCTGGTCCTGCGAGGAGCGCTCCCGGAAGAGCAGCTGGTCACGGGGTGCGCCGAGCCGGTTCAGCAGATGCAGCAGCGCGTCGCGGGTGGGCAGCGGGGCCTGCTCGGGGCTGTCGCCGCGCAGATCGACCAGGCAAGCGCCGCGGAACTCATCGCGCAGATGGTGGGCCGCCCGCACGGCCAGCATGGTCCGGCCGGAGCCCGGCGGACCCTCCAGCAGCACCACCGTGGGTTTGGTCTCGGTGGACGCGCGGGCCTGCCGCACCCACTGCGCGATCTGTGTGATCTGCGCATGGCGCCCGGCGAACGGGCCGTCCGCCTCGGGGAGATGGGCGAAGGACTGCTCCAGCACGGTGCGCCTGCGGGCCGCCTGGCTGCGGTCCGCGCCGCGCAGCTTCGGCTGCCCGGTGGCGGAGGCGGAGCGCTTCGCCGAACCGACGCCCTGGCGGGTGGCGGCCGTGGTCATCCGGTGCTGGTCGATGAACGGCCGGATGCCCCGCACCTCGACCGCCGTGAGCCACTGAAGCCGCAACTGCTCGGCGCCACCGGGCTGGTTGCGCAGCGCGGCCTGGCGGTGGGCGGCCGGCCAGTGGCCCGCGGTGAGCTTGACGACGGCGGCGGCCGACCCGGCCACGGCGGCCGTGACCCCCGCGCCCAGCGCCGTGCCCGCCGAGGTGCCATACCCGAGATCGGCGCCGAAGGCCGCCACCGCGGCGACCGCCGCGGCCAGCGCCGGGGTGCCCAGCTGCCCGCGCGACAGCCGGGCGGAGAGTGGTCTGCTGCCCGCGTCCGACTCGTCCAGCGCGCGCACATACGCCCCGTACTCCTCCGCGGCGGCGGCGGTCATCTCGTCGAGCGCGCCGCGCGCCCGGCTGAGCAGCACCCCGCCGTCGGTGCGCCCGCCCGAGCGGCGCACCTCCTCCTCCACGGCCCGCGACAGCAGCCGCTCGACTTCCGTCCGGTGGCTGTCCCGCAGCACCGCCAGTGACGCCGGCATAGTGATCCCCCTCTTCCAGCAGTGCCATCAGTCTTCCGTTTCTGGCTCTTATCCGGCAGTCCTGTGGATAACTCCCCTGTGGATAACTTCGCCTGTCTCGCCGGGTGGGGGAGGATGGAGCCATGCCGAACCGTCTGGCGCACGAAACGTCCCCCTATCTGCTCCAACACGCCGAGAACCCGGTCGACTGGTGGCCGTGGTCGGATGAGGCGTTCGAGGAAGCGCGTCGCCGCGGGGTGCCCGTGCTGCTGAGCGTCGGCTATTCGAGCTGCCACTGGTGCCATGTCATGGCGCACGAGTCGTTCGAGGACAAGGCGACCGCCGATTACCTCAACGCCCACTTCGTCTCCGTGAAGGTCGACCGCGAGGAGCGGCCGGACGTCGACGCGGTGTACATGGAGGCCGTGCAGGCCGCCACCGGCCAGGGCGGCTGGCCCATGACGGTCTTCCTGACCCCGGAGGCCCAGCCGTTCTACTTCGGCACATACTTCCCGCCCCGCCCCCGGCCCGGGATGCCGTCCTTCCGGCAGGTGCTGGAGGGGGTGAGCACCGCCTGGTCGGACCGCCGCGACGAGGTGCGGGACGTCGCCGGCCGGATCGTGGAGGACCTGTCCCAGCGCGGCGGTATCGCCCTGGGGTCGGACGCGCCGCAGCCGCCGGGCGAGGAGGATCTGCACAGCGCGCTCATGGCCCTGACCCGCGAATTCGACACCACCCGCGGCGGATTCGGCGGTGCGCCGAAGTTCCCGCCGTCGATGGCGCTGGAGTTCCTGCTCCGCCACCACGCACGCACCGGCTCCGAGGGCGCGCTCCAGATGGTGTCGGCCACCTGCGAGGCGATGGCCCGCGGGGGTATCTACGACCAGCTCGGCGGCGGTTTCGCCCGCTATTCCGTCGACGCCACCTGGACCGTGCCCCATTTCGAGAAGATGCTGTACGACAACGCGCTGCTGTGCCGGGTCTACGCCCATCTGTGGCGGGCCACCGGCTCGGACCTCGCGCGCCGAGTCGCCCTGGAGACGGCGGACTTCATGGTCCGCGAGCTGCGCACCCAACAGGGCGGTTTCGCCTCCGCGCTGGACGCCGACAGTGACGACGGCACCGGCAGGCATGTCGAGGGCGCGTACTACGTGTGGACCCCCGAGCGGCTGAGCGAGGTGCTGGGGGAGGCCGACGCGGAGTTCGCCGCCGGGTATTTCGGCGTCACGCGCGAGGGCACCTTCGAGCACGGGGCCTCCGTGCTCCAGCTGCCCGACGGGGAGCGGCTGACGGACGCCACCCGCGTCGCCTCCGTACGGGAGCGACTGCTGGCCGCCCGGGAGCTGCGGGCCCGCCCCGGCCGCGACGACAAGATCGTCGCGGCGTGGAACGGGCTGGCCATCGCGGCGCTCGCCGAGACCGGCGCCTATTTCGACCGCCCCGACCTGGTGAACGCCGCGACCGAGGCCGCCGAGCTGCTGGTCCGCATCCACATGGACCAGCGCGGGCGGCTGGCCCGCACCTCGCTCAACGGCACCGCGGGCGGCCACGCGGGCGTGCTCGAGGACTACGGGGATGTGGCCGAGGGCTTCCTCGCGCTGTCCGCCGTCACCGGCGACGGTGCGTGGGTGGAGTTCGCCGGGCTGCTCCTGGACACCGTGCTGAGCCGGTTCACCGATGAGGACGGCACGCTGTTCGACACCGCCGATGACGCCGAGACGCTCATCCGCCGCCCCCAGGACCCGACGGACAACGCGGCGCCGTCCGGCTGGACGGCCGCCGCCGGGGCCCTGCTGTCCTACGCGGCCATCACCGGCGGAGCGCGCCATCGGGAGGGTGCCGAGCGCGCCCTCGCCGTGGTGCGGGCCCTCGGCCCCCGGGTGCCCCGCTTCATCGGCTGGGGCCTGGCCGTGGCCGAGGCCCGGCTCGACGGGCCTCGCGAGGTGGCCGTGGTCGGCCCCGGCGACGACCCGGCGACCCGCGCCCTGCACCGCGCCGCGCTGCTCGCCACCGCCCCCGGGGCCGTCGTCGCGGTCGGCGAGCCCGGCTCCGGCGAGATCCCGCTCCTCCAGGACCGCCCGCTCCTGGAGGGCCGCCCGGCGGCCTACGTCTGCCGCGGCTTCACCTGCGACGCACCCACGGCCGACGTCGAGGCCCTGACGGCCAAGCTGGGGGGTTGACCGGGGGCGTTGGCGGCCCGCGCCGCGCGTCGCCCGCCGGGCCCGCCGACGTACGGTGCGTGGGCCCGGGGCCGCGGAGGGGGTGGGCCCGGCGCCGCGACGAGTCCGGACGGTGCCGGGGTCCGGGGGCGTCCGGTGACTGGGTCCGGGGCCGGTCCGGTGCGGCGACGGGCCGGTGCGGAGCCGGGTTCGGGGGCCGCGAGGGGGGCTTGTCCGGTGCCGGGGATGGAGCTGGGTCCGGAGGCGCGACGGGGCTTGTCCGGGGCCGTAACGCAGCCGGACCAGCTCCGGTCCGGAGCTGGTCCGGGCCCGCGACGCGGCCGCGCGCCGGGACGCCGCTACAGCGGGAGGCCCTGGGACAGCATGTCCAAGGCGCGGTCGATGCTTTCCTCCATGGCCGCCATCGCCGCGTCCTCCGCCGCGCTCTGGTCGGCGCAGTGGAAGAGCGTTTCCTGGAGGACGCCCAGGACGGCTCCGACCACGACCCGCACCTCGAAGTCCTCCGGTGACCGGTCGCTGCGCTCGGCCAGGACCTCGGCGAGCAGGGCGCCGGTCCGGGACATGCTCTCGCTCATCCGGGCGCGCAGCCCCGGTACCTGGCGGATCAGGGTGAGGCGGACCAGCATCTCCTGCCGCTCGTCACCGGCGAACTGCCGGAACAGGTCGAGCAGGACGCGCCGCAGCGAGGCGACCGGCGGTTCGTCCAGCGGCCGGTCCCGGAGCGCGGCGAGCAGGACATCGTCGTACTCGTCGGAGAGGACGATGTCCTCCTTGGTGGGGAAGTAGCGGAAGACGGTGCTGGGGGAGACATCGGCGGCCTCCGCGATGCGGTCCACCGGGGTCGCGTCGTAGCCCTGCTCGGTGAACAGCCGGTAGGCGGCGCGCCGGATCGCCTGCCGGGTCTGGATCTTCTTGCGTTCGCGCAGCCCGAGCTTGGGCCGCGCGGACGTGGTACGTGCGGAAGCCATGGATCTCATTGTCGGGCATCGGCGGTCTCCTGGACCATGGCGCCTTGATCGGCGGGGACCGTACGCGGCAGGAGGGTCGCGACGAGCGCCGCCGCCGCGAGGGAGGTGATGGTCGGCAGGGCGATGTTGAGGATCGTGGTGTCGAAGCCGATCACCAGGGTGCTGGCGACGAGGGCTGCGAGAGTGCACCAGCGACGTGGGTCCGGCCGTGGGTCCGGCCGTGGGTCCAGGCGTGAGTCCGGCCGTGGGTTCGGGACAGCGGACATGGCACACCTCCGAGAGTTACCGTCAAATGACAGTAACTCTCAAAAGATGTATGAGCTGTCAATCGGGGGTGTCTGTCAGGCGTGCTGATAGGCCACCAGGGAGATGCCGACGTAGTGCACGACGAAGGCGGCCAGCGTGAAGCTGTGGAACACCTCGTGGAAGCCGAACCAGCGGGGTGAGGGGTTCGGGCGCTTGGTGCCGTAGATCACCGCGCCCACGCTGTAGAGCAGCCCGCCGACGACGATCAGCGTCATCACGGCGATACCGCCGGTGCGCAGGAAGTCGGGCAGGAAGAAGATGGCCGCCCAGCCCAGCGCGATGTAGCACGGGGTGTACAGCCAGCGCGGGGCGCCGACCCAGAAGACCCGGAAGGCGATTCCGGCGAGCGCTCCGGCCCACACCAGCCACAGCAGCAACTGCTGTTTGCCGTGTGGCAGGAGCAGCAGCGTGAAGGGCGTATAGGTGCCCGCGATGATCAGGAAGATATTGGCGTGGTCCAGCCGCCGCAGCACCGCGGCGGTGCGCGGCCCCCAATTGCCGCGGTGGTAAAGGGCGCTGGTGCCGAACAGCGCGCATGCGGTGAGGGTGTAGATGGCGCAGGCCAGCCGTCCGCGCGGACTGTCGGCGAGGGCCGTCAGTACCACGCCCGCGACCAGCGCGGCGGGAAACATGCCGGCGTGCAGCCAGCCGCGCAGCATCGGCTTCAGCGGGAGCGGCGGGACCGCTTGGGGCCCTGGGGGATTCTCAACGGCGGCATCGGGCGCGGCGGCAGTCATGGCGCTCATGCTACCTACGCCACCGTAAGTTACCGGTCCATGTCGAGTGGTGATGGTCACCAGGGCGCCCACTGGACAGATGGCCCGTACAGTCGGATGATCAAATGAGCGCGGTCGGCACCGGATGAGCTGAGCATCCGGGTCGCAGCCCCCAAGGGGTAGCTGTCTCCATAATCGGATATGAGTGCACATATCCGTCCAAACCCTCAATCAAGACGCCGGAGCGAGTGCGGTTCCGGCGGGATGGAGCGATCGTGGCGCCCAGCAATGTGGCTTCCTCCCTCACGACCACCCCGAGCCCCACGAACCACCAGGAGCTGGTCTCCTGGGTCGGCGAGATCGCCGCCCTCACCCAGCCGGACCGGGTGGTGTGGTGCGACGGCTCGGAGGCGGAGTACGACCGCCTGTGCGCGGAACTCGTCGAGAAGGGCACCTTCAAGCGCCTTGACTCGATCAAGCGCCCCAACTCGTACTACGCCGCGTCCGATCCGAGCGATGTGGCGCGCGTCGAGGACCGTACGTTCATATGCTCCGAGAAGGAGGCGGACGCGGGCCCGACGAACCACTGGAAACACCCCGACGAGATGCGCGAGATCTTCGTCGGGGAACAGGGCGTCTTCCGGGGTTCGATGCGCGGCCGGACCATGTACGTCGTGCCCTTCTGCATGGGCCCGCTCGGCTCGCCGCTCTCCGCGATCGGCGTCGAGATCACCGACTCCGCCTACGTGGCGGTCTCCATGCGCACCATGACCCGCATGGGGCAGGAGGTCCTCGACGTCCTCGGGGACGAGGGCTTCTTCGTCAAGGCCGTCCACACCCTCGGCGCCCCGCTGGAGCCGGGCCAGGCCGATGTGCCCTGGCCGTGCAACCCGACCAAGTACATCTCGCACTTCCCGGAGTCGCGGGAGATCTGGTCGTACGGCTCCGGCTACGGCGGTAACGCCCTGCTCGGCAAGAAGTGCTACGCCCTGCGCATCGCCTCGGTGATGGCGCGGGACGAGGGCTGGCTCGCCGAGCACATGCTGATCCTCAAGCTCACCCCGCCGCGTGGGGAGGCCAAGTACGTGGCCGCGGCGTTCCCGAGCGCGTGCGGCAAGACCAACCTCGCGATGCTGGAGCCGACCATCCCCGGCTGGACGGTCGAGACGATCGGCGACGACATCGCCTGGATGCGGTTCGGCGAGGACGGCAGGCTGTACGCGATCAACCCCGAGGCGGGCTTCTTCGGCGTCGCGCCCGGCACCGGTGAGCACACCAACGCCAACGCGATGAAGACCCTGTGGGGGAACTCGGTCTTCACCAACGTGGCGCTCACCGACGACGGCGACGTGTGGTGGGAAGGCATGACCGAGGAGCCGCCCGCCCATCTGACCGACTGGAAGGGCAACGACTGGACCCCGGCGAGCGAGACGCCCGCGGCCCACCCCAACGCCCGCTTCACCGTGCCGGCCGGTCAGTGCCCGATCATCGCGCCCGAGTGGGAGGACCCCAGGGGCGTGCCGATCTCGGCGATCCTCTTCGGCGGCCGCCGGGCCAGCGCCGTTCCGCTGGTGACCGAGTCCTTCGACTGGCAGCACGGTGTCTTCCTCGGCGCCAACGTGGCGAGCGAGAAGACCGCCGCGGCCGAGGGCAAGGTCGGCGAGCTGCGCCGCGACCCGTTCGCCATGCTGCCGTTCTGCGGCTACAACATGGGCGACTACATGGCGCATTGGGTGGAGGTCGGCAAGAACGCCGACGCCGCCAAGCTGCCGAAGATCTACTACGTCAACTGGTTCCGCAAGGACGCCGACGGGCGCTTCGTCTGGCCGGGCTTCGGCGAGAACAGCCGGGTGCTGAAGTGGATCGTCGACCGCCTGGACGGCAAGGCCGAGGGCGTGGAGTCCCCGATCGGGGTGCTGCCGACGCCCGAGGCGCTGGACACCGACGGTCTGGACCTCGACGACGCCTCGCTCGAGCTGCTGCTCACGGTCGACAAGGAGGTCTGGCGCGATGAGGCCGGGCTGGTGCCGGACCACCTCAACACCTTCGGCGAGCACACGCCCAAGGAGATGTGGGACGAGTACCACGCACTGGTGAAGCGCCTGGGCTGAGCCACCCGCTCACCCCGCTCCATGGGCCGGGGCCCGCGCCTTCGGGCGCGGGCCCCGGCCGTGCGCCCTCTTCGGTCGTCAGCTCACGTCGGCGGTCGAGGGGGCTCAGGCCGCGAGGCCCAGGGCGGTCGCGTGGGAGCGCATGCGCTCGGCCGCCAGCGTCGTGGCCGCCGTGTCGTCGCGGGACGTGGCCACCACCAGGGCCCATCCGGCCAGGGTGTGGGCGCGCTGGTGGAGGGCGGCGATATGCGCCGGGTCCGTGGCCGCCGCCGTGGGGGCCGCGCGCAGCGGGGCGTGGCCGTCGCGCAGACGGGTGGCCTGCTCGGCGAGGCGCTGGGCGGCGTCGTCGAGGGTGGGGTCCGGGGTGAGGGTGCGCAGCTCGTCCGTCACGGTGAGCAGTGCGGTCAGATGTCCGGCCAGCCGGATGTCCAGCTCTTCCTCGCGGGAGCGGTGCGGGAAGTCGGGCTTGGGCTCGGCCATGCTGTGGACCGACTTGGTGCGGATCGGTTCGTACATGGATGGCCTCCAAGAGGTGAGGAGGCCATCCTAACTTAGACTCTGTCTAAAGTTGAGCAGTAACTAAAAGATCAGGGTTGGCCGTATCCGTCCAGGAAGTTCCCGATCCTGGTCACCGCGTCGGCGAGATCCTTCTTGGCGGGCAGCGTCACGATGCGGAAGTGATCCGGCTCGGGCCAGTTGAACCCCGTGCCGTGCACGATCATGATCTTCTCGGCCCGCAGCAGATCCAGGACCATCTGCCGGTCGTCCTTGATCTTGTAGACCTTGGGGTCCAGCTTAGGGAACGCGTACAGCGCGCCCTTGGGCTTCACGCAGCTGACGCCCGGGATCTGGGTCAGCAGCTCGTACGCCGTGTCCCGCTGCTCCACCAGCCGGCCGCCCGGGAGCACCAGGTCGTTGATCGACTGACGGCCGCCGAGCGCCGTGGCCACCGCGTGCTGCGCCGGCATATTGGCGCACAGCCGCATATTGGCCAGGATCGTCAGCCCCTCCAGATAGCTGGAGGCGTGCGACTTCGGGCCGCAGACCGCGACCCAGCCGCTGCGGTAGCCCGCCACCCGGTACGCCTTGGAGAGCCCGTTGAAGGTGAGGGTCAGCAGGTCCGGGGCGACGGCGGTGGTCGGGGTGTGGGTGGCGCCGTCGTAGAGGATCTTGTCGTAGATCTCGTCGGAGCAGACGATCAGCTGGTGGCGGCGGGCGATGTCGGTGAGGCCGCGCAGCATCTCCTCGCCGTAGACGGCGCCCGTGGGGTTGTTCGGGTTGATGATGACGAGCGCCTTGGTGCGGTCGGTGACCTTGCGCTCGATGTCGGCGAGGTCCGGCAGCCAGTCCGACTGCTCGTCGCAGCGGTAGTGGACGGCGGTGCCGCCGGCGAGCGAGACCGCGGCGGTCCACAGCGGATAGTCGGGGGCGGGGACGAGGACCTCGTCGCCGTCGTCCAGCAGCCCCTGCATCGACATCTGGATCAGCTCCGAGACGCCGTTGCCGAGGAAGATGTCCTCGACATCGAGGTCGATGCCCTGGGTCTGGTAGTGCTGCATCACCGCGCGCCGCGCGGACAGCAGGCCCTTGGCGTCGCCGTAGCCGTGGGCGTCGCCGAGGTTCCGGAGCATGTCCTCGAGGATCTCCGGGGGGCATTCGAAGCCGAAGGTCGCCGGATTTCCGGTGTTGAGCTTGAGGATGCGGTGTCCTGCCGCCTCCAGCCGCATCGCCTCCTCGAGCACCGGGCCACGGATTTCGTAGCAGACGTTGGCGAGCTTCGTGGACTGGATCACCTGCATGTCGGCCACCTTACGGCGGTGCATCCGGGGCCGCTCGGTGTTTTTCGCCACGTGGACGGTGTACAGGGGCACCGGGCGGTGGTGGCCGCGATCCCGTGCGCCGCCCCCGGAGCGGCACGTCGCGCGGGATAACGAGTCTGTTTCCGGTGTTAATTTCCGCGAAAGAAGGGTTGGCCCGAACGGATTGCGTGGCTATCGTTCACGCACTTCACCCAATCGTTCCACTGAACGAATAAGGGAAGGGTGCCCCCGTTCATGTCCCCGTTGATGCCCGAGACCTCCCACGGCACAGCCCCCGCCGCGGCCGGGATACCGCGGCGGTCGGTGCTCACCACCGCCGCGGCGGCCGTCGCCGCGCTCGGCGGCTCCGCCGCGCTGACCGGCTGCTCGGGAGCCGCCTCCGCCTCCCCGTCGAGGGCCGTGCCCACCCACGGCCCGGCCGGGCGGCCCGACCGCGGCGGCACCCTGCGCATCGCCCGGCCGCCCGCCTCCGACGCCGAGACCCTCGACCCCGCGAGCGCGCTGTCCGCGTACGAATACCTCGGCGCGCTCTACAACCGCCTGGTCCGGATCGCGCCCGACGGCACCGTCGCCCCCGACCTCGCCGAGTCCTGGGAGCCCGACGCCAAGGCCACCACCTGGACCTTCCGGCTGCGCCGCGGCGTCACCTTCCACGACGGCCGCGCCTTCACCTCCGCCGACGCCGCGTACACCCTGCGCCACATCCTCGCCAAGGCGACCGCGTCCCCGCAGGCCCCGGTGCTCTCCCCGCTGGTCGACCCGGGGCGGCTGCGCACCCCCGACGCCCACACCCTCGTCGTCCCGCTGAAGAGCCCGCACGCCGAGTTCCCCAGCCTGCTCACCCACTACAACTGCTACGTCGTGCCCGAGGGCAGCGCGGGCTCCATCGGCCGCACCGGCATCGGCACCGGCCCCTTCCGGCTCGCCTCCTTCACCGCCGCCGGGCCCGGCCGGGTCACCGCCTACGCCGATCACTGGGCCGGGCGCCCGGTCCTGGACGCGATCGACTTCTACACCGTGGCCGATATGCAGGCCCGCTCCAACGCCCTGCTCGCCGGGCAGGTCGATCTGCTCTCCCAGACCAATCTCGACTTCGCCACCGCCCGGGTCGTCGCCGCCTCCGACCGCGCCACGATCGCCCGCGCCGAGAACGCCCAGTGGTACGTGCTGCCGATGCTCACCACCGAGAAGCCCTTCACCGATCCGCGGGTGCGGCAGGCGATGAAGCTCGCCTACGACCCCGCGCACATCCTGAAGGCCGCCCTCCAGGGCGCGGGCACGGCCGGCTGGGACAACCCCGTCCCGCCCAACGACCCCGCCCATATCGCCACCCACCCCGCCCATGACCCCGAGAAGGCCCGCCATCTGCTGAAGCGGGCCGGGCACGAGCGGCTGGCGGTGGACCTCTACACCTCCTCGTACGACCCGATCTTCACGCCCATGGCTCTCGCCTACCAGGAGTCGGCCGGGCGCGCGGGCATCCGCATCCGGGTCAAGACCGCGGCCGCGGACTCGTACTACACCCAGATCTGGATGAAGAAGCCGCTCATGGCCACCTACTGGTACACCGGACGCCCCGTCGACCAGCTGCTCAACCAGGTCTTCCGCGGCGGCTCCTCGTACAACGAGACCGCCTGGTCCGACAAGGAGTTCGACGCGCTGCTCGACCGGGCCCGCCGGGAGATCGACGAGGGCCGCAGGCGCGAGCTGTACGGACAGGCGCAGACGCTCGTCGTGGAGCGGGGCGGCGCGATCACCCCGATGTTCGCCGACCGGCTCGTCGGGATCTCCCGGAAGGTGCGCGGCTACGCCGAGCACGGCTTCGAGTTCGACTACCTCCACATCGGGCTGAAGGGGGCGTGATGTTCTCTTTCCTCCTCCGCCGTGTGGTCGCCGCGCTCGGCACCCTGCTGCTCTCCTCGGTCATGGTCTTCCTGGCCGTCCAGGCGCTGCCCGGCGATGTCGCCACCCAGGTGCTCGGCCGGGACGCCACCCCCGACGCGGTCGCCGCGCTGCGCAAGCAGATGGGTCTCGACCAGCCCGCCTGGGAGCGGTACGCCGACTGGATCAAGGGCGCGCTGCACGGCGACTTCGGCACCTCGCTGGTCACCACCAAGCCGGTGGGCGGCGAGGTCGCCCAGTACCTCGGCAACTCCGCCCTGATCGCCGTCGTCACCGTCCTCTTCGCGGTCACCGGCTCGGTCGTGCTCGGCGTCGTGGCCGGGCTCTACCGCGACCGCTGGCCGGACCATCTGATCTCCACGGTCAGCCTGGTCGGGATGAGCGTCCCCGAATTCGTCGTGGCCACGGTGCTGGTGCTCGCCTTCTCCGTCACCGTGCCGGTGCTTCCCGCCGTGGTGCTGTACGGGCCGGGGGCCGGGGTCGGGCAGCTGCTCCCGGCGGTGTGGCTGCCCGCCGCCGCGCTCGCGATCGTCATGGCCGCGTACATCGTGCGGATGGCCCGTACCTCGGTGATCGACGTCATGGCGAGCGAGTACGTCACCACGGCCCGGCTCAAGGGGCTGACCACCTGGCGCGTGGTCACCCGGCACGCGCTGCCCAGCGCCCTGCTGCCCACGCTGCACGTCATCGCGCTCAATGTGGCGTGGCTGGTGGGCGGCGTCGCCGTGGTCGAGAACGTCTTCAACTATCCCGGTATCGGGAAGCTGATGCTGACCTCCGTGCAGAACCGCGATCTGCCGGTCATCCAGGCCATCGCCCTCATCAGCGCGGTCGTCTACGTCGTCTGCAACCTCGCCGCCGACCTCGGGTCCATGGCCCTCAACCCCAAGCTCCGCACCCGAGGAGGGAGGATCCGATGAGCTCCGTCGAGGATCCGAAGAGCTCAGTGGAGGATCCGATGAGTTCCGTGAAGGTGCCCGTGGGCGCGGCCCCGTCGGCCGCCGCGAGCGCGAGCACGCCGCCGCCCGCGCCCGTACGGCCCGGCCTCGCCGCCCGCACCTGGCGCACGGTGCGCTCCTCCCGCCCGGCCGTCATCGGGCTCGCGATCGTGGCCGTTCATGTGGTGGTCGCGCTGCTCGCCCCGCTGCTCACCCCGTACCACCCCACCACCGGCGACGCCTCGCACGCGCTGCTCGGGCCGAGCGCCGACCACTGGGCGGGCACCGACCAGTACGGGCGCGATGTGCTGACCCGGGTGCTGTACGGCGGGCGGTACGCGCTCGGCGTCTCCGTCACCGCGACCCTCATCACCATCGCCCTGGGCACCGTCCTCGGCTGCGCCGCCGCGCTGCGCGGCGGCTGGCTGGACGATGTGGTCATGCGCGTCCTGGACGCGGTGCTGTCCATCCCCGCGATCCTCGTCCTGCTGGTGATCGTCACCGCGCTGGGCACCGGGTCCTCGGTCATCGTGCTGGCCATCGCCGTCGTCTGCGTCCCCCAGGTGGTGCGGGTGGTGCGGGGCGCCGCGCTCGGCGTCGTGCCGCAGGACTACGTCACCGCGGCGCGGGCCCGGGGCGAGAGCACCTGGGCGATTCTGCGGCGCGAGGTGCTGCCCAACATCAGCGATGTGGTGTGCGTCGAGTTCGCGATGCGGGCGTCATGGGTGGTGCTGCTGATCTCCTCGCTGTCGTTCCTCGGCTTCGGCGCGGATCCGCCCACCCCGGACTGGGGGCTGATGGTCTCGGAGAACCGCACCGCGATCACCGTGGTGCCGATGGCGAGCCTGGCGCCGATCATCGGCCTGGCCACGATGGTGGTCGGGCTCAACCTCGCGGCCGACGGCCTGTCCAAGGCGTGGGGCGTGGACCGGATCAGGGAGGGTGTCTGATGACCACGTCGCCAAAGGCCCCCATCGTGTCGGTGGACAAGCTGTCCGTGGCGTACCGCTCGGGCGGGGGCGAGGTGCCCGTCGTCCAGGAGGTGTCGCTGGAGGTGAGCCCCGGCCGGACGCTGGCCCTGGTCGGCGAGTCCGGCAGCGGCAAGTCGACGGTCGCCGCGACGCTTCTGGGGCATCTGCGGCATGGCTCCCGGATCACGGGCGGGCGCGTCGCGGTGGACGGGGACGACGTCTTCGCGCTGTCCGCGCGGGAGTTGCGGCGGCTGCGCGGCGGTACGGTCGCGATGGTCGCGCAGAACGCGGGCCATGCCCTGACGCCGTCCATGCGGATCGGACGGCAGATCGCGGAGGCGGGCGGCGAGGTGCCCGTCACGGACCTGCTGGAGCAGGTGCGGCTGTCCCACGGGCGCGAGCTCGCCCGCCGCTATCCGCACGAACTCTCCGGCGGGCAGCAGCAGCGTGTCGCCATCGCCATGGCGATCGCGGCCCGGCCCAAGGTGCTCGTACTGGACGAGCCCACGACCGGCCTCGATGTGATCACCCAGCGCGGAGTGCTGGACCTGATCGGCGCCCTCCGCGAGGAACTCGGCCTCGCGGCCGTCCTGGTCAGCCATGACCTGGGCGTGGTCGCGCGGATGGCCGACGAGGTGTGCGTGCTGAGCGCCGGGCGGGTCGTCGAGGCCGCCCCCACCCGTCGGCTCTTCGCCGCCCCCGCCGACCCGTACACCCGCCGGCTGCTGGCCAGCGTCCCGCGTATCGCGGACGCGGGGCTCGCGGTGGTGGGGGAGGACGGTACGCGGGAGATCCGGCCCAGGGCGGGCGTGGCCAGGGACGCGGCGGAGGCGGTGAACGTACGGGAAGTCGTGATCGACTACGGGGCCAGCCGCGCCGTGGACGGAGTCTCCTTCAGCGTGCGGCGCGGTGAGGTGCTGGCGCTGGTGGGCGAGTCGGGGAGCGGTAAGTCGACGATCGCGTGGTCGCTGGCGGGGTTGCGGGTGCCGTCGGGCGGGATGATGAGGGCTGCGGCTGGGGGCTCGCCCGGTGGTTCGTCAGGTGACGGGTCCGGTGACGGGTCCGGTGGCCGATCCAGCGGCCCGCCCGACGGCTCGTCCGGCGGCGACGGGGACCTGAGCGCCCCCGCGCGGCGGCGCCCGCTCGCCCTGCGCCGCACCGTCCAGCTCGTCTTCCAGAACGCCGACACCGCGCTCAACCCGCGGCGCTCGGTGGGCGACGCGGTACGGCGGCCGCTGCGCTTCTTCGGTACGGCCGGGTCTCGGGGCGAGGCGGCGTCGCGCGCCCGTCAGCTGATCGCCGACGTCCGCCTCGACCCCGACTTCGCCGACCGACTCCCCGCCCAGCTCTCCGGCGGCCAGCGCCAGCGCATCGGCATCGCCCGGGCGCTGGCCGGTGAGCCCGATCTGCTGATCGCGGACGAGATCACGACGGCGCTGGATGTGTCCGTACAGGCCGATGTGTTGCGCCTGCTGGACGACCTGCGCCGGGAGCGTGAACTGGCCTGCCTGTTCATCAGCCACGACCTGGCGGTGGTGCGGGGGATCGCGGACCGGGTGGTGGTGCTGCGGCACGGGGTGGTGGTGGAGGAGGGCCCGACGGACGCGGTCTTCGCGGCTCCGGGCCACCCGTACACCCGCGAACTGATCGCCGCCGCCCTCGAACCCGACCCGGACGCGGAAGCCGCCGTCGAGGCGGCCGACGCCTGGGAGGATGCCGCCGAACTGGGCGCCGTCTGGGACGAGCTGGGCGCCGGCCACCGAGTCCGCAGGTGGCGGCCGCCGAATGCTTAGCCCCCACCCCGCCCCTCCCCGAAACCGGGGGGGCACCCCCGGCCCCCCACCGGGGCTGCGCCCCGGGCCCCGGCGGGGGTGCGGCTTGGGGTCTCGTTGCCGGGGGGCGGCCCGGTGGGCGGGTTGTGCTCACCCGTCCCTGCGCCAGCTACTGCTGGGAGGTGCCGCCTCAGCCCCACCCCGCCCCTTCCCGAAACCGGGGGCGCGCCCCCGGACCCCACCGGGGCTGTGCCCCGGACCCCGGCCCCGCTGGGGCTCCGCCCCAAGAGCCGCCCCCCGAGGTATCGCCGCCGACTGCACGCGGGTGGCCGGGTTGTGCCCACCCGTTCCTCCCCCAGCTACCGCTGGGAGGTGCCCTCTCGGCGGAACGATTGCCCACAACCTGCAAGCCCCTCCGGCGATTGAGGAGCGGGGGGCCGGGGGCGGCGCCCCCGGTTTCGGGAAGGGGCGGGGTGGGGGAATTGCCCGCCGCAGGCGCACCCGCATCCGCATCCGCATCCGCACCAGCATCCGCATCCGCATCCGCACCCACAACACCAGGCAAGGAGCAGCGTGAAGTACCGCGAGACGTTCGACCGTGAGGTGCTGGTCGAGGACGCGTGGATCCCCACCCGGGACGGGAGGACGCGGCTGCACGCCCGCATCTGGCGCCCCGCGGACGCCGAGACCGCCCCCGTGCCCGCCCTGCTCGAATACCTTCCGTACCGCAAGAGCGACTGGACCTCCCCGCGCGACGCGCAGCGTCACCCCTGGTACGCCGGGCACGGCTACGCCTCCGTACGGGTCGATCTGCGCGGCAGCGGGGACTCGGAGGGCGTGATGCTCGACGAGTACACGGCGACCGAGCTCGCCGACGGCGTCGACGTCGTCAACTGGCTGGCCGCACAGCCCTGGTGCACCGGCAAGGTGGGGATGTTCGGGATCTCCTGGGGTGGTTTCAACTCGCTCCAGATCGCCGCCCTGCGCCCCGCCCCGCTGAAGGCGATCGTCACCGTCTGCTCCACCGACGACCGTTACGACAACGACGTCCACTACACCGGCGGCGCCGTCCTCGGCATCGACATGCTCGCCTGGGCCGGGACCATGCTCGCGTTCACCGCCCGCCCCCCGCACCCCACCTCCGTCGGCGAGGACCGCTGGCTGCCCATGTGGCGGGAGCGGCTGGACGCGCTGGAGCCGTATCTGCACACCTGGCTCGCCCACCAGGAGCGGGACGACTACTGGCGGCACGGCAGCGTCTGCGAGGACTACGGCGCGATCGAGGCCGCCGTGCTCGCGGTCGGCGGCTGGGCCGATCCGTACCGGGACACCGTGCTGCGGCTGCTGGAGCACCTCGACGCGCCCGTACGCGGGCTGATCGGCCCCTGGTCGCACCAGTACCCGGACCGGGGGCTGCCCCCGGGCCCGGCGATCGGCTTCCTCCAGGAGACCCTGCGCTGGTGGGACCACTGGCTCAAGGACGAGCCGACCGGCGTGCTGGACGAGCCGATCCTCCGTGCCTGGATCAACGACCCCGTACCGCCCGCCACCTCGTACGAGACGATGCCCGGCCGCTGGGTCGGTGAGGACACCTGGCCCTCGCCGTCCGTCAGCTGGGACGAGCGCCCCCTCGGCGGCCCTGCCGACGAGCCGGTGATCGTGCGCTCGCCGCTGCACACCGGGCTGGACGCCGGCCGTTTCTTCCCCTTCGGCAACGCCACCGATCTGCCGCCCGACCAGCGCGAGGAGGACGGCCGTTCGGTCTGCTTCGACTCGGCGCCGCTGGACGAGCGGGTGGAGATCCTGGGCCGCCCCCGCGTACGGCTGCGGCTGGACAGTGCCACCCCGCGCGCCCATGTCATCGCCCGGGTCTGCGATGTGGCGCCCGACGGCTCCTCCACCCTGGTCACCCGTGGGGTGCTCAACCTGCTGTCCCGGAAGGGGCGGGAGCGGGCGGTGGAGTGGCGGCCGGGGACGTACGAGGACGTGGAGTTCGAGCTGAACGCCACGGGGTACGCCTTCCCGTCCGGCCACCGCGTCAGGGTTGCCGTCTCCGACGCGTACTGGCCGTGGGTCTGGCCGCACGGCGAACGCGGCCGGCTGACCGTACGCCCCGGTCAGAGCGCGCTGCTGCTGCCCGTACGGGATCCGGGCCCCGACGCGGCCCGCCCGCCGATCACCTTCGAGGAGCCCGAGCAGGCCCCGCCGCTCCCCGTGACGGTCGACCCGCCCGCCGAACCCCGCCCCGAACGCACCGTCACCCATGACGTCGCCACGGGGGAGTATGTGCTGGAGGTGGACCCCAACTACGGCGGCTCCCGCACCTATCCGGACGGACTGCGCTACGAGGAGAGCGCCCGCGAGACCTACCGGATCCGCTCCGGCGATCCGCTGTCGGCCATGGCAAGCTCTCGGTGGACCATCCGGCTGCGGCGCGGGGACTGGGCGGCGGAGGTCGTCACCGCCATGGAACTGCGGGCCACGGCGGAGGAATTCATCATGGACAGCAGCATCGAGGCACGGGCGAACGGAGAGACAGTGGCCACGCGCGCATGGCACCGCACCACACCGAGGACGTCCGCGTGACGTCCCGATCCGAACGCCGCCCGCCGCGCCGCGCCGTCGCCGCCTCCGCCCGCACCCGGCAGCCCACCGAGGTGCGCCGCCGGCTGATCGTGGAGGCCGCGGTGCCGCTCATCGCGGAGCGCGGCACCAAGGCGGTGGGGGTGCGCGAGGTGGCGGCCGCGGCCGGGGTGTCGGTCGGCACGGTCACGTACCACTTCGAGAGCGTGCAGGAAGTCCTCTCCGAGGCGATGGTGCTGCACATCGAGCGCTACTACGCCGCGCTGAGCGACGCCGCGGGGCAGGCCACCAGCGGCGCGGAGGGGCTGCGGCTGCTCATCGACGCGCTCTTCACGGAGGACACGGACCAGCACTGGCGGATGTGGTTCGACTACTGGAACGCGGGCGAACGGGACCAGACCTTCGCCCGTGGCCAGGCCGAGCGGTACGAGAGCTGGCACGGCGAGATCCGGGCCCTGGTGGAACGGGGCCGGACGGAGGGCGACTTCCGCTGCGACGACCCGGCCGACTTCGCCCACCGCTTCTCCGCCCTGGCCGACGGCCTCGCCCTGCGCCGCCTCCGCCAGGTCCCGGCCCTGAGCGTGGCCGACGCCCGCCGCCACCTGCGGCGCTTCGTGGAGGCTGAGCTGCGGGGCTGAGGCGTGCGCGCCGTCAGCGCCCCGAAGGGGCGCCGGGAACTGCGCGACCAGCCACCACGGCGCCGCAGTCGGCCGACGACGCATCGCGACACTTCCAGCGGAGCGCTTAGGCGTCGCCCGAGGCCGTCGTCTCAGACGACCCCGCGTCGAGGCCGGTGAGGAAGGCGGTGAGGACGCGGCGCAGGCGGGGTGCCACCTCGACGATCGCGTGGCCGAGGCGGGGGTCGGTCTCGTAGAGCTCTCGTAGGCGCGGGCCGGGGCTGGCCATCTGCCACAGGGCCCCGGCCAGGCTGGTGGCCGTGGCGACGAGGTCGACGGTCTGGAGCTCGGTCAGCCCGAGCAGCCGTCGCAGCTCGGCGTCGATCAGCTCGATCTCCTCGAGCGTCACCAGTTTGAAGTCGCGCACCGAGTCGATCGACACATTGCGTTCGAGGTTCATGGGCGCCTGGGACAGCAGGTCGCAGAACATCGGCCGGGCGGCCAGTGTGGCGGCGACGACCTCGGCGACCTCCGGGGCCGTGGCGTGCGTCCGGCGTCCGAGATCGCCGCGCAGCTCGGCGGACCACTGCCGCCAGCCCTCCGCGGTGAGCCTGAGGAAGATCTGCTCCCGCGTCTCGAAGTAACGCAGCAGGGCCGACTTGTGCATCCCCACGGCCCCGGCGATGTCGGTGAGGGTGACGTCCCGGACCCCGCGCTCGCGGGCGAGGGCACGGGCCGCGTCCAGGATCGCCTCTTCCCGTGCCTGCTTGGCCTGGGCACTGCGCGCACGTTGGAAGGCAGGCGTCGTCATGCCGGACATCATAGGAACCTTTAACAGAACGGTGTTGCGTAAATAAGAGAACGGTGTTGTACTAACGGCATGAGTTCACAGGTCATGGGTTCACGGGTCTGGTTCATCACCGGTTCTTCGCGCGGTCTCGGCCGCGCCCTGGTCACCGCCGCCCTCGAGGCCGGTGATCGCGTCGTGGCCACGGCCCGGCGCCCCGAGGCGCTCGCGGAGGTATTCAAGGAGTACGGCGACCGCGTTCATCCGCTCGCGCTGGACGTCACCCGCCCCGAGGCGGCGCGCGAGGCCGTCGAGGCGGCGCTCGCCCGCTTCGGGCGCATCGACGTGCTCGTGAACAACGCGGGATACGCGAATGTGTCGCCCATCGAGACCTCGGACGACGAGGACTTCCGCGCCCAGTTCGAGACGAACTTCTGGGGCGTCTACCACGTCACGAAGGCCGCGCTCCCGGCGCTGCGGCAGCAGGGGTCGGGCACCGTCGTGCAGATCTCCTCGATCGGCGGCCGGGTCGGCGGATCGCCGGGCATCGCCTCCTACCAGGCGGCCAAGTTCGCGGTGGACGGCTTCAGTCGGGTCCTCGCCGCGGAGACCGCGCCGCTCGGCGTGCGCGTCATGGTCGTCGAACCGAGCGGCTTCGCCACCGACTGGGCCGGCTCCTCCATGACGGTCCACCCGATCCCCGACGCCTATGACGCGACCGTCGGGGAGATGAACCGGCGGGTGCGGCAGAGCACGGACGGGGCGGCCGGGGACCCTGAGCGCGCCGCCGAGATCATCGTGCGGACCGTCCACCGCGGCGAGGTCCCGGGCCATCTCCCGCTGGGCGTGAACGCGGCGACCATGGCGCGGGACTACTCCCAGCACCAGCTCGCCGAGGCGACCGCCTGGGAGAAGGTCAGCCGCTCGGCCGACTTCGGCGAGCCGTACCCGGCGGAGTTCCCGGCCGGGGGTGCGGCCGGGTGAGGGTCTGCCGGGCTACCCGCGGCGGATCGTGCGCCCCGCGAGGACGTCCGTCCGCCGTCCGTCCTCGATCACGGAACGGCCGTCGATGAGGACGTGGGGGATGCCGGTCGGCAGGGTGCGCGGGGCCTCGAACGTCGAGCCCGCCGCCACCGTCTCCGGGTCGAACAGGACGAGGTCCGCGCGGTAGCCCTCGCGGATCCGGCCCCGGTCGGGGAGGCGGAGGCGGGCCGCGGGGCGTGCGGTGAGGTGGGCCACGCACTCCTCCAGGGTGAGAACGCCCAGCTCACGGACGTAGCGGCCCAGGTACTGGGGGAAGGTGCCGTAGGCGCGGGGGTGCGGTTTGGCGCCGTTCAGGATGCCGTCGCTGCCGCCGGTGTGGGCGGGGTGCTGCATGATCGCCTGGACGTTCTCCTCATGCCCGACGTGCTGAAGGATCGTCGGGCCGAGGCGGTCGTCCAGGAGGAGACGGCGCGCGGTGACCCAGGGGGCCTCGGCTCGCTCGCGGGCGCTCGCGGCGACCGTTTTGCCGATGTATTCGGTGAGGGCCGGGTCGTTCACACCGGAGATCTCGATGGTGTCCCAGTTGATCGGCACCCCGTGGCAGCCGTCCGCCCCCTCTTCCTCCATGACGTGCCGGATGCGCTCGGCCTCGGCGTCGTCGCGCAGCCGCGCGAGGGCCGCCTCGGGGCCGCCCTCGGCCGCCCAGCTCGGCAGCATCGCGGCGAGCGTGGTGCAGCCGGGGAGGTAGGGGTAGGTGTCGAGGGTGATGTCGGCGCCGTCGGCGATCGCGGTGTCGAGGAGGGCGAGCAGCTCGGGGGCGCGGCCCTTGTTGAGGTCGAAGTTCATGGTGGCGTGGGCGAGGTGCAGCGCACAGCCCGCCTCCCGGCTGAGGGCCACCATCTCCTCGTAGGCGCGCAGGGCGCCGGCGCCGTACGAGCGGTGGTGCGGGCAGTAGTAGCCGTCGTACGCGGCCACGACCCGGCACAGCTCGGTGAGTTCGGCGTCGGAGGCGTACATCCCGGGGGTGTAGGTCAGCCCGGAGGACAGGCCGACCGCCCCCTGTTCCAGCCCCTCCGCCACCAGCGCCTTCATCCGCTCGACCTCGGCGGGCGTCGCGTCCCGGTCCTCCCAGCCGAGGGCGAGCATGCGGACGGTGCCCTGGGGGATGAGATACGCGGCGTTGACCGCGATGCCCTGGCCGTCGAAGCCGTGGTCGAGGCGGTCCAGGAACTCGCCGACGGTGCGCCAGGTGAAGTCGATGTCCGAGCCGTCGCCGTTCCAGCCGGTGATGGCGGTACGGATCTGGGCGAGCGTGCGGTCGTCCACGGGCGCGTACGAGAGCCCGTCCTGGCCGATGACCTCCAAGGTCACGCCCTGGGCGGCCTTCGCGGAGTGGTCGGGGTCGCGGAGCAGGGCGAGGTCGCTGTGGGCGTGCATGTCGATGAAGCCGGGGGAGAGGGCGAGGCCGTCGGCGTCCACGACGCGGTGGGCGGTGGGGCGCGCCCCGCTCCCCTCCGGCACGATGGCGGCGATCCGGCCGCCGTCGACGGCCACGTCTGCCCGATACCGGGCTTGCCCGGTGCCGTCGATGACGTCCGCACCGCGAATGACCAGCTCCATGGGGTTGCCCTCGCTTTCTGCCGCCCGCGTCTGGGGCGCGCTGTCCTTTTTCCCACCCACCCGCTCTTACCCGGTGGGGGACCCTGCGGGTCCCCCACCCCCATCCCCGCGGCCGCGGGCCTGGCGGCCCGCAAGCCGGGCGGCCTGTGCCCGTGCTCAGCGTGGGACTTGTGCCCCGGCCGCCGAGCCTGGCGGGGCTCCGCCGCGGGCCTGGCGGCCCGCATGCCGGGCGGCCTGTGTCCGTGCTCAGCGTGGGACTTGTGCCCCGGCTGCCAGGCCTGGCGGGGCTCCGTCGCGGGCTTTGCGGCCCGCATGCCGGGCGGCTTGTGTCCGTGTCCAGCGTGGGACTTGTGCCCCGGCTGCCAGGCCTGGCGGGGCTCCGTCGCGGGCTTTGCGGCCCGCATGCCGGGCGGCTTGTGCCCGTGTCCAGCGCGGGCCTTGCGCCCCCGCCGCCAAGGCCGGCGGGGCTCCGTCGCGGGCTTTGCGGCCCGCGAGCCGGGCGGCCTGTGCCCGGGCCCAGCGCGGCACTTGCCCCCCGGCCGCCAGGCCCGGCGGGGGCTCGCGCCCCCGGCCCGACCCCTGCCCCGGGGCCCCGGTGCCGCTCCGCGGGATCCTGGTGGGCGGAGATCCCGCGTCCCGGGACCGGGGGTGACCCCGGCGGGGTCCGGGGCGGAGCCCCGGGGAAGGGTGGGTCAGAAGAAGGTGCGGATGTAGTCCGTGACCGTGCCGTCCGACTCCGCCACCGGGATCAGTTGCCACTTGTCGAAGCTGGTGCAGGGGTGGGAGAGGCCCAGGGCCACCCAGTCGCCCACCTCCAGCGCCGTGTCGTCCGCGACCGAGACCCAGGCGTGCTGGTCGGAGAGGGCCGTGACGGTGAGGCCCGTGGCGGGGCGGGTGGTGGCGTCCCGGGCGGAGCGGATGAGCTGGGGTTCGGGCATGTCCAGGTCGTAGGCCGCGTCCCGCTTGCCCGCGTTGAGGAAGGCCTGGCCGGGTTCGGGGCGCGAGACGACCTGGGCCCACAGGCGGAAGGCCGGGTGCAGCTCGCCCTCCTCCGGGACGCGGTTGAAGGGGGTGAGGTGCCGGTAGTGGCCGTCGTCGTGGGAGACGTACGCACCCGAGCGCAGCAGCTTCAGCACCGGGCGCGACAGCGTGGGCAGTTCCGCGAAGACGTCCGCCACCGCGTCGAACCAGGCGCTGCCGCCCGCGCTGACGACCACCTCGTCCAGGTCCTCGAAGCGGCCCGCCGCGTCGAAGTCGGCCGCCAGTGCCGTGAGGCGGCGCAGCCAGGCCCGTACCCGCTCGCCGTCCGGCTTCGGCACCTCGCCCTCGTAACCGGCCACCCCGACCAGTCGCAGGGTCCCGGCGGCCGCGACCGCGTCGGCGACCGCCGCGCACTCCGCCTCCGTACGGACCCCGGTGCGCGCTCCCTCGCCGCCGCCCAGCTCGACCACCACATCGACCGGCCGCCGCGCGCCCGCCTCCCGCAGGGCCGCGTCCATCAGCTCCACGCCGCGCACCGAGTCGACGTAGGCGACGAAGCGGAAGTCGGGGTCGGCGTCGAGTTCGGCCGCGAGCCAGTGCAGGGCGGCGGCGTCGACGACCTCGTTGGCGAGGAAGATCCGCTGGATGCCGAAGGCCCGGTAGATCCGCACCTGGGTGGGGACGGCCGCGGTGATGCCCCAGGCCCCGTGCGCGAGCTGGCGCTCGAAGAGCTGCGGGGCCAGGGAGGTCTTGCCGTGCGGGGCGAAGGCGAGCCCATGGGCGGCGGAGTAGCGCTCCATCGCCACCAGGTTGTGCTCCAGCGCCTCGGCCGACAGCGCCAGTACGGGCGTGGTGAAGCCACCGGTGAACAGGGAGCGCCGCTCGGCGGCGAGCTCGCCGACCGTAAGGCCCTCGGCGTTCGGCGGCAGCCCCTTGAAGCGGTGGTCGACGCGCTCCCGCGCGAGGGCGGCGACGGCCTGGTCGCGGTGGTCGGTGGCCATGGAGCGCCTCCATAACGATTTCGGTTGCAATATCTGCAACGTTCATTGCGCATAACGCTTAGCGCTGTCTAACATCCCGCCCAGCACCGGGTCAACGGTGTGGCGTACCCCCATCCGTCCACCCACGAGGAGCGAGACCAACCGTGTCCCACCTCCGCAGCGTCGATGTCGTATGTCTTGGCGAGTCGATGGTGACCTTCGTGCCGTCCCGGCCGGGCCGGCTGTCGGATGTCCCCTCGTTCGCCCGGGGCATCGGCGGCGCCGAGTCCAATGTCGCCTGTGGCCTGGCCCGCGCCGGGCACAGCGCGCGCTGGATCAGCCGGGTGGGCACGGACGGCTTCGGCGAGCACCTCGTACGGGAGATCGCGGCCACCGGTGTGGACACGGCGTACGTCCAGCGCGATCCGCGCCGCCCCACCGGGATCTACTTCCGTACGGCGGGGGAGCGTGCCGTCGGCTCCGAGACGGCCGAGGGGGACGGCGGTGACGCCGCCTCGGAACCGCTCGCCGAGGTGCTCTACTACCGGGCCGGATCCGCCGCCGCGGCCATGTCCCCCGCGCTCGTCCCCCGGGAGCGGGCCTGGTCCGGCCGGGTGCTCCATCTGACCGGGATCACCCCGGCCCTCTCCGAGGACTGCCGCGCGCTGATGCGCGAGCTGACCGCCCCCGCCGCCGGCCGCCCCCTCGTCTCCTTCGACCTCAACTATCGGGTCTCGCTCTGGCAGCGGGAAGAGGGAGCCGACGACGCCGAAAGCGGGCCCGGCGTCCTGCTCGACCTCGCCCGCCGCTGCGACCTCGTCTTCGTCGGCGAGGACGAGGCCGAGGCGGTCTGGGGAGTACGCGGCCCGGAGGCCATACGGGCCGCACTGCCCGAACCGGAGGTGCTGATCGTCAAGCAGGGCGGCGCCGGTGCCACCGCCTACGCCCGCCACCCGGACGGCGACGGCACCGACACCGTCACCTTCGAACCCGCCCCGCGCGTCGACGTCGTCGCCCCCGTCGGCGCGGGCGACGCCTTCGCCGCCGGTTTCCTCTCCGGCACCCTGCGCGGGCTGTCCGTCGCCGAACGGCTGCGCCACGGCCACCTCATGGCCGCCGCCGCGCTCACCGTCCCCGGCGACCTCGGCACCCCGCCCTCCCGTGCGCACGCCGACCACCTGGTGGCACTCGATGCCACGCGGTGGGGCACACTGCGATTCGGCCCCGGCTGGACAGATCTGCCGAGTCCCGCCGAAAAGTGGGCCGAGACCGCAGCGGTGGAGGTACCCGACTCATGAGCCAGACCGTCGACCGAGCGCTGAGCATCCTGCCGCTGCTGGCGGAGGGGCCGGCCAATCTGGAGCAGGTCGCCACGCGGCTGGGCGTGCACAAGTCGACCGCGCTGCGGCTGCTGCGCACCCTCCATGAGCACGGCATGGTCTACCGCCAGCAGGACCAGCGCTATCGCCTCGGCGCCCGCCTCTTCGCGCTCGCGCAGGAGGCGGTCGAGAACCTCGACGTGCGCGAGATCGCCCACCCCCATCTGGTGGCGCTCAACGAACGGTGCGGGCACACCGTCCACCTCGCGGTGTACGAGGAGAACGAAGTGCTCTACATCGACAAGGTGGAGAGCCGCTACCCGGTGCGGATGTACTCGCGGATCGGCAAGCCCGTGGCCATCACCGTGGCCGCCGTGGCCAAGCTGCTGCTGGCCGATCTGCCCGAGCCCGAGCGGCGGACGCTGGCCGAGCGGCTCAGCTACCCCGCGTACACGCCCCGTTCGACGCCCAACGCCGCCGCGTTCCTCAAGGAGCTGGCGACCGTGCGCGACCAGGGCTGGGCCACCGACTTCGGCGGCCACGAGGAGTCGATCAACTGCGTCGGGGCACCGATCCGGGGAGCGGACGGGCGGGTCGTCGCCGCCTGCTCGGTGTCGGCGCCGAACGTCGTCGTCAGCTCCGATGAACTCCTCTCCCTGCTGCCGCTGGTGCGCCGCACGGCGGAGGAGATCAGCCGGGAATACTCGGGCGGCGCCCCGGTGTCCGCACCGGTGTCCCACACCTCGCAGAACCCCTCCCGAGTAACAGCCGAAACACCCGAGAAGAGAGCCGAGAAGACCTCCTCATGACCGAGAAGCTCCAGAAGACCGCGATCACCCCGGCCACGCACACCACACCGCCCGCCAAGTTCTCCCACGGCGTGAAGAAGGGGAACATCCTCCAGGTCGCCGGTCAGGTCGGCTTCGGCCCCGCCGTCCCGGGCCAGGCCCCCACCCCCGTCGGGCCCACCCTGCGCGAGCAGACCCTCCAGACCCTGCGCAATGTGCAGTCCGTGCTGGAGGAGGGCGGCGCGAGCTGGGAGGACGCCATGATGGTGCGCGTCTACCTCACCGACACCGGCCACTTCGCCGAATTCAACGAGATCTACAACGAGTTCTTCGCCGACCTCAAGGAGGCCCCGGCCGCCCGTACGACGGTCTACGTCGGCCTTCCGGCCGGTCTGCTCGTCGAGATCGACGCCCTGGCCGTTCTGGGCTGACGCCCGAAGCGGCCGCCGCGCGAAACGGCCTGCCGACCCCGAACCCCGCAGCGGGCGGGAGCTTTCCCCGCCCGCCGCGGGTTCCACCCCTGACTCGTCCTCACCGTCCCCGTCGTCGGAAGCTCGAGCCCTGATCCCCCCCACCCAGGTTCTGCTCCAGGTTTTCCCAGCGCGCGGCCCCCCGCCGTGCGGCGATACCCCCTACCCACATCCCGGAGTTCCCCATGCTGCTCGCGGCCGCTCCCGCTGCCGAGACCCCACCCCACACCGGTGGTCTGCTCGCCCTCATCCACGGCACCGCCGGTCTGCTGACCGTCGCCGCCCTCGGCATCGCCCTTCTGCTCTACCTGATCATCAAGGTCCGGTTGCAGCCCTTCGTGGCGCTGCTCGGCGTCTCCATCGCGGTCGGTCTGGCCGCCGGTCTCTCGGTCACCGAACTCTTCGGCACGGTCCAGAAGTCCGACGCCGTCTCGCTCATCGAAACCGGTATGGGCGGCATCCTCGGCCACATAGCCATCATCATCGGCCTGGGCACCATGCTCGGCGCGATCCTCGAGGTCTCCGGCGGCGCGGAGGCGCTCAGCGCCCGGCTGCTCGGCCTCTTCGGGGAGCGGCGGGCGCCGCTCGCGATGGGGCTCACCGGTCTGATCTTCGGCATACCCGTCTTCTTCGACGTCGGCATCTTCGTCCTCGCGCCGATCGTCTACGCGGCCGCCAAGCGCAGCGGCAAGTCGATCCTGCTCTACGCGATGCCGCTGCTCGCGGGGTTGTCCATGACCCACGCCTTCCTGCCGCCGCACCCCGGCCCGGTGGCCGCGGCCGGACTGCTCCATGTCGACCTGGGCTGGGTCATCCTGATGGGCATCGTCGTGGGCATCCCGTCGGTGCTGGCCGCGTGGGGCTACGCCGCCTGGATCGGCAAGCGCATCTTCGTGCCCGTACCGCAGGACATGGTGGAGGCGGCCGAGGAGTCCCGGGAGGCGGTCGCGGCCCAGCAGCGCGCCTCCGGCGCCACCCCGGCCGAGCAGCCGGTCTCGGTGGCCACGGTGCTCACGATCATCGGTACCCCGCTCGTGCTGATCCTCTGCGCCACGTTCTCCTCCGTCGCGCTGGACCCGAGCACCGGCCGCTCGGTCATCGAGTTCTTCGGCCACCCCTTCGTGGCGCTGACGATCGCCCTGCTCCTCGCCTACTACCTGCTGGGCATCCGGCGCGGCTGGTCCCGCAAGTCCCTGGAGACCGTCTCCACCGCCTCCCTCAAGCCGGTGGGCAACATCCTCCTGGTGGTCGGCGCGGGCGGCGTCTTCGGCGCGGTCCTCAAGGGCAGCGGCGTCGCCCAGGCCCTGGCCGACGCCTTCGACAGCGCGGGCCTGCCGGTCATCGTGCTGGCCTGGCTGATCTCGGTGGTGCTCCGGGTGGCCCAGGGCTCGGCGACGGTCGCGATCGTCACGACGGCGGGCATCGTCACCCCCATGGTCTCCGGCGGGGACTACTCGCAGGCCCATCTGGCGCTGGTCATCATGTCCATCTCGGCGGGCTCGATCTTCGCCTCGCACGTCAACGACGGCGGCTTCTGGATGGTGGCGAAGTACTTCGGCATCTCCGAGAGTGACACGCTGAAGTCCTGGACGGTCCTGGAGACGGTGCTGTCCGTGGCCGGTTTCGTGGTGGCGGCCCTGCTGAGCCTCGTCATCTAGCGGACGGGGCCCCGCGCCCGCATGACGACGGCCCCCGAATCCCGGCAGAAACCGCCGGGATTCGGGGGCCGTCGCTGCGGGCTCAATTCCGCTCCCTGCCCAGTTGGCATTCACCGCGGCATTCACCCTTGCCATGCACTAATGGGAGCATCCGAATTTGATCAAATAATGGCAAAGAATACTGGTCGAAACGTAAGGTTCTTGCCCAGCGGCGACATCGCGAATGCCAAGTCGCTTCGTGTTCTCCATACATTCAACTCTCCACCTCCATGAGAGGCATGATCAATTCATAGGCTCCTTCCGGCACTTGAAGGAGGGAACCCATGGAAGAACTCCGCGCAATCCGGGCTCGCGGCATCACGAAGAGCTTCGGTGATGTCGTCGCGCTGGACGGCATCGATCTCGATGTGACGCAGGGGCAGATCCACGGCCTGGTCGGACCGAACGGCGCCGGAAAGACGACGTTGCTCGGCCTTCTGCTGGGGCTCGCGGTGGCCGACAGCGGTCGCCTGGAGGTCCTGGGTACACCGGTCGAGCGGGCACTCGACGCTCCCGACGGTGTCGCCGGTTTCGTGGACGGCCCCGCTCTCTACCCCTCGCTCACCCCACGGCAGAACCTCGCCGCGCTGGCCGCGCTCCGCGGCCACGACGCGCGCACGGCGGGGATCGACGACGTACTCGCCGAGGTCGGTCTCACCGACGTCGCCGACGACCGTACCCGCGGCTTCTCCCTCGGCATGCGCCAGCGGCTCGGGCTCGCCGCCGCCCTGCTGACCAAGCCCCGGCTGCTGGTGCTCGACGAACCGTCCAACGGCCTCGACCCGGCGGGCAAGAAGCATGTGCACGGTGTCCTCAGCCGGCTCGCGGCCGGCGGAACCGCCGTCGTGCTCTCCAGCCACAACATGGACGACCTCGAGGCGCTGTGTTCCGAGGTGACCATTCTCGCCGCCGGATGCGTCGTCTTCTCCGGCGCGCTGCCCAAGCTTGCCACCGAGAACCGTGAACTCGACTACCGGCTGCTCACCTCCGACCCGCGGGCCGCGCGCCGGCTGGCGGACGAAGCGCCGGGGATCCAGGTCGTCGACGACGCCGGGGTACGGAAGGACGCCGAACTGCTCGTCGTACGCGCCCTGGTGCCCGCCCTCGACCAACTCGTGGCGCGGCTCGTGGCGAGGGGCGTCGCGCTGCGCGAGCTCACTCCCGTGGTGTCGCCGCTCGAAGCCGCGTTTCTCGCCCTCACCGAACAGCAGGAGGCGGGCAGATGACCGCGACCCTCACCCGGAGCCCGGAACAGGAAAGCGGGCAGCCGACCGGAGGCCGTCGCGTCCCCGTCACCCGCGCCTGCCGCTTCGAGTTCGTCAAGCTCGTCTCCCAGTGGCGGATCCGCTTGCTGGTCCTCGCCTGCTGGATCGCTCCCGCCCTCTTCGTCGCCGGGGTGAGCCAGCAGAGCACGCTTCCCGTCGACACCCTCTTCGGGCGCTGGATGCTCGCCTCCGGGTGGGCCGGGCCGCTGGTGATGCTCGGTTTCGCGGGGACCTGGGCGCTGCCGCTGCTGACCTCGGTCGTGGCCGGTGATGTGTTCGCCTCCGAGGACCGGCTCGGCACCTGGCGCCATCTGCTCGTCGCGGTCCGCTCGCCCCGGCGGATCTTCGTGGCGAAGGCGGTGGCCAGTCTCACCGTCCTGCTGCTGCTCGTGGCCGGGCTCGCGGTCTCCAGCACCGTCGGCGGCCTCCTCGTGGTCGGCGACCAGCCGCTGGTCGGTCTCGACGGCCATCTCCTGGCACCGTCGGACGCCGCCGTCTCGGTCCTGCTCTCCTGGGTCTGCGTCCTCGCCCCGACCCTGGCGCTCGCCGCGCTCGGCCTCCTCGGGTCGGTCACGCTGGGACGGTCCCCGATGGGGCTGCTGGTGCCCGTGCTCGTCTCGCTCGCGATGGCGGTCGCCCAGATGCTGCCGCTTCCGGTGGCCGTGCGCGTCGCCCTGCCGAGCTACGCCTTCATCTCCTGGAACGGTCTGTTCACCAGCCCTCAACAACTCGGCCCGCTGTTGATCGGCATCGTTGTCAGCCTCGTGTGGGCCGTGGTCGCGACGGCGCTGGCGTATGTGCTCTTCGTACGGCGCGACTTCACCAACCCGGCCCACGACGGTTCGGGCCGCCGCGCGATCACCGTCGGCGTCCTGCCGCTCGTCGGGGTGGCCGCCGCGTCGTTCGCGGTCGTCGCCGCGACGACCTCGGCGACGGGCTCCGGGATCGAGCAGGACAAGGTGCAGCGCTCGCTCGCCACGGCGTTCGCGCACCTGTACCGCATGCAGACCGACCAGCTCAACCGGCCCGCCGTCACCGAGGCCCAGTTGAAGGCCACGGCGGCGTGCAACAAGGGAAGCGTCAGGGTCGCGGCCGAAGGTCCGGGCAATGACTGGCGCTGCGTCGTGACCTGGCATCTTCCCGGCGTCGAGGCCACCGGACAGGCCATCTACCAACTCGACGTCACTCCGGACGGGCGGTTCATGGCCGATGGCGATGGACCGAAGGAAGTGAACGGCTACTTCCTGGTGCGGACCCCCGATGGTGACGCGCCGAACCCGCTGTGGCAGTTCGACGGCAACGTCGAACTGCTCGACACCACCCCGAAGGGATAACCCTCAATGCAGGTGACTCGCCGCCGCAAACTCGTCGAGGAAGCCCGGATCAACCTCATCAGCAGACGCATCGGCCGCCGGATACCGCTGTTGACGGCGGGCACCACCGCCGTCGCCCTCGTGGCCGCCGGCACGGCGCTCGGGCAGACCCACCAGTTCGGCACGGAGCAGGTCGGCCAGGTAACCAAGAACGGCCAGGTCGTCTCCAGCAACCAGTACATCGCCCCGTACGGCGACCGTCTTGTCATCAACCAGGGCAAGATCATGTCGTCCTCGGTCAGCCCGGACGGCACACACATGGCCGCCTCGGTCACCGACGGTGGCGCGGCCCTGGCCATCGTGGACCTGAAGAACTGGAAGACGCAGCAGCTGGTCAGCAACGCCGCGTCGTCGAACCCCCGCATCGGCAGCAACAACGTGGGCCAGGAAGGCCCGACGTACTCGCCCGACGGCAAGCAGCTGTGGCTGGGCCAGCCGGACGGCTACACCGTGTTCACCGTGAACGCGGACGGCGGCGTCGCCGGCCCGCGGACCGTCAGCATCCCGGCGCAGGGGGCCAAGCACGCCCTGGTGGGCGCGGTGGCGTTCTCGGCCGACGGCAAGACCGCGTACTCCGCGGTCAACGGTCAGAACCGGGTCGTCGCCATCGACGCGGAGACCGGGACCATCAAGCAGAGCTGGAACGTGGGCAACGCCCCGCGCGGCATGGTCGTCGTCGGCGACAAGCTCTACGTGAGCAACGAGGGCGGCCGCCCGGCCAAGCCTGGCGAGCCCACGATCAACTCGTACGGCACGCAGGTACTCGCCGACCAGAAGACCGCCGCCACCACCAGCGGCACGGTCAGCGTCATCGACCTGGCGAAGCAGGACGCCGCGGTCTCCAGCATCGAGGTCGGTCTGCACCCGACCGCCGTGTACGCCAAGAACGGCGTGGTGTTCGTCACCAACACCGCCGACAACAACGTGTCGGTCATCGACACGGCGAAGGACAAGGTCGTCCAGACCATCTCCACCCAGCCGTGGGCCAAGGCCCGGGTGGGCTACGAGCCCGACGCGGTGACCCTCACCGACGACGGTCACCTGCTGGTGACCCTCGGCCGGGCCAACGCCGTCGCCGTCTACAAGTTCACCTCCGCGCAGGAGCCGGTCAGCTACATCGGTCTGCTCCCCACGGACTACTTCCCCTCGGAGATCACCACCTCCGGCAAGGAGGTGTACGTCTCCAACACCCGTGGCATCGACGCCCGCCGTAAGGCCACCGGCGGTCACGGCACCCACGACACGACCTCGAGCGTGCAGAAGTTCACGCTGCCCGACGACAGCGTGATCAGGTCCTCCACCGGCAAGGTCTTCAAGCAGAACGGCTGGAACGGCGAGTCCCTCAAGAAGACCGACGGCACCCCGGCCAAGCCGGTGCCGGTCCCGGTCAAGCTCGGTGACCGCTCGACGATCAAGCACGTCTTCCTGCTCGTCAAGGAGAACCGGACCTACGACCAGGTCTTCGGTGACATGCCGCAGGGCAACGGCGACCCGTCGCTGACCGAGTTCGGTGAGAACGTCACGCCGAACCAGCACGCCCTGGCCAGGCAGTTCGGCCTGTACGACAACACGTACGACATCGGCACCAACTCCGCCGAGGGGCACAACTGGCTGATGCAGTCCGACGACCCGGAGTACACCGAGTCCTCGGCCGGGGAGTACGCCCGCAGCTACGACACCGAGGACGACGCCCTCGGCCACCAGAAGACCGGCTTCATCTGGACCGGTGCCCAGGCGGCCCACAAGTCCGTCCGGAACTTCGGCGAGTTCCAGCAGTTCCTGACCAAGCCGTCGGACGCCAGCTGGCAGAACCTGTACTGCGACACCAAGAACATGGCGTCGACCGGCCAGGACACCGCCTACCCGCTGAACTCGACCTCGCCGATCCCGTCGCTCAACGATGTGTCGGTGCACGGCTTCCCGAAGTTCGACACCAGCGTGCCGGACGTCTACCGGGCACAGATCTGGAAGAAGGACTTCCAGAAGAACGGTCCGGCGAACCTGAACATGTTCTGGCTCTCCAGCGACCACACCGGTGGCCCGGTGAGCCCTGCCTCCCAGGTCGCGGACAACGACCTCGCCGTGGGCCAGATCGTTGACGAGATCTCGCACAGCAAGTACTGGAAGGACTCGGCGATCTTCGTCGTCGAGGACGACTCCCAGGCGGGTCTCGACCACGTCGACGGCCACCGTGCCCCGGTCCAGATCATCAGCCCCTGGGCCAAGCACGGCAAGGTGGACAGCCACTACTACTCACAGATCAACATGGTGCGGACCATCGAGCAGATCCTCGGGGTCCAGCCGATGAACCAGAAGGACACCGCGGCCACCCCGATGGCCTCGGCGTTCACCCAGAAACCGAACTTCACGCCGTTCAAGGCGCTGCCCAACCGGACCTCGCTGACCGACGGGGTGAAGACCCCGCCGTCCTGTGGTCTCGACACCCCCGCGGCGCAGAGCCCGAAGGCGGCGGCCGTGCCGTCGGCCTCGGTGCCGGCGGACATGAAGAACGTCGCCGCCGAGTGGGACCAGTGGAAGTCGAAGCAGCGGCTGACCGGCCCCAACGCCGTTCCGGACTACGCTCCCCCCGCCCAGATGAACCACCTCACGTGGTACCAGACACACAACTGGGCGAAGCCCTACCCGGGTGAGAAGAAGATCTACGCTCCCAAGGACGTGCCGGGCGCCTACATCCCGTCGGCGGAGAACGACGGCTGACGCGGGCTCTCACGTATCGGGCGGCCCCTGGTCGGCATCATCGCCGATCAGGGGCCCTGCGTTGTGGCGGATCAGGTGATGGGGAACTCCCCGCGTTTGACGGCGGAGACGAACGCCGACCACGCGGACGGCTCGAATACGAGCGCCGGGCCGTGGGGGTCTTTGCTGTCGCGGACGGGTATGTCGGCGTGGCCCCGCGCTACTTCGAGGCAGTCGCCGTTGCTGGGCCCGCTGTAGCTGGACTTGAACCACCCGGTGAGGGAGGAGGCGTCGGAGACGGTGTGATCAGTGCTGGCCATGTTCGTGTTCCTCCGCTATGGCCCTGATCAGGGCCAGGGATTCGTCATGCGACACCGCATCGCCCATGGCGAGATCGTAGGCCGACTGGCAGGAGCTCACCAGGGTCGGATCGTCCATCAAGTTGCCCGTACGGAGACCTTCGACGTATGCGACGGGTGCGGCATCGGTGAAGCGCATGAGGGTGACCATGCTCTCGATGAGAGCGTGAGCCCCGATGCCGAACGGCAACACATGCAGCCGCAATCGTCCAACCTCGGCCATGTCCGCGATCTTGCGCAGTTGTTCCGCCATGGCATGCGGCCCACCGACCCGGCGCCGGAGCACTGCCTCATCCAACAGGGTCCACATGACGGGGCTCAACGGATTATCGAGGATCCGGGCACGCTCTACGCGGTTGACCACGCGCCGGTCAAGATCCTCGGTGCGGTAGTTGGGGCTGGCCGTGCGCAGCACCGCACGTGCGTAGGCGTCGGTCTGGAGCAGCCCAGGAACGAGAGAGAGTCCGTACAGCCGAAGCTCTGACGCCTGCCGCTCCAATTCCGCCGCGACCGCGAAGTGGTCGGCGAACTTCGACTCCAGATCCTCCAGCCACCGCGCGAAGAACCCGTCCGTCCCCAGCGCCTGGTCGATCCGCGCCGCGTCGTCCGGCCTCGGCAACCGGCGTCCCGCCTCAAAGTGACTGATCAGCGTGGGCGAGCACACCACGCGCTCACTCAGCGCTTCCTGCGTCATCTCGGCGGCTACGCGGCGGAGCCTCAGCTCCTCGCCGTACTTCTCCCTGGCGGTGCGTGGCCTTCGATCCATCTGCATGGGCTGACTCCCCGTGTTGAAAGGTGCCTTGTCAGGCGCGCCCTCCTAGCAGCGTAGCCAGCACGACCCCCACTCTGTGAGGAAATCGCCACACAGCGTGAAGAAACGCAGGACCCTCGCGACCGGGGTGCACCGGCCCGAGGGCGTGGCCCACCAGCTAATAGGAGCTGATGAACGTGAACAACCCTAGGGAGCGGCGCCTCGCATGCGTGAGTGCACTTCTCGCCTTATCGCCGTCCGGCTGTCAGCGGGCCGGGGCTCGGGCGGTGATCCGCGGTGCGGAGGTGTCCGGATGGGTGCGATGACCGGTCTGCGCCTGCTGCCGTGGACGGACCCCGACGGCAAGCCGTGTTACCTGGCGTCGGACGACGGGAACAGCCCGCTGAGCCGACGTGCGGACGCCATCGAGGCCGTACAGGTGTCGATGGCGGCCGAACTCCTCCGGCACGCCCGGGTGCTGCTGGACGCCCCCAGGGCGGACCGGCGAGAACTGCGCTACCTCGCGGACCGGTTGTGCGAGGCGCTGCGCGACCTGTTGCGGGTCGCCGAGAGCAGGGGCGCCCGCCTGCCCTCGTACGACGAAGGCGACGGTCCGGCGCCCGGAGGGGGCGGCTGTGACTGACTGGCAGATCGGTCCGGTTCCGGGCCGGGGCTTGCGCCGGGTGAACGGTGAGGCACTCGCGTTGCCGTTCCACATCAGCAGGGGCGGGCAGCATTGCGCCATCGCCGAACTTGAGTTGACCCCGGCCGAGGCGGAGCAGTTGCACGCGGCCCTGTGTTACGCGCTCGGTGAGCAGCTCCCGCCGCCCGACGCGCCCGAGTGCCGTCAGCCTGTCCGCTACCCGGGCGGCCGACGGCGGTACTGAGGAGGACCACGCTCGCGGCCTTCGCGAGGCGCCGTCCCGGGGGCTCCCCTCTGGGATGGCGCCTGCTCAAGTCCGTCCGCCTGAGAGTCCGCACGACGAAGCCGCATGGCGGAAACGGCCCGCCGTACAGGCGGGTGTGACCTGGCTCCTCAGTTCTCCTTGGCGTCTTTCCCCTGGTCACAGCCGCGTTAGCCGGATGTTAGAGGGGCGGCAGGGCGCACGCGGGTGTCGAGCGCTGCCGCACTGAAAACCTGGAAGCCGCCTTCGCCACAGGTGAGGACGCGCTCCCGGTGCCGGAGGACGGTGGGACGACCGCCACCATCGTCCTGATGAACAAGGGCTCCTACTCCTGCAAGCTCGGCGGCTTCCCCGGTGTGGACCTGACCTCGATCAACGGCGGCGAGCGCTGGTCCCTGGCCCGCTCCTCGCAGAAGTGGAGCTCCCTGGAGGTGGAGGCCGGCCAGAGCACCGAGTTCACCCTCAACCTCGCCTTCACCAAGGAAGCAGAGGGCTTCTACCAGCCGGCCTGGGTCGAGATCACCCCGCCCAACGAGACCAAGGCCCTCAAGAAAGTTTTCCGAAGGGCGCTCGTAGCCGAACTCGCGGGTGGTGCGCCCAGAACGGTACCGGAGCGGGCTGGGGTTCGTCCGAGCCTGCCGAACCGGCCTGGGTCTCTGACGTCGAAGGCAGATGCCGCCAGTTCAGAGATAGCTGATGCCGGTCAGTTCTTCGGCCGCCGCCCAGAGCTGCTTGCCAACAGCGGGGTCGGCCGCCTCCCGACTGAGCCGGGCGTCGGTGACCCGGCCCCTCGTCTCCCCAAGCATGGACGGTCCGAAGAACTGGCCGCCCCGCAGGCCGGGTTCGGTCGCGGCGCGCAACTGCGGCAGTGCGCCCTGCTCCACGGACTGGGTGGCCAGGAGGCCGACCCACGCAATCAGCTGCCCGAACCGGCCACGGTGCTCCCAGGCGCGCGGGGTCAGGTTGGTGCGGGTGAGACCGGGGTGGGCCAGCGTGCTGACGATCGGCGATCCGGCAGCGCGCAGGCGGCGGTCCAGTTCAACGCCGAAGATCGTCGTTGCGAGTTTGGACCGGCCGTAGGCGGGAGCGGCCCGGTAGTTACGCTCGAACATCAGGTCGTCGAAGTCGAGGTGCGCGTTCTTGTGGGTGATCGAGCTGAGGTTGACCACCCGGGCTTCCCGCGCCGCGGCCAGCTTGTCGAGCAGCAGGCCGGTCAGCGCGAAGTGGCCCAGCATGTTGGTGCCGAGCTGCAACTCGAAGCCGTCGACGGAGGTGCGGCGCGGGCCGAGCAACACCACTCCGGCATTGTTGACCAGCAGGTCGATCGCCGGGTGGTCGGCGGTCAGCCCCGCGGCGAATGCCCGTACCGAACCGAGGGAGGCCAGGTCCAGCTCCCGTACCTCGACGTCGCCGCCGATCCGGCGGGCGGCCTCCTCACCGGCGTCGGTGTTGCGGACGGCGAGCACGACGTGGGCGCCGTGGCGGGCCAGTTCGGTGGCGGTGACCAGGCCGAGGCCCGAGTTCGCGCCGGTTACGACGGCGATCCGGCCGTGCTGGTCGGGAATGCGGTCGGCGGTCCATCCGGTCATCCGCTGCTCCTGAGGGTGTCGGTGCGGTACACCGACGACGCTAGGAGCGGTGCGCGCCGGATCGGTCGTTCTCGGTTGCCTAGGTCTGCGGGACCTACCTTGCCTGCCCGGCGACGCGGCACACTTGGGGCATGAGCCACCCCTACGCTCGTGAGCTGGGAGATTTCCTGCGTGCCCGGCGCGGCAGACTGCGTCCGCACGACGTCGGTCTGGAACCCGGCGGCCGGCGCAAGGTCACCGGGCTACGGCGCGAGGAGCTGGCACTTCTGGCCGGGCTGAGCACCGACTACTACCAGCGGATGGAGCAGGGCCGGGAGGTACGCCCGTCCGACGACGTCCTGGACGCGCTCGCCCACGCACTCGGACTCGACGACGAGGAGCGCCGGCACCTGTTCACCCTGGCCCACGCCGCCCGCCGGCCCATGCCCGCCCGGGCGGACCACGGTCCGGAAAAGGTGCCGGACAGCACCCGGCGACTGCTGCGGGTGATGGACACCCCGGCGCTCGTACTCGGCCGGCACCTCGATCTGCTCGCCTGGAACCCGATGGCGGAGGCGCTGCTCGGCAGCCCGGACGCCCACCCGTCCGACCGGCTCAACATGCTCCTGCTGATGTTCGACGACACGCTGACCGGCGAGCGGAGCTGCCCGGACTGGGAGCGGCAGGCCCTGGACTACATCGGCATGATGCGCGCCGCCGTCGCCGCTGACCCCACCCATCCGCGCGCCACCGCGATCGTGGGTGAGCTGAGCATCCGCAGCGCCGAGTTCCGGCGGCTGTGGGCCCGGCACGACGTACGCGCGTCGGTCAGCGGCTCCAAGACCTTCCGGGTCCCCGAGGTCGGCGACATCGTCCTGGACTGGGACACCTATCCGCTGCCCGGCAGACCCGGCCCGGTCATGCTGGCCTTCACCGTCGAACCGGGCAGCCCCGACGCGGACCGGCTCCAGCTTCTGGCGTCTTTGCACGCGACCCGCTCGGCACGCGCCGACAGGCGCTCCTTCTAGAAGACGAGCGTTCGCCGTTGTGCAGCGCCCGCTCGCCCGGACGGCCGCGAGCGTCATCAACGCCTCAGCTCACTGGTAACGACCACGCGTCATGGAGAGCGGCAGAGCTTCGGAAATCCTGACGGAACGTCGAACTCTCGACGCGATCGAGTGAAACCCCGCTCACCAGCGCCGCAGGTCAGGAGAAGATGCGTCGAACAGAAGGAACTCACGGGAGTCCCGACAACAGCCGACGCCTCGCGGGGCGCCGTCCCGGCGGGCTCCCCGCCGGGACGGCGCTCGCGTCGGGCCGTGCTCCCTGGCCCAGGCCGACGCTCAGGTGCAGTACTGCGCTTCCTTGCCGATCGAGCGGTACATGCAGTCCGCGTTCTCCACGAGTTGGAGCACCGCGTCGCGGTTGCGGCTGGTTTCGCGGTCGATGACCTCGTCGGGCGGGTAGAAGCCGCCGGCGCCGGAGTCGCTCGGGTACATCTCGAAGGTGTAGGCGAAGACCTTCTGGGTGCCCCACAGATAGTCGTCGATCGCGCCGTCGGTGATGTAGAGCTCGCTGGACTGCTCGGGGGTGTAGCCGTTGCTCGCGGCCATCTTCTTGCCGACCGCCGCGAAGGCGTCGTAGTCGTCCCGCGTCATGCCGGTGGTGGTTTCGTCGTACGTCCAGCCGAAGGGCCACAGCACCAGTTCGCTGTAGGTGTGGAAGTCGATCGCGGCCTTGATCTGCTGCTTGCCGCCCACGACCCGGCTGCGGGCGAAGTCGGCGACGACCTTCACCTCGGGGGCGGAGGCGGCACGGGGGCCGCGGTAGGTCTCGGAGCTGGGTGAGGTGGAGGAGCCGCCGCAGCAGCCCCACTTGAAGTCCCAGTTGCGGTTGAGGTCGGTGCCCACGGACGACGAGCCGGAGTTGGGCTGACGGTTCTTGCGCCAGCTGCGGTAGGAGCCGGTGGCGATGTCGTACTCGCCGCCGTCCGGGTTCACATCCGGGACGATCCAGATCTCCCGGCCGTTGACGGCATTGGTGATCCGGGAGTCGCTGCCGTAGCCCTCGGTGAACTGTCGCACCAGATAGAGCGCCATCTCCACCGTAAGGTGCTCACGGGCGTGCTGATGGGCGGTGAAGAGGACCTCGGGCTCGTTCTCGTCCGTGGCCACGTTGTCGCTGATCTTGAGGGCGATGATGTCGCGCCCCTCGTACGACTTTCCGATGACGCGCTTGCTGAGGATCGACGGATACTTCGCCACCGCGGCGTTGATCTCGGTGTTCGCTTCGGCGTAGTTGTGGTACTTCGCATCGGCCGACGGGAAGTCGAACGGCTTGGCCGACCTGCCCTCGGCGCGGTCGGGCGGGCCCGGGAGCGCGGTGAGCCGGTAGCCGAGCGCGCGCAGCCGCTTGGCCTGCGACGCGTCGGCGGTGACGACCACGGAGCGGGCGTCCACCTCGTCGATGGACACGCCCGTGGCGGCGATGGCGGAGCGGTCGGCCCGGGTGGCGGGGCCGGAGACCTCGTACTGCCGCACGCTCTCGTCGGCGCCCTGGGCAGTGGATGATGCGGTGCGGTCGGTGCCGGGCCGTGGAGCGGGATCATCGGCCTGAGCTGCCATGGGGGCGGCGAGTGCGAGGGTGAGCAAGGCGGTGAGGGCGGTGGCCCGTCTACCGCTGATGCGACGTCGCATGACATCTCCTGGGGGGTGAAGGGCGAGCGACTGCTGCGCCAGTGTTCGGCCATGCGCATGACATGCGCAAGGGTGGGAAATGGTCGAAGCCGAAGGAATCTCTCATCGAGGGAAGGAACCCCCCGCATGAACAGATCTCTCGTCGGTGCGCTCTCGGCCCTGTTACTGGGCGGCGCGACCCTCGTCGGCGCGGGCGCGGCGCCCGCGACGGCCGCGTCCCCCGCCAAGGCCCCGGCCCCCGCCAAGGTCTCCGCCAAGGCCCCGAAGGCGGCCGACTTCGCGGGCACGGTGGCGCTCAGCAACTGCTCCGGCTCCGTCGTCCGCACACCGGGCTCGGCCGACAGCGACCCCGCGCTCGTGCTCTCCAACGGCCACTGCCTGGAGAGCGGCTTCCCCGGCGCGGGAGAGGTGATCGTCGACCAGCCGTCCAGCCGGAGCTTCACCCTGCTGACCGCCTCGGGCGGCCGGGCCGGCACCGTCCGGGCGAGCAAGGTCGCGTACGCGACGATGACCGACACCGACATCTCGCTGTACCAGCTGACGTCCACGTACGCCCAGATCCAGTCGTCGTACGGCATCAAGGCGCTGACGCTGTCGGACAGCCGCCCGACCCAGGGCTCCGCCATCAATGTGGTCTCCGGCTACTGGAAGAAGATCTACTCCTGCAATATCGACGGATTTGCATATCGGCTTAAGGAGGGGGACTGGACCTGGAAGGACTCGGTCCGCTACACCTCCGCCTGTAACACGATCGGCGGAACGTCCGGCTCCCCCGTCGTCGACCCGGCGTCCGGCAAGGTCGTGGCCGTCAACAACACGGGCAACGAGGACGGCGGCCGCTGCACGCTCAACAACCCGTGCGAGGTGGACGAGAACGGCACGGTGACGGTGCGCCAGGGCATCAACTACGCCCAGGAGACGTACCCCATCACCAAGTGCGTGAGCACCGGCAACAAGATCAACCTCAACCTGGCGGGGTGTGTGCTGCCCAAGCCCTAGCGAACAGCTGTACGCCGGTGCGCCCCGCCCATGACGAGCGGGGCGCACCGGCGTACGTCGAACTGTCGTTCGCGCAGTCCTGTGGGTCTACAGCCCGTGGACGTGCGAGCCGACCGCCTTCGACCAGGCGTTCCCGCCGGCCGCGTCCCAGTTGGTGGACCAGGTCATCGCGCCACGGATGCCGGGGTAGGTCTTGGACGGCTTGAAGGAGCCGCAGCCGGAGCCCTTGGCGAGGCAGTCCAGGGCGTCGTTGACGACGCTCGGCTCGACATAGCCGGAGCCGGCGCCGCTGGTGGAGGCGGGCACGCCGATGCCCACCTGGGACGGGTCGAGGCCGTTCTCGAGCTGGATGCAGGCGAGGCCGGTGAGGAAGTCGACCGAGCCCTGTGAGTAGACCTTGCCGTCACAGCCCTGCATCGAGCCGCTGTTGTAGTACTGCATGTTGACCACCGTCAGGAAATCCTTGATCGCCAGGGCGGTCTTGAAGTACTCGGTGGACGCCGACTGCATGTCGATGGTCTGCGGCGCCATGGTGACCACGACATCGCTCTTCTTGTCGTGGACGGCCTTGAGGGCCTTGGTCATGTACGTCGAGTTGACGCCGTTCTCCAGGTCGATGTCGACGCCGTTGAAGCCGTACTTGTCCATCAGGCCGGTGATGGAGGAGGCGAAGGCGTCCGCCGAGGCGTCGTCGCTGACCGAGATGGAGCCCTTCTCGCCGCCGACGGAGACGATCACGGACTTCCCGGCCGCCTGCTTGGCCTTGATGTCGTCCTTGAACTGCTGCTCGTCGCTGTAGCCGGTGGCGGGGTCGAGCTTGAAGTCGACCGCTCCGGGGGTGCCGGTGGCGTCGGCGAAGGCCACCGCGATGATGTCGTAGTCGTCGGGGACGTCCGAGAGCTTCTGCTTCGTCGCGCCGTTGTCGAAGTTCTGCCAGTAGCCGGTGACGGCGTGCTCGGGGACGGCGGCGGCGTGCTGCTTCGCGTCCGGGTGCTCCTCGGACGCGTTGGCCGAGCCGGCGGATATGAGCCCTCCTGCGGCGAGGGCGACGACTGCGGCGGCTCCGAGCAGCCGCTTGGTGAACTGTGCGCGTACCACGACAGCCTCCGTACGTGGGGGGATGTGGGGGAGGTGGTGCCAGTGCGCGTTCAGGGGCCCCTGTGGCGTGCGTATAAGGTGGTCCAGACCAATAGCGTTGTCAAGCCCGAGCGACATCTTCCCTGCACGTGAGGGTGAAAAATGCGGATGAGGGGGCCAAGAGCGGTTGCGCTCCCGGCCCCCTTGGCCCCTCCCCGCGAACGGGGCCGCGTCACGTCCCCCCGGAAGGGGCCGCGTCACGCTACGACAGACCGTGGACCTTGGGGCCCACCGCGTTCGACCACGCGTTGCCCGCCGTCGCGTCCCAGTTGGTGGACCAGGTCATCGCGCCGCGCAGACCCGGGTAGGTCCGGGACGGTCTGAAGGAACCGCAGTTCGTGCCGCGGGCCAGACAGTCCAGGGCGTTGTTCACGACCGTCGGGGAGACGTAGCCGCTGCCCGCGCCGCGCGTCGAGGCGGGCAGGCCCAGGCCGACCTGCGACGGGGAGAGACCGCCCTCCAGCTGGATGCAGGCCAGGGCGGTCAGGAAGTCGACCGAGCCCTGTGAGTAGACCTTGCCGTCGCAGCCCAGCATCGAGCCGCTGTTGTAATACTGCATATTGACCACCGTCAGGATGTCCTTGATGTTCAGCGCCGTCTGGAAGTAGGCGTTGGACGTGGACTGCATGTCGATGGTCTGCGGGGCCATGGTGATCACCAGGCCGGAGCCGGCCTTCGCCGACAGGGAGCGCAGCGCCTGGGTCATATAGGTGGCGTTGAGGCCGTTCTCCAGGTCGATGTCGACGCCGTTGAAGCCGTACTCGCGCATCAGGGCGTAGACGGAGTTGGCGAAGTTGTTCGCGGAGGCCGAGTCGTTGATCGAGACCGTGCCGTTCTGGCCGCCGATGGAGATCACGACGGACTTCCCGGCCGCCTGCTTGGCCTTGATGTCGTCCTTGAACTGCTGCTCGCTGCCGTAGCCGACGGCGGGGTCGAGGGTGAAGTCGACGGCTCCGGGGGTGCCGGTGGCGTCCGCGAAGGCGACCGCGATGATGTCGTACTGGTCCTGGACCTCCCGCAGCTTCTGCACGGCCGCGCCGTTGTTGAAGTTCTGCCAGTAGCCGGTGACCGCGTGCTTGGGCACGGTGCCGCCGCCCTCGCCGCCGCCGGCCGAGGTGGTGCCCGTGACGGCGGCCGACCTGGGCGACTCGCCCGCCGCGTTGGTGGCGGTGACCTGGAACTGGTACGAGGTGGACGGCGCCAGTCCGGTCACGGTCGCGGAAGTGCCGCCGACCGACTGCACCTTGGAGCCGTCGCGGTAGACGTTGTAGCCGGTCGCGCCGGTCACCGGGGACCAGGAGAGATCGACGGAGGACGAGGTGACGGCGCCGGCCTTGAGGCCGCTCGGCGCGCCCGGCACCGGGTCGCCGGGGTCGCCGCCGGGGCCGGTCAGGCTGATGTCGTCGGCGTAGTAGGCGGGCTGGCCGTACCAGCCGTGGGTGTAGACGGTCACCGAGGTGGTGTTGGCGCCGGTGGTGAAGCTGGTGCTGAGCTGCTGCCAGCCGGTCGCGGAGGGCGTCCAGGTCGAGACGTCGGTGGTGCCGGTGCCGCTCGCGCCGAGGTACACATAGCTGCCCTGGACCCAGCTGCTGAGGGTGTACGAGGAGTTGGGCTTGACGGCCACGGTCTGGGCGCAGCGGGCGTTGTCCGAGCCCGCCGGGGTGGCCTTGAGGGCGGCCGAGCCGCTGTGGACGGGGCTCGCGACCGTGGTGCCGCTCGCCGCCGAGCAGGTCCAGCCGCTGAGGCCGGACTCGAAGCCGGGGTTCTGGGCGAGGTTGGCGGCCGCGGCGGTCGCGGTGCCGCCGCCGAGGGCGGCAAGGCCGGTGGCGCCCAGTGCGATGGTGGCGAACGCGCCGGTCAGCCGGGCGACGTTGCGTCTGAGTCGGGTGGGGCGGGGGTGTGGGGCACGGTCCATGACTGCCTCCGTGGGGGAATCCGTTGGGAAGTCGGCGTGAAGGAGGAGATTGCGGACGGTGGCCACCGTGTGAACGTAACGTGGTCCAGACCAATGCCCTTGTCAAGGGGATGCGCACACTGAAGGATCGGGCCCGGGGTGCGTAACCCAGAGGAACTGTTCTCTCACGCCGTTTTCGTGGATAAAGTGACGACGCACCAGGACAGGGGCAGTAAGAGACAGGGGCAGTAACGACCTGCGGCCGCCGCCGCTCGGCGCCGATGTGAGACGGGGTAGCCGACGTGCCCACCGCGATAGCAGTCACCGGCCGCGAGCTGGTGCTTCCGCCGCCCGACGGGCAGACCCCGTCGGCCGTAGTGCTCCGCCCGCCGGACGCACAGTCACTCGACGACGCCCTCGCCGAGGTCGGGACCCTCCTCGACCAGCAGGGCTATCTCGTCGTGCTCTACCCCGCCGCGACCCCCGCGGCCGTGGTCCGCAGGCTCCATACCGTGCGCTCCGTACTGGAGAGCGACCGGATGGCGCTGCTGCCGCTTGAACTCCCGCCGCTGGCCGTGGCCGTGCTGGCACGTCAGCTGCGCCAGCTGTCCATATCCGACTTCAGTCCCGGCGTGCTGGCGTGCGCCGCCCGGCTGCTCTCCCACTACATCCACGCGGGCGCCCTGCTGGGCAGCGTCGCCAAGCTGGACCGGGTCCCGGTCAGCCTCACCTCGCACGTCAAGTCCTGGGTGCCCGGCGCCCACTTCGGGGTGCTCGCCCACCCCACCCCGCACCTGGTCAAGGTCGGCGGCGCGACCGAGCTGCCCGCCCCCGGGTACGCCACCTCCATGACGATCGCCCGGGGCCAGCTCGGCAGCCATGGCTACGGGGGCGGCGGCGCGGGCCGCGACGACTGGGTCACCGGCGCCCTCGCCCCCGCCTGGGGCGTACGCGGCGTGGAGGAGGTGCCGCTGCCCGCCGAGTCGGCGCGCTGGTGGGGCACCCCGAAGCTGATCGAGTTCGCCGCGGCCATCCCCGACCTCTCGGTCCTCTACCAGCTCGTGGCCTCCGTACGGAGAGAGGAGTGCCACTGGTGCGGCTTCGAACTCATCGGCGACCGCTGTGCCTTCTGCTCCTGCCCGGTGGCCCGCGGCGATGAGATCCCCGCACTGCTCACGTCCCCACGTCCCGCCCTGACCAGCCGGTAACGTCCCCGAACGAGGTTGTGCGACCCATGAATTCACGCCAGCGCCGCGGAGTCATCCTGCTGCTCCTGTCGGTCCTGTGCGCCGTCGGCGCCTTCGCCGGAGTCCTCTCCGTCGTCAACGACGTGGAGTCGAAGGTCGGCCCCGAGACCACGGCCTACAAGCTCACCTCGGACGTCAAGCCGTACAAGGCGCTGGAGGCCGGGGAGTTCGAGAAGGTCTCGATGCCCAAGCGCTATGTGCCCTCCACCGCCGTCACCGATCTCGACGAGCTACGCGGGAAGATCGCCGTGACCCAGCTGACCAAGGGGTCGCTGCTCCAGCGCGACATGATCGTGAACCGGCCCGCCCTGAAGCCCGGGCAGCAGGAGATCGCGATCATGGTCGACGCGGCGACCGGCGTCGCGGGCAAGATCACCCCGGGGGCGCGGGTCAACATCTTCGCCACCTTCGAGGGCGACACCCAGGGCGAGAAGCCGGTCTCCAAGCTGATCGTCGCGGGCGCCGAGGTGCTCGACCTCGGCAAGATCACCGCCCTGGAGCCCGACCAGGACGACAAGCGGCGGATCAACGAGGCCGTGCCGATCACCTTCGCGCTCGACACCAGGAACGCCCAGCGCGTCGCGTACGCCGAGTCGTTCGCCTCGCATGTGCGGCTCGCGTTGGTCGCGCCCGGCGGGGGCCCCTCCATAGACCCCGACGACCGCACCTACACCCTCGACGGCGACAAATGAGTGAGGAGGTGCCGCGGTGACGATCAGAATTCTGCCGGCCGTCGGCGACCCCGACGCCGCCCGCTCCCTCAGCGGGCTGCTCGGCCAGTTGCCCGGTGTCGAACCGTCGGCGCCGGTGGGCGACTCGACCCTGCTGCTCGACACCCTCGCCTCGCTGGCCGCCGCCTCCCTGGAGGAGCTGCCGGAGGTCGTCCTCGTCCATGAGCGCATCGGCCCGGCCCCGGCGCTGGAGCTGATCCGCGAGATCGCGCTGCGCTTCCCGGCGGTGGGCGTGGTGCTGGTGACCGCCGACGCGGGACCCGCGCTGTACTCGGCCGCCATGGACGCCGGGGCCCGCGGCATCGCCGGGATACCGCTGGCGTACGAGGAGCTGGCGACCCGGGTGCAGGGCGCCGCCCAGTGGGCCACCGGTGTGCGGCGCCATCTCGGGGGCGGCGGCGATCCGTATCCCACCGGGCCCGGCGGCAAGCTGGTCGCGGTCGCGGGCGCCAAGGGCGGGGTCGGCACCACCGTGACCGCCGTACAGCTCGCGCTCGCCGCGCGCGCCGCCGGCCGTAAGGTCGCGCTGGTCGACATGGACCTCCAGTCCGGGGACATCGCCTCGTACCTCGACGTCCAGTTCCGGCGCTCGATCGCCGATCTGGCGCAGATCAGCGACATCTCGCCGCGGGTGCTCCAGGACGCGGTGTTCACCCACCAGACCGGGCTCGGGCTGCTGCTCGCGCCGGGCGAGGGCGAGCGCGGCGAGGAGGTGACCGACGGCACCGCCCGGCAGGTCATCGGCGCGCTGCGGTCGCGCTTCGAGGTCGTGATCGTCGACTGCGGTACGCAGATGACCTCCGCGGGCGCCGCCGCCGTGGAGCTCGCGGACATCGCGCTGCTGGTGACCACCCCGGACGTGGTCGCGGTGCGCGCCGCCAAGCGCATGGTCCGGCTGTGGGACCGGCTCCAGATCCGCAAGGCGGAGGAGACCGTGACCGTGGTCAACCGGCACTCCCGCAGCGCGGAGATCCAGCCGCAGCTGGTCCAGCGGGCCACCGGCACGACGGTGGCGCGCACGGCGATCCCGGCCGGATTCAAGGAGCTCCAGCCCGCCGTCGACTCGGGCCGGATGCACGACCTGGACGCCAAGTCGGCCGTCAAACAGGCGCTGTGGGGGCTGGCCGGTGAGCTGGGCCTGGCGGAGGCGGCACCCCCGGGCGGCGGCCGCCGCGCCGGCCACCGGGGCGGCCACGCGGCCGGGGGCGGCGGCGAGCGCGCCCTGCCGGGGCTGCGGCGGCGCCATGCCATAGAGGCGGGCGGCGACCCGGCGCAGGACGGCGTGGGCGACGGCACCGACGCGCTGAACGAGATCGCCCCGCCGTCCACCAGGGGCTTCCTGCGCAAGCGGGGCGGCGGCGACCGCGGCCAGGTGACGGTCGAGTTCCTCGGCGTCCTGCCGCTGGCGCTGATCGTGCTCGCGGTCATCTGGCAGCTGGTGCTGGTGGGCTACACGTACTCGCTGGCGGGCAACTCCGCCGACAAGGGCGCCCGCGCGGGCGCCGCCAAGGGCGCGGGCGCCTGCCAGGACGCGGCCGCGAAGGACATCCCCGGCTCCTGGACCGCCGACATCGACTGCGGCGGCGGCGACGGCACCGTCTACAAGGCCACGGTCAAGCTCCACGTCCCGATCCTCTTCCCGGGCGCCGCCGACTTCCCCTGGACGGTCACGGGCACGGCGGGCGCGGCGGACGAGACCGACCTGGCGGGCGGAGGACACTGAGATGACCCGTCACCACATGCGCGCGCGGCTCGCCTCCGGCGGCCCCGCGACGGCCCCCCGCCGCCCCAGCCGCCCGGTGGCGGCCACCACGCCGGGCGACGGCCTCGCGGCCCCGGGGGACGGGCGTACGCCGCCGAGCGGCGGGCCCTCCGGCCGTCCGGCGGCGCCCGGACCCGCCGCGGCGCCGGGCGCCGGGCCCACCGCGACGGCCGCCGCGCGACGCCGCGGTGGGGCGGTCGACGTGCCGCGGACGCGCGGGATGGCCGCTCACCTGTCGTCGCCCAGCCCGGTAGCCCTGCGACGGGGTGGGGCGACGGACCGCTGGGGCCGCCGGGTCGCGGCTGTGCCGAGAGCCGTCCGGCGGGCCGCCGGGGCCGCGGCGCGCCACCTGGCCGCAGGTTCTCCGCGTGCGCGTGGCCGCGCGGGAGCGTCGCTGGGCGAACCGGCGGGGGTACGGCGGCTGCCCGGCGGGGTCCTCGCCCGTACGGGGCCGCGCCCCGGCGGGGCGCGCCGGGGGCGGGGCGACGCCGGGTCGGCGTCCATCGAGTTCCTCGGGTTTCTGCCGATCCTCATCCTCGTCGCGCTCGCCGCCGTGCAGCTCGGCATCGCCGCGTACGCCGCGCAGCAGGCCGGCACCGCGGCGCGGGCGGCGGCGCGGACGGCGTCCCTGGACGAGCCGCGGACCAGCCCGCAGGCCGCCGGCAAGGCGGCGATGAGCGGGTGGCTGGCCGACGGCGCGAGCATCGGCAGCGGTGGCTGCGGCGGCGGGGAGGCGCAGGCCACCGCGACCGTGGTCATCCCCTCGGTCTTCCCCGGCATCGCGGACTTCGGCAGCGCCGAGAGGAGCGCCACCATGCCGTGCGACGACGGGGACGGCGGTACGGGCGACCTGGCGTCGGCCGCGTTGGGAGGCGAACGATGAGCCTGCGGGCCCGTATCACCGCACCCGAGGGGCCCGGCGAGGGCAGCGGGCGCCAGGACGGGCACCTCGTCTCCGCCTACCGCGCCAAGCTGCTGGAGGAGATCGACCTCGCCGAGATGTCCTCGCTCTCCACCGCCGAGCGCCGCTCCCGCCTGGAGCGCGTGCTCGGCCACATCATCAGCCGCGAGGGCCCGGTGCTGTCCACCAGCGAGCGCTCCCAGCTGATCCGCCGGGTGGTGGACGAGGCGCTCGGCCTCGGGGTGCTCGAACCGCTCCTCGAGGACACCTCCATCACCGAGATCATGGTCAACGGCCCGGACCAGATCTTCGTGGAGCGGGCCGGCCGGGTCGAGCTGGTCCCCGTCCGCTTCGCCTCCGAAGAGCAGCTGATGCAGACCATCGAGCGCATCGTCTCCACGGTCAACCGCCGCGTGGACGAGTCGAATCCGATGGTCGACGCCCGGCTCCCCTCCGGTGAGCGCGTCAACGTGATCATCCCGCCGCTCGCCCTCACCGGTGCCACGCTCACCATCCGCCGCTTCCCCCGCGCCTACACCCTCCATGAGCTGATCGGCATGAGCACGCTGGACGAGCAGATGCTGATGCTGCTCGCGGCGCTGGTGCGGGCCAAGTTCAACGTCGTGGTCTCCGGCCCCACCGGATCCGGTAAGACCACGCTGCTCAACGCCCTTTCCGGGCTGATCCCGGACGGGGAGCGCATCATCACCGTCGAGGACGCCGCAGAACTCCAGCTCCAACAGAGCCATGTCATCCGGCTGGAGTCCCGGCCGCCCAACGTCGAGGGCAAGGGCCGGATCACCATCCGCGACCTGGTCCGCAACTCCCTCCGGATGCGCCCCGACCGCATCATCGTCGGTGAGGTGCGCGGCGGGGAGACCCTCGACATGCTCCAGGCCATGTCCACCGGCCATGACGGCTCGCTGGCCACCGTCCACGCCAACAGCGCCGAGGACGCGCTGATGCGGCTCCAGACGCTCGCCTCCATGTCGGACGTGGCGATCCCCTACGAGGCGCTGCGGGACCAGATCAACAGCGCCGTGGACTGCATCGTCCAGCTCGTCCGGCACGCCGACGGCTCGCGGCGGATCAGCGAGATCGCGCTGCTCGACAGCCATGGCCACGAGTCGTACCGCATCGCCACCGTCTGCCGCTTCGACGCCCAGCCGATGGGCGCGGACCGGGTGGTGCACGGGCGGTTCGGCTACTTCCCGCTGCCGGAGCGGGTCGCCGAGCGGCTGCGCATGGCCAGCGAATCGGTGCCGCCCGCCTTCGGCGTGGCCGCCTTCCCGGCACAGCTGGCCACCCGCGCGGCCGGATACGACCCGTACGACCGGCCGCCGTTCGGCCGGCCCCCGCAGGACCGACCCCCGTTCGACCCCAGGGACCGGAGGTAGCAGGGCCCATGGACCATCTCGCGACGGCCGCCCTCGGCGCGACGCTGGTGTGCGGCGCGCTGGGCGTCGTGGGCGTGCACACCTACATACGCGGCAAGGAGCAGCAGCGCGCGCTGATCGACCGGCTGTCGGAGACCGGCCCGCTGCCGGGCACCGCCCGTGCGCGCCGCTTCTCGGGGGTCGACCGGCGGCTGCGCACCACCTCCCTCGGCCGGAAGCTGGAGCTGCGGCTGGCGGCCACGGGCCTGGAGATCACCCCGGGGGAGTTCTTCGTCTACACGGCGGGGGCGGCGGCCGGGCTGTGGGTGATCGCGGCCTCCTTCCTCGCGGCGTTCTTCGGCCCGATAGCGGCGGTGGTCGCCGTCTGGGGGTCCTTCGCGTTCCTCAGCTGGCAGCGCCAGAAGCGGATAGAGCGCTTCATCAACCAACTGCCCGAGCTGTCGCGGATCCTGGCCAACGCCACCCAGGCCGGGCTGGCGCTGCGCACCGCGCTCGGCATGGCGGCGGACGAGATGGAGGCGCCGGCGGGCGAGGAGCTGGCCAAGGTCGCGGCCAAGCTGGCCGTCGGCCACTCGATCGACGACGCGCTGGAGGAGCTGGCCGAGCGGCTGCCGTCCCGGGAACTGGTGGTGCTGGTCACCACGCTGGTGCTGTCCAACCGCGCGGGCGGGACCGTGGTCAGCTCGCTGCGCAACCTCACCCAGACGCTGGAGGAGCGCAAGGAGACCCGGCGGGAGGTGCGCACCCAGCTCTCGCAGGTGACCGTCACCGCCTATGTCGTACCGCTGCTGGGGATCGGGACGCTGCTGCTGATGAACCGGATCTCGGCCGGTTCGCTGGACCGGATGACCTCGTCCTTCTGGGGGCAGGCGGCGGTGGTCGTGGCCTTCTGCCTGTACGGGATCGGCTTCTTCCTCATCCGCCGCATGTCCAAGATCGACGTCTAGCGAAGTCCGGCGAATCCAGGTAGAGGGGACGTGAGGGAGATGGCACTGCTGCTGGCGCTGGCGGCCGGTCTCGCGGTGGCGGGCATCGCCTACGGCATCACGCTGTACCGCAGCGAGGCCAAGCTGCCCAGCGATCTGGCCGTGGCCCTGGAGGTCGGCTCCAGCCGGGCGACCGTGGTCGGCTCGGCCGTCGACCGGCTGGGCATGCGCTACGCCCCGCTGGTGCTGCGGCTGATGGGGGAGAAGCGGGTGGCCCGGGTCCGCCGCCGGATCGATCTGGCGGGCAACCCGGGCGGTCTGACGGTGGATCGCTACGCGGCCCGGCGGGCGGTCTACGGGGCGCTCGGCTTCGTCGGTGCGCTGGTGATGCTGATCAAGGGTCAACTCCTGCTGGCGCTGCTGCTGGTGGCGTTCGGGCTGTTCTGGATCGAGGTGGGCATCTGGGCGGCGGTGCGCGAGCGCAAGGACGCGATCGAGCGGACGTTGCCGGACTTTCTGGACGTTCTGGCCGTCGTGGTGAGCGCCGGTTTGAGCTTCCGGCAGGCCCTGGACCGGGTCGCCGAGAAGTATGAGGGTCCCTGGGCGGATGAACTTCGCATCACACTTCGGCAAATGGACATGGGGGTCAGCCGCCGTCAGGCGTTCGAGGAACTACGTAAACGTAATGACTCAGAACAGGTCGCGCAGTTCGTCACCGCCCTTCAGCAGGGCGAGGAGCTGGGCGCTCCGATTGTCGAAACGTTGATCGCCATTGCGAACGACATGCGCCGTACGGACGCCCAGAACGCCCGGCGGCGCGCGGCCCGCGCGGTGCCGAAGGCGACCATGGTCATCACGACCTTCATGGTGCCCGGAACCATGGTGTTGCTCGTCGCGGGGTTCTTCATCGGCTCGGGCACCGACTTCGGCTCGGTGACCGGGGACTGACGGTCTCTTTTAGGTGAAGCTCCTTCGCGGTTGCAATTGAATGTGGGACAGTCGTCGACGGAGAACTCCTCGGTGCGGGAGGGGGTGAGACGGATGCGCGGTCGGGGTTGGTCGTCACGCCCACGGTTCGAACGTGGTGAACGGGGAAGTCAATGCTTCCTAGGGCACTGTTCCGAGACGGCTGTTTCGGCGTACTTTGCTCGTGTCGCGAGCGACACCACGGGGGTTGAGTCGCCGGACCACACAGGGACGGCAGCCCATGGAGGGGAACACAATGGGGAAGCGCGTCATGCGGAACGATCGGGGACAGACCTCGATCGAATACCTGGGCATCATCGCCGTGGTGGTGGCCATCGTGCTGGTCCTGTCGACCACGGACTTCGGCAGCATGATCGCAAACGCCATCTCCGACAAGATCTCACAGGTCGTCGGCATCTGACCGGTCCCGTGACAGCGCGCCGAGATCTCAGGAGCGACGCGGGGCAGGCGTTTCCGATCTACATCACGGCGGTGGCGGGCCTGCTCTTCCTGGCGCTGGCCCTCTTCGCCGTCGGCCAGGCCGGAGCCACCCGCAACGGCGGACAGACCGCCGCCGACGCGGCGGCCCTCGCGGCCGCCCAGGACTACCGCGACCAGTTGCGCAAGGGGTTCCTGGAGGCGATCGCCAACGGCAGCGCATGGGACGACCTGCTGAACGGACGGGGACCGGGCGTGGGCGACGCCTGTGATCAGGCGCAGTGGTTCGCCGACCAGAACGGCGCGTCGCTCAGCGGAGACGGATGCGTCCCGGGCTATCTGCCGACGTCCTTCACCGTCACCGTGAAGACGCACAAGCCCGTGGGCAAGACCGTCATCCCCGGCACGGAGAGCAAGTACGGGGAGGCGACGGCCAAGGCGGTCGTCACCCCGCGCTGTACGGCCGAGTCGCCCGCCCCGCCGACCGAGCGGCCCGACGACGGCGGCAAGGGCGACGACGGCGGTGGCGGTAAGGACGACGGCAAGGGCGGCGACGGCGGTAAGGACGACGGCAAGGACGACAAGCCGCCCATTGACCTCCTCTGCGACGGAACCGACCTGACCATCGACCCGACGCGTCTCGATCTCTTCCCCGACGCCAAGGACCTCTTCTCCGTGCACCTGGCCGACTGACGGCCTACTGACGAGCGAACGAAGAGCAGAAGAGCAGAAGAGCAAAGGACAGCGAGCGATGAGCATTCGGCACACGACGAAGGCCCGGAGGGGGGCCGCCGCGACGGCGCTCGCCGCGGCCCTGGCCCTCGCCGTGGCCGGGTGCGGCAACGGCGACGGCGACAAGAAGCCCGACGACGCCGCGGACCGGACGTCGACCGCGGGCAAGGACAACGGCGACGAGCAGGAGCCCGCGGCGGACTCCTCCAAGACCATCGGCGAGATGAAGGGGCCCGGCGGGGTCGTCGTCACCCTGCACTCCGCGGTGCGCGACGACGGCGGGTTCGTGACCGTGAACGCCACCGTCACCAACCACGGCAGCCGGCTCTTCAACGCGATCGACTGGCGCTCGAAGGAGACCGAGGTGAAGTCGCTCTCGTCCGTCTCCGGCGCGTCCCTGGTCGACGAGAAGGGCAAGAAGCGCTATCTCGTCCTGAGGGACACCGACGGCCAGTGCCTGTGCACCACGGGGCTCTCCGGAATCAAGCCCAATGAGAGCCGTCCGCTGTTCGCGCAGTTCCCGGCCCCGCCGAAGAGCGTCAAAGAGATCGACTTCCAGATCCCGACCATGCCGTCCGTCAGCATCACCCTCTCCGGGTGAGCCGCGCCATGACACCGCAGACGACGGCCCGCCCCGCGCGCCGCGGCCCCGTGCTGGCCGCGCTGGCCTCCACCGCGCTCCTGGTCACCCTCACCGCCCCGGCGCCGCCCGCCCACGCGGACAGCGGCCCCGGCGCGCCCGCCGACACCACCCCGCCGGTGAAGATCGACGCCAATGACTCCGATCTGAAGATGCCCGAGGGCGCCAAGCTGGCGCCCGGTCGGGTCCTGGACATCAAGTCCGTGGTCGAGACGGACGACGGCGACGAGCGGCGGGAGGACACCAACGCCAAGGTGAAGTTCGCGCTCCAGGCCGAGGTGCTCTTCGGCAAGGACAGCGCGAAGCTGGGCGGCGACGCACGGGCCCGGATCAAGGAGATCGCCTCCGAGGCCGAGCGGCAGAACGCCAAGAGCGTCCGCGTCTTCGGCTTCACCGACGACCTGGGCTCCGCGGGCCACGGCATCGTGCTGTCCAAGCAGCGGGCCAACGCGGTGCAGCAGGCGCTCGCCGAGGACCTCGACCCGTCCGTCAACTACGAGATCCGGGGCTACGGCGAGCAGTACCCGATCGCGGACAACGCGACCGAGGAGGGCCGCAAGCGCAACCGCCGGGTGGAGGTCAGCTTCCCCAGGACCGCCTGACCCCTCCCAACCGGGGCTCCGCCCCGGACCCCGCTCCTCAAACGCCGGAGGGGCTGATTTCAGCCCGTCCGCCCCGAACCGCGGTCCTCAATCGCCGGAGGGCCCGATTTCAGCCCGTCCGGCGATTGAGGACACGCCCGAAGGGCGTCCGGGGTCCGGGGGGCGGAGCCGCATATCGAAATGGTGCGGGAAGGGGCGGGGAGGGGAACAGCCCGCCGCAGGCGAACCGGCCGAGCGTGGTCGCGGTGCCCGATGCCGCATCATGGGTGTGTTGATCGCACCCTTCGCCGGAGTTAGTTCTGAGTACCGCCGTCGCCGAGACCCTTGCTGTCGCCCTGCTCCTCGGCGTACTGGCTTTCGCGGTGGTACGGCCCCGGGGCCTGCCGGAAGCGGTCGCGGCCGTGCCCGCCGCCGGGATCGTGGTGGCCATCGGGGCGGTCTCGCCCGCCCGGGCCTGGGCGGAGGCCTGGGAGCTGCTGCCCGTCGTGGGCTTTCTGGCCGCCGTGCTGCTGCTGGCCCGGATGTGCGCGGACGAGGGGCTCTTCGAGGCGGCGGGACAGGCCGTGGCGCGGGCCTGCGCGGGGCGTACGGACCGGCTCCTGGGCGGGGTCTTCGCCGTCGCGGCCGCCGTCACCGCCGTGCTGAGCCTGGACGCCACCGTGGTGCTGCTCACGCCCGTGGTGTTCGCCACGGCGGCCCGGCTCGGGGCGCGGTCCCGGCCGCATGTGTACGCGTGCGCCCATCTGTCGAACTCGGCGTCCCTGCTCCTCCCGGTCTCCAACCTCACCAATCTGCTCGCCCTGGAGGCCGGCGGGGTCTCCTTCACCCGGTTCGCCGTGCTGATGGGGCCCGCCTGGCTGGTGACCATCGGCATCGAGTACCTGGTCTTCCGCCGCTTCTTCGCCGACGATCTGGCCGCCGGGACCAGCGAGCCCCCGCCCGCCGACTGGCCCCGGGTGCCGGTGTTCGCGGTGACGGTGCTGCTGCTGACCCTCGCCGGGTTCGTCGGGACCTCGCTGGCGGGCCTCGACCCCCAGTGGGCGGCCTGGGCGGGCGCCCTCGTGCTCACCGTAAGGGCGCTGCGGCACCGCCGGGCGACCGTAAGGGAGGCGATCGGGGCGACCGGGCCGCTGTTCTGCCTGTTCGTACTGGCGCTCGGGGTGGTGGTCCAGGCCGTGCTGGCGGGCGGCCTCCAGGAGGCGCTGGGCCAGGTGCTGCCCACCGGGGCGAGCCTGCACGCGCTGCTGGGGATCGCGGCGGTCGCGGCGGTGCTGGCCAACCTGATCAACAACCTGCCCGCCGTGCTGGCGCTGCTGCCGATCGCCTCCGGTGGCGGCCCCGGGCCCGTGCTCGCCGTGCTGATCGGCGTCAACCTGGGCCCCAACCTCACCTATGTCGGCTCCCTCGCCACCCTGCTGTGGCGGCGCATAGTCCACCGCCACGACCCGGAGACCGGCTCCGACCTGGGGGTGTTCACCCGCCTGGGGCTGCTGACCGCACCGGCGACCGTGGTGGCCGCGACGGCGGCGATGTGGGCGATGCTGAGGGTCACCGGAAGCTGAGGCTCGGCTGGGGCGCACCGAAAGCCGAGGGGCCGCCGGCGCGACGGTTCGTCGCGGCGGCGGCCCCTCACCCTGCTGTCAGGACCCGAGAGGGCCTGATGTCAGGATTCGATCCAATGTCAGGATTCGATCCAGTTGTGCGCCTGGGCGATCTCGAGGACCCGCCTGCGCACCTGCTTGATCTGGTCGGCGGTCAGACTGCCGCCCACCTCGACCAGCGCCTCGGTCAGCTCCTGCCGGAACTCGGTGACCGACAGCACATCGCACATGGTGTCGTCGCCGTCCGGACCGGCGGAGGGCCGTACGACCGGCGCTGCGGCACGCTCGACGATGCGCACCTCGGAGGCCTTGGGCCCCTTGTCGCCGTACTCGGGAACGAACCGCACCTTGGACCCGGGCTGGAACAGGTGCTTCTCGTCCAGCAGGTCATTGGCGTGCATGAAGACGTCCTCGCCACCGTCGTCCGGAGCGATGAAGCCGTAGCCGCGGAACTCGTCGAAACGCAGAATCTTGCCCGTGGTCGTCACCGTGCTACCCCTACCCCTATACCTCTACCTCGATGACCTCGACCGCGATCGAGGGTGTCCTGACCATGACCGATCGAGGGTGTCCCAACCATGACACCGAGACGTCAGCGTACAGAAGGTGGCGGCGACGCTGAAGGGCCGGGGGCGATCACGACGCGCACGCCCCGCCGCACGCCCCAGTGCTCCAACGCGCCCGCCTCCGCCTCCAGCACATGACGGGACCGCAGCCGGGGCCGCCCGAGCCGCCCGGGGCGCAGGGTGTGGACGTCCAGGACGGTGAGGTGCCGGTCCAGATAGGCGACGTCGATGGCGAACCGCATCCGGAAGGTGTGCACCCCGCTCGCGGGGGTGAGCAGGAGCGCGCCGGTCAGCCCGTCCCGCCCGAGCAGCCCGCGGGCGCGGGCGCGGTAGGAGGCGGCGATGGTGAGCGGAATGGCCTTCGCGCGCCCCGCGCCGCCCGCCACGCCCCCCGGGTCCTCCTTCGCGCCCATCGGGCCGCCGCCCGAGCCGCCGTCCGCGCCGCCCGAGCCGCCCACCACGAGCAGCGTCCCCGTACCGTCCCGCCAGCGGCCCATGACCCGCGCCCCCTTCGCCCGTTCCACGCCGTCCGCCCGTCCCGGCAGTGTTCCACCGGCCGGTCGCTTCCGTAGGCTCGGCCCGTGCAACCGCTGCTGATCGTGCTCGCCGCCGCGTACGGCGCGGCCGCCGGGCTGCTCGTACCGCGCCCGCTCTACCGGCTGGCCGTCGAGCCGGAGGAGCCCTGGCGCGGCGCCTGTCCGCGCGGGCACGCGCTCACCGGCCCGGCGCGCGGCTGGCTGGGCCCCGCCCGCTGCTCGGGCTGCCGGGACGGCGAGCGGGACTACGGGACCGGCCCGGTGCTCGCCGCCGTGCTCACCGCGCTGGTGTGCGCGGGCCTGGCGGCGGCCGTCGGCGCGCGCCCCGAGCTGGCCGTGTGGCTGCTGCTGGTGCCGCTCGGGGTGCTGCTCACGGCCGTGGACCTGGCGGTCAACCGGCTGCCGGACGTCCTCACCCTGCCCATGGCGGGCGGGGCCGCGGCGCTGCTCGGCGCGGCGGCGCTGCTGCCGCACAGCGCCGGGTCCTGGACCCGGGCGCTGCTGGGCGGCGCGGTGCTGGGCGGGGCGTATCTGGTGCTGTTCCTGATCAGCCCGAGCGGGATGGGGTTCGGCGACGTCAAGCTCGCGCTGACCCTCGGGGTCGCGCTCGGCTGGTACGGCTGGGACGTGCTCTTCGTGGGCGCCCTCGCCGGGCTGCTGCTGGGTTCCTGCTGCGCCGTGGGCCTGGTGCTGACCCGGCGGGCCGGGCGCCGGACCGCGATGGCGTTCGGCCCGTTCATGATCCTCGGGGCGGGCGCCGGACTGGTGCTGGGGGCGCTCGGCGCCGGATGACATCGGCGCGCGGAGGGACGGCCGCGCCGAGATGCATGGACATCCCCTCACGAAGCGTTATGGTGGAAGCCCCCCTCGGGCCGGTCCGTACTCCCCCCCCACGGACCGGCCCGCTCTATTCCGGGCTTCTGGGGCCCAAAAGGGCGGCACGTATCCCACACGGTCGGCTACGAAGCGTGACGGGATGCGATCATTCGGCCGTCCCGGTTAGCCAGTCCCCCTGCCCCGCAGTAGGGTGTCGGCCTTGGGGCGGACTGCCATGGCGAGCCATGTGAAGCACTGAGGGGCTGGAAGACGTGAAGTTGCGCGACCTGGTGTACGGGCTCTACGCACGCCGGGTGGAAGGCCGCCTCGATCACGCCCAGGTGCCCAAGCACATCGGCGTCATCCTCGACGGCAACCGCCGCTGGGCCCGCGCGGCCGGCGGCACCACCGAGCAGGGCCACAAGGCGGGCGCCAGCAAGATCCAGGAGCTGCTCGGCTGGTGCAGCGAGACGGACGTCGAGGTCGTCACGCTCTGGCTGCTCTCCACGGACAACCTGGACCGCCCCGAGGAGGAGCTGGTACCGCTCCTGAGCATCATCGAGGGCGCGGTCCGCGACCTGGCCGCCGACGGCCGCTGGCGGGTGCACCACGTCGGCAACCGCGATCTGCTGCCCTCCCGCACCCAGACGGTCCTCAAGGAGGCCGAGCGGGACACCGAGGGCATCGACGGAATACTGGTCAACGTGGCCGTCGGGTACGGCGGACGGCAGGAGATCGCCGACGCGGTGCGGTCGCTGCTGCTGGACCACGCCACCAAGGGCAGCTCCTTCGAGGAGCTCGCCGAGATCGTCGACATCGACCTCATCTCCGAACACCTGTACACCCGTGGGCAGCCCGATCCGGACCTGGTGATCCGCACCAGCGGCGAGCAGCGGCTCTCGGGCTTCATGCTGTGGCAGAGTGCCCATTCGGAGTACTACTTCTGTGAAGTTTTCTGGCCCGCCTTCCGCAAGGTCGACTTCCTCCGCGCGCTGCGCGACTACGCCGCCCGTCATCGCAGGTACGGCAACTAGTTCCCGCTAGTAGTACCGCAGTTCACCGGCTCGGGGCCGGACGCCGGCCGGCGTCCGGCCCCGAGCCGTGCAGCGCGCTGGTTTCACAACGTTCATATCCGCGCCGTCATATGCCGTTGCATGCCCCCGCACGTTCGAGGGAATATCCCTTCCAGGTCGACGCCCTGTCCCACCTGTCCAGTTGGGCGTCGAACTGCCAGCGGACGGCATCGGGTCGTTCGCCCGGGAGGCCCTTTGCACACGGACGACTGTGCGGATCGTGCGTATGACGCGGAGGGCCGGCGCTCGGCCCTCCCAGTAGGGCCTGAGCCCGGTCCGTTCCCCGTCTGCGGCGGGGACACCTCACTCCCGCGACGCCGTCGCACCCCAACCTCTCCCGAGGGGGTTCGTCCACCCGTGGTGACCAGCAAGAAACGCCGCGAGCACGACCGGCGCACCTATGTCCTCGACACCAGCGTCCTGCTGGCCGACCCCAATGCCATGGCCCGCTTCGACGAGCACGAAGTCGTGCTGCCGGTCGTGGTGGTCACGGAACTGGAGGCCAAGCGGCACCACCCGGAGCTCGGGTACTTCGCACGGCAGGCGCTCCGCCTGCTGGACGAGTACCGCGTCCGTTACGGCCGTCTGGACGCCCCGATCCCAATCGGGGAACTGGGCGGCACGCTGCGTGTCGAGCTCAACCACTCCGACCCGGGCATCCTCCCCGCCGCCTTCCTGAACCACGGCGGCAAGGTGGGGGACAACGACTCGCGGATCCTCGCGGTCGCCAGAAACTTGCAGGCCGAGGGGTACGACGTCACCGTCGTGTCCAAGGACCTGCCGCTGCGCATCAAGGCGTCCTCGGTGGGGCTGCTCGCCGAGGAGTACCGCGCGGAGCTGGCGATCACCGACTCGGGCTGGACCGGGATGGCGGAGCTCGCCGTCTCGGCCGAACAGGTGGACGACCTGTTCGCCGCCGAGACGGCGTATGTCCCCGAGGCGGCCGGACTGCCCGTGCACACGGGCCTGGTGCTCCAGTCCGAGCGCGGAAACGCGCTGGGCCGGGTCACCCCGGACGGGCAGGTGCGGCTGGTGCGCGGCGACCGCGAGGCGTTCGGCATCCACGGGCGCAGCGCGGAGCAGCGCATCGCCCTGGACCTGCTGCTCGACCCGGAGGTCGGCATCATCTCGATGGGCGGCCGGGCCGGCACCGGCAAGTCGGCGCTGGCGCTGTGCGCCGGTCTCGAGGCCGTGCTGGAGCGGCGTCAGCACCGCAAGGTGATGATCTTCCGCCCGCTGTACGCGGTGGGTGGCCAGGAGTTGGGCTATCTGCCCGGCACCGAGGCCGAGAAGATGAGCCCTTGGGCACAGGCGGTCTTCGACACCCTGTCCGCGGTGACCAGCGCCGAGGTGATCGAGGAGGTCGTGGGGCGCGGGATGCTGGAGGTGCTGCCACTGACGCACATCCGCGGCCGCTCGCTCCATGACGCCTTCGTCATCGTCGACGAGGCCCAGTCACTGGAGCGGAATGTGCTGCTGACCGTTCTGTCCCGGATCGGCGCCAACTCCCGGGTGGTGCTCACCCACGATGTGGCGCAGCGGGACAACCTCCGCGTCGGGCGGTACGACGGTGTGGTGGCGGTCGTCGAGAAGCTGAAGGGGCATCCGCTGTTCGCGCATGTCACCCTGACCCGCTCCGAGCGTTCGCCGATCGCGGCGCTGGTGACCGAAATGCTGGAGGACGGCCACATCTGAGCCGGTTGAGTCGTTTGCGGCCACAGGGCGCCGCGCGGAAAAGCCAACGAGCTTAGCCGCGCGGCGTCTTGGTGCGCGGGGATTTCCAGAAATCCTAGGGCGTAAACAGGATGTGAGCTTTCACACCTGGCGGGGAATTGCCTACGGGGCTCCGCGTCCGGCAGTGTGTGGGTTCTGTCAGGCCCCGCATACGGCACACCAGTACCCCCAGCGGTACCGAGCATCAGCAGTAACAGAATTGAACAGCGTTCGCCGTATGCCGCCCGAGCACCTCGAGGATCTCCCGCGGGGGATCCCCACCGGGCCCGTGCCTCCCGTGACCAGCCAACCCCATCGCACCACCGGGGACGGAACAAGGGGAGGACAGCGCCAGGGGCACGATTGCGCCCGCGAGGTCACCTAAGCGGGCGATGCTGGAAGGAAACCGAGTGAGCCGGATTTCGGTCCGGGGATTCGCAGTGGCTTCGGCCACCGCGGTCACCACTGTGGGCGCCGTCGTCGGCGTCGCCGCGGGCGGACAGCAGCAGCAGGGCTCGTCCGACCCGATCGAGGCGACCGCCGCCGATTCGACGCTCCTTGCGGACATACCTGCTGGGCAGCAGGCCGTCGCGCAGACCGCATCCCTGACGCAGCAGGCGGACGTCCAGTCCACCGCGGCCGACGCGGAGGCGCGCAAGTCCGCAGAGGAAGCAGCCCGCAAGCAGGCGGCCAAGGACGCGAAGGCCAAGAAGGCCGCCGCGGACAAGGCAGCCGCCGAGAAGCTGGCCAAGGAGCGCGAGGCCAAGGAGAAGAAGAAGGAGGAGGTCGCGAGCCGTTCGGCGTCGCGTGACGCCTCCAGCTTCCCTCAGCAGGCTTCGTACACCGTGGCCGAGGTCCAGGCGATGGCGCGGCAGATCGTGCCGAGCGGCCAGTTCCAGTGCTTCAGCAACATCGTGGACCACGAGTCCACCTGGAACTACAAGGCCAGCAACCCCTCGTCGGGTGCCTACGGTCTGGTGCAGGCGCTGCCGGCCGGCAAGATGGCCTCGGCGGGCGCCGACTGGCAGACCAACCCGGCCACCCAGATCAAGTGGGGCCTGAACTACATGAACGAGCGCTACGGCAGCCCGTGTGACGCTTGGTCGTTCTGGCAGGCCAACGGCCACTACTGAGCCTTCGACCGGGCCCCGCCCGGTAGCGGCCCAGCATCGAACGCTTCACGAAACCCCCGGCTCAGGTCGGGGGTTTCGCGCATCCTCAGCAGGTAACGTCTCCTTGACGGCCTAGGGGGAAACTGGGGGTAGGAAACGAGAAATGTCCAAATTGCCGCAGTGGATCGGCAGGCTGGGAACCGGACTTACCCGGCTCGCCCACCGGCTCGAATCCCAACAGGCCGAGATGAGGGGGCGCGAGGGCGACGGCGACACCGGCCCGCGGATGCCACCGGGGCCCGGACCGGGGCCCGAACGGGGAGCTGAACCGAGGCCTGGACCGGGGCCCGGACCATCCGAAGAGCGCGCGCGGGCCACCGAAAGCGCCGAGGGCCGGAAGAGCCCGGAAGGCCCCGAGAGCCCGGCGAGCCCCGAGACCCCGACCCCCGAGGGCGCCGAGACCCCCGAGGGCGCCGCCGGGGAGGGCGAGACCGCCCGGCCGGAGCAGCCGGCCAGCGTGCCCGCCCCGCCCGCCTACGCCCCAGCCGTCTCCGCCAGACCCGACCCGGTGGCCGCCGTGCCCTGGGGTGTCCGCGTGGCCGCCGAGGCGGCCTGGCGGCTGCTGGTGCTCGGCGGCACGGTGTGGGTGCTCATGCGCGTCATCAGCTCCGTCCAGCTGGTGGTGCTGTCCTTCACCGTCGCGATCCTCATCACCGCGCTGCTGGAGCCCACCGTCACCCGGCTGCGCCGACGCGGTGTGCCGCGCGGGCTGGCCACCGCGCTCACCTTCATCGCCGGATTCGTCGTCATGGGCCTGGTCGTGTGGTTCGTGGTCTGGCAGGTCATGGAGAACGTCGACGAGGTCTCGGGCGAGGTCCAGGCCGGTATCGACGATCTGCGCCGCTGGCTGCTGCACAGCCCGTTCCATGTGACCGAGAAGCAGATCAACCATGTGGCCAAGAGCCTGCGCGAGGCGGTCGGCGCCAACACCGAGCAGATCACCTCGGCGGGGCTGGAGGGCGTCACGGTCGTCGTCGAGGTGCTGACGGGCATCCTGCTGACGATGTTCTCCACGCTGTTCCTGCTGTACGACGGCCCGAAGATCTGGAACTGGACGCTCAAGCTGGTCCCCGCCCGGGCCCGCGAGGGCGTGGCGGGCGCGGGCCCGCGCGCCTGGTCGACGCTGACCGCGTATGTGCGCGGCACGGTGATCGTGGCGCTGATCGACGCGATCTTCATCGGCGTGGGGCTGTTCTTCCTCGATGTGCCGATGGCCGTGCCACTGGCCGTCTTCATCTTCCTCTTCGCCTTCATCCCGCTGGTCGGTGCGGTGGTCTCCGGCGCGCTCGCGGTGGTCGTGGCGCTGGTCACCCAGGGCGTGTTCACGGGGGCGATGGTGCTGATCGTGGTGCTGGCCGTCCAGCAGCTCGAGGGCCATGTACTCCAGCCGTTCATCCTCGGCCGGGCGGTGCGGGTCCATCCGCTGGCCGTGGTGCTCTCGGTCGCGGCCGGTTCGCTGATCGGCGGCATCGGCGGCGCGGTGGTGGCCGTTCCGCTGGTGGCGGTCGCCAATACGGTGGTCGTCTACTTGCGCGGCTACAGCCAGGAGAACGCCCTGCGCGCCGTCCCGGGCCCGCACGGCGCCACCGCCTCCGGTACGGCGCCCACCTTGCCGCCGGGCGCGCCGCCCGGGGAGGGCGGGGCCTGATGATCCGGCCCGGTGCCACGGGCCGATGGACGAACGCCGAAGGGCGGCCCCACCGATCGGTGGGGCCGCCCTTCGAGTGTCTACGGGACTCTTCGGGTCAGCCGCCCGCGGCCAGGACGCCCTCGGCGTCCAGGGTGGCGCCGACCGCCTGAAGCACCGAGGCGATCTTGAAGGCTTCCTGGATCGTCTCGCGGTCCACGCCCGCCTTGCGGAGCACCTGCTCATGTGAGTCGAGGCACATTCCGCAGCCGTTGATAGCGGACACGGCCAGCGACCACAGCTCGAAGTCGACCTTCTCCACGCCCGGGTTGCCGATGACGTTCATCCGCAGCCCCGCGCGCAGGTTGCCGTACTCCGGGTCGGACAGCAGATGCCGGGTCCGGTAGTAGACGTTGTTCATCGCCATGATGGCGGCCGCCGACTTGGCGGCGGTGTACGCCTCCGGCGAGAGGTTGGCCTTGGCCTCCGGCTCCAGCTCGGTCAGCACACGCGCCGAACGCGAGGCGATCGCGCAGGCCAGCACGGTGCCCCACAGCTGCTGCTGGGGAAGGTCCGAGTTGCCGATCACCGAACCGAGGTTCAGCTTGAGGTCCTTGGCGTAGTCCGGCAGCGCGGACTTCAGCTCATCGAGTGCCATGGCGAATCAGCTCACTCTCCGGAGAGGAGGGCCACCGGGTCCAGGGTGTCCTCGCCCTTGCTCCAGTTGCAGGGGCACAGCTCATCGGTCTGGAGGGCGTCCAGCACCCGCAGGACCTCCTTGGGGTTACGGCCCACGGAACCGGCCGTCACCATGGTGAACTGGATCTCGTTGTTCTGGTCCACGATGAACACGGCGCGCTGCGCGAAGCCGTCCTCGCCCTCGATACCGAGGTCGCGCATCAGCTCGTGCTTGGAGTCGGCCATCATCGGGAACGGCAGGTCGCGCAGGTCCGGGTGGTCCTTGCGCCAGGCGTGGTGGACGAACTCGGAGTCGCCGGAGAAGCCCAGGATCTGGGCGTCACGGTCGGCGAACTCGTCGTTCAGCTTGCCGAAGGCCGCGATCTCGGTCGGGCACACGAAAGTGAAGTCTTTCGGCCACGCGAAAACGACCTTCCACTTGCCCTCGTAGGTCTTGTGGTTGATCTGCTCGAATTCCTTGCCGCTCTCCAGCGACACGCAGGCGGTCAGGTCGTACTCGGGGAACTTGTCACCGACGGTGAGCACGCGTACTCCTTGCAGCTTTCGCGTAGGAAAGACCCGGTCGTCCGGGTTTCCTGGGGTTGGACGGTCCTACCTTGGCACAGAGTGCATTGATCAGTGAAATAGCTACACTCGGTGGGGTTGATTGGAGGTGGCTATCAGTGGCCGCATCACCCACACCGCCCGGCAAACCGCGTCAGCCGAGTATTTCCCAGCTCAGGGCCTTCGTCGCAGTTGCGGAGCAGCTGCACTTCCGCGATGCCGCCGCCGCCATCGGGATGAGCCAGCCCGCGCTCTCGGGCGCCGTCGCCGCGCTCGAGGAGGCACTCGGTGTCCAGTTGCTCGAGCGTACGACGCGCAAGGTGCTGCTCAGTCCGGCGGGGGAGCGGCTGGCGGTCCGTGCACGCACCGTGCTCGAAGCGGTCGGGGAGCTGCTGGAGGAGGCCGAGGCGGCGCGGGCGCCGTTCACCGGTGTGCTGCGGCTCGGGGTGATCCCGACCGTGGCGCCGTATCTGCTGCCGACCGTGCTGCGACTGGTGCATCAGCGCTACCCCCGGCTCGATCTCCAGGTGTACGAGGAGCAGACCGCCTCGCTGCTGGAGGGGCTGACCCACGGCCGCCTGGATCTGCTGCTGCTCGCGGTGCCGCTCGGCGCGCCCGGGGTGGTCGAATTGCCGCTGTTCGACGAGGACTTCGTGCTGGTCACCCCGCGGGACCACTGGCTGGGCGGACGCGATGACATCCCCCGCGAGGCGCTCAAGGAGCTGGATCTGCTGCTGCTCGACGAGGGCCACTGCCTGCGCGACCAGGCGCTGGACATCTGCCGTGAGGCGGGCCGCACCGAGGGCACCCCGGTGACCACCAGCGCCGCCGGGCTCTCCACCCTGGTGCAGCTGGTCGCGGGCGGGCTCGGGGTGACGCTGCTGCCGCGTACCGCGCTCCGGGTGGAGACCGCGCGCAACGACCATCTGGCCACCGGCGACTTCGCCGATCCGGCGCCCGCCCGCCGGATCGCGCTGGCCATGCGGGCGGGCGCGGCGCGCACCGAGGAGTTCGAGGCGTTCGCGGAGGCGCTACGGGAGGCGCTGCGGCCGCTGCCGGTACGGGTCGCCCGCTGAACATGCGTGCGGGGCCGATCCGCCTGAACATGCCACCGGGGGCCGTTCCCGCAGGTGGGAACGGTCCCCGAAGACGGCTGGAGTTCCTACTCCGTCCGCAGACCCTCCGGCCGCATCATCCGCCACAGCGGCGGCAGGCTGACCAGGGTCACCAGCAGGATGACCCCGCCGCCGACGCCGGTCATGGTGGAGAGGCCGGTCCAGTCCACGGCCAGCGGCTGGCCGACCATCTTCAGCAGCATCACGCCCAGCGCCAGCCCGCCCGCGATCGACAGGGCCAGACCCAGCACCACCGGGACCGCGGTCTGCCAGAGCACGGACCAGCTGAGCGTGGTGCGCCGGGTGCCGAAGGCGACCAGGACGGACAGCAGCCGCTTGCGTTCGCGGAGCTGCTCCAGGGTGGTCACGATCATGCTGGCCCCGATGAGCAGCAGGGTCGCGGTGGCGCCGATGAACAGGGCCTTGCGGATGGCCTGGAACTCATCCGACTGCGAGGTGCTGGTGAGCCGCATGACATCCATCGCCGGGGAGAGCGCCGCGCTGGTGTTGCGCACGTACTCGACCCCGTCCGGGACCTTCCGGTCCAGCCGGATCATGGCCGACGCCTGGGGGTCCGGCAGATCGGCGGCGTCGAAGGCGCCGGGGGTGGCGAAGATGCCGGTGCGTTCGCCTCCGGTCGGGTCCTGCCGGGGCTTCGTCTTCGTGGCCGAGCGGGGGATCGTCCACAGCTTCTTCTTGCGCAGGTCAGGCGTACCGTCCTCGCGGTAGGCGAGGTTGACCTGGGCGCCCGGTTTGGCGAAGCCCTTCCCTTCCCCGTAGTAGCTGGGCGAATCGACGAGGAAGACATCGCCGTTCTTGCAGCTCGTGACGCGGACCACCTCGCGGAGCGTGGGGCAGTCGGCGACGGTGATGGCCTCCTCCGGGACCGACGACGGGTCGTCCTTGCTGCGGTGCACATCGGAGACGTAGTCCTCGGTGACACCGAGCAGATCGCGCACGCCCTTGGTCGCACGGTACTGCGCGAAGGCGTCGCGGGCCTGGTTGCCGTCGCTCACCGGGACGTTCGCCATCAGCTGGGCGCGGTTCGGGTCCTGGCCGGTGTCCTCGGTGTTCTGGGCCCCCACGCTGGCGAAGAGCATCTGGAGCGCGATGGCCCCGGCGACGGCGACCGTGATGCCGCTGACCGCGCGCGAGGCGGTGCCGCTGCTGAGCTGGAGCCGGCGGGTGGCGAGCTGCCAGGGCACCGAGCCCCTGCCGCCGAACCGTTCCACCACGGCCTCGACGACCCAGGGCAGCAGGGCGGTGATGCCGATGAGCAGCAGGACGGCACCGGCCGCGGCCTGGTACGCCTTCATGTTGCCACCGCCGCCGCTGCCGGCCCCGAAGCCGCCCGCGAGCGGCAGCAGCAGAGCCATGCCCAGCAGCGGCAGCAGCAGCCGCCACCACAAACGGCGGCGCTTGGGCTTGGCGTTCCGGACCACGCCCAGCGGCTCGATGGCGATACCGCGCAGGGCGATCAGCGTGACCATGACGGCCGAGGCGGGCACGGCCGCCGCGATCACCAGGGCGAGCGGGGCGCTCGGCACGATGTCGGAGGTGAAGAAGCTGATGCCCCAGACCTCGACGCTGCCGATGATCTGCCGCGCCAGCAGGAACATTCCGGCGCCGACGGCGAGCCCGAAGAGGGAGCCGAAGAGCGACTCACCGGCGGCGATCCGCCGGGTCATATGGGTGTCCGCGCCGACCAGCCGCAGCGCGGCCAGCCGCCGGTCGCGTCGCTCACCGCCGAACCGGGCCGCGGTGGCGATGAAGATGAGCACCGGCAGCAGCAGCACCACACAGCCCACGATGATCAGCAGCAGCAGCGCGGGGTCCAGGGGCTCGCTCTTGCCCTTCTTCTCCTTGCCCCAGTGGTCGATGTGATAGCTGGAGTTGACGTGGCCGAACGCCTTCTGGGAGATCCCCGCGTAGTAGGTGAGTTCGGTCGGGCCGGACAGGCCGCTGTCGCCGATCACCCCGATGGCGCGGTACGGGAACCGGTCCCGGAGCAGCTTGCCCTCGTCGGAGTCGAGCAGCTTCTTCAGCGCCGGGGACACCCACATCTCACCGGCGGCCGGTATCCGGTCAATGCCGGGCGGCAGGGGCGGCTTGCCCTTGCCGTCGGGGGCCATGACCATGCCGCCGATGTCCCGGTCGCGATAGGTGGTCCCCGCGCTGGCGATCCGGATCGTCTCGGGGCCGGGCTTCACCTCGGTGTCCATGAAGCTGAGCGCGGAGCGGGCGTCGCCCCGGTCATTGCGCTCCTGGTACATGTGGGGGACGGAGGAGGCCAGCAGCAACAGCGCCACCCCCAGGCCGACGCCCACCGCCGTCATGATCGTCCTGGCCCAGCTCTCCCGGCCGCCGGTGACCGCGAACCGGCCGCCCATGGCCAGATCGGCGGCCCAGCGGGCGACGGAGACACGGGAGCGTGGCTCCTCCGCCGGGGCGTCCTGGCCGCTCATCGGACCCCTGCCATGTCCCGGGCCTTGCCGTCGCGGACGACGACCTCGCGGTCGGAGTAGGCGGCGACCCGGGCCTCATGGGTGACCAGCACCACGGCGGTACGGGACTCCCGGGCGGCCTCGGTCAGCAGCTCCATCACCCGCTCCCCGTTGAGCGAGTCCAGCGCACCGGTCGGCTCGTCGGCGAACAGCACCCGCGGCCCGGTGACCAGCGACCGGGCGACGGCGACCCGCTGCCCCTGACCGCCGGAGACCTCGCCGGGCCGCTTGTGGGCCACATCGGCGACCTCGAGCCGCTCCATCCACGCCGCCGCGCGGGCCTCGGCCTCCTTGCGCTTGGTGCCGTTCAGCCGCAGTGGCAGTGCGACGTTCTCCACACAGCTCAGCTCGGGGACGAGCTGGCCGAACTGGAAGACGAAGCCGAACTCGCCGCGCCGCAGCCCGCTGCGCTCGGCGTCCGAAAGGGCGGTCAGCTCGCGCCCGTTGTAGTGGACGGAGCCGGAGTCCGGCTTCACGATCCCGGCCAGGCAGTGGAGCAGCGTCGACTTGCCCGAGCCGGAGGGGCCCATGACGGCGACGACCTCGCCGGGGTGGATGGAGAAGTCCGCACCGTCCAGGGCGGGGGTGTGACCGTACGTCTTGTGCAGGGACGTGGCGATCAGCAAGGAGCCTGCCGGGGTCATGAACGCACCGCCTTGGCGAGTTGGCCGAGGCGGGCGGCGGTGAGTTCCAGCCAGCGCAGATCGGCCTCGAGGTGGAAGAGGGCGTGGTCGCAGATGAGTTGGTCGGTGAGGTCGCCGCCGCGCTTGCGCTGGGTCAGATCGCGCATCAGCCGCAGATGTTCGGCGCGCTGGACGTCGAGGAGATCGGCCGCGTCGCGCCCGGTGAGCAGGGCGATGATGACCTTGGTGTAGAGGACCGACTGGAGATAGGGCTCGGGCTTCTCGGGCTGGGTGAGCCAGTGCTCCACATCGGTGATGCCCGCGTCGGTGATGGCGTAGCGCTTGCGCTCCGGGCCACCGCCGTGCTCGATGCCGTCGACCTCCACCAGGCCGTTCTTCAGGAGCCTGGACATGGTCGAGTAGACCTGCCCGTAGTGCAGCGGGCGGTCGTGTCCGAATCTTTCGTCGAAGGCTCGCTTGAGGTCATAGCCGTGGCGCGGGCCGCCTTCGAGGAGTCCGAGCAGGGTGTGGCCAATTGACATGCCCAGCACTCTACACCATGCGTATACCTGGAGTGTATAGCTGCGCCGAGGCGTGCGTTGCCGCAGGTCGGAGGGGGTTCGGCTGGGGTCAGGGCTGGCGCGGCTCGCGGCTGGTGCCCTCCGGGCCCTCGGTGGGGTCCGTGCCCTCCGCGCCCTCGGCGGGCCGCCTCGGCGGGCGGCCCCGGCGTGGGATCGGGCGCGCCGCGCCGGGCAGTCGGCCCGCGTCCGCGAGCGCCTTGCGCAGCAGGAACTCGACCTGCGCGTTGGCGCTGCGCAGTTCGTCGTTGGCCCAGCGCGCGAGGGCGTCATGGACGGCCGGGTCGAGCCGCAGCAGCATCTGTTTGCGCTGCCGCGGCTGTCGTGCCGTGCGCCCGCTCTCGTCCGTCACTGGTACAGCGTGCCCGTGTTCAGAACGGGCTGCGGGGAGCGGTCCCCGCAGAGCACCACCATCAGATTGCTGACCATCGCGGCCTTGCGCTCCTCGTCCAGCGCCACGATCTCCTCCTCGGCGATCCGGGCCAGCGCCGCCTCGACCATGCCGACCGCACCGTCCACGATCTGCCGCCGCGCGGCCACCACCGCGCCCGCCTGCTGGCGCTGGAGCATCGCGGAGGCGATCTCGGGGGCGTAGGCGAGGTGGGTGAAGCGCGATTCGATGATGCGGACACCGGCCGCCTCGACCCGGGCGTGCAGTTCGATAGCGAGCTTCTCGGTGATCTCCTCGGCGTTGCCACGCAGCGAGAGGGCGCCCTCCTCATGGGCGTCGTACGGGTACTCGATGGCGATGTGCCGGACGGCGGCCTCGGTCTGGGTGGCGACGAACTCCAGGAAGTCGTCCACCTCGAACATCGCCTGGGCGGTGTCCTCGACCTTCCAGACGACGACCGCGGCCAGCTCGATCGGGTTGCCGTAGGCGTCGTTGACCTTGAGCACCGCGGTCTCGTGGTTGCGCACCCGGGTGGAGATCTTCTCCCGGCTGGTGAGCGGGTTCACCCAGCGCAGCCCGTCGGTGCGGATGGTGCCGCGGTAGCGGCCGAAGAGCTGGACCACCCGGGCCTCGCCCGGCGCGATGGTGTTGAGGCCGCACATGGTGAGGATCGCGGCGAGGATCACCAGGATGCCGGAGACGATCAGCAGCGTGGACCAGGCGCCCTTGTGCTCGGCGGCGACGGCGGCGCCCGCGAGGATCAGCCCGACGCCGCCCGCGAGTCCGGCCAGGCCCCCGAGCAGGGCCAGCCCGCCGCTGACGTTGTGCGCGGGCCGCTCCCGGACCCGGGGCTCCGGGAGGGGTGGTATGTCGGCCTGGTCGGTTATGGGCTCTGTTGAGGTGGCGTCGGACATGGAGGCTCCCCGCTTCGTTCGGTGGTGCGTCTAGCAAAGTGATAGCACATTACGGGCCGGTGGCAACCCTTGGCGCCCGTAAGCCGTCAGTTCCCTTGGGGCGGGTGCTTTTTGTCACCTTCGGAAAAAGCTTGATCGATGGGCATTTGAGGGTTGTTGCGGTGTTAGTTTCATGAGCTGGCCTGGGGGGCTTACGGACTGGAGCGGCGGGAGCGATGGGTAGAGCGGAAGAGCGGCGCGCGCGGCAGAAGAGCGCTCGCAGAGCCAAGCGGGCGGCGAAGTCGGGGGGGATACGCCGCTTCTTCACCTGGAAGTGGCTGCTGGGGTACGTCCTGGGGCTTGGCGTGCTGCTCGTCGGGGCGTTCTTCGTCCTCTATCTGTTGGTCGAGGTTCCGCCCGCCAACGCCGCGGCCAAGGCCGAGGCCAACATCTACAAGTACAGCGACGGCACGATCATGGCGAAGACGGGTGACGTCAACCGTGAGTCCGTACCGCTGTCCAAGATCCCCAAGAAGGTGCAGCACACCTTCGTCGCCGCCGAGAACAAGGACTTCTACGGCGACTCCGGCGTCTCGTTCAGCGGCACCGCCCGCGGTCTCATCAACACCGCGCTGGGCCGGGGCAAGCAGGGTGGCTCCACCATCACCCAGCAGTACGTCAAGAACTACTACCTGAGCCAGGAACAGACCGTCAGCCGCAAGCTGAAGGAGCTGGTGATCTCGCTCAAGGTCGACCAGCAGAAGTCCAAGGACTACATCCTCGCGGGCTACATCAACACCAGCTACTACGGCCGCGGCGCCTACGGCATCCAGGCCGCGGCCCGCGCGTACTACAACAAGGACGTCGAGGACCTCTCCGTCGCGCAGGGCGCCTATCTCGCGTCGGTGCTCCAGGCGCCCAGCCAGTACGACTGGTCGGCGGCGGGCCCCAACGGCAAGCGGCTGGTCAAGGCCCGATGGAACTACGTCCTCAACAACATGGTCGAGAAGGACTGGCTGTCCAAGAGCGAGCGCGAGGGCATGAAGTTCGACGTCCCGGTCCCTCCGCGCCCCATCCCCGGACGCGACGGCCAGGCGGGCTATCTCATCGACGCCGCCAACAAGGAGCTGATCAAGGCCGGGGTCTCGGAGAACGAGATCGAGGCCGGCGGCTGGACGATCACCCTCAACATCGACAAGAAGAAGCAGAAGGCGCTGGAGAAGGCGGTCCGCACGGAGCTGACCGACAAGCTGGACCCGAAGAAGCGCAAGGTCGACAAGTACGCCCAGGTGGGTGCCGTTTCGGTGGAACCCAAGTCCGGTGGCATCGTGGCGATGTATGGCGGCACGGGCTACACCGAGCACTACTTCAACAACGCCCTCCGCGAGGACTACCAGCCCGCCTCTACGTTCAAGCCGCTGATCCTGGCTGCGGGGCTGGAGAACGGCTCCACCACGCAGGACGGCACCCCGATCACGGCGAGCACCATCTACGACGGCACCAGCAGGCGGCCGGTCAAGGGCTCGCTCACCGGCTTCGCCCCGCCGAACGAGGACAACAAGTCCTACGGGCCCATCTCCGTCCAGAAGGCCATGAACAACTCCGTCAACTCCGTCTTCGCGCAGATGGCGGTGGACGTGGGCCTGGACAAGGTGAAGAACACCGCCATCGACCTCGGTATGAAGAAGGACGCGGGCGGCTTCGACGTGCGCCCCGCGATGTCGCTGGGCGTGATGGGCGCCAGCCCCAAGGACATGGCCGGGGTCTACGCGACCCTCGACAACCACGGCAAGAAGGTCACCCCGGCGATCGTGAAGTCCGCCGAGAAGGGCGATGAGCGGCCCGAGTTGCCCGATCCGGTTAACGGCCAGGCGATCAGCCGTGGCGCTGCCGACTCCGTCACCTCCGTGCTCACCGGGGTGGTCGACGACGGCACCGGCCAGGCGGTGCGCCAGCAGGGCCAGGCGGTCGCGGGCAAGACCGGCACCTCCGACGACAACAAGTCGGCCTGGTTCTCCGGCTACACCCCCGACCTGGTGACCTCGGTCGGCATGTTCGGCGAGGGCGAGAAGAAGCAGGTCTCGCTCAAGGGCACCGCGGGCGGCGGCCGCGTCAACGGCGGTGACTTCCCGGCCAGGATCTGGGCCGCGTACACCCAGTCCGCGCTGAAGGGGGACAAGGCCTCGAAGTTCGACCTGGACACCGACATGGGAGCGGCGGTCAAGCCGCCACCGTCGCCGAGTACGAGCGCCACCTCGGAGTCGCCCTCGTCCAGCCCATCGGCGAGCGAGTCCGCCAGCGAGTCGCCCTCGTCGTCCCCGTCGTCCAGCCCGTCGTCCAGCGCCTCGTCCAGCGCCTCGTCGTCGGCATCGCCCTCGGGCGACGGCGACTCCCCGAGCCCGCCCGACCCGTCGAGCTCGCCCTCGGGCGACGGCGATGGCGGCGGCATCCTCCGCCGACAACAGCAGTGACGCCCGGTGCGGGCGTGCCACTGGGCACGCCCGCACCGGATCACGGAGCCCTACGGCCGTACGGCCGTCAGAAGTTCTCCTCGATCTGGCTCTTCAGCATCGCGAGGGCGAAGAAGCCGTAGAAGCCGATGGCCAGCAGCATCATGCCCAGCCGTGGCCCCCGCAGCCGTACGGCGGCCGGCAGATCGCGGCGGTTGAGCCGGATCAGCAGCGCCGTGTAGACGAGGGTGACGAGGGAGGCGGTGCAGGTGGAGATGGTCAGCAGCACGATCGGCTGGTTCACCCCGGACAGCAGGATCGCCGAGCCGATGGCGACCTCGGCCCACACCACCGCGAAGTACAGCCGACCCTCGGTCCAGAAGGCCGAGTCGCGCAGGTAGGTGCGCTTGGCGAAGTCGCTGACCACCCGTCCGATGATGTCGAGCAGTCCGATCGAGGCGGCCCAGAGCGAGACTGTCGCCACCGCGAAGAACAGGATCTTCAGCCAGTCGCCCACCTGCTGCCCCAGCAGATCGCCCTGGAGCCGCAGGAACTCCGGGCTGTTCTCCACATCGTCGCGCCCGAAGAGGGTTTCGTACGCGAGCATGCTCATCAGCCCGATCGTCACCAGGCAGATCACGAAGAACGACACGATGTGTTCGGTGTTGGCCCGCCGCCACCAGACCCGCCAGCGGGCCAGATTGGCCTCGTCCTCCGGAAAGGCGTAGCGGTCGGCGCCCGACGCCTCCGACTGGCCGGTGATGGGGGAGACCAGCTTGGGGACATGGGCGCCCATGCCGTAACCCTTGTCCCGGATCCAGTTGCTGAGCACCAGGTTGTGCACCCCGCCCGCCCCGGCGGCGCCCAGCGCGCTGAGGATCATGGTGAAGGTGATGCCGTCCGGGATCCGGCCGGCGCCGGTGACGGTCTTCTCGCCCGCCGTGGTCCAGGTGTGCCACCCGATGACGGCGACCGCGACGACGGCGAGGAAGAACAGCGTCAGGATGACCTTGACCAGCTCGACCTTCTCGATCGTGCGGTAGACCACCGGTGAGACGGTCAGCACCACCCCGAAGCCCACCAGCGAGCCCACGGTGATCCAGACGACATCGCCGCCGCCGGTCAGATAGGTGAGCACGGTCGATCCGGAGGTGGCCCAGCCCGGCCAGACGTACTGGAACGCCCCGGCCAGGCAGATCAGGATGCCCCACGCCGTGGACCAGCGGGAGAATCCGGCGACCACGGTCTGCCCGGTGGCCAGGGTGTAGCGCTCGATCTCCAGGTTGATCACGGTCTGGATGGCCAGGGTCACCACCGCGAGCCACAGCAGTCCGAGCCCGCCGACCGAGGTCAGATACGGCCAGAGGATGATCTCGCCCGCCGCCATGCCGATCCCGACGGCGACGACCCCCGGGCCGACCATCGTGCGCAGCGGTGGTGGATCGGGCAGATCGAGACAGTCGGGCGGGGCGGCGGTGGGGGACGGGCGCTGGGCGGACGGTGTCGACGACGCTGACGACATGGCGGCTCCTCGGGGGACGGCGAGGCCGTATCGGGACAAGGGGGATCGGGGGGTTCAGCGGGTGCGGGCGTGCTGGGCGGCCAGGCGTACGGGCGCGTTGGCCGCGCCATAGCCCTGGTAGCCGTCGATCCGCTGGACGATCTCGAAGAAGACCCGGCCGACGGTGGCCGTGTACAGGTGCAGGAAGGTGCCGCTGTCGTCCCGGTCGTAGAGCAGGCCGAGCTCCCGCAGGGTGCGATGGAGCCCGGGGTCGAGCTCATGGCGCGCTTCGAGGTCGTCGTAGTAGTTGTCGGGGATGGGCAGCAGGGGCGCGCCGCGTTCCCGCAGCCGGCGCGCGGTGGCGACGATGTCCCGGCTGTGCAGCGCGATGTGCTGCCGCAGCGAGCCGGACGGCCCCGAACCCGGGCGGATCTGGGCCACGTTGAGCGCGAGCCGCACCGAGCCGTCGGCGCCCGAGACGGCCCGGCTGCGCAGCAGCCCGTACGGATCGGCCAGTTCCAGGGACTCGTGCGGCCGCAGCCCCAGGACGGCGCGGTAGAACAGCGACGCCTCGTCGAAGTGGTGCCGGGGCTGGGTGAGCGCCACATGGTCGATATGGGTGATCCCGGCGGGGGAGGCGGAGGCGGCGCGCGGGGTGAAATCGCCGGTCCAGCTGGGGTGGTCGGGGTGTTCGGTGCGGCAGAAGAAGAGCTCGGTGGAGTCGGGCGCGGCCACCGCGTCCAGCGGGGCGTCCGCCACGGCCCGGTGGCGCGGCAGTACGGGGGCGAGCAGGGCCCGGGCCCGGCCCGCGGAGGCGGCCGGGTCGGGGGTCTCCAGGCCGATGGCGGCGAGCGCCGGTTCGGGGTGCCCGGTGGTGGCGTCGAGCCCGGAGTTGAGGACGATCCGGGCGTCGCCCTGCTCCCACAGTTCCACGGGCTTGGAGTGGTGGCGGCCGGTGCGGGCGAAGCCCAGCTCGGTCAGCAGCGCGGGCAGCTCCGGGCCGGTGGAGGCCAGTTCGGCGAAGGCGAAGCCGGTGGGGACGACGGGGGCGGGCAGATCGGTGCGGCCCGCGGCCTCCTCCAGGGCGATCAGCGAGCGCAGCGCGTCCACGGCGGTGCGAGCGGTGTCGCCCTGCCGGAAGACGTCGTTGAAGACCTCCAGGGACAGCGGCCCGTCGTAGCCGGCCCGCAGGACGTGCTCCAGCAGCCCGGCCACGTCGAGACCGCCCTGGCCGGGGAAGCAGCGGTAGTGGCGGCTCCACTGGAGGACGTCCATGGCCATCAGCGGGGCGTCGGCGAGCTGGAGGAAGAAGATCTTCTCGCCGGGGATCTCCTCGATGCCCTTGGGGTCCGAACCGCGCGAGAGGATGTGGAAGCTGTCCAGGCAGATGCCGAGCGCGGGGTGGTCGGCCTGCCGGACGATCCGCCAGGCGTGGTCGTAGGTGTTCACATGCCGCCCCCAGGCCAGCGCCTCGTAGGCGATGCGGATGCCGTGGGCGGCGGCCCGTTCGGCAAGCAGCCGCAGCTGCTCGGCGGCGAGGGCGTCGTCGTCGAGGGCGGCGGGGGAGACGCTGGAGCACACCAGCATCAGATCCGCCCCGAGCCGCTCCATGACCGCGAACTTCTTCTCGGCCCGGCGCAGCGTGCGGGCCAGGAGGTCCTCGGGCACGGCCTCGGCGTCGCGGAACGGCTGGAAGAGGTCGATGGTCAGGCCGAGTTCGGCGGCCCGGTCCCGGATCCGTTCCGGTGACAGGGGGCTGGCCAGCAGGTCGTTCTCGAAGATCTCGACCCCGTCGAAACCGGCGGCGGCGATGGCGGTGAGCTTCTCCTCGAGGGTGCCGCTGAGGCACACGGTGGCGATGGACTTGCGCATGATCAGCCTCCGGCGGGGAGCTCGAGCAGGTCGGAGAGGTCGGTGAGCATCTGTTCGGCGTCGGGTTCGCGGCCGGTGAAGAGGCGGAAGGCGTCGGCGGCCTGGAAGACGGCCATGCCGCCCCCGTCCAGGGTGCGGCAGCCGGCCGCGCGGGCGGCGGCCAGCAGCGGGGTCTCCAGCGGGCGGTAGACCACCTCGGCGACCCACAGCCCGGTCCGCAGCAGCTCCACGGGCAGCGGCAGCCCGGGGTGGGCGGCCATCCCGGTGGGGGTGGCGTGCACCAGCCCGTCGGCGTCGCCGACCGCCGCCGGGAGCCCGCCGGGCGCGACGGTACGGACCCGGGCCGCGCCGAACCGTGTCGCCAGCGTCTCGGCGAGCCCGGCAGCTCGCGCCGGGTCGGTGTCGGCCAGCGTCAGCCGGTCGGCGCCGACGGTCAGCAGCGCGTGGGCGACGGCGGCGCCCGCCCCGCCCGCGCCGAGCAGCACGATCTCGCCGGTGGGCGCGTCGGGCAGACCGCGGGCGAAGGAGCGGGCGAAGCCGGACCAGTCGGTGTTGTGGCCGATGGCCCGGCCGTCCTCGCCGAACACCACCGTGTTGACCGCGCCGAGCAGCGCGGCGTCCTCCGACAGCCCGTCGAGGTGCTCGATCACCGTCTGCTTGCACGGGTGGGTGATGTTCAGCCCGTCGAAGCCCAGCCGGGCGGCGGCCCGCACCAGCTCGCCCACCCCGTCCGGGCCGAGCCCCAGCGGATCGATGTCGATCAGACGGTAGAGATACCGCAGCCCGTGGCGGTCGGCCTCGCGCTGGTGGAGGGCGGGGGAGAGCGAGGGGCCCACCCCGGATCCGATCAGCCCCACCAGACAGGACTCCCGCCCCTCCCGGCCTCCCCGCGACTGCCGCGTGCTGCCCCGCATACCGGCGACCTCCCGCCTTCCCGACTAATGTACGAACTGGTTCGTTAGTAGCGTGGACAGTAAAGGCCCAGGACCGCCCTCTTGTGAACCCCCTGGACGTAGCCCTGGACGTAGAGTGGCCCCAGCATGAGCGATCAGCCGCCGAAGAACAGCCGTCTCCGCGACGCCGTCCGCACCCAGGCCGAGATCCTGGACGTCGCCACCCGCGAATTCGCCGAGCGCGGCTACGCCGGGGCCCGCGTCGACGAGATAGCCGCCCTCACCCGCACCACCAAGCGGATGATCTACTACTACTTCGGCGGCAAGGAACAGCTCTACATCAAGGTCCTGGAGCGCGCCTACACCGGCATCCGCGAGGCCGAACAGGCCGTGGACGTCACCGGTCTCGACCCCGCCGAGGCCATCCGGCACCTGGCCGAGCTGACCTTCGACCACCACACCGAACACGCCGACTTCATCCGGCTGGTGTCCATCGAGAACATCCACCGGGCCGAGCACCTGGCCAAGTCCGAGACGCTGGCCAAGGCCGGCACACCGGTGATCGACCTGATCTCCGGGATCCTCGCCCGCGGCCGGGAGCAGGGCGTCTTCCGGGGCGACGCCGACGCCGTCGACGTCCACCTGATGATCAGCTCATTCGCCGTCTTCCCGGTGGCCAACCAGCACACCTTCGGCACCCTCTTCGGCCGCGACCCCCTGGACCCGGGGCGCCGCGCCCACTACCGCCGGATGGTCGGCGACATGGTCGTGGCGTACCTCCGCGCCGGGGCCTGAAACCGTACGGCGACCGTACGGCGCAGGGCCCGGCGCGAGGGGCGGGGTCGGCTCAGGACGGCATCGCGAGCTCGAACCAGACGACCTTGCCCGTGGACAGCCGGGTCGCGCCCCAGCGCCGCGCCATCCGGTTCACCAGATACAGCCCGCGCCCGCCCTCGTCGGACGGCCGGGCCTGGCGCAGCCGGGGGAGCTGCGGCACATCGTCGCCGACCTCGCAGCGCAGGACGTCCGTGCGCAGCAGCCGCAGCGTGATGGGCCGCTCCGCGTAGCGCACCGCGTTCGTCACCACCTCGCTGACCAGCAGCTCCACCGCGTCCGTCAGATCGTCGAGGTCCCAGCGGGCCAGCGCCCGGCGGGCCAGTCGGCGCGCCTGCCCGGCGGTCTGCGCCTTGGGGTCCAGGAACCAGTACGCGACATCGCTGGGCGCGATGCCCTCGAACCGGGCCGCGAGCAGCGCCACGTCGTCGTCGCGGTCGCCGGGGCCGAGCATGTCCAGCACCTCGTCGCACAGCGGCTCAAGCGGCGGCGGGTTGGGGCCGGTGAGCCGGGCGGTGGCGGTCAGCCGCTCCCGCAGCTGCTCGATCCCGGTCCACACATCGCGCATCCGCGACTCGACCAGGCCGTCGGTGTAGAGCATCAGGGTGGCCCCGGCGGGCGCGTCCAGCTCGACCGCCTCGAAGTCGACACCGCCGACCCCGATCGGCGCCCCCGGCGGCACCCGCAGCACCTCGGCGCGGCCGCCCCGGTGCAGCAGCAGCGGCGGCGGATGGCCCGCGTTGGCCACCACGATGCGGTGCGCGACGGGGTCGTAGACCGCGTACAGGCAGGTGGCCATGCGGTCGGTGCCCAGCCGCTGGGCCTGCTCGTCCAGGTGGTGCAGCACCTCCTGGGGCGGCAGGTCGAGCCCGGCGAGGGTCTGCGCGGTGGTGCGCAGCTGGCCCATGATCGCGGCGGAGGTCATCGAATGGCCCATCACATCGCCGACCACCAGCGCCACCCGGTTGCCCGGCAGCGGGATCGCGTCGTACCAGTCGCCGCCGACCCGCGCGGTCTCGGCCGCGGGCAGATAGCGGCTGGCCAGCCGGACGCCGGTGGGCTGCGGCAGCGAGTCGGGCAGCATGGTGCGCTGGAGCTCGTCCGCGATGTACACCTCGCGCCCGTACAGCACCGCCTTGTCGACGCCGAGCGCGGTGTGGGTGGCCAGCTGGGCCGCCACCAGCAGATCGTCGGGTTCGAACGGCGGCCGGTCCGGGCGGCGTACGAACACGGCCGCGCCGATCACCCGGCGGCGGCCGCGCAGCGGCGCCAGCACGGTGCGCTGACCGGTCGCCACCGACGGCCCTTCGCCGAGCAGTTCCGGCAGCGCGGCGCGGGCCGCCTGCGAGTCGCCGAAGACCGGCCGCACCCCGCGCAGCACCTCGGCCAGCGGGCCGCCCGCCTCCACCTCGCACAGTTCGGCGGCCGGGCCGCCGCCCACCGCGGGCGACAGATCCGGCTGGGAGGGCAGCAGCGACAGCCGGCCGCTGTCGGTGTCCTGGTCCAGCGGGATCCGGTCGGTGCGGCGCAGCCGCAGCACCACCGGGCCGACCGGGCGCTCGTCGCCGACCGGCAGCGGATCGCGCAGATAGACCAGGATCGCGTCGGCGAAGGTGGGCACGGTGGCCCGGCACAGGCCCAGCACGATCTCGTCCAGGTCGATGCCCCGGGCGATCCGGCGGGTGGCGGCCCCCACGAACCGCAGCCGGTCGCCGCTCCGGTCCCGCGCGGTGGCCGCCTCGGCGGCCGCGGAGCCGCCCGCGGGCGGCACGGTGGGCGCTCCGCCCTCCGGCGCGCTGTAGGCGACCTCACCCGCCGTGGCCGCCGCGGTGTGGGCGTCGCCGGATCCGGATGCTCTGCGGGCGTCGTTGGATCCGGGTGCTGTGTGTGGATCGCCGGACCCGGCCGCCGCGTGGGACTCGCTCGACCCGGCCGCCGCATGCGTTTCGCCGGACCCGGCCGCCGCATGGGCCTCGCCAGATCCGGTTGCCGTATGTGCTTCACCAGCCCCGGCCGTCGCGGAAGCCTCGCACGGCCGCTCCGGATGCTCGCCCGCGCCGGTGCCCCGGCGCGCCGCTTCCCGGCCGCGTCCGTCGCCCTGGGCGGCCGGGGGCTGCTCGTCGGGGCCGGTGCCGCCGTTCGCTCCCGGCCGGCGCGACGCGCCTCTTGCGGCATTGCGATCCGCGTCCCACACAGGCTCGCCCTCCGGTGTGCCGTGCTCCGGCTGCGCCGGGTGCTCGCTCTCCGCCGTGTTCCGGCGCTCCCTGCCTCCGCCACCGCGCGCCGCGGCGGCGCTCCCCCGCCCGTCCGCGCCGTCCGCGCCGCTCCTGCCGCGGCCACGGCGCGCGGGCCCGGTCCGGTCGGCGCCCTCGCCGCGCTCGGGGGCGGCGCCGCGCCCTCTGGCGCGGGGCGCGGGCTCCCCGGCCGGACCCGGGGGTCCGTCGTGGGCCGCCGGGCCGGCGGGCCGGTCCGTGGGGTAGGCCGGACGCGGGCGGCCGTCACCCGGCTCCTGGCCGGGGGCAGCCGTCTGCCGCACGGCGGTCCGCGGGTCCGGGACCGCGCCGTGCGCGTCGTCGGGCGCGGCCGCGCCCGGGGCGGCGGCAGAGGTGGCCGCCTGCCGCCTGCTGTGGGAGGTGGGGTGCTCCGTCACGCGTGGGTTTCCATCCGTCCGGGGCCGTGCGCCCGCGTCTCGTGGGCGCACCGAGTGTCAGGCACGTCGTCGGCAGTTCAGATAGAGCTGGATCTCGGGTGGTACGTCCGTGCTGGCCGGGGCGTACGCGTGCGAGTCCTCCCCGGCGACCTCGAAGCCCGCATCGCGGACGGCCTGGCGCAGCTCGTCCCGCAGATAACCGGATACCCGGACCGAGTTGCCGAGGAACGGAATGGGGAAGTCGTCGATGTCCGCCTCCACCATGCCCAGCCCCAGCAGCCCCCCGGGTCTCAGGACGGCGTGCAGGGTCCGCAGTGCGTACGGGATCTCCGGGCGGGGCAGCAGCAGCAGCGTGAAGTAGGCGGCGATGCCGTCGAACGGGCCGAGCTCCCGGGGGCCTCCGGGGCCGTACCGGCCGCCCACCCGCAGATCGACGATGTCCACATGGTGGAAGGTGGCCTCCGGCACATTGTCCCGGGCCAGCTTGAGCATTCCCGGGGAGATGTCGATGCCGACCACCTCGTGCCCCGCGTCGACCAGCTGACGGGCCGTGGGCAGGCCCGTACCGCAGCCGACGTCGAGCACCCGGGAGCCGGGCGGAAGCGTCTCGGCCAGCCAGCGGCCGGCGTCGATCTGGCCCTCCTTGTGCGGAAAGGCGTCGTCGTAGCGGTCGCCGATGTGGTCGAAGGCTTCCGCCTGACCGCTGCGGTCCAGCGCGAGGCGGTCGAAGTCCGCGTAGCCCTCGTAACCGTCCCCGTGCTCGTCCTCACCGCTCACGACTCCGCCCCCTCCTGTGACATTACGTCAGATCTTGCGCATCGCCCGTGACTTGCGCCGGCGTCTGGTGTCCCGCATGGGCAGTGTTCCGGACGACGATCCTACGTTTGAAACACTGGGACACGACAAGAGGTTCATGACCTCGAGTGTGCCGAGGTGTGCTTCTTGTCCGTACGGCCCCAGTCCGCCGGAAGAGCGGGCACGGACCACGCGGGGTCGGGCCGCCAGTTCTCCCACCCGTCCCGGAAGGGCGCTCCCCAGGACTCGATGGTCGCCGCGGCCGCCTGCCCGGCGGCCCGGACCCGCTCCGCCTGCTCGGGACCCATCAGCCCGGCCCGCTGCGCCTGCGCGAACTCGTCCTCGTCCTTCCATTCCCAGCTGCGGTCGGGGTAGACCGCGATGTCCAGGAAGTGGTCCTCGGAGTCCATTCCGCGGTCCCAGCGGACCAGCGGCTCCTCCAGGTTCACGTACCAGTTCCGGAACTGCCAGCCATGGTCCCAGAACAGCCACACCGACCACGGCTCGCCGGGCCGGGCCAGCTTCAGCACACCGGTGCCGAACCACTGGGACCGCGCGGTGGTCCGCGGCTTGGTGTACCGGGTGGACAGCGGCTCGTGGTGCACCGAGGTGCCGTCGGTGAGCTGCGGTTTGACGCAGATGGTGCCGGGGGCGAGCCAGACGGCGAGCAGCTCCGCGGTGTCCTCGACGACGGTTACGGGACGGCAGATGTGGATGAGGTGGGAGGCGTTCGCCCGATAGCGCCACAGAATGTGGTCGCCCGGTGCCCACCGGGCGATGTCCGCCGTCCCCGTCGTCTCCACGATGTCCGCTGTCATGAGCAGATCTTAGGTGCGCGCGGGCCGCGATGCCGTGACCTATGACGCAACCGGGGGCCAACGCCCGGCTAAGGATGTGTCATGCGCAGGACGTCAAGGGCCTCGTCCAGCTGGTCGAGCGTCAGCAGCCCCCGCTCCACGTAGCCGGACTCCAGCACCACCTCGCGGATCGTCTTGCGCTCGGCAAGCGACCGCTTGGCCACCTTCGCCGCCTCCTCGTACCCGAGGTAGCGATTGAGCGGGGTCACGACGGACGGCGAGGACTCCGCGTACTCCCGGGCCCGCTCGGCGTCGGCGGTGATCCCGTCGATCGTGCGGTCCGCGAGCAGCCGCGAGACATTGGTCAGCAGCCGGATCGACTCCAGCAGATTCTTGGCGATCACCGGGAGCATCACATTGAGCTCGAAGTTCCCGGCGGCCCCGGCCGTGGCGACGGTGGTGTCATTGCCGGTGACCTGCGCCGCGACCATCAGCGTGGCCTCGGGGATCACCGGGTTGACCTTCCCCGGCATGATCGACGAGCCGGGCTGGAGATCGGGCAGCGCGATCTCGGCGAGCCCGGTGCGCGGGCCCGAGGCCATCCAGCGCAGATCGTTGGCGATCTTGGTGAGGCCGACCGCGATGGTCCGCAGCTGTCCGGACGTCTCGACCAGCCCGTCCCGCGCGCCCTGCGCCTCGAAGTGGTCCCTGGCCTCGGTCAGCGGCAGCCCGGTGGTGCGGGTCAGCTCGGTGATGACGGCGGCGGCGAACCCGGGCGGGGTGTTGATCCCGGTGCCCACCGCCGTACCGCCCAGCGGCAGCTCGGCCAGCCGGGGGAGCGAGGCGCGCAGCCGCTCGATCCCGTACCGCACCTGGGCCGCGTAGCCGCCGAACTCCTGACCGAGGGTCACCGGAGTGGCGTCCATCAGATGGGTCCGCCCCGCCTTGACCACCTCGGCGAACTCGGCGGCCTTGCGCTCCAGCGCCTCCGCCAGATGGGCCAGGGCCGGGATCAGATCGCCGGTGACGGCCGCGGTGGCCGCGATGTGGATGGACGAGGGGAAGACGTCGTTGGAGGACTGGCTGGCGTTGACGTGGTCATTGGGGTGCACCGGGCGGCCCAGGCGCTCGCTCGCCAGCGTGGCCAGCACCTCGTTGGTGTTCATGTTGGACGAGGTGCCGGAGCCGGTCTGGAAGACGTCCACCGGGAAGTGGTCGTCCCAGCGGCCCTCGGCGACCTCGGCCGCCGCCTCCGAGATCGCCCCCGCGACGTCCTTGTCCACCACGCCCAGCTCGGCGTTGACCAGGGCGGCCGCGCCCTTGATCCGGGCCAGCGCCTGGATGTGCGCCCGCTCCAGGCGCTGCCCGCTGACGGGGAAGTTCTCCACCGCCCGCTGGGTCTGGGCGCGCCACTTGGCGTGCGCGGGCACCCTGACCTCTCCCATCGAGTCGTGCTCGATGCGGTAGCCCTCCTGGGGGCCGTCGTCGCGGTGGCTCTCGTCGGTCATGGGGACACCTCCGTCCAGCACAGCGTCTTCACGTCACGCCGTGTTCCCGCGCCCGCTGAGCCGAACGGGTGAGCCCGGTCACCGTACGGCCTCGGGCGCCCGTGGGGTGTCCACCTCGCCGGTGCGCTTGAGTTTCTGCCACGGCAGCAGGGCGCCGGTGGCCGCGGTGACGCAGGAGTGCAGCAGCACCAGATACATCAGCTGGCGGTAGGCGATCTGCTGCAACGGCAGTACGGCCAGTGCCCGGTAGCTCTCCCGGTCCAGCCGGAACGCGTACGCCGCGCCCAGCAGCTGCACCAGCAGCAGCGCCGCCCACGCCAGCAGCGAGCGCACCGGGTCCAGGAAGATCACCCCGTAGAGGGTGAAGAGGTCGATCAGCGGCGCGCACAGCGGGGTGAGGATCTGGAAGAGCACCACCAGCGGCATCCCCACCCGCCCGAACCGCCCCGAGGGCCCCCGGTCGATCAGCGAGCGGCGGTGCTTCCACAGCGCCTGCATGGTGCCGTAGGACCAGCGGTAGCGCTGCTTCCACAGCTGGCCGAGGGAGTTGGGCGCCTCGGTCCAGGCGCGGGCGTGCTCCTGGTAGACCACCCGCCAGCCGGCCCGGTGCAGGGCGATGGTGATGTCGGTGTCCTCGGCCAGGGTGTCCGCGCTCATGCCCCCGGCCTCCAGCAGCGCCCGGCGGCGGAAGGCGCCGATCGCGCCGGGGATGGTGGGCATGCAGCGCAGCAGGTCGTACATCCGCCGGTCGAGGTTGAAGCCCATCACGTACTCGATGTGCTGCCAGGCGCCGATCAGCTTCCCCCGATTGCCGACCTTGGCGTTGCCCGCCACCGCGCCCACCCGCGAGTCGGCGAACGGGCGGACCAGCTCCCGGATGGTGGTGGGCTCGAAGACGGTGTCGCCGTCCATCATCACGATCAGCTCGTGGTGAGCATGGGCGATGCCCCGGTTGAGGGCCGCGGGCTTGCCCGCGTTGGCCTGGCGCAGCACCCGTACGTTGGGCAGCCCCATCGCCTCGGCGATATCGGCGGTGCCGTCGGTGGAGCCGTCGTCCACGACCAGGATCTCGATGGGGTGGGTGGAGGCGGACAGCGACTTCAGGGTGTTGGCGATGCACTCCTTCTCGTTGTACGCGGGCACGATCACGCTCACCGGATCGGTGACCTCCTGCACCCGGCTCCAGCGCCGCCGCTCCCGGGAGCGCCGGTGCCACCAGGCGAGGATCACCATCAGCAGCAGCCGCCCGATCACCGAGAAGCCCACCAGGCCCAGCAGTCCCATCAGGAACGGCAGCGCGCTGTGGCTGACCGCGGCCGCCCAGATCAGCGCCCGGCCCTCCCAGACCGGCAGGGCGCGGGCCGGGTGGTTGGCGCTGTGGGCGCCGAGCGCGCCGGTGACCGTGGTGAAGGAGTAGCCCTTCTTCTTCATCCGCTCGATGTAGATCGACAGGGCTTTCACCGTGCGGGCGCGGTTGCCGCCCGCGTCGTGGAAGAGCACCGACGCGCCCTTCCTGCCCTCGGGGGTGGCGTTCTGGACGATCTCCTTCACCGGGGGCCGCTGCCAGTCCTCGCTGTCGGTGTCCACGAAGGCGCTGACGTAGCCCTTGGAGCCGATGTGCTGCTGGACCGGCCAGGTGCGGTCGTCCAGCGCGCGGACCTTGGAGGCGTACGGCGCGCGGAACAGCGAGCTGGTGATGGACGCCGCACCGGCCAGGGCCAGCTGGGACTGGGCCAGCTCGCGGTCCATGCGCCCCTTGTCCTGGTACGACAGGTCGACATGGGAGAAGGTGTGCACCCCGACCTCATGGCCCGCGGCCCGCATCCGGCGGACCAGCTCCGGATGGCGGATCACCATCTGGCCCAGTACGAAGAAGGTCCCCCGCACCTTGTGGCGGCGCAGCACGTCGAGGATCTCCGGGGTCCAGCGCGGGTCCGGGCCGTCGTCGAAGGTCAGCGCGATGGTCTTGGACGGGATGGCGTGCTCGGTGGCCTTTCCCCGGTGGTCGAAGGTGATCACCGGGCCGCCCTTGCGCAGCCGGTCGGGGACCGTGCGCGCGGCCTCTGAGCGGTGCACCCGGGCGTCGTTGCCGACCTCGGCGTGCAGATAGCCGTCCAGCAGCAGGGTGCACACCAGCGCGAGGAGGGTCGCGAGGGCGAGCGCCATCCGGGTGCGGGTGCGGAGCTTGCGCAGCCTGACGGTACGGAACCTGCTGGTGAGCTTGAGTCTGCCGATGACCCTGAGCCCGAGCGTGCCCTTGATGCCCGGTCCGCCCGTGCGGCGCGCGGCGCGGCGGCCGGGGCCGGTCAGGCGGAACACCGTACGGGGCGCGCCGTCCTGACGGGGTGCGGGGAGCCGGCGGCGCGGCCGCGGCAGCCTCGGCGGTCTGCCGCCGCTCACGACGCCTCGTCCTCGGCCTTGGGGCCGCCCTTGGCGGTGCCCGGCTCGTCGGCCGGGGCGCCGTCTCCGGCGGGCCCCTTCGGGGGCTTGGGCGTATCGGTCTGCGGGGGCTTCTGGGACTGGGGCTTCTGGGGGGACGCGTGGCCGGGCCGCGTGGTGTGGCCGGGGGCCTGCGGATGGCCGGAGCCCTTGGCGGGCGGCTCGGCGCCGGCGGGGTGCTGCTTCGACGGGGTGTGCGACGCGCCCGCGGGCCGCTTGCCGGGCTGGTGGCCGGCCGGATGTGACGGCGTGTGGCCGGCCGTGTGGTGCTTGCCGGACCGGTGCCCCGCGGTGGACCGGGGGCCGCCGGGGCGGTGGTGCGCGGGGGAGTGCCGCGCCGCCGCGCGGGGGGCCTTGGGCGGGCCGGGCTGCGGAGGCGCGGGCCGTGGCCGGGTGGTGATGGGGGGCAGGGCGACGGGCTCCCGGGCGTCCCGGTGCGCCGGGCGCCCCGAGGCGTGCCGCTCGCGCCGGTGCTGACGGTGGGTCGGCCCGTACCCGTCGTCCCCGTACTCCTCCTCGTAGCCGTACGCGTGCGCGTCACGCCGCTCGTGCGACTCGGAGGGTCCCGAACGCTCCTCGGGGGTGTGGGTCGGGCCCCGGCCGAACGCCTCGGTGGAGACGGGGTGTCCGGGGATCAGCGTCTGCGGCGCGAACGGGGTACCGCCCGCGTAGGCCAACCCCAGGACCGCCGAATAGCCGAGGCAGGCGGCTCCCGCGATGACGCCCACATGTCGTACTAGTCGGCCACGGCGCCCGGACAGGTCCACGAACACGGGCCCCTTCCGGGCCACGTCAGCGCGGAGGGGACGCGAAGGCGCGCGCTCGGCCACATCTGACTGAGGATCCATACGGAAGAGGTTAATGCAGAAAATACGACATGCGATATATAAGTCAAACATGCGGTGTGTCATAGTTCAGTAGGCTTCACCGAATATGCGAGGTTTGGCGGGGAGAGGGCACGGGCGGCACAGACCCCCGGCGCCTCGTACCGGACCCCAAGGAGGAGCCAGAGCCATGAGGGCCAGCCCCCGCATGAGCGGAATCGCCGTGGCCGGCGCGGTGGTCTGCGCCACCATCGCCGTATGGGCGGGACACCAGAAGCAGTCGCCCGAGCCGCACGCCGCGCCCTCACAGCCCCGGGCGTCACAGCCTCCCGCGGCGCGCCCGCCCGCCGAGTTCGTGCCGTACGTCAACGCCTGGTCGGACTCGGGGTACGACATGGCCGCCGCGGCGTCGCGCGGGGTCAAGGAGTTCTCGCTGGGCTTCGTCGTCGCGGACGACGGCTGCACCCCGGTGTGGGACGGCGGCACCTCGCTGGAGGACCAGGGGCTGGAGGCCCGGATCGAGGGCGTCCGCCGGGCGGGCGGCGACGTACGGATCTCCTTCGGCGGCGCCGAAGGCACCGAGCTCGCCACCGTCTGCACCGACGTCCCCGAACTCGCCTCCGCCTACGCCGAGGTGATCGAGCGTTACCAGTCCGCCAGGATCGACTTCGATCTCGAGGGCGAGGTGCTCGCCGACACCGAGGCGGCCGCCCGCCGCGCCCAGGCGCTCGCGCTCATCCAGCGCACCCACGAGGGCCTGAACATCTCCTTCACCCTGCCCGCCATGCCGGACGGGCTGACCCCGCAGGGCGTCGCCCAGTTGGAGGCCGCCAAACAGGAGGGGGTCATCCTCTCGGGCGTCAACATCATGGCGATGAACTACAGCGGCGACCACACCGGCGACATGGGCGACTACGCCGTCCAGGCGGCCACCGCCGCCCAGGCCCGGATCCGCGAGGTGTTCGGCATGTCCGACGCCGCCGCCTGGAAGATCCTCGCCGTGACGCCGATGATCGGGGTCAACGACGTCACGGGCGAGACCTTCACGCTGGAGGACGCGGCCGGGCTGGCGCGGTTCGCCGCGGAGAAGGGGATCGGACGGCTGTCGATGTGGTCCGCCGAACGGGACCAGCCGTGCACCCCGGAGATGACCCGGTCCGCCATCCCGACCGCCCCCACGGCCGGTGCCGCGGCCCCCGAGCCGACCGCGAACATCGTCCCCAACACCCGGTGCAGCGGCGTCACCCAGCGCCCGGGCGCCTTCGAGGCGGCGCTGAGGGGGTGAGGGGCTGAGGGGCTCCGCCCATCCGCCGTGGGAGACGGCGGACAGGCGGGGGCCGGGGTGGCGACGCCGTACCGGCCCCCGTGGGCGTGTGCTCAAGCACGACGACGGGGGCCGCTGGGGGACCGCCCGGCTCTTCGTCCCTCCGGGCGGGCGGCCGTCTCAGGAGCGCTTGAATCGGATCGGGTTGTTGTGTTCACGGTGGCGAGGGCACTGACACGGCGGCCATGCCTGCCCCAGCCCGTAGGTCTCGCTCTTCTCCCCGACGAGGACGGACACCATCGCGCGCCGTGCGGTGACGATTCCGTCGCGCGCCATGCTGTAGACGCGCATGGTCATCGCCGGCCGTTCGCTCCGGTCGGGCGGGCTGTCGGCGTTCACCGAGCGCCCTTTCACCCGGGCGGCGCGAGGAGTTGGAGCACGCTGCGCAGACTCCGTTTCACCGCCCCCAGGTGGTAGGCCAACTCTTCCGGCGCGGCGGTGGACAGCCGGAGAGATTCGGCCCCTGCCAGGGTCTGCCCGGCGACGATCACCACCGCGCTCTCAAGACCCTCACGGGTGGGCATACCAGCCGTGACGCACGCAGGACACAGCCCCCGAGTGCGGGTTGGCGGGGCTGTGCGGCCCGAAAACCCCGGGGGTGGCGCACAGAGCGCACCCGGGCCCCGGAGGGAAAGGGGAGGGCGTGGTCCGGGGATTGACGATCACCGGATGACCACCATGCCATGCGGGGCGCACATCAGCTCCACGCGAGGGATGACGCCGCCCCGCCGCTGTTCGCGCCGCTGCTCATGGGCCAGGCGCAGGGCTGTACTGAGGCGGGTTCCTGGCCGCCCAGGGGCAGGGCCGCTGTGCCCGATCCGGGAGTCGGCACGTCGCCGTGCGGGCTTGTGGCCACCGGCTGGGCCCTGGCGGCGAAGTCCACGTATCCCGGCCTGGGCCGCGAGCTGCCCGCGCGCGGCGCGAGGGGCATCGCTCCGGACCGATGACGGCCGCGCGGCCGTAAGGCGAGAAACGCACTCACCCATGCGGAGAACCGCTGGATAGGGTTGTTCATTGTTCATCAGCTCCCCACGCCCCCGGACGCGGCCACGTCGCGGGGGTCTTGCCTTTCTGACACAAGCGTGCCGCAACTCACTTACGCTCAGGTGTGGTTCATATCCCGATGTCCATTTGGGGAAATGAGAGGACGGCACATGGCGGCACGGCCACGCGAACTCACGCCCGAACGATCCGCCCGACATTTGTTCGGTGCGAAGATGCGTGCCCACCGAGAGCGTGCGGACATGAGCCTTGAGCGGTTGAAGGATGTCGTGATGGTGAGCACGAGCCACCTGTCCCGCATCGAGACGGCCGATGCCATGCCCCCGCCCGACCTGCCCAAGCGATTGGACGCCGCCTTTGGAACGGATGGGATCTTCGCAGAGCTGTACGGGCTTGCCCGCCGGGAGATCCACCCCGACCAGTTTCGGCGGCGTATGGAACTTGAGGCACAAGCGCGGGTCATCGAGGAGTACGCCGGTCAAATCGTGCCGGGGCTTGTGCAGACCGAGGGTTACGCCCGCGCCCTGTTCGAAACATTCGACCCCAAAGCCACGGCAGAAAAGATCGAGGAGTTGGTCAACGCCCGAATGAGTCGGCAAACCCTATTGGGCGCCGATTTCCCGCCCGATATCTCACTTATCCTTGACGAGGCAGTTCTGAGGCGGGCATTCGGCGGGCCGACCGTGATGCGCGCACAGCTTTCTCGTCTGGTTGACCTGACGCTGACCCCCACGAGCGTGGTCCAGGTTCTACCGTTCGAACATGGCGGACATGCCCTGGTGGGGGGAACGCTGACGTTGATGACTCTCGACAACGGTGCTCGCGTAGCCTACGAAGAGAGCATTTCTACGGGGACGTTACTCGAGGACCTTGCAGCGGTCTCGGCGCGCCAGCGGGCCTACGATCTACTGAGAGCCTGCGCTCTGTCGCCGAGCGACACGTCGACTTTCATCCGATCCCTGATGGAGGTACTACCCGATGAGTGCCATACCTGACCAATCCGGTACCGAGTGGATGAAATCCAGTTACAGCGGGAACGGGGGCGGCAGTTGTGTCGAGTGGGCACCTGACCTCGCGTCGGCCGGCATCGTTCCTGTTCGGGATAGCAGGGACCCGTATGGTCCGGTGTTGGCCTTCCCCGTGTCGTCCTGGTCATCGTTCATATCGGCGGTCAAGGCGGGCAGTTGCCAGCAGCCTGATCGGCCCTGACGGAACACCGGATACGGCCCCAGTGCCGCTCGGCAGGGGCCGTTCAGCCAGCCGTGGGGGCTGTCAGTGGTTCACGTGCCGTTGCCTCCTGCGGGGTGGGCTCTCGGGGCGCCTCCGGGAACATCTGGTCTCCGTCGTGTTTCCCGCCATCCGCCTGGGCGGTCACCAGGTCACGTGGGTGCCGGAACGGGACTCCGCGCCAACTTTCGGCGTCAGGCGTGCGCGTCTCGTACGTATCGACGGCAGCCGCAGCGCTCAAGACGCTCGACCTTCCCAGGGTTCCACCGGTGCGCGTGGGGGCGATGCCCGCCCGACAGGCGACGGGTCAGCCTGCCGGGCGAGGTCTATGCGACCACGGCCCGACCGATCAAGGTTCCGATATGGCCAGGGGTCGGGGCTTCGAGAACCTGAACCGACGCTTCTTCGAAGCCAGCCGTACGCAGGTGGCTTTCCCACATCCGGGGCGTGTAGCTGTAGCGGTAGGTGAACATGGCCGGACCCGCGAAGCCCCCCTTGTACATGCCTTGGGGGCCGTAGGCACCAGGGATAGCGGGGGGCTGGGAGAAGACGAAGATGCCACCACGGTTGAGCCGCTGACGCACCAGGGGGAAGAGCTTCTTCGGGTCGCTGAACCAGGCAGCACCGAAGATCGAGTAAATCGCGTCGTACGTCTCAGAGTTGCGGCGTAGGTGGTCAAGAATCTCGGCGCAGATGAACTGCGCCCCCATAGGGCCCCATCGCTCCGTTGTGTTCCGCGCCATCACAGGCGACAGATCGACGCCGGTTGCCTTGATGCCCTGCTGTGCGAGGTAGGCGAGCATGCGCCCGGTACCGCACCCGATTTCAAGCACGCTTTCGGGGTTGCCGAGTAGTTCCATGCCGGGGCCGTGGTCGCCGTACTGAGTCCACCTGAACAGGGGGTCACTCTCGAACACGTCCTTATTCGCCGACTCGGCGTAGGTGTCCCAGAGTTCACGCTCATGGTCGTAGTTGTGCTGGGCAGTCAACAGGCAGCCTTCTCATGGTAGTTGGGACAGGCGCCACGCCCCCGGACGGGGCGGAGGCGGGGCACCCTAACGGCACCGGTCAGTGACTGTCCGGAACCTTGTTGTCGCACGGGGAGCACTCGGCGCCGTCGAGCTGATCCCACAGTTCCCGGTCCGCGTCGAATCCGTTCGAGCGCAGGAAGTCACCCGTGCGGATGACCAGGCCGTCAGTTCGGCGCTGGATGAGTGGCGCGTGGTGCTTGTACCGCCCGTGGTTGTACACGTCGCAGAACGCGAAGTACACGGGCGTGTCGAGAATGATCTGATGAACGCCGATGTCCACGACCTTGCCCACGCCGAGGTGCACGTTCGGGTGTTCCATGGCGGTGATCAGGTAGGCCACGGCATTACCGAGAATGCGTTCTGCCATGTCGCGAACCATGACGTTGTCTCGCCCGAGAAGCGCGATCTCGCGGTCCCACAGGTCGAGCCCGACCGATCCGGGACTCTCCAGCACGTTGTACGTGCACTCTTTGACATGGGGGCGTACAGCGTTCAGTAACGCCCGAGGGTCGCGGTATGTAGTACCGCTCATCTGAGCTTCGACCATGACGGTCATCCGGTGGTTCCCCTTTCCATTGATGGGGGTGTGACCCGTCAATGCCGCGCGGTTGCGTGGGAGACGGGAGCTCATGATCTGCCGGTCGCGGGGAGGGTGATTACTGCGCCGCACGAAGCGGCGGCGAAGAGCACGAAAGACGCCCAGAAGATGAGGTCGAGGAATCGCCTCACCATTTCCATCCGTCGGCTTCCCGCCCGCGCACTGGGGACACCGAACCTTCTCGCGGTTGTCGCACGTTGAGCAGTCCCCGTAGCCTGCGCAGTCTGGGCACCACCGTCCGCTGGCCGAAGCACGTACCGCAAATGGCGGCCAAGGAGTTCAGTCAATCGATCAGGTTGGGGACCCTGTCCCCGCATCTGGTACGGCCCGCCCGCCGCTTTTTCTTCGGGCGCTTCGGGGTCGTGGTCACATCTTTGTCCGGTGCGGGTGATTCCGAAGCTCGATATCGGCATCTGTTGCGGCCGACAGGGTGCCCCTGTCCCGCGCTTTCTGCCGCTGCTTGGCCCAACGCTGCGCAAACATCACACCCTGGCGCGAGTTTCGGAGGTCGACGCGGAAGCGACAGGTGTACCGGTTCCGCTGTCGAGGTGTTCGATGTTGCACTCATTCCCTGGGCCTCCCCGCGACTGCGTGTCGTCTCAGGGATAGTGCCGCGAGGCACCCGGCAATGCGAGCGCTATTGGCGTTGTCGGGTAAAGATCATGGACCACTCGGCCAAGAGTTCCCGGCAGTCATCGCCGAAGACTGCGTATCGCTCGTATGCCTCAAAGTCCCTGAGATATGCCGTTACGTCTCTGTGGTCCCGCAAGATCAACGCGCCCGTGCCGGTTTCCACGGTGGCTAGCCGGCGGTCATAGACCGTGAATGTGTTAAGCGGCCTCTCTGGGATGTGCCCGCCCAAAGGGATCACGCCCAGTCGCACATTTGGAATGCGGGAGACGGATGCCAGCCGGTCGAGCTGCAAGGCCATCGCCGTAGGGGGGAGTAGTGGCCACCTGGCAGCCTGCTCGGTGAGAATGAAGGTGAACGACTTTGAGGATTCGTAAAGCACCTGCTGCCGTTCTAGTTTCTTCGCGATGGTCTTCGACTGGTCGCCGGGAACGTCGGAAATGCTGGCACGCACATACTCCGGCGTGGCCAGCAATCCGGTAATCATTGAGAGCAGAAAGAATCGGAACTCTGTCGAGACCGCTTCAATCCTTGCTAGTTCGTTCTGCTTCTTATCCAAGCCTCTGCGGCGAGAGGACCAGTGGTCTTGCCACTCCGTATTTGCCGTCCTCGCCAGCGAAAGGATCTCGGCAGCAACAGGACTATCCACTCCGAGGGCTTCCAGGATCAGTTCAACATCGACTAGTGAGGGTGTGAGCTTTCCGCTCTCAATGTTGCTGACCTTGGTCTGAGACATGGTGCAGTGGCGAGCGAGCCAGGTTTGAGTTTTCCCGGCTCGCTTGCGCTGGCCTCTCAAGGCTTCCGCTAGGTCTGATCTGGACTGACCCAGCCTCTCTGGCTCAAACGTCAATGCCCATCACGTACTCCTCAAAGGGCACCGACTCAGCTACCGCGATGCGCTGGTATTCGATGTACTGAGCCGCATCCCCTTCGTAGATTTCACGGTTGATCTGGCGCCCGTCCGGGTGGTAATTCATCAGCACCACTTCGGTACGGTCGAACATCCAGAAGTCCTGAACCCCCTCCAGTGGGTTATCTCGGTCGGTCACGTCAAGAATCCGGATGCGCTCGCCAGCCAATGCATGGGGTGCGTAGTACTGGGAGAACTCGAATCGCAGATAGTCCGAGAGCGGACGCGTCAGGACGTGCACACGCCCTTGTGGGCGCCCCTCTGCGACTTGTCGACGCAATCGATCGGTGTACTCGTTCGAGACGGCGTGAGGGTCGATACGGGCCCCGGCTTTAAAGGCCGCGAACTCTTCTTCCTCCTGCGGCATGAAGTATTGGGGCAGGGTCTCAAGCCTCCACGCTTCCCGCTGGAAGCCCTCGAAGCGCGCCGCCCATTCCTCACCAGCCAAGTACACGTACAGCCTCCCTCAGAACGTGCTCGGGGATCTTCACCAGTGCCTCACCGGCCGGAGGCTGGAACGCTTCGCACATGTCTCCCTGGACGACGATCCCGCCGTCGGCCTCGTCCCGGTAGATGTTCGGGCAGTCGTCCTTGCCGCAGGTGCCGTTTCCGTTACCGGTCAGGCGGGTCAGTTCCTCGCGCGCCATGCTGAAAACCCCCTTGTGGCTGGCCCCTGTCGGGGCCTGGTGGCTACGACGGTACGAGGGGCTGGCAGGCCCGGCTATGCGGCAGTGCCAATATTCGCGTAGTCGGGTAAACGGGCGTGGCGCCCGAGCCCAGGACGCCCCTGAGCGGCGCCCCATGCCTCTCCGCGTAGCAACAGACCCCCCAGCCCGGACGCCGAGGGGTCTGGAGGGTCCTACATGGTGGCTCAGGCCAGGCCAGGACCCCGCACCGGAATACTCGTGAACGTCGGCTGGGGCGCCGGGTCCTGGAAGAAGTCGTTCCCCTTGTCGTCCACCACGATGAACGCCGGGAAGTCCTCGACCTCGATCCGCCAGACCGCCTCCATGCCCAGCTCCTCGTACTCGAGGACCTCGACCTTCTTGATGCAGTCCTGGGCCAGCCGGGCCGCCGGGCCGCCGATCGAGCCCAGGTAGAACCCGCCGTGCGCGGCACACGCGTCGGTGACCTGCTTGGAGCGGTTGCCCTTGGCCAGCATGACCTTCGAGCCGCCCGCCGCCTGGAACTGCTCGACGTACGCGTCCATCCGGCCCGCCGTCGTCGGCCCGAAGGAGCCCGAGGCGTAGCCCTCGGGGGTCTTGGCCGGGCCCGCGTAGTAGACCGGGTGGTTCTTCAGGTACTCCGGCATCTCCTCGCCCGCGTCCAGCCGCTCCTTGATCTTCGCGTGGGCGATGTCCCGGGCGACCACCAGCGTGCCGGTCAGCGAGAGCCGGGTCTTGACCGGGTGCTTGGTCAGCTCGGCGAGCACCTCGTCCATCGGCCGGTCCAGGTCGACGGCGACCGCGTCCAGGTCCGGGCCCGCGCCCTTGACCAGCTCCTCCTCCGTCGTCTCGGGCAGGAAGCGGGCCGGGTCGGTCTCCAGCTGTTCCAGGAAGACGCCCTCCGGCGTGATCTTGGCGAGCGCCTGGCGGTCGGCGGAGCACGAGACCGCGATCGCGACCGGGCAGGAGGCGCCGTGCCGCGGCAGCCGTACGACCCGCACGTCGTGGCAGAAGTACTTGCCGCCGAACTGCGCGCCGATCCCGATCTTCTGCGTCAGCTCGAAGACCTTCTCCTCCAGCTCCTTGTCGCGGAAGCCGTGCCCGGTCGGGGAACCTTCGGCGGGCAGCTCGTCGAGGTAGTGCGCCGAGGCGTACTTGGCGGTCTTCAGCGCGTACTCGGCGCTGGTGCCGCCGACCACGATCGCCAGGTGGTACGGCGGGCAGGCGGCCGTGCCCAGCGAGCGGATCTTCTGCTCCAGGAACTTCATCATCGATGCCTCGTTCAGCACCGCCTTCGTCTCCTGGTAGAGGAAGGACTTGTTGGCCGAGCCGCCGCCCTTGGCCATGAAGAGGAACTTGTAGGCGCCGCCGTCGGTCGCGTACAGCTCGATCTGCGCGGGCAGGTTGGAGCCGGTGTTCTTCTCCTCCCACATGGTCAGCGGGGCCATCTGGGAGTAGCGCAGGTTGAGCTTGGTGTACGCGTCGTAGACACCGTGCGAGAGGGCCTCCTCGTCGCGCCCTTCCGTCAGCACGTTCTGCCCGCGCTTGCCCATGACGATGGCCGTACCGGTGTCCTGGCACATCGGGAGCACCCCGGCCGCCGCGATGTTCGCGTTCTTCAGCAGGTCCAGCGCGACGAACCGGTCGTTGGCGCTCGCCTCGGGGTCGTCGAGGATGCGGCGCAGCTGGGCGAGGTGGGCCGGGCGCAGATAGTGCGAGATGTCGTGCATCGCCTCGGCCGCGAGCTTGCGCAGCGCCTCCGGCTCGACCTTCAGGAAGGTGCGCCCATCGGCCTCGAAGGTGCTCACGCCCTCGGAGGTCACCAGACGGTACGGCGTGGTGTCCTCTCCCAGGGGCAGCAGGTCCGAATAGGCAAACTCTGGCATCGCGGCCATTCCTCACTCGACGGGGCTTCGGCTGACTTCGTCGACAGCGCGTCCATAAGCTTGAAGTGCTCTCCCGGATGAATCCGGGAGATTCCTGCCTACCTTACGGTGGCGGGCTTGACGTGGCGTGCGCGCCTGACGACTGCCCTCCCGGCAGCCGGGATGAGCGCGAGGCCCATCCGGTACAGGTGCAAGATGTTCCGAGCTCCGTTGTGGTCGGCGTTGCCCACCCAGCCGCAGTCAGGGTTCTTGCACGCGAACACGGCCTGGGACTCCCTGCTGCCCGGGGTGGTGCAGCCGCACATCGAGCAGCGCTGGGAGGTGCCCGGGGCGGGAACCTTGCGCACAGTGCCGCCATGGCGGGCGGTTTTGTATGTCAGCAGTTCAACCGTGCGGCCCCATGCCTCCTGGCTGATGGCGCGGTTGAGGCCGGACTTCCGCGCGACGTTCTTCCCTGGGGTCTCCATGGTGCCCTTGGCGCTCTTGACCATGTTCGTGATGTTCAGGTCTTCCACCACGACCGTGCCGTATTTCTCGGCGATGGCGGTGGTGGCCTTGTGCTGCCAGTCCAGGCGTCTGCGCTTGGCTCTCGCGCGGAGTCCTGCAATCTGGTCATAGGTGGTCCGCAGGCGGTGGGAGGTGCGCTCCCCCTGCTTGCGGAAGCTCTTGCGGTGCGCGGCCCGCCGCTCCAGTCGGCCCAGCTTGGCCTGTTCTTTCCCGGGCAGCCATGCGTGGTGGTCGAATGTCGTGCCGTCGGAGAGGGCGAGCGGCACGCTGACGCCCACGTCGATGCCGACTTCGGGGCCGGTGTGTGGCTCGGGTCTGGGTTCGAGGGACTGGACGCGGAAGGCTATGTGCCAGCCGAGCGCGTCTTTGACCAGCCGGGCTCCGGTGATCCGGTTCCCGGCGGTGGCGCGCTTTCCCACGGGGAGGTCCTTGGTCCAGCGGAACCGGACCCGGCCGACCTTGGGAATGTTGACCATGCCCCAGCGGCGGTGCACCCGAGTGATGCGCAGGTCCCGGCCCTGGGGGATGTCCATGGACATCACAGTGCGGAAGCGGGCTTTGAAGCCCGGGGCGCCCGCGCGACGCTCCCAGCAGTTCTTCCATGCCTGGAAGTAGGTCTTGAGCACAGCCTGGGCGGCCTGGGCGGGGAGCTGGGCGAGCCAGTCGATCTCCTTGCGGGCCTGGCGGATCGCCGCGTCCGCCGCAGTGAGGGAACGCTTGTCCCTGGGCAGCATCGTCCACCAGTCGTGCAGCAGGTTCCACAAGGTGCGGGCCGCATGCGCCTGGCCATCCATGAGCACGACCTGCGCAGGCGTCAGCACCAGCCGGGCACGGTGCCCGGACTGCCGCTTCTCGCATGCACGTTCCGTGGTCATACGACTACGTTACCCATTGGGTTCATGTCGCCGCGCTGGAATCCGAATCCTGATGTACGCACCGGTCGTCACGCATCGCCCCGTGTAGCCGACCGAGGCCACCACTGCGGACCCGCGCTCACGTGTAGGGCGGAGCAACTTCGGGAGGCGTTTCGCCATCGCCAAGACGGGCCTCACAGGCTTCGGGCGAGCCGTCCCCTAGTCGCGATCTAGCCCCGGCTTGGATCGCTGCCCTCGCGATGTTCGGCCCCTGGGGGCCTCACAGGCTTCGGGCAGCTGCGCCGGGCTCTGTCCGTCGAGTCGCCTCTACCCCTAGTCGCGATAGATCGCGACTGGGTACGCTGAGCCCGTGGATGAGCAGCAGCCCGTGCCCTTGACCAAATCCGCCCCCGCCCCCGCCCCCGAGGCCGCCTCGGCCCCGGCGCCCGCGCCCGCCGCGGAGGCCGAGCTCCGCGCGTCCGACGCGGACCGCGACCGGATCGCGGACATCCTGCGGGAGGCTCTCGCCGAGGGGCGGCTCCAGCCGGAGGAGCACGCCGAGCGGATCGACGCGGTCTATCGCGCCAAGACCCTCGGCGAGCTGGAGCCCCTGGTGCGCGATCTGCCCACCGCCCCCACCCGCGGCGCCGCCTCCGCTTCCGCGCGCGACGCGGAGTCGGAGTGGCCGCGCTCCCTCCCCGAGTCGGAGAACCTGATGGCGGTCTTCGGCGGTGCGACCCGCAAGGGCCGCTGGCGGGTCAGGCGCCGTACGAACGCCCTGGCGGTCTTCGGCGGCATCGAGATCGACCTGACCGAGGCGCTCTTCGAGCAGCAGGAGATCGTCATCCATGTCGTGGCCGCCTTCGGCGGGGTGGAGATCAAGGTCCCGGAGAACGTCTCGCTGCGCGGTTCGGGCGCGGGCATCCTCGGCGGTTTCGACGTCACGGCATACGAGGCGCAGGACCCCGACGCTCCGGTGATCCACGTCACCGGGTTCGCCGTCTTCGGCGGTGTGGAGGCCAAGCCCAAGCGGGGTAAGCGGCTCAAGAACCTGCGAGCGTAAGCCCTGAAGAAGGGGTGTGCACAGGGAAGTTCCGGGTGGGACAACGGTGTGCATAAGCGCGCGCACAGCGGGTAAGGCTTGGTGCATCGTCTCTCGTACGGCTGATGGGGGTGCTAACGGGGCCGTACACCTCGAGGCGGGCAAGGGTGACCACCGGAGCCGTCGTCAGGAGTAGACCGTGCTGCAACCGCATCAGCCCCTGCTGGAAGCCGCCGTGCCCCCGCAGCGCGTCCCCGCGCGGGATCAGGCCGGCCCCTGGCACTCGGAGGCGGTGTGCCGACGGGACGAGGCCGGGCTGTTCTTCGCTCCCTCCAAGGAGCCCACGGCTGCCAGGCTGTCGCGGGAGGAGGCCGCCAAGCGCGTCTGCGCGCGCTGCCCGGTCATGGTCGAGTGCCGGGAGCACGCACTGCTTCAGCCCGAGCCGTACGGAGTGTGGGGCGGGCTGACCGCGGCCGAGCGCCGGGTCGTGCTGGCCCGTCGCCGGCGCCGGGAGGCGGAGCTACAGCGCGCGGTGCGGGTCGCCGCCGCCGGCTGAACTCTTCGGGACCTGGGCCGGGCGCCGCCGGGAGGCGGAACCCGGCCCTTGTCATGCGGGGTCTGTCACGTGGCGTCTGTCACACGGCGTCGGCCGAACGACGCCGTTGGCCGAACATCGCCCTGGCTGAACGCCGCCGTTGACTGAACGCCGCCGTCACCTCGTTCAGCTCGGCCGCTCGAAGTCGACCGAGGCGTAGGCGCGCAGCTTGGCCAGCCGGTGGGTGGAGTCGATCTGCCGGATCGTCCCGGACTTGGACCGCATGACCAGCGACTGGGTGGTGGCGGTCTCCGCGCGGTACCGCACCCCGCGCAGCAGATCCCCGTCGGTGATGCCGGTCGCGACGAAGAACACATTGTCGCCGCTGACCAGGTCGTCCGTCTCCAGGACCTGGTCGAGGTCGTGGCCCGCGTCGAGGGCGCGCTGCCGCTCCTCGTCGTCCTTGGGCCACAGCTTGGCCTGGATGGTGCCGCCGAGGCACTTGATCGCACAGGCCGCGATGATGCCCTCCGGAGTGCCGCCGACGCCCAGCAGCAGATCCACACCGGTGCTCTCGCGCGCGGCCATGATCGCGCCGGCCACATCGCCGTCGGAGATGAACTTGATCCGGGCGCCCGCCTCCCGGATCTCCTTGACGATGCCCTCGTGGCGGGGGCGGTCAAGGACCACCACGGTGACGTCCTCGGGGCTGGACTTCTTCGCCTTGGCGATCCGGCGGATGTTCACGCCCGGGGGCGCGGTGATGTCGACGAACTCGGCGGCGTCGGGGCCGGTGACCAGCTTGTCCATGTAGAAGACGGCCGACGGGTCGAACATGGTGCCGCGCTCGGCGACCGCGAGCACGGAGACGGCGTTGGCCATGCCCTTCGCGGTGAGAGTGGTGCCGTCCACCGGGTCCACGGCCACGTCGCACTCCGGGCCGGTGCCGTCGCCCACGCGCTCACCGTTGAAGAGCATCGGCGCCTCGTCCTTCTCCCCCTCTCCGATGACGACGACGCCGTTCATCGAGACGGTGTGCACGAGGGAGCGCATGGCCTTGACGGCGGCGCCGTCGGCGCCGTTCTTGTCGCCGCGGCCCACCCAGCGTCCGGAGGCCATGGCACCCGCCTCGGTGACCCGGACGAGTTCCAGGGCGAGGTTGCGATCGGGAGCCTCGGGGCTGACCTCGAGCTGGGACGGGAGATGATGCTCGGTCATCGGAGCGCACCTTTCTGTACGGCGACGGACCGTGAGGGCCCCTCCGCCCCGCGAGGGGATCAGAAGGGTGAGGGTGTTCATGACTTTATCCGCTGATTGGCTAAGTGAGCAGATAGCCCCACGCATGAGCGCGCCTCACGCATGGGCGCGGCCCTGTTGCGAGGTGCGGCGACCCGATGAGGGACGATAGGGGGCGTGGCAGGTATGCGTGGCAAAGAGACGGTCCGGGACATGGTGCTGTCGCTGGCGGCGATCGGCGTCGTCGCGGCGGCCATCTACCTCTTCGGTATCCCGCATGACGAGGGCCCCAAGGGCTCCGGGGTGAAGACGGTGAACTACCGCGTGGAGCTGGCCACGGCCCGCCGCGCCGCCCCGTACCCGGTGGCCGCCCCCGAGCCCGGGAGCCTGCCCAAGGGCTGGCGCGCGACATCGGTGACCTACCGCCCGGCCGCCGCGGAGGACGGCGCGCTCTGGCACCTCGGCTTCCTCGACGAGAACGAGGAGTACATCGCGGTCGAGCAGAGCGACGGCAAGCCCGTGCCGTTCGTGGAGGAGGTCACCCAGCAGGCGCGGGAGACCAAGCGGACGCAGCGGATCGACGGCAAGGACTGGGTCCGCTACGACGGCGACAAGTACGACGCGCTGGTGCGCGAGGAGCCGGGTGTGACCACGGTGGTCACCGGGACGGCGTCGTACGGGCAGCTGACGAAGATGGCCGAGGCGCTCACCGAGAAGAAGGGCTGAGCTCACCGAGAAGAGGGGCTGAGCGAGACGCGGGCCCTTGGCCCGGACCGGTGGTCCGGGCCAAGGGCCCGTGGTTGATCACGCGTGACCGAGCGCGGTCCAGTGGTCGATCAGACCGTGGTGATGACGTCGTCGTAGTCCAGGCGGGGGCCACGGGGGAACCAGGCGTCCTCGCCCGGCTTGCCGATGTTGATGACCATCAGCGGGGTGTGGTCATCGTCCAGGAACTCCTTCTGGACCCCGGCCGCGTCGAAGCCGGTCATCGGGCCGGCGGCGAGACCGGCGGCGCGGATGCCCAGGATGAAGTAACCGGCCTGAAGCGAGGCATTGAGCGCCGCGGCCTGCTCACGGGCGGCACGCTCGGCGAAGAAGACGTCCTTGGCCTGCGGAAAGTGCGGGAAGAGCGCGGGCAGCTCCTCGTGGAACTCGTTGTCCGCGGCGAGGATCGCGACCAGCGGGGCGGTGGAGGTCTTGGGCTGGTTGCCCTCGGCCATGTGCTGGACCAGCCGCTCACGGGCCTCGGGCGAGCGGACCAGCACGATACGCAGCGGCGACTGGTTGAACGCGGTCGGCGCGTACTTGACCAGGTCGTAGATCGCCTGCACCTGCTCCTCGGTCACCGGCTCATCGGTGAAGGTGTTGGCAGTGCGGGCCTCGCGGAAGAGCAGGTCCTGGGCGGCGGGGTCGAGAACGAGTGCCATGGAAGAAACCTCTGCATAAGCGGGGATATCGCTGACGGGCTCCACTGTACGACGCTTAGATTAATGTTCAACTAAAAAGATGGTGTGGGGTGGGGAAGGTGCTCCGAATCACAATGTGGCTACGTCCGAGCCGGGCCCGGACGGTCGCCGGGCCCGGACAGTCAGCGCTCCCCGGGGCTCTCCGCTTCCTCGGCGCCTTCAGCGCCTTCGTCCTCCGCCAGCGCCGCGTCCAGCCGGGCCCTCGCGCCCTCCAGCCAGTGGCGGCAGACCTTCGCCAGCTCCTCGCCGCGCTCCCACAGCGCCAGCGACTCCTCGAGGCTGGTGCCGCCCGCCTCCAGGCGGCGGACCACCTCGACCAGCTCGTCCCGCGCCTGCTCATAGCCGAGCGTGGTCTCCGCCCGCGCGCTCTGCCCGGCCTGCCCGTCCGTCTGCCCGGCCTGCCCGGTCTGCTCGTCCGTCTTCGCCATACCCCTCACCCTATTCAGCGGGTCCGACAGCGACCCGCACCCGGAACTCGCCCTCGGAGACCCGCGCCCGCAGCTCCTCGCCCTCCGCGACCTCCTCGGCCGCCCGCACCACCGAGCCGTCGGGGTGCTGGAGCACCGCATAGCCACGGCGCAGCGTCGCGGCGGGGGAGAGCGCGACCACCCGCGCCTGGGTGTGGGTCAGCTCGGAGTCGGCCCGGTCCAGCAGATGGCCCAGGCAGCGGCGGGCGCGCTCCAGCACCGCCGTGATCCGCTCCGCGCGCTCGTCCACCATGCGGTGCGGCTCCCGCATGCACGGCCGGGCCAGCGCGGCGGCCAGCCCCCGCTCCTCCCGGTCCAGCAGCCCGTGCACACTGCGCAGCGCCCGCTCCCGCAGCTGCTGGACGCGCATCAGCTCCTCGCCCACATCGGGCACGATCTTCTTCGCCGCGTCCGTGGGCGTGGAGGCGCGCAGATCGGCGACCAGGTCCAGCAGCGGCGAGTCCGGCTCATGGCCGATCGCGGAGACCACCGGCGTACGGCACGCGGCCACCGCCCGGACCAGCTGCTCGTCCGAGAACGGCAGCAGGTCCTCCACGCTGCCGCCGCCGCGCGCCACCACGATCACGTCCACCTCGGGCAGCGCGTCGAGCTCCTTGACCGCCTCGATCACCTGCGGCACCGCGTGCACCCCCTGCACGGCCACATTGCGCACCTCGAAGCGGACGGCGGGCCAGCGCAGCCGCGCGTTCTCCAGCACATCGCGCTCGGCGGCCGAGGCGCGGCCGCAGACCAGCCCTATCAGCTGGGGCAGAAACGGCAGCGCCTTCTTGCGGTCGGCGGCGAACAGCCCCTCCGCCGCCAGCGCCTTCTTCAACTGCTCCAGCCGCGCGAGCAGTTCACCCACGCCCACCGGGCGGATCTCGGCGGCCCGCAGGGACAGCTGGCCCCGCGGCGCGTACCACTCCGGTTTGGCGTGGACCACGACCCGCGCACCCTCGGTGACCGTGTCCGCGATCTTGTCGAAGACGGCGCGGAAGCAGGTGACGGTGAGCGAGATGTCGTAACTGGGGTCGCGCAGGGTCAGGAACACCACACCGGCGCCCGGGCGCCGGGACAGCTGGGTGATCTGCCCCTCGACCCAGATCGCGCCGAGCCGGTCGATCCAGCCCCCGATCAGCCGGGACACCTCGCCGACCGGGATCGGCGCCTCCGCGGACGTGTTGACAGCCATGACCGCGAGGGTATCGGCCACCACCGACAGCAGTGGGGGTCATCGCCCCCACCAACCGGCAGCCCCCACCAACCAGCGGCCTCCCATCAACCGGCAGCCCCCCACCAACCGGCAGACCCCGCGGTCATCGCCCCTACCATGGGGGACATGACTGCAACCTCCGCCCGCCGGGTCCTGCTCGCGGCCCCCCGTGGCTACTGTGCCGGTGTCGACCGTGCCGTGATCGCCGTCGAGAAGGCCCTGGAGCAGTACGGCGCGCCGATCTATGTGCGCAAGGAGATCGTCCACAACAAGTACGTCGTCCAGACCCTGGAGAAGAAGGGCGCCATCTTCGTCGACGAGACGGAGGAGGTGCCCGAGGGCTCCATCGTGATCTTCTCGGCGCACGGTGTCGCGCCGGTGGTCCACGAGGAGGCCGCCACGCGCAAGCTGGCCACCATCGACGCCACCTGCCCCCTGGTCACCAAGGTCCACAAGGAAGCAGTCCGGTTCGCCAAGGAGGACTACGACATCCTCCTGATCGGCCATGAAGGCCATGAAGAGGTCATCGGCACCAGCGGTGAGGCCCCCGAGCACATCACCCTGGTCGACGGCCCCGACGATGTGAAGAACGTCGAGGTACGGGATGAGTCCAAGGTCGTCTGGCTCTCCCAGACCACCCTCTCCGTCGACGAGACCATGGAGACCGTGGACGCGCTCAAGGAGCGCTTCCCGCAGCTCATCAGCCCGCCCAGCGACGACATCTGCTACGCCACGCAGAACCGCCAGACCGCCATCAAGCAGGTGGCCGCCGAGTCCGACCTGGTGATCGTGGTCGGCTCCAAGAACTCCTCCAACTCGGTGCGGCTGGTGGAGGTCGCCCTCGGCGCGGGCGCCAAGGCGGGCCATCTGGTCGACTACGCGAGCGAGATCGACGAGGCATGGCTGGAGGGCGTCACCACGGTCGGCGTGACCTCGGGCGCCTCCGTTCCTGACGTGCTCGTCGAGGGCGTCCTGGAGTGGCTGGCCGAGCGCGGCTTCGGCGATGTCGAGGTCGTCCAGCCCATGCAGGAGTCGCTGACCTTCTCGCTGCCCAAGGAGCTGCGCCGGGACCTGCGGGCCGAGGCCGCCGCGGCCTCCGGCTCGCCGGAGGCCGCGGCGGTCGCCGGCCGGCCCGAGGGGTCGCAGCGGTGACGTACGGCCAGGGGGACACGGGGGCGTCCGCGGTGAAGGTATTCGGCATCGACATCGGCGGTTCGGGCATCAAGGGCGCCCCGGTCGACCTGGACCGGGGTGAGCTCGCCGAAGAGCGCCATAAGGTGCTCACGCCGCATCCGTCCACGCCCGAGGCGGTCCTGGACGGTGTGGTGGAGGTCGTCCGGCACTTCGACTGGTCCGGGCGGCCGGTCGGGGTGACCTTCCCGGGCGTGGTGAAGGACGGTGTCACCCTTACCGCCGCGAATGTCGACAAGAGCTGGATCGGCACCGATCTGGCGTCGCGCCTCGCCGAGCGGCTGGACTGCCCGGTCACGGTGCTGAACGACGCGGACGCGGCCGGGGTCGCGGAGGTGACGTTCGGCGCCGCCCGCGGCGTCAAGGGCACCGTGATCGTGCTCACCCTCGGCACCGGCATCGGCAGCGCGGTCTTCACCGACGGGCATCTGCTCACCAACACCGAGCTGGGCCATCTGGAGCTGGACGGCCACGAGGCGGAGAAGCGGGCCTCGACCAAGGTCAAGGACGATCACGACCTCAGTTGGCCGCACTGGGCGCGCCGGGTGCAGAAGTACCTCCACCACCTGGAGATGCTCTTCTCTCCCGAGCTCTTCGTGCTGGGCGGCGGGGTGAGCCGTAAGGCGGACAAGTTCCTGCCGCTGATCGAGGGCGTCAGGGCCGAGATCGTGCCGGCGCAGCTTCAGAACAACGCGGGGATCGTGGGTGCCGGGATGGCCGCGGCCGCTGCTGCCGGCGACGCCGGGTGAACAGCAGGGCCCGCCGTACGAGCACGATCACCACGGTCAGCAGCGTCCCCGCGTAGAGCCAGCCGGCTTGCAGCGACAGCGCGGTGAACACCCCCACCGCCTGTCCGCTGAACCCCGCCGAACCCTCGTTGATCGGCAGCAGCCCGACCGTGTACGCCAGCGGCGCCGTCACCGGCGCCGCCAGCAGATCGGCGGGCCGCACCCACAGCCCGCAGGCCGCGCAGGCGGGCAGGAAGAGCACGCTGTAGACGGTGGGGGAGCCGGAGAGCAGCAGCGCGTCCAGGCAGCCGATGCCGAGCATGGTGAGCGTGGTCAGCAGCCCCGCGCCCAGCCCGGTCAGCCGGGGGTCCGGGAAGGACAGCCCCCGGGCCCGCCGCAGGACGGCGGGCCGCGCCGCGGCCGCTCCGGACGGCCCCGTACGGCGTGCGGCAGGCCGGGGCGCCCGGGCCGCGCCGCCGGACTGCCCCCGGCCCTGACCCGTGCCTCTGCCCCGTCCCGGATATGCGTCGTCGGCGGCGGGACGGGGCGGCGGTGCCGCCGCGCGGCGGGGCGTACGCGTGCTGTAATGCTCCACCCGACCAACGTAGGTCGCCGGAGGGCGAGAATCCGGTCTTGGACACGCCCTTCGCAGGACCTTGGCAGTGTGTTCGACCGATTGTCAGCCCGGCCGGGTGATCGAGGGCGGCCCCGTAGACTGGTGGACCGGCCCCGGCTCCACCGGGGCCCGTCATCGGTACTCACATCCCCGCCACGGGAAGCTACGGGAAGTCGTCAACGTGTCGCTCACGATCGGAATCGTCGGTCTGCCGAATGTCGGCAAGTCGACCCTGTTCAACGCCCTCACCAAGAACGACGTGCTGGCGGCCAACTACCCGTTCGCCACCATCGAGCCCAACGTCGGCGTGGTCGGCGTCCCCGACCCCCGCCTGGACAGGCTCGCCGAGATCTTCGGCTCGGCCCGCAAGCTGCCCGCCACCGTCGACTTCGTCGACATCGCGGGCATCGTCAAGGGCGCCTCGGAGGGCGAGGGCCTGGGCAACAAGTTCCTGGCGAACATCCGTGAGTCGGACGCCATCTGCCAGGTCATCCGGGCCTTCAAGGACGAGAACGTCGTCCACGTCGACGGCAAGATCTCGCCGAAGAGCGACATCGAGACGATCAACACCGAGCTGATCCTCGCCGACCTCCAGACCATCGAGAAGGTGCTGCCGCGCCTGGTCAAGGAGGCCCGGATCAAGAAGGACAAGCAGCCCCAGGTCACGGCCGTCGAGGAGGCCAAGGCCATCCTCGACGAGGGCCGCACCCTCTTCTCCGCCGGCATCGTCCAGGGCAGCGAGCGCGCCGCCCTCCTCCACGAGCTGCACCTGCTCACCACCAAGCCCTTCCTCTACGTCTTCAACGTCGACGAGGAGGAGCTCACCGACGACTCCTTCAAGGCCGAGCAGCGCGCCCTCGTCGCCCCCGCCGAGGCGATCTTCCTCAACGCCAAGCTGGAGGCCGACCTCGCCGAGCTCGACGAGGACGAGGCCCTCGAACTCCTCCAGTCCGTGGGCCAGGACGAGCCCGGCCTGGCCACCCTCGCCCACGTCGGCTTCAACACCCTGGGCCTCCAGACCTACCTCACCGCCGGCCCCAAGGAGTCCCGCGCCTGGACCATCAAGAAGGGCGCCACGGCCCCGGAGGCGGCCGGTGTCATCCACACCGACTTCCAGAAGGGCTTCATCAAGGCCGAGGTCATCTCCTACGAGGACCTGGTCGAGACGGGCTCCGTCGCCGAGGCTCGCGCGGCCGGTAAGGCGCGCATGGAGGGCAAGGACTATGTGATGCAGGACGGGGACGTGGTGGAGTTCCGCTTCAATGTATGAACTCCCCTACGTCGCTGACCTGGGGAGATTTCCGCGGTAAGGGCGGCTGGCGATGCCGGGTCGGTTTGGCCCGGCATCGGCTGTGCCCGGAAGGGCTCATGGAGAGTCGTCGTGCTGTTCGGCCGCGGCGCGGCGGAACTCCGCGTTGATGCGCTGAGCCTCCTCGAGCTGGTCCTCGAGGATGACGATGCGGCAGGCGGCTTCGACCGGCATGCCCTGGTCGACGAGCTCGCGGGCGCGGGCGGCGATCCGCAGTTGGTAGCGGGAGTACCGGCGGTGCCCGCCCTCCGAGCGGAGCGGGGTGATGAGGCGGGCCTCACCGATGGCGCGGAGAAAGCCGGGGGTGGTGCCGAGCATCTCTGCTGCCCGTCCCATGGTGTAGGCGGGGTAGTCGTCGTCGTCCAGGCGACCACCGAGCGGATTGTCTGCTGTCATTCTCACCTCGTTGAGCAACGCGTCGAGGGGCCCTGGTGCCGTAAGCACCAGGGCCCCGAAGGAAATTCAACACCATCTGTCGGCGCTACCGCTGTGCCGACCTTCTGTCTTCCGCTACGCCGCCCGAGGAGGGCGGGATCGCGGGGATCGCGAATGCTTGACCGGGGACCACCTTCCGTTCCGGGGTCTTGCGGTACCCGGGCCGGTTCTCCATCCCCGGGCGATCCTGATGGCGTCCGCTTCCTCCGTTCTTCGCTCAGTCATCCACTCCGGGCCGCCCGGTGCGGCTGCCAGTCCCGTCGCCTTCCTGCGAACAACCTGGCTTCGCAACTCCACAGCCGCACCGACCTGGGAACTTCACGTACTTCTACCCGCCAGTTCGTGTCTGCCGGGTCTCGTTCGACTCTGTCTACGAGAAAAACCTTAACCATTCGACAGTCCAATGTCTACTCTGGCGAGTATAGATTTTGTCGTGCGTCGGCCCTCGATAGCCTGCGGCTCGTACCAGCGAGCGTGCGGCTGGTCACTCGGCCGGCTCAGGGGTGGCACCCCGGCAGGAGGCGCTGGCCCGTTCGCCGCCGCGTCCAGTGGGGGACAGCCGGACGGACCGATGAATAAAATCGGCTCTCATGTCGAACGCTGACGAACTGCTCGTTGACGTAGCCGCCATAGTGGAGTCCGAGCAGAGCAACCAGATGTCCCTGACCGTGGTCACCGGCGGCGCTGTCATCACCGGACGGTTGGCTCCCGAAGCCGTGTGGAGGCAGCGTGTGTCGGAGATCCTGAGGGACTCGGACCGCCTCGGCCCCTTCGCCGGGGTCTTCACCGCCGACGAGGCGCAGGACCGGCCCGACCGCGGCGGTCCGCCCACGCATCTGCACTTTCACGTCGCCCGGATCCTGCAAGGCAGCATGGGGATCCCCGAGACGGGCGGGATGTACCGCGTCGCGATCAAGGACGTCAGCGGTTGGACCGTTGGCGACTTCAGCTACTCCGACTCATGAGTCACGGACCCCTGGTCGGCCCTGGAGGCGCTGTCTTGCCGACCGGACACTGAACGCGTTGAGGGCTCGACCGGCGCGTGCCGGTCGAGCCCTCAACGCTGTCCTGGTCCCGGCTTTCGCCTGTCCCGTCGGTTACCTGGGCGCCGGGGTGCCGAGCTGAGCCGACGCTTCCTCAAGCGGAGTGAGGCCGCGCGTGGGTGAGATTTCGGGGAGGGCACGGCACGTGAAGCCGAGACGGGTCATGGCTCTGGTGACTTCGCCGGCGGTGAAGTCACGACGGTCCTGCCCGGTGATGACCGCGCCCACCTGCTTCACGGGGTACTGGCGGCGGCCGATGATCACGGAGTCACCGGTGACGAGCTCGGGCGTGACGCCCTTCATGGACGCCAGCACCCCACTCCTGGTCAGGTCGAACGGGAAGCGGGCGATGACACAACGCATGGGTGCCTCACAGGTAGAGGGAGAAGGTCTGAGCGGGGGAGGCGGATCAGCGTGAGAGGGCGAGAACGCCCACGGCGCAGCCGTGCTCGTCGATGACGGGCAGGGCCCCGAGCCGCCCGTGCCGCATCGTGCGCTCCGCTTCGGCGATCGTGGTCATGGGCGAGGTGAAGGGTCCGTTGTCGCCGAAGACGTCCCGCAGACGGACCCGATCGGTGTATGCGGAGCTGTCGCGGACGACGGTGAGCTGGTCCTGAGCGATCAGGCCCGTGCACCGGCCGTCCTCGTCGTAGACGAGCAGGTGCCGGGAAGGGGCACTGGCCATGACGGACAAGGCCACCTCTACGGTCATGTCGTCCCAGACCTGCGGGCCGGGCGCGTCCATGGCGTCGACCACGGTCTCGGTGGCGGAATCCGCCGGGTGCGGCGTCATCTGATCCAGCGTCAAAGGGTGCCTCCTTGGGGAATGGCCAAGAGTCCTGATCGAGGAAGGTTCTAGGCTGCCGCGTCGAGGGCGGACTGCCGCCGAGCTTTACGGTGGGTCGCCTCGCCGGTCCGGCGGTCCCCAGCGGCGCGGCCGCGTCGATCGCGAGAGTGGGGGACGCCGCGCCTGGGGCGCTCCACCCCCGCTGTGGTGATGACGACCGGAATGCCCGACGGAGTGCGCGCGCCGGTGATGTGGCTCAGCTCGGCCTCACCTGAGCGGACCTGGGTGGTCCGAGGGCGGATCCCGGCGTCCGACATGAGACGGACCGTGCCGCGGCGCTGGCCGGGCGTCACCAGGGTGACGACGAGACCGGACTCGCCGGCGCGGGCCGTGCGGCCTCCCCGGTGAAGGTAGTCCTTGTGGTCGTTGGGCGGGTCCACGTTGACCACCAGGTCGAGGTTGTCGACATGGATCCCGCGCGCCGCGACATTGGTCGCCACCAAGACCGTCACATGCCCCGTCTTGAACTGGGCCAGGGTCCGGGTGCGCTGCGGCTGCGACTTCCCACCGTGCAGTGCGGCGGCCCGTACACCGCTCTTCAGCAGGTGGCTCGTGAGCTGGTCGACGGCATGCTTGGTGTCCAGGAACATGATCACTCGGCCCTCTCGCGCCGCGATCTCTGTTGTCACCTGATGCTTGTCCGCGCCGTGCACATGCAGCACGTGGTGCTCCATCGTGGTGACCGCGGCCGCGGACGGGTCGACGGAGTGGACCACCGGGTCGATCAGGTACCGGCGGACCAGACGGTCGACGTTGCGGTCCAAAGTGGCTGAGAACAGCATCCGTTGCCCCTTCGGGCGCACCTGCTCCAGCAGCGCCGTGACCTGCGGCATGAAGCCCATGTCGGTCATCTGGTCAGCCTCGTCCAGGACGGTGATGTCGACCTGGTTCAGGCGGCAGTCGCCTCGCTCGACGAGGTCCTTCAGCCGGCCCGGCGTCGCGACGACGACCTCCGCCCCACCACGCAGCGCACCGACCTGCTTGCTGATCGGCATCCCGCCGACCACCGTGGCCATCCGCAGCCGCACGGAGCGGGCGTACGGAGTGAGCGCATCGGCGACCTGCTGTGCCAGCTCCCGGGTGGGCACCAGCACCAGCGCCAGCGGCTGCCGGGGCTCGGCTCGCCGGCCGGCCGTACGGGCCAGCAGCGCCAGGCCGAAGGCCAGGGTCTTGCCGGATCCGGTGCGCCCGCGGCCGAGTACGTCACGGCCCGCGAGGGAGTTCGGGAGGGTCGCCGCCTGGATCGGAAACGGTGTGGTCACCCCTTCGGCGACCAGCGCGGCCAGCAGCTGCCGGGGCATCTCGAGATCAGCGAACGTCTCGGCGGCGGGGAGTGCGGGGCTGCTCGTCACGGGCGGGGCGAACTCCCCCCGCGGTGCGGCGGGCCGGCCCCCGTGACCGCGCGAACGGCTCGGACCACCGGAGCGCTTGGAGACCCTAGCCCCCGAGCGGCTGCCGTCCTGTCGGGAGCCGGAACCGCCGGTACGGGTGGGGACGGAACGGGCGTTCGTACGTGTGCGGTTCATGCGGAACCTTCCTCGAAGCGGCACGCATCAAGGAATTCCCGCAGCGCTGAGCAGCGCAGAGAATCGCAAGAACGGGCCAGAACAAATACCGATACGGGTTCGGCCGGAGGAAATGCTCACCGGCTGAGACCCTGAAGCGGGCGGCGCGATCCGGGTCGGAGAGGCCGGGGCGTCGAGTGTGGCGTGACGGGGACAGCGCCCTGCGGCGCGACGATTCGGGGCCCGCGCCCAAGGCGCGTGCCCCAGCTTCTCACTGCGTGCGTCAGCTTCGGGAGGGAACGATGTTCTCGGCCATCGGGCCCTTCTGGCCCTGTGCGATGTCGAAGGTCACCTTCTGGCCTTCCAGGAGTTCGCGGAAACCTTGGGCGGCGATGTTCGAGTAGTGGGCGAACACGTCAGCGCCGCCGCCGTCCTGCTCGATGAAGCCGAAACCCTTTTCCGCGTTGAACCACTTCACGGTGCCAGTAGCCATGTGTCACATCTCCCTTGGGGCAGTGCCCGTGAGCCCGCGCTGTGCGGACTCCGCGTCGCGCGATGATTGCCCAGCCCGGAATGTGACCGGAAATACAGAAGAACTGCCATTGGCAGGGAAAGACAGTGAGGGCGCTTGAAGATTTTGGGAACCACAACTGCAACTCGAAGCAACACTAGCACGGCGCCTGCGGCTGCGCATGATAAATCATTTCGCTCTGTCTGGCACGTCAGAAATCTTCTTCGCGCGCTGAATCGATTTCTCATTTCGTCACCACAGGTATGGTCCGCCCGGAACACGGCCGAGTGGCCGGGCACAGACTACTTGCCGCTGCCGCACCCAGTGACCTTCAGCGGACACCGTAACGGCCGAGGAACATGGCGATTCCCTCTTCCACGACCACGTCGAACGGCGGGATGTTCATGACGTCCGGCCCGATCGCCATGACCTGCGGCCAGATGATGAATTCCTGGAGGAGTCCCAGGAACTGATGTGCCGCCAGCCCCGGGGACGGGCAGTTGATCTTGCCTGTCTCGTGCAGACGCTGTAGGCACTCGGTGAGTGCCCTGGTCAGCGGCTCCTTGCCGACTCGGTAGAACTCCTCGGCGATCCAGGGGCTCCGGCGGGACTCGGCGATCACCAGCCGGGTGAAGGCGACCTGGTCCGTGTCGTCGATGAAGGTCAGCAGGATCTCGGAGAACTGGCGCAGGAATCCGGCCGGGTCGCCGTCGCTCTCCAGGCTCCGTTCGAGGCGTGTCGACAGGTCTTCGAGCGGCAGGCTGGACCAGTGGTGCTCCATCACCGCGCGGAAGACCGCCTCCTTGCTGCCGAACTGGTTGTAGACCGTCTGCCGGGCGACCTCGGCTTGGGTGGCGACCCGTTCGAGGTTCACGCCGTCGTAGCCGTCCCGCAGGAAGAGCGCCTTCGCCGCCGCGAGGATCTTCACTCGGTTGCGGGAGCGGCCCTTGCCTTGCCGGGCGGGCTGGGAGGGCGCGGGGATCACCGTCAGGCACCTCTTTCTGTACTGGACGCACCAGTCTAGTGCGGCGCGATGCGCGGATCCGGGCTCTGGCCGGGACCCTTGTCAACCTTCAAGTTGGACTGTACTGTCCAGTCAAATTCTGGGGGGTCGATTAGCGGTTCAGCCCGGAAGGAGATGAATGCGATCTTTCTCAGGGGTGACTGACCCCTCCGTCGCGGCACGGCTCGACCGGCTGCCGATCACCAAGCTCCACAAGCGCTTCGCCGGTGTCATGGCGCTGGGCAACTTCTTCGAGATCTACGAGCTGTTCCTCGCCGGGGTTCTGGCGACCACGCTGAAGACGACCTTCGACCTGGCCGGCTTCGAGCTGTCGCTCGTCCTGGCCTCGGCGTTCGTCGGAGCCTTCGTCGGGGCCGTGGTGATCGGGCGGCTCGCGGACCGGGTCGGTCGGCGGACCGCGTACATGGTCACGCTGACCCTGTACTCCGCGGCCACGCTCGGCTGCGCCCTGTCCCCGGACCTGTGGACGCTCGTGATCTTCCGCTTCGTGGCCGGTGTCGGCCTGGGCGGGGAGCTGCCGGTGACGGACTCGTTCCTGGGCGACATCCTCCCGCCGGCCCGGCGCGGCTACTACGTGGCATGGGCCTTCACGGGTGCCTACCTCGCCGTACCCGCCGTCGGCTTCCTGGGTCTGGTGCTGGTGGACGGCGCTCCGCTCGGTGTCGCCGGATGGCGCTGGATGTTCGCCATCGGGTCGCTCGGGGCCCTGCTGACGTTCCTGGTGCGCAGAGGTCTGCCCGAGTCGCCTCGCTGGCTGGAGTCGGTCGGACGCACGGCGGAGGCCGACGCCGTCACCAGCCGCTTCGAGAAGGCCGCCGAGGCCGAAGGCTGGACGCCCCCCGCGGGCTCCGGCGAGGCCGAGCAGCCGCCGGACGCCGGGTCTCCGGTCGAGCCGGTGCCGGTCCGGGCCATCTTCCGTCGGCCGCTGGCCCGCCGCACGGTGATCATGGCGATCCTGTGGATCCTCGCGCCCATCGGCTTCTACGGCTTCGGCAACCTCGCCACGCTCGTCCTCGCCGACAAGGGATTCGACCTCGACACCTCGCTGGCCTATCTGACCTTCTCGTTCATCGGCTATCCGCTCGGCTCCGCCCTCTCCGTGCTGATCATGGAGAGGGTGGAACGGAAATGGATCCTGTCCGCGTCGCTGGCCGGCATGGCGGTCTTCGGGCTCATGTACGGGAGCGCCCGCTCGGCGGCCATGATCATCGCTTCGGGTTTCTGCTTCACCGTGGTGGCCAATGTCATGTCAAATTCGGGCCATATCTACCAGTTGGAGCAGTTCCCCACGAGTGTGCGCACCACCGCCACCGGCTGGCTGTACTCACTGAGCCGGCTCTCGACGGCGGCCGCCCCCTTCTACCTGGTCCCTCTCCTGGACGCCTACGGAGCGGCGGTCGCCTTCACCGTTGTCGCCGTGGCGATGCTGCTGGCCGCGGTCGCGGTCGTCTTCGGCGTACGGACCACGGGACTGGGGCTGGAAGCCATCTCGGCTCCGGCCCGCGCGGCGGCCCGCGCCGCGGTCGCCCGGCCGGGCGACCCAGGAGGGGTGACGTCTCCCGTCGGGTCCACATCCCCCGTCATTCCCGAGAACACGCACTGACCTCCGCCAGCCGCCAAGCCACCAAGCCGTCACACCGCCGAGCCGTCACACCGCCAAGCCGTCACACCGCCAAGCCGCCACGCCCGCCAGGAAAGGGACCCCCATGTCAGAGATCCTCTGGAACCGCATGACCGCTCGCGCTCTCAAGGAGCTGGCCGCCCAGGACGCACCGGTGCTGCTTCCCGTGGGCTCCACCGAGCAGCACGGTCCGCACCTCCCCACCGGCGTTGATGACTTCCTCAGCGCGGAGGCATGCCGCCGGGCAGCGAGGATCATGGTCGCTCAGGGCAGGCCCGTGGCCGTCGCTCCGTCCCTCTGGTGCGGGCTGGCGGACCATCATGTCGAGTTCGGCGGCACCTTCACCCTCACCCTGGCGACGTACCACGCGCTGTTGCGCGATGTGTGCCGCTCCATCCTCATGGCCGGCTTCAGCAAGATCCTGATCGTCAACGGCCACGGCGGCAATGTCACGGCCTTGAACGCCATCAGCGGTGAGCTCTCCCGGGAACTGTCCGCGCCCATCGCCGTCACCAGCTACTTCACGGCCGGGCAGGCGCGGATCGCGGAGATCCTGGAGGACCAGGACACCCTGATGCACGCCTGCGAGGGCGAGACATCCATGGCGATGGCGATCGTGCCGGACCTCGTCGACCGGGGACGGCTCCCCGAGGCGGTCGGCCCGGAGATCGCGCTCCAGTCGGATCCGAGCGAGGCGATCCACGTACCGCGCCCGTTCCACACGGTCACGTCGTCGGGCGTGGCGGGTGACGCGCGCAGGGCGTCCGCCGAGAAGGGCGACGCCATTTTGGACGCATGCGCGGAGGCCATCGCCGAATGGCTGATGAAATAACCCTGGCGCCCGGCGGGCACATCCGCTGGGCTGACCCTGGTGCCACCCACAGGTCCTTATGTATGGGACGGGCGCGGGCGGGAGGCACCTCCCGGCACGGCGCGGGCGGAACGAGGAACGCGGAACGAGGAGAGGGGCATCGACATGACGCAGGCGCCGAAGCAGGACGGCTATGCGGCTGAGTACCGGCGCAGCCTGGACGATCCGGAAGGCTTCTGGCTGGACGCCGCTCGTGCCATCGACTGGACCGTCGCCCCGACCCGGGCCCTCGACGCGTCGGAGGCCCCGCTGTACCGGTGGTTCCCGGACGGGCGGTTGAACACCTGCCACAACGCTCTGGACCGCCACGTCGACGCCGGGCGCGGCGAGCAACTCGCGCTGGTGTACGACAGCCCGGTCACCGGCCGCAAGGCGGCGTTCACCTACCGGGAGTTGCGTGACGAGGTCGCGCGGTTCGCCGGAGTGCTGACCGGGCTCGGGGTGGCCCAGGGCGACCGCGTCGTGATCTATATGCCGATGATTCCCGAGGCTGTCGTCGCCATGCTGGCCTGCGCCCGCATCGGCGCCGTCCACTCGGTCGTCTTCGGCGGATTCGCCGCGCGTGAGCTCGCCGTGCGTATCGACGACGCCCGCCCCAAGCTCGTCATCGCCGCCTCGTGCGGCATCGAACCGGCCCGTGTCGTGCCGTACAAGCCGCTGCTGGACGATGCCCTCGCGCTGGCCGAACACCAGCCGGAGCACTGTGTCATCCGCCAGCGGCCGCAGTGCACGGCGGAGATGACCGGCCGTGACCTCGACTGGGACCGGGTCATGGAGACCGCCGAGCCGGTCGGCTGCGTCCCCGTGGGCGCCACCGACCCGCTGTACATCCTCTACACCTCCGGCACCACCGGTCGGCCCAAGGGCGTGGTGCGCGACAACGGCGGCCACGCGGTCGCGCTGCGCTGGTCCCTGGAGAACGTGTACGACACCCACCCCGGTGAGGTCTTCTGGGCGGCCTCGGACGTCGGCTGGGTCGTCGGCCACTCCTACATCGTCTACGCGCCGCTGCTCACCGGCTGTACCACCGTGCTCTACGAAGGCAAGCCCGTCGGCACGCCGGACGCCGGTGCGCTGTGGCGGGTGATCGCCGAACACCGTGTGACGGCACTGTTCACCGCGCCGACGGCGATCCGCGCGGTGAAGAAGGAGGATCCGCGCGGAGCGCTTCTGGACGCCCATGACATCGGATCGCTGCGCCATCTGTTCCTGGCCGGCGAGCGCCTGGACCCGGAGACCTACCGCTGGGCCACCGATCTGCTCGGCGTTCCGGTGGTCGACAACTGGTGGCAGACCGAGACCGGCTGGCCGATCGTCGCCAACCCGATGGGCCTGGAGCCCTACCCGCTCAAGGCCGGTTCGCCCACCGTGCCCATGCCCGGCTACGACGTGCGCATCCTCGACGCGACGGGCCGCGACGCGCCGCCGGGCGCCGACGGCGCGGTGGCGATCCGGCTGCCGCTGCCGCCCGGCACGCTGCTCACCGTGTGGCAGGACGACGCACGGTATGTGCGCTCGTACCTGTCCGCCTACAGCGGGTACTACCTCACCGGCGATGGCGGCCGTAAGGACGACGACGGCTATGTCTACGTCATGGGCCGCGTCGACGACGTGATCAACGTGGCCGGGCACCGGCTGTCCACCGGCGCGATGGAGGAGGTGCTGGCCGCTCACCCGGATGTCGCCGAGTGCGCTGTCGTGGGCGTCGCCGACCCGCTCAAGGGGCAGGTGCCGCGCGGTCTCGTCGTGCTCAAGGCGGGCCTCGACCGCGATCCGCGGGGCATCGCCACGGAACTCGTCGCCGCCGTCCGGGAGACGATCGGCCCCGTGGCGGCGCTGCGCCGGGTCGACGTGGTCGCCGCCCTGCCCAAGACGCGCTCGGGGAAGATCCTGCGCCGCACCATGCGCGACATCGCCGACGGCCGGGACACCGAGCTGCCCTCCACGATCGACGATCCCGCGGTGATCGAGGCGCTGCGACCGGTACTCCGCGGCGACGTCTAGTCCGTCCAGCTCGGACTTGATCACTGGTGGATCTCCCGACCCCACCGCGCATGCATGATCCGCCGGGTGCCGGTAACCCGCCGGGGGTCCACCACAGACGAGGAGGGGAGCAACGCCGTGCGCATCGGAATCATCGGAGCGGGTCACATCGGCTCGACGCTGGCCCGCCACTTCGCCTCGATCGGCTACGAGGTGGCGATCGCCAACTCCCGAGACCCGGACACCCTGGCCGACCTGGTGACCGACATCGGCGGCCGGATCCGCGCGGTGACCGCCGAGGAGGCGGCCCGGACCGGCGAGGCGGTGGTCGTGTCCATCCCCTACGGCCGCTACCGGGAGCTGCCGACCGAACCGCTGCGCGGCAAGGTCGTCATCGACACCTGCAACTACTACCCCGAGCGGGACGGAAACGACCCGGACCTCGACTCCGACGCCACCACCTCGAGCGAGAAGATCCAGGCTCACACCGGTGCCAACCTGGTCAAGGCGTTCAACGCGATCTACTGGGAGAACCTCCGCGACCACGCCCGCCCCAAGGGCGCCACCGACCGCGTGGCCATCCCGCTGTCCGGCAACGATGAGGAGGCCAAGGCCGCCGTGGCCGGACTGATCCGCGACATCGGCTTCGACCCCGTGGACGCCGGCCACCTGGGCGGGGGCGGCCGCAAACACCAGCCGGGCAGCCGCGTCTACGCCACCGAGCTGTCCTCCGCCGAAACCAGCGCCCTCCTGAGCGTCGCCTGAGCCCAGCGCTGACGCCTATGGGCGCACCTCGTCAGCTCTTCCGGTTCGGTACAAGCCTGCTCAGGTCGATCTTGATTTTGAACGGGACGGGGCGCTCCAGGATCTGCCGGAAAATGCCTGCCGGAGCGTAGACACCCGTCGGCTCGTCGAGTTCGTACACATGCACGACTGGCGCGCCGTCCTGTTCCTCCACACGCCAGTAGTGCTGGATCCCGGCCTCCGCGTACTTGCGCAGCTTGACCGTACGGTCGCGGTGCGCGGACTCGGGCGAGACAACCTCCACCACCAGCTGTACGTCCTCCGGGGCGTACCAGGTGCGATCGGGATCGAACGGTTTCGTGGTCACCAGGAGATCGGGCTCCGGGCGATTGCGGGCGTCGAGCCGTATGGTCATCTCTCGTTCGATGTCGAAGCCGTCCGATGCCTGCTCCATCAGCGTGGTGGTCAGGGCGGTGACGAGACGGCCATGCCATGACCGCTGGGGCGACATCATGAAAACGAGTGCGCCGTCGATGAGCTCGGTGTGGCGCGGTGCCTCGGGGAGACGGTCCAGGTCCTCCGCGAACCAGCCTTCCGCGCGCGGCGGGCGCATCCAGTCGGGCAGTGCGGTCATGGCTCAACGGTAGCGGTTTCGGGCGATGGGAGGGCGCCGCCTTCCCCCGTCGTCAGGGCTTCTTCGGCTTGCCCTCGCCGTACAGCCACACGTCGAAGAGGCGGGTCAGGTCCTTGCCCGATTTCCGCTCGCACAGCTCGATGAACTGCTTGGTGTCGGCGTTGCCGTGGCGGTGGTCCTTGAGCCAGGTGCGGAGGATGGTGAAGAAGGCCGTGTCGCCGACGGCTCGGCGGAGCTGGTGGAGGACCATCGCGCCGCGGCCGTAGACGGGCGGGTCGGAGACGCTGGCGACGGTCGGGGGGTCGGCGGGTGGGAAGTCCCAGATGCCCTCGCTCTCGTCGTCGGTGCCGTCGTAGAAGTCGTCGAAGATCTGCTGGGCGCTACGGCCGTCGTGGTCCTCCTCCCACAGCCACTCGGCGTAGGTCGCGAAGCCCTCGTTGAGCCACATGTCCTTCCAGACCCGGGGCGTGACCGAATTGCCGAACCACTGGTGGGCGAGTTCGTGGACGACGAGGGCCTGGTCCGGGGCCGCGTCGAAGAACGGCTTGGTCTGGGTCTCCAGGGCGTAGCCGAGGCCGGGGAGGTGGCCGACGACGGCGCCGGTGGAGGAGAAGGGGTACGGGCCGAAGGTGCGGCTCTCCCAGGTGATGACGTCGTCGACCTGCCTGGCGATGTCCTTGGCACCGGCGGCCTCGGTGGGGTCGACGGCCAGGTACGCGGGCAGGCCCTGGCCGGTGGTCGTCGTACGGACGCCGAAGCGGCCGATGGCGACCGTGGCCAGGTAGCTCGCCATGGGCTCGCCGGTGTGCCACCGGAAGGTGGTGCGGCGGCCCCGGGTCTCCTGTCCCTTCAGCTCGCCGTTGGAGACGGCGGTGTAGCCCCGGGGAACGGTGACGGCGATGTCGTAGGCGGCCTTGTCGGAGGGGTGGTGGTTGCCGGGGAACCAGGTCATGGAGCCGGTCGGCTCGCCGAGGGCCACCGCGCCGTCGTGGGTGCGGAGCCAGCCCTCCTTCCCGGTGTCCTCGCCGGTGAGGGTCTTCGGCTCGCCGTCGTAGACGACGGTGGCCGTGAACGTGCGGCCCTCGGGGAGGGCCGCGGCGGGGGTGAGCACCAGCTCGGTACCGCTGCGGGCTGCTTTGGCGGGGCGGCCGTTCACCGTGGCCTTACGCACCCGCAGCCCGTCGAGGTCGAGGTGGAAGGAGCTCAGGGCGCGGTCCGCGCGGGCGGTGATCCGGGCGGTGCCCTTGAGATGGTGCGAGCCGGGGGTGTAGTCGAGGGCGAGGCGGTAGCCCCGCACGTCGTAGCCGCCATTGCCGAGCCGAGGGAAGAGCGCGTCCCCGATCCCGGCGCCACCCGCCCCGGCACCGGACGCCCCGCCCGCATCCTGCGCCCCGCCCGCACCCTGCGCCCCGGCACCCCCGGTGCACCCTGCGCACAGGGCGATGAGCAGCACCCCGGGCGCCACCCGCGAGAAGCGCCGTCTCGCCGTGCCCGCCGCGCGTGACCCGCTCATCCCCGCTCCGGCCCGGACGCCGGGGGTTCGGCCCACTCCGGCATCGGTTCGTCGTCCATCTCACGTCCCTACGCTTCGGCGGCTGCTCCTGCGGCTGCTCCTTAGGAGCGTAATGCGCCCGACGGGCCGAAACGTGCGGGACCGCCGATGGCACGACACCGCGTCACGGCCGCAAAGGGCGGTGCGGTGTCCGGCGTCGGGCAGCTCACCGACTTTGGGCGACTTAAACGTCGCTGAGCTGCGGTTCACCACTTCTAGTGAAGCCCTGGCCTGTAGTTGCAATCGACAACCCTGAGTTGCCAAGCTGTTGCTGACTGTCAACCCAGGGAGTGCACGTGGCCTTTGGTGACCAGCCCGCATACCTCCGCGTCGCCGACGATCTGCGGAAGAAGATCACCGCGGGTGAGCTGCCGCCGCATGCGCGTCTCCCCTCTCAGGCCAGGATCCGGGAGGAGTACGGGGTTTCGGACACCGTGGCGCTCGAGGCACGCAAGGTGCTGATGGCCGAGGGGCTGGTCGAGGGGCGTTCCGGGTCGGGGACGTATGTGCGGGCGCAGCCGGTGCCGCGGCGGGTGGTCCGGGGTGGGTTCCACACCGCCGGGGAGACCACGCCGTTCCGGCAGGAGCAGGCCGACGACCGGATCACCGGCGCCTGGGAGGCCGAGAGCGAGCAGGAGGAGGCCGGGGGCGAGATCGCCGGGCGGCTGGGGGTCGAGGTGGGGGAGCGGGTGATGCGCACCCGCTATGTGTTCCGGTCGCAGGGGGAGGTGGTGATGCTCTCCACCTCCTGGGAGCCGCTCGAGCTCACCGGCCGTACGCCCGTGATGCTGCCTGAGGAGGGCCCGCTGGCCGGGCGCGGGGTCGTCGACCGGATGGCCGCCCTCGACCTGGTGGTGGACAACATGGCGGAGGAGGTCGGCGCGCGCCCCGGCCGGGCCGAGGAGGTGCTGGCGCTGGGCGGGGTGCCGGGCCACTGGGTGATGGTCGTCTCGCGTACGTACTTCGCGGGCGGCCGCCCGGTGGAGACCGCCGATGTGGTGGTGCTGGCCGAGCGCTACCGGATCGCGTACCGGCTCCCGGTGAAGTGATCGTTCGCCCGCTGTCGGTGCTCGTCGATAGTCGGACGGCCCGTCTCGGCTTGTCTTACCGCGAGTTAACCGCCGCCCCGCCGCCGTAACGGTCCGGCAATGGCTCGCAGCGGACGCGCGTCACCTGCGACTTCTACCGTCCTCGGGCGTAAACGGAACGGCCCGAGCGACAGGGGAAGCCGGTATGACGGATGCGGTCGATACGGTCACACCTGAGGCGGGAGCGCCAACACAGGCGGGAGCGCCAACACAGGCGGGAGAGCCGACAACCGCCCCGCGGCGCGGCTACGCCCGGCTGGCGGCGGACGAGAGCCGTGAGGACTACTCGCTGCGCTACGCACCCCACTCCTACCGCCGCTGGTCGCCCACCATGGTCGCCTCCACGGCGCTCGGCGGCATCGCCTATCTCGCGGACTTCGCCATTGGCGCGTCCATCGTCTTCACCTACGGCTTCACCAGCGGTATCGCCTCGATCCTCACCGCGGCGACGATCATCTTCCTGACCGGCATCCCCATCGCCCGCGCCTGTGCGACCTACGGCCTGGACATGGATCTGATCACCCGGGGCGCCGGATTCGGCTACTTCGGCTCGACGTTGACCTCGCTGATCTACGCCAGCTTCACCTTCATCTTCTTCGCGCTGGAGGGCTCGATCATGGCGCAGGCCATGCATCAGGCCCTCCATATCCCGCTGCCGGTCGGCTATCTGCTGACCACCCTCATCGTGATCCCGATCGTCTTCCGCGGTATGGGCGCGCTCGCCAAGGTGCAGGCGTGGACCCAGCCGATCTGGCTGATCGGGCTCGCCCTGCCGTTCGTGGTGCTGGCCTTCGAGGCGCCGGACTCCTGGGGCGCGTTCGCCTCCTTCGGCGGGACCGAGGGCGCGGGCTCCGGATTCGACTGGATCGGATACGGCCTGGGCACGGGTGTCGCGCTCTCGCTGATCGCACAGATCGGTGAGCAGGCCGACTATCTGCGGTTCATGCCCGTGAAGACCGATGAGAACCGGCGGCGCTGGAATCTGGCGGTCCTGGCCGCCGGCCCCGGCTGGGTGGTCATCGGCGCGGCCAAGCAGATCGGTGGCGCCTTCCTCGCGTTCGTGGCGCTCGACGCGGTCGGCAAGACCCATGCGCTGGAGCCCATCGCCCCGCAGATCGAGGCGCTGAAGCCCTGGCTGGGCTCGGTCGCGCTGCCCGCCGCCGCGCTCTTCGTGGTGGTCTCCCAGATCAAGATCAATGTGACCAACGCCTACAGCGGCTCGCTGTCCTGGTCCAACTTCTTCTCCCGGGTCACCCACCGCCACCCCGGCCGGGTCTGGTACATCTTCCTCAACCTCGCCATCGCGCTGGCGCTGATGGAGATGAACATGTTCGCGGTGCTCAACAAGCTGCTGGGCTTCTACTCCAACGTCGGCATCGCCTGGATAGCCGCCGTCGCCGCCGATCTGGTCATCAACAAGCCGCTCGGGCTGAGCCCGAAGTACATCGAGTTCAAGCGGGCGTATCTGCATCCCGTGAACCCCGCCGGATTCGGTGCGATGGTGATCGCGTCGGCGGTCTCGATCGTCGCCTTCTTCGGGGCCTTCGGGGAGGTGGCCGAGGCGTTCTCGACCTTCATCGCCTGTGGTCTGGCGCTGGTGCTCTGCCCGCTGCTGGCCTGGCTCACCGGGGGTCGCTACTACCTGGCCCGGACGAACCCGGTGAACGGGCCCGGTGCCGACGTCCCGGACATCACCGCCACCCACCTGTGCGCCTCGTGCGAGACGGCGTACGAGCTGCCGGACATCGCCGACTGCCCGGTGCGGGCGGGGGCCGTCTGCTCGCTGTGCTGCTCGCTGGACGCCGAGTGCGGGGATGTGTGCCGCAAGGCGCCCACGGGTGAGCCGGTGCTGATGCCGCTTCCCACGGTGGGCGGCCCCGCTGTGGGCGGCCCCGCTGTGGCCGGCCCCTCCGCGAGTACATGAGCTGAGCGCGGTTCCCGCGCCCTCTGTTGCAAAACTCACATCAGTGCAGGTGAAAGGGGTTACTGGAAGGGGACCCTCCATTTCGCTCTTACGATGGATCGGTTTATGTCCGGTCGTCGGGGGGCGAAAGGAGTGCCAGGAACTTGAGCACGGAGCAGGGTTCCCACTCGCATTATCGAAGGTCACTCGGACCGGTGGCCCTCACCGCCGTGGGTCTCGGGTCGATCATCGGCTCCGGCTGGCTGTTCGGCGCCGAGCGCGCCGCCGCGCTGGCCGGGCCCGCCGCCATTCTGGCCTGGGTGATCGGCGCCGCCGTGGCCCTGACCATCGCCCTGACCTACTCCGAGCTGGGTTCGATGTTCCCCAAGGCCGGGGGCATGGTCCGGTACGGCCAGTACTCGCACGGGTCACTGGCCGGATATCTGGCCGCCTGGGCCAACTGGATCGCCATCGTCTCGGTGATCCCCGGTGAGGCCACCGCCTCCGTGCAGTACATGTCCTCCTGGGACTTCGGCTGGGCCAAGGCGCTGTACGACGGGAAGGAGCTGACCGGCAGCGGTGTCGCGTTCGCGTCCGTGCTGCTGCTCTTCTACTTCTTCCTCAACTGGTTCGCGATCACCCTCTTCGCGAAGACCAACACCGCGATCACCGTCTTCAAGGTGGTCGTGCCGACCCTGACCGCCGGCGCGCTGCTGCTGTCGCACTTCGACACCGGCAATGTCACCGGCAACGGCGGCTTCACGCCCAACGGCTGGAGCTCCGTTTTCACCGCGGTCGCCGTCTCCGGCATCGTCTGGGCCTACAACGGCTTCCAGTCGCCGCTCAACATGGCGGGTGAGGCCCGTGAGCCGGGGAAGTCACTGCCCAAGGCCGTCATCAGCTCGATCCTCATCGCGCTGGTGATCTACGTCGCGCTCCAGATCGCCTTCCTGACCGCCGTCCCCGCCGCCGATCTGAAGCACGGCGGCTGGTCCGGGCTCTCCTTCAACTCCCCGCTCGCCGATCTCTCCCTGGCCTGGGGCCTGAACTGGCTGGCGATGCTGCTGTACGCGGACGCCTTCATCTCCCCGTCCGGCACCGGCATGATCTACGCGGCCACCACCTCGCGCATGATCCAGGGCGTCCAGGAGAACGGCCATCTGCCGGGGATCTTCGGCAAGGTCGACCCCAAGACCGGCATTCCGCGCCCGGCGCTGCTGCTCAACCTGGGGATCGCCTTCATCTTCCTCGCGGTCTTCCGCGGCTGGGGCTCGCTCGCCGAGATCGTCTCCGTCGCGACCGTGATCTCGTACATCACCGGCCCGGTGGCCGTGATGTCGCTGCGCCGCCTCTCGCCGGAGCTGCCGCGCCCGGTGCGGCTGCGCGCGATGCCGGTGATCGCGCCGATCGCGATGGTCTTCGGCTCGCTGGTGCTGTACTGGGCCCGCTGGCCGCTCACCGGCAAGGTCATCTTCATCATGGCGATCGGGCTGCCGGTCTGGGCCTGGTACGAGCTGCGCAAGCCGTGGGCGGAGCTGCGGCCGCATCTGGCCGCCGGCGCCTGGATGGTCACGTATCTGCTCGTCATGGCGGCGGTGTCGTGGGCCGGCGGCAAGGACTTCGGCGGCCGCGGCTATCTGCCGGGCGGCTGGGACATCGTGATCGTCGCGCTGATCGGGCTGGCCTTCTACTTCTGGGGCGTACGCAGCGCATGGCGCAATCCGACGCTGCTGGAGGCCGAGCGCGAGCTGGGCGCCACCCCGGCCGACGAGGCGGGCGAGGGCGGCGACGGTGACCGGGTGAAGGCCGAAGTCGGCGTCTGAGACATGGCCGGATGAGTGCCTCCTTGTAAGAACACGTATCCGCTGCGTGAAGGTAGGGCGTAGGCTCGGGCATATGCGGAACGGGATTTCCTTAACGGTGTCGCGGGGTCGTGCGCCCGGGCGCGCCACAGCGGAGGGGGCGGGGAGATGAGTGACGGGAACGCTGTGCTGCCCTGGCTCGTGATCCGCCAGGACAACAACGGCAACCGCTACCGCGTCGGGCGCTACGCCACCAGGACGGAGGCCCAGGAGGTGGCCGACCGCCTGGAGGGTGAGGGCCAGGAGCAGCTGTACGTGGTCGAGCGGACCGCTGCGTCCCGTCAGTCCGGTTAGCCCGAGTCCGGTCGGCCTCTTTCTGAGCCCCGGGGCGCTCCCGCCCCGGGGCTCCGGTGTGCTTCCGCGCAGGCTAGGGTGCGGATCATGAGCGTGCGTGTGGTGGTGGGCGGAGCGGTGTTCGACCGGGGACGGCTGCTGGCCGCGCGGCGCAGCGCCCCGCCCGAGCTCGCGGGCCGCTGGGAGCTGCCCGGCGGCAAGACCGAGCCCGGGGAGACCCCGCGGGCCGCGCTCGTCCGCGAACTGCGCGAGGAGCTCGGGGTCGAGGTCGAGCCGCTCGAACCGCTGCCGGGGGAGTGGCCCCTCAAGCCCGGCTATGTGCTGCGGGTATGGACCGCGGCCCTGCGCTCCGGTGAGCCGCGTCCGCTCCAGGACCACGACGAACTGCGCTGGCTCCCCCCGGACCGGGTGGACGAGGTGGACTGGCTGGACGAGGACCGCCCCGCGGTGGCGGAGGCCGTCCGCCGCCTGCGCGCGGGCGATGCCGGGACGTCAGGCGCCGGGTCGGCCGATGCCGGAGCGTCAGGCGCCGGGTCGGCCGAGCCCGCCGAGGGGACCCGTCCACGCACTTCCTGAGAACGTCCCGGGCGGGAAAATCCATGGGGTTCGAGCCGCCTCCGTCTGGTTAGGAGTGAGGGGGAGCGCTGATCATGAGCGCTTCACCAAAAGCCGGGACGGACTCTGATGGCGGGCTGAGATAGTGCTGTGATCGTGAAGACCGTACTCGGGATGGCCGAAGTGCTGGATACTCGGCTATCTGAAGCCGGTCGGAGCACCTGAGCCGGAGGGGACGGGCGCATGAGCGAGAAGCCAGCGGGAGCTGATATGCCCGAGGAGACGGTGGGTTCGCAGGTGTCGCCGATGTCACAGGGGTCCTCGATGTCGGACATGTCGTCCATGTCCTCGATGTCGGCAGTGTGGCAGAGCAGTCCTCCCGGCTCGATCTATGACTACATCCGGGTCGCCTCCTTCGCGCTCGGGCCCGACGGCCGGATCGCGCAGTGGAGCGAACGGGCCGGGGAATTGCTGGGGCTGACGGCGAACCAGGCCATCGGCAGGGATCCGGTGGAGGCGTTCGTACCGCCGGAGTACCAGGAGACGGGCCAGCGCGCGGTGGCCGACATCCTCGACGGCCGGGAGTGGACCGGGCTGGTCCCCTACCGTAACCCCCGGACGCCGAGCGGGCATGGCATCGCCGAGGTCTATGTGATGCCCGCTCAGGACGAGCACGGGAAGCGGGCCGCGCTCTGTATCGCGGTGGACGTCAGCGCGTTGCGCGGGCTGGAAACTGATCTTGCTTCGTCACAGGCCGTTTTCGGTCAATCTCCGCTCGGCTTCTTCCTCTTCGGGACCGATCTGCGGATCCTCCGCGTCAATGAGCGCTTTGCCAAGGTTTTCGGTCGCCCCACCGAGGAGTACCGCGGTACGACCCCGCACGATCTGCTGCCGCGCGGCGAGGCCGACCGGCTGGCCGCCGCGCTGCGCCAGGTCCTGGACACCGGCCAGTCGCTGACCGATATGCCCATCGTGGGCCAGGCGCCGGGCAGCCCCGACCGCCGCCGCTGGTCGGTCTCGCTCTACCGGCTGCACAGCGGCTCCGGCCGCCCCATCGGCGTCGCCGGGCTCGCCACGGATGTCACCGGCCGCCGCCGCGCCGAACAGGAGGCCGCGGGCGTACGGCGCAATCTGGCGCTGCTGAACGAGGCCGGGGCCCGAATAGGCACCTCGCTCGACCTGGAGACCACCGCCCGCGAGCTGCTGGACGTGGCCGTACCGCAGTTCTGCGACCTGGCCTCGGTCGACCTCTACCAGGGGCTGCTCTCCGGCGACGAGACCCCGCCCGGGCTCGCCGACGGCAGCGCCGAGCTGCGCCGCGTCGCCTTCGCCAGCGCGGTCTCCGACGGCCCGGTCGCCTACGGCGACATCTGCCGCGTCAACACGGTGGAGGACCCCAAGCCCATCCAGGTCGGCGAGGTGCACCGCTACCCCTTCAACTCGCTGTGCGCCCACGCCCTGCGCACCGCCCAGGTCCGCGTCGTCCCCGGGCGGGACGGCAGCGAGGCCCTGGAGCTCGGGGCCATGCTCCAGTCCACCCTCGTGGTGCCGATGGTCGCGCGGGACACCGTCGTCGGTCTGGCCCAGTTCTCCCGCACCAAGGGCAGCGAGCCGTTCGGCGAACGGGACCGCGCGCTCGCCGTCGAGCTGGCCGCCCGCGCCGCCGTGAGCATCGACAACGCCCGGCTGTACCGCAGGGAACATGAACGCGCGCTGATACTCCAGCGCAGCCTGCTCCCGCCCGGTGACCCGGAGGCCGCCGGGCTCGATATCGCCTGCCGCTATCTGCCGGGGAACGCGGCGACCGAGGTGGGCGGCGACTGGTTCGACGTGATCGAGCTGCCCGGGCACCGCACCGCGCTGGTCGTCGGCGACGTGATGGGGCGGGGGCTGCGCGCCGCCGTGGCCATGGGCGAGCTGCGCACCGCCGTACGCACCCTCGCCCTGCTCGACCTGGAGCCCGCCGAGGTGCTCTCCGCGCTGGACGAGATCGCCCGGGGCCTCGGCACACCGGGCGGCTCGCACGCCGGCGCGCGGCCCGGCTCGCGCGCCCTCGTGCGCGACGGCAAGGCCGCGGAGGACTCCTCCGATCTGACCGAGGTCTACCTCGCCACCTGCGTCTACGCCGTCTACGACCCGGTCACCCGGCGCTGCACGTTCGCCAACGCCGGGCATCCGCCCCCCGTCCTCGTGGAGCCGGGCGAGGACGCCCTGCTGATGGAGGTCCCGCCCGGATTGCCGCTCGGCGTGGGCGGCGAGCCGTTCGAGGAGATCGAGGTCGAGCTACCCGACGGCGCGCTGCTGGCCCTCTACACCGACGGTCTGGTCGAGTCCCGCGACCACACCCTCGACGAGGGGCTCCACGCCCTGCGCGCGGCCCTCAACACCCCGGACGGCGCCGACGGCGGGAACGCCGCGGCCGGATCGGCCGGATCGGCCGGATCGGCCGGATCCCTCGAGGACGTCTGCGACCACGTCCTGAGCACCCTCGACACCCACCACGGCGAGGACGACATCGCCCTGCTGATGGCCCGGGTGCAGGGTCTGTCGGCCGAGTCGGTCGGCGACTGGCGCCTCCCCAGCGCCCCGCAGTCCGTGGGCCGGGCCCGCGAACTGGCCCGGGAGCAGCTGGAGTCCTGGGGCCTGGACGAGCTGGTGGACACCACCGAGCTGCTGGTCAGTGAGCTGGTGACCAATGCCCTGCGGTACGGCGAGGGCGAGATCCGGCTACGGCTGCTGCTGGACCGCACGCTGGTGTGCGAGGTCTGGGACGGCGGTCTGGTGCAGCCCCGGCGGCGGCGCGCCCGGGACACGGACGAGGGTGGGCGCGGGCTCCAGTTGGTCGGGCTGCTCAGTGCGGGCTGGGGCAGCCGCAGGACCCCGCTCGGCAAGACCGTCTGGTTCGAGCTGGCCCTTCCGGACGGCCAGGCCTCGGGGCCGGACTCGGTGGAGGCGCTGCTCAGCCTGTGGTGACGGGTCGCGGCCGGTTACGGCAGTGGGCCCCCGCCGGCAGTGGGCCCCCGCCGGCAGTGGGCCCCCGCCGGCAGTGGGCCCCCGCCGGTGGTGGGCCCACCGGTGGTGGCGGGCCCGTGACACGATCCGCGGGGAGCGCTGCTGCTCCCGGCGGATCTTTCCCCACCCCGCCCCTTCCCGAACTGGGGCTCCGCCCCAGACCCCGCTCCTCAAGCGCCGGAGGGGCTGGATGGCGGGGCTTCGCCCCAGGCCCCGCTGCTCAAGCGCCGGAGGGGCTGGATGGCGGGGCTTCGCCCCAGGCCCCGCTGCTCAAGCGCCGGAGGGGCTGGATGGCGGGGCTTCGCCCCTGACCCCGCTGCTCAAGCGCCGGAGGGGCTGGATGGCGGGGCTTCGCCCCAGGCCCCGCTGCTCAAGCTTCCCCAGCTACCGCTGGGAGGTGCCCCCTGGAGGGGCTGGAAGGTGGGGCTTCGCCCCTGACCTCCGGGGTCTGGGGCGGAGCCCCGGTTTCGGGAAGGGGCGGGGTGGGGAGCAGCCCGCCGCAGGCGTCACTCCCCCCGGCGCCGGATCTTGTTGCCGAGCCAGACCAGCGGATCGTACTTACGGTCCGCCGCCCGCTCCTTCAGCGGGATCAGCGCATTGTCGGTGATCTTGATCTGCTCGGGGCAGACCTCCGTACAGCACTTGGTGATGTTGCAGTAGCCCAGCCCGTGCTCCTCCTGGGCGGTGCTCTTGCGGTCAAGACCGGTCTCGGCCGCCGCGTCCAGCGGATGCATGTCCAGCTCCGCGACCCGCATCAGGAACCGCGGCCCGGCGAACGCCTCCTTGTTCTCCTCGAAGTCCCGCACCACATGGCAGGTGTCCTGGCACAGGAAGCACTCGATGCACTTGCGGAACTCCTGGGACCGGCCCACGTCCTCCTGCCACATCCGGTACTCGCCCGGACCCAGCCCCTTCGGGGGCACGAAGGACGGCACCTCACGGGCCTTGGCGTAGTTGAACGACACATCCGTCACCAGGTCCCGCACCACCGGGAAGGCCCGCAGCGGGGTGATGGTGATCGTCTCGTTCCGTTCGAACACCGACATCCGGGTCATGCACAGCAGCCGGGGCCGGCCGTTGACCTCGGCGCTGCACGAACCGCATTTGCCCGCCTTGCAGTTCCAGCGGACCGCCAGGTCGGGGGCCTGGGTGGCTTGCAGCCGGTGGACGATGTCGAGCACGACCTCGCCGTCGTTGACCTCGACGTGGAAGTCCTTCAGACCGCCGCCGTCCTGGTCGCCCCGCCACACCCGGAAGTGGGCCTCGTACGCACTCACTGGGTCAGCTCCTCGTCCGTCAGGTACTTCACCAGCTCGTCCTTCTCGAACAGGTTCAGCAGGTCGGGCCGGATGGGCGGCATCTCACGCCGCTCGAGCCGGATCTGGCCGTGCCCGGTGTCGGGGGCCGCAAGACCGCCCGAGGGGTCGGAGAGCCGGCAGACCAGATTGAGCCGCCGCCATTCGCGGTCCATCTCCGGGCAGTCGTCGCGGGTGTGCCCGCCGCGGCTCTCGGTCCGCTCCAGCGCGGCGCGCGCCACGCACTCGCTGACCAGCAGCATGTTCCGCAGATCGATCGCCAGGTGCCAGCCGGGGTTGAACTGCCGGTGGCCCTCGACCCCGGCGCGGCGCGCCCGGATCCGCAGACTGGCCAGCCGGTGCAGCGCCTCCTCCATCTCCTCGGCCTTGCGGATGATTCCCACCAGGTCGTTCATCGACTGCTGGAGCTCCTGGTGGAGGGTGTACGGGTTCTCCGGCGGCCCGGCCGGGCCCGCGGTCTCGTCCGGCTCACCGGCCTCGGCGCTGAACGGGCGCAGCGCCTCGGCCGCCGCCAGGTCCAGCTGCGCCTCGTCCGGCACCGGACGGGTGCCCGAGTCCGCGATCTCCTGGGCGTAGCGGGCCGCGTGGAGCCCGGCGCGGCGCCCGAAGACCAGTAGGTCGGAGAGGGAGTTGCCGCCGAGCCGGTTGGAGCCGTGCATTCCGCCCGCGACCTCGCCCGCGGCGAAGAGACCGGGCACGCCGGTGGCGGCCGCGGTGTCCGGGTCGACGTCCACCCCGCCCATCACGTAGTGACAGGTGGGGCCCACCTCCATGGGCTCGGCGGTGATGTCGACGTCCGCGAGCTCCTTGAACTGGTGGTGCATCGAGGGCAGCCGCCGCTTGATGACCTCGGGGGGCATCCGGGTGGAGACGTCGAGGAAGACCCCGCCGTGCGGGGAGCCCCGGCCCGCCTTCACCTCGGCGTTGATGGCGCGGGCCACCTCGTCGCGGGGGAGCAGCTCGGGCGGGCGGCGGTTGTGGTCCGGGTCCTCGTACCAGCGGTCGGCCTCGTCCTCGGACTGGGCGTACTTCTCCTTGAAGACGTCCGGGATGTAGTCGAACATGAACCGCTTGCCCTCGCTGTTGCGCAGCACCCCGCCGTCGCCGCGCACCGACTCGGTGACCAGGATCCCCTTCACCGAGGGCGGCCAGACCATACCGGTCGGGTGGAACTGCACGAACTCCATGTTGATCAGCGGGGCGCCCGCGAGCAGCGCCAGCGAGTGGCCGTCGCCGGTGTACTCCCAGGAGTTGGAGGTCACCTTGAAGGACTTGCCGATACCGCCGGTGGCCAGCACCACGGCCGGGGCCTCCAGGGCGAAGAATCGGCCCGATTCGCGCTCGTAGCCGAAGACCCCGGCGACCCGGTCGCCGTCCTTGACGATCCGGGTGACCGTGCACTCCTGGAAGATCTTCAGCCGGGACTCGTAGTCGCCGGTGGCGGCCTTGTCCTCCTGCTGGAGGGAGACGATCTTCTGCTGGAGGGTGCGGATCAGCTCCAGGCCGGTGCGGTCCCCGACATGGGCGAGGCGGGGGTACTCATGGCCGCCGAAGTTCCGCTGGGAGATCTTGCCCTCCGGGGTGCGGTCGAAGAGCGCGCCCCAGGTCTCCAGCTCCCAGACCCGATCCGGGGCCTCCTGGGCGTGCAGCTCGGCCATCCGCCAGTGGTTGAGGAACTTGCCCCCGCGCATGGTGTCGCGGAAGTGCACCTGCCAGTTGTCGCGCTCGTTGACGTTGCCCATGCTGGCGGCGATGCCGCCCTCGGCCATCACCGTATGGGCCTTGCCGAACAGCGACTTGCAGATGACGGCGCAGCGCATGCCCTGCTCGCGGGCCTCGATCGCGGCACGCAGCCCGGCGCCGCCCGCGCCGATCACGACCACGTCCCACGCCTGCCGCTCGACTTGCGTCATCGGATGAGCACCTCTCCTAGAAAAAGCGGGGATCGTCGAAGGCGCCGCTCGCCACCAGATAGACATAGAAGTCCGCGACGGCGACGCTGATGAGAGAGGCCCAGGCCAGCTGCATATGGCGTGCGTTGAGCCCGCTCACCCAGCCCCAGAGCCGATAGCGCACCGGATGCCGGGAGAAGTGCTTCAGCCGGCCGCCGACGATATGGCGGCAGGAGTGGCAGGAGAGGGTGTACGCCCAGATCAGCACGATATTGGCGAGCAGCACCAGGGTGCCCAGGCCCATATGGCCCCAGCGGCCGTGCTCGTCCCGGAAGCCGAGCACGGTGTCATAGGTGAGGATCCCCGCGACGATCACCGCGAAGTAGAAGAAGTAGCGGTGGATGTTCTGAAGGATCAGCGGGAAGCGGGTCTCGCCGGTGTACTTGGCGCGCGGCTCGGCGACCGCGCAGGCGGGCGGCGAGGCCCAGAAGCCCCGGTAATACGCCTTGCGGTAGTAGTAGCAGGTGAGCCGGAACCCGAGCGGGAAGATCAGGATCAGCAGCGCCGGGGACAGGCCCCACCACGCGCCGAAGATCTCCCAGTTGGCGCCGCCCTTCATGGGCACGCAGTTCTGGGCGACGCAGGGCGAGTAGAAGGGGGAGACGTACGGCTCGGCGTAGTAGTCGTCCCCCGCGAAGGCCCGCCAGGTCGAGTAGACGATGAACGCGAACAGTCCGGCGGCGGTGATGGCGGGGGAGAGCCACCAGCGGTCGCTGCGCAGATGGCGGCCGGGGATGGCGGCGCGCGAGGCGCTGTGCACGCCGTGCGGGGCCGTTCCGGAGCCTGCGGGTGCGGACGTGGTGGCTTGGGGGTCGGTGCCTGTGGCCAAGGGGAACTCCGCGGTGGAGTGGTATGGGGGGACGGTGGGGATGCGCCCCGTGACGGGAGGCGCTCCGGCCCGTCCCTAGGGCGCGTGGCGATCTCGTGCGCCGAGGCCCTCGTCGTCGACGTCCGACCACAGCGCACTGTCGTACGGGGCGTCGGGGACCGGAACCATCTCGGGGCGTGATCGCTCCACGGGAGCCGTCTCGCGCAGCAGGGCGAGGCTCTCGCGCAGGTGGTCCGCGTCGGTGCGGACCCGGCGTATCTCCAGCCCGCCGGCGCCCACCCGCTGCTCCAGCCGGGAGACGGAACGGACCAGGTCATCGAGACAGCGCTGGACGGCCGTCAAGTCGTCGTTCAAGGACATGACTTGCCCTCACTTCCGCGGTTGCGGTTGGCGACGCTCATGCGACAGCGAGTGTTACGCGCCACGGTCCTGGTTGTGAAGGGATCTGTCGGGATTGGCGCCGTCACCGGCGGGATTCCGCCGCCGCGCGCCGGAGTGCGCGCCCGCCGCATTGATCCGGGCGGGTGATCCTTTCCCCTCATGGCCGTCTCCATGGCCCTCTCGGCGTGCTGTCCCATGAACCGTCGCTTTGAGTGAGGAGTATATGCGATCAGCGTCACACTATGCCAAATGCGCATATATCCGTCACCCTGCGGAGGTACGAGCCATGCCGATCACCAGGAGCCGCCGCACCATGCTGCTCGCCGCGGGAGTGATGCTGCCGCTGCCCGTACTGACCGGTTGCAGTTCGGACGACGACGGCCCGCCGCCGCGCGCCGCCTGGGACATCGCCTCCGCACCCCGCTCCGGGACCGCCGGCACCGGCACCCTGCGCTGGGCCCTGGACGCCACGCCCACCACGCTCAACGCCTTCCAGAAGACCGCGGACACGGGAACCCAGCGGATCGCGGGCGCCGTGCTGCCCTCCCTCTACACCCTCGACGCCCGCGGCCGCCCCCAGCGCAACGGCGACTATCTGACGTCCGCCGACGTCACCTCGACCGATCCCAAGCAGGTCGTGGTCTTCAAGCTCAACCCCAAGGCGGTGTGGAGCGACGGGCGCCCGATCGGCGCGGAGGACTTCCAGGCCCAGTGGAAGGCGCTGCGCGGCACCGACGACACGTACGGGACGGCGCGCAACGACGGATACGACCGGATCGCCAAGGTCGAACCGGGGGACAAGGAGCACGAGGTCAAGGTCACCTTCGCCAAGCCGTACACCGATTGGCGCTCGCTGTTCACGCCGCTGTACCCGAAGAGCGTGATGGGCAACCCGGCGGTCTTCACGGCGGCGGCGAGCAAGGGGCTCGCGGTCGGCGCCGGGCCCTTCATGGTCCGCGAGGTCACGGACTCCGAGGTCACCCTCGTCCGCAACCCCCGCTGGTGGGGCGACCGGGCGCGGCTGAGCCGGATGGTCTTCGAGGCGGTCCCGGCCGAGAAGCGGGCCGAGGCGCTGATCGCCGGGCGGCTGGACCTGGCCGAGGTGGACCGGACCACCGCCCGGCGCATCCAGGCCACCGCCCCGGGCAAGCAGGCCGCGGGCGCCGGGCGGGGCTCCTCCTCCGCCTCGGGCAAGGCGGGTGCGCCGGAGGCGTCCACCGGCGGCCGGGAGGCGTCCGCTGGTGGCCGGGAGGCGGCGGAGACGACGCGTACGGGGGCGGGGCCCACCGGGAACGGGGCGGCGCGGGAGGAGGCGGAAGCCCGGGCAGGGGCCACCGGCGACACCGACAAGAACCGGGCGCGGACCCGGGCGCTGAGCAGGTTCACCCTGCGCAAGGCCCTGGACCCCGGCTACACCCAGCTCGCCCTGAACGGCACCAAGGGCCCGCTCGCCGATGAGCGGGTGCGCCGCGCGGTGGCCCGCGCGATCGACCGGAAGGCCCTGGCGAAGCTGGTGCTCAAGCCGGTGGGGTTGCCGTCCGAGCCGCTCGGCAACCATCTGCTGATGGCGGGCCAGCCGGGCTACAAGGACCACAGCGGCGCCCTCGGCGACCCGGACACCAACGCCGCGCAGTCGCTGCTCGCCGACGCGGGCTGGCGGGCGGGCGGCACCGGCCGGCAGAAGGCGCTGGACGGCAAGACGGACGACCGGGGCAGGAGGCAGAGCGCCCCGACCGCCACCGAGAGCCCTACGAATCCCGCCACCGAGAGCTCCACGAGTCCCGCCACCGAGGGCTCCACGAACGAGAGCTCCACGAGTCCCGCCACCGAGAGCGCCTCCGGCGCCGTGTCCTTCACTGCCTCCGGCGCCCCGCCCGCGGCCGGTGACGCCGGGCGGTCCGGACGGCTCCGGGAGACGGCGGTCGTACGGAAGAAGGGACGGCCGCTGGTGCTGCGCTTCGTCCTCCCCGACGACCAGACGGGCGCCCGGCTGGGCACGGTCGGCGAGCGCATCGCGCGAATGCTGGAGAAGATCGGCGTACGGACCGAGATCACCAAGGTCTCCGGCGAGAGCTACTTCCGGGACCACATCGCCACCGGCGACTACGACCTGGCCCTCTACTCCTGGCCCGCCTCCGCGTACCCGGCCACCGACGCCCGCCCCATCTACGCCAAGCCGCAGCCCGCGGCCGACGGCTCCCTGGTCGTCGAGCAGAACTACACCCGGGTGGGCACCGACCAGATCGACCAGCTCTTCGACCAGGCGCTCTCCGAGCTGGACGACGGCGCCTCGCGCTCGCTGGTCAGCCGGGCGGATGCGCGGATCTGGGCGGCGGCCGGATCGATTCCGCTCTATCAGCGGCCCCAGCTGGTCGCGATGCGCAAGGGTCTGGTCAACGCGGGCGCCTTCGGCTTCGCCACCCCGCGCTACCAGGACATCGGCTTCCGCCGCTAAGGGGTGTCCACCGGTCCGCAACGCCTGCGGCGGGCTACTCCCCTCCCCGCCCTTCCCCGAAACTGGGGCTCCGCCCCAGCCCCCGGCCCGGAACTCCATCCCTTCCCCCAGCATCGGTATGCGGCCCCGCCGCGTGGCAGGACGACGCCCCGGGTCCCGGGGTCCAGGGGCGGAGCCCCTGGTAGTGGGAAGGGGCGGGGAGGGGAAAGACCCGCCCGGAACCCTCCCCGTGGAGCCGCCGCCGAAGGCGGCTCCGGGCGGGGGACCGGCGCGGGGATGGGCCGCGAGATGGGGTGCGGGATGGGCTGCGGCATTCGTCCGCGTGCCGTCCCCGTACCATGGGGGTGAGGCCGAGGCGTGATCAGCCCGGCGGAAGGCGCGCCGCCCAAGGAGCGCGCCGCCACCCAACAACCGGGAGAAGCGCGCTTTCATGCCCACGCGCCACGACATTCGTAACGTCGCCATCGTCGCCCACGTCGACCATGGCAAGACGACCCTCGTCGACGCCATGCTCAAGCAGGCGGGCGCGTTCGCCGCCCACCAGCAGGTGGACGACCGGGTCATGGACTCCAACGACCTGGAGCGCGAGAAGGGCATCACCATTCTCGCGAAGAACACCGCCGTGAAGTACCACCCGGCGGACGGCGGCGACCCCGTCACCATCAACATCATCGACACCCCCGGCCACGCCGACTTCGGCGGTGAGGTCGAGCGCGGCCTGTCCATGGTCGACGCGGTGGTCCTGCTGGTGGACGCCTCCGAGGGGCCGCTGCCGCAGACCCGCTTCGTGCTGCGCAAGGCGCTCCAGGCCAAGCTGCCGGTGATCCTGTGCATCAACAAGACGGACCGCCCGGACTCCCGGATCGACGAGGTCGTCAACGAGGCGTACGACCTCTTCCTGGACCTGGACGCGACCGAGGAGCAGATCGAGTTCCCGATCGTCTACGCGTGCGCCCGTGACGGTGTGGCCTCGCTGACCAAGCCGGAGGACGGCACCGTCCCGGCCGACAGCGACAGCCTCCAGCCGTTCTTCTCCGCCCTGCTGGAGACCGTCCCGGCGCCGGAGTACGACGCGGCCGCGCCGCTCCAGGCCCATGTCACCAACCTGGACGCGGACAACTTCCTCGGCCGTATCGCCCTGCTCCGGGTCGAGCAGGGCGAGCTGAAGAAGGGGCAGACGGTCGCGTGGATCAAGCGCGACGGCACCATCTCCAACGTCCGGATCACCGAGCTGCTGATGACCGAGGCGCTCACCCGCAAGCCCGCCGAGGTGGCAGGCCCCGGTGACATCTGCGCGGTCGCGGGTATCCCGGACATCATGATCGGCGAGACCCTGGCCGACCCGGAGAACCCGATCGCGCTGCCGCTCATCACCGTCGACGAGCCCGCGATCTCGATGACCATCGGCACCAACACCTCCCCGCTGGTCGGCCGCGGCCCCGGCGGCAAGGGCGCCGACAAGTCCGCCGTGAAGGACCGCAAGGTCACCGCGCGGCTGGTCAAGGACCGGCTCGAGCGCGAGCTGATCGGTAACGTCTCGCTGCGCGTGCTGCCCACCGACCGCCCGGACGCCTGGGAGGTGCAGGGCCGCGGCGAGCTGGCGCTGGCGATCCTGGTGGAGACCATGCGCCGGGAGGGCTTCGAGCTCACCGTCGGCAAGCCGCAGGTGGTCACCCGGGAGGTGGACGGCAAGCTCCACGAGCCGATCGAGCGCATCACCATCGATGTGCCCGAGGAGCACATGGGCGCGGTCACCCAGCTCATGGGCACCCGCAAGGGCCGGATGGACAACATGTCCAACCACGGCTCCGGCTGGGTCCGCATGGAGTTCATCGTCCCCTCCCGCGGTCTGATCGGCTTCCGTACCGAGTTCCTGACCGCGACCCGCGGCACCGGTATCGCCCACTCCATCCACGAGGGCCACGAGCCGTGGTTCGGCGAGCTGAAGACCCGTAACAACGGCTCGCTGGTGGCCGACCGCTCGGGCGCGGTCACCGCCTTCGCGATGACCAACCTCCAGGAGCGCGGGGTGCTGTTCGTCTCGCCGGGCACCGAGGTGTACGAGGGCATGATCGTCGGCGAGAACTCCCGCTCCGACGACATGGACGTCAACATCACCAAGGAGAAGAAGCTCACCAACATGCGGTCCTCCACCGCGGATGTGACCGAGTCCCTGGTCCCGCCGCGGCTGCTCTCGCTCGAGCAGTCCCTGGAGTTCTGCCGCGACGACGAGTGCGTCGAGGTGACGCCGGAGACGGTGCGGATCCGCAAGGTGGTGCTGGACCAGAAGGAGCGCGCCCGCACCGCCGCCCGCGCCAAGCGCTGACGCGCCCGCACGCCCGCGCGCCGAGGGCTGACGCCCCGGGCTCCGGTCGTACGGTCCGCCACCCCTTCGGTAGGGGTGGCGGACCGCCTGCGCCCTCACCACCAGGGATCAAACGGTTTCCGCGTCAAGCGCGTTGAGTTGGAGCCGGACCCGTTGGGCCTCCTCGGAGCGGCCTTGCGCGCGGTACTTCTCCACGGCCTGCTGCCAGGCGTGGCGGGCTTCGATGTCCCGCCCCAGCGCGTGGTGGGTGTCGCCCAACCGGACCAGGGTGTCGGCTTCCTGATGGGCATTGCCTGTCTCGCGCCGGATGGTGAGGGCCTTGCGGTAGTGGTCGAGGGCTTGGTCATGGTTTCCGCTGTGGTGGGCGATATAGCCCAAGCTGTCCAGGGTGGCCGCCTCGCCGTGCCGGTCACCATGTCGGCGAAACAGCGTAAGCGCCTCCTCGCAGTGGCCGTGAGCTTGTGCGTACTGACTGAGCTGGGCGTGATACCAAGCCACCGCATTGAGCGCGTTGGCTTCCCAAACGGGATCCCTGAGGCTTCGCTGGAGGTCCAAGGCGCGTTCAGCGTGATCCAATGCCCTTTGATGGTCGCCCAGCTCCGACCAGACCCATCCGAGAGAATCGTGGGTGTGCGCCTGGCCGACGGCATCATCAGCCATCTCGAACAGGCTCAGTGCCCGCAGCAGATAGTGCCGGGCTTCACCGCTCTGACCCGCGAAGGCATGGGCATGGCCGAGGCGCCAGTGGGACAAGGACCGCGCGAGGGGCTGCCCCAGTTTCTCGGCGGCGTCGAACCCGTCCCGCCAGACGGACAGATGGTCGTCCAGGAGCCCGCGAAGGTAGTGGAAGGTGTCCATGGCCCACGCCAACTGCCAGGCCGGAGTGTTCCACCCCTTCTCCATCGTCAGTCGCTGGGCGGCGAGGAGGCATGGGTGTTCGGCGTCGAACCAGGCCAGTGCCGCCGTCGAGTCCTCCAACGGCTGCGGCCCGCAGTCGGCCGGCGGGCCGAGCTCGATCAGGTGGCGGTGTGGCCTCAGCAGATGGTCGGCGGTGCCCGCGGTGTGAAGGTAGAAGTCGATCAGGCGGCGCAGAGCGGTGTCCAGCGCTTCGGGGGAGAAATCCAGCTCCCCGCGTTCCATGGCATAGAGGCGGACCAGGTCGTGCATGTGGTAGCGGTCGGGAGGACCCTGTCGCACCAGATGCGCGGCTTCGATACTGCGCAGCAGAGCACGAGTACGGGGCACGGGTTGACCGATGAGGGCGGCGGCCGCCCGCAGACTGATATCCGGCCCGGGCGCCAATCCCAGCAAAGCGAAGACTTGGGCCGTCTCGGGGGCCAGCGCGCGGTATGAGGCGGCGAAGACCCCCCGGAGGTCGCCACTCACGTCGCCGGTGTCGAACACGTCCAGTTGGGCGGCGTCTTCACTGAGTTCGTCGGCGAGGACCGCGAGGGAGAAGTCGGGATGCGTGGCGGCGCGGGCGGCCAGGATGCCCAGCGCCAGTGGTAATCCCGCGCATCGCCGCACAAGAGCGGACACGGACTCGGGCTCGGCGGCGACCCGCTCCGCCCCGAGGCGGTGGTGGAGCAGCTCGCGGGCCTCGGCGTCCGAGAGAACGTCCAGGGCCAGCGGACGGGCGCCGTAAACGGTGGCCAGGCCGGTCAGCTGGTTGCGGCTGGTGATCAGGACAGCGCAGCTGGGGCTGCCGGGCAGAAGCGGGACGATCTGCGCGGCGTCGCGGGCATCATCCAGCAGGATGAGGAGGCGTTTGCCGGCGACCAGGGACCGGTACAGCCCGGCCTGGGAGTCAGGGTCGGAGGGAATGGCCTGCGGAGCGGTGCCGAGCGTCTCCAGGAAGCCACGCAGGGCCGTCGTCGGAGACAAGGGCTCAACGGCGGGGTCGAAGCCGCGGAGATTGACATACAGCTGCCCATCGGGAAACTCCTCGAGATGGCGGTGCGCCCAGTGCAACGCCAGCCAGGTCTTGCCGATGCCGCCGGTGCCTCCCAGGGTCGAGATCACCACCATCCGGTCGGCGTCGGCCCGCGAGGCCAGAATATGATCCAGCTCGTCCAGTTCACGGCTCCGGCCGGTGAACGGCGAAGGGGGCAGGGGAAGTTGCTGCGGTACCGGTAGCGCCGACATCGCCTGCGGAACGGAGGCCGAGTCGCTCAGCGCCGGATCGGCGACCAGCATCCGCTGGTGCAATCCGTGCAGTTCGGGACCGGGGTCGATGCCGAGCTGCTCGGCCAACCGCTTACGGGTGCTGTCGAAGCACTCCAGGGCCTCACCCTGGCGGCCGCATCGGTAAAGAACCTCCATCAGCTGGCCAACGAGACGCTCGTCCAGCGGATGAGCCGCTACCCACTCCCGCAGATCGGCCAAGAGAGCCTCGGAACGTCCGAGACGTATTTCGATGTCGTGGTACCGCAGCGACGCCGCGATGCGCTCCTCATCCAGCCGTGCGCGGGTGGCCTCAACCCAAGCGCCGGTCAACCCGGAGAGTGCGTTGTCCGTCCACAGCCCAAGCGACTCGCGCAGAAGGGCGGCCGCCCGCTCGTCGTCGGCGGCCGCGCGTGCATCCCTCTCCATGCGGCGGAAAAGGTGGAGATCAATCTGTTCCGGGGCGACCTCGAGCACATACCCCCCTCCCTGACGGGTCAGGTCGACGCCGCCGGTCTTGGAGCCCGGGGACTGTAGCGCGGCACGAATGCGGGTGATGTAGCTGTACAGCGTGGAGCGCACGGTACGCGGTGGTGCCTCGCCCCAGACGCGATCGATCAACTGATCGATGCCGACCACCCTCTGAGCTTCGACCAGAAGCACCGCCAGTACCGTACGTTGCCTCGCAGGACCGATGTCGATGCGACGACCTTCGACGGACGCTCCCACGGGGCCGAGTAAATGAAAGCGCATAGGCCACCCCACTCAGCGCAACTCACAGAGGCAGCGGGCACGCCATGCCTCACCACCCAACACTGTAGCCATCTGGGTGGGATAGTCGTCGCTACGCGGTGCCAGAGGGAAGGATCGTCCGCACCGATACGATCGGGACCCGCCTATAGAGGCAGATCGGCCTGCCCGAACTCCGCGGCCTGCATCATGTACAGATCACGGAACGTCCCGGGGCGCCCTAACAGCTCTTCGGGTGCCCCGATGTCGACGACACGGCCCTTCGCGAGCACGACGACCTGTTCCGCGTGGCGCGCTGATGCCAGTCGGTGAGTGATGAGGAGGACCGACTTCCCCGAGTCTGCCAGGGCGCGAAGTTTCTCGAAAGCCTGAATTTCTGACTTGGGGTCGAGGGAAGAGGTCGGTTCGTCACAGATGACGAGGTCCGCATCACGGAAATGCGCGCGCGCCAGGGCGATACGCTGCCATTGTCCTCCTGACAGTTCCTGGCCACCGCGAAAAGTGCGATCCAGAACGGTATCCCAACCGTGCGCGAGGCTGTTGAAAAGGCACTCAAGATCAGCATACGATACGGCGTCTTTGAGAGCGTTGACGTCATCCGACTTCCTGGTGTCGGAAATTGTGATGTTACTGCGCGCGGTAAAAGGGTAGTGTTTGAAGTCCTGGGTGAGCAGTGCTATATGCTGGAACATTTCATGACGGTTGGCGCGGGCAATATCAATGCCGTTCCAGTACACGCTCCCGGCTTGTGCGACATAAAGTCCGGCCATGATCTTGGCCAAGGTCGACTTCCCGCTTCCGTTCTCCCCCACCAGGGCGACCACCTCGCCCGGACGGACGGACAGACTCACGTCGCGGACAGCGGGCACCTTAGTGCCGGGGTACCAATAGCTGACTCTTCTTACCTCCATCGCCCGGAACGGTCCGGTAATCGATTTTCCTTCAGTCGTCATCGCGCGCAACTCGGCCTCATTGCAAGCCCTCCTCCAGTCGTTGAAGAAAAGCGCTTGTTCATACAGCTGATTGATGCTCATGACGAGTCGCTGCAGCCCTGACGTCCCTATCCTCATGGCCAATAGGGCAGTCGCCGCCCCGGCCATCGCCATGTGTTGCGTGGCGAGCAGTGCGGCGAGAATCGCATAGGCGGCCACAGTGGATACTCCTGAAACCGCAGACGCTACTAGTTCGGTAAGGGTTGCATTTCTGGAGATTCGACTCTGCTCAGCTTCGCCACCCGCAGCCATTGATTCGTAATGCGCCAGCAAATAAGCCCCGGCGCCATGCACACGAAGTTCCGCAGCACCGTGCTGCTCCGTCAGCAGCCGGCCGAGTGCCTGCTGCTGCCTGATATGTTCGACCCGTGACTGCATGAACTGATAAGAGCGTCGGGCGTTGCGAACGGCCCCCCACCCTTTGGGAATTACCACGAAGAGCAGCAGAGGCAGCAGAACGGGATGAAGAATGGCGAGGACTCCACCCATGGCAAGCAGCGAGACTGCGCCGCCGATGATGGCTGCACTATGACCAATCATACGGCCGGCCGAGATTGTCCCAGGTTGCGCGGAGTCGACCAGGGTCCGAAAATCCGGGTCTTCGAGTGACGTTAACTCGACACGCACCACGCGGCGCAACAGATCAGTGGCGGCGAGTTTTTCAACCTTCGGCCCGAGCCGGTTCGTTGCCCCCGTGCTGATGGCGCGGAGAAACGCGCTGACCGTACTCGCACTCCCGATGTACAAGAGAGACGGTGCTGAACTTCTTGCGTGCTCCCAGGTAGTACTCCCCATGAAGAGGGAGGCCAGAATCGTGTTGATCGACAGCAAGACATACGTGGCAGCGGCCCCTTGACCCACCTCTGCCACAAAGAAGACCATCAGCGTCTTACGGTCCGCGCGCCAGCCCAACTGTACGGTCCGTCGCAGTAGCGCAGGGAGCTGTCGAAGCATCATAAAGAAACGAGCACCCTGAGCTGCGCCCTCATGCCGCGTCATTCCATGCGATGTGCGAAGACGTCCGCCGAACAGCTCCTTCTCTGATCGGGCGCCGACCTCCTCCGCCTCGGCGCCATCAAGGATTCTGTGCATGAACAGATCGCCGTTCTGCGCCACCGAAGATACGAGAGGAGGAGCTCCCCTCCATGCTCCGACCGATCCTGATGAGTCGGTCGACTTCCGACTCGGCCTCCATATCACCGATCAGCTTCTGCAGTGATTCGAACTTCTCCTGCAGCTGAAGTTCCACGCGCCGGCGATCATTTGACGGGAGGTATGGGTAATCGTCAAACGAAGGATCGTCGAGAAGTTTATGGAGGGTGAGCATCAGCAGATCTCGCCATAGTCGTGGTCGAACCGTTATGGAGAGATGCAGCGATACATCACTTTCTGTGCAGACAAGGTGGGGTGTTCGATAAGGAAGGTAGAAGATGTCGCCCGCTGTGAGAGTGACGTCGAAGTCAGGTGGGCCCAGTTTTTCTGTGTCGCACAGTCCGGTACCCTCGTAGCGATCATTCCAGACCTGCCAATGCTTCTGTCCGGCGAGTTGAACGACGAAGACGTCGACTGCATCCCGGTGGGCCTCGTAACCTCGGGAATGCGGCGGGGTCACGAAGGCAACCGCATCGCTTCGCGAGGCAAATGTGCGGCTGAACACCCGACAAAAGTCTCGCACCTGTGGAAATATCTGATTCAAAGACATCCACGTAACGCTGGCGCCGGACTTGAACAGCTCATGCACTTTTTCCGGAACTACCGCATCCGGTATCAGAGTCCCTTGCACCACGGTGGCTCGTGTAAACCATTTCGCATCCACCGGCTTTCCGTCTTTGGTAATACCGATATACGGTGGCCGAACCGCCTCCAAATTGACAAGATCGTCCAGATCCGTCAGCGAAAGGATCTCTTGGGGGTCGCCCGGCACGGCACCGCGCTTGAGCAGCGGGCGCTTGTCGAAGTACTCCTCGGCGAAAAAGTCCGCGTCACCGAGCAGATCCTCGAAACTATATCTTTGCACGAGGTACGTCCCTTTCTGCAGACAGCGAAGCTATGCGATGAGCATGCACATTTCCCAGTCAGGATGACTTGAGTCGGTGGCGTAGGATTCCAGGGCAAGCGAGATTCCGGTCGCTCCTTCGAGGAATCCGGGTACATCGGCTCCCTGCGGCACATTGAGCATTGCGGCGCGAAATCCGAACGGTGCCTCTTCATCCAGCTCGGACAAGATTCTCTCTGCTATCCGATGACTGAAGTCAGTCAATCTGTCATCCGAGATCACATGATTGCACGCCCTCACCATATGCAGGAGGCCGGCCCATCCATGACAGAGTGATGCGTCTTGAATTCCCATCTCGCCCAGTGGGATAGAAAGCAGCGAAAGCAATGACTGCGCGGCGATTTCATGCCAGTTCGAGTTCTGGAGAGCCAACGCGGCCAATTGAATTGCCCGCGTTACGCCCGGCGTACCATAACACCACGAGGGGCGCGGCCGGTAGCGGTCGCTGGAAGTCTGGTTGCTCCAGTCGGTAAGTGTCATGAGCCGCGGCCAATAGATCCCGTGGGCATCCTCGCTTATAGAATCCAGGAGCACACCCACTATTTCCTCGATAGCTTCTCGCTGTCCCTCGACGATTACGCCGGAACTGTACGCAGTGGCGAGAAGAACGAGTGGGCCACAGATCCCATGGGCAAGGCCCAGATTGAGGTGGCCGTCGCTGAAATCGCCCTGCGGAGACTCACCTCGTGGCCCCTCCAATGCCCACCACCCGGGAACCCGGTGACCACGGAACGGAACTCTCTGACTCAGTTCAACGAATCTTGAGAGGATGAGGCGCAGCTCCGTCTCTCCCGCTGCACCTCGGGCGAGAAGATATCTACCGATACCGCTGAGCCCTCGGGTGACATCAAAATCTGCGAGTGCGGACAAACGGGCCTTCGCCGAACATTCGACCATCCATCGCGCCTGTTTCTTCACCCGTTGGTCAAGGTGCGCCATGGCGTTTATGTATCCGGCGCTCCTGGCACGGTGGGCCATCAATGTCGCGAAGGCCAGTGATCCGACGCCCAGGTACATGCCCCGCTGTTGAGGGATGTGTGGGTCAGCATCGCTCACCGACAGGGCGTACGCCCCGGCGGACAGATATTCATGAGCGCGGAGGACATCATCATTCTGTCCGGAACGCGCCCCGCTGAACGCAAGCGAGACACCCGCATACCCGCTGGTGAGCGATAAGTCATCCCAGAGGAGTTCGTCACGGCCGTGCATCGATGCTGCCGCCGGTACATGCGTATGATGGACAGTGAAGTCCTGATCGGCTAGTGCCCTCTTAATGAGTCGGACGGCGTCCTGTGCTTGTTCTTTGTAGCTCCTCGTCATAAGCGAGTGATCCAATTCATGAGTGGGAAAACCGAAAGCAGATCAGACAAGTCCCCGGCGCCGCTTGTGCCAGTACGCAGAAACGGCTCCGCGAAGAATGGCGTAACTGCGCTTTTCCTTCTCCGGGTTGATTCCTATCAGCCTATTGTGCTGCATATGGAGAAGTGATGTGATGGTGCCTTCGTTGGCCGGATGAGCCTTGTCGATACCTATGGCCACCGCATAATTCTGGCTCGCTTCCGACGGCTGCCACAGCGTCTTGAGCGTAGGAGCGGAAAATATCTCCGCAAGCCTTTCGGCGGCTCTTCCGGGTACAATCAACCTTTCTGCCTCAGCGCGGTGCTTTTTATAGTATTCGTGTTCGGCCTCCTTCTGGAAAGCATGATGAACCCAGGATGCCCAGTCCCAGGATCCAAGGGAATCGAGGAGCGCCGCATAGTTGAGGGCCGCCCACAGTTCGTCGGCCATATTAATCCCGCTGTGCGCTCGGCCCCTTAGCTGAATAAGTGCGGAAGTGCTGTCCTGGTGGAAAATCTCTTCGGCCCAGCTCATTGCCGCGCGGCCGCCGTAGCGATGTTCCTCCGGTTCATATGAAGCCAGTTGCATCGAGGAGATGGCACCAGACATCTGCAGCCGTCGTGTATGCCGCTCCAAGGCGGTGAGGACATGATTTCGGAGAGCCTCGGCATCCCCGTGAAAGCGGACCCGCAGATGTGGCTGAGGATCGCGGTATCTCATGAAGAACCAACGTCGCACATGCGGTCTTACTTCTTCAAGGAGCAGCGGAAGCTGGTGCGTGATAAAGAAGTTCTGTCTCTCTGATTGTGCGTAGAACTTTGCAAACAGCCATTTACCTCCGGGGGGATGGACAGTCTTGTTCTCTTCATGGACTACTGTGATCTTCTGTCCGGTGAATGGGGCGGGCGGGCGATGACGAGACTTCAGCGGTATGATGAGTTCATTACTGTGACCGTTGAGCCAGCCCAGTCGTCGGCCGCCATCCGTCATATCCTCGAGGAGGGAGACCTCCCCTCGAGTCAACTCCTGGCGCAGCATCTTTCGATGCCAATGATCGTTGAGGTCGATGCATATCGCCTGGTCCCGCCGTTTGATGTGAACGGTGTCCGGCACCCGGTAACGCTCGCGCCATTCGTCCAGACTTCTATTCCATGCCCGCCAACTCTTGGAAGTGTCCCGCATATGACGGTCGGCCTTCCACCGCAGTGGTGACAGCACGGTTCTTCCGTGTGTCACGCGTGGCAGGACCGGAAGAGCCTCGAGGCCGGCCCATCGCCACGCATACCATGGTTTGGCGCAAGAGAAGCTGAAGTCACTGAGCAATCGGGCCAGGTTCGGTGCTCCAGATTCCAAGTCCAGCATGTGGGGCACAACGGGGGTGACCCGTTGCCCAGTACGCCGCCAGGTGATCTCAAAACCACGAGCGTTTGATGAAACCAGCAGTTCTCGCCAGTCTATGACGCCCGGTTTTCGGAGGTCAGAGAACACCCCCAAGGGAATTTCAAAAGGCAGGAGATTCGTGGGAACCTGTATGACATTCAGTGCTCGAGGTGAGCTGGGGGTGAAGGTGACCTGCGCGTCGATGGTTTCCTCGTCACCTCCGGAACTCATGAGCTGGGCGGTGGTTCGGGAGGAGTCGAGAAGATGAGAGAATCGAGCTGTCGCAGCGCCTGCCACCCATGATCCGGCGAACGGTGAGGTGAGCAATTGAAAGTCACCGTTGTCCAGATCATGCGGATCGCGTGCCAAGACCTGAAGGCACAACTCCAGCGATCGAAGAGGCACCTGAGGCTTGCCACCGGACAAATGATTCAGTATTTCGTCCGTGAGGGCTAATTCTCGGTCACCCGCCAGTAGGGCATCGTGTACGATTTCGCCGAGAAATCGTCGTCTCTCGAGTGTCGCTGCTGTCTCTCGTCTAGACTCCTCATGCAGTAATCCCTCCGCAGGCGGATTGCGATAGCCACTGGGGTAGCCAAGACCTTTGTGTGGGTCGATCAATTCCGGAAGTGCCACAGCCGTGTGGATCCCGTACTTATCCCGGAACTTGACCAAATAATCGTTCAAGTGCGCACGCGGTTCGGCTTCCGGGGCTATGCGCCAGATGGTCGTGGCGTAGTTCTCCACTTCCTGGACGACCATGTGCGGCAGGGTTACCCGAACTCCAGAGCGCATTCCCGCGTTAATCGCAGGTTCTACTCCCTGTGACGTTTCCCGGATCGCTGCGAGTGCCCGATCCCAAGCGGCCCTTCCCGCACCCGATCCACTCTCTTCGTAGTCGGTAAGCGCAGATTGGACTTTCCTGAATCCATGCCCCGCAGCTGTTTCGATGAGTGCGTTACTCAGCTGCTCGGAATAGGTTTGGTCGATTTTGTTGGGAGAAATCGACGTGAGGAGGAAGCCATAGGAGATCATTTGAGCCAGCAAGCGGTCGATATCGCTCTCCGAGTACTGCGGGAAGGCGACCCCTGCGCTCTTTATCAGGTGATCGTACGGTATTGGCCCGCGTGCCGCTTCCAACAACCACTCAATGAACCCAGAGCAGCGAATGGAGGTCTCCCTCTGCGCTGTTCCTGACCTTGGCGATCTCTCCGCCCCGGCCACGACCCATGAGATATAGATGCGGCCGTCACGCACGGCGTGCAGGTTGTTGATCACCACGTTTACCCGACGCCGAATGGTTTCAACGTTCAACCACTGGGATACCGCCTCGTGCAGCCAATGACCGTCCAGGCTGGCAGATTTCTTGTTCGGGTCCCCATGAGTGACATCGGCAACTGGTCCGAGGGAGGAGCGCGCCACGCCGGCGAAGAGTCCGAACGGGGTTGACCTCCCCTCCATGCGCAAGGCGTACCGGGTCATGGACATCGCGATACTGGTGAGCTTTTTCAAGCTGAGCTCGCGGCCGCTTTCCACGTCGTCGAGCGCGCGCGAGAGAGCTGCGCTGGCTATGTGGACTGCCTCGCGGAGCACGGCGTCCTTTGCGAGATTGCTGATATATGTAACGAGGTCGGCCCGGGTTGTCGTTCCGTCGTCCGTCAGCGCAGGACTGGCGACGTGCCGCCGATGCCTGGGCAGTGCGGAAACTCGCAACGTAAGCGTGTCGCATGCGTTGAAAACGAGGTTGTCCATCTGTACCTATCCCGCTCGCTTTGCAGAAAAATGAGCGGGGAGGGCCCGCTGGGAATGGCCTCCCCGCTCGTATCGCACTATGTGAGTGTCAGCACAGCAGGCACATGGAGACAGGATCAAGCGTGCTGGGCGAGCCCCCACCAGTGCTGCAGCAGTCGGCGGTGACCCAGCACATTGTGCTGGTCGTGGCGGATTCTTCGAGGGTCGTCCCATTGCCGGTTACCGGTGTGAGCTGGATATCCAGATCGAGATCCAGGTCTGCAAGGGAGCGGGAGTCCGCTCTTTCTTCGAGAAGCGGGATGGCGGCCATGGCTGTGCTCCTTGTCTGCTGGTGTCAGTGATTGCCGAGGTCGTGCGGCGGGGCCGGGGGGTTGTCTTCGTTGAATGGTGCGAACGGGGGATTGTCGAAGTCGAGCGGCGCGATCGGTCCCCGGTGGTCGTAGTTGGCGGGCGCGATCGGTCCCCGGTGGTCGTAGTTCGCCGAATGTGCGGAGAGGCCCGAATCGGCCATGGCCAGTGGGGCAACTCCCAACACGGCTATTCCTGCGGCGGCCGTGGAGACGAAGGCCCTGACGACGAAGCGTCCATGCTTCATATGTGCTCCTCGCTGTCGTATGCGTCCGATCGTGGCAGGTGAGCAAGGAAGGAACCTTGAAAGGTTCTTGAATCGCGTTGTGTGGTTCCGAAGGTCGTGCCGACGGGGCGCTTCTGATCGAGCGGGGCCAGGGTCGGCACCGACGCGCTGTACCCACGAAGCTGCGGCTACCGGGAGGAGAAGGAGCCCGGCCGCCTGCTGCACGCGCCGGGCGCTGACCGGCGCTGCGCGCGCCGGCGCCGGGCGCCCCGCGTGCCGCCGTACTGTGGATTCATGATCTGCCAACGGCCCGGGCTCATCGCTTCCTTGCGGAGTGCGGGCCGCTCCCATGACGGGAAGGGGTCAGTCAAGCGCTTATCCGGATTCATCTGTTCGGATATCGGAGTCCGAGCTCCGCATGATGTGTTAACAGTCCGTTTCGCGTGTGTCTGTCTGGGGTAGTTTTGTCCGGATTTCGAAGCTCCGCGCGTAGATCCTGTGACCAAAGCGAGACCCATAAGGTGTGGTTTAAGGGCCGGGCGTGCTCAATCATGGGGTCCATTGAGCTCGGGTCAACGGGTCACGCGCTGTGGGGGGCGCCGACTCACGAGCACACTGGGGCACCGCAGGTCTTCTCCGTCGGGGTGACGGTGGACGATGCGCGTGCCCCCTCGTAGTGGACAAGTGGACTCATGAGGAGGAGCCCGATGCGTGGTGCCAAGAGCGCCAAGTGGGTTGCCATAGCCGGCGTCGTCTCTCTCGCCGCCACGGCGTGTGGTGGCGGGGACAGCGGCAGCTCCAATGCCAACAAGAAGGTCGATCCCAAGGGGATCGTCAGCTACGCCAACGGTGAGCCGCAGAACTCGCTGATGCCGGCCAACACCATGGAGGCGTACGGCAGCGTCGTCATCGACTCCCTCTTCACGGGTCTCGTCGGCTACGACAAGGCCGGCAACATCACGTACGAAAACGCCGAGTCGGTCACCCCGAACAGCGACAACAGCGTGTGGACCGTCAAGCTGAAGCCGGGGTGGACGTTCCACAACGGCGAGAAGGTCACCGCGAAGTCCTACGTCGACACATGGAACTGGGACGCCAACCCGGCCAACGGCCAGCAGAACAGCGCCTGGTACCGCGACATCGAGGGTTACGACGAGGTCCACCCGGAGAAGGGCAAGGCCAAGGCCAAGGCCATGTCCGGCCTGAAGGTCGTCGATGACAACACCTTCACCATCAAGCTGTCGAACCCGATCCCGTACTTCGCGTACAAGCTCGCCTACCAGTCCTTCTACCCGCTGCCTTCGGAGGCGCTGAAGGACCCGAAGAAGTTCGGTGAGAGCCCGGTCGGCAACGGCCCGTACAAGTTCAAGAGCTGGGAGCACAAGAAGTCGATCCAGGTCACCAACTGGGACGGTTACAAGGGCGCCAACAAGCCGAAGAACGGCGGCATCAACTTCAAGGCGTACACCTCGCCGCAGGCCGCGTACAACGACCTGCGCTCGGACAACGTCGACACCATGCCGCTGGTGCCGGACAGCGAGCTCGCCAACTACAAGCAGGACTTCGGCAAGCGCGCCATCAACACCGAGTTCTCCGCGCTGAACACCATTAACCCCGCCTATTACACGAAGCAGTGGAAGGACATCGACCCCAAGGTCATCCAGGGCCTGTCGATGGCGATCGACCGCGAGACCATCGCCAAGACCACCTTCTTCGGCAACCGTGAGCCGGCCACCGGCTGGGTCGCCAAGGGCGTGAAGGGCTACCAGGCCGACGCGTGCGGTGAGTACTGCAAGTTCAACCCGGCCAAGGCGAAGCAGTTCATCAAGGAAGGCGGCGGCGTCCCGGGCAACAAGATCTCTATCCAGTACAACGCCGACCAGCCCCACAAGGGCTGGGTCACCGCGGTCTGCAACAGCATCACCAAGGCGACCGGTGTGAACTGCGTGGGCGACCCGGTCACCGACTTCCAGGCCGACACCGAGATCCGTGACCAGAAGAAGGTCAAGTCGATCTACCGTTCCGGCTGGGTGCTCGACTACCCGTTCAACGGCAACTTCCTCGCCGACCTGTACGGCACCGGTGTCGACGGTAACAAGGGCGACTTCTCGGACAAGAAGTTCGACGCCCTCGTGAAGAAGGCCGACCAGGCCAAGACGGTGGACGAATCAGCGAAGCTGTACCAGGCCGCCGAGAAGGAACTGCGGAACTCGATGCCCGGCATCCCCACCTTCTACACCAAGGTCAACTCGGCCTACTCGAACAACGTGAAGAAGATCGAGTTCGACCAGGCCGGCGACCCGATCCTCTGGAACGTCGAGGTCTTCAAGAAGTAAGTCGCTACGGAGCATTCCGTCCCGCAGCGGCGTCCGGCGATGCCGGGCGCCGCTGCGGGCGGCTCCGGAATGGACGGAGGCACCAATGGGGCGCTACGTCGCGAGGCGACTGCTCCAGATGATCCCGGTATTCATCGGGACAACCCTGTTGATCTTCCTCATGGTCAACGTGCTCCCCGGCGACCCCGTACGGGCGCTGTGGGGAGACAAGCCGCCGGACCCCGCGCAGGTCGCGCAGATCCGGCACGACAGAGGGCTAGACCTTCCGCTGTGGCAGCAGTACCTGCACTACATGGGGGGCCTGTTCCAGGGGGACTTCGGCAGGACCATCGCCGGTAACCGGCCGGTCCTCGACGAGATCACGCAGGCGTTCCCGGTGTCGATCCGGCTCGCCGCCATGGCCTGGACCTTCGAGCTCGTCGTCGGCATCACCCTGGGCGTCATCGCCGGCATCCGGCGCGGCAAGGTCATCGACACCGCCGTCACGCTGTTCACCCTGGTGGTCATCTCCGTCCCGATCTTCGTCATCGGTCTGGCCTGCCAGCTGTACTTCGGAAACGACCTCGGGTGGATCACGCCGACCGTCCAGGACTCCACCAACTTCGGTCAGCTGATGGTCCCGGCACTGGTGCTCGGCATGGTGGGCCTCGCGTACGTGGCCCGGCTGACCCGCACCTCGATCGCGGAAAACCGGTCCGCCGACTACATCCGCACCGCCACCGCCAAGGGTCTGCCGCGCAGGCGGATCATTACCGTGCACCTGCTGCGCAACTCGCTGATCCCCGTGGTCACCTATCTCGGCACCGACATCGGCAGCCTCATGGCCGGCGCCGTCGTGACGGAGGGCATCTTCAACGTGACCGGCGTCGGCAACCTGCTCTTCGAGGCGCTCGCCCGCCGCGAGGGTGCGGTCATCGTCGGCATCGTCACCGTTCTGGTGCTCGTCTACCTCCTCGCCAGCCTGCTCGTCGACCTGCTTTACGCGGTCCTGGACCCGAGGATTCGTTATGCCTGACCTCACCAAGACCCCGTCCGCGAGGGATGAGGCCGCCGCGGTCGTCGTGGGCACGCCCGTCACCTCGCACGCCGGTCCGGCGCCCGAGAAGCCGCGCAGCCTCGGCGCCGACGCTTGGCGGGACCTGCGCCGCAACCCGCTGTTCGTGGTCTCCGGACTGCTGATCCTGGTGATCCTGCTCGTCGCTGCGTTCCCCGGTCTGTTCACCGGCGCCAACCCGAACACCGGCGACCAGGCCAACCACTTCCTGGGCAAGCCGAACCTCGGCCACGTCTTCCAGGAGGACTGGTTCGGCTACGACGGCACGGGCCGCAGCCTGTACGCGCGGGTGCTCTACGGCGCCCGCAACTCGATCATCGTCGGCCTCGGTGTGACCCTCCTCGTCACCGTCTTCGGCGGTCTGATGGGCATGCTCGCCGGCTACTTCGGCGGATTCTGGGACAGCCTTATCTCGCGTCTGACCGACGTGTTCTTCGGCATCCCGTTCCTGCTCGGCTCGATGGTCGTGCTCAACGCCTTCACCGACCGCACCGTCTGGGTGGTCACGGGCGCGCTGGCCTTCCTGGGGTGGACGCAGATCGCCCGTGTCATGCGCGGCGCGGTCATCACGACCAAGCACGCGGACTACGTGGTGGCGGCCAAGGCCCTGGGCGCCGGCACCAGGCGGATCCTGTTCCGGCACATCCTGCCGAACGCGATCGCACCGGTGATCGTCGTCGCGACCATCTCGCTCGGCACATATATCGTCGCTGAGTCGACGCTGTCCTATCTGGGCCTCGGGCTCGGTGGCGACTCCATATCCTGGGGCGGCGACATCTCGGACGGCACCCAGTTCATCCGCAACTTCCCGCACGTACTGCTCTTCCCGGCCGGCGCCCTGAGCATCACCGTGCTGGCGTTCATCATGATGGGCGACGCCGTGCGCGAAGCCCTCGACCCGAAGCTGCGCTGAGGGAGGCGTACGTGACCATTACCGACATGCCTGCGGACGTCCCCGCCCCACGCTCGGGTGAGGACGTCGGTGGGAAGCTGCTCGACGTACGCGATCTGCATGTCGAGTTCCACACCCGCGACGGCATCGCCAAGGCCGTCAACGGAGTCAACTACAGCGTGGACGCGGGCGAGACGCTTGCCGTGCTCGGGGAGTCCGGCTCCGGAAAGTCCGTGACCGCGCAGGCGATCATGGGAATCCTCGACATGCCGCCCGGCAAGATCCCGCAGGGCGAGATCCTCTTCCGCGGCCAGGACATGCTGAAGATGTCCGCCGAGGAGCGGCGGAAGATCCGCGGCAACAAGATCGCGATGATCTTTCAGGACGCGCTGTCCGCCCTGAACCCGGTGCTCTCCGTCGGCTACCAGCTCGGCGAGGTATTCCGGGTCCACGAAGGGCTCTCGCGCAAGGAGGCCAAGACCAAGGCCATCGAGCTGATGGACCGGGTCCGCATCCCGGCGGCCAAGGAGCGGGTGAGCGACTATCCGCACCAGTTCTCCGGCGGTATGCGCCAGCGCATCATGATCGCCATGGCGATGGCGCTGGAGCCGGACCTGATCATCGCCGACGAGCCGACCACGGCGCTCGACGTGACCGTCCAGGCCCAGGTGATGGACCTGCTCGCGGAGCTCCAGCGCGAGTACCACATGGGTCTGATCCTGATCACCCATGACCTGGGTGTGGTCGCGGACGTCGCCGACAAGATCGCCGTGATGTACGCGGGCCGGATCGTCGAGACCGCCCCCGTGCACGAGCTCTACAAGCGCCCGGCCCACCCCTACACCCGCGGTCTGCTGGACTCCATCCCGCGCCTGGACCGCAAGGGGCAGGAGCTCTACGCGATCAAGGGGCTGCCGCCCAATCTGCTCAAGATCCCCACGGGCTGTGCCTTCAACCCGCGCTGCCCCAAGGCGGAGGACATCTGCCGCCGGGACGTCCCCGCCCTGGTGCAGGTCACCGAGCAGGACGGCACGGAGCTGCCGGGCCGCGGCAGCGCCTGCCACTTCTGGAAGGAGACCCTCCATGGCTGACGCCAACGAAACGCCCATGGAGCCGACCGACACCACCCCGAACGTCACGGAGGTGGAAACGGTCGAGGCGGCCACCGAGGACGAGGCGGTCGCGGCACTCGAGGCCAAGGTCGACCGGGGCGAGCCGATCCTCCAGGTGCGCAATCTGGTCAAGCACTTCCCGCTGACCCAGGGCATCCTCTTCAAGCGGCAGATCGGCGCGGTCAAGGCGGTCGACGGCATCTCCTTCGACCTCTACCAGGGCGAGACCCTCGGCATCGTCGGCGAGTCCGGCTGTGGCAAGTCCACCGTCGCCAAGCTGCTGATGACCCTGGAGACCGCCACCGCGGGCGAGGTCTTCTACAAGGGCCAGGACATCACCCGGCTGTCGGGCCGCGCGCTGCGCGCGGTCCGCCGCAACATCCAGATGGTGTTCCAGGACCCGTACACCTCGCTCAACCCCCGGATGACGGTGGGCGACATCATCGGGGAGCCCTTCGAGATCCACCCCGAGGTGGCCCCGAAGGGCGACCGCCGCCGCAAGGTCCAGGAACTCCTGGACGTGGTGGGCCTCAACCCCGAGTACATCAACCGCTACCCCCACCAGTTCTCCGGCGGCCAGCGCCAGCGCATCGGCATCGCGCGCGGCCTCGCCCTCAACCCGGAGATCATCATCTGCGACGAGCCGGTCTCCGCGCTCGACGTGTCCGTCCAGGCACAGGTCATCAACCTGATGGAGGGCCTCCAGGACGAGTTCAACCTCTCCTACATCTTCATCGCCCACGACCTGTCCATCGTCCGGCACATCTCCGACCGGGTCGGCGTGATGTACCTGGGCAAGATGGCCGAGATCGGCTCCGACACCGAGATCTACGACCACCCGACGCACCCCTACACCCAGGCGCTGCTGTCGGCCGTCCCGGTCCCGGACCCGGAGTCGCGCGAGGGCCGGACACGCATCATCCTCACCGGCGACGTCCCCTCCCCGGCCAACCCGCCCTCCGGCTGCCGCTTCCGCACCCGCTGCTGGAAGGCCGAGGCCCGCTGCGCGGAGGAGGTCCCCCTCCTCGCCATCCCCGAGCGCTTCGCCGGCACGGATTCGCCTGCGGCGCATGAGTCGGCGTGCCACTTCGCGGAGGAAAAGGACGTGGTCCACGCCTAGCGCCCCCGCGCGGGCCGCAGTTTGAACGACGAGGGCCGCCCGGACCGTGAATAGCACGGTCCGGGCGGCCCTCCTCGTCGTTCAGGATCCGTCTGACTCGGGCCAATGCTGTACCCGGACGATGAAGACGGTGGTGAAGCGACGATGCTCCTGATACCAGACGATCAGTCGACCCTCTGCATGGTCGAGTAATCGGGACACCCCGGACTCATGGATCGGCGGGTCGCCGAGGTACTTGACGGCGGCGGCGTCGGCCAGCCGCTGGGCGAGCCGCTCCACGTCGTGCTTGATCTGCGGATTCAGACCCCCGACCACGTTCTCGGCATCGGGTAGGTATTCCCAGGTCCAATCGCTCACGCTGCGACCTCGCGACGCGCGGCGTCCAACAGCAGTCCGATCTCGGCTGAGGCCCGCCGGGCGTCCTCGATGTTGGGCGCCTCGGCGACGGCCGCCTCCAACTCGTGGAGCCGTCGGGCCCGCCCGGGATAGCGCCGCAGAGCCACGAACACGCCCCAGCGGTGGAGGAAGGTGTGCATGGGGACGGTGCTGTCGGTCTGCACCGCCTCCTGCCACGCGCTGTGGAACTCTTCCTCGAACCGGACAGCCGCGCTGAGGTCCAGGGAGCGCACGGCGACCCGCAGCGCCTGTTCGGTCAGCGGCGGCATGGGGAACAGCGGCTCGTCGTGGGAGTCCTCTATGGGCTGTGTGCTCACGGCGCTGTCTCCTCCGATGTGCCGTAGGTCGTCCACGTAGGGTGATCGCTTCAGGCCAGCGTTCATCCAGTTTGCCCCATCACGGATGGCGGCGGGGCCAGCGTGAACCAAACAGCTTTGCCGGATACGCCTGCGTCCTTGTCGGTGTAGTCGTGCACGCCCCAGGCGGCGGAGCACGATTCGACGAGCGTGAGCCCGCGCCCGCTCTCGTCCTCGACGTTCGCCGTCACCGGTTGCGGCAGCCCGCAGCCGGAGTCCCATACGGTGACCCGGAAGTCGGACGGCGACGGCTCCCAGTCCATGCTGACGTACGCGTCGGTGGTGGTGTTCCGGTACGCGTTGGTGACCAGCTCCGACACGAGCAGCTCGGCCGTGTCCACGATGCAGTCGAGCCGCGCCGCCCTGAGGATGTGACGGATGGTGGCCCGTACGACGCTCACGGCGCGTGGGTCGTGGGGGATGAACAGGCCGTAGGACCAGGGCTCTTCGGGCGTGCGCATGGGGCAGCCTCCGGTTGAGTGCCTATTGTGACTGGCGCCATACGTAAGGTAGCGATACGGCGCGTATATATTCAACCCGTGGGGGCGTGGTGAAGTTACGGAGTGGACGCGTGTGCGTGCGCCGCGCAACACTCGCCGAACGAGAGAGGGGAACCGCATGGGGCTCAGGGGCGATCCCACGTACCGGCAGCGTCGATTCGGCATCGAGGTGCGCAGGCTGCGGGAGGCGGCGGGGCTTACTGTGGGCGAGGCGGCCCAAGTGGTGGGGATGCGTCAGCCGCACTTCAGCAACGTCGAGGCGGGCCGCACTGGCCTATCGGCCGAACGCCTCCAGAAGCTGTCCCAAGCACTGAGTGGTACGTATACGTATCCCGTTGATGCCCTGCTGGCCCTGGGGCAGGAATCCGGGAAGGGATGGTGGAGCGACTACCGCACGACCCTCGGTGTGACTCACCTCGACTTGGCAGAGCTGGAGGCCGGAGCCGTTGCCCTGCGCAACTACGAGCTGCTGTTCATTCCGGGGCTGCTCCAGACCAGCGACTACGCAACCGCTGTGCACAGCGGCGGCTTTTCGCCGACCGTAAGCGAAGTGCGCGACTCGGCTGTGGAATTCAGGATGCGGCGTCAGAAGGTCCTGTCGGGCGAGCGGCCTCCTCGTTTCCACGCGATCATCCATGAGGCGGCGTTGCGCGTTCTCTACGGAGGGCGTGCGGTGATGCGTGACCAGCTTCTGCGGCTGATCGAGGTGTCGCGCTTGCCGAACGTCACGATCCAGGTCGTCCCGATCGACAACGAGGGAAGCGCGGCCTTCAGCCACCCGTTCATGGTGATCGACCCAGGCGTGATGGAATTGGGCACGGTGCTCGTCGACCAGGTGGGCAAGGCGCAGTTCCTCGACGAGCGCCAAGCGCTGGCCGAGTATGGGGAGTCGTTCGAGAGATTGAGTGAACTGGCCCTGCCTCCGGTCGATGCTGAGTCTGTGCCGGAGGCTCGTACGGCGAAGGATTCCCTCGGGCTCATCCAGCACATCCTCTACCCGCTTCTCTAAGGAGAGAGCTGCATGTCCTCGCTTCCGTGGCGGAAGTCCAGCTTCAGCACGGGCGACGCCCCCAACTGCGTCGAACTCGCCGCCGACTCCGTCGGCACCCCGCACCTCCGCGAGAGCGACGACCCGGAGGTCGTCATATCCACGACCCCCGCCGCGCTCCGCGCGTTCCTGCGGGCCGCGAAGGCGGGGGCATTGGACCGCCCTTCCCAAAGTACTTGATCTGGCGCAACTAATTTGTCAAACGATTTCCAGAGGGGTACCCCACCCCCGGCAACCCGGAGCCGGTCCGGCGGTCCGGCGACGGTCTCGGCCCCCACCCCCGACCCATGCTCAAATGCGCCGAAGGCGCGAGACGGCGCCGCGCCGCGCCTCGTAGGGTCGTGGCATGACTGCCCCTCACTCACCGGTCTATGAGGCGTTCTACACCCGCACCCCTTTCCAGCTCTTGACGAGCGCTGGGTGGAAGCGACGGGTCGCCTTCCGGGCCGATGAGTCCGGTGTCACCCTGGGCGGCGCCGCATTGCGATACCGCCGGTTCCTGGCCGTCGTTCCATGGCGGGACATCGAAGCCGTCGTGGTGTGGGCCAGGCAAAGCCGCACGGAGAAGCCGGAATGGTACGTAAGTCTGAAGCTGTGGCCGGGCGTTCCCGCCCCTCCCGGCCCCAACCGGAAGCTCACCCAGCAGTTCGCCGCGGGTTTCGCACCGCACATCGAGTACGAGGTCGTCAGGAATTGCCGGCGCATCATGCTCTGGAAGGTCGATCGGGCCCGGCTCGCCGTCGCCGTGCAGGCGTTCGCGCCTGAAGTGCGACTGCTTTTCCCTCCGGTGTACCAGGTGCCCCAGGGGCCGGGCTCGAACCTGGGGAACGACTCCGGCGGGAGCATATTCGACATCTTGCCCTGAACGTCATGCCCTGACCTCCGCGCGCTCCTCCGCGAAGTGGCACGCCGAGGCGTGGGCGGCCGGGCCCGCCAGGCTCGACGGCACCGCCAGCGCCGGAACCTCCACCGCGCAGCGGTCCTGGGCCTTCCAGCAGCGGGTGCGGAAGCGGCAGCCGGAGGGCGGGTTGGCGGGAGAGGGGACGTCGCCCGTCAGGAGGATGCGGGTCCGGGCCCCGCGCGGTTCCGGGTCCGGGACCGGGACGGCCGACAGCAGGGCCTGGGTGTAGGGGTGCGTGGGGTGGTCGTAGATCTCGGGGCCGGTGCCCGTCTCGGCGAAGCGGCCCAGGTACATCACGGCCACCCGGTCGGAGATATGCCGGACCACCGACAGATCGTGCGCGATGAAGACGTAGGAGAGGTTGAACTCGTCCTGTAGGGACTCCATCAGGTTGACCACCTGTGCCTGGACGGAGACGTCCAGCGCCGAGACCGGTTCGTCCGCGACGATGATCTCCGGTCGTAGCGCCAGACCCCGCGCGATGCCGATGCGCTGGCGCTGGCCGCCGGAGAACTGGTGCGGATAGCGGTTGATGTGCTCGGGGTTCAACCCCACCACGTCCAGGAGTTCCTGGACCGCCCGTCGCCGGTCGCCCTTCGGGGCCGCCTCGGGGTGGATCTCGAAGGGCTCCCCGATGATGTCGCCCACCGTCATCCGGGGGTTGAGCGAGGTGTACGGGTCCTGGAAGACCATCTGGATGTTGCGGCGGACGGCCCGCAGCGCGCGGCCCGACAGCCGGGCGATGTCCTCGCCCCGGTAGTGGATCGTCCCGGCGGTCGGCCGTTCCAGGCTGACCAGCAGCTTGGCGACGGTGGACTTGCCGCAGCCGGACTCGCCGACGATGCCGAGGGTCTCCCCGCGCCGCAGGGCGAACGAGACCGTGTCGACCGCCCGTACCGCGCCGGTCTGGCGCTTCACCAGCACCCCCCGCGTCAGCGGATAGTGCTTGGCCAGGTCGCGGACCTCCAAGACCGGCCCATCCGGCTCGGGCATGTGCTCAGGCATGCAGCTCCTCCTTCCAGAAGTGGCAGGCGCTGGTCCGTCCGTCGGCCCCGGCGTCCTCCGCCACCTCGTACAGCGGTGGCCGTTCGACGCGGCAGACCTCCTGGGCGCGCGGGCAGCGGGGGTGGAAGGGGCAGCCGGGCGGCAGGGCGAGCGGACTGGGCGGCGCGCCCTTGATCGCGTAGAGCCGCTCGCCCCGATGGTCCACGCGCGGCACGGAGTCCAGCAGGCCACGGGTGTACGGGTGGGCGGGGCGGCGGTAGAGGTCGCGTACCGGCGCGGTCTCCACGATCCGGCCCGCGTACATCACGGCGATGGTGTCGGCCACGTCCGCGACCACGCCCAGGTCATGGGTGATGAGGACCAGCCCCATCGCGTACTCCCGGCGCAACTCCGCGAGCACCTCCATGACCTGGGCCTGAACGGTCACGTCCAGCGCGGTCGTCGGCTCGTCGGCGATGATCAGGTCCGGCTCCAGCGCCATCGCCATGGCGATCATGATGCGCTGGCGCATCCCGCCGGAGAACTGATGCGGATAGTCCCCGGCCCGCTGCCCCGCCGCCGGGATGCGGACCCGGTCCATCAGCTCGACCGCCCGCCGCCGGGCGTCCTTGCGGGACATCCCCCGGTGCACCTCGTACATCTCCGCGAGCTGGGCGCCCACGGGAAGCACCGGGTTGAGGGCGGAGAGCGCGTCCTGGAAGATCATCGCCATCGCGGCGCCCCGGATCCGGCGGCGCTCCTCCGCGCCCATCGTCAGCAGGTCCCGGCCCTGGAAGAGCACCTGGCCGCCGGTGATCCGGCCGGGCGGGGAGTCGAGGATGCCCATGATCGCCTGGGCGGTCACCGACTTGCCGGAGCCCGACTCGCCGAGCACGGCCAGCGTCCGACCGGCGTCGACGGCGTACGAGACACCGCCGACCGCCTCGGCGATCCCGTCCCGGGTGCGGAATTCCACGCGCAGGTCCCGTACGTCCAGCAGGCGGGCCGCCATGGCTAGCGCAGCTTCGGGTCGAGGGCGTCGCGCACCGCGTCGCCGAGCATGATGAACGCGAGCACCGTGATGGACAGCGCCCCGGCCGGCCACAGCAGCATGTGCGGGGCGTTGCGGATCTGGGTCGCGGCCGAGGAGATGTCGATCCCCCAGGAGACGGTGGGCGGTTTGAGCCCCACGCCGAGGAACGACAGCGTGGCCTCCAGCGAGATGTAGGTGCCCAGCGCGATGGTCGCGACGACGATCACGGGCGCCACGGCGTTGGGCGCGATATGGCGCAGCAGCGTCCGGCCGCTGCTCGCGCCGAGCACCCGCGCCGCCTGGACGTAGTCGTGCTCCTTGACGCTCACCACCGAGCCGCGCGCGATCCGGGAGATCTGCGGCCAGCCCAGCAGCACGATGAAGCCCACCACCGGCCAGACCGAGCCGCTGGTGACCACCGACAGGAAGACCAGCCCGCCCAGCAGGATCGGGATGCCGAAGAAGACATCGGCGATCCGCGAGAGCAGCGCGTCCCACCAGCCGCCGAAGTACCCGGCGAGCCCGCCCAGCACGCTGCCCAGCAGCGCCGCGCCGAGGGTGGCGCAGATGCCCACGGTGATGGAGGCGCGGGCGCCGTAGACCGTGCGGGTGTAGACGTCGCGGCCCTGGAGGTCGTAGCCGAAGGGGTGGCCGGGGGCCGGGCCGTCCTGCGCCATGGCCAGATCGCCGTGGTACGGGTTTCCGCTCGCGATCAGCTGCGGCCAGATCGCGATCACGACGAGGAAGAGGATGATCAGCGCGGAGACGACGAAGATCGGATTGCGGCGCAGATCGTGCCAGGCGTCGGTCCACAGCCCCCGCCCGGTCGGCGCGGCCGGTTCGCCGGAGCGGCGGCCGGGCTCCCCGCGCCAGGGCAGCGGGAGGCGCCAGGGGCCGCGCCGCGCCCCGCCCCTCGGGGCTGGCCCGTCCTTCAGGGTCTGGGGGCCGGAGGCGGGGAGGTCCATCGGACCGCCGCCGCTGCCGGCCGGTGCGATCGCCTCGGTCATGTCGTAGCGCGGGTCAAAGGGCTCAGGCATACCGGATCCTCGGGTCGAGCACGGCGTAGAGGAGGTCGACGAGCAGATTGGCGAGCAGGAAGACGATCACCAGGATGGTCACGAAGCCGACGACGGTCGGCGAGTTCTGGCGCAGGATGCCCTGGTAGAGCTGGTAGCCCACACCGTGGATGTTGAAGATCCGCTCGGTGACGATGGCCCCGCCCATGAGCGCGCCGACGTCCGTGCCGATGAAGGTCACCACCGGGATCAGCGAGTTCCGCAGCAGATGGCGGGTGACGATCCGGTGGCGCGGCAGCCCCTTGGCGACGGCGGTGCGGACGTAGTCGGCGCGGGCGTTCTCCACGATGGAGGTACGGGTGAGGCGGGTGGTGTACGCGAGCGACACCAGCCCCAGCACCACCCCGGGCAGCAGCAGTTCGTTCAGCGGGGCCTCCGGCGAGACCGACGGCCTGGCCCAGCCCCAGCTCACACCGAACAGATACTGGAGCACCGTGCCGCTGACGAAGGTCGGGACCGAGACCACGACCAGGGTGAGCAGCAGCACCGAGGTGTCCAGACCCCGGCCCCGGCGCAACCCGCTGAGGACGCCCAGGGTGATGCCCAGCGCCATCTCGAAGGCGACCGCGACGAGGGTGAGCCGGAGGGTGACCGGGAACGCGCTCGCCATCAGCTCGGTCACCGGCTGCCCGTTGAAGGCCGTACCGAAATGGCCGCTGAAGATCTGCCCCATGTAGTGCGCGTACTGCCGCCACAGCGGCTCATCCAGATAGAGGTCCTTACGGATCCGGGCGGCGGTGGCGGGGTCCGGGGCCTTGTCGCCGAAGAGCGCGGCCACCGGGTCGCCGAGCGCGTACACCATGAAGAAGATCAGGAAGGTGGAGCCGATGAAGACCGGGATCATCTGCAGCAGCCGCCGCAGCGCATAGCGGCCCATGGCTCAGCCGACCCTGATCTGTGAGTAGACCGGCACGCTGAACTGATTGAGCGCCACCTCGCTGAGCCGCCGCGAATAGCCCGCGCTGCCGTTCTGGTACCACAGCGGGATCGCGGGCATCTGCTCGGCGAGGATCTTCTCCGCGTCCCGGAAACCGGCGATGGCCCGGCCGTCGGCGGAGGCGGCGTTGGCCTGGTTCACCAGCCGGTCGAAGCCGGTGTCGCTGAAGTGGCCGTCGTTGGAGGAGGCGCCGGTGTAGTACAGCGGCTGGAGGAAGTTCTGGATCAGCGGGTAGTCCATCTGCCAGCCGGCCCGGAACGGCCCGGTCATCTTCTTCCCCGCCATCTTGTTGCGGTAGTCGGCGAAGGTGCCGACCGGTTTGCCGACACAGGCCCGGTCGTTCCGCAGCACGGTGTTGACGCTGTTGCAGACCGCGTCCACCCAGTCCTTGTGGGAGCCGGTGTCGGCGTTGTACGTGATCGTCATCCGGCCGCCGGGCAGTCCGCCGCCCGCCTTGATCAGCTTGCGCGCCCGGACCGGGTCGTAGCGGCAGGCGTCCCCGCACAGCCCCGGCTGATAGCCGCCCTGGCGGCGCAGGACCGGCGAGGTCCAGTCGGTCGCGGGGGTGCGGGTGCCCTGGAAGATGCGTTCGGTGATCTGCGCGCGGTTGATCGCCATCGAGATGCCCCGGCGGACCTTGGCCCTGGCCGGGCCGCTCCAGACGTGGTCGTACATCGGGAAGGTGAGGGTCTGGATGATCCCGGCGGGCTGGTTGATGTAGCGGTTGCCGAGGTCGGAGCGGACGAATTTCAGCTGCTGCGCCGGGACATCGTCGACCAGATCGAGATTGCCCGCCTGGAGATCGGTGTAGGCGGTGTTGCTGTCCGTGTAGACACGTAGGTCGACGCCTTTGTTACGGGCCTTGTCCGGGCCGAGGTAGCCGTCCCAGGCCCGCAGCTTCATCACCGAACCCTTGGCGTACGACCGCACCTGGTACGGGCCGTTGCCGATGGGCTTCCTCAGCCAGGCGGCGTGGTCCGTGAAGAACGCCCGGGGCAGCGGCACATAGGCGTTGTAGCCCAGAGTCTTGGGCCAGGTGGAGAACTTCTGGGTGAGCCGGACGGTGAAGGTCCGGTCGTTCCTGACCCGCAGCCCGGAGAGGGTCTTGGCGGTGGGGGCGGCGCCGGAGGCGGGGTGGACCTTGTCATAGCCCTCGATGTACTCGAAGAAGTAGGCGTTGCGCTGCTTGTGGTCGATCCGGGCGCCGTAGTTCCAGGCGTTCACGAAGGACGCGGCGGTGACCTTCTCCCCGTTGGCGAACCGCCGGCCCTTCTTGAGGGTGATGGTGTAGTTGCGCTGGTCGGAGCTTTCGATCCGCTCCGCAAGCGCGTTCTTGGCCTCGCCGGTCCTCGGGTCGTAGCGCTTGAGCCCCCGGAAGATCATGTCGAGGACCTTGCCGCCCTGGACGTCATTGGTGTTGGCGGGCTCCAGCGGATTGGGGGGATCGCCCCAGGAGGAGCGGACGACACCGGCGTCGGCGCCGCCGCCTCCTCCGCCGCCGCAGGCGGTCATGGCGGTCGCCGTGGTCGCGGCCGTCACGATCAGGACGACGGCGCGTACGGACTGCCGGGCCCCCAGGGGATGCCAAGCGCGGACGGGGTGCCGGGCACCCGGGGAAGGCCGGGCACGCAGGGGATACGGTGCTCCGCGACGCATGGCGCCTCCCGACGATCCGGTCCAAGATCGGCCTTACGGGGCATCCGGCGGATCTCTCCCCCTCCCCGCGGGCTCCGCCCCCAGACCCCGGGGTCCAGGGGCGAAGCCCCTGGTTTCGGGAAGGGGCGGGGAGGGGAGTGGCCCGCCGCAGGCGGCAAGATCCGTCGATCACCACCTAGGCCCATCTGACATCCGCCGGGGCGGCGGCGCACGTCGATGACCGCTGTCCGGGGTGACGGGGCCGGAGGTGAGGGAAGTAGGTGTGCCACCGGGCGTCGCGGACACTCCCCGTCCGCGACCACCCCTACCGTGCGGCCCATGGAGATCCGTCCCTTCCGCATCGCCGTCCCCGAAGCCGACCTCGACGATCTGCGCCGACGCCTGGCACGCACCCGCTGGCCGGAGCGGCTCCCCGGCGCCGGCTGGTCCGACGGGGCGTCGCTCGACCATGTCCGTGAGCTGGCCGGGTACTGGGCCACCGGGTTCGACTGGCGGGCGCGAGAGGCGCGGCTGAACGCGTTTCCGCAGTTCACGACCGAGATCGACGGGCAGCGGGTGCACTTCCTCCAGGTCCGCTCGCCCGAGCCGGATGCCCTGCCGCTGCTGATCACTCACGGCTGGCCGGGTTCGGTCGCGGAGTTCACCGAGGTCATCGGCCCGCTGACCGATCCGCGCGGACACGGCGGCGACCCGTCCGACGCCTTCCACGTCGTCATCCCGTCCCTCCCCGGCTTCGCCTTCTCCGCCCCGCCCCGCGAGCCCGGCTGGGGCATCCGCCGCATCGCCACCGCGTGGACGGAGCTGATGCGGCGCCTGGGGTACGAGCGCTACGGCACACAGGGCGGCGACTTCGGCTCGCTGATCTCCCCCGAGGTGGCCCGGGTGGCGCCGGCCCGGGTCGTCGGCGTCCATGTCAACGCCCTGGTGACCGCGGGGTCGGCCGACGCGGCTGATCCGGAGGAGCTGACCCCGGCCGAGCGCTCACGCCTCACCGGGCTCGAACGCTGGCACCGCGAGCTCTCCGGCTACGCCGCCATCCAGGGCACCCGCCCCCAGACCCTGTCCTACGGCCTCGCCGACTCGCCCGTCGGCCAACTGGCCTGGAACGTGGACTGGTTCGCCGCCCACGGCGACAAGCCCGAGGCGCTCGACCGTGACGCGGTCCTGACGAACGTCTCCCTGTACTGGTTCACCAACACGGCGGGCCCCTCCGCCCGCCTCTACAAGGAGGCCGCCTCGGCCTGGGGTGCGTCCCCCGAGCGCTCCGGGGTCCCCACCGGCGTCGCGGTCTTCGCGGGCGACACCGCGATCCGCCGCCTCGCCGAGTCATGGCATGCGATCACCCACTGGTCGGAGTTCGAGGCAGGCGGTCACTTCGCGGCGATGGAGGTCCCGGAGCTGCTGGTGGGCGACGTACGGACGTTCTTCCGCGACCTGCGCTGACCTGCGCTGACCTGCGCTGACCTGCCTGGGCTGATCAGGGCGCGACCGGCCCCGGGGAACGTCATTTCGTCAGGATCGCGCTCGCGACAACGTCGAAGAGGTGATCGGCGCGTGGCGCGAGCGAGGGTTGGTCGCCGAGCCATGCGAGCGCCGCGATCAGCGCGAACAGGTCGGTGCCATCGATGTCCGTCCGTGCCATGCCCGCGTCCTGAGCACGGGTGAGCAGCCGCGTGCCGGCCGCGCGGAGGGTGACGCACGAAGCGTGGAGCGCGGATTCGGTGTCCTCGATGGCGGCAGCCATCAGCACGGTCACGCCCCGGTACTCGGTTGTCCAGGCGACGCAGTCGCGTAGCCACGACACCAGCGCGTCCTCGGGCGAGCTCGACGTCTCGAGTTCGCCCGCCCTTGCCGTCAGCTCGTCGAAGCTCGTGTGGAGCAGGGCCTCGAGCAGCACCTCGCGCGTCGGAAAGTGACGGAGCAGCGTCGCGAGCCCCACACCGGCCTTGCGTGCGATGTCGCGCAGCGACGCGTCGACGCCCTGCTCGGCGATGACGGTGCCCGCGACTGCGAGCAGGTGGTCACGGTTCTTCCTGGCGTCGGCCCGCATCTGCCCCTCTTGACTATCCGGCTTGACTATCCGGATCAGTGGTCCATATATTCGGATCAGTGGTACGAATATATGGACCACTGATCCGATCAGCGTATCCCCTGGCAGGGGTAGGAGAAAATGATGTCGACACGCACGATGAGGGCGATCCGGCTGCACGACTTCGGCGGCCCTGAGGTGCTGCGTTATGAGGAGGCGCCGGTCCCCGAACCGGGGCCGGGCGAGGTGCTCGTCCGCGTGCACGCGGTCGGTGTCAACCCTCCCGACTGGTACGCGCGCGAGGGCATGCCCAACGTACCTCCCGAGCTCAAGCCTCCGTTCCATCTCCCCCTGATTCCGGGGACCGACGTCTCGGGCGTCGTGGCAGCCGTCGCCGCCGATGTCACCGGCTTCGCGGCCGGGGACGAGGTGGTCGGCCTGCTGCGCTTCCCCACCGCTCTCCAGGGCGGCGCGTACGCCGAGTACGTCACCGCGCCGGCGTCCGACCTCGCCCGCAAGCCCGCTGCCATCGATCATGTGCACGCGGCCGGCCTGCCCATGTCGGGGTTGACGGCGTGGCAGTTCTTGATCGAGCTCGGGCACGACCATCCCTCGCCGTTCCAGGAGGCCCGGCACCGTCCGGTGGCGCTCGACGGCGAGACCACGGTGCTCATCAACGGCGCCGCCGGTGGTGTGGGGCACCTCGCTCTCCAGCTGGCCAAGTGGAAGGGGGCGCGCGTCATCGCCGTGGCCTCCGGCGCCCATGAGACCTTCCTGCGCGAGCTCGGCGCCGACGAGTTCATCGACTACACCAAGGAGCGGCCCGAGGAGGCCGCCCATGACGTCGATCTCGTCCTGGACACCGTCGGGGGCCCCGACAGCAGGCGCTTCCTGCGCACCCTCAAGCGCGGCGGGTCCCTCTACCCGGTGTACTTCGGCGAGTTCGACGACGAGGAGAACGCGAGGCTGGGCGTCACGGTCACGTCCACCCAGGTCCGCTCGCACGGCGCGCAACTCGCCGAGCTGGGACGCCTGCTCGACGCGGGCACGGTTCGCGTCGCGGTGGACAGCACGTTTGCGCTCGCGGATGCCCGAGCGGCGCACGAACGCGCCGCCCGGGGGCATATCCAAGGCAAGATCGTGCTCACGGTCGCCTAGGAACGAGCCGTTCGGCGGTGCGGCGAAGGCGGAGACATCGCTCCTCGGGAGGGGTCCCGGGCGGTCCCGCGGATGATGGGCCGCCCGTAGCCGAGGTGAACGTAAGGAAGTTCCGCCATGACCCCCGTGCGAGTCGACTGGCTGTCCATCGTGCTCGGCCCCCTCGCCCTCATCGCGCTGGCGTTCGCCTTCTCCGCCCAGCGCTCGGCGGTCAAGCGGGGCGAATCCATGTCCGGCTGGGGCAAGGCCGCGCAGGGCGTGGGGATCACCTTTGTGCTGTTCGTGGCCCTGTCCAACATGATGTGGGGTACGTGAGGTGGTGGCAGCCGGCCGTCAGTCCTGCTGAGCGATCGCACCAGGCGCGCCTGCCGCGCCCCCCGCGTCATGGACGGCAGGACGCCTGCCGCGATCGCCCTGCCGCGCGCTTGGCCGCGCGCTTGGCCGCGCGCTCGGCCGCGCGCTCGGCCGCGCGCGAGAGCCGGGCCGAGACGCTCATGCCCTCGCGGTCCGCCGCTTCCTTGGCGGCGCTCAGGGTCTCGCTCGGCATCGTGATCGTGACACGTTCGAGGCTCATACCGGCGATCATGCAGGCGGACTACCCATTCCCGGTGCCCACGGACGGTGGTTCATCCGGACGAGGGGACGGGCAGATTGTGGGACGGCCCACCGGCGTGTGTGAGGAGAGTCCCATGACCAGCTCGCCCTTTCCGGCGGAACCGCGGATCGTCCTGATCGGTGACCCACGGGTCCGGGCGGTGCCGGTGCGCGAATGCGGTGAACCGCTGGTCGACTGCCGGGGGCGGATGCGCGTGGACGGTCGGCGGGCCGATCCGGCGGGGCACTTCGCGCACCTCCGGGCCGGAGTCGCCGAACGGCTCGAGCGGGCCGAGAAGTCGCTGCCGGATGACTGGCGGTGGTTGCTGGTCGAGGGTTACCGGCCGCCGGCGCTCCAGCGGGAGATCTTCGACGGCTACGCGGCCACGCTGCGGAAGCTCGATCCGGGCGCCGACGAGGAGCGGATCCGGACGGCGGCCAGCCGCTGGTGTGCCCCGGCGGAGACGGCAGGGCACGTCGCCGGGGCGGCGATCGACCTCACCGTGTGCACGCGGGACGGTACGGAGATCGACATGGGCAGCCCGGAGGCCGCGACACCGGAGGAGAGCGGCGGGGCCTGCTACACCCACGCCCCCGGCCTGTCCGCACGGGCCCGCGAGAACCGGGCGCTGATGATCGAGGCGCTGTCCTCGGTCGGCATGGTCAACTACCCCACCGAGTGGTGGCACTGGTCATACGGCGACCGCTACTGGGCCTGGTCCACGGCCGCCCCCACGGCCGTCTACGGTCCCGTCCCGGAGCCCTGACGGGCCGCGAGCCCGGCGGCCGGGTCACCCCCGGCGGGCCGGGGTCACCAGGGGCGCGGGACCACCTCGGCGCCGACCGGCTGGAGGGCGAGGGCCGGGCGGGGGTGGATGTGGTCCGGGGTGGTCAGCTCCAGCCGGAAGCGGCGCCAGATGTCGGCCACCAGGTGGACCGTCTCGGTGGTGGCCACGGCGGCTCCCACACAGACGCGGGGGCCGAGCCCGAACGGGAAGTACGAGCCGCGGGGCACCGAGGAGGGGCCGCCGCCCAGCCAGCGTTCGGGGCGGAACGCCTCGGCCTCCTCCCAGAAGCGCGGATCGCGGTGGGCCACCCACTGGCTGACGGTGACGGTGGTCCCGGCGGGGATGAGATAGCCGCCGAAGTCGAGGTCCTGCCGCGCGTCCCGGCTGGTCAGCCAGACCGGGGGGGTAGAGGCGCAGCGCCTCGCGGACGACGGCGTGGGTGTAGGGCAGGGCCTCCATCCGGGAGAGCCCGGCGGGGGTGGTGGCGAAGGCGGCGTCGGCCTCGGCCCGGACCCGCTCGGCGATCCGGGGGTGCCGGGCCAGCAGGACGCTCGTCCAGACCACCGCGTCATTGGTGGTCTCGAAACCCGCCATGATCAAGGTGGCCAGCTCGTCCCGGAGCTCCTCCGGTGAGGGGGCGGGGGTGCCGTGGACGAGGGCGTGCAGCACGGGGGCGCGCTCCGGGTCGTTCGCGGCGGGGGAGGCGGCCAGGGCGCGCAGGGTGCGGTCGATCCGGGCCATCGAGCGGCGGATGCGCAGCTTGCGCGGGGTCGGCACCCACTCGGGCAGCAGGACCGGCGAGGTCGACAGGTCCATGATGGGCGCCACCAGCCGGGCCACTTCGGCGGTGTCCCGGTCGCTGAACTCGTCCCCGAACATCAGCTGGGTGACCAGCCGCAGGGTCACCACGGCGATGTCGTCCTGGAGCGTACGGGCCTGGCCGGGCCGCCAGGTGCGCAGCAGCTTCTCGCCCTGGGCGTCGACAATTTCGGCCGCCCTGGTGGACAGCGACCGCCCGAACGCCGGTTGCAGCCGGTGCCGTTTGGCCTTCCACCGGTCGCCGTCGCTGTTCATGGTGGAGTGCGGGAAGCCCTGCCGCCGTGAGCCGCGCCGGGTGTCCGCGCTGGCCTTGGAGAACAGGGAGTCCCGGTCGACCAGCATCTTCTCCACGTCGCCGGGGTCGGTCAGCAGGACGTTGTTCTCACCGAGCCGGACCACGTCGCCGTAGCGGCGCGAACAGTCGGTCAGGAAGCCCAGCGGATCGGAGGAGAAGGCGTGCAGATTGCCGAGGTACTTGTCCCCGGAGGGGCCCGGCAGGTCGGTGCGGTAAGGAGCGGCGGTCATGGACGTCCCCTCGGATCGTGGCCGACGGCGGTGGCCACGGCATCGCGCCGCGGCCACCGCCCGCTCATCCGCGCCGGTTTAGTAGTACGAGTACGGCAGCGTGAGACGGTCCTTACGAGTGAGCCGGGCGAAGAGCGCTCCGGTGAGGATCAGCTTGCGCATGGCGAACACCTCCCTCTCGTTGGGGGCCGGACGCAGTGGGATCACTGTTCCGGCATGCGCTAGACAGTAAATATCCGGCGCAGAACTATCAAGAGTTGACATTTTCCATCAGAAGGTAGTGGATCGCTTAATTCCTTTTACCCGGTGGGTTACCCGTGTTATCCGTGTTGACCAGTTATCGAAAGCCGTGTCATTGTGCGAGTTCGCTTATGATCGCGACGTGTCGCAGAACGACCCACGGAACGCCCCGCGGAACGACCCGTCGAACGACCTTCAGCGCATCATCGACTTCCGGATCTCCTTCGCCCGCCGACAGGCCGGTGAAGTGCGGGAGGTGCCGGGCGGTTTCCTGGTGCTGCACCGGCAGTACGAACGCTCCCATGAGCACAATCAGCTCCATATCACCGGGCCCGCCGACCCCGAGGGGCTGCCCGAGCTCGCCGATGAGGTCATGGCCTTCCTGCCGCACCGCCGGATCACGGTCCATGACGAGGCCCTGGGCCTGATCTCCGTGCCCGCGCTCGAACAGGCCGGATACACCCATGTCACCGAGGTGCTGATGGTCCACACCGGGCCGGTGCCGGAGGCCGGGGCGGCCGATGTGGTGGAGCGGGAGCTGGGGCCGGATCCGCACGGGCTGCTGCGGCGGGCGGTGACGGCGCAGCAGTGGCGGTGGATGCCGGACGCGGACGAGAAGACCGTGCACGACCTGGTGGAGCGGCGCACCGCCCGGCGGGCCGGGGCCGAGGAGGTGCTCTTCCTCGCCGCCCACGACGACAGCGGCGAGATCGTCTCCTGGGCCGATCTGTATCTGGAGCCCGCCGCCGGGGTCGCCCAGATCGAGGAGGTGGCGACCGCCGAGCCGTATCTGCGCCGCGGCTACGCCGACTCCGTCCTGGCCGGCGCGCTGCGCCGCGCGGCCGCCGCGGGGTGCGCGCTGCGGTTCCTCGTCGCCGACCAGGACGACTGGCCGCTGCGCTGGTACGGCCGTCGCGGGTTCCGCGCCGTCGGGCGGGTGCACTCCTTCTCGCGGTTCTGACGGCGGACTCGGTTCTGACGGCGGACTCGCGGTGCTGAGGCGCTGGTTCAGCTTCTTACGGCTCCTTGCGCGGCAGGGCCTCCGACTCCGCCGCGATCAGCGCCGGGTCCAGCACCACGTCCTCCTCGCGGGCCTCGAGCGTCGGGTCCTCGGGGAAGTGGCAGGCGGACAGGTGGCCCTCGCCGTTGCCGTCCAGGCGGATGAGCGGTGGCTCCTCCCGCGCGCAGATGTCCTGGGCCTTCCAGCAGCGGGTGCGGAAGCGGCAGCCGGAGGGCGGGTTGATGGGGGAGGGGACGTCCCCGGCGAGCCGGATGCGCTCCCGGCGGGTGGTCCGCACGGCGCCCGGGCCCTCCGCCTCCTCCTCGGCCATCACCACCGCCGCGTCCGGCACCGCGGACAGCAGCGCGTGGGTGTACGGGTGGCGGGGGCGGCGGTAGATGGACTCGCGGTCGCCCACCTCGACCACCTTGCCCAGGTACATCACGGCGACGCGCTGCGAGAAGTGCCGTACGACGGCGAGGTCATGGGCGATGAACAGGAAGGCGATGCCCAGCTCCCGCTGGAGCTTCTGGAGCAGATTGACGACCTGCGCCTGGATGGAGACGTCCAGCGCCGAGACCGGCTCGTCGGCGACGATCAGCTTGGGTTCCAGGGCGAGCGCGCGGGCCACCCCGATGCGCTGGCGCTGACCGCCGGAGAACTCGTGCGGGAAGCGGTTGTAGTGCTCGGGGTTGAGGCCCACGATCTCCAGCAGCTCGCGCACCCGGGCCTCGCGGCCGCCCGGCGGCTCGATGCCGTTGATCTCCATGGGCCCGGAGATGATCGTGCCGACGGTCTGCCGGGGGTTCAGCGAGGAGTACGGATCCTGGAAGATCATCTGGATCTCGGAGCGGATCGGGGCGAGCTCCTTGCGGCCCGCGTGGGTGATGTCCCGGCCCCGGTAGGTGATCCTGCCGCTGGTGGGTTCCAGCAGCCGGGTCAGCAGTCGGCCCGTGGTGGACTTGCCGCAGCCGGACTCGCCGACCAGCCCGAAGCTCTCCCCGGCGTGCACGGTCAGATCGACCCCGTCCACCGCCTGTACGGCCCCGACCTTCCGCTTGAACGGAAAGCCGCCCATGATCGGGAAGTGTTTGGTCAGCCGCTCGGTGACCAGGAGGGGTTCGGGTGTGCCCGACTCGATGCTCATGCGTCAGCGCTCCTAAGCCCTGGTCCCTAGCCCAGCCGGGGCTTGATCTGCTCGGTGAAGAGGGTCTGTTTCCGCTCGGCGCCCAGATGGCAGGCGGCGCCGCGGCCGTCCGGCAGCGACGGCCGCTCGGTGGCGCAGCGGTCGCCCCCCACCTGGTCGGTGTAGCGGCACCGCGGATGGAACGGGCAGCCCGGCGGGGGGCTGAGCAGGCTCGGCGGGGAGCCGGGTATGGGGCTCAGCGGCTCGTCCACGGCGGAGGTCAGCCGCGGCATGGAGCCCAGCAGTCCCCAGGTGTACGGGTGCTGGGGCGCCCGCAGCACCTCGCGGACCGTGCCGCGCTCCACGGCCCGGCCCGCGTACATCACCAGCAGGTCGTCGGCGGTGTTGGCCACCACGCCCAGGTCATGGGTGATGAGGATGATCGCGGAGCCGAACTCCTGCTGGAGGTCCTTCAGCAGATCCAGGATCTGCGCCTGGACGGTGACGTCGAGGGCGGTGGTCGGCTCGTCGGCGATCAGCAGATCGGGGTCGCAGACCAGCGACATCGCGATCATCGCGCGCTGCCGCATCCCGCCGGAGAACTGGTGCGGATAGTCGTCCACCCGCAGCCGCGGGTTGGGGATGCCGACCTTCTCCAGCATCTCGATCGCGCGGGAGCGGGCCTCGCTCTTGGAGGCGCCGGTGTGCTTGCGGTACGGCTCGGCGATCTGGCGGCCCACCGTGTAGTACGGCGACAGGGCGGTCAGCGGGTCCTGGAAGATCATCGCCATGGTGTTGCCGCGCAGCCGCTCCAGGGTGCGCTCGGGGGCGCCGGTCAGCTCCTGCCCGTCCAGCAGTATCTCGCCGCTGACGGTGGTGGTGCGCGGGTCGTGCAGGCCCAGCACGGTGAGGTTGGTGACGGACTTTCCGGAGCCGGACTCGCCCACGATGCCGAGCGTCCGGCCGCGTTCGAGGTCGAAGGAGAGGCCGTCGACGGCCTTGACGATCCCGTCCTCGGTGGAGAACCGGACGTACAGATCGCGTACGGACAGGAAGGCGCCGTCGCCGGGGGCCGGTGGCGGCGTCGCGCCGTCGTCGGGCTTGGTGAGTGTGGTCATCTCGGCAGCTCCGGGTCTGTCAGGCGAGGCGCACGCGCGGGTCGATGAAGGCGTAGGCGGCGTCGACCAGGATGTTGAACACCACGATGGCCGCGGAGCTGACCAGCATCACGCCCATCAGCATGGGCAGATCGGTGAGCTGGACGGACTCCACCGCCAGCCGTCCGATGCCGTGCAGGGTGAAGGTGTACTCGGTGACCATGGCCCCGCCGAGGAGCGATCCGAGGTCGATGCCGAAGATGGTGACGATGGGGGCGATGGCGCCGCGCCAGGCGTAGCGGAAGAAGACCGTACGGCTGGAGAGCCCCTTGGCCCTCGCCGTGCGGACGTGGTCCTCCTGTAGCTGCTCGACCATCTGGGAGCGGGTCATCCGGCTGTAGTTGGCCATGAAGATCAGCGAGAGCACCACCCAGGGCAGCAGCATTCCGCTGAACCACTTCGCCGGGTTCTCGGTGAAGGGGTAGTAGGCGGGCTGGTCCATGATCCCCAGCCCGCTGACGAACCAGGCCAGGGCGAGCACCCCGACGAAGTAGATCTGCATCGAGGCGCCGAGCAGCGACAGCGAGCTGAAGAACTTGTCGATCCAGGTGCCGCGCCGCCAGGCCGCGATCATGCCGATGCCGATCCCGCAGACCAGGAAGACGGCGGCGCCGCCGAGGGCGAGCGAGAGGGTGGTCGGGAAGCGGTCCACGATGGTGCTCCAGACCGGCTCCTGGCTGACGAAGGAGTAGCCGAAGCAGGGCGCGGCACAGTGCCCCACGGCGAAGTCCCGCCCGGCGACGATCCCCACCATGAACTTCCAGTACTGGACCGGCACCGGCTGGTCCAGGCCCAGATTCTTGTTGATCATGGCGAGCGAGGTGGGATCGCAGTTCTTGCCGCAGGCGAGCCGGGCCGGTTCGGCGGGCAGGGCGAAGAAGAGGAAGAACGTGATCGCACTGATCAGGATCATGATCACGATCGCGCCGAGGGACCGGCGGGCGAGGAATCTCAACATGACGTCGGTGATCTTCCGCTAGGGGCGGGTCCCGGCCGCGTCCGCCGGGGCGGACGCGGCCGGGTTCTGCGCTGCCTGGGTGCGGCCGCGGCTCCGTGGAGAAGGTGACTACTTGATGAAGACGGCCGTCGGGTCCACGGCGCCGTAGACCGAGTTGAACTTCACTCCGCCCAGCCCTGAGCCCCAGAGGGTGAACAGCCGGTTGTAGAAGGTCGGGACGGCGGGGATCTCATCGGTCAGGATCTTCTCGCTGAGCTTGATCCACTCCGAGGTGGCCCGGCTGAGGTCGCTGACCTTCGTGACCTTGCCGATCTCGTCGTTGACCGACGGGACGTTGAGGTGCGAGTAGTTCGCGGAGTCGTCGTAGACGTTCTGGCCGCCGTACACCGGCGGGACCACGGTCGAGGCGGACGGCCAGTCGGCACCCCACGAGGACCGGTACAGGTCGAACTTGTTCTTGACCTTTCCGATCTGGGTGTAATAGGTCGACTGGTCGATCTCCTTCTTCTGCACCTTGAACCCGGCCCGCTCCAGGGCCTGCTCGACGACCACCGAGGCGTCCTGGTGGGTGTCGCCGTTGCCGTAGGCGTAGACGAGCTCGTAGTTCTCCTTGCCCGCCTCCTTCAGCAGCTCCCTGGCCTTCTTGGCGTTGCCGCCGGGGTACTTCTTCTTCTGGAACGGGTCGAACGTGGGGTCGTAGCCCTTGAGCGTGGGACCGACCAGCCCGCCGCCGATCTCACCGGCCTTCGGACCGCCGAACTGCTGGAGGTACTGACCGCTGGGGAAGGCCCAAGCGATCGCCTCGCGCACCTTCTTGTCCTTGACTCGATCGGTGTTGATCGAAACGACATCCACATAGGGCTGCGTTTCGGTCAGCGACCGGGCCATCGCCTTCTTGTCCTTGAGGACCGTGGAGATCTGCGACGGGTCGACCGCGTTGGTCCACGTCATCCCGTTCCGGTCGGCGCCCTTGTCCGCCTGGAGCCGGCGGGTGGAGTCCACCCACTGGTGGCCGAAGGAGACGTCGAACTTCTCGACGTACTGATGGCGTATCGGGTCGGTCTTGGGGTCCCACTTGTCGTTCTTGACGAACTGGATGCCCTTGCCCGGCTTGAAGTTCTGGATCTTGTACGGACCGGAGGCCAGCGGGGCCTTGTCGTACTTCTCCTTGGTGTCCTTGGCCGACGGCACCGCGCCGATGTTGGGCATGGCGACCGCGAACGGCACCTCGGCGCGCGGCTGGTCGAAGTGGAAGACGACGGTCTTGTCGTCCGGGGTGTCCAGCACCGACTTGGGCAGGTGTTTGCCCTTGTAGGGGCCGTCCGGAAGCGCCTTGCGGTACTTCTGGCCCTCCCCGGAGAGCCACTGCTGGAGGTAGGTCGGCCCGTTGGTCTGATACGGCGCGTAGAGCCGCTCGACGGCCTGGCGGACGTCCTTGGAGGTGATGGGCGAGCCGTCCTCGAACTTCAGCCCGTCCTTGAGGGTGTACGTCCAGGTGCGGCCGCCGTCGGAGGACTTGCCGGTGTCGGTGGCGAGGTCGCCGACCAGCTTGGCCTTGCCCGTCTTGTCGTCGAACTGGTAGTTCGTCAGCGTCCGGTTGTAGAGCGTCTGCATGATCAGCTCATCGCTGACATAGATCTGCCCCGGGTCCAGATGCTCGAAGGCGTCCCGCTGGAGCACCGTGACGGTGCCGCCCTTCTTGGCGCCCGGCAGGTCCTTGGCCGGTCCGGTGGAGTCGGCGGCGGTGCCCAGGGTGATGTCCTGGGACTCCATCTTGGGCTCGTTCGAATCCTTGGGATTCGAACTGCCGCCACCGCTGCTGCACCCCGCGAGCGCCAGGGCCCCCGCGGCCAGGGCGACGGCGAAGGTACGGGCTCTGCGACTGTTCTTGGACGGTTCTTCGATGTTCACGTTGCCACTGCACCTGCCTCATCGGACGGAAGACTTGCCGTTCACTGCCTTGGGCTCGCCGGCCCCCGGTCACCGCGTGGTCTTCGGGTCCATCGCGTCCCGGACCGAGTCCCCGAGCAGGTTGAAGGCGACCACGAAGACCACCATGGCGATGCCGGGGAAGAACATGTAGGTGATGTCGCCCTCGTAGAAGTTCGCGCCCTTGGCGAACATCCGGCCCCAGTCGGGGGTCGGCTCCACCACGCCGACGCCGAGGAAGGACAGCGCCGCCTCCGTCGTCACGAAGTTCGGCAGCATGAGCGTGGACTGCACCAGGATGGGCGTGACGAGGTTGGGCAGCAGCTCCTTGCGGACGATCCGCCACGGTGAGGCGCCGGTCACCCTGGCCGCCTCGACGAACTCACGCTCCCTCAGGGAGAGCACCTGGCCGCGCAGCAGCCGGGCCAGCTGCATCCAGCCCAGCAGCCACAACACCATCACCAGGGCCGTCACCCGGAAATAGGTGGGCGTCTCCTTCTGCGGGCTGACGAACAGCGCGGTGACCACCGGCATGAAGGCGACGAAGAACAGCTGCTGCGGAAAGGACAGCAGCAGGTCGATGAGACGGCCGAGGAAGTAGTCGGTGCGGCCGCCCGTATAGCCCGCCACCACGCCGATCACGATGCCGGTGAGCGTGGACAGCACGGTCGCGGCCAGCCCGATCAGCAGCGAGGTGCGGATGCCGTAGACGAGCTGGGTCAGCACATCGCGGCCCAGCTTGGGCTCGATGCCGAACCAGAACTCGCCGTCGATGCCGCCGTTGGGCTTCATCGGATAGCCGGTGAGGGGGTCCAGCAGCTCGGGCCGGTCAAGGCCGTAGGTGGTGTACGGATCCTTGCCGTACAGCCAGGCGATCACCGGCGCCAGCACGGCGACGGCGAAGAAGAAGACCACCACGCACGCGGAGACCACACCGGTGCGGTCGCGTCTGAAGCGCCGCCACATCAGCTGGCGGGGCGCCAGACCGGCCGGCGCCTCGCCCTCCGTGCCGCCCGGTGCGGTCTTTTCGACCACGCCGGTCTGGGATGGACTCGTCATCGAAGTAGCGTCCCCCCGCACTGGTGTCACACCGTCAACTCGCGTTGTCTATGCGCGTCATGTCGCCGCCCGCTCGCCAGGGTTGGTGCATGCGTGTCGGGTTGAGCGGACTGTCGCAATCGGGGAACGGCGCAGTCAAGGGTCCGGCGAGGGTGGATGTGCCGCTCGTTCGAACCTTGAGCGAAGATTTGGCAGATCGAGGTCCGGGCGTGCTTGACAGAGATCCCCCATGGGGGACAAAGCATGGACTATGGGCAGGAAACGCGTTAACACACCGGCAACTCATCTGTCGCAACACCGATATACGGACGCGTCAGGCTGAACTGCGTACGGCCGTGCGGGTGCCGTGGACCGGCCGGGGCGCGAGATGTCGCCCCGGCCGGTCGCACCACTTCGGGGGCTTGGCCGACATGTCTCCCGGTGGTCTCCGGACGGACGCGATCCGCATTTTTCTTCCACGATCGGTATTTTTCTTCGGCCCGCGACGGTTGCCCGGGGTGCGAGGCGGGGGAGACCTACGGCTATGGGGCAGGGACGGATACTCAACAGCGGAGCGCGCGTCTTCGGGGCGCTCGTCTGCGCGGTTCTCGGGCTGATCTCACTGGGATGGATCATCCACGACCTGGACAAGGCCGATGAGGCGAACCATCTGTGGTGGACCTGGGCCGGGCTGCCGTTCCGGGCCACCGGAGGGATCTTCGGCTCCTCCCTGCTCGACCTCGCGCTGCTGCTGGTCTACGCGGTCGTCGGGATCACCGCCCTGCGCTCACCGTCCGCCGCGGGCGCGCTCGGCGCGGTCGCGGTGGTGACCGTCGCGGTGCGCCTGCCCAGCCTGTGGAACCTGAACTCCGACTGGCTCCAGGGCATCCCCGGCGATCTGAAGACCCGGGCGAATGCCAGCGCCTGGGCGCAGGTGGTGCTCGCGGGACTGCTGCTGGCCGCCGTGGCCGCCGCACGCCGCCCCGTCGACCCCGCCGCCCCGCCGGTCTCGCCCGCCGACCGGCCGCCGGGCCGCCCCGCGCCCGGGGCGGCGGTCGTCGGCGCGCTCTTCCTGGGCGCGATCGGGGTCGTCATCGCCGCCTGGCAGATCTACTGGGCGCAGGAGCGGGGCTGGGAGATCTACAAGTACCTGCTCACCGGCAAGCACACGCTGCCCACCCTGCTCTCGGCGCCCGGTGCCTGGGTCGCGTGGGCGGCGGTGGCGCTGTGCCTGGCCGGAGCGGCCGCCGCGCTCGCCCGCGCCCCGCTGGCGCGCCCGCTGGGGATGGTGGCGGCGGCGCTGGTGACGGCCATGGGGATCAGCGAGGCGTCCCTCTACATCAAGCTCGACTATCTGGACCATCTCAGCGATCTGCCGACGGTGGGCGTGCTCAGCGTGCTCACCGGCTTCTTCGAGGCGATCGCGGGGCTGATCGCCCTGCTCGTGCTGGCGCGGCGGGGCGTGGAGGAGTACGCCGCGGGCGCCGGGGGCCTCGGAGGCGCCCCGGCGTACGGCGGCGGCTATGGGAACAGCGGCTACGGCAGCGGCGGCTACGCCCCGTCCCCGCCCGCCACTCCGCCGCTGGTACCCCCGCCACCCGGCACCCCGCCCACCGCGCCCCCGCCCCCGTCCGCACCTCCGCCGCCACCGGGCTGGTGACGGCGGTTCGGAGGCGCCCCGAAGGGGCGCGGGGCTGTGTCGATGTGCGGCTCCGCCGCGTGGGCGCGACCAGCCACGACGCAGCCGCAGACAAAAGACGGCAGCCTGCGGCTCTTCCCACGCGCCTAGCGCCTAGCGCTACCGCAGGCCGAGGGCCCGCTTGAGGAAGTCCACCTGGAGCAGGAGCAGATTCTCCGCGACCTGCTCCTGCGGGGTCATATGGGTCACCCCGGACAGCGGCAGCACCTCATGCGGACGGCCCGCGGCCAGCAACGCGGAGGAGAGCCGCAGGGTGTGCGCGGCCACCACGTTGTCGTCCGCCAGACCATGGATGATCATCATCGGACGTACCGTGTCGGCCGCACCGGACAGCCCTTCGTCGGTCATCAGCGCGTTGGCGGCGTAGACCTCGGGCTGTTCCTCCGGCAGGCCCAGATACCGCTCGGTGTAGTGGGTGTCGTACAGCCGCCAGTCCGTCACCGGGGCGCCCACCACGCCCGCGTGGAAGACATCGGGGCGGCGCAGCACCGCCAGCGCGGCCAGATAGCCGCCGTAGGACCAGCCGCGGATGGCCACCCGGCCGAGGTCCAGCGGATAGCGCCCGGCGAGCGCCGTCACCGCCTCGACCTGGTCCTCCAGCGTGACCGCGGCCAGGTCGTCGCGCACCGCCTTCTCCCAGGCGGGGGAGCGGCCGGGGGTGCCGCGGCCGTCGGCGACGACCACCGCGAAGCCCTGGTCGGCGAACCACTGCGAGGTGAGATGGGCGTTGTGCGAGGCGACCACCCGCTGGCCGTGCGGGCCGCCGTAGGGGTCCATCAGGACCGGCAGCGGTCCGTCGCCCTCCTGATAGTCGCTCGGCAGCAGCACGGCGCACGGAATGTCCCGCTTGCCCGCGAAGACGAGCTCGGGGCGGGCGGTGATGACGGGCCGCTCCGGGTACGCGTCGAGCTCGGCGATGCGTTCGGCCGCGCCGTGGTCGGCGGGCCGGAGGAGCTCCACGCTCACCCCGGGCCGCTCGAGGCCCGTGTACGACAGCGCGATCACCTCGCCGCCGCGCACGGCGGAGTGGACCGCCGGGAAGGGCCGCCTGCCGACCGGCTCCCAGCCGCCCTGGTCGCCGCTGCCCCGGAACCAGGCGCGGTGGACGGCGATCTCACCCGGCTGCTCGGGCAGCGGGGCACCGGCCCCCGGGGAGGCGGAGAACAGCACGTCGTCCGTGCCGATGTCGAGGACCGCGCGCGCCTGGAGGGCGCCGGAGGTCAGCTTGCGGTCGCCGACCATCAGCACCCGGGCGCCCCCTTCGTCCGCGATGCGGACGAGTCGTCCATCTTCGGTCCAGGCCGGCACCCCGGGGAAAAGATCCAGCCAAACCGCGTCCTCGTCCACATGGACCGTGCTGGTCCGGCCGGTGTCGGTGTCCACGGCCAGGTAGAGCTGGCTGCGCTGGTCCCTGGCCTGGACCAGAAGCAGCGGCGGACCGTAGGCCGACCAATGCACCCGCGCGAGGTACGGATAGCGCTCCCGGTCCCACTCGATCTCCGTACGGGAGCCGTCCAGACCGAGCAGAACCAGCCGCACCTCCGCGTTGGCGGTGCCGGCGGCGGGATAGGCCACCTCCGCGGGCTCCCGGCCGGGGTGGGCGGGGTCGGCGATCCACCAGCGCCGTACGGGGGACTCGTCGGCCCGGGCGGTCAGCAGGGCGTCGCTCCGCGGCGACCACCAGAAGCCGCGTGAGCGGTCCATCTCCTCGGCCGCGATGAACTCCGCGAGGCCGTAGGTGACGGAGTCCCCCTCCGGCTCGGCGAGCGCCCGGTCCCCCTCGCCGTCCGCGCCGGTGACCCGCAGCGCCCCGCCCGCCGCGTAGGCGATGTGGCGGCCGTCGGGGGAGGGGCGCGGGTCCACGACCGGGCCGGGGACGCGCAGCTCGCGGGTGGTGCCCGTGGCCAGTTCCGTGGTGAACAGCCGCCCGGAGAGGGCGAAGGCGGCCCGCTCGACCGCGGCGTCCACCGCGTAGCCGACCACCCCGGCCGAGCCCTCGCGGCTGCGCTCGCGTCGCGCCCGCTCCTCGGGGGACAGCTCCTCGTCGGCGCCGCCGAGCAGCTCGGCCGGGTCTGCGGCGGGGTACTCGCGCCGTCCGGCGAGGTCGTACACCCACAGCAGGCCGGTCCGGTCGGTGCCCGAGCGGGAGCGCAGGAAGACGACGCGTGAATCGTCGGGGGCCACGGAGAGGGCCCGCGGCGTCCCGAGGGTGAAACGTTGGGTGCGCGCGTGCTGCCGTGGGAACGAGAGCTGTCCGGTCATAGGGGGAGCGTACGGCCGTCGGATCATCGCGGGGGAGGGTACGGATCGGTAGGCCGGGCGGGCGTTGCCCCTGGCACGGTCCGGCCGGGACGGCACCGGTCTCAAGCGGCCCCGGGCGATGGCGAGATGGCGCATAACCAACGAGAAGTAGCCCCCGGGGCCGGGAAGTTCGTGCGATCAGGCATGCGCCCCTGTCATGCTCCCGTGCACCGAGTCGTGTGCACACCGCCATAGTTATGATCGATTGCGCATAGTGGGTAGCCCCCCTGTGGCATCAATATGTTGTCCGTCCGAGTGCGTGTACCTGGAGGTGAGCCGCTGTGGCGCTCTCGATCTCGATGTCAGTGCTGCTGCTGATCATCGTCTTCATGCTCGTGAACAAGGCAGGACTGAAGGCGGTTCATGCGATCGTCTGTGTCCTCCTCGGCTTCTACCTGGCCAGTTCATCGGTCGCTCCGACGATCGACGACCTCACCACCAACGTGGCGGACATGATCGGCGGCGTGAAGATCTGACCCCGAGCGGGGCCGGGGCGTGCGACCCATGGGCACGTGTGTGCGAATCGTAGGCTGTGCCCATGACCGTTCTTCCCGCCCGTCGTCTGCTGCTGGTGCACGCACATCCCGACGACGAGTCGATCAACAACGGCGCGACCATGGCGAAATATGCCGCCGAGGGCGCACACGTCACCCTGGTGACCTGCACCCTCGGTGAGGAGGGCGAGGTCATTCCGCCTGCCCTGGCGCATCTCGCCGCCGACCGGGACGACGCGCTCGGCCCGCACCGGATCGGCGAACTCGCCGCGGCCATGGACGCCTTGGGGGTCGAGGACCACCGCTTCCTGGGCGGGCCCGGCCGCTATCGCGACTCCGGGATGATGGGCGCCCCGCAGAACGACCGGCCGGACTGCTTCTGGCGGGCCGATCTGGACGAGGCCGCCGGGCATCTGGTGTCCGTGGTCCGCGAGATCCGGCCACAGGTCCTTGTGGCGTACGACACCAATGGGGGCTACGGCCACCCCGATCACATCCAGGCGCACCGCGTGGCGATGCGCGCCGTGGAGCTGGCCGCCGATCCCGGCTTCCGCCCCGATCTCGGCGAGCCGCACGACATTGCGAAGGTCTACTGGAACTGCGTGCCGCGCTCGGCCGTCGAGGAGGGCTTCGCCCGGCTGCGGGCCGAGGGCCGTGACTCCCTCTTCCCCGGCGTCGCCACGGTGGACGACATCCCCGGGGTCGTGGACGACGCGGACGTCACCGCGCTCATCGACGGCGTCCCCCACGCCGCGGCGAAGGCCGCGGCGATGCGCGCCCACGCCAGCCAGATCGCGGTGGACGGCCCCTTCTTCGCGCTCTCCAACGACCTGGTCCAGCCGATGTTCCTCCACGAGCACTACCGGCTCGTCAAGGGCGAGGCCGGGGCGGACCGCGAGGACGACCTGTTCGCGGGGGTGACGGCATGACGGCCCCGCGCCTGGGCGGATACGCCCTGCTCGCCGTGGCCGGAGTGCTGGTGGGCGCCGCGGGCGCGCTGGTCCAAGCGGCGTGGTTCCCCGGCGGGTTGCTGCTCGCGCTGCTCGCGGTGGCGGGCCTGTGCTACGGCGGGGTCAAGGCCATGGGCGCGCGGATGGGCGGCGGAGTGCCCGCGGGCGCCTGGACGGTGGCCGTGTTGCTGCTCACTTCCTCCCGTCCGGAAGGGGATTTCCTTTTCGGCGCCGGGCTGGGGTCGTACGCTTTCCTCCTCGGCGGGATGTTCATCGGTGTGATGTGTGCCACGCTGCCTTTGGTGCCGCAACCTCCTGGCCCGCCGGTCCGACTTGGTAAGTGACGTGACGTTTTCGGCGCGACGTCCCCGGCACTCGGAGGCCCTTCGGGCACACGGCGAAGGGTGCGCCTCGGGCGTACCGGATGCGGTGATCCGGCGGCCGTCAAGTGCGCGTCCGCACCGCCCAGTATGGTGGTGCCGCCGCCGAGCCGCCCGCGCGAGGTCTGACGGGCGGCGGAGCTAACTGGGAGAACCTGCTTTGAGCCGTGAATCTGACAGTTCGTCCTCCGGGCCCCGGGAGGGAAGCGGCGGTGCCGCCTACCCGTCGGGCACCCCGCCGTACGGATCCCGCCAGTACCCCTCGCCGAACCCCACGCAGGAGGCCCCGCAGGGTGCCGCCGAGGATGGGCAGGCGCGTGCCGCGGCCAAGCCGGAGGAGCCGAAGACCGAGACCACGCTGACGACCCGGATCAAGATCAACATCCCGGGGTCGCGGCCCATCCCGCCGGTGGTCATGCGCACACCCGTCGCGGAGGACGGCGTGCCCGCGCCGCGCTCCGGCGGGGACGAAGACGCCCCCGAGCGCACCAGCGCCCTGCCCCGGGTCGACTTCACGCCGACGCCCGAGCGCGGTGTGCCGGCCGAGCCCGGCGGGGCCGACGAGCCCACCGAGGGCCGGGAGAGGAAGAGCGGCAAGGGCGACGGCGAGCGGACCAGCGACTGGTTCGCGCCCCGTAGGCCCAGAAGCGGCTCGTCGGCCACCGGCAGCACTCCGAAGCCGCCGGTGCCCCCGGCCCCGGACACCACGCAGGGGTTCCCGGCGCCCGACACCACCCAGGGGTTCCCCGCGCCCGACACCACGCAGGGTTTCGCTTCCCCGGAGACCACGCAGGGATTCCCGGCGCCGGACACCACTCAGGGGTTCCCGGTACCGCAGCAGGGCGGCGGCCCCGTCGCCGATCTGCCGTACTTCACCGACGCCCAGGCGCCGTCCGGCCACCCCGAGCCGACCGGGCCCACCACCGGCCCGGTCACCGGCGACATGTACGTGCCGCCGTCCGGCCCCGGTGCGGGCCCGCGCGACGGCGACCTGCTGGCCCCGCCGGGACCGGGCCCCGCGGGCGGCTCGTACGGCGGTGACCCGCAGACGCCTCCGGGCGGAGTGGGCCCGCTGGCCGGGGGAGGCCCGGCCGGTCAGCCGCCGACCCCGCCGGGTGGTTCGCCGCTGTCCGGCAGCCTCGGCGCCACCACCGGCGTGGGACCGCTGACCGGTCCCGGGGCGGGGCCCGCGGACGGCCCCGGAGCCGATCCGGCCCCCTCGCTGTTCCGCGACCCCGAGCCCACGCCGACCGGTGGCGTGCCGCCGGAGCAGATCTCCAGCGACACGCTGGTCAGCGGGGTGCCCGTGGTGCCCTCGACCGAGGGCCGGGCCAAGCCGCCGTCCCCGTCTGCTCCGGGCGGTCCCGGGGCCCCGGCGCCCGGCGGCAACAGCGCCCCGGCGCCCTCCGCCCCGAAGGCCGGTAAGCCCAAGAAGAAGGGCCGGTCCAAGGTCGTCATGGCCGGGGGCCTGCTGTTCGTGATCGCGGGCGGGGCCTACGCGGCCGGTCTGGTGATGAACCACGCCGATGTGCCGAACGGCACCACCGTGCTCGGCGTCGACATCGGCGGCACCTCCAAGGAGGTCGCCGTCGACAAGCTGGACACCGCGCTGGGCAAGCGCACCACCGCCCCGCTGACGGTGTCGGTCGACGGCCAGGAGAAGGAGATCAAGCCGTCCGTCGCGGGCCTGGCGCTCGACACCGAGGCCACGGTCCGGGACGTCGCGGGCCGGGACTACAACCCGGTCACCGTGATCGGCTCGCTCTTCGGCGGCACCCATGAGGCCGACCCGGCGGTCACCGTCGACGAGGAGAAGCTGCGGGACGCCCTGGAGCGGCTCGCGGGCGACTCCGGCACGGCCCGCGAGGGCGGCATCAGCTTCACCTCCGGCAAGGCCGTCCCGGTGTACGGCAAGGAGGGCAAGGGGCTGGACGTGGACAAGGCGGTCAAGGCCGTCTCGGACGGGTTCCGGCTGCGCGCCGAGACCGGCCAGAACAAGGCCATCACCCTGCCGGTCACCATCAAGCACCCCACGGTCAGCAAGGCCGAGGTGGACCGGAAGCTGAAGACCTTCGCCGAGCCCGCGATGTCGGGGCTGGTCACGGTGCAGACGGACGCCCAGCACTCGATCCCGTTCGGCCCGGACAAGTCGCTGCCGAAGATCCTCTCCATGCGGGTGGTCGACGGCAAGCTGGTGGAGCACTACGACCTGGCCGTCCTCAAGCAGCTCTACGGCAGCACCTTCGACGGCGTGCTGCTCGAGCGGGGCGACGGCTCCAAGAAGCCCGTCACCCCGGAGGACGTGGAGTCGGCGCTGCGCCAGGCGCTGCTCGGCAAGACGCCCAGCGAGCGCATCGGCATCGTCGGCAAGGACAACTGACCGGCCCGTCACCCACGGTCGGACGACGCGGCCCCCGCCCGGCACCGGGCGGGGGCCGCGTCGTCGTCCGGCCTTCCGGCCCGCGTCACGCCGCGGCCCATGACATCTGTCATCCCCAGGTCACGACCGCTGACACTGCCGGGCACACCCCGCCCTCGGCCAGTCTCATGGCCATGACCCCATCGACCGCTGTTTCCGCCCCCGGCACCGGGGCCGCCACCACGGGCGCGCCGCCCGTGGTCCGCTTCGAGAAGGTGAACAAGTCCTACGGCGGCGTGCGCGCCGTGGCGGCGAGCGGCCGTGCCAGGCGCGCCGGGAGCAAGGCGTCCCCTTTGACGACAGGCCCTAGTTTGACGACAGGCCCTGGCGACCGCCGAAGGGGCCCGCCGGTCGGCGCGGGGCCGGTGGCGCGCTCAGTTCAGCATCGCGCGGGCGGCGCGGGCCTGGCGGCGTATCGTCTCGGCGGCGTCGGGCTCCACCGCCGCCACGACCTCCGCGTACTCCTCCAGTTCCCTGGCGCCGGTCAGGAACTCGCCCCGCTCCACCAGGAGTTTCGCCCGCTCGTAGCGCAGCTCTGCCGGATGGCTGGGCAGCAGCAGGGACAGCTCCAGCGCCCAGAGCCGGACATCGGTGCGCTCGGGGCGTGCGGACGCCCAGGCGCGGATGTTGTTGAGGATCCGCAGCACGATGTCCAGCGGCCCGGCCGGGGTCAGCATCGACGGCGAGAGCGGGGTGCCCGTGGCCCCCGACACCAGCGTCGCCGCGTCCTCGGCGGACAGCGGCTGCCCGCCGTCGAACGGATCGGCCAGCACATGGCCGCCGTAAGGATCGCCGAAGCCGACCACGAAGTGGCCCGGCAGCCCCACCCCGTACACCGGCGCGCCCGCCCGCCGCGCCACCTCCATCCACACCACGGACAGCAGGATCGGCAGTCCGCGGCGGCGCCGCAGCACCTGGTGGAGGAGCGAGGACTCCAGCCGCCGGTAGTCGGCCGGGCCGCCCCGGAAGCCATGGCGCTCGCCGAGGAGGCGGGCCAGCGCGGCGGCCCAGTCCTCGGGGCCGCCGGGGGAGAAGGGGAGCTGACCGGCCAGCCGGTCCAGCTCGATCTGCGCTTCGTCGATTCCGCTCTCGTCCAGGCCGGGGTCGGCCTCCATGCCCACCAGCAGGCACAGCAGCGCCAGATCGGGGCGCTCTTCGCGGGCCGCGTCGGCGAACCAGCGGCGGCGGGAGACGTCGTTCATCCGTGGCATAGCCGCCTCGTACCCTGCTCAGCGCGGATCCTCCCCGGACGCGCGCCAGTGATGGTAGCTGTGGTGGACGGTGAAGCCCATCCCCTCGTAGAGAGCGTGCGCCCCGCCATTGTCCGTCTCCACCTGGAGATACGCGGCCGAGGCGCCCTCGTCGAGCGCCTTGCGGGCCAGCGCCGTCATCACGGCCTTCGCCAGGCCCTGGCGCCTCCGCTCCGGGGCGACCTCCACGGCGGTGAACCCGGCCCAGCGGCCGTCCACCACACAGCGCCCGATCGCGGCCGGGGCGCCGCCCTCATCCGCCGCTATGGTCGCGAACCACACCGACGGGCCGCCCGACAGCACCGTCCGCGCCTCGGGCGAGGGCTCGCCTGACGACCGCTGGTAGCGGGTCAGCCAGGCGTCGTCGAGTTGGCGGGAGAGGGTCACCGCCGAGGTGTCGGCGTCCAGGTCCCCGATGGGGGCGAGCGCCGCGATCTCCATCCGCGAGGAGACCTCCCGTACCCAGCCGCGGCTCTCCAGCTCCGCGGCGAGCACCTCCTGGGCGCCCTCGGCGCCCGTGCTGACCTGGATGTACGCGGGCAGCTCCCGAGCCGCGTACCACTCGGTCACCCGGCGCAGCGCCGCGTCGAGCCCCATCCCGGGGTCGCCGAGGGGCAGCACCGAGTTGGCGCGCCGGGTGAAGCCGCCGGAGGCGCGCAGCGTCCACTCGCCCAGTGGCTCGCTGATCACCGGCGGCCAGGCCCGGGCGGCCACCCGGTCCAGCTCGGGCGCGCTCGCGGCGGGGCCGCGGCGGCGGGCCGGAGCGGCGGGCACCACCTTCCCCGCCACCAGGGACGACTCGGCGATCCGCACCGGCTCACCGGTACGCCGGGTGATGGAGAGCGTGCCCTCGGTCCACGATGTGAGAACGCCGACCACGTCGGTGAAGGTCGCGCCGGGCTCACGATCTTCGGTCACAAGCCTGACCGAGACGCGTTTTCCCACGTCATCCGGGGTGATCCGGACTTCGAGACGTCCGCCAGTGGTGAAATCCACAGCTCTGTCAGCCCCTCATGTGCGCTCGGTGCCCAAGAACGGAGATACTAGGTGTGGGCATCGACGACGCCGCGCTCCCGCGCGATAGCAGCCCTAACGAGGAGGAACGACAGCGTGACCTACGTCATCGCGCAGCCTTGTGTCGACCTGAAGGACAAGGCGTGCATCGAGGAGTGCCCCGTCGACTGTATCTACGAGGGCCAGCGGTCCTTGTACATCCACCCGGACGAATGCGTCGACTGCGGGGCCTGTGAGCCGGTCTGCCCGGTCGAGGCGATCTTCTACGAGGACGACACTCCCGAGGAGTGGAAGGACTACTACAAGGCGAACGTCGAGTTCTTCGACGAGCTCGGTTCGCCCGGTGGCGCGAGCAAGCTCGGCCTGATCGAGCGGGACCACCCCTTCATCGCCGCGCTTCCGCCGCAGGAGCACGACGAGTAAACCCCTGCCCCGGCGCCATCGCCCGGAAGCAGTCGGCGGTCCCGTATGGCCTTGTGGCCTGCGGGACCGGGCTGTTTCCCGGGCCTTGCCGGCGCTCCCGCGGGTTTCCCCGGCGCTCCCGGCTCCCGCGGGTTTCCCCGGGCCCCTCGGCCCGGGCAGTTCCGAAGAAAGCGAGCCACCCCGTGCCACCCGTCTCCGCCCGCCTCCCGGTCTTCCCCTGGGACCGGCTCGAACCGTACAAGGCGACCGCCGCGGCCCACCCCGACGGCATTGTCGACCTTTCGGTGGGCACCCCCGTCGACCCGGTCCCCGAGCTGATCCGCGCGGCGCTCGCCGACGCCTCGGACAGCCCCGGCTATCCGACCGTCTGGGGCACGGCCGCACTGCGCGACGCCCTCACCGGCTGGGTGGAGCGGCGGCTGGGCGCGGCCGGGGTGACCCACACCCAGGTACTGCCGGTGGTCGGCTCCAAGGAGCTGGTGGCCTCGCTGCCGACGCAGCTGGGCCTGGGCCCCGGCGACCGGGTCGCCTTCCCGCGGCTCGCCTACCCGACGTACGAGGTGGGCGCGCGGCTGGCGGGCGCCGAGCCGGTGCCGTACGACGAGCCTACGGAGCTCGACCCGGCCGGGCTGAAGCTGCTCTGGCTCAACTCCCCGTCCAACCCCACCGGCCGGGTGCTGTCCGGGGACGAGCTGCGCACCGCGGTCGCCTGGGCCCGTGCCCACGGGGTGCTGGTGGTCAGCGACGAGTGCTATCTGGAGCTGGGCTGGGAGGCCGATCCGGTCTCGGTGCTCCACCCGGAGATCTCCGGCGGCTCCTTCGAGGGGCTGGTGGCGGTCCACTCGCTCTCCAAGCGGTCCAATCTGGCGGGCTACCGGGCGGCCTTCCTCGCCGGTGACGAGGCGGTGCTGGGCGAACTGCTGAAGATCCGCAAGCACGGCGGGATGATGGTCCCCGCACCGGTGCAGGCGGCCACGGTCGCGGCGCTCGGCGACGACAAGCATGTGACGGAGCAGCGCGAGCGCTACGAGCGGCGCCGGGCCGCGCTGCGGTCGGCGCTGGCGGGTCACGGCTTCCGCATCGAGCACAGCGAGGCGTCGCTGTACCTGTGGGCGACGCGGGACGAGCCCTGCTGGGACACCGTGGGCGCCCTCGCCGAGCTGGGCATCCTGGTGGCCCCGGGCGAGTTCTACGGCGCGGCCGGAGAGCGGCACGTCCGGGTCGCGTTCACGGCGACCGACGAGCGCGTGGAGGCGGCGGTCCGCCGGCTGGCGGGCTGAGAGCGGGAAGCCGACTGGGGGCGGCGGATCGCGACGCCTGCGGCGAGCTGCTCCCCTCCCCGCCCCTTCCCGAAACTGGGGCTACGCCCCAGACCCCGGTCCGGGGCTTCGCCCCTTCCCGCGACATCGGTGTGCGGCTCCGCCGGGTGGTGGGGCTTTGCCCCGGGAGCCGGGGTCCAGGGGCGGAGCCCCTGGTATCGGGAAGGGACGGGGAGGGGAAAGCCCCGATATGCGGCCGCCGCGTGGTCCGCTGGGCACCCCGCTACGGGCCGATGGACCCGGAGGGGCCCGGGGAGTGCGAGTGCTCCCCGGGCCCCTGCGTACGTCCGGTGGGCGATCAGCCGAGCAGCGGCAGGCCCTTGATCGGCAGGCCCCTGACCGGGAGGTCCGCGCCCTGCGGGGCGCTGGGCGCGGGGGGCTGCGGGGCGGTGGCCGGCGCGGCCGGGGCGGCCGGGGCGGGCTGCGCGGGTCGCATCGCCTTGCCCTTGCCCTTGCCCTTGGCGTGGGCGCCGCCCTTGCCCTTCCCGTGCCCGAGGGCCCGGCTCTCGCTCTTACCGGCGGCCTTGGCGTGGGCGGCCCTGGCCGGGGCGCTCTTGGCGGCCTTGTGGGACTTGGCGGTCTTCCCGCCCTTGGCGGGCTTCGCGGGCTTTGCGGGCTGCGCGGGCTTGGCCGGGGTCACGTTCGCCGGGGCGGCCCGGCCCGGCAGGATCTCCTTGACGGTCCCGCCGGCCTTGCCGCTGACGTCACCCGCCGTGCTCCCGACCTGCTGCGAGGCGACGTCGGCGACCTCACCGACCGAGGCGGCGTCCAGCGAGGACAGCCCCAGGTTGGAGGTCTGCGGCTGGGCCGGCTCCGCCGCACTCGCGGCGCCGGCGGCGCCGACGACGGGAGTCGCGCTCGCCGCGACCAGTAGCGCGGCGCGGGCGATCCGACGGGTGAGAGGGAGGGACATGGTGCTCCTTTGGCGAGGGGACAATTGGCGTCTGCGTCCGGCGATTCGGACGCTGTGAATACCGCGTGAACCTCGCGAAGGTTGCGGTGCCCCAAGGCAAAGAGTTGGTAATGCGTCGCATTATCCGTTTCTGCGCGTAATACGCCCGGACCATTCCGCCGTACGTACCACGCAATCCACCGTCAGCCGCTCTGAACTGCGGTGATTCCATGCGCTATCGCATGGTGTCGATCCGTACTTCCGCCCCGGAAATCCCCTTGGCCGGACGCCAACCCGCCCCGGAATTCCGTGCATTCCATTCGCGGCCGCCGTAAGAGACATGTTCGATACGCAACTCGTCCGAGTGGGCCACCGCCCAGTGCGCGATCTCCCAGCCGCGCTGCCCGGCACGCCCCGGGGCCGCCGCCTTGGGCACCGGAACCAGCACCGTGTGCGGCGAGGGGGCGGCCTGCTGACCGCCGCCGTGCCCGGCCAGGGCCGGCCGCGCCTCCGTCTCCGGGCCGAACTCCCGCTTGAGCGCGGCCCGTACGCGCACCGGATCGCCCGCCTCGCCGTCGTCCGGCGGTCCCGGGCAGCTGAGGGCCGCCCCGGAGCGCCCGGTGAGGGCGCCGGTCAGCACCACCGCTTCGGTCTCGTGCTTCGCGTACGCCTGCGGGAAGCCGCTGCGCTGCACCCGCTGCGCCGCCACCGTCAGCGGCAGCCGCGAATAGCCGGGCATCCGCACCAGGTCGTCGTAGAACTGCCCGGCGGCGTAGACCGGATCGCGGATCTGCTGCACACTTCCCCAGCCCTGGGAGGGGCGCTGCTGGAACAGCCCCTGCGAATCCCGATCGCCGTGGCGGATGTTGCGCAGCCCCGACTCCTGGAGGGCGGTGGCCAGCGCGATGGTGACGGCCCGCTCGGGCAGTCCGCGGGAGGCGGCCACGGCCTCGATCGTGGCGGCGTTCACGGTCTGCTCGGGGGAGAGCCGCACCTGGACGCCGCCCGCCCGTACGACACAGCGCGGCGGTCCCACACCGCCCGTGACCAGCTGCGCCGCCAGATAACCGGCCAGGCCCAGCAGTACGGCACAGGCGACCGCGGCCCGCAGCAGACGGGCGCGGTGGGAGAAGACGGACAGGGGCACGGGCCACACGGTACTGGAGCCTCCCGCGGCCTGTTTCCGGTTCCGGGGCGCGGGGTGGGGAACGCCACGTTGGCGGGGGTGACCGGGGGCCGGGGGCCGGGTGGTCGGCGGCCGGGGCCGGGGGCCGCCCGGGGGCCGCCCGGGGGCCGCCCGGGGGCCGCCGGGCGCACGGGCCGACCGGCTAGGGTCGCGGGTATGGCACACCCAGCACTCGACCTGTCCCTGGACGCGGCCCGGCTCACCGCCCGGCTCGTCGACTTCCCCTCGGTCAGCGGTGAGGAGAAGGCGCTCGCCGACGCTGTGGAGCAGGCCCTGCGGGCCCTGCCCCAGCTGACCGTGGACCGGGACGGGGACGCCGTCGTGGCCCGGACGAACCTGGGCCGGGACGAGCGGGTCGTGCTGGCGGGCCATCTGGACACCGTGCCGATCGCCGACAACGTGCCCTCGCGCCTCGACGACGACGGCATCCTGTGGGGCTGCGGCACCTCCGACATGAAGTCCGGCGTCGCCGTACAGCTCCGCATGGCCGCCACGGTGCCCGAACCCAACCGCGACCTCACCTTCGTCTTCTACGACCACGAGGAGGTCGCCGCCGAGCTCAACGGGCTGGGGCGGCTGGCCAGGAACCACCCCGAGTGGCTGGCCGGGGACTTCGCCGTGCTGCTGGAGCCCACCGACGGCAAGGTCGAGGGTGGCTGCCAGGGCACGCTGCGGGTGCGGGTGAGCACCCAGGGTCGGCGCGCCCACTCCGCGCGCAGCTGGCTCGGCGAGAACGCCATCCACAAGGCCGCGCCGATCCTGGACCGGCTGGCCGGTTACCTGCCCCGGCGGGCGGAGATCGACGGGCTCACCTACCGCGAGGGCCTCAACGCCGTGACGATCGAGGGCGGCCACGCGACCAATGTCATCCCTGACTTCTGCACGGTGACGGTGAACTTCCGCTTCGCCCCCGACCGCTCCGAGGAGGAGGCGCTCGCGCACGTCCGCGAGGTCTTCACCGGCTTCGAGGTCGAGCTCACCGACAGCGCGCCCGGCGCCCTGCCCGGTCTCGCGCATCCGTCGGCCGCCGCGCTCGTGGCGACGCTCGGGGTGGAGGTGGCGCCCAAGGACGCCTGGACCGATGTGGCCCGCTTCTCGGCGCTCGGCGTGCCCGCCGTGAACTACGGCCCCGGCGATCCGAAGCTGGCCCACACCCGCGAGGAGCACGTCCCGGTCGCCGCCGTCCTGGAGGCCGAGGAACGACTGCGGGCCTGGCTGACCCACTAGGCGATGCCCAGCGGCCGGTGACGCCCGCGGCGGGTTGTTCCCCTCCCCGCCCCTTCCCGAAACTGGGGCTCCGCCCCAGCCCCCGGATCGGGGCTGCGCCCCAGACGCCGAGACCGGGGCTGCGCCCCAGACCCCTGGACCGGGGGCTTTGCCCTAGACCCCGAGATCGGGGCTGCGCCCCAGATCCTGGACCGGGGTTTCGCCTCAGGCCCTGGGCCGGGGCTGCGCCCCAGACCCCGAAGCCGGGGTTCCGCCTAGGCTCCGGGCCGGAACCCCGCCCCAGACCCCGGACCGGGGCTCTGCCCCTTCCCGTGGCATCGATATGCGGCTCCGTCCCGGGCCTCGGGGTCCAGGGGCGGAGCCCTTGCCACGCGGCGGAGCCGCATGTCGATACTGCGGGAAGGGGCGGGTAGGGGAGAGAGCCCCGCCGGGCACCACACCCCCCTAGCGCCGCTAGCCGACCGTGCACCTGTGTGATCAGCGGTTCGGCGGGTGAGCGTGGCCCGGATTTCGGCTTTATGCCGCCCGAGGGGCCTACCCTGAAGCACAGATCTTTGACCAGATCTTGGTCTTGGCGAAGGGAGCACTCAGTGGGCAACGCCGAAGAAGAGCGAGCGCTGCGGGAGCAGCGTCTGGGCCCGGTCGTGCGCCGCCGCCATCAGATGCGACCCGAGACGACCGACCAGCGGCTTCTGGACACCCAGGGGGCCACCCACTGGGTGCACGAGGACCCGTTCCGGGTGATGCGCATCCAGTCGGAGTTCGTCGAGGGCTTCGGCACCCTGGCGGAGCTGGGCCGGGCGATCAGCGTGTTCGGTTCCGCCCGTACGCCCGAGGGGTCCCCGGAGTACGAGGCGGGGGTGCGGATCGGCCGGGCCCTCGCGGAAGCGGGCTTCGGGGTGATCACCGGCGGGGGCCCCGGCGCGATGGAGGCGGCCAACCGCGGTGCGACCGAGGCGGGCGGTGTCTCGGTCGGCCTGGGCATCGAGCTGCCGTACGAGCAGGGCCTGAACCCGTATGTCGACATCGGGGTCAACTTCCGCTACTTCTTCGTACGGAAAACGATGTTCGTGAAGTACGCCCAGGGGTTCGTGGTGCTGCCCGGCGGGCTCGGCACGCTCGACGAGTGCTTCGAGGCGCTCACCCTCGTCCAGACCAGGAAGGTCACCCGCTTCCCGATCGTCCTCTTCGGCAGTGCCTACTGGAAGGGCCTGGTCGACTGGCTCACCAACACCCTCATCGCCGAGGGCAAGGCGTCCCCGCACGACCTGGACCTGTTCCACCTCACCGATGACATCGACGAGGTGATCGACCTGGTGACCAAGGAGTCCGGCCCCTGACCGCGGGCGTCTCCTCAGGGCCCACTCAGGCCGGTCCCCACGGGCCCACTCAGGCCAGTCCCCACGGCCCACTCAGGCCGGCCCCCACGGTCCACTCAGGCCAGCCCCCGGCGGGCGACCGCCGGGGGCCGGTGGCCCGCGATGGACGACACCATGTCCAGCACCTGACGGGTCTCCGCCACCTCGTGCACCCGGTAGATCCGGGCCCCCAGCCAGGCCGATACGGCGGTCGTCGCGAGCGTGCCGATCAGCCGCTCCTTGACCGGCCGGTCCAGGCTCTCACCGACGAAGTCCTTGTTGGACAGCGAGACCAGGACGGGCCAGCCGGTCTCCGTCAGCTCGCCCAGCCGGCGCGTCGCCTCCAGTGAGTGGCGGGTGTTCTTACCGAAGTCATGGCCCGGGTCGATCATGATCCCGTCGCGCCGCACCCCCAGCTCGACGGCGCGCTCGGCGAGCTCCAGGGTGACCCGCAGGATGTCCTCCACCACGTCGTCGTAGCCGATCCGGTGCGGGCGGGTGCGCGGCCGGGCCCCGCCCGCGTGGGTGCACACCAGCCCGGCGCCGTACCGGGCGGCGACCTCGGCCAGCTTGGGGTCGACCCCGCCCCAGACGTCGTTGAGCACATCAGCGCCCGCGGCGCAGACCGCCTCGCCGACCTCATGGCGCCAGGTGTCCACACTGATCACCACGTCCGGATGGCGCCTGCGCACCTCGGCCACGAAGCCCACCGTGCGGCGCGCCTCCTCCTCGGCGCTCACCTCGTCGCCAGGACCGGCCTTGACGCCGCCGACGTCGATGATCGCGGCGCCGTCCGCGACCGCCTGCTCCACCCGGGCCAGGGCGGGCTCGTCGCTGAAGGTCGCACCCTGGTCGTAGAAGGAATCCGGCGTCCGGTTCACGATCGCCATGATCACCCGGTCGTTCTCGCCGAACTCACGTCGTCCCAGCCGCAGCATCGAACTTCCCTCACGTCTTCTTCCAGGTTGCGGGCAGCGACGATAACTGTCCGAGGGGCATGGCACGATCGGGGCAGACAGTTATCGAGGCCGACGGACACAGACTCAACCATGCATCTGACGGGGAGACGATCACCGTGTTCTTGTTCTTGCTGATCGCGCTGGTCGTGGTGGTCGGCGGGGTCACGCTCGCCGTCGTCGGCGGCGGTGACGGCCCGCTCACCGACGCGCCCCCCGACCGGCTGGACGATCCGCTGCCCGCCGACCGGCCGCTGGCGCGCGCCGATGTGGAGGGGCTGCGGATCCCCATGACGCTGCGCGGCTACCGGATGGCGGATGTCGACGATGTGCTGGGCCGCCTCGGCGCCGAGCTCGCCGAGCGGGACGCCCGGATCGCCGAGCTGGAGGCGGCGCTCGCCGGTCCGCGCCCGAAGCCCTTGTCGCCCTCCGGGCCCGGCCCCGATCCGCTGTCGGCCCTGGAGAGCGACCATGGCTTCGGGCCGGGCGGCCTCGAGGGCCCCGGGCCCGAGCGGCGCGGCGTGCAGGACGGCGGCTTCGAGGACAGCGGTTTCGACGGCGGTTTCGAGGGCAAGGGCTTCGACGCCTTCGGGCGGCGCGGTTTCGAGGGGAACGGCCTCGAGGGCCGCGGATACGAAGGGCATGGCGCATGAGCGAGCAGGGTGTGGTCGAGGGGCCGGACGGTCTGCCGCGCTGTCCCTGGGGCCTGGAGAGCGAGACCATGGCCGACTACCGCGTCTACCACGACACGGAGTGGGGCCGCCCGGTCCACGGCGATGACGCGCTCTATGAGCGGGTCTCCCTGGAGGCGTTCCAGTCCGGGCTGTCCTGGCTGACGATCCTGCGCCGCCGGGAGGGGTTCCGGGCCGCCTTCGCCGACTTCTCGATCAAGAAGGTCGCGGAGTTCACCGAGGCCGACGAGGCGCGGCTGCTCGCCGACCCCGGCATCATCCGCAACCGCGCCAAGATCGCCGCCACGATCGCCAACGCCCGCGCCGCGGCGGCCCTGGCCCCCGGTGAGCTGAGCGAGCTGATCTGGTCCCATGCCCCGGCGTCCGACGGCCGCCCGGTCCCGCGGACCTTCGCCGATGTCCCCGCGATCACCCCCGAGTCCACGGCCCTCAGCCGCGACCTCAAGAAGCACGGCTTCCGCTTCGTCGGCCCCACCACGGCCTATGCGCTGATGCAGGCGTGCGGCCTGGTCAACGACCATCTGGCCGACTGCCACATCCGCGACGCGGTCTGAGCGCCCCGACCGCCGGCCGCCGGGGCGGGGTCCCGTCAGCGGCCGGTGAACCTCGGCTTCTCCTTGTTCACGAACGCGTTCACCGCGATGGCGTGGTCGTCCGAGGCCCCCGCGCGGCGCTGCAACTCGTCCTCCATGGCCAGGGCCTCGGTGAGGGTGTGGCCCGCGGCGAAGGCCAGGGACTCCTTGATCGCGGCATAGGCCGCGGTGGGGCCCTCGGCCAGCCGCCGGGCGACCGCCGCCGCCTCGGAGGCCAGCTCCTCCGCCGGGACCACCCGGTGGGCGATGCCCAGGCCGAGCGCCTCCTGGGCGTCGATGGTGCGCGGGAAGAGCAGCAGATCCGCCGCCCGGCCGTAGCCGATCAGCCGCTGAAGGGTCCAGGAGACGCCCGAGTCGGCGGTCAGCGCGACCCCGGCGAAGGAGGTGTTGAAGGAGGCGGTGTCGGCGACGATCCGGTAGTCGGCGGCGAAGGCGAAGCCCGCCCCGGCGCCCGCCGCGACGCCGTTGACCGCGGCGACCACCGGCTTCGGCATCCCGGCGATCGCGGTGACGATCGGGTTGTAGTGCAGCGCCACCGTGCTCATGGTCGACCCCTCGCCGCTGCCGTCGCGGTCGGCGGCCAGCAGTCCGGTGTGCTCCTTGAGGTCCTGGCCGACGCAGAAGGCGCGCGGCCCGGAGCCGGTGAGCAGCACGGCCCGTACCGCCGGGCTCTCCGCGGCCTCCAGCAGCGCGTCGCGCAGCGCCTCCTTGGTGTCGATGTTCAGGGCGTTCATCGCGTCGGGACGGTTCAGCGTGATCGTCGCGAGACCCTCGGTGAGGTCGTAGAGCACGGTGTCGGCCATGGCGGTCCTCCGGCGGTGGGGCGAGGCGGGTGGGCGGCTCGGGCTGCGGCCGCACCGGCGGGCCCGGGAGAAGGCCCGCCGCGGCGGTCAGCGCACAGCATGCCGGAGATCATGACCGACCGACATGTGACCTGCGTCAAAGAACCGACCCTTCGTTCGGTGACGGCGGGCGTACGCTACCGCGATCCCCTCCCCGAATTGAGTGGTTTTGGGAGAGCGCCTCGTACAGGCGTTGCCGACCGATGTTGGTCATCGGGTCGTGCCATGCGGGATAATGACGGGGAAGCAACGTGTTCGATGCCGGTGACACCTGGGTTGTCGGCTGCGATGAGCTGGTTTCAGGAAGGGGAACGAGCATGGCGGCCATGAAGCCGCGGACGGGCGACGGCCCGCTCGAGGTGACCAAGGAGGGGCGGGGCATCGTCATGCGCGTTCCGCTCGAAGGCGGCGGTCGGCTCGTCGTCGAGCTGACACCGGACGAGGCCGACGCCCTCGGCGACGCCCTGAAGAAGGTTGTCGGCTGACGGCTTGCGGCCCACCATCACCCGCGCGCTGCCCCGGCGGCCGGTACGTCAGGTACCGACCGCCGGGGCAGCGCTTGTAGGGGGTTCCGCCGGAGGCGGCGGACGGCTGTTCCCGGCCCTTCCGACTGTTCCGGCCGTTCCGGCCGTTCCGGCCGCGCGGTTTCGGCCCCGCCCGGCCGCGCGGTTTCGGCCCGGTCCGGCCGTTGGGATCCAGCCCCGACCGGACGTGGGGATTCAGCCCCGCTTGACCGCGCAGAGCAGGCCGTCGCCGACCGGCAGCAGGGACGACTGGAGCACGGTGGACTCCCGTACGGTCCGCAGCAGCTCGCGCACCCGCAGCACCTCCGTGGGCTGGGCCGCGGAGTCCACGGTCCGCCCGTTGGTGAAGACCCCCTCGAAGCAGACCAGTCCGCCGGGCCGCAGCAGCCGCAACGATTCGGCGAGGTAGTCCAGGCACTCCAGCCGGTCGCCGTCGCAGAAGACCAGGTCGTATCCGCCGTCGGCCAGCCGGGGCAGGACGTCGAGGGCGCGGCCGGGGATGAAGCGGGCCCGGTTCCCGGTGAATCCGGCCTCGCGGAACGCCTGCCGGGCGAACTGCTGCATCTCCGGTTCGGTGTCCACGGTGGTCAGCACGCCGTCCGGGCGCATTCCGCGCAGCAGGTGGATTCCGGAGACGCCCGTCCCGGTGCCGATCTCGGCGACGACCTTGGCGTCGGCGGTGGCAGCGAGCAGCCGCAGCGCGGCGCCGGTGCCTGCCGACACCGAGCGCAGCCCTGCTTCCCGGGCCCGGTCACGGGCCCAGTGAAGGGCTTCGTCCTCGGCGACGAACGCGTCGGCGAACGCCCAGCTCGTCTGCCGGTTGCCGGTAATGACCCTCTCCTGTCCCCGTAGTTGGCGCAACGGTGACTGTATCCGCTGCGCACGGGAACCCGCAGATGGGACCAGGCGTTGTAGAAGCCGGGGGGACTGTATGGATCACGACCAAATGCAGGTCAAAAATGCTTATCCGGAGCTAACGGGCGAGGTGGATATGGTAGGGGCTCTACTGGAGACCACCAGAGCCGACAGGGGAGGTGCGGCTGCGGCCGGTGACCGGCGAGTGCTGAAGCGCTTTCGCAGGTCAGTGGGCGAGCCGAAATCCGTGACCAACACCGCTGACCGTTCTCACCCCCGTAGCCCGAAGGGCACGGGAGGTGCGCCCCTCGCCGAGTCCGCCACCACCGCGACCTTCGCCACGGATGCGGACGCGGCGTGGACGCCTCCCACCTGGGAGGAGATCGTCAGCACTCACAGCGCACGGGTCTACCGCCTCGCCTACCGGCTCACCGGTAACCAGCACGATGCCGAGGATCTCACCCAGGAAGTGTTCGTCCGCGTCTTCCGCTCGCTGTCGACGTACACCCCGGGCACCTTCGAGGGCTGGCTGCACCGCATCACCACCAATCTCTTCCTCGACATGGTCCGCCGTCGGCAGCGCATCCGCTTCGACGCGCTCGGCGAGGACGCGGCGGAGCGGCTCCCCAGCCGCGAGCCCTCTCCCCAGCAGCACTTCAACGACACCCACTTCGACGCGGATGTGCAGCAGGCGCTGGACACCCTCGCCCCGGAGTTCCGCGCCGCCGTGGTGCTCTGTGACATCGAGGGGCTGTCGTACGAGGAGATCGCGGCCACCCTGGGCGTCAAGCTGGGCACCGTGCGCAGCCGTATCCACCGCGGCCGCTCGCATCTGCGCAAGGCGCTCCAGCACCGCGCCCCCGCGGCGCGGACCGGTCAGCAGCATGAGGTCGCCGCGGCGGCGCCGGGTGTCACGGCCCCCCGGCTGAGCGGGGAGGTCGGAATCGCGTGACCCGATCAGGCGGTCCGTCCCCCGCCGAGCAGCATCTCGGCGACCGCCTTGCGGCTCTGGTCGACGGTGAGCTGGGGCATGACGCGCGGGAGCGCGTCCTCGCCCATCTCGCCACCTGCTGCAAGTGCAAGGCGGAGGCCGATGCTCAGCGTCGGCTGAAAAACGTGTTCGCCCAGACGGCGCCCCCGGCACCGTCGGAGGGCTTTCTGGCCCGGCTCCAGGGCCTGCCGGCCGCGGGCGGCGATGACGGTATGGGTGGCTCCCCGTTCGGGGGCTCGGGCGTCTTCGGCCCGCGCGATCTGCGCGGCGGATCGCGGGATGTGCGCGAACTGGGCGATGTGCGGGAGCCGGAGGAGAGACGGGAGCGGGCGTTCGCCTTCGTGCCCGCGATGCCCCCGGGTACCGCGATCGCACCGGCGGCGTCGGCCCGCGCCTCGCGTCAGCGCGGCTTCCGGATCCATGAGGTCGAGCGCCCCGCCCCGCGCCGCAGGTTCGCCTTCGCGGCGGCCGGAGCGGTCTCCCTGGCGGCCTTCGCGCTCGGCGCGGCCCTGCCGCTGGACGCGGCGGTCGACCCCCCGGGCAATTCGGCCGACGGGGCCGACACCGCGGTCTCCCCGGCGGGCGCCGACACCGCCGTGAACGCGGGCGTCCGGGAGCGCACCCGCCAGGACGTGGGCCTGCTGGCCACCACGGACACCCGCACGGGCGCCCCGTCCCCGACGGCCACCCCGTACCCACCGTCCCTGCGCCAGCCCGTGGCGGCGCTGAATCCGCTGATACAGCCGATTCTGTCGGTCACGGAGCTGCTGCGGACGTCGAACTCCACGCCCCCGGCCCCCCGGCCGACCCAGCTGGAGGTCCCGTCCGGGCCCGCGTCGGGCGGCTCGCCGTACCTCGGGGTCAGCGCGCCCCCGAAGTAGCACGGAAGAAGTAGCGCGGAAGCGGTACGACGGCGATCACGGCATCCCGTTTCCGGCCGCCCGTGTCTTTGCCGATCATGACAAGGTCTTTTCGTCCGCCCTGCGCGAGCGCCGACGGACCTGATTGAATCGCCTCCGGGCAGCGCGACCCGGAGGCGGCGATGTATACCCCGGACGGGTGCGGTCCCTGCCTGTCTGCGGGAACTTGGGGAGATCATGGACGAGCCGAGGGCCCCTGGGCCCGAGCCGAAGCCGAAGTGGTGGAGCCGCCCGGCCGCCGCGCGACCCGGCGACCGGCCGAACGACGCGGCGGAGGGCGCCGGGGAGCGTACGGAGGCGGTCGCCGAGCGAGTGGCGCCGGAGCCGGTGGACGCCCCCGTGGAGGGCCCGGCGCCCGAGGAGCGGGCGCCCCGGCCGTTGCACGAGCCCGATCCGTACAGCACCCCGCCCTACGGCGACCCCGGGCCCTGGGCCCCGGCCCCGCCGGTTCAGCACCCGGTGGCGACCCCCGCGCAGGGCACGCATGTCCCGCCCGGGATGGCTCAGGCGCCGCCCCGGACGCCGTCCCAGGCGCCCGGGATGACCCCGCCGCACGGCACCACCGTGCCGCCCGCCGCGGGGCCCGTACCGGGCCGGAGCGCGCCCCCGCCCCTGCCGCGGCACCCCGGGATGACCCCGCCGCACGGCACACAGCTGCCTCCGGGCCCCGGAGAGCCCCACCAGGGCCACCAGGGCGCCCCCATGGCCCAGCCCGCCCAGAACGTCCAGTGGGGCGGCTACGACCCCTGGACCGTGATCCCGCCGCCCGCCGAGCGCGAGCGGAAGACCGTCTCCCGCCGCGGCGCCTGGATCGCCGTGCTGCTGATCGCCCTGGTCGCGGGGTGCCTCGGCGGCGGTATCGGCGCCTACGCGGAGCGGGACCGCGCCTCCGGGGGCGTCGATGTGAAGCTGCCGCAGGCCCCGGTCGAGAAGGAGGCCAGGTCCCCGGGCAGCGTCGCCGGGATCGCCGCCCGCTCATTGCCCGGCGTGGTGACCATCCATGTGCGCGGCGGCGCGGAGGAGGGCACCGGCACCGGCTTCGTCCTCGACAAGCAGGGCCACATCCTCACCAACAACCACGTCGTCCAGCCCGCCGGCACGGACGGCGACATATCGGTCACCTTCAACGGCGGCCAGGATGCCAAGGCCGAGGTGATCGGCCGGGACGCCGGGTACGACCTCGCGGTGATCAAGGTGGACCGCGTCTCCGGGCTCACCCCGCTGCCGCTGGGCAACTCCGACTCCGTGCGCGTCGGCGACCCCGTCGTGGCCATCGGCGCCCCCTTCGACCTGGCGGGCACGGTCACCTCCGGGATCATCAGCGCCAAGGAGCGCCCCATCACCGCGGGCGGCGAGAAGGAGGACGGCAGCGACGTCAGCTATGTCGACGCGCTCCAGACCGACGCCCCGATCAACCCGGGCAACTCCGGCGGCCCCCTGGTCGACCGCAAGGCGCGGGTCATCGGGATCAACAGCGCGATCCGGGCCGCCGACGACGGCTCGGGCCTCGGCGGCGGCCAGGGCGGCAGCATCGGTCTGGGCTTCGCCATCCCGATCAACCAGGGCAAGCGGGTCGCCGAGGAGCTGATCAACACCGGGAAGGCCACCCATCCGGTCATCGGCGTCACCCTCGACATGGGCTACACGGGCGACGGTGCCCGGGTGAACACCAAGGGTGCCGACGGCGGTGCGCCGGTCACCGCGGGCGGCCCCGGCGACAAGGCGGGGATCAAGCCCGGTGACGTGATCACGGAGGTGGACGGCGTCCGGGTGCACAGCGGCCAGGAGCTGATCGTGAAGATCCGCAGCCACCGCCCCGGGGACCGGCTCGGGCTCACCGTCCGGCGCGACGGCAAGGAGCGCGCCGCGGAGCTGACCCTGGGCTCGGCGAGCAGCGGCTGACGCCCGTTGTTGGCCCGGCCGTCTCCCGCGCCGACCCCACCGCCAGGTACGGTATTGAGTGGCCCAGGCCGGGGCCCGGACGTCTTGAGGAGCTGCAAGGTGTTGGACATAGGACCTCTCGAGCTTGTCGCGCTCGTTGTCCTTGCGGTGCTCGTCTTCGGCCCGGACAAGCTCCCGAAGGTGATTCGGGACGTGACGCAGTTCATCCGGAAGATCCGGGAGTTCTCCGACAGCGCCAAGGAGGACATCCGCTCCGAGCTGGGGCCGGAGTTCAAGGACTTCGAGTTCGAGGACCTCAACCCCAAGACGTTCGTGCGCAAGCACGTGCTGGACTCGGATGAGCTGGGCCTGAAGGAGATCCGTAACGGCTTCGACCTCCGTAAGGAGATGGCCGAGGTCGCCGACGCGGTGCACGGCCGGGAGAGTGATCCGCCGCAGGGCTCTTCAGGGGCTTCCGGCACCACCCCGCTGTCCCTGTCCAAGGACGACTCCAGCACGCCTGACCTGCTGCGCAAGCGCGAGGAGCCGGGGCGCGAGGAGCGTCCGCCGTTCGACTCCGACGCCACTTGATCCCCCCGTATGCCCGGCCTGGTTGACCCGTATGGCTATCCTCCCTTTGTCCGGGGTGAGGGTCGCCCGAGGGGGGCGGGCCGCCCACGACGCAGGGCAAACGAGGAGGCCGCGCGCACATGGAGACCACGGGTCGGCTAGGGGAACGAGGGGTGGCAGCGGCCGCGCAGGGGATGCCCGCCGACGCCCGGCGGAGCGTCGACGGCTATCTGATGGCCGCCTTCCCCTGGTACGGGCTTGACGAGGCGTTCACCGGCCCCCGCTGGCTGATGCAGGTGGGTGCGGCGGCGGACGGCATCGTCGAGTACGGCTCGACCGGCCATGGCGAGGAACCGTCCCTGAAGGTCGAGACCGATATGGACCAGCAGCGCTTCACGGTCGTCGTCACCGTCGCCAGCCGCCCGGGGCGGGACAGCGCCGACGGCACCGGCAAGCTGGAGGCCACCTCGGTCTCCTCGGCCGCCTGGCTGGCCGGATCCGGTCTGTTGTCGTGCACCTGGCCGACCCGCATGGAGCGGGCGCTGCGCCAGGACTGGCTGGACCAGCAGACCGCGATCGCCTGGGAGCTGGCGGACGATCTGGAGGGCGAGAGCTGGTCGCAGCTGTCGCTCCCGGTGGACGGGGTGCCGACCGACTTCCACTACCGCGAGTCGGAGTACGGCTGGGTGCTGGCCGGTACGGCGAACGAGGACGTGCACATCGGGGCGTACGGGCGCGGGATGAGCGCCTACGGCCTGGGCTTCGCCGTCGTGAAGGACATCGCCCGCTACGACGGGCAGGACGGGTAGGGCCGTACACGGCTGAGAGGGGCGGTTTCCCCGGGGAAACCGCCCCTCAGCCTCGCTCAGAACCTGTTCAGAACTTGTTGCGCGGGGTGACGCCCAGCGACATGCCCGCGAGGCCGCGCCGGCGCCCGCCGATCTTGCCCGCGATCGCCTTGAGCGCGCTGCCCGCCGGGGAGTCGGGGTCGGTCAGCACGACCGGCTTGCCCTCGTCGCCGCCCTCGCGCAGCCGTACGTCGATCGGGATGGCGCCCAGCACCGGCACCGTCGTACCGGTGGTCCGGCTGAGCCCGTCGGCGACCACCTGGCCACCGCCGGTGCCGAAGACGTCGACCATCTCGTCGCAGTGCGGGCAGGGCAGCCCGGACATGTTCTCCACCACGCCGACGATCTTCTGATGGGTCTGGACGGCGATCGCGCCGGCCCGCTCGGCGACCTCGGCCGCGGCCTGCTGCGGCGTGGTCACCACCAGGATCTCGGCGTTGGGCACCAGCTGGGCGACGGAGATCGCGATGTCGCCGGTGCCCGGGGGGAGGTCGAGCAGCAGCACATCGAGGTCGCCCCAGTAGACATCGGCCAGGAACTGCTGGAGCGCGCGGTGCAGCATCGGCCCGCGCCAGACCACCGGGGCGTTCCCCGGGGTGAACATCCCGATCGAGATCACCTTCACACCGTTCGCGGACGGCGGCATGATCATGTTCTCGACCTGGGTGGGCCGTCCGTCGGCGCCCAGCATGCGGGGCACCGAGTGGCCGTAGATGTCGGCGTCCACCACGCCGACCTTGAGCCCGTCGGCGGCCAGCGCGGCGGCCAGGTTGACCGTCACCGAGGACTTGCCGACCCCGCCCTTGCCGGAGGCCACCGCGTACACCCGGGTCAGCGAGCCGGGCTTGGCGAAGGGCACCTCGCGCTCGGCCTGGCCGCCGCGCAGCGAAGCGGCCAGCTCACGCCGCTGCTCGTCGCTCATCACCTCGAGGTCGACCGTGACTCCGGTCACACCCTCGACCTCGGCGACCGCCGTCCGCACATTGCCGGTGATCGTGTCCCGCATCGGACAGCCGGAGACCGTGAGGTAGACCACCACGGCGACCGAGCCATCCGCCGCGATCTCGACGGATTTGACCATGCCGAGTTCGGTGATCGGCTTGTGGATCTCCGGGTCGTTGACCGTCGCGAGCGCGGCGCGTACCGCGTCTTCGCTCGGCGCTGGGAGGGTGTCGGTAGCCATACGGAGATGGTACGGCGCCGTGGGCGGGGCGCGGACGGCCGTCAGCGGTCGCGTTCCTCACTCGGCCGGGGTTCGCCGTGGCCGCCCGGCCGCGGGGCGCTCCGGCCGCCGTCCGGCCCCTGGCGCAGGTCCGCCAGCTGGTCGCGGAGCCAGTCGCGGGTGGCCACCTCGCCCAGGCCCGTCCGCAGTGCCGCGATCTCCCGGGTGAGGAACTCGGTGTCGGCCATAGACCGTTCGTTCCGCTTGCGGTCCTGTTCGAGGCTGACCCGGTCGCGGTCGGCCTGCCGGTACTGGGCCAGCAGGATCAGCGGGGCGGAGTACGACGCCTGGAGCGAGAGCATCAGCGTCAGGAAGATGAACGGGAACGGGTCGAACCGCAGCCGCGGCGGCGCCAGGATGTTCCAGAGCAGCCATAAGGCCACGAAGGCCGTCATCCAGGCGATGAACCGCCCGGTGCCCAGGAAGCGCGCGATCCGCTCCGACACCTTGCCGAACGCCTCGGGGTCCCAGCGCGGCAGCGGACTGCGGCGCGGCGCCTTGGGCCGGTCCAGACGGCCGCCGTCACCGTCCATCGGCGGCCTTCGGCAGGGCCATCCCGGCGTGCAGCTCGCGCTCCCGCCAGTCGGACGGCAGCATATGGTCCAGGACGTCGTCGACCGTCACCGCGCCGAGCAGCGAGCCGGTCTCGTCCACGACGGGCGCCGCGAGCAGGTTGTACGTGGCCAGATGGCCGGCGACGACAGGCAGCGGGCTGTCCGGCGGCAGCGTCGGCAGATCGGAGTCGACGGCCGCGCCGACGAGGGTGAACGGTGGGTCGCGCAGCAGCCGTTGGAAGTGGATGATGCCCAGATAGCGCCCGGTGGGCGTCTGGTCGGGCGGGCGGCAGACATAGACCTGGCCCGCGAGCGCGGGGGTCAGGTCCTGGTCGCGCACCCGGGCCAGCGCGTCCGCGACGGTGGCGTCCGGGCGCAGGACGATCGGCTCGGTCGTCATCAGACCGCCCGCCGACCCCTCCTCGTACGACATCAGCCGCCGCATGTCCGCCGCGTCCCGGGGGCGCATCAGGTCCAGCAGCCGCTCCTTGTCGGGTTCGGGGAGCTCGGAGAGCAGATCGGCCGCGTCATCGGGGTCCATGGCCTCCAGGACGTCGGCCGCGCGCTCCTCCTTGAGCTTGCCGAGGATCTCCACCTGGTCGTCGTCGGGCAGCTCCTCCAGGACGTCCGCGAGCCGCTCGTCGTCCAGGGCCGCCGCCACCTCGCCCCGGCGCTTGGCGGACAGATGGTGCAGCACATTGGCCAGGTCGGCGGGGCGCAGCTGCTCGAAGGTGGCCAGCAGGTTCTCCGCGCCCTGTCCCTGCTCCTCCAGCGAGAAGCCGGTGACCGCCGACCAGTCCACGGTCAGCGTCTCGCCGCGGCGGCGCAGCGCGCGGGTCCTGCCGCGGCGGACGAAGACCTTGTCGACCTCCCAGTCCCGGCGCGAGGGCAGCTGGCTCATCGCCACGTCCAGGACCGTCACCGGCTCATCGGTCTCGACCATCCGCACCGTGCGGTCGAGCAGTTCGCCGATGACCAGGGTCTCGGTGGGGCGCTGTTCGAAGCGGCGCATGTTGAGCACGCCGGTGGTGATGACCTGGCCGGACTCCACGCCGGTCACCCGGGTCATGGGCAGGAAGATCCGGCGCCGGCCGACCACCTCGACCACCAGGCCGAGCACCCGCGGCGGGCGGCCGGCCAGCCGCAGCATCGCCACGACATCGCGCACCCGCCCCACCTGGTCGCCGTTCGGGTCGAAGACGGCGATGCCCGCGAGATGCGAGACGAAGACCCGGGGGGTGCCTGTCGGCATGCCCTGCCTCCCCTCGTATCCGGGGTTACTTGTCAGGTTTCGTGGTCGTTCAAGGCAATAATCCGCTCTTCACCGGGTTCAGGCTAACGTGCCCGCACCTGCCCTGCCGCCGGGCGAGGGCACCCCGGCACCCTGCGGACACCGGGGGACGGCACCGGTACGCTGCCCTACTGCACCGGCATCAGGAGGCAGAGCGGACGTGCGCACCCGGAACAGGGCTGTCGTTGCGGCGATGTGCGCGGGGTTGGCCGCCACGCTCGCCGCGTGTGGCGGCGGCGGGGAGAAGGACCCCGACGCGGGGACGAACGGCGTGGGAAAGCTCCCCGCCACGAAGATCGAGAGCAAGGCCCGTCTGGCGGCCAGTAGCGCGAAATCGGTGCGGCTCTCCGGCAACCTCGTCACCAGTGGAGCCACCTACAAGCTGGACATGCGGCTCAACGCCGACGGCGGCACGGGCCAGGTCTCCACCAAGGGCTCCAGCTTCGAGCTGCTGCGCGTCGGCAAGGAGCTCTACCTCAAGGCCGACGCGGGCTTCTGGTCGCACGACGGCTCGCACGCCGGCGAGAGTGGCGGCGGCGAGAGCGGCGGGGGCGTGGGCAACGCGGCCGGCAAGCTGGACAACAAGTATGTGAAGGTCCCCTCCGGCGACCCCTCCTACCAGCGGCTCAGCGGTTTCACCGATATGAAGCTGCTGCTCGACGGGTTGCTCGGACTGCACGGCAAGATCGCCACGGGCGACCACGGACAGGTGGACGGCGTGCGGACCATCACCATCAGCGCCGGCAAGGCCGGTGAGGGCGGCTCGCTCGACGTCTCCCTGGAGGGAAGGCCGTATCCGCTGCGGCTCCAGCGGGCGGGCGGCGCGGGCGTGATCCGGCTCGCGGACTGGAACCAGGGCTTCAAGCTCACCGCCCCGGAGAAGGGCCATGTGCTCGACTACGGGCAGCAGATCCCGGAGACGCCGTAGGCGCGGGTGAGCCTTGCCCCTTCCCGGCACCAGACGATATGCGGCGCCGCCGCGTGCGGGGCTCCGCCCCTGGACCCCGGGGTCTGGGGCGGAGCCCCAGTTGCGGGAAGGGGCGGGGAGGGGGAAGCACCGCTGTGCGGCTCCGCCGCGTGGCCCGCCGGACACCCCGTAGGACACGTCCTTCCCGTAGGACACGTCCTTACGGTCGTCGGTTCGCTGGGACGCGTCCTTACGGGCGTCACCCGGCTAGGACGCGTCCTTACGGGCGTCACGGGCCCGCTTCTTGCGGCGGGCCAGGAGCTTGGGGAGCGCGGCCGGGATCGGTCGGCGGGTGATCGCCGGGGACGGCAGCGGGGCCGCCGCCAGGGAGCCGGTGGGGTGCCCGGCGAGCGCCCCGGGCGCCGGCTCCAGCCGCAGCACCCGGCACTCACGGGCCCAGCGCTCCGCGATGTGGTCGGCGTCCGCCGCGTTCAGCCGCTTGCCCTTGAGCTCGTCGACCGCCGCGGTCCACGCCTCGCCGCCCGGGGCCAGCTCGGCCACCCGCGCGGACCAGCTCACCAGGCGCCCGCCCTTGTCCTTGCTGCGCACGGTCACGGTGGCGCTGCCGCCGTCGGTCAGCCCGAGGTCCTCGAGGGGCTGTTCGTCGGGCCCGTCCCCGACGAGCAGGACCGCGCCCTCGTGCCAGATGTGCCACAGGGCGCGCGGGGCACCCTCGGTGCCCTGGACCCAGATGAGGGCGGACTTCTTGGCCGCCTCCTCGACAAGGGCACGGTCCATCGGCGTCTGCGTCATGCCGACAGCCTAGGCCAGTCCGACACCCGTCCCAGCTCGTGAAATGTCAGTTCCGTCGCGGGGCCACGCGCCTTACCCTGGCGCCGTGCCCACCGCCCGTGCCGCCCGCGCCTCAGCCCCCGCCGCCACGCCCACCGCACCCGGTGACGGTGGCCGCTTCCACAGCGGTCCCGTGGACATCGCGCTCCTTACGGTCGCCATCGCCGGGGTCTCGCTCTCCGCGCCGCTGGCCGCCGCGACGGTGGCGCCCGCGCTCGCCATCGCCTTCTGGCGCAACGCCATGGCGGTGGGCGCGCTCACCCCGTTCGCCCTGTGGCGCCACCGGGGCGAGCTGCGCGGGATGGGCCGCCGGACGGCACTGCTGTCGGTCGGGGCGGGGGCGCTGCTCGCGGTGCACTTCGGGGCCTGGCTGCCGAGCCTCCACATGACCTCCGTGGCCTCCTCGACCGCCCTGGTGACCACCACCCCCATCTGGACGGCGCTGCTGCTGCGGCTGCGCGGCCACCGCCCGCCCGCGCTCGCCTGGCTGGGCATGGGCCTGGCGATCCTCGGTGTGGTGATCCTCACCGGGGTCGATCTGTCCGCCTCCCCGCGTGCCCTGCTGGGCGACGGGCTCGCGCTGCTGGGCGGGATCGCGGCGGCCGGGTACGTGCTGCTCGGGGCGGAGGTGCGCCGTTCGGTGAGCACCACCGCGTACGCCTACGTCTGCTACACCACCACCAGCGTGCTCCTGCTGTTGACCTGCCTGGTGGCGGGCGCGGAGCTCGGCGGCTACAGCGGCACCACCTGGCTGCGGCTGGCCGCGCTGACGGTCACCGCGCAGCTGCTGGGGCACACCCTCATCAACCGGGTGGTCAAGGGCCTCGGCCCGTCCGTCACCTCGACCGCGATCCTGCTGGAGACGCCGGGGGCGGCCCTGATCGCGGCCCTGTGGCTGGGCCAGATGCCGCCCGTGGCCGCCTACCCGGCGCTCGGGGTGATCCTCGGCGGGCTCGCGCTGGTCATCATGGCGGACGGGAAGGGCGCGTCGAACGAAACCGGCTGAGTGAGGGCGAGGCCCGCCCGCCGTCCGGCCCTACAGCCAGCCGTTGCGCTTGAAGCCGCGGTGGATCGCGAAGCAGATGCCCACCGTGACCACGAGCACGGTCGGGTAGCCGAACTTCCAGCGCAGCTCCGGCATGTAGTCGAAGTTCATGCCGTAGATCCCCGCGATCATCGTCGGCACGGCGAAGATCGCCGCCCAGGATGTGATCTTCCGCATGTCCTCGTTCTGCGCCACCGTGGCCTGCGCCAGATTGGCCTGGAGGATCGAGTTCAGCAGGTCGTCGAAGGCCAGCACCTGCTCGCTGACCCGCGCCAGATGGTCCGCGACATCCCGGAAGTACTTCTGGATGTCCGGGTCCACCAGCCGCATCGGACGCTCGCTCAGCAGCTGCATCGGCCGCAGCAGCGGCGAGACGGCCCGCTTGAACTCCAGGACCTCGCGCTTGAGCTGGTAGATCCGGCCCGCGTCGCCGCCCCGCCGGGAGGTCGCGGCCGAGAAGACGTCGATCTCGACCTCGTCGATGTCGTCCTGGACCGCGTCGGCGACCGCCAGATAGCCGTCGACCACCTGGTCGGCGATGGCGTGCAGCACCGCCGAGGGGCCCTTGGCGAGCAGCTCCGGGTCCTGCTGGAGCCGGTGGCGCAGGGCGCGCAGCGAGCCCTGGCCGCCGTGCCGGACGGTCACGATGAAGTTCCGGCCGGTGAAGCACATCACCTCGCCGGTCTCCACGACCTCGCTGGTCGAGGTGAGTTCGGCGTGCTCCACGTAGTGGATGGTCTTGAAGACCGTGAAGAGGGTGTCGTCGTACCGCTCCAGCTTGGGCCGCTGGTGCGCCTGCACCGCGTCCTCGACCGCCAGCGGGTGCAGCCCGAACTCCTGGGCGATCCCCGCGAACTCGCGCTCGGTCGGCTCGTGCAGCCCGATCCAGGCGAACCCGCCCTCCTCGCGGACCCGCTCCATGGCCTTCGCCGGGCTCACGTGTTCGCTGACCCTCTTGCCGTCGCGGTAGACCCCGCAGTCGACCACGGCGCTGGTGACCGACGGGTCACGCGTCGCGTCGTAGTCGCTGGCGGTGCGGGAACGGCGCAGGGCGGGCCGAACGGCTGCGCGCAGGTCACGGATCATCGACATGACGGGCTCCTTCACAGGCCGGCCGTCAGCGGCGGGCGCGCGGCGCAGCGCGGCGCCCGGAAGGTGGACGTACGACACCCCGTGCCCGTACGTCCGCAAAGCGGGCGGCGCTCCGTGCGATGGCGCTGACGGAAGGTTCTTCGGAACTGAACAAAGCGGTACGAAGGCGCTCTACCGTCAGATGCCCTGGATGCGAGTGGGCTTCGCGTGTTTCACCGCACGGCGGCGGGGTACGGAAGGCTCAGATCATGAAGCCGCATACCAAGGGGAAACGACGGGAGAACTGTCGGTACTGCACGGTCGACTAGGATCCACCGCAGCCCCACCTCCTCCGGCCGGTCCCCCGTGAGGGACGATCTGTAACTCCCTGGGCAGAGATTAAGGCTATCAGTCGGCAGAAGCGTTACGTCGCCGCTTTGCCTGTTCGATACGCGATCTATGCTCACCGCATGTCAGACGTTCTTCAGCTGGTCGAAGCCCGGTTGATCACCGCGCTGGGCGAGCCGGACGCCCGCGCCGCCGTCACTTTCGTCGGTACGGACCGCATCGAGGTGCTGCGATTCCGCGATGAGAGCGATGTGATCCGCTACGCCACCCTCGGCATGTCGGACCATCCTATGACCAGCCCGACCGCCGCCGTCGCCGACCCGCTGCGCGGGCCGCGCGCCGAGTTGGTGCTGACCGTGAGGAGGGGCGGTTCCGGTCCCGACCTCTCCGTACTCGACGAGGTGCTCCGCCCGCTCGCCGTGCTGGCCGCCTCGCCCCAGGTCGAGGGGGTCGTGGTGACCCCCGGCGCGTCGCTGGACCTCGGCGGGCCGCTGTGGCCCGGGGCGCCCTTCAGCTCCGTCCTGGTCGCCGAACCGGGCGGCCTGGTCGAGGACTTGGAGCTGCTGGAGCCCATGGAGCCGGTGCGCTTCCTGCCGATGCTGCCGATGACCACGAACGAGGCGGCGTGGAAGCGGGTGCACGGCGCCGGCGCCCTCCAGGACCGCTGGCTGCGGCACGGCACGGATCTGCGCGACCCGGTGCGGCCCGGGGTGCCGTTGTCGGGCTGAGATCCGTACGGAAGCCCCGCGATGCCCCGGGCGCGAAGCCGGACGGGAGCCGTGGCGGGGCCGTACGGGAAGCCTGGCAGGGCCGTAAGGGAACCCTGGCGGGGCCGTACGGGAACTGGTGCGGGAAGTGACCTCCGGACGGGTGATCGTCCTTGACGCGACGACGACCGGGGAGGACCGTGGGGCCCTATGAGGGGCGAACCCAGTTGCCCGAAGTGCGGTGGCCGGGTGCGAGCGCCCGGTCTCTTCGCCGACTCCTGGCAGTGCGGTGTGCACGGCACGGTGCACCCCCTCCAGCCGGTCGTCCCGCCGAGCGTCGAAGCACTCGTGGTCGTCACCAACCGCGCCCGGGTGCCCGTATGGATGCCGTGGCCGCTGCCCGTGGGCTGGCTGTTCACCGGTGTGGCCTGCGCCGGGGACGACCGCAGCGGCGGCCGTGCCACCGCCGTGGCCTGCTCGGGACCCGGACCGCTGGGCGGCCCGGGTGAGCTGCTGCTGATCGCCGAGGAGCTGGGCGTCGGCCTCGGCGCGCGGTTCGCGGGCCTCCCGGGGCCCGATCCGGGGCCGGGGATGCGGGTGGACAAGCCGCCGCACGTCAAGGTGCTGGCCGCCGGGCGGCCCACCCCGCTGTGGCATGTCGAGGGCACCCCGGACGACCGCGCGGTCTTCGCGGGCGAGGCGTGCGGGCTGTGGCTGTGGGCGGTCGTCTGGCCCGAGCAGACCGGGCTGCTGATGTACGACGAGCTGGTGCTCACCGATCTGCGGGACGCGGGGGCCGAGGTCGACCTGGTGCCCTGCGGGGCGCTCTCCCCGAGGCTGCTCTCGCCCTGAGCCCCGTCCCCCGCCCTGAGCCCCGTCCCGTTCCCTCCGGGCCGGTACGTCATGCACAGGTCAGGGCCCGCCGACGCGGGCGGGTGCGGGCGTGGTTATGCTGGGGCGTCCCCTCGGTCCATCCCGAACGCAGCTTGGAGCCCGTGCCGTGCGCATCGATCTGCACACCCACTCCACTGCGTCGGACGGTACCGACACCCCCGCCGAGCTGGTACGGAACGCCGCCGCCCAGGGGCTGGACGTCGTCGCGCTCACCGACCACGACACCGTCGGCGGCTATGAGGAGGCGACGAAGGCGCTGCCCTCCGGGCTGACGCTGATCACCGGCGCCGAGCTGTCCTGCCGTCTCAACGGGGTCAGCCTGCACATGCTGGCGTACCTCTTCGACCCGGCCGAGCCCGAGCTGGCGCGCGAGCGCGAGCTGGTGCGCGACGACCGGGTGCCCCGGGCCCGGGCGATGGTCGCGAAGCTGCGCGAGCTGGATGTGCCGATCACCTGGGAGCGGGTGGCGGAGATCGCCGGGGACGGAGCCGTCGGACGGCCGCACATCGCCACCGCGCTGGTCGAGCTGGGCGTCGTGGAGAGCGTCTCGGACGCCTTCACCCAGGACTGGCTGGCCGACGGCGGCCGGGCGCATGTGGAGAAGCACGAGCTGGACCCCTTCGACGCGATCCGGCTGATCAAGGGCGCCGGCGGGGTCGCGGTCTTCGCGCATCCGCTGGCCGTCAAGCGCGGCCAGTGCGTTCCGGAGAGCGCGATCGGCGAGCTGGCGGCGGCGGGCCTCGACGGTATCGAGGTCGACCATATGGACCACGCCGAGGACACCCGTGCGCGGCTGCGCGGTCTCGCCGCCGAGCTCGGCGTGCTCACCACCGGCTCCAGCGACTACCACGGCAGCCGTAAGACCTGTCGGCTCGGCGAGTACACGACCGATCCCGAGGTCTACGGGGAGATCGTGCGCCGGGCGACCGGGGCCTTCCCGGTGCCGGGCACGGGCGGCTGAGCCCCCGCCGCTCTCCCGCTACTCCGTCTTCCCTTCGTCTCCCGTACCGCATCAGCACGCACCGCTGCTCGTCCCCGCAAGGCCATTCACCGTGTTCGACGTCGCCGTTTTCGGCTCCCTCTTCCTCACCCTGTTCGTGATCATGGACCCGCCGGGCATCACGCCCATCTTCCTGGCGCTGACCTCGGGCCGCCCCGCCAAGGTCCAGCGCCGGATGGCGGGCCAGGCGGCGGCCGTCGCCTTCGGCGTCATCGCCGTCTTCGGCATCGGGGGTCAGCAGATCCTCGACTATCTGCATGTCTCGGTCCCCGCGCTGATGATCGCGGGCGGGCTGCTGCTCCTGCTGATCGCGCTCGATCTGCTCACCGGTAAGAACGACGAGCCGACCCAGACCAAGGACGTCAATGTCGCGCTCGTCCCGCTCGGCATGCCGCTGCTGGCCGGGCCGGGTGCGATCGTCTCGGTGATCCTCGCCGTCCAGCACGCGCGCGGGATCGGCGATCAGGTGGCGGTGTGGACCGCGATCGCGGCCATGCATGTCGTGCTGTGGGTCACCATGCGCTACTCGCTGCTGATCATCCGCGTGATCAAGGAAGGCGGAGTGGTGCTGGTCACCCGGCTGTCGGGCATGATGCTCTCCGCCATCGCGGTGCAGCAGATCATCAACGGCGTCATCCAGGTGGCCCACACCGCCTGACACGCACGAGCGCCCCCGTACCGTCTGTACGGGGGCGCTCGATGCTCTGTGCTGCTGGGAGGGCCTTACGGCACTACCGGGCGGCGGTGTCGGCTGGACGGATGTAGATGCGCTGGCCGATTGCGGCGGCCTGCTGCACGATCCGGTTGACGGAGGCGGCGTCTACGACGGTGCTCTCGATGGCGCTGCCATCGATGTCGTCCAGGCGCATGATCTCGAAGCGCAAGGCTTCTCCCTTCGTCTGATCCTCCTGAGGAGAACTGATGTGTACGGAGTCGCGCAGCGTCGCTGCCGCGCCCTCCTGTACGTGTTCAACCAAAGGGTCCCCCGAAAACATTCCCTACGCTAATAAAATTTTTTCGCAGCCTAAGTATCCGCTGGTAGCCGGGGCGGGGTCCGGTTGTGCCCCTCACAGAGCCGCCCGGAGAATGAACCGCGTATGAGTGAAGCCATGCCTCCGGGCCAACAAGACCTCGCCTCGATCGTCGCGGGCATCGAACGCACGAACGAGCTGCTCCAGCGCGTACTGGCCGAGGTCGCGACCACCCCCTCGACTCACGCGATCTTCGTGGACGCGGGGTACGTCTATGCCGCCGCCGGGCGGCTGGTCGCGGGCACGGAGGACCGCCGGGCGTTCGAGCTGGATGCCGAGGGGCTCATCGAGGCGTTCATCGACAAGGCGCGCACGATCTTCCCGGACAGCAGGCTGCTGCGCGTCTACTGGTTCGACGGCGCCCGGCGCCGGATCCACACCCCGGAGCAGCAGGGCATCGCCGAGCTGCCCGACGTCAAGGTCCGGCTCGGCAACCTCAACGCCAACAACCAGCAGAAGGGCGTCGACTCGCTCATCCGCTCCGACCTGGAGTCCCTCGCCCGCCACCGCGCCATCGGCGACGCCGTGCTGATCGGCGGCGACGAGGACCTGGTCTCCGCGGTCGAGGCGGCGCAGGGCTACGGGGCACGCGTCCACCTCTGGGGCATCGAGGCCCTCGACGGGCGCAACCAGGCCGAGCCGCTGCTGTGGGAGGTCGACAGCCAGCGCACGTTCGACCTCGACTTCTGCAAGCCGTACGTCACCCGGCGGGCCACCGGCTACGAGCCGAACGGCGACGCGCCCCTGTGCGGGCCCGCCCCGACCCGGGACGAGGTGCGCTTCGTCGGAGCGCAGATCGCCGCCCAGTGGCTGTCCGCACGCGGCCGTGAGACCCTCGCGGAGCTGCTGCCGGGCCATCCGTATCTGCCCGGCTCCGTGGACCAGGAGCTGCTGATCGACGCGGAGGGGCTGCTGCGGCTCTCGCTGCGCGCCCACGCCGATCTGCGGCGGGCGCTGCGGGACGGCTTCTGGGAGCATCTCCAGGCGCAGTACTGAGCCTGCGGAGTTTCTGAGCGGGCTTGGGGCTCGGCCGACGTCATGGGCCTCGGGCTCAGCCCACCTCATGGGGCTCGTGCTCAGCCCACGCCTTCGTGCTCAGCCGAGGTCGCGCCAGAAGGAGATCAGGGCGTCGGCGGTGGGATGGGCCCGCTCGGCGTTGGGGGAGTGCCCGGCGCCCTCGATCACGGTCCGGCGGGCGGACAGCCGTCCGGCCATTTCGTCCATCAGCGGCACCGGCCAGGCGTAGTCCGCCTCGCCTGAGAGCACATGGACGCGCAGCCGCAGCGCCGCCAGCTCATCGACCCGGTCCGGCTCGTCGGAGAGCTGCCGCCCGGTGGCGATCAGCTGTTCCGGTACGGTCCCGAGCCAGCGCTGATGCAGGAACTCCGCCACCCCGGGCGGTGTCGACTGATCGGCCGCCTCGGGCGGATCCAGCTCGCGCATCGCCTGCCATACGGACTCCATGTCCATCACGGTCAGCGCGTCGATCAGCAGCTTGATCCGGGCGCGCTGCGGGGCGGAGATGGCCGCCGGGCCGGAACTCATGATCGTGAGTGAGGCGAACGCCCCCGGGTCGCGCAGCGCGGCGGTTCGCGCGATCAGCCCGCCGAGCGAATGCCCGAGCACATGGACGGGGTCTTCGGTCGCCGCGCTCAGGGCGGTGACCTGCGCGAGCAGGTCCTGCGCCAGCTCGTCCTGGGCGTACGCGGCCTCCTTACGGGGGCCAGGGCTCTCGTGCTGCCCCCGGCCGTCGACGGCGACGGCCCGGAAACCGGCCGCGGCGAGCGGCTCCAGCAGCGCGATGAAGTCCTCCTTGCTCCCGGTGAACCCCGGGACCAGCAGGACGGTCCCGCGCGCCGCCGAAGCGGGCCGCGCGTCATGGACGGCGAACTCGCCGCGCGCGGTCCGGAGGCGGTAGGCACGGGCGCTCGCGGGCAGTGTGAGAAAGGGCGGCCTGCTCATGGGACGAGGCTATACAGCCCGCGGGAAACGGCACATGAACGCCCAGGGGCCCGAACCGCGGTGTCGCGGAACGGGCCCCTGGGCGTGCTGCTGTGGCGTGTCACCGTGGTGCCGTTGTGCCGGGTCAGCCCTCGACCGTGGCCTCGACGGCCTCGGCCGCCTTGGCGCGCGTACGGCGCCGGGGCTTGGCGGGCGCGGCCTCGGCCTCGTCCGCCGCCGGTGCCGCCGTGGCGGCCTTGGCGCGCGTGCGGCGCCGCGGCTTGGCGGCTTCGTCGCCCTCGGCCTCGGTGGTGCCTTCGGCGCTCGCGACAGCGGCTTCCGCGGCCTTCGTCGCCTTGGCGCGGGTGCGCCGCGGCTTGGCGGGAGCCTCGGCGGCCTCCGCCTCCGGCTGCGCGTCGACGGCGTCGGCCTTGGCGGCGGCGCGGGTGCGACGCCGGGGCTTGGCCTCCTCCGTCATCCCTTCGGCCGTCTCGACGGCGGCCTCGGCCGTCTCGACGGCCTTACGGGTGCGGCGGCGGGGCTTGGCGGGGGCGTCGGCGGTTTCGGCGGCGTCCACCGGCTCCGTCGTGCCCTCGGCCGCTGCCACGGCGGTCTCGGCCGCGGCAGCCTTACGGGTGCGGCGCCGGGGCTTCGCTTCCTCCACCGTGCCCTCGGCCGTCTCTGCCGTTTCGGTGGCCTTACGGGTGCGGCGGCGGGGCTTGGCGGGGGCGTCGGCGGTTTCGGCGGCATCCACCGCGTCCGTCGTGCCCTCGGCCGCTTCCGCGGCGGTCTGGGCTGCCTCGGTGGCCTTGGCACGCGTGCGGCGCCGCGGCTTCGCGGCTTCGGCGGCCTCGGTGGTGCCCTCGGCCGTCTCGACGGCCTCCGCGGCTTTGGCGCGGGTCCGGCGGCGCGGCTCGGCCGGGGCCTCCACGGCCTCCGGAGCCTCCGCTGTCGCCACAGCCGTCACCGCGGCTTCCGCCGCCTCAGCGGCGTGCGCGGCGTCCGTGGACTCAGTCACGCCACTCTCGGCCGCCTCGACGGCCCTCGCACCCCGTGTGCGGCGGCGGCGCGGCTTGGCGGCGGCCTCGGCGGCCTCAGCGGGCTCCGCCTCCGGCTGAGCCGCCTCCGCCGTCTCGACGGCGGCCGTGGCCGCCTCGGAGCCGGCCGACGCCATGCCGCCGCGCGTACGGCGGCGTCGGCGGGGCCTACGAGGCTCGGTGGCGCCCTCGGCGGTGTCGGCGGCGGACTCGGCCGCCGCCGCGCCCTCCGGTGCGCCCGCGTCGTCCAGGTTCACACCGCCACGGGTGCGGCGCCGGACCCGGCGGTTGCGCGCGGGACGCTCCTCCGCGGCGGGGGCGGTGGGGGCGGCGGCCCGGCGGCCACGGCCTCCGCGGCCGCCGGTCTCGCCCAGGTCCTCGACCTCCTCGGCGGCGAGCCCGGCCCGGGTGCGCTCGGCACGCGGGAGCACACCGGTGGTGCCCTGGGGGATGCTCAGCAGCTCATAGAGGTGCTCGGAGGTGGAGTACGTCTCCTCCGGCTCGTTGAACGGCAGGTCCAGCGCCTTGTTGATCAGCTGCCAGCGCGGGATGTCGTCCCAGTCGACGAGCGTGATCGCGATGCCCGAGGCGCCCGCGCGACCCGTACGGCCGATGCGGTGCAGATAGGTCTTCTCGTCCTCGGGCGACTGGTAGTTGATCACATGCGTGACGCCCTCGACGTCGATGCCGCGCGCGGCGACGTCGGTGCACACCAGCACGTCGACCTTGCCGTTGCGGAAGGCACGCAGCGCCTGCTCGCGCGCGCCCTGGCCGAGGTCGCCGTGGACCGCGCCGGAGGCGAAGCCACGGCGCGCGAGCTGATCGGCGATGTCGGCGGCGGTGCGCTTCGTACGGCAGAAGATCATCGCGAGACCGCGGCCGTCGGCCTGGAGCACCCGCGCCACGACTTCCGGCTTGTCCAGGGAGTGGGCGCGGAAGACATGCTGCGTGATGTTGGCCACAGTCGCGCCCTCGTCGTCCGGCGCGGTGGCACTGATGTGCGTGGGCTGCGACATGTAGCGCCGGGCCAGCGAGATGACCTGGCCCGGCATGGTGGCCGAGAAGAGCATCGTCTGGCGCTTGGCGGGCAGCAGCTGGATGATCTTCTCGACGTCGGGCAGGAAGCCCAGGTCGAGCATCTCGTCGGCCTCGTCCAGGACGAGCGCCTTGACGGCGGAGAGCCGCAGCTTCTTCTGGCCCGCCAGGTCCAGCAGCCGGCCCGGGGTGCCGACGACCACGTCGACGCCCTTCTTCAGCGCCTCGACCTGCGGTTCGTAGGCGCGGCCGCCGTAGATCGACACGACGCGGACGGCGCGGACCTTACCGGCGGTCAGCAGGTCGTTGGTCACCTGCTGGCACAGCTCGCGGGTGGGGACGACCACGAGCGCCTGCGGGGCGTCGGTCAGCTGCTCGGGCTTGGCCCGGCCCGCCTCGACGTCGGCGGGGACGATGACGCGCTCCAGCAGGGGGAGGCCGAAGCCCAGCGTCTTGCCGGTGCCGGTCTTGGCCTGTCCGATGACGTCGGTGCCGGAAAGGGCGACCGGAAGCGTCATCTCCTGGATGGGGAACGGGGACGTGATGCCGACGGCTTCCAGGGCCTCGGCAGTCTCGGGGAGGATCCCGAGTTCTCGGAAGGTGGTCAGGATGCTTGCCTCTTCTGTGAGCGCGGCGGGAGGCGGCGAAGGGGGTCGCACGGCGCCCGGGTGCACCGGCCTTGGGGATGGCCGGTTCGGCGCGGGACCACGGCCTTCGCTCGAGCGCACACGCCGCGAGCGGGTCCCTCCTGCCGTGCGCATAGGTGATGCGCGCCGCGCGGAGGGCGGTCGGGTTTGGAGCCGATCGGGCCACCGACCGGGCATCCGCATTCGTGGAACGACCCGCCGATACTCGGCGGGCGCATTTATCACTGTACCCCGTAAGCGCGCATCTGTGACCGGGCTGTCCGATGCGGGGCATCCGTGGGCATGGCTGACCAGGGCCTTCCCCGGGGCGCGGAGCGGGCTATTGTGCGCTCCATGGAGACGCCTGACACACCTGAGACGCCCGCCGCGACCACCGGGGACCGCGCAGGGGACGACGCAGCTCCGGGGAAGGACGGCGGGGAGAAGGCCCCGGAGCCCACCGGGATCGCCGCCCAGGACTGGGACACGGCGGCCGCCGATCCGCAGTACCGGGCCGCCGTGGTGGATCTGCTCGGCGCCCTCGCGTACGGCGAGCTGGCCGCCTTCGAGCGGCTGGCGGAGGACGCGAAGCTGGCGCCCACCCTCGAGGACAAGGCGGAGCTGGCGAAGATGGCGTCCGCCGAGTTCCACCACTTCGAGCGGCTTCGGGGGCGGCTGTCGGCGATCGGCGAGGAGCCCACGGAGGCGATGGAGCCGTTCGCGGCGGCGCTGGACGGGTTCCACCGGCAGACCGCGCCGTCCGACTGGCTGGAGGGCCTGGTCAAGGCGTATGTGGGCGACTCGATCGCCAGTGACTTCTACCGCGAGGTCGCGGCCCGGCTGGACTCCGACACCCGCGATCTGGTGCTCCAGGTGCTGGACGACACCGGCCACGCCTCGTTCGCGATCGAGAAGGTGCGGGCCGCGATCGAGGCCGATCCGCGGGTCGGCGGGCGGCTGGCGCTGTGGGCGCGGCGGCTGATGGGCGAGGCGCTGTCGCAGGCCCAGCGGGTGGTCGCGGACCGTGACGCGCTCTCCACGATGCTGGTCGGCGGGCTGGCCGACGGCTTCGACCTGGCGGAGGTGGGCCGGATGTTCTCCCGGATCACCGAGGCCCACACCAAGCGGATGGCCGCCCTGGGGCTCGCCGCCTAGGGGCGCCCGACGGATCGTGGCGGCTGCGGCGGGCTGTTACCCTCCCCGCCCCTTCCCACAACTGGGGCCTCCGCCCCAGACCCCGGGGTCCCAGGGGCGGAGCCTGGTATCGGGAAGGGGAGGGGAGAGGAAAGCATCGATATGCGGCGCCGCCGCGTGGTCCGCACGGCCTTACGCCGGGACCGAACGCCGGCGGCGCGTCCTGGCCGGGCGGATGAGGAGCGACAGCAGCGCCGCCGAGAAGCCGAGCGCGACGATCAGCACGGCCGCCGTGTGCCCCGAGCCCAGCACCGTATGGGTCAGCAGAGCGCCCAGAAGCGCGGCGGCGGGGCCGGTGGACAGGACGAGGGGCCGTGCGGGCAGCCTTCGGGGGAGCCGGTGGAGCGCCCCGTACGCGATGACGAGACCGATCAGTACCGAGGCGAGCGCTTCCCAGAACAGCATTGGCGCGTCCTTCCCGTGAGCGGACCGGGACCGATACGTGATCACGAGTCGGTCACGCCCGTCCTACCCGTGCCCGACCGGAGGCAACCCTGTCCATGGGGGCGGTCTGCGGCGCATGTCGAGCCGGGGGCGTGCGTGCGAGCGCAAACGGCGGCGGGGCCCGGTGGTCTTGCTCCACCGGACCCCGCCGCTGTGGGTGAATCCTCAGGCCGCGCCGAAACCGACCTTGCGGGCGGTCGGCTCGCCGAGCTCGACGTAGGCGAGCCGGTCGGACGGGACCAGGACCTTGCGGCCGTGGGCGTCCTCCAGGGTCAGCACCTGAGACTTGCCACCGAGTGCCTCGGCCACCAAGCGCTCGACCTCCTCGGCAGACTGCCCGCTCTCCAAGGTGATCTCGCGGGGCGCGTGCTGCACGCCGATCTTGACCTCCACGGCCTTGTCCCTCCGACGGTCATCTGGGGTAGCGCGATCATCCGCGCTGTACCCAGCACACACTAGCCGGGCCGGGACACCCGCCGGGGGCCGCGGGTGAACGCCGGCAGCGAACACGCCCGCCGCCGCGAACACGCCCCTTCGCGGCCGGGAACGCTTCCCCGGCCGCTCAGTGGCCGCGCTGATCCGCCCCGCAGCGCTCAGCGGGTCCGCTCGGCGGTCCCGCTCAGTGGCCGCCCTCGGCCCCGTGCAGCGGGAAGCCCGCGATACCCCGCCAGGCCAGCGAGGTGAGCAACTGTACGGCGGTGTCCCGCGGCACGGCGCTCTCGCTGGAGAGCCAGTAGCGCGCGACCACCTGGGACACCCCGCCGAGGCCCACGGCCAGCAGCATCGACTCGTCCCGGGACAGCCCGGTGTCCTCGGCGATGACCTCGCAGATCGCCTCGGCGCACTGGAGCGAGACGCGGTCCACGCGCTCGCGCACCGCGGGCTCGTTGGTCAGATCGGACTCGAAGACGAGCCGGAAGGCGCCGCCTTCCTCCTCGACGTAGGCGAAGTACGCCTCCATGGTCGCCGCGACGCGCTGCTTGTTCTCGGTGGTCGAGGCGAGCGCGGTGCGCACCGCCTGGAGCAGGGCGTCGCAGTGCTGGTCGAGCAGGGCCAGATACAGCTCCAGCTTGCCCGGGAAGTGCTGGTAGAGCACCGGCTTGCTGACCCCGGCGCGCTCGGCGATGTCGTCCATAGCGGCCGCGTGGTAGCCCTGCGCGACGAAGACCTCCTGAGCCGCCCCCAGCAGCTGATTACGTCGGGCTCGGCGCGGCAGGCGCGTACCCCGTGGGCGCGCCTCGGTCTGCTCGATGGCTGTCACGCCGCCTCCCATTGAATGATCCCTGTGCACGATGTCCATCGCGCCCGCCATCGTACTTTTGGGTAACAGTGCGGCGCGCTGTTCGTGCGGAGAATTTCATGTACCGGACTCTATGAAAAGCCCATAAATGACGCTGGTCACCGGTAGTCCTCCTCGTTCTCCTCGACGATCCGTGCCTGTTCCGCCCGGTCGGCCTCGTTGGCTTCCACGAACTCGTCGGCCCTGGGCCGTTCGTCGCGGCGGGAGATCACCTCGCGGTGCTGTTCGACGGCGTCCGCCTCGGGAGCCTCGACGTCGCGCGTGGCGGTCTCGTCGGCGTTCTCCACGGAGTCCTCGAAGGTGTCGGGGTCGGATGGGTCGATGGACATGTACTCCCCTTCCCTGTTCCCTGTGGCGGCTTCGCACCGGTGGTTCGCCAGTGGTGGGCGCCAGTGATGGGTTCCCACTTACGGCGGCTTTCCACTGACGGCTGCCCATTGGCTGCCATTCGGTGGTGAGCCAGTGGCAAGGTGATCGCCCCTGTGACTTACGAGCCTAGGAGAGGTCACTTTCGGACGCTACGTGGTCTGTGAGCGTGAACACACGGTCGCGCGCGTGATCGTCTCGTAACATTGCCGCATGTCTTCGACCGAGCCGCCGGAAGCACGCATGGTCGCGGCGGTGCCGCCCGCGAGGTCCGTGCGGGTCGGAGCGGGGGAGAAGGTGCGGACCGCCGCCCTTCCGGGGCTCACGCTGACCGTGCGCTCCCGTCCGCCGTCCGCCTCCGGGCTGCCGCCCGCGCTCTTCGTCCACGGCCTCGGCGGCTCCTCGCAGAACTGGTCCGCGCTCATGGAACTGCTCGCCGACCGGGTGGACGGCGAGGCGCTCGACCTCCCCGGCTTCGGTGACTCCCCGCCGCCGGACGACGGCAACTACTCGATAACGAGCCATGCCCGCGCCGTGATCCGCTACCTCGACGCGCAGGGTCGCGGACCGGTCCATCTGGTCGGCAATTCGATGGGCGGTGCGATCGCCACCCGCGTCGCCGCGGTGCGGCCCGATCTGGTGCGCACCCTCACGCTCGTCTCGCCCGCGCTGCCCGAACTGCGCCCGCAGCGCACCGCGGTGCCCACCGGACTGCTCGCGGTGCCCGGGGTGACCCGGCTGTTCACCCGCTTGACCAGGGACTGGGACGCGGAGCGGCGCACCCGCGAGGTGATGCTGCTCACCTTCGGAGATCCGTCCCGGGTCACCCGGGAGGCTTTCGCCCACGCGGTCGAGGAGTTCGAACGCCGACTCGACCTCCCGTACTTCTGGGACGCGCTCACCCGCTCGGCACGCGGTGTCGTCGACTCGTACACCCTGGGCGGTCAGCACTCCCTGTGGCGTCAGGCCGAGCGGGTGCTCGCCCCGACGCTGCTCGTCTACGGCGGCCGCGACCAGTTGGTGTCCGTGAGGATGGCGGATCGGGCCAACGCCACCTTCCGCGACTCGCGTCTGTTGACGCTGTTGGACGCCGGGCATGTCGCGATGATGGAGTATCCCGAAGCGGTGGCGCGCGGGATGCGCGAGCTGCTCGACGATGTTGATCAACGAGATGACCGGGACAGCCGGGAGGCGCGGGGGGCCGTACCGGTGTCCGGCGCGGACGGGAGCGGTGCGGCGCGTGGGTAAACACAGCGCACGTGGCAGCCAGGAGGGCCGGGAGAGCCGGCCCGCCGTGGCGGGCTCCGGCCAGGGGCAGGGCTCGGGCCCCGCGTTCGTCGAGTACCGCGCGTCCGGTGAGGCCCCTGCGGCCGACGGTGGCAGACCGGGGACCGGGCGCCGCCGGGCCGCACCGGGGCCCGGCGCCCCGGATCCCGGGATCACCCCGCCGCAGGGCGTGCCGAGGCTGCCGCACGGTGCCGGCGGGCCCGCGGCGCGCACCAGGGGCGGACATCCCGAGCAGCGCGAGGCGGGCGGCGGCTGGGGCGCGGTCGGTGGCCGCGGCGGCGGTCCGGGCGGGGTCAGGGGTCCCGGTGGGCCCGGCGGCGGTCCGGGCGGCGTCAGGGGTCCCGGTGGGCCCGGCGGCGGTCCGGGCGGGGTCAGAGGCCCCGGCGGACCCGGCGGTCAGCGGCCCCCTTACGGCATGCGCACCATGAACCCGCCGCAGCGCCCCACCACGGGCGGCACGGGTGGCGCGGCCGGTCTGATGCCCGGTACGCGCAAGGAGTACATCGAGGCTTTCGACGCCCCCGACGCCCTGGACTGCGACGGCGACGACGTCTTCGCCGCCGGTGCGCCGGGCGGCGTGCCCCCGCAGCGCCGTACGCAGCGGACGGCCACCCCCTCCGGGGGGATCGGCGGCGGCTCGGGCGGCGACGGCGGAAGCGGGCCGGACAACGACGAGCAGGAGCCCCCGGGCAAGGGGGCGCGCGGTGTCGCCAAGGGCGGTAAGGGGCGCACGTTCACCGGTATCGCCGCCGCGGCCGTGACCACCGTGCTGGCGGTCGTGGTGGCCGGACAGGTCGCGGGCGGACCGCAGGGCGGCGGCGGTAAGACGCAGGCCCAGGGCGGCTCGGAGCAGGGCGACGACGCCGCCTCCCGCGGCTCCCATGACGACGACGGCCGCGGTGCGGCCCGTTCGGCGAACTCGCCCGCCCCCGTCACCTATGACGAGAAGATGGCGGCCCTCTATCCGCTCGACGCCAAGCTGCGCGGATCCGGCGCCTTCCAGACCGTCCGCGGGCACGACAAGGCGCCCGGCCGGGGGCAGGTGATGCGCTACCGCGTGGACGTGGAGAAGGGGCTGCCGCTCGACGGTCAGCTGTTCGCCGAGGCCGTGCACAAGACGCTCAACGACGACCGCAGTTGGGGGCACGGCGGCGTTCGTACCTTCGAGCGGGTCTCGTCCGGGCATGCGGACTTCGTGATCACCCTCGCGAGCCCCGGGACCACGGCGGCGTGGTGCGCCAAGTCCGGCCTGGACACCACCGAGGACAACGTCTCCTGCGACTCGGCGTCCACCGAGCGCGTCATGATCAACGCCTATCGGTGGGCGCAGGGCGCCAAGACCTTCGGCGACGACAAGATGCACTCCTACCGCCAGATGCTCATCAACCACGAGGTGGGCCACCGTCTCGGCCACAACCACGAGATCTGCTCCAAGCAGGGCGCGCTCGCGCCGGTGATGATGCAGCAGACCAAGTTCCTGTCGACGGACGGCGCCACCTGCCGCCCCAACGCCTGGCCGTTCCCCAAGGGATGACGGGCCCGTACCGGCGCATATAGCGCCTCGCAACGCCTGAATTCCCGATAGGTCACGTGCGTTCACCCCTTCCGGTGGTGCGACGGACAACCGTCCATCGCGCCATGGCCCTGCGCGCATAACGTGCTCCCGCTGCCTGACGGCGGCCGCCGCCGGTGACGGCGGCAGACGAACGGCCCGTTTGGGAGATCGGGGGTGCGCTCATGCGCGTGGGACTGCTTACGGAGGGTGGCTATCCGTATGCGACCGGTGATGCGCGGGTGTGGTGCGACCGGCTGGTGCGCGGGCTCGCCCAGCATGAGTTCGAGGTGTACGCGCTCAGCCGCGACCCCGGCCAGGAGGGCGCGGGCTGGGGCGGGCTGCCCCGGCACGTCGGCCGGGTGTGCACCGCGCCGCTGTGGGGAGAGCCCGAGCCCCGGCGGGGCGGTTGGGGCGGCCGTCGGCAACGGCGGCGGTTCGCCGAGCACTTCGGGGAGCTGGCCGCGGCGATCAGCGCGCCTTACGGTTCCGGCGCGCCCCATGGCTCCGGTGTGCGTGGCCCCGATGCCCCCCATGGCTCCGATGCGCTCCATGACTCCGGTGTGCTCCATGGCTCCGGTGGGCCCGGGTGCTCCACGGACCAGGCGGACCGTTTCGCCAATGGTCTCCACGGTCTCGCGGACTTGGCGGGGGAGTACGGCGGACTGTCCGCCGCGCTCCGCTCCGAGGACGCCGTAAGGACGCTGGAGCGGGCCTGCCGCACGCTCGGGGCGCCGCACGGCGCGCAGCGGGCGCGGGTCGCCGATCTGCTGACCGTCACCGAGGCCCTGGAGCGCGCACTGCGTCCGCTGTCGCTCGACTGGTACGGCGACGGCGCCGGAGGCGACCCGGGGCTGTCCGGGGTGGATCTGTGCCACGCCGCGACCGGCGGCGCGGCCGTGCTCCCCGGGCTGCTGGCCAAGCGCCGCTTCGGCACCCCGCTGCTGCTCACCGAGTACGGGGTACGGCTGCGCGAGTGCTATCTGGCGGGCGCGACCGGTGCGGCAGGCGCGACCGGTACGGCCGGTGGCGCGGAGGCCGGACGGCCGCTCTCCGGGCCCGTACGGTCCTTGCTGACCGCGTTCCACGGCCGGCTGGCCGCCGAGGCGTACGCGCGGGCGGATCTGATCACCCCCGGCAACACCCACACCCGCCGCTGGCAGGAACGGTGCGGCGCCGACCGGGAGCGGCTGCGCACCGTCTACCCGGGCATGGACGCCGCCCGCTTCGCGGAGGTCGGCGAGCAGGGCGCGGCGCCGTCCGAGGGCGACGACCGGACGCTGGTGTGGGTGGGCCGGATCGAGCCCCCCAAGGACGTCATCGCCCTGCTGCACGCCTTCGCCGAGGTGCGCCGGTGGCAGCCGGACGCACGGCTGAGGATCATCGAGACCCGGCGCGGCGAGGACCCGGAGCCGGACGGCTATCCGGCCCACTGCCGGGCGCTGGCCGACCATCTCTTCCCCGACGAGGCGGCGGACGCCCACTCCGCCGGTGACAGCCCCGTCTCCTTCGAGCGGCTCGGCGACCCCGAGGTGCCGAGCCTGGCCGACGCCTATGGGGCGGGCTGCGTCGTGGTGCTCTCCAGCGTGGTCGAGGGCTTTCCGGTCGGGCTGGTCGAGGCGATGTTCTGCGGACGGGCCACGGTGTCCACGGATGTGGGCGCGGTGTGCGAGGTCATCGGGGGCACCGGCCTTGTGGTGCCCCCGCGCAACCCCCGGGCGCTCGCGGACGCGTGCCTGGCGTTGCTGAGCGATGCCGAGCGCTGTGCGCGCCTGGGCGCCGCCGCGCGCGCCCGTGCGCTGGAGCTGTTCACCGTCGAGCAGAACGTCGCGGCCTTCCGCGGGATCTATCTGGAGCTGATGTCGCACTGCCCGGTGCCGCGTGAGGAGGTCGGCGAGGGCGGCGGGCCACTGCCGTTCGCCCGTCCCGCCGAGGCCCATGTGCCGGGGCGCTGGACCGCGGGCCGCGACGGTGACGGATTCGGGCACCGGCCGCCCGGTCCTGCCGCCTCCCGCCCCGCCCCGGAGCACACCCCCACCTGGGCCGGTCCACCGCCACCCGAGCCGCTGGGCGTGGGCCCGCGCCCGTCCGAGGAGGGGGCATGACCACGCCTTCCCGGTGGAACGGCCCGTTCGATCCGGCTTCCGCCGACCGCGGCCCCGCCCCGGATCGTGGCCCCGCCTCTGACAGCGGCCCCGCCTCTGACAGCGGCCCCGCCTCCGATCGCGGACTCGCCGCCCTGTCCGGGGCCGCTCGGGTGCCGGTCTCCGGGGTGCCGGTCTCCGGGGTGCCGGTCTCCCGGCGGCCGGACGAGGCGTCCGCGCGCACCGGCGCCGGGAAGGGGCAGGTGAAGGGGCGGCGCGGGCCCGCCGATCCGGTGCGGGCGCTGATGCACCGCCACCACGACCTGTGCGCCCGAGCCGTCGATCCGCTGGAGATCGCCGCCGGGCTGGAGGCCCACGGTGTGACGGACCGCACCGCCGCGCGCTTCCGGCACCGCGATGTCTTCTCGCTCGCCGAGGAGCTGTACGCCCGGGTGCCGCGCGCCGAGGAGCCCGCGCCCCCGGCCGCCCCCGCGCCGGGGCGCGCGCCTGGCGTGCGGATGACGCTCGCGGCGCTGTGGCTGTTGCCGGGCGCCCTGTGCGCGGCGACCGCCTCCGTGGCCCTCCGCGTCGATGCCATCCGTAAGGACACCACCGTCGGCCTCGCTCTGGGCGCGGGCGGCGCCGTCCTGACGCTCATCGCCCTGTGGCTGTGTCTGCGCCGCGGCCCCCTGCGTGTCCCTGGGTGCGGGCGCGGGGGCCGTATCGCGCACGCCCTCGGCGCCGGCTGGCTGCTCGGGTACGCCGCTGCCGGGAACTGGCTGCTCACCGGGCTCCTCGACGGGCGCCGCCCCTACGACGCGGCGCCCGCGGCCGAGGCCGCCGTCCTCCTCGCCCTGGCGGCCGCGCCCGCCGCGTGGTGCGCCCGCTGGTTCGCCTTCAGAGCGCGCCGCAGGCTGGCGGTCAGCCGTGGTCTGGAGGAGTTCGCGGCGGGGGTGCGCCCGCTGTTCGCGGGCGTGGTGACGGCCTTCCTCAGCGCTCTGGCGGCCCTGGTGCTCGCGGCCCGGATCACGGTGCCCGGATCGCCTCCCGCCGCCGCGCCCCTCTCGACGGCCGAGGCCGCCGTCGTGGCGCTCTGCGGGCTGCTGTTCCTCGCCCGGCTGCTCGCCGTCCACGGCTTCCGCAGGGCCGCGCTCGGCGGCATCGCCGTGGCCTGCGCGGTCCAGGCCGTGGCCCTGGCGACGGCGGCGGCCGCCCGGCTGCCGGGCGCCGCGCCGCTCGGGGAGCCCGTGGCACGGCTGACCGCCACCCAGGGCGTGGCAGCCGCCCCCGCGGCCGCCTGCGGTGCCGCCGCGCTCGTCCTGCTGATCCACGCGTTCGGCGTCCTGTGCCGGGCCTCCGCCCATGGCGGCCCCGGCGCGCGCACCGCCCGGGCCGCTCATGACATCCGTACGACCCGCACCGCCCCGTAAGGCGCCCACCGCGCCCCCATAAGGCGCCTGCCGCGTCCGTAAGGGGCCCACCGCGTCCGTAGGGCGCCCACCGAACCCGCCACCCCCCGTCCTTCCCCCCCCTCAATGAGTCCGAGGAGCAACCACATGAGCTGCGACATGACCGATCAGCGCGCCGGTACGGGGAGGCGCGACCGATGAGAGTCCTGTTGCTCGGGTCCGGCGGTTTCCTCGGCCGCTATGTGGCCGAACACCTGCTCGCCGACCCCGCCGTCCAGCTCACCGCGCTCGGCCGCGGCGACGACGCCGATGTGCGGTTCGACCTCTCCAACGGCAGCCCGGGCGCGCTCACCCGCTTCCTCAACGCGGTCCACCCCGGCGTGGTGATCAACTGCGCCGGTGCGACCCGCGGCGGGGCGCGCGAGCTCACCCGGCACAACACCGTCGCCGTGGCCACCGTCTGCGAGTCGCTGCGCCGCAGCGGCTGCGGTGCCCGCCTCGTCCAGATCGGCTGCTCCTCCGAGTACGGGCCCTCGCAGCCCGGCTCCTCGACCGCCGAGGACGCCGTGCCGCGCCCCGGCGGCCCGTACGGTGTGAGCAAGCTCGCCGCCACCGAGCTGGTACTGGGCTCCGGGCTGGACGCGGTGGTGCTGCGGGTGTTCTCGCCCGTGGGCCCCGGCACTCCGGCCGGTTCGCCGCTGGGGCGGCTCGCGGAGGCGATGCGGCGCGCGATGCAGTCCGGGGAGAGCGAGCTCAAGCTGAGCGGCCTGGGCGTGCAGCGCGACTTCGTGGACGTACGGGACGTGGCGCGGGCGGTCCATGCGGCCTCGCTGTCGGCCGCGCAGGGCGTGGTCAACATCGGCAGCGGGCGCGCCGTAAGGCTGCGCGAGGCGGCCTCCGTGCTCGCCAGGGTCGCCGGGTTCGGCGGCGCCCTGCACGAGATCGACAGCCCGCCGGGGCGCGGGGGACCGCATCACGTCCCGGCCGCCGCGGTCCACGTCCCGGCGCCGGGGCATCCCCATGGCGCGGCCCACGGCCATGCCACCGCCCACGGCCACGCCCCCGCCCACCCCCAGGTGGCGGGCGAGCACGGCGGCGGCCCGGCGGGCGCCGGCGGCGCCACCACCTACCCCTACCCGGACGGCTGCGGGGGCTGGCAGCAGGCCGATGTGCGCACCGCCCGCGACCGGCTCGGCTGGCGCTCCAGGATCCCGCTGGAGGAGTCGCTCGCCGACATCTGGATGGAGGCGGCATGTCGCATCTGATCCCCGCGGACCCCGGGCACGAGGTCCCGGCCACCGCCGCCCGGCTGGGCTTCGGAGTGCCCGGCTACGCCCACCCCCTGGTGGCGCCCACCGAGTGGGCCGAGCTCACCCGCCCCGGCGCGCCCCTGCACTGGGCGGTCCTCAACGTCGCCCGCGGCCCCGGCTCGCGCAGGGATCCGCACTGCCTCACGGCGGCGGCCCGGCTGCGCGCCACGGGCGTACGGGTGCTGGGCCATCTCGACCTGCGGTGCGGCACCCGCCCCTTCGGCGAGGTGATCAGTGACGCGAACCACTTCCTGGACTGGTACCAGGTGGACGGCTTCTGTCTGGAGCGCTGTCCGGTGGACCGCCCAGGACTGCCCGAGGTGCGTCGTACGGCGGCCACGCTGCGCGCGCTGCTGGGCGGGGCCTATCTGGTGCTCGGCCAGGGCATCCATCCGCATGAGGGCTATATGGAGCTCGCCGATCAGCTGGTGACCTTCCGGGGCTCATGGCCCGACTACCGTTGGTCCCAGGTGGCAGAGTGGACCGCGGGGTATCCGCCCGAACGGTTCTGCCACCAGGTGCACGGCGTTCCCCGCCGACATCTCGGGGAAGCGCTGAGGATCGCCCGCTGGCAGGGCGCGGGCACGATCTACTTCACCGACCGTACAGCCCATCCCGAGGGGCGGACCTGCACCGATTCCCCCTGGACGGCCCTGCCCGGCTACTGGGACGAAATCGTCTCGCGACTCGGACCACGTGTCATGGAATGAGATGGGGCGTGGCAGTGTTACGAGAAGAAAACCACCCCGCTCACGCGGGGGTGAACCGTCTGCTCCCTCCCCTTACGGAGTCCCCGTGTCGCTGCCACCCCTGGTCGAGCCGGCTCCCGAGCTCACCGTCGACGAGGTCCGCAGGTACTCGCGCCATCTGATCATCCCCGATGTCGGGATGGACGGGCAGAAGCGGCTGAAGAACGCCAAGGTGCTCTGTGTGGGCGCGGGCGGCCTCGGCTCCCCGGCCCTGATGTACCTCGCCGCGGCCGGCGTGGGCACCCTCGGCATCGTGGAGTTCGACGAGGTCGACGAGTCCAACCTGCAGCGCCAGATCATCCACAGCCAGGCGGACATCGGCCGGTCCAAGGCGGAGTCCGCCCGTGACTCGGTCCTGGGCATCAACCCGTATGTGAACGTCGTGCTGCACGAGGGCCGTCTCGAGGCGGACAACGTGATGGAGATCTTCTCCCAGTACGACCTGATCGTGGACGGCACCGACAACTTCGCCACCCGCTACCTGGTCAACGACGCGTGCGTGCTGCTGAACAAGCCGTACGTGTGGGGTTCGATCTACCGCTTCGACGGCCAGGCGTCGGTCTTCTGGTCCGAGCACGGCCCCTGCTACCGCTGCCTGTACCCGGAGCCCCCGCCGCCCGGCATGGTCCCGTCCTGCGCCGAGGGCGGCGTGCTGGGCGTGCTGTGCGCCTCCATCGGCTCCATCCAGGTCACCGAGGCCATCAAGGTGCTCACCGGCACCGGGGACCCGCTGGTCGGCCGTCTGATGATCTACGACGCCCTGGAGATGACCTACCGCCAGGTCAAGGTCCGCAAGGACCCGGACTGCGCGGTCTGCGGCCCGAACCCGACCGTCACCGAGCTGATCGACTACGAGGCGTTCTGCGGTGTGGTGTCGGACGAGGCCCAGGAGGCGGCGGCCGGTTCGACGATCACTCCCAAGCAGCTCAAGGAGTGGATCGACGACGGCGAGAACATCGACATCATCGATGTCCGCGAGCCCAACGAGTACGAGATCGTCTCGATCCCCGGCGCCCGGCTGATCCCGAAGAACGAGTTCCTGATGGGCGGCGCCCTCCAGGATCTTCCGCAGGACAAGAAGATCGTCTTGCATTGCAAGACGGGTGTCCGGTCGGCGGAAGTCCTGGCCGTGCTGAAGTCCGCGGGCTTCTCCGACGCCGTCCATGTGGGCGGCGGCGTGATCGGCTGGGTCAACCAGATCGAGCCCGACAAGCCGGTCTACTGATCTCCGGTACGCACCGCCCGTAAGGGGGCCGGACCGCCGCGCCGACGGCGATCCGGCCCCCTTACGGCTGTCGTCGGCCCCTTACGGCTGCCGCGAGAGCGTCAGCGGCACGTCTTGCCGCCCGCGGGCACCTTCCCGTCCAGCAGATAGGCGTTCACGGTCTTCGTCATACACGCGTTGCCGCTGTTGTACGCGCCATGGCCCTGCCCCTTGTAGGTGACCTCGACGCCCACGCCCTTGCCCAGCTCCCGCACCATCTTCCGGGCCCCCTCGTACGGGGTGGCCGGGTCGCCGGTGTTGCCGACCACGAGGATCGGCGCCGAGCCCTCGGCGCTGACGTCAGGGGTGTCCGTGGTGCCGTCCACCGGCCAGCCGGTGCAGCCGAGCATGCCCCAGGCCAGATACTCGCCGAAGACCGGTGACGCCTTGCGGAAGCGCGGCAGCTGGGCCTTCACATCGGTCACCGTGTAACGCTGCCGGTCGTCCACGCAGTTGATGGCCGCGTTGGCGGCGTTGATGTTGCTGTAGCGGCCGTCCTCGTCGCGGCCGGACATCGAATCGGCCATCGCGAGCAGCATGTTGCCCTCCTCGAGCTGCATCGCCTCCTGCAACCCGAGCGTCAGGTACTTCCAGCTCTCCTTGTCGTAGAGCGCGGCGGCGATACCGCTCAGCGCCCCGTCCTGGGTGAGCTTGCGGCCGCTCTCGGTGGACAGCGGCTTCTTGTCGAGCTTCTTCAGGAAGGCCACGATGCGGTCGGTGCCCGCCGCCGGGTCGCCGCCGGTCGGGCAGGCCGTGCCCTTCTTGGCGCAGTCCGCGAGGTAGTTGTCGAGCGCGAGCTGGAACCCCTTCGCCTGGCCGTAGGAGCCCTGCTCGGGGTCCTCGGTGGGGTCGACCACGGCGTCCAGGACCGCGCGCCCCACCCGCTTCGGGTACAGGTGGGCGTAGACGCCGCCGAGTTCGGTGCCGTAGGAGATGCCGAAGTACGACAGCTTGTCGTCGCCCAGCACCTGCCGCATGAGGTCCATGTCACGCGCGGCGCTCACGGTGTCCACATGGCCGAGCACCTTGCCGGAACGCTTCTCGCAGCCCTTGATGAACGCCTTGGCATCGGCCATCGCGGTCTTGACCTCGGCGTCGTCGTCCGGGGTGCTGTCCACGGCGTCCGAGGCGTCGATCTCCTTGTCGCTCCGGCACCGCACCCCGGCGCTCTCGCCGACCCCGCGCGGATCGAAGCTCACCAGGTCATAGCGTGAGCGCAGGGTGTCGTAGGCGGTGGCGAAACCGGGGAGCGAGGAGACACCGGAGCCGCCGGGGCCGCCGAAATTGAACACCAGGGAGCCGATGCGCTCGCCCGATCCGGTGGCCTTGGCGCGGATCATGGCCAGATCGATCGTTTCGCCTCTGGGCTTCGCGTAGTCCAGCGGCGCCTTGAGAGTGGCGCATTCCCACTCGCTTCCCGGCTTCTCACCGGTGCCCTGCATCGCGGTCGGGGCAGGGCAGGACGACCAGTTGAGCTTCTGACCGGTGAGCGAGCCCGGCAGCCCGGAACCCGAAGGCGCGGCCGGGGCCGACGCCGAGGGCTCGGACGACGCCTTGCCCTGCTCGTTTCCCCCGTCGTCGTCGCAGCCCGCGACGGCGAGGAGGGTGACCATGGCGGTCATGGAGACCAGCGCCCTGGTCCGTATGGTGCGTGGGGAACTCGGCATATCCGGAGATCCTATGAGGAGGCGGGGGCGGAATCGTCCGCAACTCTTCTCAAAGCCGTCACGGTTCGCGCCTTCGTACGGCGGGCCCGGCCACGGACCCCGGCTCTAGGCGCAGACTTTGCCCTTCGGCGGCACCGTGCCCTGGAGCAGATAGGCGTTGACCGTCTTACGGACACAGGCGTTGCCGCTGTCGTACGCCCCATGGCCCTCGCCCTTGTAGGTGAGCTGGACGCCGACCCCGGGGCCCAGCTCCTTCGCCATCCGCGCGGCACCCTCGTACGGGGTCGCCGGGTCACCGGTGTTGCCGACGACCAGGATCGGTGCGGCCCCCTTGGCGCTCACGTCGGGCGTGGTCCAGGCGCCGTGGACCGGCCAGTCGGCGCACTGGGTCAGGCCCCACGCCATCATGTCGCCGAAGACGGGGGAGACCTTACGGAAGGCGGGCAGCTTCCGCTCGATGTCCGGGACCGTATAGCGCTGCCTGAAGTCGGCGCAGGTGATGGCGGTAAGGGCGGACTGGAGGGTGCTGTAGCGGCCGTCCGGGCCGCGTCCGTTCATCGCGTCCCCCAGGGCCAGCAGGATCCTGCCGTCGCCCTGTTGGGCGGCGGCGATCCCCTGGGTGAGGTACTGCCAGTACTCCCGCGAGTACAGGGACTGCGCGATACCGCCGTCGGCCAGGGACTCGGTCAGCTTCCGGCCGCCGTAGCCGCGCACCGGACGGCCGTCGAGCCGCTTCAGCAGCGTGCGGATCCGGTTCTGGGTGGGGCAGCTGTAGACGCTGGTCCTGGTGCATGCCTTCAGATAGTCGTCGAGGGCGCGCTGAAACCCCTTGGCCTGGCCGAGCGCGCCCTGTTCGGGTGTCTGCATGGGGTCCACGACCCCGTCGAAGAGGGCGCGCCCCACCTGCTTCGGGTACAGGTGGGCGTAGACGCCGCCGAGTTCGGTGCCGTAGGAGACGCCGAAGTAGTGCATCTTCTTGTCGCCGAGGACCCGCCGCATGAGATCCATGTCACGGGCGGCGTTGGTGGTGCCGACGTACGGCAGGATCGTGCCGGAGTTCTTCTCGCATCCGGTGGCGTAGGTCTTCACCCGGCGGACCAGGCTCTTCACCTCGGCGTTGTCGTCCGGGGTGGAGTCGGCGGCGTAGTAGGCGTCGAGCTGCCGGTCCCCGAGACAGCGCACCCCGCTGCTGCGGCCGACCCCGCGCGGATCGAAACTGACCAGGTCGTAGCGGGTGCGCAGTTGCTTGTAGCTGCCCGCGAGCGCCGGGAGGGTGGCCACGCCCGAGCCGCCGGGGCCACCGAAGTTGAAGATCAGGGAGCCGATCCGATGGCGCCGGTCGGTGGCCTTGGCGCGGATCATGGCGATGCCGATGGTCTTGCCGTGCGGCTTGCGGTAGTCCAGCGGCACATGGAGCGTCGCGCACTCCCACTCCCCGCCCGGGGCCTTGGTGGCGGCCGCGTCCTGGCTCGAGGAGGGGGCGGGACAGCCGGCCCAGTGCGGCTTCTGGTGGGCCGAGGTGTCCGGCCGTCCCCCGCCGCCACCGCATCCGGCGGCCAGGGCGGTCAGCAGCAGGGCGGCGGACAGCGCACCGAGGCGCAGAGGTCGGGACACGGCGGCTCTCCCATGGGTGGGGGTACCGCCATCGTGAGGTCCGTGGCCGCCGCACGCGCGCACAGCGGGGGCGTACGGGTGAGGGAGGCCCCGGGTGCCCGGCGGCCGCGGGAGGGCCCCAGCGGGGCTTCTACGGGCGCTACAGCGCCTCTTCGCGGGTGAGCCTCTCCAGCGCCCGTTCGCGGGCGGGCACCGGCGCTACAGCGCCTCTCTGCGGGTGAGGTGGGTGAAGGCCACCCAGCCGGGCAGCACCGGCAGCCAGAAGACCATCAGCCGGAAGAGCAGCACCGCGGGCGCCGCCGTCTCGTACGGCAGTCCGGCGAAGGTCAGACCCGCGATCAGGGCGGCCTCGACCGCGCCCACACCGCCGGGGGTGGGCGCCGCGGACCCCAGGGCGTTGCCCGCGAGGAAGACGACGGCGATGCTCGCGTAGCTCAGCTCACCGCCGAACGCCCGGATCGCGGAGTCGAGGCACATCACGTTCGCGGCGGTCAGCAGCAGGGTGCCGCCGATCCCGGCGAGCAGCTTCTTGGGCCGCTGGAGCACGTCCAGCATGCGCGGGACGACGCCCGCGAACAGCGACCGCACCCGGGTGGAGACGAACTTCCGCAGCACCGGGATGGCGGTCACCACCAGGACCAGGACGGCGGCCGTCAGCAGCCCGGCGATCACCGTCCGGGACGGCGAGAGCGCCGGGGTGCGCTCGGTGCCGGTGATGTAGCCGAAGGTCAGCAGCAGCACGATATGGCTGGCGAGCCCGAACAGCTGGGAGGCGCCCACACTGGCCACCGCGAGCCCCGGCCGCACCCCCGCGCGCTGGAGGAAGCGGGCGTTGAGGGCGACCCCGCCGACCGCCGCGGGCGCCACCAGCTTCACGAACGAGGCGGCCACCTGTGCCAGCACCGTCCGCCCGAGCGGCACCTTCTCCGGGACGAAGCCGAGCAGGCTCAGCGCCGCGGCCAGATAGGTGAGCGCGGAGAAGACGAGCGCGAAGATGACCCAGATCCAGTTGGCCTCGCCGACCAGGGCGCCCAGCTTGAGGTGGGTGAACTGGGACAGCAGGAAGTACGCGGCGAAGGCCCCCGCGCAGAAGCTGACCAGGGTGCGCGGCTTGATGCGCTCCAGCCGTTCGGGCTGTATCGGAGCCTGGGGCCGCACCAGCAGCACCTGCTGGCGGATCTGGGAGAGCAGATCCTCCTCGCGGGCGTCCTCCAGGGCCTCCTCGATGGCGCGCTTCTCCGCCTGCTTCTCGGCCTTGGCCGTCTTACGGTCGCCGGCGGCCGCCTCCGGGCCCCCGGCGGCCTCCTGTGCCTCCCGCGCCTCGGTCTCCCGGGCCTCCTTGGCCTCCTTGGCGGCGTGGGACGCCTCCAGGACGGCCTCCCGGTGGCGCTGGGCGCGTTCGCGCGCGAGCTGGCGCAGGGTCGCGCGGGTGCCCCGGCCGAGCGCCAGGGGCTGGAGCAGCGGAAGGCTGCCGGCGACCGCGTCCGGGCCGAGGACCTCCACCGCGGCGGTCACGGAGCGCTCGGCGCCCACCCGCAGCCCCAGGGTGGTCAGCAGCTGAGCGATGTCCATCCGCAGCACCACGTCACCGGCCGCGATCTCGCCGCTGCGCAGATCGGTCAGGAAGACCGTGCCGTTGCGGTCGATGAGCAGGGCGTCGCTGTCCAGCCGCCGGTGGGCGATCCGCCGCGACTGGAGCGCCTGGACCTGGTGCCAGGCCTCGGCCAGCAGCTCGTCGGTGATCGCCTCGTCCGGCAGGGCGTGCAGCGGGCGTCCCCCGACGTGCTCGTAGACGAGCATCACGGCGTCCGGGCCGAGCTCGGAGGTGGCGATCAGCTTGGGCGCGTTGGCCCCGGCCGCGATGGCCGCGTAGGCGAGCAGCGCCTCCTGCTCCAGGGCCTGGCGCAGTGACTGGAGACTGCGCGGCGGGGTGATCGTCCGCAGGGTCAGCCGCTGCCAGACGCCGTAGAAGAAGCCCTGGGCCTGCTGCTCCCGGTCGACGACCGTGACGTCCAGGGGCGGGCCGTCCTCCAGGGTGACCAGATAGCGGCGGCCCCGGTCGCCATGGCCGCCGTGCTCGTCCTCGGGTTCCTCCGCGCGCATGGCGCTGACCGGGTTGAAGCCGACCCGGCGCAGCCCGGCGAGCAGGTGCTGGCCGGTGGGGCGCACATTGGGGGAGCCGACCGCGTAGAGCGTGCCATAGGCCACCGCCCAGCCGATGAGCACCGTAAGGATAATCGAGAACGGTGTGGTGTAGCCGCCCACCAGCACCGCGAAGGCGTCGAGCAGCAGTACGCACCACATCGCCACCCGCCAGCGCGGGCGCCGGGCCATGCCGACGGCCGTCATATAGGCGATGACGGGGGCGAGATAGCCGTGCACGGGGTCGCTGAAGGTGCCGCCGGGCGCGGGCTGGGTGAGCGCCTCGCGGAGCGAGCCGGGGGCGCCTCTGGCGACCCAGAGGTCCATGGCCAGGGACACCCCGTGGGCCAGCACCGCGGCCAGCACGCCGTCGGCGATCCGCAGTCCGTCCCGTTTGATCAGCCGCTCGAAGGCGAAGGCCACCGGCAGGACGAGGACGGCCACCCCGGCCGTGAGCCCCGCGAAGTCGATCAGTAGCGGGGGCGCCTGGTCGGCGCCGTGCCCGATGTCCTTCTCCAGACCCGCGGTGGTGCCGTGGGCGAAGGCCGCGATGGCGAGCACGATGGCCATGCCGAGGATCCCGAGCAGCGTCCGCAGCAGATCGGAGGGGCGGTGCACACGGGCCGGCAGCAGCGGCTCGTCGCCGGACACCCGGTCCACATGGCCCTCCGGTCCGTCCGGGCCGCAGTCATCCCCCGAGCCCGGGGCCGCTGTCTCTGGCCGTCCGGACGGTGTCGTGGAGTGCGGCAACGCCTCAGGGGTGCGGGCCTCCTCCTCCGGAGGCTGCGCACCCTGCTGCTTCGCCGTCTCTTCTTGATCTCGTATCACCAGTCACCGCCCGGAAGATGGTGGCATGCCCGGGCTGCGGAGGGGGGCATCAGGGTGCATTTCGGGGACGTGGACCCCGAATGGTACGCCCTGCTGAGGATTCCCGCACAATGCGTGATCGAACCGCGATCCGGCCCGGAGCGGGCCCGTCGCGGCCCCGCGCGGGGCACGCGGGGGTGCGCTCCGCGGGGCGTGCGGAGGGGCGTGCGGCGCAGCGTGTGGCGCGGTGTGTGGCGCGGCTGTCGTCGGGGCTGTCGGAGGGGTGCGGCAGGATGGGGCGGATGAGCCGGGAGAGCAGGGAGCCGGAGGACGGGGGCAGCGCCGAGGAGCTGCCCGAGTACGCCGAGCGGGTGCTGGAGGTGGCCGAGCTGATCCCCTCCGGCCGCGTGATGACCTATGGGGACGTCGCCGAATGGCTGGAGGAGGGCGGCCCGCGCCAGGTCGGGCGGGTGATGGCGCTCTACGGGGGCGCCGTGCCGTGGTGGCGGGTGGTGCGCGCGGACGGTGTGCTGCTGCCCGGCCACGAGCTGCGCGCCCTTGACCACTACCGCGAGGAGGGCACCCCGCTGCGCGAGGCGGCGCGTTCGGCCGAGGGCCATGTGCCGCGGATCGACATGGCCAGGGCGCGGTGGGACGGGGGCGGGCAGGACCACGGCCGGTAGCGGGGCGGATTTCGCAAGCGTGGCGGGACCGGGGCGGCCGTCCCCGGGGGCGGCGGACGCGCGGCCGTGCCGGGGCGCGGTGCGCGCGGGGCCGTACGCGTGCGCGGCGGGCCCGCGTTCGTACCGGCGTCCGATGAGCGTGAAGCGGGGAGCGCGTGCGGCGGGCCCGCGGTCGTACCGGCGGTATCCACAGCCATACGGGTGAGGCCCCACGGCACATGAGAGGCTGTCCCGCACCCAGCCAACCCACCAGGACCGGCGATCCAACGTGAGCTCCTCCCCCTCGTCCCTTCCGCGGCAGCGGCAGGCACGGCAGCCGTCCTCACGGCAGTCGGCCCAGGGCGTCTACCGCCTGCTCCGTCAGCGGCCGCAGCCAGGTGCCCTTCCTGTCCTGGACGCACGGCAGCGCGCTGTGGTTGAGCATCGGGGCGGTCCTTTGCTGGTGCTCGCCGGGCCCGGCACGGGCAAGACGACGACGCTCGTGGAGGCGGTGGCCCGCCGGGTGCGCGAGGGCGCGGATCCCGAGCGGCTGCTCGTGCTCACCTTCAGCCGTAAGGCGGCCGTCGAACTGCGCGACCGCATGTCCGCGCGCCTGGGCGGCGCGAGCGCCCCGCGGGCCACGACCTTCCACTCCTATTGCTACGCCCTGGTCCGCGCCCACCAGGACGTCGACCTCTTCGTGGATCCGCTGCGGCTGCTCTCCGGACCGGAACAGGACGTCGTGGTCCGGGAGCTGCTCGCCGGTCAGGCCGAGCTGGCGAGCGAGGGCCGGGCCTTCGTCCGCTGGCCGGACGACCTGCGCGCCTGCCTGACCACGCGGGGCTTCGCCGACGAGGTGCGCGCGGTGCTGGCCCGCAGCCGGGAGCTGGGCCTCGGCCCACGGTCGCTGGGGGAGTTCGCCGAGCGCACCGGTCGCCCCGACTGGTCCGCCGCGGCCGGCTTCCTCGCCGAGTACCTCGACGTCCTGGACGCCCAGGGGGTGCTGGACTACGCGGAGCTGGTGCACCGCGCGGTGCTGCTCGCCGGTCGGCCGGAGGTCGCGGCCGAGCTGGCGGGGCGGTACGACGCGGTGTTCGTCGACGAGTACCAGGACACCGACGTGGCCCAGGGGCGGCTGCTGCGGGCGCTCGCGGGCGGCGGCAGGACCCTGCTCGCCTTCGGTGACCCCGATCAGTCGATCTACGCCTTCCGCGGCGCCGACGTGGGCGGCATCCTCCGGTTCCGCGAGGACTTCCCGCGGCTGGACGGGCGGCCCGCCGACATGGAGGTCCTCACCGTCTCCCGGCGCTCGGGGGCCGCCCTGCTCGCGGCCACCCGGCAGATCACCGCCCGGATGCCGCTCACCCGGCTGCCCGCGCGAGCCGTAAGGGCGCACCGGGAGCTCGCGGCCACCCGCGACGGCGGCCGCGTCGAGGCGTACACGTACCCCACAGCGGGCGCCGAGCTCGACAACGTGGCCGACATCCTGCGCCGCGCCCATCTGGAGGACGGGGTGCCTTGGCGCGAGATGGCCGTCCTGGTGCGCGCCGGGGGGCGCTCGATTCCCGGTGTGCGCCGGGCGCTCACCTCGGCGGGAGTCCCCGTCGAGGTGGACGGCGATGACATCCCGCTGCGCCATGAGCCCGCCGTGGCCCCCCTGCTGACGGCGCTGCGGGTGGCCGCCACGGCCGCGCTGCCGGACAGCGGCGGGCTGTCCGCGGTCCTCGGTGTCGAGACCGCCCTGACCCTGCTCGCCTCGCCCCTCGGCGGTATGGACGCCGCCGATCTGCGCCGCCTGGGCCGTGCGCTGCGCGAGGAGGAGCGGTCGGCCGGGCGGGCGGTGCCGCGCCCCTCCGACGTCCTGCTCGCCGAGGCACTCGCCGAACCGGAGCGGCTGGCCGTCCACGACCCGGCGTACGCGCGCGGCGCCCAGAACCTCGGGCGGCTGCTGCGCACGGCCCAGGAGGCGCTGGCCCGGGGCGGCACCGCCGAACAGGCGCTGTGGGGGCTGTGGGACGGCACCGCCTGGCCCGGCCGCCTGGAGCGGGCCGCCCAGCGCGGCGGCACCGCCGGGCGGAACGCGGACCGCGACCTGGACGCGGTGTGCGCGCTGTTCGAGACCGCCGCGCGCGCCGAGGAGCGCACCGGCGGCCGCGGCGCCCTCAACTTCCTGGAGGAGATCGACGCCCAGGACATAGCGGCCGACACCCTCTCCCGCCGGATGGTCCGCCCCGACGCCGTACGGCTGATGACCGCTCACCGCTCCAAGGGGCTCGAATGGGCCCTGGTGGTCGTCGCCGGGGTGCAGGAGGGGCTGTGGCCCGATCTGCGGCGGCGCGGTTCGCTCCTGGAGGCCGACCGGATCGGCCGGGACGGGCTGGCCGAGCCGCTGCCGCCGGGCGCGCTGCTGGCCGAGGAGCGGCGGCTGTTCTATGTGGCGGCGACGCGCGCCAAGCAGCGGCTCGTGGTCACCGCCGTCAAGGCCGCCTCCGAGGACGGGGACCAGCCCTCCCGCTTCCTCGCCGAGCTGGGCGTCCCGCCCACCGACGTCACCCACCGGCCGCGCCGCCCGCTGTCCGTCGCCGCGCTCGTCGCCGAGCTGCGCGCCACCACCGTCGACCCGGACGCCTCGGAGACGCTGCGGGACGCCGCCGCGCGCCGGCTGGCGCGGCTCGCGGCGCTGCGCGACGAGGAGGGCCGCCCGCTGGTCCCGGCCGCCCACCCCTACCGCTGGTGGGGGCTGTACGAGCCGACGCACAGCGAGGTCCCGCTGCGCGACCGGGACCGGCCCGTGGCGCTGTCCGGCAGCGCGCTCGACCAGCTCGTCAACACCTGCTCGCTCCAGTGGTTCCTGGGGCGCGAGGTGAAGGCGGACGCGCCCTCGACGGCCGCCCAGGGCTTCGGCAACGTCGTGCACGTCCTGGCCGACGAGGTCGCCTCCGGCCGCACCCCGGCCGATCTCGCGGTCCTCATGGAGCGCCTGGACTCCGTATGGGACGCGCTCGCCTTCGACGCCCCCTGGAAGTCACGGCAGGAGAAGGAGCAGGCACGGGCGGCCCTGGAGCGCTTCCTGCGGTGGCATGTGATGGAGCGCGGCGGCCGCACCCCGGTCGCCACCGAGCACTCCTTCGACGTCACGCTCGAAGCCGACGTCTACAAGGTGCGCATCCGCGGCAGCATGGACCGCGTCGAGACGGACGAGCGGGGGCGCGCCTATGTGGTCGACTTCAAGACCGGTAAGCAGGCCGTGACCCGCGGCGATGTCGAGCACCACCCCCAGCTGGCGGTCTATCAGCTGGCGGTGCGCGAGGGCGCCGTGGACGACGTCTTCGACGGCGGGCGGCCCGAGCCGGGCGGCGCGGAGCTCGTCCAGCTGCGGCAGGGCGCCGCCAAGAAGGACGGCGGCGACGACGTCCCCAAGGTCCAGGCCCAGGAGGCGCCGGACGGGGAGTGGGTGGGGCAGCTGCTCGCCACCGCGGCCGGGCGCGTCCTGGACGAGCGGTTCGCCCCGAGCACGGGCGACCACTGCGAGCGCTGCGCCTTCCGAAGCGCGTGCAGCGCGCGGGCGGAGGGGCGCCATGTGGTCGAGTGACGCCGTCGCGTACGGGGTTGGGGCGGCGCGGCACGGGGCTGGAGCGGCGCGGCACCGGGTTGACGCCATGGCCCGTCGAGCCGTGAGCCCGGGGCGGCTGTCGACCGGCGCGGCGGGGCGTGTCGGTGGGCACCGATAGCCTCACTGGAGTGTCAGCCCGCATCACCGATCCCGAGGAGCTCAAGGAACTCCTCGGGATCCCGTTCACCCCGGAGCAGGTGGCGTGCATCACCGCACCGCCCGCCCCGCAGGTGATCGTCGCCGGGGCGGGCTCCGGCAAGACCACGGTGATGGCCGCCCGTGTCGTCTGGCTGGTCGGAACCGGACAGGTCGCGCCCGACCGGGTGCTCGGCCTCACCTTCACCAACAAGGCCGCCGGAGAGCTGGCGGAGCGCGTCCGTAAGGCCCTCGTCACGGCGGGCATCGTGGACCCGGACCCGGATCCGGGCGCCACCGAGGAGGCCCCGGGCGAGCCCGTCATCTCCACGTACCACGCGTTCGCGGGACAGTTGCTCAAGGACCACGGGCTGCGCGTCGGCCTCGAACCGAGCGCCCGGCTGCTCGCCGACGCCACCCGCTTCCAGCTCGCCGCGCGCGTCCTGCGCTCCGCCCCCGGCCCGTATCCGGCACTCACCCGCCCCTTCGCCGACCTGGTCACCGATCTGCTCGCGCTCGACGCCGAGCTCGCCGAGCACCTCGTCCCCACCGGGCGGCTGCGCGCGTACGACACCGAGCTGCTGCGGACGCTGGAGGGCACGCGGCTCACCAACGAGGCGCTGCGCAAGGTGCCCGAGGCCGCCCGCGCCCGCCAGGAGCTGCTGGGCCTGGTCGAGGCGTACCGCGAGGAGAAGCGCCGCCGCGATCTGCTCGACTTCGGCGACCAGATCGCCCATTCGGCCACCCTGGCCCTGGACCACCCGGAGGTCGGCCGGATCCTGCGCGAGCAGTTCACGGTCGTGCTGCTCGACGAGTACCAGGACACCTCCGTCGCCCAGCGGCTGCTGCTGTCCGGCCTCTTCGGCGGCGGCACCGGACACCCCGTCACCGCCGTCGGCGACCCCTGTCAGGCCATCTACGGCTGGCGCGGCGCCTCCGTGGCCAACCTGGACGACTTCCCCGAGCACTTCCCGCACGCCGACGGCCGCCCGGCCGAGCGTTTCGCGCTCAGCGAGAACCGGCGCAGCGGCGGCCGCCTCCTGGACCTCGCCAACGGGCTGGCCGCCCCGCTGCGCGCCATGCACGAGGGCGTCGAGGCGCTGCGCCCCGCGCCCGGCGCCGAGCGGGACGGGGCGGTGCGCTGCGCGCTGCTGCCCACCCACGCCGAGGAGCTGGCCTGGCTCGCCGACTCCATCGCCCACCTGGTGCGCACCGGCACCCCGCCCGGTGAGATCGCGGTGCTGTGCCGTACGGCGGGTGACTTCGCGCAGATCCAGGGCGCGTTGGTGGAGCGGGACGTTCCGGTGGAGGTGGTGGGCCTCTCGGGGCTGCTGCATCTGCCGGAGGTGGCCGATCTGGTGGCGGTCTGCGAGGTCCTCCAGGACCCGGGGGCCAACGCCGCGCTGGTCCGTCTGCTCACCGGGCCGCGCTGGCGGATCGGCCCCCGCGACCTCGCGCTGCTCGGCCGCCGCGCCCGTGCGCTGGTCTCTTACGGCGGGCCGGACGGGGCGGAGGACGATCCGGACCGACGGCTCGCCGAGGCCGTCGAGGGCACCGACCCCGCCGAGGTGATCTCCCTCGCCGACGCCCTCGACACCTTCCTGGAGGCGGGCGGCGGCCCGGACGACGGGCTGCCCTTCTCGGCCGAGGCACGGGTCCGGTTCGCCCGGCTCGCCGCCGAACTCCGCGAGCTGCGCCGCTCGCTGGCCGATCCGCTGATGGACGTCCTCCACCGGGTCCTGGCCACCACGGGTCTCGAGGTCGAGCTGTCCGCCTCACCGCACGCCCTGGCCGCGCGCCGCCGCGAGACCCTCGGCAACTTCCTGGACGTCGCGGCCGCCTTCGCGGGCCGGGAGGGCGGCGCGGCCGTGGACGGCGAGGCCACGCTTCAGGGCTTCCTCGGCTTTCTGCGCACCGCCGCGCAGTACGAGAAGGGGCTCGACAACGCCCTGCCCGGCGGCGAGAACACGGTCAAGGTGCTCACCGCCCACAAGGCCAAGGGGCTGGAGTGGGATGTGGTGGCGGTGCCGGGGCTGGTCGCCAAGCAGTTCCCGAGCGAACAGTCCCGCGAGTCCTGGACGGCGAACGCCAAGGTGCTGCCGCACGAGCTGCGCGGGGACGCGCGGACCCTCCCGGACGTCACCGCCTGGGACAGCAAGGGGATCGCGGCCTTCAAGGACGCCATGAAGGGGCATCAGCGGACCGAGGAGCTGCGGCTGGGCTATGTGACCTTCACCCGGCCGCGCTCGCTGCTGCTCGGCTCCGGCCACTGGTGGGGCCCCACCCAGAAGCGTCCGCGCGGCCCGTCGGGCTTCCTGGACGCGCTGCGCGAGCACTGCGAGGCGGGGTACGGCGAGATCGAGGCATGGGCCGAACCGCCGGAGGAGGGCGCGGAGAACCCGGCCCTGCGGCAGTCGGCGGCCGACCGGGCCTGGCCGCTTCCGCTGGACCCGGCCGCGCTGCGCCACCGGCGCCGCGCCGCCGATGTGGTGCTCGCCCATCTGGCGCGCATCGAGACGGCCGGGGAGGAGCCGGCCGCGCGGGACGAGGCGCGCCCTTCGGCGGACGGGGACCCCTTTCCGGAGCCCCCGGAGGAGCTCGAACCCCTGGAGGACCCGGAGTGGCCCGAGCCTCCGGAGGGTCCTTACGGTTCGTACGAGGACGAGCCGTACGACGACGCACCGCCCCCGGGCCCTTACGACGCACCGCCCCCCGACCCTCACGGCGCGCCGGGACCTGGCGCACCGGAGACCGATGTGTCCGAAATCACGTCAGAACCGGCCGCGGACGAGCCGACGCCCGAGGAGGCCCGGCTGATCGGGTCCTGGGACCGCGATCTGGACGCGCTCGCCGGGGAGCTGCGCCGGGCCCGCGAGACCGTGCACGAGGTGCCCCTGCCGGGCACGCTCACCGCCTCCCAGCTGCTGCGCCTCGCCGCCGACCCGGACGGCTTCGCACGGGAGCTGGCCCGCCCCATGCCCCGGCCGCCGCGCCCCGCCGCGCGGCGCGGCACCCGCTTCCACGCCTGGGTCGAGTCGCGGTTCGAGGCGCTGCCGCTGCCCTTCCTCGGCCCGGACGAGCTGCCGGGCGGCGAGGACGACGAGGCGGAGATCGCCGACGAGCGGGATCTGACCGCGCTCAAGGAGGCGTTCGCCCGCACGCCGTACGCCCGTCGCACCCCTTACCGCGTGGAGGTGCCGGTCCAGCTGACCCTGGCGGGCCGCACCATCCGCGGCCGGATCGACGCGGTGTACCGCGAGTCGGGTACGGGCCCCGACGACGGCCCGCGCTACGAGATCGTCGACTGGAAGACCGGCCGCTCCCAGGACGCCGACCCGCTCCAGCTGGCCATCTACCGCGTCGCGTGGGCCGAACAGCACGGGCTGCCCCTGTCGGCGGTCACGGCGGCCTTCGTGTACGTACGCAGCGGTGAGGTGGTCCGCCCCGCCGGGCTGCCCGGCCGGGCCGGGCTCGAGCGCGTCCTGCTCGGGGAGCCGGGGGACGCGGACGTCGGCGGGGACGGGGATGTCGACGGGGACGTGGCCATTGGCCGGGACGGAGACGGGGACGTCGGAAGGGACGGAGACGCGGACATCGGCTGGGACGGAGACGCGGATACGACCGGAAATGACCGTATCGACGCCGGAACCGTCACCGAGAGCGAGCGCACCTGAGCGGCCCGGAGGCCCCCGCCCTCGCCCGGCCGCGGGCCGGATAGGCTCACATGCATGAGCAACACCCCGGACACGGACAACGCCGTCCGCGCCTTTGTGGACGGCCATCGCGCCGCCTTCCTCGCCGAGCTCTCCGAGTGGCTGCGCATCCCGTCCGTATCCGCCGACCCCGCCCGCGCCGAGGACGTCCGGCGTGGCGCCCAGTGGCTCAGGGACCACCTGGCCGCCACGGGCTTCCCGGTGACTGAGATATGGGACACACCAGGCGCCCCGGCCGTGTTCGCCGAATGGCCGTCCGGTGATCCCGACGCCCTTACGGTGCTCGTCTACGGCCACCACGACGTCCAGCCCGCCGACCGCGCGGACGGCTGGCGCACCGACCCCTTCGAGCCCCTCATCGAGGACGGGAGGCTCTACGCCCGCGGCGCCGCCGACGACAAGGGGCAGGTCCTCTTCCACACCCTGGGGATACGGGCGCACCTGGCCGTTACCGGCCGTGCCGCGCCCGCGGTGAACCTCAAGCTGCTGATCGAGGGCGAGGAGGAGTCCGGCTCCCCGCACTTCCCCGAGCTGGTCCGCGCGCACGCCGACCGGCTGGCCTGCGACACCGTGATCGTCTCCGACACCGGGATGTGGTCCGAGGACACCCCGACCGTCTGCACCGGTATGCGGGGCCTCGTCGAGTGCCAGATCGACCTCCACGGCCCCGGCCAGGACATCCACTCCGGCTCCTTCGGCGGCGCGGTCCCCAACCCGGCCACCGAGGCCGCCCGGCTGGCCGCCGCGCTGCACGACGACGACCGTAAGGTGGCGATCCCCGGCTTCTACGACGGCGTCGTGGGGCTGACCGACCGTGAGCGCGAGCTCTTCGCCGAGCTGCCCTTCGACGAGGCGGGCTGGCTGCGGACCGCGCATTCACGGGCCACGCTCGGCGAGGCCGGGTACTCCACCCTGGAGCGGATCTGGGCCCGTCCGACCGCCGAGGTCAACGGCATCGGCGGGGGCTACCAGGGGCCGGGCGGAAAGACCATCGTGCCCTCGGCCGCCCAGCTGAAGCTGTCCTTCCGGCTGGTGGCGGGCCAGGACGTGGAGAAGACCCAGTCGGCCGTGCGAGACTGGGTCGCCGCCCAGCTCCCGGCCGGGATCCGCCATGAGATCACCTTTTGGGGCGCCACCCGCCCCTGTCTGACCCCGCTGGACCACCCCGCGCTCCAGTCGCTCGTCCGCGCCATGGGGCGCGTCTTCGGCCAGGAGGTCCGCTTCACCCGCGAGGGCGGATCGGGCCCCGCCGCCGATCTCCAGGACATCCTCGGCGCTCCGGTGCTCTTCCTGGGCATCTCGGTGCCGTCCGACGGCTGGCACGCACCCAACGAGAAGGTCGAACTCGGCCTGCTCATGAAGGGCGCCGAGACGGCTGCCCACCTCTGGGCCGATCTCGCCGAGAATGGACGGAATTAGCTTGCTCTGTTATGTGAACCACCCATTGCTCTGGGGGAGTTGGAAGCAGCCGTGACCACCTCGACCGACCACGCCACCGACCGGCCGATCACGCTCAGCGCGCCGAGCGGCATCGACCGCTCCGCGCACCACCGCTTGGACGAGGCGTGGCTGGCCGCCGCGTGGAGCCACCCGACGACGCGCGTCTTCGTGGTCTCCGGCGGCCAGGCCCTGGTCGACGACGCCCCGGACGGCCGCACCGAACTCGTCATGACCCCGTCCTTCGAGGCCCCGCCCACCGAGAACCACCGCTACTTCCTGGGCACCGACGAGGAGGGCGTGCGCTACTTCGCGCTCCAGAAGGACTCCCTGCCGGGGCGGATGGACCAGTCGGCACGCCCCGCCGGGCTGCGCGAGGCGGGCGCGCTGCTGTCCGAGCGCGACGCGGGGCTGCTGGTGCACGCGGTCGCGCTGGAGAACTGGCAGCGGCTGCACCGCTTCTGCTCACGCTGCGGTCAGCGCACGGTGATCGCGGCGGCGGGCCATATCCGCCGCTGCTCGGCGTGCGGGGCCGAGCACTACCCGCGCACCGACCCCGCCGTGATCATGCTGGTGAAGGACGATCAGGACCGGGCGCTGCTGGGGCGCCAGGTGCACTGGCCGGAGGGGCGCTTCTCGACGCTGGCGGGCTTCGTGGAGCCGGGCGAGTCGATCGAGCAGGCCGTGGTCCGCGAGGTGGCGGAGGAGGCGGGTGTCACGGTCGGCGAGGTCGAGTACGTGGCCAGTCAGCCGTGGCCGTTCCCGTCCAGCCTGATGCTCGGCTTCATGGCCCGGGCCACGTCCTCCCGGATCCAGGTGGACGGGGAGGAGATCCACGAGGCGCGCTGGTTCTCCCGGGACGACCTGCGGGCCGCGATCGAGTCCGGGGAGGTCCTGCCTCCCTCCGGAATCTCGATCGCGGCCCGGCTGATCGAGCTCTGGTACGGCGAGCCGCTGCCGCGGGGCTGAGTCAGGCCCCGACCTTGGCCTTGACCTGCGCCAGGGACGGGTTGGTCAGGGTTGACCCATCGGGGAAGAGGACGGTCGGCACGGTCTGGTTGCCACCGTTCGCCTTCTCGACGAAGGCCGCGGACTCCGGGTCCTGCTCGATGTTGATCTCGGTGTAGGCGATGCCCTCGCGGTCCATCTGCCCCTTCAGGCGTCGGCAGTAGCCGCACCAGGTGGTGCTGTACATCGTCACAGTGCCGGACATCGGTCTTCGCTCTCCTTGGGGTCGTGGTGGGTGGGCAGAAGGTGAACGCACACCCTCCGCCGGTCATTCCCGGATTCATATGACCGGAGGGCCACGGCTGTGGACAACCGGCATCGGGCGTCTCAGGGGACCTGGCAGCATGGCGGGGTGACAGCAGCAACGTCCTCCACTCTGTTCCCGCAGGGCTCCACGCCGGGTGCCTACGCGGCCACGCCGCGTGACGCCGACGCGGTGCTCGACGGACTCGACCCCGAGCAGCGCGAGGTGGCGACGTCCCTGCACGGCGCGGTCTGCGTGCTGGCCGGGGCCGGCACCGGCAAGACCCGCGCCATCACCCACCGGATCGCCTATGGGGTGCGCGCGGGGATACTCCAGCCGGCCAGTGTGCTGGCCGTCACCTTCACCAACCGCGCGGCGGGGGAGATGCGCGGCCGGTTGCGGCAGCTCGGCGCGGGCGGGGTGCAGGCGCGCACCTTCCACTCGGCGGCCCTGCGTCAGCTCCAGTACTTCTGGCCCAAGGCGGTCGGCGGTGAGGTGCCGCGGCTGGTCGAGCGCAAGGTGCAGCTCGTGGCCGAGGCCGCCGCCCGGTGCCGGGTCCGGCTGGACCGCAATGAGCTGCGCGATGTGACCGGCGAGATCGAATGGTCGAAGGTCACCCAGACCGTGCCCGAGGACTATCCGGCCGTGGCCGCCAAGTCCGGCCGCGAGGCCCCCCGGGACGCCGCCGAGATCGGCCGGATCTACGCCACCTATGAGCAGTTGAAGCGCGACCGCGGCGTCATCGACTTCGAGGATGTGCTGCTCCTCACGGTCGGTGTGCTCCAGGAGCGGCCGGACATCGCCGATCAGGTGCGCCGTCAGTACCAGCACTTCGTGGTCGACGAGTACCAGGACGTCAGCCCGCTCCAGCAGCGGCTGCTGGATCTGTGGCTGGGCGAGCGGGACAGCCTCTGCGTGGTCGGCGACGCCAGCCAGACCATCTACTCCTTCACCGGCGCCACCCCCGACCATCTGCTGAACTTCCGCACCCGCCACCCCCGGGCCACCGTGGTCAAGCTGATCCGGGACTACCGCTCGACCCCCCAGGTGGTCCACCTGGCCAACGGGCTGCTGTCCCAGGCCCGCGGCCGGGCCGCCGAGCACCGGCTGGAGCTGGTCTCCCAGCGGGAGGCGGGCCCCGACCCGGCCTACGCCGCCTATGCGGACGAGCCGGCCGAGGCCGAGGGCACCGCCCGCCGGATCCGTGAGCTGATCACCCCGGTCGAGCAGGGGGGCGGCGGGATCCCGGCGAGCCAGATCGCGGTCCTGTACCGGGTCAACGCCCAGTCGGAGCTCTATGAGCAGGCGCTGGCCGATGCCCAGGTGCCCTATCAGCTGCGCGGCGCCGAGCGGTTCTTCGAGCGGCCCGAAGTCCGCGAGGCGGGGCTGCTGTTGCGCGGCGCGGCCCGCGGGGGAAGCGCCGACCCGGCGCTGGCGGACGCCGACATCCCGTCCCAGGTGCGGGCCGTGCTGACCACCCGTGGCTGGACGTCCGAGCCCCCGGCGGGCTCGGGCGCGGTGCGCGACCGCTGGGAGTCCCTGGCCGCCCTGGTGCGGCTCGCCGAGGACTTCGCAGCGAGCCGCCCCGGGGCCACGCTCTCCGATCTGGTGGCGGAGCTCGATGAGCGGGCGGCGGCGCAGCACGCCCCGACCGTCGAGGGTGTGACCCTCGCTTCACTCCACGCGGCCAAGGGCCTCGAATGGGACGCCGTCTTCCTGGTGGGTCTCACCGAGGGAATGATGCCGATCACCTACGCCAAGACGGAGCAGCAGATCGAGGAGGAGCGCCGGCTGCTCTATGTGGGGGTCACCCGTGCACGGCGTCATCTGACGCTGTCCTGGGCGCTCTCGCGGGCTCCCGGCGGCCGGGCCTCCCGTCGCCCCACCCGCTTTCTCAACGGGCTGCGGCCCGGCTCCCAGGCCGCCGCCGCCCGCACCCCGGGCGGGGGCGGCGGGATCGAGCGCGGGGCGGCGGTCCCGGGCGGGGGCGGCGGGGTGCGCAGGCGGCGCGGCCCGGTCCACTGCCGGGTGTGCGGCCGGGCGCTGACCGACGCGGGCGAGATGAAGCTGATGCGCTGCGAGGGCTGCCCGTCCGAGCTGGACGAGGCGCTCTATGAGCGGCTGCGCGACTGGCGGGCGGAGCAGGCGGGGCAGCTGGGGCAGCCGGCGTACTGCGTGTTCACCGACAAGACACTGCTCGCGATCGCCGAGGCCGTTCCGGGAACCGAACCGGAGCTCGCCCGCATCTCCGGTGTGGGAAGGCGCAAGCTGGACCGGTTCGGGGCCGATGTTCTCGCGCTGTGCGCGGGCCGGGAACTGCCCTCCGCACTCGACGACGAGGGCGACGGCGATGCCGGGTGAAGCCATTCGGGTGACCCTTGGCAAAACTCGACGGAAAAATAGTTTGCGCGCGTGGAGGGCATACCCATAGCCTTCCGAGCACGGAGCACAACGGCCCTTCCAGGAGCCGAGGATTCCGTGTTGTACTTGAACACCCGGACTGGTTTCGGACCGGTCCCTGAGACGCCGAGAGGAGGCGAAGACCAGTGATCAGCTACATCAACACCATCAAAAAGGCCGATCGGTCGGTCGTCGCCACATGCCTGCTCGGATCCGCACTGCCTGGCACCGGTATGCCCGGCGCCAATGAGGCGCGTCTCAGTGAGCGACCGATCCAGGCACCTGCGGTAGCAGCAGCGGCACAGGCAAAGGCCTATGCCTTTGCGGCCAATGGTGCCGAATCCCGGACGACGCAGCAGCACCACAAGACGTGGGCCTTCCGCAGGCTCGAACCCTGGAGTTATCCAGCCTGATCCAGGATCAGGTCGGCACCTTCCAGGGCCGCGGAACCCACACCGGGATCCGCGGCCCTTTTGATTTGCCAGAGCCCGGCCACCAGCCGGACCGAAGAGACGAGGAACACACACCGTGCAACTCAACGCACACGCCCCGTCCGCATCGACCGACCTGAACCGCCCGCCTGACTCCTCGGAGGACTCCTTGACCCCGCTCACCGCCCTCACCGAACTCGATGACGCCATCGAGAACCTGGGTGTAGCCGTGCCGTGCCGCTCGTACGACCCGGAGGTCTTCTTCGCCGAGTCCCCGGCCGACGTCGAGTACGCGAAGTCGCTGTGCCAGACCTGTCCGCTGCGGGAGGCATGCCTCGCCGGTGCCAAGGACCGCCGGGAGCCCTGGGGCGTCTGGGGCGGCGAGCTCTTCGTCCAGGGCGTGGTGGTGGCCCGCAAGCGGCCGCGTGGTCGCCCGCGTAAGAACCCGGTCGCGGCATGAGCACCACCGGCACCATCGATCGCCCAGCGACGCACGACCCCATGAAGCAGGTCCCGACGATGACCCCACCGGTCTCCGAAACCCCCGCACCCGATACCTCCGGTGCGCCCGAGGCGCGCCAGAACAGGAACCGAGAAATGCAACTCATGCAAGAAGCCCTGGCACGTGCGCATATGCACGACCGGTTGCAGGAGGCCGAGTCCGAACGGCAGGCCGTTCGGCTCGCGGCCGCCCGCCGGATGCAGCGGCGTGCGGAGCGTGCCTCGCTCCGCGCCCGCCGCGCCCTGGCCATGGCGGTCATGCAGTAACCAACACACACCGACGGGTCCTACGCCGACCCATCGCGTTACCACGGGGGGCCGGTCCGATCGGACCGGCCCTTCGGCTATCCCAAGGCGCCCGAGTTCAGGCCAAGACGCCCGCGCTCAGGCCGAAATCTCCGCGCTCAGGCCGAGGTCTCCGCGGCCTCGGGCTCCTCCTCGGCGCCGTCCGCGGCCTCTTCCCCGGCGTCTGCCGCGGGGCCTTCTTGGGCGTCTGCTTCGGCGCGGTCCCCGGACTCCGGGTCCGCGGCGAAGCCGGGGACCCATGCCTCGAGCTCATCCCGCATCCGCACCGTGGCACCCAGCTGGCACAGCACCCCGATGGTGCTCAGGGTCACCCGGTGAATCAGCAGATAGGCGGGCGGCAGATTCAGCTGATTGCCCAGCTCATAGACGGGGGAGTGGCGGTCGGCCATCCGCGCCGCCTGGCTGCGCAGCCACTGCCGGTCGAAGACGAACGCGTCGACCTGGGCCGGTTCGAGCATCGGCAGCAGGAAGTCCAGCAGATCATCCGGGTCGAGCTCGATCGTCGGCTTGACGAAACCCTCACCGCGCATCAGGTCATAGACCCCCGCCGCGTCGCCCTCCAGCGCCATGCGCAGCGCGATGCCGATGGGCTCCGGAAGCCCGCCGGGGAGCCGGTCCACCGAACCGAAGTCCAGGACGCCCAGCTTCCACCGCTCCGGCGGCCCGTCCGGGGCGTCACCGGTCAGCAGCCGGAAGTTCCCCGGATGGGGATCGGCGTGCAGCAGCCCGGTGCGGGACGCCCCCGAGAAGAGAAAGCGGGCCAGCAGCTGCCCGGCACGGTCCCGCTCCTCCTGCGTGCCGTCGGCTATCACCTCGGAGAGCGGCACCCCCTCCAGCCATTCGGTGATCAGTATCTGATCGCTCTGGTGCACCACCTCGGGCACCACGATCTCCGTGTCCTGTGCGTACTCCTCCGCATGGATCCGCTGGGACGCCGCCTCCAGCTCGTAGTCCAGCTCCTCGGCGACCCGCTCGCGCAACTCCGCGATCAGCGGCTTGACGTCCAGCCCCGGCACCAGCGGCCCCAGCACCCGGGCGAACCGGCTCAGTTGGCTGAGGTCGGACAGCAGCGCCTCGCCCGCCCCGGGATACTGCACCTTGACCGCCACCGTGCGCCCGTCGTGCCAGACCGCCCGGTGCACCTGCCCGATCGAGGCGGCCGCCGCCGGCTTGTCCTCGAACTCCTGGAACAGCTCCGGCCAGTCCGGGCCCAGCCGCTCCTCCAGCGCCGCGTGGACCGTGCGGCTGGGCATGGGAGGGGCCGCTTCCTGGAGCTTGGTCAGGGCCGCCCGGTAGGGCCTGGCTATTTCCTCGGGCAGCGCCGACTCGAAGACCGACATGGCCTGCCCGAGCTTCATGGCCCCGCCCTTGAGCTCGCCGAGGACCTTGAACATCTGCTCCGCGGTGCGCTGCTGCACCTCGCGTGCGACGATCTCCGCCGGCCGTCCCCCTATCCGCTTCCCGAGCCCCCATGTGGCGCGCCCCGCGAATCCCAAGGGCAGCGCCGCCAGTTTGGCGGTACGGGTGATCGCCTTGCGCGGCAGATCGGTCATGCGCCCCTCCAACTACAGCCGTGCCATCCCGGAAGGTGGCCTCCGGGCCCCCGTGCCCACTCCGCGGACGTGGGTCACCCGGACATTGTCGCGTGCGGTGCCTCTACGGCCGAGGCATATACGGCATCCTCCTCCCCGGCCGCTCCACAGCCGCATCCGGGATGTGCTTCGATCGGGCGCGCCTCCCAGACGAGCGAGGGAAGCGCCAGCTCCCACCGGACCCCCGCGCCTCCGGAGGGACGGCCGTCGAGGAAGGCCAGCGCCTGGACCGCGGTGAGCCCCGCCACCACCATCGCCAGCGCCGTGTCACAGGCCGGGGCGGTGCGTCGGCGCCCGGACCGCCACTGCGCGAGCATTCGCGGCCAGACCGGCTCCCGCTCGGCTCGGCCCGCCGCGGCGCAGCCCGCGCAGGGCGTGATCCCCGGCACCACCAGAGGGCCCACCACCCCCGTGGCCTCGATGACTCCCGTATAGAGATGGGGTGTGCCGGAGGCGAGCAGCGGTCGGGTCTGCTCGGGATCCGGTGCGTACGCCGCGAGGCCGTCACGCGGGGCGATCACCACCAGCGCCAGCCCGGGCTGGGCCGAGGCGGCCGGTTCTCCCGAAGGAGCCGCCCGCTTTCCCGAGGCGGTCCGCTCTCCTGAGGGGACCTTCGCCCGTGAAGGGCCGCGCTCTGGCGCGGAGGTCCGCAGCCGCGCCGACCGGCGGGGGAGCGGAGCGGGGGCGGCCTGACGCACCACCCGGCGCGCGGCCAGATCCCGGCGCTCCCCGATCTGCTCGGCCGACAGCCCGCCGGGAGCCACATCCCAGGGCTCGACACAGCCGCCGTCCACCACATCGACCCGGCCGATCCCCGAGCCCGACAGCGCGGCCGCGACCGCCGCCCCGACCCGCCCCGCGCCCCGCACCTGAACCCGCATCGCCCGCCGCGCGGCGAGCAGCCGCGCCGCCGCTCCGGGCTCGGGGTGCAGCACCGACAGCGCCCCCGCGTCGGGCCGCAGCCGGTCCAGGGCCGCGGCGGGCTCGCCGCCGTCCCTCGGCTCGTCCAGCAGACCGGCCGCCGCCAGCCGGTCCACCAGTGCGTCGGCCCGTCCCTCCGGCAGCCCGATGGCGCGGGCCTCCTGCCGCAACAGCGGCAGACCGCGGGTGCCGTCCAGCAGCTCCAGAAAGCTGCCCGTGGCCGTGTCCACCGGCCCCATCACCACCGCATGCGCCCGGGCCACCCCGAACTGCACCGTGTCCCGGCTCCGCCAGCCGCGCCGCAGCGCGGGCTTGAGCATCGGATGCATCGCCGTTCCCTCCCCCGTTTGATGTGCCGTTCCCGTTTGATGTGCCGTTGTTGTGCCGTCGATGTGCTGTCCGTTGAACCGCCTTCAGCATGCGGCCCGGCGCCCGGACCCCGCAGCGCGTTATCCACAGGCAGTGGATTAAGTCGTACGAACGCCGGTCGTACAAGTCGTGCACACCGTGGAGTGGTTCGGTCCACAACCATTGGCGGCGCGGGACTTCCCCGGCTGCCAGCGGGTAACGTCGGGGCGTGTCCGCCGACCCGCCCCCTCGCACCGTGGGACAGAACGTCTCCCGCAGCGCCGCGAGCGCACCGAGCACCGTCCCGAGCCCGCAGAGCCGAGGCTCCGACGCGAACGCGGTCGAGGTCCGCCGGAGCACCCGGCGGCGCAGGACGGTCTCCGCCTATCGCGAGGGCGACCGCACCGTCGTCCTCATCCCCGCCCGGATGTCCGAGGCGGAGGAGCAGCGCTGGGTGAGGGTCATGCTGGAGAAGCTGGCGGCCCAGGAGAGCAAGCGGATGCTGGGCGACGCGGAGCTGGCCGCCCGCGCCGAGTGGCTCTCCGGTCAGTACCTGAGCGGGCGGGCCCGGCCCGACTCCGTCCGCTGGGTCACCAATCAGAACACCCGCTGGGGGTCGTGCACCCCGGCCGAGGGCAGCATCCGGCTCTCGCACCGGCTCCAGGGCATGCCGGAGTACGTCGTGGACTATGTGCTCCTCCACGAGCTGGCCCATCTGCTGGTGCCGGGGCACGGCCGCCGCTTCTGGCAGCTCCTGGAGGCGTATCCGCGGACCGAGCGGGCGCGGGGCTATCTCGAAGGGGTGGTCGCCGCCGCGCGGTTGCCGCACCTCTCCGGCCCCCCGGACGACCAGCCGTAAGGCGACCGTGCCCGGGCGGTGAGGGATCAGCACCCGGGAGCCCCCGGGCCGTGCGGGAACCACATCCCGGTTCCCGGCGTCGCTCATAGTCGGCGGCAGCGGCTAGCCTGGCGCGCAACGCACACACCGGTACGGCGATGGGGGACGGTCCTAACGTATGGCCAGGGAATTCCAGCGCGGCCACAAGGCCAGGATCAGTGATCTGACGGCCGGGAGGGATCTGTACGTCGGGGTGCAGATCGCCGGACCCGGCCTGAGCTTCGACATCAGCTGCTTCGGTCTCGACGCGAACGAGCGGCTGTCGGACGACCGCTACTTCATCTTCTTCAACCAGCCGAAGTCCCCTGAAGAAGCGATACAGCAGCTCGGGCCGCAGGCCGGTGACACGGATTCGTTCCGCGTCACGCTCGACAGCGTGCCGGCCGCCATCCAGAAGCTCTCCTTCACCGCGACCATCGACGGCGCCGGGCAGATGTCGCAGGTCGGCCCCGGCTACCTGCGGATCGTCGCGGGCGGCGAGGAGGTGGCCCGGTACTCCTTCACCGGCTCGGAGTTCAGCACCGAACGCGCGGTGATGCTGGGCGACTTCTACCTCAAGGACGTCTGGCGGTTCGCCGCCGTCGGACAGGGCTTCGACGGGGGACTGGAGGCGCTGCTCAAGAACTTCGGCGGTGAGGTGGCCGAGGAGGAGCCCGCCCCCGCGCCCGCCCAGGGCGCCACGCCCGGTTTCGCGCCGCCGGGACAGGCCGCCCCCGCACCGGGCTTCGCGCCCCCGGCCGGAGCCCCTGCCCCGCCGGCCCCTCCGGCTCCCGTCCCGCCCGCACCGCAGCCCGCCCCCGCCTTCGGCGCTCCCCAAGGAACGCCACCCCAAGGAACGCCACCCCAGGGAACGCCACCCCAGGGAACGCCACCTCAGGGCACGCCGCCTCCGGGTGCACCCCAGGGCACGTCCCCGCAGGGCGTTCAGCCGCCCGCCCCCGGCACCCCGCAGATGCACGGCGCCCCCACCATCGCCGCGCCCATCGCGCCTCCCGGCCAGGTGCCGCCGCCCGGCCAGGTGCCGCCCCCGGGGCAGGTACCGCCGCCCCCGCCGCCGGGCCAGTTCCCGGGCCAGCAGCCGCCGTTCGGCCAGCAGCCGGGCCAGGCCCCGCCCCCGCCCGCCCCGTACGGCCAGCCGCCCGCCCAGCCCTACCCCGGTCAGCCCGGCCAGCCCGGTCAGCCGGGCCAGCCCGCTCCTTACGGTCAGCCGCAGCCCATGGGCGGCGTCCCTCAGGGCGGTGGCGCGCCCGGGCTCCAGGCCGCGCTCTCCAAGTACCGCGAGGCGCCCACCGGCCAGCGCTGGACGCCGCAGAACTCCAGGCTGATGCGGGTCGACCTCGGCGTCGGCGGCCAGCCCGTGCTCGCCCGCCAGGGCACGATGGTGCTTTACCAGGGCAAGGTCGACTTCAGCTACAAGGGCGCCGGTTTCCGCGGCCGGATCGTCGGCAACGCGACCGGCCAGGAGATGCAGCTGATGCGCTGCACCGGCCAGGGCCAGGTCTTCCTCGCCGAGAACGCCGCCGAGCTCCACCCGATCGAGCTCCAGGGCGACGCCATCTGCGTCTCCGCCGAGAACGTGCTCGCCTTCGACGAGTCGCTGCACCACGAGGTGCGCCGGATCGAGGGTCACGGCATCCCCGGCGGCGCGCTGTTCACCATGCAGTTCCAGGGCACCGGGACCGTCGTGGTGAAGACCGAGGGCACGCCGGTCGTCCTCCCGGTCACCCCGACCACCTTCGCCGACAGCAACGCCATCGTGGCGTGGTCCGCCGGAGCCCAGGTGATCATCTCCAGCCAGGTGCGGCTGCGCCGCAGCGCCTACCCCGGCCACAGCGGGGAGACCGTGAACCTCCAGTTCCGTGGCGCGCCCGGCAACTTCATCGTCGTCCAGCCCTACGAGGTCTGAGGGAGCCCGATATGGACCAGCAAATGATCTCGGGCTTCGCACCCGCCCCGGTCGCCGCCCGCATGGAGAACCACGGCGCCAGCATGCTCAAGGTCGCCATGCAGAGCGGCCAGGACCTCTTCGCCCGCACGGGCTCGATGGTGGCCTACGAGGGCTTCGTCCAGTACGAGCCCAACCCGCCCGCCGTACGGCAGATGGCCTCCCAGTGGCTGACCGGCGAGGGCGCCCCGCTGATGCGGTGCAGCGGCGACGGGCTGCTCTACCTCGCCGACTACGGGGCCAACGTGGTCTGCATCAACCTCAACGGCGACTCGCTCTCGGTCAACGGCACCAACCTCCTCGCCTTCGACGCGCACCTCCAGTGGGGCGTCGAACGCGTCAAGGGCATCGCCAAGTTCGCCGGACAGGGCCTGTTCAACGTGGGCGTCTCCGGCACCGGCTGGGTCGCCCTGACCTCCCGTGGCACCCCCATCGTGGTCGACTGCGGCCGCGGCGAGGACGAGACCTATGTGGACCCGGACGCGCTCGTGGCCTGGTCCTCCGGGCTCAAGGTGAAGGGCAAGCGCAGCTTCAAGGCGTCGTCCCTGATCGGCCGGGGCAGCGGCGAGGCCTATCAGCTCGGCTTCTCCGGGCAGGGCTTCGTCGTCGTACAGCCCAGTGAGGACAGCACCGACCGGCTCCGGGCCCGGGGCTGAGAGGGAGGGACACCAGATGCAGAGCCCGCTTTTCGCCTTCACCGAGGCCCAGACGCAGGACCGTTACGCGCTCCAGAACCCGCATCTGCTGCGGGTCGCCCTGAGCGGCCATGAGGACGTGCTCGCCCGTAAGGGCAGCATGGTCGCCTATCAGGGGCTCATCGAGTTCGACGGTGAGTACCAGACGCCCGGGCAGCACAGGGCCCGGGCCCGCACCGGTGAGGGCCTGGACCTGATGCGCTGCTCCGGGCAGGGCACGGTCTACCTCGCCAACCTCGCCCAGCACATCCATGTGATGGACGTGGACCACGACGGGCTGACCGTCGACAGCTCCTATGTGCTCGCGCTGGACTCCACGCTGCACTGGGAGTCGATCGCGGTGGACAGCCAGTTCGGGATCTCCGGATCCGGCAAGTACAACCTCAACATCTCCGGTCAGGGCAAGGTCGCGCTGATGACCTCGGGGCAGCCGCTGCTGCTCCAGGTCACCCCGGACAAGTACGTCAACGCCGACGCGGACGCCATCGTCGCCTGGTCCAGCTCGCTGCGGGTCCAGATGCAGGCGCAGACGCACTCCTCGGGCGTCTGGCGGCGGCGCGGCAACACCGGCGAGGGCTGGGAGCTCAGCTTCCTCGGCCAGGGTTACGCCCTGGTGCAGCCCAGCGAGCTGCTCCCGCCGCAGAACGCGGTGGTCGGGGGCGGTATGGCCGCGCAGTTCGGCATGGGCCAGCAGGGCGCCCGCGGTCAGAACCAGGGCAACATCTTCAGCAACTGACCGAGGTCACCGCTGATGGAGCACGGCGGCCGCGGACCCCTCGGGTCCGCGGCCGTCCCGCATTCCAGCGGGCTCCTCGATTCCAGCGGGCTCCTCAGCGCAGCCCCGCGCGCTCCTCAGAGCAGCGCGCGGGTGCGCGTCACCAGGTGGCGCACCGACTCGTCGGCCACGTCCGCCACCTCGTCGTAGCCGAACCAGCGCAGATCCAGCGACTCGTGGCTGATGGCCGCCACCGCGCCCCGGGGCGCCACCGCCGCGTACTGGACGTCCAGGTGCCAGGCACAGGGGGTCTGGTGCCGGTCGAGCCGCACCGGGCCGCCGGGCAGCAGCGTCAGCCCCGCGATCCCGGACTCCTCGCTGGCCTCGCGCAGCGCCGCGCCCGCGAGCGTGGCGTCGTCCGGCTCGCAGTGGCCGCCCATCTGGAGCCACATCCGCAGCTTCCGGTGCAGGGTGAGCAGCACCTGCTCCCGGTCCGGGTCGATCACCAGCGCGCTCGCCGTGATGTGCCCGTCCCCGCACGCCTTCCACATACCGTCCGGATACGCGGCCAGATGGTCGCCGTACAGCCGCCGCAGCCGCTCCTGGGCGGCATCGGGCGCGGGCCACTCGGTGAGCACCCGCGCCGCGTCCTGGTGCAGACTCACTTCTCGCCGTCGCCCCGGTCGCCGCCCTCGCGGCCCTTACGGAGGTCGGGACCCTCGGAGCCGCCCTTACGGTCCTCATCGCCGCCCGCCGCCTCGCCGAGCATCTTGTCCAGCTCGGAGAAGTCCAGCTGCTCGCGGTGGACGAAGCCGTCCGGGTCGTCGAGGTCCTGCGCCGTCGGCAGCATGTCCGGGTGCGCCCAAAGACCGTCGCGCCCCTCCAGGCCGCGGGCGTCGGTGAGGGAGGCCCACAGCCGGGAGGCGTCCCGCAGCCGACGCGGCCGCAGCTCCAGCCCGATCAGCGTGGCGAAGGTCTGCTCGGCGGGGCCGCCGCTCGCCCGGCGCCGCCGCAGCGTCTCGCGCAGGGCGTCGGCGGACGGCAGATGCGGCTTGGCGGCGGCGTGCACCACCGCGTCGACCCAGCCCTCCACCAGCGCCAGAGCGGTCTCCAGACGCGCCAGCGCGGCCTTCTGCTCGGGGGTGTCCTCGGGCTGGAACATGCCCTGCTGGAGTGCTTCCTGCAACTGCTCGGGGTGGGTCGGGTCGAGCTGGCCGACCGCGTCCTCCAGCTTGGCGGTGTCGACCTTGATGCCGCGGGCGTACCCCTCGACCGCGCCGAAGAGGTGCGAGCGCAGCCACGGCACATGGGCGAACAGCCGCTGGTGGGCCGCCTCGCGCAGCGCCAGATACAGCCGGACCTCCTCCTTGGGCACGCCGAGGCCGGAGCCGAGCGCCGCGATGTTGACCGGCAGCAGGGCCGCCTTGCCCGCCGGGCCGAGCGGCAGCCCGATGTCGGTCGAGCCGACCACCTCACCGGCCAGCACGCCCAGCGCCTGCCCGATCTGGGTGCCGAACATGGCGCCGCCCATCGAGCGCATCATGCCGAGCAGTGGGCCGGCCATGGCCTGCATCTCCTCGGGCAGCACATCGCCCATGGCGGCGCCGACGCGCTCGGCCACCGGGTCCACCAGGTCCTTCCACACCGGCAGGGTCGCCTCGACCCATTCGGCGCGGCTCCAGGCCACCGCGGTCCCCGAGCCCGAGGGCAGCGAGGTGACGCCGTCCAGCCACAGGTCCGCGAGCCGCACGGCCTCCTGGACCGCGGCGCGGTCGGCCGGGCCGACGCTCTCGTCCTTGCTGCCGTCGGCGGTGCCGCGCGCGACGGTCTGGCGGGCGATGTCCTTGGCCATGTCCCAGTTCACCGGGCCGCCCTCGTACGAGAGCATCTGCCCGAGCTGCTGGAAGGCGGCGCCCAGGTCGCCCGGGTTCAGCGAACCGAACATCGCGGCGAACGGATTCTCCGCGCCGCCCGCTCCGCCGGGTCCGCCGCCGAACCCGAAGGGATTCGCGGGGCCCTGCTCGCCGCCCTGGCCGCCCTTCTTCTTGCCGTCGTCGCCGTCCTCCGGCTCCTCCGGCGGAAGGCCGAATCCGAATGGGGAGTCACTCACGGGTTTCCTCGGCTCGTTGGGCCACCGGCCCCGGGCCGGTGGCGGATGCCCGACATCACCACCCAGCCTAGACACCTCGCCGGTTTCCGGGCTCGGTGCTTCGCTGATCGCCGCCCTGCGGCAGGATGGACGTCACCTGGTACGTATGCGTGCATGCGCTGCGTACTGAAGACAACCGCTGGAGACGCCCGGTGAGTTCCCCAGACCGAGAAGTTCGCGCTGCGCGAAACGATACGGCCCGCACCGCACGACGACCCGTCGTGGCGGTGACCGGTGCCGCCTCGGGCCCAGGTGCCCTGCTCACGCAGCGGCTCGCGGAGTCCGAAGAGGTCAAGCAGGTCCTGGCCATCGACGAGCGCCGCGGTGAGGTGACCGAGGCGCAGTGGCATGTGCTGGACGTCCGCGATCCGGCCATCGCCGAGAAGCTGCGCGGCGCCGACGTGGTGGTCCACCTCGCCGTCGACCTGGATCTGGGCACCGACGCCGCCGCCCGCACCGCCTACAACGTGCGCGGCACCCAGACCGTCCTGACGGCCGCCGCCGCGGCCGGGGTGCGCCGGGTGGTGCTGTGCACCTCGGCGATGGTCTACGGGGCGCTCCCCGACAACGCCGTGCCGCTGGCCGAGGACGCGGAGCTGCGGGCGACCGCCGAGGCCACCGGCGTCGGCGACCTCCTGGAGATCGAGCGGCTCGGGGAGCGCGCGCCCCGGGCGCATCCGGGGCTGAATGTGACCGTGGTGCGCCCTGCGCTCCTGGTCGGCGGCACGGACACCGCGCTCACCCGCTACTTCGAGTCACCGCGGCTGCTGGTCGTCGCCGGATCCCGTCCCACCTGGCAGTTCTGCCATGTGGAGGACCTGGTCGGCGCGCTGGAGTACGCCGCCCTGGAGAAGGTCGAGGGCGAGCTGGCGGTCGGGTGCGAGGGCTGGCTTGAGCAGGAGGAGGTCGAGGAGCTGTCCGGGATCCGGCGCATGGAGCTGCCCTCGGCGGTCGCCCTGGGCGCCGCCTCCCGGCTGCACCGGCTCGGTCTGACGCCGTCCCCGGCGGGCGATCTCGCGTACACGATGCACCCCTGGGCGGTCAGCGGCAGCAGGCTGCACGCGGCGGGCTGGCGGCCGCGCTGGACCAACGAGGAGGTCCTGGCGGAGCTGCTGGAGGAGGTCGCCGGCCGCCATACGGTCGCGGGTCGGCGTCTCGGCCGTAAGGACGCCACGACGCTCGGCGCCGCGGGCGCGACCGTGGCCCTGGTGGGCACCGCGGCGATCGTGCGCCGCGCCCGTAAGGCGCGCCGCCGAGCCTGAGACAAGCGGCCCGGAAGGTGGTTTCCGGGATCCGGTAGTCCAGTGGCTCCACAGATTCCCCGAGGGCGGGACGGTACGGCACGATGGACGACATGGCACATTCGTACGATCACCCCGGCGAGCTCGCGGCCGCCCATCCCATCCGGCTGCTCGCCGTCCGTGACACACCCCTGTCGGTGGACGAGGTGTTCGGGGCGGTGGGCGATGCCGCGGCGGGCGGTACGGCGCTGTTCGTGGGCACCGTGCGCAACCACGACGGAGGCGCGGAGGTCGGCGCCCTCGGCTACTCCGCGCACCCGACCGCCGAGGCCGAGCTGCGCCGGGTGGCCGAGAAGGTCGTGGCCGACTTCCCGGTGCGCGCGCTGGCCGCCGTGCACCGGGTGGGCGATCTGGCGATCGGCGATCTGGCCGTGGTGGTGGCCGTCTCCTGCCCGCACCGCGCGGAGGCGTTCGCGGCCTGCCGCCGGCTGATCGACGACCTCAAGAGCGAGGTCCCGATCTGGAAGCACCAGACGTTCGCGGACGGCACCGAGGAATGGGTGGGCGCGTAGCGCCTCGTTGAGGGGTGGTGGTCGGGCGACGGGAGGGCGGGTGGGCGCGTAGGGGGAATGCGCATGCGCGTGGGGGCACGGAAGGGTGTACTCCGCTTGCGTAACCCCCACCCTGCCGTAAGCGTTGAGCTGGCAGAGGATTAATCTGCTCATCTGTCAGTCGCGGTCCTGAACCGCGATTTTTCAAGGGGTCGGGAGGCTGCTGTGGCCGCGCTTCTCTGGTTGCTGATTCCGTTGTTCGCGGCGATAGGCGCGGCGATATACGCCGGCATAGCCGCCCGAGCCGGTAAACGGAAGTCCGGGGGGGACGTAGCTGAGCTGGCCGGATACGCCCGCTTCCGCGAAGCGATGGAGCGCCGGCCCTCCGATTCGGACGCCGCGGCCTGAGGCCGTCGCCCCGTCCGCGCCGCCCCTCGTACGGACGGCCCCGACGGTGGACTGACGGACGCGTCCCGTACTGTCGTTCCATGCCACGCCGCACTGCGACGATGCTCGCCTCCCTTCTGATGCTGATCGCGCTGCTGTGCGCCGGAGTGCTGATCCCGGTGCCGTATGCGGAGATGTCCCCGGGGCCGACGTACAACACCCTGGGCGAGCACAACGGGGAGTGCGTGCTCCAGATTTCCGGCCGCAAGAGCTGTGAGACCACCGGCGGGCATCTGAACATGACCACGGTCCGGGTCACCGGGTCCGAGTACCGGATGAACCTCGTGGAGGCCGTCTACGGCTGGCTGGCGCACGATGACGTGGTCGTGCCGCACAGCACCCTCTACCCGGACGACAAGACCCCGGACCAGGTGGACCAGCAGAACGCCGAGGAGTTCACCCAGTCCCAGGAGTCCGCCAAGGTCGCGGCGCTGCGGGCGCTGAAGAAGCCGGTCACCGCGCATGTCATCGTCGGCGCGGTCCAGAAGGGCGCCCCGGCCCAGGGCACGCTGCACGCGGGCGATGTGATCAAGTCGGTGGACGGCACGGCGGTGCGCGAGCCCGATGACGTGGCCAAGCTCGTCACCAAGCACAAGCCGGGCCAGAAGGTGGTCTTCTCGGTCGTCCCGGCCAAGAACGTGGCGGCGGCGGAGAAGAGCGGCAAGCAGCCCACCGGCGAGGAGCGCGTCTCGGTCACCACCACGAAGGCGGACAAGGGCCCGGCCCGTGCCATCGTGGGCATCCAGGCCGGGGTCGACTACACCTTCCCGTTCCGGATCGACATCAAGCTGGCGGACGTGGGCGGGCCCAGCGCGGGTCTGATGTTCGCGCTGGGGATCGTGGACCGGCTCTCGCCCGGCGATCTCACCGGCGGGAAGTTCATCGCGGGCACCGGGACGATCGACGACAAGGGCACGGTCGGCCCGATCGGCGGCATCGAGATGAAGACGATCGGCGCGCGCGAGGCGGGTGCCCGGTACTTCCTCACGCCCAAGGAGAACTGCGCGGCCGCCGCCAAGGACGTGCCGAGCGGGCTGCGGCTGGTGAAGGTGCACACGATCGACGACGCCCTTACGGCGCTCGAGAAGATCCGTAAGGGGGACACCGCCGGTCTGCCGAAGTGCACGACGGGCTGAGCGGCGCCCCCGTTCCGGGGGTCGGGTCGCGGGGGTCAGTCGGTGGCGAAGGTGGCGGCGAGCGCGTCGGCCAGGCCAGGCACCAGACCGGCCCCGGTGAGCACCTCGGTCGGGGAGTCCTTCTCCCGCAGCCGCAGGGCCGACTCACGCGCGCCGTCCCGCAGCACGGCCACGGTCATCCGGACCTCCTGGCGGTCCGGGTGGTCGGCGACCCACTTGGCCAGCGCCGCGTCGTCCAGGCCCTCGGGCACGGAGCTCTCGGCGGACGGCGGCAGCATCTGCCGCTCCACGGTCAGGGCGCAGCCGGTCACCGCGTCCGGCCAGGCGATGGTGGCGAGGAACTCGTCCAGTGGGGCGCCGGAGGGCAGCTCGTCCTGCTCGATGGGGGTCAGGGAGGCGATCTCCTCGCCGCCCTCGTCAAGGCCGAGCTGAGCGGCGAGGCCGGGCTCCTCAGTGCGCAGCCGGGCGGTGTCGACAAGGGCGAAGAGCCGGGCGGGCTGGTCCCAGCCGAGCCCCGAGGCGTACTCGTCGATTTCGAGTACGGCTCGGGTCAGTGGATTCGAGGTCAGCGGGCCGCTGCCGGGGGTTGCGTTGGACATGGTTCATATCGTGCCCTGTTCGGACCCGGAAACGGGAACTGAGTAAAGCCTGAGTAAGTTGCATCAGGTGGGCCCTGGAGTTCAGGGTTCCTCAATCGACAGCGAACTTCGAGGTGCGCACCTTGGCTTTCCAGATGCCGGACCGCGGCGGAGGCCCGACGGGGCCGCGGGTGAGAGTCGGCCGTCCGTCCCGGCGTGCCAGAACCCTGCTCATGACCTTGGGCGTGCTGGCCGTGTTGGCCATGCTCTTTGTCATGTTTGCCGGATTTTGGACGGATTGGCTCTGGTATCGCTCACTTCATTACTCTTCCGTCTTCAGCACCACCCTGAAGACGAAGATTGGGCTGTTCTTCGTCTTCGGCGTGCTGATGGCCACGGCCGTCGGGATCAACATCTGGCTGGCCCACCGGCTGCGGCCGCCGCTGAGCGCGATGTCCATGGAGCAGCAGAGCCTGGACCGCTACCGGATGGGCATCGCCCCGTTCAAGAAGTGGGTGCTGCTCGCGGTCACCGCCCTGGTGGGGCTGATCGCGGGCGCCTCGGCGGCCGGCCAGTGGCGCATCTGGCTGCTGTGGGTCAACGGGGTGCCGTTCGGGCAGAAGGACCCGCAGTTCCACAAGGACGTGGCCTTCTACGCCTTCGATCTGCCCTGGTACCGCTTCCTGCTGAGCTTCGGCTTCGCGGCCACGGTGCTCTCGCTGATCGCCGCCGCCCTGGTGCACTACCTCTACGGGGGCCTGCGGGTCACCAGCCCCGGCGCCCGCGCGACCGCCGCGGCCACCGGCCATCTGTCGGTGCTGCTGGGCGTCTTCGTGGCGCTCAAGGCGGTGGCGTACTGGCTGGACCGCTACGGCCTCGCGGTGAAGTCCAGCGACTTCAAGGCGACGGGCAACTGGACGGGTCTGCGCTATGTGGACGCCAACGCCTATCTGCCCGCCAAGACCATCCTGTTCTGCATCGCGGCGATCTGCGCGGTGCTCTTCTTCGCCACGCTCTGGCGCCGCACCTGGCAGCTGCCGGTCATCGGCTTCGGGCTGATGGTGCTGTCGGCGATCCTGATCGGCGGGCTCTACCCGGCGATCGTGCAGAAGTTCCAGGTCCAGCCGAACGAGCAGGCCAAGGAGGCGCCGTACATCCAGAAGAACATCGAGGCCACGCGCAAGGCGTACGGCATCGATGACTCCAAGGTGGCGGACTACTCCGGCAAGAACGACAGCGACGGCGGCGGCGAGAAGCTCCGTAAGGACGCCAATACGACGGCCAGTTACCGGCTGATCGACCCCAGCGTCATCTCGCCGACCTTCCAGCAGCTCCAGCAGGAGCGCAAGTACTACCAGTTCCCCTCGACGCTCGACGTCGACCGTTACAAGGGCGCCGACGGCAAGGACCAGGACACCGTCGTCGGTGTTCGCGAGCTGAACCTCGACGGCATCCCCAAGCGGAACTGGATCAACGACCACTTCACCTACACCCACGGCTACGGCATGGTGGCGGCGAAGGGCACCACGACCGACCCCAACGCGGACCCGGCGGGCTCGCCGGACTTCACCGAGTCCGGGCTGCCCACCAAGGGCTCCAGCGGCGGCGGTGTCGGCACCTACAAGCAGCAGGTCTACTACGGCGAGAAGACCGACCAGTACTCGATAGTCGGCGGCCCCCAGAAGGAGCTCGACTACGAGAAGAACGGCGAGCGGACCACCAGCTACAAGGGCAAGAGCGGGGTCAGCCTCTCCAACCCGGTCAACCGCGCCGCCTACGCGGTGGCGTTCGGCGAGCCCCAGATCCTCTACTCGGGCGCGATCGGGGACGGTTCGCGGATCCTGTACAACCGCACCCCCAAGGAGCGCGTCGAGAAGGTCGCCCCCTGGCTGACCATCGACGGTGACGCCTATCCGGCCGTGGTCCATGGCCGGATCAAGTGGATCGTGGACGCCTACACCACGACCAACGGCTATCCGTACGCCTCGCGGACGACCCTGGGTGACAGCACGGCCGACTCGCTGAGCAACGGGGACCGCTCGGTGGTCGCGCAGCAGAACAAGGTCAACTACATCCGCAACTCGGTCAAGGCGACCGTGGACGCCTATGACGGCACGGTCAAGCTCTACGAGTGGGACTCCAAGGACCCGGTCCTGAAGACCTGGGAGAAGGCGTTCCCGGGCACGGTCGAGCCCAAGGAGAAGATCAGCGGCGAGCTGATGGAGCATCTGCGGTATCCGCAGGACCTGTTCAAGGTCCAGCGCGAGCTGCTGACCCGCTACCACGTCACCGACCCCACGCAGTTCTACAGCGGCAGTGACGCCTGGCAGGTGCCCGAGGACCCGACCCACAAGGAGGGGAACGCGGTGCCGCCGTACTACCTGAGCATGCGGATGCCCGATCAGAAGGGGCAGACGTTCTCGCTGACGACGACCTTCACCCCCAACGGGCGTCCCAACCTGGGGGCGTTCATGTCGATCGACGCGGATGCCAACAGTAAGGATTACGGCACGATAAGACTGCTGAAGGTCACCTCCAACGTGCCCGGCCCACAACAGGTGCAGAGCGAGCTCAACGGTGATCCGGAGGTCGCCGAGTTCGTCCGGAACCTGAGAGGCACCGACTCCGACATCGAGTACGGCAATCTGCTCACCGTGCCACTGGACAACGGCTTCCTCTATATCGAGCCCGTCTACGCACGCGGCGGCAGCGCCAACTACCCGCTGTTGAAGAAGGTCGGCGTCTCCTACGGCAAGGAGACGGTCTTCAAGGACACCCTGGGCGAGGCCCTGGACGCCGTCTTCGGCAAGTCGTCCGAACAGCGGCCACCGGGCGACGGCGGCCAGGAGGAACCGCCGTCGAGTGACAACCCCACGGTGAAGGACGCCCTGAAGGACGCCCAGGCGGCCTATCAGGATGCCCAGGACGCCCTCCAGAAGCAGCCGCAGGACTGGGAGGCGTACGGCAGGGCCCAGGAGGATCTGAAGGACGCGCTGGACCGCGCCGCCAAGGCGGAGGGCAAGGCGGTCGGCGACAAGCAGGGGCAGCAGCAGAACCAGCCACGGAGCCAGAGCGCCGGCGGCGGTTCCGACAAGAAGGGCGGCTGAACCGTGACGACCTGCGAGAACGGCCGGGCGGTCGGCCTCTCGCGCCGTGGTACGGTGGTTCCACCACGGCGCGGGGTGGAGCAGCTCGGTAGCTCGCTGGGCTCATAACCCAGAGGTCGCAGGTTCAAATCCTGTCCCCGCTACTGACACACGAGGCCCGGATCCGCAAGGATCCGGGCCTCGTTGTGTGTTGTATGAGCGTCCACTCGGGGTATGCGGATACAAGCGTTTGGGTTGTCTCTCTGTGGGCATGTCGACAAAACGCTGAAGTGACCTCCTCGGCTGCGGTATACCAGGTGTACGCCGGATGCGGGTGATGCCACGATGGGATTTATGGGGGACAGGGTCAGTCTGTTGGAGACAGGGCGTTTTGCGCACACGCATGACGATGCCGAGGAGGAGACCCGGCACCGTGGTGCCGCCGAGGCCGGTGACACCGCCGCGATGAGCGCGCTTGGCGCACTGCTGCTGCGCCGTGGCGACCTCGACGGCGCCGAACCGCATCTGCGGGGAGCCACCGCGGCGGGCGATCGCGCCGCCGCCAACAACCTCGGCGTTCTGCTGCACCAGCGCGGCTACGCCGATGAGGCCGCCGGCTGGTGGCGCATAGCCGCCGTCGCCGGATCTCCCGCAGCGGCGCACGCCCTGGGCCGCCATCACCGCGAGCGGGGCGACGAGCCCGCCGCCGAGTACTGGCTGCGCCAGTCCGCCGAGTCCGGCCACACCCTGGGCGCGTACGCGCTGGGCGATCTGCTGGAGCACCGCAGTGACATCGGGGCCGAGCGCTGGTTCCGTACGGCCGCCGAGCGCGGCCACCGCGAGGCCGCGTACCGCCTCGCCCGCATCCTCGACGACCGTGGCGACGAGGGGGACGAGCCGGCGGCCGAGCGGCGCCGTGGCGCCGACGGGGGCGGCCGGGAGGAGGCCGAGCAGTGGTACCGGCAGGCCGCCGCGCGCGGTCACCGGCGCGCCGCCCTCCACCTCGGCACGCTGCTGGAGAAGCGCGGTGAGACCAAGGAGGCCGGACGCTGGTACCTGATGTCCGCCAAGGACGGCGAGGCCCGGGCCGCCTGCGCGCTGGGCTTTCTGCTGCGTGACGCGGGCGACACCGACAGCGCCGCCGTCTGGTGGCACCGGGCGGCCCAGGACGGCGACGGCAACGCGGCCAACGCGCTGGGCGCGCTCCACGCCGACCGTGGCGAGACCCAGACCGCCGAGCGCTGGTACCGCGCCGCGCTCGACGCCGGGGACATCAACGGCGCCTACAACCTCGGGCTGCTCTGCGCCGAGCAGGGCCGCACCGCCCAGGCCGAGCAGTGGTACCGCCGCGCCGCCTACGCGGGCCACCGCGAGGCCGCCAACGCGGTCGCCGTGATGCTGCTCCAGCGCGGCGACGCGGCGGGCGCCGAGCCATGGTTCTCCAAGGCGGCCGAGGCGGGCAGCGTCGACGCCGCGTTCAACCTGGGGATCCTGCACGCGGGGCGGGGCGAGGACCGGGCGGCCCGGCAGTGGTACGAGCGGGCCGCGGCCGCCGGGCACACCGAGGCCGCGTTGCAGGTCGGCCTCGCCCTCCAGCGGGAGGGCGACCTCCAGGGGGCCGAGCGCCATCTGCGCTGCGCCGCGGGCGGCGGCAGCGCGGAGGGCGCCTTCCGGCTGGCCGCGCTGCTGGACCGCTCCTCGGTCGGCGGCGACCCGGCGACCGGCACCGGCTTCGGCAGCTCGTCCGGGACCCGCTTCCCGACCCCGCCGCCGGACGACGGCTCCGGGCCGCACGTCCCCGAGTACGAGGAGTGGTACGAGCGCGCCGCGCGCCAGGGCCACCGGCGGGCCCAGGTGCGGGTGGGCATGTTCGCGGCCGCGCGCGGCGATGTGGTGGAGGCCGCGCGCTGGTACCGCACGGCCGCCGAGGCGGGCAGCAGCAACGGCGCGTTCAACCTGGGGCTGCTGCTGGCCCGGGAGGGCAGCGAGCCGGAGGCCGCCCTGTGGTGGACGCGTGCCGCCGAGGCGGGGCACGGCCGGGCAGCGCTGCGGCTCGCGCTGCTCGCGGCCCGTCGCGGGGCGCTCGCCGAGGGGCAGCGGTGGTGTGCGCGGGCGGTCGAGCTGGGGCCCGCGGAGGTCGCCGAGCGGGCGGCCCGGCTACGAGAGGCGCTCCAGCAGGAGCTCACGGCGTAGGGCGGCGGGCTCGCGGCGTAGGGCGGCGGGCTCGCGGCGTAGGCGGCAGGGCTCACGGCGTAGGGCGGTGGGCTCGCGGCGGAGCGCGCCGGGCCGGATCCCCGGCCCGGACCCGGCCAGGCTCGGCCCGGACCCGGCCCCCAGCCCAGGCTCGGCCTCGGCCCGCCCGGATCCGGTGCGGGGACCCACCGCCGGGGGTCTCGCCGGTAACCGGTTTGCTCCTGCTGTCCACCCCGGGTTAAGGTTGCTACACAACGACGCGGGGTGGAGCAGCTCGGTAGCTCGCTGGGCTCATAACCCAGAGGTCGCAGGTTCAAATCCTGTCCCCGCTACCACGGCGAAAGGCCCGGATCCTCCAGGATCCGGGCCTTTCGTCTGTCGCTGCCCCATGGCCTCCTCAGACCGCGCAGTCGGGGCACAGCCCCCGGTACGTCACCTCGACCGCGGAGATCGCGAAGCCGTAGCGCTCCTGCGTGGGCAGGTCGGCGAGCAGGTCGCCGGAGGGGTGGACATCGCGGATCGTGCCGCAGTGCGCGCACACCAGGTGCTGATGCGCGTGATGCGCGTTCGGGTCGTAGCGCTTGGCTCTGCCGTCCGTGCTGACCTCGATCACCTCGCCGAGCGTGACGAGCTCGCCGAGGGTGTTGTACACGGTCGCGCGGGAGATCTCGGGCAGTCGCTCGGCCGCCAGCGCGTGGACTTCGTCGGCGGTGTAGTGCACGTGGTCCCCGTCGAGGACCTCGGCGACGACACGCCGCTGCGCCGTCAGCCTCCAGCCGCGTCCCCTGAGCCGTTCCAGCAGGTCACTCATGCCATTCACCTATCAGTCAGATAAGGACAAGGGTAGCAGCGGACGAGTCCTTGACCAGACCGGGTACGAATCTCAAACCCATCTTGACTTAGACAATGTCCAATGTAGGATCGTGGCCAGCCCCAGACCAAGGGACAGCATGCGAGTACGCAGGAGGCGCACGTGACGGTCCAGGACAACATCACTGGTCCGCTGACCACGGAGTCCGGGGCTCCGGTGGCGGACAACCAGAACAGCGAGACGGCGGGCGCCGGCGGTCCGGTCCTGATCCAGGACCAGCACCTGATCGAGAAGCTCGCCCACTTCAACCGCGAGCGGATCCCGGAGCGGATCGTGCACGCGCGGGGCGCCGGTGCGTACGGCACCTTCACCGTGACCGCGGATGTGACGAAGTACACCCGCGCCGCGTTCCTCTCCGAGGTCGGCAAGCAGACCGAGACGTTCCTGCGCTTCTCGACGGTCGCCGGCAACCTCGGCTCGGCGGACGCGGTGCGCGACCCGCGCGGTTTCGCGCTGAAGTTCTACACCGAGGACGGCAACTACGACCTGGTCGGGAACAACACCCCGGTGTTCTTCATCAAGGACGCCATCAAGTTCCCCGATTTCATCCACACCCAGAAGCGCGACCCGTACACCGGCTCGCAGGAGGCGGACAACGTCTGGGACTTCTGGGGGCTCTCGCCCGAGGCCACCCACCAGGTGACCTGGCTGTTCGGCGACCGCGGCATCCCCGCCTCGTACCGCCACATGAACGGCTACGGTTCGCACACCTACCAGTGGAACAACGCCGCGGGCGAGGTCTTCTGGGTGAAGTACCACTTCAAGACCGACCAGGGCATCAAGAACCTCACCACCGCCGAGGCGGCCGAGACCGCCGGTCTGGACCCGGACAGCCACCAGCGCGATCTGCGCGAGGCCATCGAGCGGGGTGACTTCCCGACCTGGACCGTGCAGGTGCAGCTCATGCCGGCGGCCGACGCGGCGAACTACCGCTTCAACCCGTTCGACCTGACCAAGGTCTGGCCGCACGAGGACTACCCGCCGATCGAGATCGGCAAGCTGGAGCTCAACCGCAACCCGCGGAACATCTTCGCCGAGGTCGAGCAGTCGATCTTCTCGCCCGCCCACTTCGTGCCGGGCATCGGCCCGTCCCCGGACAAGATGCTCCAGGGCCGCCTGTTCGCGTACGGCGACGCCCACCGCTACCGCGTCGGCATCAACGCCGACCACCTGCCGGTGAACCGTCCGCACGCGGCCGAGGCGCGCACGTACGGCCGGGACGGCTTCCTTTACGACGGCCGTCACGCGGGCGCCAAGAACTACGAGCCCAACAGCTTCGGCGGCCCGGCCGAGACCGGCCGGGCGCTGTGGCAGCCGTCGCCGGTGTCCGGCCGGACCGGGGACCACGAGGCCCCCTCGCACGCCGAGGACGACGACTTCGTCCAGGCGGGCAACCTCTACCGGCTGATGTCGGACGACGAGAAGGAGCGCCTGATCGAGAATCTGGCGCAGTTCATCGCCAAGGTCTCCCGCGATGACATCGCGCAGCGGGCGATCGAGAACTTCCGCAAGGCGGACGCCGACTACGGCAAGCGGCTGGAGGCCGCGGTCCAGGCCCTGCGCGGCTGACGGACGCTTGCCGTACCAACCGAAGAGGCCGGACGCCGTTGGGCTCCGGCCTCTTCGTGTGCCGGTTGGGCCGGTTGTGCCGGTTCGGGTGCCGGGCGCGGTGCGCCGGGCCCTTACGCCGGTACGGGCTGGGGCGCCGGGGCCCAGCAGCGGATGATGTCGCGTACGGACACCACCCCGACCGGGTCGCCCGCGTCGAGGACGACCAGATGGCGGAAGCCGCCCTGGGACATCGCGCGGGCCGCGTCGTCCAGCGTCCACCCGGGGGCGGCGAAGACGACGTCGGCGGTGGTGTGGTCGTGTGCGGTCTCCTGGTCGGGGTCCTGGCCCGCCCCCAGGGAGTTGAGGATGTCGCGCTCGGTGAGAATCCCCAGGCCGCTGGTGTCGGGATCGAGCACGATGGCCGATCCCACCCGGCGGGCCGACATCAGCCGGGCGGCCTGGCGGAGCGTATGCGCGGGGCCGATGGTGAGGACCACCGAGCTCATGGCGTCACGGACGTGCATGGGCATGGATGGAGCCACCTCCTTGGTGAATCCCCGATCCCATTAGAGAAAGGATTCACAAGTTCACAAGGTCTGGAATTCTCATGTTCACATGCCTCGGTGAGTCCAACAAGGGCGCGCGGAAGCCGATCTGCCGCGGAGCGCGCCCCGCGCTCCGGTTCACACTCCGGTCAGCCCGGAAGGCCCCTCAGGGCCGCAGGTAGTCCAGCATCACCCCGTGCAGCAGCCCATTGGACGCCGCCGCATCGCCGCTGTTCGGGCCGGGTACGCCGTCGAGTCCGGTGAAGCGGCCGCCCGCCTCCTGGACGATCACCGCGTTGGCCGCCATGTCCCACAGCGACAATTCCGGTTCGGCGCAGATGTCCACCGAGCCCTCGGCCACCATCATGTACGGCCAGAAGTCGCCGTAGCCGCGGGTGCGCCAGCAGGCGCGGGTCAGATCGAGGAAGCCGTTCAGCCTGCCGCGCTCCTCCCAGCCGCTGAGCGAGGAGTACGCGAACGAGGCGTCGGAGAGGTTGCTCACCTTCGAGACCGCGAGCCGGCTCGCGGAGGACAGGCTGCGCCCGGTGTACGCCCCGAGCCCCTCGGCGGCCCACCAGCGCCGTCCCAGTGCCGGTGCGGAGACCACGCCGACCACCGGCCGGTCGCCGCCCTCGCCGCGCTCCATGAGGGCGATCAGGGTGGCCCAGACCGGGACCCCGCGTACGTAGTTCTTGGTGCCGTCGATCGGGTCGACCACCCAGCGCCGCGGACCGCTGCCCTCGCTGCCGAACTCCTCGCCGAGCACCGCGTCGCGCGGCCGGGCGCGCTGGAGCGAGGTGCGGATCAGCTCCTCGGCCGCCTTGTCGGCCTCGCTCACCGGCGTCATATCGGGTTTTGTCTCGACCTTGAGGTCGAGCGCCTTGAACCGCTCCATGGTGGTCGCGTCGGCAGTGTCGGCGAGAACGTGGGCGAGACGCAGGTCATCGTGGTAGTCGGGCATGGCCGAACAGTATCGACAGGAAAAGACGCGGAGCCACACGACTCCACAACGGCCAGGGGACTTCGGCTGGACGGCCCTCTCGCGCGGGGCGCTTGCGCGGGGCTCTTGACTTCATCTGGCGGCCCGTCAATTCTGTCGGGCACGTGCCCGGCCGGGAGGCGAGGATGCCCCTTCCGGGCGGCGACGACGATGCCCGCTCTGGGAGGCGACGATGCCCGCAGCGCGTGAATCCTTACTCGACGCGGCTTTCGCCGCGCTTGAGCGCCGTCCGTGGCCGAGGGTGAAGATGTCCGAGGTCGCGGCGGCGGCCGGGGTCTCCCGACAGACCCTCTACAACGAGTTCGGCAGCAAGGAGGGCCTCGCCCGCGCTCTGGTGCGGCGCGAGGCCGACGCGTATCTGCGCGGGGTCGAACGGGCGCTGTCCGGGGTGTCCGGGGCGGCTGCCCCCGGGGAGCGGCTGGCCGCCGCGGCGGTGTGGACGGTCCGCTCGGCGACCGAGAACCCGTTGGTGCGGGCGGTGCTCACGGGCTGCTGGAACGAGCGGTTGCCGGCGTCCGTGACGTCCGTGAGTTCCGTGACGTCCGTAAGGACGACACCGCCGGGGGAGCCGGAGCCGCTGCCCGCGCCGGGGGAGCTGATCGGCGAGGCGCGGGACCGGGCGGTGCGGCTGCTGGAGGGCGACTGGCCGTCCGGCGCGGTCGAGCTGCCGCTGGCCTGTGAGGCGGTCGCGAGGCTGGCCCTGTCGTACGTGGTGGCGTCCGCGCCGGCGGCGGATGTGGCCCGTATGGTGCGCGCCGTGCTGGGCTGAGCGGGGCCGAGGGGGTACGGGGCGTCTGGTGGATCGTGGCGCCTGCGGCGGGCTGTTCCCCTCCCCGCCCCTTCCCACAACTGGGGGTCCGCCCCAGACCCCGGGGACACAGGGGAGAAGCCCCTGCCACGCGGCGGAGCCGCACAGCGGTGCTTTCCCCTCCCTGCCCCTGCCCGACACCTGACGATATGCGGCTTCGCCGCGCGGGGGGCTCCGCCCCTGGACCCCGCCACGCGGCGCGGAGTCCCGTCACGCGGCGCGGAGTCCCGTCACGCGGCGCGGAGTCCCGTCACGCGGCGCGGAGTCCCGTCACGCGGCGCGGAGTCCCGTCACGCGGCGCGTGGCCGCATATCGATGCCGCGGGAAGGGGCAGAGCCCCGGTTCGGGGTCTGGGGCGGAGCCCCGGTTCGGGAAGGGGCGGGGAGGGGAACAGCCCGCCGCAGGCGTCGGGATCCGTCCGCCACCCCCCCCAAGGGGCCTACGGGCTCAGTGGGCTGAGCCGGAGAGCTGGAGCCCTATCACGCCGACGATCACCAGCGTGATGGAGATGACCTTGAGCGTGGAGACGAGGTCGCCGAGGAAGACCATGCCGTAGATCGCGGTCCCGGCCGCCCCGATCCCCGTCCACACCGCGTACGCGGGCCCCACGTCGAGCTTCTTCAGGGACAGCGTCAGCAGCCCGAAGCTGCCGAGTGCGAACGCGCAGAAGGCGATGGTCGGCCAGAGGCGGGTGAAGCCGTGCGAGAGCTTGAGGCAGACGGCGAAGCCGGTTTCGAGTAGCCCGGCGACCACGACCAGCAGCCACGCCATAGAGATGCCCTCCCGTGCCGCCGTGGGCTGCCGTCGCCCGGGGCGTCCCCGGTCGCCTGGATTGCTCGAGCCGTCTCGATTGCTTGATGCGATTATCCATTTACCGCCCGGATGGAGCGGCAAACACGCTCTGCCAGGGGGCGTCCGGCGGATCGTGGCGCCTCCGGCGGGCTGTTCCCCTCCCCGCCCCCTCCCACAACTGGGGCTCCGCCCCAGACCCCGGGGTCCAGGGGCGAGGCCCTGCCACGAGCCGCAGCCGCATACGGGCGCCGCAGGCGATCGACGCGATCGACGCGATCGACGGCTCAGGGCGCTTCCAGGCCGTCAGCGGAGCGCCTAGTCGCCCTCCCGCCGCTCGCGGGTGGCCAGCAGCCGCCGGAGGGAGTAGAGCCGGGCCGGTTCGGCGTGGCCGTCGGCCACCCACTGGTCCAGCGCGCAGTCCGGCTCGTCGTGGCTACAGGCGCGCGGGCAGCCCTCGGTGCCCGGCTCCAGGTCCGGGAAGGCGTGGATGACCCGCGCCGGGTCCACGTGGTGCAGCCCGAAGGACCGCACGCCCGGTGTGTCGATCGCCCACCCCTTGGCGTCCGGCAGGGGGAGCGCGAGTGCGGAGGTGGTGGTGTGGCGGCCGCGGCCGGTGACCGCGTTCACCCGGCCGGTGGCCCGCTGGCGGTCCGGGACCAGCGCGTTCACCAGCGTCGTCTTGCCGACGCCCGAGTGGCCGACGAAGACGGTGATCCGGTCCGTCAGCCGCTCCCGCACCCGGTCGGCGGCGTCGCCGTCGGCCAGCTCGTCGCGGCTGGTGACGACATAGGGGACGCCGAGCGGCTCATAGGTCCTCAGCATCTCGTCGGCGGGCGCCAGATCGGACTTGGTGAGGACGAGCAGCGGCTCCAGGCCCGCGTCGAAGGCGGCCACCAGACACCGGTCGACCAGCCGTGGGCGCGGCTCCGGATCGGCCAGGGCGGTCACGATCGCGAGCTGGTCGGCGTTGGCGACCACCACCCGCTCGTACGGATCGTCGTCGTCGGCGGTCCGGCGCAGCACGGAGGAGCGCTCCTCGACCCGGACGATCCGGGCGAGCGTGTCCCTGTCGCCGGAGAGATCCCCGACGACCGCGACCCGGTCGCCCACCACGACGCCCTTACGGCCGAGCTCGCGGGCCTTCATGGCGGTGATGGTGCGGTCCTCGACCAGGACCGTGAGCCGGCCGCGGTCGACCGTGAGGACGAAGCCCTCGGCTGCGTCCTCGTGTTTGGGGCGGATGTTGGTGCGCGGCCGGTTGCCCTTGCGGTTGGGGCGGATCCGAACGTCGTCCTCGTCGGTGTGCTTGCCGTAGCGGCGCATGAGTCCAGGCTCTCAAGATCTCCGCGCCGAGGTCGTCGTCGCGTCGAGCATGCCGGTCCACAGACCGGGGAAGTCGGGGAGGGTCTTGGCGGTGGTCGCCACGTTCTCGACCAGCACGCCGTCGACGGCCAGGCCGAGGACGGCGGCGGCGGTGGCCAGCCGGTGGTCCTCGTAGGTGTGGAAGATCCCGCCGTGCAGCGGGCGCGGGCGGATCCGCAGGCCGTCCTCGGTCTCGGTGACGTCCCCGCCCAGCTCGTTGATCTCCTTGGCGAGGGCGGCGAGCCGGTCGGTCTCGTGGAGCCGCAGATGGGCGATGCCGCGCAGCACCGACTCGGAGTCGGCCAGCGCCGCGACCGCCGCGATCACCGGGGTGAGCTCGCCGACCTCGTGCAGATCGGCGTCGATCCCGGTGATCCGACCCGTTCCGGTGAAGGTCAGGCCGGTGTCGGTGAGCTCGCAGGAACCGCCCATCTCGGTGAAGATCCGGCGCAGTTCGTCCCCGGGCTGGGTGGTGCGCTCCGGCCAGTCAGGGATCGTCACCCGGCCGCCGGTGACCAGGGCGGCGGCCAGGAACGGCGCCGCGTTGGACAGATCGGGCTCGACGACCAGGTCGCGGCCGAGCAGCGCGCTCGGCGCCACCCGCCAGACGCCCCGCTCGCCGCCCGCCTCCGGGGTGTCCACCCGCGCGCCCGCCGCGCGCAGCATGTCCACGGTCATCCGGATGTGCGGCAGGGAGGGCAGCGCGGCGCCGATGTGACGCACTTCGACGCCCTGGTTGAAGCGCGGCGCGGACAGCAGCAGGGCGCTCACGAACTGGGAGGACGACGAGGCGTCGACGGGGACCGGGCCGCCGTCCAGCGCCCCGCCGCCGTGCACGGTCATCGGCAGCGCGCCGCGGCCGTCGTCGTCGATGCGGGCGCCGAGGGCGCGCAGCGCGTCGATCACGCCGTGCAGCGGGCGCTCATGGGAGCGGGGGTCGCCGTCGAAGTGGACGGGGCCGTCGGCCAGGGCGGCGACCGGCGGCAGGAAGCGCATCACGGTGCCGGCGTTGCCGACGTCGATGGTGGCCGGGCCGTGCAGCCCCGCCGGGATGACCCGCCATGCCTCTCCGCCACCGGAGGGGCCGCTGGAGCCGAGCGCGCCGTCGGACACCGTCTCCTCGATGCCGACGCCCATGGCGCGCAGGGCGGCGGCCATCAGGAGGGTGTCGCGGGAGCGGAGCGGGCGGCGCAGCCAGCCGGGTTCGGCGGCGAGCGCGGCCAGGATCAGACCGCGGTTGGTAACCGACTTGGATCCGGGCACGGTGACGGTCGCGTCGACCGCTCCATCGACGGTCGGAGCGGGCCAGAGGGCGGTGTGGTCGCCCGGGGAGGTCTCAATGCCGGTCATGGGTCTCACTTTAGTGGTTCGCCCGGAGTGCCAATCTTGATCGAAAGTGGTGAAACCCAGTCGAAACACGGCGCTGCTACAAGCTGCTCCAAGGCGCCCATGAGGTGGCGGCGGTGGCGCGCCGGGCGCTCGTACGGGGGGCACGGCCCCAGCGGCCGGGGTCACAGCCCCAGCAGCCAGCGCCCTCCGGCGAGCAGCGAGCACAGCGAGACCACGTGGAAGAGCAGCAGCCAGGCGCCGGCCGGAATGCCCGTCAGCCGGGCGAGCTGGTCGGGGTCGGAGTCGTACGCGCCGCCGTGACGGCGCTTGCGCTGGAGCTCGAAGGCCGGACGCACGCCCCCCAGGAGGAGGAACCACACCACGGCGTACGCGAACCCCGCCTGCACGTCCGGCCCGGTGAGCCAGGAGACGAGGAAGAAGGCGGCCCCGCTGATGACGACCGTAAGGACGCCATAGGCGTTGCGGATCATCACCAGCATCGCGACCAGCAGCGCCGTCGTCCCCCACAGCAGCAAGGTGATGTGGTTCGCCGCCAGCAGCCAGGCGCCGCCGAGGCCCAGCAGGGAGGGGGCGGTGTAGCCGGACGCCGCGGTGAGGATCATGCCCAGGCCCGTGGGCTTGCCGCGCGAGACGGTCAGCCCCGAGGTGTCCGAGTGCAGCCGTATGCCGTCCAGCCGCCGCCCGCTGAGCAGGGCGACCACGGCGTGGCCGCCCTCGTGGGCGATGGTGATGGCGTTACGGGCTATCCGCCACGCCGTGCGGAAGACCACGACCGCGAACGCGATCACGCCGGTGGAGACGACCAGCCAGGTGGTGGGGTCGGGCTGGGCGCCGGTCACCCGGTCCCAGAGATCGGCGGCGTTCGTTGCGTCCATGTGCGGGCGGCTCCTCGCGTCGGTAGGGGTCGTGGCAGTGTGGCACCTATGTGCGGTCGATACGCAGCGAGCCGGAGGCCGGAGGATCTCGTCGGGCTCTTCGGAGTGGAGAAGTGGGAGCCGGAGGAGACTCTGGCGCCGGACTGGAACGTCGCGCCCACCAAGGACGTGTACGCGGTGCTCGAACGCCCCCTCAAGGACGCAGCCGAACCGCGCCCGGTTCGTCAGCTGAGGGCGCTGAAGTGGGGGCTGGTGCCGTCCTGGGCGAAGTCCCCCGGGGGCGGCGCCAAGATGATCAACGCACGGGCCGAGACCGTGCACGAGAAGCCGTCCTACCGGCGCCCGTTCGCCTCGCGGCGCTGCATCCTGCCCGCCGACGGCTACTACGAGTGGGTCACCGCGGCGGGGGAGCGGCAGCTGGAGGAGAAGGGCAAGCGGAAGCGGCCCCGCAAGCAGCCGTACTTCGTGACCCCGGTGGACGGCTCGGTAATGGCCATGGCCGGGCTGTACGAGTTCTGGCGGGACCGGACGCTGCCGGACGAGCACCCCCGGGCGTGGTGGGTCACCTGCACGGTGATCACCACCGAGGCGGACAAGGAGCCCTTCGGGGGCGCGGCCCGGGACGAGGGGCCGGGCTCGCTCGCCGAGATCCACCCGCGGATGCCGCTGGTCCTCACCGAGGACCGCTGGGCCTCCTGGCTGGACCCGGGCCGCACCGACCCCGACGACCTGCTGCCGCTGCTGGCGCCGCCGCCCTCCGGGCTGCTGCGGGCGTACCCGGTGGCCACCGGGGTGAGTGATGTCCGTAACAACGGCCCCGAGTTGCTCGAGGAACTCGAGGCCCCGGAGGAGGGCACGCTGTTCTGATGGCCGCGAAGAAGACGGATGAACCTCGGGAGAAGACGGACACACCTCGGGTCACCACCGAGATGGTGGCGACCCCGGCCGGGGACGCCCGGATCACCTGGCACCACGCCCCCGGCGCCCATGCCCTGCTCGCCGCCAGTCACGGCGCGGGCGGGGGCATCGAGGCGCGGGACCTGCGCGCGCTGGCCGGGGCGCTCCCCGGGCTCGGGGTGAGCGTCGCGCTGGTCGAGCAGCCGTGGCGGGTGGCGGGCAAGAAGATCGCGCCCGCGCCCTCGACCCTCGACACCGGATGGCGTGCCGTATGGCCCGCGCTGGAGAAGGCCGGGCTGCCGATCGTGGCGGGCGGCCGCAGCGCCGGGGCGCGGGTGGCCTGCCGGACCGCGGCGGAGCTGGGCGCGAAGGCCGTGCTGGCGCTGTCGTTCCCGCTGCACACGCCGGGCAAGCCGGAGCGGTCCCGGGCCGAGGAGCTGCTGGCCACGGGCGTGCCGACGCTGATCGTCCAGGGCGGCCGGGACCCGTTCGGGCGCCCGGAGGAGTTCCCGGAGCTGCCCGCGGCCATGGAGCTCGTGGAGGTGCCGTACGGCGATCATGTCTTCGGCCTGCCGAAGTCGGCGGACCTCGACGAGCCCGCGGCGCTCGCCCTGATCACCGGGGCCGTCACCGACTGGCTGCCGCGCGCCCTGGGCTGATCGCCGACCGCCGCCCCCTCCCTGGCCAGGGGCGCCGGGGCGGGGGCGGGGCGGGAATGCGACGGGAGGGATCCGTGTTGAACGCGCTGTCGGTACTCACCGTGTAAGAGGCACTGATACGCGGAATACGAGGAAAGGGAGTCCCCCGCATGGGTTCGCTTGCTTGCCCGGCCCGTCCACGCGGCGCTGACCTGGACTGGTCTCAGCTGTCGGCGGCGCAGGCCGTGAAGATCGAAGCGGCGGGCGCACCGGATCGTCGTCTATTCTCCGATTCCAGCGGGTCCACATCCGGACCCGACACGAAGCTGGAGGAGGTGGGTCAGGTCACTGGGACCGACGCAGGTACCGACGGCGTGACCGAGGGAGAGCCGGTCGAGCGGTCGCAGGAGTCGTCCTCGGAGCGGAACGCGCGCTTCGAGCGGGACGCCCTTGCCTTCTTGGACCAGATGTACTCGGCCGCGCTGCGGATGACGCGTAACCCGGCTGACGCCGAGGACCTCGTGCAGGAGACCTACGCCAAGGCGTACGGGTCCTTCCACCAGTTCCGCGAGGGCACCAACCTCAAGGCATGGCTGTACCGCATCCTGACCAATACCTTCATCAACTCGTACCGCAAGAAGCAGCGGGAGCCCCAGCGCAGTGCGGCCGAGGAGATCGAGGACTGGCAGCTCGCGCGCGCCGAGTCGCATATGTCGACCGGTCTGCGCTCGGCCGAGTCGCAGGCCCTCGACCACCTGCCCGACTCCGATGTCAAGGAGGCCCTTCAGGCCATCCCCGAGGAGTTCCGCATCGCGGTCTATCTCGCGGATGTCGAGGGCTTTGCCTACAAGGAGATCGCGGACATCATGGGTACACCCATCGGTACGGTGATGTCCCGGCTGCACCGTGGGCGCCGCCAGCTGCGCGGTCTGCTGGAGGACTACGCCCGTGGGCGCGGGCTGGTCCCGGCCGGCGCGGGCGCCGCGGCGGACGAGTCGCACGATCGGAAAGGCGCGGACTCATGAGCTGCGGAGAGCCGCATGAGACGGACTGCTCCGAGGTTCTCGACCACCTCTACGAGTTCCTCGACCACGAGATGCCGGACGGCGACTGCGCCAAGTTCGAGGTGCACTTCGACGAGTGCTCCCCGTGCCTGGAGAAGTACGGCCTCGAGAAGGCCGTGAAGAAGCTCGTCAAGCGGTGCTGCGGCCATGACGACGTGCCCACCGACCTCCGGTCGAAGGTCATGGGGCGGATCGAGCTGATCCGCTCCGGGCAGGCGGTGCCGGAGCGCGAGATCACGACGGAGACGAAAGCGCCGGGCAGCGCGCCGAGCAACGCGCCGAGCAGCGCCCAGGAATGACCCCGGGGCTCGAGCCCAAGTGACCGCGCAGCTCGGGCTCAAGTGACCCCGCAGCTCGGGCTCATGTGACCCCGGGGCTCCGGCCCCAGCGGATCCCTGGTCGAACGCCAATCGAGTTGGCGCGTTCTCATTCCCACCCTCGGTGATCAGATCATCACTCGAAGGGGTGTAATCGGACAGTCCCTCCGGTCCCATACGCCCCGTCTCGTCCTAAGCTCCCCAACCACCTGAACCGCCCCGCCCGAGGGGGCGGCGCAATGGCCATGGATGGGGAGGAGGACACCGTGCGGGCACTTCCCCACGGGGCGCGCGCCTATGTCCTGTGCGCCGTGCTCGCCGGGGCGTACTGCGCCGCCCCGGCCGTACGGCCCGGAGCGGCCGTCCCCTGGGCCACGACCGCCCTGCTCGCCGCGGTGCACGCGGTCGGCTCCAGGGTTCGCGGCCGCTGGCCCGAATGGTGCAGCCCCGTCCTTCTGGCCGGGGCTTTTCTGCTGCCGCCCGCCGCCGCGGCGCTGGTCGCCGTGCCCGGGGCGCTGCTCGCCCGCGTCGAGCGGCCACCCGCCGGGGCGCGGCGGGCCTGGCGCGCCGCACGGCTCTCACTGGCCGTCTGGACCGCCTCATGCGCCTTCGCGGCCCTGGACGGCCCCGGGACCCTCAGCGCCCTCTGGGCCCTCGGCGAGGGCGCCCAGGTCCCCGCTGCGCAGGCGTCGTCGTCCGGTGCGCCCGGCTTTCCGTACGCCCTGGCGGCCGCCGTGGCCGCCGCGCTCGTCCTGGGCCTGACCGCCACCGCGCTGGAGGGCGGGGTGCTGGTCACCGCCGAGCGGCAGTCCGCGCGCGCCGCCTGGTGGGGGCGGCTGCCCGGCGCCCTCGCCCCGTATCTGGTGCACGGGCCGGCCGGGCTGGCCATGGCGGTGCTGTGGCGTAGCCCTTACGGACCGGCGGCGGCCCTGCTGGTGCTGCTGCCGATGTACGTCTGCGCCTGCGGCTTCGTGCTCTACCGCCGCGAGAGCGCCGCCCACCAGGCCACCATCCGGGCCCTCGTCCAGGCGGTCGACATCAAGGACCGCTACACCCGCGGCCACAGCGAGCGCGTCGGCCGCGCCTCCGCGATGATCGCCCGCGAGCTGGGCATGAGCGGCGACCGGCTGGAGGCGCTGCGGATCGCGGGCATCCTCCACGACGTCGGCAAGCTCGGCGTGCCCACCCGGCTGCTGCGCAAAAACGGTCCGCTGACGCCCGACGAGCGCCGGGTGATCGAGCTGCACCCCGAGTACGGCGACGAGATGGTGCGCGGCATCGGCTTCCTGGGCGAGGCGCGGGCCGCGATCCTCCACCACCATGAGCGGCTGGACGGCAGCGGCTATCCGTACGGGCTCGCCGGGGCGCAGATCCCGGAGTTCGCCCGGGTGGTCGCGGTGGCGGACGCCTTCGACGCGATGACCTCGACACGTACGTACCGCAGGGCCCGGCCGGTGCCCACGGCCGTGGCGGAGCTGCAACGGTGCGCGGGCTCACAGTTCGACCCCCGCATGGTGGGGGCCCTCACCCGCGCCCTGGACCGCCACGGCTGGCACGCGGCGGTCACCGCGGACGCCCCTGAGGAGCGCGGAAACGTCCCGCCAGAGCCCGCCGCCTCGCCCCTGGTACGTGCCGCCGCCCCGGGCGCGTCGGACGCCCCCGGCGGACCCCACCCCGGCGCGGGCACCCCCGGCGGTGGACCATGACCCCCGCCGAGGACCCCACCCCGCCCAGCACGAACGATTCCCCCCGTGCTTCCCGGCCCACCCACGAGAAGCCCGGGGAATCCCCGGACACCTCGGCCAGAGGCGGACCGGGGGCCCCGGGCCGCCCCGGTTCCGATCGGGGCCCTCGGCCCGTCCCCGGGCGAGCTGACGCGGGGGCCGGGGGGTCCGCGGGCACCTCGGCCGGAGGCGAGCCCGGCGCCTCGGGTCGCCGCGGTGCGCGTGAGCGGGATGAGAGCGCGGCTCAGTGGCCCGCCAGGGTGGCCCGCTCCACCTCAGGAGCGGCCACCCCCCGCGCCATCGCGCGGATCGCCGAGCGGCATGCCCGTGCCGTCCACCGTGCCCGCCGCCAGCGGGCCGAGACCGCCGCCGCCCGGGAGGAGGGGCGGGAGCGCATATCCCGGGGTCGTTATGGCGGCCTTACGGTCGTCGCCGTGTATGGCGCGGCGGGGGCGCTCGCCGTGGTGGCGCTGGTGTGGACCGAGTGGCATGGGGTGCGGCAGGCGGAGGCGGCGCTGGCCTTCGGGGCGCTTATCGCCGTCGGGGAGGCGATCCGGTGCGTAGAGGCGCCGCCAGCTCTGGCGGGCGGCGGCGGGGGAGTGCCCGATCCGCGCGGTGAGCCCGCGCCCCTCGCCGCCGCCGGCGCCCTCGGTTACGCCCTGCTCGGGCGGCTCGGCGGGGAGCCCGCCGGCCACGGCGTCCTCCAGGTGGTCACCGTCGTCGTGGCCGCGTCGCTCGCCGGGCTGGTGGCGCCGCTCGCGCTCGGCTGTCCGGTCGACCCCGGCCACACCGCCCGCCGGGTGCTGACCGCCGCGTTCGCCGCCGTCTGCTTCCAACCGCTGCACCGGACCGGCCGTTTGGCCGACTGGCTCGGCCACGGCCCGTTCATCGTCGGCTATTTGCTCGCCCTGCTGGCCCTGACCGCCCTGTGCGACGCGGTCCTGGCCGCCGCCCTCGCCCGCGCCCGTACCGGCTGGCCTTACGGCCCGCTCCTCCGCGACGAGCTGCGCTCGCTGCCCGGGGTCGGGGCGGCGGTGTGCGCGACCGCGGCCGTGATGGCGCTCACCGTGGCCGTCGCCGGGTTGTGGCCGGTGCCGGTGCTGGCGGTGCCGCTGCTGCTGATCCAGTACTCCTACCGCCGCTACGCCGGGATACGGGCCACCTACCGCCAGACCATCGCCTCCCTGGCCCGGGCGACCGAGATAGCCGGGTACACCCCGACGGGCCACGCCCGCGAGGTGGCCGGGCTCAGCCGGGCCGTGGGGCGTGAGCTGGGCCTCTCCGAGCCCCGGCTGACCGTGCTGGAGTACGCGGCGCTGATGCACGACATCGGCCAGCTGTCGCTGGTGGACCCGGTGCCCGCGGGGGCCACCGAGCCGCTGCCCGCCCCCGAGCAGCGCAAAATCGCGCTGCTCGGCGGCGCTGTGGTGCGCCAGACCGGGGTACCCGCCGAGGTGGCGCTGGTCGTGGAGCGCCAGGCGGACCCGTACCGCGAGCAGCCGCTCGCCGCGCGTATCGTGCGCGCGGTGAACGCGTACACCGAGCTGGTGGGCGGGCCCGCGGCCGAGGGAGCGGCCGGGGTGGCCGCGCTGCGCGCCCTGGAGCGGCTGCGGCTGGCCACGGCGCGCGACTTCGACCCGGTCGTGGTCGAGGCGCTCGCCACGGTGCTGTCGCGCGGGGTTTACGGCCGCCCCCGGTGAGAACTGATAACTCGCCGGTAATGAGCGGGGCTCCCGAGGGGCATGGTTGGATGCGAGGAGAGGGGTGCCAGGCCAGATGGCCGGTGGCAAGGAGGTGTGGTGGGCGTCGCATCCCGGCCGCAGCGTGAGGGGTCGGGCTGAGATGTCCGCGAATGTGTGGCAGGTTGTCTTCAAGGGAGGGCGACGCCGTCCGCGAAGGCATCTGGTACGGGACGACTTCGATACCGGCAGGCGGGAATCGTGAAGATCTTCGGCAAGGTACGGCACCGGCCGTCCGCCTCATGGCGGCAGGCCACGGACCGTGCGTTCACGCTCATCGGCGACGGCCGGTACGAGGACGCGGGCGCGCTGCTGACCCGCGCCGCCGACCTGGAGCCGTGGCTGTCGGAGTCCTGGTTCAACCTGGCGCTGCTGCACAAGTTCCGGCACGACTGGGAGCAGGCGCGCGCCGCGGGGCTCCGGGCGGTCGCGCTGCTGGACCGCGAGACGGGCGCTCCGGACTGGTGGAACGTGGGGATCGCCGCCACCGCGCTCCAGGACTGGCCGCTGGCCCGCCGCGCCTGGCAGGCGTACGGGCTGAAGGTGCCCGGAGAGGCGTCCGCGTCCGGTGAGCCGCTCGGCATGGAGCTGGGCAGCGCGGCGGTGCGGCTGTCCCCGGAGGGCGAGGCCGAGGTGGTCTGGGGCCGCCGGCTGGATCCGGCCCGGATCGAGGTGCTGTCCATCCCGCTGCCGTCGTCCGGGCGGCGCTGGGGCGAGGTGGTCCTGCACGACGGTGTGCCGCACGGTGAGCGGGTGACCTCCGCGGGCCCCGCGTACCCGGTCTTCGACGAGATCGAGCTGTGGGCGCCGTCCCCCGTGCCGACCTGGGTGGTGCTGCTGGAGGCGGCCACCGAGGCCGACCGGGACGCCTTGGAGCGGCTCGCGGCGGACGCGGGCTTCGCGGCCGAGGACTGGTCGTCGTCGGTGCGGCTGCTGTGCCGTTCCTGCTCGGAGAGCCGGATGCCCAGCGACGAGGGCGAGGGCGAGCATCTGGACCCCCACGACCACAGCGAACCGGGCCACCCTGGGCCGCTGGGCCACCGTATGGCGGGGTCGGGGTCGCTGTGGGTTCCCGAGCGTGAATGCGGGATCGCGGCGCCTGGGGGGTTGGTGCGGGGGTTGCTGGACGGGTGGGTTGCGGACAGTCCGGACACGCGTGAGTGGCGGGATCTGGAAGAGGTCTGCTGACCGCCTGGCGGCTGGCGGATCGTGGGCGCCTGCGGCGGGCTTGTCCCCTCCCCGCCCCTTCCCGAAACTGGGGCTCCGCCCCAGCCCCCGAACCGGGGCTCCGCCCCAGACCCCGGACCCTGGGCCAGGGCTTCGCCCCAGACCGCGGGCCGGGGCTGCGTCCCGGACCCTGGACCCTGGGCGGGGGCTCCGCCCAGATCCCGGAGCGGTCCGCCCAGACTTCGGACCCCGGGCCGGGGCTCCGCCCCAGACCCTGGAGCGGGCCGCCGCCCAGACCCCAGACCCCGGCCCAGGGCTCCGCCCAGACCCCGGACCGGGCTGCGTCCCGGACCCCGGATCCTGGGCCAGGGCTTCGCTCCAGACCGCGGGCCGGGGCTGCGTCCCGGACCCCGGCCCAGGGCTCCGCCCAGACCCCGGACCGGGCTGCGTCCCGGACCCCGGATCCTGGGCCAGGGCTTCGCTCCAGACCGCGGGCCGGGGCTGCGTCCCGGACCCCGGGTCCTGGGACGGGGCTCCGCCCCACACCCCGGGCCCTGGGCCGGGCCTTCGCCCCAGACCCTGGGCCAGGGCCCTGCCTCAGACCCCGGAGCAGGGCTCCGCACGGACCCCGGGTCCTGGGCCGGGGCTTTGCCCCAGACCCCGAACCGGGGCTCCGCCCCAGCCCCCGGACCCCGGAGCGGGGCTTCGCCGCAGGCCCTGGGCCCTAGGTCGAGGCTCCGCCCCAGTCCTCGGTCGGGAGCTCCGGGTGTGTTCGGTCATCCGACTGCGTCGGCGTGCCGACCGCGTCCCGCGGACGGGCCTGGCGCCCTGCTCACCGGCCGGCCGCTCGACCATCGCGGCGCAGGTGGCGTGGTCGGCGCACCGGCCGGGGAGCTGAGCGCGGCAGCGGTCGACGCGGCGGCACCCGGGGTCCAGGGGCGGAGCCCTTGCCACGCGGCGGAGCCGTATGTCGGTGCTGCGGGAAGGGGCGGGGAGGGGAAAGACCCGCCAGCGGCCCGTCACACCGCGTAAGCGCGCCGCACCCCGCCGCGCCGTGCCCGTACCCTGTAGGGCGACGCATCACGGTTGAAGGAAGGCATACGGCGGACGATGTCGCAGCAAGGGACGAAGCAGCGGGTGGACGACGAGTTCATCGTGGACACGGAGGACTGCGAGGAGCGCGAGCGGGCCTTCCGCGAGCGCGGCACCGCCCGCCCGATCACCGTGTACGGCAACCCGGTCCTGCACAAGGAGTGCCGGGACGTGACCGTGTTCGACGAGGAGCTCGCGCGGCTCGTCGACGACATGTTCGCCAGCCAGCGGGCGGCGGAGGGCGTGGGCCTGGCCGCCAACCAGATCGGTGTCGACCTTAAGGTCTTCGTCTACGACTGCATGGACGACGAGGGCGTTCGCCATGTGGGCGTGGTGTGCAACCCGGTCCTGGAGGAGCTGCCCGCCGACCGCCGGGTGCTGGACGACTCCAACGAGGGCTGTCTGTCGGTCCCCACGGCCTACGCCGAGCTGGCCCGCCCCGACTACGCGGTCGTGCGCGGCCAGGACCTCGACGGCGAGCCGATCGCCGTGCGCGGCACCGGCTACTTCGCGCGCTGCCTCCAGCACGAGACCGACCACCTCTACGGCTACCTCTACATCGACCGGCTCTCCAAGCGCGACCGTAAGGATGTGCTGAAGCAGATGGCCGAGGGCACCGCCCGCTATGAGACGGTGCCCAACGACTGAGTGTGTCCTAGCTCACAGGGCGGGCCGGGTCCCTCGGGGTCCGGCCCGCCCCGTTGCCGTCAGAAGTCTTCTGACATCAGAAGCTGACATAGAAGTCTTCTGACATCAGAAGTCGTCGTCGAACGCCACCGATCCCTCGACCGCGACCTGGTACGCCGAGGCGCGCCGCTCGAAGAAGTTGGTCAGCTCCTGGACGTTCTGGAGCTCCATGAAGGAGAACGGGTTCTCCGAGCCGAAGACCGGCGCGAAGCCGAGCCGCTGGAGGCGCTGGTCGGCCACGCACTCCAGATACTCCTGCATCGACGCGGTGTTCATGCCCGGCAGCCCGTCCCCGCACAGATCGCGGGCGAACTGGAGCTCCGCCTCGACGGCCTCCTTCAGCATGTCGGTGACCTGCCGCTGGAGCTCGTCGTCGAAGAGGTCCGGCTCCTCCTCGCGGACGGTGTCCACGACCGAGAAGGCGAACTCCATGTGCATCGACTCGTCGCGGAACACCCAGTTGGTGCCCGTCGCCAGGCCGTGCAGCAGCCCGCGCGAGCGGAGCCAGTACACGTAGGCGAAGGCGCCGTAGAAGAACAGCCCCTCGATGCAGGCCGCGAAGCAGATCAGGTTGAGCAGGAAGCGGCGGCGGTCCGCCTTGGTCTCCAGCCGCTCGATCTTCTCCACCGAGTCCATCCAGCGGAAGCAGAACTCCGCCTTCTCCCGGATGGAGGGGATGTTCTCGACGGCGGCGAAGGCCGCGGCGCGGTCGTCCGGGTCGGGGAGGTAGGTGTCCAGCAGCGTCAGATAGAACTGGACGTGCACCGCCTCCTCGAAGAGCTGCCGCGACAGATACAGCCGCGCCTCGGGGGAGTTGATGTGCTTGTAGAGCGTCAGCACCAGGTTGTTGGCCACGATCGAGTCGCCGGTGGCGAAGAAGGCGACCAGACGGCCGATGAGGTGCTGCTCACCGGGGGAGAGCTTGGCGAGGTCGGCGACGTCGGAGTGGAGGTCGACCTCCTCCACGGTCCAGGTGTTCTTGATCGCGTCCCGGTAGCGGTCGTAGAACTGCGGGTACCGCATCGGCCGCAGGGTCAGCTCGAACCCGGGATCCAGCAGGTTCTTGACGTGGCCCGGCGCGGTGTTCACGGTGGTCATCTCGGATGCGGTGGGCATTACTGGCAGGCCTCGCAGGACTCGGGGTTTTCCAGGGAGCAGGCGATCGCGTCGGCCTCGGCCGGGGCCTGCTGTACGGGGACGGTGGGGGTGGGGGTGGCGGCCGCGGCGCCGCCCCGGGCGCTCTGGGCGATCCGGGTGGCCGGACGCGAGCGCAGGTAGTACGTGGTCTTGATGCCGCGCTTCCAGGCGTAGGCGTACATCGAGCTGAGCTTGCCGATGGTCGGTGAGGCCATGAACAGGTTCAGCGACTGGCTCTGGTCCAGGTACGGCGTGCGGGCCGCCGCCATGTCGATCAGGGCGCGCTGCGGGATCTCCCACGCGGTGCGGTACAGCTCCCGTATGTCCGCGGGCACCCAGGAGAAGTCCTGGACCGAGCCATTGGACTCGCGCAGCGCCTCACGGGTCTGGGCGTCCCAGACGCCCAGCTTCTTGAGGTCGTCCACCAGATAGGAGTTGACCTGGAGGAACTCCCCGCTGAGCGTTTCGCGCTTGAAGAGGTTGGAGACCTGCGGCTCGATGCACTCGTAGACGCCCGCGATGGAGGCGATGGTCGCGGTCGGCGCGATCGCCAGCAGCAGCGAGTTCCGCATCCCGGACTTCGCCATCCGCGCGCGCAGCGCCTGCCAGCGCTCCGGCCAGGTGGCCACCGCGTCCGTGTAGTGGTCCGGGTGCAGCACACCGCGCGCGGTGCGGGTCTCGGCCCAGGCGGGGTGCGGGCCGTGGCGCTCGGCGAGCTCGCAGGACGCCTCGTACGCGGCGAGCATGATGCGCTCGGAGATCCGCGTGGAGAGCGCCGTGGCCTCGGACGAGTCGAACGGCAGCCGCAGCCGGAAGAAGACGTCCTGGAGCCCCATGAGGCCCAGACCCACCGGGCGCCAGCGGGAGTTGGAGGCCCCGGCCTCCTCCGTGGGGTAGAAGTTGATGTCCACCACGCGGTCGAGGAAGGTCACGGCGGTGTGGACGGTGGCGTCCAGGCGCTCCCAGTCCAGCTGCCCGTCCTCGCCCAGGTGCGCGGCGAGGTTGACCGATCCGAGATTGCACACGGCGGTCTCGCCGTCGTTCGTGACCTCCAGGATCTCGGTGCAGAGGTTGGAGGAGTGGACGACCCTGCCGGGCTCGGCGGTCTGGTTGGCGGTGCGGTTGGCGGCGTCCTTGAACGTCATCCAGCCGTTGCCGGTCTGCGCGAGGGTGCGCATCATCCGGGCGTACAGCTGGCGCGCCGGGACCTGCTTGACGGCCTTGCCCTCGGCCTCGGCCCTGCGGTACGCGGCGTCGAACTCCTCGCCCCACAGGTCCACCAGATCGGGCGCGTCGGCCGGGGAGAACAGCGACCAGTCGGCATCCGCCTCGACCCGCCGCATGAACTCGTCCGGGATCCAGTGGGCGATGTTGAGGTTGTGGGTGCGGCGGGCGTCCTCGCCCGTGTTGTCCCGCAGCTCCAGGAACTCCTCGAGGTCCGCGTGCCAGGTCTCCAGGTAGACACAGGCCGCGCCCTTGCGCCGGCCGCCCTGGTTGACGGCGGCAACCGAGGCGTCGAGCGTGCGCAGGAACGGCACGATGCCGTTGGAGTGCCCGTTGGTGCCCCGGATCAGCGAACCGCGGGCCCGGATGCGGGAGTAGGACAGGCCGATGCCGCCCGCGTGCTTCGACAGCCGCGCCACCTGGTGGTAGCGGTTGTAGATAGAGTCCAGCTCGTCCAGCGGGGAGTCCAGCAGATAGCAGGACGACATCTGCGGATGCCGGGTGCCGGAGTTGAACAGCGTGGGGGAGCTGGGCAGATACGACAGCGTGCTGGTCAGCCGGTAGAGCTCGGCCACATCGTCCAGCGCCCGCTCCGAGAGGTTCTCGGCGAGCCCGCAGGCCACGCGCAGCAGGAAGTGCTGCGGGGTCTCGATCACCTGACGGGTGATCGGGTGGCGCAGCAGATAGCGGCTGTAGAGGGTGCGCAGCCCGAAGTAGCCGAAGCGGTTGTCGGCGCCGTCGGCCAGCGCCCGCTCCACCAGCGCGTCCAGCCGCTCGGCGTGGGCGGCGGCGAACTCCGCGGTGGAGTCGGCGAGCAGGCCCTCGCGGTGGCCCACCCGGACGGAGGTGGAGAAGGAGACCGCGCCCTGCCCGGCCGCCTCCTCCGTGATGGTCAGCGCCAGCAGCCGCGCCGCGAGCCGTGAGTACTCCGGCTCCTCGGCGATCAGTCCGGCCGCCGCCTCGGTCGCGAGCCCGCGCAACTCCGCCTCGTCCGAGCCGGGATGACGGCCGCGCAGGGCGGCGGCCGCGACCTTGCCGGGGTCGGTGGCGGGCAGGTCGGCGGTGAGTCCGGTCAGAGTCCGTAGCAGGGCGGTCCCGGGCGCGTCGTCCGCTGCCTGAGAAGCCGCCTGCGCTGAAACCGGATCGGCGGGCGCGATGGTCACTGAGGTGCTCTCCTTCGCTCGGTCAGGGCCTGTCCGGATCACAACTCCGGACGGGCCTGAGGCCGCGAAGGGTGGTGCGACGGTCGCGTACGGGCATGCCGGTGCCGCACTCCTCGTACGCCAGACACACCACGCAGCGTCCATCGGCCCAACCCTCGAGGCCGGGGGACGTGTTCACAGGGCTGTCGGCAGGCGCTCGGACTTACGGGCACGCCGAATTGAGCGCACACGTACACCGTTGCGGGACAGTTCCGGATTCCCACCGGATTCCCCTGCGGCGACAGCGAGGACGAGCATACATCTTGTGTTGGCCGACGCACGTGCCCCCATATCTTGTGTCGGAGCTGCGGAGTTTCGCATGAATGTGCTAGTGCGTTCCGGCCCGGCGAGCCAGCGTCCTGGTCGGGCGGCGCCCAGGCGGGGCCTACTTGCCGGTCTCCTTCTCGTACGCCTTGATGACCTCGTCGGTCGGGCCGTCCATCAGCAGCTCGCCCTTCTCCAGCCACAGCACCCGGTCACAGGTGTCCCGGATGGACTTGTTGTTGTGGCTGACGAGGAAGACCGTGCCGGCCTCCTGACGGAGCTCCCGGATCCGGGCCTCGGAACGCTTCTGGAACTTCCTGTCACCCGTGGCCAGCGCCTCGTCGATCATCAGCACATCGTGGTCCTTGGCCGCGGCGATGGAGAACCGCAGCCGGGCCGCCATACCCGAGGAGTACGTACGCATCGGCAGGGTGATGAAATCACCCTTCTCATTGATACCCGAGAAGTCCACGATGCCCTGGTAACGCTCCCGGACCTGCTCACGCGACATCCCCATCGCCAGACCGCCCAGGATCACATTCCGCTCACCGGTCAGGTCGTTCATCAGCGCCGCGTTCACCCCCAGCAGCGACGGCTGACCATGGGTGTAGACCTTGCCGCGCTCGGTGGGCAGCAGCCCCGCCACCGCCTTCAGCAGGGTCGACTTCCCCGACCCATTGGACCCGATCAGACCGATCGACTCACCCTTGTACGCCACGAAGGTGACCCCGCGCACCGCGTGCACCTCACGCATGCCCGGCGCATTCTTGCGGCCCAGCAGGCGGCTGAGGGCGGCGGTGGCACTGCCCTTCCCCTTGGGGCCGCCGTTGACCCGGTAGACGATATGGACGTCGTCGGCGATGACGGTGGGCACCCGCGCCGGCGCGGAAGCCGCCCGAGCGGCCTGGTCGGCCCGCTCCGCCTGGGCACCTTTGTCGAGGGTCTGCTCAGCCACGGCCGTACTGCTCCTCTGCCTTCCAGAAGTACACGAATCCCCCGACACCGAAGAGCACCGCCCAGCCCAGGGCCAGCGCCCACACATGCGGCGGCAGGTTCGACGAGGGGTAATCGTTGATCAGGGCGTACCGCATCAGGTCCATGTAAACGGCCGCCGGATTCGCCAGCATGGCGTCGCTGATCCAGCCGCTCGCTCCCGCGTGTTCGAGGGTGCGGGCCAGCGGAAACATCACGCCCGAGGCATACATCCAGGTGCGCAGAATGAAGGGCAGCAGCTGCGCGAGGTCCGGTGTTTTGGCCCCGAGCCGCGCCACGATCAGCGACAGGCCGGTGTTGAAGACGAATTGCAGGGCCAGGGTGGGGACAATCAGCAGCCAGGCCAGTGCCGGGAAGTGGCCGAAGCCCACCAACACGACGGCCAGCACGATCATCGAGAACAGCAGCTGCTGGAGCTGCTGGAGCGCGAACGAGATGGGGAGTGAGGCGCGAGGGAAGTGCAGGGCCCGCACCAGCCCGAGATTCCCGGAGATCGCCCGTACGCCCGCCATGGCGGAACTCTGGCTGAAGGTGAAGACGAACACACCCGTCACCAGGAACGGAATGTACACGTCGTTCGGCAGGCCCCGGTTGCTCTTCAGCAGCATGCCGAAGATGAAGAAGTAGACCGCCGCGTTGAGCAGCGGGGTCGCCACCTGCCACAGCTGACCCAGCTTGGCCTGGCTGTACTGGGCGGTGAGCTTTGCCTGCGAAAAGGCCAGGATGAAGTGGCGTCGGCCCCACAGCTGACGGCTGTATTCACGCAGCCCCACCCGAGCGCCACTGACCGTGAGGCCATGGGCGGCTGCCAGGGCCGCGAGATTCTCGGGAGGGCGGATCCGTTCGCTGTCTCGAACGAGGAGCTGGCTCACGTAGACACCTTTCGGCCCTGCGGCTGGCCTCGGCACTTACGACGGAACGGATGCGTTCCGTCGTTGCGTAACCTAGAGCAGGCGACGATGGAACGCAACCGTTCCGCCGTCGAGTAGGCTCAAGCCATGGAGAAGGAGCCAACCAAGCCCCGGCGTGTCCCCGCGGGCGCCGCGGTACTCCAGGAGAACGTCACGGACGCCATCCGCGCGGCGGTCTTCGAGGAGCTGGCGACCGTCGGCTATGGGCGCATGTCGATTGAACGAGTGGCGCGCCGGGCCGGGGTGGGGAAAGCGGCCATCTACCGTCGCTGGCGTTCGAAACTTCCCATCGTTCTCGAGGTCGTCTCCGCCTTGGCGAAACAGGGCCTGCCGACGCCGGACACTGGTTCTCTGCAAGGCGACATAAAGGTTCTGCTGGAAGCGACGGCTCGGGTTCTCTGGCATCCGATGGCCGCGCAAATCATTCCTGACCTTTTCGCGGAATCCGCGCGTAACCCGGATATGGCCCAGGCATTGCAAGCGGCAGTGCGGGATTCCCAGCGCGGGATCGCCGACGTGGTCATCCGCAACGCGGTCAACCGGGGAGAGCTGTCAGCCGACACGGATGTCGATCTCGCTCTTGACCTGGCCAGTGGCCCGCTTTACTGGCGCCTGAGCACCATGCGATCGCCCCTCCCCGAGGGATATCTGGACGGCCTGGCCGCGGCGACCACCGCTGCTTTGGCCGCCGCTCGTATTTCTGGCTGAACGGCGGCCGGTCTCACAGCTCCACGGTGAAGGCCCAAAGGGTGATGTCCGTGCCGGGGAGGGGTGCCCAGTCGCGTTCCGGGGCGCGGGTGAAGCCCAGGCGCTCGTACAGGCGGTGGGCGGCGGTCATCGCATGCTGGCTGCTGATCACTATTCGTCGCAGGCCCAGTGCGCGGGCCCGGTCCAGGCAGGCACGCACGAGCGCTTCGGCGGCGCCGCGGCGGCGGGACTCGGGACGGACGGCCAGCATCCGGAACTCGCCCTCGCCGGGGCGGGCCAGCTCCGCGTACGCCCCGCCGTGCACGGCGAATGCCACGGCACCCAGGACCTCGTCGCTCGCGGCGTCCGCCGCGACCAGCAGCTCGGCCTCGGCCGCCCGGCGGCGGGCATCGCGCAGGGTGGCGAGATAAGAATCACTGTCCCCGAAGTCCAGGAGGCCGTCCCCGAGATACGCCTGCGCGGTGAGCTCTCCTATCTCGTCCAGCTCCTCGTCCCGCGCGCGCCTGATGGTGATGTCCATGCCCGCAGTATGCCGCAGGCCGGGTTCCCGGCGTCACTGGGTGACGGCGCTGATCACTCCGGTGGAGCCCGCGCGCTTGTTGGCGGCGTCGGCTTCCTGGTGGGTGACATAGCGCCGGACCGTGCCGTCCGGCAGCGTCAGCTCATAGACGACAACGGGTTGGGGCGGCCATTGAGCCGCCGTTCCGCCGCAGTTGCAGGCCATGGTTGCCCTTCCTTTCCCTCGGGTCGTTGGTGCGGTGGGGTGGGGTGGGGGTGCGGGGGTCAGTCCAGCCATCGTGAGGCGATTCCGGCCAGGTAGGAGAGCGTCAGGGCGGTGGCCGGGAGGTGGAACCACGCGGTGGTGTGCAGCAAGGAGGCGTAGACGGCGATGGCGGCGGCCACCCATGTGCTGGTGCACCAGCCGCAGTTGACCAGGTAGGTGGGGCGGGAGTCGTCGCCGAAGCGGTCGGCGACCCAGGTTCTGAACCCCGCCGCCAGGGTGTCCTTGGTGATGAAGCGGGTGATCCGGCAGGTGGTGCCGAGGGCGAGAAGGAACGCGGCGAGGCTCATCGGATCGTTTCCTCCCCGGGTGGTCATACGGGGTCGGCACGGCCGATGGCACTGCTGGGTCGGCGCTGCCGATATCACTCATTAGAGGCGTGACGGGCGATGGCAGGCCATACCCCTTGGTGCGCATTCGCCCGAATAGCCGAGCGCTTGTCATACAAGTTCGGCGCCACGTGCGCCCTGATGCGCCAAACGAGTGATGGCCGCCGTGAGCCCTTGAGCGTCGCCGAGGGGCGTGGATAACTGGAAACGTGGCCGTCGAGGCCGCCCCATACCTCGTCGGCCACCCCAGGAGCCGGGCGTCCACCCCATGGCTCCGCCCTTCATCCGCGCACCGCTGCCGCGCACTGTTCTGTTCCCGCACACCGTTTCCGCGCGCCGACCGGCCGCCCGCGGCTCATCCGTTCCTCCGGTGCGGTCTGTCTCGACCGCGCGGTGACGGCGGGGCGTTCACCGGCGGTGTGCGCACGTCCGTCGGCATGCCGCCGGCGCACATCACCCGAAGCCGAACCCGAACCCGAAGCCGAACCGGAACCCGAACCCTTCCCCGGGAGGACCGACCATGACCTCGACCGCTCTCGCGACCGCCGCCGCCACCAACGCCGCCGCCGCGGGCTACTGGCCGCCGGTGGGACCGCCGACGCTGCTCGCCGTGGTGCCCGACTCCGGCCCCGCGGCCGGTGGCAACTACGTCCGGCTGTTCGGCCAGAACCTGCGCGGCGTCACCGGTGTGTCCTTCGGCGGCACGCCCGCCACCATCGTCTACCAGGACAACCCCGGCGGTGGCTGGGGCGGCGGTGGAGGCGGCTGGGGCGGCGGCGGAGGTGGCTGGCCCGGTGGCGGCGGCAACCCCGGCTACGACGGCATCGTGGTGATAGCCCCGCCGCACGCACCCGGGACCGTCCAGGTCACCGTCACCACCGCCGCCGGGACCAGCAACGGCCTGCCGTACACCTATGTGGCACCGGCCCCGCCCGCCGCCGTCGCCATCACCCCGACCGTGGGCCGGACCACCGGTGGCACCCTGTACGTGATCACGGGCACCAATCTGACCGGCGTCACCAGCGTCACCTTCGGCGGAAGCCCCTCGACCATCCTGGCCATCAACCCCGCCGGGACCAGCCTGATCGGCATCACCCCGGCGGGCCCGGCCGCGGGCGGCAACGTCACCGTGACCCTCACCGGCCCCGGCGGCAGCGGCAATGTGCCCGGTGGCTTCACCTATTTCGTCGCGCCGCCCGCACCGGTGCCCGTCGCCATCACACCCGCCACCGGACCCGCCGCCGGCGGCACCGCGTTCACCATCACCGGCACCAGCCTCGGCGGTGTGCTGGGCGTGCTGTTCAACGGCGTTCCCGCCACCGGCGTGACCGCCACCCCCACGACGGTGGCCGGTATCACCCCGCCCGGGGCAGTCGGCAACGCGACCGTCACCCTGGTGACCGCCTTCGGCACCGTCACCGTGCCCGGCGGCTTCCTCTACGTCTGACCGCACACATCCGGCCGATACGTCTGACCACGCACATCCGGCCGAACCGCGCCGGTCACCGGGCCGCTTCCACCAGGGCCCGGTGACCGGCGACGTACGGTCGAGCTGCTGAGGACGCACCGGTCACCTTTGCTCGTTCCCGGCCGTCAAGGGCGGTATGGATGTCTACGAAGCGGTCATGAGCCGACGGGCGGTGCGCGGGTTCACGGATGAGCCGGTTCCGAGGGAAGTGCTGGAGCGGGTGCTCTCCGCCGCGGCCCGTTCACCCTCCGGCGGGAACCTCCAGCCGTGGCGGACCTATGTGCTCTCCGGTCCGCCGCTGGCCGAGCTCAAGAAGCGCACCGCCGAGCGGGTGGCCGCGGAGGATCGCGGGGACGAGCGGGAGTACCCGATGTACCCGCCCGAGCTGAGCGGTCCGTATCGAGAGCGCCGCGCCGAGGCCGCCGAGCGGCGGTACGCCGCACTCGGCATCCCACGGGACGATCCGCGGGCCCGCCACAGGGCCGTCGCCGCCAACTGGGACTGCTTCGGCGCGCCTGCCGCGCTGTTCTGCTACCTCGACCGCCGTATGGGACCGGCCCAGTGGGCCGACGCCGGGATGTATCTCCAGACCGTGATGGTGCTGCTCCGCGCCGAGGGGCTGCACAGCTGCCCCCAGATGGCGTGGTCGGTGTACCGCCGGACCGTCGCGGAGGTCGTATCGCCCCCGGAGGGGCTGATCCTCTTCTGCGGCATGTCGATCGGCCACGAGGACGTCGGCGTGCCGTACGCCCGCACGGAACGGGCCCCGCTCGCCCGGACGGTCACCTTTCTCGATGACTAGAATCACGTGCTCAACTCACAGATTATCGCCGCCAAGGTGCATGCGTGCACTTGACCACGCCCCTTCATCGTGTGCATTCTGCACACGATGAACTTACCCATGGAAGGCGAAGCCATGCCCCGTGTCCCGGAACCCGAAGTGATCATCTGCGGCGCCGGTGCCGCCGGACTGACACTCGCCATCGATCTCGCCCGCAGAAATATCGGCTTCCTGCTGATCGACAAGGCGGCCGGGCCCTTCAGAGGATCCCGGGGCAAGGGGATCCAGCCCCGCAGCCAGGAGGTGTTCGAGGACCTCGGCGTCATCGACCGGATCGTGGCCTCCGGCGGGGAGTACCCCGTACAGCGCTTCTACACGGACGAGGGTCCGGTCGACCGGTCCGCCTTCGAGCTGTCCGGCCCGACGCCGGAGGAGCCGTACCAAATCCCCCTGCTGGTCCCGCAGTTCCTCACCGAGCGCTGTCTGCGCGAGCGGCTGGCCGAGCTCGGGCACGCCCCGCTCTACGGCCACGAGCTCACCGGAATCGACCAGGACGACGACGGCGTGTCCGCGCGGATCGCCACTCCGTCCGGGGAGCGGACCGTGCGCGCCGCCTACCTCGTGGGCGCCGACGGCGGATCGAGCTTCGTCCGCAAGTCCCTGGACATCGGCTTTCCCGGCCGGACGCTCGGCGTGCGGGCCGTCGTCGCCGACGTCCGCGCCGACGGCGTCTCGACGGACGCCTGGCACCGCTGGGGGGAGGGCACGGACACGCAGGTGTCACTGTGCCCGCTGTACGGCACGGACATGTTCCAGTACGTGGGGCCGGTCCCCTTCGACGTGGACATCGACGTCTCGGCGGCGGGCCTGACCGCCCTCTTCCACGAACGCACGGGCCGCACCGACATCGTCGTCCGCGAGGTGTCCTGGGCTTCCGTCTTCTCGATGAACGCCCGTCTCGCCGACACGTATCGGATCGGCCGGGTGCTCCTGACCGGTGACGCCGCCCACGTCCATCCGCCGACGGGTGGGCAGGGCCTCAACACCGGCGTGCAGGACGCGTACAACCTCGGCTGGAAGCTCGCCGCCGTCCTGGACGGCGCGCCGGACCCCCTCCTTGCCAGCTACGAGCAGGAGCGCCGCCCGATCGCCGAGGCCGTCCTCGGCCTCTCCGAGCGGCTGCTGGAGGCCGCGAAGAGCCGCTTCACCAGCCGGGGTCGCGAGGTCAGCCAACTCGACCTCGGCTATGCTGACTCGCCTCTCACGATCGCCACGCCGCACCGGGACAAGGGCCCGCTGGCCGGGGAACGCGCCCCCGACGCCCCCGTCACCGGGGCCGGAGGGCTCGACACCCGCCTCTTCAGCCTCTTCCAGGGCCCCCACTGGACCCTGCTCGGCTACGAGGCCGACCGCACCGCCGCCCCGACCGCTCGCAAGGGCCTGCACATCCACACCACCGGCCCGCGCGGCGATCTGAACGACGCCGGGGGCCACTTCCGTGACGCGTACGGCCTGGCGGCCGGGCAGTGGGTGCTCGTCCGGCCCGACGGATACATGGCGGCCATCGCCGACCTCCACACCATCGAGGCCCACCTCGACGCCGTCGGGTTGCGCACCGGGGGTGCCTCACCCGGGTGGCGGTAGTCTCTGGGCCATGGCCACACGACGCCAGCGGCAGGTCACGCAGCGACGGCTGCATGAATCGATCATCGACCTCATCGCGATCATGAACCAGCCGCACCGGGACGAGATCCTCATCGCCGAAGCGGGCATCCAGCTCGACCGGGCGCTCTTCCCGCTGATCGTGGGCATCCACCGGTTCGCCCCGATCGGCGTGGTCGAGCTCGCCGACCGAGCGGGCCGCGACCACACCACGGTCAGCCGCCAGGTCGCGAAGCTCGCGGAGTTGGGTTTGGTGGAGCGCCGCCCCAGCGCGGAGGACCGCCGCGTGAAGGAAGCCCTCCTCACCGAGGAGGGGCGCCGCGTCATCGACGCGATCGACGCCGCGCGCGGGCGGCTCAACCAGCCGGTGTTCGAGCAGTGGAGCGACCGGGATCTGGTGGAGCTGGAACGGCTCATGCGGCGCTACGTGGACGACCTGGTCGGTTTGTCCGCGGCCGGAAAGGCCGCGGACGACCGCTGATCCTTAGGCCGTGCCGAGGTGGTCGAGCCGCCCTGCCTTGGCGCTGCGTATGAGGGCGCCGAGGGCGGTTGGGTTGGTGGTGAGGATGGTGTCGGGTTCGTCGCTCTCGCGGAGCCGGATCGTGGCGTTGCCGGGTGCCGATACGTAGAGGCAGTTGGCCCCTTGGGCGCTGTACGAGGACTTCCGCCAGGGGTGGGTGCGCATGCGTTCCCTCTCAGGTGTCCTGCGCGATGCCATGGATCAGGTCGCGCGACTTCGCGGGCTCAAGGGCGCAGCTTTCCATCCGGTCCAGCACCGAGCGGTACATCACCAACTTGGCTTCCGCGTCGACGAACTCGCAACCGTGATCCGTGTCGAGCTGGACGGTGTCGAGCTGCGGCACCGGGCCGTGAGCATAGACGATGGGCTGGCCCGAGCCCGGGAACGTGCCGCCGCCGAAGGGGATCACCAGGATGGTGATGTGCTCGTGTTCGCTCATCTCGACGAGGTGGCCGAGCTGTTCGCGGGTCGTCTCCGGGCCACCGAAGCCCATGCGCAGGGCGGCCTCGTGGAGGATGGCCGTCAGTGGGGTCGGCTGGTCCCCGTAGAGGACCGCCTGCCGCTTGATGCGGAACGAGACCCGGTGCTCCACCTCGTATCCCGCGAGGGGCGGAATGGCTTCGTTGAAGATGGCGCGCGCATGCTGGGTGGTCTGCAACAGGCCGGGCATGTGGACCACCGATGCGATGCGCAGGGCCGTGGCGTGGTGCTCCAGTTCGGCAAGGTCGAGCAGGCCGGGGACGAGGATCTCGCGGTACTCCTCCCACCAGCCACGGGTGCGGCCGCCGGTCATGGCGGCCAGCTCCTCGACGAGCCGCGCGTCCGCGCAGGTGTAGTTGCACGCCATGGCGCGGACGCGTTCGGCGCCCACGGCGTACCGCCCGGCCTCGATGTTGCTGATGCGGGACTGATTGACGCCGAGGAGTGAGGCGGCCGCGGTGGTCGACAGCCCGGCGCGATCGCGTAGCTTGCGCAGTTCAGCGCCCAGTCGTTGCTGACGCAGCGTCGGGGTGGTGCTCGACGGCATGGTTCGTCCTCCCGGTCGGCACACAGTGTGCACGTGTCACCCACACAGGGCAACTTGGCCCATATTTCGTCGCTGGAATGGAATATAGGCCATCGCAGGTTCTACGGTGTGTGCCCGGACATCGCACAACTCCGCGCACAGACAGGAGACTTCATGCCCACCCTTGCGCCGGAAACGCCGGAAAACCCCTGGTCCTACTCACTACGACTGCCCCATGACCCCCGCGCCTCGGCCATCGCCCGCATTACCCTCCGTGCGGTCCTCGCCCGGCACGGGCTGGGCGAGTTCACCGACCCCGCGACCCTCGTGGCGAGCGAGATGGTCACCAACGCGTACCGCCACACCACCGGCCCGGCCGAAATGCGTATCCGCACCGTGGAGGAGGGGCGTCTGCGGATCAGCGTGTGGGACACCAATCCGGACATCCCGCCGCCCTTCGACAAGCCCCCGGCCCTCTTCGACCGCTCGTCCGCCCTCGCGGAGGCCGCCGCGAACACCGAGGCCACGTACGGCCGTGGCCTCCTCATCGTCCGGATCTGCGCCGACAACTGGGGCGGTTACGCCCTCGCCGACGAGCTGTTCGGCAGGAGCGGCAAGCTGCTCTGGTTCGAACTCGACCCGACGCCCTGCGACGCCTTCGGGATCGCCGCCTAACGAGGGGACGTGCCGGTGTCAGGCCGGGGTGAGCGCCGGGGGGAAGTCCAGGTCCGGCTCGTCGTATGAGCCGCTGTATCCCTGCTCCTCCTCCTGCTCCCGCTTCTTCTCCGGCCAGCTGGGATCCATCGCGCAGGACGATGTGCTGACGAAGCCGGAGAGCCGCTGATATTCCGGTTCCCAGGTCACCTGGATCGCGTAGCCGCCGTCGCGCTCCGCTTCTACGCTCCACTCCTCGATCTGCTCGTTCTTGCTGTACTCCGTGATGTGCCATCCCTTGCCCTCGAGGCGGTCGCGCACCCCGCGCAGGGCGGGGAGCGCGTCCGCCTTGCGCACCTTGCTCAAGGTCCACTCCTGGTACAGCCGGTACGCGCCGTCCACGGGCGGGTCGGCGAAGCTGAACAGGCCGTCCGGGTAGCAGTCGTTGGACCCGTAGGTGTTGTTGGTGAAGACGTCGACGTAGCCGCCTTCGAGGGCGCGGTCGATGCCGAGTGCCGCATAGGCGTCCTGGGAGTAGCCGGAGAGCCGGCGCGCCGTCTTCTCCGGGTCGACGTCGGGATAGGTCGAATCCGTGCTCGCGTACGCGAGCAGGGCCATGGCCACGGCCAGCACAAGGAGCACCACGCTGGCGCACCCGGCTCCGCACCCGCCGCAGCTCTTTCCGGCGGAAGCCTCGCTCTCGGTCATGTACCGGACGGTAGGTCCCGGCCCCGGCGGGCCGGATCCGCGCGGCCGCTCATCGCGGCGTAGGTACCCGTACTCATACGAACGGGCCTGCACGCACCGCATTAGCCGTCATTAGCCGTCCGTTAGCAGAACGCCAATCCGCTCTTCGAAACTGAAGATCGTCCGGGAACGAGCCGAGAGAACAGAACAACAGGAGCACCACGATGAACACCGTCACCAAGCGCTTCCGCGGCCGCGCCGGCCGCCGCATCGCCGCCGCCCTCGTCGTCGCCGCGGCGCTGGGCCTGGGCGCCACGGCCTGCGGTCCTGACGACTCCGAGTCCGCGGGTTCCTCGAACTCATCGGCCTCCGCCTCGGCCACGAGCAGCTCCTCCTCGGACAGCTCCGGCTCGCAGGGCCAGGACAGCGGCAGCACCGGCGGCGGGTCAGCCTCGAACGGCGGCGGGTCAGCCTCCAGCGGCGGCGGGTCAGCTTCGAACGGCGGCGGCTCCGCCTCCAGCGGCGGCGGGTCCGCCTCCACCAGCGGCGGTTCGGACGCCACCGGCGGCGGCGCCGCAAACGCGGGCAACCACCGCACGGTCGTCGGCAAGCTGAAGTACCTCGCGCCCGGCAAGCTGATCGTCAAGCCTGATGACGGCAGCACCGACCAGGCGTTCTACGTCTCCAACGCCACGCAGGTCCTCGGCGCGGCCGCGATCTGCGGCGAGGAGTCCGGACACGTGGCCCTCGGCAAGGACGGCTACGGCACCACGAAGTGCACCGTGGACGATCTGGAGAAGGCCGCGAAGACCGGCAGCGTGACCGTCCGCGTCACCATGAGCACCAAGTCCGGCGGTGCCGAGACGGTCGAGGAGAAGTACCACCCGTAAGTCCCTCGCCACACGAATGGGCCGTCGGCTCCCGCGAGGGAGCCGACGGCCCGTTCGACGTCAATCCGCGCGGCCCGCCGCCAGGCGTCAGTGGCCGCCCGGGGCGCCCGCCGTGGCGGGCGGGAGGTCGGTCTGGACGCCCGGGTCGCCCGCGTCCGCCTTGTAGTCGGCCGAGGACGTCTCGTCCACGCCGTCCGGGGCCTTGACCGCCCGCAGGATCAGCGTCAGGACCACCGTGACCACCACGTTGAGCACGAAGGCGGTGAGGCCGATGTAGCCGATCTCGCCGATACCCGGCACATCGGCGGTGTTGCCGAAGTGCTTCTGGGTGCCGCTCGGGGTGTCGTACGCCTTCCACGTTCCGTAGACCATGCCGACCGCCCAGCCCGCCAGCAGCGCCCAGCGGTGGAACCAGCGGGTGAACAGGCCGCCCACCAGGGCCGGGAAGGTCTGGAGGATCCAGATGCCGCCCAACAGCTGGAAGTTGATCGCGACGGTCTTGTCCATGCCCAGCACGAAGATCAGCGCACCGACCTTCACCAGCAGCGAGACCAGCTTGGAGACCTTGGTCTCCTCCTCGGCCGTGGCGTTCGGCCGCAGGAAGTCCTTGTAGATGTTGCGGGTGAAGAGGTTGGCCGCGGCGATCGACATGATGGCCGCCGGGACGAGCGCGCCGATGCCGATCGCGGCGAAGGCGACGCCCGTGAACCAGTCGGGGAACATGTCCTCGAAGAGCTGGGGGATGGCCAGCTGGCCGTTCTCGACCGTCACCCCGGCGGCGATGGCCATGAAGCCCAGCAGCGCCAGCAGCCCCAGCATCAGCGAGTACAGCGGCAGGATCGTGGTGTTGCGGCGGATCACCTCACGGCTGCGGCTGGAGAGCGTCGCCGTGATCGAGTGCGGATACATGAACAGCGCGAGCGCCGAGCCCAGGGCCAGCGTGCCGTACGCCCATTGGCCCTCCGCGGCCGGCGCCAGCCCGCCCGCCCCGGCCTTGGTGAACTTGTCGTTCGCCGCGCTGAAGATGTCGTCGAAGCCACCCAGCTTGATCGGGATGTAGATGATCGCCACCGCGATGACGATGTAGATCAGGGTGTCCTTGACGAACGCGATCAGCGCGGGGGCGCGCAGACCCGAGGAGTAGGTGTACGCCGCGAGCACACCGAAGGCGATCAGCAGCGGCAGGTCCTTGATGAACCAGTTGGTGTTCTCGCCGCCGCCGACGCCCATCACGTCCAGCACCGCCTGGATGCCCACCAGCTGGAGGGCGATGTACGGCATGGTGGCGAGGATGCCGGTGATCGCGACGGCCAGCGAAAGTCCCTTGGAGCCGAAGCGGCCGCGGACGAAGTCCGAGGTGGTGACGTACCCGTGCTTATGGGACACCGACCAGAGCCGGGGCAGGAAGGTGAAGATCAGCGGGTAGACCAGGATGGTGTACGGGACCGCGAAGAACCCGGCCGCGCCGGTCGCGTAGATCGCGGCCGGGACGGCGACGAAGGTGTACGCGGTGTACAGGTCGCCGCCGAGCAGGAACCAGGTGATCCAGGTGCCGAAGCTGCGGCCGCCCAGACCCCACTCGTCGAGGTTGTTGGCGTTCTCGGCGGCGCGCCAGCGCGCGGCCAGGAAGCCCATGACCGTGACGGCCACGAAGAAGAAGATGAAGACGGCGAGCGCGACGCCGTTCACTCCGCCGTTCATGCGGAGTCACCCCCCTTGCGCTCCCGCCGCTCACGGCGGACCAGGACGTAGGCGACCGAGGTCAGCACGGCCGAGATCGGCACCCAGAGCATCTGGTACCAGTAGAAGAACGGGATCCCGATGAAGGCCGGCTCGACCTTGCCGTACGAACCGACCCAGAGCATCCCGACAAACGGGGCGATCAGGCACAGAGCGGCCACGACGCGCGTGGGCGTCACGACCGGTCTCCTGCCGGGTGAAGCGGACGTGTCTGACATGTGGCGGGCTCCAGTCCCCTCGGCTCATCACCTGCGTCGCAGTCGATACCTGCGGCACAGTCGATCACCTGGATCACAGCTGATCATTTGTGTAATGCGCAGGAAATCTAAGCCCGGGGCCCGGCGGCAGTCACTACCTGTCCGTATATCGGTATGAGAAAGTTGACGTCTCCCCCTCATGGATGAGGGGATTCCCGCCTGGCCGCCGTTGTTGAGCGGCGACCTTCGGGTGGTTCCTGCTTCATCCACCCACCGCCCGGCTTGCCGGGTCTTACACGGGCTCCACAGGCGTTTTACGTGTCGGCCCGCCCGGCCGCCATGATGCTCCGCCCCTCAAGGCGGAGGTTGTACTCAGCGTTCTGGTCCCGGTCGTGCCGGGCTCCGCAGTCGCATGTCCAGGTGCGTATCGGCAGCCCTTTCTTCCCCTTCGGCCCGGTGAGCGCGCCGCAGTTGGAGCACAACTGGGTGGAGGGAAAGAACCGGTCCACCTTGACGAAGGTCCGCCCGTATCGTGCGCATTTCACTTCGAGGGTACGGGCGAACATGCCCAAGGACTGGTCCTGAACGGACTTGCCGAACCGGCCGCGTGCCATGCCCTTCACGTTCAGGTTCTCCAAGTAGGCCGCTTGGCTCTCGCGGACCACCTGGGTGGTTTCCTGCTCGATGAAGTCGCGCCGCTGATCGGCGATGCGCGCGTGGATCTTGGCTACGGCCAGCTTGGCCTTACGACGGTTGCTGCTTCCCTGGGCGCACCGGCTCAGCTTGCGCTGGGCGCGGCGGAGTTTCTTCTCCTGACGGCGGAAGAACTTCGGAGAGGCGATCTTGCGCCCGCGCAACACCGCATACGAGGACAGGCCCAGGTCGATGCCGGTGTCCGTCTCCTCCCGGTCCAACTCGGGAAGCGGCTTGTCATCGGTCTCGACCACGAACGACGCGAAGTACCTTCCGGCCGCGTCCTTGATGACCGTGACCGATGACGGGTCGGAGGGAAGCTCCCGGGACCAGCGGACAGAGATGTCGCCGATCTTCGGGAGCCGGAGCCTGCCCTCCCCGGTGATGGAGAAGCGGGCGGCTTTGGTGAACCTGACCGCCTGGCGGGAGGTCTTCTTCTTGAAGCGCGGCGGCCCGATCTTCGGCCCCTTGCGTGTGCCCTTCTTCGAGGCGAAGAAGTTAGAGTACGCGGTCCTCAAGTCGCGCAGGGACGACTGGAGTACGACCGCCGATACCTCGCCGAGCCATGCACGCTCGGGCGCCTTCTTCGCCTCGGTGATGACCAGCTTCGCCAGCTCGACAATCGACGGGACTGGCTTTCCCTGCTTGTATGCCTCCTGTCGGATGCGTAATGCGTCGTTCCATACGACGCGGGAGCACCCGAACGCCTTCGCCAGCTTGATCCCCTGCGGGGCGCTCGGATACACGCGGAACTGGTACCTGAGCTTCACGACAATCACGATATCACCGTGACACTATGATGGCATCATGGTTCAGTTGACTCTGCGGCTCCCCGATGATGTACATGCCCGGCTGACCGCTCAGGCGGAAGCCGACCGGCGGTCCCTCAACTCGGAGATCATCCACCTGCTTGAGGCCGCTCTCACCGCCGTGGGCGCAGACGACGAATCGCCCTGACGGCGATTGGTCTTTCCCTGCCCCGCTACGCGGGAAAGCAGCTACACCTCCGCCCTGAAGGGTGGAGTACTGCCGACGGATCCGATAGCCGGTCAGCAGTACCAGGGCTCTGGCCGGTCAGTCGTAGAGCTGTCAGCGGTACCAAAGCCCGGCTGAGCCCGGCGGCGCCGCCACGCTGCTCAGTCGTTCGGCCGCTGGAGCCGGGCCACGAATTTGTAGCGGTCCCCGCGGTAGACCGACCGCACCCACTCCACCGGCTCCCCGGACGCGTCCCGCGAGTGCCGCGAGAGCATCAGCATCGGCAGCCCCACGTCGGTGCCCAGCAGCCCCGCCTCGCGCGGGGTGGCCAGCGAGGTCTCGATGGTCTCCTCGGCCTCGGCCAGCCGGACGTCGTACACCTCGGCCAGTGCCGTGTAGAGCGAGGTGTACTTCACCAGGCTGCGGCGCAGCGCGGGGAAGCGCTTGGCCGACAGATGGGTGGTCTCGATCGCCATCGGCTCACCGCTGGCCAGCCGCAGCCGCTCGATGCGCAGCACCCGCCCGCCGGCGGCGATGTCCAGCAGCCCGGAGAGCCGGTCGTCGGCGGTGACATAGCCGATGTCCAGCAGCTGGGAGGTGGGCTCCAGGCCCTGGGCCTTCATGTCCTCGGTGTACGAGGTGAGTTGCAGCGCCTGGGAGACCTTGGGCTTGGCCACGAACGTGCCCTTGCCCTGGATCCGCTCCAGGCGACCCTCGACGACCAGCTCCTGGAGCGCCTGGCGCACGGTGGTGCGCGAGGTGTCGAACTCCGCGGCCAGGGTGCGCTCCGGTGGGACCGGGGTGCCCGGTGGCAGGGTCTCGGTCATCTCCAGCAGGTGGCGCTTGAGGCGGTAGTACTTCGGGACGCGCGCGGTGCGTGCCCCATTGGAGCCGTTGCCGTCGCTCTCGGCCGTCGTGGTGGCCGCCGCTGCCGCCGTTGCCCCCTCGGTCTCCATCGCGCCCTCTCCGACTCCTGGTCCGCTGCCGTCACCGGCGTCTACCGCCGTCACCGGTCTCCTGAAGAATCCAGCGCCTCACATCGTGGCACGGTCCCGGCTCCGGGCGGTCCGCCGGTCCGGATGTCGGGAAGTGTCGGTCCGGTAACGGAGCCGCCGGTGACTCTTATACACCCTTGACACCCCAAAAGGTCTAGGCCAAGCTGCGGGCACTGGTCTGGACCATTAAACCCCCTGATCCGGCCTTCTGAGGAGAGTGCTGTGAAGCGTGGGCTCATAGCGGCGACGGGTGTCGCGGCAATGCTGGTATCCGTCGCGGCCTGTGGGTCCGACGGCGATGACGACAAGGCCGGAGCGGACGGTTTTAAGGGGCAGACGCTCACCGTCTGGGCGATGGACGGCTCCACGCCGGACGGCTGGACGAAGGATGTCAAGGCCGCTTTCGAGAAGAAGACGGGCGCCAAGCTGAAGCTGGAGACCCAGCAGTGGAACGGCATCCAGCAGAAGGTGACCACCGCGCTCTCGGAATCCAATCCGCCGGATGTGCTGGAGATCGGCAACACCCAGACCCCGTCCTACGCGCAGACCGGCGGACTGGCCGAACTGGATGACCTGAAGAAGTCGATCGGCGCCGACTGGTCGGAGTCGATCAACAAGTCCGCGGTCTACGACGGCAAGCAGTACGCGGCGCCGTGGTACGCGGCCAACCGGGTCGTCCTCTACAACAAGAAGATCTGGGCCGAGGCCGGGATCAAGGACACTCCCAAGACCCGTACCGAGTTCTTCCAGGACCTCGACGCCATCCAGAAGAAGACCGAGGCCGAGCCCATCTATCTGCCGGGCCAGAACTGGTACTTCTTCGACGGGCTGACCATCGGCACCGGCGCCGACCTGGTGAAGAAGGACGGCGACAAGTGGGTCTCCAACCTCGCCGACCCCAAGGTCGGCAAGGCCATGGACATCTACAAGCAGTACCAGTCCTTCAGCAAGGCCCCCAAGGACAAGGACGAGGCCACCCCGCAGCAGGGCGAGGTCTTCGCCAAGGGCAAGACCGGCGCCTTCATCGGCATGGGCTGGGAGGCCGGGATCGCGATCAAGGCCAACCCGAAGATCGAGAAGGACATCGGCTACTTCACCATCCCGGGTGAGACCGCGGGCAAGCCGGAGGGCGTCTTCCTCGGCGGCTCCAACCTCGCGATCGCCGCGGGCAGTGAGAAGCAGGAACTGGCCAAGGAGTTCCTGAGGATCGCGCTCAATGACACCCACGAGGGACAGCTCGCCAAGGAAGGCGGCGTCATCCCCAACAAGGAGTCGCTCCAGGCGCAGCTCAAGGGCAACGCCGCCGCGCAGGCGGCCGCCCCGGCCGCGGCGACCGGCGGCACCACCCCGCTGATCCCCGAATGGGCCGCGGTGGAGAACGCCCCGAACCCCGTCAAGACCTATATGACCGCCGTGCTCAACGGTAAGTCGCCCGCCGAGGCGGCGAAGTCGGTCGAGGACGAGCTGAACAAGCGCCTCAGCCAGGAGCGTTGAGCCCGATGGCCGTAGCGACCGAACGCCAGGACCCCGGCCCGGCGGCGGCCGGGGTCCGCCGGGGCGGGGCACCGCCGGGCACCCGCCGCCCGGCCCCGGGCCCCGCCGGGCGCGCACGGCTGACCGGCGCCGCCCCGTACCTCCTGCTGCTGCCCGCGCTGGCGGCGACCGCGCTGCTGCTGGGCTGGCCGCTGGTCAAGGACGGCCTGCTGTCGTTCCAGAACCTCAATATGCGGCAGCTGATCCAGCACCTCACCGAGTGGAACGGGGTCGACAACTACCGCGAGGCGCTGACCAGCGAGGACTTCTGGCGGGTCACCCTCCGGTCGGTGATCTTCACCGCGGTCAACGTGGTGCTGATCATGCTGCTCGGCACCCTGGTCGGACTGCTGCTGGCCCGCCTCGGCAGCACGATGCGGCTGCTGCTCTCGGTCGGCCTGGTGCTGGCCTGGGCCATGCCGACCATCGCCGCCACCACCGTCTTCCAGTGGCTCTTCGCCACCCGCTTCGGGGTGGTCAACTGGGTGCTGGACGCGCTCGGCTGGCACTCCATGGCGCACTACAACTGGACCGGCGGCCAGTTCTCCACGTTCTTCGTCATCACCGTGCTGATCGTCTGGCAGTCGATCCCCTTCGTGGCGATCAACCTCTACGCCGCGACCACCACCATCCCCGGTGAGCTCTACGAGGCGGCCGCGCTCGACGGCGCCGGCGGCTGGAAGAGCTTCACCTCGGTGACCTTCCCCTTCCTCAAGCCGTTCCTGCTGGCCACGACGTTCCTCGAAGTCATCTGGGTCTTCAAGGCGTTCGCCCAGGTCTTCGCGATCAACGAGGGCGGCCCCGACCGGCTCACCGAGACCCTCCCCGTCTACGCCTTCATCGAGGGCGTCGGCAACCAGCACTACGGCATGGGCGCCGCGATCTCGCTGCTGACCATCGCGGTCCTGCTGGCGCTGACCTCCTACTACCTCCGGATCGTGCTCAGGCAAGAGGAGGACGAGCTGTGAAGCGCTCACCGCTCGCCCGGCTGTGGCCCAACGCGACCGCCGTCGTGCTCTTTCTCGGCTTCGCGTTCCCCGTCTACTGGATGTTCAGCACGGCCCTCAAGCCGACCTCGGACATCATCTCGGAAGACCCGGTGTGGTTCCCGACCGGAGCCACGCTCGAACACTTCCGGAAGGCCATGGACGCGGAGCACTTCTGGACCCTGGTGGGCAACTCGCTCACCGTCACCCTCTCGGCGGTCGGCCTCTCCCTGCTGATCGCGCTGCTCGCGTCGTTCGCCCTCGCCCGGATGCGGTTCAAGGGGCGCCGCGGCTTCCTGGTGACGTTCATGATCGCGCAGATGGCGCCCTGGGAGGTCCTGGTCATCGCCATCTACATGCTGGTGCGCGACGGCGACATGCTGAACAGCCTGCTTCCGCTGACCCTGTTCTACATGGTCATGGTGCTGCCCTTCACCATCCTCACGCTCCGCGCCTACGTGGCCGCGATCCCCAAGGAGCTGGAGGAGTCCGCGATGGTGGACGGCTGCACCCGTCCGCAGGCGTTCATCCGGGTGATCTTCCCGCTGCTCGCCCCCGGCCTGATGGCCACCTCGCTCTTCGGCTTCATCACGGCCTGGAACGAATTCCCGCTCGTGCTCATCCTGAACAAGGATCCGGGCGCCCAGACGCTTCCGCTGTGGCTGTCCAGCTTCCAGACCGCCTTCGGCGACGACTGGGGTGCCACCATGGCGGCGGCGTCGCTGTTCGCCATCCCGATCCTGCTCCTGTTCCTGTTTCTGCAACGCAAGGCGGTCGGTGGGCTCACTTCCGGCGCTGTGAAGGGATGATCCCGGTTTATGACGACCCTCGCACACGACTCGGCCACCCTCACCCGCGACGCTCTCACGGTTCTCCAGCCCGGCTTCACCGGAACCACCGCCCCCGACTGGGTGCTGCGGCGGCTCGGTGAGGGGCTCGCCTCCGTCGGCCTGTTCGGCCGGAACATCGCCACCCCCGAGCAGCTGGGCGCCCTCACCGCCCAGCTGCGCGCCGAGCGCGACGACGTCCTGGTGGCGATCGACGAGGAGGGCGGCGACGTCACCCGGCTGGAGGTGCGCACCGGCTCCTCCTTCCCCGGCAACCTGGCGCTCGGCGCCGTGGACGACCCGGAGCTGACCCGCGCCGTCGCCCGCGAGCTGGGCCGCCGCCTCGCCGAATGCGGCGTCAACCTCAACTGGGCGCCCTCCGCCGACGTCAACTCCAACCCCGACAACCCCGTCATCGGCGTGCGCTCCTTCGGAGCCGAGCCGGGGCTCGTGGCGCGGCACACCGCCGCGTACATCGACGGTCTCCAGGGCGCCGGGGTGGCCGCCTGCACCAAGCACTTCCCCGGCCACGGCGACACCGCCGTCGACTCCCACCACGCCCTGCCGCGCATCGACGCAGGTCTCGACACCCTGACCGCCCGCGAACTGGCGCCCTTCCGCGCCGCCGTCGCCGCCGGGACCAAGGCCGTGATGAGCGCGCACATCCTGCTGCCCGCCCTCGACCCCGACCTGCCCGCCACCCTCAGCCCCGCCGCGCTGCACGGCCTGCTGCGCCGGCCGGTGGCCGACGGCGGACTCGGCTTCGACGGGATGATCGTCACCGACGGCATGGAGATGCGGGCCATCGCCGACGCGTACGGCATCGAGCGCGGCAGCGTCCTGGCGATCGCCGCGGGCGCCGACGCCATCTGCGTGGGCGGCGGGCTCGCCGACGAGGGCACCGTGCTGCGGCTGCGCGACGCGCTGGTCACCGCCGTCATCGAGGGGCGGCTGGCGGAGGAGCGGCTGGCCGAGGCGGCGGCGCGGGTGCGCGCCCTGGGGGAGTGGACGCGCCGCTCCGGAGGACCGCGCACGGCGCACGGCATCGAGCCCGCCGCGGGGGTGGGGCTCGCCGCCGCGCGCCGGGCGCTCAGAGTCACCCCGGCCGGGTCCTCGTACGAGCCGGTGACCGGACCCGCCTACGTGGCCGCCTTCACCCCGATGGCCAACATCGCCGTCGGCGAGGAGACCCCCTGGGGCGTCGGCGCCGAACTGGCCCGGCTGCGCCCCGGCACCGGGGCCGCCACCTACGGGCGGCAGGACGCCGATGCCCTGGGCGTCCATGGCCTGATCGAAAATATGCTCGACACCGCGGGGGACCGTAGGATCGTGGCTGTGGTCCGCGATGTCCACCGCCACCCCTGGATGGCCGACGCGCTGGACGCCCTGCTCGCCGCCCGGCCGGAGACGGTCGTCGTGGAGATGGGGGTGCCCCAGGCGCCGCCCGCCGGGGCGCTGCACATCGCGACCCACGGCGCCGCCCGGGTGTGTGGACGGGCGGCCGCGGAAGTGATCGTCGGCAACGGCGCCGGTGACCACCCCGGGGACTGACTCCTCAGCCCCTCGGCCCAGCCCGGCACATCAGCCACCTGGAGGCACCCAGCATGTCCGCCACGACGACGGCCCAGCGCAGCGACCAGCCGGGCCGGATCATGTCCGGCGAGATGGCCGAGCAGCCCGCCGTGCTGCGCCGCATCCTCGACCAGGGCGCCCCGAGGATCCGCGAGGTAGCGGAGCGGATCGCCGCCCGCAACCCGCGCTTCGTCCTGCTCACCGCCCGGGGCACCTCGGACAACGCGGCGCTGTACGCCAAGTACCTGCTCGAGGTCCTGCTCGGCAAGCCGTGCGGGCTGACCTCCATGTCCACCACCACCGCGTACGGCGCCCAGCCTGACCTCACCGACGTCCTGGTGATCACCGTCAGCCAGTCCGGTGGCTCCCCCGACCTGGTGGCCTCCACCGAGGCCGCCCGCGCGGCCGGTGCGATCACCCTCGCGGTGACCAACAACGCCGACTCGCCGCTCGCGGCCGTCTCCGAATTCCACATCGACGTCCTGGCCGGGCCGGAGAAGGCGCTGCCCGCGACCAAGACCTACACCGCCGAACTGCTCGCCCTCTACCTCTTCGTGGAGGGGCTGCGCGGCGGCGACGGCGCGGCCGCCAAGGTGCTGCCCGACCTCGCCCAGCAGATCCTCGACCGCCAGGACGAGGTCCGGCTGCTCGCGGCGCGCTACCGCTTCGCCGAGCGGATGGTCCTCACCTCCCGGGGCTACGGCTACCCGACCGCCAAGGAAGCCGCCCTGAAGCTGATGGAGACCAGCTACATCCCGGCGCTCTCCTACTCCGGCGCCGATCTGCTGCACGGCCCGCTGGCCATGGTCGACAACATCTCGCCGGTGATCGCGATCGTCACCGAGGGCAAGGGCGGCCAGGCGCTCCAGCCGGTCCTGGAGCGGCTGCGCGGCCGGGGCGCGGACCTCGTCGTCATCGGGAGCGCGTCGGAGGTGGAGCGGGCCTCGGCGGGGTTCGCCCTGCCGACGGACGGCGTCGCCGAGGAGGTCCAGCCCATCCTGGAGATCCTGCCGCTCCAGATGCTGGCGTACGAGGTGACGATCGCGCGCGGGCAGGACCCGGACGCGCCGCGGGCGCTGGCGAAGGTGACGGAGACCCGCTGAGCCTTGCGGCGGGGCCCACTGAGCCCTGCGGCGGAGACCCGCTGAGACACACAGAAAAGGAGGCTCCCGCGGCCTTCGAGAGGCGCGGGAGCCATGTGTAACACCCGCGGGCCGCGGCGCCAGGGCGGGACCCTCAACCCGCCCGGCACCGCAGCCCGGAGTTGCGTCGGCCCAGCGGCCGACCTGAGGACTCCCGGGCGGTCAGGGCAGAGCGCTCCGGGTTCCTCGATCCGCCCTCCTGTGCGGGGAGAGCGGAAGATCGCAGTGCTCGATATTCTGGACTAGACCACTGCTGTCTGTCCACGCTTATGCGCGAATAGGCTAATCCACCGGTGAGGGTAGGCTCACAACGTGCCCTCCATGAACGACCTCGTACGCCAGCACACCGCACTCGACGATTCCGATCTCGAGTGGCTCCACCTGCTGGTCTCGGAGTGGCAGCTGCTCTCCGACCTCTCGTTCGCCGATCTTGTGCTGTGGGTCCCCACCAGCGACGGCACCCGGTATGTCTCCGTGGCCCAGATGCGGCCGAACACCGGGCCCACCTCCTACCAGGACGACATGGTCGGCCATCTCGTCCCCCGTGGCCGCCGCCCCATGCTGGACGCCGCCCTGGACGAGGGCCGGATCGTCCGGGAGGGCGACCCCGAGTGGCGCGAGGAGGTGCCGGTCCGGGTGGAGTCCATCCCGGTCCGGCGGGAGAGCCGGGTCCTCGGCGTGATCGCGCGGAACACCAATCTGCTGACCGTACGGACCCCCAGCCGGCTGGAGCTCACCTATCTCCAGAGCGCGTCCGACCTCGCCCAGATGATCGCCGCGGGATCGTTTCCGTTCCCCAATCAGCAGGTCGACATGGACGCCTCACCGCGCGCGGGCGACGGGCTGATCCGGCTCGACGCGGACGGGGTGGTCCAGTACGCGAGCCCCAACGCGCTCTCCGCGTACCACCGGCTGGGCCTCGCCGCCGATCTCGTCGGCCACCACCTGGGCAAGACCACCGCCGAACTAGCCCCGGTGCGCGGCCCGGTGGACGAGGCGCTGGTCAAACTGGCCAGCGGCTGGGCGCCCCGGGAGTTCGAGGTCGAGGGCGGCGACGGGGTCATCCAGCTGCGGGCCATTCCGCTCAAGCCCAAGGGGCTGCACATCGGCTCGCTGGTGCTGCTGCGGGACGTCACGGAACTGCGTCGCCGCGAGCGCGAGTTGATCACCAAGGACGCCACCATCCGGGAGATCCACCACCGGGTGAAGAACAACCTCCAGACGGTGGCGGCCCTGTTGCGGCTCCAGGCCCGCCGCATGGACTCGGAGCAGGGGCGGGAGGCGCTCAACGAGGCGGTGCGCAGGGTCGGCTCGATCGCGATCGTCCATGAGACCCTCTCGCAGAACCTCGACGAGCGGGTCGAGTTCGATGACATAGCCGACCGGGTGCTGGCGATGGTGGCCGAGATATCGCCCGGGAAGGTGACCGGCCGCCGCACCGGGCGGTTCGGCATCCTCGACGCCGAGGTGGCCACCCCGCTGTCCATGGTCCTCACCGAGGTGCTCCAGAACGCGCTGGAGCACGGCTTCGGACCGGGGGAGCAGGGCACGGTCGAGGTCTCGGCGGTGCGCGGGGGCAGCGGTGAGGAGAGCCGGCTGTCGGTGGTCGTCCAGGACGACGGGCGCGGGCTGCCCGAGGGGTTCGACCCCCAGCGGGCCGGAAACCTCGGGCTTCAGATCGTCCGCACCCTGGTGGAGGGGGAGCTGGGCGGGACGTTCGACATGGTGCCCGCCCCGGAGCGCGGCACCCGGGTGATGCTGGACTTCCCGGTGGGTGCGGAGAAGCACTGAGCGCGTTGCGAGTCCGTGAGCAACCTGTTACCGGAAAGCACTGAGCCCCGGACCCATCTGGTCCGGGGCTCAAAGCTCATGATGCTGTGCGCATGGGGGTTACTACGCGCTGCGGCTCGGGGGCCACGGGGTGCCGGGCTTCAGGCGCTGGCGTTGCGTGCCCGGTTGCGAGCGGCACGGCGCTTCATGGCGCGGCGCTCGTCTTCGCTCATTCCACCCCAGACGCCGGAGTCCTGGCCGGACTCAAGCGCCCACTGCAGGCACTGCTCCATGACGGGGCAGCGGCGGCAGACGGCCTTGGCTTCCTCGATCTGCAGCAGCGCAGGACCGGTGTTGCCGATGGGGAAGAACAGCTCGGGGTCTTCCTCGCGGCAAACGGCGTTGTGACGCCAGTCCATGGCTGCTCCATCTCCTCGTATTGCGGGCTCGTTGCTTGTGAATGTGAACGCTTTCACGAATCCCCTCGCAACGGTAGGGTGCCGAACCAGTTGGGGCTGGTGCGGTCCTGTGGAATGAGGAGGGGGTTCGGGCTCTCAAGGGGGCCTTTCAGAAGGCCGTCCCGATCGCCAAGAAGAGACTCGCAAACCTCGGCGACGGATACAACCCCTTCCGGAAAGTTTTTTTTGATTCCTTGGTGTCGGCTCGGTCACAGCCGTACTTCCGGTGGGTGGAGTCCAGGGTAAACGTTCGACTGGAAGGACTTTTTGCGGTCTCACTCACACAATCACACGCAGTGCACGGCGTACGCCTGTGAACGTCACGCTCGTACGCAGTCCCAGGTGGTCACCGTCCATCTGGAACGGCAGTGGCGCCTGGGATTGCAAGGTGAAGTCCGTGAGATCGTGAAGCGCTACCACATGCTTGCCGCGGGGCCCGCGCTCGGGGGTCGACATCAGCAGCTGGGTCGCGTAGCGGGTCACCGCCGGCGCCGACAGCTTGGCGAGTCCCAGCACGTCGAGGGCGGTGTCGAAGGACGCCTGGGGCGCCGCGTAGACCGGGCGGTTGCCCAGAAAGGTCCACGGGGAGGTGTTGCAGACTATCGACAGCGCGAGCTCCTCGATCGGGTCCTCGCCCGGCCGCCCGATGGTGATGGTGCCCTGCCGCCGGTGCGGCTCCCCCATGAACTGCCGCACCATCTGCCGTATGTAGAGGGCATGGGTGGACCGCTTGCCGCGCTCGCGCTGCTGCTCCACCCGGCCGATGACGCTCGCGTCGAAGCCGAGCCCGGCGCAGAAGGTGAACCAGCGGGCCGGGACCGACTCGTCCCGGGTGCCGGGCGTGCCGCCCGCGAGTCCGAGGCCCACGGTGCGCTCGGTGCCGTCTCTCAACGCGTCCAGCAGGGCGCCGGTCGCCTCGACGGCGTCATTGGGCAGCCCGAGGGCGCGGGCGAAGACATTGGTGGAGCCGCCGGGCACGACCGCGAGCCGGGGCAACTCCTGTGGGGCGGGGCCATGGTGCAGCAGTCCGTTGACGACCTCGTTGACGGTGCCGTCGCCGCCGAACGCCACGACCAGTTCATGAGTGCCGCCGTCGACCGCCCGCCGCGCCAGGTCGCGGGCGTGCCCCCGGTACTCCGTGGTCGCCACGTCCAGCTTCAGATCGCTGGCGAGCGCGTGGAACAGAACATCCCGGGTGCGGGCACTGGTGGTGGTTGCTGCCGGGTTGACCACGAGGAGTGCGCGCATGCGCGCCAGCCTACCTATCCGTGACGACCGGCCCCAGGGGGGTAGGGGCCGGGCGCCTCGAGGACGGCTAGGCTGCTGGCGTGAGCAGTAAGAAGTCCGCTACGGGGAAGTCCGCTACGGAGAAGAAGGCGCAGAGGGCCACGGGGCAGGGGCAGAAGGCGACGGCCCGGCCGGGCGCCGCGGCCGCCAAGGCGGCCGACGCCGCCGGTGCTCCCGCCGACGCCGCGCCCACCGGGCCGCGCCCCGCTCGGCTGACCGCCGCCGCGGTGCTGGCCGCCGCGGAGGGCGTGGTGCTGCTGGGCTTCGGCGTCTACGTACTGATCATGGGGCTGACCGGGGATCCGGAGAGCCCCCAGCAGGCGGAGATGCTCGGGGTCACCGTGCTGGCGCTGGCCCTGCTGCCGCTGCTGGCGGCCCGTGGGCTGTGGCTGCGGCGCCGCTGGAGCCGCGGCCCCGCGACGATCACCCAGCTGATGGCGCTGCCGGTGGCCTGGACGCTGGTGCAGAACGGTGGCGGGCTGATCGCCGCCGGGGTGGCCACCGGCGTCGCGGCGCTCGCGGTCCTGGCGCTGCTGATCAATCCGACGGCGACCGAAGCTCTCGGCATCGGTCCGCGCGACGCATAGCCGGTTTCCGCCTGCGGCGGGCTGCTCCCCGCCCCGCTCCTCCCCGAACTGGGGCTCCGCCCCAGACCCCGCTCCTCAATCGCCGGAGGGGCTGGAAGGCGGGGCTCCGCCCCAGGCCCCGCTCCTCAAACGTTGGGGGGCTGGGAGGCTGGGCTCTGCCCTAAGCAGGTCAGAGGAAGTCCGCTACGGTTCGGGCAGCGCCCCGAAGGGGCGCGGGGAACTGCGCGACCAGCCACGACGGCACCGCAGCCGGCCGACGACCCATCGCGACACTTCCCGCGGAGCGCTTAGGCCCCGGGTCGGGGCCCCGGCCCCCTTCCCGCGGTATCGATATGCGGCTCCGCCGCGTGGCAGGGGCTCCGGCCCAAGTCCAGGGGTCCAGGGGCGGAGCCCCTGCCGCGCGGCGGAGCCGCATGTCGGGTGCTTCGGGAAGGGGCGGGGAGGGGAAAGGACCACCGGGCACCCCGTGGCGCGCGCTCGCTACTCCTCGACCAGCAGCTTGTCGCGCAACTGCGCGAGCGTGCGGGCCAGCAGCCGGGAGACATGCATCTGGGAGATGCCGACCTCCTGCGCGATCTGCGACTGCGTCATATTGCCGAAGAAGCGCAGCAGCAGGATCTTCTTCTCGCGCGGGGGCAGATCCTCCAGCAGGGGTTTGAGCGACTCGCGGTACTCGACGCCCTCGAGCGCCTCGTCCTCCGCGCCGAGGGTGTCGGCGACCGCCGGGGACTCGTCGTCCGTGTCCGGGACGTCCAGGGACAGGGTGCTGTAGGCATTGGCGGACTCCAGCCCCTCCAGCACCTCCTCCTCGGAGATGGACAGATGCTGGGCCAGCTCATGGACGGTCGGGGCGCGGCCATGGCGCTGGGAGAGCTCCGCGGTGGCCGTGGTCAGCGACAGCCGTAGCTCCTGGAGCCGGCGCGGCACCCGCACCGCCCAGCCCTTGTCGCGGAAGTGGCGCTTGATCTCGCCCACGACCGTGGGTGTCGCATAGGTGGAGAACTCCACACCGCGGTCCGGATCGAACCGGTCCACGGACTTGATCAGCCCGATGGTGGCGACCTGGGTGAGGTCGTCCAGCGGCTCACCGCGGTTGCGGAAGCGCCGGGCCAGATGCTCCACCAGCGGCAGATGCATACGCACGAGGTTGTTGCGCAGCTCGGCCCGCTCGGCGGAGCCCTCCGGCAGCCGTCGCAGCTCGGCGAACATCGCCCGCGCGCCACTCCGGTCCTGCGGATCGTGCTGCTGATGCACCTGCTCGTGCTGATCCATGTGGTCCGCCCGCTCTGGTCGGTCTCCTGCCGCCTCCGAGTCCGCGGGATGCGGCCGGGCCGGCGGGTGCGGGATGGCCGGGGTACCTACTCCCCGCGATGATGCAGTGCTCACGGAGCCCCCTTGTTCCGTCACGGCTGTCCGGGGCCGGCGCCGCGCTCCTTGTACAGGCTGATGCTGACCGTTCGGTCCTCGGCCACCGTCGAGTCCACCTTGCCCGCCAGTGCGGAGAGCACCGTCCAGGCGAAGGTGTCGCGCTCGGGGGCGCGACCGTCGGTGGTGGGAGCCGAGACGGTCACCTGGAGTGCGTCGTCGATCAAGCGGAAGACGCAGCTCAGCACACTGCCGGACACGGCTTGCTGAAGCAGGATCGCGCATGCCTCGTCTACGGCGATACGCAGATCCTCGATTTCGTCGAGGGTGAAGTCCAAGCGGGCTGCGAGGCCGGCGGTGGCCGTCCGCAGCACCGACAGATAGGCACCCGCAGCGGGCAGCCGGACTTCCACGAAGTCCTGGGTCCCGGGCTCGCCTGCGATCTGGGACACCCTCACCTCCAAGGTGACACAAGCTGATTGAGCTGAGCTGATTGGAGCGTCGGCCCCGAACCCTTATGGTGGAGGGTGATACGGGTCGACGCTGTATGTACTTTGGCTGCGACGCTATCGCGATCTGCGGTTCGGTGTCGCCCGGACGATGCACGGCCCCCATCACGGGTGAACCCCGGCCCACAAGGCCGCGATATCACTCATAGTAAGCACATGAGTACGCAGCGTGGCTAGAGGGTTTGCGGTCTCAATTCGAAAGAGATGTCGCCTCACTCAGGAAATCGCTGGTCACGGCGGTGCCCATGGCCTGAGCGGCCAACGCTCGCAGTGGCTCTCCCGAGAGCCTGCGCACCGTCCATTCATCCATCGCCTCCGCGCCGATCGCGGCGTAGAAGCCGATCGCGGGCTCGTTCCAGTCGAGCACCGACCATTCGAAACGGGCATATCCCCGCTCCACGCAGATCCGCGCCAGCTCGGCGAGCAGCGCCTTGCCGTGGCCGCCCCCGCGGGCCCGCGGGGTGACGTACAGGTCCTCCAGATACACGCCATGGGTGCCTGTCCAGGTGGAGAAGTTACGAAACCACAGGGCGAACCCCACCGGACCGGCGGGCTTTCCGGCGCCACCCGCCTCCTCGGCGATCAGCGCGAACACCGCGGGATGCGCCCCGAAGAGCGCCTCGCGCAGCTGCTCCTCGGTGGCCTTCGCCTCCTGCGGAGCCCGCTCGTAGTCCGCCAGCTCGCGGATCATCGCATGGATCGCCGGAACGTCGGACGGCTTCGCTGATCGGATCATGTGGTGAAGGCTAGCGGGCCGCACCGACAAACGCGGCAGTCGATCTCCGACATTGCGCGGAAAACGCCAAGACCAGGGCGTCCGCGGAGCCGGGACCGACCACACACCGGCATCTCACCCCACGATGAGCTGATCCATCTCACCCCACGATGAGCTGATCGACGAAGCACCAGCGCCAGTCCTCACCCTCCTCGAAGCTGCGCATCACCGGATGGCCGGTCTCCTCGAAGTGGCGGGTGGTGTGCTGGTACGGCGAGGAGTCGCAGCAGCCCACATGGCCGCACACCAGACACTTCCGCAGCTGGACGGGGTGGCTGCCGACCGCCAGGCATTCGGGACAGGTGTCGGACCGCGGCTCCGGTTCGGGACGCGGCAGTGCGGGAACATGCGGGCACTCGTTCATGATTGCCAGACTAAAACGCCGCGCGAGCGGAGCACATGGACGACCGTCGGGACGGCCGACGGAGACAGGGCCGGACGATGGATGTATTGCCGTTGTTGATGCTGGTCGCGGGCAGCGCGGCGGTCGCGGGCGCGGCGCGCCGGACCCCGGTGCCCGCGCCGCTGATGCTGGTCGCGGCCGGGCTCGTCGTCTCGTACCTGCCCGGGGTGCCGGACTACACGCTGGACCCGCATATCGTGCTGCCCCTGGTGCTGCCGCCGCTGCTGCACAGCGCCGCGCTGGACAGCTCGTACCTCGATCTGCGGGCCAATCTGCGGCCGATCGCGCTGCTCTCCGTCGGGTACGTGCTCTTCGCGACGGTCGCGGTCGGCGTGGTCGCCCATCTGCTGATCCCGCAGCTGCCGCTGACCGCCGCCCTCGTGCTGGGCGCGGTGGTGGCGCCGCCGGACGCCGTGGCCGCCACCGCCATCGCCCGCCGGATCGGGCTGCCCTCCCGGCTCACCACGCTCCTCCAGGGCGAGTCCCTGTTCAACGACGCGACCGCGATCACCGCCTACCGGGTGGCGGTGGCCGCGGCGGTGGGGGAGGGCGTCAGCTGGGCCGAGGGCCTGCGGGAGTTCGCCTTCGCGGCCATCGGCGGCGTCGTGGTCGGTCTGATCCTGATGGTGCCGCTGCACTGGCTGCGCACCCGGCTGCGGGACTCCCTGCTCCAGAACACCCTCTCGCTGCTCATCCCCTTCGTCGCCTACGCCGTCGCCGAGCAGTTCGAGGCGTCGGGCGTGCTGGCCGTCGTGGTGGTCGGGCTCTACCTGGGACACCACTCCTGGCAGGTCGACTTCGCCACCCGGCTCCAGGAGGCGGCGGTCTGGCGCATGATCGACTTTGTTCTGGAGTCGGCGGTCTTCGCGCTGATCGGGCTGCAACTGCGGGTCGTGATGGGCGGCCTGGGGGAGTACGGGGCGGCCGAGGCCGCCTGGTACGCGACCGTCGTCTTCCTGGCCGTGGTGGTCACCCGCTACGTCTGGGTCTTCCCGTCGACCTTCGTGCCGCGCATGCTCTTCCCCGGGATCCGCGAGCGCGAGCCCGGCACCAACTGGACCGCGCCGGTCATCGTCGGCTGGGCCGGGATGCGCGGTGTGGTCTCGCTGGCCATCGCCTTCTCGATCCCCGAGACCGTGCACGGTGGCGCGCCCTTCCCGGCCCGCAATCTGATCCTCTTCCTGACCTTCACGACCGTCATCGGCACCCTGGTGATCCATGGGCTCACCCTGCCGTCCCTGATCCGGCTGCTCGGGCTGCCCGGCCGCGATCCCCACGCCGAGACCCTTGCCGAGGCCCAGGCGCAGAACACGGCGTCGCTGGCGGCCGAGCGCCGACTGGCGGAGCTGCTGGCCGATGAGCGCAACGCCCTGCCGTCGCCGCTCGCCGACCGGCTGCGCACGGTGCTGGAGCAGCGCCGCAACGCCGTGTGGGAGCGGCTGGGCGCGGTCAACGAGGTGACCGGCGAGTCGGCGGACGACACCTATCGGAGGCTGGCCCGGGAGATGATCGAGGCCGAGCGGGCGGTGTTCGTGGATCTGCGGGACGCCCGGCGGATCGACGAGGAGATGCTGCGGTCGCTGCTGCGGCGGCTGGATCTGGAGGAGGCGGCGCTCTACCGGGAGGGGGCCACGGAGGATGGGGCCTGAGCCCTGGCCCTCTTCGCGCCGCCTGCCGTGCCCGTGCCGGCGCCGGCGCCGGCGCCCGTACCCGGACCGGCGCCCGTGCCCGCGCCCGTACCCGGACCGGCGCTAGGGGGTGTCCGGCGGATCGTGCCGCCTGCGGTGGGATGTTCCCCTCCCCGCCCCTTCCCTCAACTGGGGCTTCGCCCCAAGGCCCCGCTCCTCAAGTGCCGGAGGGGCTGGATGGCGGGGCTTCGCCCCAAGGCCCCGCTCCTCAAGTGCCGGAGGGGCTGGATGGCGGGGCTTCGCCCCAAGGCCCCGCTCCTCAAGTGCCGGAGGGGCTGGATGGCGGGGCTTCGCCCCAAGGCCCCGCTCCTCAAGTGCCGGAGGGGCTGGATGGCGGGACTCCGCCCCAAGGCCCCGCTCCTCAAACTCCCCCAGCTACCGCTGGGAGGTGCCCCCTGGAGGGGCTGGAAGGTGGGGCTCCGTCCCAGGTCCCGCTCCTCAAGCTCCCCCAGCTGCCGCTGGGAGGTGCCGCCCGGAGGGGCTGGAAGGCCGGGCTTCGCCCCAGATCCCGGGGTCTGGGGCGAAGCCCCGCCATGCGGCGGACACTCCGTAGGTGAGCGTCCTACTGTCCTACTTGAGCTGTTCGCGGATCCGGTCGCGCATCGAGGCCATGGTGAAGCCGCGCGGATCCACCTTGCCCGGCTGCCATTCGAGGTGGCCGATCACCGAGCGCTCGGTCCAGCCGTGATGCCGGCACACGGCCGCCGCGGCCCGCGCGATCGCGTCCAGCTGGGCCTCGGGCCACGGGTCCTCGCCGTCGCCCAGGTTCTCGCATTCGAAGCCGTAGAAGGCGCGGTTCCCGTCGGTGTTCGCCTCGTTGTCCGACGGGAGGGCCTTCTCGGCGATCACCGCCCGCAGGACGTCGTCGTCGCCGAGCCCGGCGTGGTTGGCGCGGCCGTAGCCGACCAGATGGACGCCGCCGTCCTTGGCGATCACGCCATGGCACAGTGGGCCGGGCAGCCCCTCGAAGCCGTCCCGGCAGATCTGCACGGTCTCCTCGGTGCCGGAGGTGACGGTGTGGTGGATCATCACCCCGTGCACCGGGCCCCACGGCCCCTTGTGGTTCCGGTTGTGGTGCCGCCAGTCGCCGACCTGCGTCACCCGTAAGCCCTCATTCGTCAGCGCCGCCAGGAAGTCCCCCGCGGACATGGGTGAGGCCATGCCCCGCCTCCGTTCTGGTCCTGAGGCGGGCCCCGGTCGCGGTCCGCCTCGTTCACTCGCTTGCTTACCCGCCGCACACCCATAAACGCATGGGGTGATGAATGGTGGGGGGCGCGTTATCGTGCGGACCGGCTCATCCGTACGACCTCGCAACAGGAGACGCACCGCACCATGGACTACCAGGCAGTGCTGGAGGAGGTCGCGGCCCATGTGGAGCCGCAGATCGGCCGGGGTCGGGTGGCCCAGTACATCCCGGCGCTCGCCTCGGTGGACGCGGACCGCTTCGGGATCGCCCTCGCCGACGTGGACGGCCGGGTCACCGGGGTCGGCGACTGGGAGCGGCCCTTCTCGATGCAGTCCATCTCCAAGGCGTTCAGCCTCGCGCTCGTCCTCGCCGACGACGGCGAGAAGCTGTGGCGGCGGGTCGGCCGGGAGCCCTCGGGCAACCCCTTCAACTCCCTGGTGCAGCTGGAGTACGAGCACGGCATCCCGCGCAATCCGTTCATCAACGCCGGGGCGCTCGTCGTCACGGACCGGCTGCACACCCTTACCGGTGACGCCAGCACCACCATGCTGGACTTCCTGCGGGCCGAGAGCGGCAATCCGGACCTCGCCTTCGACCAGGAGGTCGCCGTCTCCGAGACCGCCCATGGCGACCGTAATGCCGCCCTCGCCCACTTCATGGCCGGGTACGGCAATCTGGACAACCCCGTGCCGACCGTCCTCGAGCACTACTTCTGGCAGTGCTCGATCGAGATGAGCTGCCGCGACCTCGCCCTGGCCGGCAGCTTCCTCGCCCGCCACGGGCTGCGCGCGGACGGCTCCCGGCTGCTGTCGAGCAGCGAGGCGAAGCGGGTCAACGCGGTCATGCTCACTTGCGGTACGTATGACGCGGCGGGCGACTTCGCCTATCGCGTCGGGCTGCCCGGCAAGAGCGGGGTCGGCGGTGGCATCGTCGCGGTGGTGCCAGGCCGCTGCACGCTGTGTGTCTGGAGCCCTGGCCTCGACGCGCGCGGGAACTCGGTGGCGGGGGTGGCGGCGCTGGACCACTTCACCACGCTGACGGGCTGGTCCGTCTTCTAGGGGCGTCGGGTGGGCCCTTGCCGCCCGCGGCGGGCTGTTCCCCTCCCCGCCCCTTCCCGAAACTGGAGCTCCGCCCCAGACCCCGAAACTGGAGCTCCGCCCCAGACCCCGAAACTGGAGCTCCGCCCCGGGCCCCGGGTCGGGGCTTCGCCCCAGGGCCTGGACCGGGGTTCCGCCCCGGACCCTGGATCGGGGTTCCGCCCCGGGCTCCGGATCAAGGCTCTGCCCCGGGCCCCGAAACTGGGGTTCCGCCCTGGGCCTTGGATCGGGGCTCTGCCCCGGGCTCCGGATCGGGGCTCTGCCCCCGGCCCCGAAACTGGGGTTCCGCCCTGGGCCTTGGATCGGGGCTCTGCCCCGGGCTCCGGATCGGGGTTCCGCACCGGGCCCCGAAACTGGGGCTTCGCCCCAGGCCTTGGATCGGGGTTCCGCCCCAGGGCCTGCACCGGGGCTCCGCCCTCAGACCCCGGACCGGGGCTCCGCTCCAGGCCCTGCACCGGGGCTCCGCCCTCAGACCCCGGACCGGGGCTCCGCCCCTTCCCGCGCCGTCGATATGCGGCCTTGCCGCGTGGCGGGGGCTCCGCCCCAAGGCTCGGGGTCCAGGGGCGGAGCCTCTGGTATCGGGAAGGGGCGGGGAGGGGAAAGCCTCGATATGCGGCCACCGCGTGATCCGCCGGACACCACGTAGCGCGGGCGCATGGCTCCGGCGCGGGCGCGGGAGCGTGGACGGCGCGTTGGCGGGGGTGGCTGCGTGGCCTGGCGTGGTGGCGGGGGGTGACTGCGCGGCCCGCCGTGGCGGCGGGGGTGGCGCGTGGCCTGGCGTGGCGGGAGCATGGAGGGGAGTGGTGGTGAGCAGGAGGTGTACCGCCATGCAGCACGAGATGCGCGCCGAATACGAGGAGGGCAGCTCGGGGCGGGTCGCGGGCGCGCCGGTCAAGATCTGGCACATGGTCCGCGGGAATGGAACGACCGCGATGTGCGGGCGGGAGCTGGACCCGGACGCCGAGACCCAGGCCGCCGACCTGTGGGCCACGGGTGACGCGGGGCCCTTCTGCCACTCCTGCGGCGCGATGTATCTGCGCGAGGTCCCTTGAGCGCCTCGAGCGAGTACCGGGAGCGGAATGCGCTGATCGGCCACGGCGCCGTGGTGTGGACCCGTACGGCCGGCACCGGGCCGCAGCGGGTGCTCCCCGACGGCTGCACGGATCTGATCTGGAGCGAGGCGGGACCGGGAGCGGACGGAGAGCTGCTGGTCGCCGGGCCGGACACCCGCGCGCACCTGGCCCCCGGCGCGCCGGGCACCCGGGCTGTGGGGCTGCGGTTCGCGCCCGGCACGGGCCCCGCCGTGCTGGGCGTACCGGCACATGAACTCCGCGATCTGCGGGTGCCCTTGTCCGCGCTCTGGCCGGGCCCGGAGGTCCGGCGGCTGGCCGAGCGGATCGCCGCCGGACAGACGGCCGCGGACCGCCTTCTGGAGGAGGCGGCCCGCGGACGGCTGCGGACGGCGGAACCCCCCGATCCGGTGCTCGCCGCGATCGTCGCGGGGGTCTCGCGCGGAACGGGCGTGGCCGGGATCGCCGCCGCCGTGGGCCTGGGGGAGCGGCAGCTGCACCGCCGCTCCCTCGCCGCGTTCGGCTACGGCCCCAAGACGCTGGGCCGGGTGCTTCGGCTGAACCGGGCCCTGGACCTGGCGCGCACCGGCCTCCCCTTCGCGGAGGTCGCGGCCACGGCGGGCTACGCCGACCAGGCCCACCTCGCCCGCGACGTCAGGGCGCTGGCGGGAGTGCCCCTGGGACGTCTGCTGCGGGGGTCAGGAGGGTAGCGGGGCGAACACGTCGATGCCGTTGTTGTCGGGGTCGAGGACCGTGGCGTAGCGCTGGCCCCAGGGCGCGTCCCACGGCTCCAGCTTGCCGCGTACCCCCGCCCCGACGAGGTCCTGGTAGGTCTTGTCCACGTCGGCCGGGCTGTCGCAGGCGAAGGCGAGCCCCACCTGGTGGGAGCCGCTCGGCGGCGTCCATTCCGGGTCGAAGGAGCGCACCGTCGCGACGGTGTCCCACATCAGCCGCGTGCCGCCGGGCAGGGCGGCCTCGACGTGGGGCTGGGTGTCGGCGTCGGCGGGGATGTCGAGGCCGAGGCGGCGGTAGAAGGCGAGGGAGGCGGCCATGTCGGCGACGACCAGGCCGATGGCGTCGAATCGTGCTGTCATACGGGCAGCGTAGGGAGCGCCAGGGTGGCCGGTCTTGAACGAATCGGACGTCGAGGCCGGGATCGCCGACGGCGTCACGGGCAGTGGATGACCTGGCCCGCGTACGACAGGTTGCCGCCGAAGCCGAAGAGCAGCACCGGGGCGCCGGAGGGCACCTCGCCGCGCTCGACCAGCTTGGAGAGGGCGAGCGGAATGCTGGCCGCCGAGGTGTTGCCGGACTCCACCACGTCGCGGGCGATCACCGCGTTGACAGCGCCCAGCTTGCGCGCGACCGGTTCGATGATCCGCAGATTGGCCTGGTGCAGTACGACACCGGCCAGGTCCTCCGGGGAGAGCCCGGCCCGTTCGCACACCTTCCGCGCGATCGGCGGCAGATGGGTGGTGGCCCAGCGGTAGACGGTCTGGCCCTCCTGCGCGAACCGGGGCGGCGTGCCCTCGATACGGACCGCGCCGCCCATCTCCGGTACCGAGCCCCACACCACCGGGCCGACGCCCGGCCGCTCGGCGGCCACCACCACGGCCGCGCCCGCGCCGTCGCCGGTCAGCACGCAGGTGGAGCGGTCGGTCCAGTCGGTGGCCGCGCTGAACTTCTCCGCGCCGATCACCAGGGCCGCGGTGGCCGCCCCGGCCCGGATGGTGTGGTCGGCGGTGGCGAGGGCGTGGGTGAAGCCGGCGCACACCACATTGAGGTCCATGGTGGCGGGGTGGGCCAGCCCGAGCCGGGCGGCGACCCGGGCCGCCATATTGGGGCTGCGGTCGATCGCCGTGCAGGTGGCGACGAGCACGAGGTCGATGTCGGAGGGGGCGAGCCCGCTGTTGGCCAGCGCCTTGGCGGCCGCCGCCGCGGCCATCTCGTCGACCGTCTCGTCGGCGCGGGCGAGATGGCGGGTGCGGATGCCGACCCGGCTGCGGATCCACTCGTCGCTGGTGTCGACCATGGCCGCGAGGTCGTCGTTGCCGAGCACCTTCGCGGGCTGGTAGTGGCCGAGCGCCAGTACGTGCGAGCCGGTCATCGGTCATCCCCTTCGCGCCAGTGTCGACGTATCCGCGCAATTTTGCGGAGATCTCGACGGACAGTCTGCGGTGTGTCCAGTCTTGAGCGGAGCAGACGTGCCGTGCGCTCGGGTTACTCACCAATCTTGGGCGCCAAGATCTGGAGTTCCCGGCCTTTCCCCGGCGGGTGTCGAGGGTCGTGGCGGAAGGGGATGACCTCTGACCGTGGCTCAGGAGAGCCGACTCAGGGCAATCGACTCAGGGCAGTCGGTTGGGGACAGTCGGTTCGGGACAGTCGGTTCGGGACAGTCGTTTCAGGACAGCTGGCCGTCGTAGTCCGGGAGCTTGAAGGACTTCTCGGCGTGGCCACCGCTGATGTCGGTGGGGCTGTTGCCGATGTTGGCGATGATCGTGTAGCCGTTCTTCTCGATCTCCGCCCGCTTGGCGGTCTTGTACTCCGCCACGTCCTGGAAGAGGTCCGGCAGATGGCGTACGTACAGACCGGCGACCGAATAGCCGACCTTCTCCAGGTTGTACTCGGTCGGCAGGTAGATGATGCCGGGGCGCGCGGTGACGAAGAAGATGGCCACACCGCGGTCGTGGGCGTACTGGGCGAGCTTCAGCACCGGCCCGACGGCGGGCTGGGGGTAGCTGAAGCCGAAGTCCGTCTCCAGCGAGGTGTTGTCGATGTCCAGGACGATGGCCTGCTTCTCGCCCGAGGGGTCGGCGGTGCGCTCCTCGATGTACGGGCGGGCCTGCTCGTCGATGATGGCGCGAACATCACGCTGCCAGGTCTCGTAGTCGACCTCCTCGGCGGCGGTGGTGGCGCTCGACGGCGCCGCCGTGGCTGCCGCGGCCGCCGTGATGGCGGTGAAGTCGCTGGTGCCGGGCGTGGCGCTGGTGCCGCTGGTGCCGGGCGTGGCGGCGGTCGCCGTGGTGGCCGTTCCGCCGACGCCGATGGCGAGGGCGACGACCACCGTCGTCATGCCGAGCCGCCGTGATCGCACGCGTCCTGCTGTCATCGGTCACTTCCTTCGCGTCGAGGCGATTGCCGGATGGCAGGTTCACGGCTGCCGGTGGACATGAGGAGACCTCTGCTTTACCGGCGAGTAACAGTTCGCGACCGGGGGGCCCAAATACGCCAACGACACGTGCCGGGCCGTTCATTGACTGGTCAGCCGGTAGATGGGTATGTCATCTACTGAAGGGCCGGCCTGGACCCCGGCGATGACCGGCGTGGCTGCGGGCTCCGGTGTCGCGCGCCTCCACCAGGTCAAGGAGGCTTGCATGTTCGATGATCGGCCCGCCTTCGGCGTCCGAGTCCAGGTGCTCGGCGGCGTCACCGTCGCCGAGATCGCGGGAGAGCTGGACATCTTCGCCGCGGGGCGGATCGTGGCTCGGCTCGATTCCCTCGTTCAGGTGCGGTGCCCGGATCTGGTCCTGGACCTACGGCCGGTCACATTCCTGGACTGCGCCGGATTGTCTTTACTGTGCCGGTTGCGCAATCGGGTGCTGGAGCGGGACGGGCGGCTGCGGCTCGTCATCGCCGATCCGCGCTTTCTGCGGCTGCTGCGCACGGTCCGGCTGGACGACGCCTTCGAAGTACTGGAAGATCTGACTCCGGCGATCGCGGGCGCGGCGAGTCCGGTGGCCGGAGGGGGCGGCGACGCCTTCACGTAGGCCGTATCTGACCAAGTGTCAATAGTAAGAACCGAAATTCACTCGGACGAGCGGTCTTTACTGGCGGAATGCTGCGTCCCTCCCTCTGTAACCGGGGGTCACCCCCTTACGCTCGCGAGACGTCGCCTGGGGACCCGGCGGATTTCGCACCCGATGCCCGACCCTGCCCGCTTCCGGGACCTGACGAAGGTGAGAGGGGGCAGTGTGCCGTTCCGAGGGGATATCGCGATGACGCAGCAAGGCGCTCCCCGTGAGGCGCCGGTGCCGCTGGATCGCGGTGCCCAAGACGCCGTGCGGGTGCCCGCGAGCGGGGATCCCGGCCGATCCGATGATGTGGTCGCGCGGGCCCGTACGCACCGGGTCGGCGGGTACACCGTCGTGGAGCTCCACGGTGAGATCGACATCGCCGGGGTGGGCAGTGTGGGACCGGCGCTGGACGCGGCCACGGCCGGGGACCGGCCCGCGGTGATCGTGGACTTACGTCCGACGGCCTTCTTCGACTGCTCGGGCCTGGGGCTGCTGTGCCGGGCCCATCGGCGTGTCCGGGAGCGGGGCGGGCGGATGCGGCTGGTCTGCGACGATGCGTTGATCCTCCGCACGCTTCGGGCGGGGCGGATGCTGGATGTGCTTGGGCCGGTGGCCACGATGGGGGAGGCGCTGGGCGAGGAGGGGTAGGGGGCGGCGGGTCGTGGCGCCTGCGGCGGCTGTTCCCCTCCCCGCCCCTTCCCGAAACTGGGGCTCCGCCCCAGACCCCGTGCCGGGGTTCCGCCCCGGGTCCTGTACCGGGGCTTCGCCCCAGGCCCCGGATCGGGGTTCCGCCCCGCGCCCTGTACCGGGGCTCTGCACCGGGTCCTGAACCGGGGTTCCGCCCTTGGGCCCTGTACCGGGGCTCTGCACCGGGTCCTGTACCGGGGCTTCGCCCCAGGCCCCGGATCGGGGTTCCGCCCCGCGCCCTGTACCGGGGCTCTGCACCGGGTCCTGTACCGGGGGTTCCGCCCTGGGCCCTGTACCGGGGCTCTGCTCCGGGTTCCGTGCCGGGGTTCCGCCCTGGGCCCTGTGCCGGGGTTCCGCCCCAGGCCCTGTACCGGGGCTCGGCCCCTTCCCGCTGCATCGCTATGCGGCTCCGCCGCGTGCTGGGGCTCCGCCCCAAGCCTCGGGGGCCAGGGGCGGAGCCCTTGCCGCGCGGCGGAGCCGCAAATGGACGTTGCGGGAAGGGGCGGGGAGGGGAAAACCTCGGTATGCGGCCGCCGGCCGCCGCGTGGTCCGCTGGACGCCCCGCAGGGAGCGCTCGGGGGAAGCAGCGGCGCTCAGACGCGGCTTGCTGAATCAAGCAGGGGCATGGCCGAAGGTGGCGGCCGGGCTCAGGGGCGGCGGTCCTGGGGTGGGGTTGCCCGATGGCCCCGGTGCTGGCGCCCGCGGCCCCAGGCGCGATGGCGGGGCCGTCCGCCGCCCGGCAGGGTCTCGTGGCTCTCGGGGGACATGCGGTTGCCGTTCTGGACATTGGTCCGGTGGATCAGCAGGGCGCCCACGGCGATCAGCGCGAGGATGACGACCACGGTGATCAGGGTCTCCATGGTGCTCACTCCCTGGGACCGGGGCCCACAGCTGGAGGGAATCCGGCCGGTTTGTGCGAAATGCTCCTGGTGTCTATACGGTACCTCCGGCCGGAGGTGGCGTCGCTTCCCGTGTGCGGCGGCCCCGGAGGCCGCGTGCGCCGATACCGCGTCCGCACACGCCGAGCGCCCGCACCCGGCGTCGGGAACCGGGTGCGGGCGGTCAGGCCCTGATCCAGCGGATCAGTGGGTTCGGCGGGCTCAGTGGCCTCAGTGGCTCTTGGCCAGCTGCTTCTCGAGCTTGGCCAGGCCATTGGCCCAGAGCTGGTTGACGCGGTTGATCTCGGCCTGGTTCGGCTGCGAGTTGGTGCAGGACGTGCCGGGGCCGCCACCGGACATCAGCTCGCTGCACGGACCCGAGTAGTGGTCCGGAAGCCCCAGCACATGGCCGGTCTCGTGCGCGGTGACCCGGGTCGAGTCGTACTGCTGGTTCTGGGCGTAGTCCAGGAAGACATAGCCGCTGCCGTGCCCGTCGGTGCTCGCGTACGAGCCCCGGGGGTCATTGCCCTCGCGGTAGGTGAAGTCCGGGCTGCCGCCCTCCTGGAGCTTCACGTTTCTCACCGCGGAGTTCCAGATCTGGGTGGAGCGGGCTATCACCGACTTGAAGGTCGGGGCCTGGCTCGCGCTGTAGGTCACGGTGACGGCCGCCGTCGCACTGCGCGCCTTCGCCCGCTTCTCCAGCGCCGACTTCATGACGGCCTTGATGAAGGCGTCGGTGTCGGCCCGCTCCTCGCCGCTCGCCGTGTAGGCGGCGGCCGCGGCACCGCGCTGGGTCGTGGAGTGGTCGGGCGTGGCCGCGGACGCGGGCATGGCGGACAGGGACACCGCCAGGCCGAGGCCGATGGTCGCGGACAGCGCCAGCTTGGGGAGTGACATGTGGGGGACTCCTCATCGTCCTCGGGCCCCGGTCGCCGTGTGGGGTGGCGGCCGGGGCCGTGGGATGAACTCTTGGCTGACGCAGAGTCTTGAGGAGAACCGGCCGCACGCGGAGATATCAACCGGTGATAGGACGAGGGCATATCCCCCGGCCGGGCGTTCAGGGCCCCGCCGATGACCGGCGTTTGACACCCCGTTGACCCGTGTTTGGCCACCGATTGATCGATTCCGGTACGGGTTGGCGGGATTTCAGAGTCTGGTGTGACGGACAAGTGCGCAGTTATGCTCCCGCCGTGGAGCTCGAGGTGAGGCACCTCCGTGCACTGTGCGCCATAGCCGACACCGGCAGCCTACGGAAGGCGGCGCGGCAACTGGGCATGACCCAGCCGTCCTTGACGACCCAGCTCCGGCGGATCGAGAACACCATCGGCGGCCGGCTGTTCTCGCGGGAGGTCACCGGCAGTCGGCCGACCCCGCTGGGGCGGTCCGTGCTGTGCCGCGCCCGGTCGATCGTGGCCGAGATGAACGCCCTCGTCGACGAGGTCCGGCTGGAGGCGGGGCAGACCGCAGACGCCCGGCTGCGCATCGGCAGCACGGGCAGCCGGGCCGTGGTCGGCTGGCTGCGCAGGCTCCGCGCCCGCTATCCGGACGCGGACACCACCATCCACATCGACGTCTCCGCCAACGCGCTGCTTCAGATGGTCGCCGCGAACCAGCTGGACGTCGCCTTCGTCCACGAGGTCGAGGGCGCGCCGCTGCGGGTGCCCGAGGGCGTGGAGCGCCGGGTGCTCGTGGAGCGGGAGCCGCAGTTCGTGGCGCTGGCCGAAACCCATCCGGCCGCCGCGCGGCCCGTGGTGCTGCTCGCCGACCTCGCCGCCGACCAGTGGATGGTGGACCCCAGTGTGGACGGCGAGGGCCCCGGGCTGCGCAGGGTGCTGGCTGCCGCGGGGCTCAATCCGAGGGTGGTCTACGGGGACTATCTGACCGCCGCCGACCTGGTCGCCTCGGGCGAGGTGGTCACCCCCTGCCAGCCCACCGCGCGGTCCCGCCAGGGCGTGGCGGTCCGCCCGCTGCACGGGGATCCGCTGACGGTCCGGCTGTTCCTGGCCTCGCGGGCGGTCCCGGCGGCGGCCCGTAGCGGCGCTGACGGATCCGCTCCGGGCGCGGTGGCCCGTACCGGTGGCACCGAACTCGTCCCGGACGCGGTGGCCCGTACCGGTGCCGCCGAACCCGTCCTGGACGCGGTGGCCGGTGTGCCCATCGGCGTCGACGCCACGGCGCCCGGTGTGCCCATCGGCGTCGACGCCACGGCGCCCGGTGCCCCCATCGGCGTCGACGCCCCGGCGTCCGGTGCGTCCCTCGACGTGGACGCCCTCTTCGGCGACCTGGCGGACGCGTACTTCGAGATCGCCTGGGCGAGCGTCGCGTACCGCCAGTGGCTGGTCCGCAACGAGAGCCCGCTGCTGCGCTTCCAGGAGTCCCCGACCCCCGACGAGCTCGACATCCTGGGGCTCGCCGGTCCCGCCGAGGTCTCGTAGCCCCGAACTCGTAGCCCCGAACGCGTAGTCCCGAACGCGTAGTCCCGAACTCGTAACCCCGAAGGTGTGGCGAGCGATGACTTTCGCTCCGCCGGGCGGTCCAAGCACACGGGACCGCACCGGACCGCCACGCCATGCGAGGAGCGAGCAGATGATCACCGAGCACGAACCGCAGACCGCGCTGGACACCCGTTTCAGCAGCCCGGACGCCACCGCCACCGCCTGGCCGGAGGGGCGTGCGGGGCTGGCGGCCGCGGAGCTCTACTGGCTGTCCACGGTCCGCCGGGACGGTCGCCCCCACGTCACCCCGCTGGTCGCCGTCTGGCTCGACGGCGCGCTCTGCTTCTGCACCGGCCCCACTGAACAGAAGGCCCGCAACCTCGCGCACAATCCGCGCTGCGTCCTCACCACGGGTGCGGGCGTGCTGCGCGAGGGTCTCGACCTGGTGGTCGAGGGCACGGCCGAGCCGGTGCGGGATGACGCCACGCTGCGGCGGATCGCCGCGGCGTACGTGGAGAAGTACGGCGAGGAGTGGACCTTCGAGGTGCGCGACGGCGCCGTCCACCACGAGAGCCATGAGGCCCTGGTCTACCGGGTCGCCCCGGCCACCGCGTTCGGCTTCCGCAAGGGCGAGTACGGCCAGACGCGCTGGCGCTTCTGACGTCCACGGTCGCTCCCCCGCCGCCCCGGGCCGTTCAGTCCAGTCGGTCCAGGCCGAGCAGGTCGCCGGGCAGCCCCACCGGCAGCGTCTGCTCCGACCAGATCGTCTTGCCCTCGGCGGTCTGGCGGCTTCCCCAGCGCTGGCTGAGCCGCGCGACCAGCAGCAGCCCGCGGCCGCCCCCGTCGAAGGTGCGGGCGCGGCGCATATGCGGGGCGGTGCTGGAGGAGTCGGTGACCTCGCAGATCAGCGAGTGGTCATGGATCAGCCGCAGCTGGATGGGCGGGACGGCGTGCCGGATGGCGTTGGTGACCAGCTCGCTGACGACCAGCTCGGTGGTGAAGACGGCCTCGTCGAGCCCCCATTCGGTCAGCCGCTGCGTCACGTTCCGGCGGAACCGCGCCACCCACGCCGGGTCGGCGGGCACGTCCCAGGTGGCCACGTGCGCCGCGTCCAGGGCGCGGGTGCGGGCGAGCAGCAGCGCGACGTCGTCCAGCACGCCCTCGCAGGTGCCGCTCAGGGAGCCGCAGGGGTGGGCGAGCGCGTCGGCCAGCAGCAGAGCACTTCATCCTCGCCATCCCTCCGGGGACGGCACCGGGTCCGTCCACCAGGGCTCCCTTCCAGCCTGGTCCACTCCGGTCCGGGCATCAACCACAGCCGGGAGCCCGGAGCGGACGCTTTGGGGCACGCGGGGGTCAGACCACCGCGGGCCGCGCGGGCCGCAGATGGCGCCCGGCCCATTCGGCGAAGCCGGTGAGCGGGAGGCCGAGGGCCCGCGCGAACTCGGGGCGGGCGGGCTGGCCGACCGCGTTCAGCCACCCGTGCCCGAGGCCCCACTGCGGCATCCCGGCGGCGAGCGCCTCGTCCACGGTCATGGACGGGGCGGTCACTTCGGCGCCCGTGACCTCGGAGAGGACCTCGGCGACCCGGGTCATGGTCATGTGGTCGCCCGCCAGTTCCAGCTCGACCTCATGGAACCGCTCGGGCTCCGCGATGGCCGCGGCCGCCGCCGTACCGATGTCGGCGACGGCGATGAGGGAGAGCTCGGTGCCGGGCTCGAGGATGGTGGCCAGGCCGCCCTCGGGGCCGTTCGGGAGCAGGGACAGGAAGTTCTCCATGAAGAAGGCGGGCTTGAGGAGCGTCCAGTGGCGGAAACCCGCCTCCCGGATCCGGTCCTGGAGGCCGCTCTTGGTCGCGAAGTAGTGCTCCATCGCCGCCCAGCGGCCCTCCGCCCAGCCGGGCGCGGTGTGGTGCTGCCCGGCGCCCGAGACGGAGGTGTGCACGAACTGTGCCACCCCCGCGTCCCGCGCGGCCTCGATCAGGTTGCGCCCCTGGATCCACTCGGAGTCGCCCTGGAGATCGTTCATATCGGGCATCTGGATCGAGAAGACGGCACGCGCCCCCTCGGCGGCCCGCCGCACCGAGTCGAGATCGAGCAGATCGCCGCCGACCAGCTCGGCACCGAGCGCCGCCACGGCCTTGGCCCGCTCGCCGGCCGGATCGCGGACCAGGGCCCGCACGGGAACGCCCGCCGAGAGCAGGGCACGGGCGGTGGCGCCGCCCTGCTGTCCGGTGGCACCGGTGACGAGGACGGGGGCGGAGGTCGTGGCGGACGTCGGGGATTCCACGGTCATGCTGCTGCTCCTCGGGCAGAAGGTATCGACTGATCGGCAAGTCGACTGAGAACACTAAACGGCGGGCCCCGCCACTTATGACTCGGTACGATACGGAGGCCCCCGCCACTTAGCAACCCGGAGGTGACGCCATGCCCGCCCAGCGCGCGGACGCCCGGCGCAACTACGCGCGCATCCTCGCCGTCGCCGAAGAGGAGGTCGCCGCACGCGGCGCCGACGCCTCCCTGGAACAGATCGCCCGCACCGCCGGAGTCGGCTCGGCCACCGTGCGCCGCCACTTCCCCACCCGGCGGGCCCTGCTGGAAGCGGTCTTCCGCGAGCGCATCGAATCCCTGGCCGCCCGCGCCCGCGAACTCGCGGAGGCGGACGACGTACGGGCCGCCCTGCTCGACTGGCTGGGCGCGCTCACCGTCTACTCCGCAACGGTCCAGGGTCTGGCCACCGCGCTCCTACGGGACGGCGAACTCGACCCGGAGCACGCGAACCCCTGCGTGAACACCCTCGCCGAGGCGGGCGAACCCCTGCTGCGACGAGCCGAACGGGCCGGTGCGGTGGCCCCCGGCGTGACCCCGGTCGACCTGGTCACCCTGATCGCCGGCATCGCCCTGACCACTCAGCACCACCCCGACCCCGCCACCGAGGCGACCCGGCTGCTGCACTTGACCGTGGCGGGCATCAGCCCGCGGGGGTGAGGCGAGGCGCCAATCCCGGTGCCCGGCAAGGGCATTCAGGGCAAAGAAGACCGCACCCGGGCCACTCGGGGCGGCTCGGGTGCGGTCTCGTGGTGCTAAGAGAGGGCCGGGTCAGCCCTTCTTGGTCTCCCAGAAGATCTTGTCGATCTGGGCGATGTAGTCCAGGGCCTTCTGCCCCGTGGCCGGGTCGGTCGAGCCCTTGGCCGCGCTCAGGGCCTTGAGGGCGTCGTTGACCAGCTGGTGCAGCTCGGGGTACTTCTCAAAGTGCGGGGGCTTGAAGTAGTCGCTCCACAGCACCGAGACATGGTGCTTTGCGAGCTCCGCGCGCTCCTCCTTGATGGTGGTGGCACGAGCGCGGAAGTGCGGGTCCTCGTTGGCCTGGTACTTCTCCTGGATGGCCTTGACGGACTCGGCTTCGATGCGGGCCTGGGCCGGGTCGTACACACCGCAGGGCAGGTCGCAGTGGGCGCTGACCTGAACCTTGGGGGCGAACAGGCGGGAGAGCATAGAGCTGTCCTTCCATTCGTGATCGTCTTCTCAGGTGCGAGATTACTCCGTGGGGGAAGCCTTTTCTCGGGTGCCCCGGGGGGCTTAGGTCAAAAGTCCAGTGCAAGGCTGGGATGCCTGGGATCGTGATGGGTGCAGGGTGAGGACCGGAGGTGCCGTGATGCGGGAGCAGCAGGGCGATCGCGGGCAGGAGTCGGACCGCGACCAGCGCGGGCTGCTGCGGATCGGGCTCGCGGAGGTGTACAACCCGTCGATGCAGCCGACGCTGTACCCCGGCGACCAGTTGGTGGTGCGCTACGGCGCGCCCGTACGGCCGGGGGACGTGGTGGTTCTGCGCCATCCGTTCCGGCAGGATCTGCTGATCGTCAAGCGCGCGGTGGAGCGGCGCGAGGGCGGCTGGTGGGTCAGGGGCGACAACCCGTACGTGGAGAACGACAGCCGGGAGTTCGGCGTCGTGCCGGACGAGCTGGTGGTGGCCCGGGCCTGGGTGCGGCTGCGGCCGCTGCGGGGCGCCGGGCGCGGTGGTCAGCGGTCGATGGCCGGGCTGGTCTCCTGGGCGGTGTCCGCCGTACGGCCGGTGGGCTCGCGGTCCTGGTGGCGGCTGCGCTCGGCGCCGGCCGTCCGCTCGGCGTCCAGGCGTTTGCGGGCGCGGTAGGCGGCCACATTGGCGCGGGTGGCGCAGCGGTCGGAGCAGTAGCGCCGGGAACGATTTGTCGATGTGTCGAGATAGGCGTTGCGGCAGGGTGACGCCTCACAGATGCCCAGCCGGTCGGCGCCCAGCTCGGTGAGGTGGAAGGCCAGCCCCATCGAGGCGGTCGCGGCGTATCCGGCGCCCGCGTTGGCGGCGTAGTCCGCGATGTGCATATGCCACTTGGGGCGGCCGTCCTCGTCGCGGAGCTCATGGCCGGAGATCTGCGGACTCACCGGGAACTCGATGAGCAGCGCGTTCAGCAGGTCCACCGCCAGTACCTCGTCGCCGCCCGCCGCCGCCTCGAAGACCGCGCGCAGCCGGGCCCTGACCGACCTCAGCCGGGTGACATCCGCGTCGGTCGTCCGCCGGGCCTGACTCTCCCCGAAGAGCGCCCGTACGGCCTCCACCGAGGTCAGGGTGTCGGTGCCGCGGCTCGGCTCCTCGCTGTTGACCAGGCGCACGGCGAGATCCGAGTAATAAGCCAGTTCCACTTGTGGTCCTTACGAACGGCGGTCTAGGGTCACATCAGGTCAGGTAAGAGGCGTTCTGCCTACGAGGGTATTACGGGCGGCTGCGCCGAGACGATGACGCATGGCTTGGAGGGGCTCGATGACGGACACCGTCGCCGTGGCGGACTGGCAGGCGTGGCAGCGGAGCTGGGACCGGCAGCAGGAGTGGTACCTCCCCGATCGTGAGGAACGGTTCCGGGTGATGCTCGACGCGGTCGAGGCCGTCGTCGGCCCGGAGCCCCGGATCCTCGACCTGGCGTGTGGCACGGGCAGTATCTCGGACCGGGCGCTGCGCCGGTTCCCGGGCGCCACCAGCACCGGCGTCGACCTCGACCCCGCGCTCCTGACGATCGCCCGCGGCCACTTCGCCGCCGAGCCGCGCGCCGAGTTCGTGACCGCCGATCTGCGCGACCCGGCGTGGACCGAGCGGCTGCCGCACCGTGCGTACGACGCCGTCCTGACCGCCACGGCGCTCCACTGGCTGCGCTCGGACGAGCTGCGGGTGCTGTACGGGCAGGTCGCGGGCGTGGTGCGGGAGGGCGGGGTGTTCCTCAACGCCGACCACATGCCCGATCCGGAGACGCCCCGGCTCAACGCGGCCGACCACGCGTACCAGAAGGCGCGGCAGGCGCGGGCCAGGGCCGAGGGCACCCAGGACTGGGTGGACTGGTGGCAGACCGCCGCGCGGGACGAAGTGTTGGCGGGGCCGGTCGCCGAGCGGTTCTCGATCTTCGGCGATCCGGCGGACGGCGACCACGCGGACGGTGAGACGCAGCCCGTCGCCTGGCATGCCGGGGCACTGCGCGCGGCGGGCTTCGGGGAGGCGCGGGCCGTCTGGTGCTCGCCCTCGGACGCGATGGTGCTCGGGCTGAAGTGATCCCGGGGCGGAGTGCGCGAGGGCGGTACGGCCATCGGCCCGTACCGCCCTCACACATGTGCCGCGCCTAAGCGCTCCGCTGGAAGTGCCCTGACCTGCCGTCGATCGTCCGCGGCGCCGTCGTGGCTGGTCGCGCCCGCGCGGCGGAGCCGCATGTCGACACGGCCCCGCGCCCCTTCGGGGCGCCACCGAACCCCAGCCGAATTCCGCCGATCCGGTTACAGCACCTTGGACAGGAACGACTTCGTCCGCTCGTGCCGCGGATTGGTCAGCACCTCCCGCGGATGCCCGGACTCCACCACCACGCCGTCGTCCATGAAGACGACCGAGTCCCCGACCTCGCGCGCGAAGCCCATCTCATGCGTCACGACGATCATCGTCATGCCGTCCTCCGCGAGCCCGCGCATCACATCGAGCACATCGCCGACCAGCTCCGGGTCGAGCGCCGAGGTGGGCTCGTCGAAGAGCATCAGCTTCGGCTCCATCGCCAGCGCCCGCGCGATCGCCACGCGCTGCTGCTGGCCGCCGGAGAGCTGGGAGGGGTAGTTGGCCGCCTTGTCGGCGAGGCCCACTCGGTCCAGCAGCTTCAGCGCGCGCTCCCGGGCCACCGCCTTGGACTCCCGCTTGACCTGGACCGGCGCCTCGATCACGTTCTCCAGCGCGGTCATGTGCGGGAAGAGGTTGAAACGCTGGAACACCATGCCGATGTCGCGCCGCTTCTCGGCGACCTCGCGGTCCTTGAGCTCGTAGAGCTTGTCGCCCTTCTGGCGGTAGCCGACCAGATCGCCGTCCACGTACAGCCGCCCGGAGTTGATCTTCTCCAGGTGGTTGATGCAGCGCAGGAAGGTGGACTTGCCGGAGCCGGACGGGCCGATCAGGCAGAACACCTCACGCGGGGCGACCTCGAGGTCGATGCCCTTGAGGACCTGAACCGGGCCGAAGGACTTGTGGACGCCCTCGGCCTTCACCATGGCGGTCATGCGCCGACACCTCCGGAGCGGTTGCTGAAGGAGAGGAGATTGGCCCGGACCCGCTGGAGCGGGGTGGCCGGGAGGCTACGGCTCGAGCCGCGCGCGTAGTACCGCTCCAGGTAGTACTGGCCGACGCTGAGCACGGAGGTGAGGATCAGGTACCAGGCGGCCGCCAGGAAGAGCATCTCCGCCGTGGCGCCGGAGTTCTGCCCGACCTCGGAGGTGGCCTGGAGCAGGTCCCAGTACTGCACCGCGATCACCAGCGAGGTGGTCTTGAGCATGTTGATGAACTCATTGCCGGTCGGTGGCACGATCACCCGCATCGCCTGCGGCAGCACCACCCGGCGCAGCGTCTTGGCGTGGCTCATGCCGAGCGCCTGGGCGGCCTCGGACTGGCCCTCGTCGACCGACTGGATGCCCGCCCGGCAGATCTCGGCCATGTACGCGGCCTCGTTCAGGCCCAGGCCCAGCAGGGCGGCCAGGAACGGGGTCATGAAGTCCGACCACTCGTCCTTGTAGATCGGCATGATGTTGATGTAGTCGAACACCAGGCCGAGGTTGAACCAGACCAGCAGCTGCACATAGACCGGGGTGCCGCGGAAGAACCAGATGTAGCCCCAGGCGATGGAGGCGGTCACCGGGTTCTTCGACAGCCGCATCACCGCGAGGATGACGCCGAGGGCCACGCCGAGCACCATCGAGAGGATGGTGATCCAGACGGTGTTGCGAACGCCCCTGAGGACCTCGCCGTCGAAGAAGTAGTCCGGGATGGCGTTCCAGTTGACGTCACCGCGGGCGAAGGCGGAGATCAGCAGCGCGATCAGGGCGATGGCGATGATCGCGGCGACCCAGCGGCCGTAGTGCCGCACCGGGATGGCCTTGATGCTCTCCGGCGCCGGCGGCGGGACGTCGACCGGCCCCGCCTTTTCGATCTTAGTAGTCACGGATGGTGCCTTTCAGCGCGAGCGCGGACGGGGGAGGGCCGGATCACTTGCCGCCGTTGATGATGGCCTTGGTGACCGCGCCGTCCTTGACGCCCCACTTCGCGATGATCTTGTCGTATTCGCCGTTCGCGATGATCAGGGCGAGGGCCTGCTTGAGGGCATCGCGCAGCTGGGTGTTCTTCTTGGCGACGGCGATGCCGTACGGGGCCGCCTCCACCTGATCGCCGACGAGCTCGAAGTCCTTGCCGCCGCCGGAGGTCTTCACCGCGTACGCGGCGACCGGGAAGTCGCTGGAGCCGGCGGCGGCGCCACCGCCGCGCAGCCGGGTCTGGGCCTCGGTGTCATTGCCGAACGCCTCGACCGAGATCTTGCCCTTGCCCTTCTTCTGGCAGGTCTTCGACTGGGACTTGGCCAGGTCGTGGGAGACCGTGCCGCGCTGCACGACGATCTTCTTGCCGCACAGGTCGTCCCAGGTCTTGATGCCCGAGTTGGCGCCCTTCTTGGTGTAGATCGAGACACCCGCGGTGAAGTAGTCGACGAAGTCGACGCCCTCGCCCGCCTTCTTGCCGGTGTCCGGGTCGACACCCTCCTGGCGGCCCTTGTTGTCGGTCATGGCCGACATGGCGATGTCGTAGCGCTTGGAGCGCAGACCCGAGAGCAGGGTGTCGAAGGTGCCGTTGTTGAACTCGAACTTCACCCCGAGCTGCTTGCCGAGGGCGTCGGCGACATCCGGGTCGATGCCCATGACCTGGCCGTTCTTCTTGAACTCGACCGGCGGGTAGTTGATGTCCGAGCCCACCTTGATCACCTTGGAGCTCTGGATCTCCTTGGGCAGCTGGTTGAACAGCGGGGCGGAGTTGCTGTTGGACCCGCCCGTGGCCTTGTCGGTCTGATCGCCGCAGCCCGTCAGCAGCAGGGCACCTACCACCGCTATCGCGCCGACGGGGGCCATCCGGGACTTCAGGGTGGCCCCACGGGGCGTGAAGCTGGCGGTCATGCTGATTCCTCCGGCAGGGTGAGGGGGCGAGATCTGGGGAACACGTTTGTGGGTGCCGCGATCTCGTGTGATTGGGGCATCTTGTCATCGCACGGGCCCGTACGGGCCGCTGGCCATGTCAAAATCGGATAACGGGCGATCCCCGTGGTGCACAACCGGACAGCGGTACCGGCCCGACAGTGGCGGCCGGTGACGCGGGGCAGGCTCATGATCATGCGGGGAACGGCGCGTGACGGTGGCGTGGACTTTCCCTAGAGCTTTGCCCGCCTTCAGGCGTAATGGCTGGTTTTCCGGCGTCATGGCACCAGAACTCGTTCGTCCCTCGACGCGCGCTTCAGGTAGAACAGACGGCTACACCCCTCACCCGGGGCTCAGGGCGCGTGTGCGACGCGCCCGGCGTTCGTACCCACACCCATGCGGTGGTCATCCGCTGAATGGGACGACGCGGTGCCCGCCCGCTCCGAACCTGGGGCGGATACCCTCGACAGAAAAACGACAAAGGGGTCAAAACAGTGGCAGCGGAGATGGTCAATCCTCGCAGCGACAGCACAAGCGGCAGCGGCGAAGGAGCTGAAGGCGTGACCGACGGGGAGCCCTTCGATCCGGCGTTCGCCCTGCACCGCGGCGGCAAGATGGCCGTCCAGGCGACCGTGCCGGTGCGCGACCGGGACGATCTGTCCCTCGCGTACACACCGGGCGTGGCCAAGGTGTGCAGCGCGATCGCCGAGCAGCCCGAGCTCGTCCATGACTACACCTGGAAGTCCCAGGTCGTGGCCGTGGTGACGGACGGCAGCGCGGTGCTGGGGCTCGGCGACATCGGTCCGGAGGCGTCCCTTCCGGTGATGGAGGGCAAGGCGATCCTCTTCAAGCAGTTCGGCGGTGTGGACGCGGTGCCGATCGCGCTCGACTGCCGGGACGTGGACGAGATCGTGGAGACCGTCGCCCGGTTCGCGCCCTCGTTCGGCGGCGTCAATCTGGAGGACATCTCCGCGCCCCGCTGCTTCGAGATCGAGCGCAAGCTCCAGGAGCGGGTCGACATCCCGATCTTCCACGACGACCAGCACGGCACGGCGGTGGTCACCCTCGCCGCGCTGCGCAACGCCGCCAAGCTGACGAACCGCGCGCTGGGCCAGCTGCGCGCCGTCATCTCCGGGGCGGGCGCCGCCGGTGTGGCCATCGCCCGGATCCTCACCGAGGCGGGCATCGGCGATGTGGCGGTGTGCGACCGCAAGGGCGTCGTCTCGCCGGACCGCGAGGACCTCACCGACGTCAAGCGCGAGCTGGCCGGCTTCACCAACAAGGCCGGACTCACCGGGTCCCTGGAGGCCGCGCTGGACGGCGCCGACGTCTTCATCGGCGTCAGCGGCGGCACGGTGCCGCAGGACGCGGTGGCCAAGATGGCGCCGGACGCCTTCATCTTCGCGATGGCCAACCCCAACCCGGAGATCCACCCGGACGTCGCCCACCAGTACGCGTCCGTGGTCGCCACCGGGCGCAGCGACTTCCCGAACCAGATCAACAACGTCCTCGCCTTCCCCGGCATCTTCGCGGGCGCCCTCCAGGTCCGGGCCTCCCGGATCACCGAGGGCATGAAGCTCGCGGCCGCCGAGGCGCTGGCCGCCGTGGTGGCCGACGAGCTCAGCGCGGACAAGGTCATCCCCTCGCCGTTCGACGAGCGGGTCGCCCCCGCTGTGACCGCGGCCGTCGCCGCGGCCGCCCGCGCGGAGGGCGTCGCCCGCCGCTGACGCCCCGCCCGCCCGCCCCGCCAGGGGCCCGGGTGGCGTTCGCTGACGGCCAGGTGCGTTTACGGGCCGGGCCGCCCCTCAGCCGGAGGGGCGGCCCGGCCCGTGCGCTGTCCGGCCCGTGCGCTGTCCGGCGGGCGAGCTGCCCGGCGGGCGAGCGGGGTCACACCGTGGTGCGGTTCCGTGGGGTCGCCCCGCGGCCTAAGGTCGGGATCATGTTCGCTGCCTATGCCGCACGTATCGACCGTGACCAGCCGCTGAGCGGCCTCGAACTGGGGGAGCGCCCCGAGCCGGAGGCCCGGCCGGGCTGGACCACCGTGAACGTCAAGGCCGCCTCGCTCAACCACCACGACCTGTGGTCGCTGCGCGGTGTGGGCCTCGGCGAGGAGTCGCTTCCGATGATCCTCGGCTGTGACGCGGCCGGGATCGACGAGGACGGCAACGAGGTCGTCCTCCACTCCGTCATCGGCCAGAGCGGACACGGCGTCGGCCCGAAGGAGCCCCGCTCCATCCTCACCGAGCGCTACCAGGGCACCTTCGCCGAGAAGGTGACCGTCCCCAGCTGGAATGTGCTGCCCAAGCCCAAGGAGCTCTCCTTCGAGGAGGCCGCCTGTCTGCCCACGGCCTGGCTGACCGCGTACCGCATGCTGTTCACCAACGCGGGGGTGCGCCCCGGCGACAGCGTCCTGGTCCAGGGCGCCGGGGGCGGTGTGGCCACCGCCGCGATCGTGCTGGGCGCGGCCGCCGGGCTGCGGGTGCTGGCCACCAGCCGTGACGAGGCCAAGCGGGCCCGCGCCGTCGAGCTGGGCGCCGAGGGCGCGTACGAGCCGGGGGAGCGGCTGCCGCGCCGGGTGGACGCCGTGATCGAGACGGTGGGCGCCGCGACCTGGTCGCATTCGGTCAAGTCCCTCAAGCCCGGCGGCACCCTGGTGATTTCGGGCGCCACCAGCGGCCCCAACCCGAAGGCCGCCGAGCTCAACCGGATCTTCTTCCTGGAGCTGAAGGTCGTCGGCTCCACGATGGGCGGGAAGGACGAGCTGGAGGACCTGCTGAGCTTCTGCGCCGCGCGCGGGGTACGGCCGGTGATCGATTCGGTGCTGCCGCTGGACCGGGCCCGCGAGGGGTTCGAGAAGATGGCGGGCGGCGATCTCTTCGGCAAGGTCGTACTGACGGTCTGAGTCGTGCCGGCGGTCTGAGTCGTGCCGGCGGTCTGAGCCGCGCCGGCGGTCTGAGTCGTACTGGCGGTCTGAGTCGTGCCGACGGTCTGAATATCACGGCGGCATATTCCTGGGCGTTGTGCGGATCCCCGGCCGTTGCGCGGGCCGGGGATTCGCGGAGTAATGCGGGCGGCTGCCGACCGTCACGCTCCGGTGAATTCCCGGAATTCCGTTACGACGCCGACGGCCGTACGAAGCTCCGCCGGAAGCGATAGGAGCGGGACGAGGCATCCACCCGGGCGGGGAAGTCGAGCACCCGGTCCCAGGCGGACGAGCCGCCGCCGCGCGGCCCGTCGGCCGCCAGCGCCGCCTCGTACGCCTCCACGTCGGTCCAGCGGGCGTAGTTGAGCACCCGGGCCCGGTCGGTGGACAGATGGCGCTCGCCGTCGGCGATCAGATGGAAGTCGGCGGAGAGCAGGCCCGGGTCGGGCTCGCGCTCCAGGGCCTCGATGACCAGATCCACCCAGGACCGGCGGACCTGGGGATCGGGGTCGTTGAAGTCGATCTCGACCACGACGAACAGCCCGGGGTCCGTCGTGGCGCCCTGGTCGGCGGCCGGTGCCTGGAAGCCGCGGTAGTGACGGTAGTAGGCGAGGCCGAGCCGCTTGATGTCCGGGACCGCGGCGTCGATCGCGTCGTTGCGCTGCTGGCGCTGAGTCCGGAAGAAGGCGTGGTACGCGGCCTCGTCGGCCCACTGGGAGTGGTGCATCAGCGTATCGCCGTCCGTGCCCTCGTAGAGGTTGTACGAGAGCAGCTCGGGCGCCGGCCAGGGGCGGCTGTCCCAGGCGGCGGCGATGGCGTCGACCGCGGCCCGCTGCCGTTCCGGTGTGCCGACGCTCCAGGTGCTGAACAGCGCGGCGCCCACATCGGGCCGGGTGAGGTCGGGCAGCGGTCCGGGGCTGGTCGGGGCGGACATGGCGGGCTCCTTGCGGTTGGCGACGTCGGAACGCCGGGCAGGCCGGGGGAGAGGGCATCGGGGCCGGAGGGGCGCGCTCCCCCGTGGTGCGCCCCTCCGACCCCGATCCTGAAACTTCAACCGCGGTTCAGGTCAAGCGGCCAGGGGCGCGGGGATGTGCCGATATACGGCTCCGCATACCGGCTCCGCATACGGCTCCGCCGCGTGGGCGCGACCAGCCACGACGGCGCCGCATCGGTGCTTTCCCCTCCCCGCCCCTTCCCGTTACCAGGGGCTTCGCCCCTGGACCCCGGATCCCGGACCCCGGGCGCCGGACCCCGGGCGCCGGACCTCTGGGCGCCGGGCCCCGGACCTTGGGCGCCGGGCCCCGGGCCCCGGGCCCCGGGCCCTGGACCTCGGGCGCCGGACCTTGGGCGCCGGACCCCGGGCCCCGGGCCCTGGACCTCGGGCGCCGGACCTCTGGGCGCCGGGCCCTGGACCCCGGGCTCCGGACCTTGGGCCCCGGACCCCGACCTCAGGCCCCCGGCCCCCGGACCTCAGGCCCCCGGGCGGCGGACCCCGGACCCCGGAGCCCCGGCTCCGGACCTTGGGCTGCGGACCTCGGGCCCCCGGACCTCAGGCCCCCGGACCTCGGGCCCCGGGCCCTGGACCTCGGGCGCCGGACCTTGGGCGCCGGACCCCGGGCCCCGGGCCCTGGACCTCGGGCGCCGGACCTCTGGGCGCCGGGCCCTGGACCCCGGGCTCCGGACCTTGGGCCCCGGACCCCGACCTCAGGCCCCCGGCCCCCGGACCTCAGGCCCCCGGGCGGCGGACCCCGGACCCCGGAGCCCCGGCTCCGGACCTTGGGCTGCGGACCTCGGGCCCCCGGACCTCGGGCCCCCGGACCTCGGGCCCCCGGACCTCGGGCCCCCGGACCTCGGGCCCCGGATCCCGGACCCCAGGGCGGGGAGCGGAGCAGCACCGTCCCGGGCGGCGCGATCTGCCGGATATCCCTGGGCGCGGGTAGCCACTGCCCCCGGCATCGGTGTGCGGCTTCGCCCCAGACGCCGGGGTCTGGGGCGGAGCCCCAGTTTCGGGAAGGGGCGGGTAGGGGAACAGCCCGCCGCAGGCGTCACCCCAACCCGGACAGCAGCCCTACGCCCGCTTCCCCCGCAGCAGCGCCGTGATCCGCGCCGCGGCCGCCCCCAGGTGGTGGCGGGCCTCGGCCAGCTGGGCGTCCGTCACCCCGTGGTCGCGGGCCGCGTCGCGGACGTCGTCCCGGAACCGATCGAGCAGCCGCTCCAGATCGCGGGCGGGGGCGCCGGAGGGGGTGAAGTCCCCGGCCCACTCGGGCTCCCGCACCCCAGTCGCGCCACCGCCGCCACCGCCCCCGCCCCCGGCGCTCGGCTTCTCCTGCCCGCCGCCGCCCCCGGCGCTCGGCTTCTCCTCCCCGCCACCGCCCTCCGGCTCCGGCTTCGTCACGTCCACCCGCTCCACCGTGACATCCGGCCCGGACGCCTCCTCGTCCCAGCCCCAGCCCCAGTCCGAGCGCGAGGTGCCCGGCCGGGAGATCCGGCCCATACCGCGTGACACCTCGGCCAGCCCCTCGCGCACCGCCCGCTGCCAGTCGCCCGCCCGGATGTGCTCCTGCGTCTGCTCCTGGACCCGCCGGGCGATCCGCTGGACCTCCTCGCGCGCGAAGTCCTGCGCGTCCCTGGCCTGCTTACGGGCGCGCTGGGCGTCCTGCCGGGCCCGCCGGCTCTCCTCCTTGGCCCGGCGCGCCTGCTCCTTCCACTCCTCCTTCGCGCGCCGCATCTCCTCCTTCGCCTGCCGCCAGGTCTCCTTGTCGCCCCACGCCCCCTCCCACGGGGCCTGCTTGTCCTGGGCGCCGCCGGAGGCGCGGGCCTGCTGGGCCGCCTCGCGCATCTCGCGCCGCAGATCGCTCGCGGAGCCGCGGACGTCCTCCCGGATCTCGGCGGCGAGTTCGGCGACCGACTCGCGGATCTCCAGCTCCAGATCGGCCAGCTCACCGCTGCGGTCGGCCAGTTCGGCGCGCCCGGCGTCGGTGATGGAGTAGACCTTGCGGCCGCCCTCGGTGGTGTGGGTGACCAGCCCCTCGGCCTCCAGCTTGGCCAGCCGCGGATAGACGGTGCCGGCCGAGGGCGCGTACAGCCCCTGGAACCGCTCCTCCAGCAGCCGGATGACCTCATAGCCGTGGCGCGGCGCCTCGTCGAGCAGCTTGAGCAGATACAGGCGCAGTCGGCCGTGGGCGAATACGGGGGGCATCAGAGGACCTTTCCCTGGGTGCCGTCGGTGGTGTCCGTGTCCGTGTCGTCCTCGGACGGCGGACGGCGCAGCAGCGCGATGGCGCCCGAGACGGTGGTGGCCTTCAGGCTGCCATTGCCCGTGCCGAGCCGGCCGGTGATCCTCTTGGCGCCCCACTGGCCGGTGACCCGCAGATCGTCGAAGCCGTTGGAGACCGAGCCGCTGGCCGTGTTGGCCTCCACCTCCGCGTCGGCGGGGTGCGGCAGCCGGATGGCGATCTCACCGGAGACGGTGGTGAGGCAGATGTCGGAGCACTTGGGGGCGGGCGCCAGGTCGAGCACCATGTCGCCACTGACCGACTCGGCCCGTACGGAGGGCCCGGAGCCCTCGATCACGGTGAGGTCGCCGGAGACGGAGTGGAACCGCAGATCGCCGGTGACGGCCTGGGCCTCGACCCGGCCGGATACGGTGTCGGCCTGGACCGGTCCGGTCAGCCCGAGCAGGGTGAAGTCGCCGGAGACACCGTGCAGCTCGGCACGGCCGGACAGCCCGGAGACCACGGCGGAGCCCCCGACCACGCCGACGGTGGCGCTGGTGCCGACGGGCACGGTGAGGGTCACATGGGCGGTGCGGGTGTAGTGCCCGAGCCACTTGCGGAAGCCCTTCCGGGGAAGGTCGTCATAGCCGACGCTCAGAGTTCCGTCGATGTGGGTGACCTTCAGCGGCGGGCCGTCGATCTCGGAGACCTCGAGGCGGGCGGGGCCGGGGGCGGCGCCGACCACATTGACCGTGCCGCCCGCGATCTGGACGTCGAGCGCGGACACCGGGTCGTCGAGGGTGAGCTTCTGTGGCGCGTTGATCGACCACTGTGATCGGGCTGACATCCCTGGCCTCCCCTGGCTGGACGTGCGACGCGCCATCTGGACGCAACATATCGTGTCTCCTGCACAACACGATATATCGCGGACAGGCGGAGTCAAGCCCGGTCCGCCCCTGATACGTCCCGGGCCCGCCCCCGGCTCGTCCCTGATCCATCCCCGGCCCGGCCCCGCATCCGTGCACAAACGCACGAGGGTGCTGGAAGATGCATGGCGCAGTCATCGTTTCTCTGTGGGCTGAATCGCACTTTTTGAAGAAACTCCTCCGGACTGAGAATTTCCGCTAGAGCCTCGCTAGAGTCCTGGTAGAGCATCATGGAGACATATGTTCGGGACTGTTACCTTCGTGGCCTCAGAATCGGGAAGGAAGAGGGGCCGTGGGGGAATGACGTCACAACCCTTGAATACCTCGGTACCACAGCAGGACGCGGAGCCGAACTCGGTTGCCCGGCTGTTGTTCAGGGCGGCGCGCGACCATGCCCATTCGGGGGTGTGCTATCTGGTCGGCCCCACCGCGAGTGAATCCGTGCGGCAGTCTTATCCGGAACTTCTGGAATCGGCGCTCGGGCTTCTCTCCGCACTCCGCGACCGGGGATTGCGGCCGCAGGACAAGGTGGCCCTGCTGCTGGACCGGCAGCCGGAGTTCCTGACGGTCTTCTGGGCCTGTCTGCTGGGCGGCTTCGTGCCCTGCCCGATGGTGCCGATCTCCGGCGACCCGGCCCGCTGGGCGGCCCAACTCACCCACGTCAACGAGCTGTTGGACGGCCCGCTGCTGGTGACCACCGAGGCGACGCGGGCCGAGCTGCCCGAGGTGCCCGGGCTCGCGGTGGCCGTCGTGGAGGAGCTGCGGGCGGCCGAGGACGCCTCCGGAGCGGAGCGCGGACAGCCGCCCGCCGTGCACTCCGCGGCCCCGGACGACCTTGCCCTGCTGGTGCTGACCTCCGGCTCCACCGGGAATTCCAAAGCGGTCATGCTGACCCATGGAAATATTCTGGCGTCGATGGCCGGAAAGGCGGGGAAGCAGCGGCTCACCGCTGCCGACACCACCTTCAACTGGATTTCCTACGACCATGTGGCCGCGCTCCTCGAAGCGCATATGCTGCCGCTGTACGTCGGCGCCGAGCAATTGCATGCGGAAGCCGCGGTCATTCTCGAGGAGCCGCTGCGTTTCCTCCGGATCATATCCCGCCACAAGGTCACGATGACCTTTACGCCGAACTTCCTCCTCGGCCCGCTCAATTCCTCCGTCCATGAGGTGGCGGAGGAGATATCTGAGGGCGGCGAAGGGCTCGATCTCAGCGCGCTGCGCCATATCGTCAGCGGTGGTGAGGCGAATGTCGTCGCGACCGGCGAGGCATTCCTGGCGCATTACGCCCCGTACGGACTGCGGGAGGCCGCGCTCTGGCCCGCCTTCGGCATGACGGAGACCTGCGCGGGCAGCATCTACAACCGCGCGTTCCCGGTCACCGACGCGGGCCAGGAGTTCGCCAACCTCGGCACCCCCGTCGAGGGGCTCCGGATCCGGGTCGCCGACGACGACCACCGGGCGCTGCCCGAAGGCGAGGTCGGCGAGCTTCAGCTCAGTGGCCCGATGATCACCCCCGGCTACTACAACAACGCCGAGGCCACCGAGGAAGCCTTCACCCCCGACGGCTGGTTCCGCAGCGGCGACCTCGGCCGGATCGACGAGGGCAGGCTGACCCTCGTCGGCCGCAGCAAGGACAGCGTCATCGTCAATGGCGTCAACTACTTCAGCCATGAGATAGAGGCCGCGCTGGAGCAGCTCGACGATGTCGCCGGCGGCTATGTCGCGGCGTTCCCGACCCGCCGCCCCGGCAGCGACACCGAACAGCTGGTCATCGCCGTCAGCCCCGAACCGGCGGACGACGACGAGGCCGGGCTGCACCGCATGATCACCGCGGTGCGCTCCACCGTCGTGATGCACTGGGGCTTCCGGCCCTCCCTCATCCTGCCGCTGCCCAAGGACGCGTTCCCCAAGACCAGCCTCGGCAAGACGCTGCGCCGCCGGATGCGCCAGCGCCTGGAGTCCGGCGGGTACGACGACGTCATCGAGCGCGTCGCGGAGCTGACCACCCGCCGGCTCGGCGGCCACACCCCGCCCGAGGGCGAGACCGAGCGGATCCTCGCCGAGATCTACGCCGAGATGTTCGACACCACCGCGGAGCGGATCAGCGCCACCGCCAGCTTCTTCGACCTGGGCGGCACCTCGCTGGACATCCTGCGGCTGCGCCGCCAGGTCCACCGGCGGCTGGGGGTCGCGGACCTGCCGGTCATCACGGTGCTCACGGCGCCGTCGGTACGGCAGCTCGCCGCCCGGCTCGACGGCGGCGGCGCGCCCGGCGGCGCGGTCTACGACCCGGTCGTACCGCTCCAGACCGGTGGCGAGAAGACCCCGCTGTTCTGCGTCCACCCCGGCGTCGGCGAGGTCCTGGTCTTCGTCAACCTCGCCAAGTACTTCGTCGGCGACCGGCCGTTCCACGCGCTGCGCGCCCGGGGCTTCAACGAGGGCGAGAAGCCCTTCACCAGCTTCGAGGAGATGGTGGAGTGCTATGTGGAGGCCATCCGCGCCCGCCAGCCGCACGGCCCCTACGCCGTGGCCGGATACTCCTACGGCGGCGCCGTGGCCTTCGAGATCGCCAAGGCGCTCGAGGCCCAGGGCGAGCGGGTCGACTTCGTCGGCAGCTTCAACCTTCCGCCGCACATCAAGTACCGCATGGACGAGCTCGACTTCATCGAGACCGCGACCAACCTCGCCTTCTTCCTCGACCTGATCAACAAGAAGCAGTCGCTCGACCTCCCCGCCGAGCTGCGCCCGCTGTCCCAGGAGGAGCAGCTCGCGCATCTGCTGCGGATCGCCCCGCCGACCCGGCTGGACGAACTCGACCTGGACCTGGCCAAGTTCACCGCCTGGGCGGAGCTGGCCCATGGCCTGACCACCCTGGGCCGCGACTACCACCCCAGCGGCACCACCCGGTCCATGACGGTCTTCTACGCGATCCCGCTGCGCGGCACCAAGGAGGACTGGCTGGCGAACGAGCTGCGCCGGTGGGACGACTACACCACCGAGCCCAACCGGTATGTGGACGTGCCCGGTGAGCACTACACACTGATGGGCCCGCGGCATGTCGCGGTCTTCCAGGCGGTTCTGCGCAGGGAGCTCGACCGTGCGCTGGACGACGCCGACCGGGCCCGGACCGTGGGCCAGTCATAGGCCCGTAAGGGCAGGCACAACGCCCGACAGGGCCCAGGCACAAGGCCCCGAAAGGGTCAGGCACAAGGCCCCGACAGGCCCAGGCACAGGACCCGACAGGGCCAGGCACAAGGAGAAGAGCAGGGTGGAAGGCAAGAAGATCCTGGTCACCGGCGGCACCGGGCAGGTCGCCCGGCCGGTGGCCGAGGCGCTGGCCGAGCGCAACGAGGTGTGGTGCCTGGGCCGGTTCGGCACCCCCGGTGTCGAGAAGGAGCTGAACGACCAGGGGATCACCACATTCCGCTGGGACATGAACGACCCGCGCGAGGCGGCGTACGAGGGGCTGCCCGACGACTTCACCCATGTCTTCCACTCGGCGGTGCGCCGCGGTGAGGACGGCGATGTCAACACGGCCATCGAGGTCAACTCGGTGGCCACCGGCCGGCTGATGTCCCACTGCCGGACGGCGGAGGCGTTCCTCTTCGTCTCCACCGGGGCGCTCTACAAGCGGCAGACCCTCGACCACGCGTACACCGAGGACGACCCCGTGGACGGAGTGGCCGACTGGCTGCCCGCCTACCCGGTGGGCAAGATCGCCGCGGAGGGCGCGGTACGGGCGTTCGCCCAGGTGCTGAACCTGCCGACGACCATCGCCCGGCTCAACATCGCCTACGGCCCCGGCGGCTACGGCGGGGTGCCGATGCTCTACTTCAAGCGGATGCTCGCGGGCGAGCCGATACCGGTGCCCATGGAGGGCCAGAACTGGTGCTCCCTCCTCCACACCGACGATCTCATCGCCCACGTCCCCCATCTGTGGCAGGCCGCGTCGACCCCGGCCACGCTGGTCAACTGGGGCGGGGACGAGGCGGTCGGGATGACCGACTGCGTGCGCCATCTGGAGGAGCTCACCGGGGTCACCGCCCGGCTCGTCCCGAGCGAGGTCACCCGGGAGACATACCAATTCGACCCCACGAAGCGGCGGGAGATCACCGGCCCCTGCCGGGTGCCGTGGCGCGAGGGCGTACGGCGCACGCTCCAGGCGCTCCACCCCGAGCACCTTCCGTCTTGAGCCGCGGCACACCGCCGTCTGAGGAGTGGCCACCACCATGGCATCACCGAACATCGAGGCCATCCAGGCCTGCTACGCGGGTTTCCGCGACCGTGACATCGAGGGGATCCTCTCGGGCATGCACCCCGATGTGGAGTGGGTGCATCCGGAGGGGATGGCCAAGTACGGGCTCGGCGGCACCAAGCTGGGCCATGCGGGCATCAAGGAGTTCCTCGCCCGGGTGCCGACCGTGCTGGGCGGGATGAGGCTCGCGCCGAAGGAGTTCATCGAACAGGGCGACCGGGTCGTGGTGTTCGGCACCCGCGAGGTGACCTCGCTGAGCGGGAGGACCGTGACGCTGGACTTCGTCCACTCGTGGACGATGCGGGACGGCAGGGCGACGAGGATGGAGGACATCTTCGACACGGTGGCGTTCCATGAACTGATCGAGAGCTGAGCGAAACCGACAAGCCCCTCCAGCTCATACAGCTCATACAGCCGTCCGCTCCCGCGCCGAGAAGGCACGGGAGCGGACGGCCGTTCTTCCGGAAGATCTCAGACCCTACGGACTCAGACCGTACGGAAGACCTCCTCGTACTCCAGGCGCGGCAGCCGCCCCATCCAGGCGTCCGGACCCGGCTTGCCGATGTTGACCACACAGACCGCGGCGTGCCGCCCGTCCTCGAAGAACTCCTTGGAGACGGCCGCGTGGTCGAAGCCGATCATGGGCCCGGCGGCGAGCCCCGCGGCGCGCACACCCAGGATGAAGTAGCCCACCTGGATCGCGGTGTTGAACCGCGCCGACCCCTCCCGGGCCTCGGGGTCGGCGAAGATCGCCTGCGGGTTCTCCATGAACGGCACCAGCCGCGGCAGCTCCTCATGGAAGTCCAGGTCCGCGGCGAGCACCGCCACCAGCGGGGCCTTGGCCGTCTTCTCCTGGTTCCGCCCCGTCATATGCGCCACCAGCCGGGCGCGCGCCTCCTCCGAGCGCACCAGCACCACCCGCAGCGGCTGCTGGTTCAGCGAGGTGGGGGCGTACTTGACCAGTTCGTGGATCGCGCGGACCTGTTCGTCCGTCACCGGCTCATCGGTGAAGGTGTTGGCCGTACGGGCCTCCAGGAACAGCTGCCGCTGCGCCTCCGGCGCCAGGGTGAGAGGGCGCAGGGCCTCGCTGTTCTCCGGTGCGCTCATGGAGCTCTCCTTGTGAAGCGATGGTGAAACGACGTGATCCGCCGATGAATTAATTGGACTAGACGGGCTAGTCCATTGCGGTAAACGAAGGCTAGACTCACAAGTCCATCGAGGGCAAGACCGGCTTGGGGCGAGGAGGTTGGGCCGTTGCGGACGGACAGCGGTCCCCGGCGCGGCGCGGCGGGACGGCCCGTGGGCCCCCAGCCCGCCAAGCGGCAGGCGATATTGGAGGCGGCGGTGGCCGTCTTCCTGCGCGAGGGGTACGACCGGGCGAGCGTGGACGTCATCGCGGACGAGGCCCGCGTGTCCAAACAGACCGTCTACAACCACTTCGGCGACAAGGAGCGGCTGTTCATCGCCGCCGTCGAGGAGGAGCGGGAGCGGGTGGCGGCCGGTTTCGCCGCCGGTTCCCCGTACACCCTCGGGCCGGACGGCGCCGGGCCACCCGAGGCGTACGACTCCGGCGACGCCCGCACCGCGCTGCTCGCCTTCGGCCACCGGGTGCTCGCCGTACTGCTCGACGCGCGGGCCTCCGCGCTGCGCCGCCTGGTCATCGCCGAGGTCGCCCGCCACCCCTCGCTGCGCCCCGCGTGTGCGGAGGGGGAGCCCCAGCAGCTGGTGAAGTACCTCGCCGAGATGCTCGGCCGGCGCACCGGCAGCGGTGAGCTGAGCGTGCCGGATCCGGCCACCGCGGCCCGCCAGTTCGTGGCCCTGATCATCCAACAGGGGCTCTACCAGTCGATGTACGGCACCCGCCCGCTCGCCGAGGACGAGGCCACGGCCGTCTGCGAGAGCGCCGCCGATCTGCTCGTCCGTGCGTACGGCCCATGAAGCCGTACCGCCCATGAAGCCCGAAGAGAGGTGCCACCCATGCGGGTGAGCGTGCTCGGACCGCTGACACTCGGCCTCGGCGCCCGGTCCGGAGTGCCCAGCGCGATGAAGCCGCGCAAGGTGCTGTCCCTGCTGCTGCTCAACGCGGGCCGGATGGTGCCGGTGCAGTCGCTGATGGCCGAGCTGTGGGGCGATCAGCCGCCGCGCACCGGGCTGACCACGCTCCAGACGTACATCCTGCATCTGCGCAAGCTGCTCGCCGAGGGGCTGGGGATGTCGTCGGCCGCCGTCACCCGGGATGTGCTCCAGACCCGGCCCGGGGGGTACGCCATGGTGGTGAGCCCGGGGGAGCTCGACGTCCATGAGTACCGCGACCTCGTCGCCGAGGGCGAGGGCGCGCTGGAGGCCGGCGACGAGCGGACGGCGGACACCTCCTTCCGGCGGGCGCTGGCCCTCTGGCAGGGCCCGGCCCTGGTCGACGTCACCCCGCACGGGCGGCCGCTTCAGGCGGAGGTCGCCCGGCTGGAGCAGTCCCGGCTCACGGTCACCGAGCGCGGCATCGAGACCCGGCTGCGGCTCGGCGGCCATCTGGAGGTGCTGAGCGACCTCGCCTCGCTGGTCGTGGAGCACCGCTTCCACGAGGGCCTGCACGGTCAGTACATGCTTGCCCTCCACCGCTCCGGCCAGCGCACCCGCGCCCTGACGGTCTACCAGCGGCTGCGGATGGCGATGACGGAGGAGCTGGGGCTCGAGCCCTCGGCGAAGCTTCAGCGGCTCCAGCAGGCGGTGCTGGTGTCCGATCCCCGGCTGGACCACGAGGCGGGGACGGCGGGGCGGGGGCCGGTGGTGGCGTGAGGGGTGGCCGGGGCCGCGCAGCGCTGTGGAACGCGCGGCCCTCGGAGACTGTAGCCCTGAGACGACGCGGCCCTCAGGGGCCGTAGCCCTCAGACGTCGTCGTCCTCAGAGGCCGTAGCCCTCAGACGACGTAGCCCTCAGACGTCGTCGTCCTCAGAGGCCGTAGCCCTCAGACGACGTAGCCCTCAGACGTCGTCGTCCTCCTCGTCGAGCCGGGCCAGCCAGGTCGCCAGCCGCTCCACCGGGACCTCGAAGTCCGGGTTCAGGTCGACGAACGCCCGCAGCTGCTCGGCGAGCCACTCGAAGGTGACCTCCTCATCGCCGCGTCGCTGCTCCAGCTCCTCGATACCGCGATCGGTGAAGTACAAGGGTCGCTCCGGAAGGGGTGGTGTGGATCTACCCGCCCAGGATATGCGGCCCCGCACTCCGGTGAGCGACCCGAGGGGCGCCGGGGTTGACGTTGACGCGGGCGTCAATGTTTAGGGTGCATCGACATGACCGACATGACAGCAGCGCACTTTTCCGGCAGAGCAGTGATCGTCACCGGCGGGGGCACGGGGATCGGGCGGGTCACCGCCCGGACCTTCGCCGAGCAGGGCGCCCAGGTCCTGGTGGTCGGCCGTACGGCGGCCCGGCTCGCCGAGACGGCCGCCGATGCCCCGGGCATCCGGCCGCTGGTGGCCGACGTCTCGGCCCCCGGCGCCGCCGAGTTGATCGTGAACACCGCGATGGAGGCGTTCGGCCGTATCGATGTGCTGGTCAACAACGCCGCCGTGGTCCGGCAGACGCCGCTCGGGGACATCCGGCGGGAGGCCGCCGAGGAGATGCTGGCCGTCAATCTGCTCGCCCCGATGTACCTCACCCAGGCCGCCCTCCCGCAGCTGAGCGAGAGCGCGGGTGTCGTGATCAACGTCAGCACGGCCATCGGCCAGCGTGGCTGGCCGATGGCCGGCGCGGAGCTGTACGCCGCGCTGAAGGCCGCCCTGGACACGCTGACGCGCAGCTGGGCCGTCCAACTCGCGCCGCGCGGGGTGCGCGTGGCCGCTGTGGCCCCCGGCCCCATCGCCACCGGGATCGGGCACCACCAGGGGCTCGACGCCGAGCAGGTCGCCGCCCTGCGGAAGACCCTGATCGAGCATGTGCCGCTGGGACGGCTCGGCCGGGCGGAGGAGGTCGCCTTCTGGATCACGCAGCTCGCGCGGCCGGAGGCGGCCTACACCACGGGGGTCGTACTACCGGTGGACGGCGGGGCGCTGGTCGGCTAGGCGCGAGCCGTCGGGCGCCCTGTCCGCCGGTAGTCTCGCGGCCATGCGGATAGGGGAGTTGGCGAAGGCCACCGGTGCCACGACCAGGGCCTTGCGCTTCTACGAGGAGCGAGGGCTGCTGAGCTCCGCACGGGCGGGCAACGGCTACCGGGTCTACGACGAGCGGGCGGTCCGGCGGGTGGCCAACATCCGGTATCTGCTCGACGCCGGGCTCACGCTCGAGGACATCGAGCACTTCGGCGCCTGCCTGGACGGCGACCTGCCGAGCAGCCGGCCCGCCGAGGCCATGCTGGACATCGCGCGTCGCCGCCTGAGCGTGCTGGACGACCGGATCGACACCCTCACGCGGGTGCGCGACGAGCTCGCCGGGCGGCTGGCCGCCGCCTCCGGCGGCCGGATCGCGGTCAGTCCGTCCGGCTGAGCAGCCAGGACACCAGCGCCCGGACGGCGCCGCCGAGCGCGGCGGCGGCGAGGGTGAGAAGGGCGGGACGGCGGCGGTTCGGCATCTTTGACCTGCTTTCGTCACCTTCTCGGCCGTGAACGGCCAAGCTTGTACGCTCGGTCGTTCGCACCTCGTCGCGCTCCCGACTGTCCCCTACGACAGGACGGTCACGGGTCGCATCCACCCAGCCCCCGGCTAATGTCAGAGGGAAGGTGCGGGTGCGGTGACAAACACCCACGCCGAGCGTGCGCGATCGCGTACGTTGACCCCGGCGACGACATCGGCTGGGCCAGCGAGCCCGCACCGACGACAGCGAAAATGATCCCGGGCGGGCCGGTTGGTCCGCCCGGTATGCCCGCAGCGCGGACAGCGCTGTGAAGTGTGGGCCGCGTCCACCTCAATTTACGGCGGGCAAGGCGCCGCCGGGCAGAACGGCTTTTCCTCCTCTGGAGTTCAGCGCGTTTGCGGGCCTGCCAGCGCCGGTAGCGGGACAGGCGACGCCCCTGGTAATTCGTGCCGTCGGATGTGGTGGCGAGGTTCACGATGCCCCGGTCGACTCCGATCCAGTCCACCGGCTCGTACACCTCGGGGTCAGGCAGGTCGCAGGTGGCGATCAGGAACCACTTCCCGCCCCGACGCACCAGGTCGCTCTCGCCCTTGCGATGGGCGACGAGCGTCTTGAGCTGTTCGGACGAGCAGGCGAACCGGATGCCGCGCATCCGCCCGGCCACCGTCCAGATCGACACCGTGCGTGCGTCGTACTGCCAGGACGGGCAGCGATCGTCGAACGGCTGGGCCGCCTCCGGGCGAAAGCCGATGGGAGCGCCGACGGCCTTCCGGTAGCGCTTGGATGTGGTCAGGCCCAGGTTCCCCGCTCTCAGGTTGGCCCTCAGCGTCGCATAGGCGTCGACGACCTTCTTCACAGCCCGCACCGCCGGCTGCGCTGACAGCCCGAACATCGCCTTCAGATCCGTGTACACCTCCTTCTGCGGCCCGTTGCGGTCCTTCGACTCCTTGGCGAAGGCAACTTGCGAGGCGTAGGTCGCGGCCCGGTTACAAGCATGCAGGGTCGCTTCCAGGACCGACGCCTGCTCGGACGTCGGCAGCAGCTTCACCTGCACCACTAGCTTCATGACATCGGACCGTAGTACGACCACCACACACGCGACCGCCACTTCCATGACGATTATCCGTCCCGGTGACCTATGAGACGGTTGTTCGCATTTTCCGGCTCCGTCGGGCAGCCGTGCGGGTGCTCCACGCTCGTGGAAAAGCGGATGGCGCAACGCTCCGCGTTCGCTGGGACGGGGAGCGATTCCCCCGGCGTGAACGCCGGGGCCCAGATAGGGTCTCGCCATCCCCAGGTGATAGCGCCATGGCAGCGGTGCCCCATCTGGCCCTTCGAGCCGCTGCCGGTCTGACGACAGCCCGCATACGCCGGAAGGCCCGGCCCCGCGCGACGCGGGACCGGGCCTTCCGTAATCGGCTGAGGGCCTCAGATCTCGAAGACCTCGGCCACCAGCGCCCCCTGCTCCGACTGGTGCCGCTTGTTCGACCCCACCGCGGGCGAGGACGAGTGCGGGCGGGAGACCCGGACCAGGCGCTCGGCGGCGGGGACGTCCGCGCCGACCGACAGCTCCAGGTGGTCGATCAGGTTGAGCGCGATAAACGGCCAGGCACCCTGGTTCGCCGGTTCCTCCTGCGCCCAGACGAACTTCTCGACGCCCGAGTACTTGGCGATCTCGGCCTGGAGCTCCGCACCCGGCAGCGGGTACAGCCGCTCCAGGCGGATGATCGCCGTGTCGTTCGCACCGCGCTTGTCCCGCTCCGCGGCCAGGTCGTAGTAGACCTTGCCGGAGCAGAAGACCACCTTGCGCACCGCGGCCGGGTCGACCGTCTCGTCGCCGATCACCGGGCGGAACGAGCCGGAGAGGAACTCCTCCGTCTTCGACGCCGCGGCCTTCAGACGCAGCATCGACTTCGGGGTGAAGACGACCAGCGGCTTGTGGTGCGGGTTGTGGACCTGCCAGCGCAGCAGGTGGAAGTAGTTCGACGGCAGCGTCGGCGCGGCGACCGTCATGTTGTTCTGCGCGCACAGCTGGAGGAAGCGCTCGATCCGGGCCGAGGAGTGGTCCGGGCCCTGGCCCTCGTAGCCGTGCGGCAGCAGCAGGGTGACACCAGAGGTCTGGCCCCACTTCTGCTCGGCCGAGGAGATGAACTCGTCGACGATGGTCTGCGCGCCGTTGACGAAGTCACCGAACTGCGCCTCCCACATGACCAGCGCGTTCGGGCGGGCCAGCGAGTAGCCGTACTCGAAGCCCATCGCCGCGTACTCGCTGAGCAGCGAGTCGTAGACGTTGTACCGCGCCTGGTCCTCGGTGAGGTACAGCAGCGGGGTGTAGTCGTCGCCGGTCTCGCGGTCCACCAGCACCGCGTGGCGCTGGCCGAAGGTGCCGCGGCGGGAGTCCTGGCCGGCGAGCCGGACCGGGGTGCCCTCCATCAGCAGCGAGCCGATGGCGAGGGTCTCGCCCATGCCCCAGTCGATCGAGTCGTCCTCGATCATCGCCGCGCGCCGCTGGAGCTGCGGGAACAGCCGCGGGTGGACGGTGATCCGGTCGGGGGTGTTGACCTGGGACTCGGCGATCCGCTTGACGACCTCCTGGGAGACCGCCGTCTGGACCGAGACCGGGAACTCCGCCTGCGGCTCGGGGACCTCGGCCGGGGCCGGGGCCGAGACCGCGTCGCGGACCTCGGTGAAGACCTTCTCCAGCTGGCCCTGGAAGTCCTGGAGCGCCTGCTCGGCCTCTTCCAGGGTGATGTCGCCGCGCCCGATCAGCGACTCGGTGTAGAGCTTGCGCACCGAGCGCTTCTTGTCGATCAGGTCGTACATCAGCGGCTGGGTGAAACCGGGGTTGTCGGTCTCGTTGTGACCGCGGCGGCGGTAGCAGATCAGGTCGATGACCACGTCCTTGTTGAACGCCTGGCGGAACTCGAAGGCGAGCCGCGCGACGCGCACGACGGCCTCCGGGTCGTCGCCGTTGACGTGGAAGATCGGCGCCTCGATCATGCGCGCGACGTCCGTGGCGTACATCGAGGAGCGGGACGCGGCCGGGGCGGCGGTGAAGCCGACCTGGTTGTTGATCACGATGTGCACGGTGCCGCCGGTGCGGTAGCCGCGCAGCTGCGACATGTTCAGCGTCTCGGCCACCACACCCTGGCCCGCGAAGGCCGCGTCGCCGTGGAGGGCGACGGGCAGCACGGTGAAGTCGGTGCCGGCCTTGCCGATGATGTCCTGCTTGGCGCGGACGACGCCCTCCAGGACCGGGTCCACGGCCTCCAGGTGGGAGGGGTTCGCGGCGAGCGAGACCTTGATCTGCTCGCCGTCCAGACCGGTGAAGGTGCCCTCGGCGCCCAGGTGGTACTTGACGTCACCGGAGCCGTGCATGGACTTCGGGTCGAGGTTGCCCTCGAACTCGCGGAAGATCTGCGCGTACGACTTGCCGACGATGTTGGCCAGCACGTTCAGCCGGCCGCGGTGGGCCATGCCGATGACGACCTCGTCAAGACGCGACTCGGCGGCCGCGTCCAGCACCGCGTCCAGCAGCGGGATGACGGACTCGCCGCCCTCCAGGGAGAACCGCTTCTGGCCGACGTACTTGGTCTGGAGGAAGGTCTCGAACGCCTCGGCCGCGTTGAGCCGGCGCAGGATGCGCAGCTGCTCCTCGCGCTCCGGCTTGTCGTGGTTGCGCTCGACGCGGTCCTGGATCCACTTGCGCTGCTTGGGGTCCTGGATGTGCATGAACTCGATGCCGGTGGTGCGGCAGTACGAGTCGCGCAGCACGCCCAGGATGTCGCGCAGCTTCATCATGGACTTGCCCGCGAAGCCGCCGACCGCGAACTCGCGCTCCAGGTCCCACAGGGTGAGCCCGTGCTCGATGATGTCCAGGTCGGGGTGCTTGCGCTGGCGGTACTCCAGCGGGTCGGTGTCGGCCATGACATGGCCGCGGACCCGGTAGGAGTGGATCAGGTCGAAGACCCGCGCGGCCTTGGTGACGTCGTCGTCGTGGCTGACGTCGATGTCCTTGAGCCAGCGGACCGGCTCGTAGGGGATGCGCAGCGCCTTGAAGATCTCGTCGAAGAAGTCGTTCTCGCCGAGCAGCAGCTGGCTCATGACCCGCAGGAACTCGCCGGAGGCGGCGCCCTGGATCACCCGGTGGTCATAGGTGCTGGTCAGCGTCATGACCTTGGAGATGCCCAGCTTGTTCAGGGTGTCCTGGGAGGTGCCCTGGAACTCGGCCGGGTACTCCATGGCGCCGACGCCGATGATCAGGCCCTGGCCGGGCATCAGCCGCGGCACCGAGTGGACGGTGCCGATGCCGCCCGGGTTGGTGAGGGAGGCCGTGACGCCGGTGAAGTCCTCCATCGTCAGCTTGTTCGCGCGGGCGCGGCGGACGATGTCCTCGTACGCCTGCCAGAACTCGAAGAAGTTGAGCGTCTCGGCCTTCTTGATCGCCGCGACCACGAGCTGGCGGTCGCCGTTGGGCTTGACCAGGTCGATGGCGAGGCCGAGGTTGATGTGCTCGGGCTTGACCAGGGTCGGCTTGCCGTCCTTCTCGGTGAACGAGTGGTTCATCGAGGGCATCGCCTTCAGCGCCTGCACCATGGCGTAGCCGATCAGGTGCGTGAAGGACACCTTGCCGCCGCGGGCGCGCTTGAGGTGGTTGTTGATGACGATGCGGTTGTCGAACAGCAGCTTCACCGGGACCGCGCGGACCGAGGTGGCGGTCGGCAGCTCCAGCGACGCGTTCATGTTCTTCGCCACGGCGGCGGACGGGCCGCGCAGCGTGACCAGCTCGGGCCCCGCGGAGGGCGCGGCGGGCTCCTTCTTGGAGACCGTCGGCTCGGCCGGGGTCGGCTTGGCCGGCGCGGGCTTGGCCGGGGCCGCCGGGGCGGCCTTCGCGGCGGGGGGCGCGGGCTGTGCCGCCGCGGGCTGCGCGGCAGCGGGAGCGGCGGGGGCCGCGGCGGCCGGCTTGGCCTCGGCGGGCTTCGCGGCCGGGGCGGCGGGCTTGGCCTCCGCGGGCTTGGCCGGCGCGGGCTTGGCCGGGGCCGCCGGGGCGGCGCTCGCGGCTACTCCCTGTGGTGGCGTGGCCACCGCGGAGCCGGTGTCCTGACCCGGCTTGTAGTCGGCGAAGAAGTCCCACCAGGCTCGGTCGACCGAGTTCGGGTCCTGGAGGTACTGCTGGTAGATCTCGTCGACGAGCCACTCATTGGGGCCGAAGGCAGCGGCAGGGTTACTCCCCTGCCCGTCCTGTTCATCGGTCGAGACGCTCGAGGTGTTGGGGGACTGTGGCGACACGGCGGCAACCGCCCTCTTCCGCTTCCTAAAGGTGGTGGACAGCGGGAATAAAGGCTACGCCCCTTGGACCCTTACGTGCAGGCCGCACTGGTCATCGTCGCGCAAGTCACATTGATCGGCGGGTTTCAGCGCATGACGTACCGGGAAACACACGGGGTTTCGTGCGTTTCCTCCGGCGCGGGGCAGCGCAGACGTGCATCCCTGCCGCTCGTATGTGCGCGACAGGGTCGACTTTACTTCAGCTTTGATCTCAGGGGGTCCCTGGTTTGGGTTCCGGGACAGGTCCGGGGAGGCTGACCTTGATCCGGCAGCCGCGCGAGGACTCCGCCACCCCTATCCGCCCGCCGTGCAGATCCACCGCCCAGCGCGCGATCGCCAGCCCCAGACCGGTGCCGCCGTCGCTGACCGGCCCCGGCCGCCGCCGGCCGTCCACCGAGCCGTCCGGGGAGAGCCCGCCCCGGTTGAACCGCTCGAAGACCCGGTGCCAATCCGCCTCCGGAATGCCCGGGCCCTCGTCCAGCACCTCCAGCTCCAGGCTCCCCGGGCCGTCACCGCGCCGGGCGCGCACGGTCACCCGGCCGTGTGCCGGGCTGTGCTTCACCGCGTTGTCGATGAGGTTCGCCACCACCTGGTGCAGCCGCTCCGCATCGGCGTGGGCGGTCAGCTCCGGCGGCGAGACGTCCAGGTTGAGATGGACGTCCTTACGGGTGTGCGCGCCCGAATGGGACTCCGCGCCCTTGGCCATGCCGGCCTCCTTGAGGATCCCGGCCAGATACGGCCAGACCTCGAACCGCCGCGCGTGCAGCGGCACCACCCCGTTGTCGAGGCGGGACAGATCGAGCAGCTGGTCCACCAGGCGGCCCAGGCGCTGGGTCTGCTTCAGCGCGACCCGCATGGTCTCCGGATCGGCGTCCGAGACGCCGTCCACCACGTTCTCCAGCACCGCCCGCAGCGCCGCGATCGGGGTGCGCAGCTCATGCGAGACGTTGGCCACCAGCTCCTTGCGGTGGGTGTCCACCGCCTCCAGGTCGGCCGCCATCCGGTTGAACGCGGACGCCAGGTCGCCGAACTCGTCCCCGCGCTGCGCCGCCCGCACCCGCCGGGTGTAGTCGCCGTTGGCCATCGCCCGGGTGACCTCGGTCATCTCGTCCAGCGGGGCCGTGAGCCCGTTCGCCACGAACTGGGTGATCAGCAGCGAGGCGATGATCGAGAAGATGGTGATGACGCGCAGCTCGGTGTCGGAGTGCATCGCCGCGAAGACGAGCAGCGTGGTGATGATCACCGAGCCGACGACCAGCGCCCCCAGCGCCGCCTTGACCGAGCGGTACGGGTCGAAGGGGCGCAGCGCCTCCCAGACCCGGGCCCAGGTGGCGCGGGACCACGCCCGCCGGCCCGTGGGGGCCCCGGGCAGCCGGGAGACCTTGGGGACCCCGCGCGGCCAGAGCCTGGGGGACTTGTCCGCCCGGACCTGGGGAGCCCGGCGCGCCCAGCCCCCGCGTGCCAAGACCTTGGGAGCCGTGTCCTTGGGAGCCGTGCCTGCCCGGACCTTGGGGAGCCTGCGTGCCCAGCGGGCCCTCGTCATGCCGCCGGGGTCTCGAGGGCGTAGCCGACGCCGTGCACCGTGCGGATCCGCTCCGCGCCGATCTTCCGGCGCAGCGCCTTGATGTGGCTGTCCACGGTGCGGGTGCCCGAGGCGTCCGCCCAGTCCCACACCTCGGCCAGCAGCTGCTCGCGCGAGAGCACCGCGCGCGGGGTGTTGGCCAGACAGACCAGCAGATCGAACTCGGTCGGGGTGAGGTGCACATCCGAGCCGCGCACCCGCACCCGGCGCTGGGCGTGGTCGATCTCCAGCTCGCCCAGGCGCAGGATCCCGCTGCGCGGGGTGTGCGCGGCCAGCGCCGCCCGCTCCACCCGCCGCAGCAGTACGTGCACCCGCGCGGCCAGTTCGCGCATGGAGAACGGCTTGGTCATGTAGTCGTCGGCGCCGACCCCGAGCCCCACCAGCATGTCGGTCTCGTCGTCGCGCGCGGTCAGCATCAGCACGGGCACCGGCCGCCGGGCCTGCACCCGCCGGCAGACCTCCAGGCCGTCGAAGCCCGGCAGCATCACGTCGAGGACGAGCAGATCGGGCTGCCACGCCTCGGCCGTGTCGACCGCCGCCGGACCGTCTCCCGCCGTCTGGACCTGGAACCCCTCGGCGCGCAGCCGGGCCGCGATGGCGTCCACTATGGTCGGGTCGTCCTCGACGACGAGGACCCGGCGCTGTGCGCCAGGGGTGGTCGTGGCGGCCCCGTTGTGACCGTTGTGAGTCTGCTCCATACGCCCGCCCCTGCGTCTTCCGGTGAAACCCGCGGCTCGCGCCTGGTCATCGCTCAGCCGCGTTTGGTAGGCAAGCAAGCGTAAAGCCAGCGTACGCGGCTTTGCTACGCGCCCCGAACCGCGAGATGCACGACGTCGGGAACACCCCGGGCAACGGCGACCTCTTCCGTACGCACCTGTGTGAACCCGGCATTCCGGAGAGATTCCTCGAACGCGGGCGACGGCTGCGCCGACCATACGGCCAGCACCCCGCCCGGTGCGAGACGCGCCGCGCAGGCCGCGAGTCCGGTGGGGGAGTAGAGGCCGTCGTTGTCCTCGGTGACGGTCCAGTCGGGGCCGTTGTCGATGTCCAGGCACAGCGCGTCATAGGTCCGCGGGCCCGTTCGCAGCCACTCGACCAGATCGGTGTGGACGATCTCGGTGCGCGGATCGGCCAGGGCCCCGGCGGTCATGGCCGCCAGGGGGCCCGCGCGGTGCCAGTCGATCACCGCGGCCTCCCGTTCGACCACCTCGATCCGCCCCCACTGGGGCTCCGTCACCGCCTCGACCAGCGAAAACCCGACGCCGAGCCCGCCGATGAGCAGCGCGGGGGAGGGGCGGTCGGCGGGCAGCGCGTCGAGGGCGGCACGGATGAGCAGCCGCTCGGAGCGGCCGTCGGAGGTGTCCATGAGGAAGCAGCCGTTGGCGATGATCTCGAAGACGGCGCCGTCCGACGGTCCCGCGCCGCCGCGCCGCCGCAGCACCACCTCGCCGTACGGGCCCTCCCGGCGGTCGACGGTCACCGGCCGGTCGTCGGCGTCGGCGTGGAGGTCGTACGGCGGCTGCGGCTGCATGGGTGTGGAGTCCTCCCGGGGGGTTCCTGACCCCGCCATCCTCGCGCCGCCCCGGCTCGCCGGTCCAACCGGTTCACGGTGCCGCGGGGCCGTGCGGTGGCGTGGTGTGGCGTCGTCCATGTCACAGCTGATGGTGCCGTGACATGACTCACGGCGTCCTGGTTGTTGTTTCGGTCGTGGCGGATAAGCGGGGAGCAGGGGGAGCGGCGGCGGGAGTGAGAGAGGGGCGCGGGCGTTGACGACATCGGTAAGGGCGACATCGGCGAGAGGGGCGGACGCGTCGGCCGTTCCGGGTGCGCGGGCGGCGGACGGCGGTGACCCGGACGGCCCCCGGGCCGTCGCCCCTGCCGGGCCATGCGCTTCCGTGGCCGATGCGCGGCGGGTGGTGGGCGGCGGCTGGCCCGCGGCCGTCGGGGCCAGCACACCGCGGGTGCCGAGCGTCGGGCGGGCGCATGGGCACCACAGGGCGGCGTTGGCGCGTTCGCTGTCGCGCGCGCTGCTCACCGTGCCGTTCACCCTCGGCTACACCCTCGTCCTGCTCGGCACCGGGCTCTACGCCCGCCTCGGCGATCCCGGCACCGTGCGCGATCTGCTCGCAAGCTCCAGTACCGATGTGTTCCACCTCTCCCAGCGGCCGCTGCTCACGCTGCTGGTCAGCGCCTTGTGGGCGGTGGGCGGGATCACCTCGCCGTATCTGGCCGTCTTCCCCTTGGTGCTCGGCGCGCTGGAGCGGCGGCTCGGCGGGGTGCGCACCGCCGCGGTGTTCCTGCTCGGTCATGTGCTGGCGACGCTGCTCACCGAGGTCCCGGTGGCCGTCTCCGTGGCCGCCGGGCATCTCCCGGACAGCTCGCTGCGCCGCCTCGACTACGGCGTGAGCTACGGGCTGATCGCCTGCGCCGCCGCGCTCGCCGGGCTGCTGTCGCCCCGGCGCCGGCGGACGCTGCTCGGCGGGGTCGCCCTCGCGCTCGTCGCCGGGATCCTCGTCGACGTCGATCCGCTCACCGGCTGGGGCCATGCCTTCGCCCTGCTGCTCGGTGTCGTCTCTTGGCCGTATGTCCGGCGAAACATCAGATGGCGCCCGCAGGCAGCGCGAAAGGACGACGCCCCGCCCGGCTTCGCTCACAGCGAACGAGCCTCCGGGAACACCTGAACCCCCTCCGCGCATTGAGTGGGCATTGACTTATTGAGTCCTTGTGGCTCAACTTGCCTGCCGAAGGGGAGATCATGGCTTCGCTGTCCACACCGCTCACCCTGCCCGTACTGCCTCTCGACGATGAGGTGGTGCTCCCCGGCATGGTGGTGCCGCTGGACCTTTCCGATGCCGAGGTACGCGCCGCGGTGGAGGCCGCCCAGGCCGCCGCACGCTCCAGCGGGAGCGGAGGCGGCAAGCCGAAGGTGCTGCTGGTGCCGCGCGTCGACGGCACCTACGCCGGTATCGGCACGCTCGGCACCGTCGAGCAGGTGGGCCGGCTCTCCGACGGAGACCCCGGCGCGCTGATCCGCGGGGTGCGCCGCGTCCGCATCGGGGCCGGGACCACCGGACCCGGGGCGGCCCTGTGGGTGGAGGGCACCACGGTCGAGGAGATCGTGCCCGACCCGCTGCCCGGTGCCGTCACCGAACTGATCAAGGAGTACAAGGCGCTGGCCACCAGCTGGCTGCGCAAGCGCGGCGCCTGGCAGGTCGTGGACCGGGTGCAGCAGATCGACGATGTCTCGCAGCTCGCCGACAACTCCGGCTACTCGCCCTTCCTGTCCGTCGCCCAGCGCGTCGAGCTGCTGGAGACCACCGACCCGGTGGCCCGGCTGAAGCTGGCCGTCACCTGGCTGAGCGACCACATCGCCGAGCAGGACGTGGCCGAGTCGATCGCCAAGGACGTCCAGGAGGGCGTCGACAAGCAGCAGCGCGAGTTCCTGCTGCGGCGCCAGCTCGAGGCCGTCCGTAAGGAGCTCGCCGAGCTCAATGGCGACCCCGAGGACGAGTCCGACGACTACCGCGCCCGCGTCGAGGCCGCCGATCTGCCCGAGAAGGTCCGCGAGGCGGCCCTGAAGGAGGTCGACAAGCTGGAGCGGTCCAGCGACCAGAGCCCCGAGGGCAGCTGGATCCGCACCTGGCTGGACACCGTCCTGGAGCTGCCCTGGAACGAGCGCACCGAGGACGCGTACGACATCCAGGGCGCCAAGGCCGTGCTCGACGCCGACCACGCGGGCCTGGAGGACGTCAAGGAGCGGATCACCGAGTACCTGGCGGTGCGCAAGCGCCGCGCCGACCGGGGCCTCGGCGTCGTCGGCGGCCGCCGCGGCGGCGCGGTGCTGGCCCTGGTGGGCCCGCCCGGCGTCGGCAAGACCAGCCTGGGCGAGAGCGTCGCCCGCGCGATGGGGCGGAAGTTCGTCCGGGTCGCGCTCGGCGGCGTCCGCGACGAGGCGGAGATCCGCGGCCACCGGCGCACCTACGTGGGCGCGCTGCCCGGCCGGGTCGTCCGGGCCATCAAGGAGGCGGGCTCGATGAACCCCGTCGTCCTGCTGGACGAGATCGACAAGGTGGGCTCCGACTTCCGCGGCGACCCGGCCGCGGCCCTGCTCGAGGTCCTGGACCCGGCGCAGAACCACACCTTCCGCGACCACTACCTGGAGGTCGAACTCGACCTGAGCGACGTGGTCTTCCTCGCCACCGCCAACGTCCTGGAGGCCATCCCGGAGGCGCTGCTCGACCGGATGGAACTGGTGCGCCTGGACGGCTACACCGAGGACGAGAAGGTCACCATCGCCCGTGACCACCTCCTGCCCCGTCAGCTGGAGCGGGCCGGTCTGGAGCCGGGCGAGGTCACGGTGACCGACGAGGCGCTGCGCAAGCTGGCGGGCGAGTACACCCGCGAGGCGGGCGTACGGACCCTGGAGCGGTCCATCGCCCGGCTGCTGCGCAAGGTGGCGGCCCAGCACGAGCTCGACGAGCGCGAACTGCCCTTCACCGTCGACGTGGCGGAGCTGCGCCCGCTGATCGGCCGGCCGCACCACACCCCCGAGTCCGCCCAGGACCCGGCCGAGCGCCGCACCGCCGTCCCCGGCGTGGCGACCGGGCTCGCGGTCACCGGCGCGGGCGGTGATGTGCTGTTCGTGGAGGCGTCGCTGGCCGACCCGGAGACGGGCGGCGCGGGGCTGAGCCTCACCGGTCAGCTCGGCGACGTCATGAAGGAGTCCGCCCAGATCGCGCTCTCCTTCCTGCGCTCGCACGGCGCGGAGCTGGAGCTGCCGGTCGGCGATCTGAAGGAGCGCGGCGTCCACCTCCACGTCCCGGCGGGCGCGGTGCCCAAGGACGGCCCGAGCGCGGGCATCACCATGACCACCGCGCTGGCCTCGCTGCTCTCCGGCCGCCAGGTGCGCCCGGACGTGGCGATGACCGGCGAGGTGTCCCTGACCGGGCGGGTGCTGCCCATCGGCGGCGTCAAGCAGAAGCTGCTGGCGGCGCACCGGGCCGGGGTGACCACCGTGATCATCCCCAAGCGCAATGAGCCCGACCTGGACGACGTCCCCGCCGAGGTCCTGGACAAGCTCGACGTCCACCCGGTCTCGGACGTCCGCCGGGTGCTGGAGCTGGCCCTCGAGCCCGCCCGCGCGGCGACCTCCGAGGTTCCGGTAGCGGCGTGACGGACGCTGCCGGTAGCGGCGGCCCGGGGCCCTGTGTCGAACGGGGTTCCGGGCCACGCGTGACGTCTCGGGCGTGCGTATCGTTGGACTGTCCATCGCGTGCACAACGAGTGCGCGGTGGGGAGGAGCGGCACGATGACCGTCACAGAGACTGACAGGATCGAGATGGCCGACAGCGATGCCCGCAGCCTGGATGAGATGTTCGACCGGCTGGAGCGGTTCCAGGTCCCCGAAGGCTACAAGGTCGAGGTTGTCAGGGGGGCCGTCTTCATGTCGCCGCAGCGGGACGTCCATTGGTACATCATCCGCAGGATCGTGCGGGCTCTCGAAGATCGCTTCGGGATGAACGTGAACGTGCTGTCGGACGTCCGCATTGACTTCCCCGGGTACATGAACGGCTTCTGCCCGGATGTCGTCAAGGTCGCGCAGGGTGCCGAGAAGACCCCGCAGGGCCGTTGGTGCTGTGAGGACATCGAATTCGTCGCCGAGGTGATCTCAAGGGATACGGCGGCGAACGACTACGGTCCCAAGAAGGCGGCCTATGCCCAGGCCGAGGTCCCCGTCTATCTGATCGCTGACCCGTATACGGGGAAGTGCCGCCTTCACACCGAGCCCAAGGACGGCGCGTACCACGTCGAGAGCACCATCGACTTCGGCGTGCCGGTCGACCTGACCGGCACGGTCGTCGACCTCACCCTCGCCACCGACGAGTTCCCTCGCGACTGACCCCGCCGCGTTCGAGCTGCCGGCCTCCGGCGTGATAGGTGAGCGGCCGGGCCCTTCCGTGTGCGCGAGCGGCGCTACGCCCGCCCACCAGGACGCGTACGTAAGAGGCGCTACGCCCGCGCCGGGCACGCCTGCGCGACCAGCGCCCGCGCCGCCTCCCGGGCGGCCTCCGTGAACTCCGGCCTCGGCTCCAGCGCCGCCGCGGCCATCGCCCCGTCCACGAGCACGGAGATCTGCGTGGCGAGCCGCTCGGGGTCGGCGGCCCCGGCCTCCCGGGCCAGCTCGGTCAGCCAGGCCCGTACGGCGCGCTTGTGCTCGACCGTCGCGGTGTGGGTGGCGGTGCCCGGCTCGGTCTCGCCGGCGGTCCTGATGAACGCGCAGCCGCGGAAGCCGTCGCGCTCGGTCGCCGAGTCCAGCGCGTCGAAGAGGCCGACCAGCCGGTCCCGGGGGTCGGCGCCGGCCGCCTCGGCGGCGTCCCGCAGCGCCCCGCCCCAGCGCTCGTCCGAGCCGCGCAGATAGGCCAGCACCAGATCGTCCTTGGTGCGGAAGTGGGAGTAGAGCGTCGCCTTCGCCACGCCCGACTCGGCGATGATCCGGTCCACTCCGACCCCGCGCACCCCATGGGCGTTGAACAGGGCGGTCGCGGTGGACAGGATCCGCTCATGGGCGGAGGGGCGGGCGCTGCTCATGATCAAGCTCCTTGACGCGGACACACGGGGCCGTGCGGGGTGACCGAGGCCGGGGAGCGACCGGGGCCGGGATACGACCGACGCCCTCCAGCGTACAGACAGACCTGTCCGTACGCCGGAGGGCGGGACGCGCCGCATGCGGTCGGCGCGCCAGGTGTGGGGGGTGACGCGATGCGGGGCTCAGCCGTTGGCGAGCGCCTGCACCCGGTCCATGGCGCCGTTGAACTTGTTGTGGTCGCCGACCGTCGGGCCGGTGGAGGTGTACTGCCAGATGGTGTGGAAGCCCCAGCCGGCCGGAAGCTCGCCGACGGACGAGCCGTAGCGCGGGATCCACAGCGGGTTGACGCCACCGAAGGCGGCGGAGTTGCCCGTGCAGGTCTTCCACCAGCTGGTGGAGGTGTAGATCACCGGATCGCGGCCGGTGCGCGACTTGTAGGTGTTGCTGAAGGACTGGATCCAGTTGACCATCGCACTGGCACTCAGCCCGTAGCAGGTCGCGCCGTACGGGTTGTACTCCATGTCGAGCGCGCCCGGCAGGGTCTTGCCGTCCTTGGACCAGCCGCCGCCGTGGTCGACGAAGTAGTTGGCCTGCGCGGCACCGGTCGAGTTGTCCGGCAGGGCGAAGTGGTACGCGCCGCGGATCATGCCGACGTTGTACGAGCCGTTGTACTGCTGGGAGAAGTACGGGTTGGTGTAGCTGGTGCCCTCGGTCGCCTTGACGTAGGCGAACCGGACGCCGCTGCTCCACAGCGTCGACCAGCTGACATTGCCCTGGTGGCTGCTGACGTCCACGCCCTCGACGGTGGCGAGCAGCCCCGTCGGCGCCTCACCGGTCGTGGATCCGCCCTCGTGCTTGGCTATCTGGGAACCCGCCCAGTCGTCCTCGGGATGCGGGATGGCCTTGTCGCCCTGGACCTGGGCGGCGAACGCCGAACCGGGCAGCGCGAGGGTCATGGCGAGGAGCGCGGCGAGAGTACCGATCAGCGCACTGAGGGCGCGTCGGACCGAACCAGGTCTGTGCACGGGCATGGCGTTGCCTCCGAAACCTCGGTGGGGGGAGCTCCGATTGGAATGACCATGTCAGGAGTTGACGCTACGGGCGTAGATAGGCCGGCGGAAGGGGGAGAGTGTGATGCCGTTGGTCTAATCCTGCGAAATACTGGTGGAGCTGCGGTAACAGCCGCGCGTGGTAGAAACTTTCACGAAGTGAAAACCCGGAGAGGGCTCTGACGTGCACAACAACGGGGCGTTGCCCCCTGAGCGGGGTGAGGGGGGCACCATGGGCGGCATTGGTGTGGACCATGCATTCCTGGCTCTGGAGCGCGAATTGGCGGTTTTCCTCCGCAGAGCCCGTGCCGCTTCGGGGGAATTGGCCCGGGAGGTCCACCCGGAGCTCGAATCCGCCGCCTATGGACTGCTGATGCGGCTGGAGGACGCCGGTCCGCAGCGCGCCACCGAGCTCGCGGGCTTCGTGGGCGTCGGAAAGGCCACGATGAGCCGTCAGCTCCGGGCTCTCGAGGGGCTCGGACTGGTGACGCGGGCGCCCGATCCGGCCGACGGCCGGGCCTTCCTGGTGGAGTTGACCGAGGAGGGGCGCAGCCGCTTCCGTGCCGTGCGCGGCGCGCGGCGGGCGCGGTATGCGCGCCGTCTCGCCGCGTGGGAGCGCAGCGAGGTCGCCGAACTCGCCAGGCTGCTGCACCGGTTGAACGCGGAGCAGGAGGCCGACGACCGCGGTCAGGCGGCGCGCGCGGCGCAGGAGTAGGGCGCTCATACCCGTCAGGATCGGCGACCCGCGCGCATCCGGCGACGCGGATGTGGCAACCGCGCTACCCGCCCCGGGAAGGGCGGCCCCCGCGGTCAGGGCTCCACGAAGACCACGGCCGCGTCGTCATGGGTCTTGCCCCGGGGGAAGGCCGTACGGTCCGGATCGGCGTGCTCGGCCGCCCGTACCCGGTCGATCAGCGCCTGCGGGCCCTCCTTGCGCAGTAGCGCGAAGCACTCGGTCCAGTCGCCCTCGCCGAACCGCTCCACCCAGCGCGACGCCCCGTCGGTGAGCGCCGCCAGCGCCCGTACCTCGCCGCGCGGGAGCTCCCCGGTGACCGCCTTACGGGAGACGCCGGGGTCGGCGGCGGCGGTGAAGAAGCCGTCCGCCGCGTTGCGCAGCGGGGCGAGCCGCCGGCCCTCGGCCCGCAGCCGGTCGATGCGGTCGTCCAGGACCGGGGTCACTCCGTCATGGGTCCGCTCGATGAGCAACACCGAGTCGGACAGCACCAGATACTCGATGCGCTCGGGGTTCCAGCGCGCTGTGACGACGGTTGCCTGAGGTGTCAGAGGGTGAGAAAGGTCACATGTTGAACTATGAGCGGCGGCGGTCCGCGCGATCGCCTCGGAGAGGCACTGTGTCAGTGGCATATCCCGCCGCGAACCGGACAGTTCGAGCAGCGATCCGCCGAGCCGCGCGGTGAACCAGTCCACGCTGTGGACGCATCCGTCCCCTCCCTCGGGCGGGGTCACCCCGTCCAGCACCACGAGCGCACCGCCGCTCCCCGAGGCCGGGAGGGCTACTGATGCGTAGTCCTCGTTGGGACAGTGCTGATCGCCGGAGGCGGTCGCGAGTTCGATGCGCATTCCCTCAGTCTGCCGGAGCCCTGTCGATCACCACGGTGGCGAGGGCCGGACCGGGCGTTGGTCCGTACCAAATCCGTCGCCGGTTTCTCCGCTGCCTGATTGGGGCGGGATTGACACTTCTGGGAAGCTGCGGGTGGGCATCTTCTCAGGGCGCCGAGGTCTTTACCAATCCGCGCAAGGTGGTGGGAAGGTATGGCCGCGAGCCAAAGTTGGTGGTCAACTACGCAATACGGTTCACTCGTTCGGGTGGCCGGGCGGGTGATGCATACCTGCCCCAGACCCGTCCTGAAAGGGTCGGAATCCCTGCCAGAGGTGGGGAAACACAATTGTTGATCCGTCGTCACCCCTGGTCCACGTCAGCGGTCGGGCGAGAATGGATTGTGAGCACCGGTGCGGAAGAAGCGGCTTCGGGGCACCACGCGCGAGGCGGTCGGCGAGCCACGCCAGGATGAGGCGGCGCCGCGACGCCGCACCGTACGCGTCCGTCGTCGGCTCACCACGTCCGTCGTCCTCGTCTCCGTCGCCGTCCTCGGGGCCGGAACCCCCGCCGTGCTGCTCGCCCTCGACGACACCACCGACGCCCAGCACCTCGTCGACCTCGCGGAGACCAACCGCGGCGCGGTGACCCTCGCCCACGCCCTCGCCGACGAGCGCGACGCCATGACCCGCTATGTCGCCGACGGCCGCACCTCCGCCTCCGGCCGCGGGGTCTCCGAGGAGATGCGCGCCCGGGTCGACCGCCGGGTCCGGGAGGTGCGCGAGGACGTCCCGGCCTCCGTCCGGCGGCGCCTGGACGCCCTCCCCGGGCTGCGGCAGGAGGCGCTGACCGGCAAGGGCTCGGCCACCGACGTCTTCACCGCCTACACCCGGACCGTCCAGGCGCTGAACGGCATCACCGACACCCTCGCCCGCCGGCTCCCGGCCGAGGCCGAGTCCGGCGGCACCGCCGCGCTGGCCCCGCTCGGCCGCGCGGTGGAGGAGGCGTCCGCCACCCGCGGACTGCTGCTGGCCGCGCTCGACGCGGGCGGCGGCCAGCCCACGCTGGTCTCGGCCGCCCAGCGGACCAACGTCCGCGAGCAGTCGGCGCTCGACGACTTCGAGCAGCTCGCCCCGGCCGCCATGCGCGAGGCCTACCAGCGCACCGTCAGCGGCGCCGAGGTCGGCTCCGCCGAGCGCTACCTCGCCCGGCTCACCGACCAGGGCCGCCTCGCGGGCAATGACTTCTTCCTCCAGAAGGACCGCGTCGAGGCCGCCCTGAACGCCCGGATCGACCAGATGCGCGGCGCGCAGTCCTCGCTGGCCTCCGCCGAGGCCGCCCAGCTCGCGCGGGTGCGCGACGACGAGGTCACCGACCTGGAGCTGCGCATCGGCATCGTCGGTGCCGCCCTGCTGGTCGCCCTCGGCGCCGGAGTGCACAGCGCCCGCTCGATGACCCGGCCGCTGGCCGCGCTCCGGCTCGGTGCCCGGCGGGTCGCCGCCGATCCGGCGGCCGAGGAACCGGTCGCGTTCACGGGCCGCGACGACGAGTTCGCGGACGCCGTACGGGCCGTCAACGAACTGCACGCCAAGGCCACACAGACGTACGAGCGGGTCGCCGAGCTCGAGCGCGAGCGCACCCGGCTCGTCGGCGAGCGGCAGCGGCTGGCCGATGAGCGGGACGGGCTGCGCGCCGAGCGGGACGCGGTCACCACCCGGCTGGAGGGGCTGCGGGCCCGGGTCCACGGCAGCTTCGTCAGCCTCGCGCTGCGCTCGCTGGGCCTGATCGAGCGCCAGCTCGCCATCATCGAGTCCCTGGAGGAGCGGGAGCAGGACCCCGACCGCCTCGAGACGCTCTTCCAGCTCGACCACCTGGCCACCGGGATGCGCCGCTACGGCGAGAACCTCCTGGTGATCGCGGGCTCCGAGCAGAAGGCCACCCACCCGGGGCCGGTGCCGCTGCTGGATGTGCTGCGCGCCTCGATCAGCGAGGTCGAGCGGTACGACCGGGTGCAGATCCAGGCGCTGCCGCCACATGCCCAGGTCGCGGGGTTCGCCGCGGACAGCGTCAGCCACCTGATCGCCGAGCTCCTGGAGAACGCGACATCGTTTTCTCCGCCGGACGCGGCGGTCCAGATCTCCGGCTGGCTGCTGGAGACCGGCGAGGTCATGCTCTCCGTCCAGGACGAGGGCATCGGCATGACGCCCGAGCGGTTCGTGGAGCTGAACAACCGGCTCGCCGACCCGGTGCCGGAGTACTGCCAGGGCCCCCAGCCGGAGGACCCGCTGGGCCTCGGGCTGTATGTGGTGACCCGGCTCGCGGCGCGCCACGGCATCCGGGTGCAGCTTCGCGAGCAGCAGCCGGGCGGGGTGGCGGCCGTGGTCGTCCTCCCGACGAAGATCCTTCCCTCCGGTCCGCCCGGCGCCGGGCTGCCGCCCGCCCCGCCGGTGGGCGCGGGCGCGACGTTCGGCGCCACCGGGCCGTCGTCCTTCCTGGGCTTCCCGGGCTCGGAGGCCGAGGCGAACTCCAACGCGCTGCCGGGGCAGGCCCGTTCGGTCGCGCGCGACCAAGAGGGTGTGGCGGAGACCGATGCGGAGCCGATCGCTCCGCTCGCGGAGCCGGTGCCCGAGCCGGACCAGGTGCCCCAGGGGACCGCCGAGCCGGGGCCCGAGGACGAGCCCCGTACCGAGCCCGAGCCCGTCGACGCCGCCGCCGAACCGGAGCCGAGCGCCCCCTGGGCCGTCCCCGGTGCGCGGTGGGGGCTGACGGGGGACACGGGCCGCGACTACCCCATGGAGCCCACGCCGCCGCGCGGCCATCCGGCCCCGGAAGGCGCCGGTGCGCCGGCCCCCGAAGGCGCCGGTGCGCTGCCCGCCCTGCCCAAGCGCGTCCCCAAGCTGGCCCAGGCCGTCGGGCCGGACGGCGCCGGGTCCGGCGCGGACGACAAGGCCCCGGCACCTCGGCCCGAGGAGCCGGAGGTCCCGGCCGTCGAGCAGACGATGGAGCTGACGCTCCGCCGCCTGCGCGAGAGCCAAGGGGACCCCGAGGACCGCGATGACCGCTCGGACCGTACGGGTCCCGACGGCCGCGAAAGCCGCAAGGACCGCGAGGACCGTAGGGACCGTGAGGGTCGCGACGTACGTGCGGACGCGGCGGACCGCGCGGACGCCGACCGCCGCGACGACCTCGCGGACCCCGGCGACCACGCGGACCGCGAGTGGTACATCGGCGGCCACGGCATACGCCCGGTCGGCGCGGCCGCCTGGGGCCCGGCCCACGGCGCCCCGGCCAACGGCGGCCCCGCCAACGGCGCCCCGGCGTCGTACGACGGCCCGGAAGACAGCGTCCCGTCGCCGCCCGGCGGCAGGACGGCGGAGGGTGGTGAGCGGGCAGGCGGCGGTGAGCCGTCCGCCGATCCGTACGCCATCGGCCCCGACCAGCACGCCCGCCCGGACGACGAGCCGATGCGCACCGACAAGGGGCTTCCCAAGCGCCGACCGCGGAACGTGGCGCTCCGGGAGCCCGACGCACGGGAGCGGACCGGCTCGGTGGACGCGGAGGAACTGCGGCGCCGGCTCGGTGGCTTCCAGCGCGGCGCCCGCGAGGGGCACCGTGACGCCGCCGCCGAGATCGCCGCCCACGGCGAGCCCGCTCGGGGGCACGGGGGAGCAGCAGGGCAAACGGGGGCGCAGAACGAGGGTGGCACGGTTGAGGAGGCACGCGGGTGAATGCGCCCAGTAGTACCTACGGGTTGAGTCGCGAGGCCCGTAATCTGCACTGGTTGCTGGCGAACCTGGTCGAGGAGGTGCCGGGCGTCCGTTCGGTCGTGGTCGTCTCGACCGACGGACTGATGCTGCTCTCCTCCGACACACGGCACCACGCCGCGGCCGGGTCGGCCGATCCGTCGGTGCAGGACGGCCCCAAGGGCTCCAGCGCGGATCTGGCGACGATCGTCTCGGGGCTCGGCAGCCTCACGCTCGGCGCGGCGAAGCTGATGGACGCCGGGAGTGTCAAGCAGACGATGGTGGCGATGGACGAGGGCAGTCTGTTCGTCATGTCGATCAGCGACGGTTCGCTGCTGGGCGTGCACGCCACCCCCGACTGCGACATGACCGTCGTCGCCTATCACATGGCGCTGTTCGTGGGCCGGGCCGGACATGTGCTCACCCCCGAGCTCCGCAATGAACTACGCAGGTCGCTGGAGCACGCACAGTGACGGCCGCCGGGTCCGGCCGACCCGCCCGTAAACCCGCTCGCGTACGTCCGTACTCACTCACCGGTGGCCGCACCCGCTCCGGCCATGTGCTGCTGGTGGAGACCTTCGTCGCGGCGCTGGAGTCTCCGGACGGACGGCTCGACCTGGCCCCCAGCGGGTTGAACTCCCGGATGCTGCCGGAGATCCGGGCGATCATCGAACTGTGCGCCAGGATGCGCTCCGTCGCGGAGGTCTCCGCGATGCTCAAGATCCCACTCGGTGTGGTGCGCGTCCTGCTCAGCGACCTGGCCGACCAGGGAAAGATCCGCGTCTACGGCACCGGGCGGGGCCCCGGCCAGCCGGACCGCGCGTTGCTCGAAAGGGTGCTCAGTGGACTTCGCAGGCTCTGAGACGATCACGGCGACCCCGCCGGCGACGTCGGAGATACCCGGGGCCGGGATGCCCGGGGCCGAGGAGGTGCTCCAGAGGTGGCAGACGGACCGCTCCCGCGCGCCGATCGCCACCAAGATAGTGATAGCGGGAGGCTTCGGCGTCGGTAAGACGACCTTCGTCGGCGCGGTCTCGGAGATCACTCCGCTCCAGACCGAAGCGCTGATGACACAGGCCAGCGAGAGCGTGGACGACCTCGAGGCGACGCCCGAGAAGCTGACCACCACCGTCGCGATGGACTTCGGCCGGATCACGCTGGAGAACGATCTGGTCCTGTACCTCTTCGGCACCCCCGGTCAGCAGCGCTTCTGGTTCATGTGGGACGACCTGATGCGCGGGGCCATCGGCGCGGTGGTGATGGTCGACACCCGGCGCCTGGACGAGAGCTTCCCGGCGCTGGACTACTTCGAGAGCCTCAAGCTGCCCTATGTGGTGGCGGTCAATCACTTCGAGGGGACTCCGCTCTACCAGGCCGAGGACGTACGGGACGCGCTCTCCGTGGCGTCCTCCGTACCCGTGGTGATGATGGACGCCCGGCGCCGGATCGCGGTCGTGGACGCGCTGCTGGCGCTGGTGAGGCACGCGGTTGACGTGTCTCCCGAGTGACGTAACCTCGGCTCCGCCCGTGGGATGGAATGCTCCGTTCCTCTTTTCGGTCCGAGCGTGAGGGAGAGTCGACAGTCATGCGGAAGATACTCATCGTGGGTGCCGGTCAATCCGGCCTCCAACTCGCCCTCGGCCTCCAGTCCCAGGGCTACGAGCCCACGCTGATGTCCAACCGGACGGCCGATGAGATCCGCGGCGGGCGGGTGATGTCCACCCAGTGCATGTTCCGCACCGCGCTGGGCCACGAGCGCGATCTGGGGCTCAACTTCTGGGAGGAGCGGGCGCCGCGGATCGAGGGTCTCGGGGTCTCGGTCGCCGGGCCGTCGGCTCCCGGGGGCCATCCGCGGGTCGTCGACTGGGTCGGCCGGCTCGACGGTTACGCCCAGTCCGTCGACCAGCGGATCAAGATGGCCGGCTGGATGGAGACGTTCGAGCAGCGCGGCGGCCAGGTGGTCATCCACGGCGCCGCCGTCTCCGACCTGGACGTCCTCGTCAGGAAGTACGACCTGGTGCTGGTGGCCGCGGGCAAGGGCGAACTGGTCTCGCTCTTCGGCCGGGACGCCGCCCGCTCCCCGTACGACACCCCGCAGCGCGCCCTCGCGGTCGCCTATGTGCACGGGCTCGGCCCGCGCCCCGAGCACCCCGACGTCGACGCGGTGCGCTGCAACCTCGTCCCCGGCGTCGGCGAGCTCTTCGTGATGCCCACGCTCACCACCAGCGGCCGCGCCGACATCCTCTTCTGGGAGGCCGTCCCGGGCGGTCCGGCCGACGCGTTCCAGGGCATCACCGACCCCTCGGAGCACCTGGAGCGCGCTCTGGAGCTGATGGAACACTTCACGCCCTGGGAGTACGCGCGCGCCACCAAGGTCGAGCTGACGGACGCGGGTGGCACGCTGTCCGGGCGGTACGCGCCGACCGTACGCCACCCGGTCGGGCGGCTGCCGGGCGGCGGTCTGGTGCTGGGCGTGGCCGATGTCGTGGTGACCAACGACCCGATCACCGGCCAGGGCTCCAACTCCGCGGCCAAGTGCGCGGCGGCCTATCTGGAGAGCATCCTCGAGCGCGGCGACCGGCCGTTCGACGAGGAGTGGATGCGGACGACGTTCGACCGCTACTGGGAGAGCGCGCGGCACGTCACCAAGTGGACCAACGCGATGCTGGCCCCGCCGCCGGAGCACATCGTGAACCTGCTCGGCGCGGGGTCCGCCTTCCCCGCCGTCGCCCACCGCATCGCCAACGGCTTCGACGACCCCTCCGACTTCGAGAACTTCTTCTACGAGCCGGAGAAGGCGGCCGCCTTTCTGGACGAGGTCAGGGAAGAGGCCGAGGCGGCTGAGGCCGAAGCCGAGGTGGAGGTCGAGGTGGACGACCACGCCCCCGAGGCCGTCCGGTCCTTCCGCTGACACCGGCCGTCTCCTTCCGTTGGTACGAGCCGTCACCGCTTCTTGGCCACCGTGACCGGACCCGGGCGCACCACGCCCTGCAACGGATTGGAGGCGAGCGGGGAGAGCTTCACCCGCTGGCCGGGGCGCGGCGCCTGGACCACCTGGCCGTCGCCCGCGTACATCGCCACATGGCTCGCCCCCTTGTAGTAGATCACCAGATCGCCGGGGCGCAGCTGGTTGAGCGGTACCCGTGGCAGCTGGCGCCACTGCTCCTGGCTGGTGCGCGGGATGGTCCGCCCGGCATACGCCCAGGCGGAGGAGGTCAGCCCCGAGCAGTCGAAGGAGTTCGGCCCCTCGGCGCCCCAGACGTACGGCTTGCCGATCTGGTTCAGGGCGTAGGCGAGCGCCCGCCGCCCGGCCTCCGCGGACGCCATGCCGGGGCGGCGGCCGGGGGACTGGTGAGGGCGGGGGCCGGGCGCGGTGACGGTGGCCACCGGGGAGGGGGCGCCCGCCACCGGGGTGTCCCGGCGGTCTCCGGGGGCCGGGGCGGCGCCGCCTGTGCCGCCGTTCGTGCCGCCGCCCGTGCCGTCGTTCGTGGTGGCGGGCGGGCCCGCGGCGCCGGGCGAGGCGCCGTCTCCGGAGCCGAGCGCCCCGGAGGCGAGCAGTTTGCGCTGGGCCTTCGCGGTCTCCTGGCGTTCGCGCTGGGCCACCTGGGCGATCTGGCGGGTGCTGAGCGTGGCCAGCAGCTTCTCGATGGAGCGGAGCTGCTTCTTCACCTTGTCCCGCTGTTTCTTCCGCTTCGCCGCCAGGGACAGCTGTTTGTCCAGCGCGGTCCGCGCCCGGGTGGCGATGGTGTCGGCACGCCGCTCGCCCTTGGTCAGCCGCTGGATCAGGGCGGCCTCGCGGCCGGCCGCCCGATCCAGCTCGCGCGCCTCGTCGGCGGCGTTCTCCGGATGCGGGGTGAGCAGGGTCAGCAGGAAACTGTAGGAGGAGAGCGCGCTGTGGCCCTGGTACTGCCGGCGGGCCAGCCGACCCGCGGCGTCGTGGCTGTCGGCGAGCTTCGTACGGGCGTGGACGAGCTGGGCCGTGAGCTCCCTGGCCCTGGTGCGCTGCTTGTGCAGCTTCTCCTCGGTCCCGTTGTAGGCCTCCGTCGCCTCCTCGGCCTTCCGGTACAGCGTCTTGAGCTGCGTCAGCAGCTCGGACACGGACCGGTCGGCGGGGCGGGCGGGGGCGGCCGACGCCTTGGCCGCCGGGACGGCGGGCACCAGCGCGGCGGCCGCGGTGATCGCCGCCGCGCAGACCGAGCCCACGATCCGTCCTGACACGTGATCACCTCCGGCTCCGAGACGCCTCTGTCCGGCGTCCAGCTCAGCAGGGATCGTGGCATGACGTTCGTATCTTCAGGAGAATTGTGGGCGAGTCGGGCGAATACGGTCACCCGTCCGGCGGGCGGGCGGTCGGCTCGGCCCGGCAGCCGACTCGGCCCGCCGGTCGGCTCGACCCGGCGGTCAGTTCGGCTTGGACCACGGCCACTTCGGCCCGCCACCCGGCTTTCCCTCCGGGTCGTACTCATAGGCCCAGCCCCGGACCAGGCCCAGCCTGGAAGTGGCGGCGGGAACCCTGCGGTAGACATACACCGTCGGCGGTTCGCCCGCCTCGTCCTCCACCGGCACCTCGTAGGTCTTCGGCGGCTGACCCGTGAGGCCGACCAGCACCGGCAGTACCCGGCCGTCCAGCGGCCCGCCCACGAAGGGCGTCTCCTCGCTTCTCACGCCACGACCGTACGTCTCAGGACGACCGTACGTCTCACGACGACCGTACGTCTCACGACGACCGTACGTCTCACGACGACCGACGTCTCACCGGGACGTTCGCTTCACCGCGGCCGTACGTCCCACCGGCCGCGCCCGTCAGGACAGCAGATGCGACGCCTCGCCCAGCGCGGGCACCACACGGCGCGCCAGCCGCCCGACCGGCCCATCGGCGGGCTCCATCCTGAGCGCGGCCTTCATCACCCGGGCCGTCTGCGGATCGGTGGCCGCGGTGGCGGTCAGCATCGCCACGAACTGGTCCACCAGCCAGTCGCGCAGCTCCTCGAGCGACGGCCGCTTCTCCTCGTCCAGCCAGATCAACGAGGCCGCCTCGACGGCCGTGATCCAGGTGCGCACCATCATCCGCAGCCGCGCACCGGGCTCCTTGACCGCCAGATGGAGCAGGATCTCCTCGGCCGCCGCCCGCCGCACCTCGTCCACGATCGCGTTCGTGTGCGAGGTCTCGGCCACGCTGCCGCTCTGCAACAGCGCGCTGAACCCCGCGTCATGCTCGTCCACAAAGCCCAGATAGCGGTCCAGCACCCGGCTCAGCCGGGCGCTGAGCGGACCGCTCCTGGGCTCCTCGAAGCACTGTTCCAGCTCATCGGCGGCGCTGCGCAGCGCCGCCTCGTACAACTGCTGCTTACCGCCCGGGAAGTAGCGGTAGACCAGCGGACGGGAGGCCCCGGCGGCCGAGGCCACATCGTCCAGCGACACGTCCTCGGGCGCGCGGTGGGCGAAGAGGTCGAGCGCGGCGGTGAGGAGTTCGGCGCGCCGCGCCTCGACGCTCAGCCTGCGGTAGCTGCCCCGGCGCGCGGCCGGTGGGCCCGCGGTGGCCGGGGGTTCCGCCGCCGGGCGCGCGGCGGCACTCGCCTCCGCCGGGGGTGCCGCCTCCGGGGGCGCCGGAGCGGTGCCGCTGCCTGTCGTCATGCCTGGCAGCGTAACCGCCCATCGTGACGAAGCGGATGCCCCCTTCGGCCCGACCCGGATGGGCCCTTGGGTCCGGCCCGAACGCGCCCTTGGGCCCGGCGGCCCAACGCCCCTTGGCCCGGCGGCCGATGGCTCCGTCCCGCGCCATCGATCCGCGGCTCCGCCGCATGGCAGGGCTTCGGCCCGTGGACCCCGGGGCCTGGGGCGGAGCCCTCACGCGGCGGAGCCGCATATCGACGCTGCGTGGGAAGGGGCGGGGAGGGGAAAGCATCGATATGCGGCTCCGCCGCGTGGCCCGCCGCGGGCGACCCCCTAGGCCAGCAGCCCCGAGCTCTTCCAGAGTCGGCGCCCCACACCCCGCATCACCCCGACGTCATCGAGGAATTCGGTGAGCTTGCGGGCGCCGTTGCGCATCACCTCGCGCCGATGGGCGCTGGCCCGCACTTGAGCGACGGCCGCGCGGCGGTCGAGTCCCACGTCCGTGTAGACCTTGGGGTTGATGAACGCCTGGGAGAAGATCCGGGAGAACTCCCCGGAACCGATCCGGGTCAGCTCCGCCTCCCAGCGCGGCGCCCGCAGCATCTGGCGGCGCAGTTCCTCGCGCGCGTACCGCACATGGCGGGCCTCCTCGACCACATGGATCCGGGTCACCCCGCGAATCAGCGGCTGAACGCGCTCGTCCGGGAAGGTCAGCCGCTGCATCCAGTCCAGGATCTCCTCGCCGAGGAGGGTCGCGGTGAACGAACCGGGCGTGGTGGAGAACGTCTTGAAGAACCGGCCCAGGTTGTGGTGGAGCGGGGCGACCGGATACGCCGGAGTGCCGCCCTTGGTGATCAGCCGCGCGAACATCTTGGAGTGGCGGCACTCGTCGGCGATCTCGGTGAGCGCGTACCGCACATGGGCGCTGGTCGCGGGCTTGTCGTAGATGTGCCGGGTGAGCAGCTGGATCAGGATGATCTCGAACCATATGCCCAGGGAGGCGAGGGCCGCCGCCTCGTGCTGGGACAGCAGCAGCCGCTGCTCCTCCGACATCCGGCGCCACATGGGCGTGTCGTACAGCGACACCAGCTCCGGTGGCCAGAACCACTTGCCGGGCTCGAACGGCGCGTCCCAGTCCAGTTCGGTGTCGGGGTCGAAGGAGTGCTTGGCGGAGGACTGGAGCAGCCGCTCCGCGACCCGTTCGCGGTCCTTGATCAGCCCGAGCGCGTCCCGGAGCGCGGGTGGTTCGGTCATGGTGGACATCGTCGAGGGCACCTCACTGATGGCTCGGGCAGACGCCGGTGGGAACGGTTACCGGCGGATACCTCTTATGAGACTCCGCGTCAGCAAGGCCGTCAATCCCTTGGGGAGGTCTTATTGACCGCCGAGTAACGGACGTGTGAGCCTGCCGAGTACGCATCCGTTCACGGGGGAGCGAGGCGAAGGAGGCGTCGGTGGCGACGCAAGAGCTCTACGCGATGGATCCCGGAGACCCCCTCTGGCAGGTGCCCGCCGGCGGCGCCGCCCGGTTCAGCTGGGAGTACGACGATCACCGGGCCCGGCTGCTCGCCCTCTACCAGAAGGGCAAGGACAAGCAGTGGGACGCGGTCAAGCGGATCGACTGGGGCCTGGACGTGGACCCGTACGATCCGCTGGGCACCCCCGATGAGTCGCTCGCCCTCTACGGCACCCGCCACTGGGACCGGATGACCGACCGGGACAAGGGCGAATTGCGCCATCATGTCGCCGCCTGGCAGTTCAGCCAGTTCCTCCATGGCGAACAGGGCGCGATGGTGTGCGCGGCCCGGATCGTGGAGGCCGCGCCCGACCTCGACGCCAAGTTCTACTCCGCGACCCAGACCATGGACGAGGCGCGCCACGCCGAGCTCTACGGCCGCTTCCTGCACGACAAGCTCGGCACGGTCTACCCCATCAACACCGATCTGCGGACCCTCCTCGGCGACACCCTCCGCGACTCCCGCTGGGACATGGCCTACCTGGGCATGCAGGTGCTCATCGAGGGCCTCGCGCTCGCCGCGTTCGGCCTCATCCGCGACACCACCGACAAGCCGCTGCCCCAGCAGATCCTCGCCTACGTCATGCAGGACGAGGCCCGCCATGTGGCCTTCGGCCGGATGGCGCTGCGCGACTACTACCGGCAGCTGAGCGACGCGGAGCTGCGCGAGCGCGAGGAATTCGTCATCGAGGGCTGCTACTTGATGCGCGACCGGCTGCGCGGCGTGGAGGTCCTGGAGAACTTCGGCATCCCGAAGGCCGAGGCCGAGGAGTACTGCGAGCAGTCGCAGTTCCTGCATATGTTCCGCAAGCTGCTCTTCAGCCGGATCGTGCCGTGTGTGAAGGACATCGGGCTGTGGGGCGAGCGGCTCCAGCGGGCGTATGTCGACATGGGCGTGCTGGAGCTGGGCGACAGCAACCTCGACCTGCTGATGCACCAGGACGAGGAGCTGGCCGAGCGGCTGGACCAGCAGCGCTTCGCGGCGGAGGAGGCGGCGCGCACGGGCGAGGTGGACGAGGCGATCGCGGAGGGCGCGGCGGAGGCGCGGGCGTAGTACGTACATGACGCCCAGGCGTGAGTACGCACATGACACCCCCTCAACCTCGCCTCAGCGCACCGGCCTTGGTAGATTCATGATCACCGCCAGCGGAGAAGGCCGAGGTCATTGGGGTGACCTCGGTCCGATGGCGTTCATATGCGTTCATATGAAGGAACGGCCGAAGGGTGCTCTCCACGGCGGTGGGGGGCACGCCTTTGTTCCGGCGTTCCGGAGGATGATGGTGGGGTGCGGATTCGAACGAGCACCAGTGAAGAACTCCCCGTCCTCCAGGACATAGAGCGCGCCGCCGGACTCTGCTTCCGGGACATCGGAATGGACGAAGTCGCCGATGACGAGCCCCTGAGCCTGGAAGAGCTGAGCCGCTACCAGCGGGCCGGACGGGCCTGGGTCGCGGTGGACGACGCCGACCGGGCGATGGCGTACCTGATCACCGACCCCGTCGACGGAAACATCCATATCGAGCAGATCTCGGTCCATCCCGACAGCGCCCGCCGTGGCGTGGGACGGGCCCTGATCGACCACATCGCGACGCGGGCCGCGGGCGACGGCGTCCCCGCGCTCACCCTGACCACCTTCCTGGACGTGGCCTGGAACGCCCCGTACTACGCCGCGCGGTGCGGCTTCCGAACCCTGACCGAGGCCGAGCTGACCCCCGGCCTCCGCGAGATCCGGCTCAGCGAGGCCGGTCATGGGCTGGACCGCTGGCCGCGGGTGTGCATGCGCAGGGATGTGGGCTAGCCACCGCCTACGCGCACAGTTCCGCCGTCCATGTGTGCACGGTTCGGCCGCCGCCTCAGCGCACAGCTCCGCCACCGCCCGCCCGAACGCCCGTAACCGCGCGGTCTCGTCCGCCCGCCGCCACACCAGGCCGAGCATCGAGTCCGGCACCCCCTCGACCGGTACGAAGGTGATGTCCCGGCGGCGGTGGTACTCCGCCGTCGGGGCGCACAGCAGCATCCCGCCCCGGCCCGCCGCGACCGCCGCCAGCCCCTCCTGGAGCGTGTGCACCAGTGGCCCGCGCGGGATGGGCCGCCCGCCGGGGGTGGCGACGGGCGCCATCGCGTCGTGCCAGTAGCGCGGCGCGGGGCGGACGGGCCGATCAGCGGGCAGTCGGCCAGCGCCTCGGCGTCCACCCGGCCGCGGCCCGCGAACGGATGGCGGGCCGAGACCACCACGGTCTGCGGCTGCTTGGAGAAGACCGGGCCGAGGACGAGGTCGGGCTCGGCCACCGGCAGACAGACGATCGCGGCGTCCACCTCACCGGCCCGCACCGCGCCGAACGGATCGGCCAGCGGGATCTCCACGGTCGTCGGCTCACAGCCGGGGTGGCACTCCCGGAAGGCCGCGATGGCCGCGGTCACCCGTTCGTCGGCGGCCCCCTGGAACCCGATCCGCAGCACGCCGTCCACCCCGCGCGCCGCTCCGCGGGCGGTCTCGAAGGCCCCGTACAGCGCCTCGTAGGCGGGCCGGAGCTCGGTCAGGAACCGCTCGCCGAGCGGGGTCAGCCGCGCCCGGCGGCTGGTGCGCTCCAGCAGCCGGGCGCCGATCCGGCGCTCCAGGTTCCGCAGCAGCTGGCTCACCCGGCTCTGCGAGACATACAACCGCTCCGCCGCGCGGCCGAAGTGGAGCTCCTCGCTCAGCACGAGGAAGCACTCCAGCTCGCGGATCTCCAACCCGGCCATGGGCCATGGCCTCCCACCGACGCCGATTGATGAGCTTCGCTCATGGAAGGCTGAAAACTTCGGCGTTGTTCCCGCAGGGGCACGGCTGTTCGCTAAAGACATGTCCAATAGCACGGAACTCAGCGCTCCGGCAGGCACATCCGGGTCACCTCCTGAGGTGCGCTCGCCGTTCAGAGCCCGGCTCGGGGCCCGGCTCGGAGTCCGGTTCGGGGCCTGGCTCGGGTCCCGGCCCGGGTCCTGGCTCGCCGTCGTCGCCGTCGCGGTCGGCACCTTCGCGGTGGTCACCACCGAGATGCTGCCGGTCGGCCTGCTCACCTCGATCGGCTCCGCGCTCGGGGTCTCGGACGGTACGGCGGGGCTGGCCATGACCGTGCCCGGCCTGGTCGCCGCGCTCGCCGCCCCGCTGCTCACCGTCACCGTCGGCCGCTACGACCGGCGGCTGGTGCTGTGCGGTCTGATGGTGCTGCTGGCCGTCGCCAATCTGCTCTCCGCGCTGGCGCCCGGCTTCGCCGTCCTGCTGTTCGCCCGGGTGCTGGTCGGGGTGAGCATCGGCGGGGTGTGGTCGATCGCGGGCGGGCTCGCGGTGCGGCTGGTGCCCGAGCGCTCCGCGGGCCACGCCACCACGCTGATCTTCAGCGGTATCGCGATGGCCTCGGTGCTCGGTGTGCCGATCGGCACGCTCATCGGCGATCTGGTCCACTGGCGGGTCGCGTTCGCCGCCTTCGCCGCGCTGTCGCTGGCCGTGGCCGCCGCCATGGCCGTCACCCTGCCGCCGCTGCCCGCCACCGGCACCATCCGGCTGCGCGAGGTGCCGGGCCTGTTCCGCAACGTCCGGCTGCGGACCGGCCTCATCACCACCCTGCTGCTGGTCACCGGCCACTTCGGCGCGTACACCTACGTCCGCCCGGTGCTCGAGGACGTCGCCGGGGTCGGGGCGGGCCTGATCAGCACCCTGCTGCTGGCGTACGGCGTGGCGGGCATCGCCGGGAACTTCCTGGCCGGCGCCACCGCCCACCGCGATCCGCGCCGCACCCTCATGGTCATCTTCACCCTGCTGGCGGCGGCCGAACTGCTGGTCCCGGTCGCGGGTGCCACGACGGCGGGGGCGGCCGTACTGCTGCTGGTGTGGGGCCTGGCGTACGGCGGGGTGTCGGTGACCTGCCAGACCTGGGTGCTGCACGCGGCGCCGGACGCGCGGGAGGCGGCGTCGGCGCTGTACGTCGGCGTCTTCAACGTGGCGATATCGCTGGGCGCGCTGCTCGGCGGCCGGGCGGCGGACGGGATCGCGGTCCCGAGCGTCATGTGGTTCGGGGGCGCGCTGGTGGTCCTCGCCCTGGCGAACGTGGTGCTGTTCGGCAGACGGAGGTGAGGCGGGGGCCGCGGGGAGTACGGAGGTCGTCGCGAGGGCCACGTCAGGCCATGTGGACCCGGCGATCAGGTGAGACCCTGAAACCAGGGGACTCGTCGGCGGGAGTGGGTCCGATGGCAGTGAGCATGCACGTGGTCTGGAGCAAGTGCGAGCCGGGACGCGTCATCTACGAGACGCATTCCATCGAGACGGTCACCGATGGCTCGGGCGTCCACGCGACCGTCGACAGCCATACGTATGAGATCTCCCTCCGCAGCCGGGCCCAGGCGGAGTCCATCGCGGACGAGGAGGGTTTCGAGCTGTACCGGAAGGGCGAGGCGTGGGAGAGCCTCCCCGAGGAGGAGGGGCTTTCCGAGGAGGAGAGCCTCTCCGAGGAGAACGAATGAGTAATCCGAGGAGACCGAATGAGTAAGGAGCAGCGCCCAGGGCGCCGCTCCTTACCTGTCGCTCTTTACGTCGTGCTCCGCCGGGCCCCGCTCAGGGCCCGGACTCACTCCTCGCCGTCGTCGCCGTGCCCCAGCAGGAAGTCCACATCCCGCCGCTCGGTGCCCGCCGCGCCGCCGACCGTGACCTGGCGGGTCGCCGGGGCGTAGCCGCTGGCCACCACCGTGTAGTGGTCGCCGGTGAGCGCATCGAAGCCGAAGGACCCGTCCGCACCGGTGATGACCTGGCCGACCACGTCCCCGGACGCGTCCAGCAGCGAGACCCGCGCGTCCCCGAGCGGCCGGCCGCCCCGGTCCCGTACGGTGCCCCGGACCCGGGCCGCGGGCGACAGCTCGGCGTCCACGCGCACCGGCTCACCGGCGGTGAGCTCCACCTGAGTGGCGTACGGCCGGTGCCCGGCGGCGGTCACGGTCAGGGCGTACGTCCCCGGAGCCAGCTCCGGCAGCCCGAACTCGCCCTTCTCGTCCGCGGTCGCCGACCCCGCGACCTCGCCCTCGGGCCCGGTGGCCGTGGCGGTCGCACCGGCCAGCGGCTCGCCGCCGAGGGCCCGTACGGACCCGGTCAGCCCGCCCCCGCCGGACAGCCGCAGATCGCAGACGACCGGCAGGTCCGAGACCAGCAGCGTGGCGGCCTGCGGCTGATGCCCGGCGGCCGAGCCGATGAGGACGACGCTCGCGGTGTCGGGCGTGGGCAGGTGGTACCGGCCGTCGCGGCCGGTGACCGTACGGCCGAGCTGACGGCCGCCCGTGTCGATGAGGGTGACGGCGGCCTCGGCGAGCGGGGTGTCGCCGGGGCCGAGGACCCGGCCGTGGATGACGCCGCCGGTGAGGTCGGGGAGATCGTCGACGCCCACGACCTCTTCGGTGGCGGCGGCGACCGCGGCGGGAGCGACGGCGACGGCAGCGGGAACGGGCTCGGCCACCGGAGCCGAAGTGGCCACGGGACCCGAGCTCGCCGTCCGCTTGGCCCGCTGCCGCCCGGGCAGGCAGAGGGCGATCAGCAGACCGCCGACCGAGGCGGCGCACGCCACCAGGAACGAGACCTTGAACCCGTCCTTGCTCGGCAGCGCCGCCCCACCGAAGTCGATGGTCTGGTGCGCCAGGATCACGCCCACCACCGCGCTGGAGGTGGACATGCCGATCGACCGCATGAGGGTGTTGAGCCCGTTCGCCGCGCCCGTCTCGGCGGCGGGGACGGCGCTGACGATCAGGGTGGGCATCGCCGAGTACGCGATGCCGATACCGACGCCGAGCGCGGTGGACAGCACCACGACCTGCCAGATGTGGTCGATCATGACGAGCCCCGCACCGTACGTCGCGCCGATGACGAGCAGCCCGAGGACCAGCGAGACCTTCGGCCCTCTCGCGGCGTTGATCCGCGCGGACAGCGGGGAGACCAGCATCATCGCGACGCCCATGGGGGCGAAGTAGAGCCCGGCCATGACCATCGACTGGCCCAGGCCGTACCCGGTGGCCTTCGGCAGTTGCAGCAGCTGCGGCAGGATCAGCGACATCGCGTAGAACGAGAAGCCGACCATGATCGAGGTGAGGTTGGTCAGCAGCACCTGGCGCCGCGCCGTGGTCCGCAGATCGACCAGCGGCTCGGCGGTACGGAGCTCGAAGACGCCCCAGAGCAGCAGGATCACAACGGACGCGCCGAACAGCCCGAGCGTGGTGCCGCTCGTCCACCCCCAGTCACCGCCCTTGGTGATGGGCAGAAGCAGACAGACGAGACCGGCCGTCAGCCCGAGCGCGCCGATGGCGTCGAAGCGGCTGGGGGTGCGGACGGAGGACTCCGGGACGACGGCGAGCACGAGGGCGATGGATATCGCGCCCAGCCCCGCGGCCCCGTAGAAGAGCACATGCCAGTTGGTGTGCTGCGCCACGAACGCGGCGGCGGGCAGCCCCAGCGCGCCGCCGATGCCGAGCGACGAGCTCATCAGGGCCATCGCCGAGCCGAGCTTGTGCGGCGGGAGCTCGTCCCGCATGACGCTGATGCCGAGCGGAATGGCGCCCATGGCCCCGCCCTGGATGGCCCGGCCGATCACCATCACCACCAGGTCGGAGGTGACGGCGCAGGTCAGCGAGCCGATGACCATCAGCGCCAGCGCGACCATCAGCATCCGGCGCTTGCCGAACATGTCCCCGAGCCGCCCCATGACGGGCGTGGAGACGGCACCGGCGAGCAGGGTGGCGGTGACCACCCAGGACGCGTTGGAGCTGGTGGTGTGCAGCAGCTGGGGCAACTCGGTGACCAGCGGAACGACCAGCGTCTGCATGACGGACACGGCGATGCCGCAGAACGCGAGCACCGCCACGAAGCCGCCGCCGACCTCCCGCGGGAGCGGCGTGCCGGACGGCGCGGCGCTCAGGGGTTCCGCGACGCGAGGTGGGGCTGACTGGGGCATGCGAATGCCGCCTCCAAAGAAAGTTCAGTTCAGGAGATTGATGGAAGCATGAGAGATGTGCATCCTACACAGGGTGTGTATCGTGCACACTTCCATTGAGGGGCGCGGGGGAGGCGAGGAGGAATCGTGCCGGATCGTCGGCTGGAGCGACTGGAACGCGAGCTGATGCTGGTGGCCAGGTGCTCGGTCCTGACCCCCCGCGAGCGCAAGGGCCAGGCGACGGACGCCCCGGCCCCTCAGACATCCCAGGCCCAGGCCCCCAAGACACCCCAGGCCCAGGCCCCCACGACACAGCCGGACACCGGCACAACCCCTGGGGTCGAATCATGCACCCCCACCCGCCTGGACCGCTCCGGCTATCTGCTCCTCTCCCGCCTGGACGTCGAGGGCGCGATGACCATCGGCCAGCTGGCCGACGCGTTCCAGCTGGACGTCTCGACCGTCAACCGCCAGACCGGCGCCCTGCTCCGGTCCGGCCTCGTCGAACGCATCCCGGACCCGGAGGGCGGCCTGGCCCGCAAGCTCCGCGTCACCCCGCGGGGCGCCGACCGCATGGCGGCGGAACGGACCTGCCGGCAGACCGACCTGTCCCGGCTCCTGGAGTCGTGGACCCCGGAGGACGTGGCCCGCTTCGAGGACGTCCTGACCCGCTTCAACCGCGAGGTGGAACGCCAGGAGGGCCGGGCCTGGCCACGGGAGACGGACGAGGCGGCCCGCAGTCCGGAATGAGGGAGCGGCGAAGAGCGTTGTGAGGGGCAAAGGGACATGACGCCCGTCACACCCACCGAGGAGGCCAGGAAGAAATGTCCACCCCCGCTTCCCACCCCAAGACCACCGGCACGAGCGGCGGACACCGCGTGGACGTGGAGCGCGGCACGCAGCGCGTCACGGTCACGATCGACGGCCGCGTCGTAGCGGAGTCCACCCGCCCCCTGCTCGTCCACGAGACCGGTCTCCCGGTCCGCTACTACCTCCCCCCGGAGGACGTGGACCTGACTCTCTTCGAGCCCACCGACACCCACACCATCTGCCCCTTCAAGGGCGAGGCCGCGTACTGGACCTACCGCGGCCCGGCAGGCGAGGGCGCGGAGCCGCGGCCGGACGTGGTGTGGGCGTACCCGCAGCCGATCGAGAAGGTGTCGGAGATCAAGGACCACCTGTCGTTCTATGACGAGGTGGCAAAGATCGACGTCACAAAGTAAAAGAACACGGAAGTACCCAAACAGGCCCCTCACCCGGACATCACCCCATCAGGGGCCTTCCAAGATCCCCCCAGGGGGAACCTCTGACGCGTGCACATCCACGCGTACTCGTGGCTGGGCGAGAAGGAGCTGTTCGACCGGGAGTCCCTCCGCCGCCCGCCCGACCGCCCCCACCCGCCCGTCACGGCGGAGGACGAGGAGCACTACCGCACGTTCCTGGAAACGTTCCGTCACTCGGAGCTCCCCCCACTGGAAACGTCCCTCTGGCTCCTGAAGACCCCCGCCCTCATCCGCGCCACCTTCGAAGAACCGAAGGACGCGGCGGCGTGGCTGGGCCGCGAACTGACCGAACACGCCCCCGGCTTCCTCTCCCACCAGGAAGCCGACACCGCCCGCCAGGCCCGCCTGGTCACCACGGCCATCGACCGCCTCACCCACGGCACGGACGTCTCCTTCGGCTTCTACCTGGGCCGCACGTCATTCCTCTCCCTGGCCCTGGTGACCTGCACCCCCAACCACTGGGTCGCGACCCTGCCGTGCCCCCTCACCTGACCGGCGGCATCCGACGTACCTGCCGCGCTGAGGCGCCGACCTCACCCGCGCATATCGACAGTGCGGAGTGCGCCGAGAACGCCGTCCTCGGCTGAATGGAACTCTGGGTAGATCTTTTCAGGATCGGTATGCATGCGGTAATCCCATACGATCCAGAAAATTCCGAGTGTGATGATGGTGAGAAAGAGGTAGATTCCAAAGCTGCGACGCAGGTTCTCGTTCACTTCAAGAGTCACGGGATAGTTGACCATCCCCAACTTGGCCCAGATGGTGCCCAGTTGGTCATAGAAATCCTGCTCGGTCAGCTGTATCTCCCACCAAAATCGCATCGTGCGGTAGGTGGCATAGAACCCGTAAATGCCGAGCGTGAGAAATGAGAGCGCGAGGGACGCTCCTGCCTTGATCGGCTTGTGTTCGTCCTCGAAGCGCTCCTTCATGAATCGCCAGAGGTCGTTGAGGTCATCGCGGGCCGCTCCGTAGTGTTCGTGCTGCTCGGCGAACTGGCGGGTGGCGGTGATGACCGCAGCGGTGTATTGGGCCTGGCGCTCCCTGAAGAGATCAGTGCGTTTCAAGCGACGATAGAAGATCACAATCGAGTAGATGCCAAGGGTGACCCACCTGAGCAGAAAGTAGTAGAGAGGCCAGCTGACGAACCTCTGGTCGGTGGCGCGCCGCTGGTGCACATAGCGATCGACCTGACGAACTGCGTGGATCTGTTCCATGCTGATTCCAGTCCTCTCATGCTGGAACAGACGTGATATGTGCCTCCCTTTCCATCATCGCTCCTGCCCTGTTCATCCGTAAGCGGCTCCAGGGCCGGGGGCGCAGAAGCGCGGCGAGCTCCCGTCCGAGTTCAGCGTTCAGCCGAGGGCCCCGCGGACAGGATGTGTCCGGCGGGGCCGTGGTGCGGGTGCGTGCGTCCTTGGGAGGCGGCTCAGCTGAAGTTCACGTCACTGCACAGGAAGTACGTCTGGTCCATGTGCGATGCCTGCCAGATCGTGTAGACGACGTGGCGGCCGGTGTAGCCGGAGGTGCTGACGTCGATCGAGTAGCTCTGGCTGGGGGCGTACTTGCCGGTCGTGGCGACCAGTTGCAGGTCACTCCACTTGAGCGGCTGGGTGGTGGGGTCGTAGCCCTGCCGGCTCACGTAGACCTTGAAGTAGTCCGCACCATGGCTGGCCTGGTCGTACAGCTTGACGGTGAACTTGCCGCCGATCTTCGTCGTCTGCCAGGCGCCCGGCTTGTCCAGCGAGTTGTAGCGGCCGCCCTCGGTGTGGCCACCGCTGCACAGCTGCCCGTCCGGGATCGCCGCCGGGAAGTTGCCGGCGGAGCCGTTGCGGTACAGCCCGTTCCAGTTCCACATGGCATTCGGGTTGTCCTGCCACGCCTGCCAGCACATGGGGTCCAACTGCGCCATCTCGGGGTTCTGGAAGTCGTCTCCCCAGCGCAGCCAGCAGCCGTAGTTGCGGGACGCGGGGTCGACGACGGATCCATGGGCGCTCGCGGTGGTGGACCACGGGATCAGACACAGCAGCGCCGCGGCCAGCAGGCCGAGGGCGCGAGATGCCCAACGTAAGGAATTGCCGCGTTCATGACAAATCATTTCGCGATCTTCCTCCATCCTCCTCGGGGGACCGGGAGAGCGGATGGGAGCGCTCCCAAAGTGGGGGCTTCCCCGAGGGGGAGCCCCCGAAACGTAGAGCCGGAAGCCACGCACCGAAAGGGACGTTCAGCAAGAGGTGCCGCGCCCACTCCCATCGACCGGAGGCGACCACTCCCCAGCCCTCAGCGGCAGTTGACCGACAATCGCGCGCATCCATCCACCCGACAGTCCGTCAGTGGCACCCACCCCCACCCGGGGTAGTCGGCAGGACATGGGCGAGATTCTGGTCGGCACGTGTTCATGGACGGACCGCGCGCTGGTGTCCAGCGGCTGGTACCCACCGGGGCTGCGCGACGCGGAGGGAAGACTGCGCCACTACGCCGCCCAGTTCCCGGTGGTGGAGGTCGACGCCACGTACTACTCCCTGCCCAGCGCCCGCAACAGCACCCTGTGGACCGAGCGCACCCCGGACGGTTTCCGCTTCGACGTCAAGGCGTTCTCGCTCCTCACCGGCCACCCGACGACTCCGAACGCCCTGCCTGCCGAGCTGCGCGACGCACTGCCCGGACGAAGGGGCGGACGACCGAGGCCCGCAGACATCGATCCGGCCGTGCTCGACGAGGTATGGCAGCGCTTCAGCGGAGCGCTGGAACCCCTGAAGAGGTCAGGACGGCTCGGCACCCTGCTCTTCCAATTCCCGCCCTGGTTCACCCCCGGCGACGCACAGTCAAAGGCGTTCCTCGCCCAGTGCGCGTGGCGCACGGCGGGCTGGCCCGTCGCCGTGGAATTCCGGCACCCCGCCTGGTGGCAAGAGGACGAGCGTGCCAAGACCGAGGCGACCCTCAAGGACTGGGACATGTCCGCCGTGGCCGTAGACATGACCCAGAAACTGCCCACCTCCATACCCCCGGTCACCCCGGTCACCTCACCCGGCCTCGCGGTGGCCCGCTTCCACGGCCGCAACGACGCCTGGGGCACCGGCACCAAGGAGGAGCGCTTTCGCCACACCTACGCCCCGGAGGAACTGAGGGAGTGGATCCCCCGCCTCCACGAAATGGCCGAACAGGCCGACGAGGTCCATGCCCTGTTCAACAACTGCTGTGCCGACGCGGCCGTCCGCGCCGCGGAGTCAATGCGGCATCTGCTCGGGGCACCCGCGGGCACGCGGTTACCACATGGCCGCCGTCAGGGGCTGGTCTGACATCCCGTAACAGACGAGACAGCGGCATACACCCCCATCCGCGGCGCGTCCCAAAAGTACGCCACAATAGGGTACTTCAGCGACAGAATCGGGGAGGGGCAACGGGGTGACGTTCGCGCAAGAATGGACCCAGCTCAAGCAGAACGCCGCAGGGCGGATGAAGCTGGACAGTGCCGGGACGGAGTCAACGGGCGGAGCGGGGGACCTGAAATCCAGCAAGGCGGCGTGGCGCAAGGCGGGTGAGGGCGTCGGGTCGCTACGTGAAGGCATCCGAAAGGCGCTGACGGAGCTCGATGAGGGGCAGAAGGGGTTGGGTAAGGACGCGGGGTGCCAGACCGCCGCGGCCCAGCGCGCAGTCCTCGACTCCTGGAAGCGTTACGCCAAGGACGTGAGCAAGCGGTGCGGTGAGCTCAGGAAGGCGATGGAGCAGACGGGCCACGATCACGCGAACATCGACCAAGCGGTCAAAGCCGAGGTCGACAAGTTGAAGGCCAAGTACGAGGACACGCCCGCCGTCGGCGGCCGGACCGCGCACGGGTGAGGCGGGCATGGACTTCACGACGCTCAAGGCGCTCAAACCATCGGAGTTCGAAAACGCTGCCGACGGGTATCGAGCGATGGGGAGCATGGCGTCCGCGGCCAAAGAGCATATCGACAACCAGATAGCGGTCGGGATGCGGAATTCCCTGAAAGGCGAGGCACTGGAGGCGGCGCAGGGACAGTTACGGCAGCTGTCGCGGAACTTCCACTACACACAGGTGGAATGCGGGCTGATCAGTACGGCGCTGAACGGTTTCGCCTTCGATGTGGACGCGGCGAAGAAGAAGCTGGACGCGGCATTGGAGGATGCCGGGTCTCACAAGTTCACGGTGAATTCCGACGGCTCGGTCAGCTATCCGGCGGCCGGCAAGGAGAGCGACGGCAAGAAGCCCGAGGGCGGTAAGGCCGACGGTGTCACGGATCCGACGGCGTCGGCGGTCGACCGGCAGGCGGCCAACTTCGATCCCAACCCGAACTTCAAGATCGCCCAGGGCATCGCCAACCGCATCGCGCATGCGCTGGAGGAGGCCACGGAGGCGGACGAGAAGTGGGCGCCGAAGCTGCGAGCGCTGAAGGCCGACGACGATCTGGTCGTTTCGGGCCGTGACTGGGTCGATGTGAAGTCCGACACCGGCGGGGTGAACAAGGCCGCCAAGGATTACCTGGACTTGCTCAAGGACCCGCCGAAGCAGGGCACTCCCAAGGAGAACGCCTCGTGGTGGAAGGGCCTCAGCGAGGAGCAGCGGGCCGAGTACATCACCCTGCACCCCGACTCGGTCGGCCGGATGGACGGACTCCCGGCCGACGTACGCAGTGAGGCGAACCAGCTCGTGCTCGCCGAGACCCGCGGCGCGGCACAGGGACAGCTCAATGATTGGCTGAAGAAGGAGCCGAAGCACTACGAGCCGTACCTCAACCCGATGACGGGCACCACCATGGAGAATGTGCAGGTGCCGACGGAGGAGTGGAAGAGGTGGGACGCGAAACGCAAGGAGATCCAGAGCCGTATCGACGGCATGGACGCCATCCAGAGTCGCTTCGACACCTACACTGGTGAGAACAACCGTCCCTATCTCCTGGGCATCGATAACCAGAATCGCGGGCACGCCATCGTGTCCATAGGCAACCCCGACATGGCGGACAACGTAGCCACCTACGTGCCGGGAACCTTCGCCAAGCTGAGTTCTGTCGACGGTGACATCCGCAGGGCGGAGCTCCTCCAGAGGCAGGCGGAGCGTGCGGATCGGCATCACTCGACGGCGTCGATTCTCTGGCTGGGCTATGACGCGCCACAGAGCATCATGGGAGACGCTTCGGAGACCAAGTTCGCCGACGAGGCCCGCAAGCCCTTGAATGACTTCCTGACCGGTATCGATACGGCTCACGGTGGACATGTGAACTCGACGCTCATAGGTCACAGCTACGGCAGCCTGGTGGCCGGAGAGACCATGCGGGACCACCCCGATGTGCCCGTGGACAACGCGATCGCCGTGGGTAGTCCGGGCATGGGGGTCAAGCATGCCGACGACCTGAACATCCCGCGGGACCACATGTGGGCGGCCACCGCCAAGAACGACTTGATCAACCTCGCCCCTCCCAAAGCCGGGTTCCTGGCGCCTTTGAACCCGATGGAGTACGTGCGGCTCTTCGACGACCACACGATCGTCCACGGGACCGACCCCACGACCGACGACTTCGGTGGTCAGACGTTCAAGGTCGCCGATGGGAAGGCCCCCGGCTCGGACGGACTCATGCCCGCCCACTCCCAGTACTGGGAGGGAGAATCCCTCAAACACATGGCCGAGATCGTTACCGGAGGGCGACCGTGAAACTACGCACCATGATGGTGGCGGTCGCCCTGCTGGCCCTGGCGCTCGCGACGACGGCGTGCGGATCGGAGCAGGACGGCCAGGGCAAGCACGACAAGGCGACATCGAAGCAGGTCACCATGGATGAAGAGCAGGCCACCAAGCGCGCAGAAGAGATCATTCACCAGGCCGTCGACGGCATGTCGCCCAAGCCGACTCTCAAGCGACGTGGCCCCGTGCCCGTGGGCCCCTGCGTCGCCGATGACCATGGCTCTGACGATCGGCTGCAGCTCAGCCTCAGCTACGACCTCACCGGGGTCCCGGGCTCGGCGGCCAAGAAACTGGTGCGGCAGGCCCGGGACGCCTGGGTGAAGCAGGGCTACAAATTCCAGGACTCCGACGAGGACTGGTCCAAGCCCTTTCCATCGGTCGACATGCGCACCGAACCCGATGACTTCTGGATGGACGCCGTCACCGGGGTCGTGGACCGGGCCAAGGGGGAGGGCCTCGCTTCCATCGGGGTGACCTCGCCCTGCTTCGCCCCCGCCGATGAGCCCGCGTCCAAGGCCGACAACACGGCTCTGCACTCGGCGCCGGCCGCCGACGACCCCGGTGTGCGCCGTGCCCTCGACCACTCCAGCCGGATCTACGACGCGCTGCGGGTCAGGCACGCCTCGCGGGGCGAGGACAACGGCGTGCGTACCGTTGAGGACGCCGACGGCACCTGGCTCCACCACGACTGGTCTACCGACCCGCTCACCGCCGAGGAGGCAGCCGACGCGATCGGACGGGCACAGGCGTACCTCGAGAACGCCAACTGGACCGTACGCCACGTCGCCACGGGTGCCTCTGTGCCTGCCCTGTTCGCCCTCCATGAAGAGGACAAAACGGTGGCGCAACTCGTCCCCTCGGCCGAGGGAACGCTACGCGTCGCGGTGACCACTCCCGCCGCCCACGTCACCGTCACGGACGTCTGACGGTGCCAAACCGCTTCGGGCTCCGGCTTTCGGCGGCGTCCGGGTGCGCACACGCGAAGACCCCGCACTCAGCGTCTGGGCTGATGGCGGGGTCTGCTTGGCACCTTCTGCGAGGTGCCCCCCCCGGCGGGGGACGCGGCATATGGGGACGAACTGAGCCATCGATGCCCGGTGAGCTGGTGATCCAGACGGCCTTCCCGCTGCCGGTGACCCGAGCACGCACATAACCGGCCGGCGCCCCGCCCGCACCGCGCGGAGCCGCCTCCGGTGGTTCGGCCGTCGCAGAGCCACCGGGTACGGGCGAGGACCAGGATGCCGCCGGGTGCGCTGGCGGGTGATCGCGTCATGCCCTGTTCGCTCCGTCGGGTGTCTGCCGCCTACGGGCCTGCTGGAGTTGGTCCCGGAGCGCTTGGACCTCCTCGTCGGTGATCGGTCCGTGTTCGGCCTCGGCGACCGTGATGAGCTCGTTGAGGTTGTCGTGCTCGATCTGGCGGGCCACGGCCGCGGTGACGTATGCGGACAGGCCGGACGGCCCGCTGCGAGCGCGAGCGGCTTCGGCGATGTCCCGTGGCATCGTGATCGAGTACTTCTGGGTGGACTCGGACATGCTCCTTATGCTGCAACGCATACTCCACGCGATCCTGTGAGTTGTCAGGGTGCGAGGTCGGTCAGGAGCTCGTCGAGGACGGTTTCCTCCTCGACGCGTACGCCGAGTTCGCTGAGGGCTGCCCGCAGGTCGGGGTCCCAAGGAGCGGTGGCAGGTGTGCCCGTCAGGGATGGTGCCATGGGGCTTCTGCTGGCGGCGGCGCGGTAGTCGGCGGTGGTGTAGCGCCAGGGGTGCCAGGGCACGCGTCGCAGCAATGCGGCGGCGATGCGTATGCCGCCCCAGTCGAAGTCGCCGTGGTAGAGCAGCTTTGCCCGGTGGGAGTGCAGGTGGCGCAGGAGGGTGAGGGCGGCGGCCGAGGGCTGGCCCTGGAGACAGATCAGGGGTGGGCAGGCCGGGCCGTAGGTGTCGGCCGCGGTGGCGAGCACGGTCGGGTTCTCGCAGATGTGCACCACCGGGGGCGCCTCGCGGGGAGGGGTGCGGGTGAGCTGGCGCAGGGTGAGCACGGCGGGTTCCCCGGTGCCGGTGGCCCAGTCGAGTGCGGGTGTGCCGCGTAGGCCCAGGGTCAGGACGGTGGAGGACAGGGCGTCCTTGAGGAGGCCCGCGGAGGCCCATGCTTCGCGGCGCCACTCGGCTCCGGTGCCGTCGGGGAAGCCGGTCAGGGCGCGGATGCCGGAGTGGACGAGGGTGGCGAGCGGGGTGCCGTCGTCGAGGGCGTGGGCATCGCCGAGGGCGCGGGCGGCGAAGGCCGGGAGGGAGACGGCCGGATCCGCGGGCAGGCTCCGCAGCGCCGTCGCGGTGGAGGCGACCAGGGCCCGGGCGGCCTCCGGGCCGCGTGCGAGGCGGCGGACGAGGCCGCTCACGCGTATGTGCTCACACCAGTCGGCCAGTTCGGGCCGCTCGGAGCACAAAACGGTGAGCGGGGTGTACGCGTCGTGCCAGGCGTCCGCCTCCCGTCGGCGTGCGTCGCTGAGGAGGGTGACGGGTCCGGTGAGGGCGATGACGGCGGTGGCGAGGCCGTCGGGGCTGACGCCGGAGCGGCGCAGGATGGTGTCGACGGCGTCGAGCCGGACGCTCAGCGAGCGCCCGCCGCCGGGGGCTCGGCCCAGCAGGCGCTCGGCGGCGGCCCGCTCGCCGTCGGTGGGCGCGGCCAGGATGACCGGGCCGGTGAGTGGCTCGGCGCGTTCCATGCGGCGGCGTATCCGGTCCAGCAGCCAGGCACAGCCCGGATCGCCGAGGAGACGGGTGAGGCGGCCGTGGTCGACGCGCCCGGCGGGGGTGTCGGATGCGCTCATGTGAGGGCCTTCCCCCTTTCTCGCCACGGGCGGTCCTTCCTCGTCACGGGTGGCCCCGCGTCACTTCTCAGGCCCACAGGGCGTCCTGGTCGGGTGCGGGGCTCTCGGTGGGGGTGGGCTCGGGCGCCCCGGGGGAGTGTGCCGGTGCGGGGACCGTCACCATGCGGCGGTCGGGTTCGGGGGCCCGTGCCCGCTCGGTGCCGTCCCACTGCCAGCGGGTCACCAGGACCGCGTCGATGTCGTCGACGCGGGAGAGCTGCGCGATGGCGATGCCGGGCACTTGCGGGTAGCAGGCCCATTCACGCTCGCTGGTCATCACCACGTCCAGGTCGAAGGCGTGGAGCAGGCCCAGGCACTTGGCGCGGGAGTCGTCGTCGACGCCGGCGAAGGCTTCGTCCAGGGTGACCAGGCGCGGGGCGTGGGGAGCGGCGGTGGCGTAGTGAGCGGAGGCGGCGGCGAACAGGGGTACGGAGACGGCCAGGACGCGTTCGCCGCCGGAGGCGGGCCCGGTGGCGGGCACCCAGGCGCCGTGCTGGTGGCGTTCGATGCCGAATTCGTGCCAGGCGCGGTAGTCGAGCGCGGTGGTGAGCACTTCCAGCCAGCTGCCTGTGGCGTTTTCGGCCTGCGCGCGGGCGATCTGGGCTTGCAGGAACTCGCCGACCGCCGCCCGGTCCTCGGCCGCCCAGGCGTCGGCGGACTGGCGCAGCCGCGCCCGCGCCTGTGCCAGTCCGGCCGGTGCCTTGCGGGAGGGCTGCCACATCAGGCGCAACTTCATGCCGGTGGAGGTGGGCCGCTGCTCAAGCTCGGTGTTCATGGCGCGTACCTGGCGCTCGGCGGTGTCGATCAGCTCCTGAAGGGTGCCGGCGACCTCGGTCAGCAGGTGGGTTTCCAGGATTTCGCGTTCGTGCGCCGACAGTATGCGGGTCAGCTCCTGGACCTCGGTGGCCAGCGCCCCGGCCAGTTCGGGCACGGCCCGCCCGTGGCCCTGGTAGACGAGGTCGACGATCATCCCGTCCTCGGTCATGCGCGCCGTGGCGCTGTGGCCGCCCCGGGAGAGGACGTCCTGGAGCTTCTTGTACTCCTCGCTGAGCCGCTTCTGCACGCGTTCCCAGGCGCCCTCGGAGTCGTCCGTACCGGACAGTGCCGCCTCGATCGCTCGGGCGAGTGCGATCGCCGGGGTGGCGGCCCAGGAGCCGTCGTCCAGCGGCGGTACGGGAGCCTCGGGCAGGGCGACGGTCAGCAGGCCGGTGGTCGCGAACCGCTGGAGCGCGGCGATGGCCGCGGCGCGCGTGGCCGCCGCTTCATGGACGTCCTTGTCAAGCTGCTCGATACGGCCCTCGGCGCGGCCGGCGCGGCGGTCCGCGGCGGAGTACTCGTGTCGGGCCTGCTTCTGGTCCCGCTCGCACGTGGCGAGGGCACCCGCGGTTTCGGCCAGACGGCGCTCCAACTCGGCGACGGCCGCGCCGACGGTCGAGCGGAGCGTGGTGTGGTGTTCGTCCGCGGCGGCGGCGAGCCGGGCCGCCTCGGCCATACGCTGGTCCAGTTCGGCCACCCGTTCCCCGGTCCGGCCGGCTTCCGCCTGCTCGTCGGCGACAGCGCGGCGCGCCTCGGCCCGGTCGCGCAGGGCCGGCCACAGGGCGGCGAGGGCGGCCGTGTGGTCGGCCAGGGCCCGGCGGACGGCCGTGAGGGCCGGTCGGTCGGCGGGCAGGTTCACGGCGTCGGCCGTCTCGGTCAGTGCGGTGGCCGCTTCGGCCTCGCGGCGGGCCGCCTCGGTGAGTTCGGCCGCGCGTTCCTCCTGGCGGGTTCGGGCCCGGTGGGCGGCGTCCGCCGCCGCGGCGGCCACCGCGTGGGCGTGGCGCAGGGGGGCGTCGTCGGGGAGGGCGGCCAGTTCGGCGTCCAGGGTGCGTCGGCGAGCGGCCACCGTGGCGCGTTCGGCTTCGCGGCGTGCCGTGCTGTCGGTCAGGGCGTCCAGTTCGCCGCGCAGGGTGGCGATCCGGGCGCGGCGTGCTTCCTCGCGGGCGCCTTCACCCACGTACACGGCTGCTTCTTTCGACCAGCTGCCGGTCAGCGCGCCGATGCGGAAGCGACCGTCCGCCGCCACCCAGGTGCCGGGTGCACCGGCGCCCCCGAGACCGACGGCCGCCAGGAGAGCGGACACGGCCGGTTCACCGACCTGCGTGGCCCGGGGATCGCCGTGGTCGACGGCGGGCCGGAGCGCGTCGGCGAGGACGGAGCCGACCGGCGGCGCATGCGAAGCCGGCGGGGACAGCAGCACGTCGTGCCCGCTCGCCTCCAGAAGGGTGCCGTCCGGGCACACCCACGCGTCCAGGAGCCCGGACGCCTCCAGCGCGGCCTCCAGCCCCGCCCGTTGATCCGGAGTGACGTGGTCGTGGAAGTCGACCAGCCTCCACAGAGGCGCTCCGGGAGTCCGGTCGCGCAGGCCCGGGGTACGGGTGCGGGGTGCCTCCGGTCCGTGCTGGCCACCGGCCTCCAGCTCCGCCAGCTCCCTTCTCGCCGCGGTGCTCCGCTCGGCCAGTTCGGCCAGCCGCTGGCCGAGTGCGGCGGCTTGGTCGGCCAGGTCCGCGGCCTGCGCGCGGTGCGCTGCCGCGGTCTGCTCCCGGGCGGGGCTGGGGCCGTGCAGATGCGTGCCCCAGTCGTCCAGAGCGTCCAGGAGCCCCGTCGGGTCGGGAAGGTCCAGTTCCGTGCACCGGTCGAGGTGTTCGCGTACGGCACCCACCAAGTCTTGGCCCGCCTGTGTGGCGGACGCCTCCGCCTGGACCTGGCGTTCGGTGGTGTGGGCGGCCTCGGCCTGGGTCTCGTCCAGGCGGCGGGCCGCGGCCCGCCGTTCGCCGGCAGCCTGCTCGGCCCCCGCGGCCAGCTCCTCCACGTGGTCGAGGGTGCGCCTCCGGCGTGCCACCGACTCCTCGGCCGCGTGGCGCAGTTCCGCCTCCGGGACTGCGTCGTGGGGCCCCAGCACGTCGTCGAGCCGGGCCGCTCTGGCCGTCTCCCCTGCCTGGCGCAGCGTGCTCCCGACCCGCTGCTCGGCCGCCGCCAGCCGTCCTTCGGCGCCCGTCAGGCGGCCGAGAGCGCGGGAGTTCGCCTGGGCGGCCTGGTCCCGGTCCGCCTCCGCACGGGCCCGCTCGCCGGCGGTGCGCCGCGCATCGGCCGCCGCCTGCTCCAGCTCCCGGGCGCTGCGCATCTCCGGACCGCGCGCAGCGCGGCGTCCTGGGCCGTCAGCCGCACGGCCGTCTCCTCCAGCTGGGCGATCCGCTCCGCGGCCTCCGCCCGTTGCCCCTCGGCCTCCTCCCGCTCGGTCCGAGCCTGGGACAGATCACGGTGCAGTTGTTCGTAGCGGGCGTGTTCGCTGCGTGGCAGCCGAGCCCGTCGGCGGGTGGCCACGCGGGCGTAGCGGCGGTAGTGGTCGAGGAAGGCGGAGGCGGCCCGTTCGGCCTCACCGGCCGCTCGCAGTTCCTCCTTCTCCTCGTCCAGGGAGCGGAACGCCTCGGCCACATCGGCGATCACCGCCTGGTCCATGGGCGGCAGCGCCTCGGTCAGCGCGCGGGACAGCGCCGTCTCGTTGGGGCGCTTGGACAGCTGGGGCTGGCGCAGCTGGATGAGCAGGTCCACCAGGGCGGCGTAGCGCCGCTCGCCGAGCCCGAACAGCGCCTCGTCGACCGCCCTGCGGTACGCCTTCGCCTGGTCGTAGATCATGCCGCGGCCGGCGATGGCCTCGGCCAGGCGATCCCGCGACAGTGCGGTGCCGGTGGCGTCGAGCAGGGTCAGCTCCTCGCCGACGCGCTGGTCGGTGACCGCGTACCAGTGGCGGGCGATACCGCGGCCCGTTACCGCCTTCAGCCCGCACAGCAGCGTGCGGAAGTGGGCCCGGCCCGAGTCCTGGTCACGGCGGCCGAATTCGATCCAGGTGTAGCCGAGCCGCTCCGGGTGCGGGTGCCGGCCGCCGAGCAGCAGGTTCCACTCCATGCGCTTGCCCGGGTCGGCGTCGGGTTCCACCCTGCGGGCGGACAGGTCGCCGTCCAGGAGGAAGGGCAGGGTCAGGGCGAGCACCTTGGACTTGCCGGTGCCGTTGTTGCCGCGCAGCAGCAGGCGGCCGTCGCGGAACCAGAACTCCTCCGTGTCGTAGTGGAAGAGGTCGACCAGGCCGATGCGCAGCGGCTGCCACCGGCCGGGTGTCGGGTCGGGCAGGGCGGTCACGACTGCGGTGCCTTTCGCTTGGGTGTCCGGGGCGTGCGAGGAGCACGGGGTGTGCGGGAGGATGCCGGTCCCGGTTCCGTCACGACGGTCTCGCCGACCGCGTACCGCGCGAGCGCGGGCAGCGGGACGATGCCCTTCGGGGTGGCGGCGACCAGGCCGAGCGCGGTGAGCCTCTCCAGCGCCTGGCCGACCAGCTCCGCCTCCGCGCCGGGCTGCTTGGCGCTCTTCGACCAGAACGCACCGTGTTCGGCGGCCAGCTCCTGAACCTTGCGTTCGAGGTCGGCGCGGCTCACCTCGCCGTCCATGGCCGCCAGGTGTTCGGCGAGCAGCAGGGTGACGTGCCCGTGCGTGCCCTGCTCCGGCATCCGTACGTCGGTCAGATCGTCGTGCGGGTCGACCATGGCGATGCCCTCGGCCCGCACCTCGGGAACCAGGCCGGTCAGTTCCATGATGCGGGCGGTGAGGAAGGCGCGCTGGCGGGTCAGGTAGACGAGTTCCTCGTCGGTCAGCTCCTCGTAGTACAGCACCGGGTCGTCCAGCAGCCTCCGGGTCAGCCGCTGGCGGATCGCGCGGAAGCGGAGCTCGTCGCTGTCCAGCGCGCTCTCGGCGGTCAGCTCGGCCAGCCGGTCCTCGAAGTCCTCGGTGATGATCGTCGACGGGCCCCGGCGGGCGGCCAGCAGCCCGGCCAGGACGCGCCGTTGCACGTCGTAGAGCACGTCGCCGCTACCGCTGACGTATGCCTCTTCCTCGCCGGCCACCCGGCGCAGCACCCCATGGCGCAGCAGCAGCCGCACCACCGCCGCCAGATCCAGGCGTTCGTCGCGGCGCTCCATGGTGAACTCCACCCCGGCGGCGGCCAGGTGGGGATCGGCGGCGTCCAGCACCACCTGCTCGGCCAGGCGGCCCAGGGCGATCTGCGCCTCACCCCGCTCCAGCGCGGCCAGCGCCAGACACAGCAGCACATACCGGCGGCGCGTGAACGGGGCGCGGCCACGGGACGCCTCGCGCGCCGGATGGGTGGGATCGGCCAAGGTGCCGGGCGTCCGGGCCAGCCGGGCGGCCTCCGCGTCCACCCGCAGCGACCAGCCGGTGTTGCGGTCGAACCAGTCGCGCAGCTCCGAGGCGTGCTGCCGTACCAAGCGGAACTCGTCCGCGTGCGAGCCCCGCGCCAGCAACAGCGGCTCCTTCAACAGCGTCCGGGCCGCCTTGTGCACCTCGGCCGTTCGCCGGCCGTCCAGCACCTCGCCCAGGGGCGTGGTCATGGCTCCCCCTCAATCGTCTCGGCCGGTGGGTGGCCGTCCCGCGCGGCCGGGCCGGGTGAGGTCGGTGATCTCGATCAGGTGGTCGGGGCCGCGGAAGGTCCCGCCGGGCGTACGGATCTCGGCCGTCGTCCCGTCGGCGAGGGCCGTCAGCCGGATCTCCATCGAGCCGTCGTTGCTGGTCGCCACCGTGTTCGTCATACCGGGTCGCCACGTGGCCAGGGCATCGCCGAGCAGCTGCAAGAACAGCCCGAAGGCCACCGGGTCCAGTTCTCCCACCGTGGACAACCGTATGGTGTCGTCCGTCGCGAGCCGGGCACGGGCGGCGGCGATCTCCTCCGCCTGCCTGGCGGCGATCTCCGCGAGCCGGTGTCGCTCCTCGGAGCGGTCCCGCACCCGGCGGGCCCGCCCGCGGCGTTCGTAGCTCCCGGTACGGCGCAGTTGCGGGCTGATCCGCAGTGGCTCGGCCTCGGCCCACGACGTGGACGCGGGCACCGGGCGGGCCGTGCGCTCGGCCAGGGTATCGGCGTCCACGGTCAGATGACGCGCGGAGTACAGGCCGAAGGCGGCGCGCCACAGCCGGTGCCGCGCCTCGTCGTCCGGGGCCTCGGCGAACCAGCGGGCCAGGGTGCGGAAGTCCGCGGACCGGTCCGAACGCCCGGCCCGCCGCTCATTCAACTGCCTGACCACCGCGAGGAGTTGTGGGATCGCCCCGAGGGCCCGCCCGCGCAGCAGCCGGGCCTGCGACTCACGGCCGTCCGCGGAGACGAACCAGGCGGTGAGCCCCGACCACTTCGCCGCCCACCGCTCATACGCCTGCTCCTCGGCGCTTTCGGCGTCCTCGGGCGCGGCGTCGGCCGCCTCACGGGCCGCCGCCAGCCGCAGCAGCACCCCGGCCCGCCCGTCCTGCTCCAGCTCGCCGATGAGCACCGCGATCCGCCCGCCCAGCGTGATCAGGTCCTGGATGAACCGCTCCAGGTACTGGATCAGCCGGTCCTTGTAGGCGAGGAACACCTCGACTTCCACACCGTGCAGATCCATGGTGCGCTGGAGCGACCCCATGAACGCCCGCGCGTTCTCCGCCAGCGCCTCGAACCGGCCCGTCAGCGCCGAAAGCGCCAGATGCGCCTTCGCCGCGTCGGGCCCGCCCTCCTCCCGCTCAGCCACGATCACCAGAAGGGCCCGCAGCTGCGTGACGATGTCGTGCAGCGCCACCGCCTGCAGCGCACCGCGCCGCCCCAGCGCCTCGTCGTACACCGACAACGCCTGTTCGGCGGCCTCCCCGGCCTGCGTGAGCTGATAGATGAACCGCTTGCGGTAGAAGTCCTCGACCGCGGTGACCCGCGAGGTGTCCGGATCCGCCCGCAGATTGCCCCACTCCACGAGGCTGTCCAGCGCCTTCACCACCGCGTCCGGATCCGTCGGCCGGTACTCCGGCGCCAGCGCGGCATGCACGTCCTCGGGCCGCAGATGCACCGCGAACCGCTCCTTCGCCGCGAGGAACGCACGCATCACCTGACGGTACAAGGCCGCGTTCGGCACGGTCAGATGGATGAACGGCGCGTGCTCGCTGCCGCGCGGACCGGAAGCTGGTGACGTCATCGTCCCGGCATTCTTCCCGACACGTACACCAGGGCGGAAATCCCCGCCGCGGGGGTTGACAGGATGGGCTGCGGGGATTGACAGGATGCCCTGCCGCTTACGCGTCACACTCCGCTCGCGCAGAGCGACCGGTCGCTTGCAGACCACGCTGATCCCAACGAGAGGCACGATGACGCGCGAGCCGCGCGCCACGACACGCGGTACGTGCCACGGTGTCAGGTCGATGGACCGGTCGTGTTCGGCCGGCGCGACGGGCCGCAGGCCGGGCTTCCCAGCGCGTCATGGCGGTCCCCGAGCAGTGTCGGCCTTATGTCGCGTTGCGCGTTGGTCGTATTCAGCGACGCCCCGCGGAACGCCCCGCGTGGACCTCCGACGTAGCCGGCGTTGTAGCGTTTCGTGCAGCCGTTCGGCTCTCGTTGCCCGTCGCAGCCACCCACGGGCAACATGCCAGGTGAACACCGCACGTGTAAGGAGCAGAACGACATGGCACGATCAGAGTCTGCCAAGGGGATAACGATCCGGGTCGCCGCGGCCACGTTGCTGGCGGCGGCGCCGCTCATGGCTGCGTGCTCGGGCGGCTCGAACTCCTCTTCCGCCTCGAACAGCAGCAGCGCCTCCCCCTCGGCCGACGCGTCGGACAACTCCAGTGCCTCGTCGGGCGACGGCGGCTCCAGCGCACAGGCGGGCGGCCAGTCCACAGTGCCCTCCGCGGTCGGAGCCTGGGTCAGCGCGGTCATCGAGAAGGACGCGAAGCAGGCATGCCTGCTCTCTGCGCAGCCGGGCAGCGGCTCGTCCCCGAAGGCCGCCACCCCCGAGACGTGCGACGCGTCGACGACGCAGAAGATGGCCCCCGGTTTGAAGTCCATGAGCAAGGCGTTCTCGCCGCGGAACGCCTCTGGCAAGCCGACGGTCAAGGTCGACGCGCCCACTCCCAAGGGCGATAAGGCAGTCGTCCCGGCGGCCAAGATCACCGTCGACGGAAAGCCCCTGCGGGCGATCATGCTGTCCCGCTCGCACGGCGTGGACCCGAAGTCCTTCACGGCCAAGGTGGAAACCGCCAAGGTCAACGGGAAGTGGTACATCGGCGACTTCGACATGGACAGCGGTCATCAGACACTGCGGCCTCAAGGGCAGTAGCTGCGTCAAGGGCGGTAGCTGCGGCGTGGCGTGATCTCTCGGCCGTCCGGGAGTGCGTTGGCAAGGCGTCGGCGTCGCGGCCCGCGGCGGGAGCGGATGGGCGGGATGCCGCCGACCACCGGCTGCGGATCGAGGCTGTCGTGGGTGTTCTCGGCGGAGACGCCCGGCGAGAGCGGGAATCCGCTGCGGTCACGGTTTTAGATCATGTCCTGCACGGTGAGGCGGCAGGAACGTTTCGCCCGGCACAGGGCAGCGGCGAGACCGAGGAGACCCAGGTTCGCGGGGGTCGTTGGTAGCGGGTGCTGAGCCGGCGGTAGCCGGACAGTCACGACACCGTTCTCCCGGTCACCCGGGCGTGCCGTTCCGTTTCCGACCCCCTGCGGGTCGTGGCACGCGCCCGGTTGCGCATACGCGAAGACCCCGCATCCAGCATCGTGCCTGGTAGCGGGGTCTTTCGGCACCTTCGCCGAGGTGCTCTCGGCGGGGGACCCGGCGAATGGGGGCAAATCGACCCATTGGTGGGCGGTGAGCTGGTGATCCAGACGGCCTTTCCGGTGAATCGAAGGGGACGCCTGCGAGGGCGACTACGACGGCGACGAGGTGCTGTGCTACGCCGGGGAGAACCTCGCCGAGATCTACGGGTGCAAGATCCGTGAACTGATGCGCACCGCGGGCCGGGCCATGGAGTAGGCCCGCCACCGTGTCGACGCGAGGCAGGCCGGGGAGCACCTGCGACCCGGGGCTGAGCTTCAGGAGGGGGATATCAGGTTGCCGCGGTAGCCGCGCTGCGGGAACCCGGCGGCACCACGCCAAGGGAGCGCTCACGGGTCCTGCTGGTGGGCAGCGCGAATCTCGCTGAATCCGGGGCAAGAAGGAACCCGGAAGCCCGGGTGCTCATCACCGGCGGCACCGCTCCGCACAGGGCCGCCGAACACATCCGGCGACTGAGGTGCCGGGGTTGGAGGCCAAGCCTGCCGAAGTCGTCAGCTCGCGCCCCTGTCCTCTCCTAGGCTGGCGGTGCATCAGAGCACAACCACAGCAGAGCGGAAGAAGCATGCGCGGCCTCACCGAGGCGAACCTCAAAATGCTGGCCGGCCCCCGTTCCTACGAGCGCGGGCTCGGCTACCTGGACGCGGTGTCCGGAGTCGAGGTCGGTGACGGCTGGGTCACCGCGAGTGTCCATGGCACGGAGCGGTACGAGGTGGAGCTGACGCTGGACGGGCCAGGTGGGCTGTCCGTTCCCAAAAGATCTGAACGGATGAGGTGTCTCCGAGCTGGGCCTTGTCAGTTCTGCTGGGACGATTCCGAAGCCGGGCGGCCCAGTGGATCTGAACGGTGGTGAGCCTGCTTGTGGACGAGCTGGGGTGGCCCATTTGTTCTGTCGGACGGTGGGGCTGTGACCTGGAGTCTTTCAGTTCTGGTGGGACTAATCCCGTAGGGCGTCGTAGTCGTCCGGCGTCGTCACCAGCATCAGTGATCGTCCCAGGGAGTCGGTCCAGCGAAAGAGAGCGTCGTTGGAAAAGGCGTGGGAACGGAGTTTTTCGCGGAGGGTGGGGACGTTGAGCCTGTGCTCGGCCTCTGTGTAGACGGCGTCGATGGTGCGCCGGTGCTGGCTGAGGTTCGTCCATCGGCGAGGTGCCCGTAGTGCCCGCCAAACAGGATCGGCCACCATGCCCAGCAGCGTGACGAACTCTGGATAGGTGGCGATGTACTCCCGCTCGTCGACGCGTCGTCTGATGATGTTCCCGTAGACGGCTTCCTTGGGAGGGAGCCGGGTGAGGCGGTCGTTCCAGCGTGACAGCAGATGGGGTTGGTTCTTGTTCAGGAGCCAGGAGCGGACCAAGTGCTGCGCTTCCTTCGTTCCTGCTTCCAGGGTGTCGGGGAAGCGGCGGGCGATTCGTCGGTGGCGGTGCTGAGCGGTGACGAGCTCTGGGAGGTGGCCGACGCGGTAGTGGCGATTGCCGTCGACCCAGATGCCGTGTCGGCGGCAGAGCTGGAGATCGGCGGGGCGGTGGGCGAGGACGGGCCCGGTGATCCCGCGCCGATGCATGCAGTGTGAGCAGGCGACGTAGAGACGCCGACGGTAGCGGACGACGTCACCAGCGGTGCGCGCCTCAATCCTGGCGATCGCTGGTAGCAGCATCCGGAGGGTCTCGGGCGCAAGACCCGTCAGGATGGCCAGCCGTGGCAGAACCATCGGAGTCCAGCGCCATAGTGTGTCTGTCCGCTTGCCGACCTGCGCGTTTTTGAACGGTGTAAGGGCTTTCGCCAGTTGGCCCGCCGTCACTTGGTTGGCGGCGGCGAGGCGGTGCAGATACCAGCCGAAGACCTCCCCGTGGACCGGTGGCAGAGGAAGCGGCAGGAGTCGGACCGGGGTTTCCCAAGGCTCCATTGCTCAGGCTGCCTTCGGTCTGCGAGTGCGCTTGGCGCGGCGGTGATCAGGCTGGGACTGCTGGACGGCGTGGTCGAGCTCGATCTCGTCGAGCATGCGCTTGGTGATCTTTTCTGTGCCGGCGTCAATGGCGTCGACGGCGGCTTCGCGGATGAGCTGGGAAAGGCTGCCGATCAGCCCGCCGGTGCGTTCGTGGAGGTAACCGGTCATGGCGACCAAGGTGCCGGGGCGATGAGCGTGTAGTCGCAGGGAGTCTTCCATGGTCGCCACCAAGGCCTGCCAGTGCTCCTTGTCCGCGCGATTCTTGTGGCCGAAGGGCCGAGAGGGGATGACCGTGTAGCGGCCGGCGATCTGTTGCCCGCGGGTGCCTTGGAACAGGCTGCTGGTCTCGACGTCGAGACCAGCAAGCACGAAGGTGGCCGCGATCCGTTCCGAGAGGTACTTCAGCTGGTCGGATGCCTCGGCTCCGTGGCGGGTCGTCAGGTCGAGGTTGTGGATCTCGTCGACCAGGACGAGCGTGGTGCCGAGCTTGCCGAGCAGGTCGCAGACGGCGTTGGTGATCTGGACCTGGCTCATGCGGTGCTCCAGCGGGACGCCGAGGAATCGGGCGAACTCGCCTGCGAGCATCTTGGGGGTGGCGGCTGGGGGAACGGTGACGAAGACGACTGGCAGTCCGCCGACGGCGGCGGGGTTGCGACGCCGGGTGATCTGTTCGACGTTCTTGCCCAGCTGAGTGATCGCGGTGGTCTTGCCAGTGCCGGCCGAACCGGACACGATCAGGCCGCGCCGGGCGGAGACCTGGTGCCGGTTGAGCACGATGCGTTTGCGGCCGGTGGTGACGACGCCGCGGATCGTGGGGGTGTTCACGATGACGGATCGTGTGTGGTAGTCGATCCGCGCCTCTTTGTAGGACTCCAGTTCGTCCTCGTCCAGGACTGTTCCGGGTGGGAGGGACGGTGGGGGCTCGGGGTTCTCGTCGACGAACGCCCGCCAGCCTTCCTTCGTGGTCAGCGACGCCTGTGGATTGGCGATGTCCTGTGGCGGCGCCTGACTCACAGGCGGCTCCCGTCAGTGAAGGCGTCGAAGACGCCGAAGGGGATGACGTTCGACGGCTGTTCCAGGACGGTGGTCTCATCCTCGGTGTCTTCCGGAGCAGGTGCCTGTGGCAGCGCGTCCACGGGCCGAGCGGGCTCCAGGGCGGCGCGGGTGCGGGCCGCGATCCGGCGGTCCGGCCCGCTTTCCGCCCGGGTCAGCAACTGGTCTACTGCGGCGGCCACGGCGGCCTGGTCGGTGTCGTCCCGGCACCGCATCGCGAGCAGGTCCCGGGCCCGACGCCAGGTGAAGTCAGCGAACGGCGCGGAGACCAGGTGTCGGTGTGTCCACGGAACAGTGATCCACTCTCCGGTGCGCGCGTCGCGTACCCAGACCTGGGACAGGTCGTAGGGGTCGTAGTGGACCTCCCAGAGCCCGCCTTTGGCGGTCACTCCCGAGGAGCGACGCCGTAGACGGTTCAGTCCGGGGCAGTTGTAGGTGCGGTGGTCGATGCGGATGCCGTAGTCATTGACCGACCGCCAGAGTGCTGGCAGCAGCTCCAGGTAGTCGGGGCCGCTCAACGGCATCGGCAGGTAGCCGGTGCGGGAGACCAGCAGGGCATATGCGTCGTTGGGAGACATGGGCTGGCCCGGTAGGAACGGGCTGCGCAGTCCTTCATGTGACCGTTGCTGCCAGCAGGCCACGATCCACTCCTGCAACAGGTCGTCCAGTTCCGCGAGCGTCCATACGGCCTCGACCCCGGCGCCACGGCGGGTCGTGTTCGAACCGGTGTAACCAGGGATGTGCTGGCAGAACAGCGTGTTGATCGAGGAAAACGTCCGCTCGACGATTCCCTTGTCAGTCGGGGTGCCCGGGCGGGACGGCTGGACGGAGATGCCCAGCGACCGGCAGGCGGTCAGGAAAGTGTCGGAGACGAACACCTTGCCGTGATCGATGCCGATCGTCTCCGGCACGATCACCGGCTTGGCGGCCGCCTGCTCCAAGCGGGCGTCGATGTCCAGCAGCCTTCGGTGGGGGATCAGCGTCGCCGACATCGCCAGCGCGTCCGACCAGCCGGGCCGCAACGGCTCCGGGACCAGCATCTTGGCCAGCAGCAGCGCGGCGTCCACGGCCTTGGTCCCTGCCGGTCGCAGCACCGCAGCGCAGATCGACCTCGTTGCCACGTCGACGGCGATCGTGAGCTCCGGGCGTCCGCTCACCCCGTCCTCCAAGACCACCATCACGTCCAGCGGTGTCGTGTCCATCTGCACCATCTCGCCGGGGCGGCAGGCCGAGGAAGGGGTGAACGCTCCTGGCGGGCGGCGAGCCGCTGACCTGCGGGATGTGGCCTCATCGAAGGCGTGCGTACCCTCGCTCATCGCTTCGACGAGCCGGTAGAACGCCGACTTCGACGGCATCGCCACTGTGCCCGGCCCATGCCGTTCCGCCAGCAGCGCCTCCACCCGCCGACGTAGCCGGCCGCGGGTGCCAGTGGACTCGTTCGTCGTCGCGGCCAGGATCTCCGTGACGGCGGCCACGACCCGGTCATCGGCCCGTCCCGTCGGTGAGGACAGACGAGTCGCACGGTGATCGACCAGGCCCCACAGACCCTGCTCGCGGTAGCGCCTGCGCATCCGCTGAACGGTCCCCACACTTGCCTGCCAGCCGATAGCCCGCAGTTCCGCCGCCTTGGCCGCCACCCGCTCCTCCACCGTGTGGCGGGCCGGGTCATATTCCGGACGAGGTAGGGCTGTGGGGTCAGCATCCAGCGGCCTGCCGAACTCCACCTCGGTCACATGCCGTTCCCAGGCTGCCGCCTTCTCGGCCTCCCGCTCCGGCACGATGTCCAACAACGCGAACGGCGGCATGCGGCCCTGATCGGTTCCCTGGCCGATGAGCTCAAAGCCTTCCGAGACCAGTAGATGCGACAGCAACACCAGGCTCGCCGACCCGGCTTCGTCGAGGAGCCGCACTGTCGTCCCGGACAGGCCCACGACCGTGTGCAGCCGGTCATCCATGCGCACCCGATCCCCGACCCTCAACGCTGCCCGTGCCCCTGGGTGCCCGCTCACCGGGCCTCCGCACGTGACACCAGCGTGGCATCCGCCAGGGGGTGCGACAGATCCGCTGTCAGCCGTCCCAGCCAGAGCAGGTGGAACACCGTCGGCAACACCGCGATGGGATCACCGAGCAGCGCAGCCTGTGTCACCAGCGGCGACGGCATCGAGAACAGGGCGAGCGACTGGGTGGCGAGCCCCTCATCGGCCCCGTGTCGTGGATGCCGGTATCCCGCCAGCCAGCGGACGTTCGCCATCCGCACCGGATCCACCTCGCCGACGACGCGGTATCCCCACCCCGCCGCCTCACAAGCCGCCCGTGTCGCCGCGAACTTGGCCGCCGACCGTGCGTCGATCCGGTCCAGGGGTCGGCAGTCCACCACCAGCCCCCGCCCGTCCTTGAAGCGAGCGAAGTAGTCCGGAGCGTGCGAGACCCGCTTGCCCCGCTCGTCCTCCCAGAACAGCCACAACGGCTGCGACAGCAGCCCCATCACCTGTGGCGTGAAGTCGAGCAGCATCGCGTGATCCCGCTCCAGCCAGGACTCGAATCCCACGTGCCCACCGGTCGTCGACGACCAATACAACCCAGGGAAATGCCGCTGCCCGCGATATGACGGGAAGTCGCGGACCGGCCGCCCGGCCTCGAACGGCACCGAGACCGCATCCGCCAACGGCAGCCGATGTTCGCCCTGGTCGTCTCGCCAGCCGACCTCGAAGCCGTCTACTTGTGACGGCTTCGTCCCCTCCAGCACACCCAGCCCCATGTATGCCACTTTGCAGACCGGCAGGGACTGGGCAGCTCGAATGGGACCAAACCCCTCGTCCAGGTGATTACACAGTCCGGCGCGATCCCCCGTCGCTGGGCAGCGTTATGAAGTGGTGGCGGCGCAAGCCCCACCTCCCGTGGACACCGACCCCCGACCTCGCTCACATTCGGCAGGAGTTGAGCGTCACGTCGACGGCCGGGTGAGTTTGGCGGCCACGGCGTCGAGGACCCAGTCCAAGCCGGTCGCGAAGGATGTCTCGGCGTCCACATCCGTGCCGTCGTACACGGCCTTGGCCAGTGCCGGGAAGCGGCCGGTGGCCAGCATTCTTGTCACATGCGGGCCGTGGGCGCGCTGCCAGTCGTGCTTGGACAGGCCCGTGGCGCGCTCGGTCCGTAGGTTCGTGATCTCGCGCCTGATCGCGCCGGTGAAGTAGGCGCTGACCGTCTCCACGGCTCGCATGACGGTATCGATGTCGGTGAGGTCGTCGAGGGCGACCAGCGTGGCCTCGGTCACGGCGAGGCCGTTCGGGCCCAGGGCCGGGCGGCGGCCGAGCAGGTCGGCCAGCCATTCGTGACGGAGAGCTGCCTGCCTGGTGCGGTGGGCGAGGATGCGCAGCGCCTCCCGCCAGTCACCGGGCTGTTCCTCGGGGAGAATCTCGGCGTAGACCTCGTCCACCATGAGGTCGAACAGCTCCTCCTTGGTGGAGATGTATCCGTACAGCCGCATCGGACCGGCATTCAGCCGGCCGGCGACCTTGCGCAACGACACCGCCTCCAACCCACCTTCGTCGGCCAGCGCGATGGCGGCGGCCACGATCCGCTCCCGGTCGAGCGGCACGGGGCGAGTCGGCGGCTCCGGTCGGTCCCACACAGTCATGGGCACATCGTACTGTTGCGATGCAGTGCATTGGAGAAATACAGTGTATCGACATGAGATACCGCATCGCTGTGGTTGGGGGCGGCCCTGCCGGCCTTGCCTTCGCCCGTGTCCTGCACCGCCATGGCCACCCTGTCACCGTTCTCGAACGCGATCCCGCCCCCGACGCTCGACCCCCGGGCGGCACGCTGGACCTGCACGAAGGGATGGGCCAGCTCGCGCTGGACAAGGCAGGGCTGCTGGCGGAGTTCCAGGCGCTGTCTCGTCCCGAGGGGCAGGCCATGCGCATCCTGGACACGGCCGGGACCGTCCTGCGCGACTGGCGACCCCGTCCAGATGACCGGGCCAATCCCGAGATCGACCGTGGGCAACTCCGTGACCTGCTACTCGGCCCTCTCGACGTCCAGTGGGGCCGGGGCGTGACGCAGGTGGTGCCGGGGACCCAGGATGGCGTACTGGTCCACTTCGCGGACGGGCGGCAGGAGACGTTCGACCTCGTGGTCGGCGCGGACGGCGCCTGGTCCCGGGTCCGCCCGGCGGTCTCGTCGGCGACACCGCACTACACCGGCGTCACCTACGTCGAGACCTCCCTCGACGACATCGACACCCGCCACCCCGACCTCGCCCGGCTGATCGGCGACGGTTCCGTAGCTGTATACGGCGCGAACCGAGTACTCGTCGCCCAGCGCAACAGTGGCGGCCACGTCAAGGTGTACGCCCAGTTCCGCGCGCCGCTGGACTGGCACGCGAACCTGGACCTGGCCGACGTCGAGGCCGTGCGATCGGGTCTGCTGGCTCTGTTCGACGGCTGGGCCGCTCCCGTCCGCAACCTCCTCCGCCCCGGCACCGCTTTCGTCCACCGCCCTCTCTACGTTCTGCCCGTGTCCCACACCTGGACCCACGTCCCCGGGGTGACGCTCCTGGGCGACGCCGCCCATCTGATGCCTCCGTTGGGAGCGGGCGCGAACCTCGCGATGCTGGAGGGCGCCGAACTCGCCGAGTCCATCGCCACCGGCCCTGGGGATCTGGATGAGGCCGTCCGCGCCTTCGAGGAACAGATGTGGGCACGGGCCGGCAAGTGGGCGAAGATCACGACGGCCGGTCTGGAACGCCTCGTGAGCTCGGACCCCGCCGAAGCCCTCGCCCTCTTCGACGAAGTACAGCCATCCTGACTGCCAAGCGCGAGAGTGCCAGCACCAACAGCTCGCCACGGTTCCACGAGGTAGTACGGCACCGCCGCGGCCCCTTCCGACAAAACCACCGCCGTTAGGCGAACGCACGGACGCCTGCGCTGAACATGGCCCTCAAACCGCCCGCCAGAATCCGGTTCGCCACTCCTCGCGGGCCGGTGGGGCAGCTCGCTGCGCAGGTTGTCCGGGACTCGTTCACTTCGCACCGCAGACCCGGCGGGAAACTGCAGATATACCGGGAACGGACATGGGCTGTCCGGAGAGTGCGACTGCCCGTACGGCATGGAGGGCAACTTCTGCAAGCATCTGGTCGCCCTCGGCCTGACGGTGCTCGCCCAGCGGGAGAGCCTGCCGCGGCAGCGGAAGGCGGCCCGGGACCGTGCGCAGGACCTTGACGGGTGGCTGTCCGCCCTGTCCAAGGACTCATTACTCGCCCTCGTACGGGAACTGATCACCGAGGACCGGCAGCTGCGCCGCCGCCTGGAGCTTCGGGCCGCGAGCGCTCGCGGCGACCTCGCCGCGGTCCGGGCCCGCATCCGCGATCTGCTGGACATCTCACCGTTCGCGCAGTACGGGTACGTCGAGTACGCCGATGCCCGCGCCTACGCCGATCAGGCCGGGCAGGCGGTGTCCGCGATCGGCGCGCTCACCGGTTCGGGCCGGGCCGACGACGCGGTCACCCTGGCGCGGGAGGCGATGAAGCTGCTCGCCGACGCGGTGGAGAGCGTCGACGACTCGGACGGATGGCTCGGGCAGGTCGGTGCGGACCTCGCCGACGCCCACCTCGAAGCGTGCCGTGCGGCACGCCCCGACCCCGGGGAACTCGCGCGCTGGCTGGTGGGCCATGCGCTCGGCGACGTGGATGACGGCCTGACGAACATCGATCCGCTCGACTATGAGGAAATCCTCGGCGATGAGGGGATGGCCGTCCTGCGGAAGTCGGCGGTCGAGGCGTGGCGGGGTAACCGCCGCGGCTGGGCGGAGAAGTACCTGATGGAGCGTCTGGCCAAGGCGGGAGGTGACGTGGACGCGGTGATCGCCATGCATGCGGCCGACCTCTCACCGAACGGCCACACACACCTGGTCATCGCCCACGAGTTGGACACCGCCCGGCGCCCCGACGAGGCCCTGCGCTGGGCGGAACGTGGCATCCAGGAAACCCGGGGCACCTGCGACCTCGCCGTCATCGACACCGCCCTCGTCGACTACCTCTGCGACCGCTACGCGCAGGCGGACCGGCTCCCCGATGCCGTCGCCCTGCGCCGCGACCACTTCGGCGCCCGCCGCACCCTGCTCGCGTACCAGCAACTGCGAGCCGCCGCCCGGGCCGCGGACTGCTGGCCGGCCGAGCGTGAGGGAGCGCTGGCTCTGCTGCGTGCCGACGCGGAGCAGCAACAGCCCTCCCGGTACTGCGGCCCGATCCTGATCGACGTCCTGCTCGACGACAAGGACACCGACGCGGCCTGGCAAGCCGCCACCGAGACCGGCGCCCACGACCAACAGTGGCTCACGCTCGCCGACCAGGCCCGCGCCACCCGCCCCGCCGACGCGCTCGGCGTCTACCGGCGCCTGGCCGAACCCCTCACGCAGCAGACGGGCAACGCGACCTACGAGCAGCTGACCAGCCTGCTGCTGAGCATCCGCGACTGCCACCGCCGCCTGGGTACACAGGACGAGTTCACCACGTACCTCACCGCCCTGCGCGCCGACCAGAAGCGCAAACGAAACCTGATGCGGCTCCTGGACCAGCACGGCCTGTGAACCCACAACCGGCCCCTGAAAGCCGAGCCTGTACGACCGGAGCCTGGGGCGTCCGACGGCCGGTTGGGAATCGTCGTATGGCATGGGCCGACTGCTGTAGTGAAGCGCTTCTCGCAGGCTCGAGTGCCCGGCGGGGGACTCGGTACATGGGGGCGAACCGAAGCATCGATGGGCGGTGAGCTGGTGATCCAGACAGTCTTCCCGGTGCCGGTACCCCGAGCGCGCATGTAGTCGACCGGAGCTCCGACCGCACCGCGTGGGAGCCACCTCAGGCGGCTCCCACACCACCACCAGGCGGCTTGGCCGTGAGGCAACTGCATTGTGTAGCAATGGCCCGCTCGACCACCTCAACCGGAGGCGGGCATGGCCCGCGTCAGGCAGGCTGACGACAGGAATTGAACCTACCCCTGATCCCATGGCGGCAGACAGCGAGTGCTCGACCTGGCTGGCACATATGACCACGGCTTTGCACATGCCATACCTCAGATTGGCCGAGCCTCGTTCACCCCTTCATATAATGAACCTTTTGCCATAGGTTCGTTCGGTCGAGGGGGCGTCGCATGGGCAGCGGGGGCGGCGGCAAGGTTCTGGACATCAAGGTGGCGGACATCAAGTCCGTCGCGCCGACCTTTCATCACCAGGCGGTGAAGCTGAGTGAGGCGCTGACCACGCTGATCTCGACGCTGGACGGCTATGGCGAGCCATGGGGGGACGATAAGCCGGGGAAGGACTTCGCCAAGCAGTACAAGCCGAACCAGAAGCACATCGAGTCGGCGGCCGGGATTCTCGTCCTCGGACTGACCAGCATCTACGAGGCGATGAACGACATGGCCGATGGGCATGTCGACAACGACAAGCTGATCGAGGGCATGTTCACCAAGGCCAAGCACGGCTCCGCCCATGGGCCAGGCGCGGGCGGCCATCGGTGAGCTTCGGCAGCGATATCGAGGAGAAGGCCAAGGCCCTCCTCATGAAGCTGGGCATGTGGTGGCCGGATGCCAACTCCGGCACCCTGCGGCATGCGGCCGATGCCTGGCGGACGTTCGCCGACAGTGTGGACGATGTGCGGGTGGCGACCGACAAGGCGGCCACGACGCTGATTCACCACAACAAGGGTGAGGCGATCGATGCCTTTGAGACGTTCTGGGGGCGTTATGCCAAGGGCAAGGACGAGGGGTGGCTGAGTAATCTCGCCAAGTCGGCCCGGAACATGGCGAAGTTCCTGGAGAAGTTCGCCGACAAGGTCGATGACGCCATCGACGCGCTGAAGGCGCAGATCGCGATCGACGCGGCCGCGCTGGTCGGTGGTCTCCTGCTGACCCCGTTCACCGGGGGCGCCTCGGACGAGGTGGCCGCGGAGATCATCGCGATGGCGAGCGGGCTGGGCATCGCGGTGGAGGAGGCGGTGGCGACGCTGGCCGCGGAGATCTTCACCGGTGCGGTCTTCACCAGCGTGCTGTCGGTGACGATCGACGCGGCGGTGGCCCAGCCGGTGAAGATCGCCCTGGGGCAGCAGCAGGGTTTCAGCCTGGATGAGGTCAACCAGGCGGCCAAGGACGGCATGATCGACGGGGGTATTTTCGGCGCCGGGTTCGGGGTGCTCAAGCCCGGTGTGATGCCGAAGCTCACCGGCGTCCCGGACCTGCTCAGGCCCCCGAAGGTGCCCTCGCTGCGGCCGAACCTCATCGAGGAGGGCCCGGCCGCCCGCCCGGCCAAGAAGTGCCCGTGCACGGGTGAGCCGATCGACATCGCGACGGGTGCGATGCTGATGGAGCAGACCGATCTGACGCTGCCGGGGTCGCTGCCGCTGGTCTTCGAGCGTACCCATGTGTCCTCGTACCGGGGCGGGGTGTGGTTCGGCCCGACGTGGGCCAGTCTGCTGGACGAGCGGGTCCAACTGGACGCGGAGGGCGTGGTGTTCGCCGCGGCGGACGGGATGCGGCTGGTGTATCCGGTGCCGGAGCCGGGGGTGCCGACGCTGCCCGCGAAGGGCGCGCGGTGGCCGCTGGAGTGGGACGGCAAGCCGGACGGCGTCATGACGGTCACCGATCCGGAGGCGGGTGTGGTGCGGACGTTCGTCCGTCCCGCCGCGACGGAGGAGGCGGGCGCGGTCTATCTGGCCCTGGAGAGCCTTCAGGACCGCAATGGCGCGCGCATCGACATCGAACGCGCCTCGGGCGGGAACCCGCTGGCCATACGCCACTCCGGGGGCTACTACCTGGCCATCGACACCGAGGGCCAGCGGGTCACGGCGCTCCGGCTGCTGGATGAGCCGCCGTCGGTCTACACCCCCGAGCAGGGCCGTGAGGGCGGCACGGTGGTGATGCGCTACGGCTATGACGAGGCGGGCAACCTCACCGAGGTCATCAACTCCAGCGGTATGCCCCTGCGGTTCACCTACGACGGCGAGGGGCGGGTGACGTCCTGGACGGACCGCAATGGCACGTCGTTCCGGTACGTCTACGGGCCGGACGGGAAGGTGGTGCGCACCGAGGGCAGCGACGGCGTCTTCAACGGCAGCCTGGAGTACGACGACGCGGCGCGGACGACGGTCTACACGGATTCGCTCGGCCACGCGACGTCGTACCGCTACAACGCCGATGGGCAGCTGATCGAGGAGACCGATCCGCTGGGCCACACCACGCTGACGGAATGGGACGCGCGCGGCGACCGTAAGGTCGCGGTGACGGATCCCCTGGGCCGTACCACCCGCTACGCGTACGACGAGGACGGCAACCTGACCGGCGTCACCCTGCCGGACGGGGCGCGGGCGGAGGCCACGTACAACGCGTTGTGCCTGCCGGTGGAGGTCACCGAGCCGGGCGGCGGGACATGGCGCCACACGTACGACGACACGGGGAATCTGACCGCCACCACGGACCCGACGGGGTCGACCACCACCTACGCGTACACCGACCGGGGCCACTTGGCCGAGGTGACGGACGCGCTGGGCAACACCACGCGTCTGACCCCGGATGCGGCAGGGCTGCCCATCGCCGTAACGGACCCGCTGGGGCACACCACGAGCGTCCGGCGGGACGCCTTCGGCCGGGTGGTGGAGGCGACGGATCCGCTGGGCCACATTACCCGTATGGGCTGGACGACCGAGGGCAAACCGGCGTGGCGGGAGGAGCCGGACGGCGCCCGGGAGAGCTGGACCTGGGACGGCGAGGGCAATCTCCTCACCCACACCGACCCGGCGGGCCACACCACCCACCAGACGTCCACCCACTTCGACGTACCCGCCACCCGCACGGAACCGGACGGCGCGAGGTACGCCTTCGCCTACGACACCGAACTGCGGCTGACCGGGGTCACCAACCCTCAGGGCCTGACCTGGACCTACACCTACGACCCGGCGGGCCGGCTCACCTCCGAGACCGACTTCAACGGCCGCACTGTGGCCTACACCCACGATGCGGCGGGCGACCTGCTGACCCGCACCAATGGTGCGGGCGAGACGCTGCACTTCACCCGGGACGCGCTGGGCCGCACGACGGAACAGCGCGACGAGGCGGGCACACGGACGACGTATGCCTATGACGCGCAGGGCGCCCTGACGCGAGCGGCGAATCCGGACGTCGAGCTGACCCTCGAACGGGACGCGCTGGGCCGAGTCCTGTCGGAAACGGTCAACGGCCGGACGACGACGTACGCGTATGACGCCGTGGGCCGCCGCACCGAACGCACGATGCCCTCGGGCCTGAGGAGCGCCTGGACCTACGACGAGTCGGGCCGCCCCAGCCAACTGGCGGCGGGCACGGCGGGCACCCTGACCTTCACGTACGACGCGGCGGGCCGCGAGACGGAACGCCACCTCGGCGAGTCCGTGACACTGACGCAGACCTGGGACGGGTCAGACCGCCTGACCACCCAGACGATCGCCGAGGGCCGTGGCAACGAGGCGAACCGCATCCTCCAACACCGCTCCTACGCCTACCGCCCGGACGGCTACCTCACCGAGATCCGCGAACTGACCTCGGGCACCCGCCGCTTCGACCTCGACCCGTCCGGCCGCGTGACGGCGGTCCACGCGCACGGCTGGACCGAGACGTACGCCTACGACACGGCGGGCAACCTCACGAATGCCACGGCCCCTGACCACGCGTCCCCCGGCGACCGCGAGTTCACCGGCACAGTGATCCACCGAGCGGGCCGCACGACGTACGAACACGACACCCAGGGCCGCCTGACCCGCCGCACCCGCAAACTCCTCAACGGCCAGACCCGCACCTGGACCTACACCTGGAACGCGGAAGACCGCCTGACGGACGCGACAACCCCGGACGGCGACCACTGGCACTACACCTACGACCCCCTCGGCCGCCGCATATCCAAACAACGCCTGGCCGAGGACGGCACGGTGGCGGAATCGCTGACGTTCGCATGGGAAGACACCCGCCTGGCTGAACAATCCACACCAGAGGGCAACCACACCACCTGGGACTACACCCCGGACACCCACCGCCCTCTGACCCAAACCGACCACACGTCACTGGTGCGCGAGCCCGGCGAATCCCTCATAGAGAAATTCACCGGAGCCGATGACGACACCACACCACGCTTCCACGCCATCATCACGGACCTGGTCGGCACCCCAACGGAGTTGGTCACCGCGGCCGGTGACCTGGCCTGGCAACACCGCACCACCCTCTGGGGCACAGATTTCCCCACCGGGGCAAGCACATCAACGGTCGACTGCCCCCTCCGCTTCCCCGGCCAATACGCCGACCCCGAAACGGGCCTGCACTACAACTACTTCCGCCACTACGACCCGGAAACGGCCCGCTACGTCACCCCAGACCCCCTCGGCCTGGACCCCGCTCCCAACCACCATGGATATGTGGTCAATCCGATGGGGTGGGCCGACCCGCATGGCCTCAAGTGCGTCAAGGTCACGTCGAGGATTCACGATGACCCACTCCTCGTCCGGGCCGCCCAGAAGGCAGGGAAGGACGAGAGGGTTCAGCACGACCTGGACGACCTCGTGGCCAAGTATCGAGAAGGCAACGACAATCCGGGAATCGGTAGCAAGACTCTACCGGGGTCGAATATACGGTACCTACGGGGCAGTAATGGTGGTCGTGTATTCTTCCAGGAGACGTCCGACGGAATAGAGATCCTCGGTAAGTCGGACAAGAAAAACGAGCAACAGGTCATCAATCGCCTCATGAAACTCTACGGTCACTGACATGTATGAAATCAGCGAGAGTGGTCTCAAAGTCGAGATCGAGCTTGGTGGGGACTCTCCCGAGACGGTGGAAAACGCCGATGGGTGGGTCGAGTTGCCCAATGGCGAAAAGTGGGCGGCCACTTTCCTTACCTATGCCGAAGTCGGCAGAATTCTGGACAGGTGGTCACGTACCGGGGAGTTCTTGAACGGAGGGTACTTCGTCTGCTCGGATTTGGTTATGGTTCGGAATCCGGGCGCTCGTGAGATGTTCAACGCCGTGAAAGACATGGTGGCGACCGGGTCGCACAGGGGGCATCTGACACGAGTCGATCCCGAGTGAACTGGCTCTTTGGCGAAAGGTGACGACAGTCGAGCACCCACCCAGGTGTCTACAAGCCGCTGAAAGCGATCTACTGAACAAGCTCCTTTCAGCGCGATTCCCCGGCGCTGAGCAATTGAGGCAGCAGGTTCCTCAAACGCGTGTCGTCGGTCGCTGGGGGAGTGATTCACCCAGCGTGGACCTCAAAGTGCTCGAGCCTTTTCCGCCAGCAGAGGTCTCCGACGGGGTGATCCCTGCTACTGGCGCAGTGAAGGACGCCTCCGGAGAGTTGGTCGGCGAACTGCTGCTCTGGGTAAGCGACGGAAGGCTGTCGGCGCTGGAGTACTCCTGGTACACCGACGAGGCCCCGACGGCGCTGCCTGACCCGGGCGATGTGACCGTTGCTGTGGAGCAGTGAGCAAGGAAGGAGTTCCCGGAGTACTGCTCCTGGAGCGCGCTGCGGGAGGAGCTGTCACGGACCCCCGACGCGCCTGATATCGATCTTCGCCCTCAAGGCGGTTATCTCGAATACCGAGTACCGGAGACCAAGGTCTCCGTGCTGGTGGTGGATAGCGAGGAGGAGCGTGACGACTGCCCGGGGCATGGGGACGTCTGGAGCCTGAGCCTGGGCTGATGGCTTCGGAGGGAGTGCGACGTCGGCCCACCAAAGCCTTGCTGGACGGGCTGACGTCGCACTCGACCACCGGCCGGTGGGTTAGCCGGCTTCCTCGACCCGGATGCGGGCAACCCCTGCCCGGGAAGCCGCGACGGTGGCGACCGCCGTCGCGGCCAGGGCGGCGCTGACCCACGCCGCGTCCCGGTAGTCGCCGGTCGTCCCGGTCGCGACGCCCGCGATCAACGGGCCAAGGAAGGCGCCCGCGTTGAGCGCGACCGTGGCGAATGAGCCGCCCAGCGACGGGGCCTGGGGCGCGACGTGCATGACGCGGGCGACGAGCGTTGAGCCGATGCCGAACGACAGGGCGCCCTGGACGATCGTCACGACGAAGAGCGGGACCGTATGCGCACTGGACGCGGCCAGCACCGCCCAGCCCACCGGCAGGACGCACAGCGCCAGGAGCAGGCCCCTCCCCAGCCCGCCGTCGGCCTTACGCCCCGCCGTGGTCACCCCCACGAACGCGCCCACCCCGAACGCGGCGAGGAGGGCCGGGACCGCGGTGGCCGGAAGGTGGGCGATGTCCGTGGCGATGACGGCCAGGTAGGCGAAGGTCGCGAAGGTCGCGCCGTTCACCACGGCCGCGAGGACCATGGCCCACCGCACCGGACGCGACCGCAACGCACCCGCCTCCCGCCGGACCGAGACCTCCGCCCGACCGGCCGCGTCGGCGGGCGCCTGACGGAAGACCAGCGCCAGCGCGGGCAGGCACAGGGCGGCCACGGCCCAGAACGCGGAACGCCACCCGGACCAGTCCCCGAGCAGCGCCCCCGCGGGGACGCCCGCGACGCACGACAGCGTGACCCCGGACAGCAGCACGGCGGTGGCCCTGCCGCGCTTCTCGGCGGGGACCAGCGCCGTCGCGGTGGACATCGCGACCGCCAGGAAACCGGCGTTGACGATCGCGGCGACGACACGCGTTCCGAAGAGCACGACGAAGTCGGTCGTGACCGCGCCGATCACATGCACGACGACGAACGCCGCCAGAAAACCGGCCAGCGCGCGCCGCCGCGGCCAGCGCGCGCTCAACGCGGCCATCACCGGGGCGCCGACGATCATCCCGATCGCATAAGCGGACGTCAGACTCGCCGCGGCTCCCACCGATACGGAGAGGTCGCGGGCGATTCCCGGTACGAGACCGGACAGCATGAACTCGGACGTCCCTTGCGCGAAGACGGCGAGCGCGAGGACATAAAGGAAGACAGGCAAGAGGTCGACTCCAGCGATCAGCGATCAGCGATCAGCGATCAGCGATGAGCGTATGCGGGCAAGAGCGGCCGCGTGCTGGATGCCGGATCGGGCTACGTCACGAGCCCGAGATAAGGAACCAGACACACGGAGTCGTGTCCGGTCGCCGGAAGCGAGATCGACCCGGAAATCAGGTCAGGTCAGTGGTCGGAGAACGACTCGCCGCCGAGCGACCGGCGGCTCCGTTCTGTCTGATTCAGGGCTCATCACGTCGGGCACCGTACCCACAACCCCCACCGAGATCAATCCGATTTCGGCGCGCCCCAGCCCCTCCGGTACGCGGCCCAGTCACCCGGCGTCGCCGCGAAGTCCACATACAGCGCCACGCCGAACCGCTCGCGGCGCGCGTCCTCGCGGCTCAGCCCGAGGCGGGCGCCCCGGACGGCCGCCGCCACCGTCTCGGCCGATTCACGGTGGCCGATGTCGTCGGTGTGGAAGGCCGGGAGGCCCATCAGCAGGTCGGTGCCGCGCGGGGTCGCCTCCAGGGCCAGTCGCGTCTGCTGCGCCACATAGCCTCCGTACAGGCTCTCCATGGGCATCGCCGTGTCGTAGGACATCACCGCGATCTGGTCGACCCGGCGAGCGACCGCGCCGAAGTACGACTGCGACCACCACTTGGGGTGACCGGCGACGAAGCCCGCGACGGAGTGGAGGGAGGGCAGCGGGTCGATCTGGTGCGCGGCCACCGACAGCGGTGCGCGGTGGGCGCGGGTGACCGTGTGCACATCGTCCAGCAGCGACAGGTAGTCCCGGTCGCCGGAGTGCAGGGGCTCCAGATCAAAGTGGACGCCCGCGAACCCCGCGTCCAGCACCTGGCGCGCCGAGCGCACGACGCGTGCACGCGTCGCCGGTGCGCCGAGGTCCATCCCCGTCTCGCCCTCGGTCGACAGCACATCGCCGAGCCACGCCTGAACGCGCACCCCGGGCAGCTCCCGCCGCACCGCGTCCACCAGCCACCGGGCCTTCGGACAGCGCGCCGCGCGCAGGCTGCCGTCATGCTCCAGCGGGCCCGCGTGCACATACAGATCCCGGACGCCGGTGCCGCGCATCCGCTGGACCAGCTCGGCTGGCTGAGCCTCACCATTGCGCCCGTCCACCCAGGCATGCCCCAGCCACACCGCGTCCCGCTCACGGGTCCGCGTCCCGGGCGCGGGATCTCCCGCGTACTGGAGCCGCAGCGACACCCCGGCGGTCAGCACGGGCACCACCAGCAGCACAGCGGCACCCGCCGCCACCCGCTTGGGCCACTTCAGCCGCGGATGCGCCCAGCCCCGCACCAACGCCATCCGCCCCCGCCCGAGCAGGGAGCCCGCTCGGCGCAGCACGCGGAGGACGGGAATGCTCAGCCCTGGGACGTCTTTGCCGCGGCGCAGTCGCCGCAGGTGCCGAAGATCTCGATCGTATGGGCCACGTCCACGAAGCCGTGCTCGGCGGCGATCGCGTCGGCCCACTTCTCGACGGCGGGGCCCTCCACCTCGACCGCCTTGCCGCAGGCGCGGCAGACCAGGTGGTGGTGGTGCTCCTCGCTGTTGCACCGGCGGTAGACCGCCTCGCCCTCCGTGGTGCGGAGGACGTCGACCTCGCCGGCGTCGGCGAGGGACTGGAGGGTGCGGTAGACGGTGGTCAGGCCGACCGAGTCGCCCCGGTGCTTGAGCATGTCGTGGAGCTCCTGCGCACTGCGGAACTCATCCACCTCGTCCAGTGCCGCCGCCACCGCGGCGCGCTGCCTGGTGGACCGGCCGCGTACTGGGGGACCGGCGGTCGCCACAGCTGCCTCCTCAACCTCGCATGCTCCGTCGCTCTCGGGGCTCGTTCCGCGCCCACTGCGCTTTCTGCCCGGCCATTGTGCCAGTTATCGCTCGGGCAACGGACGAGAGTGATCGGATGGGCGACGGAGCCGGGCATCGGCCGGGCAGGGGACCACAAGCGGTGGCCACGAGCGGTGGACTATACGAGTACATCGTCCCTCAAAGTGCACCGTTCCTCGGCCTCGGCCACCCGCCCCGCGCGTCTTTTCGCCAGGGGCGCGGCCAGGGCCGTGATCACGGCGAAGACGCCGATGGCGAGGACGACGATGCTGGCTCCCGGCGGGACGTTCTTGTAGAAGGAGAAGACCGTGCCGGACAGGGTCACCACGACGCCTATGGTGACCGCCAGCGCGAGCGTCATCGCGAAGCCCCGGGTGGCCTGCTGGGCGGCGGCGACCGGGACCACCATCAGGGCGCTGACCAGGAGCAGGCCCACCACGCGCATGGCGACGGTGACCGTGACGGCCGCGGTGACGGCCAGCAGCAGGTTGAGCGTGCGGACCGGAAGGCCGGTCACCCGGGCGAACTCCTCGTCCTGGCAGACCGCGAACAGCTGGCGGCGCAGCCCCAGGGTGATCAGTACGACGAAGGCGGCGAGCAGGGAGATCGCGACGACGTCCTCGGGGGAGACCGTGGTGATCGAGCCGAAGAGATAGGTGGTGAGGTTGGCGTTGGAGCCGGTCGGCGAGAGGTTGATCAGCAGCACACCGCCCGCCATCCCGCCGTAGAAGAGCATCGCGAGCGCGAGATCGCCGCGGGTCTTGCCGTACCAGCGGATCAGCTCCATGAGGATCGCGCCGAGGGCGGAGACGACGACGGCGGTCCACACCGGGTTGGTGCCGGTCAGGAAGCCGAGGGCGACGCCGGTGAGGGCGACATGGCCGATACCGTCGCCCATGATCGCCTGGCGGCGCTGGACGAGGTAGATGCCGACGGCGGGCGCGGTGATGCCCACCAGGACCGCGGCGAGCAGGGCCCGCTGCATGAAGGCGTAGTCGAGGATCTCGAGCATCTCAGGTCAGCAACCCTGTCCGGATCGGTTCGGCGTCGGGCGCCGCGTGGGGATGGACGTGATCGTGGCCGGGCAGCGCGTGCTGGCCCACGGCCTTGGGCGGCGGTCCGTCGTGGACGACGCAGCCGTCGCGGAGCACCACCGCGCGGTCGATCAGCGGCTCCAGCGGGCCGAGCTCGTGCAGGACGAGCAGGACCGTGGCGCCGCCTGCGACCTGCTCGCGGAGGGTGCCCGCGAGGATCTCCTGGCTGGCGAGGTCGACCCCGGCCATCGGCTCGTCCATGATCAGCAGCTCCGGTTCGCCCGCGAGGGCGCGGGCGATCAGTACGCGCTGGTGCTGACCGCCGGACAGGGCGCTCACCGAGTCCCGGGCGCGGTCGGCCATGCCGACGAGCTCCAGGGCCCGCTGGACGGCCGCCCGGTCGGCCTTGCGCGGCGGCCCGAACCGGCGGCGGGCCAGCCGCCCCGCCGAGACGACCTCGCGCACGGTCGCGGGGACGCCACTGGCGGCGGTGGTGCGCTGCGGTACGTAACCGATCCGCGCCCAGTCGCGGAAGCGGCGGCGGGGGATGCCGAAGAGGGTCAGCTCACCGCCGCTGAGCGGCACCTGGCCGACGATGGACCGTACGGCGGTGGACTTGCCCGAGCCGTTGGCGCCGAGCAGCGCCACGACCTCACTGCGGCGGACGGTCAGATCGATACCGCGCAGCACGGGGCGGCCACCGAGGGTGGCCGTCGCGCCGCGCAGGGATATGGGGTCCGCGGCCCGGTCCTCGGCCGGGTCCCCGGACTCCCCGGCAACTCCGGATTCCCGGGTCTCCTCGGCTTCCATGGCTTCCTCCGTCACTTGGCGCCCAGCGCCTTCTTCAGCGCGTTCAGATTGGCTCGCATGACCTGGATGTAGTCATCGCCCCTGGACTTGGAGCCGATGCCCTCGATCGGATCCAGCACATCGGTCCGCAGATGGAGATCGCCCGCCAGCGTCCTGGCCGTGCGATCGCTCACCAGGGTTTCGAAGAAGACGGTGTTGACCTTGTCCTTCTTGGCGATGGTGTGCAGTCCCCTGACCCGGGCCGGGCTGGGCTCGGACTCGGGGTCGAGCCCGGAGATCGCCTCCTGCCGCAGGCCGTAGCGCTCGGCGAGGTAGCCGAAGGCGGCATGGGTCGTGATGAAGGTGTCCGAAGAACGGCCCTTCAAACCGCTCCGGAAGTCCTGATCGAGCGTGTTCAGCTCCTTGACCAGGGCGGTGGTGTTCTTCTTGTACGTCGCGGCGTGCTCGGGGTCGGCCTTCTCCAGCGCCTTGCCGACGCCCTTGGCCACCTGGGCGTAACGCACCGGATCCAGCCAGATGTGGGGATCGGCGGCCGCGTCGCCGGAGTGGTCGTGCCCCTCGTGCCCCGCTTTCCCCGCCTCACCCTCGCCGCCGTGCCCGTGGTCGCTCTCGACCTCCGTGCCGTGGTCCTCCAACGAGGTGTACGAGGCCGCGTCCGCCACCTGCCTCGGCTCGGCCTGGGTGATGGCCCGGTCGACGGAGGGCTGGAGCCCCTTGAGGTAGACCACCAGACCGGCCTTGCTGAGATCGGCGGTCTGCCGGGGGCTGATCTCCAGATCGTGCGGTTCGACGCCCGGCTTGGTCAGGGAGGAGACATGGACGGCGCTCCCGCCGATCCGCTGGGCGAGGAATTGCATGGGATAGAAGGACGCCACCACATCCAGCTTGCCGTCCGTCCTTCCGTCCCCGGCGTTGGTGGAGCAGGCTGTGAGGGTGGTCAGACCCAGGGCGGCGGCTCCCACGAGGGCGGTCGTGGGCCTGAGGCGGCGTATGTTCATGACTCTCATTTTCAACAAAGATGGAAACGATTGTCAACAACTGTCCTCTTGTTGATCGCTTCGACTACCGATTTGATCCGGGGGGTGCCGCCGCCGGTAACCTGAAGCATTCGCTTCGTCGTCAATGTCGTCATCAATGAAGAGAGCACCGTGGCCGCCGACAAGATCGACACCATCGTCAGCCTCAGCAAGCGCCGTGGCTTCGTCTACCCGTGCAGCGAGATCTACGGCGGCCAGCGCGCCGCCTGGGACTACGGACCGCTCGGCGTGGAGCTGAAGGAGAACATCAAGCGGCAGTGGTGGCGTTCCACGGTCACCTCGCGTGACGACGTCGTCGGACTCGACTCGTCCGTGATCCTGGCCCGTGAGGTGTGGGAGGCGTCCGGCCACGTCGCCACCTTCACGGACCCGCTGACCGAGTGCACCTCCTGTCACAAGCGGTTCCGCGCGGACCACCTGGAGGAGGCGTACGAGGCCAAGCACGGTCGGCTCCCCGAGAACGGCCTGGCCGACGTCAACTGCCCGCACTGCGGCAACAAGGGCAGCTTCACCGAGCCCAAGCAGTTCTCCGGGCTGCTCGCCACCCACCTCGGCCCGACCCAGGACTCCGGCTCGGTCGCGTATCTGCGCCCCGAGACCGCCCAGGGCATCTTCACCAACTTCCTCGCGGTTCAGCAGACCTCGCGCAAGAAGCCGCCGTTCGGTATCGCGCAGGTCGGCAAGTCGTTCCGCAACGAGATCACGCCGGGCAACTTCATCTTCCGTACGCGTGAGTTCGAGCAGATGGAGATGGAGTTCTTCGTCAAGCCGGGCGAGGACGAGAAGTGGCACGAGTACTGGATGGAGCAGCGCTGGAACTGGTACCGGGACCTCGGTCTCCAGGAGGCGAACATCCGGTGGTACGAGCATCCCAAGGAGAAGCTCTCCCACTACTCCAAGCGCACCGCTGACATCGAGTACCGCTTCAACTTCGGCGGCTCGGAGTGGGGCGAGCTGGAGGGTCTGGCCAACCGCACCGACTACGACCTGAAGGCGCACTCCGCGGCGTCCGGCCAGGACCTGTCGTACTTCGACCAGGAGGCCGGCGAGCGCTGGACCCCCTACGTCATCGAGCCGGCGGCGGGCGTGGGCCGCGCGATGCTGGCCTTCATGCTCGACGCGTACGTCGAGGACGAGGCGCCCAACGCCAAGGGCAAGATGGAGAAGCGCACCGTGATGCGGCTCGACCCGCGGCTGGCGCCGGTCAAGGTCGCGGTGCTGCCGCTGTCCCGCAATCCGCAGCTCTCGCCCAAGGCCAAGGGGCTCGCCGCGGACCTGCGCAAGCACTGGAACATCGAGTTCGACGACGCGGGCGCGATCGGCCGCCGCTACCGCCGCCAGGACGAGATCGGCACGCCCTTCTGCGTCACCGTGGACTTCGACACCCTCGATGACAACGCCGTCACCGTGCGCGAGCGCGACACGATGAAGCAGGAGCGGGTCTCGCTCGACCAGATCCAGTCCTACCTCGGTGGCCGTCTGATCGGCTGCTGACCCGGTCCGGGCGCGGTCGCCCGGATGACGGTCCGGGCCGGCGCGCCCGGACCACGGGTACCGGACACATACCCGACGACGGGCTCCGGTGCCGCGGATACGAGATCCGTGGCACCGGGGCCCGTCGACTCGGCAGAACGGGGGGTTCACCAGGCGTGCGAGGCGTGACGCATCACATCACCGCCATCCACGAGGACGGCACGGTCTACGAGGTGAGCTACGGCTACGGTCCGGGGCAACGGCGGCTGCTCGGCTGCCGGCACTGTGACTGGCAGGAGCGGATCACCTACGGCGGCGCCCGGCACAAGGGGCTCGATCACCTCGCCCAGGCGCACGGGGCCCTCGGCTCCCCGCGGATGACCGCCGACGCGGCGGCGCGGCGGCAGGTCGTCCTGATCATGCTGGCCTGTTTCGCGGTGGCCGCGGTCATTGTTTGGTGGGCCGCCTCCCAGGGGTGAGCCGCGGGTCGTCGCGGACGGTCCGCCGCCCCAGGCCGAGCGCCAGCGCCGTGCACAGCGCCGCCAGCGGCAGCTCCGCGCAGAGGGCCATCGCGACCGCCGCCGCCAGCTCCCCGCCCGGCGCGGCCGTCACCGTGTCGAACCACGCGTCCACCACCAGCAGCGCCCCCGTCGCCGCCGCGGTCAGCCGGTGGCGGTCGTCGCCGCGCCGACGCAGCGCGGCGGTGGCGAGCAGCCCGAGCGCCTCGAGGGCGTCCAAGCCCACCCACGCGACGTTCCAGTGGCCGACCCGCGCCGTGGACGGCAGCGTCCGGGCCAGTACGTACAGCCAGGGGACCAGCGCCGCGCCCGAGACCAGCAGCACCGGCTCGGGGCTTATGTGGTTGATCCACGCCGGCCGGGAGCGAGACGTGCTCCGGCCGGGCCGGGCGGGGGCGTACAGAGCGGTCATGGGGCGGGTCTCCTTCCGGACGGCCCGGGGATCGGGCCTGCCCACCAGCCTGGTGCGACGGCACAGCGATCCGCTGGACCGGCTGACCTCGCGCGAGCGGGACGTACTGGAGCTGATGGCGGGCGGGCGGTCGAACGCGGGGATCGCGGGGGCGCTGGTGATCAGCGAGAGCGCGGTGGCCAAGCACATCAACTCCATCTTCGGGAAGCTGGACCTGCCGGTCGCCGAGGCGGACCACCGCAGGGTGCTGGCCGTGCTGCGCTTCCTGGGCGTGCGCTGAGGGGCGCCCCGAAGGGCGCGGGGCCGCGTCGATATGCGGCTTCGCCGTGTGGGCGCGACCGGCCACGACGGCGCCGGGGACGGTCGACGGCAGGCCGGGGCACTTCCAGCGGACTGCTTAGGGGGTGCCGGCGGATCGCACCGCCTGCGGCGGGCTGTTCCCCTCCCCGCCCCTTCCCGATACCAGGGGCTCCGCCCCTGGACCCCGGGGCCTGGGGCGGAGCCCCCGCCCGGGGTTTGGGGCAGAGCCCCGGTCCGGGGTTTGGGGGCGGAGTCCTCGCCCGGGGTTTGGGGCGGAGCCCCGGTCCGGGTCCGGGGTCTGGGGCGGAGCCCCAGTTGTGGGAAGGGGCGGGGAGGGGAACAGCCCGCCGCAGGCAACAGCCCGCCGCAGGCGTCACGACCCGCCGGATACCCCCTAACGGGCCCGCAGCCCGTCCAGCAGCAGCTCGCAGACGGCCGCGAAGGCCGGATCCATGTCCGGGTCCGACCACCGCGGCGCGTAGACGGGGTCGTGGAACTGCGCCGTCGCGTCCCACAGCGCCCGGCCCGTGACACGGGCGTCCCGCATCGTGAACTCCCCGCTCGCGATGCCGCTTTCGACGATCGTGGTGAGCTGGCCGACCATCGTCTCGACATGGCGCGCGGCGATCTCGCTGTTCTCGGTGGCCAGCGCCAGATACGTGGCGAAGAGCTCCGGATCGACGCCCGCCTTACGGCGCTTGGCGGCGAACAGGGTGAGCAGCCAGTCCTCCAGCCGGTCGGCCGCCGGGCCCTTGGCGCGGGCGATCCGGGACAGGCTGTCGTGCTCCTGGTCCAGCCACCGCTCGGTGACCGCCTCGCGCAGCGCCGTCTTGGAGCGGAAGTGGCGGTAGACGCTGCCGTGGCTGACCCCCAGCGCCCGGGCCACGTCCACCACCGTGGCCTTCGCGGGGCCGTAGCGGCGCAGCACGTCCTCGGTGGCTTCGAGGATGCGGGCGGGCGTCAGGGGGGTCTCGGGCGGCGGCGGCATCGGGTCCCTTACTTCTTCTCGCTGTCGAGGGTGGCCATCTGGGCCTCCGGGTAGCGGGCGCCCGCGGCGGCGTCCGCCGGGACGGCCTCCTCGATGGCGGCCAGGTCGTCGGCGTCGAGCGTAACGTCAAGCGCGCCCAGGGCCTCGGCCAACTGGTCGCGGCGGCGGGAACCGACGAGCGGGACGATGGCGGTGGAGCGCCGGACGCCCTGCGCGAGCACCCACGCGATGGCGATCTGGGCGACGCTGACGCCCTTGGCGTCGGCGATCTTGCGGAGCGCCTCCACGAGTTCGAGGTTGCGGTCGAGGTTCTCGCCCTGGAACCGCGGGGCCCTGTTGCGGAAGTCCTGGGCGTCCGTCGTGCGCTCCCGGTTCCAGTGGCCGCTGATCAGCCCGCGCGAGAGCACTCCGTACGGGGTGATGCCGATGCCCAGCTCACGGCAGACGGGCAGGATCTCGTCCTCGATGCCGCGCGCGACCAGCGAGTACTCGATCTGGAGATCCGAGATCGGGGCGACGGCGGCGGCCCGCCGGATGGTCTCGGCGCCCACCTCCGAGAGGCCGATGTGCCGTACGTAACCCGCCTGTACGGCCTCGGCGATGGCCCCGACCGTCTCCTCGATCGGGACGGCCGGGTCGAGGCGGGCGATGCGGTAGATGTCGATGTGGTCGGTGCCCAGCCGCTGGAGCGAGTAGGCGAGGAAGTTCTTGATGGCGGCAGGGCGCCCGTCATAGCCGGTCCAGGTGCCGTCCGGGCCGCGCAGGGCGCCGAACTTCACGCTGGTCAGGGCGCGTTCGCGGTGGGCGGCGGGGGCGGTGCGCAGGGCCTCGTTGATGAGCAGTTCGTTGTGGCCCATGCCGTAGAAGTCGCCGGTGTCGAGCAGGGTGATCCCGGCGTCGAGTGCGGCGTGGATGGTGGCGATGGACTCGGCGCGGTCGACGTCGCCGCCGTACATGGCGGACATGCCCATACAGCCGAGGCCGATCGCGGAGACGTGGGGGCCGGTGGTGCCGAGCTGGCGGTTCTGCACGGGGGTGACTCCTTGGGATTCCGGGGTGGGGCGTCCAAGGAGAGCGTGGCATGTGCGATGACAGATTTCAATATCTGTCATCGCTCGCCAGTCACCCCGTTCGATCGTTCCGCTTGTACTGCTTGTACCGCTTGTTCTCCGCGACCTGCTACGACACCTTGCGCGGCAGCCGCAGGCTCATCAGCAGGGTCAGCGCGATCGCCCCCAGCTGGGCCGCGAGCGTGATGACCAGCGCGTCACCCATGCCCGCCGACGGCCCCAGGGACAGGAAGAGCGTGCCGAGCGTCGCCACGCCCAGCGCCAGCGCCGACTGCTGGGTGGTGACCATCACGCCGCTCCCCACCCCGGCCCGCTCGCTCGGCACATCGGCCAGCACGATCCGGATCAGCACCGGAAGCTGGAGCCCCTGCCCGAACCCGGCCAGCGCGACGCCCGGCAGCAGCCCGGCCAGCGACAGATCCGGCCAGTCCCGCCAGATGGCCACCATCAGCAGCGCGATGCCCACCGCCTGGATCAGCCCGCCCGCGGTCACCACACGGCTGCCGTAGCGGCCCACCAGGCGCGGCCCCATCAGCGAGGCCACGAAGAACGTCGTGGCCATCGGCGCCAGCGCCAGCCCGGCCTCCACCGGCCCGTACCGCAGCCCCTGCTGGAGCGCGACCGCGATGACGAACATGAAGCCGCCGAAGCCGATCGAGAACGGCACCACCATGGCCAGCCCGCGCCGCAGCCCGGGCAGGGCGAACAGGCTCGGCGGCAGCAGCGGCGTGTGCCCCGCGCGGTCCCGGCGTCGCTCCACGACGTAGAACGCGACGGCCACGAACGGGAACGCGCCCAGCCCCAGCCAGGTCCACAGCGGCCAGCCCGCCGCCCGCCCCTCGGTCAGCGGCACCATCAGGGTGATCAGCGACAGCGCCAGCAGTACGGTGCCCGGCACGTCCACCGGCGCGGGCCGCTCCGAGCGGGTCTCGGGGACCGTACGGACCGCGAGAACCAGGCCGATCAGCGCGACCGGCACATTGACCAGGAAGACCGCGCGCCACCCGGTGCCCGCGATGTCCGCGGCCACCAGCACACCGCCCAGGATCTGCCCCGCGACCATGGACAGACCGGCCGTCGCGCCGTACATGCTGAGCGCGCGGGCGCGGCGCGAACCGCTGGTCGAGGAGTGGATCGTGGCCAGCACCTGCGGAAGCATCAGCGCGGCCGAGGCGCCCTGCGCCACCCGGGCGCCCACCAGGCTCCAGGCGTCCGGCGCGAGCCCGCAGGCCAGCGAGGTCAGCCCGAAGGCCGCCATCCCGGAGAGGAAGAGCCGGCGCCGCCCGAAGGTGTCGCCCAGCCGCCCGCCGAGGACCAGCAGCACCGCGTACGCCACGCCGTATCCGGCGACCACCAGCTCCAGTACGGCCGGACCGGCGTGGAGGTCGTGGTCCATGGTGGGCAGGGCCACATTGACGATGAAGAAGTCGATCAGCGGCAGCGCCGCGCCCAGCAGCACGGTGAACAGACCGAGGGGGCTCAGCGCGGGTCCGGAGGAGGTGTGGGTCCGCCCGGGGGTCTTGGCCGCACCCGGGGCGGCGGTTCTCGTTCGTATCGTGGAAATCTGCGTTTCGGTCACGCTTACGAAGATCCCGCGTTGCTCAAGCTGGTACCAGAGTGTCTTTATCCTGGTACAAGAAGTACCTGGCAACCGGCTGAGCCCTCGGGCACCCTGGAGCCATGACCACGATGGTGCACGATGCCACGGCCGGGGCCACGGCCGAGAGCAGGAGCGCGGGGGCTGAGATACGGCGGGGCGAGCTGGCCGCGTTCCTGCGCAGCCGCCGGGAGCGGATCACGCCCGAGCAGGTGGGGCTGCCGCGGGGCCGCCGCCGGCGCACCCCCGGGCTGCGCCGCGAGGAGGTCGCGCAGCTCTCGACCGTGGGTGTGACCTGGTACACCTGGCTGGAGCAGGGCCGCGACATCCATGTCTCGGCGCAGGTCCTCGACGCCATCGCCCGCGCGCTGCTCCTGGACCGCAGCGAGCGCGCCCATCTCTTCGCGCTCGCCGGTGCCATCGATCCGACCCCGGCGAGCGAGTGCACGGGCATTCCGCAGTCGCTCCAGCTCATGCTGGAGCGGCTCGAGCCGTTCCCCGCCTGCGTCCAGAACAGCCGCTTCGACCTGCTCGCCTACAACCGCAGCTACCGGCTGCTGATGTGCGACCTGGACCAGGTGGCGCCGGAGGACCGCAACTGCCTGTGGCTGGCCTTCACCAATGACGAGTGGCGCTCCAGCCTGGTGGACCGGGACGAGACGATCCGGCTGATGGCGGCCAAGTTCCGCGCCGTCATGGCCGAGCATGTGGCCGAGCCCGCCTGGAAGGCGATGGTGAAGCGGCTGGAGGAGGTCTCGCCGGAGTTCCGGGAGATCTGGGCGCGGCATGAGGTGATCCGGCCCGGCGACAAGATCAAGGTCTACCGCCAGTCGCGGGTGGGCATCCTCCGGCTGGCCTCCACCAGCCTGTGGACCGGCCCCCAGCAGGGCTCCAAGCTGCTCACGTACACACCGGCGGACGTGGAGACGCAGGAGCGGCTGGAGCGGCTGCATGCGCTGGCACTCGAGGAAGAGGCCACGACGGAAGAGGCCACGACGGAAGAGGCCACAACGGAGGAGGCGGCCCCGGCGACGGTCTGACCCGCCGGGCGCCGGGGGGCCTCCTCGCGCATTGCGCCTTACGGGGCGTGTCCGGCAGGGCGGATCATTCCCCCTCCCCGCCCCTTCCCGTAACCAGGGGCTCCGCCCCTGGACACCGTTTCCTGGGACTCTGCCCCCGGCCCCCGGCCCCCGGCCCCCGTGGCCCGGGGCTCTGCCCTGGTGAGTTCGCGCGGGCTCCGTTACGGCCCCTCTGTTCGTACGCGAGCGGTGGGCAGCAGGAGGGCGTGGCGGTCGGGGTGATCAGTAGAGGTGGCGGACGAAGACGTCCGACTTGCCGTTGGTGTCGCCGGGCACGATGTCGTCGGCCGTGGAATGGAAGACCACGTCGCGCCCACCGGCGCTGACCGCGTCGGTCCCGGCCGAGGCGGGCTGGTTCGAGACGATCTCGTCGGTGCCCGTCTCCAGGTCGCGCAGCGTGAGCGACGGTCCGTTCGTGTCGTGTGGGGCGTACAGCAGATAGCGGCCGGTGGGATCGATGGCCACGCCCCGCACGTTCGGCACCAGTTGGTCGGCGCCCGAGCGCTCGTCCTGGACGTAGGTGTCGGAGCCCGAGATGTAGACGATCTTGCTGCCGTCCTTGCTGATCTGAACGAGTGTCGCCGCCTTGGCCGGGCCCTCGATCGGGCCGGCGGAGGTGTCGTCGGTCTGGTCCCACACGAAGACGTCCTCCGCCTGGCCGTCCTGGTAGGCCACGAAGCGGCCGTCGCCGCTGATGGACGGCCGGGCCGAGACGGTGTGGCCGAACTCGGTGACGGTCTGCGTGTGGTTGGCCTGCCAGTCCTGTACCTCGATGCGCTGCCGGGACGGCGGTCGGCTGAAGGTGGCGACCTGGGCGATGTAGCGGCCGTCCGTGCTCAGCGACGGCTGGCTACAGCTGAGGCCCGAGCAGTTGATGCCGATCGTGCTTGCCGAGCTCACCCGGGACAGGAAGGTCGTCGTGTCCCTTTGCAACAACCCCCACAGGGCGACATATTGCCCGTCACCGCTGATCACCGGCGGCTGGATCGGTGGGGTGAGGGTGCTCATCAGTGTGGTCTGGCTCGTCCGCTGGTCGCGGACGAACACCCGCTGCCCTGTCGCCGGGGTGGCGGGTGCGAGGTTCTTCGCCGACGACGCGAAGGCGATACGCCGGCCGTTGGCCGTGATCGTGGCGCCGGCGGAGTCGCCGTCGCCCTGGGTGCCGTCGGTCGCGACACTGATCCGCTCGACTCCGGCTCCGCGGTCGCTCGCGGCGCCCGGCACGGTCATGGGCTCAGCCGAAGCGGCTCCGGGCAGCGCCGTCATGACCGCGCAGACCACGACCGTGGCGCCTAAGGCGGCCCGCACACGTCTGGTGGCACTCCGATTCGCGTTTCCCCTCATTTTCCCCCCTAAGGCAGGACATGGTCCTTCTCCCCGGTTCCCCAACCGAGGGCCACAAGCATGCAACCGCGATGGCGCTGTGGGGTCAATGCGTCGCATAACTATCGAGAGGCGCGGTTCCGGTCAGATGAGAGCGGTCGGTTTCGCAGCGCGCAGGGCCGGAGTCTGGGGCGGAACCCCACCACGCGGCGGAGCCCCACCACGCGGCGGAGCCCCACCACGCGGCGGAGCCGCCCATCGATGCTGCGGGAAGGGGCGGAGGGGGCGGCCCGCCGCAGGCGGCACGGTTCGCCGGACGGCCGCCCCCTCGCGCCTATGGCGCCTTCGCGTTCGCCGAGGTCTGCCCCGTCGGCTTGCCCTCCTCGAACAGCGCGGCCGCGTGCCGGGTCGTCCTCTCGGCCCACTGGCCCGTGGTCACCAGCCCCAGCAGCAGGATGACGGCACCGCACGCGGCGATGATCCACCACGCGGGACGGGCCGCGTCCACGAACGACGCGGCGGCCGCGGCCGAGGCGGCGTGCCCCATTCCGCCCGCCGCCGACGCGGCGCCCGCCGCCAGCACCGCGCCGATGACCGCGACACCGAGCGACTGGCCCACCTGACGGCTGGTGGAGGCGACGGCCGCGGCGACCCCCGCCTGGGAGCGGGGCATCCCGGAGACCGCCGTATTGGTGATGGGCGCGTTGACCATGCCGAAGCCGAGGCCGAACAGCACATAGCCGATCAGCAGCCCCGCATCGCTCGCCTGGACGTCGAAGACGGCGAACAGGATCCCGCTGGCCGTTATGGCCACCCCGGCCACCAGCATCGACGGCCGCGGCCCGCGGGCGCCCACCAGCCGTCCGGACAGCGGCGCGCAGACGAAGCACATGAACGCCATGGGCAGCATCCACAGCCCGGCGTGCAGCGCGTTGAGCCCGCGCACGTCCTGGAGATAGAGCGTGTTCATGAAGAGATAGCCGCCGAGCGCCGCGAAGGCGCACACCGCGACGACCGTCGCCCCGCTGAACGGCGCGCTGTGGAAGAACCGCACATCGATCAGCGGTTCCGCGCGCCGCCGCTCGTAGCGGATCAGCGTGAGCAGCCCCAGGGCGGCGATCCCCGCACAGATCGCGATCAGCGGCGAGTCCCAGCCGCGGTCCGGCGCCTCGATGATCGCGTAGGTGAGGGTGCCCAGCACCGCGATGACCAGCAGCTGGCCGACGGGATCGGCCCGGCGCGGCCTGGGGGCACGCGACTCGGGGACGTAACGGGCGGTGAGGAGCAGCGCCGCGAGCCCGACCGGAATGTTTATCCAGAAGATCGAGCGCCAGCCGACGGACTCCACCAGCAGCCCGCCCACGATCGGCCCGGCCGCCATGCTGATGCCGACGACCCCGCCCCAGGCCCCGATGGCGCGGGCCCGCTCCCTGGGCTCGGTGAAGACGTTGGTGATGATCGACATGGCGACGGGGTTGAGCATCGAACCGCCGATCGCCTGCACCATCCGGAAGAGGACCAGCGTCTCCAGATTGGGCGCGAGGCTGCACAGCCCCGAGCCGAGGGTGAAGATCACCAGCCCGGTCTGGAAGGTGCGCTTGCGTCCCACCCGGTCGGCCGTCGACCCCGAGAGCATCAGCAGGGCGGCGAGGACCAGGGTGTAGGCGTCGATCGTCCACTGCATCCCCGAGACGGAGGCGTGCAGATCACTCCGTATCGAGGGCAGCGCGACATTGAGAACCGTGTTGTCGAGGCTGACGAGCAGCAGGCTCATGCAGCAGATCGCCAGCACAAGCATGCGCCGCCGATGGCTGAGCTCACGCATGGTTGAACGCTACATCGATACCGTCGGTGCGGCGGTCAGCACCGCCCTGTCGATCCCTCTCGCGGGTGCGGGACGCGTTCCCTCCCGCGGGTGCGGGACAATAAGAGATCGGCCCCGCCCTCCCACCGTAGTACGCACGAGGAAGCTGATCCCATGACGCAATCGCCGCAGACGCCGCACCCGGAGCGGACGCAGCTGCGGATCGGACCCCATACGGTCCAGCCGCCGGTCGTCCTGGCACCGATGGCCGGGATCACCAACGCTCCGTTCCGCACCCTGTGCAGGGAGTTCTCGGGTGGCAAGGGCTTGTTCGTCAGCGAGATGATCACCACCCGGGCGCTGGTGGAGCGGGACGCCAAGACGATGCGGCTGATCCACTTCGACGGCACCGAGAAGCCGCGCTCCATCCAGCTGTACGGGGTGGACCCGGTGACCGTCGGCAAGGCCGTCCAGATGATCGTGGACGAGGACCTCGCCGACCACATCGACCTCAACTTCGGCTGCCCGGTGCCCAAGGTGACCCGTAAGGGCGGCGGCTCGGCGCTCCCGTACAAGCGGCATCTGCTGCGCTCGATCCTGCGCGAGGCCGTGACCGCCGCGGGCCCGCTGCCGGTGACCATGAAGATGCGCAAGGGCATCGACGACGACCACATCACCTTCCTCGACGCGGGCCGGATCGCCGTCGAGGAGGGCGTGACCGCGATCGCCCTGCACGGCCGCACCGCGGCCCAGCACTACGGCGGCACCGCCGACTGGGAGGCGATCGCCCGCCTGAAGGAGGCCGTCCCCGAGATCCCGGTGCTGGGCAACGGCGACATCTGGTCCGCCGACGACGCGGTCCGGATGATGGGCGAGACGGGCTGTGACGGCGTGGTCGTCGGGCGCGGCTGCCTGGGGCGGCCCTGGCTCTTCGGCGACCTGGTGGCCGCGTTCGAACCGGGCGGCGGGGCGTCGGTGCCCGGCTCCGGCGTGTCGGTGTCCGGTCCCGGCGCGTCGGTGTCCGGCTCCGAGACCCCGGGGTACGCGCGGCCGACGCTCAAGGAGGTCGCGGCCGTGATGCGCCGCCACGCCGAGCTGCTCGCCGAGTGGCTGGAGGACGAGGAGCGCGGCGTGATCGACTTCCGTAAGCATGTCGCCTGGTACACCAAGGGCTTCTCGGTGGGCTCGGAGATGCGCAAGCGGCTGGCGATCACCTCGTCACTCGCCGAGCTGGACGCCCTGCTGGCCGAGCTGGACCTGGACCAGGAGTGGCCCCCCGGCGCCGACGGCCCGCGCGGCCGCACCTCGGGCCGCAACCGCGTGGTGCTGCCCGACGGCTGGCTGGACGACCCGTACGACAGCGCGGGCGTCGGCGCGGACGCGGAGCTCGACACCTCGGGCGGCTGAACCCGGTAGTCCGGGGGTCACACGGGGTCATCACCGGTTAAAGTGATGGGCTCGTGGTCGCGGTGGGATCTGGACGATCTGGGGGGATCGGTGACAAGCGTCGTCTTCGTCCACGGCACGGGGGTCCGGGCCAAGTCGTACGAGAAGAGCTTCGCACGGGTCATGAGCGGCCTGGGGCGGGTGAGAGCCGATGTCCGGGTCGCCCGCTGTTTCTGGGGCGAGGAGCACGGAGCCTCGCTGGGGCTCGGCGGGGCGTCGCTCCCGGTGCGCACCAAGAACCGCGGCGTCGGCGGTGACGGCGCGCTGGACGAGGACGATCCGCTGGCCGTATGGGCGCTGCTGGAGGTGGATCCGCTCGCGGAGCTGCGGGAGTTCGCGCAGGCGGCGCACGACGACGGCGAGGAGACGGGCTTCGCGCCCGGCCGCGTCGACCCCTGGGAGACCGTCGCCGACACGGTGCGCGGGCTGACGCTCGCCGGCACCGGGCAGACCGGTGGCGGTCTGCCCCGGCTCGTCGCGGATCTCGCGCCGCATCTCGACGAGGCCGCCGACCGCGTGGCCGACGAGATCTCCGGCAGCCTGGGCGGCAGCTCGCCCGCCGACGGCATCGAGCCCATCGCGGCCCGCGCCGTGTACGCCCTGGCCGTCCAGCTGGCCGAGGGTCCGTACGGCGACGACGAGCCGCTCGCGGTGGACGGCGCCGACCGCGACGCGGTCGTCGGCGCGCTCACCGATCAGCTGGGCGGCGGTGACCGGGGCGGATTCGTCGCCGGTGCCGCGAAGGGCGTCGCCGTACGGGCGTTCAACGCCTACGTTTCGCCGTTCTCCTGGCTGGCCCAGGCCCAACGGGGCCGGATCACCAAGGGTTCCGTCCCGGCCAGTGGCGACATCCTCCGCTATCAGGTGCGCGGCGCCGGGGTGCGCGCCGCGATCCGGGCGGCGGTGCGCGACGCGGTCGAGACGGGGGACGGCCCGGTGGTGCTGCTCGCCCACAGCCTCGGCGGTATCGCCTGCGTCGATCTGCTCGCCGAGCCCGATCCGCCCGCCGGGGTGGAGCTGCTGGTGACGGTCGGCTCCCAGGCGCCGTTCCTCTACGAGCTGGACGCGCTCACCGCGCTGCGCCGTGATGAACCGCTGCCCGGCGCCTTCCCCCGCTGGATCAACGTCTACGACGAGCGGGATCTGCTCGGCTTCGTCGGGGAGAAGGTCTTCCCCGGCCGGGTCACCGATCTGCGCGTCAACACTCGCCAGCCCTTCCCGCGCGCCCACACCTCGTACTTCGCCCATCAGCGGCTGTACGACCTGCTGGCCCCGGAGCTGCCGAAGTGACAGCGGTGGAGCACGACTGGCGCCGCACCCACGCCGTGATCGTGGCGGTCGAGCAGTACAGCGGCGGTGATGGCTGGACCCTCGACGGCCCGGTGAACGACGCGCTCGCGATGCGGACGTGGCTGACCGGGCTGGGCGTGCCGCCGGAGAACATCCGCCTGCTGGCCTCGCCCACGGAGGGGAACAAGGCCGCCGTGGAAGCGGCGGACCGCGACTACCGCCCGGCGGACGGCCCCACCATCCGTCAGGTCTTCATGGAGGAGCTGCGGTCCCTCGACGCGGACCGGCTGTGGATCTACTGGGCGGGGCACGGCGTACAGGCCCCGGGAGGCAGCTGGAGCCTGCTGTACCCGGAGACCCGGGACCGGGACATGCGGGGTCTCGACGCGCTGAACCTGATGACGCTGCTGCGCACCGAGCATCTGCCGAAGTGGGGCGTGGACCGGGTCACCGTGGTCATCGACGCCTGCTGGCAGGCCCTTCCCCTCCGCACCCACCTGATGATCGCCGAGCCGGAAAAGCTCACCAAGAGGCCGGTGATCAACAACGCCCGCGAGATCTACTGGATGCGCGCCTGTCAGCCCGGGGCGGTGTCCAAGAACCAGCAGGGCGCGGGCCTGTTCACGTCCGTGCTGTTACGGCAGCTCGAAGCGGCCTCCGCCGGCGGCGTGGCGCCGGACCTCGACCGGGTGTGGCAGGGGGTCCAGGACGAGTTCGAGCGGCTGGGCCGGGAGGAGGGACTGCGGCAGTTCCCGACCGTGCACATCAGCAGGGGAGACCGGAACGGTGAGGACATCCCGCTCGGCCCGCCCCCTTCGCCGCTGGACGAGCAGCAGCGGCGGGAGCGCGCCAAGCTGATCCACGCGATCGGCGCGCTGCTGGGAGAGCGTCCCGGACGCGCGGCGGAGGTCGTCGTCGGGCTCTGCGAGCAGTTCGCCACCGACCCGCCCGCCACGACGCCTCCCTCGGCCGAGGAACTGGTCGACTGGGCGCTGGAGAACCCGCACGGCATCGTCACCCTCTTCGCGGAGCTGAGCGCGCAGGCCCCGGTCCGTACGGAGATCCGCAAGGCGTGCCACGTGCTCCAGAACCAGTGGCTGACCCGCGCCGAGCACGCGGAGCTGGTCGGGCTGCTGGAGCGGCTGGGCCGGCGGGGGCGGCACGACTTCGCCGAGGTCGCCCGCGAGAAGTACCCCACCATGGCCCTGCCGTCCCTCGACCCGGCCGCCCTGGTCGACGACCTCGAAGCGGTGCTGCTCCCTCCGCCGAAACAACTCCCGCAGCTGCTGCGTGTCGTGGAGCACTTCGCCGCGCTCTGCGGGGGAGCGGTCGCGGGAGAACTGCAAGCGTGGTCGCTGGAGTGCGCCAAGCGGATCGATCTCGAGGGCCAGCTGCACGAACGGCGCGGTGAAGCGCAGGAACACGCCGAGCGCGTACAGGCCGACCCGGACACCGTCACGGACCAGGGGGCACCTCCCGGCGGTGGCTGGGGGAGCATCCAGATACGGCTCCACGCACCGAGCGGGGACGGGCAGCGGCGCGCCTATGAGGTCTGGTCGCGGCGCGGTGACAACGTCAACTCCCTGGCGAAGGCCGATACCCCCGCCTCGCTGGAGGAGATACAGCGCGGCCTCGATCGCCTCCTGGGCGGGCATGCCCGCACCCATGACACGCTGGTGGAGTTCTTCGTGACCCCCACCGACCTGGAACTGGCCGTGCACCGCTGGCAGCTCGACGCCGAGGGGCGGCTGGAGCGCTCGCTCGGCACGGAATATCCGGTCGTCGTGCGCTGCGCCGAACTCCGGGAGCACCAGCGGCATCTGTGGGAGCGGCGCTGGGAGCGGGTCGGTACCGCGGGCACCGAGGATCTGCACTGGCTGTCCGCCCACTATGAGACGTTCAAGCAGGTCAACGGCGACCTCCAGGGCCAGGAGGACGCTCCGGGCGTGGTGCTGACGTCCCCGGTGCGGGCTCGTTCGGAGGTCTTCAACGCCTGTCTGTTCGGCGGCGTGCCCGTCCTCATATGGCATGGCGAGGCGGAGGGCGCCGCCGCGCAGGCCGAGTTGGAGACCCTGCTCCGCACCGAACGGCTGCGGTCCCTGCCTCAGCATCTGCGCAAGCTCCGGTCGGCGAGCGAGGCCGACGCGAGCCACCACGGCCGCCATATGGCCCTTCTGTGGGACGATCCGCACCGCCCGCTCCCCGACCAGCTCGACCTGTCCGCACCCTGAGGAGAGACGAAGAAGATGGCACAGGACTGGAGGCTCTTCCAGGGCGGCGACACCCGGCCCCACAAGGTGGAGACCTGGCCCCCCGCCCCGCCGTGGCGGCGCTTCGGCGATGACGCGCGGCGCCGGGACACGGAGCGGCCGCTGCCGTATCTGATCTCCGACGAGGACCGCGACGTCGTCAACATGGCGCTGCATCTGCACCGCCCGCTGCTGGTCACCGGCCGGCCAGGCACCGGCAAGTCGACCCTGGCCCACGCCATCGCCCGCGAGCTGATGCTGGGCGAGGTGCTGCACTGGCCGGTCAACAGCCGCTCCACGCTCACCGAGGGCCTCTACTCATACGACGCGGTGGGCAGGCTGCGCGAAGCCTCCCTCAAGCGGCGCGCCGACGAGACCGCCGGGACCGAACCGGACATCGGCGACTATCTGCGGCTCGGCCCGCTCGGCACCGCGCTTCTTCCGGCCCGCACACCGCGGGTGCTGCTCGTGGACGAGCTCGACAAGGGCGATGTCGACCTGCCCAATGACCTCCTTACGGTCTTCGAGGAGGGTGAGTTCGAGATCCCGGAGCTGGCCCGCCTGGGGGAGGGGAGGACGGTCCATGTGCAGTACGCCGGCTCCCGGGAGAAGGTCGGGATCACCAGCGGCTGGGTCAGCTGCTCCGTCTTCCCCGTCGTCGTCATCACCAGCAACGGTGAGCGCGAGTTCCCCCCGGCGTTTCTGCGCCGCTGCGTCCGGCTCGACCTCAAGCAGCCCGACGAGGCGCAGCTCCAGCGCATCGTCACCATGCATCTGGGCGAGGAGGTCGGCGCGCGGGCCCAGGAGCTGATCGCCGACTTCGTGTCCCGGCGCAACGAGCGGGAGCTGGCCACCGACCAGCTGCTCAACGCGGTCCGGCTGCGCTCCTCCGGGGTGCGGGTCGACCAGGACGTCCTCGACAAGCTGTTCCGCTCGCTGAACGAAGTCGACGCGCAATGATCGAGCGGCTGTGCGCCCTGCTGGAGGACGCGGGGGTCGAGCTCTCCGAGGTGGAGCTGCGCGACGTCCTGTGGTTCGCCGCCACCACCGCCCCGGCGCGCGGCGAAGGGGACGGCGACGAACCGGCGCCGTCCCGGCGTTCCGCCGCTCCCGCCTCCGGCGCGGCCGACGGCGAGGACGAGGCGAAGGGCGCCCAGCGGCAGCTCCCCGGGGCGCTCACCCCCGGCGAACCCGAGCCAGGACCCCTCGTCCCCGCCGGGCTCTACGCCCCCGGCGCCGCCCGCCCCGCCGCGGCCCGCCCGGCGCGTGCCGTCGGCGTCCGGGGCGTCCGGGCGCTCCCCGGGACGCGCCGGCTGTCCCGCGCGCTGCGGCCGCTGCGGCGCAGCGTGCCGTCGCGCACGTCCTTCCGCGTCGACGAGACCGCCACCGCCGAGTGGATCGCCGAGACCGGTCTGCCGGACGTGGTGCTGCGCCCCCGCCCGGAGCGCTGGCTGAGCGTCGCGCTCATCGTGGACGACGGCCCGTCGATGGTGCTGTGGCAGCAGCTCGCCGCCGAGGTGCGCGGACTGCTGGAGCGTCAGGGCGCCTTCCGCTCCGTACGGACCTACGGCCTGGACAGCGCCCAAGAGGACCGACCGGTGCTCAGGGCGCGGCCGTACGCCCCCGGCGCCCCGCGCCGCACCGCCCGCCAGCTCACCGACACCTCCGGCCGCACCGTGATGCTGGTCCTCTCGGACGGGGTGGGCCCGGGGTGGCGCGGCGGCGCGATTCCGCGGCTGCTGCGCCGCTGGGCCCGCCACTCACCGGTGGCGGTGCTCCAGCCGCTGCCCGCGCGGATGTGGCCGGAGCGCGGTATGCCCACCCAGCGGTTGCTGGTCGACGCGGGCGGCCGCGAGGGCGCGCCGGGCCGCGCCCTGTCGGTGCGCCATCCGGTGCTGCCGCGCGGCCTGGTGTCGTACGAGGGCATGACACCGGTGCCCGTGCTGGAGCTGGCCGAGGGCGAGCTGGGCGCGTGGGCGGCGCTCACCGGTACGGGCGGCGGCGGTGAGCCGCTGCCGGTGATGCTGCTGGACGGCGCGGAGAAGCCGGTGGCCGCGCGGGCCACGGCCCAGGTCCCCGAGCCGAGCGCCGAGGAGCGGCTGCGCCGCTTCCGGGGCGCCGCCTCGCCCGAGGCCCAGCGCCTGGCCGGGGCGCTGGCCACGGTCCATCCGCTGACCCTGCCGGTGATGCGGCTGATCCACCAGGCGGGCGCGGGCCGTGGGGAGCGCTTCCACCCGGCGCAGCTGGCCGAGGTGTTCCTGGGCGGGCTGCTGCGCAGACGGGAGGGGAGCGCGGAGGAGTACGAGTTCCACCCCGGCGTCGTGGATCTGCTGCTGGACGCGGTCCGGACGTCGGACGCGCTGGAGACGGCGGCGCAGGTCACCGAGTTCCTGCTGCACCGTCAGGGCAGCGGCCCCGAGTTCCGCGCCCGGCTCTCGGGCGACCACGGGGACTCCCGCGTCGCCGAGGAGGCCCTTCCGTTCGCGGCGGCCTCACCGGAGCTGCTGTCGCGGCTCGGACTGCTGGAGGACGCGGCGGAGGAGGAGCCGCCGCTGGAGCGGCAGGAGCCCCCGCGGCAGCCGCCCGAACCGGCCACCCCGCCCCCGACCCGCGAGGTCCCGCCCCGGTCCTACACCTCGGAGCGGGTCCAGCCGCTGATGATCGCGCTGGTGCGGCGGCTCGCGGCGGACAACGGATTGCCGAGGGGGGTGCGCTACCAGGTCGACCAGGTGCTGGACAACGCCGACGCGCGGAACGAGGAATCCGGCTGGTGGGGCGTGCGGTTCCTGCCCAACCTGGCCTATGAGCTCGTCAGGGCCGGATGGAATGCGTACGCCGAGGAGCTGAAGGAGGCGGCGCGGGAGCAGATCGCGGGGCTGAGGTCCGCTGAGGACCTCGAATCCCGCAACCTCCGTGGGCATTTGGCGATCACCCTGAACAAGCTCGGGGAGCGCGACGAGGCGGAGCGCGAGCTGCGGGCGGTGGTCGCGGTCTCGGCGCGGGTGCACGGCGAGGAGCACGACTACACCCTCTTCGCCCGCAGCTACCTCGTGGACCTGCTCCACGACGCCGGGCGGCTGGAGGCGGCGGCGGAGGAGTCCCGCACGCTGCTCGAGGCGTGGAACCGGCGGGAAGGCGGCGACCATCGGGCGGAGGTCCTGTCCCGGCGCCAGGTCTACGGGCGGGTGCTGGTGGACCTCGCGCGCGTGGAGGAGGCCGCGCGGGAGTTCCGGACCGTGGCCGCCGGGCGGCGGGAGCTGGACGGCCCCAGGCATGCCAGGACCGTGACCCCGCGGGTCTGGCTGGCCGTCGCGCTGCGCAGGCTCGGGCTGTACGACGAGGCCGAGGCCGAGCTGCGGTCGGTGGTCGAGGACTGCCGCTCGGCGGAGTCGGACGTGGACGACGCGCTGCTGACGGCGGAGTTCGCCCTCGGCGAGCTCTTGGACACCAGACAGCGCAACGAAGAGGCCGAGGCGCTGTGGCGGGAGTTGGTCGAGCGGACCTCCGCGGGCCTGAAGCCGTGGAACTGGCGGATCCGCCGTGCGCGGCGCAACCGCATTCACCGGCTGCGCGCCCTGAGCCGGTACGCCGAGGCGGAGGCCGAGCTCGACACGCTGGTGGAGGAGACGGTCGGCACGCTCGGGAAATGGCACGACGACTCGCTCATCGCCCAGCGGCTGCGCGCGTTCGTCCTGGAGGACCAGGGGCGGTACGACGATGCGCGGCCGATCTACCGCGAACTCCTGGAACAGCAGATCCCGGTGTTCGGGGAGGACCATTCCAACGTCCTGAGCACGCGCTACTGCCTGGCGACCAGCATGCGGCTGGCGGGGCTGAACGAGGAGGCGCTGGCGGAGTACACCGAGGTGCTCGACGACTGGCTCCGCGTCGTCGGACCGGATAACCAGTCGACCCTCATGACCCGGGGCGGCCGGGCCAGAACCCTGGCCAACCTGGGACGCCGGGAGGAGGCCGAGGCCGAATACCGCGTGGTCGTGGAGGGGGAGGCCCGGGTCCTTGGCCGGGACGCCCCGCTCGCGCTGACGACACGTCTGAACCTGGCGGCGCTGATGCGCGATCAGGATCGCTATGAGGAGGCCGAGGCGGAATTCCGCCAGGTGGTCGAGGGGCGCGTCCGGGCGCTGGGCGCCGAGGCCGAGGCGACGCTGGCCGCGCGGCACAGCTGGGGGTACGTGCTCAACAAGCTCGGCCGGTTCGCGGAGGCCGAGCGGGAGATCCGGGAGACGATCAGGGGGCGGCTCCGCGTGCTGGGCCCGGAGAACACCGGAACCCTCTGGACCCGCCACAACCTCGGCATCACCCTCAAGGGCCTCGGCCGCCTCGACGAGGCGGAGGCCGAGTGGCGGGCCGTGCTCGAGATCTGCGAGCGCGTTCTGGGCGACGAGCACAACTGCACCGTGAAGACCCGCGAGGCCCTCGCCGGGTTGCGGGAGCCCGGGGACGACCAGGCGTCCTGAAATATGGCGCGATCCATTCGCTGAGGACGGCGGTCCCCGGCTCCCTGATGCGAAGCGGGGCCGCATCAGCCGTATCAGGGGACCGCGGAGGTGCTGCCCCTCGTCATTCGCGGAGGTGGTCGTCCCCTCTTCCCGGCGTGTCGCTCATCTGAGCGTGCCCCCTCTCGTTGTATCCAAAAGGCGAGACAATGGGCTGTGACAAGGCGTGATTCTCGCCACTCTGATCGGGTCTTCGCTCAGATGAGCGGCAACCGAGAGGTGAATCGGTGGCATCCCGCTGTGCTCACCTCTCCAATGCGTGGCACTCAGTGCCACCTACTTGATGTTCGACACCTCGAACCATCGGTTACGTATAGTGAAATTCCAAGCGTCCATCACGGGCGGAGGGTGGGTGTGTGTTCGAGGCTTGAAGACATCTCGTAAGGGTCTCGTTCGGGCGCCGCACTTTCGAACACGTGGCAGGCGGGTGGTTACAGCCGTATGACGGTGGAGTGGACCTGCTCAGGGGCCTTTGATCTGGGTACGCTCCCCGCCGTCAGGGCAGCCGAGCCGAGGAGATCGAGTCCCGTGCCGGAAACACAAGATCAGCAGAAGTTCGTTTACGACTTCACCGAGGGCAACAAGGATCTCAAGGACCTGCTCGGCGGAAAGGGAGCCAACCTCGCCGAGATGACCAATCTCGGTCTCCCCGTGCCACCGGGCTTCACCATCACCACCGAAGCCTGCAAGGTCTACCTGGACAGCGGTGCGGAGCCCCCGGCCCTGCGCGACGAGGTGAGTGCGCACCTCGACGCGCTCGAAGCGAAGATGGGCAAGAAGCTCGGCCAGGCGGACGACCCCCTCCTCGTATCCGTACGGTCCGGCGCCAAGTTCTCGATGCCCGGGATGATGGACACCGTCCTCAACATCGGCCTCTCGGACCAGTCCGTGGCCGGGCTTGCCGCGCAGGCGGGTGACGACCGGTTCGCCTGGGACTCCTACCGGCGCCTCATCCAGATGTTCGGCAAGACCGTGCTCGGCGTGGACGGCGACCTCTTCGAGGAGGCCATCGAGCAGGCCAAGCACGCCAAGGGCGTCACCGTCGACGTGGACCTCGACGCCGCCGACCTCAAGAAGCTGGTCGGCGAGTTCAAGGACATCGTCGCCAAGGAGACCGGCCGGGGCTTCCCCCAGGAGCCGCGCGAGCAGATGGACCTCGCCGTACGAGCCGTGTTCGACTCCTGGAACGGCGACCGCGCCAAGCTCTACCGCCGCCAGGAGCGCATCCCCCACGACCTCGGCACCGCGGTCAACATCTGCTCCATGGTCTTCGGCAACCTCGGCCCCGACTCGGGCACCGGCGTCGCCTTCACCCGCGACCCGGCCAGCGGCCACCAGGGCGTCTACGGCGACTACCTCCAGAACGCCCAGGGCGAGGACGTGGTCGCGGGCATCCGCAACACGGTGCCGCTCGCCGACCTCGAGCAGATCGACCAGCGGTCCTACGACCAGCTGATGCAGATCATGGAAACCCTCGAGACGCACTACAAGGACCTGTGCGACATCGAGTTCACCATCGAGCGCGGCAAGCTGTGGATGCTCCAGACCCGCGTCGGCAAGCGCACCGCCGGGGCCGCCTTCCGGATCGCCACCCAGCTGGTCGACCAGGGGCTGATCGACGAGGCCGAGGCGCTGCGCCGGGTCAACGGGGCGCAGCTCGCGCAGCTGATGTTCCCGCGCTTCGACCACGAGGTCGCCTCCGGTGACACCGTCCAGAAGATCGGCCGGGGCATCGCCGCGTCCCCGGGCGCCGCCGTCGGCAAGGCCGTCTTCGACTCGTACACCGCCGTCAAATGGTCGCGCTCGGGCGAGAAGGTCATCCTCATCCGCCGCGAGACCAACCCCGACGACCTCGACGGCATGATCGCCGCGGAGGGCATTCTGACCTCGCGCGGCGGCAAGACCTCACACGCCGCCGTCGTCGCCCGCGGCATGGGCAAGACCTGCGTATGCGGCGCCGAGGAGCTCGAGGTCGACACCAAACGGCGCCGGATGACCGTCCCCGGCCGGGACGGCAAGGACGGGATCGTGATCGAGGAGGGCGACGTCGTCTCGATCGACGGCTCCTCCGGCAAGGTCTACCTCGGCGAGGTGCCCGTCGTGCCCTCGCCGGTCGTGGAGTACTTCGAGGGCCGGATGCACGCGGGCGCCGACGAGGCCGACGAGCTGGTGGGCGCGGTGCACCGGATCATGGCGTACGCGGACCGAGTACGCCGACTGCGCGTACGGGCCAACGCGGACAACGCCGAGGACGCCGCCCGCGCCCGCCGGTTCGGCGCCCAGGGCATCGGGCTGTGCCGCACCGAGCACATGTTCCTCGGCGAGCGCCGGGAGAAGGTCGAGCGGCTGATCCTCGCCCACACCGAGGAGGAGCGGGACACGGCGCTCGGCGAGCTGCTGCCGCTCCAGAAGAACGACTTCGTCGAGCTCTTCGAGGCGATGGACGGGCTGCCGGTCACCGTCCGGCTGCTCGACCCGCCGCTGCACGAGTTCCTGCCCGACATCACCGAGCTGTCGGTGCGCGTCGCCCTCGCCGAGTCCCGCAAGGACCACAACGAGAACGATCTGCGGCTGCTCCAGGCCGTGCACCGGCTCCATGAGCAGAACCCGATGCTGGGCCTGCGCGGGGTGCGGCTGGGCCTGGTCATTCCGGGGCTGTTCGCCATGCAGGTGCGGGCGATCGCCGAGGCCGCCGCCGAGCGCCTGGGCGCCAAGGGCGACCCGCGGGCCGAGATCATGATTCCGCTGGTCGGCACGGTCCAGGAGCTGGAGATCGTCCGCGAGGAGGCCGAGCGGGTCATCGCGGAGGTCGAGCAGGCCCGGGGCGTGGACCTCAAGCTCACCCTCGGCACCATGATCGAGCTGCCGCGCGCCGCGCTGACCGCCGCTCAGATCGCCGAGTCCGCCGACTTCTTCTCCTTCGGCACCAACGACCTCACCCAGACCGTCTGGGGCTTCTCCCGCGACGACGTCGAGGCCAGCTTCTTCACCGCCTACCTGGAGAAGGGCATCTTCGGCGTCAGCCCGTTCGAGACCATCGACAAGGACGGCGTCGGCTCCCTCGTCCGCGCCGCCGCCCAGGCGGGCCGCGCCACCCGCCCCGACCTCAAGCTGGGCGTCTGCGGTGAGCACGGCGGCGACCCGGAGTCCGTCCACTTCTTCCACGAGGTGGGCCTGGACTACGTCTCCTGCTCCCCGTTCCGCATCCCCGTGGCCCGCCTGGAGGCCGGCCGCGCGGCGGCGAACGGCCGGTAGCGGCCGGTGAACCGGTAGCGGCCGGTAAGACCACCGGAGTCGGCGCCGGGAACACCCACCCTCACCCCCGGCGGCGGCTCCGGATCTCAAAGGGGGCGGCACCTTGTGCGGAGGTGCCGCCCCCTCATTCGTCTGTCAGTCGAGGGGCGTATCGGGTGACCGGAGCCAGAGTCGCTGTCCGCCGGGGGACACGGTCAACCCGAAGTCGCCGGGGCCCGGGCTGCCATCGTTCACGTACGCCTCGTGCACGGCGGTGGCCTCCTCCCACAACCGGCGTGGGCCGTAACTCCACACCTCCTCCTGGGTGACGGTGGCCGCCGACCCGTTTCGATCGTGGAGCCACATCTGATAGTTGCCGTCGGGCGTTCCGTCGGCCATGACCACGCCCGGCAGTTTCGCGCCCGCGTAGAGGGCGAAACCGAGGCCCGCCATGGTCTCGGCGGGAAGCGCGCCGGTGCCGCCGCGCCGCCCCGTTCCGCTGTCCACCGGGGCGTCCGGGCGAGGGCGTTCCGAGCGCATGGGCATGAACCGGGCTCCGCCGACGAACCGGCCGGAGGCCACCCCGTCGCCGCCCACGTCGAGCCGTACCAGCGCCCCGGACCAGAAGTCTCCTGCCAGCGGGGCGAGGATGAGCCCGCCCGGCTTGGTCTGCCGCACCCATGCGTAGGGGATGCGGCGCACCGAACAGGTCGCGATGATCCGGTCGTACGGCGCCCCGGACTCCCACCCCCGTGCGCCGTCGCCCCACACGACGTCGGGGCTGTATCCGGCGTCCTTGATGACCTTCGCGGCCTTCTCCGCCAGCACCGGATCGACCTCGACGGTGGTGACGTTCCGGCTCCCCAGGCGCGCGGCGAGCAGCGCGGCGTTCCAGCCGCTGCCGGTGCCGATCTCCAACACGCGCTGCCCGTCGGCGACCTCCAGCGCGGTGAGCATGCGCGCCACCATCGTGGGCATGGAGTTGGACGAGGTCGCGATGGCCGGGCCGTCGCTCTGCCCGTCGTCCACCTGCGTCACGATCGGCACATCCCGGTAGACGAGGTCCCACCAGGCCGCGTCCGTCGTCACGGGAACGCAGGTGGCCCGCTGCTCCCAGATGTCGGCGGGGATGAAGTGGTGGCGTGGGACAGCGGCGAAGGCCGGGCGCCATGCGTCCGGGAGTTCGCCGGACGCGGTGAGGGCTTCCACCAGTGCTGCGTGGCGTGGTCGCCAGTCCTCGGTCATGGGCCCTCACTTCTCCCTCGGGGCGGCGTGTCGTCCGGCGGGGGCGGCGGCGGGGGCCGTCCACGGCTTGATCGGGGCGGGGTCGCCCTTGTGCTTGTTCTCGACGGTCATGGTTCTACCTCCTGGGTGCAGGTGCTTGGGCGTCTGTGCTGAAGGCCCGTCCCGACCGGGCCCGCCGCGTGGCCTCCTCGTAGGCGCGCAGCAGCCCCTCCCCGGTCTCGCACTCGGCGCCGGGCGTCCGGCAGGACAGGCAGCCCGCGGCGTGCTCGATGGCCGTACGCCATGCCTCGTCGGCGAACGGGTCCTTGGTCTCTTCGGTGGTGTGCTCGGGGGCCGTCACCGGCCGTCCCTCCGGCCGTCACCGGCGGCGGACAGCAGCGCGCGGATCAGTGCCTTGTACAACAGCCGCGGGTCGGTCAGGTACCCGTCGCGGGTGAACGGGACCCGCCAGTGCGAGCCGGGCGGGGTGAGCCGGTCCACGGGAGGAACGCCGAGGTAGGTGGCGACGCCTTCGACCGCACCGAGGACGTGGACGCGGTAGAGGTTCCAGGTCGCGGCGGAGCCGGGGGCGATGAGCCAGTAGAGGGTGTTGCAGCGGTCCTTGATGACGGCACCGGACCGGGCGCCGAGGACGCCGAGGGCGTGCTCGCCGATGTTCTCGGGCACGCGGACCGCGTCCCACCATGTGCCCGTTGGTAAGGCCGCGGCCTGTGATCCGGTGGGTGGTGTCCACTGCTCGGTGTTGGTCGTCATGGGCGGCTCCGTGCACGGTCTGTGTTCTGACCGTCACATAGTGGCTACCCGCAAGCACCTGTGCGTTGCTCAACTGGCAACGCACAGGTGCTTGACTGACTACAGAGCGTGCGCTAGACGCCGCACCACGCTGCGAACTCCCTCAGGCGCTCGTCCGCACGCTGTCGCGCCCGCAACAGCGTCGCCACCGTCTCGTGCGTCGAATGGTGATAGCGCGTCAACTGCGACGACGCCTCACGCGCCGCGCGCAACGAATCCAGCGCATCGTCGTGCTGTGCTGTCCACGCTTCGGCGCGGGCTCGGTCGATCCAGTAATGTGCCGCCCGCGTCGGCGGATAGTCCTCCGGCAGGCTCACCTGAACGGCGTGGTCGAGCGCCTCCGCGTGCTCGTCCCGATCACCAGCCGCTGCGATCTGGTGCAGCCGAACGTTCAGCGGACCGAAGGCCAGGGCGTAGTCGCGTGTTTCGCCTGTCTCGCCGGCCAGTTCGGCGGCCTCCCCGAGCCAATCGCCGGCGGCGGCCTCGTCGCCATAGCGTGCCGACAGTACAGCGGCTCGGAGCTGAAGCGTGCCCCGCACGGCTCGGGTGGCACGATCGCCGTCGTCGTCCAGGTCTCGCAACGCGTGCCGCATCAGCGAGATGCCCCGGTCCAGACGGGAGTTGTCCGCCGCCATCTGCGCCCGCTCGTATCGCTCGATCGCGACCTGCCGCGGGTCACCGGACCGTGGCGCGGCGACCGCCATCCGGGACAGCGCGAGGCGAGCCAGATCCATGTAGCCGAGGCGATAGGCGACGATCGCCGCGGTGCGTGAGATTTCCGCCTGTAGATCATGGGCCCGCTCCCGGCGATGACCCGCCGGTGCCTGCGTCTGGGTGGCGATCGCGGCCTCGCTGATCAGGCCCGGCAAGCGTCCGGCGATCTGGAGGAATTCGGCCTTCACCCGAAGCTGTACGAGCCGCGCGGTCTCGGCCTCCAACGTCTCGAGCGGGCGGGGCGGCGGGCCGTCGTCCGGCGGGATGTCCCAGTCATCGAACGAGGTGCTGATGGGAGTGAGCAGGGCGTCTAGCTGATCTTTCTGGAGGGCCTGGACGTAGGGCTGGCCTCGCAGGACGGAGACGCTCACGCCGAGCGCACGGGCGACGGACGCGATGATGGGTTCGCTGGGGTAGCGCTCGCCGTTCTCGATTCGGGAGAGTTGGCTGGTGGAGACGTGGGCGCGTCGCCCGAGTTCAGAGAGGGAGTAGTCACGGATGAGGCGGAACTCGCGGATGCGCGCGCCGATGCTCTCTGTAGACGTGTCGGTGCTGCCGGGCATGATGACTCCCGTTCTGTGCTGACACTCAGAACGGTACCCGCGCCCGACGCCACGCGTGCGGCTGATCGGCCCCATTCCGGTGGCGGCCGTCGCGCCTCCTTGACGCGCCCGTCGTGGGCATCCCGGATCTCAAAGGGGGCGGCACCTTGTGCGGAGGTGCCGCCCCCTCTCACTCCCCCCACGGGAGCTGTTGCCGCGCGCATCGGCTACGTGCGGCAACACAAGTGCCCAGTCGCCGTAACGTACTCGTCACCCCCCACGGGAACGAGCAAACTGGCTCTGAGCACCGCCTGTTGAATTCCGGACGGCCGTCGGAAGTTTTTCCCGGTGGCCCCCGGTTTTCCTGGGGAACAGCTTTCCCCTTCCGGGCTCCGCGCCGCTCCCCGTTTCACATCTGGCTAAAAGGGCGTGGTGACTGACCGTGCCAGCGTGCATACTCAACGGTGATCGGGGGGCGGTCGCAATGGCACGTGTGGGGGTCTTGTGCTCCGTGTTCATTTCAGTGAACTCGATCTGGCCCGGCTGCGGATGGCGGTCCGCCCGGACGCACTCTGGGAAACCGTTTTAAGTTTCCATAGGTTGCGGGAGAACCGGGCCGAGTCCGTATACGGGAAATGGCGTTCGGAGGCGCGAAACCGACTCAACGGCGAAGCGCGGCTGCTTGCGCCGCTCATTCCGTCGCGCGGGTATTTCCCGGACTTCCTGACACCCGCCGAGGGGGTAATCGGTTGCGATGCCGCGATGTCCGCGCTGCGCGCCATCTCGGGTGAGCGCTTGCACTCGGAGCTGGCCGGGCTTCCGGCGGCCCGGGCGCTTCCGGGGTGGATACGGGATCTGGCGCAGGGCGAGCGAAGATCGCTGGAGCGGCTGATCAGCACGCTGCGCGCCTACCACAAGGCCGCCGTCGCCCCGTACTGGCCGCATATCCAGGCCCGGATCGAGGCCGACCGGGTGGCCCGGGGCCGCGCCCTGCTGGACGGGGGCGCCGACGGGCTGCTGGCCTCGCTGCCGCCGACGATGCGGTGGCGGGCGCCGGTGCTGGAGGTGGACTATCCGGTGGACCGCGATCTGTGGCTGCGGGGGCGGGGGTTGCTGCTGCTGCCGTCGTTCTTCTGCCGGGGTACGCCGGTGACCTTCCGGAACCCGGATCTGACGCCCATTCTGGTCTACCCCGTCGAACACGCCCGGTGCGGTCTGATTCCCCGCCCCGAGCAGCGGTCCGCCGTGACGTCCGGGCCCGGGGCCCGGTCCGGAACCGGGTCCGGGTCCGCCCAGACGCTCGGCAAGCTGGTCGGGCAGACCCGTTCGGCGGTGCTGCTGGAGGTCGGCGGCGGCTGTACGACCAGTGAACTCGCCCGCAGGGTGGGCGTATCGCTGGCCTCGGCCAGTCAGCACGCCAGTGTGCTGCGCGAGGCGGGCCTGGTGCACACCCTGCGCCAGGGCAGTGCCGTCCTGCACACGCTGACCCCACTGGGGGCGGCGCTGCTGCGGGGCGGGGCGCCGGGGGAGCGCGTCTTCGGGGTACCGGCGGCGCTGCCGCCGGTCGCCACGAGCGGACGGGGGCCGTCAGGGCGCGGATGAGGCTTGCTGGTCCTCCGCGTCACGAGTCTGCGTCCCCGGCGTGGCCCCGGTGGCGAGTTCGCCAGTGGCCACCTTGCTGTGCCGGTGGCCCCGGCAGAGGTAGATCAGCAGTCCGCCGGCCATCCAGCCTCTCCGGGGGACACCTCCCAGCGGTAGCTGGGGGAGATTGAGGAGCGGGGTCTGGGGCGGAGCCCCAGTTGTGGGAAGGGGCGGGGAGGGGGAAGTCTCGATATGCGGCTCCGCCGCGTGGCCCGCCGCAGGCGTCACGATCCGTCGGACGCCTCCTGGGCCCTGAGCACCCCGGGAAGGTGCTCGGCCAGTCGTTCGTAGTCGGAGACGGTGTTGTAGACGTGGGCCGAGAGCCGCAGGAAGCCCCGGCCGTCCCAGGTGGTGATCGCGGTCTCGATGCCGGTGTCGGCCGCGATCCGGCGTTGCAGTACGTGCGAGGACTCGTGGTCGGTGGCGAGTCCGGCGGGCAGTGGGATCAGCCGCATCGCCGGGGCCTCGCTGCCGCCGACGCCGGTCAGGTCCGCGCCCAGGGCGTCGGCCAGCAGCCCCTGGGCCCCCTCGGCCAGCTTGGTCATCCGGGCGCGGGCGGCGTCCCAGCCGTACGTCTCCTCGATGAACTCCAGCGAGCGCGGCGCCGCGAGACAGGCGGTGAGGTCCAACGTGCCCTGGACGTCGAAGCGTTGCGGGAAGGGGCCCGGGGCGCCCCAGGAGTCGGTGAGCGGCCACAGGTCCTGGGCGTCGGGCCCGCGCGCGATCAGCGCCGCCGTACCGCGCGGCGCACAGCACCACTTGTGCAGATTGCCCACCCAGAAGTCGGCCGCCCCGGCCAGCCCGACCGGATCGGCCAGCATGCCGGGTGCGTGGGCGCCGTCGACCAGGAGCTTCGCCCCGGCGGCGTGGGTGAGCCGGGCGATCTCCGCCACCGGGAAGAGCCGGGCGGTGGCCGAGGTGGTCTGGTCCACGACCACCAGCGCGGTGGCCTCGCTCAGCGCCCCCGCGAAGACGGCCGCGATCTCCTCGGCGGTCGCCTCCAGCGGGATGTGCAGCGTCCGCATCCGGGCGCCGGCCCGCTCGGCGGCCCGCGCCGTGCCCATCGCCACCGCGCCGTAGGTGTGGTCGGTCAGCAGCACCTCGCCGCCGGGCGGCAGCGGCAGACAGCCCAGGACGGTGCTCACCCCGGCGCTGGCGTTGGGCACCAGGGCGGTGTGCTCCGCCGGGACCCGCAGGAACCGCGCCACGGCGGCGCGCGCCTGCCCGACCCGCTCGGGCAGCTCCCGGAACCACGCGTCCGGGTTGGTCTCCATCTCCTCGCGCAGCGCCCGCTGGACCTCCTGGACGGTGCGCGGCACGGCGCCGAACGAGCCGTGGTTGAGATGGACGACCGAGGGATCGAGCGTCCAGTGCGACGACGACGGGGTGGTCATGGGCCCCTTCCCTTGACTGACGGAGTTGGCATAGTTATCCGATGACTTCTCCGAGCTTCCGGGAACGGTAGAGGGGTGAGGCCGTTTTGAACAGGGTCTCGACGGAAATTGGGGGCAACGAAGCCGACCGGTAGCATGAAGTCATCTAATGACTTGGTCGGAGCCGGGCAGGAAGGGGTGGCGGGATGACCGCGACCGACGAGGCGGCGGACGGCCTCCGCGCCATGATCGCCAAGGGTGAGCTGGCCCCCGGGCAGCAGCTCCCCGCCGAGCCCGAGCTCTGTGCGCGGCTCGGCGTCTCGCGCGGATCGCTGCGCGAGGCGGTGCGCTCCCTCGCCGCCCTCGGGCTGCTGGAGTCCCGCCACGGCTCCGGCACCTTCGTATCGGCGCTGCGCCCCGGGCAGATGCTGGCCGGGTTCGCCGCCACCGTGGACGTCCTGCCGCTCGACGGGCTGCTGGAACTGTTCGACGTCCGCCGGCCCCTGGAGCCCAGGCCGCCGCGCTGGCCGCCGCCCGCGCCGACGAGCGGGTCGTCGCCCGGCTGCGCGAGGTGCAGAAGCGGCTGGCCGTCGCCGAGGACGAGGCGGAACGGCACGCGCTGGACCGGGAGTTCCACTCCACCCTCTGCGAGGCGAGCGGCAACGAGGCACTGGCCGCCCTCGCCGATGTGCTGCGCGCCCGGGGCAGCCACTACAGCATCTACGGCGCCGCCGAGGCCGACATCATCCGGCTGGCCAGCGACCTCGGCCACGAGGAGCTGATCAACGCCATGGCCGCCCGCGATCCGGCGGCCGCCGCGGCGGCCGCCACCGCGCATCTGTCCCAGACCGAGGTCTGGCTGCGGCGGTACGCCCCGCTGCCGGACGACGGCCCGGCCGCCGGATGGGCAGCCCGGATGCCGGATGAGCCGCTCGGCCGCCGGATGAGCCGCACCGGCCTCAGTCGTCGATGCCCGTGCGCTCGACGCCCGCGACGATATGGCGCTGGAGCACCAGGAAGACCACCAGCAGCGGCACGATCGACACCGCCGCCGCCACGAACAGCTCATGGAGGTTGACGGTCTGGGCGGTGGTGAACGTCGACAGCGCCACCTGCACCGTCCACGTGTCCCGGTCCTGCCCGATGACCAGCGGCCACAGGAAGGAGTTCCAGGCGCCGATGAAGACGATCGTGCCGACCGCCGCGAACACCGGCCGGGAGTTCGGCACCACGACGCGCCAGTACGTACGCCAGTAGCCAAGCCCGTCCACCCGCGCCGCGTCCTCCAGCTCCCGGGGGAAGCCCAGGAAGTACTGGCGGAAGATGAACGCCGCGACCGCGCTGAACAGCGTGGGCACCACCAGACCGCGCAGCGTGGACACCCAGCCGAGCGAGCTGACCAGCACGAAGCTGGGCACGAAGGTGACCGCCGCCGGGACCATCAACGTGCCCAGGATCCAGTAGAAGACCACATTGGCGTAGGCGTACGGGATGCGCGCCAGACCGTACCCGGCGAGCGAGGCCAGCAGCAGGGTGCCCACGGTGGTGAGGACCGCGATCAGCGAGGAGTTGAGCAGCGCGTGCGCCATCGGCACATTGGGGTCGTCGAACAACTCGCTGACGTTGGACCAGTGCAGCTCGCGCGGGAAGAACGTCCACTCCGGCGAGGTGATGTCCGCCTCGCTCGACAGACCGTTGCGCACCAGCAGATAGAACGGGATCAGGAAGACCAGCGCGAGCGCGAGCAGCAGCACCAGCCGCACGGCGCGCCCCACGCCGACGAGGGCGTCCCGGACGTCGCGTGCGTTCCGGACGTCGCGCGCGTTCCCGCGCCGGACCTCGCGCGCGTTCCCGCGCCGGACCTCGCGCGCGTTCCGGCGCCGGGCGTCGCGCGGCTTCGGGGGAGTGGGCATCAGTCCTCCTTACGGCCCAGGCCGAACCAGCGGGCCTGCACCACCGTCACCACCGCGATGATCAGCGCCAGGATCACCGCGCCCGCACTGCCCAGGCCCAGGTTCTGCCCCTGGCCCAGCGCCGTGTAGTAGAGGTAGACCAGCGGCGGCCGGGCGTAGGGCGGATAGCCGCGCGAGTCCGACAGCAGGTTGTAGAACTCGTCGAACGCCTGGAAGGCGTTGATCACCAGCAGAAGGACCACCGCGACCGAGGTCGCCCGCAGCTGTGGAAAGGTGATGTGCCGGAACACCTGCCAGCCGGGCCGCGCCCCGTCCACGGCCGCCGCCTCGTACAGCCGCGGGGAGATGCGCTGGAGCCCGGCCAGGAACAGCACCATGTAGAACCCCGCCTGGAGCCACAGCCGTACGGTCACGATGACCAGCCAGTACCAGGGCGGGTCCGTGGTCGACAGCCAGGCGATCTGATCGGCGCCGAACCAGTCCAGCACGGTGTTGGCCAGCCCGAAGCGCACCCCGTTGAAGATCGACATCTTCCAGATCAGCGCCGCCACCACATACGAGCACGCCACCGGCAGGAAGAACACCGACCGGAAGAACGCCTGCGCCCAGCGCAGTCGGTTGACCATCAGCGCCAGCGCGAGCGAGAGCGCGTAGGTGGCCGGGACGATGAAGGCCGTGAAGACCAGGAAGGTCACCAGGCTGCCGGTGAACGCGTCGTCGCCCAGCATCGCCGTGTAGTTGTCGAAGCCGACGAACTCCGTGGGCGAGACGGTGTTGTGCGCGTCGAAGAAGCTGAGGTAGACGCTCCAGGCCAGCGGGACATAGGTGAAGAGGGTCAGTCCCAGGACGAACGGGCCGACGAATATCCAGAACCACAGATGGCGGTTCTGCGGGCCCAGGAGCCTGCGGACGAACGTCCCCCGCATCAGCTCTTCTTCTTCACGCGCCGCAGCTCCGCTTCGGTCTTGCGGACCACCGACCGCAGCTCGCTCTCCGGGTTGGCCCCGCTCTTGATGATCCGGCTCAGCGCGTCCTGGTAGGCCGTCTTGCTCGCGGAGGTCCACAGCAGCGGTTCGGCATGGCCGTGGTCGGTGGCGTAGCGCACCGCCTCACCGGCCGCGCCCTGCCGCAGCTTGGCCGCCTTCGTGGCGAGCGAGATCCGGGCGGGGATGTGGAAGCCGTAGCGGAGCGCGAAGTCCTCCTGGTAGTCGGTCCGTTCGACCCACAGCCACTTCACATACGCCTTCGCCAGCGCCGTGTCCCGGGCCCGGGCGCTGACCGCCGACCCGTACGCGCCGACCGGCACCGCGGGCGCGCCGTGCGCCCCGTCCTGGGGGAACGGCAGCACCCCGAAGTCGTCCCCCAGCGCCTTCTTCACCTGCGGCAGCGCCCACAGCCCGGACCACTGCATGGCGGTGAGCCCCTGCGTGAACGCGGCCGGGTCCGACCAGTCGGAGGGCGCCCCGAGCAGCAGCGACTTCTCCGCGTAGAGCTGGCGCAGCTTCCCGAGCGTCCGGGCGGCGGCCGGGTCGTCGAAGCCGACCTTGCCGTCCGCGGTGACCAGGGTGAGCCCGGCGGCGTTGAGCGGGGTGCCGCCGAGGACGCCGGGGCCGCCGTCATTGCCCAGGAAGAGCCCCTTGACGTCCTTGGTGGTCAGCTCCTTCGCCGCGTCGATCAGCGCGTCGAGGCTGCGCGGCGGTTCTACTTTCGCGTCCTTGAGCATGCTCTTGCGGTAGAAGAGCAGCTGGGTGTCGATGACCTGCGGTACGGCCCAGATCTTGCCCTGATACGTCTTCGGGGCGAGCACGGCCGGGTTGAAGTCGTCCTTGGCCTCGCTGAGGAGATCGGTGAGATCGACCACTTGGCCGCCCCGGATCTGGTCCAGCGTCGGGCCGTTGACCTCGAAGACATCCGGGCCGGACTTGGTGAGCAGCGCGGCGGCGGTCTGCTGGTCGTAGTTGCCCGGCCGCCACTGCACCTGGACGTTCGCCTTCAGATACGCGTCGGCGTAGCGCCTGACGGCCTGTTCGGTGCCGGGCTCGCCGTACTGGTGGTACCACTGCTCGAGCACCGGCTGGCCGGCGTGGTCATCGCCGTCCCGCCCGGTGTTGGACCCACAGGCGGAGGCCAGCGCCCCGGTGAGGGCCAGCCCTCCGCCCGCACCCAGCAGCCTTCGGCGGCTCATGGACATTGGTGTGCGCCCCCTCGTCTCCCGGACCCCCGGTCTCCGTACGACTCAACGATCAACGATGGAGGCGGATTACGACAGAGGTATTGCGGGCGGATGTCACTTTTCGGTATCGGAATGTGACGCAGAGTCGACGTCGCTGTCGGAGTCGGGGTGGGGCTCGGCGTCGAGCTCGTCGAAGACGCGCTGGGCGGTGGCGAAGGCCGAGTTGGCGGCCGGGACACCGCAGTAGATCGCCGACTGGAGCAGCACCTCGCCGATCTCCTCACGGGTCAGCCCGTTGGTGAGCGCGGCCCGGATGTGCATGGCCAGTTCGGCGTCATGGCCGTGGGCGATCAGCGCGGTGAGGGTGATACAGCTGCGGGTCCGCCGGTCCAGCCCGTCGCCGGTCCAGATCTCGCCCCAGGCGTAGCGGGTGATGAAGTCCTGGAAGCGGACGGTGAACGGGGTCGTCCGGGCCACCGCGCGAGCCACGTGCGCGTCCCCGAGGACGGCCCGGCGCACGGCCATTCCGGCGTCGTGGCGCGAGGCGTCATCCCGTGGCTGCGACGGTGCTGGGTCGTTGAGGTGGGTGAGCAGCGCCCCGGTCACCGCCTCCGGCCGCTCCACGCTCGCCAGGTGGGCAGCCCCGGCGACCTCCAGCAGGCTCGCGCCGGGCACGGCGTCGGCGATTTGGCGGGCGTGGGAGGGTGGCGTCGCGGGGTCGTCCCGACCGGCGACGACGAGGGTGGGCGCGGTGATCTTCGCCAGGTCGGCCGTCATGTCGTACGCGGCGAGAACGTCGCAGCAGGCGGCGTAGCCCGCACGGTCGGTGGCCCGCAGATCCTCGATCAGCGCGGCGCCGACGGGCGTGCGGGCGAAGTCGTGCGAGAACCAGGTGCCGGGGCGGCTCGCCACCATCGCCTCCGTCCCCTCGGCCCGTACGAGCGCGGCCCGCTCACGCCAGACGGCGGGGTCGCCGAACCGGGCCGAGGAGCAGACGACGGAGAGGCGGCTGATCCGGTCGGGGTGGTGTGCGGCGAGATGCAGCCCGACAGCGCCGCCGATCGAAATCCCCGCGTACGCGAACCGCTCCCAACCCTGCTCGTCGGCGAGCCGCAGCACGAGGCCGGCGAGATCGTCGATGGTGGCCGAGCCGTCCGAGGGCAGCAGCGTGGCGGGGGAGCCGCCGTGACCGGGCAGATCCCAGCGCAGGACGCGGTGGCCTCGGGCGAGTGCGGGGAGCTGGGGCTCCCAGACGGCGAGGGAGGTGCCGAGGGAGGGGCCGAGGATGAGGGGTGGGGCGGTGGGGGGTCCGGTGAGGTTGTGGTGGGGTGGGGTGCTGGTCATGGGGTGGGTGCTCCGGGGGTGCTCCGGTGGGTGGGCGGGTTGTGTTGTGCGGTGGGCCTGGGCGCGGGCCGGTGGGTTTTCCCCGCCCCGCCCCTTCCCGAACCAAGGGCTTCGCCCCTGGTCCCCGGGGTTTCGTTGCCTGGTGCGGGCCGGTGGGTGGGTTGTGCCCACCCGTTCCGCCAGGGGGCACCTCCCAGCGGTAGCTGGGGGAGGAACGATTGCCCACAACCGGGGGCATATCCAGCCCCTCCTGCGGTGTTGGGGCGCCTCCAGCCCCTCCGGCGCTTGAGGAGCGGGGGTTCGGGGGCGGAGCCCCCGGAGCGGGGGCTGGGGCGCAGCCCCAGTTTCGGGAAGGGGCGGGGTGGGGAACAGGCCCCCGCAGGGGTCACCCATCGCGGGCCAGGGCCCGCATCGTCAGGGCAGGGGCCGCGCCCACATACATGGTCGGGTCCATCAGTTCGCGCAGGCGCTCCGCCGGCAGGACACCCGACAGCGCTTCGGCCAGCCCCGCCCCCTCCCGAGCCGCCTCCTCCCGAGCCGCCTCCGCCAGGACCTCCTTCGCACGGGCCCGCCCAAGCCCCGGCACAAGCGCGGCGATCAGGCGTTCGCTGACGATCAGCCCATCCGTCAGCCCCAGGTTCGCGGCCATCCGGTCAGGAAAGACCCGCAGCCCGGAGGCGAGTTCCGCGGCATCGCGGGCGGCCCCGCCCGCGAGCCGGAGCAGTTCCCGCAGGGGTTGCCACTCCGCATGCCACGCCCCACCCGGCCGTTCGTCCTCCGCGGCGAGCGAGCCGAGCAGGGTCGCGGCGAGCCCCGGGGCCTGACGGGCCGCGGCGGCCATCAGCGTGGCACGCACCGGGTTCGACTTATGCGGCATCGCGGACGAGCCACCCCCCGCCCCCTCCGCCACCTCACCGATCTCCGTCCGGGAGAGCACCAGCACATCCGCCGCCATCTTCCCCAGCGCCCCCACGGCGAAGGCGAGCGCGGTGCCCAGGTCGGCGACGGGGGTGCGCAGGGTGTGCCACGGCAGTCCGGGCTCGGCGAGACCGGTCTCCTCGGCGAACCGGCCCAGCAGCGGAACCCCGCCGTCGAAGGCGGCCAACGTGCCCGCCGCACCGCCCAATTGGGCGGGCGGTCGCAGCGCCGCGAGCCGGTCGCGGGCGTCCAGGGCGAGCGCTCGCCAGCCCGCCGCCTTCAGCCCGAAGGTGGTGGGCACGGCGTGCTGGGTGAGGGTGCGGCCGGGCATCGGGGTGTCCCGGTGCGCGGCGGCGAGCCGCGCCAGCTCCGCCGCCGTACGCTCCAGATCGGCCACGATCGGCGGCAGCGCCCGCGCGGCCACCAGCATCGTGGCCGTGTCCACGATGTCCTGGCTGGTCGCGCCCCGGTGGACATACGACGCGGCCTCGGCGTCCCTACGGGCCACCGCCGCCGTGAGATCGGCGACCAGCGGGATGACCGGGTTGCCCCCGGAGCGGGCGCGCAGCGCCAGATCGCGTACGTCGTACAGCTCGGCGCGGGCCGCGCCCGCCACCGCCTCCGCCGCCCCGGCCGGTGCCACCACCCGCGCCAGCGCGGCCTCGGCGTCCAGCATGGCCTGAATGAACGCCGTGTCGCCCGTGGCGGCCTCCACGGCCGACCCGGCCCGCACCGGGGACAGCAGCCCCACGTCGTCGCTGTCGGAAGTACCAGGACTACCGGAACTCAAGGAAAACCGTCTCCCCTTCGCCCTGTAGGCGGATGTCGAAGCGATAGGTCCCCGGCGGGGACGCCGCCGTCGCCACCAGCGTCTCGCGGCGCGCCGGATCCAGCGAGGCGAGCAGCGGGTCGGCGGCGTTGGCCTCGGCGTTCTCGGGGAAGTACACGCGGGTGAAGAGGTGGTGCAGCAGCCCCCGGGCGTGGACGCAGACGCTGATGTACGGCGCGGCGGTCCCGGCCGGGCTGCCGGGGGGCAGCGTCCGGGCCGTCCAGTGGCCGTCCGCGTCGGTGGCGATACGGCCGAAACCGGTGAAGTCCACGCCGTTGCGCCCGAGGAAGCCGCCGGTCACCGGGTCGCGCCGCATGGACCCGCCCGCCCCGGCGAGCGAGCCGTCCGGGCCCGCCTGCCACAGCTCCACCAGCGCGTCCGGGACGGGAGCGCCCGCGCCGTCGCGGACACAGCCGTGGAGCGTGATGGCGCCGGGGTGCCCCGCCGGGGCCATCTCGCCGCCGCCGGGGAAGGGCAGGGCGTAGCCGTAGAACGGGCCCACGGTGTGGGAGGGCGTGGGCGCGAGCGTCTTGGCGGGTGTGAGCCCTTCAGCGGGTGTGAGCCCTTCGGCGGATGCGCTCTCCACGGGTGCGAGCCTCTCGCTCATCAGCGACCCTCCTCGATCCACGTGGCCGACGGCCCGTCCAGCACGATGTCCCAGCGGTAGCCCAGCGACCACTCCGGCCGCGACAGCGCGTGGTCGTAACGGGCGACCAGCCGCTGCCGCGCCGAGTCGTCCGTCACCGACTGGAGGATCGGGTCGTAGGCGAAGAGCGGATCGCCGGGGAAGTACATCTGGGTGACCAGCCGCTGGGTGAACGCCGCGCCGAAGACGGAGAAGTGCAGATGCGCGGGGCGCCAGGCGTTCTCGTGGTTGCGCCACGGATACGCGCCCGGCTTGATGGTGGTGAAGTGGTACGAGCCGTCGTCACCGGTCAACGTCCGCCCCACACCGGTGAAGTTGGGGTCGAGCGGTGCGGGGTGCTGATCGCGCAGATGGGCGTAGCGGCCGGACGCGTTGGCCTGCCACAGCTCGATGAGCTGCCCCCGGACGGGGCGGCCCCGGCTGTCCAGGAGCCGCCCGGAGACGGTGATCCGCTCGCCGAGCGGCTCGCCCCGGTGCTGCACGGTGAGGTCGTTGTCGATCGCGGTGATGTCGGTGTGGCCGAAGACCGGGGTGTGCAGCTCCACGGTCTCCGGATCGCCGTGCACCGCGACCAGCGGCTGCTTGGGGTGGCGCAGCACACTGCTGCGGTACGGGGGGAAGTCGCGCGGCGGGTGGTCGGCGGCGGGAGCCCCCTCGGCACGCGCCTTGTCGTACGACTCCCGTATGTGCGCGAGTTCGCGGTCGATGTCGGACTGGGTGAGAGCCATGTCTGCCGTCAGCCTTACCTTTCCAGCCGTTGCCGTTGCCGTTGCCGTCGCCGTCGCCGTTCCGGGATTACCTCTCCAGGACGAGGGCGAGGCCCTGTCCGACGCCGATGCACAGGGTGGCCAGGCCCGTTCCCGAGCCGCGGGCGGCGAGCTGATGGGCGACGGCCCCGGTGAGCCGGGCTCCGGACGCGCCGAGCGGATGGCCGATGGCGATGGCGCCGCCACGCGGGTTGACGATGCCGGGGTCGAAGCCGGGGTCCTGGGCCGACCACTCGGCGAGGCAGCCCAGCACCTGCGCGGCGAACGCCTCGTTGAGTTCGAGGGTGGCCAGATCGGCGAATGAGCGGCCCGCCTTGGCGAGGGCGCGGCGTACGGCCTCGACGGGGCCGAGTCCGAAGTACTGCGGCTCGATACCGGTCACGGCCGAGGCGCCGATCCGGGCCAGGGGCTCGCGTCCGGTGGCCTTCAGCCCCTCCTCGTCGACGAGCAGCAGCGCGGCCGCGCCGTCGTTGAGGGGCGAGGAGTTGCCCGCGGTGACGGTGCCGCCGGGCTTGCGGAAGGCGGGCTTGAGCCTGGCCAGGGCCTCGGCGGATGTGTTCTCGCGGATGGTCTCGTCCCGGACGAGCTCGGTGTCCGGATACGGCAGCACCTCGGCGTCGTACGCCCCGTCCTTCCACGCCCGCGCCGCCCGCTCATGGCTGGCGAGCGCGAACGCGTCCTGTGCCTCGCGGGTGATGCCGTGCTTGTCGGCGATCAGCTCGGCGCCCTCGCCGAGGGCGACGGTCCACTCGGGCGGCATGTCCGGGTTGGTCATCCGCCAGCCCAGAGTCGTGGAGTACATCTGCTGATGCCCGGCCGGGAAGGCGCGCTCGGGCTTGGGCAGTACCCAGGGGGCGCGGCTCATCGACTCCACACCGCCCGCGAGCGCGATGTGCGCGTCGCCGACCGCGATGGCGCGGGCGGCCTGGAGCACGGCCTCCAGGCCGGAGGCGCAGAGCCGGTTGACGGTCGCGCCGGGCACGGTGACGGGCAGTCCGGCCAGCAGCACGGCCATGCGGGCGACATCGCGGTTCTCCTCGCCCGCGCCGTTGGCGTTGCCGAAGTAGACGTCGTCGATGCGCGCCGGGTCCAGGGCGGGGGTGCGGGCGAGCAGGCCGCGCACCACATGGGCGGCCAGGTCGTCGGGGCGCACCCCGGACAGGGCGCCGCCGTATTTGCCGATGGGAGTGCGGACGGCGTCGACGATATAGACGTCACGGCAGACGTCACGCGAGGTGGTCATCGGGTCTCCTTCCCGGGCTTCCCGGCGGCTTTGAGGGCGCGCAGCGCCGCCAGCTCTTGGGGGGTGGGCGGCTCGGTGGTGCCCACGGTGTCGGCGACGGTCAGCTCCCAGCCGGTGGCGGCCCGTACCCGCTCCACGGTGACGTCCGGGTGCACTTCGGTCAGCACCAGCTCGGCGGTGGCCGGGTCGGGGCGCAGGATGCCCAGGTCGGTGATGACGGCGGTGGGGCCGGCGCCCGGCATGCCGAGCTTCTTACGGTCGCCGGGGCCGCCGCCGTGGCCCAGGGTCGTCACGAAGTCCAGCCGCTCCACGAAGTTGCGGGTGGAGTGGCGCAGCACCATCAGCACCTTGCCGCAGTTGGAGGCGATCTCGGGGGCGCCGCCCGCGCCGGGGAGGCGGCCCTCGGGCTTGTCCGGGCCGCGGTCCACGACGGTGGTGTTGATGTTGGCGTAGCGGTCGACCTGGGCGGCGCCGAGGAAGCCGACGTCGATCCGGCCGCCCTGGAGCCAGTAGTTGAACATCTCCGGCACCGGGACCACCGCGTCGGCCGTCTCGGCGAGCTCGCCGTCGCCGATGGACAGCGGGAGCCGGGTGGGCTTGGAGCCGATGGTGCCCGACTCGTAGAGGAGTACGAGGCCGGGGTTGACGGTGGCGCGGGCCAGGTTGGCGGCGGTGCTGGGGAGGCCGATGCCGACGAAGCAGGTGGTGGCGTCGGTGAGCGCGCGGGCGGCGTTCACCTCCATCAGCTCGTCGGATGTGTAGTTGTAGTCCGTCGTCCCGGCGGGGGTGGCGGTCATCGGGTGAGGGCTCCCTCGCTGTTGCGCACGTTGCTGTCGCGCACGTCGCTGTTGCGCACGTTGTCCTCGATCCACGTCAAGAACGCCTCGCGGTCGCGGGCGATCGGGTCCCATGCCTGGTAGAAGTCGTTGTCGCGGGTCGAGTACCCGGTGGCGTAGGAGGGGTGGGCGCCGCCGGGGACGACGGACACCGCGTCGATCACCCACGTCGGCAGGACGATCCCGCCGGGGCGTGGCGTGAGCTCCTCGACGATCTCCTCCACGGTCACCAGCACCCGGTCCGCCGCGAGCGCCGCCTCCTTCTGCACCCCGGTCAGCCCCCACATCTGCACATTGCCGGCCCGGTCGGCCTGCTGGGCGTGGATGACGGTGACGTCCGGGTTGAGCGCCGCGACGGCGGCCAACTCCTCCCCGGTGAAGGGGCAGACGACGGTGGAGACGGTGTCCGTACGGGTCGGGATGTCGCTGCCGCGATAGCCGCGCAATACGGCGAACGGCAGCTTGGAGGCGCCCGCCACATAGCGGTTCGCCATGCCCGCGTGGCTGTGCTCGTCCAGCTCCAGCGGCCGCGGCCAGCCGTTCTCGACGGCGTCACGGAAGCGGTGCAGCGAGCCCACGCCGGGGTTGCCGCCCCAGGAGAACACCAGCTTGCGGACGAGTCCGGCGCCGATGAGCTGGTCGTAGATGACGTCCGGGGTCATCCGGGCGAGGGTGAGATCGGTGATGCCCTGACGGATGACCTCGTGCGCGGCGGCGTACGGGATCAGGTGGGTGAATCCCTCCATCGCGACGGTGTCCCCGTCGTGGACGAGGTCCGCCACGGCGTCCCTCAGGCTTCGGATGTCGGCCATCGTCACTCCGCGGGTTCGGGATGCTCAGTGTGCTGACTAATGTGGTGCCGGTTTCGCACGGTGCCATTGGGTGGTGCGCTCGTCAAGGGAGTCTAGGTCGAATGTCGGCCTCTCGACATGGGGTCTTCCACAGGGCAGAATTACTCAGTGCACGGAGTAAGTGGGAGTAAGTGAGCAGCGGGGAAGCGGAAGCCGGAAGGCACGGCATGGGAGGCACGGCATGGGTGGCGCGGTCGATCTGAACACGCACCCCGGGCATCTGGCCCGCCGCTTCCAGCAGGCGCACTCCCTGCTGTGGGGCGCGATGGTCTCCGAGGAGACCACCTCGCCGCAGTTCGCGGTGGTCAACGCGCTGATCGAGAAGCCGGAGATCGACCAGCGGACGCTGAGCGAACACGTCCATCTCGACCGCTCCACCATCGCCGACCTGGTCGCCCGGCTGGCCCGGCGCGGCCTGCTGGAGCGGGTGCGCGACCCGAACGACGGCCGCCGTAACGTCCTGCGGCTGACGGAGGAGGGCGTCCGGGTCCACCGGAAGCTGGTCACCCGGACGTCCCGGATGAACCGGGTCTTCCTGGCCCCGCTGGACGAGACGGAGCGGGAGACGCTGCTGCGGCTGATCGCGCGGGTCGCGGACGCGGCGGAGGAGTTGCGTGCGTAGGCGCGCGGGGCGCGCAAGGGGGCGGCGCGCTGGGGTGCCGCTCCGGCCGTCGGCCGTCGGCCGCCCGACGGGCCGGGGCGAACCTCGCCCGCCACGAACTGGGTGGCTCCTAGGGGTGTCCGCAGCGTCTTGACGCCTGCGGCGGGCTGCTCCCCTCCCCGCCCCTTCCCGAAACTGGGGCTCCGCCCCAGCCCCCGGGCTCCGCTCCGACCTCGAGCCCCGGGCTCTGTCCCAGCCCCCGGGCTCCGCTCCGACCTCGAGCCCCGGGCTCTGCTCCAGCCCCTGGGCTCCGCTCCGACCTCGAGCCCTGGGCTCCGCTTCAGCCCCTGGGCTCCGCTCCGACCTCGAGCCCCGGGCTCCGTCCCAGCCCCCGGGCTTCGCTCCAGCCCCTGGACCCGGGCGAAGCCCAGGCCCCGGGCCGGGGCTTCGCCCCTTCGCGTGGCATCGAGGGGGTCCGGGGGCGGAGCCCCTGGTATCGGGAAGGGGCGGGGAGGGGACAGCCCGCCGCAGGCGGCGCGGTCCGCGCCGGGCGGTCCCTACGAGGCCGATGGCCTCGTGCCGATGATGACCGTGGCGTCCAGCTCGTCGCTTTCGGCCAGCCGTGGCTCCAGCCCGCCCTCCGCCACGATGGCCATCGCCGTGGCCGCCTGCCGTCCGCTCGTCTCGAAGAGCAGCGAGCCGCCCGGGGTCAGCCAGCCGCCCGCCCCGGCGGTCACCCGGCGCAGGACGTCCAGCCCGTCCGCGCCGCCGTCCAGCGCCACCCGCGCCTCGTGGACCCGGGCCTCCGGCGGCAGCAGCCCGACCTCCTCGGTGGGCACGTACGGGACGTTGGCCAGCAGGAGGTCCACGCGGCCGCGCAGCGCGGCGGGCAGCGGCTCGTAGAGGTCGCCCGCGTACACCGTGCCGCCCGCCGCCCCGACATTGCGCCGCGCGCAGCGCACCGCGACCGGGTCGATATCGGCCGCGTACAGCTCCACCCCGCCCAGGGCCGAGGCCAGCGCGGCGCCCAGCGCGCCCGAGCCGCAGCACAGATCGACCACGACGGCCCCGGACCGGGCCAGCGGTACGGCCTGCTCGACCAGGAACTCGGTGCGCCGGCGCGGTACGAAGACCCCGGGGTCGATGGATATGCGAAGTCCCCGGAAATCCGCCCAGCCGAGGACGTGCTCCAGCGGCAGTCCGGCGGCGCGCCGGTCCACCATGGCGTCGATCTCGGCCGGAACGTGGCCCGCGGAAAGGATCAGCCGCGCCTCGTCCTCGGCGAACACGCACCCGGCGGCGCGGAGCCTGGTGACGACGGCGGAAAGGGTGACAAGTGAAGATGGAGAAGCCGACATGGAGCCCGGAAAACCTTTCGGGATGCCTGGGGCGCTCCCGCCGGTCGGCTATGCCGCGTCGTACGTCACGGCGACCGCACGGCCGTCAAGGGCGAGCACCCAGCCTGAACTGGCGTTGATGGGTCTCACCTCCTCGGTGCGTACGGGTGTGGCCACATTACCCGATGCCTCGGCGCCGTGGCGGTCACGGTGCAGCCGGGGCAGCGGGTGCAGCGGGTGCAGCCGGGGCAGCCGGGGCAGTCGGGGCACGGAAGGTGCGCCGGTACGCCGACGGGGCGACCCCCGCCTCCGCCGCCAGGTGCCGCCGCAGCGAGGTGGCGGTGGCGAAGCCGACCTCGTGGGCGACTCGTTCCACCGGCAGGTCGCTGGACTCCAGCAGGTGCCGCGCCCGCCGCAGCCGCTGCTGGGTCAGCCAGCGGCCGGGGCTCAGACCGGTCTCCTCCCGGAAGCGCCGGGCGAAGGTACGGGTGCTCATCGCCGCGTGTGCGGCCAGCTCGTCCAGCGACAGCGGCAGTTCCAGCCGTTGCAGCGCCCAGTCGCGGGTCGGCCCGGTGCCGGTGTCGCCCGCGGGCGGCAGCGGCCGCTCGATGTACTGCGCCTGCCCGCCGTCCCGGTACGGCGGCACGACGCAGCAGCGGGCGACCTGGTTGGCCACCTCGCTGCCGTGGTCCCGGCGCACCAGGTGCAGGCAGACGTCGACACCGCTCGCGGCCCCGGCGGAGGTCAGCACGTCACCGTGGTCGACGAAGAGCACACCGACGTCGAGCTCGACCCGGGGGAACAGCTCCCGGAAGTGGTCGCCGAGCGCCCAGTGGGTGGTGGCCCGCCGCCCGTCCAGGAGACCGGCGGCGGCCAGCAGGAAGGCGCCGGTGCAGATGGACACCAGACGGGTGCCGGGGCGGACGCGGGACAGGGCGGCGAGGGCCTGCGGGTCCGGGGCGGCGGCCGAGGCCCGGGAGATCGCGTACGGAGGGATGACCACGGTGTCCGCCTCGGCCAGCACCTCGGGACCGTGCCCGGGGGTGACGGTCAGGTCCGCGTCGGTGCGCACGGGACGCCCGTCCGCGCTCGCGGACAGCACCTCGTAGCGGCCGCCGGCGGACCCCATGACCCGGTGCGGGATGCCGAGTTCGAAGGGGTAGACACCGTCGAGGGCGAGGACGACGACCTTGTGGGCGTCGGGCCGGGGGTCCGGGTGCATCAGGCGGTCCAGCCCGGCGGCGCGGTCGGCGAGGTCACGGGCCCGGGAGGGCGCGGTGGGCGCGGTGGACGCGGTGGACGCGGGGCGGGTGCCGGGGGTGCCCGGAGGGCCGGGGGTGTCGAGGGCACTGGGAACGCGGCGGGCGGCAGGGACGATGCACATGGCTGGAATGTATCGAAGGTTGACCTTCTGGCCATGGTCCCGGGCCGGACCGTACAGCCAGGATCGGGGCATGACTTCGACGGACACCCCTGAGAACCTCGCCTCCCCGGACCCGGCCGCCGCCCCGGACTCCGCGCGCCCCGCCGCCCCGGACGCCGCCCCCGTGATGCTCGCCCTGCACCAGACGGCCCTCGGCGGCCCCGAGGTCCTGCGGCTGACCGAGCTTCCGCGGCCCGCGCCCGGCCTCGGGGAGATCCTCGTCGCCGTGCACGCGGCCGGGCTCAACCCCACGGACTTCAAGCACCGCGCCATGAGTAGATTCCTGCCGCCCCCGCCGCTGACCCTCGGCTGGGACGTCTCCGGCACCGTGGTGGAGACCGGCTTCGGCGTCACCCTCTTCCAGCCCGGTGACGAGGTGTTCGGCATGCTGCCCTACCCGTACGGGGTCGGCTCCCACGCCGAGTACGTGACCGGCCCCACCCGCGCCTTCGCCGCCAAGCCCGCCGGGATCGACCACGTCCAGGCGGCCGCTCTGCCACTGGCCGCGCTCACCGCCTGGCAGGCCCTCGTCGATACCGCGGACCTCCGGGCCGGGCAGCGGGTGCTGATCCACGCCGCGGCCGGCGGTGTCGGCCATCTCGCCGTACAGATCGCCAAGGAGCGCGGCGCGCACGTCACCGGGACGGCGAGCGCTCCCAAGCACGACTTCCTGCGCGAGCTCGGCGCGGATGCCTGCGTCGACTACCGCTCCGAGGACTTCACCGACACCGACGAGCGCTACGACGTCGTCCTCGACGCCCTCGGCGGGGAGACCGCCACCCGTTCCGTGGGCGTGCTCCGCCCCGGCGGCACCCTCGTCTCCGTGCTGCCGGGCGCCGAGGACACCCGGGCCGCGGCGGAGAAGGCACAGGTCCGCGCCGTCACCCTGCTCGTCGAGCACGACCAGGCCGGGATGCGCGCCATCGCCGAACTCGTCGAGCGGGGCAGGCTCCGCGCCCACGTCTCCGGCACCTTCCCCCTCGCCGAAGGCGCCCGGGCCCATGTCCAGGGGGAGACGGGCCGCACCACGGGCAAGCTGGTCATCACCGTGCGCTGAGGCGGGACGGCTCGGCTCGAAAGCGGCGGACGTGGCTCAGCTCCCGAGCCTCAGCCTCAGCCCGCGAGCCTCAGCCTCAGCTCGCGAGCGCCTCGTACCGCACCCCCGTCAGCCGCTCGGACGCGGCCCACAGCCCCCGCCCCGCCGTGTCGCTGAGCGTCCACTTGGCGCGGGCCGAGCGGACGGGGGCGCCGCGCCACAGCCCCTGGAGCGGCGGGCCGAAGAAGTCGTCCTGGCGTACGTCCGGCCCGGTCGCCGCGTACAGGACGGGAAGCGTGCCCTGCTCCGGGCTCTGGGCGAAGTAGCGGTTGCCGATCTCCATGAACCGCTCCTTCGCCCGGTGGCCCTCCATCTTCGGCGCGGCGGACATGAGGTTGGTCGCGGCGTAGCCGGGGTGCGCGGCGGCCGCCACCAAGCGGACGCCCGTGGCGCGCAGCCGGTGGGCGAGCTCGTGGGTGAAGAGGAGATTGGCGGACTTGGAGCGGGCGTAGGCGACCCAACGCCGGTACCCCCGCTCCATGTTCAGGTCGCGCGGATCCACCGTCCCCAGCATGTGCATAAAGCTGGAGACGGTGACCACCCGCGCCCCCGGGCCCGCCTCCAGCAGCTTCGGCAGCAGCAGCCCGGTCAGCGCGAAGTGGCCCAGGTGGTTGACGCCGAACTGCATCTCGAAGCCATCGGCGGTCCTGCGGTGCGGGAGGGCCATCACGCCCGCGTTGTTGATCAGCAGATCGAGCCGGTCGCCCTTGTGCTCGGCCGCGAAGGCCCGTACGGACGTCAGATCGGCGAGGTCGAGCGGCTCGACCTCCACCCGCGCACCCGGCGCCTGCGCCCGGATCCGCTCCGCGGCCTCGGCTCCACGCTGCTCGCTGCGGCACCCGAGCACCACCCGCGCACCGCGGCGCGCCAACTCCCGGGCGGTGACGAAGCCGAGCCCGCTGTTGGCGCCGGTCACGACGGCGGTGCGGCCGGTCTGATCGGGGATGTCGCTCGCGGTCCAGCCCTTCATCACGCGCTCCTTCGCGGTCTGTCGCGTCTGTCGCGTCTGCCTGCCGCGTCTGCCGTGTCTGTCGCGGCCTGCGCTACGCGCCGGTAGCCCCTGTGTCCGGCGACAGCCTAAGGGCGGGGTGATGAAGGTGCGAGTCCGCCGAGCCATGTACGGGCGACGTCTTCCAGTGACCCGAGCAGCGGGTTGGGGTCGTCAGCGCGCGTGACGAGCACGACCTCGCAGGGATCGATGTCGATGACGGGCACCAGGGCGATGTCCTCGCGCACGGCGGCGCGTCGATCGCCGGCCGGGAAGATCGCGACACAGTGGCCGGTGGCGATGAGTTCCAGCTTGTCCTCGTAGCTGTCGTCCATCGCGGGCGGGGGTGGTGCCGGGCGGTCGCCGACGGGCTTGGGCGTGCTCCAGACAACCGGAGTGCTGGCGCAGGCCACCAGTTCCTCGTCCGACAGAGCCCGCAGGCTGACGGTCTTCTCGTTCGCCAGATGATGACTCGCCGATGTGACGAGTACCCGCGACTCCTCATGGAGCTTGGTCACCCGGAAGCCGTCCGTGGGCAAGGGCAGGGGCCTGTACGCGACGAGGGCGTCGACCCGCCCTTCGGCGAGGGCGCGCGTGTCCCGCCAGTCGAGGTGCCGGGTGCGGACCTGGCCGTCGGGGTGCCGGCGGCGCAGTTCCTGCACACAGGCGGTGATGACCAGTCCTTCGGCACAGCCGACGGTGATGGTACGGGGCTGGACGGCGGCTCTGGCCGTGCGGGCGGCTTGCTCGGCCTCCTGGAGCAGTATCCGGGCCCTGGGAAGGAAGGCCTGACCGGCGTCGGTGAGGCTGCTGCCCTGCGGCGAGCGGTCGAAGAGCCGGACACCGAGCTGAGCCTCCAGCCGCTGGATCTGGCGGCTCAGCGACGGACATCAAGGCGCTGGCCGACACGGTCCAGGAGCGGTTCGGCGCGGTGGACGCGCTGTTCGTCAACGCCGGTGTCACCGCGTCCGCGCCGTTCGACTCGACGACGGAGGAGATGTACGACGCGCTGTTCGGCATCAACGCCAAGGGCCCGTACTTCACGGTGCAGGCGTTGGCGCCGCTGTTGCGCGAGGGAAGCGGCGTGGTCCTCACCACGTCGGTGGTGAACGTCCTGGGCCTCGACGCGCTCAGTGTCTACTCGGCGAGCAAGGCGGCCCTGCGGTCGATGACGCGCACCCTGGCCCGCGAGCTGCTGCCGCGCAAGGTGCGCGTCAATGCCGTGAGCCCCGGACCGATCGACTCGGGCATCCTGGACCGCTCCTTGCCCGCCGACGTCGTCGAGACGATGAAGGACACCTACCGGAGCACCAACCCGATGCAGCGGCTGGGGGCGTCCGAGGAAGTGGCCGCCGCGGTGGCGTACTTGGCGTTCGGTGCGACCTTCTCGACGGGAACGGAGTTTCCTGTCGACGGAGGGGCTTCGCAACTCTAGGCGGGCGGCCAGGCTGCTCGGCTCGGCCGGGTGCGGCGCCGTCTCGCGCCTTCGGCGCGATTGAGCAGCGGGGCAGGGGGTGGGGGCGCGGTGCCGTCGCCGTCCTCCGGCCGCTGGTGGCCGGGCGGGTGGCGGCTTCCGTACTCGGCGGCCGGGGTCCCGCCGGACTGCGGGCGGTGGGACGATATTCCGGTGGGCGCGATGTGGGGCTACGCCCGGAGGTGTTTCGGTGGTCCGACGCCGCACTCGATCCCGTCCCTCCCGGTACCCCTCCGGAAAATGCTTGATCTGACGCAACTAATGCATCAAGTGATTTCTGGTGGCGGAGCCGCGGCGGCTTGAGTGGAGCCGTCATGGCTGAGCCGCGTGGACGTGAGTCGCGAGCAGGTCACGCAGGCTCGCCGCGTAGGCGGACGGGTGGCTGGTGTTGCCGTTGTGGCCGCCGGGCAGTTCCACGACGTCGGTGCCGAGCGCGTCCGCGAGGGCGTAGGCGCAGCGGCGGTCGAAGACGCCCTTGGGGGTGGTGCGGCCGACGGCGGGGACGATGCGGGTGGGCGTGGCCGCGAGGGCGGCCGTGTCGAGGGTGTCTTCGAGCACCGCGGTGAAGTCGTGACGGATGAAGTAGTCGAAGTTGGCGCGGCGCAGGTCGTTGAGCGGCTGCGGGGTCGGACCGGGTTCGGCGTCGCGTCCGCTGGTGTCGATGCCGAGGACGCGGGCGATCTCCGGGAGGGTCGCGGCGAGGCCGGAACGTGCGTAGAGCCGCCGCAGGTCGGCGAGTTCGTGTTCATGGTGAGCCCGTTCGGCGGCGGGCAGCAGCCGGGGTGCGACGGGCTCGTGGGCGATCAGCGTGTGGATCCGGTCCGGGTGCCGCACCGCGAGGTGCAGGCCGATGACGGCGCCGAGGCTGCATCCGAGCATGGCGGCCGGTTCGGATGCCACCGTCGCGAGCAGGAGTGCCGCGTCGTCCGCGTGCTCGGCGAGCGTCGCCCCGCGTGACGGGTCGTCGAGTCGGCTCCGGGACAGGCCCCGCCGGTCGTAGGTGATCACCGTGTGCGTGTCCGCGAGGTGCGCGACGAGGTCGACAGTGCGGTCGGCGTCCCCCTCGCCGCTCTGCCCGATGACCAAGGTGGGTCCGTGCCCGCGCAGTTGGTAGTGGAGTGTGGCTCCGGGCGCGCGGACGGTGCCGGTGTGCGTGGTTTCGTCGTTCGTCATGGGCTCCCCCTCGTCTCGGTCGTTGACGGCCACGCGTCACGCTAATCCATCGGATTCGATGCATCAATATGGATGCATCGAATCCGATGGATCGACTATCATCGGGGTGTGAACGGAGTTGAACTCTTCCTTCTGGGCCGCACGCTGATGAAGATCGGTGAGGACGCCATGCCCGAGCCTCCCGGCGGCGCCGACCGCCATAAGGGCAGCGCGCGCCTGGTGTTGATCGCTGCCAGCGACGTGGCCGCACACCCCGGCACCACCGTGGGGGACATCGCGGCCCGCACTGGACTGCCGCAGAGTCAGATCTCCACCGCCGTCGCCCGCCTGAAGGAGGCGGGGGCGATCACCGTAGCCCCCGACCCCGCCGATCGCCGCCGCGTTCTCATCAGTCCCGCCGCGGAGCCCTCCGCCCGCGTCGAGCAGGTCCGCGCCACGACCGTCGACGCCGCCTTGGCCGCTGCCCTCGGCACCGACGACCCGCACCGTCTGCGCGAGGTGGCCGACGCCCTCGCGGTCCTCGCCCGCCACCTCGTCCCGTAGGGCCCACGGCGGGGCGGCGCGCGGCGGACGGCCAACCGACCTACCGGGACCGGGCCTTCGCCGATCTCGACCCCGGCGAGCTCCCGCGCCTGGCGCGGGTCGCCGACGCGCTCGGCCTCGACGAGGACGCGGCGGCGCTCTACCTCCAGCTGCTGGCCCTGCCCGCCCCGACCGACCGGAACGTCCGCACCTGGAACGGCTGGAAGACCGCCCGGCACCAGAAGGCCGCCGCCGCGCTGGTCGAGCGCGGTCGCGTCATCGAGGACAAGCGCCCCCGGGCGGGCCGTCAGGTCTTCCTGCCGGGCGAGTGGATCCACGCCAAGAAGCCGTACCAGCCCATGGAGGAGTGGAAGGCGGAGCTGCTCGGGGTGCGGCGCTCCTACAACCGGCGGCTGGAGAATCCGCTGCCGCTGCCCACCCGCACCCTGCCCGAACGGTTCGCCCACGCCTGGTCGCTGGTGGAGAAGGGCGAGAGGCCGGCCTGAACCGGCCCCGCCCCTACTTCACCCGCACCTCGCACACCATCCGCCGCCGGTGGTCCACCGTGCGCTCGGGCCCGGTCAGCGTCAGCGGCACGGTGTGCCGTACGTCGGACTCGGCGCTGGAGGAGGCCAGCCGCAGCTCCAGGGCGCCCGGTTCCACCACCCGCGTGCCATCGGCGCCCAGCGGATACGAGGCGAGGTCGGCGTGGAAGGCGAAGTGGACCTCGGCGGACTCGCCCGGCCGCAGCGGCACCCGTGCGTAACCGATCAGCCGGGACACCGGCCGGGCGATACGGGCCACCGGATCGTGCAGGTAGAGCTGTACGACCTCGGTCCCGGCCCGGTCGCCGGTGTTGCGCACGGTCAGCCGGACCGTGGTCTCCCCGTCGGTCGGCACATCGGCCGCGTCGGCCGCCGGGCGCTCCCAGGCGAACGAGGTGTAGGACAGCCCATGGCCGAAGGGGAAGAGCGGGGTCGGGTCGATCGAGCTGGCGTCGCCGCGCAGCCCGAGCGGCGGTTGTGCGTACGTCCAGGGCTGGCCGCCGGGCGCGTACGGAACGCTCACCGGCAGTCGGCCCGAGGGGTTGACGCGGCCGCTCAGCACCCCGGCGACCGCCGGGCCGCCCTCCTCACCGGGGAAGAACGCCTGCACGGCGGCGGCCAGCAGGCGCGACCAGCGGCCGAGGGCGTACGGCCGTCCGGTGAACAGCACCAGCACGACGGGGGTGCCGGTGGCCACCAGCGTGTCCAGCAACGCCCCCTGCTCACCGGGGAGTTCGAGGTCGGCGGCGTCACAGCCCTCGCCCGAGGTGCCCCGGCCGAACAGACCCGAGCGGTCACCCAGCACCGCGACGCACACATCCGCGTCCGCCGCCGTCCGGGCCGCCTGCGCCAGCCGGCTCTCGGCGGTGAGCGCCGCCGCACCGGCCGAGGCCGCGCCCCCAGCGCCCCCCGCGTCCCCGGCGGACACGGCCGGGCCGGGCGCGGCGCACCCCTCGGCATGGGTGATCCGCGCACCGGGCAGCTCGGCGCGCAGCGCGGCGAAGAGCGTCGGCACCTCGATGCCCAGGGGCAGTCCGGGGTGTTCCACCCCGACATGGCGGGGGAAGGTGTAGCAGCCGAGCATGGCGGCGGGGTCGTCGGCGAGCGGGCCGACCACCGCGATCCGGGCGTCCGGCGCGAGCGGCAGCACATCGCCGTCGTCGGCGAGCAGCACCACCGACTCCTCGGCGAGCTCCCGCGCGACGGCCCGCATCTCCGGGGGGTCGAGATCGACGGTCCCCGCGGAGTCCACAGCCCCCGCGAGCGCCGAGGGCATCGGCGACCAGTCCGTATCCAGCAGCCCCAGCTCGCACTTCTGCCGCAGCACCCGCAGCGCCGCCCGGTCCACCAGCGCCTCGTCCACCTCCCCGGCCAGCACCGCCTCCCGCAGCGGGGTGCCGAAGCAGCGCACCGCGGGCAGCTCCACATCCACACCGGCCGCCAGGGCGAGCCCGGCCGCGCCGCCCCGGGTGTCGGCCACCCGGTGGGCCAGCTCCAGGAAGGACACCCCGAAGTAGTCGGAGACGACGGTGCCGGTGAAGCCCCAGGTGTCGCGGAGCAGTTCGGTCAGCAGCCAGGGGTTGGCGGCCGAGGGCACACCGTCGAGGTCGTTGTAGGCGTGCATGACCGACCGCGCGCCCCCGTCCCGTACCGCCAGTTCGAAGGGCGGCAGGATGACATCGGCCAGTTCCCGGGGGCCGATGGAGACCGGTGCGTGGTTGCGGCCGCCCCGGGAGGCGGCGTAGCCCGCGAAGTGCTTGAGGGTGGCGACGATCCCGGCGGACTCCAGGCCGTGGACGTACGCGGTGCCGATGGTCGCGACCAGATACGGGTCCTCGCCGATGGACTCCTCCGTACGGCCCCAGCGCGGGTCCCGCACCACGTCCAGCACCGGGGCAAGACCCTGGTGGATACCGGCCGACCGCAGCGAACCGCCGATCAGCCCGGCCGCCCGCCCCACCAGCGCCGGGTCGAAGGACGCGCCCCAGGCGAGCGGGGTGGGGAAGACGGTGGCGCGCCAGGCGAAGAAGCCGGTCAGACACTCCTCATGGGCCAGCGCCGGGATCCCGAAGCGGTTCCCGGCGGCGATCCGGGCCTGGAGGCGGGCGAGCGCGGCGGCGCCCTCGGCCGGTTCGACGGGGGAGGTGCCGAAGGGGCGGGTCAGCTGGCCGATGCCGTGCGGGAGGAGGCCGTCGAGGTCCACGGCCTCGGACACCTCGTGCTGGAGCGGGGCGACGTCCTCGCCCTCCTCGGCCTCGGATCCCGGCCATACGCCGACGAGTTGGGCGAGCTTCTCCTCCAGCGTCATCGAGGAGAGCAGGGCCGCCGCGCGGTCCTCGGCGGAGAGGGAGGTGTCCTGCCAGGGCTGAGGCATGAAGCTCCTTGTCGGGGGGAGGACGGCGGGGTGGGAGAACGGCTCGCGTACCACGCGCGGGAGGCCTATTTGCCGCCCACGCCCATCAGCCCACTGATCAGCTGACGGCGGGCGAAGAGATAGACCAGGAAGATCGGGACGATGGAGAGCACCACGGCGGTGAGCAGCGCCGGGGTGTCCACCCGGAACTCGCCCACGTAGTCGTACAGCCCCAGGGTCAGCAGCCGGTTGCTCTTGGACTGGGTGAGCAGCAGTGGGAAGAGGAAGCCGTTCCAGGCGTGCAGCGCCGACATCACCCCGACCGTGGAGATCCCGGACCGCGACAGCGGCACCACGAGCTGGAGCAGCACCCGGGTCGGGCTCGCCCCGTCCAGCGCCATCGACTCGTACAGCTCCTCGTCGATGTCGCGCATCGTGCCGACCAGGATCAGCACGCTGACCGGGAGGGAGAACGCGGCGGTCGGCAGGATCACCGCGAGCAGGGTGTCGTACAGATGGAGCTTGGTGATGACCAGATAGACCGGGATCACCACCGCCTGGGAGGGGATCGCGAGACCCAGCAGGAAGATCTGGAAGATCCGGCGGGAGGCCCGGCCGCGGGTGCGGACGACGGTGTAGCCGACGGTCACCGACAGCGTGATCACGATCGCCGCGCACACGGCCGTGACCAGCGCGGTGTTGAGGAGGTAGGAGAGGAAGTCGGAGCGCAGCACCCGCCGGTAGTTGGCGAGCGTCGGATGGTCGGGCAGGGCCAGCGGGCCGTCGTCGATATAGCCGTCGCGGGTCTGGAAGGTGGCGGCCACCAGGACGTACAGGGGCAGTCCGACGATGCCGAGCCAGATCAGGGAACCGAGCCCCGCGGGGTAGTTCCAGCGGGGCAGACCCCGGCGGCGGAGGCGGGGGCGAGGTGCCGCCGGGGTCTTGTTCGGCGTACGGACGCCGTTCAGGGGGCGGTTCGGGTGAGGATTCGGGTGGTCGTGCAGGACGTCGGTCACATCCCCTCCCGGGTGCTGCGCATCGCGGCGAAGCCGGTGAGCCGCACCAGCAGCAGCGAGACGGTGGTGGCGACCACGACGAGGATGGTGGCGACCGCGCTGGCGTAGCCGAGGTCGAACGCCTGGAAGCCGTTCTTGTACATCAGATACGGCACGATCGTGGTGTCCGTGCCCGGCCCGCCCTTGGTGAGGATCAGGACGGTGTCGAAGAAGGTCAGCGCGCCCACCACCATGATCACCGAGGAGGTGACGATGGTGTTGCGCAGCTGGGGGAGGGTGATCGAGAAGAACTGCCGTACGGTCCCGGCGCCGTCGATCGCCGCCGCGTCGTAGAGCGAGCGCGGGATGGCGCGGGCGCCGCCCTGATAGATCAGCGTGTGCAGCGGGATGAACTGCCAGGCGGTGACGAAGAGGATCGCCCCGAAGGCGCCCTTGGAACTGCCGAGCAGATCGCCGTCCGCGAAGCCCAGGGCGGGCCCGATGTCGGCGATCAGACCGAAGTTGGGGTCCAGCAGCGACTTCCAGACCAGCGCGAGTGCCACGGAGGAGCCGAGCAGCGGCAGGAAGAAGATGGCCGACAGCACGGCCCGGTTGCGCTGCCGCCCGGCCGCCCATACGCCCAGCAGCAGGGCGAGCGGGGTCTGGAACACCCAGGTCAGCACGGTGAGGATCAGGCTGAGCCAGATGGCCTGATGGGTCTCCGGGTCGTCCCACAGCCGGGACCAGTTGCTCATCCCGGTCCAGCTCGGGGTGCCGATGCCGTCCCAGTCGGTGAAGGCGAGGGCGCCGACCAGGACCATCGGCGCCACCGCGAAGAAGACGAAGAACAGCGCGCCGGGGAGCGCCCAGACGACGCCGGGCCGGCCGACCCCGGCCCGGCCGACGCTTTGGCGCGCTTCGCGCGCCGGGCGCCGCCCGCTCGTCGCGGCGTCCGCCATCACATGCCCTTCAGGGCGTCGATGAACCCGGTCGGGCTGAGCTGCCCGTTGAACAGCTTCTGCACGGCGGTGTGCAGCGGCGGGGTGTACTTGGCGGGCAGTGCCTGGTCCCAGGAGAGCGTGAAGTCGGGGGCCTGCTTGACCAGGTCGTACTGGAACCGCGCGTAGTCGGGGTTCTCGTGCTCGGCGAGCAGGGAGGTGGCGTCGGAGGTGGTGGGGACGTCACCGTTGGCGATCAGGTCCTTGGAGTAGTCCTGCTTCGCCGCGAACTTCACGAACTCGATCGCCGTCTTCTGCTTGTCGCCCTTCACCTTGGCGTTGACCGACCAGTAGTTGGTCGGGTTGCCGACGACACTCTTGGGGTCACCGCTGCCGCCGGGGACCGCCGGGAAGGTGGTCCAGCCGAGCCCCGACTTGGCGAACGCGGGCTGGTTGGCCTTCTGGTTGGCGTACTCCCAGCTGCCCATCAGATGCATGGCCGCCTTGCCCTTGGCGAAGAGCGTCGAGGCCCCGTCGGCGGTGTAGTTCACCGACTTGTAGTTCTTGCCGAACGCGCCCCGGCCGACCAGGTCCCTGACGGTCTGCGCGGCCTTGAGCACCGCCGGGTCGTCCCACGCCGCCATGCCCTGGCTCTGGATCTTCTGGAACACCCCGGCCCCGCCGTAACGGTCCACCAGGTACTCCACCCACATCAGCTCGGTCCAGGCGTCGGTGCCGGCCAGCGCGAAGGGGGTGACGCCCTTGTCCTTGAACGTGTCGATGAGCGTCAGCAGATCGTCCCAGGACTTCGGGGGCTGGGCCCCTGCCTTCTCGAAGACGTCCTTGTTGTAGAAGAGGATCACCGGCTGCATCCCGCGCATGGGGATCCCGTAGTGCTTTCCGTCGATCGCGCCCGCGTCGAGGATCGTGGGGATGAACGCCTTCTTCAGCTCCGGGTCCTTGGCCATCGACGGGTCCAGGTCGAGCAGCATGTCCTTCTTGACGAAGTCGCTGATGCTGCCGCCGCCCCAGTTGAAGAAGACGTCCGGGGCGTTGGGCGTGCCCATGGAGGTGCGCATCTTGTCCGAGTAGCCCTCGCCGGGCACCTGGGTGAGCTTCACCTTGATGTCGGAGGTCTTGTTGAACCGCTTGACGACCTCGCGCTGCACCTTGGTCGAGGCGTCCTGGTAGACCCAGACGTCGAGGGAGCCGTCATCCGAACCCCCGGGCCCGCCGCTTCCGCAGCCGGTGAGTGCTGTTCCGACCAGCAGCGCGGCGGCTGTCAGGGTGGACGCGCGGAGGGTGGACTTTGACCTTGACCTGGACCTTGACCTGGACCTTGACCGAGGTATGCGCATCGTGTGCCTTCCGGAAGTAGCCCGATAATTCTCGGAAGCGGTTGCGTGGAAGGTATGGGGGTGCTGATGTGGTGTCAAGGGGTGCGGCAGCGGCCGGCTTTCGTTCCCCACCCCGCCCCTCCCCGAACCGGAGGACACCCCCGGCCCCCCACCACGGGGGCTCCGCCCCCACACCCCCACCGGGGCTCCGCCCCCACACCCCCACCGGGGCTCCGCCCCGGACCCCGGTCCTCAAGCGCCGGACGGGCTGGATTTTCCAGCCCGTCCGGCGCTTGAGGACACGCCCGAAGGGCGTCCGGGGCCGGGGGCGGAGCCCCCGATTCGGGAAGGGGCGGGGTGGGGAATCAGCCCCCGGCGGGCGTGGGGGCCTGGGGTGATCAGCCCTCGGCGGGCGTGGCTTGGGGGGCAGCCCCCGGCGGGCCGGGCCTGAGGGGTCAGCCCTCGGTGGGTGGGGCCTTGGGGGCCAACCCCTGGTGGGCGCGGTGCCTGGGGGATCGCGCTCGGCGAGCGGGGCCTAGGGGTCAGCCCCCGACGGGTGGGGTCCGGGGGGTCAGCCCCCGGTGGGTGGGGCCGTGCTGGCGCGGACGACCAACTGGGTGGCCAGCTCGACCCTCGGGGACTCGATCTCCTCCCCCCGCGCCTGCCGCAACACCGTACGGGCGGCCAACTTCCCCATATCCGCCAGCGGTTGACGCACAGTCGTCAGCGGCGGCGCCGACCAGCGGACCTCGGGAAGGTCGTCGAAGCCGACGATGCTCACGTCCTCCGGAACCCGCAGCCCCCGTCGCCGCAGCGCCTCGATCGCGCCCAGCGCCATCTGGTCGCTGGAGGCGAAGACGGCGGTCGGCGGGTCATCGGCATCCATCAGCTGGTCGCAGCCGTGGAAACCGGACTCGTGGTAGAAGTCGCCCTGCACGACCAGAGCCTGGTCGAACGGCACCCCGGCCGCCTCCAGCGCCGCGCGATGGCCGTCCAGCCGGGCCCGGCTGCACAGCAGCCGTGGCGGGCCGGCGATCAGACCGATCCGGCGGTGGCCGAGGCTCAGCAGATGTTCGGTGGCGGCCATGCCGCCCGCCCAGTTGGTGGCGCCCACGGTGGGCGCGTCCAGCGCGGGGGAACCGGCCGGGTCGACGACCACGATCGGCACGTTCAGCCGCCGCAGCTCCTCGTGGACCACCGGCTCCAGCACGGACGTCACCAGGATCACCCCGTCCGAGGCGCGGGCTCGCAGGTTCGTCAGCCACTGCCGGGCCGAGCCCGCGCGGCCGTGGATCGCCGAGACCACCGTGCCCACCCCGTCCTGGTGGGCGACGTCCTCCACGCCCCGGATGATCTCCACCGCCCAGGGGCTGTCCAGGTCGTTGAAGACCAGGTCCACCAGGGCGGCGCGGTCACCCGGCGCGCTCTGGCGGCGGCGGTAGCCGTGGAGCCGCAGCAGGTCCTCGACCCGGGCCCGGGTCTCGGGCGAGACATCCGAACGGCCGTTGACCACCCGGGAGACCGTGGGCACCGACACCCCGGCCTCCTGGGCGATGGCCGTGATCGTCACCTTGGGCCGGGTGCCGCCCTCGGTGCCCTTGCTCTCCGTAGCCATTACCGCCTCCTCCGTTGACGGGAGCCACCCCCGCCTCTTGCTTCCCGGGGACGCGCCCTCGGAACCTTGCAGAAGTCTTCCGGAAAACCGGATCAGACGTGAAGAGACGAGAGAGGGACCGTCCCCATCAAGCTCCTGAGCTTACGCAGCGCCGCCCGCAATCTCGCCGCCCGGAATTCCCTCTCCCCGGGGTGTAAGAAAGCGCGGCCCTCGACCACTGCATGGTGAGAGAGCCGAGATGAGGAGACGGCGTGACCGACGCCCAACGCTTTCGGGACCTTTACGAGGAGTGTCATCCCCGTGTGCTGGCCTACGCGACCTGCCTGGTGGGCCGGCAGGTCGGTGAGGACATCACCAGCGAGACCTTCACGGTCGCCTGGCGGCGGATGCGGGACATCCCCACGCCACCGCTGCCGTGGCTGCTCGGCGTGGCCCGCAATCTGACCCGCGAGCTGCGGCGCCGCGACGGCAGGCAGTACGCCCTGGCCGCTCAGGAGGCCCAGCGCGTCATCACCTCCGGCGCCCAGGTCGAGGACGTGGCCGCGGGGGTGACCGAGCGCGCGGTGGCGCTACAGGCGCTGGCCGGGCTGTCCGCCGCCGACCGGGAACTCCTGACGCTGGTCGCCTGGCACGGGCTCGGCCCGAGCCAGGCGGCACGCGTCCTGGGCTGCTCCACCGCCACGTTCTCGGTGCGGCTGCACCGGGCCCGACGGCGGCTGGAGCGGGCCGTGGACGCGGCCGGACCCTCTCGCGACCCTCGCGACCCTCGCGACTCCCGCCCGAAAGTGACACTGAAGGAGCACTGACATGGCACGCAAGCGGCCCGATGTCATGAAGACGCTGGCGGACGCCCGGCCCCCGGAGTTCGATCCGGCCCGCCTGGCCGGTTCGGAACGCGCCCGGCACGACCTGATCACCATCCTGGCGAGCAGGCCCGACGCACCGGAATCCCGCCGGTCCGCCCGGCCGTTCACCTGGCGGTGGGCGCTGCCCGTCGCCGCGACGGCGGCCGCGGCCGGGGTGCTCGTCGCCACCCTGCCGGAGGGCGGCTCCGGCACCCGGGACGCCCGTGGCTCCCGCGCCACCGCCGGGCCCACCACGGACGGCCCCCGGCACACCGCCGAGAGCGGCCGCCTGGCGCTGCTCAACGTGGCCGCCCGGGTGGATCGCACGGCGGACGAGGGCACGTACTGGCAGACGACCACGCGGTCGTCCTGGATCGGCGTCGCCTCCGCGGCCGAGTCGACCTTCGCGGTGGTCTCCGCCGAGACCTCGCGGTGGTCCTTCGGGGTGCGGCCCGGTACGCGGAGCCTGTGGGTCTCGGGGCTCGACGCCACCACCGAGCCCCGCACCGCGCGCGACACGGCGCGCTGGCGCGCCGCCGGATCGCCGAAGGACCTGACGCTCGCCGCCTCCGGGTCGGGCGGCAAGCTCGGTCTGCGGCTGGAGCCGGGGGCGAGGAAGCGTCCGACGGTGGACCGGATCAACAGCGGCGACAAGATCGCCGCCCTTGGCGCACGCAATGTGAGCTACGCGGAGCTGCGGAAACTCCCCGGCGACAGCGCGAAGCTGAAGAAGGTGCTGGCGGACCTGTACGAGGAGGACCGCGGAAGCGAGATCTCCGGCCGCACCGAGTGGATGTGGCGGCAGGCGGCCGGGCTGATCGGCCTCCCGGTCAGGACCGAGGTCCGGGCCGCCGCGTACCGCGTCATCGCGGATCTGCCGGGCATCCGGTCGCTCGGTGAGGTGACCGACCCGCTGGGCCGCAAGGGGGTCGGCTTCGCCCTGCCCGCGACCGCCCGGCCCGGCTACGGGACCGCGCGGTCGGAGCTGATCGTGGACCCGGCGACCGGGGCCCTGCTGTCCGACCAGGAAGTGCTGACCAAGCCGGACGCGAAGGCCGCCGAGGCGGGGCTCACGGCGGGCACGGTGGTGAACTACAACGCCACGGTGGAGTCGGAGTGGACCGACCGGCAGTTGAAGACCCCTGAGTGACCGGTCGGGGCGAGCTGTAAGAACGGGCGGGCGGCGGCCATTTCCTTCTGAGAGCCCTGAGAGCCCTGAGAGCCCTGAGAGCCCTGAGAGCCCTGAGAAACCCACCCGAGCAGAAGGAGCGTCATGGAGAGAACCGCAGGACGGCCCGGAACCCGCCGGACGCGGCTGCGCACAGCGGTCGCGGTGTGCGCGGTCGCACTCGGCACGCTCGCCACCCTCGGCACCCCCGCGAACGCCGCGCCCGGCACCACGACCAGCGCCGCGCCCAACGCCTCGTCCCACCGGGCGGCCCGCGCCGACACCCCGTGGAAGCTGCGGACGCCGCTGAGCGAGACCGCCTCGCGGGAGTTCTGGGACGTGGCCGCGACCGGCGCCAAGGACGCCTGGGCCGTGGGCCGCAGGACGGACGGCGCCGTCGGGCCCGCCCCCCTGATCCGGCACTGGAACGGCAGCGCGTGGACGGACGTACCCGCCGCATCCACCGACGGCAAGGCCGCCCAGCTGGAGAAGGTCGCCGCCGCCGCGCCCGACGACGCCTGGGCGGCCGGCACCCTGGCCGACAGCACCTCCGCGCCGATCGTGCTCCAGCACTGGGACGGCGCGAAGTGGACGAAGGTCGGCCACGCGGCCCCCGCGGAGGGGTCGCTGAGCTTCGTCGGCGACCTGGCCGCGTTCGGTAAGAAGGCGGCCTGGCTCACCAGTTTCGACTGGGACCCGAACGGCGGCACCCAGGTCTCCCGCCTGGAGCGCTGGACCGGCTCCGCGTGGCGTACGGTGTCCCTCCCCGCCGCCCCCGGCGGTGGCGAGGTACAGCCCTGGGACATCACCGGCACCGGCCCGGACGACGTATGGGTCACCGCGAGCGCCATGACCGGCGAGGTGTCCGTACCGCTGCTGTACCACTGGAACGGCGGCGGCTGGACGGTCCGCGAGGTGCCGGCCCCCGGCGAGCACCCGACCGGCTGGGTGGCCAACCACGCCGTGGCCACCGGCCGTAACTCGGTCTACGTCGTCGGGAAGACCAACGACCCGCAGTCGCCCACGGCCACCATGGCCGCCCGCTGGACCGGCGGCCGCTGGCAGTCGCTTCCCGCGCCCCCGTTCGGCGAGGCGAACGCCGCGGGCGCGGACGGCGCCGGACGGCCGTGGATCGCCGGCTGGGCCCCGGGCAACCCCCATGCCGTACTGGCGCGTTGGACCGGTACGGCGTGGGCGACCGAGGAGCTGCCCGCCGAGGTCACCGAGCACAGCGAGATGTCCACGGTGCTCGGTATCGCGGGCGTCCCCGGGACGAAGGGCGTGCTCGCGGCGGGGACGGCCGGCTGCGCGAGCGATCCCGTCCAGTGCGGGGTGCTGGTCTCACGCGACCTGGGCTGACTCCGCGCCCGTGCCCGCCCGGGTACGGGTCGCGTACGCCTGGACGACGACCCCCTCGTCGTCCAGGCAACGCCCCGTCTCCAGGTCGAAGCGCTGCTTCAGCAGCGGGGAGGCGACGAACGGCCGCCCGCCCGTCGAGCCCAGCAGCCCCCGGGAGAGGACATACGCCCCGGTGAACGGGTCGCGGTTGGCGACCGCGTACACGCGCCCCGAGCGGTCCAGGAAGACCGCCACCTGGGCGCCGTCCGGCAGCAGGGCGGCCACCCCGCGCCCGGGGGTGAGGTCGGTCAGCTCGCAGACGGTGAACCATCGCTGGTCGACGAGGAGTTCCACGCGGACCGCGGTCCGCTCGGCCGCCATGGGCGTCATGGGCGTCGTGGGTGCCATGGTCATCGGCTGGCAGTCCCTTCGAGAGTACGGACGGGGAGGGTGGGCCCTGACAGGATCGTCAGGTCCGGCTTGACCTGGTCGCGCTCGGGCACGAACTTCACCGTCGGGTCGGGCGCGCCCGGTGCGTTGACGAAGGAGACGAAGCGCCGCAGCCGCTCCGGGTCGCCCAGGGTCTCGGCCCACTCGTCGCGGTAGCCGGTCACATGGTCGGCCATCATCGCCTCGAGCTCGGCACCCAGCCCGAGCGAGTCCTCGACCACCACCTCGCGGACGTGGTCCAGACCGCCCTCGATCCGCTCCAGCCAGGCCGAGGTGCGCTCCAGACGGTCCGCGGTGCGGATGTAGAACATCAGGAACCGGTCGATGAGCCGGATCAGCTCCTTGTCGTCCAGGTCCTGGGCGAGCAGATCGGCGTGGCGCGGGTCGGCCCCGCCGTTGCCGCCCACATAGAGGTTCCAGCCGTTGGACGTGGCGATCACGCCGAAGTCCTTGCCGCGTGCCTCGGCGCATTCGCGGGCACAGCCGGAGACGGCCGACTTGAGCTTGTGCGGTGAGCGCAGCCCCCGGTAGCGCAGCTCCAGGTCGATGGCCATCCGGACCGAGTCCTGCACTCCGTAGCGGCACCAGGTCTGGCCCACGCACGACTTCACGGTGCGCAGCGCCTTGCCGTACGCGTGGCCCGACTCGAAACCGGCCTCCACCAGCCGCGTCCAGATCAGCGGGAGCTGGTCCACCCGGGCGCCGAAGAGGTCGATCCGCTGACCTCCGGTGATCTTCGTATAGAGCCCGAAGTCCCGGGCCACCTCGCCGATCACGATCAGCTTCTCCGGGGTGATCTCCCCGCCGGGGATCCGGGGGACGATCGAATACGACCCGTTGCGCTGGAGGTTGGCCAGGAAGTGGTCGTTGGTGTCCTGGAGGGCCGCCTGCTCGCCGTCCAGCACATAGCCGCTCGCGCCCAGGGTGGGGGCCAGCGAGGCGATGATCGAGGCCACGGCGGGCTTGCACACCTCACAGCCGTCGCCCTCCCGGGCCTCCGCCCGGCCGTGGCTGTCCAGCAGCTGGGCGTAGGTGGTGATGCGCAGGGTGCGGACGACCTCGTACAGCTCGGCGCGGGTGTACGCGAAGCAGCCGCACAGCCCCTTGTCCACGCTGACCCCGCTCGCCTCCAGCTCGTCGTTGACGAGCGAGGTGAGCGCCTTGACGCAGCTGCCGCAGCCGGTGCCCGCCTTGGTGCACTTCTTCACCTCCGGGACGGAGGTGCAGTGGTGGTCGGTGACGGCCGAACGGATCGCGCCCTTGGTGACGTTGTGGCAGTTGCAGATGACCGCCTCGTCCGGCAGCGCGGAGGGGCCGAGGGCGGCGGGTGCGCCGAGCCCCGCCGGGAGGACGAGCTGCTCGGGGGCGACGGGTGGCACCGAGCCGGTGAGGGGGCGCAGCATGCCGTACGACTCGGCGTCGCCGACCAGCACCCCGCCGAGGAGGGCGCCGTCGGCGCCCACCACGAGCTTCTTGTAGACGCCGGTACGGGAGTCGGAGTAGACGACGTCCAGACAGCCGTCGGCGGTGCCGTGGGCGTCGCCGAAGCTGGCCACGTCGACGCCGAGGAGCTTGAGCTTGGTGGAGGTGTCGGCGCCGGTGAAGCCCTCGCCGCCGGACGCGTCGGCGATCTCGCGGGCCGCCACCTCGGCCATCTCGTAGCCGGGCGCGACCAGCCCGTACACCCGGCCGTCGGCGGCCAGCGCGCACTCGCCGATCGCATACACCGCGGGATCGCTGGTGCGGCACGTCTCGTCCACCGCGATGCCGCCGCGCTCGCCGACGTCCAGGCCGCAGTCGCGGGCCAGTTGATCGCGGGGGCGCACGCCCGCCGAGAAGATGACGAGGTCGGTGTCGATGGACGAGCCGTCGGACAGCGTCATGGCGGTGACCGCGCCGTCGGCATCCGCCGTGATCTCCTTACCGCCGACGCCGGTGTGCACGATCAGGCCCATCTCCTCGACCGTGCGGCGCAGCGCGGCGCCGCCGCCCTCGTCCACCTGGATGGCCATCAGACGCGGGTTGAACTCCACGATGTGGGTGGTGAGCCCGAGCCCCTTGAGCGCACCGGCGGCCTCGAGGCCGAGCAGCCCGCCGCCGACGACGACGCCGGAGGAGCGGTTTGTGGCGTACTCCTCGATCGCGAGCAGATCCTCGATGGTCCGGTAGACGAAGCAGCCGTCGCTGTCCTTGCCGGGCACGGGCGGGACGAACGGGTACGAGCCGGTGGCCAGCACGAGCGTGTCGTAGGCGACGGTCAGCCCGGACTGGGCGGTCACGGTGCGGGCGTCGCGGTCGATGACCTGGGCCGGGTCGTTCAGGTGCAGCTCGATGCCGTGCCGCGCCATGAAGCCGTCCTCGACGAGGGAGAGCTCGTCCGGGGTGCGCCCGGAGAAGTACGAGGTCAGCTGGACGCGGTCATAAGCGGGGCGGGGCTCCTCGCAGAACACGACGACGCGGGCGGTCTCCGTGACCTTCCGTTCGGCCAGCGCCTCGAGAAACCGCTGGCCGACCATGCCGTGGCCGATGAGCACGATGGTGGGTGCGCCGTTTTCGGCGGTTTCGGCTTTTCGGGAGTTCGATGCGCTCATCGTCAGGACCCTCCATCGTTGGTCAGCAGGTGGAGCAAGGGGGTGGCGGGGAGCGGCTCGTCGCTCTCCCAGGTACGGGCGAGCGCGCCGACGGTGCCGAGATCGCCGAGAAGAATGCCCCCGAGCAGGCGGTCACCGCGGACCACGACTTTGCGGTAAGTGTTGCGGGTGGCGTCGGTCAGGTGAATGACGTCGTCGCCGGGGGCGGGGGTGGGGTTGCCGAAGGCAGCGAGGTCGAGGGGGCCGGGGGTTGACGCTGAGGTGAGCGTCAGCCGGGTGAGCGTACGGGTGCCGTGGTACCGGGGCAGGGTCTCGTTGCCGGGTGCGGGCCGGTGGCCGGGTTGTGCCCACGCAGCGTGGTCGGCGGGTGCGGCGTCCGTGTGCCGGGTCGGGGTTTCGTTGCCGGGTGCGGGCCGGTGGCCGGTTCGTGCCCACCCGTCCCTCTCCCAGCTACCGCTGGGAGGTGCCCCCTCCGCGGGACGATTGCCCATAAACCGGTCCGCGGGCGCGGGGTCTGGGGCGGAGCCCTGGTCGGGGACGGGGGCGGGGGCCTCGTGGGGGTCCAGGGGGCGGGGCCCCATTGGTTCGGGGAGGGGCGGGGTGGGGGAGAGGCGGTGTGCCAGCACGTCCGCCTGCTCCTGCGCCGCGCCCGCCAGGCCGTACACGACCCCCGCGTGCTCCGCGCAGTCGCCGATCGCGAACACCCGCGGATCACTCGTCCGCAGCTCGTCGTCGATCACGACCCCCCGCGCCACCTCCAGCCCCGCGGCTCGCGCCAGCCCGACCCGTGGCCGGACGCCGCACGCCAGCACGACCAGGTCCGCCTCCAGGGCGTATCCGTCGGCCAGTTCGACGGCCTTCACAAGGCGCCGGCCGTCCATCGCGCGCGTGCGCAGGCCGCGGACGCGGCACTCCGTGTGGACCTCCACGCCCAGCGCCGCCATATGCCGTCGCAGGACCCCCGACGCGCCCGGGTCCAGCTGGCGCTCCATCAGGTGCTCGCCCTGGTGCGCCAGGACCACCTGGGCGCCGCGCTGGGCCAGCGCACGCGCGGCGGAGACGCCGAGGAGTCCGCCGCCGATGACGACGGCCCGCGCCCCGGGGCGTACGGCGGCACCGAGGGCCAGGCAGTCGTCCATGGTGCGGAAGGCGTGGACGCCGTCCGGAAGCTCGTGGCCGTCCGGTTCGAAGAGGCCGCGCAGCGGCGGCAGCACCGGGTTGGAGCCGGTGGCCAGCACCAGCGCGTCGTACGGCACGCGGCGGCCGTCGTCGCACACCACCTCCGCCGCGGGGCGGTCGACGCGCACCACCCGCACCCCGCTCAGCCGCCGCACCCCGGCGGCGGGGGCGGGGAGCGCGATGACCTCGGGCGGGTACCGCCCGGCGAGCACCTCGGCGAGCAGCACCCGGTTGTACGCGGGGTGCGGCTCCTCGCCGATGATCGTGACCTCGACGGCAACCGCATCCACGGCAACCGCACCCACGGCAACCGCACCCGCGGAACCCGCACCCGCGGAACCCGCACCCACGGCAACCGCACGCGCGGTCAGCTGCTGCGCCAGCCTCGTACCCGCCATGCCGCCGCCGACGATCACCACCCGGCGGCGGTGCGGGCTCATCGGCTCCCTGGACGACTCCATGCCAGGAAGCCTGCGGGGTGCCTGTTACCCGGCCGCATCCCCGCCGTTTCTCCGAGGCAACGCTGCCCTCAGCGCGCCCCCTCAGCCGCTGTGAGCGACCCCGGGCACCCCATGCACCCCGGTCACCCCGCGCGCCCCCAGCCGGATGGGCAGCCGCCGCGGGCTGTTGCCGACGAAGCTGGGGTGGGGGACCAGCTCCTCGTCGGGGACCGCCAGGTCCAGCGCGGGGAAGCGGGTGAAGAGGGCCTCGAGGGCGATCACGGCCTCCATGCGGGCCAGCGGGGCGCCCAGGCAGAAGTGGGCGCCGTGGCCGAAGGACAGATGGCGCGCGCCCCGGGTCACGTCGAAGCGGCCGGCGTCCGGGCCGTACGCCCGCTCGTCGCGCCCGGCGGCGGTGTACGAGATGAGCACGGGCGCGCCCTTCGGGATGACCGCGTCCCCGACCGGGAGGTCCCTCGTGGTGTAGCGGAACGGGAAGAAGGACACCGGGCTGTCGTACCGCAGCGTCTCCTCGACCACATCGCCCCAGCTCGCGGCCCCGGACCGGACCAGATCCAGCTGATCGCGGTGGTTGCACAGCGCCCGTACCGCGTTGGTGATCAGATTGAGCGTGGTCTCGTGACCGGCGATGATCGTCAGCATCAGCGTGCCGATCAGCTCCTCCTCGCTGAGCCGGTCGCCGTCCTCCTCACGGACCGCGATCAGCGCGCTGGTCAGATCGTCCCCGGGGTCCTTCAGCCGGGCGGCGGCCACCTGGCCGAGGATCGCCACCATCTCGCGGTTGGCGGCCGGGACCCGGTCGGGCGCGGTCTGGGTGGAGACGATCTCGTTGGACAGCTCGTGCAGCCGGTCCTGGTAGTGGTCGTCCACGCCCAGCAGCCGGCAGATCACGCTCATCGGCAGCGGCAGCGCGAAGTGGCGGCGCAGATCGGCCACCCCGTCCGGATCGGCCGCGGCGGCGTCGCCCAGCCGCTCCAGCAGCGTGCCGGTCAGCTCGTACACCACCGGGCGCAGCGCCTCCACCCGGCGCGGGGTGAACGCCCGGGTCACCAGGGACCGCAGCCGCTTGTGGTCCTCGCCATCCGCCGTGATCATGCCGCGTACGGTGGCGAAGGTCCGCATCGGCCAGCCGGGCGGGAGCTCGTCGTTCTGGAGCGCGGCGAAGTGGCAGGCGTTCTTGGCCACGTCGGGGTGGGTGACGAACTCCTTCAGCTCCTCGTGCCGGGTGATGGCGTACGCCGGTACGTCACCGGGCAGCAGGACCGGGACCGCGGCCCCGCGGGCGCGCAGCTCTTCGTTCACCGCGTGCTGGCGCGCCCCGGTGGGGTCCAGGCGGTGCGGTGCGGCGGGGTCGGCGTGCGACACGGGGCATCGGCCGTCGGTCATTGCTGTCTCCTGCGGGGGAGTCGGGGGTCGGGGCCGGTCAGTCGGGGGTCGGGGCCGCCGAGCCCGGGGTCCGGGCCGAAGCCGGCCCCGAACCCGAACCTGAAGCCGGCCCCGAAGCCGAAGCCGCGGCATCGGCGGCCAGCTGCGGCGCGGAGAACCGCACCGGCAGCTTGGCCAGGCCCTTGGACCACGGCGAGGTGATCCACGGAAGCTGCTCCTCCGGCACCGCGATCTCCATATCGGGCAGCCGGTGGCGCAGCGTGTCCACGGCGGTCCGGGTGATCAGCCGGGCCGGATCCCGCGCCGGGCAGCCGTGCGGGCCCGCCCCGAAGGCGAGGTACGAGCGGTTGCCGACCACCGGACGTCCGTCCTCGGGCAGCACCTCCGGGTCCGCGTTGGCGCCCGCGAGGCCCAGGATGAGCATGTCCCCGGCACGGATGTCCTGGCCGCCGAAGCGCAGATCGCGGGTGGCGTAGCGGCCGGGGAAGTTCTGGGTGGGCGGCTGGCGCCACAGCACCAGGTCCAGCGCGTCGTCCACGGTGAGGTGGCCACGGGCCAGCGAGGAGCGGAACGCGGGGTCGGTGAGCAGGATCTGGAGCGTGGAGGCGATCCAGTTCACGGTGGTGTTGTTGCCCGCGACGATGATCACCACGAGGTTGTGCAGCACCTCCTCGTCGCTCAGCCCGACGGGGTGCTCCAGCAGCCAGGACGTCAGATCCGCGCCCGGCCGCCGCTTCTTCCCGGCGATCAGCTGGAGCAGGATCTGGCCCATCCGCTTGTTGGCGCCGGTGGCGGCCATGGTCGGGGCGACGATCGTGGTGAGCGTCTCGACCAGCCGGGCCCCGTTCTCCTCGTCGAGACCCAGCAGTTCGGTGACGACCTGGAGCGGCAGGAGGCGCGCGTATTGCTCGACCAGATCCGCCGCGTGCTGGTCGGCGAACCCGGCGACCAGCCGCTCCGCGGTGGCCCGCACCCTGCGGATCAGCTCATGGCCGTTGACCCGCCCCAGCGCGTCGGCCACCGCCGAGCGCATCCGGCGGTGCGCCGCGCCATCGGCGAACAGCAGCGCCGGGCGCCAGCCCACCAGCGGCATCAGCGGCGAGTCGGCCGCCACCCGGCCCTCGCGCAGCGGGGTCCAGCGGCGCGGGTCATGCGAGAAGTACTGCTCGTCACGGGTGAGGTGGAGCAGCTCACGGTGGCCGATGACCAGCCATGCCTCGACCCGGGGTGCGATCTCCACCGGGACCACCGGACCGTGGTCGCGCCGCATCCGCTCGTACAGGTCGGTGAGCGGACCGTCGAGCGCGGTCCCGTACAGCGGCACCCGGGAGGCGGCCCTGGCGGTCATGACGCCTCCGTGAGCGTCTCGATGAGATGCGAGACGAGCGAGATCAGCGCCTGCACCGAGGACTTGTGCTCCCGGGCGTCACAGATGACCAGCGGGGTGTGCGGGAGCAGATCGAGCGCGGAGCGCAGATCGTCCTCGTTGTGCGGAGTGCTGTCCGGGAAGGCGTTGACGGCGACGGAGAACGGCACATCCAGGTCCTCCAGATGCCCGATCGCGTCGAAGGACGCCTCCAGGTCGCGGGTGTCGACCAGCGCGAGCGCGCCCAGCGCACCGCGCGCCAGGTCCTTCCAGGCGGGGAGGAACCGCTGCTGGCCGGGGGTGCCGAAGAGGTACAGCACCAGCTCGCCGCCCAGGGTGATCCGCCCGAAGTCCAGCGCGACGGTGGTCGTGGTCTTCGACGGCCGCACCTTGGTGTCGAGCCGGGCCCCGGCCTGGCTCATCGTCGCCTCGGTGGAGAGCGGCTTGATCTCCGACACCGTGCCGATCAGCGTGGTCTTGCCGACGCCCATCGGGCCGACCACCAGGATCTTGGCCGCCCCGGCCACGCTGGACTCCACGTACATGACGGGGGTGTCGTCCATGTCATCCATGTCGTCCGTATCGCCCGTCTCGTCCGTCTCGCCTGTCTCGTTGGTGTGGTCTGTGCGGGTCGTGCGGTCCGCGTGGCCCGGGTGGGCCGTGTGGTCGGTCCTGGTTGTGCCGTCCGTACCGGCCATCGAGATCTCAGAGCTTGCTCTCAAGCCCATCGAGCACCTTCCTCAGCAAGTCCAAATCGGCACGTTTTCGCTTGGCCACCCGGATCGGCGGACGCGCCACGATGTGCCCCCAGTCGATGAGATCCGCGAGCAGCACCTGCACCACGGCCGGTGGCTGACCGAGATGGGCGGCGACCTCCGCCACCGACAGCAGCCCCTGGCAGAAGTCGGCGATCCGCCGGTACTCGGGCTGGAGATGTGGCGGCAGCGCGCTCCCGGACGCCACGACGAGCGTTTCCAGCGGCAGAGCATCCCGTGAGGAACCGGCACGCCCCCTTGTGATCACATAGGGGCGCACCGCGGCCGTGGTGCGTTCCTCGCCGGGTCGGCTCATGACGTCGGGCGGCCCATCGGCTCCCGCGGCTGGCTGCTCAGATGGGCACCGATCTTCGCGACCAGTAACTGCATCTGCTGAGCCACCAGGCCGACATCCGCATCCGTGTCGGTGGCCACCCCGAGCGAGGCGCCCTGACCGGCCGAGGTGAACAGCACGAACCCGCTGTCGGACTCGATCATCAGCTGCCGCACCCCGGCCTCGTCGCCGAACAGCAGCGACACCGTGGACTGGCTGGTGACCGTCAGCGCGGCACAGGCGGCGGCCAGCGACTCGGCCTCGTCCACCCCGAGCCGGGACACCTCGCCGGTCAGCCCCTCGGCGGAGTCGTGGCCCATGCGCAGACCGTCCTCCGAGACGACGACGGCATGCCGCACCCCGGGGATCCCGGTCAGCGGACGCAGCATCCATCCAACGTCGGGCAACCTGGATATGGTTCCGGCCACTACCGGCCTCCCTCTCGGTCTTCTCGGTCCGGACTCGATTCATCGTCGGGCGGTACGGCCTCCGCCTCCGCTTCCACGCGCCCGCGGCGGGTGCCGGAGACGACGCTGGTGATGGAGGCGCGGGCGGCCTCGGGGGTCCAGGGGGCGGCCGCGGGCGGCGGGGTGGGTGCGGCGCGGGCCGGGGCGGTGGTGAGGTCGACCGCGTCGGTCGCGTCGGTCGCGTCAACCGCGTCCGGTCCATCGGTCCCATCGGTCCCATCGGCCCCACCGGCCACGTCGGTGGAGGAGGCCCGGGAAGCCGGGGCGGCTCCGGAGGCCGGGCGGCGGCGGTTGCGGCGCCGGGGCAGCCCGGTGCCGGGGGACGCGGGAGCGTCGGGGACGTCGGGGAGGTCGGGGATGTCGTCCACGGACACGCCGTTCAGCAGGCGGCCCCCGGCGGGGTCCGCGGCGGCCGGGCCGAGCCCCGCGCCGCCCGCGTCCTGGTTCACCTTGCCGACGACCACGGGCTCCACGACCACCGGCCTGTGGTCCGCCGCCCGTACGGCGCTCGTCTGCTCGGTCAGCAGCCGGTGCGGTACGAAGACCACCACCCGCGTGCCGCCGTACGCCGACGCCGTGGACAGCTCGACGCCGAAGCCCAGCTCCCGCGACCAGCGCCCCACACAGGCGAGCCCCAGCCGGGGCACCGCGCCCAGCTGGGCCAGGTCGAGACCGTCCCGCAGCTGGCCCACGGCCTTCTCCAGCACGTCCGGCGGCATCCCGAGCCCCGCGTCGTCGATCTCGATGACCGCGCCCGCCGCGACCTCGCGGATGGCGACCGCGACCTGGGTGCGGGAGGGGGAGAAGACGGTGGCGTTCTCCAGGAGTTCGGCCACCGCGTGCATCAGGCCCTCCACGGCGGGGGCCACCGCGTAGAGGGTCTGCCCGCCGTGGACGTCCACCCGGCCGAACTCCACGATGCGCGACTGCGCGCCCCGCACACAGTCGAAGAGCGACACCGGCCGGGTCTCCCGCCGCGCGGGCCAGATCCCGCACATCACCAGCAGCGTCTGGGCCTTACGGGTCATCTGGGCGGCGGCGTGGTCCGCCTTCATGACCTCGCCCATCAGCCCGGCGTCCTCGACATACTGCTCCAGGCCGTCGAGAACCTGCTGCTGCACCATCGACATGGCGTGCATATTGCGGGCCACGGACTCGAACGAAGCCTGCACGGAGTCGCGCAGGATCCGCTCCCGGCGCGCCGCCTCGTCCAGATCGGTCTGTACGGCGGCCAGTCGGGCGACCTCCTCGCCGCGCTCGGCCGCCAGCGCCCGCTCCTCGGCCGCATTGGCTCGTTCCCGCTCGGAAACGGCTCGTTCTCGCTCGGTCGCCCTACGCGCGTCCGCGAGCGCGCGGCGAAGTCTGACCACCCAGGTGAGGCACAGTGATAACACCAGTACCAGCACCGCGGACGCGGCCAGCACGACGGCCCCCGTCCCCGACAGCACCTTTGACACCTCCATCTGGGACACGGCCAAGAAAGGGCAGATACTACTGACCAACTGATCAGTCTGGTCCGGTAGTTGCCAAACTCTCACGACTGGGAAGCCGTGTCCGCACCGGGGTCGGGTTCGGCTATGCCGCCCGGGGCAGGCGCAACAGCAGGCGAGCCCCGCCCCGCGGGCTGGTGAGCACCGTAAGGGTGCCGCCGTGGGCGTGAGCGATGTCATTGGCGATGGCGAGGCCGAGACCGGTGCCGCCGTCCTGGCGGGCCCGGGCGTCATCCAGCCGGGTGAACCGTTCGAATACGCGCTCGCGGTCGCTTTCGGGGATGCCGGGGCCGTCGTCGTCCACGGCCAGTTCGACCATGCCGCCGCGGGCCGCCACGGTGATCGAGACGGTGGTACGGGTGTGGCGGCGGGCGTTGTCGGCGAGGTTGGTGAGCAGCCGGGACAGCTGCACCCGGCTGCCCGTCACGACGGCGGCCTCCTGACCCCTGGCCTTCGTGAGGTGGTCCCCGGCCTCCGTGAGGTGGTTCCCGGCCGTTGTGGGGTGACCCCCGGCCGTCGTGGGCTGATCCATCGTCACCGCGTCCGGGTGGCGCCGTACCTCCTCGGCCGCCAGCGCGCCGAGGTCCACCGCCGCTTTGGGCGGCGCCTCCTGCGCGTCGAGCCGGGCGAGCAGCAGCAGATCGGAGGCGACGGCCTGGAGCCGGTCGGTGTCCCGCAGCGCCTTGTGCACGGCGGCGGGCCAGTCGGTGCGCGACGGGCGGGCCAGGACCAGCTCGAGCTGGGCGCGTACGGCCGTGATGGGGCTGCGCAGCTCGTGCGAGGCGTCGGCCACGAACTGCCGCTGCCGGGTCATGGCCCGGTGCAGCCGGTCCAGCGTGGCGTTCATGGTCCGGGCCAGCCGGTGGATCTCGTCCCGCGCCCGGGGCACCGGCACCCGGCGGTGCAGATCGCGCTCGGTGATCTCGGTGAACTCCTGCCGCATCGCGGCGACCGGGCGCAGCGCGCGGCCCACCAGCAGCCAGGTGAGCCCCGCCACGAACAGCACCAGACCGGCGGCCGCGGGTGCGGCCTGGCGCAGCAGCAGCCCGGTGGCGCTGTCGAGGGAGGTGGTCGAGGGGCTCACCGTCACGCTGTACGACTGCCCGGCCTCGACCGGCTCGGCCGGAAGCCGCACGGCCTCGACCGACTTCTGCGTCCCGGCGTCCGTCGGGGTCATGGGGGTGACCGTCCGGCCGGAGGCGTCCTTGATCGTCACCGCGCCGGGGGCGACGACCAACGCCCGCTGCGGCATGGCCCGGGTCCGCCCCAACTGGCCCTTGATCGCCGCGGCGGCCTTGTCGGCGTCCACGTCCGCGCTGGCGCGGAGGTTGTGCTGAAGGGCGAGCACCAGGGCCAGCATGCACAGCGCGATCGCGAAGGCCACGGTCCCGGCGGCCGCCAGCACGGCCTTGGCGCGCACGCTCAATCCGGAGGTCAGCCGGCGCGGGCGGCGCGGCTCCGCGTCCCCCGGTTCGTCCTCGTGTGCCATGCGCCGCAGGCCTGCGATGTGCCCCACCGTTCTCACCCTCCGTCGCGGGCCAGCAGATAGCCCGCGCCCCGTATCGTGCGGATCGACCGCCGTCCGTACGGCACATCGATCTTCCGGCGCAGACTGCGGATGTAGACCTCGACGAGATTGGCCCCGCCGTCGTACGCGGCGTCCCACACGCTCTGCACGATCTCGGACTTGGAGACCACCTGCCCGGCGCGCCGGGCGAGGTACTCCAGCACCGCGAACTCCTTGGCCGTGAGCGTGACCTCGTCCGTCCCCCGCGCGCAGGCCAGCGCCGCGGGCTCCAGCCGCAGATCACCCAGCTCCAGCACCTCGGGCCGGTCCAGCCCGCCGCGCCGCACCAGGGCGCGCACCCGGGCGATGAGGACGACGAAGGAGAACGGCTTGGTCAGATAGTCGTCCGCGCCCACATCGAGCCCATCGGCCTCGTCGTACTCGCCGTCCTTGGCGGTGAGCATCAGGATGGGCGTCCAGTCGCCCTCTTCGCGCAGCCGCGAGCACAGCTGATAGCCGGAGCACCCGGGGAGCATCACATCCAGCACGATCGCGGCGTACTCGCCGGACCGGGCGAGCGCCAGGCCGCTCAGCCCGTCCGCCGCCGTCTCGATGGTGAAACCCTCCTGCTCCAGGCCCTCGGTGAGCAGCTCGCGGAGCCGGGCGTCATCTTCCACCACCAGTATGCGCACGCGGTCAGGATGGCACGGGCAAGCTGAGGCCCCGCTGAAACCGGCACCGGTTTCAGCGGGGCCTCAGGTGCTTCAGCGAGGACTCAGCATCGGTGCGCAACGGTGAGTGCGCCGACGGATCAAGGGTTCTTCGGCAGCCAGTGCAACCCCCTGAGCGAAGGAGAGCTGTGCCCATGTCCCGTACCCTGCCCCGTTCCACGGCCGCGAAGCGGCGCGGTGTCGTGCTCGCCGTGGCGGCCGGCGCCCTGGCGCTGGGGGCCACGGCCCCCGCCTCGGCCTCGGCGTCCCCGTCCTCCTCGGCGTCGGCTGCCGCCGCCAAGGCGAAGACGAAGATAGCGGTCGGTGACACGGTCCGCTGCCGGACCGTCCACGGCGTCAAGCCCGCCAAGCCCGCCAAGCCGGTCAAACTGTCCGAGGCGGGCAAGGTGTCCGTGGCGATCAAGCTGACCGAGGCGGGCAAGGCGACCGCGGGCGAGCGGGCCGAGGCGGGCAAGACAGCCGCCATGAAGTTGCCCGCGGCGTCGAAGGGCCGCTCCCACGGGCGCGACGACATCTGCGCCATCCCCGCCTTCCCGACCCATCCCGGGAAGACCTGCAAGGTCGTGGTGATCAAGCGCGGCTCCGGGAAGACGGACTCCGTCCCCGCGCTCCCCGCGAAGCCGGGCAAGCACACCACGCCCACCACGCCCGCCAAGCCCGGTAAGCCGATGCCCACCAAGCCCGGTAAGCCGGGCAAGCCGGGCAAGATCTGCGTGATCGTCCTGGCCAAGGACGGGCACTGGGCCACCAAGTCGTCCGCGGACGCGAAGACCACGGCGGTCGAGGCGACCCGCGCGACCCGCTCCTGACCCACCGGCCGGCCACGTGGGGGGGCGGCCGTCAAAAGGCCCGGCGCGTACGGCGCGCCGGGCCCTTTCGCGCGTTGTGAGACCGTGTCAGCGCCCGGGAAGCGTACGACGAGCGAAGGCGTTCACACGGCATGTCGATCATTCACAAGACCACGATGAGCCCGACCAAGTTGGAACTCCTCACCCCGTGGCTGCCCCAGCAGCCGTGGTACGCCGCCGCGCGGCGCCCGCCGGAGCTGTCCAGGGTCGGCGGTTTCCGGCTCGACGACCCGGAGGGCGAGGTGGGGATCGAGTTCATGGTGGTCCGGGACGACGCCGGTGACCAGCCCGCCTGGTACCACGTACCGATGACGTACCGCGCGGCGCCGCTCGACGGAGCCGAGCGGGCCCTCATCGGCACGACCGAGCACGGGGTGCTGGGGCAGCGGTGGATCTACGACGGGCCGTATGACCCGGTGCTGGTGACCCAGTTGATCGCGCTCCTCCAGGGCCGTGCCGAACCGCAGGCGCAGAGCGAATCCCACACCCCGGACCCCTCCGTCACCGCCGAGGTGACCGGATCCGGGTTCGACGTCCCGGCCGGGGCCGCGGGGGCTCCGGCCGTCGCGAACGGCCCGGACGGCACCCGTCTGCTGCTGGGCGACGGGGGTCCCGCCCTCCAGGTGACGCGCGTGCTGCGTCCGGAGTCCGGTACGGAGTCCACCGGGGCCCGGGGCCATGTCAGCGCGGGCTGGCGGCTGCCGGAGGGCGGCGAGGCCCGCGGCCGGTACGTCGTGCTGTACGACGGCGACACGGCGTCCTGACACCTCGAACACCCCTCACCGGGCTGATAGGTCCAATGAATTGACGCCATGAAGGCGAAGTGAGGCGATTCCGTGCGCACTGTATTGACGTGTTCTGCTCATAGATCCTACCTTTCCCGGGGCCACCACTCCACGAGTTCCAGCAGGGTTCCAGCAAGGTTCCGCAGGGAGGGACATGTCGGAGTACGTACGCTCACGCATCCGGACCGTCCGCGAGGCCCGTAAGGCGGCCCCGAGAGCCGCCGTCGCCGCCGCCGTCTTAGCCACTCTCGCCACCCTCGGCGCCGCCTTCGGCGGCACCGCCGACGCCGTCGCGCGCGGGCCCCGCCTCACCGCCGATGTCTATGTCGCGCCCAACGGCGACGACCGCGCGCCCGGCACCCGCACCGCCCCCGTCCGCACCCCCGAGCGCGCCCGGGACCTCGTACGGAAGCGCGTCCCGCACCAAAGCGCCGACCTTACGGTGCACCTCGCGCCGGGCACGTACCGCCTCGACCGCCCGCTCGTCCTCGACTCCCGTGACTCCGGGGGCAATGGCCACCGCGTCATCTGGCAGGGCAGCAGGGGCACCGTGTTCAGCGGTGGGCGGGCGGTCCGGGGCTGGCGGCCGGTCAAGGGCGGCGCCGGGCTGTGGTCGGCGCCCGCGCCCGCCGGGCTGGACAACACCCGGCAGCTGTATGTGAACGGCGTCCGCGCCCAGCGGGCGCGCGGGCCGATCCCGGTCACCCTCACCGCCACCGCCACCGGTTACACCGCGTCCGCCGACACCCTCGCCCGCTGGCGCAACCCGTCGGACATCGAGTTCGTCTACCCCAGCGGTGAGGCGCTGTGGAACATCCGGCAGTACGGACTCGGCCCGTGGACCGAACCGCGCTGCCCCATCGGCTCGATGACCGGCACCACCGTCACCATGGCCCAGCCGTGCTGGGACAACTCCACCAGGCGCGTGGAGTTCCCCGACATCCCCGGCCGCAGCATCAACATGGTCGGCCCCGCCAAGCTCACCGGCGGCGCGCTGCCCGGCTATGTCGAGAACGCCTTCGAGGTCCTGGACCAGCCCGGGGAGTGGTACCTCGACCGGCACACCCACACCGTCTACTACCGCCCGCGCTCCGGCGAGAACCCGCGCACCGCCGACGTGGAGGCGCCGGTCCTGGAGAAGCTGGTCGACGGGCGGGGCACCGGGCGCGCGCCGCTGCACGACATCGCCCTGCGCGGGATCGAGTTCTCGTACGCCACCTGGCTCACCCCCTCCTCACCCGAGGGCTTCTCCGAGGTGCAGGCGGGCTATACGGTGACCGGCCCGGAGGGCTGGAAGACCCAGGGGCTGTGCGAGTACACCCCGGGCGGTACCTGCCCGTACGCCTCCTGGACCAAGATGCCCGGCAACGTGGCCATCAGCCACGGCCGTGACATCGAGTTCTCCGACGACTCCTTCACCCACCTCGGCGCCGCCGGGCTCGAACTCGGCACGGGGACGAAGAACGCGACCGTACGCGGCAATGTCTTCACCGACATCTCCGGCAACGGCATGGAGATCGGCGGGGTGGACGCCCCACAGCCGGGCAGCGACGCCGACCTCACCCGCGCGGTGTCGGTGACGAACAACCACCTCTACGCGCTGCCCCGCGAGTACCACGGCGGCGTCGCCATCCTCAACGGCTACACCCGCGACAACACCATCGCCCACAACCAGATCGACCACGTCGCCTACTCGGCGATCTCGATGGGCTGGGGCGGCTGGCCCGACAAGATCGGCAAACCGGCCACCGCCAATGTCTCCCGCGACAACCGGGTGGCCGACAACCTCATCTTCGACTACATGCAGGCGCTCGACGACGGCGCCGGCGTCTACACCCAGGGCCTCACCGGAAGCTCCCTCGACAACGGCGAGAAGATCACCGGCAATGTCATCCACGACGGGTGGGGGCTGGGCCGGACCGTCTACACCGACAACGGCTGCACCTACGTGACGGTCGAGGGCAACGTCCTCTACGGCGCTCAGGCCAACGTCCTCAGCGCCCACGTCGACTACCGCGACGACCTCGGCAACAACGACCCGACCCGCATCGTCGGCAACTACTGGGAGCAGGGCGACCCCGACAGGAACGACAAGGGCGTGGTGACCAGCGGCAACCACATCCTGGCCGACCCGTCCGAGGCACCGGCCGACATCGTGGCCGGAGCCGGTCTCGAACCCCGCTACCGGGGGCTGCTCGGCCGCACGTTCGCCGCCGACTCCGTGCCCGAAGCACCCACCCGGGTGGGCGACTTCGCGGCGGACGGCTCGGTGTACGTCACCTGGAACCCGTCGTACGTCGAGGGCGGCGACCCCGTCACGTCGTACACGGTGACCGCTTCGGGCGGTTCGCGGTCCGTCTCCACCACCATCCGGGCCGCCGACTTCAAGCGCACCGCCTACGCGATCGTCCGCGGGCTCGACGACGGGACCCCGTACACGGTCACCGTCACCGCCCGCAACAAGGCCGGTGTGAGCGAGGTGTCCCTCCCCGCGGCCCCCGTGACCCCCACCGCCGACGGCCCCGGCGCCCTGCCCGGCGCCCCCACCGGGGTCAAGGCCAACGCCGATGCCACGGCCGCGACGGTGTCCTGGACGCCGCCCAAGGCCACGGGGGACACCCCGGTCATCGGCTACCGGATCACCGGCTCGGACGGCCGCGTGACCACTGTGACCGGCCGCGACGTCCTGGCCTCCCAGCCCAGGGCCAAGGGGATGCTGCGGGTGATCGGCAACCTGCGCCCGGCCACCGCGTACACCTTCTCGATCGCGGCCCTGACCGCCACGGGCACCGGCCCGTCGGTGAATGTGTCCGTCACGACTGCGAATGGTTAAGGGGCGAAAGCTCAAATCCTGCTCTGAAACAGCACTCATCGGGGTTCATCACCGTTCGAAAAGACAAAACTGACGGTAGGTGAGCAGTTCGGATGGAAACGGATGGACGGGGGCATTCCGATGTGTGCCATGAGCAGACGCCTGGACCTCTATGACATCGCCTATCTGGTGGGCGGGCGGCCGTGGGTGATCCAGACCCTCCTGATAGCGCTCCAGGAGCGGGATGCGATCACCCTCCGGCGCTCCCGGATCCGCGCCACGGTGGGGGAGGGGGCCGGGCATCCGGGGGCCGAGCGCCCGGGGGCCGAGTACTCGGGGGCCGAACGTCCCGGTGCCGGGCACCCGGGGGCCGAGCGTCCGGGGGCCGAGCACCCGGTCGAGCGCGCGCTCATCGCGCTGTGCCCGCGCTCGAAGCCGGTGGACCGTGTGGTCCCCGCGCTGCTCGACGGACCTGAGCTGGCGGAGATCCGGCGCCGGCTCACCGACGAGCGCCTGCTCACCCGTCTCCGGGGCCGCCCCACTCGCATGGGCAGGCGCCGCGTGGAAGCGGCGGTCCGGGAGGGGGCGCTGCCCTCGTACGTCTTCTACGGCCCCGTCGTCGTCCCGGAACCGGCCCGACGCAGGGCCGTCAGCGACGCGATACCCATCCCGACCGGCGACCCGGCCTACTGGGACCGGGACCTCCTCATCGCCTACGACCCCGAGTACGTGGACCAGGAGTCCTTCTACACCGCGCACGGGTGGGGCGACGACCGTGGCGGAAGCCATGGCGGCGACCAGGGGGCCCATGGCGGCGACTACGGCGGGAGCCACGCCGGCGACTATGGCGGCGGCCACCACTCCTGCGGTGGCGGCGGAGGCGGTGGCGGCGGCAGCGACTAGGGGCTGTCCGCCGGAAGTGACGCCTGCGGCGAGCTGTTCCCCGCCCCTCCCCCAGCATCGATATGCGGCTCCGCCGCGTGGTGGGGCTCCGCCCCAACCCCCGCCCGGGCCGCAGGCGGCGCGGTGAGAGCCCGGGCCGGTGAGCTGATCGCGACGACGGTCGACTCGTCGGCCCCGGGGTCCAGGGGCGGAGCCCAGGCCAGCCGGCGGAGCCGCATAGCGATGCTGCGGGAAGGGACGGGGAGGCGAAAGATCGCCCCCAGCCGTCCGCAGGGGCGGCTGGGCTCGTCGTCAGGCGGTGGCCGCGTTCTCGTAGGGCGTGGGACAGCCATGCGTCGCGGTCACGGCCGTCAGCAGCACCACCGAGTCCTCCAGCGCCCGCAACCCGTGCCGTTCGTGCGGCAACTCCTGCACCTGGCCCGCGATGAGATCCAGCCGGTCACCGCCGCCGGTCAGCCGTACATGCCCGTGCAGCACCTGGAGACTGGCCGCCGGGGGAGCGTTGTGCTCGTCGAGCTCACAGCCGGAGACCATGGCGATCACGCTCTGCCGCAGCGGGCCGTCATGCAGGAACAGATGTGCGCTGCGCCCGTGCGGATCGGCCTTGGCCTGGTCCAGATGGTGGCGCGCGAGCGTGGTGAGGTCATCCATGAGTGCCCCTCGATCGGTCCGGTCTGATCGTCGGCGGGTTCCCTCAATCCTCACCGGCTAGCGTGGTGGGCGCCAGTTCACAGCCGCCCCGCGCAACCGCGCCGTGCAACCGCCCCGCGCAACCACCCCGTGGAGAGAGGTACCGCAGCAGTGGCCGACTACCTGACCGTACTGACCACCACCGACACCCCCGAGAAGGCCGAGGCGCTGGCCCGTGGGGCGATCGAGGCCCGGCTGGCGGCCTGTGCGCAGATCAGCCAGCCCGTGACATCCGTGTACCGGTGGGAGGGGGAGGTCGAGACGGCGGCCGAGTGGCAGGTGCTGTTCAAGACCACCGCCGCGCGCTACGACGAGCTGGAGGCGCATATCCGCGAGGCGCACGACTACGAGACCCCCGAGGTCATCGCGACGCCCATCGTGAACGGCAGCGAGGACTACCTGGCGTGGGTGGTGTCGGAGACGACCATCGGCTGACCGGCTGACGGCGATCTTTCCCCGCCCCGCCCCGCCCCTTCCCGCAGCACCGATATGCGGCTCCGCCGCGTGGCAGGGGCTCCGCCCCTGGACTCCCGCCTTCCAGCCTCTCCAGGGGGCACCTCCCAGCGGTAGCTGGGGGAGTGTGAGGAGCGGGGTCTTGGGGTGGAGCCTCGCCTTCCAGCCCCTCCGGCGCTTGAGGAGCGGGGTCTGGGGCGGAGCCCCAGTTGAGGGAAGGGGCGGGTAGGGGAAAGCCCGCCGCAGGCGGCACGATCCGCCCGACACCCCTGGGCGAGAGCCGGGGCACCCGCTCAACGCGCGCCCGCGCCCGAGCCCGCACCCGCACCCGCACCCGAGCCCGCGCCCCGCTCCGCCAGCGCCTCCTCGATCCCCCGCTCCCGCGGCCCCAGAAAACGCGGATCCGGCTCGAACGCCGCGTCCAGCGCCGCCTTGCCCGCCGCCACGACCTCCCGCGTGCCACCGAAGTACCAGGTCACATCGTGCGGCTCGTCGACCGCGACCCCGTACGCGTCGATCCCCGCCGCCCCGCACAGCGCCAGCGCCCGGCGGACATGGAACCCCTGGCTCACCAGCACCGCCTTGTGCACCCCGAAGACCCGCCGGGCCCGGGCGCAGGAGTCCCAGGTGTCGAACCCCGCGAAGTCGCTCACGATCCGCCGGTCCGGGACCCCGCGCTTGACGAGATACGCGCGCATCGCGTCCGGCTCGTCGTAGTCATGGCGGCTGTTGTCCCCCGTGACCAGCAGCGCATGGACCCTGCCGGCCTCGTAGAGCCGTACGGCGGCGTCCAGCCGGTGCGCCAGATACGGCGACGGCTCCCCGTTCCACAGCCCCGCCCCGAAGACCACCCCGACCGGGGCCGAGGGCACATCGGCGACCGTATGGATCCGGTCGTCCGTGCTCAGCCGCAGCCAGGTCGCGGGGAGCAGGGCCAGTACGCAGACGAGGACACCCCCCTGCACCAGCCGCCGCCACCCCCGCCGCGTCCGCGGCAACCGCAACCGCCCCCGAACCCACCTCAGCATCCGCTCCCCCTCCCGCCTCACCTATCAGCTCGCGCTGTGGGACGTCGAGGAGGGGAGCGGCGGTTGCCTCACCCGGCCCAGGTGACGCGTACCACGGCGATCAGCTGCTGGCTGGGCACCGGCAGGAAGTACAGCAGCCTCCACGCATCACTCACGGACCGATCTCCTCGCCCGCAGTCCGCAGGATGCGGCCGATCTCGCTCGCCGCCGCGCGAGCCTCTTCCGGGTCGGCCAGCGGATCCGCAGCCAGTTGCTCACAGGCGTGGAAGCGAGCGGCGCGTTGTGGCCAGCGTTCGATGTTGACGACGGTTCCCCAATGTGCGGTGAAGGCTCTCAGCGGTCCCACGCTGCTGGTGCGCTGCGCGCTGGTTGCCGCACTCGCCAGATGTTCGTTCAGCTCTGGGAGGCGACTCGGAACGATCTGGGCGACTGCCGCCCGAAGCGCGTCCGGGGTCAGCGACGGCATGGGGATCAGCGGAGCGCTCGCCTCGGTCGGCTGACTGCTCACGGTGGCCTCCTGTGCCCCTGAGTGCACTGCTGGCGACGCCGAGCCTATCGCTCGGTGCGGGGCTGCCGCCCGGATAGGGTGAGTGACCTCCCCGTCAGCGAAAACCAGCAGGTGATCCCCGTCATGCCCCCGATCCCCACCGCAGAGCTCCATCTCCATATCGAGGGCACCCTGGAGCCCGATCTGGCCTTCGCGCTCGCCGGGCGCAATGGGGTCGAGCTGCCGTTCGCCACCGAGGAGGAGCTGCGGGCCGCCTACTCCTTCGGTGACCTCCAGGACTTCCTGGACCTCTACTACGCGCTGATGACCGTGTTGCGCACCGAGGACGACTTCGCCGACCTCACCAACGCGTACCTGGCCCGCGCCCGTGCGCAGGGCGTGCGGCATGCGGAGATCTTCTTCGACCCGCAGGCGCACACCGTGCGCGGTGTGGAGATCGACACGGTCATCCGTGGCATCGGCCGCGCGCTGGACGCCGCGCCGCGCGCGTACGGCATCACCACGCGCCTGATCATGTGCTTCCTGCGCGACGAGAGCGCCGAGTCGGCCCTGGCCACCTTCGAGGCGGCCCGGCCCCATCTGGACCGGATCGCCGCCGTCGGACTGGACTCGGCGGAGGTCGGGAACCCGCCGTCGAAGTTCCGCGAGGTGTACGCGCTGGCGCGGCAGGCCGGGCTGAAGTGCGTCGCGCACGCGGGGGAGGAGGGGCCGCCCGCGTATGTGTGGGAGGCGCTGGACGTCCTCGGCGTGGACCGTGTCGACCACGGGGTGCGGAGCCTGGAGGACGAGGCGCTGGTGGCCCGGCTGGTCGCGGACCGCACCCCGCTGACCGTCTGCCCCCTGTCGAACGTCCGGCTGCGCGTCGTGGACCGCCTCGAGGACCATCCGCTGCCCGCGATGCTGGACGCCGGTCTGCTGGTGACGGTCAATTCCGACGACCCCGCCTACTTCGGCGGCTACGTGGGCGACAACTACACCGCCGTACGGGACGCGCTCGGCCTCGACGAGGCCACCCTGCGCACCCTGGCCCGCAACTCCTTCCAGGCCGCCTTCCTCGACGAGGAGACGCGGGCGGCGTATCTGAAGCAGGTCGAGAACTGGAGCCGAGGCCGAGGCTGACCGGAGGCTGATCGGAGGCGGTCAGTCCGCGGCCGGTTCCAGCCGCACCGCGCACACCTTGAACTCCGGCATCCGCGACACCGGATCCAGCGCCGGGTTCGTCACCGTGTTGGCCCGCCCCGGCCCCGCCCAGTGGAACGGCATGAACACCGTGTCCGGCCGGATGTCCCGGCTGATCCGGGCCGGGGCCAGGGCGCGGCCGCGCCGGGAGACCACCGCGATCGGCGCGCCCTCGTCCACCCCCAGCCGCTCGGCGAGCAGCGGGTGGAGCTGGACGTAGGGGCCGGGCGCGGCCTCGTTGAGCTCGCCGACGCGGCGGGTCTGGGCGCCGGACTGGTACTGGGCCAGCACCCGCCCCGTCGTCAGCAGCACCGGATACTCCGCGTCCGGCTCCTCGGCCGCGGGGCGATGGCTGACCGGGGCGAAGCGGGCCCGGCCGTCGTCCGTGGCGAAGCGGTCGAGGAAGAGGCGGGGGGTGCCGGGGTGCGGGTGGGCTCCCGCGGTCATGGAGTTTCCCGGGCTGACGGAGTCCGCCGGGCTCGCGGAGTCGGCCGGGCTCACGGAGTCGGCCGGGTTCGCGGATGCGGCCCCCTCTGCGTCGTCCCGTTCCACGCGCTCCGGGCACGGCCAGAACACCCCGTCCTCCTCCGCGATCCTCCGGTACGTGATGCCCGAGTAGTCCGCCGGGCCCCCGGCCGAGGCCCGCCGCAGCTCCTCGAAGACCTCCTCCGCGTCCGCCGGGAACCCCTTCTCCCAGCCCAGCCGGGCCGCGAGCCCGCTCAGCACCCACAGGTCGGTCCGGACGCCCGGCGGCGGGGTGAGGGCCGCCCGGCGGAGGAGGACCCTGCCCTCCAGGTTGGTCATGGTCCCGGTCTCCTCGGCCCACTGGGCCACCGGCAGCACCACATCGGCGAGCGCGGCGGTCTCCGAGAGCACGACGTCCGCGACCGCCAGGAAGTCCAGCGACCGCAGCCGGGACTCCACATGAGCCGCGCGCGGGGCGGAGACCAGCGGGTTGGAGCCCATCAGCAGCAGCGCCCGGATGTCCTGCCCGAGCGCGTCCAGGAGTTCGTACGCGCTGCGCCCCGGCCCCGGCAGGTCGTCGGGTTCGACGCCCCAGACGGCCGCCACATGGGCGCGCGCGGCCGGGTCGTCGAGCTTGCGGTAGCCGGGCAGCTGATCGGCCTTCTGGCCGTGCTCGCGGCCGCCCTGGCCGTTGCCCTGGCCGGTCAGACAGCCGTAGCCGGACAGCGGACGGCCCGCGCGGCCGGTGGCCAGGCACAGGTTGATCCACGCCCCGACGGTGTCGGTGCCCTTGGACTGCTGCTCGGGCCCCCGGGCCGTCAGCACCATGGAGCTCTCCGCGTCGCAGAACATCGTGACGGCCTTACGGAGCTCAGGAACCGGGACGCCGGTGATCCGCTCCACCAGCTCCGGCCAGTGGGCCATCGCGGCGGCCCGTGCCTCGGGCCAGCCGCTGGTGCGCCGTTCGACGAAGTCCTCGTCCACCCGGCCCTCCGCGACCACCAGGTGCAGCAGCCCCAGCGCGAGCGCGAGATCGGTGCCGGGGCGCGGCGCCAGATGCAGATCCGCCTGCTCGGCCGTGCGGGTCCGCCGGGGATCGACCACGATCAGCCGGCCACCCGCCTCCTTCAGCTCGGTCAGATAGCGCAGCGCGGGCGGCATGGTCTCGGCCAGGTTCGAGCCGACGAGCACGACGCATCCGGTGCGGGCCACGTCCGCCAGCGGGAACGGCAGCCCTCGGTCAAGACCGAAGGCACGCTGATGGGCGGCGGCGGCCGAGGACATGCAGAACCGGCCGTTGTAGTCGATCTGCGAGGTGCCGAGCACCACCCGGGCGAACTTCCCCAGCGCGTACGCCTTCTCGTTCGTCAGCCCGCCGCCGCCGAAGACCCCCACCGCGTCGCGGCCGTACGCCCGGCCGGTGGACTCCAGGCCCTCGGCGATCCGGTCGAGGGCCTCCTCCCAGGTGGCCGGTTCGAGCCGGCCGGTGTCAGGGCGGCGGACCAGCGGCTCGGTCAGACGCACCCGGGAGGAGAGCACGGCGGGCGCGGTGCGGCCCTTGCCGCACAGCGCGCCACGGTTGACGGGGAACGCGGTGCGCTCGACCACCTCGACACCGCCCGGACGGCCCTCCGGACGGCCCTCCGGCCCGTCACCGGGTCCGCCGTCCGGCGGCACCGGGCGCAGCGCCATCCCGCACTGCAACGAACAGTAAGGGCAGTGCGTATCGACGGGGTCGGAGGAGGCGGGGGAGCGGTCCCCGGTAACCGGAACGTGCGCCATGGGAAGGAGCGTGCTACGGCCGTGTTACAGCCCGCGTCACCTCGCATTACGCCTGCGGGAAGCGGACCTCAGCACGGCCCCGGGCGGCCGGTGAAGTCGACGCAATCACCTGTGACGGCCACGCAATGGCGGTGCAATCTGCCGCTGCCAGGCTCGCGCCATGACGCCGCACCCCGCTCCTCCCGGCCCACCCGGCCCACCCGGTCCGCCCGGCCCTCATGGCCCCGACGGCACGGCGGACTTCGACAGTGCCCAGCGGATCATGGCCCAGTTCACCGCCCAGCTCACCACCCAGCTCAACCGGCTCGGCCACCACGGCGTCCGCCGGGGTGGCCGCGAGCGCCCGCCGACGCTCGTCGCCGTCGCCCACGGCAGCCGGGACCCCGAGGCGCTGCGCACTGTGCACGCCCTCCTGGACCGCGTCCGCGCGCTCCGCCCCGGACTGCCCGTACGCCTCGGCCATATCGAGCTCAACCGGCCGCTGCTGACCGACACACTGGCCGCGCTGCGCGGCGAGGCCGTGCTCGTCCCGCTGCTGCTGAGCCGCGGCCACCACATCAAACAGGACATCCCGGCGGCCGTCGCCGCCGCGCCCCACCTCACCGCCCGGATCGCCGCCCCGCTCGGCCCGGACCCGCTGCTCGCCGAGGCACTGCACGCCCGGCTGGCGGAGGCGGGCCGCCGCGCCGCGGCTCCGCACCGGACGGGCGGCGTCGTCCTCGCCGCCGCGGGCTCCCGCGACCCGGACGCGGCCGTCGACACGGCCCGTACCGCCGCCCTGCTCAGCGCCCGGCTCGGCGGGGTGCCCGTGCTGCCCGGCCACGCCTCCGGCTCCGGCCCCACCGTGCCCGAGGCCGTACGCGCCCTGGCCGCGCTCGGCCACGACCGGATCGCGGTCGCCTCCTACTTCACCGCGCCCGGCCGCTTCGCGACCCAGTGCGCGAGCGCCGCCCCCGGCCTCGCGGCCGCCCCGCTCGGCGCCCATCCGGCGGTGGCGCGTCTCGTACTGCGCCGTTACGAACAGGCGCTGGCCTCTGCGCCCTTGTCACACCCGGCGGCTACCGTCGGTGTATGAGCCCCAGCGCACCACCTGAACCCGAACCGGATCCGGCCGACCCGGCCGGTGTCCCTTCGACCAGCGCCGCCTCGACGGGCGCCGCCTCGACCGGTGCCGCCTCCATCGGCGCCGCCTCCGTCGGTGCCCCCGAGGCCGACCCCCGCCGCGTCCCCGGCTATGCCGCGGCGGACCTCGAGCGCTGGGCGCCCGAGCCCGACAAGCGGCCGGGCCGGACCGCCTTCCAGCGGGACCGGGCGCGGGTGCTGCACTCCGCCGCGCTGCGCAGACTGGCCGGGAAGACCCAGGTGGTGCCCGCCGCACCGGCCGCCGACCCCGGCCCCGCCGGGCGCGCCCCGGCCTTCGACGCCACGCCCCGCACCCGGCTGACCCACTCCCTGGAGTGCGCCCAGGTGGGCCGTGAGCTGGGGGCCGCCCTCGGCTGCGACCCGGATCTGGTGGAGATGGCCTGTCTCGCCCATGACATCGGCCATCCGCCGTTCGGGCACAACGGCGAGCGGGTGCTCAACGAGATCGCCGAGCCCTGCGGCGGCTTCGAGGGAAACGCGCAGTCCCTGCGGCTGCTGGCCCGGCTGGAGCCGAAGCGGTTCGTGCCCGACCGGGTCACCGGCGAGCTGGTGAGCGTCGGGCTCAACCTCACCCGCGCCGCGCTGGACGCCGCCACCAAGTACCCCTGGCCGCGCGGCGGCCATCCGCACGGCCCCCGCTCCCCGAAGTTCGGGGTCTACGAGGACGACGTCCCGATCTTCGAGTGGTACCGGCAGGGCGCCCCCGAGGGCCGTACGACCTTCGAGGCCCAGGTCATGGACTGGTCCGACGATGTCGCCTACTCCGTCCACGACGTCGAGGACGGGCTGCACGCGGGCCATCTGAACCCCGCGAGCCTGCTCGCCGAGCCCGAGCGCCGCGAGGTCTTCGCCGTCGCCGCCGACCGCTACGCTCTGGGAGCCGAGCCCGATGAGCTGGCCGAGGCGCTGGACCGGCTGCTGGGCCAGGAGTGGTGGCCGCACGGCTACGACGGCTCGTCCGTCGCCCAGGCCCGCCTCAAGGACGCCACCAGCCAGCTCATCGGCCGCTTCTGCCTGGCCGCCGAGGGTGCCACCCGCGCGGCGTACGGCACGGGCCGCTTCACCCGCTACCACGCCGAGCTGGTCGTGCCCCGCGCCACCCGCCTGGAGTGCGCGGTCCTCAAGGCGGTCGCCGACCGGTATGTGATCCAGCGCGCCGACCAGGAGCTGGTCCGGGCCGATCAGCGGGTGGTCATCGGCGAGCTGGGCGAGGCCCTGATCGCCCGCGCCCCCGACGGCCTGGACCCCCAGTTCCGCGCGCTCTTCGACGCGGCCGGGGACGACCGGGGCCGGCTGCGGGCGATCGTCGACCAGATCGCCTCCCTGACCGACACCTCGGCCCGGGGCCTGCACGCCCGGCTCACCGGTTGAAGCCGGAAGTCGGAAGCCGGAATCCGAAGCCGGAATCCGGGGCCGCAGCCGAAGCCGGAAGCCGGGGCCGGAAGCTGAAGCCGCCCGCCGGATACGGCTTCCGCGCACACATACGGCCTACCGGCCCTTCCGGACGCACGCGCGGTGCGGGAGGCTCCCCTGTGACACAGCTTTCGGCACATCTCCCCGGCACGGCATTCCCGGTCCATCTTCCCGGCACCGCGATGAGGACGGCTTTCGGAACGCACGACCTGACACGACCGGGGTAAGGCACTCATAGAGGAACTGCTCGGCACCGCTCGGCAGCGAGGAGGACACAAGTGGTGGACGCACACCAGACATTCGTCATCGTCGGAGGGGGCTTGGCCGGGGCGAAAGCCGCGGAAACCCTTCGAGCGGAGGGTTTCACCGGGCGGGTGATCCTCATCGGTGACGAACGCGACCACCCCTATGAACGGCCCCCGCTCTCCAAGGGCTTCCTCACCGGCAGCCAGGAGCGCGACAGCGTCTTCGTCCACGAGCCCGCCTGGTACGCCCAGTCCGATATCGAGCTCCACCTCGGCCTGCCCGCCGTCCACCTGGACCGCGCCGCCAAGGCCGTGACCCTGGGCGACGGCACCCGGGTCCACTACGACCGGCTGCTGCTGGCCACCGGCGCCGAGCCGCGCCGCCTCGACATCCCCGGCACCGATCTGGCCGGGGTCCACCATCTGCGCCGGCTCGCCCACGCCGAGCGGCTCAAGGGCGTCCTGTCCACCCTCGGCCGGGACAACGGCCAGCTGGTCATCGCGGGCGCGGGCTGGATCGGTCTCGAGGTCGCGGCCGCCGCCCGTGGCTACGGCGCCGAGGTGACCATCGTCGAGCCCGAGCCCACCCCGCTCCACCCCGTCCTCGGCCCCGAGCTGGGCGCCCTCTTCGCCGACCTCCACGGCGAGCACGGCGTCCGCTTCCACTTCGGCGCCCGCCTTACCGAGATCACCGGCCAGGACGGCATGGTCCTGGCCGCCCTCACCGACGACGGTGAGGAGCACCCCGCCCACAGCGTGCTGGCCGCCATCGGAGCCGCGCCGCGCACCGCCCTCGCCGAGGCCGCGGGGCTCGAGGTGGTGGACCGCGCGGCGGGCGGCGGCATCGCGGTCGACGCCTCGCTGCGCACCAGCGACCCGGACGTCTTCGCGGCGGGCGACGTGGCCTCCGCCCCGCTCGCGTTCCTCGAGGGCACCCCCGTACGGGCCGCGCTCCCGCCCAGCGCCCGGCTGCGCGTCGAGCACTGGGCCAACGCCCTGAACGGCGGCCCGGCGGCGGCCCGCGCCATGCTCGGCCAGGACGTCGCGTACGACCGGGTGCCGTACTTCTTCTCCGACCAGTACGACGTCGGCCTGGAGTACTCCGGTTACGCCCCGCCCGGCAGTTACGACCAGGTGCTGGTGCGCGGCGATGTCGGCAAGCGGCAGTTCATCGCCTTCTGGCTGAACGACGGCCGCCTGCTCGCGGGCATGAACGTCAACGTCTGGGACGTCACCGAATCGATCCAACGGCTCATCCGCGGCGGGCAGCGGCTCGACCCGGCGGCCCTGGCCGACCCGGCCGTCCCGCTCACCTCGCTCCTCCCGTAGCCCCCGGGCAGGTATTCACCGGGGTCCGGCAGGCGGCGGATGGCCATGTCGGACCCCGGCCGTAGAATTCGGGCGTGGCAGGCAGGATCAACGATGACGACGTGAAGGCGGTACGGGCAGCGGTCCCGATCGACGCCGTCGTAGCCGAGTACCTCCAGCTGCGGAACGCGGGGGGTGGCAATCTCAAGGGCCTGTGCCCCTTCCATGACGAGAAGACCCCGTCCTTCCAGGTCAGCCCCAGCAAGGGGCTCTACTACTGCTTCGGCTGCCAGGAGGGCGGCGACACGGTCGACTTCATCATGAAGATCGACCACCTCTCCTTCGCCGAGACCATCGAGCGGCTGGCCTCCCAGTCCGGGATCACCCTGCGGTACGAGGAGGGGGGCTACACCCCCGGCCGCCAGCAGGGCGAGCGCACCCGGCTGGTCGAGGCCCACAAGGCGGCCGCGCAGTTCTACGTGGAGCAGCTGGACCGCCCCGAGGCGGAGATCGGCCGTACCTTCCTGGCCCAGCGCGGCTTCGACCAGGCCGCGGCGCAGCACTTCAGCGTCGGCTACAGCCCGGCCGGCTGGGACCACCTCGTCCGCTTCCTGCGCGGCCGCGGCTTCACCGACAAGGAGCTGATCGTCTCCGGGCTCGCCCAGGAGGGCCGCCGCGGCCCGATCGACCGCTTCCGGGGCCGGCTGATGTGGCCGATCCGGGACATCGCCGGTGAGGTCGTCGGCTTCGGCGCCCGGAAGCTCCGCGACGACGACAACGGACCGAAGTACCTCAACACCCCCGAGACCCCGCTCTACCGGAAGTCCCAGGTCCTCTATGGCATCGACCTCGCGAAGAAGGACATCGCCAAGTCCAGCCGGGCGGTGGTGGTCGAGGGCTACACGGACGTCATGGCCTGCCATCTCGCGGGCGTCACCACCGCCATCGCCACCTGCGGCACCTCCTTCGGCGGCGACCACATCAAGATCCTCCGACGGCTGCTGATGGATAACTCGGGCGCGGAGGTGATCTTCACCTTCGACGGCGACGCGGCCGGGCAGAAGGCGGCCCTGCGCGCCTTCGAGGACGATCAGCGGTTCGCCGCCGAGACCTCCATCGCGATCACGCCCGACGGGATGGACCCGTGTGAACTCCGCTTGGCCCGTGGCGACGAGGCCGTGGCGGACCTGGTCGAGAGCCGCACCCCGCTGTTCGCGTTCGCGCTGAAGTCGATCGTCTCCCGCTACAACCTGGACACCGAGGAGGGCCGTATCGCCGCGGTCGACGAGGCGGTGCCGGTCGTCGCGGCGATCAAGAACCCCGGGCTGCGGGACCGCTATGCGATCCGGCTGATCGGGATGGTCGGCATCGCCACCCAGGCCGAGGAGCAGTCGATCATCCGCCGGGTGCGCGGGCTGGCCCGCAGCAGGCAGCACGGCGGCCCGGGCGGCCCGGAGCACGGGGGCCGCGGTGATCAGCGGGGCGGCGGTCCGGGCGGGGCCCGGTACGGCGGCCGGGGCGACCAGCGCGGCGGCGGCCCGGGCGGCCCTGGCGGTCCTGGCGGGCCCGGCGGCCCGAACGGGGGCCCCGGCGCCGCGGGCGCGCCGCCGGTCCCGCGCGGCCCCGCGCTGAACCTGCGCAGCCCCGCCCATCGCGTCGAGCGCGAGCTGCTCAAGCTGGCGCTGCAACACCCCCATCTGGTCTCCCCGGCCTTCGACGCCTACGGCATCGACGAGTTCACCGCCCCGCCGTACGCGGCGGTGCGCCGCGCCATCGAGGACGCGGGCGGCGCGGCCGCCGCGGACGACGACTATCTCGCCCGGGTCCGGGAGGCGGCGCCCGACGACACGGTCCGGGCGATGGTCACCGAGCTCGCCGTCGAGCCGCCGCACACCCGCCGCGACCCGGACGAGGTGTACGCGGGGGTGCAGTTGGTGGCCGTCCGGCTGGCCGCGGTGAACCACCGCGTGACCGAGGTGCGGGGCACCCTCCAGCGCCTGGGGCAGCACGCCGACCCCGCCCACCTCGCCGCCGTGCAGAACGAGCTCTGGGTGCTTCAGCAGTACGGCCAGTCCCTCCGGGACCGGGGCGCGGCGGCGCTGTAGGAACGAGCGGGCGCTCAGGGAGAACGAGCGGGCGCTTGGGGAGACAGCGGCGGCAGGGGGTGGCGAGGGCCGGTGGATGGGGTCCGGCCAGCGCGTTCGTGGTCCGGCGGGCGGGCCGGAGGGCTCGCTGTAGTCGCCGGGTAGTCGTACGGTCACGGGCCGCTGAGCAAAAAGTGCCCGCACGCCCCTCGTGGCGGGCCTGTGTCGTACTCCACACTGGGATGCGGTGCCTGAGTCCTCGGAGCGCGGCGGTCTTGGCCGGGTAGGGCCGGAAACCCCCGCAGAGTCGCTCAAGATGTACGGGACGGACGGCGGCGCGGCCGCCGTGCCGTACCCGATCGTTCTGCCCCCTCAGCAGCGATCACCCTGGAGGTCGCCCCCGTGCAGACCCAGACCCTCACCGACGCGGCCCTCGTGGCGCACCCCCTGTCCCCCCACTCGCCCCGCGCCACAGCGGTAGCGCCGGCCATGCCCGAGGACTCGGCGGACCTCGCCCCGGAGGGCGTACCGGATACCGGCCAGGACGCCGCACCGGACCCCATGGCCGAGCTCGCCCCCGGCACCGCCCCGGCCCCCGCGCCCGACGGCGCCGCCCCCGAAGCGGAACCCGCCGAGCCTGCCGAGCCCGTGGAGCCCGCCGAGCCCGTGGAGCCCGCCGAGCCCGTCGACCCGGTCGAGGCCGTGGCCGTGGAGCCCGTCGAACCGATCGAGCCGCCCGCCCGCGCCGACACCAGCGGCCCCTCCGCCGACCTCTTCCGCCAGTACCTCCGCGAGATCGGGCGGATACCGCTGCTCTCCGCGGTCGAGGAGGTCGAGCTGGCCCGCCGGGTCGAGGCGGGCCTCTTCGCCGAGGAGAAGCTCGGCAACACCCCCGACCTCGACACCCAACTCGCCCTGGACCTGGACCGGTTGGTGGTCCTGGGCCGGATGGCCAAGCGGCGGCTGATCGAGGCCAACCTCCGCCTCGTCGTCTCCGTCGCCAAGCGCTATGTCGGCCGCGGCCTGACCATGCTCGACCTGGTCCAGGAGGGCAACCTCGGTCTGATCCGCGCGGTCGAGAAGTTCGACTACGCCCGCGGCTACAAGTTCTCGACGTACGCCACCTGGTGGATCCGCCAGGCCATGTCCCGCGCCCTGGCCGACCAGGCCCGGACGATCCGGGTCCCGGTGCATGTCGTCGAGCTGATCAACCGGGTGGTCCGGGTCCAGCGCCGGATGCTCCAGGAACGCGGCTACGAACCCACCCCCGAGGAGGTCGCCGCCCATCTCGACCTGCTCCCGGAGCGGGTGAGCGAGGTGCTGCGGCTGGCCCAGGAGCCGGTGTCGCTCCACGCGCCGGTGGGCGAGGAGGACGATGTCGCCCTCGGCGACCTCATCGAGGACGGCGACGCGGCCTCACCCGTGGAGTCCGCGGCCTTCCTGCTGCTCCGCGAGCATCTGGAGGCCGTGCTGTCGACGCTCGGCGAGCGCGAACGCAAGGTGGTGCAGCTGCGGTACGGACTGGCCGACGGCCGCCCGCGCACGCTGGAGGAGATCGGCCGGATCTTTGGGGTGACGCGGGAGCGGATCCGCCAGATCGAGTCGAAGACGCTCAACAAGCTCCGCGACCACGCCTTCGCCGATCAGCTGCGGGGCTATCTGGACTGAGCGCTCCGCTGGAGGTGTCGCGATGTGTCGTCGGCCGACTGCGGCGCCGTCGTGGCTGGTCCCGCCCGGCGGAGCCGCATATCGACACAGCCGCGGCGGAGCCGCACACCGACACAGCCCCGCGCCCCTTCGAGGCGCTGCCCGAACCGTAGCGGACTTCCGCTGACCTGCTGAGCGCCGACCCGGCCCACGCAGGCCGGACCGAGACCCGCCCGGCCCACATCCCGCGGCCTCACATGGCCCCGTACCCACCGGCCTCGTACCCACCGGCGCCGTACCCGTCGGCCGTCCCCTGGCCCGCGGTCTCCGGGGCTCCCGCCTCGACGTCCCCGGACCCAAGAGCCTCCGGCTCAAAGGCCCCGGGGTGGATCTGCTCCCGCACCGCCACGTACTGCTGCCGCACCGACTGCCCCACCGGCAGGTCCTCGCCCGGCTCGAAGACCTGGCTCGCCGCGGCCGGCCAGCGCGGCGGCTCATGCGGCGAGTGGGTGCCGTGCGAGACGCCCAGCGCCCACGCGGCCTGCCGGGCCGCGCCCAGCGCGGCGTAGTCGGCGGGCTGGACCACCACGACCTGCGCGCCCAGCACCGCGGGCGCGATCGCGCGGACGGCCTGGAGGTCGGCCGCGGGCCCGAGCAGAAAGACGCGCCGCACCTGGACGCCGCGCCCGCGCAGCACGTCCAGCGCGTCCGCGAGCCCGCACAGCATCCCCTCGAACGCGGCCCGCGCCAGGTGCTCGGGCTTCATCGACTCGCGCCGCAGCCCGGTCAGCGTCCCGGCCGTATGCGGCAGATGCGGGGTGCGCTCGCCCTCCAGATACGGCAGCAGCACCAGCCCGTACGAACCCGGGGTGGACTTCATCGCGAGCGCGGAGAGCCCCTCGAGATCCGTGCCGAGCAATTCCGCCGTACCGCGTAGCGCCCGTACCGCGTTGAGCGTATGGACCACCGGCAGATGCATGCCGGTGGCGTCTGCGTACGACAGGATCGTGCCGGTCGGATCGGCCAGCGCCTCATGGTGGACGGAGAAGACCGAGCCGGAGGCGCCCAGGGAGATCACCGCGTCGCCGACCCCGACCCCGAGCCCGAAGGCGGCGGCCATGGTCTCGCCCGTACCGGCGGAGATCAGCAGCCCCTCGGGGGTGTGCCCGGCGGCCTCGGCCGGGCCGATGACCTCCGGCAGCCGCACCTGGTGACCGAGGGCCAGCTGGACCAGGTCGGGGCGCCAGGATCCGTCCGCCGCCGACCAGTAGCCGCTGCTGGAGGCCGTACCGCGGTCGGTCGTACGCCGCACCGGCCGCCCCAGCAACTGCCACACCAGCCAGTCGTGCGGCTGCATCAGCTCGGCCACGCGGTGCGCCGCGTCCGGCTCGTTCCGCGTCAGCCAGCGCAGCTTGGCCACCGGCTGCGAGGCGGTCGGCACCGCGCCGACCGCCTGGGCCCAGGCCGTGCGGCCGCCGAGCGCCTCGGTGAGGTCGGCGGCCGCGGACTGGGCGCGCTTGTCGTTGCCCACCAGCGCGGGGCGCACCAGCACCCCGCCCGCGTCCAGCGCCAGCAGCCCGTGCTGCTGCGCCGAGACGCCGATGGCCTGGACCCCCTCGAGCAGCCCGCCCTCGGCGGCCTCGCCGAGGGACATCAGCCACGCCTGCGGGTCCACATCACCGCTGCCGCCGACCGGATGCGGGGCGTACCCCTGTTTGATCACGGCACCCGTATCGGTGTCACAGACGACGATTCGTGTGCTCTCGGACGAACTGTCCAACCCGGCGACTATCCCCATGGATCAGATCATGCCACCGCCGGGTCTAGGTGTTGCTGGTGCCCCAGTCGTCCTCGCCCACCGCGCGGGGGTCGCGCTGCCCGATCTTCTCGCGCAGCGGCCGGACCTTGTCGAGCGCCCGCACGGCGGCATGCCGGCCTCCTTGCGCGGCCGATTCGGCGGTATTGCGGACGGCCGGGTTCCGTGCGAACTTCTGCGCGCACGCGCGCAACTGCTCGTACCGCTGGCGGCCGGCTCGCGTGCCCAGTACGTAACCCACAGCCATCCCGGTGATGAACGTCAGCCGGTAGCGCATCGACCTGCCCTTCTCGCTGTCCTTCACAACTGGACCCCGGGGTCGTGTCGCACGTCTACCCGCCCGCGCCGCAGATCACCCACGATCATCCAGAAGATCATCCCTGGAACGGTGGAGCTTCGCCCGGGGGCGGACGCGACGAACCGATTGGCGGAGCACCCCCCTGCTTGCGCTAATGTATGTGTCGCAGCGAGCGCACGCCGTCCGGGCGATCCGGGCGGGGCCACGGTCGCGGCACACGGAGCAATCCCCTGTAGCTCAATTGGCAGAGCAGCCGGCTGTTAACCGGCAGGTTACTGGTTCGAGTCCAGTCGGGGGAGCTCGGTCCCCTGTAGCTCAATTGGCAGAGCATTCGGCTGTTAACCGGAGGGTTACTGGTTCGAGTCCAGTCGGGGGAGCAGTGAGGAGGACCCCTTGCGGGGTCCTTTTTCATTTCCGGCCCCCTCCGGGCGTGATCTACGTCATGATCGCAGCCAGGGGGCCTCCCAGCATCGGCCCTTCGAAGCAGCAGATCGTATGAGCGGCTATGCTGCGGCAGACGGCGCGCGCAGATGTGTACGACGCGCCGTTACGGGGCGGTAGCTCAGCCGGTTAGAGCAGCGGACTCATAATCCGTCGGCCGTGGGTTCGAGTCCCACCCGCCCCACTGTGCAGGTCTGGGACCTGCGGAAACGCCTCATCGGGGGAGCGGATTCAGGGTTGGGTCAACGGACTGAATCCGCTGCTCGCGAGTTTGACGGCAATTGCATGCACCGGGGTCGTTGCTCCGCTGACCTGCGCTGATGGTTCGGCCACGTGGCTCGCGGGGGTGTCTGCAGAACTGGTGTATGACGGGCACGTGCCGATTCGGGACGCTGGCGGGACGCAGGGAATCGGAAAGGTCTGCGAGAGGGGCCGTTGTCGTCCCTCCGGCTTCCACCGGGTCGTGCCTGCTGCGGCCCGCGGGATTGCGGTGGCAGACGTGCAGAGCTCTCGGGGGACGAGCGGGCAAGGCGCAGGCCTGGTCGACAGAGCCCCGCCGATATTACACAGTAGGTGTATGCTGTGAGTGTAATATTGTGCAGGTGGGGGGTTGGCTGGATGGCTTGGGAAATTGTCGTGGTGGAGTCGGCTCTCTCCTGGCTCCACAGCCTGCGCCGTACCGACCGCGACACCCTCATCCAGGTCAGTCAGGCCATTACCGCGTTACAAGAAGAGGGCCCTGCTCTGGGGCGGCCTCTGGTCGACACGGTCAAGGGCTCGGTGTTGCCCAACCTCAAGGAGCTCCGCCCCGGCTCGGCCGGTGCCTCGGAGGTGCGGTTGCTGTTCGTGTTCGACCCGCAACGGCAGGCTGTGATCCTCGTGGGTGGGGACAAAGCGGGTAACTGGTCCGGCTGGTACCGAGTGGCAGTGCCGCTGGCAGAGCAAGCGTACGAGGATCACCTGAAGCGAATCGAAGGAGAGAGGACCCGAAGCGATGGCTGATCACATGAGGGACCCGCAGGCCGTCTCCTGGGAGACCCTGAGCGAGGAGTTCGCCTTCACTGATGCGGAGAAGGACCGGATCACGCAGGGTGCGCAGGTAATGATCACTGCCTCCCGGGTGCACCGACTGGCTGAGCTGCGCAAGCGGCAGCACACCACCCAAGTGGAGGTCGCCAAGGCCATGGGGGTCACTCAAGCTCGGGTTTCGCGGATCGAGAAGGGGCAGTTGGACCGCAGTGAGGTCGATACCCTTGCTGCATACGTGAAGGCCCTTGGTGGCAAATTGAAGGTCGTTGCTGACTTTGGTGATGAGACCTACGTCCTCGGGTAGCTGGAGCGACGATTCTTGAGAGCCAGGACCTTGCCGCTGGGGCGGTGGGCGTCAAGGTCAGGGATCGGCGCTTGACACGTGCCTTGTCCTCCGGGCTGCGACTTCCTGGTTTCCAGAAGACTCAGCCGACCGATCGGGAGCCTCCGAGCTCAGGACGGCAGTTTGAAGATGAGGGCCTGCAGCCCTCGGTCGAGGCCTACGGCAAGTAGTCCCTCGAACCAGGCCACCCCCAGGGCCACATGGCGGACGGGGACCTCCATGACCCGCGTCGCGGTGGTCGGGTCCCATAGACACACCGTCCTGTCGCTGCTCGCAGTGACCAGGAGCGTACGACCAGCATGTTCGACGGTACAGAGGGCGTTGATCGCGCCGGTGTGGCGCAGGGCGGGCTCCTCAGAGTCGTGGACACACTGCCCAGTGGCGGCGTCCCAGAGCCATGTCTCGCCGTCAATCGTCGCGGCGGCGATGACCGATTGCTTGCCGATGCGCAAGGAGCACATGGCGAGAACCGCCGTCGAGGCGCGCCATTGATGTCCGACGCGTTCGCCAGTTGTGGGATCCCACAGGTGAACTCGGCCGTCAGGCCCACCGCTGGCTGAAGCCAGAAGTTGGACTCCGCCGACATCGACGGCGCACACCGCGTACACGCCGTAGGGATGCCATAGCGTCTGGACGGTCTCTGCCCTTTCGGGATCCCACACGCGCACGGTGCAGTCGGCGCTGGCACTGGCGAGAAGCGTGCGTCTGCCCACGGTCAGAGAGCAGATGGCGTGAACAGCAGCCTCGTGTCTCCCGTACTCGCCGAACACATCCGCTGATCCCAGGTCCCACAGGACGACGCAGCTGTCATCGTCGGCTGCGGCCACGAGGGTGCGGCCGTCGATGACCAGTGGACACAGTGCGCGCACGCAGTCGCTCGGGCCTTTCAGAGACCGTTCGGCCTGGCCTGTGACAGTGTCTCGCACCTGCACTCCGTCATCGCCACCGGTCACCAGGACCCTGCGTCCGTCCACGGACACCGTGCATACCGCGTGAACGGCATGGGCATCCTTGACCTGTGCCCTTGCCGGGTCCCAGAGGCGCACCGTGTGGTCGAGGCCACCGCTCGCGAGGAGCGTACGTTCGTGAATGGGGAGCGTGCACAGCGCCCCGATATCGTCACTGTGCCCATGTAGCGTGACGACGGCGTCGTCAGACGCGGCATCCCACAGCTGTATGGAATCGCCTGTCGTGCAGGCGAGCAGTAACTGGCCCTCCACTTCCAGCGGGCACAGCCTGAGCACAGGCTCCGCGCGGCGGCTGGTCCGCACGGCTTCCCCTGTCACGGGGTCCCATAGCCGTACGGTCGCATCCGAGCCGCCAGTGGCCAGCAGCACGTGACCGCCGATCTCGATCGCGCACATGGCGTTGATCGCGTCTTTGTGCCCGGTCAGCACGCGCAGCGGCGTCTTACTCGAGAGCGGGTTCCAGAGGTGCACGGTCGCGTCGACGCCTGCTGAGGCGAGTAGGTCACCGTGGGGCGACGGGATGCGGCACACGGCGTTGACCCAGTCGGTGTGCCCTGTGATCACCCGTACGCAATCTCCAGTGGTGGGATCCCAGAGACGTACGGTCTTGTCTGCACTGGCGGTGGCCAGATAAGTACTGTCCCCGGCCTGAAGTTGGCAGAGGTCGTACACGGTGCTGCCATGTCCCTTCAGGGCAAGGAGTTGCCCGGCATCGGCCGCTGTCGCCGGATCCCATAGGCGCACCACGTCTCCGGTGCCGAGGGCCAGGTGCGGGTGATTGTCGATCGTGCAGTTCCACAGCGCCCTGATCCCGCCGAATCGGGGCTGCAGGACTCGTGTCACCCGGGCCAGAACTGGATCCCACAGACGCAGAGTGCCGTCCTCGGCTGCGCTGGCGAGCACGGAATGTCCCCTGACGACGAGGCCGCACACGGCACGGACCTCTTCTGTGTGGCCTTCGAGGACCGCCTCCTCGGCCTGCGGAGTGACCAGCGCCCACGCGGCCCGGTAGGGACTGTCTGCCGCGTGCTCCTGATAGGTACGGCCGAGCCCCTCCTGGGTTTCGGTGACGCTGAACAGCGCCGCACGTTCCGCAGGTCCGGCATCGATGGCCAGGGGCGTCTTACGCAGAATCAGCGCAGGTCCTCGCCCCTCGGGTGTCTGCGTCAGCCCCACCACCGGGATTAGCCGGCGCAGGTCGGCGTGGAGGGGGTATGTCACGTCGGCGAGCAGGTCGTCCACGACTCGGCCACGCAGCGCGTGCCGCGGCAGCGAACGCAGGAGGTATGCAGGTGCCTTGTCCCAGCCGCAGGTCTGTCCGTGGGCGATGAAGGCGCGAGAGAGAGCCCGCTCGTCGTCCTCCGTGGCTCCGTTTTCGACGCGGGACTGCTTGAGCGCGTCGTCGAGTGCCTGGTGGAAGAGACGGAAGACCCCGGCGTTCTGGTCGTTGACACCAGTCTCGATCAGGAAGTTGGCCGCCGCGGAATGCGCGAACGCGCGCAGATGGTTCTCCTTCGGGCAGGTGCCGTGTAGCGCCGTGATGGCGACGCCCCAGAGGGAGAGCGGTAGTCCCGGGGCTTCGGCGTAGGCGAGCGCAGTGAGCACCGTTTCCGCGGCGATGCCGTCGATCGAGGGCAGTCGTGCCAGGTATTCGTGCAGCGCCGCGGCGACCGTGGGGCTGAACGAGATGTCCGCCGGGGCCACCGCGACCGTGTCACGCAATCCGCGGGTACGTGAGGTCAGCCCCGCCACCAAGAAGTTGCCATCGGCCAACCGGGCGATACGGGCGGCGACAGGGCGGGCCACACGGTCGTCGGCGTAGGGGTTGCCCGGTCTTTCATCACCGAGCAGTTGCAGTGTTGCCAGCGCGTACGCCGCAAGATCGGATTCCTCGAAGTACGCGGGGTTGTCCAGGTCGATCACGCGTGCGGCATCACCGAAGGCAGCGAGCAGATTCCCTTCATCGTCTCGGCGCCTACTGCCGACCATGACGCGTACGTGCAGGTCCGCGCATGTTTCGGCGAGGGGAATGGCGATCTGGCGGGCGATAAGTCGGGCCTGCTTGGCGCTGGTGGCCTCATCGAGCGCGTCGATGACGACGGTGAAGGGTGATCTTGAGGCATCGGTGAGCGCCGCACGCAGGCTGGGAGCGAGATCACTCACAGCTTGCGGAACCGCCGCAGACGCTGCGCGGGCAATCTCACGGGCGACTTCGAGCGCGGTCTTGCCCTTGGCATGGACGGCGCAGGACACCGAGCCCAGAGGGGCGCGTACGCTGTCGTCCGCTGGGGGCAGAGTCGCCGCGATGGCGGTGTCGGCGGACGTCACGACCCGCCCGAGCACGGCCGACTTTCCCACCCCGGGGGATCCTGTGACCACCAGGACATGCCTGGGTGCCTCATCGGCGGTGATCCACTCGACGATCTCGGTCAGGGCCGCGGTGCGACCGCGAAACCGGAAACCCCGCTCCGCGTCCGTGCTGACGCCGCGCGCCCGCGGCTTCCAGTGCCGCCCGGCCTCGGGGTCGTCCTCCAGGGTCCAGCCCCAAGCGGCGAGTGCGCTTTCACCTGCGTCTTGAGCCGACCACTCCGTCAGGGCGGACAACTTCTCCTCAGGAAGGCATTTGTCTGCCCGGAACAGCGTCAGCGCAAGGGCATCGCCGCGACTGTTCGCCTGGCCCACCATCCCGACTACCGCCTGATAGGTGGGCGACCACAAGGCGGCGCCGCTGTAGCCGGGGCGCACCAGGTACCGCGAGGCGGTGTCCAGCCGGATCCAGCCGTGAGCCAGGTTTGCTCCCACCTCCCCGGCGGAGGAACTGCCGAAGACGTCGTCGGGGAAACCGAAAGACCACCAGGGCTCGCCCACGAGGTCTCCACCGGTGGGACGGCGCAAAGGTGCCGCCGACTCGGGAACGTTGTCTGCGAGCACCAGGATCGCGACGTCCTGTCTGTGCCGCTTGTTTTCCGGGCTTGGGGCGATCACCTCGCTCACCGGCAGCCGCCGGTCCATGAGTTGGTCGGACTTGGGAAAAGCCACCCACAGAGGCGCGTCCTTGTCCCATCGGGGACAGGCGACATGGGCACAGGTCATCACGCGCCGGCTGTCGATGAGGAACCCGGACCCCAAGGGATGGTTGTCATACTCGTCGGCGTGCACCGCCGCGACCCAAGGGTCGTTGCCCGGGCGCGAACCGGTGCCAAGGGACGCGTTCACGGGCTGTCGGGGGCCGCGTTCGAAGTCTCGCCCGGTCGCCAGACCAGGGTGATCTCGAAGTTCGCCTCGGTGGCAGCCTTGGCCACCACCCACTGCGCCGTCCCGCTGGCTTTCACGCCGAACTTGACCTCCACCTCGGCAGGGCGCACCTCCCGTATTCGGTCCAGGACAGCGCGTGCGGCCTCCACTGCCGGCCGCACGGCTTCGCGGACCCTGCCCAGCACTTCCTCCGTCCCCACCGGTCGGAAGGTGTCCGCCTCCTCGATCTCGAATCGCACAATGGTCTCGTCGTCAAGCGCGTACGAGACCTGCTGCGTCGACACACTAACTCCCCCTGCCTGCCGCTCGGTTGACTGGCATTGTGCCCCTCGGGCCGACCGCTGGGCGAATCGTGGGAGTCGGTCAGTCCTCGTCGAGCTGCGGCCCCTGGTCAGGCGCACCCCAACTGCCCTGCTGGCCATGTCCCTGCATGGCGGTTCTCGGCACCCTTCTTCAGTCGGCTGCCGGGCGTTGCCTTCGTGACGCTTTGCTCTGGAAGGAATTTCCGCTGCGGCAGGGTTCGAGTCACCTGGCCGAGCTGGTGCTACGTCCCCTCAGGCCGGTGGCATCGTCCAATCAGGGCGGTGTCGGGACGCAGTCGGGACGCAAGGATAGGAACAGACCGGCAATGACGGAGGAGCGCCGACACGGCTCCTCCAGCCTGACCTGCAAAAACGCCAAAAATAAGCGTGGACAGGCAAGGGCCGCCAAGATCCTCGAAGGACTCATAATCCGTCGGCCGTGGGTTCGAGTCCCACCCGCCCCACCAGGGCACTACGCGGGCAGACCCATCCTGACCTGCGCAGACATATGAACGGGAGTCGCCGCGCCGACGCGGGGACTCCCGTTCATCCGTTCAGACGAAGATCCAGGGGACACACAGGGGACACGGGGCCCGTTCAGGGGACAGAGGGGCCTTCACGCCGTCTCCCGGTGCCCCTTCGAGGACCGGCGGGCGGTCCGGGCCGCTGTGGGTGGCAAGCCGGTCGGCAGCGCCCAGCCGTCCAGGCCCGGGGACTCGGACCGGGCGATGGTGAAGCGTGTGAGCGAGAAGCCCGCTCGCTGTTCCTCGGGGTAGCGGTCGTTGAAGTTCTCGACCCGGACCAGCTCCAGGTCGTTTGCGGTGCAGTGATCCCGTATCCACTTCACGGCCGCGTTGGCGGCGTCGTCCTGACCTCGGCCGCTGAGGGTGATCATGCCGAGGAGATCGGAGCCGGGTTGAGTCTGTGCACCAACGGCCCAGGCGTCACCTGACTGCCGTGCGCCGTGGACGAAGAAGACGGCGATGTCGCCCTGCCAGGCCCTTTCGGGGATCGTCAGTGGGGTGCGGACCTGGAAGGGGACGTCGCGGGGGACGACGGCCATGACCGACTCGGCCTCGGCTCGCATCATCTCGGGTAGCACGCTTGTGTAGGTGTCGGAGGTGATCTGGCGCGAGGAGTGCCCCAGCTTCTCCTGGACCACCTTGATGTCGGTCCCGGCGAGGAGGGACAGAGTGGCTGCGAGGTGGCGGAGGTCGTGCAGGCGGGCCGGCGGCAGCCCGGACAGTTCCACGAGACGGGTGAAGCGTCGGGAGATCCAGTCGGGGTGCAGCGCCTCGCCGCTCTCGTGCGTCCACACGCGGCCGGTCTCAACGTAGGCGTCCGCCCACTTCCGGCGCTTCTGCTCCTGCTTCACGCGGAAGCTGGCCAGGTTGTCGCCGGACTCCAAGCTCAGGGACAGGGTGCGAACGCTGTCGGCCTTCGGCGCTTCGCCGTACAGCTCGTAGGCGACCTCCACGATCTGCTGGGAGATCCGCGGCCAGAGGGCATCGATGCTGACCTCCGTCCAGGGCAGTGCGGCCATCTCGCCGCGGCGAGGGCCGAGGAAGATGAAGCTGTGCCACAGCTCGTAGAGCCAGTCGCCCTGAGGTTCCCCCGCTGTACGGGGGTGGCTGACTAGCTGGTCAGGGCGGGTTGACGTGGTGTCAGGTCGACCAACCGACGGCGACGGCAGAGACCGCAGCGATCACTGTCGGGGAGTTCGTTCCGGGGTCTGTTGGCTGGCTTGATTTCGGGTTGGTGGTGGTGCGCCGGGTAAGAGCGACGACAGCGCCGCCGAGGGCAGCGGTCGTCGCGGTGACCAGGCCGCCCCACAGCAGAATGCGTCGCTTGACGTCGTCTGGGGTGGAGTTCGGCTGGCGACGACGACGTATCGCGGCGCGCAGGCGGGCCGTCGTGGAGAACAGGCCTGCTTCGCCAGCAACCAGCAGCGGGGTCCAGGCAGCTGCGAAGACGATGTCGGCGCCGAAGTAGTAAGGGCGGGTCGTCCAGCTCACGGTGAGGAAGAAGCTCAGCGCGAGGAGAAGCCCGCCGAGTGCGGCGATACGGGTGAACAGCGAAGGCTCCTCGACACGCTTCGCCGCCGTGAGCTTGATGCGATCGGTGAAAAACTCGCCGAGGAGTTCGGCCGGCCGTTCAACAAGACGGCGACCGGCGAGTACGTCACCGGCGCCTACCGCCAGCGCTTCACCCTGACATCAGGCAGGTTCGCAATGATCGACGACGGGCTCGGCTTCCAACTCGGGCCCTGGACTGCAGCCCTCGAGGGGAAGCTGGGCCAGCATGTCTCCGGTGTCGCCCGGGCGACGGCGGTGTCGATGGGGGTTTCAGCCGGAAGTGGGGACTGAGCCGATAGCCAATGTCCGGTGTTGGCCCATCCCAGTCGTTGGCGCTTCACGCTGGCAAGGGTCTGCTACTGGGCCCCGCAGCAGACCCTTGCGAACCGCGCCGTTAATCACAAGGCGGGTCAGTGCGCTGAGGATCTCAAGAGAGTCGCTACTACGCTCGTCTTGCTTGGCTACAGCGAACTAGCGCGACACTTCGATCTCTCTGGAAGAGCATGCGATCCGCTGTTGTATGAAGACCGCGTGATGCGGAAACCGCGACATCGCATGCTTTGGCCGTACTCTCGCCTTACAGCCAAAGCATTCTCCACTTCTGCCGACGCTGGCGCGTCACTTCACGGGCACTTTCATTCCGAACAGTTTTTCCGCATTTCGGAACGCAATTTTTTCCTTGCTTTCGCGTGGCAAATCGACTCCCCGGAACCAGTCGGTTTGAGCTTTTATATCTGCAAACGGGTAGTCGGTTGCAAACATCACTCGATCCACACTTATGTACTTCAGCAGGAGATCGAGCAGTTCAGTCTGGGGGAATGCGCTGGTTGTGAACCAGCAATTGTCATGGAAATACTGCTCGAACGGCTTGTCCAGGCTTTTCTCGGTCACTTCGCTCATCTTCTCCAGGATGCGTTTGTAGAAGAACGGAAGGCCCTCTCCCATATGGCCCATGATAATCTGGAGCTTGGGATGCCTGTCGAATACTCCCGAGGTGATCATTCGGACGCACTGAGTAACGACTTCCTGGTGCCATCCATATGCAGAGATGCTGAGAACCTGGTCCTGGTTCTCCTTCTGATATTCCGGCCGCATATTGCTGTAGTAGATTTGGAAAACCTCGTCAGGCGGCAGGCCCGGATGGATGTATATCGGCACATCAAGGGCTTCGGCGCGCGCCAGCAGGGGCTCAAAGTCGGGATGGTCGAGGAATTTCTTCCCGATGATTCCATTGGTCAAAGCGCCGAGGAAGCCATCTTCCCGAACTGTGCGTTCCAGTTCGTCTGCCGAGGCCTCCGGATTCTGCAGAGGCAAGGTTGCAAATGCCTGAAACCGCCCCGGATACTTGGCCATCGGTCCATCGACGAGCAACTTGTTGAGACGATACGCAAAATCGATGCCCTCCTTACCTTTGACATTCTGCACACCTGGCGTATGTGCGGAGAGGATTTGAACGTTGAGCCCCCCCTTATCCATTGCACCGATGCGGCGCGGGCCGAGCTCGGCAAGACCAGTATCCTCGAGGAACAGCCTGTCGTTCAGCACCATCAACTCATGGGTGGAAAAGGTCTCTTCCGTGCCGATGAAGGGCAGGTCCCGGTCCCGCAGTGAAATGTCCGAAGTCTTGTCCGAAGTCTCGTTCTCGTCCGCTGCCGAGACAATGGCATGCGTGGACAAGCCGGCACCAATGCCAAGTGCCGTGGCGGCGGTTAGAATGCCGCGGCGTCCCATGGACTTCATGTCAGTCTCTCCTCAGGTGTTTGTGTGGTGCGGTATCCGTGCGGCATCCGTCTGCGAGATGCTTCAGATCGACCCCTCGTCGTTACCAGGCGCGCCCAGGTGTCCACACACGCCGCGTCCCCCTCTTCGACCTCGGCGCCGGCTACGCCGGTCCCGCCGAAACACTGCCAGCCGAGACCAGGGGTCTTCGCGTCCTGCTCGCGCACCGCGGCAGCGTCGCCCGGCGGCACCGCGTACACGACGGCGTGGTGCGCGATGGCAACGTTCTCCGGTGCGAATTGGGTCCCGGTCAGGAACGCCGTCTTGGTCAGGCCCGGATCGATCATCTGGCACCGGTACCCGTCCGAGCCGCCGCCCTCCGGCGGCGCGGGCGTGTAGGCCTCGGCCATCCTCAGGTCGAGGAACCGCTCGCCGGCGCGCAGCGGCTGTGGTGGAGCTGACGACCCGCCCGCGTGCGCGCTGTGCGGGCCGGCCGCGGCGGGCCCCGCGCTGTTGTCGGCGTGCGACCCGCAGGCGGCGACAGGGAACGCCGTCGCCAGCGCCCTGGTGGCCGCCCCGAATCTCAACCGCCCGGGCCCGGCGCTTTCCCTGACGGCGCTGCGTCGACTGCCATCACTAGCCTCCTACATACGGGTTGCATCGCTTATCTGGATGCCTACTTCCTACCGAGCGAACCTGAGACGACCGTTAAAGAGCTGCTAACGCGATCTGCTGAATCGCCGTGGATCGTTGATGATCAGTTGTGGGAGCTTCTCGAGCCGTTGCTTCCGCCGTGGCCCGGTGAAGGCGCCCGGTCCGCGGCCGGTGCCGGATCGGCAGTGCCTGCAGGGCATCTTGTACGTGCTGCATACCGGGATCGGCTGGGAAGACCTTCCGCAGGAACTCGGCTTCGGGTCGGGCATGACGTGCTGGCGGCGGATCAAGCGGTGGGCCGATGCCGGGGTGTTCGACGATCTGCATAGGATCCTGCTTGCCCAGCTGAACGCGGCAAACGAGATCGACTGGTCCCGGGCGGTGATCGACGGCAGCCACATCGACGCGAAAAAGGGGGTCCCGGAACAGGTCCGTCGCCGGTCAACCGCGCTAAACCGGGTTCCAAGCACCACCTGATCTGCGACGGTAACGGCACCCCGAACTACGTACTCTCCGCCGAGCCTGCCGTGAACGCGGCACCCAGCCAGTCATCCCTCGCCGCAAGGGCCCGGATCAAAGGCCTGGGCAAGCTGCGCTACGTCGTTGAACAGCCCATCGCGCTGCTGCACCAGTTCCGCCGCCTCGCCATCCGCGGGACCTCACGGCCCGACGCCGTCGCCGTGGTCTGCGGCGCCGGCACCAACTGCGTGGGCCGGGCGGCGGACGGCCGGACCGCCCGCTTCCCCGCCCTCGGCCCGATCTCCGGCGACTGGGGCGGCGGTCACGACCTGGCCGAGCACACGCTGCGGCTGGCCGCCCGGGGCGAGGACGGCCGGGGCACCCCGACCGCCCTGTCCGCGGCCGTGGCGGCGCACTTCCGGCGACCCACCGTGGAGGCCGTCAGCATCGCCCTGCACCTGGGCGAGCTGCCGATGACCGCGATCCACGAACTGGCCCCCGTCCTGTTCGAGGTGGCGGCCACCGGCGACCCGGTGGCCGGCGGCCTGATCCGGCGGCAGGCCGGGGAGATCCTGGCCCAGCACCGGGTCGCGGCCGGGCGGCTCGACCTGCTCGCCGCCCCGCACGCCTTGGTGCTGGGCGGCGGGGTTCTGCAGGCCCGTCACCGGCAGCTGCACGATCAGATCGTGGCCGGTGCCCGGGCCCAGGCTCCGCTGGTGGAGATCAGCGTGGTCGAGTCGCCGCCGGTGGTCGGCGCGGCGCTGCTCGCGGTCGACGCCCTCGGCACGGCCGCCGTGGCCGAGCAGCCCATCCGCGCCGCACTGACTATCGGACCCCGGCGGTGAACCACCGGTTCATCGCTTCCGTGAACGACGGCACGTCACCGCCGGCCCACGCGACGATGCCATCCGGCCGGACCAGCACGGCGTCGAAGCCCAGGTCGTTCTCGGCCGGGCCGTTCACGTACCGGACGCGGTCGTGCCAGGGTGCGGCCACGTCCCGCAGGGAACCGGCGAAATCGAGGATCACGCCCTTCCCGTCCGGCAGGAGGTCGGCCAGCGCGGTGCCGTCGGCCAGCCGGAAGGCCGGCGCGTTGCGGCCGACGAGCGGCTGGTCACTGCCGAGGTCGTAGTGCAGGGCCAGCCCGGAGAGCCGGTCGTAGATGTAGGTCGCCACGTCCGGGGTCCGGATCAGCTCCCGAATCACCCCCTGAACCGCCTGCGAGAGCGGGCCCGGCCGCATGATCGCCACCTGGGCGCGGGACCAGTCGAGCATCCGCGCGGCGATCGGGTGCCGCTCCTCGGTGTACGTGTCCAGCAGCCCGGCCGGCGCCTGCCCGTGGACCGTCGCGGCCAGCTTCCAGCCCAGGTTCACTGCGTCGCCGATGCCGAGGTTGAGCATCTGCCCGCCCAGCGGCGAGTAGATGTGCGCGGCGTCCCCGGCCAGCAACACGCGTCCGCGCCGGTACGTCGTCGCCTGCCGCGCCCGGTCGGTGAACGTGGATGCCGCACGCACACCGGTCAGCGTCACGTCGGTGCCGGACACCCGGCGCAGCACCTCCTGCAGGTGCTCGAGCGTCAACGCCTGGGAGCGGTCGAAGGCTCCGCCGTCGAAGTCGTTGATACCGACGTGTCCCTCATGGTAGGTCCGCAGGTACATGCCCTCGGGCGTCAGATTGAACCCAGGGCGCAGCTTCTCCGGGTCGTCCATGGTGACGTGCATGGCGTAGCCGGTGAAGGTCGGATCGGTGCCCTCGAAGCCGAAACCCGCCGCGCCGCGTACGGTGCTGCGCCCGCCGTCGCAGCCGACGACCCAGCGGGCCACGTGCTCGTCCGCGCCGGCCCGGACCACGACATGGTCGTCGTGCGGCTCGACGCCGGAGACCGCGACACCGCGGCGGATGGTGACGCCGAGCTTGGCGGCGCGCTCGCCCAGCACCGACTCGAGCGCCTCGAGACTGGTCACGATGCGTTCCGGGGCCGGGCTGGGCAGCCGGAAGGGCAGCCTGCCGACGTCGATGGCGTCCGGGTCGACCAGGATGCCGGCGAAGTGAAGGCTGCGCGGCAAGAACACATTCTCGCCGTAGCCCGACGCGGTCAGGATCTCGGCCAGCATCCCCCGGCGGTGGAACGCCTCGACCGAACCCGCCGTCAGCGTCCGCACCCCCAGCGGCAACGACTTCCACGCGGCGTCCGAATCCGGTTCCCGCTCCAGCACCTGGACGGTGCAGCCGGCCCGGGCCAGCTCACCGGCAAGGAACAGGCCGACCGGCCCGCCACCAACGATCAACACGTCATCCACGACACAGATCCCCTCATTCGTACGGTGGATCCAGACTCGCGTGAACGCCTGTCACGGGACGCACACGGCGCTCGCACGGGACCGCGCCCCGGCCGGGCCCGGTGAGCGGCGTGTGCGTGTCGCGTGAGAGGTGCGGGCTACGACCCCGGGTCGCCGAGCCGGACCGCGGTGTCCCGGTCCAGCGCCCGACCTTCCGCGTACGCCTCCGCGAACTCCTCCCGGCCCAGCTCGGCCCGCACCTGAGCGGCGAGTTCGCGGATCAGCGGATCGGTGTCGTCGTCGGTTCCACGCAGCCCGGCGGCCGCGCCGAGCAGAACCGCCGACTCCCCCGGCCGTCCGCGCGCGGCGGCCAGCTCCGCCGCGTGCACCGTCACCGCCGACAGGAGCGGCAGGTCCCCGCTCCGCCGGGCCGCCGCGAAGGCCCCGGTCAACGCCGTCGCCGCACCGGCACCGTCGCCCAGGCGCAGGCACAGGCCGGCCCGGGCACATCCGGCCAGCGCGCGCACCAGGTCACCGGGGGTCGCCGTCACGCCGGACAGTCCCGGCGGCACGGCGTCGAGCAGCTCCGCCGCCCGGGACAGCTCGCCGCGCCGGACCCGGATGCCGGCCTCGCGCACGTCGAGCACGGCCAGCGTCCAGCTCGACGCCACCCGCACGGCTCGGTCCCGGGCCGCCTCGATGGTCGCGATGGCCCGGTCGGTGTCGCCACTGCGCAGATGCAGCTCGATCCACCGCAGGTCGACGTCCATCCGATCGCCCAGCGTCGGCGATCCGAAGTTCGCAGCCAGTGACCGGGACTCGCGCAGGTCGGCCAGCGCGCCGTCGAGGTCGTCGTACAGACGCAGCTGCGCCCGCAACGACAACGCGCAGGCCTGGCTCCACCGGTCGCCCGCCCACCGGAAGCAGTCCAAGGCCACTTCCACATCGCTGCGCATCTGACCGATCCGGCTGACGTTCTCGAGAAACTGCGCGCGTAGCAGGTAGGCGTAGCCGGACAGCCATACGTCGTCGCCGGCGGTCAGCTCCTCGACGACCGCCGTCACCGCCTTCTCGTCGCGGAGGAAGGCCAGCGGCAGCAGAACCAGCGCGGCTTGCGGGCCCGGCACCGCGGGGCCGGCGAGCAGCCGGTCGCTCAGCTCACGGATCGCCCGGTGCTCCTCGCCGGCCGGCGCGCCCGGCACCCGTGACCAGATGCCGGCCTGGCTGAACAGGTGGACAACGAGGGCGCGGTCGCGGCCGGGGGCCGGCCCGCCCGGCGTCGCCAGCGCCTCGCCCAGCCAGTACGTGGCGTCGGAGCGCCGGCCGGACATCTGCCAGTACCAGCTCAGCGCCAGAGCCAGCCCGACCGCGCCGGTGCTGTCGCCGGTCGCGCAGAGGTGGCGCAGGGCGGCCTGCAGGTTGTCGTACTCGGCCCCGATGGCCTCCATGGCCGCCAGCTGACCAGGGCCGCGCAAGCCCGGGTCCTGGCCGGCGACCAGCTCAGCGAAATGGCCGGCGGCCCGGTCGCGGACGGCGTCGAGGTCGCCGCCGGCCGCGAGGCGCCCGGCGCCGTACTCGCGGATGGTATCCAGCATGCGATAGCGGCCCGGTGCCGGTCCCAGTTGCAGCAACGACCGGTCGACGAGGCCCGCGAGCAGGCCGGGGACGGCACCGGCCGGTATCGACGAGCCGGCGCACACCGCCGTGGCCGAGGCACGGGTGACGCCGCCGGGCAGCACCGAGATCCGCTCGGCCAGTGTGCGCTCGTCCTCGGTCAGCAGGTCCCAGCTCCACGCGATGACCGCGCTCAGCGAGTGATGCCGGGGCAGCGCGGTGCGGTTGCCGGTGGTGAGCAACCGGAACCGGTCGGTCAGCCCGTCGGCCAGCTCCGGCAGGGAGAGGGTACGCAGCCGCGCGGCGGCCAGTTCGAGCGCCAGCGGCATCCCGTCCAGGTCGCACACCACCCGCCGGATGTCCGGCCAGGTGGCCGGGTCGACGTCGAATCCCGGTCGTACCGCGGCCGCGCGCTCGGTGAACAGGCGCACCGACGGCACCGCCCGGGCCCGGCCCATGTCGAGGTCACCGGTCGGCAGCGCGAGCGGACCCAGCGGCACCAGGGCCTCCCCGTCGACCGCCAGCGGTTCGCGGCTCGTCGCCACCACCCGCAGCCCGGAGCAGCGGGTCAGCAGGGCCGTGAGCAGGTGGGAGGCGGCATCGACGAGGTGCTCGCAGTTGTCGACGACCAGCAGGATCTCCCGGCCGCCGAGCTGGTCGACGAGGACGTCGACGTCGTCGGCACCGCGATGCTCGCGGCGGTCGAGCAGGGTCCCGGACCGCGATCCGATGCCCGCGAGCACCGTCGCGCCGATCTTGGCCGGTTCGGCGATCGAGGCGAGATCGATCAGCCACGCACCGTCGCGGTAGTCCCGCTGGTGGCGGCGGGCGGCCTCGACGGCGAGGCGGGTCTTGCCGGCGCCACCGGGACCGAGCACGGTGATCAGGCGGCCGGTCCGCAGGCGCGCGGCGATCCGGGCGAGCTCGTCGTCGCGGCCGATGAAACTGGTCAGCGGCGCCGGCAGATTGCCCGGTCCGAGCCGTTCGGCCGGGGTGGCCGGCACCGGGCCGGACGGCTGCGCGCGGAGCAGTCGCAGGTGACGGTCACGCAGCATGGAACCGGGGTCGGCGCCCAACGCCTCGGCCAGGGTGCCGCGGAAGCGCTCGTACACGGCCAAGGCCTCGGCCGTGCGGCCCTGGGCGGCGAACGCGTCCATGAGCAGCGCGACCGCCCGCTCGTGGACCGGTTGCCCGGCCAGCAGGGCGGTCAGGCGGGCGGCGGCCGCGCCGGCGTGCCCGACCGCGATCTCGGCCTCGGCCAGATCGGTGACGGCGTCCACCGACGCATGGGCCAGCCCGGCCGCCACCGCCGGGGCCACCGCGGCCAGCAGCGCCGGCTCGGCACCGGGACGGAGCCCGGGCAGCGTGACCGCCGCACCCAGCACGTCCACTGCGGCCCGCGGGTCGCCGGCGTGCAGGGACTCGCGGCCAGCGGCGGCCTGCCGTTCGAACCGCAGCACGTCGACGTCGGCGTCCCGGACGGCCAGCCGGTACCCGTCGGCCACCTGCGTGACCGCGTCGGCCGAGCCGAGGACCTTCCGCAGCCGCCACACCAGCGTCTGCAGAGCGTGCACGGGCTCGGCCGGCGGCTCGGCGCCCCAGATCGCCTCGACCAGGACGCCGGCGCCGACGGTCCGGCCGCCGGCCAGCGCCAGCCGGGCGGCCAGGCACCGCAACCGCGCACCGGGAACGCTCAGGGCCTCGCCACCACGGGAGACCGCGAACCCGCTCAGAAGGTCGACGCGCAGCCGCGCAGCCTCGTCCATCCCTCGATTATCCCGCGCGACCGCCCGCGTCCCCCAACCGAGTGCCCGGGCGGCCGGGAACTACTGGTCGGCGAACAGCGGAGCGGCGGCGCGCCAGTCGGAGAGACGCCGCTCGTAGACCCCGCTGATGAACTCCACCCCGCCGGTGCCGAAGATGATCCGCGCCGGTGGCTCGGCCGCGTCGACCACCCGGAGCAGAGCCTGGGCGGCGACCTTCGGGTCTTCCGCCGGGCGGTCCGCGTGGCCGGCGGCCTGCTCGCGCAGCGGGTCGTAGGCCGACGGCCCACTGACGCTCCCTGACCGACCTGCCCGAAAGGGCTCGAGACCTGTGGACAAAGTGGAAGAGCTGGGCAGACAGTGAGGATGTCAGTGGCCTTCCTCCGCTCCTTCACCCACGGTCACGCCCTCCAACTGCACGCGGTGCACCGTAGGTTCCTCGGCGCACTGGCCACGCACACCCCGCTGCTGCCCGGCACCAGCGAGAAGGCGTTCATCGACGTCGACTCCACCGACAAACGCGTCTACGGCCGCACCAAGCAGGGCGCCGAGTACGGCCGGTTCAAGGGCATCCGCACCCTGCACCCCCTGCTCGCCACGATCTGCACCCCCACCTCCCGGCCGGTGATCGCCACCGTGCGGATGCGCCGCGGCAAAGCAGCCGACTCCCGGGGCGCCCCGAAATTCGTCAGCGAGGCCCTGGCCGCCGCCCACGAGGCCGGCTGCACCGGCCTGCGCATCCTGTGCGCCGACTCCCAGTTCTACAACGCCGGTGTCATCGCCGCCTGCCGCCGGGCCGGCGCCCACTTCTCGATCACCTGCGGCATGAACCCCTCCGTCAAACGCGCCAGGCGCCGACGAAGACATCACAACAACTCACGCCGTATTCCCTGAAGGACCCGGAGCTGACCGGCATGACCCGCCCGCAACTCAGCGACCTCATCGACACACTGACTCCCTCGATGGAACTTCAACGCGAGCACGTGCTGCGCGCGCGCCGCGGTCGCGAACGCCTGGTGGCCCCCGGCACAGGTGCCAAAGCCAAACTCACCCCAGCCGAGCGAGTCCTGGTCACCGTGCTCCACCTGCGCAAGATCGCCCCCATGGACCTCCTCGCCCAACTCTTCGGCGTCACCGCCCCAACCATCAGCCGCGCGAGCCAGGAAGTCCGCCCCCTCCTGGAAGCGCACGACCACCCCATCAGCGCCTCCACCGCTCGCTTTCGCACACCATCCGACATCGCGACGTTCCTTAACCACAGCAAGATCAAGAAAGCATGTTAAAGATCTGCACGCCCTTAAGCCTGGTCTCAGGTTGATCGGGGACGATGAGCGGCAAAAGCATCGACTGGAAGGGGGCGGGCCGGCGTGCGGATCATGATCGCGGATGATGAAGCGGCCATCCGTGAGTCGCTGGAGCGGGTGCTCCAGGTCGAGGGTTACGACACCAGCACCGTCGCCAATGGTTTCGCCGTGCTTGACGGGGTCGTGGGGGTCGGTGGCGACGGGTTGGATCTGCTGATCCTCGACGTGATGATGCCTCGTCTCGGCGGGTTGGAGACCTGTCGGCGGTTGCGGGCCGCGGGTCGGGATCTGCCGGTGTTGATGCTGACCGCCCGTGACCAGGTCTCCGACCGGGTCACCGGGCTGGACGCGGGCGCCGACGACTACCTGCCCAAGCCGTTCGCCACCGAGGAGTTGCTGGCCCGGGTGCGGGCCCTGCTGCGTCGGCGCACGCCGACCGGCGAGGAGTCGCAGATCCTGTCGTTCGCCGACGTCCGGCTCGATCCGGACAGGTTCGAGGCGTGGCGGGGCGGGCGGCCGCTGCGCCTGACCCGGACCGAGTTCTCCCTCTTACAGGTCCTCATGGGCAACGCGACCCGGGTCTTGACCCGCGACGCGCTGTTCGAGGCGATCTGGGGCTTCGACATGAGCGCCACCGCCAACAACCTCCAGGTGTACGTGAGTTACCTGCGCCGCAAGATGGAGGCCGAGGGTGAGCCGCGATTGATTCACACGTTGCGCGGTCTGGGATACGTGCTGCGGGAGACTCCTCCGTGAGCAGGCACGCGGGACGGGAACCGCGCCGGCTGACCCGATGGTGGCGTCGGCGGTCCCTGCGGGCCAGGCTGACGGTGATCGCGGCGACGGCCATCGCGCTGAGCGTGTTCGTGGCCTTCCAGGTGGCCAGCCAGCTACTGGGCTGGGAGCTGCAGGACAGTGCCGAGAATCAGCTGCGCGCCGACTCCCGCGTCCTGGCGAGGAACGCGGAGCGCGCCGGTCTGGCGCAGCTCCAGCTACCGCCGTATCCGGGATCCGGTCGGCTGGTGCGGGTCATCCTGCCCGACGGCAAGACCCGGACGCCGGCCGGCCAACCCGCGCTGCCCCCGGTCAGCGATGACGCCGAGCGCGTGGCGCAGGGCGCGTCGGCCGACCTGATGGAGTCGAGGGACAGCGACGAGGACGGCTACGTCATCTACACCCTGCGGGCGGGCGACGGCGCGGTCCAGGTGGCCCACGTCGCCGACGACAGCCCGATCAACCAGTTCGGGTTCGGCATGCTGCTGATCGGGCTGCTCTGCGTGGCCGGCGGCGCCCTTGTGGGGCGGGGCGTGGCGCGGACCGGGCTGGCGCCGATCGACCGGCTGACCGCCGCCGCGGTACGTGTCGCGCACACCCGGGATCTCGACGCGGGCATCCCGGATGAGGGCGGTGGGGAGATCCGGCGGCTGATTCAGTCGATCAACGACATGCTCGCCGCGCTCCGGGATTCCCGGCGGGCCCAGCGGCTGCTCGCCGAGGATGCCGCCCACGAGCTCAAGACCCCGCTCACCAGCCTGCGCCTCAACGTCGAGCTGCTGATCCGGCTCGATCGGCGCGGCACCCTGGACAGCGCACTGCCGGCGGAGAGCCGGACCCGGCTGCTCAACGATCTCGGCGCCCAGGTGGCCGAGTTGAGCACCCTTGCCGCCGAGCTGACCGACCTGGCGCGCGGTGACGTCAGCGACGAGAGCACCGAGCTGCTCGACCTCGCCGACGTGGTGGTGGCCGCCGCGACCCGGGCGCGTTCCCACGTGCCCGACATCGAGTTCGCGCTCGAGGTGACCTCCGTGTGGGTGAGCGGGCGTCCCGCTGCGCTCCAGCGGGCGGTGCTCAACCTCATCGACAACGCCGGCAAGTGGTCCCCCGCGGACCAGCCGGTTCAGGTCCGGCTCCGTGCCGAGGGCGCGTCGGCGGTGCTCGAGGTCGACGACGCCGGGCCGGGCATCGACGCCGCCGACGTACCGCGGGTGTTCGACCGTTTCTACCGTGCCGACAGCGCCCGGGCGTTGCCGGGATCCGGTCTGGGGCTGTCGATCGTGCAGCGGGTCGTCGACGCCCACGGCGGCCGGGCCACCGTCGCCCGCTCCGCACGCGGTGGCGCGCTGCTTCGGGTCGACCTTCCGGCCGCGGTGCGCTGACCCGCCCCGGCCGCACGGCGCAGGACCAAAGGGCGGCGGCCGTCGGGCAATGGCCCGCGCGGCTCACCGTCGGGGCAGGAGACCGCGGTGCGCCGACCCCGGCCCTGGCCGCGTGGCGCAGGACAAGGGGCGGCGGCTGTCGGGCAGTGGCCCCGCGCGGCTCACCGTCGGGGCAGGAGACCGCGGTGCGCCGACCTCAGCCCCGGCCGCACGGCGCGGGACAAGCGGTCCACCACGGGGTAGGACACGGCGGTGCGCCGGCCCCGGCGCGTGGCGCAGGACCAAAGGGCGGCGGCTGTCGGGCAGTGGCCCGCGCGGCTCACCGTCGGGGCAGGACACCGCGGTGCGCCGGCCCCGGCCCCGGGCGCGTGGCGCAGGACCATAGGGCGGCGGCCGTGGGGCCCATGAGAAAAATCCGGGACGGGCCTGGGGCCCCGTCCCGGATTTCGTCCGTGCCGCCGCGTTCACCGTTGCAGCGCGGGCTCCTCGTGGTCGCCGAGCGGCTGTTGACCGTCCGGCAGCTCCGCCGCTGGGCGGGACAGCCGGCTCGGCCACCAGATCCGCCGGCCGATCAGCAGGGTGAGGGCGGGCACCAGGACCGACCGCACCAGCAGGGCGTCGAGCAGCACGCCGAAGGCGACCAGGAACCCGACCTCGACTAGCATTACCAGCGGAAGTGTGGCGAGGACCGCGAATGTGGCCGCCAGGACCAGGCCTGCCGAGGTGATGACGCCACCGGTGGCCGAGAGGGCTTTGAGCATGCCTTCTCTGGTGCCGAGACGCGCGGTCTCCTCCCGGGCCCGGCTGGCCAGGAAGATGTTGTAGTCGACGCCGAGCGCCACCAGGAACAGGAATGCCATCACCGGCGCCGAAGAGTCGATGCCCTTGAACCCGAGGATCGTGTCGAAGACGAACACGCTGCCGCCGAAGGCTGCGGCGAATGAGACGATCACGGTGGCCATCAGGACCAGCGGGGCCACGATCGCGCGCAGCAGCAGCCCGAGGATGATCAGGACGACGGCGAGCACCAGCGGGATCACCAGCTTCTCGTCGCGGCTGGTGGTCACCTCGGTGTCGAGGTTCTCCGCACTCGGCCCGCCGACGATCGCCTCCGCCCCGCGCACCGCGTGCACGGCGGTGCGCACCCGCTTGATCGTGTCGTACTCTGCGGCGGTGTCCGGCGCGTCCGTCGGGAACACGGAGATGTTGGCCCAGCCGCGGCTGGTCTGCTCCGGGATGGCCAGGGCCACACCGCGAGTGTCCTTGACGATGTCGAGCACCCGCTCCTGGTGCGCCGGCCGCGTGAAGATCGTCATCGGCTGGCCGCCGAGCTCCGGAAAGTGCTGGCGGAGAACGGTGAAGCCGGTGACCGACTCCGGTGCGGACTGGAACTGGTCCTGCTCCCGCAGGGCGCCGGTGTTGCCCGCCAGCCCGATGGCGAGCACGCCGAGGACTCCGAGCGAGCCGAGTGCCGCCACCCACCGGCGGCGGCTGATGGCGGTGCCGAGCCGTCCCCACAGCCCCGGCTTCTCCTCCACGGCCGTGCTGAACCGCGGGATGGCCGGCCAGAAGATCCGCCTGCCGAGCACCACGAGCACCGCCGGGAACAGCGTCAGCATGGCCACCAGCGCGCACAGGATGCCGGCCGCACCGATCGGGCCCAACCCGCTGGTGCTGTTCAGGTCCGCGACGAGCAGGCAGAGCAGGCCGGCGACCACGGTGGCCGCGGACGCGATGATGGCGGGCGCCGCGCTGCGTAGCGCGTGGACCATCGCGACCCGGACGTTCTCATGGTGGTGCAGTGCCTCCCGATACCGGGCGATGAGCAACAGCGCGTAGTCCGTGCCGACGCCGAATACCAGGATCGTCAGCAGCGCCGAGTTCTGGTCGTTGACCACGATGCCGAAGCCCTTGACGAGCAGGTAGACGGTCGCCATCGAGGTCAGTGCGGCCGCGCCAACGGCCATCAGCGGGATGATCCACAACACCGGGCTGCGGTAGGTGAGGATGAGCAGGAGCGTGACGACGACGATGGTGGTGAGGAGGACCTGCACGTCGATGCCGTCGAAGACGGCGTCCATGTCGCCGTCGATCGCGCCCGGGCCGGTCACGTCGAGTTCCAGGCCGGCGGGGCGGTCCTTCGTGGCGTCACGTAACGGGCCGACGAGGGCCTCCGGTTCGCCGTAGGCCGTGCTCACCTCGAGGGAGAACATCATCGCCTTGCCGTCGGTGGAGCGTTTGGTCGGTGAGCCCTCGTCGTCCTCGCCGGCCGCCGCCGTCGCCTTCGGCGGGTACCGCTTGGCGAGGGTGTTGTAGTGGCGCTCGACCGTCGCGCGGTCGGCGTCGGTCATGCCGCCGGCGCGGTGGTACACGAAGACGAACGTGTTGCTGTCACCGTCGGGGAGACTGTCCTCCAGCGCCGCCACCTTGGTGGACTCGGCACTGGCCGGCAGGGTGTCCACGGCGCTGTCGGTGGTGACCGAGCTCAACTTTCCACTCAGCGGCACCATGCCCGCCGCCAGCACCAACCACAAGCCAATCACCAACCACGGCACCCACCGGCCTGCCAACCGACCGGCCGGCGCTTCGCCGGACGGTGCTGTGTTGACTGCCATCACTAGCCTCCTACATACGGGTTGCATCGCTTATCTGGATGCCTACTTCATACGGAGCGAACCTGAGACGACGGTTAATGCGGTGCTCAGGCCGGTTGGCCGGACCAGGTGCCCAGCGCACGCACCAGCGTGGTGGCGACGAGGTCCTGCCCGGTAGGCAAGGCCCAGGCGACACAGCCGTCGGGCCGGATCAGCAACGCGTCGACGTCCACCCTGTCCGTGCGGGCGGTGACGGTGTTGACCCGTCCGGTCCACGCGGCCGCGGCGTCGCGGACCTCCGCGCGGTCGACGAGCTCGAGCAGGAGCCCACGCCCCTTTACGCAGCAGGTCCGCCGACCGGGTCACCGCGGTGACGACGTCCGGGCCGGGCCGCTCCAGCGTCAACTTCATGTCCGGGCACAGGGTGCCGACGAGCTCAGCCTCGCCGCAGCGGCACTCAGCGCCGCGCAGCTGATCTGGAACTACCCGCAACTGTCTGCCCAGCATCGGGCAGCCGCCGTTCGCTACGCCACGGTACGACGCCAGCTCGACATCATGCTGGCTGACAGGGACCGCCTCACCGACGACAACGTGAACGCCGTCTCGGCGACATGGGAAGACATCGAGAAAGCCGCCCCGGCCCTGTCCCGCCCTGTCCGGCGCCGGGCCAGGCGCGAGATCGCCGACCGCATCGCCCGTCGCCCCACTACGCAGATCACTCCGGCTGGCCGGCCACGGACAGGCGCCTGACCCGCCCACACCCCGGCCGGGCGAAAGCAGGGCGGCAGTGAAGGCCGGTCCGCCTGGCGGCGATAGACGCTAGCGGGATGGAGCCTCTGCGCGTTGGAAGGCCAATCCGCTGCGAGTGACCTCTGCACCCGTTCGCGAGCTGGCGCGACCGGCTCCGCGTGCGCCGAGACTGTTCATCCGGGGCGGTGTCGGGACGCAGTCGGGACGCAAGGATAGGAACAGACCAACAAAGACGAAGGGGCGCCGACACTGCTCACCCCTTCTGACCTGGGAAAGCGCCAAAAATGAGCGTGGACAGGCAAGGGCCGCCAAGATCCTCGAAAGACTCATAATCCGTCGGCCGTGGGTTCGAGTCCCACCCGCCCCACCAGGGCACTACGCGGGCAGACCCATTCTGGCCCGCGACGACATAGGAACGGGAGTCGCCGCGCTCATGCGGTGACTCCCGTTCATCCGTTCAGCCCAAGAATTCGGCGCGGGGACGCTTCGGCACGCTTCAGCACTCGGCTTCTTCCGCCGTGATCAACTCTCGCTGGGCGGTCTGTGCGACGCGGGCGAGGAGGGTGCGCAACTGCTCGGCGTCCTGGTCGCCGAGGTCGGTGAGGAGGCGGGCCTCAGCGGCGGCGAGGCCGCGGCGCACCTGCTTGAGCCGGGTGCGTCCGGTGTCGGCGAGCAGGACCTGGCGTACGCGGCGGTCGCGCGGGTCGGGCCTGCGCGTGATCAGTTCGTGCGCTTCGAGGTCGTCGAGGAGGTACGTCATCACCGTGCGGTCCAGGCTGACCTCCTTCGCCAGCGCGAGCTGCGAGGGCGGCTCGCCACTCGCCAGGGCGACCAGCACGAGGTAACCGCGCGCGCCTCCGGGGAGGTCGGCGACGGAGTCGGTGGCGACTCGGCGGAACGCGGCGCCGACCAGGCGGATCGCCCATCCCAGATCGGTGTCCAGGGCCAGGTCACCGCCCTCGCGGCGGGGCTTCTTGGTCTCGTCGTCGGGTGCGCTCACCCGCGTAACCTAGCATGGACGTGCTAGGTGACAGATGTTCTTGTGGACAGATCATCTGCCGTGGCGGTGCCACTCGCGTCCACCGTCGCGGGAGATCCATAGCCCTTCGCCCTTCACCAGGCCGTACGTCGCCGTCGTCGCGTCCGCGATGCCGTAGAGCGTCGTGCCGTCGACGGTCAACGACGTGAACGCCGCCGGTGTCTTCACTTCGTGGAAGGCGTTGTCGGCACGGTCGTCGGCGAGCCAGTAGCGGCCGCCCTCCTCGCCGACGAGCAGCCGCCCGTCCGCGAGCGACTCCATGACCAGGGACTCCGGGCCGCGCTTCAGGTCCTGCCAGGGGATTCCGCCGGTGAGGACCGTCCGCCAGTGCTCGCCGCGGTCCGTCGTCAGCAACAGGCCGCGCACGCGCTCGCCCCGGGTGAGGGACAGCGCCGCGGTGCCACCCCGCGCGGCGAGGACGCCTCCCGTGTACGGCTTCGGGACGGCTCTGGAGCCGAGGGTGTGACCGTCGCGCTGCCATACGACGCGGTTGGGGGCGTCGGTCAGGGGCTGGTCCAGGCTCCAGGCCGTGCCCCGTTCGTCGACGGCGAAGCGGATGGCGTAGTCCGGCGCTCCGGCCGGTGGCGCCACGGTGCGGGTGGCGGGGCGGTAGACGAGGGTCGGCTCCAGTTCGGCGAGCAGGACGTCGCCGGGGCGGGTGCGCATCGGGGTCTCGGTGATGACGGCCTTGTGCCGCTTGCCGCGTACGTCGAGGGCGTACGCTCCCTCGGCTCCCTCGCCCGGCGGCACCCGCACGAAGCCGCCGCGCACCCCCTTGAACGCGGGCGGCGCGTCCTCCGCGTCCGCGTGTTCCGCGTGCTCGGCGACCGTATCGCCGTCGGGGCCGACGATGCGCCAGGCGGTGGCGGCCGGCCCCTCGTCGTCCTCGACGTTGCTCGCCTCGTACGCCAGGAGCAGTGAGCCGTCGTCCGCGCGGGCCACATCGGTGGGTGCCCCGGCCGCCTCGATGACATCGGCCGGGCGCGGCTGAGGGTCCTCGATGACGCGTCTGTACGTCGCCTCGCGGTCCCCGGAGTCCCCGTCACCGGAGCCGCCGGAGCCGCCCGCGCCGCCCGAGCCGCCCGGGCCGCAGGCGGTCAGCGCCAGCGCCGCACTCGCCGCGGTCGCCATGAGTCCGGCCGTCCGCCTCCCGCGTCTCCCCAGCCACATCATCGCCACATCCTCACACGGCTCAACTCCTTTGCGGAAAGCGCGAAGCGCGGCCAGAGTGAACGGATGTGCAAGGACATCGATGCCGTGCCGACAGTGGCCGGGCGCTTCGGATCGGGGGCGGGGACCGATGAGTGACGCACCGCTGGCGGGTGCCCTGCGGCTGCCGGACGGCTCATGGGTCCGGGGGCGCGGTCTGCGGCATCCGCGGCCGGAGGGGCCGCTGCCCGGGTTCGGGCTGTATCTGGGGTCCCGCCGGTTGCGCGAGCGGCATGACGGGGAGCTGGGGTGGGAGCGCGCGTGGGTCGAGTGGCCCGACTTTCTGCTGCCCCGCGACCGCGACCTGGCCGTACGGCAGATCCGCGCGCTGCACCAGCGGGCCCGTGCGGGCACGCCCGTGGAGGTCGCCTGCGGGGGTGGCGTCGGCCGGACCGGGACCGTCATCGCCTGCCTGGCCGTTCTGGCGGGGGTGGCCCCCGCCGACGCCGTGGCCTGGGTGCGCACCCACCATCACCCCCGGGCCGTCGAGACACCGTGGCAGCGGCGTTGGGTGGCTCGCTTTCCGGCCGGCTGACGTAGAGACGCCTCCGGCCGCGGTGGCCCCCGTTCTCCCGTTCGGTTCAATGGTCTGTTCAGCCCTTCACCGCGCCGGAGAGCATCCCGGAGATGAAGTGCCGCTGGAGGAAGACATACGAGGCGACGACCGGCAGGGCGACGATGATGGACGCGGCCGCCAGCACGGAGTACTGGGTGGTGTGCTCGCTCTGGAAGAAGGCCAGGCCGAGCGGCGCGGTGCGCTTGCTCTCGTCGGTGATCATGACCAGCGGGAGCAGGAACTCGTTCCAGGTCCACATGAACACCAGCATCGCCATCGTCAGCAGCGCCGGACGGCTGGTGGGCACCAGGATCCGCCACAGCAGCCGCCAGTCGGACGCCCCGTCCAGGCGCGCCGCCTCGATGACGCTGACCGGTACCGAGCGGAAGAAGTTGCGCATCCAGAAGACACCGAAGGCGAGGGACTGGGCGGTCTGCGGGAGGATCAGCGACCAGTAGGAGTCGGTGAGTCCGGTGTCGCGCAGGTTGAAGTAGAGCGGGATGACGAACGCCTCGGGCGGCACCATCAGCCCGATGAGGGTGACGTAGAAGAGGACTGACCGGCCGGGGTAGTCGAAGTGCGCGAAGGAGAAGCCCGCCAGGATCGCCAGGACGGCCGTCAGCAACACCACCGACAACGCGACCAGCAGGCTGGAGGTCAGATACGTGGCGAAGTGGCCCTGGCGCCAGGCGGTGGAGAAGTTGCCGAGGTCCAGGTGGTGAGGCCAGGTGAAGGAGGGCCCGGACTCCGCGGCGGGGGTCAGCGCGGAGGACACCACGCCGATCAGCGGCAGCAGGGCCAGCGCGGCGAAGAGGGTGAGGATGGCGTAGTTGAACGCCCGTTCGCGGCCTGAGATCACGTCTCGTCCTCCTGTGGCTGGACCTTGGTGATCAGGAAGGTGAGAAGGAGGATCACCGCGGTCAGGGTGACGGCGATGGCGCAGGCCGAGCCGACCTGGCCGGTGCCGAAGGCCCGGTTGTAGACCTCGTAGGCGGGCAGGCTGGTGGCGTTGCCCGGGCCGCCGTGGGTGGCGACGTACACCAGGTCGAAGGTGCGCAGGGCGGCGATCACGGTGAGGGTGAGCGCGACGGTGATCTGCCCGCGCAGCCCGGGCAGGGTGACGGCGAAGAACTCCCGCACCGGGCCCGCCCCGTCCAGCTTCGCCGCCTCGTACAGCTCCGCCGGGATCTGCCCGATGCCGGCGATGAACAGCACCAGACACAGGCCGATCTCCAGCCAGGTGCCGATGAGTCCGACGGCGGGCAGGGCGGTGGAGAAGTCGCCGAGCCAGGGGCGGGCCACCGTCTCGAGACCGATGGCGCGCAGCGCGGTGTTGAGCACGCCGTCGGGAGCGTAGATCGCCGTCCAGGCGGTGGCGGTCACGACCATGGCGACCACCTGGGGCAGGAAGATCATCGCGCGGAAGACGGAGACGCCGCGCAGCCGGCCGGCCCGTGTGGTGACCGCGGCGAGCACCAGGGCGAGCGCGATCGGGATGACGGAGAAGAACAGGATCAGGACGAAGGAGTGGAGGAAGCCCGCGCGCAGCTGCGGGTCGCGGGCGATCTCGGTGTAGTTGTCGAACCCGGCCCAGGTGGAGACGGAGATTCCGTCCCAGTGGAAGAGGGAGATCTGCACCAGCTGGCCGAGCGGGACCAGCAGGAAGACGGTGAGGACGGTCAGGGCGGGAAGGGCGTAGAGGTAGCCCTTCCACTGGATGACGCGGCCGCGGCGCCGGACCGGCTCCCGGGTGGGGGCGCCGGCCGGACGCTTGCGTGCCGTCGGGCGGTGTGCGGTGGCGGCCATGAGGTGGGGGTCTACCTGCTGTTCTGGAAGGAGGAGTAGTCGGACTGGAGCCGAGTGGTGAACGCCTTGGGGGTGAGGTGTCCGGCGGTCAGCTCCTGGACGGCGGCGGTGAGGGTGTCGTAGAAGGTCGGGGTGGTGTAGTCGAGGTAGGGCAGCAGTCCGTCCTTCTCGCTCACGGCCTTCCACCGCGTGAGGATGTCCTCGTCGACGGTGCCGGGCGTCGGCTTGTAGTCGGCCGGGGGAAGGGCGGGCAGGTTCCCGTGGGAGGCGGCGACCTTCATGCCGTTCTTGTTGACGAGGAAGTCGATGTACGCGCCGGCGACGTCCGGGTGCTTGGACTTGGAGGTCACGGACCATGCGAGGCCCTCGCCGCCCTGGGTGAGCGGGGGCTGCCCGGCGGCGGGGCTGAGCGCGGTGAAGCCGACGTTCTGCTTCATCTTCGGGGCGAGGACGGCCGACTGCCAGGTGCCTTCCAGGAGGAACAGGGACTTGCCCCGGCCGAAGGAGTCAACGGCCTGGTCCTTGCTCTTGCCGTTGAAGCCGGAGCCCAGATACCCCTTGTCGGCCCAGCGGCGCAGCGTGGTCGCGGCCTTGAGGGTGCCGGAGTCCGTCCACTTGGCGTCGCCCTCGTCGAAGACGAGCTTGCGGACCTCGGGCTTGCCGGCGGCGAGGGCCTGGATGACGCCGAAGATGTGGATGCCGGGGCTCTTGTCGGCGTCGCCGTAGGAAAGGGGTTGCAGGCCCGACGCCTTGGCCTTGGCCAGTGCGGTCTCGAAGCCGCCGAGCGTGGTGGGCACGGACAGGCCGAGCGACTTCAGCTTGGCCTTGTTGTAGTAGACGCCGATGATCTCACCGGTCTGCGAGACGCCGTACAGATTGCCGGTCTTCCAGGTCTTGCCGTCGGGGGAGAAGCGGTTGAGGTCGAGCAGCTGGGACGGGAAGGAGGAGTCCCAGCCGTAGGCCTTGGCGTAGCGGTCCACCGGCTGGAGCAGCTTGCCCTTCACGAAGGCGCCCATGTCGGGGTAGCCCTGGTTCGCCTGGACGACGTCGGGCGGGTTGGCGGAGGACAGCGCGAGTTTCAGGGTGGTCTTGAGGTCGGCGAAGGACCGGGAGACGCGCTTGATGGTGACGTTCGGGTACTTCGCCATGAACGCCTTGTTGAGCGCCTCGGTGGAGACGTTGGCGCCCGGGTCGGTGTTCTGGTCCCACACGGTGAGGGTGACCTTCCCGGCCTTGGCGGGGTCGGTGGAGACCGGGCCGGAGGTCTTGGCGCTGGTGGCCGATCCGCCGCTCGGGCCGGGGGAGCAGGCCGCGACACCGGTCAGGACACCGGTGGCGAGCGCCGCCGCGGCTATGAGGCGCCGACGGGGGCGTCGTGGGGTTCTCTCGGCCATGGGGTGGTCCTCCTGGTGCTGGGGGTGCTGGGGGTGCGGTGGGTGCCGGGGGTGCGGCCGTACGGGGCTGAGGGTGTGGCCGCCCGGGGCTGGGAGTGCGGCCGCCCGGGGCTGGGGCGGTGGCTGTCGGATGCGGCGGTGGCTGTCGGATGTGGCGGGGCGCGGTCGTCCGGCCTGAGCCGGGTCGTGGGAGCGAGGCCCGGGCCGGGGCGCGGGAGCTAGGGCTTGATCGCACGGATGCGGATGAGGTCCGCGTCCGGGATCCGGGGGGTGCGTTCGAGGAAGGCGTCGATCGCCTCCCACTGCGGTGCGCTGTTCGCGCCGCCCAGGCTCTGCACCGACAGGGCGGCGCACAGTCCGGCGAAGCGGAGCCGGGTGGTGAGGGGCCAGTCGTGGTTCAGGCCGGTGATCAGTCCCGCGGTGAACACATCACCGGCGCCGGTGGGATCGACGGCCGGCACCCGGGGTACGGCGACCCGGACCAGCTCACCGGTGGCGCCGTCCACCGCGACCGCGCCGTTTCCGCCATCGGTCACGACGACGTCGGGCACATGGTCGGCGAGGACCTTCACGGCCTGCTCGACCGTGCCGGTGCGGGTGTAGCTCGTCGCCTCGACGGCGTTGCAGATGAACACGTCGACCTCGGCGAGCCGGGTGAGCAGCTCCCGTGACCACTGGCCGGTGGGGTCCCAGCCGACGCCGCCCACCACCCGGGTGCCGCGGGCGCGGAACTCGGCCGCCCAGGCGGGCAGCGGCCGTCCGATCCCGAGCTGGAGGAAGCGGACGGCGGGCAGCTCGCCCTCCCACACCTCGGGGCGCAGGGCCCCCTTCTCCTCGTAGGTGAGGAAGGCGCGGTCGTGTTCCTGGGTCACCGCGACCGTGACCGGGGTGTGCACGGCGGGATCGCGGCGCAGCCAGGTCGGATCCAGGTTCTGCTCGGCCGCGAGCCGGGCGGCGAGGTGCTCGCCGAAGAGGTCGGTGCCGATCACCCCCAGGATCCCGGTCCGCAGTCCGAGGCGGGCGGTGGCGACGGCGCGGGTCGCGGTTCCCCCGGGGGAGACGGCGAACCGGTCGGCGTACACCTCGGTTCCCGGGGTGGGCAGATGGGGGATGCCGCCGAGGACGAGGTCGCAGAAGACCTCGCCGGCGAAGAGCACGTCGAGCACGGAGACCGCCTCTTTCCGGTGCGACCACGGTGAAGTGCTCAACTATGAGCACCGCCGCTACGGAATGACAAGAGTCGATCAGCAACAAGAACATCTCTTATCTTCATGACTGACTTCAGTCATGTGGTGCTAGGGTCAATGCGTGACTTCACGCAAACGACATGCGAAGATCGTCGAGTCACTCCGGTCGACCGGAGTGGCCTCGGTACGCGAGCTCGCTGAGAACCTCCAGGTCAGCGAGTCCACGATTCGCCGGGACCTGACCCTCCTCGACCGCAACGGCGAGCTGGTCCGCACCTACGGCGGAGCGGCCCTGTCACTGCGCGGCGCCGCGGAAGCCGCCGGCGCGGACACGGAGAAAGAGATTCCGTTCGACGTGGTCATCTCGCGCGACGAGGCGCTGAAGGACGCGATGGCCGAGGAGGCCGTGAAGCTGATCGAGGACGACAGCGTGATCGTCCTCGATATCGGAACCACCCCCCTGGCCATCGCTCGCCGGCTGCGGGGCCGTTCCGTCACCGTCATCACCAGCAGCCTGCCGGTGCTCGACGAACTCCGCGACGACGACGCCGTGCGGCTGGTGATGCTCGGTGGGGTGCTGCGCCGCAACTACCAGTCCCTGGTCGGCTCCCTGACCGAGCAGGCACTCCGCCAGGTCAGCGCCGACCTGCTCTTCCTGAGCTGCACCGGAGTACGGCCCAACGGTCATGTGGTGGACAACATGGCCGTCGAGGCCCCCCTGAAACAGGCCATGATCGAGACGGCCGGGAAGGTCGTCCTGGTCGCCGCCGAGACCAAGTTCCCCGGCACCGGATCGCTGCGCGTGTGCTCGCTCTCCGACCTCGACGTCCTGATCACCACCAGCGGTGCCGACCCCAACACGCTCCAGCTCTGCCGCGAGGCGGACGGAAAGGTGATACTCGCATGAAGTTGACCGTCCTCGGCGGCGGCGGGTTCCGCGTGCCCTACGTCTACCAGGCCCTGCTGCACGATCAGGGCTCCCCCCGTATCGACGATGTGTGGCTGTACGACACCGACCCGGCCCGGCTCAAGGCCATGGCCGAAGTGCTCGCCCAGTTCGCCGACGGCCATGCCGACGCGCCCAGGGTGACGGTCAGCACGTCGCTCGACGACGCCCTGGAGGGCAGCGACTTCGTGTTCGCCGCCATCCGTGTGGGCGGGCTGACGGGGCGGATGTGCGACGAGCGGGTCGCCCTCGACCTCGACGTCCTCGGCCAGGAGACCACCGGCCCGGGTGGTCTGGCCTATGGGCTGCGCACCATCCCCGTCATGCTCGACATCGCGCACCGGGTGCGGCGGCTGGCCCCGCACGCCTACGTCATCAACTTCACCAACCCGGCCGGCATGATCACCGAAGCGATGCAGAGCGTCCTCGGCGACCGCGTCCTCGGCATCTGCGACACGCCGTCAGGTCTGGGCCGCCGCATCGCCACGACCCTGGGCCTCGACCCGTCCCGGGCCCAGTTCGACTACGTCGGTCTCAACCACCTCGGCTGGATGCGCCGCGTGCTGCACGACGGCGAGGACATCCTGCCCCGGCTGCTCGCCGACGAGCGGCGCCTCGGCGACCTGGAGGAGGGCGTGGTCTTCGGGCGCGAGTGGCTGCGCGACCTCGGCGTGATCCCCAACGAGTATCTGTACTACTACTACTTCAACCGGGAGGCCGTACGGTCCATCCTCGACGCTCCGCAGACCCGCGGTGAGTTCCTCGCCCGCCAGCAGCGGGAGTTCTACCAGCGGGTGACGGAGGCCGCCGGGGGCGCGGCCGTGTCGCTGTGGCGGAAGACCATCGCCGACCGCAGCGCCAACTACATGGCCGAGGCCAAGGGCGCCGTCCAGGGAGAGGCCCAACCGGACGAGGACTTCCGGCCGGACCCCGCGCACCAGGGGTACGCCGGGGTCGCCCTCTCGGTGATGGCCGCGATCAGCCGCAATGAGCGCGCCACGATGATCCTCAACGTGCGCAACGGAACCACCGTCTCCGGGCTCCCCCGCGACGCCGTCGTCGAGGTGCCCGTGACGGTCGATGCCAACGGCGTCCACCCGCTCACCATCACCCAGCCCGATCTCCATCAGACCGGTCTGATGCAGCAGGTCAAGGCGGTCGAGCGGCTCACCATCAGCGCCGCTGTCACCGGCTCCCGGACCGATGCCGCCAAGGCGTTCTCCCTGCACCCGCTGGTCGACTCGGTGACCGTCGGCCGCAAGCTGCTCGACGGCTACATCGACCGCATCCCCGAAGTGGCCGAGGTCTTCGGCGGCAAGACGTCCTAGCGGCGATGAGCGGCGACAAGGCCCGGCGGCCCCCTTGGCCGCCGGGCCTTGCGGGCTCAGCCGTGGGAGACGGTCAGCCCGTAGAAGCCGACGCGTGCTCCGTTCGTCGTGCTGTCGGAGGACGACTGGTTGTAGGAGCCCGCCTTGAAGTACTGCTTGTACGGGAAGAAGGACGACGGGATGTCGTAGTGCGTCGTGCTGCCGTTGACCGTCAGGTCGATGGTGTCGCCGCCGGAGACGCCGATCGTGTAGTTCCAGGTCTTGCCGACCGACACATGGGCCACGTTGTGCAGGGTCTGGCCGCCGTCGGGGGAGTTCTCGGTGCCGAGGACGATGTCGCCGTTGGCGCGGTAGTACAGCTCCACCAGCGGCTTCGTGGAGGAGCCGCCCGAGCCGAGGTGGATCTGGCCGACGCAGACGTTCTTCGTCACCGACACCACGCGCAGCGTCGCCTGAAGCTTGTGCGAGCCGCCGAGCGACCAGTCCGCGGCGCCGCCGTTGCGGTTCATCTCGCGCAGTTCGGAGCGGGCGTAGTGGGAGTTCGGGGTGGTGACGCCCTTTTCGGGCGCCCAGAACGTCATCGCCCCGTCGCGCTTGTCGGTGGCGAAGTAGTCGTCCTGGAATCCGCTCGCCCCCTGGAGCCTGGACGAGGGGATGGTCGTCGGCTTGCCCGGGGAGCCGACCGGCTCCTGGAGTTGCCACACCGAGAGGTCGAAGTTGCCGCCCGGCGCCTTCGACGGGTCGGCGAAGGTGGCTGTGGGGGAGGTGGCCGTGGGGGAGGCGCCGGCGGGGCCCGCGAGGGCCAGGCCACCGATGACGGTGGTCACGGCCGCCAGCGCGGTGAGCAGCGTACGGATGCGCATGGGAATTGCCTTCCCGTGGGGGGTTGGTAGGGACCCGCTGGTATGGACCGCGGTCCATGTATATGAAGTTGGTGTTTCCTTGTGAACGCTGAGATGTGACGAGACGGTAGGGTCGTGGTGTGTCCGCGTCAATCCTCCGGGCGGGTTCGGTGGGGTGCCGGCGGCGACGGCGGGCGGCTGAGGCCCTGTCAAGCGGCGGACAGCGCGGGTGCGGTGGCGGTCTTTCGCGCCACCTCGCAAAACCAGGTGTCACTCGGTCACGCCGTGCGCTATGTTCCGCGTGGCGATTCCACCAACTGTCGTCACCAACTGTCATCAAAGGACTGAAGCCCATGAACTCGGCGTCCCCCAGCGGCCGCCGTCGGCACTGAGCGATCGGTGCCAACAACCCGTCTCCTCACGGCGGCCCCACGTATCCGTACACCGCTTCCTTCCGCGGCGCCTTCCGCCGCGTTGATCCGTGAGGTCACTTCACCATGGGCACTGACGTCCAGAGTTTCGCCGTAGCCAACCTTCGCCGCCGCCCCGTGCTTGTCGAGGTCGGCGGCTTTGTGGCGGGGTTCGACCCCGGCACCACCAGCCCGTACATCAACTACGCGACCCCGCTTCCCGGCGCCCGGCCCACCGCCCGGGACGTCATGGAGCTGATCGAGGCGTTCCGGGTACGTGAACTCAAGCCCCGGCTCGAGTTCGCGCCGGACGCCGCGCCCGGGGTGGAGCCCGCGCTGCGGGAGGCGGGGTTCGGTGTGGAGGCCACGCACGCGTATCTGGTGTGCACCCCGGAACGGCTCGCCGTTCCGCGGGGCACGGCGGCCGTTCCGGTGGCGGTTCCGGCCACGGACGAGGACTACCGGGCGATCGACGCCGCGCTGTCCGAGGCGTTCGCCAGTGAGTTCGCCGCCTCCGAGGAGGGGGCGGCCCGGCTGCGCCGCGTCCAGGAGGACGGTGGCGCGGTCCGGTTCGTCCGGGCACCCGACGGGGGCTGCGCCGGTGGGGCCACCTGCTCGGCTCCCGCCGTGGGCACCGCCGAACTGGCGGGCGTGGGCACCCGTCCCGCCTTCCGCGGCCGGGGCATCGCGGCCGCGGTCACGGCCGCGCTGACCGAGACGATGTTCGCCCGGGGCGCGCGGTCGGTCTGGCTGGAGTACTCGGGCGAGGGCTCGCGCCGGGTGTACGAACGCGTGGGGTTTGAGCCGTGGGGGACTCGTTTGTACATGAGCCTCGAGGGCTGAGGTCAGGGGGCGGCGGCTCTTTCCCCTCCCCGCCCTTCCCGTTACCAAGGGCTTCGCCCCTGGACCCCGGGGTCTGGGGCGGTGCCGCACCACGTGGCGGAGCCGGATGTCGATGCTGTCCCCTTCCCGCTGTTAGGGGTTTCGCTTCTGGACCCTGGGGTCTGGGGCGGTGCCCCCCACGTGGCGGAGCCGCATCTCGTCAGGTGTCGGGAAGGGGCGGGGAGGGGAGCAGCCCGCCGCAGGCGTCACGATCCGCCGGGCACCTCCTGGCGCGGGGCCGCCGCCTCCAGCTCGTCCACGCTGCCGGACATGATCGTGCGGATATGGCCGGTGAGGTGCTCGAGCGGCCAGTCCCACCAGGCCACAGCCAACAGTCGGGCGATGTCCTCGTCGGCGTAGCGGCGGCGAATGAGCTTGGCCGGGTTGCCGCCGACGATGCCGTAGTCGGGAACGTCGTCCACCACCACGGAACCGGAGGCGATGACCGCGCCGTGCCCGATACGCACGCCGGGCATCACCATCGACCGGTATCCGAACCAGACGTCATGGCCCACCACGGTGTCGCCCCGGCCCGGCAGGCCCGTGATCAGGTCGAAGTGGTCGGCCCACGAACCGCCCATGATGGGGAAGGGGAACGTGGACGGACCGTCCATGCGGTGGTTGGCGCCGTTCATGATGAACCGCACCCCTTCGCCCAGCGCGCAGAACTTCCCGATGACCAGCCGCTCCGGCCCGTAGTGGTACAGCACATTGCGGGTCTCGAACGCGGTGGGCTCATCCGGGTCGTCGTAGTACGAGAACTCCCCGACCTCGATCAGCGGCGAGGTGATCAGCGGCTTGAGCAGCACCACCCGTGGCTGCTCGGGCATCGGGTGCAGCACGGTCGGGTCGGCGGGTATGGCCGGCATCGCGCATCGCCCTTTCTCGTCAGGGGGGAGGGGTCGGGGGTCAGGGGTCAGAGGCCAGGCGTCATGATCGCAAGCTCGGCCCCCGGTGTCGCGTGTATTTGGCGGGGGCGGCCGCGAGGCAACCCGAGCGCGCTCCCTGGAGTCCTTGAGCGGTGAAGCCCGTCCGCTCGATCAGCCTTGCGAGGTGTCGCCGTGCGTTCGTCCGTTCCCGTCGCCGCCGTGGCCGTGTCCGTGCTGCTGCTCGCGGGGTGCAGCGAGGGCGGTCACGAGGGGCGGAAGCCGGTGGAGGGGGCCACCGAGGGGGCCACCAAGGGGGCCGCCGGGGCCTCGCTCGGGGACTTCAACGGCGACGGTTACGACGACTTCGCCACCGCCATCCGCCCCACCAGCGCCTCCCGGGGACCGCTGCCCGCCCGGCTCGCGGTGGTCTACGGCGGGGCGCACGGCCTCGACCCGCGGCACCGCCTCGTCGTGGACGGCGCCGAGGACGACTACGTGGGCCCCCTGCTGCGCACCGATCTCGACCGGGACGGATTCACCGACCTGGTGACGGCGCGCTTCCGGTACGGCGGTTCGCCGCGGGCCGAGCGGACGGGGGAGACGGTGGTGCTGCGCGGCGGGCCCCGAGGGCTGGCCGCGCCGCGCCCGCTCGGCGGCGGCGCGGCCGGATTCCTGGCGCTGACCGTGGGGGACTTCGACGGGGACGGCGCGGCCGACCTGCTGGCCTCGGCGGCGGACGGCGAGGGCGACGGCCAGGGTGACGCCCGGGGCGTCGTACGCGTGCTGTACGGGCCGTTCGGCACCAAGGCCCACCCCGCCCGTACCGCCCCGCTCCCCACCGGCCCCACCGACCGGCCCCGCCGCGGCGCACCCGCCACCGCCACGGCCGGGGACTTCAACGGCGACCACCGCACCGATGTGGTGCTGACCTACCGCTACGGCCTCGGCCAGGCGGACCAGCCGGAACTCGGCGACACCGCCCCCCTCGACACCCCCGTCGCCCACTACCGCGGTGGCCCCAAGGGCCTGGTGCGGGACAAGCGGCCCGAGGCGCGCCTGGCCCATGCGCTCGGCACGGAGGACGGCCCGCGCGAGCCCGCGGCCGGGGACGCCGACCACGACGGGATCGACGATCTGCTCGCGCCCGGCCAGGGGACCCTCGGCCCCGGCCGCCACCGCGGCTCCGGGCGGCTGACCGTCGTCCACGGCGCCAAGTCCGGTCTGGGCCGGGGGCGTGCGGATCTCACCGTCGATCAGTCCGGCCCGGGCATGCCCGGCGACGCCCGGCGCGGCGACGGCTTCGGCGGCTCCCCGGCCGTCGGCGACATCACCGGCGACGGCCGCCCCGACCTCGTCGTGGCCACCCCGGAGAAGCACAACGGCAACGGCCGGCTCACCCTGCTGCCCGGCTCACGGCACGGGCACGGCGGCGAGTACGCCCCCGACCCGGACAAGAGCCCGCGGAGCCCGCGGAGCCCGCAGAGCCCGCACCGGGAGCACGGCCGGGAGCCCGGCCGGGAGCAGTCCCTGGACCTGGACACCCCCGGGGTGCCCGGCCGGCACACCCCGTACGGCTTCGACGCCTTCGCCCCGCAGCCCCCGCTGCTCGACGTCGACGGGGACGGACACGACGATGTGATCGCCGCCGCGCCCGGCTACGGCCACGGCAGAACGGGCGGCTTCTGGATCTTCCGGGGGACCGGCCACGGGCTCTCCACCCGGGACGTACGCCGCTTCACCCCCGCCGACCTGGGCATACGTTTCCGGACGGCCTAGCCCCTCGAAGCCGTGCCGACCCACCAATGGCCCGCCACCGACCCACCACCGGCCCGGAATAACGGCGGGCGGTGGCGGGGTTACGGTGCATGTGGCATCTGCCGACGTACGGAAGCGGGTAACGCAGGCATGAGCACTAGCACCGTCGAGCTCACCAAGGACAACTTCGACGAGATCGTGTCCGGGAGCGAATTCGTACTGATTGATTTCTGGGCCTCCTGGTGCGGGCCGTGCCGGATGTTCGCGCCCGTCTACGAGAAGGCCGCCGAGCGCCACCAGGACCTGCTGTTCGCCAAGGTCGACACCGAGGCCCAGCCCGAGCTGGCCGCCGCCTTCGACATCCAGTCCATCCCCACGCTGATGATCGTGCGGGAGAACATCGCGGTCTTCGCCCAGCCCGGCGCCCTCCCCGAGCCGGCCCTGGAGGACCTCATCGGCCAGGCCCGCGACCTGGACATGGACACGGTGCGCGCCTCCATCGCCGCCGCGGCGAACGAGAAGCACGCCATCGACGAGGAGAAGGAGCAGGGCGTCGCGGGCGAGGAGAAGGCATCCGGCGACCGTGGCTGAGCTGCTGCTGGTCCGGCACGGCGAAACCGAGTGGAGCCGCTCGCACCGGCACACCAGCCGGACCGATCTGCCCCTGACCCCGCGCGGTGAGGAGCAGGCGCGCGCCCTGCGCGGGCCGCTCGCCGCGCGGAAGATCGGGCTGATCCTGGTCAGCCCGATGGACCGGGCCGTGCGGACCGCGCGGCTCGCCGGGCTCGAGGACCTGACCGTCGAGCCCGACCTGCGCGAATGGGACTACGGCGGCTACGAGGGCATCACCACCGACGAGATCCACCGCACCCGCCCCGACTGGAACCTGTGGACCGACGGCGTGCCACCGGCCGGACCCGACCACCCCGGCGAGTCGCCCGAGCGGATCGGGGCCCGGGTGGACCGGGTGCTCGCCCGGATCGCCCCCGAGCTGGCGGCGGCGGACGGCGCCGATGTGGTGCTGGTGGCGCACGCCCACGTCCTGCGGGTGCTCACCGCCCGGCGGCTGGGCCTGCCCCCGTCCGCCGGTGCGCTCTTCCGGCTCGACACCGCGACCGTCAGTCGACTGGGAAGTGAGCATGGTCGCCCGGCCATGGTCGCCTGGAACGTAGGCTCGGAGGCGATCTCCGGACAGGGCGCGACCGCGAGCGGTGGCACCCCCGCCCGGTGATCATCTCCGACCGTATACGCATACCGCACGTCCGACAGGAAGCAGGAACAGCGAGCATGGCTACGACGCGTACCGCGCACACCGTCTGGCAGGGCAATCTGGCCGAGGGCAAGGGGACCGTCACCTTCGACTCCTCCGGCATCGGCGAGCAGCCGGTCTCCTGGCCGTCCCGCGCCGAGCAGGCCAATGGCAAGACCAGCCCCGAGGAGCTGATCGCGGCGGCCCACTCCAGCTGCTTCTCGATGGCGCTCTCGCACGGCCTCACCCAGGCGGGCAACCCGCCCACCCAGCTGACCACCCAGGCCGAGGTCACCTTCCAGCCCGGCACCGGCATCACCGGTATCCACCTGACCGTCGAGGGCACGGTGGAGGGTCTGGACGAGGCCGCGTTCGTCGAGGCGGCCGAGGGCGCCAAGAAGAACTGCCCGGTGAGCCAGGCGCTCGCCGGTACGGAGATCACGCTGTCGGCGAAGCTGGCCTGACGTCCTCCATACGCTGGAGCAGTCCCCAGGTGAACTCCGCCACATAGTGGCGGAGTTCACCGTTCTCCGCCTCCGGCGCGTCGAAGGCGAGCCGCCAGCGGGTGGGTGCCGAGCCCTCCATGGGCCGTGCGGGCGCGAAGGCACGCGCCACCTCGTCCACCGTGCAGGACCAGGGCCGCAGATCGGCGGCAGTACGCAACCGGGGTCCGGGCGCGCCCGGAGCGCGCACCAGCCACTCGTTCCACACCGCCCCGTTCGGCGCGGTGAGCACCTCGAACCGCAGATCCGGCCACAGCGGTACGGACCAGCTCAGCGCCTCGCAGGTCAGATCGCCGATCCGGCGGGTGGCGGTGGACTCGGGCGGGCCCAGCACGGAGCGGTAGCGGGCCACCGCCGAGCGCCGCCGCGGCGAGCGCTGCATGGCCTGCCAGCGGCGGTTGGCCTCGCGCATCACCGCACGCCCGAAGCCCAGCTCGCGCAGCGCGTCCTCGACCAGCCCCGGCTGATGGTCGGCCATCCGGCGCAGCAGCACGAGGACGAAGGGGAAGGGGGACGGGAACGAGTCGGGCTGAGCGAATGAGCCGGGCGCGGAATCCATGGCTCCTATCGTGGCGTACGGGCTCGCCGTGCCGTGGGGTACGGGCTCGCGGTGCCCTGGCGTACGGGCTCGCCGTGCCCTGGCGTACGGGGCGTCCTCGTCCGATGGCGCAAGCGCTTCCCATCGCATCGCGCCTTGGCCGGACCATTGCCGGGGGAAGTCCCCTCCGCATAACCTGTGTTCGCGATACCGGCCACCGGCCGGAATCTCGAACGCTTGCCATCTGAACCAGAAGGGGAGGGCGAGCATTATGGGACGCCTGGTGCCCGCGGTGACACGGGCTCTGGACATACTCGAGCTCTTCCTGGACGGGGACGGCACGCTCTCCGCACCCGAGATCACCCGTCGGCTCGGGCTGCCCCGTACGACGGTCCATGAGCTGGTGACCACTCTGGCCGCCCGCTCCTATCTGGTCCAGGTCCCCGACCAGCCCGGCCGCTATCGGCTCGGGGTCCGGCCGTACCAACTGGGCAGCCGCTACGCCGAGCAGCTCGACCTGGCCGCCGAGGGCCAGCAGGTGGCCCGGAGCGTCGCGGAGACCTGCGACGAGACCGTGCATGTCGCGATCCTCGAGGGCATGGACGTCATCTACATCGCCAAGGTCGACTCCACCCACGCCGTCCGCATGGTCTCCGCCGCGGGCCGCCGGCTGCCCGCCCACTGCACCTCGGTGGGCAAGATGCTGCTCGCGTCCCTCCCGGAGGACGCCCTGGCCGCGCGGCTGTCCGGCGATCAGCCGCTGGCCGCGATGACGGACAACAGCATCACCGCCCCCGCCGAACTGCGCCGCCACCTCGCCACCGTGCGCGAGCGCGGCATCGCGGTCGAGCAGCGGGAGTCCAACCCGGATGTGAACTGCGTGGCGGCTCCCGTACGGGACACCACGGGAAAGGTGGTCGCGGCGCTGTCGATCTCGGTGCCGACGATCCGCTGGAGCGATGAGCGCCAGGCCGAGCTGGAGGAGCTGGCGGCCAAGGGCGCGGGTGAACTGTCGGTGCGGCTGGGACATCGGAGGCGGGCCATATGAGCACACGGCCATTGAGCACACGGCCATCGCTCGAGATCGCGGTGCGCGCGAGCGCCGTGCTCGGTGAGGGACCCACCTGGGACGCCGCCGCCCAGCGGCTGATCTGGGTGGACATCCTCTCCTCCCGCGTCCACACCTACGACCCCGCCACCGGCCGCCGCACCACGCTGGGCACCGAGCAGCACGTCGGCGCGGCCAAGCCCCGCGCGGGCGGCGGCCTGGTGGTCAACCTCCGCGACGGCATCGGGGTGTACGGGGCGGACGGCGGCTTCGACTGGCTGCTGCGCGAGGCGGTCCCCGGCCGCCGGGGGAACGACGCCGCCGTCGCGCCCGACGGCTCGCTCTGGGCGGGCACCATGCGCTACGACGAGGGGGCCGGCGGCGGCACGCTCTCCCGGATCGGGTCCGACGGGTCCCATACGGAGTTCCTGCCGGAGGTGACGGTCAGCAACGGCATCGGCTGGAGCCCGGACGGCCGCCTCATGTACTACATCGACACCCCCACCCGCCGTATCGACGTCTTCGACGTCGAGGACCCCGATGGTCCGGTGGTCTCGGGCCGGCGGCCGTTCGCCGAGGTCGAGGAGGGCGCGGGGTTCCCGGACGGGCTGTGCGTGGACGCCGACGGCGCGGTGTGGGTCGCCCTGTGGGACGGCGCCGCGGTCCGCCGCTACGCCCCTGACGGGACACTCGATCGGGTGGTTGAGCTGCCGTTCCCGCGCCCCACCGCGTGTGCCTTCGGCGGTGCGGACCTCACCGACCTGTATCTGACCTCGGCACGCGTCGGACTCGGCGCCGCCGCGCCGCCGCTCGCCGGGTCGCTGCTGGTCATCCAGGGTGCGGGGCAGGGATTGGCGCAGCCCGCGTTCGGCGGCTGAGCGACTGCCTTCGGCGGCTGAGTGGGGCCGGGTGGGGCCGAGTGGGCCTCGGCCGTCCCCGGGACAGGGGCCTGACGAGGGCTTTCGTACGGTTCTTTGCACAGGATCCTCACACCCTGCGTCCTGCTGACCTACGCGCTGGTCACATAACCTGCCCGGCGAAATGGATTACTGCTCTCCCTGTCGCCGCCATCTCAACGGTGCCGTCTCCTGCCCTGGATGCGGGAGGCCCGTCGAGGACCTCGGGCTGCCCTCTGCCGCGTCGGACGCGGCGGACGAGGGCGGCGGCGGGGCCGAGGCGCCCGCCACGCGGGCGGAACGGCGGGCGGACCGCCTTACGGCCCAGGCTTCCCGTGCCTCCGGCACCACTCGCGCCTCGCGCCGGAAGCCCAAGTCCCGGGGCCTCTTCGGCCGCCGCGCCCGTCGCGCCCGCCGGGGCCGGGGGCGCCGGGTGGCGATCCTGGCGTCGGTGCTCGGCCCGGTGCTGGTCGCGGTGTTCGTGGCCGAGCTGGCCACCGAGGGGCACTGGCGGGAGTCCTCCCCGGCGCCCAGGCGGCAGGAGCCGGTGGCCGACCGCGACGGCGGCGTGACGGAATCGGCCGAGACGATCGTCCAGGACACGACCGGCCCGGGCGCGGGCCCCTCGGCGGGGGACGGCGAGGACGGAAAGTCGTCCAAGGGCAAGGACGCGGGCAAGGGCAAGGACAAGGACGGCGGGAAGTCCAAGGGCGAGGACGACGACACCTCGGCCGATCCGGACGACGGCTCGTCCTCCGACCCGTCGGACGACTCGCCCTCGGCCCCGGGCGGCTCCGGGGCGACGCATCGGCCCACCACCCCGCCCAAACCGGGGCCCACCGCGCCGGTGACCGTCGCGCCGACGGCGAGCCCGACGCCTACGGAGACTTGCCAGCGCTTCCTGTGGTGGTGCGCGTAGGAGGTGCCCGGTGGACCGTGCCGCCTGCGGCCGGCTATTTCCCCTCCCCGCCCCTTCCCGCAACTGGGGCTCCGCCCCAGGCCCCGGCCCGGGGTTCTGCCCCAGGTCCCTGGTCCGGGGTTCTGCCTCAGGCCCTGGACGGGGGCTCTGTCCCAGGTCCTGGTCCGGGACTCTGCCTCAGGCCCCGGCCCGCCGCTCGGCCCCAGGCCCCCGGCCCGGGGCTCCGCCCCTCCCTCAGCATCGGTATGCGGCTCCGGTCCCAGGTCCCGGGGGCCAGACCCCGGGGTCCAGGGGCGGAGCCCCTGGTAGCGGGAAGGGGCGGGGAGGGGAAAGCATCGGTAAGCGGCTCCTCCGCGTGGCCCGCCGGGCATCCCGTACCCGGGCGTCCCGTACCCGGGCGTCCCGGCGATGGGCGTACGCGATGCCCCGCGGCCCGGCTCTACGGCGCGGTGCCCAGCATCCGTTTGAGCAGGTCCCGCAGCACCGTCCGCTCCTCGTCCGAGAGTTCCGCCAGCGGTTCGCGCGCGAAGTCGAGCGAGCCGCGGAGGCGTTCGGAGGTCTCCCGGCCCGCCTCGGTGGCGGCGGCCAGCTTGACCCGGCGGTCCCCCGGGTCCAGGCGGCGCTCGGCGAGGCCGCGCGACTCCAGGCGGTCCACGATCCCGGTGACGTTCGACGGCTCGCACTTCAGCTGCTGGGCGAGCCGGCGCATCGGTGTCGGCCCGCCGGTCAGCAGGCCCAGCACCCGGGCCTGCGCCCCGGTCAGGGAGTGCTTGGCCGCGGCCTCCTCGTATTCCTCGTGATAACGGGCCACGATGGTGCCGATGAGCTCGACGACCTCAAGGGTCAACGGGTCGATGCGGGACGTCATGCCCACCAGGGTACCCATTTACTTGACAACATGAAATATCCAGAAGCATGATTGTTTCATCTGCTGAAACGTATGAGAGGCCCTTCCATGTCCGTCATCCCCACCACCGGCCGTGAATGGCACCTGGTCGCCCGCCCCCAGGGGTGGCCGAAGCCGGAGGACTTCGCACTGCGCGAGGCCCCGGTCTCCGAGCCGGGCCCCGGACAGGCGCTGGTCCGCAATCTCTACATGTCGGTGGACCCGTATATGCGCGGCCGCATGAACGACGTGAAGTCGTACACGCCGCCGTTCAAGCTGGACCGGCCGATGGAAGGCGGCGCGGTCGGCAAGGTCGTCGCCTCCAACGCGGAGGGCATCTCCGTCGGCGACCACGTCCTGCACTTCGGCGGCTGGCGTGAGTACGCGACGGTGGACGCCAAGAGCGCCGTCAAGGTCGACCCCGAGATCGCCCCGCTCCCCGCCTACCTCGGGGTGCTCGGCATGCCGGGCCTCACCGCCTACGCGGGGCTGCTGGAGGTCGCCTCCTTCAAGGAGGGCGACGCGGTCTTCGTCTCGGGCGCGGCGGGCGCGGTCGGCAGCGAGGTCGGCCAGATCGCCAAGCTCAAGGGCGCCTCGCGGGTGATCGGCAGCGCCGGTTCGGACGAGAAGGTCCGGGTGCTGCTCGACGAGTACGGCTTCGACGCGGCGTTCAACTACAAGAACGGCCCGGTCGCCGACCAGCTGAAGGAGGCCGCGCCGGACGGGATCGACGTCTACTTCGACAACGTCGGCGGTGAGCACCTCGAGGCCGCCATCGGCCGCCTCAAGGTGCACGGCCGGGTCACCGTCTGCGGCATGATCTCGCAGTACAACGCCACCGAGCCGACCCCCGCCCCGCGCAACCTCGGGATGGTCATCGGCAAGCGGCTGCGGATCCAGGGCATGCTGGTCGGGGACCACCAGCACCTTCAGGAGCAGTTCTTCCAGGAGGTCGGCGGCTGGATCCGCGAGGGCAAGCTGCACTACCGCGAGACGGTCATCAAGGGTGTGGACAACGCGGTGGAGGCCTTCCTCGGGATGCTCCGCGGGGAGAACACCGGCAAGATGATCGTCGCCTTCGAGGACTGAGCCTTCGAGGACTGAGCCTTCGAGGACTGAGCCTTCGAGGACTGAGCCTTCGAGGACTGACGGTTCATGGACTGACGGTTCATGGGCCGATGGTTCATGGACCGATGGTTCGACCGCCCCTGCCACCCGTGTGGCAGGGGCGGTCCCGGCTATCGCAGCACCACCGTCGTCAGCGAACGCCCCGGCAGTTCGACCGCCAGCCGTCCGTCACGCACCCGTGCGGTTCCGACGCGGCTGAGCGCATGCGTCTCGTCCGTCCGGTAGACCGCGCCTCGGGCAGGTCCGCGGTCGGCCCCACGTAGCGCGTAGTCCGTGCGTACCGGCTCCGCACCGGTGTTGAGGATCTCCAGGACCCGTCGGCCGTCCCGGTTCCGGAAGGCCGTCGTCTTCACCCCGTCCGCCCCGGAGTCCGCCGCGACCCGTACCGCCCCGGGCCGGATGAAACGGCTGTACGCGGCCAGGGCCCACAGCCGCTTGGAGACGTGGTAGTCCGGGCCGTCCAGCTGGATCAGCCCCCGGGTGGCGCCCACCGACGCGCCGAACCAGTACACATACCCACTCGCCCCCGCGTCCGCGAGCGTCGTGTGGATCGCCTCCGCGACCGCCAAGCCGTCATACCCTCCCACCCGTCGCCCACCACCACCCTCAACCGAAGCGCTTCGCGCTGCTGCCTTGTTTTGGTCGTCCCACGCCTCGTTCCACGTCGTCCCGTTGGGGCTCCACTCCGACATCCAGGTGCGGCGGCTCGTCGGCAGGGGCTGGTCGGAGGGGGTGACGTACGGATGGCCCGTGTGCACCGCTACCTGGTCCGCGGCGGCGCCGTCGGCCTCGATCGCGGCGGAGAACGCCGCCTGCTCGTCCCATCCGGCCGCGTCGCAGCACACCAGGTTGATCCCGGCCCGCCGCACCGTGGGGCCGATCGCCTTGACCACCTCGACCGCCTGTTCCGGGGTGAACCGCATCGAGGCGTAGGACGTGGCGAGGTCCGGCTCATTGGTGAAGCCGAGGTCGGTGATGCGTACGCCCTCCTGGCGGTAGAACGTCGCGTACTGCACCAGATAGTCGGCGTACGCCCGTCGCCACTCCGGCTTCAGCGTGCCGCCGTTCGCGTCCGTCCCGTTCGTCTTCATATAGCCCGGCGCGCTCCAGGCGTCGGCGTAGAAGCGCTTGACGCCGTACCGCCGCGCCTCCTGGGCCAGCCACACCTGGCCCCCGTCGTCGCCGTCCCACTCATAGCGCGGGGGCGCGTCCGGGCCGCCCGGGTCGGCGGGCTGGATGGACTTCATGTGGTCGTAGACCTCGTCGGAGGACGAGCCGATGCCGAGGCGCAGAATGCTCAACCCGGCGCCCGTGGCGCGGTTCAGCAGCAGATCCAGCACCTCGCGCTGGTGTTCCGGGGTCAGGCCCTGTGCGCCGTGCATCAGATCGGCGCGCTGGAACGCCTGCGAGAAGCCGAAACCGTCGATGGGCTGGAGGCGGATTCCGAAATCCACGCTGCCGCCGCGGAGCGGTTCCGCGGCGGCGGACGGTGCGATGAGCGGGAGCAGTGCGGCGGCGAGCGCGCCGACGAGGGCTGTGCGGACCGAAGTGATCACGAAAACTCCCCTTCCCGGCTCCGAAAAGTTCCGGAACGTTTCCGTAACGTCGGCCGCACGCTAGAGGCGGCGGTGAGGCGGGTCAAGGGATCGCTCACGAGGTGATGGCTCGGGTGCGGGCGGGTACCCGGGGAGCCGAAAGAGCTCGGAACGACGGAAAACGACGGACAACGACGGGAAAGGTGGCCCCATGTCCACGACGGCCGGTCCGGAACAGCCTCGGTCCGCCGCGCAGGTGCTGGTGGCGGTGAGCGGAATCTCGCGGGACGACGCCGAGGCCGTCTTCGGCGTGCTGCGCACGGCGTACGCGTCCGACCAGGCGACGGCGGATCTTCCGCAGGAGGCGGGGGAGGGGCGGCCCACGGTGTGGACGTCCGTCTTCGAGGTGGCCGACCCGCGCGCGGAGCCGCGCCCGGCCTCCCTGACGGCCCCCGTCACCGCCGACCTCCAGGGCGGCCCCCTCCAGGTGCGGCAGATGGCGGACGTCCTGGCCCGCGCCTTCGAGGTGCGCGAGCAGGGCGCGGTGGCGGGCGACCAGGAGCGGGAGCTCCGGCTGAGGCTGTCCAACACCGGGATCCGCCCGTCGTAGGGGGCGTGGCTGAGCGGGGCGAGGTGCCCGGCAGGGCGGCGAACGCATCATCGGTTGCCCATTGGCGACAGCGGCGAACGCATAATCGGTTGCCCGTCGGCGACGGCGGCGGATGCAATGTCCGGCATGGTCACCCAGGCGCACCCGCCACGGCGAGACGGATCGCCCGTCCGGATCGGAGCTCTCGTTCCGCTGACCCGGCCCGGCTGGGCCGAGGCGGGTCACCATCTGCTCGCGGGCCTCGAACTGGCCGTACGCGATGTCAACAACGACGGCGGGATCGCCGGAAGGCCGCTCGAGCTGGTGGTCCGGGACACCGCGGCGGATCCGCGGAAGGCCGCGGCGGCCGTGGACGAACTGGCCCGCCTGGGCGTGGCCGCCGTGGCGGGGGAGTACCACAGCGTCGTCGCCCGTGCCGCCGCCGCCCGGGCCGACGCCCTCGGCCTGCCGTTCCTCTGCTCGTCGGCGGTTCTCGACGCGCTCACCGAACAGCCCACGGACTGGGTCGCGCGCCTTGCCCCGGCGCAGTCCCACGGCTGGCGGATCTACGCGGACTTCCTCCTCGGCGCGGGGCACAGCCGCGTCGCCGTGGCAGCCGAGCCGAGTGTCTACTGGGCGTCCGGGGCCGGCATTCTGCGGGACCACCTCGCGCCACGCGGTGGCACCGTCATCGAACTCGACATGCGCGCGCTCGCCCCCGCGGCCGTGTGCGACGCACTCGTCGCCCATCGCGCGACAGCCCTCCTGCTTCTGGTCGGCCACCCGGAACCGGCCGTGTCGATCGTGCGGTCCGTCCGCCGCGACCAGCGCCTCGCCGCGATCATGATGGGGGCTCCGGCCGGGCAGCCGGAGTTCGCCGAGTGGGCGGCGTCGCTGGGCGAGGACGGCGCCGGGATCCCGTTCCTGCGCTACCTGCCCGAGCGCCTCAGCCCACTCGGCGCACGGGTCGGGACGGCCCTCCGCGAGCGGCTGGCCGCGGCGCCCTCCTTCGTCGCCTTCGAGGGCTACGACACGGTGGCCGTCCTCGCCGAGGTGCTGCGCGCTCAGGGCACGGACCGGGCGCGCATCGCCGCGTCCTGGCCGCGCGTCGTGGTCGAAGGCACCCGCGGGCGGATTCGGTTCTCCCGCACGCCGGGCATCAGCGTGTGGCAATGGAGTTGGCCGCCGATCCAGGTCGTCGATCGGGATCCGGCGGAACCCGATCGCTTTCGGGTCCTTCACACCGGCTGAGCGCCACATCCGCTGAGCGCCACACCGGCTGAGCGCCACACCGACTGAACGCCACACCCGCTGAGCGCGCACGGAGATCCGACTGGCCTGGCCCAGCGCCTCCGATGGCATTGACGCACGCCGTGGCGAGATCTTACGGTCGCGTTCGAAGAAACGAGCGCTGGTCGATATGTCGAATAGTCGCGACAGCTTGCGTGCTCCCGTACACGCGCGGTCGCGACACCCGAAGAGATGGGCCGTCATGCCGCAGACCGATTCCGCCCGGTTCACCCTCGACCCCGCCTTCACCGTCGGCGACGTCAACCCCCGCCTCTTCGGCTCGTTCGTCGAACACCTCGGACGCTGCGTCTACACCGGCATCCATGAGCCGGGCCACCCGGCCGCCGACGAGGCCGGGCTGCGTACCGATGTCCTCGCGCTGATCCGGGAGTTGGGCGTCACCGTCATCCGGTATCCGGGCGGCAACTTCGTCTCCGGCTACAAGTGGGAGGACGGCGTCGGGCCGGTCGAGGAGCGGCCGCGCCGGCTCGATCTGGCCTGGCGGTCCACCGAGACCAACCGGTTCGGGCTCTCCGAGTACATCGACTTCGTCCGTAAGGTCGACGGCGAGCCCATGATGGCGCTCAACCTCGGCACCCGCGGCGTCGCCGAGGCCCTCGAGCTCCAGGAGTACGCCAACCACCCGTCCGGCACCGCCCTCGCCGACCTCCGGATCGGCCACGGCGACAAGGATCCGTACGGCATCGGTCTGTGGTGTCTGGGCAATGAGATGGACGGCCCCTGGCAGACCGGCCACAAGACGGCCGAGGAGTACGGACGGCTCGCCGCCGAGACCGCCCGCGCGATGCGGCAGATCGACCCGGACGTGGAGCTGGTGGCGTGCGGCAGCTCCAACCAGTCGATGCCGACGTTCGCCAGCTGGGAGGCGACGGTCCTCCAGGAGTGCTACGACCTGGTGGACCACATCTCCCTGCACGCCTACTACGAGGAGCGCGACGGCGACCGCGACTCCTTCCTGGCCTCCGCCGTGGACATGGAGTCCTTCATCGAGAACGTCGTCGCCACCTGCGATCACATCGGCGCCCGGCTGAAGTCGAAGAAGAAGATCAACCTCTCCTTCGACGAGTGGAACGTCTGGTACCAGACCCACTACCACAACGCCGAACCGCTCAACTGGGAGGAGGCCCCGCGCCTCCTGGAGGACAACTACTCCGTCACCGACGCCGTCGTGGTCGGCTCACTGCTGATCGCCCTGCTCCGCCACGCCGACCGCGTCACCGTCGCCTGCCTCGCCCAGCTGGTCAACGTCATCGCCCCGATCATGACCGAGCCGGGCGGCCCCGCCTGGCGGCAGACCACCTTCTACCCCTTCGCGCAGGCGTCGGCGCACGGGCGCGGGCGGGTGCTGCGGGTCGAGGTGGACAGCCCGACGTACGAGACCGCCGGCTATGGCGAGGTGCCGCTGCTGCACGCCACCGCCGTCCTCGACGAGTCCACCGGCGCGGTGACGGTCTTCGCGGTCAACCGCGACCAGCACCGGCCGCTCCCGCTGGAGATCGCCCTGCCCGCCCTCCCCGTGACCCGCGTGGTCGAGCACACCGTCCTCGCCGACGCCGACCCCGAGGCCCGTAACACCCTCGCCGACCCCGAGCGCGTCACCCCGCGTCCCGGCGAGGGCACGGAGCTCGCGGACGGCGCCCTGCGCACCACGCTGGAGCCGATGTCCTGGAACGTCATACGCCTGGCCTGAGCATCCCGGGCGTGGAAGGCCCCGCCCGGGGTGCCGGGCGGGGCGTGGACGGAACGGGGGACGGGGTGCGGCGGCCGGTCAGGCGTCCGGGTCGACGCCGACCGTGAGCGTGCCGCGGTAGCCGGCGGACGGCGCGCTGCCCAGCGCCGTCACGGCGAGCAGCCCGGCGGCGGTGCCGCCGTTGCCGTAGATGCCGTCGGCGGACAGGGGGGTGCGGGGGACGGTGTTGGTGGAGTACGGGGAGAGTCTGGCCACCGCCTCGGTGATCTTCTCGTCGAAGAAGAGCTGACCGGTGTGGATCTCGTTGCCGCCGGTGAACGAGCTGTCCGGGGTGAGCGTGACGCCCGTGTGCACCTTGAGGTGGACGTGGATGCACCGGCCCCGGTACCAGCCGGGGTAGATCCCGGTCAGCTTGGCCACCCCGTCGGTGCCGGTCAGCACGCCGCCGCGCAGGAACGTGCCGTTGTCCGGCTCCTGGTGGCCGTTGTTGCCGACGAAGCCGGAGTACTCGCCGAGCGCGTCGCAGTACCAGATCTCCACCAGCGCCTTGTTGAGGGGCGCGCAGGTGGCGGTGTCCACGACGGTGAGGACGAGCTCGAGCGGGACCCCCTTCTTGCCCTCGGCGACGTTCGCTCGTACGAGGGCGTGATCGAGGTAGTACGGGCCCTCGGTGAGCTCCTTGGTGAGCGTGCAGATGGCGGCGGTGTCGCGGGTGCCGGTGGCCGTATCGGCCGCGGCGGCCGACTCCGGGCGGGTGGCGGCCGTGCCCGCGCCGATCCCGATGGCCGCCGCGGCGGCGCTTCCGGCGAGCAGTACTCTTCGGCGCCCCAAGGGGGCGGAGGATAAGTCTGTCATGGGCATGGAAAGATAGAGGCGGTTCCTGTGGGACGCCTGTGGATTCGGCAAAGTCCCCGCCCGTCAACTCCCGATACGGCCAACTCCCTTACCTCATGCGGGTGTTGACAGCTCCGCAAGCGCTTACTAGCTTCTTCCGGGATGGCCGCTGTCCGCCGGGGCGATCCTGACCACATCGCCCGGCGCCAGGGCCCCGCACCGTCAGAGCCGCAACCTTTGGCGATCTCCACCGGCCTTTGTGATCAGCGTGCTTGCCGCTCACCCTCGCTCATCCCGCAAGCGATTACCCCTCCCGTGTGGAGATCCTCCGAATGAGAGGACTCCCCCATGCGCTCGACGCACGACCTCGGCACCACGGACGACGACGATGTCATTGACGTCACCCGCGTCACCGCCCGCGACCGGCGCCGGCTGACGGCGGTCGCCGCGGGCGTCACCGCGGCGCTCGCCCTCGGCGGCCTCTCCACGGTCTCCGCCCACGGCACGGACTCGGCCGACTCCGCACGCTCCGACTCCGCGCACACCGCCGCCGCGCGCTCCGCCACGGGGACGCGTCCCACCGCCGAGACCACCCCCATCGGCTTCGGCGCCGGCACCACGGGCGGCGGGAACGCCACCGCCACCACCGTGACCTCCCTGGACGCCTTCAAGGCCGCCGTCACCGGCGACAAGGCCAAGGTGGTCAGGGTCTCCGGGCTGATCTCCCTCACCGGCCAAGTGGACATCGGCTCCAACACCACCGTGCTGGGCGTGGGGTCGGGCTCCGGCTTCACCGGCGGCGGACTGCGGCTGAAGGAGTCGACGAACGTCATCGTCCGCAACCTCGCCATCAGCAAGCCCCGGAAGCCGTCCGACGGCATCACCGTGCAGAAGTCCACCAAGGTGTGGATCGACCACAACACCTTCTCGGCCGACCGCGACCACGACAAGGACTACTACGACGGTCTGCTGGACATCAACCACGGCTCGGACAACATCACCGTCTCCTGGAACAAGTTCGCCGACCACTTCAAGGGCAGCCTGGTCGGCCACAGCGACAACAACGCGAGCGAGGACACCGGTCACCTCAAGGTGACGTACCACCACAACTGGTTCTCGGATGTGTACTCCCGCATCCCCAGCCTGCGCTTCGGCACCGGCCACTTCTACGACAACTACGTCCAGGGCGCGGAAACCGGTGTGCACTCCCGGATGGGCGCGCAGACGCTGGTCGAGAACAACGTCTTCCGCGACACCGAGGTGGCCGTCACCACCAGCCGGGACAGCGACGTCGACGGCTATGCGGTGCTGCGCGGCAACGACCTGGGCGGGGCGGCCACCGAGATCTCCCGGACGGGCAGCTTCACCACCCCGCCGTACGCGTACACGGCGGAACCGGCGTCCTCCGTCGTGTCCACCGTCACCGCCCAGGCGGGGACGGGCAAGCTCTGAAGCGCGTCGGCACCGGCCCCCGGCGGCCGTCAGGAGGGCAGCACCCACATGGGGTTGGCGTAGAACCACAGATCGCGCCACGGGTCCGCATCGCCCGGCACATCCATGGCCGGGCCGTGCGGATCCACCGCCGCGCCCCGCGCGCCCACCGCCACCCGGTTGCCGTCCGTGCCGCGCAGCCGTACGTACAGCGGCCGGTCCACCGGGCCGAGGGCGTAGGAGAGCCGGACCGTGCCCGTCGCGCCGCCGATCTGATACGACTTCACCACCCGGGTGCGCGGCGCCGCGAAGGTGTCACGGTCGTCCGCCGCGCCCGTGACCTCGCCCTGGATGACGTCCACCCGTGCCAGCTTCGGCACGAAACCGGCCCAGTTGGGGCCGTTCGCCAGGGCGATGTCCACCTCGAGCCGTACCCGGGTGCCGCGCTCCACGTGCAGTGTGCCGCCGAGGGTGACCGCACGCCCCCGGCCGCCACTTCCGCCACCGCCGAGCCGCGCGTCCAGGCCGCTGATCAGCCCGCCGTGGTCCACCCACACCCGGCCCGCCCGGATGCCGTCCATGACGGCGGCGTACGAGAAGTCCTCGGCGCCCACATGGGTGCGGCTGTACTGGCCCGGCCAGTAGTCGTTCTCCTCCAGGTCGAGCCCGCCCCCGTACACCGGGTCGTTCTGCCGCCCGTTGGTCTCGTAGTCGCTGCCGGGGCCGCGCGCCGCGGTGTCGGCGTAGACGTTGTGGGAGTCGGAGTTGGCGGTGATCCACCACGGCTTGCCCTCGCTGAGCAGGCTGTCCCACAGCCCGCCCACCGTGGCGGTCATCCAGTCGAAGCCGCCCCAGGTGCGGTACGACTCGGCCGGGTACGCGGCGAAGGACTGCGGCCCGGGGGCGTTCTCGTACAGCCCGCGCGCACCGCCCGGGCCGTGCGCGGCGGCCGGGATCCCGGCGGCCTGGTGGCCCGGCGCGCCCTCCATGCCCACGGCGATGTGCGGCTGGGCGTCCCGCCAGCCCCGGATCTCGTGCGGGGAGTCCAGGCCCTTGCGGGCGGGGTGGTTGGCGAGCATCAGCGCGGCCCTGACGCGCCGCCGGCGCACCGCGTCGGAGAGGAAGTCAAGACCGGCGATGGCCAGCGCCTCGTTCCGCGGGGTGGAGTCCCCGGCGTTCTTCACCGACCCGTCGAAGGAGTTCTCGAACTCCTTGAGCACCGCCACCTCGTCACGGCCGGGGTGGACGAAGACCGTGCCGTGCTCGGCGCCGGGGATGTTCCACTCCAGCCCCTGGAAGACCAGCGCGTCCCGGTGGGTCTCGCGCGCCTCGCGGATATCGGGGTTGACCTTCTCGACCCCGATCCGGGCGTGGGTGACGTTCCCGTGGTCGGTGATCACCATCCAGTCCAGGCCGTGCCGGGCACCCTGCCGCACCTGGTCGATGACCCGGTACTTCCCGTCGTTGCTGTACTGGGTGTGGATGTGGTGGTCCCCGGCCAGCCAGAGATAGCCGCCGCCGTGCCGGGAGCCGGGCGTCGCCGCGCCGTTCGCCGCGACGGCTGGCGTGGTGCCGCCGTCCAGCACGGTCACGGCACCGAGCCCCGCGCCCAGCAGCCCCGCGCGGCGCAGCATCGAGCGCCGGGAGAGCTGGTCGGGGGTCAGCTCGTCGTCCCGTACGGACAGGTCGAGGGCCGGGGGAAGGCTGTGCACCGCGAGTTCATCGTGAGGGTGGTGATGTCCGGGGGCCATAGGCGCGAACGTAAGCAACGCGGTTGAACACCAGCCGAACACCGCGAGCCCAACAGCCCATCGTCAGCGGTTCATCAGCCGAGAGGACACCTCCTTGAGACTCATCGGACGCTTAGCCGTCGCCGCCGCGGCGGTGCTCACCCTCTGCGCGACCGCGATCACCACGGGCGCCACGCCCGCTGTCGCGGACACCGGGACCCACCAGACCATCACGGGCACGTTCAACATCCTGACCTACAACGTGGCGGGGCTCCCCGAGGGCCTGTCGTCCAGCCACCCCGCCAAGAACACCCCGCTGATCTCCCCCCGGCTCGGCGCGTACGACATCGTCAACGTCCAGGAGGACTTCAACTACCACGCCGCGCTCTACGCCGGGGACGACCACCCGTACCGCACCCCCACCAGCGGCCCCGCCGTCTTCGGCGACGGTCTGAACACCCTCTCCGACCTGCCGTACGACGGCTTCGAGCGGGTGAAGTGGAAGCGGTGCAACGGCACCGACTGCCTCACCCCGAAGGGCTTCACCTTCGCCCGGGTGCGGCTGGCCGAGGGCGCCTACCTCGACCTGTACAACCTGCATCCCAACGCGGGGACGACGGACGCCGACCTCGCCGCCCGCCGCGCCAACATCACCCAGCTCTCCGACTACATCGCCGCCCACTCCGCCGACAACGCGGTGCTCGTCATGGGCGACACCAACACCCGCTACACCCGCACCGCCGACAACATCCGCGACCTCGCCACCCGCAACGGCCTCACCGACGCCTGGGTGGACCTGGTGCGCGGCGGCTCGGCCCCGCCCGCCGGTTCCGACGCCCTCGTCTGCGACCCGGATCACGTCACCGACACCTGCGAGGTCGTGGACAAGGTCCTCTACCGCTCCGGCCCGGGGCTCTCCCTCGCCGCCACCCGCTACCACAACGCGCACACATCCTTCCTCGACGCCGACGGCAAACCGCTGTCCGACCACTATCCGCACACCGTCGACTTCACCTGGCAGACCGGCAAACCCGGCGTTCCTGGCGCGCCACGCTAGGCCAGTAGGCTTCGGCCCATGCGTGATCTTGTGAATGGCTTCGGTTATCTGATGAAGGGGCAACGCTGGGCGGCCCGGCACGGGAGATGGTGGGGGTTCGGGATGATTCCCGCCCTGATCACCCTCGTCGGCTACGCGGCGGCCCTCGTCGCCCTCTTCTTCTGGACCGATGACGTCATCGCATGGGCCACGCCCTTCGCCGACGACTGGTCCTCACCCTGGCTAGCCGTCTTCCGCGGCGCGCTCTCGATTCTCTTCGCCGCCACCTGCCTCTTCCTCGCCATCATCACGTTCACGGCGGTCACGCTGCTGGTCGGCCAGCCCTTCTACGAGTCGCTCTCCGAAGCGGTCGACCGGTCCGAGGGCGGCGCGGTGCCCGAGTCCGGGCTGTCCACCTGGGCGGAGCTGTGGATCGGGCTGCGCGAGGCCATCGCGCTGCTCATCCGCGTCACCCTCTGGAGCGTGCTCTTCTTCGCGCTCGGCTTCATCCCGGGGGTCGGCCAGACGGTGATCCCCGTCCTGGCCTTCTGCGTGACCGCCTTCTTCCTCACCGAGGAGCTGACGTCGATCGCCCTGCTGCGCCGCGGCATCCTCCTGAAGGAGCGCCGCCGCCTGCTCCGCTCCCGCCGCCTGCTCTCCCTCGGCTTCGGCGTCCCGCTGTCCGTCCTCTTCCTGATCCCGCTGGTGGCCGTCTTCCTGATGCCGGGCGCGGTCGCGGGCGCGACACTGCTCGTACGCGACCTGACGGGCGAGGACGAGGACGCGACCCCGCGCGGCGAAACGGCGGCGGGCCCGGCGGGCGCCTTCAACGGCTCGTAGCGACGGACCCCCGAGTGACGGCCTGTTTGGTTCGCCGGGGCCTTGCCCGGCGGACCAAACGGGCCGCGGGCCGGCTACCGGGCCGCGGGCATGTTGCCGTCGCGCCAGTCGTTCACACGCTTCCGGATGCTGGGGACCATGGGGAGCGCGTCAACCTCTGCGGGGTCGAACCAGCGGACGTCGGTGGACTCCTCGGAGACCGCCAGTTGCCCAGTCACGGGACGTGCCACGAAGCAGACGGAGAACTCTTGGCGCACCTCGCCATCGTCGTAGGCAAAGACGTGACGAGGGTTGGTGTAGGTGCCGACGATGCCGACGATCTCAACATCGACCCCGGTCTCTTCGCGCGTCTCCCGAATCGCGCAGTCCGGCAACGACTCACCGATGTGCATGGCACCACCGGGAAGCGCCCACATGTCGTTGTCCCGCCGGCGCTGAAGCAGGATGCGCCCGGCATCGTCAACGACGACGGTGGAAGCAGCAGGAACCAGGCTGTTCGCGGCCGGGGCACTCGGGTCGTCCTCGTAGTCCCGCCTACCCATCATCTTCCCCTTCCCATACCGGTCTGCCTCGTCTCCACAGTTCCTCAACGTGGGAAGCGAAGCGATCAAACATGCCGTCGTCCTGGCAACGGCGCAGGTGCAGCGTGGGGGCATCGTGTCCCACGCGATGAGTCAGCAAAGGCGTAACGATCATGTCGTCATCGAAGCGGAAGACGGATAGATACGCGTGCCCCTCGCTGTACCTCACATCGATGCCCGGCTGGCTTCTGATCTTCTCCAGTTCGGCCGGCGTCACGCGGATGCGCGTGGACAGCGTGAGCGCGACGTCTTCATCCTGCTCCCGCGACCGCGTGAGATCACTGTCAGGGTCACCGAGCAGGAAGCGCACTCGGCATCCTTGGACGGCCTTGCGCCGCAGCGCGGTACCGAACCGGGCTTGTTCGAGCCATAGGAAGTAGTTGGTGTAGCCCGCAAAGGTCAGCTCTCGCTCAGCCTTGGTGATCAGCGAGCGCCATAGAGAGGCCGGCGAAACGTGGCGTTCGCTGGGGTCGTACGCGATGACCCTCGGCTCCACGGCTCGCGTGCATCTTTTCGAGGCCCGACGGCTGACCGTCGGGCCTCAGGAACTCACCCCTGCCGAACGGGACTTCAAGCTTTCGTGGTGGTCGATGGGCGACGCGATCGACGCCGTCGCGCAGGGCCGCTTTCTGCTTCCGGCCGGGCCCTTGGCTCTGCTGCTCGCTGAGCGCGAGGCCCGGGACGTCAACGGGTCGTAGTGGCGACCACGGTGAGGATCGAGCGGACCTGGGCGGTGATGGCCTCGCGGTTGTGGACGAAGTCCGGGTCGGTGACCTGGCCCGTGCCGGGGTCGGTGTTGCCCGGGCCGAACTGGAGGACCGGGGTGTGGAGATGGCCGCCCGGGGCCTTCAGACCGACCGCGTCGCGCAGCAGGGTGGCGCGGTAGGCGATCTCGTTGGAGAGGTAGTCGCCGCCACTGCCCGCGCGGGCCGTCGAGCCGGGGGTCGGGCCGTCCGGGCGGACCACGGGGGTGGTGCCGCCCGCCGGGATCTCGGTGACCTCGGTGTGGTCGTAGACGGGGACCGGGCCGGTGTTCGCCGCGACGATCCGCTCGTAGGGGAGGGTCGTGGTCGTCCACTGCGGCTGCGGGCGCGGGGTCGGCACATCGGCCGGGATCGGTACGGTCTCGGTCCGGGAGATGTTCGCGTTGTCGGGGTAGCCGCCCCGCCAGGCGCCGTTGGTGCGCTCGACGTCGAACCGGCCCACCCGGCCCTGGCTCACCGTCATGAACGCGTCCACCCGGCGCGGGCCCGTCCGGAAGGCGGGCAGCAGCGTCCGCTCGACCGTGCCGTTCGCGAAGTCCGCCCAGCGGACCGGGAAGACGGCCGTCTCGACGCGGGCCGGGCCGCTGTCCGTACGGATCGTCGTCCCGTCCAGCGCGAGCGCCGCCGCGCCGGAGGGGTTGGAGCGGCGGACATCGGCGTCCAGCTGGAACGGGTCGAAGCCGGTGACCACGATGCGCTTGATGTGCTGACCGGCCTTGTCGGCGGGCAGGTTCAGCGAGTCCTGCCCGCGTGAGGTGCGCTCCAGCGTGTCGAGGAGCGCGGCGCGGCGGGCGTCGCTGAGCGGGAAGCCCGGCCGCCACTGGCCGAGCGCGCGGGTCATCCCGAGCCGCCCCCAGTACAGCGGCCGGTCGTCGTCCCGGCTGAGGTCCCCGCCCGCGGGCCCCCGGCCCTGTACGCGGTCCACGGCGCGCTTCCACAGCTGCCCGCCTTCGCGTGCGATCACCCGCTCGGCCTCGGCGGCCGAGTGCGTCCCCGACAGGGCGCGGGCGAAGTCCGGTGCCACGTCGTCGAACCCGCTGCGGCGCAGGATCTCCTGGGGCGCGGCCTTGTCGAGCCGCTGCTCCTCGATGGTGGGGGCGGCGGTGGTGGTGTCGGCCGCGGCCGTCGCCGGCACGGCGAGGGCCAGGGGAGCGGTGGCGAGCAGGGCGGCGCCGAGCAGGGCGAGCCGGGGGCGTATCGATCTCATGCGGGGGTCCTCTCGGGTGAGGGGTGATGGTTGACGTGGCCGGGGGGCTGGGAGCCGGGGGGCCGGGGAAACGACAACCCCTCCCGTCCCGTGCTCTTGAGCACGGGACGGGAGGGGAACCGATGAGCTATGGGGCCGCGCGCGGCGGAGCCGCTCAGCGTGTGGAGAACGAGTGCACCGTCGTCGACCGGTACGTCTGCCCCGGCCGCAGCACCGTCGAGGGGAACGACGGCTGGTTCGGCGAGTCCGGGAAGTGCTGGGTCTCCAGGGCGAAGGCGTCGCCCTGCCGGTACACCCGTCCCGATGTGCCCGCGAAGGTGCCGGTGAGGAAGTTGCCGGTGTAGAACTGCACACCGGGCTCGGTCGTGGCGATCCGCATCACCCGGCCGGACTCCGGCTCGGTCACCGTCAGGAAGTGCTCCGGACGGCTGGTGATGCCCTTGTCCAGCACGAAGTTGTGGTCGATCCCCTGCCCGTAGAGCACCTGCTGGTGCGCCTCCCGGATGTCCCGGCCGATCTCCTTGGCGCGGCGGAAGTCGAACGGGGTCCCGGCCACCTTGGCGAGCTCGCCGGTGGGGATGAGGGTCTTGTCGACCGGGGTGTAGCGGCTGGCGGCGATCTCCAGACGGTGGTCGTAGATGGAGCCGCTGCCCTCCCCGGCCAAGTTGTAGTACGTGTGGTTGGTGAGGTTCACGACCGTCGCCTTGTCGGTCGTGGCCTCGTAGTCGATGCGGAAGTCGCCCGCCGCCGTGAGCGTGTAGTCCACGCGCACGGTGAGCGTGCCGGGGTAGCCCATCTCGCCGTCGGGGCTCACCCGGCGGAGGGTGAGCCCCACGTCCGCGCCCTTGCGGAACGGCTCCACGGACCAGACGTGCTTGTCGAAGCCCTTGTCGCCGCCGTGCAGGCTGTTCGGCCCGTCGTTGATCGGCAGCTGGTACTTCTTGCCGTCCAGCGTGAAGGTGCCGCGTGCGATGCGGTTGCCGTAGCGGCCGATGAGGGCGCCGAAGTACGGGCTGTCCGCCACATAGGAGTCCAGGTCGTCGAAGCCGAGCGACACATTGGCGCGGCGGCCGTGGCGGTCGGGGATCTCCAGGGCCTGCACGATGCCGCCGTAGCTGAGCACGCGCAGCCGGGTGCGGCTGTTCTCGATCGTCCAGCGGTCGACCTCGGTGCCGTCCGCCAGCGTGCCGAAGTGCTCCTTCACCGCGCCTCCCTTGCCCGCGGAGTCCCCTCCGCCAGCTGCGTGGGCGGTGCCGGTCGTGACGGCCGAGGCCGCCAGTCCGGCCGCCGCCGCCGTGATCACCGTGCGTCTGCTCGTGGTCATATGCGGCTCCATAAGGCTAGATCCATGAGGGACAGCTGATGGGTTACGACCCGACCTTGCGCTTGTTCCAGACATCGAAGCCGACCGCGGCCAGCAGCACCAGACCCTTGATCACCTGCTGGTAGTCGGTACCGATGCCGACCAGCGACATACCGTTGTTGAGCACGCCGAGCACCAGACCACCGATGATCGCGCCGAGCACCGTGCCCACACCGCCGCTGGCCGAGGCGCCGCCGATGAACGCGGCGGCGATGGCCTCGAGCTCGAAGTTGAGGCCCGCACTGGGGGTGGCGGAGCCCAGCCGGGCGGCGAAGACCAGACCGGCGAGGGCGGCGAGCACACCCATGTTGACGAAGACCAGGAAGGTGACGCGCTTGTCCCGGACACCCGACAGCTTGGCCGCCGGCTGGTTGCCGCCGAGGGCGTACACATGCCGCCCCACCACGGTGTTGCGCATCACAAAGCTGAACACGACGAAGAGCACGGCCAGGATCAGCAGCCCGTACGGCGCCCCGTGCCAGCTGGACAGCGTCATGGTGAACGCCATCACCGCGGCCACGATCGCGGCGCACTTGACGAAGAACAGCCCCAGCGGCACCACGTCCAGCTCATAGGCCGTCCGCTGCTGCCGGGCGCGCCACTCCTGCCAGACGGCGGCGGCGCAGACCACGAGGCCGATCACCATCGTGGGGTTGTGGTACTCGGTGTACGGGCCCATCTCCGGGATGAAGCCGGTGCTCATCTTCTCGAAGCCGTCGGGGAACGGCGACAGGGACTGACCGTCCAGCAGGATCTGGGTGCCGCCGCGGAAGGCCAGCATTCCGGCCAGGGTGACGATGAAGGACGGGATGCCTATGTAGGCGATCCAGAAGCCCTGCCAGGCCCCGGCCACCGCGCCGAGCAGCAGACAGAGGACGACCGCGAGGGGCCACGGCATATCGTGTTTGATCATCATGACACCGGCGGCCGCGCCGATGAAGGCGACCAGCGAGCCGACCGACAGATCGATATGCCCCGCGATGATCACGATCATCATGCCGATCGCGAGGATGAGGATGTAGCCGTTCTGCTGCACCAGGTTGGTGACGTTCAGCGGCCGCAGCAGGATGTCGTCCGACCAGATCTGGAAGATGACGATGATCAGGGCGAGCGCGACCAGCATTCCGTACTGCCGCATATTGGACCGCAGGCCCTGCAACAGCAGCGTCCCGACGCTGGGCGAGCCCTCGGCCGGCGGTGGGGCCGGGCTCTCGGTCTTCTGGGTGGCCGTGCTCATCCTTCGTCTCCTCTGTCCCTCGTCATGTGGCGCATCAGAACTTCCTGCGTCGCCTCGGCCCGGGGAACCTCCCCGGTCAGCCGCCCGGCCGCCATCGTGTAGATCCGGTCGCACATCCCCAGCAGCTCGCCCAGCTCGGAGGAGATGAAGATGACGGCCTTGCCCTGGGCCGCCAGATCGTTGATGACCGTGTAGATCTCGTACTTGGCCCCGACGTCGATGCCACGGGTGGGCTCGTCGAGGATGAGCACTTCGGGACCCGCGAAGATCCACTTGCTGAGGACGACCTTCTGCTGGTTGCCGCCGCTGAGCCGGCCGACCCGCTCGAAGACCGTGGGCGCCTTGATGTTCATCGTGGTGCGGAACCGCTCGGCGACCCGTGACTCCTCGTGCTCGTTGACCACGCCGCGGCGCGCCACCTTGGTCAGCGAGGAGAGCGAGACATTGCGGCTGATGGTGTCGTCGAGGTTGAGCCCGTAGTGCTTGCGGTCCTCGGTGACATACGCGATGCCGTGGTCGATCGCCTCCGGCACGGTGCGGGTACGGACCTCCTGGCCGTCCCGGAACACCCGGCCGCCCGCATAGCGCCCGTACGCCCGCCCGAAGACGCTCATGGCGAGCTCGGTGCGGCCGGCGCCCATCAGCCCGGCGATGCCGACGATCTCCCCGCGCCGTACGTTGAGCGACACCCCGTCCACGACCTTGCGCTGCTGGTCGATGGGGTGGTGGACGGTCCAGTCCTCGACGGCCAGGGCCACCTCGGAGGAGTCCTCGCCCTCGTACGGGGTGCGGTCGGGGAAGCGGTGGTCGAGGTCGCGGCCGACCATGCCGCGGATGATGCGGTCCTCGGAGATCTCGGGGCTGGCCTCGGGGGTCTCCCGGACGGTCAGGGTTTCGATGCTCTGGCCGTCGCGCAGGATGGTGACGGAGTCGGCGACCCGGCGGATCTCATTGAGCTTGTGGGAGATCAGAATGCAGGAAATGCCCTGCGCCTTGAATTCCAGCAGCAGATCCAGGAGCTTTCCGCTGTCCTCGTCGTTCAGCGCCGCGGTCGGCTCGTCCAGGATGAGCAGCTTCACCTCCTTGGAGAGCGCCTTGGCGATTTCCACCAGCTGCTGTTTGCCCACGCCGATATCGGTGACGCGGGTCTGCGGCGAATCCGTCAGACCGACCCGCTTGAGCAGCGCGGTGGCGTGTCTGAGGGTTTCGTTCCAGCTGATCAGGCCGCGCCGGGAGTGCTCATTGCCGAGGAAGATGTTCTCGGCGATGGACAGATAGGGGATCAGCGCCAGTTCCTGATGGATGATGACGATGCCGCGCTGCTCGCTCGCGCGGATGTCCTTGAAGGCGCACGCCTCGCCGTCGAAGAGGATCTCGCCCTCGTAGCTGCCGTGCGGATGGACCCCGCTGACCACCTTCATCAGGGTGGACTTTCCCGCGCCGTTCTCCCCGCAGAGGGCGTGGATCTCGCCCTGGCGGATCTGGAGATTGACATCGGAGAGCGCCTTGACACCGGGGAACGTCTTGGTGATGGAACGCAATTCGAGAATGGTGCTCATAGCCCGGTACCGCCCTACTTCAGCTGCGACGCGGTGTAGTAACCCTGGTCGACCAGCACCTGGGTGTTGGACTTGTCGACGCTGACCGGGTTGAGCAGGAAGGTCGGCACGACCTTCTCACCGTTGTCGTACGACTTGGTGTCGTTGACCGGGGGCTTGCCGCCGGTCAGCTCCGCCTTGGCCATCTGCACGGTGGCCTTCGCCAGCTTGCGGGTGTCCTTGTAGATCGTCTGCCGCTGCTGGCCCCGGAGGATGGACTTCACGGAGGCCAGCTCGGCGTCCTGCCCGGTCACCACGGGGTACGGCTTGGACTTCGTGCCGTAGCCGACGCCCTTGAGCGCGGAGAGGATGCCGATGGACATGCCGTCGTACGGGGAGAGCACGGCGTCGACGTCGCGGCTGCTGTACGCCTTGTTGAGCAGGTCCTCCATGCGGTCCTGGGCGGCGCTGCCACTCCACTTCTCGGTGTAGAGCTGGTTGAGCTTGGTCTGCTTGGAGCGGACGACCAGCTCACCCTTGTCCATGTACGGCTTGAGCACCTTCATCGCGCCGTTGAAGAAGTACCGGGTGTTGTTGTCGTCCGACGACCCGGCGAACAGCTCGATGGAGAACGGGCCCTTACGGCCCTTGGACAGCCCCAGCTTGTCGACGATGTACTGGCCCTGGAGCCTGCCGACCTTGTCGTTGTCGAAGGTGGCGTAGTAGTCGACGTTCTTCGTGCCCAGGATCAGCCGGTCGTAGGAGATCACCGGAATGTTGGCCTCATGGGCCTGCTTCACCACATCGGAGATCGCACCGCCGTTGATCGGCGCGATCACCAGCAGCCGATGGCCCTTGGTGATCATGTTCTCGATCTGGGACACCTGGGTACGGACGTCGTCCTCGCCGTACTGGAGGTCCGTCTTGTAGCCCGCGGCCTGGAACTGCTTGGCCATGTTCCGGCCGTCGGCGATCCACCGCTCGGAGGACTTCGTCGGCATCGCGATGCCGATCGTGCCTCCCTTTTCCTTGCTCTTGTACCGGCTGCCGCCGACCGCCTCCTGGCCACAGGCCGTGGCGGTCAGCGAGAGCGCGAGGAGGCCGGCGCCTATCGCCGCGGCTCGTGCTCCTCTTACCGTGCGCATGGTGTTGGGGTCCTTCCCTGGGGCGTCGTTGCTTCAGGAACTGGGGAGGTCCGCGTCGGCGGTGAAACGCCGCAGCGGACCCGGCAGCCGGGAGCCGAGCGGGGACATCCCGCCGTCCGCGCCCAGCCGGGTGAGCAGGTCGAGCACGAGCCGCCCACGGCGCACCCGCTCACGGGCGCTGCCCAGCGCCACGTCGCGCAGCTGGGCGCCGTACGGGTAGATCCCCGGGGATTTGCTGAGCCCGAACTTCAGATAGATGGGGGCGCCGCGCCGGATCAGCTCCGCCGCGTCATAGAGCCGCACATAGCCGCCGAGGTCGTCCGGGGCCTCGACGTAGAAGTCCATCGGGGCGCGGGAGACCCGGCGGATCTCGGTGAGGTGCTCCAGCGTCAGGTCCGAGGGGATGTTGATGGAGTCGGCCCCGAGCTGCTCGTACACCGCGAACGAGGCCGGGTTGACCGGGCCGACCAGCGCGGACAGCTTGAAGGTGGTGTCCGCGGGCAGCTCGCCGCGCGCCCGCAACCGGTTGAGCAGCCACAGCACGCCCTCGTCGGCCACCAGCAGGCACTTCACGCCCAGCGAGACCGCGCGCAGCGCGTCCTCCACACAACCGGCCACCGCGTCATGGCCACGGGCGCGCAGCCCCCCGCCGCCGGAGTCGGAGCGGGTGGCGGCGCCGATGTCCCAGGTGCCGCGGGGGCCGGTGAACAGGCACAGCTCGGCGTTCCGCTCGGCGCAGGACTCCACCATCTCGGTGATCTCGGCATCGGTGAGCATCCAGACGCCGCTGCCCTGGCTGATCCGGTGGATCGGCACATCCAGCCGCCCGGCCTCCTTGAACACGGTGGCCAGCGCCTCCGGGCCCTCGACGGAGGGGATCTCGGTGCGCCAGGTGCCGCCGTCGGGGAAGGTGTGCGCGGAGGTGTCGGCGGGGTCGGGGGCGGGCGCGGCGTGGCCGAGCGACGCGAGGGCCGCGTCGGCGGGGCGGCGGGGGCCGGAAGAGGCGGGTGAGGCGGCGGTCACGGTGCTCCCTGTGGAGTGATGGCCGGTGGTTCGGCGTCCGGCTGGTGCTGCCCAGGACATCGTTGTCCGGGTGGGGCTGGGGTGATGACTAGAGACGGTCGGGAGGGCTGGTGGGACGACTGGAGTCGGGCCCCCAAGGCTGGTGGGACGACTGGAGTCGGGGGCGGGAGGCTTGACACGGCGCGGTTTGGCACAGCGAGGTCTCACTTACGCCCTAGTCGAGGCCCTGCGGACGCAGCAGCACCTTGCCGACGGCCGGATCACCGCTGCCGACCAGCTCGATCGCCGAGGCGAAGTCGGTCAGCGGCAGCTCATGGGTGATCAGCGGCCGCAGGCTCAGCAGCCCCGCGTCGAAGACCCGTACGGCGTGTGACCAGGCGGCGGGCGGGGCCCCGAAGACGGTCTGCACCTCGGTCTGGCGGACCACCAGATCGGTGGGGTCAAGGCCCTCCGCGCCCGCCGCCGGGATGCCGGTGAGCACCAGCCGGCCGCCCCGGCGCAGCAGGGAGGCGGAGGTACGGGCGGCGGAGGCGGAGCCGGCGGTCTCGATCACCACGTCATAGCCCGAGAGCTGGTCGGACAGCTGGTCCCGGGTGCGGAACTCGGTACCGCCGAAGGACAGCGACAGCTGCTCCCGGTCCGGGCGGGTGCCCACCACCAGCAGCCGCGCGGGGGAGACGGCGGCGAGGAACTGCACGGCGATCATGCCGAGCGTGCCGGTGCCGACCACCGCGACCCGCTCACCGGGCTGGGCCCCGGCCTTGAGCGCGGCGGCGGCGATGCACGCGGCGGGCTCCAGCAGGGCGGCCGCGCCCAGGTCGGCGTCGTCGGACAGCGGGTGCAGCAGCCGGGCCGGCAGGGCCAGGGTGTCGGCCATCGCCCCGGGCTGGGTGAAGCCGGTCTCCTCGTACCCGGCCGTGCACAAGGTGGTGTCCCCGGCGTGACAGCGGTCGCACACCTGGCAGTTGCGGAATCCCTCGCCGACGACCTTACGGCCGACGAGCGCCTCCGGGACGCCCGCGCCGACCGCCTCGACCGTCCCGGACCACTCATGGCCGGGGATGACGGGGTAGCGGACGTACCCCTCGGGCCGGTTGCCCTGGTACAGCTCGCGGTCGCTGCCGCAGATCCCGGAGGCGTGCACCCGCACCCGCGCGTCACCGGGGGCGGGCGCGGCCGCTTCGGCGGCGGTGCCGGTCTCGACGAGACGGAACGCGCCGGGGGCGTCGAGGACGAGCGCGGTCACTGCCGTCCGCCCTTCGGGTCCCGCTTCTCCCAGCCCTCGGCCCACAGGTCGAAGTGGGCCTGCTGCTGGGGGAATTCGGCCGCCGCTTCGATGTCCAGCTCCACGCCGAGACCGGGCTCGTGGGAGAGCTGGAAGTAGCCGTCCACGACCTGCGGGGCGCCCTTGACCACCTTCTTGATCTCCGCGTCGGCGAAGTCGTTGAAGTGCTCGAGGATCTTGAAGTTCGGGGTGCAGCCCGCGAGCTGGAGCGACGCGGCGGTCAGCACCGAGCCGCCCACGTTGTGCGGGGCGATCAGGACGTAGTGGGTCTCGGCCGTGGCGGCCAGCTTGCGGGCCTCGCCGATGCCGCCGATGTGGCCGACGTCGGGCTGGATGATGTCGGCGGCCTGCGACTCGAAGAGCTCGCGGAACTCGATCCGGTCGTGGATGCGCTCGCCCGTGGCGATCGGCAGCCGGGTCTTCTCCGCGACCTTCGCGAGCGCCTTGAGGTTCTCCGGCGGCACCGGCTCCTCCAGCCACGACGGGTGGAAGCGCTCCAGCTCGCCCGCGATCCTTACGGCCGTCGCCGGGCTGAACCGCCCGTGCATCTCCACCAGCAGCTCGGTCTCCGGGCCGATCGCGTCCCGTACGGCCTCCACGAGGGAGAGCGAGTGCAGGGTCTCGGCGTGGTCCAGCTCGAAGTGGCCGGTGCCGAAGGGGTCCAGCTTCAGCGCCCGGTAGCCGCGCTCGACCACCGTGGAGGCCGCCTTGTGGAACGCCTCGGGCGTGCGCTCCACGGTGTACCAGCCGTTGGCGTAGGCCTTGACCCGGTCCGTCACCTTTCCGCCGAGCAGCTGCCAGACGGGCACCCCGAGCGCCTTGCCCTTGATGTCCCAGCAGGCCATCTCCACACAGGCGATGCCGGACATCACGATCTCGCCCGCCCGGCCGTAGTCGCCGTACTTCATCCGCCGGACCAGGTCCTCCACGGCGAACGGATCCGACCCGGCCAGGTGATTGGTCTCGGCCTCACGCAGATAGCCCAGCAGCGCATCGGTCCGCCCGAGCATGCGGGTCTCGCCGACGCCGGTGATCCCCTCATCCGTATGGACCTGCACATAGGTGAGATTGCGCCAGGGGGTGCCGACGACATGCGTACTGATACCGGTGATGCGCACAGCAATCGACCCTTCACGGTGTTCGATATTTCGTCACTCGTTCGAAATGTTGACGTGACGGTAGTAAGCGCCCGTCAGAGGTGTCAATGGTTGTGCGTCGAATGACGTTCGAACGTGACAACCCATCATGACCGATCAAGAACCATCATGACCGATCATCTCGCTGGACGACATGCCTGCCGGAATGTTCGTTGGAGACGCCGTGCGACGGGGCTCAGTCTCTGGTGTGCGAGAGCGAACGGGCCGGGGTGACCTCTTGTACGTGGAGGACGGCGTCGCACCAGTCCGCGAGTGATCCGCCGGAGAGGTGGTGGGCGGCGTCGTCGGCGGGGTCGTAGCGCGGGCCGAGCAGGCGTGTTCTGGTCGGCGTGGCGAGCCAGGCCCGCACGGGAGCCGGGCTGTCGGCGCGCGGGTCCAGGAGATAGGCGTCCAGCGCGGTGCCTCCCAGGATCGCGTCAGCGAACTCCGCGGGCGGCGCCGGTACCGGATGGGGGGCCATGCCGTGATGGAAGGTGAGGCCGATGGACACGTGACCGGCTCCGAAACGCTCGCGGAGGTAACTGCCCGCGTTACGGTGCGTCATCGGCGGGGAGGGGGGCGAGACGGTCCGCGGAGTTCCGTTGACGGTGTGCGCGAGGCCGCCCCAGTAGACGATCCTGTCCGCGGTGTTCTCGTGCCACCGGATCGTGTCCTCGGCCAGACCCAGCTCAATGCGGGCGAGGCCGTCGGGCAGGGAGAGCTGGGCCAGATGCTCCTGGGCGGTGGGGGCGGTGTCGACGAATCGGACCGGGTCGCCGGGGTGGCGCCGGTTGAAGGAGCGCATCCAGCGGACGACGCCGAGGATCTCCTCGGTCCGCCAGAACGGCCGGGCCCTGGCCAGCAGCGCCCGGGGGTCGCCCGCCCCGGTGCCGATGTACTCGTCGAGGCCGATGCTCGACGGGTTGTCCCCTTCAAGCGCGAGCGAACGGAACCCCCGTTCCTCGACCAGCAGCCGGACGATCCGGTGCGAGAGGGCGCTGAGTTCATGGGTCTGACGGGTCGAGGCCCCGATGGCCACGACCTTCGCGTCGCGCACGATGTCGAGCAGCGGCAGGAGATCGGTCAGCGGAGCCTCGGGATCCAGCGTGGTGAGGCGATGAGCGTGCTCCTCGATCCATCGAGTCACCATCTCGGCCATGGCCGGGCCTCCTTGATCGGAGTTGGTTGGTTTCGGAGTGCGCCCCGGTGGTGGCCGACGCGGCGAGAGCAGGCTCGGACATGAACCAAGGTTGAGGTCAAGCCAAGGGGCGACGGCGGCTACGAACCGCTTCGCTGCGCCTTCACCAGGACCTCGCCCGCCATTGTCCGGTCGTACAGAACCGAACGCCCCGCCCGGCGCCTGCGGACCAGGCGGGCCTCGCGCAGGACGCGCAGATGGCGGCCGATCGAGCCCAGGGTCTGGCCGGTGAGGGCCACCAGGTGGGTGGTGCTCTTCGGGGTGTCGAGGAGGAGCAGAACGCTCGCGCGGGCCGGGCCGAGCAGGCGGGCGAGGGGGTCGGTGGCCGGTCGCGGGTCGGACCCGGCGAGGGCGCCGGAGCAGGGGTAGACCACGGCGTAGCGGTGCGGCGCGTCCCAGGAGACCCATCCGGTGGCGGGTGTGACGGGGACGAAGAGCAGCTGGGCGCCGTGGACCGCGCGGGGCGGGTTGTCGTGGGCGTTGATCTGGAGCCGGCTGCCGCCCAGCCAGCGCATCCCCGGCCGCATACCGTCCAGGACGGCCGCCCAGCCGCCCTGGCTCACCTGGCCGGTGCGCGCCACCACATCGGCCTCGATGATCCGGCGGCGGCGCGGCCAGGTGGGCCGTACGGCCTCCGTCCACACCCACTCCAGCAGCTCCGCGAGGAGCCCCGGCAGATCGTCGCGGCGCAGCGCGGGCGGGAGCGGGGTGCGGCCCAGGGAGACCGTGAGGTCGGAGCGGGCGGCGGCGGGGTCCGTCGTACGGATCCGGGCCAGCTCCTCCTCGAACGACGGCTCGCCCTCGCCGGGCGGCGCCTGGGTGAGGAAGTCCGCGAGCCAGGTCCGGCCGAGCGCGGCCCGTACGAGCAGCGCGGTCACCGGGTCGTCGGCCAACCGCGCCCGGTAGGCGGGCAGATGGGCGTCGAGCCAGGCCCGCTCGCCCGGGTGCGCGGCGGTCGCCCGCTCCAGGGTGATCAGGGCGGCGGTGGTCTCGGCCAGGGCGGAGCGGACGAACCGGCCGCCCGCGAGCGTGTCCGCGTCCACCAGCCACAGCCCCATCCGGCCACCCCCGCCGCCACCCGTGGTCGCGCGTCGTTCCGCGTCGTTTCGTGTCGTTCCGCGTCGTCGCGCGTCGTTTCGCGTCCGCGCGAAACATTAACGCCGCCGCGCGGCGACTCCCGAGCCTGAAGGCCATGCGCACCTTTTCGGAAGTGTTCCGGGTCCCGGAGTTCACCCCGCTGTTCCTGGTCTCCGCCACACAGGTGGCCGCCTCGACGGCGAGCGGCCTCGCCCTCGGCACCCTGGTCTACGCCGCGACCGGCTCACCGCTGCTCTCCGCGCTCAGCATGTTCGGCCCCTCGCTCGCCCAGGTGGCGGGCGCGCTGGCGCTGCTGTCGGCGGCCGACCGGCTGCCGCCGCGCGCCGCGCTGTCCGGGCTGTCGGCGCTCTTCGCCCTGGGGACCGCCGCGCTGGCCCTCCCCGGGCTGCCCGTGGCGGCCGTCCTCGCCATCGTGTTCGGGCTGGGTGCGGCGGCCTCCCTCGGTGGTGCCGTCCGCTACGGGCTGCTCACCGAGATCCTGCCCAAGGACGGCTATCTGCTGGGCCGTTCGGTGCTCAACATGTCGGGCGGCACCATGCAGATCGGCGGATACGCGGCCGGTGGCCTCCTCGTGACCGCCCTCTCGGCGCGCGGCACCCTGCTCACCGCCGCCGCGCTGTACGCGCTGGCCGGGGCCACCGCCCGGTTCGGCCTGAGCGGGCGTCCGGCGCGGGCCGCCGGACGGCCCTCGGTCGCCGAGACCTGGCGGGTCAACGCCCGGCTGTGGTCCTCCGCGCCCCGCCGCCATGTCTACTACGCCCTCTGGGTGCCCAACGGGCTGATCGTCGGCTGTGAGTCCCTCTTCGTGCCCTACGCGCCCCGGCACGCCGGGCTGCTCTTCGCTGTCGGCTCCCTCGGCATGCTGACGGGGGACCTCCTCACCGGGCGGCTGCTGCCGCCGCACCGGCGGGAGCGGCTCGCGGCGCCCCTGCGGCTGCTGCTCGCCGCGCCGTATCTGGTCTTCGCCCTGCACCCGCCGCTGCCGCTCGCGCCGGCCGCCGTCGCCCTCGCCTCGATCGGCTTCTCGGCCACGCTGGCGCTCCAGCAGCGGCTGATGACCCTGACGCCGGACGAGATGAGCGGCCAGGCCCTGGGGCTGCACTCCTCCGGCATGCTCACCATGCAGGGCGTGTCCGCCGCCCTCGCGGGCGCGCTGGCCCAGCGCACCTCACCAGCGGTGGCGATGGCCACGCTGGCGGCGGTCTCCGTGGCCGTCACCCTGGCCCTGGCCCCGGGTTTGCGGGGCGATCCGGCGGCGGCACGCCCGCGCCAAGTGGCCTCGCCCGAGGGGACGGCCGAGGGGGCGGTCCGGGAGTGAGCACCGTAAGGGCGCGGTGAGCACCCTAAGGGTGCGGGCGAGCACCGTAAGGGCGTTGGCGAGCACCGTAAGGGCGTCACCGGGGCATCCGGTCGCGGGGCCGTGGGGTCAACCGGGCGCCCGGCGGCCACCCGTTGGGCGGTGCCGGACACGCCGCACGGGGGTGAGGTTCCCCCGGACGGGTTCGGACGCCCGGTAGCTGTACGGGCAACTGAACTCCCGCCCCTGGAGGTACGTCCATGCGCAACCGCCGCCGCGCCCTCGGCGCCCTTACCGTTCTTCTCATGGCGGCGCCGGCCGCCCACGCCGCGCCCGCCGCGCACGACTGGCCCGACCGGCCGCGTCTGCCCCTGCCCTGGACCGACGATCTGACCATCGACCGCACCGGGGACGTCGCCCCGGACGGATCCGTCGCGCTGTACGGCAGCTACCGCTGCGTCCGGGAAGGGACGGAGTACACGCGGGCGACCGTGCTCGTCACCCTCACCCAGGGCCGGGAGCGCCATGGCCTCGGCGGCTATGCCGCGGTCTGCGACGGCCTGCGGCACCGCTGGCTGATCGACGCGGTGGACGTGGGGCGGTACGAACCGGGACCGGCGGACGCCGAGGTCACCCTGCTGAGGTTCGACGCCGGTGACTCCTTCGTGCCGATGCCGAGGAACGCGGCCGGGATCGAGCGGAGGGTCAGGCTGGTGGGCGGCGACCACTGAGTCACCGTCACGAGACGGCCGCCCGTACGGCCGTCACCCGTTGGCCGCTTCGTCTCCCTGCCCCAGCAGGGAGACGAAGGCCCGGAAGAGCACGGGCATGTCCACCGCGTCCCGGTCGTGCAGCCACTGGAACTGGAGCCCGTCCATCACCGCCACCAGCAGCGGCGCGGCGGCCTCCGGGGTGAGCCCGCCGGGGAGCCGGTCGCCGAACTCGCCGCGCAGGATGGCCGCCATGTCGGCGCGCACCTTGTCATAGCGCTGGGTGAAGAAGCCGCGCGCGGGGTGGTCGTCGGTGACGCTCTCGCCGAGGAGCGCGGAGAAGGTCTGGACGACCCCGGGGCGCATCGCGTTGTAGTCCACCAGCGAGGCCAGCAGGTCCAGCGGCCATATGTGCCCTCCGTCGCGCCGCGCGGAGCCGGTGTCCCACTGGTCGCGCTCCTCGAGCACGGCGATGAGGAGCGAGTCCTTGGTGGGGAAGTAGTGGAGCAGCCCCTGTTGGGTGAGGCCCACCCGCTCGGCGACCGCGCCGAGGGTCGCGCCCCGGTAGCCGCGCTCGGCGATCACTTCGAGCGCGCGGCGGACGATCTCCGCCCGTCGTTCCTCACCACGTCTGGTACCGCGCTCGGTCGCCCTCTCCATGCTCGTACCGTAGAGCATGTTTGATAACGAGTCGATAACGGTACCTACCTGCTGACAGGTACTCGGGTCCACGATGGCCCCGGACGAGGACCGGACGGGACCCGCACCGGGAGGGGCGAGCGATGGCGGACGCGATCGGCGAGGGCGGCGAGGGCAATGAGGGGGGCACGGCCGAGGCCGTGGAGAAGGCCCTCGGCCTGCTGGATCTGGACACCAAGGCGCGGCTGCTGTCCGGGCAGGACATGTGGAGCCTGCCCGCCGTACCGGAGATCGGGCTGAGCTCCCTGGTGATGTCGGACGGCCCGATCGGCGTCCGCGGCGTCCACTGGACCGCGGACGACCCCTCCATCGCCCTGCCCAGCCCCACCGCGCTCGCCGCGACCTGGGACCCGGAGCTCGCCCGGCGGGCGGGGCGGCTGCTCGCGCAGGAGGCGCGGCGCAAGGGCGTCCATGTGCTGCTCGCGCCCACGGTCAATCTGCACCGCTCCCCGCTGGGCGGCCGCCACTTCGAGGCGTACAGCGAGGATCCGTATCTCACCGGCGAGATCGGCACCGGCTATGTGACGGGTGTGCAGGACGGCGGGGTGGGCACCACCGTCAAGCACTTCGTGGCCAACGACGCCGAGACCGAGCGCTTCACCGTCGACAACCAGATCGCCGCGCGGGCGCTGCGCGAGCTGTATCTCGCGCCCTTCGAAGCCATCGTCAAGAACGCCCGCCCCTGGGGCGTCATGGCCGCCTACAACGGGGTCAACGGCTCGACCATGACCGAGCACCGCGAGCTCCAGCAGGGCGTGCTGCGTGGCGAATGGGGCTTCGACGGCTTCATCGTCTCCGACTGGTTGGCGGCCCGTGACACCGTGCGGGGGCTCAAGGGCGGGCTGGATGTCGCGATGCCCGGCCCGCGGACCGTCTACGGCGAGGCGCTGGCCGCCGCGGTGCGCGACGGCCGGGTGAGCGAGGCGGAGCTGGACGAGGCGGTGCGGCGGCTGCTCACCCTGGCCGCCAGGGTCGGCGTCCTGGACGGCGCGGCCCCCGCCGTCGCCCCCGCCGGCCGGCCCGGCCCGATCGACGGGGACGCGCTGGCCCGTGAGATCGCCCGGCGGTCCTTCGTGCTGCTGCGGAACGAGGGCGCGGGCGGCCGGGAAGCCGTGCTGCCCCTCGACCCCGGCGCCCCCGGCGGGGTGCGGTCGCTGGCCCTGATCGGCGCCGCGGCGCGCGACGCCCGGGTGCTGGGCGGTGGCTCGGCGGTGGTCTTCCCCGACCATGTGGTCTCACCGCTCGACGGGCTGCGGGCCGCCCTCCCGCCGGGCGTCGAGCTCAGTTACGCCGTGGGCGCCGACCCCACCGATGAACTCACCCCCGCCGCCCAGGGGTTCGAGCTGCGCGCCGTTATCCGGGCCGCCGACGGGCGGGTGCTCGGCGAGTCCCGGCTGGCCAGTGGGCAGGTGCAGTGGATCAGCGACTTCCCCGAGGGCGTGAGCTTCGAGGAGCTGCACACCGTCGAGACCGTCGGCACCTTCACCCCGCGCGAGAGCGGCGCCCACTCCTTCGGCACCAGGGGGCTGGGCGGCCTCCGGCTGGCCGTGGGCGGCAAGGTGCTCTTCGAGGGGGAGGAGCACCCGGCGGACGTCGGCGACCCCTTCGAGGCGTTCATGGGCTCGCCGGTGCCCCGGGGCCAGGTGGAGCTCACGGCGGGCGAACCGGTGGAGGTCAGCCTCATCTGCGCGGTGGCCCGGCCCGAGGACGCCCTTCTGGACGCCGTCTGCTTCAGCCTGCTGCACCGGGCCCCGGAGCGGGACGCCGAGGAGCTGATCCAGGAGGCCGCCGCCGCGGCCTCGGCGGCCGAGGCGGCCGTGGTGGTGGTCGCCACCACCGAGCGGGTCGAGAGCGAGGGGTTCGACCGCGGGCATCTGCGGCTGCCGGGCCGTCAGGACGAGCTGGTGCGCCGGGTCGCCGCCACCGGCACCCCCACCGTGGTGGTGGTCAACGCGGGCTCACCGGTCGAGATGGCCTGGCGGGACGAGGTCGCCGCGGTGCTGCTGAGCTGGTTCCCGGGCCAGGAGGCGGGGGCCGCGCTCGCCGACGTCCTGCTGGGCGCGGAGGAGCCCGGCGGCCGCCTGCCCACGACCTGGCCCCAGCGGCTCGAGGACGCCCCGGTCAGTACGGTCACGCCCAGCGAGGGCCGACTGGTCTACGACGAGGGTGTGTTCATCGGCTACCGCGCGTGGGAGCGGCGGGAGGGGATCGCTCCGGCGTACTGGTTCGGGCATGGCCTCGGCTACACGGACTGGGCGTACGAGGCGCTGGACTTCACGCCCGCGGGGCGGGACGGCGAGGCGCTGGGCACGGTGACCGTGCGGGTCCGCAATACGGGTGCCAGGGCAGGCCGTGAGGTCGTCCAGCTCTACCTCACCGTGCCGGAGAACGACGGGGTGGAGCGGCCGGTGCGCCGCCTCGTGGGCTTCGCATCGGTGGGCGCGGCCCCGGGGGAGACGGCCGAGGTGACCATCCCCGTACCCCGCCGGGCGGCGGAGATCTGGGACGCGACGAAGGGCGCCTGGCGCCTGATCCCGGGCACCTACGCGGCAGAGGCGGGCCGCAGCGTCGCCGACCGCCGCCTGTCGGCCTCGGTGCCCGTGCAGCCGACAGCCTGAGCTACGCCGTCCGGCGCGCGGCGAGGCTGCTCGCGTCCGCCAGCCAGAGGGGCCCGACGAATCGCGACGCCTGCGGCAGGCTGTTCCCCTCCCCGCCCCTCCCCGAACCCGGGGCTCTGCCCCAGACCCCGAGGGGCGGGGGGCTGCGCCCCAGACCCCGGGGGCCAGGGGTCAGGGCGCGGTGATGCGGCGGTAGGCCATATTGGCCAGTTGTGCCTGGCCCGCCTTGCTGGGGTGGAACCAGTCCCACTTGCTCAGCTCATGCGTGGTGAAGCGGTATTCGTGCACCGCCGGGTCGAACCGGCACAGCACATCCCGCCCGCACACGTCCTTCAGCACCTTGTTGTACTCCGTCACCCGGTCCGCCACCCGCTGTCGGCGGTCGTTGGAGGCCGCGTCCAGGTCCTGGGAGTCCTTCAGCATCGACGGGCAGATGCCCAGCTTCCAGATCTGCCGGCCGAAGACGTTCTTCCGCCCCTCCGACCACAGCCGCTTCAGGTCCGGCACGCTGGCCACGTACACCTGCGTCTTCGGCAGATCGCGGCGCAGCCGGGTGAGCGCCGAGGTGAAGGTGGTGCGGAACTGCTCGGCGGAGGTCATGTCGTCCACCGAGTCCCGGCACGCGTCATTGGCGCCGATCATCACGGTGATCAGCTTCGGCTTGCGGGCCGCGGCCGCCTCGATCTGGCCGGGGAGGTCGGCCACGACCGCGCCGGTCTTGGCGAAGTTCCAGGCGTGGGTCCCCGCGTCGGCGGTGGCGGAGGGCAGCAGCCGCTGGGCGAGGCTCCGCACATCGGTGCCGGTGGACCACGACACCTCGGGGCAGTCGGAGAGCACCGAACAGGCGTCGAAGCCGCGGGTGATGGAGTCGCCCAGGGAGGCGATCGAGGTCGGCCGGGTGTTCCAGACGATGGACCGCTTGGCGCCGGGCGTCTTCCCGGCGCGGGTCGGCCCGTGCCGGGAGGGGTCGTCCGAGCTGCCGAAACAGCCCGCGGAGCTCAGCACGGCGGCGGTGGTGAACAGCACCATGCCCGTGCGTCCAGCGGTGCGCCCGGCGGTGCGCAAGGACGGGCGCACGATCGTACGCGTGGTCGAGGAAGCGGCCGCCGATCGCTTCCGGCGTGTCGCGCTGACCCGCATGGCTGTTCCCCCTCCGGCTGTTGGGTGATATCTGTCCGGACCGACGGTACGTCACTCCTCCGGCTGACTCGCACGGTACGTTTTTCTTGTGCCAGATGAGCGTCGTCCCGGCGACATGGCGCGCTATGCGGTACCAACACATTACGCCCCGTCACATCCTGTCCACTTTCTAGAGAATTCTGCACGATAAATTTCACTGAAGGTGACGTCGAGACTGGTGTGGGGCTGATCACTAGGGCAGAATGTGATCCGATGTCCCGGGCGGGACCAGTACGGGCGCGAGGCCGCTGGGGAAGGCGCACCTCGAACCGCACAGGAGGCACCCGTGACGACCCGTGGAGTTCTGTATGTGCACTCCGCTCCGCGCGCGCTGTGCCCGCACGTCGAATGGGCCATCGCGGGCGTCCTCGGCGTGCGGGTCACTCTCGACTGGATCAAGCAGCCGGCGGCGAACGGCACCTGGCGTGCCGAGTTCTCCTGGCAGGGCGAGGTCGGCACGGCCTCCAAACTGGCCTCCGCGCTCCGCGGCTGGCATCTGCTGCGCTTCGAGGTGACCGCCGAGCCCTGCGCCACCGCCGAGGGTGAGCGCTACAGCTCCACCCCCGAGCTCGGCATCTTCCACGCCGTCACCGGAATGCACGGCGACATCCTGATCCCCGAGGACCGGCTGCGCGCCGCCCTCGCCCGCTCCGCCCGCGGCGAGGGCGACCTCGAGGCGGAGATCGCCAAGCTGCTCGGCAAGCCCTGGGACGACGAGCTGGAGCCGTTCCGCTACGCGGGTGAGGGCGCCCCGGTCCGCTGGCTGCACCAGGTCGTCTGAGCGCCTGACGCGCCGCCATCCCTTTGGCCGGGAGCCCGCTTCGGGTTTTAGCGTGGCGGCATGACCGAACAACACCCGGCAACGTCCGTCGCGGTCCTCGGCACCGGCATCATGGGCTCCGGAATGGCCCGTAACCTCGCCCGCTCCGGGCTCGAGGTCCGTGCGTGGAACCGCACCCGATCCAAGGCCGAGCCGCTCGGCGAGGACGGCGTACGCGTCACCGACACCCCGGCCGAGGCCGTGGACGGCGCGGATGTCATCCTGACCATCCTCTACGACGGCGCCGCGGCGCTCGAGACGATGCGGCGGGCCGCCCCCGCGCTGCGCCCCGGAACCGCGTGGGCCCAGGCCACCACGGCGGGTCTCGAGGCGCTGGAATCGCTCGCCGCGTTCGCCCGCGAGAAGGACCTCGTCCTCATCGACTCGCCCGTGCTCGGCACCAAGCAGCCCGCGGAGAGCGGACAGCTGCTGGTGCTGGCCGCCGGGCCCAACCCCGTCCGCCCGGTGGTCTGGCCGGTTTTCGACGCCATCGGCAGCCGTACGGTGTGGGTCGGCGACACCGCGGAGAGCGCCGCCGCCACCCGGCTCAAGCTGGTGCTCAACAGCTGGGTCCTCAACGTCACCCACGCCACCGCGGAGGCGGCCGCCCTCGCCAAGGGGCTGGGCGTGGAGTGGCAGGGCTTCCTGGACGCGGTCGAGGGCGGCCCGCTGGACAACGGCTATATGCGGGTCAAGTCGGCCCAGGTGCTCCGGGGCGACCTCGAGCCCAGCTTCGCCACCAAGACCGCGGAGAAGGACGCCCGGCTGATCGTGGAGGCCGGGGAGCGCGCCGGAGTGCGGCTGGACCTGGCGGCCGCCGGCGCGGAGCGGTTCCGCCGCGCGATCGAGGCGGGCCACGGCGACGAGGACATGGTGGCCTCGTACTTCGCCAGCTTCGACGGCGAAGCCCCCTGAAGCAACGGCGAAGCCCCTGAAGCGGAAGCGGCCCTGATACACCGGTGGCCCGCCCCCGGCCGGAGCCGGAGGCGGGCCGCACCCGCGTATCAGAGCGTCAGACCACCGATGTGGTCAGACCGTGCGGAAGGCGAGCACCACATTGTGGCCGCCGAAGCCGAACGAGTCGTTCAGCGCCACGATCGGGCCCTCGGCCGGGAGCGCCCGCGCCTCGCCGGTCACGACGTCCGCGTCCGCCTCCGGGTCCAGCGAGCCGATGTTGATCGTCGGCGGGGCCAGCCGGTGGTACAGCGCGAGCACGCTGGCCACCGTCTCCACACCGCCCGCGCCGCCGAGCAGATGGCCCGTCATGGACTTGGTGCCGGAGACCGCCATGTGGTCCACGTCGTCGCCGAACACCTTGCGCAGCGCCTTGATCTCCGCCAGGTCGCCCTGCGGGGTCGAGGTCGCGTGCGCGTTGACGTGCGCGATCTCGGCACCGCTGATACCGGTGTTCTCCACCAGGTTCTGCAGCGCGTTCCCGATGCCGTTGCCGGACGGCTCCGGCTGGGTGATGTGGTGGGCGTCGGCCGAGATGCCCTGGCCGATGGCCTGCGCGTACACCCGGGCCCCGCGTGCCGCGGCGTGCTCCGCCGACTCCAGGACGATGGCGCCCGAGCCCTCGCCCATCACGAAGCCGTTGCGGTCGACGTCGAACGGGCGCGAGGCGCCCTGCGGGTCGTCGTTGTTCTTGGACATCGCCATCATGTTGCCGAAGGCGACCATGGGCAGCGGGTGGATGGCCGCCTCGGTGCCGCCCGCGACGACCACATCGGCGCGGCCGGTGCGGATCATCTCGATGGCGTAGCCGATGGCCTCGGCGCCGGAGGCGCACGCGCTCACCGGGGTGTGCGCGCCCGCACGGGCGTTGAGGTCGATGCTGACGTTCGCCGCCGGGCTGTTGGGCATCAGCATCGGCACGGTGTGCGGGGAGACCTTGCGGACGCCCTTCTCGCGCAGCACGTCGTACTGGTCGAGCAGGGTGGTGACCCCGCCGATACCGGAGGCCACGACCGCGCCCAGCCGGTCGGGGTCGATCGAGGAGTCCTCGCCCGCCTTGGCGGTGAAGCCCGCGTCCGCCCATGCCTCACGAGCCGCGAGCAGCGCGAACTGCGCGGAACGGTCGAGCTTGCGGGCCTGCGGACGCGGAATGATCGTGCCCGGCTCCACCGCGATCTTCGCGGCGATGCGGACCGGCAACTCGGCCGCCCATTCCTCCTCCAGGAGGCGGACGCCGGACCGGCCGGCCAGCATGGCCTCCCAGGTCGACGGGGCGTCGCCACCCAGCGGCGTCGTGGCACCAACACCGGTGACGACCACGGTGCGATTGGTCGAGTTCACAGGAATTCCTACTCCACGTGTAGAAGGTGCTGGACCTGCCACCGCACGGGCGGCGACGACCGGTCTTGATATGGGCTCAGCCCTGGTGCTTGAGGATGTAGTCGACGGCGTCGCCGACGGTCTTGAGGTTCTTGACGTCGTCGTCCGGGATCTTCACGTCGAAGCGCTCCTCGGCGGCGACGACCACCTCGACCATGGACAGCGAGTCGACGTCCAGGTCGTCGGTGAAGGACTTGTCCAGCAGGACGTCCTCGGTCGGGATACCGGCGATCTCGTTGACGATCTCGGCGAGACCCTCGAGGATCTCTTCCTGAGTGGCGGCCATTGCGGCGCTCCTTCTTCGGTGTGTTGCGGTGGTGGCGCAGCGTCCGACTTCTGCGGAGCTGCGTGGATATGGACTATGGAGCCTAAGGGAGGGTAACGACCGTCGCTGCGTAGACGAGACCCGCTCCGAATCCGATGACGAGCGCGGTGTCGCCGCTCTTCGCCTGCCCCGTCGCCAACAGCCGCTCCATGGCGAGCGGAATGGAGGCGGCCGAGGTGTTGCCGGTGGTCTCCACATCACGGGCGACCGTGACGTGCTCCGGCAGCTTGAGGGTTTTGATCATCGAGTCGATGATCCGCATGTTGGCCTGGTGGGGGATGAACGCGTCGAGCTCGTCCGCGCTGACCCCGGCCTCGTCCAGGGCCTGCTGGGCGACCTTCGCCATCTCGTAGACGGCCCAGCGGAAGACGGCCTGCCCCTCCTGGCGCAGCGCCGGGTAGCGCACGTCGGCGGCGTTCTGCTCGCGGTAGACGTCCCAGGGCAGCGTCTGGGTGATGGTGTCGGACTTGTCGCCCTCCGAGCCCCAGACGGTCGGGCCGATCGCGGGCTCCTTGGAGGGGCCGACCACCACGGCGCCGGCGCCGTCGCCGAACAGGAAGGCCGTCGCCCGGTCCTCCAGATCGGTCAGGTCCGAAAGCCGCTCGACCCCGATGACCAGCACATGCTCCGCGGTGCCGTCGGTGATCATGCCCTTGGCGAGGGTCAGCCCGTAGCCGAAGCCCGCGCAGCCCGCCGAGATGTCGAACGCGGCCGGCTTGCCGGCGCCCAGCAGATGCGCGATCTCGGTGGCGACCGCCGGGGTCTGCTTCAGGTGCGAGACCGTGGAGACGATCACGGCACCGATCTGCTCCGGCGTCAGACCGGCGTCGGCGATGGCCTTGCCTCCGGCCTCCACGGACATGGCGGCGACCGTCTCGTCCGGACCGGCCCAGTGCCGGGTGGCGATGCCCGAACGGGAGCGGATCCACTCGTCGGAGGAGTCGATGTGCTTGAGGATCTCCTCGTTCGGCACCACCCGGGTGGGACGGTAGCCACCGACGCCGAGAATGCGCGCGTACGGGGCGCCCTTGCTGGGCTTGATCTTCGCGGTCATCCTTCTCGGAGCTCCTCTTCGGCCGGGGTGTCGACGGGAACGGCGTGCTCCGCGATCAGCGCACGGGCCGTGTCGAGATCGTCCGGAGTCTTCAGCGCCACATTGGTGACGCCCGGCAGCGCGCGCTTGGCGATGCCGGTGAGCGTGCCGCCCGGGGCCACCTCGATCAGCCCGGTGACGCCCAGCTCCTGGAAGGTCTCCATGCACAGATCCCAGCGCACCGGGTTGGACACCTGGGCGACCAGCCGCTCGATCACCCCGGCCCCGGTCGTCACGACCCCGCCGTCCCGGTTGGAGACGTATCGGGTGCGCGGATCGGCCACCGGGACGCCCGCGACCAGGGCCTCGAGGGCGGCGACCGCCGGGGCCATGTGGTTGGTGTGGAACGCGCCGGCCACCTTGAGCGGTACGACTCGGCGCACCCCCTCCGGCTTGTCCTCGGCCAGCGCCGCCAGTTGCTCGGCGGTGCCCGCGGCCACGATCTGTCCGGCGCCGTTGACGTTCGCCGGGGTCAGTCCGTGCTTGGCGAGGTGGGCGACGACCTCGTCCTGCTCACCACCCAGTATGGCGGCCATTCCGGTCTCGGTGCGGCTCGCGGCCTCCGCCATGGCGAGTCCGCGGCGGCGGACCAGCACCATGGCCGCTTCGTCGGTGAGCACACCGGAGGCCGCGGCCGCGGTGATCTCGCCGACGCTGTGGCCCGCGACCGCGCCGATGCGGTTCGGCAGCTCCGCGAGACCGGTCGCGCCCTCGACGCCCTCGCCGAACAGCGCGTGGGCGGCGACCAGACCGGCGGCCACCAGCAGCGGCTGGGCCACCGCGGTGTCGCGGATCTCCTCCTCATCGGCCTTGGTGCCGTAGTGGATGAGGTCCAGACCGGAGACGGCCGACCACCAGGCCAGACGTTCGGTGACGCCGGGGAGGTCGAGCCAGGGGGTCAGGAAGCCGGGCTTTTGAGCACCCTGGCCGGGAGCGACGAGTACGAGCACTCTCACACTCTCTCTTGTGGACGGTCCGGCTCGCCCGTGAGGACAAGGACGAAGAACCGACAGGGGAATTGTGGGGGTCCGACAAACGGTCAGGGCAATATGTTCGCGTCGGCGAGACGTCCCAGGATCAGGGCTATGCGCAGAGTAAACGCCGACCTGACGTCGGAAGGTGACCATCCGGTGACGTCCGTCACACGTCGTAGCCGGTAGCGGACGGTGTTCGGGTGAACGAAGAGCATCCGGGCCGCACCCTCCAGACTGCTCGCCTGTTCAAGGTACACACTCAGTGTCTCGAGCAGCGCGGAACCGGCTTCCTCCAGCGGTCTGTAGATCTCCTCCACCAACTGCTCACGGGCGGCCGGATCCCCGGCCATCGCGCGCTCGGGCAGCAGATCGTCGGCGAGCACCGGGCGGGGCGCGTCCGGCCAGGCGGTGCACGCCTTCAGCCCGGCCGCCGCCGCCCCCGCCGAGCGGGTCGCGGCCAGCAGGTCGGATACCACGGGACCGGCCACCACCGGACCCGGGGCATACGGCCCGATCAGCGCCTTCGCCGCCTGGAGCGGATTGTCCGAGCCGCCCGCGACCACCACCAGCCGGTCGCCCAGCACCCCGGTGAGCACCTGAAGCTTGGCGTGCCGGGCGGCCCGCCGGATCGCCTCGACGGTCAGCTCGCTGTCCCCGTCCGGGGCGGTGCCCAGCACCACGCACACATGTTCGGGTGAGTTCCAGCCCAGGGCGGCGGCGCGGGACAGCGCACCCTCGTCCGCCTCGCCGGACAGCACCGCGTTGACCACCAGCGACTCCAGCCGGGCGTCCCAGGCGCCGCGCGCCTCGGCGGCCTGCGCGTACACCTGGGCGGTGGCGAAGGCGATCTCCCGCGCGTACACCAGCAGCGCCTCGCGGAGCACCGACTCATCGCCCGGGGCCGCCACGTCGTCGATCGCCGACTCCATGACCTCGATGGTCGTGCGGACCATCTCCACGGTCTGCCGCAGGGTGATCGCCCGGGTCAGCTCGCGCGGGGCGGTGCCGAACACATCGGTGCTGATCGCCTGGGGTGCCTCGGGGTGGCGAAACCATTCGGTGAAGGCCGCGATGCCCGCCTGCGCCACCAGCCCGATCCAGGAGCGGTTCTCGGGCGGCATCGCCCGGTACCACGGCAGCTGCTCGTCCATGCGCGCGATGGCGTTGGCGGCGAGCTTCCCGGAGGACTTCTCCAGGCGGCGCAGGGTGGCACTGTGCGGATGCGGGGTGTTCGAGGCTGGTTCAGGCACGAGGACAAGACTGCCTTATCGGGTGATGAGCGCTGGGGGCGGGAGGCTACGCGGGGGTATACGCGGGGGTAGGGACGGGGCGGGGGCGGACGGTCAGGGGCGCACTACCGTGGACCGGGTGATGTGGATACAGCGGTCCGGTGCACGGTATCCGGGTGGGGAGGGCGTGGGCATCGAGACGCGCCACGCCTTTTCCTTCTCTGGGTACTACGACCCCGGCAATGTGCGGTTCGGCTCGCTCGTGGCCTGCAACGAGGAGCGGCTCGCGCCCGGCGCGGGCTTCGCCGAACATCCCCACCGCGATATGGAGATCGTCACCTGGGTCGTCGAGGGCGAACTCACCCATGAGGACTCCACCGGCGCGCGGACCGTCGTGCGCCCCGGCGACGTCCAGCGGCTCAGCGCCGGAAGCGGAGTGCGTCACACCGAGCGCAACGCGGGTGCCGAACCCCTCACCTTCGTCCAGATGTGGCTGATGCCGGGCCCCGGTGCCGCCACGGACCCGGCGTACGAGGTGGTGCGCGGCATCGCCGACGGCACCCCGTACGCACTGGAGCGCACCGAGGCGGTGCTGCATGTGCGGCGGCTGGTGGACGGCGAGCGCACCGCGCTGCCGGACGCGCCCTGGGTGTACGCGCACGCGGTGCGCGGCGCGGCGCGGATCGACGGCGGGACCCTCACACCCGGCGACGCGGCCCGGATCTCCGCCGCGGAGGGGCTGGAGGCGCGCGCGGAGGGGCCCGCCGAGCTGCTGATCTGGGAGATGCACGCGGAGCCGGGCTACGGCTGAGGGGCCTCGAGGGCTCCCGAGGGCTCCCGAGGGTTACAGCTCCGCCAGGACCGCGTCGGTGAACGTGGGCCAGGCCTCGATCGCCCACGGGCCGAAGGCCCGGTCGGTCAGGGCCACACAGGCGGCGCCCGCGTCCGGGTCCACCCAGAGGAACGTCCCTGACTGGCCGAAATGTCCGAAGGTGCGGGGCGAGGAGGAGGCGCCGGTCCAGTGCGGCGACTTGCCGTCGCGTATCTCGAAGCCGAGCCCCCAGTCGTTGGGCCGCTGATGTCCGTAGCCGGGCAGCACACCCGTGAGACCCGGGTGCACCACGGAGGTGGCCCCGGCCAGCGTCTCGGCCGCCAGCAGCCGTGGGGCCTGAAGCTCCGCCGCGAAGCGGACCAGGTCGTCGACGGTCGAGACGCCGTCCTTGGCGGGCGAGCCGGGCAGGTCGGTGGCGACCATGCCGAGCGGCTGGAGCACCGCCTGGCGCAGATACTCCGGGAACGGGATGTCCGTGGCCTTGGCGATGTGGTCGCCCAGCACCTCGAACCCGGCGTTGGAGTAGAGCCGGCGGTTGCCGGGCGCGGCGACCGAGCGGTGCTCGTCGAAGGCGAGCCCGGAGGTGTGCGCCAGCAGATGGCGCACCGTGGAGCCCTCGGGCCCCGCCGGCTCGTCCAGCTCCACCGCGCCCTCCTCGACGGCGACCAGCGCGGCGTAGGCGGCGAGCGGCTTGGTGACCGAGGCGAGGGGGAACCGATGTCCGGTCGGGCCGTACGATCCCGCCAGGGTGCCGTCCGCCCGCACCACGGCGGCCGCCGCCGTCGGAACCGGCCAGTTCTCGATCATCCGCAGGCTCTCCATGCCCATGAGCCTACGGGGTTGGCCGCGGGGACTTTCCCCTCCCCGCCCCTTCCCACAACCAGGGGCTCCGCCCCTGGACCCCGGGGCGGTGATCAGCTCACCGGCCGGGGTGTCGTCCGCGCTGCCTGTGACGCGGTGGCCGGTGGCCAGGGGCTCAGGGCGCGCGCGGGGCGGTTGGTGAGGACGTGAGCGCCTGCACTGGCGGGCTGATCGCGGTCGGGGCGTCGGCGCGGTGGGTCATTTGGGCGGGGCTCGTGCGCATCCGGGTTGTCCGGGCGGGGGCTGGGGCCTTGGGCCCCGGGGGTCGATGAGGCGACCGTCGCGCCGGGAACGCCTGCGTCGGCGGGCCGAGCGCGGTAGGTGCGCCGGCGCGGCGGGTGGCCGGGCGTGGCCGGGCCGTCCGGCGGGGTCTGGGGCGGAGCCCCAGTTTCGGGAAGGGGCGGGGAGGGGGAACGGCACGCGGGTGCAGGCGATGATTGGGCGGGCACCCGCACACGTCCGAGCTGCCCGGCCGGGGTCTGGGGCGGAGCTCCAGTTTCGGGGAGGGGCGGGGAGGGGAACAGCCCGCCGCGGGCGCCAAGGTTCCCCCAAATCTTCGCTTGCTTGGAGTGCACTCCAAGTCAATAGCGTTGAAGACGTCGACGAGGTGTGCGGATCCGCGACCTGCGAGAGGTGAATCGGCATGACCGTGATGGAGAGCGCCCCCGTGAAGGCGCGGAAGAACTGCGCGGGGAGAGTCGGCCACCCCCGCCCCACCGGGCAGGACCAGTACTCGATCAGTGAGGTCGTCGCCTACACCGGGCTGACGGCGCACACCCTGCGCTGGTACGAGCGGATCGGGCTGATGCCGCATGTGGACCGTACGCACACCGGCCAGCGCCGCTTCACCAACCGCGACCTGGACTGGCTCGACCTCGTCGGCAAGCTGCGGCTGACCGGGATGCCGGTCGCGGACATGGTCCGCTACGCCGAGCTGGTGCGGGAGGGCGAGCACACCTTCGCCGAGCGCGAGAAGCTGCTCACTGCGCACCGCGAGAACGTGCGGGAGCGGATCGCCGAGCTCCAGAGCACGCTCGAAGTCCTCGACTTCAAGATCGATGTCTACGCTGACGCCCGGAGGGTGTCGGAGAGGTTGGACCCCGTATGAGCGACAGCATCACCGAGACCATCGCGACCGTCGGCCTGGGGACCGGCGGACCCGAGGTCGGCGTCCAGGGCCTGGGCTGCATGGGCATGAGCTGGGCCTACGGACCGACCCACGACGAGGCGGAGGCCCGGGCCACGCTGGAGCGGGCCCTGGAGCTGGGCGTCACGCTCTTCGACACCGCCGATGTCTACGGCTTCGGGCGGAACGAGGAGTTCATCTCCCCCTTCGTCCGGGCCCACCGGGACCGGATCACCCTGGCCACCAAGTTCGCCATCGAGCGCGACGAGAGCGATCCGTACGGCCGCCAGAGGATACGCAACGACCGTCCGTACATCCGCCAGGCCGTCGAGGGCAGTCTGCGCCGCCTCGGGGTGGACCACATCGACCTGTACTACATGCACCGGCGCAACCCCGAGGTGCCGCTGGAGGAGAGCATTGGCGCCATGGCCGAGCTGGTGGCCGAGGGCAAGGTCAAGCACCTCGGGCTGAGCGAGGTCACGGCGAACGAGCTGCGCGCGGCGCACGCGGTGCACCCCATCGCGGCGGTGCAGTCGGAGTGGTCGCTGTTCAGCCGCGACATCGAGGAGAGCGTGGTGGGGGCCGCCCGCGAGCTGGGCGTCGCCCTCGTGCCGTACTCGCCGCTCGGCCGCGGCTTCCTCACCGGCTCCTTCGTCCAGGCCGAGCAGGAGCTGGGCGAGGACGACTTCCGCCGCCGTCAGCCCCGCTTCACCGGCGACAACGCGGCCGCCAACGCCGCGCTGCTGGAGCCGCTCCGGAAGATCGCCGAGGTGCGCGGGGCCACGCTCGCCCAGATCGCGCTGGCCTGGGTGCAGCAGCAGGCCCAGGTGCACGGGCTCGCCGTGGTGCCGATCCCCGGCACCCGCACCCGCGCCCGGATCGAGCAGAACACCGGCGCGACCCGGATCGAGCTGAGCGCGGACGAGCTGGCCGCGCTGGAGCCGATCGCCGGACAGGTGGCGGGTGCCCGCTACGCCGACATGAGCGCCACGAGCGCGGGCCGGGAGTAGCCTGCCGCGCCGGGCCGCGCCGGGCCGCGCCGGGGGAGGCCGCCGGTGCGCCGTGCCGTCGGGTGCCGGGTGCGACCGGTCGGATGCGCCGGGCGGCCGGCCGGGGCGTGGCGGGCGGTCACCGTGTCGATGGCGGGCGTCGGGCCGTAGCGCGGGGCGCCAGGGCTCGGAGGGTGGCCGACGGCACCCGGCACCACCGGATGCCGGGCCGGGCCGCGGTCAGCTGAGGCCCTGGCGGCAGTCCGGCCCCGTGCCCGGACCGCCGCCGTCCTCCCCCGCGCACCGCACCCCGTCGAAGTCCCCCAGCGCGATCCGCGAGAAGTTGCGCAGTGAGTCCGTCCCCGGCGCGAAGTAGCCGGTGTGCCCGTGGGCGCTCTCGGAGGAGACCACCCGGGCGCCGAAGGACGGATCGGTCGGGTCGTCGCCATGGCCCAGGCCGAGGAAGTCATAGCCGGTCACCCGGCGGATCCAGTCGGTGCGGTCGCGCGCCGCCCAGACCCGGGCCCCGGTGCGCAAGGCCTCGGCGCTGTCCGCCCGCATCCCCGGGCTGCCCAGCACCACCAGGTCGGAGACGCGGGCGCGGTCCATCGCGGAGGCGGCGAGACCGCACACCACCGAGCCGTAGCTGTGGCAGAAGACGGCGGGCGGGGCGTCGGCGGTGGCCGCGGTGGTCACGGCGAGCCCGGCCAGAAACCGGTCCAGGCGGGGTGCGCCCGCCTCGGCCAGTCGGCTGGTGGCGGCGTCCGGGCCCAGCCCGACCGGGGTGGTGTAGCCGACCCAGGCGATGACGGCGGTCGGCGTCGCGGGGGCGTCCTCGGCCATCTGCGCCCGCAGCGACCGGGCCATCCCGGCCGGGGCGCCGTACGGGTCGCCCGTGCGGTCGAAGTCTTCCAGGTCGATGTCCGAGCCGGGCACGATCACGGCCGTGCGTCGGGCGGCCGTCAAGTCCCCGTACACCTCGGCCACCTGGCCGCGCCCGCGCGGGTCGAAGGCGAGGATCTGGCGGCCGGGCTTCAGCAGCGCCGCGTACCGCTCGGCGAGCGGGCTCTTCGGGTCTGCCTTCCGCTCCTTGTGCCAGGCGGCCCGGATCGCCCGGGCGTTGGCCTCGTACCGCAGGCTCAGCGGTGCCCCGTCCAGATTGCCCACCACCTCGGGGTGCCGGATGACCAGCGCCTTCCGCTGGACCTCGGTGAGCCGGTCGAAGAACCGGGCGATCCCGGCGGGCGGGACGGCGGCCGGATCGGGCAGCTCGCGCCCGGCCCCGCCCAGCGAGTGGTCCGCCAGCCACGCTGCGGTCCCCGGCGGCGGCCCGGTGATGGCCTGCTCCTCGTGGGCCACGGTCCAGCCGGCCGTCCCCGCCATGACGGTGATGGTGAGCGCCGCGGTGATCAGGCGTCGTGCGTAGTGCCTGGTGCGTAGCGTCTGGGACATGGCGGCGTCTTTCCCTCTTCCTTCAGCGGTTCCGTCGGTGGTTCCGCGAGTGGTCGCGTCAGCGGTTCCGTGGGTGGTTCCGTCGGTGGCGGAGGGAAAGGTAGAGAGGTGTCGGGTGGCGGTACGTCACCCCCCGGTGCCAAGTGGGATGTCATACCCCAGTAGGGGGTCGAGCGAGATCGGCTGGTCCGGACAGCGGGAAGCCCCTGCCGTCCGGATGTGGGAGCGAACGACAGGGGCGAGAGAGGGGATGGACAGAGGGCTTGTGACTACTGCCAGGTGAGACGCTGTCCGTCGGATTCCACGTGCAGCATCAGCCGCTCGGCGGGTGGCCTGTCGGCCTGGTGCCACTGCCTGATCTGGTCGCTGATGGAGTCCCACAGGCGGGCTGGGCCGCCCTGGCGGACCATCCATCGCCCGTCGTCCTCGAACGCGGCTGCCCACGCCCCGGCCTCCACGTCGATGATGACGTGTTCGTCTCGGCCGTTGCGGGACAGTGCGAAGCGCTGGGCCCGTGGTGCCGCGAACTGCGCGACGAACCGCGCCGTCCAATCGTCCAGCACATCACCGCCGATGTCCGTTGGCATGGCTTCCCCCGAATTGAGATCCGGCAGAGTTCCCAGAGCCGGAGGAGTGTGGGACCGCGCGAGCATGAACGAGACTCTTCCGCCAAGGACAGGGCCGCTTGCTGTTCCGTCTTCGGCCACGGTCAGACGGACAAGCTCAGACGCGTTCATCCACCCGCAGACGGCCACGAGAATCTCACCCCCTACACGGGTCTGAGCGATCCACTCCGAGGGAACCGAATGCACTCCACATGTCGCGATCAAGCGGTCGTAGGGGCCGCTCTCCTCATGACCGGCCAATCCGTTACCGACAATCAACTCAGGCCAGTAACCGAGCCTGCCCAGGGCCGTACCCGCGCGAGCGGAGATATTCGAGTCCACCTCAACTGATGTCACGTTGTCCTCACCGGCCACCTGCGAGAGAAGTGCCGTTGAGTAACCCGTTCCAGTGCCGATCTCGAGCACCCGGGTGCCCTCATCTACGTGAAGCTCTTCGAGCATACGGACCACGAGACTCGGGAGGGTGGAAGATGAAGAGGGGCGGTGCGAGATACGTCCCTCGATTTGGCTTGGAGTGACGGAATCCGCAACCTGGGTGGTCAGCGTGTCGTCCTCGTACACGCGGCGGAGCCGTTCGGGGTGGTCCGCGAGGAACACGGGGCGGTACCAGCCCTCGTCTTCGTATTCGAACCAGCCATCGGATAGAAATGCTTCGCGGGGAACGGCCAGAATGGCGGCTTCCCATTCTGGACTTCGCAATGCTCCGGATTCGGTAAGTTGCCGCGCGAGAGCCGCCCGCAGCCCCTCAGAGGAAAAGTCGTCGGTCATGCGTTATTCTCTCCGTTCTCCAACAGGTCCACGATAGCTGTCGTGATGGGAAGTCCCGCCGCATCTTCGAGCCACGCCCATTGTCCATTCGCGTTGCATTCGAGGAACCACCATCTTTCGTCTGTGGTTACCGCGAAATCGAATGCCCCGAAGTTGAGCCCGAAATGAGCGAGGAACCGAACCAGTGTGCGCCGCATGTCGTCCGGGCACTGGATCGGTTCGTACGTCAGGTTCCGGTACTCGGTGCGCCAGTCGATCACACCAGGTGGGGAAGTAATCCGTGCGCAGAAAATCCGTTCACCAACAACAACCGCTCGTACATCGAAAACCTTGGGAACCTGAGCCTGGAACAGATGCGCGCAATGACGTACCGCGTCGTCCACCTTGCCGGGATCAACGGAGGATGCCCAAATCCCGGCAGGCTCCCTATCGATGTCATAGGCGCCCGCATGCATCGAGCGAGCGGATGCTTCCCAGGTCTGCCGTTCGCTCGCCTACGTGGAGCTGCCCACCCCAACCGTCCGGACTCAACCGGGCTGTAAGAACACAGGAGTCAGGAAAATCGCCACCGGGATCGAATCGTAGAACGGGCACCCGGCGTCGGTTTAACTCCGTGATGACCAAATCTGCGGTGGGGTCCTCGTATTCGGTGGCGACCAGCACCGGGTACCCGTTCATCTCTTACGACTGCCCTTCGTCCTGCTCGGCGTCGTGGCCGGCGTCAGAGTCCATCTTGCCGTCTTTGGACACCTGTGTGGGCGGGTAGGTGTTGACGGATGTCCCGTGTTTGCCGAGTTCCACAGGGGTCGGCGCGCCGTCACTGCCCACCCAACGGCCCGTCTGTGTTTGCGGGTCAATTCCCGCGTACCGCCATGGGGAAGGCTCCCCATTCCGCAGCGGTGCCATGCGGCTCATGCCCCACGGAATCGGCACTGCCGACTCCGCAGTGCCAGAGTTACTGGCCAATGTCCCTCCAAGCTCGTTGGTGCCGGTACTTGGAGCCCATCCCACCACAACAGCGGGAGAGCTGCGTCTCTCTTCGGCCAGTGTGCATATGCCGAATGGAGGAGCCCCCCGTCATCGATTGAAGACGTGGGGCCGGAGCGGGGAGTAAATCGGTGTGTACGCGCCTTACCTGTTGCCTCTAATTCGACCAGGGAGTCGGAATCGTCATCTTTGACGGGCGGCTGACCAGATCGCGGCAACACATCTCGATGGGATACACGCCGTTCAGCGCGAGGCACAGCGACGCGTGGTGTAACTCCGCCTCAGCCAGCGTGAGCTCCAGTTGGTAGAGGGCTCTGCCCAAAGCAGGCCGTGAGAGCCAGAGTTTCAGCGCCACGCCCCTTTCTGTGCGGACAAAGCGCTCTGCGGGATCGAACTCAATCCCATACGAGTCATAGTCGGGGATGTCCATCTCTTGCTCCTCGCTCACCTCCTTCACCACCTAGGCTTGTAAATCTGCTCTTGACAGTTCGGGCAGTGCGTCGCCCCCGGCGGAAATGGACCCTCATGCAGGCACGTCTTCGGCTCTTCGGACGACTTCGGCGACTTAGGGGGCTCAGGGAGCTTCGAAGGCTTCAACTTCCTCACTGCCCACCCCCTTTCGAATAGCGGCGGTAATTCGACGTGCGTCGTCAGCCTTAAGGCGGGCAACCGTCGCATCGCTCACCCGATCGTCACTCACCCGACCACACCCCCCGTGTGCGGGCGCACCACACGACGCACGCGAGCGCACCCGCCCACCATGGGCACTGGCGGGGGCATGGGCACCAACGGAGGCATGTGCACCGAGCTGGGCACCCGGGGCAACACCAGTGTGGGCCGGTCCAACGGCCGATACGGGGGCAGCGGATCGCCGCACCGATGCCTACCGCAGCCCCGTCGCAGAGGGCCACGTACCGCCTTCCAAAGCCTTGAGATACGTTGGCTCACGCCAGCGCTCCCTTCCGAGCCTGGTCACGCCCCCGGACCGCTCGCAGCGCGGTCGCGGGGGTCTTGCGTGGCTTCCAGTTGTCGACTTCGCCCCGTAGTGGGGCGTGTCGACACTTGCGCGGAACATCGGTTGAGTCCATCCCACGGGCCTATAGGGCGGCCCTATATTTGAGACATGGGAGACGATCCCGGGGCCCTCTGGTCCCATCCGCAATTAGCGGCAGCCGTCCTCAGCGAAGATTGGGGCGCTGTCTTTCGCGCGTATCGGAAGCTCACCGGCCTCAGCCAATCGAGGCTCGGGGAACGCGTCGGCCTGGTCCAGCCTGATGTGTCGGATATCGAACGCGGGCGTCGTCGTGTGACCTCCGTAGAGGTTCGACAACGCATCGTGGAGGGGCTGGGTATACCCTCCCGTCTCCAAGCGGCAGCCGCCCCAATGGCGACTGGCAAAGCCCCCGTTGCGAGCCTGACGCTATCCGGCCCCGCTCCCGACGAAGACCTATTGGCCCGTGTGACGAGCGTGGTTGACTCCGCTCACCGCGTGGACGCTGCCACCCTGGATTGGCTCGATGGGTTGCTTGCCGCACACCGCCGAGCCGAAGACCGAATTGGGGCCCGGCCGCTTGTCGACGTGATGCGCCAGCAACTCCGCACAGTCGTCGACATGTACTCAGGCGCACGCGGCCCGTTGGTTGATCGCGTCGTACGGCTCGCCTCCGAACACGCGCAATTCCTCGCGTGGATGGCACAGGACCAGGACGATACGGCGACCGCGTTGGCATGGTACGACCGTTCACACGAATGGGCGCTGGAAGCCGGAGACGCCAACATGGCCGCCACGACGCTCAACATGAAGGCGCACATGGCCTGGTCCAAAGGCCGCGCCACCCGGTGCGTACGCCTTGCCGAGGCTGCCCGCTGGTCTGCCTCGGGCACATCGCTCGGCGTGCAGGGCATGGCTGCTCAGATGGCTGCCAGAGGATACGCGCTCAACGGTGAGGCAGACGACGCCCGCCGTCTGCTCGACGAAGCGCAACGGCTCATCGGCCGGGCGTCCGAGCACCCCGAGGACGAGCCCGTGTGGATGTACTTCTACGGCGAGACATGGTTCACCCTGCAACGCGGCATGGCGGCCATGCACCTGCGCAACTGGCGAGTGGCTGTCGATCACATCGCGGTCGGGCTCGATGCGCTGCCAGACGAATACCGGCGCGACAAGACCTGGTTCCGCGCCTGCCTCGCGCACGCGCTCGCCGGGGCGGGCGAATCGGCCCAAGCCGCTTCCGTCGCAATGGCAAGCGTCCCCGACGCCGCCGCAGTCGGCCGCCCACACTCGTGGAACGAGTTGCACACCACAGTCGCCATGCTGCTGCGCCGAGGAGCGAAGGAAGGGCGACAGCTCGTCGCGGCGCTCCGCGAGTACGACTGAGGAAGGAGCAGCGCCACGAACGGCTGAATGATTCAGCGGTTGCAACAGGTCCGAGGGTCCCAGCCCCATGCCCCAGTACGGGGTGCCCGCCCGGCCGGGGTCACTGACCGGGTGTCACCAGGCCCGACTCATAGGCGAAGATCACCGCCTGGGCGCGGTCGCGCAGCCCCAGTTTCGCCAGCACCCGGCCGATGTGGGTCTTCACCGTCTGTTCCGCGAGCACCAGCGACTCGGCGATCTCCTGGTTGGACAGGCCACGGGCGATCAGCTCGAGCACCTCGGTCTCCCGCGGCGTCAGCCCGCTGCGCCGCAGGGCCGGGCCGTCGCGGCGCGGGGCGGGGCGCTGGCGGGCGAAGTCGGCGATCAGCCGGCGGGTTACGGACGGGGCGAGCAGCGCCTCGCCCGCCGCCACCACCCGGACCGCGGAGATCAGATCGGCCGGTGGGGCGTCCTTCAGCAGAAAGCCGCTGGCCCCGGCGCGCAGCGCCTCGTAGACGTAGTCGTCCACGTCGAAGGTGGTGAGCATCAGGACCTTGGGCCGGTGGGTGACCCCGCGCGGCGGGTCCAGCAGCTGCCGGGCCGCCTCGAGCCCGTCCATCTCGGGCATCCGCACGTCCATCAGCACCACATCGGGGTGGCTGCGGCGGCTGACCTGCACGCCCTCCCGCCCGTCCGGCGCCTCGCCGACGACGTCGATATCGCTCTGCGCGGCGAGCAGGGCGGCGAACCCCGCCCGCACCATCGCCTGGTCGTCGACGATGATCACCTTGATGGTCATGACGGGCTCGTCTCTTCGAGGTCTACCAGGGGGAGGCGGGCCGCGACGCGGAAGCCGCCGTCGGGCAGCGGGCCGGTGTCGAGCATGCCGCCGACGAGCCGTACCCGCTCGACCATGCCGACGAGGCCGTGGCCGGTGCCGCTGGTCTCCAGGGGCTTGGTGGGCGCGCTGTCGGGCGGGCCGTTGACCACCAGCAGGGTCAGCGCCGAGCCGCCCTCCGCCGAGATGGCCACCCGGGTGGCGGCGCCCGGCGCGTGCCGCACCACATTGGCCAGCGCCTCCTGCACGATGCGGTACGCGGACAGCCCCACCGCCTGCGGCAGCGGTTCGAGCTCGGCCACGTCGTCCGCGATGGTGAGCGTGGTCGGTATGCCGGCCCGTACGGTCGCCTCGACCAGCTGGGGCACCTGCCGCAGCCCCGGCTGCGGCGCCCGCTCCCCGCGGGTCCCCTCGCTGCGCAACACGCCCAGCAGCCGCCGCATTTCGGCGAGGGACTCGCGGGCGGTGGCGGCGATGGTGGAGAACTCCCGCTCCGCCTCGGACGGCAGCCCGCCGATCCGGTACGGGGCGCTGTCCGCCTGGACGGTGATCACCGACATGTGGTGGGCCACCACGTCGTGCAGCTCGCGGGCGATCCGGGTGCGCTCCTCCAGCAGGGTGCGGTGGGCCCGTTCGGCCTCGCTGATCGTCTCCTGCTCGGCCAGTCGCCGCTGGGCGTCCCCGCGCTCGCGCAGCGCCCCGGCGACGAGCAGCACCACGCCGCTGAGCACGAACAGCACCACATTGCTGCCGTTGCTCTTGTCCGGGAAGGCCATGCCGAGCGCCAGTCCGGCGGTGCCGGTGACCAGCCACACCGCCACCAGGGTGCGGCGCGGTTCGCGCAGCGCGAGGGCGAGCAGCAGGAAGAGATAGCCGATGATGGCGCCCGGCAGCCAGGGCCATACCCGGTTCTCCAGGTGGTCCGCGGTGCCGAGCACCACCAGGGCGCAGACCAGGTCGGCGAGGAAGACGATCCACCACGCCTGGAGGGGGCGGGTGACGGACAGCAGCAGCGGGGTGCCCTGGACGATCCCGAGCAGCGTGGCGACGCCGCCGCCCACCCCGTAGTCATGGGAGAGCAGCTGGGCGGTGGTGGGGACCAGGATCGTGGTGAGGATCATCGCCACGCCGTACGGCACCCTGCGCAGCCAGTTCCTGGGCGACTGGGCGAACAGCGGCGTCGCCGGATAGCTGGGGGTCACCAGGGCCCGGGCGAGGCCGCCCGCCTGCCGCCGGGCGGCCTTGGGCAGGCTCTCGTGCGCGGTGGAGGAGGCGCCGGCCGATGAGGGGCCGGCCGGTGAGGCGCCGGCGGCCTCGCCGGCCGCTGCGGAGGAGGGACCGGACACTTACAGCTCCGCCAGCAGCTCGGCCTTCTTCGCGCTGAACTCGTCGTCGGTCAGCAGCCCTGCCGTGTGCAGCTCGCCCAGATGACGGATGCGCTCGGCGATGTCGGCGGGGTCGCGGCGCGGGGCGGCGGCCCGGTTCGGGGCCGGGGCGCCCTCGGCGCACGGCACGGGGGAGGAGGCCCGTATGGCCTCCAGGACGGCCGCGGCGAACGGCAGCGACTGGTGGACGAGGCCGTAGCCCATCCCGAAGACGACGGCCGCCGGGTCCCGGTCGGGGCGGTCGGCGGGTTGGTCCTCGGTGGAGCGCCGCAGCAGCCGCAGATAGCCGTGGCCACCGCCCTTGGGAGTGACCTTGCCGGTGCCGTTCCTGGCCGTGCCGTCCTTGGCGGAACCCGCTTTGGCGGAACCCGCTTTGGCGGCACCGGCCTTGGCGGGGCCCTCCTTGGGGACGGTGCCCGCCGAGCCGCGGCTCTCCGGCGAACGCCACTCCACACCGGTGAGTTCGTCGATCCGGAAACGCTGGTCCCCGACCTTCCACTTCTCCGAGGAGGCGCCGGTCCAGAACCAGCGGAAGGAGATGGCCTTCCCGTCGAAGGACGCCTTGCCGTCGTACGCCTTGAAGGACAGCGGCGCCGGGGGCACGCTCACCAGATGCGCCTCGGCCGCGGTGTCCGCGTGGGGGCCGAGGGATTCGCGTATCCGCTCGGCGTAGTAGTCGGCGAGGGTCTCCCGCTCGGCCGGCAGCACCAGGCGGTACGGGTCGTACGCGTCCTTGAGCTGGCCGTCGGCGGCGTCCATCAAGGGGTCGGCGCCCGGTCTTGGCACGGCGCGCAGCACCACCGTGCCCCGTTTGCCCACAGCGAGCTCCACCCCGGACAGCGCCTCGAAGGGGATGCGGCGTTCGCCGAGCGCCTGGAGCAGCTTCGGCGTGCGGATCCCCCGTTCGAAGCGGATGAGCATGGAGTCGGCGTCGAACTCCCAGACGGTCTGAAAACCGGCCAGCACATCACCCATGCGGCTCATCGTATGCGGCGGTGGCCCGCCCGTCCCCCTTTGAGGCTACGCGCGTCACTAGAGTTTCCGGTGTTTATGCCGGGTGTCAGCGTAGCCCCGCGGTGCAGTCGTCGCCGTCGCCGCAGCTCACGGACTGGACAGCACCGATTCCCACCCGCGCGAAGTTGTCCAGGCTGGTCGTGCCCGGTTCGAAGTATCCGGCGTGTCCATCCGCCCCGTCCGCGGCCAGCACCCGGGCGCCGAAGCCGGGGGAGACCGGGTCCGCGCCGTGGCCGAGCCCGCCGAACTCCAGATGCGGAATGTCCTCGATCCAGTCGCCCGAGTCGCGCATCGCCCACACCCGGGCGCCGGTGCCCAGATCGGAGACATGACTGGCGCGCATCCCGGGGCTGCCGGCCACCGCGATATCGGTGACCTTGGGCGGCAGATCGCGGGCGGCGACCCCGCACACCACCGAGCCGTAGCTGTGGCACATCAGCGAGACCCGGGAGAGCGCGGGCAGCGCGTTGACCAGCGCGCGCAGCCGCACCGCGCCCTGGGCGGCCAGCTTGCCGGTGGCCGCGTCCATGCCGATCCCGGCCGGGGTGGTGTAGTCGGCCCAGGCGATGACGGCGGTCTTGGTGTCCGGGGCGTCGGCCCGCTCGTTGTCGTAGAGCGCGCGGGCCATTCCGACCGTGGCGGTGTACGGGCGCCCGGTCTTCTGGAACGTCAGGATGTCGGTGTCCACGCCCGGCACCACGATGGAGACCCGGTTGGCGTGGGCGAGGTCGCCGAAGACCTCGGCGGCCCGCCCGGCGCCCGAGGGGTCGAAGGAGAGGATCTGCCGCCCGGCGCTCAGCAGGTCCTCGTAGCGGTGCATCCGGCGTGTCGCGTCCGAGCGGCCCATCGGGGTGAGCCGCGGGTCGTGGATCCGCTTGCGCTCCTCCGCGCGCGCCTTGAACAGGGCGACGCGGTTGGCGCGGTAGCGCAGGGCCACCGGCGCGCCGTTGAGATTGCCCACGGCGAGCGGATAGCGCCGCACCACCCGGTCCGTCTGGACCTTGGTGAGCGAGTCGAACCAGCGGCCGAGGGTGCGTGGCGAGCCGTACGGATCGGGCAGGGCGCGGCCGCCGAGCGTTCCGTGGCGCCAGGCGTCCATTGACGCGGAGAGCGCGTCCGGGGCTCCTCTGTGGCTCCGTACGGCCGTCCACCCGGTGGTGGCGAGGAGGACGAAGACCACCGCCAGCGCGAGCAGGGCGCGCCAGGCGGTGGAACCGGGAGAGGGGGAGCCGAGCTCCGAAAAGGAAGTCACCGCGGGACACCCTAGGAGAAGCGCGGCGCCGCGTGCCAAATCCCGTGATTCATATCACGTTTGAAAGCGGGAATGCTTGGGAGCTATGCCGGAATTGATGCTATTTATCCCATTTCTCGGCGAGGGTGGGACCCACGTAATCAAGATGGAAGGCGGTGAGGTCTCGCAATGTGACGACGCTGTCCTCCTCCCCCTCCGTCCACAGCTTCCCGGCCACTCGGATCACCCCGCCGAACATCGCGACCACCAGCCGCGGCCGCGGATCGGCGTCGATGTCCAGCCCCTCGCGGCGGGCGATCTCGCGCGCCAGCCGCTCCTCCATCTCCGCGGTGCGGCGCAGATGGACCGCGAGCAGGCTCGGCGTGGACTCGATCACCCGGTACATCCGCATATGGAGCTCGGGTGGCACCAGTTGCTCGATGGCCTCCCCGATGGTCCCCCAGGCGTCGAGGATCGCGCCGCGCAGCGCGGCCAGCGGCGCCTCGCCCGCGGGACGCCCGCACAGGGCGGCGAAGAAGTGGCACTCGGCCGACTCCTGGCTCGCGAAGGCGACCTCCTCCTTGTTGGCGAAGTACCGGAAGAAGGTGCGCTGGGAGACCTCGACCGCCTCGGCGATCTCGTCGACCGTCGTCCGCTCGTATCCCTGACAGGTGAACAACTCCAGCGCGGAGCGCACCAGGGCGCTTCGCGTCCGCCGCTTCTTGCGCTCGCGCAGCCCGGCCGGTGGTGGCGTCGTCGTGCCCGCCACTGACTCGTCCGTTGTCACCTATCGGCTCGCTTTCTACCGGTGTGGGGCCGTGTCGCGGCTGCTCAGGATACCTGTGACAAAAACGTCAGTTACCGGCGGATGAATCGGTTTGTCAATTGTCAGACGCTGACATTAGCCTCCGGTCATGACCTCTTCGACCACCGTCGCCGAACCGGCGCCGGAACCTCCCATAGCCGTTCCCCCGAAGGGGCTTCGGGGTCATCCATGGCTGACGCTTCTCACCGTCGCCCTCGGCGTGACGATGGTCGCCCTCGACGGCACGATCGTCGCCATCGCCAACCCGGCCATCCAGAAGGACCTCGGCGCCTCGCTCGCCGATGTGCAGTGGATCACCAATGGCTATCTGCTGGCCCTCGCCGTCGCGCTGATCACGGCGGGCAAGCTCGGTGACCGCTTCGGCCACCGGCAGACCTTCCTCATCGGCGTCGTCGGCTTCGCCATCTCCTCGGCCGCCATCGGCTTCTCCGGCGAGGTGTCGCTCGTCGTGGCGTTCCGGGTGCTACAGGGCCTGTGCGGCGCGCTGCTGATGCCCGCGGCGCTCGGGCTGCTGCGCGCCACCTTCCCCGCCGAGAAGCTCAACATGGCCATCGGCATCTGGGGCGCGGTGATCGGCGCCTCCACCGCCGCCGGGCCCATCGTCGGCGGGCTCCTTGTCGAGCACGTCAACTGGCAGTCGGTCTTCTTCATCAACGCGCCCGTCGGCGTGCTCGCCGTGGTCCTCGGTCTGCTGCTCCTGGTGGACCACCGCGCCGAGAAGGCCCCGCGGTCCTTCGACATCCCCGGCATCGTGCTGCTGTCCGGTGCGATGTTCTGCCTCATCTGGGCACTCATCAACGCCGCCGACTGGCACTGGACCGACCAGCGCACGCTGCTCTTCCTGGGCCTGGCGGCGGTCTGCTTCGCCGTCTTCGTCTTCTGGGAGAACCGGACGGCGGAGCCGCTGCTGCCGCTCAGCATGTTCCGCTCGGTGCCGCTGAGCGCGGGCACCGTGCTGATGCTGCTGATGGCCTTCGGCTTCATGGGCGGGCTGTTCTTCGTCACCTTCTACCTCCAGAACGTGCACGGGATGAGCCCCGTCGACAGCGGGCTGCACCTGCTGCCGCTCACCGCGATGATGATCGTCGCCTCGCCGCTGGCCGGTGCGCTGATCACCAAGTTCGGACCGCGGACGCCGCTGGTCGGCGCCATGGCGATCACCGCCGTCGCGATGTTCGGCCTCTCCCAACTGGACGCGGACAGCGGCGGCCTCGAGATGGCCGTGTGGTTCGCCCTGCTCGGCCTCGGCCTCGGGCCGGTCATGGTCGGCGCCACCGAGGTCATCGTCGGCAACGCCCCGATCCAGCACGCCGGTGTGGCCGGCGGCCTCCAGCAGGCCGCGATGCAGGTCGGCGGCAGTCTCGGCACGGCCGTCCTGGGCGCGGTCATGGCGGGCCGGGTGGACAGCGCGCTGCCGGAGAAGTGGGCGGACGCCGGGCTGCCGCCGATGCCCGAGGGCGCGGAGTCCAAGGCGTCGGACGCCGTCGAGGTCGGTATCGCCCCCGTTCCCAAGGGCACTCCGCCGGAGGTCGCGGGCAAGATCACGGCCGTCGCGCATGACACCTTCGTGTCAGGGATGGGGCTCGCCTTCACGGTGGCCGCCATCGTCTCGGTGGTCGCGGCGCTGGTCGCGGCCTTCACCAAGCGCGGTGAGAACGCGGACGCGTCCGGGGGCGCCGTCCACATCTGACCCCTCGCGGTCAACCCCCTATCAGGGTGGACCTTGATCGACCCCATGGTGGCGAACGGGAGCCGGCGGACAGTCTGGCTCCCGTTCTGTTCTTTCCACACGGGGAGCGAAATCGTTATGCGCAAGATCATTACGGCCGCCGTCTCGGCGCTGGCCCTCACCGCCACCCTGGCCCCGGCCGCGGCGGCGGCCCGCCCCGCCGCCCCGCCACGGCTGGGGAACTGCGCCGCCGGGCAGCTGTGCCTGTGGCGGAGCGGCGGCTTCACGGGGGCGCGCCAGACCCATGAACTGGCCGACGTGGACATCGAAAGCTGCGTCCCCCTGCCGCCCGGCACCACCGCCGCGTCCCTGGCGAACCGCACGGGACGCCCGGTGACGGCCTATCAGAGCCGCGAATGCGCCGAGACGGCGGAGTTCCACACCTACCCCACCGGCACCTGGTCCCCCGAAACCCCGTACCAGGTCCGCGCCTTCAAAATCTGGGAACGCTGACCGGCGGTCCGGGCCCCGCATTGGAACCCGCCGCTTGGGTGCGGGGCCGGGATGTTCCCCAACCCGCCCCTTCCCGAACCAGGGGCACCGCCCCTGGACCCCGGACGCCCTCCGGGCATGTCTTCGAGCGTCCGTCGGACGGCAGCGGGTGGCCCCGCCGCCGTCCGTGGGGCGCCACGTTGCGGCGCGGCTCCGCCGCCATCGGGACCGGCCGAAGTGCCGGGTTCGGCGTCTGAGCCGAAGCGCCAAGCCCGACGCCCCGGGCCTGACGCCGGGGGTCCGGGGGCCCGGGGTCTGACGTCCGGGGGTCCGGCGTCCGGGGGTCTGGGGCCGACGCCACGGTTCCGGGGGTCCGGGAGCGTTCGGGGCCTGGAGGTCCGGGGATCCGGGGTCTGACGTCCGGGGGTTCGGGGGTCCGGGCGCGTATCCGGGTCCGGGGGCCTGGGGTCTGACGTCCGGGGGTTCGGGGGTCCGGGCGCGTATCCGGGTCCGGGGGCCCGGGGTCTGACGTCCGGGGTCCGGCGTCCGGGGGTCTGGGGCCGACGCCACGGTTCCGGGGGTCCGGGCGCGTTCGGGGCCTGGAGATCCGGGGATCCGGGGTTCGACGTCCGGGGTCCGGGGGTTTGGGGGTCCGGGCGCGTTCGGGGCCTGGAGGTCCGGGAGTCCGGGTCCGACGTCCGGGGGTTCGGGGGTCCGGGCGCGTATCCGGGTCCGGGGGCCCGGGGTCTGACGTCCGGGGTCCGGCGTCCGGGGGTCTGGGGCCGACGCCACGGTTCCGGGGGTCCGGGCGCGTTCGGGGCCTGGAGGTCCGGGGGCCCGGGTCTGACGTCCGGGGTCCGGGGGGTCTGGGAGCGTATCCGGGTCCGGGGGCCCGGGGGTCCGGGAGTCCGAGTCCGACGCTCGGGGACCGACGTCCGGGGGCCGGGACCGTATCCGGGCCTGGCGTTCCGGGAGTCCGGGGCCGGAGGGCCGGGGCGGAGCCCCTGGACCCCGGTGGCGGGAGGGCGGGGGCGGCGCCCCTGCCCTCAAATACCCCTGGCGCCTGGGGCGCAGCCCCAGGCGCCAGGGCATCGGGGCACACGACGACGCGGGGCGGGCTGGACACCTCCAGCCCGCCCCGCGTCACGGCTTGCGGCCGTCGTAGACGGCTACGCGTCGCCGCCTGCCGGGCCCGGGTCGGCGGCGGATACGTCCAGGAGCTGGTAGCGGTCGATCGCCTGCTTGAGGGCAGAGCGGTCGACCTTGCCGTCGCGGGCGAGCTCCGTCAGGACGCCGAGCACGATCGACTCGGCGTCGATGTGGAAGAAGCGCCGCGCCGCGCCGCGGGTGTCGGCGAAGCCGAAGCCGTCCGCGCCCAGCGACTGGTACGTGCCGGGCACCCAGCGCGCGATCTGGTCGGGAACCGCACGCATCCAGTCGGAGACGGCCACCTTCGGGCCCTCCGCGTCGGCGAGCTTGCGGGTGACGTACGGGACCCGCTGCTCCTCCTCCGGGTGGAGCAGATTGTGCTCCTCCACCTCGATGGCGTCCCGGCGCAGCTCGTTCCAGGACGTGGCCGACCAGACGTCCGCCTTGACGTTCCAGTCCTCGGCCAGGATGCGCTGGGCCTCCACGGCCCACGGCACCGCCACACCGGAGGCGAGGATCTGCGCCGGTACGGAGCCCTTCTCGCCCTGCCGGTAGCGGTAGAGGCCCTTGAGGATGCCCTCGCGGTCCACGTTCTCGGGCTCGGCCGGGTGCTGGATCGGCTCGTTGTAGACGGTGAGGTAGTAGAAGACGTCCTCACTGTTCTCGCCGTACATCCGGCGCAGACCGTCCTGGACGATATGGGCGATCTCGAAGCCGAACGCCGGGTCGTACGCGACGACCGCCGGGTTGGTCGAGGCCAGCAGCTGGGAGTGGCCGTCCGCGTGCTGGAGACCCTCACCGGTCAGGGTCGTACGACCGGCGGTCGCGCCCAGCACGAAGCCGCGCGCCAGCTGGTCGGCCATCTGCCAGAACTGGTCACCGGTGCGCTGGAACCCGAACATCGAGTAGAAGACGTAGACCGGGATCAGCGGTTCGCCGTGCGTGGCGTACGCGGAGCCCGCCGCGATCAGCGAGGCCGTACAGCCCGCCTCGGAGATGCCGTCGTGCAGCATCTGCCCGGTCGGCGACTCCTTGTAGGCCAGCAGCAGCTCACGGTCGACCGACTCGTACATCTGGCCCAGCGGCGAGTAGATCTTCGCCGAGGGGAAGAGCGAGTCCATACCGAAGGTGCGGTACTCGTCGGGCGCGATCGGCACGAACCGCTTGCCGATCTCCTTGTCCCGCATCAGGTCCTTCAGCAGCCGCACGAACGCCATGGTGGTGGCGATCTGCTGCTGACCGGTCCCCTTCTTCAGCGTGGCGTAGGTCTTGTCGCCCGGCAGCTGAAGCGGCTTCGCGCGCACGACACGGGTCGGCGCGTAGCCGCCCAGCGCCTTGCGGCGGTCGTGCATGTACTGGATCTCCTCCGAGTCCCGGCCCGGGTGGTAGTACGGCGGGAGGCCGGACTCCAGCTCCTTGTCCGGGATCGGCAGGTGCAGCCGGTCGCGGAAGCGCTTGAGGTCGTCGACCGTCAGCTTCTTCATCTGGTGGGTCGCGTTGCGGCCCTCGAAGTTCGGGCCGAGGGTCCAGCCCTTGACGGTCTGCGCGAGGATCACCGTCGGCTGGCCCTTGTGGGCCTTTGCCGCCGAGTACGCCGCGTAGATCTTCTTGTGGTCGTGACCGCCGCGGCCCAGGTGCAGGATCTGGTCGTCGGTCATGCCCTCGACCATTTTGCGCAGCCGCTGGTCGTCACCGAAGAAGTGGTCGCGGATATAGGCGCCGGTCTCGGTCGCGTACGTCTGGAACTGACCGTCCGGCGTCGTGTTCAGCCGGTTGACCAGGATGCCGTCGCGGTCCTGCGCCAGCAGCGGGTCCCAGGTGCGGTCCCAGACCAGCTTGATCACGTTCCAGCCGGCGCCGCGGAACTGCGACTCCAGCTCCTGGATGATCTTGCCGTTGCCACGCACCGGGCCGTCGAGCCGCTGGAGGTTGCAGTTGACCACGAAGGTCAGGTTGTCCAGGCCCTCACGGGCGGCCAGGGAGAGCTGGCCGAGCGACTCCGGCTCGTCCATCTCGCCGTCGCCCAGGAACGCCCAGACGTGGGAGTTGGAGGTGTCGGCGATGCCGCGTGCCTCCATATAGCGGTTCATCCGCGCCTGGAAGATCGCGCCGAGCGGACCCAGGCCCATGGAGACCGTCGGGAACTCCCAGAAGTCCGGCATCGACCGCGGGTGCGGGTAGCTGGACAGCGCGTGACCGAGCTTGGACTTCTCCTGACGGAATCCGTCCAGGTGGTCCTCGCTGAGCCGGTCGAGCAGGAAGGCGCGGGCGTAGATGCCGGGCGAGGCGTGGCCCTGGAAGAAGATCTGGTCGCCGCTGTCGTGGTCCTTGCCGCGGAAGAAGTGGTTGAAGCCCACGTCGTACAGCGAGGCGGACGAGGCGAAGGTGGCGATGTGGCCACCGACCCCGATGCCCGGGCGCTGCGCCCGGGAGACCATCACCGCCGCGTTCCAGCGGGTCGCGTTGAGGACCTTGCGCTCGATCTCCTCGTTGCCGGGGAAGAACGGCTCGTCCTTGGTGGCGATGGTGTTGACGTAGTCCGTGCTGCGCATCTCGGGCACGGCGACGCGCTTCGCGCGGGCGCGCTCGATCAGGCGAAGCATCAGGTAGCGGGCACGTTCCCGGCCTCGCTCATCGACGGCTGCGTCGAGCGAGTCGAGCCATTCCTGGGTCTCTTCGGGATCGAAGTCCGGGACCTGGCTGGGAAGGCCGCCAATGATGATCGGGTTGCGATCGGATCCGGAAGCCACGCTATTCCTTCGCTTTTCGGTCGTGCGATGCACGGACATGGATTCGTGCTCTGCTGCTGTCGCGCCGCTCTCCATCGTGTACCGCGGGTACGGGATACGTCACCTCTACCGAGTGGTAACCATCACCAGGCGAGCCGGGGCGCTCCGGCGGCCGTCTCGCGTGCGACGGCCGAATCGCAACCTTACGCCCACGACCGGGGTCGTCTGCGTACGACCGTTCGGCACGGGAGCGGCGTAGGGTAGCTAGACACACACGTAAGCCGGACATCCTCGGGCAATCCGGGCGACCGCGCGCCGTTGCGTGTCGTTCCTCCATGATGGGAGTTGCGGCGACACGTCAACGTTTGGGCGGGATCGCTGGCCGGGTACTTGCGCGATCCGCCCGGCCCGTGTGGACTACGCCCAAGCCCTCGCGTACGCGCGCGGGACGCACAGACTCGAAGAGTGAATGAAAGATGACAGGAGGCAATCCGTGAGCGCGACCGCGGACCACGCGGAGGAGCGGACCAACCCTGCCGCGAGGCTGGGTTTTCAGCCCGAACAGGTGGTCCAGGAGATCGGCTACGACGACGATGTCGACCAGGAGCTCCGCGAGGCCATCGAGGAGATCACCGGCCAGGAGCTCGTCGACGAGGAGTACGACGATGTGGCCGACGCCGTTGTGCTGTGGTTCCGGGAGGACGACGGCGATCTGACGGACGCGCTGGTGGACGCCATCCAGATGATCGACGACGGCGCACCGGTCTGGCTGCTGACGCCCAAGACCGGCCGTGACGGCTATGTCGAGCCGAGCGACATCAATGAGGCGGCGACCACCGCCGGCCTGTCCCAGACCAAGAGCTTCAACGCGGGCAAGGACTGGACGGGCAGCCGCCTGGTCACGCCCAAAGCCGCGCGCAGCGGCAAGCGCTGAGGCCGGCGAATCCACACCCCAGAGCCCCCCTCCGTTCCCTTACGGAGGGGGGCTCTGAGCGTAGGCTGGGCCGCGCGGTACATGATCAATTCAAACCTTGATCAATTCAAAGTTCGATCATGTCGAACATGATCTTCCGAATGTGAACGAAGGGATGGCTCCCATGGCGATAGAGGTCGGCGCGAAGGCCCCTGACTTCCAGCTGAAGAACCAGCACGGCGAGTCGGTCAGGCTCTCCGACTTCCGGGGCGAGAAGAGCGTCGTGCTCCTCTTCTACCCGTTCGCCTTCACCGGCGTGTGCACCGGCGAGCTGTGCGCGCTCCGCGACGAGCTGCCGAAGTTCGTCAACGACGACGTCCAGCTGCTGGCGGTCTCCAATGACTCGCCCTTCAGCCTGCGCGTCTTCGCCGAGCAGGAGGGCCTGGAGTACCCCCTGCTGTCGGACTTCTGGCCGCACGGCGAGACCAGCCGCGCCTACGGCGTCTTCGACGAGGACAAGGGCTGTGCCGTGCGCGGCACCTTCGTGATCGACAAGGAGGGCGTGGTGCGCTGGACGGTCGTCAACGGCCTGCCCGACGCCCGGGACCTCAACGACTACGTCAAGGCCCTGGAAGCCCTGTAGCCAGGCCCGGCGAAACGCTGTGGCCAAGGCCCGGCGAAACGCTGTGGCCAAGGCCCGGCGAAACCCTATGGCCAAGGCCCGGCGAAACCCTGTGGCGGCCGGGAACCGCTCACTAGGATCGACGCGTTGATCCTGATGGGAAACCTTTGATGAAGGGGCACGCAGTGCTCCTGACGAACCTTTTTTGGGAGGACTCGTGGGAGTCAGCCTCAGCAAGGGCGGCAACGTCTCGCTGACCAAGGAAGCCCCGAACCTGACCGCGGTCGTCGTGGGTCTCGGCTGGGACGCCCGTACCACCACGGGCACGGACTTCGACCTCGACGCCAGCGCCCTGCTGACCAACGCCGAGGGCAAGGTCGGCAACGACCAGAACTTCGTCTTCTTCAACAACCTCAAGAGCCCCGACGGCTCCGTGGAGCACACCGGTGACAACCTCACCGGTGAGGGCGAGGGCGACGACGAGCAGATCAAGGTGAACCTGGCGGGTGTCCCCGCCGATGTCGCCAAGATCGTCTTCCCGGTGTCGATCTACGACGCCGAGACCCGTCAGCAGAGCTTCGGCCAGGTGCGCAACGCCTTCATCCGCGTCGTGAACCAGGCCGACGGCAATGAGCTCGCCCGCTACGACCTCTCCGAGGACGCCTCGACCGAGACCGCCATGGTCTTCGGCGAGCTGTACCGGAACGGCGCGGAGTGGAAGTTCCGCGCCATCGGCCAGGGGTACGCCTCGGGTCTGCGCGGTATCGCGCAGGACTTCGGCGTCAACGTCTGAGCGACGTCCGAGCGCCGTCGAAGGCCGCCGAGGCCGTCGACAGGGCAGTGTCATTCCGGCGCCGCACCCCCCGCGCCCCAGAGGCAGGGGTGCGGCGCCGGACGCGTATCACCCACGCAACACCCGGGGAGGAAACAGCATCATGGGCGTCACACTCGCCAAGGGGGGCAATGTCTCCCTCTCCAAAGCCGCTCCGAACCTCACACAGGTACTCATCGGCCTGGGCTGGGACGCGCGCTCCACCACCGGAGCGCCGTTCGACCTCGACGCCAGCGCCCTGCTGTGCCAGTCGGGGCGGGTGCTCGGCGATGAGTACTTCATCTTCTACAACAACCTCAAGAGCCCCGAGGGCTCCGTCGAGCACACCGGCGACAACCTCACCGGCGAGGGCGAGGGTGACGACGAGTCCCTGCTGATCGATCTGGGCAAGGTCCCGGCTGAGGTCGACAAGATCGTCTTCCCGGTCTCCATCCATGAGGCCGAGGCCAGGCGTCAGACGTTCGGGCAGGTCAGCAACGCCTTCATTCGGGTGGTGAACCAGGCGGACGGCCAGGAGCTGGCCCGCTACGACCTCTCGGAGGACGCCTCGGGCGAGACCGCGATGATCTTCGGGGAGGTCTATCGCTACGGCGGCGAATGGAAGTTCAGGGCCGTGGGGCAGGGGTACGCGTCGGGTCTGCGCGGCATCGCTCTAGACTTCGGAGTCAACGTTTCGTAAAGCCGCGTAAAGCGCGCGGGGGAGACCTTACGACGAAGGATTGGGTAGGCAGTGCTCCTCAAAACCTTTGGTTGGTCGTTCGCCATCACGGCGATCGGTCTGGCCCTGGCCGGCGTCCTCTGGGGGTGGCAGGGGCTCGCCATCGTCGGGATCCTCTCGATCCTGGAGATCTCGCTGTCATTCGACAACGCGGTCATCAACGCGGGCATTCTGCGCAAGATGAACGCCTTCTGGCAGAAGATCTTCCTGACCGTCGGCATCCTGATCGCCGTCTTCGGCATGCGGCTGGTCTTCCCGGTGATCATCGTCGCCGTCACGGCCAAGATGAGCCCCATCGAGGCCGTCGATCTGGCGATCAACGACAAGAACCAGTACGAACACCTGGTCACGGCGGCGCACCCGGCGATCGCGGCCTTCGGTGGGATCTTCCTGCTGATGATCTTCCTCGACTTCATCTTCGAGGAGCGGGACATCAGGTGGCTGGGGTGGCTGGAGAAGCCGCTCGCCAAGCTGGGCAAGCTGGACACGTTCTCGATCGTGGTCGCCCTGATCGGGCTGCTGATCGCCGCCACCACCGTGGCCACCGACGTGGCCCACGGCGGCGGTGACAAGAGCGCCACCGTCCTGCTGTCCGGCGTCGCCGGTCTGCTCACCTATCTGATCGTCGGCGGCATCTCCGGCTACTTCGAGGACAAGCTCGAAGAGGAGGAGGACGAAGACGAGGACGACGAGGCCGGTGCGGCCGAGGGCGACGAGGGCGCGAAGGCGGCCACGAACGCCCAGCTCAACGGCAGCGGCGGCCGTGGCTCCAGCGGCGCCTCCGTGGTCGGCCTGGCCGGCAAGGCCGCGTTCTTCCTCTTCCTCTACCTCGAGGTCATCGACGCGTCCTTCTCCTTCGACGGGGTCATCGGCGCCTTCGCGATCACCAACGACATCTTCGAGATGGCGCTGGGTCTGGGCATCGGCGCCATGTACATCCGGTCGCTGACCGTCTTCCTGGTCCGCAGGGGCACCCTGGACGACTACGTCTACCTGGAGCACGGCGCGCACTACGCGATCGGCGCGCTCGCCGTGATCCTGCTGGTCACGATCAAGTACGAGATCAACGAGGTCATCACCGGCCTGGTGGGCGTGGTGCTGATCGCCGCCTCGTACTGGTCCTCGGTCCGGCGCAACCGTAAGGAGGCGGCCGCCGGGGAGGATGCGGAGGCCAAGACGGAAGTCACCTCCGGAGTCTGACCGCCGGGAGTGTGACACGGCGGCGTTTGAGGAACGCTCTGAGCGGGGCGGCCGAGGTCTTCCGACCTCCCGGCCGCCCCGTGGCGGTTGAGCGGTTGGACGGGCGGCTTGTGGGGCTGTTTCCCGGGCAGCCTTCTGCCAGCGGCGAGGCAGCGAGCGACGAAGGGTGGGGGTGCGCACCATGGCGTTCTGGAACAACTGGGGACGGTCCGCATGGCGTCAGTTCGACAGCGGTGACGCGTCCGGTGTGGTCGAGCTGACCAGGCGGAACGCGTCGATCTCGCTGACCAAGCAGGGGGCCGCCACCGGCAATCTGCGCATCAACCTCTCCTGGCAGATGCGCACCTCGGACTTCAACAGCAGGGCGCGGCGCGGCTCGCTGCGCCATCCGCTTCAGATGTTCAAGCCCGAGCCGGTGCAGGCCCAGGGACCCGCGTTGGTCAATGTCGACCTCGACCTCGCGGTGATGTACGAGCTGAAGAGCGGCTCCAAGGGCGTGGTGCAGCCGCTGGGCGAGTTCTTCGGCAACCTCAACGAGCCGCCGTACATCAAGCTCAGCGGCGACGACCGGTTCGGCTCCGGGTCCGGTGAGACGGTCTACGTCAACATGGACCACAAGGACGACATCAAGCGACTGCTCGTCTTCGTCTACATCTACGACGGCACCCCCGCCTTCGACCGCACCCACGGCCTGGTCACGCTCTATCCGAGCAATGGGCCGCGGGTGGAGATCGCACTCGACGAGCGCGCCCCGCAGGCGCGCTCCTGCGCCGTCGTGCTGATCGAGAACGTCAAGGGTGAGATGGTGGTCCGCCGCGAGGTGAAGTACGTCTACGGCTTCCAGGCGGAGCTGGACCGGCTGTACGGCTGGGGCCTCCAGTGGGGCCGGGGCTACAAGTCCAAGGTGTGACCCCGGCTCGCCCTCCGGCCCCCGACCCCGGCTGTCCCTACCTGTTCTGGAACTGCGGGCCCTGCGGCGGCAGGACGAAATGGGGGTCCGGCACCTGGGCGGGGATCGGCGGCGGGGGCGGGCCCACCGGCCCCGTCGGCTGCACCTGCTGCGGATAGCCGTACGTGGCGGGCTGCGGATAGCCGTATCCCTGCTGTGGCTGTGGCTGTGGCTGTGGCTGCGGATAGCCATAGCCGGGCTGTGCCGGGGCCTGGGCGGGCGGCTGCGGATACCCCGTGCCCGGGGCCTGCGGGGGCGGGGGCGGCACCTGCGACGGCACATAGGCGTAGCCGCTGTCGCCCTGCGCGGCGGCGGGGTGCATGGGCTGGGTGCGCTGCGGATCCCAGGGGTCGGGCGACACCGGGTGCGGATAGCCGTACGCCGGGGGGTGGGCCTGGGTCGTCGCGTCGGACGGCGGCGGGGGCGGAGTGCCGGGGGCCGAAGCGGGCGCGGCGGCCGAGGGCTCAGGGGCGGGGGCCGGAGGTTCGGGAGCCGAGGGCTCGGGAGCGGCGATGGCCTCCGGCTCGGCCGTGGTGCCGTCGTCCTCCGGGCCGCCCTCGCCGTCCTCCACCGAGATCCCGTACTGCGTGGCCAGCTCGACCAGCCCCGACTCATAACCCTGCCCCAGGGCCCGGAACTTCCAGCCGTCGCCGCGCCGGTAGACCTCACCGCAGATCAGCGCGGTCTCCTTGCCGGTGTCCGGCAGCACCGCGAAGATCGCGACCGGCTCGGCGTCCGCCGGGTCCGGCGCACCGGGCGAGGCGTCGTACAGCAGCAGGCTCAGATCCCTCACCTGCCCGAAGGTGCCGCCGTCGGCGGACGCGGCGATCACCACCCGGCGGACCTCCGGCCCCAGCCCGATCAGCTCGGCCTCGATGGTGTCCGTCAGCGCGTCCTGGTTCGGCGTCTTGGGCAGATGCCGGACCAGACCCGAGGGGTGCTGCGGCTGGTTGTAGAAGACGAAGTCCTCGTCCGTGCGCACCCGGTCGTCCGGCCCCAGCAGCAGCGCCGAGGCGTCCACGTCGGGTACGTCCGTGCCGGGGGTCCAGCGCAGCACCGCGCGTATGGCCGTGGCCTCCAGCGGGATGTTCGATCCCTTCAGCATCGCCTGCGTCATGGCGGCAATCCTGCCCTCCCGGTGGGTGCGGGGACAACGCAGGGTACGCGGCGGGCGGCGGTACGGGGGTGGTACGGGGCGGCAGGGCGCGCATGCCGGACACCACGCGGACGCACATGGGTTACGTGATTTTCACGCCCTTGGGGAACTTTTGACCCATGGTCGCACGTACGATTATCGGCCAACCGTGGGTCAGCGTGACCGAGGCGGCGTACCGGCAGCGCGGGGAGTTGTATGCGGCATTTCGAACATCTGCCCGTCGAGGTGCGAGCCAACCTCTTCCACCGGGAGCCCGGTGAATTCAGCGTGGACTCGCCCGCCCGGACGCTGGCCGTCGCCCTCGGCGCCACCCTGTACTGCCCGGCGACCCGGCCCCAGCTGGCCGACGACATCGTCAAACAGGCAGGTCGTGGCGTGGTCTCCATGGTGCTGTGCCTGGAGGACTCCATCGACGACGCCGAGGTGGCGGGCGCGGAGGAGAACCTCGTACGGCAGTTCGCGGAGCTGTCCGGGCGCGGCTCGGGAATCTCGCTGCCGCTGCTCTTCATCCGGGTCCGCACCCCCGAGCAGATCGTCGATCTCGTCTCCCGGCTCGGAGCGGGCGTGCGGCTGCTGTCCGGATTCGTACTGCCGAAATTCACCGAGGAGCGTGGCCGGGCCTTCCTCGAGGCGCTGCTGTCGGCCGAAACCGCCCAGGTGGCAGAGGAGCTGGGCGGACGGCAGCTGTTCGCGATGCCGGTCCTCGAATCGCCCGAGCTGATGCACCGCGAAACGCGCACCGACACCCTCAGCGGCATCAGCCGGATTGTCGACAAGTACCGGGAGCGGGTGCTGGCGCTGCGCCTCGGAGTCACCGATCTGTGCTCGGCGTACGGGCTGCGCAGGGCGCCGGACATGACCGCCTACGACGTCCAGCTGGTCGCGTCCGTGATCGCGGACGTGGTGAACATGCTGGGCCGGGCCGATGGCACGGGCTTCACGATCACCGGGCCGGTGTGGGAGTACTTCAAACCGCATGAGCGGATGTTCAAGCCGCAGCTGCGGATCAGCCCCTTCAGCAGCGGCCGCGCCGAGTCGCTGCGCACCGCGCTGATCGAGCACCACATGGACGGGCTGCTGCGCGAGATCGAGCTGGACCGGGCCAACGGCCTCCAGGGCAAGACCTGCATCCACCCCAGCCATGTGGCCCCGGTGCACGCGCTCTCCGTGGTCAGCCACGAGGAGTTCAGCGACGCGGTGGACATCCTCGAGCCGCAGCGCTGCGGGGGCGGTGTGCTGCGCTCCTCGTACACCAACAAAATGAACGAGGTGAAGCCGCACCGGGCCTGGGCCGAGCGGACCCTGCGGCGCGCGGAGGTCTTCGGGGTGGCCCGGGAGGATGTGAGCTTCGTGGAGCTGCTGGCGGCGAGCCTGCGGACGTAGGGCGAACCGGGCCCGGCGCGGGCCGGGGACGAGGGATGAGGGACGAGGGACGAGGGACGATGGAAGCGAGGCGCAGGGCGGCGTGAGCGTGGACAACGTGTGGTCGGGACAGTGGGTCGCGGACCGGCTGGGAGTACGGCTGGCCGGGGGTGGGGCCGGGGACGGGGCCGGGGGCGGGGACGGCGATGGCTTCAGCGCCGTGGGTGGCCGGTGCCGCCAGGGGGCCGACGGCGGCCGGGACGGCGACGGTGGACCGAACGGCGACGGCGGCCGGAATGCCCACGGCGGTCGGAATGGCGACGGCGGACCTAACGGCGACGGCGGCCGGAACGCTCACGGTGGCCGGAACGCTCACGGCGGCGGGAACGCCCACGGTGGCCGGGATGGCGACGGTGGCCGGAACGGCGACGGCGGACCGAACGCCGACGGCGGCGCGGAGCTGCGTGAGCTGCTGGGGCTGGCCCTGCGGCGCAACCCCAAGCGGGCGCATCTGCTGGTCTCCAACGTGCTCGGCAAGCATGTTCCGCAGCGCCCCGCCACCGTCCACGGCGCGGGCGTACGGCTCGGCCGCCGGGTGCGCGAGCTGCTGGGCGACGAGGCGGCGGCGCGCGCGGTGGTGCTCGGGTACGCGGAGACCGCCACCGGCCTCGGCCACAGCGTGGCCGACGGGCTCGTCCTCGCCCCGTACCTCCACTCCACCCGCCGCCCGGTCCCGGGCGTCGCCACGGTAGGCGGCTTCGAGGAGGAGCACAGCCACGCCACCTCCCACCTGCTGCTCCCCGAGGACCCCGGGTTCCTGGCCTCGACGGGCCCGCTGGTCCTCGTGGACGACGAGTTCTCCACCGGCCGTACGGTCCTCAACACCATCGCCGCCCTCCATCGCCGCTTCCCCCGCGACCACTATGTGGTGGTCGCCCTGGTGGACATGCGCTCGCCGGAGGACCGCGCCCGCCTGGACGCCTTCGCGGCCGACCTCGGCGCCCGCGTCGACCTGGTCGCGGCCGCGGCCGGAGCGGTCCATCTGCCCGACGACGTCCTGGAGCGCGGCGCGGAGCTGGTGGCCGCGTACGAGGCGGCCGCCGGGGCCCGTGAGGGCGCGACCGCCCCCACGGGGCCCCCGGCGGGCCCGGAAACCACCCGCGTGGACCTCGGCTGGCCCGAAGGGGTCCCGGACGGCGGCCGCCACGGCTTCACCCCCACCCACCGCGCCTGCTTGGAAGCGGCCCTCCCCGCCATGGCAACCCGCCTCGCGGCGGCGCTGGGGAAAACACCGGACACCTCTGCCGCGCCGGGCGGTACCGCGTCGGCCGATGCCGCACCGGCCGGTACCGCGCCCGCGGGACACACCGCGCCGGACCCGGGCCACCCGGCCGCGCCAGCCGCACCGGCTGCACCGGCTGCACCGGCTGCACCGGCTGCACCGGCCGCGCCAGACGTACCAGCCGCGTCGGCCGCGCCGGACGCACCAGTCCCGCTGGCCGCACCGGACGCGCCTGCCGACGACCCGGCGGCAACCCCGCGCCGGGCCGCGCCCGCCCCGGGCAGGCCGGGCGGTGAAGCGGGCGGGCCGGGCGGTGAAGCGGGCGGGCCAGGCGGCGACGCGGGCGAGCCGGGCGGCGCCCCGGGCGGGCCAGACGGTGCCCCGGGTGGCCCCGGCGCCGGTGGCGCCCCCGCCTCGCCCCACCCCCTCCGCCGCGTCCTCGTTCTCGGGTTCGAGGAGCTGATGTACGCGCCGCTGCGGATCGCGGAGGCGCTGGACGAGGCCCTCGACGGCGTCGAGGTGCGATATTCGACGACCACCCGCTCGCCCGTGCTCGCCGTCGACGACCCCGGGTACGCCATCAGGACCCGGCTGACCTTCCCCGCGCACGACGACCCCGCCGACGGCCCCGGCCCCCGCTACGCGTACAACGTGGCGCCCGGCGCCGGCCCGGACCGCCGCTTCGACGCCGTCGTCGCCGTCGTCGACTCGGCCGCCGACACGCCCGCGCTGCACGCCCCGGACGGGCTGCTCGCCGGCTTGAGCGCGCACACGGACCGGCTGGTGCTGGCCGTGGTGCCGTCCTACCGCCCCCAGACCCCACCCACCCCCCGCACCGTCCCCGAACGACAGGCACCGCCCATGCACCAACCGTCGTACGAGCCCCTGCGCGGGCCGGACTTCTCGTCCTACGCCCCCGAGGAGGTGGGCTGGCTGCTCCAGGACTTCTCCCACGTCACCCTCGAGGCGCCCACCGAGGAGCGGGAGGAGGCGATCCAGAGCGGGGGCGCGCACTACGCCGAGTCGCTGCCCGTGGAGTACCAGCCGAACGAGCGCTACCAGGAGCTGTTCCGGGCCGCCCTCGACACCTCCGCCGCCCGGATCGCCCGCGCGGTCGGCGCGGTCACCGAGATTGTGCTCGCCGAGCGCTCCCCGCGCCCCGTCCTCGTCTCGCTCGCCCGCGCCGGCACCCCCGTCGGGGTGCTGATGCGCCGCTGGGCGCGCCACGCCCACGGGCTGGACCTCCCGCACTACGCGATCTCCATCGTGCGCGGCCGCGGCATCGACACCGCCGCGCTGCGCTGGCTGGCGGACCACCACGACCCCTCCGACGTCGTCTTCGTCGACGGCTGGACCGGTAAGGGCGCCATCACCCGCGAGCTGTCGGACGCCCTCGCCCCGTACCCGGACTTCGATCCGCGGATCGCGGTCCTCGCCGACCCGGGCCGTTGTGTGGACACCTACGGCACCCGGGACGACTTCCTCGTCCCCTCCGCGTGCCTCAACTCGACCGTCTCCGGGCTGATATCGCGCACCGTGCTCCGCGCCGACCTCGTCGGCCCGAACGACTTCCACGGCGCCAAGTACTACCGCGAACTCGCCGGCGCGGACGTCTCCGAGTACTTCCTGGACACCGTCTCGGCCCGCTTCGCCGAGGTCGCCGAGGCCGCCCTGGCCGACGCCGGGCGGCTCGCGGCCACCGACCGCACCCCCACCTGGGAGGGCTGGGCCGCGGTCGAGCGGATCAGCCAGGAGTACGGCATCCACGACGTCAACCTGGTCAAGCCGGGCGTCGGCGAGACCACCCGGGTGCTGCTGCGCCGCGTCCCGTGGAAGATCCTCGCCCAGCGCGGCGCGGGCGCGGACCTGGACCATGTGCGGCTGCTCGCCGAGCAGCGCGGAGTGCCGGTCGAGGAGGCCGACGGCCTCCCGTACACCTGCGTCGGGCTGATCCACCCGCGCTACACCCGGGGCGCCACCGGGGCCGACGGCAAGACGGTCGGCACGGCTTCCGGAGTGACGGCCGACAGGACAGCCGACAAGGCGAACACCGCGAACACGGCGGGCAAGGCCGCCGGCAGACACGAGAGAACGGTGGCGGCACGATGAGCGTTCTGGTGGCAAGCGACCTCGACCGCACCCTGATCTACTCCGCGGCCGCGCTCGGCCTCGAGATGCCGGACGCCGAGGCCCCGCGGCTGCTGTGCGTCGAGACGTACGAGGGCAAGCCGCTGTCGTACCTGACCGAGACCGCCGCCGGGCTGCTCGCCGAGCTGGTCCGCACCTCCGTCTTCGTCCCCACGACCACCCGTACCGTCGAGCAGTACCGCCGCATCCGCCTCCCCGGCCCCGCCTCGCGCTTCGCGATCTGCGCCAACGGCGGCCAGCTGCTGGTCAACGGCGAGCCCGACGCCGACTGGCACCAGCGGGTGCGCGGCGCCCTCGACGACGGATGCGCCCCCCTTGAAGAGGTGCGCGCCCACCTCAGCGCCACCGCCGGCCCCGCCTGGCTGCTCAAGGAGCGGGTGGCCGAGGAGCTGTTCGCCTATCTCGTGGTGAGGCGGGAGCTGCTGCCCGAGGGGTACGTCAAGGAGCTCACCCAGTGGGCCGACCCGCGCGGCTGGACGGTCTCCCTCCAGGGCCGCAAGATCTACGCCGTGCCCAAGCCGCTCACCAAGAGCGCGGCCGTAGCCGAGATCAAGAGCCGCACCGGAGCCGACGAGGTGCTCGCCGCGGGCGATTCGCTGCTCGACACCGATCTGCTGCTCGCGGCCGACCGCGCCTGGCGCCCCGGCCACGGCGAACTGGCCGACATCGGCTGGTCGGCACCCCAGCTGACCGTGGTCGAGGAGAAGGGCGTCGCGGCGGGCGAGGCCATCGTCCGCGCCCTGGGCGAGCGCTCCTCCGTCACCTGGGCGCGTGCCCGCAGCCAGATCATCCGCGCCGTCTCCCGCGGCCGGGACTGACCAGCCGGCCCGATACCGGCCGGAATCGAGATCATGCCGCGGAAGATCGGCACCATGCGGCCGAAGCAGACCGCCTTGGCGCCGTGACGCCCGGACAAGCGTTCGGTCCGGCCGATATCGGCGGGCCCTGACCAGCGGCAGCCACTCCGCGATCGCGACGATCGTGCGCCGTCTGGAAAGCTGAAGCTGAACGGAATGCAGAATGCAACGGACGGGACGGGACGGGACCGGGCCGGACGGGACCGGACCGGACCGGAACCGGTCGGGGAGCCGAAGAGCCGAGGAGCCGAAAGGGAGGCCGCGATGGCCGAGAGCAAGAGCACACCGATCACGGCCGAGCTGTACGACTACGTCCTGCGGCACAACCCGCCGCTCGACCCGGTCCTGCGCGAGCTCGTCGAGGTCACCCACCGCAACCTCCCCGGCCACGCCGGGATGCAGTCCGCCGAGGAGCAGGCCCCGCTGCTGGCCTTCCTGGTCCGGCTGATCGGCGCCCGCCACATCGTGGAGGTCGGCACCTTCACCGGCTTCTCCGCGCTGGCCATGGCCCAGGCGCTGCCCGCCGACGGCCGGCTGATCGCCTGCGATGTGTCGGAGGAGTGGACGGCGTACGGGCGGAAGGCGTGGGCCAAGGCGGGCGCCGAGGACCGTATCGACCTGCGGATCGCGCCCGCGCTGGACACGCTGCGCGCGATGCCCGCCGAGCCCCATATCGATCTCGCCTACCTCGACGCGGACAAGCAGAACTACATCCCGTACTGGGAGGAGCTGGTCCCGCGGATGAACCCGGGCGGTCTGATCGTCGCGGACAACGTCTTCTACCACGGGCAGGTCATGGAGGCGGCGCCGTCGCCCGGGGGCGCCGCGATCCAGGCGTTCAACGACCATGTGGCGGCGGACGCCCGGATGGAGGCGGTCATGCTCACCGTCGCCGACGGTCTGACGCTCGCGCGCCGGGTCAGCTGAGCCGCCGGTCGCGTATCCGCCGCCGGACCCGGGCCCAGCGCCCTGGGGGCTTGGGCTGACCGGCGGGCGTGGCCCGCTCGCCGCCCCCGGGCTGATCCAGCTTGCCCCACTTGCCGGGCGGCTGACCGGACCGTTCAAGCGGCCCACCACCCGGTCCACCCGGTTCAGGTCCACCCGGGGCGCCCGGTCCACCCGGGGCGCCCGAGACCTCGGGCGTGAGCGGGGCGCCGGGCGGGACGGCCGTAGCGCCCCGTTCGGCCGCGCGCTCCCGCGCCGCGACCAGCTCACGCGCGTGGGCGGCCTCGCGCTCGGCCTGCTCGGGGTGGCGGGTCACCCAGTACGGATTGTCGTGCGGTAGCCCGCCGCTGACCCGTCCGTACATCCCGAACCACATCAGCAGCAGCCCCACCACAAAGCTGAACAGCACGTTCTGCATCCGGAACGCCAGGAAGTTGTACGGGGTCTCCAGCAGCGCCAGATTGACGAACCCGCTCAGCAGGAAGAGCAGTCCGAGCACCATGTTGAGCGACGAGGCGAAGTTGCCGCCGATGAGCATGCCGAAGAACAGCAGCAGCCCGATGACGATGGAGAGCACGCTCAGCGTGCCGTTGGTGTTGAGCCCGGCGACCGTGTTGCTGCCGGTGTCGAAGAAGCCGACCCGGTGGATCAGGCCCAGGACGCCGAAGGCCACGAGCACCAGCCCCATGAGCCCGGCGCCGACGCGATAGACCTTGCTGAGCCGGTGATCGACGGGCAGATGCTCATCGAGCGTGGTGTGCGCGCCGATCCGCTCGGGGAAGTGCCGTGCGACTCCGGCGGGATGGGGACCGATGGGGGAGGGGCGGCCCGTAGCCATCTCCGGCCTCCTTGCTGCTGGCGCCGGACCTCGGCCGCGCGCTGTCCGCGGTCGGGGCCGTACCCGTGGACCGCCACGTCACCGGCGCGCGGCGGCGTACACGACGTGCACGCGCACAACCGGGGGCGCGGCACGGGTACGCATCTCCAGGATCCGCCCCGGTCCCCCAGGGCTCAACCGCAGCAGCCGCCCCCGCAGCAGCCGCCCCCGCCACCGCCGGACGGGGGCCGGGCCGGGGAAGCGGAGGACGACGAGGACGCGGTACCGGTGACGGCCACGGTGGACAGCAGCTTCACCGTGTCGTCGTGCCCATCCGGGCAGGACGCGGGAGCGGAGGACTCGGCCATGGGCCGGTTCAGCTCGAAGGTGGTGCCGCAGGCGCGGCAGCGGTACTCATAGCGAGGCATGGCAGGAGCATAACCACCCAACCGCAGGTCAGCCCCCCGAATGACCCCTGACCCCTGACCCCTGCGAATGACCCCAGAACCCCTGAACCCCTGAACCCATGAACTCTGGGCGGCCTCAATGCCCCCCGCCCCGCTCGTCCCGGATCTCCTGGACGACCCGGCCGACGGTCTGCCGTACGGCCTCGGTCTCGGAGAGGAAGTGCCACCAGTCCGGATGCCGCCCCTCAAGACCCGCGATGGCCCGGTCGAGGCGCTCCACGGCGTCGTCCAGCGGGCGCGCGTGGCGCGGATCGGGGGTGCTGCGCCCGGCCATGGCCAGCCGCTGCGCGTCGCGGATCGCGAACCGGGTGCGCTCGATCTCCTTCTGCTGGTCGTACGACACCTCGTCCAGCCGCCGCAGCCGGTCCCCGGCCGCCGAGACGGCCTCGTCCGTACTGTTCAGCAGCGCCCGTACGGTGGCCAGCAGCGCGGTGGCATCCGGCCAGCGCTGCTCCTCGCGCGCCGCCTGCGCCTCCTTGAGCTTCTCCTCGGCCTGCGCCACATCCCGCGCCGCCTGCGCGGGTACGGGCTGGAGATCCTGCCAGCAGGCCGCGCTGTACCGGCGGCGCAGCTCGCTGAGGACGGGCTCGACCCCGGCGGCCCGGGTGGTGATCGCCTGGGCGCGGGTGCGCAGCGACACCAGCCGCTTGTCGATCTCCGCGGCCCGCTCCGGCAGCCGCTCGGCCTCCCCGCGCACCGCCTCGGCCCTGCGCAGCACATCGTCGGCGCGCCGCAGGGTCTCCTGCACACCGTGCTGCCCGGCCCCCTGGTTGAGCTTGGTCAACTCGGGTGACAGCGCCGCCAGCCGGGCCGCCAGATCATCCGCCCGCAGCCCCGACGCACGCACCGCGTCCAGCGCGTTACTCGCCGCGAGCAGCGCCTGCCGCGCCCGCTCCACCGCCGGCGCCAACCGCGCCAGCCGGGTCTCGGCCTGCTCGAGCAGCGCCCCCAACCCCTGCCCGAACCGGTCCAGATCCGCCTTCGTCCGCTCCAGCGCGTCCTTCGCCCTGGTCAGCTCGGCACGGGCCCGGGAGGCCGCCGCCGCGTCCAGATCGTCCCGGTCCAGATCATGGGCGTCCACCGCCGTGATGTAGTCCTGGCTGACCTGGTCGATCCGCCCCTCCAGCGCCGAGAAGTCGGCCGCCGTCCGGCGCGCGGCGGGCGAATCGTCCACGGCGGTGATCGTCTCGATGGAGATCCGCAGATCCCGCTGTGCGGTGTCCAGCTCATAGAACGCCGCCGCCGCGGCATCCTTCGCCGCCTGCGCCTCCGCCCGCTGACTCTCCCCCCGCCCCCCGAACCACCGCCGCCCCCCGCCCCCACCGGCGAACGACAACGACCCCACCGCGACCAGCAACGGCACGGGCAGCAACATCAGCCCGAGCACGGAGGGACCGCGCGACGGACGCGACGGACGCGACCGACGCACCCGGACGAGCCGGGCAAAAGCGATGACCGGGGCAACACGGTCGGCCGGACGACGCGGACGGCGCGCTGGACGCGCAGACTCTGCAGATGACGCCGCCACTTCCCGCTCCCGATGGATCGCCCGGTCCGAATGTCATTCTCCCACCCGACACTGACGAGCACAGCGCTCGGTTCGGTTCGCGATCTGCGGACTTCTCCGCCCCGAGCCCACCCCCTCCGTGGCCCCTTCCCCACAATTGCGGCACCACCCCGGAAACCCTGTAGGCTGACAGCCCCCCTGGGGCGCATAGCTCAGCGGTAGAGCGCTGCCCTTACAAGGCAGATGTCGGCGGTTCGAACCCGTCTGCGCCCACCCTCTGGACCAGCCCAGCGCGGATCCCGCTCCGGCGGCCCGCGCTGTTCGCCGTAGCCATGGCATTAACCATGAATAGGTTCCGCAGCCATCCCCGTCATTCGGGCGGCGGCATTGCGACGGGAAGCTGTTCGCTGTGCAGCCACGTAAAGGTGCGGTCCGGTTCGAGGCGGGCCTCTCCCCAGTGGATGGCATGGATGCCGTCTTCTGGATCGGCTGTGAAGAAGACGCACACCAGCTTCGTGGAGGCCCCTAGCTCCTCGAATGTCTCCTCCAGTTGGCGGTACTCCTCTGTGGTCAGGTCGTCGTCGAGCTCGAACAGCCCGTCCTGTGGTTCCGGCCCGTGGGCGCGGAACAGCCGACGCCGCGTGGGTGACGCGTTGGAGGGAAGCCGGGCCTGGTCAAGTGGCCTTGGCCTGTCTGCGTACTTGTAAGGGAAGACGGCGTGGTCGTTGATCACCGCGTATTCGAACCCCCGGATCTCCCGGACAGATTCGCCAAGTTCGCGGGCAGTGTCGGCCAGGTTCACGCGTACGCATTCGGCAAGGGTGGAACCGTACGGGCCTCGCTTTTTCAGCCCTGCCGTCAGGTGCACAGCGTGAGCCCGCGCGTGAGCTCGCGCCAGCTGCACCGGAACCGCCCAGGCGAGCTTGCTCGCCTGCCGACCGAACCGTTCGATAGCCCAAGCCGATGGCTTGGCGCGACGCTCACCCTGCTCAGACATGCGCAGCCCCCCTTGCCGTGTCAGCCCACCCACTAACTGTGTGACACGTAGATGGACGGTCCACAAGGGCGCGTGCGGCTACGACCTTCTCGCCGGAACGGCCGTCTTGCCGTCGAAGCCACCGCCGATGAGGGCGGTCCCAGGGGAGGGCGCAGAGGTGGAAACGGTACTCGTCGGCGTCACCACCGCGTTGGCCGCGGTCGGGGGTAACTTCTTCGCGAACTGGCAGGCCGAGCGGCAGATGATCGCGCACGCGAAGATCCCTACGGTGGCCTAGTTCGGCAGTCGCCAGCCCATGTCGTCCGGTTCGTCCAGCCACAGCACATGAGCGCCGTCCGGTGAGACCGTCAGGCCGTAGCGCTCATGCCCCGGCCGCCCGGCATCCCGCCACTGGGTGAGCAGCGGCTCCCGCTCAGCCCACAGATCACGCGGCCCGCCGTGGTCGAGCCGCGCGGTCATGACTCCGGTCATGGTGATGCGCGCCCACGACGAGCTCTCCGGGTCGAAGAGACACCGGATCTCCTGGCCCCCGTTGCCCAAGGCGAAGTCGTTGACCTGCGGGTGCAGCAACGATGCGAGGAACTGCGGTCCGGAGGTGTCCAGGACCGCGGGGAGGGTGATCTCCCGAGTCTCGCCGGACCACGTCAGCAGCGGCTCCACGAGCCGCCCCGTGGCGGTCCTCACGGTGTCAGGAGTCGGCCGGGCGTTCATGAAGGTGGCCAGGCCGTGGAGAAACCGGCCGCCGGCGGAGCGATCGCTCTGGACCACCAGGCGCACGATGCCGCAGCCGATGTTGGCCACGATCACCCCGCCCGGGCGCAGTTGATCCCGCCAGGGCGTCGGGATCCGGCCCACCCCGCACGTCGCCAGCAGCCGGTCATATGGTGCGCGCTTCGAGTAGCCAGCCATCCCGTCTCCCGCGACGAGGGTGGGTTCGTACCCGGCCGAGCGAAGGCGGGTCTTCGCCGCGGCCACGAGGTCGGGGTCGACGTCGACCGTTACGACATGGTCGGGCCCGAGGCGGTGGGAGAGCAGGGCGGCGTTGTAGCCGGTGCCCGCGCCGATCTCCAGCACGGTGTCTCCGTCCCGCACATCGAGGGCCTCGAGCATCTCGGCCATGAGGGAAGGCTGGGTGGAGGAGCTGGTGGCGGTGCCGTCCTGGTCGAACTGGGTCAGGAGGGAGACGTCCTGGTAGGCCGCGGCCAGCCATGCGGGGTCGCCCTGGCTGTACCGGTGCAGGCCGCCCTGTGCCCGGACGGTGAAGTCGGGGACGAACAGTTCGCGGGGGACGCTCAGGAAAGCAGCACGCCAGGGCTTGGACTGGATACAGCCAGTCCTCACCAGGTGGTCGGTCATGCACTGGCGCAGCTCGTCAGCGGATGGTGCGTCGGTGATGCTCACGGATGGGCCCTCTCCAGTAGGTCAGCGAGTGCTCGGGTGATGGGGGCGCGGAGGTCGGGGATGAACCCCCACTGCCCGTTCGGGTTCACGTCGATCAGGTACCAGCGCCCCTGTGGGTTAACGAGGAAGTCCAGTGCGACGTATTGGAGTCCGAACATGAGCGTCAGCATGCGGACACCCCGGGCGATGCGTTCGGGCACTTCGCACGGCTTGTAGGTGAGACTGTCGTAGTCGGCCCGGAAGTCGAGGCGGGAGGCGTCCGAGCCCGCGTAGATCTCGGCGGCGAACAGCTGGTGCCCCACCGCGGTGAGTCGCACCTCGTACGCCTTGTCCACCCACTCCTGGAACTGGTGCGCGGTGCGCCTCACCGAGTCGTTGATCTCGTCGGGCCGGACCTGCGTGGTCCACAGGGCCTGTGGACGACCGTCGTGGTCGCTGGGGTGGGTGGTGCCGAGTGCCTTGTACGCGGCTACTTGGCGGGGCAGTGCGGCGGCGAACTCACGGGCCTCGGCCGGGTCGTTGGTGATCAGCGTGCGGGGTACGGAGAGTCCGCTACGGGCGGCCGCAGCCAGGGCGACGGGCGGGAACGCGGCCAGAGCGTTTCGGTTCGGGTGGTTCACCCACAGGGCGGGCAGCGCGTACAGCAGCCCGCCGAACCCGGCCTGCGCCTCGGCCTGGGCCCATCGTGCGTCCTGCTCGGACATGTCCGGGTGGAGCCGGTGGGCGCCGGGGCGCCGGTAGTACACAGACCGGATGTCGCCAAGGGACACGTCCCGGTGCTGACCGCGTAAGACGCCTTCCCACAGTGCGCCGTGAAGGCCGATTCTCGCCGCCACCGTCATGGCCTCCGGGAAGTCCCGGGGGTCGAGGCGGCACACGGGAACGGATCGCTCGTTGAGCTCCGCTATGACCAGGTCAGCGGTCGCATCTTGGGGCCGGGTCAGCACCAGGACGGTCATGATTCAGATCCCTCTGTCAGCCGACGTCAGTCCGTGTCGTTCTCGGTGTCGGTCGCCAGCTGGCTGTCCTCCCGGGTCTGCGTCGTGGTCGTCATCTGCGTCTTCATGCTCGGCTCGTTGATGAACGGCGCCCCGGCCGCGGTGACGCTGATCTGCCGCTCGGGGCAGAGGCGCAGGGCCGGCAGGGTGAGCGTCTCGTCGGCGACGGGGACGGCCTTGGTCAGCCCGAACGGCCTCGCGGTCTGGGTGCGGTCCATGGTCAGTGTCATGAGGTGTTCTCCATTCGTGTACGGATCTTCTGTGAGGGGACTCCGGCCCTCTCGATCCCCATCTCGGGGGCCGGAGTCCCTGCCCTGCGGTAGATGGCTGTCCCGGCTGCACCGGTCGCAGGGTGCCTGGAGGGCGGGCCGCCGACGGCGAAGCCAAACCCGGGGGCCCCGGGCCGTCGGCGCCCACCCGGTCTATGGGTCCGGGGTGCCCGCGAAGCAGAGCCAGACCGCGAGCACCAGCAGCGCGGGGAGCACAGCCAGCAGCACACCCCTGCGGGTGACACGGAAGACGAGTAGTCCGGCTCGCACGGCAGGGGCCTGGCGTCGATGCCTCATGCGCCCCCCTCTGAGTGGGCCTTCCGCGTGGCCTCCTCGTAGGCGCGCAGCAGCTGCTCGCCGGTCTCGCAGCTACCGCCGGGCGTGCGGCAGGACAGGCAGCCCGCGGCGTGCTCGATGGCCTCGCGCCATGCGGTCTCGGCGGTCGGGTCGGTGGAGGTCTCCGCCTCGGCGGGGTCAGGTTCCGAGGTGTCCTGCCGGGCGGGGGTGGCGCCGCAGGTGGGGGCGCAGGCCCACACCTCGCAGGCCACACGGGTAGAGCCGCGATTGACAGTCACGGTTCCCATCGGCCGACTGGGCGCGTCGATCAGGCGCAGGCCGCAAAGGACGCAGTCCCAGCCTCCGGTCTGGGCGTGGGTGAGCGTGTCGGGGTCCACCAGGGCCGAGACGGTCGCCTGCTCGGGGGCCGTCATCGCATCCGCCTGACGGGTACGTAGCGGGTCATCAAGGTGCCGCGGTCGAACGGGTCGCGCTGGGGCGGGAAGCTGCCGGCGCATTTCCCGGGGCAGGCGTAGATGGTGCGGCCTCCGGCGCTCGCGCTGTGCTCGACCGCGACCGCGACCGGCTGGCTGGTGGTCGTCTGGCAGGAGGCGCATACCCGGGGCGTCACCGGGCGCCTTTCTGATCGTCGTTGGGCTCGGCGAGCAGGGCGCAGATCAGCGCCTTGTACAGCGGCCGCGGGTCGGTCAGCCAGCCGTCGCGGATGAAGGGGACTCGCCAGTGCGAGCCGGGCCGGGCCAGCCGATCCACCGAGGGAACGCCCAGGTAGGTCGCGGCGCCCTCGGTTTCGCCGAGGACGCTGACCCTGTGCAGGTTCCAGGAGTCTGCGGAGCGGGGTTTGATCAGCCAGTAGAGGGTGTTGCAGCGGTCCTTGATGACGGCCCCGGACTGCGCGCCGAGGATGTCCAGGGCGTACTCGCCGATGTCCTCGGGCACTCGGACTGCGTCCCACCATTTGCCTGCTGGTAAGGCCGTGGGGTCTGCCCCGGTTGGTGGTGGGGTCCACTGTTCGGCGTTGGTCGTCATCGTCGACTCCATGCACGGTCTGTGTGCTGACCGTCACATCGTGCCGACCTGCGAGGCTGACAGTGTTCCCAGATAAGGAACAATAGGGCGCCCTGGCACTGCTACATGCCGACCCACGCGGCCAACGAGGACAGGGTTTCGGGCGCCCGCCGTTGACGGCGCACCAGGACGCCAATCGTCTCCCGCACCAGCGGGTGATACCGAGCCTGCTGCGGAGCGACCTTACGCGCCCGGAGCAAGAACCGCTCAGCAGGCTCCGTCTTCCCCATCTGCGCATATGCGCGGGCCATCTCGATGTAGTACCGGCCCACCCGCATGCGGGGATGCGTCTCCGGGAAACGCAGCTTCTTGGACAGCTTCACCGCCTCGCCGAGCTCACCCAGCTCCACGTTCGTCGCAACGTCGAAGTGCTGCACGTTCGTCAGACCGAACGACGACCAATAGACGTCCGGCACATCCCGGCCGATCTTCTCGGCCATCTCGCGAGCCAGGCCCATGTAGCCCGTGACCGAGTCAGCATCGCGTGCCTGGGCGGCCGCGATGGCCGACGCGAGATGCAGACTGCCGGTCACCGCCAGGGCCTCCACAGACTCGGGCTGCTCGACCTGGCCGATGAGCCGATGGCCGCGCGTGATGACCTGTAGTGACATCTGGTTGTTCCCGCGCCGGAGGAGCATGCTCGACCGCTTATTCAGGCGGATGGCGAGCAGCAGCGGATCCTGTGCCTGCTCAGCCATCCACCCCATGCGCTCCAGCGCGATGGACGCCAGATCGTGGTAGCCGACTCGATAGGCGAACTCGTATGCCACCCAGTAGCACCAGCTCAGCGATGAGGCTGCGCGCCGGTAATCCTCGCCCGGAGACAGCAGGCTGACCATGGTGGTGAGTTCGCCGAGCAGACCAGGCAGCTTCGAGCCGATGTCCTTGTACTCGGTGGCGGAGGCCCCGCTGCACAGCGCCCGTACGTCGCTCTCTACCTGGTCGATGGGGCGGGGTGTGATGTGGGGGTCCGGCCCGAGGTCGTACATGTCGAGCGCCTCGGACAGTGGGGAGATCAGGCGGTCGAGATGGTCCTGCTGTAACTCGGAGGTGTACGGCTGGCCGTTGAGTACGGCGACGTCCACCTGTAGGACTCGGGCGATTGCGGCTACGACAGAGGGGGTGGCCGGCGCCAGGCCCCGCTCGACCTTCGCGATGGTGCTGCGGGCGAGGAACGACCGTTGTGCGAGTGCGGTCTGGGTGAGTTGGCGCAGTTTCCGGTAGTCCGCGATGCGTGCGCCGGTGTGTTCCCCATTGCTCTGTGGCATGCTGAACTCCGTTCTGACCTAGACACTCAGAACGGTACCCCCGGCTGATCTAACGGGTACGGCTGAACGGCCCCCATTTCGGTGGGGGCCGTCGCGCTTCCTTGACACGACGAAAGCCCCCTCGCCCGGCCCGCAGGCCAGACGAGGGGTGTCTTGCGTCAGAGGCGGCGCCGGTCCGGCGCGAGCGCGGCCGGCGTCGTGGGGCTCGGATCGGGCTCCGGGGCAGGTGCTCCGTTGCGGCAGCAGACCAGGGCATCGGGGTCGTCCGGCGGAGGCTGCAAGCTGTACCCGTCCGGGCAGGCCGGGCCCGGCGGTCCCTGCTCGCCGCGATCGCCCTTCTCACCCCGCTCGCCCTGCTGACCGGGCTCACCCTTCTCACCCGGTGCCCCAGGCGCTCCATCCCGGCCGGGCGCCCCGTCCTGGCCCGAGGCGCCAGATGCCCCCGGCTGGCCGTCCTTCCCAGGCTGGCCCGTGGCTCCGGGCCTGCCGGCCGCCCCGTCGCTTCCGGCTTTGCCCGGAGCGCCCGGGTCGCCTTTCTCGCCCGGGAGCGGCACCGGTACCTCGGCCCGCGCGGGGAGGTTATCCACGGTGCGTGTGGGGTCCGGCGCTACCGGGGTCTTCCCCGCGCTCTTGATCTGCGTGCGCAGCCGCCTCACGTCCGTCGCCAACGTCGTCACCGCGGCGCCGCGCCGGTCGGCCTCCGCGTGCAGCTGCTCCGCGCGCTCGGCCTCATGGTTGATACGGGCTCAGATGATGAGTGCCGCCCCAGCGAGCGCTACCAGCGAGCACGCCAGAAGCAGGCTGCGCCAGCGGCGGGCGAGGGCCCGCTGGGTGTGGGTCACGGTTGTCATCCCTCGCGGGTTGGCTGGCCTGGGACATGAACGACATCGGATCGGCCCGCACCTGGTACGGCGCAGCCATCAATGCTGCGCGTACCTCAGGCGACCGACTGCTCCTCGCCTACCAACTCGGCAGCCTGGCCGGATTCGAGGCAGACGCCGGGAATGCTCCCCAGGGTCTTGACCTCGTCCGCACAGCTCATCGCCAGCTGGGCGACGCGGCACCGGCCATCGCCACCGCGTGGCTCGGCACGATCGAGGCGCTCGCACACGCGGCTGCGGGGGATCGTCCCGCCGCGGGAAGCGCGCACGGACTGCGGCCTGGCTCCCCGCAATCAGCCCCTGACCAGGCAGAAGGGGTGCCCAGCCGGGTCCGTGAGGACCCGCCACCTGTCATTTGGCTGGTGATCCGGCTTGCCCGCGCCCAGCTCCAGCAGTCGCGCCTCGGCCTCATCCAGGTCGTCGACGGCGAAGTCAAGGTGGAACTGCTGGGGAATGCTCTGTTCGGGCCAGCGGGGAGCGCGGTAGTCGTCGACCCGTTGGAAGCCGATGAAGAGGCCGTCCTCACAGGTGAGACCGGCGAAGTCGGCATCGGATTTCGGGTGCGGTTCGAGGCCCGTGGCTTGCTGGTAGAACGTCGCCAAAGCCAGCGGGTCAGGGCAATCGAGCGTTATCGCACGCAACTTCATCTGCGGGGACATGGCACCTCCGGGGCCGATCGATGGACCTTCGGGACGCACACCCTAGAGGTGCTGCCGACGCCTGCGTCACCGCCCGCTGCGAGCGAAAGCCAGACCGCTGCCTCGGCTCACGACGCCTGCATGCCGCCGTCGACGGCGAGGACCACTCCGGTGACGTAGGAGGCGCGGTCGCTCAGCAGCCAGGCGGCGGCCTCGGCGACTTCCTCGGGCTCGGCCGCGCGGCGCGGTCGACGGCGGCGCGCACGCTTGTCGCGTCGGCCAGGTCGCACACCGCGTACTCCGCGGTGCCGCCCGCCGCCCGGATCTGGTCGGCCACCGCTTTGAGCTGGTCCTCCGTACGGGCCGCGAGGAGTACGCGAGCGCCTTCGCGGGCGAACAGCCGCGCCGCGGCGGCGCCGATGCCGCGGCCGGCGCCGCTGATGAAGGCGACCTTGCCGGTCAGCAGGCCCGAGGCGGCGGGGGCGGAGGGGGCGGTGGTCTGTGTGTTGTCCATGCCGATGAGCCTGTGTCCGGCCGCGCGCCCTCATCCAGGCACCGGCGGTACCTGGATCGGCTGTGTCGGCCCCGTGCACACTCGGGGACATGGACAGGCGAGAGCTGGGCGGCTTCCTGCGCAGCAGGCGCGAGCGGATCACCCCCGCCGATGTGGGGCTGCCCGCCGGGCCGAGGCGTCGTACCCCGGGGCTGCGACGCGAGGAGGTGGCGCAGCTGGCGTACATCTCGACCGAGTACTACACGCGGCTGGAGCAGGCCCGCGGCCCGCGCCCCTCGCGCGAGGTGCTGGCCGGTCTGACCCGTGCCCTGCGTCTGTCGGACGCCGAGCGCGTCCACCTGCACTACCTCGCCGGGGCCCCGCCCGCCCCGCCGTCGGGACCCTCCCGCGAGGTGCGCCCGAGCGTCCTGGACCTGCTGCGACGGCTGCCGCACGCCGCGGCACTCGTACTGTCCGCGGCCTATGAGGTGATCGCCCACAACGACCTGGCGGCCGCCCTCCTGGAGGACTTCTCCGCCCTGCCCCGGCACCAGCGCAACTTCCTGCGCCGTACCTTCCTCGACTCGCGAGTGGGGGAGCGGCAGTGGTACAGCCGGTCCGGCATGGAGGTTTTCGGCCGTACCGCGGCCCGGCACCTGCGGGCCGCCGCCGCCCGCTACCCCGACGACCCCGAAGTGGCCACGCTGGTGAATGACCTGCTCGCCGGCAGCCCGGAGTTCGCCCGGCTGTGGGCCGCCTACGAGATGTCGGTCGAACCCGCCCCGCAGAAGACCTTTCGGCACCCCCTGATCGGTCCCATCACCCTCAACTGCGATGTCCTGGACATCGCCGACCGGGACCAGCGAGTCGTGATCTACACGGCCGATCCCGGCTCCCCGGCAGAGGAGGCTCTGCGGCTGCTGTCGGTGATCGGCACCCAGCGCATGGACGTACCCGGTTGACCGCGCTGTATAGCTGTATAAGGGCCAGGGCTCGGGCCGCCAGGGCCAGGGCTAGGGCCGTCGCGAGGGCAGTGGCCGAAGCGCGGGCCAGCGGGTGAGCATCGCGCCGCGCATGGCCTCGGCGAGTCGCCCCAGATGCTCGAGCTCCCCGCCGTTCGCGGTCATCCGGCCGACGATCCCGAGACGGTGGACGAGTCGCTGGCGGGCCGTCGCCGTGCCCCACCGCCAGTCCCCATGGGGGACCTTGGACAGGTGGTCGGCGGTTCCCCGGTGAGCCCGTTCGACGAGCGCGTCGCCTCGGAGCAGCCAGCCCGCGCAGGCGTCGGTGAGATCGCCCTGGACATCGGCGCCTGTCGCACGGCGCCAGGCGGTGCGGTAGGCGGCCTCCGCCGCGTCCAGCAGTGGCTGGGCCGGGGCCGTGGCGCACCAGCAGGTCGGGAAGCCGATGCGCAGATAGGCGAGTTCCATGAGCCCATTGCCGAGCGCGGCCTGTTCGAAGTCGATGAATCTGACCCCGCTGCCGGTGTGGATGTCGTTGCCGGGGCAGGGGTCGCCGTGCAGCAGGGCGTGTCCGGGCGCGTGGGTCAGACGGTTCACGAGGTCGTCCAGCTCGGTCCGTACGGCGGATGGCACCGTGCGGCCGAGCGCCCGGGCGAGTCCGAGGAAGGAGCCGATGTCGTCTTTCGTGGGGCCGGACCAGACGGGGAGGAGGCCGACGTCGTCAGGGGTGGTGGCCGCGTGGAGCCGGGCCAGTGCCTCGGCATAGCCGATCACCCAGTCGTCGGCCGGTGGCTGATCGCCCAAGTCCTCCAGGATCAGCACCCGTTCATCGGGGTCGGTACCGAGGAGCCGTGGCGCGACGGGCGGGTCGACCCGGGACGCGAGGCGTAACGCGGCCACCTCGCGGGCGTATCTCCCGGCGGCCTCCGGGCCCTCGATGAGCTGCTTGACCACCACCGGTGTGCCGGACAGCTCGGCCCGCCACACCCGCGATCGCGGGCTGCTCTCCAGCCCGCGGACCCGGCGGGGCGAACCCAGTTCGGCCCGCAGCTTCTCCCCGAACGGGGGCGGTGCGCACATGCCCCGATCCTGCCATGTGGCCACCGCGACACGGGGAAGTGGACCTCGCGGGGCCTGACCTCCAGGTCGCTCAGGCCGTCGGGCGTCGTGCCCATCTCGCGGGCGAGGCCGCTCCGGTCATCGCCCGCGCAGGGGACATCATCCTCGGCCTCCCGCACGGCAACCCCGGGGATGCCCCCAGGACGTGCGTCGCTGATCCTCGCTGTTCGGCCGTTGGCGGCCCAAGCCGCCTCGCGACACGCCCGTGGCAAAATCAGCGGGTGCAGATCGGGATGCTGGGGCCACTCGAGGTTCGCACGGACGACGGCGGCTCGGCCGACGTGCCGGGGGCGCGGTTGCGCGGACTGCTGGTCGCCCTCGCGCTCAGGCCGGGGCAGGTGGTCCCGAAGGCGTCGCTCGTCGACTGGATCTGGGGGGAGCAGCCGCCCGCCGATGCGGCGAACGCCCTGCAACGCCTGGTTTCCCGGCTGCGGAAGGCGCTGCCGGGCGGGGTGATCGAGGGGCAGCCGGACGGCTATCGGCTGCTGGTGGAGCCCGATGCCGTGGATGCCGTGCGGTTCGAACGGCTCGTCGGCGCGGGCCGGGCCCGTGCCGAGGACGGGGCCCGGCGGGTGCGGCTGTTGCGCGAGGGCCTCGAACTGTGGCGCGGTGCGGCCATGCAGGACGTCGGTCCGCAGGACAGCGCCGCGTTCGAGGCCGCGGTCGTACGGCTCGAGGGGTTGCGGCTGACCGCCACGGAGGAGCGGGCCGAGGCGGAGGTCACCCTCGGGCGCGGTGCGGAGCTGGTGCCGGAGCTGACCGACCTGGTGGCGGCGCATCCGGTGCGGGAACGGCTCGTCGCCGCGCTGATGCGCGCCCTCGTCGCGGCCGGTCGGGACAGCGAGGCGTTGCAGGTGTACCAGCGCGCGCGGGAGGCGCTGGCCGACGCGCTGGGTGTCGACCCCTCGCCGGAGCTGGCCGCGTTGCACGTCGCGCTGTTGCGGGGCGAGCTGGGGCGACAGGAGGAGAGCCGTAAGAGCAACCTGCGCGCCGAGCTGACCAGCTTCGTCGGCCGGGGCGCCGATGTCGCCGCGGTCCGCGGGCTGATCGCCGAGCACCGGCTCACCACCGTGATCGGACCGGGCGGTGCGGGAAAGACCCGGCTGGCCACGGAGACCGCGCGCACGCTGCTCGGCGAAGGCGAACCGCCGGACGGGGCCTGGCTGGTGGAGCTCGCCGCCATCGGCGCGGACGGCGACGTGGCGCAGTCGGCGCTCGCCGGTCTCGGCCTGCGGGACGCCCTGCTCGGCGCGGCCCCGAACGCGGAGCTGACGGACCGGCTCATCGCCGCGGTCCGCGAGCGGGAGGCGCTGCTGATCCTGGACAACTGCGAGCATGTGATCGAGTCGGCGGCGGTGTTCGCCCACCGGGTGCTCGGGGAGTGCCGGCGGCTGCGGATCCTGGCGACGAGCCGGGAACCGCTCGGCATCACCGGGGAGGCGCTGTGGCCGGTCGAGCCGCTGGCCCTGCCGGAGGGGGACGCGGGCCCGGGGGAGATCGGGGCCTCGCCCGCCGTTCAGCTGCTGCGGGACCGGGCCGGGGCGGTGCGCCGGGGCCTCGCGGCCGACGCCCATACGCTGGCGACGATGGTGCGGGTCTGCCGGGCGCTGGACGGGATGCCACTGGCGATCGAACTGGCCGCGGCCCGGTTGCGCACCATGTCCATCGACCAGCTCGCCCACCGGCTCGACGACCGGTTCCGCCTGCTGACCAGCGGCAGCCGCACCGCGCTGCCGCGGCACAAGACGCTGCGCGCGGTGGTCGACTGGAGCTGGGAGCTGCTCACCGACGCCGAACGGATGGTGCTGCGGAGACTCTCGGTGTTCTCGGGCGGGGCGAGCCTGGAGGCCGCCGAGCGGGTCTGCGCGGGCGACGGAGTCGAGCGGGACCAGGTGTTGGAGCTGCTCACCGCGCTGACCGAGAAGTCGCTGCTGGTCGCCGAGGGCGGCGGCGCCCCGCGCTACCGCATGATCGGCACGATCAGGGAGTACGCCGGGCACCGGCTCGCGGAGGCGGGGGAGTCGGACCTGGCGCGCCAGGCGCATCTCGCCCACTTCACCGAGCTCACCGAGACCGCGGAACCGCGGCTGCGCCGCGCCGAGCAGATGGAGTGGCTGGCCACGCTCGAGGCCGAGCACGACAACATCGGCGCGGCGATGCGCGGCGCGCTCGCGGCGGGCGAGGCGGGGGCGGCGATGCGGCTCGCGGCGGGCGCGGGCTGGTACTGGTGGCTCGGCGGGCGCAGGACCGAGGGCCTGGAGCTGATCACCGCGGCCACCAGGACGCCAGGGGAGGTGCCCGACGACGTACGGGCCTTGGTGTACGCGATGATCGTGCACTTCGTGACCTCCGGGCGGGGCGATGAGCGCCAGGCCGCCGAGTGGATCCACGAGGCGCACCGGCTCAGCCTGCGCGGCCACCACCACCCGGGGGTGAAGTTCATCGCGGTGCTGGAACGCATGCTGCACACGCCCGAAGCGGCCCTGACCGCGTTCGCACCGCTGCTGGACGACGAGGACCCCTGGGTGCGGGCGCTGGCCCGGTGGCACATGGGCAAGATGCGGATCGTGTTCGGCAGGGACGGGCGGGACGGGCGAGATGGCCGTAACGGGCCGGAGGGGCAGGAGGGGCAGGACCAGGAGGGCCGGGACGGCCGGGACCGGCAGGACCAGGACGGCCGGGACAGCCAGGACCAGCAGGGCGGCCCCACCGCGGAGGCGTACCTGGAGGCGGCGCTCACCGAGTTCCGGGCGCTCGGCGAGCGGTACGGGATCTCGCTCGCCCTGACCGAGCTGGCGAACCTGCTCGCCGTACGCGGCGACTTCGCCGGTGCGTGCGAGCACTACGAGCAGGCGATCGCGGTCGTCAGCGAGGTCGGTGCCACCGAGGACGTCATCCGGATGCGGTCCCGGCAGGCGCAGCTGTACTGGCTGCTGGGCGACAAGGACGCCGGCGCGGCCGCCATCGCCGAGGCGCGGCGCTGCGCGGAGCGGGTCACCTGGCCGGACGCGCTGGCCGAGCTGGCCTTCGCGAGGGCGGAACTCGCCCGGTGGGACGGCGACGCCGAGGAGGCGCACCGGCAACTCGGCCTCGCGACGGCCATGCTGGGCGGCGACGCGGAGCGGGCGGACATCCGCGCGGTGAGGCACGACCTGCTCGGCTACCTCGCCGACGACCTCGACGAGGTGCGGGCGCACCGCGCGGCGGCCTGCGAGGCTGCGGTCGAGGTGGGACACGCGCTGCTGATCGCGCATGTGCTCGTCGGGGTCGCGGACCTGGCACTGCGGCGCGGCGAGTACGAGCAGGCCGCGCGGCTGCTCGCGGCGAGCACGGGCGTACGCGGGGTGCGGGACCGCGCCCACCCGGACCTGGCCCGGATCGAGCGGGCCGCGCGGTGCCGCCTCGGCGAAGCGGAGTTCGCCGAGGCGACGCGGGACGGGACGCGCACCAGCTGGACCCGTCTGGCCGAGGTCACGCTCGCTTCCTGAGGTCACGCTCGCTTCCTGAACGAGGTCACGCTCGCTCCTGAACCAGGTCACGCGCGCTTCCTGAACGTGGCGATCGCCCACACGTACCCGACGAGCGTGAACCCGACGGACCAGGCGACGGCCGCGAACGCGTCGCCGGTCGACGGATGGCCGCCCGACAGCAGCCCGCGCAGCGTCTCGATGATCGGGGTGAAGGGCTGGTACTCCGCGAACTGCCGCACACCGGTCCCCATCGTGTCCGCGGGTACGAACGCGCTGCTCAGGAACGGCAGCATGATCAGCGGCACGGTGGCCATGCCCGCCGACTCCACGGTCTTCGCGGCCAGACCCATGGCGACCGTGAGCCAGCTGGTCGCGAAGGCGAGCAACAGCATGAGGCCGATCACGGCGAGCCACTGGAGGAAGCTCGCATGCGGACGGAACCCCATCGCGAAGCCGACGCCGATGATGACCGCGTCGGCGATCAGACTGCGCACAGTGGTGGAGACGACATAACCGGCCAGCACGGCGCCGTGGGAGACGTCCATGGCCTTGAACCGGTTGTTGATGCCCTTCGTCATATCGCCGTTCACGGCCGCCGCGGTCGGGCCCAACCCGTAGGTGATGGCCATGACGGTCAGGCCCGGTACGGCGTAGTCGACGTACTCGCCCGTGACCTTGAAGGCGCCGCCGAAGACGTAGACGAACATCAGCATCATCACGACGGGGAACAGGACCGCCTGGAAGACCGTGACCGGATTCCTGACCGTGTGCTTGAAGTTGCGACGCAGCATGATCGCCGCGTCGCCGAACGACGTCGAGACAGTGCTCATTCCGCGATCGCCTCCGTGGTGGCGGGTGTGGGGTGTGTGGTCCGCGTGGTGTCCGCGGCCTGTGTGGCATGACCGGTCAGGGCGAAGAAGACGTCATCGAGGTCCGGTGTGTGCACCGAAAACTCTTCCGCGGTGATCGTCTGTTCATCGAGCTTGTCCAGCAGGGCGCGCAGCGACTTCGAGTCACCGTTGCTGGGCACCCGCAGCGTCAGCTCCTGATCGTCCCGCGTGGACCCGGGCAGGGCCCCCGCCGCCGCGTCGAGTTCGCGGAGACCGGCGAACCGGAGCCGGACATGGGTGCCGGGGACCTGGCGCTTGAGCTCCTCGGAGGTGCCCTGGGCGACCAGACGGCCCTGGTCGAGCACCGCGATCCGGTCGGCGAGCTGGTCGGCTTCGTCGAGGTACTGGGTGGTGAGGAAGATGGTGGTGCCGTCGGCCACCAACTCGCGGACGATGCCCCACATCGCGCGCCTGCTGCGCGGGTCAAGACCGGTCGTCGGCTCGTCCAGGAAGATGATCCGCGGGCTGCCGACCAGCGTCATCGCCAGGTCCAGCTTCCGGCGCATACCGCCCGAGTAGGTCGCCGCCATCTTGTCCGCCGACTCCACCAGGTCGAACCGCTCCAGCAGCCGCCCGACCACCTGGTCACCGGAGCGCACGCGCTTCAGATCCGCCATCAGCCGCAGGTTCTCCCGGCCCGACAGCAGGTCGTCCACGGCGGCGAACTGACCGGTCACGCCGATGACCGCGCGTACCTCCTTGATCCCGGTCACCACGTCGTGCCCGGCGACGCGCACCGTCCCGGCGTCGGCCTTCATCAACGTCGTCAGGACGTTCACCGTCGTCGTCTTGCCCGCCCCGTTCGGGCCGAGCATGGAAAAAACCGATCCCGCGGCGACCTCGAAGTCGATGCCGTCGAGCACGACTTTGTCGCCATATGCCTTGCGCAGTCCGGAAACTGCGATCGCCGAACTCTTCATGCCCAACACGGTTCCGGCTGGGCCTGACACCCGCCTGTCACGCCCCTGACACGGCCCCTGACACGGCGTTGTGCCCTTCTCGACCCTGGCCGTCGCGGAGGTCACGCGCAGTTCGAGCGGAGGTCAGAAGGTGAAGCGACTTACGGTCTCCGGGTGGATGACGAGCCGAATCTGTTCCGTGGCCAGGATCCCGGCGAGGTCATCGGCGCGGGCCGGGTCGTCGAGGTCCCAGTAGCGGGCGGCCAGGCGGGCGCACAGCTCATGTGCTCCGTCGGACTCCACCGAGACGCGGCCGGCGACCGACAGCCAGCGCTCGCGTTCACCCACGGGGGCGGCGACGACGATCGAGGCGCGGGGGTCGCGGCGCAGACGCCGCACCTTGAGCGAGTCCGGGGCAGTGAACAGCTGGATCGTGCCCTCGGCCGTGGCCTCGAACCACACCGGCCGGGGCTGCGGCGGAACCGGCCCCTCGGCCACGGACAGGAACCCGTGCAGGGGGCGGCGGAGGAACTCGAGATCCTGGGCGGTCAGCGAACTGGCGTCGTTGCTCATGACGCCGATTGAACACGGCCGACTCGGACGACCCCATAGGTGAAGAGCCGGATCACCTGTGTATTCGTCTAACCTCACTGAGGTGGACGCGTTCAGTGATCTGATCCGCGGGGTGCGGGCCCACGGCTCGTTGTTCGGCAGCTCGACCCTGTCCCCGCCCTGGGCACTGCACTTCGTGGACGGCGCGCCGCTGACCCTGTGCACCGTCCTCACCGGGTCGGGCTGGATCGTGCCGGAGCACCGTCCGCCCGAGCCGCTCCGCGCCCGAGAGACGATCGTCGTACGCGGCCCCGGGACGTTCACCTTCGTCGACGAGGTCGGCACCCGGGCCGAACCGATTGCCTGCGGCGAGCACTGCGCGACGCCTGAGCAGGGCGGGACCAGGCACCGTCGCGGCTGGCACGACGAGGACGGCGGAGACAGCCGCAACGGTGCGACGACCCTGAACGGTGCGACGACCCTGATCGTCGGCGCCTATCCCGTACGCGGCGAGATCAGCCGCCGACTGCTGGAGGCGCTGCCCGTCGTGCTGCGCGTGGACGCCGGGGGCACGTCGGACCCCGTACTGGACCACCTCGCCGCCGAGGTCGCCGTGGACACGCCGGGCCAGCAGGTGGTCCTCGACCGGCTGCTGGACTGGATGCTGGTCTGCACGCTGCGCGAGTGGTTCGACCGGCCCGGCGGCGAGCCCCCGACCTGGTGGGCCGCCCAGCGGGACCCGGTGGTCGGCCATGCGCTGCGCCTGCTGCACGCCGAACCGGCGGCGCCCTGGACGGTCGCCGCGCTGGCCGGGCGCACCGGGGTGTCGCGTTCGACGCTGGCCAAGCGGTTCGCCGACCTGGTCGGCGAACCCCCGCTGACCTATCTCACCCGCTGGCGCATGACGCTCGCGGCGGACCTCCTGGTCGAGCGGGAGGCCGCGACCGTCGCGGACGTCGCCCGCACCGTGGGCTACTCCGACCCGTTCGGGTTCAGTGCGGCGTTCAAACGGGTCCGAGGCGTGAACCCGAGCGACTTCCGCCGCACCGCGACCGCCTCCTGAAAGCTCAGGGTACGAACTCATGGCATGAACTCAGGGTGTGAATCGACGGTTCGACATCACCGTGCGCACAACCGGTCCAATGCCGACTGGCTCTCATCGTCCGCGGCGCGGTAGATCAGCAACCGCTGGTCCGGATCTTCGAGTGGCATCAGCACTTCGAAATGCAGGGCGAGTACACCGACGTCAGGATGCCGTATCACCTTGCTCCCGCGGCCGTTGACCTTCACGTCCCGCTCGGCCCACAAGCGCGCGAATTCCTCGTCATGAGCGGTGAATTCGGTGATGAGGTCGGTCAACGCCTTGTCCTCCGGATGTGCGGCCCACGCGGCGCGCAGATGGGCGATTCCCTCCCGCACGACGCGTTCACGGTCGACGTAGAACTCACGTATCCGCGGATGCATCAGACACAGCCACATCGCATTGCGCCGCGCCGGCGGCAGGGTGTCGAAATCCAGGAGCAGCCTCGCCATTTCGGCGTTCCAGGCCAGGATGTCGTAGCGGTGGTTCATCAGCATGGCCGGCAGCGGTGACAGGTCGGCGACCAGCCGGGCCAGCGGTGGCACCGCGGTGGTGGCGGGGCTGTCGGCGTTGCGGGGGCGGCGCTGCTGGGCCAGGTCGAAGAGGTAGCCGCGTTCGTCGGGGCCTAGGCGCAGCGCCCGGGACAGCGCCTCCACCACGTCCGCCGAGGGCCGCAGCCCGCGGCCCTGCTCCAGCCGCACGATGTAGTCGATGCTGACCCCGGCCAGCTCGGCGACCTCCTCGCGGCGCAACCCCGGGGTCCGCCGGGACCGCCGACGCGACGGCAGGCCGAAATCGTCCGGGTTCAGGCGTTCGCGTCGGGTCCGCAGGAACGCGGCCAGCTCCTGTGTCGCGTCCACCGTGTGGGTCGTCATGGTCGATCCAACAGCCAGGGTAGGACTGGTGTTCCCAGGAACTTTCTTCCCTTATCCCCGGCTCGCGGCGGTCACAGGCTTGTTTTCGGCAACGGATCACCAGCACAACGGATCACAATCACAGGAGGACACGATGTCGCTCACCCTCGACACCTATCGGCTGCTGGGCCGCTCCGGGCTACGGGTCTCACCGCTGGCGCTGGGCGCGGCGACCTTCGGCACCGAGTGGGGCTGGGGCGCGGAGCAGGACGAGGCGCGCAAGCTGTTCGACCTCTACGTCGAACGCGGCGGCAATTTCATTGACACCGCCAACACCTACACCAATGGCAGCTCCGAGCGGCTGTTGGGCGAATTCACCCGCGACAACCGCGAAAGCCTGGTGCTGGCGACGAAATACACGACGCTGCGCCGGTCCGGCGATCCGAATTCCGGGGGCCCGCACCGCAAGAGCCTGTTCGCGTCGGTGGAAGCCAGCCTGCGACAGCTGAATACGGACTACATCGATCTGCTCTATCTGCACGTGTGGGATTTCACGACGCCGGTCGAGGAGATCCTGCGCGGCATGGACGACCTGGTCCGGCAGGGCAAGGTTCTGTACGTGGCGATCTCCAACGTCCCGGCGTGGCAGGTGTCGCGCATGCAGGCGATCGCCGACCTGCGCGGCTGGTCACCGCTGGTCGCGCTCCAGATCGAATACAACCTGATCGAACGCACCGGGGAACGTGACTTGATCCCCATGGCGCGCGAGATGGGTCTGGGTGTGGTCCCGTATTCACCGCTGGCCGGCGGGGTGCTCACCGGCAAGTACAGCCGCGACGACCTGGCCGCGACGAACGTCGGATCCGACGACGGCACCCGTAGGAACTTCAACCTCGCCCTGGGCACGCTCACCGAACGCAACCTCGCCATCGCTGAGGTCCTGAAGGAGGTCGCCACGGAACTGGGCCGCACCCCCGCCCAGGTCGGACTGGCCTGGACCCTGCGGAACCCGAGCGTGACAGCATCGATCATCGGCGCACGTACCCCCGCGCAGCTGGAGAGCAATCTGGGTGCCCTGGAGGTGGACTTCACCGCCTCCCAACTGGCCCGCCTCGACGAGGCCAGCGCGATCGAACTCGGCTTCCCGCACCACATGCTCGCCAGTGACCACATCCGCAATGTGACCAAAGGCGGCCTGAAGATCGAAAACCGCCGCTGATATTCCGTGCCACGTGGTCCGTGGGCCGGGCCACGTGGGCCGTGCCATGTGGCCCGTGGGCGGCGGGTCAGGAGTCGGCAGGCCGAGGCACGATGCTCACCGCGCGGTAGTCGTACCCGTCCTGTTTGAAACCGGGGGCTTCCCAAGTGAGGTCCACCTGCTGTCCCGGCGACAGCGTGCGGAAGCCGGTCATCTGGATGTCGGAGAAGTGACCGAAGCAGCCGCCGGGAGTCTCGGGGGAATCGAGCACGCCCCACCCGTCGCCGTCATTCCACTCGCGGACAGTCGCCATCACCATGGGATGAACCCTATGGGCTCGGTCCGGTCTCGTCTCATTGTTTTCGAACCGCGCCCTAGGCGCCCTAGGTCCCCGGCCCTCCGCTCGGCGGACCCGAGATCGTCCGCAGGCCCGATGCCGCGTTCCAGCGGCGGGAGCCACCATGCTGGTGGAGACCCGCGAAGAGGAGCGCAGCATGTCGTATCCGGAATTCCTCGAATACCCCGAGCCCCGCTACCACGGCGAGAGGGGCGAGGTGAACGCGGCCTTTCGCCCGGCCAGTACGCCGCCCGACATCTCCTCGCCCGGCGGCGGCGCTACGCACTACATCGCCACCAATGAGTCGACCGGCGGCGAATTCGGCCTGTACAAGGTGGAGTTGGGTGCTCGGGCCGCCGGAGCGAAGACCCACTTCCACAAGGCGATGTCGGAATCCTTCTACATCCTCTCCGGCGAGCTGGAGCTCTACAACGGCGAGAGGTGGGTCACGGGCCGCGAGGGCGATTTCCTGTACGTACCGGTCGGCGGGCTGCACGCCTTCAAGAACGTGACCGACGAGCCCATGTCCATGCTCCTGCTCTTCTCCCCGGGCGCCCCGCGCGAGGAGTACTTCGAGCGGGTCGCGGAGATGTCGCAGCGCGGTGGCGAGGAGCTCAAGCGATTTCGGATCCGGCACGACAGCTATTTCGTGGAGGATTTCGAGCCCGAGGGGGAGTAGGGGAGCGTGCCACCCAGCCGTGTCGTCACCAGATGGATCATGAACGCGCAGGGGACGATCCCCTCCGGCGTCGTCATATCGCGCACCTCGGCGACGAAGGCCTCACGCAGCCGCTCCACCGTTCCCCCATCGAGCGGGCCGAGGTCATACAGGCCGGAGACGGCGGCCCATACCTCCTCCATCGGGCCGCTCAGATCGATGGGTACGGTCTCCCAGCTCACCGCGCCGAAGCCGGCCGGCCCGAGCACGTCGTCGAGTCCATCGCGGCTGCGCGTCCTTCTGTCGCCCAGCGCGGGGATGCGCCGCTCGGCGGGCACCTCCTCGATCGTCCTCCGCAACAGCCCGAGGAACCGTTCGTACGACTCGCCGCCAACGGCCCCGCCCCCCACCACGCAGGCCAGAACCCCTCCGGGGCACAGCACCCGGGCGACCTCGGCCGCGACCTGCTCGATCTCGCCCATCAGCATCAGCGCCATATGGGAAACGCAGGCGTCGAAGCTGTCGTCGGCGAAGGGGAGGGCCTGCGCGCGGCCCTCTTCCAGCCTGGCCCCGGAGAGGGCCGGCCGACGTCGTGCCAGCGCCGGCGATTGCGGAGACAGGTCCACCCCCGCCAGCTGCCTCCCGTCCCCCCGGGCCAGGAACTCCAGCAGCAGGCCATCACCGCAGCCGAGGTCCAGTACGCGACTGCTTCCGGCCACCCGGTCGCACAGGAACTCATAGCTGGACCGGCCGTCCGGAGCGCGACCGCGGCCGAACGCTTCCGCGGTCACCGCCGGACGTTCGGCGTGGAACGCCTGGAGGAATGCCTCTTGCGATGCGGTAGTCGTCACTCACTCAACCTACGGCGGTCACGCGGTCACGCGGTCACGCTCTCACGTGGTCGCGCGGTCATTGGGCGTGATCCTTTCCGATGAACTCGATGAACATGCTGACCAGGCCGTTGGGCGCGTTGTCGCCGAACATGAGCTCGTCGCTGCCGACGCCTTCGGCCGCGACCTCGGCGCTGCGGGGGAACAGGGCCTGCTCGTACTCGGCGAGCGCGGCCTCGACGTCGTCGGGGTGCGCGGCGAGGGCCTTGCCGAGTTCGGCGCCGTCGAGCATGGCCAGGTTGGCGCCTTCGCCGTTCGGGGCGGTGAGGTGGGCGGCGTCGCCGACCAGGGTCACCCCCGGCACCCGCTCCCACCGGTGCTCGATCGGCAGGGCGTAGTGGGGGCGCAGGACTGGCGGGGTGTCGCCGTGGCTGATCAGCGCGGCGAGCTCCGGCGCCCAGCCGTCGAACTCCCGCGCGATCCGCGCGGTGGCCGCGGCGGCATCGGTGAAGTCGATCTCGGCGAACCAGTCCAGCGGCCTGGGGAGCAATACGTAGGTGTGCAGGGTGTCGCCGCTTTCCCGGTGCGCGTGGATCGCCCGGCCCGGCGCGTGCGCCATCATCGAGCCGCCGCCGACCGCTTTGGCGGCGGCGGGGTGCCGGGTGTCGGCGTCGTACAGGTACGTCTCGACGAACGACAGGCCGGTGTACTCGGGTATGTCGGTGGACAGTAGCGGCCGGACCCGTGACCACGCGCCGTCCGCGCCGACCAGCAGGCTCGTGACGACGGTGCTGCCATCGGCGAACGTCACCTCGTGGCGGCCGTCGCCGAGGGCGCGCGTACCGCTCACCTTGTGCCCCCACCGGACGGTGCCGGCCGGGAGCGAGTCGAGCAGCATCTGCCGCAGCTCGCCGCGTTGCACCTCAGGGCGTCCCCCCGTGCCGTCGTCGGCCTTCTCGAACAGGACGGTCCCTTCCCGGTCGAGGACCCGCATTGCCTGGCGGCCCTCCAGGACGAGGCCGCGGAACTCGTCCATCAGATCGGCCGCCCGCACGGCCAGTTGGCCGTTGTAGTCGTGGATGTCGAGCATCCCGCCCTGAGCGCGTGCCGTCGGCGAGGCCTCCGCCTCGTAGAGGGTGGCCGGGATGCCGTGGACGTGCAGGACGCGGGCAAGCGTGAGGCCGCCGAGTCCGGCGCCGATGATCGTGACGGGAGTGCGCATGGTGACTACTCCTTCGTGAACTTGCGTGAATCCTCGTGAACCTTCGTGAATCGAGGCCGCCCGGTGCCGGTCCGGCCAACCTCGCTGGTACGTCGTTCCCGTACTGGAACGTCGCTCCATAATGGAACGTCACTCCATGTTGGAACAACATTCCAGGCATGTCAAAATGGCAGCATGGCAACACGGACACGCCGGACCCAGCGGCGCACAGAGGCGCTCTCCCGCGAGCGCATCGTCGAGGCCGCCGTCGAACTGCTCGACGCGGCCGGCGAGGGCGGCCTGACCTTCCGGGCACTGACCGAGCGCCTCGCCACCGGGCCCGGGGCGATCTATTGGCATGTGGCCAACAAGGACGAGCTGTTGGACGCCGCGACCGACGCGGTAGTCGCCACCGCGCTGGCCGCGGAGCGCGCCGGGTCTGCCGGGTCTGCCGGGCCAGCCGGACCCGCTGAGCCGACCGAGCCCGCTGAGCCGACCGAGCCCGCCGAGCGGACCGAGCCCGCCGAGCCCTCGAACTCGCCGCAGGACAAGATCCGCGCCGTCGCGTTCGGCCTGTTCGACGCGATGGAGGACCACCCGTGGCTCCCCACGCAGCTCGCCCTCCAGCTCTCCCGCAGCCCCTGGGGTTCGGTGACGCCGCAGATCTTCGAAAGCATCGGCCGTCAGGTACGCGCGCTGGGCGTGCCAGAGGGCCACTGGTTCACGGCGACCTCGGCGCTGGTGCACTACATCCTCGGCGCCGCGGGCCAGAACGCCGCGAACAGCGCGACGGCCCGCACTCTCGTGCCCGACGTGGACCGCGCCGAGTTCCTCGACGCCGCGTCAAAGGCATGGAAGGAGCTCGACCCCGACGACTACCCGTTCACCCGCGCCGTCGCGGCCCAGATGCGCGACCACGACGACCGCGAGCAGTTCCTCGCCGGGATCGACCTCGTCCTCACCGGCATCACGGCTCTCCACCTGCCCGGCGAACGGGGGCGCACCACGTCATCCGCCACCTGAGCGGGGTGCGTACGCCGTGGACCTGGGTGTGCCGCTTCCCTGCGTTGGGCACGCGCTGCCAGGCGGTCGCGATCTCGGCCTCGGTGGCCGCCGCTTGCTACCAGGTACGCACCTCGGCGTAGTCGGTGTTCGTCGACCCGTCGTCGGCGACATGGACGGAGTCCGGGCGGAGGGACTGATCGATGAAGAACTGGAGGCCGGGCGGCGGCGGAGCCGGTGCGGGCGAGGTGAGAGTCGGATTTGGTTTCGATTGATACGGTATCGAACGAATGAATGGCGGTAATGTGGCCCCATGAGCGCCGATCTCCCTCACCACACCACCGCCTCGCGGGCGACCGGCCGGGCCGGGGATGCCTCGCCGTTCGCGCTCGGGTTGCTGCTGCGTCGGGCGCACTGGCGGGCGGCGGCGGTGATGGCGGAGGCGCTTCGGCCGCTCGGCATTGAGTTGCGGCACTTTGCCGTGCTGATCGTGCTGGTCGACTGCGGGCCCACGGTGCAGCGGGACCTGGCGGCGGCTACGGGGTCGGACAAGGCGGGGATCATGCGCGTGGTGGATGACCTGGAGCGCAAGGGGCTGGTCGTGCGCAAGGCCGTGCCGGGGGATCGGCGGGTGCGGGCGGTGGAGATCACGCCTCAGGGGCTTGAGCTCTTCGACGCGGCCCATGTGGCGGCGGAGCCGCTGGCCGAGCGGCTGGTCGGCGAGCTGGGGTCCGATGATGCCGAGCGGCTGAAGGATCTGCTGACCCGGTTCGCCTATCCCGTGGAGGGTGGGGCGTAGGGGTTGGGGTTTGTGCGGCGGCCCTCGCCTCGGGTGGGGTGGGTGGGCGCCGGTGGACGCCGTGTGGCTGGCTCGGTTCGGTGAGGCGTCACGCGGCGTCCATTGCCTGAGGGGTGCGCGGCCAGGTGTTGGCCCAGGCGCTACGCCGCCAGTCGCTCCGCGAGCTCCTTCGCCTTCGTGGTCGCGTCCTCGAAGGCGCGCTTGCGGGAGGCCTCGTACAGGGGGATCAGCTCGGACATGGCCGGGTTGCGCGGGGCCATGGTGAGCTCTCCGGGACGATGAAGTCGACGTCCAGGCCGAGGGTGCGGTGGAGGGCGGCCTCCAGGTAGTTCTGTACGAAATCGAAGCCCTCGCGCGGGGTGCCCTGCGCGTAGGAGCCGCCGCGGCGTCGCGGTAGATCACCGTGCCCTCCGGGTGCTGCTCCTCCCATGACGTACGGAAGGCGGCAGCGACCGAACGGGACGCGGACGCCTCGCCCGGAAGTACGGACGAGTCGATGTGCAACAGCGTGACCACGGACTTTCTCCCAAGAGTACTCGGTGATGGTTCAGAGTAAGATGGTATCGAATGATACTGTCGCAATCGCATCGAAGTCTTGAGTCGAGGGGAGATGGGCGATCTTGGACGTCTACGAGGCCGTCACGAGCCGACGGGCGGTGCGCGGGTTCACCGACCGGCAGGTCCCGCGGGAGGTGCTGGAGCGGGTGCTGTCCGCGGCCGCTTGGGCGCCGTCCGCGTCGAACCTCCAGCCGTGGCACGCCTATGTGCTGACCGGCGGGCCGCTGGCCGAGCTCAAGAAGCGCGCCGGTGAGCGGCTGGCCTCGGGTGACGCCTGGGACGAGCCGGAGTACGAGCAGTACCCGTCCGCGCTGAAATCCCCGTACCGCGAGCGCCGAGCCGCCTTCGGTGAGCAGCGCTACGGTGCGCTCGGCATTCCGCGCGAGGACCTGGAGGCGCGCCAGCGGGCCGCCTCCGCGAACTGGCAGTGTTTCGGCGCGCCCGCCGCCCTGTTCTGCTACATCGACCGCGACCTGGGCGGACCTCGGTGGTCCGACGTCGGCATGTTTCTCCAGACCGTCATGGTGCTGCTCCGCGCCGAGGGGCTGCACAGCTGTACGCAGATGGCGTGGGCGAAGTACCACAAGACCGTCGCGGAGATCGTGTCACCGCCGGAGGGGCTCATGCTGTTCTGCGGTATGTCGATCGGGTACGAGGACGTCGCCGTGAACCACCCCCGTACGGGGCGGGCGCCGCTCGGTGAGACGGTCAGGTTCGTCGACGGCCGCTGACAAACCAGGTGTCAGGCTTGCTTCACGGCCTCGGGCCTGCTGGTGGCCTCGGGCCTGCTGACGGCCTCAGGTCCGCTTGACGGCCTCAGGTCTGCTGACGGGTCTCAGGTCTGCGGTGTGGTCAGCCATGCGCCGACGCGGGCCAGCGCGGTGGGGCCTGAGGTGGAGGCGACGTCCTGGGCCAGGTCGGCGATCGAGACCGTGCGCAGCGCCTCCCGCCAGGCCGCGTCCCCGCCGCCCATCACGCGGGCGATCGGGCACGGGGTGGTGCAAGCCTCGGCCGGAGTGGCCAGCGGGCCCCGCTGGCGGATCTCCGTGCAGGTGAACGCCGGGCTGGGGCCGTCGACCGCCTCGACCACGTCGAGCACGGTGATCGAGGCGGGCTCGCGGGTGAGGGTGTAGCCGCCCGCCTTGCCCTGGACCGAGCGGATGAGCCCGGCCCGGGAGAGCGCCTGTAGCTGTTTGGCCAGGTAGCTCGCCGAGACGTCGTGCAGTTCCGCCAGCTTGGTCGCGGGGACGGGCTCCTCGACGGATGTGAGCACGACGCAGCAGTGCAGGGCCCACTCGACTCCGCCGGACATCTTCACCCGTCCCACTCTAATCAGCCCGCTGATCGGCCCGCCGATCAGTCCACTGATGAGTCCACTGATGAGTGTGCTGATGAGTGCGCTTACTCGGACAACTTGTGTCCGAGTATTGTCTCGGACAAGATGTGTCCGAGTTTGATGGACGGCGCGGCCATATGCGCACCACCCCGACGAAAGGAATGTCATGAAGTTCGCGGTCATCGGCGGTACCGGGCTGATCGGGTCCCAGGTCGTCAAGAATCTGAACGCCGCCGGGCACGAGGCGGTACCGCACGCGCTCTCCACCGGCGTCGACATCATCAGCGGGCAGGGGCTGGACGAGGCGGTCGCGGGAGCCGACGTCGTCGTCAACCTGACGAACTCCCCGACCTTCGACGAAGCCTCCCCGGCCTTCTTCAAGACCTCGATGGACAACCTGCTGGCCGCGGCCCGGAAGGGCGGCGTCGGCCACTTCGTGATCCTCTCGATCGTCGGTGTGGACCAGGTGCCGGAGCTGGACTACTACCGGGCCAAGGCGCTCCAGGAGGAGATCCTCGCGGCCGGGCCGATCCCGTACTCGATCGTCCGGGCAACGCAGTTCATGGAGTTCATGGACGCCGTACTGTCCTGGACCGCCGACGGCGACACCGTCCGGCTGCCCGCCACGCCGATCCAGCCGATCGCCGCCAAGGACGTGGCCGCGGCGGTGACGGAGGCCGCCGCGGGCGCCCCGCTGGGGGGCATTCGCAACGTCGCCGGGCCCGAGGTCTTCCCGCTGGACGAGTTGGGCCGGATCACCCTGGCGCATAAGGGCGACCCCCGCGCCGTCGTCACCGACCCGGACGCCGGGATGTTCGCCGTCGTCCAGGGTGACGTCCTCACGGACACGGGTGCTCAGCTGGCCCCCACCCGCTACGTCGACTGGCTCTCCTGACGCGCGCGGCCTCGTCGGGCCGCGTGGAGAGCCGAGCCCCGGCCCGCCCCGGCCTCACGGCCCCGGCGGGCGGGGCTCGATGTTGTGGTTGAGCCGGAAGACGTTGTCCGGGTCGTACTGGGCCTTCACAGCGGCCAGCCGGCGGTAGTTCTCGGCGCCGAATCCCGCGACGACCCGGTCCCGGCCCTCCCTGCCGATGAAGTTGAGGTAGACCGCGCCATGGGACCACGGCCGGACGTCGGCGCGGGTGTCATGGGCCCATTGCCGGGCGCGGGCATCGTCGGCCGGGTCGTCCCACAGGCCGAAGGGGTGCACGATCCACGACGACGCGCGCCACGGCAGCGGATATTCGGAGGGCCCCTCGGTCACCGCCCCACCCTGCGGGAACAGCACATGCTGGGAGGGGGAGGGGACGATCATGTCGGAGGCGCGGCGGCAGAAGCGGTCCACGGCCTGGTCGGGGAAGGAGTCGAGGTACTCCGCCGACCAGTAGTTCCGGTAGCCGGGCGGGTCGTCGAGCAGGCACTGGAGGTCCGCGTAGGGCAGCTCGTTGATCATCTCCGCGTCGGGACCGAGACGCAGCAGGGGAGCGGCGAGGTCGCGGGCCTGCTCCTCGTGGCCGATGTACGTGATGAGCACGGCGCAGACGAGGGTCCCGACCATGTCCTCGGGGACGAACTCCTCGGGCGGGCCGGTGCAGTAGAGCAGCCCTCCGCCGATCCGGTCCGGCGCGGATTCCAGGAAGTCACGGTAGGCGCGCACCACGGTGGGGCCCGCTTCGGGGCGCCAGAGCAGCAGCATCGCCGTCATGGCGGTGAGCGGATGCAGGCGGAGGGTGAAGGTGGTGGCCACGCCGAAATTGCCGCCTCCGCCGTGGAGGGCCCAGAAGAGGTCGGGGTGCTCCTCCTCGTCGATGTGCAACCGCTCGCCCTGCGCCGTGACGAGGTCCACGGCCAGGAGGTTGTCGCAGGCCAGCCCGAAGGCGCGGTCCAGCCAGCCCGCGCCACCGCCCAGTACGAAGCCGCCGACCCCGGTGGTGGAGACCCGGCCCCCGGTCGTCGCCAGACCGTGAGCCTGCGTCCCCCGGTCGAGCTCGCTCATGATCGCCCCACCGCCGACCCGCGCCGTACGGGCATCGGGGTCGACCGTCACCGTGTTCATCCCGCGCAGGTCGATGACGAGACCGCCGTCGACGAGCGACATCCCGGCCACGCTGTGTCCCCCGCCGCGGACCGCGATCGGCAGGTCGTGATCGCGGGCGAAGCGGATCGCGCGGACGACGTCCTCCTCGTTCTCGCACCGCGCGATGGCGGCCGGGCGCCGGTCGATCATCGCGTTGAAGATCCCACGGGCCTCGTCATAGCGCGCGCCGTCGCTCGGCGTGATCACCTCACCGACCAGCTGATCGCCGAGGACAGCAAGGTCGGCGAGGTCGGTAAGGGCTGTGCCGTTGATACCGCTGATGTCACCGGGTGCCATGGGGTCCACTTTCCGGAGTGAGGGCCGGACGCCTTCCCAGGGCCGGACGTCGCGCCTCCCCCTGCCGACCCGATCGTCATCCCCCACTCCCATCGTAAGGAGCGGCCCGGCCCGGGGCGCGCCGAGAACGGCGCTCAGCGCCTACGGCCGGTGCGGCCATTGCCCGTGTTGCCTGTGCCGTTGCCTGTGCCATTGCCCGTGCCGTTGCCCGTGCCGTTGAGGGGGAGCAGGGACTCCAGGGTGGCGCCCCGCACCCAGGCGCCGAGGAGGTTCCGGTGCAGGGCGAGGATGTCGTGTTTCATCGCGAGCTTCTCCGCCTCCCGTGTGAAGGCGCAGGTGGCGACGAACACCGCGACGTCCGCGCCGTGTTCGGCCTTCGCGGTGCCGAGGAACTTCTGCATATCGCCGCTCGGCACGGTGCGATGGGGCGCGTAGTGCTTGCACTGGATCACCAGCAGGCGCCCGTCCGGCATGCGGCCGATGACGTCCGCGCCCAGGTCGCCCGACCTCCCGGAGACGACGACCTGGGTGCAGCCGTCCCGGCGGCACAGCTCCGCGACGTAATGTTCGAACCGCTGCCAGGTCATGGCGTCCACCTCGGCCATGGACCGCTCACGCGCCGCGTTCTCCTGCTCGGTCCGCCAGGCCCGGTGTTGCGCGACGGTGCGCAGATGCGTCGTCCGCAGCCACCAGCCGATGGCGCCGAGCAGACCGATGAGGACCACCCCGACGACGTACGGCCATACGGTCTTCCAGGCCAGGGCCAGCGCGAGGGCCGCCACCGCGCCGCCGCTCCAGGCCGTGCGGCGCAGCCGCGCCTTCGCCCGCCGTAATGCCGCTTTACGTCGTCGTGGCCGTGGCCGTCGCTGTCGCCCTCGCACAGTCATTGTTTGCGCCCCCCTGTCGGCTCGTTTCCCGCCCCTCCCGCAGTGTCGGGAGCGGCGGGACGCCCCCGCAAGACCGCCCCTCGCGCGGCGGCGGGGTCTGCCGCGGGCGAATCTGCTGCGGGCCGAGATTCCTTACGCAGCAGGTGAATTGAGGCGATGGTGAAAGGACCGCGGCGGTGTGGGTCGCGGTATTCACAGGGAGGTCCGATGGGAACATTCGCCACCGGCTGGGAGCCGGCAATGAATCCGCGAGCCGCGGAGGGGGATACGGCACCCACGCGGTTCGACGATCATCTGGCCGCGCAGCTGCTGACCCAGCGCATCGTCTTTCTCGGCACACAGGTGGACGAGGTGTCCGCGAACCGGGTGTGTGCGCAGATGCTGCTGCTCTCGGCCGAGGATCCGCGGTCGGACATCAGCCTCTACGTCAACAGCCCGGGCGGTTCGGTGACGGCGGGGCTGGCGATCTACGACACGATGCGGCTGATTCCGAACGACGTCTCCACGCTCGTCATGGGATTCGCCGCGAGCATGGGGCAGTTTCTGCTCACCGTCGGCACGACGGGAAAGCGCTACGCACTGCCGAATTCCCGCATCATGATGCATCAGCCGTCCGCCGGTATCGGGGGGAGCACGGCCGATATCGCTATTCAGGCCGAGAATCTGGAATTCATGAAGCGGTCGATCGAGCGGATCACGGCGGAGCACACCGGACAGAGCGTGGAGACCATTTCGCGCGACGGTGACCGCGACCGGTGGTTCACACCGGAGCAGGCGAAGGAGTACGGAATGGTCGACCGGGTCGTGGAGTCGCTCGCGGACGTACGGCCCGCCGGTACGCGGCGCAGGATGGGGATCTGACATGGGGCAGTACACGATTCCGACGGTCGTCGAACGCACCACGCAGGGGGAGCGGGCCTACGACATCTACAGCAGGCTGCTGTCCGAGCGGATCATCTTCCTCGGTACGGAGATCGACGACGGCGTGGCCAACGTCGTTATCGCGCAGCTGCTCCACCTCGAGTCGTCGAGCCCGGAGCAGGAGGTCGCGATTTACATCAACTCACCCGGCGGCTCGTTCACCTCGCTGATGGCCATCTACGACACGATGACGTTCGTGTCCGCGCCCATCTCGACGTTCTGCGTGGGGCAGGCGGCCTCGACCGCGGCGGTGCTGCTGGCCGGGGGAGACCCCGGGCGGCGGTTCGTGCTGGAGCACTCCCGGGTGCTGCTGGGGCAGCCGGTGAGCGGTGGTCAGCAGGGGACGGTCTCTGACCTCAGCCTCCAGGCCAAGGAGATGCTCCGGATCCGCTCGCAGGTCGAGGAGGTGCTCGGCCGCCATACGCCCCACGACACCGCCACGCTCCGCGCCGATATGGACCGCGACAAGGTCTTCACGGCGGAGGAGGCGGTGGCGTACGGGCTCGCCGACGAGGTGCTGAGCCGGCGGATGGCCCGGGCTTTTTGAGGGCGGGCTTTTTGAGGGCTCGGGGCCAGGGGGCGGGCGGTGCTTCAGGCGGCCAGGCGTACGTCGCCCTGCCGCCCCGCGTTCCGGACCCCCAGGGTCCCCCGGGCCGCGCGGTCCGCGACGGACGTGGCGGAGGTGACGGACGTGAGGGACGTGACCGACATCGCCGCGCCGTCGCGCCGCCGCGGGCCGGAGACGAGCCGGATCAGCTCGCCCTGGGCCATCGCGAGGAGGTCGGCCAGGCCCAGGCCGAGTGCGCGGGCGGCGGCCGCGAGGACCTCGGACGACGCCTCCTTGCGGCCCCGTTCGAGCTCGGAGAGGTACGGCATCGAGATCCGCGCCGCCTCGGCCACGTCCTTGAGCGTGCGCTGCTGGGCGAGGCGCTCGCGCCGCAGCACGCCACCGACGACATCCCGCCACAAGGGCTCCTTCACCGGCCCCCGGCCGGGCTGCTCCGGTCCGCCGGGAGCACCCGGGGCGGCCGGAACGGCGGGGGTCGCCGGGGCGGGGGCGGCCGCGGGGGCTCCGGCCCCGGCGGTGGCTCCCGCCCGGGGTGCCGGGTCCGCGGTGGCCGGACGCAGGGGAATGACGCGGGCTCGGTTCGACGCGTGGCTGCTCACCCCCTCAGGGTAGGAGCGTCGCGCCCGACGGGAAGGGGACAATGTTCTGCCCTTGGCGAATCGCTCAGGCGTTCGGCATGGGGCGGATGGCGTGAACGGGCCGCGCACACCCCGCGCATCCCCGGCGAGAAGCCCCGTTGTCAGTGCCGGGCCCTAGCGTATGGCTGTCCTTATTCACGCTTGCTGGGCTGCTTGCGTAACTCGGACACGGCGGGGGCCGGGCCCAACAGCGCGGGTCCGGCCCCCGGCGGAAAGACCGTTTGACCGCCCGGGGCCACGGGGGGTCGTGCCCGGGTCAGGAGGTGATCCGCAGCTCCGGCGGATAGCCGGTCCAGCGCAGTGGCGCGGGCAGGTGCGCCATGTCGTTGGAGAAGAGCACCGAGGGCGGCCGGCCGGGCGGGGGACAGCGGATGACGGTCAGCGCCGCGTTGCACTGGTTGAGGCCGAGCCAGCGCCACTTCGGGGCGTCGAGCACGGCCCGGACCAGCCAGCCGATGAGGAAGTTGTGCGTCACGACCAGCTCATGGCGGTCCTCGGGCCCGTCCACCGGACCCGTGAAGCGCTCCTCGGCGGCACGGGCCAGCTGCGGGCCGCGGGCGCGTTCCTCGGGGGGAAAGCGGTGAACGAATTCGAGCAGGAAGTCGGCGGAATCGGCGGGCAGTTCGTCCCGCCGGGGCGTGTACGGCACATAGTCCCCGGCCGGTTCGCAGGCATGGGCCGGTACGCCGTCGAGTTGGTCGCCGATCAGCCGGGCGGTCTCGGCCGCGCGGGGCAGCGGGCCGTGGTGGATCGCCGACAGCGGAACGCCCCGGAGCCGCTCGCCGAGCAGCGTGGCCTGGCGGCGGCCGGTGGGCGTGAGCGCGCCTTCGTCCGGCGTGGCCTCGCCGTGGCGGGTCAGATAGAGATAGCGGGTGGCGTGGGGTGTGCCGGTCGGGTGGGTTGTGTGGGGCGTGTGGGGCGTGTGGGTCGCGGTCATGGTCCCTGTCCGTCGAGAGTCGCTGGAAGGGATGGCCGGTGAGGGCGGCAGGTTCCGGTGGTGTCCCGCCCGTTCCGGCGGTGTCCCGCCTGTCCCGGAGGCGCCGCGGTACGGCCCGCTATCGCCTGTCCGGGGATCTCCGGTCGCCCTCGGGCGGACGGGGCTCGTCCGGGGTCAGACGGAAGACCACGTCGGCCAGCTGGGCGCAGACGCGTTCGATCTGGCGGCGGGTGGCGTTGCGTTCGGTGATGACCGCGGACAGCAGTAGGGCCGTCAGCGCCGTCGAGCCGTTGAACGCCTGGAGGGTGACCATCCGGGCCGTGAGCGAGTGGTCGGAGAACGGACCGGTGCCCTCCGCCGTCGAGGCGATCGCGAGGACCGTGACGATGAGCGAGCACGGGGCGGCGCCCGCGAGCTGGAAGCGCAGGGCGGCCCAGATCAGGAACGGGAAGACCAGGAAGAGCAGGCTGACCTCCGTCCGCGTGGCCACCAGCGTGACGGCCGCCGTGCCCAGCAGCAGGGCCACCGCCTCCAGCAGGCGGTACGGGCCGACGCCGCGCGGGAGCCGGGCGCGGCGGAGCACCAGCAGTACGGGGGTGATCACCAGGACGCCCATCGCGTCGCCCGTCCACCACACCGACCAGGCGGTCCAGAAGTCACCCGCCGCGAGCGCGCCCGACAGCAGAAGCGCGGCGGTGCCCACCGTGGCGCTGATCAGCATGCCCGCCAGGGCGCCGAGGAAGACCAGGCCCAGCGCGTCCCACAGCCGGTCCACGGCGGTCCGGAAGCCCACGCGCCGCAGCAGCAGATACGAGCAGACCGGGGCCAGGGTGTTGCCCGCCGCGATCGCGAGGACCGCCGGGGGCGACGGGCCGATGGGGGCGTTGACCGCGACGGCGCCGAGGGCGATGCCCGGCCAGGCCATCGGGCCCAGCGTCAGCAGACAGGCCAGGGCGATTCCGGTCGGCGGCCACAGCGGGGTGACCTGACCGCGCACCAGCTCCTGGAGCAGTCCGATCCTGGCGCCCGCGTAGTAGAGGGCGGCGACGGCCGCGAGTCGCAGCGCGGTGGCACCGTGGTGCCGGAGGCCGCTGTTCCGCCGGATCCCCGTATCGCGCGCCACAGCCGCCATGAGACTACGGGCGCCCCGGACGGTGCGGCTGACACGCGGCCACCGGGGCCGGGCTCGCCCGTACGCAGCACAGAGGGCCCCTCACAGTTCCCGTACGACTCACCTGGACACAATTTCACGGCTTGGCTTAAGGCTCGTATTGACACTGGAATCCCATGGTCATACCGTCCTCAAAGCCGCGGTACAGACCAACCAACCAGCCGGTAACGAGGGACAGTTGGCACGCGCGGCGGCCGCCCTGTGACCGCACCGGGGCGCTCTTCCCCCCACCCCACGAGGAGAGGCTTCCGTGATGCGAAGTCCGGCACGATCCGCGAAACGCCCCAGGCCCCCAAGAGCCCCCAAGCCCCGAAGAACCGCGCTCCTGGCCGTCTTCTCCCTGCTCGCCGCCCTCTGCGGCGCCCTGGCGACGGCCCCCGGGGCGAGCGCCAAGGCCGCCGCGCTGCCGACGGGCTGGGCCACCGCCGTCAACAAGGGCAGCGGCAAGTGCGTGGACGCGCGCGGCGCCGCGACGGTGAACGGCACCGCCGTCCAGCAGTACGCGTGCAACAACTCCGCCGCCCAGCTGTGGAAGTTCGAGCCCACGGGTGACGGCTACGTCCGCGTCGACAACCGCAACGACGCCGCCCAGGCGTGGGACGTGACGGACGTGTCCACCGCCGACGGCGCCGCCGTCCAGCTGTGGACCTACGGCGGCGGCGACAACCAGCAGTGGCAGGCCGTGGACGAGGGCGGCGGGGCGTATCACTTCGTCAACCGGCACAGCGGCAAGTGCCTCGACGTGCCCAGCGCCTCCACTCAGGACGGGACGCAGCTCCAGCAGTACGCCTGCAACGGCACCGCGGCCCAGTCCTTCCAGGTGGCCGAGGTCCCCGGCAATCCGGGCGGCCCCGACCTCGGCCCGAACGTGGCCGTCTTCGACCCGACGATGCCCGCGTCGACCATTCAGAGCCGACTGAACTCCATCTTCCAGCAGCAGGAGCGGAACCAGTTCGGCTCCAACCGCTATGCGGTGCTCTTCAAGCCGGGCACCTACAGCGCCGACGTCAATGTGGGCTTCTACACGCAGGTGCTCGGCCTGGGGATGTCACCGGACGATGTGACCATCAACGGCGCGGTGCACGCCGAGGCCGACTGGTTCCAGGGGAACGCCACCCAGAACTTCTGGCGCGGCGCGGAGAACCTGTCCGTGACCCCCACCTCGGGCACCGACCGCTGGGCGGTCTCCCAGGCCGCGCCGTACCGCCGGATGCATGTCCGCGGTTCGCTCCAGCTCGATGACGGCGGCTGGTCCAGCGGTGGATTCATGGCGGACACGAAGATCGACGGCCAGGTGCGCTCCGGCTCGCAGCAGCAGTGGCTCTCCCGCAACACCCAGTGGGGAAGCTGGTCCGGATCCAACTGGAACATGGTGTTCGTGGGGGCCGTCAACGCGCCCTCGGGGAACTTCCCCAATCCGCCCTTCACGGTGGTGAACCAGACCCCGACGGTCCGGGAGAAGCCCTTCCTCTACGTGGACCAGGCGGGCGCGTACAGGGTCTTCGTGCCCGCGACGCGGTCGAACTCGCAGGGCACCACCTGGGCCGGTGGCGCTCCGGCGGGGTCGTCGCTGCCCCTCGACCAGTTCTTCATCGCCAAGCCCGGGGTCTCCGCGTCGGCCATCAACGCCGCGCTCGCCCAGGGCAAGCACCTGCTCTTCACCCCGGGCGTCTACCACCTCGGCGAGACGCTGAAGGTGACCCGGCCCGACACGGTCGTCCTCGGCCTCGGGCTCGCCACCCTCGTCCCCGACAACGGCGTGACCGCGATGTCGGTCGCCGACGTGGACGGGGTCAAGGTGGCGGGGCTGCTCTTCGACGCGGGTCCGGTGAACTCCGGGACGCTGATGGAGGTGGGCCCGAGCGGGGCCGTCGCGAAGCACGCGGCGAATCCGACGTCCCTGCACGATGTGTTCTTCCGGGTCGGCGGGGCCGGGGTCGGCAAGGCGTCCAAGAGCCTGGTGGTCAACAGCTCGAACGTGATCGGCGACCATCTGTGGATCTGGCGGGCCGACCACGGTGACGGCGTCGGCTGGAACACCAACACCGCCGCCAACGGCCTGATCGTCAATGGTGACGACGTCACCATGTACGGCCTGTTCGTCGAGCACTATCAGCAGTACCAGACGATCTGGAACGGCAACGGCGGCCGGACGTACTTCTACCAGAACGAAATGCCCTACGACCCGCCCAACCAGGGCGCCTGGATGAACGGGAACACCCAGGGCTACGCCGCCTACAAGGTGGGGCCGAACGTCACCAGCCATGAGGCATGGGGTCTTGGCAGCTACTGCTACTTCAACGTGAATCCCGGTGTTGTCGCGGCCCGCTCCTTCGAGGTCCCCGACACCCCGGGCGTCCGCTTCCACCACATGGTCACCGTCTCGCTCGGCGGCACCGGCACCATCAGCCATGTCATCAACAACACGGGCGGGCCGTCCAATTCCGCCAACAATGTGGCGAACCTCGTGAACTATCCGTAGCACCCTCCGCCACACGGACGACCCCGTGCCCGCGATACGGCCCCTTCCCGGGGCGTATCGCGGGCACGCATATGCGCATCGGGCTTGCCCACCCGAAGCGGGAGACGTCACCGTTGTCCCCCACGGGCACGCGCCGCGCGCCCGTATTCGACTGGGACCGGAGGCGCCATGGGACCGATCGTTCCACCCCTCGTTCCACCGTACGAAACCGTCGGCGACGGGCCGCACCATGTGATGGCGGTGCACGGCTGGTTCTCGGACCGGGCCGCGTACGCCGCGATGCTGCCGCACGTCGACCGTCGCGGGTTCACCTATGTGCTGCCCGATCTGCGCGGCTACGGCGAGGCGCGCGACATACCCGGCGCTTACACCACCGGCGAGGCCGGGGGCGATCTGCTCGCGCTCGCCGATCACCTCGGCTGGGAGCGGTTCTCGCTCATCGGCCACTCGATGGGCGCGGCCGTCGTCCAGCGCGTCCTGGCGGCCGCCCCGGACCGGGTCCGCCGGCTGGTCGGGGTCGCGCCGGTGCCGGCCAGCGGGGTGCCGATGGAGGGCGAGCAGTGGCAGCTGTTCGCGGGCGCCGCCGACCGCCCGGAGAACCGCCGGGAGATCATCGACCGCACCACCGGCGGCCGCCACCCGGCCGCCTGGCTGGATCTGATGGTGCGGCACTCGGTGGAGCACAGCGACCCCAAGGCACTGCGCGCATGGCTGGACTCCTGGGCGCTGGAGGACTTCCACGAGGACATCGCCGGTGCCCAGGTGCCGGTCCGGATCGTGGTCGGCGCCCACGACCCCGCGCTCACGGCGGAGGTGATGCGGCAGACCTGGCTGCGCTGGTACGTCAACGCCGAGCTGGTGGAGCTGGAGTACGCCGGGCACTACCCCGCCGACGAGACACCGCAGGAACTCGTACGGGCCGTGGAGGACTTCATCACGGCCGACGCGTAGCCGCCGGTGAGGAGCCGGAGGCGGGCCCGGACGGATCGCCGGAGGGCGAGGGGGAGGCCGGTGTGGAGGGTGAGGCGGAGGCACTGCTGGTGTGCTTCGCCTCGCTCTCCTGGTACTTCTTCTCGCTCTTCCGGTACTTGGGCAGCAGCTCGTTCAAGATCTTGTCGACATACTCCCGAGTCTCGAGGATCTTCGGGATGCCGCGCGCCCGGAGCACCGCGTTGGGCCCCGCGTTGTACGCCGCGAGCGCGAGCCGGGTCGCGCCGAGCCCGGTCTTGCCGCCCGGGACCACCTTGACCACGTCGTACAGATGGCACATGTAGCGGGCCTGTGAGGGGATGGCGTCGCGGGGCTCCCAGACATCGGCCTTGCCGTCGCCGTCGCCGTCCTGGCCCCACTCCTTCCAGGTGACCGGGGAGAACTGCGAAATGCCCTGGGCGTGCCCGGAGTCCGCGTCCCGGCGCCAGCCGCTCTCCGCGTCGATCTGGGCGGCCAGCAGCGGCACGCTCAGCGGGGAGCAGGTGCGGACCGCCGCCTCCACGACGGGGCGCCTGGCATCGGGGATCACCGGCAGCTCGGGCTCCGAGGGCTCGGTGAGATGCCGTACGACCAGGACCGCGGCGACGACCAGGGCGAGGCCGGCGAGGAACGCGGCGGCCATCCCGGCGGCGCGGGTCAGCATGCCGGAACCGGCACGATGGGGGTACGCATGCAGGGACCGTAGCGGCAATCGCGGGCCGATCCGTAATCGGTCGCCGACACGGCCCTACCGCGCCTGGTGGACGCCGGGCAGCGGCTGTCCCGCCGGACCCGCGGGGAGCGGACCCGTCTCACGCTCACCCGGGCGCTTCATCACATACGCCGCACCGGCGCCCGCCGCGAACAGCGCGAGCACCGAGACCGCCGTGCCGAGCCAGGTGGCGCCGAGCCACTGGCCGCCGACATAGCCGAGGGCCACGCTGTACGCCGCCCAGGCGAGCCCGGCCACCGCCGACCACGGCAGGAATTCCTTCACCCTCCGGTGGGCCGCGCCCGCGCTCAGGCTGACGACCGAGCGTCCCGCGGGCGCGAAGCGGGCTATCACCACGAGCGGGCCGCCGCCGCGCACCAGCGCGGTGCCCAGCTTCTCCTGGGCGGAGGTGAGTCGGCGGGAGCGGGCGATGGCGCGGTCGAGCCGGTCGCTGCCGCGCCAGGCCAGCCGGTAGGCCACCATGTCCCCGAGGACGGAGGCGGTCGCCGCGCACAGCACCAGCCCGAACATGGCGGGGAAGTCGGCCGCGCCGGCCTGGCGCACCACGCCGACGGCGTCAACGGTGGTGCCGGCGGCCGCGGTGGCGGCGGTGATGACCAGAACTCCGCTGGGCAGAACGGGCAGGAAGACATCGAGCAGTACGGATGCCCCGATCACCGCGTAGATCCATGGGGTGTTGGTCAGCGACCCCAAATGTTCCAACAACGTTCTACTCCCGATCCCGGTCCCCCCGCTGCGCATGTCGCCGGGAAGCGGCAGGCGTCAGCCTGTAACAGCCATACAGCGTACGCCTGTGACTGAAGAGGATAACGGTAAGGGGTGTGATGATGTTGTTCGAATCACGCCATGCGGGGCGTTCGACCCCGCATGGCGTGATGGGTGACGTGATGTCCAATGCGTGGAACCGGTGGCCGGACGGGGTGACGTCCGGCCACCGTTCCCTCAGACCCGGGACGGCTCGCGCCGCGCTTCCGGCGCCGTCTCGCTCGCGCGGGCCGAGCCGAATATCCGGTCCAGCGCCCAGGGCCCGGGGCCGGTGAAGACGATCAGCAGCAGGGCCCAGCAGAACATCGCGGCGGGCTCGCCGCCGTTCTGAATGGGCCACAGCTTCTCGGGCTGGTGCTCGTGGAAGTACGCGTAGGCCATCGAGCCGGAGGAGATGAAGGCCGCGCTGCGGCTGCCGACGCCGAGCATCACCAGCGCGCCGCCGACGAGCTGGATGACGGCCGCGTACCAGCCGGGCCAGGTGCCGGCCTCGACGGTCTTGCCGGTGCCCATCATGCCGCCGAACCAGCCGAGCAGCGACGAGGCGCCGTGGCAGAAGAACAGCAGCCCGACCACGATGCGGAAGAGGGAGAGGACATACGGCTTGGCGTTGTCGAGCGCCTCGCCGAGGGCGCGGGGGGTGGGGGAAGAAGACATGGGAGGGGAGCTCCTTGCTCCTGGGGACGGGGAAACAGCGGAACGCCAGGTTAGGTTCCCCTCATCTTTTGTTGCAAGTTCAAGTTCCTGCCAATCCGGGTGCCCCGGAAGCCCTTTCCCTTACGGCCCGAACCCGCTCCTCAGAGCCCCACGGCGCACATCGGGGCACCTTCCTGACGCGGTTCCGGCGCGGCCGTCACGCGCAGCACCGCTCGTGCTATCGCGTCCGTGTCGCAGAGGGTGACGGAGTTCACGCCCGGCCGCGCGCCCGCGGCCGTCACCCAGTGGACCCCCTCGGTCGGCACCCCGAGGGCGAACCGCCGTGGATGCGGGCGGCCCTGGGCGTCCACCAGCCGGTAGGGGGTGGTGGTGACATCGATGCCGCCGGTCTCGTAGTCCTCCACCCGGTGCGGTCGGCACTGCCCGGTCTCCAGCAGATGGATCAGCAACTCATCGGCGGTCCGGCGCACATCCGGCTCCGGCAGCCGGGCCTCGATCAGGGTCGTGGCCGCCACCGGCGGGCCCGGCACCTCGGCCGACCGGGCGGCGAAACCGGCCTTCTCGGCCCCTTGGTCTGGACTTTCCAAGGTCACTTCAAGCCGCGGGCCGAGGACGTCCAGGACCCCCGCCTCGATCAGCGCGGCCATCTCCTCGATCCGGCGGCGCGGTGGGCCGATCGAGAGGAAGGCGTTGAGCGGGGTGTACCAGCGGTCCAGATGGGCGCGGCGGGACGCCCCCGTCAGCCCGCCGTGGTCGACGATCAGACGCACCTCGTTGCGGAGGTCGCGCAGCACGTCGAGTGCGGCCTTGACCGGGCCCTCGACATTGCCCAGCCGCGCGTGCGCCGCGTCCTGGTGGGCGTAGGCCAGCAGCCACCGCCGGAAGTCGTCACGCCCCGTGAACCGGCGTCCGCGGTGCGGCTCGGCCACCGCTTCCCAGGACCAGCGCCGCGCCTCCGGAATGCCGTACTCCGCGAGCACGGCGGCCTCTTCGGGGCTGCCGTGCTCGGTGGCCAAAAAGTGACGCCTGAAGCGTGCTGGGGTGAACGGGGCGGGGGGTCCGGAGCCGGGCGCAGGGGTCTCCGGGGCTTCCGGAGCGGCCGGGGCGTGGGTGTCGGGGGCGCGGAGGGCCAGCAGCGTCTCGTAGTAGACCGTCTCGGCCTCCTTGGCCACAAGTGGCCATATCTCGGTGAGGAAGTCCGGCGGATCGCCGGCGTCCGCGCGCTCGCGGAAGTGGCCGAGCACATCGGGGGTCAGCAGCAGCGGGGTGTGGCGGCCGCACGGCCCCTTCGCGTTGTCGCCCCGCGCGTGGTAGGGGATGCCGCGCCGCGACCCCGCGTACAGCCGTGGCTCGAGCCCCGAGGGCCGGTAGTCCAGACCGCCGCGCGCGTTCGGGACGAACGTGCCGCCCCGGCCCGCCGTCAGCAGCGCCATGTGGTCGAAGAAGTTGAGGCCGAGGCCGCGCAGCAGCACCGACTCGCCCGGCGCGATGAGCGACAAGTCGACATCGGCGGGGTTGGCAGGCGGGTAGTAGCGCAGCCCGTGCCGCTCCGCGTGGGCCGCGTACCGCCGCTCCGTGGCGTCGGTGGCCGTCGGCAAATGGCCCTGCGCCAGGACGACCGCGCGCAGCTCCTCCAGCCGGCTCCCGTCATCCAGCGTCAGCGCCTGCGTGCCGTCGGCCCGTTCCTCCAGCCGTACGGCGCGGGCCCGGTGTGTCCGGACGGTCACGGTGTCCGGCGCGCCCCGCACCACCTCGCCGAACACCCACTCCAGATAGCGGCCGTAGAGCGCGCGGCTGGGGTAGTCGTCCGGGCCGAGGCCGGGCGCCAGTCCGCGCGCGCTGACCCATTCGTACAGGCTCGGCCCGGTCCGCACCGGTCCGCCGCATTCGACGCTCGCGTCGGTGAACAGGGTGACCTGCGAGGCCACGGTGTTCATCAGCAACTCGTCCGGCTGGGCGGTGCGCCAGACCCGTCCCGCGCCGGGCGGGGAGGGGTCCACCATGTGCACGGTCAGCGGGGTTCCGGGCGCCAGCTCCGGGGCCGAGGCGCACAGGCGCTCCAGCACGCTGGTGCCGCGCGGCCCGGCGCCGACGACGGCTATCGCGTGGGGGTCTCCGGCCAAGGCAGTGTCTCCCGGGGCAGATGTGACGCAGGGGGCGCGCCCATCATGCCGCCCGCGCCACACGAATCTCCCCGGTCTCCGGCACGTACCGGTCCGTTGTGGCCTGTATCACGGACGTACGGCGCCAACACGTGACGTACGGCGTCATCGTGTGGCGTACGGCGCCATCATGTGGCGTACGGCGCCATCACGTGCGGTACGGCGCGGAACGGTGCCCAAGGGACGGCGCTCACGGGGGCGGATCTTTCCTCTCCCCGCCCCTTCCCGCTACCAGGGGCTTCGCCCCTGGACCCCGGGGTCTGGGGCGGAGCCCCGTCTTCCAGCCCCTCCGGCGTTTGAGGAGCGGGGGCTGGGGCGGAGCCCCAGTTTCGGGAAGGGGCGGGGAGGGGGAAGCACCGCTATGCGGCTCCGCCTTCGTGGCCCTGCCGCAAGGCGTCACGATCCGTCGGGCACCCGTTAGCCCGTCCAGTCCGTCTCCAGCGCCGTCACCAGCCGGGCGCCGCCGCCCGCGGGGTCCGACTGCGCCTGGTCCAGCCGCAGATGCGCGCTACGGCCCCGGAGGGTCAGCGTCATCAGCTGGTTGCCGAACCAGGGCCCACCCGTCTTGTGCCAGCTCAAGCGGGGGTGCGGCACCCGCCCATGGCGCCGGAACGCCCGGCCCAGGGCGCGGCCCGCCGCGCTCCAGCCGAAGCGGAAGCCGAGCCGTATCGAGGCGTAGATGCTGTTGTGGACCGGGGAGCAGGTCAACTGGCGCACCTGGCTGCGGGGTGGCCGGGACGGCCACCGCGACCAGTCCGGGGTGGCCACATAGGCGTGGTGCACATCGCCGGAGAGCACGCTGATCGTGGCGGGCGCCCCCGGCGCGCCGCCCACCGCGGCGATGGTGTCGGTGAGCGCGTCGAAGGACTCGGGGAACGCGGCCCAGTGCTCCAGGTCGCCGCGCTGCCGCAGGTCCTCGGCGATCCGCGCCCAGCGCCCACCGCGTCTGCCGCCGCACACCGAGGCGTTCCACGCCTCCACGTCATGCACGAAGTGCGGCAGCAGCCAGGGCAGCGAGGTGCCGAGCAGCAGATGGTCGTAAGCGCCGGAGGTCCCGGGCTCCTCCGGGTCGGCGGGGAAGCCGGGGGCGCCGCCCACCCCGTCCATGGCCTGCTCACGCACCCAGGCGAACTCCTTGTCGGTCAGCATCGCCCGCCGGCCTTCCTCGAGCACCCGCGCCGCGCGGGTGTCGACCATCAGCAGCCGGGTGCGGCCGAAGTCGCGGCGGTAGCTCCAGCGGGTGTACCCCGGATCGGCGTCGGCGCGGGCGGCGAACTCCCGCAGCGCCTCGGTGCCGTCCTCCGCCGCGCGCACCTCCGCGTAGAGCGGGTCGGCGGCCAGTTCGGCGGGGGAGAGGTTGCCCAGGTGCTGATGGACCCAGTAGGACATCAGCCCGCTCAGTATCCGCTCCCGCCACCACGGGGTGGCGCGCATCCGGCGCTGCCATGCCTCGCTGGTGTTCCAGTCGTCGATGACATCGTGGTCGTCGAAGATCATGCAGCTGGGGACGGTGGAGAGCAGCCACCGCACCTCGGGGTCCAGCCAGGACTCGTAGTAGAGCCGGGTGTACTCCTCGTAGTCCGCCACCTGCTCACCCGGCGGCTCGCTCAGATCGCGGCGCCCGGCCAGCCAGCGCCGGGTCTCGGCGGAGGTCTCGTCCGCGTACACCTGGTCGCCCAGCAGCACCAGCACATCGGGGCGCGGGGCCTCCGGGGCGCGGGCGAGCGCCTGCGCGAGGGTGTCGAGCGCGTCGGGCCCTACGGGATCGTGCGAGGCGTCGGAGGGCGGCGCGGCCCACCGGCAGGAGCCGAAGGCCACGCGCACGGGCGCGTCCGTCCCCGGGGCGGGGGTGCGGATGGTGCTGTCGGGGAAGGGAGAGTCGGGCAGCGGCCAGACCTGCTCACCGTCGAGCAGCACCCGGTAGGCGGTCTCGGCGCCCGGGCGCAGCCCGGTGACCGGGATCAGGGCGTAGTGGTGGCCGGCGATCTGCCAGGTGGGGGCGGTGCCGCCCGCACCGTCGGCGCACCGCACCTCGGCCTCACAGGGCCGGTCGGCCTCGACCCAGACGGTCGCGCCGGTACCGGTCTCCCAGTCGACATGGCGCAGCAGTGGTCCCAGGCGCAGCCCGGCCATCCGGACCTCCTCCGTCGTTCTTCGATGTGCTCGTCATGCGTACGGTACGGAACGACGGAGGAGGTGCGGCGGTTCCTCCGGCGGTGCGCCGGATGGAGCGGTGTCTCAGGGTGTCTCAGCGCGGTGTCTCGGCGCGGTGTCTCAGCAGCCGTTGAGGATGCCGCTGAGCGCGGACTTCTCGGCCGAGTCGAGGGTGAGCTTGTAGGTGTACTTCACCGAGACCCACATGCGGGCGTACATGCAGTGGTAGGCGCTCCGGGGCGGCAGCCACTCGGCGGGGTCCTGGTCGCCCTTGGACTGGTTGACGTTGTCCGTCACGGCGATGAGCTGGGAGTGGGTCAGGTCGTTGGCGAACGCCTGGCGCTGGGCGGTGGTCCAGCTGTTGGCGCCGGACTTCCACGCCTCGGAGAGCGGCACGACGTGGTCGATGTCCACGTCGCCGGAGGCGGACCAGGTCTCGCCGTCGTACTCGGAGTACCAGGTGCCGCTGGTGGCGGCGCAGCTGGAGTCGGTCTGGACGTTCTTGCCGTCGCGCTTGAGGACTTCCTCGCGGGTGTTGCAGGCGCCGCTCTGGGTGATCCAGTGCGGGAACTTGTCGCGGCTGTAACCGTCGGACGAGCCCTCGGCCTTGACGGTCAGCGAGGCCAGCTGGGTGCGGGCGGTGGCGGCGCTGGGCGGGGTGGGCGGGGAAGCCTCGGCGGCGGGCCCGCTCAACACGAGCGTGCCCAGCAGGGCGACGAACCCGCCGAAGACGGATGCGCGACGCGCGTAGACGCGACGACGAGAGGACGTGTCCGACATGCGAACTCCCTTGAGGTGGGGGGTTGTTGGCCCCTGATGCCCGGCCATGGTCGCGGCGCCGGGTTGCTGTGGGGTGGGCGCCAGGTAACAGAGTGACGACGCGGTCATGTCAACGCAAGGGGTTCCGGGCGGCAGTTGATACCACGTATCCGCCCCGGCGCGGCCGTGGTGCGTTCGCGATACGGCCGCGTATCGCGCGCGCCCGTGCCCGGGGCGTTGGCGTTGCCGCCGGTCAGCGCCGCGCCCGGGGCGGCGCCCACGGCTCCGCCGCTTCGACGCGCACACAAGCCGCCCGTGAGCCGGGCGCACGAGCGGCGACGGCGCTCCGGGCGGCCTGCGGGTCGTTCCCCACCCCGCCCCTTCCCGAAACCGGGGCTCCGCCCCGGGCCCTGGTGGGGCTCCGCCCCGGGCCCTGGTGGGGCCCCGCCCCCAGCCCCCGACGGGGCTCCGCCCTCGGGCCCCGGGTGGGGTTGCGCCCCCGGATCACGGTGGGGCTGCGCCCTCGGGCCCTGGTGGGGTTGCGCCCTCGGGCCCTGGTGGGGTTGCGCCCTCGGGCCCTGGTGGGGTTGCGCCCTCGGGCCCTGGTGGGGTTGCGCCCTCGGGCCCTGGTGGGGTTGCGCCCTCGGGCCCTGGTGGGGCTGCGCCCTCGGGCCCTGGTGGGGCTGCGCCCTCGGGCCCTGGTGGGGCTGCGCCCTCGGGCCCTGGTGGGGCTGCGCCCTCGGGCCCTGGTGGGGCTGCGCCCCGGACCCCGTCGGGGGCTGCGTCCCCAGCCCTCGACGGGGCTGCGTCCCCGCTCCCACCGAGGCTGCGCCCCCAGCCCCCGACGGGGTTGCGCCCCCCAGACCTCCGAAACGGGGCTCCGCCCCAGACCCCGGGGGCCGGGGCGGAGCCCCGGCGGGGGCTGGGGCGGAGCCCCAGATTCGGGAAGGGGCGGGGAGGGGAAAGCCTCGAATGCGGCCCGCAGCGTGGTCCGCCGGGCACCCCGGGGCGCGCTGCCGCCGGGGCTCGATGGGGCTCGGCCGGACTCCGGGCTTGTGGGGCTGGTCACACATCCCGGCGCCGCCCATCGACATGTCGACGGGCGGCGCCTTACCCATGGGGCAGGCGCGGTGCGGCTGTTCGGGCCGAGGGCGGCGAGGGCGGCGGGGCGGTGGCGGTCGGGACGGAGGCCCGGCGGCCGGGTGCGGTGGCGGTCGGGGCGGAGGCCCGGCGGCCGGGTGCGGTGGGGGTTCCCGTATCCTTGGCGGAAGCAGAAGGGGAGTAGCTCCTCGCCGGACCGTCGACATACTGCCCGCCCCTCGAGGTGCGGGCCGGCGCCCGGAGCGTACGGATCACCCGTGTGCCGCGGGGGCCGTGCGCCAGCGAGACCTTCGGCCGCAGTGTCCGACGCTGCCGTGCCGAAGCGATCCCTCCCCGGGGCCCTTGGCGCGGCCCGATCTACGAGGTATCCATTCCGTGTTCAGCATCACCGTCGCCGCCGTGGTCTTCGGCGTCGTCTTCCTCGCCGAGCTGCCCGACAAGACCGCCCTGGCCGGGCTGATGCTCGGCACCCGCTACCGCGCGTCGTACGTCTTCGTCGGCGTGGCCGCCGCCTTCGCCCTCCACGTGGGGCTCGCGATCGCGGCGGGCAGCGTGCTCACCCTCCTGCCGCACCGCCTGCTCCAGGCGATTGTCGGGGTGCTCTTCCTCGGGGGAGCGGCGATGCTGCTCTTCAAGAAGGACGACGACGAGGAAGAGATCCGCAAGCCCGCCGACCAGAGCTTCTGGAAGGTCTCCGGGGCGGGCTTCACGCTGATCCTGATCGCCGAGTTCGGCGATCTGACCCAGATCATGACCGCGAACCTCGCCGCCCGCTACGACGACCCGCTGTCGGTGGGCGTCGGCGCACTGCTGGCCCTGTGGGCCGTCGCGGGTCTGGGCATCGTGGGCGGCCGCACCCTGATGCGGTACGTACCGCTGCGGCTGATCACCAGGATCGCGGCCCTGGTGATGCTGGCGCTGGCGGGGTTCAGCCTGTACGAGGCCATCGCGGCCTGACCGGCGGGGTGAGCCGGGCCCGGGTGCCCGGACGGGTGGGCACCCGGCCGGGTGCCCACCCGGCGGCGTCCGGGTGCTCAGTCCGAGATCCGGGTGCTCAGTCCGAGAAGTGCAGCCGCATCGTGCCGTCGGGCAGGGCCTCGATCCGCACCTGCTCCAGGTCCCGCACATGCGCGTCCGGGGCGTGGGCCCCGGCGCGCGGGCCGATGCCGACCACGCGCATCCCGGCCGCCCGGCCCGCCGCGATGCCGGCCTCCGAGTCCTCGAAGACGACGCAGTCGGCCGGGGCGAAGCCCAGCTCGGCCGCGCCCTTCAGGAAGCCCTCCGGGTCCGGCTTGCTCGCGCCGACGCGCTCCGCGGTGACCCGTACCTCCGGCATCGGCAGCCCGGCGGCGCCCATGCGGGCGCGGGCGAGGGCCTCGTCGGCGGAGGTCACAAGGGCGTGCGGGAGCGCGGCCAGCGCGGCCATGAAGGCGGGCGCGCCGGGTATCGGCACGACGCCGTCGAGATCGGTGGTCTCGCGTTCCAGCATCCAGCGGTTGTCCGCCAGATTCCGCTCCACCGGGCGGTCCGGGAGCAGTACGGCCATGGTCGCGTGCGCCTGCCGGCCGTGGACGACCGTGAGGACCTGCTCGGGGTCGAGCCCCTGCTCGGCGGCCCAGATCCGCCAGTAGCGCTCGACCACGGCGTCCGAGTTCACCAGGGTGCCGTCCATGTCGAGGAGGAGTGCGCGGGCGGTGAGGGACATCGGGACTCCTGGTCGCGAGCGCGGAGTGCGGACCGCGGATGGACGCAACGGAATAGGGAAACAAGCGGCTCCGCCCGCCGGTCAGGGAAAACGGGCGGAACCACTTTGTTCCTTCACGATACAAAGCGGGGCCGCTCTGCGCCAGGGGGGTGGGCCCCCTATGGCTCGTCGGTTCTCGATTCGAGGTCGCGGCGGGTGTTCTCGCCGTAGACGCCGTCCGGGTCGCCCGTGATGTCGTGCTGGTCCTGGTAGCTGGAGACGATCCTCCGCAGCCCCTCGTCGTACTTCCCGTCCGCCACACCGATGTACTGCAACAGCTGAGTCAGCCGCTTCTGGAGCTCGACCACCTCGGGCCCGCTGTCGCCCTCGCGCAGCACCGGCGGGCCGGACGGCTCGGCGGTGTCGGAGGGGGCGGAGGTCGGCGCGTCGGACGCGCTCGGCCCGGGCTTCGTCGGCGAGCCGGTCGCGGAGGCCGACTCCGAGGGACGGGCCGAACCCGAGGGGCCGCCCTCGCCCTTCGGGGTCGCGCTTGCCCGCGCCGAACCGGACGCGGAGGGGTGGGGCGTCGCGCTCGACGAGGGGGAGCCGGACGACGCGCCGGGCCCTTCGGCCGGCAGCTCCTCCTCGGCCGGGGGGCTGACGGTGCTGTCGGCGAGCGTGCGGTCGCTCGTGCCGCCGCCGCTGCCGCTGCCGTCCTCCTTGTGGTCACCGAGCAGGCCGGTGCCGATCGCCAGCGAACTGGCCACCGCCACGGCCGCCGCGCCCGCGAGGACGGCCGCCACGACCTTGCGCTTGCTCTTGCGGTGACGGCCGGGGCCGGGGGTGTCGGCGTCGGCGTCGATCGCGCCCCCCTCGTCCCCCTCGTCCCCGCCGGGTCTCTCCTCGACGCGGTCGATCACCCGCGTCTCCTCACCGTCCCCCTTCCCGAGCACGCCGGGAAACCCGGGGGTCCCGGCGTTTTCGGCGTTCCCGGTGTTCTCCCCCTTCACCGCCGTCTCCGCCTCCGCCGCCTTCTCCGCCTCCTCGAAGAGCCGCAGATCGCGCGGATCGGGGCCGGCCGGACGCTCCTCCGGGAGCGTCACCTGGGGGTTCGGCCGGGTCTGGTCATCGGTCGCACCTGCCGTCGCGATGGACGCGGCGGCGCGTTCGGCGCACGTACAGCCGGGGCGGCCATTGGCGCGCGCCGGTGCGAAGCAGTGCGGGCAGGACTCTGCCGTCACGGAACGTTCCCTCCCTGGAGTTCGCAGCGATTATGCGCATCCGAACGCCCTCCGCGCAGGTGTTCGCCCGCCGTGCGGACCGGTCCGGCGGGCCGTAACAGGGCATAAAGGTGAGGATGGGATGAGGATGAGGAGGGGACGGAGGGGAGCGAGGAGGAGTCGCCATGGCGCGGGACGCCGGCAGCCCGGCTCCGGCCCCAGGAGGCCCGGGAGACCCCGGCGCCGTGGCCCCCGGCCCCGGAGAGGGCCGCCCGCGGCGCACGGTCCTGGTGGCCATCGGCGCGCTGCTGCTCGGCATGCTGCTCGCCGCGCTCGATCAGACGATCGTCTCCACCGCCCTGCCCACGATCGTCAGCGACCTCGGCGGCCTGGAGCATCTGTCCTGGGTCGTCACCGCGTATCTCCTCGCCTCGACCGCGGCCACCCCGCTGTGGGGCAAGCTCGGCGACCAGTACGGCCGCAAGAGGCTCTTCCAGACCGCGATCGTCATCTTCCTGATCGGCTCCGCGCTGTGCGGACTCGCCGGGAACATGGCCGAACTCATCGCCTTCCGCGCGCTTCAGGGGCTGGGCGGCGGCGGCCTCATGGTGCTGTCCATGGCCATCGTCGGCGATATCGTCCCGCCCCGCGACCGCGGCCGCTACCAGGGCCTCTTCGGCGCCGTCTTCAGCGCCGCCAGCGTGCTGGGGCCGCTGCTCGGCGGGGTGTTCGTGGACCGCCTCAGCTGGCGCTGGGTGTTCTACGTCAACCTGCCCCTCGGCGTCGTCGCCCTCCTCGTCGTCGCCTCCGTCCTGCACATCCCGGTGCGCCGCACCTCGCACGCCATCGACTACCTCGGCACCTTCCTGATCGCCGTGGTGGCCGCCGCCCTGGTGCTGATGACCTCCCTCGGCGGGGTCACCTACGGCTGGGGCTCCTGGCAGATCGTCGGGCTCGCGGTGGCCGGCATGGTGCTGCTGGCGGCCTTCGTACGGGTGGAGACCCGCGCGGCCGAACCGGTGCTGCCGCTCGCCCTCTTCCGCAGCCGCACCTTCACCCTCTGCGCGGTCATCGGCTTCATCGTCGGCTTCGCGATGTTCGGCAGCATGACGTATCTGCCGACCTTCCTCCAGATCGTGCAGGGCGTCTCGCCGACCACGTCCGGCCTCCATCTGCTGCCGCTGGTCCTCGGCACGCTGGTCTCCTCCACCGTCTCCGGCCATCTGGTCAGCCGCACCGGCCGCTACAAGGTCTTCCCCGTCCTGGGCACCGCGGTCACCGCCGTCGGGCTGCTGCTGATGCACCAGCTGCGGGAGTCCAGCGGGGTGGCCGAGATGAGCGCGTACTTCTTCGTCTTCGGTTGCGGTCTCGGCCTGGTCATCCAGGTGCTGGTGCTGATCGTGCAGAACTCCGTCCGCTACCGGGACCTGGGCGTCGCCACCTCCGGTGCGACCTTCTTCCGCTCGATCGGCGCCTCGTTCGGCGTCTCCGTCTTCGGCACGATCTTCGCCAACAGCCTCGGCCCGCACATCGCCGACGCCCTCGCCGGACGGCGCCTGCCACCCGGTGTCACCCCCGGCGCCCTCACCTCCGACCCCCGCACCCTCGGCCGGCTGCCGCCCGCGGACCAGGCCGCCGTCCGGCACGCGTTCTCCGTCTCCATCACCGACGTCTTCCTCTACGCGGTGCCGGTCGTGCTGCTCGCCTTCTTCCTCGCCTGGTACCTCCGCGAGGAGCCGCTGCGCGCCAGCGTCACCGCGCCCGATGGCAGCGAGATACTGGCCAGCAACCCCGTGCAGCGCACCTCGCGCGACGAATGCGCCCGCGCGCTGTCCCTGCTGGGCAGCCGGGAGGGCCGTCGGCAGGTCTACGTGGACATCACCCGGCGCGCCGGTCTCGACCTCGGACCCGCCGCGAGCTGGATGCTGCTGCGCATCCAGCACTACGGCTCGGTCGAGCCCGCCCTGCTCGCCGAGCGCACGCCCGTACCGCTGCGGGCCATCACCGAGGCGGTCCGCCAGATCGAGGCGCGGGGCCTGGGCCGCCGCTACGGGCCGGAGCTGTTCTTCACGGACGACGGCCGCCGGATCGCGACCCGGCTCTACCGGGCCCGCGAGGCGTCCCTCGCGGGACTCCTGGGCGACTGGTGGTCCCCCGACCGTCCGACCGATCTGACCGAGCTGGTGGACGAGTTGACGCGCGAGCTGTGCGGCTCGGACGCGGAACAGCCGAGGGAGGGCACACCCCTCCCGGACCACCGCAGACCGCCGCCGCCGCGCGGCCCCTGACCTGAGCCCGGCACTCGGATCAGCCCAGCTCCTTGGCCATCCAGACCTCGGCGTACGGCCCGTCCGTGAAGGCCGGAACCTCCCGGTAGCCGTGGCGCGCGTAGAGCCCACGGGCCTCGACCAGATCGAGGCGGGTGTCGAGCACGATCCGCCCGGCGCCCAGTTCGCCCGCCGCCGCCTCGACGGCCGCGAGCAGTGCGCCGCCCCCGCCCAGGCCCCGCTTGGCGGGCCGTACGTACACCCGCTTCAGCTCCGCCGTGCGCGCGTCCATCAGCCGCAGCCCCGCGCATCCGGCGGGTTCGCCCTCGTGGTGCGCCAGCAGGAACACCCCGTGCGGCGGGGCGAGATCGTCGCTGGGCATCTCGGCGAGGGCCTGCTCGATCTCCTCGGGGGTCGAGTCCCGCTCCTCGTGGAGCCGGTAGTAGCGGTCGGCGACATCGACGAGGTACTCGCGCAGCAGCGTGACCGAGACGGGGTCGCCGACGGGCCGCGCGGCGACGGTCCACGGGGCGACGGTCCACGCGGGGGAGGCGTCGGCGCGCGAACCGGCTTGGACAGGGGGCGTACTCGTCATGGTCCGCATCCTGGCACCCAGCACACCTGTCACGCACCGCAGTTTGAGGGCCGAAGACCGGGCTACCCGAAGAGAGGAGCCCCCCGAACGCGGAGGGGGAAGCCAGCGGGAAGGCAGAAGCAGACCATGTCAACTGTCGCGATCAGCATCGTGGTCGTCGTCGCGGTCGTCCTCGCGGCCGCGCTCATCATCCGCGTCGTCCGCGCGGGCGCCGGCCGTAGGGAACGCGTTCTGCGACGCCGCTTCGGGCCCGAGTACGAACTGAACGTCGCCCAGCACGCGGGCGACACCAAGGCGGCGGAGCGGGAACTCGAGGAACGGCTGCGGCTGTACGGCGATCTGCGGACCGAGCCCCTGTCAGGCGAACTGCGCGAGCGGTACGTGGCCGAGTGGGCCGGTATGCAGGAGATGTTCATCGAGTCTCCGGAACACGCGGTGACCGGCGCCGATCAGCTCCTGGCCCGGCTCGCCCACGACCGTGGCTACCCGTCGGGCCGTTACGAGGAGCAGGTGGCGGCGCTGTCCGTGCACCACGCCGAGCACGTCCAGGGCTACCGGCAGATCCATGACACGGCCGCCCGCGCCCGCGAGGGGCGCGCGGACACCGAGGAGCTGCGCGAGGCCGTGGTGCACGCCCGGCCGTTCTTCGAGGATCTGGTCAGGCCGCCGCACCACGGCGCCCCGACCCGCTCCGAGACCGGGCGACAGCACCACCACGGCGAGCGGCGGAGCGAGAGCGGCCTCCGGAGGTGGCTGCCAGGGAACGGGACGGGCACGGGGGCGGGCCACGGCCATACGCGGTTCGGCCACACCAGGAAGGGCGGCGCGTGGTGACGGACCCGATCGGCCCGACCGACCCGAGGGAGAACGACGGGCAGCGGCGCCATGGGCTGGAGAAGCATGAAGTGGCTCCACTGTCCCAGCGGCCGGGCAACACGGAGGCGGCGGAACCGATGACGTCCTGGCACGCGACGATGCCGAAGCACGAGCCGACGAACGGAAACCGGCCGACGCCGACGAACGGAAGTGGGCCCACGCCGACGAACGGAAGTGGGCCCACGCCGACGCACGGGTCCTCCGCCCAGCCTGCGGGTGAGCCGTCGAACACCCCGAACGGCCCCAGCTTCCCCGTGCTGCCCACGAGCGAGCACGACACGCTGACCCAGCGGCTGCGATACGCGGTCAGCGGCTTCGTGGACTCCCCACGCGGCGCCGTGGAGGAGGCCGACGCCCTGCTCGTGGAGGTGGCCAACCGCCTCACCGACCTCCTCGCCGAACGCCGCGCCACCCTCCGTGCCGCCTGGCACGAGGAGGACGCGGTCAGCTCGGAGACGGAGGAGCTGCGTCTGGCGATGCGGGGCTATCGCAATGTGCTGGAGCGCCTGATCAGCATCTGACCGCCCCAGCTGCCCCTTTGGCCGCCGCCCGGACCTCTGCCGGGCGGCGGCCAAAGGCGTACCGGACGGGGGCGTATCGGCCAGGGGCCCTCGTAAATCGCTCGTGGTGGGGGCGGGGTACGGCCTACCGTGACGCGGTTGTGATCACGCGGAGTCCACGAAGGGCCGGGGGCGATGAGGTCGTACAGCGGGTGGGTCGACGAGGGATTCGGCGGCGTCGCCGATGTGTTCGCGCGGAACTTCGAGGAGTTTCCCGAACTCGGGGCGGCCGTCACCGTCTTCGTCGGCGGGCGCAAGGTCGTGGAGCTGTGGGGCGGGGTCGCGGACGAGGGGACTGGGCGGGAGTGGGAGCGGGACACCGTCGTACCGGTGTTCTCCTGCGCCAAGGGCCTGGTGAGCGTCTGCGCCCACCTCCTCGCGCAGGAGGGGCGGCTGGATCTCGATGCCCCGGTGAGCCGGTACTGGCCGGAGTTCGGCCGGTACGGCAAGGAGGCCATCACCTCCCGGATGGTCCTCGGGCACCGGGCGGGGGTCCCCGTGCTCGACGGGGTGCTGACGTTCGAGGAGATCGCCGGCTGGGCGCCGGTGATCCGCGCCGTCGAGGAGCAGACGCCGCTGTGGGAGCCGGACACGTCGTACGAGTACCACGGCCAGGTCTTCGGCTTCCTCATCGGTGAGGTCATCCGGCGGATCACCGGGCACACCCCGGGCGCGTACTTCCGCCGGGCCGTGGGGGACCCGCTGGGGCTGCGGGCCTGGATCGGGCTGCCCGGGGCGGAGATGGACGGGCGGGCCCGGCTGGTCGAGGCCGAGGGGCGGCCCGGGATGCCGGGGCCCGAACATCTGCTGACCCGCATCGTGACCATGAACGGCGCGCTGGTCTTCCCCGGCCTCGACGAGCCGCACGGCTGGAACGACCCGGCGCTGCTCGGCATGGAGCTGCCCGGCGCGGGCGCCACCGCGTCGGCGAGCGGGCTCGCCGGGCTGTACGCGGCGGCCGTGACCGGCATCGAGGGACGTCGGCGGCTGCTGGCCCCCGAGACCGTGGCGGACGCGGTCCGCGAGGTCTCGTCGGGTAAGGGCTGGCTGGGGTTCGACATGGGGGCACGCTGGGGTTCGGGCTTTCTGCTCGACTCGCCGTCGTTCCGGCCGATGCTGGGGGAGCGGAGCTTTGGCAATGACGGGGCGGGTGGGCAGTTCGCCTTCGGCGATGACGAGTTCGGCGTGGGCTTCGCGTATGTGGCCAACCGCATGATCGGCCACGGCGATGCGCGGGCCTCGCGGCTTGTCGCCGCCGTGCGGGGTTGTTTGGGCGGCTGATCGTCCCCCACCCCGCCCCTCCCCGAAACCGGGGCCCCGCCCCGGACCCCCGCCGGGGCTCCGCCCCCGAACCCCGCTCCTCAATCGCCGGAGGGGCTGGGATGGGTTCCGCCGCAGCATCGATATGCGCCTCCGCCGCGGGGCAGGGGCTTCGCCCCCGGCCCCCCGGGGTCTGGAGGCGAAGCCCTGGCGGGGTTGAGGGCGAAGCCCCTGCGGGGTTTGGGGCGAGGCCCCGCGGGGGTTCGGGGCGGAGCCCCAACGGGGCCCGGGGCGGAGCTCCTGTGGGGTCCGGGGGCGGAGCCCCTGTGGGGTTCGGGGGCGGAGCCCCTGCGGGGTCTGGGGGCGAAGCCCCTCCGGAGCCCGGGGCAGAGCCCCGCCGGGGTCCAGGGCGAGGCCCCGCCGGGGTCCGGGGGCGGGGCTCCTGCGGGGTCCGGGGCGACGTCCCGCGGGGGTCCGGGGTGGCGCGCTCCTGTGGGGTCCGGGGTGGAGCTCCCGCAGGGCCCGGGGGCGGAGTCCCTGCGGGGCCAGGAGCGGAGCCCTGGTGGAGTCCGGGGCGAGGCCCCGCCGGGGTCCGGGGGCGGGGCTCCTGCGGGGTCCGGGGCAGAGCCCCGCCGGGGTCCAGGGCGAGGCCCCGCCGGGGTCCGGGGGCGGGGCTCCTGCGGGGTCCGGGGCGACGTCCCGCGGGGGTCCGGGGTGGCGCGCTCCTGTGGGGTCCGGGGTGGAGCTCCCGCAGGGCCCGGGGGCGGAGTCCCTGCGGGGCCAGGAGCGGAGCCCTGGTGGAGTCCGGGGCGAGGCCCCGCGGGGGTTCGGGGCGGAGCCCCAACGGGGCCCGGGGCGGAGCCCCGCCGGGGTGCTGGGGCGGAGCCCCAGTTGTGGGAAGGGGCGGGGAGGGGAAAGGAGCCCGCCGCAGGCGGCGCGGGCCCTCGGCACCCTCTACGCCGCGTCCCACAGGTCGGGGCTGTGCGACGTCACCAGCGCGTCGATCCGCGCCAGCGCCTCGTCGACCGGCCGCGGATCCAGCCGGCGGCCGTCCCGCAGCCGTAGGGCCACCCGGCCGTCCGCGGCCTCCCGGGCGCCCAGCACGGCCTGGTACGGGACGAGGCGGGCCGCCCGGATGCGGGCGCCCAGGGTGCCGCGGTCCGGTCCGGCCAGTTCCGCGCGCAGGCCGAGTTCATCGCACCCCCGGACGAGCTCCTCGGCCCGCCCCAGCTCGGCCTCGGAGACCGGCAGGACCACCAGCTGAGTGGGGGCCAGCCAGGCGGGGAAGGCCCCGCCGTGCTGCTCGATGAGATGGGCCACGGCCCGCTCCACACTGCCGATGATGCTGCGGTGGACCATGACCGGGCGGTGCCGGGCGCCGTCCGGGCCGATGTAGTGCAGATCGAACCGCTCGGGCTGGTGGAAGTCCACCTGCACGGTGGACAGGGTGGACTCCCGCCCCGCGCCGTCGGCGACCTGCACATCGATCTTCGGGCCGTAGAACGCGGCCTCGCCCTCCACCGCCTCGTACGGCAGCCCGGAGCGGTCCAGCACGTCGGTCAGCAGGGCGGTCGAGCGGCGCCACATCTCGGGCGCGGCGACGTACTTGCCGCCGGGGCCCGGGAGGGAGAGCCGATAGCGGGCCGGGGCGATGCCGAGTGCCTCGTACGCCCGGCGGATCATCTCCAGGGCGGCCGACGCCTCGTCGGCGACCTGGTCCAGGGTGCAGAAGATATGGGCGTCGTTCAGCTGGATGGCCCGCACCCGGGTCAGCCCGCCGAGCACCCCGGACAGCTCCGAGCGGTACATCCCGCCCAACTCGGCCATCCGCAGCGGGAGTTCGCGGTAGCTGTGGCCGCGGGAGCGGTAGATGGCCGCGTGGTGGGGGCACAGGCTCGGGCGCAGTACGACCTGCTCCGCGCCCAGGTCCATCGGCGGGAACATGTCGTCGCTGTAGTGCTCCCAGTGCCCCGAGAGCTCGTACAGCTCCCGTTTGCCGAGCACCGGCGAGTACACATGCCGGTAGCCCGCCCGCCGCTCGGCGGCGCGGATGTACTCCTCCAGGGTGTGCCGTACGGTCGCGCCGTCGGGCAGCCAGTACGGCAGGCCCGCGCCGATCAGCGGGTCGGTGTCGAACAGGCCCAGTTCACGGCCCAGCTTGCGGTGGTCGGACATCGCGGTCTCCTCGTCAACGTCGGTGGACATCGGGCGAGTGACCGCACGGCGAAGCCCCGGGGCACTCGCCCCGGGGCTTCGGATCAGAACATCGATCAGCGCGCCGGGACACTCTCCGGCGTCGTCGTCATCGCAATTGTCATCGCGGCGCGCTTCATGCCGCTCAACGTAGCAAGGCCCGGCGCGGCCCGCCCGGTGATTTTCCGGGCGTACGCCACGCCGGGCCACGGCCCGCACGTTCGCCCGCCCGCACGCACGCATGCACGCACGCACAACGCACAACGCGGCACGCGGTACCCGCTACGCCCCCTCCGGCAGCAGCTCCCCCACCGCGTCCCGCCACGCCGCCCGCGTCGCGACCGCCTGCCGCCACGTACGCACGGCCTTCGGCGGCATCCCGACGGCCAGCACACCGGCCACCCGGTCCCCGGAGCGGTAGACGGCCAGGAACTTCCGCTCCTCCAGCTCGCCCTCCACCACCGCGACCTCCTCATGGCCGCGCAGATACCCGTGCGCCTGGATCCGGAAGTCGTACTGGTCGGACCAGAAGTACGGCACCGGGGCGAACGGCCGCCGCTCCTCCGGGCGGAGGAGGTTGCGGGCCACGGCCATGCCCTGCTCGGTGGCGTTGGTCCGGTGCTCGATCCGCATCGCCGTGCCGAACAGCGGATTGTGCCAGCGGGCCACATCCCCCGCGCCGTACACCCCCGGCGCGGCGGCGCTGTACTCATCGCACTCCAGGCCGTCGCCCAGGGTGAGCCCACTGCCCTGCAGCCAGCCGGTGTTGGGCACCGAGCCGATCGCGACCAGCACCTCGTCGGCCTCGACGAGCGTGCCGTCCGTCAGCCGCACCCCGCCGTCGGCCACCTCGGCCACCGCGACTCCGGTGCGCAGATCCACGCCGTGGTCGTGGTGGGCCTGGGCGAGCATCCGGCCGACCCGCTCGCCGACCGCCGGGGCCAGCGGCACCGGCGCCGGTTCCAGCAGCGTCACCTCCGCGCCCAGCCCTCGCGCGACCGCGGCCGCCTCGGCGCCCAGGAACCCGGCGCCGACCACCGCCAGCCGCCGCCTCGGGCCCAGCCGGTCCCGCAGGGCCAGGGCGTCGTCCAGGGTGCGCAGCACATGGGCGCGCTCCCCGCCGTCGCCGGGCAGCCGGCGCGGGCGGACGCCGGTGGCGATGACCAGGCCGTCGTACGGCACCCGCGCCCCATCGGCCAGCGCGACCGTACGGCCCGCGAGGTCGAGCCCGGTCGCGGCGACGCCGAGGCGCAGCTCCAGGCCGAGCGCGTCCAGATCGGCGGGGGCGCGCAGCGGCAGCCGGTCGGGTTCCCACTGACCGCCGAGGATCTGCTTGGACAGCGGTGGCCGGTCGTACGGGTGGTACGGCTCATCGCCGATGAGCGTGAGCGTGCCCTCGTAGCCCTCCCGGCGCAGCGTTTCCGCCGCCGCCAGACCGGCGGCGGAGCCACCGACCACCACGAGCTGTTTCACCGGGTACCTCCGAGGATGCCCCGGCCTTCGAGCCGGGAAGGAATCGGACCCCTGCGGAGCAGGGCAAGGAAAGTGGAATCGCTGTCAGGGCGATTCGTTGTCTGCCGAGATGTCGCCGCGTCCGGCCTCAAGCCGGTGCAGGATCTCAGAGTTGAGGGACCTGCGGGCGCGCTTAGCCTCGGCGACCAGCCACGCGTGAAGGTCGGCGGGTAGGCGGAGCGTGATGCGTACTTCATGGTCCATGCAACCGAGCATAGTGGTAAAATGGTGTCATGACGACACTGAAGAAGGGTTCGGGTGATGCCGGGCATGTCCGGCACACCTACCGGCTTCGCATGTCGTCGACCGCCCGCACGGCGCTGTGGGCCGAGTGGGACCGGTGTCGGTGGGTGTGGAACGAGTGCGTGGCCAAGTCCCGCCAGGTACACGTACACAACCGGCAGCACCCCGAGAAGCAGACCTGCGGTCCGGCGCAACTGGACAAGATGCTGACCGAGGCCCGCGCCAAGACGCCGTGGCTTTGCGAGGGCGCCTCGGTGCCGCAGCAGCAGACCATCCGGGACTTCGCCAAGGCCCGCTCCAAGGCACTCAAGGACATCGAGAAGCGACTGCCGGTCTGGCAGCGTGCGGGCATGCCCCGGCCGAAGAAGAAGCGGGAGGCGTTGCCGACCCTGAACTACACCACCCGGGGCTTCCGGCTGAAGGACGGCCGTCTGCACTTGGCGGGCGGCATCGTTGTGACGGTGGTGTGGTCGCGGGATTTGCCGTCGGCACCGTCCTCGGTACGTGTGTACCGGGACAGCCTCGGGCACTGGTACGCCTCGTTCGTCGTCGCCGCCGAGACGCGTCCGCTCCCCGCCACCGGTCGAGTGATCGGCGTGGACTGGGGCGTCAAGGAGACCGCCACTACCACGTCTGACGATCACGACCTTCCGCACGTCCAGCACGGGAAGACCGCGGCACAGCGCCTCGCCCGCTATCAGCGGATGATGGGCCGCCGGAAGCCCGCTCGTGGGCAGGCCGCGTCCAGGGGCTACCGCGAGGCGCAGCGGCAGGCCGCGAAGATGCACAAGAAGGTCGCCCGCCGGCGGCAGGACACCGCACGCAAGTGGGCGAAGAAGGTTGTCCGCGACCACGACGCCATCGCCGTGGAGGACTTCCAGCCGAAGTTCCTCGCCAGAACCACTATGGCCCGCAAAGCGGCCGACGCGGCGATAAGCGCCACCAAGACGACCCTGATCGAGATGGGCCGCAAGCACGGGCGGGACGTCCGCCTCGTGCACCCCGCGCACACCACCATGGACTGCGCGTCGTGCGGAGCGAGAACCAAGCACGCACTTCCTCTTTCGGAACGTACCTACACCTGCACCGCGTGCGGAGTCATGTCCCCAAGGGACAAGAACTCCGCACGTGTGATGCTGGTCCGGGCTGGTCTCATCCCGGCTGGTGTTGAGGGCGTAAGACCTCCTGGAGCGCTGCTCCAGGAGGCAGCCTGAGTCAGGAATCCCTCTCCTTCAGGAGAGGGAGGACGTCAATTCTCGATCACCCGTATCGCCGCCGCCGGGCAGACCACCGCGGACTCCCGCACATCGGCGTGGAGTTCGGGCGCGGGCTGTTCGTCCAGCAGGACCACGATGCCGTCCTCCTCCCGCTGGTCGAACACATCGGGTGCGATCATCACGCACTGCCCCGACGCCACACACTTGGGCACATCGACTTCCACACGCATGGTGACTCCCTTGCCTTCGCCGCTGCCGTCCCCGCTGCCTTCGTCGCCTTCGCCGCTCATGACGTCCAGGTGACGGGCAGTTCGTAGACGCCGTAGACCAAACCGTCGTGTTTGAACGGTAGTTGGTCGATTCCGGTGGCCAGCCGCAGGGTGGGGATACGGCGGTAGAGCGTGCCGTAGACCACCTGGAGCTCCATCCGGGCCAGCGGCTGGCCCAGGCACTGGTGGACGCCGAAGCCGAACGCCATGTGGCGGCGGGCGTCGCGGCCGATGTCCAGCCGCTCCGGCTCGGCGAAGACCTCCGCGTCCCAGTTCCCGGTGCCGGTGTTGATGATGATTCCCTCACCGGCGCGGATGGTCTCACCGCCGATCTCGATGTCCTCGAGCGCGACCCGGCGGCGGCCGTTGTGCACGATCGTCAGATAGCGCAGCAGCTCCTCGACGGCCCGGGCGATCACCTTCGGGTCCTCGGTCTCCCGCAGGACGGCGAGCTGGTCGGGGTTCTCCAGCAGGGCCACGGTGCCGAGGGCGATCATGTTGGCGGTGGTCTCATGGCCCGCGATCAGCAGCAGTACGCCCATGTTGGCGGCGTCGCGCTGGGTCAGCTCACCGGCCGTGACCCGGGCGGCCAGCTCGGAGAGCATGTCGTCGGCCGGGTCGGCGAGTTTGGCGGCGACCAGCCCGTCCAGATAGTCGATCAGCGCGTCGTTGGCCCCGGCCACCTCCTCGACCGAGGAGTGCCGGTTGATCAGTTTCGAGCTGTTCCGCTGGAAGAAGTCGTGGTCCTCGTACGGCACCCCGAGCAGCCGGCAGATCACCAGCGACGGCAGCGGCAGCGCGAGCGCCTGCACCAGGTCCACCGGGGTCGGCCCGGCCAGCATGGTGTCGATCAGCTCGTCGGTGATCTTCTGGATCTCGGGCCGCATCGCCTCGATCCGCTTGATGGCGAACGGTCCGGTGACCATCCGGCGGATCCGGGCGTGCTCGGGGTCGTCCATGGTGACGAAGGACCGCCGCCGCCCGGCGTTCTCGCGGAAACCGGCGCTCGAGTGCGGATATCCGGGCCGCGTGTTCTCGGCGCTGACCCGCGGATCGGCGAGCAGGGCACGCTGGTCGGCGTACCGGGTCACCAGCCAGGGGGCGCTCCCGTCCCACAGCCGTACGCGCGCCACCGGTCGTTCGGTGAGCAGCGCCCGTGCGGTCGGGGGAGGGTCGAACGGGCAGCCGGTCGCTCGCGGCATCGGAAACTCCGGAAGCGGCTCTTCCGCCTCGGGCGCGGTCTCTGCCAGCGTCTCGGTCATGTCTCTCCTCGGGTGGGGGTTCCGACGGGAGCGGAGCGTGAACCTTCGGGTGGGTGGGGACGGCTGTCTTGGTGTTACGGGGACGCGGACCTTCGCGTTACGGGGGACGCGGACGTTCGCGTTCCGGGGACGTGATGACCAGCGAACCCGCTCGACCTGACGCCCCCCGGTCAGTTTCCTGACGAAACGCTGACAGTGGGGAAGGCCACGGTGACCGTGGTGCCGTGGCCCGGTGCGCTGCTGACGCTCACCTCCCCGCCGTGCCGCTCGACCACCAGCCGCACGATGGTGAGGCCGATGCCGCTGCCCGGCTCGATCCGGCCGTCCTCGTCGTGCGGGGAGGTGAGCCGGGCGATGTCCCGCGAGCCCATGCCCGGCCCCTGGTCGCTGACGGAGAGCTCGACGCGCCGCGTTCCGCCGGTTCCGGCTCCGGCTCCGGTCCCAGTCCCGGCTCTGGCCCCGGTCCCGGCTCCGGCTCCTGTCCCGGCCCCGGTCCCGGTTCCATCCCCGGCTCCTGTCCCGGCCCCGGTCCCGGTCCCATCCCCGGCTCCTGTCCCGGCCCCGTCCCCGGCCTCCGGGCCGCGTACCGCCACGATCACCGGGGACCCGGCGGGGGTGTGGCGCAGCGCGTTGTCCAGCAGATTGCGGACGGCGTGCCGCAGCATGCGGTTGTCGGCGACGACGGTCGCCCGGCCGGAGTTCTCGCGGCCGATGGGACGTTCGGGATCGAGCAGCCCCAGATCCGCCACCGCCTCGTCCGCCACGTCCCGCAGATCCACCGGCTCCATCTCCAGCGGCCGTACCCAGGAGGCGTCCGCGCGGGGGAACACCTGCTGGACCGCCTGGTGCATATGGTCGGCCTCGTCCTGGATCCGGCGCAGGGCGCGGACCATCAGCTCGGGGTCGTCGCTGAGCCCCTGGAGCGGGAGTTCGGCCCAGCCGCGGATGGTGGTGAGGGAGGTGCGCAGCTCGTGCAGCAGGACCTCCAGCCGCTGCTGGCGCTCGTGCATGCTCATCCGGAGGCGAGTCCGCCGAGCCAGTAGCCGAAGCCACGGCGGGTGTGGATCAGGGCGGGCCCGGCCTCGTCGACCTTGTGACGGAGGCGGGAGACCAACTTCTCGATGGCGTTGTCCCCGTAACGCCGGTGGTCCGCCACCCACAGATGCTCGCCGATCTGCTCCTTGGACAGCACCTGTCCGGCGTTGACCAGCAGATAGCGCAGCAGCCTGAACTCCGCCGGGGTCAGCTCCAGCGCCCGTCGCCCGCGCCGCGCCTGACGGGTCGTCTCGTCCAGCACCAGATCGGCGTAGTGCGGCGAGGGCTCCTCCCGCCGCCGGTTGCGGGTGCGCAGCAGGGCCTGCACCCGGGCCAGCACCTCGGCGATCCGGAACGGCTTGGTGACGTAGTCGTTGCCGCCGATACCGAGGCCGGTGACCAGCGAGTCGAGCGAGTCGCGGGCGGTGAGGAAGAGCACCGGCGGATGGTTCTCGTCGGCCGCCACCAGGCGTCGGCACACCGTGAAGCCGTCCAGATCCGGCAGCATCACATCGAGGATCACCAGGTCGGGCCGGTCCCGCCCGACCCGGTCGAGCGCCTCCCCGCCGGTGGCCGCGGTGCCGACCCGGTAACCGGCCAGCTCAAGGGTGGTCGAGAGCAGTTCGGCGATTCTCGATTCATCGTCGACGACCAGGATGCGCTGCCCGTTGCCACGGGCCGGCGCTGGTTTCTCGCTGACACTCCCGTACACGCCATGACACTACGTGAACCGACGGTTCCGGGGCACGGGGCCTTGACCGCGACCGATGAGATCCGGACAGGGCGGGGCCGCAGCATGGTCAGCATGGTCCTGCGGTTCCATGGATGAGCCGGGTACTGGCTGGGCCACGCGGATGCGCTGAAGCTGCTCTCCGCAGCCCAGTTCACTCCCGGAGGCGACCATGCCGAAACACCTTGTCTTCCGCCTGGCGGTGATCACCGCGAGCGCGGTGATCGGACTCACCGCGGTCTCGTCAACAGCCGAAGCGGCCGCGCCGCCCCTCTCGCACCCGCGGATCGTCGCCCACTTCGACCGTCCGGCCGGTCAGGTGGCGGAGAGCGTCGTCGTGCGGCCGAACGGGTCGGCGGATGTCGGCCTCATCCTGTCGCGGCAGGTGGCCCACGTCACGCTTGGCGGACGTGTTGAGGTATTGGCGACCATGCCGCTCCCCGCGGATGGGGGCGTGCACACCCCGGGCCCCGGGGCCGCTTCCGTGACGGGAATCGAACGGACTGAAGACGGAACCCTCTACTTCCTCTACTCGGCAGGAGACGAGCACCTCACCGGCCTGTGGAAACTGTGCCCAGGGGGCAAGCCGGAACGCGTCGCCGCTCTGCCGGCCGCGAGCTTCCTCAACGGACTTGCCAGGGACGACCGTACGGGGGACTTCTACCTCACCGACTCGACACAGGGCAGGATCTGGCGGGTCGGATCGCACGGCGGAACCGCCGAGCTCTGGGCCGCGGGGGAGGATCTCGCCCCGGTTCACTTCTTCGGCGCCAATGGCGTGAAGGTGCACAACGGAGCCGTATGGGTCTCCAATATCGACCGGGGAACGATCCTTCGTATACCGCTGACGGGCCGCGACGGAACAGCCGGTCCCCATCAGGTCAGGGCATCCGGACTCGACAGCGTCGATGATTTCGCCTTTACCGGTCGCGGCGATCAGCTGCTGGCCGCACTCAATATCCCGAGTCAGGTGGTCCTCATCACTCCGGGCAAGGCTGACCGTGTAGTGCTCGATGAGCGCGATGGTCTACAGAACACCACATCATTGGCGGTCGACGGCCATACGGTCTACGTCGCCAGCGGCGCGCTCACCACCGGCGGGGACGCGAATCTCCTGACGGCCCGTCTCGATCGCCTCGGCCGTCCCATTCATCCCAGGAACGGCAGTCCCATGGTATCGACCGCAGGGTCGACGACAATGGGACCATGAGTCGTCCAGAGAGCTCGCTGGGTAACACGCTGCGCGCATGGCGTGCCCGCATCACGACTGAGGACGTTGGACTGCCCGCCACCCGACGGCGACGCACCGCCGGTTTGCGCCGCGAAGAGCTTGCTCTGCTGGCCGGAATATCCACGGACTACCTTCTCCGTCTTGAACAGGGCCGGGCCCTGCGCCCATCGCGGGACGTCGTGGCCGCGCTTGCCCGCGCGCTGCGACTGAGTACGAATGAAACCTGCCACTTCCATCTGGTGGCCGGGCTTCTTCCGCCGACACCCAAAGGCATCCCGCAGCAGATGCCGCCTGGTGTGCAACGGCTCGTCAGTCGCTGGGGGAACATTCCGGTGGGAGTGTTCTCCGCCTCATGGACCTTGCTGAGTTGGACGTCGATGTGGGCGGCCTTGCTGGGGGATCCGGCCCTGCGACCGCCAGAAGAACGAAACCTGGTGCGCGCGGTGTTCAAGGAACCGTCGGACAAGGAGCCGTCGGATATGGGCCATCCGCTCTTTCCTATCGAGCAGAGCACCGCCGAATTCAAGGCCGCGCTCGTCGCAGACCTTCGGATCACACACGGAGCGTATCCCCATGATGAGGAATTCAGGGCTCTGGTGGGTCAGGTCATGAGTAACAGCGAAGAGTTCCGAGACCTGTGGAGTGCCCCGGCGCTCGGCTCGCGCCTGGGTGGCCACAAACGCCTGCGGCATCCCCTGGTGGGGGAGATATTCCTCGACAACGATGTGCTGAAGGTGCCGGACCACGATGTGAGGATCGTGACCTATACGGCAGAGCCGGGTACTCCGGATGAGGAGAAACTGGAGTACGTGCGAGTCGCCGCCGCCCAGACCGCGCTGCCGCTGTCGCCCGGCTGAGCCGTCGCCCGGCTGAGCCGGGCGACGACACGACACCCGCGCCCACGCCCGCGCCAAGAGCCGCTGTCCGTCCTGGGTGGAGCCCCACCCGCGCCGCTCGGATAGCATGATCCGAACTCACGACGAGCGCCCCCATCGCCCACCCTTCACCAGAATACAGTGAAAACCGTGCTATCCGGCGCGAAGAGTGACTTACCACCCGCATCGAGCAAATCGGCCAAACAATTGATACCTATGGCATCGCGGATGTTTTCGCGAATAAACAGCAGAATACCGTTCGCTGCGTGGCGTCGACCACGGGCGGTGCTGTGGGCCACGGCTGGTGTGGCGGTCCTCGGGTTCCTCGTCGCGCTGGAGATCGCCGCCCGACACTACGGCCTGCCGGGGCCGATGACCACTCAGGCGCAAGAGATTATTTTTGCGCCTAAATCGGGCTTTCTGCTGTACGCCGGTATGGGCTTGATGATGGTGGTGCTCACCTGGCGGGAGCGGCTCATCGCGGCCGGTGCCGCCATCGGCATCGACATCGTCATCTTCCTGGTGCGGTGGGTGGCCGACGCGAGGGTGACCGAAGGGCACCCTTTCGGCAACGGCGCGCTGTGGGTGATGCTGGGCTGTGTGGTCATCGCGGTCACGCGCCGCACCGGCCCGGAACGCGCCCTGCTGCTGAAGGGCGTGGGGCTGGGGCTGCTGCTGGTGGCCGGCCGTAAGACCGGCGACACCTGGCTGCTCATCACGGCGAAGTCCCGCCCGACGGTGCTCGACCCGTACTTGGCGGCCGCCGATCACGCGCTGGGCAACCCGTCGTGGGTGGCGGGCCGGATTGTCGATGCGATGGGCCCGGTCGGCGCCCATGTTCTCGACTACGTCTACATCCAGCTTCCGGTGGCCGCGGTCATCGTCTCGATCTATCAACTGCGCAAGGTGGCGGACGAGCGCCGCTTCCCGCGTCACCATCTGGTGCGCACCTTTCTGGCCATCGGCCTCCTCGGACCGGCCATCTACATGATCTTCCCCGTGGTCGGACCGGTCTTCGCCTACGGCGGGGGCGCCTTCGGCACCGGCGGCGCGCACTGGGCGCTGGCCAACCTGTGGCCGCACACGCCGCCGCCCATCAGCGCCCCGCACTCGATGACCTTCGACGACGTCACGCCACGCAACTGCATGCCCAGCCTGCACACGGCGTGGGCCACCGCGATCTTCATCCACTCCCGCCAAGGCCCGCGGATCCTGCGGTTCGCGGGAACGTTCTGGCTGGTCGCCACGCTCGGCGCGACGCTGGGATTCGGCTACCACTACGGTGTGGATCTCGTCGCGGGCGTGGTGTTCGCACTCACCATCGAGACGGCGCTGCGCTCGCTCGCGCGTGGCTGGGACCGTTCGGGGACCCAACTGGTCGCCCACGGCGCGGCGGTCTTCGCCGCACTCCTGGTGGCCTATCGCTATCTGCCGGTGGAGATGGCCAGGCATCCGTGGGTGTTCGGACCCCTTCTCCTGTTGGCGATGGGCTCGGTGATCCACGGCTATGTACGGACCACCAGGCTGTGGGAGCCGAAGGCCGCACCGCCGCTGCAACCGGAACCGCAGCCCGAAATGGTGTGAGCCCTGTTGACAGCCTGTTGACCGTAAGGCGGTCATGAGGCGGCCGAGGCGGTTAGCGACGCGTTAGCCGATCGGCAGGGGATCATCAGCGGCGTCGGACAGCCTTGGTGTCACGGGCCCCCGAAGGACAGGGACGGGGGCCACCCACGACACAGGGGGGAGTCTCATGTCACGCCGCCGCACCGGACATCACCACGCTCGTAAGGTCGCCGCCGCGGCGGTGGCCGCCGTCGCCGCGTTCGGGCTGACCGCCTGCCAGGGCAACGGCGACACCAAAGCCGGGACCTCCACCGCATCCGACTCCCGGGAGTCCGGCTCCGGCGAGTCCGGCTCCCAGGGCTCCGGCTCCCCCGACGCCGAGGCGAAGAATGGCGAGGGCGGCGCGGCGGCCCTGCGGAAGACGGACCCCAAGCCGCTGCGCGACGGCGCGGGCCTCTACCCCCGGGCGATCCGTCTGGCACACAGCGGGAAGGACAACGGCCGCGTGCTCGCCTCCACCGTCGTCCCGGGCGGCGGCAACGGCATCGGCGCCGTTCAGGAGAGCACCGACGGCGGAGCGAACTTCAACCAGGTGGGCACCATCGCCGACCCCGCGTCCGCCGACGGCAAGGGGCTGTGCTGCTCGGTCCTCTACGAACTGCCGCAACAGGTCGGTGACATGCCGGCCGGCACGCTGCTGTGGGCGGCCTCCTTCGGCCAGGACGTACCCAAAGCCGACCGCCACATGTCGATACGCGTGTTCAAGAGCACCGACGTGGGACGCAGCTGGACCTATCTCTCCACGGTCGCCTCGGCGCCGAACGCGAACGGGCTGTGGGAGCCGGAGTTCTCCATCGACGCCGAAGGCAACCTGGTCTGCCACTACTCCGACGAGACCGATCCGCGCCACAGCCAGAAGCTCGTCGCCGTACGCTCACGAGACGGCGTCTCATGGGACGGCCCGCATGACACCGTCGCCAGTGCCCCGGTCTCCGACCGCCCCGGGATGGCGGTCGTACGGAAGGTGCCGAACGGCACGTACGTCATGACGTACGAGATCTGCTCCGACGACCCCAAGTTCTCGTGCGTCGTGCACTACCGCACCTCCTCCGACGGCTGGGACTGGGGCGACCCCGCCAACCTCGGCACCCGGCCCCAGACGGCGGACGGCAAGTACTTCAAGCACGCGCCGACCCTGGCCTGGGCGCCGGAGGAGGGAAATCCGCAGGGCAAGCTGTTGCTGGTCGGACAGGTGATGTACAACGCGGACGGCAGCAAGGCCGAGGGCAGCGGGCGCACGGTCTGGACCAACAGCAAGGGCGGAGAGGGCGCCTGGAAGGAGATCCCGGCCCCCGTCGCCGTGAAGTCGGACAAGATCGACTTCTGCCCCAACTACAGCCCCAGCCTGCTGCCGTCGGCCGACGGGCACCAGCTGCTGGAGATCGCGACCGACTACGACGGCGGAGTGTGCCGCCCATACCACGCCACGGACGGCATATGACCCGGCCGCTGACCGCTCCCGCCGATATCCGCTGTACCGGCCGCCCATGGGTCGGAAGACTGCCGGGCATGGAGTTCTTCTGCTACCACCGCGACCGGCCCGGCTCGCTCGCTCTGCGCCAAGAACTGGTCGAACAGCACTGGTCCTACATGGATCGGTACGCGTCGGAGATGATCGCCCGAGGGCCGACCCTCTCCGCCGCCGACCGGACCCCGACCGGCAGCGTCCACATCGTCGACCTGCCCGGCCCGCCCGCCGCCCGCTCCTTCGCCTTCGACGAACCGGGCTACCAGGCCGGTGTGTACCGGGACGTACTGCTGCGGCGGTGGCGCAACGTGCTGGGGCGCACGATGTGGGAATTCCCCGGGGGCCGGACCGGGGGCACCCGATTCCTGGTGCTCGGCCTGGGCCCGGGCCTGGGCTCTGGCGAGCCCGCCGACCTGACCCTGCCCGCCGACCGGGACGAGCTGATCGCCTACGGACCACTGCTGTCCGACGACGAAAGCACCTGGCTGGGTACGGCGGCACTGGTCCGAGCACCCGACCCGGAGACGGCCCGCGCCGTCCTGACCCCGGACCGGTACGCGGACATCGAGGTGCACCACTGGCAGTTCGGCGGGCGGCCGTCATGACCCGCGCACTGGGACCCGTTGCCTGGCCACCCGCCCCGATAAGGACCGAACGCCTCGTGCTCCGCGCGTCCGAGGCCCGGGACCGTGCGGCGTTCATCGACCTGCTCGCCTCACCGGAGGTGCATACCTACCTCGGTGGCCCTCGACCGCGTGATGAGCTCGACCGCGCGCTGCCCGAGATACCCGGGCGGCGCCCTGGCCTTTTCGTGATCGAGCTCGACGAAGCGATGAGCGGCACCATCGAGTTCAAACGGCACGACGCGGAGAGTCCGGGCCACATCCGTCCGGATATCGGGGAGGCCGAGCTCGGCTACCTGTTGCTGCCGGAGGCGTGGGGACGCGGGTACGCCGCCGAGGCGTGTGCGGCGGCCCTCGACTGGTTCGTCGACGCGCTTCCCGGCACGTCGGTGGTGCTGCGCACCCAGACCGCCAACGAGCGCTCGATGCGCCTCGCGGCAAAGCTGGGATTCACCGAGGTGGAACGGTACGAGGCCTACGATGCCGAGCAGTGGTTCGGCGTGTGGTCCCCGGTCACAGCGTGAAGGGGGCCTCGTCGAGCTTTTCCGCCAGGTGTTCAAGCGTGTCCGTAAGGCTTGACGGTGCACCGTTCAGCCTTTCGCGCTGCTTGGCGACGTGACCGATGACGCGGAGGGTCCGCCCCGACGAGATTCCGGGCGCGGCGGTGACCAGGGACCTGACGACGCCTTCCGCGTCGCGCCAGGCATTGACGTCCAGTAGGCATTGTGCGAGCCGTGCGGATGACAAACGTGCGTAGCCGGTTGCGACGCCACGCCCTGGTTGTACGGATTGCAGTAGCAGCTCGGTGGCTTTCTCTACGTCTCCTGCGATCTGAAGTGTGTGACCCCAGTGGTCGTCAATTTCCCTATGGGTCACCCACCATGCCCAGTCCGGTTCGCCGACATCGTCACCGTCCTCGATGAGCGACCGGGCGCGTTGAAGCGACTCGACGGCATCCGACGTACGTCCCGTGCCGACCAGTCCCTTGGCTTCACGGAAGCGGAACATCGCCTCGACGCGTGGGGACAGCCGTCTACGGTTGAGCACCGACCGGACGATGGCCAGCGCCTCTTGGTTCCGTCCACGCCATTGATCGAGGGCTTCACGGATCGGGCGGACCAGCGCGGCCAACCGGTCCTGGGTGGAAGACGGTGAACGTCGATCTCAACCCTGAGCGGGCAGGGTTTGCGGAGGGAGGGTGCCGCGCGGTGGACTGCCCGCATGACCGCGAACCGTGTCCTCTACCTGTTCGGAAGCGCCGCCCCGCCCGTGCTGAACATCGCCGGGGTCATCGAACGTGCGCAGGCGGCCGGCTGGGACGTGTGCCTCGGATTGACCCCCACGGCCGCACGCTGGCTTGACGACGAGCTGCCGGCGTTGGAGGAGCTGACCGGACACCCTGTGCGCAGCCAGTACAAGCTGCCCTGGAAGCCGGACGCCTGGCCTCCCGCGGATGTCGCCGTCCTGGCACCCGCCACCTTCAACACGATCAACCAGTGGGCCCTGGGGATCACCGAAAAGTTCGTGGTCGGATTCGTAGCAGAGGCCATCGGCAAGGGCATCCCCACCGTGACCATGCCGTGCGTCAACGCCGCCTATGTCCAGCACACCCAGTTCGACGCCAGCGTCGCCACGCTTCGCGCGATGGGGGTGCGCGTGCTGTACGGGGAAGGCGGTTTCGTACCGAACAAGCCGGGCCAGGGTCGACCGGAAAGCTATCCGTGGCACCTGGTCCTCGAAGCCGTCGCTTCGGCCGTCAGCGGGCGGATCATCTGGTCGTTGGTCCGGCTGTGCCGTTGACTCATGCGCCGTGGGCGCGGATCGAGCCGTTGCTTCCGGATCGGACGCCGAAGCGGGGTGGTCGCTGGCGGGATCACCGTGCGGTGATCGACGCCGGCCCGCTAAAAGGGGCCCCGGACTGGGAGCCGGACGACCACGCCATCGGCCGCAGCCGCGGCGGACCGTCCACGAAGATCCACCTCGCGGCCGACGGCCGGTGCCGGCCACTGGCGTTCGTCCTCACCGCCGGGCAGGCCGGCGATGCACCCGTCTTCACCGACGTGATGGACCGCCTGCGCGTTCCCCGCCGCCGTGGACGACCCCGCACCAGGCCGGACATGGTATTGGCCGACAAGGCGTACTCCTCCCGCGAGATCCGAAACCACCTGCGCAGGCGCGGTATCCGCGCGGTGATCCCGGAACGGGCCGACCAGCGGGCCAACCGGATGCGCCGCGGACGGGCCGGTGGCAGACCGCCTGCCTTCGACCGGGCGGCGTACAAGCAGCGCAACACCGTCGAGCGGTGCATCAACCGCTTGAAGCAGTGGCGCGGCATTGCCACCCGCTACGAGAAGACCGCGACCATCTACCTGGCCGGACTCCACGTCGCAGGTGTCTTCCTCTGGTCCGCACGCTGATCCAAACGCCGCCCCGGTTCACGCCTCGTCGTCCGCCGACCGTGTCAGGTACGCGTGGTTGTCCTCGATGAGGTGGTCCAGCGCGGCCCTGGCGGCGGCGAGGCCGTCGATGGCCTCGGACAGCCGGGCCCGCTCGCGGCCCATGATCTCCAGTGCCTGCCGCGCCCTGTCCTCGCTCGGCTCGGTCATGCAGGGCACCATCTCGACGATGGTGCCGCTGGACATGCCCGCCGCCAGGAACGCCTGCACCAGGCGTACCCGCTGGACGTGCTCGTCCTCGTAGTGGCGCTGTCCGCTGGGCGAGCGGGAGCTGACGAGCAGGCCCTGCTCCTCGTAGTAGCGCAGCGACCGGCGGCTGGCTCCCGTCCGGGCGGACAATTCACCGATCCGCATGCCGAACTCCTCCCATGCTCCTGGCTCACTTGCCCCTGACATTGATGTGAGCTTTTAGGTTAACTCCATGCTGAAGCTCATCTTCATGATCAACCGTGTCGAGGGAATGTCGTACGAGCGTTTTGTCGAGCACCACCGGGATCGGCACGCGCCGCTGTTCACCTCCATCCCGGAGGCGGAGCGCTACGTGCGCAAGTACACCGTGTCCCACCCGGTCCCCGCCGAGAACTACCCGCCCCGGGCCTACGACGGCCTGACGGAAATCTGGTTCGAGGACTGGGAGGACCACGACGCCTTCTTCGCCTCCGACAACTACCGGACGCTGGTCAACCCCGACGAAGCACGCTTCATCGACATGGACTCGGTGGCCGTGATGGTCACCGAGGAGAAGGAGGTCATCTGACGGACCGACTCGACGGGCGGATACGAACTCAACTCTTGCGGCCGACCCGCGTACACGTTGATGTCCGCGCCGCCACATCGTTGACGTCCCGGGCCCAGGGCGCATCAGTCAACGGCACACCCGAACCCAGGATCAGATGATCCGAACGAAACGGCCTAGCCCCCTGGCCTGGCCAGGGGGCTAGCGCTGGTTCCAAGGGCCCGGGTCAGCCCTGCTTGGGCGCGGCCTGCTGGACGACCTCGAAGGACCACAGCGTGGAGCCGGACGCGGCGGGCTTCTGCTGCGGGGCGTCCTCGCCGCCGCGCTGGTGGGCCGCCTTCATCGGGCCCTCCATCCACGCCTGGAAGTCCTCCTCGCTGCGCCAGCGCGTATAGACGAGGTACTGGTCGGTCCCCTCGACCGGGCGCAGCAGCTCGAACCACTCGAAGCCGTCGGAGCCCTCCACGGCCCCGGCGCGCGACGCGAAGCGCTTCTCCAGCACCTCGCGCTGTTCCTCCGGCACGGTCAGCACATTGATCTTTACAACGCTGGGCACTGGACACCTCTCACGCGGCGGACGCCGGGTAGGCGCCCTGGTCTCGACTCTGTGCGCAGTCTGCTACATCCGGCGGTCAAGGACGTGTGAAGACGGCGCTCAGTGGCTGATGACGACCTTGCCGAAGCGTGGGCCCTTCTCGAAGTGCGCGAACGCCTCCAGGGCCTCCTCGAAGGGGAAGACGCGGTCGATGACGGGCCGGAGCCGGTGCTGGCCGATGGCCTTGTTCATCCGTTCGAAGTCGCTCCGGCTGCCGACGCTGATCGACCGGAGGGTCGCCGCGCGACGGAAGAACCGCGTCACGTCCATGCCGCCGCCCGCCGCCAGGTTGCCGACAAGGGCGATCTGGCCGCCCTGGGCGACGGCGTCGATGGACTGGGAGAGCGTTCCGGCGCCGCCGATCTCGACGACGCGGTCGGCGCCGCCGCCGGTGAGTTCCCGTACCCGCGCGCCCCACTCCGGTGTGCTGGTGTAGTCGATGACGTCGGATGCGCCAAGAGCGCTGAAGCGTTGGGTCTTGGTATCGCTGGATGTCGTGGCCAGGACGCGTGCGCCGGCCAGGCGGGCGAACTGGAGTGCGAAGACCGATACCCCGCCCGAGCCCTGGACCAGGAGAGCGTCCCCGGGGCCGACGCCGCTTACGGCCGACCACGCAGTGAGCGCGGCGCACGGAAGCGTGGCGGCTTCCTCGAAGGACAGTTGGTCCGGCACGGCGACCAGGCTCTGCTCGTCGAGGGCGAGGTATTCGGTGAGCCAGCCGTCGCGGTGGGTGCCGCGCAGCTGCCCCCACTCGGGGAACGGACCGTACAGCCAGGTCGGGTGGAAGGTGCCCACGACGCGGTCCCCGACGCGGAAGCGCGAGACTCCCTCCCCGACCGCCTCCACGACGCCCGCGCCGTCGGAGAGCGGGATGCGTCCGGGCGGCACGTCGACGGCGTACCGGCCGGTGACGATGAGCAGATCGCGTGCGTTGAGGGAGCTGGCCTTCACCTGTACGAGCACTTCGCCCGCTGACGGGCTCGGCACCGGGCGCTCCGCCGAGGCGATCAGACCACCGCCAGTTCCCATCTGGAATGTACGCATTTGCCACCCTTCGTTCGTGTGTCGCCTCCACGATAGGCGCGCTCGGGTGGACGATCTGTATCTTGGCGTCCATGGTTTGGCGCAGATCGTCCAGGGGCAGATCGTCCAGGGGAGGTCAGGGGAGACCCAAGGGAGTGGAGATGGATCCGATCGATGACCTTCTCGCCACGATGAAGATCGAGGACGCGCGGTATGTGCGAGTGGATGCCCGTGCGCCCTGGGGAATCTCGTTCCCTCCCCGGCACCTCGCTCGGCTGGTCCTGATCTCCCGTGGTGCGTGCCGGCTCGTCGCGGACACGCTCGCCGGGCCGCAGCGGCTGGAGACGAACGACTGCTTCCTGGTCCGGGCGGGGGTGAGATTCACGCTTCAGGACGAGGCGGGCAGCGAGGTCGTGGACTGCGACGGACTGGTCTCCCAGGTCCCCGGCGACTCGGCGCGAGTCGGGGGCGACGGTGAGCTCACGCAGATCGTCTCCACCCGGTTCGCCTTCGACGCCGTGGCGGCAGAACCGCTCTTCGCGCTCCTGCCGCCGGTGTTCCGGCTGAATCTGGACGACGCGTCCAGTCAACTGCTGCGCACCACGTTCGACCTCATCGCGCGGGAGAGCGCGGCGGGCGGGCTCGGCGGTGGCTTCATCATGAGCCGTCTGTCCGATGTGCTCTTCGTCCAGGCGCTGCGGACCTGTTGTACGGATGTCGGCGGCGGGACCGTCGGCTGGATCGCCGCGCTGCGGGATCCGCGACTGGCGGTTGCCATGGAGGAGTTGCACGCGGACCTGGCCCATCCGTGGACGGTCGACGAACTCGCCCGCACGGCGGGGATGTCACGCTCGGCGTTCGCCGCCCTGTTCAAGGAGAGGACGGGGGACACCCCGCTGGGCTACCTCACGGCATGGCGCATGTACCGGGTCAAGGTCCTGCTCCGCGAGACGCGGCTGAGTGTCCAGGAGATCGCTGTCCGCGTCGGATACGACACCGGCAGCGCGTTGAGCCGTGCCTTTTCGGGCAGGGAGGGCGTCACCCCCGGCGCCTGGCGGAAGCTGACGGGCCATTGAGCCGTCACCGTCACTGCCATGGCCTTTGCGCCGGGCCCTCAGCCGTGCAGCCGCAAGCCCTTCGTCACCTTGTCCACCTGGCCGCGCGGCCCGTAGACCGCGAGGCCCACCAGGTTCAGGGCGTCGGCATCGACGGCGCGGACCGTGGCGCGGTTGTCGTCCTCGTTGTCGGTGGCGAAGAGGTCCTCGGTGTAGAGGGACATCGGCAGGTCGCGGGAGAGGGCACGGGCGTGGGTGCGGGTGAGGGCGGGGGCGTCGGCGGCGTAGACGAGGACCGGTTCGCGGAACATCGGCAGGTAGACATTGCCCGAGGCGTCCTCGTACGGCTTGCCGACGATCTCGTCCGAGGCGTGCGCCAGGCCGCTGGAGAGGAAGGCGGTCACGTTCAGCTTCTGCCAGTCGGCGAGGTCGGTACGGACAATGACGGCGATCTTGGTGTCGAAGCGCATGCCGTCACTCTCGCCACTGCGGCGACCTGCGGTCTTGAACGCTCGTGCGCCACGGCACAATGGATCCGTGGTTGCCGTCGGAGAAGGGGAGCGGGGCCGGGAGGACTGGGCCCGGTACTGGCGCGATCCCGACCGGCCCGTGGAGGCCATGCACGCGCACTTTTTCAGCCACCGTTTCCATCCCCACAGCCATGACACCTACTCCTTCGCCGTGACCGAGGTCGGCGCCCAGCGCTTCCGGTGCCGGGGGGCGCTACGGACCAGCGGGGCGGGGATGGTGATGGTCTTCAATCCCGACGATCCGCATGACGGGGAGGCGGCCGCCGAGCTCGGCTACAAGTACCGCATCGTCCACATAGGTCCCGATGTGGTGCGGAACGTCCTCGCCGATGTGGCCGACAGCGCGGACGGCCGGGCGGCGCTGCCGCTGTTCGACCGGCCCGTGGTCTCCGATCCGCTGCTGCCCCGCGCCCTGCTGCGGCTGCACACCGCGCTGGTCGGCGGCGCCGGTCCGCTGGTGCGGGACGAGCGGCTGACCACGGCCGTCGGGGCGATGGTGCGGCGCGGGGCCACCGGGCCGCTGTGGGCCCGGGAGCTTCCGGACGGGAGCGGGGAGCAGGTCCGGGCCGCGCGGCGGGCCAGGGCGCTGCTGGAGGAGGCGTACGCGGAGGAGATCCCGGCGGCGCGGCTCGCGGAGGCCGCCGGATGCAGCCGCTTCGCGCTCTACCGGGCGTTCCGCGCCGCGTACGGGATGGCGCCGAGCGACTTCCAGCGGCAGCTCCGGCTGCGCCGGGCGCGCGGGCTGCTGGTGGCGGGCAGCAGCGCGGCGGAGGCCGCGGCCCAGGCGGGGTTCGCCGACCAGGCCCACTTCCACCGCTGGTTCGTACGGTGCTTCGGTGTGACGCCGGGAACATTTCAGCGCGCGGCGAGTGCCGATTCGCGGCGCACCCCGCGGCCCTGATGAAATTGGCCCGGACCATACGGACCCTCGCGGAGCGCAAGGACCCTGCCAAAGCCTGACATCTTTCGGACAACCCCGGACGACAGTCAGGTGAAGAGGGGGTGTTCGGCGTCTGAGTAGTGGGCTCAGTAGGGTCTCCAAACATCCGGGACAGTTGAAGAGGGCGAGTGGGGGAGCGGCACGGCGTGGCGAACGTGGAGCGGAGCGGACTGGGGAGAAGCCCGGACACGGGGCCGGCCCCCGGCGCCGTAGGGGCGCGGACGTCGCGGACCAGAATGGGGCTGGTGGCCCTGTGGCTCCTGGCGGGCGTGCTGGCGGTCCGTCAGGCGGCGGCGGTGCTGCGGCTGCCGCCCGATGAGCGGCTGACCGATCTGGAGACCTGGATCGGCCACCAGGGTGTGCTGCATGTCAGCGGGTCGCTGTACGACGGGGACTCCTTCACCGGCACCCCGTTCTCCGGGCTCGTCCTCAAACCGCTGACGCAGGCCGCCGAGCAGAGCCTCGGGGTCGCCTGGACCTTCGGCACCCTGCTGCTGGTCGTGGTCCTCGGGCTGGTCGTGGCCCGGTCGCTGCCCGGCCCGGTCTCCCGCCGCACCTCGCTGATCGCCGCACCGCTGGCCATCAGCCTGCTGGTGCTGTCGCTTCCGGTGCGCAACACCTTCACCCTCGGCCAGACCAGCATCATCCCGGTGCTCCTGGTCGTCCTCACCGTGCTGCCCAGAACCTCCGGACGGCAGGCCGGTGTGCTCATCGGAGTGGCCGCGGCGCTCCAGCCCTCGCTGCTGCTGTTCGCCGTCGTGCTGTGGCTGATCGGACGGCGCCGGGCCGCCGCGCTCGCGGGTGCCACGTTCGCCGTGTGCACCGCGCTCGCCTGGGCGGCCATGCCGCGCGACTCGTGGACGTACTGGGGGCACCACATCGGCGGCTTCGGGCTCGGTGCCCCCGCCGACAGCCTGGCCAACCAGTCGCTGCACGGGCTGCTGCTGCGCATCGGCCTCGAGGGCCCGGCGGAGCTCGCGCTGCTGACCGTGCTCGCGGTCGTGGTCGCGGTGATCGGCCTGCGGCGCGCGGTGCGCTATGCGAGGGACGGGCAGCTGCTGCTCGCCGCCGCCATCACCGGGAGCGTGGCGCTGGCGGTCTCGCCCACCTCCTGGCAGCACCAGCAGCTGTGGATCCTGCTGGCCGTGGTCGGCCGGGTGGGGCGGCGCGGCTCCGACCGGCTGGTGTGGCCGGTTCTGGTCGTACTGGCGATGTCGCTCAACCGCACCGCGCTGCTGCCCGACATCGAGATCCTCGGTCATATCGGCTACAATGCGCCGCTGCTCGCCGCGCTCGCCGCCGCCTGTCTGGTGCCGTTCCTCTCCCGCACCTCGCCGCGGTGGGACGACCCCGAGCCGACGCCGGTCGCCGAACCGGCCAGGAGCCGCTTCGCCTGGGTGCCGCTGCTGCGCGTCCTCAAGCGGCCGCTGTCCCGCCCGAACCTGATGCTCGAGCTGATGCTGATCCGCGTCGGCTACTTCGCCTACTCCTGGATCCGCGGCCACGCCCCGGACGAGCGCAGCGTGGCCGAGGGCCACGGAGACCAGGTGCTCACCCTCGAGGGCTGGCTGCACATCGACATCGAGCACTGGTTCAACGCCATCGTGGCCGACACCGGATGGCTCAAAGACTGGATGAACTGGTACTACAGCACCTTCCACTTCCTGATTCCGCTGTCCCTGCTGGGCTGGCTGTATCTGCGCCGCCCCGCGACGTACCGCTGGGCCCGCACCCCGCTCGCCTTCGCCACGCTGCTCGCCCTCGTCGGCTTCTGGCTCTACCCGCTGGCCCCGCCGCGGCTGATGGGGCTCGGCTACGTGGACACCGCGCACGGCCCGCAGGACCTCGACAACCCGGACTTCGGCGCGCTCACCAAGCTGTCCAACCAGTACGCGGCCATGCCGTCGCTGCATGTGGGGTGGTCGCTGTGGTGCGGGGTGGTCATCGCGATCGTGGCGCCGTACGTCTGGGCGAAGGTGCTCGGCATCCTGTATCCGCTGCTGACCACGGCGGTCATCGTGGGCACCGCGAACCACTATGTGCTGGACGCGATCGGTGGCGCGGTGATCGTCACGGCCGGGTTCGCGTTGCAGTACGTGTTCCTCGGCGTGGGCCGGCGCCCGCACGAGGAGGCGCCACCGCTGTCGGCGACGATGGGCGCCGCGGTCGCCCGGGCCAGAGGGCTGGTCCCGGGTCTGGTACGGCAGCGCGGCGGGCAGCACGACGCCGCCGAGGCCGGGGAGAAGGACCGGTCAGGGGGCGGTGAGTCCCCCGAAAAGGGGGCTGGGGCTCGCGTTGAGCGGCATGACCAGCGGGTCTAGCGTGGTGAGAAGGGGGCGGAAAGGCGTGAAAACGCGTTAAACGGGGGGATCCGGGAATCGAGACGGGGAGCGGGGACCCCGACCGAGGAGGGATCAACGATGTCCCTGGTGAAGGCAGTAACCGCGGCGGTCGCGATGGGCGCCTCAATGGCTATCGCGACACCCGCGGTCGCCGCGCCGCCGCACCCCTTCGTCGTCGTCCACGACAGGTTCCAGCCGGCGTCGGAGGCGAAGCACGCCGGTGCGGTGACGTACGACAAGTCGCTGGTGCCCACGTCCGCGACGGTGTTCATCGCGGAGGCGCGGCTGAGCGGCGAGGGCATGATGAACCACCACGAAGGTGGCGAAGGCCACGGCCACTACAAGATGCACAAGGGCACGTTCGTGTTCATCAGCGTGCGTGGCCTCGCGGCCGACCACCACTTCGGGATCCATGTCCATACGAAGCCGTGTGGCACCAAGCCCGACTCGTCGGGGCCGCACTACCAGAACAAGCGGGACCCCAAGCAGCCCTCGACCAACCCGAAGTACGCCAACCCGCACAACGAGGTGTGGCTGGACCTCACCACCAAGAGCGACGGCAAGGGCTGGGCCAAGTCCTGGGTGAAGTGGAACTTCCGGTCCGGTGAGGCCCGTTCCGTGGTGATCCACAAGCATGCGACGGACACCACGTCGGGCAAGGCAGGGCAGGCGGGCGCCCGGGTGGCATGTGTGAACGTGCCGTTCAAGTAGTTCCGTCGGCGTCCACGGCGCTCGGTGGAGGGCGGGCGGGCCTCACGGCGGCAGCAGTCCGCCCTCCACCGAGGCGTCCCTGATCTCCTCGTACAGCGCGCGCAGCGTCTCGCTCACGGCCACCCGCGGCAGATTCAGCCCGTCCAGCGCCTCGGCGTCCACGGGGGCGTGGCTGTCGGTGGCCATGTCGCCCCAGCCCTGGCCGGTCAGACAGCGCATCAGGGTGGGGTTGAGCCGGTCCACCCCGCGCACCAGGCACGCCTCGGCCGTACGGCCCTCCTCGTACTCCCGCCACAGCGCGAGGAGTTCGGCCCCCAGCGGTGCGGGGAGCGAGGCGAAGCGCGGCGGTTCACCGCCCGCGGCGCCCCGCTCCACCGCGTCCATCTCGACGAGGTCGTGCATCAGGCACAGCTTGAGCATCTTGGTGAGGTCGAGCCGCCGCCCGGCCTCGCGCTCGAACTCGGCGTGCAGGATCCAGCTCACCATCGCCAGGTGCCAGGAGTGCTCCGCGACGCTCTCCTTGCGCTCCGGGGTGGCGTTGTTGGGGCGCTCGGTCTCACGGAGGCGGGCGGTGAGGGCTATGAAGTCGAAGAGTCTTCGACGGTCGCCCGCCGCGCCGTGCGGGCCGTACATCTCGCTCATGGCGGTCAGTGTGCCCCCGCCCGGTGGGTTGTGGGACTCCTGGCGCGGCACGAACAGCTTACGTGTAGGTCACTCCGAGCCCCCTACATGTAGGTCATCCTGAGCCGCTTACGTGTAGGTCACCCTGAGCTCCTTGATCCCGTTCAGCCAGGCCGAGCGCAGCCGCCGGGGCTCACCCGCGAGCCGGATGTCCGGCAGGGTGTCCGCGATGGCGTTGAAAATCAGCCGGATCTCCAGCTCCGCCAGGCTCTTGCCGAGGCAGAAGTGCGGTCCGCCGCCGCCGAAGCCGAGGTGGGGGTTGGGGTCGCGGGTGATGTCGAAGACCTCGGGGCCGTCGAAGACCTCGGGGTCGTTGTTGGCGGACGAGTAGAACACGCCGACCCGCTGCCCCGCCTCGACGCGCTGCCCGCCGAGTTCGGTGTCCTGGGTGGCGGTGCGCTGGAAGGACATCACGGGGGTGGCCCAGCGCACGATCTCGTCGGCGGCGGTGGCGGGGCGCTCGGCCTTGAACAGCTCCCACTGGTCGGGGTGGGTGAGGAAGGCGTGCATCCCGTGGCTGATGGCGTTGCGCGTGGTCTCGTTGCCGGCGACGGCGAGCAGCAGTACGAAGAAGCCGAACTCGTCCGAGCCCAGATTGCCCTCGTCCTCGGCGGCCACCAGCCGGCTGACGATGTCCTCGGCCGGGCACGCCTTGCGGTCGGCGGCGAGGTTCATGGAGTACGAGATCAGCTCCATGGCCGACTCGGCGCCGATCTCCTCGGTGATGGCCAGTTCGGGATCGTCGTACGCGACCATCTTGTTGGACCAGTCGAAGATCTTGGACCGGTCCTGCTGGGGGATGCCGATCAGCTCGGCGATCGCCTGAAGCGGCAGTTCGCAGGCCACATCGGTGACGAAGTCCCCGCTGCCGCTCTCCCTGGCCCCGGCCACGATGCGGGTGGCGCGGTCGCGCAGGGCGTCCTCGAGGGCGCGGATGGCGCGCGGGGTGAAGCCGCGCTGGACGATCTGGCGGACCCGGGTGTGCTCGGGCGGATCCATGTTCAGCATGATCAGCTTCTGGACGTCGATCTGATCGCGCTGGATGTGCTCGTTGAACCGGATGATCGCGGTGTTGGCGTGGGAGGAGAAGATCTCCGGCCGGGTGGAGACCTCCTTGACATCGGCATGGCGGGTGACGGCCCAGTAGCCGTCGTCGTCGAAGCCGGCCACGCCGTGTGGCTGGGGGATCCAGCACACCGGGGCCGTCTGCCGCAGCTGGGCGAGCTCCGGGAGTGGCACCCGATGCTGATGGAGGTCGGGGTCGGTGAGGTCAAAGCCTTCGGGGAGCGCTGGACAGGACATCGGCCACTCCAGAGATCTGACGGCCTATCAGAAGTGTCCGCAAGGTAGTAACGGGTTCTACAAGTAGCAAGAGAAATCGCGGCCATTGTTTCGGGGGATCGGTGCCCCCGAGGTCCGCTCAACCCCTGCACAACCCTTGCGCCGCCGGGCCGGGCCTCAGCAGACTGAGTCGAAGAACTAGAACGCGTACTAGTTCTGACGCGGGCGCTGCCGGGAGCCCCGCGGATGCGATGAGAGGACGAGACAGCCATGGCCGCCGAACCCGTCATCGTCGAAGCAGTCCGCACGCCCATCGGCAAGCGCGGAGGCGCGCTCGCCAACCTCCACCCCGCCTATCTGCTCGGCGAGACCTACCGCGAACTCCTCGCCCGCACCGGCATTCAGCCCGACTGCGTCGAGCAGATCGTCGGCGGCACGGTCACCCACGCCGGGGAGCAGTCGATGAACCCCGCACGCACGGCCTGGCTGACGATGGGGCTGCCGTACGAGACCGCGGCGACGACGGTGGACTGTCAGTGCGGCTCTTCGCAGCAAGCCAATCATATGGTGGCCAACATGGTCGCCACCGGTGTCATCGACATCGGCATAGGGTGCGGCGTCGAGGCCATGTCGCGGGTGCCGCTGGGCAGCGGCTCCAAACACGGCCCGGGCAAACCGTTCCCCGAGGAGTGGAACGTGGATCTGCCCAATCAGTTCCAGGCCGCCGAACGGATCGCCCGCAACCGCGGCCTGACCCGTGAGAACGTCGACGCCCTCGGGCTGATCTCCCAGGAACGGGCGGCGCGGGCCTGGGCCGAGGAGCGGTTCAAGCGCGAGACCTTCGCGGTGCAGGTGCCCACGACGGAGGAGGAGCAGACGGCCGGCGAGGGCATGTGGCGCGCCGTCGACCGGGACGAGGGGCTGCGCGACACCAGCATGGAGGCGCTGGCCGGACTCAAGCCCATCATGCCCACCGCCGTGCACACGGCGGGCAACTCCTCCCAGATCTCCGACGGCGCCTGCGCGGTCCTGTGGGCCTCCAAACGCATGGCCCGCGCCCTCAAACTCCGCCCCCGCGCCCGCATCGTGGCCCAGGCCCTGGTCGGCACCGATCCGCACTTCCACCTGGACGGGCCGATCGACGCCACGAAGGCGGTCCTGGGCAAGGCCGGGATGACCCTGAAGAACATCGACCTGATCGAGATCAACGAGGCGTTCGCCTCGGTGGTGCTCTCCTGGGCGCAGGTCTTCGAGCAGAACCTGGAGAAGGTGAACGTGAACGGCGGCGCGATCGCCCTGGGGCACCCCGTGGGGGCCACGGGGGCCCGTCTGATCACGACGGCGCTGCATGAACTGGAGCGCGCGGACAAGGAGTTCGCGCTGATCACGATGTGCGCGGGCGGGGCGCTGGCCACGGGCACGATCATTCAGCGGCTGTAGGGGGGCGGGAGCGAACTCTCGCCGTCCGTCGGCGGGCGGGGGCCTTCGGGAGCGCACCCGGTGCCGCCGGGCGTGCCAACGCCCTCATCCGGGATACTGAGCGCGTCGAGGAGGCCGACGCGGTGGACGTCGACCTGTGTGCGCGTCGCGTCCAAGGTGAACGGCCCGGACGTCGCCGTCTCACGGCGGGGGCGGTCTCCTCGTCGGCTCCGTCGAGAAGGACCAGCGCGGTCGATGGTCCTCACCCCGCGGCCGGAGGAGGACCATCGCCGTGCTGCTGGGGACTCAGTACGTCATCAGGTCGTGTCCGGCCCGACCTTGCTCGAACGCACGAGTCCCACGAATGAAGACCACCCGGCCGGGCTGAACAGCAGGGCCGGGCCACTCGGATCCTTTGAGTCGCGCACAGCGATCCGCCCGCAGGCAGCGATCACATGGGCGACCTCGACGCAGCTATTGCCCGAGCCGCCGCTGTACGACGACTTGTACCAGGCGTCTTCGGGTGCCAGCTCAGAGGCTGTTATGTGAGTATTGATGGCTCTACAACTCTCGTGCTAGTCGTTGCATGAACTCTGGCGTTTCCTCGGATGGGAGCGCCGAGGCGATCATCTGGTTGAACCTACGGTTGAACCGTGCCACCTCCTTCGGCTTATCCGAAGTAGAGACCCCACCCCATGCGTTGTCGACCTGGGCGGCGTCGGCGGTCTGCGGCAGCGGATCCAGTCCGAGCAGGAGAACGGCCCCGCCGGTGCGGATGACCAGGGCCGTCCAGTCGGGGCGGGTCGGCAGTCTCAATCGACGGGAGGCGCCCGGGAAGTGCAGCAGCACCTGGCCGCCGATGATCTGCAGGCATCGGCCGGCGTCCGGGACCGCGTCCCTGGCCCCGGCCAGTCCGCCGAGGCTGTCGGCGAGACGCCGCATGCGGGCCTCGGTTGCGTCGGCAGCGTCGGGGACGGTGAAGGCCGGGCTGTGGGTGATCAGGATGTGGGCGACCTCGCGGCCGTCCGGGCCGGTGCCGGGCCAGGTCCAGGCGGCGAGTAACACCAGCAGCCGAAGCTCGGGGCCGGGCGGGGTGATGATGATGCTCATACTGTTGTCTCTCCCGTGGCCTTGAAGCAGGACCAGACGATCTTCCCGAACGGGGTGCGGTTCTGAACTCCCCAGTCGTCGGACAGCGCGGCGACAAGTGTCAGCCCGCGTCCGGAAAGGTCGGTGTCGGCGGCCTGGCGGGCCTCGGGGTGCTGGCGGCGGCTGTCGTGCACTTCCAGGCGTACGACTTCCTCGTCGACGTCGAGTTTGACCAGGAAGCCGTGTCCGGGGGCGGTGCCGTGGACCAGGGCGTTCGTCGCGAGCTCGGAGACGCAGAGCCGGACGTCCTCGGCGCGACCTGTCAGGCCCCACTCAGCCAGGGCGTCGGCGGTGAACGCCCGTGCCCTGCCGATCGATTCGGGCCGGGCGTCGAAGAACCGCTGGATCGTGTCGCTCATCGTGGCCCTCATGACTCGGCGTCCAGGACGCGGGTGATTCCAGGACTGCGGCGGCGGACGGGGCCGCTGCGGGAGATGGACGGGTGCGTGAGGCGAGGACCGCGGACCAGCAGAAGCCGGGAGCCGGCCGCCTCGATCCGGCGCCCGCGCTCGGCGGCTATGACCTTGGGGCCCAGGTGCGACATGGCCGGGGCGATCACGCCATAGACGTCCGGCAGGGCCAGCACGTCCAGTAGCCCGGTGAACGCCGCCGAAGACGGGTCGACGCTCACCTCCCGGTCAGTGAAGAGGCCGGACAGTTGCAACTCATGGCTGCGGCAGTACTCCGCGAGCGACGCGGTCAGCGCCGCTTGCCGGGCCGCGGAGACCCGCACCAGCCGCAGGAATCCGTAAACCACCGGGCCGCTGACCTGGCGATGCTCCGTGAGGGGTTCCATGCTGAGGACCGTCCAAGAGACTCGAGAAGTGGTGACGCTCTTGAGCGTGGTCTCATCCCAGCTCCGAGCCAATCACCGGCCGTTCTACTTCCGTTCCACTTCCGTCCCGCCGCCTCATCGCATCTGCTTCGATGACCGGTGGAAGGGAGTGACGCGTGGCGACCGTGCACCACTGGACCGGGCTGGAGGCCAAGGCCCTGCGGCTCGCCCTGCGACTGAGCGTGCGGGCCTTCGCCCAGCACCTCGGCCTGGCGGTGGCGACCGTCTCCAAGTGGGAGGGCAAGCTCGCCGACACCGAGCCCAGACCCGACACCCAGGCCATCCTCGACACCGCACTCGGCCGCGCTGACGCCTCCGTCCACCTGCGCCTCGAAACTCTCCTGTCCGAGATGACCAGCGCGGTGACCACCGCCCGGCGACGTGTCACCGCCTCCGGGCCCAGGGCCTGGGAGTACGAATCCTGGGCCGATGACCTGGACCGGGTCGTGGTCGCCCTGTCCCGGCAGAACTTCGCCTTCGCCGACAGCCTGCTCAGCCGCTGGCTCGGCCGCTTCAAGGCCCCCGAACTGGACGAGAAGGGCCTGTATCTGTTCGCCCGCTCGACCGCCCTGCTCGGCGACCTCAAACGCGACCGGGGCGCTGTGCTCGGACCGCTCTCGGCCCAGCACTCCTATGCCGGTGCCCGCGCGGTCTTCACCCAGCTCGACATCCCCCGCCGCGTCGCCCAGCTCGACCTGTCCCTCGCGGTGGTCACGGAGATGTCCGGGAAGCTGGAGATCGCTGCCCGCAACTACGAAACCCTCGCTGTCGACGACCGGCTCTCCCGCCGCGACCGCGCAAGGGCCCGGCTGTGGGTGGGGACCGCGCTGAGCAAGGACGGCGACCATGACTATGCGACCCGCGTCATGCAGGCCGCGACCCGGGACTTCGAAGACCTCCAGGAACCCGACGACTGGTCGGTGGCCCACCAGAAACTCGCCCTCGCCCGCCGCGGCGCCGGCGACCTCACCCAGGCCCTGCACTTCATCGACATCGCCCGCAGCAGCGGGACCACCGAATCACCGATGCAACGCGTGCGACTGGACACAGCCCATGGCCACATCCTGCTCTCCGACACAGCGACCCGGGATGATGGACTCCTCGTCCTCGACCAGGCCGCCAAGGCGGCCGCGCAGTACGGACTCGTGCACCAGCTGCGCAGTATCGAGGGCATCAAGGCCATGAGCGAGGGGCCGGCCGGGCCCCGGCAACGGTGACCAGGGAGAACACACGCGTGAGTGACAACCAGCAGGGCATCACCGAAGACCAGTGGCGGCAGGCCAAGCTGATCTGGGACTACCACCAGATGAGCCATGACGTGCGGCCGGTCGACGCCGCGATCGGCCTGGGCAGCCACGACCTCGGCGTCCCCGCTTTCTGTGCCGAGCTGTATCGAGCCGGGCTCTTCACGACCCTGGTCTTCACCGGCGGGCCCAACCCCACCGCCCCGCAACGGTTCCCCCGCGGCGAGGCCGTGCACTTCCGCGAGCACGCCATCGAGCTCGGCGTCCCCGCCGAAGCGATCCTGCTGGAGCCCACGGCCCGCAACACGGGCCAGAACCTCACCCTCTCCCGCGACGTCCTGGCCGCCGCCGGGATCGTCCCCAAGACCGTGCTGCTGGCCTCCATGCCCTATATGGAGCGACGCGCATTCGCCACCGCCCGCAAGGTGTGGCCCGAGGTCGAGGTGGTCTGTGCCTCGGCGCCACTGGAGTTCGACGACTACCTCAAGACGATCGGCGACGACAAGCACGTCGTCGACCAGCTCGTCGGCGACCTCCAGCGGGTCATCGAGTATCCGAAGCTCGGATTCGCCATCGAGCAGGAGGTCCCGGAGGACGTGCATGCAGCGTACGAATCCCTCATCCGCAACGGCTTCACCAGCCGCCTCATCTCCTGAGCTGCCCGCCCCCGGCGGACTGTGCGCCATCCACCAGCCCAATGTGTTCCCGAGGTTGACCACGCTGGCCAAGCTGTTCGCGGCGGACTACTGGATCGTCCTGGACGACGTGCAGTTCACCCGCCGCGACTACCAGCACCGGGCCCGCCTCGCCGCCCTCGACGACCCGGCCCGCGAGCGGTGGCTTTCCATCCCCACCCACTTGCCCCACGGACGGCCCACCCTCATCCGGGACGCTCTGATCGACGACCCGGACCGGGCCCGACGACGGACCGCCGGGATGCTGCGGCAGCACTTCCGCCCCAGCCCTCACTGGCCCGCCCTCGCTGAGGCCCTGGACCCGGTGCTGGACGCCTTCACCACCGGCAAGACCGCCGCCGTCGCCGCCGCATCCACCCGCGTCCTGCTGGACCTGCTCGGCTGGCGGGGCCAGATCCTCACCAGCAGCCGACTGCCCTCCCGACCAGGCCGGTCTCAGCGGCTCGCCGACCTCGCCGCAGCGACCGGCGCCCGCGCGTATCTGTGCGGGACTGGCGGCATGACCTATCTCGACCAAGCCCCGTTCGCGGCCCGGAACATCGCCGTGACACCATTCCGGCCGCCGACAACCGGCATCTGGCCCTCCGGCCGCCGACTCAGTGCCCTGTGGGCCCTCGCAGCCCTCGGCCCGCAGGCCGTGGCCGCCCGCCTCCAGCCCCTCGCCGCCGACCACACCGTGCTGCGGGCCGCCGCCTGGCCTCAGCCGTCCCCCTCCTCGAGGAAGGGGGGGACGTACCACTGAACGTCCCCAGTCGCGTACGACTCGGTGAGCGACGTCCACTGTTCAAGACTCGGGGGCCTGGCACGTTCACATGACTCCCCTGTGCAGCACAGCCTTGCCCCAGAACGCCGCCGCGTCAGTCGTGCGCTCGGTTCTGATCGCGCATCATGTTGCGCAGGGCCTGCCGGGCGGCGATGAGGTCGTCCTGGGCCTCGGTGAGCTGGTTCTGCAGCCTGTCGCGGTCGGTTTCGGTGCGGGAAAGCTTGCTGGCGAGATTCTGGTTGGCCGTCGTGAGTTCGTCGATCCGGGCGACGAGCTCCGTTTGGGTGGTCTGTCCGACCTGCTGGCCGAGGCTGCGCTGGACTGCTGCCTTGAGCCGGTCTCTCTCTTCCCGCAGGGTCCGGAGCTCGCTGCGGGCAAGTTCCAGGTCGGTGGCGATGCTCGCCGCGCTGGCGGCGGCACCGGCCTTGCGCTCCAGTTTCTCCTTGCCGGCTTGGCTCTTGCGGGCGGCCTCGATGTGCTCGCGCACGCCCTCGGCGTAGACGAGCCAGTTCGACACCCCGGCGGCCTTGGCGACGCCGAGGAAGGTGATCGGCTCGCCCTTGGCCTTCATCTCGTCCACGACCGCGAGGACCCTGGTCCGTTTGGCCAGGCTGTCTTGTTTCCTGGCTTCGCGGAGCACGTCGGCGGGGGTGCGCTTGGCGGTCACGCGCTGGCCTCGTCGGCGGGGCGGATCGTGGGCATGGGCAGGGCCACAGGCCCGGAACCGGTGGATCCTGCGCGCAGACGCCGCAGGACCTTGCTGGCCTCTTCGACCTCGTGGCGTTCCTCGTCGGACATGGACTCCATCTTCGCCTTCATCTTCTTGATCACGTTCTGGTAGTCCGCGATCTCGCCCTCCATGCCCTTGATCGTGTAGTCCGCGGCGCCCATCGCGCGGGCCGCTTCCAGGTTGGCCTTCAGGCTTCGGACCTGGTCCTCGATGGCGGGAAGGTGCGACGGGTCGGGGCGATAAGATCCGCAGCCTGCGCACTGGAAGCGGATCGGGCAGGCATTGCCTCCGGCCTTCACGTTGGACGGCTCGACGCAGTTGCCCCAGAGGACGGCGACCGATCGCATCTCGTAGGCTGTGGCTGAGCCCATGGGTGCGGAGTCGCCCTGCCGGTCGACCGTGAGGACTCTCAGCGTGTCCACCGCCTCGCGCTTCATCTTCTTCGATACCTGGTAGTACGCGGCGGTGGTGTTCGCCGATCTGTGGTCCATGAGGGCTTGCAGGACATGCAACGGGACGCCGGCGTCCGCGTATCGCTGGCAGAAGGTGTGCCGGAAGGCGTAGGGGAAGACCTTGTCCCGGTCGAACGGCAGCGGCGTGCCGTCACGGCCCAGTTCCTCCGAGTCCAGGACGGGGATCGAGTCGGCCCACGCTCGGATGTACCGTGCGAGGTTTCCGGTGTCGAGATGCCGGTGGCGATTGGTGATGGCGGGGAAGAGGTGGCCCGCGCTGTTGACCGGCAGGTCCCACCGGGCCCGAATCTCCTGCCAGTCCTTGATCGCGTCGGCGGTCTGCTGGTGGACCGGCAGGCGTCGGCGCCGTCGTCGGCCTTTCATGTTGTGCCAGACCAGCTGGTACTCGCCCTTGTCGAACTCCAGGCAGTTCAGGTCGAGGCCCGCGATCTCGGCGGGCCGCCGCCCGGTGTCCCGCAGCACCACGTATGCCGTGCGGAGCATTGCGCTGACGGCCTCGGCGGGTAGATCTCCGTAGGGGATGCCCTGGCCCAACAGATGAATATTTTCATCAAGTTGGCGGATCACCACATCGGGGAGGGCCTTGCCGATCTCTTCGTCGTTCTCGTCGACCTTCTTGATCGTGTGGTGGTTCGGGTGACGGACAAAGCGGGGAGACAGGCCGTCCAGTATTCCCTCGCGGCGCCCGAAGTCCAGGAGGTTGAAGAACTGGGCGGCCCTCTTGATCTGGGTGGTCGAGGAGTAGACGTCGCCTTGTCTGCCCCGGGCGGTCCGGAACGCGTCAACGACGGCGGTCACGTCCGAGAACTGGAGCTTCCCCGGATCTTCGCCGCCTCCAGAGCGCAGCTGAAGGGCCCGTGAGGCGATCACGCACGCCCAGTGGTGTTCGCGCAGCTCCTTGCTGTCGGGGTTCGTGGTCCGGGCCCAGTGCATCACGAGTTCCCGCAGCCATCCCTGCCGGATCTGACCGAAGTCGAGAGAACTGGGATTGCGAAGCGCGCTCTCGGTCTTCTTGAGAGAAGGAAACTGCTGGCTGACGCTCCGCAGGTCCCAGACCAGCGTCTGTGCCGGATCGACACCCCGGAACCGGTCGAAGCCCGTGACGATCTCCCACCGCAGCCCCCGCAGGAAACTGACGGTCCCGGTGTTCCCCGCCTGGGCAGGATCCGGCAGCGACTCACCTGCCAGGGCGATGCTCGGCAGCTCGGCGAGCAAGTCGACGGCGCCCCGTACCGCTTGGGGGGAGAGCGTCTGCCCGCGTGCGTCACGCTGCTGGAGAACATAGAGCATTTCCAGCCGCGCGAGCGGCGACAGTGGAGCGAGCGAGAACATGTGAGCAGCCAGAAACGGCGACTGCCGCTCGGCCCACCGCTCAGCAGCCGCCGCTTCGTCTCCAGCGAGGTCGGCCGGGTTCGCCTCAAGCCGCCACTTCCGATGATGTGTGCGACACAGGCCGTTGTTCTGGGCCTTCTCCCTTGAACACCCCGGCACCCGGCACGGCTCTGCGGCAGCCAACGGCTGCTGACGCGCCACCCACGCCGCCTTGTCGGCACCGGGCCGCTTCTTGGCCTTCGCCCACCCACGGTAGTGAACCTGGCAGAGCCCCAGGGAGAAAGCGTTCCTGGGACAGGAGGACACCGCGCAGGAGGCAAGAGGTCGATGTGCGGCGACGCGTCGGAACTCCCGCGTGTAGGTGGCCTCGTACTCCTCCTTGGCCAGGCCGCTGTCGCGGTAGGCGTCCCGGCAAGGTTTGCAGTAGCCCGGCGACGTGACCACGGTCCCGCACCCGGTGACCGGGCAGACCGAAACAGCGGTGTGCGGACTGTCCGGGTCACCGACGAACAGCAGCACTTCCGCGTTCCATTCACTCGGGCGCCAGTTGGCGTTGAGCTCTCCACGCAGCCACTCGGCCCAGGCTCCGGCAAGGTCAGTGTCCTCCGGGCGGTGATCCGGCTGCCGCTGAGCCGGAAAGACGGCGACGGTCACGACCGGGCCTCCCCGAGCGCGGCGACGTGGTTCACGGCGTCGCGCTTCTCCTGGTCGCTGGCGTGGGTGTACTGGTCCATGGACTGCCGCGACACATGCCCGGCCATATCCATGATCAGGTAGTCGGGCTTGCCCTCGCGGCGCCAGCGAGTGATTGCGGAATGGCGCAGCATGTGGGGGCGGGTGGGGAACCCTGCCTTCTTCGCCAGCCGCTGGAACAACTCGTAGGTGCTCGGGTACTTCATCGGCTGCCCGAGCGGGGCGGCGAAGAGGTTGACGAACACCATGTCGCAGTCCGCCGCTTCACGCACTCGGTCCCGCTCCCACTGGTAGTCGGCGTACAGACCGCCGATGTCCTCACCGACCGGGATCCAGCGAGGCTTGCGAGTCTTGGCCAGGGCCCCGTTGGCGTTCTGACGCCGCCGGACATGGATGTGCGGCCCGGCGACCGAGCAGCCCAGCACCTTGGAACTGGCCAACAGGTGCATGTCCTCGCGGCGCAGCCCCAAGGCCTCCCCGATACGGATGCCAGTGACGGCCAAGAGCGCGACTAGCAGACGGTCGCGGGCGTGCACGGTGCAGTCCAGCACCTTCCTGATCTCCTCACCCGTCAGGTACTCGTAGCCAGGGACCACGACCTTGAACTTGATCGTCTTGACATCGACGGTCGAGAACTGGCCCTCTTCGCCGCAGTCGTAGCCGGGCGGTGCGTATCGCAGCTGCTTCGGCTCGTACAGCTTCGCGGCCAGGTCGGCCGACACAGGGTCATCGTCGAGCAGCGCGCAGTACCGAAGGAACCGGAAGACCGTACCGACGACGGCGTTGGCCGTGCTCTTGGACCGGTGCTTCGGTTCCGCGCTCGCCCGGCGCCCTCTGGACGGCATCGGCTCGTCCACAAGCCAGTTCAGAAAGCCGGCGAGCTGCCGCATCGACGGGGCGGCCCAGTCGATGCCGTGATCCACGCAGTAGCACAGGTACAGGGCGATGCGACCGGCATAGGTGCGTCCGGTGTTCACCGAGGCGTCCTCGGCGCCGCGCAGCGAGTCGAGGTACGCCGACGCGTGATGGTGCAACTGGTAGTCAGGGTCCACCACGACCCACATGGGCGAGCCGTCGACGGGGGAGAGCGCCTTCTCGGAACGGAACGGTTGAGGTAGCGAGCTGATAGCTCCGTACGTCACTTGAACCCCGATGATATGTGTGAGGCACGTTGGCCTTCACCATACATGCCTCACGTGCCAGAGACTGTTTCAGATGCCCAAGATAATCGCCGGTCCGCTCGCTCTGCTCGCCATCGCCGCCCGCGACGGCATCTTCGTGAGCGGCCACCTCAACGCGATCGAACGGATCTGTGCCTGGTTCGACCGCTGGAGGCAGGAGAGCGCGGCCGGTCCCTGGTGGCCCCACTTGATCACCCGCGCCCAGTACCGCGGCGAGCAGCCGCCCGCCGCCCAGCCGTCCAGGCCCTCCTGGTGCTACGGCACAGCGGGGCATGCCAGGTCGCAGCAACTCGCCGCCCTGGCGGTCGGCGACACTCCACGTCAGCAGGCAGTCGAAAGCGCGCTGGCAAAGGCACTCACCAATCCTGAGCAACTCGCCGCAACAACTGACAAGAGCCTGTGCCACGGGTACGCCGGCATGGCCCACATCGCCGCGCAGGCAGCCGCCGACGCGCTCACCCAGGACCTCGACGTCTGTATCCCCCAGCTCCTCTACGAGATCGGCACCGACCCGGACGCTGTGGCCACCTCCCTGACACAAACAGATGGCAGTGACATCGGGCTTCTGGAAGGGGGAGCCGGAGTCGCGCTGGCTCTCCTCACGGTCGCAACCGGTGCTCCGCTCTCCGGCTGGGACGCATTCCTCCTGATGAACTGATGACCCCAGGGAAGGCAGTGCCATGCAGATCACGCAGGAGTGGCCGCAGTACGGCATCGAGTGCACCGATCGCCACGTTGCCGAGCAGGTGGCAGCTCAACGCCTCAACCCCCAGCTGGCGACCTTGGTCGCCGACGGCGCGATCACCTCTTGGTGGTTCATCCGCAAGCCGCCCGGCCTGCGGCTCCGCTATCTCCCTGCCGACGGCCGGGCCCACCGACAGCTCAAGGCCCTTCTCGATGCCCTGACCGCTGAGGGCAGGATCATCCGGTGGACCCGGGCATCTACGAACCCGAGGTCCACGCCTTCGGAGGACCCGCCGGTATGGACGCTGCCCACCGCCTGTTCCAGCACGACAGCCGCAACATCCTCGACTATCTGGCACGGTCGGAATCCGCCGCCGGAGCCGTACTCGGGCGGCGCGAGCTGGGAATCCTGCTGTTCAGCGTTCTCATGCGAGGCGCCAGGCTGGACTGGTACGAGCAGGGCGACGTGTGGGCCCGGGTCGCCGACGAACGACCGGCCAGGAGCGCGGCTCCTGCCTCCGAGCGGCTGAGGAAAGCCATACATCGGCTGATGACCGTCGACGTCGGGCCGACCAGCAGCCTCGTCAACGAGGGGCCACTGACTGCGCTCACCGACTGGGTCACATGGTTCGAGCGCACCGTGCAGCAACTCGTGGAACTGGACCGACGCGGAGTCCTGGAGCGTGGACTCCGCGCGGTCATAGCCCATCACGTGATCTTCCAATGGAACCGTCTGGGCCTGTCGGCCGCAGACCAGAGCACCTTGTCAACCCTGGCAAAAGAGATCGTCTTGGGAACGAGGGAAGGCGCCGCGTCGGCGCCGGAGACCAGCACCGACAGCACTACTTTCAACGAAGTGAGCACTCAGATGACCGATGACATCCGTACCGCCGAAAGCCTGCGTGAGGAGCTGGCAGACCGGCTCCGCCAACAGGGAACGGTGACAACTGGCTCGGTGGACGCGGCGGTACGGACCGTGCCCCGTGACATTTTCGTACGCCAGTTCAAGCCCGGTGCCTCCCTGGAAGAGTCGTACGCCGACCGGCCCGTCCACACAAAGTTCAACGACTCAGGCGAGTCCATCAGCGCGGTGTCCCAGCCGACGGTGAACGCGCTGATGCTCGAACTCATCGATGCCCGGAAGGGCCACAAGATCGAGGAAGCTGGCGCGGGCAGCGGCCTGTTCGCTTCCTACCTCGGGCATCTGGTTGGTCCCGAGGGCCACGTCGTCACGCTCGATGTCGACCAGGACCTCGTCGACGGGGCTCGCGCCGCTGTAGAGAAGGCCGGAGTGAGCAACGTGAGCGTCATCCTCGGCGATGGTGCGGTCGGCCACCCCGAGGGAGCCCCCTACGACCGGATCGTGGCGACCGTCGGCGCCCACGGCATCCCCCGGGCGTGGCTGGACCAGCTCGCCCCCGACGGCCGACTCGTCGTGCCGATGCGACTGCGCGGCAGCGTCTCGCGCGCCGTCGCCTTCGAGCGTGACGAAACCGGCCGCTGGCGAAGCGTCCGAAGCGAGATGTGCACGTTCATGCCGCTGCGAGCAGGAGTGGCCGATGACCCTCGCCGCATCGTCTCGCTTACCGACGACGACTCCGTCAAGCTCCAGTTCAGCGGGGAGCAGCAGGCGGACGAGGCGGCGCTGCACGGAGTGCTCGAACAGCCGGGTACCGAGGCATGGTCGGGGGTGACGTTCCGAGGGCAGGAGTCTCCGGAATTCATGTGGCTGTGGCTGGCCTGCGCGCTGGACAACGCCTTGAGCCGGATGGAAGTCGATCGCAAGTCCCCCGCTGCCGACAAGCTCAGCCCCATGTTCCGCCCCGTGGCGGTGGCAGAGCAGGGCGACCTCGCCTACCTGACCCTGCGCAAAGCTGACCTCGACCAGCAGGGCAACCAACTCTACGAGGCGGGCGCCGTCGGCCACGGGCCTGCGGGCAAGGAGCTTGCCGACCGTGTGGCCGAGGAGATGGCCATCTGGGACCGCGGCTTCCGGGGGCACGACGTGACATTTGAGATCCAGCCGCTCGCCGCCGCCCCGCTCCACTCGAGGCCTGGCCGCTTCGCCTTCGACAACCCGATCAACCGGATCGTCATCGAGTGGCAGTGAGGTGGACACCAGCCAGGTAGTTCGAAGGTTCCCTCTGGTCGCTCGCCCTCGCCCCGTATGTGCTCCCCTCGACGAACGGGTTCGGGAGATCGGCGCCCTCGCGCGGGAGGCTGAACACGAAGGGGGCCTGGCACTGGCCGCCGCGGCGTTCAACAAAGCCGCGCTGCTGGCCAGCGACTGCGGCCTGCCGGAACTGGCCCGGACTCTGTGCTGGCGACATTCCGAGGCGTACCTGCACACCCAGCCACTGGGTGCGCAGGTCGCCCGATATGGTCTTGAGCCCTTGGTCAACCTCGCCCGGTTACTGATCCGCTCCGGCGACGGCAAGGCCGCTTACGCCCTCCTCGACTCCATGTTCGAAGCGGTGAAGTCCCGCTCGGACACCGTTGTCGACGGACGAACGGTGGCCTTCGAGCACATCACCGGATCAGACGAAGACCGTCGTGAGCTGCACCAGTGGCTGTGGGCCGTATTGCTCGCCGACGGCACCCGCGCTCTGACCGGCGCGGGCCGGTGGACGGATGCGCTTGCCCAGCTCAAGCGCCACAAGGGAATCGGCAAGCGGATGTTCGACGGCCGCCAAGTCGCCGTGATCGCTGATCTCATGGAAGACAACGCATTCGGCGCCATGGCCCTCCTGGCAGACACCGTCCCCGGCGAGCCGTGGGAGAACGCCGTGACCGCTTGCCTGAAGGTGATGTCCCGACGGCAGGCCGGCTTGCCGGTCGATCGAGAAATCACCGAGATGCTGCACTGCTACCAGCAACTCGACCACACGCCGGAGTTAGCCGCCTTCCACACCCGATTGATGCTCTCTGTCATCGATGTCGCCGACGGTGTTGACGAGATGGTTGCTCATCGTGTCGCGGCGGACCTCATTGGCCCAACTACGGCGGCAGCAGATGGATACGCGGCCCGTGACGTGCTGGCCCACGTGGCGTGCTCTGCATTCCTGACGAGCTCCCAAGCCCAACAACTCGGCCACATCGTGGAAGCCTGCGCCCTTGGCCGAGGCCACATTCCGGCAGAAGCGCGAGCCGACTTGATGGCTGCACTCGACATCAGCGAAGGGGTGCTCAGGCAAATGTTGGCCGCAACATCTACTCCCTCCTAGGGACCTCGGTCGCGGTCGAACTCCCGCCGTCCGCCCGGCGGGCCGTGTCATCCGAGGCGAGTCCCACGGCGAGTTCGGCACTGTGCGGTGAATGGGAGAACCTCCAGTCCGTCAGGCGTGCCGATCCAGAGGACATCGAGCGCGCGGCTCTCGGCCGCCAGCTGGGCCTGCCGCGCACCCTACTGGCCCGGCCGCAGCCCGGAGGACGATTCCAGCCGCGCCCCGCCATCGGCGAGAGTGTGGCTATGGTCGAGCGCTGATCGACCGGAATCCCGGGCTTGGATTTCGGCGGTAACGATTCCTCGGCGGTGCCCCTTGGGGTGCCGCCGTTTTCGTATGCCTGGAATCGTCAATCCACGGTGACCGCCCTCGCCGTCACGGGGGCTACGTCGTATATGAGTTCATGTAGTACGAGCAGATGAAAAGTATGGAAGGGCAGCTAATCTCTGGGATGTCATCGGATTGGCCACTTGAGGTGATTTTGCCACCAATTGCACCTTACGTGGCCGGAGTCGAAGGGAAGCGACGACATGTCAGCTCGCCGAATGCTCACCGGTACGTTCCTGGGGCTGGGAGCCCTGGCCCTGGCCGCCACGGCGGTCGCCCCGGCGGCCAACGCCGCGCCCGTCCCCGTGACCGGCCTCAACTGCGATGGCGATACCTACAAGTGCACGGCCAACCTGCGGTTCGGCGACGGCAGGTGGGTCGCGCAGTGGAATGTGAACGTATTCCACCAGAGCGCGGCGAGCCATCAGCGGGCCGCCCGGTCGGCGGCCGCGCCGCGCGGCGCCGCGGCCCCGGTCCCGGTGACGACCCTCACTTGTGACGGGGACACCTACAAGTGCACCGCCGGACTGCAATTCGGTGACGGCAGGTGGGTCGCCCAGTGGAACGCCAATGTGTTCCACCAGGCCATGGCCAGCGCCGTGCCCGCCACGTCGGTGAAGACGGTCAAGGCTCCGCGGGAAGCCGCCGCCCCGGTGCCGGTGACGGCCCTGAACTGTGACGGGGACACCTACAAGTGCACGGCCAACCTGCGGTTCGGTGACGGCAGGTGGGTCGCGCAGTGGGACGCCAGCGTCTTCCACCAGAACTGACGCTCCACCGGCAGTAATCAAGGACAAGGGGGCCATTCAGGGACGAGGGACCCAGGGGCCAGGACCCAGGACGGGCGGGCCCGGTGCGGACAACGCGCCGGGCCCGTTCGGTTACCTGTCCTCGAACGCCACCGGGGCCTCGAAGGCCGCGCGGCGGGTGGCGCGGCGGAGGGCCTTGAGGATGGGGTTGCCGAGGGTGAGGGTGAGCACCATCGTGACCAGGGCGCGCGGCAGGTCCCAGCCCAGCGAGGTGGCCAGGCAGTACGCCACGAAGCGGGCGAGGTTCTCGCCGAGTGGGTCGCCGGGGACGTAGGAGATCCCCGAGGCCATGCCCTGCATCAGGGTCCAGCCCTGGAGGTTCATGACCGTTCCGTAGGCCACGGAGGCCACCGCCCCGTACCCCGCGAGCAGCAGCGACTCCGCCCGGCCGGGCGGCCGGGCGGCGCCGGGGAGCAGCCCCGCGCCCATGGCCACCCACCCCATCGCCAGCATCTGGAACGGCATCCACGGGCCCACCCCGCCCGTGAGCAGCGCGGACGCGAACATCGAGACGGCGCCGAGGACGAAGCCGAAACCGGGGCCCAGCACCCGTCCCGACAGCACCATCAGGAAGAACATCGGCTCGATCCCGGCCGTCCCCGCGCCCAGCGGCCGCAAGGCCGCCCCCGCCGCCGCCAGCACCCCGAGCATCGCGACGGCCTTGGCGTCCAGACCGGTGTCCGCGATGGTCGCCACGACCACGGCCAGCAGGAGCGGGAGCAGCGCGGCGAACAGCCAGGGCGCGTCGGCGGCGTGGGTGGTGATCCCGGAGTCGCCCGGTGCGAACAGCGGCCAGCCGAAGGCGACGACACCGATCGCGGAGACGAGCGCGAGCGCCGCCACCGAGCGCGGGCCGAGGCGTATGGCCTTCGTCCCGCCGCCGTGTTCCGGCTCCGTCCGGTGCGGCCCGTTTGGTGCTGTCCCGCTCGGTGCTGTCCCGCTCATGGCGCTTCTTCCAGAGCCAGTGCCTCGCGTACCTGCGGCACCGTCAGCCACGGCAGTGGGGCCAGCACCTTGGCCACCTGTGGGGCGAAGGCGGGGGAGGAGACCACCACCTCCGCCGTGGGGCCGTCCGCGACCACCTCGCCCTCGGCCAGGATGACGACGCGGTGGGCGAGTTCGGCGGCGAGTTCCACATCGTGGGTGGCCAGTACGGTCGCGTGGCCGTCCGCGGCCAGCCCGCGTACCACCTCCACCAGGCGCGCCTTCGCCGCGTAGTCGAGCCCGCGCGTGGGCTCGTCGAGCAGCAGCAGGGGCGGGCGGGCGGTGAGGATGACGGACAGGGCCAGCGCCAGCCGTTGCCCCTCCGACAGATCGCGCGGGTGGGCGGTGTCCGCCACCTCCGGCAGCAGCCGGCCGACCAGCTCACGGCAGGTGCCGGGCGCCGCGCCCGCGTCCTGGTCGGCCGCCGCGCATTCGGCGGCGACCGTGTCCGCGTAGAGCAGATCGCGCGGCTCCTGCGGTACGAGGCCCACTTGGCGCAGCAGTTGGGCGGGGCGGGTGCGGTGCGGTACGACCCGGTCCGGGCCGACCCGCACCGAGCCCGAGGCGGGTTCGTACAGCCCGACCAGGCTGGCCAGAAGCGTGGACTTGCCCGCGCCATTGCGCCCCATCAGCGCCACCGTCTCGCCCGGCCGCACCGTCAGGTCCACCCCGCGCAGCGCCGCCACCCGGCCGTGGCGTACGGACAGCCGCGCCACCTCGCCCACCGGCCCGCCCGGCGGCGGGTCGGCCACCGGCCGCGGGGCGAGCGGCGCCAGTCGCTCGCGCAGCGGTCCCGCCTTGCGCCGGGCGTCCCGCACGGACAGCGGCACCGGGGCCGGCCACCCCGCGAGGGCGCCCAGCGCCACCACGGGCGGCTGGACGGGCGACACCGGCAGCAGTTCGGCCGGTGCGCCGGTCAGCGGGGCGGCGCCGGGGGAGGGGAGCAGGATCATCTGGTCCGCGTACTGCGCCACGCGCTCGAGGCGGTGTTCGGCCATCAGGACCGTGGTGCCCAGGTCGTGCACCAGCCGCTGAAGCACGGCCAGCACCTCCTCGGCCGCGGCCGGGTCCAGCGCGGAGGTCGGCTCGTCGAGCACGAGGACGCGGGGGTGGGTGGTGAGCACCGAGCCGATCGCCACGCGCTGCCGCTGCCCGCCGGAGAGCGTGGCGATGGGACGGTCCCGCAACTCGGCGAGGCCCAGCAGGTCCAGCGTCTCCTCGACCCGGCGGCGCATGGTGTCCGGCGCGATGCCGAGCGACTCCATGCCGTACGCCAGCTCGTCCTCGACGGTGTCGGTGACGAAGTGCGCGAGCGGATCCTGGCCCACGGTGCCGACGACGTCGGCGAGTTCACGCGGCTTGTGGGTACGGGTGTCCCGGCCCGCGACGGTGACGCGGCCGCGCAGGGTGCCACCGGTGAAATGCGGTACGAGGCCGGAGACGGCGCCGAGGAGTGTCGACTTGCCGACCCCGGACGGGCCCACGAGCAGACACAGCTCGCCCTCGGGAACGGTCAGATCCACCCCCGCGAGGGCGGGCCGCGCCGCGCCGTCGTAGTGGACCGACACCTGCTCGAAGCGGATCACTGCGTGGCCTCCTCGGACCCCGCCCCGGCTCGCTCGTCCTCTCGCTCGCCGGGTGGGGTTTGTGCGGTGGGGTTGCTTGGGGGCGGCTCCGTGGCCGCGTCGTCGGGTTGCGGGTGCGGCTCGATGGCGGGCCGGGCGCCGGGGTACGGGGGTTCGGGGCGTCGCCGGTCCCGGGCGCGGGCCGGTTTGGTGGGGGCGTCTTCCGGCGGGGCCGGTTCGCGGCTCGTGGCTGGGGGTGGTACCGGTGCGGGCGCGGTGTCCGGGGGCGGCGCCGTGGCCGCGTCGCCGGGTTGCGGGTGCCGCTTGGCCGCGGGCCGGGTGTCGGGGCCGGGGGATTCCGGGCGCTGCCGGTCCCGGGCGTGGGCCGGTTCGGTGGGGGCCTTGTGCGGCGGGGCCGGTTCGCGGGCCGGAGCCCGTGTTGGTGCCGGGGCCGCGAGAGCCGGGAGCAGGCCCAGGAGCACCGCCGCCGCGGGCCACAGCGGCAGGGTCGGGGTGGTGAGCGGGACGACCGATGGCTGGAGGGCCTCGGGGGCGTAGGAGGCGGCCCGGATCATCAGGGCCGCGACCGCCGCCCCCGACCCCGCCACCAGCCACGCCCGTACGCCCCAGCGGTCCGGGCGGTAGCGGCTGCGCACCGAGCGGCGGCCGCCCAGCCACAGACCGCCGAGCGCGGCGGCGAGCCCGGCGAGCAGCAGCGGCAGACCGTAGCCCGCGCCCTCGGCCGCGAGCAGGCCGTACGTACCGCAGCAGACGCCGAGCAGCCCGCCCAGCGTCAGCGCGGTGGTGGTACGGGCGACGGCGGGCGGGACCTGGGCGGTGCGGCCGTACCCGCGCGCGTCCATCGCCGCCGCCAGGGCCACCGAGCGTTCCAACGCGCCCTCCAGCACCGGCAGTCCGACCTGGAGCAGCGCCTTCACGCCGCGGTCGGGGCGGCCGCGCAGCCTGCGGGCGGAGCGCAGCCGCTGCACGTCCGCCACCAGATGGGGCGCGAAGGTCATCGCCACCACGACCGCGACCCCGGCCTCGTAGAGCGCGCCGGGCAGCGACTTGAGCAGCCGCGCCGGGCTGGCGAGGGCGTTCGCGGCGCCGACGCAGATCAGCAGGGTGGCCAGCCGCAGCCCGTCGTACAGCGCGAACACCAGCCCCTCGGCCGACACCCGGCCGCCGATGCGCACTCCCTGCGCCCAGTGGGGCAGCGGGACCTCGGGGAGCGTGAAGAGCACCCGCGTCCCCGGGATCGGCGAGCCGAAGAAGACCGCGAAGAACAGCCGGATGGCCAGCACGACGAGACCGAGCGTGAGGAACGCCGTGTACGAGCGGGCCCATGGCGCGTCCGTGCGGCGTACGGCCACCACATAGCCCGCGACCGCGATCAGCAGCCCGAGCAGCAGCGGGTTGGTGGTCCGGGACGCGGCCGTGGCCAGCCCGAGCGCCCACAGCCACCAGGCCCCGGCGTGCAGGGCGCTTCCGCCGCGCGGGGCACTACCCGTTGGCCGGACGCGGAACCCGACGCCCCGGTGGCGCGGGGCGGTGGCCTCGGGCGTGGTGCGCGCTGCCATGGCGGTCTTCCGTGCGCTCATCCGCGACGGCGGCGCGCCTGCCAGACCGCCGCGGCGCCGAGCAGCACGACGGCGGCGAGCCCGCCGATCAGCCCGGCCGAGGGGCCCGAGCCGCCGTCGCCCGCCTTGCCGCCGTCACCCTTCGGGGCGGCGTGGGCGTCCACGGAGGTGCTCACCTTGTCCCCGCAGCCCGTCTCCGGGTAGCCGGAGATGGCGCAGAGCAGCGCGGCGGAGTTGTAGCGCAGCGGCTTCGCGACGGCGGCGAGCGCCTCCCCGGCGGACGCGTCCTCGCCGACCCGTGCGCACTCGGTACGGGGCGCGGGCGGCGTCCGGCGGTCGGGTGCGTCGGTGGCCGTGCCGAAGTCGATGACCACCGCGACGCGTTTGGTGCCGTCCGTGGCCGGGGTGTCGGCGCAGACGGCGGCGAAATCGGCCATGCCGCGCGGCCGGGTGGCGTCGTCGGAGTCCGCGCTGACCGCGAAGCGGAAGCCGATCATGTCGCCATCACCGGGCCGTGCCGAGGAGGGCCCCTGCGTGGCATAGCTCCAACTGCCGTCGTCCCCGCCCCGCTGCCAGAACGACCAGTAGCGGTACCCGTCCGCGGCCTGCGCGGGCGCCGCGCAGGCCATCGCGAGAAGGGCGACGACGGGCAGCACCGAGGCGACGGCGCACAGCAACAACCGGGCCGCACGGCCGCACCAGGCGAAACGCGCGCGGGTGCGCGGGACCGAAGCCGCCCCGGTGCGGACCGGTGCCACATCTGTGCGCGGGGTCAAAGCTGTCGCCTCTTCCGGCCGCTCAGCAGGAAGCCGATGCCCATGCCGGCGACCGCGCAGACGCCGACCGTCCACCAGACGCCGCCGACCCCGCCGCCGTCGTCCTTCTTCTCCTCGCTCTTGCCGTTCCCGTCCGACTCCGCGCCCGGGGCCGCCGCCTCGGGCTTCGGGCCGGTGGCGTTGAGCTGCTGGACGAGGTCGGCGCCGCCGAAGTCGCGGGGGTTGGCACCGGCCGCGTGGGCCGCGAGGATCAGTTTGGCGAGGGCGCCGGGGTCGCCCTTGGCCCAGGCCGCCGTGCCACTGTCCTTGCTCTGGAGCCACTGGAGGGGCTTGCCCGCGGCCGCGCTGTGCTCCCCGGCGGCGAGCGCCACCACCGCGTCGGCCGTGCCGCCGAGGTCGGGCTGGTCCTTGGCGCCGGGCATCGCGGACTTCAGGTGCATACCGGTGTCGGACATGACGCGGGTGAGGTGGGCCAGGGCGGCCTCGGCGGCGTCCTTCGGGGCGTCGGCCCCGTCCTTCCCCTTCTCGCAGCGCAGCGGCTTCGGCTCGGCGCCGCCGTCCTTGCCGACGGTCTCGAAGACGAAGCCCTTGCCCTGCGCGGCCAGCGCGGCGCTCGCGGTGGCCAGCTCATTGGCGACGGGCTTGCCCTTGGCCGCGGTGTACGCGAACGCCCCGCGCTCCTCGGCCTTCGCCGAGCAGTCCAGTTGCAGGCCGAGCAGTGCGTGGTACGGGGTCTTGCCGCCCTTGCCCGAGGCCCCCTTGCCCGCGGCCCTCTTGCCCGAGGCCGACGTCACCTTCGCCGGATCCTGGCCGGTGGCGGCGAAGGCGCCGATCGCCGCCGCGGTGGAGTTGGCGTCGCTCGGGCCGCCCGGGTTCATGCCCCAGCCGCCGTCCTCGTTCTGGTGGCGCTTCAGCCAGCCGATGCCCTTCTCCACGGTGCCGGAGCGGCCGCCCACCGCGGCCAGCGCCTGGACCGCCGCCGCCGTCGCGTCCGTGAACTCGCCCTTCTTCGGGTCGCACGCCTTGGACGTATCCGCGCGGTACGCCGCGAAGCCGCCGTCCGCGCACCCCTGTCCGGCCAGCCAGTCGATGGCCGACTTCGCCGGGGTGACGCCCACCGCGTCCTGGGCCAGCAGCGCCAGCGACTGCCGCCACACCCCGTCGAACTTCGGGTCCTTGGCGCCGTAGAGCCCCTCGGCACGCCCGGCCTGGCCGTCGTCGGCCACGGCGGCAGGCGCGGCGGCCGCGCCCAGTGCGGCGCAGAGGGAAAGAGCCGCCACGCTGCGGCGAATGTTCATGGCTGTGGTGCCTCTCGGTCGGTGGACGGGCGCACGCAGCCGCGCACGGCCGTCCAGCCGCGCCGCACGCGGAACGCTCCGCGGCACGCCTGGCACCCGGCTCAGCTCCGCATACCTCGACGGTGCCGCCACCGGTCGTCCGGCGGCGGGAGCCTGCGTCGTCGCGCCCGCCCGGGTGTTCCGGCTCGTACGCCCCACGGGGCGTGCTCACGGTTGCGGGTCAGCGCCGGAATCACACCGGCTTCCCCCGATCGGACGCGTATGAAGTTTACGGACAGCTTATCCGCCGACTTGTCGGGCGCCGTCAGCCGCCCACCGCTCACGGTCCCCGAAACGACCGTCGTCCCGGACGACCGCGAGACAGCGCGTCGTCGTGCCGTCCTCCTCCTCGATATCACGTCGGTGCGTGAAACCGAGCCGGGTGAGCAGGGTCAGCGACGCCTCGTTGGCCGCCATCACCGTGGCGTGCACCTCGCTCAGCCCGAGCGTGCCGAAGCCGTGGCCGACGATCGCCCCGGTCAGCTCGGTCCCCAGGCCGCGTCCCCACGCCTCCGGCGCCAGCGCGTAGACGATCTCGTGGCCGCCGACGACCTCGGTCGGCTTGAGCTCGGCGTGGCCGACGTACCGGCCGTCCTCGCGGACGGCCCATACGTCGAACAGCCGCCGGGCGTAGACCTTGGTGAAGATCCGCCCGAACAGCGCCCGGTCCTCGGCCTCCTGGGCGAGCCTCCCGTCCCCCAGCCAGCGGCACACCCGCCGGTCCTGGAACAGCGCCACGAAGGCGTCCTCGTCCTCGGGCCGGTACGGCTCGAGCAGCAGGCGCGCGGTGCGCAGCGTCGGGGTCATGCGCCGCGACGCTACGCGGCCGGGCACCACCCGGCAATCCGAGTCCTCAGGCCCGACAGCTTCCGCTATCCGCGGCGCCACCACTGGGCCAGGGACTTCCACCAGCGGCGCCGGGCCTCGTGCTCGGCGCCGGATTCGGGCTCCGGTCGCGGCTCCGTGGTGGTGGACGCGGTGGCCGGGGTCTCGCCGGAGCCTTCGTCCGGGGCGTCCGCGCGGGCGACCGTGGGCGTCCGGCCCACGGCACCCGAGATGGCCGCGGTCGCTGCCGCCGCCATCTCGGCCAGTGCCTCGTCGGACTTGGCGGCGGTCCGCGGGAAGCGCACCGGCAGCGCGGCCAGGGCCCGGTGGAAGGGGCCGGGTCGCCACTCCAACGTCTCGGCGGGAACGGCGAGTTCGAGATCGGGCAGGCGGTCGAGCAGCTTCTCGATGGCGACGGAGGCGATCAGCTGGGCCGGGTCCTTCGCGGGGCAGGTGTGCGGGCCCGCGCTCCACGCCAGATGGGCCCGGTTGCCGCGCCGGTTGGAGAGCAGGTACGGGTCATTGTTGGCGGCGGCCAGGCTGATGACGACGGGGTCGCCCTTGGGCAGCCGGATTCCGTCGACCGTGACGTCGTGGCGCGGGTAGTGGACGCAGAAGTTGGCCAGCGGCGGGTCCTTCCACAGGACCTCGTTGAGCGCGTCCTCGATCAGCATGGTGCCGCCCGCGAGATCGCCCCGGAACCGTTCGTCGGACAGCAGGAGCAACAGCCCGTTGCAGATCAGGTTCTGCTGGGGCTGGGTGCCCGCGCCGACGAGGACGACGATCTGGTGGATCAGCTCCTCGTCGGTGAGCTCGGCGGGGTGGGCGATCAGCCAGGACGTCATGTCCGGGCCCGGATTCTCCCGCTTGAGGGCGATGAGCTGGAAGAGGGTCTCCGCGAGGAGCGCGTTGGCCTGCTCGGAGTCCTCGGTGACGTCGAAGAGCGCCGAGAGCGCCCGGACCAGCTTGTCGCTGAGCTCGGGCGGGCAGCCGAAGAGCTGGTTGAAGACGAGCAGGGGGAGCCGGGCGGAGTACTCCTTGAGCAGATCGGCCTCGCCCCTGGGGCCGAAGAGGTCGATCAGGAAGTCGGCGCTCCGCTCCACGTAGCGGCGCAGCGCGTGGATGTCCAGGCGGTCGAGGGTGTCGGAGATCGCCGCGCGCAGCCGGTGATGCTCCTCGCCGTCGCTGCACAGCGCGTTCGGCCGGTACATCATCATCGGCACCACGGGGTTGTCCATGGGGATGGTGCCATCGGTGAGCGCCTGCCAGTGGCGCGCGTCCTTGGAGAACGTCTCGGGGCCGCGCAGGATGTCCAGCGCGGTCTGATAGCTGGTGACGAGCGAGACGGGGACGCCGGGCGCCAGCTCCACGGGCGCGATCCGCCCGTGTGCCCGCAGCCGGGCGTAGGTGGCGGACGGGTCGGCGGCGAACTCGGGGCCGTGCAGCGACTCGAGCCCTGCCCCGGTCGGGGCCTGACCGGAGTGTGCGGGGCAGCCCGGGGGCGGCGTCGGGTCGGCCGTCGGACCTGGAGTCGGGTCGGAATCACGGGTGGGGCTCGTCACGCATGCTCCTGCTGATACGGCTGTCACGGGGGGTGTGCGCGGGTGTGCGCCAGGCCGGTAAGGCTAGCTTCCGGTTTGTCGGACCGGCACCCCATGCGTCACTCAAATCGCTTGGTACATCACCGGATTGCTACCCGGCACCGCTTCCGCCCTGCCCAGCTTCACCAGCCGGCGCACGTGCGCCTCCGCCTCCGAGACCGCGATATTGCGGGAGCCGAAGGGGATCTGCTCCCACGGGCGGTTCCACTCCATGGCCTCGGCGAGCCGCCACGGGGTGAGCGGAGTGGTGAGCAGCGCCAGCAGCCCGGACAGCCGCTCCTCATGGTGGTCCAGCAGCGCGCGCACCCGCGCCGGGGCGTCGGTGAAGGCGTACTGATGGGCGGGGAGCACCTCGGCCGGGGCGAGGGCGGCGACGCGTTCGAGGGAGTCGAGGTAGTCGCCGAGGGGGTCGGTGACGGTCATGTCGTCGGGGTCCTCGTAGAGCCCGATATGGGGGGTGATCTCGGGCAGCAGATGGTCACCGGAGAACAGACGGCCATGGCCGGGCAGGCCCTCCCCGGCCGCCGGATGGGCCTCTTCGAGGTGGAGGCAGACATGGCCGGGGGTGTGGCCGGGGGTCCAGATGGCTCGCAGCCGGCGGCCCGCCAGATCGAGGAGTTCACCGGGGACGATCTCGCGGTCGGGGAGCGCGGCCCGCTGCCCCGGGAGGTTCGTACGGCCGGACGCGCGGGTGGCGCGCAGCGGGGCCAGATGCTCCTCGGGCGCCCCGGCCGCGGCGAGCTTCTCCTCCAGATAGTCCAGCCAGCGGGAGGGCTCGGCCTCCCGGGTGCGCCGGACGACCTGGGCGTCGGCGGTGTGCATGGCGATCCACGCCCCGGACGCCTCCCGCACCTGGCCGGACAGCCCGTGGTGGTCGGGATGGTGATGGGTGACGAGGACGCCGTGGACGTCGGAGACGGAGGCGCCGCACGCGGCGAGCCCGGCGGTGAGGGTGTCCCAGGCCGTGGGGTCGTCCCAGCCGGTGTCGATCAGGACCGGGCCGCGATCGGTGTCGAGGAGGTGGACCAGGGTGTGCCCGAGCGGGTTGTCGGGGATCGGGACCGGGATGCTCCACACTCCACCGCCATGGTCGGTCACCCGCGTCACCTGCGCCATCGGCTCCCCCTCTCCTCGACACAAGCATTGCCCACTATAGCGAGAACTGGTATCAGTTCTGATGCAGCGTCAGATATTGGCCGCCTCCCATGGCGGTCCCGGCCCCCGGGCGGGCCCACCGCACATACCCGTACCCCCTCAGCCAGACCCACCCCCTCAGTCATCGGCCGGAAGGCATCAGCGATGAACGACCTCATCGAGCACGGGCAGCTCTTCATCGGCGGCGCGCTGGCCGATCCGGCGGGCGAGGACACCATCGAGGTCGTCTCGCCGCACACCGAGCAGATCATCGGCCGGGTGCCGCACGCCTCCCGCGCCGATGTGGACCGGGCGGTCGCGGCGGCGCGGACGGCGTTCGACGAGGGCCCCTGGGCCCGGACGAGCCTGGACGAGCGGATCGCGGTGGTCACCCGGATCAAGGACGCCATCGCCGTACGCCATGAGGAGATCGCCCGGGTCATCAGCGCGCAGAACGGCTCCCCGTACTCCTGGAGCGTCCTCGCCCAGGCGCTCGGCGCGATGATGGTGTGGGACGCGGCCATCACCGTGGCCCGCGACTTCGTCTTCGAGGAGCGGCGGGCCGGGGTGCTCGGCCCGCTGCTGGTGCGGCGGGAGCCGGTCGGAGTGGTCGCGGCCGTGGTGCCGTGGAACGTACCGCAGTTCGTGGCGGCCGCGAAGCTGGCGCCCGCGCTGCTCGCGGGGTGCTCGGTGATCCTCAAGCCGTCCCCCGAGACACCGCTGGACTCCTACATCCTGGCGGAGATCGCGGCCGAGGCGGGGCTGCCCGAGGGGGTGCTGTCGATCCTTCCGGCCGACCGCGAGGTCAGCGAGTACCTGGTCGGCCACCCGGGCGTGGACAAGGTGTCGTTCACCGGCTCGGTCGCGGCCGGCAAGCGGGTGATGGAGGTGGCCTCGCGCCGGCTGACCCGGGTCACGCTGGAGCTGGGCGGCAAGTCGGCCGCGGTGATCCTGCCGGACGCGGACCTGGAGGCGGCCGTCGCCGGGATCGTGCCCAACGCCTGGATGAACAACGGTCAGGCGTGTGTGGCCCAGACCCGGATCCTCGCGCCGCGCGCCCGCTACGACGAGATCGCCGAGCGGTTCGCGGCCGCCGCCTCCGCCCTGGTCGTCGGCGACCCGCTGGATCCGGCCACTCAGGTCGGGCCGCTGGTGGCGCGGCGGCAGCAGCAGCGGTCGCTGGACTACATCGCGCTGGGGCAGCGGGAGGGCGCCAAGGTGCTGACCGGCGGCGGCCGTCCGGAGGCCCAGCGGACCGGCTGGTACGTGGAGCCCACGCTCTTCGGCGATGTCGGCAACGACATGCGGATCGCCCGTGAGGAGATCTTCGGCCCGGTGATCTGTCTGCTGCCGTACGGGGACGAGGAGGAGGCGGCCCGGATCGCCAATGACTCCGAGTACGGGCTGTCCGGCTCCGTCTGGACGGCGGACGTCGGGCACGGCATCGACTTCGCACGGCGCGTCCGCACCGGCACCTACTCGGTCAACACCTTCAGCCTCGACATGCTCGGGCCGTTCGGCGGCTACAAGAACTCCGGTCTGGGCAGGGAGTTCGGCCCGGAGGGGTTCTCCGCGTATCTGGAGCACAAGATGATCCACCTGCCCCAGGGCTGGGACGGGGAGCCGAGCTGATGGGGGACCGCTGGCGGATCGAGGTGGACCGCGGCGTGTGCATCGGCTCGGGGATGTGCGTGAGCACCGCCCCCGGCGGCTTCCGGCTCGACGGGGCGCGGCAGTCGCATCCGGTCGAGACGGAGGCCGACGCTTCCGAGGCGGTGCTCGCGGCGGCCGAGGGCTGCCCGGTCGAGGCGATCGTCATCCGGCTGTCGGAAACCGGTGAGCAGGTCTTTCCCCCCGACGAGTAGCTCTCCTGGCCGCCGCCGCCCGCCGGGTCAGCGGCCCTCGTACCGCGATATCAGACCCAGCCCTCGCACTGCGATATCCGTATGGCGTCCACGCGGTTGCGCGCCCCGGTCTTCCGGGTGATCGCGGCCAGGTAGTTGCGGATCGTCCCGGTGGACAGGTGCAGCGTACGGGCGATCTCCGGTATGGAGGCGCCGTCGGCGGCCAGCGACAGCACGCCCAACTCCCGCTCGGTCAGCGGGATCTTGGCCGCCTGGAGGAAGCCGTAGCCGAGCGCGTCGTCCACGTACCGCTCCTTCTTCGCCACCTGCCGTATGGCCTCGACCAGCCGTTGCGGCGGTGCGTCCTTGTCCACGTAGCCGAGCGCCCGGGCCTCATGCGCGCGGCGCAGTGGGCCCGGCCGCTCCGAGTTGACCAGCACCAGCAGTCCGCAGTCCCCGCCCTCCCGAGAGGCGGCGGCCACGAACTTCCCCCACTCGCCCTTCCGTGCCGCCTTGTCGGCCGCCGGGCTGTCCGTGTCCACCACGCACACCTGCGGCTGCAAGGAACGGGCTCTGCTACGCGCGTCGCGCCAGGAGCACGCTGCCGCCTCGATGTCTGGTTCGGCCCCTATCACGGATGCCAGGGCTGATCGCAGCAATCCTGACTCGTGTACCAGAAGTAACCGGATCACGAACTTCTCCACCCCCCACGATGCGTTTCTCTCGTCGCGCGCCGTTGTCGCTCTGTCGCGCGCCGTTCATGAATACCGGGATTGGGCAGGGGCTGAACGCGGAATTTGAGCCAATGGGGGGCGCGAGGGCGCATAAACCCCGTCCAGAAGCTCGAAGGGGCGCAGGAATTGGCGCGCGCGCCCCTGTTGGTGTGCCGTCCGTCCGGCTATCGGGCCGGGGTCCGTCCGGCTATCGGGCCGGGGTCGGGGCGGTGAGGTCGATCAGCCGGCAGACGGTCTCGATGTCGATCTTCACCTGAGCGATCGAGGCACGCCCGGAGAGCCAGGTGATCAGCGCCGAATGCCAGGTGTGCTCGATGACGCGGACCGCCGAGAGCTGCTCGGCCGTCGGAGCCTCGTCCAGGCCCATCGCGTCGAGGATGATCGCGGTGGTGAGCCGGGAGACCGTGTCCACCTCCGGGCTGACCGACCGGTCGGCGAAGGTGAGCGCGCGCACCATCGCGTCGGCCAGATGGGGTTCGCGCTGGAGCGCGCGGAAGGCGCGCATCAGCGTCTGGGCGACCCGGGCGGCCGGTTCCTCCTCGGTCGGCGGCCGCTTGCGCAGCGTCTCGTGCATGTGCTGGAGCTGATCCTGCATCGTGGCGACCAGCAGATGGACCTTGGAGGGGAAGTAGCGGTAGAGGGTGCCGAGCGCCACCCCGGAGTTCTCCGCGACCTCGCGCATCTGGACCGCGTCGAAGCCGCCTCGGCTGGCCAGCCGGGCGCTGGCGTGCAGGATGCGCCGGCGGCGCGCCTCCTGCCGCTCGGTCAGCTGGAGGGCGGCCGGCTTGACTTCTGCGGTCATTTGTCCCACTTCGAATGTGTTGCGTCTGCGGGTCGGCGACAAGCGGACATCGTGCATGATGGCAGGACCGTCCCGGGCCTGCGAGTCACTGGAACTCGTTCTAGGCTAGCGCGGGTCCTTCGTGAAGCGCCCGTGTCCGCGCAGTTGGGGCAGGTTGCTGCCGCGCGGCGCCGGCGGTCGCGCCGGCGGGGGTTGCACCCGGTGCGCACCCCGGCCGTCAACTTCTCCTCAGGTCCCGGCTACCGAGTGGTAGGGATCACCTGCCCCGGCCCTGGAGCGGTCGCCGGGGGCAGGTATCTTCGTGACTCCTCAGGGGATGCGTTAGTGAAACTTGTTCTAGATAAACGGAAGCGGATACGCTCCCGCTGAACTGCACCAAGGAGGGGGCGCGAGTGACCGCAGAGGCCGCGCAGGAGACCGGGGCCGACCCGCTTCGAGCAGCACCCCCCACCGCCGCCGAGGAACGGCCGCTGCGCATCGCGCTGCTCAGCTACAAGGGGAATCCGTTCTGCGGGGGCCAGGGCGTCTATGTGCGCCATCTCTCCCGCGAACTCGCCCGGCTCGGCCACACCGTCGAGGTCATCGGCGCCCAGCCGTACCCGGTGCTCGACGCCGGGGAGGGCGTCACCCTCACCGAGCTGCCCAGCCTGGACCTCTACCGCCAGCCCGACCCGTTCCGCACCCCCCGGCGGGAGGAGTACCGGGACTGGATCGACGCCCTGGAGGTCTCCACCATGTGGACCGGCGGCTTCCCCGAGCCGCTCACCTTCAGCCTGCGCGCCCGCCGTCATCTCGCGGCGCGCCCCGGCCAGTTCGACGTCGTCCACGACAACCAGACCCTGGGCTACGGGCTGCTGGGCCTGGAGAAGCTCGGCTTCCCGCTGGTGACCACCATCCACCACCCGATCACCGTCGACCGGCAGCTGGAGCTGGACGCCGCCGAGGGCTGGAAGCGCCGGTTCTCCGTGCGCCGCTGGTACGGCTTCACCCGGATGCAGAAGCGGGTGGCCCGGCGGCTGCCCTCGGTGCTCACCGTCTCCGGCTCCTCCCGCCGGGAGATCGTGGAGGACCTCGGGGTGCGGCCGGACCGGATCCATGTGGTGCACATCGGCGCGGACACCGGCCTGTTCTCGCCCGACCCCGCCGTCCCGGAGACCCCCGGCCGCATCGTCACCACCTCCAGCGCCGATGTGCCGCTCAAGGGCCTGGTGCATCTGATCGAGGCGCTCGCCAAGGTCCGCACCGAGAACCCCGAGGCGCATCTGGTCGTCGTCGGCAAGCGGCCGGAGGAGGGGCCGGTGGCCACCACCATGGCGCGCCACGGGCTCGAGGACGCCGTCGAGTTCGTCAAGGGCATCAGCGACGCCGAACTGGTGGACCTGGTGCGCGGCGCCCAGATCGCCTGTGTGCCCTCGCTGTACGAGGGGTTCTCGCTGCCCGCCGCCGAGGCCATGGCCACCGGCACCCCGCTGGTCGCCACCACCGGTGGCGCGATACCCGAGGTCGCGGGGGCCGACGGCGAGACCTGTCTGGCCGTACCGCCCGGCGACGCCGACGCGCTCGCCGCGGCCCTGACCCGGCTGCTGGGCGACACCGACCTCAGACGGCGGCTGGGCGCGGCGGGCCGGGAACGGGTGCTGCGGCGCTTCACCTGGGAGCAGGCCGCGCGCGGCACCGTCGAGCAGTACCGCCAGGCGATCGGCGCCGCCGCGCGCACCGCCGCCCGCCGCTGAGCCCCGCTCCACCCCGTGTCACTCCCGCCCCGACCTCTCTCGCCCCCCGACCTCTCTCGCCCCCCGACCTCCTCTCCCGCCTCACGAATCCGCCGGACGAAAGCAGACCCCCCGTGCTGACCGTCGATTTCTCCCGCTTCCCCCTCGCCCCCGGCGATCGCGTCCTCGACCTCGGCTGTGGCGCCGGACGGCACGCCTTCGAGTGCTATCGACGCGGCGCCCAGGTCGTGGCGCTCGACCGCAACGGCGAGGAGATACGCGAGGTGGCCAAGTGGTTCGCCGCCATGAAGGAGGCCGGTGAGGCCCCGGCGGGCGCCACGGCCACCGCCATGGAGGGCGACGCGCTCGCCCTGCCCTTCCCCGACGACAGCTTCGACGTGGTCATCATCTCCGAGGTGATGGAGCACATACCCGACGACAAGGGCGTGCTCGCCGAGATGGTGCGGGTGCTCAGGCCCGGCGGCCGGATCGCCGTCACCGTGCCGCGCTACGGCCCGGAGAAGGTCTGCTGGGCGCTGTCGGACGCCTACCACGAGGTCGAGGGCGGCCATATCCGCATCTACCGCGCCGATGAGCTGCTGGAGCGGATGCGCGAGGCCGGACTGCGGCCGTACGGCACCCACCACGCCCATGCGCTGCACAGCCCCTACTGGTGGCTCAAGTGCGCCTTCGGGGTGGACAACGACAAGGCGCTGCCGGTGCGCGCGTACCACCAGCTGCTGGTGTGGGACATCATGAAGAAGCCGCTGGCCACGCGGCTCGCCGAGCGCGCCCTGAACCCCGTCATCGGCAAGAGCTTCGTGGCGTACGCGACCAAGCCCCACGCCCCGCGTGAGGACCGGGCGTGACGGCGCTCGGACCGCGCCCCGGCCCCCGCACCGAACGGCTCGCGCTGCCCGGGGTGCTCAGCCCCGAGCAGGTGCTGCGCACGGTCGAGGGCATCGCCGCCGTCCAGCGCGCGGACGGCGCCATACCGTGGTTCCGCGGCCACCACCTCGACCCCTGGGACCACATCGAGTCCGCGATGGCGCTGGACGCGGCGGGCGAGCACGAGCGCGCCACGGCCGCCTACCGCTGGCTGGCCCGGCACCAGAACCCCGACGGCTCCTGGTACGCGGCCTACCCCGACACCCCGGACGGCGTGGCCGCCACCGACCCCACCGACCGCGGCCGGGAGTCCAACTTCTGCGCCTACGTGGCCGTCGGTGCCTGGCACCACTACCTCTCCACGGGCGACGACGCCTTCCTCGACCAGAACTGGCCCACCGTCTTCGCCGCCATCGAGTTCGTGCTCGGGCTCCAGCAGAGCGGCGGCCAGATCGGCTGGCGGCACCGCGCCGACGGCACCGTGGACTCCGACGCCCTGCTGACCGGCTCCTCCTCCGTCTACCAGGCGCTGCGCTGCGCGCTGGCCATCGCGGAGCACCGCGAGGAGCCCCAGCCCGACTGGGAGCTGTCGGCCGGGCTGCTCGGCCACGCCATACGCCACCACCCCGAGCGGTTCCTGGACAAGCACCGCTACTCGATGGACTGGTACTACCCGGTCCTCGGCGGCGCGGTCACCGGCGCGGCCGCCAAGGAGCGCATCGAGGAGGGCTGGGACCGCTTCGTGGTCCCCGGACTCGGGGTGCGCTGTGTCTCGCCCAACCCCTGGGTCACCGGCGGCGAGAGCTGCGAACTGGCGCTCGCGCTCTGGGCGATGGGGGAGTCCGACCGCGCGGTGGACATCCTGCGGTGGATCCAGCCGACGCTGCGCGCCGAGGACGGCATGTACTGGACCGGCTACGTCTTCGAGGACGACGCGGTGTGGCCGGAGGAGCGCACGACGTGGACGGCCGGGTCGCTGCTGCTCGCCGTGGCGGCGCTGGGCGGTGACGAGGCGACGACGGCCGTCTTCGGTGGCGAGGGGCTGCCGCGTGGGTTGGACTCGGACTGCTGCGCCTAGGCCGTGGCCGGGCGCTGCTCCTCCGCGATTCGTTGCCGGGTGCCCTGATGGGGTGCGGGGCTGTGTCCATGTGCGGCTCCGCCGTGTGCGCCTGCGGCGGGCTCTTCCCCTCCCCGCCCCTTCCCACAGCGTCGATATGCGGCTCCGCCGCGTGGTGGGGCTTCGCCCCAGACCCCGCGGTCCAGGGGCGGAGCCGCGTATCGATGCGCCCCGAAGGGGCGCGGGGCTGTGCCGATGTGCGGCTCCGCCGCGTGGGCGCGACCGGCCACAACGGCGCCGCGGACGATCGACGACAGGTCGGGCCAGCCCCCGGGGGTCTGGGGCGGAGCCCCAGTTGTGGGAAGGGGCGGGGAGGGGAACAGCCCGCCGCCAGGCGTCACGTACCGTCGGACGCCCGCTAGCCGCGGCGGAGCCGCCCCGCGATGGCGTGGCCGATGAAGAGGTACACCACGGCCGGGAGGCCGTAGTTGAGGACGGTGCGGAGCCAGTCCGTGTCCATCGTGAAGAGGTCATGGGACCAGCCGGCGAGCCAGCTCGCCGCGTCATGGACCACCGTGACGAGGTCATTGGCGCGGTTGGCGTCGAGCAGGGCGAACAGGATCCAGAGGCCGAGGATGACGGCCATGACGTCCGCGACGACCGCCACGACGGTCGCCGCCTGGTTGCTTCCGTGGCGATAACTTCGTGACATGCCTCACGTGTTGCCCCGCGAAGCGAGGCCAAACCCAGCGCGACCGCACACCCGTACGAGGCGGTCGGTCGGCCCGGTACGACGCGCTTCGGTCCGCGTTTCAGCCCGCCAGCTCCGCCAGCACCCGCAACGTCCCGAGGTCCGGCGCCAGCGCCAGCAGATCCGTGATCGGGCCCTTGCGCCACAACTCCAGCCGCTCCGCGATCCGCTCACGCGGCCCGACCAGCGAGATCTCATCGGCGAAGGCGTCCGGCACCGTCTCGATCGCCTCCGCGCGCCGCCCCGCCAGGAACAGCTCCTGCACCCGGCGCGCCTCGGCCTCGTAGCCGAAGCGGGCCATCAGATCGGCGTGGAAGTTCCGGGCCGCGTGGCCCATCCCGCCGATGTAGAAGCCGAGCATCGCCTTGACCGGCTTCAGCCCCTCCGCCACATCGGCGCACACCCGCACCTGTGTCATCGGCGCCACCATGAAGCCGTCCCGGGCGTCGGCCAGCGTCGCCTGGTAGAGCTCCGTCCGCGACGGCGACCAGTACAGCGGCAGCCAGCCGTCGGCGATGCGCACGGTCTGGGCGATGTTCTTGGGCCCCTCCGCTCCGAGCAGCACCGGGAGGTCGGCGCGCAGCGGATGGACGATGGGCTTGAGGGGTTTGCCGAGGCCGGTGGCGTCCGGACCGGCGTAGGGGTGCGGATGGTAGCGCCCGTCGAGCCGCACCGGCGCCTCGCGGTTCAGCACCTGCCGGATGACCTCGACATACTCCCGGGTCGCCGTCAGCGGGCTCTTGGGGAACGGGCGTCCGTACCAGCCCTCGACCACCTGCGGTCCGGACAGCCCCAGCCCCAGCATCATCCGGCCGCCGGAGAGATGGTCCAGGGTGAGCGCCTGCATCGCGGTGGCGGTGGGGGTGCGGGCGGCCATCTGCGCGACCGCCGTGCCGAGCGCGATCCGGGTGGTGTGGGCGGCGAGCCAGGTGAGCGGGGTGAAGGCGTCCGAGCCCCAGGACTCGGCGGTCCACACCGAGTGGTAGCCCAGCCGCTCCGCCTCCTGGGCGAGTTCCAGATGGTGGGGGTCGGGGCCGCGGCCCCAGTAGCCGAGCGCCAGACCGAGCCGCATGTCGAGCCCCCTCGTTCCGCCGGACAGGGTGGAGAACGACGGCTGACGGCACGTCAGCCGCACACCGGCCGGACTGTACGGGCCGGGGCCGCACATGGCAACGGCCCCTCGCCCGAGCGTGACGGGCGAGGGGCCGTGGGTGCGTCATGCGACCCGTGTGCGCATGTCCATCGCGCACGTGCGGGTCAGCCGCGCTGGATCCCCGTGGTGTCCTGGAGCACACCGCGGCGGCCGTCCTGCGTCTGGGCGACCAGCGCCTGACCGCGCTGCTCCACCGCGAGGTACCAGGTGCCGGGGGCCAGTTCGGCGATGGTGCTCGACGAACCGTCCTCCGCGTACAGCGGACGGGCCACCGGGACCGCGAACCAGAACGGGGCGAAGTCCCCGCCACCCGCGGCCGGCGGGGTGGGGGCCGGAGCCTGCTGGCCGCCGAAGGACTGGCCGGGCTGCGGCTGGCCGGGCTGGCCCGGCTGCGGGGTGCCGTACGGCGCGGGGGCGCCGGGCTGGGCACCGCCCGGACCCGGGTAGCCGTACCCCGGCTGCGGGCCCTGGGCGCCGTACGGGGACGGGGCCGGGCCGGAGGCGTTCATCAGCGGGGCCTTGAGAGCCGGGACGCGCTGCGTGAGCAGCGCGACGGCCGCCATCGCCAGGGTGGCGATCAGGCCGAGGATCTGCCCGACGCCCTTGTCGACTCCGTCCGGGCCACCGATGATGGTCCACAGCGAGCTCCAGGCCGCGAAGACCGCGAGCGCCGAGCCCCACTGGTCGAGCGAGAGCCCGAAGAGGTTGCGGCCCGCGGGCTGGAAACGCGCGGAGACGATGAGCGCCGCGGCGATCAGGCCGGCCAGGAAGATCGACGGCAGTACGGGGAAGAAGCTGGACTTCCATCCGTTCTCACCGGCGTCCTTGCAGAAGCTGCTACCGCCGCAGTCGACGGTGTAGAAGTCGAGGAAGGAGGCGATGAACAGCAACACCGCTGCTCCGATCACCACGCCGTCGCCTCGAGTGAGCGAGCGGATGTTCAACGTGAGGTCCTTTGTCGGTTTCGTCTGTACGAGCGCTGCCGCCAGGCGCGATAGCGCGAAGGCGTCGGGGGTGGGCCCCATCGTACGGGTGAATCCGGCCGCGGAGGCCGGGGGTGTCCCATCGGTATCCCGGTCGTGACCTCCCGTTCGGTTGTGGAAGCCCTACTCGTTCAAGAAGTCCGTAATGCCCTGCGCGATACCGCGCGCCGCGCGCTCCCGCCACGCCGTATCGGTCAGTTCGGCGGCGTCCTGGGAGTCGCGCATATTGCCGCACTCGATGAACACCTTGGGAACGGTGGAGAGGTTGAGCCCGCCCAGGTCGCCCCGGACGTCCAACCCGCTGCCGTCGCCGATGTACTGCGCGGGCCCGCTGCCGGTGGCCTTGGCGAAATCGCCGCGCAGCCGCTCGCCGAGCCGGCGGGAGGGCGCGGTGATGGCGGAGGTGTCCGCGCCGCCGCCGCGTACGGACTTGGGCAGGATCACATGGAAGCCGCGCTCCCCGGCGGCCGCGCCGTCCGCGTGCACGGAGACCACGGCGTCGGCGTGGGCCTTGTTGCCGATCTCCGCGCGCTCGTCCACGCACGGCCCGTACGGCCGGTCGCCGTCCTGGGTGAACCGCACCGTGGCGCCGCGCGCTTCGAGCAGGGTCCGGGCGCGGCGCGCCACATCGAGGGTGAAGGACGCCTCGGGGTAACCGGAGTTGGTGGCCGTGCCCGTGGTGTCGCACTCCTTCTTCTCGGTGCCGATGTCCACGAGCCGGGCGATCCGCGAGGGGTGGTCGCGGTTGTGCGGATTGTGGCCGGGGTCGATCACCACGACCTTGCCCTCGAGGGGCTTTCCGGGCGCTCCGGGCTCCCCGGATGAGGCGGGCGGGGTGGGCGGGGCGGACGCGCCGGACGACGGGGGCGGCGGGGAGGACGTCGAGGAGGTCGTGGGCCCGCCCGTCCCGCCCGCCCCGCCCGCGCCGTCGTCCTTCGTACCGCCCAGGGAACTCCACAGCAGCCAGCCGACGAAGCAGGTCGGTATCAGCGCCACCAGAACGATGGCGAGGGTGCCGCGGCGACGACCGGGCTCTGGAGGAAAGCTGCCGTAGGACACGCGGGCGATGGTAGCGGCCCGGCCGGTGCACATCGGGCGCCGGGCGGGTAGCGGCCCGGCGGGCCCGGCCGCCCAGCCCTCGGCGGTCGCGCCGCCTCGTCCGCGCCGCCTCGTCCGCGCCGCCTCGTCCGGGTCGCCTCGGCCGGGGCGGGCGCCGCACCTTGTCACCGGGCGTGGCGGCCGCCGGCCTTCCGGCAGGCCCCGGCCGCGCGGGCGCGCTCACCGCGGATGCCTCAGCGGGGGACGGGGCGTCGGCCGCTGCCTGTCGCCGGGGGCGGGGCGTCGGCCGCCAACCGTCACCGGGGCGGGCGGGGGGCCAAGCCGGGCGCCCGGCCATGTGCTCGCGATCAGGCGGGCGGGGCGGCGGCGCCTCAGGCCCCGGCCTCAGGCCCCGGCCTCAGGCCCCGGGGCCGGTGGCGCCCGCCGTGCGGCGCAGGACGCGGAGTGAGCGGGTGGCGGAGACCTCGGTGAACGCGCCGGAGGCGAGCGCGCGGCGGTAGATCCGGTACGGCGCCTGGCCGCCGTCGGCCGGGTCGGGGAAGACGTCGTGGATCACCAGCAGCCCGCCCGGCGCGATATGCGGCGCCCAGCCCTCGTAGTCGGCGCTCGCGTGCTCGTCGGTGTGGCCGCCGTCGATGAACACCAGCCCGACCGGCTTCCCCCACACCGCCGCGACCCGCGGGGACCGCCCGACCACGGCGATGACGTGGTCCTCGAGGCCCGCCCGGTGGAGGGTGCGGCGGAAGGTGGGCAGTGTGTCCATCCGCCCCACCTCGGGGTCGACCACCTCCGGGTCGTGGTACTCCCAGCCCGGCTGCTGCTCCTCGGAGCCCCGGTGGTGGTCGACGGTCACGGCGACCGTCCCGGCCGCGCGGGCGGCGTCGGCCAGCAGGATCGTGGAGCGCCCGCAGTACGTGCCGACCTCCACCAGCGGCAGCCCCGGCGCCGCCGCCCGCACGGCCGCGGCATACAGGGCAAGCCCCTCGTCCAGCGGCATGAAGCCCTTCGCCGCCTCGAAGGCGTCGAGCACGGTGCGGTCGGGGGCCGCGGGCGCGGCGGCGGCAGCAGGCTGAGTCACCCGCTCATCCTGCCGCACCGCCATCGGCCCGCGGCGCCCGGGGCCACGGCCCCGTGACGGGTGCCCACCGGGGAGGTACTCAGCGGGTCAGAGCCAGCTACGACGGCGCCGCAGTCGGCCCACGGCGCATCGCGACACGTCCAGCGGGGGGCTTAGGTCTTGCGCCGTACCCAAATGCGCGGAAATGCCGATGCGTATGAGGGGTTCCGGATGCGAGCATCGCCGTCATGTCCACCCCAGCGCCCCTCCCCTCGGAAACCGCGGCCGCCGCCCGGGCCCCGCGCACCCCGCCCCCCGTGTGGGCGGTCCTGCTGGCCGCCTGCGCCGGACAGTTCCTGGTGGTGCTCGACATATCGGTGGTGAACGTCGCGCTGCCGTCGATGCGTACGGACCTGGGACTCGGCGAGACCGGGCTGCAATGGGTGGTGAACGCCTACGCGCTCACCTTCGCCGGGTTCCTGATGCTCGGCGGGCGCGCGGCCGACCTCTTCGGGCGCAAACGGGTCTTCCTCGCCGGGCTCGGGCTGTTCACCGCGGCCAGCCTGGCCGGTGGTGTCGCCCAGCAGCCCTGGCAGCTGATCGCCGCCCGCGCCCTTCAGGGCATCGGCGCGGCCGTGCTCTCCCCGGCCACCCTCACCATCCTCACCACCACCTTCCCGACCGGCTCCGCCCGCAACCGGGCCATCGGCACCTGGACCGCGGTCGGCGCCGGCGGGGGCGCGGCGGGCGCGCTGGTCGGCGGTGTGCTCACCGAGTACCTGTCCTGGCGCTGGGTGCTGCTGGTCAATGTGCCGGTGGGCATCGTGGTGCTGGTGGCCGCGGCGGTGTGGCTGGCCGAGGGCCGCTCCGGGACGGCGCGGCGGCTCGACGCACCGGGCGCGGTGCTGGTCACGGCGGGCGTCGCGGCGCTCGCGTACGGCATCGTGCAGACCGAACCGCACGGCTGGACCGCCGCCGCCTCGCTCGGCCCCCTGCTCGCCGGGCTCGTGCTGCTCGCGGTGTTCGTGGCCGTCGAGGCACGGACCGAGGAGCCGCTGATGCCGCTGCGGCTGTTCCGTATCCGGGCGGTGTCGGCGGCGAACGCGGTGATGGTGGTGTGCGGCGGCGGCATGTTCGCCATGTGGTACTTCATGACGCTCTACCTCCAGAACGTGCTCCACTACAGCCCGGTCAAGGCCGGTCTCGCCTTCCTCCCGCACAGCCTGTCGATCGTCCTCGGCTCGAAGCTCGCGCCCCGGCTGATGGCCCGGGTGGACGGCAAGCTGCTGGCGATCGTGGGCGGTTCGCTGGCCGTCGTCGGCTACGCGTGGCAGAGCCGGATGGGCGCCGACGGCACCTATGTGGGGACGGTCCTGGGCCCGGCGATCATCATGTCGCTCGGGAGCGGGCTGATGATGACCCCGCTCGCCGCCTCCGCCACCTCCGGCGCCGCCCCCTCCGAGGCGGGGCTGGTGTCCGGGCTGGTCAACACCTCACGGCAGCTCGGCGGCGCGCTCGGCCTGACCGTGCTGGCCACGGTCGCGGCCGAGCGGATCACGGCGCACGGCGGAGGTGGGCCTGAGGCGCTCGCGGCCGGGTACGGCCGCGCCTTCGTGGTGGCCACCGGGATCATCGCGACGGCGGTGGTGCTGATGGCCGTCCTGCTGCCGCGTACGCCCGCGGTCGCGGTCACCCGCGGCTCCTCGTAGCCGCCTTACAGCCAGCCGTTCTGGCGGGCGGCGCGGACGGCCTCCATGCGGTTGCGGGTCTGGGTCTTGCCGATGGCCGAGGAGAGATAGTTGCGCACGGTGGCGGGGGAGAGGTGGACCTTGGCCGCGATGTCCGCGACCGTCGCCCCGTCCACCGCCGCCGAGAGCACATCGCGCTCGCGCTGGGTCAGCGGGTTGGGGCCCGCGCTGAGGGCGGCGGCGGCCAGGCCCGGGTCGATCACGCGCTCACCGGCCAGCACCCGGCGGATCGCCACGGCCAGCTCCTCCACCGGGCCGTCCTTGACCAGGAACCCGGCCGCCCCCGCCTCCATCGCCCGGCGCAGATAGCCGGGGCGGCCGAAGGTGGTGAGGATCAGCACCTGGCACTCCGGCAGCGCCTCGCGCAGCGCGCCGGCCGCGTCCAGACCGCTGCGGCCGGGCAGCTCGATGTCGAGCAGCGCCACATCGGGCCGGGTCTCCAGGGCCCGGGGCACGATCTCGTCCCCGTTCCCGAGCTGCGCGACGATCTCGAAGTCGTCCTCCAGCCCCAGCAGCAGGGCGAGCGCGCCCCGCATCATCCCCTGGTCCTCGGCGAGCAGGAGCTTGATCACGCCTGTCGCGTCCCGCACGCCCTGCACGCCCTGCGCGTCCTCCGCCTCGTTCACGACGTCCGGGCTCCCTCGACCTCGGCCTCCACCACGTCCTCCGTATCCACCGGCAGTTCGGCGACGAGCCGGAAGCCCCGGCGCCCGGCGGGGCCGGACTCCAGCGAGCCGCCCGCCGCGGCCAGCCGCTCGGCCAGGCCCTTGAGCCCCGTACCGCCGGTCGTCGGACTGCCGGTCGTCGGACTGCCGGTCTTCGGACCGCCGTCCGCGTTCGTACCGGTGGCACGGGAGCCTACGCCGCCCCCGTCGTCCGTGATCTCCAGCCGTACCCGGTCCATGCCGCTCCGCACCTCGATCTCGCACCGGGACGCCCCGCTGTGCCGCACCACATTGGTGACGCCCTCGCGGACCACCCACCCCAGCAGCGCCTCGGTCTGCGGGGCCAGCGGCGGCCCCTCGCGGCGGACGACGGCCTCGATACCGGCGGCATCCAGCGCCGAGCGGGCCCGGTCCAGCTCGGTGGCCAGACTGCCCTCGCGATAGCCGGTCACGGCCTCGCGGATCTCGGTGAGCGCCTGCCGTCCCACCGCCTCGATGTCCGCGGCCTGCCCCAGCGCGGCCTCCAGGTTCTTCGGGGCGAGCCGACGCACCGCCTCCGCCTTGACCACGACGACCGACATGGTGTGGCCGAGCAGGTCGTGCAGATCGCGGGAGAACCGCAGCCGCTCCCTCTCCACCGCCGTACGGGCCAGCTCCTGGCGGGTCGCGCGGAGCTGGGCCACGGTCTCGAAGAGCGACAGGATGGCCGCCGTCACCAGGCCGGACAGCATGGTGCCGTAGGAGACCGTGAGCGAGTCCGAGGCGCCGCCGCGGAGCCCGGCGATGATTCCGGCGGAGACGGACAGGGTGATGATGACGGGCCCCAGCTTCCGCCTCCCCCCGCGCAGCACGATCCCGGAGGCCAGCGACAGCAGTGGGAAGCACAGCAGCCAGTTCCCGGCGTAGCCGATGCCCAGCGCATAGGTGACCGCCGCCAACCCGGCCAGCGCCAGCAGCGGGGTCCTGGTGTGGCGGCGGCGCTCGTCGAGGGCGGTGAAGACGGTGGTGAGATAGAGCGCCATGAAGGCCGCCACCCCCGCGCCGCCGAGCCACGGCAGCGGCGTCTTCCCCTTGAAGAGCGCCTGCACGTCCCCCGTGAGCATGAAGAGCCAGGGCACGAAGGCCAGGCGGCCCGGTGGCTTGAGGCGCTCGATGTGCTCGGCGGCATACATGCGTCCGACCTTACGGATCCCCGTATGAGCTGGGCAGATGCGGATGTCGGGGGATGGCCGTGACATTTGTCCCGGGGCCTTCGGCACCCAGGTCGCCGCCACCTGACGGGCCGTCAGCGCGCGTCGTCCGTACCCTTCCCCCTTCGGGGCGATTGGGCTATACAGGGTGCCATCGGCTAGAACGCGTTCTACATGTCCACGCGGACGACGTGACCCTGCCGACCAGCGACGACCCCGGCACGGCCGACGGTGCGGACGGGCGGGCCGGGGTCTTCGGACCGTGGCCCAGCGAGCGGACCAAGGAGTGGTGTCGCCCCATGCCCATCGATGTCGCGAAGGCCGTCTCGGCCGAACCCCGGAGCACGGCTCTCATCTGGGGGCAGAAGGACATCCAGCTCTACCACCTGGGCATCGGCGCCGGAATCCCCGCGACCGACCCCCAGGAGCTCCGCTACACCCTGGAGAGCAAGCTCCATGTGCTGCCCAGCTTCGCGACCGTCGCGGGCGGCGGGATGGCGGTCGCCGGGGGCATGGCCGCACCCGGTATCGACGTCGACCTCGCCGCGGTCCTGCACGGCGGCCAGACCGTCGAACTGCACCGGCCCATCCCGCTCGGCGGGGACGCCACCCAGACCTCGAAGGTCGCCGCCGTCTACGACAAGGGCAAGGCGGCGGTCATCGTGCTGCGCTCCGACGTGGCCGACGCGGACGGCCCGCTGTGGACCTGCGACACCCGGATCTTCGTCCGGGGCGAGGGCGGCTTCGGCGGTGAGCGTGGCCCCTCCGACCGCCTGGAGCCCCCGGCCCGCGAACCGGACCGCACCGTGGAGCGGGCCATCCGCGAGGACCAGGCGCTGCTCTACCGGCTCTCCGGGGACTGGAACCCGCTCCACGCCGACCCCGAGTTCGCCAAGCTGGCGGGGTTCGAGAAGCCCATCCTGCACGGGCTGTGCTCGTACGGGATGGTGCTCAAGGCGGTCGTGGACACGGCGCTGGACGGGGAGGTGGCCCGGGTGCGCTCGTACACCACCCGCTTCGCCGGGGTCGCGTATCCGGGCGAGACCCTGCGCGTCCGGATGTGGCAGGACGAGGGGCGCGTCCAGGTGACGGCGACCGCCGTCGAGCGGGACGACGCACCGGTCCTCACCGACACCATCGTCGAACACGCCTGAGACCACGCACGCCTGAGACCACGCACGCCTGAGACCACGCACGCTCGAGACCACGCACGCTCGAGAACACGCACGCTCGACATCACGAGGAGCCGCTGTGCGCGCAGCCGTACTTCACGAGACGGGACAGGACAAGCTCGAGGTCCTCGACGACATCGAGGCGGTGGGCTTCGGCCCCGGCAAGGTCCGGCTGCGGCTGAGGGCCACCGGGCTGTGCCACTCCGACCTCTCCGCGATGGCCGGGGTGCTGCCGCAGCCCGCGCCGTTCGTCCCCGGCCACGAGGGCGCGGGCGAGATCCTCGAGGTGGGCGACGGGGTGACCGGGCTGAGCGCCGGCGACCGGGTGCTGGTGTGCTGGCTGCCCGCGTGCGGCGGCTGTCCGTCCTGTCAGCGCGGTCAGACCGAGCTGTGCCTGACCGGGTTCATGAACGCCGGAACCCCCAACTTCCGCCGCCCGGGCGGCAGCCCGGAGGACGTCTTCGGCATGTCCGGGACCGGCACCTTCGCCGAGGAGATCGTCCTGGCCGCGCCCTGCGCCGTGCCGATCCCCGACGACGTCCCGTACGACATCGCGGCGCTCATCGGCTGCGGGGTGACCACCGGGCTCGGAGCCGTCTTCAACACCGCCCGGGTGGAGGCCGGTTCATCGGTCGCGGTCATCGGCTGCGGCGGGGTGGGCATCAGCGTCATCCAGGGGGCGAGGGCGTCGGGCGCGGCGCAGATCGTCGCCGTCGACCCCGTGGAGTCGCGGCGCGAGGCCGCGCTGCGCTTCGGCGCCACCGAGGCGGTGGCCCCGGACGGTCTCGACACCGCCAAGAACAGCGTCACGGCGGGCGAGGGCTTCGACTACGTCTTCGAGGTCGTGGGCCGCTCCGCCACCGCCCGCCGGGCGTACGAGATCACCCGGCGCGGCGGCACGCTGTGCGTGGTCGGCGCCGGGGCGCTGGACGACTTCCTCCAGCTCAACATGTTCGAGCTGTTCTTCGACGAGAAGCGGATCCTGCCCTCGCTGTACGGCGGCGGCGATGTGCTCCGCTCCTACCGGCGCACCATCGACCTGTGGCGGGCGGGCCGGCTCGACCTCGAAGGTCTGATCACCCACCGGGTGCGGCTCGGCGAGATCAACGACGCGATCGGCCAGATGCGGACCGGGGAGGCGCTGCGCACATGCATCGAGATGTGACCGGCCCGCTGACCGGGAAGACCGCGATCGTCACCGGCGCCGGGCGCGGCCTCGGCCGTGCCGAGGCCCTGGAGCTGGGGCGGCTGGGCGCCAGTGTCGTCGTCAACGACTACGGGCAGGGCGGACGCGACGGCAGCGGCGAGGCATCGGCGGGACCCGCCGAACAGGTCGCCGAGGAGATCCGCGCGGCCGGTGGCCGGGCCACGGCGCACGCGGGCGACGTGGCCGACTTCGGGCAGGCGGGCGAGCTGGTCCGGCTCGCGATCGACACCTACGGCACGCTGGACATCCTGGTCAACAACGCGGGCATCCTGCGCGACCGGATGGTCTTCTCGATGAGTGAGGACGAGTGGGACTCGGTGATCCGGGTCCACCTCAAGGGCCACTTCAACACCATCCGCTTCGCCGCCGCGCACTGGCGCGAGCGGTCCAAGGCGGCGGACGGCGGCCCGGTGCACGGCCGGGTGGTGAACACCTCCTCCGAGGCGTTCCTCGCCGGTTCGCCGGGCCAGCCGAACTACGCGGCGGCCAAGGGCGGCATCGTCGGGCTCACCACCTCCACGGCGGTGGCCCTCGCCAAGTACGGGGTGACGGCCAACACCATCTGCCCGCGCGCCCGCACCCGGATGACCGAGGACGTCTTCGCCGACTTCGAGCTCCCGGAGGACGGCCGCCTCGACGCACTCGCCCCGGAACACGTGGCCCCGCTGGTCGGCTATCTCGCCTCACCGGCCGCGGCGAAGGTGAACGGCCAGGTGTTCGTCGTGCACGGCGGCATGCTGGCGATCCTGGAGCGGCCGAAGGTGGCGGCGAAGGTGGACGCGAAGGGGGACGCCTTCGGCTTCGAGGAGCTGGACGCGGCGCTGACGCCGTACTTCGCGGAGCGGGGCGGGGAGGGCTTCGCGGCGGTGGAGGTGCTGGGGCTCAAGCGGGGGTGAGGTGCCGCCGGCCGGGGGCATCCCGCGATCGCGGGACGCCCCCGGGGCACCTACGGTCTTGGGGTCTTGACGGTCGTCAGGAGCCGTTCTCGTTCGGGCGACGGTGGCGGCCGTGGACCGGTGCCTGGGTCTCCTCGGACGCGGCCTGCCCCCGGTGCTTGCCCTGAGCGCCATCGGCCTGGGCCGCGGCGGCGTCCCGCGGGCGCGCCTGAGTCGTGTCGATGTGGGTTTCGGACATGGTGGGTACGTCACCCCGTCAGATCGCTTTGTACTGTGCGAAAGGGGCTGACCACGATGTCGCACGACGTTCCATGCGCATCACCCGAGGCGTCCCACGTGTGAACGCAGGGATGCGCAGCCCCTGACTCAGTCTAACCAAGTGGGTGATCCCGGACCCATCGGGGTGGCCGCGGCCGGGGTGGCCGAGCGAGCGGTGCCTGCTGTAGCGGTACGGGCCGCAGGGCGGGGCTCAGACCGGCCCCGGGGGCGGGCTCCGGCTCGGGCCCCATCTCCTGCTCGACCCCGGCCCACGACCCGGTCCCACCCCACGGCTCGACCCCGGATCCGCACTCGGGCTCGGGCACCCGCTCGTGTACGGGCAGTGGCGTCGGCTCGTGTACGGGCATCTCGTGCATGGGCAGCGGCGTCGGCTCGTGTACGGGCATCGGCACCGGTTGGTGTACGGGCATCGGCGCCCGCTCCCGTAGCGGCATCGGCTCGGGTGCCCGGGACGGCATCGGCGTCGGCTCTGGCGTCGGCCCGGACGCTCGCACGGGGGCGGACGCGCCGGGCCCGCCGACCCGGGTCCACGGTGTGATCCTGGTCGCGATCCCGGCCGCGGGCGCCGTCGCCCGCGACGCCTGAACGCCCTGCGCCTCGGCCGGAACCGGGCCGGACACCTCCGCCACCTGGCCGGACGGCTGGGTCGCCGGTGTCACCCGCGCGGTCCGCCGCGCTCCCGTCGCCTGGTCCGGCCCCCACGGCGTCGTCGCCTCGTCCGGCCCCCACGGCGTCGCCGTGGCGCCCGGTCTCCATGGCCCCGCCGTGTCGTCCTGCTGCCACGACCCCGTCGGGGCGTCGGGTCTCCATCGCGCCTCCGCCGTCCCGAACGACCCCGTCCCGAACGACCCCACCCCTGACGGCTCCGCCGCCGCGTGGCCCGTGGCACCGCTCGCCCACAAGCCCCCCGACAGCCTCGGTGCCGACCCAGCGGCCCCCGCCGCCCCGGATAGGCGCACCCTGGCCAGCCCGCAGGGCACCTGGGAGGTGACGTACGGCAGGCGCAGTTCGCCGTCCCTCGTCCACAGGCCCGCGCCCGGGAGCCAGCCCTCCGGGGCCGGGAACTCGCGCAGCCGCCGCTCCGCCGGGCGCCATACGCCCACCCACGGCCGCCCGGCCCCGGCCCCGGGCCCGGCCCCGGATCCGCCCCGTCCGTCGATGCGGAAGGCGACCGCGCACACCTCGGGCGTCAGCACCTGCCCCGGCTGCATCGCGAACGGCGTGGCCTCCGACCACCCCGCGGGCCGCAGACAGTCCGGGAACCGCACCGGCCGGGTGCTGCCCAGCACGCCCCAGCCCAGTCGCTGCTCGCCGGGTGCGTCGGACCGTACGAGAAGCAGACCGCTGTCGGGGTCGGCGAGCAGCAGCCGGTCGTCGCTGCGCTCGGTGATCTGGAGCAGCGGGCTGGTCTCGCCGCCGCGCCGCAGATCGACCACGACGGCCTTCGTACGGCCGTCGAGTTCGCGGTCGAGGGCCAGCAGCCGGCCCGTACGGTCCAGCCAACTGCCGCCCGTACATCGGCCGGGCACCTCGGCCAGGTGCTGGGGGGCGAGGACGCCGCCGCCGAACAGCAGCCAGACGGAGGTGGACCGCGCCCCGCGCCCCAGCGCGAACGCGCACAGGCCGCCGGGCGGGGGCGGCAGCAGCGAGACCTCGGCGCGGTCGATGCCGCCGAGCGGGCGCTCGCCGGTGCCGGGGCCGGTCGGGTAGAGCAGTGAGAAGGTGTGGTGGCCGGCCACCCGGCGGTGGATGAGCACCTGCCCGTCGGCCAGCGGCAGCAACTCGCTGTCCGGCTCCTCGGGCTGGGCGGCGGGCAGCGGTACGGCGTAGGGCTCCGGGCCGTCCAGCGTCCAGCGCTCGGGGTACCAGCAGCCCGTCTCCCCGCCGAGCGCGAGCCGCGCGCCGTACGAGCGGTCCGAGGCGATGGTGAAACCCCCTCGTGGCCGGTGGCCGACGCCCCCGGTGAGGGCGGTGTCGAAGGCACAGGCAGTCATCGGTCACTCACCTCCGGCCACTGAACGTAGTTTTCGCACTTCCTGCCGAAGGCCGTAATAGGCGCGCTCCACCCGTAAGTGTGGCTCTTGCCCGATTCGCCTGAGAGGTCGGGGGTGAATGTGCTGTAAGCGACGCGGGGATGGTTTGTGATTAAAGTAAGGCACACCTAAGTGCGATCGGCGCGCCCGGGAGAACGGGCGCGCCCAGCTATCCCTGGAGCTCCGTCATGTCCCTGCGCGTCCGCGGCAGTGCCGCCCTCGCCCTCGCCCTGGCCGGGGCGCTCTCCCTCACCGCCTGTGGATCGTCGGACGACGGCGCGGACGGCGGCAAGCGCAACGGCGGGGGCGGGAAGTCGGTCGCCCAGGGCGGCAAGGACTTCGGCAAGGCGGCCGAGGAGACCGCGAAGCTGGGCACGGACGCGAAGCCCGGCGCGTTCCCCCGCACCATCACCCACGCGATGGGAAAGACCGAGCTCAAGAGCAAGCCGAAGCGGGTCGTGGTGCTCGACGTCGGAGAGCTCGACAACGTGGTCTCGCTGGGGCTGAAGCCGGTCGGCTACGCCCCCTCCGAGGGCGACCAGGCCATCCCCGACTACCTCAAGAAGGACGCCGGGAACCCGAAGAACGTCGGCACCATCAACAACCTCAACCTCGAGGCCATCAACGCCCTCCACCCCGATCTGATCCTCGGCAGCAAGCTGCGCGCCGAGCCGCTCTACGACGAGCTGAAGCAGATCGCCCCCACCGTCTTCTCCATCCGCCCCGGCTTCACCTGGAAGGAGAACTACCGCCTCAACGCCGCGGCCCTGGACCGCACCGCCGAGGCCGAGCGCTCCCTCGACGCGTACGAGAAGAAGGCCGAGAAGCTGGGCGAGGACATCGGCGCCGACAAGCCGACGATCACCATGCTCCGCTTCATGCCGCAGGCCACCCGGCTCTACGCCAAGGCGTCCTTCATCGGCACCATCCTCCAGGACGTCGGTCTGCCGCGCCCGAAGAACCAGCAGGTCGACGACCTCGCCGCGGAGATCGGCCCGGAGCGGATCAACGAGGCCGACGCCGACTGGATCTTCACCGGTGTCTACGGCGACCCCAAGGCCACCAAGCGCGACCAGGCGCAGTCCAACCCGCTGTGGAAGAAGCTGACGGCGGTCAAGGCGGGCCGGGCTCGATACGTCGACGAGGAGACCTGGTACCTGGGTCTCGGCGTCACCGCCGCCGACCGGGTCCTGGACGATCTGCGCGGCTACCTCGTCCACTGATCCGCGACGACGGCGACTGATCCGCGACGACGACTGATCCGCGACCACGGCGACCGGGCGTCGCGGTGGTCGCGCTGAGTGAAGGCCGGGGCAGGGCTCAGCCGTGATCCGGGAGGTAGCCTTGCCCCGTGCCCGCACTCAACGACGTCCTCGCCGCGCTCGACGCCCTCTGGCCGCCCGAGCGGGCGGAGCAGTGGGACGCCGTCGGCACGGTGTGCGGTGACCCCGACGCCCAGGTCACCCGCGTGCTGTTCGCCGTCGACCCGGTCCAGGAAGTGGCCGACGAGGCGGTGGACCTCGGCGCCGACCTGCTGATCACCCACCATCCGCTCTATCTGCGGGGGACCACCACGGTCGCCGCTTCCACCTTCAAGGGCCGGGTGGTGCACACGCTCATCAAGAACGACATCGCCCTGCATGTCGCGCACACCAACGCCGACACCGCCGACCCCGGCGTCTCCGACGCCCTCGCCGGCGCGCTCGACCTGCGGATCGTCGGTCCGCTGGTGCCCGACGCCACCGACCCCGAGGGCCGCCGCGGACTGGGCCGGATCTGCGAGCTCGACCACCCCGAGACGCTGCGGGAGTTCGCCGGGCGCGCCGCCGCCCGGCTGCCCGCCACCGCGCAGGGCATCCGCGCCGCGGGCGACCCGGACCGCACCGTCCGCCGGGTGGCCGTCAGCGGCGGCTCCGGCGACAGCCTCTTCGACGCGGTGCGCGCGGCCGGGGTCGACGCGTTCCTCACCGCCGACCTGCGCCACCACCCGTCGTCGGAGGCGCGGGAGCACAGCGATCTCGCCCTGCTGGACGCCGCGCACTGGGCCACCGAATGGCCCTGGACCGAGCAGGCCGCGGCCCAGCTGGACGAGATCTCCGACCGGCACGGGTGGGGTCTGCGGACGCATGTCTCCCGTATCGTGACCGACCCCTGGACGGCCCACGCCGCGGCCCCCGCCGCCCCTCGCTCGACCCCCTGACCTCGTTTCCGTCCCCAACTCGACTCCCCTGGAGCCCCACGCTGAATGCCGCGCCCGCCGATCAGATCCGCCTCCTCGACGTCCAGGCGCTCGACGTCCGGCTGTCGCAGCTCGCGCACAAGCGCAAGACGCTGCCCGAGCACGCCGAGATCGAGACGCTGAACGCCGATCACACCCAGCTGCGCGACCTGCTGATCGCCGCGCAGACCGAGGAGAGCGACACCGCCCGCGAGCAGACCAAGGCGGAGCAGGACGTGGAGCAGGTGCGCCAGCGCGCCGCCCGCGACCAGAAGCGCCTGGACTCCGGGGCCGTCACCTCGCCGAAGGACCTGGAGAACCTCCAGCACGAGATCGCCTCCCTCGCCAAGCGCCAGGGCGACCTGGAGGACGTCGTCCTGGAGGTCATGGAGCGCCGGGAGTCCGTCCAGGAGCGGGCCGCCGAGCTGACCGAGCGGGTGGAGTCCCTCCAGTCCAAGATCGCTGACGCCATCTCGCGCCGGGACGCGGCGGCCGAGGGGATCGACGCCGAGATCGCGACCGCCACCAAGGAGCGCGAGGTGATCGCCGGGACCATCCCCGCCGATCTGCTGAAGCTCTACGACAAGCTGCGCGAGCAGCAGGGCGGCGTCGGCGCGGCCCGGCTCTACCAGCGCAGCTGCGACGGCTGCCGCCAGGAGCTCGCCATCACCGAGCTCAACGAGGTGCGCTCGGCGGCCCCCGACACGGTGCTGCGCTGCGAGAACTGCCGCCGGATCCTGGTCCGTACGCCCGAGTCGGGGCTGTAGGCCGATGGCGCGGCGCTTCATCGTCGAGGCGGACGGCGGGTCCCGGGGCAACCCCGGGCCGGCCGGCTACGGCGCCCTCGTGCGCGACGCCGAGACCGGTGAGACGCTCGCCGAGGTGGCCGAGTACCTCGGCACCGCGACCAACAACGTGGCCGAGTACAAGGGCCTGATCGCCGGGTTGCGGGCGGCGCACGCCCTGGACCCGGCGGCCGAGGTCCGGGTGCGGATGGACTCCAAGCTGGTCATCGAGCAGATGTCGGGCCGCTGGAAGATCAAGCACCCCGATATGCGGCCGCTCGCCGCCGAGGCCAAGAGGATCGTCCCGCCCGGCCAGGTGACGTACGAGTGGATCCCGCGCGAGAACAACAAGCACGCGGACCGGCTCGCCAACGAGGCCATGGACGCGGGCAAGCGGGGCGAGCGGTGGCAGCCGAAGGTGCCGCCCGGCGGCACGCTGGCGGCGGGCGCGCCGGAGGCCGCCGCGCCCGCCGACGACACTCTCGCCGAGCCCGCCGCCACGGGGGCCGCCCCGGCCACGGGGGCCGCCTCCGCCACGGGGCCCGCCTCCGCCACGGGGGCCGCCCCGGCGGTGGGCTGGGGCTCGGCGGATCTGGGCACCCCCGCCACGTTCGTCCTGCTCCGGCACGGGGAGACCCCGCTCACCCCCGAGAAGCGTTTCTCCGGCAGCGGCGGTACCGACCCCGCACTCTCCGACGTGGGCCGCCACCAGGCCGAGCGGGTGGCGGCGGCGCTCGCCGCACGCGGCACCATCCAGGCCGTCGTCGCCTCACCGCTGCGGCGCTGCCGGGAGACCGCCGAGGTGGTGGCCCGGCGCCTGGGCTTGGAAGTCCGCGTCGAAGAGGGACTGCGGGAGACGGACTTCGGCGCCTGGGAGGGCCTGACCTTCGCGGAGGTCAAGGAGCGCTACCCGGACGACCTGGACGCATGGCTGGCCTCCACGGAGGTGGCCCCCACCGGCGGCGGCGAGAGCTTCGCGGCGGTCACCCGCCGGGTCGCGCTCACCCGCGACAAGCTGATCGCCCGCTACCCGGGCCGTACGGTGCTGCTGGTCACGCATGTGACCCCGATCAAGACCCTGGTCCGGCTGGCCCTGGGCGCCCCGCCGGAGTCCCTGTTCCGCATGGAGCTCTCGGCGGCCTCGCTGACGGCGGTGGCGTACTACGGGGACGGGAACGCGTCGTTGCGGCTGCTGAACGAGACGGCGCATCTGCGGTAGGGGCTGACGGCGGTAGCCGTCACGGTGCCGATCGCGGGGGCGGGGGGCTGCCAAGGTGCCGCCCCGCGGCGGCCGTCACGGCGCTTACCGCGGTGGCCGTCACCGCCGCAGTGCCGCCGCCTCCCGGGCCAGGGACTCGACCCGAGCCCAGTCGCCCGCGTCCAGCGCGTCCGGCGGCAGCATCCAAGTGCCGCCCACGCAGCCGACGTTGGGGAGGGAGAGATACCCAAGGGCGTTCGAGGCGTTGACCCCGCCCGTCGGGCAGAAGCGGGCCCGGGGGAGCGGTGAGGCGAGCGCTTTCAGATACGGCGTGCCCCCGGCCGCCTCCGCCGGGAAGAACTTCATCTCCTCGACCCCGCGCTCCAGCAGCGCCACGACCTCCGAAGTGGTCGAAACGCCCGGCAGATACGGCAGGCCGGACGCGTCGAGCGCCCCCAGCAGCCGGTCCGTCCAGCCGGGCGTGACCAGGAAGCGCGACCCGGCGGCGACGGCCGTCTCCACCTGCTCCGGGGTCAGGACCGTACCGGCGCCGACGACCGCGCCCGGAACCTCGTCGGCGATCGCCCGGATCGCGTCCGCGGCGGCGGGCGTCCGGAAGGTCACCTCGATCACCGGCAGCCCGCCCGCCACCAGCGCACGGGCCAGCGGGACCGCCTGGGCCGCGTCATGGACGATGACCACGGGGATCACGGGGGCGAGATCGAGCAGCGAGGACGCCGGGGAACCGGGGGAGGGCGCGGTGCTAGTCACGGTGCCCATCCTGCCCGCGGTGCGGCGCACTGCGCAATGGTGGTTGCGTATGTCGCAACGCCCACGCATCGTCAGGGTTGCTCCCGGGCGCCGCAGCTCGGAACGCCACCTGGCTCCCCAAGCCCTACAGCTCGGTCACCACCACGTCCAGCCTCCACGCCTGCCCCGCCCGCTCCGGCACCGCGGCCTCCACCACGTACCCGAGCCCCCGCAGCGCCTCCACCAGCTCGCTCGGACCGCTCGGCGTGGCCTCGGCGGTCAGCAGGTCCCGTACCATCCGGCCCTTCGTCGCCTTGTTGAAGTGGCTGACGACGGACCGCTTCTCCACCCCGCTCACGATCTTCGACTGGAGCACCCGCACCGTCGCCGTACGCTCGGCGAGCGCACCCTTCGGCTTCCACGCCGCCGCGTACGCCGCCGACCTGAGGTCCAGCACCAGTCCGCGCCCGGCGGCCTGCGGGATCACCTCGGCCATCGGGGTCCGGTTCCGCCAGTACGTGCCCAGCGCGCCGAGCCCCGGCAGCTTCACCCCCATTGAGCAGCGGTAGGAGGGAATGCGGTCGCCGATCCGCACCGCGCCCCACAGCCCGGAGAACACCAGCAGCGACCGGCCCGCCCGGCGCCGGGCGGCGGTGGGCAGGGTGGCCAGACCGAGCGCGTCGTACAGCACCCCGGTGTAGATCTCGCCCGCGGGCCGGGTCCCGGCCTCCCGCAGCGCCGCGTTCTTCGCGATCTCGCCGCGCAGCCCTTCGCTGAGCCCCAGCACCTCGGCGGCCTTCGTCTCGTCGCCCGAGCACAGCGACACCAGCTCGTCCAGGACCTCCGCCCGTGCCTCGCCCAGTTCGGGCAGCGACAGCGCTCCCAGGTCCAGCGGGGAGCGAGAGCCTCCCGTGGCCTTTCCCTCGGACGGCGGCAGCAGGACGAGCACGGCGGATCTCCTCGAACGGTTGGCGGCAGGGCGCGGGACGGGCCCGGAGAACGACCCCCGCCCCGCCCGCAGCCTACGACCTCCCGCTCACGCAGCCAGACCGTCGTCTGCGCGGGCACCCGGTCCACGGTGCCGGCCTCCCCCTCGAGCGGACCGCTGGCCAGCACCACCTCCAGGCCCTCCGGCAGCGGCACCGGGCCCGCCGAGAGATTGCTCAGGCTGTGCAGCCGGTGGAGCGCCGGAAGTGCAGCACCCCCGCGCTCAGGGCGTGCGGCGGGAGGTGCGGACCCACGCCTCGGCCACGGCGATCCGCGGCGGGTCGTACTCGTCCCTCACCTTGCGCCACTCGCGGAAGATGCCGTGCACCTCATCGCGGTCCCACAGCGGATGGCTGCCGTCCTCGGGCAGTTCGTCCGGGCCGTAGCCCGGATGTCCTCGATGTCGCGCAGCGGTTCGGCCAGGTCCTTGGCGAGGCCATGGGCCACGTTGACGCGGAAGCCCGCCACGCCGCGGTCGGACCAGAAGCGCAGCGTGGCGAGGAAGTCGGTGCGCACCTCCGGGTGGTCCCAGTTCAGGTCCGGCTGCTCGGGCGCGAACAGACGCAGATACCACTGCCCGTCGGGGAGCCGGGTCCACGCCGGGCCGCCGAAGCAGGAGACCCAGTCGGTGGGCGGAAGCGAGCCGTCCGGGCCGCGCCCGTCGCGGAAGACGTACCGGGCATGGGCGGCGGCCGGTGCCGGTGGCGCGGGCCGGTGGCCGAGTCAGCGCTCCCGGCCCCGCTCCTGCTCCTCCTCGACCGGGGGCTTCGGCACGTCCCGCAGATACTGAGACTGCCCCGGTCTGCCGCCCCGCCGGGCCTGCTCCCCGCGCTGCCCGGGACTGTGCCCCAGATCCGAGTCCGGGGGCACCCGCACGGACCGTGCCACCTCCTCGCGGTTCTGGTACTCCTCCGGCGGAATACCGCGCAACGCCTTGACGACCCCCTCCGAGGCATTCGCGCGCCGCGCCGCGTCCAGCAGTTCGTCCTTGTCCGCGGGGAAATCGACATCCCGCACGGCGTCGAGCACCTTGTTCACATCCGTGTCGCTCATGGGCCCTCCTCGCAACCGCCTCGACCGTCCGCAGGACGGCCCCCGGGTGCCCGGGGGCCCATCGGGGAAACCGCCCAGAACGGAGCAAAGGGGGGCGGAACCGCGGCCCGCGACCCTTCAGCGACCCGGAGCCACCGACTACCGGCAGCACGTCACGGTCCCCTTCGACAAGCCACTCGACCTGCCCTGACCGTTCTCCTTCGGGTGGGAGACGGCGTGCTTCCGCTGAGCCGTCCGGCCGCCTCGCCAGGTATCATGGTCATTACGGCGGACGAGCCGGCCGGGCGGTCGCGTCGGGATCTTCGGATCCCGCCGAGGAACGTCCGGGCTCCACACGGCAAGGTGGTGGGTAACGCCCACCCGGGGTGACCCGCGGGACAGTGCCACAGAAAACAGACCGCCGAGGGCTTCGGCCCCCGGTAAGGGTGAAACGGTGGTGTAAGAGACCACCAGCGTCCGAGGTGACTCGGACGGCTCGGTAAACCCCACCTGGAGCAAGGTCAAGAGGAGCCGCCGCAAGGCGGCTCTGCGCGGACGATCGAGGGCTGCCCGCCCGAGTCCGCGGGTAGACCGCACGAGACCGGCGGCAACGCCGGTCCTAGATGGATGGCCGCCTCCCCGAGGGCCGCAAGGCCCCCGGGAGACAGAACCCGGCGTACAGGCCGACTCGTCCGCCGCTAGGGGGCTCTGATCAGGGAAATTGCTGGTCAGGGGCCTTTTTCGTGGAAACGGGAGCTTGGCCAGACCCCGGTCCGCACCGGTTCAAACGGGGCTATGTGGCTACGTACGTAGCCATGAAAGTAGCCATGAGCCCTAGGGCCGGAGATCGGCGGCGACAGGGCCTGACCTGCTGGAGTTGGCTTCTGGCCTGGGCCATCTGGGTGGTCCCGCCGCGGTGCCTGAGCGTACAGCGCAGCCACTGCTGGCTTGCACCATCCGGTCCGGTAGAGGGACGAGCACGATCCGGCGGTGGCGGGCCTGTTCCATGTTGCGCACGAGGGCGGGGATGCTGAACTTCGTTGGGATGGGAAGGTTGGCTAACCCGTCTTCGCAGACTCTACGCAGCGGCTCGCGCAGGGACATCAGCGGCCTCGACGTTGGTTTCTCTCGCAGCGGTGTGCGATAGGGGTGGGGGTGATGGTATCGACCGGCTGTGAACAAGTGTTCGCTATGAGGTCGTGGCCTCGGGGCTGCCGTCGCCCTGTTGGAACTAGCGGACCTGCTCGAGGACGAAGTCGAGCATCTCGGCGGACATGCCCTCCTCGCCGATGCTGCGGCCCGCGATGCCGCTGATGTCGCCGGTCCGGGTTCCCGCGAGGAGCGCGAGGCCCGCCATGACGTCTTCTACGACGTCGGTCTGGTCTTTGAAGAAGCGCCAGTTGGCGATGCCGAAGCCGAGGGCCAGGGCTTGCAGGGTCTCGTCGCGTACCTCGGTGATCTGGCCTTTGCGCAGCTTGCCGAAGTAGCTGTGGGAGAGGGCGCCTCCGTGGCTCTCGACGATCCGGCAGAACTCGCGGTCGCTCGGTGCTCCATCCGGGAACGCGTGATCCAGCAGGTAGACGATCTTCTCCTGCAAGGTGTGTGGCTCGTCTCTCTCGTCGCCACCCATTTCCGCCCCCAGCCCGTTCGTGCACCAGTTGATCCGAATTGCGTGCAAGGGGTTCGGGTGGTGGCCCATCCCACTGAGCAAGAGTTCACCTGGGCCTCCAGTCTGCGGCCCCCGGCGGCCAGGCGCAGCCCCGCTGGTTCGCAGGTCCTCAGCGCGGAGAACTCCCTCGAGTTCCGGACCGGCCCCGAACGCCAGCCCACCGAAGCCATGCGCCGCTCGCGCCGGTTCGCCGCAATGGTGCTGCCGGCGCTACTAGGCGAGATGTCGGAAGCCGCAGCCGTCGCCGAGTCAGTGCTCGGAGTGCTCACGGAGTTGGTCGACGTCACCGCGCGTCACCGCGCGAGTGTTGACCTGGCGGGCCGGATCTCATGCGACGGGGTCCATGTCCTGCTCGCCGTCGGGGAGATGGACCGGCCTCTGCCGGATCCGGAGGTAGAGCCGGGCCTGTATCTCGTGCACCGCCTGGTCGACGACATCGGCCAGTACCGCGGCGACGAGGCTGGGTATGTGACCTGGGCGTCCGTACCGGCTCCGTCGAAGACTCAGTAGCGCCTTTTCCTGCGCGACTGCTGCGGGGGGCTCCCTGTGCGTCATCGCCACAGCTTGCCCGGAGGGCCGGCATACGGCCCCCGTCGACTGCTCGGTGTGCGTGGCTCGACGCCCGCCACGATCACCCCATTGATCCCGCACCCCTCAGGTACGTGGGGTCGAGTCGATCGCCGTGGAGCGCCCTGTGATGGGTGAAGATCTGAGTTTCCGGATGCTTGCCGTTTCGGAAAGGGTGAGTCTCCGTCCCGGGTCCCCGTCGCAAGTTCAAAGGTCGTGGTCAGGCACGCCCACTCCGTCAGTGGGCGTGCTGAACAATCATTTCCGGGGTGAAACACTGGGAGAAAACGACCTCTGAAGCCCGGGGAGGTGCTCAGGACCCGGCGGCCAGTTCGAGTACCTCCCTCAGGCCGTGGCGGCGAGTGCGTCGTCACGCTGCCGGGCGAGGTGGCCCGCCGCCCCGGCCATCAGTGCGTCGAGGTGGTCGCGAGTGGTGAGCAGGGCGGAGATCTGCGCCTCGATCCGCTCGCGCTCACGTCGCATCACTTCCAACGCCTGCACGGTGATGTCGTCCGAGGGGGTGTCGGCGCACGGCAGCAGCGCGGTGATCGTCTCGCTCGACAGGCCGCCGTCGAACAGCCGGCGCAGCAGGCGCACGCGGTCCACCGCGTCTTCCAGGTAGAGCCGCTGCCCTCCCGTCGTCCGGGTGGAGGTCAGCAGGCCGCGCTGCTCGTAGTACCGGAGCGAGCGGATGCTGACGCCCGTGCGGGCGGACAGCTCGCCGATGCGCATCCGCTGGTCTTCTTCGCTCACTGTGACCTCCGCCACTTCTCGTTGAACCTGACATCAGTGTCAGATTCTACCCTGCGATCGGAACCACAACAGGAAAGGACACCATCGTGGAGATCGCGGGATCGGTCGCTTTGGTCACTGGGGCCAATCGCGGCCTCGGCCGGGAATTCGTCGAGCAGCTGAGGGAGCGGGGCGCCAAGAAGGTGTACGCCGCCGCGCGCGACACCAGCACCATCACGACGCCGGGCGTCGTGCCCGTGGCACTGGACGTGCTCGACCCGGAGAGCATCGAGCGGGCCGCCCAGCAGGCGGGGGACGTGACCCTGCTCGTCAACAACGCCGGGATCGCGACCGGCCAGAACCTCATCCGCGGCGACCTGGCGCAGGTCCGCCGGGAGATGGAGGTCAACTTCTTCGGCACGCTGACGGTCACCCGCGCCTTCGCCGACATCCTCGGCGGCAACGGTGGCGGGGCCATCATCAACGTCCTGTCGGTACTGTCCTGGTTCTCCTGGGACGGGGCCACGTCGTACTCGGCCGCGAAGGCGGCGGAGTGGAGCCTGACCGCCGGCACGCGCGTCGAACTCGCCGGGCAGGGCACGCAGGTGCTGGGCGTGCACCTCGGCTCCGCCGCCACCGACATGACGAGCGACTACGACGGGCCCAAGCTCAAGCCGAGCGAGGTCATCGGGGCCGCGCTCGACGGCCTGGCCGACGGTGCCGTCGAGGTCCTCGCGGACGAGTGGAGCCGGACCACGAAGGCCGGCCTCGCCCAGGACCCGGCGGAGTTCTACGCCGCGGCCATGCGCCCAATCCGGAGGCGCACGGCCGGGTGACCGGCCCAGACCTGGTGACCGGCCCGGCCGGTCACGGCGCGGGGTGGCGGCGGCTTCGGTCGCGGCCACCCCGGGATCCGGTGGTGGGGGTCGGCTCGGGGCCTGCTGGTGAGGCCACCCCGGGGACCGGTGGCCGGAACCAGCCCGGGATCCAGTGGCCGGGTTCGGTCTGGGAACCGATGGTCGGGACCGCCTCGGGAACCCGGTGGTGCGACTCGGTCCGAAATTCGGCTGTGGGATCGGCCCGGCAACCGGCGGCCGGGACCACCACGGAAGGACAACACATGTAGCTTGGCGCCGGGCTCGAAACACCATGTGCTGACCGACGGGAACGGCATCCCGCTGCGGGTATCACTGACCGGCGCCCACCGCAATGACGTCACCCAACTCCTTCCGCTGGTCGATGGACTGACACCGGTGCGGGGTAAACGGGGCCGGCCACGCCGCAAGCCCGGAGTGCTGTACGCCGACCGCGGGTACGACCACGACATCTACCGCCGACGGCTCCGCGAACGACGCATCACTCCGCGGATCGCGCGTCGCGGACAGGCCCACCGGGTCGGGGTTGGGCCGCGTCCGGTGGGTTGCCGAAGCCGCTATCACCCATCTTCATGGCCCGCGACGCTTACGTATGCGCTGGGAGTCGCGGGACGACATGCACGACGCGTTTCTCCAACTCGCTCACTGCATGGTCCTCGCCCGCAGACTCCCAGCTTTCTGAAAGCACTCCTTAGGGGAGGTTCGCGACGTCTATCAGTAATCGGCTTGGATTCAATCTGGTTGTGCGTGCGGCCGGTGTGGACGGGGCAGACGATATGTCGTCCATGCAGAGTGCTTGCCTGGCGCAGCTTGGGCCTCTGAATTTCGGAGATGGTCCCGCTGGGAATCGCCCGCCTGCATTACCCAAGCCCTCCCATCCCGCGAAGCCATCGTCCTGGCTCGCGACGCGAACGACGAGGCCGCCGACGCGGTCGTCGCGCACCCCGCACCGGAAGTCCCTGGACGGCCTGGCGCACGGGCCGGTCGTCGAGCTGATCGAGCGGGCCGCCCAGGGTGGCTGACCGCCCTGGGTCGCTTTGCCCCCGGCGCCGGTCGACCCGGACCTGCCGAGCGCGGACATCCGCATCGGCCAGGAGGGGCGCCGTGCTGGTGGCCTCGGGCCTGGAGTCCGTCCTGGCCGCGCGGTTTCCTACACTCACGGGATGGACAACAACACGTGCACCCACTGCGGCACCGTCGGCCTGGCGGAAGGTTTCATCGAGGACGCCGGCGAGCACTCGCGCGGGTACGCGCGCTGGATCGAAGGGGCGATGGAGCGGGGATTTTTCGGGGGTGCCAAGCGGACGGGCCGACCCCGACGGCAGATAGTGGCATTCCGCTGCCCCAAGTGCGGGCACCTCGAGCTGTTCGCCGCCGACGAGGTGTAGCCCTCCCCTGGTGAGGAGGGACCGGGCGCACCCTCACCAGCGGCGGGCCGGGACATTTGCGCTGGAGTCAACTCCAGCTTCTAGCGTGGGGGTATGGCTGACTCCTCCGCGCCGGACCGGGTCGGCATCCGCGCTGTGTCGCGCTGCGCCGTACCGGCATGTCGGTGGACGACGTGCGGGCCTTCGTGCGGATGGGCTCCGGCCTGGAGTGGCACGACAGGCGTACGGCGCTCCTGGAGCGGCGCGTCGCGGCCATCGAGGAGCAGATCGGTCAGTTGCGTCAGGACCTGGCGGTCGTGCGGGAGAAGATCGCGCACCACCGCGATCTGAAACGGCGTGGTCTGGACTGCGAGGACGAGATCGGCACGACGCGAACGGCGCGAGCAACGCGAACGGTGAAAGACGGGAATTGAGCATGCGTAAGGTCAGCGGATGGGCGGCTCACGCACCCGGCGCGGCCGTGACCCCGTGGGACTTCGAGCGCCGGAAGCCCCAGGACAAGGACATCGCGGTGCGGGTCCGCTACTGCGGTGTGTGAGCCAGCGACCTGTCCGCGATCCGCCACGGCGACCCGGCCGCCTTCCCGCTCGTTGCGGGTCACGAGATCGTCGGGGAGGTCAGCGCGGTCGTTGCGCCGCTGGGGCACCGGCCCCGGCCGGACGGTCGGCATAGTCGGCATGGGTGGCCTGGGCCATATCGCTCTCCAACTCGCCCATGCCATGGGCGCCGAGGTCGTGCAGTTCACCACCTCTCCCGACAAGGCCACCGAAGCACGCCGACTGGGCGCCGACGACGTGGTCTTCTCCCAGGACGAGCAGCGGATGGCCGCGCAGACGGGGCGCTTCGACCTGATCCTCGGCACCGTCGGAGCGCCGCACGCGCTGGAGCCCTGTCTGAGCGCCCTGGCCATCGATGGAACCCTGTGCCTGGTCGGCATCCCGGAGCAGGAACTGCGGCTCAGCGCGCTCAGCCTGATCGTCGGCGCGAAGAACCTGGCCGGCGCGGGCAGCGGTGGAACCGGCGAAACCCAGGGAATGCTCGACTTCTGCGGCGAGCTCGGCATCACCGCCGAGACCGAGATCGTGCCCGCGCACGACGTCAATACCAGCCTCGACCGGCTGGCCCGCAACGACGTGCGCTACCGCTTCGTCCTCGACCTGGCCTGATGCGCGGCGTGAGGTGTTTCACGGAGGGGCGTGAGGTGTCAGGGGGCTGGGTACGCGCGCCGCGATCATCGCTTGAGATGCCGAGGTAATCGGTACACATAGGGCGAAAGTATTGCTGGAAAGGAGGCGACATGTCGTCGAAGCGACGTCGTAAGAAGAAGGCCCGTCGTAAGAACGGAGCCAATCACGGTAGCCGTCCCCAGTCCTGACCTGGGGCTTCTGCCGAGTGACGGTGACGGGCTCCCCGAGCGCGTGGCGCGCCGCCGCGCCCGGGCGCGGGGAGTCCCGGCGGCGAGCCACTCCCCTCCCCGCCCCTTCCCGTTACCAGGGGCTCCGCCCCTGGACCCCGGGGGTCAGGGGCGGTGCCCCTGCCGTGTGGCGGTGCCCCTGCCGTGCGGCGGAGCCCCTGCCGTGCGGCGGAGCCGCGTATCGGTGGCGTGGGGAGGGGAGTGGCTCGCCGCCGGGCGGGTAGACCCGGAACCCCCGCTTCCCGCCCCTGCCGTCACGGGAGACGACGCCGCGCTCGCACAGCACCGCGCACGGGAACACGAACTGGCCGAAGCCGCGGTCGTCCCGGCTGCTGATGATGAAGAGGTCCACCCCGTCGTCGGCGTCGAAGGGGCGGATCGGCCCGTTCTCGGACCGCTGCCACACGGTGACGAACTGCTCCACCTTCGGCGGGGTGGTTTTGGCCACCCGGAATCGGACCGAACGGCCGTCGAGCGTGAACCCGCACGCCGCGTATTCGGCGCTCTCCGGTTCGGGCACCGGCGGCGAGCAGGTAAAACCGCTCGGGTCGTACACCAGTGCCTTCGCCGCCAGCAGGTCGCCATGGAGCCCCGCCCATGGCTGGAGCCCCGCCCATGGCTAAACCCCGCCTGTGGCTGATTTGTCACCATGCGGTCATTCTGTCATCGGAGCGGTTCGAGCAGGGCGTCGGTGAATTCCTCGGTGGTGGCCGTACCGCCCAGGTCCGGGGTGCGGACGGGGGTCTTCGCCAGGACGGTCGCCATGGCGTCGGTGACGCGGGTGGCCGCCTCGGGGTGGCCGAGGTGGTCGAGCATCATCGCGGCGGACCAGATCGCGCCGAGCGGATTGGCGATCCCGCGTCCGGCGATGTCGGGCGCGGAGCCGTGGACGGGCTCGAACATGGAGGGGAAGTCGCGCTCGGGGTTGAGGTTGGCCGCGGGGGCGATGCCGATGCTGCCCGCGACCGCGGCGGCGAGGTCGCTGAGGATGTCGCCGAAGAGGTTGGAGGCCACGACGACGTCGAAGCGCCGCGGGTCGAGGACGAACTTGGCGGCGAGGGCGTCGATGTGCTCCTGGTCCCAGACCACCTCCGGGTGCGCGGTGGCGCGTTCGGCCACCAGCTCGTCCCAGAAGGGCATGGTGTGGATGATGCCGTTGGACTTGGTGGCCGAGGTGAGCCGGCCGCCGCGCCGCTCGGCGAGGGCGAAGGCGTAGTCCAGGACGCGGGTGACGCCCTTGCGGGTGAACACCGCTTCCTGGACGGCCATTTCCTCCGGGAGCCCCCGCCCGAGGCGGCCGCCGATCTCGCCGTACTCGCCCTCGACGTTCTCCCGGACGACGACGAGGTCGACATCGCCGGGGTCCGCGTCGCGCAGCGGGCTGGGCACGCCCTCGAAGACGCGGATGGGGCGCAGATTGACGTACTGCTGGAAGCCCCGGCGGATGGGGATCAGCAGCCCCCACAGCGAGACATGGTCCGGGACGCCGGGGTGGCCGACCGCGCCGAGCAGGATCGCGTCATGGCCGCGCAACTGGTCAAGACCGTCGTCGGGCATCATCGCGCCGAGGTCGGCATAGCGCTCGCAGGACCAGTCGTACGTCTCGTACGTGAAGCCGAGGCCGTGCCGGGCGGCGACGGTGTCCAGGACGCGGCGGGCGGCCGGGATGACCTCGTTGCCGATGCCGTCGCCGGGGATCAGGGCGATGCGGTGGGTGGTGGTCGTGCGGCGGTTCGTCATGGAGGGGATTGCAGCAGGGGAGCGAGTTCCGCGTCCAAGACGCAGATCACATGGGTCTTATAGGCCCGCCCTATGAGGTTCCATGAGATTCCACGGCGGCGTTGACGAACGCCTCCGCCGCCGGTGTCAGCGGGGCCCGCCGGCTGACCAGGGCGATATGCAGACTGGTGCTCGGCTCCAGGTCCAGGACCAGGGCCCCCGCCCGCTCCGCGAGGCCGCGCCAGGCGTCGGCCACCACCGCCAGGCCGACGCCCCGCAGCACCAGCGGCAGGATCGACACCCGGTGCTCGGTCTCGACCACGACGGTCAGCGCCACGCCCTCGGCCACCAGATCGTCGACGTAGCGGCGCATCCCCGTCCCCTTCTGGCCCACGATCAGCCGGTGTCCGGACAGCTGCTCATGGCGCACCGGCACCCCGGGGCGGAACGGCCCGTCCGGGGGTGTCAGCAGCACGAAGCGCTGCTCGGACAGCGGATAGGTGCGCACATCGCCCTGCGGTACGGGGTCGGGGGAGGCCAGCAGCCCCAGCTCGCACACGCCGGTGCGCACCATCTCCGTCACATCGCGCGGGGTGAACGCGGCCTGCACCCGTACGGACACCGCGGGATGGGCGCGGGCGAAGCGGTCGATCAGCCCCGTCAGCGGCTCGACGGCCTGGGAGGGCGGGGCCGCGATGTCCACCTGGCCGCCGCGCAGCCCGTGCACCGACTCCACACTGGCCCGCGCGAGCTGGAGACTGCGCACCGCATCCCGCGCCGGTCCGATCAGGGCCGTGCCCGCGTCGGTGAGGACCGCCCGGCGGCCGATGCGGTGGAAGAGGTCGCTGCCCAGGTCGCGCTCCAGGGCGCGGATGGCCTGGGAGAGGGACGGCTGGGACAGATACAGCGCGGAGGCGGCCCGGTTGAACCCGCCGTGGTCCACCACGGCCAGGAAGTACTCCAGCTGTCGCACATCCACCGCGCCGCCTCCCCGCGCCTCGCCACTCCCGCCACCGTCGGCGCGCCCTCGGCACCTGTCGGCGCTCGCACCCGTCCATAGGTGTTGCTTATAAGGATTGTCGTCAACGGGTCTTGGACGCGCACCGCGGGTGGCTGCTGGGATCGGACCATGAGCGATCAGCCCCTGGGCGACTTCGACCGCCGCACCGTCCATGTCGAGGGTGTGGGAATCAACGTACGCACCGCCGGGGACGGGCCGCCGGTCCTCCTCCTGCACGGCTATCCGCAGACCCATATGATCTGGCACCACATCGCCCCGGCGCTCGCCGCCACCCACCGCGTGGTCCTGGCCGATCTGCGCGGCTACGGCGACAGCGACAAGCCCGCGTCCGACGCCGGGCACACCCCGTACTCCAAGCGGGCCATGGCGCGCGACCAGCTGCTGGTGATGCGGGAGCTGGGCTTCGACCGGTTCGCGGTGGTCGGCCACGACCGGGGCGGCCGGGTCGCCCACCGGCTGGCCCTCGACCATCCGCGCGCGGTCGCCGCGCTCGCGGTCCTGGACATCGTGCCCACGCGGTACGTCTTCCAGCACGCCGACAAGGACTTCGGTCTCGGCTACTTCCACTGGTTCTTCCTGGCGGCGGACCACGGCATCCCGGAACACCTCATCGGCCAGGACCCCGCGTTCTGGATCCGCACCCGGATGGGGGCGCGCCACCGGGGCGGAACCCCGTTCGACGAGGCGGCCCAGGCCGAGTACATCCGCTGCTTCTCGGATCCCGCGGCCATCCACGCCAGCTGCGAGGACTACCGCGCCGCCGCCTCCATCGACCTGGTCCACGACGACGCGGACGCCGCCGCGGGCCACCGGGTCACCGCACCGCTGCTGGCCCTGTGGGGCGCGCACGGTTTCGTCGGCCGCCACTACGACGTACCGGAGGTCTGGCGCGGTTACGCCGACGATGTGCGCGGGCAGGCCCTGCCGTGCGACCACTACCTTCCCGAGGAGGCGCCGGAGGAGACGCTGCGCCATCTGCGGGCGTTCCTCACGGACCCGGGGAGTGTCTGATCGGGGGCCAGGGGAGTGCCCGATCGGGGGGCCAGGGAAGTGCCCGATCGGGAGGCCAGGGAAGTGCCCGATCGGGGGTCACGGCGCCGCCTGGAGGTTCTGCTCCGGTGCGGCCGTCTCCTCGGCCGGGTCGGCGGCCCCGCGCGTCTCCCGCGCCAGTGCCACCGTGGCCACGGTGAGCGCGCTCATCAGGGCGATGAAGACGACGACGCCCGTGACGCTGTGGTCGAACCAGAGCAGCAGCGCGGACGCGAGCATGGGCGCGAGGCCGCCGGTGAGCACGGTCCCGATGTTGTTGGCGATGCCGACCGCGCTGAACCGGACCGTGGTGTCGAAGAGTTCGGCGGCGAGGCGCCGGGCTGGGCGCTGCGCGCCGGGACGGCCCTGGAGCGGGCGCTGGCGGAGGGCCGCAGCCGTCCCGTGCCGATGAACATCGACGGTGCCACCGCCATCGTCTACAGCGAACTCGGCTTTCCGCCCGAGCTCGGACGCGGGCTGTTCGTGCTCTCCCGCAGCGTGGGCATCCTCGCCCACGCCTGGGAGGAGAAGTCCGGTGGAGCCAGGATCAAGGGCCCGCTGCCCCGGCGGCTGCTGCCCTCCTACGAGGGCCCGGCGCCCCGGGACCTCAACCGGCCGGAGAGCGGTGGGAACGGCGCCGGGAGCGCCTGAACGTCAGCCGCTCCCGCCGAGGAACCCCAGCTCCGACAGCCGCTTCGCGGCCTCGGCCAGCGCCGGGCGGAACGACTCCACGCGCTCCTCGGTGAAGCGGCTGGTGGGCCCGCCGAGCCCCACCGCGGCGACGACCTGCCCGGTCGCGTCGGTGACCGGGGCGGCCACGGCGGACACCCCGTCCTCGCGCTCACCGTGGCTGACCGCCCAGCCCCGCTCCGCGGCGAGGCGCGCCCGGGTCGCCAGGACGGAGGTGAAGTCGGGGCCGCGCCCGGCCGCCGCGGCCACCCGGCTCAGGGTCCGGGACGAGCCGCCGATGAGCAGGACGTGCCCGGAGGCACCGGCCCACAGGGGCATCTCCTCGCCGATGCGCACCACATGGCGCAGCTGCTGGGTGCCCTCGTGCTGGGCCACACACACCCTGGAGCCGCCCTGGCGGATGTAGATCCGGGAGGATTCGCCACCCGACCGGATCGAGAGGACACGCAGACACTCCACCGCCTCCGGGGGCAGCCGCCAGGCGTCCTGGGCGAGCGCCGCCCAGCGCAGCAGACCCGCGCCGGGGGTGAGCCGGCCGTCCCCCCGGCTCCACAGCAGCCCGCGCTGTTCGAGGGTGGCCACCAGCCGCACCACGGTGGACTTGGCCAGCCCGGTGGCGTCGGTCAACTCCCGTACGCTGCGGGAGCGGTGGGTGTCGTCGAACAGGGCGAGCAGATCCAGTGCGCGCAGGACGCTCCGTACGCCCTCGCCGCCCTCTCCGGCCGCCGTCCCCATCGCCGTCCTCCTCGCCGCACACCGCATAAGCCACCTATCGGTGCGACGGTACCACCAGGCGGTCCAAGGGGGGTGGGAGTCGGCTACGCCGGAATGACCGTGGCCAGGTCGGCGGGCATCCGGCCCCGGAGATCATCCCACTCGCCCGCGCTGATATGGCGTTGCAGGGCCTCCAGGACGGTGTGGACCAGCTGTTCGGTGTCGCCCTGGATCGCGTACGGGAAGTCGTGCCGGATCCGCTGGAAGAACTCCTCGCTGTGCATCTTCACGGGCGTCTCCGCCGGTCTCCATCCCTCGTAGTAGATGCCGCGCACCAGCATCGGGAGCTGTGCGCCGAACTGGACGGCCTCGTCCACCGTCAGCCGGTCCCGCAGCTGGTGCAGCACCGTGCGCAGGGCGGCGTAGGACTGTTTACGGCGCTCCTTGGGCCAGCCGTACGCGTCCTCGATCTCCTTGAGGAGCCGGTTGGTCTTGTCGACGGTCGTGTCGAACGCGGGAAAGCCTGTCGCAACCATCGTGTTCGTCCTTTCGGTGCCCGCGGCGGCCGCCCGGCGACGCGGAGGGCCGCTGCGAGGGGTGGGAGAGCCTCAGAAGCCTCCCGGCTGTTGCGGCTGTTGCTGTTGCTGTTGCTGTTGCTGTTGTTGTTGCTGGGGCTCCTGCTGCTGTCGGCTCTCGCCCTGGATGCTCTCGGTGATCTCTATGTGGCGGGGCTTGGCGGTCTCCGCCTTGGGCACGGTGATCGTGAGGATGCCCTCGGACATGGCCGCCTTGACGCCCTCGGTGTTCACCTCGCTCGGGAGCCGCAGCCGGTACTCGAAACGACCCGTGCGGCGCCCGCCGCGGCGCAGGACGCCCTTGCGCTCCCGTTCCTTGATCTCCCCGGTGACGGTCAGCTCCTGGCCGTTGACCTCGATGTCGATCTCCTGGCGCCGCACGCCGGGGAGTTCGAGTTCGACGTGGTACGCCTCGTCCCCTTCGGTCACGTCGGCGGCGGGTGTCCACGTCGCGAGTCCGGGCACCGCGGCCCCCCCGACCGTGGATTCGAGCAAACCGCCCATCTGGCTGAGCAGGTCGTCGAACTCCGCCAGCGGATTGCGCACCCAGACCCGGGGGCGGTCCATCGCGCCTTGGCGCTGCGGTTGGTGTCGTCGTACGGGTGTGCTCATCGCCGTTCACCTCCGGTCGTATGGAGTGGATGTGGATGGGGAGCGGATGGGTATCGGATCGGCGGTCGGGCGGGTGAGGTCGGCGGCGGTGTGGCCGAGGTGGTCATGGACGTGGTGGACGGCCATCGCCCCCTCGCCGGCCGCCGAGGTCACCCGCTTGACCGAGCCGCTGCGCACATCACCGGCGGCGAAGACCCCCGGCAGACGCGGGCCACCAGCACCCGCAGCCGGTCCACCGGGACGGCCAGCACCTCCCCGGCCTCCCGGACGTGGGCGGCGAAGAAGGCCGCCTGCCCCTGGAGCAGGGCCAGTTCGCCGGGGAAGCGCCCCGGGCCGTGCACCCTCAGCACCCGCTCGTCCGGGGTGCCGTGCTGCTCGGTGATCGCGATGGTGCCGCTGAGGACGACGAGGAAGTCCGTGCCCCGGTCGCCCTCGCGGATGACCGCCTCACCAGCCGCCACCGACCGGCGGGTGCCGTGCCCGGAGAGGAACGCGATCTGCTGGTCCGTCAGCCGCGGAAACGCGCCGTACAGATCCGGGGTCTCGTCCGGCAGATCCGGGGTCTCGTCCGGTGCCGCTCCCTCCGGTGCGGTGTCCGGGGAACGGTCCTCGCCCGACATCAGGCCATGGCCTCGTGGGCGTAGCACCACCGCCAGGTCTCGCCCGGTTCCATGGGCTCGACGATGGGGTGTTCCTCGGCGTACGCGTGGGCCCGGGCGTGCTTGAGCGGCGAGGAGTCGCAGCACCCCACGTGTCCACAGGTCAGGCAGAGCCGCAGATGGACCCAGGGGGACCCCAGGCGCAGGCACTCCTCGCACCCCTCGGGGCTGCGCGGGGAGACCGGGCGCACCATCGACAGATGCGGATCGGGCTCGATGGCCATGGCGTTCACCCTTTCTCGTTTCCAGGATGAGCAGGGACGGGACGGCCCGCACCTCGAACCGCGCGGCGGTCCGGAGGGTGCGGCCGATGGCGGGACGGTCCGGTGCGGCATCGGGCTCACGCGGCTTTCCCGAGTCCGGCGATCTCCGGGTGCCGCTCGTAGGTGACCACCAGTTCGCCGTGTCGGCCGTCGACCTTGACGGTGGTGCCTTCCTGGACGTCGCCGCGTAGCAGGGCGCGTCCGATGCGGGTCTCGACCTCGTGGGAGATGTAGCGGCGCAGCGGGCGGGCGCCGTAGACCGGGTCGTCGATCTCGGTGTGGCCGTAATCCTGGGCCCTGGTCTGGGCGTTCTGGAGGGCTTCCTGGGACTTCTGGGCGAGGCGGTTCATGTCCATGGTGGTTCTTCACTCCTCGCGCCTGGTTCTTCACTCCTCGCGCCGCTGCGGCGCAGTGCGGCTTCGAGCCGGTTGATGCGGTCGAGCAGATCGAGCACCAGGCCGATGGAGGCGTAGTTCAGGCAGAGCCCGGTGTGCAGCCGCTCGACGCGGCCCAGCGCCGCCGGGGCGTCGAGGGCGAACACCAGCCGTCCGGCGGCGTCGCGTTCGGCGTCGATCAGGCCGAGGGCGACGAAGCGCCGGATCAGGTCGGGGTGGAGCCCGGTGCGGCCGGCCACGGTCTCCAGGGACAGCCTGCGCGCGGGCACCAGCTCGTAGTGGACGGACGTCACGGGCAGGTGGCGGGTGGCCGTGACGGTCCCGGGTACGTGCGTGCTCATCGCTCACTCCTGGGGTCGAAGGAGGAGGTGCGGCCCAGCTCCTCGAACAGCTCCCGCTCCCGGGCGCCGGGGTGGGGCGGCACCATGATGCGGATCTCGGCGTACAGATCGCCGTCGGGGCCGCGGGGGTTGGGCATGCCCTCGCCGCGCAGCCGCAGCTTGCGGCCGGTGGAGGTGCCGGGCGGGACGGTCACCTTGGCGGTGCCGCCGGGCGTGGGTACGGGGACGGTCGCGCCGAGCGCGGCTTCCCAGGGGGACACCGGAAGGTGGATGTGGACGTTCCGGCCCTCCAGCCGGAACCGCGGATGCGGCAGGATCCGCACCCGCAGATACAGATCCCCGGCCGGTGCGTCACCGGTGCCCCGGCCGCCCTGCCCGGCCAGCCGGATGCGCTGGCCATCCACGACGCCGGGCGGTACGTCGACCTCGAAGCTGCGCTGCCCCGTCGGCCCGGCCAGGGTGACGGTGCGGCGGCCGCCGTGGTACGCGTCCTCGACGGTGAGCGGCAGCTCCGCCTCCTGGTCGGCCCCGGGGATGTCCATGCGGCCTCCGCCCCGGCCCCCCATGCCGCCGCCGAAGAACGCGCCGAACAGGTCCTCGAAGTCCACTCCGCCGCCCGCGACGTCGTCGCCGAAGCCACGGACGAACCGGACCCGGTCCCCGTCCCCGGAGGTCGTCCAGCCGCGGAATCCGCCGCCTCCGCCGCCGACACCGGCGCCGACCCGCTCCTCCCAGTCCTCGGGGATCTTGCGGTAGTCCTCGCCGAACCGGTCATAGCGGGCCCGGGTCTTCGGGTCGGAGAGCACGCTGTAGGCGTCGTTGAGCTCCTTGAACCGCTCCTCGGCGTTCGGGTCCTTGTTCACATCCGGGTGGTACTTGCGGGCCTGGGTGCGGAACGCCTGCTGGATCTCGTCCTGGCTCGCGCCCCGGGACACCCCCAGCACCTCGTAGTAGTCCCGTGCCATGGCCGTCTCACTCCCGCTTCGCCACGGCCACGGCCACCGGCCTCAGCTGTTTGTCGGCCTTCCCGTAGCCGGGGCGCAGCACCTGGACCACGGTGCCCGGTTCCGCGTCGGGGTCCTCGACCACGCCGACCACCTCGTGCCGGGCCGGATCGAACGGCACCCCCGTCTCGGCCTCCCGCTCGTAGCCGAGCCGGGACAGGGTGTCCACGGCCTGGTCGTGGATGGCCCTGACGCCCTCCACGATCGAGCCGGGATCGGCCTCGGCGTGGGAGAGGGCCAGCTCGAGGTTGTCGATCACGGGCAGCAGGGCCGCCGCCGTACGGGCCCGCTCGGCGGCCCGCTCCCGCTCCAACTCCCTGGCATGGCGCTTGCGCAGATTCTCCAGATCGGCCAAGGCCCGGCGCCAGCGGTCGTCGAGCTCGGCCACCGCGGCGGCCTGCTCGACCGCCCGCTCGTCGGCTTCGCGGAGGGCGGGGCCGCCGGCCGCGTCCGGGCCGGGGCCCTCCCCGCCCGCGCCGCGCGCCTCCGCGGCGCCCGGGGCGGGCAGGCCCTGCTCCTGCTCCGGCTCCGTCACGGCGCCCTCCGGCACCGGGTCGGGCTGCTGCGGTTGAGTGGACATGGCGGCCTCTCAGTGCGCCTTCGTGGGATCGGCCTGTGCGGTCTTCGTGGGATCGGTCTTGGTCGGATCTGCCGTCGTCGGATCGGCCTTTCGGTTGAGCCCTTGTCGCATCGGTCAGCCCTTGTCGAACTCGGCGTCGATCACGTCCTCGTCGGCTCCGCCGCCCCCGGCGCCGGTGTCCTGGGCGTCGCCCGCCCCGGGTCCGGCCTCGCCGCCTGCCGCGCCGGCACCCGCGCCCGCGGGCTCGTGGGCCTGGAGCCCCGCGTAGACCTGCTGGAGCTCGGAGGCCAGCGGCCTGGTCCGATCGACACCGGCCTCGTCCCTGACCGCCTCGCGGGCATCGTGCACCAGCATCTCGGCGCGCGATCTCTCATGGGAGGGCACCGCGTCGCCCAGTTCAGCGAGCCGCTTCTCGACCTGGTAAGCGGCGGCATCCAGCTCATTGCGCGCGTCCACCGCCTCACGCAGCGCCTGATCCTCACCACGGTTGCGCTCGGCCTCCTGGACCATCCGCTCCACCTCCCCACGGTCGAGATTGCCGGTCTCACTGATCTGAACGGACTGCTCCTTGCCGGTGTCCCTGTCCCGCGCCGTGACGTTGAGGATGCCGTTGGCGTCGATATCGAAGGTCACCTCCACCTGCGGCTCACCACGCGGCGCCGGACGGATACCGGTCAGCTGGAACCGGCCGAGCACCCGGTTGTCAGCAGCCCGCTCACGCTCACCCTGAAGGATCACGATGTCCACAGCCTGCTGATTGTCCTCAGCCGTGGAGAACGTCTCAGTGCGGCGCACCGGAATCGTGGTGTTCCGGTCAATGATCTTCGTCATCACACCGCCACGGGTCTCCACACCCAGCGACAACGGCGTCACATCCAGCAGCAGGACATCCTTGACCTCACCCTTGAGCACCCCGGCCTGGATCGCCGCACCCAGCGCCACCACCTCATCGGGATTGACGCTCATATTCGGCTCCTTGCCACCGGTCATCCGGCGGACCAGAGCCTGCACAGCGGGCATCCGGGTCGAGCCACCGACCAGGATCACCTCATCGATATCACTCTCACCCACCTTGGCATCGCCCATGGCCTGCCGCACCGGGCCCAGACACCGCTCCACCAGATCCCCGGTGATCTGCTCGAACGTGGACCGCATCACCGTCTCGGTCAAATGCTTCGGACCGGAAGCATCCGCGGTGATAAACGGCAGACTGACCTGGGTCCGGGCCACCGAACTCAGCTCGGTCTTGGCCTTCTCCGCGGCCTCGAAGAGCCGCTGCAACGCCTGCGGGTCCCGACGCAGATCAATCCCGTTCTCCCGCTGGAACCCATCGGCAAGATGATCGACCAGCCGCCGGTCGAAATCGTCCCCGCCCAGATGACTGTCACCCGCCGTGGAGCGGACCTCCACCACCCCGTCCCCGACATCCAGGATGGACACATCGAAGGTGCCGCCACCGAGGTCGAAGACCAGGACAGTCTCATGACCCTTCTTGTCCAGACCGTAGGCGAGGGCAGCCGCGGTCGGCTCGTTGATGATCCGCAGCACCTTCAGACCGGCGATCTCCCCCGCATCCTTGGTCGCACTGCGCTGGGCATCGTTGAAATACGCGGGCACCGTGATGACCGCCTCGGTCACCCGCTCCCCCAGCTGCTTCCCGGCGTCGTCAGCCAGCTTGCGCAGCACCTGCGCACTGATCTCCTCCGGCGAGTACAGCTTCTCACCCACCTTGAAGCGGGCCAGCCCCCCCTCGTCCGGGACGACGTCATAGGCCACCGCCCTGGCCTCGTCGGAAACCTCGTCATAGTGACGGCCGATGAACCGCTTGGCCGAGTAGATGGTGCCCTTGGGATTGAGGATCGCCTGGCGCCGGGCCAACTGCCCCACCAGCCGCTCACCGGTATCGGTGAAAGCCACCACCGACGGTGTGGTGCGGCTTCCCTCGGAATTCGGAACGACCGAGGCCTCACCGCCTTCCCACGCGGCGATCACCGAGTTGGTGGTACCCAGGTCGATACCGACTGCCTTGGCCATGGCAACTCCTTCCAGGGGCGGCCCCGGGCCACATGCACTGCCCAGACGGCCGCGGAAGCGGGATCGATGGACGGGGCCTCTCCTTCAAGGGTGACAAATCGGACAGGAATCGGCCCCTGTGCGCCGGGGTCGAATATCGGTGGCCCGAATACGCCCATGGACGGGGGCCGGGGCCGGCCCCTCAGGCCATGGGGCCGGTCCCCTCAGCTGGTGGAGCCCTCGGAGCTGGTGGAGCCCTCGGAACCCGTGGAGACGTCCTGCTCGACCCAGATCGTCTTGCCGTCCGTGCTCTGCCGGGTGCCCCAGCGCGTCGCCATCTGGGCGACCAGCATCAGGCCCCGGCCGCCCTCGTCGAAGACCCGGGCCCGCCGCATATGGGGTGCCGTGCTGCTGGCGTCGGAGACCTCGCAGATGAGGTCGCGGTCGCGGATCAGCCGCAGCCGGATCGGCGGGCGGCCGTAGCGGATCGCGTTGGTGACCAGTTCGCTGACGATCAACTCGGTGGTGAAGACGGTCTCCTCAAGACCCCAGTCGATCAGTTGCTCGGTGGTGCTCCGGCGGGCCTCGGTGACGGCGGGCGCCTCCGCCGGGACGTCCCAGGTGGCGACCCGGTCGGAGTGGAGCGCCCGGGTGCGGGCGAGGAGCAGGGCGATGTCGTCGTCCGTGTGGGCCGGGGGCAGGACCCGCAGGACGTCGTCGCAGAGCGCGTCCAGGGAGGGGGCGGGACGGCTCAGGACATCGCGCAGCGTCTCGAGTCCGTCGCCGTTCTCGCGGTCGCGGCCGTTGATCAGGCCGTTGGTGTAGAGGGCGAGCAGACTGCCCTCGGGCAGCTCCGTCTCCATGATCTCGAAGGGCAGTTCACCGAGGCCCAGGGGCGGGCCGATGGGCGGGCCGAGCACATCGGCGGTGCCCTCCGGGCTGATCACCAGCGGCGCGGGATGGCCCGCCGCGGCGATGGAGCAGCGGCGCGAGACCGGGTCGTAGACCACGTACAGACAGGTGGCGCCGAAGGACCAGAAGCGCTCGGTCTCCTCGTCCGAGTACAGCCGGGTGACCATGTCGTCGAGGTGGGTCAGCAGCTCCCCGGGCGGCAGATCGATATCGGCCAGGGCGCGTACGGCGGTGCGCAGCCGCCCCATGGTGGCGGCCGCCTGGATGCCGCGCCCCACGACATCCCCGACCACCACGGCGGCGCGGGCGCCGGACAGCTGGATCGCGTCGAACCAGTCGCCGCCCACCCCGGCCCAGGCGCCCGAGGGCAGATAGCGCGAGGCGATCTCCAGGGCGGTCAGCTCGGGCAGCCGCTGCGGCAGCAGGCTGCGCTGGAGGGTCTCGGCCGTTCTGCGCTCGCGCAGATAGCGGCGGGTGTTGTCCACACAGACCGCCGCCCGGGCGGTGAGCTCCTCGGCCAGCAGCGTGTCGTCGTCGGTGAAGGGCGCCGGGGTGCGGTGGCGGGCGAAGAAGGCCGCGCCGAGGGTGACCCCGCGGGCGCGCATCGGCGTCACGATCACCGAGTGCACTCCGTGCGCGCGGATACGGGCGGCCCGGCCGGGGTCCTTGGTCTCCCAGCTCGCCAGCAGGGACGGCGTCACCTGGTGCCGTGCGGCCCGGCCCTTGAGCAGGCACGCCGCCGTGGGGGAGTGCTCGGGGTGGGTGGCCAGGTCCCCGACGTCGGCCAGCGCCTCGGGGGCGCCGTCCAGGACCGACCGGTGGGCCGCGCGCCGCAGGGTGACGGGCTCGCGCAGCGGCCCCTCCGGGGGCTCGTCGCCCTCGTGGAGGAAGGTGAGCAGATCGACGCTGGCGAAGTCGGCGAGCCGGGGGACCGCCACGGCGGCCAGCTCCTGGGCGATCCGGTCCAGGTCCAGATGGCTGCCCAGCCGCGCCCCCGCCTCGTTGAGCAGCTGGAGCCGCTGCCGGGCCTCCTGCTCGGCGGTGGTGTCGCGGGCCGCGAAGCACACGCCGCGCAGCCCGCCGGTGCGGTTGTTGGCCAACGGGGCCAGCGAGACCGACCAGGCGTGCTCATGGCGCTCGCCGGGCCTCCGCAGATGGGTCTCCAGCTCCAGCCGTTCGCCGCTCTCCAGCACCTGCCGCATGGCCCGCTCGACCCGGTCGCTCTCCCCGTGGCCGACCAGCTCGGTCAGCCGCAGTCCGCGCATCTGCTCCTCGGTGCGGTCGGTGGCGGCCTCCATATCAACGTTGGCCCGGGCCAGCCGCAGCTCGGTGTCGAAGAGCGCCAGGACGCAGGGGCACTGGGCGAAGGCGTGGTCCGCGGGGGTGACCGGCTCCCGCGGTTCCCGCGGCGCGGCGGAGACCAGGAGCCAGCCCGCGGGGCCGTCGTCGCGCGGGCCGCGGTGGGCCAGCAGCTCGACCTCCAGCGAATGGCCGTCCCGGTGGCACAGCGCGATTCGGCCGCTCCACCGGGGCCCGTGGGCCAGGCACGGGCCGGCGGCCGCGTCGGTGTCCCCGGCGGTGCCCCTGCCGGTGTCTTCGGCGGTGCCCCTGCCGGTGTCCTCGCCGCTGCCCGGGGCGGTGCCCCCGCCGCTGTCCCCGGCGGCCGTCTCGCCGCCGCTGCCCCCGGCGGTCGGCTCGGCGCGCAGCTCGGCCGCCGGCCGCCCTACGACCTCCTCGGCGCGATAGCCCAGCAGCCGCCGCGCGCCCTCGCTCCACCCGGTCAGCACGCCGTGGTCGTCGACCGTGGCCGTGGCCAGGCCGAGGGCGCCGGGCGGCGGGTCCGGCCGGACGCCGGGGGCGGTGGGGTCGGGAGGCGTCATCATCGGGCATCGGGTCGACGGCTCATGGACCCGGCGGATGCCACTCGATCATCAAAATCGTGGCGTCGTCGCTGAGTTCGCTGTGCCGGTGGTCGAGGATCGCGTGGATGAGCAGGCGCAGTACCTCGGGGGCGTTCTGCCCGGCGGCCGTCGAGCGGATGATGTGGTCGGCGAAGCGCTCCAGGCCGAACTGCTCGCCTCCCTCGTCGCGCGACTCCACGACCCCGTCGGTGTAGAGCAGGACGCGGTCACCGGGCTCCAGCGTCGTCTCGTGGATCTGGCGGGGCGCGTCCGACAGCCGCGCGGGCAGCCCCAGCGGCGGTTCGGCGGGCCGCTCCAGCTCCTTGTCCAGCAGCCGCTGGCGGCGGATGACCAGCGGTGTGGGGTGGCCGCAGTTGGACCAGCGCAGCGTCCCGCTGGGCATGTGCAGCTGGAGGAAGACGCCCGTGCAGAACTGGTCCGGAAGCCATTTGGCCAGCGCCTCGTCCACGGTGGTGACGAGCGCCGCCAGATCGGCGCCGGTGCGCCGGGCGTTGCGGCTGCCCGCCATCGCCACGGAGGTGGTCAGCCCGGACGCCAGGTCGTGGCCCATCGCGTCGAGGATCGTGGCGTGCAGGATGTCCTCGGTGAACGAGTGGTCGAAGGCGTCGCCCCCCAGCTCGTACGCGGGCTCCACGACGGCCGTCGAGACCACCTGGCCGGTGCCGATGGAGCGGGGCGGGAGAAAGGCCCGCAGCATCTCCGTGGGCAGCTGCATGGACCGGGTGCGGGTGCGCTGCGCGAAGGTGTCGATATAGGTCCGCTTGGCCGTGATGACCATGGCGAGGAGCGAGGCCAGCGTCCGGCAGCGCCAGAGCCTGAGCCCGTCCAGGGAGGCCATCCGCAGTTGCAGGACCCCCAGCCGCTCCGCGCCGTTCAGCAGCGGCAGCCATACGGTGAGCCCGCCCGTACCCTCCTCCTCGATCCGCACCGAATCGGTGCGGTAGGCGAATCCGGCCAGGGAGTGGTCGAGCTCCAGGCGCGGCTCGCCCTCCTCGAGCGGCATCAGCAGCCGCTGCCGGAGGTCGATCAGGAAGACGACCGCGTGGCCCATGTTCATGGCCTCGGTGTAGTGGTCCAGGGCCACCGGGAGCTCCGCCGGTGATGCCTCCTGGGTGGCCCTGAGCAACTCCTCCAGCAACTGCTCAGCGGTCTCGGCCGAGGTCGACACGTTCGCGTCCACCATGCGCTCAACCTTACGGCGGCGGGCCCGGCGACGCCCGGGGCTCACGGGGGATCACGGGGGATCACGGGGGCGTGGGCACCGGCTCCCGGGGGACGGCGGCGGGCTCGCCGGGGGCGAGGGCCTCCCGTGCGGCGGCCTGGCGTACGACGGTCTCCAGGCCGGCCTGGCGTACGACGGTCTTTCGTAGGGCGGTCTTCGGCAGGGCCAGGGCGGTATCGCGCAGGGCGGTCTCCGGTACGGCTACGGCGCCAGCGCGTACGGACTCCGGTACGACCACGACGCCATCGCGTACGGCGGACTCCCGTACGACCACGGTGGCATCGCGCGCCCCCGCCCCCACTCCCGCCCCCGACTGCGGAGCCCGGGAGAGCAGGACCACCCCGCGGGCGGCCGCCGCCGCGCCCACGGCGGCCAGGGCCCAGCCGCCCGGGCCGCCCCGGAACCGCTCGTCCAGCAGGACGATCCCGATGGCGGCCGCCGCCACCGGGTTGGCCAGGGTCAGGGTGGCCAGGGGCGCGCCGAGGCCGCTGCCGTAGGCGCTCTGGGACAGCAGCAGACCACTCACCGCGAAGGCCGCGACCAGCAGGGCCACCACCACGGTCCGCCAGGACACCAGGGCCGCCCCGGGGGCGCGGGAGGCGGCGAGCGCGACCGTGAGGGTCTGGGTGAGCGCCGAGGCGACACCGGAGGCGACCCCGGACGCGGTGGCGAACCGCAGCCCACGGCCCGGTGTGCCGCGCCCCCCGCGCCCCCGCCGGACGCACAGCCCGATGAACGCCAGCACGACGGCCGCCAGCCCGACCGCCTCCGGCAGGCTCAGCGTCTCGCGCGGGGTCTCCCCGGCGGTGACCGGCAGCAGGGCGCCGAGGCCGAGCAGGGCGAGGACCACGCCCCGCCACTCGTCCCGGACCACCCGCCGCCCCGCGAGTCGCGCGCCCAGCGGGACGGCCGCCACCAGGGTCAGCGCGCCGAGCGGCTGGACCAGGGTGAGCGGTCCGTACCGCAGCGCGGCCACATGCAGCAGGGCACCGGTGGAGTTGAGGCCGACCGCTCCCCACCAGGCGCCGCGCAGCAGCAGCCGCGGCATGCGGTCCGGCCGGCCGCCCGCGGCCAGCCGTTCCTGGGCCACGGCCGCGGTCGCGTAGGCGACGGCCGAGGCGAGCGCGAGCGCTACGGCTATGACGGTCGGGTTCATCGTGAACCCTGCCTTCCTCTGGGCACTGTCTGTCTGCCACCGATGGCGCTATCGGCACACAGACGTATCGATACGAGAGTGTACCGGTGCAGGGCCGTATCGGTACAAGGGTGTATCGGTACGCGGATGTGTCGGTACACTGCGTGGTCGGGGAGGGGAGCCGGAGTCCGGTGGACCGAGGAGGAGAACCCGATGGCGACGCAGAGCCCGGAGACGGACGCGCCGCAGCGCCGTTCCAAGATCACCCCCGAGCGGGAGCAGGAGTTCTATCAGGCGGTCCTCGACCTGCTCCAGGAGGGCGGCTACGAGGCCCTCACCATCGAGGCGGTCGCCGCCCGCACCCGCGCCAGCCGCTCCACCCTCTACCGGCAGTGGTGCACCAAGCCCCAGCTCGTCGTCGCCGCGCTGCGCTCGTGCAAGCGCCCCTTCGCGCTGGAGGGCATCGACACCGGTTCCCTCGCGGGCGATCTGCGCGCCGTCGCGGAGGCCGTGGGCGAGGCGGGGGAGGTGTGCGGCGGTGACACCGCGCTGGTGTACGCCCTCGGGCACGCCGCGCTCCAGAACCCCGATCTGCTCCAGGCGCTGCGCGCCGCGCTGATCGAGCACGAGGTGAAGACGATCCAGGCGATGGTCCGCCGGGGCGTGGAGCGCGGCGAGGTGGCGGCGGACAACCCCGCCGTCGAGTTCGTCCCCACGCAGCTGATCGGCGCGATGCGGGTGCGCCATCTGCTCGAGGGCCGGGTCGCCGACCGCGCGTATCTGACGCGCTTCCTCGAGGCGTCGGTCTTCCCCGCGCTCGGGCTGGCGCCTTAGGGGGCGCCCGGCGGCCCGTGCCGCCTGCGGCGAGCTCCTCCCCTCCCCACCCCTCCCCAAAACCGGGCCTCCGCCCCAGACCCCACAACCGGGGCTTCACCCCAGCCCCCACCGGGCCCTGCCCCAGCCCCCGCCGGGGCTCCGCCCCAGCCCCCCGGGGTCCAGGGGCGGAGCCTCTGGTTGCGGGAAGGGGCGGGGAGGGGAAAGAACCAGCGGGCACCCCTCAGCGCTGCCGGGCCGCCGTCAGATGATGGGCGGGCGGCCCAGCTTGGTCATGTGCCACACCGTGCGCCAGCGCATCGGGCGGCGGCGCCCGCAGTTGGTGCGGAGGCCCTCCAGGAAGCCGCCCGCCCAGGCCCGCAGCCCGGCCAGGGAGCGGGTGCGGGCGAGTGTGAGCAGGGTCCAGGTGGCCAGGTAGAGCGGCACCAGCGGCAGCGGGAGATGGCGGCGGGCCAGCCAGACCCGGTTGCGGGCGGTCATCCGGTGGTAGACGGCGTGCCGGGCGGGGGAGGTCCGGGGGTGCTGGAGCAGCAGTTCAGGGGCGTAGACGACCTTCCATCGCGCGTCGAGGGCCCGCCAGGCGAGGTCGGTCTCCTCATGGGTGAAGAAGAACTCGTCCGGCCAGCCGCCGATCTGCTCCAGCATCGCCATCGACAGGCCGTGGGCGCCACCGAGGAAGGTGGTCACCTCACCGCCGCGCATCGGGTCGGACGCGCGCAGCCGGGGCACGTGGCGGCGCTGGGTCTCGCCCGTCTCGTCGGCGATGCGGAAGCTCACGATGCCCAGGCGCGGGTCGTCGGCGTACAGATCGCGCACCCGGCGGAAGACATCGGCGTCCACCAGCAGCCCGTCGTCGTCGAGGTCGACCACCACGTCCACGTCGCCGAACTCGCGCAGCCGCCGCCAGGCGACGTTACGGCCGCCCGAGACCCCGAGGTTCTCCGCCAGCTCGACCGTGGTCACCTCGGCGGGGAACTCCGGGAACTCCGGGAGCGGGGAGCCGTTGCCGACGACCACGACACGGGCCGGGGGCACGTCCTGCTTCGCGACCGACTCCAGCAGGGCGGCCACCTCTCTGGGCCGGTTGCCCATGGTCAGGATGGCGATACCCAGGCGTGGTTCGGGGGCGGCGGACACGGTGGGACTCCAGAGTTCGGTTGCGATGCCCGCGATCGTAACCGTTCACTCAGAAAGACACTTCCGTATGGCTGATGTTCATCAAGGGTCGAGCAATGAGTCAGTTTCAATGAGTCAGGCTCAAAGACTGAGCAAAACAATCAGCCGTCGAGTGCGGCGAGCGCCTTCCTGGCCGCGCTGATGGCGCCCTTACGGATGTCATCGGAGCCGGCGGCCTTGTGGCTCTCGAAGTCGCCGCCGTTGTAGGTCACGGTGACCGTGGCGTTGTCCTGGTGGACCGTCACCACGGCCTCGCGTATGCCCTGGTCGTCGTCCTCGGTGGTCTTCTCGGTCACCGAGGCGTCGTCGCCGAGGCCGGGCACCGCGCTGCCGCCCTCGCTCTTCTGCTTCCCCGCGACGCTCTTGACGTCGTAGGCGATGTCCAGCCAGCGGTAGTCGAAGTCGTCCAGCGCATGCCAGGAACAGCCCGTACGGCGGTTGAGGTCGCTGGACTTCAGCTCGTTCCCGGCCGTTTTGGCGCCCGGCACCAGGTCCTTGATCATCGACCCCGGGAGGACCGTACACGCCTCCTCGGGCGGCTTGGCGTAGCGCGGTGCGGCGGCGCCGGTGGCGGGGGCCGAGGTCTGCGGGGAGGGGCCCGCCGGGGTGGCGCTCGCGTCCGAGTCGTCCGACGTCGTCATGGCCACCCCCGCGGCGGCGAGGACGGCGACGGGCAGCAGACGGGCGACCAGGGTGAGCGGCAGAGAACGCACGGCGGTCTCTCTTCGTTCGGATGCCGGTGTGGGGCGGTGGTGCGGCGGTGGTGGGGCAGTGTGGGGCGGTGGTGGGGCAGTGGTGAAGATGTGGCGCGGTGGGAAACGACCCTGCCATATCGAGCGGTCCTCGAACAGTCCGGGGGGTGGGGAGGGGGCGCCCGGGAACCGCTGTGCCGATGGGGTGAATTGCCCGCATCTCCACATTATCTCCACAATCGGAGGGTTATCTACGACGGGTGACGTTCCCTCATCCGTCAGCCGCGGCCGATGTACGGCATCGCCGTCGCCATGACCGTCGCGAACTGCACATTCGCCTCCAGGGGCAGCGACGCCATGTGCCGCACCGTCCGTGCCACGTCCGCCACGTCCATCACGGGCTCGGCCACCACCTCCCCGCTCGCCTGTGGCACCCCGGCGGACATCCGCTCGGTCATCTCGGTCGCCGCGTTGCCGATGTCGATCTGCCCGCAGGCGATGCCGTACCGGCGCCCGTCCAGCGACAGCGACTTGGTGAGCCCGGTGATCGCGTGCTTGGTGGCCGTGTACGCCACGCTGTCCGGCCTGGGCGTGTGCGCCGAGAGCGAGCCGTTGTTGATGATCCGGCCGCCCCGGGGGTCCTGGTCCCGCATCAGCCGGAAGGCCGCCTGCGCGCACAGGAACGCCCCCGTGAGATTGGTGTCCACGACCGACCGCCAGTCCTCGTAGGCCAGATCCTCCAGCGGCACGCCGCGCGGGCCGAAGCCGCCCGCGTTGTTGAACAGCAGATCCACCCGCCCGAACCGCTCCCGCGCCGCCGCGAAGAGCGCGTCCACCCGCTCCGGGTCGGCCACGTCCGTCGGCACCACCGGGGCCGGGGGGCCGCCACCGGCCAGCCGCGCCGTCTCGGCCAGGGCCTCCTCGCGGCGCCCCGCCAGCACCACCGACCAGCCCGCCTCGAGGAGTTCGAGCGCCACGGCCCGGCCGACCCCGGAGCCCGCGCCCGTCACCACCGCCACTTTCGACACCACCGACACACGACCGTCGCTCATGGCGCCGCAGCGTACGCCACGTCAGTTCGATGTGCAGGAGGGCCGATTCGCGGTAAAGGTCCCTTCCGGCAACGGACCTCACCGAGCGGTCATATCGATGTCGTGTGCACGCAAACGCCCGGCCGTCCTCCGGCACTCCAATTCCTCTGACGCCACGAGCCAGGGGAGAGCACATGGCACACGACTCGCATCAGCGCGCCATACGAGCCGCGGCCGCAACGTTGGGACGCCGCCACTTCCTCACCGTGACGGGGGCCGCCGCCGCGCTCGCCTTCACCACCAACCTGCCCAGCGCCCACGCCGCGCAGGTGTCGCCGCACGCGCTCGCCGACAACCCGTTCACGCTCGGCGTGGCCTCCGGCGACCCGCTGCCCGACGCCGTCGTGCTGTGGACCAGGTTGGCGCCCCGCCCCTACGAGCCGGGCAACGGGCTGCCCGAACAGGGCACCGCCAAGGTCGAGTGGGAGATCGCCCGCGACGAGAAGTTCCGCCGCGTCGCCCGCCGGGGGACCGTCACCGCGCACGCCGAGTTCAACTACACGGTGCACGTGGACGCCAAGGGCCTCGAGCCGGGCCGCGTCTACTGGTACCGCTTCAAGGCCGGGAACTGGACCAGCCCGGTGGGCCGCACCCGCACCACCCCCGCCCTGGGCGCCAAGGTCCAGGAGGTCCGCTTCGGCCTGGTGTCCTGCCAGGCGTACCACGACGGCTACTTCACCGCCTACCGCCACCTGGCGGAGGAGGACCTGGACGCCGTCTTCCACGTCGGCGACTACCAGTACGAGTACGCGGTCAACGCGGCGGGCGGCGCCCGCAAGTACACCGACCGCACCCTCCCCGCGGTGTTCAACAAGGAGACCATGACCCTCGGGGACTACCGGCTGCGCTACGCGCTCTACAAGTCCGACGAGGACCTCCAGGCCGCCCACGCCGCCTTCCCCTGGTACGTCACCTGGGACGACCACGAGACCGAGAACAACTACGCGGGCGACATCGACGAGAACGGCGGCCCGTCGGACGAGTTCCTGATCCGCCGGGCGGCCGCCTACCGGGCGTACTGGGAGAACATGCCGCTGCGGATGCCGCAGCAGCCGAGCGGCGCCGACATGCGGCTCTACCGCCGCTTCCACTACGGCAAGCTGGCCCAGTTCGACATCCTCGACACCCGCCAGTACCGCTCCAACCAGGCGTACGGCGACGGCTGGCAGTACCCGGGCCCGGAGTCCGAGGACCCCTCGCGCACCCTCACCGGCACCACCCAGGAGCGCTGGCTGCTCGACGGCTTCCAGCGCTCCACCGCCACCTGGAACGTGCTGCCGCAGCAGGTCACCTTCTCCCAGCGGAAGAACACCACGGCCGCGCGCTCCAAGCTCTCCATGGACTCCTGGGACGGCTACCCCGCCTCCCGGGAGCGGATCCTGGCCGGTGTCGAGAAGGCGGGCCTGGACAACTTCGTCGTCCTGACCGGCGATGTCCATGTGCACTACGCCTTCGACATCAAGAAGGACTTCGACGACCCGGGCTCCCGGACCCTGGGCGTGGAGTTCGTCGGCACCTCCATCAGCAGCGGCAAGGACGGCGCCGACAAGCCCGACAACTGGGCCACCTACATGGCCGCGAACCCGCATATGAAGTTCTACAACGGCCGGCGCGGCTATGTGACGGTCTCGCTGGACGAGGAGCGGGCACGGGCCGACTACAAGACTGTCTCCGCGGTCACGACCCAGGGCGCGCCGCTCACCACGGCGGCGTCGTTCGTCAGCGAGGCCGGGAACCCCGGCCTGAAGCAGGTCTGACGGGCGGGCGGGCCCGGCGCGCACCCCATGCGCCGGGCCCGCCCCGCTCACGCCTCGTCACCGGCCCGCCCCGCTCACGCCTCGTCACCGGCCCGCCCCGCTCACGCCGCGCCCTCGTGCGTGTCCGTGTCCTCTCCCGGATAACGCACCCCCAGCCGCTCCCGCGCCGCGTCCAGGGTCCGCATCACCGCCAGCGTGCCGTCCAGTGGCACCAGCGGGGACTCCGTCTCGCCCGCGCGCAGCGCGCGCATCACCTCCGCCGCCTCCCGCTGGTAGGAGCGCAGCCCGTCCGCCGCCGTGATCTCCTCCGGATCCCGGCCGGGCCGGTGCAGTACGAACCGCTCGGGGTGGAAGAAGCCGCGCGGGAACTCGATCCGCCCCGCCGTGCCCGTCACCGCCGCCGTCATCGGCGTATCGGCGGTGATCGAGCAGGACAGCAGCGCCACCGCCCCGCTGTCCCAGCCCAGCGCCAGGCCCGTGTTCACATCCACGCCCTCGGGGGAGAGCTGCCCCACCGCCCGTACCTCGTCCGGCTCGCCGAGCAGCAGCTGGGCGAAGGAGACCGGATAGACGCCGAGGTCCAGCAGGGCGCCGCCGCCCAGCGCCGGATCGCGCAGCCGGTGGTCCTCGGGAAACGGGCCGGGCAGCCCGAAGTCCGCGTGGACCGCCCGGACCTCGCCGATCGCGCCGTCGTGGATCAGCTCGGTCATCCGGCGGACGACCGGATCGCAGTACGTCCACATCGCCTCCATCAGGAAGCGGCCCCGGGCCCGGGCGAGGTCCACCAGCTCCTCGGCCTCGCGGACATTGAGCGTGAACGGCTTCTCGCACAGCACCGCACGCCCCGCCTCCAGGCACAGCCCGGCCGCCGCCCGATGGGCCGAGTGCGGGGTGGCGACATAGATCACATCGATGTCGTCATCGGCGGCCAGCTCCTCCCAGCCGCCGTAGGCGCGGGGTATCCCGAACCGCTCCGCGAACCGCTTCGCCGACTCCGGCCGGCGCGAGCCGACCGCGATGACCTGCGCGTCCGTCATCTCCAGCAGATCCGTGACGAACGAGGCGGCGATCCCACCGGTCGCCAGAATCCCCCACCGCACGGTGCCCGAGCCGCTCGTCCCGGCCATCCCGACCCCGTTCTCCCCTGTCCCCAGAGGTTCGAGTCCATTCGAATCGCTGAGAGCATAGGAACGTATCAACGACTCATGGAAGGTACGCATGCAGCAGCCCGGCCAACCGGCCGCCGCTCCCACCCGGGCCGACCTGCCCGGAACCCCGTCCCCCGAAGCCTCCCGCACCTCCGCTGCCGCCTCTCCCGGGCTCATCGCGCAGCGCCGTACGAGCCTCCTCGTCACCTTCGTCCTCGGCGGGCTCACCGCTCTCCCCGCCCTCTCGATGGACATGTACCTCCCGGCCCTGCCGGAGGTCACCGACGCGCTCCACAGCTCCGCCGCCACCGCCCAGCTCACCCTCACCGCCTGCCTGATGGGCATGGCGCTCGGCCAGCTCGTCGTCGGCCCGATGAGCGACAAGTGGGGCCGCCGCCGTCCCCTCCTCATCGGCATGGTGATCTACGTCATCGCCACCGCCATCTGCGCCTTCGCGCCCACCGCCGGGCTGCTCATCGGATTCCGGCTGCTCCAGGGGCTCGCCGGGTCGGCCGGGATCGTGATCGCCCGCGCCGTCGTCCGCGACCTGTACGACGGCGTCGCGATGGCCCGCTTCTTCTCCACCCTCATGCTGATCTCCGGCGTCGCGCCCATCGCCGCGCCCGTCATCGGCGGGCAGATCCTGCGCTTCACCGACTGGCGCGGCGTCTTCGTCGTCCTCACCGTGATCGGCGCCCTGCTCACCCTCGTCGTCTGGCGCTTCCTGGGCGAGACCCTGCCCGCGGAGCGCCGCCAGGACGGCGGGCTCGGCCAGACGCTCCGTACGATGCGCGGGCTGCTCGCCGACCGCGTCTTCGCCGGATACATGCTCGCGGGCAGCTTCGCCTTCGCCGCCCTCTTCGCCTATGTCTCCGGTTCGTCCTTCGTCGTCCAGGAGATCTACGGCGCCTCGCCGCAGACCTTCAGCCTCCTCTTCGGGCTCAACTCGATCGGCCTCATCGGCATGGGCCAGATCAACGGCCGGGTGCTCGTCGGCCGGGTCAACATGGACAAGGTGCTGGCCGTGGCGCTGACGCTGATCGCCCTCGCGGCGACCGCGCTGCTGGCCCTCTCCGCCGGGGTCTTCGGCGAGGCCGGTCTGGGTCCGGTCGCGGCCTGCCTGTTCGTGCTGATGTCGTCGATGGGTCTGGCCATGCCCAACACCAACGCCTCGGCGCTGATGCGCACCCCGCACGCCGCCGGTTCCGCCTCCGCGCTGCTGGGCACCTCCACCTTCCTGCTGGGCGCGGTCGCCTCCCCGCTGGTGGGGATCGCGGGCGAGACCACGGCGGTGCCGATGGCCGTCGTCCAGCTGGTGTGCGCGCTCGCGGCCATGGCCTGTTTCATGGGACTCTGCCGTCCGTGGCAGCGACGTACGAAGCACAGCGTGACCGTGGTCTGACCCGGCTGCTGGAGACCGTCAGGGCGCTTCCCGAGGGGGAGCGCCCTTGGTGTTCCGGGGTGGCGCTGGCCGCCGGGACCGGCTCCGGCCCGCTGGCCGAGGAGTGCTTCGGCTGGGCGGTGCGGTACGCGGCGTACGACGAGAGGGCCGACCGGGGCGTGGAGCTGCCGCGCGAGCGGTGGGTGCCGGTGCGCCGGGGCCGGCGGCAGGACACGATCTTCGACCTCGCCTCGCTCACCAAGCTGTGCACCACGATGGTGGCGCTGCGGGCCGTCGAGCGCGGGCTGATCGCGCTGGACGGGCGGGTCGCCGCGTACGCCCCGGAGTGCACGGCCGCCGCCGAGCACGGCATCACCGTGCGGCAGCTGCTCACCCACACCTCCGGGCTGATCCCCGAACTGCCGCTGTACGAGGAGGACGGGCGGGAGCGGGCGCTGGCCCGGCTCGCGGCCGAGCCGCCGGCCACCCCGCCCGGCACCGCCCGCCGCTACTCGGACCTCAACTTCCTGCTGCTCCAGCGCGTGGTGGAGCGTTCGGCGGGGCAGCCGCTCGACCGGCTCGTCCAGGAGACGGTCACCGGCCCGCTGGGCATGGCCGATACCCGCTTCAACCCGCCCGCCTCCTGGCTGCCCCGGATCGCGGCCACCGAGGACCAGCGGCGGCCCTGGGGCAAGCTGGACCGGGGGATGCTGCGGGGCGTGGTGCACGACGAGAACGCCTGGGCGCTGGGCGGGGTCGCGGGGCACGCCGGGCTCTTCTCGACCGCCGGGGACCTGGCCGCGCTGTGCCGGGCGCTGCTGGCCGGTGGCGGGCCCGTGCTGTCGGCGGAGTCCACCGAGCTGATGCTGACCGCGCCGGGGCTGGGCTTCGAGGTCGACCAGCCGTGGTTCATGGGGGAGTTGGCGGGACGGGGCGCGGCGGGGCACACCGGGTTCACCGGGACCAGTCTGGTGGTGGACCGGGCCCGTGGCGCCTATCTGGTGCTGCTCGCCACCACCGTGCATCCGCGCCGCCGCCCCGGTGACAGCGCGCCCCGCGCGGCGGCGGCCACGGCGCTGGCCCGCGCCCTGGACTGATGTGCCCTCACCAGTCGGCGATGTCCGGACCGTTGGCCTGATGCGTTCGCTTGGTTAGCCTGTGCAACTGCCGTGTACCCCCGGACGGCCGCGCTGCTCCACCGCCATGAGGAAGACCGCTGTGACGAACCTCCAGGACCCGCAGGACTCTCCGGCCCCTCCGGCCCCTCAGGACCCACCGGGCGCGGAGGACGCGCCCGGCGACCCGGGCCCGGCGGCGCCGCCCCCCGGCTGCCCCGCCCACGCCGACCCCTCCTACGCCGGCCCCGCGCTGCTGTACGGGGAGCGATACCTGCGGAACCCCGCCGAGAGCTACGAGCGGATGCGGCGCGACCACGGACAGGTGGCCCCGGTCCTCCTGGAGTCCGACGTCCCCGCCTGGCTCGTCCTCGGCTATCGCGAGATACGCCAGGTCGTCACCGACGTCCAGACCTACGGCCGCGACTCACGCCGCTGGAACCGCTGGGACGAGGTGCCGTCCGACTGGCCCCTCATGCCCTGGGTGGCCCACAGCCCCATGATCCACTTCACCGAGGGGGACGAGCACCGGCGGCGCTCGGCGGCCGTCAGCGACGCCCTCGCCTCCGTCGACCCCTTCGAACTGCGCCGGCACTGCGAGCGCTTCGCCGACTCGCTGATCGACAAGTTCGTCGGCAGCGGCAAGGCGGACCTGGTCTTCGACTACGTCTACTCGGTGCCCGCCCTCGCCATGGGCCAGATGTTCGGCCTGCCCGAGGACCAGCTGGAGTACATGGCGGAGGCGGTGACCGTCTCACTGCTCTCCAACGACGAGGCCATGGCGGCCCAGCAGCGGGCCGCGGAGGTGGTGCAACGGCTGGTGGCGGCCAAGCGCGAGGAGCCGGGCCCGGACGTCACCTCCCGGTTCATCCAGAACTCCCCGGACCTCACCGATGAGCAACTCGTCGGTGACCTGATGGTGATGATCGCCGCGGGCATGCCCGCCACGTCCTACTGGATCGGCAACACCGTCCGGCTGATGCTCACCGACGACCGGTTCACCATGACCCTCGCGGGCAACCGCCGCAGCATCGGCGAGGCCATGAACGAGGTGCTGTGGGCGGACTCCCCGCTCCAGAACGTCATCGGCCGCTTCGCCACCCGGGACACCACGCTCGGGGGCCAGCGCATCCGCGCCGGCGACCTCCTCGTCCTCGGCCTCGCCGCCGCCAACGCGGACCCGCTGCTGTGGCCCGACGCCGGGGCGGGGTACGCAGGGAACAACGCGTATGTGTCCTTCACCGGCGGCGACTACGGATGTCCGGCGGGCGCGCCGGACCTGGGCAAGATCATCTCGGAGACGGCGATCGAGGTGCTGCTGGACCGGGTGCCGGACCTGGAGCTGGCGGTCGAGCCCGACGAGCTCCAGTGGATGGACTCCCTCTGGTACCGCTGCCTGGTCTCCCTCCCGGTCACCTTCACCCCGGCCCCGGCCGCGGGGCCGTGACGCCCGCGGCGGGCTGTTCCCCTCCCCGCCCCTCCCCACAACTGGGGCTCCGCCCCAGACCCCGGCGGCGGGGCCGCCGGTAGTGGTGCGCGGAGGGGGAGCCCCCTCCGAACCGGCTGCGGGGCCAGGCGGCGCCCGGCGGGTCGTGACGCCTGCGGCGGGCTGAGCTTCGATAGGCGGCTCCCCCGCGTCCCAGACCCCGGGGTCCAGGGGCGGACCCCCTGGTAACGGGAAGGGGCGGGGAGGGGAAAGATCCGCCCGGACACCCCGTAGGAGCGTGCCCCCGAAGGGGCGCGGGGCTGTGTCGATGTGCGGCTCCGCCGCGTGGGCGCGACCAGCCACGATGGCGCCGCGGACGATCGACGGCAGGGCACGGTTCCGGCGGAGCGCTCGGCGGAGCGTCTAGCGGGGTGGCGCCTCCTCGGGCGGCCAGACGTCGCCCCAGGCGACATCGCGGGCGGCCCGGTACAGCGGCCCCTGACGCTTGGTCACCGTGGCGCGCCCCAGCCCCTCCTCGGGTGCGCACAGGTCCAGCAGCACCTGGCCCTTGCGGATCTGCGGGCGGCGCACCACCCGCGCCTCGGCGGGCGTCGCGTCGAACCGTACGGCCGCGACATAGCTGAACTTCTCGTCCTCGTACGGCAGCGAACCGCCCTTGACCCGCCGGTGGAGGGAGGAGCGGCGGACCCGGGTGGCGAAGTGGCACCAGTCGGCGCCGGGTTCGATCGGGCAGGACGCGCCGTGCGGGCAGGGGGTGACGATCCGCAGCCCGGCCGCGAGCAGCCGGTCCCGGGCCTCGCGGATCCGCAGATAGCCCTCCGGGGTGCCCGGTTCGATCAGCACCACGGCCTGCGCCGCGCGCGCCGCCTCGGCCACGACGGCGTGCCGGTCGGCCTCGGTCAGCTCGCCCAGCACATAGCTGACGGTCACCAGGTCGGTCCCGTCCGGCAGCGCGAGGCCGTCGCCGATGGCCCGGCGCTGCCAGTGGGCGGTGCGCAGCGACTCGGAGGGCGCCTGCCGGGCCAGTTCGCGGCCGAGGGTCAGCGCGGGCTCGGCCCAGTCCAGGACCGTGGTGGTGTGCCCGGCCCGCGGCCAGGTGGCGGCCACCGCCCAACTGGCCGCGCCCGTACCGCCGCCGATGTCGATGTGCGTGGCCGGGGCCCACTCGGGCGTACGGGCGCGGAAGGCGTCGAGGGCGGCGCGCACGGCCTCGAAGGTCGCGGGCATCCGGTACGCGGCGTACGCGGCGACGTCGGAGCGGTCGCGCAACACGGGCGCGTCGGTCGGGGTGCGCCCCCGGTAGTGGCCGATCAGCCGGTCGACCGCCTGGGCCGCCTGGCGGGGCGGCAGACCGTCGAGGAGCCCGGCGAGCGCGGTGTGGGGCGTCTCGTCGGTGGGGGCGGCGTCGGGGGCGTGCATTCGGGGGATTCTACCGGCGGGAGGGGGCGCCTTCGGCGCCTGGGCAGAGGGCCGCCGCTTGAGCCTGGACCGGGGGCCTCTCGCGGGGTCCGCTGCTCACGGGGCCCCGCCGCCTGGGCTGGGGGCTCTCTCGCGGGGGTCGGCTGCGTTCCAGGTCGGCGTCGGCGTCGGCGTCGGCGCCTGGGCCGGGGCCTCCCTCGGGGTCCGCTGTGCCCCAGGCCGGCGTTGGCACCTGGGCCGGGGCCTCTCGCGGGGTCGGCGGCGTCCCAGGTCGGCCACGCCACCTGAGGCGGGAACCTCCCGCGCGGTCCGCTGTCCCCAGAGCCACCCTCCCCGCCCGGGTGGGGGCGCTGTCCGGCCTCGCTCACCCCCCGCTGAGCGCCCGCGGCATTCGTACGGGCGTGGAGATCAGCCGTCCCGGCGCGTCCGTGATGATGCCGTCGCAGCCCAGCCGCAGCATCCGGTCCCGCTGGGTCGGGGTGTCCACGGTGTGCGCCCACACCCGCGGTATCCCGGAGGCGACGGCCCGCCGTACGTCCTGGTCGCGCGCCCGGTAGTCGACGTCCAGCAGATCGACGACCCCGCGCCAGTCGCGCGGGGTGTCGGTGCGCATCTGCCGGGCGGACCGCCACAGCTGGGTCAGCAGCCCCATGCGGTGGGCCTCGCGGGCCACCTCGGGGTGGTTGCTGTTGACGTAGACGGAGTGGACCAGCCCCCGGTCGCGGATCAGCTTCGCCAGCCGCGGCAGGCTCTCCGGGTCCTTGGCCTCGACCATCAAGGTGATCCGGCCGCCGAACCGGTCCAGCACCTCGGCGACGGTCGGTGGCCGCTCGGGCCGCCAGGTGCCGCGCAGGGAGGGGTCGGGGCGCAGCCGGACGTCCCGCCACTGGGCGGTGGTCAGGGCCCGTACGGGCCCGGTCCGGTCGGTGGTGCGGTCCAGCGTCGCGTCGTGCATCACCACGAGCGTGCCGTCCGCCAGCATGCGGCTGTCGAAGTCCAGGACCTGGACGTCATGTCTGCTGAAGGCGGCGGCCAGCCCGGACATGCTGTTCTCGGGCACTTCCAGGGCGCCGCCGCGGTGCGCGGTGTAGACGACGCCGGGCTTACGGGACGACGGCGTCGTGAGCGCGGGCCGGAGGCCGAGGCGCGCGGGTTCGGCGGCCGACGGGGGTATGAGGCGTCGTACGGACGGACGAGCGGTGGGGTGGGCCGCGACGGCCGCCGGTATGGAGAGGCCCAGCACCAGGACGGCGGTCAGAAAATGCCTGCTGATCATATAGGGAACGCTAGGTGCGTGACATCCCTTATGCCCTGATATCGGCACCCGGTCGGGGTGCTCTCACCCACCCCGGATGCGGACACCGGCCACTTCCGGAGCAGGATGGTGGCAGCATTGATCGGGTGCCGGCGGTACCGCCGGGACCGGCGGTGAAGCGAGGCGGTAGATGGAACGCAAGGGCAGGTTCTCCCAGTGGCTGCGCCGGCCGAGGAGCGGAGCGGGCGGCGACCAGGGGACGGGAGCGGGCGCCGGAGGCGTCCGCGAGGACCTGCTCATGGCCGCCGCGGCGGCGGGATTCCCGCTCGCGCCGGCCGCGCACCCCTCCGGCTACGGCTGCTCCTGCGACCGCATCGGCTGCCCCACCCCGGCCCGCCACCCCGTCTCGTTCGCGTGGCAGACCCAGGCGACGACGGACCCGGACAAGGTCGCGCAGTGGCTGCGCGCCGATCCCCAGGCCAACTTCATCACCGCCACCGGAATCGTCCACGATGTGCTCGACGTGCCCGCGGACGCGGGGCGGCTGGCCCTGGAGCGGCTGGGGGCGGCCGAGGTCGAGGTCGGGCCCGTGGCCACGAGCAGTGGCGATCTCCAGCAGGGCCGGATGCTGTTCTTCACGGCCACGCGGGGTACGCCCGACGACGAGGACGAGTGGTGGCCGTGTGAGCTGGACTGTCATCCGGAGACGATGGATGAGCATCCGGGGCTGCGGTGGCATTGCCGGGGGAGCTATGTGCTGGTGCCGCCCGCGCGGTTGCCCGGGGACGGGCATGTGGGGTGGGTGCTCGGGCCGGAGCGGGCGCTGCCGGATCCCTTGACGCTGCTGGAGGCTCTCACCGATGCGTGTGCCCGCTTCGCGGGCGAGGATCAGGATCAGGCGGCCGCCTGGCCCATGGGGCGGTAAGGCAGGGGTGTGGGGCAATCGTTCCTCCCCCAGCTACCGCTGGGAGGTGCCCCCGGGCGGAACGGGTGGGCACACCCCACCCACCGGCCCGCACCCGACAACGAAACCCCACGGGCCCGGCGCCTATTCGCCCTTCGCGGCGGTGACGCCCTCCAGGCGGTTCAGGAAGACCACCTTCGGGTCTGCCGCGTCCTTCGCCGGGACCCGTACCGCCGACTCCGCGATCCTCGTCAGCGTCACCGCCTTCTTCGCCTCCCCCGTCATCAGCGCCTTGATCTGCGGATCCGGGTTGGGCCGGAACCCCTTCGCCATGGTCTGCTTCTGCCGGTGGTGCGAGGTGAAGAAGACGATCGCCCCGCCGTCCGAGGTGCGCAGCCCCACCGGGGCGTCCTGCGCGCCCTGCGCCGGGCTGTCGATGTACTCGGTCCAGAACTTCGGCGTGCGCAGGTACTTCTTCCGGGCGTCCCGCATCCCCGATGTGGACTGGCCGTCGGCGAAGACCGAGCCCTTGCCCGTCATCAGGTAGTCGGCGTACTCCGCGCTCAGCTTGTCCGGCCGGGTGGCCAGCTTCGGGGCCGGCCCCGAGGTCCGGACCGGCTTGGCCCAGCCGTCCTTGTCGGTCGCGAAGTCCGGCACCTCGTCCTGGCTGAGGATCGACAGATACGCGGCCTTCCACGGCTCGTCCGCACCGTCACGGGTGAAGACGAACAGCCAGCGGTTGTCGTCGCGGTTGCTGTCGGTGTCCGCGACGAAGAACTTCGGCCAGCCCACCTGCTTGGGGATGCGGTAGGTGACGTCGGACAGCTCCAGCGACGGGTACTGGGGGTTGCCCTCGGGCGAACTCGCGTGCTGGGCCTTGAGGTCGGCCGTGGTGATGGCCTCCAGCGGGCCCGTCTCCACCTGGCTCGCCAGCGCCGGATCCAGCTCCCGGTACGCCTTGTTGTACGTGTCGGTGAACTGCTTGAGCGCCTTGGGCGCCTCAGCCTTGTCCACCGACGGAATGTTCTCCCGCTCGCCGTGCACCGTCATGCACCCCGTGAGCGTCATCCCCAGCGTCAGTACCACCGCTGCGGTCGGAACTGCCAGCTGCCGACGGGGCGACCTGCGTGTCATGGGGCTCCGGCTCCCGATTCGTGGGGGCTGCTGTGGACGGCGACACCCTACCGGGGCGAAGGAACAGCGCGAGCGTGGGGACCAGGTAGAGCGCCCACATCCACACCTGGAGCCAGGTCGGGTCCGGCTGGAAGTTGAAGACGCCCTTGAGCACCGTGCCGTACCAGGAGTCCGGCGCGATGGTGGAGCTGATGTCGAAGGCCAGCGAGTGCAGCCCGGGCAGCCAGTCGGCCTCCTGGAGGTCGTGGAAGCCGTACGCGAGCACCCCCGCCGCCACCACGACCAGCATCGCACCGGTCCAGGTGAAGAACTTCGCCAGGTTGATCCGCAGCGCGCCCCGGTAGAACAGCCAGCCCAGCACCACCGCGGTGACCAGGCCCAGGACCACGCCGATCAGCGGGTCCGCCGTACCGTCGTTGCTCGCCCGCACCGCCGTCCACACGAACAGCGCGGTCTCCAGGCCCTCCCGGCCGACCGCGAGGAAGGCCGTGGCCACCAGCGCCCCGGTGCCCATCGCGAGCGCCGCGTCCAGCTTGCTGTGCAGCTCGGACTTCAGATGGCGGGCGGTGCGCCGCATCCAGAACACCATCCAGGTCACCAGGCCCACCGACAGGATCGACAGCGAGCCGCCCAGCGCCTCCTTCGCCTCGAAGGTCAGCTCCTGCGAGCCGAACTCCAGCGCCGCGCCGAAGGACATGCTCAGGATCACCGCGACGGCGATCCCGAGCCACACCGGGCGCAGCGCCTCCCGGCGCCCGGTCTTGACCAGATAGGCGACCAGGATGCACACCACCAGGCTGGCTTCCAGCCCTTCGCGCAGACCGATCAGGTAATTGCCGAACACGGGGTTCGCCTTCCTTGTCGAGGGTTCGTGGAAGAGGTCGAGGGTTCCTGGCGGAGTCCGTCAGGAGAACACCCCCTGGCGGAGTCCGTCAGGAGAACAGCGCTCTGCCCCACCAGTCGTCCGCGTCCCGGACGCCCGGCGGGACGGCGAAGAGCGCCGAACCCACGTGCTGGATGTACTCGTTGAGCGCGTCGGTGCGCGCCAGCCGCCGCTGTACGGGCACGAATCCGTCCCGTACGTCGTGCTGGTAGGCGAGGAAGAACAGCCCCGCGTCCAGCCGCCCCAGACCGTCCGTGCCATCGGTGAAGGAGTAGCCGCGGCGCAGGATCCGGGCCCCGCCGTTGGAGTCCGGATGCGCGAGGCGGACATGCGCGGTGGGCAGCATCGCCTTCAGATTGGGCTCGTCGTGCTCGCGCTGCCTGCCCTGCGGCGCGCCCTCGCCCTTGTCCCGGCCGAAGACGTCCTCCTGCTCCTTGAGCGACGTGCGGTCCCAGGTCTCGATGTGCATCCGGATGCGGCGCGCCACCAGGTACGAGCCGCCGGCCAGCCACGCCGGGCCCGCCTTCCCGCTCACCCACACATGCTTGTCCAGGGCGGCGGTGTCGGTGCCCGCGATGTTCCGGGTGCCGTCCTTGAAGCCCATCATGTTGCGCGGGGTCTGCGCGTCCGGCGTGGTCGAGGAGGTCTTGCCGAAGCCCAGCTGCGACCAGCGGATGGCCACCTTGCCCATGCCGATCCGGGCCAGGTTGCGGATGGCGTGCACGGCCACCTGCGGGTCGTCGGCGCACGCCTGCACACACAGATCGCCGTCGCTGCGCGCCGGGTCGAGGTTGTCGCCGGGGAAGGCGGGCAGATCGATCAGCGCCTCGGGGCGGCGGTCGGCGATGCCGAAGCGGTCCCTGCCCTTCCTGTCCTTGAACAGCGTGGGCCCGAAGCCGATGGTGAGGGTGAGCCGGGACGCCTTGAGCCCCAGCGCCTCACCGGTGTCGTCCGGCGGGGCCTCCGCCAGGTCGCTCACCGCGCCGCCGCCGACCGCGTGCCCCTGGGTCATCCGGGCCGCCGCCTTCGTCCACTCCTTCAGCAGCGCGATCAGTTCGGCGCGGTCGTCGGTGGTGACGTCGAACGCCGCGAAGTGCAGCCGGTCCTGCACCGCGGTGGCGATCCCCGCCTGGTGCGCCCCGTAGAAGGGCACCGCGGCGCCGCTGTCGGAGACCGTCCGGGTGTCGTCCGCGTCGCCGCTCAGCGCGGCCACGGTGCCCCCGGCGGCCGCGGCGCCGAGCGCGAGCCCGGCGCCGCCCCAGCCGATCAGCGCCCGGCGGGAGGGAGCCGTGTTGGCCTCGTCGGTCATGCCCGGCCCCCTCACTTGGTGACGACGGCGGCGGCGAGCCGGGAGAGCGGCTCGGCGAGCGCGTTGACGGCGTCGGACAGCTTCTTGCGCTCGGACTCCGAGACGGTGTCGTACGACACGAAGCCATCGCCCTCGCGGTACTTGTCCAGCAGTTTCCCGACGGCCGCGAACTGCTTGTCGAGCTCCTTGGCCAGCTCCGGGTCGTTCTTCGAAGCCACGGGCTTGAGCAGCTTGTACGAGGTCTCGGCACCCTCGACGTTGCCCTTGAAGTCCACCAGGTCGGTGTGGCTGTAGCGCTCCTCCTCACCGGTGACCTTGCCGGTCTGCACCTCGTCCAGCAGCTCCTTGGCGCCGTTGGCCATGCCGGTGGGGGTGATGTCGGCGGTGCCGACGCGCTTCTGCCAGTCCTTCAGGTCCTTGATGAGCTGGTCGGCGAGGTCATGGTCGGCCGCGGTGATCTTCTTGGTCTGCCACAGCGACTTCTCCAGCCGGTGCCAGCCGGTCCACTTCTGGCCCTTCTCCAGGCCGTCCTCGCGCACATCCACCTTGGGGTCGATATCGCCGAAGGACTCGGCGACCGGCTCGGTGCGCTCCCAGCCGATGCGCGAGGGGGCGTAGAGCTTCTTGGCGCCCTCGAGGTCGTCCTTCTTGACCGCGTCGGCGAACTTCTGGACCGTGGGGAGCGTGTCGTCGGCCTGCTTCTGGACGTACGTCCGGTACTCGGCCACCGCCTTGTCCAGCTTGGGGTCGCGCTGGGCCGGCTTGCCCTTGCCGGTGGCGGACACCTTCTGGCGGATGCCGTGGCCCTTCATCCCGGGCTTGCAGGCGATCTCGTACGAACCGGCCTTGATCTCGGCGTTGATGGAGGTGCTGGTGCCGGGGCCGATGTTCTCCCGCTCGGTGACGATCCGGTCGCCCGGGGCGTAGACGTAGACCTCGGTGACCTTGGAGCCCTTGTTCTCCACCGCGAACTTCACATGCCCGGCGGGGAAGGAGGTCTTGGAGACCTCGCACGCGCTGTCGGAGGCGGTGACCTGGATGGCGTCCGAGTCCTTGGCGTCGGACTTCTGGGCGCATCCGGCGACGGCGGTGATCGTCGTCAGTGCCGATATCGCGGCGACAACAGGGGTGCGAGCGGCTCGCATACAGGCTCCAGACGGAATCAGGGCAGGCAGGACAGGACGGACGTTCGGCGGGCGGATAAGGCTGGCCTAACTTAACTGAGCCTTGCCTGTGTCGATCCTGTGTAAGGTCAAGGAGTGCCCCGTGAATGGCAAAGGTTTGGTCAAGGTGGCTGATTTGGTGCGGTTCGCAGTTCGGGAAGAGTGACGCACGCCTCTTGTGGGCGCGGTGCTTTCACGGGCACGGCGCTTCTATGGGTGCGGCGCTTCAATGGGCTCGGCTCTTCCCGCGGGTGCGGCTCGTCAGATGTCGTCCCCCGGTCGCGTGGCGGGCAGACCGGCGGGGAGGGCCGCCGACGGCGTGGACTCGCCCGCGCCCCCGCTCAGGCGCTGAGCCGGAACTCCTCGGCCAGCTCCCGGAAGATCCCCGCGTTCAGCGCGTAGGCGCGCTTGCACTCCTCCACGACGTGCTGCTTCTCCAGATCGTCCACCGGCAGCGCGTCCAGCAGCGCGCGGTACTCGCGCTTGAACGCGGCGGGGTTGGTTATCGACTCGAAGACGTAGAACCGCACCCCGTCGCCCTTACGGTCGAAGCCCCAGGTCTTCTCCGCCGTGTCCCGGACGATCTGGCCGCCGGACAGATCGCCCATATAGCGGGTGTAGTGGTGGGCCACGTAGCCCGCTGGCCAGTCACGCGCGCACTCCGCGACCCGCGCCGCGTACGCCGCCGTGGCGGGCAGCGCGGTGAGGCCGCTGCGCCAGTCGGGGCCGCCGAGGTGGGCCAGATCGCGCTCCAGCTCGGCCAGCCGGGCCAGCTCCGGCCGGAGGAACGGGCTCGCCACCGGGTCTGTCGCGAGCGCGTCGGCCGGAGACTCCAGGGCGCGGTAGACGTACCACAGCTGCTCGGAGTAGCGGCGGTAGGCCGCCACCCCCAGTCGGCCACCGAGCAGATCGCTCATGAACGACGAGCTCCCGACGTCCGAGTGCGCTTCCCGTGAGGCGGTGCGGATCTGGGCGGAGAACTCCACGGTGGATTTCCAGGGGCCGAGGTGTGTAGGTTAGCCTTGCCTAAATAGAGAGCGTCAATACTTTCCCGACAGACTGTCGGTAAAACGGCGCGTCCGTTCGGCTGTCGGCTACCGGGATCCATTGGTTCCGGCGGAGCCGGGCAGGGGGCAGTGACCTTGGGGCGGGAAGTTCACCCACAGCGGAACGTGGCGTTGAACGCCGCAAGTTCGTACTCGAAGTCCGCGGGCCGACCGCGTGATCTCCTCCATTCGCACCGGGTGAAGTCCGTGAACACGTTGTGCCGGAACTTTGTCACGAAGACCGCGTGCATATGCATCACGAAAGCACTGTGCTGACCAGTTCTGATCTCCTGCATCTCTCCCATAGCCCAAGTGCGTACGGTGGCTCTCATGCGGCTTCGGTACAGCTTTCGCCTGTACCCGAATCACGCCCAACGCGGCGCGTTGGCACGGGCATTCGGGTGCGCCCGCGTCGTCTTCAATGACGCCGTGCGCGCCCGCGAGGACGCCAGAGCGGCGGGAGGCCCGTTCCCGAAAGCCGGGGAGCTGTCCACGCGCCTGATCACCCAGGCCAAACAGACCAAGGCCCGCTCCTGGCTGGGCGAGGTCTCCGCAGTCGTGCTCCAGCAGTCCCTGCGCGACGCCGAGACGGCCTACAAGAACTTCTTCGCCTCCCTCAAGGGCGAGCGCAAGGGACCCAAACTCGGGGCGCCGAGGTTCAAGTCCCGCAAGGATGCCCGGCAGTCGATCCGGTTCACCGCCAACGCCCGCTGGTCGGTCACCGGCAGCGGACAACTGAGCCTGCCGAAGATCGGGGCCGTCAAGGTGAAGTGGTCGCGCACCCTGCCCACCACCCCCACCTCCGTCACCGTGATCAAGGACGCGGCCGGGAGGTACTTCGCCTCCTTCGTCATTGACACCGACCCGGCTGCCGACGCCGCCCGGATGCCCGACAGCGATCGGACCGTCGGCATCGACCTGGGGCTGACGCACTTCGCGATCCTCGACGACGGCACGAAGATCGACTCTCCGCGGTTTCTGCGCCGCGCGGAGAAGAAGCTGAAGAAGGCCCAGCGGGAGCTGTCCCGCAAACAGAAGGGATCCAGGAACCGGGAGAAGGCCCGCCTGAAGGTCGCCCGTGAGCATGCCCGCGTCGCCGACGCGCGCCGTGAATTTCACCACCAGCTTTCCACGAAGCTGATCCGCGAGAACCAAGCCATCGGCGTGGAGGACCTGGCGGTGAACGCACTGGCACGCACCAGACTGGCCAAGAGTGTGCACGATGCGGGCTGGTCACGGTTTGTGGCCATGCTCGTCTACAAGGCCGACCGGTACGGACGCACCCTGATCAAGATCGGCAGGTTCGTGCCGACCAGTCGGACCTGCTCGTACTGCGGCCACGTGGACGGACCCAAACCCCTCCACATCCGGGAATGGACCTGCCCCGCTTGCGGAGCCCTCCTCGACCGGGACATCAACTCCGCACGCAACGTGAAAAAGGCCGCCGGACTGGCGGTATCGGCCTGTGGAGCGCCGATAAGACCAGAACCCGTTCTGGCACAGCGCAACGAAGCAGGAAGCCACGGATTCCCTCCAGAAGTCTGTGCCGCATAGCACAGACTTCGGAAGGGAAGGCCAGAATCCTCGGACTTCAGTCCGAGGAGCAAGTCAAGGCAGCGTGAGGATCTCCGCCCCGGTCTCGGTCACCACCAGTGTGTGCTCGAACTGCGCCGTCCGCTTGCGGTCCTTGGTGACCACGGTCCAGCCGTCCTCCCACATGTCGTACTCATGGGTGCCGAGCGTCAGCATCGGCTCGATGGTGAAGGTCATCCCCGGCTTGATCTCGGTGGTGTGGTGCGGGCTGTCGTAGTGCGGCACGATCAGGCCGGAGTGGAACGAGGTGTTGATCCCGTGGCCGGTGAAGTCGCGAACCACGCCGTAGCCGAAGCGCTTGGCGTACGACTCGATGACCCGCCCGATGATGTTGATCCGGCGGCCCGGCTTGACGGCCTTGATCGCGCGGTTGAGGGACTCACGGGTGCGCTCGACGAGCAGCCGCGACTCCTCGTCCACCTCGCCGCACAGGTAGGTGGCGTTGTTGTCCCCGTGCACCCCGCCGATGTAGGCGGTGACGTCGAGGTTCACGATGTCGCCGTCCTTGAGGACGGTGGTGTCGGGGATGCCGTGGCAGATGACCTCGTTGACCGAGCTGCACAGCGACTTGGGGAACCCGCGGTAGCCCAGCGTCGAGGGGTACGCGCCGTGGTCGCACATGTACTCGTGGGCCACCCGGTCCAGCTCGTCCGTGGTGACCCCCGGTGCGATCAGCTTGGCGGCCTCCTCCATCGCCCGCGCGGCGATCCGCCCGGCGATCCGCATGCGCTCGATCGTCTCGGCGTCCTGGACCTCGGGCCCGTCGTAACGAGTGGGGCCCTCCTTCCCGACGTACTCCGGACGCGGGATCGAGGCGGGGACGGTGCGGGTGGGGGAGAGCTTCCCCGGGACTAGAAGCGACTGGCCAGACATATCAGCGAGTGTATCGGCGGCGCATGGGGCAGCATGGCCGCAAGGGCCCTTCGGGCCACTGGGGAACGAGCGGAGGCCGGAGGCCGGGATGGCGCTGTTCAAGAGGGGAACCGCCGGCAAGCCCGGCGAGTGGTACTACTGCATCAAGCACCAGAAGGTCGAGGAGGGCCCGGAGTGCCGCGCCGCCGACCGCCTCGGCCCGTACGGCTCCCCGGAGGAGGCCGCCCGCGCGATGGAGACGGCGCGCGAGCGCAATGAGGAGTGGCGGAACGACCCGCGCTGGCGCGACGACGATCCCGCGGCGACGGACTGAGGCCGACCGGGGTCCCCGCCCACAGGTGTGCGGTGGACCTCCACACCTCAGTCGCGCTTCTCCTTGCGCTGCCTGTCCCGCAAGTACTCCTCCACCACATCCGGGTGGCGCCGCATCGCGGCCTTGAGCTGGCCTCTGCGGTAGCGGACCCGGCCTTCTTCGACTCTCTGCCCCCAGCCGTCGTGCGCCTCGACAAGCCGTTCGGTGATGAGGAACTCGATGACATCCTCGATACAGGGCCTGAACCGGTTCCCGCCCGTCGAAGCGGCAGAGGCAGGTCTCCAGGTCCTCGTCGGCGAAGAGTCCGCGCAGGACACTGACAGCATCCCGTATTCGCGACCTCGCCGACAGTTACATACCCCGATTGGGTGAACTGTTACCGGTCGGAGTGGTCGACCGAGTGAGCGGCGTCGGCGGGGCCCCCTCACCAATGCGTCGGCGGCGCCGCCAAGTGCTCCGCCAGCCGGGCCAGCCGGTCCTGGAAGCGGCGGCGGCCGGGACGCGGCAGGCTGTTTTCGCCGGCGGCCGCGCTGACCAGGTGCTGGAGGGTGTCGAGGTCGAGTTCGCCGCCCTCGGGGGCGGAGAGCGCGTCGTGGGCCAGGGCGTGCAGCTCGGCGTCGCCGCCGTCGAGGGCGAGCACGGTGGCCCCGCCCCGGCGGGCGTCGTTCACCCGCTCCAGCAGTCCGGACCCGGGCTCGCCCGGCGCGACCACCAGCAGGGTCTCCCCGCGGCCCGCCCGCTCCAGCCGCCCGAGCCCGACCGCCAGATGCGCGGGGACGGCGCCGCCCTCCGGCACCCGGTGGCGGACGAGGGTGGGGGACAGCTCGGGCAGCCCGGACCAGGCCGCCTCGTCGTCGAGGTGCGCGGCCAGGTGCCACGGTTCGTAAGCCTCGCTGCCGACCAGCAGCAGTCCGCCCGCGCGCGGTCCGACCGAGGCCCGTAGCGAGCCCGCGAAGCGGCGGGCGGCCTGGAGCCATTCCGTTCCGGCGAGGACTTCGCGCAGCAGCGCGACCCTTACGGCGTCCATGGCATCCGGATCCTGCCCCGGCCCGCGCCCCGGCGGGCGCGATTCGGGTCCGGCTCACCCGTTCGAGGCATATGCGGTGGGCATGCCGTGGACAGGGCGAAAGCGTTCTCGCCTGATGAGGCGTCACGACGAGCCGCCCGCACCACAGCCCGCGCCGGACCCCGACCCGCACCGAGCGGCGGATCATCAAGGTCCGCGTGCTGCGCCGGTGGGGCCCGGCCCGCATCGCCCACCTGTATCCCGCGGTTCGGTCAACCGGTCATCAACCGTACGGTGACGGTGGTCCCGACACCTACGGCTGACTCCACCGAGACGTGGCCGTGGTGGGCGTGGACGATCGCCTCGACGATGGCCAGACCCAGGCCGGAACCACCGTAGGAGCGGCTGCGACTGGCCTCGGCACGCCAGAAGCGTTCGAAGACGCGCGGCAGGTCGTCATGGGCGATGCCGGGGCCGTCGTCGGCGACCGAGACCTGGACGTATCCGGGGGTGGTGGTGACAGTGACGTGTACGGCGGCCTGTGCCGGGGTGTGCTGGACCGCGTTGCCGACGAGGTTGCGCAGCACCTGCTGGAGTCGGGCCGCGTCGCCGGTCACCCGGGCCGGTCCGGTGGCGGTCAGGGTGATGCTACGGGCCGCGTAGATGACCCGTGCGTCCTCCACCACGCTGGCGGCCAGCGCGGTCAGATCCAGGGGTTCCTGCTCGATGGGCCTGCCGGCATCGAGGCGGGCGAGCAGCGAGAGGTCCTCGACCAGCAGCCGCATGCGGCCGACCTCGTTCTCGATGTGCCCGAGCGCGGTCTCCAGCCGGGGCCCGGTCAGTCCGCCCTGGCGGTGCAGGTCGAGCCAGCCGGAGATGGTGGACAGCGGAGTGCGCAATTCGTGCGAGGTGTCCGCGGCCAGTGAGCGGACAGTGGCCTCTGCGCGGGCCTGCGCGTCGAAAGCCCGGTTGACCGCTTCGGCCAGTTGGTCGGTCTCGCTGCGGTTTCCGCGGGTGGGAAGGCGTTCGGTCAGGTGTCCTTCGGCGATCGCGTCGGCGCTGGCGGCCATCGTGGCCAGTGGCCGCATACCCAGCCGCAGTACCAGGACGGCGAGGGCGAGGAGCAGCACCAGGGCGCCGGCGACGATCGCCAGTTGGCGAGCGACGAGGGTATCGGTGGTGGAGTCGTCGACCGCGATGTCCATCACCAGGATGACGGCTGCCGGCCTGACGGCAGACCTGCCCGCTCTCTCCAGGACGAGGCCGGGGCTGGGAATGCGGACGGCACTGAGGTGGTCCCGTCCCGTGACGTTGCCGTAGTCGATGACGCGGCCGGCGGGGACGGTGGTGGTGGCGCGGACAAGCGCCTCGGGGGCGAGATCGCCGGAGCCGGTGGACAGCAGGATCCGGTCGTGCGCGTCGATGGCGATGCTGCCGAACGGCGGGCCCAGCAGAGCGGAGATCTGGTCGCCGTCGGCGACTTGCGGACCTCGGGCGATGACGGCCTGCAGCCGGGCGGAAGTGTCCCGCAGGGTGCGCGTGTTGCGTTTGTGGAGGAAGCTTTCCAGCATCAGGATGCTGGTCACCGAACTCGCCGTCAGCCCGGCCACGAGCAGGACGGCGAGTCCGGCCAGGATGCGTAGGCGGACCCCGGCGCGCGAGGGCCGCAGGCGGCCGTGGAGCCCTGCGAGGTTCATCGGTCGCCGTGCTGCCGGAGGGTGTAACCGATGCCGCGGACGGTGTGCAGGAGCGGGGCGCGGCCGTGGTCGATCTTGCGGCGGAGGTTGGAGACGAACCGTTCGACGACGACCGAGTCGCCGCCGAAGTCGTACTGCCAGACCGCTTCGAGGATTTGCGACCGGGACAGCACCTGGCCCTGGCGGGACATGAGGTGGTGCAGCAGGCGGTACTCGGTGGGCGACAGGTCGACGAGGGTGCCGCCGCGGCGCACCTCGTGGCGCAGGTCGTCGATCTCCAGGTCGGCGCAGCGAAGTGTCGACTCCTCCGCGGCGGGCGAGCCGCCGCGGGCGCGGCGGAGCAGCGCCTGCAGGCGGGCACCCACCTCGACGACGCTGAACGGCTTGGTGACGTAGTCGTCGCCGCCCAGGCGCAGTCCGCGGACCCGGTCCTCCACCGCGTCCCGGGCAGTGAGGAAGAGGACGGGGACTGTGATGCCGCGTTCGCGCAGGAGCTGCAGGATCTCGAAACCGTCCGCCCCGGGGAGCATCACGTCCAGGACGACGACGTCGGGCGGGCGGCGGGCGACCAGGGCCAGTGCCTCGGTCAGGTCGCCCGCCGCGTCCACGGTGAACCCGGCGAACCCGAGCGCCGAGATCAGCAACTGCCGGATACCGGGGTCATCGTCGACGACCAGGACCCTGTCGGGTTCCGGGCCGGAGCCGGCAGCGGCCGGGACATTGCTGACACTCATGTGCGCTGCGCTCCTCGGGTCGGGACGACGGCTTCTTTGCTCCCGGGCATCGGCAGATCCGGTCATCGTGCCACGGACTCGCTTTCCAGGCCGTCGCGGGTGGGAATGCGGTCCGCGCCGTCGGGGCCCGCGGTGATGCTTTCGCCTTCGAGGTCCAGGTGCGGCAGGAAGCGCTCCAGGCGGCGGGGGAGCCACCAGGCGCGGTCGCCGAGCAGAGCGAGAACCGCGGGCACGAGGGTCATTCTGACCAGGAAGGCGTCCACCAGGACGCCGAAGGCGAGACCGAAGGCGATCGGCATGACGTCGGGATCCTTGCCGAACACGAAGTCGACGAAGACCGCGATCATGATGAGGGCGGCGGAGGTCACTATCCGGGAAGCGTTGCGCGCCCCGACGACGATCGCGCGGCGGGCGTCCTTGCGGTGGCCGTATTCCTCGCGCATCGCCGAAACCAGGAACACCTCGTAGTCCATGGCCAGCCCGAACAGCACCGCCATGACGATGATGGGGACGAAGCTGCCGACCGGGCCGAGGCTGGGCACACCGAGCAGGTCAGCGAGCCAGCCCCACTGGAAGACGGCGACCATCGCGCCAAAGGCCGAGCTGACCGACAGCAGGAACCCGGCGGTGGCCTTGATCGGGATGGCGAGGGACCGGAAGGCGATCAGCAGCAGCAACAGTGACAGGCCCACGACGACGACCGCGAACGGGACCAGCGCGCCGCTGAGTTTGGTGGAGACGTCGATGCTGACGGCCGTCTGGCCGGTGACAGCAACGTAGCTGCCGCTGTGCCGGGCCACGGGTCCGGTGACCTCGTTCAGGCGGGAGACGAGTCGGCTGGTGGCCTGCGTGCGCGGACCGGTGGTCGGGATGACCTGGATACGGGCGGCGTCGAGGTCCTTGGCGGTGTCGATCCCGCTGATGTCCGCGATGCCGTCGATGCCCTTGAGCTTCTGCTTCACCGCGGCGGCGGTCTGTGCCGTGGCCTTGGCGTCGGCGCCTTCGACGAGGACGATCAGCGGGCCGTTGGCGCCGGGGCCGAAGGCATGGCCGATGGTGTCGTATGCCTGGCGGGTGGCGGTCCCCTTCGCGTTCGAGCCGTCGTCGGTCAGGGCCATCTTCAGTTGCAGGGCGGGCGCGGCGATCACCAGAAGCCCGACCGTCACCACGATCAGGTAGCGCACCGGGTGGCGGAGCACGCCGCTCACCCACTTCGCGCCCATCGTCGTCCTGGCCGGGTGGGTGGTACGGGCCGCCCGGGAGCCGGGTTTGGGAACGAGCCTGCGGCCGAAGGCGGACATCACCGCGGGCAGCAGCGTCAGCGCCATGATCATGGCCATCGCGACGGCGCCCGCCGAGGCCAGGCCCATGGAGGTCAGCATGGGGACGCCGGCGAGCGACAGTCCTGCCAGTGCGATGAGCACGGTCGCGCCGGCGAAGACCACGGCGCTGCCCGCGGTGGCGGTGGCCTTCGCCACCGACTCTCCGACGGGCATGCCCGAGGCGAGGTGCGCGCGGTGACGCGAGACGATGAGCAGCGCGTAGTCGATGCCGACCGCGAGCCCGAGCATGACCGCCAGCGTGGGGGCGTTCTCGGAGATGCCGACCGCCGAGGCGAGGCCCATGGTCGCCATCATGCTGCCGACCACGCCGAGGACGGCGGTGAGCAGCGGCATTCCGGCTGACAGCAGTGAACCGAAGGTGATGACGAGGATCGCCAGGGCCACGAGGATGCCGATCAGCTCGGTCGGGCCGACCGGGGACGTCGTGGGGGCGTACGCGTCACCGCCGTACACGACCGTCAGCCCGGCCTTCGTGGCCGTGGCGCCGGTGGCCTTCAAGGCGTCCAGCGTCGCGGTGGGCACGTCGCTGTCCTTCGCGGTGCTGAACCCCACCTGGGCCACCGCGGTCCGCCCGTCGGGCGAGACCATGCCGTCCTGGGCGGGGTCGCCGACCGCCGTGACCCCGGCGACCTTGCCTGCCGCCGCCAGACTGGCGCGCAGCGGCCCCTGGAATCCGGGCTCGCTCAGCTTGTGACCGGGTGGCGCCTGGAAAACGACCTGTGCGGACTGCTTGTCCGGTTCGGGCCAGTGCCGGTCCATCCTCGTCAGCGCGGTCTGGGCCGGGGAGCCCGGGATGGAATCGCTGTTCTGGAACGATCCGCCGAACGTCAGTCCCAGGCCGATGACGGCCGCGAGAACGATCAGCCATCCGATCACCATCGTCCGCCATCGTCGTGCGCCGAAGGCGCCGAGCCGGTACAGAAGCGTTGCCATTGCCCATCTCTCGTCAAAAGGTAGAAGTGACAACGACGATCCTGTTCGGCGTGCTTGACGGTCGTCCCACGCTGCGCTTGACGGCTGCTTGACGGTATGCAGGGCACCTTTCAGGTCCGGCGGGCAGGAAACCGCGGCGTGCGTGTCCACGACGAGGTGACGAAAGCGCGGAGCCGTCGCGGTTCCTGAACGCGGACTGTGGAATGAGCGGCTTCCTGGGGGCAAGCCCGGTCACGGCCGCCCTGTCCCGGCACCGGCCGCCCTTGCCGAGGCCACGGTCAAGGTGCGGCCGTGAGGGACTGCGCCGTTCCCCGGGCGAGTACATCTGCGATCTCCTTCGCGGACCGCGCCGTGTGCAGGGCGATCAGATCGGCGAGCAGGTCGTCCAGCGGTGGCCAGGGAAGGTCGCCGTGGTCGTTGTAGAGGCTGATCAGGCCATGCATGGCGGTCCACAGGAGCAGGCCGGCCTGCCATCGCCGTTCGGGCGCGTCGGGCGTTCCGGTGACCGCTGCCAGTGCGGCGATCAGCGCCTCCAGCAGGCCTGCACCGGCTTCGTGAACGGAGTCGCCGTACGCCTCGGCCTCCGCGCCGGTGCCGGTCGTCGCGTCCGGGCGAGGAGCCAGGTCGCGGGGCATCCGTCCGCCGAAGAGCGTCCTGTAGTGGCCCGGCTGCTCCACGCCCCAGCGGACGTAGGCAGCGCAGCGGGCGACGAGCGCACCCAACGGGTCCGTGGCCGAAGCCTCGGCCCGGTCCATCAGACGCGCCAACTCCTCGTACCGCTGGCACAGAACGTGATCGATGAGGGCGCCCAGGTCCGGGAAGTGGCTGTAGATGCTCGCCGGAGCCACTCCGACTTCACGTGCGACCCGTCGCAGCGTCAAGGTCTCGGGCTGATCCAGGGTTGCCAGCAAGTGGGCGGCCGCCTCGATCAGCTGCGCCCTGAGCACCTGCCCCTGCCCGCGCGGGTTGCGCCGGCGTACCGGCGCCGGGTCACCAGCAGTCATGCGCATCCCTCCCGGGTCCGCCCGAATCCCAAAGCAACACCTGTTCACCTTACCTGCTCGCATCGGCTTGACATCTTTAACCAACACTTGTTCACTCACATTGCCAACAGTTGTTCAGTCAAAGGGGAAGTCATGCGCATCGCCGTGCTGGGAGCCACCGGCAGGACCGGCCGCACCGTCGTGGAGCAAGCCCTCGCCCGCGGGCACCAGGTGGTCGCTCTGGTCCGCCGGCCCGAAGCGTTCGCCGTCTCCGATCCCAGTGCCGGCGATCGGGTCGGGATCAGGCGGGCCGAGGTCGCCTCACCGGCTGCGTTTCCCGACCTCTCCGACGTCGATGTCGTCATCTCCGCCCTCGGTGTCAGCAAGGGTGAGGGCCCCGGCGTCCTGGAGGCGGGCGCGAAGCGTCTTGTCGCCGCGAAGGTCCGTACGATCTGGCTCGGCGCCCTCGGCTCAGGGGTCTCGACCGGCGCGGGCGGAGCGATCTACCAGGCGGTGATGCGGATGTTCGTGGGTAAGGAGCTCGCCGAGAAGGCCACTGCCGACGGCATCGCACTGGCCGGGGGCGCCACTGTCTTTCACGCGCCGGACGTCGCCAAGGGGCCCGTCAGCTCGACTCGGCGCATCCTGCGCCTGGCCGATTACCCGCAGCCCTTCCTCCCTCCCCGGATCACCCGCGACACCCTCGCGGCCCTCCTGATCGACGAGGCGGAGGCGCCTGCGCACCGCGCTGAGATCCTCGTCCCGCTCGGCTGACCCGGTACGTCGGTCCGCACCGCTCGGCTGCCCCTTCGTAGCAGGCGGCCCAGCCGCACGGCAGGTGGCGAGCGGCGCGGATCCCCACCGCCGGAGGCCGGGCCGCCCGGCCCGGGATCAAGTGGGCCATGGCCGTCGGCACCGTGATCGTGACGGCGGGTGCCCGGGCAGCGGCGGGTCCGCCCAGGCCGAGGAGCGCGTCCCCGCGCAGTGGCGCCGCTTCAACACCGCTTGCAGGGTCGGGTGGTTGGCCTTGACGACGGCGATGAAGTGCGCGTTCTTCTCCTTGACCAGGAATCGTGCGTGATCGGCCTGGGTGTGCAGGGCGTCGAAGGTCAGCACGGCGCGGGCCGGGTCGAGGGAGGCCAGGAGCGGCCGGAAGGCGGTGATCTCGTTGCTTTTGGTTGCCACCTGCCGCTGGGCGATGACCGCGCCACCGTGGACGGCGGCGGCGACCAGGTGGACCGCCTGGTGCAGCGCGGTGCGCGAGCCCCGCAGGGTCTTGCCGTCCACCGCCACCGCGGTCCGCGGTGCCCGGCCCGGCGATTCTCCCTCCGCGTCCATGCGGCCTTGTCCGAGCGGCCAGGCCCCCGGGGCGTCATCCAGGGCATCGGCGTCGATCCGGGCGATCAGCCGGGACAGCGTGGTCAGCGCCGGGACGGCGTGGTCAGCGCCGGGACTGCGCCGACCAGGCCGAGGCGGGTGCGCAGGTCCGGGGCGAGGTGGGCGGTGAAGCGGCAGACGGTGACGAGGCTGCGGGCGCCGGCCATGACCGCGAGGACGTACAGGGCCGGCAGGGTGCCCAGCCGATAGCGGCGGCCCTGCCGCGAGAACGCTTTCGCCCTGATGCCGTAGACCCGTGCCGCGCCCGGCGCCCACACGCCCTCCATCCGCGTCTCCAACTGTTCATGCGCCGTCTCTTGACGCTCTGTAAGGCAAACCCTAAGGTCGCCGCACACAAGGGACGTCCTACGTCCCATTTATCTGACTCGGCACTCGATTGCGACGGGGCATCGGGAGGTCTGGTGACAGTCGACACGGGGGCGGCACGCTCGTACGAGGTGTCCGTTCCGTTCCGGGCGGGGACCGAGGGCTATGCGAGCTACCGGATCCCGGCAGTCGTGCTGACCCACGACGGCACCGTCCTCGCCTTCGCCGAAGGCAGGGTGAACTCCTCCGCCGACGACGGCCATATCGACCTCGTGCTCAAGCGGTCGGCCGACGGCGGACGGACCTGGGGCGCCTTACAGGTCGTCGCCCGCAACGGCGACGGAACGGCGGGCAACCCCGCCCCCGTCGTCCTCGACGGCGGCCCGGACGACGGCCGCGTCCTGCTGGTGCACGTCCGCAGCGCCGCCTCCGCCACCGAGGACCGGATCCGGCGCGGCGAGGTGAGCGCGGCCGACGGGCGGCGGGTGTGGCTGACGTACAGCGATGACGACGGTGTGAGCTGGAGCGAGGCCCGCGAGATCACCGCGAGCACCAAGCGGCCCGAATGGCGCTGGTACGCCACCACCCCGGGCCATGCCCTCCAGTTGCGGTACGGCCCCCACGCGGGCCGGATCGTCATCCCCGGCAACCACTCCCTGCCCCCGACCGTCCCCGGCGACAACGGCACCGAGGGGCGGTACAACGGCGGGCACGACCTGCTCAGCGACGACGACGGCGCCACCTGGCGGATCGGGTACGTGGACGACAACCCCGACGGCTACGTCAACGTCAACGAGACCACCGCCGCCCAACTCCCCGACGGCCGGGTCTACTTCAACACCCGCACCGACGCCACCGCGCCCGGCACCCGCGCCGACGCCCACTCCGGCGACGGCGGCGCCACCCTGGACCTCCCCTTCCGGCCGCAGGCCGGTCTGGTCGCCCCGGTGGTGGAGTGCAGCGTGCTGCACCTCGGGGAGCCGGACGCGCTGCTCTTCTCCGGCCCCGCCGACCCCGCGTACCGGGCGCTGATGACCGTCCGCACCAGCTTTGACGGCGGCGTCACCTGGCGGCCGAGCCACACCGTGAACGGCCTGCCCGCCGCCTACTCCGATCTGGTCCGGCTCGACGACGCCACGGTCGGACTGCTCTACGAGACCGGCGACTTCAGCGCCTACTCGACCATCACATTCCGGCGCATTCCGACGGAGGAGCTGGTATGAGCGACACCGCAAGAAACCGGAACACCTGGACGCACGGCACGCCGCGCCGCGCGGTCCTCGGCGGCGCGGCCGCCGCGGCCGCCGGGTTCGCCCTCGCGGGCTGCGGCTCGGACGGCGACGGGGGTGATGAGCCCAAGGACCGCAAGAAGGGCGAGAAGATCACCCTGACCTTCTGGTCCTGGGTGCCGGGCATCGACAAGCCCGTCGCCCTGTGGAACAGCAAGAACCCCGAGGTGCGGGTCAAGGTCGAGAAGGTCTCGGCCGTCGACGGCGCCCAGTACGCCAAGATGCACGCCGCCATCAAGGCGGGCAATCCGCCGGACCTCGGCCAGATCGAGTACCCGGTCGTGCCCAGCTTCCTCATCGACAACGGGCTGCTTGACCTGACCAAGTACGGGGTCGCCGACCACAAGGACAAGTTCATCGGCTGGCAGTGGCAGCAGTCCGTCTTCGGCAAGGCCGTCTACGCCGTACCGCAGGCGTCCGGTCCGATGGGCCTGTTCATCCGTCAGGACCTCTTCGAGAAGTGGGGCATAGAGCCGCCCGCCACCTGGGACGAGTACGAGGCGGCGGCCACCGCGATCCGTAAGAAGGGCGCCTGGATCGAGACCTTCTCGGCCACCAACGGCAACCGCTTCGCGGGGCTCGCCTGGCAGGCCGGGGCGCGCTGGTTCGGCACCGAGGGCGACACCTGGACCGTCTCCATCGACGACGAGCCCACCCGTAAGGTCGCCGACTACTGGTACGGGCTGGTCCGCCGGAAGCTCATCAAGACCATCCCGGACCGGCAGAACGCCTGGTACAAGGATGTCCAGACCGGCGACATGGCCTCCTGGCTCGGCGCCAGCTGGGGCGACGCCCTGCTGGTGGGCAACGCCCCCAAGACCGCGGGCAAATGGCGCGTGGTGCCCATGCCGCAGTGGAAGAAGGGCGACGCCGCCTACGCCAACTGGGGCGGCTCCACCACCGCGGTCTTCGCCAAGAGCAAGTACCCCAAGGACGCGCTGGCCTTCGCGATCTGGCTCAACACCGACCCCGAGTCGATCAAGCTGCTGATCGAGAACGGCTATGGCACCCCGGGCGCCAAGCAGGGCTACACCACCTCCCAGCTCGACGTGCACAAGGACTTCTTCGGCGGCCAGGAGTACAGCAAGGTCTTCGACGAGGCGAGCAAGGGCGTGGACACCAGCTGGAAGTGGGGCCCCGCCACCGACACCCTCTACCAGCGGCTCGGCGACGCCTTCACGGCGGCCATCGGGGACGGGTCCGACTTCCGCTCCGTGCTGAAGAAGGTGCAGAGTCAGACGATCACCGATCTGAAGGAAAAGGGCCTCCAGGTGAAGGCCGGGTGAGGCGGATGAGAGGAGCCCCCCGCCGCCTCACCAGGACCGAGGCACGCAGCGCCCGAGCGGCGTCCGGGTTCCTGCTGCCCTTCCTCGCGCTCTTCCTGCTGTGCTTCATCGCCCCGATCGGCTACGCCCTCTACGAGAGCCTGCTGAAGGTCGAGCGCACCGGGCCGCTCGGCCTCGGCGGGGAGACCAAGCAGGTGTGGGCGGGGCTGTCCAACTACGCCCACGCGCTGGAGGACGACCGGTTCACGGCGGGCTTCGGGCGGGTGCTGCTCTTCGGCGCCGTCCAGATCCCGGTGATGATCGCCTTCGCCACCGGGCTGGCGCTGCTGCTGGACGCGGCGTCCGCGCGCTGGGTGGGCTTCTTCCGGACCGCCTTCTTCCTGCCGTACGGGGTGCCCGGTGTGATCGCCTCGATCCTGTGGGGCTTCCTCTACGTCCCCGGGATCAGCCCGCTGGTGGAGATGGCCCACTCGGCGGGCTGGGACGTGGACTTCCTGGGCCGCGGAGCGGTCCTGTGGTCCATCGCCAACATCGTCACCTGGCAGTTCACCGGCTACAACATGCTGGTGCTGATCGCCCAGCTCAAGGCCGTCCCCGGCGAGCTGTACGAGGCGGCGCGGATCGACGGGGCCAGTGCCTGGCAGGTGGCCCGGCACATCAAGCTCCCGCTGATCCGGCCCGCGCTCGTGCTCACCACCGTCTTCAGCCTCATCGGCACCCTCCAGCTCTTCGCCGAACCGAAGGTGCTCAAACCGCTGAGCAACTCCATCGACTCCGGCTACACCCCCAATCTGGCCGCCTACAACGAGGCGTTCACCAGCAACAACCAGCACATCGCGGCGGCCGAGGCGGTGCTGCTCGCCCTTGTCGCCTGCGTGCTGTCCTTCGGCTTCCTGAGGCTCGTGGGACAGCGGGGGAAGGACGGCGAGAGCGGATGACCGAGGCGAACGACCTGACCGGCGGCGTGGTCGCCGACGAGCCCGGCGGGCCCGGCGAGCCCACGGATGGGGCCGCGCGCGGGCGGGGGCCCGAGGCCGCCCCGCCCGGCGCCCGGCCCGGTGCGGGCCGCCGCCGCGCGGCGAAGGGCCGGGCGGGTCTTGAACCCCCCTTGCGGCACCGCATCATCACCGCCTCGCTGCTCACCGTCGCCGCCCTCTACTTCCTGACCCCCGTCTACTGGCTCGTGGTCTCCTCCACCAAGTCCAGCAGCGACCTCTTCGGCACCTTCGGCTTCTGGTTCCACGACCCGCACCCGCTGGACTATCTGCACCGGGTGCTCACCTACGACGACGGCATCTACGTCCGGTGGTTCGCCAACAGCCTGATGTACGCGGGCGTCGGCGCGCTCGCCGCCACCCTGCTGTCGGCCGCGGCCGGTTACGCCCTGGCCAAGTACCGCTTCCCCGGCCGGGAGGGCATCTTCAACGTCATCCTGGCCGGGGTGCTGATCCCGGGCACGGCGCTCGCCCTCCCGCTGTATCTGCTCTTCAGCGAGATCGGCCTGGCCAACACCTACTGGGCCGTGCTGATCCCCAGCGTGGTCAGCCCGTTCGGGGTCTATCTGTGCCGGATCTACGCGGCCGCCGCCGTCCCGGACTCCCTCCTGGAGGCGGCGCGGATCGACGGCGCGGGGGAGGCCCGGATCTTCTCCACGCTGGGGCTGCGGCTGATGACTCCGGCGCTGGTGACCGTCTTCCTGTTCCAGTTCGTGCACATCTGGAACAACTTCTTTCTGCCGCTGGTCATGCTCTCCGACTCCGACCTCTATCCGATCCAGCTCGGTCTGACGTCCTGGCAGGGGTACGCGGACCGGCAGCCGGAGCTGTACCAGTACACGGTCGGCGGGGCGTTCCTGTCCGTCCTGCCGCTGATGGTGCTGATGGGCGTACTCCAGCGGTACTGGCGCACAGGGCTGACGGAGGGGAGTGTCAAAGCGTAAGAGACGTCACCATGAAGGTGGCCGTGGTGCGTGACAGGATCACTGTCATGACTACTCCTGATGCCCCGAACTCCGCGTCCGACGCCCCCGCGAAGAAGGCCCCCGCCAAGGACCCCTGGGACCTCCCCGATGTGTCCGGCCTGACCGTCGGTGTCCTCGGTGGCACCGGTGACCAGGGCCGTGGTCTCGCCTACCGGCTGGCCAGGGCCGGCCAGAAGGTGATCATCGGCTCGCGCGCCGCCGAGCGCGCGCAGACCGCGGCGCGGGAGCTGGGCGGCGCGGAGCTCGGCATCGAGGGCGCGGACAACGCGGAGTGCTCGCGCCGCAGCGACATCGTCATCGTCGCGGTCCCGTGGGACGGCCACGCCAAGACGCTGGAGGGGCTGCGCGAGGAGCTCGGCGGCAAGCTGGTCATCGACTGCGTCAACCCGCTGGGCTTCGACAAGAAGGGCGCGTACGCGCTGCGGCCGGAGGAGGGCAGCGCCGCCGAGCAGGCCGCCGCGCTGCTGCCGGACTCCCGGGTCACCGCGGCCTTCCACCACCTCTCGGCCGTGCTGCTCCAGGACCCCGAGGTCGAGCAGATCGACACCGATGTGATGGTCCTGGGCGAGTCGCGCGCCGACACCGACCTGGTCCAGGCGCTCGCGGCGCGCATCCCGGGCATGCGCGGGGTCTTCGCGGGCCGGCTGCGCAACGCCCACCAGGTGGAGTCCCTGGTGGCCAATCTGATCTCGGTCAACCGCCGCTACAAGGCCCACGCGGGCCTGCGCATCACGGACGTCTGAGGGCGGCCCCGCGGGCTTGTCCGGATCCGGGGGCCCGGGATGTCCACACCCGGGGCGCCCGGCCCCTCCGGCGGCGCGTGGGGGACAATGGCGGGGAGTGACACACCCCCCGACAGGAGCCGACCCCATGCCCCGCCTCGCCCTCTACACCCTGGCCGTCTGCGTGCTCGCGATCGCCGCGGCCGTCGTGTCCTTCGCGCGGGGGAGCTGGCTCGGCGTCGTCTGGATCCTGATCGCCGGTATCTCGTCCAACATGGCCTGGTACTACCTCCGCAAGGCCCGCGCCGACCGCGCGGCCGACCGCGAGCGCACGGGCGCCGCGGGCTGAGGCTGCGGCCGCGCGCCGAGGCCGCGGGGGAGCCGTTACGGGTGTCCGGCGGATCTGTCCCCTCCCCGCCCCTTCCCGTTACTGGGGCTCCGCCCCAGACCCCGGGGTCCAGGGGCTCCGCCCCGGCACCTGACGATGTGCGGCTCCGCCGCGTGCGGGGGCTGAAGCCCCAGACCCTGGGGTCTGGGGCTTCAGCCCCAGTTTCGGGAAGGGGCGGGGAGGGGAACAGCCCGCCGCAGGCGCCCCTATGCGCGGAATCCGGCGATATCGGGCTCGCCCTGCCAGAAGCGGAAGAACTCCTGACCCCAGTAGGTGTCCCACTCCGATACCCCCAGGGCCCGCATCACCGCGTCGATCGCATCGAAGAACGCCTGGTTGACCTCCGGTATCCACAGGATCCCGAAGACCGCGAGCAGCCCGAACGGCGCGTACGGCTCGACCTGGCGCCGGATGCGGTAGGACAGCCACGGCTCGATCACCCCGTACCCGTCCAGCCCCGGCACCGGCAGGAAGTTCAGGATCGCCGCCGTGACCTGGAGCAGCGCCAGGAAGGCGAGCGCGAAGCGGAAGAGCTCCGGCACCCGGTCCGTGGCGCCGAGCCAGAACGGCGCGGTCAGCGCGGCCGCGAACAGTACATTCGTCAGCGGCCCGGCGGCCGAGATCAGGCTGTGCTTCCAGCGCCCCCGGATCCGGTGCCGCTCGATGAACACCGCCCCGCCCGGCAGCCCGATCCCGCCCATGATCACGAAGATCACGGGCAGCACGATGCTCAGCGCCACATGGGTGTACTTCAGCGGGTTGAGGGTCAGATAGCCCTTCGCGCCGATCGTCAGATCCCCGCCGTGCAGCGCGGTGCGCGCATGGGCGTACTCATGCAGACAGAGGGAGACGATCCAGCCCGAGACGACGAACAGGAACATGGCGAAGCCGGGGCTCGCGGAGTACTCCGTCCACACGGCCCACGCGGATACGACCATGATCGCGAACAGACCGAGGAAGACGGGGCTGATACGCCGGTCACGGCGGCTGATGGCGGTGGTCATCGGGTGGGGTCTCCATAAGGGCTGGTGAGCGCTGAGGGGGAAACGACGGACAGTGTGCGCGGAGTTCCGGGCCGGGAGGGCCGGATGTGAGCAGCGCCACGCGCGCGCCCCAAGCCCGCTCGCGACGCGTCACCGTTCCCGCGACGCGTCACCGTTCCCGCGACGCGTCACCGTTCCCGCGCGTCCGAGGCCGATGCCCCGCCCGGCGGGCCATCCATCAGAATGGGCCCGTGCGCTACGGCATCCTCGGCACCACCCAGGCCCGCCATGACGACGGCACCCCCGTGGACGTCGGCGGGGCGCGGCTGCGTGCGCTGCTGGCGGCGCTCGCGCTGGCGCCCGGGCGGGCGCGGACCACCGGGGCGCTCATCGGGGAGATCTGGGCCACCGATCCGCCCGCCGATGAGCACGGCGCCCTTCAGGCGCTGGTCGGGCGGTTGCGACGGGCGCTCGGCAAGGACGCCGTGGAGTCCGTCCCCGGCGGCTACCGGCTGAGCGCCGACCCCGACGACGTCGATCTGTACCGCTTCGAACGGCTCGCGGAGGAGGGCGCCCGCGCCCTCGCCGACGGCGATCCGGCCAAGGCCGTCGATCTGCTCGACGCCGCCCTCGCGCTGTGGCGCGGGCCCGCGCTCAGCGATCTGCCCGACGCCACCGCGCCCGCCGCCCGCGCCGAGGCGCGACGGCTGGCCGCGCGGCGCGCCCGGCTCGCCGCCGACCTCGCCCTCGGCCGCGCCGACCACGCCCTCCCCGCGCTCACCGGGCTCTGCGACGCCCACCCGCTGGACGAGCCGCTGCACGCGCTGCGCATCCGCGCCCTGCGGGACGTGGGGCGGGTGGCGGAGGCGCTGGCCGCGTACGAGGCGATCCGTACGGAGATCGCCGACCGGCTGGGCGCCGATCCGGGGCCGGAGCTGCGGGCGCTCCATGCCGAGCTGCTGGCGGTGACCGGCGTGGGGGCGCCCGGGCCGCCGGGCCCCGGTTCGCCGGAGCCCGTACCGGCAGCCACCGCCCGCGGCGGCGGTGGCAATCTGCGGGCCCGGCTGACCAGCTTCGTCGGGCGCGAGGCCGATCTGGCGGCGCTGCGCGGCGATCTGGCCGAGCACCGGCTGATCACGCTCCTCGGACCCGGCGGGGCCGGGAAGACACGGCTGTCCCAGGAGGCCGCCGAGGCGGTCGCACCCGGCTGGCCGGACGGGGTGTGGCTGGCCGAGCTCGCGCCCGTGGACGACCCCGAGACCGTTCCGGAGACGGTCCTCAGCGCGCTCGGGGCGCGCGAGACGGTCATCCTCGGCACGGCGGCCGAGGGGCTGCGCGCCGCCACCGACCCGACCCTGCACGATCCCCGCGCCCGGCTCATCGAGCACTGCGCCCCGCGCCGGATGCTGATCGTGCTCGACAACTGCGAACACCTCGTGGCGGCCGCGGCCCACCTCGCCGAGTCCCTGCTCGCCCAGTGCCCCGGGGTCACCATCCTGGCCACCAGCCGCGAACCCCTCGCCGTCCCGGGCGAGTTGGTGCGTCCGGTGGAGCCGCTGCCCGACCCCGTCGCGCTGCGGCTGCTCCAGGACCGGGGCGCGGCGGCCCGGCCCGGGTTCCGTACCGAGGACGACCCGGCCGCGTGCGCCGAGATCTGCCACCGCCTCGACGGGCTGCCGCTGGCGATCGAGCTGGCCGCCGCGCGGCTGCGGCTGCTCACCCCGCGCCAGCTCGCCGACCGGCTGGACGACCGCTTCCGCCTGCTGACCAGCGGCAGCCGTACGGCGCTGCCCCGCCAGCAGACCCTGCGCGCGGTCGTCGACTGGTCCTGGGGCCTGCTCGACGCCCCCGAGCGCACCGTGCTCGCCCGGCTGTCCGTCTTCGCGGGCGGCTGCGGGCTGGCCGAGGCGGAGGCGGTGTGCGGGGACAGCCAAGAGCACACCGAAGAGCACACCGAAGAGCACGCCGAAACCGTGGACCCCCGCGACGTGGCCGCCCTGCTCGGTTCCCTTATCGATAAATCGCTCGTCGTCACGGCGCCCGGAACGGAGGCCGGAGCAGAACCCGGAGCAGAGCCCGGAGCGGACGGGGAGATGCGCTACCGGCTGCTGGAGACCGTCGCCGAGTACGCGGCGGAGCGGCTGGACGAGTCCGGCGAGCGGGCCGCGGTCGAACGCCGCCATCTGGTCGCCTACCGGGAGCTGGCCCGTACCGCCGATCCGCTGCTGCGCGGCCCGGCACAGCGCCACTGGCTCCTCCGGCTGGAGACCGAGCACGAGAATCTGCGTACCGCGCTGCGCCGGGCCGTGGCCGCCCGCGACGAGCAGGAGGCGCTGTGCCTGGTGCTTTCGCTCGGCTGGTTCTGGCATCTGCGCGGCCACCGCGCCGAGGCACACCACTGGGCGACCGCCGCTGCCGAGCTCGGGCCGAGCCCCTTCGAGCCGCCGGTGACGCCCGCGCCGCCGCTGTACGTCAGCTGTATCGCCGCCCCGCCGCCGATGGAGCCCGAGCTGCTGGAGGAGGCGCGGCGCGGGGCGCGGCTGTTCGCGCTGTCCAACATCGAGGGCGGCCTCCAGGCCATGATAGGCGGCGACACCCAGCGCGAGCTGGAGGGCATCGTCTCCGCCTACCGGCCGGGGCTGCCCCAGACCTGCGGTCTCCCGGGCGTGCTGTGGTTCTTCGCGGTGATCCTCAAGGGTGACTTCGCGCTGCTGCGGGGGATGGCCGACGAGGCGGTACGCACCTGCCGGGAGCTGGGCTACGCGTGGGAGCTGGCGTTCAACCTCCAGCTGCGCGCCAGGGTCCACAACGAGCGGATCGACGATCAGGAGGGCGCGATCCGCGACGCCGACGAGGCCCTGGAGATCTTCCGCCGGCTCGGTGACGTATGGGGCACGGCGGAGGCGCTGGCCGGCCGCGCCGAGACACGGGAGCAGCGCGGCGAGGGCGCGGCCGCGGCCGCGGACTACCGCGCGGCGATCCGCTGCGCCCAGGAGTCCGGCGCCCATGAACAGGTGCTGTTCCTCCGCTCCCGGCTGGCCGGGATCTTCGTGGAGCTGGGCGACGAGGAGGAGGCCGCGGAGGGCGAGCGGATCCTGCGCGAGGTGGTCGAGCAGCGGCAGCACGTGGGAGCCGAGGCGCTGTCATACGCCCGGACCCATCTGGCGCTGCGCTACGGGTCCACGGGCCGCCTCGCCGAGGCACGGGCCCTTCTGGCCACCTTGCACGGGGAGTTCGAGGGCCGGGCGCTGCGGCTGTTCGCGGGCATGGTGGAGGGGATGCTGGCCTGGCTCGACCTGCTGGAGGGGCGGCCGGGCGACGCCCTGGAGAATGTGCGCGGAGCGCTGGCGAAGACGCCCGGCCGGATGACGGACCTCATCGCGCCGTACATCCCGGTGACCCAGCTGCTCACCGGGGCCGAGGCGCTGAGCGGCCTCGGCGGCGCCGAGCGGGCCGGGACCGCGGCGCGGCTGGTGGGGGCGTACGACGTGCTGCGCGAGGCGCAGTACTACCGGAAGTCCGCCGTCGAGCGGACGGGTCGGGAGCGCACCGTGGCCGCGGCGCGGGCCGCGCTCGGGGACGCCGCGTACGAGCGGGCCTACGCCGAGGGCACCGGGCTCACACTGGAGGAGGCCACCGCACTGATCCGCACGGGTCCGCCCGGCACCGTTCTGACCGGGCCCGACCCGGGCCCGGCGGCGACATGACAACGGCCGGGCGCGTCCCCCCTGGGACGCGCCCGGCCGGTGGTGCGGGGCCGCGGACCGTCAGCTCGTCTTGATGCGGAACCTGCGCACCGCGAGCGGCGCCACGATCACCGTGAGGGCCACCGCCCAGCCCAGGGTCACCAGCACCGGTTCGGCCACCGCGCCATGGCCGCTGGTCAGCGCCCGTGCGGCGTCCGCGAGCCGGGACAGCGGGTTGTACTCGGTGAAGGACCGCAGCCACCCCGGCATGGTGGCGGTCGGGGCGAAGATGGAGGAGCCGAACTGGAGCGGCATCATCACTATGAAGCCCATACCGCTGACCGCCTGCGGGGTGCTCAGCGACATCCCCAGCAGCATGAAGATCCAGGTCAGCGACGATCCGAAGACCACGGACAGCGCCACCGCGGCCAGCAGCTGCACGGGCCCGGTCTCGAGCTCGAAGCCCATGATGAAGCCCATGATCAGCAGGATGACGGTGGACACCAGCATCCGGCCGGCCTCCACGATCAGCTTGGCGATCAGCACCGAGGAGCGGGCGATCGGCATGGTGCGGAAGCGGTCCATGACGCCCTTGCTGAAGTCGTCATTGACGCCGATGCCGATCGACATCGCGATGTTGAGACCGCCCATCGCCATCAGACCGGGGATGAAGTAGTTGACGTACTCGGAGCGGTTGCCGCCGGTCATCGCGCCGCCGAAGACATAGGTGAACAGCAGCGCGAAGACGATCGGCTGGGCCAGGGCGTCGAACATCGCGAACGGTTCGTACCTGATCTGCATGGCGTTGCGCCGCACCAGCGCGCCGATGTGGCGCAGATTGGCGCGGAGGCCGATCCGGCCGTCGCTCTTCCCCCGCACGGGCGCGGTCATCGTGGCCGTACTCACGCGGCGACCTCTTCCAGCGTCTTGTTGTCCTGCGGTGCGGACGCCTTCCGGCCGGTGATGGCCAGGAAGACCTCGTCCAGGCTGGGCAGTTGGGTGTGGATCCCGGAGATCGCGAAGCCGCGCTCACCGAGCAGACCGATCAGGGCGGTCAGCTGCTCATCGCTGGCGATGGGCACATTGACCTGGCACTCCTCCACATCGGCGATCGCGCCGCCGATGCCGTCGAGCCCCGCCTGGCTGATGGCGCCGACCATGCGGTGCAGCTCACCGGGGTCGGACGGGCGGATCTGGAGGGTGCGGCCGCCGATCTTGGCCTTGAGCTCGTGCACCCGGCCGTTGGCGATGACCCTGCCCCGGTCGATCACCGTCAGGTTGTCGGCGAGCTGCTCGGCCTCCTCCATGTACTGGGTGGTCAGCAGCACGGTGGCGCCGTCGGCGACCATCCGCCGGACCTCGTCCCACACCTCGTTGCGCGAGTGCGGGTCCAGACCGGTCGTGGGCTCGTCCAGATAGAGCACCGACGGCCGGCCGATCATGGACGCGGCCAGGTCGAGCCGGCGGCGCATACCGCCGGAGTAGGTGCGCACCCGCCGCTTGCCCGCCTCGGTGAGCGAGAACCGCTCGAGCATGGCGTCCGCCCGGGTCCGCGCCTCCTTGCGGGAGAGATCGAGCAGCCGCCCGATCATGTAGAGGTTCTCCCAGCCGGGGAGCTTCTCGTCGACCGAGGCGTACTGCCCGGTCAGCCCGATGGTGCGGCGCAGCTGCCGGGGCTGGCGCATCACGTCGTACCCGGCCACCATCGCGGTACCGGCGTCCGGCACCAGCAGTGTGGACAGACACCGGACGACGGTCGTCTTACCGGCGCCATTGGGTCCCAGCACTCCCAGGACGGTGCCCTCCGGCACGTCCAGATCCACTCCGTCGACGGCCTTGGTGTCACCGAAGTGCTTGACCAGCCCCCGAACTTCGACGGCGTTGCCGTCCCTGATCCTGTGTTCCCGTCGCGTCATGCCGCCCACGATGTCAGCCGTCACCGACAGACCACCGACAAGCGGCAGACAGCCCGCCGACGGGGGAAGATCGGCGGGCTGTCGTTGTACCGCGGTGGCTCCTGGCGCCTAAGCGCTCCGCTGGAAGTGCCGTGATGCGTCGTCGGCCGTCTGCTGCGCCGTCGTGGCCGGTCGCGCCCACGCGGCGGAGCCGCACAGCGACACAGCCCCGCGCCCCTTCGGGGCGCCATCGAACCGTAGCGGACTTCTTCCGACCTGCTTAGTGGAAAGAGTGTTCCTCGGCCGGGTAGGACCCGCCGACGACGTCCTCCGCGAAGGCCCGCGCCGCGTCGCCCAGGCCCTGGCGAAGCTGGGCGTACTGCTTGACGAAGCGCGGCACCCGGCCGTCGGTCATGCCCGCCATGTCCGTCCACACCAGCACCTGGGCGTCGCAGTCCGGACCGGCGCCGATGCCGACGGTGGCGATGTGCAGCGACCGGGTCACCTCGGCGGCCAGCTCGGCCGGGACCAGCTCCAGGACGACCGCGAACGCGCCCGCGTCCTGGACCGCCTTGGCGTCCCGCAGCAGCTGCTGGGCCGCCTCCTCGCCGCGCCCCTGGACGGGGTAGCCGCCGTAGGCGTTGACGGACTGCGGGGTCAGGCCGATGTGCGCCATGACCGGGATGCCGGACTGGACCAGCAGCTCGATCTGGTGGGCGGAGCGCTCCCCGCCCTCCAGCTTCACCGCGCCCACGCCCGCCTCCTTGACCAGGCGGGTGGCGTTGCGCAGCGCCTGGACCGGGCCCTCCTGGTACGAGCCGAAGGGCAGGTCGCCGACGACGAGGGCGCGCCGGGTGCCGCGGACCACGGCGGCGGACAGCAGCGCCATCTCGTCCATGGTGACGGGCACGGTGGACTCGTAGCCCAGATGGCAGTTGCCCATCGAGTCGCCGACCAGCAGCACCGGGATGCCCGCCTGGTCGAGGACGGACGCGGTCATCGCGTCGTAGGCGGTGAGCATCGGCCACTTCTCGGCGCGCTCCTTGGCGGCCGCGATGTCACGGACGGTGATGCGGCGGGAGCCCGTGCCCCCGTAGAGCGCCTTCTCGGACTGCTTTCGCGCAGGACTGACGTGCGTCATCGCTACGGCTCCTGTTCATCATCTCGAGGCGCCCTGACGGCGTCCCCGGACCAACCCCATGCTGGCACGGCTCCTGCCGGGGCGAAAGTGGGCCCGGATCGCAAAGATTTTCCAATACGAGACGGTCTCGTATCGTAAGTCGCCTAGCCTGGGCGGCATGGCAACCCCACCCAGCACCCAGGGCGCACCGGCCGGATCCGGCGCCCCCGAGGCGATCCACCGCAGGCGCTGGGCGATCCTCGTCGTCCTGATGTTCAGCGTGCTGGTCGTCGTCCTCGACAACTCGATACTCAACGTGGCGATGAAGACCATCGCCTCGCCGAAGCCCACCGGACTCGGCGCCACCCAGAGCCAGCTCGAGTGGGCGATCAACTCCTACACGCTGGTCTTCGCCGGGCTGCTGTTCACCGCGGGGATCCTCGGCGACCGGATCGGCCGTAAGAAGGTCCTGCTCGGCGGGATGGCGGTGTTCGGCATCGGCTCGGTGCTCGCCGCCTTCTCCGGATCGCCCGGTGAACTCATCGGCTTCCGGGCGCTCATGGGTCTCGGCGCCGCCTTCGTGATGCCCGCGACCCTCGCCATCCTGGTCAATGTCTTCGAACGCGAGGAGCAGGCCAAGGCGATCGGCATCTGGGTCGCCGCGGTGGGGCTGGCCATCGCCATCGGACCGATCACCGGTGGACTGCTGCTCGAGCACTTCTGGTGGGGCTCGGTCTTCTTCGTCAATGTGCCGATCGTGATCGCCGGACTGATCGCGATGGTGGTGCTCGTCCCCGACTCCAGGGACCCGGCGCCCGGCCGGATGGACCCGCTGGGCGTGCTGCTGTCCGTGGTCGGGCTCGTCCTGCTGGTCTACGGCATCATCAAGGGCGGCCAGCTCGCCGACTTCACCGATGCCCAGGTGCTGGGCTCGATCGCCGCCGGGCTCGCCGTCCTGGCGCTGTTCGTGGTGCACGAGAAGCGCAGCGACCACCCGGCCATCGACGTCGGCTACTTCCGCAACCCCGCCTTCTCCGCCGCCATCGCCGCCGTCGCCCTGGTCTTCTTCGCCCTCATGGGCGTGACCTTCTTCATGGTCTTCTACACCCAGAGCGTGCGCGGCTACAGCGCCCTCGAATCCGGGCTGCTGATCCTGCCGCTGGCCGTGGCGCAGCTGATCTTCGCCCCGCGGGCCCGGCTGGTCGTCGAGCGGTTCGGCGCCCGCGCGGTGTGCACCTGCGGGATGCTGCTGGTGGCCGCCGCCATGTCGGGGTTCCTGCTGCTCGGCGTGGACACCCCGATCGTCGTGCTCGAGGTGCTGTTCTTCGCCCAGGGCGCCGGAATGGCGCATATCATGCCGCCGGTGACCACCGGGATCATGCAGGCGCTGCCGCGCCAGAAGGCCGGTTCCGGCTCGGCGCTCAACAACACCTTCCGGCAGGTCGGCGGCGCGCTCGGGGTCGCGGTGCTGGGCTCGGTGCTCTCCACCGCCTACCGCGACCGGATCGGGGACACCCTGGCCGCCGTGCCCGGACTGCCCGACTCCGTACAGCGCTCGGCGGGCGAGTCCGTCGAGGCGACCATGGGGGTCGCCGAGAAGCTCGGGCCCAAGGGGCAGGCGCTGGTGGGCCCGGCCCAGGACGCCTTCGTCCACGCCATGCACATCACCGCCCTCGGCTCGGCGGGCGTCGCCGTCCTCGGCGCGCTGGTCGTGCTGGCCTTCCTGCCCGGCAAGGAAGGCTCCGGCCCGGCCCCCGACGACGGGCGGCCGCAGTCGCGGGAGGAGGCGTCGGCCGACCGATGACCGTACCGGAGAGCTCCGCGCCCAGGCTCCGTGGCCGCCCCCGCAGCCCCGCCACCGATGCCGCGATCATCGAGGCCGCGCTGCGGCTGTTGGAGGAGGGCGCCTCGGTCGGCGGTCTGTCGATCGAGGGGATCGCCCGCGAGGCGGGGGTCGGCAAGGCCACCGTCTACCGCCGCTGGCCCGGTAAGGACGCGCTGATGCTCGATGTGCTGCGCTCCCTGGAGGAGCCCAGCCCCGAGCCGGCCGGGGTCTCGGTGCGCGACGACCTCGTCACCATCCTGGAGTTCATGCGCCGCCGCGGGCTCGCCAAGCGCAACTCCGCCCTGCTGCGCAGCGTCATCACCCAGATGCACGCGCACAAGGAGCTGTGGCGGGCGTACGACGAGAACGTCATAGCGGCCCGCCGCGCGAGCCTGCGCGCCGTGCTGCGGCGGGGCCGGGAGAGCGGTGAGATCCGCGCCGATGTGGATCTGGAGCTGCTCGCCGACCTCTTCACCGGCCCGATGCTCGCCCGCGCCATGCTCCACGAGTGGAAGGAGCTGCCCGAGGGGCTGGCCGAGCGGATCGTCGACACGGTCCTCGAAGGGGTCTCCCCACGCCACTGAACTCCGTTGAGCTCCGCTGAGCGGTTTGTGCCTGTTGTGTCACAACACCCCTTCCCGGGCCGGGACGTGGAACTCGGGGCCGTCCTCCCGTCGTCCTCGGACGGGGAGCACCCCACCCGGGGGCGTCGGGAAAAGCCCTGGTCATCACCTAGGGTCGTAGTCCAAGGCGCGGCAGTTGAGGCAGTGAGGGACAGCGAATGACGCAGGCGTACACGCAGGAGACGGGACAGCTCGGGGACGCGCCCCAGCAATCGGGCTCCCGGATCGGCCGCCTGTTCGACCGGCTGCGGAACGACCGCGGCATCTGGCGGCGCGGACTGGTGCTGGCGGCGATCGCGATCCTGCTCGCCCTGGTCATGGTCCTCCACGCCGACATCCCCAACCGGGTGGGCAACCTCGGCTCGCTGCTGGAGACCTTCCTGCCGTGGCTGGGCCTGTTCCTTCCGGTGCTGCTGGTGCTCGGCCTGGTGCGGCGGTCGGCGAGCGCCGTGCTGGCGCTGGTGCTGCCCGTCGCCGTCTGGCTGAACCTCTTCGGCGGCCTGATGTTCTCCGACAAGTCCGGCAGCGGCGGTGAGCTGACCGTCGTCACCCACAACGTCAACGCGGAGAACGCCGATCCGACCGGCACCGCGAAGGATGTGGCCGCCTCGGGCGCCGATGTGGTGGCCCTGGAGGAGCTGACGGACTCGGCCGTGCCGACGTACGAGCGGGCCATGGCGGGCACCTACCACTACCACACCGTGCAGGGCACGGTGGGGCTGTGGAGCAAGTACCCGCTGTCCGGCACCAAGCCGGTGAACATCAAGCTGGGCTGGACGCGGGCGCTGCGCACCGCCGTCGCCACCCCGCGCGGTGAGGTCGGCGTCTATGTGGCCCATCTGCCCTCGGTACGCGTGAAGTTCAACGCGGGCTTCACCGCCGGGCAGCGCGACGACAGCGCCGAGGCGCTGGGCCAGGCCATCGCGCGGGAGCCGCTGAAGAAGGTGATCCTGCTGGGCGATCTGAACGGCACCATGAACGACCGCGCGCTCGCCCCCGTCACCGCGCAGATGCGGTCCGCCCAGGGCGCTGCGGGCGACGGCTTCGGCTTCAGCTGGCCCGCCTCGTTCCCGATGGCGCGGATCGACCAGATCATGGTGCGGGGGCTGGATCCGGTCTCGGCGTGGGCGCTGCCCAGGACCGGCAGCGACCACCTTCCGCTGGCGGCGTCGGTCGACTACTGAGCCGGTTACCGGGCCCATGCCGTCCGGGGTCGTCGGGTGACACAGCTCACGGGGCACCCGGCGAGATCTTACGTGCCGTTCATCTTGGGGATCACCTCGGGAACATTCTGCGTGAGAGACTTTGTTCAGCTAGAGAACATATGCATCCCTGCACGTTTCTCCTTCGTTTGAAAGGTCTCTCATGCCCCTGGCCCTGCTCGCCCTTGCTGTGAGCGCCTTCGGCATTGGTACTACCGAATTCGTGATGATGGGCCTGCTGCCCAATGTCGCGAATGATCTGGACACCTCGGTGCCCACGGCCGGATACCTCGTCTCCGCCTACGCCATCGGAGTCGTGGTGGGCGCTCCGCTGCTGACCGCCCTCGGTTCCCGTATCCCGCGCAAGCGGATGCTCGTGTTGCTCATGGCGCTCTTCACGGTGGGCAACCTGGCCTCCGCCCTCGCCCCCAACTTCGGGCTGCTGATCGCGGGCCGGGTGCTCGCCGGGCTGCCCCACGGCGCGTTCTTCGGCGTCGGCGCGGTGGTCGCCGCGCGGCTGGTGACCGAGGACCGGCGGGCCCGGGCGGTCGCCACCATGTTCCTCGGGCTGACCATCGCCAACATCGTCGGCGTCCCCGTGGCCACCCTGCTCGGCCAGAACCTCGGCTGGCGCGCGACCTTCCTGGTCGTCGCCGCGATCGGCGTGGTCGCCATGGCCGCGCTCGCCAGGCTCGTTCCCCAGATCTCCCATGAGCAGCACGGCGGGCTGCGCCAGGAGCTCGGCGCGCTGCGCGACCGCCAGGTGCTGCTGGGGCTGCTCACCGCCGTCTTCGGCTTCGCCGGCGTCTTCGCCGTCTACAGCTACCTCGCCTCGATGATGACCGAGGTCACCGGGTTCGGTGAGTCGACGGTCACCCTGGTGCTGGCGCTGTTCGGCATCGGCATGACACTGGGCGCCCTGGTCGCCGGTCCGCTCACCGACCGGGCGCTGCGGCCCACGCTCTACGGCTCGCTGGCGGCGCTGGCCGCCGTGCTCGTGGCCTTCGACTTCACGGTGCATGTGAAGTGGGCGGCGCTGCTGTCGGTCGTGGTGCTGGGCGCGGTCGGCTTCATGACCACCACCCCGCTCCAGATGCTGGTGATGAACAAGGCCCAGCACGCCCCTACGCTGGCCTCCGCCTCCAACCACTCCGCCTTCAACCTGGCCAACGCCGGTGGCGCGTGGCTCGGCGGCGTCGCCATCGCGGCGGGCTGGGGCTGGACCTCCCCGACGCTGGTCGGCGCGGTGCTCGCGGTGATCGGTCTCGGGATCGCGCTGATCGCGGGGCTGACGGACCGGGCTCCGGGGGGTGACTCGCGGGTCGTGGCGAGCAGTGAGGTGCTGCCGCGCATGTCCGAGGTGGGCTGAGCTCAGCGCTCCGTCGGAGCGGGACGCCTGCGGCGGGCTGTCCCCCTCCCCGCCCCTTCCCGAAACCGGGGCTCCGCCCCAGCCCCCGAAGCCGGGCTCCGTCCGAGGCCCCGAGTCGGGGCTTCGTCCCGGGTCCCGTGCCGGGGCTCTGCCCCGGGTCCCGTGCCGGGGCTCTGCCCCGGGTCCCGTGCCGGGGCTTCGTCCGAGGCTCCGAAGCCGGGGCTCCGCCCCAGACCCCGAGCCGGGCTTCGTCCCTGGCCCTGAGCTGGGGCTCTGCCCCGGGCCCCGTGCCGGGGCTTCGTCCCGGGCCTCGAGCCGGGGCTTCGTCCGAGATCCCGTGCCGGGGCTTCGTCCCGGGTCCCGTGCCGGGGCTCTGCGCGAGGTCCCGTGCCGGGGCTTCACCCAGGTCCCGTGCCGGGGCTCCGCCTCGGGCCCCGGGTCGGGTTTCGTCCCTGGCCCTGAGCTGGGGCTCTGCCCCGGGCCCCGTGCCGGGGCTTCGTCCCGGGCCTCGAGCCGGGGCTTCGTCCGAGATCCCGTGCCGGGGCTTCGTCCCGGGTCCCGTGCCGGGGCTCTGCGCGAGGTCCCGTGCCGGGGCTTCACCCAGGTCCCGTGCCGGGGCTCCGCCTCGGGCCCCGGGTCGGGTTTCGTCCCTGGCCCTGAGCTGGGGATCTGCCCCGGGCCCCGTGCCGGGGCTTCGTCCCGGGCCTCGAGCCGGGGCTTCGTCCGAGATCCCGTGCCGGGGCTTCGTCCCGGGTCCCGTGCCGGGGCTCTGCGCGAGGTCCCGTGCCGGGGCTTCACCCAGGTCCCGTGCCGGGGCTCCGCCTCGGGCCCCGGGTCGGGTTTCGTCCCTGGCCCTGAGCTGGGGATCTGCCCCGGGCCCCGTGCCGGGGCTTCGTCCCGGGCCTCGAGCCGGGGCTTCGTCCGAGATCCCGTGCCGGGGCTTCGTCCCGGGTCCCGTGCCGGGGCTCTGCGCGAGGTCCCGTGCCGGGGCTTCACCCAGGTCCCGTGCCGGGGCTCCGCCTCGGGCCCCGGGTCGGGCTTCGTCCCTGGCCCTGAGCTGGGGCTCCGCCCCAGGTCCCGAGCCGGGCTTCGTCCGAGGCTCCGAAGCCGGGGCTCTGTCCCGGGCCCCGTGCCGGGGCTTCGTCCGAGGTCCCGAGCCAGGGCTCTGACCCAGGCTCCGAGCGGGGCTTCGTCCCGGGTCCGAGCCGGGGCTCCGTCCCAGGCCCCGGGCCGGAGCTCTGCCCCAGGTCCCGAGCCGGGGCTTCGCTCCTTCCCGCGGCATCGATGTGCGGATCCGCACCGAGCCCCGGGGTCCGGGGGCGGAACCCGGGGGCCGGGGTCTGGGGCGGAGCCCCGGTTCTGGGGTCTGGGGCGGAGCCCCCAGTTTCGGGAAGGGGCGGGGAGGGGAAAGACCCGGCGCCCACGCGGCCCCGGTGGGCTTGACTTTGACATCGATGTGAGGCTTTAGCGTCCCCGTCATCAGCCAAGACGTGACGTAAGGACGCACCTGATGACCAGCACCTCACCCCTCGCCCGCATCGTCCGCGGCACCGGCCCCGGGCTGCTGCTCGCCCACGGCGGGACCGGCTCCATCGAGGGGAACTACGGTCCGATCCTGGACGGTCTCGCCGAGCGCCACCGCGTGGTCGGCCCCGACTACCCCGGCTCCGGCCGCACCCCGCGCGCGAGCGGGCCGCTGGACCTCGACACCCTGGCCGACCAGCTGGTGGGCACGGCCGTCGAGGAGGGTCTGGACACCTTCGCCATCGCCGGATACTCCCTCGGCGGGCCCGTCGCCCTGCGCGCCGCCACCCGCCACCCCGAGCGGGTCACCGCTCTGGTCCTGACCGCGACCTTCGCCCACCCCAGCGCCCGGATGCGGCTCCTGGTGGACGACTGGCTGCGCCAGCTCCGCTCGGGCGACGAGGAGGCGACCGCCCGCTGGACCGCGCTCATCGGCGCGGGCGCGCCCTATCTGGACCGGATGACGCCCGAGGAGCTCGCCACGGTGATCGAGGGCGCCCGCGCCTCGGTGCCGCCCGGCGCGATCGATCAGGTCGAACTGGTCGGCCGGATCGACGTCCGCGAGGACCTGGGCCGGATCCGGGTGCCCACCCTGGTGATCTCCACGACGCTGGACGCGATGGCCACGCCGTACCACCACCGCCAGGTGGCGGACGCGATCCCCGGGGCGCGCCTCGCCGAGCTGGAGTCCGGCCATCTGCCGTTCGCGGAGGCGCCCGATGCGTGGCTGGGCCTGATCAGGACGTTCCTGGACGCCCAGGTTGGGTCGGACGCCCAGGTGCGGTCAGGCGCCCAGGTGCGGTCAGGCGCCCAGGTGCGGTCAGGCGCCCAGGCACAGTCAGGCGCCCAGGCACAGTCATAGGGCGTGCCGCCCTGCGCCGCGCGCCGCCCCAGAGCCTCAGGCGTGCTCCCGCCAGCGATTGGTGATGGGCAGCCGGCGGTCCTTGCCGAAACCCTTCGCGGAGATCTTCGTGCCCGGCGGGTACTGCCGGCGCTTGTACTCGGCGGTGTCCACCAGCCGCAGGATCCGGGTCACCAGCGCGTCGTCGTATCCCGCCGCCACGATCTCGGTACGCCCCTGGTCGCGGTCGACATACAGCTCCAGGATCCGGTCGAGGACGTCGTAGTCGGGGAGCGAGTCGGTGTCGACCTGGCCGGGGCGCAGCTCGGCGCTCGGCGGCTTGGTGATCGAGTTCTCGGGGATGGGCGGGGTCTGGCCTCGCTCTTCCGCCGCACGGTTACGCCATTTCGACAGCCGGAAGACGGAGGTCTTGTAGACGTCCTTGATCGGGCCGTACGCGCCGACCGAGTCCCCGTAGAGCGTGGAGTAGCCGCAGGCCAGCTCGGACTTGTTGCCCGGGGCGAGGACGATGTGGCCCTCCTGGTTGGAGATCGCCATCAGCATCGTGCCGCGCAGCCGCGACTGGAGGTTCTCCTCGGCCAGCCCGGTGAGCCCCAGGGAGCCCATATAGGCGTCGAACATCGGGGCGATCGGGACCGTGCGGAAGTTCAGCCCGGTACGCCGCGCCAGCTCGGCCGCGTCGTCGATCGAGTGCTCGGAGGAGTAGCGCGAGGGCATCGCGACGCCGTACACGTTCTGCGCGCCGACCGCGTCACACGCGATGGCGGCGACGAGCGAGGAGTCGATCCCGCCGGAGAGCCCGATCAGCACACTGCGGAAACCGTTCTTCGCCACATAGGCCCGCAGCCCCACGACCAGCGCCGTGTAGATCTCCTCGTCGTCCCCGAGCCGCTCGGCCTCGCCGCCCGCGAGCTCCGGCTCATAGCGGGGCAGCGGGTCGGCGGAGAGGGTGACGTGGTCGATGCGGAGCCCGTCGTCCACCACCCCCTCGGGAACCGAGCCCGGGTCGGCGGCGGGCAGATCGAGGTCGAGCAGCACACAGCCCTCGGCGAACTGCGGCGCCCGCGCGATGACTTCGCCGTCCCGGTCGACCACGATCGAGTCGCCGTCGAAGACCAGCTCGTCCTGGCCGCCGATCATGGCCAGGTACGCGGTGGTGCAGCCCGCCTCCTGGGCCCGCTTGCGCACCAGGTCCAGCCGGGTGTCGTCCTTCTCCCGCTCGTACGGCGAGGCGTTGATCGACAGCAGCAGCCCGGCCCCCGCCGAGCAGCTGGCCGGCACCCGGCCGCCGTCCTGCCACAGGTCCTCGCAGATGGCGAGCGCCACGTCGATGCCGTGGACGCGGACCATGGGCAGGGTGTCGCCGGGCACGAAGTAGCGGAACTCGTCGAAGACGCCGTAGTTCGGCAGATGGTGCTTGGCGAAGGTCAGGACGACCGCGCCCCGGTGCAGCACGGCGCCCGCGTTCTGCGGCGACCCGGCCGGCTGGCCGTAGCGCCGGGCGCGCTCGCTGCGGTCGAGGTAGCCGACGACCACCGGCACCTCGCCCAGCCCCTCGGCGTTCAGCCGCTCGGCGAGCGAGCGCAGCGCGGTGCGCGACGCCTCGACGAAGGACGAGCGCAGCGCCAGGTCCTCGACGGGATAGCCGGTCAGCACCATCTCGGGGAACGCCACCAGATGGGCGCCCTGTTCGGCGGAGTGCCGGGTCCAGTGGAGTATCGATTCGGTGTTGCCGTCGAGGTCGCCGACGGTCGAGTCGATCTGGTTCAGAGCGAGGCGAAGTTGAGGCACGGGCCCAGTGTAATCGTCTGTCTGACGCGATAGCCGGGGGTGTCTCCCTTCTCACGCCGGTCACGTCTGGCTTCTCTCACGCCGGTCACGTCTGGCTTCACTTCTGGTAGCCGAGGATGGTCATCATCCCGGACTCCGAGTGGTAGACGTTGTGGCAGTGGACCATCCACAGCCCCGGGTTGTCGGCGTCGAGGTCCACGTTCACCTTGTGGTGCGGCAGCAGGACCGTGGTGTCCTTACGGGGGCCGCCGTCCGGCAGCGCGAAGGTGTGGCCGTGCAGATGGACCGGATGCCACATGTCGGTGCCGTTGATGAACGTGATCCGCACCCGCTCACCCTCCCGTACCGGATAGCGCTGCGAGGGGTCGTACGGCCGGCCGTTGATCGCCCAGTTCCAGCGCCGCATCGAGCCGGTGAGCCGCATCCGGATGATGCGGTCGGGCTCCTTGGGCGTCAGCCGGACGTCCTCAGCCGCCTTCAGCCGGTCCGCGGTGAGCAGCTCGCCGTCCAGCTCCTTGGGGCGCGGGAACTTCACCGGGCTCTTGCCGCGGGTGCGCAGCACCGCCATCGCGGACCGCCCCTTGCCCTCGGCGATCACGGCGAGCGGGAAGACCCCGTCCTTGACGGTGACCAGCACGTCGTAGCGCTCGCCCATGCCCAGCAGCAGCGCGTCCGTCTTGGCCGGTACGACGGGGTAGCCGTCGGTGTGGGTGACGGTCATCCGGTGGCCGCCGAGGGCGACGCGGAAGGCGGTGTCGCCGCCCGCGTTGATGATGCGGATGCGCACCCGGTCGCCGCGCTTGGCGCGGAAGACCTGCGGGGACTCGGGGCTGCGGCCGTTGACCAGGTAGTAGGGGTAGGTGACATCACCGGCGTGGCCGCCCAGCAGCCGGCTCTCCATGGGCGCGGCCTTGGGTGCGGCCTTCTTCGGCGCCGTGGACCGGGTCCGGTCGCGTTTGGCGCCGGCCGCGGCGGTGCTCTTGGCTGTCGCTTTGGGCTTGGCTGTCGCCGTGGCTTTGGCCGTGGGCGTAGGCGTGGGCGTGGGCGTGGCTTTGGCCGTGGCCGTGGCCGTGGCCGTGGCTTTGGTTTTGGCTGTGGCCGTGGCGCCGCGCTTGCCGTCGTCGTCCGTCGAGCCGCCGTCCGTCGAGCCGTCATCCATCGAGCCGTCGTCCATCGCATGGCCGGCCGCGCCGCCCTTGCCCGCGTTGAGCCGCTCGAACTCCTTGTCCGGGGTGCGGCCGCCCACCCCGTCGAGCCAGTCGTCCAGGACGACGACCCACTCCTTGTCGTACGCCAGCGGCTCCTTCGGATCCTCCACGATCAGCGGTGCGTACAGCCCCCGGTCCAGCTGGACGCCCGAGTGCGGATGGATCCAGTACGTGCCCGGGTAGAACGCGGTGAAGCGGTAGTCGAAGGCGGCGCCCGTCTTGATCGCCCGCTGGGTCACCCCGGGGACGCCGTCCATGTCGTTGCGCAGCCGGATGCCGTGCCAGTGCAGCGTGGTGGGCTGCGGCAGGTTGTTGGCGAGCGTGAGCGCGATCGTGTCGCCCGCCGTCACCCGGATCTCCCGGCCCGGCACCTGGTCCTCGTACGCCCAGGACGTCACCTTGCGGGCGCCGATGTCCAGGGTGGTCGCGGTGGCGGTGAGCCGGAAGGTGCGCACCGGGCCGGGGCCCCGCCGCCGCTCGGCCGCGGCGACCTCCGGGCCATGGGGGGAGACGTACTGCGCCGGGGTGTCGTCCGCGGGCGCGCCGGGCCGGGCGGGTGCGCCCATCGTGTTCCCGTCCACGCCGTCGGGGCCTCCGGCACGGGGGCGGGGGCCGGAGGAGCCGCAGGCGGTGAGCAGACCGCTGCCCGCGGCGGCGATGCCCGTGCCGAGCACGGCACGGCGAGTCTTTTCGTGCATGAGTCAGTACCCCAATGCTGATGTGTGCCGGATGCGTGAGGGTCCGCGCGTCCACCGCCCCGCCGGGAGGGCGGGCGGCCGACGCGCCGCTCTATGCGCCGCATCAGCGATCGGCTCTGGGGTGAGGGGCTTCGCCGCATCGCCGCCTCCATCTGACCGTTCTGACCTTCAGATCATCATCCGACCGTTTGATCATCTTGATATTCGGCACCCTACCCCCAAGGGGTATGGAGCCCCGGCAGGCGCCACGGAGGGGGCAGAACGGTCGGGTCCGGGACCGGCCGGGTGAAAGTACGATGCACCCATCGTGGTGAGGTGAAGAGAGGCCGGGGCGACCGGACGAAACCTCTGTGAAATCCCGCCGCGTGATACTGGGGAGGCGGAAGGTGCCCCGCGCCCGCGCAAAGAGCCGTTTGACCTGCAAGGATTGGGGACCATGGATAAGCAGCAGGAGTTCGTGCTCCGTACGCTCGAAGAGCGCGACATCCGGTTTGTGCGGCTCTGGTTCACCGATGTGCTCGGCTTCCTGAAGTCCGTGGCCGTCGCGCCGGCCGAGCTCGAGGGCGCCTTCGACGAGGGCATCGGATTCGATGGTTCCGCTATCGAGGGCTTCGCCCGGGTCTACGAATCCGACATGATCGCCAAGCCGGACCCCGGTACGTTCCAGATCCTGCCCTGGCGCGCCGAGGCCCCCGGGACCGCACGGATGTTCTGCGACATCCTGATGCCGGACGGCTCACCGTCCTTCGCCGACCCCCGCTTCGTCCTCAAGCGCATCCTCGCCAAGACCTCCGACCTCGGGTTCACCTTCTACACCCACCCCGAGATCGAGTTCTTCCTGCTCAACCAGAAGCCGGTGGACGGCAGCCGCCCGGTGCCCGCCGACTCCTCGGGCTACTTCGACCACACCCCGCAGAACATCGGCATGGACTTCCGCCGCCAGGCGATCACCATGCTCGAATCGATGGGCATCTCGGTCGAGTTCTCCCACCACGAGGGCGCCCCCGGCCAGCAGGAGATCGATCTGCGCTACGCCGACGCGCTCTCCACCGCCGACAACATCATGACGTTCCGCCTGGTCATGAAGCAGGTCGCGCTGGAGCAGGGGGTCCAGGCCACCTTCATGCCCAAGCCGTTCTCGGAGTTCCCCGGCTCGGGCATGCACACCCACCTCTCCCTCTTCGAGGGCGACCGCAACGCCTTCTACGAGTCCGGCGCCGAGTTCCAGCTCTCCAAGGTGGGCCGCTCCTTCATCGCGGGCCTGCTGCGCCACGCCGGGGAGATCTCCGCCGTCACCAATCAGTGGGTCAACTCCTACAAGCGCATCTGGGGCGGCTCCAAGCGCACCGCCGGCGCGGGCGGCGAGGCCCCCTCCTACATCTGCTGGGGCCACAACAACCGCTCCGCCCTCGTCCGCGTCCCCCTCTACAAGCCCGGCAAGACCGGCTCCACCCGCGTCGAGGTCCGCTCCCTGGACTCCGGCGCCAACCCCTACCTGGCCTACGCGGCCCTCCTCGCCGCCGGCCTCAAGGGCATCGAGGGCGGCTACGAACTCCCGGCCGGCGCCGACGACGACGTCTGGGCCCTCTCCGACGCCGAACGCCGCTCCCTCGGCATCGAGCCCCTCCCGCAGAACCTGGGCGAGGCGATCGACCTGATGGAGCGCAGCGAACTGGTCGCCGAGACGCTCGGGGAGCATGTCTTCGACTTCTTCCTGCGCAACAAGAAGCAGGAGTGGGAGGAGTACCGCTCCGAGGTGACGCCGTTCGAACTGCGCAAGAACCTCCCGGTGCTGTAGCCGCAGGTCAGAGCGGTAGTCCCGCCGCAGCGGCCATCCGGGCCGACGGTTGTGTACCGTCGGCCCGGAGCCGTCTCACCGGACCTGGGCCGTCCGTGGGCCGTCAGACGCTGAACGAGTGGCTGTGACCAGCACCGGGTCCGGCTGCGCGCCGACGATCTGGACTGGTCGTACGGCAGCGGGGCCGAGCTGACCGGGGCCGCTCAGGACCTGCTTCTGGTCGCCTATGGCCGGCGGCTGCCGCCGGGGCATCTTCGTGGCGAGCCGCGGGGCCGTTTCGTCGGCGCCTGACGCCGCCCGGACCTGCCGCTTCGCCCGCGGGGTCGCTTAGGCTCGTCAGCGGCGCCTTTGATCACGGGTGTGCGCGTGGTCGAGCGGCGCGGAGTCGACCAGGGACGGGAGGCGGCGGGATGGCCGTACCGCAGGGACGCAGGAGCAGCAATATCACCCGGCTGCTGCGGCACGGTTTCACCGACGCCTCGGCCGCGCAGCGGCTGCTGGACGCGCCCGAGCTGGCCGCGGTGCGGAGCGATTCGGTGCTGCTGGAGGCGCTCGGCGCGACCGCCGACCCCGATCTGGCGCTGCTCGGGCTCGTACGGCTCGTCGAGGCGCTGCCCGAGGAGGACGCGGAGGAGAAGGAGGACGGCGGGCAGCGGGCCGGTTCGCGGCAGGCGCTGCTGGACACCCTCGTCACCGCCAAACCGCTGCGCGACCGGCTGCTCGGGGTGCTCGGCGCCTCCGAGGCGCTGGGCGACCACCTCGCCCGCCACCCGGGCGACTGGCACGCCCTGGTGACCTACGAGTCGGCCGATCTGCACCCCACCACCCCCGAGTTCGAGCGGGCCCTGGCCGAGGGGGTCTGGGGCGCGCCCGGGGCGGGGATGCCCCGGCCCGACGCGCTGCGCGTCGCCTACCGCCGGGCGCTGCTGGCCATCGCCGCCCGCGATGTGTGCGGCACCACCGACATCACCCAGACGGCCGCCGAGCTCGCCGACCTGGCGACCGCCACCGTGCGGGCCGCGCTGGAGATCGCGGCCGAGGAGCAGCCGCGGGACGCCGCCGCCTGCCGGCTGGCCGTGATCGGCATGGGCAAATGCGGCGGCCGCGAGCTCAATTACGTCTCCGACGTGGACGTGATCTTCGTGGCGGAGGCCGTCGAGGGCGTCGAGGAGGACGAGGCGGTACGGGCCGCCACCCGGCTCGCCTCCCGGCTGATGCGCGTCTGCTCCGACGTCACCGTCGAGGGCACCATCTGGCCCGTCGACGCCAACCTCCGCCCCGAGGGGCGCAACGGCCCGCTGGTGCGCACCCTCTCCAGCCATCTGGCGTACTACCAGCGCTGGGCCAAGACCTGGGAGTTCCAGGCGCTGCTGAAGGCACGTCCGATGGCGGGCGACGCCGCGCTCGGCCAGGCGTACGTGGACGCCCTCGCGCCCATGGTCTGGCAGGCCGTCGAGCGCGAGAACTTCATCCCCGACGTGCAGCAGATGCGCCGCCGCGTGGTCGAGAACATCCCGGTGTCCGAGGTCGACCGCGAGCTCAAGCTGGGCCCCGGCGGCCTGCGCGATGTCGAGTTCGCCGTCCAGCTGCTCCAGTTGGTGCACGGGCGGTCCGACGAGTCGCTGCGCAGCGGTACGACGCTGGACGCCCTCGCGGCCCTGGCCGCCGGCGGCTATGTGGGCCGCACCGACGCCGCCGCGCTGGACGACGCGTACCGCTTTCTGCGCACCATGGAGCACCGGCTCCAGCTCTACCGGCTGCGCCGCACCCATCTGATGCCCGAGGCCGAGGCCGACCAGCGCCGCCTCGGCCGGTCGCTGGGGTTCCGCACCGAGCCGGTGACCGAGCTGGGCACCGCCTGGCGGCGGCACGCCCGCGAAGTGCGGCGGCTGCACGAGAAGCTCTTCTACCGGCCGCTGCTGGACGCCGTCGCCCAGCTCCAGCCCGGTGAGATCCGGCTCAGCTCCCAGGCGGCCGGCCAGCGGCTCACCGCCCTGGGGTACGCGGACCCGGCCGGTGCGCTGCGCCACCTGGAGGCCCTGGCGTCCGGGGTGACCCGCAAGGCGGCGATCCAGCGCACCTTGCTGCCCGTGCTGCTGGGCTGGTTCGCCGACTCCGCCGACCCGGACGCCGGGCTGCTGGGCTTCCGCAAGGTCTCGGACGCGCTGGGCAAGACGCCCTGGTACCTGCGGCTGCTGCGCGACGAGGGCGCCGCCGCCGAGAACCTGGCCCGGGTGCTCTCCGCCGGGCGGCTCGCCCCCGATCTGCTGCTGCGCGCCCCCGAGGCGGTCGCCCTGCTCGGCGACCCGGAGGGGCTGCGCCCGCGCGGCCGGGCCCATCTGGAGCAGGAGGTGCTGGCCGCGGTCGGCCGCGCGGACGGCGCCGAGCAGGCGGTCGCGGCGGCGCGCGGGGTGCGGCGGCGCGAGATGTTCCGTACGGCGGCCGCGGACATCATCGAGAGCGCCCGGCTGGCCAACGGCGAGGTGCGCCCGACCGTGAGCTGGCCGCCGTCGGGCGATCAGACGCCGGGCCGGGCCACCGGGCCGGCCGCCCCCGTACCGGCCAAGGCGCCCGAGGTCCCCAGCGCCCTGCGGGCCTCCGAGCCCCATGTGCCGGCCCGGCCCGCCGCGCCCGCCGCCGAACCGCCCGTGGACGACGCGATGCTGATCGACATGGTCGGCGACGCCCTCTCCGATCTGAACGCCGCGACCCTCGCCGGGGCCCTGCGCGCCGCCGTCCGCGACACCTGGGGCGATGAACTGCCCACCCGCTTCGCCGTCATCGGCCTCGGCCGCTTCGGCGGCCATGAGCTCAGCTACGGCTCGGACGCCGATGTGCTCTTCGTCCACGAGCCGCGCGAGGGCGCCGACGACCAGGAGGCCGCCCGCGCCGCCTTCGCCGTGGCCAACGAGATGCGACGGCTGCTCCAGCTCCCCACCGTGGACCCGCCCCTGCTCATCGACGCCGATCTGCGCCCCGAGGGCAAGTCCGGGCCGCTGGTGCGCAGCCTCGCCTCGTACGCCGCCTACTACCGCCGCTGGTCGCTGGTCTGGGAAAGCCAGGCGCTGCTGCGAGCCGAGCCGGTGGCGGGCGACCCCGGGCTCGGCGAGCGGTTCATCGAGCTGATCGATCCGCTGCGGTATCCGGCCGAGGGGCTGGGCGAGGACGCGATCCGCGAGATCCGGCGGCTCAAGGCCCGGATGGAGTCCGAGCGGCTGCCGCGCGGGGCCGACCCCACCACCCACGCCAAGCTGGGCCGCGGCGGTCTCAGCGACGTCGAGTGGACCGTCCAGCTGCTCCAGATGCGCCACGGCTGGGCCGAGCCCGGGCTGCGTACCACCCGCACCCGTGAGGCCCTGGCCGCCGCCCACGCCGCCGAGCTGATCTCCACCGAGGACGCCCAGACCCTCGACGAGGCGTGGATCCTCGCCAGCCGCGTCCGCAACGCCGTCATGCTCGTCCGCGGCCGCCCCGGCGACACCTTCCCGTCGGACGTCCGCGAACTGGCCGCCGTGGGCCGCTACTTGGGCTACGGCCCCGGCCACGTCGGGGAGATGCTGGAGGACTACCGCCGCACCACCCGCCGGGCGCGGGCGGTGGTGGAGCGGCTCTTCTACGACTACGAGAGCTGAACGCCCGCGCCGCGCCGGCGCGACCCCCGCGGCCTTGTCGCCAGGTCAGCCGGCCGCAGGCAGCGTGACGCGCAGCGGGCCGCAGCCGATCCGGCCGGCCTCCGCGGCCACATAGCGGGGGAGGATCGTACGGATGTCGTCGGGGTGCTCGCCGTTCTCCGCCCGGACCAGGAAGGTGACCTGGCCGGTCTGGCACTCGGCCTGGAACAGCCCCATGTCGTCGCGGACGAAGCCGCGTCCGTCCTGCTCACCGGCGCTTACCCGGTCCTTGGCACCGTCCCGGGACAGCCCGTCGTAGAGCATCGCGAGCCGGGGGTCCTCGATCGTCATCAGCCGCAGCTGGGGGTGGCCGAAGAGCACATCGCGGTCGCAGGTGCGCACCGGGCCGTCGCCCCGGGTCACCACGGCGCCGCCCCTGCCCTCGTGCCTGAACGCGGCCGGGAGCCGCAGCCCCTTGACGCCGCACATCGCGTCCTTCTCCTCGAGCAGGGGCCCCGGCGGCTCCGGCATCCCGCCGACCGGGTCGGCGATCTCGCCCGTGCACCCCTGGTCGGCCATGTAGTGGTTGACCAGTTTGACCACGGCGCGGGCGAGTGCGTCGCGGGCCTCGATGTCCACCTCGTCGTCGTAGACGGTCCAGCCGGTCTCCATGTCGATCACGGTGGGGCCGCTGTTGACGTCCAGCCCGCTCGGCCGGCCGATACAGCCGTCGGGCACCGCGAGCCAGGCCCGGGTGTCCGAGGCCATGCCCAGCAGCCCATCGCCCAGCGGGGTGAGGCGCGCGGACAGGAACTCATCGGCCCATCGGTCGCCCGCGCCGCCGAACCCGGTGTTCAGCTGGTGCGTCTCGACCGTGATCCGCCGCCCGCGCGGCGACGTCAGACGGCACTCGCCCGACGGGCCCTCACTGCCGGTCCGATCGGTGGTGATGGGCACCTCGGAGGTCTTGATGTCCCGCTTGCCGTCGAACAGCGCCGCGACGTCGTCCCGGCCGAACGCTCCCCAGCAGGCCCGGTCGTCCGCGAACGGACCCGCCTCGGCCCGCCAGGCCACCCCCGCGCCGCCGAGCAACGCTCCTACGACGGCTCCGACCACGGCCATGATCACGCCCAGCCGCGGGCGGGAGCGGGCCACGCGCTGCCAGTGCCACCAGGGGCGGCGCCGTTCGTGCAGCGGCACGCGGGTGCCGCCGTTCTCGTCGGCTTCGTCGCTCTCGCTGCTCCCGCTGATCTCGTTGTTCTCGTTGTTCTCGGAGTCGTTCATCGGCTGGAACCCCCAGGTGCGACGGGCGCGCAACCGACGCGTCGCGCCACGGCGTTGGCGAAGGCGGCGAAGTACGGAGTCGTCTCGTGCAGGGAGGGGGCGAGCATCAGCACGGTGAGCGGGCGCTGTCCGGCGCAGTCGGCCCGTACGACCTTGTAGTCGTCGGCGAAGACCCCCGTACCGCGCCAGCCGCGCGCCGGTGCCTTGCTGCCCGTGGCCCCGTCGAACAGCGCGGAGAGCCGTGGCTGGGCCACCATCAGGGCGTCGAAGTACCGGCCCTCACCGGCTTGCGTCCGTACCGAACAGGACTGGAGATCCCCGGTGACCGCGCCGACCTGGTACTCCAGGTCGCGGGCCTCCTCCTTGTCGAACTCCAGGCCCCTGATCCGGCAGGCCCGGGTGAAGAAGTCCTCATTCTCCTCGGGCAGTGTGGGCATGGGCGAGACGGCCTCGAGTGGCTTCGCCGGGGCGCAACCCGCCTTCTCCATCGCGTGGTTGGCCGCCGCGACGAGCAACCGGGCCACGGACTGGGAGCCGCCGAGCCCCGCGTCGCCCGGCATGGTGGAGTCGCTGTAGACCGACCGGGCCGTCGAGTCGAGCGTCACCGCGGTCGGCCGCCCGTGCTCGGTGTCGCATCCCTTGGGCAGCACCAGCAGCGCGTGCCGGCCGTCGGTGGCGCCCGGCAGCCCGTCGGGCAGCGGCATCGCCCGGTCGCCGAGGTAGCCGCCGATCCACTCCATGCGCTTCGCGGCGCCCTCGGGCGCGGGGCCGTAGGTGACCGTGATGTCGGTCTCCTCCACGACCTTGCCGCCGTCGCTGCCGACGCGCTCGGAGTGGAGCGCCACGGTGCACCGCCCGCGCTGCCGCCCCGGCGTCGGCACGGTCTCCTTGGACGTACGGCTGGCGTTGTCCTCGTCCAGCGCGTCGCCGCTCAGGAAGCCCGGCCCGCTGTCCTCTTTCCACGCACCCCAGCAGTAGGTGTCTTTCCCGTCGAACGGCCAGGTGTCCGTGGCCCACGTCCCGACCCCGGCCGCCACCAGCACCGCGACGGCGCCACCGACCAGAACGGCACGGCGGCGCGCGCCGCCCATCAACTGTTTCATTTATGACCTTCCCCCGTGTGGCCGACGATCCTACTCAGCGGTTCGGCGCACGAAGTGAAGGGGGCATGGCAATTCCGTAGGCGTCAGCGGCCGTCAGCGGCCGTCAGCCGCCGTCAGCGGCTGCTCGCGGCGGGCGGGTGGTCGAACCGCACGCTGATGGTGACGCGCCCCTTGCCGTCCACCCGAGCCACCGCGTGCCCGGTCCGCTCGGCACCGTCCAGATCCAGCGATATCGGCCAGCCCTCACCGGTGAAGTTCCGCCACCACAGCTTGCGTTCGGGCAGGGCGACGGCGATCGTGACGCCGTCGGCGGCGCGCCGATAGCCGACCGGCGTACTGAAGGTGCGCCCCGATCGCCGCCCCGTATAGGTCACCACCGTGAGCCGCCCGCTCACCCACCGCCCCCACCGGGGAGAGGCGCGCAGCCCGACCATCCAGGCATTGAACCGGCCGGTGACTCGCTTCGGAAGCGGCCTTTTGTACCGCACACCATCCTCCAGGCGCCGAGGGACAGGGAGTTGTGGCGTCACGGTAACTCCGCGGGTGGCACCCACTGGTCCCGCGACCCCGAAGTGAGAGAGAAGGACCCCGAGCTCTCTCGTGTACGTGGCGCTTGAGCGTATTGACCGTTCATGAACTGGCCCCGCTGACCTGGAACCACACCGCCTTCCCGGGGCCCGGTCCGTGGTGGCAGACACCCCAGTCGGTGGCCGAGCTGCCGATGATGAGCAGCCCTCGGCCGCTTTCGGCGTCGGCCGTGTCCCGGGCAAGGGGCTGGGCGGGGAGGCCGGGGGCGTCGTCGCTCACGAGAACGCGCAGCGTGCCGTACGGTCCCCACTCGGCGTAGAGGGTGACGGGTGCCGAGCAGCCGCTGGTCCGGCAGGCGTTGACGGCATTGGTGACGGCCTCGGAGGTCAGCAGCAGAGCGGTATCCGTTAAGTCGGTGCGCTTCGCGGTGTGCAGGGCGGTGCGGACGGCTTCCCGGGCGGTACGGACCCAACCGGGGTCGGGCGGGAAGACGAGGGAGAAGTCGGCGCGGGGGAACTGGGCGCTCATGGTGATGTTGCCTCCTTCGGCCAACGGCCGTTCGGCGGACGCCGGTTGGGCGATTCGTCTTCGACGATAGGGATTTGGGTTTCCATACTGCAACCTATGTGGCTTGATTCCCTCCAACGAGTGGCCTCGCCTCCGCCAAGCGGGCAGACTGCTCACGATCACGAGGAGGTCGTCATGGGGTTACGGGCCAACCCGACGCAGCGGCAACGGCGTCTGGGGTCGGAACTGCGAAGGCTTCGCAATGAGCGCGGCTTGTCCGCAGCGGAAGCCGGAGCTTTCGCCGGGCTCGGCTCGCCTCACCTCGGGCACATCGAGGCGGGTCGAACGGCCATTCCCGAGGTGAAGCTCCGTGCGCTACTCGCTGGATACGGTTGCCAAGATGAATCGTTTGCCGACGCGCTCGTCGCCATGAGCGAGTCCAAGGGGAAGGGTTGGTGGTCGGACTACCGCAAATCCCCGCTCCCTCAGAGCGCTCATGATCTCGCGGAGCTCGAGGCGACTTCGGTGGCTCACCGCTCGTTCCAGTGGATGTACGTGCCCGGGCTGCTCCAGACCCCCGAGTACGCGCGAGCCCTCACGACCGGAGGTGAGCCGGAGGCGGACCGCAGCGTGCTGGACACGTACGTCGAGTTCCGGCTGAAGCGTCAGGAGGTCTTGGCCGGGGAGTCCCCGCCGACCTTTCACGCGGTCATCCACGAGGCGGCGTTCCACATGCAGTTCGTGGAGAACGGCGTCATGCGCCGCCAGATCGAGCACCTTGTGGAGGTGGCTCGGCTGCCGCATGTCCATATCCAGCTCCTGCCGTTCAAGGCGGCGCTCTCCCCGGCGACGCCGGCGGCGGCGTTCATCCTCTTCGAGGCCGAGGTGCCCGAGCTGAACACGGTCTACGTGGAGCACCCCGTGTCCTCGGCGTTCCTCGGAGAACAGGCACATCTCGCTCAGTACGGCTCCGCTTTCGAACGTCTCACGATGGCAGCACTGCCACCGATTGACCCGGGTCCCGAACGGGAGTCCTATATGCGGAGTGACTCACTTAGGCTCGTGCAGCATCTGCTGTACACGCTCTGAGGAGAACCTCATGTCCGGGCTCGAATGGCGAAAGTCCAGTTTCAGCAGCGGAGTCGGAGGCCAGGACTGCGTCGAGGTCGCCACGACACCGAACGGCCTTATACGCCTACGCGAGAGCGATGACCCGGCGGTGGTCATCGCCACCCACCCGACCCGGTGGGGCGCGTTCGTGCGGGGGGTAAAGCGGGGGGACTTCGACCAGCTACCGAAAAGCATGTGACCGTCCGGGGCGCCCGTTCGGTTCGGTGCTGGGGCCGGTTGCGCGGTGCGGGTTTCGTCTCGCGCCTTCGGCGCCATTGAGCATGGGGGGCGGGGGATGGGGGCGCGGGCCTCGCCGCCGGGTGACGGGCCGGTGGTGGTGGGCCCCGGCGGCGGCTCCTGTGCTCCTGGGCTGGGTCCCGGCCGGACTGACGGCCCCTCCGGGTACCCCTCTCGAAAACGCTTGATCTGAAGCAACTAATTCATCAAAGGTTTTCCAGGGGGGTACCCCACCCCCGGCGGTCCGGCATCGGCATAAGTCCCCTGAGTACGGGAGCCGCCACCGGCCTCGCCACCCACGGCCCTGCGGTCGGCGGCGAGGCCCGCGCCCCCCACCCCCGGGCCCCATGCTCAAAGGCGCCGAAGGCGCGAGACGAGACCGTCAGTCGCCCGACGGCTCTCAGACCGCACAGCCCTGGGCGAAAAGCCCACGCTCTGGTGTTCGCCATGTCTCCGATTCTCCCGGAATTGAGGACAGAAGCTGTCCGCAGTGGCTCCTACTGTCGTTCTTGGCCGAGGAACACGGGACCAACCGAAGGCGGAGATCATGACCGAGACCCTGAGCCCGAGCGAGTCGGCGACTCTCACCGGCGAGCGTGCCGACCTGCTGCGGACGCTGAACAAGCACCGGCACTTCCTGCGCTTCACCACCCGCGATCTCACCGACGAACAGGCCGGGCTGCGCACCACCGTCAGCGCGCTGTGCCTGGGCGGCCTGGTCAAGCACGTCGCCGCGGTGGAGCGGGTCTGGGTGGACTTCATCCTGGAGGGCCCGTCGGCCATGCCCGACTTCAGCGCCATGGCCGAGGGCGACTTCGCCGAGCGGGCTGACGAGTTCCGGCTGCTGCCCGGCGAGACGCTGGCCGGTGTACTGGCCGAGTACGCGGCGGTGGCCCACCGGACCGACGAGCTGATCGCCGCCCTGCCCGACCTGGACGCGACCCAGCCGCTGCCGGAGGCGCCGTGGTTCGAGTCCGGCGTGCGCTGGTCGGCCCGTCAGGTGCTGCTGCACATCATCGCCGAGACCGCGCAGCACGCCGGGCACGCCGACATCATTCGCGAGTCCCTGGACGGCGCCAAGACCATGGGGTGAACGGGAAGGTGAGGCGAGAGCCTCAGCCGTCCGACGGTTCCCAGACCGCGCAGTCGTGGGCGAAGAGGACGCGGCGGGGGTCGAAGTCGGTGAGGCGGTCCAGCCAGGGGCGGTACGGGGGAAGGGGCTGCGTCACGCCGTCGAGGGCGGCTCTGCGGGCCAGGTGGTCCGAGGCGAACTCGGAGGCGAAGTCATGGGCCTGTCCGGCGAGGATCACCGTGCCGTCGGGCTGGCGGACGACCAGTGACTGATGGCCGTCGGTGTGGCCGGGGGTCGGGATGATGTGGACGCCCGGCCAGATCTCGGCCTCCCCGGCGAGTTCCTCGTACGTGGCGCCGGGGAAGTCCAGCAGCTCGTCGAACGTGTAGCCGCCTCCGCGCGCGGTGGCCAGCTCCACGTCCTGGACCAGGATCGGCCTGCCGCCCAGCAGGGGGTTGCCGCCGCAGTGGTCGAAGTGGAGGTGGCAGTTCACGACGAGGGAGACGTCCGCGAGGGCGACCCCGGCCGCCGCCAGCGCGTCCGGCAGGGCGCGGCGGCGGGGGCGGTAGTGCGCCTCGGTCCCGGGGTCGGCGGCGCCGATACCGGTGTCGAAGAGGACCAGCCCACGGTCGTGCCGTACGAGATAGGCGAGTACGGGTTCGACCCGTGGTTCCGGGCCGCCGGTTTCGAGGGCGGGGCGGACGAAGTAGCCGAGGTCGAGGCGGCGCACGGAGATGTCGTTGGCCATCCCGCCATGGTCGCGTGGTGCAAGGCCCGCCCGCACCGGGCGTTTGCCGAGGGCAGAGCGGCACGTGGCTAACGATGGCCCAGCAGGGCCGTGGCGATGGTGACCTGGGCCGGTTCCAGGGTGGCCTTGCCGTCTTCGATGTCCCAGAGGGCGTTCTGGAGGACGCGGCCGAGGGTCCAGCCGGTGGCCCGCCGCCGGTCCAGGCCGAGGGCCTCGGTCAGCAGGTCGAAGCGGCGGAGCACCGCGCGGGTGGGGTCGCCGGTGGCCAGGACCTCGTCCCAGCGGTTGTCCAGCGCCGGGAGGAGCTCGAAGCCGGGGTCGCCGCTGAGTGGTTCGGGGTCGATGGCCAGCCAGGGCTCGCGCCGGCCGGCGAGGACGTTGTCGTAGTGCAGATCCCAGTGCAGCAGCCGGTCTCCGGGCTCGTCGAGGAGTTCGGCCACGGCGGAGGCGCAGACGCGGACCAGCCGCCGTTCGGCCGGGTCGCGCAGGGCCGGTACGGCGCCGGGCGTCTGCTCGAGCATGGCGGCGGCGATGTCGGACAGCCGGCGCAGGCCGCCAGGGGCGGGTACCGAGGTCAGCCGGGCCAGCAGGTCGGCCAGGACGCGTATCGCGGCGGTGTCGTCGGGCAGCGAGGAGAGCGGACGGGACGCGTCCAGGTGCTCCAGCAGCATGGTGCCCGTGTCCGGGTCGTGGTCGAGCAGGAGCACCACGCCGTTGCCGTTCCAGGTCCGCAGGCCCAGCGGGCCGCCCTCGGTCTCCTCCCTGACCTGCTGGAACTTCAGGACTGCGGGAGTTCCGTCCGCGCCGGTCACCGGGAGGACGAGCGAGGCCATGCCATGGGCGGCGGGACCGGCCGGGCGCAGGTGCCAGCGGTCGAGGAATTCCGCGGCCAGCCGGGGCAGCGCGGCGAGCCAGGCGCGTCCGGCGGCGTCGTGTTCGGCGAACGACGCGGCGAAGGCTTCGGGGACGTCGATGCGACGGATCGGCGGGGTCATCAGGGGCGGTCTCCGGCGTCAGGCGAGCGCAGGTAGTTGTAGACCGTGGCGCGGGAGACGCCCAGGAGTTCGGTGACCACCTGGACCGAGTGCTTCACCTGGAGGTAGCCGCTGGTCTTGAGGGTGCGGACGAGTTCCTTCTTGGCGGGGGTGCCCAGGCTGCGCGGGGTCTGGCCGCGGGCGGCGGCGAATTCCTCGATGACGGTGCGCAGCTCCGCGGCGGTGCGGGCGCGGAGGGTTTCGGTGAGCGGCTGCTCCTGCTCATCGGTCCGGACCAGGTTGGTGAGGCTGCGGGCGACGCTCGCGAAGAGGGAGACGTCCAGGTTGAGGCAGATGGCGGCGACGTACTGGCCCGCGCTGTTCTTGATGCCGATCGAGGTGCTCTTCGCCGGGCGGCCGTCCGGGAACCGGTTGGCGTAGTTCTGGACGATGTCGGGGAAGCCGGGGTCCCGCATCCGGGCCAGGCCCAGCTCAGTGGCGGGCTGGCCCACCTCGCGGCCGGAGAGATTGCTCTCGATGGCGCGGATGGACTGGTCGGGGTTGCGCAGATCGTGGAGGACCACCTCGCACAGCCCGGGGAACATCCGGCCGATGGCGACCACGATCTTCTCGGCCTCGCGGAGCAGCAGCTCGTCCTCGGGGGTTCCCGTCGTCTCCTGACGGCTCTCCTCGGTCATCGCTCATCGCCCTCCGGCGCGAAGAGCTCCGTCATCGTGGGCGTGGCCTTCAGGCCCGAGCCGGTCAGCAGCACCACCGTGGTCTCGCCGGGGCGGATCGCGCCCCGGGCGCGGAAGACCTCGATCGCCGCGGCCGCGGTCGCGCTGGTCGGCTCCGCGTACAGCCCCATCGAGGCCAGCCGGCGGACCGCCGTGGCGATCGCGTCCTCGGGGATGGCGGCCATGTCGCCGTCCGAGCGGCGGATGGCGCGCAGCACCTCGGGGAAGCGGACGGGCTCGCGGATGGCCGTGCCCTCGGCGATGGTCGGGGCGTGGAGAGACGGTACCGGGGTCTCGGTGCCCGCGCGGAACGCGGCGTGCAGCGGGGCGCAGTGGGCGGGCTGGGCCACCAGCAGCCGGGGGCGGCGGGCGATCTGGCCCGCGGCGAGCAGCTCGGAGAAGCCCAGGTCGCAGCCGAGCACGGTGCTGCCCGCGCCCGCCACGGTCACCACGGCGTCCGGTGCGGTGAAGCCCAGGTCCTCCCACAGCTCGTACGCCAGGGTCTTGGTGCCCTGGAGGAAGAAGGGGTGCCAGTTGTGGCTGGCGTAGTACGTATGGGCCGACTGGCGCAGCGCCTCCGCCGCCGTGGCGCCCCGGTCGCCCGGCACCAGCTGGACCTCGGCGCCGTAGGCCCGGCTCTGGAGGACCTTCGCGGGGGAGGTGGTGGCGGGGGTGAGGATCCGGGCCCGGATGCCGGCGGCGGCGCAGTACGCCGAGACGGAGGCCCCGCCGTTGCCGGAGCTGTCCTCGATGACCTCGCGTACGCCCCGCTGGGCGAGGAGCGAGATCATCACGCTGGTGCCGCGGTCCTTGAAGCTGCCGGTGGGGCTGAACCACTCCAGCTTGAAGAGAATCCGATCCTCCCCCCAGCTCTTCTCGACCAGCGGGGTGCACCCTTCTCCCAGTGACACCGGGGCGTCGATGCGCACCGGGAGGGCCGCTCGGTAGCGCCACAGTGACCGGGCCCCGGTGTCCACCTGCTCGCGGGTGATGCCGGGCAGTGCGGAGACGGTGAGGGGAGCCCCGTCATCGCCGCACCAGCGCGGGTCGTCGATCGGGTACGTGGCGCCGGAGCGCTCGTCGACGTAGCGGGGTTCGGATCCTGATTCAGCTCGCACCTTAGATATTTTGTTTAGTTGTGTATATCCAGTCAAGGGAGTAGCGGGCTGCTCGAGCTCGCCGCGAGTGCGGTGCGAGAGCCGCTCAAGAGTGGGCGAACAGCCGTTCCAGTACCACCGCGACCCCGTCGTCCTCGTTGGTCGGCGCCACCTCGTCGGCCATCGCCTTCAGATCCGGGTGGGCGTTGCCCATCGCGACCCCGTACCCGGCCCAGCCCAGCAGCGGGAGGTCATTGGGCATATCGCCGAACGCGATGGTCTCGGCGGGGGTGAACCCCATGCGGTCGGCGGCCAGTTGGAGCCCCACCGACTTGTCCGTCCCGGCCGGGAGCACCTCGATCATGCCCTTCTCGGAGTGGGTCACCGCCACCTCGCCCGCGCCCACCCGCTCCGCGGCCGCCGCCACCAGCCCGTCCGCCACCGTCCGGTGGCGCATCAGCACCTTCTCGATCGGCGCCGCCCACAGCTCCGCCCGCTCGGCCAGCCCCCACTCCGGACGCCTCCGGTCGGTGAAGCCGGCGGTCACGACGAAGCGGTTCTCGGGCGCCGCGGTCACCACGGCGAGCTCCAGCGGCCCCGCGCCCAGCGCCTCCTCGGTGCGCTCCACCACCGTCCGGGCCAGCTCCCGGTCCAGTGACGCCGAGACCAGCAGCCGGTCCGCGGAGGCGTCGTACAGCTGCGCGCCCTGCCCGCACACCGCGAGCCCCCGATAGCCGATCGCCACCAGGAACTCCCGGCAGGACGCGGCCGGGCGCCCGGTGACCACCAGATGCCGCGCCCCGGCGGCCCGGACCAGGGCGAGCGCCGCACGGTTGCGCGGTGAGACCGTCAGATCCCCGCGCAGCAGGGTGCCGTCGAGGTCGGTGGCCACCAGCGGGAAGCGGGGCCGCCCGGCGGTACGGGGCCGGGGGAGCAGCACGCCCGGAGCGGGCGGGGCCCCCGGGGCTCCGGAGGCGGATACGGAGGCGGACCCGGGCGTGGATACGGAAGTGGATACGGGAGAAGCGGCAGCGGTAGCGGCGTCGGCGGTGTGCACGGTGGCCGGTGGTCCCTTTCGTCACGCTCATCGTGCTCATTCCGCGTCGATCAGCGCGACACATGGAGCCCCTGAACCATGTCGACGTGTGAACTCATGTCGACCTTGCGGAACAGAGAATGGCGGCTGCGCCGGGGGCGATCAAGCCGTGCAGATCACGGCCACCTGCTTCGGCAGCCGGTACGGCAGCGAGCCGTACCACGCGGACGACAGCGCGAAGCCGAAGGAGAGACAGACGACCCCGCCGACCGCGTCCATCCAGAAGTGGTTGGCGGTGGCGACGATCACCAGCAGCGTGGCCGAGGGGTAGAGCAGCCCCAGCGCCTTCACCCACACCGGACGGGCCAGCGTCGCGATGGTCAGACCGCACCACAGCGACCAGCCGATGTGCATCGAGGGCATCGCCGCGTACTGGTTCGACATATCGGCGAGGTTTCCCGAGGCCATCGAGCCCCAGGTGTTGTGCACCACCACGGTGTCGATGAAGTGGCCGCCGCTCATCAGCCGGGGCGGGGCCAGCGGGAAGAAGTAGTAGCCGAGCAGGGCCACACCCGTGGTCGCGAAGAGCGCCAGCCGGGTGGCGGCGTAACGGCCCGGATGCCAGTGGTAGAGCCACACCAGCACGCCGAGCGTCACGATGAAGTGGAGCGTGGCGTAGTAGTAGTTCATGCCCACGATCAGCCAGCTGACCGAGTCGATCGCATGGTTGACGCCCCGTTCGAAGGCCAATCCGAGCCGGTGCTCCCACTCCCAGATCGAGCTCGCGTTGCGCAGCGCCTCCGGCCGCTGCTCCGGGACGGCGTTGCGGATCAGCGAATACGTCCAGTAACTGACGGCGAGGAGGACGATCTCGAACCAGAGCCGGGGCCTTCTGGGGGTACGCAACCGGTCCATCAGGGTGAGGCCCGGCGCCCGCTCCGCGTCGGTGTCCGCGATGGGTGCCGGGGTGGCTGTTCGGCCTGCCGTGGTCCTGATCGTCGCTCCACCCATAGGGCAACAGTCTGCCAGACGACGTCCACCCGCAGATCATCCACGGCATCGGGTCTTCGTTGCTTATGTCCTGGTCCGGGGGGTCCTCCAAGGGGCGTATGCCCCATACGTCCACCGGGTGCCAGGACGCTGGACGAGGACCCCGGACGGGGGCTTTCCCCTACCCGCCCCTTCCCGCAGCACCGATATGCGGCTCCGCCGCGTGGCAAGGGCTCCGCCCCTGGATCCCGAGGTCTTGGGGCGGAGCCCCGCCTTCCAGCCCCTCCGGCGTTTGAGGAGCGGGGTCTGGGGCGGAGCCCCAGTTTCGGGAAGGGGCGGGGAGGGGGAAGCATCGATATGCGGCTCCGCCGCGTGGCCCGCCGCAGGCGTCAACCCCCGCCGGACACCCCTAGGCCGCACCCCCGGCCGCCCGCCGCCCCCGCGCCTCCACACCATGCGCCGACGCCGTGGAGCCGCGCACCACCAGCTCCGGCAGGAAGACGAACTCGCTGGGCGGAGCCGGAGTGCCGCCGATCTCCTCCAGCAGCGCCCGCACCGCCGCCTGCCCCATCGACTGCACCGGTTTACGGATCGTGGTCAGCGGCGGATCGGTGAAGGCGATCAGCGGGGAGTCGTCGAAGCCGACCACCGAGACGTCCTGAGGGACCGCAAGCCCCTTCTGCCGGGCCGCCCGGATGGCACCCAGCGCCATCATGTCGCTCGCGCACACCACCGCCGTACAGCCCCGCTCGATCAGCGCGGTCGCCGCCGCCTGGCCGCCCTCCAGGGTGTACAGCGAATGCTGGATCAGCTCCTCGGACTCGGCCGGGGAGAGCCCCAGCCGGTCCCGCATCGCCTGCTGAAATCCTTCGATCTTGCGCAGTACGGGTACGAATCGCTTCGGCCCGAGCGCGAGACCGATCCGGGTGTGCCCGAGCGAGACCAGATGGGTGACCGCCAGCCCCATCGCCGCCCGGTCGTCCGGGGAGATGAACGGCGCCCGCACCTGCGGCGCGTAGCCGTCCACCAGCACGAACGGCACACCCTGGCCGCGCAGCTGGTCATAGCGCTGCATATCGGCCGAGGTGTCCGCGTGCAGCCCGGAGACGAAGATGATCCCGGCCACCCCCCGGTCCACCAGCATCTCGGTCAGCTCGTCCTCGGTCGAGCCGCCGGGGGTCTGGGTGGCCAGCACCGGGGTGTAGCCCTGCCGGGTGAGCGCCTGCCCGATGACCTGGGCGAGCGCGGGGAAGATCGGGTTCTCCAGCTCGGGCGTGATCAGTCCCACCAGTCCGGCGCTGCGCTGCCGCAGCCGCACCGGCCGCTCATAGCCGAGGACGTCCAGAGCGGCGAGGACGGACTCGCGGGTGGCCGCGGCCACCCCCGGCCTGCCATTGAGGACGCGGCTGACGGTGGCTTCGCTGACCCCCGCCTGGGCTGCGATGTCAGCAAGCCGTGCGGTCATGGAGTGGGACTGTACCGGTCGCGTGTCAGATTGCCCACCACGCGCACGAATCAGGCGGAATGCACACGGTTCCGGCCTTGTACGCCAGCGGCGCCGACGACAGCAGCGCACGCCCCGGAACTGGCAGTTCCACCTCCTCCCCGAGCGTGTTGAGCGTGCACACCAGGCCCGGCCGGGACAGCGCGAGCACCCCCGCCGGGGCCTCCAGCCAGCTCATCCGGCCGTCCCCGAGGCCCGGCAGCTCACGGCGGAGCGCGAGCGCGTCGCGGTACAGCTCCAGCGTGGAGCCGGGGTCACCGGTCTGCGCCTCGACGGACAGCTCGGACCAGGCGTCCGGCTGGGGCAGCCAGCTGCCGCCGGGGCCGAAGCCGTAGGAGTCACCGGAGCGGGTCCAGGGCAGCGGCACCCGGCAGCCGTCGCGGAAGCCGTCCTGACCGTCCTGGCCCTCCTGCCCGTCGGCGGAGGTACGGAAGAAGGCCGGGTCCTGGCGCAGCTCGTCCGGCAGCTCGGTCACCTCGGGCAGGCCCAGCTCCTCGCCCTGGTAGAGATAGGCCGAGCCGGGCAGCGCCAGGATGAGCAGGGCCGCGGCACGGGCGCGGGCGAGCCCCCGCGCCGGGCCGCCACCGGGTCCGTCGGCGTACCGGGTGGTGTGCCGGACCACGTCGTGGTTGGAGAGCACCCAGGTGGTGGGGGCGCCGACGGAGCCGGTGGCGGCCAGCGACTCGTCGATCACCTCGCGCATCGCGGCCGCGTCCCACGGGCACTTCAGGAACTGGAAGTTGAACGCCTGGTGCAGCTCGTCCGGGCGTACGTAGAGGGCCAGCCGCTCGGCGGTGGGCGCCCATGCCTCGGCGACGCCGATCCGGTCACCGGGGTAGGAGTCCAGCAGCCGCCGCCAGGAGCGGTGGATCTCGTGCACCCCGTCCTGGTCGAAGAACGGCAGCACCTGGGAGCCGATCAGCTTGGCCTGTTCGGTGTGGCCGATGTCGGGCAGCCCGGCGGCCTTGACCATGCCGTGGGCGACATCGACGCGGAAGCCGTCCACGCCCAGATCCAGCCAGAAGCGCAGCACCGAGTCGAACTCCGTGCGGACCTCGGCGGAGTCCCAGTTGAGGTCCGGCTGCTGCGGGGCGAACAGGTGCAGATACCACTCGCCGGGGGTGCCGTCCGGATCGGTGGTACGGGTCCAGGCGGGGCCGCCGAAGACCGACTCCCAGTCGTTCGGCGGCAGTTCGCCGTGGGCGCCCCGGCCGGGGCGGAAGTGGTAGCGGGCGCGGGCCGCGCCGCCGGGCCGGTCGGCCAGCGCCTCGCGGAACCACGGGTGCTGGTCCGAGCTGTGGTTCGGGACGACGTCCACGATCACCTTCAGCCCCAGCTCATGGGCGGTGCGCACCAGGTCGTCGGCGTCGCCGAGGGTGCCGAAGAGCGGGTCCACGGCGCGGTAGTCCGCCACGTCGTAGCCGCCGTCGGCCTGCGGGGAGGCGTAGAAGGGGGTCAGCCAGACGGCGTCCACACCCAGCCCGGCGAGGTGCGGCAGCCGCTCCCGCGCCCCGCGCAGATCGCCGATCCCGTCGCCGTCGCTGTCGGCGAAGGACCGCACGTACACCTGGTAGATGACGGCGTCGCGCCACCATCCGTGGCCTTCGGACGGCCGCGCCGGCTCGGTGGCAAGGGAGGTCGTGAGCTCCTGGGTCATGGCGCGAACGTAACAGCTCTGCAATGCCTTGCGGAAGAGCTTGCAGGGCGTGCTGGTGCCCTTCGGGGGTGCTCCGGTCGTGCTGTGAGCGTATGTCAAGCGCCGGAACGGGAGCGGAGCGGCTACCGAGGGGACACGCGGACGTAACGATGCCGAGCGCCTTGCAGAAATTTGCCGCAAGGTCTTTCGGCGGGCTTGCGGCCCTGTTACGTTCCTCCGCAACTTGGGGCCGCGAGGGAGCGGCCGGCTTTGGAGGAGTTCAGATGCGACGTGGCATAGCGGCCACCGCACTCGTCGCGGCCATGGCGCTCGCGGCGACGGCGTGCGGCGGTGACGACGGCGGCAGCGGCGACAAGAAGTCCGGCGGCCATCTCTCCGGCACCGTGACGTACTGGGACACGTCGAACGACGCGGAGAAGGGCACGTACAAGGAGCTCGCCCTGGGCTTCGAGAAGAAGCACCCCGACGTCAAGGTCAACTACGTCAATGTGCCGTTCGGCGAGGCGCTGGCCAAGTTCAAGAACGCCGCGGGCTCCGGCGGCTCCGGCGCGCCCGATGTGCTGCGCACCGAGGTGGCCTGGACCCAGGACCTGGCCAACATCGGCTATCTCGCCCCGCTGGACGGCACCCCCGCGCTCGCCGACCAGTCCGACTATCTGCCCAAGGCGCTCGCGGGCGCCAAGTTCAAGGGCAAGACCTACGCCGTACCGCAGGTCATCGACACCCTCGGCCTCTTCTACAACAAGAAGATGCTGAAGGACGCCGGGGTCCAGCCGCCCAAGGACTGGACCGAGCTCAAGGCCGCCGCCAAGAAGATCAAGGAGAAGACCGGCAAGACCGGTCTCTATCTGCGCGGCGACGACGCCTACTGGTACCTGCCCTTCATCTACGGCGAGGGCGGCGACCTCCTCGACACCGGCGCCAAGAAGGTCACCATCGACGACGAGCCCGGCATCAAGGCGTTCGCGGCCGCCCGCGACCTGGTCACCTCCAAGGCGGCGGAGACCGACGCCACCGACGGCTGGGACAACATGCAGAACGCCATCAAGAACGGCGACGTCGCGATGACGATCAACGGGCCGTGGGCGATCGAGGACACCCTGGCGGGCAAGGCGTTCAAGGACAAGTCCAACCTCGGGGTGGTCCCGGTCCCGGCCGGCAGCAAGGGCCAGGGCGCCCCGCAGGGCGGCCAGAACCTCACCGTCTACGCCGGGTCGAAGAACCTGGACGCCTCCTACGCCTTCGCGCAGTACATGAGCTCGCCCGAGGTGCAGGCCAAGACCACCGAGAAGCTCTCCCTGCTGCCCACCCGCACCTCCGTCTACTCCAACAAGACGGTCGCCGCGAACCCCAATGTGAAGTTCTTCAAGGCCGCCGTCGACAAGGCCGTCGAGCGCCCCTGGATCCCCGAGGGGAACAGCCTCTTCCAGGCGATCCTGGTGCAGTTCCCGGGCGTCCTCACCGGCAAGACCTCGCCCGAGAAGGCCGCCAACGCGGTCGGTGACGCGTACCGCAAGCTCCTCAAGGGCGACTGGAAGTAGGGCCGACGACGATGGCTGTCGACACCAGCCCGGCCATGGACCCGGCCGCGGGCGCGAAGGGCGCCCGCGGCCGGGGCGGCCGGGTCCACAAGCCGGGCACCCCACCGCCGCGCCGGATCCGCAACGCGCTCGCCCGCCACTGGTACGCCTGGGCCATGGTCGCGCCCGTCGTGCTCGTCATCGGGCTGATCATCGGCTATCCGCTGGTCCGCGGCGTCTATCTGTCGCTCACCGACGCCAACGAGGCCAATGTCGAGCGCACCATCGGGATCAACCACATCCCCGCCACCTACAAGACGGTCGGCCTCGACAACTTCCGGGCGATCCTCAAGGACCAGGTCTTCTGGGACCGGCTGAGCTGGACCGTCACCTGGACCGTCAGCTGTGTGGCGCTCACCTTCGCGATCGGCCTGGGCCTCGCCGTCCTGCTCAACCGGCGGTTCGCCGGGCGCACCCTCTACCGGTCGCTGCTGATCCTGCCGTGGGCCGTCCCCGCCTTCGTCTCCGTCTTCGCCTGGCGGCTGCTCTACAACGAGAAGAACGGCATCCTCAACAAGGTGCTGCACGGCGGCGGGATCGACGCGGTGCCCTGGCTGAACGACCCCACCATGGCCAAGGTCTCGGTGATCGCCGTGAACATCTGGCTCGGGGTGCCGTTCATGCTGGTCGCGCTGCTCGGCGGGCTCCAGTCCATCCCCGGTGAGCTGTACGAGGCCGCCGAGATGGACGGGGCGAGCCCCTGGCAGCGGTTCCGCCACATCACCCTGCCCGGGCTGCGCTCGGTCAGCTCCACCGTGATCCTGCTGTCGACCATCTGGACGTTCAACATGTTCCCGGTGATCTTCCTGCTGACCCGCGGCGGGCCCGGCGACTCCACCGAGATCCTGGTGACGTACGCCTACCGGCTCTCCTTCGTCAACAGCCCGCGCGACTTCGCCGGCGCCTCGGCCTGGGGTGTGCTGATCCTGCTCATCCTCATGCTCTTCGCGGTGATCTACCGCCGTTCGCTCCGCAAGCAGGGAGAGGTCTGGTAGCCATGCGCGACCAACGACGCGGCCCGCTCGCCTCCGTAGGGCTGCACACCACGCTCGTCATCGCCTCCGCGGTCGCGGTCTTCCCGCCGCTGTGGCTGGTGGTGACCTCGTTCAAGCCCAAGAGCGAGGCGTTCAGCACCGATGTGGTGAAGGACCCGACGCTGCGGAACTACCAACACGTCCTGGGCGACACCGAGTTCCTGACCTGGTTCGGCAACTCGCTGTTCATCGTGGTCATCACCACGCTCCTGGGCGTCTTCGTCGCGGCCACCACCGGCTACGCCGTCAGCCGCTTCCGGTTCCCCGGGATGCGCCCGCTGATGTGGCTGCTGCTGATCACTCAGATGTTCCCGGTGGCGATCCTCATCGTGCCGCTCTACAACATCATGTCGACGCTGGGCTGGCTCAACCAGCCGATCTCGCTCATCGTCACCTACCTGACCGTGGCCGTGCCGTTCTGCGCCTGGATGATGAAGGGCTTCTTCGACACCATCCCGGTGGAGATCGACGAATCGGGCCGGGTCGACGGGCTCAACCCCTTCGGTACCTTCTGGCGGCTGGTCGTCCCGCTGGCCAAACCGGGGCTCGCGGTGACCGCGTTCTACACCTTCATCACCGCCTGGGCCGAGGTGGCCTACGCCTCCGCGTTCATGACGGGGGAGGAGAACCTCACGCTCGCGGCGGGGCTCCAGACCTTCGTCAACCAGTACACCTCCGACTGGGGTTCCATGACGGCCGCGGCCGTCATGATCGCCATCCCGGCGGCGCTGGTGTTCTCCTGGGCCCAGCGCCATCTGGTGGCGGGGCTCACGGCCGGGGCGACCAAGTCGTGACGGGTCCGTTGGCGGCGGGTTCGTTGGGGGCGGGTTCGTTGGGGGCGAGCGCACGGGAGGCGGGCCGGCCGGGGGCAGGTCCGTCCGCGGTGGGCCCGCCGGGGGGAGGCTCACCTGGGGCAGGTCCGTCCGCGGTGGGCTCACCGGGGGCAGGCTCACCTGGGGCGCCGCCGCGGCTCGCCGATATCGCCGCCCAGGCCAAGGTCAGCGAGGCCACCGTCAGCCGGGTGCTCAACGGCAAGGCGGGCGTGGCGGCCACCACCCGGCAGCGGGTGCTCGCCGCCCTCGACGTCCTCGGCTACGAACGGCCGGTGCGGCTGCGGCGGCGCAGCGCCGGGCTGGTCGGCCTGGTGATCCCGGAGCTGACCAACCCGGTCTTCCCCGCCTTCGCGCAGATCATCGAGCAGGTGCTGGCCGGTCATGGCTACACCCCGATCCTGTGCACCCAGATGCCCGGCGGCGCCACCGAGGACGAGCTGGTGGAGCAGTTGGAGGAGCGCGATGTGGCGGGCATCGTCTTCATGTCCGGACTGCACGCCGACACCACGGCCGACCCCGCCCGCTATGCCCGGCTGGCCGGGCGCAAGGTGCCGTTCGTGCTGATCAACGGCTACCACGAGGACATCCAGGCCACGTTCGTCTCGCCGGACGACCGGGCGGCGGCGCGGATGGCCGTCCGCCACCTGGCCGCGCTCGGCCACCACCGGATCGGCCTCGCGGTGGGGCCCGCCCGCTACGTCCCCGCGCTGCGCAAGGTCGAGGGCTTCCTCGCGGCGAGCGCGGAGCTGCTGGGCCGATCGGCGGACGAGGCACGGGAGTTGGTGCGGCATACGCTCTTCAGCGTCGAGGGCGGGCAGGTGGCGGCGGCCACGCTGCTGGACCAGGGCTGTACGGGCATCGTGTGCGGCAGCGACCTGATGGCGCTCGGGGTGATCCGGGAGGCGGCCCGGCGCGGGCTGCGGGTGCCGCACGATGTGTCGGTGGTCGGCTTCGACGACTCCCCGCTGATCGCCTTCACCGATCCTCCGCTGACCACCGTCCGCCAGCCGGTGCAGTCGATGGCGACGGCGGCGGTGGGGGCGCTGCTGGAGGAGATGGCCGGAAACCCGGTCCAGCACACGGAGTTCGTCTTCCAGCCGGACTTGGTGGTTCGTGGCTCGACGGCGAGGCTCCGCTAGGAGCGTCCGACGGCCCGTGCCGCCTGCGGCGGGCCGTTCCCCCCTACCCGCCCCTCCCCTCAACTGGGGCTCCGCCCCAGCCCCCGTCCGACGAGCTGACCGCGGCGACGGCCGGCTCGTTGCCCCCCGGGGCAAGGGCGGGGCGGACCCGGGCTCCGCCCCGGAGTCCGGCCGGACGCCCCGGACGCGCACGGTCATCCGCCGCGAACAGCGCCCGCCCCGCGGACGCCCCGTGGGCCCCTGCTCATCGGCTGGCTGCTCGACCACCGCGCCGCAGGCGGCGCGGTCGGCGCCCTGGCGACGGTCGACTCGTCGACGCCTGGGGCCAAGGGGCGGAGCGGAACCGGGGCCCCGGGCCCGCCGGTCCAGGTGCTCACTCGCCGCCCGCCGCGAACAGCGCCCGCCCCGTGGGCCCCTGCTCATCCGCCGGCCGCTCGATCACCGCGTCGCAGGTGGCGCGGTCGGCGCCCTGGCCGGTGAGCTGACCGCGGCGATGGTCGGCTCGTCGTTCCCCCGTTTGACCCGTATGACCCGGATGTGCGCGGGTGTCCGCCCGGTCATTCGCTGTGCCAGTGTGTGCCGACCCTGATCAGCGCGCCGGTGCGGGGTGTTCACGGCGGCGACGGTCGGCCCGTCGACGGCCCGGGGTCCAGGGGCGGAGCCCCTGGTAGCGGGAAGGGGCGGGGAGGGGAAAGGCGCGCACGCCGGGCACCCCCTGGCAGACACTCCGTGGGAAAACCGATCCGACCGGCCGGGCGCGTGGGGCCCATTGGCTGGGCCCCCGGCCGGCCGGACCGGAGAACGTGGTTGAACGTAACACCGCCGCAATTACTTGCGAAAGGTCTTGCAACAACAAAAACTCGCGAGTACGGTCCCGTCACCACCCCACCACTGACGTCTTGCAGCAAGAACCTTCAACTGGCCTTACGGGCATGGCGCGTTGCCGTACGAGGCTCAATCGGCACCCCCGAACTCCCCCCACGGAGGAACGATGGCCAGCAGCCGCATCCCCCTCGCCACCGCGCTCGCCCTCGCGGCGAGCGCGGTGACGCTCGTCGCCCTGCCCCAGACGGCGCGGGCGACACCGCCCGGCACCAAGGACGTCACCGCCGAACTCTTCGAGTGGAAGTACGACTCCGTCGCCAAGGAGTGCACCAGCACCCTCGGCCCCGCCGGATACGGCTATGTCGAGGTGTCCCCGGCCACCGAGCACATCCAGGGCGGCCAGTGGTGGACCTCCTACCAGCCCGTCAGCTACAAGATCGCGGGGCGGCTCGGTGACCGCACCGCCTTCAAGAACATGGTCGACACCTGCCACGCCGCGGGCGTGAAGGTGGTGGCCGACGCCGTCATCAACCACATGGCCGCCGGATCCGGCACCGGCACCGGCGGTTCCTCGTACACCAAGTACGACTACCCCGGGATCTACCAGCCCCAGGACATGGACGACTGCACCGCGCAGATCAGCAACTACCAGGACCGCTGGAACGTACAGCACTGCGAGCTGGTGGGCCTCGCCGACCTGGACACCGGTGAGGAGTACGTCCGCACCCGGCTCGCGCAGTACCTCAACGACCTGCTCTCACTCGGCGTGGACGGCTTCCGCGTCGACGGCGCCAAGCACATCCCGGCGGACGATCTGGCCGCCATCAAGAGCAAGTTGAGCGACCCGGGCGTCTACTGGAAGCAGGAGGTCATCTACGGCGAGGGCGAGGCGGTCTCCCCGACGGAGTATCTGCGCAACGGCGATGTGCAGGAGTTCCGCTACGGCCGTGACCTCAAGCGGGTGTTCCAGAGCGAGAAGCTCGCGTATCTGAAGAACTTCGGCGAGGGTTGGAGCTATATGGCGAGCGGCCAGTCCAGTGTCTTCGTCGACAACTGGGACACCGAGCGCAACGGCTCCACCCTCACCTACAAGAACGGCGCCGACTACACCCTGGCCAACGTCTTCATGCTGGCCTGGCCGTACGGCTCCCCGGACGTTCACTCCGGCTACGAGTTCAGCGACAACGACGCGGGCCCGCCGAACGGCGGCGCGGTGGGCGCGTGCTACCAGGACGGCTGGAAGTGCCAGCACAAATGGCCCGAGATCATGAGCATGGTCGCCTTCCGCAACACGGCCCGGGGCGCCTCGGTGACCAACTGGTGGGACAACGGCGGCAACGCCATCGCGTTCGGACGTGGCGACAAGGCGTACGTGGCCATCAACCACGAGAGCGGCTCCCTGACCCGCACCTTCCAGACCTCGCTCCCGGCGGGCGGCTACTGCGACGTCCAGAGCGGCAAGTCCGTCACGGTCGACTCCTCGGGCCAGTTCACGGCCACGCTGGGCGCGAACACGGCGGTGGCGCTGCACACGGGCGCGCGTAGCTGCGGATAGGCCGTCGCCTTCACCGGCGGGTCCGGGGGCAAGGGGCTCCGCCCCTGCCCGGGTCCGGGGTTCCGGCTTGGGCCCGGGGCTCCGCCCCTGCCCCGGGCCCCGGGTTCCGCCTCGGGTTCCGCCCCCGCCCGGGCATCGCCTCGGGCACCGGGCACCGTCCCGGGCCGCGCCTCTGCCCCGGGCACCGGGGTTCCGCCTCAGGCACCGCCTCCCAGTCCGCCCCACTCCGCGGGCGGGCTGGGGCGGCCCCGCCCCGCCCGGGGACGTGGGCGCGGAGCCCACATCCACACCACACCTCAAGGAGCCACCAGCCCCGTGAAACCCCCGAGAGCCTCCCTCTTCCGCACCGCCGCCGCGCTCGCCACCCTGGCCCTGGGCGCGGCGGCCGTGCCCGCCGTCTCGCAGACCGCCCGGGCCGCCACCAAGACTCAGGCCGCCACCGCCGAGGCGCAGTGGATCGACCGTGCCACCGTCGTCTGGAAGGTCGAGCACACCGCCGCGACCGCCGAGGAGTTGCGCTCCGCGGACGGCGGCACGCTGCGGCTGGCTCCGGCCGCCCTGACCGACGCCCAGAAGGCTGCCTACCCCCACCTGGCCGACCGCCCCGCCTACCGCCTCGACCCGCGCGACCGCGACAAGGCCGCAACGGCGCTGCGCGGCCCGCTCACCGCCGTCCAGCGCGCGGCCGACGACCGCGACCACGTACTGCACCGCACCGGGGTGCAGATCCCCGGCGTCCTGGACGACCTCTACGCCGAGCGGGCGCGCCGGGCCCGCCTCGGCCCGGTCTTCCACGGCGGCCGCCCCACCCTCTCCGTCTGGGCGCCGACCGCCCAAAACGTCTCGCTCGACCTCGACGGGCGCACCGTCGCCATGCGGCGGGACCCCGGCAGCGGGGTGTGGAGCGTGACCGGGAGCCCCGACTGGCGGGACAAGCCGTACCGCTACCGGGTCCGGGTGTGGGCGCCGAGCGTCGGGAAGACCGTCACCAACGAGGTCACCGACCCCTACTCCACCGCCCTGACCGCCGACTCCGCCCGCAGTCTGGTCACCGATCTGGCCGATCCCCGGCTCGCCCCCGCCGACTGGGCGTCGCTGAAGAAGCCCAAGGCCGTCCCGCTGCGCGACGCCCGCATCCAGGAGCTCCAGATCCGCGACTTCTCCATCGCGGACCGCACCAGCGCCCACCCCGGCCAGTACCTCGCCTTCACCGACCGCGGCTCGGACGGGATGCGGCACCTCACGCGGCTGGCCCGCTCCGGCACCTCGTACGTCCACCTCCTGCCCGCCTTCGACTTCGGCACCGTCCCGGAGCGGCGGTCCGACCAGGCCCGGCCCGGCTGTGAGCTGGCCGCCCTGCCCGCCGACTCCGACCAGCAGCAGAAGTGCGTTGCGGGGACGGCCGGCCGGGACGGCTACAACTGGGGCTACGACCCGCTGCACTACACCGTGCCGGAGGGGTCTTACGCGAGCGACCCGGACGGCCCGGCCCGCACCCGCGAATTCCGGCAGATGGTACGGGGGCTGGCGCACGCCGGGCTGCGCACCGTCATGGACGTGGTCTACAACCACACCGTGGCCGCGGGACAGGACGACAAGTCGGTGCTCGACCGCATCGTGCCCGGCTACTACCAGCGGCTGCTGGACGACGGCAGCGTGGCCACCTCCACCTGCTGCCCCGGCACAGCGCCCGAGCACGCGATGATGGGCAAGCTGGTGGTGGACTCGATCGTCACCTGGGCCCGCGAGTACAAGGTCGACGGCTTCCGCTTCGACCTCATGGGCCACCACCCCAAGGCCAACATCCTGGCCGTGCGCAAGGCCCTCGACGCCCTGACCCCCGCCAAGGACGGGGTGGACGGCAAGTCGATCATCCTCTACGGCGAGGGCTGGAACTTCGGCGAGGCGGCCGACGACGCCCGCTTCGTCCAGGCCACCCAGCGCAATATGGCCGGTACCGGCATCGCCACCTTCAGTGACCGGGCGCGGGACGCGGTGCGCGGCGGCGGGCCGTTCGACGAGGACCCCCGCGTCCAGGGCTTCGCCTCCGGGCTCTTCACCGACCCCAACGGCTCACCGGCCAACGGCGGCCGGGACGAGCAGCGGGCCCGGCTGCTGCACGCCCAGGACCTGATCAAGGTCGGGCTCTCCGGCAACCTCGCCGACTACACCTTCACCGACACCGGCGGACGCCGGGTCAAGGGTTCCGAGGTCGACTACAACGGCTCTCCGGCCGGTTACGCCGCCGCTCCCGGCGACGCGCTCGCCTACGCCGACGCCCATGACAACGAGACCCTCTACGACGCGCTCGCCTACAAGCTCCCCACCACCACCTCGGCCGCCGACCGGGCCAGGGCGCAGGTGGTGGCCCTGGCCACCGCCACCCTCTCCCAGGGGCCTGCGCTCAGCCAGGCGGGCACCGATCTGCTGCGTTCGAAGTCGCTGGACCGCAACTCCTTCGACAGCGGGGACTGGTTCAACGCGATTCACTGGGCCTGCGAGGATGGCAACGGCTTCGGCCGGGGGCTGCCCCCGGCGGCGGACAACGAGTCCAAGTGGGCCTATGCCAAGCCTCTGTTGACCAGCTCTGCGGTACGCCCCGGCTGCTCCGAGATCACGGGTGCCTCGGCGGCTTACCGGGATCTGCTGCGGATCCGCACCACCGAGAAGGCATTCAGCCAGGCGACGGCGGAGGGGGTGCAGCAGGCGCTCTCCTTCCCGCTGTCCGGGACCGGGGAGACGCCGGGCGTCATCACCATGCGGCTCGGCGCGCTCGTCGTGGTCTTCAACGCGACCCCGTCCCGGCAGTCGCAGACCGTCCCCGCTCTGGCCGGGGCCTCGTACGCCCTCCATCCGGTCCAGGCGCACGGCGCCGACGCCACGGTGCGGACGTCCGGCTACGAGCGCGCGACCGGCACCTTCACCGTGCCCGGCCGCACGGTCGCCGTCTTCACGGCGTCCGGGGCCGTCGGGCGCTGAACAGATTGACGGCAGGCCGGGGCACGTCCAGCGGATCGCGGGGCCTGCGGCGGGCTGCTCCCCTCCCCGCCCCTTCCCGAACCTGGGGCTCCGCCCCAGCCCCCGGATCGGGGCTCTGTCCCAGGCTCCGGATCGGGGCTCTGTCCCAGGCTCCGGATCGGGGCTCTGCTTCAGGCCCCGGATTGGGGCTCAGCCCCAGACCCTGACCGGGGCTCCGCCCCAGGCCCCGGATCGGGGCTTTGCCCCAGGCCCCGGATCGGGGCTCCGCTCCAGCCCCCGGATAGGGCTCTGCTCCAGGCCCCGGATCGGGGCTTTGCCCCAGGCCCCGGATCGGGGCTTTGCCCCAGGCTCCGGATCGGGGCTTTGCTCCAGGCCCCGGATCGGGGCTTTGCCCCAGGCCCCGGATCGGGGCTCCGCTCCAGCCCCCGGATAGGGCTCTGCTCCAGGCCCCGGATCGGGGCTTTGCCCCAGGCCCCGGATCGGGGCTTTGCTCCAGGCCCCGGATCGGGGCTCCGCCCCAGACCCCGACCGGGGCTCCGCCACAGACCCTGGATCGGAGCTCTGCTCCAGGCTCCGGGTTGGGGCTCCGCCCCAGACCCCGGTCCGGGGCTCTGCTCCAGCCTCCGGATTGGGGCTCTGCCCCAGACCATCGACCGGGGCACCGCTCCAGACCCCGGGGTCCAGGGGCGGAGCCCCTGGTGGCGGGAAGGGGCGGGGAGGGGGAAGCCCCCCGGCCCCGTCGCCCCGGCGCGGGTCAGCCGTTGGCCCCAGTCGCCAGGCCCCGCCGTTCTGGCGTGCCAGCGCGCCAGGGGGGCGTCCGGGGTTCCGCCACGGACCCCGGGGTCCAGGGGCGGAGCCCCTGGTAGTGGGAAGGGGCGGGGAGGGGGAAAACCCGCCGTACCCCCTAGCGCAGGGAGCCCATCCGGTCACCGTTCGCCAGGCGAGCCCTCAGGTCGGCGCGGGCGCCTGCCTTCGCGGGGAGGGTCAGGCCGCGGCCGTAGGAGCGGCCCCGGACGCCGCCGGTGGCGACGATGCCGGTCACCTGGCGGCTTCCGGCGGCCAGCAGATACCAGTGGCCGGACCGCGCCTTCCACAGCACCCCCGCCAGCACCCGCGGCTCGCGCGGGCCGCAGGCGGGGGAGTTGTCGGCGCCGGCCGCGACCGCGCCCGCCTTGCCCCGGCGGGTGTCCCAGGGCTGGAACTGGGCCAGGACCTTGCTGCCCGTGCCCCGCCAGGTGTCGGCGCGGGTGCACAGCCAGGCGGCGTGGCCGCCCGCCTCCGGCAGGGCCTGGGCGGCGAACCGCCAGGCGTTGACCGAGCGCACCCCGCGCCCCCGCATCATCGCCAGCCGACAGCCGGTCCTGGCCCAGCTCACCCGGGCCGCCCGCCCCGCCACATCGCGCACCCCGGCGCCCGGGGTGCCGTAGGTGAGCCGGGCCGGGGCCAGTTCGCCGAGGTCGGCCACCAGCCGTGAGCCGAACTGGAGCGCGGGCCAGCCACGGCAGGGACGCAGCCGCGGAACGGTGCGCACCGGGTCGGTCACCCCGTCCCCGGTGCGGCGCAGCGCGCGCGGCGCCATGGCCGGGTGCAGCAGATCCCGCACCCAGGCGTGCCGCACCCAAGGGGCGGTCAGATAGCGGACGTTGCCGTCCGTGCGGCTGAGGACCAGCGCGGTCGAGGTGCCCGCGTCGGCGGCGTCCAGCCGGGCGAAGTCCAGCGCGACCGCGCGGCCCTTGCTCGCCTCCGCGTACCGCGCCACCCGCAGCCCGTCGTACAGCAGCACCACCGTGACCTGGTCCACCTCGCCCGCGAACAGCAGCTGCGGCGGCCCCGACGGCGGCCCGGACTGCGTGCCCATGGTGGCCGACACCCGCACCGAACCGCCCGGCCGCGCCCATACGGCCAGCGCGCGGCGCAGCAGCGCGGTGTCCCGGACCCGGTCGCCGCGCGCGGGCCAGGAGGAGAAGTCGGCGCGGGAGGCGGTGCGCCAGGCGTCGGGCGCGGCTCGGGTCAACCTGTCCGGGTCCAGGGCCCGTTCGGAGGCGGGATTGCGGGCGTACGAGGGCGCGGCGGCGCCGCTCGGCCCCCAGCCCCGGCCCGGCATCCCCAGCAGCGTCCCGCACACCACCAGCGCCACCACGGCCACCAGCACCGCCCGCAGATGTTGACGGCGGCGCATCAGATCGGTGGGCCGCGCCTGGAGCGAACACGGGTCGAACTCGGCGGACTCCAGCAGCGATTCATCCCGGCTGCCCGCCGGATCCGGCACCGACTCCGCCTCGTCCACCGCGTCCCGCGCGTCGGCGACCCCGGCGGCGCGCAGCAGGGCGCGCGTCTCGTGCTCGTCGAGCTGCTCCAGCTCCAGCAGGACGTAGGCGGCGCGGCCGGGTCCTGACAGCTCCGACAGCGCCTTCTCCAGGGCGAGTTCATCGGCCCCGCCGGAGCGCGGGAACAGCCGCAGCCCGAACACCTGCGGCAGCGCCGGGGGCCGCTGCCACCAGGGCCGCTGCCGGGCGGCGCGCAGCGCCAGGCGGAGCACCCGCAGCCGCACATAGGCGTAGCCGGTGTCGGCCCCCGGGCCCTTCGTCCCGCGCTGCCAGGGCAGTTCGACATCGGGGTGCGGGTCCGGGCCCGTGCCGTAGCCCCGGTTGCGGGGCAGGGCGCGCTGGGCGAGGGCGTGTGCCGCGAGCACCCGGCGGGTGCGCCCGATGCCCGGCGGCAGGATGAGATACGCGAGCCGCACCAGCCGCGGGTAGTGCTCGACGATGGCGGCCTCGGCCTGCTCGACGTCGATCAGGCCGGTGGTTTCGTCGTCGGTGGCGACTGTCGCCTGGTGCTGGTCCACGGTTCGTGAACGAGTGGCGGGCCGGGTTGGTCACCTAGGGGCGGGGAGGGAACAGCCCGCCGCAGGCGGCACGACCGCCAGCCCCTAAGCCCCGCCCCGACGCCAACCCGCTACGGCGTACTCGTCCTCCAGCCGCTGAACTCGACCGTCCCCCGGGCCCCCGTGCCCCCGTTCGCCGCACTCATGAAGATCCCGGCGTCCTGCGCGGCCGCCCCGCCCGGTGCCGTCACCGTGGCCACCTTCCGCCAGCTCGCGCCGTCGTCGGTGGACAGCTCGCCGGTGTAGGAGGTGGCGGCGGTGCGGATCAGCCGCAGCAGTACGGGCGCCTTGACGCCGGTGATCCGCTGGTAGGTGTCCAGCGTGCCGTCGCCGCCCGAGTCGTACGACAGGACGACGCCGTTGGCCGGGGTGACGGAGAGGTTCACCAAGCCGGGGGAGCCCGCCGTGGCGAGGTCGTCGCGGACGATGATCCCGGCCCGCGCCCAGGGCCCGGTGACCGCCTGGGCGTCCACCTTCACGGTGACGGCCGTGCCCACCGTAAGGACGCCATCGCGGTAGACGGAGCCGAATTCGGCGGTGCCCTTCCACAGGTCCTGGCCCGCGCCGTCGATCGCGAACCGCTCGTCCACCTGCCCGAAGACCGCACCGCTGTTGGTGACCGTCCGCATCCCCTCCGCCAGCGGTCCGGCGATCCACAGCGTCCCGGTGCGCACGGCCCGCACCCGCTCCTCGCCCTTCGGCCCGTACGTCACGCCCAGCTCGTACGGCAGCGGCTTGAGCGGGTGCTCCAGCGGCTCGTCGGGCGCGCTCGCCCGCCAGCGGACCTCGCCGGTGCCGCCCGCCGGGACGCCCGGCAGCCGGGTCGGCCCGTCCGGGGACGGGTCGAGACCGGTCACGGTGAGGTCGAAGTCGACGCGGCCGGTGGGGCGCAGCCCGTTGACGTTGCGCAGGGCGGCGGTGAGGGACGCGGAGCCGCCGGGCGGCAGGGTGGCGGGCTCGGCGGTGACGGTCAGCGTGCCCTGGTACGGGGCCTTGGCCAGCGCCTCGTACACCCGCTGGGCGGTGCGGTGGGCATCCGCCGTCGGCCGCACCGGGTAGCTCTTGCGCTCGCGCGTCCACGGCTCCTCGACGGCGAACCAGTCGAAGGCGCGCGGCGCCCGGTTCTCCGCCAGCGCGTCCTCCAGCTCGTCCAGATAGGACTGCCACTGGGGGAGGTGGAAGTCGGCGATGAGGCCGCTCCAGTCGCGGTTGGCGTAGTTGGCCAGCTTGCCGCCGTCGGCCGTGGCGCGGTCCGCCCAGGTGGTGATGAGGGTGCGCGCGGCCCGCTCCAGCTGGGCCGACTCCGTATCGCCCGACGCCATCCGCTTGGCGTCCTCGAGCCATGGCCCCAGCAGGAACCGCCGGTGGGCGCCGGTCATGTCGTCGCTGAGCCGCATCAGCTTGAGCCACAGCCGGGCCAGCGTCTTGAAGGCATCGCGGTCCTTACGGACGTAGGCGTCCTGGAGCTGCGGGATCAGCTGCCAGGAGCGGTTGGCGAGCGCCTGCCGGGCGATGTCGGTGAGGTCGTGGCGGTAGGCGTCGCTGTCGCGCAGCCCGGCGCGCACGCCCAGCAGCGCCGCGAAGGCCACGTCGAAACCGGCCGGGTCGAAGGCGGGGGTGTGGGTCGCGTAGTTGGTGCCAGAACGGGCGGTCAGGGAGGGCCGGGCGGCGAACACCGAGTCATGCGGGCGGCCGTCCTTGCTGCTGATCTCGTACGCGGTGTCGCGCAGCGCGGCGAACGCCTCCCGGGCCCTGGCGTCCCGTCCGCCGTAGCGCACATCGGCGTAGGAGCGGAACCACTCGGCCCGGTCCACCGCCTCATCCCGCCACGCCAACTCGCTGAACAGCTCGAGCGCGGCCGGATCCCGCTCGACGGCCTCCGGCATATAGGCCGTGCCGACCAGCTTGCTGCCCGGTTTGTCGCGCCATACGGTGAACCGCTTGGTCCACATATGGGTCTTGGCGCCGATCGTGGTGCGGCCGCCGAAGTTGGGGATGGTGCCGAACGCGTACGGCACCGCACCCCAGTCCTTCTCCCGGTCGGTGACGGTGTCCAGGTCCGACAGGCCGTCCACGATGAACATCCGGTCGTGGTCGACGGCGTCCAGCAGATCGCGGCGCGGGTTCTCCTGCCAGCCGAGGATCACCCAGGTGGCGCCGGGGCGGGCGGTCCGGAGCGAGGTCTCCACGGCGCGGGCGGCCTCCGGCACGGGCACGTCACCGGGGTCGCCGCCCTCGTGCAGCAGGTCCATCTTGAACAGCTCGGCATCGCCGAACAGTTCGGCCTGATGGCGGTAGAAGGCGGCGGCCACCTTCCGGAACACCTCGGTCCGCGGGTCGAGCCAGTCGGGCCGCCGGAGCCCGTTCCAGTCGCCCTGCGGAACCGTACGGCCCCCCGGGTTGCGGTCCGCGAAGCCGTCCGGGACGGTGCCGAAGTAGCCGGGGAACACCGGCCGCATGCCCAGCTCCCGCAGCCGGTCGGCGATCCGCCGCCCCAGCTCGGTGCGCTTGGCCAGGAGCGCGGCGGACACCGGGCCGCCGTAACCGCTCATGTTCTGGAGCAGCCACCACGGCTGGTGGGAGGGGGCGGGGAGCCAGGCCCGCGCCTCGTCCTCCGTATACCCGAAGTCCTGGAGCAGCCGGTGGTAGACGCCTTCCTGACCTGCGGTGACCAGCAGTTCGTTGCAGCCGTGCAGGGCCGCGATGTCGATCAGGTGCTCCCAGCGGTCCCAGTCGGCGAACGGCGCGGTGTAGCCGTCGTGGGTGTCGTTGAACGCGAAGCGGTGCGGGAGCGCGGTCGAGCGGGTGACCCGTTTGGCGGGCGCGGGCAGCTTCCCCGGCAGGTTCAGCTGATCGCCGGCCCAGGTGATCTGGGCGTGGCAGGTGTACTTGAGGTACCAGTGCACCCCGGTGAGCAGCACCGCCGGGCTGGTCCCGGAGACCGTCAGCCGCCCCGCGGACCCGCCGACCTCGAACCGCTCCTCATCGCCCCGCTTCTCCACCGCCACCAGCCGGAACTGATCGGCGTGCGTCGGCAGCAGCCGCCGCAGGGCGGCGCGCGCGGGAGCGGTGTCGAATGCGGTCACTGCGGTGTCCTGTGCGTCGTGCGGTTCGTCGGCCATCGCCGGTAACCGGCTCCCCAGCGTGGCCCCGGCCCCCAGTGCTCCGGCGGTTCCGATCAGCGTGCGTCTGCTCAGGTCGCTCATGCGCCCCCCAACGGACAACGGACAACGGCCAATGGGTCATATGGACAAGGCACTTAACCAGCGTTGTGGGGTGGGAGCAATGGGGCGCACGGGAGGCCCCGGCCCCGGGCCCAGCCGACCCGTCCTGGCCGACCGGCTCCGGCGGGCCGGGGCACGGCCGACCGGCTCCGGCGGCTCAGCCCCGGTCGAGGTAGGCCAGCACCGCGAGCACCCGCCGGTTGTTGTCGTCCGACGGCGGCAGGCCGAGCTTGCCGAAGATATTGGAGGTGTGCTTGGCGACCGCCCGCTCGGTGACGAACAGCTGCGCCGCGATCGCCGTGTTCGACCGCCCCTCCGCCATCAGCTCCATCACCTCCAGCTCCCGTGGCGTCAGCCGCCCCAGCGGGCGGTCCTGGGCGCGCCGGTCCAGCAGCTGCGAGATCACCTGCGGATCCATCGCGGTGCCCCCGGCGGCGACCCGCCGCACCGCGTCGATGAACTGATCGGCGTCGAAGACCCGGTCCTTGAGCAGATAGCCGATGCCCCCGCTGCCGTCCGCGAGCAGCTCCCGCGCGTACAACTGCTCCACATGCTGCGACAGCACCAGCACCGGCAGCGGCCGCGCCCGCCGCGCCGCCAGCGCGCACTGGAGTCCCTCGTCGCTGAACGACGGCGGCAGCCGCACATCCACCACCGCCACATCCGGCTCCAGCTCGGCCAGCGCCTTGCTCAGCTCGGGCCCGCTCTCCACGGCGGCCACGACCTCGAAGTCGTACGCCTCCAGCATGCGCACCAGCCCGTCCCGCAACAGGAACAGATCCTCGGCGACCACAACACGCACGGCTGCTCCATGACGTCCTCGGGCCCCGGGCGGGGACACGGCCGAATCGCTGTCGAATCTACCGCGCCGGGGGCCGCCGCTACCGGCCCCGGCGCGCTTCCGCCCGGTAGTGGTCCAGCACGTCCTGCCGCAGCAGCGCCCCGAAGCCCGCCGCCTCGAGGCGCAGCGCCAGCTGGGCGGGGGTGACACCGAGGAGACCGGCCGCCGCCGCCAGGTTCCAGTCGGCCGCGGCGAGGCGGGTGAGCAGATGGCCGCGGCGGACCTGGTGTTCGGAGAGGCGGAAGGTCTTGAGATAGGCGAGGCGGCCGTCCTCGTGGGTGATGGTCTCGCCGATGTGCTGCTCGGCGCGGCGGTGGAACGGCGGCAGGAAGCGCGACAGGGCGAACGGCCCCATGCGGCGCACCCGCTGGACCTCGTACGCGGTGTCCAGCAGCCCGCCCGCGAGCGCGGTGGTGTGGAAGTCCGCCCACTCCGCCCGCTGCCGGGCCGCCTCGGCGCGCAGCCCGGCCAGGGAGGACACCGCACCGTCCGCTATCCGCGCCCGGAAGTCGGGCACGGGCCCGTACAGCATCGCGTAGTGGTACACCAGCTCCCCGTACAGATCGTGCAGCAGCGACGGATGCAGGGCGCGGTAGTCGTCCGGATGCGGTACGACGAAGGCGGCGGCGAGCGCGTCGGCGGCGTAGAGCAGCACCCCGCACTGGCCCGGGTGGATCTCGAAGACCCGGAGCGCGTCGCCCAGACCCGCCACCTCGGCGCCGGTGTACGCCTGCTCGACCCGTGGCGACAGACCATGGCTGACCGCCCGGTGCGACCACTCCTCCCACACCACCGCCGGGCCGCCGAAGTGCAGGGCGAGATAGCCCTCCAGCGCGAGGTGCAGGGGGAGGAAGCGCAGCCGGTTCCGGTCGACGCGGCGCGCCATCCGGCGGTGGAGGCGCAGGGAGACGCACGGCGGCGGGTCGGCCCGCCGCTCGTCCCCCTGCCGCAGCCGGGTGCCGTACGCCGCGGCCGGGGTCCCGTCGGCCGTCCAGGTGGCGACGAAACCGTGCGGAATGTAGGCGTAGTACGCCGTGCGCCGGTCCAGCGCGACGGCGGCGAGGTCGTCGCCGTAGAGCCGGGCGTCCAGCCGCAGATCGGCGATCGGCTCGTCCCGGACGAGGGGCACCAGCCGGATCGCGCCCCAGGTCTGGGCGGGCAGGGCGGTCAGCCCGGCCAGATCGAGCGTCGTGGTGGTCGTCATGGTGCCTCCGGCAGTGGCTCGTCCGGCTCCGGCCGGTCCAGGAAGTGCCGTACCCGGGCGTCGAGATGGGCCCGCAGCTCGGCAAGGCCGGTACGCCCCTCCGCGAACCGCGCGAACTCCACCAGCGTCGGCAGGTCCTCCGCGTCCCGCACCCCGGCCGTGGGCACGCCCGGCGCCAGCCGCCGTACGTCGAAGCCCTCCGCGTCATAGACCGGGTTGAGGTGCACTACCCCGGTGTGGTGGCCGGGGTCGAGGCGGGTGCGCCAGACCCGCAGCACCTCTCCGGCCAGTCCGGGCGGTGCGTTGTCCCAGCCGTCGGAGACGATCAGCAGCCGGTCCGGCCGGTGCTCCAGCGCGTCCAGGATCCGCTCGCCGAGCGGCGTGGGGCCGTACGGATACCGCAGCAGCGGATCCCGGCCGCCCGACAACCACAGCGGCATGAACTCCTCCGCCAGTGCTTCCAGCAGGAAGTGACAGCCGAGCGCGACGGCGAGCGGGCGGCGCCGCTTCCGCGTGGAGCCGAAGGAGGAGAAGCTGTCGTCGAGGACCGCCGCGACCCGGCCCCAGGTACCGGCCCGGGCGCCCGCCGCGCGCCGTGCGGCGGCGCGCAGCGCGGCGGTCAACTCGGCGCGGCGCGCGGCCCGTTCGTCCAGCGGGAGCGAGAGCACATAGGTCGCCAGCCGGGTCAGCGGCATGGTGGCCAGATCCGCCCGTACGGAGTCGGCCCCGGCCGCGCGGGCCGCGCCCTGGAGCCGCAGCCGCTCCAGCCGGGTGAGCCGCGGGGCGATCCGCTGCAGGAAGACCTCGCGGTCGATGCCGTGCTTGGCCGCGAAGCCCTCGGCGACGGTGTACGGGAGCTCGTACACCGCGGACTGCTCGTAGTGGGCGCGGCGCCACGCCTCCAGCAGCGGGGAGCCGAATCCCTCGCTCCGGCGGCCGACCGGCTCGAAGAGGAACGGGCCGAGGTCGCCGTCGAGCCGCAGATGCGCGTGGCGGACCGCCGACTTGACGGCTCCCCGGTACTTCACCGCGTCGAACGCCGGATCGGGGCGGGCCGCCAGCCAGTCCCGGACGATGGCGCGGGTGCGGCGGTTGTTGACCCCGGCTCGGCGCAGCCCGCGGAACAGCCGGTAGACCCGGGGCGGCGGAAGGGCGGCGAGCCGCCGGGCGATCAGCCGGCCCTCGGTCCGGCGCTGTTCCGGTGTGGCCTCCTTGGCGCTCTCCAGCAGCCGCCGAACGATCAGCGCCGCGTTGTGGTCATTGATGTTCAGCGCGAGGGTCGCCGCGTACAGATCCCGGTAGTTCCCGAGCATGTAGGCGTGCAGGAAGTCGAGCGACATGCGCTGCTCGCCCGCGTCGGAGTGGAACTCCCGCTGCCCCGTCGAGGTGATGGCCGCGTTGACGAACAGCAGGACGTCCTCGGCCGCGACCAGATCGGCCGGGGTCTCCATGGGGGACTGCGTTTCCATGGGGGACAGCGTCTCCATGGGGGCCTCCGGCGACGGGGTGCGGGAGCCGGCCGGGGAATGGGGGCACGAACTGCGAATCGTCGCTTAGCAGGCGGGTTCCGGAAGTCGCACCGGAGTCCCGCGGCCGGCACCGGCACGCTAACACCGGGGCGGCGCGCCCCGCCGCCGGATTTTCCCCGGCGGCGGGTCATCTGGCGGCTTTCCCCGGCGGTGGGTCATCTGGCGGCGCCGTGCGCCGAGAGGGCGCAGGGGATCTCCATCGTCACCATGGTGGGCCCGCCGGTCGGGCTGCTGACCGCGAGCACCCCGTCGAACGTGCCCAGCCGCCGCTCGACCCCGCTCAGCCCGCCGTCCGGGGTGATCTCCGCGCCGCCGCGGCCGTCGTCGGTCACGGTGATGCGCAGCATGCCGTCCTGGTGGTGGATGTCCAGCCACATCCGCGAGGCGCCCGCGTGCTTGGCCGCGTTGGTCAGCACCTCGCTGACCGCGAAGTACGCCGCCGACTCGACCGGTTCGTCGGGGCGGCCCGTGAGGTCCACGTCCACCTCCACCGGCACCGCCATCCGCAGCGCCAGCGCGCGCACCGCGTCCCCCAGGCCGCGCTCGGCCAGTACCGGCGGATGGATGCCGCGGACCAGGTCGCGCAGCTCGGCCAGGGCCTCGGCAGAGTTCGTACGGGCCGCGGCGAGCAGCTCCCTGGCCTTCGCCGGGTCCTTCTCGATCAGCGCCTCCACGGTGCCCAGGCTCATGCCCATCGCCACCAGCCGGGCCTGGGCGCCGTCGTGCAGATCGCGCTCGATGCGGCGCAGTTCGGCGGCGGAGGTGTCCACGGCGTCGTGCCGGGTCTCGGTGAGCCGCCGCACCCGCTGCTCGAGCGCCATGTGCGGGGTCGGATCCAGGAAGGAGCGCGCCAGCAGGAAGTGGCCGCGCAGCAGGACCGGGGAGAGGACCGAGCCGAGGGCGATGAAGCCGACGCCGACCGGGACGGCCAGCAGGGCGGTGCCCAGCGAGTCGATGGGCAGGAACGCGTACCAGTAGGTGCCGCCCGCGTCCACGATCGGCTGCCACACCCCGGCGGCCAGTACGAACCCCTCGAGCCCGTACGGCATGAAGACGAAGGCCAGCAGCGCGATGGCGTACCCGGCCGTCATGTCGACCTGGAGCCACAGCAGATCGCGCCAGGTGGCCGGGTCCTTCAGCAGGAAGGTGCACAGCTCCACCTGCCCGGTGACCCCGGAGCGCCGATCGTCCGGCAGCGGGCGGTACGGCAGCTGGATCCGCACACCGGACCAGGCGGCGGCCAGCAGCCGGCGGTGATTGGCGTGCGCCCGCACCGCGCGGATCAGCGGAGGGGTGGTGAACACCCCGATGCCCAGCGTGATGAAGCTGATCGACAGGATCGTCAGCACGGACAGGGTGATCGACACCAGCGCGAGCCAGGAGACGGCGAACCCCCGTGCACAGGCCGTCAGCGCTCCACGTGCCCTCATCCGGCTTCCCCCTCGCTGGTCGGAACGTCGTCGTGCCCGCACCGGCGGGCCACTTCAGTGTGTCAGCGGCCTGCCGCCCGGACACGGGGGCCGGACACCGTCCCGGGGTGTACCTGGCACCACCTCCCCGCCTCGCCCTATGGCTCGGCGACAGGGTGGCTGCCCGGCTGGGGCGCGGACCTGCGGATTTCTAGCGTCGTGGCATGACCTGTTCCGTCCGTACCTCACGGGGAGAGACGCCATGAGCGCAACGAGGAAGGGCCTGGCCGTGCGGCTGGGCGGGTGGTCCACCCGCCACCGCAAGACCGCGATCATCGGATGGCTGCTGTTCGTCGTGGTCGTCGCCGTGGTCGGGGGAATGTCGGGATCCCGGCAGATGACCAACTCCGAGAACAGTTCGGGCGATTCCGCGCGCGCCGAGAAGATCCTGGAGGACGCGGGCCTCCAGACCCCGGCCGGAGAGATGGTGCTGCTGCGCAGCGACCGCCCGGACGGCTGGCGGGACGCGGCCCGCGACCTCTCGGCGCGGCTGGAGCGGACCGGTGAGACGGTACGGGTCCAGCCCCCGGTGCGCTCGGAGAACGGGCGGGAGGCACTGATCAGCTTTGAGATGAAGGGCGACCCGGACACGGCCGGGAAGCGGGTCGGGCCCGTCGTCGAGGCGGTGGAGAAGACCGAATCGGCCCATCGGGGCGTCGTGGCCTACGAGTTCGGCGACGCCACCGCCCAACATCGGCTCGACGACATGCTGACCGACGATTTCAAGAAGGCCGAGCTGACCGCCGTACCGCTGGCGCTGGGCATTCTGCTGGTGGTCTTCGGGGCGCTGGTGGCCGCGCTGCTGCCGGTGCTGCTCGCGGTGACCGCCTGCGTCGGCACCTTCGGACTGCTCGCCCTCGTCAGCCACCAGCTGCCTCTGTTCGACTCCACCAACTCGGTGATGTTCCTGGTGGGCCTGGCCGTCGGCGTCGACTACTCGCTCTTCTACCTGCGGCGGGAGCGCGATGAGCGGGCCGCGGGCCGGGACGCCGGGACCGCGCTGCGGATCGCGGCCGCCACCAGCGGCCGGGCGGTGCTGATCTCCGGCGTCACGGTCATGCTGGCGATGGCCGGGATGTTCCTGTCCGGGCTGATGCTGTTCCACGGCTTCGCGGTCGCCACCATCCTGGTCGTGCTGATGGCGATGCTCGGCTCGGTCACGGTGCTGCCCGCGATGCTGTCCTGGCTGGGCGACCGGGTCGACGCCGGGCGGGTGCCGCTGCTGAACCGCCGCCGGAAGAAGGGCGTGCACGCCAGTGGTGGCCTCTCCGGCAGGCTGATGCGGCCCGTCCTGGCCAAGCCGAAGCTGTTCGCCGCCGTATCGGGCGCGCTGCTGCTGGTGCTGTGCGCCCCCGCCGTCGGGATGAAGACCGAACAGCTCGGCCTGGAGAAGCAGTTCGGCTCCGACGCCCCCATCACCGTGGCGTACCAGGAGATCACCGGCTCCTTCCCCGGCGGCCCCGCCCCGGCCGAGGTGGTGCTGCGCTCCGACGAGGTCGACTCCGCCCGCTTCGACGCGGCCGTGGCGGACTTCAGGAAGGAACTCGCCGCGTCCGGGCGGTTCGGGAAGACGGTCGACGTCGAGGCGCACCGTACGAAGGGCGTGGCCCGGATCGAGGTGCCGCTGGCCGGGGACGGTCAGGACGCCACCTCACGGCGCGCCCTGGACACCCTCAAGGAGGACTTGGTGCCGAGGATCCTCGGACCGGTCTCCGACCAGGTGTACGTCACCGGTGAGCTCGCCTCCAGCCGCGACTTCAACGATCAGCTGAAGACCGACATCGCACCGGTCTTCCTCTTCATCGCCGCGGTGACCTTCGTACTGATGCTGCTCTGCTTCCGGTCGCTGCCGATCGCGATCGTCTCGATTCTGCTCAACCTGCTGTCGGTGGGCGCCGCGTACGGCACGATGACCGCCGTCTTCCAGCACGGCTGGGGCGCGGAGTGGCTGGGGATGGAGCCGGCCGGGGCGATCGAGGGGTGGATGCCGCTGTTCGTCCTGGTCATCCTCTTCGGGCTGTCGATGGACTACCACGTGTTCGTGGTCTCGCGGATCCGGGAGGCCCATGAGCGGGGGCTCGCCACCCGGGACGCGATCCGCGAGGGCATCCGGACGACGGCGGGCTCGGTCACCGGGGCAGCCGCCATCATGGTCGCCGTGTTCGCGGTCTTCGCGCTGCTGCGGATGCAGGACATGCAGCAGATGGGCGTCGGGCTCGCGGTCGCGGTGCTGGTGGACGCCACGCTGGTGCGGATGGTGCTGCTGCCCTCGGTGATGGCGCTGCTCGGGGAGCGCAACTGGTATCTGCCGCGCGCCCTGCGCTGGCTGCCGAGCGTCGGCCACGGCGAGGAGCCGGTGGAGCGGCCGCGGCCGCCGCTGGTGGGGGCGGGCCGCTGAGGTCCCCGGGCCTGGTGAGGTCTCCGGACCTGGTGAGGTCCCGGACCCGCTGAGGTCCCGGGCCCGCACCGCACGCGCCCGCCGTGGCGGGCAGGCTCCTGGCCCGTCCGCCACGGCGGGCGTTCGCGGGTTGACGAGGGGGTCAGACGGTGGGCACGTACTTGTACCCCACCCGCCGCACCGTCACGATCGTCCCCCGGTGCTCGGGGCCCATCTTGCGGCGCAGCCGGGCCACATGGACATCGACGGTCCGGCCGTCGCCGACATGGCCGTACCCCCACACCGTGGTCACCAGTTGATCGCGGGTGTGCACCCGGTGCGGATGGGCGACGAGATGGCTCAGCAGCTCGAACTCGAGATACGTCAGATCCAGCGGCCGCCCGGCGATCTCGGCGGTCCGCTGGTCGGGGTCGATCCGGATCAGCTCGTCACCCGTCACCGCAGGAACTCCCTCCGGCGGCGGCCCCGCCGTCTCGGGGCCCTGCCGGTCGGCCGGGACCAGCACCAGATAGCCGACCATCGGCGGATGACCGGGGAGTGCGGGCACGGTGTGCGGGGGAGCGGGCAGCCAGGTGGCACCGGGGTGCAGCAGATCGGCCACCGGTGGCACCTCGTCCGGTGCGACGGCTCGCAACCGCTGGCGGCCGGGCGGGACGGACGGGCTGGTCGGGGCCGCGGGAGCAGAGGCGGAGGCGGAGGCGGACGACAGGCCACGGAGGTTCGTCATGAGGTCAGCTCTTTCGCGCGAGAGGTCGTCAGTGGACGTCGTGCGCGCGGGCTGGGCGGCCGGACGGAGAGATCAGCGGCCGAGCGAGCGGGCCCGCGCATCGGATGCGCGGCAACACTCGCGGTCGAAGTGGTGGGCCTGCCGGGACGGCCAGAACGGCTCGAGGTCGTAACGACCCGTCGCGATGTCATGGAGGCTGGCCATGGCCCTATTGAAGCAGATACCGGGCCCGGGGCGCTCGGCCGTTGACCGGGAAGAGGTGCGACGATGCCGCGGTAAGAGGCCCCGCGCGGAAAGCTCCGCAGGCCGCCGCGTACCCCTTGAGGAGCGCAAGCCCATGCCGCACATCGTCGTCGAATACTCCGACACCCTGACCGACGCGTTCGACCGCCCCGGCTTCGGTGCCGCCCTGCACCCGGTGGTCGCCAAGACCGTCGACACGGCGGTGGCGGGCTGCAAGACCCGGTTCCGGCGGATAGAGGAGGCCCATCTCGCGGACGGCGCCGAGGACCTCGCCATGATCCATATCGAGGTGTCGATCCTGTCCGGGCGCGACGCGGAGACCAAGCGGGAGCTGTCCGCCGCGGTGGTGGAGGTGGCCCGCGCCCATGTGGCGCCGGTGCCGGGGCTGACCGTGCAGACCACCGTCGACGTGCGGGATCTCGACCGGGACTGCTACGAGAAGCACGAGGCGGTCCATCCCGCCTGACGGAGGCTTCACGGCGGCCACGGGCGCACGATACACCTTCGAGTGCAAATCCGGCATCTACCTATATACCAAGGCGAGGCGCACAATGGGGGTGCGGTGTTTTTACCGCGCTGTGCGGTCAGACTTGCATGGATCGAAGGAGGCGAGTCGAATGGCCGACGTCTCACGTGCGAGAGGCGATATAACGGGCCACCCCGACGTATCCGAGATGCGGGAGCGCTACGCACGCATGATGGATGCGCGGGACGTTGTCTTCCTCGACGGGCCGGTGCTTCTCGCCGGTCTGTACTTCGCCATCTCTCCCTGGGTGGTGCACTTCTCGGGCACCAGCCCCAACCTCATGGTCAACAACCTCATCCTCGGTATCACCATCGCCCTGCTGGGACTCGGCCTCACCACGGCGCCGAGGAGGATGTACAGCCTGTGCTGGGCCATGTCCGCGATGGGTGTATGGATGATCATTTCCCCCTGGGTGGTCGCCCGGGGCGCCGATGCCGGGGTGATCGTGAACAACGTCGTCGTGGGTGCCATCACCTGCCTGTTCGGCCTGATCGCAGCCGGCATGGTGATGCGGAAGGGCAGGGAAACAACCTGACCGGACGCTGAATCACCGAACCGTCTGGACAACGGCGAAGGCCGTCCACCGCATACCCTCCGGGGCCGTGCGGCGGACGGCCTTCGTACGTTGCCCGTGCGCCGGGTCTCAGCCGATCGGCTCGGGCAGCGGGACCACGTCGTAGGAGCATTCGATGGTCCGGCCGGTGGCCGGGTCGCCCAGCTCCACCCGCCAGCGCCCGGCGAACTGGTCCACGCCCTCGGCCATCGGGATGGTGCCGGAGATCAGCACGGTGCCGGGTACCAGGTCACCTCGTTCGCGCAGCACCTCGACCCAGTAGTCGGGCGGCAGCAGCTCGGCCAGGGTGCCGCTCTGCACCTCGGTCTCCTCACCGTCGTGGGTGACCCAGGCGCGGAGCGTCAGATCGTCGAGGCGGGGCGCCACATCGGACAGCCGCCAGGCGCGGGTGGCCAGCACATCGGGGGCCGCGTTCTTGCTCCAGGCCACGCCGTGGACCTCCAGCTCCCGGTCGGTGTGGTCGCAGGCCGCCGTCAGCAGCAGCTCCCCGTCCGCGGCCACGACCAGCGCCCACTCGGCCTCGCCCGAGGTGCGGGCGTGCTGGACGCTGACGCGGCCGGTCTGCTGGGCCAGGTAGGGGGCGACCGGGTAGAGGGCGGGCGTCACGGAGGGCGCGGGCACGCCCAACTCGGCGAGCTCGGCCACATGGGCGGCCACATCCTCCTGGCTGCGTCCCGCGTAGCCCGCGTTGAGCACCTGGACGACCTCCACGTGGTGCAGGGAGCCATCGGGGAGTTCGAAGGTGAGCGAGGACGGGGCGGGCTGTGCTGCGGGCTGCGACGGCTTCGTTGTCATGGGTGCTGTGCTCTCCAGGGCGCGGTGGGGCTTGTGGGGGTGATCTGCGGTTTCCGGGCTTGTCGAGCGGTGACCCGCTGCCGCGGGTGACCGCGCTGTTCGCGGTTTCGAAGCGGTTAACTTCCTTCGGAGGGGTTGCGCATACGCTTGGTATACAAGAAGTATGCCGGAAGGTCGATCCGCGCAACCCCCACCCCTCGCATCACTGAGAAAACGCCACGTACCATCCCGTAAGCCTCATGCACCACCTCGAGGACGGAATATGCAGCCCACCGCATCGAGCGCACCGCCACCCCGGACCGACCGGTCCGGGGTCCGCCGCGCCTTCGTCGCCAGCCTCACCGGCACCGCCCTGGAGTGGTACGACTTCGCCGTCTACTCCGCCGCCGCGGCCCTGGTCTTCGGCGATCTCTTCTTCCCCTCCAAGGACCCCACCACCGGCACCCTGCTGGCGTTCTCCACCTACGCCGTCGGCTATGTCTCCCGGCCGCTGGGCGGCTTCGTCTTCGGCCGGCTCGGCGATGTCATCGGCCGCAAGAAGGTGCTCATCGCGACGCTCGTGCTCATCGGCGCCGCCACGCTGCTGATCGGGCTGCTGCCCACCTACGCCACGGTCGGCGTCGCGGCCCCGGCCGCGCTGGTGCTGCTGCGCTTCGCGCAGGGCGTCGGCGTCGGCGGTGAGTGGGGCGGTGCGGTGCTGCTGTCCAGCGAGTTCGGCGATCCACGGCGGCGCGGCTTCTACGCCTCCGCCGCGCAGGTCGGCCCGCCGGCGGGCAATCTGCTGGCCAACGGCGTCCTGGCCGGGCTGGGCGCGACGCTGACGGAGGACCAGTTCCTCAGCTGGGGCTGGCGGGTGGCGTTCCTGCTCTCCGGGCTCCTGGTGGTGTTCGGTCTGTGGATCCGCGCCAAGCTGGAGGAAACTCCGGTCTTCAAGGCGATGGAGGCCGCGCAGGACCGCCCGGAGGCGCCGCTGCGCGAGGTGTTCACCACCCAGCCCAGGGCGCTGACCGCCGCGATCCTCAGCCGGGTCGCCCCCGATGTGCTGTACGCGATGTTCACCGTCTTCGTACTCACCTACGCCACCGAGGAACTCGACATGTCACGCGGCTCGGCGCTCACCGCCGTGCTGATCGGCTCCTCGCTACAGATCGTGCTCATCCCGCTGGCCGGGGCGCTCTCGGACCGGGTCAACCGGCGGCTGTTGTACGGGGGCGCCGCCGTGGCCGCCGGGGTCTGGCCGTTCCTGTTCTTCCCGCTGGTCGCGGACGGCAGTTGGGCGCTGCTCACCCTCGGGGTCGTCGGCGCACTGGTGATCCACTCGCTGATGTACGGGCCGCAGGCGGCCTTCATCGCCGAGCAGTTCTCCCCCCGGCTGCGCTACACCGGCTCCTCGCTCGCCTACACCCTCGCCGGGCTCATCGGCGGCGCGATCGCGCCGCTGCTCTTCACCACGCTGCTCGGGGCCTATCACGCCTGGGTGCCGCTGGCCGTCTACATCGCGATCACCGCCGCGGTCACGGTGGCGGGCCTCTGGCTGGGCCGGAACCCGTCCGCCGCCGAGGAGGAGGAGCCGGAGCCGCTCCCCGTCGGCCCCACCGCCTCCACGACCGTGTCCTGACCGCGGTCCCGCCCCGTTCCGCCCTGTCCCGTCCTGTCCCATCTCGCCTCGCCTCGTGGAGCTGTAAAGCGAGCCGTACCGGGGAAGGGGCGGGACGGGGCCGCGTACCCTGCCGGGATCACGAACCCCGGCCGCACTCCGCCCCTCCCGACCGGGACATACCGCACTCCGACCCTCCAGCCCTCCGACCCTCCGACCAGGAAATGAGGCAGCACCCGCCATGCCCCTCCGCATCGCACTGAGCCAGATCACCACCGGTCCGGACCCGGCGTCGAACCTCGCCCTGCTGCGCGAGGAGACCCAGCGGGCGGCGGCCGCCGGGGCGCGTCTGGTCGCCTTCCCGGAGGCGGCCATGGCCTGCTTCGGCACCCGGCTCGGCCCCATCGCCGAACCGCTGGACGGCCCCTGGGCCACCGAGGTCCGGCAGATCGCGAAGGACGCCGGGCTGGTGGTGGTGGCCGGGATGTTCACCCCGGCGCCCGACGGCCGGGTGACCAACACCCTGCTGGCCACCGGCCCGGGAGTGGAGACCTCCTACGACAAGATCCATCTCTATGACGCCTTCGGCTTCGCCGAGTCCAAGACCGTGGCCCCGGGCTCCGAGGTGGTGACCTTCGACCTGGACGGCGTCCGGATCGGCCTGGCCACCTGCTACGACGTACGGTTCCCCGAGCTCTTCCGGGCGCACGCCGACGCGGGCGCGGTGGTCTCCCTGCTGCCCGCTTCCTGGGGCGCGGGGCCCGGTAAGCGCGAGCAGTGGGAGCTGCTGACCCGGGCGCGGGCGCTCGACGCCACCGTATGGCTGGCGGCCGTGGGCCAGGCCGACCCGGAGGCGTCCGGCCTGACCGCCGCGGCCTCCGCGCCCACCGGTATCGGCCACAGCGCCCTGATCGGCCCCGACGGCACCGTGCGGGAGCGGCTGGACGCGGGGCCCGGGCTGCTGGTGGGGGAGGTGGACACCGAGGAGGTCACCGAGGTGCGCCGCACGGTGTCCGTCCTGGCCAACCGCAGGCTGGGCGGACGGTCATGAGCGAGGCCGGGCGTGAGGCCGGGCGTGCGGCCATGAGCGGCACCGCCGGGGCCAAGCCGGAGCATGAGTTCCATCTGCCCGCCGGGCCCTGGCGGCGGCCGCCGGGCGCGGCCGCGGGGGTCAGCGAACAGATCCTGGCCGCGGACGGGAGCGGCACCCACACCACCGCCCTGGTGCGCTGGGAGCCGGGGACGGACACCTCCCCGTCCGGGGTGGTCCGCCATGACGGCTGGGAGGAGGTCTATCTCCTCGAGGGCAGCATGCGCGATCTGACCCTGGGGGAGACCTTCTCGCGCGGCTTCTACGCCTGTCGGCCGCCGGGGATGCCGCATGGCCCCTGGGTCTCCGAGGAGGGCGTCACCATGCTGGTGATCACCTACCCGGAGGCGACGGCCGGACGGTGACTCATCCCGGGTCGGTGGCTCACGCCCGGGTGGTGGCTCATCCCCGGGCGGTGGCTCACGCCCGGGCGGTGGCTGCGCTCCCGGGTGGTGGCTCATCCCCAGGCGGTGGCTGTGCTCCCGGGCGGTGGCTGCCCTCCCGGCGGTGGTTCACCCGGCGAGCAGCACCTTCAGCGTCGACCCCAGATGGGCGCTGATCGCCGTGCGGGCCGCCTCCGGGTCCCCGGAGGCCACCGCGTCCAGGATCGCCCGGTGCTCGCCGAGCACCTCCTCCTGGCGGCCGGTCTGGGTGTACAGGGCCACTACCCCGGCCCGGATCTGGCGGCTGCGCAGCCCGTCGTAGTGCCGGTTGAGGAGTTCATTGCCCACCGCGGCGACCATGGTCGCGTGGAAGAGATGGTCGACGGCGATGAACTCCTTGGCCTGCTCCGGCCCCATCAGCTCGCGCTGCCGCTCCAGCAGCTCCGTCAGCTTCCCGACCGGCACCGTGCCCGCCTCGATGGTCCGCTCGGCGGCATGGCGCTCGACGATCCCGCGCAGCTCCATCAGCTCGGTGATCTCCCGGCCGGAGAGCGGGGCGATATGCGCACCCCGTTTGGGGACCAGCTGCACCAGATCCTCGGCCGCCAGCAGGAGGAGGGCCTCACGGATCGGGGTCCGGGAGATGCCGATCCGGTCGGCGATCTCCTGCTCGGTGAGGAACCTGCCCTGCATGTCGGGATCGGTCAGCACGGTCTCCTTGAGGAACGCGTACGCCTTTTCTCGTCCGGACTGCGCTGGCACTGGGCCCCCATGCTGCTTCGCATACAACTCGTATACGAAAATTATCACGGACCGATGGCGGCGTCGGGGAGACCGGGTATCCAGGGGCCGTGGATGCCCCGGCTTCGCTCATCGCGCGCCCTCCTCGCCGCTCCGGCGGGCGTCCTCGTCCGGGACCAGGACCACCTTTCCGGCGACGGTGCCGGACTCGGCCAGCCGCATCGCCTTCGCGGCGTCGGAAAGCGGAATCCTCGCCGCCACCAGTGCGGTGAACTCGCCCTTCGCCATCAGCGCCAGCACCTGTCCCAGATCGGCGCGGACCCGCCCCTGGAAGGCGGCCAGCCGCCGCCGCCCGGCCCAGAGGTTGAAGAAGTGCGCCCGCCGTCCGTTCGGCAGCAGGTTCCACAGGGCCAGCCGGGCGAACAGCTTGAGCACCGGGGCCCGGGACGAGCCGGGGACGTCCCGGGTGGCCGCCGTGCCGTAGGAGACCAGCGTGCCGCCGCGGGCGAGCAGCCGGAAGGAGTCCACGATGCCCTCGCCGCCGATGTGGTCGAAGACCGCGTCGACCCCGCCCGGCGCCAACTCCCGCACCCGGGCGGGCAGATCCGGATCGCGGTAGTCGAGCGGGGTGGCGCCGAGGGTGCGCACCGCGTCGTGATGGCGGGGTGAGGCGGTGCCGATGACCTTGATGCCCGAGTGGCGGGCGAGCTGGACCAGGGTGGTGCCCACCCCGCCGTTGGCCCCGTGGACCAGCACGGTCATTCCGGGGCGCACCTTGACCACGCGATGGAGCATCTGCCACGCCGTGATCCCGTTGACCACCACCGTCTCGGCCTCCGCCGCGTCCACCCCCTCGGGGACCTCCACCAGGTCGCCCGCGTCGACGAGGGCGTGGCTGGCCCAGCCGCCGATCTTCGTGAGCGCCGCGAACCGGCGCCCCCGCAGGGCCGGATCCACCCCGGGGCCGGTCGAGACCACCGTGCCCACCAGGTCATAGCCGGGCACGAAGGGGAACGGCGGCTGGTCGTAGTACTTCCCGCGGCGCATCTGCTGCTCCGCGAAGGAGACCCCCGATGCCTCGACGGCCACCAGCGCCTGCCCGGGACCGGGCTCGGGCCGCGGACGGGTGCGGAGCTCGAGCCCTTCAGGCTCCACCTGACCTGGCAGAACGACTTCGGTGAGCATGGCTGACCTCGTTTCGGGATGAGGAGTTCTCGCTGTTGTGAGAGCTTCTAACCAAACAATGAACCTGTTACTCTCGAAGTGTCAAGCCCGAATTCGAAGACCCGCACAGGAGGCGCGTCCATGGCGACAGCACGGCGAGAGCGCTACCGCAAACAGACCCGGGAGGAGGCCAAGGCCGTGGCCCTGGCCCAGCTGGCCGAGTCGGGCACGGCGGGCATCTCGGTGAACGCGATCGCGAAGGCGATGGGGATGACCGGCCCCGCGCTCTACCGCTATTTCGCCAGCCGGGACGAGCTGCTGACCGAGCTGATCACCGACACCTACCGCGATCTGGCCGAAACCCTCGCCCAGGCCGTCGCCGGCGCCGCCCCCGCCGACCGCTTCCGTGCCATGGCCCGTGCCATGCGCGACTGGGCGAAGCGCCAGCCGGACCGCTATCTGCTCATCTACGGCACCCCGGTGCCCGGTTACCACGCGCCGCCGGAGACCGCCGAGATCGCGGCCGGGATGATGCGGACCATCTTCGACGCCTGCTCCACCGTCGGCGATGCCGATTCCGGCACCGCGCGCGGCGCCACCACGAGTCACGGGCAGCAGCCGCTCACCGAGCTCGAGGCCGAGCTGGCGCGCCATCTCGAGGGCGCGGGCTCCTGGGTGCCCGGCGAGGAGCCCGGCGGTGAGCTGAAGGGCCGTGCGCTGCGCGCCTGGACCCGGCTCCACGGTGTGATCAGCCTTGATGTGCAAGGCCAGTTCACGGGCATGGGCTTCGATCCCTCGGTGCTCTTCGAGGCCGAGATCGACGCCCTGGTGCGGGGCGGCTGAGGTGCCCGGGTCCGGGCTGCCCGCCCGGCGCCCCCGGCGACCCCGGCGCACACTGGAAGGACACCGGAGTGCGACGGGGAGCGGAGGCCGCGATGGAGCAGGGCGAGTTCGATGTGGTCGTGGAGATACCCGAGGGGTCCCGCAACAAGTACGAGATGGACCATGAGACCGGCCGGATCCGGCTGGACCGGATGCTGTTCACCTCGACGAAGTACCCGGCCGATTACGGCTTTGTCGACCACACCCTCGGCCGGGACGGCGATCCGCTGGACGCCCTGGTCACCGTCGCCGAGCCGACCTTCCCCGGCTGTGTGATCCTCTGCCGGGCCATCGGCATGTACTGCATGCGCGACGAGCAGGGCCCGGACGAGAAGATCCTCTGCGTCCCGGCCCATGACCCGCGCTATGTCGGCGTGCAGGACATCGACGACGTCCCCGAATTCGACCGCATGGAGATCACCCACTTCTTCGAGGTCTACAAGGACCTCGAGCCCGGCAAGTCCGTCGAGGGCTCCCACTGGGAGGGCCGCGACCGGGCCTACGCCGAAATAGCCGCCTCCCGCGCCCGCGCGGCCGAAACCGGCCGGTCCCAGAGCTCCTGAGCCCCAGAGCTCCTGAGCCCCTGAGCCCCTGAGCCCCGAGCGGTACCGGCGGCGCCGGCCGCTGAGCAGGGCCGACGCTCAGGGCGACGCCTCGCGCGGCGCCGGCACCCCGCGCTCGCGCTCGTTCTCCGGTGCCCCACGGTCGTTCTCCGAGACTCCGTGGTCGTTCTCCGGCACCCCGCGGTCGTTCTGTAGCTCCCACAGCTCCCGGAACAGCCCGGGCGACCCCGTCAACTCGGTGAAGGTGCCCTGCTGGATCACCCGCCCCCGCTCCAGCACCACGATCCGGTCCGCCACCGCCACGTTCGCCAGCCGGTGCGTCACCAGGACCACGGCGCGGTCCTCCGCCATCCGCCGCAGCCCCGCGAAGATCCGGTGCTCGGCGCGGGCGTCCAGCGCGCTGGTGGGCTCGTCCATCACCAGCAGCCCCGCGGGCCGGTGGAACGCGCGGGCCAGCGCGATGCGCTGCCACTGCCCGCCGGACAGCTCCACCCCGCCCCACCACTGCCGGGCGAGCAGGGTGTCCAGCCCGCTGCGCAGCCCGTCCACCACCTCATGCGCCCCGGAGTGGACCGCCGCCTCCCGGACCCGCTCGTCCCCGCCGTGCGGCTGGCCCAGGGTGATGTTGTCGCGGGCGGACAGCGGCCAGTGCGCGTAGTCCTGCGGAACGACCGCCGTATGCCGCCACATCGCCTGCGGATCCAGCTCCGCCACGCCCACGCCGTCCCAGGTCACCATGCCCTTGGTGGGCAGATAGAGCCCGGTCAGCAGCTTGCTCAGGGTGGTCTTGCCCGAGCCGTTCTCCCCGACCAGCGCGAGCACCTCGCCCCGCCGCACCTCCAGCGTGACCTCGTCCAGGGCCGGGGCGTCGGACTCCGGATAGGCGTACGTCAGGCCCTCGGCCCTGATGAGCCGCGGCGCCGCCGGGGTCAGGGCGCCGCGCCGCATCCGGTGCCCGCCCGCCTCCTCGATGAACTCCGCCCAGTCGTCCAGATACAGCCCCGTACGGAACAGCCGTGTCCCGTAGCCGACCATCCCCTGGAGCGAGGCGCCGACCGTCCGCAGCGCGAACACCGCCGTGCCCGCCGACGCCACCGACATCTGCCCCGCGCCCAGCAGCAGCGCGAGCGACGCCCAGACCAGCCCGGACGCCAGCCCTCCGGCCAGCGCCCCCAGCACCGCGTACCGCGCGCCCCGGTGCACCGCCTTGTCGGTGGCCGCGTCCACCCGCGCCCCGATGGCCCGGTACCGCTTCAGCAGAAACTCCGCCATGGTGCCGGAACGGAGCTGATCGGCGATGTCCTTGTCCACCATGTACCAGCGCAGCAGCCCCAGCGTGCGCCGGTCCGCGCTGATCGCGCGGCTGGTCTCGTAGTGCACCCGGGCCGCCTTCATCCCCGCGATCCCCTGCGGCAGCGCGGCCAGCAGCAACAGCGGCAGCAGCGCCGGATGCAGCACGGTGACCACGCCCGCCGCCGCGATCAGCGAGGAGAGACACGCCATGAGCTGCTGCGACTCGGTGATCAGATCCCGCGCCACCTCGGCGCCCCGGTCCGCCGCGTCCCACTTGTCGTTGAACCCGGGGTTGTCGTACGCCGCCAGTTCGGCGTTGATCGCCGCGTCCAGCATCTGGGTCTCGGCCTCCCGGGAGATCCGCGGGGAGAGCCGGCTGGAGATGTTGTTGACCGCGATCCCCAGCAGCGCCCGCAGCCCGGCCGCCGCCGCCAGCACCACGATCGAGGGCAGCGCGTCCCGGAGCCGGTCGGTGATGTGGCCGGACGAGATGAGCGCCGTGATCGTGCCGGTGGTGGCCAGCAGCCCGAAGGCCTCGAAGAACCCCGACAGCGCCTGGCACACCAGCAGCGCCACCACCGCCTTGCGGTCCACCTTCCAAGCCAATCCGAGGGAGCGGCGCACCAGTTGGGGCAGTCGGCGGGCCATGGCCCGGGTGGTGACGGGGCGCTTCTCCAAGGCCATCAGCGTGGGCGACCGGAACCGTAACTCCTCGCCGGGCCGCTCGGCCGCCGGTTCCGGTGGCTGTTCCGCCTGCTTCGTGGTTCGAGACGTCACAAAACCCCCTGAGGGTGTGTTTTCCATTCGGTATGCCTCAGACTGCCGCAGACCGGGACCCGGGCGCCCGGGGTTTACGGCGAGGTCCACCGATCGGGGAGCGCGTCCGGTGGGTCACGCACCGGGAAAAGCGCTGGAGCCGCGCGCCGTTCGCGTGCTTCGATGCGCTTCATGGTGTCCATCGACCGCCTTCTCGCCTTCGCGGCCATGTCCTTCCTGCTGATCGTGATCCCCGGTCCGAGCGTGCTCTTCGTGGTCGGCCGGGCGCTGGCCCAGGGCCGCCGCGCCGCGCTGACCACGGTCGTCGGCAATACGCTCGGGGCGTACGCACTGGTCGTGGCCGTGGCGCTGGGCGTCGGGTCGGTGGTGGAGCGCTCGGTGCTCGTCTTCACCGCGCTGAAGCTGGTGGGCGCCGCGTATCTGGTGTACCTGGGGTTCAAGGCGGTGCGGCAGCGCCGCTCGTTGCAGACCGCCTTCACCGGCGACGGCCCCGCCCACGGGGGTCTGCGCACGCTGTGGGAGGGGTTCGCGGTCGGTGTGGCCAACCCCAAGACGATCGTGTTCTTCGCGGCCGTACTGCCCCAGTTCGTCGACCGCGAGCAGGGGCATGTCGTGCCGCAGATGCTGCTGCTCGGGCTGGTCTTCAACGCCATCGCGGTGATCTCCGACAGCGTCTGGGGCCTGGCCGCGGCCACCGCCCGCACCTGGTTCGCCCGCTCCCCGCGGCGGCTCGCCATGGTCGGCGGCGTCGGCGGACTCTCCATGATCGGCCTCGGTGTCACCGTCGCCGCGACCGGCCGCGCGGACTAAGCGCTCCGCTGGAAGTGCCCTGACCTGCCGTCGATCGTCCGCGGCGCCGTCGTGGCTGGTCGCGCCCGCGCGGCGGAGCCGCATATCGACACGGCCCCGCGCCCCTTCGGGGCGCCACCGAACCGCAGCCGACTTCCATCGATCCGCTTAGCCCCGTATGGACTCCGTCCGCGCCATGCCACCTCCGGCGCTCTGCCTGGCCGGCGGTCACTTCCTCTGACGACACACCCCACCATGCGCCCTGCGTGCGCGGGCAGGTGACGGCCGGGCACACGCGCCGTGCATGGGGCGGGAGGTGTGCTGGGGGAGGGGGTGGGCGCTGCGCCGTATGGGGTAATTCGGAGACGTATCCATCGTGTTGGCGGCGTGTCGCGTGCCTACTGGTGCTACAGACCGGTGGGTTTCACATCTGCCGGGGGACGGCGAGACGCGCATCCCGCCTCGAAACGCCGTAAGCGCGCACCCCCCAACCCCTGATGCGCCGCCACGCGCCGCGGTCGCAGCCCCGCGTGGCGAGCAACGGCCCACCACTCCACCCCGCTTGGAGGGCCATCATGGCTTCACCCACGATCACCCTGGTCACGGCGGCACCGAACCCCGCCGTGAACGGGCAGTCCGTCACGCTCACCGCCACCGTGATACCGGTGGGTGCCGGAACGCCCACGGGCACCGTCACCTTCGTGGTCAGCGGCGGTCCCACCCTGACCGGGACGCTGTCCGGCGGGACCGCCTCGGTCACCGCGAGCGGTCTGACCGTCGGCACCCACATCGTCACCGCCACCTACAACGGCGACGCCAACTTCACCCCGTCCACCGGCACCACGGCGGTCGTCGTGATCCAGGCGTCCACGACCACATCGGTGACGTCGGCGCCGGACCCCTCGACGCTGGGGCAGCCGGTGACGTTCACCGCCACGGTCGCCCCGGTCGCGCCCGGCGCGGGCGTCCCGACCGGCACGGTCACCTTCACCATCAGCGGCAGCGGGGGCGGCACGTTCACCCAGTCGCTGTCGGGCGGCATGGCCACGCTCACCCTCAGCACCCTCGGCGTCGGCGTCCACACCGTGGTCGCCGTCTACAGCGGCGACGCCACCTTCCTGCCGTCCACCGGCACCGACACCCACACCGTGAACCCCGGGCCCGCGGCCACGACCACGACGCTGATGTCCTCGGTGAACCCGTCCGTGTTCGGGCAGCCGGTGACCTTCACCGCCACGGTCATGCCGAACGCGCCCGCCACCGGCGTCCCGACCGGCACGGTCACCTTCGTGATCAGCGGCAGCGGGGGCGGTTCGTCCACCCAGCCCCTGTCGGGCGGCACGGCGACGTTCACCACCAGCGGCCTGGGTACGGGTTCGCACACGGTGACGGCCAACTACAGCGGTGATACCAACTTCGCCGCGTCGTCGTCGGCGACGCTGACGCAGCTGGTGAACCTGGCGGTGTCGAGGACCTCGATCAGCTCCCACCCCAACCCGGCCCTGGCGGGCACGGAGATCGACTTCGTCGCCTTCGTGGAAGCGCTCCCGCCCGGCGACGGCACCCCGACGGGCACGGTCACCTTCACCCTGACCGATGGTGCCGTCATCGAGGCCGAGGTGCCCGTGGACCCCTTCGGATTCGCCTTCGTCACCGTGGGACTGGCGGCGGGCGAGTGGGACGTCAGCGCGGTCTACTCGGGCGACGCCAATTTCGGAGCCTCTGGCGTCTCCGAGTACACGCAGACCGTCACCGACGCCCAGGTCGCGACCACGGGCCTGAGCGCACAGCACTGAGCCCCGCCACTGCCCGAGAGGGGCGGTGGCGGGGCCCGGCCATGCGGCGCCGAGGGACATACCGGCGCATATTCGCCCCCTATGCGGGTAAATGCGAAGTGTGTTCGGCAAGACGCCACGATGGGGCACGCTCCTGCTGGCCGTCCTCGTCGCCCTGACGGCGGTACTGCTCACCGCCGGGGGCGCGCATGCCGAAACGGATGTGAACAAGATCGGCAAGGCGCTGCGCAACAGCCCCGTGTACGTCGATCCCGGCGCCTCCGACGCCCTGAGCGCCGGGCAGGCCCGCGCCCTGGTGGCACACATCCGCACGGCGGATGTGCCAGTCTACGTGGCCGTTCTGCCGGACAACCCCGCGTACGGCGGAGAGCGCGTCTTCGGGCGGCTGCGTGCCGCCGTCGACCGCCCCGGTGTCTACGCGGTGGCGCTCGGCTCCTCCTTCGGGGCGGCCTCCGACACCTCGGTGCTGCCCGGAGGCACCTCGCGGGCGCTGGCGGAGCGGAACCTGCGGCAGCACCCGCACGACCTCGCCGCGGTCCTGAACGGCTTCGTGACCGACACGGCCACCGCGATCCACGACCGGACCGGCCAGGGGTCCGGCGGCGACCAGGGCGCTCGGGGTTCCACCCTGTCGATGGGGGACGCGGTGGCGGTGCTGATCGTCCTGGCCGCCGTCGGCGCAAGCGGCCTGTACCTGGTGCGGCGCACCCGCAAGCAGCGCCGCGAGCGCGAACGGGCCGCGCTGGAGCAGGTGCGCGGCGCGGTCGAGGAGGACATCACCGCGTACGGCGAGAAGCTCGGCGGGACCCGCTTCGACCCCGCCGACCCGGCGTCCACCCCCGAGATGGCGGACGACTACGGCCGCGCCCTGGACGCCTACGAGGAGGCGAAGGCCAGGTCCGCCGCCGCCCGGCGGCCCGAGGACGTACGGCCGGTGACCGAGGCGCTGGAGGAGGGCCGCTTCGCGCTGGCGGTGCTCGAAGCCCGCCGCGAGGGCGGCCCGCTGCCCCAGCGGCGCCCTCCGTGCTTCTTCGACCCGCGCCACGGCCCCTCGGTCCGGGACGTCCCGTGGGCGCCCCCGGGCGGCACCCAGCGCTCCGTCCCCGCCTGCGCCGCGGACGCCACCCGCGTCGACGACGGCCGCTACCCGGACGCCCGCACCGTCCCGGTCGGCGGCGACCGGCGCCGCCCGTACTGGGACGCCGGTCCGGCCTACGGGCCCTGGGCGAGCGGTTACTTCGGCGGCTACGGCTCGATGCTGCTGCCCGGGCTGCTGGTCGGCACGCTGCTCGGCGGGTCCCTCGGCCCGGACTACGGGACCGGTGGGTTCGACGGTGGCTTCGGCGACGGCGGGAACGGCGGCGACTCCGGCGGTGGCTTCGACGACGGCGGTTTCGGTGGCGGCTTCGGCGACGGCGGTGGCTTCGACGGCGGCTTCGGCGACGGCTGACCCCCGCGCCGGCACACCGCACCGGGCCAGCCCGGCACCCGCCCCGTGCTGCGCGGTGCGTACGCGGTGCCCCGACCACGGAGGACGCGCGCCGCACGGGGCGGATGGTGTGCGCGGGGAAGGCCGCCGAGCGCTGCGCTATCCGGGGTAATTCGGCGGCACATCCCTGGCGGTCGACGGCGAGTCGCGCGCCTACTGGTGCTACAGACCGGTGGGTTCCACATCTGCCGGGGGACGGCGACGCGGGATGCTCCCGCGTGGATCGCCGTATGCGCGCACCCCCTGACCGCCGATGCGCCGCCGCGCCTCGTTCCCGCATGCGTGGCGAGTAACGGCCCACCACCCCACACCACTTGGAGGGCCACCCATGGCTACACCCACGATCACCCTGGTCACGGTCTCACCCAACCCCACCACCTTCGGGCAGTCGGTCACGCTCACCGCCACCGTGATCCCGCTCGGCACCGGAACCCCCACCGGCACCGTCACCTTCGTCGTCACCGGCGGCCCCACCTTGACCGGGACCCTGTCGGGCGGGACGACCTCGGTCACCGTCCCCAACCTGAGCGTCGGCGCCCACGCCGTCCTCGGCAACTACAACGGGGACGCCAACTTCTCCCCGTCCACCGGCGCCAACGTCATCCTCGTCGTCCAGTCGGCCACCACCACATCGGTGTCCTCGTCGCCGGACCCCTCGACGCTGGGACAGTCGGTGACCTTCACCGCCAACGTCACCCCGATCGCGCCCGGCGCGGGCGTCCCGACCGGGACGGTCACCTTCATCATCGGCGGCTCCGGCGGCGGCGCCTTCGTCCAGCCGCTGTCGGCGGGCACCGCGACGCTGTCCCTCAACACCCTGGGCGTCGGCACCCACCCCCTGATCGCCCTCTACAACGGCGACACCAGTTTCCTGCCGTCCTCCGGCACCGACACCCAGACCGTCAACCCGGCCGCATGACCCTCCCGCACACCACCGAGCCCCCGCCCCCGCCCATCGGGGCGGTGGCGGGGGCTCGGACGGAGCCGGAAGGGCTCACAGAGCGCGCACGGCTCACACGTCGAAGTAGAGCTCGAACTCGTGCGGGTGCGGACGCAGCTGGAGCGGGGCGATCTCGTTGGTGCGCTTGTAGTCGATCCAGGTCTCGATCAGGTCGGAGGTGAAGACACCGCCCTGGAGGAGGAACTCGTGGTCGGACTCGAGCGAGTCGAGGACGGCCGGGAGGGAGGTCGGGACCTGCGGGACGCCCGCGTGCTCCTCGGGGGCGAGCTCGTAGAGGTCCTTGTCGATCGGCTCGGCCGGCTCGATCTTGTTCTTGATGCCGTCCAGACCCGCGAGGAGCAGGGCGGAGAAGGCCAGGTACGGGTTGCCGGAGGAGTCCGGCGCGCGGAACTCGACGCGCTTGGCCTTCGGGTTGGAGCCGGTGATCGGGATACGCATCGCGGCGGAGCGGTTGCGCTGCGAGTACACCAGGTTGACCGGGGCCTCGAAGCCCGGGACCAGACGGTGGTAGGAGTTCACCGTCGGGTTGGTGAAGGCCAGCAGCGACGGGGCGTGCTTGAGGATGCCGCCGATGTAGTAGCGGGCGGTGTCCGACAGGCCCGCGTAGCCCTGCTCGTCGTAGAAGAGCGGGGAGCCGCCCTGCCACAGCGACTGGTGGACGTGCATGCCCGAGCCGTTGTCACCGAAGATCGGCTTCGGCATGAAGGTCGCGGTCTTGCCGTTCTGCCACGCCACGTTCTTGACGATGTACTTGAACAGCATCAGGTCGTCGGCCGCGGCCAGCAGCGTGTTGAACTTGTAGTTGATCTCGGCCTGGCCGGCGGTGCCCACCTCGTGGTGCTGGCGCTCGACCTGGAGACCGGCCTTGTTCAGCTCCAGGCTGATCTCGGCGCGCAGGTCGGCGAAATGGTCGACCGGCGGGGTCGGGAAGTAGCCGCCCTTGTAGCGGACCTTGTAGCCACGGTTGTCCTGGAGCGCACCGGTGTTCCAGGCGCCCGCCTCGGAGTCGATGTGGTAGAAGGACTCGTTCGCCTTGGTCTCGAAGCGCACGCTGTCGAAGACGTAGAACTCCGCCTCCGGACCGAAGTACGCGGTGTCGGCGATGCCGGTGGAGGCGAGGTACGCCTCGGCCTTCTTGGCGATGTTCCGCGGGTCACGGCTGTACTGCTCGCCCGTGATGGGGTCGTGGATGAAGAAGTTGATGTTGAGGGTCTTGTCCCGGCGGAACGGGTCGACACGGGCCGTGGAGAGGTCGGCACGCAGGGCCATGTCCGACTCGTGGATCGCCTGGAAGCCGCGGATCGACGAGCCGTCGAAGGCCAGCTCCTCGTGCGGGTCGAACGCCTCCGCCGGTACGGTGAAGTGCTGCATGACGCCGGGAAGGTCACAGAAACGGACGTCGACGAACTTCACGTCCTCGTCCGAAATGAACTTCCGAGCGTCGTCGGCGTTCTGGAACATCCAACTCCTCCTAGCCCGGCCGCGGTGGGACGGGGATATGTCCGGTGGCGCGATTCCATGTGCGGTGGCGCGCTCTCGCCGACCATAGGCAGACGGGATTTCCCGGGCATGACCCATTTGTTTCACCCAGGTTAACCGGCTCGAGGGTGCTTGCGGGTCCCTTGTGGCCTCGGAAAAGGCGCCGTAGGGGGGCGCGGGAATCACTCGGAAGGGGTCCGGCCGGGGGAACGTATGCGGTCGCAGTAACGTAGACGGGTGGACAAGAGGCAAGCAATCGGATCGTGGCTTTCCGGGCCCCGCGCGGCGGCCGAGGAGATGGGCGTCGACTTCGGCTACCGGGGCCAGGGCCTCGGTCTTCCCGAGAGCGGACCGGGCTCCATCGCGCCGCTGGGACGCCGTTTCGGGGCGCTCTTCATCGACTGGGGCCTGTGCCTGCTCGTCTCCTACGCGCTGCTGTCCGGCCGTAACGCCCAGGTCGCCGGGAACTGGGCGCTGCTGGTCTTCCTGGTGCTGAGCCTGGTCACCGTGGGCACCGTCGGCGCCACCCCCGGCAAGCTGCTGCTGAGGCTGCGGGTCGTCGGCGAGGGCGGGGTGCGGCTGAGCCTGCCGCGGGCCGTACTGCGCAGTGTGCTGCTGGTGGTGGTCATCCCGGCGGTGGTCTGGGACCGCGACACCCGAGGGCTGCACGACCGGCTCTCCCGCGCGGTGCAGATCAGGGTCTGAACCCGCCGTACGGATCAGGGCCTGACCCGCGGATTGCGTACAACCGCGTTACACACGAAACGGCGGCCCGGACTCTCCGTCCGGGCCGCCGTTTCGTATTCGTTTCGGTGAGGGAGGCGCTCAGCGCCCCTTCGGCATCCGCATCCCCTTGGGCATCGGGCCCTTGGGAATCGGCATGTTGCTCATCAGGTCGCCCAGCGCGCGCAGCCGGTCGTTCACCACCGTGACCTGTGCGCCCGGCAGCACCCGGGGAAGCTTCAGCAGCGTGGTGCGGAGCTTCTTGATCTCGACCTGGCCCTCGCCGGAGCCGACCATCACATCGTGGACCGGGACGTCCGCGACGATGCGCGCCATCTTCTTCTTCTCGGCGGCCAGCATGCCCTTGAGCCGGTTCGGGTTGCCCTCGGCGACCAGCACGACGCCCGCCTTGCCCACCGCGCGGTGGATGACGTCCTGGTTGCGGTTCATCGCCACCGCGGGGGTCACCGACCAGCCGCGGCCCACGTTCTCCAGCACCGCCGCCGCCGCGCCCGGCTGGCCCTCCATCTGTCCGAAGGCGGCCCGCTCGGCACGGCGGCCGAAAATGATGGCCATCGCGAGGAAGGCCAGGACGAAGCCCAGGATGCCCAGGAAGATCGGGTGGCCGATCCAGAAGCCGATCGCGAGAAGGACACCGAAGGTGACAATCCCCACGCCGGCGACGACAAGTGTGACCTTCGGGTCAACCCGTTTGGTCATCTTGTAGGTCAGGGCGATCTGCTTCAGCCGCCCGGGGTTCTCGGATGTTTCCTTCCTCGCCATACAGCGAAGTTTACGTGGCCTGGGAAGCCCCGGTGGACACGGCCTCCAGCACGTGTTCCGCCTCGTCCCGGTCCTTGGCCCGGCGCCGGTCCTCGAGGACGGCCGTCCAGGCGTTGCGGCGGGCGGTGCGCTGCCCGCCGCGCAGCAGCAGACCTTCCAGGACGAGGAGCGCGTCGGTGACGGACGGGCGTACGGGCGCAGCCGGCATGGATACCCCTCGGAAAGCGGCGGATGATCGCTCGCACAACGTATAAGCAGTGCGTGGCTCAATCGTTACCCAATGGTGTTACCAGTGCGTGACTGGCCGGTCAAACACCGATGAAGCTCCGCTGCGGCCCGTATTCCGCCCTTGACCTGCGGCGTTCTTCAAGCCCTCGAATCTGTGTGTGCTCGCAATCACACAGCGTGTTGCTCACACGGCCGACCGCCGACGGAACGTGACGGCGGAGCGACGACGGAGAGTCAGACGGCCGGAGAAGCCACCGCGACATTGCGCCGCTCGATGGCCTGCTGGTACAGACGGCCGGCGCGGTACGAGGAGCGGACCAGCGGGCCGGACATGACACCGGCGTAACCGATCTCGTCCGCCTCCTCCTTGAGCTCCACGAACTCCTGGGGCTTGACCCAGCGCTCCACGGGGTGGTGCCGGGGGGAGGGCCGCAGGTACTGGGTGATGGTGATCAGCTCGCAGCCCGCGTCATGGAGGTCCTGGAGCGCCTGGCTGATCTCCTCGCGCTCCTCGCCCATGCCCAGGATCAGGTTGGACTTGGTGACCAGACCCGCCTCGCGCGCCTTGGTGATCACCTCGAGCGAGCGCTCGTAACGGAAGCCGGGGCGGATGCGCTTGAAGATCCGCGGCACGGTCTCGACGTTGTGCGCGAGCACCTCGGGACGGGCCGAGAAGACCTCGGCGAGCTGCTCGGGGACCGCGTTGAAGTCCGGGATCAGCAGCTCCACACCGGTGTCCGGCATCAGGGAGTGGATCTGGCGCACGGTCTCCGCGTAGAGCCAGGCGCCGCCGTCCTCCAGGTCGTCACGGGCGACGCCGGTGATGGTCGCGTACTTCAGCTCCATGGTGCGTACGGATTCGGCCACCCGGCGCGGCTCGTCGCGGTCCAGCGCCTGCGGCTTGCCGGTGTCGATCTGGCAGAAGTCGCAGCGCCGGGTGCACTGGTCGCCGCCGATGAGGAAGGTCGCCTCGCGGTCCTCCCAGCACTCATAGATGTTCGGACAGCCCGCCTCCTGGCACACGGTGTGCAGGCCCTCCCGCTTCACCAGGCCGTGCAGCTCGGTGTACTCGGGGCCCATCTTCGCCCGGGTCTTGATCCACTCGGGCTTGCGCTCGATGGGGGTCTGGCTGTTCCGGACCTCCAGGCGCAGCATCTTGCGTCCGTCGGGTGCGACTGCGGACACGTCCGGCACTCCTCTTTGCTTGACTCTGCTTGGCGGCTCGGCGCGGCGAGTTTGCCGGCGGGCTTTGGAATCGTCGGCGGTCACCAGGGTACGCCCGTGGTTCGTACGGATTTACGTCAAGGGCAACCGAACGCTGCGAGGACGCATTCCCGCACGGGGTGGAGCGAGCCCAGGGGGTCAGACCGCGCGCGGCAGCGGGACGGACGCCTCCAGGACCTCCCGCAGATGCCGCTCGACCACCGGCAGCACCTCGGCGATCGGCACATCCCGGCCCAGCTCCTCCGAGAGCGAGGTCACACCCGCGTCCCGGATGCCGCACGGCACGATCCGGTCGAACCAGGTGTTGTCCGGATTGCAGTTGAGCGAGAAGCCGTGCATCGTCACGCCCTTGGCGATCCGCACCCCGATGGCGGCCAGCTTGCGGTCCTCGCGGCGCTGCCCGGCGTTGGACGGTGCGTACTCCGGCCCGTTCAGCCGTGCGTCGAACTCCTCGTCCTCCAGCCGCGGGTCGAAGTCCAGCTTCAGCCCGCCGAGCGCGGGGCGCTGGTCCACCGGGTCGCCCAGCACCCACACCCCGCTGCGGCCCTCGACCCGGGTGGTCTCCAGACCGAACTCCGCACAGGTGCGCAGCAGCGCCTCCTCCAGGCGGCGGACATGCGCGATGACGTCCACCGGGCGCGGCAGCTTGAGGATCGGATAGCCGACCAGCTGGCCCGGGCCATGCCAGGTGATCTTGCCGCCGCGGTCCACGTCCACCACCGGGGTGCCGTCCAGCGGGCGCTCGCTGTCGGCCGTGCGCCGCCCCGCCGTGTAGACCGGGGGGTGCTCCAGCAGCAGACAGGTGTCGGGGATCTCGTCCGCGAAGCGGGCGGCGTGCACCCGGCGCTGCTCCTGCCACGCCTCCTCGTAGTCCACGGCGTCCGCGCCGAAGCCCAGGTGGACGTAGGCAAGCGCCGGTGAACCGGGGGCCGACCCCGGGGAAGACGTGGTCACGGCGGTCACGGCAAGCTCCTTCTCGACCCGCGTCGGATGGGGTGGCGGAGCCTCGCGGCGGCGCCCCCGCCACTGTACGGCCGTGTCCCCTTACGTCCGCACCCGGCTCGTTCTCACACGATCGGATGAATGCCGCCGGACGGCCGCGATCAGCCCTCGAGCGGCGGTTACATTCGCGCCGTTCCACAGAGCGATCAGGGAGACCGGCAGGCTGATGACGGAACGACCCCCGCAGCGCATTCCCAATCGTCAGCTCGCCGCGCTCATCGCCGAGGCGGGCTTCTCCAACGCCGGGCTCGCCCGGCGGGTGGACCAGCTCGGACTGGAGCACGGCCTGGACCTGCGGTACGACAAGACATCGGTGACGCGGTGGCTGCGCGGACAGCAGCCACGCGGCACCACCCCGGCGCTGATCGCCGAGGTGTTCACCCGGCGGCTGGGACGCCGGCTGACCGCCCAGGACCTGGGCCTGGACGCGTGTGCGCCCGTCTACGCGGGGCTGGAGTTCGCCGCCACCCCGCAGGAGGCGGTGGACATCGTCAGCGGGCTGTGGCGCAAGGACTCCGGAAGCCATGCGGAGTTGCGGAAGATCGCGTTCACCCCGGCGGGTCTCGTCGTCCCCAGCCGCGACTGGCTGATCGGACGGCCCGACGACCGGGTGGCGCGCGGTGAGCCACCGGCGGGGGCCGCTCCGGCGGGGGCGGCGGTGGGAGCCGGGGCCGGGCCGGGGGCCGGTGCCGCCGGGGTGGCCGGGGCCGGGCGGCTGCCCGCGCAGGGCGGCCGAGTGGGCGGCCCGGTGGGCGGCCCCGCGGGGGCGGCGGCGGGGCGCGCGGTCGGTCAGGGGGCCCATGGCGCGCACGGCGCCCAGGGATCTCACGGCGCCCATGGCACCCATGGCCCGCACGGTGCCCATGGCCCGCACGGCCGGGCGCCGCTGCCCCGCCAGCGGCGCCACGACCGCGACCGGCGCGGCCCGGGCTACCGGGTGACCTCCGGCGACATCGCGGCCCTGCGCTCGGTCGGGGAGCTGTTCGCGGCGCTGGACCAGACGTACGGCGGCGGCCACGCCCGGCAGGCCCTGGTGCGCTATCTCGAGCACGAGGGCGAGCCGATGCTGCGCGGCTCGTACAACGAGGCGACCGGGCGGCGGCTGTTCGGCGCGATCGCCGATCTGACCCGGCTGGCCGGATGGACCTCGTTCGACATCGCGGCCCACGGTCTGGCGCAGCGCTACTTCGTCCAGGCGCTGCGGCTGGCGCAGGCGGCCGGGGACCGCACGTACGGCAGCTACGTACTGGTCACGATGAGCCGCCAGGCCGTCTACCTCGGCCATGGGCGGGAGGCCGTACAGCTGGCCCGGGTGGCCCAGCAGGGGGTGGGCGGCGGCGCCCCGCCGGTGCTCCAGTCGCTGCTGCACGCGATCGAGGCGCGCGGCCATGGCGTCCTGGGCGAGGTGCGCGCGTGCACCGCCTCGCTCGCCCGCGCCGAGCGGTCGCTGGAGGCGGCCCGGCCGGGGGACGAGGTGCCGTACTGGGCGCGGCTGTTCGACGAGGCGCAGCTGGCGGACGAATTCGGCCACTGCCACCGCGATCTTCAGCAGTACCGCGCCGCCGCCCAGCACGCGGAGCGCTCCCTCCAGCTCCACGGCGCCGGGTTCGCGCGCAGCCGGCTGTTCTGCCGGGTGGTGCTGGCGACGGCGCGGCTGGGCCTCGGCGAGCTGGAGCAGGCGTGCCAGCTGGGCGCGGAGGCGGCACAGCAGGCGTCCGAGATGCGGTCGGTGCGGGCGGCGGAGTACGTACGGGACTTCGAGCGCCGCCTGGAGCCGTACCGGGACGCGGCACCGGTACGGGGCTACCGGGAGCGGGTGGCGGCGCTGGGGTAGGTGGCCGCCGTCGCTCAGGCGGCGGGGGCCTGCCGTCGCTTGGGCATCGGGAGCCTGCCGTCGCTCGGGCGTCGGGGGCCTGCCGCCGCCGCTCAGACGTCGGGGTCTGCCGTCGCTCAGGCGTCCAGCACGACGCCGAAGGTGCGCTCCAGACCGGTGCGACCGGCATCGGTCAGGTTGATCACGCGGCGGCGGTTGCCACGGCGGATCCATTCCAGCGCGAAGAGCCGGTCCGTCAGGGCGGCCCCCAGCGCTCCGGCGAGGTGGTGGCGCTGCTCGGTCCAGTCCACGCAGTAGCGGATCAGCTGGCGGCGCCCCGCGAGTTCGTCCGCGTCCACGCCGAAGGCCGCCAGCTCCGCGCGCCCCGGGGCCGTCAGCCGGTACGTGGTGTCCTTGCCCGGGGCCGAGAGCCGGTCGCCCTCCGCCGCCTCGGGGTGGAAGCGCCCGTCGCCGCCCTCCAGGACCCCGCGCTCCAGCAGCGCCGCCATCAGGGCCACGCCGAGGGCGCCCGCGACATGGTCGTAGCAGGTGCGCGCCCGGCGCAGGGCGTGTGCGTGGGTGCTCTGCCGCAGCGAGGTGACGGGCAGCGGCGGGGCGATCCTGGCCAGCGCCTCGAGCGCCTCGCCGACGGCGGGACCGGTCAGCCGGTAGTACCGATGCCGCCCATGCCGCTCGACCCGCACCACCCCGGCCTCCAGCAACTTGGCCAGATGTCCACTCACCGTGGAAGCGCTGACCCCGGCCTCACCGGCCAGCACGCTGGCGGGGAGCGCACGCCCCTCCAGCAGCGCCCGCAGAACGCGAGCGCGGGACGGGTCGGCGATCGCCGCGGCGGCGCGAGCGATGTCGGCGTCACGGGCATCCGTGGTGGTGGCCATGCTTCCAGCGTAGGGCGGGGTCGCTTCGGCGCGGGCCGAAGTGTGGCGGGGCGGGCCGGGGCAGGGGGCGCCCTGGGCGCACCACGGTTCGGTCCGTACCGAAGCGATCAGGAGTGAGGGTGGAGGCATGAGGACGTGCCGCTCCACACACCGGCCTCCGCGATCCTCGGACCCGCCCGTGGCGGGTGCCGTGCGGAAGGGCCCGCTGCTCGCCATCTGCCTTGGCTACTTCCTGGTCATCCTCGACGTCACCGTCGTCAATGTGGCCGTGCCCCGCATCGGCGCCGGGCTGGGGGCCGGGCAGGGGGCGATGCAGGGGGCACCTCCCGGCCGAAGGCTGGGGGAGGGTTGTGGACGGGTACACGCTCGTCTTCGCCGGGCTGTTGCTGCTCTGCGGTGGGCTGGGGGACCGGCTGGGCCATCGGCGGGTGTTCCTCGCCGGGCTCGGGCTGTTCACGGTGGCCTCCGCCGCGTGCGCGCTCGCGCCGAGCGCCGGCTTTCTGGTCGGTGCCCGGCTGGCGCAGGGGGCCGGGGCGGCGACCATGGTGCCCGCCTCGCTCGCGCTGCTCGGGGCGCTGCATCCCGAACCCGGCGCGCGGGCACGGGCGTTCGGGGTGTGGGGCGGGATCGCGGGGGTCGCTGCCGCGGCCGGTCCGGTGCTCGGCGGGGTGCTGGTGTGGGGCGTGGGCTGGCGGACCGTGTTCCTCGTCAACGTCCCGCTGGGCGCGCTCGCCATCTGGCTCACCGTCCGCCATGTGCCCGCTACGCGCCCGCGCGGTGAGCGTCCGTCGCTGGATCTCGTCGCCCAGCTCACCGGCGTCGGCGCGGTGGCCGCCCTGACGACCGGGCTGAACGAGGCGGGCGGGCGCGGCTGGACCGATCCGCTGGTGCTCGGCGCGCTGGCGGCCGCGCCGGTCGCGGGGGCGCTCTTCCTGTGGCTGGAGCGGCGCGCGGCGGCGCCCGCGCTGCCGCCCCGCCTGCTGACCGGTTTCCGGTTCCCGGCCGCGTTGGCCGTGGGGGTGCTGCTCAACCTCGGCTTCTACGGGCTGCTCTTCCTCACCACCCTCTACTTCCAGCGCCACCGGGGCTGGGACCCGCTCGCCACCGGGCTGGCGCTGCTGCCGATGGGCGCGCTGGCCGTGGTCGCCTCGCCGCTGTCCGGGCGGGTCGCGGCGCGCGTCGGCACCCACATCCCGGCCGTGGCCGGGCTGCTGACCGGGGCCGTGGGGCTGCTCGGCTGGGCGGCCGTTGGACCGCACACGCCGTACGCGCTGCTGGTCGTGCCGCTGCTGCTGACCGGGTTCGGCACCTCGTTCACCATGCCGTCGGCGACGATCGCCGCGATGGAGGCCGCGCCGCACGAGGTGCGCGGCGCGGCGTCGGGCGCGTTCAACGCGGCGCGGCAGCTGGGCAGCGCCATCGGCGTGGCCCTGTTCGGAACCCTCGCGGCGGCGTCCGCGAGCTCCGCCTTCTACGCCGGGATGCGGCTGTCCGCCGTGATCGCGGCCGGGTGCTTCGTGTGCGGCGCGGCGCGATCCTGGCGGGGCTGTCCGGGCCCGCCGCCCGCACCACGCCCAACGTCGGATCTTGACGCCTGCGGCGGGCTGTTCCCCTCCCCGCCCCTTCCCACAACTGGGGCTCCGCCCCAGACCCCGCTCCTCGAACGCCGGAGGGGCTGGAAGGTGGGGCTCCGCCCCAGACCCCGCTCCTCGAACGCCGGAGGGGCTGGAAGGCCAAACGTCGGAGGGGCTGGAAGCCGTTGCTCCGCCCCGGACCCCGCTCCTCAAGCTCCCCCAGCTACCGCTGGGAGGTGCCCCCTGGAGGGGCTGGAAGGTGGGGCTCCGTCCCAGACCCCCGGGGGCCAGGGGCGAAGCCACTGCCACGCGGCGGCCGCCCCGTAAGCCCGGCCCGGGCGCCGCGCCGCGGGTGCTGGTCCTCCCCGGCCGCGAGCCGTAACGGGAGCCGGGGCCTCGGCGGTGAGCCCCCGCAAGGGCCTCGCGTCAGGCCGCCGCCGCGGGCAATGTGCCCGGGTCCGTGTCGGAGCCCGAGTCCGGTGGGGCGCCGAAGTCGCTGAGGACGGCTCGGGCGGCTCGGCGGCCGGAGGCCAGGGCGCCCTGGACCGTGCTGGAGTCGCGGTGGTCGCCGCAGACGTACAGCCCGGACAGCAGCCGCACCGGGCGGCGTGGGTCGTGGGGTGCGGGCATGGCCGGGACGGCGTACGGGTCGTGGTGGGCGGCCAGCAGCTCCCAGGCCGCCGTCGACGTCCCGTACACCGCCGCCAGTTGGGCCCGGACGGCCCGGTCGAGCTCGGCGGTCGGCAGCGCGGCGGAGGCGCCCAGCACCGTGGAGGTGATCAGCACCCGGCCGGGCGGGGTGCGCGAGGGGTCCACCTCGCTGGCCACCATGGTGTGGGCGACCGGGCCCCCGCCACTCGCGGCGAGTATCAGCGCGGGCTCGCGCAGCGGCGGCCGGTCGGCGGTGTGGTGCACCACCGTGATGGGGTGGAAGGCCGGCACCCGCAGCCCGGGCAGCAGCCCGGCCGCGTCGTGCGCCCCGGTGGCCACGAGCACCGCACGGCAGCCGAACTCGCCGTGTTCGGCGGTGGCCACGGCGGTGGTGGAGGCCGATACGGCCCGGACGCCCGTACGGACCGTCCCCGGCGGCAGCGCGGCCGCGAGCAGTTCGGGGACGGTGGACGCGCCGCCCGCCGGGAGGCAGAGGCGGCCGCGTGCGTAGCCGCGCAGCGCCAGGTCGGCGCAGCGGCTGGAAGTGGTGAGGTCCGGGTCGCTCAGCAGTGAGACGAGCAGCGGACGCAGCACCCCCTCGACCGTACGAGCAGGTAGGCCCCGCCCCCCCAGGGTCTCGGAGACCGGCCGGTCGGGGCGGGCGAGCAGGCGGTCCGCGGGCAGGGCGGCGAGCCTGCCGAGCGCGGCACCGAGTCGGGCCTGATCGAGCCCGCTGCCGAGTGGCGCGCGGGCGGCGTTCGCGAGGGCGCGTGCCGTAGTGAATGCGCCCCTCATGCTCCGGGGGGTGTCCACCCGGTGCGTACGGCCCTCGCTGTGGACCAGCACCCCCTGGGCGAAGGGGCGCAGGGCGAGGGCGCCGAGCCCCGGAGTGCGTCGCAACTCCGGGAACGAGGTGTTCATCAGATGGCCGGTGCGGTCCAGCCGGAAGCCGTCCACGGTCTCGGTGGTCATCCGTCCGCCCACGTGGGGCGCGGCCTCGAGCACCGTGACGGCGACTCCCGCGCCGGTCAGCCGATGGGCCGCGGCCAGCCCCGCGAGCCCGGCGCCGACGATGACGACGTCCGTGCGGTGCGCGCGCTTGAGCACGTGTCCTCCCCGAGGTCGGTGCGTCCGTCATGGGGGCTGCTGCCCCGACCGGCGGTCCGGATGCGTGGGTCCCGCGAGACGGCTCGGCGAGACGGTCTTGACAGTACGGACAAAAACGGCCGATGCCAGACGCGCATCGACCGGGCACGGGCGCACACCGGTCGCACACCAGTCGCAGACCGCCATCGAACGGTCCGCGACCGGGGAGGAGAGAGCGTGGGGGAGAGCGGGAGGGGGCGAGGAGCGCCCAACTCCCTTACCTGAGCGCCGCCTTGATCGCGTCTTCCACATGCGGGCAGGCGAAGGTGAAGCCGGAGTCCAGGAGGCGGCGGGGGACGGCCCGGACGCTGCCGAGGACGTCCCCGGACATCTCGCCCAGGGCGATCCGCAGCGCGGGCGCGGGCACCGAGAAGAGTGTGGGGCGGCCCAGCACCCGGCCCATGGCGGCCGTGATCTCGCGGTTGGTCACCGGCGTCGGCGCGGTGAGGTTGACCGGCCCGGTGAGCTCGGGCGTGTCGAGGATGTGGCGCAGCGCGGCGACATGGTCCCGCAGCGCGATAAAGCTCCAGTACTGCCGGCCGCTGCCCATCCGCCCGCCGAGCCCCAGCTTGAACAGGGGGAAGAGCTTCCCCCACGCCCCGCCCTCGGCGGAGACCACCAGACCGGTCCGGGCGAAGACCGTACGGACGCCCGCCTCCTGCGCCGCGGTCGCCGCCTCCTCCCAGTCCTGGCAGAGATCCGGAAGGAAACCGTGGCCGGGGGGCGCACTCTCATCGACCGCGCGCTCCCCGGTGTCACCGTAGAACCCCACCGCGCTCCCGCTCACCAGCACCCGCGGCGGGGTGTCCAGCGAGGCGATCGCCTCGGCGATGGCGGCGGTGCCCAGCACCCGGCTGTCCCGGATCTCCTTCTTGTACGCGTCGGTCCAGCGCCGGTCGCCGACGCCCGCGCCCGCGAGATGGACCACGGCCGCACAGCCCATCAGCCCGGAGGTGTCCACCCACTGCCGCCGCGGGTCCCACTCCACCTCGTCCTCCGCACGCGACGGACGCCGCACCAGACGCACCACCTGGTGGCCGTCCTCGCGCAGCGAGCGGACGAGTGCCGTGCCGATGAGCCCGGAGGAACCGGTGACCGCGATACGCATGGCCCCATCCTGCCCCCGATCACGGGAGGGATGTCGGACAACGGGCGGGCGTGGCACAGTGATCCGCATGCCCCAGCCCTACGACCTGCCCCAACCGGCCCAACCGGCCCAACCGGCCCAGCGGTCCCAACCGTCCCAGCGGTCCGAGCTGATCATCCGGCCCGCCGTGCTCGACGACGACACGGCGCTGGCCGAGCTCGACCGCCGTACCTGGTCGCCCCTGCATGCCGTACAGCCGAAGCCGCAGCCGCCGTACGACCCCTTCTTCACCCTCCACAACCGCGTCGAGCAGATCCTCGTGGCCGAGCTCGCCGGGTCTCCCGTCGGCTACATACGGCTCGTGCCGCCGACCCCGCTGGCCTGCAACGCCCATGTCCGCCAGATCCAGGGGCTCGCGGTGGACGAGCGGGTGCGGGGGCAGGGCGTGGCGCGGGCGCTGCTCGGCGCCGCGTACCAGGAGGCGCGGCGGCAGGGCGCGACCCGCATGACCCTGCGGGTACTGGGCCACAACACCCCCGCACGGCGGCTGTACGCGTCGGAGGGGTTCGCGGTGGAGGGCGTGCTGCCGGGGGAGTTCCTGCTGGAGGGGGAGTACGTGGACGACGTGATGATGGGGCGCCCGCTGGACCGCTGAGGCGCGAGCCCCGGGCAACCAGGCAGTCAGGCGGTCAGGCAGTCAGCCGGTCAGGCCCTGAAGCGCTCCCACAGCCGTGGATACCGCTCCGCCAGCACCGCCTCGCTCTCGAAGTCGAGGGGCTCCCCGATCGGTTCCCGGGGCGTGGGCGGGAGCCCCAGCTCCGGCAGGGGCGCGCCGGTCAGCCGCTCGTACGCCTCGTCCGCCGCGTACCCCAGGTCCTCGCAGTCGCCGTCCACCTGCTCGTCGAAGTCCTCGAGCAGCTCGGCGAGCGCGTCCGGATCGTGCAGCGCGCCCTCGAAGATCTCCCGGCCCTGGCCGATCAGCCAGTAGCGGAACGCCTCGAAGGCGTCGTCGCTGACCCCGCCGAGCAGCACCCAGGCGGCGCCCCACACATCCCAGCGGTACGCCCGGTCGGAGCGGGCCTCGAAGTGCCGGGCGAAGTCCAGCACCGCGTCGGGGTCGAGCCGTGACAGCTGCTCGACGAGCAGGTCGGACTGGTCCTCGGGGTCGCCGTCCGCGGCCTCCCGAGCGCTGTCGACCAGCCCCCAGAACTCCGTCTCGTCCATCATCACGGGACCAGGATCGGCCCTCCCGCGCACCCCCGCACGCGGAACGTGCCGGATGCGACCGCCTCGTAATACCGGACAGCGGATGTCGGATTTCCCTGCGAAGGTCGACCCGTGGCCGACCCGTGGCCGACCCGTGGCCGACCCGGGTCGACCACGTCACCCAACACGGCACCCACACCGAGAGGACGTATTGGACGTGAGCACACAGGGCGCACTGGCGGGACGGATCGCGCTCGTCGCGGGGGCGACGCGCGGCGCGGGCCGGGCGATGGCCGTCGAGCTGGGGGCGGCCGGGGCCACCGTCTACGCGACGGGGCGCACCACCCGGGATCGGATCAGCGAGGTGGGGCGGGCCACCGAGACCATCGAGGAGACGGCGGAGCTGATCACGGCCGCGGGCGGCACGGGCATCGCGGTGCCGACGGACCACCTCGAGCCCGAGCAGGTCCGGGCGCTGGTCGAGCGGATCGACCGGGAGCAGGGCCGGCTGGACGTCCTGGTCAATGACGTATGGGGCGGTGAGGCGCTGATCGAGTTCGGCAAGAAGACCTGGGAGACGAATCTGGCGGGCGGGCTGCGGATGCTCCGGCTCGGCGTCGAGACCCACCTCATCACCAGCTACTACGCGCTGCCGCTGCTGATCCGGCAGCCGGGCGGGCTGGTGGTCGAGGTGACCGACGGAAGCGAGGAGTTCAACCGGACGTACCGGCTGAACCTCTTCTACGACCTCGCCAAGAACGCCCCGATCCGCACCGCCTTCGGGCTCGCGGAGGAGCTGAAGGAGTTCGACGGCACGGCGGTCAGCGTCTCGCCGGGCTTTCTGCGCTCCGAGCAGATGCTGGACCACTTCGGGGTGACGGAGGAGACCTGGCGGGACGCGGTGGAGAAGGAGCCGCACTTCGCCATCGCCGAGTCACCGCACTACGTCGGGCGCGCGGTCGCCGCGCTCGCCGCCGACCCGGATCGGGCGCGGTGGAGCGGCAAGTCCGTCTTCAGCGGGGAGCTGGCCAAGGTCTACGGCTTCACCGATCTGGACGGTTCGCGGCCGGACGCCTTCGGCTACTTCCGGGACGTCGTCTTCGGCGGTAAGGAGGGCACGGCGGCCGACTACCGGTAGAACCGCGCGGTCACTGAACCGCGCGGTCACCGGTACAGCTCCGCCGTACGGCGAGCCGCCTCCGCGAAGAGCTCGCGCAGCTCCGGCGGCCCCAGCACCTCCGCGTCCGGGCCGAGCCCGAGCAGCTGGGCGAGTGCGACCTCGTACGACTCGACGGGCAGGGTGACGGTGAGCCGCCCCTGCCCGTCGGGCTCCCCGGCCTCGCGTGCCTCGCGTACGGCCTCCTCGGCCGCCACCCGGTCCGTGACATGCGGCAGCCGCCGGGCCCCGGCCGGGGTCAGCCGGACGACGGCCCGCTCCCGCAGGATCGAGCGGGCGAACTGCTCGGCCCGCTCCTCCCAGAAGGCGGGCAGGTCGAACTCCTCGTCCCGGACGAAGCGGACCCCGGTCGGCTCCACGGCGGCGAAACGATCCACCCGGTACACCCGGAAGCCGCCCTCCGCACGGGCCGCCAGGTACCAGACGCCCGCCTTGAGTACGAGCCCGTACGGTTCCAGCTCCCGCCGGACCTCGGCGTCCCGGCGCCGGTAGCGGACGGCGATCCGCAGATCGTCCCAGACCGCGTCGGCGATGCCCGGCAGCAGCTCCGGCGCCTCCGGCTCCCGCCACCAGCCCGGGGCGTCGAGGTGGAACCGCTGGGCCACCGTGTGGGAGGCGTCCCGCAGCTCCGGGAGCAGCGCGGCGGACACCTTCAGCCGGGCGGCGGAGGCGGCGTCCGCGAGCCCCATCTCGCGCAGCGCGGAGGGCACACCGGACAGGAACAGCGCCTCGGCCTCGGTCCGCCCGAGGCCGGTCAGCCGGGTGCGGTAGCCCCCGATGAGCCGGTAGCCCCCGGCCCGGCCCCGGTCCGCGTAGACCGGGATCCCCGCCTCGGACAGCGCGGCGGCGTCCCGCGTCACGGTGCGCTCGGAGACCTCCAGCTCCCGCGCCAGCTCGGCCCCCGTGATCGAGGGCCGAGCCTGGAGCAGAAGCACCATCTTGATGAGCCGGGCAGCGCGCACGGCCCCATGATGCCGTGCGCTCCGGACGAGCGCCGGACCATGGCGGGCGGCCCGTCGGCCGGATACCGCCGGGGAGCGGCGGCTCGGGCTACACGGGGTACCGGGCGGCTCTTTCCCCGCCCCGCCCCTTCCCGATACCAGGGGCTCCGCCCCTGGACCCCGGACGCCCTTCGGGCGTGTCCTCAATCGCCGGACGGGCTGAAATCAGCCCTCCGGCGCTTGAGGAGCGGGGTCTGGGGCGGAGCCCCCCACGCGGCGGAGCCGCATATCGTCAGGTGTCGGGAAGGGGCGGGGAGGGGAACAGCCCGCCGCAGGCGATCCCCGGCAACCGGCGGCGTCAGATGCCGTACCGCTCCGCGGCCTCCTTGGGGGCCGTGGCGCGGACCGCGCCTTGGCGGGCGAGGCGGGACAGCGCGGCCACCACGATGGCCGGGGCGTCCACGCCGAAGTGGCGGCGGGCGGCCTCGCGGGTGTCGGAGAGGCCGAAGCCGTCCGTGCCCAGGGAGTACCAGTCCTGCTCGACCCACTGGCTGATCTGGTCGGGGACGGCACGCATCCAGTCGCTGACGGCGAGGACCGGGCCCGGTGCGCCTGCCAGGGCACGGGTGACGTACGGGACCCGGTCTTCGCCCTTGAGCTGCGCCGCGTCACAGGACAGGGCGTCGCGGCGCAGCTCGCTCCAGGAGGTGGCGGACCACACGTCGGCGGCCACGCCCCAGTCGTCGGCGAGGAGTTTCTGGGCCTCCAGCGCCCAGTGGACGGCGGTGCCGGAGGCGAGGAGCTGGAGGCGGGGGGAGTCCGCGGCCGGGGCCGTGGCCTCCTGGTAGCGGTACAGGCCCTTGAGGATGCCCTCCTCGACGCCTTCGCCCTCAGGGAGGGCCGGCTGGACCTTGGGCTCGTTGTAGACCGTCAGGTAGTAGAAGACGTCCTCGGCCTCGGGGCCGTACATCCGCCGCAGACCCTCCCGCACGATCGCGCCCACCTCGTAGGCGAACGCCGGGTCGTAGGCGAGCGCCGCCGGGTTGGTGGAGGCGATCAGCGGGGAGTGGCCGTCGGCGTGCTGGAGGCCCTCGCCGGTCATCGTCGTACGGCCCGCCGTGGCGCCGATGAGGAAGCCGCGGCCGAGCTGGTCGGCCAGCGCCCACATCTGGTCGGCGGTGCGCTGCCAGCCGAACATCGAGTAGAAGATGTAGAAGGGGATCATCGGCTCGCCGTGGGTCGCGTACGACGTCGCGGCGGCGGTGAAGTCGGCCATCGAACCGGCCTCGGTGATCCCCTCGTTGAGGATCTGACCGTTCGCGGCCTCCTTGTAGTACAGGAGCTGATCGCGGTCGACCGGGTCATAGGTCTGGCCGAGCGGGGAGTAGATCCCGGCGGTGGGGAAGAGCGACTCCATGCCGAAGGTCCGCGCCTCGTCCGGCACGATCGGCACCCAGCGCTTCCCGGTCTCCTTCTCCCGCATCAGGTCCTTGACCAGCCGGACGAAGGCCATGGTGGTGGCGATCTCCTGGCTGCCGGAGCCCTTGGCGAGCGCCTGGAACGGCTTCGCGGACGGTTCGGGCAGGGCCACCGGGTGCACCCGGCGGGCCGGGGCCGGGCCGCCGAGGGCCGCGCGGCGCTCCTGGAGGTAGCGGACCTCGGGGGAGTCGGGGCCGGGGTGGACGTACGGCACGAGGGCGTCGTCCAGCTTGCTGTCCGGGATGGGGAGTTCGAGGAGGTCCCGCATGGCGCGGAACTCCTTGCCCGTCAGCTTCTTCATCTGGTGGTTGGCGTTGCGCGACTCGAAGCCGGGGCCCAGCGTCCAGCCCTTGACGGTCTGGGCGAGCACGACGGTCGGGGCGCCCTTGTGCGCCATGGCCGCGCGGTACGCCGCGTACACCTTGCGGGGCTCATGGCCCGCGCGCGAGGTGTGGAAGCACTCGGTGAGCTTGGCGTCGGTGAGCCCCTGGGCGAGGCGGGCCAGCTCGGGCTCGGCGCCGAAGAAGTGCTCACGGATGTAGGCCGCGTCGCGGGTCGCGTACGTCTGGAACTGGCCGTCCGGGACCTCGCGCAGCCGGCGGACCAGCGCGCCCGAGGTGTCCAGCGCGAACAGCTCGTCCCAGGCGGAGCCCCACAGCGACTTGACCACGTTCCAGCCCGCCGCGCGGAACTGGGCCTCCAGCTCCTGCACGATCTTGAAGTTGGCCCGCACCGGGCCGTCGAGGCGCTGGAGGTTGCAGTTGATGACGAAGGTGAGGTTGTCCAGGCCCTCGCGCCCGGCCAGGGCGAGCGCGGCCGTCGACTCCGGCTCGTCCATCTCGCCGTCGCCGAGGAAGGCCCATACGTGGGAGTTCGCGGTGTCCTTGATGCCGCGCGCCGCGAGATAGCGGTTGAAGCGGGCCTGGTAGATCGCGGAGATCGGGCCGAGCCCCATCGAGACGGTGGGGAACTCCCACAGCCACGGCAGCCGGCGCGGATGCGGATAGGACGGCAGGCCGTCGCCGCCCGCCTCGCGGCGGAAGTGGTCCAGGTGGTGCTCGGTCAGCCGCCCGTCGAGGAAGGCGCGGGCGTAGATGCCGGGGGAGGCGTGGCCCTGGATGTAGAGCTGGTCGCCGGACCCGTCCGCCTCCTTGCCCCGGAAGAAGTGCTGGAAGCCCGTCTCGTAGAGCCAGGCGGCGGAGGCGAAGGTGGCGATGTGACCACCGAGGCCGTCACGGCTGCCGCGGGTGACCATCGCCGCCGCGTTCCACCGGTTCCAGGCGGTGATGCGGCGCTCCATGGCCTCGTCGCCCGGGAACGCGGGCTCGGCGGCGGTCGGAATGGTGTTGAGGTAGTCCGACTCCAGCAGGGGCGGCAGCGCGAGCCCGGCGCTCTCGGCGCGCTCCAGGGTGCGGCGCATGAGGTACGAGGCGCGGTGCGACCCGGCGGCCCGGGTGACGGCGTCCAGGGAGGCGCCCCATTCGGCGGTCTCCTCCGGGTCACGGTCGGGAAGCTGGTCGAGCGCACTCGGCTGCGTGCGTGCGAGATCGGTCATGGACGTAACGGTAAGACTGATCGATGATCGATCAAAGTCCTGCCAAGGAAAAAGTGCTCCGTAAGCCGAAATTGGCATTCCGTGCCGCGAAACTAGGCACGCGGTGCACAGCCGAGGACATGCTCCTTGACCAGTTCGCCGACCCTCGGGTCCCGCCGCTTGAAGGCGTCCACCACCGCCTGGTGCTCCTCGGCGTACGACTGCTGGACGGTGCCCAGCCAGCGGATCGACAGCGTCGTCCAGATCTCGATGCCCAGCGACTCCCAGGTGTGCAGCAGCACGCTGTTGCCCGACGCCCGCACCAGCTCCCGGTGGAACGCCACGGTGTGCCGGACCTGCGCCTCCCCGTCGGCCGCGCGGTCCGCCTCGTACAGCGCCCGCACCTCGGGTTCCAGGGCGGAGGTGTCCTCGGCCAGCACGGCCGCGGCCAGCTCCGCCGCCATCTGCTCGAGCCCGGCCCGCACCGGATAGATCTCCTCCAGGTCGGCGGCGGTCAGATTCCGCACCCGGACGCCCTTGTTCGGCGCCGACTCGATCAGCCGCAGCGACTCCAGCTCCCGCAGCGCCTCCCGTACGGGCGTCTGGCTGACCTCCAGCTCCGTGGCGATCCGGCGCTCCACGATCCGCTCGCCCGGCTTCCAGCGGCCGCTGACGATGCCCTCCACGATGTGCTCGCGGATCTGCTCGCGCAGCGAGTGGACGACGGGCGCGGCCATGGGGGACTCCTTAGAAACAGCGGTGAACAGCTGCCATTATCCCGGCACTGCGGTAATGAAAACCGCGCCCCGCACGGGAAGCCCGTGCGGGGCGCGGCAGGGAAACCGAGCAGAGGATCAGAGACCGAGGTCCACCTCGAACTCGCCGGCCTCCAGGATCTCCTTGACGGCCGTCAGGTAGCGGGCCGCGTCGGCACCGTCCACCAGGCGGTGGTCGTAGGAGAGCGCCACGTAGGTCATGTCGCGCACCGCGATGGTCTCGCCCAGCTCCGGGTGGTCGATGACCACCGGGCGCTTGACGGTCGCGCCGATGCCCAGGATGGCGACCTGGTTCGGGGGCACGATGATCGTGTCGAACAGCGCACCGCGCGAGCCGGTGTTGCTGATCGTGAAGGTGGCGCCGGACACCTCGTCCGGGGTGATCTTGTTGGAGCGGACCTTGCCCGCCAGCTCCGCCGTCTTCTTGGACAGACCGGCGATGTTGAGGTCGCCGGCGTTCTTGATGACCGGGGTCATCAGGCCCTTCTCGGCGTCCACCGCGATACCGACGTTCTCCACGTCGAAGTACGTGATGGTGTTGTCGTCCTCGTTGATCCGGGCATTGATGGCCGGGTGGGCCTTCAGCGCCTGGACGGCGGCCTTCACGAAGAACGGCATCGGCGAGAGCTTGACGCCCTCGCGCTGGGCGAACGACTCCTTGGCGCGGGCGCGCAGCCGCATGACCTTGGTGACGTCCACCTCGACCACGCTGGTCAGCTGGGCCTGGCTGTGCAGGGCCTTCATCATGTTGTCGCCGATGACCTTGCGCATCCGCGGCATCTTGATGGTCTGGCCGCGCAGCGGGGACACCTCCTGCGCGGCGGCCTTCGGCGCGGCGGCGGCCGGAGCCTGGGCCTGGGCGGCGGCCTTGGCGGCCTCCGCGGCGGCGACGACGTCCTGCTTGCGGATGCGGCCGCCGACGCCGGTGCCCTTGACCGTGGACAGGTCCACGTTGTTCTCGGCGGCGAGCTTGCGCACCAGCGGGGTGACGTAGGCGCCCTCGGCCTCGGGGGCCGCGGGAGCCGGGATGGTGGCGGCCGGAGCCGGGGCGGGTGCCGGAGCGGCCGGGGCCGGCTCGGGGGCGACCGGCTCCGGGGTGACGGCCTGCGGCGCCGGGGCGCTCGGGGCCTGCGGGGCCGGGGCGGGCGCCGGGGCCTCCTGGACCGGCTCGGGAGCCGGGGCGGGGGCGGCCGGGGCCTCGGCGGGCGCGGCGGCCGGAGCGGCACCGGCGGCGCCGATCACGGCCAGCTTGGCGCCGACCTCGGCGGTCTCGTCCTCGCCGACCAGGATCTCCAGCAGGGTGCCCGCGGCCGGGGCCGGGATCTCGGTGTCGACCTTGTCGGTGGAGACCTCGAGCAGCGGCTCATCGGCCTCGACGGACTCGCCGACCTCCTTGAGCCACCGGGTCACGGTGCCCTCGGTCACGCTCTCGCCGAGCGCGGGAAGGACCACATCGGTGCCCTCGGCGCCACCGGCCGGAGCGGCGGCGGCAGGGGCAGGGGCGGGGGCCTCGGCGGCGGGCGCCGGGGCGGGCTCGGGCTGAGCCGCCGGAGCGGGCTCGGCCGCGGGGGCGGGCGCCTCGGCCGGAGCCGCGCCGCCGTCGTCGATGACGGCCAGCTCGGCGCCGACCTCCACCGTCTCGTCCTCGGCCACCTTGATGGACGTCAGCACACCGGCCGAGGGGGCCGGGATCTCGGTGTCGACCTTGTCGGTCGACACCTCGAGCAGGGGCTCGTCGGCCTCGACGCGCTCACCTTCGGCCTTGAGCCAGCGGGTGACGGTGCCCTCGGTCACGCTCTCGCCGAGCGCCGGCAGGGTTACGGAAACCGCCATGGTGTTCGGTTGCTCCTTAACGATCTTTGAATGGTTCGCGCTCGGGATGAGTCAGTCGTGGGAGTGCAGCGGCTTGCCGGCCAGGGCCAGGTGGGCCTCGCCGAGCGCCTCGTTCTGGGTCGGGTGGGCGTGGACGAGCTGCGCGACCTCGGCCGGCAGCGCCTCCCAGTTGTAGATCAGCTGAGCCTCGCCCACCTGCTCGCCCATCCGGTCACCGACCATGTGGACGCCGACGACGGCACCGTCTCGTACCTGCACGAGCTTGATCTCGCCCGCGGTCTTGAGGATCTTGCTCTTGCCGTTGCCCGCGAGGTTGTACTTCAGGGCGACGACCTTGTCCGCACCGTACAGCTCCTTGGCCTTGGCCTCGGTGATGCCGACGGAGGCGACCTCGGGGTGGCAGTAGGTCACCCGCGGCACGCCGTCGTAGTCGACCGGCACCGGGTTCAGACCGGCCAGCCGCTCGGCCACCAGCATGCCCTCGGCGAAGCCGACGTGGGCCAGCTGAAGGGTGGGGACCAGGTCGCCGACGGCGGAGATGGTCGGCACGTTGGTCCGCATGTACTCGTCGACGAGCACATAGCCGCGGTCCATGGCGACCCCGGCCTCCTCGTAACCGAGCCCCTGCGAGACCGGGCCGCGGCCGACGGCCACCAGCAGCAGCTCGGCCTCGAAGGTCTTGCCGTTCTCCAGCGAGACCTTGACGCCGTCGGCGGTGTACTCCACGCCCGAGAAGCGCGAGCCGAGGGAGAAGTTGATGCCGCGCTTGCGGAAGGCGCGCTCCAGCAGCTTGGAGCTGTTCTCGTCCTCGACCGGGACGAGGTGGGGAAGCGCCTCGACGATGGTGATGTCGGCCCCGAAGGACTTCCACGCGGAGGCGAACTCGACGCCGATGACGCCGCCGCCCAGCACGATCGCGGACTTCGGCACGCGGTCGAGCACCAGCGCGTGGTCGGAGGAGATGACGCGGTTGCCGTCGATCTCCAGGCCGGGCAGGGACTTCGGCACCGAACCGGTGGCCAGCAGGATGTGGCGGCCCGTGTAACGCTCGCCGTTCACATCGACAGAGGTCGGGGAGGACAGCCGGCCCTCGCCCGTCACATAGGTGACCTTGCGGGAGGCGATCAGACCCTGAAGACCCTTGTACAGGCCCGAGACCACGCCGTCCTTGTACTTGTGCACACCCTCGATGTCGATGCCCTCGAAGGTGGTCTTCACACCGAATTCCGAGCCCTCGCGGGCCTGGTCGGCGAGCTCACCGGCGTGCAGCAGCGCCTTGGTGGGGATGCAGCCACGGTGCAGACAGGTGCCGCCCAGCTTGTCCTTCTCGATCAGGGCGACGTCCAGACCCAGCTGCGCGGCGCGCAGGGCAGCGGCGTAACCGCCGCTACCGCCTCCGAGGATCACTAGGTCGAAAACGGTGCTGGCGTCGTTCGCCACGTCACGTCCTCCATGCATGGTGCGCCGGGGCCGGCCGGTGGTCGGCCGGGCGGCGGCGTGTGTTCGGCCGCTTCTTGCGTCGGCCCTGGTGTCGGGGGCCCTGTCCTGCCGGGACAACATCTTCGCACTTGTTGGGAGGAGGCGGGACGCGGGGCCGCTGTGTGAGAAATCTCCACACCCCAGTTCAGGGGTTACTCCTGCGTATCCGGAACGCGAAGCCCCGTCGATTTCGTTGAGGGCGAAATCGACGGGACTTCCGGCCTATGGCGGCGGCCGTTTCGTACGGTGCGGGGCCCGGCTCAGCCGAGGTCGCCGTCGGCGGTGCGCTCGGCCAGCCGCACCAGGGTGCGGACCGCGGCGCCCGTGCCGCCCTTGGGGGTGTAGCCGAACGGACCGGACTCGTTGAAGGCCGGACCCGCGATGTCCAGGTGGCCCCAGGTGATCCCGTCCGCCACGAACTCCTTCAGGAAGATGCCGGCCACCAGACCGCCACCCATGCGCTCGCCCATGTTCGCCAGATCGGCGACCGGCGAGTCGATGCCCTTACGGAGGTGGTCCGGCAGCGGCATGGGCCAGGACGGCTCGCCGACCTCCCCCGCGATCTCGTGGAGCGTGGTGCGGAACGCCTCGTCGTTCGTCATGATCCCGAACGTGCGGTTGCCCAGCGCGAGGACCATCGCACCGGTCAGCGTCGCCACGTCCACGATCGCGTCCGGCTTCTCCTCACCGGCGCGGGTGATCGCGTCGGCGAGCACCAGCCGGCCCTCGGCGTCGGTGTTCAGCACCTCGACGGTCTTGCCGCCGTACATCGACAGCACATCGCCGGGGCGGGTGGCCGAACCCGACGGCATGTTCTCGGCGAGCGCCAGCCAGCCCGTCAGATTGACCCGCAGGCCCAGCTTCGCGGCGGTGACGACCGTGGCGAACACGGCGGCGGCACCGCTCATGTCGCACTTCATCGTCTCGTTGTGACCGGCCGGCTTGAGGGAGATGCCGCCCGAGTCATAGGTGATGCCCTTGCCCACCAGGGCGAGCGTCTTCTCGGCCTTGGGGTGGGTGTACGCGATCCGGACCAGCCGCGGCGGGGCCTCCGAGCCCTGGCCGACGCCGAGGATGCCGCCGTACCCGCCCTTCTTGAGCGCCTTCTCGTCCAGCACCTCGGTCTTGAGGCCGTGCTCCTTGGCGGCCGCGACCGCCTCGGCCGCGAAGGAGGCCGGGTTGAGGAGGTTGGACGGGGTGTTGATCAGGTCGCGGGCGCGGTTGACCTCCGCGACGAGGGCGGTGGCGCGCTCGACGGCCGCCTTGTACGCCTTGTCGCGCGGCTTGCCGCCGACGAGGGCGACCTCGGCGAGCGGCCCGTTGTTCTTCTTGTCCTTGTTCTTGGCGCTGCCGCCGTTGCCGTTGCCGTTGCTCTTGTCGTACGTGTACGCCCCGAGCAGCGCGCCCTCGGCCACGGCGGTGGCGTCGGCCGGGTCCTCGATCGGCAGCGCGAACGCGCCCTTCTTCGAACCGGACAGCGCACGGGCGGCCGCGCCCGCGGCCCGGCGCAGCGTCTCGGCGTCATAGCCGTCGCCCTTGGCCGGGACCTCGCCCAGCCCAACCGCCAGCACGACCGGGGCCTTGAGGCCGGACGCGGAGGGCAGTTTGGTCACCTCGCCCTCGGCGCCTGTCGCGCCGAGCGTCTCCAGAACGGCGGCCAGCTTCCCGCCGAACGCCTTGTCCACGGCCTCGGCGCCGACAGCGACGACGGGGCCCTTGGCCCCCTTCGCCACACCGACGACGACGGCGTCCGCGCGCAGTGCCGCGGCGGACGAGGTGCTGAGAGTCAGAGCAGTCACAGTTGTCGGGTCCCTCTTCCGGTAGTTCGTCGGCCGTCATGGATTGGCAGGCCGCGCCCCTCCGCATCGTATGCCTAGGCCCGATTTAGGGCCGCCTAGGCCCGATTTAGGGCTCGACAGGGGCGTGCCCTGGGGCTTACCCGCTGCGGGTGGCCGGGATAGCCTTCCGCGCGATGGACACCACGCCGGAGCCGCCGCAGCCGCAGTCGCAGCCGTCCGCACGCCCGCCGGAGGCCGGGCCCGAGCCCGACGGGCCGGAGAGCTCCGCGCCCTCCGCGCCCTCCGCGCCCTCCGCGCCCGCCGAGCCGTCAGAGCCCTCCGAGCCGTCAGAGGGCGCGGAGCGGGTGCGAGCTGGCCGGCCGGAGCATCCGCCGCGGCCCGACTACGACCCGCCTCCCGCGCACGCCCCGCGTGCCCCCTGGAGTGACGGGGTCCGCTTCGCGTTCGGCACGCTCACGATGTTGCCCGTACGGGGCACGCGCTGGGACCGGGAGGCGGCGCACACGGGGATGCTGTGCGCTCCGCTGGCCGGGCTGGCCGTGGGGCTGTGCGCGGCCGCGGTGGGCGGGGTGTCGCTGTTCCTGGGCGGTGGCGCGCTGCTCGCGGCCGTGGCCACCGCCGCGATACCCGCCGTACTGACCCGCGGCCTCCACCTCGACGGGCTCGCCGACACCGCGGACGGGCTCGGCAGCGGGAAGCCCGCCGAGGACGCGCTGCGCATCATGAAGCGGTCGGACATCGGGCCGTTCGGCGTGATCACGCTGCTGTTCGTCCTGCTCGGGCAGGTGGCGGCCCTGGCCGAGCTGTACGGACAGGACTGGGCGCACGGCGCGGTCGGGGCGGCCGTGGCCGGTGTCGCCGCGCGCTGCGCCCTGACCCTCGCGGCCCGCGTGGGGGTTCCGGCGGCGCGCCCGGAGGGGCTGGGCGCGGCGGTCGCGGGCAGTGTGCCGTGGCGTTCCGCCGGTGTCGTGGCGGCGGTGACGGTGGTGGGCTGTGCGGTGGTGGCCGTCCCGTTCGGCCCGTACGACGTCGTCCGTAACGCCTTCGCCGCCCTGGCCGCCCTGGCGGCCGCCGAGCTCCTCCTGCACCACTGCCACCGTCGTCTCGGCGGGGTGACCGGCGATGTCTTCGGCGCGCTGGCGGAAACGGCCGCCACGACTGCCCTGGTGGTCCTGACCTTCGGCTGAGGGGGCCGGCGGATCTTGGGGACGCCTGCGGCGGGCTGCTCCCCTCCCCGCCCCTTCCCGAAACTGGGGCTCCGCCCCGGACCCCGCTCCTCAATCGCCGGAGGGGCTGGAAGGTGCCCCAGCTACCGCTGGGAGGTGCCCCCTGGAGGGGCCGGAAGGCGGGGCTCTGCCCCAGAGCCCGGGGTTCAGGGGCGGAGCCCTTGTCACGTGGCGGCACCCCGTAGGGCCGGGCCCTAGCCGTCGCGCTCCGGGAGCTCCGCGTGCAGGGCCGCGGCCGCCTGCACGAGCGGCAGGGCGAGCAGCGCGCCCGTGCCCTCGCCGACCGTGACGCCGTGGTCGAGCAGCGGGGTGAGGGCGATGCGGTCGAGGGCCTTCTCCTGCCCCGGTTCGCCGCTGGCCTGACCGGCCAGCCACCAGTCCGGGGCGCGGAACGCCACCCGCTGGGCGACCAGCGCGCAGGCCGCCGAGACGACGCCGTCGAGGATCACGGGGGTGCGGCGTACGGCGCTCTGGAGCAGGAAGCCGGTGATCGCGGCGAGATCGGCGCCGCCGACGGTGGCCAGCAGCTGGAGCTGATCGCCGAGCACCGGGCGGGCGCGGCGCAGCCCGTCACGGATGGCGGCGCACTTGCGCATCCAGGCGAGGTCGTCGATGGCGGCCCCGCCGCGGCCGGTGACCACGGACGCGTCCGTACCGCACAACGCGGCGATCAGCGTGGCCGCGGCGGTGGTGCCGCCGACGCTGAGGTCGCCGAGGACGAGGAGGTCCGTGCCGGAGTCCGCCTCCTCGTCGGCGATGGCCATCCCGGCGCGGAAGGCCCGCTCGGCCTCGTCCAGGGTGAGCGCGTCCTCGAGGTCGATCCGGCCGGACGCCCGGCGTACGCGGTGGCGGGTGACGTCGTCGGGGAGGTCCTCGGGGTCGCAGTCCAGGGCCATGTCGATGACGCGGACGCGCGCGCCGAGACGGGCGGCGAGGATGGCGGCCGGGCTCTCGCCGTCGAGCACGGCGCGGACCAGACGGTGGGCGCTCCTGGCGGGGCGGGCGGAGACACCGAGGTCGGAGACGCCGTGGTCGCCCGCGAACAGGACCACGCGGGGCTGCTCGATGGGCTTGACCGGCACCCGCTGCTGAGCGGCGGCCAGCCACTCGCCCAGTTCGTCCAGCCGCCCGAGCGCGCCCGGCGGCAACGCGAGCCGCTCGCGGCGCTCCTCGGCGTCACGCCGGATGCCCCCGTCGGGGCGCTCGATCAGGTCGACGAAGTCATCGAGATTGAGAGCACTCACCTGGCGAACCCTACCGGGCGCCCCGGGAACCGGTACGGCGTCCGCCCGTTGAGCCCCGGGCAGGCCCCGGGCAGGCCCCGGGCAGGCCCCGGGCAGGCCCCGGGCAGGCCCCGGGCGGGCGCAGGCACGGGCGCGGGCCGGGCGCGGGCTGGACACGGGCGCGCGGGCCGGGCGCGGGCCGGGGCCTGCGTCGGCCTACTCGGCTCGGTCGGCTGCGGCGCCGTCTCGCGCCTTCGGCGCAATTGAGCAGCGGGGCAGGGGGTGGGGGGCGCGGGCCGCGTCGCCGGGCGCCGGGCCGGTGGGGCGCGGGGACCGTGGCGGCTCGGGCCTACGGGGGCTGGGCCCGTTGCCGGACTGCGGGGTCGCCGGGGGTCGGGGTACCCCCTCCGAAAACGTTTGACAAATTAGTTGCGCCAGATCAAGTGTTTTCGAGAGGGGTACCCCGGAGGGGCCGCCGTTCGGGACCACCGGCCAGCAGCCCGGAGGGACCTCGGCCCCAGGGCCACGGAAGCCGCCACCGGCGCCCACCCCCGCCGACCCGGCGCCCGGCGGCGGCGCCGCGCCCCCCACCCCCCTGCCCCGCTGCTCAATTGCGCCGAAGGCGCGAGACGAAAGCCGCACCCAACCGAGCCGAGCAACCCCGCGCGCCCGGCACTCCGGCCCGGCACCCCCGTCCAGCGCCCCGCCCGGCACCCCCGTCCAGCGCCCCGCCCGGCACCCCCGCCCAGCGCCCCGGCCCAGCGCCCCGGTCCGCGATCAGCCGCGCAGCGGCAAGGGCTGACCCGCCACCACCAACAGCACCTGCTCGCACTCCCCGGCGAACGCCGCGTTCAGGCGGCCCAGTTCGTCGCGGAAGCGGCGGCCGGAAGCGGTCGCGGGGACGACGCCCGAACCGACCTCGTTGCTCACCGCGACGACCGTACGGGTCGTGGCGCGGACCGCCGCGACGAGGGCGGAGACGCGTTCGTGGAGGGCGCGTTCGCCGCCGTGCGCCCACTTCTCGTCGTCCCAGGCGCTCACGGAGTCCATCGCGTCGGTGAGCCACAGCGCCAGGCAGTCGATGAGCAGCGGTGGCCCGTCCTCGGCGAGCAGCGGGGGCAGGTCGCAGGTCTCGGTGGTGCGCCAGGATCCGGGACGGCGGTCGCGGTGAGCGGCGATGCGGGCCGCCCACTCGGGGTCACCCTCGCGGGTGCCGCTCGTCGCGACGTACAGGACGTCGGGGAACGCGGCCAGCCGCCGTTCCGCCTCGAGGGACTTGCCGGACCGGGCGCCGCCCAGCACCAGCGTGCGGCGCGGCAGGTCGGGCACCGCGTGGTACTCGCCGACGATCAGTGTCTGGCCGTCCGGCACCGCCCGCGCGCCCGCCGTGGCGAGGCGGCGGTGCAGCTCCCGGCCGGGCGGGGTGGTGTGGTCGACATGGACGGCCAGCACGTCGGTGGTGGCGCCCACGGCGCCCGAGGCGCGGAGGGCGGCCAGCGCGTCGGGGCGGCCCAGCACGTCGAGCAGCACCATGTCGTACGGCTCGGCCGGGTTCGGCAGCCCGGCGGCGGCCGCGCCCGGCGGGAGGTACAGCAGCCGGGTGCCGTCGGGCCCGGTGACCTCGTAGCCGGTGCCGGGGGAGTCCAGCGCGACCGCCCGCACCCGGTGGCCGCTGATCAGGGAGAGCGTGCGGCCGTCCGGCACCCGGCCCGGCGCCGGCAGCCCGGCCGGGAACTCGACGGCCGGACCCGCGTGCGGATGGGAGAGCAGCACCTGCCGGACGCCCACCAGCGAGTGCCCGGCCCGCGCGGCGGCGAAGGCGGCCCCCGGGGTGAGATCGATCAGCAGTGCGCCGTCGATCAGCAGCGAGGTGGCGGCCCGCGCCTCCTCGCCGACGGCGGCGGCACAGGCGGCGCAGGGGCAGCCGTGGCGTGGCAGCCCGTCGGGGGCCCCGGTGCCCAGAAGAGTGAGTTCCACGCCCCGATCGTCTCGCGTCCGTTCTCGCGGGTCGCGCGGGGTCACCCCGTACGGAGTGATCAGTCACCTAGGCTGCGGGCAGACATCAGCTGTGGACCGGCGGGTATCACCCGTGGGTCGGCGGGATGGAGGAGGCTGGAATGGCGTGGACATGGCGGTTCGAGAAGTCCGACGGGGCGGAGACGAAGCCCGCGGTGCAGCCGGAGGAGTTCCCGACCCAGGGGGACGCGGAGTCGTGGATCGGCGAGGAGTGGCGGGAGCTCCTCGAGGGAGGCGCTGAGCAGGTGACCCTCTTCGAGGACGGGAAGAAGATCTACGGCCCGATGAGCCTGCGCGCCGAATAGGCGAAAGCGCGGGGTGGCGGTCCTGACCGCCACCCCACCCCGGCCCCGGTTCAGCATCCGGGCCCCGGTTCAGCATCCGGGCCCCGGTTCAGCATCCGGGCCCCGGTTCAGCATCCGGGCCCCGGTTCAGCATCCGGGCCCCGGATCAGCATCCCGGCCCCGGATCGGCATCCGGGCCCTGGCTCAGCCGCGCACCCCGCACAGATGCAGCAGTGCCGCCACCGCCCGGTAGGGATCCGTGCGGCCGGCCCGCTCCTCGGCCGTCAGCAGCCGCTCCCACTCCGGGGAGCCCGGCGGCTCCGCGTCGTCCGGGGCGAGGTCGGTGAAGACCCGCACGCCGTACCAGGCGCGCAGCGGCGCGCCGATCGCGGTGAGGGTCTCGGCCAGCTCCTCGCGCCGGTCGGCGCGCACCGGCAGCCCGATCCGGTTGGTGTACGAGGGGGAGTCGAAGGCGGTCAGCGCGGTGTCGAAGTCCCCGGCAAGACCCGGCCGCATCGCCAGCGCGTCACCGTTGCGCACCAGCAGCGAGAGCAGACCGCCGGGGGCCAGCACCCGGGCCAGCCCGGCGAGCAGCGGATCGGGTTCGGACACGTACATCAGCACGCCGTGGCACAGCACCACATCGAAGGTGCCCGGCAGGAAGTGTGCCCCGGTCTCCCGGCCGTCGCCCTCGATCAGCCGCACCCGTCCCCGGATGCCCTCGGGCTCCTCGGCGAGCGCGGCGCGGGCCGCATCGAGCATGGCGGCATCGGACTCCAGCCCGGTCACCTCATGGCCCGCGCGGGCCAGCCGCAGGGCCTGGGTGCCCTGGCCGACGCCCACGTCGAGGATGCGCAGCCGCTGCCCCACCGGGAAGCGCGCGGTGATCTGCTCATCGAGCTGGTGGGCGACCAGCGCCTGCCGGACGGTGTTCCGCAGGCCCCCCAGGTGGCTCAGCCAGCCGGCCGCTCCGCCGGTGAAGCCGGAGGGTGGGCCGCTCAGGGCCGCTCTCCGCGCTTGACCTGCGGCTTGGGCAGCCGCAGCCGGCGCATCTGGAGGGTGCGCATCAGGGCGTACGCCACCGCGCCGCGCAGATTCTCGTCGGGGAAGCGCTTGCGCAGCTGCCGCTTGAGCTGGACGCCGAGGACGAGGGAGTTGACCACGATGAGGACGATCACGACCATCCACACCAGCAGCACATAGCTCTGCATGGCGCCGGCCCGGATCATGCTCAGGACCAGGATGACCACCGCGAGCGGCAGGAAGTACTCGGCGACGGAGAACCGCGAGTCCACGAAGTCGCGGGCGAACCGCCGCACCGGACCCTTGTCGCGGGCCGGCAGATACCGCTCGTCGCCCCCGGCCAGCGCCTGGCGCTGCTTGGCCAGATCGGCGCGGCGGGCCTCGCGCGCACGCTTGGAGGCGTCCTTACGGTTGGCCGGCGTCTTCGCCAGGCTGCGGCGCTGCGTCTGGGCCTCGCTCCGCTTGGGAGTGGGGCGGCCCTTGGGCGCCTGCGGGTCACGGGTCTGCTGCGGCTGGTCCGCGGTCACCTTGGTGGTAGCGGCCTGCTCATCCTTGGAACGGCTTCGGAACACAAAGCCCAAGGGTACGGGTTGCGGAGTGTGCGCCCCAGCCTCTGGGGGAACGATCAGGCAACGGAGTCCCGCCCCTCATCGGGACAAAGGGGGCGCACTCCTCCTTGCGCCGGAGACTCCCACCGCCTGATCGTCCTGTAGGAGGAGCGCGAGCGGGCTCGAACAGTGCGGTAATGGAAGCAGGGCCCGTAGGCTGGGTCTGTTGGAGTGCCGGAGTCACACGTCCGTCAGAAGGGGGCGCGCGAGGCCCATGAGCGGTGTCATGAAGCGTATGGGGATGATCTTCCGCGCGAAGGCCAACAAGGCCCTGGACCGGGCCGAGGACCCGCGCGAAACCCTTGACTACTCGTACCAGAAGCAGCTGGAGCTGCTCCAGAAGGTGCGCCGCGGTGTCGCCGACGTGGCGACCTCGCGCAAGCGCCTGGAGCTTCAGCTCAACCAGTTGCAGGGTCAGTCCACCAAGCTGGAGGACCAGGGCCGCAAGGCGCTCGCGCTCGGCCGGGAGGATCTGGCCCGCGAGGCGCTGTCCCGCCGGGCCGCGTTGCAGCAGCAGGTCACCGACCTGGAGACCCAGCACCAGACGCTCCAGGGCGAGGAGGAGAAGCTGACCCTGGCCGCCCAGCGGCTCCAGGCCAAGGTCGACGCCTTCCGTACGCGCAAGGAGACCATCAAGGCCACCTACACCGCGGCCCAGGCCCAGACCCGCATCGGCGAGGCGTTCTCCGGCATCTCCGAGGAGATGGGCGACGTCGGCATGGCGATCCAGCGTGCCGAGGACAAGACGGCGCAGCTCCAGGCGCGCGCCGGCGCGATCGACGAGCTGCTGGCCTCCGGCGCCCTGGACGACCAGTCCGGTATGGCCAAGGACGACATCGCGGCCGAGCTGGACCGGATCTCCGGCGGTACGGACGTGGAGCTGGAGCTTCAGCGGATGAAGGCCGAGCTGGCCGGCGGCAGCCCGCAGCAGGCGATCGAGGGCGGCACGACGGACGAGTCCCAGCAGTCCCGGACCCAGCACAAGTTCGACAAGCAGTAGCCCGCGCCCCCGCCTGGGCGAGGTCTCCAAGGAGGTCGTCATGATCGTACGGATCATGGGGGAGGGCCAGGTGCTGGTGGCCGAGAGCCATCTGCCAGGACTGAACCGGCTGGACGACGAGCTGCTCGCGGAGATCGAGGGCGGCGACCACGAGGGGTTCCGGAGGACCCTGGGCGCACTGCTGGACGCGGTGCGCTCGGCCGGTGAGCCCCTGCCCGACGACGCGCTCCAGCCGTCCGAACTGATCCTCCCCGCCGCCGACGCGACCCTCGAGGAAGTCAAGGCGATGCTCAAGGACGACGGCCTCATTCCGGGCTAGTGCGGCGCGCTCCCGGATCCACACTCCAGCACAGGTCGTACCTCCCCGCACCGGCCGGGTACGGGCCGCCCACGAAGCCGGGCGGCCCCCGCGGCCCTTACCGTTGGATTCCGTGACTCCCCTCGCCGTCGGGCCGGGCCTGGCCCGTCCGCACCGCTGGCTGTGCGCCCACCCCCGTGCCCTGGACACCCTGGTGGCGCTGGTGGTCCTCGCGCTGATCCTGATCGGCGCGGTGGCCGGTCCGCGCATGCGCCACCAGTCGCTGGGCCCCTTCTTCGTGCTGCTGGCCGTGCTCGCCGCCGCCTCGCTGGTGCTCCGCCGCGAGCTGCCCCGCGGGGTGCTCGCCTTCAACGTCGCCCTCACCCTCACCGAGCTCGTCACCAATGACGTGGGCCCGCCACGCACCTCGATCGTGTTCGGGGTGGTGGTGGCGCTCTACACCGTGGCGGCCCGCACCGACCGCCCCACCACCTGGCGGGTCGGCGCCGCCACGGCCGTACTGCTCACCGGCGCCGCAATGCTCTTCGCGCTCAACCCCTGGTACTCACAGGAGAACTGGGGCCTGTTCGCCTGGACCGGGCTGGCCGCGGCCGCCGGTGACGCGGTGCGCAGCCGGCGCGCCTATGTCGCCGCCATCGAGGAGCGGGCGGTCCGCGCCGAGCGCACCCGTGAGGAGGAGGCGCGCCGCCGGGTCGCCGAGGAGCGGCTGCGGATCGCCCGTGAGCTGCACGATGTCGTGGCGCATCACATCGCGCTGGTCAACGTCCAGGCCGGGGTCGCCTCCCATGTCATGGACAACCGCCCGGACCAGGCCAAGGAGGCGCTCGCGCACGTACGGCAGGCGAGCCGCTCGGCGCTGGAGGAGCTGCGGGCCACGGTCGGCCTGCTGCGGCAGTACGGCGACCCCGCCGCCCCGACCGAACCGGCCCCCGGCATCGCCGTGCTGGACCAGCTCGTGGACGGCTTCGTACGGGCCGGGATGCGGGTCCGGGTGCGGGCGGAGCCGCCGGAGAAACTGGGCCCGCTGCCGGGCTCGGTGGACCTCACGGCCTACCGGGTCGTCCAGGAGGCGCTGACCAATGTGCACAAGCACGCCGGGCCCGGGGCCACGGCCGAGATCCGTATCGCCCGGGTCGCGGACGTCCTGGAGGTCACGGTCGAGGACGACGGGGCGGGGACGCGGACCGAGGGCCCCGAGGAGGCGCCGGAGGGCGCGGACGGCTCCGGGACACCCCGGGCGGACGGGACGGAGCCCGGCGGCGGACACGGCTTGCTGGGGATGCGCGAGCGGGTGACCGCACTGCGCGGCAGCTGCGAGGCGGGACCCCTGCCCGAGGGCGGTTTCCGGGTGCGGGTGAGACTTCCTCTACAGCCGCGCAGGGGAGGGGAGTCATGACGATCAAGGTGCTGCTGGCGGACGATCAGGCGCTGCTGCGCAGCGCGTTCCGCGTCCTGGTGGCCTCCGAGCCGGACATGGAGGTGGTGGGCGAGGCGTCCGACGGCGCGGAGGCGGTGGAGATCGCCCGCGCCCGGGGCGCCGACGTCGTCCTGATGGACATCCGGATGCCCGGTACGGACGGGCTGGCCGCCACTCGCATGATCACCGAAGACCCGCAGCTCAAGGACGTACGGGTGGTCATGCTGACGACCTTCGAGGTGGACGAGTACGTGGTGGACTCGCTGCGGGCGGGGGCCAGCGGCTTCCTCGGCAAGGGCGCCGAACCCGATGAGCTGCTCGCGGCGATCCGTATCGCGGCGGCGGGCGAGGCACTGCTGTCCCCGGCCGCCACCAAGGGGCTGATCGCCCGCTTCCTGGCCCAGGGCGACGGAAGCGGCGGCGAGGACGCCTATGACTCCTCACGGCTGGACGCCCTGACCGTGCGCGAGCGGGAGGTCCTGGTCCAGGTGGGCGGCGGGCTGTCCAACGACGAGATCGCCGCCCGGCTGGAGGTCAGCCCGCTCACGGTCAAGACGCATGTCAACCGCGCGATGGCCAAACTGAGCGCCCGCGACCGCGCCCAGCTGGTGGTGATCGCCTACGAGACGGGCCTGGTCCGCGCAGGGTCGTAGGCGGGTGTTGTTTCCCCCTCCCCGCCCCTTCCCGAAACCGGGGCTCCGCCCCAGCCCCCGGGTCGGGGCTCTGCCCCAGCCCCCGGACCGGGGCACTGCCTCAAATCTCGAAACCAGGGCTCCGCCCCAGGCCCCGGATCGGGGCTCTGCCCCAGACCTGATCGGGGCTCTGCCCCTGGCCCTGGCCCGGGGTTCTGCCCCAGGGCTCGGATCGGGGCTCTGCCTCAGACCTCGAAACCAGGGCTCCGCCCCAGGCCCCGGATCGGGGCTCTGCCCCAGACCTGATCGGGGCTCTGCCCCTGGCCCTGGCCCGGGGTTCTGCCCCAGGGCTCGGATCGGGGCTCTGCCTCAGACCTCGAAACCAGGGCTCCGCCCCAGGCCCCGGATCGGGGCTCTGCCCCAGACCTGATCGGGGCTCTGCCCCTGGCCCTGGCCCGGGGTTCTGCCCCAGGGCTCGGATCGGGGCTCTGCCTCAGACCTCGAAACCAGGGCTCCGCCCCAGGCCCCGGATCGGGGCTCTGCCCCAAACGCCGGGGGCTGGGGCGGAGCCCCAGTTGTGGGAAGGGGCGGGGAGGGGAACAGCCCGCCGCAGGCGCCACGATCGCGCGCCCCGCCCCCATGCCCCCATCACCGGACGACACCGCCTACGGCAGCGCCAACATCCGCTCCAGCGCCAGCTTGGCGAAGTGCTCGGTCTCCTTGTCGACCTGGATGCGGTTGACCACCTTGCCGGCCACCAGCGACTCCAGCGCCCACACCAGATGCGGCAGATCGATCCGGTTCATGGTCGAGCAGAAGCACACCGTCTTGTCGAGGAAGACAATCTCCTTGCCCTGGTCGGCGAAACGATTGGCCAGGCGCCGTACGAGGTTCAGCTCGGTGCCGATCGCCCACTTCGAACCGGCGGGGGCGGCCTCCAGGGCCTTGATGATGTACTCGGTCGAGCCCACGTAGTCCGCCGCCGCCACGACCTCGTGCTTGCACTCGGGGTGCACCAGCACGTTCACACCCGGTATGCGCTCGCGCACATCGTTGACCGAGTCCAGCGAGAAGCGACCGTGCACCGAGCAGTGGCCGCGCCACAGGATCATCGTGGCGGCGCGCAGCTCCTCGGGGGTGAGCCCGCCGTTCGGCTTGTGCGGGTTGTAGACGACGCAGTCCTCCAGCGACATGCCCATGTCGCGGACCGCCGTATTGCGCCCCAGATGCTGATCGGGCAGGAACAGCACCTTCTGGCCCTGCTGGAACGCCCACTCCAGCGCCCGCTGGGCATTGGAGGAGGTGCAGATCGTGCCGCCGTGGCGACCGGTGAACGCCTTGATGTCGGCGGAGGAGTTCATGTACGAGACGGGCACCGTCACATCCGCCACACCGGCCTCGGTGAGCACCTCCCAGCACTCGGCGACCTGCTCGGCCGTGGCCATGTCGGCCATCGAGCAGCCGGCCGCCAGATCGGGGAGGACGACCTGCTGGGCATCGGTGGTGAGGATGTCGGCGGACTCGGCCATGAAGTGCACACCGCAGAAGACGATGTACTCGGCGTCCGGCCGCGCGGCCGCGTCCCGGGCGAGCTTGAACGAGTCTCCGGTGACATCAGCGAACTCGATGACCTCGTCGCGCTGGTAGTGGTGGCCGAGCACGAAGACCTTGTCCCCGAGCTTCTCCTTGGCCGCGCGGGCGCGTGCCACCAGGTCCGGGTCGGAGGGCGCCGGGAGGTCTCCCGGGCACTCCACACCGCGCTCGCTCCGGGGGTCGGCCTCCCGGCCGAGAAGCAGCAGAGCGAGCGGGGTCGGCTGCACGTCGAGGGGTTGGGCGGTGGTCACGTCACGCACCCTTCTTTCTTCGCTGGGAACCCTAATCGTCAGAATGACGCTATCTATCATAGCTGCTTCACGTCACGTTGACGAGAGGCATTGTGTCGATGTGACGCATTCCGGTGTGTCCGCCCGTATGCGAGCATGAAGGGCAACAGGAGATAGGCGCTGGACCCGGAATGAATCCGGGACGCCGTTGGTTTGTGCCAACGGCAAGCAGTCCGTACGACCCGGGAGAGAAGCAGATGACCGTTCAGGACGAGACCACCGCGAGCGAGGGCATCATCCTGTCCGACGCCGCCGCGTCGAAGGTCAAGAGCCTGCTGGAGCAGGAGGGCCGCGATGACCTCGCGCTGCGCGTCGCCGTCCAGCCCGGCGGCTGCTCCGGCCTGCGCTACCAGCTCTTCTTCGACGAGCGCTCGCTCGACGGCGACGTCGTCAAGGACTTCGGCGGTGTGAAGGTCGTGACCGACCGCATGAGCGCCCCGTACCTGGGCGGTGCCTCGATCGACTTCGTCGACACCATCGAGAAGCAGGGCTTCACCATCGACAACCCGAACGCCACGGGCTCCTGCGCCTGCGGCGACTCCTTCAGCTGAGCCCCCGGGCGCGGCGGAGTAAACAGCGCGACGGAAGGGGGCGGGCCCCGTGGGCCCGCCCCCTTCCGGCTGTCTGGCTGTCTGGAATTCCGGCTGCCCTGAGCCGTTCGCTCACTTCCGCAGCGGCACCGTCTCACCGGTGGACCCGTCCACGACCTTCCGGCCGTCCAGCGGCTCCTTCAGCGTCACCTTCCGCTCCAGCTGCTTGGCGATGAGGATGCAGGCCCGCCCCGGATGCTTCGGCTCGCTCTTGAGGTCCAGCGTCACCTTGTCGGAGGTCTCCTTCGCGGAGACCGAGTAGGTGTTGCAGACCCCGCCCCAGAAGCGCAGCGTCAGGGTCTTGCCGTCCACGCTGTACGAGGTGAGGTGATCCGGCTTGGAGGTGCCGTCCCCCTTGCCCGGCGAGGGGGAGTGGCCCGGCTCCTTCGCCTTCTTGATGAACTCCGGCTTCACCGCGGGGTAGGGCAGGGTGACCGCCACCCGGTTGGTCCCGGTCGGCTTGGTCTCGAAGATCCACGACGGCACCAGCGCCCGCCGGCCGTCCACCATGTGCGAGGCGAGGCCGAACGTCACCTTGCGCACGGTCACCTTGCCCGAGGGGCCGTCGCTCCTGCCCGACGTCGAGTTCAGCCGCTGGAGCGCCTGCTCCGCGCTGAGCACCGGATAGCTGTCGTCCCCCTTGGGCTTCGACAGCGTTCCGCTGCCGCCGACCAGCTGGCCGTCGGCGCCGACCTGGAGATTGGTGCCCCAGCCGTAGGTGGGCAGATCGCCCACCTTCGGGTCCGCGTTCACCATCCGCACGGCGCCGTAGAGGCCGCTCGCGTCCAGCTTGGCGTCCGACAGCCCGAGCGCCTTGAGCACCGGCTCGGCGGCGCTCTGGGCCTTCTCCTCGGAGACGGCCTTGTCGCGGCCCTCGGCGGCGCCGTTGTCACCGCGCTTGTCGCCGTCGCGGTAGGTGGGGCAGCTCTCGTCGGCCTTGTCCGCCCCGTCGCCCTTGTCGGTCCGGGTGCTCTGGGGCGCCTTCTTCCCGTCCGGGTGGACGCAGGAGGTGTCGCCCGGCGCCCCGTAGCGGGAGTACGACCAGCTGCCCGGCCCGGTCCGGCTCACCCGCAGCGTCGGGCCGCTCGCGTCCGGGGTGCCGCCCACCTTCCAGTACCCGTGGTCGGCACGGGGGCTGCCGGAGACGTCCAGGGCCTTCGCCAGCCGCGCCACATCGGCCTTGGTGACCTTCGGGTCGGTCAGATACACCGGGGCCTTGTCGGGCCCGTCCGGCAGCTTGCCCGTCATCACATAGCGGCCGCCGTGCGGGTCGGGCTCACCGGGCGCGATGCCCTCGTTCCCGCCCCGCTCCCCGCCCGGGGAGGCGTAGGCGTCCAGTGCGAGGGGTTTCGGCGATCCGTTCTCGCCCGACGCGCCCGGACCCCGGGTGCCGCCGTCCGCCGCGGTGGACGCCCAGTAGGCGCCGCCACCACCGGCGACCAGCACCGCTGCCGCCACCGAAACGACGGCCAGCGGCGAGCGCCGGCGCGGCCGGGAAGTGTCGTCGTCGGGGGTCTGCGGGGTGTCGGTGTCCTCGGTGCTCACCGTTTCGCTCCTTCGGCTCCGCTCACGTTCTACGGTCCCATCCCTCGCGAGGAGATGCCGATGAGACGGCGCCGGGGCGCGGCCGGTTCCTTCAATCGCCGTAGTCGGACATGCCGGCCAGCAGATCGGCCGATGTGGCGGGCACCGTGATCCCCCGGATGCGGGAGGCGGCGACCGGGGAAACGGGCCTGGTGGGAGCGGCCGATACGGTGACCGTCCAGTGCGGCGCCATCCGCGCACCGTCGCCGCGCAGCTCCTCCAGATATTCGGGCTCGATGGCCCCGGTGGCGGGAAACGCGGGGGTGAGGTGCTGGGGCATGATGCCTCCCGGTCCTTGGGTGTCGCCGACGCGTCCCCCGTCTCCACGCACCGTATTCAGCAGGTGTCGGTGAAAAAAGACCTACTATTGGGTAGTTTCTTCCGTTCGTATGGACCGGGCCGAGCAGATAGCGTGAGGCATCCGACCTCTCCGCCCCGCAGGAGCGACTCAGTGCGTATCGCCGTAACCGGCTCCATCGCCACCGACCATCTGATGTCCTTCCCCGGCCGTTTCGCCGATCAGCTGGTCGCCGATCAGCTGCATACGGTCTCCCTCTCCTTCCTTGTCGACACCCTCGACGTCCGCCGCGGCGGAGTCGGCCCCAACATCTGTTTCGGCATGGGCCTGCTGGGTCTGCGCCCGATCCTGGTCGGCGCGGCCGGCGAGGACTTCGCCGACTACCGCGCCTGGCTGGACCGGCACGGTGTGGACACCGCGTCCGTCCATATCTCCGAGGTCCAGCACACCGCGCGCTTCGTGTGCACCACCGACGCGGACCACAACCAGATCGCGTCCTTCTACACCGGCGCCATGAGCGAGGCCCGTCAGATCGAGCTCCAGCCGGTCGCGGAGCGCGTCGGCGGTCTCGACCTGGTGCTGATCAGCGCGGACGACCCGGAGGCCATGGTCCGCCACACCGAGGAGTGCCGCTCGCGCGGCATCGCCTTCGCCGCCGACCCCTCCCAGCAGCTCGCCCGCATGGAAGGGGAGGACATCCGGCTGCTGATCGGCGGCGCGGAGTACCTGTTCACCAATGAGTACGAGGCCGCGCTGATCGAGACCAAGACCGGCTGGACCGCGGACCAGATCCTCGCCAAGGTCGGCACCCGCGTCACCACGCTCGGCGCGCAGGGCGTGCGGATCGACCGCGAGGGCGAGGAGCCCGTGGTCGTCGGCTGCCCGGAGGAGGAGCAGAAGGCCGACCCGACCGGCGTCGGCGACGCCTTCCGCGCGGGCTTCCTCTCCGGTCTGTCCTGGAACCTCTCGCTGGAGCGGGCCGCCCAGGTGGGCTGCATGCTGGCGACGCTGGTCATCGAGACGGTCGGCACCCAGGAGTACGAGCTGCGCCGCGGCCACTTCATGGAGCGCCTCGCCAAGGCGTACGGCCATGACGCGGCGGGCGAGATCGCGGCCCACCTCCCCTGAACCCGTGGGGCGCCCAGGGGGCCGATGGCCCCCTGGGCGCCCCTGAAGGGGCGCGGGGCTGTGTCGATGTGCGGCTCCGCCGCGTGGGCGCGACCGGCCACGACGGTGCCGCAGACGATCCACGGCAGGTCAGGGCACGTCCAGCGGAGTTATGCGGCTCCGCCGCGTGGCAGGGCCTTCGCTCCCAGGCCCCGGGGTCTGGGGCGGAGCCCCAGTTGTGGGAAGGGGCGGGGAGGGGGCAGCCCGCCGCAGGCGTCATGATCCGCCGGACACCCCCTAGGCGCGGCGGCGCACTCGGTACGCCACGCCCCGCTCGGCCGGGCGCTCGCCCTCGTAGGTCTGGCCGCGCATCTCGCACCAGGCCGGGATGTCCAGCCGGGCCGCCTCGTCGTCGGCGAGGACCGTCACCACCCCGCCCACCGGCACCTCGCCGATCACCTTGGCCAGCTCGATCACCGGGATCGGGCACCGCTTGCCCAGCGAGTCGACCACCAGCTCGGGCTCGGGCTCGGGGTCCGGATCGGCCGCGGCTTCGGCTTCGGCCGGTTTCGGGGCGCCCAGGCGCTCCCGTACGCCCGCCACCACCCCCGGCAGCGCCTCCAGGAACCGGTCCACGTCCGCCTCGGCCGTACCGCGCGGGAGCGAGACCCGGACATTGCCCTCGGACAGCACCCCCATGGCCCGCAGCACATGGCTCGGGGTCAGCGTGGAGGAGGTGCAGGAGGAGCCGGACGAGACCGAGAACTCCGCCCGGTCCAGCTCATGGAGGAGCGCCTCTCCGTCGACATAGAGACAGGAGAAGGTCACCAGGTGCGGCAGCCGCCGCTCCGGGTCGCCGACCACCTCGACGTCCGGCACCAGCTCCGGCACCCGCGCCCGGATCCGCTCCACCAGCCCCCGCAGCCGCTCCGCCTCGGCGGCGGCCTCCGCCCGGACGGCCCGCAGCGAGGCGGCCGCGGCGACGATGGCGGGGAGGTTCTCGAACCCGGGGGAGCGCCCCGACTCCCTTTCATCGGCGGGCTGAACCGTACGGAAGCGCACCCCCTTGCGCACCGCGAGCAGGCCCACCCCGGCAGGACCGCCCCATTTATGGGCACTTGCGGTCAGAAGCGACCAATTGCCCTCCACGGGGCCCCAGCCGAGCGACTGCGCCGCGTCCACCAGCAGCGGTACGTCCGCCGCCGCGCACTCCTCGGCCGCCTCGGCCACCGGCTGCACCGTGCCGACCTCATGGTTGGCGGACTGTAGACAGGCCAGCGCCACCCCGCCCGGGGCCTCCCGCAGGGCCGCCGCGTACGCACCGGGCGCGACCCGTCCCGTACGGTCCACCGGGACCTCGGTGACCGTGCCGCCGTCCGCCTCGTGCGCGGCCGCCGTGTGCAGCACCGAGGAGTGCTCCACGGCGGAGACGATCAGATGGCGACCGGCGCGCCGCCGTCCCCCGAGCGCCCCCGCGATGCCGTCGTGCACCGCGCGGGTCCCCGAAGAGGTGAAGACGAGCTCGTCCGGGCGGCACCCCACGGCCTCGGCGGCCGCCTCCCGCGCCGCGTCCAGCAGCAGCCGGGCCCGCCGCCCCTCCCGGTACAGGCGCGAGGGGTCGGCCCACCCCTCGTCGAGTGCGGCGAGGAGCGCCTGCCGGGCGACGGGGTGCAGGGGAGCGGATGAGGCCGCGTCGAAGTAGGGCACGTAAGAAACGCTAAGCGTTCCGGGGGGAGTGGCGCGAGGTGCGGTCGTTCGTCCCCGGCTGCGTCGTGGCTGGTCGCGCCCACGCGGCGGAGCCGCACATTGACACAGCCCGCGCCCCTTCGGGGCGCGACCGAACCGCAGCGGACTTCAGCGAGGCCGCTTAGTCGCCGCGACCGGCGAACGGACGGGCACGGCCCCGCCGAGGATCGCACCGGCACCGGCACCGGCACCGGCACCGGCACCGGAACCGGAACCGCGATCGCACCGGCTCCGGAACCGCGATCGCATCGTCCCCGGAACCAGGGTCGCACCTGCCCGGAGCCGGGCCCGGACCGGGGCCGGAACCCGTGCCGCGCCCGGCGCGAAAAGGCCGTCGGAACCCGTGCCGCGCCCGGGCGGAAAAGCCCGCCGGAGCCCGGGATTCCACCCCTTCGTGGAGCGCCCCGGCGCGTTGGGCACCCTCCCCGCGCGACCCCAAATGGCGTCCAGTAGGGTTTGGTCCGCATAAACATCCAAACCCCTGCCCGCACCGGGCCGGCGACCGACCAGACAGACGGCCGCGGCCGACCGCGCGGGCGAGACTCTCGGGAAGGCGCTACGTGAGTCCCAACGGCTCCGACCGCTCGTCGCGGCGCCCGGTGCGGCGGAAGCTGCTGCAGGCGCTGGCCGCGGGCTTGGTCCTGGCGACCGCCACCGGTTGCACATCCAAGGACTTCCCCCGCCTCGGAATGCCTACCCCCGTCACGGAGGAGGCGCCGCGGATCCTCTCCCTGTGGCAGGGCTCGTGGGCGGCGGCGCTCGCCACGGGCGTCCTGGTCTGGGGCCTGATCATCTGGGCGGTTATCTTCCACCGCCGCAGCAGGACCAAGATCGAGGTTCCCGCGCAGACCCGGTACAACATGCCGATCGAGGCGCTGTACACCGTGGTCCCGATCATCATCGTCTCGGTGTTGTTCTACTTCACCGCACGCGATGAGAACGCGCTCCTCAAGACCTCCAAGAAGCCCGACCACGTGGTCAACGTGGTGGGCTACCAGTGGAGCTGGGGCTTCAACTACATGGAGAACGTGGACGGTTCCACCGCCACGCCCAAGCAGGAAGCCAAGGAGATCTCCGCGATCCCCAAGCGCATGCTGAACGCGGTCCCCAAGGGCGCCGAGGGCGTCTACGAGGCGGGTACCCCCGGTGAGCGGAACCCGCAGACCGGCAACCCGGGTCCGACCCTGTGGCTGCCGAAGGGCGAGTCGGTCCAGTTCATCCTGACGTCCCGCGATGTCATCCACTCGTTCTGGGTGGTCCCCTTCCTGATGAAGATGGACGTCATCCCGGGTCACACCAACCGCTTCGAGGTCACTCCGAACCGCGAGGGCACCTTCAAGGGCAAGTGCGCCGAGCTGTGCGGCGTCGACCACTCCCGGATGCTCTTCAACGTCAAGGTGGTGTCGCCGGAGCGTTACCAGCAGCACCTCAAGGAGCTGGCGAAGAAGGGCCAGACCGGCTACATCCCGGCGGGCATTGAGCAGACGGACGCCGCCAAGAACGCGGAGACCAGGACATCGTGAGCATCCTCAACGAACCCCAGGGTGCCGGCACCGCCGCCTCGCAAGAGCGGCAAGCGCCGGTACGTCGGAAGCAGCCGGGCAATGTCGTCGTCAAGTGGCTGACCACCACGGACCACAAGACGATCGGCACGCTCTACCTCGTCACGTCGTTCGCGTTCTTCTGCATCGGCGGCCTGATGGCGCTCCTCATGCGCGCCGAGCTGGCCCGTCCGGGTACGCAGATCATGTCGAACGAGCAGTTCAACCAGGCGTTCACCATGCATGGCACGATCATGCTGCTGATGTTCGCCACCCCGCTGTTCGCGGGCTTCACGAACTGGATCATGCCGCTCCAGATCGGTGCGCCCGATGTGGCGTTCCCGCGGCTGAACATGTTCGCGTACTGGCTGTACCTCTTCGGCTCGCTGATCGCGGTGGGCGGGTTCCTGACCCCGCAGGGCGCGGCCGACTTCGGCTGGTTCGCCTACTCCCCGCTGTCGGACGCGGTCCGTTCGCCGGGTATCGGCGCGGACATGTGGATCATGGGTCTGGCCCTCTCCGGCTTCGGCACGATCCTCGGTGCGGTCAACTTCATCACCACGATCATCTGCATGCGCGCTCCGGGCATGACGATGTTCCGGATGCCGATCTTCACCTGGAACGTGCTGCTGACCGCGGTGCTGGTCCTGCTCGCCTTCCCGGTGCTGGCCGCCGCGCTGTTCGCCCTGGAGGCGGACCGTAAATTCGGGGCGCATGTCTTCGACGCGGCCAATGGCGGAGCGTTGCTCTGGCAACACCTCTTCTGGTTCTTCGGCCATCCAGAGGTGTACATCATCGCGCTGCCGTTCTTCGGCATCATCTCCGAGGTCATTCCGGTCTTCTCCCGGAAGCCGATGTTCGGTTACATCTCCCTGATCGCCGCGACCATTTCGATCGCCGGTCTCTCGGTGACGGTGTGGGCCCACCACATGTATGTCACCGGCGGAGTGCTACTGCCGTTCTTCTCGTTCATGACGTTCCTCATCGCGGTGCCGACCGGTATCAAGTTCTTCAACTGGATCGGCACGATGTGGAAGGGGTCGCTGAGCTTCGAGACCCCGATGCTCTGGGCGGTCGGCTTCCTGATCACCTTCACCTTCGGTGGTCTGACCGGTGTGATCCTGGCGTCGCCGCCGATGGACTTCCACGTCTCCGACTCGTACTTCGTGGTGGCCCACTTCCACTACGTGGTCTTCGGCACCGTGGTCTTCGCGATGTTCGCCGGATTCCACTTCTGGTGGCCGAAGATGACCGGCAAGATGCTGGACGAGCGGCTCGGCAAGATCACCTTCTGGACGCTGTTCGTGGGCTTCCACGGCACGTTCCTGGTGCAGCACTGGCTGGGCGCCGAGGGCATGCCCCGCCGGTACGCCGACTACCTGGCGGCCGACGGCATCACCACGCTGAACACCATCTCGACCATCAGCTCCTTCCTGCTGGGCCTGTCGATCCTGCCGTTCCTCTACAACGTCTGGAAGACCGCCAAGTACGGCAAGAAGGTCGAGGTCGACGACCCCTGGGGCTACGGCCGTTCGCTGGAGTGGGCGACCTCCTGCCCGCCCCCGCGGCACAACTTCCTCACCCTGCCGCGGATCCGCTCCGAATCCCCGGCGTTCGACCTGCACCACCCGGAGATCGCGGCGCTCGACCAGCTCGAGAACCACGGTGCGCCTGACGATGACAAGGCCCTCGCGGGTGGTAAGGAGGCCGGCAAGTGAAGGTCCAAGGCCGGATGTTCATCTGGCTGGCCGTCTTCATCCTCGTCATGGCGATCGTCTATGGCGTGTGGTCGAAGGAGCCGGCCGGCACCACGGCGCTCTTCCTGGCCTTCGGGCTGAGCATCATGATCGGCTACTACCTGGCCTTCACGGCCCGCCGGGTGGATGTCGGTGCGCAGGACAACAAGGACGCGGATGTCGCGGACGACGCCGGCGAGCTGGGATTCTTCTCCCCGCACAGCTGGCAGCCGCTCTCCCTCGGCGTCGGCGGCGCCATGGCGTTCCTGGGCGTGATCTTCGGCTGGTGGCTGCTCTTCTTCTCGGCCCCGGTCATCATGGTCGGTCTCTTCGGCTGGGTCTTCGAGTACTACCGCGGCGAGAACGCCAACCAGTAGCCCTGACCGGCTGATACGAGCGGGGCCCGGACACCTCCCCAGGTGTCCGGGCCCCGCTCGGCGTTACGGGCCCGGACGGCCCCGCCGATCCGTTCGGTTCACTCCGGTGCCTCACTCCGCGCGCCGTTCCCGGACGGCGTTCCTAACGTTGGCTCCATGAGCCACACACCTCGATCACTCAGAAGCCGGGCGGTGCTGACCTGCGCCCTGCTGGTGGCGCCGCTGATAGCGGGTCTGAGCGGATGCGGGGGATCCCCCGACCCCCTGTCCGCCAAGCCGTACGACGCCGCCGATCAGATCTCGTTCAGCGGTGACGGTGACGGCGACGGCCGCAAGGCCAATCCGGACGAGCCGCTCGAAGTGACGGCCAAGGGCGACGACAGCCGGATCACGGATGTCACGGCCACCGACGCCGCGGGCCGCTACGTCCGGGGTGAGCTGACCGACGACGGCAGGCACTGGCGCAGCACCGTGCCGCTGGCCGCGGGCGCCCACTACACGCTGAAGGTGTCCACGGAGGACTCCAATGGCGCTCCGGGCCGTCGTACGGTCGACTTCACCACCAGCTCCGCCCACCGGCTGCTGAAGGTCACCTTCGGCCCCAAGGCGGGGGAGTACGGGGTGGGGCAGCCCGTCACGGCCAAGCTGAGCCGGCCCGTCAAGGACCCCTCGGCCCGCGCCGTGATCGAGCGTGCCCTGAAGGTGGACGCACGGCCCGCGGTGGAGGGCGTCTGGCACTGGGTGGACAGCCGGAACCTGCACTACCGCCCGCAGGAGTACTGGCCCGCCCACGCCACCATCACGGTGCACTCCAACCTCAAGGGCATCCGGATCGGCGGCGGGCTCTACGGCGGCGAGGCCAAGTCGCTGCGGCTGACCACCGGCGACCGCCTCGAGGCCCTCACCGACTCCGGCACCCACCAGATGACGGTGAAGCGCAACGGAGTGCCGATCCGGACCATCCCGATCACCACCGGTATGCCCGGATTCGACACCCGGAACGGCATCAAGGTCATCCTGGCCAAGGAATCCGCCGTACGGATGACGGGCGCCAGCATCGGGCTCGGCGCGGGCTCCTACAACCTGATGGTCTACTGGGCCGCCCGGGTCACCGAGAGCGGTGAATACGTCCATGCCGCGCCCTGGTCCACCGGCTCACAGGGCTACGCCAACGTCAGCCACGGCTGCACGGGCATGAGCACGGCGAACGCCCAGTGGTTCTTCAACACCGTGCGCCTCGGGGACATCGTCCAGGTGGTGCACAGCAATGGAGAGGACATGCCGACATTCGACAACGGCTACGGCGACTGGAACATGGCCTGGGCGGACTGGCGCAAGGGCAGCGCCATCGCCTCCGGCCAGTCCGACGCCGCCCCCGCCGACTCCGCCCGGCTCCGGCCCCAGGTCTGAGCGGACGGTGCGGACGGTGAGGTCAGGCGCCCACGGCGAGCCGCTTGCGGAGCAGCCCGGCCAGCGCGTCCGCCAGGGCCACCGGGTCCACCGGATGCGTGACCGCGGCCTCCGCGCGGCTCCAGGTGGCCAGCCAGGCGTCCTGCGGGCGGCCGATGAGCAGCAGCACCGGCGGGCACTGGAAGATCTCGTCCTTGATCTGCCGGCAGACGCCCATCCCGCCCGCGGGCGCCGACTCGCCGTCCAGCACACAGGCGTCGATGCCGCCCTCCTCCAGCGCCGAGAGAACGGCCGGGAAGGTGGCGCACTCCAGGAACTCCACCGGGGGCACATCGGCGGCGGGCCGGCGCCCGGCCGCCAGGCGCACCTGCTCGCGGGTGCTCACGTCATCGCTGTAGACCAGCACCGTTGCGGTGGGCCGCATCATGACCTCCGGGCGAAGTAAGTGATCTGCCGGGCTCCTGAGGCGGATGCTACTCCCGTACAGCCGTCCGGAGGAGGGGGTGTACGGATCTCTCCCTCCTTCGGGGGACTGTCCGGAACAGCCCCGACGAGCAGGGTCGATGTCCTTGACGCGGCCCTTGACACTCCGAACGGGACCCCCGGGAGTGAGCGCTGGATAAGCGACCGACATAATGTCGGTCGTGGCGACAGCAACAGCAGTAGAAACCGGGCACGCGCACCCGTCGGTCAACCGGCCGAACCTCACCAGCGTCGGAACCATCATCTGGCTGAGTTCCGAGCTGATGTTCTTCGCGGCCCTCTTCGCGATGTACTTCACCCTGCGATCGGTGACCGGAGCCGAGCACTGGAAGGAAATGGCGTCCTCGCTGAACTTCCCGTTCTCGGCGACGAACACCACGATCCTGGTGCTCTCCTCCCTCACCTGCCAGCTCGGCGTCTTCGCCGCCGAGCGCGGCGACGTGAAGAAGCTGCGCTCCTGGTTCGTGATCACCTTCATCATGGGCGCGATCTTCATCGGCGGTCAGATCTTCGAATACACCGAGCTGGTCAAGAAGGACGGGCTTTCGCTCTCCTCTGACCCCTACGGCTCGGTGTTCTACCTGACCACCGGCTTCCACGGCATGCATGTGACGGGCGGCCTGATCGCCTTCCTGCTTGTCCTGGGCAGGACGTACGCGGCCAAGAGGTTCACCCACCAGCAGGCGACGGCGGCCATCGTCGTGTCCTATTACTGGCACTTCGTCGATGTCGTCTGGATCGGCCTCTTCGCCACGATCTACATGATCAAGTAAGCCGGTCACCGCACCGGAACCACGTCCTTAACAGCATCGACGCAGAAGATCCTGACACCGGGGTAATCCGTGAAAAAGCTCTCCGCACGACGGCGCCATCCGCTGGCTGCGCTCGTCGTCCTACTCTTCGCGCTGGCGGTCACTGGGGGGCTGTACGCCGCGTTTTCGCCGAGCGAGGCGAAGGCCGACGACAGCTCCGCCCAGTCCCTCGCCATCGAGGAGGGCAAGAAGCTCTATGCCGTCGGCTGCGCCAGCTGCCATGGCACGGGCGGTCAGGGGACCTCTGACGGCCCGAGCCTGGTCGGCGTCGGCTCCGCCGCCGTGGACTTCCAGGTCGGCACCGGCCGCATGCCGGCGCAGCAGCCGGGCGCCCAGGTGCCGAAGAAGAAGAAGATCTACTCGGACGCCGAGATCGAGCAGCTCGCGGCCTACATCGCGTCGCTCGGTGCGGGTCCGGTGACGCCCACCAAGAGCGAGTACAGCCCGGACAACGCGGACGTCGCGAAGGGCGGGGAGCTCTTCCGTACGAACTGCGCGCAGTGCCACAACTTCGCCGGTAAGGGTGGTGCCCTCACCAACGGCAAGTTCGCGCCGGCTCTCGACGGGGTCAGCCCCAAGCATCTCTACGAGGCCATGCAGACCGGCCCGCAGAACATGCCCTCCTTCCCCGACACCGTGATGCCGGAGAAGAACAAGCAGGACATCATCGCCTACCTCGACACGGTCAACAGCGACAAGAGCAAGACCCCCGGGGGTCTTGAGCTCGGCGGGCTCGGCCCGGTGAGCGAGGGTCTGTTCGGCTGGGTCTTCGGCATGGGCGCGATGATCGTCCTCACCATCTGGGTCGCCGCCCGGACCGCAAAGGCCAAGAAGTCATGAGTAGCCACGAGATTTCAGAAGCAGAAGACAAGCTGCCGGAAGCGCGGGGGGCCGAGAGTGCCGTAAGGCCGGCCGAGGACCCGTTCGCCGACCCGGGGCTGCCCCCGCACGAGCACCGTAAGCAGGACATCGACGAGCGGGCCGCGAGGCGCTCCGAGCGCACCGTCGCCCTGCTCTTCACGGTCTCGATGCTGGCCACGATCGCCTTCATCGCCGCGTATGTGGCACTCCCGGTCGACAGGTACATCTACGTCTTCCCGATCGGGCACATCAGCGCGCTGAACTTCGCGCTGGGGCTGACGCTCGGCATCGCGCTGTTCACCATCGGCGCGGGCGCGGTCCACTGGGCCCGCACCCTGATGTCCGATGTGGAGGTCGCCGACGAGCGCCACCCCATCGAGGCCAGCCCCGAGGTCAAGTCGAAGGTCCTCGAGGACTTCGCCACCGGCGCCAAGGAGTCCGGCTTCGGCCGGCGCAAGCTGGCCCGCAACACCCTCTTCGGCGCGCTCGCGCTGGTGCCGCTCTCCGGCATCGTGCTGCTGCGGGACCTCGGTCCGTTGCCGGGCACCAAGCTCCGGCACACCAAGTGGGCCAAGGGCAAGCGGCTGATGAACTACAACACCATGCAGCCGCTGCGCCCCGAGGACATCGCCGTCGGCTCGCTCACCTTCGCCATGCCCGAGGGCATGAGCGAGGAGCAGCACGACTTCCAGACGGAGATCGCCAAGGCCGCCCTGATGCTGGTCCGGCTCCAGCCGGAGAACATCAAGGACAAGCGCGAACTGGACTGGTCGCACGAGGGCATCGTCGCGTTCTCCAAGATCTGCACCCACGTCGGCTGCCCGATCAACCTCTATGAGCAGCAGACCCACCACGTCCTGTGCCCCTGCCACCAGTCGACCTTCGACCTCTCCGACGGTGGCCGAGTGATCTTCGGTCCGGCCGGTCACGCGCTGCCGCAGCTGCGGATCAAGGCCAACGACCAGGGGTACCTCGAAGCCATGGGCGACTTCTCGGAGCCCGTCGGTCCTGCTTACTGGGAGCGCGGATGAGTACTACAAGCGACAGCGCCGCGCAGCGCCGGGGCAAAGCGCCCGCCGGTGAGCGCGTCGCGGACTGGGCCGATGGCCGGCTGGGCATCTACAGCCTGGCCAGGGCCAATATGCGCAAGATCTTCCCGGACCACTGGTCCTTCATGCTGGGCGAGGTCTGCCTCTACAGCTTCATCGTCATCATCCTCACGGGTGTGTACCTGACGCTGTTCTTCCACCCCAGCATGTCCGAGGTCGTCTACGAGGGCCCGTACGTCCCGATGCAGGGCGTGCGGATGTCCGACGCGTTCAAGTCGACCCTCGACATCAGCTTCGAGGTGCGCGGCGGTCTGCTGATCCGGCAGATCCACCACTGGGCCGCGCTGGTCTTCCTCGCCGGCATGTTCACGCACATGATGCGCGTGTTCTTCACCGGCGCGTTCCGCAAGCCGCGTGAGATCAACTGGCTGTTCGGCTTCCTGTTGTTCTTCCTCGGCATGCTGACCGGCTTCACCGGCTACTCGCTCCCCGACGACCTGCTCTCCGGCACCGGTCTGCGGTTCATCGAGGGTGTGTTCCTGTCGATCCCGGTGGTCGGCACCTACATCTCGATGTTCGTCTTCGGCGGCGAGTTCCCGGGGACGGACCTCATCGCGAGGCTCTACCCGGTCCACGTCCTGCTGCTGCCGGGCATCATGCTCGGCCTGCTGGTGGCGCACCTGATCCTGGTCTTCTACCACAAGCACACGCAGTACCCCGGGGCCGGAAAGACCGAGAAGAACGTCGTCGGCATGCCTCTGCTGCCGGTCTACATGGCCAAGGCGGGCGGCTTCTTCTTCCTGGTCTTCGGTGTGATCGCGGTCCTCTCCGCGGTCGCGACCATAAACCCGATCTGGACCATCGGTCCCTACCGGCCCGACCAGGTGTCCACCGGTGCCCAGCCCGACTGGTACATGGGCTTCGCCGAGGGTCTGGTCCGTGTGATGCCCGGCTGGGAGATCAACGCCTGGGGCCACACGCTCGTCCTGGGCGTGTTCATCCCGATCGTGCTCTTCCCGCTGGTCCTGTTCGCGATCGGGCTCTACCCGTTCATCGAGTCCTGGATCACCGGCGACAAGCGTGAGCACCACATCCTGGACCGCCCGCGCAACGCCCCGACGCGTACCGCGTTCGGTGTCGCCTGGATCACCGCGTACTTCGTGATGCTGGTCGGTGGCGGTAACGACCTGTGGGCCACCCACTTCCACCTGTCGATCAACTCGATCACGTGGTTCGTGCGGATCGCCTTCTTCGTCGGCCCGGTCCTGGCGTTCATCGCCACCAAGCGGATCTGCCTCGGCCTCCAGCGGCGCGACAAGGACAAGGTGCTGCACGGCCGTGAGACCGGCATCATCAAGCGGCTGCCGCACGGTGAGTTCATCGAGGTCCACGAGCCGCTCGCGCAGGAGCAGCTGCACATTCTCACCCAGCATGACCAGCCCGAGCCCTACGAGATCGGCCCGGAGGTCGACGAGAACGGGGTCAAGCGGAAGATAAAGCGTTCCCAGAAGCTCCGTTCGAAGCTCTCCAAGGGCTACTACGGCGGGGACAACGTCATTCCGAAGCCGACCCGCGAGGAGTACCACGAGATCACCAGCGGCCACGGCCACCACTGATCTCCCGGTAACCCTTCAGCGACCGGTTTCTTCATACAGCTACGCCACAGACCAGGGCCCCGGCCCGGACCGCACGGTCCGGCCGGGGCCCCGGCCGTGCGGCCGATAGGCTTGCGACGGGCCGCTGAAGTGCGCGGACCCCTTCCCTGCCCACCCCCACGGATCCAGGAGCGGACCATGGACGTTGTGACCCCCGCCGGAGGCGACAGCACCGCGACGGCCCGCACCTGGCCGGACGTACTGAGCTCGCTGATCGCCGGCCGGGACCTCGACGCCGAGGACACCGCCTGGGCCATGGACCGGATCATGCGGGGCGAGGCCACCGACGCCCAGATCGCCGGTTTCGCGATCGCGCTGCGCGCCAAGGGCGAGACGGTCTCCGAGGTGGTCGGTCTGGTGCGCGCCATGTACGAGCACGCCCGGGTGATCGAGGTGCCCGGGGCGACCGTGGACATCGTGGGCACCGGCGGCGACCGCGCCAAGACCGTCAACATCTCCACCATGTCCGCGCTGGTCGTCGCCGGTACCGGCGCGCGGGTGGTCAAGCACGGCAACCGTGCCGCGTCCTCCGCCAGCGGCGCCTCCGACGTGCTGGAGAAGCTCGGCGTCAATCTGGATATCACCCCCGAGCGGGTGGTCGAGGTCGCCGAGGAGGCGGGGATCACCTTCTGCTTCGCGGTGAAGTTCCACCCGTCGCTGCGGCATGTCGCCTCGGCCCGCCGCGAGCTGGGCGTCGCCACCCCGTTCAACCTGCTCGGCCCGCTGACCAACCCGGCGAAGGTCACCTCCCAGGCGACCGGGGTCGCCGACGCCCGTATGGCGCCCATCATCGCCGGGGTGCTGGCCGAGCGCGGATCCTCCGCGCTGGTCGTCCGGGGCGACGACGGGCTGGACGAGCTCACGGTGACCACGACCTCCCAGGTGTGGGAGGTCCGGGACGGCGCCGTGCGCCAGGAGACCTTCGACCCCCGGGACGTGGGCGTCGAGCGGGCCCCCGTGGAGGCCCTGCGGGGCGCGGATGCCTCGTACAACGCCGATGTGGCCCGCCGGCTGCTGGCGGGCGAGCGGGGCCCGGTCCGGGACGCGGTGCTGCTGAACTCGGCGGCGGCGCTGGTGGCGCTCGAGCGGGAGCCGGGGGACAAGCCGCTGACGGACCGGATCGGGGCGGGCGTGGCGCGGGCCGCCGAGTCGATCGACTCGGGCGCGGCGCGTGACGTCCTGGAGCGATGGGTCCGGGCCACCCACGCGTAGTGGGGCCCGGCGGGCCCTGGCGCCTGCGGCGGGCTGCTTTCCCCTCCCCGCCCCTTCCCACAACTGGGGCTCCGCCCCAGACCCCGGATCGGGGCTCTGCCTCTGTTTGCGCGGGTCCCTACGGCGCTCATGTCCTGTCCGGGATGCGGACAGGACATGAGCGCCGGCGTCTGACATGGCATACTCCTGCCCAGGTCACGAGCGACAGCGACTACGGCCCCGGCCCGCTGTCCGGCAACCCTCCGTCCGTGGCGGGGTGCCCCGGGTGATGACCAGGCCGCCAGGCAGCGAGGCCGGCGGCAAGCGCGGACCCCTCGCACTAGGGGTCCTGGTGGTCGAGGGAGTTCTTCCGTGATGCAGCGAATGCGCTAGGGCCGAGCGGCCCGTCTCTCCTCAATGTGCTCCGCGCGGTACAGCCGTGCGTCGAGCGATTTTCCGCGCCCTTACGGCCGGCCCGCCGCCGCCGTTTCCGTGCGCGTCACGCATTCCTCCGACCCCTTCGGGAGACCTCGCCATGTCCGCGCGCCCTGCTGCCACCGCCTCCGCACCTGCTTCCGTCTCCGCACCCGCTTCCGCCTCCGCACCTGCTTCCGTCTCCGCTGCCGCCGCCTGTGAGCCGCTGCCCGTGCTGGGCAGCGATGTCCTGGTGCCCCTGGTCACCGGCGGTGAGGTGACCTACGCGGCGCTCGACTACGCCGCCAGCGCCCCCGCGCTGCGGCGGGTCTGGGACGACATCGCCGCCTACGCGCCGTACTACGGCAGCGTGCACCGCGGGGCGGGCTACCTCTCGCAGCTGTCCACCGACCTCTTCGAGAACAGCCGTAAGGATGTCGCCGCCTTCCTGGGCTGCCGCGAGGACGACCAGGTCGTCTTCACCCGCTCCACCACCGATTCGCTCAATCTCCTGGCCGCCGTGGCGCCCCGGGGCACCGAGGTCTTCGTCTTCGAGACCGAGCACCACGCCTCGCTGCTGCCGTGGGAGCAGCGGGAAGACGTCACCGTCCGCTACCTCAGCGCCCCGCGCTCCCCGCGGCAGGCGGTGGAGACGCTGGAGAAGGCGCTCGCGGGGCGCGCCGGGGGCCCGGCGCTGGTGTGCGTGACCGGCGCGTCCAATGTGACGGGTGAGCTGTGGCCGGTGCGGGAGCTGGCCGCGGCCGCGCACGCCCACGGCGCCCGTATCGTCCTGGACGCCGCACAGCTGGCCCCGCACCACCCCGTGGACATCGCCGAGGCGGACATCGACTGGGTGGCCTTCTCCGGGCACAAGCTGTACGCGCCCTTCGGGGCCGGGGTGCTGGCCGGGCGGGCGGACTGGCTGCGGGAGGCCCGGCCGTATCTGGCGGGCGGCGGCGCCAGCCGTAAGGTCACGCGCAAGGAGGACGGCGGCGTCGACGTCGAGTGGCACACCACCGCCGCCCGGCACGAGGCGGGCTCGCCGAACGTCATCGGGGTCTACGCGATCGCGTCGGCGTGCAAGGCGCTGACCGAGGCCGGTTTCGAGGGCCTGGTCGCCCGTGAGCGGCAGCTGATCGAGAAGGTGCGGGCCGGGCTGGCCGAGGTGCCCGAGGTACGGGTGCTCTCGCTGTTCGGCGACGACGCGCCCCGGGTCGGTGTGCTGTCGTTCGTGGTGGAGGGCTGGAACAGCTCCCACTTCGCGGCGGCGCTCTCCGCGGAGTACGGCATCGGCGTGCGCGACGGTCTGTTCTGCGCCCATCCGCTGGTCCGCACCCTGCTGGACAGCGAGCCCGACGAGCCGGGCGAGTGCGGCGCGCCCGAGGCCGCGCCGGGGGAGCGGTCGCTGAACGCGATCCGGGTCAGCTTCGGGGCGGGCACCCCGGACGAGCATGTGGAGCGGTTCGTGGGCGCCGTGAAGGAGCTGGTGCGCGACGGCGCCCGGTGGAGCTACCGCACGGAGGACGGCCGCTGCGTCCCGGACCGCGGCTGAGGCCCAACGGGCCTCGTGGGGCCTTGGGCCCCTGGGCCCCCTGGGCCCCCTGGGCCCCCTGGGCCCCCTGGGCCCCCTGGGCCCCCTGGGCCCCCTGGGCCCCCTGGGCCCCCTGGGCTAAGAGTTCGGGAGCGCCGGGCCCTGCGGGGTGTCCGGGGGTTCTTCCCCTCCCCGCCCCTTCCCGCAACCAGGGGCTCCGCCCCTGGACCCCGCGATCAGCTGACCGCCTTGTGAGGGCAGGGGCCAGGGTGCCCGCGGGGCGGGCGGTGAGGGCGCGAACGCCCGCACCGGCGGGCTGATCGCGGTCGATTCGCCGACGCGGCGGATGACTGGGAGGGCGCCCGTGCGCTTCCGGGTCGTCCGGCTGGGGCCTGGGGCGGAGTCCCGGTTCCGCGGGGGTAAGGGGGCGGTCGCTGTCGTGGGTGGCGCGGGCGTCCGCGCGCATCCAGATGTCCGGCCGGGGTCTGGGGCGGAGCCCCAGTTGTGGGAAGGGGCGGGGAGGGGAGCAGCCCGCCGCAGGCGTCACGCGCCGCCGGACGCCCTCAGCCGTCCAGCCCGATCGCGAACGCCGCCTCCAGGTCGTGCTGCGAGTACGTCCGGAAGGCGATGTGAGTCTCGGTCGAGGCCACCCCCGGGAGCTTGCTGATCTGGCCCGTGATGATGTCCGCGAGGTCGTCGTGCCGCGCCACCCGCACCATCGCGATCAGATCGTGCGCGCCGGTGACCGAGTAGACCTCGCTCACACCCTCCAGCGCGGCGATCTTCTCGGCGGTCTCCGGGATCTGGTCCACGTTGGTCTTGATGAGCACGATCGAAGTGATCACGGCTGGCTTTCTCCCTCACTGGGCCTGGCTGCGCCGCCCACTCTAGCCGTCCGCCCGAACCGGGCCCACGCGTAGAGAAACCCGAGCGTGAAGCCCACGAGATGGGCGAGATAGGCGACGCCGGGGCGGTCGTCGGCCTGCCGGGCGGCCAGCCACTGGAGGGCCACCCAGAAGATCAGCACTGCCCAGGCGGGAAACCGCAGCGGGAGGAAGAGCAGGAACGGGAAGAGGCTGGTCACCCGGGCCCGGGGGAACAGCCACAGAAAGGCGCCGAGCACCCCGGAGATGGCCCCGGAGGCGCCCACCAGGGACTGGGCGGAGTCGGCGTGCGCGGCGGCGTAGCCGAGCAGCGCCAGATAGCCGGTGGCGAGGTAGAAGACGGCGAACTGGAAACGGCCCATCCGCTCCTCGGTCATCGCCCCGAAGACATAGAGGAACAGCATGTTGCCGAGCAGATGCAGCCAGTTGCCGTGCACGAACAGCGCGGTCAGCGGGGCGAGCGGCTGATCGGGGTCGCCGCTCCACAGCGCGGTGGGCACCACCCCCCAGCGCTCGAAGTACGTGGACTGGGCCTCCATGAGCCGCCCGCCCGAGCCATAGCCGGGGTTGAGCCCCGAGGCCGGTCCGAGGACGAAGATCAGGCAGCAGCTGACGATCAGGCCGTACGTCATCCAGGGGCGGCCGGGCCCCGCCATCCAGGGGCGGTGGCGCCCCGACGACGTCTCGATCATGGGCAGATCATTCCGTACCGGGCACAACCTCCACAGAGCGCCTCGCCGCGCTCCGTCGGCTCATGGGGGGCCGGACGGGCCCGGCACGGGCCAGGGCTCAGGCCGTAGGGTTACAGGACGCCGCCGACGAGCCGACAAGCGAGGAACCGCAACCATGGCCGTGCCCCTGCCGACCGCCCAGACCCGCTGGCGTTGCACACTGTGCGGCAATCTCACCCGGTTCGATGTGACCCGCTCGACCAGGGCCGTGGAGTATGTGCATCTCGACTTGGCGGGGGAACCCAGAGTCGAAGAACGCGAGGTGCTCGGTGAGACCATTGAGTCAGTGCGTTGTCGCTGGTGCAACGCGGTTGACCAGGTCGAACTCGTGGATCGTCCGAGCACCGGCCAGAGCGCCTGAGAACGGAGCGGTGACAGGTGGTGGAGCGGACCGGTGACCCCGGGGCGGCCGGTGACGCCGAGGGCGTCCCCGAGGCGCTGGACCGCCCCCTGCCGGAAGGGGTGCGACGGCGCGTGGTGGCGCTGGTCGCGGATGCCTTCGGCGGGCTGACGGTCACCGAGCTGCCCACCCAGCTGCGGCAGTACGCCCGTTTCACCCCGACCCGCCGCGCCAAGTTCGCGGGCAACGCGATGGCCGCCGCGGTGGAGAGCGACCCCGTCTTCCGGCAGCGGATCGCGGGACGGCTGCGGGAGACCCAGCGGGAGCTGGCCGAGGCGATCGAGGGCGGTTCGCCGCCCGCCGCGGCCGATCCGGTGGATGTCGCGGCGGTGGCGTATGTGCTGCGCCCGGTGGGCTGGGTCAAGCTGGTCGAGGCGGCGGGCGAGGAGGCCCAGCGGGCCTCCGCCGAACGGGCCGGTGAGGAGGCGGCACGCGAGCTCCAGCGGCTGCGCGAGGAGCTCGCCGAGGCCAAGGCGGCCACCCGGCACGAGACGGAGCGGACGCGCACCGAGCTGGAGTCGGCCCGCAAGGAGAATGACGTGCTCCAGCGCAAGCTGCGCAGCGCGCAGAGCGATGTGAAGCGGGGCGCGGCCGCGCTGCGCAAGATCGAGGCGGAGCTGGAGTCCGTACGGTCGGAGGCGGCGGCCCGTCAGACCACCGCGGACAGCGAGGCACGGCGGCTGCGGGCCCGGCTCGCGGAGGCGGAGTCGGCGCTGGAGGCCAGCCGGCGGGCGGTGCGCGAGGGCCGCAGCGTGGAGGACATGCGGCTGCGGCTGCTGCTGGACACGGTGCTGGACGCGGCGCAGGGGCTGCGGCGCGAACTGGCGCTGCCGCCCGCGTCGATGCGCCCGGCGGACACGGTGGACGCCGTGGAGCCGGGGAAGATGACGCCAAAGGACATAGCGACCAGGGCGCTGTCGGAGATGGACCCGGCGCTGCTGGACCAGCTGCTCGCGCTGCCCCAGGCGCATCTGGTGGTGGACGGCTACAACGTCACCAAGACCGGCTATCCCACCATGCCGTTGGAGAAGCAGCGGCTGCGGCTGCTGGGCGGTCTGGCGGTGCTCGCGGCCCAGACGGGCGCGGAGATGACCTGTGTCTTCGACGGGGCGGAGCTGGCCGCTCCGGTGCTGCTCGCGCCGCCGCGCGGGGTGCGGGTGCTGTTCAGCAAGCCGGGCGTGACGGCCGACGAGTTGATCCGGCAGCTGGTGCGGGCCGAGCCGCCGGGCCGTCCGGTGGTGGTGGTGTCCACCGACCGCGAGGTGGCCGACGGGGTGGCACGCGCCGGAGCGCGCCCCGTGGCATCGGCGTTGCTGCTGAAGCGACTTGCCCGTTCCTGAGCCGTCGTGGCCCGAATCGTCCGCCCCCGTGCCCCGGTTGCCCCGTTTCTCCATTCCAAGGCCGAGGTGCCCGAATCACTTCGAATGGCTTCACAAGTCTGACCCGGGGCACTTGTGATGTCAGCGGAGCGTCATCGACCATCACTGCCCGTGCGATATTTGTAAAATATGCCCTCGCAGACCGACTTTTTTGCCGTCGGGATTTGAACGGATCACGGCGGGGTCACTATGGTCAGCTCGAACCTTCGCGCGGTTGATCACTCATCCGGGGTGACAGCGGAGGTACCGCCGAGTCCGCGCCCTGTCGCGGAGCCGGGGCCTCACAACCCCCCAACTCCCGGTAGGCGGCTGGAGGAAGAAGGAGCTCGCCTTCGTGGCGTCCCACCGTCGACCCAAGCAGCCGAGCCGCACTCGGGTAACTGTCCTCACCGCGACCGCGGCCGCCGCCGTCGCTCTCACTTCCCAGGCCGCCCAGGCCGCTCCGAAGCAGGACAAGAAGGACGTCAAGGAGCAGGTCGACAAGCTCTACGAAGAGGCGGAGCAGGCGACCGAGAAGTACAACGGCGTCAAGGAGAAGCAGCAGAAGCTGGAGAAGCAGGTCGGCGATCTCCAGGACAAGGTGGCGCGCGGCCAGGAGGACCTGAACAAGCTGCGCAACGGCCTGGGTTCGATGGCCACCGCGCAGTACCGCTCCGGCGGGATCGACCCCTCGGTGCAGCTGCTCCTCTCCTCCGACCCGGACACCTACCTCGAGAAGGCGTCCACCCTCAGCCAGCTGAGCGGCAAGCAGGCCGAGTCCCTGCGGAAGATCGCCGACAAGCAGCGCACCCTCAAGCAGCAGCGCGAGGAGGCGTCCACCAAGCTCCAGGACCTCGCCGACACCCGTAAGGCGCTCGGCAAGAAGAAGGACGAGATCCAGGGCAAGCTGTCCAAGGCCCGGAACCTCCTCAACACCCTGACCGCCAAGGAGCGCGCCAAGCTGGCGGCCCAGGACGCCGAGCGCGCCAACCGCTCCAGCGAGCGCGTCGACCTCGGCAACGAGGTGCCCGAGTCGGGGCGTGCCGCCGCCGCGCTGGCCGCCGCCAAGACGAAGATCGGCCTCCCGTACGTCTGGGGCGCGACCGGTCCGTCCTCCTTCGACTGCTCCGGACTCACCGGCTGGGCCTACCAGCAGGCCGGGGTGCAGCTGCCGCGCATCTCCCAGGACCAGGCGAACGCCGGCACCCGCATCAGCCGCGGTGAGCTCAAGCCGGGCGACCTGGTGCTCTTCTACGGCGACCTGCACCACATAGGCCTCTACGCGGGCGGCGGCCAGGTGCTGCACGCGCCCAAGCCGGGTGCCGGTGTGCGCTACGAGTCGATGGACAACATGCCGTTCCAGTTCGGCGTCCGGGTCTGATCCGGAAGTCCTGCGAACCAGGTTTCAAACTGCCTCAACTGCCATCCTTTCGGGCGAATCTCCAGCGCCCTCGCTGATCCCCCGCCCCGCCGGTGACCTGCGTCAGTCGGCGGGGCGTCAGTGTGCCCGCACCACACGGCCGTTGGACCGTGGGTAGCGCCACGGCTACTGTCTGCCCGCAGTTCTCAGCCCGACACTGCGGAAGGGAGTGCGGCTTCCCATGGCGTCCTGTCGCCGCGTCGCGAAACCCCGGTCCGGCCGGGCCACCGTATGGACCGCCGCCTCGGCGGCCGCGGTGGCCTCCGCCGCCGCGCTGTCCGCCGTGCCGGCCGGTGCCGAGCCGCACGACCCGGCGGGCCGTCCGTCCGCCCGGTCCGCCGACGACCGGATCGCCACGCTCTACGCCCAGGCCGAGCGGGCCACCGAGCGCTACAACGCGGCGGAGACGCGTGCCCGGGCCCTGCGCCGCCAGGTCGGCCGGATCCAGGACCGGGTCGCCCGCGGCCAGGGGCGGGTCAACCGGATGCGGACGGCGCTCGGCGCACTCGCGGGCGGGCAGTACCGCACCGGAGGGATCGACCCGGGCCTCGCCCTGCTGCTGTCCGGGGACCCGGCCCAGTACCTCGACCGGGCCGCCACCCTGGACCGGATCACCAGCCGTCAGACCGCGCAGCTGCGGGTGCTCCAGAGCGCCCAGCGGACGCTGCGGCAGGAGCGCGCGGAGGCTGCGGCCAAGCTGGTGAAGCTGGAGCACAGCCGTAAGGAGGTGGCCCGCCACAAGCGGACGGTCCAGCGCCGGCTGGCCACGGCGCGGCGGCTGGTGAACGCGCTGCCGCCGGGGGAGTGGGAGAGCTACGCACGCCGCGCCTCGCGGGCGGGCGGACGGGAGCACGGCGCCCTCGCCGGGCTGGTGCCGGGCGCCCTTCCCGGCGGCCGCTCCCCTTCCGGTTCCGGTTCCGATTCCGGTTACGGCTCCGGGGGGCTCCCCGAAGGCCTTGCCGACGGGCCGCAGGCCGTACCGTCCTCGGGGCGGGCCGCCACGGCGTTCGGCGCGGCACGGGCGGCTCTGGGGCTGCCGTACGCATGGGGCCAGGCCGGTCCCACCGCCTTCGACTGCTCCGGGCTCATGCAGTGGGCCTACGCCCACGCCGGGGTGGCCATTCCGCGCACCTCACAGGCCCAGGCGCACGCCGGGCAGCCGGTGCCGCTGTCCGAGGCCCGCCCCGGCGATCTGGTGGTCTACCGCTCCGACGCCAGCCATGTGGCCATGTACGCGGGCAACGGGCAGGTGATCCACGCCCCTTACCCCGGGGCGCGGGTCCGCTACGACCCCGTGGGCATGTTGCCGATCTCTTCCATCACACGCGTCTGAAGCCGGCGCGCGGGCTCGTACGATCTAAGACGTGGCGGGTCGGTGGAGAACGGACGGATGGCGGGCACTGCTGTGCCTGCCCCTGGTGGGCGCGTTCTCCCTGACCGCGCTGTGCGGCTGCGGGCCCGTCCCCGCGCCCGACGACCCCGAGGGGCGCGACGGCCGGGCCGTACAGCGCATGCTGGACCAGCGGGCGGCCGCGGTCCGGGAGCGGGACGCGGACGCCTTCCTCGCCACCGTCGACCGCGGCTCGGCCGGCTATCTGGCCGAGCAGCGGCGGGTGTTCCGGCAGATGTCCGCCGTACCGCTGCGCTCCTGGACCTACCGCCTGGTGCGCACCGGCGGCTTCACCCCCGCGCGGGTCGGCGGCCGCAGCCTCGCCGCCCAGGTCGAACTCCGGTACCGGCTGACGGGGTACGACACCGCGCCGGTCGTCTCCGCCCAGTACCTCACCCTCGCCCGGCGCGGCGGGCAGTGGTACGTGGCCTCCGACGACGGTGTGGTCGACGGCAAGCGCGGTATGGAGCAGCTGTGGGACCAGGGCACGGTCGACGTCGTGCGCGGCGCCCACAGCCTCGTCCTCGGCGTCGGGCAGGACCGGCGGGTGCTGCGCGCGGTCGCCGACACCGCGGACCGGGCGGTGCCCGTCCTGGGCCAGGTCTGGCCCCATGCGTGGGCCGGGCGCGTCGTGGTCGAGGTCCCCGCCTCCCTGGGCCGGATGGCCGCCCTGCTCGGCGCCTCCGCGGACGGCTACCGGGGGATCGCCGCCGTCACCACGGGCGAGGTCGGCGGGGCCGGTGACGAGACGCCCGCCGACCGCGTGATCGTCAACCCCGAGGCGTACCAGGTCCTCGGCGACTTCGGCCGGCGCGTCGTGATCACCCATGAGACGGCCCATGTGGCCACCCGCACCGCCACCAGCGCCGCCACCCCGCTCTGGCTCTCCGAGGGCTTCGCCGACTGGGTGGGCTACCGCACCCCGGGCCGCACCCCCCGCCAGATCGCCCCCGAACTCACCGACACCGTCACCGCCGGGCACCTGCCCACCGCGCTCCCGCGCGACGACGACTTCCGCTTCGGCAGCGACCCCGACCGCCTCTCCCGCGCCTATGAACAGGGCTGGCTGGCCTGCCGCCTGATCGCCGACACATGGGGCGAGAGGAAGCTGGTCGACTTCTACCGCGCGGTGGGCCAGGCGCACGAGCGCTCGGGGGCGGTGGAGTCGGCGCTGCGGAAGGTACTCGGGGTGAGCATGGGGGAGTTCACGGCGCGGTGGCGGAAGTACGTGGCGGGCGAGCTGAGCTGAGTGCTGTGCCCGGGGTGTGGCGACTGGGCTGAGCCTGGCCCCGGGCCTGTGTGTGGCGACTGGGCTGAGCCTGGCCCCGGGCCTGTGTGTGGCGACTGGGCTGAGCCTGGCCCCGGGCCTGTGTGTGGCGACTGGGCTGAGCCTGGCCCCGGGCCTGTGTGGCGACTGGGCTGAGCCTGGCCCCGGGCCTGTGTGTGGCGACCGGGCTGAGCCTGGCCCCGGGCCTGTGTGGCGACTGGGCTGAGCCTGGCCCTGGGCCTGTGCGTGGCGACTGGCTGAGCCTGGCCCCGGGCCCGTACGTGGCGACCGGCTGAGCCCGGCCTCGACCCGTACGTGGCCACCGAGCCGGTACTGTCGGCCACGATGGACAAGACCCTGCTCGTGACCAACGACTTTCCGCCCCGCCCCGGCGGCATCCAGGCGTTTCTGCACAACATCGCGCTGCGCCTGGACCCGGACCGGATCGTCGTCTACGCCTCCACCTGGAAGCGCGGCCGGGAGGGCGCCGAGGCCACCGCCCGCTTCGACGCCGAGCAGCCGTACCCGGTCGTCCGGGACCGTACGACCATGCTGCTGCCCACCCCGCGCGTCACCCGCCGCGCGACCGCGCTGCTGCGCGAGCACGGCTGCACCTCGGTGTGGTTCGGCGCCGCCGCGCCGCTGGGGCTGATGGCCCCCGCGCTGCGCGCGGCCGGGGCGCGGCGGCTGGTGGCCACGACGCACGGCCACGAGGCCGCCTGGGCGCAGCTGCCGGCCTCACGGCAGCTGCTGCGGCGGATCGGCGGGGCCACGGACACCCTCACCTATCTCGGTGAGTACACCCGCTCCCGCATCGCCGCCGCGCTCGACCCCCGGGACGCCGCCCGGATGGTCCAACTCCCGCCCGGTGTGGACGAGAAGACCTTCCACCCCGGCTCGGGCGGCGACGAGATCCGGGCCCGGCTGGGCCTGGCCGAGCGGCCCGTCGTGGTCTGTGTCTCCCGGCTGGTGCCGCGCAAGGGGCAGGACACGCTGATCCGGGCCATGCCGAGCATCCTGCGGCGGGTGCCGGACGCGGTGCTGCTGATCGTCGGCGGCGGGCCGTACGCGAAGGATCTGCGCCGCCTCGCGGAGACCACGGGCGTGGCCGAGTCGGTGCGCTTCACCGGCCCCGTCCCCTGGGAGGAGCTGCCCGCCCACTACGGCGCGGGCGACGTCTTCGCCATGCCCTGCCGCACCCGTCGTGGCGGGCTGGACGTCGAGGGCCTCGGCATCGTCTACCTGGAGGCGTCCGCGACCGGTCTGCCGGTCGTCGCCGGGGACTCGGGCGGGGCGCCGGACGCGGTGCTGGACGGCGAGACCGGATGGGTCGTACGGGGCGACTCCGCCGAGCAGAGCGCCGAGCGCGTCGTGACCCTGCTGGAGGACGCCGAGCTGCGCTGCCGCATGGGCGAGCGGGGGCGCGCCTGGGTGGAGGAGCGCTGGCGCTGGGATCTGCTGGCCGACCGTCTGAAGTCGCTGCTGTGACGGCCTGGGCGGTGTCCGGCGGTACGCGTACGCCTGCGGCGGGGCCCGCCCGGGGCGGGGCCCGCCCGGGGCGGGGAAAGATCCGCCCGGGGCGCGCGCCCCGGGCCCTGCGGCCTGGCGGCCGTCAACCGCGGTAGATGGCCTCGATCTCCGAGGCGAAGTCCTTCGCCACCACGTTCCGCTTCAGCTTCAGCGAGGGCGTCACATGCCCGGAGTCCTCGGTGAACTGCGTCGTCAGGATCCGGAACTTCCGGATCGACTCCGCCTTGGACACCGCCGCGTTGCCGTCGTCCACCGCCTGCTGGATCTCCGCCAGCAGGTCCGGGTCCTCCCGCAGCTCGGCCACCGTCACGCCCTCGGGCTTGCCGTGCTCGGCCGCCCAGCGCGGCAGGAACTCCTCGTCCACCGTGACCAGCGCGCCCACGAAGGGACGGCCGTCGCCGACGACCATGCACTCGGCCACCAGGGCATGGGCCCGGATCCGGTCCTCTATCACCGCCGGGGCGACGTTCTTGCCGCCCGCGGTGATGATGATCTCCTTCTTCCGGCCGGTGATGGTGAGGTAGCCGTCCTCGTCGAGCGTGCCCACGTCCCCGGTGTGGAACCAGCCGTCCGACAGCGCCTCCGCCGTGGCCGTCTCGTTGTTCCAGTACTCGGTGAAGAGGTGCTCACCGTGCAGCAGCACCTCGCCGTCGTCGGCGATGCGCACCACCGTGCCCGGCATCGGCTGCCCGACCGAGCCGATCTTCTGCCGGTCCCAGGGGTTGAAGGTGGTCGCCGCGCAGGACTCCGTCAGGCCGTACCCCTCCAGCACCGTGAAGCCGATGCCCCGGTAGAAGTGGCCCAGCCGCTCGCCCAGCGGCGCCCCGCCGGAGATGGCGTGGGTGGCCCGGCCGCCCAGCACCGCCCGCAGCTTGCTGTAGACCAGCCGGTCGAAGACCTTGTGCTTGAAGCGGAGCCCGAAGGACGGTCCGCCCGGGGCGTCCAGCGCCTTGCTGTACTCGATGGCGGTGTCGGCCGCCTTGTCGAAGATCTTGCCCTTGCCCTCGGACTGGGCCTTCGCCCGCGCCGAGTTGTAGACCTTCTCGAAGACGCGCGGCACGCCCAGCACCAACGTGGGCCGGAACGCGGCGAGTTCGTCGGTCAGGGACTTCACATCCGGCACATGGCCGAGCTTGATCGGCGCCAGCACCGCCGCGATCTCCACCAGCCGCCCGAAGACATGGGCCTCGGGGAGGAACAGCAGCACCGACGACTCACCGGTGTTGAAGATCGGCTTGAGCCGCGCCACCGCGTTGCCGCACTCGGCGAAGAAGCTGCGGTGGGAGAGCACACAGCCCTTGGGGCGGCCGGTGGTGCCCGAGGTGTAGACGATGGTGGCGGGGGAGTCGGCGCTGGCGATCGAGGAGCGCTCGTCCACCTTCTCCTCGGGCACGTGCTCGCCCAGCTTGTGCAGCGTCCCGATGGCGTCGCCCTCGATCCGCCAGACGTGCTTCAGGGCGGGCAGGGTGTCCCGGACGGCCTCGACGGCGGCCTCGTGGACACCGGTCTCGACCAGGGCGGCCACCGCGCCCGAATCGCTGAGGATCCACTGGATCTGCTCCGGTGAACTCGTCTCGTACACCGGCACGGTGACCCCGCCCGCGCTCCAGATGGCGAAGTCGAGCAGCGTCCACTCGTAGCGGGTTCTGGACATCAGGCCGACCCGGTCGCCCGGCTCCACACCGGCCGCGATCAGTCCCTTGGCGGCGGCGCGCACCTCCGCCAGGAACGCGGTCGCGGTCACGTCCTCCCATCGGTCGTCGACCTTGCGGCCGACCACGGCGACATCGGGATGCTGTGCGGCATTGCGGCGGATGAGATCCGTCAGATTGCCGTCGGCCGGAACCTCGTACAGGGCCGGAAGGCTGAACTCGCGCAAGACTGCTGCTCCTCGTGGGGCGCCGGCGCCGCTACAGGGCATGGGGGGTGGTGGACGGCCCGGACGTTACCCATCGGTACGCTTCCGGGATAGGGGTTCCTGCCCAGATGTTTGATGCGTCACACACCGCCTTCGTGCTGCCCGCAGACTAGTCGACGGGCGCCGCGTCCGCTAAGGAACCGCAGGTAGACGCGGGGCGGTGCGGCCAGAACACCTTACGGGCGCGGGCCCTTACGTCTTAGGGTGACACGCATGCGAGTCCACGTGGTGAGTGACGTGCATGGCAACAGTGAGGACCTCGAGAAGGCCGGTGCCGGGGCGGACGCCCTGATCTGCCTCGGTGACCTCGTTCTCTTCCTCGACTACGCCGATCACTCACGCGGCATCTTCCCCGATCTCTTCGGGGTCGAGAACGCCGACCGGCTGGTCGAACTGCGCACCGCCCGCCGCTTCGAGGAGGCCAGGGCGCTCGGCAACCGGCTGTGGGAGGGGCTCGATCGCAACGCGGCCATAGAGGCCGGGGTCCGCCGCCAATACGCCGAACTCTTCGCCGCGTTCCCCACCCCGACGTACGCCACCTACGGAAATGTCGATATGCCGTCACTGTGGCCGGAGTACGCCCAGCCCGGCACCACCGTCCTGGACGGTGAGCGCGTCGAGATCGGCGGGCTGGTCTTCGGTTTCGTGGGCGGCGGGCTGCGCACTCCGATGCGCACCCCCTACGAGATCGACGACGAGACCTACGCCGCGAAGATCGCGGCGCTCGGCGAGGTGGACGTGATCTGCACCCACATCCCGCCGGAGGTGCCCGACCTCTGCTACGACACCGTCGCCCGCCGCTTCGAGCGCGGCAGCGCCGCCCTGCTGGAGGCGATCCACACCGTCCGTCCCAAGTACTCCCTCTTCGGCCATGTCCATCAGCCGCTCGCCCGCCGTATGCGGATCGGGGCCACCGAGTGCGTCAATGTCGGCCACTTCGCCTCCTCCGGCACCCCCTGGACCCTGGAGTGGTGACCCGCGCGCGGTAGCCTTCAGCGGCAGAGGACCCATGCGGCGGACCGGTACGGAGGAGCCACGGCGATGGCGGAACACACCAGCTCGAGCATCACGATCGAGGCGGCCCCGGCCGACGTGATGGAGGTGATCGCCGACTTCGACCGTTACCCGGAGTGGTCCGGTGAGGTGAAGGAGGCCGACATCCTCACCAAGGACGCCCGGGGGCGCGCCGAGCAGGTGCGGATGCTGCTCGACGCCGGCGCGATCAAGGACGACTACACCCTCCAGTACAGCTGGACCGGGGACGACCAGGTCAACTGGTCCCTGGTCAAGTCCCAGATGCTGCGCACTCTTGACGGCTCCTACCGGCTCTCGGCGCGCGACGGCGGCAAGAGCACCGAGGTGACGTACCAGCTCACGGTCGACGTCAAGATCCCCATGCTGGGCATGATCAAGCGCAAGGCCGAGAAGGTCATCATCGACCGCGCGCTCGCGGGGCTGAAGAAGCGCGTCGAGGGCGTCTGACCCGCCCGGATCACCCCGGGCCCCGACGGTGCCCGGGGTGATCCACGGCGCGGGGTACGCTCCGGCGGGTGCGGATCACCGGACCCGCGCCGCGCACACCGACGTAACCCCCTGCCGGAGGCTCTCTTCATGCGTACGGTCCTCGTCACCGGTACCGGCGGCGCGGGCCGCACCACCGTGGCCGCCGCGACCGCCCTCGCCGCCGCCCGTGAGGGGCAGCGGACCCTGCTGCTCACCGCCGACTCCGACGGCACCCCCGAGGCGCTGCTCGGCATCGGCACGCCGCGGGCCGTACCCGGGCGTTCGGCGGACCGGCTGCCGTGGTCCGTACCCGCCGAGCTCGCGCCGGGGCTGTGGGCCGCGCGGGTCGTCACGGACGAGTGGTTCCGCGGTGAGCTGACCGCCCTCCAGGACCGCGGCCACGGTCTGCTCGACCTGCTCGGGGCCACCCCGCTGGACGGCGAGGAGCTGACCGCCCTGCCCGGGGTGGAGGCCATCGCGCTGCTGCGCGCCCTGCGCGCCGCCCAGACCGCCCCGCCCGGCACCGGCTGGGACGTCCTCGTCGTCGACATGCCGCCCGCGCCGGACACCGTCGCGCTGCTGGCGCTGCCCGAGCAGCTGCGGCGCTATCTGCGGCGGCTGCTGCCCGCCGAGCGGCAGGCGGCCCGCGCGCTGCGGCCGATGCTCGCCCAGCTGGCGGGGGTGCCGATGCCCGCGCAGAAGCTGTACGAGACGGCCGAGCGCTGGGAGCGGGAGCTGGCCGCCGTCCAGGGCGTGATCGAGTCCGAGGCGACCACCGTACGGCTGGTCGTGGAGCCCGGACCGCTCGCCGACCGGGCGCTGCGCACCGCCCGCGCCGGTCTGGCGCTGCACGGCTGCCGGGTGGAGGCGGTGATCGCCAACCGGCTGCTGCCCACCGGCACCTCCGACCCGTGGCTCGCCGCGCTGTCGGGCCAGCAGCAGGACGCGCTCAAGGAGCTGTACGAGCAGTGGGCCCCCGCCGTCCCGGTCCATGAGCTGCCGCATCTGGGCCGCGATCCGCACGGCCTCGGCGAGCCGCGGCCCGCCGAGCCGCACCCCAGTGAGCCGCACCCCGCCGACTCGCACTCCGCCGGCCCGCGGCGCGCCGAGCCGCACTCCGCCGAGCCGCACTCCGCCGACGGTTCCCGGCGCGCCCCGGCCGACCTCGCCGATCTCGCCGGGGCCGTCGGGGCCCCCGCGGCGCGGCCCGACCGGCCCGCCCCCGACCCCTGGACCGTCGAGGACCGGCTGGCCGAGGACGGGGTGCTGCTGTGGCGGCTGCCGCTGCCCGGCGCCGACCGCGACGGGCTCTCCCTGGTGCGCCGGGGCGATGAACTGATCGTCACCGTCGCGCCGTTCCACCGGGTGCTGCCGCTGCCGTCCGCGCTGCGTCGCTGCACCGTCTCCGGCGCCGGACTGCGCGACGGATGGCTCCAGGTGCGCTTCACCCCCGACCCGGATCTGTGGCCGAAGCGGCTCTGACGCCCGTGCCCACGACGGCCGGTCTCCGGCTCTGACCCCACCCCCCTCCTTCGGGTAACGTCGGTCACAAGCCCGGATGAACGTCACCGGGCAGCCAGCATCCCCGCCGCAGGAGTTCGCCATGAGCGATGCCACCGAGCGCCCCCCGGAGCCCCCGGTCACCGATGTGCCGGTCACCGAGATCGACCCCGACGCCTGGGAGCGGGCCTGTGAGGAGGACCTCGCCGCCGAGCGGGCCAGGCAGCGGGCCCGGCAGACCACCGAGGAGCCGGGCAGCGTGGCCGAGGAGTTCCTCAAGCTGGCCGACGCGCTCGCCGAGAAGGTCGCCCAGACACCGATCGCCGGGACAGCGGTTCAGGGTGCCGTACAACAATTGATCGCACAGGCGAAGGCCGGCGTAGAACCGGTCATAGAGCGCAATCCAGAGGTTTTCGAACACCTCGCCAGCGCCGGATCCGAGTTGCTCGCCGCCTATCGCGCCGCCGTGACCGGCCAGGAGCGACGCTGGACCCAGGGCGCGGAGGGCGATTCCAAGGGCAGCGGCGAGAAATCCGAGAGTTCGAGTAGTGAACACATCGACCTCGACTGAGCGCCACCTCCGGTACCGTTAGCCTCGGCGGGGTTCGACCAAATAACTGAGGGACTCATGGGACTCACCATCGGCGTCGACATCGGCGGCACGAAGATCGCGGCCGGCGTGGTCGACGAAGAGGGCTCGATTCTCGAGACGAGCCAGGTTTCGACCCCGCACACTCCCGAGGGAGTCGTCGACGCCATCGCGGACGCGGTGCGCATCGTCAGCGAGGGGCATGAGATCGAGGCCGTCGGCATCGGCGCGGCCGGTTATGTGGACGACAAGCGCGCCACCGTGCTCTTCGCGCCCAATATCAACTGGCGGCACGAGGCACTCAAGGACAAGGTCGAGCAGCGCGTCGGCCTGCCCGTCGTGGTGGAGAACGACGCGAACGCCGCGGCCTGGGGCGAGTACCGCTTCGGCGCCGGAGTCGGCCATGACGACGTCGTGTGCATCACCCTCGGCACCGGCCTCGGCGGCGGCATCATCATCGGGGGCAAGCTGCACCGCGGCCGGTTCGGCGTCGCGGCCGAGTTCGGCCACATAAGGGTCGTCCCGGACGGACTGCTGTGCGGCTGCGGCAGCCAGGGCTGCTGGGAGCAGTACGCCTCCGGCCGCGCCCTGGTCCGCTACGCCAAGCAGCGCGCCGCCGCCACCCCGGAGAACGCCACGGTCCTGCTCGGCCTCGGCGACGGCACCTCCGAGGGCATCGAGGGCAAGCACATCAGCGACGCCGCCCGGCAGGGCGACCCCGTGGCCATCGACTCCTTCCGTGAGCTGGCCCGCTGGGCCGGGGCCGGGCTCGCCGACCTCGCCTCGCTCTTCGACCCCTCGGCGTTCATCGTCGGCGGTGGGGTCTCCGACGAGGGCGATCTCGTCCTGGAGCCGATCCGCAAGTCCTTCCGGCGCTGGCTGGTGGGCAATCAGTGGCGTCCGCACGCCCAGGTGCTCGCCGCCCAGCTCGGCGGCAAGGCCGGGCTCGTCGGCGCCGCCGACCTGGCCCGCCAGGGCTGAGACGCGAGGGGGGAAGGTGCCGCTCGCGGACCTGCCCGGATCCACCACAGGCCCGGACGCGGCGGTGGTGCGGGTGCTCAGCTACAACATCCGCTCGATGCGGGACGACCGCGAGGCGCTGGCCCGGGTGATCCGGGCCTGTGCCCCCGATGTCCTCTGCGTCCAGGAGGCGCCGCGCTTCTTCCGCTGGCGCAAGGCCGCCGCCTGGCTGGCCCGGGAGACCGGCCTCGTCTACACCACGGGCGGGGCCACCGCCGCCGGCCCCATGATCCTCACCTCGCTGCGCGCCCATGTGGAGCGCGCCGAGGACACCCTGCTGCCGCGCGTCCCCGGGCTGCACCGGCGCGGTTTCGCCACCGCCGTGCTGCGCTTCGGCGGCGGCCACCGCGAGGCCCCCCTCCGCGACACCGGCCGCCCGGAGAACGGCGGCGGCAAGGGCGTCCGGCTCGGCGTGGTCAGCTGCCATCTGAGCCTCGCCGCGGCCGAGCGTTACGAACAGGCCGGGATGCTGCTGGACCACCTGACCGCGCTGGACGTCCCGTACGCCATCGCGGCCGGTGACATCAACGACCGGCCGGACGGCCGCGCCTTCCGCCGGATCGCGGGGAAGCTGCGGGACGGCTGGGCCACCGAGCCCTGGGGGAGCGAGGCCACCTTCTCCCCCAAGGACCCGCATCAGCGCATCGACGGGATCTTCGCCTCGGAGGGCATCGAAATCATCGGCTGTGGGGTCCCGGCCGGGCTGCCGGGCGTCACCGACGCGGACCTCCGCGCGGCCACGGACCACCTTCCGGTGCTGGCCGCGCTCAGGCTGCCCCGGGTGTCCCCGGCCTGAGCGGCCGGGCATGAGCCGGAGCCGGGGCGCGCCCGGCTCCGGAGCGGTCAGCGGTAGTGGTCAGACGACGGCGCCGCGCCCCGGGTCGTCGTCCTCTTCCTCGTCGTCGTCCTTCATCCGCAGCACCAGCGTGACGAAGCCGCCGAGGAAGCCGCCGACGCCCAGGGTGGCGATCCACCAGACCATCTCCACCTGGAACAGCACCACTCCGAGCAGCAGCAGCGGCCCGCCCAGCACACCGAGCCAGGCGAAGCGGGAGGTGGTGTCGGACTCGGGCAGCGGGGGCGGCTCGGGCGGGACGAAATGGCCCTCGTCGGTCTCGTCGAAGTCGTCCTCGGACGGCTCCTCGGGCTCCCAGTCGCGGGGGCCCACACCCGGGGCGTAGACGATGAAGCCGCCCGGCTTCCCGGTCTTGTCGGGCTTGGTCAGCCCGCCCGTGGCCGCCTCGCCGCCACCGGACCCGTCGGCGTCGGTGTCAGTGTCGGTGTCCGCCGCGGACCGGCGGTCCCGGTCCCGCTCCTCGCCGAGGTTCTCGGCGGCGGGCCATCGCTCGGCGCCCGGCGGGTCCTGAGGCTCTTCCCCGTACGCGGCGACGATCGCGGCGAAGGCGGCGTCGTCGTCCCGCCGCGCGTCCGCCTCGTTCTCATTCGAGTCGCGCTCAGCCACTGGCCGCCGCCCCCTCCTTTCCACTGCCCTTCCCGAGGCCGGTCCGGGTGGTGTCCTCACCCATACCCGCCGTCAGCCGGGTGATGAACGTGTCCGTCTCCTCGAAGATGAACTCGGCGTCGTGGTCCAGCGTCGCCACGTGGTAGCTGCGCTCCAGCAGCCGCTCGGTGACGTCCCGCGAGGACACCTGACTCAGGATGCGCTCGGAGTCGGCCGGCGGCACCACATGGTCCTGGGGGCTGTGCATCACCAGCAGCGGCTGGGTCACCTGCGGCAGTTCGGCGTCGACCACCCGGTAGAAGCGGCGCATCGAGTGCACGGCGTGCAGCGGCATCCGCTCGTAGCCGGACTCCTGCGCCCCCGGCTTGGCGATGTCGCTCACGATGCCCTTCACCGAGGGCACCAGATGACGCAGCACCGGAAGGGCCACGGCCAGCGGATCGTGGATGCGGTTGGCCGGGTTCACGACGGCCACGCCGCTGATCGCCGCGCCGCGCTGGGCGGCCAGCCGCAGCGCGAGCGCCCCGCCCATCGACAGACCGCAGACGAACACCCGCTCACAGGTGCGGGAGAGCCTGCCCAGCTCGCGGTCCACCTCCGCGTACCAGTCCTGCCAGCCGGTGACGGCGAGATCCTGCCAGCGCGTGCCATGGCCGGGAAGCAGCGGAGCTACGACGGTCAGACCACGGGCCGCGAGATGGTCGGCCCAGGGCCGAACGGACTGTGGGGAGCCGGTGAATCCGTGACAGACGAGGACGCCGATCTCTCCGCCGTCGTGGCGGAACGGCTCGGCTCCGGGCAGGAGCGGCACCACGGATCTCCGTTCGCTGGGGAAGCGGGCTCGAGGTCCTCAGCGTACGCGGCGCGCCGCATACGGGGTAGGCAGGTTAAGGTCTCCTCGTCGGATACAGGAGGTCCCGGTTGTTCTACAGCGCAATGAAGCTGTCGGTGGGTGGCGCCTTGAAGCTCACCTTCCGGCCCTGGGTGGAGGGGCTGGAGCACGTCCCCGCCGAGGGTCCGGCCATCCTCGCGAGCAACCACCTCTCCTTCTCCGACTCCTTCTTCCTGCCCGCGGTGCTCGACCGCAAGGTCACCTTCATCGCCAAGCAGGAGTACTTCACCACCCCCGGGGTCAAGGGGCGGCTCACGGCGGCCTTCTTCAAGGGCGTCGGGCAACTCCCGGTGGACCGCTCGGGCTCGCGCGGCGCCGGCGAGGCCGCCATCAAGGCGGGCATCGAGGTGATCAAGCGCGGTGAGCTCTTCGGCATCTACCCCGAGGGCACCCGCTCGCCCGACGGCCGGCTCTACCGGGGCAAGCCGGGCGGCCTGGCCAGGGTCGCCCTCGCGACCGGCGCCCCGGTGATCCCGGTGGCGATGATCGACACCGAGAAGATCCAGCCCCCCGGCAAGGTCATGCCGAAGCTGATGCGGCCCGGTATCCGGATCGGCAAGCCGTTGGACTTCAGCCGCTACCACGGCATGGACGGCGACCGCTTCATCCTGCGCTCGGTGACCGACGAGGTCATGTACGAGATCATGAAGCTCTCCGGCCAGGAGTACGTGGACGTCTACGCCACCGCCGCCAAGCGGCAGATCGCGGAGGCGGAGGCGGCCCGGAAGCAGGCGGAGAAGAAGCAGGCCGAGGCCGAGAAGAAGCAGGCCGAGAAGGAGAAGGACAAACACAAGTCCGGCGCCTAGTCGCGCCGGCACCGGGGGTGGGGGACGTTGACGGAGCGGTCCAGGGAACGGTCCGGACGGGAGCGCGCCGGGGGCGGGCGCGTGGTGCGGATGTCCGTCGAGCAGCCGCTGTGGCAGGCGCTGACCGCCTACCGGGTGCTCACCCTGCTCTACGCGCTCGGCCTGTGCGTCTACTCCTTCGACGACTACGACCATCCGATCGGCGCCGTCGTCTACATGGCGGTGCTGACGCTGTGGACGGCGCTCACCTTCCGGATGGTCGCCTCGGCCGAGCGCTGCACCCGGCGGTTCCTCGTCGGCGACCTCGGCATCGCGGTGACCGGCATTCTGCTCACCCCGCTCGTGGACAGCCACGACCGGATCGCCGAGGGCACGCCCACGCTGCCTTCCATATGGACGATGGGCGCGGTCCTCGGCTTCGCCATCAAGGGCGGCTGGCGCTGGGGTGCCTCGGCCTCCACCGTGGTCTGCGCCGCCAATGTGATCGAGCGCGGCGGATTCGCCCAGGACACCGTCCACATGCTGTCGTTGGTGTGGGTGGCGAGCGTGGGCATCGGCTATGTGGTCGAGGTGGCCCGCGCCAGTGAGCGCACCCTCGCCCGCGCGCTGCGCATCGAGGCGGCCACCCGGGAGCGGGAGCGGCTGGCCCGCGACATCCACGACAGCGTGCTCCAGGTGCTCGCCATGGTGCAGCGGCGCGGCGCCGCGATCGGCGGCGAGGCGGCCGAACTCGGCCGGATGGCGGGGGAGCAGGAGATCGCGCTGCGCACCCTGGTCTCCACCGGTCTGGTGACCCGGCCGCGTACCGGCGACGGGACGGAGGCCGTAGCCGACCCGGGCGCCCTCCCGGACGCCGACGACCCGCCGGCCCCGCCCTGCCCGCCCGGCCCCGGGCGCTCCGACGACGGCCCCTGCGATCTGCGGGCCCTGCTGGCCCCGCACGCGGGCTCCCGGGTCACCTTCTCCGAGCCGGGCGCGCCGGTGCTCCTCCCGGCGGGCGTCGCCGGGGAGTTGGCCGCCGCCGTCGGCGCCTCCCTGGACAACGTACGGGTCCACGCCGGCGAGGACGCCCACGCCTGGATCCTGCTGGAGGACGAGCCGGACGCGGTGATGGTGACCGTACGGGACGACGGCCCCGGCATTCCCGAGGGGCGGCTGGCGGACGCGGAGGCGGAGGGGCGGCTGGGGGTGGCCCTGTCCATCCGGGGACGGCTGCGCGACCTCGGCGGCACCGCCGAGTGGATCTCGGCGCCGGGGCAGGGCACCGAAGTGGAGTTGACGGTTCCGAAGGCGTCGGCGAAGAAGGCGAAACAGAAGGGGGAAGCGGCACGATGACCGCTCAGCACGACGGCCGCCCGGTGACGGTGATGGTGGTCGACGACCATCCGATGTGGCGCGACGCGGTGGCCCGGGACCTCTCCGAGGCCGGGTTCGACGTGGTGGCCACGGCCGGGGACGGACCGCAGGCGGTCCGCCGGGCCAAGGCCGCGGGGCCGGACGTCCTGGTGCTCGACCTCAACCTGCCCGGGCTGCCGGGGGTCGAGGTGTGCAAGGAGGTCCTCGCCGACCGCCCCGAGCTGCGGGTGCTGGTGCTCTCCGCGAGCGGTGAGCACGCGGACGTCCTGGAGGCGGTCAAGTCCGGGGCCACCGGCTATCTGCTGAAGTCGGCCAGCACCGAGGAGCTGCTGGACGCGGTGGGCCGCACGGCGGCCGGCGACCCGGTGTTCACCCCCGGCCTCGCGGGCCTGGTGCTCGGTGAGTACCGGCGGCTCGCGGGCGAGCCCGCCCCCACCGCCGCCGACCAGCCCGCCGCCCCGCAGCTCACCGAGCGTGAGACGGAGGTGCTGCGGCTGGTGGCCAAGGGGCTTTCGTACAAGCAGATCGCCGAGCGGCTGGTCATCTCGCACCGCACGGTGCAGAACCACGTCCAGAACACCCTCGGCAAGCTCCAGCTGCACAATCGCGTGGAGCTGGTCCGCTACGCCATCGAGCGCGGCCTCGACGACGCCTGACACCGTCCGGCCGGGGCCGGTGACATTGCGTCACCCCCTCGTACGGGTGAAGTTCAAAACCAACTCCCTTGATTCGCGCGGGAATCGTCCGACGCCCCATCCCGTGTGACCTGGATCACCGTTAGCGTGGCTCTCCGTACCGGGCCCAATCACGGGATTCCACGGGAGAAGGGAAGAAACGATGCGGGTCGGAGTGCTGACCGGCGGCGGTGACTGCCCCGGGCTCAACGCGGTCATCCGCGCCGTCGTGCGCAAGGGCGTACAGGAATACGGCTATGACTTCATCGGCTTCCGGGACGGCTGGCGCGGCCCTCTCGAGAACGACACCGTCCCCCTCGACATCCGCGCGGTGCGCGGCATCCTGCCACGCGGCGGCACCATCCTCGGCTCCTCCCGCACCAACCCCCTCAAGAGCGAGGACGGCATCCGCCGGGTCAAGGAGACCCTGGTCAAGCAGGAGGTCGACGCGCTGATCGCGATCGGCGGCGAGGACACCCTCGGCGTCGCCGCCCGGCTCTCCGGCGACTACGGCATCCGCTGTGTCGGCGTCCCCAAGACCATCGACAACGATCTGTCCGCCACCGACTACACCTTCGGCTTCGACACCGCCGTCAACATCGCCACCGAGGCCATCGACCGGCTCCACACCACCGCCGAATCGCATATGCGGGTGCTCGTCGTCGAGGTGATGGGCCGTCATGCCGGGTGGATCGCCCTGCACTCGGGGCTCGCCGGCGGCGCCAACGTCATCCTCCTCCCCGAACAGCGCTTCGATGTCGACCAGGTCTGCGCCTGGGTCGAATCCCGTTTCAAGATCCGCTACGCCCCGATCGTGGTCATCGCCGAGGGCGCGATGCCCCAGGACGGCGACGCCGTCCTCAAGGACGACACGCTGGACTCCTTCGGCCATGTCCGGCTCTCCGGGGTCGGCGAGTGGCTGGCCAAGGAGATCGAGAAGCGCACCGGTAAGGAGGCCCGCACCACCGTCCTCGGCCATGTCCAGCGCGGGGGCACGCCCAGCGCCTTCGACCGCTGGCTCGCCACCCGCTTCGGGCTGCACGCCATCGACGCGGTCCGGGACGAGGACTTCGGAAAGATGGTCGCGCTGCGCGGCACCGACATCATCCGGGTACCGCTTGCCGAGGCGACCGCACGACTCAAGACGGTCGATCCCTCGCTCTACGCCGAGGCCGAGGTCTTCTTCGGCTGAGGCCGTCTGGGTGCAGTACGGCGATGGGCCGGGCGCGGAAGTCGCGCCCGGCCCATCGTCACACCGCCCTCCGGATTCGGCCGGATCGTCCTTCGGCCCGCGGGCCCTTCAGACCAGTACGGCCGCCAGCAGCTCCGCCACCAGTGCCGCCCCGTCCCGCGACAGCACCGACTCCGGGTGGAACTGCACCCCGGCGAAGCCCGGCCCGCGCAGCGCGTGCACATCGCCGGTCGCCCGGTCCCGGCTCAGCTCCACGCGGTGCATCGCCAGCTCCGTCTCCGCCGCCTCGTCACAGCGCGCCGTGAAGGTGTTGTAGAAGCCGACGGTCTCCTCACGCCCGAAGAAGTCGATCCGCTCCTGGGCGCCCTGGAACGGCACGTCCTTGCGGACGATCTCCAGCCCCAGCTCGGCCGCGATCAGCTCGTTCCCCAGGCACACTCCCAGCAGCCCGTGCCGGTGCCCGGCCACCAGCTCGGCGGTCAGCGCCCGCAGGAACCGCATCTTCGGGTCGGCCCGGTCGCCCGGGTCGCCGGGACCGGGGCCGAGCACCACGGGCCCCTGATGCGCCAGCACCGCCTCCCGCACCCCCGGCTCGTCGTACCGCCGCACGGTCACGGTCAGTCCCGAGGTGCGCAGCAGATGCGCGAGCATCGCGGTGAAGGTGTCCTCGGCGTCGATCACCAGGGCGTGCCCGGACAACCCCCCGACCTGGGGCTCCTCGGGGGCCTGCATCCGCAGCCAGAACGGCGCCAGGTCCGCCCGCCGCGCGTCCAGCGCCGCCCGTACCCGCGGATCGTCCGTGAGCCGCGGCCGCGGGCCCTCCTGCTCCGGCCGTACGGGCGCGGGCCGCACGCCCAGCGCGGTCAGCACTCCGGCCGCCTTCGCATGCGTCTCGGCCACTTCGCCGCGCGGGTCCGAGTGGCGGACCAGCGTGGCGCCGACGGCCACCTTCAGCGATCCCCCGGCATCGATGTCGGCGGTGCGGATCAGGATCGGCGAGTCCAGGGTCTGGGCGCCGCCGCCGTCCCGTCCGATCAGCGCGAGCGCCCCCGCGTAGTAGCCGCGGCCGCCCGGCTCGTAGCGCTCGATCACCCGGCACGCGTTCTGCACCGGGGAGCCGGTGACGGTCGCCGCGAACATCGTCTCGCGGAGCACCTCCCGGACGTCGAGCGAGGAGCGGCCGCGCAGCTCGTACTCGGTGTGCGCGAGGTGCGCCATCTCCTTGAGCCGGGGCCCGATCACCGTCCCGCCCATGTCGCCGACGGTGCACATCATCTTCAGCTCCTCGTCCACGACCATGGACAGCTCCTCCACCTCCTTGCGGTCGTGCAGGAACTCCAGCAGCCCCTCCGCGCTCGGCCCGCCCTCGGGGTAGCGGTACGTCCCGCTGATCGGATTCATCACGACCGTCCCCCCGGACATCCGCACATGGACCTCGGGGCTGGCCCCCACCAGCGTCCGCCCGTCCGCCAGCCGCACGACATACGTCCAGTAGGCGCCCCGCTCCCCGGCCAGCAGCCGCCGGAAGAGCGCGAGCGCGTCGGTACTCGCGAACCCCGGGATCTCGCCCCGGAAGGTCCTTCGGATGACGAAGTTGGCACCTTCCCCGGTGCCGATCTCGTCCTCGATGACCCGGCTCACGATCTCCGCGTACGCGTCGTCGTCCACGTCGAACGCCCCGTCCTCGACCCGCACCGGATGCCCGGGCAGCGCCTCCAGGGCCTCGGCGAGCGGCAGCTCGTAGCTCTCCTCCGGGCGCAGCACGGCCAGCGGCGTGCCGTCGTCGCGCACCTCGAACCCGCGCTCATGGATCTGCCGGAACGGCACCAGCGCGAGGGCGTCCGCCACCGGGGCGCCGTCCCGCGGGGTCCCGGTCGGCAGCGGGATGTCGGTCAGCCGCGCCACCTCGCCGACCGGGCCGAGCAGCACCTCGACGGTGTCGGGCGCCCGGCCGGGGGTGCGGCGGTGCAGCAGGGCGAAGGGCGGCGCGTCGTCGGAGAGCAGCCGTGCGACGACGGCCTGAGCATGGGGGTTCTGCATGGCGGGTGATTCCTTCCGGATTGAGGAACGACCCGCGGAAACGCCGAAGGCCGCCCCTCGGGCGGCCTTCGCGAGATCTTGGGAGTGCGCGATTCAGCGGGCCGCCGGATGAGCGGTCCACCACCAGGTCATGGTCAGTCGCGCGTGCATGTCCAGGACCTTACCTCAGTTCCAGGGGTTGGCCGGCTGATCGTTGATCGCGGTCCAGAAGCGGGTGCCGTCCGGGACGTAGCCGTACGCCCAGAAGGACCAGCCACCGCTCGCCTCCAGGTTGGCGCCGTACCGGCCGTCGTGGAACTCGGCCTCCCGCCAGTCCGCGCCGTAGTACTGCGCACAGATCGCGTCCGCCGTGGCCCGGCTGGTCAGCGACTTGCCCAGCACGGGCGGCGTCGCGGCCACGGTGCCGCGTGCCCAGCCCGCGTAGAAGTCCGGGGTGATCCCACCGGGCACGGCGCTGCCGTTGACTCTCAGGCACAGCATGGGGAGTGTCGCCGTGGCGGCGGTGTCACCGTTGTACGCGTCGGTCGCGGAGTCCGCGCCCACCCTGATCGTGCCGTTGGTCCCCTTCGCGAGCACGGTCCAGGTCATCCCGGACGCGATGGCCGACGAGTCCGCCTGGGCGGGTGTGGCGTTGAGCGACATCAGTACGAGCGAGGCGGCGGCCGCGAAGGCGGCGGCACCGCGGCGGAGCAACTTCCTCATGGGGCACTCCTTTGGATGGGGACCGGCCGCGGGGGTGGGCCGATCACCCGAACAGCGTCCGAGGAATGCACGGTTCCATCACGGCGTCTTCACGACATGACCGTAAACGGCCGGAGGATGCCCGAGCGCCAGTTCTTGCGCGACGCGTCCCGTGTGTGCTTGGTACGGACCTTGGTCCGTCCCCTGTGTGGTTCGGGCTCAGAGCGTGAGGGGCGGTGTCTCACCTTGTGGGCAGCGGGCTGGACGGCCGTGGAGACCCCGTAACCTTGTGCGGGTGACCGTGAACGCTGAAACCCACGCCGGTGGCCACACCTGGCAGTCTCTTCCCGCGGCGCAGCAGCCCGACTGGCCGGACCGAGCGGCTCTGCGCGATGTGATCGCTGAGCTCGAGTCCTATCCGCCGCTCGTCTTCGCGGGCGAGTGCGACGCGCTGCGGCACCGCCTGGGGGCCGTGGCGCGGGGCGAGGCGTTTCTGCTCCAGGGCGGCGACTGCGCCGAGGCATTCGACGGCGTGGGCGCCGACCAGATCCGCAACAAGCTCAAGACGCTCCTCCAGATGGGCGCCGTGCTGACCTACGCCGGGTCCGTCCCGGTGGTGAAGGTGGGCCGGATCGCCGGGCAGTACAGCAAGCCGCGCTCCAAGCCGACCGAGACCCGGGACGGGGTGACCCTGCCCACCTACCGCGGCGACTCCGTCAACGGGTTCGAGTTCACCCCCGAGGCGCGGATCCCTGACCCGCAGCGGCTGAAGCGGATGTACCAGGCGTCGGCCTCGACGCTGAACCTGGTGCGCGCCTTCACCACCGGCGGCTACGCGGACCTGCGGCAGGTGCACGCCTGGAACCAGGACTTCGTGAAGTCCTCGCCCTCGGGTCAGCGCTACGAGGCGCTGGCGCGCGAGATCGACCGGGCGCTGGCCTTCATGAACGCCTGCGGGGTGGACCCGGAGGAGTTCAAGACGGTCGAGTTCTTCTCCTCGCACGAGGCGCTGATCCTGGACTACGAGACGGCGATGACCCGCACCGACTCGCGCACCGGCGAGCTGTACGACGTCTCCGGCCACATGGTCTGGATCGGCGAGCGCACCCGGCAGCTGGACGGGGCGCATATCGAGTTCGCCTCCAAGGTCCGCAACCCGGTGGGCGTGAAGCTGGGCCCGACGACCACGCCGGAAGAGGCGCTGTCGCTGATCGAGCGGATCGACCCGGACCGCGAGCCGGGCCGGCTGACCTTCATCACCCGGATGGGCGCGGACAAGATCCGCGACAAGCTGCCCAACCTGGTGGAGAAGGTGACCGCCTCGGGTGCGCAGGTCGCCTGGGTCTGCGACCCGATGCACGGCAACACCTTCGAGGCGGCGTCCGGGCACAAGACCCGCCGCTTCGACGATGTGCTGGACGAGGTCAAGGGCTTCTTCGAGGTCCACAAGGAGCTCGGCACCCATCCGGGCGGCATCCATGTGGAGCTGACCGGCGACGATGTCACGGAGTGCGTGGGCGGCGGCGACGAGATCTTCGTCGACGATCTGCACCAGCGCTACGAGACGGCGTGCGACCCGCGGCTCAACCGCAGCCAGTCGCTGGACCTGGCGTTCCTGGTGGCGGAGATGTACCGGGACCAGTAGGGACCGGCCAGTAGAGATCATAAAGACGCAGGTGGGGCGCGGATCACATGGATCCGCGCCCGCTGTGCGTTGTGGGGGTCCGGCGCGGCAGGTAAGGTAAGGGTTACCTCACCGATCAAGGCCATCGTCGACGCCACCGCTGGAGAGTCCGTGTACGTCTGCTCATGCTTCGGGATCACCGAGCAGCAGGTGCGTCAGCACGCGGAATCTGGCGCGTGCACCCCGCGCCAGATCGCCGGTGCCTGCAAGGCGGGCACGGACTGCGGATCGTGCGTGCGGAAGATCCAGGCGCTGCTGGGCCGCGGTGCGTGCCCCCGGCGCGAGGCGCTGGACCCGGTCGTCCTGACCACGGCCGCGACGGCCGCGACGGCGGCGTCCGCTGCCGCTTCGCTCCCGGAGCCGACGGCGGCCGAGGCGGCCTGACCGGCGGACCGTTGGTGACCAGCGGACCGTTCGGCCTGGCCGGCGGACCGGATCGGTCGCCGCGAGTGCTGCCGCCGCGGGCTCAGTGACCCTTGCCGCTCCCGGAGTAGTTGTCGCCGTTGTCGCTGGGCTGCTCGATCTGCTGGGCGATGTAGAGGGGCTCACCGAGCTTCTCGATCAGCTCCAGCTGGGTGTCGAGATAGTCGATGTGGAGTTCCTCGTCGGCGAGGATGTACTCGAAGAGGTTCGCCGAGGTGATGTCCGCCTTGGACCGCATCAGCTCGATGCCCCGCTTGAGGCGGTCGATCGCCTCGATCTCCACCTGCCGGTCGGCCTGGAACATCTCGGTCAGCGTCTGGCCCACCCGGACATGGAAGAGCCGCTGGTAATTGGGCAGCCCATCCAGAAGAAGGATGCGGTCGGTGAGGATCTCCGCATGCTTCATCTCGTCGAAAGACTCCGACCGGGTGTATTTGGCAAGCCGAGTCCAGCCAAAGTTGTCCTGCATCTTTGAGTGCAGAAAGTACTGATTGATCGCGGTCAGCTCGCCGGTCAGCTGCTCGTTGAGGAACTCGAGGACCTCGGGGTCACCCTGCATCGGAGGGGCTCCTTCCAATCCGATCGGGAACGGCAGGTTCCGCGCATCGTCGCACCGCGCCTGTTGGGGCGTCCAGTAAGTGCACGCTTAGTACGAGTTGTGCCCGTCCCCGATGCCCTGGTCACGACCACCCCCGGCGGTCTGAGACCATGGAGCCCATGGGTCAGTCGGAAAGCCGCGAGGGGGAGCTCGCGAAGCTGCCTCCTGGGCAGCGACTGCAGCGCGGTTGGCCGGTTACGCACTATGGGCCGGTCCCCAAGTTCAGGCCGGACCGGTGGGAGTTCCGGGTCTTCGGCGCCACGGCGGACGGCGAAAAACACTGCTGGACGCATGAGGAGTTCTCGGCCCTGCCGTACTCGACGGTCGTGGCCGATCTGCACTGCGTCACCAAATTCAGCATGCTCGACGCCGAATGGGGCGGGGTTTCCTCGCTGGAGATCGTGAAGCTCGCACCGCCGGCGCCCGATGTCACCCATGTGATGGTGTGGGCCGAATACGGGTTCAGCTCGAATCTGCGGCTGTCCGACTTCATGGCGGAGACCACGATTTTCGCCACCCACAAGGACGGCGAGCTGCTCACCGCCGAGCACGGCTTTCCGGTGCGGCTGGTGGTGCCCCATCTGTACGCCTGGAAGGGCCCGAAATGGGTGCGCGGGGTGGAGTACATGACCGCCGACCGCCGCGGCTTCTGGGAGGAGCGCGGCTACCACAACATCGGCGACCCCTGGACGGAGAAGCGCTACTCCTACCAGGAGGAGCCGGGCGACGGCCCGGAGCTCTAGCTAGCCCCGGGCCGCCGGGTGGCGGGCTACAGTCGCGTCGCCGTGGCCTGGTCAGTGGTACTGGTGGACCACCGCATGTCCCTTGCCCCGACCGATCATCCACTTGTTGACCGGCGTGGTGACCAGGAACGCCACCGCGAACGACAGGGCCAGGCTGAGCCAGAAGAGAACGTCCGACAGCGTCGCGTCCATCGCGCCCGGGAAGACGACGATCGTCGCGTTGTCGGCCAGCTCCATGATCGTGATCGATACGGTGTCGGCCGCCAGTGCCACCCGCAGCGCGCTGCGCATGTCGAGCCCCGCCCGCAGCACGCCCCGCATCGTCAGGGAGTAGCCGAAGACGAAGGCGAGCACGATCGCCAGGATCATCGTCGGGACGTTGTGCCAGGCCAGGGCCGTGCCGATGGCCATGCCCACGACCTCGCCGATGGCGCAGCCGGTGAGGCAGTGCAGGGTGGCCTGCGCGGCCATCGACCAGTTGGTCGCGCCCGCGTGCTCCTCGTGGCCATGGTGCTCATGAGGTCCGCTCTGCGTGTGCTCATGCTGTCGCATGTCCGTCGTACCCCCAGCGTTGATCGCGGATTCGTCAACCGCACTCAACGCTATACCCCCTAGGGGTATTCCTCAACGCGCCGGGCGCGTTCTCAGGCCACCCCGGCGCGCAGCTCCTTCAGCCGGGCCACATCCGCCGCATGCCCCTCCGTACCGCCCGGTGTCTCGATCACCAGCGGCACCCCGTCGGTCGCGGGGTGGGCGAACAGCTCGCGGAACGGCTCCGCCCCGATGTGCCCGGCGCCGATGTTCGCGTGCCGGTCCTTGTGGGCGCCGACCACGTCCTTGGAGTCATTGGCGTGGATCAGCCTGAGCCGCCCCTCTCCGGCGACGGCCACCAGCTCGTCCAGCGTCTGCTTCACACCGCCCGGGGCGGCGAGGTCATGCCCCGCCGCGAACACATGGCAGGTGTCCAGGCAGACCCCGAGCCGGGGATGCCGGTCCAGCGCCTCGAAGTACGGCCCCAGGTCCTCCACCAGCGCGCACAGCGAGGTGCCCTGCCCGGCGGTCGGCTCCAGCAGCAGCCAGGGGTCGTCGTCCCGGGTCAGCTCGTCCAGCAGCGGCAGCACCCGCTCCCGTACCTGCGCGATCGCGGTGGCACGCGGACGTCCCCCGGTCGCCGAGCCGGTGTGGACGACCACGCCGAGCGCGCCGATCTCCCGGCCGCGCCGGAGCGAATGGCGCAGGGACGCGACGGAGCGTTCGGCCGTGGCCTCGGTGTGCGAACCGAAGTTGATCAAGTAGGGGGCGTGGACGTACACCGGTATCGACCGCTCGGCGCAGCCGGCGCGGAACGCCTCGTCCTGGGCGGGCGTACCGACGGGGGTGGCCCAGCCGCGCGGATTGGCGACGAAGACCTGGACGGTCTCGGCGCCGATGTCGGCGGCGTGCGCCAGACCGACGGTGGCCAGGCCGCCGGCCACCCGGATATGGCCGCCGATGGGGTTGCGGATGCGATGCGTACTCACGTCATCAAGGGTCCCAGGTGCGAGGGGCCCGCGTTGTCGCCCCTCGGGGGGGTATGGCTCCCGGGCCGGGGTCCGCTGTCGGTGGGCGCCCCTACTGTGACGTACATGACTCTGCTGAGCTTTGACCGTCGCTGCTCCGAGATCGTCGCGCAGACCCAGCTGCTGCGGGGCGCGATCGAGGGCGCGGATCTGACCCGTCCCGTGCCCACCTGCCCCGGCTGGAACGTCGGGCAGCTGCTGCGCCATCTCGGCGGAACCCATCGGTGGGCCGAGGAGCTGGTGCGCACCCGGGCCACGGAGGCGCTGCCCGATGAGCACTTCCGCGATCTGTCGCCGTACGCGGAGGAGGACGCGGCCGAGCTCGCCCCCTGGCTGGTCGAGGGCGCCCAGCTGCTGGCCGACACGCTGCGCGAGGCGGGGCCCGAGGCGCGGCTGTGGACCCCGGTGCCGGACTTCGGGCAGGTCGCCGGAGGGCGCGCGGACTTCTACGCCCGCCGCTTCACCCATGAGACGGCGGTCCACCGGGCCGACGCGGTCCTGGCCCTCGGCGATGAGTACACCCTCGACCAGGAGGTGGCCCTGGACGGGTTCGACGAGTGGCTGGCGCTCGGCTCGCTGCCGATGCACTTCGAGGTCCACCCCTGGATGCGCGAGCTGCTCGGCCCTGGCCGCACCCTGCACTTCCACGCGACCGACACCGCGCCGGAGGTGGCGGCGGAGTGGGTGGTCGACCTCACCGGCGACGCGATCACCTGGCGGCGGGCGCATGAGAAGGCCGCGGTCGCGGTGCGCGGGCCGCTGACCGACCTGCTGCTGATCATCTACAAGCGGCGCCCGGCCCGCGGCGCGGGCGTGGAGATCCTGGGCGATGAGAAGCTGCTGGACTTCTGGCTGGAGCGGGTCAGCTTCGGGTGAGCGGCCGGGTGGGGTCGGCTTCGGGTGAGCGGCCGGACGGATGGCATGGGCCGTCCGGCCGCTGCCATCCGTCCCCGAGCCCTCAGAACACGCCGCCCTTGGTCCTGATCGTGATCGTGCTGCCCTTGGGCGCCTTGTCGCCGCCCTCCACCGACTGGTCCTGCACCGTGTCCCCGGGGAACAGCAGCGCCTTCTGGACGTCCACCTTGAACCCGGCGTCCTCCAGCTCCGCCTTGGCGTCGTCCACGTTCTTCCCCGTGACGTCGGGCACCCCGACCATCTGCACGCCCTTGGAGATGGTCAGCGTCACCGTGTCGCCCTTGGCGGCCTTGCCGTCCGTCGACGGGGACTGCTCGGCGACCGAGCCCTTGTCCTTCTCCGAGAACACCTGCCGCTCGGCGATCTTCACCTTGAAGCCCTCGTCCTCCAGCGTGGACCGGGCGTCGTCGACCGAATCGCCCACCACATCCGGGACGTCGACCGGCTGGCCCTTGCTGACCACGATCGACACCGGCGTCTCGGGGCGGCGCACCGAGTCGGGGCCCGGGCTGGTGGAGAGGACCGAGCCCTGGGCCGTCTCACTGCTGAAGCGGCCGGTGACCTTGCCGACCGTGAGCCCCTGGTCCGCGATCTTCCGCTTGGCCTCGGCGAGCGGCATGCCCACCACATTGGGCACCTCGGCCCGCGGGCGTCCCTGGGAGACCCGGATGGTCACGGTGCCGGTGTCGCGGACGCGCTCGCCCGGGCCGGGCTTGGAGCCGATGACCTTCCCCTTGGGGATGACATCGCTGAACTCGTTGACGACCTTCACATCGAGACCCGCGCCGTGCAGCTTCTTCTCGGCCTCCGCCTGGGTCTTCCGCAGCACCGGCGGGACCTCGGTGAACTGGCCGACGCTGATGTACCAGACCCCGATGCCGAGGGCGATCGCCAGCACCACCGCGGCGGCGATCGTCACGATCCCGCGGCGCGGCAACCGGCCCCGGCCGACGCCCCGGCGGTGCCCCTCCTGCCGGGGCGGTTCCGGGGGCAGCTCCAGACGGCTGGTGTGGTTGAGCTGGTCCTGGTCGTCGACGGCCGCCGCCGGGCGCGGAATCACCGTCGTACGGTTCTCGGACCCGGCCGAGTGGTCCTCCTTGGCCTGCGGCGGCACCGCGTCCAGCTGGTCGTCGGTCAGCGCGGCCCGCACCGCCCGGGTCGTGCCCAGCAGCGCGACGGCGTCGGCGGGGCGCGCCTCGACGGCGCGCGCGGTGGCCGAGGCCACCAGCGCGTCCAGCTCCGGGGCGACCCCGGGCGCGAGGGCGGAGGGCGGCGGGACGTCCTCGTTCAGATGCTGGTAGAGGACCTGCGCCGGGGTGCTGCCGCCGTGCGGCTTGGCGCCGGTCAGCATCTCGTACAGCACCACACCACAGGCGTAGACATCGGCGCGGGTGTCGGCCGTGCCGTGCTCGATCTGCTCGGGCGCGAGATACGAGACGGTGCCGAGGACGCTGCCGGTGGAGGCGCTGGTGTTGGTGTCCACCGCCCGGACCAGGCCGAAGTCGGCGACCTTGACCCGGCCGTCGTCCCCGATCAGCACGTTCTCGGGCTTCATGTCCCGGTGGACGAAACCGGCGCGGTGGGCCGCCCCGAGCGCGGCCAGCACCGGCTCCAGGATGTCCAGCGCGGCGCGCGGATGCAGCGCCCCGCGCCCGCGGAGCACATCGCGCAGGGTGCAGCCGGAGACGTACTCCATGGCCAGATAGACATGGCCGCCGTCCGCTCCCTGGTCGTAGACGGCGACCACATTGGCGTGCGCGAGTCTCGCGACGGACTTCGCCTCCCGGATGAAGCGCTCGACGAAGGCGGCGTCGGAGGCGAGGCTCTGATGCATCACCTTCAGCGCGAGCACACGGTCCAGCCGGGTGTCGACGGCCCGGTAGACCGTCGCCATCCCGCCAACGGCGATCCGCGCCTCGATGCGGTAGCGGCCGTCGAGCTCCTGCCCGACGAGGGGGTCCTGGAGGGTCGTATCCACGGGGGAAGTCTACGAGGCGCCGATATCGGCCAGGACCGGCCGCCCCAGGTGGGGCGCGTACGTGCAGCGGAACGGTGACACCGGCGGGTCAGTTGTGCGACGCGGCGGCGATCGCGGCCAGCTCCTCCAGCGCGGAGGTCCAGGACAGCGTGGCGTACTCGGCGTGCTTGGCCTTGGCGTCGTCGGGGACGGCCAGGGCGCGGATACCGCTCTCCGCGAACCGCAGCCGGGTGCCCGGGCCCTCGGGCGAGAGCGCGAACTCCACGAGCGTGGCTTCGCCGGGGTCCGAGGGGGCGTGATCGGGCTCCAGGGCCAGCCGGAACCGGAAGAGGGCGTCCGGAACCGCCCGCTCGACCATGCCGTGGAACTCTCCGTGCTCGTCCCAGCGGAACCGGAGCCGCCCGCCGGGGTGCGGATCGATCTCGCAGCCGCCGGGGGCGTACCAGGCGCGGATGTGCTCGGGCGTGGTCAGCACCCGCCACACCCGGTCGATCGGCGCCGGTACGTACACCTCGCGCTCGATCCGGTCGTCCACGGTCACGGTCACGGCGACCACCTCCGGGCTGTGGGCTGCTCCCTCCCTCCACGGTAGGGCCCCGGGGGGCCCGGACGCCCCGAAGGGGCGCGGGGCTGTGTCGATGTGCGGCTCCGCCGCGCGGGCGCGACCAGCCACGACGGCGCCGCAGTCGGCCGGCGACGCATCGTGACACGTCCAGCGGAGCGCTCAGCCGAAGGCCGGGCGCTCGGGGTCAAGGGCGGCCAGGCCCTCCGCCGGGCTCGACGCCTCGGCGAAGTGGCGGCGCGGGATCCGGCCCGCCCGGTGGGCCAGCCGGCCCGCCTCCACCGCGTACCGCATCGCCCCCGCCATCAGCTCCGGCTCCTGGGCCCGGGTGACGGCCGAGGCGAGCATCACCGCCGCGCACCCCAGCTCCATGGCCAGCGCGGCGTCCGACGCCGTGCCCGCGCCCGCGTCCAGGATCACCGGCACGGTGGCCCGCTCGGTGATCAGCTGGAAGTTGTGCGGATTGCGGATGCCGAGCCCGGAGCCGATCGGGGAGCCGAGCGGCATGATCGCGGCGCAGCCGATGTCCTCCAGCTTCCGGGCCAGGATCGGATCGTCGTTGGTGTACGGCAGGACCGTGAACCCGTCGTCCACCAGGGTCTCGGCGGCGTCCAGCAGCTCGATCGGATCGGGGAGCAGGGTGCGCTCGTCGGCGACCACCTCCAGCTTCACCCAGTCCGTGCCCAGCGCCTCCCGGGCGAGGCGGGCGGTGAGCACGGCCTCACCGGCGGTGAAACACCCGGCGGTGTTGGGCAGCGGGCGGATCCCGTGTCGGTTGAGCACGGAGAGCACGGACCCCTGCACCGTCGGATCGAGGCGCCGCATCGCGACGGTCGTCAGCTCGGTGCCCGAGGCCAGCAGCGAACGCTCCAGGATCTCCAGACTGGGCGCGCCGCCCGTGCCCATGATCAGCCGGGAGCCGAACTCGGTCCCGGCGATGGTGAGCGGATCGGGCGCGGTGAGCGAGGCGCGGTCGGCGGCGCCGTGGGCCGTCGTGGCGTCGGGGGTGGTGGTGACGGCTGTGGTGGCCGGGGTGGTGGTCGTGGTGGTCGTGGTGGTCGTGATGGGAGCCATGGGTGGGATCAGCCTCCTTGGACCGCGGTGAGGACCTCGACGCGATCACCGTCGCCGAGCGAGGTCGCGGACCACTGGGTGCGCGGGACAACCGTTTCATTGACGGCGGCGGCGACACCCGAGGGCGCCTGGGTGAGGGTCGCGACGAGCCGGTCGAGCGTGGTGCCCTCGGGCACCTCGCGAGGCTCGCCGTTGACGGAGACGGTCATGTGTACTGCTCCTGTGCTGGGGACTGCGCGGCGCCGGGGGCACCGGGAGAGGGCGCCACCGGGGGAGCCGCGAAGCGCTGCGGGCTGAACGGCTGGGCCTCCGGGGGGAGTTCTCCGCTGGTGAGGGCCTCGGCCATGACATCGCCGGTGATCGGGGTGAGGAGCACACCGTTGCGGAAGTGGCCGGTGGCCAGCAACAGCCCCGGCAGCGCGGTCGGGCCGAGCATCGGGGCGTTGTCGGGGGAGCCGGGGCGCAGTCCGGCGGACGTCTCCACCAGCGGCAGTTCGGTGATGCCGGGCACCACCTCATGGGCGTCCCGCAGCAGTTCGTACACCCCGCCCGCGGTGACCGTGGTGTCCCAGCCCAGCTCCTCGCTGGTCGCGCCGATGACCAGCTCGCCGTTCTCGCGCGGCACCAGGTAGACCGGCCCGCCGCGCACCACGGCCCGTACGGTCCGGGAGAGGAACGGCGCGTACCGCTCGGGCACCGACAGCCGCACCACCTGCCCCTTGACGGGCCGTACGGGCGGCAGGACGTCCTCAGGAACGCCCGCGAGCCGTCCGCTGAGGCTGCCCGCGGCCAGTACGGTCCGCTCGGCGGCCAGGCGCGTACCCCCGGTCAGCTCGACCCCGGTGGCGCGGTCGCCGTCCAGCAGCAGCCGCTCCGCGCGGTGGCGGTGGAAGGCGACCCCGGCCCGCTCGCACGCGGTGAGCAGCGCCGCCGTCAGCCGCCGCGGATCCACCTGGTGGTCACCGGCGACACGCAGCCCGCCGTGTACGCCCGGCGAGAGCATCGGCTCCAGACGGCGGCACTCACGCCCCGTCAGCCACTCGGACTCCAGCCCGAGTCCCTGCTGGAAGGTGTGGAGCTCGCGCAGATGGGCGCGGTCGTCGGCGTCGAACGCGACGGCGAGCGTGCCGCTCGCGCGGTGGCCCACGTCCTGGCCGCCGGCCTCCTCGAGCTCGGCCACGAAGTCCGGATAGCGGCGCGCGGAGGCCATGTTGAGGCGGAGCAGGGTCTGCTCGCCGTAGTGCAGCTCGGTGACGGCCGCCAGCATCCCGGCCGCGACCCAGGCGGCTCCGCCGCCGGGCGCCGGGTCGACGAGCGCGGTACGCAGCCCGCGCTGGGCCGCCCGCCAGGCCGTGACCAGCCCGATGATGCCGCCCCCGATGACGAGGGCGTCGTAGCGTCCGCCGGGTGGCGGCCCGCTGGATGTGTGAGGTCCGTCGTCGTGACCTGGTGCGTGCGTGGACACGCTGCCCCTCCCTTCGCCGGCATGACCCGGATCAGGTTCGTACGGTCGGAGGCCGTTCCAGCCTCCCTCTCAGCCCGGTCCGCCCGGGCTCCCGCGAGTGCTCTGCCCCGCCACCCTAGTACGCGCCCCGAACCACCCGAAAGACCAGCCGCCCCCGGCCTCTCGCAGGGGGCACCTCCCAGCGGCAGCTGGGGGAGTTCGAGGAACGGGTCCGGGGGCGGAGCCCCGCGGCCCCAGCCCGTCCGGCGCCCCGCAACCCCAGCCCCTCCGGCGCTTGAGGAGCGGGGTCCGGGGCGGAGCCCCGGCGGGGGGCGAGGGGGACGGAGCCCCATCGTTTCGGGAAGGGGCGGGGTGGGGGCTCACCGCCGGAGGCGCCCACAAACCCGCGCACCGTCCGGCCCCGCACCCCCCACCCACCCCCGTCCGACCCCCACTCTGTGTCCGACCTCTCGCAAGCCGTTCTCCAGTCCGCCCCACCAGCCGCAATACAGTGATCGTGTGAGCGATGAGACGACGACGAAGCCGTCCTCGAACGGCCCCGGACAGCGCGTGGTGATCGTCGGCGCGGGCATGGCGGGGGTGCAAACCGCCGTCGCGCTGCGCGAACACGGCTGGACCGGGGGGATCGTCCTGCTGGGCGCGGAGCCCCACCAGCCCTACGACCGCCCCCCGCTGTCCAAGGCCGTACTGCTCGGAAAGGCCGAGGGCTCGACGCTCGACGTGGACTTCGCCGGGCTCGGCATCGGCCTGCGGCTCGGCGTCGAGGTCACCGGCCTGCGCCCGGACAAGCGGCTCGTCGAGACCGCGACCGGCCAGCTCCCGTACGACGTCCTGGTGATCGCCACCGGCGCCGAGCCGATCCCGCTGCCGGGCAGCGAGGGAGAGCCCGGCGTCCATCTGCTGCGCACGCTGGACGACGCCGAGCGGTTGCGCCCGGTGCTCGCCCGGCAGCGCGAGATCGCGGTCGTGGGGGCGGGCTGGATCGGCGCGGAGTTCGCCACCGCGGCACGCGAGGCGGGCTGCGCCGTGACCGTCGTCGAGGCCGCCGACCGGCCGCTGGCGGGCGCGCTCCCGGCCGAGGTCGCGGCCCCCATGGCGGCCTGGTACGAGGACTACGGCGCCCGGCTGGTCACGGGGGCCCCAGTGGCCTCGGTCGACGAGAGCGGGCTGCTGCTCGGCGACGGCACCCGGCTGCGCGCGGGCGCGGTGGTCGTCGGGATCGGGGCCCGGCCCGCCACGGACTGGCTCGCGGGCTCGGGCGTGGAGCTGGCCGAGGACCGCTCCGTCGCCGCCGACGACCGGCTGCGCACCTCCGCGCCGGACGTCTACGCGGTCGGCGACTGCGCCTCCTTCCCGTCCGCCCGCTACGGAACGCGGCTGCTGGTGCACCACTGGGACAACGCGCTCCAGGGCCCGCGCACCGTCGCCGCCAACGTGGTGGGGAGCCGGACGGCCGCCCACTTCCCGGGTGTGGTCTACGACCCGGTGCCGTACTTCTGGTCCGAGCAGTTCGGGCGCTTCGTGCAGTACGCCGGGCACCACTCGGAGGCCGACGAGCTGGTCTGGCGCGGCGATCCGGCGGGCGCCGCCTGGTCGGTGTGCTGGCTGCGCGAGGGCGCCCTGGTCGCCCTGCTGGCCGTCGGCCGTCCGCGCGATCTGGCCCAGGGGCGCAAGCTGATCGAGCGCGGCGCCCGGCTGGACCGGACGCGGGCCGAGGACCCCTCGGTGCCGCTGAAGTCGGCCGTCCTCTGACCGGCGGGCCGACCGCCGGTCGGCCACCGGCCGACGCGCCCGGGGGCGGGGCGGGCGGCCCGCGCGGCGGACGCCCGGCTACCCACTGTCAGTCCCAGATGGCAGGCTTGTTCCGTGACCGAGATTGACGCAAAGATCGATGCTCTCGTCCCCGCCTGGCTCACCCTCCCCGACGTCGCCGAACGACTGGGGGTCGAGGTGACGCGCGTCCGGCAGCTGGTCAAGGAGGGCCAGCTGATCGCCGTGCGCCGTGGCGAGAACAGGGTCCTTCAGGTCCCCGAGGAGTTCATCGGTGACGGAAAGGTCGTCAAGGGCCTCGTGGGGACCTTGACGCTTCTGAAGGACGACGGCTTCAGTGACGAAGAGATGCTGGAGTGGCTCTTCACCCCCGACCCGAGCCTGCCCGGCACCCCGGCACGGGCGCTGAGCGAGAATCGCGGCACGGAAGTGAAGCGGCGCGCCCAGGCCCTCGCCGTCTGACGGCATCACCCTGACGCCGCCACCGCCCAGCCTTCCGTGGCTTTCCGTACGGGGCTCGTACACAGCCCGTACGGGGCCTGTACAGGGCTGGTCGTTTTCACGCGGGCCGCGCGCTTCCGCCATTGTCATCGCCCCTGATCGCCCCTGATCACATCTGGCGTACGGGCCGGGCTCCCCGCACGGCCCGTACGCCGCCCGACCCTCCGGGGGGAACGCATGTCCACCACCGCTACCGCTACCGCCACCGCTCGCGAGCGGCTGGCCGACGCCCGTCTCTATCTGTGCACCGACGCGCGGAAGGGCCAGGGCGATCTGCCGGAGTTCCTGGACGCCGTCCTGGGGGCGGGGGTGGACATCGTCCAGCTGCGGGAGAAGGAGATGGAGGCGGCCGAGGAGCTGGAGCACCTCCAGGTCTTCGCGGACGCCTGCCGCCGGCACGGCAAGCTGCTCGCCGTCAACGACCGGGCCGATGTCGCGCATGCCATCGGCTCGGATGTGCTCCATCTGGGCCAGGGCGATCTGCCGGTGCCCGCGGCGCGCGCGATCCTCGGCCAGGACGTGCTGATCGGGCGCTCCACCCATGGGGAGGCGGAGGTGGACGCGGCTGCCGTCCAGCCCGGTGTGGACTATTTCTGCACCGGTCCCTGCTGGCCCACCCCCACCAAGCCGGGCCGCCCCGCCCCGGGGCTGTCCCTGGTGCGCCACGCCGCCGCGCTGGGCACGGAGCGGCCGTGGTTCGCCATCGGCGGAATCGACGCTTCCAACCTGGATCAGGTCCTGGAGGCGGGCGCCCGCCGCATCGTCGTGGTCCGGGCCATCACGGCCGCCGACGATCCGGCGGGGGCGACGGCGGAGCTGGCGAAGCGGGTCCGCGCGGCGGCCTGACCAAGCGCTCCGCTGGACGTGTCGCGATGCGTCGTCGGTCGACTGCGGCGCCGTCGTGGCTGGTCGCGTCCGCGCGGCGGAGCCGCACATCGACACAGCCCCGCGCCCCTTCGGGGCGCTGCCCGAACCGTAGCGGACTTCCTCCGACCTGCTGAGCGCGCGGCCCGGCCCGACCGGGATGGGGCCCGGCCCGACCGGGATGGGGACCGCCCGCGAACCGCCCCAGGGGTCAGTTTTCACCTGGGTTTCACCCACCTTTCATCCCGCCCGGCCCGTCCGCCGGTCGAAGGCGTACGGATCTGTCCGCACTGCGGACAGGAAGCTGGCAAAACCCCCATATCCCCGAGGTCGGGTGGGCGTAGCCGGGCCGGGTGGATAGCCTGCACGTATGGCCCTAGGCACCGCTTCCACCAGGACCGATCGCGCCCGGACCGTGCGCGATCTGCTCGCGTCGGGCGAGCAGTCGTATTCCTTCGAATTCTTCGCCCCCAAAACGGCGAAGGGCGAGCAGACGCTGTGGAACGCCATCCGCAGGCTGGAAGCCGTCTCGCCCACGTTCGTCTCCGTGACCTACGGAGCCGGTGGTTCCTCCCGCGGGGGCACCGTGCGCGCCACCGAGCGCATCGCGACGGACACCACGCTCACCCCCGTCGCCCATCTGACCGCCGTGAACCACTCCCGGGCCGAGCTGCGCAACATCATCGGGCAGTACGCCGGCGCCGGGATCCGGAACATGCTCGCCCTGCGCGGCGACCCGCCGGGCGATCCCATGGGGGAGTGGGTCCAGCACCCCGACGGCCTCACCTACGCCGCCGATCTGGTCCAGCTGATCAAGGAGTCCGGCGACTTCTGCGTCGGCGTGGCCGCGTTCCCCGAGATGCACCCGCGCTCGACGGACTGGGACACCGACATCCGTCACTTCATCGACAAGTGCCGCGCGGGCGCCGACTTCGCCATCACGCAGATGTTCTTCTACCCCGAGGACTATCTGCGGCTGCGCGACCGGGTCGCGGCAGCGGGCTGTACGACACCCATCATCCCTGAAATCATGCCGGTCACGAACGTCAAGCAGATCGAGCGGTTCGCGCAGCTCAGCAACGCCGCGTTCCCGCCCGAACTGGCTGAGCGGATCCTGGCGGTGAAGGACGATCCGGCGGCTGTACGCTCGATCGGGATCGACTACGCCACGAAGCTGTGCGCGCGGTTGATGGCCGAGGAGATCCCCGGGCTGCACTTCATTACCCTGAACCACTCCACGGCGACGCTGGAAATCTACGAGAATCTGGGACTGCATCAGCGGTCCTGATGACGGCAGCCGACGGGCGGCCGCATTGAGAGGGGCGGGCATGGGCTGGACGGTCCTCTACATCGCATTCGGCGTCGTCGCGCTGTGGCTGCTGGGAGAGGTCCTCCTGCAGTACAAGGCGCGGCTCCGCTGGCGGCTGCTGGCCTTCGTCGGCTTCCTGGGCGTGGTCGTCGGTGTGCTGATCCCGTCCGTTCCGGTGATCGGGGTGGGCGCGATCGCCTTCGCCATCGGCCAGACGTATGTGACGCTCTCCTTCCGGCGCGGTTTCGCCGCGGGCTGGGCGCTGCGCGGCGGGCTGCCGGGGCTGCTGGGGCGCGAGGGGAAGAGCATCCGGCCGGAGGACGCGGACAAGGAGCCGATCCTCGAGGTCTCCGACCTGGAGGCGGTCCCGGCGGCGCATCCGGAGCCGCCCACCTACCAGCCGCAGCCGATGCCCGACGACACCGGTGAGTACGGCGTCTACGAGGAGCCGTCGCCCTTCACCCCGGCCTCGGGCGCGTACAGCGAGGCGGCGGCGGACGGCTACAGCGCGTACGAGACGTACGGCGGCTACGGCGCGCAGCAGGACCACAGCCAGGGGCAGGGCCACAGCTACGGCCAGGACGTCTACGCGGACCAGATGGGCCAGGCCGGGCAGTACGGCTATGGGAACGAGGCGTACGCGGCCTACGGGCAGGACCCGTACGGCGGCGCCCAGCCCCAGGCCCAGCCCTACGACCAGCAGGGCTACGACCAGCAGAGCTACGACCAGCAGGCGTACGGCCAGCAGCAGTACGCCGACCAGTACGCGGCCTACGGCCAGCAGGACCCGTACGCCGCGACCTACGGCGGCGGCGACCACTGGGCGGCCGAGGCCGGCTACGCCTCGCCGGACCCGGCGTACGACGTGACGCAGTCCGGCGGGCCCTGGGTGCCGCAGCAGCGCGAGGGCGACGACGCGCCCCCGGCGGACCAGCAGGCGTACCCGTACCAGCAGCACCAGGGCCAGAACCAGGGCTATCCCCAGGGCTTCGACGAGCAGTACCGCTACTGAGCTCCGTCGAACTGAGCTCCGCCGACGGGTGGGTGCCGCTCCCGGGAGCGGCACCCACCCGCGCGTTTCCGGGGCCCGCGCTATGGCCGGGAGGCGTCGCTCGGGCCCGCGCTACTGGGAGCCGCGCCAGTCCCCGCCCTCGACGATCAGCCCGGCCACCAGCGCGCCCGACATCCCGGCATGGGCGAGCCCGCCGCCCGGATGGGCCCAGCCGCCCGCCAGATACAGGCCCGGTATCCGGGTGGCATTCGCGGGCCGCAGAAACGCGCCGTCCGCCCCGGCGAGCACCGGGCCCGGAACGCCGCCGCCCCGGGCGCCCGTCTCCGCCGCGGTGTCGGCGGGTGTGCGGACCTCATGCCACAGCAGCCGCCCCCGCAGCTCCGGTATCGCCGCCTCGGCGGCCGTGATCAGCCGCTGGGCGTCCTGCTCCGCCGCCGCGCCGTCCGTCCAGTCCACCGGGCCGTGCGGGGCGACGACGGCGGTAAGGGTGACGGCCTCGTGCTCCGCGTCCGGGCGCACCGCGGGGTCGTCCGGGCGCAGCACGGTCACGGTGGGGCGGGGGCAGGGCTCGCGGAGCCCCTGGCCGTCGCCGAAGACGGCGGCCAACTCCGCGTCGCGGTCCGGGGCGTGGACCACGGTGCGGTGCGCGGTGCCCTCGGGGCGGGCGCCGCGCAGCGCCAGAAAGACGGTCAGCCGCCCCGGTGTGCCGCCGCCCGCGCCGGACTCCGGCCGCACATCACCCTCCCGCCAGGGCCGCTGCCCGCCGAGCAGCGAGGGCAGCAGCGCGGGGTCGATGCCCGAGACCACCGCGTCGGCCTCCGTGACGCTGCCGTCGGCCAGCTCCACACCCGCCGCACGGCCGTCCTTCTCCACGATGCCGGTGACCTCGGCCTCGAAGTGGAACTCCACCTTCCGCTGACGGCACCGCTCGTGGAGGGCGTCGGCGAGCGCTCGCATCCCCCCGCGCACATACCAGGTGCCGAACGTCTGCTCGATGTAAGGCAGCACGGTGGCCGCGGCGGGGGCGGAGCGCGGGTCCAGGCCGTGCGCCAGCACATGGCTCTCCAGAAGGGCCGCGGCGCGCGGATCCCCCAGCTCACGGCGGGCCACCTCGGCGAGCGTGGGCGGCCCGGCGGCGCCGCCCCGGCGGAACAGGCCGCCGAGCCGGCCGCGCCGCACGGGGGCGGCCGGATAGGGGTCGCGGCCCAGGACCCGCCAGTCGGCGCGCAGCGGCTCCTCCAGGAGCGGTCTGCGGGTGGCGTCCCACACCTCGCGCGCCCGGTTGACCAGATCGCTCCAGCGCTCGCCCGCACCCGCGCCGAAGGCGCCGTCCAGCGCCTGGAGCACCCCGGCCCGGGAGGCGTTGGGCAGCCGGACGTCCGTGCCGTCGGCGAAGAGGTGCCGGCCCGCCGGGTCGACCTGGACGAGCTCGACGCTCTGCTCCAGGGTCTGCTTGCCGGTCTTCACGAACAGATCCCGGTGGACGGCGGGCAGATGCAGCAGCCCCGGGCCGGTGTCGAAGCGGAAGCCGTCCCGCTCGAAGCGGCCGACCCCGCCGCCATGGGTGCGCCCGCGCTCGTACACCACCACCCGGTGGCCTGCCACGGCCAGCCGGGCGGCCGCCGCCATGGCGCCCATCCCGGAGCCGATCACCACAATCCGTGCCATGACCGTGACTTTATCCGCCCCCACCGACAGCGGGGGCACCGTGCCTGGGGACGAACGCGCACAGCTGAGTACGCGTACTCAGCCGGGGAGATGAGTAGCCGCGCGGATGGGCCGCCACCTGCGCGGACGAGAGAGTGGAGCACACGGAAGGGCACGCGCCGCACCGCCGGCACGGGGCGGCGGAACGGCGCGGGCCCGGACGAAGGTGGGAGTCGCCGGGAGTCTCCGGACCAGGAGCCTCCAACGGGGGAAGTACGGGGGAAGTACGGGGGAGTTACGGGGGGAGGCGCTGTTCCGGTCAGGTCGATGACAGTCGGTCTGCCGGAACAGCGCCTTCTGCTTTCACCCCGAGGTCACGGTCCCGCCGACGCGGCCCTGGAGCAGCCGTGACAGCGCCGCGTGCACGTCCTCCAGCGACCGCTCCGGCTGATAGGACTGCCAGTCCAGCGCCGCCACCAGCACCATCCCGAACAGGGCCGAGGCGGTCAGCGGGATGTCGATGTCCTCGCTGAGCTCGTGCGCGGCCACCCCGGCCCGCAGCTCGGCCTCGATCACCGCTATGGCCTGCTGCCGGACCATCATCAAGGTGGACTGCCAGGCGCGGTTGGTGCGCCACAGCTCGGCCACGTACAGCTGGGTCAGCGACGGATAGCGGGAGATGAAGTCGAGCCCGGCCCGGACCATGGCGTCCAGCGCGTCCACATGGCTGCCGCCGCGCTCGGCGTTCTCGTCGGCGGCGGTCTGGAGCGAGGCGGACAGCAGCTCGATGCCGTGCCGCAGCAGCTCCTCGAAGAGCACGGTCTTGCTGGCGAAGTTGTAGTAGACCGTGCCTTTGGCCACCCCGGCCCGCTCGGCGATCTCGTCCACGGTGGTGGAGGAGAAGCCTTGTTCGGCGATGAGGGTGACCGCTGCCTCGAAGAGTTTCTGCCGGGTGGCCTGGCGGCGCGTGCTGCTGCTGTCCATGGCGCCGATTCTGCCCGCTGTCGATGTTATCCCGCTCACAGGCTCAGCTCCGGGTGCAGCCGGTCCACCGTCCACACCTGCCGGCGCCGCGCGGACCACGCGGTGAGCGCCAGGGCGGCCGCGGTGAATCCGAGGAGCACTCCGCAGGCCAGCCACACCGGGCCGAGCCCGCCGCCGGTGATCAGCCGGCGCAACCCGTCCACCACGTAGGTCATCGGCAGGAAGGGGTGGATGGCGTTGAAGAAGCGCGGACTGGTCTGCACCGGATAGGTGCCGCCCGCCGAGGTCAGCTGGAGCATCAGCAGGGCCAGCACCAGGATCCGGCCGGCCGGTCCGAAGCGGGCGTTCAGCCACTGCACGATCGCCGCGAAACAGGCCGTCACCAGCATCAGGAAGCCGAGCGTGCCCGCGGCCCGCACCATCTCGAGGCCGATCGCCCAGTGCAACACCGCCATCAGCGCCAGCGTCTGGAGCACACCGATCGCGGCGACCGGCAGCCAGCCCGCGAACGCGATCCGCCAGGAGGACGCGCCCGCCGCCAGCGCGCGCCCGTTGAGCGGCTGGATCAGCATGTAGGCCACCATCGCGCCGACCCACAGGGAGAGCGGGATGAAGTACGGGGCGAAACCCGTGCCGTAGTTGGGCGCCTTGTGCAGCGCCTGGTTGACCAGCCGCACCGGATCCGACATCACCTCCGTACGGGCGTCCCGGTCCTGCTTGCCGTAGTCGGGGATCTTGCCCGCGCCGTCGTGCAGACCGCCGGAGAGCTTCCCGGAGCCGTCCACGAGCCGGTACATCCCGCCGCCCAGGGTGTCCGCGCCGCCGCGCGCCTTACCGACGCCACTGTCGAGGGCGGACGCGCCGGTCTTGGCGGTGCTCAGCCCGGTGTGCAGGGTTCCGGCGCCCTTGGCGACCTTCTGTGCCCCGGAGTTGAGGGTGTTGATCTTCCGTACGGCGGAGTCGAGGTCGGTGTCCAGGTGCGGGGCCTTCCGCGCGAGCCAGAGCGCCTGGTCGTGCAGATCGTCCAGATGGCCGCCGAGGGTGTCGAGTTGGCCGGTGTGGTCCTGGACCAGCTTGTTGACGTCCTCGGCCACATCGGCGGCGGTGTCGGCCGCCGCCACCGACTTCTTCAGCGCGGGGCAGTCCGGGTCGGCGGGCACCGCACCCCCGCAGCGGGTCCGGTAGTCGGCGGCGAGGTCGTCGGACGCCTTACGGGCCTTGGTGGCCGCCGTGGAGGTCTTCTCGGGCAGGGTGTCGAGGTTGTCGGACGCCTTCTGGGAGGCGTCGGCCACCAGTTGGGAGATGTCCCCGATCTCCTTGCCGTGCTCCTTGAGGAACGGCCGGACCTTGGCCGCCACGTCGTTGACCTTGTCGGACAGGGACTGGGTGCCGTCGGCGACCCCGCCCGCGCCGGTCTCGAGCGTCCCGGAGCCCTTGTAGAGCGTGCCGAGCCCGGACTTCAGATCGCGGCTGCCCTCCTTGGCCTTGGCCAGGCCCTTGGCGAGGTCGTCCGCGCCCTTCTTGGCCTTGCCGATGCCCTTACCGAGCTTGTCGGCGCTCTTGGCGGCCTTCTCCGTCTCGCCGTGGATGTCGGCGAAGGAGATGAAGATGTTGTCGTAGAAGCCGCGGGACGCCTTGGTGGAGGCCGCGGCGCGCACTTCGGAGAAGACCGAGCGGGAGATCTGGCCGACGATGTAGTTGTTGGCGTCGTTGGTGCGCACCGTGAGGGCGCCGGTCTCCGGGGACTTCCCCGAGCTGGAGGCGATCTGCCGGCTGAAGTCCGAGGGGACGGTCAGCGAGAGGTAGTACGTGCCGTTCGCGACGCCCTTACGGGCCTCGGCGGCGCTCGTGGGGCGCCAGTCGAAGGTCTCGCTGTCGAGCAGCTTGTCGGTGATGTCGTCGCCCGCGGTGAGGTGCTTGCCCTTCACGGTGGCGCCGGTGTCCGAGTTGACGAGGGCGACCGGGATCTTGTTCAGCTTGCCGTACGGATCCCAGAAGGACCACAGGTACAGCGCGCCGTAGAGCAGCGGCAGCAGGAGCAGGGCGGCGAGCGCCGCGCGCGGCAGCTTGCCCCTTCCGAACCGCTTCAGCTCAAGCGCGGCGAGTTTCGGCGAGCGCATCCGCCGCCCCCTCCTCGTTCTCGTCGTGTTCGTGTCGGTCGGCGGCGGGCGCGCCGGCCTTCCGGGTCCCGCGGGCCTTCTCGCCGCCCTCGGCGGCGCCGGTGCGCGCGGTGCGGACCACGACCGCGCCGGGCGGGGCCTGGCTGCACACCGCGAGGACCGTGACGCCGTCCTCCGCGACCTCCCGCAACAGCGCCCAGGCGCGGTCACGGTCGGCGTCCGAGAGCTTCAGGTCGGCGTCGTCGACGGCCAGCAGCCGCGGCCGGGCGATGAGCGCGAGCGCGATCGACAGCCGCAGCGCCTCCAGCCGGTCCAGGTCCCGTACGGCCGTACGCGGCCCCTTGGGCAGTGTGTCGAGGTCCAGCCCGGCGGCCGTAAGGGCGGCGTCGATCGCGGCCCGGGACGCGGCGGCCCGATCCCGGCGCGGGCGCAGCAGCCCGCGCGGGGAGTCGGCGAACCGGCGCCGCAGCAGGGCCCGCTCGCGCAGATGCTCGGCGACCGTGAGCACCGGGTCGAGCTCGGTGACGCCCGGCACATGCGCGAGCGCGCTGATCCGGCGTATGCGCGCCATCTGTTGGGGAACCCGGAAGCCACCGACGCGGCCGTGTCCCTCGGTGGGGCGCATCCGGCCGGTGAGCGTGAGCAGCAGGGAGGTGCGGCCCGAGCCGGACGGGCCCTCGATGGCGATCAGCGCACCCGGATCGGCGGCGATGCCGGCACCGCGGAACGCCCAGCCGTGCGATCCCCTGACGCCGAGCCCCTCGGCCGTCACCGCCGCCCCGGTCCCCGCTTCTGGGGTGCCCCCCACGCAGATCACTTCCTTGATTTTTGAACTGACTGGTCAGTGTAAAAACCAGTATGGGGCATGGCGGAACGAGGTGTGGCACCGGGGGCGTTCGCGCTGGTCAGGGCCGATTGTCAGTGGTGTGCCCCACGATGGCCCCATACGGCGGTCGCTTTACCACACGAGCGGCCGCCACGCGACGACAGGAGGTTCGTCATGGCCAGTACCGCCGCAGCGCGCCGGCACCGTGCCGCCGCCCCTGCCCCCTCGTTGACCGGTCCCGCGAGCGATGTCCACCCCGTACTGCGCCGCGCGTCCGCCCCGCCCGCCGCCGCGGCCCTGCTCACCCAGGCCCATGAGGGCCTGGAGGAGGCCGCCGAGTTCGAGACCCCCAACGAGCGCTTTGCGACCGCGCATCTGGCCGCACTGCGCACGGCCGCCGCCGTGCTCGCCGTGCGCGGCCGCCCCGAGCCCACCGCGCGCCGCCGCGCCCGGATCCGCAGCGCCTGGGAGGTGCTGCCCGAGGTCGCTCCCGAACTGGCCGAGTGGAGCGCCCTGTTCGCCTCCGGCGCCGAGCGCCGGGCCCGCGCCGAGGCGGGGATACAGGGCGCCGCGAGCCCACGGGACGCGGACGATCTGCTGCGCGCCACCGCGATGTTCCTGCGCCTGGTGGAGCGCATGCTGATGTTGCAGCCCGCCCTGCCCCACCAGAGGCCGGACGACGAGCCGGGCCCGCCGGGGGCCTGAGGGGCGGCCCGGTATCGGTGCGGGGGCTGCCCCTGTATCGGCGCGGGGGTCGTCCGGTGTCCGTATGGGAGCGGCCCGGTGTCCGCCCGGGAGCGGCCCGGTGCCCGCGTGGCGCCGGTCCGGTATCGCGTGGCGCCGGTCCGCCGGCCGCCTCGGCGCGGCCCGCCCCACGGAGGCAATAGGCTGGGAGCACCGACGTTCAGCAAGCCGTCGTCACCGCCTCCGGGCGGTGGCGGCACCGCGCCGAGGAGCCACCCGCCGTGTCAGACCCGCAGCGCCCCCGTGCGTCCCTCCGTACCGCCGTGGTCTGGGAGGTCCTGAAAGACGCCCTGGAACGGCGGGCCAAGGCCACGGGCCGGGAGCCCTGCGGGGGCGAGGCCGTGCACGGCGCGCTGGACGTCCTGGACACCGGCGGCGGCAGCGGCAATTTCGCCGTTCCCGTGGCCCGCCTCGGCCACCGCGTCACCGTGGTCGACCCGAGTCCGAACGCGCTGTTCGCGCTGGAGCGGCGGGCCGCCGAGGCCGGGGTCGCCGACCGGGTGCGCGGGGTCCAGGGAGACGCCCACGGGCTGTTCGACGTGGTCGAGCGCGGCGGCTACGACGTGGTGCTCTGCCATGGCGTGCTGGAGTACGTCGACGACCCCGCCGAGGGCCTGCGGAACGCGGCGGCGGCCCTGCGCCCGGCCGGGACCCTCAGCGTGCTCGCCGCGGGCCTGGGCGGCGCCGTGCTGGCCCGCGCCCTGGCCGGTCATTTCACCGAGGCCCGGCAAGCGCTTACCGACCCGGAGGGCCGCTGGGGCTCCGGGGACCCGATGCCGCGCCGCTTCACCGAGGACCAGCTGTCCGGGCTGGTGCGCGCGGCCGGTCTGGAGATCGCCGCGGTGCACGGGGTACGGGTTTTCGCCGATCTTGTCCCCGGGGTGCTCGTGGACACCGAGCCCGGGGCGATGGATGCCCTGTTGCAGCTGGAGGAGGCCGCCGCCGAGCTGCCCGCCTTCCGCTCCGTCGCCACTCAGCTGCACGTCCTCGCCGAGCGGGACTAGCGCTCTCCTCCCGTCCCACCCGACGACGGGCGGCGCAGGTGGAGTCGGCCACAGGAGGCCCGATCGGACGCCCGGCGCCGTATGATCGGGGTACACCGTCCGGCATGGCCAATCGGCGGGAGGGGAATGGACGTCTCAGCGTCAACTTTCGCCACGCCCGAAGGGGTGGGCGAATTGGCGTTGAGGGGCGGGTTTCACGGGGGCGATTCCCTGCCTATCCTGAAAGGGTCGCACCCGGTCGCCCCCCGCGACCGACGAGTAGGAGGACTCCGTGCCGCTCTCGGAGCACGAGCAGCGCATGCTCGAGCAAATGGAGCGAGCGCTGTACGCCGAAGATCCCAAGTTCGCGACAGCGCTTGAGGGAAGCGGCCTGCGAACGTACACCCGGCGACGGGTCTACCAGGCGGTCGCGGGTTTTCTGGTGGGCATCGCACTCCTCATGGTCGGGGTGATCGTTCCCCAGATCTGGATCAGCGTGGTGGGCTTCCTGATCATGCTGGGATGTGCGGTGCTCGCGGTGACCGGGTGGCGCAAGGCTCCCAAACCCGGCGAGGCACAGCGTGGCGGTGGGGCGGCTCCCCGCCGTCAGGGCCGTCAGCGCCGCTCGATGATGACACGCATCGAGGAGCGGTGGCAGCGGCGCCGTGATGAGCAGGGCCACTGAGAATTCACGGATGAGCTGTTGAGGGGCGGTCGCCGACTGGCGACCGCCCCTCAACCGTGCGGTGTGCTTCTTCCGGAGCCCCCGCGCCATGCGCGGGGGCCCGGCCGCAGGCGCTCAGGGCCGCCCGGGGGTCAGTTCTCCTGCTGGCCACGCGGGGTCCGGAGCTGGGAGGCCCAACGGGCCCAGCGGGGCGCTCCCCACCGATCGACCAGCGCGGACCAGCGCTGCCCTGCCGCCCATGCCAGCTGGGCCGCGGACCGCGGGGCCAGCAGCGCCCGCAGCCGCTCCCGCCGCCCCGCCTTGGCCCGGAATCCGGCCAGCACCAGCCGGACGTCGTCCGCGACGCCCGTGACCGGGCGCGGCCGCGGTGCGTACAGCACCTGCTCGACCGTCTCGGCCACCCGCTGTGCCGCCCGGGCCGGTTCGTCGTCGAGCCCGGCGATCCGCACCATGCGGGCCACCGCTCTGCGCGAGGTCAGCGAGTCGTCCGGCAGTACGCCGAAGTCCCAGGCGGAGTCGGTGAGTTCACGCCATGCGGCGAGCACCCGGTCGGCGGCGTCCTGCTCGGTGCGCCCGCCCGAGCCGTTCAGTCTGCGGGTCCGTATCCGCCGCCGCCACAGCATGGGCAGCAGGGGCACCACGGCCAGCAGCACCGCCAGCGAACTCCAGCTGGTGACCTTGGTGGCCGACCAGCCCCCGCCCGAGGCGCCGTTGTCCGGCTGCTGGGCCGCGGCGCCGCCACAGGTGCCCAGCTTCTTCATGTCCGTGGAGCAACTGTCGGACGCGGTCGGCGCGGCAGTCGGCTCCGAGGTCTCGGTGGGCTCGGTCGTCGGGTCGTCGGTCGGGGTGCCCGAGGGCGTCTGCTCCATCGTGTAGTCGGGCTGGGTGCCACGGCTCGGGGTGGGCTCGAAACGGGTCCAGCCCACGCCCTCGAAGTACAGCTCCGGCCAGGCGTGCGCGTCCTTCAGGCCCACCGAAACCGAGCCGTCCGCCTGGGCGGTGCCGGGGGTGAACCCGACCGCCACCCGCGCCGGAATGCCCAGCGTCCGGGCCATCGCCGCCATCGAGAAGGAGAAGTGGACGCAGAAGCCCTCCTTCTGCTTCAGGAACCGGACGATGGCGGCCGAGCCGCTGCCGGACTGCACCTGGGTGTCGTAACGGAATCCTCCGTTCACCGCGAACCAGTCCTGGAGCTTGACCGCCTTCTCGTACGCGTTCGACGCACCGGCGGTCACCTCCCGCGCCGTACGGCGCACCACGGACGGCAGCGAGTCCGGCACCTCGGTGTACTCGTTCCGCAGCCGGGAGGGCGGTGCCGGGGCGGCCGCCAGCTGGTCGGCCGTCGGCTCCACCAGCAGGCTGGTGACCCGGTAGCGGGCGCCCCGGGTGGTCTGGCCGCGGTCGCCGACCAGCGTGCGGCCCTCCGGCTCATAGCGCCAGCGCCCGTCGATCTCGACCCTGGACGCGGGGTAGGGGAGGGGCAGCCAGTTCTGCGCGTACCAGTCGGCGGCCGAGATCGAGGTGTCGATCGAGGAGACCCGGACCGAGGGGCCGAGCCCGGCGGGCGAGGGAAGCTGACCGGGCACATCGGTGACATGCCGCTCGGACGACTTCCACGAGGTGCCGTCGAACCGGTCCAGCGCCACGATCCGCAGATAGAGGTCCTGGGTGGTCTGCGAGGAGGTGCGATAGCGCAGCACCTCCTTGTTCTCCGGCTGGTTCAGGCTGTCCTGGAGCGACACCAGCGGATTGACTGCCGAGATCGTGCCGCCGCCGCTGCCCGCCCCGCCGCTGCCGCCCTGCCGGTCCAGCAGCCCGCCGTCCAGGGACGGCAGCACCGCGGGCACCGCGAGCGCGATGCCGAGCGCCAGCACGCCGATCCGGCGGCCGGTGCGCACCGGGGCGAGCGCCGGGCTGCCTCCGGCCCCGGCCAGGCCCGAGGGCGGCATACCCGATGGATGCGGGGCGCCGCCGCTGAACACCCGGCCCCACTGGGACAGCCGGTCCCGGCCCTCGGCCAGGAGCAGCACCAGATAGCCGGCCGCCGCCAGCAGGAACCACAGCCAGTCGCTGCCGTCGTCGGACAGACCGGCCGCCACCGAGTAGAGCGCGAGCAGCGGAAGCCCGGCGGGGGCCGCGCTGCGGTACGTCACCGCGAGCGCGTCGACCACCAGGCCGATCGTCAGCACCCCGCCCACCAGCATCAGCCGGATGCCATCGGTGAGCGGCGCGGGGATCGCGTACTGCCCCACGTCGTCGGCGCCGTCGCGCAGCAGCAGCGCGAACTCGTGGAGCGCCTGCGGGCTCGGCAGCAGCCCGCCCAGCGCCTGGTCGTGCGCGAAGGCCAGGGTGAGCAGCAGCAGTGTCACCACGGCCTGCGCGGCCACCGTCAGCGGGCGGGCCAGCGGCACCCGGCGGGCCGCCACGCCCGCGGCGCTCTGCACCGTCAGCAACAGGACGGCCTGCAACAGCCAGCTCGCCGGATCCACCAGCGGCAGCAGCGCACAGGCCGCCGCCACCGTGGCCAGCGCCGCACATATCGCGAGCCGAACGCTTCCACTCATGTCCAGCTCCCTGTCATGCCGCCGACCGCGCGGCTTCCGGCATCCGCCCGGGTGGCGCCCTGGGCGTCGGCCTGCCGCCACAGCTGCGCCAGCGAGGCGCCGGGGCCGACCGGCAGCGCCGTCCACCCCGCCTCGCGCAGCCGCCGCAGCCGGTCCTCCAGCTCCTGTGTGCTCCCGGACTCCACCCCGCGTGACCAGGCGGCGCCGTCCAGCACAAAGGCCACGGCGGCCGTGGTGCGGTGGCGCATCCGGGCGGCCATCGCCGCCTGCTCCTCGTCCAGCTCGCCCAGGAAGGCCACCAGCAGCCCCTCACTGCCGCCGCGCAGCACCTCATAGGCGGGCGAGAGCCCTCCGCCGTCGGAGTGGTCCACCACGGCGAGGGTGTCCAGCATCAGCCCGGCCGTCTCCGCCGAGTCATGGGTGGAACCGGCGAAGCCGCCTCCGCCGTCCGGGCCCGGCACCGAGCTTCCGGTGTCGGTCAGCAGCCGGACCGCATAGCCCCGCTCCAGCAGGTGGACCGCGGCCGAGGCCGCCCCGGAGACCGCCCATTCGAAGGCCGAATCCGGCCCGGAGCCGTAGTGGGCGGTGCGCCGGGTGTCCAGCAGCACCGTGCAGTGGGCGCGCTGCGGCTGCTCCTCCCGGCGGACCATGAGCTCCCCGTAGCGCGCGGTGGAGCGCCAGTGCACCCGGCGCAGATCGTCGCCTATGCGGTAGCCGCGCGGGATGACATCGTCCTCACCGGCCAGGGCCAGCGAGCGGTGCCGCCCGTCCCCGTACCCCGCGGCCTCGCCGGTCAGGCGCACCGGGGGCAGCGGCTCGACCCGGGGCACCACCGTGAGCGTGTCGTAGGCGCTGAAGGCGCGGGTGAGCTCGCACATCCCGAACGGATCGCTCAGCCGCAGCTGGAGCGGGCCCAGCGGATAGCGGCCGCGCAGATCGGAGCGGACCCGGTAGGACACCTCGCGGCGGCCGCCCGGCTCCACCCGGTCCAGTACGAACCTCGGGCGCGGGCCCAGCACATAGGGCACCCGGTCCTGGAGCATCAGCAGCCCGGTGGGCAGCCGCGAGACATTGTCCATCCGCAGGTGCACCCGGGCTTCGGAGCCCGCGGGCACCCGTGCGGGCGCGAGCCGTCTGCTGCCCGCCACCCGGTACCGGGTGCGGTAGACCACGGCCACGCAGACCAGCGGCAGCGCGGCCAGCAGCAGCCCGACCCGCAGCAGATCCGCCTGGCCCAGGACATAGCTGCACACCGCGGCGGCCACCCCGGCGGCCAGGAAGGAACGGCCGCGGGTGGTCAGACCGGCGAGGGCGGCCCGCAGCCCGCCCGGCTGCTCGCCGGCGCCCGGCCCCTCGGGCCCCATGTCCGTCCCCCCTGCGGCCATCACAGCCTCCGCGCGCCCGGCTGCTGCCGCCCGAAGTCGGCCGGGGGCATGGGCGGCATGGGTGGCATCCCGCCCGCGCCGCGCTGGGCGGAGGTGGGCACCGGGATGCGCTGCACGATGTCCGCGACGACCTGCTCGGAGGTGCGGCGGTTCAGCTGGGCCTGCGCGGTGGGCAGCAGCCGGTGGGCCAGCACCGCGACGGCGAGGGCCTGCACATCGTCCGGCAGCGCGAAGTCCCGCCCGGCCAGCGCGGCCGACGCCTTGGCGGCCCGCAGCAGATGCAGCGTGGCGCGCGGCGAGGCGCCCAGCCGCAGATCGGGGTGGCTGCGGGTGGCGGCCACCAGGTCCACCGCGTAACGCCGGACGGCCTCGGCGACGTGCACCGAGCGCACCGCCTCGATCAGCTTGGCGATCTCATGGGCGTGCGCGACGGGTTGCAGGTCGTCCAGCGGGGAGACCCCGCCGTGGACGTCCAGCATCTGGAGCTCGGCCTGCGGGCTGGGGTACCCGATGGAGACACGGGCCATGAAGCGGTCGCGCTGCGCCTCGGGCAGCGGATAGGTGCCCTCCATCTCGACCGGGTTCTGCGTGGCCACCACCATGAAGGGGTTGGGCAGCTCATAGCTCTCCCCGTCGATGGTGACCTGGCGCTCCTCCATCGACTCCAGCAGCGCGGACTGGGTCTTGGGCGAGGCGCGGTTGATCTCGTCGCCGATCACGATCTGGGCGAAGATGGCGCCCGGCTTGAACTCGAACTCCTTGCGCTGCTGGTCGAAGATGCTCACGCCGGTGATGTCGGACGGCAGCAGGTCCGGGGTGAACTGGATCCGCCGCACGGAGCAGTCGATGGACCGGGCGAGCGCCTTGGCCAGCATCGTCTTGCCCACGCCCGGGACGTCCTCGATCAGCAGATGCCCCTCGGCGAGCAGCACGGTCAGCGAAAGCCGTACGACCTCGGGCTTGCCCTCGATCACACCCTCCACCGACCTGCGGATCCGCTCCGCTGTGGTGGTCAGATCGCTGAGGCTCGCTCGCTCGTCATAGGTCGTCACCCGGCCCTCCTCGGCCCGTTCTCAGGGCCGCTGCCCTCGGAACGGACCGGCCCACCGCAAACGCTGACATCGGACCCCCGCGTGGTTGCGGGGGACGATGTCACCTATGCATTCTTGCGGTCTCCGTGGCCTCGCGTCACTCGGCTGTGGATAACCCGGGGTTATTTGTCACGCTTGTACGAGTTCGAGTGCTGAATCCCTTCCGTATCTCCAGCACCTCTCACGTCCGCGGCGCGACCTCCCGCAGCAGACCCGTCGTCACATCGAAGACGAAGCCGCGGACGTCGTCGGTGTGCACCAGGAACGGCGAGGTGCGCACCCGCTCCATCGACTGGCGGACGTCGGCGTCGAGGTCCTTGAACGCCTCGACCGCCCACGACGGCCGCTGTCCCACCTCCTCCTCCAGCTCGTGCCGGAAGTCCTCGGTGAGGTTCAGCAGGCCGCAGCCGGTGTGGTGGATGAGCACGACGCTGCGGGTCCCGAGGGCCCGCTGGCTGATGGTCAGGGAGCGGATGATGTCGTCGGTGACCACCCCGCCCGCGTTGCGGATGGTGTGGCAGTCGCCCAGCTGTAGACCGAGTGCCTCGTGCAGGTCCAGACGGGCGTCCATGCACGCGACGATGGCGACGCGCCGCACCGGCCGCGCGTCCATCCCCGGGTCGGTGAACTTCTCGGCGTAACTGCGGTTGGCCTCCACGAGGCTGTCGGTGACCGTGTCTCCCGTGCGGGCGTCGCGGTCGGTGGACGGGTTCGGCTGCGGCGCTGATATCGACATGATGACGACGCTACCTCTCACCAGGGAATTTTGTCTTCTCTTTAGGTAGGGCAAACGAGGGCAACAGGGTGGGCCGAAGGGGTGATGTGAGGCAATCCACAGCCCCTCGTGCGCCGTGGTCCGGTGTCCCGGAGAGGGGATACCACCCCTGGGGCGGGACGCGCAGGCCGGTTGGTTGACCGAAGGGACGAGTGGACTAAAGTGGCGCGAAGTGGGAGGCGTGACGCTCCCCTCGGATCCCGGAATTTCGCGTGAGCGCGGTGCGTACGTACCCCTCGGCCTCCTCCCGCTCCGGCCGCCTGACGTCACTTCCCCGGCGCCAGTAGGCCTCTTCCCCTTCAGAGCGGGCGGGGACCCGGCGGTGCGTATCATCCTCGCCCGATCCTCAGAAGGGCGCACGAGCAGCGCAATGAGCAGCAACGCTCTCCACGTTCCCGTCATGCTCCAGCGCTGCCTGGACATGCTGGCCCCCGCTCTCGCCCAGCCCGGCGCGGTCGTGGTCGACTGCACCCTGGGCCTCGGCGGCCACAGCGAGGCGCTGCTGCGCGACTTCCCCGAGGCCCGGCTGATCGCCCTCGACCGCGACCCGTCCGCGCTGCGGCTCGCCGGGGAGCGGCTCGCCCCTTACGGCGACCGGGCGACGCTGGTCCACGCGGTCTACGACGAGCTGCCCGAGGTCCTCGACCGGCTCGGCGTCCCGCGCGTCCAGGGGATCCTCTTCGACCTCGGCGTGTCGTCCATGCAGCTGGACGAGGCCGGGCGCGGCTTCGCCTACGCCCAGGACGCCCCGCTGGACATGCGGATGGACCAGACCACCGGAGTCAGCGCGGCGGAGGTGCTCAACACCTATCCGCCGGGCGACCTGGTGCGCATCCTGCGGACGTACGGCGAGGAGAAGTTCGCCAAGAAGATCGTGGACGCGGTGGTGCGCGAGCGTGCCAAGGAGCCGTTCACCAACAGCGCCCGGCTCGTCGAGCTGATCCGCGAGGCGCTGCCGCAGGCCGCCAAGCGCACCGGCGGCAATCCGGCCAAGCGCACCTTCCAGGCGCTGCGGATCGAGGTCAACGGCGAGCTCGCGGTCCTGGAGCGGGCCATCCCGGCGGCCGTAAAGGCGCTCGCGGTCGGCGGAAGGATCGCCGTGCTGTCGTATCACTCGCTGGAGGACCGCCTGGTCAAGCAGGTGCTCGCGGCCGGTGCCAGCAATACGGCGCCCCCGGGGCTGCCGGTCGTCCCCGAGCAGTACCAGCCCCGGCTGAAGCTGCTCACCCGTGGCGCGGAGCTGCCCACCGAGGAGGAGATCGCCGAGAACCGCCGGGCCGCTCCGGCGCGGTTCCGGGGGGCGGAGCGCATCCGGGAAGAGGTCACCCCATGAGCGCGCGGGGGACGGGCCCGAAAGCGCGGCCGGCGCCGGGCGCCACCACGGCCAGGCGCACACCCTTCGTGCTGCTCGTGGTGGTCCTGCTCGGCTCCGGCCTGATCGCGCTGCTGCTGCTGAACTCCTCCCTCAACCAGGGGTCGTTCGAGCTCACCAGACTGGAGAAGCAGACCAAGGAGCTCACCGACGAGCGCCAGGCGCTCCAGCAGGACGTGGACAGGCTCTCCGCGCCCGCCGAGCTCGAGCGGCGCGCCCGGGAGCTGGGGATGGTGCCCGGCGGCACCCCCGCCTTCCTCAACCCGGACGGCTCGGTCAGCGGGGTGCCCGCCCCCGCCACGGGACAGCCCTCGGTGCTCGGCGGCCCCGGCCGGATGCTGCTGCCCTCGCTCGGCACCACGCCGTCCGCGCTCGCCACCACGCCGCCCTCGCTCGGCACCACGCCGTCCGAGGCGTCGCCCGTCCTGTCCGAGGCGTCGCCCACTTCGTCCGCCCTCGCTCCGTCGGCGCCGCCGTCCGCCACGTCCTCGGTGACCCCGTGGGCGCCGCCCAGCGGCCACTCCGCATCCACCTCCCCCTCCGCCTCCGCGAACTCCACCCCGGCCCCTCAGTAGGTGACACGGTGACGCGACCCCCAGCCTGCGCCCAGCCCACCCCGCCCGCGCGGACGCCCGCCCGCGCGCGATGGACGGCCACCGAGCCGAGGGCGGCGGCCGAGCCGAAGGCGGCCATCGAGCCGAGGGCGGTCGTCGCGTGAGCGCGCCCCAGGACCCCCGCCGCCGCGGGGTGCCCGGCCCGGCCGGTCCCCGCGGCGACCGCCGCCCGCGCCAGGACCCGGCGCGGCGCCCCGCCGAGCGCCGCCGCCAGGGCGGACCGTCCGGCCGTCCGGCCCCGCGCCCCCGCCCCGGCGCTCCCCAGCAGCTGCGGCTGGGCAGCCCGCGCCCCCGGCTCCGGCTGATCAGCCTCGGCCTCACCCTCGTCATGCTGGTCTTCGTCGTACGGCTGCTCCAGGTGCAGGCCGTCGACGCCAGCGCCTACGCGGCCAAGGCCAACCTCAACCGCTACATCCCGGTGAAGCTGTCCGCCGAGCGCGGTTCCATCACCGACCGCAACGGCGTCGACCTGGCGACCACGGTGGACGCCTACGACATCACCGCCGCCCCCGACCTCCTCACGCCCAAGACGGCCAAGACCCATGACGCGCCCCGCCAGGCCGCGGCCCTGCTGGCGCCGATCCTCGGCAAGGACCAGGCGGTCCTGGAGCAGAAGCTCACCGACAACCCCAGGTCGCAGTACGTCGTGCTGGCCCGGCAGCAGTCCCCGCAGGTCTGGAACCAGATCAAGGACCTGAAGAGCGCCCTGGACGACGCGGCGGCCAAGGGCAAGGGCACCAACGTCCTGGCCGGGGTCAACCGCGAGGCGCACAGCAAGCGGGTCTATCCGAACGGGGACCTCGCCGCCGGGCTGCTGGGATTCGTGGACGCCGACGGACGCGGCTCCGCCGGGCTCGAGCAGCAGCTCAACAAGAAGCTCGCGGGCAAGGACGGCAAGCGGGTCTACGCCCAGTCCGGCGGCCACCAGGTGCCCACCGGCGACGTCAGGGAGCAGCCCGCGGTCCCCGGCAGCGACTACGAGCTGACCATCGACCGGGACATCCAGTGGGCCGCCCAGAGCGCCATCGCCGACCAGGTGCGCAAGTCCGGGGCCGACCGGGGCTACGTCCTCGTCCAGGACACCCGCACCGGTCAGCTGCTGGCCATGGCCAACGCCCCCGGGTTCGACCCCAACGACATCACCACCACGGACGCCGACGCCCTGGGCAACGCCGCGGTCTCCGACGCGTACGAGCCCGGCAGTGTCAGCAAGCTGATGTCCATGGCCGCCGTCCTCCAGGAGGGCGTGGCGCGCTGGGACACCCATGTGGTGGTCCCCAACCGGCTGCCGCGCGCCGACCGTGCCTTCGCCGACGACATCGACCATCCGACCTGGTACCTCACGCTCAACGGCGTGCTCGCCAAGTCCAGCAACATCGGCACGATCCTCGCCACCGAGCAGCTGGCCAAGACCAAGCGGCAGCGGAACCAGATCCTCTACTCCTACCTGCGCAAGTTCGGGATCGGCCGGCCCAGCGGGCTCGGCTTCCCCGGCGAGACCCCGGGCATCCTGGCCAAGCCGCAGGACTGGAGCGCCTCGCAGCAGTACACCATCCCCTTCGGCCAGGGGCTGTCGCTCAACGCCATCCAGGCGACCTCGGTGTACTCCACCATCGCCAACGGGGGCGAGCGCATCGCGCCCACCCTCATCCGCGGCGCCAGGGGGCCCGGCGGCGACTTCACCGCCGCGCCCGCCCCCAAGAAGACCCGTGTCGTCAGTAAGGAGACCGCGAAGACGCTCGCCGAGATGCTGGAGTCGGTCGTCGACGATCAGCAGGGCACCGGCGCCAAGGCGAAGATCCCGGGCTATCGTGTCGCGGGCAAGACCGGCACCTCCAACCGGGTGGACCCCAAGACCGGCCGCTACCGCGGCTACACCGCGTCCTTCGCCGGCTTCGCCCCGGCCGACAAACCTCGGCTGACCGTCTACTGTGCCGTTCAGAACCCGACAAAGGGCAGCTACTTCGGCGGTCAGGTCTGTGGACCGGTCTACAAGAAGGTCATGGAGTTCGGCCTCAAGGCCCTACAGGTCCCGCCGTCCGGGAAGCAGCCCGAACGGCTCCCGGTGAGCTACAACCCGGGCCAGTGAGCGGACCCAGTAGTGATGACGATCACGCCGGACCCCGGGAACCACGGTCCGGTACGGCCCCGCACCGCCGCCTCATTTCGCGGGGGAGCGGGTGTCCCGGGTACGCTCACCGCCGTGCCCCACGCTGATCAGTCCCAAACCCCTCAGAAGGACGTTTCTGTGGAATACCCGGGAGCGCCCCGTCCCCTCCAGGTCCGCCCGATCCCGCTGGCGGAGCTGGCGGATCAGCTGGGCGTCGAAACCCCCGAAGCCTCGGAAGGGGCCGCGGTCACCGGGATCACCCATGACTCGCGGGCCGTACGTCCCGGCGATGTGTACGCCGCGCTGGCCGGTGCCCGCCTCCACGGCGCGGACTTCGCCGCCCAGGCCGCCGACCTCGGCGCGGTCGCGGTGCTGACCGACCCGGCCGGTGTCGAGCGCGCCGCCGCCACCGGCCTGCCGGTCCTCGCGGTGGACAACCCGCGCGGCCGGATGGGCGCGCTGGCCGCCACGATCTACGGCGAGCCGGGTCACGACCTGCTCCAGATCGGCATCACCGGTACCTCCGGCAAGACCACGACCGCGTATCTCATCGAGGGCGGCCTCAAGGCCGCCGCGAAGCACGACGGCGGCCTTACGGGTCTCATCGGCACCGTGGAGATGCGGATCGGCGACGAGCGCATCAAGTCCGAGCGCACCACCCCCGAGGCCACCGATCTTCAGGCGCTGTTCGCGGTGATGCGGGAGCGCGACGTCCGCTCGGTCGTCATGGAGGTCTCCAGCCACGCCCTGGTCCTCGGCCGTGTCGACGGCTGCGTCTTCGACGTCGCGGTCTTCAACAACCTCAGCCCGGAGCACATGGAGTTCCACTCCGGCATGGAGGACTACTTCCAGGCCAAGGCCCAGCTGTTCACCAAGGCCCGCAGCCGCCTCGGAGTGATCAACTACGACGACGAGTACGGCCGCCGCCTGATCGAGCAGTCCGAGGTGCCCGTCACCACCTTCTCCGCCGAGGGCCACCCCGACGCCCACTGGCGCGCCGCGGACGTCGAGGTCGGCCCGCTCGGCTCGGCCTTCACCGCCGTCGGCCCGAACGGCGAGTCCGTACGGGCCGCCGCGCCCCTCCCGGGCCCCTTCAACGTGGCCAACGCGCTCGCCGCCGTCGTCGCGCTCGCCGTCGCCGGGATCGACCCGCAGACGGCCGCCGACGGCGTCGCCGCCGTCCCCGGCGTACCGGGCCGGCTGGAGCGGGTCGACGTGGGCCAGCCCTACCTCGCGGTCGTCGACTACGCCCACAAGACCGACGCCGTCGAGTCGGTGCTGCGTGCCCTCCGTAAGGTGACCGACGGCAAGCTGCACGCCGTCCTCGGCTGCGGCGGGGACCGCGACCGGCTCAAGCGCGGCCCCATGGGCGCCGCCGTGGCGCGGTACGCCGACACGGCCGTCCTCACCTCCGACAACCCCCGCTCCGAGGACCCGCTCGCGATCCTCGCCGCCATGCTCGCGGGCGCCGCCGAGGTGCCCGCCCACGAGCGCGGTGATGTGCTGGTCGAGGAGGACCGGGCCAACGCCATCGCGGCCGCCGTCGGCCGCGCCGAGCCGGGTGACACCGTCATCGTGGCGGGCAAGGGCCACGAGCTGGGCCAGGACATCGCGGGCGTGATCCGGGCCTTCGACGACCGGCAGGTACTCCGCGAAGCCATCGAGCTCAGTGAGCGAGCCCACGGGCGCGATGCCACGCGCCCCGAGGCGAGCCCACAGCACCGGGACAAACACCTAGACGACCAGGGATGACAGACCGCCATGCGCGCACCAGCCCCCTCCAGGCAGCTCTCCCGCACGGCCGGAGGTGATCAGTGATCGCTCTGTCCCTCACCGAGATCGCCGGCCTAGTCGGTGGACAGCCGCACGACATACCGGACCCGGACCTGAAGGTCACGGGCCCTGTCGTGATCGACTCCCGTGAGGTGCGGCCCGGCAGCCTCTTCGCCGCGCTCCCCGGGGAGCGCGTGGACGGCCACGACTTCGCCAGGGGCGCGGTCGAGGCGGGCGCCGCGGCGGTCCTGGCCGCCCGCCCCGTCGGCACCCCGGACGCCCCCGTACCGGCGATCGTCGTCCCCGACGTCATCGCCGCCATGGGAGCGCTCGCGCGCGCCGTCGTGGAGCGCCTGGGCACCACCGTGGTCGCCCTCACCGGTTCCGCCGGCAAGACGAGCACCAAGGACCTCATCGCGCAGCTGCTCCAGCGCCGCGGCCCCACCGTATGGACGCCGGGCTCGCTCAACAACGAGATCGGCCTGCCGCTCACCGCGATGAGCGCCGACGAGGCCACCCTGCACCTGGTGCTGGAGATGGGCGCCCGCGGTAAGGGCCACATCCGGTATCTGACGGAGCTCACCCCGCCCCGTATCGGACTCGTGCTCAACGTCGGCACCGCCCATATCGGGGAGTTCGGCGGCCGGGAGCAGATCGCCGAGGCCAAGGGCGAGCTCGTGGAGTCCCTGCCGTCCGCCGTGGAGGGCGGGGTGGCGGTGCTCAACGCCGACGACCCCTTCGTGCGCGCCATGGCGTCGCGCACCAAGGCCCGTACCGTCCTGTTCGGCGAGGCCGAGGACGCCGATGTGCGCGCCGGGAATGTCCGGCTCGCCGACGGCGGCCGTCCCGCCTTCACGCTTCACACCCCTACCGGGTGCAGCGAAGTGACCATGCGCCTGTACGGTGAGCACCACGTGTCGAACGCGCTCGCCGCGGCCGCCGTCGCCCACGAGTTGGGCATGTCCGTCGACGAGATCGCCGTGGCGCTCTCCGAGGCGGGGCAGCTCTCCCGCTGGCGGATGGAGGTCACCGAGCGCTCGGACGGCGTGACGGTCGTCAACGACGCCTACAACGCGAACCCCGAGTCCATGCGAGCAGCGCTGCGCGCGCTGGTCGCCATGGGCGCTGCCACACCGGGGCGTCGCACGTGGGCGGTGCTCGGCCCGATGGCCGAGCTGGGCGAGGAGTCACTGGCCGAGCACGACGCGGTCGGACGGCTGGCCGTCCGGCTCAACGTCAGCAAGCTCGTGGCGGTCGGCGGCCAGGAGGCCGCCTGGCTGGACATGGGCGCCAAGAACGAGGGTTCGTGGGGTGAGGAGTCGGTGCACGTGTCCGACGTGCGGGCAGCGGTCGATCTGCTGCGCAGCGAGCTGCGACCGGGGGACGTCGTGTTGGTGAAGGCATCCAGGTCGGTCGGCCTGGAGCGGCTTGCTCAGGCATTGCTCGACGGTGAGGGTGAGGTCGCCGGCCGATGGGCATGAGGCAGATCCTCTTCTCGGGAGCCATCGGGCTCTTTCTGACCCTGATCGGCACACCGCTGCTGATCAAGCTGCTGGCCCGCAAGGGCTATGGCCAGTACATCCGGGACGACGGTCCGCGGACGCACGGCAGCAAGAAGGGCACGCCCACGATGGGCGGTATCTCCTTCATCCTGGCCACGCTGATCGCCTACGCCCTGACGAAGGTGATCACGGGCAGCCAGCCGACCTTCTCGGGCGTGCTGGTGCTCTTCCTGTTCGCGGGCATGGGCCTGGTCGGCTTCCTCGACGACTACATCAAGATCGTCAAGCAGCGCAGCCTGGGTCTGCGGGCCAAGGCCAAGATGGCCGGTCAGCTGATCGTCGGTATCGCCTTCGCGATCCTCGCACTGAACTTCGCCGACGCGCGCCAGCAGACCCCCGCCTCCGACCGGCTCTCCTTCGTCCAGGACTTCGGCTGGTCCTTCGGCCCGGTGATCTTCGCGATCTGGGCGCTGTTCATGATCCTGGCGATGTCGAACGGTGTGAACCTCACCGACGGTCTCGACGGTCTGGCCACCGGCGCCTCCGTGATGGTCTTCGGCGCGTACACCTTCATCGGCGTCTGGCAGTACCAGGAGTCCTGCGCCAACGCGCAGACCCTCACCAACCCGGCGTCCTGTTTCGAGGTCCGCGACCCGCTCGATCTGGCCGTCGTCGCCTCCGCCCTGATGGGCGCGTGCTTCGGCTTCCTGTGGTGGAACACCTCACCCGCCAAGATCTTCATGGGTGACACCGGTTCGCTCGCGCTCGGCGGCGCGCTCGCCGGCCTCGCCATCTGCTCCCGTACGGAGCTGCTGCTGGCCCTCCTCGGCGGTCTGTTCGTCCTGATCACCATGTCCGTGGTCATCCAGGTCGGCTCCTTCCGGACGACCGGGCGACGGGTCTTCCGGATGGCACCGCTCCAGCACCACTTCGAACTCAAGGGGTGGAGCGAAGTCCTTGTGGTGGTGCGGTTCTGGATCATCCAGGGCATGTGCGTGATCGTCGGTCTCGGCCTCTTCTACGCGGGGTGGCGGGCCTCGTGACGTCCGGCGCCGCCTCCCTCGACGTGTCCGACCTCGCCGGACGGCAGGTCACCGTCGCCGGACTCGGCGTCTCCGGGGTCCCCGCAGCGCGTGCGCTGCGGGGCCTCGGGGCCTCGGTGACCGTGGTCAACGGCAGCGACGGCGAACCGCAGCGCGCCCAGGCGGCCGAGCTCGAGCCGCTGGGCATCACGGTCCGCCTCGGCGACGGGGAGACTCTCCCCGAGGGCACCGAGCTGATCGTGACCACCCCCGGCTGGAAGCCCACCAGCCCGCTCTTCCTGGCCGCCGCCGAGGCGGGCGTGCCCGTCTGGGGCGACGTGGAGCTGGCGTGGCGGCTGCGCGGGAAGGACGCCCCGCCCTGGCTCGCGGTCACCGGCACCAACGGCAAGACGACCACCGTAAGGATGCTGGCGGCCATCCTGGAGGCGGCCGGGCTGCGCACCGCCGCCGTCGGCAACATCGGCGTCTCGCTCCTGGACATCGTGCTCGGCGACGAGCCGTACGACGTGCTGGCCGTCGAGCTCTCCAGCTACCAGCTGCACTGGGCGCCCTCACTGCGCGCCCACTCCGGGGCGGTGCTCAACCTCGCCCCCGACCACCTCGACTGGCACGGCTCCATGGCGGCCTACGCGGCCGACAAGGGCCGGATCTACGAGGGCAACCAGGTGGCCTGCGTCTACAACGTGGCCGACCCCGCCACCGAGGACCTGGTGCGCGCGGCCGACGTCGAGGAGGGCTGCCGGGCGATCGGCTTCACCCTCGGCACCCCGGGCCCCTCCCAGCTCGGCGTCGTGGAGGGCATCCTCGTCGACCGGGCCTTCGTGGCGGACCGCCAGAGGCAGGCGCAGGAGCTCGCCGAGGTCTCCGACGTGAACCCGCCGGCCCCGCACAACATCGCCAACGCCCTCGCGGCGGCCGCCCTGGCCCGCGCCTACGGCGTCCCGCCGAGCGCCGTACGGGACGGCCTGCGCGCCTTCCGGCCCGACCCGCACCGGGTGGAGCACGTGGCGGACGTCGACGGCGTGGCCTACGTCGACGACTCCAAGGCGACCAACACCCATGCCGCGGAGGCGTCGTTGGGCGCCTATGAGCACATCGTGTGGATCGCGGGCGGCCTCGCCAAGGGGGCCACCTTCGACGAGCTCGTCCTCACGGCGGCCGAGCGACTGCGCGGCGTGGTGCTGATCGGCGCCGACCGCGCCCTGATCCGGGAAGCGCTCGCGCGACACGCAGCAGATGTCCCGGTCGTGGACCTCGACCGGACCGACACTGGGGCGATGGCTGCGGCTGTGCGCGAATCGGCGCGGCTCGCCCGGCCGGGCGATACCGTCCTGATGGCCCCGGCCTGTGCCTCGATGGACATGTTCACCAACTACAACAAGCGGGGCGACGCCTTCGCCGCGGCCGTTCATGACCTGGCCTCCGGCCGGGTCCCGGACGATCAGTAGCCCGCCGGTCCCCTGCGAGGACCGCCCGCGCGGGGAAACCGGAGGGGATACGAGATGACGCCTGACCAGCCCGCCGCCCCGCGCTCCCGGACGGCCCGCCCCGGCATCGGCCGCCCGGTGCCGCGCTCGGGCGGCACCCCGCGGCTGCGCGAGGCCGTACGGGGCAGGGGCCGGGCGGCGTCACCGGCCCGCCCGCGCGGCACGGCGGGCGCCTCCCGGCCTCCGCGCCGCCCGCCGAGGGTGAATGTCCTGGATGCCCTGCGCGGGCTCCAGCAGCGCGTCAGGCGGGCCTGGGACCGGCCGCTGACCGCGTACTACCTGCTGCTCGGCGGCTCGCTGCTGATCCTGGTGCTCGGGCTGGTCATGGTCTACTCCGCCTCCCAGATCAAGGCGCTACAGTCCGGGCTCTCCCCGTCGTACTTCTTCCGCAAGCAGCTCTTCGCCGCGGCCCTCGGCGGTGCGCTGATGCTGCTCGCCGTGCGGATGCCCATCAAACTGCACCGCGCCTTCGCCTATCCGCTGCTCGCGGTCTCGCTCTTCCTGATGTGTCTGGTGCAGGTCCCGGGCATGGGCATCGCGGTCAACGGCAACCGGAACTGGATCTCCTTCGGCGGTCCCTTCCTGCTCCAGCCCAGTGAGTTCGGCAAGCTGGCGCTGGTCCTGTGGGGCGCCGATCTTCTCGCCCGCAAACAGGACAAGCGGCTGCTGGCCCAGTGGAAGCATCTGCTGGTCCCGCTGGTGCCCGCGACCGGCATGCTGCTCGGCCTGATCATGCTGGGCGGGGACATGGGCACCGCGATCATTCTCACTGCGATCCTTTTCGGCCTGCTGTGGCTGGCCGGCGCCCCCACCCGGCTCTTCGCGGGCGTCCTCGCCTTCGCCGGGGTCATCGGCATGGTCCTCATCAAGACCAGCGCCAACCGGATGTCCCGGCTCGCCTGTATCGGCGCCACCGAGCCCGGTGCGCACGATCAGTGCTGGCAGGCGGTGCACGGGATCTACGCGCTCGCCAACGGCGGATGGTTCGGCTCGGGACTCGGGGCAAGTATGGAGAAATGGGGCGAACTACCCGAACCGCATACCGACTTCATCTTCGCCATTACCGGGGAGGAACTCGGCTTGGCGGGGACGCTGTCCGTTCTCGTTCTCTTCGCGGCTCTAGGCTATGCGGGTATCCGCGTGGCCGGACGCACGGAGGACCCCTTCGTGAGGTACGCCGCGGGAGGTGTGACCACCTGGATCACGGCCCAGGCCGTGGTCAATATCGGCGCGGTGCTCGGTCTGCTGCCGATCGCGGGTGTTCCGCTCCCGCTGTTCTCCTACGGAGGGTCCGCCCTGCTGCCGACCATGTTCGCCGTCGGCCTGCTGATCGCCTTCGCCCGGGCTGAGCCCGGTGCGCGGGCGGCGCTGGCCATGCGGCAGCCTGCTTTGCGGAAGAAGCTGGCTCGGGTGAGACGGAAGACGATGAGACGGCCCGTCAAGAGGCGGCCGTCCGGAGAGCGGTGAATTTCGGTGCATGTCGTACTCGCCGGTGGGGGGACCGCCGGCCACATCGAGCCCGCGCTCGCCCTCGCGGACGCCCTGCGCAGGCAGGACCCGACCGTGGGGATCACGGCGCTCGGCACGGAGCGCGGGCTCGAGACCCGGCTCGTACCGGAGCGCGGCTATGAGCTCGGGCTCATCCCGGCCGTACCGCTGCCGCGCAAGCCCACCCCTGAACTGATCACCGTCCCCGGGCGGCTGCGCGGCACCATCAAGGCCGCCGAGCAGATCCTGGAGCGCACCAAGGCCGACTGCGTCGTCGGCTTCGGCGGCTATGTGGCCCTGCCCGGCTACCTGGCCGCCAAGCGGCTCGGCGTGCCGATCGTCGTCCACGAGGCCAACGCCCGCCCCGGCCTCGCCAACAAGATCGGCTCTCGCTACGCCCACTTCGTGGCGGTCTCCACCCCGGACAGCAAGCTCCGCAACTCCCGCTATGTGGGCATTCCGCTGCGCCGCTCCATCGCCACCCTCGACCGGGCCGCGGTCCGCCCCGAGGCCCGCGCGGCCTTCGGGCTCGACCAGAACCTGCCGACGCTGCTGGTCTCCGGCGGCTCGCAGGGCGCGCGGCGGCTGAACGAGGTGGTCCAGACGGTGGCGCCGTTCCTCCAGCGCGCCGGGATCCAGGTGCTCCACGCGGTCGGTCCGAAAAACGAACTGCCGCATGTGGACAACATGCCCGGAATGCCGCCCTACATCCCGGTACCGTATGTGGACCGGATGGACCTCGCGTACGCCGCGGCCGACATGATGCTCTGCCGCGCGGGCGCGATGACCGTCGCCGAACTGTCCGCCGTCGGGCTCCCCGCCGCCTACGTCCCGCTGCCGATCGGCAACGGCGAGCAGCGGCTCAACGCCCAGCCGGTGGTCAAGGCGGGCGGCGGGCTGCTGGTCGACGACGCCGAGCTGAGCCCCGAGTGGGTGCAGAGCAATGTGCTGCCGGTGCTCGGCGACCCGCACCGGCTGTACGAGATGTCCCGGCGCGCCGCCGAGTTCGGCCGCAGGGACGCCGACGAGCTGCTGGTCGGCATGGTGTACGAGGCGATCAGCGCACGCCGCCAGGCGTGAGGAGGCAGGGAGCGTGGCCGGACCGTCGACCGCCGAGCGCGGTGCACGAAGGACGACTCCGTCCGGCCCGCCCCCACGCCTCCTCCGGGTGCGCCGCAGGCTCCGGCCGCCCGGCCGCCGCACCCTGCTGGTGACGGTGGTGGCGGTGACCCTGCTCGGCGCCGGGGCCGTCTGGCTGCTCTACGGCTCGAGCTGGCTGCGGGCCGAGCGGGTGCGGGTCGCCGGCACCACCGTCCTCACCGCCGAGGACGTGGCGGACGCCGCCGACGTATCCCTGAACACCCCTCTGGTGGCGGTGGACACCGGAGCGATCGAACATCGTGTGCGCGAGCGGCTGAAGCGGATTGCGAAAGTGGACGTATCCCGGTCATGGCCGCACACCATCAGTCTGGTGGTGACGGAACGCAGGCCCGAAGCCATTGTCGAAGAGGACGGGAAGTTCCACGAAGTGGACGCCACGGGGGTCCGGTTCTCCACCCTGAGCAAGCGTCCCAAGGGGGTTCCGCTGCTGGAAATGGAGCCGGATCGGTCGCCGAGTTCGCGCCATTTCGGCCCGACCGCACTGCGCCGCGAGGCGGTCCGGGTGGTCACTCAACTCCCCGAGAAGGTCCGCCAGGACACCCGTTCCCTCCGGGTCCGCTCGTACGATTCGATCACCCTGGAGCTGACCGGGGGCCGTACCATCGCGTGGGGGAGCGGAGAGCGTGGCGAGGCGAAGGCCAAGGCGCTCACCGCCCTGATGAAAGCGCGGCCGGACGCCGACCACTTCGACGTCCAAGCGCCGAGTGCCCCCGCGGTGTCTCGCAGTTGACGCGGATAGCGGCAGGCCAGCACCCTGGTTGGCTAGCCCACTGGGTGATCACATAGGGTGAAAAGAAAAGCGGGAGGTTCGGCGTGTTCATTGAACGCGCGCCACTTGTCGACTTAGTGTCCTGTTCCGAAGAGTCCGGGAAACAGAGGCACTGGTAACCCTAAACTTCAGCGTTAGGGTTGGGGTCGGCAATCGGAACCGTCCCATTCGGCATCAGTCGGCGCACCGCACAACGGCGGGGTGACGACACGTAACTCGAGGCGAGAGGCCTTCGACGTGGCAGCACCGCAGAACTACCTCGCAGTCATCAAGGTCGTCGGCATCGGCGGCGGTGGCGTGAATGCCATCAACCGGATGATCGAGGTCGGGCTCAAGGGCGTCGAGTTCATCGCGATCAACACCGATGCGCAGGCCCTGCTGATGAGTGACGCGGACGTCAAGCTGGACGTCGGTCGTGAGCTCACCCGGGGCCTGGGAGCCGGCGCCAACCCCGACGTCGGCCGTAAGGCGGCCGAGGACCACCGCGAGGAGATCGAGGAGGTCCTCAAGGGGGCCGACATGGTCTTCGTGACGGCGGGTGAGGGCGGTGGCACGGGCACCGGCGGTGCCCCGGTGGTCGCGAACATCGCCCGCTCGCTGGGCGCACTGACGATCGGTGTGGTCACCCGTCCGTTCACCTTCGAGGGCCGCCGCCGCGCCAATCAGGCGGAGGACGGCATCGCGGGTCTGCGGGACGAGGTCGACACCCTCATCGTGATCCCGAACGATCGGCTGCTGTCCATTTCGGACCGTCAGGTGAGCGTGCTCGACGCGTTCAAGTCGGCCGACCAGGTCCTGTTGTCGGGTGTTCAGGGCATCACCGACCTGATCACCACCCCGGGTCTGATCAACCTCGACTTCGCGGACGTCAAGTCCGTGATGTCGGAGGCCGGATCGGCGCTCATGGGCATCGGCTCGGCCCGCGGTGACGACCGCGCGGTGGCCGCGGCCGAGATGGCGATCTCCTCGCCGCTGCTGGAGGCGTCCATCGACGGCGCCCGGGGCGTGCTGCTCTCCATCTCCGGCGGCTCGGACCTCGGCCTGTTCGAGATCAACGAGGCCGCCCAGCTGGTGAGCGAGGCCGCCCACCCCGAGGCCAACATCATCTTCGGCGCGGTGATCGACGACGCGCTCGGCGACGAGGTCCGGGTCACCGTGATCGCGGCGGGCTTCGACGGCGGTCAGCCGCCCGCGAAGAACCGCGACAAGGTGCTCGGCTCCTACAGCGGCGGCAACCGCGAAGAGGGATCCGGCGGCTCCTCGAACCGCCCGGCCGGCCAGGAGAGCGGCAGCCGCCCGTCCTTCGGCGGGCTCGGCAGCGTCACCCCGCGCGAGGAGGAGCCCGCCCCGGCGGACCCCGCCCCGGTCGCCGAGGTGCCGCCGCCCCCGGCGCCCACCCCGCACCCCCAGGTCCCCCCGGCTCGCCCCTACCCGGAGAGCCAGGCCGAGGAGCTGGACGTCCCGGACTTCCTGAAGTGAGCCGTCCGGTATGGCTCGACGGCGACTTTGAAGTGAACCAGACGTGATAGCGCAACAGCACGACGCGAGCGGCGCGCACTTCGCCTTCACCGACCGGTGGGGCGGGGTGAGCGCCGCTCCGTATGAGGAGCTCAACCTCGGCGGGGCGGTCGGCGACGACCCCCAGGCCGTACGGACCAACCGCGAGCTGGCCGCGAAGGCGATGGGCCTGGACCCGGCGGCGGTCGTCTGGATGAACCAGGTGCACGGCCGGGACGTCGCGGTGGTCGACGGACCGTGGTCGGACGAGGAGATCCCGGCGGTGGACGCGGTGGTGACGCGGCGTCGGGGCCTCGCCCTGGCCGTCCTCACCGCCGACTGCACCCCGGTGCTGCTGGCCGATCCGGTGGCCGGGGTCGTCGGCGCCGCCCACGCCGGGCGGCCGGGACTGGTCGCCGGAGTGGTCCCGGCGGTGCTGAGGGCGATGACCGAACAGGGTGCGGAGCCCGCCCGGATCGTCGCCCGCACCGGTCCCGCGGTCTGCGGCCGCTGCTACGAGGTCCCCGCGGAGATGCGCGCCGATGTGGCCGAGACGGTGCCGGAGGCGTGGGCCGAGACCAGCTGGGGTACCCCCGCCGTGGATGTGGCGGCCGGTGTGCGGGCCCAACTGACACGCGCGGGTGTGCGGATGGACGAGATGGATGGACAATCTCACATCTGCACCCTGGAGTCGGCGGACCACTTCTCGTACCGGCGCGAGCGCACCACGGGGCGGCTCGCGAGCTATGTCTGGTTGGGCGGCTGAGCTGTGACGGATCGCAAGGCGGAACTGGCCGCGAATCTGGCCCGCGTGGAGGAACGTATCTCTGCCGCCTGCGCCGGGGCCGGTCGCAAGCGCGAAGAGGTGACCTTGATCGTGGTCACCAAGACCTATCCGGCGAGCGATGTCCGTTTGCTCGCGGAACTCGGCGTACGGCATGTCGCCGAGAACCGCGACCAGGAGGCCGCCCCCAAAGCCGCGGAATGCGCGGATCTGCCATTGATCTGGCACTTTGTTGGGCAGTTGCAGACCAATAAGGTGCGTTCTGTATCGAGTTATGCCGATGTGGTGCAATCTGTCGATCGCAAGCGATTGGTCGACGCGCTCTCCCGTGCGGCTGTGGGGGCCGCCCGGGAGCTGGGCGTCCTGATTCAGGTCGCGCTCGACGTGGACTCCAGTGACCGGGGAGAGCGCGGAGGGGTGGGACCGGACGGAGTGGAACGGCTCGCCGAGTCCGTGGTCGAGGCCGAAGGGCTCAGGCTCGACGGTCTGATGACCGTCGCCCCGCTGGCGGGTCCCTACGAGGGGCGGCCGCGGGCGGCGTTCGACCGGCTGATGGAAATCTCATCCCGCCTGCGCGTGGCCCATCCGGCTGCGAACATGGTCTCGGCGGGGATGAGCTCGGACCTCGAGGAAGCGGTGGCGGCGGGGGCGACACATGTGCGCGTCGGCACTGCGGTACTCGGAGTCCGACCCGGGCTCCGGTAACGTCGCGAAGAAGTCGGACCACAGCAGAAAATATGGTCATTCCCGTCAAAAGGCGGGCGGGCCACGTGGATCCATGGCATCCGGTGGCGGAGCCGATCCACCACAGAGCGGAGGACGCAGAAAATGGCCGGCGCGATGCGCAAGATGGCGGTCTACCTCGGCCTCGTGGAGGACGATGGGTACGACGGCCGGGGATTCGACCCCGACGACGAGTTCGAGCCCGAGCCGGAGCCCGAGCGGGAGCGGGACCGCCGGCGGCATCAGGTGGTGGAGACCGAACCGCGGCCGGAAAGGGGCGAATCTGTGCGAGTCGTCCACCCTCCCGCACAACGCGAACCGGCTCCACTTGCGGTGGAAACCGGGCGACCCGCGCGAATCGCCCCCGTGGCGTCCATCACACCTGAACGTCAGAACTTGGAGAAGAACGCGCCAGTGATCATGCCCAAGGTCGTGTCCGAGCGGGAGCCGTACCGCATCACCACACTGCACCCCCGGACCTACAACGAGGCCCGTACTATCGGGGAACACTTCCGTGAGGGCACTCCCGTGATCATGAATCTGACGGAGATGGACGACACGGATGCGAAGCGACTTGTCGACTTTGCGGCCGGTCTGGTGTTCGGTCTCCATGGGAGCATTGAGCGGGTGACGCAGAAGGTGTTCCTGTTGTCTCCTGCTAACGTCGATGTCACGGCGGAGGACAAGGCCCGTATCGCAGAGGGCGGGTTCTTCAACCAGAGCTGAGACGCAAAAACGGCAAACCGGCAACACCGAGTCATCCGAGGCCGAAAGGCCGAGTACGAACCAGGGGAGAGGGACGCGCGGGATGGGCATCGCACTACAGGTGATCTACATCGCGCTCTACTGCTACCTGATCGTGCTGATCTTCAGGCTCGTGATGGACTACGTCTTCCAGTTCGCGCGCTCGTGGCAACCCGGTAGGGCGATGGTGGTCATCCTCGAGGCCACCTACACTGTGACCGATCCGCCACTCAAGCTGCTACGGCGGTTCATTCCGCCGTTGCGTCTCGGGGGTGTGGCGCTCGACCTGTCCTTCTTCGTGCTGATGATCATCGTCTGGATCCTGATCACCGTCGTGAGCAATTTTGCGAGCAGGGTGTGAACGATACGGTCTTGCCGATTGCCGACGACTACGTTGAGGTGAAGTAGAGATGCCGTTGACCCCCGAGGACGTGCGGAACAAGCAGTTCACGACCGTCCGCCTCCGAGAAGGCTATGACGAGGACGAGGTCGATGCCTTCCTCGACGAGGTCGAAGCCGAACTGACTCGGCTGTTGCGGGAGAACGAGGACCTGCGCGCCAAGCTGGCCGCCGCGACACGTGCCGCGGCCCAGAGCCAGCAACAAGGCATGCGCAAGCCACCCGAACAGCAGGAGCGGCCGGGCGCACCTGTGCCCGCCGCCATATCTGGACCGCCGCAGCCGGTGCCGCCCGGCCAGCAGCAGATGGGTGGCCCGCCTCAACTCCCGGGCGGAGCCCCGCAGCTGCCGGCCGGCCCGATGGGCCAGAACGGCCCCGGTCCCATGCAGCAGGGCGGTCCCGGCCCGATGCAGCAGGGCGGCCCTGGTCCGATGCAGCAGGGCGGACCCGGCCCGATGGGCCAGAACGGTCCCATGGGTCCCGGCGGCCCCATGGGTGGCCCGATGGGCGGTCCCGGTGGCCCTGGTGGCCCCGGCGGTCCTGGCGGCCCGCAGCTGCCGCAGCCGGGGCAGGGCCCGGGCGGCGACAGCGCCGCGCGCGTGCTCTCGCTCGCGCAGCAGACCGCCGACCAGGCGATCGCGGAGGCCCGTTCCGAGGCCAACAAGATCGTCGGCGAGGCCCGTAGCCGCGCCGAGGGCCTGGAGCGGGACGCCCGTGCCAAGGCCGACGCGCTGGAGCGGGACGCGCAGGAGAAGCACCGTGTCGCGATGGGCTCCCTGGAGTCCGCTCGTGCCACGCTCGAGCGCAAGGTCGAGGACCTGCGCGGCTTCGAGCGCGAGTACCGCACGCGGCTGAAGTCGTACCTGGAGAGCCAGCTGCGCCAGCTGGAGAACCAGGCCGACGACTCGCTCGCCCCGCCGCGCACCCCGGCGACCGCCTCGCTGCCGCCGTCCCCCTCGATGAGCGGCTCCATGGCCTCGGCCGGCGCCGGCACGATGGGTGGCCACACGATGGGCGGCAACCAGTCCATGGGCGGCCACAACCAGAACGGTGGAGCGCCGTCCTACGGTGGCCAGCAGCAGATGTCTCCCGCGATGACCCAGCCGATGGCACCGGTGCGGCCGCAGAGTCCGCAGCCGATGCAGCAGGCGCCGAGCCCGATGCGGGGCTTCCTCATCGACGAGGACGACAACTGACGCTGGCGCGGGGCGCGTAGGCGCGGAGCGTTCGGCAATCACAAGGGCCGGGTCCCAGGAGCTTCCTCCTGGGACCCGGCCCTTTGCCACGTGCGCGCCGACCGCGGGGGTTTGTTCCCCTACCCGCCCCTTCCCGAACCATGGGGCTCCGCCCCCTGGACCCCGGACGCCCTTCGGGCGTGTCCTCAAGCGCCGGACGGGCTGAAATCAGCCCGTCCGGCGCTTGAGGACCGGGGTAGGGGACAAACCCCCGGTCCGGGTTACGCCTTGCGGAGGCGGAAGGTGAGGCCCAGCGGGGCGTCGGTGAACGGGTCGCCGTAGCCTTCGTCACCGTCGCCCGCCGCGAAGTCGGTCGCGAGGACCTCGTCCGCGATCAGCTCGGCGTGGTCGACGAGGGCCTGACGGAGTTCCTCGTCGGCCGACTGCCACCGCAGCGCGATCCGATCGGCCACATCCAGCCCGCTGTTCTTACGGGCCTCCTGGATCAGCCGGATCGCGTCACGGGCCAGCCCCGCGCGCCGCAGCTCCGGGGTGATCTCCAGGTCGAGGGCGACGGTGGCGCCCGCGTCGGAGGCGACGGACCAGCCCTCGCGCGGGGTCTCGGTGATGATGACCTCGTCGGGGGAGAGGGCGACCGTCTCGCCGTCCACCACGACCGACGCGTTCCCCTCGCGCAGCGCGACCGACAGCGCGGCCGCGTCGGCCTCCGCGATCGCCTTGGCGACCGGCTGGGTGCCCTTGCCGAAGCGCTTGCCCAGGGCGCGGAAGTTGGCCTTCGCGGTCGTGTCGACCAGCGAGCCGCCGACCTCGCTCAGCGACGCCAGCGAGGAGACGTTCAGCTCCTCCTCGATCTGCGCGCGCAGTTCGGCGCCGAGGGCTTCGAAGCCGGAGGCGGCGACCAGCGCGCGCGACAGCGGCTGGCGCGTCTTCACACCGGACTCCGCGCGGGTCGCGCGCCCCAGCTCCACCAGGCGCCGCACGAGCGCCATCCGCTCCGAGAGGGCCGGGTCGATCATCGACCGGTCCGGCTCCGGCCAGGTGGTCAGGTGCACGGAGGCGGGGGCCTCCGGGGTCACCGGGACGACCAGGTCCTGCCAGACCCGCTCGGTGATGAAGGGCACCAGGGGCGCCATCAGCCGGGTGACCGTCTCGACGACGTCGTGGAGGGTGCGCAGCGCGGCGGCGTCGCCCTGCCAGAAACGGCGGCGCGAGCGGCGCACGTACCAGTTGGACAGGTCGTCGACGAAGGCCGACAGCAGCTTGCCGGCGCGCTGGGTGTCGTACGCCTCCAGGGACTCGGTGACCTGCTCGGTGAGCGTGCCCAGTTCACCCAGCAGCCAGCGGTCCAGCAGCGGCCGCTCGGCCGGGGCCGGGTCGGCCGCGGACGGCGCCCAGCCCGAGGTGCGGGCGTACAGCGCCTGGAAGGCCACCGTGTTCCAGTAGGTGAGCAGCGTCTTGCGCACGACCTCCTGGATGGTGCCGTGGCCCACCCGGCGGGCCGCCCACGGTGAGCCGCCGGCGGCCATGAACCAGCGCACCGCGTCCGCGCCGTGCTGATCCATCAGCGGGATCGGCTGAAGGATGTTGCCCAGGTGCTTGGACATCTTGCGACCGTCCTCGGCCAGGATGTGACCGAGGCAGACCACGTTTTCATACGAGGACTTATCGAAGACGAGGGTGCCGACCGCCATCAGCGTGTAGAACCAGCCGCGGGTCTGGTCGATGGCCTCGGAGATGAACTGCGCCGGGTAGCGCCGCTCGAAGAGCTCCTTGTTGCGGTACGGGTAGCCGTACTGCGCGAACGGCATCGAGCCCGAGTCGTACCAGGCGTCGATGACCTCGGGCACCCGCTCGGCCGTCAGCGAGCAGCCGTCGGCGGTGCAGGTGAAGGTGACCGCGTCGATGTACGGCCGGTGCGGGTCCAGACCGCTCTGGTCGGTGCCGGTCAGCTCGGAGAGCTCGGCGAGGGAGCCGACGCAGGTGAGATGGGACTCGGCGCAACGCCAGATGGGCAGCGGGGTGCCCCAGTAGCGGTTCCGCGACAGCGCCCAGTCGATGTTGTTATTGAGCCAGTCGCCATAGCGACCGGTCTTGACCGACTCGGGATACCAGTTGGTCTTCTCGTTCTCCCGCAGCAGCGCGTCCTTGATCGCGGTGGTGCGGATGTACCAGGACGGCTGGGCGTAGTAGAGCAGCGCGGTGTGGCAGCGCCAGCAGTGCGGGTAGCTGTGCTCGTACGGCACGTGCCGGAACAGCAGCCCGCGCTCCTTGAGGTCCGCCGTGAGCGCCTCGTCGGCCTTCTTGAAGAACTGGCCGCCGACCAGGTCCAGGCCCTCCTCGAAGGTGCCGTCCGGGCGGACCGGGTTGACCACCGGCAGCCCGTAGGCCCGGCAGGTCAGCAGGTCGTCCTCACCGAAGGCGGGGGACTGGTGGACCAGACCGGTGCCGTCCTCGGTCGTCACATAGTCGGCGTTGACGACGAAGTGGGCGTCGGGGATGTCCACGAGCTCGAAGGGGCGCCGATAGCCCCAGCGCTCCATCTCGGCCCCGGTGAAGGACTCGCCGGTGACCGTCCAGCCCTCGCCGAGCGCCTTCTCGGCCAGCGGCTCGGCGACGATCAGCTTCTCCTCGCCGTTGGTGGCGACCACATAGCGCACCTGCGGGTGCGCGGCCACGGCGGTGTTGGAGACCAGGGTCCACGGCGTGGTCGTCCACACCAGCAGCGCCGCCTCGCCCGCCAGCGGGCCCGAGGTCAGCGGGAAGCGGACGAAGACCGAGGGGTCGACGACCGTCTCATAGCCCTGGGCCAGCTCGTGGTCGGACAGCCCGGTGCCGCAGCGCGGGCACCAGGGGGCCACGCGGTGGTCCTGGACCAGCAGCCCCTTGTTGAAGATCTCCTTCAGGGACCACCACACCGACTCGATGTAGCCGGGGTTCATGGTCCAGTACGCGCCGTCGAGGTCGGTCCAGAACCCCATCCGGGTGGTGAGCTCGGCGAAGGCGTCGGTGTGCCGGGTCACGGACTCCCGGCACTTGGCGTTGAACTCGGCGATGCCGTACGCCTCGATGTCCTTCTTACCGTTGAAGCCCAGCTCCTTCTCGACCGCCAGCTCGACCGGCAGGCCGTGGCAGTCCCAGCCCGCCTTACGGTCGACGTGGTAGCCCCGCATGGTGCGGAAGCGCGGGAAGACGTCCTTGAAGACGCGGGCCTCGATGTGGTGGGCGCCCGGCATGCCGTTCGCGGTCGGGGGGCCCTCGTAGAAGACCCACTCGGGCCGTCCCTCGGACTGCTCGAGGCTACGGGCGAAGATCTTGTTCTCCCGCCAGAAGTCGAGCACGGCGTGCTCGAGGGCGGGCAGGTCGACCTGGGCGGGCACCTGGCGGTACTGCGGCGTCATCGGGGCTCTTCTTCCTCCGGCGGACACGTGCTCTTCCGTTTCCGTCGGAGGGACGAGAGCCGTGTGCTCCCGCGGTACCACCCTCCTTGACCGGCAGCGGTTGGCTCCCGGCCCCCTCATTGGGATCGCGATGCCGGTTCTACTGACCCAGGGCGGGCGTTCTTCCGGCGGCTCCGGGGTGATCCTTCACATCGCGCTCGCCCCCGGGCTCACACCGTCCCCGGGTCGCTCTGGGCCGCCTACGACGCTACTCGTCCCCATCCATGCCTCTCGCTGCGCCCAGTGTACGGGGCCGAGGGGACCGGGGCCGACCGAATATGGCACTGCTCGGTCACCGCTGGGGCACTGCGCCGAGTGGGGGATGGCCGGGTCCGGGGGACTGCCCCGAATGGCCGGACGCCGGGGACCGCGATCAGGCCCGTCACGCTGGGTAACCCCCGCGGACCGGATCCCGGACGGATTACCGGGCGTGGAGCGGGGCACAACGGTGGAGACCGGTTTGTCGTACGGGCAAGCCGGGCGAATCGGGCGGCGTGCCCCGTTGCCGCCCGCCCGGAGTCGATTTATCGTTCCGGAACGATTCGCGCGCAAGATCACAATATGTGAAGGGGCCGCGGCCATGGTGGCGAGAAAGACCACCGTGCAGAAGAGCACGGCGAAGGCGACGAAGGCCGCGCCCGGCAAGAAGAGCGCCTCGGGCAAGAAGGCCGTCAACAAGACCGTCGACAAGACCGCGGCACCCGGCAGGGCCGCCGCGCAAGGCGCCGCCAAGGCGGCGAAGAAGAGCGCACCGAAGAAGAAGTCGGAGACGCCCGCCAAGAAGGCCGCGCCCGCCGACAAGGCGGTGCCCGCGAAGAAGACGGGAGCCAGGAAAGTGGTTGCGAAGAAGACCTCGAGTGGTGCGCCGACGAACAAGAAGGCCACGACGACCGCGCCGCCCCTGCCCAAGGCCCGTGCGGCGGGCGCCCCCGTCGACCCCGGTGAGCTCGCGGTCCGCCCGGGCGAGGACCCCTGGTCGGCCGAGGAGGTGGACGAAGCGCGCTCCGGTCTGCTGACCGAGGCCGGCCGGCTGCGCACCGAGATCCTCGCCTCCGAGGAGGCGATCACCGGGCTGATGCGCGACTCCGGTGACGGCGCGGGCGACGACCAGGCCGACACCGGCACCAAGAACATCACCCGCGAGCATGAGATGGCCCTGGCCGGAAACGCCCGCGAGATGCTGCTCCAGACCGAGCGGGCCCTGGACCGGCTGGACACCGGGACGTACGGGCTGTGCGAGAGCTGTGGCGACCCGATCGGCAAGGCGCGGATGCAGGCGTTCCCCCGGGCCACGCTGTGTGTCGAGTGCAAGCAGCGCCAGGAGCGGCGCTGACGCCCGTACGTGTGTGCCGTACCCTCGTCCCTCACAGGGGGAGACAGACTCACGAGGTTGAGGGACTCACGTGACAGAGGCGGAGCAGGCCATCGGAACGCCGGACGCGGGGAAGGCAGAGGGGGGCGCCGGGACCAGCGCCGCCGGATCCGGTGAGGCCGCGGCGGGCAGGGGGAAGCGGCGCGTCGGGGTGCTTCTCGCGGTGGCGGCGCTGGCCTATCTGATCGATCTGACCAGCAAGCTGGCCGTGGTCGCGAAGCTGGAGCACCACGCCCCGGTCGAGGTGATCGGCACCTGGCTCCAGTTCGAGGTGATCCGCAACCGGGGAGCGGCGTTCGGCTTCGGCGAGGCCATGACCATCGTCTTCACGGTGATCGCGGTCGGCGTCATCGTGGTGATCGCGCGGCTGGCCCGCAAGCTCCACAGCCTGCCCTGGGCCATCGCGCTCGGGCTGCTGCTCGGCGGGGCCTTCGGCAATCTCACCGACCGGATCTTCCGGACGCCCGGGGATTTCCAGGGGGCGGTCGTGGACTTCATCGCGCCCTCCCACTTCGCGGTCTTCAACCTCGCCGATTCGGCCATCGTGTGCGGCGGCTTCCTGATCGTGATCCTGTCCTTCCGCGGTCTGGACCCGGACGGCACGGTCCACAAGGACTGACGGCACGGTCCACAAGGACTGACGGCACGGTCCACAAGGACTGACGTACGAACCGGTCCGCGCGGTCCGGCATACTCGTCGGGTGAGTACGATTCCCGAGATCCGCACCCTGCCCGTACCGGACGGTCTGGAGGGCGAGCGCGTCGATGCCGCGATCGCCCGTATGTTCGGTTTCTCCCGGACCAAGGCGGCCGAGCTGGCCGCCGCCGGAAAGGTGCAGCTCGACGGCAGTGTCGCCGGGAAGTCCGACCGGGTCTCCGGGGGTGCCTGGCTCGAGGTCGAGATGCCGCAGGCCGCGCCGCCGGTGCGGATCGTCGCCGAGCCCGTCGAGGGCATGGACATCGTGCACGACGACGAGGACATCGTGGTCGTCTCCAAGCCGGTCGGCGTCGCCGCCCACCCCAGCCCCGGCTGGAGCGGCCCCACCGTGATCGGCGGGCTCGCCGCCGCCGGTTTCCGCGTCTCCACCTCGGGCGCCGCCGAGCGCCAGGGGATCGTGCACCGGCTGGACGTCGGCACCTCCGGGCTGATGGTCGTCGCGAAGTCCGAGCTCGCGTACTCCGTGCTCAAGCAGCAGTTCCGCGAGCGCACCGTGGACAAGCGTTACCACGCGCTGGTCCAGGGCCACCCGGACCCGCTGAGCGGCACCATCGACGCCCCGATCGGCCGCCATCCCCAGCACGACTACAAGTGGGCGGTGACCGCGGACGGCAAGCCGAGCGTCACCCACTACGACCTCATCGAGGCGTTCCGGGCCGCGAGCCTGCTGGACATCAAGCTGGAGACCGGCCGCACCCACCAGATCCGGGTGCACATGGCGGCCCACCGCCACCCCTGCGTCGGCGACCTCACCTACGGCGCGGACCCGACGCTCGCCAAGCGGCTGAAGCTGACCCGGCAGTGGCTGCACGCCGTGCGGCTCGGCTTCGAGCACCCCGCGCACGGCGGATGGGTCGAGTTCGAGAGCGTCTACCCGGACGATCTGCGCGGAGCGCTGGACATCGTGAAGGCGGAGAGCGCGTGATCGAGGTCGTGACCGACGGGGACCTGTCCGGCTGCTTCGCGGTCCGCCGCGAGGTCTTCGTGGTGGAGCAGCGGATCCCCGAGGAGGAGGAGATGGACGCGTACGACGCGCACGCCGTCCACCTCCTGGCCACCGACGACGGGGGCCGCCCGGTGGGCACCGTCCGCTTCCTGCACGGCGCGGCCGCGGACAAGAAGTACGGCCACGCCGGTGTCGACGGCGGCACCACCGCCGTGCTCGGCCGCCTCGCGGTGGCGAGGGCGGCGCGGGGCACGGGGCTGGGGGCCGATCTGGTCCGGGCCGTCGAGGCGGAGGCCCACCGGCGCGGACTGGCCGAGGTCTATCTGGAGTCCCAGACCCATGCGCTCGGCTTCTACGAGCGGCTGGACTACGAGGCGTTCGGCCCCGAGTTCGACGAGGGCAGCGGCATCCCGCACCGCGCGATGCGACGGTCGTTGTAGCGACCTGCCACCGGCTTCACCGCGAGCGCGAGGAGTCCTTGCGCAGCCCGTCCTCGAAGCGGGCGAAGTGGTCATGGCGCTCACGGCGCCGCTCGCTCTCCAGCAGCGACTGGGGGGCCTGGACGGCCGGGGCGGTGGCGATGCGCGGCAGGGCGTACGGATGGGCGTCCCTCAGCCACGTGATCATCTTCTCGCGCACCTCACAGCGCACCGTCCACGCGTCGTCCGGGTCCCGCGCCGTGATGAGCGCCCGCACCATGATGGTGCTCGGGGTGGTGTCCGTCACCACCAGGTTCCAGTCCCGGCCGTCCCAGGCCGAGGACTTCTGCACAATGTCGCGCAGGTGCTCCCGCATCTCCTCGATGGGCGCGGTGTGGTCCAGGTGGAAGAAGACCGTGGCCACCTTCTGGGTGCCACCGCGTGACCAGTTCTCGAACGGCTTGTTGGTGAAGTACGACACCGGCATGGTGATCCGGCGCTCGTCCCAGGTCCGTACGGACAGGAAGGTCAGCGTGATCTCCTCGACCGTGCCCCACTCGCCGTCCACGACCACCGTGTCGCCGATCCGCACCATGTCGCCGAAGGCGATCTGGAGCCCCGCGAAGAGGTTCCCCAGCGTGGACTGGGCGGCCACACCGGCGACCACCCCGAGGATCCCGGCGGAGGCCAGCATGGAGGTGCCGACCGTGCGCATCGTCGGGAAGGTCAGCAGCATGGCGGAGGCCGCCACCACGCCGACGATCGCGGCCACCACCCGCTGGATCAGCGTCACCTGGGTGCGCACCCGGCGCACCCGCGCGGGGTCGTGCGCGCTGGAGGAGGCGTAGCGGAAGTAGGAGGACTCCACCACGGCCGAGGAGACCCGCACCATGAGCCATGCCGTGGCCGCGATGAGCACCAGCGCGAGCAACTGGCCGATCGCCGACTCGTGCTCCTGGACGACCTTCGCCTGCGTCTTGTCGTACGACCCGCTCAGCAACGCCGTACACACGGTCACCTGAAGAGGGACCCGGCAGCGGCGCAGATGGCCCCACAGGGGGGTCTCGGGATGCCGGGCATCGACCCTCCGCAGCAGCCAGTCGACCGCCCAGCCGATGAACAGCGTGATGGCCACTGAGCCGCCGATGACGATGAGCGGACGCAGCACGTCCTCCATGGACACCTACCTCATCCTTCCCCAGGGAGACTCCAGGGTGTCCTGTCCCGCCTTCCCCGGATCGGGTGTCCTCAGACTGTGACTGGCACGATAGAAGGTGGCGATCCACGGAAAGTGAAACGGGAAGGAAAGTGACGGCGGTGGCCGATACCTCGACGATTGTGCTGTTCCACTCCGCGTACGGGCTGCGGCCCGCCGTGCACGAGGCGGCCGACCGGCTGCGCGCGGCCGGGCATGAGGTGGTCGTGCCGGACCTGTACGAGGGGGAGACCGCCGAGACCGTCGAGGACGGCATGGTGATCAAGGAGCGGATCGGCCGCGACGAGCTGCTGAAACGGGCCATCACCGCCGCCGCGCCGTACTCGGACCGCGGGCTGGTCTACGCCGGGTTCTCGCTCGGCGGCTCCCTGGCGCAGAATCTGGCGCTGGGCGACGACAAGGCGCGCGGACTGCTCCTGCTGCACGGCACCTCGGACATCGCCGACGACGCCGCGGCCGACGACCTGCCGGTGCAGCTGCATGTGGCCGACCCCGACCCGTTCGAGCCGCACGACTGGCTGAACGCCTGGTATCTGCGGATGCGGCGGGCCGGTGCCGATGTGGAGGTCTTCCGCTACGGCGGGGCCGGGCACATCTTCACCGACCCCGAGCTGCCGGACTACGACAAGGAGGCCGCCGAGGCCACCTGGAGGGTGGCACTCGGCTTCCTGGCGAGCCTCTGAGCCTCTGACGTACGGGTGAGTCTTCGCCGTACGGGGTGAGCCTTTGACGTACGGGATGGGCCTTCAGCGCACGGGCGCGTCGGCCCGCTCGATCTTCTGGCTGCCCGCCTGGGTGCGGTACGACCGCGTCCAGGCGCTCGTGGCGTGCGGATCGGTCCGGTCGGAGATGGTGTAGTAGTCCATCTGGGCCCGCAGCGGGGTGACGTCGAGCACGCCGTAGCCGTGCGAGTCCATGTCCACCCACTTCACATGGCGGTTGGCGGCCCTGATCGCGGCGGCCGCCGCCAGGGACACCGTCTGTGGCGCCACATGCAGCAGATCGTCGAGATTGTCGGAGGTCACCGAGGTCACCACGAACTCGGTCGCGGCCGACCGGGAGAGCGGATAGGTGGCGGCCTTCACCGGTACGTCGTTGGCCCACGCCATATGGATGTCACCGGTGAGGAAGACCGTGTTGCCGATCCCGTGGTCGGTGAGGTGGGCGAGCAGCTCGCGCCGGTCGTCCGTATAGCCGTCCCACTGGTCGGTGTTGATGGCCAGCCCGCCCTTGGGCAGCCCCAGCAGCTCGGCCAGCGGGCCCAGCAGCTCGGCGGGGAGGGCCCCGAAGGCGACCGGTGAGATCATCACCGAGTTGCCCACCAGCCGCCAGGTGGTGTCCGAGGCGGTCAGGCCCGACTTCAGCCAGTCGAGCTGGGCGCGCCCGGTCAGGGTGCGCTCCGGGTCGTCCACGTCCCCGCTGCCGGTGGCCGCCTGCTGGGAGCGGAACGAGCGCAGGTCGAGCAGGTGAAGATCGGCGAGGTTGCCGTAGCGCAGCCGCCGGTAGGTGGTGCCCTGGGTGGAGGGGCGCACCGGCATCCACTCGAAGTACGCCTGCTTGGCGGCGGCCACCCGCTGGGCCCACGCCCCCTCGGTGCCGGGCGTGTGGTTCTCCGCCCCGCCGGACCAGGCGTCGTTGGCGAACTCGTGGTCGTCCCAGATCGCGATGAGGGGGAGCGCGGCGTGCAGCGCCTGGGCGTCGGGGTCGGTCTTGTAGTTCCCGTGCCGGACGCGGTAGTCGGCGAGCGTGACGATCTCGTGGGTGGGGGCGTGCGGGCGGACGACGTACTTGGCCGCCGGGTACTCGCCGCTCTTGTACTCGTAGATGTAGTCGCCCAGATGGAGCACCGCGTCCAGGTCGGTGCGGGCGGCCAGATGGCGGTACGGGGAGAACCAGCCCGCCTCCCAGTTGGCGCAGGAGACCACGCCGAAGCGCACCCCCTCGGTCGTGGCGTCGTGGGCGGGGGCGGTACGGGTGCGCCCCACGGGGGAGCGGACGCCGCCGTCCACGCCGAAGCGGTAGAAGTAGCCGGTGGCGGGCCGCAGCCCGCGCACATCGGCCTTGACGGTGTGGTCGGTGTCGGCGGCGGCCTTGACGGTGCCGTGGGCGACGACCGAGCGGAAGTCCCGGTCCTCGGCGACCTCCCAGGTCACCTCGACGGCGGGGCCGAGCCCCGAGCCGGGCACGGCGTCGGGGGCGGGCGTGATACGGGTCCACAGCAGGATCCCGTCGGGCAGCGGGTCGCCCGAGGCGACGCCGTGCAGGAAGGCGGGTCCGGAGGCGGCGGTGGCGGTGGGGCCCGGGACGAGGGGCAGCAGGGCGGCGGCGGCCGCCGCGGCCGTGACGGCGCTTCGGCGCGATATGTGGAGGTCGGTCACGGCCGAGGAGATTACTGACAAGTAGCCCGCGGGGACAGGGGGCTTGGGGGATGTTCGCCCACCCGTCGCCGCCAGGTCACCGGGGCCGTGACTCGCAGGGGCGGAACGCCGTCGGCGGGCGCGCCCTCAAGGGCACGCCCGCCGACCCGGCCGGGGAAGGGCCGGACGCTCCTTCTTGAGCTCCTTACTTCTTGAGCTCCTGCTTGACGAGCGGGGTGAACTGGTCCGGGGTCATCGGCGGGTTCTCGCCCACCTGGAGCTTCTTCCCGTTCAGCTTGAAGGACGGGGTGCCGGTGATGTCCTTGGTGTCGTTGAACGTCTTGGACATGGCCAGCGCCCACCGGTCGTAGGTGCCGTTCTTCACGGCCTTCTCGAAGGCCGTGTTGCCCTTCAGCTCCTTGACCTGCTGGGCGACGTCGATCAGCTTCTGGTCGTTCGCGAAGGCGTCATCGGTCTCCTTCGGGTGGTTCTTCGGCGCGTACAGCGCTTCCTTGTAGTCCAGGAACGCCTGTGGGCTGACATTGAGGGCCGCGCCGAGCGCGCTCAGCGCGTTCTTCGAGCCGGCGCCGGGCTGCTGCTTGTTGTCGTCGAGGAAGGTGCCCATGGTGAACTGCGCCTTGTAGGTGCCGTCCTTGATGTCCTTGAGCACGGTCGGGCCGGTGTACTTCTCGAACTGGGCACAGACCGGGCAGCGCATGTCCTCGTAGACGTGCAGGGTGTTCTTGGCCTTCTTGTCACCGATGACGATCGTCGTGCCCTGGGGGCCGGTGGCGTTGGCGGGCTTGGCGAACGTCTTCTTCTCGGCCGCCGCCCGCCACTTCTGGTTGGGGTTGTCCGAGTTCATGTTGGTGACGGCGTAGCCGATGCCGCCGGCTATCGCGAGGACCGCGACGACCGCGCCGCCGACGAACAGCTGGCGCCGCATCCGGTCCTTCTTGGCCTGGCGCTCGCGCTCGGCACGCAGCCGTTCGCGCGCGGCCTGCTTGTTCTGCTGGCTGTTGCGGTTGCTCATGATGGTTCGATCTCCGTGGGTGTGCGTCGTCAGTGATGCGTACGGGGGTGTGGAGCGCTGTGCTCAGGCAACGGCCGAGCGGGGCGGTCCACGACGCACCACGGAGTGCACGAGGAGAGGGAGGGCCGGTGCCGGGCGCACCGGACGTACGGGCCGCGGGGCCCGGCGGTGGGGCAGCAGGGCCGCCGCGTGCACCGCGACGGCCAGCAGCAGCGGCCGGAAGGCGAAGGCGGCCACGGAGGCCAGCAGACGGCTCAGGGCGGCCTCGCCGCGCCGCAGCCAGGCCGAGGCGATCAGACCCACCGCGATATGCGCGGTGAGCAGCAGCCAGGGGGTGGCGGAGCTCACGGCGGCCGCCAGCGGGGTGGCGACGCCGCTCTGGGAGACCCCGGGCAGCGGACCGCCGAGGTCGCCGCCGCACAGCACGGTGACGCCCATGGAGCGCAGGGAGCCCGCCACCGGGCCGCCGGACTGTCCGTAACAGGCCTGCTGGCCGGTGGTGAAGATCGTGTCGGCGGCCAGCTCCAGCGGGATCAGCAGGGCCGCTATGGACCAGAAGCCCCGCTCCCGGCCCGCGAGGGCGTACGCGACGGCGAAGACGGCCACCGCGAGCGCGGCGACGGTGGCCAGCGGCAGCGGGGCCCGTGTCAGCAGGACATGCGAAGCCGAGGACAGCGTGACACACAGCGCCGTGAAGAGCGCCGCGCGCACTGCCCTCAGCTGCGGTCCGGTGCCATCCATGACTTCGAATTCTGCCATGAACGGCTGTAGGGACCATGTGAAGAATCGGCCCGGCGGCCGACCACCCGCCCTTGACCTGCGCGTTTCACCCCTTGAGCTGCTTGTCCACCGCGTCTGTGAACTCCGCCGCGGTCGCGGGAGTCGAGCCGCCACTCCCGGTGAGCTGGGAGCCGTCGAGCTTGACGGTGGGGGTGCCGCTCACCCCGGAGGCGTCGAAGTCGGCGATCATCTTCTTCGCCCAGGGGTCGTAGGTGCCCTCGCGTAGAGCCTCCCGGAAGGAGGCGTTCGTCTTGAGGGCGTACACCTCCTGGGAGACGGTCAGCAGCTGGTCGTCGTCGGCGTAGGAGTCCTCGCTCTCCTCGGGGTGGTTCTTCGACGACATCAGCGCGGCCTTGTAGTCGAGGAAGGTGTCGGGGCTCACGTCCAGGGCCGCCCCGAGGGCGCTCAGGGCGTTCGCGGAGCCGCTGCCGCCCATGTTCTTGTCGAGGATGGCGGCGAAGTGGAACGAGACCTTGTACGTGCCGGCCTTGATGTCCTTGGCGATGGTCGGCCCGACCGCCTGGTCGAAGGAGGCGCACGGCGGGCAGCGCAGGTCCTCGTAGACGTCGAGGGTGTGCTTGGCCCCGGCCTCGCCGATCACCACGGTGGTGCCGCCGGGCCCGGAGCTGTGGGCGGGCGTGACGAGGTTTCCCGGGCCCTGTGAGCCACCGGAGCGGTCCGGCTCCCCGGATCCGTCCGAGCCGCCGGAGCCCGGCGCTCCCGGCGGGCCCTGGACGACATCGTCCGACGAGCCGCCCCGCGAGCCCTTGTCGTCATCCGTGACCACGAGAACGCCCGCGACCACCGCGGCGGCGGCCGCCACCGCGATGACGGCCGTAAGGCCGCCCTTGCGCTGCCGGTCCGCCGGGCCGGGGGCGCCAGGGGCGCCTGGGGTGCCGGGAGCGCCGCCCCAGGGCCCGCCACCCGGGCCCGGCGGGGGGCCCTGGGGTGGCGGGGGAGCGGGCGGGAAGCCCGGAGGCTGATCCGGGGGCGGCGGCTGACCCGGCTGCTGGTACGGATTCTGCTGCGGGTCTCGCTCGCCCCCCGGCGGCTGCTGTCCAGGCCACATGACCGTCAACGATAGGGGGGCGAGCGCACCCCGGCCATGGCCGGGGTGGCGATCAACGGCCCTGGGGGACGGGCGCCCCCGGGGAGGCGATCAGAGGCCGGGGATGCGGCCGTTGCGGAAGAGGTCCACGAAGATCTGGTGGTCGGCCCGGGCGCGGGCACCGTAAGAGTGCGCGAAGTCCACCAGGAGCTCGGCGAAGCCGTCCTCGTCGGCGGCGATCACCGCGTCGATGGCGCGCTCGGTGGAGAACGGCACCAGGGAGTGGCCGCTCTGGTCGTCCGCGGCCGCGTGCATGGTGGCCGTGGCCCGGCCCAGGTCGGCCACGACCGCCGCGATCTCGGCCGGGTCGTCGATGTCGGACCAGTCCAGGTCCACCGCGTACGGCGACACCTCGGCCACCAGCTGCCCCGCCCCGTCCAGCTCGGTCCAGCCCAGCCACGGGTCGGCGTGGGCCTGGAGCGCGCGCTGGGAGATCACCGTGCGGTGGCCCTCGTGGTGGAAGTACGACCGCACCTGCTCATCGGTGATGTGCCGGGAGACCGCAGGGGTCTGCCCCTGCTTCATGTAGATCACCACATCGTTCTCCAGGGCGTCGCTGTTGCCCTCCAGAAGGATGTTGTACGAGGGGAGCCCGGCGCTGCCGATGCCGATGCCCCGGCGGCCCACCACGTCCTTGACGCGGTAGGAGTCCGGGCGCGAGAGACTGGACTCGGGGAGCGTCTCCAGATAGCCGTCGAAGGCGGCCAGGACCTTGTAGCGGGTGGCCGCGTCCAGCTCGATGGCCCCGCCGCCGGCCGCGAAGCGGCGCTCGAAGTCGCGGATCTCGGTCATCGAGTCCAGCAGCCCGAAGCGGGTCAGCGAGCGGGCGTCGCGCAGCGCGTCCAGCAGCGGGCCCTCCGCGGTCTCCAGGGTGAAGGGCGGCACCTCGTCGTTCTTGGCGCCGGTGGCCAGGGCGTGGACGCGCTCGCGGTAGGCGGCGGCGTACGTCCGCACCAGCTCGGTGATCTTCTCGTCGCTGAGCGCCTTGGTGTAGCCGATGAGCGCCACGGAGGCGGCGAAGCGCTTGAGGTCCCAGGTGAAGGGGCCGACATACGCCTCGTCGAAGTCGTTCACATTGAAGATCAGCCGGCCGTTGGCGTCCATGTAGGTGCCGAAGTTCTCGGCGTGGAGGTCGCCGTGGATCCACACCCGGCTGGTGCGGTCGTCCAAGTACGGCCCGCCGGAGCGCTCCCGCTCCACATCGGAATAGAACAGGCAGGCGGTGCCGCGGTAGAACGCGAACGCCGAGGCGGCCATCTTCCGGAACTTGACGCGGAAGGCGGCCGGGTCGGCGGCGAGCAGCTCGCCGAAGGCGGTGTCGAATACGGCGAGGATGTGCTCGCCGCGCTGTTCCGCCTGGGTCTGCTGGGTCGACATCGCGGAACGCCTCCTGGGGCATGAGAGAGATGATCGGTGGGGCAGATACGACAGGGTATGTTCCGTCTCGCCGGGTGCGCGGGAAGACCGGATGCCCCGTCGGGATCAACGCCTGAGGCTACCCGCGAGTGCCCGGCTCTTGTCAGTGCGGAGGGGTAACCTTCGGAGCTGTCTCGCCCTGCCGTCATCGATTGTTCGCCGGAGGTCTTCCACCGTGACCAAGCCGCCCTTCACGCACCTGCATGTCCATACCCAGTACTCGCTGCTGGACGGTGCGGCGCGGCTCAAGGACATGTTCAACGCGTGCAACGAGATGGGCATGACCCACATCGCCATGACCGACCATGGCAACCTCCACGGCGCGTACGACTTCTACCAGCAGGCGATGGGCGCGGGGGTCACCCCGATCATCGGCATCGAGGCGTATGTGGCCCCCGAGTCCCGGCGCTACAAGCGGCGGGTGCAGTGGGGCCAGCCGCACCAGAAGCGCGATGACGTCTCCGGCTCCGGTGGTTACACCCACAAGACCATCTGGGCGTCGAACAAGACCGGTCTGCACAACCTCTTCCGGCTCTCCTCGGACGCCTATATGGAGGGTTACTTCGTCAAGTGGCCGCGGATGGACAAGGAGACCATCGCCCAGTGGTCCGAGGGCCTGATCGCCTCCACCGGCTGCCCCTCGGGCGAGCTCCAGACCCGGCTGCGGCTCGGCCAGTTCGACGAGGCCCTCAAGGCCGCCTCCGAGTACCAGGACATCTTCGGCAAGGACCGGTACTTCCTGGAGCTGATGGACCACGGCATCGAGATCGAGCGCCGGGTGCGGGACGGGCTGCTGGAGATCGGCAAGAAGCTGGGCATCCCGCCTCTGGTCACCAATGACTCGCACTACACCTACTCCCGGGAGTCCGCGGCGCACGACGCGCTGCTGTGCGTCCAGACCGGCAAGAACCTCTCCGACCCGGACCGCTTCCGCTTCGACGGCACCGGCTACTACCTCAAGTCCACCGACGAGATGTACGCCATCGACTCCTCGGACGCCTGGCAGGAGGGGTGCCGCAACACCCTCCTGGTGGCCGAGCAGATCGACAACACCGGCTGGTTCGAGAAGCGCGACCTGATGCCGCGGTTCGACGTGCCCGAGGGGTACACCGAGGTCACCTGGTTTCAGGAGGAGGTCCGCAAGGGGATGGCCAAGCGCTTCCCCGGCGGCGTCCCCGAGGACCGGCAGAAGCTCGCCGAGTACGAGATGGACGTCATCATCCAGATGGGGTTCCCGGGCTACTTCCTCGTGGTCGCGGACTTCATCATGTGGGCCAAGAACAACGGCATCGCGGTGGGCCCCGGCCGAGGCTCCGCGGCCGGTTCGATCGTCTCGTACGCCCTGGGCATCACCGACCTCGATCCGGTCGAGCACGGGCTGATCTTCGAGCGGTTCCTCAACCCCGAGCGTGTGTCCATGCCCGATGTCGACATCGACTTCGACGAGCGCAGGCGCGGTGAGGTCATCCGGTACGTGACCGAGAAATACGGCGCCGACAAGGTCGCCCAGATCGGCACCTACGGCACCATCAAGGCCAAGAACGCCATCAAGGACTCCGCCCGCGTGCTCGGCTATCCGTACGCGATGGGCGACCGCATCACCAAGGCCATGCCCGCCGATGTCCTCGGCAAGGGCATCCCGCTCTCCGGCATCACCGACGAGAAGCACCCCCGCTACAGCGAGGCGGGCGAGGTGCGCGGGATGTACGAGAACGAGCCGGATGTGAAGAAGGTCATCGACACCGCGCGCGGAATCGAGGGCCTGGTCCGGCAGATGGGCGTGCACGCGGCCGGTGTGATCATGTCCAGCGAGACGGTCACCGACCATGTGCCCGTCTTCTCGCCGAAGAACGACGGCCAGGTCGTGACCCAGTGGGACTACCCCACCTGTGAGTCGCTCGGCCTGCTGAAGATGGACTTCCTGGGCCTGCGCAACCTCACCATCATGGACGACGCCGTCAAGATGGTGCGCGCCAACAAGGGCATCGACCTCAAGCTGCTCGATCTGTCCCTGGACGACCCCAAGACCTTCGAACTGCTCTGCCGCGGTGACACCCTGGGCGTCTTCCAGTTCGACGGCGGCCCCATGCGCTCCCTGCTGCGCATGATGAAGCCCGACCACTTCGAGGACATTTCCGCCGTCTCGGCCCTCTACCGGCCGGGCCCGATGGGCATGAACTCGCACATCAACTACGCGCTGCGGAAGAACGGCCAGCAGGAGATCACCCCGATCCACCCCGAGCTGGAGGAGCCGCTCAAGGAGGTCCTGGGCATCACCTACGGCCTCATCGTGTACCAGGAGCAGGTGCAGAAGGCCGCCCAGGTGCTCGCGGGCTACTCGCTCGGACAGGCCGACCTGCTGCGCCGCGCGATGGGCAAGAAGAAGCAGGAGGTCCTCGACAAGGAGTTCGTGCCCTTCCAGAAGGGCTGCCGTGAGCGCGGCTACTCCGACGAGGCCATCCAGGCGGTGTGGGACGTCCTGGTCCCGTTCGCCGGATACGCGTTCAACAAGGCGCACTCCTCCGCGTACGGCCTGGTCACCTACTGGACCGCGTACCTCAAGGCCAACTACCCCGCCGAGTACATGGCGGCGCTGCTCACCTCGGTCCGCGACGACAAGGACAAGTCGGCGGTCTATCTGAACGAATGCCGCCGCATGGGCATCAAGGTGCTGCCGCCGAACGTCAATGAGTCCGAGGCCAACTTCACCGCCCAGGGTGATGATGTGATCCTCTTCGGTCTCACGGCGGTCCGGAACGTCGGTCAGAACGTGGTGGAGGCGATCATCCGCGGCCGCAAGGCCAAGGGGAAGTACGCCTCGTTCCCGGACTACCTGGACAAGGTCGAGGCGGTCGTCTGCAACAAGCGCACCACCGAATCGCTGATCAAGGCGGGCGCCTTCGACGAGATGGGCCACACCCGTAAGGGGCTCATGGCGCACTACGAGGCCCTGATCGACAATGTGGTCGCCGTCAAGCGCAAGGAGGCCGAGGGGCAGTTCGACCTGTTCGGCGGCATGGGCGGCGACGGCGGGGACGGTGACGGGCCGGGCTTCGGGCTCGACGTCGAGTTCGCGGACGTCGAATGGGACAAGACCTATCTGCTGGCCCAGGAGCGGGAGATGCTGGGCCTGTATGTCTCCGACCATCCGCTGTTCGGCATCGAGCATGTGCTGAACGAGAAGGCGGATGCCGCGATCTCCGCGCTCACCGGCGGTGAGCACGCGGACGGCGCGATCGTCACCATCGGTGGCATCATCTCCGGCCTCCAGCGCAAGATGACCAAACAGGGCAACGCCTGGGCGATCGCCACCGTGGAGGACCTGGCCGGCTCCATCGAGTGCATGTTCTTCCCGGCCACCTATCAGCTGGTCTCCACCCAGCTGATCGAGGACGTGGTCGTCTTCGTCAAGGGGCGGCTGGACAAGCGCGAGGACGTGCCCCGGCTGGTCGCCATGGAGCTGATGGTTCCCGATCTGTCCGAGGCGGGCGCCGACGCGCCCGTGACGATCACCATTCCCACGGTCAAGGTCACCCCGCCGCTGGTCGAGAAGCTGGGCGAGGTGCTCACCCACCACCGCGGCTCCACCGAGGTGCGGATCAAGCTCCAGGGGGCGCGGAAGACCACCGTGCTGCGGCTCGACCGGCACCGCGTCACCGCCGACCCGGCGCTCTTCGGCGATCTCAAGGTGCTGTTGGGGGCGTCCTGCCTGGCCGGGTGACGGCCCGGCCCTGACGAAGGCAATGAAGAACGTCCAAGGGGCGCGCCCGTGTCGGGCGCGCCCCTTGTGGCCATGTCACACGGTCTGCCACCGCGGGGCCCAGCGCCGGTGCGCGGTGCGTCAGTTGTGGCCGAAGCTCTTCTGCCGGTCCTTGCGCGGCGTCGAGGGGCTGCCCTCCGACCGCATCGCCTGCGACTGCGCGTCCATCGAGGACTGCTGGTCGGCGGGGCGGTCGGCCATGCCCCGCTCCTGACGCCGCTCCTGCTGCTGCTTGCGATCGCGGTTCTTGTTCTTGCCCATGGTGGTGTTCCTCCAGTTGGGATCAGCCCCCCGGTGAAGGGCCCTCCGGGAGATGCCCTTCGGAAGAAGCCCTTCGGGAAGAACAGTGACATGCCGCGGTGACCCGTGCATTTCGGACAATTACGGTGAGTGAGAAGGGGGGTCTTGGCGGGTAAGCCGTATCCGCCACGCCGGTGATCCAGTTCGGACTGATAACCCCCGCGCGGTCGGGCAGACTCGAAGGAAAGCCGAAAGACCACATCCGGGGACGGCTGTGCGCGGGGGGCGACCGAGGACTGATTCGTCAGGGAAGAGGGTGGAACGTGGACCGCTGCGTCGTCCTGGTGGACGCCGGGTACCTGCTGGGCGCCGCCGCGAGCCTGCTGGCCGGGGAGCCCGCCCGATCGCGCATCTCCGTCGACCACGCGACCCTCATCCAGGGCCTGCGGGAACGGGCCGAGGTCGAGACCGAACGTCCGCTGCTGCGGATCTACTGGTTCGACGGCGCCCCCGACCGCGTACCCCAGCCCGAGCACCGGCGGCTGCGGGTGATGCCCCGGGTGACCGTGCGGCTCGGCGCGCTCACCCGCAGCGACGGCCGCTGGGCCCAGAAGGGCGTGGACGCCGCCATGCACGCCGAGCTCACCGAGCTCGCCCGCAACCGGGCCTGCTCCGACATCGTCCTCGTCACCGGCGACGGGGACCTGCTGCCCGGGCTGATGTCGGCCAAGGAGCACGGGGTCGCCGTCCACCTCTGGGCGGTGCAGGCCGCCGGCGGGGACTACAACCAGTCCGAGGACCTCGTGGCCGAGGCCGATGAGCGGCGCGTCCTGGACCGCGCCTGGATCACCCGGGCGGTGCGCGCCAAGGAGCTTCCCGGGCCCTGTGCGCCCGTCTCCGAGCCGCGCCCGGAGATCGCGGCCATTCTCTCCGCCCCGCTGCCGGAGACCGCCACGGCCGCCGCTGCCGCTGCTGCCGCGGCTGCGGCGTCGCCCGGCGCGGCGGAGGCGGCCCCCGGCCGCAATGGCGCCGCCCGGCCCGGCGCTGATGGGAGCGGCCCGGCCGACGCCTCCGGGCGTCCCGCCGCCGCGGCCGCCGAGGCGGGCGCGGACGTCGCGGCGGGGGCCGGGGCCAAGGTCGTGCCCACCCCCAAGGACCTCGCCGACCTGGGCCGCGGCCCCGCCGGGCCCGGCGGCCAGGCGGACCGGCCGGCGGCGGGCGCCACGCTGCGCTGGTCCTCCGACAAGGGCTGGGTCGACCGGGGCCCCGGCTCCGGGGTGGGGGAGCCGCCGGAGACCGCCAACCTCCCCATGCTGGCCCAGCTCACCAGCGCCGAGCAGCGCTGGGCCGACCGCGAGGAGGACATCACCGCGGTCAGCGGCGACCCGTTCGAGGTCGGCCAGGTCTTCGCGCGCCGCTGGACCGAACGGCTCGCCGATTCGGGCCATCTCCAGCAGCTCTCCACGGAGTACCCCCGCATCCCGCACCGCATCGACGGTGAACTGCTGCGCTACGCGGCCCGCTTCGGGCTGCTGGCCCACAAGGACGACCAGATCGACGAGCACGACCGCTATGCGATCCGGGCGGGTTTCTGGCGCGAGATCGACCTCCGCTCGGCGGCGGAGCACGCCCAGACCGGCGGCTAGGGATATCGGGCAGATCGCGCCGCCCACGGCGTGCTGCTCCCCTCCCCACCCCTTCCCACAACTGGAGCTCCGCCCCAGCCCCCGGACCGGGGCTCCGCCTCAGGCGCCGGTTCGGGGCTCCGCCCCAGGTTCCTGGTTCGGGGCGCTGCCCCAGGCTCCCGGTTCGGTGCTCTGCCCCAGACTCCGGTCCGGGGCTTCGCCTGAGGCTCCCGGTTCGGTGCTCTGCCCCAGCCTCCCGGGCAGGGGCTTCGCCTCAGTCCCCGGCCCGGGACTCCGCCCCAACCCTCAAGCCGGGGCGCTGCCCCAGACCCCGGGCCGGGGCTTCGCCCAGGCTCCGTTCGGGGCTCTGCTCGGGCCCGGGATTCGGGGCTTCGCCTCAGGCTTCCGGGTCGGGCTCCGCCTCAGGGCCCCGGTTCGGGGCTTCGCCCCTTCCCGCAGCATCGATTTGCGGCTCTGCCGGGCCCCGGGGTCCAGGGGCGGAGCCCCTGGTATCGGGAAGGGGCGGGGAGGGGAAAGCACCCTTTTGCGGCTCCGCCGCGTGGTCCGCCGGACACGCCGTAGGCCGCGGTCCGGCCCCGTCCCGCGCACCGCGGCCCGAGGGGCCTGAGGGCCCCGAAGGCGGGAGCGGGTGTTTGGGCGCGTACCCTCATAGCTCGTGAGGACGGGCGCGAAACAGGCGACGAGTGGCGATCTGGTGTGCACCGTGCGCGGCCTGGTAAAGACCTATCCCGCGGCGCGCGGTCGGCGCGGCGCGCCCGCCACGCCCGCCGTCCGGGCCAGCGACGGCATCGACCTCGATGTGGTGCGCGGCGAGGTCTTCGGGCTGCTCGGCCCCAACGGCGCCGGCAAGTCCACCCTCGTACGGCAGCTCACCGGTCTGCTGCGGCCCGACGAGGGCCAGGTGCGGGTGCTCGGCCACGATCTCGTACGCCACCCCGAGCGCGCCGCCCGGCTGCTCGGCTATCTGGGCCAGGACTCGACCGCGCTGGACGAGCTGACCGTCTCCCTCGCCGCCGAGACCACCGCGCGGCTGCGCGGCCTGGAGACCCGCGCGGCCCGCGCCGAGCGCGACGCGGTGATCGAGGAGCTGGGGCTCGGCGAGGTCGCAGGGCGCCCGCTGAAGAAGCTCTCCGGGGGCCAGCGGCGGCTGGCCTGCGTCGCCGCCGCGCTGGTGGGGGAGCGGCCGCTGCTGGTGCTGGACGAGCCCACCAGCGGGATGGACCCCGTCGCCCGGCGCGCCGTATGGGCGGCCGTGGACCGGCGGCGGGCCGAGCGGGGCGTGACGGTGGTGCTGGTCACCCACAATGTGATCGAGGCGGAGACGGTGCTGGACCGGGTCGCCGTGCTGGACCGCGGCCGGGTCATCGCCTGCGACACGCCCGCCGGGCTCAAGGCGCTGGTGGCCGACGAGGTGCGGCTGGAGCTGGTGTGGCGCACCGAGCCGCCGCTGGAGGTGCCCGAGGTCGCCGCCCTGTGGAAAACCTCCGAGGCGGCCCGGGCCGCCGGTGGCGCCTCCGGGCGGCGCTGGACGCTCCGGCTGCCGCCGGACGACGCGCGCGCCGCCATCGCCACCGTGACCGGCGGCCCCGCCTTCGCCGCGCTGGACGATTTCACCCTTGCCACGCCGAGCCTGGAGGATGTGTACATCGCCCTGGGGGGCCGTGCGGAGGGCGCGGAGGGGCTGGTGAAGGCGTGACCGCCGGGGCGAGCCGGTGAACGCGTCGGTGACCGTGACCGTATTCAAGCCGCAAGAGGCGAAGAGGAGCAGCACAACGTGAGTGTCATGCCCGCCGTGTCCGGTGTATCCGGTGTGTCCGGGGCCACTGGTGTGCCTGGTGTGTCCGGTGCGTCTGCTGGGCTGCCCGGTGCGTCCGGTGTCTCCGGTACCTCAGGTGCGCCCGGTGTCTCCGGTACCTCGGGGGCGTCCGGCGACGCCGGTGAGGCCGGTGACATGCCCGAGCCGCTGGCGGCCCGGGCGCGGCTCTTCCCCGCGCTCGTCGCGGTCTACCGCGCCCAGCTCTCACGGGCCCGGGTGGCCCGGATCCCGCTGCTCTTCGTGGCCACCTTCCAGTCCATCGGGATCATGATCCTGATGCGCGGGGTGGTGGACGGCGGAAGTGAGGCGCGGTCGGTGGTGGCCGGGTCGAGCGTGCTGGTCGTCGCCTTCGTGGCGCTCAACCTGCTGGCGCAGTACTTCGGCCAGCTGCGGGCCAGCGGCGGTCTCGACCACTACGCGACCCTGCCGGTGCCGCCCTCGGCCGTGGTGCTCGGGGCGGCCGCCGCGTACGCCTCCTTCACCGTGCCCGGGACCGCCGTCACCGCGGTGATGGGCAGTGTGCTCTTCCAGCTGCCCATGACCAACCTGTGGATCCTCCTCGCCGTGATCCCCCTGTCCGGCGCCGCCCTCGCCGGACTCGGCGCCGCACTGGGGCTGCTCGCCCCGCGCCAGGAACTCGCCACGCTGTGCGGGCAGTTGGGGATGTCCGCCGCGCTGCTGCTCGGCGTGCTGCCCGCGGCCCGGATGCCGCAGGTGGTGTCGTACGCGCGCGATCTGCTGCCGTCGACGTACGGTGTGGAGGCCCTGGCCCGGTCCTTCGACGGGCAGCCCGACTGGTGGGTGGTCTGCGCCGACCTCGGGGTGTGCGCCGGGGTGGCCGTGGTGTCACTCGCCGCCGCGACCTGGGCCTATCGGCGGGCGGCGGTGCGGTGACGCGCCGCAGCAAACGTCCCGCCGACCGAAGTACGCCGTCCGCCTGGCACGATGACGGGGTGACCGCACCGTTGACGCCGCATGATCAGCACTCGCCGCACGACGAGCCCGCCGAGGGCCGGCCGCCGTCCCATGAGCAGCCTGCCGGGGACGCCGCCGTGCCGTATCCCACCGGGTATCCCGCGCACCCGGGGCAGGCTTCGGGGCATCCGGAGCACGCCGGGCACGCCGGGCACTCTGACGAGCACGCCGGGCACGCCGAGCACTCTGATGAGCACGCCGAGTTCTCCGAGCACTCCGAGCACTCCGAGCCCGGGCCCGAGTTGCGTGCCGAACTGGTGCAGGCGTCGCTGGTCGCCATCGCGGTGGCGGTCTCCGGGGTGCTTCTCGGGCTGCTGTGGCTGTGGTTGGCGCCGAAGGTTCCCCTGGTCTCGGACGGTTCCGCCGTCTATCTGAAGAACTCGGAAGGGGAGGACGCGGTCGGCGCGGACGGGATGTTCACGCTGCTCGGGCTCGCCTTCGGCGCCGTCTCGGCCATCATCGTCTTTCTGCTCTTCCGCCACGGCGGTATCGCGCTGGTCGTCGGGCTGGCGATCGGCGGGGTGCTCGCCTCGGTGATCGCCTGGCGGCTGGGCGTATGGCTGGGGCCCACCTCGGACGTCGTGGCGCACGCCAAGGCGGCCGGTAAGGGCGTCACCTTCGACGGGCCGCTCAAGCTGGGCGCGAAGGGTGCGCTGCTGGCGTGGTCGGTGGCGGCGATGGTGATCCACCTGGCGCTGACCGGGCTCTTCGGCCCGCGGGACCCGGAGCCCGCACTGCCGCCCGCGCCGAGGGCGTAAGCGCGCTGAGCGGTTCGGCCAGAGGGCGTCCGGCGAATCGCGCCGCCTGCGGCGAGCCGTTCCCCACCCCGCCCCTTCCCGAACTGGAACTCCGCCCCAGCCCCCGGCCGCGTCGCAGGTGACGCGGCCGGAGCCCTATCCGGTGAGCTGACCGCGGCGACGGTCGCCCCCGGGCTCCGGGGGGCGATGTGAATCCAGGGCTCCGGTCGCGCGACCCGAATGTGCGCGGGCGTCCGCCCGGTCACCGCCGCCCCGGTGTGCCGCCCGAGATCAGCCCGCCCGATGCAGGTGTTCACGGCGGCGACGGTCGGCTCGTCGCCCCCGGCCCGGGGCGAAGCGGAACCGGGGCTCGGCCCCGGCCCTGGGCCGGGCGACCCGGAAGTGCGCGGGTGTCCGCCTGGTCTTCCGCCGCGCCGGTGTGCCGCCTGCGCTCAGCTCGCCCGGTGCAGTGTTCACGGCGGCGACGGTCGGCTCGTCGATCTCTGGGGTCCAGGGGCGGGGCCCATGGTTACGGGAAGGGGCGGGGTGGGGAAAGATCCGCCGGGCACCCCGCAAGGCCCGCCTCAGTCGCTCAGCCCCGCCACGCGAGCCATACGCGGGGCCGCCGCTGGGTCGCCACGCGCGGCGACGCGTGAGCCATGGGCGGCCTGCAAGGCGGGCGGCCAGGGTCGACGCGGCCCGCTAGGAGCGGGCGATCGGGGCCACCACCGCGTTCGTCAGCGATGCCAGGTCCTTGGGGGACAGTTCGACCTCCAGCCCGCGGCGGCCCGCCGAGACGCAGATCGTCTCGTGGCCGTCGGCCGACGCGTCCAGGGCCGTCGGGAGGCGCTTGCGCTGGCCGAGGGGGGAGATTCCGCCGCGTACATAGCCCGTGGTGCGCTCGGCCACCGCCGGGTCCGCCATCGTGGCGCGCTTGCCGCCGACCGCCGAGGCGAGCGCCTTGAGGTCGAGGGTGGCCGAGACGGGCACGATGGCGACCGTAAGGCGGTCATCGACGCTCGCGACGAGGGTCTTGAAGACCCGCTCCGGTGCGACGCCGAGCGCCTGGGCGGCCTCCTCGCCGTAGGACGGGGCCGCCGGGTCGTGCTCGTAGGAGTGCACGGTGAAGTCCGTGCCCGCGGCGGTCAGGGCGGTGGTGGCGGGGGTGCCCGCCGAGTTCTTCTTGGTCTTCTTCGGCATGTTCGTCCGCGTCAGTTGGGGCTGGTGGGACCGCGGGTCAGATCGATGGCAGGGAGCGACGGGAGCTTACCGATGACCGCGCTCTCGGCGCGAAGGAGTTTCAGCTCGTCGGCAAGACGGCTCGCGGTGTCCGGCGCCTGGAGCAGCCGCTGCTTCGCGGGCGTGTCGAGCACGGCCGCGGCCGCCACCAGGTAGGAGAGGACGGACGGCTCGCCCGGCAGGTCCTGCTCGGCGGCCAGGGTGCGCTCCCGGGCGCCCGCGAGCCGCTTCTGGTACATGCGGAAGGCCCGTACGACCCCGGAGGCCAGCGCCCCGGCGCCCTCGCCCTGCTCCTCCTCCAGCTCCTTGACCTCGGCCGTCAGATACGGGCCCGAGGAGTCCACGGAGACCAGCTCGAAGCGGGTGGTGCCGGTGGCCAGCACCTCGAAGGTGCCGTCCTCCTGCTCCCGGATGGTGGCCGCGTCCGCCACACACCCCACGGAGTAGAACGACTTGGCGGGGTCCGGGCCGAACCCGGCCGCGGGGCCGGGGTCCGGCAGCGTGTGGGTGTCCGGGAGGCCGATCGCGCTCGGCGCGACCTCATGGCCGTCCCTGATCGCGATCACCCCGAACCGGCGCGGCGCGTCCTCGGGGAGCGCCGACAGATCGCGCATCAGGGAGCGGTACCGCTGCTCGAAGACGTTCAGGGGCATGACGAGCCCCGGGAACAGCACCGTGTTCAGCGGGAAGAGCGGAAGGCGCGCGGAGGTCACGGGGCGTAAGCCTAATGGCCCCGCGCGTTCCCTTTCACTGGCGCCGGGGCAACGGTCCCGGAGCAACGTCCCGGGGCATCGGTCCCGGAGCAACAGTCACTGCCGCCGCAGCAGCCGGGACGCGCCGGCGGCGACCGCGGTGGCCAGCACCCAGCCCAGCAGGATCATGATGATGGACGCCCATTGGACGGCGCCCTGGGGTTTCCAGTAGCCGTCCATGCCCAGATCGATGACCGGGATCAGCAGGTCGAGGGTGTACAGCGAGGCGTTCCAGTTCGGCGCTTCATCGGGCTTCAGCGCCTCCGGCCGGTTGTGGGCGAAGAACACCGAGCCGACCGCCCACAGCACCGCCATCCACACCGCCGCCCGGCCCGGGCGGTAGCCGTAGGCCACCGTCCAGTCCTGGAGATAGCCCCACACCTTTCCGGCGAGCGGCAGCGTCTCCCGGCGCCGCCGCTGCTTGGCGAGCTGCACCTCGCGCGCGTCGGCGTCCTCGCCGCTGGCCCGCATCGTGTTGGCCAGCATCTCGTACGGCTCGGGCGCGTACTCGGGCGTGGCGGCGGCCACCCACTCCAGCCGCCGGGCCAGCGGGAAGTGGCCGCGCGGGATCAGGCACTCATAGCTGAACCCGGCCATGGTCAGCCCGCCGGGCCCCGGCCAGCTCACCGACTTGTCGACAAGATTGACCACCCGGGCGCCGGAGAGGATCACCCGTCCGCGCTGCGGCTGCTCCCCGAGGAAGCGCAGCTCGGGCGTCTGGACCCGGCGCAGCGACAGCTCCTGGTCGTTCTCCATGATGAAGCGGGCCTGGTCGAGGTCGATCGCGTCGCCGATCCGCGCGTCGTCCAGCCGGATCCCGCCCTCGCACTCGAAGCGCTGGATCCGGGTGCCGCGGGTGGGGGTGGAGGCGGTGCCGTACGGCGGGGTGGAGCCGCTGGAGTACGTGCTCACCCCGCCCGCGGTGAGGTACAGGCTGCGCTCCACGGTCAGCTGCGGCGCGTTCAGCGCGCGGCGGCCGTAAGGGTTGCGCAGCCGGCTGCCGCGCAGGCTGAGCGACACGCCGATCTGCGCCCCCCGCAGGCTCAGCTCGCCGTACGACTCGATCATGTCGGCCTGGAAGTCCTGGGCGACGGTCAGCCCGTCGGCGCTGATCGACAGGCCCCGGCGGTCGCGGCGCACAATGAGCTGGTTGAGGAGTAAATCGGTGCCGATATGGGCGTCGGTGAGCCTGATGCCGTGTTCGACCACACAGCGCGGCAGATGCAGATCGCCCTCGGTGCGCAGCCGGGCCGCCTCCAGCCGGGGGAGGGAACAGCCCACCAGGCGCAGGGTGGTGAACTGCGCCTCGGGGACCAGCACCTCCCGCTCGAAGCGGCAGTTCTTGAGCTCCACATAGGGCTCGATGTTCCCGCCGGCCAGATCGAGCGTGCCGGTGATGTGCACCCCGTTGAGCTTGAGCGCGGCGACCCGGCCCGGCTGCGCGGGCGGCCCGTCCAGCAGCAGGAGGGCCACGACACGCGCGCGGACACTGCGCTCCGGGCCCCAGGCGTACGGTCCTGAGGGGTCGTTCCGCTGGGGGTGGGAGGTGCGCAGATCATGGGTGCTGCCATTGCGGAACGCCTGCCACATGCCCCATTCGGCGGTGGTCAGATCGAGGCCCGGGGGTGGGTCGCCATCGTGCGGCTCGGTCACAGCCGTGTCCCCTCCTGATTCTCCGTGTCCCCGTACGGAGCACATTCCCGCTGAGTAACCGGTTGAACGCCAACGGTCAGGGTCAACTTAGGGGGTCCGTATCACTGGCTGATACGGGGGGAGGGGCCTCGTGGCGGGTCTGAGACAATTGATCGCGTGATCTCCCGTATCGATCTGCGCGGCGCCGCCTTCCCAGAGGGCGGAATCGACCGCGACCTGCTGCCCCGTGCCGAGCTCGACGTCGAGGCCGCCCTGGAGAAGGTGCGGCCCATCTGCGACGACGTACGCCATCGCGGTACCGCTGCGCTGATCGACTACGCCCATCGGTTCGACGGCGTGACCATAGAGCGGGTGCGGGTCCCCGCGGAGGCGCTGGAGAGCGCCCTCGCCGAGCTGGACCCGGCCGTGCGGGCCGCCCTGGAGGAGTCCATCCGGCGGGCCCGGCTGGTCCACCGCGACCAGCGGCGCGCCGACCACACCACCCAGGTGGTGCCGGGCGGCACGGTCACCGAGCGCTGGGTGCCGGTCGAGCGCGTCGGGCTGTACGTACCGGGCGGGCGCTCGGTCTACCCCTCGTCCGTGGTGATGAACGTGGTGCCCGCGCAGGAGGCCGGGGTCGCCTCGATGGCCGTCGCCTCCCCGCCGCAGGCGGAGTTCGGCGGGCTCCCGCACCCCACGATCCTCGCGGCGTGCGCGCTGCTCGGCGTGGACGAGGTGTACGCGGCGGGCGGCGCCCAGGCCGTGGCGATGTTCGCCTACGGCACCGAGGACTGCCGTCCGGTCTCGATGGTGACCGGCCCTGGCAACATCTGGGTCGCGGCGGCCAAGCGGCTGCTCAAGGGCCGGATCGGCATCGACGCCGAGGCCGGGCCGACCGAGATCGCCGTCCTCGCCGACGCCACCGCCGACCCGGTGCATGTCGCCGCGGACCTGATCAGCCAGGCGGAGCACGACCCGCTGGCGGCGTCCGTGCTGGTCACCGACTCCGAGGAGCTGGCCGCGGCGGTCGAGAAGGAGCTCGAGGTCCAGGTCGGGGCCACCAAGCATGTCGCGGACCGGATCGGTCCGGCGCTGGCCGGGCGGCAGTCCGGCATCGTGCTGGTGGACGGTCTGGAGCAGGGCCTGGCCGTCGTGGACGCGTACGCGGCCGAGCACCTGGAGATCCAGACCGAGGACGCGGCGGCCGTCGCGGCCCGGGTGCGCAACGCCGGGGCGATCTTCGTCGGGGCCTACGCCCCGGTGTCGCTCGGTGACTACGCGGCGGGCTCCAACCATGTGCTGCCCACCGGCGGCTGCGCCTGCCACTCCTCCGGGCTGTCCGTGCAGTCCTTCCTGCGCGGCATCCATGTGGTGGACTACACCCGGGACGCGCTGGCCGAGATCGCCGGCCATGTGGTGACGCTGGCCGAGGCGGAGGATCTGCCTGCCCACGGCGCCGCGGTGAAGGCAAGGTTCGACTGGAAGGTGCCACCGAGCAAGTGACCGGCATTGACGATCTCCCGATCCGGGACGAGCTCCGTGGCAAATCCCCGTACGGCGCTCCGCAGCTGGACGTGCCCGTACGGCTGAACACCAACGAGAACCCCTATCCGCTGCCCGAGCCGCTGGTCGCCCGGATCGCCGAGCGGGTCGCCGAGGCGGCCCGGAACCTCAACCGCTACCCGGACCGGGACGCGGTCGAGCTCCGCACCGGGCTGGCCCGCTACCTCAGCCGTACGGCCGGTCTCGAGGTCGGCGTCGCCCAGGTGTGGGCGGCCAACGGGTCCAACGAGGTGCTCCAGCAGCTGCTCCAGACCTTCGGCGGCCCGGGGCGCACCGCGATGGGCTTCGAGCCCTCGTACTCGATGCACGCGCTGATCTCCCGCTCCACCGGCACCGGCTGGATTTCCGGTCCCCGGAACGCCGATTTCACCATCGATGTCGATGCCGCCCGTAAGGCCATCGCCGAGCACCGTCCCGATGTCGTCTTCATCACCTCGCCGAACAATCCGACGGGGACGGCGGTCGGCGCCGAGACGGTGCTGGCGCTGCACGACGCGGCGCAGGACGCCAGGGCGGACACCGCCGGGGCGCTCGTCGTCGTGGACGAGGCGTACGGGGAGTTCAGCCACCGTCCGTCGCTGCTGCCGCTGATCGAGGGGCGGCCGCGGCTGGTGCTCTCGCGGACCATGTCCAAGGCGTTCGGCGCGGCAGGGCTGCGGCTGGGCTACCTCGCCGCCGACCCGGCGGTCGTCGACGCCGTCCAGCTGGTCCGCCTGCCGTACCACCTGTCCGCCATCACCCAGGCCACCGCGCTGGCCGCCCTGGAGCACACCGATACGCTGCTGGGGTACGTCGAGGCGCTCAAGGCCGAGCGCGACCGGCTGGTGGGCGAGCTGCGCACCATCGGCTGCGAGGTGACCGACTCCGACGCCAACTTCGTCCAGTTCGGCCGCTTCGAGGACGCCCACGCGGCGTGGCAGGGCCTGCTGGACCGGGGCGTCCTGGTCCGGGACAACGGGGTACCGGGATGGCTGCGGGTCACCGCGGGGACCCCGGCCGAGAACGACGCGTTCCTCGACGCGGTACGCGAGCTGATGAAGGAGACGAGCGCATGACCCGCGTGGGACGCGTGGAGCGCACCACCAAGGAGACCTCGGTCGTCGTCGAGATCGACCTCGACGGCACCGGCCAGGTCGATGTGTCGACAGGGGTCGGCTTCTACGACCACATGCTCGACCAGCTCGGCCGCCACGGCCTCTTCGACCTCACCGTCAAGACCGAGGGCGACCTGCACATCGACACCCACCACACCATCGAGGACACCGCCCTCGCGCTGGGCGCCGCCTTCAAGCAGGCGCTCGGCGACAAGGTGGGCATCTACCGCTTCGGCAACTGCACGGTGCCGCTGGACGAGTCGCTGGCCCAGGTGACGGTCGACCTCTCCGGCCGCCCGTACCTGGTGCACACCGAGCCGGAGAACATCGCGCCGATGATCGGCACCTACGACACCACGATGACCCGGCACATCCTGGAGTCCTTCGTGGCCCAGGCGCAGATCGCCCTGCATGTCCACGTGCCCTACGGGCGCAACGCCCACCACATCGTGGAGTGCCAGTTCAAGGCGCTGGCGCGGGCCCTGCGCTACGCCAGCGAGCGCGACCCCCGCGCCGCCGGGATCCTCCCCTCCACGAAGGGCGCTCTGTAACGGTGAGCGTCGCCCGCGCGGCCGCCGGGCCGCAGACGACACTCGACCCGCGCTTTCGCCGCGCGGGCGGAGAAGCGAACGAGGTAGCTTCGTGAACGGCCTGTCGACCGTGTTCATCCTCGTGGGACTGTTTCTGCTCGGCGGGGTCATCTCCTTCGTCAAGCAGGGCATGTCCAAGAGCATCATCACGCTGCTCGGGATCGGCGCCACGATGGCGCTGCTCGCCGGCGTCCTGCGGCTTGAGGTATGGAATTGAGCAACAAGAGCGTCGTTGTCCTCGACTACGGATTCGGCAACGTCCGGTCCGCCGAGCGGGCCCTCGCCCATGTCGGCGCGCAGGTCGAGATCACCCGTGACTACGACAAGGCCATGGCCGCCGACGGCCTGCTCGTGCCCGGCGTCGGCGCCTTCGCCGCCTGCATGAAGGGGCTGCGCGCGGCGCGCGGCGACTGGATCGTGGGGCGCCGGCTGTCCGGTGGCCGCCCGGTCATGGGCATCTGCGTCGGCATGCAGATCCTCTTCGGGCGCGGCATCGAGCACGGAGTCGAGGCCGAGGGCCTGGACGAGTGGCCCGGCACGGTCGAGCCGCTGCGCGCCCCCGTCGTCCCCCACATGGGCTGGAACACGGTCAAGGCGCCCGGCGACTCCCAGCTCTTCGCGGGCCTGGACGAGGGCGAGCGGTACTACTTCGTCCACTCCTACGCGGTCCGCACCTGGGAGCTCGAGGTCACCAACCCGCATATCCCCGCCCCCAAGGTCACCTGGTCCACCCATGGCGAGCCGTTCGTCGCCGCCGTCGAGAACGGCCCGCTGTGGGCCACCCAGTTCCACCCCGAGAAGTCGGGCGACGCCGGGGCGCGGCTGCTCCGCAACTGGCTCGACACGCTCTGACCGGCGCCCCGCGTCAGCTCTCACCGCCCGCACGCTCTCACCGAAGGTTGCCCGCATGCGCACGCACCGCCTCGAACTCCTCCCCGCCGTCGATGTCCGCGACGGCCAGGCCGTCCGCCTCGTGCACGGCGAGTCCGGCTCCGAGACGTCGTACGGCGACCCGATGGAAGCCGCCCTGGCCTGGCAGCGGGCGGGCGCCGAGTGGCTGCACCTGGTGGACCTCGACGCCGCCTTCGGCACCGGGGACAACCGCGCGCAGATCGCCGAGGTGGCCCGCGCCATGGACCTCAAGGTCGAGCTGTCCGGCGGGATCCGCGACGACGCCTCGCTGGCCGCCGCCCTGGCCACCGGCTGCGCCCGGGTGAACCTCGGCACGGCCGCCCTGGAGACCCCCGAGTGGGTCGCCAAGGTCATCGCCGAGCACGGCGACCTGATCGCCGTGGGCCTCGATGTGCGGGGCACCACGCTGCGCGGCCGTGGCTGGACCCGGGACGGCGGCGATCTGTACGAGACGCTGGCCCGCCTCGACTCCGAGGGCTGCGCCCGCTATGTCGTCACCGACATCGCCAAGGACGGCACCCTCCAGGGCCCCAACCTGGAGCTGCTGCGCAATGTCTGCGCCGCGACCGACCGCCCCGTCGTCGCTTCCGGCGGCGTTTCCTCGCTTGACGACCTGCGTGCCCTTGCGACCCTGGTACCGGAAGGTGTCGAGGGCGCCATCGTGGGCAAGGCGCTCTACGCCAAGGCATTCACCTTGGAAGAGGCGTTGGAGGCGGTGGCCGTATGACCTCACCCGAGATCGGGCGACGGGTCCAGACCGAGAGTCCCTGGGAGCAGACCATCGGGTTCGCCCGGGCCGTTGAGGCCGGTGACCTGGTGCTCGTCGCCGGGACGATGCCGCTCGCCGAGCGCGGCGTCCTGGAGGGCGAGGGGGATCCGTACGAGCAGACGCTCGCGGCCTTCCGCCATGCGCTGGACGCGCTGAAGAGGTTCGACCTCGGCGTCGAGTCGGTGGTCCGCACCCGCATGTACCTCACCCACGCCCGCGACGTGGACGAGGTGGGCCGCGCCCACAAGGAGCTCTTCGACGCCGTGCGCCCCGCCGCGACGCTGGTCGTGGTGTCCGGCTTCGTCGACTCGCGGGTCCTGGTGGAAGTCGAACTGGAAGCATTCCGAGGAGCACGACAGTCATGACCCTGGCGGTCCGAGTCATCCCCTGCCTGGACGTGGACAACGGCCGGGTCGTCAAGGGCGTCAACTTCCAGAATCTGCGCGACGCGGGCGACCCGGTCGAGATGGCCAAGATCTACGGCGAGGAGGGCGCGGACGAGCTCACCTTCCTCGACATCACCGCCTCCTCGGGCGACCGCGAGACCACGTACGACGTGGTCCGCCGCACCGCCGAGCAGGTCTTCATCCCGCTCACGGTCGGCGGCGGCGTCCGCACCCCGGAGGACGTCGACAAGCTGCTGCGCGCCGGGGCGGACAAGGTCGGCGTCAACACCGCCGCCATCGCCCGCCCCGAGCTGATCCGCGAGATCGCCGAGCGCTTCGGCAGCCAGGTGCTGGTCCTCTCGGTCGACGCCCGCCGCTGCCTCGAGGGGACGGTGACCCCCTCCGGCTACGAGGTCACCACCCACGGCGGCCGCCGCGGCACCGGTATCGACGCCGTCGAATGGGCCCACCGCGCGGCGGAGCTGGGCGCGGGGGAGATCCTGCTGAACTCCATGGACGCGGACGGCACCAAGGACGGCTACGACACGGCCATGATCGAGGCCGTCCGCAAGCACGTGACCGTCCCGGTGATCGCCAGCGGCGGCGCCGGCAAGGCGGCCGACTTCGCGCCGGCGATCGCCGCGGGGGCCGACGCGGTGCTCGCGGCCTCCGTCTTCCACTTCGGCGATCTGCGGATCGGCCAGGTGAAGGACGCGCTGCGGGACGCGGGGCACCCGGTCCGCTGAGGGACGCTCGTACGATGGCGGGGGACCACCGGACGGTGGTCCCCCGCCGCCGTGACGTCTCAGCCGGCCGGCCGCTCGCGGTAGTGGTCGACGATCCCGCGCTTCAGGTACGCCGTCTTCTCCATGACGTCGCCCTTCTTGCCCGCCCCGACATCCCTCGTCAGGTAGCTGCGCTCACCGAGCAGGGTCAGGCTGTCCCGGTCGAAGACCCACTCGGTGGCCTCCCCCGACCTCTTGTCGACACGGGCGATGCCGACCCCGTGGCGGCCCGCCGCGTCCACCGCGTCCTCCTCCCGCGTCACCCCGGGAATCTTCGCGGCGGCCTTGTAGAGAGCGGCGGCGTTCTCCGGCGGCATCACCGTCTCACCCAGGAAGGAGCCGATCCGGTTGAAGACGGCCTGGGCCTTCTCCACGTCCTCGTCCGGTTCGGCCATTCGGTACAACTCCTCGAGCAGGGCGTCCGGGTCGGTCGGCAGGGACGCCAGCCACTGGTACGTGGGGCGGTAGGCGCCCGCCGGGGACCCGCCCAACTCGGCCATCCGGCCCCACTCCCCGTTTTCCTTGATCTCGCCGGTCTTGGTGATCCGCTTCACCTGTTGCGACATCCAGACCTCGCGTTCATGCCGCGGCTCCAGTTTCGAGGAGCCGTCCTCCTTCATCTCGGCTCCCGCCGTGAGGCTCTTGACGTAGACGAACTGGTCCTGTCGCACCGGCTTGACGTCCGACTTCGCCGCGGTCCCGGCGAGCCGGTCGAGCAGGACGGTGGCGGTCTCGCGCGGCTGGGCGGTGGTGTCGCCGGACGTCCCGCCCCCGGTGAAGGTGACGGCCAGCGCCCCGGCCAGCGCCAGGGCCGCGGCGGGCATCAGCAGCGCCGGGCGCGGCAGCCGCCGCAGGACCGTCCGGGCAGGCGCGGGGGTGCGGTTCTGGTCGTCATCGATGTGCTGCATCAATCGGTCCTTGTGATGGAGGTACGGAGCGGAGGGCACGTCCCGTTCGGCCGGGACGGGAGGAAGCAGCCGGGCGAGCTCCTCGCGCGCGGTGTCCTCGTACGCCTCGCACGTGGTGTCCTCGTACGCGGCGTCCTCGCGCTCGCGCTCGGGCCGGGCGGGCCCGGAGCCGACGGCGTTCATCGGGGGTCCTCCTGAAACTCCTGAAAGGGCAGGGCCGCGAACGCGGCCTCACGCTGTACCTCTCCGCGGCGGTGCGGCGGTTCCTTCTTTTCTTCCGCGAGCCGCTGGTCGGCGAGGGTGCGCAGCCGGGCGCGGGCCCGGGACAGCCGCGAGCGCACCGTTCCCACCGGGATGCCCATGGCCTCGGCCGCCTGTGCGTAGTCCAGGCCGGACCAGACGCACAGCGCCAGCACCTCCTGCTCCCCGCGCCGCAGCCGGCCGAACACCGTGCGCACGGCGGCGAGCCGACGGGCGTCGTCGATCCGGCCCGCCGCCTCGTCCGCGAAGTCCGCCATCGGGGCGGGCGGCGGGCGGCGGGCCAGGAAGGCCAGGCGGCGGCCGATGCCGCGGTTGGCGTTGCGCGCCTTGTTCGTCGCCACGCCCAGCAGCCACGGTTTCAGCGTGCCGTCGCCCGGCTCCAGTTGCTCCCGGGTGCGCCAGGCGTCGAGGAACGTATCGCCCATCACCTCCTCGGCCACCGACCAGTCGCCGGTCAGCCGGAAGGCATGGTTGTAGACCATGCGCGCGTAACTCTCGTAGAGCTCCGCGAACGCCTCACGGTCACCCGCCCGGATCCGCGCCCGCAGACCATCACTCATCTCGTTCACACCTCACACCCGTGCCTCTCCGCACGGCGGAGGTGGTTCCCGTGACCTGTGCCACATATGGGGCGCGGGCGCTTACGGGGTGTCCGGCTGCGCCCGGCTACTCGGCCGGGACCGACGCCGCCTCGATCACCTCGTCCAGGACATCACGGGAGCGGAGCAGGTCCGCGATCATGCGGTCGATGCGCTCCCGCTCCACCGTCAGATCGGAGACCAGCTTCCCGTTGGCCCTCCGCGACGGGCCGCCGTCCGAGTCCCGCATGCAGGGGAGCAGTTGGGCGATCTTCTCGCTGCACAGCCTCGCGGCGTACAGCTCCTGGATGCGGATGACGCGGTCCACCGCGCCCTCCCCGTACTCGCGATGGCCGCCCGGGGTGCGCTCGGCCGTCATCAGGCCCTGCTGCTCGTAGTAGCGCAGCGAGCGCTCGCTGACGCCGGTGCGCCGCGCCAGTTCGCCGATCCGCATTCCTCACCTCGTCTGCCGGTCCGGGCTGAATCCGAGTCCGGGCTGAATCCGAGTCCGGGCTTGAATCCGAGTCCGAGCTTGAATCTGACATCAATGGCAAGTTCTACCGTACCCGCATGACGCACACACCCGAGATACCCAGCCTCTTCGAACCCGCCCGACTCGGCCCCCTCGACCTCCCCAACCGCCTGGTCATGGCGCCGATGACGCGCAACCGCGCGGCCGCCGACGGCGTGCCCCTGCCGATCATGGCCACCTACTACGCCCAGCGCGCCACCGCCGGGCTGATCGTCGCCGAGGCCGCCACGCCCAACGCGGTGGGGCAGACCTACCCCGACATCGCCGCGATCCACAACGCGGCGCAGGTGGCCGGGTGGCGGCGGGTGACCGACGCGGTGCACGCGGCGGGCGGCCGGATGTTCCTCCAGCTCCAGCACGGTGGCCGGGTCGGCCACCCGGACACCAGCGGGCTGCCGCCGGTGGCGCCCTCGCCGGTGCCGCTCCCGGAGACGATCTTCACCCCGAACGGCCATCAGGAGGCCGTCGTACCGCGCGAGATGACGCTCGAGGAGATCCGTTCCACCATCGCCGACTTCGCCGCCGCCGCGCGCAACGCCCGGGGCGCGGGCTTCGCCGGAGTGGAGGTGCACGCCGCCAACGGCTATCTCCTCCACCAGTTCCTGGCCCAGGGCACCAACCGCCGCACGGACGCCTACGGCGGCTCGGTGGCCGGGCGCGTCCGGTTCGTGGCCGAGGTGGTCCACGCCGTCGCCGACGCGATCGGCCCTGAGCGGGTGGGCCTGCGCGTCTCGCCCGGATCGACCGTCAACGGCATCGAGGAGGGCGACACCGAGGCCCTCTACCCCGCGCTCATCAAGGAGCTCGCGGACACCGGTCTGGCCTATCTGCACATCGTCCGCGCGCAGCCGGACCAGCCCCTCTTCCGGGAGCTCCGCGCCTCCTGGCCGGCCACGCTGATCGCCAACCCGTCACTGCCCGGCGACGGCGTCCCCGCCGACGGCGGCATGCGCCAGGCCGGGGCGCTGCTGGCCGAAGGCGCCGACCTGATCGCCCTCGGCCGCACCTTCCTGGCCAACCCCGACCTGGTGACCCGCCTGCGCACCGGCGCCCCGCTCAACCCCATCCGGGACGCCTACCTGATGTACGTGGGCGGCGAGACCGGCTACACGGACTACCCCACCCTGACGGCGGACTGAGCTCAGCCGACCCGGACGGCCGGCTGGTGGCGGACGGGGAAGTTGACCGAGTTGGCGATGAAGCACGTCTGATGGGCGTCGTGATGCGCCGAACGCGCCCGCTCCAGCATCGTCTCGTCCGCGACGGTGACCACCGGATTGAGCACCACCTCGGTGAAGCGCCCGCTGTGCCCGGCCGTCTCCTCCATGACCCCGGCGGCGACGTCCTCGTACGCCGTGACCGTCACCCCGTCCCGGGCGCATACGGAGAGGTAGGTCAGCATGTGGCACTGCGAGAGCGAGGCCAGCAGGAACTCCTCCGGATTCCAGCACTCCGGATCCCCCAGGAACGCCGGATCGGCACTGCCCCGCAGGGTCGGCTTCCCCTCGCCGAAGATGTCGTGCGACCGCCCGTAGTCCCGGTAACCAGTCGTCCCCGAACCGGTGTTACCGGTCCACCGGGCAGTGGCGCGGTAGGTGTGCTGTCGGCCCATTGTCGGTGCGCTCCCCTTCGTGTCCCCGTGTGGCGGAACTGGCTGCCCGCCCATCGTGCCGTGCTGACTGGGAGTGTCGCACCCAGGAGGAGCGCGTCCTGGTACGGGGGTCCTGACCTGCGCAGACTCGGTGGGGTCAGAACAGAGCGGCACCAGGACGGAAAGGGATACCGCCATGAACGCCATGACCGGGACCGGCAAGGTCGTGCTCATCACCGGGGCCAGCAGCGGGATCGGGGAGGCGACGGCGCGTCGGCTCGCCGCCGACGGGCACCGGGTCTTTCTGGGGGCGCGCCGGACCGAGCGGCTGGGGGAGCTGGCCGGGAAGATCACCGCGGACGGTGGCACCGCCGCGTACCAGAGGCTCGATGTCACCTCGGCCGACGACATGCGGGCCTTCGTGGCGGCCGCCCGGGAGCGGTTCGGGCGGGTGGATGTGATGGTCAACAACGCCGGGGTGATGCCTCTGTCGCCGCTCGAGGCGCTGAAGGTCGACGAGTGGGACCGGATGCTCGATGTGAACGTGCGCGGTGTGCTGTACGGCATCGCCGCGGCCCTGCCGGTGATGCGGGAACAGGGCGGCGGGCATGTCGTGAACATCGCCTCGGTCGGCGCGTACGAGGTGTCGCCCACCGCCGCGGTGTACTGCGCCACCAAGTTCGCCGTACGCGCCATTTCGGAGGGGCTGCGCCAGGAGTCGGCCGGTGACATCCGGGTCAGCCTGGTCTCCCCGGGCGTGACCGAGTCCGAACTCGCCGACTCCATCTCCGACGAGAGCGCCCGCGAGGCCATGAAGACCTACCGCTCGGTGGCCATCCCCGCCTCCGCGATCGCCGACGCCATCGCGTACGCCGTCGGACAGCCGCCCGAGGTCGACGTCAACGAGATCGTGGTGCGCCCGGCCGCGAGCGCCCAGTAGGGGCGGGCGGTCCGGGAGGGGCGGGCCGTTTCGGGTGGGGCGGGCGGAAAACCGGTAGGGCGATCGGTGGCGGCGGCTCACACTGAGGGCATGGGCGGAGCCACGTCGAGTCAGCTGCTGGGGTTCCCGCCGGACGCGCGGGTGCTCATCGTCAACTGCGACGACCTCGGCATGCACGAGTCGGTCAATGTCGCCGTCATCGACGCGATCGAGGAGGGGATCGCGAGCTCGTGCAGTCTGATGGTGCCGTGCCCGGGGGCGTCGCAGGCTCTGCGGATGCTGCGCGCGCGGCCGGGCATCCCGTTCGGCATCCACCTCACGCTCGTCCGCGACGCGGACCACGTCCGATGGGGACCGCTGAGCGCGAGGGGGACGGTGGCGTCGCTGCTGGACGAGCGGGGCGAGCTCTTCACCGCCGGCCGGCGGGAGGAACTGCTCGCGCGGGCGCGCCCCGAGGAGGTCGAGCGGGAGTTCCGGGCCCAGATCGAGGCCGTGGCCGACGCGGGACTGACGCCGACTCATCTGGACTGGCACTGTCTGGCCGACGGCGGCCACGAGGACGTCTTCGAGGTGACCGTGGCGCTGGCGGGGGAGTACGGACTGGCGGTGCGGGTCTGGCTCGACGGCGGCCGCCGGACGGCGCGCGGGCGCGGGCTGCCGGTCACCGACCATGACTTCCTGGACAGCTTCGCCCTCGACACCGACGGTAAGGCGGCCCGCTACGCCGAGCTGCTGCGCGCTCTTCCGCCCGGGCTCAGCGAGTGGGCGGTCCACCCCGGGCTGGACGACGCCCGGTCGCGGGCCGCCGAGCCCGGCGGCGGATGGCGGGTGCGCCACGGCGACCACGCGTTCCTGACGTCGGCGCGGGCCCGCGAACTGCTGGCGGAGGAGGGCATCGTGGTGATCGACTACCGGCCGCTCCAGCGGATCTGGTCCGGGGGACGGGCTACGTGACGCCATCTGGTCCGGTGGGCGGCCGATGTGACGCCATCCGGTCTGAGGGGGGACGGCCGCCTTGATGCCGCCCGGTCCGGGGGACGGCCGCCTTGATGCCGTCCGATCCAGTGGGACGGCCGACTTGACGCCGTTGCCGGGGCCCGCTTTGATCGCAGCAGCCGCACGGTGTACCTGCCCCGTGCCGCGCAAGAGGTGCGCCCAGCCGGTAGGGGACCCGGTGCCGGTCCCGAGCCCGGACACAGTCGCCAGGACGGCGGATGCCATCCGAGGCGGGGACGCTACCCGCGAGTGTTGGAGCTTTCATGCCAGCCAGCCATGCCGCACGCCTTCGTCGCCGCTGGGCCCTCGCGTCGGTCGTGACGGCCGCCGCCGCGGCCGCCGTCGTGACCGTGTCCATGTCCTCGGGAGCCAGCGCGTCCGAAGTGGCGCTGCCGCCCGTCCACGGTGGCTTCGACTACCAGATCGGCGGGGCGTACACCCCGCCGAAGGGTGTCGACATCGTCAGCCGCGACCGCGGGGACTCCCCGGCGAAGGGGCTGTACAACATCTGCTACGTCAACGCCTTCCAGGTCCAGCCGGGCGAGCGCGACCAGTGGCCGGACAACCTGCTGCTGCGCGACCGCAACGGCGATCTCGTCATCGACACCAAGTGGAAGGAACCGCTGCTCGACCTCCGTACCGCCGAGAAGCGCAAGCGGGTGGCGGACAAGGTCGACGGCTGGATCGACGGCTGCGCCAACAAGGGCTTCGACGCCGTCGAGCCCGACAACTACGACAGCTACGAACGCTCCAAGAAGCTGCTGACCACCGCTCACGCCAAGGCGTTCATGGCCCTGCTGTCGGAGCACGCGCACGCCCAGGGGCTGGCCATCGCGCAGAAGAACACCGCGGAGCTGCTGCCCGACCGGAAGGCGGCCGGGCTGGACTTCGCGGTGGTCGAGGAGTGCGGCGAGTACGACGAGTGCGGTGAGTTCGCGAAGGCGTACGACGACCACGTCGTGGTGGTCGAGTACGGCGACGAGGGCTTCGCCAGGGCGTGCGACGGCTGGGGCGACCGGCTCAGCGTCGTCCGGCGGGACGAGGGCGTCTCTCCGGCGGGCGAGGACGGCTACGTTCGCGAGACCTGTTAGGGGATTCCCCGGTGTCGTCCCCGTCCGCCGCGCGCGGACGGGGACGACACGCGTGCGGCGTGGGGCCAGATGCCCAGCTTGGCCTCTCAGATACCCAGCTTGGCCTCGTGCGCCTTGGCCACGGCCTCCTTGTCGCCCTCCAGCTCGACCCGGGCGGCATCCTGACGGCCGGTGAGGAAGAGCGCCAGCTCGCCCGGTTCACCGGTGACGGTGACGACCGGGGTGCCGCGGTGGGCCACCGCCGTACGGCCGTCCGGGCGCCGCAGCACCAGGCCGACGGGGGAGCGGCGGCCGAAGATCCGGGCGCCGCGCTCGATGCGGGACCACAGCGTGTCGGCGAAGACCGGGTCCAGCTCGCGCGGCGTCCAGTCCGGCCGGGCGCGGCGCACATCCTCGGCGTGGACGTAGAACTCGAAGCTGTTGGCCGCCTCGTCCACCTGCTTCAGCGCGAACGGCGACATCCGCGGCGGACCGGTGCGGAACAGCTGGAGCAGCTCCTCGTACGGCCGCGCCGCGAACTCCTCCTGCACCCGGGCCAGCCGCGCGGCCAGCGGCTTGACCAGCACCCCGGCGGCCGCGTCGGGGCGGCGCTCGCGGACCACCAGATGGGCCGCCAGATCGCGGGTGCTCCAGCCCTCGCACAGCGTCGGGGCCCCGGGGCCCGCGCCGTCCAAGAGGTCGGCGAGGAGCAGGCGTTCGCGCTTCGCGTGAGTGGACATGCGTCCACCCTACGACCGTGACCCGCCCACTGCCACGAGGAGCGCCGCCACGCGCCCCGACGGGGCGGCTGCGCCCGGGCCTACGGGGTGTGCGACTCCGCCGGGTGGCAGGGGCTTCGCCCCTGGACGCCGGGGTCTGGGGCGCGGCCCAGACCCGCGCTCTGGGCCGGCGCTCCGGCCCGGGGTCTGGGGGGAGCCCCCCGTTCGGGGTCTGGGGCCCCCGTCCGGGGGGGCCGGGGCGGAACCCGCGTCCGAGGTCTGGGGCGGGGGCCCCGCCGGAGGTCGGGGGCGGAACCCCCGGTCCGGGGTCTGAGGTGGAGCCCGGTCCGTGGTCTAGGGCGGGCCTCGCCGAGGGTCTGGGGCGGAGCCGGGTCCGTGGTCTGGGGCGGAGCCCCCCCGGGCGGGGTCCGGGGCGGAGCCCGGTCCAGGGTTTGGGGCGGCGCCTCGGTCCGTGGTCTGGGTCCCAGCCCCCGCCCGGGGTCTGGGGCGGAGCCCCGGTTTCGGGAAGGGGCGGGGAGGGGAGCAGCCCGCCGCAGGCGTCACGGTCCGCCGGGCGACACGTCCCGCCTAACCCGGCAGGGGCTTGCTCAGCTTCTTGCCGTCGCGCCCGGCGCTCAGCGTGAGCGCGCAGGAGACCTGGTCCTCCCCCTGGATGGAGTACGTGCCCAGCGCGGGGTACAGCGCGTAGTAGTAGTACATCCGGCCGTCGTTGGGGACGCTCTTGAGCCGCTTCTTGGCATCCGTCGCGCACAGCGCGAGCGCCTTGGTCTGAATCGACTTCTCGGTGGAGAAGTCGCCGCTCAGCGTCTCGTTGGCGATCACCTCGCCGTCGTGCGGGCCATGGCAGGACCGCTTCTCCACCTTGGTGACGCTGCTGTCCATCGCCGGGTGGTCGAAGCACTGGCCGGGGTCGAGCACCACATACGGCACCTTGTCACCGGGCGCGCCGGACTCCGAAGCGTCCGGGGCCGCCGACTCCGAGGCGCCCGGATCCCGGTCGGGGGCTTCGCTTCCACCGCCCAGCGGCGCGCCCTCGCCGGGGTCCTCCGAGCCCGACGGGGCGGCGGACGACTCGGCGTCCGAGGGCGAGGAGAGCGGGCGGTCCGAGACCGAGGCCGAGGCGGACGGGCCGGCGTCGGCCGCCGTCTCCTTGCCGCCGTCGTCCTTCGTCCCGATGACGATCGCGCCGACGACCACCGCCACGGCCACCACCGCCGCGATGACGATCGCCGTGGTCCTGGAGCCGCCGGTGCCGGGCGGCGGGGGAGGGGGCGGCAGCGCCCCCGGGGGTATGGGCCCCGGCGGCAGCGCACCCGGCGGCGGGCCGCCGGGCAGCAGGGCCGGTGGGGTGGGCGGACCGAATCCGCCGCTCGGCTGGGCGGGCGGACCGGGCTGCGCGGGCGGACCCGGCTGAGGCTGCGGCCCCGCCCCACCCGGCTGCGCGGGCTGATCCGCCGGGGGCGGCGGCCCGAAGCCCTGCTGCGGCTGCGGGGCCTGCGGGGCCTGCACGGGCTGCTGCGGCTGCGCGGACGGCGGCTGCGGTGGTTGCTGCTGCGGCTGCGGCGGTGGACCGAACCCCCCGCCGTTTCCAGGCCGGTTGGGGTCGTTCGACGGCGGCGGATACGTCATGCCCGAAGCATGCCCCATTCCACTGACAATCCGTCCATCGGGCCCGGCCTACCGGCCCTTTCCCAGCCCGGTCTCCCGGCCCTGCCTCCGGCCCGGCCTCGCCCCGGCGCCCGCCCCGGCGGAGATCATTCGCAGGGACCCCCCTCCGGACGTGCAGAATGGTCGCATGACCGGCTCCGACCGCCCCTCCGCCCTCGACCCGGCCCTCGCCGCCCGCCTCAAGCGCGGCGTCGACGGCCTGCTGCCCGCCATCGCCCAGCAGTACGACACCGGTGAGGTGTTGATGCTCGGCTGGATGGACGACGAGGCGCTGCACCGCACCCTCACCACCGGCCGCTGCACCTACTGGAGCCGCAGCCGCCAGGAGTACTGGGTCAAGGGCGACACCTCCGGCCATGTCCAGCTGGTCAAGTCCGTCGCGCTGGACTGCGACGCCGACACCGTCCTCGTCAAGGTCGACCAGGTCGGCGCCGCCTGCCACACCGGCGACCGCACCTGCTTCGACGCCGACGAGCTCCCGCTCGGCCCGCAGACCGGCCCGCAGACCGGCCCGCAGACCGGCCCGCAGACCGGCCAGGAGATCGCCCAATAGGCCCAGTAGACGGGTCCGCGGACCGTCCGCTAGACCGGTCCGCAGACCGGCCACCGCCCCGACCAAGCTCCCAGCGAGCCCTCAGCCCCCGTGCCCCGCCGGGCTCCCCAGCCCCAGACCCAGGACGCTGTCACGATGGATCTCGAGACCTTCCGCAAGCTGGCGGCCGACCGCCGCGTCATCCCCGTGAGCCGCAAACTGCTCGCGGACGGCGACACCCCCGTGGGCCTCTACCGCAAGCTGGCCGCGGAGCGCCCCGGCACCTTCCTCCTCGAATCCGCCGAGAACGGCCGCTCCTGGTCCCGCTACTCCTTCATCGGCGTCCGCAGCGCCGCCACCCTCACCGAACGCGATGGCCGCACCCACTGGCTGGGCACCCCGCCGGTCGGCGTCCCCACCGACGGCGACCCCCTCCAGGCGCTGCGCGCCACCGTCGAGACCCTGCACACCCCGCGCGACCTCGGCGGCCTGGCCCAGCTGCCGCCGTTCACCGGCGGCATGGTCGGCTACCTCGGCTACGACATCGTCCGCCGCCTGGAGAAGGTCGGCGAGCACGGCCGGGACGATCTGCGCCTGCCCGAGCTGACCATGCTGCTCACCTCGGACCTCGCGGTGCTGGACCACTGGGACGGCACCGTGCTGTTGATCGCCAACGCGATCAACCACAACGACCTCGACACAGGCGTGGACGAGGCGTACGCGGACGCCGTGGCCCGGCTCGACGCGATGGCCGCCGACCTGGTCCGTCCCGTCGCGACCGACCCCGCCGCGCTGCCCGAATCCGAGCTGCCCGAGTACACCGCGCTGTGGGGCGGCGAGGACTTCATGGAAGCGGTGGACGACATCAAGGAGCGCATCCGCGCGGGCGAGGCGTTCCAGGTCGTCCCCTCGCAGCGGTTCGAGACGCCGTGCTCGGCCAGCGCCCTCGACGTCTACCGGGTGCTGCGGGCCACCAACCCGAGTCCCTATATGTACCTCTTCCGGTTCGAGGGCTTCGACGTGGTGGGCTCCAGCCCCGAGGCCCTGGTCAAGGTCGAGGACGGCCGGGCGATGCTGCACCCCATCGCCGGCACCCGCCACCGGGGGGCCACCCCGCAGGAGGACGCCGCGCTCGCCGAGGAGCTGCTCGCCGACCCCAAGGAGCGGGCCGAGCACCTGATGCTCGTCGACCTCGGGCGCAATGACCTCGGGCGGGTCTGCGAGCCGGGCAGTGTGGAGGTCGTCGACTTCATGTCGATCGAGCGCTACAGCCATGTCATGCACATCGTCTCGACCGTCACCGGCAGCCTCGCCGAGGGCCGTACGGCCTTCGACGTGCTCACCGCCTGCTTTCCCGCGGGCACCCTCTCCGGCGCCCCCAAGCCGCGGGCGCTCCAGATCATCGAGGAGCTGGAGCCGAGCCGCCGCGGGCTGTACGGCGGCTGCGTCGGCTATCTCGACTTCGCGGGCGACTCCGACACCGCGATCGCCATCCGCACCGCGCTGCTGCGCGGGGGCACGGCGTATGTCCAGGCGGGCGCCGGGATCGTCGCCGACTCCGATCCGGTGGCCGAGGACGCGGAGTGCCGCAATAAGGCGGCGGCGGTGCTGCGGGCGGTGCATGCGGCGGGCCGTCTGGGGCGGTAGTTCGTCGGTGGGGGGTGGCTTCCCGGGGTGGTGGTTCGTCGGTGGCGGGTGGCTTCCCGGGGTGGCGGTTCGTCGGTGGCGGGTGGCCCCCCAGGGCGGTCGTTCCCGGTGGCCAGTGGCTCCCGGTAGGTCCCATATCCCCCACCCGGGAACGGTCCCGTACCCGGGTGGGGGATAGTGGTAGGCGTGACTGCAGCAGCCGTACCCCAGCCCAGGGCCGAGCACGAGCCCTCCGCCCCCGCCGCGCGCGGCCGCCGAAGCAGCCTTGCCATCGCCCTGCTCGCCGGTGCGCTCGGCGCCGCCCTGGTCCTGCTGGCCACCAGCCGCAAATGGGCCGAGGGCACCGCCGCCGTCGCCCAGGGATCCCTCTCGCAGAGCGCCAACGGCGATGACATCACCGGGCTCCCCGGCGCCCTCGCGGTCGTCGGCCTCGCCGCGCTGGTCGCGGTCTTCGCCGTGCGCCGCCTCGGCCGCGTCGTCGTCGCGGCGCTGCTGGCCCTCAGCGGCGCGGGCATCGTGATCAGCTCGGCCCTCGGCGCGTCCGACAAGGCGGCGCTGGAGGAGAAGGCGTCCAAGGTGAGCGGGCTGACCCACAGCCCGATCCACGACGTGGCGTACACCCCCTGGCCGTGGGTCGCCGCGGCGGGCGGGGTGCTGCTGCTGCTCGCGGGCGTGCTCGCCGTGGGCTACGGCCGCCACTGGCCCGCCATGTCCGGCCGGTACGAGCGCGCGGGCACCGCGGGCACCCCGGCCCGGAGCCGCACCCGGCGCGGTGCCGCCACCCCCGACCCGGACCGCCCCGAGGAGCTGTGGAAGGCCCTGGACCGCGGCGAGGACCCGACGGAGGCCCCGGCCCGGCGGGAGGCCGAGCGCGGCGCCTAGGGGTGTCGGACGGATCTTGACGCCTGCGGCGGGCTGTTCCCCTCCCCGCCCCTTCCCGAAACTGGGGCTCCGCCCCAGACCCCGACCGGGCTCCGCCCCAGGGCCCGGGCAGGGCTGCGCCCAGACCTCGAAACCGGGGCTCTGCCCCAGACCCCGGACGGGGGCTTCGCTCCAGGCCGCGAAATTGGGGCTCCGCCCCAGGCCCCCGGGCGGGGCTGCGCCCCAGGGCCCGGGCGGGGCTGCGCCCAGACGTCAAAACCGGGGCTCTGCCTCAGACTCTGACCGGGGCTCTGCCCCAGACCCCTGACCGGGGCTTCGCCCCAGGCCGCGAAACAGGGGCTCTGCCCCAGACCCCCGACCGGGGCTTCGCTCCAGGCCGCGAAACTGGGGCTGCGCCCCAGGGCCCGGGCGGGGCTGTGCCCAGACTTCGGAACCGGGGCACCGCCCCAGACCCCCGACCGGGGCTCCGCCCCTTCCCGCGGCTTCGGTACGCGGCTCCGCCGCGTGGTAGGGCTCCGCCCGGATCCAGACCCTCGGGGTCCAGGGGCGGAGCCCCTGGTAGCGGGAAGGGGCGGGGAGGGGAAAGCTCCGCCGCGGTGGCGCCGACCCCCGTAGGCCCCGCCCTCGCGCCAGCTGTCCCGCCTCGCACCGTAAGGTCCCACCCCCGCTCAAGGGCGTTTCGCGCATCGGGGACAATGGCCTGGGAGCGTTCGCCCCCGAGCGCCCGGACCAGGCGCGTACAGATACGAGGAGAATTCATGGCGGGTCACGACCACGGACACACCCCGGCCGCCTGGACCGGTGTCACCATCGCCTTCATCGGCTTCTGCGTCGCCGGCGCGTTCACCGTGGCGGCCAACCCGCTCGGCTTTTGGGCGGGCATGGTGATCATCGCCCTCGGCGGTGTCGTCGGCGCGGCGATGCGCGCGGCCGGGCTGGGCATGCCCAAGACGCAGCACCCGCCGCAGCCGCAGCCCGCGGCGCAGTCGCAGGCGCAGACCCAGGCGCAGAGCTGAGCCCCGGCGCGGCCCAGGGCCGCGCCCGCCTCCATCGCATCCGGCGCCGAGCCGTATCCGGCACCGAGCCGTATCCGGCACCGAGCCGTACGGAGGCCCGCGCACCGGCCCTGAGCTGCGCCTTCGTGGATGCCGAGGCAGACTCGGCGGTGTGACCGAACCACCGCCGACCGCCCTCGCCCCCCTGGTGCGGCGTCTGGCCGCCCCGTTCGGCGTGCTCGCGGGCGTCCTCGCCGCCTTCGGCTACGTCGGCGTCGTGGACCCCCGGGAGCCGGGCCACTACCCCGTCTGCCCGCTGCTGCGGCTCACCGGGCTGTACTGCCCCGGCTGCGGCGGGCTGCGCGGCGCCCATGCCCTGGCCCACGGCGATCTGGCGGCCGCGCTGCGTGACAACGCCCTCGCCGTCGGCTGTTACGCGGCCTTCGCCGTCTGCTGGGCGGTGTGGTGCGTACGCGGACGCTTCCCGGCGCCGCGGCTGTGGCACGCGGGGGCGCTCGGCGTGGTGGCCCTGGTCTTCACAATCGTCCGGAATTTCCCGTTCGGGGGACTACTGGTGCCGTGACCGTTGTTGTGTAAGTGGATGTGGCGGGCGTCCGCGTCAACCGGATGCGAGACCTCGGCCTACCGGCGGCTACCATCGCAGTGCCAGGTGACGCGGTGGACCGCCCCACCCGGTACAGATCAGAAGCTTCATCCCCGTCACGGAAGGGGGCCGCTCGGTGAGTGTGCTCGACGAGATCATCGACGGAGTCCGTGCCGACCTCGCGGAGCGGCAGGCGCGCGTCGCCCTCGACGAGCTCAAGGAGCGGGCGGCCAAGGCCCAGCCGGCGAAGGACGGTGCCGCGGCGCTCAAGGGCGACAGCGTCAAGGTGATCTGCGAGGTCAAGCGGTCCAGCCCCTCCAAGGGCGCGCTCGCCGCGATCGCCGACCCGGCCGGGCTCGCCGCGGACTACGAGGCGGGCGGCGCGGCCGTGATCAGCGTGCTGACCGAGCAGCGGCGCTTCGGCGGATCGCTGGCCGACCTGGAAGCCGTAAGGGCGAAGGTCGACATTCCGGTGCTCCGTAAGGACTTCATCGTCACCTCGTACCAGCTGTGGGAGGCGCGGGCGCACGGCGCCGACGTCATCCTGCTGATCGTCGCCGCGCTGGAGCAGCAGGCGCTGGTCTCGCTCATCGAGCGGGCCGAGTCGATCGGGCTGACGCCCCTGGTCGAGGTGCACGACGAGGAGGAGACCGCCCGGGCGGTCGACGCCGGAGCCCGGGTGATCGGCGTCAACGCGCGTGACCTCAAGACCCTCCAGGTGGACCGCTCGAACTTCGCCCGGATCGCCCCGGAGATCCCGGACCACATCGTCAAGATCGCGGAGTCCGGGGTGCGCGGCCCGCACGACCTGATCGCCTACGCCAACGACGGCGCGGACGCGGTGCTGGTCGGCGAGTCCCTGGTGACCGGGCGCGACCCCAAGGCCGCGGTGGCCGATCTGGTGGCGGCGGGCGCCCATCCGGCGCTGCGCCACGGCCGGGACTGACGACGGGGCGGGATCGGCGGACCATGGAGACGTACGCGCGCCTGGCACGGGGCTGTCGGCCCCGGGGCTGCCGCGCGCCCGCGAGGCGGGTGCGGGGGCGGCGCGTGCGCTACCACATCGGATGCGAGCCGGGGCAGATCAACGGGCGGCGATGGCGCCGGGCGGCGGCGCGCTGAGCGCACGCCGCACGCTTTCCCATCCATCCCACCTGTCACGGGGCGCAGCCCCGATCTGTCGCGGGGCGTTGCCCCGACCTGTCACGGGGCGCTGCCCCGATCGAGGAGTACGTCGCATGTCCTCTGATTTCTTCATCCCTGACCCGGAGGGCCAGGTGCCCAGCGCCGAGGGGTATTTCGGTGCCTTCGGCGGCAAGTTCATCCCCGAGGCGCTCGTCGCCGCGGTCGACGAGGTCGCCGCCGAGTACGAGAAGGCCAAGGCGGACCCCGCCTTCGCGGCCGAGCTCGAGGATCTGCTGGTCAACTACACCGGCCGGCCCAGCGCGCTGACCGAGGTGGGGCGGTTCGCCGAGCACGCCGGGGGCGCCCGGGTCTTCCTCAAGCGGGAGGACCTCAACCACACCGGCTCCCACAAGATCAACAACGTGCTGGGGCAGGCCCTGCTCACCCGGCGGATGGGCAAGTCCCGCGTCATCGCCGAGACCGGCGCCGGCCAGCACGGGGTGGCCACGGCCACCGCGTGCGCGCTGTTCGGGCTCGAGTGCACCATCTACATGGGCGAGATCGACACCCAGCGCCAGGCGCTCAACGTGGCGCGGATGCGGATGCTGGGCGCCGAGGTCATCGCCGTGAAGTCCGGCAGCCGCACCCTCAAGGACGCCATCAACGAGGCGTTCCGGGACTGGGTCGCCAATGTGGACCGCACCCACTACCTCTTCGGCACCGTGGCCGGACCCCACCCCTTCCCGGCGCTGGTGCGCGACTTCCACCGGGTGATCGGCGTGGAGGCGCGGCGGCAGATCCTGGAGCGGACCGGGCGGCTGCCGGACGCGGTCGCGGCCTGTGTGGGCGGCGGTTCCAACGCGATCGGGCTGTTCCACGCCTTCCTGCCGGACGAGAACGTGCGGATCGTCGGCTTCGAGCCCGCCGGGCACGGCGTGGCCACCGGGGAGCACGCGGCCACGCTGAGCCAGGGCGAGCCCGGGATCCTGCACGGCTCCCGGTCCTATGTCCTCCAGGACGAGGACGGCCAGATCACCGAGCCGTACTCGATCTCGGCCGGTCTCGACTACCCCGGCGTCGGCCCTGAGCACGCGTATCTGAAGGACATCGGCCGCGCCGAGTACCGGGCGGTCACCGACGACGAGGCCATGCGGGCCCTGCGGCTGCTCTCGGAGACCGAGGGCATCATCCCGGCGATCGAGAGCGCCCACGCGCTCGCGGGCGCCCTGGACCTCGGCCGGGAGCTGGGGAGCGACGGCCTGGTGCTGGTCAATCTCTCCGGGCGCGGTGACAAGGACATGGACACGGCGGCCCGGTACTTCGGGCTCTACGAGCAGCAGGGCGACGAGGGGGCGAAGTGATGGCCGGGAACCTGGAGCTGCTGGGATCGGTCCTGGCGGGCGCCAAGGACGAGGGGCGCGCCGCGCTCGTCGGCTATCTGCCCGCCGGTTTCCCCACCATCGACGGCGCGGTGGACGCGATGACCGCCATGATCGAGGGCGGCTGCGACATCGTCGAGGTCGGACTGCCGCACAGCGATCCGGTGCTCGACGGGCCGGTGATCCAGACCGCGGACGACATCGCGCTGCGCAACGGGGTCCGGATCCGCGATGTGATCCGCACGGTGGGGGAGGTGCACGCCCGCACCGGCGCCCCGATCCTGTGCATGACGTACTGGAACCCCGTGGACCGGTACGGCGTCGAGCGGTTCGCCGCCGATCTCGCCGAGGCGGGCGGCGCGGGCTGCATCCTGCCCGATCTGCCGGTCGAGGAGTCGGAGATCTGGCGGAAGGCCGCCGAGCAGCACGGTCTGGCGACCGTGTTCGTGGTCGCGCCCAGCAGCCGTGATGAGCGGCTGGCGAAGATCACGGCGGCGGGCAGCGGTTTCGTCTACGCGGCGTCCCTGATGGGTGTCACCGGAACGAGGGAATCGGTGGGCCAGGAGGCGCGCGCGCTGGTGGAGCGCACCCGCTCCACCACCTCGCTCCCGGTCTGCGTGGGCCTCGGCGTCTCCAACGCCACCCAGGCGGCGGAGGTCGCGGCGTTCGCCGACGGGGTCATCGTGGGCTCGGCCTTCGTCAAGCGGCTGCTGGACGCGGAGGGTGACACCGAGGCCGGTCTGGCGGGGCTGCGTGAGCTCGCGGGCGAGCTGGCGGAGGGCGTCCGCACCGCGCGTTAGGGAGTGTCCGGCGGAGTGTCCGACGGGTGCGCGTACGCCTGCGGCGGGCTGCTCCCCTCCCCGCCCCTTCCCGAAACTGGGGCTCCGCCCCAGACCCCGCTCCTCAAGCGCCGGAGGGGCTGGAAAGCGGGGCTCTGCCCCAAGGTCCCGCTCCTCAAGCGCCGGAGGGGCTGGATGGCGGGGCTCTGCCCCAAGGTCCCGCTCCCTCAAGGGCCGGAGGGGCTGGGTGGCGGGGCTCTGCCCCAGACCCTGGGTGGGGTCCAGGGGCGGAGCCCCTGGTAACGGGAAGGGGCGGGGAGGGGAAAGGCCCGCCGGCCACCCGTCAGAGGGTCGCTCGTTCGAGGGAACAACGGGGTGGAGGAGCTCAGCGGTGCTCCTCCGCCTCGTTAGGCGAGGGCGTGAGCCAGAGAAACCGTGAGGGAAAGCGCGGCGCCCGAGAGCGCCTGCGGGAACAGCGTGAGCGGGACCGGGCGCGCGCGAAGCGTAAGCGGACGCTGGGCGTCCTGGGGGCCGTGGTGGCCGTCCTCGGCGCGGCGGTGGGCGTGGGCATGATCGCGTCCAGGACCGGCGACGACTCGGGGAAGTCGAGCAGCGCCCTGGTGCCGCCGCGCGGAGCCGTCGGCAAGGGACGGCTGGTGATCCCCTCGGGGAAGTCGGAGAAGTCCGCGCAGGAGGGGAAGGCGGGCAGAGCGGGCCCGGTGACCCTGACGGTCTACGAGGACTTCCGCTGCCCGGGCTGCAAGCAGTTCGAGGACGTCTTCCGCAAGACCGTGCACGAGCTCCAGGACAGCGGCCGGATGCGGGTCGAGTACCACCTGGTGACGATCATCGACGGAAACCTCGGCGGCACCGGTTCGCTCCGCGCCGCCAACGCGGCGGCCTGCGCCCAGGACAAGGACCCCGCGAAGTTCCGGGCGTTCCACGATGTGCTCTACCGTCACCAGTCCCAGGAGACCCGGGACACCTACGCCGACAACGGCAGGCTGATCAAGCTCGCGGACCAGGTCCCCGGGCTGGTCACGCCCGCCTTCCGGCGTTGCGTCGAGGACGGTCGGCACGACGCCTGGGTGCGCAAGTCCAACGACGTCTTCGCCCACTCCGGCTATGCCTCCACGCCGACCGTGCTGCTGGGCGGAAAGTCGATCTACGGCGACCCCAAGAAGCCGCTGAGCCCCAACAAGCTCAAGCGCATGGTCCTCGCGGCGGCCCGCGACTGATCCTTGTACTGATCCTTGTTACGCAGCCGTTGCCGGGTGGGTTGCCGCATCTCCCGCCCGGCACGGTAGCGTCGGTCCTGTCATGGACCTCCTCGCTTACATTCCCAGCCCGTCGTCCGGCGTGATCTATCTCGGTCCGGTCCCGCTGCGCGGCTATGCGTTCTGCATCATCATCGGCGTCTTCGTCGCGGTCTGGTACGGCGGGCGGCGGTGGGTCGCCCGGGGCGGCCGGGTCGGCACCGTCGCCGACATCGCCGTCTGGGCGGTGCCCTTCGGCCTGGTCGGCGGCCGCCTCTATCACGTCATAACCGACTACGAGCTGTACTTCACCGACGGCCGTGACTGGGTGGACGCCTTCAAGATCTGGCAGGGCGGCCTGGGGATCTGGGGGGCCATCGCGCTGGGCGCGCTCGGCGCATGGATCGGCTGCCGCCGTCGGGGGATCCCGCTCCCGGCGTACGCGGACGCCATCGCCCCCGGAATCGCCTTCGCCCAGGCCATCGGGCGCTGGGGCAACTGGTTCAACCAGGAGCTGTACGGCAAGGCCACCACGCTGCCCTGGGCGCTGAAGATCGACGGCGACGCCGACGCGGGTCGGGTGGCCGGCACGTACCACCCGACCTTCCTGTACGAGTCGCTGTGGTGCGTCGGTGTGGCGGTGCTGGTGATCTGGGCGGACCGCCGCTTCACTCTGGGGCATGGCCGGGCGTTTGCCCTCTACGTCGCGGCGTACACCGTGGGCCGCTTCTGGATCGAGTACCTCCGGGTGGACGACGCCCACCATGTGCTGGGACTGCGGCTCAACAACTGGACGTCCGTCGTGGTCTTCCTGGCCGCGGTGGTCTATCTGGTGATCTCCGCGAAGCGGGCCCCGGGCCGCGAGGAGGTCGTGGAGCCGGCCGCGGTCGAGGACGGCGCGGCCCCGGCCACCGGGACGAGCGGCGACGCCCCGGCCGGGAGCGCGGCCAAGAGCGATGGCGCGGCCAAGAGCGATGGCGCGGCCAAGAGCGATGGCGCGGACGAGAGCGGCGGCGCGGCCAAGAGCGATGCCGCGGACGAGGCCGGTGCGGTGGCCGCCGAGGCGGAGCCCACCAAGAATCCCTGACGCGCGCCCGCGTTGCGTCCATCGGGCCGCCGGACCCCTCGGGGTTTGGCGGCCCTTCTGCGTTTGCGCAGGTCAGCGAGGTAAGTTCGGCCTTCCTTGCTGGCGGAGCAGGGGAATTCGTGCGTACCTTCGAACCGTTGGGGTGAGGGCCGCATCGCCACACCCTTCTCGAAGGGAGCACATCTTCATATGTCCGTCATCGACAGCGCCGCGTCACCGCACATCGCCCACCGCGACAACCACACCCACCGTGATGTGAACGGCGGCTGGCTGCGCCCCGCCGTCTTCGGGGCCATGGACGGACTGGTCTCCAACCTGGCGCTGATGACCGGTGTGGCCGGTGGCGCGGTGGACCGGCAGACGATCGTGATCACCGGTCTCGCGGGCCTCGCGGCCGGTGCCTTCTCGATGGCCGCCGGTGAGTACACCTCCGTCGCCTCCCAGCGCGATCTGGTCCAGGCCGAGCTCGAGGTGGAGCGGCGCGAGCTGCGCAAGCACCCGGTGGACGAGCTGGAGGAGCTGGCCGCGCTCTACGAGTCGCGCGGGGTGGAGCCGGCCCTGGCCCGTGAGGTGGCCGAGCAGCTCTCCCGCGATCCCGAGCAGGCGCTGGAGATACACGCCCGCGAGGAACTGGGCGTGGATCCGGACGATCTGCCGTCGCCGCTGGTCGCGGCGGTCTCCTCGTTCGGCTCCTTCGCGCTGGGCGCGCTGCTGCCGGTGCTGCCGTATCTGCTGGGCGCCTCGGCGCTGTGGCCGGCCCTGGTGCTGGCGCTGATCGGGCTCTTCGGATGCGGTGCGGTGGTGGCGCGGGTGACCGCCCGGAGTTGGTGGTACAGCGGGCTGCGGCAGCTGGCGCTGGGTGGCGCGGCGGCGGGTGTGACCTATGCCCTGGGCGCTTTCTTCGGAACGGCCGTAGGATGACAGTCATACGGCGAGCCGCGATCATCACGCCGTTACTCCTCGGTTTCGATTCTTTTACGGGCGGGCATAAGCCCGAAGCGCTTGGGCAGTGTCGCCCGATCCGCGCCATGGCGACGCCGGTCGCCCCATCTCCAATGCCCGTACTGCCCCACCTCACCCCACGCCTGGGGTGTCCGCATGATGGAACGGAATTTCCGCTTCCCGAGATTCGCCCCATCATGTAACCTGCACGAAATTCTCGCGGAGGGCCAACGTCGTCCCTCGGCACACGCAAAATGCCATGACGACGACGGGAGAGCCGATGCGTTCCGCATCCCACCCTGCCCGCCAAGGGATGTACGACCCGCGCAATGAGCACGACGCCTGTGGCGTCGGCTTCGTGGCGACCCTCACCGGCGAGGCCAGCCATGAGCTCGTGGAGCAGGCTCTCACCGTGCTGAGGAACCTCGAGCACCGCGGCGCCACCGGTTCCGAGCCCGACTCCGGCGATGGCGCGGGCATCCTGGTCCAGGTTCCGGACGCCTTCCTGCGGGCCAGTGTGACCGGCTTCGAGCTGCCCGAAGCCGGTTCCTATGCGGTGGGTATCGCGTTCCTCCCGGAGGGTGAGGCCGAGGGCGCGGCCGCCGCGGAGCACATCGAGCGGCTCGCCGCCGAGGAGGGCCTGACCGTCCTCGGCTGGCGCGAGGTGCCCGTCGCCCCCGAGCTGCTGGGCAACGGCGCCCGGGCCACCATGCCCGCCTTCCGCCAGCTCTTCGTCGCCGACGGCACCAGCACCGGCGTGGCCCTGGACCGCAAGGCGTTCATGCTGCGCAAGCGCGCCGAGCGCGAGGCGGGGGTCTACTTCCCCTCGCTGTCCGCGCGCACCCTGGTCTACAAGGGCATGCTGACCACCGGTCAGCTGGAGCCGTTCTTCCCGGACCTCTCCGACCGCCGCTTCGCCACGGCCGTCTCGCTGGTCCACTCCCGGTTCTCCACCAACACCTTCCCGAGCTGGCCGCTGGCCCACCCGTACCGCTTCGTCGCCCACAACGGTGAGATCAACACCGTCCAGGGCAACCGCAACTGGATGCGGGCCCGGGAGTCCCAGCTGGTCAGCGACCTCTTCGGGGAGCAGGGCCTGGAGCGGATCTTCCCCGTCTGCACCCCGGACGCCTCCGACTCGGCGACCTTCGACGAGGTCCTGGAGCTGCTCCACCTCGGCGGCCGCTCACTGCCGCACTCGGTGCTGATGATGGTCCCCGAGGCGTGGGAGAACCACCCCTCCATGGACCCGGCCCGGCGCGCCTTCTACCAGTACCACTCCACGATGATGGAGCCCTGGGACGGCCCGGCCTGTGTCACCTTCACCGACGGCGTCCAGGTCGGCGCCGTGCTGGACCGCAACGGTCTGCGGCCCGGGCGCTACTGGGTCACCGACGACGGTCTGGTCGTGCTCTCCTCCGAGGTCGGCGTCCTGGACATCGACCCGGCCAAGGTGGTCCGCAAGGGCCGGCTCCAGCCGGGCCGGATGTTCCTGGTGGACACCGCGGAGCACCGCATCATCGAGGACGACGAGATCAAGGCCGAGCTGGCCGCCGATCAGCCGTACGGCGAATGGCTGGAGGCCGGTCTGATCGACCTGGCCGACCTTCCCGAGCGCGAGCACATCGTGCACACCCACGCCTCGGTCGCCCGCCGTCAGCAGACCTTCGGGTACACCGAGGAGGAGCTGCGCGTCCTGCTCGCGCCGATGGCCAAGGCCGGCGCCGAGCCGATCGGCTCGATGGGCACCGACTCGCCGATCGCCGCGCTCTCCGAGCGGCCGCGGCTGCTGTTCGACTACTTCACCCAGCTGTTCGCGCAGGTCACCAACCCGCCGCTGGACGCGATCCGCGAGGAGCTGGTCACCTCGCTGATCTCCTCGCTGGGCCCGCAGGGCAATCTGCTGGAGCCGACCGCGGCCTCCTGCCGCAGCGTCACCCTGCCCTTCCCGGTGATCGACAACGATGAGCTGGCCAAGCTCATCCACATCAACGCCGACGGGGACATGCCGGGCCTCAAGGCGGCGAACCTCTCGGGCCTGTACCGGGTCGGTGGCGGCGGTCAGGCGCTCGCCGCCCGACTGGACGAGATCTGCGCCGAGGCCGACCGCGCCATCGAGGACGGCGCCCGGCTGATCGTGCTCTCCGACCGCCACTCGGACGCCGAGCACGCCCCGATCCCCTCGCTGCTGCTCACTTCCGCGGTCCACCACCACCTCATCGGCACCAAGCAGCGCACCCAGGTGGGGCTGCTGGTCGAGGCGGGCGACGTCCGCGAGGTGCACCATGTCGCGCTGCTGATCGGCTACGGCGCCGCGGCCGTCAACCCGTATCTGGCGATGGAGTCGGTCGAGGACCTGGTCCGGGCCGGCACCTTCCTGCCCGGTGTCGAGGCCGAGACCGCGATCAAGAACCTCATCAAGGCGCTCGGCAAGGGCGTCCTGAAGGTCATGTCCAAGATGGGCATCTCGACCGTGGCCTCCTACCGGGGCGCGCAGGTCTTCGAGGCCGTCGGCCTGGACGAGTCCTTCGTGGACACCTACTTCCACGGCACCGCCACCAAGATCGGCGGCGCGGGCCTGGACGTGGTCGCCAAGGAGGTGGCCGCCCGCCACGCCAAGGCGTACCCCGCCTCCGGCGTCCCCTCCGCCCACCGCACGCTGGAGATCGGCGGCGAGTACCAGTGGCGCCGCGAGGGCGAGCCGCACCTCTTCGACCCCGAGACGGTCTTCCGGCTCCAGCACTCCACCCGGTCGCGCCGCTACGACATCTTCAAGAAGTACACCGAGCGGGTGAACGAGCAGTCCGAGCGGCTGATGACGCTGCGCGGTCTGTTCTCCTTCAAGGGCGAGCGCCCCTCGATCCCGATCGACGAGGTCGAGCCGGTCAGCGAGATCGTCAAGCGGTTCTCCACCGGCGCCATGTCGTACGGCTCCATCTCCCAGGAGGCGCACGAGACCCTCGCCATCGCCATGAACCAGCTCGGCGGCAAGTCGAACACCGGTGAGGGCGGCGAGGACTCCGACCGGCTGCACGACCCCGCCCGGCGCTCCTCGATCAAGCAGGTGGCCTCCGGTCGCTTCGGTGTGACCAGCGAATACCTGGTCAACTCCGATGACATCCAGATCAAGATGGCGCAGGGTGCCAAGCCCGGCGAGGGCGGCCAGCTGCCCGGCCACAAGGTCTACCCGTGGGTGGCCAGGACCCGGCACTCCACCCCGGGCGTCGGCCTGATCTCCCCGCCGCCGCACCACGACATCTACTCGATCGAGGATCTCGCCCAGCTGATCCACGACCTGAAGAACGCCAACCCGCGGGCCCGGATCCACGTCAAGCTGGTCTCCGAGGTCGGCGTCGGCACCGTGGCCGCGGGCGTCTCCAAGGCCCACGCCGATGTGGTGCTGATCTCCGGCCACGACGGCGGCACCGGCGCCTCGCCGCTCACCTCGCTCAAGCACGCGGGCGGCCCCTGGGAGCTCGGCCTCGCCGAGACCCAGCAGACGCTGCTGCTCAACGGGTTGCGCGACCGCATCGTGGTGCAGACCGACGGCCAGCTGAAGACCGGCCGTGACGTGGTGATCGCCGCGCTGCTCGGCGCCGAGGAGTTCGGCTTCGCCACCGCGCCGCTGGTGGTCTCCGGCTGCGTGATGATGCGCGTCTGCCATCTGGACACCTGCCCGGTCGGCATCGCCACCCAGAACCCGGTGCTGCGCGAGCGCTACAGCGGCAAGGCCGAGTTCGTGGTGAACTTCTTCCAGTTCATCGCCGAGGAGGTCCGTGAGCTCCTCGCCGAGCTGGGCTTCCGCTCCCTGGACGAGGCCATCGGCCACGCCGAGCTGCTGGACACCACCCGCGCCGTCCAGCACTGGAAGGCGCAGGGCCTGGACCTCGCCCCGCTGCTGTACGTGCCCGAGCTGCCCGAGGGCGCCGTACGCCACCAGGCGATCGAGCAGGACCACGGCCTGGCCAAGGCGCTCGACAACCAGCTGATCAAGCTGGCGGCCGACGCGCTGAACGCCGAGAGCGCCGAGGCCGCCGAGCCGGTCCGGGCCCAGGTCGCGATCCGCAACATCAACCGGACCGTCGGCACCATGCTCGGCCATGAGGTGACCCGTACGTTCGGTGGCGAGGGCCTGCCCGAGGACACCATCGACATCACCTTCACCGGCTCGGCCGGTCAGTCCTTCGGCGCGTTCCTGCCCCGCGGTGTCACGCTGCGGCTCGAGGGCGACGCCAACGACTACGTGGGCAAGGGCCTGTCCGGCGGCCGCGTGATCGTCCGCCCGGACCGGGGCGCGGACCACCTCGCCGAGTACTCGACGATCGCGGGCAACACCCTCGCGTACGGCGCCACCGGTGGGGAGATGTTCCTGCGCGGCCGGGTCGGCGAGCGGTTCTGCGTCCGCAACTCCGGCGCCACGGTCGTCTCCGAGGGCGTGGGCGACCACGGCTGTGAGTACATGACCGGCGGTCACGCGGTCGTCCTCGGCCCCACCGGCCGTAACTTCGCGGCCGGGATGTCCGGCGGTATCGCGTATGTGATCGACCTCGACCCGGACAACGTCAACGTCGATCTGCGGGATGCCCTCGGCGCGCTGGACGACACCGACCAGCGGTGGCTGCACGACGCGGTGCGCCGCCACCACGAGGAGACCGGCTCCACCGTCGCGGGCGCGCTGCTCGACGACTGGGAGACCGCCGTCACCCGCTTCAGCAAGATCATCCCCGCTACGTACCAGGCCGTGCTCGCCGCCAAGGAAGCCGCCGAGCGTGCCGGGCTCTCCGAGTCCGAGACCCACGAGAAGATGATGGAGGCGGCGATCAATGGCTGACCCCAAGGGCTTCCTGAGCACTGACCGCGAGGTCGCCAAAACCCGTCCGGTGGACGAGCGCGTCAAGGACTGGAACGAGGTCTACGTCCCCGGCTCGCTGCTGCCGATCATCAGCAAGCAGGCCGGCCGGTGCATGGACTGCGGCATCCCGTTCTGCCACAACGGCTGTCCGCTCGGAAACCTCATCCCCGAGTGGAACGACTACGCCTACCGGGAGGACTGGCGCGAGGCCAGCGAGCGGCTGCACGCGACCAACAACTTCCCGGAGTTCACCGGGCGGCTGTGCCCCGCCCCGTGCGAGTCGGCCTGTGTGCTCGGCATCAACCAGCCGGCGGTGACCATCAAGAACGTCGAGGTCACCATCATCGACAAGGCGTGGGACTCCGGTGACGTCACCCCGCAGCCGCCCGAGCGGCTCAGCGGCAAGACCGTCGCCGTCATCGGCTCGGGCCCGGCCGGTCTGGCCGCCGCCCAGCAGCTGACCCGGGCCGGTCACACGGTCGCCGTCTATGAGCGGGCCGACCGCATCGGCGGGCTGCTGCGCTACGGCATCCCCGAGTTCAAGATGGAGAAGCGGCACATCAACCGCCGTATCGAGCAGATGCGCGCGGAGGGCACCAAGTTCCGCACCGAGACCGAGATCGGCCGCGACATCGACGCCGCCAAGCTGCGCAAGCGGTACGACGCCGTGGTCATCGCGGCCGGCGCCACCACCTCGCGCGATCTGCCGGTCCCGGGCCGGGAGCTGAACGGCATCCACTTCGCGATGGAGTACCTGCCGCTCGCCAACAAGGTGCAGGAGGGCGACCTCACCACGTCCCCCATCACCGCCGAGGGCAAGCACGTCGTGGTCATCGGCGGTGGCGACACCGGCGCGGACTGCGTCGGCACCGCCCACCGGCAGGGCGCCGCCTCCGTCACCCAGCTCGAGATCATGCCCAAGCCGGGCGACGAGCGGAACCCCAACCAGCCCTGGCCGACCTTCCCCATGCTCTACAAGGTCACCTCGGCCCACGAGGAGGGCGGCGAGCGGATCTACTCCGTCTCCACCACCCACTTCGAGGGCGACGAGGACGGCAACGTCCAGTGGCTGCACCTGATCGAGGTGGAGTTCAAGGACGGCAAGCTGGAGCAGAAGCCGGGCACCGAGCGGAAGATCCCGGCCCAGCTGGTCACCCTCGCCATGGGCTTCACCGGCACCGACCAGCAGAACGGCCTGGTCGAGCAGTTCGGCCTGGAGCTGGACGAGCGCGGCAATGTCGCGCGCGACGCCGACTTCGCCACCAATGTGCCGGGTGTCTTCGTGGCCGGTGACGCGGGCCGCGGCCAGTCGCTGATCGTCTGGGCCATCGCCGAGGGCCGCTCCGCGGCGCGCGGGGTGGACCGCTATCTGGCCGGGGCCAGCGAACTGCCCGCCCCGATCCGCCCCACCGACCGGGCCCTCATGGTCTGACCCGGTCCTCCCGTATCTCCGCCCGTACAACGGCGTACGGGACCGGCCGCGCGGCGCCTTCCCCCCTCCCGACCGGGGGAAGGCGCCGCGTGGCGTTTCGGTCGACGTTCTCTCGGGTCGGCCGACCGGACCGGCTGGCCAGGTCGGTTGACATTCCCTCGGGCGGACTCCACCATCATTCCACTAACTGATTAGTGAAAGGGTGGTGGAAGGCGGATGGTCGAGTACCGCATCGACCGGCGCAGTGGCATCGCCACCTATCTACAGATCGTCCAGCAGACCAAACAGGCGCTCCGCCTCGGACTGCTGGCGCCCGGGGACCGCCTGCCCACGGCCAAGGAGGTCGTCGCGGCCACCGCCATCAACCCCAACACCGTCCTGAAGGCGTACCGCGAGCTGGAGCGCGAAGGGCTGGTCGAGCCCCGGCCGGGGCTTGGCACCTTCGTCCGCCGGTCACTCGCCCGGCCCGGCGCCGCCGCGGACTCACCGCTGCGCGCGGAGCTCGCCGACTGGGCCGACCGGGCCCGCGCCGCCGGGCTCGGCCGCGAGGACGTGACGGCGCTGGTGGCCTCGGTCCTCGAAGAGCGCTTCGGCGAGACCGCCGCCCCCGGCGAGCGTGGACACGAGGAGAACGAGTGACCGACGAGATCGAGGCGTCCGGTGCCCTGGAGGCGTCCGGGCTGGGCAAGAAGTACCGACGCGGCTGGGCCCTCAGAGACGTCACCTTCCGGCTGCCCGCCGGGCGGATCTGCGCGCTGGTGGGCCCCAACGGCTCCGGGAAGAGCACCCTGCTGTCCCTCGCCGCCGGGCTGCTGACCCCGGCCACCGGCACCCTGCGGGTCTTCGGACGGCCCGCCGCCGACCCCGGCGCCCGCGAACGCATCGCCTTCGTCGCCCAGGACAAGCCGCTCTACCCGCGCTTCTCCGTGGCCGACACCCTGCGCCTGGGCCGGGAGCTCAACCCCCGCTGGGACCAGAAGACCGCCGAACGGGTGGTGGCCGAGGCCGATGTGCCGCTGTCCGCCCGCGTCGGCTCGCTCTCCGGCGGCCAGCGCACCTGTGTGGCCCTCGCCCTCGCCCTCGGCAAGCGCGCCGATCTGCTGCTCCTGGACGAGCCGATGGCCGATCAGGACCCGCTGCGCCGCCGCCGGATGATGGGTGCCCTGATGGCCGAGGCCGCCGAGCGCGGCACCGGCGTGGTCATCTCCACCCATGTGCTCGCCGAACTCGACGGCGTCTGCGACTACCTGCTGCTGATGGGCGGCGGCCGGATCCGCCTGGCGGGCGAGGCGGACGCCATCCAGGCCGCTCACCGTCTCGTCACCGGACCGAGCGCGACCGGGGGCGGAACACCGGAGGCGCTCGCCCGCCACACCGTGGTCCAGACCCGGACGACAGGCCGTCAGCTCACCGCGCTGATACGCCCGGAGGGCACCCCGGCCGGGGACGGCTGGATCGTCACCGAACCCTCCCTCGAGGACGTCCTGCTCGGCTATCTGGGCGCCCCCGACGCCCCGCCGATGTTCACGGCCGAGGCGCGGGCGACCGTTACGGAGGTGGGGGCATGAGCGCGATCGGCATCCGGCTCCGGGCACCCGGCGCACGGCTCCGCGCCCGAGGACTGGTGTGGCTGGTGGCGCGCCAGCACCGGGCCGCCCTGTGGGCGGGCCTGGCCGTGGTCGTGGCGATCGCCGCGTACATCGTCTGGCAGCGCGCCGGGATGGTCGGCTATGCGCGGGCGCACGACGTCCAGGGCTGCGCGGACTGGAGCTGGAAGCGGCTCTGCCACGGCAGGGAGATCAGCCCCGACACGGGAACCACCCCGATGGCCGAGGCGCTCGGCCATCTCGGCGACACCTACCGCACACCGCTGCTCAACACCGGACGGCTGCTCATCGCGCTGCCCGTGCTGATCGGCGTCTTCATCGGCGCGCCCCTGTTCGCCCGGGAGCTGGAGACGGGCACCCACCAGATGGTGTGGACCCAGTCCGTCGGCAGGACCCGCTGGCTCATCGCCAAACTCGCGCTCCCGCTCGTCGCCGTCACGGCCGGCACCGCGGTCCTCGCGGCCCTCTACACCTGGTGGTGGCGGGTGGCCCGGGTCCCGTTCCAGGACATCGCCTGGGGCACCGCCGTACCGTTCGACGCGACCGGCCCGGCGGCGGTCGCCCTCGCCCCGCTGTCCTTCCTCCTCGGCGCGGCGGCCGGGCTGCTGCTGCGGCGCACCCTGCCCGCCATGGTGGTCGCCCTGGGGGCCACCGCCGGTGTCCAGTACGGGCTGGGCGCCCTGCGCCCCCATCTGATGACGCCGCGGACGATCCTCGCCGAAGCCGACGCCTCCGGCGAATACACAACCACCCCCCTTCAGGTCATCTTCAACTCGTGGCGTGGCATGGGCGACGGCTATCTGACCCGGTCCGGGGAGAAGATCCCCCTGGAGCGCTGCTCGTCCGCCGTCAGTTCGGACGCCTGGGACCGCTGCTTCGCCCGGCTCGGCGCCACCGACAGGTGGTACGAGGAGCTGCACCCGGCGAGCCACTACTGGCCCATGCAGTGGATGCAGGCCGGGATCTGCCTGGCCGCGGCCGTCGCGCTCGCCGCCCTCTGCGTGTGGTGGATCGGCCGCAGACGGGCCTGACCCGCGCCCCTCACCCCGCCACGGCATCCACGGCATCACCTTCCGCTCCGATCGGAGTTCCCCTTCCCATGGCCGTCTCGCCCGCCCTCGACACCGCCCGGGCCGCCCCGCGCGCCCGCCCGGCGCTCCCGCCCCCGGCGATCCGTCGCACCGGGCGCGCCGCCGGGCTCGTCCCGGCGCTCGTCCCGGCCGGGCTGGCGCTGGCACTCGGGCTGTGGGGGATCCGCCGCGAGAACAGCATGTGGCGGGACGAGTCGACGACGTATCAGATCGCCCACCGGAGCGTCGGTGAGATCCTGCGCCTGCTCGGCGACGCCGATGTCGTGCACGGCCTGTACTACCTCTTCATGCACGGCGTGTTCGCCCTCTGGGACGGCGGCCTCGTCGCCCTCCGGCTCCCCTCGGCGCTGGCCATGGCCGCCGCGGCGGCCGGTGTCGGACTGCTCGGGCAGCGGCTCGCGGGGCCCCGCGCCGGACTCGCCGCCGGGCTGGTCTTCCCGCTGGCCCCGGCGGTGCAGCGGTACGCACAGGAGGGGCGGTCGTACGCCCTGGTCTGCGCCGCCGTCGTCGCGGCCACCCATCTGTTGCTGAGCGCGGTGGCCCGGCCCCGCAAGCGCACCTGGGCCGGATACGCCGCCGTCGCCTCGCTGGCCTGTCTGCTGCACGAGTTCGCCGTCCTGGCCGTCGCCGCGCACGGCGTCGCGCTGTACCGGGCGCGGGTGGGCGCGCGCTCCGGCTGGGCGTGGGGTCAGGCGGCCGCCGTGGTGGCGGTGGTGCTGGCGCCGCTGGTGATCGTCAGTCAGCAGCAGGCCGCGCTGGTCGGCTGGATCTCCCCGCCGGGCATGCCCGAGCTGCTCGGCTTCGGCGCGCTCGCCCTGGCGGGCCTCGGCTGCGCCCGGGGACCGCTGCCCGCGCACGGGCCCGTCCCGCTGCGCGACCTCGCGCTCGCGCTGCTGATCCTGCCACCGGCCGCGCTGCTGGCGGTGTCGTATCTCCATCCGCTCTACGTCGACCGGTATGTGCTCTACGCCTACGTCGGTCTCGTGCTGCTGATCGGGGCCCGGCTGGACGCGCTGTCGCGCACCGTCGCCGCCCCACGGGCGCTGGCCGGAGGGCTGGCGGTGGCCACCGTGGCGGCCCTGCTGCCGTACTCCCTCCACCTGCGGACCCCGCAGAGCCGGCTCGACGACCCGCTCGCGGCCGCGCGCGCCGTACGGGAGCTGAGCCGGCCCGGCGACGGGGTGCTCTTCCTGCCCGCCCGGCGCCGGGAGCCGATCATGTCCAGCCCGGAGGACTTCCGGGGCCTGCGGGAGCTGGCGCTGGCCCGGCACGCGATCCCCTCGGGCACCCTGCACGGCATCGAACTGCCGGCACCGCTGATCAGGGCCCGGATGCTGACGGCCGGGCGGATCGTCACGGTGAACGACCCGCCCGGCCGGCCGCTGGACGGCACTCCTCAGGAGCGGGTGAAACGGGAGGTGCTCGCGGAACACTTCCACCGGTGCGCCGTCCGGGACGTCACCGGGATGCGGATCGTGCTCTACGGGCGCGCGGGGAAGTGCTGAACGCCGCCGGGCGCCGTCAGCCCTCGTTCTCCACCAGCCGGGCCGGGAAGCCGCCCGTGGCCACCGGGCCCCAGCGCTCGGGGGTGACCCGGATCAGCGACTTGCCCTGCTTGCGCATGGCCTCGCGGTACTCGTCCCAGTCCGGGTGCTCGCCCGCGATATTGCGGTAGTACTCGACCAGCGGCTCGACGGACTCCGGGGTGTCGATCACCTCGGCGGTGCCGTCGATCTGCACCCACGGGCCGTTCCATTCGTCGGACAGCACGACGAGGCTCACGGCGGGGTCGCGCTTGGCGTTGCGCACCTTGGCCCGCTCGGGGTAGGTGGACATGACGATCCGGCCGGAGTCATCGACTCCGCAGGTCAGCGGGGATGCCTGGGGCGAGCCATCCGTCCGGCGGGTCATCAGCAGCGCACGGTGGCGCGGGCGTACGAACTCCAGCAGCTCGTCGAGGCCGACTTGGGTGTTGGTGGCGATGGAGGGGCTCATGCAGGCGAGCGTACGACGTCGAGCGCGCTCCAAGGCCGAACGGCCACGGCCCGGCCCGGCGTCACGTGTCGCACTCCAGCACCGTGCGGCACAGCCCGCAGCGGGCCCGCAGCCGGCCGCGCACCGGGACCCGGATGCGCTGACGGCAGGTCGGGCAGGGGAAGGAGACGCTCAGCGGAGGGCCGGTGTCGAAGGCGTAGGCCCCTCCGGTGGGGGAGGGGTGGCCGGATTGGGCCGCCCGGCGGTCCTTGGCGTAGCGGCGGCGGCCGGTCCAGCCGGCGGCGGTGAGCGGCGGCCGGGCCTGCTCGCGGCGGGCCAGCTCCAGCCCCTTGGTGTACGCCTCGTACGCCTGCGGAGAGGTGAACCAGGGGGAGGGGTCCTCGTCGAACAGCAGCGCCCGCATGGCCAGGACGTAGCCGAACTCCTCCGGTGTCAGATAGCCCAGTTTCTGGCTGGAAACCGAGTCCTGGCGGTAGGCGTCGAGCAGCAACCAGCCCGTGCCGAGATAGGCGGCGGTGGTGTCGGTGAGGATTTCGTTGTCGCGTGTGCCGGGGAACGACAGGTCCAGGCGGTGCAGATACACATGGGTGACCTCATGGGCCAGGGCCGCGCCGATGTCCCGACGGTGGGTCTTGAAGCGGGAGTTGAGCTCGATGAAGTACTCCGGGCCCGCGGCCAGCTCCACGTTTCCGGCGTGCCGCATCTCCCGGAAGCTCACGATCATCCGGGCGTCCGGCAGCCGCAGATGCTGCACCATGACCCGGGCCACCCGCTGTACGCCCAGGTAGAGGTCGTCCTGGTCGGCGAAGGCCACATCGCCGGGGAGCACGCTGACTCCGAAGGTGTCCACCGTGTCGCGGGACAGGCGGTGGTAGAGCGCGGTGATCGCGGCCCGGACGGTGTCCAGGTGGGGATAGCCGTGCTCGATGTCGCTGCCCGGTGCCGCCACGCCGTCACCCCGTGCCCGTCGCCAGCCGTGCGCCCTGTCTCACGTCAACCTTACGGTCGTTCGGCGGGGCTGTGGGTAGGCCGCGCTGGCTGGAAACCGACCCTTGTCACCCCGTTGACCCGGTCCACATAATCACAGGGCGTTTTACCGGCTCATCCACGGGATTTCGGAGAGGTTTCCGGATTTTTGTCACGTGGCGGAGCCGTGAATCCATGCTTGGCATGAGCCTGACATGCCTCGAACCCCCCACGAAAGGACAGTCCGTTGCGGAACACGCTGAAGCACATCAAGAGAGCCTCGGCCCTCGGCGCGGTCGCACTGGCCGCCTTCAGCCTCACCCCGGGCAGCGCCAACGCCCAGCCCACCGGCCCCGAGCCGAGCCCCTCCGTGGTCGGCGGCACCCGCGCCGCACAGGGCGAATTCCCCTTCATGGTCCGGCTGTCCATGGGCTGTGGTGGCGCCCTCTACACCCAGGACATCGTGCTCACCGCCGCCCACTGTGTGGACGGCTCCGGCGCCAACACCTCCATCACGGCCACCGCGGGCGTCGTGGACCTCCAGAGCTCGAGCGCCATCAAGGTCAAGTCCACCCGGGTGCTCCAGGCCCCGGGCTACAACGGCACCGGCAAGGACTGGGCGCTCATCAAGCTCGCCAAGCCGATCAACCAGCCCACCCTGAAGATCGCCGAGACCACGGCGTACAACAAGGGTGACTTCACCGTGGCCGGCTGGGGCGCCGCGGTCGAGGGCGGCGGCCAGCAGCGCTACCTGCTGAAGGCCAGCGTGCCGTTCGTCGACGACGCCACCTGCAAGTCCGCCTACGACGAGCTCGTCGCCGGCGAGGAGATCTGCGCCGGGAAGATGGCCCAGGGCGGCGTGGACACCTGCCAGGGCGACTCCGGCGGCCCGATGTTCCGCAAGGACGACAGCGGCCAGTGGATCCAGGTCGGCATCGTCAGCTGGGGCGAGGGCTGCGCACGGCCCGGTAAGCCCGGCGTCTACACCGAGGTGAGCACCTTCGCCAAGGACATCAAGGCGGGCGCGACCCAGCTCGGCGGCTGACCCCTCCTCAGCATCGCCTTCGACGGAAGCTGACCGGGGCGCGGCCATCGGGCCGGCCCCGGTCAGCTCGGTTCCATCTGTCCGTAGCAGATGCAGAACGGGTGCCCGGCCGGATCGTTGAAGACCCGGAACCCCGCACGCTCCCCGCCGCTGTCGTGCAGGAACGTCGCCCCGAGCCCGATCAGCTCCCGCTGCGCCCGCTCCGCGTCCGCGCGCGTCGCCACGTCGAAGTCCAGATGGACCTGCTGCGGGTGGGCCGGATCCGGCCAGCGCGGCGGCTGGTGGTCCGGCGCCAGCTGGAAGGCCAGCTGACGGCCGTCCGCGGCCGTCAGCGTCGCCCACTCGGGATCGCTGTCGTCCACCCGCCAGCCCAGGATCTCGCCGTAGAAGGCGGCCAGCGCGGCGGGGTCGGGGCAGTCGATGACGGTGCACTGAAGTGTCGCGATCATGTGGGGACCCTACGAGGTATCCGCCCGCGCGGCAGGGCTTCACCCCTGGACCCCCGGGGTCTGGGGCAGAGCCTCAACTCGGGTCTGGGGCAGAGTCCCGGCTTGCGGTCTGGGGTGGAGCCCCGGCTCGGGTTTGGGGCGGAGCCCTGGCGCGGTGTTTGGGGCGGAGTTCCGGCGCGGGGTCTGGGGCGGAGCCCGATTCGGGGTTTGGGGTGGAGCCCTGGCTCGGGGTCTGAGGCAGAGCCCCGGCTCGGGTTTGGGGCGGAGCCCTGGCGCGGTGTTTGGGGCGGAGTCCCGACTTGGGTCGGGGGCCCCGGTTCGGGTCGGGGGGTGGAGTCCCGACTTGGGGTCCGGGGTGGTGTCCCGGCTCGGGGCCGGGGGCAGAGCCCCGACTCGGGTCTGGGGTGGAGCCCCGGCTCGGGGTCTGGGGCGGAGCCCCGGTTTCGGGAAGGGGCGGGGAGGGGAACAGCCCGCCGCAGGCGGGCCACCGCGAAAGTCGGGCCGGAAGTGGAACCTCTCCCCGCCCAGGCGACTCCTCCACGGTGGAGACGCCGTATCCGGGAGCGGCGCCCCACCACGACCGCCCCGCCCCCTTCCGCGCCCCCCGTGGGCCGGACCCCGAACCCCCCACAGGGGTCGGGGCGGTCCGGGGGCCCGGGGCCGACGCAGGGGCAGGCCCCGGACGCGGCCGACGCGGGCCGAAGCGCCCCCGAGCGGAACCGGACCCCGGGGAAAAGTACTCTCGGGAAGCATGACGCACAGCATGAGCGACCACACCGCCGGGCAGCCGGCGACGCCGGGCGACCCCGAGGGGATCGACCCGTCCGTCCTCGACGAGCTGACCCGGTTGCGCGACAGCATCGACAACATCGACGCGGCCGTGGTCCATATGCTCGCCGAGCGCTTCAAATGCACCCAGCAGGTCGGCCACCTCAAGGCCGCCCACCGGCTCCCCCCGGCCGACCCGGCCCGCGAGGCGCGCCAGATCACCCGGCTGCGGCAGCTCGCCGAGAGCGCCAAGCTCGACCCCGGCTTCGCCGAGAAGCTGCTCAACTTCGTCATCGCCGAGGTCATCCGGCACCACGAGACCATCGCGCGCTCCGACAACGGCACCGAGGGACCCGAGGGCGCACTCCGGTAGTGCGCCCGGGGCGGCCGTCCGCCCCGGGCAACCACTTCCCACCCGTGTGCGGCCCGCCGCACGTAGGGCAGCATGTCCCCATGTCCGTACTGACGCGCGAGGAAGCGCAGCACCGAGCCCGCCTGATCGAGGTCCACCGCTACACCATCGACCTCGACCTCACCCGCGGGGAGGAGCTCTTCGGCTCCACCACGACCATCCGCTTCAGCGCGCGCCAGGCGGGCGCGGACACCTTCGCCGAGCTCCAGCCGGCCGCCCTGCACCGCGCCGTGCTCGACGGCCGGGAGCTGGACCTCACCGGCGAGACCGCCGAGGCGCTCGCGGGCGGCCGGCTCCCGCTCACCGGGCTCGGCGAGGGCGAGCACGAGCTGCGCGTCGAGACCGACATGCGCTACTCCCACACCGGCGAGGGCATGCACCGCTTCACCGACCCGGCCGACGGTGAGACGTACCTCTACACCATGTGCTGCATGTCGGACGCGAACGACGTCTTCACCGCGTTCGACCAGCCCGACCTCAAGGCCGTCTTCGACGTCCGCGTCACCGCCCCGCCCGAGTGGACCGTCCTCGGCAACGGCATCGCCACCCGCGTCGGCGCCCCCGAGGAGGGCCGCTGGCAGCTCGCGCCCACCCCGCCCATCAGCACCTATCTGATGGCCCTGGCCGCCGGCCCGTACCACTCGGTGCGCACCGAGCACGCCGGACTCCCCTTCGGGCTGCATGTCCGCCGCTCCCTCGCGCCCTACCTCGAGGCCGACGCCGACGAGCTCTTCGACATCACCCGGCGCTGCTTCGACCGCTACCACGAGATCTTCGAGGAGCCGTACCCCTTCGACTCCTACGACCAGGCGTTCGTGCCCGAGTTCAACTCCGGCGCCATGGAGAACCCGGGCCTGGTCACCTTCCGCGACGAATTCGTCTTCCGCTCCGCCGTCACCGACGCCGAGCGCCAGACCCGCGCCATGGTCATCGCCCATGAGATGGCCCATATGTGGTTCGGCGACCTCGTCACCATGAAGTGGTGGGACGACATCTGGCTGAACGAGTCCTTCGCCGAGTACATGGGCTACCAGATCCTCACCGAGACCACCCGCTACACCGACACCTGGGCCGACTTCGGCGTCCGCCGCAAGAACTGGGGGTACGACGCCGACCAGCGCCCCTCCACCCACCCGGTCGCGCCCGCGCCCGAGCTGGTCCCCGACACCTCCGCCGCGCGCCTCAACTTCGACGGCATCTCCTACGCCAAGGGCGCCTCCGCGCTGCGCCAGCTCGTCACCTGGCTCGGCGAGAAGACCTTCCTCGACGGCATCAACGACCACTTCACCCGGCACCGCTTCGGCAACGCCACCCTCGCCGACTTCATCGACTCCCTCGCCCGCTCCTCCGGCCGCGACGTCCACGCCTGGGCCGACCGCTGGCTGCGCACCACCGGCGTCGACACCCTCGCCCCCGTCGTCACCGCCAACGGGGACCGCTGGAGCGCCGAGATCCGCCACCAGGGCGGCGGCCCGGACGGGGACACTCCCACCCGGCGCCCGCACCGCATCGCCATCGGCCTGTACGACCACGCGCCCGCCGCCCCGCACCAGCTGGTCCTGCGCGAGCGCGTCGAGACCGAGCTCGACGGCGCCGAGTCCGGCCTCAGCCTCTCCTTCACCGGGCCCCGCCCCGATCTGCTGCTGCTGAACGACGGCGACCTCACCTACACCAAGATCCGGCTCGACCCCGCCTCCTGGAAGGCCGTCCACCGCTCGCTGTCCGGCCTCCCCGACGCCGTCAGCCGCGCCGTGATCTGGAACGCCGCCCGCGACATGGTGCGCGACGGCGACCTCCCGGCCACCGACTACCTCGAGGCGGCCCGCGCCCATCTGCCGCACGAGACCGACATAGCGATCGTCCAGGGCGTCCTCGCCTTCGCCCGCACCCAGATCGCCGACCACTACCTCCCCGCGGACCGGCGCGCCGCCGCGCTGGCCACCATCAGCGCCACCTGCCGCGATCTGCTCCGCCGCACCGAGGACGGCTCCGGGGACGGGCTGCGGCTCGCCGCCGTCCGTACGTTCATCGGCAGCGCCACCGCCCCCGCCGAGCTCAGCGACTGGCTCGACGGCGACACCGTCCCCGGCGGCCCCGCCCTCGACCCCGAGCTGCGCTGGCAGATCCTCGGCCGCCTCGCCGTCCTCGGCGCCGTCGGCCCCGCCGACATCGACGCCGAACGCGCCCGCGACTCCAGCGCCACCGGCCAGGAGGGCGCCGCCCGCTGCCGGGCCGCCCTGCCGGACGCCGCCGCGAAGGAGGCCGCCTGGCAGGCGATCTTCGGCGGCGGGGAGGACGGCCGGAGCGCCGACGGCCAGGGGGACGAGCTCTCCAACTACCTGGTCACCGCGACCGTCGCGGGCTTCTGGCAGCCCGAGCACCACGACGTCCTCGCCGCCTACGTGCCGCGCTACTTCCCGGCGGCCGTCGCGCTCGGCGCCCGCCGCGGCGCCGCCATCGCCGACACCGTCGCCCGCTTCGGCTTCCCGAGCACCGTGGACGCCGAAACCCTGCGCCTGGGCGAGGAGTGCCTCGCCGCCCCCGACGCCGTACCCGCCCTCCGCCGCCGCCTCGCCGACCAGATCGACGACCTGCGGCGCGCCCTGCGCGTACGGGAGAAGCAGGGCGAGTGACTCCGCGCCGACGGGGGACGGCGGGGCGCCCGACCGCCCCGCCGCCCCTGCCGCGCGATGACCTCGGCCCGGTTCTCGTGAAACCGGCACAGCATGAGCCGATGCCGATCTCATCCCGGCCCCGGAACGGGGCAGACTGGCGGGCATGGATCGAGGAACGCGCCGGTGGACACTGACGGTCGACGGGGAGGGGTTCGACGTCGCCGAGCGGCCCGGCGAGCCCGGGACGTACGACATCACCTGGCTGACCGGGCCGAACCCGGGATACGGCTTCACCACGCAGGTGCACGGAGCCGACTCGTTGAGCGAGCGGGAACTGGAGGAATCCGCACGGGACTTCCTCGGCCAGGTGGACCCCGAGACGGGGCACATCGAGTAGCCGACCGGGCCGGACGAGGCGGCGAGCCCGGGCGGCCCGGCTCCGCCGATCAATCCGCGGGGCCGGGCCGTACCACGTACGGGTGCACTTGAGCCCGACCCCGGATCGGACCTCTGGTGCGCGAAGTAATTTAGGCAGCCCTGACCGCCGCCCAGACACCCCCTAGGGGCACACCCATGCCCGTGCCCGCATCCGGAACCGCCCGCCTCCTCGCCGGGGGCCAGAGCGGACCGGGCGTGCTCCGCCCGATGGTGGACACCGTCCTCGACGCCCTCGCCCACGGCGCCGCCGACCGCGGTGGGCCCCTCCCGGCCGGGGGACCGGCCGCGGTGGCCCGGCGGATACGTGATGCGGCCCGGCCGCTCATCCCCGACGAGGGGGAGGGGCCCCACCACGCGCTGCGTGGCCTCGTCCACGCCCTCGCCCATGGCGCCGCCGAACCCGCGGACCCCCGCTGCACCGCCCATCTGCACTGTCCGCCGCTGGCCGTCGCCACCGCCGCCGACCTCGCCGTCTCCGCGCTCAACCCCTCCCTCGACTCCTGGGACCAGGCCCCCGCCGCCTGTGCGCTGGAGGCGCTGACCTGCCGCGCCCTGGCCGAACTCGTCCACCCCCACGGCCCCGACCCCGACGCCCTCGTCACCACCGGCGGCACCGAATCCAACCAGCTCGGCCTGCTCCTGGCCCGCGAGGCCGCCCAGGGCGCCCTGCTCCGTATCGTCCGCGGCGCCAACGGCCACCACAGCGTCCGGCGCGCCGCCTGGCTCCTCGGGCTGCCCGAGCCCCTCACCCTCCCCACCCCCGGCGGCGTCCTCGACCCGGTCGCGCTCCACACCGCCCTCGACCTGCCGTCCGCCGCCCCCACCCTCGTCGTCGCCACCGCCGGCACCACCGACACCGGGGCCATCGACCCGCTCCCCGAGATCGCCGACGTCTGCGACCACCACGCCGCCACCCTCCACATCGACGCCGCCTATGGCGCGCCCCTCCTCTTCAGCGACACCCTCCACAAGCGGCTCCACGGCCTTGACCGCGCCCGTACCGTCGCCCTCGACCTGCACAAACTCGGCTGGCAGCCGGTGGCCGCCGGCCTCCTCGCCGTGCCCGACGGCAGCGCGCTCGGCGCGCTGGCCCACCACGCCGACTACCTCAACGCCGACGACGACACCGAGGCGGGCCTGCCCGATCTGCTCGGCCGCTCGCTCCGCACCACCCGCCGCCCCGACATCTTCAAGATCGCCGTCACGCTGCGGGCGCTGGGCCGGCGCGGCCTCGGCGAGCTCGTGGACCACGTCTGCGCGGCCGCCCAGCACCTCGCGGACCTCATCGAGGCCCGCCCCGGGCTCGAGCTCTACGCCCGCCCCACCATCAGCACCGTCCTCTTCCGCCCCACCGGGGCACCGCCCGCCACCGTCGCCGCGCTGCGCCGCCGCCTGCTCCACCACGGGGCGGCCGTCCTCGGCCGTGCCGCCACGCCCGAGGGGCTGTGGCTCAAGGCCACCGTTCTCAACCCGCACATCCAGCCCGGCGATCTGCGCGGGCTGCTCGAACTCGTGGAAGGCAACACCACCCCATGAGCACCGCACAACCCCCCAACCCCGCCGCCGAGCCCGCTTCCGCCGCCGACCGGCCCGTGGACCTGGCCGGTATCGGCATCGGCCCGTTCAACCTCTCCCTCGCCGCCCTCGCCCACGGCGTCCCCGCCCTGCGCACCGCCTTCTACGAGCAGCGGCCCGCCTTCCACTGGCATCCCGGCCTCCTCATCGACGGCGCGACCATCCAAGTCCCCTTCCTCGCCGACCTGGTGACCCTCGCCGACCCCGGCAGCCCCTGGACCTTCCTCCAGTACCTCAAGGCCCATGAGCGGCTGTTCCCCTTCTACGTCGCCGAGCGTTTCCACATCGAGCGCGCCGAGTACGACGCCTACTGCCGCTGGGTCAGCGAACGGCTCCCCGGACTCCACTTCGACCACCGCGTCGACGCCGTCCGCTGGGACCACGAGTACGAGCTGTTCGAAATCGACCTCACCCGGCTCGGCCCGGCCGCCGACGCCCCCGCGTCCGATGCGGCCGGAACCGATGCGGAGGGCAGGGCACTCGGCCGCGTATACGCCCGCAACCTCGTCCTCGGCGTCGGCACCGAGCCGTACGTCCCCGAACCCCTGCGCCCGCTCGCCGACGCCCCCAACGTCCCCGTCCTCCACTCCTCGGACTACCTCGAGCACCGCGAGCGGCTCCTGGCCACCGGCCACGTCACCGTCATCGGCTCCGGTCAGTCCGGCGCCGAGGTCTTCCTCGACCTGCTGCGCAACCGCCCGCTCGGCGCCGAAGGGCTCCACTGGATGGCCCGTACCCCCGCCTTCGCGCCCATGGAGTACGGCAAGCTCGGCCTGGAGCAGTTCAGCCCCGACTACACCCGCTACTTCCACACCCTGCCCGAGCCGGTCCGCGACCAGCTGCTGCCCCGTCAGTGGCAGCTCTACAAGGGCATCGCGCACGAGACGCTCGACGCGATCCACCGCGAGCTCTACCGCCGGGCCCTGCACGCCGACGGCTGGCCCGGCGCCGTCCTCACCCCCGGTGTCACCGTCCGCACCGCCGGCCGTATCGCCGCCGCCCAGCTCGAACTCCACCTGGAACACACCGAGCAGGGCACCCGGGCCCGCCACACCACCGAGGCCGTCGTGCTCGCCACCGGCTACCGCGAGCGCCGCGTCGACACCCTGCTCGCCGCCCTCGACCCCTACGTCCGCCGGGACGCCTCCGAGCGCCCCCGGGTCGACGCCGACCACCGTCTGGTCCTCGACCCCATGATCAAGGGCTCGGTGTACGTCCAGAACGCCGAGCGCCACACCCATGGCGTCGGCACCCCCGACCTCGGCCTCGCCGCCTGGCGCTCCGCCGTCATCCTCAACTCGCTGCTCGCGGAACCCGCTTACCGGCTGCCGTCCCGCACCGCGTTCACCGCGTTCGGGCTCCAGCCGTCGGGGCGGTGCGGCGCGGTGGTCGGCAACCCGCACCTCCCCGACCAGCGCACCGCCCTCACCCCGACGCGCACCTGACCGCGCCGGGGCCGGGCGTGCCCGGACTACGGGAACCCCACCTCAGCCGACGGCGGTCAGCGCCCGCAGTTGGGCCAGCGTCTCGCGGATGACGTCGCGCAAGTCGCGGTCCTCGGTGGCGTTGAGCCATCGTTCATAGGCGACGCGGAACACGGCGATGCCGGTCTCGGTGGCCAGACTGGCCTCGGTGTCGCCAATACCCCGCCGTCGCAGCCTGTCGGCCAGGACGGCCGACAGGGACGCGAGCTTGATCAATTCACGTTCGCGGAGCTCGGCATTGGCCATGATCACCGTCTGCCGCGTGCGCGCGAACTCACGGTCGCCGCCGATCACCCCGGCCACCGCGTCGAGCGCGGCCGCGACGGCATCCAGCGCCGACGCCGTGGCCGGCGCCGCCTCCAGCGCGGCAACCGACCTCTCCTCCAGTTCGGACGACCCGTCGAAGAGAACCTCGCGCTTGTCGGCGAAGTGCCGGAAGAAGGTGCGGGCGGTGACACCGGCGCGTTCGGCGATATCGGCCACCATGGTCTGCTCGAAGCCACGTTCCAGATACAGCGCCAGCGCGGCATCGCGCAGTCGGTTACTGGCTCCAGGTTCCCACCGTCCCATGCGGCGAGTTTACGTGATGTCACCTGATGACACCGTGTTGCCACCGCTGATGTCATCAGATGACATCGACGTGCTAGGGTGATGTCACCTAATGACATCACTGGACGGTGGAGGCCCCGAATGACCACGGCGAAGCGCATCCAGTACCACCAGTACGGCGGGCCCGAGGTCTTGCGGCTCGAGGACTTCGAGCCGGCACCGCCCGGCCCCGGTGAGGTTCTGGTCCGGGTGCGGGCGGCGGCGGCCAACCCGATGGACTGGAAGATCCGCAGCGGCGCCATGAAGATGCTGACCGGCCGGCGCTTCCCGCGTGGGCTGGGCCACGACTTCGCGGGCGTCGTCGAGGCGGTCGGCGACGGCGTCACCCGGCTCGGCGTCGGCGACGAAGTGCTCGGCGGGGCGCCGCTCAAGACGGCGGGAGCCTTCGCCGAGCTGGTCGTCGTCGAGGCGAAGGGGGTCGTGAAGAAGCCGGCGGATCTCTCCTTCGAGGATGCCGCCGCGATCCCGACGGTCGGGATCACCGCCTTTCAGGCCCTGGCCAACCTGGGGAAGCCGCAACCCGGACAAGCCGTCTTCGTCCACGGCTGCCTCGGCGGAGTGGGACGGGCCGCCGTCCAGATGGCCTCCACGCACGGCGCCTCGGTGGGAGGCAGCTGCCGCGCCACCGCCACGCACGACGCGCGCGACCTCGGCGTCGCCCCGATCGTCGAGTTCGACTTCGACCCGACGGCCCTCAGAGGACGATTCGACATCGTCCTCGACACGGCGGGCACGCTCCCGATCAAGGCGGCGCAGATGTTGCTGAAGTCCGGCGGCCGCATCGTCGACATCACCCCCACTCCCGCGAAGTTCGCGAGAAGCGCCCTGCCGGGGCCCTTCAAGGTGTTGATCGCCCAGGCCGTCACGGAGGACCTCGAGGAGGTCGCGCGAGCCGCCGGGCAGGGAACACTGCGGCTGCCGATCGCCCGCACGGTGCCGCTCACCCAAGCGATCGCGGCGCTCACGGAGTTCGAACGCGGCATGACCAAGGGCGGCAAGCTCGTCATCACGGCCGGGTGACCGCCGTGTCGCCGCCCGGGTGACCGCCGTGTCGCCGCCGACTCACGCCGTTCCGGCGGCCCGCCGGAACGGCGTGAGTCGGCGGCACCCCCCGAACCCGCCCTAGGGCCTGTCTGGGGTTGTGATCTGGATCAGGGAGCGGGGCGTGGCACGCACGCTCGCCGCGTTGCCGAAACGCCCTAGTAGCTCCGCTACGAGGGCCTTCCGGCGCCTTGCGATCGCACGCACCACGCCCCGCTCCCTGATCCAGATCACAACCCCAGACAGGCCCTAGAACACCGGAACGCCGTCGCGGGTCAGCTTCCAGTCCACCGACCCGAACCGCGACACATCGATCGTCCCCTTCGCCTGCACCCAGGCGATGATCGTGTTCCGGATCTCCTCCGAATTGGCCCACACCTGCTTCGCGGCGGCCACATGCGGGAAGTTGCCGCCCCCGCTCGCCCGGTAGTTGTTGACCGCCAGCACGAACCGCGCCTCCTCGTCGACCGGCTTGCCGTCGAAGCCGAGCTCCGCGATCCGCGAGCCCGGCGCCTTCGCGATGTCGATCTCGTAGGTGAGGCCGCCGACCGCGTCGTAGTTGTAGTCCGGGATGTCCGAGGCGTTCGTCAGCTTCGCGGGGTCCACATCGCCGCCCGCCGGAGTCTGCACGTAGTAGCGCGCCGAGAACTCCAGATAGTCCTTGAGCTGGGCGCCCGTCAGCACCCGCGCCTCCAGGGTGTTCTCGAACGGGTACAGCCCCGCCACCTGCCGGATCGTGACCTCCCCGGCCGGGATCGCCGCCGTACGGGAGAAGCAGGACGCCTGCGAGAGCACCGGCAGGTCCGCGTACTCCGTCCCTGCCAGCGCCGCCTTCACCGTCTCCGCCTGCACATGGTTGATGAAGTCGACGATCGGCGCGTCCTTGTACGGCGCCTCGGTGGCCGTCATCGCCGCCGAGCAGGTGCCGATGACCTGGTTCACATAGCCGACGACCTTCTTGTGCTCGGCGTCGAGCAGCCGCACGATCCGCGGGTCCTCCTCGGCCGTGTTGGAGTTCAGCACCTTCGCCGACACCGACGCCACCTGCCAGCGGCCCCGCTCCCACTCCAGCTCGAAGTCGAAGAGGGTGAGCCGCTGACCCCACTTGAGCGGTTCCGACAGCACGACCTCGCGTCCGGTCTCCTTGTTGACCACCCGCGACTCGGGGATCTCCACATGCGCGTGGCCCACCAGGATCGCGTCGATCCCCGCCACCTTCTCGGCCACCAGCGCCGCCGCGTTCTCCACATACGGCACCTGGTCGCCATAGCTGGAGGTGCCACTGGTCCCCGAATGCGCCGAGACGATCACCACGTCCGCGCCCATCGACCGCAGCCGCGGCACCCACTTCGCGGCCTGCTCCTCCAGGCCCGGGAAGGTCATCTTCCCCTGCACATTGACCTTGTCCCAGATCGCGATGCCCGGGTTGGTCAGCCCCAGCACCGCCACCTTCACATCCCGTCCGCACGGGGTGCGCAGCCGCGTCATCCAGTACGGCGGGAAGGCGGGCCGCAGCGTCTTCGCGTCCAGCGCGTTCGCCCCGAGCAGCGGGAAGTCGCACTGCTCCTCGAACTTCCGCAGCACCGGGATGCCGTAGTTGAACTCATGGTTGCCCAGCGCCGCCGCGTCATAGCCGATCGCGTTCATCGCCTGCGCCATGGGATGCACCGGGCCGCCCTCCCCGGTGATCGGGTCCACCCGGGCGTAGTAGTACGACAGCTGGGTGCCCTGGATGGTGTCGCCCGCGTCGATCAGCAGCGTATTGCGGCGACCCTTCTCCTTACGGACCTGGTCGACCAGCGTGGAGATCTTCGCCAGGCCCACATCGTTGTGCGCCGCGTCGTCGAACTCGGCATCGGTGAAGTAGTCCCAGTTGAAGACGTTGCCGTGCAGATCCGTCGTGCCCATCACGGTGAAGGCGTACCGCCGCCGGGGCCGGCCGTGGCCCCGTGCCTCCGCCGGGACGGCGGCCGCGGCGGAGGCGAGGGCGGCCCCCGCACTGGTCGCCGCGGTGCGGCCGAGGAACTTCCGACGGTTGAGCGGCATGGCTGATCTCCCCTGAGATACCTGCGAATTGGGCACAACGCGCGTAGATTCTGGCCCAACCGCACCGCTTCGCACCAGCCCTCGCGCACCTGACCGGGAGCCGCCATGAATGATCAGCCGCCCCAGCCCGACCAGCCCGGCCCGCCGCCGCAGCCTGCCCAGCCCGGCCCGCCGCCCCAGCCCGACCAGCCCGGCCCGCCGCCGCAGCCTGCCCAGCCCGGCCCGCCGCCCGTCGCCCATGTGCCGTACGGCACCCCCGAGACCCCGCGCGTCGCCGTCCGCGGCGAGGCGACCCTGGAGGTCGACCCCGAGATCGCCCGGCTCACCATCACCGTCAGCGCCCGCGGCGCCGACCGGCGCGCCGCGCTGGAGGACCTCACCCGCCGCAACAACCAGGTCCTGGAGCTGGTGAAGTCCTACGGCGAGGCGGTCGAGAAGCTGGAGACCGGCGCCTTCTCGGTCACCCCCGAGATCAACCCCAAGAGCCGCCATGAGCGCGTACGGGCCTATCACGGCCGGGTGCACCTGACCGCGGCCCTGACCGACTTCACCGCCCTGGGCGAGCTCACCACCCGCCTCGCCGACCTCGAGCTCACCCGTGTCGACGGCCCCTGGTGGGGGCTGCGCCCCGACTCGCCCGCGTACGGCCGGGCCCGGCAGCAGGCGGTGCGCGAGGCGGTGCAGCGGGCCCGCGAGTACGCCGGGGCGCTCGGCGCCCGGCTGGTGGCGCTCACCGAGCTCGCCGACCTGGAGGCGGAGGAGGGCCCGTTCCAGCCCGTGGCCGTCGCCGCCCCGCGCGCCCGATCCGGCTACGGCGGCCCCGCCGACCGGGACGCCGTGGCCGCGCTCGACCTGGAACCGCAGCGCCAGACGGTGTACGCGCACGTCAACGCGCGCTTCACCATGACCCCGCCCGAGCTGTAAAACGCGTCCTCCGGAGCCCCGGAACCACCCTCCGAAACGCTCATCGGAGCGGCCCACTGCACGTTTCATTAGTTGTCAATAACCTGCCATCCAAAGGCCATGGAGGAGTGTGACGTTCCCGGTTCTTTACTCGCCGGTAAGTCATAGGCTCGGCACCATGCGCCGAGCAAAAATCGTCTGTACTTTGGGACCCGCCACCGACTCGTACGAGCAGATCAAGGCACTCATCGAGGCCGGAATGGACGTGGCCCGCTTCAACCTCAGCCACGGCACCTATGCCGAGCACGAGGAGCGTTATCGGCGAGTGCGCAAAGCCTCGCTGGAAACCGGCCGCAGCGTCGGCATCCTCGCCGACCTTCAAGGTCCGAAGATTCGGCTCGGCCGTTTCCGCGAAGGGCCCGTACTCCTTGAACGCGGGGATGAGTTCATCATCACCGTCGAACCCATCGAGGGTGACCGGTTCCGCTGCGGTACCACCTACGAGGGGCTGGCCGGCGACGTCAGCAAGGGTGAGCGGATCCTCGTCGACGACGGCCGGGTCACCCTCGAGGTCGTCGACATCGACGGCCCCCGGGTGCACACCATCGCCATCGAGGGCGGCATGATCTCCGACCACAAGGGGCTCAACCTCCCCGGTGTGGCCGTCTCCGTCCCCGCGCTGTCCAAGAAGGACATCGAGGACCTGCGCTGGGCCCTGCGCATCGGCGCCGATGTCATCGCCCTCTCCTTCGTCCGCAACGGCAACGACGTCGTGGACGTCCACCGGGTGATGGACGAGGAGGACCGCCGGCTCCCGGTCATCGCCAAGATCGAGAAGCCGCAGGCGGTGGAGAACCTCGAGGGGATCGTCGACGCCTTCGACGGCATCATGGTCGCCCGTGGCGACCTCGGCGTGGAGATGCCGCTGGAGCAGGTGCCGATCGTCCAGAAGCGCGCGATCAAGCTGGCCAAGCGGAACGCCAAGCCGGTGATCGTCGCCACCCAGATGCTCGACTCGATGATCGAGAACTCCCGCCCCACCCGGGCCGAGGCCTCCGACGTCGCCAACGCGGTCATCGACGGCACGGACGCGGTGATGCTCTCGGGCGAGACCAGCGTCGGCAAGTACCCGATCGTCACGGTCAAGACGATGGGCCGCATCGTCGCCGCCGCCGAGGAGGACATCCTCGCCAAGGGCCTGCCCCCGCTCACCGAGCGCAGCAAGCCCCGCACCCAGGGCGGCGCGGTGGCCCGCGCGGCGGCCGAGATGGGCGACTTCCTCGGCGCGAAGTTCCTCGTCGCCTTCACCCAGTCCGGCGACACCGTGCGCCGCCTCTCCCGCTACCGCTCCCCGATTCCGCTGCTGGCCTTCACCCCGGAGCCGGGCACCCGCTCCCAGCTCAATCTGACCTGGGGCGTGGAGACCTTCCTGGGCCCGATGGTCGATTCCACGGACGAGATGGTGGCCCAGGTGGACGAGGAATTGCTGCGCCTCGGCCGCTGCAAGAAGGGCGACCTGGTCATCATCACCGCCGGTTCCCCGCCCGGTGTCTCCGGCTCCACCAATCTGGTCCGCGTCCACCACATCGGCGCGGACGACCTGAGGTAACCGAGCCTCGCTACCTTGGGGCCGAAGTACTGGTTCAGTACTTCGGCCCGACATGGTATTTCGCCGAAGCATTCACTTCATCGAGTGAAGAAGACCCATTCCAATGTGACCTTGGAATCGAAGGAAAAGTGCCCCGGGTCGGACTCGAACCGACACTGTATGGGTTTTGAATCCATTGCCTGCTGCCAATTGGGCTACCGGGGCTTGCAGTTTCGAAGGTCACTAAGGACCCGCTGCGCGTCCACCTTACCGCAGCTAGGTAGGCTCGTGGTGCCCACCTGCCAGGAAAACGAGGAGCACAGTGAGCACCGCTGACGCCCCCGACGCGCAGTCGCACGTCCCACCGCAGACAACCCGCGTCGTCATCGCCGAGGACGAGGCCCTCATCCGCCTCGACCTGAAGGAGATGCTCGAGGAGGAGGGGTACTCCGTCGTCGGCGAGGCGGGCGACGGAGAGACGGCTGTCGCGCTCGCCCAGGAGCACCACCCCGACCTCGTCATCCTCGATGTGAAGATGCCGGTGCTCGACGGCATCTCCGCCGCCGAGCGGATCGCGGCCGACCGCATCGCCCCCGTGCTGATGCTGACCGCCTTCTCCCAGCGCGAACTGGTCGAACGGGCCCGGGACGCCGGGGCGATGGCGTATCTCGTGAAGCCGTTCAGCAAGAGCGATGTGGTCCCGGCCATCGAGATGGCCGTCTCCCGCTTCACCGAGCTGAAGACCCTGGAGCAGGAGGTCGCCGACCTCTCCCAGCGGCTGGAGACCCGCAAGCTGGTCGACCGGGCCAAGAGCGTCCTCCAGACCCAGTACGGGCTGACCGAGCCCGCCGCCTTCCGCTGGATCCAGAAGACCTCGATGGACCGCCGGCTGTCGATGCAGCAGGTGGCGGAGGCCGTCATCGAGGACGCGGCGGAGAAGAAGGCCGCCAACAAGGAGCGGTAGCAGGGAAAGGGTCCGCACCGCCTGAGCGGCGGTGCGGACCCTTTCCGTCGGCCCTCAGTCCTCGCCGAGGTACGCCTTCCGCACCGACTCGTCATGCAGCAGCGCCTCGCCCGTCCCCGACAGCACGATCTTGCCGATCTCCATCACATGGCCCTGGTCGGCCAGCGACAGCGCGGCCTGGGCGTTCTGCTCGACCAGCAGAATCGTCGTGCCCTGGGACTTGAGCTCGGCGATGGTCTGCATGATCTTCTGCATCATGATCGGCGAGAGGCCCATCGAGGGCTCGTCGAGCATCAGCAGCTTGGGGCGGGACATCAGGGCCCGGCCCATCGCGAGCATCTGCTGCTCACCGCCGGAGAGGGTGCCCGCCGCCTGGTTGCGGCGCTCGCCGAGGATGGGGAAGAGGTCGTACGCGTGTCGGATGTCGGCGGCTATGCCGTCCGCGTCCTTCCGGAGAAACGCTCCGAGCTGGAGGTTCTCGGCGATCGACAGCCGCGGGAAGATATGCCGCCCCTCGGGCGAGTGGGCCAGCCCCAGGGCGACGATCTTGTGCGCGGGGACGCCCCGCAGCGGCTTGCCGTTGAAGCGGATCTCCCCGCCGAGCGGCTCGAGCAGGCCGGACAGGGTGCGCAGCGTGGTCGTCTTGCCCGCGCCATTGGTACCGATGAGGGTGACGACCTGTCCGGCCTCGACGCTGAACGAGATGCCCTTGACGGCCTCGATCTTGCCGTAGGCGACCCGCAGGTCCTCGACCTCGAGCAGTGCGGTCACTGTCCGTCCTCCGTACGTGCTGTGGTGCCCCGCTGGGCCTCGTCCTGCGTGGCCCCGCCCGTGGCTCCGGTCGTGGCCCCGGCCTCCGCGGCCTCGACCTCGGCGGCCTCCTCCGCGCCGGGCGCGCCCTCGAAGGGGGTGCCGAGGTAGGCGGCGATGACGCGCTCATCGCTCTGGACGACCTCCGAGGTGCCCTCGACGAGCTTCTGGCCCTGGACGAGCACGGCGACCCGGTCGCAGAGGTTGAAGATGAAGCGCATGTCGTGCTCGATGACGAGCACGGCGGTGCCCAGGTCCCGGATGGCGAAGACCAGTTCCTCGGTGGCGCGGGTCTCCTGGGGGTTCATTCCGGCGGTGGGCTCGTCGAGCAGCAGCAGCCCGGGGTCGCTGGCGAGGGCGCGGGCGATCTCGAGCTTGCGCTGCTCGCCGTAGGGGAGGTTGCGGGAGAGGTGGTCGGCCTTGTCGGCGAGGCCGGTGAACTCCAGGAGTTCCATGGCACGGGCCTTGGAGGCGGCCTCGGCGCGCTTGAAGCCGGGGCCGCGCAGCAGGGCCGACCACAGGCCCTCCTTGGTGCGGGTGTGGCGGCCCACGAGCACGTTCTCCAGGACGGTCATATTGGCGAAGAGCCGGATGTTCTGGAAGGTGCGCGCGATGCCCGCCTGGGTGACGAGGTGGGGCTTGGGCGGCAGTACGGTGCCCCGGTAGGCGACGCTGCCCTCGGTGGGGACGTAGAGACCGGTGAGGCAGTTGAAGAAGGTGGTCTTGCCCGCGCCGTTGGGCCCGATGAGGCCGACGATCTCGCCGGGGTGGACGTCGAGGTCGACCGCTTGGACGGCCGTGAGCCCGCCGAAGCGCATGGTGACGCCGGTGGCGGTGAGCACGGGGGAGGTCGTGGTGGTGGTCATCGCTGTCATGCCTCCGCCTTGGTGACGCCGACGGCACTGTCCTTGAGTCCGGTGGCGCCGGGGACGTCGAGCTGGCCGGTCTCGTGGTACTCGAGCTGCTGCCGCCGGTTGGGGACGATCCCCTCGGGGCGGAAGCGCATCAGCAGGATGAGCGCGATACCGAAGGCGAGGAGCTGGTAGTCCTGGAGGAACTCCAGCTTCTTGGGGATCAGATAGAGCAGGGTGGCGCCGAGCAGCGGGCCGCCGATGGTGCCCATGCCGCCGAGGATGACGGCGGCCACCAGGAAGGTGGAGTTGGGCGGGACGGGTCCGGCGAAGACGTACTGCTCGGGGACGACCGTGGACTGGAAGTGGGCCCATACGGCACCGGCGACCCCGGCCAGGGTGGCGCCGAGCGCGAAGGCGATGAGCTTGACCCGGAATCCGTTGATGCCCATGGCGGTGGCGGCGGTCTCGTCCTCGCGGATGGCGACCCAGGCGCGGCCGATACGGGAGTTGCCCGCCCGGCTGAAGATCAGCACGACGACCACGGTGACCAGCAGCATCAGCAGGTAGTAGTTGCCGTTGGAGTCGAGGGTGACTCCGCCGACGCTGTGGTCGTCGTTGAAGTTGAACCCGAAGATCTCCAGCGGGGGGATGTTGGGGATGCCGTCGGGGCCGTTGGTGACGGAGGGGCCGGAGGTGCCGTCGAGGTTCAGCATGGCGAGACGGAAGATCTCTCCGAAGCCGAGGGTCACGATGGCGAGGTAGTCGCCGCGCAGCCGCAGGGTCGGGGCGCCGATGACCACGCCGAAGATCAGGGAGACCACACCGCCGGTGATCACGGCGGCCCAGAACGGGAACTTGACGTCGATGGTCGAGGCGGTGGAGCCGGAGACCAGGGCGGCGGTGTAGGCGCCGACGCCGAGGAAGGCGACGTATCCGAGGTCCAGGAGGCCCGCGAGGCCGACGACGATGTTCAGGCCGAGGGCGACGGTCGCGAAGATGGCGATGTTGACGCCCAGTTCGGTGAAGCTGGACTTGTCCTGGAAGAACGGGAAGACGATCGCGGTGATCAGCGCCGCCACCAGGGTGACGGATCGGTAGGAGCTGGTGAGCTCGCTGATCCGGCTGATGAGCCCGGCCTTGACCAGGGCGACGGCGGCGAATCCGACGGCGATGAGGTAGCCGAGGAACGGCTCGGGGTGGTCGTTGTCGGTCTGGATGCCGTAGTTGACCACGTAGAGGCCGACGGCGAAGACCGCCGCGATGATCAGGATCTCGGCCCAGGAGGGCAGCTTCTCGGGGCGGCACAGCGGGCGGCTGTCGTCCGGGAGCAGGAACGTGGTGGCCACGGGCACGGCCGTCACCACGGCGGCCATCCAGCCGCCGGGCTCCAGGTTGACCAGGCCGTCCAGATCCACCGCGATGGCGATGACGGTGAACCAGGTGACGGCGAAGGTGCCGAGGGCCAGCATCCGCAGGGCCTGGGTGGAGCCGCTGGGGGTGAGCCAGCGCAGGCCCTTGAGGTCGAGGGCGGCCAGTGCGAAGACGCCCGTGGCGATGCCGAGGACGAGGGTGAGGAGCTGGAGTCCGCCGGGGTAACCGTAGACGGTCAGATCGCCGGGGAATTCGGCGGTCCAGGTCCAGGCCAGGAAGGTGGAGACGACGGCGGCGCCGCCGCCGGCCGCGGTGAGGGCCCGGAGCAGGGTGGTGCGCGGGGCGGGTGCGCCGGTCTCGGCCTTGCGCACGGCGGTGGGCTGGGTCTTGTCGGTGGTCATCGGTTCACTCCCTCACGCCCGGTCCGCTACGCGTTCGCCGAGCAGACCCTGTGGCCTGACCAGCAGGACGACGATGAGCAGGGTGAAGGCCCATACGTCCTTCCAGGCACCGCCGCCGAGCTGGTCCATCCCGGGGATGTCCTGGATGTACTTGATGGCCAGGGCCTCGACGATGCCCAGGACGACGCCGCCGAGCATGGCGCCGTAGATGTTGCCGATGCCGCCGAGCACGGCGGCGGTGAACGCCTTGAGACCGGCGATGAAGCCCATCTCGAAGTTGATCTGGCCGTACTTGAGGCCGTGGGAGAGGGCGGCGACGGCGGCGAACGCACCGCCGATGGCGAAGGCCATCACGATGATGCGGTCGGTGTTGATGCCCATGAGTTTGGCGGTGTCGGGGTCCTGCGCGGTGGCCTGCATGGCGCGGCCGGCCCGGCTCTTGGAGACGAACAGCCCCAGGGCGAGCATGCACAGCGGGGCGGCGATGAGGAGGAAGGCGTCGCCGCGCTGGATGTGCAGATTGTCGAGGATCTCGAACGACGATCCCTCGAACTGCGGGAAGCTGCGGGGCTTCTTGGCGTCCGGGTAGAAGGCCCAGACGGCCTGTTGCAGTGCGATGGACAGACCGATCGCGGTGATCAGGGGGGCGAGCCGGGGCCCGCCGCGCAGGGGCCGGTAGGCGAAGCGTTCCGCCGCGGTGGCGATGGCGACCGAGGCGACGATGCCGCCGATCAGCATCAGGGGCAGAGCGAGGGAGAGCGCGGTGCCGCTGGGCAGCCAGATGTAGATGGTGAGGGCCCCGAAGCCCCCGATCATGAAGATCTCGCCATGGGCGAAGTTGATGAGCTGGACGATGCCGTAGACCATGGTGTACCCGATGGCGATCAAGCCGTAGAGGGCGCCAAGGGTCAGGCCGTTGACCAGCGTTTGCGGCAGTTCGTGCACCGCAGGGCCTCCGATGAGCGTGTCGGATATGACGCCGCGCGAGGGCGATGGGTACGCCCTCGCGCGGATTCGTTTCGTGGGTGTGCGATCGCTGCCGGGGATCAGTCCTTGAAGGTCTCGCTCTTCACGGACTTCCAGGCGCCCTTGGTGACCTTGTAGACGGTCAGCTGCTTGTTGGTGGTGTCGCCGTACTGGTCGAAGGAGACCTTGCCGGTGACGCCGTCGAAGGAGACCTTGCCGAGCGCCTCGGTGATCTTGGCGCGGGCGTTGTCCGGGAGCTTGCCGTTGTTGTCCTCGACCACGGCCTTGACGGCCTGGATGATGGCCCAGCCGGCGTCGTAGGAGTAGCCGCCGTAGGCCGCGTACGGGTCCTTGTAGTGCTGGTCCGCGTAGTTCTTCACGAACGTCTTGGCGGAGTCGAGCTGCTCGACCGGGTAGCCGACGGAGGTGGCGAGGTCACCGTCGTTGTTGGTGCCCGAGGCCTTGATGAAGGCGGGGTCGTAGATGCCGTCGCCGCCCATGATCGGGACCTGCGCGCCGGCCTGCTTGACCTGGTCGGACAGCAGACCGCCCTCGGGGTACTGACCGCCGAAGTAGACCGAGTCGGCGCCGGAGGACTTCACCTTGTTGGCGATGCCGGAGAAGTCGGTCTCCTTGACGGTCAGGTGGTCCCGGCCGACGACCTTGCCGCCGAGGCGCTTGAACTCCTCGGCGAAGATGGTGGCGAGGCCGTTGCCGTACGCCTGCTTGTCGTCGATGACGAAGACCTTCCGCTTCTTCGCGTCCTTGTAGTAGTACTGCGCGGCGAAGCGGCCCTGGATGATGTCGGTGGTCGCGGTGCGGAAGTAGGTCTTGAAGGGGCGAGACTTCTTGCCCGAGGCCCAGTCGTCGCCCTGGCTCAGGGCCGGGTTGGTGTTGGCGGGGGAGACCTGGGCGAGGTCGCCTCTGTCGAAGACGCCCTGCATGGACTGGGCGACGCCCGAGTTGAGCGGCCCCACCGCGCCGAGGATGTCCTCGTCGTCGACCATCGAGGTCGCGTTCGCCTTGCCGGAGGAGGGTACGGCCTGGTCGTCGAAGGACTTGACCTTGAAGGTGACCCCGTCCACCTCGTTGTTCTTGTTGGCTACCTTCGCCGCGAGGTCGACGGAGTTCTTGATGCCCTGGCCGAGAGCGGACAGCGAGCCGGTGAGCGGGGCGTCGACACCGATGACCACGGTCGTCTTGCTGTCCTTGCCGCCACTGTCGTTTTTGTCGTCCCGCGACCCGCAGGCGCTGAGAGTGAGGGCGCCCGCGGTGATGGCGGTCGTCATGATGAGCAAGGAACGGTGTCGCACGAGGAATCCTTTCCCTGGCCCCGGCACCCCGGGTTCAGGGGGTGCCGTGTCCTCGCCGGATGAACCTGGAATGGCCGTGTGGGTGCGGCGTACATCCCACGGGGCCGTGACTGGCTGTGACTCTAAGGGCGGGGCGCGACGGGTGGCAGAGGTCCAGGCGATGATGTGACTGTCTTGTTATGACGCGCGTCACCCCGGGATGTCCGTGTAGCGGAACGGAAGGGACGAATAGGGCGCATTTGGACCAACCATTAGGTCCGGATCCTGAGAAGGTGCAGTTCCGCTAAGGAGTGCGGTGCGCTTGTGAACGAAGCGCGGAGGCGCGTGCGCGAAGGGGCGCGGGAAGATCGATTTCGGAGTCGCCGGAGGTGCTGAAAATGCGATCTTATATTGCGTCAGCGTTACGCAGTGTTACGGCCGAGTGTGCGGGTCCGGGGGCGTGGACGGGGTTCCGGAACGGTGTCGGGCCGGTGTCGGGCCGGTGCGGCTCAGGTCGGCGGGCGCCAGTTCTCGGAGCTGTGGGTAGCGCCGTTCGCTGCCGCGCAGCGGCGCTCGGCCAGCCGCTTGATCAGCGCTTTGGCCGCCGGGGTGCCATGCCGCTTCCGCTCGGCGCGTGCGGCCTGGACGATGTCGTCGTAGATCTCGTACTGCTGGTTGGAGAGCCCCTTCTGCTCCCAGTCGAGCCCGGCCCACTGGCTGTCCGCGAGGTCCTGTTCGGCCCAGTAGGAGATGAGGCCGGCGCACAGCCGTACGGGGGAGGTGGCCCGGGGTGTGGCCCGGGGTGTGGGGCCGTGAGGGGCGGGCGTGGACGCCGGGGAGTTACGGGAGTTACCAGAGTCGCGGGAGTCGCCCGAGGGGCCGGAACCGGAGCTGCCGCATCCGGTCATCGTCACGGCGAGTACGAGAGCGCAGCCACAGACGGCGGCGGGCCGGAAACCCGCCCGGGTCGTTGCCCCCATGGAGGGTCACGGTAGACCCGGTCATCCAGGGGGGCAACGGCGATGGCGCCGGGCGTCACGCCCCGGCGCGGTCCTTCGCCTCGGCGATGTCGGCGACGGTCCTGGCCCGCCCGGCGTCGTCGACCTCGCGCAGCAGGCAGGTGAGGCGGGCGGTGCACACCCGCCGGTCCTGCTCATCGCTGATGACGATCTCGTAGGTGGCGGTGGAGCGGCCCCGGTGGACGGGGGTGGCCACACCGGTGACCAGGCCCGAGCGGGCGCCCCGGTGGTGGGTGCAGTTGAGGTCCACGCCGACCGCGATCCGCCCGCTGCCGCCGTGCAGCATCGAGCCGACCGAGCCGAGGGTCTCGGCCAGCACGGCGGAGGCGCCGCCGTGCAGCAGCCCGTACGGCTGGGTGTTGCCCTCCACCGGCATGGTGCCCACGACCCGCTCGGCCGAGGCCTCGAGGATCTGCACACCCATGCGGGTGCCGAGGTGTCCGGCGGAGAACAGCGCGGGAAGATCCACGCCGAGCGCCGCGTACTCGTCGAGTACCTCTTGCGGGAACTTCACGCTGGTCTGCTCGCCCATCGGGACAGGCTCCGTTCGGTTGCTGTGGTGGCCACCTTTGCTTGTGGTGGCCACCTTCTTACCAGGCAACTGAGCAAACGCTTAGGCCGGGGTTGTCTGTTCCAGGCGGACCACCACGGACTTGCTCGCCGGGGTGTTGCTGGTGTCGGCGGTGGCGTCCAGGGGGACCAGGACGTTGGTCTCCGGGTAGTACGAGGCGGCGCAGCCGCGCGCGGTCGGGTAGTGGATCACGCGGAAGCCGGCGGCGCGCCGCTCGGTGCCGTCCTTCCACTCGCCGACCAGGTCGACGTAGGCGCCGTCGGCCAGCCCGAGCTCCCGGGCGTCCTCGGGGTGCACCAGCACCACCCGGCGGCCGTTCTTGACGCCGCGGTAGCGGTCGTCCAGGCCGTAGATGGTGGTGTTGTACTGGTCGTGGGAGCGCAGGGTCTGCAGCAGCAGCCGGCCCTCGGGCGCCTCGGGGTACTCGATGGGGGCCGCCGTGAAGTTGGCCTTACCGGTGGCGGTGGGGAAGCTGCGGCTGTCGCGCGGGGCGTGCGGCAGGGCGAAACCGGAGGGGTCGCTCACCCGGTCGTTGAAGTCCTCGAAACCGGGGATGACGGCGGCGATGCGGTCGCGGACGCGCGCGTAGTCCTGTCCGAACTCCTCCCAGGGGGTGTGGCTCCCGGGGCCCAGCACCCGGCGGGCCATTCGGCAGACGATGGCCGGCTCGGAGAGCAGACGGGGGCTCGCGGGCTCCAGGCGCCCGCGGGAGGCGTGCACCATGCCCATGGAGTCCTCGACGGTGACGAACTGCGGGCCGCTGCCCTGGAGATCGCGCTCGGTGCGGCCGAGGGTGGGCAGGATCAGCGCCCGCGCGCCGGTGACCACATGGGAGCGGTTGAGCTTGGTGGAGACATGGACGGTCAGCCGGGCGGCGCGCATCGCGGCCTCGGTGACCTCGGTGTCGGGGGAGGCCGCCACGAAGTTGCCGCCCATGGCGAAGAAGACCTTGGCCTGGCCGTCGCGCAGGGCGCGGATGGCCCGGACGACGTCGAAGCCGTGCTCGCGGGGCGGGGCGAAGCCGAACTCGCGCTCCAGGGCGTCCAGGAAGGCCGGGGCGGGGCGCTCGAAGATGCCCATGGTGCGGTCGCCCTGCACATTGCTGTGGCCGCGCACCGGGCAGACCCCGGCGCCGGGACGGCCGATGTCGCCGCGCAGCAGCAGGAAGTTGACGACCTCACGGATGGTGGGCACCGAGTGCTTGTGCTGGGTCAGGCCCATCGCCCAGCACACGATGGTGCGCTTCGATTCGAGGACCATGCGCAGGGCGCGGTCGATGTCGGCGCGGTCCAGACCGGTGGCGCGCAGCGTCTCGTCCCAGTCGGCGGCGCGGGCCGCGGCGGCGAACTCCTCGAAGCCGTGGGTGTGTTCGTGGATGAACTCCTCGTCGGTGGCTCCCTCTGTCTCCAGGATGAGCTTGTTGAGGAGGCGGAAGAGGGCCTGGTCGCCGCCGATCCGGATCTGGAGGAAGAGATCGGTGAGCGCGGTGCCGCCACCGGCGATACCGCGGGCGTTCTGCGGGTTCTTGAACCGCTCGAGACCGGCCTCGGGCAGCGGGTTGATGGAGATGATCTTCGCGCCGTTGGCCTTCGCCTTCTCCAGGGCGGAGAGCATGCGCGGGTGGTTGGTGCCCGGGTTCTGCCCGGCCACGACGATCAGGTCGGCCTTGTAGAGGTCCTCGAGCAGCACGCTGCCCTTGCCGACGCCGAGGGTCTCGGTGAGCGCCGAGCCGGACGACTCATGGCACATGTTGGAGCAGTCGGGCAGGTTGTTGGTGCCGAACTCGCGGGCGAAGAGCTGGTAGAGGAAGGCCGCCTCGTTGCTGGTGCGGCCCGAGGTGTAGAAGACCGCCTCGTCGGGGGAGTCGAGCGCGGTCAGCTCGTCGCCGATGATGTCGAAGGCCCGGTCCCAGGACACCGGCTCGTACCGCTCGGCGCCCTCGGGCAGGTACATGGGCTGGGTCAGCCGGCCCTGCTGGCCGAGCCAGTAGCCGCTGCGGTTGGCGAGGTCCGCCACCGGGTGGGCGGCGAAGAAGTCGGGGGTCACCCGGCGGAGGGTGGCCTCCTCGGCGACGGCCTTCGCGCCGTTCTCACAGAACTCGGCCGCATGGCGCTTGTCCGGCTCGGGCCAGGCGCAGCCGGGGCAGTCGAAGCCGTTCTTCTGGTTGACGCGCAGCAGGGTGAGCGCGGTGCGGCGCACGCCCATCTGCTGGTGGGCGATGCGCAGCGAATGCCCCACGGCCGGCAGCCCGGCGGCGGCATGTTGTGGGGGTGTGACCTCGGGCGCGTCCTGGATCGGATCGCCTGCGGGCGGCTTGGCTGCCATGTCGCTCCCCTTGGCTCGAGCGTTGCGGGACCTGTGTGTGGACCTATGGGTCCGATCCTGTCACGGGCCACCGAAAGCCGGGGCGGCGGCCCGGTCCGGCTGTCGGTGGCCCGGCCCGGTCCGGCGGTACGGCCGCTCCGGCCGTGCGGACCGGCTCGGCCTTGCCCTCGGTCCGGTGCGGTCTTGTGTCCTGTCCTGTCCCGTCCGGTCGCCGGGGCGGGAGGCATTGTCGGTGGGGCGTGGCAGGATCGGGGGCGTGGCAGAGAAAGCATCGAAGAAGACCGCAGCGCCCGCGACCGACCGCACCGGGGCAGACCGCCCCCGCCTGCTCCTGCTGGACGGGCATTCCCTGGCATACCGGGCGTTCTTCGCGCTGCCGGCGGAGAACTTCAACACGACCACCGGCCAGACCACCAACGCGATCTACGGCTTCACCTCGATGCTGGCGAACACGCTCCGTGATGAGCAGCCCACGCACCTCGCCGTGGCGTTCGACGTCTCGCGCAAGACCTGGCGCTCCGAGCAGTTCACCGAGTACAAGGCGAACCGCTCCAAGTCCCCCGACGAGTTCAAGGGTCAGGTCGAGCTGATCGGCGAGCTGCTCGACGCCATGAAGATCACGCGCTTCGCGGTGGATGGCTTCGAGGCCGACGATGTGATCGCCACGCTCGCCACCCAGGCCGAGGAGCAGGGCTTCGACGTCCTGATCGTCACCGGCGACCGGGACTCCTTCCAGCTGGTCACCGACCATGTCACGGTGCTCTACCCCACCAAGGGCGTCTCCGAGCTGACCCGGTTCACCCCCGAGAAGGTGCAGGAGAAGTACGGCCTCACCCCGAGCCAGTACCCCGACTTCGCGGCGCTGCGCGGCGACCCGTCGGACAACCTCCCCGGCATCCCGGGCGTCGGCGAGAAGACCGCGGCGAAGTGGATCAATCAGTTCGGCTCCTTCAAGGAGCTGGTGGAGCGGGTCGAGGAGGTCAAGGGGAAGGTCGGCGAGAAGCTCCGCGACCACCTGGAGTCCGTGAAGCTCAACCGCCAGCTGACCGAGCTGGTGCGGGACGTGGAGCTGGCCGTCGGCCCCGAGGGGCTCGAGCGCGCCCCGTACGACCGGGAGGCGCTCGGGGTGATCCTGGACGCGCTGGAGTTCCGCCACCAGAACTTCCGCGACCGGATCATGGCCGTCGACCCGGGCGCGGCGGCGGACGAGCCCGCGGCCACCGAGCCGGGTGTCGCGGTCGACGGGGTGGCGCTGGGCGCGGGCGAGCTCGCCCCCTGGCTGGAGAGCCACCGCGACGCCCCGCTGGGCCTGGCCACCGTCGACACCTGGGCGCTGGGCAGCGGCAGTGTCAGCGAGGTCGCGCTGGCCACCGGCTCCGGCCCCGCCGCCGTCTTCGACCCCTCGCAGCTGGACGAGGCCGACGAGCGGGCGTTCGCCGAGTGGATCGCGGACCCGGACCGCCCCAAGGTGCTGCACAACGCCAAGGGGATCATGCGGGTCTTCGCCGAGCACGGCTGGTCCGTCGCGGGCGTCTCCATGGACACCGCCCTCGCCGCCTATCTGGTCAAGCCCGGCCGCCGCTCCTTCGAGCTGGACGCCCTGTCGGTGGAGTACCTGGGCCGTGAGCTGTCCCCGGCGGCGGCCGCGGACGGCGGACAGCTGGCCTTCGGCGCCGATGAGGAGGCCGAGCGGGACGCCCTGATGATCAAGGCGCGGACCATCCTGGACCTGGGCGAGGCCTTCGACGGCCGGCTCAAGGACGTGGGCGCGGCCGGGCTGCTGCACGACATGGAGCTGCCCGTCTCCGAGCTGCTGGCCCGGATGGAGCGGTCGGGCATCGCCGCCGACCGCGGCTGGCTGGAGCGCATGGAGCAGCAGTTCGCGGCCGCCGTGCAGCACGCCGTGAAGGAGGCCCACGACGCGGTGGGCCATGAGTTCAACCTCGGCTCGCCCAAGCAGCTCCAGGAGGTGCTCTTCGGCGAGCTGGGCCTGCCCAAGACCAAGAAGACCAAGACCGGGTACACCACGGACGCCGACGCGCTGGCCTGGCTGGCCGCGCAGACCGACCACGAGCTCCCGGTGATCATGCTGCGCCACCGTGAGCAGGCGCGGCTGCGCTCCACCGTCGAGGGCCTGATCAAGACCATCGCCCCCGGCGGCCGCATCCACACCTCCTTCAACCAGACCGTGGCGGCCACCGGCCGGCTCTCCTCCACCGACCCCAATCTCCAGAACATCCCGGTGCGCACCGACGAGGGCCGGGCGATCCGGCGCGGCTTCGTCGTCGGCGACGGCTTCGAGTCGCTGATGACCGCCGACTACAGCCAGATCGAGCTGCGCGTCATGGCCCATCTCTCCGAGGACGAGGGCCTGATCGAGGCGTTCACCTCCGGTGAGGACCTGCACACCACGGTCGCCTCCCAGGTCTTCTCCGTCGACAAGTCGGCGGTCGACCCGGAGATGCGCCGCAAGATCAAGGCCATGTCCTACGGGCTGGCGTACGGCCTGTCCGCGTTCGGCCTCTCCCAGCAGCTGGGCATCACCCCCGACGAGGCCCGCAAGCTGATGGAGAACTTCTTCGAGCGGTTCGGCGGGGTGCGCGACTATCTCCAGCGGGTCGTCGAGGAGGCGCGCGCCACCGGCTATACGGAGACCATGCTCGGCCGCCGCCGCTATCTGCCGGACCTCACCAGCGACAACCGCCAGCGCCGCGAGATGGCCGAGCGGATGGCGCTCAACGCCCCGATCCAGGGCACCGCCGCCGACATCGTGAAGATCGCGATGCTCAAGGTGGACGCGGCGTTGACGAAGGAGAAACTCTCGTCGCGGATGCTGTTGCAGGTCCACGACGAAATCGTGCTGGAGATCGCCCCCGGTGAGCGGGAGCGGGTGGAGGAGCTGGTGCGCCGGGAGATGATGGGCGCCTTCCAGCTCAGCGCTCCGCTGGACGTATCGGTAGGATCCGGTGCGGACTGGGAGTCCGCGGCTCACTGAGAGTTCGCCCGATGCGGTGTTTGCGCCGGTAGCTGCGGGCCATAAGTTGTCGTAGTGTCACCAGAGTTGACGCGCCGGGGGAGCGCATGGTGTTCGACGGGAGGGACACACGGATGGCACCGCTAATCGGCCGACGACTGCGCAAGGGGGCGGCCACGACAGCGGTGGCGGCGGCCGCGATGGCCGCCCTCACCGCGTCCCAGGCGCCGGGATTCGCCAATTCCGACCATGGCGACCGGAACCGGGAGCAGCGGGCGGGTGAGTCGCCGGCGCCGGACGACAACACCCCCATAGACGGTGGTTCCTCGTACCACACCGATCTGCCACCCCTGGTCACCCCCGACAAGCCGGGCTCCTCGATCGATCTGCCCGGGCTCCCCGGGGGCAGCAGCACCAAGCCCGAGGCGGGCATCCCCGCGAGCGTCCTCGCCGCCTACAAGAAGGCGGAAGCGGCCCTGAGGGAGTCCAACCCCGGCTGCAATCTGCCCTGGGAGCTGCTCGCCGCGATCGGCAAGGTCGAGTCCGGCCAGGCCGGCGGCGGCAATGTGGGCGCCGACGGCACCACCGTCTCGCCCATCCTCGGCCCGGTTCTGAACGGCGACGGCTTCGCCCTGATCAAGGACACCGACGGCGGTGCCTACGACGGCGACAGTCAGCATGACCGGGCGGTCGGCCCCATGCAGTTCATCCCGTCCACCTGGGCCGACTGGGGCCGGGACGGCAATGGCGACGGCGAGAAGGACCCCAACAACGTCTATGACGCCGCCCTCGCCGCGGGCAGCTACCTCTGCGCGGACGGCCGCGACCTGTCCGTCAAGGCCGATCTGGACCGCGCGATCCTCGGCTACAACCACTCGCGGGAGTACCTGAACACCGTCCTGTCGTGGTTCGAGTACTACAAGCGCGGCACCCATGAGGTCCCCGACGGCACCGGTGTGATCCCCTCGGGGAACGACTCCGGCTCGGGCTCGGGCGACAAGGGCAAGGACTCGGGCAAGAACCCGGGGAAGGGCGGCGACAAGGGCAAGGAGAACAACGCCCACACCCTGCCCAAGCCCAACGACACGCCCGACACCACCACCCCGACCCCGCCGACCGGTGACAACTCCGGCACGCCCGGCAACCCCGGCACCGGGTCCCCGACCACTCCGCCGTCCACCCCGAGCGGCACCAGCAAGCTCACCACCGTTGGCGCGAAGGAGCTGTCCGCCACCGCGGGCACCGGGTTCGACCGGTCGCCGCGCGTCAAGGCCGTGGACACCGCGGGCAAACCGGTGGCCGACGCCAAGGTGCGGTACGAGATCCTCGGTGACACCGACACGCGCTTCCTCGGCCTGGTCAAGTCCGCCACCGTGCTGACCGCCGCCGATGGCACCGCCACCGCGCCGAAGCTGCGCGCGGGCGAGAAGACCGGCACCTTCACCGTGCGCGCCACCGCCGTGGGGCGGGAGGCCGCCCCGGTCGAGTTCACCGCCACCGTCAAGGCCCGGCCCGTGCCGCAGGCCGACGCGCTGGCCCGGATCGGCGACAAGAAGTTCACGGCCCGGACCGGCGACTCCTTCGCCGACCTGCTCACCGTCAAGGCCACCAACAAGGGCAAGGTCATGGCGGATGTCCCGGTGACCGCCACCATGATCACGTCGGCGAAGGACCCGAAACCCAGCGACAAGGGGCCCTACTTCCTGGACGACAAGGGCAAGCCGGTGCGCACCCTGGCCGCCCTGAAGACCAATGACCTCGGCCGGCTCACGCTGCCGAAGATCCTCACCGATGACCAGGCGGGCACCTTCCTGCTCCGCCTCACCGCCGAGGGCGGCGCCGTCCTGGACATCGAGCTGACGGTCACCAAGGCCCCCGCCTCGTAGCCAGGAGCCCCTCACACAGCCCGCCGCACCGCCCCTGAGCCCCCACCGGGCCCAGGGGCGGTGTGATGCTTTCACGCCTTCGTGTTCTCATCTGCGGCCCCCGTTGCTACGGTGCCCCATCCCTGACGAAGCGTCAGGCAGCGCCTCGTACCGACCACGAGGAGGCCCCGTATGCGTGCCCTCACCGCCGCCGCGATCGGACTCGCCGCCGCCCTCGCCATCGTTCTCACGATGACGGCCATCGGCGCCCCCAGCGGTGAGACCTCCCCGGAACCCCTGCTCACCACCGTCCCCAAGCACCCCTGAGGGAGGGACATCCGCCATGCGCCGCAGAGCAAGTCTGGTGCTGCTGGCCTTCGCCGTCTTCTTCGCCGCACTCGCGCCGCTGCTGCGCTGGTACGCCTATCCCCGGCTGGCCAAGATCCCGCCCAGTGAGTACCAGACGGCCGTGATGGAGGCCGGCCCGGCCACACTGCTCGACTACGGCACCATGAAGCCCCGCACCGTCCCCAAGGTCAGCATCGTGCAGACCCTGCGCGGCAATGTGCCCGCCGCGAAGAAGGTCGGGAAGGCGACCGGGCGCGATGTCGTCGTCTGGGACACCCTGTCGTATGTGGCCGGGCCCGACGGCAAGATGGTCTCCAAGATCCCCGAGCGCTATGTCTTCGACGCCCACTCCCAGGACCCGGTGCACGCGGGCGGCGAACACGTCGACGGGGACGCGGTGCGCCGCGACGGCATCGAGTACAAGTGGCCGTTCCTCACCGAGAAGCGCGACTACCGCTACTTCGACGCCCAGACCCGCACCTCCGCCCCCATCCACTACAAGGGCACCCGCGACTTCCGCGGTCTGGAGGTCTACTACTTCGAGCAGACCATCCCCTGGACCAAGGTGCCGCTGCCCAAGACCATGCCGGTCAACGGCGTCACCCCCGAGACCGTCCGCAAGGCCGGCACCTCCCGCTGGTACAGCACCAAGCGGATGTTCTGGGTCGAGCCCACCACGGGCGCCCCGGTCAACGGGCAGGAGATCCACAAGGAGGAGCTGCGCGGCGGCACACTGCTGGGCGACCGCGACCGGGTGACCGTCTTCTCCGGCCATGTGAAGATGCGCGAGGACTACATCCGGCACACGGTGGACATGGTCAAGTCCCAGCGCCAGCTGGTCCTGCTGCTCACGGCCTATCTGCCGTGGGGCTTCCTGATCCTGGGGCTCGCCCTGCTCGCGCTCGCGCTGCTGCTGGAGGCGCGCGCCCGCGGGGCGCGCCCGCCGGCGGCCCCGGCGGCGCCGACCGCGTTGTCAGTGGCGGGCCGTAGCGTATGACCATGCCAGTGAACAGCTGCGTCCCCGGTCCCGAGCTCATCGGCCACATCGCCGACTTGGCGCGCCTGGAGTGGACCCCGGGCGCCACGGCGGCCGCCGCGAAGCGCTTCGGCTGGGTGCCCGACGGCTCCCGCACGTCCTCGTACGCCACCAACACCGGGCACTATGTCCTCCCGGAGTGGTTCGGCGGGCCCGACGACGCGGACACCGAATGCATGATCCCGTTCTGTTACTACTACGAACCGGACGACTTCGACGCGGAGTTGCAGGCCGACGGGCTCAGCGGCAATGTCGACTGGCTCGCCGGATACCACTCCGGCGACCCCGGCTGGGTCTTCGACCGCGAGGCCGACCGCTCCGGCTTCGACGGCCGGTGGCGCGCCGCGGTGGACGGCTTCAGCGAGCGCCTGGGCGAGCCGGAGACCGTGGTGCGGGACGAGAAGGGCGACCACCCGTGGAACTACGCGGCGTGGCGCTGCGGCGGCAATGCGGTGGTGGTCGGCCAGTGCGTCGACAACGGCTCGTACATGACCTTCGAGCAGGCGCTCATATGGGTGGGGCCGCACCCCGTGGACGAGCCGTTTCCGACGGGGGAGCAGTTCGCCCTGAGGCTGGAGTGCTGACTGGGGTTCGAGCGCTGAGGGAGCCGGGGTGCTGAGCGGGGTGCTGGGCGGGCCGGGGTGCTGGGCCCCCGCGGCCGTCGCGTCAACATCCGTCCTCGCGATTCGCTCGTGGTGGCCAAGCCGGTAGTGATCAGGGTGAGGGCGTGGCTAGCATGCCGCCCATGCCTGGCATCACGATTGAGTTCACCGAGCAGGAGCTGGCCGAGCTGCGTGCCGAGGCGAGGGAGAAGGGCGTCGAGATCAAGCGGCTGGCGCACGACATACTGACCGAGGACGTGGTGCGGCGGCGTCAGAAGCAGCGCTTCGTCGAGGGCGCCGTGAAGTTCGCCCTGGCCTACAAGGCCGAGTTCGAGCGGGAGTTCCCGCACGGCATGCGGTGATCCTGTACGTTGACGCCGGTTGGGTGCTGAACGTCCAGGTCGAGGTCTCCCCGGTGAACACCCCGGTCCGGGACTGGGGTGCGCTGCACTGCATGACCGAGCGCCACCGCTACGAGCGGTTCGCGGGCGAGCCCTACTACGAGGAGGCCGCCGCCCGCGCCGCGACCTTTCTGCACACCTCACTGATTCTCGAGCCGTTCTCCGACTACAACGCCACGATCGGCGCGGCCTGCGCGCAGATGTACATGGAGGAGTCCGGAGAGCCGATCGCGCCGCCGCCGGGCGCCATGGTCAAACTGGTCCGCGACATACGGGAGATCAGCGCCTTCCGCCTCGGCGAAACCGCCCGCCGCTTGCGCGCTTGGGCCGACTGATCCCGACGGATACGCTGCGCTGCTCACTGCGTACCGGGTTTCCTACCGGGTCCCGGCTTACCGCGTCGCGCGGCCCGCTCCCGCACGTGTCCTACGGCGTCCCCGTCTTACTGCGCCACGCGGCCCACTGCGTCCCGTCGTCCCGCTGCGCCGCGCATCCCCTGGGCGGTGCGCCTCCTGAGTGGCGCGGCCCCTTGGCTGCGTGCCCCAGCGTCCCAGCGCCCCAGCGCCCCACGCGTCCTACGCGTCCTACGGCGTCGCCCCGCCATCCCACTGCGCCACGCAGACCACCGTGCAACGCGGCCCCTGCCTCCCGCGACTCACAGGGCCGCCGCGGCCCACTGCGTCCCGTTGTCCTCATACGCCGCGCACCTCCGGAGCGGCACGCTTCCCGAGCGGCGCGGCCTCCAGTAGCGGCGCGGCCCGCTTGGCCGTGTGCCCCGGCGCACCAGGGGTCCTACGGCCCCCTGTCGTCCCACTGCGCCGCGTGGCCCACCGCGCCCCGTGGTTCAACTGCGCGACCTCTCGGCCGCATTGCTCAGCGGCGGGTGTTGGTGCGGCGGGTTGGTTGGGCCGTGGTCGGGTCCTCGGGCCAGGGGTGCTTGGGGTATCGGCCGCGCAGTTCGGCGCGGACCGAGCGATAGCCGTCCTTCCAGAAGGACGCCAGATCGGCGGTGACCGCGGCCGGACGTCCCGCCGGGGACAGCAGGTGGATCAGCAGCGGCACCCGGCCGCCCGCGATCCGGGGGGCCTCCTGCCAGCCGAACAGCTCCTGGAGCTTCACCGCCAGCACGGGCCGCTCCGCGCCGTAGTCCACCCGCACCCGCGAGCCGCTCGGCACCTCGATCCGCTCCGGCGCCAGCTCCTCGAACCGCACCGCCTCGCCCGTGGCCCACGGCATCAGCCGGGCCAGCGCCTGTCCGGCGTCCACCCGCCCCAGATCGGCGCGCCCGCGGGCCCGGGCCAGCTCCGTCCCGAGCCAGTCGTCCGCGCGGTCCAGCAGCGCCTCGTCGGAGACATCCGGCCAGGCCCCGCCCACCTCCCGGTGGAGGAACGCCATCCGCTGCCGGACCGCCGTGGCCTGCGCCGACCAGCGCAGCAGCCCCGTGCCCTCGCGGCGCAGTCCCTCCAGCAGAGCCCGTCGCACCAGCTCCGGATCGGGGTCGGCCAGCGGCCGGGACACCAGCTCGATGGCGCCGAGCCGGGCCACCCGCCGGGCCAGGACGTTTCCGTCGGCCCAGCGCACCTCCTCGCCCTCCGAGGCCAGCGCCGCGGCCGCCGCCCGGGCGGTGTCCTCGTCGGTCACCGCCGCGAGCCGTACCCGCGCCGACGCGGAGGTCACCGGCCGGTCCGCGACGGCCACCGCGAGCCACGGCGCCCCGCCCAGCCGTGAGCCGTCGCCCAGCTCCGCGCCCGTACCGGCGGCCATGAGGTACGCCCGCTCGCCGCGCCGCCGGGCCACCCGCTCCGGGAACGCCAGCGCGGCCACCATCCCCGCCACGGCGTCATCGCCGCGCGGACCGTCTCCGCCACGGGCCGGGCCGCCATCGCCGCCGCGCGGGCCACCGCCACGTGCCGGACCGCCACTGCGGTGCGCCGGGCCGCCATCGCCGCCGCGCGTCCTGTCGCCATCGCGCACGCGACCGCCATCGCCGTGCGCCGGACCGTCCCGGCCCGGCGCCGGACCTGCACCGCCCCGCCCGCCGTCCGGACTCGAGGTCCCCGCGGTGGTCAGGGCCCGTTCGAGCCGCCGGGCCTCCTGGCGCCAGCGGGCGGCGTAGGGGTCGCCGCCGTGGCGGGCGGTGCGCCAGGCGGCCGCGAGGTCGTCGCCGTACTCCCTCGGGGGCTCCTCGCTCAGCAGGGCCACCACCTCGGCCGCCCGGCGCGTGCCGACCTCCTTCGCGCCGTCGATGAGCGCCCGCGCGAGGCGGGGGTGGAGGCCGAGACGGGCCATCCGGGTGCCGCGTTCGGTGGCCCGTCCGGCGGCGTCCACGGCCCCGATCGCGGTCAGCGTCTCGCGCGCGGCTGCCATCGCCCCCGCGGGCGGCGGATCGAGCAGGGCCAGCCCGGAGGCGTCCGGATCGCCCCAGCGCGCCGTCTGGAGCGCGAAGGCCGTAAGGTCCGCACCGGCGATCTCGGGGGACGGGAAACGCGGCAGCCGGGCGTCCTCCGCCTCCGGCCAGCAGCGGTAGACCACCCCGGGCGCCTCGCGCCCCGCACGGCCGGCGCGCTGCCGGGCGGCGGCCCGTGACGCCCTTACGGTCGTCAGCGCGCTCAGCCCGCGTGCGTGGTCCATCCGGGGTTCACGCGCCAGCCCGCAGTCCACGACGATCCGCACGCCCGGCACGGTCAGACTCGACTCGGCGACCGAGGTGGCCAGCACCACCCGCCGCCGTCCGCCGTCCGCCCCCGCGAGCACCGCCTCCTGTACGGCGGCCGGCGCCCGCCCGTGCACCTGGAGGACCTCCGCGTCGGCGAGCCCGCCCAGCTTCCCGGCCACCCGGGCGATCTCCCCGACGCCCGGCAGGAAGCAGAGCACATCGCCCTCCCGCTCGCGCAGCGCCCGCCGCACCACGGCCGCGACATGGTCCAGCAGGGCGGGGTCCACCCGCATCCCGTGCGGCGGCCTTACGGGGCGCTCGGGCGGCGCCCACACCACCTCCACCGGATGGGAGACCCCCGGTGCCGAGACGACCGGCGCGGGCTCCCCAGGGCCCTCACCGCCGTCCACCCCGCCGTCACCGTCGCCATTCCCGCCGTCGTCGTCACCGCGGCCATTCCCGCCGTCGCCGCCATCCCCGCCGTCGCCGAGCAGCCGTGCCCAGCCCTCCGCGTCCGTGGTCGCCGAGGCGGCGATCAGCCGGAGGTCGGGGCGCAGGGCGGCCCGGACGTCCAGCAGGAAGGCGGCGGCCGTGTCCGCGTCCAGATGGCGCTCATGGCATTCGTCGAGCACGACCGCGTCGACGCCGGCCAGCTCCTGATCGCGTTGCAGCCTTTGCAACAGCACCCCGGTCGTGACCACCTCGACCACGGTCCCGGGCCCGGCCTGCCGCTCCCCGCGCACGGTGAAGCCGACCCGGCCGCCCGGCCGCTCGCCCAGCAGCCACGCCATCCGCCGCGCGGCGGCCCGCGCCGCGATCCGCCGCGGCTCGGCCACCAGTACCCGCCGCACCGGTCCGCCGCCCACCAGCCCGGCGAGCACCAGCGGCACCAGCGTCGTCTTACCGGTCCCCGGGGGCGCGCACAGCACGGCGACCCCTCGGTCGTCGAGCGCGCGCAGCAGCTCGGGCACGGCTTCGCGTACGGGAAGGCGGTCCAGGGCTTCGGCACGCACGGCCGCGGGGTCGGTCAACGCGGGCCTCAGTCCCGCTCGCACACGAAGATCGCCGTGCCCGGGACGAGGTTCCCCCGCAGGGGGGACCAGCCGCCCCACTCCTGGTGGTTCCACGCGGGCCACTCCGGCTCGATCAGGTCGACCAGCCGGAAGCCCCCGGCCACCACGTCCCGCACCCGGTCGCCCAGCGTCCGGTGGTGCTCCACATAGACGGCCCGGCCCGACGCGTCCTGCTCCACATAGGGCGTGCGGTCGAAGTAGGAGGAGGCGATGGACAGCCCCTCGGGCCCCGGCTCGTCCGGGAAGGCCCAGCGCACCGGATGGGTCACCGAGAAGACCCACCGCCCGCCCGGCCGCAGCACCCGGCGCACCTCGCGCATCACCCGGACCGGCTCGGCCACGAACGGCACCGCCCCGTACGCCGAGCACGCCAGGTCGAACGAGCCGTCCCGGAAGGGCAGGGCCGTGGCGTCGGCCTGCACCAGCGCGACCCCGCCCGCGTCGCCGCCCCGGGCCCCGGAGTTCCCAGCGGCCCCTGACTCCCCGGAGACCGCCGCCTCCGCGTCGATCCGCCGCGCGTGCCGCAGCTGCCGGTGGGAGAGGTCCAGCGCCACCGGCCGCGCCCCCTGGGCGGCCAGCCAGCGGGCGCACTGCGCGGCGCCCGCGCCCACCTCCAGCACATCGCGCCCCTTGAGCGCCTCAACGGGACCCAGCAGCCCGGCCTCCGCCTCGTCCAGCCCCTCGGGACCCCATATGAACCGGTCGTCGCCCAGGAAGGCGCCGTGCTCCTCCTGGTACTCGTCCGCGTTGCGGTCCCACCACCCCCGGTTGGCCCGGCTGCTCTCCGCCGTGTCGGCGATCCGGCGGGTGGCCGTCGGCTCGGCGGCCACCCCAGGGGTGCTGGGCTCGTGTTCTTGGACCATCGCGCGCGTCGTCGTACTCTCTGTATCGACCTGTGGCTGCGGGGCACGGTGAGAACCGCGTCGCAGTAGGGACCATGCAATTTGCCGGGTTTGGGGCGTTATTGCCCGCGTGTGCTCTTCGTGCATTGACCATGCCCGGCTGCCCCCGTATGCTACAAGTTGCGCTGCGGGCCTGTGCGCCTCGGACGGAGCAGGCCGCGCTCGCATCTGTTGTATGTCCCCTCGGTTGTCGAGGCGCTCGGGCTTTTCGGTCCCTGAAATCGGAAAGATTCGGCGTCTCCAAGGCTGTCCGGCTTCGGCAGTGCGATAAGGGTCCCGGCGTAGCAGTACCTACGACTTCATGTCCGTACCGGAGCCCTTTTCCACATGACGAGCAGCACCGAGGCAACCCGCACCACCCCGCAGGTGGCGGTAAACGACATCGGTTCCGAGGAAGCCTTCCTCGCCGCGATCGACGAGACGATCAAGTACTTCAACGACGGCGACATCGTCGACGGCGTCATCGTGAAGGTCGACCGGGACGAGGTCCTGCTCGACATTGGTTACAAGACCGAAGGCGTCATCCCTTCTCGCGAACTGTCGATCAAGCACGACGTCGACCCCAATGAGGTCGTCGCCGTCGGCGACGAGATCGAGGCCCTCGTCCTTCAGAAGGAGGACAAAGAAGGCCGACTGATCCTCTCGAAGAAGCGCGCCCAGTACGAGCGCGCCTGGGGCACCATCGAGAAGATCAAGGAAGAGGACGGGATCGTCACCGGTACCGTCATCGAGGTCGTCAAGGGTGGTCTCATCCTCGACATCGGCCTCCGTGGCTTCCTCCCCGCCTCCCTGGTGGAGATGCGCCGCGTCCGCGACCTGCAGCCCTACGTGGGCAAGGAGCTCGAGGCGAAGATCATCGAGCTCGACAAGAACCGCAACAACGTGGTCCTGTCCCGCCGCGCCTGGCTGGAGCAGACCCAGAGCGAGGTCCGCCAGACCTTCCTCACCACCCTCCAGAAGGGTCAGGTGCGCTCCGGCGTCGTCTCCTCCATCGTCAACTTCGGTGCGTTCGTGGACCTGGGCGGCGTCGACGGTCTCGTCCACGTCTCGGAGCTGTCCTGGAAGCACATCGACCACCCCTCCGAGGTCGTCGAGGTCGGCCAGGAGGTCACGGTCGAGGTCCTGGACGTCGACATGGACCGCGAGCGCGTCTCCCTGTCGCTCAAGGCGACGCAGGAGGACCCGTGGCAGCAGTTCGCCCGGACCCACCAGATCGGTCAGGTCGTCCCGGGTAAGGTCACCAAGCTCGTGCCGTTCGGTGCGTTCGTCCGCGTGGACGAGGGCATCGAGGGTCTGGTCCACATCTCCGAGCTGGCCGAGCGCCACGTGGAGATCCCGGAGCAGGTCGTCCAGGTCAACGACGAGATCTTCGTCAAGGTCATCGACATCGACCTCGAGCGCCGCCGCATCAGCCTCTCGCTGAAGCAGGCCAACGAGTCCTTCGGTGCCGACCCGTCCGCGGTCGAGTTCGACCCGACCCTGTACGGCATGGCCGCGTCCTACGACGACCAGGGCAACTACATCTATCCCGAGGGCTTCGACCCCGAGGCCAACGACTGGCTCGAGGGCTACGAGAAGCAGCGCGAGGAGTGGGAGCGCCAGTACGCCGAGGCGCAGCAGCGCTTCGAGCAGCACCAGGCGCAGGTCATCAAGTCCCGCGAGGCCGACGAGCAGGCCGCTGCCGAGGCGGGCAGCGCCGCCCCGGCGCCGGGCGGGCAGGCGGCCGGCGGCGGCGGTTCGTACTCCTCGGAGTCGGCCGACAACTCCGGTGCCCTGGCCTCGGACGAGGCGCTGGCCGCGCTTCGCGAGAAGCTGGCCGGCGGCCAGAGCTGACCAGCCGCCGCTAGTCGGCACCAGCTGAGCAGGTAAGGCCCGCTCCCCTTGGGGAGCGGGCCTTACGCATGCCCATGGCGCCGCACACTGACCGAAACGGAGTCCACGGTCACGCCCCGGGCGCCGTCGATCCTGATGCCCTCCTCGCTGCCGCGGACCGTGATCCCCCTGACGGTCCAGTACGAGGCGCCGTTCAGCCGCAGCCCATAGCCGCCGCTCGCGGTGAGGACCGCCTTCGAGGAGCCGGTGAGGGTGATCCGCGAGCCGGAGGTGCCGGAGGCGGTGATCTCGAAGCCGCCGTGATACCTGCCGTCGGCGAGCCGGATCGTATCGCCGGGCCGGGCCCCGGCGAGGGCCTCTCTGAGGCCGTCCGTGTCCTCGACGGAGATCGGGACGGCGGTGGCGGCGGGAGCGTCCCGCCCGGTCATGCCCGCCGCCATCAGCCCGCCGGTGGCGATCAGTCCGGTGGCGATGGCGGTGAGAAGGGTGCGTAATCGGGTGGGAGTGCGGCCGGGAGAGTGCATAGGAGGCTGCCTTCCTGTGCCGTGGCCAGAGGTGAACACGCTGGGTTCTGGTCAGTGAACGCCCGATGACATGATGAACCGCTGACGGCTGGCGAAGATAGGCGTGCCGCATATGCGCGTCAACCCCGCGACGTGCGCCGACATCGAGATCGGGCCGCTTCCGTACGCTCCGGTGGGCCGTGCGGAACGTCGCCCAAGTGGGCCGCTCGGAGACGGGGTTCGGGGCCGCTCGGCCATCGAGGACCCCGCCCGTCGGCCAGGAGGATCGCGCCCGTCGGCCATCGAGGATCCCGCCCGGGGAATGCCCCCGCCCCCGTTCGGTGTTCTTCGGTGCGAACACGAGGAGGAGCGGTCACAGTGCATGATCCGCAGGAGTTGTACACATGGGAACCGAGCGGGCTGGCGGAGGTCGACGCGATAGCCTCGCGGGACTCGGCCGGGCTGGTGCTGCTGTACCACTTCGACGGCTATATCGACGCCGGCGAGACCGGGGACCAGATCGTGGAGCGGCTGCTCGACGGTCTGCCGCGCAAGGTGGTCGCGCGTTTCGACCATGACCGGCTGGTCGACTACCGGGCCCGTCGGCCGCTGCTGACCTTCCAGCGCGACCGGTGGACGGCGTACGAGACCCCGAAGATCGAGCTGCATCTGGTGCGCGACGCGACCGCGGCCCCGTTCCTGCTGCTCACCGGGCCGGAGCCGGATGTGGAGTGGGAGCGGTTCGCGGCGGCGGTGGGCCAGTTGGTCGAGCGGCTGGGCGTGCGGCTCGCGGTGAACTTCCACGGCATCCCGATGGGCGTGCCGCACACCCGGCCGGTCGGCATCACCCCGCACGGCAATCGCACCGATCTGATGCCCGGTCACCGGGGCTACTTCGACGAGGCCCAAGTGCCCGGCAGCGCCGAATCCCTGATCGAGTACCGGCTCGCCGAGGCGGGCCGCGATGTGCTCGGCGTCGCCGCGCATGTGCCGCACTATCTGGCCCGGTCGGCCTACCCGGACGCGGCGCTCACCGCGCTGGAGGCCATCACCGCGGCCACCGGTCTGGTGCTGCCGGGGCCGACGCACGCCCTGCGCAACGAGGCCCTCAGGACGCAGGAGGAGATCGAGCGGCAGATCTCGGAGGGCGACGAGGAACTGGTCGCGCTGGTACGGGGCCTCGAGCACCAGTACGACGCGGTGGCCGGGGCCGAGAGCCGCGGCAATCTGGTCGCGGAGCCCGCCGAGCTGCCCTCGGCGGATGAACTGGGCGCGGAGTTCGAACGGTTCCTCGCCGAGCGCGAGGGCGACGGCGGAGCCTGACCGATGACCCCACCGGCGCGCCGTATAGCGTGGGCCCCATGCTGAACCTGGGGCTCACGGGCGGAATCGGCGCGGGCAAGAGCGAGGTCTCACGGCTCCTGACCTCATGGGGAGCGGTGCTGATCGACTCGGATCGGATCGCTCGCGAGGTGGTCGAACCGGGCACGCCGGGACTGACCGCCGTGGTGGCCGAGTTCGGCCCCGAGGTGCTGACCGCCGACGGCAGTCTGGACCGGCCCAGGCTCGGCGGGATCGTCTTCACCGACCCGGAGCGGCTGAGCGCGCTGAACGCGATCATTCACCCGCTGGTCCGGGACCGCTCCGCCGAACTCCAGGCGGCGGCCGCGCCCGACGCCGTGGTCGTCCATGACGTCCCCCTCCTGGCCGAGAACAAGCTGGCGCCGCTCTACGACCTGGTCATGGTCGTGGATGCCACGCCCGAGACCCAGCTGGACCGGCTGGTGCGACTGCGCGGCATGGCCGAGGACGAGGCGCGGGCCCGGATGGCGGCACAGGCCACCCGCGCGGAGCGGCTGGCCATCGCCGATGTCGTGATCGACAACAATGGCCCGATCGAGGCGCTTGAGTCGCAGGTCAGAAAGGTCTGGGCGGATCTGGTGCAGCGGGCGGCCGGCACGGAGGGCTGACCGGAGGCGCGGTGCGCGCGGAGCCTTACGGGGCTGGGCCGGGGCGCGGCGGGCCGAGCCGGGGCGCGGTGCGGAGCGTGCGGCGGCCCGTGGCGGGGAATGCGGCGTGCGGGGTGATTGTTGTGCACCCCGTAGCGAACGATCACCCGTGACGGTTCATCCCATCCCCTCACCCAATCCACCGCCCCACCACCGAGTACGTACCCGGGGAAGGAAACGGCTGTGCCCGAGCCCACGCCCGAGACCCACGTCATCGACTTTCGCGCCGCGGAGCACCTGCTCGCCGCCCGAGATCCACGGGGCGCCGTGAAGCTGCTCGACTCGGTCATCAGCGCCCACCCCGAGAACACGGCGGCCCGGCTGCTCCGGGCGCGCGCGTTCTTCGGCGCGGCCCAGCTGCGCTCGGCGGAGCTGGAGTTCCAGCTCGTCCTGGAGCGCGAGCCGGACAACGCCTTCGCCCACTTCGCCCTGGCCCGCACCCTGGAGCGGGCCAACCGCCCGTCCGAGGCCACCCGCCACTTCCGGCTGGCCGCGGCGCTCGACCCGCGTCCGGACTTCGTGGAGGCGGCCCGGTTCGGCGAGAAGGGCGGCCGGGACGGCTAGGCGGGGCGCGGGCTGAGCCGCGGTGCTCGCCGGGGCCCGCAGGCCGCCGTACGTGACGGCGCGCGGCGGGCGCCGGTGCCCCCGTGCCCCGTGCCCCGCGCCCGCGCCCCCGGTCAGCGCCAGAGGGCGAAGCCGCCGAGGACCACCGCGCCCAGCAGCACCACCCCGCCGAGCCCGAGCGCCACTCCGCGCTGACGGGCCGTGTCGTACGGGTCGGCCTCCGGTCCCCGCCGCGCCTCCCGCCGCCCGTACGGCTCTCCGGGCCCGGAGAGCATCAGCCCGAGCGCACAGAGCGCGATGCCGATCGCCAGCGCCCCCATGACGGCCCCCTGTCGCGGCAGGTACCCAGCACGTACTGGGCAGTATCCCCCGGAACGCGGTGCTCCCCGCCGTCGATATCCCGTCACCGCCGGAGCGGCGTGTCCGCCTTACAGTGTCCACGCTTCAGGAGCGCCGCCCTTACGGAGCCCACCGCCGCGCTTACAGAGCTCGTCGCCGCGCTTAGGGAGCCCGCCGCCGTCCACGGCTCCGCCTGCCCTCGGCGACCGGTGCGTACGGCGGCACATCCCGGCCCGGCTGATAGTGCGGCCCCTGCCGGATGTGCCGGATCACCAGGACCAGATCGATCAGCGTGACGACGGCGAGCGCCCCGCACGCCGCCGCCCACCCCGGCCGGCCCGCGACCGCGAAGGCCACCGCGCCGCCGAGCGTCCAGAGCAGCCCCCACGTGGCCAGCCCCAGCCGCATCCGCAGCGGACTGCGCGCGTGGATCGGCTCATCGCCCGTTCGGATCAGCCGCATCGGCATGGCACTGCATCTCCCGTTATTGGGTATTTCCTCCCGCTTTCCACCCCCTCGAATCTACCGCCGAGGGACGCCCACCGACACCTGAGATCATGTTGTGCGCATCCACACGGGACGGCATGGGACCAGGACGATGAGGAGCTGCCAGTGATCCGCCAGTCATGGGACGAGACGGCCGCCAAGCGGGCCCGCATCCGCGGCTGCCTGCTGGGCGGTGCGATCGGCGACGCCCTCGGCAATCCCATCGAGTTCCTGTCCCTGCGGTCGATCCGCGAGACCCATGGTGCCGCGGGCGTCACCACCCTCGTCCCGGACGGCAGCGGAGTCGTGGGCCGGGTCACCGATGACACCCAGATGACACTCTTCACGGCCGAGGGCCTGATACGGGCCCACGCCAGAGCCTCGTCCAAGGGCCTCGAAGGGTCCGAGACCGCCGTCGTCCGCCATGCCTATCTGCGCTGGCTGGACACCCAGAACCACCCCGGGCCGCCGCCCGCCGAGGGCGCCGGGGACCTGGTCCGCTCCGGCTGGCTGCGCACCCAGCCCTGGCTGTACGCGCGCCGCGCCCCCGGCAACGCCTGCCTCTCCGGCCTCACCGCGAAGCACGTCCCCGCCCCGCGCGCCCCTCTCGACGGCACCCCCGGCCCGGTGAACACCGGCTCCAAGGGCTGCGGCACCGTGATGCGCTCGGCGCCGTTCGGCCTCACCGGGCTCGACCCCCGCGACTGCTTCGAACTCGCCGCGCGCTGCGCCCAGATCACCCATGGCCATCCGACGGGCTACTACGCGGCCGGGGCCCTGGCCGCCATGATCGCCTGCCTGCTCGACGGCGAGTCCCTGGAAGGCGCGACCCTGCGCACCCTGGAACTCCTCGCCCGCTACCCCGGCCACGAGGAGACCACCGTCGTCCTCCGTAAGGCGGTCGACCTGGCGGCCGAGGGCGATCCGACGCCCGAGAAGGCCGAGTCGCTCGGCGGCGGCTGGGTCGCCGAGGAGGCGCTGGCCATCGCGGTCTACAGCGCCCTGGCCCGCACCCCCGCCCAGCAGATCCTGTACGGCCCCGGCGGCAAGATCAGCTACGACCCGGCGCCCCCGCGCACCCCCGTCCAGGCGGCCCTGCTGCTCTCCGTCAACCACTCGGGCGACAGCGACTCGACGGGCTCGATCTGCGGCAACATCCTCGGCGCCCACCACGGCGACCTCCGCCTCCCGCCGTCCTGGCTGTCCCTGACCGAGGGCCGCGGCACGATCGCCGAACTCGCCGACGACTTCGCCTCCGAGTTCCACCGTTCGGTGGAGCTGTACGAGCCCTACGACGACGTGGTCTTCCCCCGCGACCGCTACCCGCTCAGCTGACCGCCCCAGGATTCGAACCGCCTCAAGGACACAGCCCGCCCGGGGACTCAGACCGCCCCGGAGCCGTCCTTACGGCCGCGCCGGAGCCGGCGCCGCAGCTTGTGGAGGAAGAGGAAGCGCTCGCCTTTCTCGCGGGTGCTGCGGTCGAGCTCTTCCATGAGCCGCTTGGAGCGCTGCTCCATGTCGAGTTCGTCGAGGACGCGGTCGATCTCCGCGAGCAGGGCACCGTGCAGCTGCCACTGGCGGGGGTGCTCCTGGACGCGGCGCAGCAGGAGGTCGGCGCCGCGGTCGCGGCTGGCGTGGGCCTTGACGAGTTCGCTCGAGAGGCGGGATTCGGCCTCCTCGGCGTTGGCGCTGACCTGGGTGGTGACCAGGACGGCGAAGCTCTCGACGGCGGCGGCGAGATGGATGAAGAGGTCCTTCAGGGCATCGGCCACGTCCGGGGGGAAGAGAGGTTCGTCCGTCCGCGCCTTGGCGAGGTCGGTCAGGGTGCGGGACATGACGCGCAGGATGACGGTGCAGATCTCCAGCGTGTCCAGGCCGGTGCGGAGCACCACGCGGTAGAGGAGGCCCTCCTTGACGCGGGGGTTGAGCCGCACACTGTCCTCCGCCTGCCGGAGGGCGGCGTCGACCTGGGAGATGTCGTGGTCGAGGCGGCGGGCCTCGTAGAGCCGGGCGGCGGCGCGGTCGACGGCCATCTGGCTGCCCAGCTCCTCGGCGATGTGCAGCAGCAGCTGACGCATCCGGCGGGCCAGGTCCTCGATGGACTTGCCGGCCGTCTCGACCCACACCGGAGGCGCGAGGAAGAAGTTGAAGCCCATCCCGACACCGGCCCCGATGAGGGTCTCCAGCACCCGGTCCCAGGCGTAGGTGGTCACCTGCGCCACGCCCAGGACCAGCATGGCGCTGATCGCCACCTCCTGGACCCAGTCGCCCACGCGGGTGAGATAGCCGGCGGTCTGGGCGGCGAGGATGATCAGGCACAGACTCCACCAGGTCAGCCCCACCAGCACGCTGAAGGCGACGGCGATCAGGACGCCCACGACCACGGCCTCGACCCTGCGGAGGCTTCTGGTGAGGGTCGCGTAGAGGGTGACCTGGACGACGAGGAGGGCGGTGAGCGGGGCGGTGAGCGGGGCGGGTTCCTTGCTGAGTTCGAGGGCGACGACGTAGGCGATGGTCGCGGCCGCCGTGGAGCGCACGGTCTGAACGACGACCGGGTCATGGCGTCGTTTGACGAGCTCCGCCAGTGGGTCGAGAACATCGGGCACGTACATGCCCCTTCCACGCCGAGGGGGCCGACATGTCATCGGGTTTCGCGGACGGGTTAACGTGTCGGGCGTGATCAGCCCATTCAACGGAACGCAGGGGACGGGGGACGGCGCGGCGCTTCCCGGAAGCACCGGCCCGGCCGCCACCGCCGAGGCTCATCCGCGCCAGGTCGGGCGGGTACGGACGGAGTACGCACCCGATCCGGACGGGGACCCGGACCCCGGCGAGATCGTCTGGACATGGGTGCCGTACGAGGAGAACGACGGCCGCGGCAAGGACCGGCCGGTGCTGGTGGTCGCGCGGGAGCGGGCCGGGACGCTGCTCGCCGTGCAGCTGTCGAGCAAGCGGCACGACGCCGACCGCGAGTGGGTGCCGATCGGCTCCGGGCCGTGGGACCGGGCCGGACGGGAGTCATGGGTCGATGTGGACCGGGTGCTGCGGGTGCACCCGGACGGGATGCGTCGCGAGGCGTGCGCACTCGACCGGCCGCGCTTCGACCTGGTCGTGATGCGGCTGCGGCAGCGGTACGGCTGGAGCTGAGCGCGGCTCGGCGGGTCGCCGGCCGACGCTGAGGAAACGTCTCAGCCGTCGGCCAGCGCCAGCAGCTTGGTGACCGTGCTCCAGTTGCGGGCGGTGGCCGGCACGCCGAGCCGGGCGTTGGTGACCTTCGCCGCCAGCTTGGAGCGGCCGACCCCGTCCGGGCAGTGCAGGAAGATCTCGCGGCCGATGCGGTGGAAGGCGTCCGGGGCGTAGGCGGCCGGATCCAGCGCGTCCAGCGCCGCCGTGTGAGCGGGCACGTCCGCCAGGAACACCACATGCAGGGTCTTGGGCTCGGCGACGGCCTCCGGATAGGGGTTGGCCTCGATCGCCGCGGCCAGCTCGTCGCGCGTACGGACCATGACGTCCACGGGAAAGCCGAGAGCGGCGGCGAAGTGGTCCTCGAGCGTGCGGGCCGTCCGCTCGGGCGGGGTGCCGGGGTCGGCGAAGACGATATTGCCGGTCTGGAGGTGGACGGTGACGTCCTCGAAGCCCAGCTCGGCCATCAGCTCACGCTGCCGGGCCATGGGGAACTTCCTGTTCCCGCCCACATTGATGCCGCGGAGCAGCGCTATCTGAGATGCCATGGCCGGAGGGTACCTCTCCGGGAGTCCCCGGGCCCTGGAGCCCAGCGCCCCCGGGGCCACGGCATGATGGGGGCGTGCGGCTCGAAGCGATCACCTGGGAACGGCTGACCGACGCGACCGCCGACCGCATCGCCGGACTGACGGCGGCGGACGGCAGCCCCTGGCTGAGAGTGGCGGTCGACGGGGCTCCGGCGGCGCCCACCGGCGAGTTGGCGCGGGATCTGGCGGAGGCGCTGCGCATCCTCGGCCGACCGGCGCTGGTGGTCGCGGCGGCCGGGTTCTGGCGGCCCGCCTCGCTGCGCTACGAGTACGGGAAGCGGGACCCCGACGCGTACTACGACCGCTGGCTGGACACCGGCGCCCTGTGGCGCGAGGTCTTCGATCCGCTGGAACCGGGGCCGGGCGGCACCGGGCGGGTGCTGCCCGACCTGTGGGATCCGGAGACCGACCGGGCCACGCGCAGCCCGTACGCCGAACTTCCGCCGGGCGGGGTGCTGTTGCTGCACGGCGCGCTGCTGCTGGGGCACTGGTTCCCGTTCGACCTCTCGGTGCATCTGCGGCTGTCCCCGGCCGCCCTCGCCCGCCGCACCGACGAGGGCGACCGCTGGACCCTGCCCGCCTTCGAGCGCTACGAGGACGAGGTGGGGCCCGGCGGGGCGGCGGATGTGGTGGTGCGGATGGACGACCCCCGGCATCCGGCCTGGCACCGCCCGGTGCCGTAGCCGGGTACGTTTCGAGGCGGTGCGCAGGGGGTCATGTACGGGTTGGTGCGCAGGGGTCACTTCTTGGTCGGCGGGCATTCCTTCCAGGCGAAGTGATAGGTGGTGCTCACATCGCCGTCCGTCGAGTCCATGGCGATGAAGCTGGTCGTTTCCTGGGTGTTGGACGTTCCGGCGTTGACCCGCAACTCGGTGTTGATGTTGAAGTTGCGGAGTTCACCACAGGGCGACCACACCACGGTGGCGATATCGGATACGTCGGTGGCCTGCCAGTTGTCGTCGTAGGCGCCGGTGTAGTTATGCGTGTTCGACGAGGTCTGCGACTGCCCCTGGAAGTAGTACGAGGCTTTCTGGCTGGCCGACGCGCCCTTTTCCAGATGGGCGAAACCACGGTAGTCGACACTGGCGATGGCGTAGGAGAAGCCCTGTGGCACATGCGTGACCAGACTCAGCTGACAGTTCTTTCTGAAGTCCGTCGGCTTGGATCCCTTGCCCACCTGCGCGAGATAGTCGCTGTAGGTCACGGTGAAGGCTGTGTTGTCCGGGGAGACGGCGATCGCCGCGGTGCCCGCCGGGCAGCCCGACCCATTGACGGTCGCGACCGTGATCACGATCTTGTCGGGCGGCACGGTGTCGAACGGGGGTTGTGCATATGCCTGGGACGTGAGCGTCGAGGCGAATAACGCCGCGACCACGCCGCCTGCGTACAGAACACCGGGCATGATTCTCCATTCGGTGGTGGATTTACCGGGCTACCGGACGGCGGAAGGGCATTCCTTCCAGGCGAGGTGGTAAACCGTGTTGACCCCGCCGTCCGTCGAGTCCATGGCCATGAAGCTGGTGGTGCCCGCAGGAGAGGTGCCGGCGTTGACCCGCAGCTCGGTGTTGACGTTGAAGTTGCGGTCCTGGCCGCAGGGGGCCCACACCAGGGCGCTGTAGTCGGTGCTGTCGGTGGTCTGCCAGTTGTCGTTGTACGGACCGCTGAAGTCATGGGTCCGCGACGCGGTGTCCGACGAGCCCTGGAAGTAGTAGCTCGCCTTCTCGGTACCCTTGGCGCCCTTTTCGAGGTAGCCATAGCCCCGGTAGTCGACCTGGGCGATGGCGTAGGTGAACCCCTGCGGCACATGCACGCCCAGGCTGAGCTGGCAGTTCTTGCGGATGTCGGTCGGATCCGCACCGGGGCCGACCTGAGCGAGATAGTCGCTGTAGGTCACGGTGAACGCCGAGTTGTCGGCGGCGACGGCCACGGCGGTGGTGCCCTTGGGGCAGCCCGAGCCGTTCACCGTCTTGACGCTTATCTGGATCTTTTCCGGCGGCCCGTCAGAGGCCGGGGAAACACCCTGGATGGAAAGGGCCGAGGCGAATAGCGCCGCGGCCGCGCCGCCCGCGAGCAGAACACCGGACATGGCTCTCCAATTCGATCACTTGTGGGGACGTAGTTGAGCGATGAATTTCCGATGAGCGGGAAGAGCGAGGAAGGGCGAGGAAGGGCAAGGAAGAGCGGGGGGTGCGGGACGTGCGGGAGGTACCGGAAGAGCGGGTGGCACGCACGATCGGTGGTGCGGGAAGAGCTGAAGAGCGGAGGAGCGTTATCGCGCGGTACGGTTCGTACGGCCGAACGCAATGAGAGCCCCATGCCCGGCTGGTGACGGAAAGCCAGGGCGATGGGCGCTCTTAAGATAAGGGTGATAGGCAGGCACCACAAGACGGCCGCGGAATTCCGTAACAAGATGTTTCCGTCCGGCCGGGAAGAACGATTCAGAAGAGCGGTTGCGGAAGAACGCCTTCCAGTGCCAGCAGGATGCGCTTGGTCTCCAGCCCGCCGCCGAAACCGCCGATGCCCCCACCGCTCTCCACCACTCGGTGGCACGGCACCACGACCGGCAGCGGATTGCTCCCCATGGCCACGCCGACGGCGCGGGCCGCGCCAGGCTCACCCACCCGGTCGGCGAGGTTCTGATAGCCGACGACCGTGCCATAGGGCACGTGCGCCGCCAGCTCGCGCAGCACCCGGCGGTTGAAGCCGGTGATCAGGGACCAGTCCAGGGAGAGGGTGAACGCCTTGGTCTCCCCGGCGAAATAGCTCTCCAGCTGCCGTATCGCCTCGGCGAGATGTCCGGCGCGGCGAGGTGTGGACGGGGCGGCCGCGGTGCCGGGGGCCTCGGGCGGCACGGCGGTGGGCTCGGTGCCGAGGCGGCGCGTCAGCCTGGCGACGGCCTCGGCCGCGGTCTTCTCCTCCGCATGGAAGACCACCTGGGCCAGCCCCTCGTCGGTGGCCGCGAGCAGCAGCGGGCCGATGGGCGTGGCCAGGACCGCCCAGGCCCAGGCGCGCGCGTCCGGCCCCTCCGGGCGCTCCCGCCGCTCTCGCGGGTCCGGCTGGTCCTGCGGATCCGGCTGTGTCTGCCGCTCTGCGATCGTCACGCCCTCAGCGTAGAACCCGCCACCGACAGCGCCGCCGACAGCGCCCCGCCGGTCGGCCGGCGGGGCGCCTCGTCGGAGCCGGCCGCGGATCACGAGGCGTCGTCGAGGGCGTCCCGGATCACATCGGGCTTGTTGGTGATGATGCCGTTCACGCCCATGCCCGCGACCGAGACCGCCGTCGGGCCGTCGTTGACGGTCCAGGTGTAGACCTCCAGCGGTTTGCCGTGCGCGCCGTCCACCGACCGCACCGCGGACACATAGCCGGCGTCGATGGTCGTGTAGCTGGGGTTGATCTGGTCGGAGAACTCGGCGTACTCCGGCAGATCGGCGACGGCCGGGGTGCCCAGGAAGCCGGTCTTGACGTCGGGGCGCAGCTGGTGGACCGTCCGCACGGCGTCGGCGCTGAAGCTCTGGACGATCAGCCGGCGCTTGTGCCGGTGGTCGAGCCAGCCTTCTCTTCGCAGCTCCCGCAGCGTCTGGCGCTCGATCCCCGGATAGAGCTCGGGAGCCTTGAGCTCCAGCAGGAGCTTTTGGTGGTTGTCCGAAACCCGGTCCATGTACTCCTCCAGGGTGGGCACCGCCTCGCCCTGGAAGTCGGGGCCGAACCAGCTTCCGGCGTCCAGCTTCTCGATCTCGTCGAGGGTGAAGTCGGAGATCTTCCAGGGCGCGCGGTCCGGGAAGACCTGTTCGACATCGGTGGTCCGGCTCAGCGTGGTGTCGTGCATGACGATCAGCTCGCCGTCCCTGGTGCGCTGGACGTCGTTCTCCACCCAGTCGATGCCCAGGTCGTCGGCGGCGTCGACGGCGGCCAGGGTGTTCTCGGGGGCGTACGCGGAGGCACCGCGATGGGCCACGGTGACCGTGTGGTGGTGCGTCGTCCGGCCGGTGGCCTGGGCCGTGGCCGTGGGGAGGAAGAGCGCGGACATCCCGATGAGCGCGCCGGTTAACGCGGCGGCCGGGCGGATCTGCATACGGACTCCTCGCGTCGTCTGACTCTCGTCCGACTCATGGACGGGCAGAGGGTCCCAGATGCGCGGCAGTGGAGGATAGGTGCCGGATGGAAGGAAAATTCGTGCCACGGGCGACATCATGCGCGTGATCATCCGAATCCGGCCGCAGGGCCGGGGTGGGGGTGGCGCGGACGAGCGCTCCGCCGTTGTCAGTGGCGAGTCGTACGGTTGGTCTCATGCGGCCCGTAACTCAGCTCGAACGCAAGGTGGCGCCCTTCGAGGTCGTCAGCCCCTATCAGCCCAGCGGTGACCAGCCCACCGCCATCGCCGACCTCGACCGGCGCGTCCGCGCGGGGGAGAGGGACGTCGTCCTGCTCGGCGCGACCGGCACCGGCAAGTCCGCGACCACCGCGTGGATGATCGAGAAGCTTCAGCGGCCCACGCTGGTCATGGCTCCGAACAAGACGCTGGCCGCCCAGCTGGCCAATGAGTTCCGCGAGCTGTTGCCGAACAACGCGGTCGAGTACTTCGTCTCGTACTACGACTACTACCAGCCCGAGGCGTACGTCCCGCAGTCGGACACCTACATCGAGAAGGACTCCTCGATCAACGAGGAGGTGGAGCGGCTGCGCCACTCGGCGACGAACTCGCTGCTCACCCGGCGTGACGTGGTCGTGGTGGCCTCCGTCTCCTGCATCTACGGCCTCGGCACGCCGCAGGAGTACGTGGACCGCATGGTGCCGCTCAAGGTCGGCGAGGAGATCGACCGCGATCAGCTGCTGCGTCGCTTTGTCGATATTCAGTACAACCGCAATGACATGGCGTTCACCCGGGGCACCTTCCGGGTCCGCGGCGACACCATCGAGATCTTCCCGGTCTACGAGGAGCTCGCGGTCCGCATCGAGATGTTCGGCGACGAGATCGAGGCCCTGTCCACGCTCCACCCGCTCACCGGCGAAGTGATCAGCGACGACCAGGAGCTGTATGTGTTCCCGGCCACCCACTACGTGGCGGGGCCCGAGCGCATGGAGAAGGCCATCGCCGGGATCGAGGCCGAGCTGGAGCAGACCCTGGCCCGGATGGAGAAGCAGGGCAAGCTGCTGGAGGCCCAGCGGCTGCGGATGCGCACCACCTACGACATCGAGATGATGCGGCAGATCGGCACCTGCTCCGGCATCGAGAACTACTCGCTGCACATCGACGGCCGTGAGACCGGATCCCCGCCGCACACCCTGCTGGACTACTTCCCGGAGGACTTCCTCCTGGTCATCGACGAGTCGCATGTCACGGTGCCGCAGATCGGCGCGATGTACGAGGGCGACGCCTCCCGCAAGCGGACCCTGATCGAGCACGGCTTCCGGCTGCCCTCCGCGCTGGACAACCGCCCGCTGAAGTGGGAGGAGTTCCTGGAGCGGGTCGGCCAGACGGTCTATCTCTCCGCCACCCCGGGGACGTACGAGATGTCCCGCGGTGACGGCTTCGTGGAGCAGATCATCCGCCCGACCGGCCTGGTCGACCCGGAGGTCGTCGTCAAGCCGACCGAGGGCCAGATCGACGATCTCATCCATGAGATCCGCACCCGCACCGAGAAGGACGAGCGGGTCCTGGTCACCACCCTCACCAAGAAGATGGCCGAGGACCTCACCGACTACATGCTCGAATTGGGCATCCAGGTGCGCTATCTGCACAGCGATGTGGACACCCTGCGCCGGGTCGAGCTGCTGCGCGAGCTGCGCGCCGGTGAGTTCGACGTGCTGGTGGGCATCAACCTGCTGCGGGAGGGCCTCGACCTGCCGGAGGTCTCGCTGGTCGCCATCCTCGACGCCGACAAGGAGGGCTTCCTGCGCTCGGGCACCTCGCTGATCCAGACCATCGGCCGCGCCGCCCGTAACGTCTCGGGCCAGGTGCATATGTATGCCGACAAGGTCACCCCGGCGATGGCGAAGGCCATCGACGAGACCAACCGCCGCCGCGAGAAGCAGATCGCGTACAACAAGGCCAACAAGATCGATCCGCAGCCGCTGCGGAAGAAGATCAACGACATCGTGGCCCAGATCGCCCGCGAGGACGTCGACACGGAGGAGCTGCTCGGCACCGGCTACCGCAAGGTGAAGGACGGCAAGGGCGCGAAGGCGGCCGAGCCGGCGGCCAAGGGCGGCAAGGCCAAGGCCGCCAAGGGCAAGGCCAAGGAGGCGGTGCTGACCGACCGGCCCGCGGCCGAGCTCGCCGAGCAGATCGAGGAGATGACCGACCGCATGCGGGCCGCGGCGGCGGAGCTCCAGTTCGAGGTGGCGGCCCGACTGCGCGACGAGGTGTCGGAGTTGAAGAAGGAGCTGCGGCAGATGCGGGAGGCCGGAGTTTCCTGATCACCGGGCGCCCCGGGTCCTCACCGGGGCGCCCGTGGGTTCCCTGTGTTGCAAGACCGACACAAAAGTCCGCTCGTCCGGCTGGAGCCCTGGCGGCAGTGCATAGGGTTTTCGGAAGGGCCGTGCGTACGGCGCGGCCACGGCCGCACCCGTGGCGGCCACGGGGAATCGAGAGACGAGAGTAGGGACAGCGCGTGACGGTCAACATGTCCAAGGGACAGGCCATCAGCCTGCAGAAGGCCGACGGGGGCACCCTGACCGCGGTGCGGATGGGGCTGGGCTGGCAGGCGGCGCCCCGCCGCGGGCTGTTCGGCTCCCGTACGCGGGAGATCGACCTCGACGCGTCGGCCGTCCTCTTCGCCGACAAGCAGCCCACCGATGTCGTCTTCTTCCGCCACCTGGTCAGCGACGACGGCTCGGTCCGCCACACCGGTGACAACCTCGTGGGCGGCGCCGGTCAGGGCGGCGACGACGAGGCGATCCTGGTCGACCTCCAGCGGGTGCCCGTCCACATCGACCAGATCGTCTTCACGGTGAACTCCTTCACCGGCCAGACCTTCGCCGAGGTGCAGAACGCGTTCTGCCGGCTGGTGGACGAGACCAACGGCCAGGAGCTCGCCCGCTACACCCTCACCGGCGGCGGGCAGTACACCGCCCAGATCATGGCCACGGTCCAGCGCGCGGGCAGCGCCTGGCAGATGAAGGCGGTCGGCGAGCCGGCCAACGGCCGCACCTTCCAGGACCTGATGCCGCACATCCTGCCGCATCTGTAAAGGCGTACCGCACGGTAAAGGCGTATCGCCCAGGTGAGCGCGTCGGCCCGGTTGAGCAGAGCTCGCCGGGCCGACGCGCTCACCGCACCACCGCATCACCACTCACACGTACGGCACACAGCGGAACACAACGAGGGGACGCAGCCATGACGGCCGAGCTGGTCCGAGGGCAGAACCACCCGCTGCCCCAGACCCGTTTGGAGATCCGGATCTCTGCGGGCAATCCGATCGTGGCCGGGGCGACACTCGGCGATGAGCGGGGCACGGTGCACGGCGCCGAATGGGTCGCGCATCCCGCCTCGCCCCAGCTGGCCGGGATAGAGGTGCCCAAACAGGCGGCGGCCGCCCACCGGCTCGCCGTGGACCTCGACGCGATGCCCGAGCACATCCACCGGGTCACCGTGCTGCTCGCGCTGCCGACCGGCGTCGGCGGCCCGGCCCGGTTCGGCGCCATGGCCGCGCCGTTCGTCGCCGTCACCGGCCTGGACGGCACCGAGATCGCCAGCTACACCATCACCGACCTGGACTCGGAGTCCGCGGTGGCCGCCCTGGAGCTCTACCGCAGGCAGGGCGCCTGGAAGGTGCGCGCCATCGGTCAGGGGTACGCGGGCGGGCTGGCCGCCATGCTGCACGACCAGGGGCTGGAGCAGGGCGCCGACCTCGCGGCGCGGATCAACGAGGCGGTGGCCCGCGGGATGGCCCGTTCGGTCGCCCAGCCCCCGCCCCGTCCCGAGGGCGACGGCCGGGTGCGCACGGCCGCCGCGGGCGGCGGCACCGACCCGGCCCCGGCCCAGCCCCAGACCCCGCCGCAGCAGCCCCAGACCCCGCCGCGGCAGCCCCAGACCCCGCCGCAGCAGCCGCAGGGTGCGCCCGCCGCCGGAGGGTCCATCGACTACCAGCACCCGGGCCGCCGTACGGCCGCGCCGCCCACGCCCCCGCCCACGGCGCCGCCCGCCGCCCCGGGGCAGCCCGCCCAGCCGGTCGCGGGCGACGCCTCCGGCTGGTCCATGGACGAGCGGCTCTACAACCAGGTCTGGGGGATGTTCGAGGACCTGGCCCGGACGACCGCGGCCTACCGCAGCGCCGTGGACTTCGCCGAGTCCCGCATGGAGCAGGAGCTGGACCGGGTGCTCTCCGACCCGCGCACCCGGGTGGGCCCGGCCGCCGACTCCGCCCGCGCCGAGGCGCGCGCCAAGCAGGCCGACCTCGTCGAGCAGGCCCGGATCGCCCTCGACCGCGATCTGGCGCAGCTCATCGCCGAGGCCGAGGTGGTGGAGGCGGCGCTGCCGTACGCCTACGCCCGCTGGGACAGCCCGGTGTGGCAGGCGTACCAGGTGCCGATGGAGGTCCCGATGGCCCTGCGCCTGGGCGATCTGCACCTTCCGGAGCGCACCGATCTGCACATCCCCATGCTGGTGCGGCTGCCGCTGGAGCGCGGGCTGTGGATCGACGCCGGGCGCTCGGGCTCGTTCGACGGACCGGCCGACTCCGGTGAGCTGCGCAGGCTGGCGGCGGACGCGGCGGTGGCGATCGCGGCGCGGATGCTGGCCGTCTATCCGGCCGGGGAGTTCGCGGTGCGTGTGATCGACCCGGCGGGTTCGGCCGCGGGCTCGTTCGCGCCGCTGGTGGGGTCCGGTGTGCTGGCCGAGCCGCCGGCGGCCGGGGCCCAGGGGGTCTCGGCGGTGCTCGCCGCGCTGACCCAGCGTGTCGACCTGGTCCAGATGGCGATCCGCAGCGGGGCCACGGACGCGCTGCCGCCGGATCTGGACACCGCCGAGCAGCTGCTGATCGTCCATGACTTCCCGCACGGCTTCGACGACCGGGCCGTCACCCAGCTGCGCTATCTGGCGGACGAGGGGCCCTCGGTGGGCGTGCATCTGATGATGGTCGCCGACCGTGAGGACGCGCGGGCCTACGGTCCGGTGCTGGACCCGCTGTGGCGGTCGCTGCTGCGGCTCACGCCGGTGGCCGACGACCACCTCGCCGACCCCTGGGTGGGTCATGCGTGGACCTACGAGCCGCCGATGGTGCCGCCGGGCAGCCGGGTGCTGGGCCAGGTGCTGGGGGAGGTGGGGAGGGCCACGCAGGCTCTGAGGGAGGCTCGGGCCCGCCAGTCCTACGGCGGCTGACCAGGGCCGACCACGGCAGGACCGGCCCTGAACAGGTCTTTTGCCTTTCTCTTTACTCTCTCATGGGGATTCCTGTACTCTCTTTTATGCGGAGGGGAGTACTCCTTAGCGGTGTTCCCGTCACCACGGATTCCGTCCGGCACCAGGAGGCCGGACGGAATCCCGGGACACCGGTCCATGGCGCGGTCCACGGGCGGAAGAGACCTCCGGCAGCGACGACGCTGAGACTGCCGTACGAATGCCGGAGGAACCGTGGACGTATCCGTGACCATGTGGGGGCTGACGATTCTCGGCCTCTGCGCCCTGATCGCCGTCGACTTCTTCATAGGCGGCCGCAAACCGCATGAGGTCTCCCTCAAGGAGGCCGGGATCTGGACCGCGGTCTGGGTCGCCCTCGCCGGGCTCTTCGGGCTCGGGCTGCTGGTCTTCGCGGGCGGCCAGCCCTCCGGCGAGTTCTTCGCGGGCTTCATCACCGAGAAGTCGCTGAGCGTCGACAACCTCTTCGTCTTCGTCCTGATCATGGCGAAGTTCGCCGTGCCGACGATCTACCAGCAGCGCGTGCTCATGGTGGGTGTGCTGATCGCCCTGGTGCTGCGCGCGGTCTTCATCGCCGCCGGCGCCGCGATCGTCTCGACCTTCGCCTGGGTCTTCTACATCTTCGGCGCCTTCCTCATCTGGACGGCCTGGAAGCTCATCCAGGAGGCGCGGGCCGATGAGGAGGAAGAGGAGTTCGAGGAGAACCGGCTGCTCAAGGCGGTCGAGAAGCGATTCCCGTCCACCGACCGTTACCACGACACCAAGCTGTTCATCGTGGAGAACGGCAAGCGGCTGATGACCCCGATGCTGATCGTCATGCTGGCGATCGGCACCACCGACGTCCTCTTCGCGCTGGACTCGATACCCGCGATCTTCGGCCTCACCCAGGACCCGTACATCGTCTTCACCGCCAACGCCTTCGCGCTGATGGGCCTGCGCCAGCTGTACTTCCTCATCGGTGGCCTGCTCAAGAAGCTGGTCCACCTCTCGTACGGGCTGTCGATCATCCTCGGCTTCATCGGCGTCAAGCTGGTGCTGCACGCGCTGCACGAGTCCGGGGTGCATGTCCCGGAGATCAGCATCCCGGTCTCCCTCGGCGTCATCTGCGCGGTGCTCGCCGTGACCACGGCCACCAGCCTGTACGCCTCGAAGAAACAGGCCCTGGCGGAGGCGGGGAGCGGGGAGGACCGGGCCCGGGACAAGGACAGCGTCGACGTCTGACGGCGCCTGCAGCGTCACCGCCCTGACGGCGTCTCAGAGCGCCCCACGGCGTCCGACCGCTGTCCCTCCCGGATCCGGGAGACGGGCTCACACAGCCGCCTCCCCGGCCTCCAGAGGCCGTACGGCCGGCCGTCCACCATCCGGACGGTCGGCCGTCGGCCGTGTCTCCGGCAGCAGGGCGAAGCAGCCCAGGCTCAGCAGCGCCACGGCGATCAGATACGCGGCGACGCCCCAGGGCGGACCGTCGCCGTGGGACACCGCCGTCGCCACGATCGGGGTGAGCGCCCCGCCCAGGACGCCCGCGAGGTTGTAGCCGAGCGCCGCCCCCGTACAGCGCACCCGCGCCTCGAACAGCTCGGGCAGATAGGCCGAGGTCACGGCGAACATGCTGATGAAGGCGAGCAGCGCGCCCAGGAAGCCGAGGAACATCAGCGGCGGCTCCCCGGTGCGCAACAGCGCCACCAGCGGAAACATCCAGACCACGATGGCCACGCAGCCCACCAGGCACATCGGCCGCCGCCCGAAGCGGTCGCCGAGATGGGCCGCCAGGGGCGTGAGGGCACCCAGGACCGCCACGGCCGCCATGATGCAGCCCAGCAGGGTGGTGCGGGCCACCCCGAGCCGCTCCGTGCCGTACGCCAGCGACCAGGTCGTGACCGCGTAGAAGACGGCGTAGCCCACCGCAAGACCGCCCGCGGTCAGCAGGACCAGCCGCCAGTGGCCGCGCACCACCTCGGCCAGCGGCGCGGCGGCCTGCTCACCGCGCTCGGCCAGCTCCCGGAACCGCGGGGACTCGGTCACCTGGGCCCGCAGCAGCAGCCCGGCGCCCGCCAGCAGCCCCGCGCCCCAGAACGGCACCCGCCACCCCCAGGACCGGAACTCGCCGTCGCTCAGCGTGGCCGACAGGGTCAGCATCGTGCCGTTGGCCAGCAGAAAGCCGACGGACGGGCCGACTTGCGGAAAGCCCGACCACAGCCCGCGCCGCGCGGCGGGCGCGTGCTCGGCGGTCAGCAGCACCGCGCCGCCCCACTCGCCGCCCAGCCCGAGCCCCTGGAGGAAGCGCAGCACGAGCAGCAGAACGGGGGCGGCGATGCCGATCGAGTCGTAGGTCGGGACGAAACCCACGGCGACGGTCGCGAGCCCGGTGAGCATCAGCGAGGCGATGAGCACCGGACGGCGCCCATGGCGGTCGCCGAGGGGCCCGAAGAGCATCGAGCCCAGCGGCCGGGAGACGAAGCCGACGCCGAAGGTGCCGAAGGCGGCGAGGGTGCCGGCCAGCGGCGAGAAGGTGGGGAAGAACAGCGGGCCGAGGACGAGCGCCGCGGCCGTGCCGTAGACGAAGAAGTCGTAGAACTCGATCGCGGTGCCGGCCAGGGACGCGGCGGCGAGGCGGGCCATGGACGGAGGGCGGTCATGCTGCGGAGAGCGGTCGTACTGCATGACGCGACAACCGCCCCGGCCCGCCTGGGGTCACGGGGCGTACGGAGGCGTGCGGCGCTCCGGGGCCGCGCGAGCGCCGCTACCAGCCGCGCTCGCGCCACTCCCCGAGGTGCGGGCGCTCGGCGCCGAGAGTGGTGTCGTCACCGTGGCCGGGGTAGACCCAGGTCTCGTCGGAGAGCTGGTCGAAGAGCTTGGTCTCGACGTCGTGGATCAGGCTCTCGAACGCCTTGGGATCCTTCCATGTATTGCCGACGCCGCCCGGGAACAGGCAGTCGCCGGTGAACACATGCGGATGGCCGTGCGGGTCGTCGTAGATCAGGGCGATGCTGCCCGGGGTGTGGCCGACCAGATGGCGGGCGGTCAGCTCGACCCGGCCGACCCGCAGCGTGTCGCCGTCCGCGACCGGTACATCGGTCGGCACCGGGATGCCCTCGGCGTCGTACTGGCCCGCGTAGGTGCGGGCGCCGGTGGCGTCCACCACCTCACGCAGCGCGTTCCAGTGGTCCTGGTGCCGGTGGGTGGTGACGACGGAGGCGATGCCGCTCTCGCCGATCAGGGACAGCAGGGTGTGCGGCTCGGCGGCGGCGTCGATCAGGAGCTGCTCGTCTGTGGCTCGGCAGCGCAGCAGGTACGCATTGTTGTTCATGGGACCGACCGCGACCTTCGAGATCATCAGATCGGGCAGTTCATGCACATCGGCCGGTCCGCCGACCGTCACCACTCCGCTGTAGGTCATGGCCTCAGCCTAGTGCGGGCAGGACGGGCAAGGGACCGTCGGGGCAGGAGAGACCGGCGCCGTCCATACGGCCGGTGAGCCAGCCCAGCAGGGCGGCGGGGGAGCCGGTGACGGTGACCGGGGACTCCCCGGGGGCGGCGGGGCGGCCGGTGTGCCGGGCGTCCGCTGTGCCGGGCCCGGTGACCAGCCGCAGCGGGGGAATATCCGGGTGCCCGGCGAACCTTGTACCAGTGAGCACGGTGAGCTGGCTCTCGACGAACGTGGCGGGCAGATCCGCCACGGTGCGGCCGATGCCGAGATCGACATGGTGCAGCTCGACCTCGGTGAGGCGGCGCAGCGGCAGCCCGGCGGCCGGCTCCCGGACACCGCCGCGCAGGGTCACCTCGTACGGCAGGCGCTCCGGGGGCAGCGCGGCGACCGCCGCGTCGAAGCGGGCGGCGCTGGTGCGCAGGTCGTCCAGGTGGACGGCGAGCGGCCGGGCGGCATCCCGCCGGATGTCGGCGTCGCGCGCCTCCGCGTCGGGGTACATCGGCGTCTCTTCGCCGGTCCGGGCCCAGGTGAGGAGGTTCACCAGAGCGTCCGCGTTGCGGGCCAGGTGGGCCAGGACATGGCCGCGGGTCCAGCCGGGGAGCTCCGACGGACGGGCGAGGGAGACCTCGTCGAGGGCGGCGACGGCGGTCAGCAGCCGGTCCGTCGCCGCCTGTACGGCGGCGGCGTCCCGGACGTAGTCGGCCCCGGTGCAGTCGGTCATGACCCGACCGTAGTGCGCACCACACGATCGGGTGAAGTCGGCTCCCGTGGCCCGCAAATCGAATGTGCGTGCTATAGGCTCGGTGTGCTGCATCCTTAAGACATCGTCGTCGTGCCCCCATACCCTGGGTTGGGGGCTTCGCTCCGCTCCGCACCTGCTCCGACCGGCAGGGCCGCCCCGCGAGCGGGCTCGGCGCACCCCGACTCTCTCAAGAAAGGTGCCGACCGGCGTGGCCGACCGTCTCATCGTTCGTGGCGCTCGCGAGCACAATCTCAAGAACGTCTCACTCGACCTTCCTCGCGACTCGCTCATCGTCTTCACCGGGCTGTCCGGGTCGGGCAAGTCGTCCCTCGCGTTCGACACGATCTTCGCCGAGGGGCAGCGCCGGTACGTCGAGTCGCTCTCCTCCTACGCCCGCCAGTTCCTGGGGCAGATGGACAAGCCCGATGTGGACTTCATCGAGGGGCTGTCCCCCGCGGTGTCGATCGACCAGAAGTCGACCTCGCGGAATCCGCGCTCGACGGTCGGCACCATCACCGAGGTCTATGACTACCTCCGGTTGCTGTTCGCCCGTATCGGCAAGCCGCACTGCCCCGAGTGCGGCCGTCCGATCGCCCGCCAGTCGCCGCAGGCGATCGTGGACCGGGTGCTCGAGCTTCCCGAGGGCAGCCGCTTCCAGGTGCTCTCCCCGCTGGTGCGCGAGCGCAAGGGGGAGTTCGCCGACCTCTTCTCCGATCTCCAGACCAAGGGCTACAGCCGCGCCCGGGTGGACGGCGCGACCATCCAGCTGTCCGACCCGCCGAAGCTGAAGAAGCAGGAGAAGCACACCATCGAGGTGGTCGTGGACCGCCTCACCGTCAAGGACAGCGCCAAGCGCCGGCTGACGGACTCGGTGGAGACCGCGCTCGGCCTCTCCGGCGGCATGGTGATCCTCGACTTCGTGGACCTGGCGGAGGACGACCCGCAGCGGGAGCGGATGTTCTCCGAGCATCTCTACTGCCCGTACGACGACCTGTCCTTCGAGGAGCTGGAGCCGCGCACCTTCTCCTTCAACTCGCCTTTCGGCGCCTGCCCGGAGTGCACCGGCATCGGCACCCGGATGGAGGTCGACCCGGAGCTGATCGTCCCGGACGAGGAGAAGTCGCTGGACGAGGGCGCCATCCACCCCTGGTCCCACGGCCACACCAAGGACTACTTCGGCCGTCTGGTCGGCGCGCTCGCCGACGCGCTCGGCTTCCGTACCGACGTCCCCTGGGCCGGGCTTCCGCAGCGCGCCAAGAAGGCGCTGCTCAACGGGCACCGGACCCAGATCGAGGTCCGCTACCGCAATCGCTACGGCCGCCAGCGGGCGTACACCACGGCCTTCGAGGGCGCGCTGCCCTATGTGAAGCGGCGCCACTCGGAGGCGGAGAGCGACGCCAGCCGGGAGCGGTTCGAGGGCTATATGCGCGAGGTGCCCTGCCCCACCTGTGAGGGCACCCGCCTGAAGCCGATCGTTCTGGCCGTCACCGTGCAGGACAAGTCCATCGCGGATGTCTCGGCGATGTCGATCAGCGAATGCGCCGAGTTCCTGCGCGGCATGGAGCTGAGCGCGCGCGAGAAGACCATCGCCGAGCGGGTCCTCAAGGAGGTCAACGAGCGGCTGCGGTTCCTGGTCGACGTCGGCCTGGACTATCTCTCGCTCAACCGCGCCGCGGGCACCCTCTCCGGCGGCGAGGCCCAGCGCATCCGGCTGGCCACCCAGATCGGCTCCGGTCTGGTCGGTGTGCTCTATGTGCTGGACGAGCCGTCCATCGGCCTGCACCAGCGCGACAACCACCGGCTGATCGAGACGCTGGTGCGGCTGCGCGACCTCGGCAACACCCTGATCGTCGTGGAGCACGACGAGGACACCATCAAGACCTCGGACTGGGTGGTGGACATCGGCCCGGGCGCGGGCGAGCACGGCGGCAAGGTGGTGCACAGCGGGCCGCTGAGCGAGCTGCTGGTCAACCAGGAGTCGGTGACCGGGCACTATCTGTCCGGCAAGAAGGCCATCCCGCTGCCGGCGGCGCGCCGGCCCATGGACCCCAAGCGGCGCCTCACGGTCCACGGCGCCCGGGAGAACAACCTCCAGGACATCGATGTGTCCTTCCCGCTGGGGGTGCTCACCGCCGTCACCGGTGTCTCGGGATCGGGTAAGTCCACGCTGGTCAACGACATCCTCTACACCCATCTGGCCCGCGAGCTGAACGGCGCGCGGGCGGTTCCCGGGCGCCACACCCGGGTCGCGGGCGACGATCTCGTCGACAAGGTGGTGCATGTCGACCAGTCGCCCATCGGCCGCACCCCGCGCTCGAACCCGGCCACGTACACCGGCGTCTTCGACCATGTGCGCAAGCTGTTCGCGGAGACGATGGAGGCCAAGGTCCGCGGGTACCAGCCCGGGCGGTTCTCCTTCAACGTCAAGGGCGGCCGCTGCGAGAACTGCTCCGGTGACGGCACCATCAAGATCGAGATGAACTTCCTGCCGGATGTGTATGTGCCGTGCGAGGTCTGCCACGGCGCGCGCTACAACCGGGAGACCCTGGAGGTGCACTACAAGGGCAAGTCCATCGCCGAGGTGCTGGACATGCCCATCGAGGAGGCCCTGGACTTCTTCGAGGCGGTGCCCACCATCGCCCGCCATCTGCGCACCCTCAACGAGGTCGGGCTGGGCTATGTCCGGCTCGGACAGCCCGCGCCGACCCTCTCCGGCGGTGAGGCCCAGCGCGTCAAGCTGGCGAGCGAGCTCCAGAAGCGGTCGACCGGCCGCACGGTGTATGTGCTGGACGAGCCGACCACCGGTCTGCACTTCGAGGACATCAGCAAGCTGATCAGCGTGCTCTCCGGCCTGGTCGACAAGGGCAACACGGTGATCGTCATCGAGCACAACCTCGATGTGATCAAGACGGCCGACTGGGTCGTGGACATGGGCCCCGAGGGCGGCAGCGGCGGCGGTCTGGTGATCGCCGAGGGCACCCCGGAGGACGTGGCCTCGATCCCGGTCAGCCACACCGGGAAGTTCCTGCGGGACATGCTGGGCGACCGGGTGAGCGACGCCACGGTGCCCGCCGCGCGCAAGGGCGGTGTGACCACCAAGAAGGCGCCCGCCAAGAAGGCCGCCGCGAAGTCCACGGCGGCCAAGAAGACTGCGGCGAAGAAGACCGTGGCCAAGAAGGCGGCGGCCAAGACCACGGCCGCCTCCAAGCGGGCGGCCGCCAAGTAGCCCAAGCCGCTGTGCCCGCGCCGCGCCCGGACCGACCCGGGCGCGGCGAGCACGGGCGAAGCGGTCGGGCTCAGGCCAGCTCGGACGCGTAGGGCGGCTCCGCGCCCGCCCGGGAGCAGGTGATCGCGGCGGCGCGGGCGGCGAAGCCCAGCACATCCCGCCAGGCCGCCTCGTCCAGCTTGGCCAGCGCGGGCGCCGACAGCGCCTGGTGCCCCGCCAGCCGGTGCAGCAGCGCGGCGTTCACGGTGTCGCCCGCCCCGATGGTGTCCACGATGTCCACCCGCTCGCCCGGCACCGAGATCACCGAGCCGTCCTGCCGCCGTACGCTCAGCCCCTCCCCGCCGTGGGTGAGCACCACGGCCGCCGGACCCGCCGCCAGCCACGCGCCCACGGCCCGCTCGACATCCCCCGCGTCCTCCGAGTCGGCCAGCCACCTCGCGTCCTCTATGGACAGCTTCAGCAGGCCGATATGGGGCAGCCAGCCGTGGAAGCGGGCCCGGTAGGCGTCGGCGTCGGGGATCAGCCCGGTGCGGATATTGGGGTCCAGCGTGGTGAAGACCCCGCGCGCGGCCTCGCGCCGCAGCAGCTCCTCGTACGCGCTCGCGCCCGGCTCCAGCACCAGTGAGCAGGTGCCCAGCGACAGCGCGCTCACCCCCTCGGGAAGGGACGGCGGCAGGGTGAAGAGCCGGTCCGCGGTGCCCTGCACATAGAAGCCGTACCCGGCCGAGCCATCGGCCCCGATGGAGGCGACGGCCAGCGTCGTGGGCTCCTCGCCGCGCTGCACCAGCGCGGTGTCCACGCCGTCCATCCGCAGCCCCTCCAGCAGCGCCTCCCCGAAGCCGTCCGTGGAGACCCGCGAGCAGAAGGCGGTGGGCGAGCCGAGCCGCCCCAGGGCCAGCGCGGTGTTGTACGGGCCGCCGCCGCGCGCGGGCCGCAGCGCGGGCAGCCGGTCACCCGCCGCGGGGCTCGGCGTGCGCTCGGGCACGAGGTCGATCAGGGCTTCTCCGGCGACGACGATCACGAGACGGGGTCCTTTCCGGCGAGTCCGGGGGTTCCGGGGAGCGGTGGTCGGTCGAGGGCTTCGGCCACACAGCCGCACGAGGTGCGGTGGACGAAGGCGCAGGGCAGCCGTACGGTGCGCGGCGGCCGCCCCGGATTCTCCAGCCGCTCGAGCAGCAGCCGGACGGCGGTGGCGCCGACCTCCCGGCTGGGCTGGGAGATCGCGGTGAGTCCGGGGGAGAAGACATCCGCCCAGGAGAAGTCGTCGAAGCAGACCAGCGCGAGATCGTCCGGCACCCTCAGCCCCGCCGTCCGCAGGGCGCGCAGCGCGCCGATGGTCATCGCGTTGTTCGCGGTGATGATCGCGGTGGGCGGCTCGGGGGAGGCCAGCAGCCGGTGGACGGCGTCCTCCGCGCCCCGCGCCTCGGAGTGGCCCTCGGCCAGCAGCCCGGGGCGGAACGGCAGCCCATGGCGCTCCAGACCGGCCCGGTAGCCCGCGATCCGCTCGCTGGTGGTGCTCAGCCCCGGCAGTCCCGCGACCAGTCCGATGCGGAGGTGGCCGAGATCGGCGAGATGGTCGACCAGCTGTTCGACGGGGCGGGCGTTCTCGGCGCACACCTGGTCATGGGCGTCGCCGACCAGCCGGTCGAGGAAGACGGCGGGGATCTTACGGCGGGCCAGATACTCCAGCAGCCCGGCGGGCTCGGCCGACGGGGCGACGATCACCCCGTCCACCCGCCGCTCATGCAGCAGCCGGACGACGGTGAGCTCATGCGCGGGGTCGTCATGCGGATCGGCGATCAGCAGCCCATAGCCCCGCTCCAGGGCGCTGGACTCGACGCCCTGGAGGATCTCGGTGAAGTACGGATTGCTGATGGCCGAGACGGCCAGGCCGATCGAGCGGGTACGCGCGGTCACCAGGGAGCGCGCCAGCGTATTGGGGATGTACCCGAGGTCGTCGATGGCGTCCAGTACGGCCTTACGGGTGCCGGGGCGGACCGGCCGGGTCTCGTTGAGCACATGCGAGACGGTGGCCACGGACACCCCGGCGCGCCGGGCGACATCGACCATGGTTGCCATCCGCTGCGGTCCTTAACGTCGAGATCGTCGGGGGAGTCGGTCCAGGGGGCGTCGGGGCCGTGGGGCCGCCGAGCCCTGCTGGGGGCACGTAACGTATCGCATCGACCGCCGGACGTAAACGTTTGCGCAAACGCTTACGTCCTCCCCGGGGGCGGCGGCGAACGGAGGGATCTGTGCCGGTATGGTCGGAGGGCCCTCACACCCCAGGAGCCGCAGATGTCCAGCCAGCCCGCCTCCCGTCGAACCGTGCTGTGCCGCGCCGCGCTGGCCGGAGCCGCCGGGCTCGGCGTGGCGGCCTGCTCCCCGGGCGGATCGGGCAAGAAGGCGTCCCCGACGCCCACCGCCCCGGTCGAGCTCGGCTCGGCCGGTGTCGTGCCGGTTGGCGGCGCCAAGATCTACCGCGAGCAGCGGGTGGTGGTCGCCCAGCCCGCCAAGGGCGAGTTCACGGCGTTCAGCGCGGTGTGCACCCACGCCGGATGCGTCGTCGACACGGTCGAGGACGGCAAGATCAACTGCCCCTGCCACGGCAGCCAGTTCGACGCCCGCACCGGCAAGGTCGTCCAGGGGCCCGCGGAGAAGCCGCTGCCGTCGGTCCCGGTCACCACGAAGGGCGGACGGCTCGTCGCGGGCCCCGACGCCTGAGCGGACGACATCCGGGTGGTCGAGGCCGGCGACTCCCGCCCGGCCGCCCGGAGTGCCCGCCTGGCCGCCCGGAGTGCCCGCCCGGCCGCGGAATCCCCAAATCCCCTGGACCTCACCGCACCGCGTCCCGAGGGCACCGGATGTGTCACTCCCCGCAAGTAGGGTGGTGACCATGGCCGACCCGAGCAGCTACCGCCCCAAGCCGGGACAGATCCCCGACTCGCCGGGGGTCTACAAGTTCCGTGACGAGCACCGCCGGGTGATCTACGTCGGAAAGGCGAAGAGCCTGCGCCAGCGGCTCTCGTCGTACTTCCAGGACCTGGCGAACCTCCACCCGCGGACCCGCACCATGGTCACCACGGCCGCCGCCGTGGAGTGGACCGTGGTCTCCACCGAGGTCGAGGCCCTACAGCTCGAGTACTCCTGGATCAAGGAGTTCGACCCCCGGTTCAACGTCAAGTACCGCGACGACAAGAGCTACCCCTCCCTCGCCGTGACCCTCAACGAGGAGTTCCCCCGGGTCCAGGTGATGCGCGGCGCCAAGAAGAAGGGCGTGCGCTACTTCGGCCCGTACGCCCACGCCTGGGCCATCCGCGAGACCGTCGACCTGATGCTCCGCGTGTTCCCCGTCCGGACCTGCTCCGCCGGGGTGTTCAAGCGCTCCGCCCAGATCGGCCGCCCCTGTCTGCTCGGCTACATCGGCAAGTGCTCGGCCCCCTGCGTCGGCCGCGTCACCGCCGAGGAGCACCGTGAACTGGCCGAGGAGTTCTGCGACTTCATGGCCGGGCGCACCGGCGCCTATCTGCGCCGCCTGGAGCAGCAGATGCACGAGGCCGCCGAGGAGATGGAGTACGAGAAGGCGGCCCGGCTCCGCGACGACATAGGGGCGCTCAAGCGCGCGATGGAGAAGAACGCGGTGGTGCTCGCCGACGCCACCGACGCCGACCTGATAGCGGTCGCCGAGGACGAGCTGGAGGCGGCCGTCCAGATCTTCCATGTGCGCGGCGGCCGGGTGCGCGGTCAGCGCGGCTGGGTCACCGACAAGGTCGAGGCCGTCGACACCGCCGGGCTGGTCGAGCACGCCCTCCAGCAGCTGTACGGGGAGGAGCGCGGCGACGCGGTCCCCAAGGAGGTCCTGGTGCCCGCCGTGCCGGAACCGGCCGAGCCGGTCACCCAGTGGCTCGCCGAGCGCCGGGGCTCCCGGGTCGATCTGCGCATCCCGCAGCGCGGCGACAAGAAGGACCTCATGGAGACCGTCCAGCGCAACGCCCAGCAGGCGCTCGCGCTGCACAAGACCAAGCGCGCCTCCGACCTCACCACCCGTTCCCGGGCGCTGGAGGAGATCGCCGAGGCCCTGGGTCTTGACTCCGCTCCGCTGCGCGTGGAGTGCTTCGACATCTCCCATCTCCAGGGCGATGACGTGGTGGCCTCCATGGTGGTCTTCGAGGACGGGCTCCCCCGGAAGAGTGAGTACCGCCGCTTCCAGATCAAGAGCTTCGCCGGGCAGGACGATGTCCGCTCCATGCACGAGGTCGTGAGCCGCCGCTTCCGCCGCTATCTCCAGGAGAAGCAGAAGACGGGGGAGTGGCAGGAGGAAGGCGCCGGGGCTCCTGGGGTTCCCGGGGCTGTCGAGGCGTCCGAGCCCGCTGGGGCTCCCGGGTCCACCGGGTCCACCGGGGCCACCGGGTCCACCGGGGCCGCCGGGCAGCCCCTCGAAGGAGCCGACGGACCCGACCAGGGGCCCTCCGGCCCGATCGACGAGGAGGGCAGGCCGAAGCGGTTCGCCTACCCGCCCCAGCTCGTCGTGGTCGACGGTGGCAAGCCGCAGGTGGCCGCCGCCAAACGGGCCCTGGACGAGCTCGGCGTCGACGACGTCGCCGTCTGCGGCCTCGCCAAGCGGCTCGAGGAGGTGTGGCTGCCGGACGAGGAGGACCCGGTGGTGCTGCCCCGCAGCAGCGAGGGGCTCTACCTCCTCCAGCGGGTCCGCGACGAGGCCCACCGCTTCGCCATCACCTACCAGCGCAGCAAGCGCGCCAAGTCGCTGAAGGCCGGGCCCTTGGACACCGTTCCGGGTCTCGGTGACAGCCGTAAGCAGGCCCTGCTGAAGCACTTCGGCTCGGTCAAGCGGCTGCGCGCCGCCACCGTCGAGCAGATCTGCGAGGTGCCCGGCGTCGGCCGTAAGACGGCCGAGACGGTCGCCGCGGCGCTCGCCGGGGCCGCCCCGGCCGCGCCCGCCGTGAACACCGCCACAGGAGAGATCATTGAGGACGAGGCCGCCGGCGCGGCGTCGTCGAACGGGGGGACCAGACCATGACCGAGCACGAGAACCATGGAGACGGAGCGCAGGTGAATACGGGCACGTCGGGCGAGCCCGCCGAGGCGGCGGCCATCCCCGAGCTGGTGATCATCTCTGGAATGTCGGGCGCGGGCCGCAGCACCGCCGCCAAGTGTCTGGAGGACCTCGGCTGGTTCGTCGTGGACAACCTGCCCCCCGCGCTGATCCCCACCATGGTCGACCTGGGCGCCCGCTCCCAGGGCAATGTGGCCCGGATCGCCGTGGTGGTGGACGTCCGCGGCCGCCGCTTCTTCGACAACCTCCGCGAGTCCCTCGCCGACCTCGCCGCCAAGAACGTCAAGCGGCGGGTGCTGTTCCTGGAGGCGTCCGACGAGGCCCTGGTGCGCCGCTTCGAGTCGGTGCGCCGCCCGCACCCCCTCCAGGGCGACGGCCGGATCGTGGACGGCATCGCCGCCGAGCGGGATCTGCTGCGCGAGCTGCGCGGGGACGCCGATCTGGTGATCGACACCTCCAGCCTCAACGTCCATGAGCTGCGGGCCAAGATGGACGCCCAGTTCGCGGGCGAGGAGGAGCCCGAGCTGCGGGCCACGGTGATGTCGTTCGGCTACAAGTACGGGCTGCCGGTCGACGCCGATCTGGTGGTGGACTGCCGCTTCCTGCCCAATCCGCACTGGGTGCCCGAGCTGCGCCCCTTCACCGGGCTCAACGAGGAGGTCTCCAGCTATGTCTTCAACCAGCCCGGCGCCAAGGAGTTCCTGGACCGGTACGCGGAGCTGCTCCAGCTCATCGCCGCGGGCTACCGCCGCGAGGGCAAGCGCTATGTGACCATCGCGGTCGGCTGCACCGGCGGCAAGCACCGCAGCGTCGCGATGTCCGAGCGGCTCGCCCCGCGGCTGGCCGCCGAGGGAGTGGAGACCGTCATCGTCCACCGGGACATGGGGCGCGAGTGACCATTCGTAGCAACCGGCTGCGACGGCTGGTCGGGGCGCGGACGAACCGGAGCGCACATCCCAAGGTCGTCGCCCTGGGCGGCGGCATGGGCCTGTCGGCGTCGCTCGCCGCGCTGCGCCGGATCACCGGCGATCTGACCGCCGTCGTCACCGTGGCCGATGACGGGGGCTCCAGCGGACGCCTCCGCGACGAGCTGGGCGTGCTGCCGCCCGGCGATCTGCGCAAGGCCCTGGCCGCGCTGTGCGGCGACGACGACTGGGGCCAGACCTGGGCGCGGGTCATCCAGCACCGCTTCGCCAGCGAGGGCGATCTGCACGGCCACGCGGTGGGCAATGTGCTGATCGTCGCCCTGTGGGAGCAGCTGGGCGACCATGTGGAGGCGCTCGACCTGGTCGGCAAGCTGCTGGGCGCCCACGGCCGGGTGCTGCCGATGTCGGCCGTCCCCCTGGAGCTCCAGGCGTACGTCCGGGGCCATGACCCGGCGCGGCCGGACGAGGTCTCCACCGTCGCCGGGCAGGCCACCGTGGCGCTCACCCCCGGCGAGGTGCAGTCGGTCCATCTGGTGCCGCACGATCCGCCGGCCGTCCCCGAGGCCGTCGAGGCGGTCATGGACGCCGACTGGGTGGTGCTGGGGCCCGGCTCCTGGTTCTCCTCCGTGATCCCGCATCTGCTGGTCCCCGATCTGCTCAAGGCGCTCAGCGAGACCAAGGCCCGGCGCGTGCTCTCGCTGAACCTCGCCCCTCAGCCGGGAGAAACCGACGGCTTCTCCCCGCAGCGTCATTTGGAGGTTTTGGCCCGACACGCCCCTAAACTCGCCTTCGACGTGGTGCTGGCCGACGAGGCCGCCGTCCCCGACCAGAGCAGTCTGTGCGACGCCGCCAAGCGGCTGGGCGGCACAGTCGAGCTGGCTCCGGTGGCCGCGACCGACGGTGCCCCGAAGCATGACCCGGAGCTTCTGGCGGCCGCGTACGACCGTATTTTTCGGATGCATGGAAGGATCGGCCCATGGCGATGACGGCAGCGGTGAAGGACGAAATCTCCCGGCTCCCCGTCACCCGGACCTGCTGCCGGAAAGCGGAGGTCTCGGCGATCCTGCGGTTCGCGGGCGGGCTGCACCTGGTCAGCGGGCGCATCGTGATCGAGGCGGAGCTGGACACGGGGATCGCGGCGCGAAGAGTCCGCAAGGACATCCTGGAGATCTTCGGCCACTCCTCGGATCTGGTGGTGATGGCCCCCGGCGGGCTGCGCCGCGGCAGCCGGTACGTGGTGCGGGTGGTGGCGGGCGGTGACCAGCTGGCGCGGCAGACCGGCCTGGTCGACGGCCGCGGCCGGCCGATCCGCGGGCTGCCGCCGCAGGTCGTCTCGGGGGCCACCTGCGACGCCGAGGCCGCCTGGCGCGGGGCCTTCCTCGCCCATGGCTCGCTCACCGAGCCCGGCCGCTCGTCCTCCCTGGAGGTGACCTGCCCAGGACCGGAGGCCGCGCTCGCCCTGGTCGGCGCCGCCCGCCGGCTCCAGATCGCCGCCAAGGCGCGCGAGGTGCGCGGGGTGGACCGGGTGGTCGTCCGGGACGGTGATGCCATCGGCGCGCTGTTGACGCGGCTGGGGGCGCATGAGTCGGTCCTCGCGTGGGAGGAGCGGCGGATGCGCCGCGAGGTGCGGGCCACCGCCAACCGCCTCGCCAACTTCGACGATGCCAATCTGCGCCGCTCGGCCCGCGCCGCCGTCGCCGCCGGGGCCCGGGTGCAGCGCGCCCTGGAGATCCTGGGCGAGGAGGTGCCCGAGCACCTCGCCGCGGCCGGACGGCTGCGTATGGAGCACAAGCAGGCGTCCCTGGAGGAGCTGGGCGCCCTCGCCGACCCGCCGCTGACCAAGGACGCCGTCGCGGGCCGTATCCGCCGGCTGCTGGCCATGGCCGACAAGCGCGCCCAGGACCTGGGCATCCCCGGCACCGAGTCCAGCCTGACCGAGGAGATGGCCGACGGCATGGTCGGCTGACCGGTTCCGCGGGCTGACGGGCCCCATCGGCCACAGCCGGCCCTACGAGCCGACGCCCCCCACCGGTTGACGGTCCGAGAGGTCGTACGAGAGCCGCACCCCACGCCCCCGGGTCACACGAGTGATCCGGGGGCGTGGTGCGTCGCGGGGCATGTGACAGCGGTTCCGCGCGCCGCTGTTGACATGACCATGTGTCGTGACAAGTCTGGAGCGCTGCGCACCCGCGTGTCTTCACACGACAGCCAGGGGGGCTCATGAAGCTCGGACGCACGGTGAGATTCAGACGCACGGTGAGATCGGGCGGCGCGGTGGTGGCACTTGCCGCGCTGCTCCTGGGGGGACTGGCCGCGGCACCCGCGGCCACCGCACAACCTCCGGCGGACTCCGCCGGCGACGGGCTGTCCGTATGGACCGCCCAGGTCACGAAGGATCAGATTCCGCTGCTGCTCCGCGCCGGAGCGGACGGTACCGAGCTGGGGCGGCAGGTGCCCGAGAAGGGCACCGGTCCGGTCGAGCTCTACCTCACCGCCAAGCAGGCCGCCGAGCTGCGCGGCAAGGGTGTGCGGCTCGCCGAGAAGAAGGTCTCCGCGCAGAGCCGCGACCGCCTGAAGGCCGCGGGCGACGGAGTCTTCCGCCCCTACAGCGGCGAGGGCGGGCTGAAGCAGGAGATCGTCGAGACTGGCCGGGCGCACCCCGGCCTCACCAAGGTCGTCAGCATCGGCAAGACCGGCCAGGGCAAGGACATCCTCGCCCTCAAGCTGAGCAAGGGCGCCGCGAAGACCCGCGACGGCAGCAAGCCGTCGGTGCTCTACATGTCCAACCAGCACGCCCGTGAGTGGATCACGCCCGAGATGACCCGCCGGCTGATGCACTACTACCTCGACAACTACGGCAAGGACGACCGCGTCACCAGGATCGTGGACCGTACGGAGCTGTGGTTCGTGCTGTCGGCCAACCCGGACGGCTACGACTACACGCATCAGAGCCCGGCCAACCGCCAGTGGCGCAAGAACCTGCGCGACAACAACGGCGACGGCAAGATCACCTCGGGCGACGGCGTCGACCTCAACCGCAACTTCGGCTACAAGTGGGGCTACGACAACGAGGGTTCGTCCGCCGACCCGGCCGATGAGACCTACCGAGGACCCGCCCCCGCCTCCGAGCCGGAGACCAAGGCGCTGGACGCCTTCGAGAAGCGCATCGGCTTCACCTACGGCATCAACTACCATTCGGCCGCCGAACTGCTGCTCTACGGCGTCGGCTGGCAGGTCGCCACCCCGACCCCCGACGACGTCCTCTACACGTCGCTCGCCGGCACCCCCGAGCACTCCGCGATCCCCGGCTACCACCCGCAGGTCTCCTCCGAGCTGTACACCACCAACGGCGAGGCCGACGGCCACGCGGCGAACGTCAACGGGATGATGATGTTCACCCCGGAGATGTCGACGTGCCAGACCGCCTCCGACGTGGACCCGGACGACGCCTGGCAGCCGCGCGACTGCGCGTCCGTCTTCACCTTCCCGGACGACGAGAAGCTGATCGCGCAGGAGTTCACCAAGAACATCCCCTTCGCGCTCTCGGTCGCCGAGACCGCCGAACACCCCGACCGGCCCTCGTCGTCGGTCGGTATGACCGCGCGGGACTTCACCCCGGACGCCTTCACCACGTCGTACGCGCGCGGCGGCGACCAGGACGTCTCGGTGACCGTCCGCAAGCGCGTTCGCGACAAGAAGCTCAACTACCGCGTGGACGGCGGCCGTACCCGCACCGCCCCGCTGAAGGCGTGGCGGGGCGGTGAGACCTACGGCGGCGAGGACAACGTCCGCTTCGACCAGTACCGGGCCGCCGTCAGGGGCGCGGACCCCGGGCAGAAGGTCGAGGTCTGGTTCACCGGCCGCACGGAGAGCGGCAAGCGGACCGCCAGTGAGCCGTTCACCTACACCGTGGCGAAGCGGCCCCGCGCCGACACGCTGGTGATCGCCGAGGAGGGCGGCACCTCCCCGGCCCGGCACACCGCCGCGTACACCCGGGCGCTGGCCGACAACGACCGTAAGGCGGCCGTCTGGGACGTGGCCACCCAGGGGGCGCCGTCCGCGCTCGGAGTGCTGAGCCACTTCAGGACGGTGCTCTGGTACACCGGCGCCGAGCGGCCCGGCGGCCCGACCCTGCTCGCGGTGCGCGACTTCCTCAACGAGGGCGGCAAGCTGATCACCACCGGTGAACGGGCGGGCGGCAGCTCCGAGGTGGGACCGGCCGACACCGACGACTTCAGCCAGTACTACCTGGGCGCCGACAGCCGGCTCACCCTGAAGTCGCCCACCGCCTTCCAGGGCGCCGGCGCGCTCGCGGGCACCGGCGCGAACCTCGGCGACGCCCCGGGCAACCCCCTGGACGCGGCGGGCGCCTACACCGTCACCTCCGATGTGCTGCCGCCCGAGGACTTCCCCCAGTTCCGCAGCGCGGGCGCGGGGGAGTACCCGAACACGCGTACCCCGTACCAGCCTTATGAGGGCGACTGGATGGCGGCCGCGGGTCACCGTGACAACTCCTGGATGCGGCTGTCCCGCACGGTGGACCTCACCGGTGTGTCCGCCGCCGACAAACCGGCCCTGGACTTCCGGCTCAGCTACGACACCGAGCCCGGCTACGACCATGTGATCATCGAGGCGCGCACCGCGGGCAAGGACGACTGGACCACCCTCCCCGACGCGGGCGGCGGCTCCTCCACCAAGGTGCCCACCGAGTGCGAGGCGGGCTTCCTGCTCAATCTGCACCCGTTCCTCAAGCACTACCTGACCCCCGGCGACGACGGCTGCGCCGCGAAGGGCAGCACGGGCTCCTGGAACAGCCTGACGGGCTCCTCCGAGGGGTGGCGGCCGGTCTCGCTGGACCTGAGCGGCTACGCGGGCAAGAAGGTCGAGCTGGCGCTCTCGTACGTCACCGACCCGGGCACCGGCGGCCGGGGCGCCTTCGTGGACGGCACCGAGCTGACCGTCGGCGGCACCGCCGAGGACTCCGAGGGCTTCGAGACCGCGCTCGGCCCGTGGACGGTGCCGGGGGCGCCGGAGGGCTCCCCGGCGAACGCCGGGGACTGGTCCCGCTCCCGGGAGCTCTTCCACACCGTCGCCGGCGTCACCACACGGGACACCGTGCTGCTGGGATTCGGACTGGAGCACGTACCCGACGCCGTCCAGAGGGCCCGGCTGGTGGGCGACGCGCTCCGTGCGCTGCGTCGTTGACAGCGCGTGACACATCGTGACTGAATCGGCGGTCCGTACCACTTTCCGGTGGTCATGGGCCGCCGATGCCAATGTCACGTACGTCCCGTGATAGCGGTAGGGTCGGAGGCGGTCGGGGACATCCCATTACACGTTCGCCGGCGTCCAGACCGGCACACCAACGAGGAGATCGGTTCGTGACGATCCGCGTAGGCATCAATGGCTTCGGCCGCATCGGTCGCAACTACTTCCGCGCGCTCCTTGAGCAGGGCGCGGACATCGAGATCGTCGGTGTCAACGACCTGACCGACAACGCCACCCTGGTCCACCTGCTCAAGTACGACTCCATCCTCGGCCGGCTGAAGCACGAGGTCAGCCACACCGAGGACACCATCACGGTGGGCAACCAGACGTTCAAGACGATGGCCGAGCGCGACCCGGCCGCCCTTCCGTGGGGCGAGCTCGGCGCCGACATCGTGGTGGAGTCCACCGGCATCTTCACCAAGCGTGAGGACGCCGCCAAGCACCTTGCCGCCGGTGCCAAGAAGGTCCTGATCTCCGCGCCCGCCAAGAACGAGGACATCACCATCGTGATGGGCGTCAACCAGGACAAGTACGACCCGGCGAACCATCACGTCATCTCCAACGCCTCCTGCACCACCAACTGTGTGGCGCCGATGGCCAAGGTCCTCGACGAGAGCTTCGGCATCGTCAAGGGCATGATGACGACGGTCCACGCGTACACCAACGACCAGCGCATCCTGGACTTCCCGCACAAGGACCTGCGTCGCGCCCGCGCGGCGGCCGAGAACATCATCCCGACCTCCACCGGTGCCGCCAAGGCCACCGCGCTGGTCCTCCCGCAGCTCAAGGGCAAGCTGGACGGCATCGCGATGCGCGTCCCGGTCCCGACCGGCTCGGTCACCGACCTGGTCCTGGAGCTCGACCGCGAGGTCACCAAGGACGAGATCAACACCGCCTTCCAGAAGGCCGCCGAGGGTCAGCTCAAGGGCATCCTCGAGTACACCGAGGACCCGATCGTCTCCTCGGACATCGTCAACTGGCCCGCGTCCTGCACCTTCGACTCCTCCCTGACCATGGTCCAGGGCAAGCAGGTCAAGGTCGTCGGCTGGTACGACAACGAGTGGGGCTACTCCAACCGCCTCGTCGACCTGACCGTCTTCGTCGGCGGCCGGCTCTGACCGCTGTCCCGATGAGCTAGGAAACGGGGCCCGCTACGACGCCGTCGTAACGGGCCCCGATCCATGATCAAGGAGTCACCCTGTGAAGACGATTGACGATCTTCAGGTCGCCGGACAGCGGGTCTTCGTCCGCGCCGATCTGAACGTCCCGCTCGACGGCGAGACGATCACCGACGACGGCCGGATCCGCGCCGCCGTCCCGACGATCACCAAGCTCCTGGACCGGGGCGCCAAGGTGATCGTCGCCTCGCATCTGGGCCGCCCCAAGGGCGCCCCGGACCCCCAGTACTCGCTCGCCCCGGTCGCCCGGCGGCTCGGCGAACTCCTCGGCAAGCAGGTCGCCTTCGCGACCGACACCGTGGACGACAGCGCCCGGGCCACCGTGGCGGGGCTCGGCGACGGCGAGGTCGCGCTGCTGGAGAACCTGCGCTTCAACGCCGGTGAGACCAGTAAGGACGACACCGAGCGCGGCGCCTTCGCCGACCGGCTCGCCGCCCTCGCCGACCTCTACGTGGGCGACGGCTTCGGCGCGGTCCACCGCAAGCACGCCTCCGTGTACGACCTCCCGGCGCGGCTGCCGCACGCCGCGGGCGACCTGATCGCCACCGAGCTCACCGTCCTGAAGAAGCTCACCGAGGACGTCAAGCGGCCCTACGCGGTGGTCCTCGGCGGCGCCAAGGTCTCCGACAAGCTCGGCGTGATCGACCACCTCCTGGAGAAGGCCGACCGCATCCTGATCGGCGGCGGCATGGCCTACACCTTCCTCAAGGCCCAGGGCCACGAGGTCGGCGGCTCGCTGCTCCAGGAGGACCAGGTCCCGGCGGTCCAGGACTATCTGCGCCGGGCCGAGGAGCGCGGTGTGGAGTTCGTGCTCCCGGTCGATGTCACGGCCGCGGCCGAATTCCCGGATCTGAAGACCAAGGCCCCCGCGAACCCGCGGCTCGTCGCCGCGGACGCGATCCCGGCCGACCTCCAGGGGCTGGACATCGGCCCGGAGACCCGCAAGCTCTACGCCTCGAAGCTGGCCGACGCGGCCACCGTCTTCTGGAACGGCCCCATGGGCGTCTTCGAGCACCCCGACTTCGCCGAGGGCACCCGGGCCGTGGCCCAGGCGCTCGTGGACAGCCCGGCCTTCACCGTGGTCGGCGGCGGCGACTCCGCCGCGGCCGTGCGCATCCTGGGCTTCGACGAGAACGCTTTCGGCCACATCTCGACCGGCGGTGGAGCGAGCCTCGAATACCTCGAGGGCAAGACGCTCCCCGGCCTCGCCGCACTGGAGGACTGAACACCGTGAGTGACCGTATGCCGCTGATGGCGGGCAACTGGAAGATGAACCTCAACCACCTCGAGGCCATCGCCCACGTCCAGAAGCTCGCCTTCGGGCTCGCCGACAAGGACTACGAGGCCGTGGAGGTCGCGGTGCTGCCGCCCTTCGTCGACCTGCGGTCCGTGCAGACCCTGGTCGAAGGCGACAAGCTGAAGATCAAGTACGGTGCCCAGGACGTCTCGGCGCATGACTCCGGCGCCTACACCGGCGAGATCTCCGGCCCGATGCTGGCCAAGCTCAGGTGCGCCTACGTCGTCGTCGGGCACTCGGAGCGGCGCCAGTACCACCACGAGACCGACGAGCTGTGCAACGCCAAGGTCAAGGCGGCCTTCCGCAACGACCTCACCCCGATCCTGTGCGTCGGCGAGGGCCTCGACGTCCGTAAGGCGGGCAACCATGTCGCGCACACCCTCGCCCAGGTGGACGAGGGCCTGAAGGACGTCCCGGCCGAGCAGGCCGAGACCATCGTGATCGCCTACGAGCCGGTCTGGGCGATCGGCACCGGCGAGGTCGCGACCCCCGAGGACGCCCAGGAGGTCTGTGGGGCCATCCGCGGCCGGCTCGCCGAGCTCTACGGCCAGGAGGTCGCCGACAAGGTCAGGATCCAGTACGGCGGCTCGGTGAAGTCCGGGAACGTTGCCGCGATCATGGCCAAGCCGGATGTGGACGGCGCCCTGGTCGGCGGCGCGTCGCTGGACGCGGACGAATTCGTCAAGATCGTTCGTTTCCGCGACCAGTGAGTAGGCCCTAGCGCGCGCGTCGTCGTACCCTGTCGGGGGTCGAGGCGGTGGAAATCGCACTGTCCGGCCCCCGACGTCCGTACAAGCCCGAGAAGGTTGGTCCAGCTGTGATCATGGGGTTCTCGATCGCCCTCATCATCTTCAGCCTGCTGTTGATGATGTTGGTGCTCATGCACAAGGGGAAGGGCGGCGGCCTGTCCGACATGTTCGGTGGCGGCATGCAGTCCTCGGTGGGCGGCTCCTCGGTCGCCGAGCGCAACCTGGACCGCATCACGGTGGTGGTCGGGCTGCTGTGGTTCGTCTGCATCGTCGTGCTCGGGCTGCTGATGAAGCTCGACTGAGGGGCCGCCGGCGGGGCCGTCCGGGGCCCGGCTGACGCCCGATAACTGACGTACCGTCGTCAGCGGGGCCCATATGCGGCCTATGATGGCATGGCGTCCTCCGTGACGGGTGTAACTCCTCTCACTGGACGCGCGTTGGGCCTTACGTAGACTGGGGCGCCGGGCGGCGAAGCTGCCAATCGAGGCTTCGCGGCACCATCACGCAGGGAGTTACGACCGTGGCAAGTGGCAACGCGATCCGTGGAAGTCGGGTCGGGGCGGGGCCGATGGGAGAAGCCGAGCGAGGCGAATCGGCGCCGCGCCTGCGCATCTCCTTCTGGTGCTCGAACGGGCATGAGACCGTGCCGAGCTTCGCCAGCGACGCGCAGATCCCTGACACGTGGGACTGCCCCCGCTGCGGCTTCCCGGCGGGCAAGGACCGGGACAACCCGCCGGACCCGCCGCGCACCGAGCCGTACAAGACGCATCTGGCGTACGTACGGGAGCGGCGCAGCGACGCCGACGGCGAGGCGATCCTTGCCGAGGCACTCGCCAAGCTCCGGGGCGAGATCTAGACACACAACGCGGTACGACGGCCCGGCCGGGCACCTCCTGCGAGGGGTGCGCGGCCGGGCCGTTGTCAGTGGTGCGGGCTACGGTCGTGGGGTGCTGGATCACCGGGGGAGCCGTCCCACCGGGCGGGGCGTATGCATGGGGGGATCGTCATGGCCGCGGTGGACGCCGGTGAGCTGGGCGCCGGGAAGCCGGCGGGGCCCGCGTGGCGCGGGGGGTTCGGGCGGCTGTGGGCGGCCGCGGTCGTCTCCCGGTTCGGGGACGCGCTGCGGGGCGCGGCGCTGCCGCTGCTGGCCGTCTCGCTGACCGATTCGCCGGTGCTGGTCTCGCTCGTGACCGCCTGCGGCTTCCTGCCCTGGCTGCTGTTCGGGCTGATCGGCGGGGCGATCGCGGACCGGGTGGACCAGCGGCGGGCGATGTGGGCGGTGGACGGCGTGCGGGCCGTCCTGATGGCGGGGTTCGCCGTCGCGGTGTGGCTGGACCGGGCCACCATCGGGCTGCTGCTCGCCCTCGCCTTCGCCCTCACCACGCTCCAGACCCTGTTCGACAACGCGGCCACGGCGCTGCTGCCGTCCGTGGTGGGGCAGCAGGCGCTGGGCCGGGCCAACGCCCGGCTGATGACCGGGCAGGAGGTCATGGGCCGGTTCGTGGGCGCCCCGCTGGTGCCGGTGCTGCTCGGCCTCGGCGCCGCGATGCCGTACGCGGCGGACGCGGCCACCTATCTCGCCGCCGCCGCGCTGGTCGCCTCGCTGGGGGCGGCACCCCCCGAGCGGGCCCCGCGCCCGCCGGGCGGCTCGCTGCGGCGCGATATCGCCGAGGGCCTGGCCGTGCTGTGGCGGGACCGCACGCTGCGGGCGCTGTGCGCCTCCACCACGCTGTGCAACATCGGCATCGGGGCGCTCATCGCCACCCTGGTGCTGCACATCACCGGCTGGCTGGACGCCGGGAACACCGGGTACGCGGCCGTCATCACCGTCTACGGGATCGGCAGTGTGGCCGGGGGCCTGGTGGCCGCCCGGCTCACCGAGAAGCTGGGGCGCGCCCGTGCCCTCGTGGTGTGCGGCACCGCGCAGATCGGCGCCCTGGCCGCTCTGGGGGCGATACGGAGCCTGCCGGTCGCGGTCGCCGCCATGGGCCTCTTCGGCTTCGCGGGGATCGTCTGGAACGTCACCGAGGTGACGATGATGCAGCAGCGCAGCCCCGACGGGGCACTCGGGAGGGTGAGCTCCGCGTTCCGCACCCTGTCGATCGCGGGCACCCCGCTCGGCGCGCTGCTGGGCGGGGTGATGGCCCAGGCGTGGGGGCTCAATACCCCGGCGCTGGGGGCCGCCGCGCTCTTCGTCTGCGGGGTGGCGGCCCTCGTTCCGGGAATGCGGTCCGTCATCAATTAAGTTGGTGGCCACGGGGGCCAGGTACCGACGAGAAGTGGGCTGATGTCCGAGATGAACATGGAAGGCCGCACCAGGCTGGACCAGCTGCCGGAATGGCACGCGCTGGCCGCACACCGCAAGGAGCTGGGCGACGCTCATCTGCGCGACCTGTTCGCGGGCGACCCGGAGCGCGGGAGCCGTCTCACCCTTCAGGTCGGCGATCTCCACGTCGACTACTCCAAGCACCTGGTGACCGACGAGACCCTGCGGCTGCTGCGCGAACTGGCGAGCGCCACCAAAGTGGCCGAGCTGCGCGACGCCATGTTCCGCGGCGAGCGGATCAACACCACCGAGGACCGCGCGGTGCTGCACATCGCGCTGCGCGCACCGCGCTCCGCGGAGATCAGGGTGGACGGCGAGGACGCCGTCGGCGAAGTGCACGCCGTGCTCGCCAAGATGACCGTCTTCGCCGACCGCGTCAGGTCCGGCGACTGGACCGGCCACACCGGCAAGCGGATCAAGAACATCGTCAACATCGGCATCGGCGGCTCCGATCTGGGCCCGAAGATGGCGTACGAGGCGCTGCGCTCCTACAGCGACCGCTCGATGACGTTCCGGTTCGTCTCCAATGTGGACGGCGCGGATCTGCACGAGGCGGTGCGCGACCTGGATCCGGCCGAGACGCTGTTCATCGTCGCCTCCAAGACGTTCACCACCATCGAGACCATCACCAACGCCGTCTCCGCCCGCGACTGGCTGCTGACCGGGCTCCGGGCCGGTCAGGAGGCCGTCGCCAAGCACTTCGTGGCGGTGTCGACCAACGCCGAGAAGGTCGCCGAGTTCGGCATCAACACGGACAACATGTTCGGGTTCTGGGACTGGGTCGGCGGGCGCTACTCCTACGACTCGGCCATCGGTCTCTCCTTGATGGTCGCCATCGGCCCGGACTGCTTCCGCGAGATGCTGGCCGGTTTCCATCTGGTCGACGAGCACTTCTCCACCGCCCCGCCGGAGCGGAACGTCCCGCTGCTGATGGGCCTGCTGGGCATCTGGTACAACAACTTCCACGGCGCCCAGACGCATGCCGTCCTGCCCTACAGCCACTATCTGTCGCGGTTCACCGACTATCTCCAGCAGCTGGACATGGAGTCCAACGGCAAGCATGTGGACCGGGACGGCAACCGCGTCGGCTGGCAGACCGGCCCCATCGTCTGGGGCACCCCCGGCACCAACGGCCAGCACGCCTACTACCAGCTGCTCCACCAGGGCACCAAGCTGGTCCCGGCCGATCTGATCGGCTTCGCGCGGCCGGTGAAGGACCTGCCGCCCGGGCTGGAGTCCCACCACGATCTGCTGATGGCCAACCTCTTCGCCCAGAGCCAGGCGCTGGCCTTCGGCAAGACCGCCGAGGAGGTCGCCGCCGAGGGGGTGCCCGAGGAACTGGTGCCGCACAAGACCTTCGACGGCAACCGCCCGACCACCACGATCCTCGCCCATGAGCTGACCCCGTCGGTGCTGGGCCAGCTGGTCGCCCTCTATGAGCACAAGGTCTTCGTCCAGGGCGCGGTGTGGAACATCGACTCCTTCGACCAGTGGGGAGTGGAGCTGGGCAAGGTGCTCGCCAAGCGCGTGGAGCCCGCCCTGACCGAGGGCGCCGAGGTGCCCGGTCTGGACGCCTCCACCGAGCACCTGGTCGCCACCTACCGCTCGCTGCGCGGCCGCTGAGGTCCTCACCGCGCAGATGAACGATCCCCCGGGCGCCCGAAGCGCCCGGGGGATCGTTTCTGTGCGATAACGAGGGTTACGGCGAGGCCGGGGGGTACAGCTCGCGCGGCAGCCCCGTCGCCGCGGCCCGGTCCAGCAGCCACAGCGTCCGGCTGCGGCCGCGCGCGCCCGCCGCCGGAGCCTGAAGCTCCCCGGCGCCCGACAGCGCTATCGTGACCGCCTTCGCCTTGTCCTCACCGGCCGCCAGCAGCCACACCTCCCGTGCCGCGCGGATCGCGGGCAGGGTCAGCGAGATCCTTACCGGCGGCGGCTTGGGCGCGCCGCGCACCCCGACCACCATCCGCTCGGTCTCCCGGACGGCGGGCAGCTCGGGGAAGAGCGAGGCCACATGGGTGTCCGGGCCGACGCCCAGCAGAGTCACGTCGAACGACGGCACCGCGCCGTGGTTCTCCGGCCGCGCGGCCCGGGCCAGCTCGGCCGCGTACGCCTCGGCCGCCGCGTCCACATCGCCGCCCTGGGGCCCGTCGGACGCGGGCATCGCGTGCACCCGCGCCGGGTCCAGCTCCACCGCGTCCAGCAGCGCCTCGCGGGCCTGTGTGACATTGCGGTCCGCATGGCCCTCGGGCAGGAACCGCTCATCGCCCCACCACAGGTCCAGCCGCGACCAGTCGACCGCGTCGCGCGCCGGGGAGGCGCCGAGCGCGGCCAGCAGGCCGTTGCCGTTGCGCCCGCCGGTCAGGACGACCGAGGCCGAGCCACGGGCGGCCTGGGCGTCCACGATCTTCGTGATCAGCCGTGCCGCCGCGGCCTGGGCCATCAGCTCCTTGTCGCGGTGGACGACCACCTGTGGTGCGGTCATTTGTCCGCCTTCCCGTCCGCCTTCTGCCCCTGGGACTTCGGCTGCTCCTGGGGCTTCGGGGGGTGGGGCTTGGGAACCGGCGGCTGCGCCGGTGCCTGCGGCGGGTTCTTCGGCGAGCCGGGAGCGTGCTCCGACGGCGCCTCCGGGTCCCGGGTCGGCAGCGGCGGCAGCGGGTCCGCCCCGGGCGGCACCACCTGGGTCGCCGGGGCGGCCTTGGCGTCCCGCTCCAGCGTCCCCACGCCGCCCTTGCCCAGCTTGCTCACGCCGAACTTCACCGACGACTCGTAGATCTCGTCGGGGTCCAGCCGCCGCAGCTCCTCGGCGATCAGCTCCGACATCTCACGCCGCTGAAGCGCCACATGCCGGTCGGGCTGGCCCGGCATGGCCAGCTCGGCCAGCGAGCCGTTCGCCCGGTCCAGGCAGATCACGCCGTCGGCCGTCTCCAGCCGCACCGCGGTCAGCCCGGGGCCCTCCGAGACCTGCCGGTCCACCGGGACCCCCAGCCGCTGGGCGAGCCACAGCGCGAGCAGCTCGCTGCTCGGGTTGTACGCCTCGCCCTCGACGACCGCGGAGGTGATCGGGGAGTGCCGCTGGTCCAGGGCCGCGGCCAGGACGCTGCGCCACGGGGTGATCCGGGTCCACGCCAGATCGGTGTCGCCCGGGGTGTAGGTGGCGGCCCGCAGCCCGAGGGCCGCGACCGGGTCCTCGGTGGCCTGGGCGTCGGTGATCCGGCGCTGGGCCAGCTGCCCGAGCAGGTCCTCGGCGGGGTGCTCCGGGGCGTCCTCCGGCCACCACACCACCACCGGGGCGTCCGGCAGCAGCAGCGGCAGGACCACCGAGTAGGCGTGGTTGGCGAGTTCGCCGTGCAGCCGCAGCAGCACCGTCTCGCCGGTGCCGGTTTCGCCGCCGACCCGTACCTCGGCGTCCATCCGGGCCATCTTGCGGTCGCGCGGCGACCGGCCCGGCCGCTTGATGACGACCAGCGTGCGCGAGGGGTGCTCCTTGGACGCCTCGCTCGCCGCCCGCAGCGCGTCGTAGTGGTTGCCCTCGTCTGTGACGATGACGAGGGTGAGCACCATGCCCACGGCCGGGGTACCGGTGGCCCGGCGTGCCTGGACCAGAGCGGAGTTGATCCGGCTGGACGTGGTGTCCGTGAGATCGATGTTCATGGCCGCCGCCAGCTCCGTCCGTCTCGTGCGAGCATCTCGTCCGCGGCTTTCGGCCCCCAGGTCCCGGAGGTGTACTGCTCGGGCCTGCCGTGCTTGTCCCAGTACTCCTCGATCGGATCCAGGATCCGCCAGGACTGCTCGACCTCCTCATGGCGGGGGAAGAGGTTCGCCTCGCCGAGCAGGACGTCGAGCAGCAGCCGCTCGTACGCCTCGGGGCTGGACTCGGTGAAGGACTCGCCGTACTGGAAGTCCATCGTCACGTCCCGGATCTCCATGGAGGTGCCGGGCACCTTGGAGCCGAACCGGATGGTGACGCCCTCGTCCGGCTGCACCCGGATGACCAGGGCGTTCTGCCCGAGCTCCTGGGTGTCGGTGGCGTCGAAGGGGGAGTGCGGGGCGCGCTGGAAGACCACCGCGATCTCGGTGACCCGCCGCCCCAGCCGCTTGCCGGTGCGCAGGTAGAAGGGGACACCCGCCCAGCGGCGGTTGTCGATCTCCAGCTTGATCGCGGCGTAGGTGTCGGTCTTCGAGTGGGGGTCGATGCCCTCCTCCTCGAGGTAGCCGCGCACCTCCTCGCCGCCCTGCCAGCCGGGGGCGTACTGGGCGCGCACCGTGTGCTTGCCCAGGTCCTTGGGCAGCTTGACCGCCCTGAGCGCCTTCAGCTTCTCGGTGACCAGGGAGGACGCGTCGAAGGAGGCGGGCTCCTCCATGGCGGTCAGCGCGAGCAGCTGGAGCAGGTGGTTCTGGATGACGTCGCGGGCCGCGCCGATGCCGTCGTAGTAGCCCGCGCGCCCGCCGATGCCGATGTCCTCGGCCATGGTGATCTGTACATGGTCGACGTACGACCGGTTCCAGATCGGCTCGAACATCGTGTTGGCGAAGCGCAGCGCCAGGATGTTCTGGACCGTCTCCTTGCCCAGGTAGTGGTCGATCCGGAAGACGTCACTGGGCCGGAAGACCTCATGGACGACCCGGTTGAGGTCCTGGGCGCTCTTCAGGTCGTGGCCGAAGGGCTTCTCGATGACCGCGCGCCGCCAGGAGTCGCCCTGCCCGTGCGACAGCCCGTGCTTCTTGAGCTGCTGGACGACGGTGGGGAAGAACTTCGGAGGGACCGACAGATAGAAGGCGAAGTTGCCGCCGGTGCCGCGCGCCTTGTCGAGCTCCTCTATGGTCGCCCGCAGCTGGACGAACGCCTCGTCGTCGTCGAACACGCCGGGGACGAAGCGGAACCCCTCGGCCAGCTGCTGCCAGACCTCCTCGCGGAACGGGGTCCGCGCGTGCTCCTTGACCGCGTCGTGCACGACCTGGGCGAAGTCCTCGTTCTCCCAGTCGCGGCGGGCGAAGCCGACGAGCGAGAAGCCCGGGGGCAGCAGCCCGCGGTTGGCCAGGTCGTAGATGGCCGGCATCAGCTTCTTACGGGACAGGTCGCCCGTGACGCCGAAGATCACGAGGCCGGACGGCCCCGCGATGCGCGGGAGCCGCCGGTCTCGTGGGTCACGCAGCGGATTGCTGCTGCTCACGTTTTCACGCCTCCGAGGGTGCGAGGCGCTTGAGCTCCGCCTCGGTGGACTTCAGCAGGTCGTTCCACGAGGACTCGAACTTCTCGACGCCCTCGTCCTCCAGCACCTGGACGACGTCGTCGTAGGAGATCCCGATCCCGGCCAGCGCGTCGAGGTCGGCCTTGGCCTGCTCGTACGTGCCGTGCACGGTGTCGCCGCGGATCTCACCGTGGTCGGCGACCGCCTCCAGGGTGGCCTCCGGCATGGTGTTGACGGTGCCGGGGGCGACCAGGTCCACGACGTACATGGTGTCCTTGTACGCCGGGTCCTTGACACCGGTGGAGGCCCACAGCGGACGCTGCTTGTTGGCGTTCGCCCGGTCCAGGACGGCCCAGCGGTCGGAGCTGAAGACCTCCTCGTACGCCTGGTACGCGAGGCGGGCGTTGGCCACGGCGGCCTTGCCGCGCAGCGCCTTGGCCTCATCGGTGCCGATCTTGTCGATGCGCTTGTCGATCTCGGTGTCCACACGGGAGACGAAGAAGGACGCCACCGAGTGGATCTTCTGAAGGTCGAGGCCCGCGGCCTTGGCCTTCTCCAGACCGGCCAGGAAGGCGTCCATGACCGCGCGGTACCGCTCCAGGGAGAAGATCAGCGTGACATTGACGCTGATGCCCAGGCCGATCACCTCGGTGATCGCGGGCAGCCCCGCCTCGGTCGCCGGGATCTTGATGAAGGTGTTGGGCCGGTCCACCAGCCAGGCCAGCTGCTTGGCCTCGGCGATGGTGGCGGCCGTGTTGTGGGCCAGGCGCGGGTCGACCTCGATGGAGACCCGGCCGTCCTGGCCGCCCGTCGCGTCGTACACCGGCCGGAGGATGTCGGCCGCGTCGCGGACGTCCGCCGTGGTGATCATGCGGACGGCTTCCTCGACCGTGACCCGGCGGACCGCGAGGTCGGCCACCTGCTGCTGGTAGCCGTCACCGCCGGAGATCGCCTTCTGGAAGATCGACGGGTTGGTGGTGACGCCTACGACATGCTGCTGGTCGATCAGCTCGGCCAGATTGCCGGAGGTGATCCTCTTGCGGGAGAGGTCGTCGAGCCAGATCGCGACGCCTTCGTCGGCCAGCCGCTTGAGTGCGTCTGTCATGGGGTGTGTTCTCCTACTCGTCGCACTTACGTCGTCTGTGGGGGTCAGCGCCCGGCGGCGTCGAGGGACTCGCGGGCGGCGGTGACCACGGCCTCGGCGGTGAGGCCGAACTCCCGGAAGAGCACCTTGTAGTCGGCCGAGGCGCCGAAGTGCTCCAGCGAGACGATGCGGCCGGCCTCGCCGACGAAGCGGTACCAGGTCAGGCCGATACCCGCCTCGACGGCCACCCGAGCCTTGACGGACGGCGGCAGCACTGTCTCCCGGTACCCCTTGTCCTGCTCCTCGAACCACTCGACCGAGGGCATCGACACCACACGGGTGGGAATCCCGGCGGCCTGGAGCTGCTCGCGCGCCTCCACGGCGAGCTGCACCTCCGAACCGGTGCCGATGAGGATGACCCGCGGCTCGCCGCCCTCGGCCTCGAAGAGGACGTAGCCGCCCTTGGCGGCGTTGTCGTCGGCCTCGTAGGTCGGTACGTTCTGCCGGGTCAGGGCCAGGCCGTGCGGAGCCGGGTTCGCGGTGTGGCGGCGGGTGATCTCCCGCCAGGCGATGGCCGTCTCGTTGGCGTCGGCCGGGCGGACCACGTTCAGGCCCGGGATGGCGCGCAGCGCGGACAGGTGCTCCACCGGCTGGTGGGTCGGGCCGTCCTCGCCGAGGCCGATGGAGTCGTGCGTCCACACGTAGGTGACCGGCAGCTTCATCAGCGCGGCGAGCCGGACGGCCGGGCGCATGTAGTCGGAGAAGACCAGGAAGGTACCGCCGTAGACCCGGGTGTTGCCGTGCAGCGCGATGCCGTTCATGGTCGAGCCCATGGCGTGCTCGCGGATGCCGAAGTGGATCGTGCGGCCGTACGGGTCGGCCTCCGGCAGCGGGTTGCCCTTCGGGAGGAAGGACGAGGACGCGTCGATCGTGGTGTTGTTGGAGCCCGCGAGGTCGGCGGAGCCGCCCCACAGCTCGGGGAGCACCCCGCCGAGCGCCTTGAGCACCTGGCCGGACGCCTTACGGGTGGCGACGTCCTTGCCCGGCTCGAAGACCGGCAGCGCGCTCTCCCAGCCCTCGGGCAGCTCGCCCGCGGTGATCCGGTCGAACAGGGCGGCCCGCTCGGAGTTGCCGTTCCGCCACTCCTGGAGCTTCTTGTCCCAGGCGGCGTGCGCCTCGCGGCCGCGCTCGACCAGGGCGCGGGTGTGGTTGATGACGTCCGTGTCGACCGCGAAGTGCTGCTCGGGGTCGAAGCCGAGGACGCGCTTGGTGGCGGCGACCTCGTCGGCGCCCAGCGCCGAGCCGTGGGACGCCTCGGTGTTCTGCGCGTTCGGGGCGGGCCAGGCGATGATCGTACGGGCCGCGATGATCGAGGGGCGCTCGGTCTCGGCCTGCGCCGCCTTGAGCGCCGCGTGCAGCGCGTGGATGTCGAAGTCGCCGCTCTCGGCCTGCTCGATGCGCTGGACGTGCCAGCCGTACGCCTCGTAGCGCTTCAGCACGTCCTCGGAGAGCGCGGTCGCGGTGTCGCCCTCGATCGAGATGTGGTTGTCGTCGTACAGGGCGACGATGTTGCCCAGCTTCTGGTGGCCGGCCAGCGAGGACGCCTCGGCTGAGATGCCCTCCTCCAGGTCGCCGTCGGAGACGATCGCCCAGATGGTGTGGTCGAACGGAGAGGCGCCCTCGGGCGCCTCCGGGTCGAACAGGCCACGCTCGTAGCGGGCGGCCATCGCCATGCCCACCGCGTTGGCGATGCCCTGGCCCAGCGGGCCGGTGGTGGTCTCGACACCGGTGGTGTGGCCGAACTCGGGGTGGCCCGGGGTCTTGCTGCCCCAGGTGCGGAACGACCGCAGATCGTCGAGCTCGAGACCGAAGCCCGCCAGGTACAGCTGGACGTAGAGGGTCAGGCTGGTGTGCCCGGGGGAGAGGACGAAGCGGTCCCGGCCCGCCCACCCCGCGTCGGAGGGGTCGTGCCGCATCAGCTTCTGGAAGAGCAGGTACGCGGCGGGCGCGAGGCTCATGGCCGTGCCAGGGTGGCCGTTACCGACCTTCTGTACGGAGTCCATGGCCAGGACCCGGGCCGTGTCGACGGCTCGCTGGTCCAGATCGGTCCACTCGAGGTCTGTGGTAGTCGGCTTCGTGCTCACCCTGAGTCAGGGCTCCTCTCCACAATGTCGAAATCCGGTGACCGTATGTACACCGGCGATGTCGAGCCTACCCCTGGATCAACGGTCATCTTTTCGAGTTCTGCTCAACGGGATAAGGAACGAATTCCGAGGTTGCCGCATTCCCTCCGGGGCCCGTACGAAGGGCGTCCCGAGCTCTACGGAAGGCGCCGTTCCGGGGCCCTGCCGCACCCTCCGTCCCCCGGGCGCGGCCGCCTTACGGGCGCCTCGCCGTGCCCCTACAACACGAGGGACCCCGGCGGCGGGCGGCGCATCCGCTACGTCTAGAGTGGCGTGGTACGCGCAAGTCTTTACCGGCTCTTCATGTCCGGTGCTTGCTTGTTCTTGCTTCCACCAGGGGTGTGCGTGACGGCCGTCGAATCCCGTCCTGCGGGGGTGCTCGAGACGAGCGAAACGAGCTCCGGTCACCGGCCGTTCGGGGCCCGTGTCGGGGCGTTCGTGGCGCTGACGAAGCCGCGCGTCATCGAACTGCTGCTGATGACGACGGTGCCGGTCATGTTCCTGGCCGCCCAGGGCGTCCCGGACCTGTGGCTGGTGGTCGCCACCTGCGTCGGCGGTTATCTGTCGGCCGGCGGCGCCGCCGCGTTCAACATGTATTACGACCGGGACATCGACGCGCTGATGGAGCGCACCGCGCAGCGCCCGCTCGTGACCGGCATGGTCTCGCCGCGGGAGTGTCTCGTCTTCGCCTTCGCGCTGGCGGCGGGGTCGACGGCCTGGTTCTGGGCGCTGGTCAACCCGCTGTCCGCGATGCTGTCGCTCGGTGCGCTGGCCTTCTACGTCGTCGTCTACACGATGTGGCTCAAGCGCCGCACCTCGCAGAACATCGTCTGGGGCGGCATCGCGGGCTGTATGCCCGTGCTCATCGGCTGGTCCTCGGTGACCAACGAGGTCTCCTGGGCCGCCGTCATCCTCTTCCTCGTCATCTTCTTCTGGACGCCGCCGCACTACTGGCCGCTGTCGATGAAGGTCAAGGACGACTACGAGCGGGCCAGCGTGCCGATGCTGCCGGTGATCGCGGGCAACAAGGCGGTCGCGCGCCAGATCGTCCTCTACAGCTGGGCCATGGTCGGCGTCTCGCTGCTGCTGTGGCCGCTGGGCTACACCGGCTGGTTCTATCCCGTAGTCGCGGCCGTGCTCGGCGGGTTCTGGCTGAAGGAGGCGCACGGTCTCCAGGCGCGCGCCAGGGCCGGGATCACGGGCGCGAAGCTCAAGGAGATGCGGCTGTTCCACTGGTCGATCACCTATGTGTCGCTGCTGTTCGTCGCCGTGGCCGTGGACCCTTTCCTGCGGTGATTACCGGCGGGTAGCATCGTCTGTATGGCAGACACCACCCAGCCGGAGACACCCGAGAGCGGCGAGTCGGCCGCCCAGCCCTCCGCGCCGGAAGCACCGGCCAAGCCGCCCAAGCCCGCCAAGCCGTCCAAGGACGAGAAGAGGGCCGAGCGGCTCGCCCGCCAGATCACGGCCTTCGCCGGGAGCCACGGCGGCGCCGAGGGGCAGCTCGCCCACATCGGGCGCGGCGCCGTCCGGATCGCCCTCGTCGGCGCCGACGGCGAATGGGGCGTCCTCGTGGCCCCCTCCCAGGACAGCGCGCGGCGCGCCGCCGAGCTCGCCGGGCTGACCCTCAGCGACGACTTCGACGGCGAGCTCGCCGCGAAGGTGCGCACCGGTCCGTACGAGTGGACGCGCATGGCGGGCATCCAGCTCGGCGGCCCCGGCAACCCTCCGGCAGCCGCCTCGTAGAACGCCTGAGAACGGGTCCGGCGACACCTCGTGCCCCTTCCGTCCGTTAAGCCCATCGATGCCGGAGGGCGAGGAGGCGGGCGGCGATGCACGAGGCGACGGACTCCCCGGACACCGTGGGCCCGCCGACCGGCCCGGTCCCCCGCGACGGGCCGGGTCCGGCGGCGGGGCCGATCACCCTGCCGCCACTGGTCGACCAGCACAGTCACGGCACAGTGGACGGCGAGCTCGGAGTCGGCTCGTTCGAAACCCATCTGGCGGCCGCCGCCGGGTCCGGCGCGGCCCCGGCCGGCACCACCTTCTTCGACAGCTGGACCGGCCTCGCGGTGCGCCGCTGGTGCCCCCCGCTGCTGGGCATGGAGCCCCACTGCGCGCCCGTCAGCTATCTCGCCCGCCGCCGTGAACTGGGCGCCTACCGCGCCGCGCGGCTGCTGCTGCGCGGCGCCGGCATCGGCACCTTCCTGCTGGAGTCCGGCGCCCGGGACGACCTCAGCACCCCGGACGAACTGGCCGCGGCGGCCGACGGCACGGTCCTCGAGGTGGTCCGGCTGGAACCGCTGGCCGAGCAGGTCGCCGACACCTCCGGCACGGTCGACGCCTTCATCGGCAACACCGCCGAGGCGCTGTACGCGGCGGCCCAGCACGCGACCGCCTTCGCCATGGGCATCGCGTTCTGCGACGAGATCCCGCCCGACCCGCGCGAGGTGCGGCGCGCCGCCGCCCGCTGGCTCGCGCTCACCGTACGCCCGGCCCGGGACCGCGCCCCCGACCCCGCGCTCGCCCAGCATCTGCTGTGGAGCGCCGTGGCGACCGGCCTTCCGGTGCAGCTGCACTGCGCCGATCCGCAGTCGCTCATCGGCTTCCTGCGCGCCACGGCGGGCTTCGGCACCGACCTGGTGCTGCTGCCGGACCGGTCGCACCACCGGCGGGCGGCCCAGCTCGCCGCGGCCTTCCCGCACGTCTACGCGGACGCCGGGCCGCGGCCCGGGGAGACCCTGGGCGAGGCGCCGTTCGGCAAGCTGCTGTTCTCGACCGGCGCGCGGGCGCTGCCCGAGCTGTATGTGACCGCGTCCCGGCTGTTCGGCCAGGCCATGGCCCGGTTGGCGGAGGAGTGGGTCGGCGAGGGGATCTGCACCCGGGCCGAGGCCCAGCGGATCGCCGGGCTGGTCGCGGCCGGGACCGCGCGCCGGGTCTACCGGCTGGACGCGGCCGGCTCGGGCTGAACGGCCTCGTGGTCGCCGGTGGGGGCGGGCACGGTGGCCGGGAGCCCGGCGCGCTCGCGCTGGGCGAGCAGCACCCGCAGCACCGCGATCCACACCAGGCAGGAGCCGAGCATGTGGATGCCGACGACCACCTCGGGCAGATGGGTGAAGTACTGCACGTACCCGATCACACCCTGCGCGAGCAGCACGACGAGGAGCTCCAGGACCGTACGGCGCTGGGCGGCGGGGGCCTTCACGGCCCGCAGGGTGAACCACAGGGCGACGGTGAGGCCCAGCACGATGTAGACGAAGTCCACGTGCAGCTGGGTGATCTCCTGCCAGTTCAGCGGGATGCGGTGCACCTTACGGGCGTCACCGGCGTGCGGGCCCGCGCCGGTGACCACCGTGCCGATGACGATGAGCGCGCCGGTCGCGGCGATCAGCAGCCGGGTCAGCTGGCGCACCGGCCCGGCCACCAGCTCCCGCGGCTCGGCGTCGCCCTCGCGCGCCCGCCACCAGGTCAGCACGGCGACCGTGAGCAGCGCGGAGGACAGCAGGAAGTGCGAGCTGACGATGTACGGGTTGAGCCCGGTGAGCACCGTGATGCCGCCGACCACGGCGTTGCCCATGACGATCCAGAACTGGGCCCAGCCGAGCCGGGTGAGCGGGCGGCGCACCGGCGTCCGGGCGCGGGCGGCGATGATCACCAGGCCGATGACGGCGCACAGGACGTACGTCAGCATGCGGTTGCCGAACTCGATGGCGCCGTGGATGCCCATGTCGGAGGTCGGCGTGAGGCTGCCGGAGGTGCACTTCGGCCAGGTGTCACAGCCCAGGCCGGACTGGGTGAGCCGGACCGCGCCCCCGGTCACCACGATGACCACGGCCATCACCACGGTGGCCAGCGCGGCCCGCTCCACGAAGCGCGCGGAGGGCTGCCAGCGCCGGGCGATCAGCTCGAACGGATTCAGCGAATTCGGCACCCGCCCATCGTAGGCGGCCGCTTGTGCAGCTTTTCACGAGGGGTTGTGTTCCGGTGAAGCCGCAGGCTGCAAGGGCTGCCTCGGGCTGCTCCCAGCGGGACCCGGGCTACTCCCAGCGGAAGAAGCGGGCCGCCGCGCCCAGCCCCAGCACCGCCCAGACCGCCAGGATCCCCAGATCCCGCCACGGCATCCCGGCCCCGTCCTGGAGGACGTCCCGCAGCCCGCCCGAGAGCGCCGAGATCGGCAGCAGCTCCAGCGCGCTCCGCACGCCGCCCGGGAACTTGTCCAGCGACACGATGACGCCACCGGACACGAGCAGCAGCAGGAAGACCAGATTGGCGGCGGCCAGGGTCGCCTCGGCCTTCAGGGTGCCCGCCATCAGCAGCCCGAGGCCGGAGAACGCCGCGGTGCCCAGGATCAGCAGCAGCGCCACGGAGAGCGGGTCGCCGTGCGGCGACCAGCCGAGCGCCAGCGCGATCGCGGTCAGCAGCACGATCTGCATCACCTCGGTGACCAGCACGGCGCAGGTCTTGGCGGCCATCAGCCCCCACCGCGGCAGCGGTGAGACCGCGAGCCGCTTGAGCACGCCGTAGCGCCGCTCGAAGCCGGTGGCGATGGCCTGTCCGGTGAACGCCGTGGACAGCACGGCCAGCGCCAGCACGCCGGGCGCCAGGAAGTCCACCGTGCTGCCGTCCGAGCCGGTGTCGACGATGTCGACGGTGCTGAAGAGCACCAGCACCAGGGACGGGATGACGACGGTCAGCAGCAGCTGTTCGCCGTTGCGCAGCAGCATCCGGGTCTCCAGCGCGGCCTGCGCCCGGATCATCCGCGGCAGCGGGGCCGCCCCCGGCTTGGGGAGAAAAGTGCCCGTGGCGGTCACGTTCGCAGCTCCTTACCGGTGAGCTCCAGGAAGACGTCCTCGAGGGTGTGCCGCTCGACCGAGATCCGGTCCGGCATCACCCCGTTCTGCGCGCACCAGGAGGTGACGGTGGCCAGCATCTGGGGGTTGACCTTGCCGGTGACGCGGTACGAGCCGGACGTCAGCTCGGCGGCCGTGGAGTCGGCGGGCAGCGCCTTGAGCAGCGAGGCCAGGTCGAGCGCGGGGCGGCCGATGAAGCGCAGGGTGTTCTCGGCGCCGCCCCGGCACAGCTCCTCCGGGGTGCCCCGGGCGATCACCTTGCCGCCGTCGACGATCGCCACATCGTCGGCGAGCTGCTCGGCCTCGTCCATGTAGTGGGTCGTCAGCATCACGGTGACCCCGTCGTCCCGCAGATCGCGGATGAGGTCCCAGGTGGCGCGGCGGGCCTGTGGGTCGAGCCCCGCGGTCGGCTCGTCGAGGAAGACCAGCTCGGGGCGGCCGACGACGGCCATGGCGAGCGCGAGCCGCTGCTGCTGGCCCCCGGAGAGCCGCCGGTAGGTGGTCCGGCCGCAGGAGCCGAGGCCGAGCCGCTCGACCAGCAGATCCACATCCACCGGATGCGCGTGGAGGGAGGCGGTGTGGCGCAGCATCTCTTCTGCGCGCGCGCCGGAATAAACGCCTCCGGACTGGAGCATCACCCCGACCCGGGGGCGCAGCGCCGGGGCGTCCGCGACCGGGTCGAGCCCGAATATCCGGACCGTCCCGGCGTCGGGGCGTCGGTATCCCTCGCAGGTCTCGACGGTGGTGGTCTTACCGGCTCCGTTGGGCCCCAGAACGGCGGTCACGGTGCCCCGGCCGACGGACAGATCGAGCCCGTCGACCGCGGTCTTCGGGCCGTACCGCTTGACCAGGCCGACGATGTCGACCGCGGGCTCTTCTCGCATGTCCGGCAGTCTACGAATCCCGGGGCCGTCCGTGGGCGGCAGGGCCGGAAGCCGCGGCGCCCGCCATCCGGGCCCGGACACGTCGCCGCAGGTGAGCCCTGGTCTCGGACTTAGGCAGACCTAAGTGATGTACCCCACCGGAACCGGCGAACTCCCCGCTTGTGGATCGCGGGAGAATTACGCAACAATGGCGTTGTGAAATACGCGAGCGAGGCTCCGAACGAACGCGCGGCCGAAGCGGCCGCGCGGTCTGGCACGCCTGCGTCCGCGCCGGAAGAGCAGCACGGCACCCGCAACCGGGTGGCGCGCTCCATCCTCGACCACGGCCCCTCCACCGCGGCGGAGCTCGCCCTGCGGCTGGAGCTGACCCAGGCGGCCGTCCGCCGTCACCTGGACACCCTCGTCGCCGACGGCGTCGTCGAGCCCCGAGAGAAGAGGGTGTACGGGGCGCGGGGGCGCGGCCGCCCGGCCAAGGTCTTCGCGCTCACCGACTGCGGTCGCGACGCCTTCGACCAGGCCTACGACAAGCTCGCCGTCGACGCTCTCCGCTGGATCGAGCAGAGCGCCGGAGGCGGCGAGGCGGGGCGTGCCGCGGTCGCGGCGTTCGCCCGCGCCAGGCTCGCCGCCCAGGCGGAGGAGTACCGCGGCGCCGTCGAGGCCGCCGCCCCCGGCAGCCGCACCGAAGCGCTCGCCGGAGCACTCTCCGCGGACGGGTACGCTGCTACGGCGCGCAGCGCGCCGGTCGGCGAACAGCTCTGCCAGCACCACTGCCCGGTCGCCCACGCAGCCGAGCGATATCCGCAGCTGTGTGAGGCGGAGACCGAGGTCTTCTCCCAGCTGCTCGGAACCCATGTGCAGCGTCTGGCCACCATCGCCCATGGCGACGGGGTGTGCACGACGTTCGTTCCGAAGACCGGCAAGGTCGAGAAGACCGACACCAGCACCACCAAGACCACCACCGCATCTGCCAGCACGGCCGGGAGGAACCCCGAATGACTCTCCCCACGGAGACCGCTCACCCCGAGCTCGAGGGTCTGGGCAACTACGAGTACGGCTGGGCCGACTCCGACGTGGCCGGTGCCTCGGCCAAGCGCGGCCTCTCCGAGGAGGTCGTACGCGACATCTCGGCGAAGAAGTCCGAGCCGGAGTGGATGCTCAAGCTCCGTCTGAAGGGCCTGCGGCTCTTCGGCAAGAAGCCCATGCCCACCTGGGGCTCGGACCTGTCGGGTATCGACTTCGACAACATCAAGTACTTCGTCCGCTCCACCGAGCAGCAGGCCGCCTCCTGGGAGGACCTGCCCGAGGACATCAAGAACACGTACGACAAGCTGGGCATCCCGGAGGCCGAGAAGCAGCGCCTCGTCGCGGGTGTCGCGGCCCAGTACGAGTCCGAGGTCGTCTACCACCAGATCCGTGAGGACCTGGAGGAGCAGGGCGTCATCTTCCTGGACACCGACACCGCGCTCAAGGAGCACCCGGAGCTCTTCAAGGAGTACTTCGGCACCGTGATCCCGGCGGGCGACAACAAGTTCGCCTCGCTGAACACGGCGGTCTGGTCCGGCGGCTCGTTCATCTACGTGCCGAAGGGCGTGCACGTGGAGATCCCGCTCCAGGCGTACTTCCGCATCAACACCGAGAACATGGGCCAGTTCGAGCGGACGCTGATCATCGTCGACGAGGACGCCTACGTCCACTACGTCGAGGGCTGCACCGCGCCGATCTACAAGTCGGACTCGCTGCACTCCGCGGTCGTCGAGATCATCGTCAAGAAGGGCGCCCGCTGCCGCTACACGACCATCCAGAACTGGTCGAACAACGTCTACAACCTGGTCACCAAGCGCGCCGTGGCCTACGAGGGCGCGACCATGGAGTGGGTCGACGGCAACATCGGCTCCAAGGTGACCATGAAGTACCCCGCCGTCTACCTGATGGGTGAGCACGCCAAGGGCGAGACCCTGTCCATCGCCTTCGCGGGCGAGGGCCAGCACCAGGACGCCGGCGCCAAGATGGTCCACATGGCCCCCCACACCTCGTCGAACATCGTCTCCAAGTCGGTGGCGCGCGGCGGTGGCCGCACCTCCTACCGCGGTCTGATCGAGATCGGCGAGGGCGCCGAGGGCTCCAAGTCCAATGTGCTGTGCGACGCCCTGCTCGTCGACACGATCTCCCGCTCGGACACCTACCCGTATGTGGACGTCCGCGAGGACGACGTGTCCATGGGCCATGAGGCGACCGTCTCCAAGGTCAGCGACGACCAGCTCTTCTACCTGATGAGCCGCGGTCTGTCCGAGGACGAGGCCATGGCGATGATCGTGCGCGGCTTCGTCGAGCCGATCGCGCGCGAGCTGCCCATGGAGTACGCGCTGGAGCTCAACCGGCTGATCGAGCTGCAAATGGAGGGCGCGGTCGGCTGACGCCACCCCCTTCCCGCCCGGCGGGGGCCGAGGTCCTCGCCCGGGCACCCCATTCAGGCCCATCAGGCAGAAAGAGAGCAGTACGACAGCCATGGCTGAAACCATCCCGGCCGGATCCACCACGGACGGCGTCATCCAGGTGGGCCAGCCCACCGATGCCCGGGTCAGCGCGCTCGCGTCGTACGACGTGGCCGACTTCCCGGTGCCCCTTGGCCGCGAGGAGGAGTGGCGGTTCACCCCGCTGGAGCGGCTGCGCGGTCTCCACGACGGCACGGCCGTCGCCGACGGCGGCGTCAAGGTCGAGGTGACCGCCCCCGAGGGCGTCACGGTCGAGACCGTGGGCCGCGACGACGCGCGCCTGGGGAAGGCCGGCAAGCCGGTGGACCGGGTGGCGGCCCAGGCGTACAGCTCCTTCGAGAAGGCGTCGGTCGTCTCGGTGCCCAAGGAGACGGTGCTCACCGAGCCGGTGCGGATCGCCGTGCACGGCGAGGGCGGCACCGCCTTCGGCCACCAGGTGATCGAGATCGGCGCCTTCGCCGAGGCGGTCGTGGTCATCGACCACACCGGTGACGCCACGGTCGCCGCCAATGTGGAGTACCTGATCGGCGACGGCGCCAAGCTCACCGTGGTCTCGGTCCAGGACTGGGACGACACCGCGGTCCACGCCGGTCAGCACACCGCGCTGGTCGGCCGGGACGCCACCTTCAAGTCCGTGGTCGTCACCTTCGGCGGCGATCTGGTGCGGCTCCACCCGCGGGTGGTCTACGGCGCCCCGGGCGGTGAGGCCGAGCTCTACGGCCTGTACTTCACCGACAACGGCCAGCACCAGGAGCACCGGCTCTTCATCGACCACGACACCCCGCACTGCCGCAGCAACGTGGCCTACAAGGGCGCGCTACAGGGCGCGGAGGCGCACGCGGTGTGGATCGGCGATGTGCTGATCCGGGCCGCCGCGGAGGGCACCGACACCTACGAGCTCAACCGCAACCTGGTCCTCACCGACGGCGCCCGCGTCGACTCGGTGCCGAACCTGGAGATCGAGACCGGCGAGATCGTCGGCGCCGGTCACGCGAGCGCGACCGGCCGCTTCGAGGACGAGCAGCTGTTCTACCTGATGGCGCGCGGCATCCCGGCCGACGAGGCCCGCCGTCTGGTGGTCCGCGGCTTCTTCGCCGAGCTCGTCCAGCAGATCGGGCTCCCCGAGCTGGAGGAGCGGCTCATCGCCAAGATCGAGGCCGAGCTGGAGGCGTCCGTAGGATGACCCCGACCTTCGTACGCGCCTGTGCGCTGGGTGAACTCGAGGAAGACACCCCCAAGCGGGTCGAGCTCGAGGGCGTGCCGGTCGCTCTGGTACGCACCGAGGGCGAGGTGTTCGCGGTCAACGACATCTGCTCGCACGCGAACGTCTCGCTGTCCGAGGGCGAGGTGGAGGACTGCCAGATCGAGTGCTGGCTGCACGGCTCCAGCTTCGACCTGCGCACCGGCAAGCCGTCCGGCCTCCCCGCGACGCGCCCGATCCCCGTATACCCCGTAAAGATCGAAGGGGACGATGTGCTCGTCTCCGTCACCCAGGAGTCCTGAGGCACCCATGGCCACGCTTGAGATCCACGACCTGCACGTTTCCGTCGACGCCGAGGGCGGCCCCCGCGAGATCCTGCGCGGTGTCGACCTGACCGTGAAGCAGGGCGAGACGCACGCCATCATGGGCCCCAACGGCTCCGGCAAGTCCACCCTGGCCTACTCGCTCGCCGGTCACCCGAAGTACACGGTCACCGGCGGCACCGTGACGCTGGACGGCGAGGACGTGCTCGCGATGTCCGTCGACGAGCGCGCCCGCGCCGGTGTCTTCCTCGCCATGCAGTACCCGGTCGAGGTCCCCGGCGTCTCGGTCTCCAACTTCCTGCGTACCTCCGCGACCGCGATCCGCGGCGAGGCGCCCAAGCTCCGCACCTGGGTCAAGGAGGTCAAGGAGGCCATGGAGCGCCTCCACATCGACCCCTCCTTCGCCGAGCGGAATGTGAACGAGGGCTTCTCCGGCGGTGAGAAGAAGCGCCACGAGATCCTCCAGCTGGAGCTGTTGAAGCCGGCCATCGCGATCCTCGACGAGACCGACTCCGGCCTCGACGTGGACGCGCTGCGGGTGGTCTCCGAGGGCGTCAACCGGGTCCGCGAGTCCGGCCAGGTGGGCACCCTGCTGATCACCCACTACACCCGCATCCTGCGGTACATCAAGCCCGACCACGTCCACGTCTTCGCGGCGGGCCGGATCGCCGAGTCCGGCGGTCCCGAGCTCGCCGACAAGCTGGAGGAAGAGGGCTACGAGGAGTACGTGAAGGGAGGCGCGTCCGAGTGACACAGTTGCCGGGCCTCCTCGACACCGAGGCGATCCGCAAGGACTTCCCGATCCTGGACCGGGTCGTCCACGACGGCCAGCGGCTCGTCTACCTGGACAACGCGGCGACCTCGCAGAAGCCGCGCCAGGTGCTTGACGTGCTGAACGACTACTACGAGCGCTCCAACGCCAATGTGCACCGGGGCGTCCATGTGCTCGCCGAGGAGGCCACGGCGCTGTACGAGGGCGCCCGCGACAAGGTCGCCGACTTCATCAACGCTCCCAGCCGCGACGAGGTGATCTTCACCAAGAACGCGTCGGAGTCGCTGAACCTGGTGGCCAACATGCTCGGCTGGGCCGATGAGCCCTACCGGGTGGACCAGGACACCGAGATCGTCATCACCGAGATGGAGCACCACTCCAACATCGTTCCGTGGCAGCTGCTCTCGCAGCGCACCGGTGCGAAGCTGAAGTGGTTCGGCCTCACCGAGGACGGCCGCCTCGACCTGTCGGAGATAGAGCAGATCATCACCGAGAAGACCAAGGTCGTCTCGTTCGTGCTGGTCTCCAACATCCTCGGCACGGTCAACCCGGTCGAGGCGATCGTCCGCCGCGCCCAGGACGTCGGCGCCCTCGTGGTGATCGACGCCTCCCAGGCCGCCCCGCACATGCTGCTGGACGTGCAGGCGCTCCAGGCCGACTTCGTGGCCTTCACCGGCCACAAGATGTGCGGCCCGACCGGTATCGGGGTGCTGTGGGGCCGCCAGGAGTTGCTGGAGGACCTGCCTCCGTTCCTCGGCGGCGGCGAGATGATCGAGACCGTGTCGATGCACTCGTCCACCTACGCCCCGGCGCCGCACAAGTTCGAGGCCGGTACGCCCCCGATCGCCCAGGCCGTCGGCCTCGGCGCGGCCGTGGACTACCTCACCTCGATCGGCATGGACAACATCACCCGCCATGAGCACGCCCTGACGCACTACGCGGTCGGCAGGCTCCTGGAGGTGCCGGACCTGCGCATCATCGGCCCCACCACGGCCGAGGAGCGCGGTGCCACGATCTCCTTCACGCTCGGTGACATCCATCCCCACGATGTGGGCCAGGTGCTGGACGAGCAGGGGATCGCGGTCCGGGTCGGTCACCACTGCGCCCGCCCCGTATGCCTGCGCTACGGAATTCCGGCGACCACCCGAGCGTCGTTCTATCTGTACTCCACGCCGGCCGAGGTCGACGCCTTGGTCGAGGGCCTGGAGCACGTACGGAACTTCTTCGGGTAGGGGCGTGCCGCGTGAAGCTGGATTCGATGTACCAGGATGTGATCCTGGACCACTACAAGAACCCCCATGGCCGGGGGCTGAGGAACGGCGACGCAGAGGTACACCACGTCAATCCCACCTGCGGTGACGAGATCACGCTCCGGGTGCGGCTTGACGGCGACACCATCGAGGACGTGAGCTACGAGGGGCAGGGCTGTTCCATCAGCCAGGCCAGCGCCTCGGTGCTCAATGAGCTGCTGGTGGGCAAGGAGCTGGCCGAGGCCCGCAGAATCCAGGAGACCTTCCTGGAGCTGATGCAGTCCAAGGGCAAGGCCGAGCCGGACGACGCCATGGAGGAGGTGCTGGAGGACGCGATCGCGTTCGCCGGTGTCTCCAAGTACCCGGCCCGGGTGAAATGCGCCCTGCTGAGCTGGATGGCGTGGAAGGACGCGACGGCGCAGGCACTGGGCGAGACCGCCGGAGGGAAGACCGCATGACTGAGAACGCCGCCACCACCACCAAGCCCGCCAGCGAGGAAGAGGTCCGCGAGGCCCTGTACGACGTCGTGGACCCCGAGCTGGGCATCGACGTGGTCAACCTCGGTCTGGTCTACGGCATCCATGTCGACGACGGCAATATCGCCACCATCGACATGACGCTCACCTCGGCGGCCTGTCCGCTGACCGATGTCATCGAGGACCAGGCCAAGTCCGCGACCGACGGCATTGTCAACGAGCTGCGGATCAACTGGGTCTGGATGCCGCCGTGGGGCCCGGACAAGATCACCGACGATGGGCGTGAGCAGCTGCGCGCGCTCGGCTTCAACGTCTGACGCCTCCTGGGCTTGTCGCAACGGCCCCCGCGCTTCGGCGCGGGGGCCGTTGCGTGTGCCATGGGCCGTTTCGTATGTCGTGGATCGTTGTGTACGTACGTACGCATCGTTGTGTACGCTCGTACGCATGGGATATGTGACGCTCTCCGGGGCCATCCTGGCCGAGATCTTGGCGACCACCTCGATGAAGTACAGCGAGGGCTTCAGCAGGCTCTGGCCCTCGCTGGCCACCGGCGCGGGCTATCTGGTGTCCTTCGTGCTGCTCGCGCACACGCTCAAGTCCATCTCCGTCAGCACCGCCTACGCCATATGGGCCGGGGCCGGGACCGCCGTCATCGCCGCGATCGGCATGCTCTTCCTGGGGGAGGCGATGACCGCCGCGAAGGTGCTGGGCGTGCTGCTGGTCATCGCCGGAGTGGTGGTGCTCAATCTGAACGGCACCCACTGATGGGCCGCCGCTACGACCCCGAGCGGCGGCAGCGGATCATCGACGCCGCGGCCGCCGTGGTCCGCGAGCGCGGCATCGGGGGGCTCGGCCACCGGGCCGTGGCCGCCGCGGCCGATGTGCCGCTGGGCTCGACGACCTACCACTTCGCGACCCTCGACGATCTGCTGATCGCGGCGCTCCGCCAGATCAACGCGGAGTGGCTGGCGGAGGTGGAGCACTGGGTGGAGGGCGTCGATCCGGCCGCACCGCCCGCGGACGAGCTGGCCCGGTGGCTGGGGGAGCAGCTCACGGGCGACCGGGTGCGGATGGAGCTGGAGTACGAGCTGTACTTCGCCGCGCTGCGCCATGAGGGGCTGCGGCCGCTCGCCGCCGAGTGCCTGGACGAGATGGTCCGGATGCTGACGCGGCTGGTGCCCGACGCGGACTCGGCGCGCGCGGTGGTGGCCCTGATCGACGGGCTGACCTTGCAGGTGCTGCTGGCGGACCGACCGTACGACCGGGAGGGCACCCGTGCGGCGCTGGAGCGGATCATGGGTGGGGACGTCGACGAGGGGCCGGCCATGATCGGCGCCGGCTGAGACCGCACGACCGGCCGCCCGGGACCGCTCGCTGTGACCGCACGGCGGACCGCGCGACCGGCCGCCCGGGGACCACCCGATGAGACCGCACGGCGGCCCGCACGGGACCGCTCGCTGAGACCGGTTCGCCTCCTGGGCCCGGCTCCGGTTAGCGTTCTGACCATGACCGATGCACCCACCACCGCCCCCACCGGCGCCGTCGCCGCCGGTCTCGCCACCCTCACCGAGGACGGCACCGTCCTGGACACCTGGTTCCCGGCCCCCGAGCTGACCGCAGAGCCCGGCCCGGCCGGGACCGAGCGGCTCGACGCGGAGCACACCACGCGGCTGCTGGGCGAGACCGCCCTCAAGGCGGTCGGACCGGACCCCCGGCGCGGCGTCGAGGTCGTCGCCGTCCGCACGGTCATCGCCTCGCTCGACGAGAAGCCGCAGGACGCGCACGACGCGTACCTGCGGCTCCATCTGCTCAGCCACCGCCTGGTCAAGCCGCACGGCCTGAGCCTGGACGGCCAGTTCGGCCTGCTGGCCAACGTCGCCTGGACCTCGCTCGGCCCGGTCGCCGCCGACCAGGTGGAGCGGGCCCGGCTCGCCGCCCGCGCCGAGGGGCTCCAGCTGTCGGTGACCAGTGTCGACAAGTTCCCCCGGATGACCGACTACGTCGTCCCCGCCGGCGTCCGCATCGGCGACGCCGACCGGGTCCGGCTCGGCGCCCACCTCGCCCCCGGGACCACGGTCATGCACGAGGGCTTCGTCAACTTCAACGCCGGGACGCTCGGCACCTCCATGGTCGAGGGCCGGATCAGCGCGGGCGTCGTGGTGGGCGACGGCTCCGACGTCGGCGGTGGCGCCTCGATCATGGGCACCCTCTCCGGCGGCGGCAAGCAGACGATCACCATCGGCGAGCGCTGCCTGCTCGGCGCCGAGGCGGGCCTGGGCATCTCGCTCGGCGACGACTGCATCGTCGAGGCGGGGCTGTATGTGACGGCGGGCACCCGCGTCACGCTCCCGGACGGCAAGATCGCCAAGGCCCTGGAGCTCTCGGGTGTCAACAACCTGCTCTTCCGCCGCAACTCCATCACCGGCACGGTTGAGGCGCTGCCCCGCACCGGTTCCTGGGGCGGGCTGAACGAGGCGCTGCACAGCCACAACTGAGTTGGCCGGGGTTCGCCCCCCTTGGGTTTCGTTGCCGGGCGCGGGGCCGGTGGGTGGTGTTGTGCCCACCCGTCCCGCCAGGGGGCACCTCCCAGCGGTAGCTGGGGGAGGGACGATTGCCCACAACTTGGGTGCAGGGGGCAAGCCCCCTGCACCCCGGAGTGCGTCCCTCAGGGGCGCACTCGTACCACCTGCGGGTCGTGGTCGCTGGACTGGTCCGAGAACTCGGCGTTGATGTGCACGATGTCGTAGTCGGCACGGCGCAGCGCGCGGCTGGTCAGGATGTGGTCCAGCACCTGCGAATTGCCGTTGTAGACATAGCCGTAGCGCTCGTCCTTCGGCAGCCGGGTCACCAGGTCCGTCAGCACACCGCCCTTGGTGAGGTCGGCCAGCGCGGGCGAGAACTGGTAGTCGTTGAGGTCGCCCGCGACGACCACCGACGCCTTCGGATCGGCGTTCAGCAGCGCCTTGACGAAGGTGTTGACCGCCGTGGCCTGCCCGGTGCGCTGGGTCTCCGAGGAGCGGGCCGGGGGCTGGAAGCGGCTGTCCAGGCCCTGGTCGCCGCCCTTGGAGTTGAAGTGGTTCGCGACCACGAACACCGGGCGGCCCCGGAAGGAGAACTGCCCGGCCAGCGGCTTGCGGCTGGCCTTCCAGACGCCGTTCGCCGGGTCGATACGGCCGGGGGAGGCCGACAGCGTGGCCTTGCCGTCCTTCTGCTCGACCTGCACGGGGGTGGTGGAGTCGCCGCCGGGGATGTCGGTGAAGGAGACCCGCTCGGGGTTGTAGAGGAACGCCACGCGGATGTTGCCGCCCGGCTCGCCGCCGTCCTGGTCGTCCACCGGGTTGATCTGCCGCCACTCGTACGCGGGACCGCCCGCCGCCTTGATCGCGTCGGTGAGCTTCTTCAGCGTGGCGTCGGCGCCGACCACCGAGTCGTTCGTCGCGCCGTTGTCGTCCTGGACCTCCTCCAGGGCGACGATGTCCGGCGAGGCGAGGTGCTCCACGAGACCGGTGGCCAGCCGGTCGAACTTCGACTGGGCGGTCTTGGGGGAGAGGTTCTCCACGTTGTAGGTGGCGATGGAGAGTTCGTCCGCCTTCTGCTTGCGGGTGGTCTCCCGCTGCGGGCCGTGGTCGGCCAGTTCGCCCATCGCGGTGGCCGCGATCGTGTAGCCGCCGAAGTTGTCGTAGTCCATCGGCCCGGCCGTGGTGCCGGTCAGCGCGTCGCCGACGTCCGCCACGGGGAAGGGGTGCTGGGCGTAGGGCAGGAGCGAGACCACCCTCACCCGGCCCGCGTTCGGGTCGCGGTACGAGCTGTAGAGGGCGCCGCCGCGCGCGGTGCGCTGGTGGTGGGGCTCGGCGGTGACCCACAGCTCCTTGTAGGTGTTGGTCGCGCCGACCACGGGGGCGTTCTCGACCGAGACCCGCATGCCCTCCAGCGACTCGTAGCGGTCCAGGGCGTATGAGCGCGGCCGCAGCGCCAGCCCCTCGATGGAGTCGCCGCCGGCGTCCGGGGTGTAGCGGTCGGGGATCGTGGAGGGATTGAGCCGGTAGGCGGCGGGCAGCGCGTTGCCGGAGGACTGGACCGTCCAGGTCGCCTTGGAGAGCTCGGTGAGCGACTGCCCGCCGGCGTCCTTGCCGCCCGGGTAGTACTCGGACACCGTCCCGGAGACCAGCACCGAGTCGCCCACGGTGACCGAGGGCGTGGTCGATCCGGTGAAGACGAAGATCGCCTCGCTGGTGGCCGCGTCCTTGTCGGGCCGGGTGTCCTGGGTCCAGAAGCCGCGCGAGGAGCCGAAGGCGCGTATCGCCGTGACCGTGCCGGGCACGTCGCTCACCTGCTGCCCGGCGAGCGGGGATATCCGGGTGCTGCCCTGGATGTCATGGATGCGGACCTCGGCGGCGGAGGCCGACGAGGGCACCGCGAGCAGCCCGGCCGCGAGGGCGGAGGCGGCGACGGCGGTGAGGGCGACGGGTCCGCGCGGGGCGCGAAGGGACATGGTGATGGCCTCCGGAAAGGAGTGAACGGCGAGGAATACGCCTCTACGCGCGTCAATCTCTTTCCTCGCCACGGAAGTTGTCAAGGGAAGACGGGTGGCCCGGGCATGGCGGGAGCGGGACGGAAACATGAACGAGGGCAGCGGGATGTGGTGCGGGAAGGGGCGCGGGACGGGGCGCAGACCACATCGGGACGAAAGTGCCGTCCCGTTCCGTCTACGCTGGGGTCCGGGCCGTATCCGCGCACCCGCGCCGGTACACCCCGCATCGCCGTACCCCCATGGCTCCGCGGTCCCGTGGACCCACAGCCCCACAGCCCCATAGCCGCACAGCCGCACAGCCCCGCATTCGCGCCCGCGACCTCCGCGCCCGCGACTTCCGTGCCCTCGAGGAGTGACGTCCGCCCATGCCAGAAGAGCGCCCCACCATGCCGCCCGTGTGGCTTCGCACCGACGCGGAACTCGCGCGGGACGCACTCGCCGCACCGCTGCTCGCCCGCGCGGTCCGGCTCGCCCGCTGGGCCGAGCAGGGGAAGCCGGTGGCGTCGGGCGGGGCGCTGCCGGAGGGCGAGCTGCGGGAGGCGACCGAGCTGCTGGAGCTCGCGGGGGACGAGGACGGGCCGCTGTACGCGGCGCAGGCGTGGCAGCTGGCGGTGGACACCGGGCTGGTCGAGATCGAGGAGCCGGCGGGGGCGGACGGTGAGGGTGCCGGTGCCGGTGCTGGCGCGGACGGCGAGGCGAGGGCCGAGGACGAGTTCTCCGCCGTCGCGACCAGCGGCGAGGAGCTGCGGCTGATCACCGAGGGCGGTCCGCGCGACATCCTGGACATCTGGCTCGACGGCTTCGAGACGGTGCTGGCCGACGCCTCCGCCCCCGACCTGAGCGACATCGCCGCCCAGATCAGCGAGAGCGGTGAGCTCGACCTCGACGCGCTCGACTGGAACCCGGAGGAGGAGGCCGAGTTCCTCGACGGGGTGCTGGGCAACCTCTATCTGCTGACCGCCCTGGACGAGGAGGCCGCCACGGCCCCCGTACCGCTGCCCGCGCTGGCCGCCTCCATGATCGTTCCCGAGGACATGGACGAGCCCACCGACGACATCCTCGAAGAGGTCTCCGAGGCGATGGTGCGGCTGGACGACCAGTTCCGGCTGCTCGCCCCGACCGGCCTCGTCGAGTACCAGCCGGTGGACGAGGCGCTGATCCAGGAGGTCGACGGCGAGGGCCGGATCCAGGAGCCCGAGACGGCCCAGGAGCTCGAGGACGAGGACGTCTCCCGCTACGGCATGGTGCGGCTCACCCCGCTCGGCGTCTACGCCGTACGGGCCCGGATGCTCGAGGCGGGCATCGACGCCCCGGCCGTCGGCGACCTTGCCGACCAGGGCGCCGACATCCTGCTGGACGCCCTCCCCGGCCACCCCGAGCCCGCCGCGCGGGCCGAGGCCGAGCAGTGGCTGGCCCGCCGTACGCCCGAGGAGGCCGCCCGCGAGCTGCTGGCCGCCGCTCGGGGGGACGACGAGGACGCGCCGCTGCGCCGCCTCACCTGCCAGCAGACGCTCTCGCTGGCCGGGACCGAGGCCGAGCCCGCCCTGCGCGAGGTGCTCGACGACCGCCACTTGGGCGGGCTGGCCCGGGTCTGGCTGGCCGAGCACGGGGTGGCGGGCGTGCCGGAGCCGTCGGAGGAGATGGTCTTCTGGCTCACCGTGGACACCCTCGCGGCCCAGCTCGCCTCCGAGGGCGACTCGGCGGAGCTGCGCGATCTGGTGCGGGGCCTGGTCGACCAGTCGGGGAGCTTCTTCGACTCGGCCTGGCGGGTGGACCACCCGGCGACGGCGGATGTGCTGGAGGCGATGGGTCGTCTGCACCCGGACAAGAAGGCCGCGAAGGAGGCCCGCAAGGCCGCCTTCAAGGCCCGTTCAAGGGCCTAACCGCGCCCCGGCTGGGGGTGACGCCTGCGGCGGGCTGCTCCCCTCCCCGCCCCTTCCCGATACCAGGGGCATTGCCCCTGGACCCCGGGGTCTGAGGCAGAGCCCTGCCGCGCGGCGGAGCCGCATACCGAACTGGGGCTCTGCCCCGGGGTCTGGGGCAGAGCCCCAGTTTCGGGAAGGGGCGGGGAGGGGAAACAGCCCGCCGGGTACGCCCGGGCGCGGGTGTGGGCGGGGCCCGGCCCCGTCTCGGGAGCGTGCCGTGAGGGGCGCGTTGTGTCCGGCGTCCGGGGAGTTGTGCGCGGCGTAGAGCCGTATCGCATGGCGCGCCGTATATGGGATCGGCGGCCATTCGTCCGTTGATGTCGCGCGCCGTTCAACTGATGTTCGGCCGGGGACGGGAACGTATGGCCGCAGTCGGAGGACACCATCCTGCGTTCGGGAGAAGACATGTCGCTCAGCCGAAGAGACTTCGCGCGGCGTTCCGCGTACACCGGGGCCGGGTTCGCCCTGGTCGGAAGCGCGGGGGTGCTCGCCACCGCACCCGGCGCGCTCGCCGCCGAGGCGACCGAGGAGGGCGTCGCGGGGGTCGAGGGCCACGGCGGCTCGTCGCTCGGCTACGGTCCGCTCATCGCGGACCCCAAGGGCATCCTGGCCCTCCCCAAGGGCTTCAGCTACAAGATCATCACCCGTACCGGTGAGACCAAGCTGGAGTCCGGCGAGTCCACCCCGTCCAACCACGACGGCACCGCCACCTTCGAGGGCTCGCGTGGTGCGACGCTGCTGGTCAACAATCACGAGCTGGCCGGTCCCCGCAGCAAATGGCCGCACCCGGTGCCGCTGATCGAGGGGCTGGTCTACGACCCGGCGGCCTCCGGCGGCTGCACCGTCGTCGAGGTCGCCAAGCACGGCGACCACGTCACCGAGTGGGTCGGCATCGCGGGCACCGCCACCAACTGCGCCGGTGGCCGCACCCCCTGGGGCACCTGGCTGACCTGCGAGGAGACCGAGGACAAGGCCGGCCAGAACGGCATGACCAAGGACCACGGCTACGTCTTCGAGGTCGACCCGCACGACCGCAAGGCCAACCGCGACCCGAAGCCGATCAAGGCCCTGGGCCGGTACGCCCACGAGGCCGTCGTCGTGGACCCCAAGCGCGGCCATCTCTACCTCACCGAGGACGCCTCCGGACCGAACGGCCTCCTCTACCGCTGGGTCCCGCCGCACGGCTTCGAGCACGGCCGCGGCAAGCTCGGCACGCTCAAGGACGACGCGGGCGTGCTCCAGGCGCCCAAGTGCTACGACTCGGGCGGCAACTTCGTGGACGACCTGTCCCGCGCCACCAAGACCGGCACGGTCTACGGCGTGGACTGGGTTGCGGTGCCGGACCGCGACGCGAAGTCCGTGTCGGTGCGCAAGCAGTTCAAGGACGGCGAGATCACCCGGGCCCGCAAGCTGGAGGGCATGTGGTGGGCGGACGGCGGCGCGTACATCGTCTCCTCGTTCGCCCGTGCGGAGAGCCCGGTCCAGCACGACGGCCAGGTCTGGTTCTACGATCCCAAGCGCCGCACCCTCACCCTCAAGGTGTTGCTGGGCGTCAACCCCGACCCGGCGAAGGACGGCGCCTTCGACGGCCCGGACAACATCACGGTGTCGCCGTACGGCGGTCTGGTGATCGCCGAGGACGGCGAGGGCATCCAGCACCTCTTCGGCGCCACCGAGGACGGCCGGACGTACCCGATCGCGCGCAACGACCTGAACATCGGCAGTGCGGAGGAGCCGGAGTTCAGCGAGTTCACCGGTGTGGTCTTCTCGCCCGACGGCTCGACGCTGTACGCCAACATCCAGGTGCCGGGCATCATGCTCGCGATCACCGGCCCCTGGCGCCGCCAGCGCTGAGGCCCATGGCCCGGGGGAATCCTCCCGGCCGGGGCATGCGTTGACGTGAGCGTGACCTCACGCCTGCGCACCACCCCCTTCTCCATCCTGGACCGCTCCCGCACCCGCCAGGGGCGGGAGCGGTCGCAGGCGCTGCGCGACACCGTACGGTTCGCGCAGCAGGCCGAGGCGCTCGGCTACCACCGCTTCTGGGTCTCCGAGCACCACAGCGTGCCCGGCGTGGCCGGTTCGGCGCCCACGGTGCTGGCGTCCGCCGTCGCGGCGGCGACGGTCCGCATCCGTGTGGGCACGGGCGGCGTGATGCTGCCGAACCACCGCCCGCTGGTCGTGGCGGAGCAGTTCGGGGTGCTCGAATCCCTCTTCCCGGGCCGGATCGACATGGGCCTGGGCCGCTCCGTCGGCTTCACCGACGGCATCCGCCGCGCCCTGGGCGCCGAGAAGGACGCCGCGCGGGACTTCGGCGATCAACTGGACGAGCTGCTCGGCTGGTTCACCGGTGAGCAGAACGCCCACCCCCAGGTCCACGCCCACCCGGCGGAGGGGCTGCGGCTGCCCGTCTTCGTCCTGGCCACCGGCGCCGGTGCGGACCTGGCGGCGCGGGCCGGACTGTCCCTGGTGATCGGCGATCTGCGGGGCCGGGACGAGATGCTGCGCGCGATCGACCGCTACCGCGCGGGCTTCCGCCCCTCGGCGTGGTCCTCCGCCCCGTACGTCGTCGTCTCGGGCAATGTCGCGGTCGCCGACACCACCGAGGAGGCCCGCCGACTGCTGCTCCCCGAGGCGTGGTCGATGGCCCACTCCCGCACCCATGGCGTCTTCCCGCCCCTGGTCCCCGCCTCGGAGATCGAGACCCGGGAGATGACCGAGAGGGAGCGCGGCTTCTACGAGCGCGGCCTGCGCGGCCAGCTGTACGGCACGGAGGACGAGGTCGCCGCCGCGCTCGAGGAGCTGATCGAGCGCAGCGACGCCGACGAGGTGCTGGTCACGACGAGCACCTACGACCGCGAGGCCCTCCTGGACTCCTACCGCCGCCTGTCGCGCGTGGCGGGACTGTCGGGCGACTCCGGCCCGGTCATCCGCGGTGCCGCGGGAGCGTCCGCGCCGCGCTGACAGCCCTGACAGGTGAGCCCTGACATATGGCGGCGGGTTGGCTCACAGGGCCTTGCCGGCGGGCTTGGCCATGCCTCGGACGGTGCGCGAGTCCACGTACTCGCCCATCGCGGTCATCTCCCACTCACCCGAGAACTGCTTGATCAGCTTGGCCATCATCACGCCCGTGCGCGGCTCGGCGTGGGTGAGGTCGAAGCGGACCAGCTCCTCGCCGGACTGGGCGTCGAGGAGGCGGCAGTACGCCTTGGCCACATCGGTGAACTTCTGGCCGGAGAAGGAGTTGACCGTGAAGACCAGGCCGGTGACCTCGGGCGGGAGGCCGCCGAGGTGGACGGTGATGGACTCGTCGTCGCCTCCGCCCTCTCCGGTGAGGTTGTCGCCGGAGTGCTGGATGGCGCCGTTGAGGATGGCCAGCTTGCCGAAGAAGCAGGCGTCGATCTTCTTACGGTCGACACCGAAGGCGATCACGGACGCGTCCAGGTCGATGTCCTTGCCGCGGAAGGCGGGCTCCCAGCCCAGGCCCATCTTCACCGAGCTGAGCAGCGGACGGCCGCCCTTGACCAGGGACACCGTCTGGTTCTTCTGGAGGCTGACCCGGCCCTTGTCCAGGTTGATCTTCCCGGTGGCCGGGGCCGCCGCGGCGGGCGGGGCGGCCGGGGGAGCGGACGGCGCGGCGGTCGGCATGGGCGGCGGGGGCTGGAAACCGGCGGGCGGGCCGCTCGGCGGGGGCGGCGTCTGAGCGGTGGGGGTGGTGGGGGCGGCCGGGGCGGCGGGCTCCTCGACCGTCACGCCGAAGTCGGTGGCGATGCCCGCCAGACCGTTGGCGTACCCCTGCCCGACCGCGCGCACCTTCCACGCCCCGTTGCGCCGGTACACCTCCACGACCACCAGCGCGGTCTCGTTGCCCAGCCGCGGCGGGGTGAACGTGGCGATCACCGCGCCGTCGTCGGCGCCGCGCACGGTGGCGGTCGGCTCGGTGCCCGCGAACGTCGCCCCGGGCGCGTCCAGGCTCGCGGTCACCACGATCTTCTCGATGTCGGCGGGGACGGCGGCGGTGTCCACCGTGATGGCGTCGCCCGCGCCCGCCGTCCCGGCGCGGTGGGTCACACCCGGTCCGGTGGGCTGGTTGTAGAAGACGAAGTCGTCGTCGGAACGCACTTTGCCGTTGGCGGTGAGCAGCAGGCCCGATACGTCGAGCCGCACCGGGGCGGTGACGTCAACCGCCACGCGCGCGACGGAGAGGGGGAGGTTCGAGCCGGGTGTCATAGCGGTCATGCCCGGGGTAACGAACGTCCCCGCTTTACGGTTCCTTGACCTGAGGAGTGGCTTCTCCCATGACCTGCCCCGCCGCGGACGGCCCGCTTCCGCCTCGCCGACCGCTGGACCGGGCTGCTGCGCCCGGCCGCCCACCTCCGCCGGGCCGGGGCGGCCGATCCGGTCGTCGGCCGGCTCGGCGGACTGCCCCGGCTGCCCGAGGGCACGGACTGGCCGGTTCGAGAAAGCCCTGTTCACCTGGCAGTGCTGCTGACGGCATTTGCCGTCGCGGCAAACCCCGTTGGGGGTTCCTCGCGCACAGGTCGATTCTGCGCTCTGACCCCGTCAGAGAGGCGCCTCTCCCATGCATGTCTTCCTCACCGGCGCGAGCGGCTACATCGGCGGCACCGTCGCCGTCCGCCTCCGCCAGGCAGGCCATCACATCAGCGGTCTGACCCGCGATCCGGCCAAGGCCGAACAACTCGCCCGGCTGGGCATCGAGCCCGTGGTGGGTTCGCTCGACGACGCGGACCTCCTCGCCGCGCACGCCCGCGGCGCCGACGCCGTGGTCAACGCGGCCGACAGCGACCATCGCGCGGCCGTGGAGACGCTCATCGCCGCGCTGGCCGGATCGGGCAAGCCGCTGATCCACACCAGCGGCTCCAGCACGGTCGGCACCGGCACGGAGGGCGAGGTGTCGGAGGCGGTCCACGGCGAGGACCTCCTCGCCCCGGATTCGGCCTGGGAGCCCGGCCACCCCATCCGCGCGGCCCGGGTCGCCATCGACCGCCTGGTCCTGAGCGCGGCCGAGCGGGGCGTGCGGTCGGCGGTGCTCTGCGACAGCCTGATCTACGGGTACGGGCGGGGCCTCGGCCGGGACAGCGTCCTGATCGCCGCACTGGTCCGGCAGGCCCGCGCCGGGGGAGTGGTCCGCCAGGTCGGCCCCGGCCGCAACATCTGGTCCACCGTCCATGTCGACGACGTCGCCGACCTGTACCTCCTCGCGCTGGAGAAGGCGCCTCCGGGCACCTTCTGCTTCGTGGAGAACGGGGAGGAGTCGTTCGGTGCGATCGCCGAGGCCATCGCCCGCTCCCTCGGCCTGCCCGGCCCCCGCCCCTGGGACCCCGACGCGCCGGACAACGTCTGGGACCCCCAGTTCGCCCGGCACGCCCTGGGCTCCAACAGCCGTGTACGGGCGGGCCGCGCCCGCGAGCTACTCGGCTGGCACCCGCGGCACCGCTCGATCACGGACTGGATCCTTCGCGAGCTGCGCTGACCGGTCGGGGCGGCGGCGCGCGGTGGCCGCCGTTACCCCGATCACGCACACCGCCATGCCCGCGAGGGCCGTCCACCCGGGCGCGTCCCCGAACATCGCGTAGGCCCACACCAGCGTGGTCGGGGGCGTGAGGTAGATCAGCGCGCTGGTGCGGGTGACGCCGTTGCGGCGCAGGCTCAGCCAGTAGAAGCCGTAGCCGCCGACCGTGGAAAGCAGCACCGTCCAGACCACGGCGACCCAGAAGCCCCCGCCCGCCGGGGGCGCGGCATGGCCCCCGGCCACGGCGACCCCGGTGAACAGGACGGCGCTGACCAGGCAGTGCAGCGGTATGGCGTCCACGGGGTCGAGCGGCGCCCGCACCTTACGTTCCAGGAAGCTCGCGGCCAGCAGCGCCGCCATGGCGGCGAAGGGCAGCCCGTACGCCCAGGCCGGGGCGGTCGGGCCCGCCGACAGATCGCCCTGGACGACGAGCGCGACCCCGCCCAGGCCGATGGCCAGCCCCGCCCACTGGCGCGGGCTGACCGTCTCCCCGAGCAGCCGCCCGGCCAGCGCGCCCGCCGCGAGCGGCTGCAACGCGGCGATCAGCGCGGCGGTGCCGGACGGCACGCCGAGCCCGACCGACCAGACGATCCCGCCGAGATAGCCGCCCTGCGAAAGCGCTCCGATCACCGCCTGCTCGGCGATCGCACGCGGGCGCAGTCTGCGCCGCCTCAGCAGCGCCCAGGCGCCGCTCAGGACCGCCGCCGCCGCGAGGAAGCGCCACATCAGCAGGGTGTCGGCGGCGGCCTCCCGCGTGCCGAGCTCGGCTCCGATGAAGCCGGAGCTCCACATCACGACGAGGCCGATGGCGGTGACGGCGGCGCTGACGGGCATGGGGCGTCCTCGTTCTGGGTTGGGGTTCCGGGTCGGTTCAGACTCCGGGTATACCGGTCTGTTTACTCCCTCACCCACTAGACTAAACAGATCGGTATACACGTCAACCCTCCACCGGAGGTGATCACGGCATGGAAGCGCGCGGAGATGTGCTCACCCCCGCCGGGCGCCGCATTCTCGACACCGCCGCCGAGCTGTTCTACGGGCAGGGGATCCACGCGGTCGGCGTGGATCTGATCGCCAAGCGCGCCGGAGTCACCAAGAAGACGCTGTACGACCGCTTCGGCTCGAAGGAAACGCTGGTCGCCGCGTATCTGCGGGAGCGCGATGAGCGGTGGCGGGCGTGGCTCACCGCCGAGGTCGAGAAGTCGCCCCCGGCGGATCGCGCCCTGGCCACGTTCGACGCGCTCGCGGAGTGGGTGCGCCGTGAGAACCCGCGCGGCTGCGGCTTCGTCAACGCGGCGGCCGAACTGCCGGACCCCGGCCATCCGGCCCGGCAGGTGATCGCCGACCAGAAGCACTGGCTGCGGGGCTATCTGCGGCAGCTGTGCGAGGAGGCGGGCGTGACGGCTCCCGACGGTCTGGCGGACGAGCTGCTGCTGCTCCACGAGGGGGCCACGGTGCTGAACGGTCTCTCGGTGGCCGCCGATCCGGTCGGCACCGCGCGTGAGCTGGCCGAACGAGCGCTGGAGCGGGCCCGGGCGGCCTGACCCGAGTGCGCTGCCCGAGCGCGTTGCTTGACCTTGAGCGCACTCGAAACCGTACGTTCCTCGCATGACGACCAAACAGCATGCGATCGGCTCCGGTTTCGGGGTGCGCAGTACGACGAGCGACGTTCTCGCGGGCATTGACCTGTCCGGGGAGCTCGCGCTCGTGACCGGCGGTTATTCGGGGCTCGGGCTGGAGACGACGCGGGCTCTCGCCGGTGCGGGGGCCCACGTCGTCGTGCCCGCGCGGCGGCCCTCGGCCGCCGTCGAAGCGCTCGGCGGGATCGAGAGCGTGGAGGTCGCCGAGATGGACCTCGCGGACCTGGACAGCGTTCGGGCCTTCGCGGAGGAATTCCTCGCGTCCGGTCGCGATATCGACATTCTGATCAACAATGCCGGGATCATGGCCGCGCCCGAAACCCGGGTGGGCCCCGGCTGGGAAGCCCAGTTCGCCATCAACCACCTGGGGCACTACGCCCTGGTCAACCGGCTGTGGCCCGCGATCGCCCGTGGCGGTGGCGCACGCGTGGTGTCGCTCTCCTCCAATGGGCATCAGCTCTCGGACATCCACTGGGACGACCCCCACTTCGAGCGGCACGCCTACGACAAGTGGCAGGCGTATGGGCAGGCGAAGACGGCCAATGCCCTGTTCGCGCTGCACCTCGACGCGCTGGGGCGGAACACCGGTGTGCGGGCGTTCTCCGTGCACCCCGGCACGATCGCCACCCAGCTGGGGCGCCACATGTCCCCGGAAGAACTGGCGGAGCTGAGTGAAACGATCGACGCCAGCTCCACCAACGTCGGCTGGAAGACGCCCGAGGAGGGCGCGGCCACCCAGGTCTGGGCGGCGACCTCGCCACAGCTCGCGGGCATGGGCGGCGTGTACTGCGAGGACTGCGACATCGCCGGGCCCGCGCCGGAGGGCACCGAACTGGGCAGCGGAGTGAGCGCCTGGGTCACCGATCCGGAGCGGGCGGCGCGGCTGTGGGCGCTGTCGGCGGAGCTCACCGGGGTCGATGCCTTCGCCGAGTAGGCAGACAGCCCAAACTGTGCAGTTTGAACTGGACAGCTTGGGCTGAAGAAATTACCGTGAGGGGCATGGCAGAGACTCTTGACGGCATGTCCGCGTCCGCCGTGCGCGCCGCGTATGAGATCCGTGTAGTGATCGGCCGGCTGCGGCGGCGGTTCAGGGAGACGTACGACAACGAGGAGCTCACCCCCTCGCAGACGTCCGTGCTCAGCAGGCTCAGCAAGGAGGGCCCCGCCTCGGCCAGCGCGCTGGCGGCGGCCGAGCGCGTACGGCCGCAGTCGATGGCGGCCACGCTCGCCGTGCTGGAGGAGCGCGGACTGATCCAGCGGCGCCCCGATCCCCATGACGGGCGGCGGCAGCTGGTCTCGACGAGCGACATGGGCAGCGCGTTCCTGGACGACAAGCGGCGGGCGGGCGAGGAATGGCTCGCCCAGGCCCTGGAGAGCGGCTACACGGAAGCGGAACGGCAGACCATCCTCGAGGCGCTGGCCCTGCTGGACCGGCTCAGCCGCGCATGATCCAGCGGTTGACGCGGCTCACACGACGAAAGGGCAGGGCGGACGCGGGGAGCGCCTTCGACCGTAGGCTCCTCGCGCCGATGATCCTGGGTTCGGTACTGAACCCGGTCAACTCCTCGATCATCTCCGTGTCGCTGGTGCCGATCGGCGCCGCGTTCGGGGCGCCGCCGGCGCAGACGGCCTGGCTGGTCTCGGCGCTCTATCTGGCCACCTCGATAGGCCAGCCGGTCATGGGCCGGCTGATCGACCTCTACGGGCCGCGCCGCCTCTTCCTCGCCGGGGCGGCCCTGACCGGGATCGCGGGCCTGATCGGTCTGCTCGCCACGAACCTGGGGACACTGATCGTCGCGCGGGTGGTGCTCGGGTTCGGCACCTGCGCGGGCTATCCGGCCGCGATGTACCTCATCCGCGGGGAGGCCCGGCGGACCGGCCAGGAGAGCCCCGCCGGGATCCTCGCCATCCTCGCGGTCGCCAGTCAGACCATCGCGGTCATCGGACCGCCCCTGGGCGGACTGCTGATCGGGCTGGGCGGCTGGCGCTCCACGTTCGCCGTCAACATCCCACTGGCGGTGGCGGGTCTGATCCTCGGCGTACGGCGTCTGCCGAAGGAGCGGCCCCCGGCGGAACGCACCGATGAGCGCGTCCGGCTGGACCTGATCGGCATGGGGCTGTTCGCCGCGATGCTCGTCTCGTTGCTGCTGTTCCTGATGGAGCCGCGGGCCGACCGGTGGTATCTGCCGGTGCTGATGGCGGTGGCGGCGGCCGGGTTCGCGGTGCGGGAGCTGCGGGCGGCGGAGCCCTTCATCGATCTGCGGGTGTTCGGCGGCAATCCGCCCCTGCTGCTCACCTACGCCCGCGCGCTCCTCGTCTCCGTCGTCTCGTACGTCTTTCTCTACGGCTACACGCAGTGGCTCCAGGACGGCCGGGGGCTGACGGCCTCCCAGGCGGGGCTCGCCCAACTGCCCCTGTTCCTGACCGGGATCGCGGTGTCCACCGCCACCGGCCGCCGCGCCGCCGTGCGCGGCAAGCTGCTGGTGGGGGCCGTGGCGCAGATCGTCGGCTGCGTCCTGCTGCTCCCGCTCCAGCCGCACAGCGCGATATGGCTGCTGATCGTCGTCGGGCTCGTCTTCGGCGTACCGCAGGGGCTGATGAACCTCGCCCTCCAGAACGCGGTGTACCACCAGGCCGATCCGGAGCGGATGGGCTCCTCGGCGGGGCTGCTCCGCACCTTCTTCTACCTCGGCGCGATCGTCGCCTCCAGCGCCAACGGCGCCTTCTTCGGCGACCGCGCCGACACCGGCGGGCTGCACGGCCTGGCCTGGTTCATGCTCGCCATCACCGGTCTGTGTCTGGCGCTGACGCTCGTGGACCGCTCGCTGGGCCGCATCGGTTCCGACGATCCCTCTTCCGCGCAACAACCGACGCAGCGAAAGGCTTCATGAACGTGAACGCGAACGTGAACGCGAACGCGAACAAGACGGCTCTGCTCGTGATGGACGTCCAGGAGGGCATCGTGGCCCACGTCCAGGACCCCGACTATGTGGAGCGCGTGAGCCGTGCGGTCGACGCGGCCCGTAACGCCGGAATCCCCGTCGTGTACGTCGCCATCGGTTTCCGCTCCGGCCGTCCCGAGGCCTCGGCCCGCAACAAGGTCGTCGGCTCCCTGCCGCCGGGTCTCTACACCGAGGACGACCCCAAGATCGCCATCCACACCGGTGTGGCGCCCCGGCCGGACGAGGTCGTGGTCACCAAGCGGCGGGTCAGCGCGTTCGCCGGCAGCGACCTGGATGTGGTGCTGCGGTCCGGCGACATCACCCATCTCGTCCTGACCGGTGTCGCGACCGGTGGCGTCGTCCTGTCCACCCTGCGCCAGGCCGCCGACCTGGACTTCCGGCTCACGGTGCTGTCCGACGCCTGCTACGACCCGGACCCGGAGGTGCACCGGCTGCTCATCGAGAAGGTGTTTCCGTCGCAGGCCGAGGTCACGACGGTGGAGGAGTGGGCCAACACGGCGGGCTGAGCGGCTCGGGATGGGCGTGGGCGTTGGGGCTGAGCGGCTCGGTCGGGTGCGGCGCCGTTTCGCGCCTTCGGCGCATTTGAGCATGGGTCGGCGGGTGGGTGCCCGGCGCTCGTCGCCGGGCACCGGGCCGGTGGGGGCGGGGCCCGGCGGCGGCTCCGGTGTCCGGTGGCCGGGGTCGTTGCCGGACTGGCGGGTCGATGGGCGTCGGGGCCGGACCGCCCTCCGGATGGGCCGGGGGTGGGGTACCCCTTCCGGAATTGCTTGACAAATTAGTTGCTTCAGATCAAGCGTTTTTTGAAGGGGTACCCGGAGGGACCGCCCCGGGTCCCGCCGGTCCGCACTCCGGATCGAACCGCTCGTCCCGCATCGCCGAGCCGCCACGACCCCGACACCCCACCGGCCCGGCGGCCGGCGGCGGTGCCCCGCCCCCCACCTCCGGCCCCATGCTCAAAAGCCACCCCGCCTCGGTAAGCGGCGCCCCTACGCACACGAGCCCGCCCGAAAACCTCAACGCGGCCAGATCGGCGGGTTGGTGCAGAACGCGCCACCGAGGTACTCGTGGTCGGGGTTGCCCGGCTCCAGCTCGCCCTGTTCGGCGATCAGCTTCGCGGCGTACGGCTCGGAGTCGTCCCGCGGCTCGTACCCCAGGGCGCGGGCCGAGGAGAGGTCCCACCACAGGCGGGTGTTGGCCGAGCTGCCGTAGACCGTCGTGCAGCCCACGTTCTCCGCCGTGAGGGCGGCGTGGAGCAGCCGGGCGCCGTCCGCCGGGCTCATCCAGATGGACAGCATGCGGACCGTCGTCGGCTCGGGGAAGCAGGAGCCGATGCGGATGGCGACCGTCTCGATGCCGTGCTTGTCCCAGTAGAACGAGGCCAGGTCCTCGCCGAACGCTTTGGACAGCCCGTAGTAGGTGTCGGGGCGGCGCGGGGTGTCGAGCGGGATGAGCGGGTCGTCCCCCACCGGGCGCGGGGTGAAGCCCACGGCGTGGTTGCTGGAGGCGAAGACGATCCGGCGGACCCCGGCCTCGCGCGCCGCCTCGTACACGTTGTACGTGCCCTCGATATTGGCCCGAAGGATCTTCTCGAACGGGGCTTCCAGGGAGATACCCGCGAGATGGATGATCGCGTCAACGCCCCGCACGGCCTCGCGCAGGGCGTCCCGGTCGGACAGATCCGCGGTGATCGCGTCCGGCTCGCCCTCGATGGGGAGCTGGTCGAGCAGCCGCAGCTGGTATCCGTACGGCGGCAGCAGCTCGCGCATCAAGGTGCCCATGCCGCCGGCGGCGCCGGTGAGAAGGACGGTGCGGGGAGCGGGCATGGGCGGAGCCTCCGTAAGGGGTGTCGCGTTATGGGGTTGTCGCGCAGGGCGCTCTTGCGTAGGCGGTTTTTATTCATGTATGTGGTTCAGATTCATGGACACCGTAGGGATCGACGCGTGGGCCGTCAAGGGTGGCGCGATGCCGACGAATTCAGCGTCGGGTGAGTGTCGGGTGAGTGGCGTCACCCGGTCGGCGCCCTTGACCGGCGGCCGATGGCTGCCTTACGGTGAACTCGTTCACGAATGTAGATGACGATCAGAAACGTGCACGCGGCGTCGGTGGGTGACGACGGGTCGGTGTACACGACAGGGAGAAGCCCGTGACCTCAGCTTCACTCGCCGAGCGCCTTGACGGACTGCTGTTCTTCCCCGTGACCGCCTACGGTCCCGATGGCGCCCTGGACCTGGAGATCTACCGCGCGCACGTCCGCGCCGGGATCGAGGCGGGGGCTGGCGCCGTCTTCGCGTGCTGCGGCACGGGCGAGTTCCACGCCCTGACGCCCGAGGAGTTCCACGACTGCGTCGTGGTCGCCGTGGAGGAGGCCGCCGGGCGGGTGCCGGTGGTCGCGGGCGCCGGGTACGGGACCGCGCTGGCGATCCAGTACGCCAAGCTGGCCGAGCGGGCCGGTGCGGACGGGCTGCTCGCCATGCCGCCGTATCTGGTCGTGGCCGATCAGGAGGGGCTGATCCGCCACTACAGCGCCCTCGCGGGCGCGACCGACCTCGATATCATCGTCTACCAGCGGGACAACGCGGTCCTGGCCCCGGACTCCGTGGCCCGGCTCGCCAAGGTGCCCGGCATCATCGGCCTCAAGGACGGCATCGGCGACCTCGACCTGATGCAGCGCGTCGTGAGCGCGGTGCGGGCCGACGCCCCCGACGAGGGCTTCCGGTACTTCAACGGGCTGCCGACCGCCGAGCTGACCGGCCTCGCCTACCGCGGCATCGGCGTGACGCTCTACTCCTCCGCCGTCTTCTGCTTCGTCCCCGAGGTCGCCCTCGCCTTCCACAAGGCGCTGACGACGGGCGACGACGAGACCGCCAACAAGCTGCTGGACGGCTTCTACCGGCCGCTGGTCGAGCTCCGCAACCAGGGCCGCGGCTATGCGGTGTCGCTGGTCAAGGCGGGGGTCCGGCTGCGCGGGCTGGACGTCGGCGAGGTGCGGCCGCCGCTGAGCGAGCCCAGCCCCGCCCACGTCAAGGAGCTGGCCGAGCTGATCGAGCGCGGCATGGCGCTGGTCGGGGACGGCGACGGGGACGCGGACAAGGGCGGGAACGAGGGCGCGGACGGGGAGGCGCGGTGAAGGCTTCCGCCTTCGTCTACCCCTGGGACGTCGTCGGGGACCCGGACGCCGCGCGCCGCATCGCCGACCTCGGCGTCCAGCAGGTGACGCTGGCCTCCGCCTACCACTCCACCCGGGCCCTGACCCCGCGCCACCCCGGCCACCGGATCGTCACCGCCCGCCACGCGGCCGTGCTCTACCCGCCGAGCGCGGAGCGCTGGCAGGGGCGCGAGCTGCGGCCGTACGAGCAGTCATGGGTGCCCGGCGACGATCCGTACGGGGAGGCGGCCGCCGCGCTGGCCGACGCCGGTCTCGAGGTCCACGCCTGGGTGGTGCTCGCGCACAACACCCGGCTGGGCGAGGAGCATCCGCGCATCACGGTGCGCAACGCCTATGGCGACCGCTACCCGTGGGCGCCCTGTATCGCCCGCCCCGAGGTGCGCGCCTATCTGGTGGGCCTGGCCGCCGAGGCCGCCGTACGGCCCGGCGCCCGCGGCATCGAGCTGGAGTCCTGCGGCTGGTACGGGCTGGCCCATCTGCACGCCCACGACAAGATCGGCGGGGTGCCGCTGGGCGGCGCCGGCCAGTACTTGATGTCGCTGTGCTTCTGCGAGAGCTGCGAGGCGGGCTACGCCGAGCTGGGCGCCGACCCCGAGGAGCTGCGCGAGCTCGTCGTGCGCGCCCTGCGGCCGGTGTGGACGGGCGAGGCGACCGCGGACGGCGGTGACCGCGCGGGGGAGTGGGCCGAGGTCGAGAAGCTGCTCGGCGCCGACCACGCCGCGCTCTTCGCGGCCTGGCGCAACCGGATCGCGAGCGGTCTGCGGGCCGAGGCCGTGGCCGCCGTAAGGGCCGCGGCGGACGAGGACTTCCAGGTCCTGCTGCACGCCGACCCGGCCCCGCACCGGCTCGGGGCCAACGTGGGCGTGGACCCGGCCGATGTGCTGGCTCAGGCCGACGGGGTCGTACTGCCGTGCACGGGGGGCGAGGCAGTGCGCTCCGGGGTCCTGCCGCCGTTCGTCCCGTACCGGACCGAACGGACCGTGCTCGCCGCCAACTTCACGGTGGTGGCGGGGATGGGTGGCAGCCCGGCGACGCTGGCCCGGGACGCGGCTCACGCGGTGGAGCTGGGCGCGGACGAGCTCCGGCTGTACCACGCCGGTCTGGCCTCGGACCAGGACCTGGCGGCCGTCCGCACGGCCCTGGCCGAGCTGAGCTGAGACGAGCTCGGAGACGCGCAGATCCGGCCCGGGATGGGCGCGGGTCCGTGGCAATGTACGGCTCCGCCGCGGCCGTGTCGCCCATGCGGCTGTGTCGCCCGTGCGGCTTCGCCGCATGGGCGACCGGCCACGACGGCGCCGCGGACAATCGACGGCAGGTCAAGGCACTTCCAGCGGAGCGCCTGGCGGGTTTCCGGGACGGCCCGGCGGATTATCGGAAGCGCGACACCCGGTGGCATCGCCACGATCGAGGGGTGTCGACGAAACGGACCACCACCACCTCACACCGCAGGCCCATCGCGCTGATGTCCCTGGGACATGCCTGCGTGGACATCTACCAGGGAGCGGTGGCCGCGCTGGTGCCGTTCCTCGTCTCGGAACGGGCCTACGGCTACGCCGCCGCCTCCGGCGTCGTACTGGCGGCCTCGCTGCTGTCGTCCGTCGTACAGCCGCTGTTCGGCGCGCTCACCGACCGGTGGGCCATGCCGTGGCTGCTGCCGGTGAGCACGCTGGTGGGCGGCGCGGGGGTGGCGCTGAGCGGGGTCACCGGCTCCTACGCGGCGACCCTGGCGGTGGTCGCCGTCTCCGGGATCGGCGTCGCCGCGTACCACCCCGAGTCCGCCCGGGTGGCCCGGCTCGCCAGCCGGGGCAGCCACACCGCGATGAGCTGGTTCTCCCTCGGCGGCAACATCGGCTTCGCCGCCGCGCCGCTCGCGGTCGCCGCCGTCATCGCCACCGGCGGTCTGCGCGCCTCCCCGCTGCTGGTCCTCCCCGCCGTCGCCGGAGCCGCCCTGTGCGCGGCCGCGCTACGGGCGCTCAGGGCCCCGGGCGCGGCGGCCGGGCCCGCGCGGGCGAGCCGCGGGGGAGAGGGGCGGGACGACTGGCCCTCCTTCCTCCGGCTGTCCGGCGCCATCATGTGCCGCTCGATCGTCTTCGTCGGGCTGAGCGCGTTCATCTCGCTGTATGTGCGCGAGCGCGCGGGCGGCGGCGAACTGGCCGGTACAGCCGCCCTGTTCGTGCTGTACGCCGGCGGTGCGGTGGGCACGGTGGTGGGCGGCGGGCTCGCCGCCCGCCACGGCCGCGTCCCGGTCGTCCGGTGGTCGTACGCCCTGACCGTCCTCGCCGTCGCGGGCGTCGTCCTCGTCCCCGGCCCGGCGCTCTACCTCTGCGTGGCCCTCGCCTCGGCCGGGCTCTACGTGCCGTTCTCCCTGCACGTCACCCTCGGCCAGGACTATCTGCCCCGCCGCGTGGGCACCGCCAGCGGGGTCACCCTGGGCCTGACCGTCAGCGTCGGCGGCCTGGCCAGCCCCCTCATCGGCGCCCTGGCCGACGCCACCACCCTCCAGACTGCCCTGTCCCCCCTGATGGCCCTCCCCGCCCTCGGCTGCCTCCTCCTCCGCCCCCTGCGGGAACCCGCCCTCCCCGGAGCCATCACCCAACGCCCCCACCCGGCCGAGGCTCCTGAACGGGCGTAAGGGCGGGACGCGCCCGGCTCGGCGCTCTCGGCCAGTTTTGTCAGAACCGTTGACGAACCCCAGGGGCCGCCCTAATTTCATCGCGTCGTACTTCGTATGTCATATATGAGACGCGATATGTGAGATCTGAGAGCATCCATGGACATCGCCCCGAGCCCGATCCCCTCCCGTACCCAATACGTGCTGGAGGCGGTCAAGCACGCGATTCTCACCGGCGGGCTGCGGCCCGGGCAGGCGTTGGTGGAGGCCGAACTGGCCGCGCAGTTCGGGGTGTCCAAGACGCCCGTGCGGGAGGCGCTCAAGACGCTCGCGGGGCGGGGGCTCGTGGTGATGAGCGAGTACAAGGGGGCCACGGTCAGGACCGTGGACACCGCGATGGCGCACGCCGTCTACGACGTGCGGCTGCTCCTGGAGCCCGAGGCGCTGCGCCGGACCGTGGCGGCGCGGGCCGGGCTGGAGGACGCCGGGGCCGCGCTGGAGCGGTCGGACGCGGCCGCCGATCCGGCCGGGCGGTCGCTCGCCAACCGCGACTTCCACCGGGCGCTCTATCTGCCCTGCGGGAACCCCCTGCTGACCCGGATGCTCGACGAACTGCGCGACCAGGCCGCGCTGGTGTCCGCCATCGCCTGGCAGGCGGTGCCCTCCTGGGAACAGGAGGCCCGTGAGCACCGGGAGATCCTCGCCCGCGCGCTCGACGGCGACGCCGACGGCGCGGCCCGCGCACTGCACGAGCACATCGCCTCCTTCGTCCGGCGCGCCTTCCCGGACGGGGAGTAGCACCCGGCGGCCCCGGCCGCCGACCCCAGCACCCAGCACCCAGCGCACAGCACTCAGCACCATCCGAACAGCTCGTCCCGATGCCCAACATCGAGAGAAAGGGTTCGTATGGACTACTCACCGCTGAGGACGGCGCTCGCGGACGTCGTGGCGATCCCGGTGACCCCGTACGACGCCGAGGGCGCCGTGGACCGCGCCGCCTACCGGGCCCTGCTCCGCCGGCTCCTCGACGGCGGGGTCAAGGCCGTCACCCCGAACGGCAACACCGGGGAGTTCTACGCCCTCACTCTCGCAGAGCGGCGGCTGGTCACCGAGCTGACCGTCGAGGAGGCCGCCGGGCGGGCCACCGTGCTCGTCGGGGTCGGCCATGACGCGGCCACCGCGGTCGAGGCCGCCCGCCACGCCCGCGCCGCCGGAGCCGACATGGTGATGGTCCATCAGCCGGTGCATCCGTACGTCGCCCAGGACGGCTGGATCGACTACCACCGCACCATCGCCGAGGCCGTCCCCGAACTGGGCGTGGTGCCGTATCTGCGCAATCCGCTCATCGAGGGCGCGGCGATCGCCCGGCTGGGTGAGGCGTGCCCCAATGTCATCGGGGTCAAGTACGCGGTCCACGACGCCACCCGCTTCGCGGCCGTGGCGCGCGACGCGGGGCTGGACCGGTTCGTCTGGGTGGCCGGGCTCGCCGAGCTGTACGCGCCCTCGTACTGGGCGGTCGGCGCCACCGGCTTCACCTCGGGCCTGGCCAACGTGGCCCCCAACGTCTCGCTCAACATGCTGGGCGCGCTGCGCGCGGGGGACTACCCGGGCGCGATGAAGGTGTGGGAGCAGATCCGGCGGTTCGAGGACCTCAGGGCCGAGCGCCAGTCCGCCAACAACGTCACGGTGGTCAAGGAAGCGCTTGCCGCGATGGGCCTGTGCCGGCGCGACGTCCGCGCCCCGAGCAAGCCGCTGCCCGAGCCGAGGCGCGCGGAGGTCGCCGCGATCGTCGAGGGGTGGTCGGTATGAGTACGCGGCGGAGCGCGCGCAAGCGCCCCGACGAGCTGCGCAGCCACCAGTGGTACGGCACCGACGGCCTGCGCTCCTTCAGTCACCGGGCCCGCACCCGGCAGCTCGGCTATCTCCCCGAGGAGCACCTGGGCAAGCCGGTCATCGCGATCCTCAACACCTGGAGCGACATCAACCCCTGCCATGCGCATCTGCGCGACCGCGCCCAGGCGGTCAAGCGCGGGGTCTGGCAGGCGGGCGGCTTCCCGCTGGAGTTCCCGGTCTCCACGCTCTCCGAGACCTTCCAGAAGCCCACCCCCATGCTCTACCGCAACCTCCTCGCCATGGAGACCGAGGAGGTGCTCCGCTCGTACCCGGTCGACGGCGCCGTGCTGCTGGGCGGCTGCGACAAGTCCACCCCGGCGTTGCTGATGGGCGCGGCCAGCGCCGACCTCCCGGCGGTCTTCGTCCCGGCCGGGCCGATGCTGCCCGGCCACTGGCGCAATGAGGTGCTGGGCTCGGGCACCGACATGTGGAAGTACTGGGACGACAAGCGGGCCGGGCTGATCGGCGACTGCGAGATCTCCGAGCTGGAGCGGGGGCTGGCCCGTTCACCCGGCCACTGCATGACGATGGGCACCGCCTCCACGCTGACGGCCGCCGCCGAGGCGCTGGGCGTGACCGTGCCCGGCGCCTCGTCCATCCCGGCCGTGGACTCCGGGCACGACCGGATGGCCGCGGCCTCCGGGTTATGCGTGGTCGAGCTGGTCTGGCAGGACCTCAGGCTCTCCGAGCTGCTCACCCGGGAGGCGTACGAGGACGCGGTCGCGACCGTGCTCGCCCTGGGCGGCTCCACCAACGCGGTGATCCATCTGATCGCCATGGCGGGCCGGTCCGGGGTGCGGCTCACCCTCGACGACTTCGACCGGATCGCCCGTACCGTCCCCGTACTGGCCGATCTGCGGCCCGGCGGCCAGTACTTGATGGAGGACTTCCACTTCGCGGGCGGGCTTCCGGGCTTCCTCTCCCGGCTGACGGACGTCCTCCACCTGGACCGCCCCACCGTCGCCCATCCCACCCTGCGCGAACAGCTCGACGGCGCCCTGGTGCACAACCCCGAGGTGATCCGGGACCGCGACCGCCCGCTGGCCGAGGAGGGCGGAGTGGCGGTGCTGCGCGGCAATCTGTGCCCCGACGGCGCCGTCATCAAGCACATCGCCGCCGAGCCCCGGCTGCTGAAGCACACCGGCCCGGCCGTGGTCTTCGACGACTACCGGACGATGCAGGCCACGATCAACGACCCCGGTCTCGGCATCACCGAGGACAGTGTGCTGGTGCTGCGCAACGCCGGACCCCTCGGCGGCCCCGGAATGCCCGAGTACGGGATGCTGCCGATCCCCGACCATCTGCTGAAGCAGGGGGTGCGGGACATGGTGCGGATCTCCGACGCCCGGATGAGCGGCACCAGTTACGGGGCCTGTGTGCTGCACATCGCACCCGAGTCGTATGTCGGCGGCCCGCTCGCGCTCGTCCGCGACGGCGATCCGATCACCCTCGACGTCGCGGCGCGGGTGCTGCGGCTGGAGGTGGACGACACCGAGCTGGAACGGCGCCGGGCGCGGTGGACGGCCCCGCCGCCCCGCTATGAGCGCGGCTACGGCGCGCTCTACCAGGAGCAGATGACCCAGGCCGACACCGGCTGCGACTTCCGGTTCCTGGCCCGCCCCGGGGCGGTGCCCGAACCGTACGCGGGCTGAGCGAATTTTTTTGTACGGGATACCGAACGTCATTCGGTAAGCGCTTCACGGAAGCGCTTCACCAGACCCCGCACCTCTGAGACCAGACCCCGCACCCCTGAGAACGGAGAAGCAGTCATGGCCCACGCCGTGGCGAAACCACCCCGGGTCACCCGGTGCCGTACGGGAGGACCGGCCCGCCGCCTCCCGTATCTGCTGATCGCCCCCGCCGGGCTGCTGATGCTGGGCTTCATCGCCTATCCGATGCTCAGCGTCCTCTACTACAGCCTGCGGAACTACAACGTCACCAAGCCCTGGCGGAACGGCTACGCGGGCCTGGACAACTTCACCCGGATCCTCACCGACGACCCGCAGTTCTGGGACACGCTCGTCTTCAGCGGCAAGTGGGTCGTCACCGAGGTGCTGTCGCAGCTCCTGCTCGGCCTCGTCCTCGCCCTGCTGGTGAACCAGACCTTCCTCGGCCGCGGTCTCGCCCGCGCCCTGGTCTTCTCGCCCTGGGCCGTGTCCGGGGTGCTGACCACCACCATCTGGATGCTGCTCTACAACCCGTCGACCGGCATCAGCCGCTATCTCGCGGACGCGGGGATCGGCACCTACGGCACCTCGGTGCTCTCGGACACCGGGACCGTCTTCTGGGCCGCCGTCGTCGCCGAACTCTGGCGCGGCGTCCCGTTCTTCGCGATCCTGCTCCTCGCCGACCTCCAGTCCATCCCCAGGGACCTCTACGAGGCGGCCTCGGTCGACGGCGCGGGCCGGGCGCGGCAGTTCCTGCACATCACCCTGCCGCATCTGAAGGACGCGATCATCCTCTCCACGCTGCTGCGCGGCGTCTGGGAGTTCAACAACGTCGATCTGCTCTACACCCTCACCGGCGGCGGACCGGCCGGGCAGACCACCACCCTTCCGCTGTACGTCGCCAACACCGGGATCAACGGCCACGACTTCGGCTACGCCTCCGCGCTGACCACCGTCGCCTTCGTGATCCTCCTCTTCTGCTCGATCCTCTATCTGCGCCTGAGCACGTTCGGAGGCGAGGCCAAGTGACCGCCGCACTCGCCGAGCAGGACACCCTGCCCGCCGCCGCGGCCACCCCGCCGCCCGCCGCCCGCGGAAGGCGCCGGCGCGGATCCGACCAGGGCGTACCGCGCTGGCAGATCTATCTGCCGCTGGGCCTGTATCTGCTGTTCACCCTCCTCCCCTTCTACTGGATGCTGCTGTTCGCGCTGCGCCCCGCGGGCTCGAACGCGCTGGTGCCCTGGCCGGTCACCGGTGAGCACTTCCAGAAGGTGTGGAACGAGCGCAGCTTCGGGATCTTCTTCCAGAACAGCATGATCGTCGGCGTCGCCTCGCTGGTGATGACGACGGCGGTCGCGCTGGCCGGGGGCTATGCCCTCGCCCGCTTCGAGTTCCGGATCAAAAGGGGCTTCATGCTGGCGCTGCTGGCGTCGCAGTTCATCCCGGGCGCGCTGATGCTGGTGCCGCTCTTCGAGATCTTCAAGAACCTTCAGATGATCAACTCGCTGGGGAGCGTGGTCATCGCGGAGACGGTCTTCCAGCTGCCCCTGTCGATCATCCTCATCAGCGGCTTCATCAAGAACGTGCCGGTGTCACTGGAAGAACAGGCATGGGTGGACGGCTGCGGCCGCTTCCGGGCCTTCTGCGCGGTGGTGCTGCCGCTGCTGCGCCCCGGACTGATCGCGGTCGGCTCCTTCGCCTTCGTGCACAGCTGGAACCACTTCCTGTTCGCGCTGATGTTCCTCAGCTCCCAGGACAAGCAGACGATCCCGGTCGGCCTGAACACCCTCATCGGGGCGGACAGCGTCGACCTGGGCGCGCTCGCGGCGGGCGGGGTGATCGCCGCGGTGCCCGTGGTCATCGTCTTCGCCTTCATCCAGAAGTGGCTGATCACCGGCTTCAGCGCGGGGGCGGTCAAGGGCTGAGCGAAACCTGACCCGTTGGGTCGGCGGAACGAGCATTCGCGAACGAGTCGGACAAGGAGGTCCGAGCATGGGTACGGCCCCGGAACCGAATGAACCGAATGAACCGACGGAGCCGCAGGAACCGATACCTCTCGTCCTCGCGGGAGCCCGCGGGCATGGGCGCCGGCATCTGGACAACATCCGGCGGCTGACCGCCGAGGGAAAGGTCCGCCTCGCCGGGGTGTGCGAACTCGCGCCGCTCACCCGGGAGGAGCTGGGCGACGGGCTCGGCGAGCCCGAGCAGTCCGCCGACCTCGCCGCGCTCGTGACCCGCACCGGCGCCCGGATCGCCGTCATCTGCACCCCGATCCACACCCACGCCGACCTCGCCCTCGCCGCCGCCGAACGCGGTGCGCACCTTCTGCTGGAGAAGCCGCCCACACCCTCGTACGCCGAATTCACCCGGTTGAGCGAAGGACTCCGCGGATACGGAACCGCTTGCCAGATCGGCTTCCAGTCGCTCGGCTCCCACGCCCTGCCCGCCATCCGGAAACTCATGGCCGACGGCCGCATAGGGGCGATCCGCGGCATCGGCGCGGCCGGGGCATGGGCCCGCGACGAGGACTACTACACCCGCGCCCCCTGGGCAGGACACCGCACCCTCGACGGCCGTGACGTCGTGGACGGCGTCCTCACCAACCCCCTCGCCCACGCCGTGGCCACCGCCCTGCACCTCGCCGACGCCGACCGGGCCGAGGACGTGGCCGGTATCGAGCTGGAGCTGTACCGGGCCAACGCCATCGAGGCCGACGACACCTCCTGCGTACGGATCCGCACCACCCACGGCACCACCGTGGCCGCCGCCGTCACCCTGTGCGCGGAGGAGCCCGGTGAGCCGTATGTGGTCGTTCACGGCGACCGGGGCCGGATCACCTTCTGGTACAAGCTGGACCGGGTCCGTGTCGAACGCGACGGGGCGCCGCCCGAGACCACCGGCCACCCGCGCACCGATCTGCTGGACAACCTCGTCGCGCAGCTGCGCGACGGCACCGAACTGCTCGTTCCCCCGGACCGCACCGGCGCGTTCATGCGCGTGGTCGAGGCGGTCCGCACCGCCCCCGCACCGGTCCCGCTGCCCGCCGACGCCTGGCGCACCGAGCCCGGTGCGGGCGTCACCGCGCGAGCGGCCGAGCGGCGCGTGGTGACCGGCATCGACCGACTGGTCACCGCCGGCGCCGAGCGCCTCGCCCTGTACTCCGAACTGCGCGCCCCCTGGGCCGCTCCCCCCACGGAGGTCCCGCACCCATGACACCCCTGACCCCCTCCAACCCCCTGACCCCCTCCACCCCGCTCACTCCCTCCCTCACCCGCCGTCCCCCGTGCACCCTGCTGCGCCATGAACACCGGGTCGTCGGGACGTATGTGCACCGCCCCGAACTGCCGGGCACGGTCGCGCCGCACCCGTATCTGCACCCCGTGCGCACCCTCGGCGGCGTCACCGTCACCGGGCTGCGGCCCGCCGAGGATCCGGCCCATCTGGGGGTGTCCATGGCCATCCCGGAGGTGGCCGGATGGAACTTCCTGGGCGGCTCCGGCCGACGGGACCACCACGGCAGTCAGCGTCACCTCAGCTGGCTGCTGCGCGACCCCGACGGATTCGTGGAAGAGCTGTCGTGGACGGCCGGTGGGCGGCAACTGCTGCTGGAGCGGCGCACGGTGGCCGTACGGTCCCTCGGCACGGAGTGCTGGGCACTGGACTTCACCTCGGCCCTCACCAATGTGACGGGCGAGGAGATCGCCCTCGGCGGAGCGGGTCATGCGGGTGGCTTCTTCTGGCGCGTCCCCCGGCGCCCCGAGCCCGCGCACGTCTTCGGCGCCGACGGCGAGGGCGAGGCGGCGGTGCACGGACGGCCCGCGGACTGGCTGGCGCTGGCCACCGACGACTGGACGCTGGTCTTCGTCGGCGCGACCGGCGCCACCCGGGCCGACCCGTGGTGGGTCCGCACCGGCGACCACCCGGGCGTCGGCTCGGCCCTGACCTGGCAGCGCCCCCTGCCCATAGCCCCCGCCGACACGGTCACCCGCCGCATCGTCACAGCGATAGCCGACACCCGCCTGACCCACCCGGAGGCAGCCCGCCTGGCAGCCCACCTCTCCGACAGGGGAGCGGCGGTATGAACACCGGTTGTGGGCAATCGTCCCTCCCCCAGCTACCGCTGGGAGGTGCCCCCCGGCGGGACGGGTGGGCACAACCGACCCGCACACGGCCACGGGCCCCAGTCACAACGGCGCGCTCCCTACGGCCAGCAACCGCAAGGAAACCCACAAAGGAGAGGGACAGCTAGCCATGAACCCACGCACCCGCAGACCGCACCGCACCGCAACCGCCCTGGCCGCAACCCTCACCCTCGCCCTGACAGCCACCGCCTGCGGCGACGACGGCTCGACCACCGGTGAGGAAGGCTCCGGCAAGGGCACCATCACCTTCTGGGACAACAACGGCGGCCCCCGCACCAAGATCTGGAAACAGATCATCGCGAAGTTCGAGGACAAGAACCCCGACATCACGGTCACGTACGTCCCGATCCCGATCGCCAACGTGCAGTCGAAGTACGACACCGCGATCCAGAGCGGCGGCGACAGCCTGCCCGACGTCGGCGGCGTGGGCACCGCGTATCTGGCCAACCTCGTCGCCCAGGGCGCCCTCGACCCCGTGACCGACCGCATAGGCGACAGCGCCCTCAAGGGCAAGCTGATCAAGAACATGGTCGAGAGCGTCCGCACGGCCGGAGGTGACGACAAGGAGCTGTACTCCGTCCCGACCTCCGCCAACCAGGGCACCCTCTGGTACCGCACCGACCTCTTCAAGGCGGCGAAGCTGCCCGCGCCCGACAGCTGGGAGAACTTCTACAAGGCCGCCGACGAGCTGACGGACAAGGGCCGGAACAAGTTCGGCTTCACCCTGCGCGGCGGCGCGGGCTCGATCGCCCAGGCGCTGGACATGATGTACGCCCAGTCCGGCATCTCGTCCTTCTGGAACGGCGGGGACGGCGCAGACGGCGGGGACAGCGGGCACGGCGACAAGACCACCCTCAACGACCCGAAGAACGTCGCGGCACTCGAGAAGTACATCGCCCTCTTCAAGAAGGTCACCCCCGCCGCGGACCTCAACAACGACTTCGCCAAGATGGTCGCCCAGTTCGACCAGGGCGATATCGGGATGCTCCAGCACAACCTCGGCAGCTATGTGGACCACGTACGCCTGCTCGGCAAGGACAAGATCGCGGGCATACCGCTGCCGCCGTCCCGGCAGGGTGCGGCGCGCACCATCGTCTCCAACCCGGTCGACGGCCTCGGGCTGTTCAAGTCGAGCAAGAACAAGGCGGCGGCCTGGAAGTTCATCGAGTTCGCGGCCTCCCCGGAGATGAACAGTCTCTGGAACGAGGACGTCGGCGCCATCCCCGCCAACGTCGGCGCCGCGGACGACGACTGGATCGCGAAGGCCCCGCCGACCAAGGCCGCGCTGGAGTCGCTCAACGATCCGCGGACCAAGGTCGTCCAGCTCCCGTACTACCTCCCGGACTGGAACAACATCAGCAAGGCCGACAACGAACCCAGCTTCCAGAAGGTGCTGCTCGGCAAGATGACCGCCAAGGCGTTCTGCGACAAGGTCGCCAAGGAGCTCAACGCGGCACAGGCGGACTGGAAGAAGCACCGGAGCTAGCGTTCGGGCCCCTCGAGTCCTCTATGAACTCCATGTATACGTGCGGTGTATAGTGCTCGCAGTTTGTGCTGCCAACTTTACGTATGTGGGCGGACGTTGGTGGCATGGCGACCACTATTGGCCACAAGAGGACTTCGGGGGCATCAATGGGGCGAAAAGATCGAATATCCGGGCTGTGTGTCAGTCTCGTCGGTGCCGTCTGCCTGACGCTGGGCCTCAGCGGCTGCGGTGCGTCGTACGACACCACCTCGCCGCGCAGCGCCCGGGAGCACGCGGCGTCGGACGCCGGCCACTCGACACCGGCCGCCTCCAAGCCGGATGTGCTCAAGAAGGGCGACGGGGCGAACGGCAAGAACGGGACGAACGCCTCCGTCGACTGCGCCGTCGCCAAATGCGTCGCCCTCACCTTCGACGCGGGTCCCAGCGGCAACACCCCCCGGCTGCTGGAGATCCTCAAGCGCGAGAAGGCCCACGCGACCTTCTTCATGCTCGGCAGGAAGCACATCGAGAAACACCCCGACCTGGTGCGCCGTATCGCCGACGAGGGACATGAACTGGCCAACCACACCTGGTCGCACAAGATCCTGACCAAGACCGACTCCGACGAGGTCCGCTCGGAGATCACCCGCGTCCAGACCGCCGTCAAGAAGCTCACCGGCCGTACGCCGCTGCTGATGCGCCCGCCGCAGGGGCGTACGGACGAGCGGGTCTCCAAGATCTGCCGTGAGCTGGGCGTGGCGCAGGTGCTGTGGAGCGTGACGGCGAAGGACTACCAGACGAACGACTCCGCGCTGATCGAGAAGCGGGTGCTGGACCAGACGAAGCGCGACGGGATCATCCTGCTGCACGACATCTACAAGGGCACGGTGCCGGCGGTGCCGGGGATACTGGCCAAGCTGAAGAAGGAGGGCTACACGGTGGTGACGGTCTCCCAGCTGATGGCCCCGGCCGTCCCGGAACCGGGCAAGGTCTATCGCCCATGAGGCAACAGACCGACACGATCTCCGTCGCGTTCGAACATCCTCGGCCACAAAATGATCAAGTGTTGTCGCAAGCTATCGCGATGCGATCGGGATTTCGTAATCTAAGAATCCTCGGGGACCCGGCAACCTAATCTGGACTGGCGGCAACTACGACATGGAGCGGGCCGGTCTGGATCCTCCGGCCCGTTCTCTCGACGCGGAACAGGAGTTGCCATGAAGCTGAGACGCAAACGGGGCCGCCACCGCCGTCGCAAGGATCGCACGCTGCCGCTGGGCAGCGCCGTGATCGTGGCGTCGGCCGTGGCCGGGGTCTATCTGACGGCTTCGCCGGAGGGCGCGAGCGCCGTGCCCACCACCCTGTATGTGGCCACCAACGGCAGCGACGGCAACACCGGCACCCTCAAGTCCCCCTACCGAAGCCTGGAGAAGGCGTTCTCCGTCGCCAAGGCGGGCACCACCATCGAGGTCCGCGGCGGCACCTACTACCCCTCCAGGACCCTGCGCAGCTCCACCAGCGGCACCCCCCGCGAGCGCGTCCAACTGCGGTCGTACCGGGCGGAGAAGGTCCGGCTCGACGGCTCCCGGCTGGGCCAGGGCTCCTCCCTCGTCTCCCTCGCCGCCGACTACTGGACGGTCTCGGGGATCGAACTGCGCAACGCCCCGGGCGGCGGCCTGGTCTGCACCTCCTGCGCGCGCAACGTCTTCCAGAACCTGAGCACCCACGGCAACGGCGACACCGGACTCACCCTCCGCGGCGACGACACCAACGACAACCTCATCCGGAACCTCGACTCCTACGCCAACCACGACGACGCCACCGGCGGCCAGCGGGCCGACGGCATAGCCATCACCCACGGCTCCGGCACCGGCAATGTGGTCACCGGATCCCGGCTGTTCCACAACAGCGACGACGGCCTCGACCTGTGGATGTGGGCGAGCCCCGTCACCATCGAGCACTCCTGGGCCTTCGGGAACGGCCGGAACCGCTGGCACATCCCCTACTTCAAGGGCGACGGCAGCGGCTTCCAGCTCGGCGCCGAGCGCCGGGACGCCCCCTCGCCCGCCCATGTCGTACGGTCCTCCGCCGCCTGGGCCAACACCAAGAGCGGCTTCGACGCGGGCGGCAACACCGGAGCCCTCCGGCTCCAGCGCACCACCTCCTTCGACAACTGGGGCAAGGGCTACGCCGTGGCCGGCTCCCGTGCCCAGCTGACCCGTAACCTCGCGCTCTCCAACGGCCGCGGCAGCGCCGACACCGGCCTCCTCGCCGTCTCGCGGGAGAACAACTGGGCGCCGGGCGGCCGGACCACCCCGCCGCTGGTCACCACCGACCCCACCACGGCCCTCGGCCCCCGGCGGCCGAACGGCTCGCTGCCGCTCACCGGCTTCCTCGTGGTCATGGACCGCACCGAGATCGGTTCGCCGATGAACTGAAACCTCGGGAAAACCTGAATCGCGCTCCTGGCAGGCACAATCCCCTGATCCGGCACGCCGCCGACCCGCCCGCCGTCCCCGAGGAGCGCGACCATGGCGAGACAGATCACGGACAAGGCCCCGGCCCCACCACTGCCCGGACTCCCCCTGCTCGACCGCTACTTCCGGATATCCGAGCGGGGCTCCACCCTCGGCCGGGAGGTCCGGGGCGGGTTCGCCACCTTCTTCACGATGGCGTACATCCTCGTCCTGAACCCGATCATCCTGGGCGGGGCGAAGGACAAGTTCGGCGAGCAGCTCTCCGGCACCCAACTCGCCACCTCCACCGCCCTGGTGGCCGCCGTGATGACGGTCCTGATGGGCATCGGCGGCAATCTGCCGCTCGCCCTCGCCGCGGGCCTCGGGCTCAACGCGGTCGTCGCCTTCCAGATCGCCCCGCAGATGAGCTGGGCCGACGCCATGGGCCTGGTGGTCCTGGAGGGCCTGATCATCTGCGCGCTGGTGGTGACCGGGCTGCGCGAGGCGGTGATGCACGCCATCCCGCAGGCACTGAAGCAGGCCATCAGCGTGGGGATCGGGCTGTTCATCGCCTTCATCGGCTTCATCGACGCCGGGTTCGTCTCCCGTATCCCTGGACCCACCGGCTCCACACCCGTGCAGCTCGGCTCGGACGGGCGGCTCAGCGGCTGGCCGGTGGTGGTCTTCTGCGTGGGGGTGCTGCTGACCATCGCGCTGATGGCGCGCAAGGCCAAGGGCGCCCTGCTGATCAGCATCGTCGTCTCGACCGTGCTCGCGATCGTCATCAACGAGATCGCCGACATCCGGCCGGAGGCATGGGGGCTGACCGTGCCCACCCTCCCCGACAGCGTCGTCGACACCCCGGACTTCGGGCTGCTCGGCTCCTTCAGCCTCTTCGGGGCGTTCCAGCAGGTCGGTGTGGTCACCATCGTCCTGCTGGTCTTCACCCTCATCCTGTCCGACTTCTTCGACACCATGGGCACGGTCGTCGGGGTGAGCAACGAGGCCGGGCTGCTGGACGCCGAGGGCAGGGTGCCGGGGCTGGGGCGGGTGCTGCTCATCGACGGTGCGGCGGCCGCACTCGGCGGTGCCGCGTCCGCCTCGTCCAACACCAGCTACATCGAGTCCGCGGCCGGGGTCGGCGAGGGCGCGCGCACCGGGTTCGCCAGCGTGGTCACCGGAGCGCTGTTCGGGCTCGCGCTCTTCCTGACCCCGCTGGCCACCGTGGTGCCCGCCCAGGCCGCCGCCCCGGCGCTGATCGCGGTCGGCTTCCTGCTGATGAGCCAGGTGCGGTCCATCGACTGGGAGCGGATCGACATCGCCGTCCCGGCGTTCCTCACCATCGCGCTGATGCCGTTCAGCTACTCCATCTCCAACGGGATCGGCGCCGGGTTCATCTCGTACGTCGTGATCAAGACGGTGCTGGGCAAGGCGCGGGAGGTGCACTGGCTGCTGTGGGGGACGGCCGCGCTGTTCGTGGTCTACTTCGCGATCGACCCCCTGGAGCGGCTGCTCACCTGAGCCGCGCCGCCTCCGCCCTGGAATCCGTCCCGGAGCCGCCCAGTCGCCCCGTAAGCCGTCCCGGGAACCGCCCCGCCCCGTCAGCTGTGGCCCATGATGGGGCGCGGGCGGTAGGGGGCCTCCAGGCGGGCCACCTCCTTCTCGTCGAGCGTCAGCCCGACCGCCGCGACCGCGTCCTCCAGATGGCGGGTCTTCGTGGCGCCGACGATCGGAGCGGTGACCGCCGGCCTGCTCAGCAGCCAGGCCAGCGCGACCTGCGCCGGGGACACCCCGCGCTCCTCGGCGATCGCGCGGGTGGCGTCCACGATGGAGAAGTCCGCGTCCGCGTACCACCTCTCCACCAGCGGATCGTTGCCCGCCCGGACCGTCTGCCCGGTGCGGTCCCGGTCGCGGGTGCCCGCCAGCAGCCCGCGCGCCAGCGGGCTCCACGGGATGACACCCACGCCCTGGTCCAGGCAGAGCGGGTTCATCTCCCGCTCCTCCTCGCGGTAGAGCAGGTTGTAGTGGTTCTGCATCGAGACGAACCGGGTCCAGCCGTGTGCCTCGGCGATGTGCTGGGCCTTGGCGAACTGCCAGGCGTACATGGAGGACGCGCCGATGTACCGGGCCTTTCCGGCCTTCACCACATCGTGCAGCGCCTCCATCGTCTCCTCGAGCGGCGTCTCGTGGTCGAAGCGGTGGATCTGGTAGAGATCCACATGGTCGGTGCCCAGCCGCCGCAGCGAGGCGTCGATGCCCGCCATGATGTGCTTGCGGGACAGCCCGCGGTCGTTGGGGCCCTCGCCCATCGGGTTGTAGACCTTCGTGGCCAGGACGTAGTCGTCGCGGCTGGGGAAGAGCTCCCGCAGCAGCTCACCGGTGATCTCCTCGCTGCGGCCCACCGAGTACATGTCGGCGGTGTCGAAGAAGGTCACCCCCTCCTCGGCCGCGCGCCGCACGATCGGCCGCGCGTCGTCGATGTCCAGCTGCCAGGGCCGGTGCTCGGGGTTGCCGTAGCTCATCATGCCCAGGCAGATCCGCGACACCTTGACGCCCGACGTGCCGAGCCGTACGTACTCCATGCGTCTGCTCCTCCTGCTCGTCCGCCCGTTCGGCCGACCCGTCACAGCAGACCACTCCGGCCGCCGGATTGTCAGCCCGGCGTGACGAAACCGCTTTCGTACGCGGCGATCACCGCCTGGGTGCGGTCCCGGACGCCCAGCTTGGTGAGCACCGCCCCCACATGCGTCTTGACGGTGGCCGGGCCCACCGCCATCCGGGCCGCGATCTCGGAGTTGGACAGCCCGTCGGTCATCAGCCGCAGCACCACGGCCTCCCGCTCGGAGAGCCGCTCGCGCAGCGCCCGCGCCGTCGCCTCGCGGTCCGGGCCGCGGGCGGCGGCGTGCTCGGCGGCCAGCGCCCGCACCGCGGCCGGGAACAGCAGCGAATCGCTGCGCGCCACCACGCGCACCGCCTGCACCAGTTCCGCCGCGCGGGCCCGCTTGAGCAGGAAGCCGCTGGCCCCGGCGCGCAGCGCGTCGTACACATAGCTGTCGTTCTCGAACGTCGTCACCACGATGACGCGCGGCGGGTCCGGCACGGTGCCCAGGATCCGCTCGGTGGCGCGGATGCCGTCCACATCGGGCATCCGGACATCCATCAGCACCACGTCCGGGCGCAGTTCACGGACCACCGGCACGGCCTCGGCGCCGCTTCCGGCCTCGCCCACGACCTCCAGGTCCGGCTCGCTGGAGAGGATCGCGCGCAGCGCGGTGCGCACCATCCGCTCGTCGTCGACGAGCACGAGGCGCAGGGGGGACGGCGGGGCGCTCAGGGGGGACGGCGGGGTGCTCACCGGGACGCCTCCACCGGGAGCCGGACCGTCAGCCGCCAGACGCCGTCCACGGTGTCCCAGGCACAGGTGCCGCGCAGCAGGGTGACCCGCTCGGCGATGCCGCGCAGCCCGCGGCCGCCGCCGGCGGTCCGTGCCCGGGTGGTTCCGTCCACCGGGTTCTCCATCGTGATCTCCACCTTCTTCGGGTCCTCGGCGATCCGGAGCCGCACCGGCACCCGGCCCGCGTGGCGCAGCGCGTTGCTGAGCCCTTCCTGGACGATGCGGTACGCCTCGCGGGAGACCACGGGCGGCAGCCGGTCCAGCGTGCCCGGGGCCGTCAGCTCGACGGCGACGCCCGCGGCCCGGGTGCGGGCGAGCAGCCCGTCCAGGTCCATCAGGGTGGGGGAGGGGGCGGTGGCCGGGGCGGCCTCCTCTTCCCGTAACAGGCCCAGCACGCTGTCGAGTTCGCCGACCGCCTCCCGGGTGGTCTCCTCGATGGCCGCCAGCGCCTCCCGGGCGAAGTCCGGATCGGAGTCGAGGACCTTACGGGCCGCGCTCGCCTGGAGGGTCACCGCGCTCAGCGCATGGCCGACCGAGTCGTGCAGCTCGCGGGCGAGCCGGTTGCGGGAGGCCAGCCGGGCGGCCCGCCGCTCGGCGGCGGCGAGCCGCTCGGCGGGGGCCGGGCCGAGCAGCGCGGGCGCACAGCGGGCCAGCAGCGCCCCGGCGGCAGCGGCGATCCCCATGAGCATGGCCAGCAGTGCCACCCCGGCCAACGGCGCCAGCGCGGTGGGGGTCGAGCCGAACGCGTCCGGCCAGCCCAACCCGTCGGCGTACGAATCGTCGGTGAACGGCAGCGCGACCAGCAGCGCCGAGGCGGGCAGCAGGGACAGGAAGAGCCCGCTGACCAGCCCGCCGATGGCCAGGTGCAGCGCGTACCAGAGCGCGGTGCGGGCGCGCGCGTCCCATGAGTCGGCGGGCCCGGCCGCGAGCTCCGCGGACTCCGGCAGCCCGCACAGCGAGCGCGCGGCGGTGGCCTCCAGGGGGCGTACGAGCGGCAGGAGCGCGGTCGGCGCGGCCAGCGGCAGGGCCGAGGCGAAGGTGCCCAGCTGCCAGCGCAGCGAGGTGAAGGGATCGGCACCGTGAGCCAGCATCGCGAAGACCACGGTGGTCAGCAGGTAGTACGGCATCAGCAGGGCGCCACCGAGCACCAGATGGACCCAGCGCAGCTGGGTCCGGCGGCCGACCACCGTTCGGACCGCCCGCCGCCACCACACCCCGGTCACCGGGCGGGGTGTTCCGCCGCGCGGCCCGCGGAGCCGCGCTCGCGGAGGGAGCGCCCGCCGGCCGTGAGGACGAGCAATCCGACGGTCATCCGCACAGCGTAGGTCAGATTCATCGGCGCGGCGGGGGCAACGGGGCCGCGGGCGGGGGCGAAGCGCGTGCCGGGGAGGGGCTGGACCATGGCCACCAGCCTCCCGGCCCGGCGGGCGCCGCGCGTCACCCCGCCCGACGATCCCCCTCCGCCGTGCGGCGGAGGAGGCCGTCCTCCCCTGGGTCAGAGGCGGCGCGTCGCGAGGGTGAGCCGGTCCCGGGCGTCGAACAGGGCGTCCTTGATCATCTGCTCATGGGTGGGGGTGAGCCGGGCCACCGGCACCGAGCAGCTGATGGCGTCGCGCGAGGGGGTGCGGTACGGGATGGCGATGCCGAAGCAGCGCAGGCCCAGGGTGTTCTCCTCGCGGTCCACCGCGTACCCCTGCTCCCGGATGAGGTGCAGCTCCTCGATCAGCTTCTCGCGGTCGGTGATGGTGTGCTCGGTGAGCTGGCTCAGCGTCTCCGGCAGCAGCTTGCGCACCTGCTCGTCGGAGTACGTGGCCAGCAGCGCCTTGCCCAGCGAGGTGGAGTGGGCGGGCAGCCGGCGGCCGACGCGGGTGAAGGGGCGCAGATAGTGCTGCGACTGCCGGGTGGCGAGATAGACGACATTGGTGCCGTCGAGCCGGGCGAGGTGGATGGTCTCGGTGGTGTCGTCCGAGAGCCGGTCCAGGGTGGGGCGGGCGGCGGCCACGACCTCGTCGCCGTCGATGTAGGAGGTGCCGACGAGGAGGGCGCGCACCCCGATCCCGTAGCGGGTGCCGGTGGCGTCCGTCTCCACCCAGCCGAGCTCCACCAGGGTGCGCAGCAGCATGTAGAGGCTCGACTTGGGATAGCCCACGGCCTCCTGGACCGCGGCGAGGCTGTGCATCCCGGGCCGCCCGGCGAAGAACTCCAGCAGTTCGACCGTGCGGACCGCCGATTTGACCTGGGCCCCGCCTGTCTCGGCAGCTGACATCGCCTTGACCCCTCTGTTCGACCAGCCATAGAGTCCCGAAGGGAAATTCATCACCCGGGACAGCGTTCAGCATATCGAACACCGTCGATGTGTGTGACGCAAGCAGCGGTAACACCACAGCAGGAGGAATCCGCGGTGTCAGCACCAGTGTGGAGCGTCGACCCCCGAACCGGAAAGCAGCGTGAGCAGGTAGCGGTCGAAGCCACGGCGGAGGAGGTCGACCGCGTGGTGCGCGCGGCGCACGCCGCCCGCGGCTCCCTGGCCGATCGCGCGGTGCGCGCCGCCCTGCTGCGCACCGCCGCCGATCTGCTCGACGAGGCCCGTGACCAGCTGGTCGAGGCCGCCGACGCGGAGACCGCCCTCGGTCCCGCCCGGCTCACCGGTGAACTCGCCCGCACCACCTACCAGCTGCGGTCGTTCGCGACCATCGTGGACGAGGGCGCCTTCCTCGACGTCCGCATCGACCACGCCGACGCCACCCAGACCCCGCCCTGGCCCGATCTGCGCCGCTACAAGCTGCCGCTCGGCGTCGTCGCCGTCTACGCCGCCAGCAACTTCCCGCTCGCCTTCTCCGTGCCCGGCGGGGACACCGCCAGCGCCCTCGCCGCGGGCTGCCCGGTGATCGTCAAGGCCCACCCCGACCACCCCGCAACCTCCGAGGTGGCCGCCTCCGCGCTGCGCCGCGCCGCCGAGCGGGTCGGGGTGCCCGCCGATGTGATCGCGGTGGTGCACGGCTTCGACGCGGGTCTTGAGCTGGTCAAGCACCCGCTGATCGCCGCCGCCGGGTTCACCGGCTCGGTCCGCGGCGGCCGCGCCCTGCACGACGCGGCGGCCTCCCGGCCGGTGCCGATCCCCTTCCACGGCGAACTGGGCAGCCTCAACCCGGTCGTGGTCACCGAGGCCGCGGCGAGCGAGCGCGGCGACCAGATCGGCGCCGGGCTCGCGGGCTCCATGACGCTGGGCGTCGGCCAGTTCTGCACCAAGCCCGGCTTTGTGCTGGCCCCGGCCGGACCGGCGGGCGACGGCCTGCTGAAGTCCCTCACCGACGCGGTCAGCAACACCGACGCCGGGGTCCTGCTCGACCACCGGATGCGGGACAACTTCGTCGCCGGGATCAAGGAGCGCGTCGAGCTGGCGGACGTCGAGGCCCCGGTCACCCCCGGCTCCGGCGGTGAGCACACCGTCAGCGCGGGCTTCCTGACCGTCCCGGCGCGGCGGCTCGTCGAGGGCGGCCCGCACGATGTGCTGCTGGAGGAGTGCTTCGGCCCGGTGACCGTCGTGGCACGCTACGAGAGCGACGACGAGATCAGCGCGGTGCTCGGGCGGCTCCCGGGCAACCTCACCGCCACCGTCCACCTCTCCGCCGCCGAGGGCGAGGGCACCGAGGGCCGGGCCGGCGAGCTGATCGCCGAGCTCACCCCGCTGGCCGGCCGGGTCCTGGTCAACGGCTGGCCGACCGGTGTCGCGGTCGCCCCCGCCCAGCACCACGGCGGCCCCTACCCGGCCACCACCTCCACCTCCACCTCGGTCGGCGGCACCGCCGTCGAGCGCTGGCTGCGGCCGGTCGCGTACCAGGACACCCCGGCCGCCCTGCTGCCGCCGGAACTGCGCGCCGAGAACCCGCTGGAGCTGCCGCGGCGGATCAACGGCGTCCGGGAGCAGCGCGGCTGACCCCCGGAACGACGGCCCGGCCGCCGGACCCGCGGATCTGACCCGCGCGTCCGGCGGCCGATTCACGTCGGCGTTTCACCCGGGCGCCGCGTAAGCCATCGGAATCGCCGCTGGTCAGCGGTTATGTATAAGGATCGCTTGAAGGCATCCGACACGGAAAAGCGATGGACGCCGGGGTAGGCCCGTCCCATAGTGGCTGGACATGGAGAGCCTGGCGGGCGCCGAATTCGCGCCACACACGACGTATCTCACCACCGCGTCCAGCGGTCTGATCCCCGCACGCTCCGTAGCCGCCGTGCAGGCGGTCCTCGACGGCTCGGCCGCCGGACAGCCCATCGTCGACGTGTCCTTCGAGGCGGTCGAGGCGAGCCGCGCCGCCTACGCCCGGCTCGTCGGCGTACCGGCCCGGCGCGTCGCCGCCGGCAGCTCGGTCGCCGTGTACGCGGGGATGATCGCCACCTCGCTGCCGCCCGGGGCCGAAGTCCTGGTGGCCGACGGCGACTTCAGCTCCCTGGTCAACCCCTTCGCCGTCCGCGCCGACCTCAAGCTGCGCAGCGTGCCGCTGGAGGAGATCGCGGAGGCGGTGCGTCCCGGTACGGCGCTGGTGGCCGTGAGCGCGGTCCAGTCGGCGGACGGGCGGATCGCCGACCTCGCCGCCATCCGGGAGGCGGCCCGGGCCCACGGGGCCCGCACGCTGGTGGACCTCAGCCAGGCGGCCGGCTGGTTCCCGGTGAACGCCGCCGAGGCCGACTACACGGTCTGTGTGGCCTACAAGTGGCTGATGTGCCCGCGCGGGGCCGCCTTCCTGACCGTGCCCGAGGACCTCGGCGGACTCACCCCCGTCTTCGCGGGCTGGGTCGCGGGCGAGGAGCCCTGGGACAGCTGCTACGGCCCGGTGCGGGAACTCGCCCACTCCGCACGGCGCTTCGACGAGAGCCCGAGCGTGTACGCGTACGTCGCGGCCCGGCACTCCCTCGCGCTGATCGAGGAACTGGGCACCGAGGCCATCGCCGCGCATGACCGCGCACTCGCCGACCGCTTCCGGGACGGGGTCGTCGCGCTCGGCCACCGGCCCGTGGCCGCCCCCGGCTCGGCCATCGTCTCCGTACCGGGCCTGGGTGACGCCGCGTCCCGGCTGGCGGAGGCGGAGGTGCATGTCTCGGCGCGGGCCGGCAACCTCCGCGCCTCCTTCCACCTGTACAACACCGCGGCCGATGTGGACCGGCTGCTGGAGAAGCTGTCCGGCTGACGGCACAGAAATCTGACAGAAATCTGGCGGCACAAAAATCTGAGGGAAGCCGGGACACTCCGGCTTCCCTCAGATCACGGACGTCACGTCGTCCCACGGCGGTCATCACCGCACGGGCGTGAAGTCCCTCGCGCCGATGAACTCCGGCCGGCGGACCGGTGCGGCGAACGGCTCGACCGCCGTGTTCTCCACGCTGTTGAACACGATGAACACATTGCTGCGGGAGTACGGCGTGATGTTGTCGCCGGACCCGTGCATGCAGTTGCAGTCGAACCACGTCGCCGACCCGGCCAGGCCGGTGAACAGCTTGATGCCGTGCTTGTCGGCGAAGCCGGTGAGGGCCTCGTTCGACGGGATGCCGGCGTCCTGCATCTGGAGCGACCGCTTGTAGTTGTCCTTCGGCGTGGCTCCTTCACAGCCGAGGAAGGTGCGGTGCGAGCCCGGCATGATCATCAGGCCGCCGTTGGTGTCGAAGTTCTCGGTCAGGGCGATCGAGACCGACACGGTCCGCATGTTCGGCAGGCCGTCCTCGGCATGCCAGGTCTCGAAGTCCGAGTGCCAGTAGAAGCCCGAGGCCCCGAAACCCGGCTTGACGTTGATCCGGCTCTGGTGGACGTAGACGTCCGAGCCCAGGATCTGCCGTGCGCGACCCACCACCCGCGGGTCGCGCACCAGGTTCGCGAAGACCTCGCTGATCCGATGCACCTCGAACACCGACCGTACGTCCCTGGACTTCGGCTCGATGATCGAGCGTTCGTCGGCGCGCACGTCCGGGTCGGTGACCAGCCGGTCCAGTTCGGCGCGGTACACCGCGACCTCATCCGGAGTGATCAGCTGGTCGATCGCCAGGAAGCCGTCACGATCGAAATCGCTCAGCTCGGACGGTTGCAGCGGCCCCGGAGCCCCGGGCTCGGACCACACCACCGGGTCCACGCGCGGTGTGGCCACCTCCACGGCACCACGGGTCGGGTACAAGTCAGTGACCGTGGTCATCGGATCATGCCTCCTCGGTCTCGGTGATCAGCGGGTATACGCCGTTCTCATCATGGTCCTCCCGTCCGGTGATCGGCGGGTTGAAGACACAGACGCACCTGAAGTCCGTCTTGGGGCGCATGGTGTGCTTCTCATGCCCGTTCAGCAAGTACATGGTGCCGGGCGTGATCCAGTGCTTCTCACCGGTCTCGTCGTTGGTCAGCTCGGCCTCACCCTCCACGCACAGCACCGCCTCGATGTGGTTGGCGTACCACATCGACGTCTCGGTGCCCGCGTAGAGGATGGTCTCGTGGAGCGAGAAGCCGACGCCCTCCCGGGCGAGCACGATGCGCTTGCTCTCCCAGGTGCCGGACTTGGACTTGATGTGCCTCTCGGTGTCCTCGATGTCCTTGAAGGATCGGACGATCACGGTGAGATCTTGCCTTTCTCTCTCTGCGGTGCGGGAGGGTTATGCGGTCTCGCGGACCGCGCGGGCGAGGGTCCGCAGCCCCTCGTCCAGGTCTTCGGGGGAGATCGTCAGCGCGGGCAGCAGCTTGACGACCTCGCTCTCGGGGCCGGAGGTCTCGACCAGCAGGCCGAGTTCGAAGGCGCGCTTGCAGACCGCCGAGGCACGCGGCTTGTCCTCGAACTCGATGCCCCACACCAGGCCACGGCCGCGGAAGTGGGCGCCGGACTGCTCCTCGCAGATGGCGCGCAGGGCCTGCTCGACCTGCTCGCCGCGGGCGAGGGTCTGCTTCTCCATCTGGCCGTCCGCCCAGTAGGTGTCCAGGGTGGCGGCGGCGGTGACGAACGCGGGGTTGTTGCCGCGGAACGTGCCGTTGTGCTCGCCGGGCTCCCAGATGTCCAGCTCGGGCTTGAAGAGGGCGAGCGACATCGGCATGCCGTAGCCGCTGATGGACTTGGAGACGGTCACGATGTCCGGGGTGATGCCCGCCTCCTCGAAGGAGAAGAAGGCGCCGGTACGGCCGCAGCCCATCTGGATGTCGTCGACGATCAGCAGCATGTCCTGGCGCTCGCACAGCTCGGCCAGGGCGCGCAGCCACTCGGGCCGGGCCACGTTGATGCCGCCCTCGCCCTGCACCGTCTCGACGATCACGGCGGCGGGCTTGTTGAGGCCGGAACCCTGGTCCTCCAGCAGGCGCTCGAACCACAGGAAGTCCTCGACCGTGCCGTCGAAGTAGTTGTCGAACGGCATCGGGGTGCCGTGGACCAGCGGGATGCCCGCACCGGCGCGCTTGAAGGCGTTGCCGGTCACGGCCAGCGAGCCCAGCGACATGCCGTGGAAGGCGTTGGTGAAGGAGACGATCGACTCGCGGCCCTTGACCTTACGGGCCAGTTTGAGCGCGGCCTCGACGGCGTTGGTGCCGGTCGGGCCCGGGAACATGACCTTGTAGGGCAGGTCGCGCGGCCGCAGGATGTTGTTCTGGAACGACTCGAGGAACGCGCGCTTGGCCGTGGTGGACATGTCCAGGCCATGGGTGACGCCGTCACGCTCGATGTAGTCGATCAGTGCCCGTTTCAGCACCGGGTTGTTGTGGCCGTAGTTGAGCGACCCGGCTCCGGCGAAGAAGTCGAGGTAGGTGTGGCCGTCCTCGTCGTACATGTGGCTGCCCTGCGCGCGGTCGAAGACAGCAGGCCAACCGCGGCAGTAGCTGCGCACCTCCGACTCCAGGGCCTCGAAGACGCTCAGGGCGGGCGGGGTGATGGTCACAGCGTTCTCCTGGGAGAGGGGTGTGAGGGGGGTGAGGGGGGTGAGGGATCGGGGGTGATCGATCGAGGTCGGGGTCAGGTCCGGTCGGCGCGCGGGCCGAACGGACCGATGCGGTAGAGCACCTCGGGCTCATGCGCACCGTCGGGGAACAGACCGCCGTGGAAGAGCACCTCACGCTCGAGCGCGGCTTCGTGCCGCTCGGCGAACGAGGTGAACAGCCGGTTCGAGGCGGTGTTGTCCGGGGTGATCGTGGTCTCGATGCCGCGGACGCCGGTCGCGGTGACCCGCTTGACCAGCCCGTCCAGCAGGGTGGCGGCGAGCCCGCGGCCACGCCAGGCGTCGTCGACGGCGACCTGCCAGACGACCAGGGTCTCGGGGCGCTCGGGCCGGACGTAACCGGTGATGAAGCCGACCGGTCCGCCGTCGGCGCCGCGCGCCACTACGGATGTGGCGGCGAAGTCGCGGCACCACAGGAGGTAGCTGTAGGAGGAGTTGAGGTCCAGGGTTTTGGAGTCGCGAGCGATTCGCCAGATCGCGGCTCCGTCCTCGACGCGCGGAGTGTCGAGAGACAGGCCCTCCGGCAAATCCAATTCGCTACGGACTAGGTCTGCTTGTGCGGCGGTCATGCAAATTCAATTTACCCAGCAGAATCAGAAAATGCATCGTGGTGGGGGGTTACGTGGAGGGGGGTCGATGTGTTATCACGCGGGAGCGCGTGCGCGCGCGGCCGCTCGCCGAAAGGCGGTGATTTGTGGGGGAGTTAGTGGGGCATAGCGGATCGCGTGTGGAGTCCGTCACATGTGCGTAACTGGCCGGTGACCCGCTTGAATTTTGATGGCAGGATCACGTGAAAAATTTTGTGTTTAGGAATCACAAAAGCGGGCAGACGAATGTGGAAGCAGTAGCGGAAAAACGCGGGGAATTTCTGGCCAAGCTGCCATGAATTCAATCTCCCATGGTGAACTGAGGGAAGTCGCCCCGCACCGCAAAGGCCCCCGAGGCGCCGTTGCCCGAGGCCACGTAGGCGTCTCGCCCGGTGTCCCGGTCGCCCTCGGCGTGGCTGTACTGTCCCGCGAGGACATACCGGCCCGCGGCCACGGTCGCCCCCTTCCGGAGCGTCCACCGGTAGACCAGCACACCGTCCTCGGCGCGGGTGGCGGTGGTCACATCGCCGGTCGGCAGCGAGGTCCAGGCCCCGGTGGACCGCACACCCCCGGTGTCCGCCACCCGCAGCTCCACCGTCAGCGAGGTCAGCGGCCTGCCGATGGTGAGCGTGATGTCGCTCTGCGCCCAGTACGGATTGGAATGGGCGTTGATGGCGCCCTTGGACCGCACGGTCGGCTCGGCGAGGTGGTTTGGGCCGGCCGCGGTGGGATAGGCGCTCGGCGTGTGCCGCTCAGCATCGCTCTGCGACCCGGCGTCCGGCTCGTCCCCGGGCCGCCGGTCCGGGTCCGCGCTCGCACTGTCCGCGCCGGCGCCCGCGCCCGCCGGGGGCGCGGCGGGCTCGCTCGAGGTGCGCACCGTCTGCGGCCGTTCGGCACCGTCCGTGGCCACCACCGCGATCCCCGTCGCGGCGACCGCCGCGGCCAGCCCGGCGACCGGGCTCACCACCCGGGTCCAGCGCGGGCTCGTCCGCGGGGCGCGGCGCCGGTCGTCGGCCGCCATGCCCGCCGTGACCCGGGCCAGCATCCGGATCCGGTCCGGTTCATGGGAGGCGGCGGCCGTCCGCAGCTCGGCGACGACGTCGCGGCCCGCGGGGCGGCCGCGGCTCTCGGGGTGCTCGCGGCTCTCGGGGCGGTTGCGGCTCTCGGGGTGCTCGCGATGCTCGATCATCAACTGCCCCCTCCTGCGTGCCCGGCATGGCCCATGTGGCCGGAGTGGCGGGCTGGGCCGGTGTGGCTCGTGTGGCCTGTGTGGCCCGTGTTCCCGGCGCGGAGCGTTCGTACCGTCCGTCCTGTCCGTTCGGCCTCGGTGGCCGCGGACAGTTCCTTCCCGTCCTCGCCGTCCGGAGGGCCGAGCAGCCGTTCCAGCTCGGCGATGCCGCGTGAGGTCTGGCTCTTGACCGTGCCCACCGAAATGCCCAGCGTACGGGCCGTCTCCCGCTCGGAGAGGTCGAAGGCGTGGCGCAGCACCACACACGCGCGCTTGCGGAACGGCAGCCGGACCAGCGCGGCCTGCACATCCACCACGGCGGACACATCCGGGTCGTCCACGCGGTCGGGGCGCTGCGAGGAGAAGAGCGCCACGCGGCGCCGCTCGCGCACCAGGCTCCGGATCCGGGACCGGGCCAGATTGGCGACCACACCCCGGGCGTACGCTGCCGGGTGGTCGGCGGCCCGCACCCGGTCCCACTGGTGCCAGACCGCCACCAGCGCGTCGGCCGCCAGGTCGTCCGCCCCGTCGGAGCTGCCGAGCAGCAGATGGGCGAGGCGGGCCAGCTCGGCGTGGTGCCGCTCGAAGAAGTCCCGGAACTCGGCTTCTGGATCGGCCGGTAAGGCGGCGGCGGGCAGGGCGTCGGCCGGTAAGCCGTCGGGGTCCTCCGGTGCGTCGGGCGCCTGCGGGGAGACGAGGCCCGGGGCCCCCGGATCCCGTGGCGGGCCCGTCATGCGCGCCGCGTCCATCCGTACGGCTCGCGCGGTGCCCGAGGCGGCCGCGTCATCGGCGGGAGCGCTCACGAGGACCTCCTCACTGCCGCTCGTCCGGTGGGTTGCGTGAGCGTAGCAGCGCTCTGCATGTTGTTCGAGTGGCGCCGTTCCCGCTGATGGGAATTGGCCGGTCAACGCCCTGCTCCGGTCTCGTACAGTGCGTTGCATGAGGGATAGCGCGGTGCTCCACATCAAGGGCCGGGTCCTGGTCGGACCGGACACCGGCGACGCTGCCGGGGACGTACGGGACGAGCTGTGGGTGGTCGACGGCAGGATCACCTTCGAGCGGCCGTCCGGGGCCAGGGACATCCGGCTGATCGAGGGCTGGGTGCTGCCCGGCCTCGTCGACGCCCACTGCCATGTCGGACTCGACGCCCATGGGGCGGTGGACGACTCGACGAGCGAGAAGCAGGCGCTGACCGACCGGGACGTCGGGGCGCTGCTGCTGCGGGACGCCGGATCGCCGGCCGACACCCGCTGGATCGACGACCGCGAGGACCTGCCCCGCATCATCCGGGCCGGCCGCCATATCGCCCGCACCAAGCGCTACATCCGCAACTACGCCCATGAGATCGAGCCCGAGGACCTGGTCGCCTATGTGGCCGCGGAGGCGCGGCGCGGCGACGGCTGGGTCAAGCTGGTCGGAGACTGGATCGACCGGGAGACCGGCGACCTGGGGTTCTGCTGGCCGCGCGGCGCGGTCGAGGAGGCCATCGCGGAGGCGCACCGGCTGGGCGCGCGGGTCACGGCGCACTGTTTCGCCGAGGAGAGCCTGGCCCCGCTGGTCGAGGCGGGGATCGACTGCGTCGAGCACGCCACCGGGCTCACCGAGGAGACCATCCCGCTGTTCGCCGAGCGGGGCGTGGCGATCGTGCCGACCCTGGTCAACATCGCCACCTTCCCCCGGCTGGCGCTGGGCGGCGAGGCGAAGTTCCCGCGCTGGGCCGACCATATGCGGCGGCTGCACGCGCGCCGCTACGAGACGGTGCGGGCGGCCTACGACGCGGGCATCCCGATCTACACCGGCACGGACGCGGGCGGCGGCCTGGCCCATGGGCTGGTCGGGCAGGAGGTCGCCGAGCTGGTGAAGGCGGGGATCCCGGTGCGCGACGCGCTCTCGGCGGCGACCTGGGGAGCGCGGGACTGGCTCGGGCGGCCGGGGCTCACCGAGGGCGCCTCCGCCGATCTCGTCGTCTACGACGCGGATCCGCGCGCCGATGTGCGGGTGCTGACGACGCCGCGGCGGGTGGTGCTCCGGGGACGTGTGGTCGGCTGACGCGGCGCCGGGCTCATACGGGCGGGGCGGCGGGGGCTGATACGGGCGGGGACAGGCGGGGGACAGGTGGGGCGAGGGGTGCCGGAAGGGAACGTGGTTCGAACTGGGCGGCGAACCACACCCTTTGGGATGAACGGACATCATGTGTCTGCCTGTTTACCCTCAGTGCGCAAATATGGCGTGGTCGAGGCCGTCGGCGCCCGTGGAGTCCCCCGCGGCAGGCGCCGGCGGCTCCATGTCTCCTGTGGGGGTCCACTCACGTGTCCTGTTCCAGTAACACCAACTTCGGCATGCCCACCCGCCGTCTGGCGGCCGCCACTGCCGCTGCCGCGGTCTCCGTCCTGGGGCTGCTGCCCGCGGCGACCGCGCAGGCCGACACCGGTGCGACCACCGGTAAGGCGGGTGCGGTCGTGCTCCGCACCGATCTCGATGTCTCCCTGCTCAACAAGACCGTCAGCGCTCCGCTCTCGGTCGTGCTGAACGATGTGCACGCGCCCGCGACCGCCAGCAAGACGGCGCTCAGCGCGACCGTGGACGGCGTGGACGGGGGCCGGCCGTTCAATGTCCTGCGGGCCGATGTGGCCACCGCCCGGGCCGCCGCGGACAAGCAGCGGGCCGAGGGGTACTCCAACCTCGTCAACGCCCAGGTCCACGTCCCGGGCCTGGCCGCGGTGCCGCTGATCACGGTCGAGCAGGTGACCTCGAAGGCGGTGTGCGCCGTCGGGAAGCGGCCGACCGCCCACTCCAACCTGCTCGGCAGCGTCAGCGTGCTCGGTCAGAAGGTCACCCTGCGCACGAGCGGCACCACCACGGTCGATGTGCCGTCGCTCGGCCAGGTCCGGCTCGACCTGTCGCGGACGGCCACCACCTCGCGCACGGCGGCGGCCACGGCCCTCAACCTGAAGGTCTCCGTGAACCCGCTCAAGCTGAACGTCTCGGAGGTCGAGGGGCAGGTCACCCTTGCCCGGGCGACCTGTGAGTCGCCCGTGGCCGCGGCGGTCGAGCCCAGCCCGAGCGTGGGCTCCCAGACCAAGCCCGAGCCCAAGCCGGAGCACCTGGCCGAGACCGGCGGCAGCTCGGCCACGCCGTACCTGGTGGCCGGTGGCGCCCTGCTGCTCGCGGTGGGCGGCGGCGCCGTCGTCCTGGCCCGTCGCCGCCGGGCCGCCACCACCCGCGGCGACGCCGCCTGACGTCTGCCCGTTGGCACCGGCACCCGCGCCACCCGGCGCGGGTGCCGGTGCCGGGGCCGGGGCGGCTGCGTGCACGGGCGTGCACAGGCCTGGGGGCGCGGGTGCGGTGCGGTTCGATTGCGCCCCGAAGGGGCGCGGGGCTGTGTCGATGTGCGGCTCCGCCGTGTGGGCGACCGGCCACGACGCAGCCGCGGATGAACGACCGCCGCACCTCGCGCCACTTCCCGCGGAGCGCTTAGGCGGCCGCGTCCGCTATCGCCTTCGTCAAGGCGATGATGAAGCGATCCGTCGTGGCGCGGTCGCGGACGGCGAGCCGGAGCCACTCCGGGCCGAGGCCCGGGAACGTGTCACCGCGGCGGACCGCGAAGCCCAGCTCCCGCAGCCGGGTGCGGATCGCCGCCGCGCCCTCCACACGGATCAGCAGAAACGGCCCCGCCGCCGGGCCGCACACCCGCACCTCGGCCGACTCCGCCAACTCGGCCAGCCGGTCGGCGAGATGGGCCCGGTCGGCGGCCGTACGGTCGGCGGCGCGGGCCGCCTCGGCGAGGGCGGACGGGGTGCAGCACGCCTCGGCCGCCGCCAGGGCCGGGCTGGACACCGGCCACAGCGGCTGGACCCGCTCCAGCGCCGTGATGGTGTCCGGCTCCGCCAGTACATAGCCGATCCGCAGCCCCGCCAGGCCCCAGGTCTTGGTGAGGCTGCGCAGCACCACGAGCCCCGGCACATCGGTGCGGGCCGCCAGCGACTCCGACTCACCCGGGACGGCGTCCATGAACGCCTCGTCCACCACCAGCGTCCGCCCCGGCCGGGCGAGCCCGGCCACGGCATCGGCCGGGTGCAGCACGGATGTGGGGTTGGTGGGGTTGCCGATCACCACCAGATCGGCGTCCTCCGGCACGGCCGCCGCGGCCAGCCGGAAGCCGTCCCGCTCGTCGAGGACCACGCGCTCCACCGGGTGCCCCGCGTCCCGCAGCGCCGCCTCCGGCTCGGTGAACTGCGGATGCACCACCACCGGCCGCCGGGCCGGTATGGCACGGGCGAGCAGGACGAACGCCTCCGCGGCGCCCGCCGTCAGCAGCACCCGGCCGACCGGAAGCCCATGGCGCGCGGCGACCGCCTCCCGCGCCACCCGCCCGTCCGGATACGCGGCCAGTCCGTCGAGGGACGCGGCGATATGGGCCTTGAGCCAATCCGGAGGCGTACCGGCCCGGACATTGACCGCGAGGTCCGTCAGGGCGGAGTCGGCACCCCGCACCTCCGCGTCCCCGTGATGCCGCAGATCGAACCCGGCGGACCCGCCATCGGCGGCGGCCCCTGCCGCGGGCAGGTCCGCCGACGGCTCAGCGGACATCGGCGTGGGCATCCGGATGCGCGAAGGCATGGGCCTCATCGCTGAATCCGGCGCGCTCGCTGGTGTCGGCCACCTCCTCATAGCGATCCATGACCAGGTCGGCCAACTCCCACGCCGGGCCGATGACATCGGCCGGGACCACCTCGACCTCGGGGTGGGCGAGCCCCCAGCCCTCCGCCTGCTGCCGCACCCGCTCCAGGGCGTCACCCTCGAACAGGAAGTACGGCAGCACCACGACACGCCGCGCCCCCAGCTTGGCGCAGCGGTCCAGGCCGGAGGCCACGTCCGGGGCGGCGAGCGAGGCGAAGGCGACCTCGACGCCCGCGAAGCCACGGCCCTCCCACAGCAGCCGGGCCGCGCGGTGCACCTCGGCGTTGGCCTCGGGGAGCGGCGAACCGTCGCCCACCAGCAGCACGGTCGTCTCCGCGCGGTCCGAGGGCAGCCGGGGCCGATTGCCCAGCGCCTCGTCGAGCCGCCGCTCCAGCAGGCTCAGCAGTGTGCGGTGCGGGCCGAGCGGCCGGGCGGAGGCGAACGAGGCGTCGGCGTGCCGCTCCGCCTCCTGGGCCAGCGCGGCGGCGATGTCGTCTCTCGGGGGAGCCGCGGGGATCAGCGTCATCGGGACGACCGCGAAGCGGGTCACCCCTTCCCCGACGAGCCGGGTGACCGCGTCGGACAGCGGATGGCTGCCCGGTCCGGTGAGGCCACCCGCCACGGGCAGGTCCGGGTGGCGTGCGGCCAACTCCCTGACGAATGCCTGGAAGGCGGCGGCATGCCTTTCGTCTCGCGTGCCGATACCTGCGATGAGCAGGGCGGGCGGGGTCGTCACGAGGTCTCCTTGGTGCAGGTGGTGCGGGTGTCACGGTCGGCGGGGGGCGGGCTGCTCCGCCCCGAGACGTTACTGAGCTGCGTCGGGGCGGTCGACGGCAGGTCTTCGCTGCCCGGCCTGCCCGGATTTGACTGCCGCCGGGCGACGGCGCAGGTGGCCTTCCCGGGGCGGCCGGGTGGCGTGGACTTCCGCTTGGCGACGAGCAGTTGGCCCCCCGGGCCTGCCGCCAGCAGCGCGGCCGCCTCGGCGACCCCGGCCGTGCCCACGGCGATGAGCGGCGCCGCGGACGGGTTCGGCACCTCCACCGCGGCCAGGGCCTCGGCCGGGTATCCGCACAGCGGCACCCCCAGCCGTTCGGCCGCCGTCAGCAGCCCGGCCTCCCCGGCCTTGGCCTCGACGGTGGCCAACTCGGCGACACCGCACGGGGAAAGGCCCGCCTCCGTCAGGGTGGCCTCGACCAGCCCGAGCACCTCGTCGGCGGGTACCCCCCGGCCGGCCCCGACCCCGACGACAAGCGGTGCCGCGGGCGGGGGAGACGCCGTGCCCCGGCCGATGACCTCCACGTCAGCTCACCGCCCCGGCTCAACCGGCGGGGGACGCACATCTGTCGACGAACCGCGCCGCCGCCCCTGGGACCGAGGCCCAGTGCACATGCAGATAGGAGGCATGCACATCTCCCTGTGCGAACCCTTCGGTACGACGCTCCGGGTGGACGAGCCCCCAGGCGGGCTCCGGCCCCGCTCCGGGCACGATGGTCGTGCGGTGGAACTCATGGCCGCGCACCCGTGTCCCCGCGGCGGCGAGTGAGGTGTCGGAGACGGCCACGGCCTCACGGTAGCCCAGCGTCAGACGTTCCGACATCCGTGCCTTCGCGGCCAGCACCCCGCACATCGGCTCCCCGTCCAGCGAATGCGCCAGATACAGCAGTCCGGCACATTCGGCGGCGATGGGCGCGCCGGAGGCGGCGAGCCCGGCGACGGCGGTGCGCAGCGGCTCGTTCGCGGACAGCTCGGGGGCGTAGACCTCCGGGAAGCCGCCGCCGATCACCAGACCGGCGGTGCCCTCCGGGAGGCGCTCGTCCCGCAGTGGGTCGAAGGGGACGACCCGCGCCCCGGCCGCCGTGAGCAACTCGGCGTGCTCCGCGTACGAGAAGGTGAACGCGGCCCCGCCCGCCACGGCGACCACCGGCCGCGCCGCCCGGTCGCCCCGGCCCCCGGCACCGTCGCCCCGGCCCTCGGCACCGGGGACGGCGGCCATCGCCCGGTGTATCTCCTCCTCCGGATCCCAGGGCCGCCCGGACAGCGGCGGTGCGCTGCGCGCCAGCGCCAGCAGCCCGTCGAGATCGCAGCCCTCCCGCACCCGCGCCGCCAGCGCGGCCGCCGAATCGACCGCCTCCGCATGGCGCTCGGCCACCGGCACCAGACCCAGATGGCGGCTCGGGGCCCGCACCGCCCGCGTCCGGCGCAGCGCGCCGAACACCGGCACCCCGCACCCCTCCAGCGCCTCGCGCAGCATCGCCTCGTGACGGTCCGAAGCGACCTTGTTCAGGATCACCCCCGCCACTCGCACCTCGGGGTCCCAGGAGGCGAAGCCATGCACGAGCGCGGCCACCGACCGCGACTGCGACGACGCGTCCACCACCAGCACCACCGGTGCCCGCAGCAGCTTGGCCACATGCGCCGTCGAGGCCAGCTCGCCCTGTCCGGCCGCCCCGTCGAACAGGCCCATCACCCCCTCGACCAGCGCCAGATCGCAGCCCGCCGCCCCATGCAGGAACAGCGGTGCGATCCGGTCCGGACCGCATAGATAGGCGTCCAGATTCCGGCCCGGGCGCGCGACTCCGGTCCGCGACCGGCCGGCTCCCGAGGCGCCCGAAGAACCGACCGAGGAACCGGCCGAGGAGATGGCCAGCGCGTGATAGCCAGGGTCGATGTAGTCCGGGCCGACCTTGTGCGGGGACACATCCAGACCGCGCTCCGCGAAGGCGGCCATCAGCCCCGCCGTGACCGTCGTCTTCCCGCTGCCGGAGGCGGGCGCCGCGATCACCAGGCGCGGGACACTCACCACTCGATGCCTCGCTGGCCCTTCTGACCGGCGTCCATCGGATGCTTGACCTTGGACATGTCGGTGACCAGGTCGGCGAAGTCCAGCAGCTGCGCCGGTGCGTTACGCCCCGTGATGACCACGTGCTGTGTCCCGGGACGGTCCCGCAGCACCGCCACCACCTCGTCGGGGTCCACCCAGCCCCAGTGCATCGGATACGCGAACTCGTCCAGCACATAGAGCCGGTATGTCTCCGCCGCGAGATCGCGCTTGACCTGCTCCCAGCCCTCGCGTGCGGCCTCCTCGCTGGAAGCCATGTCGCGCTGGACCCACGACCAGCCCTCGCCCATCTTGTGCCATGCGACGGTCCCCCCTTCGCCCGAGTCGCCGAGGACGCGCAGCGCGCGCTCCTCGCCGACCCGCCATTTCGCGGACTTTACAAATTGGAATACACCGACCGGCCAGTTTTGGTTCCACGCCCGCAGCGCCAGCCCGAACGCCGCGGTCGACTTGCCCTTGCCCTGACCGGTGTGGACGAGCACCAGCGGACGGTTGCGGCGCTGGCGGGTGGTCAGCCCGTCGTCCGGCACGACGGTCGGTTGTCCTTGCGGCATCAGGCGGCCCTCCGAGGGTTCGAAACGGTTCGTACATCGCGCACCAGCGCGGTCACGCTGTCCGCGCGCAGCTCGTCGAGTGTCACCGGCGTGCCCCGCAGTTCGCGCGCGAGCGCGCCCGCGAGCCCCAGCCGCACCGGTCCCGACTCGCAGTCCACGACCACCGAGGCGACCCCGTCGCCCGCGAGCATCCGCGCCGCGCGCCCGGCCCGCTCGACCGGCGTGGGACCGCCGGACCGCCGCGCCTCCGTGGCCCGCCCGTCGGTCACCACGACCAGCAGCGGACGGCGTGCCGGATCCCGCAGCCGCTCCACCCGCAGTACCTCCCGGGCCTTCAACAGCCCGGCCGCCAGCGGCGTACGGCCGCCCGTCGGCAGCCGCTCCAGCCGTGCGGCGGCCGTGTCGACCGACGAGGTGGGCGGCAGCGCCAGCACGGCGTCCGCGCCCCGGAAGGTGATCAGCCCGACCTTGTCCCGCCGCTGGTAGGCGTCGAGCAGCAGCGACAGCACCGCGCCCTTGATCGCGCTCATCCGCTTCCGCGCGGCCATCGAGCCCGACGCGTCCACCACGAACAGCACGAGATTGCCCTCCCGGCCCTCGCGCACCGCCTCGCGCAGATCGTCCCGGCGCACCAGCAGCCCGGGACCGCGCCGTCCACGCGCCAGCTGATGCGGGGCGGCCGCCCGGACGGTCGCCGACAGATGCAGCGCGGACAGCGTCCCCCGCGGGCGGCGCGCCCCGGTGGTGCGGCCGTGCGCGCTGCGGGCGCGCGAGCGACGGCCTGTCGCGCCCTCGCCCAGGCCGGGGACGTCGAGCCGCCGGGTCCGGAACGGTTCGGCGGCGCCCACGGCCGCCCGTTCACCGCCGGCCCCGCCCACACCGTCGTCCGCTTCGCCCGGCCCGCTGTCGCGGTCGGCCGGGGCGGAGTCGGGCTCGCGGTCGGCCGTCTCGTGCTCGCCCGTGCGCTGGTCGGGGACGGACGGCTCGGGTTCGGCGGGCGGCGACTGCTCCCCCGGCCCGTCACCCGCGCCCTCCTGCGGTCCGCCCTCGGGGCCGCCCGGGTCGTCCGGCCCGGAGCCGCCCGGCCCGTCCTCGGGGCCCGGGTCCGGATCCGGCTCCGGGTCGTCCTCCTCGAACCGCCCCAGGATCTCGTCCAGTTTGTCCTCGTCGAGCCCCGGCGCGTCGAACGGCGCCCGCCGCCTGCGGTGGGGGAGCGACAACAGCGCGGCCCCCCGTACGTCCTCGGTCCGGACGTCGGTGCGCCCCGCCCAGGCGGCCAGCGCGGTCGCCGTACGGGCCGTCACGATGTCCGCGCGCATCCCGTCCACCTCGAACCCGGCGCACACCGCCGCGATCTGCCGCAGCGCGCGGTCGCCGAGAGCCACCCGCGGCAGCAGGGAGCGCGCCGCCGCGATGCGCTCCCGCAGGGCCTCCTCGTCCGCCGCCCAGCGCGCCGCGAACCCCTCGGGGTCCTCGTCGTACGCCAGCCGCCGCCGCACCACCTCGACCCGCTCCTCGGTGTCGCGGGACGCCGCGACCTCCACCGTGAGGCCGAAGCGGTCCAGCAACTGCGGCCGCAGCTCGCCCTCTTCGGGGTTCATGGTGCCCACCAGGAGGAAGCGCGCCGCGTGCCGTACGGACACCCCCTCGCGCTCCACGTAGGAGGCGCCCATGGCGGCCGCGTCGAGCAGCAGGTCGATCAGATGGTCGTGCAGCAGGTTGACCTCGTCGACGTAGAGCACCCCGCGGTGGGCGTCCGCGAGCAGTCCGGGCTCGAACGCCTTCACACCGTCCGACAGCGCCCGCTCGATGTCCAGCGCGCCCACCAGCCGGTCCTCGGAGGCGCCCACGGGCAGTTCGACCATCCGCGCGGGGCGCGCCTCGCCCGTGCCCGGCTCATGGGGCCCGTCCGGGCAGGACGGGTCGGGCGCGGCCGGATCGCAGGAGAACCGGCACCCGGCCACCACGTCCACCTCGGGCAGCAGCGAGGCGATCGCCCTTACGGCGGTGCTCTTGGCCGTGCCCTTCTCGCCGCGTACCAGGACGCCGCCCACGGCGGGGGAGACGGCGTTGAGGAGCAGGGCGAGCCGCAGGCCGTCCATGCCGACGATCGCGCTGAAGGGGTAGGTGGTGGTCACGCGGTGATACCTCCTGGGGTGCGTGGGCACAGCGGTCCGGTGTGGGGGTGGGGGCTCGTCATGGCGTCCCCCCTGGGACCCCCGGAGGGACGAACGGCAGCCCCTCAGGGACGCCCTCCTCGATGAGCCGCAGCAGCGCGTCCGTGTCGGCGTGCTCCTCGATCAGGTCGCCGAGGCGGTCGAGCTGCTCCTCGCGCAGCTCGCCGAAGCGGGTGTCCGGCGCGGGGACGAACGCCCGGCCCGCCGCGGCGGCCACCCGCCGCAGAAACGCCCGCCGGAAGCCGTCGCTCTCCAGCGAGCCGTGCCAGTGCGTGCCCCACACCGAGCCCACCCGGCAGCCGTCCAGGAAGGGCTCCTCGGCTCCGTCCAGCAGCTCGGCGACCCCGTGGTGGATCTCGTAGCCCTCCACCCGCTCGCCGAGCGCCTCGCCCACCGGCCGGGCCAGAGTCTTCTCGGCCGCGAACCGCACCCGCACCGGCAGCAGTCCGAGCCCGGCGACCGTCCCGGCCTTCGACTCGACCTCGTCCTCGATGCGCTCCCCGAGCGCCTGGAAGCCGCCGCAGACGCCCAGTACCGGACGGCCCTCGGCGGCCCGCCGGGCGATCGCGTCGGCCAGCCCGCGCTCACGCAGCCACTCCAGCGCCCTTACGGTGCCCCTGGTACCCGGCAGCACCACCAGGTCGGCGTCGGCCAGCTCCTCGGGCCGGTCCACGAACCGCACGATCACGCCCGGCTCTGCCGCCAGCGCGTCCACGTCCGTGAAGTTGGACATCAGCGGTACGGCGGCCACCGCGATCCGCAGGACGTCCGCGCCGTAAGGGGGCGCCACGACGCTCTCCCGCACCGCGCCGCGCAGCGACACCCGCAGCCCGTCCTCCTCGTCGATGCCCAGCCCGTGGGCGAACGGGAGCACCCCGACGGTCGGGCGCCCGGTGAGGTCGCGCAGCATCTCGAGGCCGGGCTCCAGAAGGCTCACATCGCCGCGGAACTTGTTCACCAGGTAGGCGGCCACATGCCGTTGGTCGGCGGCCGACAGCAGCGCGGTCGTGCCGAAGAAGGACGCGAAGACACCACCGCGGTCGATGTCCCCGACCACCACGACCGGAAGCCCTGCGGCGCGCGCAAGACCCATGTTGACGATGTCGGTGCGGCGCAGATTGATCTCGGCGGGGCTGCCCGCGCCCTCGCAGATCACCGCGTCATGGGTGCGCCGCAGCTCCTCCAGGCACTCCGTGACGGTCCCCAGCAGCGCCTCCCGCCCCGTGGAGACCCTCTCGCCGGGCGAGGGGGCCCCGGGCCCGCCGAAGTACCCGCGCGCGCTCAGCTCGCCCACCGGCTTGCCCAGCAGCACCACTTGACTGCTGCGGTCACTGCCCGGCTTCAGCAGGACCGGGTTCATCAGCGCACTGGGCTCGACGCGCGCGGCGGCCGCCTGCATGGCCTGCGCCCGCCCGATCTCCGCCCCCTCCCGGGTGACGAAGGAGTTGAGCGACATGTTCTGCGCCTTGAAGGGCGCCACGCTGACGCCCTTACGGGCGAGCCACCGGCAGATCCCGGCCGTCACCACGCTCTTGCCCGCGTCGGAGGTCGTGCCCGCGACGAGCAGCCCCCCGCCGCGTGCCCCGGAACCCTCCGTGCCGTCCTTAGCGCGTATCCCGCTCATCCGCCGCCCCTTCCCAAGGCCCGGGGCCGTCCCGTCAACGCCCTCAGGACCGGCCGGGCCGCCATGGACACTCCGAGCGCCAGCACGCCGACGCGCCGCGACAGCCGTATCGCCCGCTCGATGTCGGCCGACTCCACCGGCCGCCCGCCGGAGTTGAGCACCGGTCGGTGCTCGACCCGGCCGCCGTACGCGAGGGTGCCGCCCAGCCGGACGGCGAGCGCGCCCGCGAAGGACGCCTCCACGGGGCCCGCGTTGGGGCTCGGATGGCGTCCGCCGTCGCGCCGCCAGGCGCGCCACGCACCGCGCGGATCGGGGCCCGCGAGCGTCGCCAGGGCCGCCGTAAGGCGCGCACCGGGCCAGCCGGCCACATCGTCCAGCCGGGCCGCCGCCCAGCCGAACCGCCGGTAGCGCGGCGACTTGTGGCCCACCATGGCGTCCAGGGTGTTGACGGCACGGAATCCTATGAGCCCCGGCACACCGCCCACGGCGCCCCACACCAGCGCGCCCACGACGGCGTCGGAGGTGTTCTCGGCCACCGATTCGACCACCGCGCGGGCGATCTGCGGCCCGTCCAGCGCCTGCGGATCGCGGCCGCACAGATGCGGCAGCCGCTCCCGGGCGACCTCGAGGTCCCCGGCGGCCAGCGCCCCGCCGACGGCCCGTGCCTCACGGCCCAGGCTCGTGCCGCCCAGCACGGCCCAGGTGGCGGCGGCGGTCAGCGCGACCTCCGCGCCACGGCGGCTGCCAAGGCCCCGTACGGCGCGGGTCAGCAGCGCGGCACCGGCGGCCGCGCCGCCCGCGCACAACGCGGTGTGCAGGGCCCCGTAGCCCCGGTGGTCGCGCCACAGCCGGCGCTCGGCGGCCGCGGCGGCGCGCCCGAACGCGGCCACCGGATGGCCGCGGCGCGGATCACCCGTGGCGAGGTCGCCGAGGAAGCCGAGGGCCGCGCCACACGCGAACGAGGCGTGGTCGGCAGGCATCCGTCAGGCCGCCGTCACGCCTCGGCGCGGCGATACGGAACCAGACGGGCCGGATGGGCCGGAAGAGCCGAAGCGGACAGGGAGGGCTGGCGGCGTGGCGATGCCGGGCATGGCGGTATGTCCTCACTCAGGGTCCGCGCCCTGGTTCGACGTGACCGGCGGTGAGAGTCTCCTGGCTCCCGGATCCGCGGCCCTCCCGGTCTTCCAGCCCCGCGTACGCGACGAACCGTACGGACGAGCCGTGACCCCATACAGGCGATGGGAGGGTGCTCCCCGGTGACAGTGGCGGGACCGCGCCGGATTCTCACCGGCTTCCTCTCCTGCCGCCGTTTGGCTCGGGAAGTCCACCATGGGCCGCGAATGGCCGTCAACTCGCATATGACCCATGACGCCCGAGTGTGCCGAGCCCCACAGCCAACCGCCCCTCACAGGACGGCCGCCGGACGGTCGGCGCTGGTCAGCGCCACCATCCGGCGGCCGGTGGTCGTTCGGGGAAGCGGGGTCCTCAGGCGACGATCAGATAGATGCCGTACGCCACGACCGCGGCGCACACCGCAAAGCAGGCGTACGCGCCGGTGCGCGCGAGCGAGGAGGCGCCCACCGCGCCCCCGGGCACGGCGGCGGCCGTGCCGCCCCGCTCCGGCGCCGCCTTACGGGAGGTGCCGACGATGCCCAGGGTGAAGACGCCCACCATGCCGACGGTGACCGCGAGGCTGATGCCGAAGACCTGGCCGAGTGCAGCCCAGTCGATGCTCATGTTTCCTGGCTCCTTAGCGGGTGGTGCTGCTCGCGGCGGCGGGGGTGGGGGTCTGCTCGGGTGTGTGCTCCGAGGTGTCGTCCTCGGGGGCGGCGCTCGCCGCACCGGCGGGCGGCGGGGCCACGGACCGCAGGGCGGCCGTGACGGCGCCCACCGGCTCCTGGGTGCCGACCTCGTTGACGTTGGTGTGGTCCACGGGCTTGCGGCGCGACAGCATCCAGATCGCCCCGCAGGCCAGGACGGCGAGCACGGCCACCGCCGTGATTCCCGCGTTCCCCTGGTCGGCGAGGAGCGCGGCGGCGCCCGCCACCAGACCGGCGGCCGGCAGGGTCAGCACCCAGGCGATCACCATGCGGCCCGCGGTCGACCAGCGCACCACGGCGCCCTTACGGCCGACACCCGCGCCCATGACGGCACCGGAGCAGACCTGGGTGGTGGACAGCGCGAAGCCGATGTGGGAGGAGGCGAGGATGACGGTCGCGGCGCCGGTCTGGGCGGCGAAGCCCTGCGGCGGCTGGATGTCGGTGATGCCCTTGCCCATGGTGCGGATGATGCGCCAGCCGCCCAGGTAGGTGCCGAGCGCGATGGCCAGGCCCGCCGAGACGATGACCCACAGCGGCGGGTCGGAGTCGGGCGCCACCACGTTCCCGGTGACCAGCGCCAGGGTGATCACGCCCATCGTCTTCTGGGCGTCGTTGGTGCCGTGGGCCAGGGAGACCAGGGCGGCGGAGGCGATCTGCCCCGCGCGGTAGCCCTTCGCGGTGTCCTCGGGGGAGCGGTCGCGGCCGAGCCGGTAGGTGAGCCGGGTGGCGGCCAGCGTGGCGATGCCGGCCACGATCGGCGCGGCGACGGCGGGGATCAGGACCTTCATGACGATCGCGTCGCCATTGACCCCGTCCAGGCCCACGGAGACCACGGTGGCGCCGATCAGACCGCCGAACAGGGCGTGCGAGGAGCTGGAGGGGAGTCCGGCGAGCCACGTCACCAGATTCCACAGGATCGCGCCGACGAGTCCCGCGAAGATCACTTCTGGCTGGATACCGGATCCCTCGTCGATGATCCCGCCGGAGATGGTCTTGGCCACCTCCACGGACAGGAACGCGCCGACGAGATTGAGGACGGCCGACATCGCCACCGCCACCCTGGGCCCGAGTGCTCCCGTGGAGATGGTGGTGGCCATGGCGTTAGCCGTGTCGTGAAAGCCGTTCGTGAAGTCGAACACCAAGGCCGTGACGATCACGATCCCGATGAGAAGCGTGATGTGTTCCATACACCCGGTCAATCAGTTCGAAGGTCGTTAGTGGCACGGTGAACGTAAGGAAACAGGGTGAACGGGAGATGAACTGAGCAGGGCATCAGGGTGACATGGTTGCGGGGTCGCTAAAACCCGGTGAATTTCAGCCTACGCTCCCATGTCGCAGGGGAGTTGAGCCGCGTTCGAGAGCCGCCGGAGACGGTCCCGGGACCGGTCTCGCGGGCGTCCGCCGTCCCCTCACGTTCACCCGTCCGGAGTCGGGTGTCCACGAGGCACGGTCGTAGTCGCCCGTCGCGCCAGTCGCCGGTCCCGCCGCCGCGCGGCCGGCGGCCGCCTGGAAGGATCGGGCCCCGGAGGTGAGGGCAGGTGACCCAGTCGCGATCCACGCGGCAGCCGCAGCCGCGGCTGACGCATCCCCTGCGACAGGCATGGACGCAGGTGGTGAGTACGGCCCGCAGGACCACCGCCGACGGCCTGGTCGTCGGCACCTCGGGCAATGTCTCGGCCCGGGTCGGTGACACCGTCCTGGTGACCCCGAGCGGCGTCCCGTACGACCGGCTCGGCCCCAGGGACGCCGTCGCCGTCGACCTGGACGGACACCAGGTCCTCGGCACGCTGAAGCCCACCAGCGAGCTGCCCATGCACCTCGCGATCTACCGGGAGACCGACGCCGAGGCCGTGGTCCACACCCACGCCGTCCACGCCACGGCCGTCTCCACGCTCGTCGACGAGCTCCCCGCGATCCACTACATGACCGCCGCCCTCGGCGGCCCGGTCCGCGTCGCGCCCTACGCGCTCTACGGCACGGACGAACTGGCCGCCGCCATGCTCGAGGCGCTGCGCGACCGCAGCGGCTGTCTGCTGCGCAACCACGGCACCGTCGTCCACGGCGCCACCCTGGACCAGGCGTACGACCGCACCGCCCAGCTCGAATGGATGTGCCAGGTCTGGCTCACCGCGGTCTCCGTCCCCGGCCGCACCCCCTCCCTGATCCCGCCGGACGAGATGCGGCGCGCCGCCGAGAAGCTGAGCGGCTACGGCCAGAAGGGCTGAGCCCGGCACGCACCCGGGCCCCGGCCGGGCGGTCACCCGGCCGGGTACGCCCGCTGGCCGGGGGCCGCCTCCCCGGCCACACTGGGAGGGATGCGTCTGCGAACAACGGCGGTCGCGGCCGCCACCACCCTGCTGAGTGTCGGCGTGGCCGCGGTGGCGGCCGGACGGTACGCCACCAGCGCTGCGCTGAAACCGGCCCCCGACCGTCCGCTGCCGAACGAGGCGCCGCTGACCGTCCACGCGACCGCGGCCGGCCAGATCACCCTGACCCGCTCGCTCGCCTCGCTGCGCCCCGGCACCTACGGCCTCACCGGCCGCTCCTGCCACGCCGTCGTCGGCCCCGTCATCGAGGACGCCCCGCACCCCGCAGACTGCGTCGTACGCCGTCTGGAGCGGGTCACCCACGGCGAACTCACCCCCGGCACCCGGGTGCGGCTGACCCCCCAGGTGCACATCGGCAACCCGCGGGACGCGCTCGGCATCGACCACGCCGACGTGGACGTGCCCGCCGAACTCGGGCCGCTGCCCGCCTGGTTCATCCCCGGCGAACGCTCCACCTGGGTGATCACCACCCATGGCCTCGGCACCACCCGTGAGCACCCTATGGTCGTCATGCCCTTCCTGCGGCAGCTGCGGGTGCCGGTGCTCGACCTCGCCTACCGCGGGGACCCCGGCGCCCCGCGCTCCGAGGACGGCATATCCCACCTCGGCGACACCGAATGGCGCGACCTGGACGCGGCCATCCGCTACGCGGTGGAGTACGGGGCGACCGGGGTCGTGCTGCACGGCTGGTCCACCGGCGCCTCGATGGCCCTCCACGCCGCCGCGAACTCCGCGCTGCGGCACCGCGTCATCGGCCTCGTCCTGGACTCCCCGGTGCTCGACTGGCAGGCCACCCTGCGCGCCCTCGCCGCGGCCCGCGGCATCCCCGCGCCGCTGCTCCCGCTCGCCCTGCGCGCCGCCGAGGGGCGCACCGGACTCCACGACAGCAGGCTCCCCGAGGTGGCCGACCCGGAGCGGCTGTCCGTGCCCACGCTCGTCGCCCACGGCCCCGACGACACCCTCGCGCCCTGGCACGTCTCGCGCGAACTCGTCGACCGACGGCGCGATCTGGTGACCCTTCACACGGTGCGGCAGGCCCCGCACGCGGCCATGTGGAACGCGGACCCCAAGGCGTACGAGGAGGCGCTGCGGCGCTTTCTGATACCGCTCCTGTAGCGCCCGTAAGGCGACCTCCCGCGCCGTCCGACCTCCTGTAGCGCCCGTAAGGCGATCGCGAAAGCGCGTGCGGGGCGGCGCGGGAGGCGTTCGCGGGGCGGCGGCGGAAGCGTTCGTAAGATGGCGTGAACCCTTCGCGGCGACCGCCGGACGGGTGCCGATTGGGCTTTCGGGCCGTCAACGGCGAGACTGCTTCCGTGACGTCCCGTACTCCGCGCGACTCCCGGCTCCGACTTGTCCGTAACCGGCCGGTGGCCACGGCCCGCCGGCCCGCGGTGAACCGCGGCTCAAGACCGGCGCCCCGTCCGCCGGAGGGCACTCCGCCCCCGTCGGAGCTGGCCCGGCAGGCCAGGGCGGGGCTCACCGGGGCCGTGGCGATCGCCCACTGGGCCGCGGCCGAGCACGGCGCGCCCGGCGCGCTGTCCGACGAGGCCGCCGCCCGCGCCGCCGAGGCGCTCGGGGTGAGCGAGCGGGAGGTGCGGACCGACTGGGACCGCGCCCGCCTGATCGGGCTCATCGAGCACCACGCGGGCACCACCCGCCCCGGCTGGCGGCTCCAGGCGTGGGACCGGGACGACAGCGCCGTGCTGCGCGGCTGGGTCGCGCTCCTGGACGCGTGGTCCCTGGCCTGCCCCGCGCCCGAGACGGCCGAGCCGACGGCGGTCGCGGAGGTCGTCGAGGCCGTACCGCAGCTGCTCTCCCTGCTCCAGCTCTCGGCCGGTCCCGTGCAGATCTCCGCCCTGCTGGACATGCTCCGGCAGCGGGTCGCCGAGCTGCGCACCGAGCGGTGCGAGGTCCCCCAGGAGGTCGGGGAGGACCGGGAGCCCGCCGGGGGCGCCGCGAGCGCCGACGACGCCAAGGACGCCGAGGACAGCGCCACGCTCGAGGGGCTGCTCGACTGGGCCCTGGACGCCCTCTCGTCCGTCGGGGCGCTCACTGTGCGGGAGGAACCCCAGGAGGGGCCGGAGGGCGCCGGGAACGCGGCCGAGGACGCCAAGGGCGACCGCCGGGAGGCCGAGCTGACCGCGCTCGGCAACTGGGCCGTGTGGGTCAAGCTCGAGCAGATCTGCGTCGCCGCCCAGAGCCCGGCCGGGAACATCGAGCAGCACGCCGCCGACATGCTGCGCGGCTGTGCGGGTCTGACTCCGGGCCCCGCCCGTGCCGAGTACCGCGCCTGGCTGGCCGCCCGCCCCGTCGGCAGCGCCGTTGTCGAGCTCATCGACGCGGCGCGCGGCGACGACGCGCTGCTGCGCGGGCTCGCGTTCGAGGCGCTGCGCGTCGTCGGGGCGCCCGCCGAGCCCAACGTACGGGCCGTCGTCGGCGAATCGTGTCTGCGGCCGTACGCGCTCCTGTGGCTGGCCGAGCACGAGGGCGCCGACCCGGACGAGGCGCTGGAAGCGCTCACCCGCGAGGAGGCCACCTGGCTGTGGGTGGACACCGCCGCGGCCATCTCCGACCACGGGGAGAGCCCGCTGCTCGTCCGCCACCTGGAGTCCGCCGTCCAGGGCACCGTGCCCGCGCTGCTGGCGGAGGTACGGGCCGTGGGGCACCCCCGCACCGTGCAGGTCCTGGTGGCGCTGGCCGCGGCCCACCCCGATCCGGCCCTGGCCAAGGCGGTGCGCCGGGCGGCCTTCCAGGTGCACACGGGCGGGGCCTGAGGGAGGGGCGGCCGGGGGGAAAGCCGGGGGAAAACGACTTGCCCGCCACCGCTAAACTAGCCGCATGGCAATTCTCCTCGTGCATTAGACGGCGTCGGCCGCCCTCGTCCGTCCCGTCCGCCGTCCACCCTGCCCAGGAGTAATTCCCGTGATCACCGCCTCCGGCGTCGAGCTGCGTGCCGGCGCCCGCGTCCTCATCGAGTCCGCTTCCTTCCGTATCGCCAAGGGCGACCGCATCGGTCTCGTCGGCCGCAACGGCGCCGGCAAGACCACGCTCACCAAGTGCCTGGCCGGTGAGGGCATCCCGGCCGGCGGCACCATCACCCGCTCCGGTCAGGTCGGCTACCTCCCGCAGGACCCGCGCACCGGCGATCTCGACGTCCTCGCCCGCGACCGCATCCTCTCGGCCCGTGAGCTCGACTCCGTGCTCCGTAAGATGCGCGAGAACGAGGACCGGATGGCCAACGGCAAGGGCGCCACCCGCGAGCGGGCGATGAAGAAGTACGAGCGCCTGGAGACCGAGTTCCTCACCAAGGGCGGATACGCCGCCGAGGCGGAGGCCGCGACCATCGCCGCCAGCCTCGGTCTGCCCGACCGGGTGCTCGGCCAGCCGCTCCATACGCTCTCCGGCGGTCAGCGGCGCCGGGTCGAGCTGGCCCGGATCCTCTTCTCGGACTCCGACATCCTGCTGCTGGACGAGCCCACCAACCACCTCGACGCCGACTCGATCACCTGGCTGCGGGATTACCTCAAGACCTACAGCGGCGGCTTCATCGTCATCTCCCACGATGTCGACCTCGTCGAGACGGTGGTCAACAAAGTCTTCTACCTCGACGCCAACCGCTCGGTGATCGACATCTACAACATGGGCTGGAAGCTCTACCAGGCCCAGCGCGAGGCCGATGAGAAGCGCCGCAAGCGCGAGCGCGCCAATGCCGAGAAGAAGGCCGCGGCGCTCAACGCCCAGGCCGACAAGATGCGCGCCAAGGCGACCAAGACCGTGGCCGCGCAGAACATGGCCCGCCGCGCCGAGAAGCTGCTGGCCGGTCTCGAGGAGGCCCGGCAGTCCGACAAGGTCGCCAAGCTGCGCTTCCCCGACCCGGCCCCGTGCGGCAAGACCCCGCTGACCGCGGAGGGGCTGTCGAAGTCGTACGGCTCCCTGGAGATCTTCACCGATGTCAACCTGGCCGTCGACAAGGGGTCCCGCGTCGTCATCCTCGGGCTGAACGGCGCCGGTAAGACGACCCTGCTGCGGCTGCTGGCCGGGGTCGAGAAGCCGGACACCGGCCAGGTGACCCCCGGCCACGGGCTGAAGCTGGGCTACTACGCGCAGGAGCACGAGACGCTCGACCCGGACCGTACCGTTCTGGAGAACATGCGCTCCGCCGCCCCGGATCTCGACCTCGTCGACATCCGTAAGACGCTCGGGTCGTTCCTGTTCTCCGGCGACGACGTGGACAAGCCGGCCCGCGTGCTCTCCGGTGGTGAGAAGACCCGGCTGGCGCTGGCCACCCTGGTGGTCTCCTCGGCCAATGTGCTGCTGCTTGACGAGCCCACCAACAACCTCGACCCGGCCAGCCGTGAGGAGATCCTCGGGGCGCTGCGCACCTTCGCCGGTGCGGTGGTCCTGGTGACCCACGACGAGGGCGCCGTCGACGCGCTCCAGCCGGAGCGGATCATTCTGCTTCCGGATGGTGTCGAGGACCTGTGGGGCCAGGAGTACGCGGACCTCGTCGCGCTCGCCTGACGAGGCCGACGGCGGGCGGGGCGGGCCCGGCGCAGGGGCGGGGGCGGCGTTCCGGACGCCGCCCCAAGAGTCCGGTTCCTCCGGTCCGATCCCCTTCTTGTAGATCATTCGGCCTAGGCGTGATCCATCATCTGAGTGAGAACGGCTGGTATCGCGGCGCGTCGTGGGCCACCGGCGCACACCACGTGCCGTGCGCCGGTCCGGATCTCTGCGACGTAGCTCACGTAGGCCCTGACCTGCCTCTTCGTCGATGAATACGAAAGAGTGTCAGGTTGAACAGCGCCGGAATCCTTGCTTCCGAAGGTCGCCGCGCCGCGATTTCCCGCAATCCTTCATCCACAGACCTTGCCGAATGGGTGGCCAGGAAGCCCTGTAGGGGTGATCATGAGAGTCCAGAGCGCACTTCCCATGAGGAGGCACGGGTGGCCGAGACTCTGAAGAAGGGCAGCCGGGTGACCGGCGCCGCGCGCGAAAAGCTCGCGGCAGACCTGAAGAAGAAGTACGACTCCGGGGCGAGCATCCGGGCGCTGGCCGAGGAGACCGGCCGTTCCTACGGATTCGTTCACCGGATGCTCAGCGAATCCGGAGTTTCCCTACGGGGACGCGGCGGTGCGACGCGAGGCAAGAAGACCGCCTCGGCCTGACCGCCCGCATGCTCCATCACCATCAGCAGGCAGGGACAGGGGTGCCACCCGGCTGATCGTCGGTTCGGCCGGGTGGTTACTGTGCAGTCACTTGTACTGACCGCACCCGACCGGAGGCCCCTGTGACCCTGCTCGACAAGGACGGCGTTCAGCTCACCGTCGATGACATGGTCGCCACGGTGACCCTGAACAACCCGGCGAAGCGCAACGCTCAGTCGCCCGCCTTGTGGCGGGCGCTGGCCGAGGCCGGAAAGCTGGTGCCGGGCACCGTGCGCGTCGTGGCGCTGCGCGCCGAGGGCAAGTCCTTCTCGGCGGGCTTGGACCGTCAGGCGTTCGCGCCCGAGGGGTTCGACGGCGAGCCGTCGTTCCTCGACATGGCGCGCGGTTCCGACAGCGAGCTGGACGCGACCATCGCCGGGTACCAGGACGCGTTCACCTGGTGGCGGCGGAACGACATCGTGTCGATCGCCGCCGTCCAGGGGCATGCCGTCGGGGCCGGTTTTCAGCTTGCGCTCGCCTGTGACCTGCGGGTCTGCGCGGACGACGCACAGTTCGCCATGCGCGAGACCAGCCTCGGGCTGGTGCCGGACCTCACCGGCACCCATCCGCTGGTCGGGCTCGTGGGATACGCCCGTGCGCTGGAGATCTGCGCGACCGGGCGCTTCGTCCACGCCGAGGAGGCCGAGCGGACCGGGCTCGCCAATCTCGTGGTGCCCGCCGCCGAGCTCGACGGCGCGGTCCAGGACCTGGCGGCGGCCCTGCTCGCCGCGGACCGCGACGCGGTGATCGAGACCAAGGCGCTGCTGCGGGGTGCCGTGGACCGCACATACGAGGAGCAGCGCGCCGCCGAGCGCGCCGCCCAGGCCCGTCGGCTGCGCGCCCTGGTGGGGGTGACGGACTGAGCGCTCCGCGGAAGCGCTCCGCTGACCTGCCCTGACCTGCCGTCGATCGTCTGCGGCGCCGTCGTGGCAGATCGCCTCGGCGCCGTCGTGGCAGGTCGTGCCTCGCGCGGCGGGGCCGCATGTTGACACAGCCCTGCGCCCCTTCGGGGCGCGGGCGCCCCCGTCACGCCATCCGCTGCGGGTCCACCGCCGGCACCGCTTCCAGCACCAGCACCGCCAGATCGTCGTCGATCGGGTCGGGGCTGAAGTCATGCGTGGCGCGCCGCACCCGCTCCGCGACCGCCTTGGCGCCCAGCCCCACACACTCCCGCAGGATGTCCGAAAGACCGTCGTCGTCATCCAGCTGACGGAGGCCGTTGCGCCGCTCGGTCACCCCGTCGGTGACGCACAGCAGCGTCTCGCCGGGCTCCAGGGCCAGCGTGTCGGCGTGGAAGTCCGGGTTCTCGTCGATGCCGAGCAGCATCTGCGGGGAGGCGGCGGGGGCCACCGCGCCCCGGGTGGTCAGCCGCAGCGGCAGCGGATGGCCGGCGCTCGCCAGGGTGCAGCGGGCGCCGCCCCCGGCCTGGTCCGGCTCCAGCTCCCCGTAGAGCAGGCTCAGGAAGCGCGGCCGGGACTGCTCGCCGTCGATCTCCGCCGCCTCCGCGTCCTCCTCCACCAGCGCCTGGTTCAGCCGGTTGAGCACCGACTCCACCCCATGGCCCTCGCGCGCCAGCAGTCGCACCAGATGGCGGGCCAGCCCGGTGACGGACATCGCCTCCGGGTCGCTGCCCTGGACGTCGCCCAGCAGGAAGCACCAGCGGCGGTCGCCCATGGGGAACAGGTCGTAGAAGTCGCCGCCGACGGTCTGCCCCTCGCCGTGCGGCTCGTAGACGATCGCCGTCTCCACCCCCGGGATATGGGCGAGCGACATGGGCAGCTGGCGGCGCTGGAGCGCCCGGCTGATCGTCGCCTGACGGGTGTACTGCCGGGCCGTGGCCACTGCCTGGGCCACCCGCCGCGCCACGTCCTCCGAGAGCCGCACCACGCCCTCCGCCATGCGGGGCACGCCCGCCCGGCCGAGCAGCAGGACGCCATGGCTGCGGCCGTGTGCGATCAGCGGGAAGCACACCGCCGATCCGCCCGTCCCCTGTTTGTCCGCGACCCCGGGCCAGGGCCAGGAGGTGCCCGCCGAGCCGAGCCCGGTCGGCGGCGGATGTCGCTCCAGCGAGACGCGGAGCTCGCCGATACGGTGCTCGTTGCTGTGCCAGACACGGGCGAGCTGGAGCCCGCCGCTCTCGGTGGTCAGCCAGACCGCGCACCAGTCGGCCAGCCGTGGCACCAGGAGCTGCCCGGCGAGGGCGGCCACCATGTTCTCGTCCAGCTGACCGGTGAGGAGTTCGCTGGCCTCGGCGAGGAAGGACGGTCCGCCGCGGTCCACCCAGTCGGCGGTCGGATCGCGCTGTTCACGGGGTGTGATGGGGGCCAGGGTCTCGGCGAACCGCAGTTCGCGCCCGAGCGCGCTGGTGGGGACGGCGTCGAGCTCGGTGCCCGCCCGCTCGGCGTCCAGCCGGAACCAGACCGCCTTACGGGTGCGGTGATAGGTCACGCCCCAGGATTCGGCGAGCGCCCCGATCAGCTGGAGCCCGCGGCCGCGGCCCCGGCGCTGGGTCTCAGGGCCTCCGTAGACGGTGCTGGCGGGGTGGAGGTCCGCCACCTCGATGACGATCCCCGGCCGCCTCGGCGCGTCTCTCGGCACATCGTCCGGACCGGCCGTCTCCTCGGGCCCGAAGCCCTCCCCGGCGGCGTCGGGACCGGGCTGGAGCCGGCAGACCACTTCGACCCGGGTGCCCGCGTGCAGCACGGCATTGGTGACCAGCTCGCTCACCAGCAGCACCGCGTCGTCGATCGACCGCTCGTCGACGGTGGTCGGGGCGAACGCCTCCGCCGCGCTCCGTCCCGTGAGCGCCGTACGGACGAAGGCGCGTGCCGCGCCGGGTGCGCGCACGCTCCCGGGCAGCGTCGTCCGCGAGACGGACTCACGCGCGAGAGGAAACAAGGCTCCCACGTGCGGCTCCAGGGCAATACAGGCGGTTTAGGCCATCTAGGTGCCATATTATGACAGACAGGGGGATATGAATGATCTTTAAGGGACGACGCCATGGCTCTCGACCCGATCACCACCGACACATCCCCGGCCCCGACCGTGGAATGTCCGGAAAACGCTCGGTCGCCCGGCCCGGCGCGCGGTGACGAGACCGCGTCCGCGGCCGACCTGCGGTCCCTGCTGGCGGCGATGAACGCCCTGTGCGACGGTGACTTCACCGTCCGCGCGGACACCTCGGCCGAGGGCCTGGTCGGCGAGATGGCCGGGGTCTTCAACCAGCTCGCGGTGCGCAACGCGCATCTGTCCGGAGAGCTGCACCGGGTGCGCCGCGAGGTGGTGCGCCAGGGCAGGCTGGACGAGCGGATCACCGCGAGTCCCGGCCAGGGGGCCTGGGCCACCAATGTGGACGCGGCCAATCAGCTGGTGGACGCCCTGGTCGGTCCGGTGTCCAACGCCACGCGGGTGCTCGACGCGATCGCGTCCGGCGATCTGACCCAGCGGGTGGATCTGCACGACGGCAACCGACAGCTCCGCGGCGATCTGCGGCGGCTGGGGCGCGGGGTGAACCGCACGGTGGACCAGCTGTCGCTGTTCACCGGCGAGCTGACCCGTATCGCCCGCGAGGTGGGCACCGAGGGGCGGCTGGGCGGCCGTGCCAAGGTGCAGGGGCTCTCCGGCGACTGGCGCAGGGTGACGGAGGCCGTCAACACCATGGCCTCCCGGCTCACCGCGCAGGTCCGTGACATCGCCGAGGTGACCACCGCGGTCGCCCGCGGTGACCTCACCCGCCAGGTGACGGTCGAGGCCACCGGTGAGCTGCTGGAGCTCAAGCTGACCGTGAACACCATGGTCGACCAGCTGGGCGCGTTCGCCGACGAGGTGACGCGGGTGGCCCGTGAGGTGGGCACCGAGGGCGAGCTGGGCGGCCGGGCCCAGGTCCGTGGCGTCTCCGGGGTCTGGAAGGACCTGACGGACAGCGTCAACTTCATGGCGTCCAACCTGACGTCCCAGGTCCGCAACATCGCCCAGGTGACCACGGCCGTCGCCACCGGCGATCTCTCGCAGAAGATCACCGTGGATGCGAAGGGCGAGATCCTCCAGCTCAAGTCGACGATCAACACCATGGTCGACCAGCTGTCCGCCTTCGCCGACGAGGTGACGCGGGTGGCCCGTGAGGTGGGCACCGAGGGCCGGCTGGGCGGCCGGGCCCAGGTCCGTGGCGTCTCCGGGGTCTGGAAGGACCTGACGCAGAACGTCAACTTCATGGCGGACAACCTCACCTCCCAGGTCCGCAACATCGCCCAGGTCGCCACCGCCGTGGCGGAGGGCGATCTGAGCAAGACGATCACGGTGGAGGCCAAGGGCGAGATCCTGGAGGTGAAGTCGACGATCAACACCATGGTGGACCGGCTGTCGTCCTTCGCCGACGAGGTGACGCGGGTGGCCCGCGAGGTGGGCACCGAGGGCAACCTGGGCGGTCAGGCCCAGGTCCGCGGGGTCTCCGGGGTCTGGCGGGATCTCACCGAGAACGTCAACTTCATGGCTCTGAACCTGACCTCCCAGGTCCGCAACATCGCCCAGGTCACCACGGCCGTCGCCAACGGCGATCTGTCGAAGAAGATCACGGTCGACGCCCGGGGCGAGATCCTGGAGCTCAAGGACACCGTGAACACCATGGTCCAGCAGCTGCGCTCGTTCGCCGACGAGGTCACCCGGGTGGCCCGCGAGGTGGGCACCGAGGGCCAGCTGGGCGGCCGGGCCGGAGTGCCGGGCGTGTCCGGGGTCTGGAAGGACCTTACGGACAACGTGAACTTCATGGCGTCCAACCTGACGTCCCAGGTCCGCAACATCGCCCAGGTCGCCACCGCCGTGGCGGAGGGCGATCTGAGCAAGAAGATCGACGTCGACGCGCGCGGCGAGATCCTCGAGCTGAAGACCACCATCAACACCATGGTCGACACGCTCTCCTCGTTCTCCGACGAGGTGACGCGGGTGGCCCGCGAGGTCGGCAGCGAGGGCCGGCTGGGCGGCCAGGCCCGGGTCGAGGGCGTCTTCGGCACCTGGAAGCGGCTGACCACCGGTGTGAACGAGCTGGCCCTCAACCTGACCACCCAGGTGCGCGCGATCGCCGAGGTCGCGTCCGCCGTCGCCCAGGGCGATATGTCCGGGTCCATCTCGGTCGAGGCGCAGGGCGAGGTCGCCGAGCTGAAGAACAACGTCAATCTGATGGTCGCCAACCTCCGCGAGACCACCCGCGCGAAGGACTGGCTGGAGTCCAACCTGGCCCGTATCGCCTCCCTGATGCAGGGCCACCGGGATCTGGTCGAGGTCGCGGATCTGATCCTGAGCGAGCTGACCCCGCTGGTCAACGCGCAGTTCGGGGCGTTCTTCCTCAGTGCGGCCGGTGCCAGGCCCGGTGAGGGGCTCGAGCTCATCGCCGGATACGGCACCGACCAGGACGCGGTCGGGGGCGACGGCCAGGCGCCGCGGCCCGGCCCCCGGGGCCGCGGGCTGGTCGCCCAGGCGGCGGTGGAGAAGAAGCGGATCCTCATCAACGACGTTCCGCCCGACTACATCACCATCGACTCCGGGCTGGGCTCCGCGCTCCCGGCCAGCGTGGTGATCCTGCCGATCCTCTACGAGGACCAGGTGCTCGGAGTGATCGAGCTGGCCTCGTTCAGCCGGTTCAGCGAGGTCCACCTGGCCTTCGTCGACCAGTTCGTCAGCACCATCGGCGTTTCGATCAACACCATCATCGCCAACGCCCGCACCGAGTCGCTGCTCTCCGAGTCCCAGCGGCTCACCACCGAGCTGCGCCAGCGCTCGAACGAGCTCCAGCGCTCCAACGCGGAGCTGGAGGAGAAGGCCGCGCTGCTGGCCACCGCCTCCCAGTACAAGTCCGAGTTCCTGGCCAATATGTCGCATGAGCTGCGTACCCCGCTGAACTCGCTGCTCATCCTGGCCCGGCTGCTCGCCGACAACCCCGAGGACCGGCTGTCCCCCCAGGAGGTGCAGTTCGCCGCCACCATCCACCGCTCCGGCTCCGATCTGCTCCAGCTGATCAACGACATCCTGGATCTGTCGAAGATCGAGGCGGGCCGGATGGACGTCCGTCCGAAGAAGCTGCCGCTGGTCAAGATCCTCGACTATGTCAACGCCACCTTCCGGCCGCTCGCCGTCGACCGGGGCCTGTCGTTCGAGATCGCGGTCGGCGAGGACGTACCGCGCGAGATGTTCTCCGACGAGCAGCGGCTCCAGCAGATCCTGCGCAATCTGCTCTCCAACGCGCTGAAGTTCACCTCGTCGGGCGGGGTGACGCTGCGCGTCGAGCGCACCCCGGGAGGGCAGTTCGAGGAGGAGGCGCTGCGGGCCGCGGACGCCGTCATCGCGTTCTCCGTCACCGACACCGGTATCGGCATTCCGCCGGAGAAGCTGCCGGTGATCTTCGAGGCGTTCCAGCAGTCCGACGGCACCACCAGCCGGAAGTACGGCGGAACGGGCCTCGGCCTGTCCATCAGCCGGGAGATCGCCGGAATGCTCGGCGGCCGGATCGTGGCCGAGAGCGAGCTCGGCGTCGGCTCCCGCTTCACCCTCTACGTCCCCGCGCACTACAGCGGCGTCGCCCCGGCGCCCGACCCCTCGGACCCCAGGGCCACCGGCTCCACCGTCCCGGCGGCCGCCCCCGCCCCGGACGAGCCGCTGCCGGACACCGCCGACCACGCCCCGAGCGGGGTCTTCGGCGAGGCGGACAGCCTGGTCGCCAGCCGGCTCGCCATCCGGGCCCCGGGCGGCGGGACGGAGGCCGAGGGCGGGAGCGAACGGGAGACCGAGGGCGAGAGCGAGGACCACGACGACGGCTGGCCGGGGACCACCCGGCTCAAGGAGTGGCAGCGCGGACGCCCCGGCCAGGTGCTGAACGGCCGCCGCATCCTGATCGTCGACGACGACATCCGGAACGTCTTCGCGCTCACGCATGTGCTGGGCCGGGTCGGCATGACGGTGAAGTACGCGGAGAACGGCCGCGAGGGGCTCGAGGTGCTGCACCGCAACCCGGACGTCTCGCTGGTCCTGATGGACGTGATGATGCCGGAGATGGACGGGTACGAGACGATCCGGGCCATCCGGAGCACACCGCGTCTCGCCGAGATGCCGATCCTCGCCCTCACCGCGAAGGTCATGCCCGGCGACCGGGAGAAGGCCATCGACAGCGGCGCCAATGGCTATGTCCCCAAGCCCGTGGACGTCGACCGGTTGATGTCGGCGATCCTCGATCTGCTCGATCCGGGCGGTGAGGTGGGGGAGCCGGACGAGCCCGGGAGCGGCGACGCCACGTCCGACGGGTCTGACGGGTCCGACGGGTCCGGCGGGTCCGGCGGTGACACCGCTGTATCCGCGGAGGGCGTGTCCGGAGAGGGCGCCGCGCCTGCCGAGACCGGTCCGCCGAGGCCGAGGCAGGGGGAGAGATGACTGCGAGCGTGTCCGAGAAGGCCGGAATCCTCATCGTCGACGACATGGAGGAGAACCTGATCGCGCTGGAGGCCGTCCTCGGCCCGCTCGATCAGCAGCTCGTCCGTGCCCACTCCGGCGAGGAGGCGCTGAAGGCGATGCTGCGGCAGGACTTCGCCGTCGTACTGCTCGATGTGCTGATGCCGGGCATGGACGGCTTCGAGACGGCCGCCAACATCAAGCGGCTCGACCAGACCAAGGACGTCCCGATCATCCTGCTGACCGGGACCGACGCCGACTCCGACTACGCCTACCGGGGCTATGCGATCGGCGCCGCCGACTTCCTGACCAAGCCCTTCGACCCATGGCTGCTGCGGACGAAGGTCAATGTGTTCCTGGAGATGCACCGCAAGAACCGCCAGCTCGAGGCGCGGACCGAGCAGCTGGCCGACCGGGTCGAGGAGCTGGAGCGCACGGTCGAGGGGCTGCGGAAGTACGTCGAGAAGTGACCGGTCAGGGCTGGGCTCCGGTCAGGGCTCCACGGCCGTGACGAGGACGGCCACCGTGGGCGGCTGGTCCCCCGGGGCCGGGGCGGCCTCTGCCACCGTCGTTCGTACCGCCCTCGCCACATCCACGGCGCGGTGATCCGCCGCCACGGCCAGCTCGATCCGGATGTGCGCCCCCTCGATCCGCACGGCCCGGGGCGAGCCCAGCACCGGCGCGAGCCGGGCGACGCCGGGCACGGAGGTGGCGGCGCGGGCGACGGCCGCGGTGGCGGGGTCGGGGGCCGGGCTCTCGATCGGGTGGGGGCGCGGGGTCTCCGGGGGCGGGGCCGGGAGCTCGTCCAGCACCTCCGTCACCCGTATGTCCACCGCCTCCACCAGCAGGCCGAGCCGGTCCGTCGCCGCGTCGAGCAGTACGTCGCGCAGCCGGTCCGCCGTCACCGGAAGCGGTTCCTCCAGCGTCGCCCGGCACTCCGCCGCGATGCGCAGGGGTCCCGGCGGCAGCGCGCTCGGCGGGGGCGGCACCGCGGGCATCCCGGGGGTGCCGGGGTCGGCGGGCCCGATCCGCAGCGCTCCCAGACGCGCGCCGGGGACCTCGGCGGCGGCCCGCCCGAGCACCTCGTTCGCCGCGCGTTCGGTGATCCAGGAGCCGTCCTCGCGCTCGCCCAGGGGCAGCAGCCGACCGAGCCGCAATTGCTCCCTTACGGTCTGCGCGAGCCGGTCCGTGACCACCATGTCACCCCTTACCGCCGTACGGACGTGAGCCCTACCGCTCTCAGCCTGCCGTATCGATCGCGCGAGTGCCGCATCTCCGAAGCGGTTCGGGGAAGGTCCCTTTAAGGTGGCAAATAGAGCGAGCGGAAATCGCTTTTACCGCTCTTCGCCTCGGAAGGGACGATCGGTGATGTCCGAGACCGCACCACGGAACCGACCCGAGAACCCCGCCACGGACCCCGCCGCCGGTACGCCCAAGACGGTGGGTGCCGGGCCCGGCACCGCCGCGGCGACCGCCGCCACCGATCGGCCCCGGCGGGGCGGGGGCGACCCGGCCCTGCGCGGGCGCACCACCATCGCCGACGGCGTCGTCGAGAAGATCGCGGGTATGGCGGCCCGCGATGTGGTCGGCGTCCATGCGATGGGCGGCGGTCTCGCGCGCACCTTCGGGGTCGTACGGGACCGGGTGCCGGGCGGCCGGTCGGTCACCCGCGGGGTGAAGGCGGAGGTGGGGGAGGTGCAGACGGCCCTCGACCTGGAGATCGTGGTGGACTACGGCGTCTCCATCGCCGATGTCGCACGGGCCGTACGGGAGAACGTGATCGCGGCGGTCGAGCGGATGACCGGCCTCGAGGTCGTCGAGGTCAATATCGCGGTCAGCGATGTGAAGTTGCCGGACGAGGAAGAGGAATCGCCGGAGCCGCGGCTCCAGTAGGCCGGCAGCGGTTCCGGTCGGCTCCAGCGAAGGAGCACACAATGAGCATGGCCGTGGTCGGGATGATCGCGGGAATGGCGCTGGCTTTCGCAGGTTACTTCGGTGGTTTCGGGGCCTTTCTGCTGGTGGCGGCGTTGGGAGCCGTCGGGTTCATCGTCGGCCGGTTCCTGGACGGTGATCTGGAACCGGGCGACTTCTTCCGTTCCCGTGGCCGTGACGGACGGCCACGGTGAGCGCCATGACGACCGTAAGGACATGCCGTGGTGGAGCCGGGTGAGCGGGGCGCGACGCGGATCGCGGACCGGGTCGTCGCGAAGATCGCCTCGCAGGCGGCGCGGGAGGCGTTGCGGGGCGGCGGCGCGGCGGATTCCAGTGTGGACGGCGGTGTGGATATGGGCGCGGATGCCGGTGCGGATGCCGGTGCGGACCTCGGTGCGGACCTCGGTGCGGACCCCGGTGTGAACCCCGGCGAGATCGCCCTCGCCGGTGTCGTCGGCGCGGCGCGGCCGTACGCGGTCGCCGCGGTGCGCGGTGGCGTCGCGCGCGTCCGGGTCGCCGTCGAGCTCGGCTATCCCTCGGACATCGGCGCGCACTGCGGTGCGGTGCGTCGTCAGGTGATCGAACGGGTAGGCGAGATGACGGGCATGGAGGTGCCCGAGGTCGCGGTGACGGTCGAACGGCTGCATGTGCCGCGGTGGGAGCGCCCGGAGCGCAGGGCGCGTCGGGGGAGGGACAGGGTGCGATGAACGCGGACCAGAAGATGCGTCAGTCCACCTCGGCGTCGGCGTACGGCGCGAGGGCGGGGACGGGTGCCGGTTCCGGTGCCGGGGACGGGGATCCGCCCGGCCGCGTCCGGCGCTTCTGGTCCGAGCGGCGGATACCGGCCGGGATCATCGCCCTGGTCGTCGCCGCCGTCAGCGGGCTGCTGCTGTACGACGTGGCGGCCGTGCGCTCGGGGCGGCGCGCCATGGGGTGGCGGGACTGGCTCGCCGATGAACTCGCCGCGCGGCCGCTGGACAACGCGTGGATGGTGGCCGGGGCGGCGCTGCTGGCCGCGCTGGGGGTGTGGATGGTGGTCATGGCGATGGCGCCGGGGCTGCGAGGGCTGCTGCCGATGCGCGCGCCGGAGCCGGAGCCGGAGTCGGGGGCGGGGGCGGAAGCCGCGGCCGCCGTTCGAGCGGGAATCGACCGGACGTCGGCGGGGCTGGTGCTGCGGGACCGGGCGATGGAGGTGCCCGGTGTCCGGTCGGCCCGCGTGGACGTCGGCCGACGGCGGATCAGGGCCCGCGCGCTGGCCCACTTCCGCGATCTCGACGAGGTACGCGCGGATCTGGACGCCGCCCTCCACGAGGGCATCCGCCAGCTGGGCCTGGCCCGGCCGCCCGCCCTCTCCGTCCACGTACGGCGCTCGGCGAAGTCGAAGGGGTGAGCGCGCCATGCTGAGTGTCGTCAACCGGGTGCTGCTGGGGCTCGTGGGTCTGGTGCTGGCCGCTGTGGGCGCGGTGATCCTGGCGGGGTGGCCGCCGTTCGACGGCCGCGACGATGTGCTGCTCAGCCGGGCGGACCGCACGCGGTGGCGGGACACCGGATGGTTCTGGCCGGCCGTCATCGCGGCGCTTGCGGTGCTGTTCGTGCTGTCCCTGTGCTGGTTCCTGGTCCAGTTGCGACGGCGTCGCCTCCAGGAAGTGCTCGTGGAGACGGGCGACGGCGAGGGCGCCCTGCTACGCGGCCGCGCCCTGGAGGCCGCGTTGTTGTCGGACGCGGAGTCGCTGGACGGCGTGGAGCGCGCCCACGTCCTGCTGCGGGGCCGCCGGACGACACCGGAGGCCCGGATGGGCTTGGCGCTGGACGCGCGGGCGGACCCGCTGTCGACTCTGGACGCGGTGCGAGCGGAGGCCCTGGAACGCGCCCGCACATCGGCGGGCCTCGAAGCCCTCCCGGCGGAGGTGCGGCTGAGGGTGGCCCGGCACGGGGCGGAGCGAGCGCGGTAACGGCCCGTGGGCGCCTCCGGCGGGATTCCCCACCCCGCCCCTTCCCGAAACGCAGGGACCCCGCCCCCACGACCCCCGGGGCTTGCACCCCCACGACCCCCGGGGGCTTGTGCCCGCATGCCCCGCTGGGGTTGCGCCCCAAGTTCCTGCCGGGGCTCTATCCCACGCCCCTGGACGGGCTGGGGCTCCCGTCCTCGCTGGGTAGCGCCCCCGGCGCGACTCAACCGGGGCTGCGCCCCTGGACCCTCGGTGGGGCTCCGCCCCCGGCCCCGGCCCCGCTCCTCAAACGCCGGAGGGGCTGAGTTCGCTCGGTGTCCGTCTCCGCGCCAGCGGGTCGCGGCCGTGGTTCAGGGGGCTGACCCACGGGCCGGACAGCCGGACGAACCGCGCCGGAAGCCAGCCTCTCCGGCGATTGAGGAGCGGGGTCCGGGGCGGAGCCCCGGTGGGGGGCTAGGGGGCGGAGCCCCATAGTTTCGGGGAGGGGCGGGGTGGGAGATCGCCCGCCGCAGGCGCCCACGGTCCGCGCTTGGCGTCCGGCCGCGCCGTGCCCAGGCCGTGCCCCCGGTCGTGCGCAGATCGAGCCAGGTGGTGCGCAGAGCGAGCCAGGTCGTGCCCAGGTCGCACCCAGGTCGTGCCCAGGTGGTGTCCATGTCGTGCCCAGATCTTGGGCGGAGCCCCGTGGACCCACCCCCAAGCCCCCTCAGATGTTGTGGAGGGCCCCGCCGTCCACCGGAAGCATCAGCCCGGTCAGATACGACGCCGCAGGCGAGAGCAGGAACGCCGCGGCCTTGCCGAATTCCTCGGGCGTCCCGTACCGCCGCAGCGCAATCGCCGCCGCGTTCCGCTCCCGCGCGGCCTCCGCGTCGCCGGAGAGGGAATCGAGCTCGCGTACGCGGTCGGTGTCGATGCGGGCCGGGAGGAGGCCCACGACGCGGATGCCGCGGGGGCCGACCTCGAGGGAGAGGGACTTGGCGAAGCCCGCGAGGCCGGGGCGCAGGCCGTTGGAGACGGTGAGGCCGGGGATCGGCTCGCGGACGGAGCCGGAGAGGACGAAGCCGATCACGCCCCCGGAGGGGAGCTGCTCCGCGGCGCTGCGGGCGAGGCGGACGGCGCCGAGGAAGACGGAGTCGAAGGCGGCCTGCCACTGGGCGTCGGTGATGTCGGCGGTCAGCCCGGCCGGCGGGCCGCCGACGCTGATGAGGACGCCGTCGAAGCCGCCGAACCGCTCCCGGGCGGTGGCGATGAGGCGGGCCGCCACCTCGGGGTCGGCGTTGTCGGCGGCGACCCCGACCGCGTTCGGCCCGAGGTCGGCGGCGACGGCGGCCGCCGTATCGGCGTCGCGGCCGGTGATGACGGTCTTCGCACCGTCGGCGATCAGCTCACGGGCGGCCGCGAGCCCCAGCCCGCGGGTGGCTCCGGTGACGATGTACACCCGGTCTTTGAGTCCAAGATCCATGGGGTCAGTCTGCCCTGGGCCGTTCCGCGAGGGTGAGGGCGGTCCCCACCAGTCCGATGTGGCTGAACGCCTGCGGGAAGTTGCCGAGCTGCCGGCCGGTCGCCGGGTCGTACTCCTCGGCGAGCAGCCCGACGTCGTTGCGGAGCGCGAGGAGGCGTTCGAAGAGGGCCTGGGCGTCCTTGTGGCGGCCGGCCAGCTGGAGGGCGTCGGCGAGCCAGAAGGAACAGGCGAGGAAGGCGCCCTCGGAGCCGGGGAGGCCGTCCACGCCGCCGTCGGTGGTGTAGCGGCGGATCAGCTCGTCCTCGCTGAGCTCACGGCGGATCGCGTCGATGGTGCCGAGGACACGGGGGTCGGTGGCGGGGAGGAAGCCCACGCGCGGGATGAGCAGGGTCGCGGCGTCCAGCTCGGCCGAGCCGTAGGACTGGGTGAAGGCGGACCGCTCGGGGTCGTAGCCCTTCTCGCAGACCTCGCGGTGGACGGCGTCGCGCATCGCGCGCCAGCGGTCCGTGTCCCCGCCCAGCCGCGGGTCGGCCTCCATCGCGCGGACGGCGCGGTCGGCGGCCACCCACGCCATGACCTTGGAGTGGACGAAGTGGCGGCGGGGACCGCGGACCTCCCACAGCCCCTCGTCGGGGTCGCGCCAGGCCGACTCCAGGAAGTCCATCAGTGCGGTCTGGATCTTCCAGGCGTGCGGTTCGGCGGGCAGCCCGGAGGCGCGGGCGAGGTGCAGGGTGTCGAGCACCTCGCCGTAGATGTCGAGCTGACGCTGGTCGACCGCGTCGTTGCCGACCCGGACCGGGGTCGAGCGCTCGTACCCCTCCAGCCAGGTCAGCTCCTGCTCATGGACCCGGCGCTCGCCCCCCAGGCCGTACATGATCTGCAACTCGGCCGGGTCGCCGGCGATCGCCCGCAGCAGCCAGTCGCGCCAGGCGACGGCCTCGTCGTGGTAGCCGGCGCGGAGCAGGGCGTTCAGGGTGAGCGTGGAGTCGCGCAGCCAGCAGTAGCGGTAGTCCCAGTTGCGGACCCCGCCCAGCCGCTCGGGCAGCGAGGTGGTGGGGGCCGCGACGATCCCGCCGCTCGGGGCGTAGGTGAGCGCCTTGAGGGTGATCAGGGAGCGTATGACGGCGTCCCGGTACGGGCCCTCGTAGCGGCAGCGGGCGGCCCAGCCCCGCCAGTCCTCCAGGCTGGCGCGGAGGGAGTGGTACGGGTCGACGAGCCGGGGGCGGGGCTCGTGGGAGGGGTGCCAGGTGAGCACGAAGGCCACCTGGTCCCCGGCCGAGACGGTGAACTCGGAGCGGGTGCTGAAGTCCTCGCCGTAGGTGCGTACCTCGGGCTCCGAGCGCAGCCATACGGAGTCCGGCCCGGCGATCGCGATCCGGTGGCCGTCGGTGCGGCGCACCCAGGGGACGACCCGCCCGTAGTCGAAGCGGAGCCGCAGGACACCGAGCATTTCGACGCTGCCGGAGACACCCTCGACGATGCGGACGACGTCCGGGGCGCGGTCGCGCTGCGGCATGAAGTCGATGACCTTGACCGTGCCCGTCTCCGTCTCCCAGACCGACTCCAGGACGAGGGAGTCGTCGCGGTAGCCGCGGCGGGTGCAGGCGCCCGCGCCCTTGGGGGCGAGCCGCCAGTGGCCGTTGTCGCGGTCGCCGAGGAGCGCGGCGAAGCAGGCGGGGGAGTCGAAGCGGGGCAGGCACAGCCAGTCGATCGAGCCATGGCGGCTGATCAGTGCCGCCGTCTGGTGGTCACCGATGAGGGCGTAGTCGTCGATGTGCTGGGCCATGTCGGGGCGCTTTCCCGGGGAAGCGGGGTTCTAGGCCCCTGCCCGGCCAAGATCCGCCGGGTGGGGCCCGGCCAAGATCCGCCGGTGGGGCCCGGTCAAGATCCGCCGGTGGGGCCCGGCGAGGATCCGCTGGACGAGGGCCTACGCGGGTCCGGCGGATCGGTGGAACTTTCCCCTCCCCGCCCCTTCCCGCAACTAGGGGCTCGGCCCCTTGGACCCCGGGGCCGCGGAGCCGGCCGTCGTCGCCGTGAACACCTGCGCCGACGGGCTGATCGCGGTCGGCACGCCGGCGCAGTGGATGACGGGATCGACGCCCGCGCACGTCCGGGGCGTCCGGCCGGGGATTGGGGCGGAGCCCCAGTGGTGGGAAGGGGCGGGGAGGGGAAAGGCCCGCTGGAGGCGGCACGGTCCGACGGACGAGTGCTCAGTCCGCCGCGGCCGTGGCGGGGACCTGCTCCGGCGTGGCCGCCGCCTTCGCGGCCTCGGCGGCGCGGTCCCGGCGCTCGCGGCGGGCCAGCACGAACCAGCCGATGGGCACACCGGCGGAGAACAGCCACCACTGGACGGCGTACGCCATATGCGGGCCGATGTCACTGTGGTTGGGCGCGGCGACCGGCTGGGGCTGCTTGCCGCCCTTGGGGGAGGACGAGGTGAGCTCGATGTAGCCGCCGAGGACGGGCCGGGACAGCGCCTTCGCCTGCTGCTCGCTGTTGATCAGCGAGACCTGGCGGGGCGGCAGCCCCTGCTTGTCCTTGATGCCGCTGTTGCCGGTGGTCTCGTCGGCCTTCAGCCGGCCGGTGACGGTGACCTTGCCGGAGGGGGCGGCGGGGACCTTGGGGAACTTGGTGAGGTCCGTGCCCGCCGGGATCCAGCCCCGGTTGACCAGCACCGCGCGGTCGTCCGGGAGCAGCAGCGGGGTGAGCACGAAGTAGCCGATGGACTGCTCGTCGGAGCCGGTGCGCTGGCGGACGACGACCTCATGGGCGGTGTCGTAGGTGCCGGTGGCGGTCACCGTGCGCCAGGTGTCGTCGCGGGGGACCGTACGGCCGGGGGCGGTGAACTTCTCGACGGCCACGGCCGGGGCATCGAGGTTGTCCCCGATCAGCTGGTTCTGCGCGACCCGGTGCTCATGGCGGTGCAGCTGCCAGAAACCCAGCCTGATCATCGTCGGGATCAGGGCCAGGGCCACGAGTGTGAGGATCACCCACTGCCGGGTCAACAGGAAGCGGTACACATCCTTGACCCTACTCGGCGTGGATTGTCCCTCGGCCGCTGGGGGCGCCCCAGGACAATCCACGCAGGTGGCCGGGTTCACACATGGTCGACGATGCCCACCTTCCCTTCCGCCCGCGCGCAGTGCGCACAGCAGTAGAACTGCCCGTCGGCCTCCACGCCCTGCCCGATGATCTGGGCCCGGCAGTGCTCGCAAATGGGCGCCATGCGGTGGATGGCGCACTGGAAACAGTCGAAGACGTGCACATTGCCCTGTGCGTGCACTTCGAATGTCATCCGGTAGTCGTTTCCGCAGACCTCACAACGTGCCATGCGCCTCAGCGTGCGGGGCCACGCGGTGGCGGGCGAGCGGCGGGCGGGCGCGTCGCGCCGACTTCACCTGTTTGTCGGCGGCGCGGGGGTGACGTCCTGGAGGAGTTGCATAAAGGCCGCCTCGTCGATGACGGGCGTGCCGAAGGAGCGGGCCTTGGTGGTCTTGGACGTGGGCGATTCGGGGTCGTTGGTGACCAGCACGCTGGTGAGCCGGGAGACGCTGGTGGCCACGTGCAGCCCGGCCTCGACGGCCCGGTCCTCCAGCAGCTCGCGGTCCACGGAGGTGTCCCCGGAGAACGCCACCCGCATGCCCTGGACCAGCTGCCCGCCCGGCTCGTAGCGCCCGGGGTTGGGGTACGGGCAGGCGGGGCGCTTGCGGCTGGGGCGCCAGGTCTGCCGGTACGACCGCTGGCGGCCGATGGCCGGTCCTTCGGACCACTCGGTGAGCGGCTGGCAGGCCAGCAGCGGCAGCCGCAGCCCGGTCTCGGCGGCCCGGTGGAGGCTGGGCCGGAAGGTCTCGGCGAGCACCCGCGCGTCGTCCAGGGCGTGGTGCGCGCGCCGCTGGACCACTCCGTAGTGCGCGGCGAGGGTCTCCAGCTTGTGGTTGGGCAGCGGCAGGCCCAGCTCCTTGGAGAGGGCGATGGTGCACAGCCGCTGCCGCACGGGCGCGGCGCCGCGGGTGCGGGCGTACTCGCGGGCGAGCATCGACCAGTCGAAGGCGGCGTTGTGCGCGACCAGGACGCGGTCGGCCAGGCGCTCGGAGAGCTCCGCGGCGATCTCGGGGAAGCGCGGGGCGTCCGCCAGCATCTCCTCCGTCAGACCGTGGATCCACACCGGGCCGGGATCGCGCTGCGGATTGACCAGCGTGTACCAGTGGTCCTGCACCGCGCCCCGGGCGTCGAGCTGATAGACCGCCGCGGAGACGATCCGGTCGTCGCGGGCGAGGCCGGTGGTCTCCACGTCGACGACCGCGTACCCCTGCGGATAGGTGGCCGGCCAGGAGGACGGCGGGGCGAGGTGCGGGGCGGCTGCCGTGGGGTCTTCGAGCATGGTCAATGAGGATACGGGCCGTCACCGACAACCCTGACCGGCGGGCCGGTCGGGACGTACGCGGCCTTGGGGTTGACGGGGCGTCGGGCCCGGGCGGCGGGCGAGAGCCGGTACGCGGCCGCTCAGAGCTTGGACAGGGCCAGCTGTAGATCGATGTCGCTGATGAGAAGGCGGCCGGCGCGCTTGTCGCCCGGGCGGTCGGGCACCGCCACTTTCACCCCGGGCGAATCCCCGGTGAGAACCGTCACCTTGGCGCCGTCGAAGCGCGGGGCCCGCTGGCGGATGACGGACTTCAGGCGGTCGGCGGCCCGTTCGGCGGTCCGTTTGCCGTCGGTGAGGGCGCAGATGACCCCGGATGTCTGCTTCGCGGATTTCGCCAGCTGTCCGGTGGCCGAGAGGCGCACCGGGTCCTTGGGGTTCTTGCCGCCGAAGTCGACGCGGTAGACATCGCCCAGACAGTCGCCCAGCGCCCGGTAGTCCGGGTCGTCCGCCACGGACTTGCCCTTGGCCGGGCGCACCGCCGACAGATCCTTACCGGCGTAGCCGAAGGAGATCTCGTCCTTGGCGACCTGGAGGGTGATCCCGTCCTTCGCCCAGACGGTCTCGCCGTGCCAGGTGCGCCGGGCGAAGCCGCCCGTCTTGAGCTTGGCGGTGACGCGGTCCGCGTCGAAAGAGCCCTTCCAGTGCCCGGCGTATCCATTGGTCACATCGGTGTCGATCATGGCTGGATCGAGGTCATAGGCATGGGCGTTGAAGCGGTAGCCCGTCATCAGTGGACTGCCTGCCTGGCCGACGGCGCGGAACCGCTGGGAGCCGCCCTTCTCCAGGGATCGCACCCGGGCGGCGTCGAGATAGGAGACCTGCGCCCCCGTCGCGCCCGCGGTCGAGATGTACCCCACCGCGTCCATCAGGGCTGAGGGGGAGTCATCGCCGCCCGACCCGGAGGAGCACCCCGTGGTGAGCGCCGACAGCAGGCAGGCGAAGGCTATGCCACCGATCCGGAACCGTTCTCTGGCGCTGCGCACAGGCGGGGAGCTTAATCGGCCATGCCGTCCGAGGCGAGACCTGCTGTTGACACCGCATCTACCATACTTGTTGGTAACTACCCCTAGCGGCGGCCTTACCGGCGGTTCTATGTTGCGGACATGCCGCACCTCCCCAATGCCGTGATGTGGTCGATACCGGCCTTTGCGCTGCTCACCGTCGTGGAGATGGTGAGCTACCGCTTCCACCCCGATGACGACGCCGAGGGCTACGCGGCGAAGGACGCCGCGACCAGTGTCGGTATGGGGCTCGGCAGCCTGGTCTTCGATCTGCTGTGGAAGATCCCGATTGTGGCGATCTATGCCGCCGTCTACGAACTCACCCCGCTGCGCGTCCCGGTGGTGTGGTGGACGCTGCCGCTGATGCTGCTCGCCCAGGACTTCTTCTACTACTGGTCGCACCGCGGGCACCACGTCATCCGCATCCTGTGGGCGTGCCATGTGGTGCACCACTCCAGCCGCAAGTTCAATCTCACCACCGCCCTGCGGCAGCCGTGGACCACCTGGACCGTCTGGCCGTTCTACGTGCCGATGGTCGCGCTCGGGGTGCATCCGGCGGCGGTGGCGTTCTGCTCGTCGGTGAACCTCGTCTACCAGTTCTGGATCCACACCGAGCGGATCGGCACCCTGCCGCGCCCCGTCGAGTTCGTCTTCAACACCCCCTCGCACCACCGCGTCCACCACGCCTCCCAAGGCGGCTACCTGGACCGCAACTTCGGGGGCATCCTCATCGTCTGGGACCGGCTCTTCGGGTCCTTCGTCCCGGAGACCGAGCGGCCCGTCTACGGCCTGACGAAGAACATCAACACCTACAACCCGCTGCGCGTGGCCACGCACGAGTACGTGGCCATCGCCCGCGACATCGCGGCGGCACGGGACTGGCGCGAGCGGGCGGGCCGGGTCTTCCGGGGGCCGGGCTGGCAGCCCGCGCAGGCCCCGGAGGCGGGTCTCCCGGAGACCGGTTCCCCGGAGACCGGTTCCCCGGAGGCCGGGCGGCCGGAGCCGGTCGGCGAGAGCGTGCGGTGACGGTAGCCGCCGGGCGCGCGACGACGGTCCTGCGGGCCCTCTTCGCGCTGCTGACCGCCGTTCACCTGGGCGCGCTGCTCGTGGACGCCACCACCGTCGTCCACCTCACCAAGCCCGCTCTGATGCCCGTGCTCGCCGTATGGGCGCTGGCGCGCGGCGGGCCGTGGCCGCTCCCGGCCGCGCTGCTGTGCGGCTGTGGGGGCGATGTGCTGCTCCAGATCGGCGGCGAGACCGCGTTCCTGGCCGGAATGGGGTGCTTCGCGGCCGGGCACCTCTGCTATCTGACGCTGTTCGCCCGCGCCGGGTGGCGGTGGCGCCGTACGGCGCCCTGGGCGGCCGCCGACTACGGGGCCGCGTGGCTGGGCACGGTGGCGCTGCTGTGGCCCGGCCTCGCGGCACATCTGCGGCTTCCCGTCGCGGGCTACAGCCTGCTGCTGACGGTCATGGCGCTGGCCGCGCTCGGGGCGGGTGTGTGGACCGGGCTCGGCGGCGCGCTGTTCATGCTCTCCGACACCCTGATCGCGGCCGGGCTCGCCGACTGGCCACGGCCGCCGGTGCCGCAGTTCTGGATCATGGCCACCTATATAGCCGCCCAGTGGCTGCTGACGGCGGGGGCGACGCGCGACGCGGTCCGGCCGCCCCGCGCCGGACCGGGTGCTCGTCAGCCCGTGACGGCCGTAAGGCTGTGACGCGCAGGGCTGTGACGGCGTAAGGCCGTGACACCCATCCGCCCCTGACACCCATCCGCCCGTGACGACCGTAAGGCCGTGACGACCGTAAGGCCGTGACGACCGTAAGGCCGTGACGACCGTAAGGCCGTGACGTTCGTCAGTCCGTGACCGGCAGCCGCCTGAGCCGGACCACGCGCAGCGGATCCGAGTGGCGGTCATGGCTCAGCTCCCAGTCCCGGGCGCGTGCCGCCTCGACCACATAGCCCGCGCCCACCCCGCGGTACTCGCGCACGGGGATGTCGTGCGGGCCCGGCGGCGGGGCCTTCTTCGCCTTCTGGGCGGCCAGTTCCTTGGCGGTCCAGGCCGCGATGCGCTTGTCGACCCGGGCCCGGTAGAAGGCCGCGTCGCCCTCGTGCCGCAGCTCCGGGAGCGTCACGCACCAGGCGGGCCACATCTTCACGCTGTCCCCGAACTTGTCGATCAGGCCGAGGAACCCCTTCTCGAACCCGGGGATCACCGTAAGGATCTCGGCCACGATCCCGAAGGCGATGAAGCCGAGGAAGATCACCACGATCAGCGCCCACCACAGCGGCAGCAGCAGCACGGTCAGCACGAACCGGATCAGCAGCGAGAAGGCCGGCCGCGGGGGCAGCGGTCCCCAGGAGTCGTCGTGATGCACGGGAACGGGGTCCTCTCGCGGCTTCATGGGAACACGTACGGGCCGCCGGGCGGCTGCTCCGCCCCGGCGGCCCGTGCATTGTGTCAGCCGGTCACTTCTCGACGGCGTCCAGGGCGTCCGCGAGCCCGGCGCCGTAGAAGCCGTTGTACCGCTTGCCGCCCTCGCACACCGCGTCGGCCGTGCCGTCGCCGTCGATGTCGTACGGCGTCGGGCAGGCCAGGTCATCGGCCTCGGCCTTGAGCAGCGCCTTCACCTGCCAGGGGGAGGCGTGCGGATGGGTGCTCTTGATGAGCGCCGCGACACCGGCCACATGCGGCGAGGCCATCGACGTGCCCGCCATGTAGCCGTACTGCCCGCCCGGCAGCGTGTTGTAGATCAGGCCGCTGGTGGCCGGGGGCTCGGGCTTCTGGTAGACGGTGCTGTCGCCGCCGGGGGCCGCGATGTCGATGATCCCCAGGCCGTAGTTGGAGAACGAGGACTTCAGCCCCTTGGCGCCGGTCGAGGCGACCGTGACGACGCCCGGCAGCTGGGTCGGGATGTCCAGGCAGACGCTCGGGTCCACCTCCCGGTCACCAGGGGTGGTGTCGTTGGGGCTGGAGGGGTCGGTGATGGTGTCCGAGGTCAGGTCGTAGTTCTCGTTGCCCGCCGCGGCCACATTGACCACGCCCCGGCGCTCGGCGTACGACGAGGCCCGGCGCACCGCCTCGACCAGGGCCTTCTGGTCCGGGTCCGTGGTGCAGTTGAAGTACCACGGGTCGGTGTAATAGCTGTTGTTGGTGACGTCCACGCCGTGCTCGGCGGCCCAGACGAAGCCGCAGACGACCGCCTCGGTGTAGAAGAACCCGGCCGTCGTGGACACCTTGATCCCGGAGACCTTGACGCCCGGGGCCACACCGGTGACGCCGATGCCGTTCTTCGCGGCGGCGATCTCGCCCGCCACATGCGTGCCGTGCGGGGACTCCTCGGCGCTCGGCCGCCAGGCGCCGTCGGCGGTGTCCGGCTTGCCCGTCACGCAGTTGACGGACGCCTTACGGTCGAAGTTCGGCGCCAGATCGGGGTGGGTGTCGTCCACACCGGTGTCGATGACCCCGACGGTGACCTTACGGCTGCCCAGGCTCTTCTCATGCGCCTTGTCCGCCTTGATCGCCGGCAGATCCCACTGCAACGGCTCCAGCGGGTCCTGCCCGGCCTTCGCCTTCGCCGCCACCGCCTGCCGCTGCTTCTCGCTCAGCAGCTTCGGTGTGTCGATGTCGTCGGTGGACTGGGCGGGCAGCGGGGCGGTGCGGGTGTTCCCGGCGGAAGTGACGCCGCGCACCTTACGGACGGTCTTGGCGAAGTCCGGGTTGGCGGAGTGGACGACGATGACGCCGATCCGGTCGTAGGACACGACGACCGTGCCGCCGGCCTGGGCGATGGCCTTGCGGATCCGGGACGGGTCCTGCCCCGGGCGGGTGTTGACGACATAGCTCAGGGACGGACCGTCGGCCGTGGCGGCCGCGGCGGCGTGGCCGTCCCGGCCGAGCGCGGTGGCGGTGGTGGGCAGGAAGGCCAGCGCGGTGGTGAGCGCCATGGCGGCGGGTATCGCGGCGGTGCGCAGCGGCAGGGAGGTGCGGCGCGGCGTCATGGGTACTCCGGTTCTCTCGACGGTTCTCTCGAGGTGGCTGAGGAGGCTCTGGGCGGGCGGACCGGGCTGGATCGTCAGCGTTCCGGACCGGGGGCGCGGACGCGCGCTCAGCGCGCCACTCGGGGGACGCGGAGCCCCCGGGCGCGGGCGGCGGTCCGGCGGGCCGCGTCAACGGCGGCGGTCCGGCCGGGGTCATCCGCACAAGCGAATGTGCGCGCCCTCGTGGCGCGGCTCCCGCGCGCCGCCTCGATGCCCCGGGACGCCGCGGAACCGGGGCAGAGGCGGCGGGGAGTGGTGAGGGGGTGGTACGAAGCCGACGGGCCGTCAAAAACCCGCCGTCCGGGTCTTGGAGGAGCCGATCTCAGATGAGCCATGGGGTCTCCACTTCATCCGTACGGGCCGCCCGAACGCCGTCCGCGGCTGGGCGGGTACATGACGAAGGAAGCTATCGCTGATCAAGGTCGGACATCAATGCATTCCGGAAGAAAACCCGCCACAGTACCCGGAGCCGATCCCTCCCCGGAATTCTTATCCGTCTTTCAATCAACCGGCCCCTGTCGTACGGGTCCGCGCCGCCCTACCATGCGTGATCTGGATCACTCGCCGCCGTATTCATCCCCGTCGTACCCACTCACCAGGAGAGACCGTGGATACCGCACCGGCCAACGATCGCCCCGACGATCAGCGGCAACTTGACCGTTCTGCCTACGCCGAGGTGCAAGCGAGCGCGGAGTTCGGCGAACTGCGCGGTGCCCACCGCTCGTTCGCCTTCCCGCTCACCATCGCGTTCGTCAGCTGGTACCTGCTCTACGTCCTGCTGTCCAACTACGCGGACGGCTTCATGGGCACCAAGGTCGTGGGCCACATCAACGTGGCCCTGGTGTTCGGACTGGCCCAGTTCCTGACCACCTTCCTCATCGCCTGGTGGTACTCCCGGCACGCCGCCGCCAAGCTGGACCCCCGCGCCCAGGCCATCAAGTCCCGTCTGGAGGAGCGCTCATGAGCCCCCATATGCTCGCGGCCGAGAGCGCCTCGGACAACCGGCCGCTGATCGTCACGCTCTTCGCGGTCTTCGTCGTGGCGACCCTGGTCATCACCATCTGGGCGGGCCGGCAGACCAAGAACGCCACCGACTTCTACGCCGGCGGCCGCCAGTTCACCGGCTTCCAGAACGGCCTGGCCATCTCCGGCGACTACATGTCCGCCGCGTCCTTCCTCGGCATCGCCGGTGCCATCGCGCTCTCCGGCTACGACGGCTTCCTGTACTCGATCGGCTTCCTCGTCGCCTGGCTGGTGGCCCTGCTGCTGGTCGCCGAGCCGCTGCGCAACTCCGGCCGCTACACGATGGGCGACGTGCTCGCCTACCGGATGCGCCAGCGCCCGGTGCGCACCGCCGCGGGCGTCTCCACCATCGTCGTCTCGATCTTCTACCTGCTGGCGCAGATGGCGGGTGCGGGGGTGCTGGTCTCCCTGCTGCTGGGCATCACCAGCGAGGCCGGGAAGATCCTCATCGTGGTCCTCGTCGGCGTCGTGATGATGCTCTACGTCACCATCGGCGGCATGAAGGGCACCACCTGGGTGCAGATGGTCAAGGCCGTGCTGCTGATCGCGGGCACGCTGCTGATCACCTTCCTGGTGCTGATGAAGTTCAACTTCAACATCTCCGACCTGCTGGGCGAGGCCGCCAAGAACAGCGGCATCGGAGAGTCGTTCCTGGAGCCGGGGCTGAAGTACGGGGTCAACGCCACCACCAAGCTGGACTTCATCTCGCTCGGTATCGCCCTGGTCCTGGGCACCGCGGGCCTGCCGCACATCCTCATCCGGTTCTACACCGTGCCCACCGCGCGGGCCGCCCGTAACTCGGTCAACTGGGCCATCGGCATCATCGGCCTCTTCTACCTGATGACCATCGCGCTGGGCTTCGGTGCCGCCGCGCTGCTCAAGCACGACGACATCATCGCCTCCAACAAGTCGGGCAACACTGCCGCCCCACTGCTCGCCGAGGAGATCGGCGGCGGACCGGACTCCACGGGCGGCGCCATCCTGCTCGCGGTGATCTCCGCGGTGGCGTTCGCGACGATCCTCGCCGTGGTCGCCGGGCTCACCCTCGCCTCCTCGTCGTCCTTCGCCCACGACCTGTACGCCAACGTCATCCGCAAGGGCAAGGCGACCCAGGAGGAGGAGATCTCGGCCGCGCGCTGGGCCACCGTCGGCATCGGCACCGTCGCCGTCGTCCTCGGGGTCTTCGCACGAGATCTCAACGTCGCCGGACTCGTGGCACTGGCCTTCGCGGTCGCCGCCTCCGCCAACCTGCCGACCATCCTCTACAGCCTGTTCTGGAAACGGTTCACCACCCAGGGCGCGCTGTGGTCCATCTACGGCGGACTGATCTCCTCGGTCTTCCTGGTGCTCTTCTCGCCCGTCGTCTCGGGCAAGGAGACCTCGATGTTCCCGGATGTGGACTTCCACTGGTTCCCGCTGGAGAACCCCGGACTGATCTCCATCCCGCTGGGCTTCCTGCTCGGCTGGCTGGGCACCGTCGTCTCCAAGGAGCAGCCCGACAAGGAGAAGTACGCCGAGCTGGAGGTGCGCTCGCTCACCGGACACGGAGCCCACTGAGCGGCCACTCCCACCGCGCGGCCCCTCCATGTCACACCCGTCACGTACGCTGCGAGAGAATTGAGCAGTGCACGCACGCCAACCGTGGAGGGGCCGCCACCATGTTGATCGACACCTATGGTCGCGTAGCTACCGACCTGCGTGTCTCCCTGACCGACCGCTGCAATCTGCGCTGCACCTACTGCATGCCGGAAGAAGGCCTCCAATGGCTCGCCAAACCGGATCTGCTCACCGACGACGAGATAGTCCGGCTGATCCGGATCGCCGTCACCGAGCTCGGGGTCACCGAGGTCCGCTTCACCGGCGGTGAGCCACTGCTGCGCCCCGGTCTGGTCGGCATCGTGGAGCGCTGCGCGGAGCTCGACCCGCGCCCCCGGATGTCGCTCACCACCAACGGCATCGGTTTGGAGCGCACCGCCCGGGCCCTGCGCGACGCGGGCCTGGACCGGGTCAATGTCTCGCTGGACACCCTGCGTCCGGAGGTGTTCCAGGCCATCACCCGGCGCAAGCGCCATGACGATGTGCTGCGCGGCCTCGACGCGGCGCACACCGCCGGGCTGACCCCGGTGAAGGTCAACGCCGTGCTGATGCCCGGGCTCAACGACGACGAGGCGCCCGAGCTGCTCGCCTGGGCCCTGGAAAACGGCTATGAGCTGCGCTTCATCGAGCAAATGCCGCTCGATGCGCAGCACGGCTGGAAGCGCGACGGCATGATCACCGCCGGGGACATCCTGGCCAGTCTGCGCACCCGCTTCGCCCTCACTGCCGAGGGCGAGGACGAGCGCGGCTCCGCGCCCGCCGAGCGCTGGCTGGTCGACGGCGGCCCGGCCCGGGTCGGCGTCATCGCCTCGGTCACCCGCCCGTTCTGCCGCGCCTGCGACCGCACCCGGCTGACCGCCGACGGGCAGGTGCGCACCTGCCTCTTCGCGCGCGAGGAGTCCGATCTGCGCGGAGCGCTGCGCTCCGGCGCCCCGGACGAGGAGATCGCCCGGCTGTGGCGGCTGGCGATGTGGGGCAAGAAGGCCGGGTCCGGGCTCGATGACCCGTCGTTCCTCCAGCCGGACCGGCCGATGTCGGCGATCGGGGGCTGATCACTCGTTTCGGGGGCTGATCACTCGTTCTCGGTGGCCGACCATTCCTCCAGCGGCACCACGTCCTTGAGGAAGCCCCGCACTCCGAGGAACTCCGAGAGATATTCGCGGTGTTCCTCGCAGGCGAGCCAGGTCTTGCGCCGCTCCGGGGTGTGGATCTTGGGGTTGTTCCAGGCCAGCACCCATACGGCGGGGGCACGGCAGCCCTTGGCGGAGCAGATCACGGTGTCGGTCTCGGCGGCGGTCTCGCGGGTGTTCACACCGCAGACTCTACGAAAAGCCCGCCGGACATGACGACGCCGGGCAGCCACGGGGGGAGCCGCCCGGCGTCGGTCCGTCGCTCCGACGGGGGATGCGGAGCGCGTACGCAGTATGTCACGAGGGATGGGGCCCGGTGCACCGGTACTGCACTATTGATCTGAGGTTTTCTTGAGCTTGCGGGAACGTGGCAGGTCAGCCACGTTCACCGCGTCCAGGCTCGCTGATATGTCCGACGTCCTCCGGGACCGATTCCGCCCCCTGGGGGTCGCTCGGCTCCTCCCCGCGCCCGGCGATCAGCATCGGACGGGGCGGGGTCGGGATGAAGGTGGTGGGCAGCGAAGTGGCGTTCTCCCGGCCCGCGTTGGCTATCACGACCGCGATGTAGGGCAGCACCGCGCCGAGCACCAGGGCCACGATCGCCACATGGCGCTCCACGTTCCACAACACCGCCGCCAGCACGACCGCGATGGTCCGGACCGACATCGAGATCACATAGCGGCGCTGCCGGCCGCGTACGTCGTCGGCCAGCCCCTGCCGCGCTCCGGTGATCCGGAAGACCTCCGCGTCGCCGTGCTTCCGCATCACGTTCCACCACCTGATCGCCGAGCGGGCTACCCCCGCTCTGGGACGTACTCAACGTTACGCCGCGCCTGCTGTCGGTTCGAGACCGGGGCACCCTGATGGGTGCCTTCTCCGGCTACGCCGACGTGCGTATCGGCCCTCCGGCGTGCGCCGTACTCGGAGTGGCCGAACACTGGAAGGGATCTGCATCCCCTCGCCGCGTGTCAGGGAGGCGACATGAACTGGCTATGGGCGATCGTCGTGGGCCTGATCCTGGGTGTGATCGCCAGGGCGATCCTGCCCGGCAAACAGGCCATTCCGCTCTGGTTGACCTGCGTCTACGGCATCCTCGGCGGCATCCTGGGCAATGCGGTGGCCGGCTGGATCGGGGTCAGGCACACCGAGGGCTTCGACTGGATCCGGCATCTGCTCCAGCTGGCGGGGGCCGTGCTGATCGTCGCGCTGGGCACTCCGCTGTGGCACTCGATCCGCGGTGGCGGACGCAGACGTAGTACGACCTGAGGGGCGCGACGGCGGTGTGACCCGGTGCGCGACGGCAGTGGCCGGTGCGCGACGGTCGCGGCCGGTGCGCATGGTGGACGCGCACCGGCCGCCGCTCCCTCGCGGTTGGGGGCCCGGTGGTGGGGCTCCCGTCGTGGGCCGGGCGGACTACACCCCGCGCACCTGGGCGATCTTCCGCCCGGCCTTGAGGTAGACCGCGTCGGAGGCCCCGGTGAGCCCGGCAGACGCCAGCGTCTCCGCGACCACCTCGGCCAGCGGGCGCACCGCCTGGGCCTCGGGCAGCACCACCGACTCCTGGCCGCCCTCGGTCTCGATCACCAGCCGCAGACCGTTCTGCTTGGCCACCCGGCGGGCGGCCGAGGCGCTGGGCTGGAATTCCAGCACCTTGCTCAGCACGGTCGCGATGGACTCGGTGCCGTGCTCCCCGGCGTCGACCACCGGCGTCTCGACGTCGGTGAAGCTCTTCCTGGAGAACTGGGCGACGAAGCCCGCACGGGCCGGCATCGCCTTCTCGAGGCCGTACAGCGCCGCCACCACCTCGCCCGCCAGGACCTTCTTCAGATCCATCGGGTGCAGCGACCGCTCCTCGACCCGGGCGATCGCGGCGGTGATCTCCGCGTCCGTCCACTCGGTCCATGCCTCCAGGTACGGCTTCATCAGCCGGTCCGGAATCGACATGATCTTGCCGAAGACATCCTCGGCGGTCGCGGAGAGCGCCACATAGTTGCCCTTGGACTTGGACATCTTGGCGCCGGTGCCGTCCGTGCCCTCGATCAGCGGCATCGTGACCACCAGCTGCGGCCGCTGACCGCGCAGCTCCATCAGCTTGCGGCCCATCTGGAGATTGAGCAGCTGATCCGCGCCGCCCAGCTCCACATCGCACTCCAGGGCCACCGAGTCGAGGGCCTGCGCGATCGGGTACAGCAGCTCGGACATGGTCAGCCCGGAGCCTGCGGCCAGCCGGTTGCGGAAGTCCTCGCGCTGCAACAGCTGGGAGACCGGCACCTGGGCGAGCAGCCCCAGCAGCTCCGGGAAGGTGTACGGCGCCAGCCACTCGCTGTTCTGCCGGAAGTTGACCTTCTCGAAGTCGAAGAACGGCCGGACCTGGTCCTGGTAGCCCGCGAGGTTCCGGGCGATGTCGTCGTCGGTCAGCGGCGGGCGCTCCGCCGTACGGCCCGACGGGTCGCCGATCTTGGCCGTGAAGTCGCCGATCAGCAGCGTGACGTCATGCCCCATGCGCTGGAAGCGGTTGAGGATGATCATCGGCACCACATGGCCGAGGTGCACATCGGCGGCCGTGGGGTCGATGCCCAGCTTGATGGCCAGACCCTGGCCGGCGCCGCGGCGCTCCTCGATCCGCTTGGCCAGCTCCGCCACGCCGGGCAGGATCTCGACCGTACGGGACGCGATCAGCTCGGCCTGCTCCGTCGGCGAGAGGTCCGTCAGGTCGATATAGCGCCGCGAGCCCGTCTCCTCGAGCAGCCGCTCGACGGTCTTGTCGGAGGAGAGGTCCTGGCTGAGGAGCTCGCTGGCGCGGGCGACGGATTCGCCGAGGCGTGTCATGGCGTTCCTGGTGATAGACGAATCGGATATGGAATGGATCGGATCGGGCGTGGACCAGTCTATTCGGCTCCTCACACCCCCTTGCTGACCGAGCTCATATTGAAGTCCGGGATGCGCAGCGGCGGCACCGCGGCGCGGTTGAAGTAGTCGCTCCACTCCCGCGCCAGCGTCCGCTCGGTGCGGCCCGCCTCGGTGGCGCGGGCGAGCAGATCCACCGGTGACTCGTTGAACCGGAAGTTGTTCACCTCGCCGACCACCTCGCCGTTCTCCACGAGATAGACACCGTCCCTGGTCAGCCCGGTGAGCAGCAGCGTGGCCGGGTCGACCTCGCGGATGTACCACAGGCAGGTCAGCAGCAGCCCCCGCTCGGTCGAGGCGACCATCTCCTCCAGCGAGCGGGTGCCGCCCGCGTCCGCGATGAGGTTGTCGACCGCGGGGGCGAGGGGCAGCCCGGTGAGGGCGGCGGTGTGCCGGGTGGTGATCAGCTGCTGGAGCACCCCGTCGCGGATCCAGTCGGTGGCGGACAGCGGCAGCCCGTTGTCGAAGACCGAGGCGTCGTCCCCGGACGAGTGCGCGATCACGAACGGCGCCGCCTCAAGCCCCGGCTCGGCCGGGTCGCTGCGCAGCGTGAAGGGCAGCTCGGACAGCTTCTCGCCGATCCGGGTGCCACCGCCCGGCTTGCTGAAGACCGTACGGCCCTCCACCGCGTCCCGCGCCGAGGACGACCACAGCTGGTCGATCAGCAGATCGGCCACGGCGCTCGGCGGCAGCAGCGTCTCGTAGCGGCCGGCCGGCAGCTCGACCCTGCGCTCGGCCCAGGCGAGCCGCTGGGCCAGCTCGGCGTCGATCGCGGCCGGGTTGACATCGGTGAAGTCGCGGGTGGCCCGCCCGGTCCAGGCCGAACGCGCCCGGTCCGGGGACTTGGCGTTGACCTCGAGCGTGCCGGTGGGCTGGTCATGGCGCAGCCGCAGCCCGGTGGAGGTGCCGAGATAGCTGGAGACCAGCTCGTGGTGGGCGAATCCGTACAGCTCCCGGCCGCCCGCGCGGGCGGCCGCGAAGGACTCGCCGAGGACGGGGGCGAAGTCGGCGAACACCTCGGAGGAGGTCACGGCGGGGGAGTCGGTGAAGCCGGGCGAGACGGACGCCCCCGGACCGGCCGCCACCAGGGGCTGGGCGTCCTCGGCCGGCTCCGCCTCCCGCGCGGCCGCCTCGGCGGCCCGGACCAGCGGCTCCAGCTCCTCGGCGGTGACCGCGGACCGGGACACCACGCCCGAGGCGGTGCCCCGGGCGCCGTTCACCGTGGCCACGACGGTGAGGGTGCGGCCGCGGGTGACGCCGTTGGTCGTCAGGGCGTTGCCCGCCCAGCGCAGATTGGCCGTCGAGGTCTCGTTGGCGATCACCACACAGCCGTCCGCGCGGGACAGCTTCAGGGCGCGCTCGACGATCTCATGGGGCTGCACGCTCATCGTCCGGCCTCCTGGGTGGTGTTGAGGATGTTGACGCCGCGGAACAGCGCCGACGGGCAGCCGTGCGAGACCGACGCGATCTGCCCGGGCTGGGCCTTGCCGCAGTTGAAGGCGCCGCCCAGGACGTAGGTCTGCGGGCCGCCCACGGCCGTCATCGAACCCCAGAAGTCGGTGGTGGTGGCCTGGTAGGCGAAGTCGCGCACCTGCCCCGCGAGCGCGCCGTTTCTGATGCGATACGCCCTCTGCGCCGTGAACTGGAAGTTGTACCGCTGCATATCGATCGACCAGGAGCGGTCGCCGACCAGATACAGACCGTTCTCGACGTCCCCGATCAGCTCCTGAGTCGAGGGGCCGCCGGGGGCGGGCTGGAGCGATACGTTCGCCATCCGCTGCACCGGCACATGGCCGGGCGAGTCGGCGAAGGCGCAGCCGTTCGACCGCTCGAAACCGGTCAGCCGGGCGATCCTGCGGTCCAGCTGATAGCCGACGAGCGTGCCGTCCTTCACCAGGTCCCAGGACTGGGCGGCTACGCCCTCGTCGTCGTAGCCGATGGTGGCCAGCCCGTGCTCGGCGGTCCGGTCCCCGGTCACATTCATGACCTCGGAGCCGTACTTCAGCTTTCCGAGCTGGTCGAACGTGGCGAAGGAAGTGCCCGCGTACGCCGCCTCGTAGCCGAGCGCGCGGTCCAGCTCGGTGGCGTGGCCGATCGACTCATGGATGGTCAGCCACAGATTGGACGGGTCCACCACCAGGTCGTACGACCCGGACTCGACGGACGGCGCGCGCATCTTCTCGGCGAGCAGCTCCGGGATCTCCGCCAGCTCCGCATCCCAGTCCCAGCCGCCCGCGCCGGGCCCGCCGGTCAGATACTCCCAGCCGCGCCCGACCGGCGGGGCCAGGGTGCGCATCGAGTCGAACTCCCCGCTCGCCGGGTCCACGGCCACGGCCGTCAGCTGCGGATGCAGCCGCACCCGCTGCTGGGTGGTCGTGCTGCCCGCCGTGTCCGCGTAGAACTTGTTCTCCTGCACGGTCAGCAGCGACGCGTCCGCGTGCGCGACCCCATCGGCGGCGAGCAGCCGCCGGCTCCACTCGGCGAGCAGTCCGGTCTTGTCGGAGTCGGCCACGTCGAACGGGTTGACCTCATACGACGAAACCCAGGTCTTGTCGGCATGCACCGGCTCGTCCGCCAACTCCACCCGCTCATCGGACCCCGCCGCCTCGATCACCTTGGCCGACAGCTTCGCCATCGCCACGGCCTGCGAGGCCACCCGCGCGGCGGCGTCCATGCTCAGATCCACCCCTGAGGCGAACCCCCACGCCCCGCCGTGCACCACCCGTACGGCATACCCCAGGTCGGTGATGTCGGAGGCCCCGGACGGCTTGCCATCCCGCAACCGCCAGGCGGCACTCCGCACCCGCTCCAACCGGAAGTCGGCATGCGCGACCCCAAGCGCGCGGGCGCGGGCGAGCGCCGCGTCGGCGAGCGCCCGCAGGGGCAGCGTGAGGAAGGACGGATCGATCTCGTGCGTCACGGGCGGCTCCTCTTCGTCGCGTACGTGGCGTGGTGCCCGTCGGCAGTGAACCATGCTGATGCGAGGTGGGGCGCGGTAATTTTCCGTGGGAGCGGGGCTTGAGAAGCGATCGGCAACTCGATTTTACAGTTCGATAGGTCGATAAGCGAGTGCTTTATCAACGACCTCTTCTGCGGTGAGCGGTGGGTCCGAATAGTAAATCAGACCCAGTACGCGAGGATGTGGGACGTTCCTCTCAAGGAGGGTGACGAGACTGTCGTGCTCGCTTTCTGTGCCCTCTCCGGCCATGATTCTCTCGACCAGATCGATCAGTTCGTCTCGTGTCATTCCGCCTCCTCCTTGGGGGCTGACAGATAATCCAACTAGCCCTGGTGATATCCAGGGTCCAGTACTTCCCTATGGTACTGTGGTGTGGTCACAATGATGTTATCAAGGTCGTACACGCCACCGCCGCGCTGAATAGGAGTCGCATGGTGGAGGACGTACCGCTTATTTCCCCCGACGCTCTGATCGTCTGCCACAAACGGCGCCTTCCCTTGCGACATGAGTGTCTGGTTCGAAGGGCTGAACTGCGAAGCTAGCGAAGGATCCTTGGACACCTCGGTCCAGAATGCCTCGCGGAATTTATCGAAGCTGTCGAAGTGCCTTCCGTGAAGGGCGTGAGCGACTTGGCCGGGTATCCTTCCGGCGTTTCCTGAACTTCCGCGGAGCCAATCGCCGTCAACGTCTCTGAGGCGCGAGCCTCCTGTTACGGCACCTGGACTGTTCCTGAGCTCAGTTGCTGTCTTCGAAGATCCAAAGCATCCTTGTAACCCAAGCGGGTCCAGCCACTCAACAGGATTGATGACATAAAGATGATGGTGGGGTGCGGGTTCGAGACCCAGAGGGTCGGGAGTGAGGTAGAGGGCGGTTTCCGGGTCGTAGTGGCGGAAGTAGTTGTAGTGGAGGCCGGTTTCCGGGTCGGCGTATTGGCCGGGGAAGCGGAGGGGGCAGTCGGCTGAGCCGGGTGGGGCGGGGAGGGGGGTGCCCCAGAGGGTGGTGCGGTGTTGCCAGGCGAGGGTGCCGTCGGGGGTGACCAGTTCCGTGGGGGTGCCGACCAGGTCGGTGATGACGGCGTGGAAGCGGGTCTCGGATTCCTGGTGCTCGGTTTGGGCCAGGGGGCGGTGGGTGCCCGGGGTGTAGTCCCACGTCAGCGTTGTGCCGTCGGCCGCCGTCTGCTCGGCCAGGCGGGTGCCGTCCCAGGTGAAGTCGATACGGTCGGTGGCCGTGCCGTCCTTCGCGACGCGTTGTTTCGCGATGCGGCGGCCCAACGGGTCGTAGGTGTAGTGCCAGTGGTCGCCGTCCGGGGCTGTCGCGTCCGTCAGGCGGTCCTCGGGGCTCCAGGTGTAGGTCCAGGTGCGGGTCTGGCCGTTCAGCAGTTTGCGGGTGCGGCGGGTCAGGCGGCCCTGGGCGTCGTGTTCGTACGTCGTGCGGCCCGCGCGGTGGATCAGCGTGCCGGTGAACTCCCGGTCGCCGGGCGACTCGTGGCCCGGGGCCGTGGCGTGCGTCAGGTTGCCCGCCGCGTCGTAGGCGTAGGTCTCGGTCCAGCCGTGCGCGTGGACCGCCGTCACGCGGCCGACCGGGTCGAGGTCGAAGCGGCGGGTGCCGGACGTCAGCTCGCGGATCTCGGTGAGGTGGTCGTCCGGGCGGTAGGTGTACGCCCGGTGTTGGATCAGGGCGTTGGCCGGGCCGGTGACGGTCTGGCCCGTCATGCGGTCCTGGGCGTCCCACGCCTGCGTCAGGGTCACATCGTCGCCGAACGTCCGCGTCGTCTCGCGGCCCGCCGCGTCGTACGCGAAGTGCAGGGAGTTGTCCGCCGTGGTGAGGGACAGCGGGCGGCCGGCCGCGTCGTACGTCCACGCCGACCGCAGGCCGCTCGGGGTGATCCGCTCGGTGCGGTTGCCCGCCGCGTCGTACGCGTACGACGTCGTACGACCGCCCACCGTCTCCGACAGGACCCGGCCCCGCGCGTCATACGTACGGCTCAGCTCCGTGTCCGGGCTCGCCGCCCGCGTCAGGCGGCTCGCGGCGTCGTACGCGAACGTCGTCTCCGTACCGTCCGCCGTGCGCGTGGCGACCGTGCGGCCCAGCGCGTCACGCGTGTAGGCCAGCGCTTCGCCCGCGCCGTTCTCCCGGGATATCAGGCGGCCCGCCGCATCGTGCTGGTAGCTGAGCGTGCGGCCGTTGAAGTCAGTCTCGGAGACGACCTGCCCCGCCCCGTCGTACGCGTACGTCCACGTCCGGCCCTGCGGGTTCGTCACCGTCGTCAGGCGCAACTCGGTGTCGTAACTGAAGGCGTACGTCGCGCCGTCCGGGTCCGTCCGTGTCGCCGGGAGGTCGAAGTGGGTGTGGGTGTGGCGGGTGGTGTTGCCCGCCGGGTCGGTGTGTTCGAGGAGGTTGCCCTCGGCGTCCCAGGCCCAGGTCTCGCGGCTGCCGTCCGGCCGGGTGCGCCAGGCGGGCTTGCCCTCGATGGTCCAGCCTTGGCGGGTGACATGGCCCAAGGGGTCGGTGACGCGCGTGATGCGGCCATGGGTGCCCCGGCGGACCGTGGTCGTGTGGCCCGACGCGTCGGTGACCTCCACCGGCAGGCCCGCCGCGTTGCACACCACGGTCACCGTGTGGCCCAGCGCGTCCGTGACCGAGGTCAGGTTCCCCGACTCGTCGTACGTGTAGTGCGTCTCCGCGCCCATCGGGTCCGTCGTCCGGACGCGGTTGCCCCGGTCGTCATAGGCGTGGCGCCACACCGCGCCGTCCGGCTCCCGGACCTCCAGCGGCCGGCCGTACGCGTCGTACGTGGCCGTGGCCACCGTGCCGTCCGGGCGGTCGACGCGTATCAGGTTGCCGGAGTCGTCGTACGCATAGCGCGTGGTGTGGCCCAGCGGGTCCGTCACCGACAGCGGCAGGCGGCGCGTCCCCGGGTCCCACTCGGTGCGGGTGGTGTGGCCCAGGGCATCGGTGCGGGCCACCGCCCGGTACGCCTCGTCGAAGACATACGTGATGCGGTGGCCGAGCGAGTCGGTGTAGACGGTGGTGCGGGACGCCTCGTCGTAGTGGAAGCGGCCGGTCATCATGTCGTCCGAGCCGATGGTGCGCAGCACCCGGCCCCGGTGGTCATAGACGTACCCGAAGCCGGTGCCGTTGCGGTCGGTCCATGATGTGACGCGGTGCTGGTCGTCGTAGGTGAACCGCATCGGCTCGTCGGCCGAGTTGAAGACCTGGGTCAGGTCGCCCGCGTCGTTGTAGCCGAAGGCGACCAGCGGGGTGCCCTCCTCGGCGTCACCCACGCCCAGCAGCCGCAGCCCCGTGACGCGCATCAGCTCCGGGTCGGTGTCGATCGCGATGCGGTACCCGCCGGAGTGCACCACCTCGCGCGGGGCGCCGTCCTCCCCATAAGCGAAGGTGATCGACCGACCGTTGCGGTCCTCGATCACCGTCAGGGGGAGCTCGTTGCCCACCAGCGGGTCGAAGCACAGCGTGTGGCCCCGCTCGGGAATCTCGATCCGCATCGTGCCGCCCGCCGCGCCGTCCCAGCGCAGCGGCCAGCGCGGGCCCCGCGCCGGATAGGTGTCCTCCCCGGGCGTCGGCACCCCGTAGCGCAGCACCATCCCGTCGGCCGTGACGAACACGATCCCGTCCGCGTCCAGCTCCAGCCGCTGGTCGAGCGTGGCCGCCCAGGTGCGGCCGAACCAGCCGCCGCAGGTGTGCCCGGAGACGAAGGTGCGCTCCAGGACCAGGGGGAGCGCCCCGGGCAGGGACACATCCGTGGCCGGCATGACCATCTCGCCGGTCGCGACGTCGACGGGGTCGTCCTCGCAGTCCCTGTCGTGGGTGTGGCGGTCGTGGGTGCCCTCGCTGTCCGCCCGGCCGGACGCCTCGCCGTCCCGGCCCAGGACCTTCTTACGGGCCGCCAGCCGCTGGGCGGCGGTCCTGCCCGTCTGGAGCTCCTTCCGGAGCGCGCTCGCGCCGCCCGTGGCCAGGGCGAGCAGCAGCGACGGGGTGATCTCGCCCGCCGCGCGCAGCGGGTCCTTGGACCACATGTCCCAGTTCGTGACCGCCTTCGCGAACTCCTTGGGGTGCTGGGCCGCGTACGCCGCGCCGTCCACCATGCCGGCCAGCTGCATCGCGAAGCCCTGGGCGTCGCCCTTGAGGAGCGAGGCGGGGAGCTCCGCCACGCCCAGGATGCCGTAGTGGACCTTCCACAGCCCGTCCTTGAGGCCGTCCCCGACCTTCTGCCAGTTGCTCGGCTTGTTCGGGGCCTTCTCCGCCGCCTTGTCGATCTTCTTCTTCGACGCGTCGACGACCAGCTGCAACTCCTCGATCAGCTTGTCCAGCCGACCGACGCACCCCTCCATCGCGGCGATGCCCGGATCGGTCTCCGAAGGCTTCTCCGGCAACTGCTCGTCGCCGCGCGTCACCGCGTCGTTGTACGACTCGACCTTCTTGCCGTGCGCCTTGGACGCCGCCCGCGCCGCGTCCGCGTCCTCGATGATCGGCTCACACCGCTTCTGCACCGACCGCAGCTTGGTGGCGTACGCCGCCAGCGCGCTCGCCGCATGGGTGAACTGATCATGGCCCGAGGTCAGCTCCTTCGGCAGCCGGTCGACCGACTTCCGGAACTCGCTCGCGCCCTTGCCCGACCAGTCCGCCAGCTCCAGCGGCCGCAGCTTGTCCTTGCCGTCCTGGAAGGCGCCCGCGTACGCGCGCAGCTCGAGCACCAGGTCGTCGATGTCGTCCGGGTTGCCGGGGATCAGATCCTTGGGCTTGGCGCCTTCCGGAATCCGTATCTGCGGGGCCCGCCCCGCGTCCGGATCGCCCATCAGGACTCGTCCCCGTACTCGCTCTGGAGCTTGCGCGCGAACTTCGACAACGCCGTGTCCTCCGGGCGCTTCTCCATCTCGGGCGCGCCCACATGCTCCCAGGACCATGTGCCCGCCGCGCCCGAGGGGAGCTTGGCCATGTTCTCGTCCGAGGGCCAGAAGTCCTTGATCCGCATCAGATCCGCCAGCATGTACCCGGCTATCGCCTCGTACAGCCGCTCCACCACCGCGTCCGCATGGTCGGCCAGCTCGCCCATGCCGAAGCCCCACTCCTTGAGGAACGCCTTGCCCGATTCCAGGAGTTCGGGAGCGCCGCAGTGCTGGAGATAGGCCGTCAGCTTCTCCTGGCCGTTCTTCACGGCCCGGGCCCCGACGACCGACTCCTCCAGCGGGGCGATCAGGCCCTTCACCGAAGCGATCTCGATCTTGTAGCCGTCGGCACCCTCGTTGCCGCCGTACTTGCCGTGTTCGCCGCCCTCGCTGGGGGCGCGGTTCATATTCCGGGCATCAGGATCCGCCACGCTCAGCCCCCTCCTCGCGGGCGTCTGCTTGCCGGCCGTCTGCTCCCTGGCCTTCCGCTTCCTGGCCGTCTGCTTCCCGGCCGTCCGCGTCGCACAGCGTCCGCGCGTCCAGGAGGAAGGGGCGCTCGCCCAGCGGATCCACCAGCGCCCGTACGCCCTCGGGCAACAGGCCCACCAGGTCCTCGACGGTCGTGGACGCCCATCCGCACGCCCCCGCGAAGCGCGCGAGCCCCTCGACCGAGGTGAAGACCGGCACGAGCGGGCCGTCCTCGGCGGTCTCCGAGACCAGGAAGCCCGGCTCCTCCGGACGCTGGAAGTACAGCCGCGCCTTCCGCAGCGCCGCCCACTTCTCCGGCTCCGACATCCGGGCGGCGGTCTCCTGGCGGATGAGGTCCGCCAGCGTCGTTCTACCAGCCTGACCAGGCGGTCTGCTGTCCCCTCCCCCAAACATGCGAGCCATCCTCGCACAGGTGACTGACACCACTGGTGACCGCCACGCGACGCGGGGTGATGAACAGGACTGCGTGTTCAGTCTGGGCTCAGCCCGCGCCGCCGAGCCACTTCAGCCCGTCGAGCAGGAACCGGTTCTGCGTCTGGCTCGCGAAGGTGGACGACAGGGGGGTGTTGTGCTCGTAGTCCATCGCGTTGTGCCCGAAGTTGGCGTACAGCATCTTGTACTTGCTGTTCGTCCACAGGATTGGGTAGTAGCCGTCGTACCAGGTCTGGTTGGGGTCGGTGCCGAGCGGGAAGCTGCTCGGGTCGACGGAGGCCAGGATCTTGATGTCCGGGTTCTTCCGCAGGTCCTTCGACCAGCTGTACCACTCGCTGACCGACGAGGTGAAGGTCGCGGGCAGCGCCTTGGTGGACGGGTGAGTCCGGTCCTCGACCCGCAGGGTGGTTGTGGTCGGCCCCCAGGTGTTGGACGTGAAGTTGCCGCTGCCGAGCGATGTCGTTGAGCTGGTTCCAGTCGTTGTTCGCCGTATAGGTGAAACCGTTCTGCTCGGCCTGCTTCGGGAACCAGCCGTTCGCCTCGTGGACGAAGTTGATGTGGGCGGCGTCCCACGTCCCGTTGTACAGGGCCAACACCTTGAACGGCGCGGCCGCGTCGCGCGCCGTCGCATGGACGGTGTCACGGGTGGGGGATCAGGACACTTACGGCCAACGCCGACACAGCTGCGGAGCGAGTGGTCCACCGTCGCGGAGACGCGGCTTTCGCATGCGGGCGATGGGTGAACTTAAAGGTCTGAACCAATCCCGTCAAGGGATCCGCCGCTCAGCCGGTGTGCGGAGCTTGGCCCCAATGAGTACATGTCAATGCTTTTGACGACAGATCGCTCGGGAGTCATCGGGTCCGTGAGAGAGGCTCGGGCCCGGAAGTACAAGATCGGCAGGGCCTACCGGTTTTGTCCGCGGCTGGCTATCCCTGGAAGGGCGGCCCCGGTCATGGCCGCATTCCCGGAAGGAGCCCCGTCATGGACCACTGGTACGTGGACGACCGCTGTACCAACTGCGATGTCGCAAGGCAGTTAGCGCCCGAGCTGATCAGCGAGGTCGGCGGGCGGTCGGAGGTCGTGCGTCAGCCGCGCGACGAGGCGGAGGCGCGGCGCCTGCACGCCGCCGTGTTCGCCTGCCCCACCCGCTCGATCCGCCCGGCGTCCGGGCAGCCGGACCGGGCGCTCGACCCGTTCCCCATGGCCCTGGACGACGGTGTACTGATCTGCGGCCACAACTCCCAACACAACGCCGGGGCCAACTCCTATCTGCTGCCGCGGCCGTCCGGCACGGCGATGATGATCGACACACCGCGCTGGAGCCGGGAGCTGGCCGGGCGTTACGCGGCGTCGGGCCCCGTCACCGATGTGCTGCTGACCCACCGCGACCACGCCGCACACGGCCGTCGTTACGCCGATCACTTCGGCGCCCGGCTGTGGATCCACGAGGGCGACCTGGACGCGGCGCCCGACGCCGACCAGGTGATCCGGGGCCTGGAGCCCGTGGAGATCGGCCCGGGGGTCACCGCCCAGCCGCTGCCGGGCCACACCCGGGGCAGTGTGCTCTACCTCGCGGACGACCGGTACTGCTTCAGCGGTGACAGCATCTACTGGTCGCGCTCGCTCGGAGATCTGGCCGTGGCGGAGAGCGTGACCTGGCACTCCATCGAGGAGCTGGCCGCCTCACTGGCGAGGGTGGCCGGACGGCTGCGGTGCGAGTGGATGCTGCCGGGCCACGGCGACCGGTGCCATCTGGACGCCGACGAGATGTCCCGGCGGTTGCGGGCGCTGGCGGAGCGCACGGCGCTGCTGCGGCCCCGGCCGATCGACTTCACGGCCGTCCGGTGGTGAGGGAGGGCCCGGGCGGGGGAGAGGCCGGGGCGGAGTCCGGTGGAGGTCGGTGACCACTGGGTTTCTGTAGGAAGTCGACAGGGAGGGGCACCCGCCCCTGTGGGTGCCCGATTCCTCCTCGAGGGCCTCGGACCGATAGTTTGCGGGGGTAGGGGTGGCACGCGCTGTGACGTCCCGCAGAACAGTCCCGCAGGAACACAGGACCAGTCCCACAGGAACACAGGACCAGTCCCGCAGGAACAATCGACAGAGATCGACAAGAGAAGGTGGTCCCTTGAGCCGCTCGGTTCTCGTCACCGGAGGCAACCGCGGCATCGGCCTCGCCATCGCCCGTGCCTTTGCCGATGCTGGCGACAAGGTCGCCATCACCTACCGGTCCGGTGAGCCGCCGGCCGGCTTCCTCGCGGTCAAGTGCGACATCACCGAGCCGGAGCAGGTCGAGCAGGCGTACAAGGAGATCGAGGAGAAGCACGGCACGGTCGAGGTCCTGGTGGCCAACGCCGGGGTCACCCGCGACCAGCTGCTGATGCGGATGACCGAGGAGGACTTCGCCGCCGTCCTCGAGACCAACCTCACCGGCACGTTCCGCGTGGTCAAGCGGGCCAACCGGGGGATGCTGCGGGCCCGTAAGGGGCGCGTGGTGCTGATCTCGTCGGTCGTCGGGCTGATGGGTTCGGCCGGTCAGGCGAACTACGCCGCGTCCAAGGCGGGCCTGGTGGGCTTCGCCCGCTCCCTCGCCCGTGAGCTGGGCTCGCGCAACATCACCGTCAATGTGGTCGCGCCCGGATTCGTCGACACGGACATGACGCGCGCGCTCAACGACGACCAGCGCGAGAACATCGTGAAGCAGGTACCGCTCGCGCGTTACGCGCAGCCCGAGGAGATCGCCGCCTCGGTCCGCTTCCTGGCCTCCGACGAGGCCGCGTACATCACTGGAGCCGTCCTCCCTGTCGACGGCGGATTGGGCATGGGTCACTGAACGTCATGAGTGGAATTCTCGCTGGTAAGCGCATCCTGGTCACGGGCATCATCACCGAGGCGTCCATCGCCTTCCACGCCGCCAAGCTGGCCCAGGAGGAGGGCGCCGAGGTCATCCTCACCGGCTTCGGCCGGGTCTCCCTCGTCGAGCGGATCGCCAAGCGGCTGCCCAAGCCCGCCCCGGTCATCGAGCTGGACGTGCAGAACCAGGAGCAGCTGGACGGCCTGGCCGACAAGGTGCGCGAGCACCTGGGCGAGGGTGTCGACCTCGACGGCGTGGTGCACTCCATCGCCTTCGGCCCGCAGGGCGCGTTCAACTTCCTCGAGGGCACCTGGGAGGACGTCAGCACGGCCGTGCATGTCTCCGCCTACTCCCTCAAGGCGCTCACCATGGCGTGCCTGCCGGTCATGCCGCGCGGCGGCTCGATCGTCGGTCTGACCTTCGACGCCCAGTTCGCCTGGCCGAAGTACGACTGGATGGGCGTGGCCAAGGCGGCGCTGGAGTCCACCAACCGCTACCTCGCCCGCGACCTCGGCGAGAAGAACGTCCGCTGCAACCTGGTCTCCGCCGGGCCCATCAAGTCCATGGCCGCGAAGTCCATCCCCGGCTTCGAGGAGCTCGCGGACGTGTGGAACCACCGGGCCCCGATCGGCTGGGACCTGACCGACCCGGAGCCGGCCGGCCGTGGCGTCGTGGCCCTGCTGTCCGACTGGTTCCCGCGCACCACGGGCGAGATCGTGCATGTCGACGGCGGTGTGCACATGATGGGTGCCTGAGCCCACGGCCGCGCCCACGGCGTTTCCGCGTGACGGCCGCCGTCCCGCTCCCGCGCACCGCGGGTCCGGGGCGGCGGCCGTTCCGTGTCCGCGTTCACCCGTTCGGGGGAGCAGGACGCGCGTACGGGTGGCGGGTACACGCACTGTGGAGTCATACACCGCGTAACGCGTGATACGCCCGAGGCACCTGATACGCCTGATACGACGAACCGACTCACCGGAGCGCCGGCGCCAGCGACACGGCCGAGGAGGTCCCGCATGCGTACGACCCGCCGTGTCGCGGCCGCGGTGCTGCTCGTCGCCACGGTGGGTCTGATCATCGCCGCCTCCAACTCCGCCGCGCAGGAGCGGCCCCGGCCGCGCCAGGCCGCCTGTAGCACCACAGTGCGCGGCTCGCACGCCACCGCCAACTGCTTCAACCCCAATCCCCGCGCCGACCGGGTGCAGCTGCATGTCGAATGCGCCCATTGGTGGGATCCGGACATGGACGCCCGCCCGGTGGAGGTCGGCCCGGCGCAGTATGTGCTGCTCGCCGAGCGCTGCTGGAAGGAGATACGGAAGGCATGGGTGAGCCACCGCTGAGCGCGGGGGCTACGGCGCATGCGTCCGCCTGAGGCCGGTCGCTCAGCGGCTGCGGAAACGGCAGCCGAACGGGTGGGTGCTGGCCTCGGCCGCCGCCCGCTCCCCGGCCCCCTCCCGGATCGCCTCCACCAGCCGTCCGTGGTCCACATATGTGTCCGGGCCCATCCCGCTGTCGACGTCCGCGCGCAGGAAGTCCCGTACGACCGCGCCCAGATCCGCGTACAGCTCGGCCAGCACATCGTTGTGCGCGGCGGCCACGACCGCCATGTGCAAGGTGGCGTCCGCCTCGACGAAGGCGTCCGGGTCGCCCGCCTCCCAGGCCCGCTCGCGCCGGTCCAACTGGGCGTCCAGCTGCTTGAGGTCCTGCTCGGTACGGCGCTCCGCGGCCAGCTGGGCCGCCTTGGTCTCTAGGGCGCTGCGCAGCTCGGCCACATGACGGGGGTCGGCACCGGCGAAGCGGCGGTGCATCACCCCGGCCAGTTCGCTGGTGGCCAGCACATATGTGCCCGAGCCCTGGCGGATGTCCAGCAGCCCGTTGTGCGCGAGGGCGCGCACGGCCTCCCGCACGGTGTTGCGCGCGACCCCGAGCTGCTCGACCAGCTCGGGCTCGGTGGGGATCCGCGAGCCCACGGGCCACTCGCCCGAGGTGATCTGGGCGCGCAGCTGGGCGATCACCTGGTCGGCGAGGGCGGAGCGCCGGGGCGAGGTCAGCGGCATGACTCTCCTGTGCGTGCGGCGGATGCGGAGCGATGCGGACGGGGTCCGAGGTGGGCAGACGGACGACCCTTCGCGGACGGACGACCCTTCCATGATGCCGCCCGACCGTTACGGGTGGTCGCTATCCACTGGACGAGCATTCATCCCATGATTCTATGATGGTTGGCATGCCTACGCCCCCGTCTGACGACCTCGCGACGCCCGAGACCGCCGCCTCCGCGCCCCGCCCGGCGGAACCCGGAGGACCGCGCCGCGCGGCCTCGCCCTGGCGCGGCCGCGTCATGGCGGCAGGGCTCATGCTCGCCGCGCTCAATCTCCGCCCCGCCGTCACCAGTCTCGGCCCGCTGCTCGAGGAGGTCCGCGACGACCTCGGGATGAGCGGTACCGTCGCCGGAGTGCTCACCTCCGTGCCCGCGGCCTGCTTCGCACTCTTCGGGCTCACCGCGCCGCGGCTGGCCCGGCGGTGGGGGCCGGGGGCCATCGTCTGCGCCGGGCTGGCCGCCATCGCCACCGGTCTGCTGCTGCGCCCCTTCGCCGGCGGGACCGTGGTCTTCCTGGCCGCCAGCGCGCTCGCCCTGGCCGGGATCGCGGTGAGCAACATCCTGATGCCGGTGATCGTCAAGCGCTGGTTCCCGGACCGGGTCGGCGCGATGACCGGGCTGTACTCGATGGGCCTGTCGCTGGGCACGGCCGCCGCCGCGGCGGCCACCGTGCCCATGACCGACGCGCTGGGCGGCTCCTGGCGGAGCGGGCTCGGGGTGTGGGCGCTGCTCGCCGCGGTGGCGCTGGTGCCCTGGCTGTTCCTCGCCCGCGCCGGTGCGAGCGGCCCGGAGGCGGGCGGTACGGACACGGACGCATCTGCCGCGGCCGAGACCGCCGCGGCCCCCGCCGACGCCCCCGCGGTGCGCATCACCCGCTCCCCCCTGGCCTGGGCGATGGCGGTCTTCTTCGGCTTCCAGGCCACCGCCGCGTACATCTCCATGGGCTGGATGCCGCAGATCTTCCGGGACGCGGGGGTCTCCGCCTCCACCTCGGGTCTGCTGCTGGCCGTGATGATGGCGATGGGTGTGCCGCTCGCCTTCGTCCTGCCGCGGATCGCCGCCCGGCTGCGGCACCAGGGCGTCCTGGTCGTCATCCTCGGCGTCTTCGGGCTCACCGGTTACGCCGGGCTGTGGCTGGCCCCGGCCGAGGGCGCCTGGGCATGGGCCGTGCTGCTCGGCATCGCCAACTGCGCCTTCCCGCTCGCCCTCACCATGATCGGGATGCGGACGAGGACCCACGCGGGCGTCGTCCGGCTGTCGGCCTTCGCGCAGAGCGTCGGCTATCTGCTGTCCATCCCGGGCCCGCTGCTGGTCGGCGTGCTCTACCAGCACAGCGGTGGCTGGGGGCAGCCGCTCGCGCTGATGGCCGGGTTCATGGTGCCGCAGATCGTCGCGGGCGTACTGGCCGGACGCGACCGCCACCTCGAGGACGAAGGCTGACGAGCACGGAGCCTGGCGAGCACGGAGCCTGGCGGGGACAGGGCCTGACGGGCGCGAAGCGCTACGAGGGCGAGGGCTGAGCGGTCTCGCGGACCGGGGATGGGACACTGGTGCCATGCCAGTGCTCGATGAGAACCCCCCGAACGGCCAGAAGAAGCTCCTCGTCATCTTCGGCGTGATGCTGGGCATCACCGTGGTCATCGCCGTGATCGCCACCATCGCCTCGCCCTGACCTGGTGCGGATGCCGGATGGTGGGGCTGGCCCCACCATCCCCTAGGGGGCAGGGCTCAGGGGTAACTGGGTGGCTCACCGGATGGGAGACGCCCCGCCCGCTCCGTACCGTCGAACCATCGACACGTTCGGCGACCCCGGAGGCGATCCCATGTCCGCCCGCACCCGTACCCGGCACACGCACCCGGTGGACAGCGGCATGGACACCCGGCTGCCGTGGTGGGCCGTCGCCCTCCCGGCCGTGGCCTTCGCGGCGCTGCTGCTCCTGCTGACCGGACCCACCGACGCCCATGCCGACAGCGGTGGCTCAGGGCCGGTCTCGCAGGTCGTGGAGTTGATGCGGCGGACCTTCGAAGAGGCGGCACCGTGACCACCGTAGGCGGTGGAGATCAGTTGTGTCCGCCATATCGCGGGTGTGCTCACGTTTGACGAGGTCGTTCCAACACCCTGCGCCTCGTGCACCGATTCATGCGAAGCTGGGACGCATGAGCGTCGATGTGCCCCGCAGGATTGTCCTCCTTCGACACGCCAAGGCCGACTGGCCCCAGGTGGCCGACCATGAGCGCCCGCTCGCGGAGCGCGGCCGCAATGACGCCCCGCTCGCCGGGCGCCGGATCGCGGAGGCCGGTCTCACCCCCGAACTCACCCTCTGCTCCACCGCACTGCGCACCCGTGAGACCTGGAAGCTGGTGGTCCACGAGCTGCCGCAGCGTCCCAAGACCGTCTACGAGGAGCGGCTGTACGACGCCCCGGTCGGTCAGCTCATCGAGGTGATCAACGAGACTTCGGACGACGTCACCGACCTGCTGGTCGTCGGCCACAACCCCGGGATGCACGGCCTCGCCGACGCGCTGGCGGGCGAGGCCGACGAGGACGCCAAGGAGCGCATGGACCGTGGCGCCTTCCCCACCTCCGCGTTCGCGGTCGTGACCTTCAGCGGCTCGTGGAAGTCGGTCGAGATCGGCTGCGGGCGGCTGACCAGCTTCTGGGCGCCCCACGAGTGATCCGCCCGGGCCTGCTCCCGGCTGATCGGCCGGGCGTGCTGTCCTGGACGTGCTGCCCCGGGCGTGATCCCAGGCCCCAACGCACCGGCCCCCGCTCCGCCGTCGTCGTAGTCGTCGTACGGAGGAGCGGGGGCCGATGCGCGTTCCGGACCGGGGCTCGTCAGTCCACGTGCGCGTCCGCCGCCTCGACCTCATCGCGGGTCACGCCCAGCAGATACAGCACGGTGTCGAGGAACGGCACGTTCACGGCGGTGTGCGCCGCCTCCCGGACCACCGGCTTGGCGTTGAAGGCGACCCCCAGACCGGCCGCGTTCAGCATGTCCAGGTCGTTCGCCCCGTCGCCGATCGCGACCGTCTGCACCAGCGGCACCCCCGCCTCGGCCGCGAAGCGCCGCAGCAGCCGGGCCTTGCCCGCCCGGTCCACCACCTCGCCGATCACCCGGCCGGTCAGCTTGCCGTCCACGATCTCCAGGGTGTTGGCGGAGGCGAAGTCCAGCCCAAGGCGTTCCTTGAGGTCGTCGGTGACCTGCGTAAAGCCGCCGGAGACCACGCCCACCTGATAGCCGAGCCGCTTCAGGGTGCGGATCAGCGTACGGGCGCCGGGGGTGAGCCGGACCTCGGCGCGCACCTTCTCCACCACGGACTCGTCGATCCCCGCCAGCAGCGCGACCCGTGCGTGCAGCGACTGCTCGAAGTCCAGCTCACCGCGCATCGCCCGGGCCGTGACCTCGGCGACCTCGGCCTCACAGCCCGCATGCGCGGCGAAGAGCTCGATCACCTCGTCCTGGATCAGGGTGGAGTCCACATCCATGACCACCAGCCGCTGCGCCCGGCGTTGCAGCCCCGACGCGACCACGGCCACATCGACGCCGATATCGGCCGCCTCGGTGGCCAGCGCGGTGCGCAGCGGCTCCGTCTCGGCGCCGGACACCTCGAACTCCACGGCGGTCACCGGATACTTCGCCAGCCGGAAGATCCGGTCGATATTGCCGCCGGTGCCGGTGATCCGGGAGGCGATGGCGGCGGTCGACTCGGCGGTGAGCGGATTGCCCAGGACGGTGACATGGGACCGACCCGTGCCACGCGGCCGGTTGTCGCCCCGGCCGGAGATGATCTCGGCCTGGAGCCGCATCGACTCGGCCCAGCTGTGCACGGTGGCCCGCAGATCGCCCTCCGCCCCGTCGGACTTGGGCGCCGTGACCAGGACGCACAGCACGATGCGCCCCCGGGTGACGACCTGCTCTATGTCGACTATGTGCACGCCGTAGGCGGCGAGGGTGTCGCAGAGCCCGGCGGTGATACCGGGGCGGTCCTTGCCGAAGATCTTGACAAGGAGGGTGGGGACATCATCGTCCGGAACGGTGGTGACAGGGGGGATCCGCGATGCGCTCATGGTCTTCCCACCGTATCCGGCTGTTCGCGCGGTGCGCGCGGCAGCCCGCACCGTGGACGGCCACCCGAGGCGGAACGTTCATGTCCCGGTCGCCATGATGTCACCCCTCGCATGATCGGCGACGTCATACGCCACGCCCGCCGCCCGGCCCCCGGGGTCCGCCGCCGCCCGGCCCCCGGGGTCCGCCGCCGCCCGGCCCCCGGGGCCCGCCGTCGCCCTCCACCCGCTGCCACGCGGGCGCCACCGCCCGGCGCCCCGCCGCGCCCGTCGCCCATGCCGCCAGCGCCCCGGCGGCCCCCGCCGCCGCGCCCCACCCCGCGCCCAGCGCCGTCGCGAGCGCGGCGTTCCCGTACAGCTCGATCCCCGCCCCGAAGGCGTCGAAGCCGAGCACGGACAGGCTCGCCCCCGCCGAGACCCGGGTCAGCCCCACCAGCAGCGGCAGCGCGAGCGCGGTCACCACGCCCAGCCGCAGCGCACACCACCCCGCGAAGGCCGCCGGCGGCCTGGAGCCCCCCACGGGTGACGGCCGGGAGCCCTCCACGGGCGTACGCGCCGCGGTGAGCACCCCCGCGGCGAGCATCAGCAGCACACTCGCGACCACCAGCAGCCAGACCCGGCCGTCGAGCTCGGCCAGCCGCCCCACCGTGAGCCGCTCCCCGCCCGGCCCGGCGAGCAGATCGTCCACCGGGTCGGGCAGCGCATGCCGCAGCGCACCGCTCGCCCGGCCGTACCAGGGGACGAACAGCCCGAGCGGTACCCCGATCCACACCCCGTTCGCCGCGCCGAGCAGTGCCGACCCGAGCACCAGCCCCGGATGGTCGTCCCCGATCGCCGCGTAGACCCCGGCCACCAGGCCCGCGCCGACCGCCAGCACCAGCACCCCGCACAGCGCGGACACCGCCGGCCGGACCGTGCGGTGCAGCGCCTGCCCGCCGGGTGGCAGCGGGGTACGGCGCGAGGCCAGCAGCGCGAGCAGCAGGACGGCGACGACCCACACCGCACCGCCCAGCAGCGAGCGGCCGGGTGTCACGGTGAAGCCGACGGACGCCTTGGCGCCGACGAGGTCGGACAGCCGGTCCGGCAGCAGCCCGCCGCCGATCTCCGCGATATCGCCCAGCTGCTCGGGGAGCCGGCTCAGCAGGTCGTGCTCGGCCTGCTCGGTGCCGAGACCGCGGCGGACGAGCGTGGCACCGTCGATCGTGACCGTATCGTTGCCCACCCAGGCCAGACCGGCGAGCAGCAGCAGGAAGAGCAGGGCCACCAGGCCCGCCCGCGCCGCGAGTTCGGCCCAGCCGATCACCGCCCCCGCGCCCCGCAACGACCGTACGAACAGCCATCCCAGCAGCAGCGCGCCGACCAGGCTCACCCCGAGTGGCGCGATATCGATGGCGGCGTGGGCCTGGGCGTCCTCCAGCCCGAAGACGCCCACATCGCCGGACGGAGTGACGGAACCGCCGACCGCCAGCACCGTCGCCGCGGCGGCCATCGGCCCGAGCGCGCCCGCCCCGTCCGCGCCGATCAGGTGCAGACCGAGCGCCGCGATCCCCACCATGGCCAGGAACGCCCAGCTCACCGAGGCGATCGCGGCGAGCAGCGCGGGTCCCCAGGGCACTCGTACGCCGCCGCTCGCGCTCATATCGCCGACCCCCCCCGATCGTCGCGAGTTGCCCGGATAAACCATGATCCGCACTATCCGTCAGCGCTTACCACTTTCCGAGGGCCTTTCGGATGAGTCAATGACGCCCGAGATGCGGTCTTGTCAAAACCCGACTTCCGGTGAAGGGACTGAGCCTGAAATAGTTCCTCACGATGTTCGCCATCCCTAGACTCCCTGTGTCAGGGGGTAACTCGGGGGACAACTAGTGGGGCGCGGAGTGCCGGAACTCGTACTGGAATTGAACGGACAGACCTGGACACTTGATCCATCCAGGTCGTACAGCCTGGGGCGTGACCCGCAGGGCGACATGGTGCTGGACGACGCCAGGGTCTCCTGGCGACATGCCACGGTGCGCTGGGGTGGGCGCAGTTGGATCATTGAGGATCAGGGTTCCACCAACGGCACCTATGTGCAGGGGCAGAGAATCCAACAGGTGGAAATCGGCCCTGGTTCGGCCGTCCATCTCGGCAATGCCACCGATGGCCCCCGGCTCAGCGTCTCCGGCGGCGGTGCCCCCTCGGGCGGTGCGCCCTCGATGGGTGCCGCGGGCGCGTACGGCCAGCAGGCGGCGATGGGCATGCCTCAGCAGGGCCAGCAGGCTCACCAGGGTCAGCAGCCCCCCGTCCAGCCGCCGCCGCAGCCCGGTCCCGGCGGCTGGCCGCAGCAGGGCCCGCCCCAAGGGCAGCCCCAGGGGCAGCCCCAAGGCTGGCAGCAGCCCCAGGCCCCGCATCAGCAGCAGCCGTTCATCCCGCAGCAGCAGGCGCCCCATCAGCCGTCGCAGCAGCAGACCCCCCAGCCGCATCAGCAGCCGCAGCCCCAGGCCCCGCAGAGCAACCTCGCGCAGAGCGGCCCCGGCGCCGGCTCCTCCGGTCCGGTCGGCACCGCGACCGCCCAGGGCGATCGCAGCCCGACCACCTTCCACCAGCTGGCCGCCGGCCGGGTGATGCGCATCGGCCGTGCGCTGGAGAACGACCTGGTCGTCTCCGATCTCCAGGTCTCGCGCCACCACGCCGAGTTCCAGGCGCTGCCCGACGGCCGCTTCGAGATACGTGACCTCGGCAGCCACAACGGCACCTATGTCAACGGTCAGCCGGTCCGCCAGCAGATCATCGGCCCCACCGACACCGTCGGCGTCGGTCACTCCACCTTCCGGCTGGTCGGCGACCGCCTCGAGGAGTTCGTCGACACCGGTGAGGTCTCCTTCTCGGCCCGCCATCTGACGGTGACGGTCGACGGCGGCAAGCAGATCCTCAAGGACGTCTCCTTCGGCGTCCCGGAGAAGTCCCTCGTCGCGGTCATCGGCCCGTCCGGCTCCGGTAAGTCCACGCTGCTGAAGGCGCTCACCGGCTACCGCCCGGCCAACCAGGGCGATGTCCTCTACGACAACCGGAACCTCTACAAGCAGTTCGCCGAGCTGCGCCAGCGCATCGGTCTGGTGCCCCAGGACGACATCCTCCACAAGGAGCTGACCGTCCAGAAGGCCCTGCGCTACGCCGCCAAGCTCCGCTTCCCCGGTGACACCGCCGAGGCCGAGCGCGAGGCCCGGATCGACGAGGTGCTGCGCGAGCTCAAGCTGGACATCCACCGGGAGAAGAAGGTCACCGCCCTCTCCGGCGGTCAGCGCAAGCGGGTCTCGGTCGCGCTGGAGCTGCTCACCAAGCCGTCGCTGATCTTCCTGGACGAGCCGACCTCCGGTCTCGACCCGGGCATGGACCGCGATGTCATGCAGCTGCTGCGCGGTCTGGCCGACGACGGCCGTACGGTGCTGGTGGTCACCCACTCGGTGGCCGAGCTGGCGCTGTGCGACAAGCTCCTGGTGATGGCGCCGGGCGGTTCGGTCGCCTACTTCGGCCCGCCGGACGAGGCGCTCAACTTCTTCGGCTACGACACCTGGGCGGATGTCTTCTCGGCGTTCGAGAACTACCGCGACTACGACTGGGCGGGCCGCTGGCGCGGTTCGCAGCACTACCAGATGTACGCGGCGGACCTCGACTCCGTGGCCCCGCAGTCGGTGAACGTCCAGGCGCCGCCGGCCCGGATGCAGAAGTCGCAGAGCTGGGGGTCCCAGCTGTGGACGCTGATCCGCCGCTATCTGTCGGTGATCGGCTCCGACAAGGGCTTCATGGGGCTGATGGTGATCCTGCCCGCCGTGCTGGGGGCGGTGAGCGTCGTCATCCCGGCGAAGTTCGGCCTCCAGATGGCCCCGAAGGGCAGTTTCAACCAGGCCGCCGGGACGGTGTTGCTGATCCTTGTGGTCGGCATGTGCTTCACCGGCGCGGCCAACTCCGTACGAGAACTGATCAAGGAACGGGTCATCTACGAACGGGAACGGGCGGTTGGCCTGTCCCGCTCCGCGTATCTGATGTCCAAGGTGATCGTGCTCGGCGTGATCACCGCATGCCAGGGCGTCATCATCTCCGCCATCGGTCTCTCGACGCGCAAGCTGCCCGAAGAGGGCCTGCTGATGCCACCGGCCGCCGAGCTCTGCGTGGCCGTGATCGCGATCGGCTTCACCTCGATGATGGTGGGCCTGGTCATCTCGTCCCTGGTGAAGACCGCCGAGAAGACCATGCCGCTGCTGGTCATGTTCGCGATCATCCAGGTGGTCTTCACCGGTGTGCTGTTCAAGATCTTCGGATCGCCGGGTGTGGAGCAGTTCGCCTGGCTGATGCCGTCCCGCTGGGCGATCGGCGCGGCCGGTGCCACGCTGGACCTCGGCCCGGGCGCCGGTCACATGATGGCGCCGTGGGACAGCAAGAAGCCCCTGGACACCGACCCGCTGTGGGAGCACACCACCACCCAGTGGGGCATCGACATGGTCGCGCTGATCGTCCTGGGCATCGTGTGCGGTATCGCGGTCGCACGGCTGCTGCGCCGCCATGAGCCGGAGGTCATGCGCAAGTAGCCGCCACGAAGAGCACGGTCACGGAAAAGGGCGACGGCACTCCTCGCACACAGGGGGTGCCGTCGCCCTTCGGCGTCGCGTCGCAACGCCGGGTTCTTGACGACGTTCAGGCTTAGTACGGGCCGTTCACGTTGTCCATCGAGCCGTACCGCGCGGCGGCGTAGTTGCAGGCGGCGGTGATGTTCGCGACCGGGTCGTACGGGTCCCAGGAGGTGCCGTCGACGTGGTAGGCCTGGAAGGTCGGGGCTATTACCTGGAGCAGGCCCTTGGAGGGCACGCCGTTCTGGGCGTTGATGTCGTACAGGTTGATCGCGCGCGGGTTGCCGGCCGACTCCCGGATGATGTTCCGTCGGATGCCCTCGTAACTGCCGGGAATGCCCTTCTGCTTCATGATGTCGAGGGATTCCCGGATCCAGCCGTCAAGGTTGTCCGGGTAGCTCTTGCCGCTGGTGGTGCCGGCGCTGGGGGTGCTGCTGGGCGTGCTGGCGGCGACCGTCTCGACCCGCGTGGTGGAGCGGCTCGCGGCCTGCTTGGCGGCGCGCTCCTTGGCGGCCTTGGCCTCGGCGGCCTTCTTCGCGGCGGCTTCTTCAGCCGCCTTCTTCGCGGCGGCCTCTTCCGCGGCCTTCTTGGCGGCCTCGTCCTTGGCCTGCTTCGCGGCGAGGGCGGACTGCTTCACCAGGACCTCGTGGTGGGCCTGGGCGTCGGCCTTCTGGGAGGTGAGGGCGACCGGCTTGTTCGGCAGGTCCTGGGCCGTGGTCTTGGCACCGGCGTCCCCACCGGGGACGACCGCGAAGGCTATGGCGGCCGCACCGGCGGCTGCGATTCCGGCGGCGGAGTACTTGTGCGTCTTGGTGAGACGGGTGTAACCGGGGATGTTGGGCAGGGGCATGGCGGAGTAGACCTCTTCCAATCGCTTGAGTCGCAGGCCAAATCGGCGCGCAGAGCGCCGTTCCTGGATCTACGGCGCCGTGCGACTGGGTGAAATTCTTAGCTGCCGCAAAAAGCTGTCGCAAAGGCGTGACATACGATGCTGCTTAGTGGATAAGTAGGCCGTCCATGCCCACGCGGACGGCTGTCGTCCCCGCTCAGTCGCCTATGAAACAACCACTAAGCACGTTCGTAAGTGATTTAGGTCGTGTGTCCGGGCTCACATCGCGGAGCTTCTCATATTGCGCGCTGTGCCCACGCAAATGCTCAGGGTGTTTGTTTTTTCCACCCCTGTGACAGCCCCTTTGGGGGCCTCGTGTGCGCCGTTCGACCTAGGGCTCAGGTCTTATCAGGTGGCCGCCGACCGGCCGATATGCCCACCGGATGGCGGTGGGTACGGTAATGGCCATGACGAAAGGACGGGGTGGCGGAGCCGAGGCCGGGCTGAGTCGGGTGAGCGCGGCGCTGCTCGCCATGAGCCGGCATCTGGAAGTCCGTGATGTCCTAAAGACCATCGTTGTGTCCGCCCGTGAGCTGCTCGATGCGGAGTATGCCGCTCTGGGGGTTCCGGATGATCACGGAGGTTTCGCCCAGTTCGTAGTAGATGGGGTGAGCGAGGAGCAGTGGAAGGCCATCGGGCCGCTGCCCCGGCAGCACGGCATTCTCGCCGCGATGCTCAAGGACGCCACTCCGCAGCGACTCGCCGATGTGCGGCTGGATGCCCGTTTTGAGGGATGGCCATCAGCTCATCCCGTTATGTCGGATTTCTTGGGGCTTCCCATTGCCGACGGCGATGAAGTTCTCGGGGCGGTATTCCTCGCCAACAAGCGATGCCCCAAGCCCGAGGGCGGCTGCGGTTTCACCGCCGAGGACGAGGAGCTGCTGTCCATCCTGGCCCAGCACGCCGCCATCGCCCTGACCAACGCCCGGCTCCACGAGCGAGCCCGCGAGCTCACCATCGCCGGGGAGCGGGCCAGGCTCGCCCATGAGCTGCACGACGCGGTCTCCCAGAAGCTCTTCTCGCTGCGGCTGACCGCCCAGGCGGCCACGGCCCTGGTGGACCGCGATCCCGGCCGCGCCAAGGACGAGCTCCAGCAGATCACGCGGCTCGCCGCCGAGGCCGCCGACGAGCTGCGCTCAGCCGTGGTGGAGCTGCGCCCCGCCGCCCTCGACGAGGACGGCCTCGTGGCGACTCTCAGGACCCAGGTGCAGGTGCTCGACCGGGCCCACTCCGCTCGTGTCACCTTCGCCTGCCACGGCGTACGGGCGCTGCCCGCCGCCCAGGAGGAGGCGGTGCTGCGGGTGGCCCAGGAGGCCCTGCACAACGCGCTGCGCCACGCCGACGCGCGGCAGGTGGACGTCACCCTCGCCCGGCACGGCCAGGGCGCCCGGCTCCGCGTCGCCGACGACGGCAAGGGGTTCGACCCCTCGGCCGTACGGCGCGCCGGGCGCCACCTCGGGCTGGTGTCGATGCGGTACCGGGCCGGCGGCGTCGGTGGCGGCCTGACGGTGGAGTCGGCGCCCGGCAAGGGCACCGTGATCGAGATGGAGGTGCCCGGTGGCTGACCCGGGACGGATTCGGGTGCTGCTCGTCGACGACCACCAGGTGGTGCGGCGCGGCCTGCGGACCTTCCTCCAGGTCCAGGACGACATCGAGGTGGTCGGGGAGGCGTCGGACGGCGAAGAGGGCGTCGCCCGGGCCGAGGAGCTGCGACCCGACGTCGTCCTCATGGACGTGAAGATGCCCGGCCTCGACGGGATCGAGGCGCTGCGCACCCTGCGCGACCTCGACAACCCCGCCCGGGTGCTGGTGGTGACGAGCTTCACCGAGAAGCGCACCGTGGTCCCCGCCCTGCGCGCGGGCGCCGCGGGCTATGTCTACAAGGACGTGGACCCCGAGGCGCTGGCCCGCGCCATCCGGTCCGTCCACTCCGGGCATGTGCTGCTCCAGTCCGAGGTGGCCCTCGCGCTGCTCTCCCAGGAGGACGGCGGCGGCCAGGGGCGCGGCGGGTCGCTCACCGAGCGCGAACGCGAGGTGCTGGCGCTGATCGCGGATGGCCGGTCCAACCGGGAAATCGCCCGCGCGCTGGTGTTGTCCGAAAAGACCGTGAAAACCCATGTGTCCAACATTCTTATGAAATTGGACCTCGCCGATCGCACTCAGGCCGCTCTATGGGCAGTACGGCATGGGATCGGAGCCTGAACAGCGTTTCTCCGTGAAATCACACCAACGTGTGGCGATCACTCGAACAGCGCAACTCGCCATCGGCCGGGCCGTTCTTCACGGCGTACCGCGGCGGACCGCCGCGGTGATGCGCTGATGAATGAAGGGTCTTCAGAAGTGAAGAACATCAAGAGGTTCGCTGCCCTCACGATCGTGGCCGGCGGACTCGCCGTCGCCGGTGCCGGTGTCGCCTCCGCCCAGGGCCCCCAGGCCAACGGTGGGGCGATGACGTCCCCGGGTGCCGTCTCCGGCAACAACATTCAGGCGCCCATCCACGTGCCCGTGAACGCTTGCAGCAACACCATCTCGGTCATCGGGGCCATGAACCCGGCGTTCGGCGTCCCCTGCGGCCGCTGACCGACCCCCTGGCGGATATCCCGACGCACCACTGGCCGGCCCCGGAGGCACCCGCCTCCGGGGCCGGCCCCATGTCGGCCTCCGGGCCCCGTAACACCCCCGCGCGGTGGTCAGAGACCGGCGGTGGTCAGAGGCACGCGACGGTCAGAGACCGGCGGTGGTCAGAGGCACGCGACGGTCAGAGACCGGCGGTGGTCAGAGGCACGCGACGGTCAGAGACCGGCGGTGGTCAGAGGCACGCGACGGTCAGAGACCGGCGGTGGTCACAGGACCGCGGCGGTCAGAGACCGCCCCGCTCCCGCTCCTCCACATACGCGTTGTACGCCGCCACCTGGGCCCGCCGCGAGGTGCGCTCCACCGGCCGCAGCGCCTCGGCCCGCGCCGTGATCTCCGACGCGCTCACCGCCCCGCCGTGCTCCCGGCCGTCCCCGCCCGCCATATACGCGATGTCCACCAGCGCACCCACCCGCTGCGCCAGCTCCAGCACCCGTATGGCGCGCGGCGGATAGCCCGGGGCCAGCACCTCGCGCCCCCGCTCGGCCCGCGCCCGATACGCCTCCAGGGCCGCCTCGGCCACCGGGCCCGACCCCGCCACGTTCAGCCGCGAGAGCACCTCCGTGGCCTCCCGCAGCGCCTCCGCCAGCTCCCGCTCGGCCTCGCTCAGCGACGGCACATCGGCCGGCGGCGCCTCCCGCACGGCCTGACACCGCCACACCACCTCGATGTGCTGATCGCCCTCGGGCCCGGCCGCCGACACCTCGGGCACCAGGCCGAGCGCCGCCCCGGTGGCGATCACCGCCTCGCCCGCTTCGAGCGCGTGGGCGTTGAACTCCGGCGGTCCGCTCAGCCCCAGGGGATGCCCCGCTATGGGCAGCGCCACCCGCAGCCCCTTGGCCCCGAGCGCCCGCAGCCGCCCCAGCGCCAAGGTGAGCCCCACCTGCCCGGACTCGCCCGGAAGCCCGGCCACCCGGTGCGACGCGTCCTCACCCGCGATGCGGTGCGCCGCCTCATCGGGGGAGACAAGTCCGGCGAGAAGGGCATTTCCCCAAGCTGCGAGGCGCCCTGAACGTGGTTCATCGAGCATGGCACCAGCCTAAGGACTGCCACCGACAACGTGTGGCGTAGGTTTTCCTCAGGGGGCTGCGCCCACAGGCGCACGCACGACTCGAGACTGCAATGGGAGACAACGCGCTCATGAGCGAGGTTCTGGAGCTGCTGGACGTATCGGTGGTCCGCGATGGGCGGGCTCTGGTGGACGAGGTCTCCTGGTCGATCAAGGAAGGGGAGCGCTGGGTCATCCTCGGGCCCAACGGCGCCGGTAAGACCACCCTCCTCAACCTCGCCTCCAGCTACCTCTTCCCGAGCTCCGGAACCGCCCGGATCCTCGGCGAGCTGCTCGGCCGCGTCGACGTCTTCGAGCTGCGCCCCCGCGTCGGCATGGCGGGCATCGCCATGGCCGAGAAGCTGCCGCGCCGCCAGACCGTCCTCGAGACCGTCCTCACCGCCGCGTACGGCATGACGGCCCACTGGCAGGAGGACTACGACGCGGTCGACGAGACCCGCGCCCGCGCCTTCCTCGACCGCCTCGGCATGACCGAGTACCTCGACCGGAAGTTCGGCACCCTCTCCGAGGGCGAGCGCAAGCGCACCCTCATCGCCCGCGCCATGATGACCGACCCCGAGCTGCTGCTCCTCGACGAGCCCGCGGCCGGACTCGACCTCGGTGGCCGCGAGGACCTCGTCCGCCGCCTCGGACGGCTCGCCCGCGACCCGCTCGCCCCGTCGATGATCATGGTGACACATCATGTCGAGGAAATCCCCCCCGGCTTCACCCATGTTCTGATGATCCGCCAGGGGAAGGTGCTCACCGCGGGCCCGGTCGAGACCGAACTGACCTCCCGCAACCTCTCCCGCTGCTTCGGACTCCCGCTGGTCGTCGAGCGCAACGGCGACCGCTGGACCGCCCAGGGCCTGCCGCTGAGCTGAAGTCCGCCCCCTGCGCCCACCGTGCCACCGGCGGGTGATCCGCGCACTGTCCCCGGCGACGTGGGACAACTACCATGAGCATGTGGATCCGTGGGTGTGGTGGCTGATCGCCGCCGTAGGACTGGGCATTCCGCTCGTGCTGACCGCGATGCCCGAATTCGGGATGGTCGCGGTCGGCGCCGTGGCCGGTGCCATCACCGACGCGCTCGGTGGCGGCATCGTGCTTCAAGTCGTCGTCTTCTGCGCCGTCTCCGTGGCACTGGTCGCCGTCGTGCGCCCGATGGCGGTCCGCAGCCGCCGTCAGCAGCCCGAGCTGCGCAGCGGCATCGAGGCGCTGAAAGGCCGCCAGGCCGTCGTCCTCGAGCGCGTCGACGACGGCGGAGGCGGCCGGATCAAGCTCGCGGGCGAGGTGTGGTCCGCGCGCTCGCTCGACCCCGGCCAGGCGTACGAACCAGGGCAGCAGGTCGACGTGGTGGAGATCGACGGTGCGACGGCCGTCGTCATGTAGACGCCGTACCGGGTGTGTCCTACCAAGAGTTGAGGGCGCCCCGGTTGAGCTGCGGAGTCGACCGTGGATCTGACAGACTCCACCCTCGGGAACCGCCAGACTTGATCATCCCGACCATCCGAATCGCCGCATGAAGGGCACGGGGAGCCGCTGTGGAACCGATCATCATCGTCCTGATCATCCTCGTGGTGCTGGTCTTCATCGCACTGATCAAGACGATCCAGGTCATCCCGCAGGCCAGTGCCGCCATCGTGGAGCGCTTCGGACGCTACACACGCACCCTCAACGCGGGCCTGAACATCGTCGTCCCGTTCATCGACTCGATCCGCAACCGCGTCGACCTCCGTGAACAGGTCGTGCCCTTCCCCCCGCAGCCGGTGATCACCCAGGACAACCTGGTGGTGAACATCGACACCGTCATCTACTACCAGGTGACCGACGCCCGCGCCGCCACCTACGAAGTGGCCAGCTACATCCAGGCGATCGAGCAGCTGACCGTCACCACCCTGCGGAACATCATCGGTGGCATGGACCTCGAGCGCACCTTGACCTCCCGCGAGGAGATCAACGCGGCGCTGCGCGGCGTCCTCGACGAGGCCACCGGCAAGTGGGGCATCCGCGTCAACCGCGTCGAGCTCAAGGCCATCGAGCCGCCCACCTCCATCCAGGACTCGATGGAGAAGCAGATGCGCGCCGACCGTGACAAGCGCGCCGCGATCCTCCAGGCCGAAGGTGTCCGGCAGTCCGAGATCCTGCGCGCCGAGGGTGAGAAGCAGTCCGCGATCCTGCGGGCCGAGGGTGAGTCCAAGGCCGCCGCGCTGCGCGCCGAGGGCGAGGCCCAGGCGATCCGCACGGTCTTCGAGTCCATCCACGCCGGAGACCCGGACCAGAAGCTGCTCTCGTACCAGTACCTCCAGATGCTGCCGAAGATCGCGGAGGGCGACGCCAACAAGCTCTGGATCGTCCCCAGCGAGATCGGGGACGCCCTCAAGGGCCTCGGCGGGGCCATGGGTAACTTCGGCCCGTTGACCGGCGGCGGAAACGGCGGCGGCACCCCCGGTGGCACCGGTAAGGAGCCCGCCCCGCGCCGCGAACAGCCCACGATCGACTGAACGGACGGCGGCGGGGCGGCCCCTCAGCGCCTTCTGCCAGGGGATGGGACTCAGGCGGGCAGCGCCAGCCACTCCGGCAGACCGTCCCGCTCCGCCGCCCCCAGCGCCAGCAGCAGCGCATCCGAAGGCGTCGGCTCGAACGGCGCCTTGAGCAGCCGCATCCCCGCCTGCTCCGGAGTCCGGTCCGCCTTACGGTGGTTGTCCTCGGCGCACGAGGCCACCGTATTCAGCCAGGTGTCCCCGCCCCCGCGCGACCGCGGCACCACATGGTCCACGGTCGTCGCCCGGCGGCCGCAGTACGCGCACCGGTGCTGGTCCCGGACCAGCACCCCGCGCCGCGACCACGGGGCACGTCTTCGGAACGGCACCCGCACGTAACGGCAGAGCCGGATCACCCGCGGCAGCGGCAGATCGACATCGGCGGCCCGCACCCGCAGCCCCGGGTGGGCGTGTTCGACGACGGCCTTGTCCTGGAGGACCAGCACCACGGCGCGCCGCAGCGTGACCGTTGCCAGCGGCTCGAAGCTCGCGTTCAGAACCAGCGTCTCGCGCATCCCGACCACCCCCGCATCCCGGTGTCCCGGTCCCGTGCCGGAGATCGGCGGGACCGGGATCAACTCTGGCCGGGAGCCTGGCCGAGAACAACGCAATTTCGCCGCGTCAGCCCGCGGCCGGCACCTCGTACTCCCCGATCAACTGGGCCCGCCCCAGCGTGTGGAACCGCAGATTGAAGCCGACCACCGCGGGCGAGGCGTCCGCGTCCGGGCCCAGCTTCTCGCTGTCCACCGCGTAGACGGTGAACACATAGCGGTGCGGACCGTCCCCGGGCGGCGGCGCGGCCCCGCCGAAGTCACGGGTCCCGTAGTCGTTGCGCGCCTGTACGGCACCCTCGGGCAGGCCGGTGAAGCCACCGCTGCCCGCGCCCGCCGGAAGCTCGGTGACCGTGGCCGGGATGTCGAACACCACCCAGTGCCAGAACCCGCTGCCCGTCGGCGCGTCCGGGTCGAAGCAGGTGACGGCGAAGCTCTTCGTCCCCTCCGGGAAACCCTCCCAGCGCAGCTGCGGAGAGGTGTTCCCCTCCGCCTGGACCTGGGCGGACTTGAGCGTGCCGCCCGGTGCCACATCGTCGCTCACCACCGTGAACGACGGCACCGGCGGATGGAAGTCATGGGGGAGCGGGGCCCGGTTCTGCTCGGACACGTCGAGAACCTCCTCGAAGTCGCAGTGGATCATCTCCGCGGCCAGCCTAACGAGACCGGTACCCGGCGGGCTGGCACCATGGCGCCCATGACCGGCCCGACCCTCGCCCTCCACCTGCGCCTCGACGGCGTGACGGACAAGGACGGCTTCCTCGCCCGCTGCGCTCGGGACCTGCGCTTTCCCGACTGGTACGGGCGGAATTGGGATGCCCTCGCCGACTGCGTCACCGATCTGTCCTGGTGGGCCGAGGGCGGCGAGCCCAGCGGCTGTCTGCTGGACATCCAGGGCTGGCCGGCCTTCCGCGACGCGGACCCCGACGCCGCCGCGATCGCGGCCGACATCCTGGCCGACGCGGAGGCGTACTGGGCGGCGCGGGGACGGCCCCTGGTGGTGCGCTACGACGACGGCCCCTGACAGGTACGACGACGGCCTCTGCCGGGCCCCCGCACACGCACGCGGGGCGTGCGCCGAGTCGTCCTCGGTGCACGCCCCGCGCGGAAGTCCGGTCCGTGGAAGTCCGGTCCGGGGAGGGGAAACCTCAGAACCAGTTGCGCTTGCCGCCGACCTGGGCGAGCCACTGGTTCAGATAGGCGGCCCAGTCGGTGTCCTGGAAGGAGGTCAGGTTCATCGTGAACGACCGGTAGGTGTCACTGCCCTCGGAGAACAGCCCCGGCTTCTTGTCCATCTCCAGCACCACGTCCATCTCGCGGTCGTCCGCGACGAAGGACAACTCCACCTGGTTCAGGCCCCGGTACTGCTCCGGCGCGTAGAACTCGATCTCCTGGTAGAAGGGCAGCCGCTGACGGGTGCCACGGATGTGCCCGCGCTCCAGGTCGGCGCTCTTGAACCGGAAGCCGAGGGCGCCGAAGGCGTCGAGGATCGCCTGCTGGGCGGGGAGCGGATGCACATTGACCGGGTCCAGGTCGCCCGAGTCCACCGCGCGCGCGATCGCCAGCTCGGTGGTCACCCCCACGTTCATGCCGGACAGATGGCGGCCCATGAACATGGTGATCGGGGTCTCCCACGGGATCTCCAGGCCGAACTGCACCGCGTGCACCGCGCCCGGCTGCACCTCGAACGCGCCGCCCAGCTGCTGCCGGGTGAACTCCACGTCCTGCTTGTACTCCTGGTCGTTGCCCTCCACCTCGACCCGCGCTTGCAGGCCGACCGAGAGCCCCTCGATCTGCTGCGCGACCGAGCCGCCCTGGATCCGGACCTCGCCCTGCACAATGCCGCCCGGGACGACGTTCTCCTCGGTCAACACCGTCTCCACCGAAGCGCCACCGGCACCCATACTCGCGAGCAGCTTCTTGAAGCCCATGTTCTCCCTCTCAAGGACGCGACTGCGTCTTGACTCGATCGCATTCGATCACTGTTGACACCTAGAAACGCGAAACAGCCGTGGGCGGTTCCGCGGCTCATACCCTTCCAGCGGACCGGTGTCGCCTCCAACCACCGGTTCATATCTGTTCCACTACGCTCGGGGTGCGTGACAGCAGGACCTGACCGCACCCCCCTTGACCGTGCCTTCTTCGACCGGCCCGTCCTCGAGGTCGCGCCCGACCTCCTGGGCCGCGTCCTCGTCCGGCGTACCCCGGACGGACCGATCGAATTGCGCCTGACCGAGGTCGAGGCGTACGCGGGCCCGGCGGACCCCGGCTCGCACGCCTACCGTGGCCGCACCGAGCGCAACGCCGTGATGTTCGGCCCCCCGGGCCATGCGTATGTCTACTTCACCTATGGCATGTGGCACTGCCTCAACCTGGTCTGTGGACCGGAGGGCCACCCCAGCGGGGTGCTGCTGCGCGCGGGCGAGGTGCTGGACGGCCATGAGCGGGCCCATCAGCGCAGGCCGAAGGCGCGCAACGACCATGAGCTGGCCAAGGGCCCGGCCCGGCTGGCCACGGCCCTGGGCGTGGACCGCAGGTTGGACGGCAGCGATGTGTGCGGAAGCCCCGACGCCCCGCTCTCCATACTCACCGGCCACCCCGCCCGGCCCGAGCAGGTGCTGAGCGGCCCGCGCACCGGTGTGGGAGGTGAGGGCGCAACCCACCCCTGGCGCTTCTGGATCGACGGTGACCCCTCGGTGAGCCCCTACCGGGCCCACACCCCGCGTCGCCGCAATTCGACGCGCCGTCAGGTCGGAACTTGACTCCGCCGGGCGGGACGCCTAACGTAGCCCGAGCCGCTTGAGACGGGCAGCGCTGTCGCCACGATCCCAGGATCGAGACACCGCGGCCCCGGAGCGGCCAACCACTACGACGAATCCCCAACAGGGTCCTGTTTTGCTGCGCGAAATCAAGACCCGGGGCTCCGATTAGGAGTCGAGAGGGAAATTCGCTAAAGTAGTGGACACGCCGGAAGGCGCGAAAGACCCCGCTCCAGCAGGGGGCCGGAAACGGAATTCGGATCGGAAACGACCGGAAATCGGATCTGGTAAGGTTGGAAACACCGAAGGGAAGCGCCCGGAGAAACCGGTGAAACGGTTTCAAAGGAAGCGTCCGTTCCTTGAGAACTCAACAGCGTGCCAAAAGTCAACGCCAGATATGTTGATACCCCGTCCACTCGTGGACGAGGTTCCTTTGAAGAAAAAACACAGCGAGGACGCTGTGAACCATCGGATTATTCCTCTGGTGGTTCCGCTCTCGTGCAGTGTTTGCCGGGATAGCCCGGAAGCATTCACGGAGAGTTTGATCCTGGCTCAGGACGAACGCTGGCGGCGTGCTTAACACATGCAAGTCGAACGATGAACCGGTTTCGGCCGGGGATTAGTGGCGAACGGGTGAGTAACACGTGGGCAATCTGCCCTGCACTCTGGGACAAGCCCTGGAAACGGGGTCTAATACCGGATACGACGCGTTCCCGCATGGGATACGCGTGGAAAGCTCCGGCGGTGCAGGATGAGCCCGCGGCCTATCAGCTTGTTGGTGGGGTGATGGCCTACCAAGGCGACGACGGGTAGCCGGCCTGAGAGGGCGACCGGCCACACTGGGACTGAGACACGGCCCAGACTCCTACGGGAGGCAGCAGTGGGGAATATTGCACAATGGGCGAAAGCCTGATGCAGCGACGCCGCGTGAGGGATGACGGCCTTCGGGTTGTAAACCTCTTTCAGCAGGGAAGAAGCGAAAGTGACGGTACCTGCAGAAGAAGCGCCGGCTAACTACGTGCCAGCAGCCGCGGTAATACGTAGGGCGCAAGCGTTGTCCGGAATTATTGGGCGTAAAGAGCTCGTAGGCGGCTTGTCGCGTCGGATGTGAAAGCCCGGGGCTTAACTCCGGGTCTGCATTCGATACGGGCAGGCTAGAGTTCGGTAGGGGAGATCGGAATTCCTGGTGTAGCGGTGAAATGCGCAGATATCAGGAGGAACACCGGTGGCGAAGGCGGATCTCTGGGCCGATACTGACGCTGAGGAGCGAAAGCGTGGGGAGCGAACAGGATTAGATACCCTGGTAGTCCACGCCGTAAACGTTGGGAACTAGGTGTGGGCGACATTCCACGTTGTCCGTGCCGCAGCTAACGCATTAAGTTCCCCGCCTGGGGAGTACGGCCGCAAGGCTAAAACTCAAAGGAATTGACGGGGGCCCGCACAAGCGGCGGAGCATGTGGCTTAATTCGACGCAACGCGAAGAACCTTACCAAGGCTTGACATACACCGGAAAACCCTGGAGACAGGGTCCCCCTTGTGGTCGGTGTACAGGTGGTGCATGGCTGTCGTCAGCTCGTGTCGTGAGATGTTGGGTTAAGTCCCGCAACGAGCGCAACCCTTGTTCTGTGTTGCCAGCATGCCTTTCGGGGTGATGGGGACTCACAGGAGACTGCCGGGGTCAACTCGGAGGAAGGTGGGGACGACGTCAAGTCATCATGCCCCTTATGTCTTGGGCTGCACACGTGCTACAATGGCCGGTACAATGAGCTGCGAAGCCGTGAGGTGGAGCGAATCTCAAAAAGCCGGTCTCAGTTCGGATTGGGGTCTGCAACTCGACCCCATGAAGTCGGAGTCGCTAGTAATCGCAGATCAGCATTGCTGCGGTGAATACGTTCCCGGGCCTTGTACACACCGCCCGTCACGTCACGAAAGTCGGTAACACCCGAAGCCGGTGGCCCAACCCTTGTGGAGGGAGCCGTCGAAGGTGGGACTGGCGATTGGGACGAAGTCGTAACAAGGTAGCCGTACCGGAAGGTGCGGCTGGATCACCTCCTTTCTAAGGAGCACATAGCCGACTGCAAGCAAGTGTCTTGCACGGTTGCTCATGGGTGGAACGTTGACTACTCGGCATTGTTTCGGATGCTTCCTCTGTTAGTACTGCTTCGGCGTGGAACACAGAGCAAGCAGGCGGATGGTGTCGGGCACGCTGTTGGGTGTCTGAGGGAATGAATCCCCTCGACAGGCCGGAGTCCATGTAGGTGGTGGGCGACTGGTCGTTGCTTGAGAACTGCACAGTGGACGCGAGCATCTGTGGCCAAGTTTTTAAGGGCGCACGGTGGATGCCTTGGCACCAGGAACCGATGAAGGACGTGGGAGGCCGCGATAGGCCCCGGGGAGCTGTCAACCGAGCTTTGATCCGGGGGTGTCCGAATGGGGAAACCCGGCAGTCGTCATGGGCTGTCACCCATACCTGAACACATAGGGTATGTGGAGGGAACGCGGGGAAGTGAAACATCTCAGTACCCGCAGGAAGAGAAAACAACCGTGATTCCGGGAGTAGTGGCGAGCGAAACCGGATGAGGCCAAACCGTATGTGTGTGATACCCGGCAGGGGTTGCGCATACGGGGTTGTGGGTTCGTACTTCAGTCGTCTGCCGGCGGCTGGGTGAGTCAGAAATTGTTGATGTAGGCGAAGGGCATGCGAAAGGCCCGGCGTAGAGGGTAAGACCCCCGTAGCTGAAACGTCAGCAACTTGCTTGTGCGATACCCAAGTAGCACGGGGCCCGAGAAATCCCGTGTGAATCTGGCGGGACCACCCGCTAAGCCTAAATATTCCCTGGTGACCGATAGCGGATAGTACCGTGAGGGAATGGTGAAAAGTACCGCGGGAGCGGAGTGAAATAGTACCTGAAACCGTGTGCCTACAAGCCGTGGGAGCGTCGCCGTGTTCTTCGGAGCACGGTCGTGACTGCGTGCCTTTTGAAGAATGAGCCTGCGAGTTTGCGGTGTGTTGCGAGGTTAACCCGTGTGGGGAAGCCGTAGCGAAAGCGAGTCCGAATAGGGCGACATAGTAGCGCGCTCAAGACCCGAAGCGGAGTGATCTAGCCATGGGCAGGTTGAAGCGGAGGTAAGACTTCGTGGAGGACCGAACCCACCAGGGTTGAAAACCTGGGGGATGACCTGTGGTTAGGGGTGAAAGGCCAATCAAACTCCGTGATAGCTGGTTCTCCCCGAAATGCATTTAGGTGCAGCGTCGTGTGTTTCTTGCCGGAGGTAGAGCACTGGATAGGCGATGGGCCCTACCGGGTTACTGACCTTAGCCAAACTCCGAATGCCGGTAAGTGAGAGCGCGGCAGTGAGACTGTGGGGGATAAGCTCCATGGTCGAGAGGGAAACAGCCCAGAGCATCGACTAAGGCCCCTAAGCGTACGCTAAGTGGGAAAGGATGTGGAGTCGCAGAGACAACCAGGAGGTTGGCTTAGAAGCAGCCATCCTTGAAAGAGTGCGTAATAGCTCACTGGTCAAGTGATTCCGCGCCGACAATGTAGCGGGGCTCAAGCGTACCGCCGAAGTCGTGTCATTGCAGCATATACCTCTAACGGGGGCTGTGATGGGTAGGGGAGCGTCGTGTGCCGGGTGAAGCAGCCGTGTAAGCGAGTTGTGGATGGTTCACGAGTGAGAATGCAGGCATGAGTAGCGATACACACGTGAGAAACGTGTGCGCCGATTGACTAAGGGTTCCTGGGTCAAGCTGATCTGCCCAGGGTAAGTCGGGACCTAAGGCGAGGCCGACAGGCGTAGTCGATGGACAACCGGTTGATATTCCGGTACCCGCTTTGAAACGCCCAGTATCGAATCCTCTGATGCTAAGGCCGTGAAGCCGCCCTGATCTCTTCGGAGTTGAGGGGAGTGGTGGAGCCGCCGGTCCAAGGTGGTAGTAGGTAAGTGATGGGGTGACGCAGGAAGGTAGTCCAGCCCGGGCGGTGGTTGTCCCGGGGTAAGGGTGTAGCCCGAGGGGTAGGTAAATCCGTCCCTCATTTAAGGGTGAGACCTGATGCCGAGCCGATTGTGGTGAAGTGGATGATCCTATGCTGTCGAGAAAAGCCTCTAGCGAGTTTCATGGCGGCCCGTACCCTAAACCGACTCAGGTGGTCAGGTAGAGAATACCGAGGCGTTCGGGTGAACTATGGTTAAGGAACTCGGCAAAATGCCCCCGTAACTTCGGGAGAAGGGGGGCCATTGCTGGTGATCACCCTTGCGGTGTGAGCTGGTGGTGGCCGCAGAGACCAGCGAGAAGCGACTGTTTACTAAAAACACAGGTCCGTGCGAAGCCGTAAGGCGATGTATACGGACTGACGCCTGCCCGGTGCTGGAACGTTAAGGGGACCGGTTAGTGGGATTTCGATCCCGCGAAGCTGAGAACTTAAGCGCCAGTAAACGGCGGTGGTAACTATAACCATCCTAAGGTAGCGAAATTCCTTGTCGGGTAAGTTCCGACCTGCACGAATGGCGTAACGACTTCTCGACTGTCTCAACCATAGGCCCGGTGAAATTGCATTGCGAGTAAAGATGCTCGTTTCGCGCAGCAGGACGGAAAGACCCCGGGACCTTTACTACAGCTTGATATTGGTGTTCGGTTCGGCTTGTGTAGGATAGGTGGGAGACTGTGAACTCTGGACGCCAGTTCAGGGGGAGTCGTTGTTGAAATACCACTCTGGTCGTGCTGGATGTCTAACCTGGGTCCGTGATCCGGATCAGGGACAGTGTCTGGTGGGTAGTTTAACTGGGGCGGTTGCCTCCTAAAGGGTAACGGAGGCGCCCAAAGGTTCCCTCAGCCTGGTTGGCAATCAGGTGTTGAGTGTAAGTGCACAAGGGAGCTTGACTGTGAGACCGACGGGTCGAGCAGGGACGAAAGTCGGGACTAGTGATCCGGCGGTGGCTTGTGGAAGCGCCGTCGCTCAACGGATAAAAGGTACCCCGGGGATAACAGGCTGATCTTCCCCAAGAGTCCATATCGACGGGATGGTTTGGCACCTCGATGTCGGCTCGTCGCATCCTGGGGCTGGAGTCGGTCCCAAGGGTTGGGCTGTTCGCCCATTAAAGCGGTACGCGAGCTGGGTTTAGAACGTCGTGAGACAGTTCGGTCCCTATCCGCTGTGCGCGTAGGAGTCTTGAGAAGGGCTGTCCCTAGTACGAGAGGACCGGGACGGACGAACCTCTGGTGTGCCAGTTGTTCTGCCAAGGGCATGGCTGGTTGGCTACGTTCGGGAGGGATAACCGCTGAAAGCATCTAAGCGGGAAGCCTGCTTCGAGATGAGGGCTCCCACCCACTTGATGGGTTAAGGCTCCCAGTAGACGACTGGGTTGATAGGCCAGATATGGAAGCCGGGTGACCGGTGGAGTTGACTGGTACTAATAGGCCGAGGGCTTGTCCTCAGATGCTCGCGTCCACTGTGTGGTTCCCGGGTTGCGAACAGTCGCACCGGTGAATCAGTTCCACTTTAATTAATTGAAGAGTGTGCTTGTTCGCTAGAACCCGATAGGGTTTCGGTGGTCATTGCGTTAGGGAAACGCCCGGTTACATTCCGAACCCGGAAGCTAAGCCTTTCAGCGCCGATGGTACTGCAGGGGGGACCCTGTGGGAGAGTAGGACGCCGCCGAACAATCTTTGAAGGACCCTTGGTCCCAGCGTGCATGCTGGGACCAAGGGTCCTTTTGTTTTTGCTGGGCCCGCATCGGTGTGACCGATGCGGGACAATGGCTGAAGTACATGAAGACAGGAGTCACGCCGATGTCCACCAACTCTCCCGACGACCGGTCGGGCCGCGAGCCGCGGCGCCAGGACGCCGGCGACCGGCGGGAGGCCCGCGGCTCCGGGCCGCGCCGCGACGACGGTCGTGGTGGTTTCCGGCGTGACAACCGCCGCGATGAGCGGCCGCGCGGGCCGCGTCGCGATGATGACCGTGGCGGGTTCCGCCGTGATGACGACCGTGGTGGCTTCCGCCGCGATGACCGGCGGGACGAGCGCCGTGATGATCGCCGGGACGACCGGTCGCGTGGCCCGCGTCGGGACGATGAACGCGGAGGCCGCCCCGGCGGCTATGGGCGTCGCGATGACCGGGGTGGCCGCCCCGCCGGGCGATACGAGCGACGGGACGACCGGCGGGATGACCGTCGTGATGACCGCCGGGACGATCGTCGTGACGAGCGGCCGCATGGGCCTCGCCGCGATGACCGCGACGGCGGCTCCCGCCCTGGCGGTTTCCGCCGGGACCGTGACGAGCGGCCGGGCTTCCGCCGGGACGATGATCGCGGGGGCTACCGGCGCGATGACCGCCGGGATGAGCGCCGCGACGATCGTCGTGACGACCGTGGTGGGTTCCGCCGCGATGACCGCGATCGTGACCGTGGCGGCCGAGGCGGCGGCTACGAGCGCCGTGACGAGCGGTCCTCGTACCGGCGTGATGACGACCGTGGTGGCTTCCGCCGTGACGACCGGCGTGATGAGCGGCCCTCGTACCGCCGTGATGACGACCGCAGCGGGTTCCGGCGGGATGACCGGCGGGACGAGCGGCCTTCGCACCGGCGTGACGATGACCGTGGTGGATTCCGGCGGGATGACCGGCGGGACGAGCGGCCTTCGCACCGGCGTGACGATGACCGTGGTGGGTTCCGGCGGGACGATCGTCGGGACGAGCGGCCTTCGTACCGCCGTGATGACGACCGCAGCGGGTTCCGGCGGGACGAGCGCCGGGACGATCGTCGGGATGACCGCCGTGACGAGCGGCCGCGTGGGCCTCGCCGTGATGACCGCGACGGTGGTTTCCGGGGTGGTCGGGACGACCGCGGGCCGCGTCGTCCGTACGGTCAGGGGCGGGGTCGCGACGACCGGCGCTCCGGTGGCGGCGGTGGGTTCCAGCGCCGTGACGACCGCACCGGCGGCTATGGGCGCCGTGACGAGCGTGGCAGGGACCGCGACCGCGAGCCGATCAAGCGGCTGCCGATCCCCGATGACGTCACCGGCGAGGAGATCGACAAGGGTGTGCGGCAGGAGCTGATGAGCCTGCCGAAGACCCTCGCCGAGGACGTCGCGAAGAACCTCGTCATGGTGGCCAAGCTGCTGGACGACGAACCCGAGCGGGCGTACCAGTACTCGCGCGTCGCCCTGCGGCTCGCCTCCCGGGTGGCCGCCGTGCGCGAGGCCGCGGGCTTCGCCTCGTACGCCGTCGGGAAGTACGCCGAGGCGCTCGCGGAGTTCCGTGCCGCGCGCCGGATGACCGGCAACTCCGAGCTGTGGCCGGTGATGGCCGACTGTGAGCGCGGCATGGGCCGTCCCGAGCGGGCGCTGGCCATGGCCGGTGAGCCGGAGGTGCAGAAGCTGGACCGGGCTGGTCAGGTCGAGATGCGGATGGTGGCCGCCGGCGCCCGGCGCGACATGGGTCAGGCCGACGCCGCCGTGGTCACCTTGCAGAGCCCGGAGTTGGCCTCGAACTCCATCCAGCCCTGGACCGCCCGGCTGCGCTACGCGTACGCCGACGCGTTGCTGGCGGTGGGCCGCGAGGACGAGGCCCGTGAGTGGTTCGCCAAGGCGCTCGAGGCGGATCAGAGCGGGAGCACGGATGCGTCGGACCGGCTCGCCGAGCTGGACGGAGTCGAGTTCGTGGACGCCCTCGACCCCGAGGAGACGGCGGACCCCGAGGAGGCGGCGGACGGCGATGCCTCCCAGCTCGTCGAGGAGTCGACGGCGGAGGAGTCGGAGGCGGACGAGTCGGAGGTCGAGGAGCCGGACGTCGACGAGCTCCTGTCCGACGAGGACATGGTCGAGGCCGAGCCCGAGGACGCCAAGGACGTCGAGCCGGTGGCCGAGGCCACGTCCGAGGGCCGGGCAGCCGGGCCCGACGAGGACGGCGACGACCGCTGATGCCATGACATGAGGGGGCGGGATCCCGGACCGGGATCCCGCCCCCTTCGCATATCCGCCCCCGAAGGACTCAGCCCAGCGTCAGGCTCCGCAGCACCAGCCCCGTCGCCGGTTTCGGCCCGAAGGACGTCGACTTGTGCGGCATCACGATGCCCTGCCGCGCCAGCTCATGCACGACGTCCTCGCGCACCGGATGCATCAGCACCGCCGTGCCGCCCAGCCGCTCCGCCTGCTCGACGGCCGCCGCCGAGTCGTGGAGGTAGCCGATGTGCTCGGGCGTGTCCGGGACGTTCCACAGATGATCCAGCAGGGTGTGGTGGAGCACCGTCGCGTCCAGCGTCCGCCATGCCTCCGGGCGCCCGTCGGGGACCGTACGGGCCAGCAGCTCCGGGTCCGGCCGGTCCAAGAGGTGGAAGCGGCCGTCCCCGGCCAGCAGGAAGGCGTTCGGCGCGCCGGGCTCGGCGCGCGCCGCCTCGGTGGCTTCGGCGCGCGCCGCCTCGGCGGCCTCGGCGAGCGTCTCCAGGGCGCGCGGCAGCGGGCCGTCGACCGTCCGCACCCGGAAGGCACGCCGCACCGCCGGAAGCGCCTCGTCCGGGGGCAGCCCCCGGAGCAGCCGGTGGATGGCCCGGACCCGGAGGGGATAGCGAGCGGTGTCGACGAGCAGGACGAGCCCGAAGTCCCAGGGGCCGGGCTCCCGTCGCTCCTCGCGCAGCCGCAGATAGGTGGCCCAGCGGTGGTGGCCGTCGGCGATGAGGGCCTGGTGGTGGCGGAGGTCGGTGGAGACCTCCACGAGGTCGGCGGGGTTCGTGACCCGCCACAGATGGTGGTCGACGCCGTCCTCGGTGGTCGTGGAGAGCAACGGCTCGCGCAGGATGGTGCGTTCGATGACCCGCGCCGCCCCGCCGGTGCCCTGTTCGGCGGCTCCGTTCCCTGAGGCCCCGTTTCCCGAAGCCCCTTGTCCCGAAGCCCCTTGTCCCGAAGCCCCGTTTCCCGAAGTCCCGTTCCCGTTGCCGCGGTACGCGAGCAGCAGCGGCTCCAGATGGGCGGCGGTGGCGCGCATCAGATCGGCTCGGTCCTCGACGACATGCGGCATGACCTCCTCGTGGGGGAGAACGATGCCCTCCTCGCGGGGGCTCAGCCGCAGCGCGCCGATCAGCCCCCGCTGGAGGGTCGGGCCGTCGCGCTGCTCGTAGACGTAGAGCGCGGGTTCGGGGTCCGGGGCGAGCACTCCGTCCGCCTGCCAGCGGCGCAGTGTCTCGGCGGCCTGACGGTGGCGGGCCTCCGGGGTCCCGGCCTGCGGCAGGATCAGCCGGACGATGTTGTACGGGTCTGCCGTCTCCAGCTCGCGCAGGCCCTCGGGCCTGACCACCACGTCGTAGGGCGGTGAGGTGACGGCGGCGAGACTGCCGACCCGCTCCGCGACATAGCGCAGCCCCCGGAAGGGGGTGAGCTGAAGACCTTGTCCGCCAGGCCCTGGAATGCTCATCAGTGAATGTTATGCCCCGCGCGGTGATACGCGATGATCGGGGGAGAAGCGCACAGATCTGCGAGGAGTGGCCCCCATGAACCAGCCCGTCCGCACCCGGCCCGAGTCGAGCCGGCAGTCGCTGAACGAGGCGTACGACACGGCTCTGCTGGACCTCGACGGGGTGGTGTACGCGGGTGGCGAGGCCATTGACCATGCCGTGGAGTCGCTGGTCACCGCGCGGGACGGCGGGATGCGGCTGGCGTATGTGACCAACAACGCGCTGCGGACGCCGGAGGCGGTGGCCGAGCATCTGACCCGGCTCGGGATGCCCGCCACCCCCGACGATGTGATCACCTCCGCCCAGGCGGTCGCCCGGCTGATCTCCGAGCAGCTGCCGAAGGGGGCGCGGGTGCTGGTGATCGGCGGGGAGGGGCTGCGGGTGGCGTTGCGCGAGCGCGGGCTGACGCCGGTGGACTCGGCCGACGACGACCCGGCGGCGGTGGCGCAGGGGTACGGCGGGCCGGACATGCCCTGGGCGCGGCTGATGGAGGCGGGGTACGCGGTGGCGCGCGGGGTGCCGTGGTTCGCCTCCAACCTGGACCTGACGATCCCCAGCGGACGGGGCATCGCCCCGGGCAACGGCGCGGCGGTGGAGGTCGTACGCATCGTGACGGGCACGTCCCCGCAGGCCGCCGGGAAGCCGCTGCCGCCGATGCACCGGGAGACGATCCTGCGGACCGGCGCCCGGCGGCCGCTGGTGGTCGGGGACCGGCTGGACACCGATATCGAGGGCGCGTACGCGGGCGGGGTGGACTCGCTGCTGGTGCTGACCGGGGTGACCACGCCCGCACAGCTGTTGGCCGCCGAGCCCGGGCACCGGCCGACGTATGTGGACCGCGACTTGCGGGGGCTGCTCACCTCGCAGCCGGAGGTGGAGCGGGACGGGGAGTCGGGCGGCTTCCGGTGCGGGGGCTGGGCGGCGTGGGTCGAGAACGGCGCGCTGGTGCTGGAGGGCGGGGGCGAGGAGCCGCTGGACGGGCTGCGGGTGCTGTGCGCGGCGGCGTGGTCCGAGGCGGGGGACGGCGTGAGCGGCGCGGACGCGGGGAAGGCTCTGGCCCGGCTGGGGTTGTGAGCCGGCGGACCCGGCTGAGGGGCTGGGCCGACGGGGGCTGGGACTTCGGCCGACGCGGCTGCGGTTCCGGTCCGACCGGGCCGTGAGGCCGAACTGGCGCTCCGGGCAGCCCGCATGGATGCGGCCAGCGGGACTTAGGGTAACCTAACTTAACCTGAGTCCTGATCGGCCGTGCTGTGAGGTGGAGTTCCGCGTGACCCTGGTCAGTCCGGCGAAAGCCGGGACCGAGACAGCGAGCGCGCCGCCCCGGCGGCGCACCGCGCGCCGTGCGACCGGATTGGTCGTCTCCCTGGGCGTGCTGCTGGCGATCGCCGCGGCGTCCATCGCGATCGGCGCCAAACCGATTCCGCTGGACCAGGTGTGGCATGGGCTGTTCCACTACACCGGCAGTGACACCGACGTGGTGATCCGGGACGTACGGCTGCCGCGCACCATCCTCGGGCTGCTCGTCGGTGTCGGCCTCGGCCTCGCGGGCGCGGTCATCCAGGCCCTCACCCGGAACCCGCTCGCCGACCCCGGGCTGCTGGGGCTGAACGCGGGCGCGTCCGCCGCCGTCGTCTCGGCCATCAGCTTCCTCGGCGTCACCTCCCTCACCGGCTATGTGTGGTTCGCCTTCCTCGGCACCGCCGTCGTGTCCGTGCTGGTGTACGCGCTCGGCGGCAGCCGGAGCGCCACCCCGGTGCGGCTCGCGCTCGCCGGGATGGCGGTGTACGCGGCGCTCTACGGATATGTCAACGCCGTGGAGCTGCTGGACACCGCGGCGCTCGACAAGATGCGCTTCTGGACGGTGGGTTCGCTCGCCTCCGCCAATATGACGGTGGTCCGGCAGGTGGCCCCGTTCCTCCTGGTCGGCGTCGTACTGGCGGTGCTGCTGGGCCGCTCGCTGAACGCCGTGGCGCTCGGCGACGACACCGCCCGCGCGCTCGGCAGCAACCTCAACCGCACCCGGGCGCTCTCGATGATCGCGGTCACCCTGCTGTGCGGGGCCGCGACCGCCGCCTGCGGGCCGATCGCGTTCGTCGGGCTGATCGTGCCGCATCTGGTCCGCGCGCTCACCGGGCCCGATATGCGCTGGATCCTGCCGTACGCCGCGGTGCTCTCGCCCGTACTGCTGCTGGGCGCCGATGTGATCGGGCGGTTGGTCACCCGGCCCGCGGAGCTCCAGGTCGGCGTCGTCACCACCTTCATCGGCGGGCCCCTCTTCATCTACCTCGTACGTCGCCGAAGGATGGCCCAACTGTGAACGCGAGCAAGCGCACCGCCAAGTCCGGGACGCGCGGGGTCACGCTGCGCACCGCCGGTCTCTCGCTGCGCCTGGACGTCCGCGGCGCGGTCGTGGGGCTGCTGCTGATCGCCGTGGCGCTGGTGATGGGCGTCGTACTGATCGGCACCGGCGACTTCCCCATCGCCCCCGCCGATGTGGTGCGCACGCTGTTCGGCAACGGCACCGTGGCCCAGGACTTCATCGTCAACGAACTGCGGCTGCCGCGGGTGCTGGTGGGGCTGCTGGTCGGCGCGGCCTTGGGGCTGGGCGGGGCGATCTTCCAGTCCATCTCCCGCAATCCGCTGGGCAGTCCGGATGTGATCGGCCTCGGCCAGGGGGCGGCGGCCGGGGCGCTCACGGCCATCGTGCTGGTCAAGGGCGATCCGGGGGTGGTCGCCACCGGAGCCGTCCTCGGCGGGGTGCTGACCGGGCTCGCCGTCTACGCGCTGGCCTGGCGGCAGGGCGTCCACGGCTATCGGCTGGTCCTCGTGGGCATCGGTACCTCCGCCACGTTCACCGCCGTCAACGGCTATCTGCTCACCCAGGCCCACCAGGAGGACGCGGCCCGTGCGGTGATGTGGCTGACCGGTTCGCTGAACGGCCGCGACTGGGACCAGGTCTGGCCGCTGCTGGCCGTCTGCGCGGTGCTCATGCCCGTGGCCCTCGGGCAGGCGCGGAACCTGCGGATGCTGGAGATGGGCGACGACAGCGCCTACGCCCTCGGGGTGCGGGTGGAGCGGACCCGGATGGTGCTGATGGGCGCGGCCGTGCTGCTGGTCGCGTCCGCCACGGCCGCCGCCGGGCCCGTCGCCTTCGTGGCGCTCGTCGCCCCGCAGCTGGCCCGCAGGCTCACCCGCTCGCCCGGTCCGAACCTGCTCCCCGCGGCCTGGATGGGTGCCGCGCTGCTGGTCACCGCCGACTGGGCCGCCCAGCGCGCCTTCGGGGCCGATCAGCTGCCGGTGGGAGTGCTCACCGGGATGCTGGGCGGCGCCTATCTGCTGTGGCTGCTGGTGACCGAGCGCAGGGCGGGGCGGATATGACGAGTGTGGACACGACCCGGACGGAAACTGTGGACACGACCCGGACGGAAGACGACATGGACAAGGAGACCCGGCAGACCGTGGCTTCCAGCACGAGTGGCACCCAGGACCAGCGGCAGCGGCTCATGGCGGAGGGGCTGACCCTCGCCTACGACCGGCGCACGGTCGCCGAGGAGCTGTCCGTGACCATCCCGGACCACTCCTTCACGGTCATCGTCGGGCCCAACGCCTGTGGGAAGTCGACCCTGCTGCGCGCCCTGTCCCGGATGCTCAAGCCGACGGCCGGATCGGTGCTGCTGGACGGGCAGTCGATCGGCTCGCTGCCCGCCAAGAAGGTCGCCCGCACCCTCGGGCTGCTGCCCCAGTCCTCGATCGCCCCGGACGGGATCACCGTCGCCGACCTGGTCGCTCGCGGCCGCTATCCGCACCAGGGGCTGCTGCGGCAGTGGTCGGAGACGGACGAGCGGATCGTCGACGAATCGATGGCGGCGACCGGGGTGGCGGAGCTCGCGGATCGCTATGTCGACGAATTGTCCGGCGGCCAGCGCCAGCGGGTGTGGATCGCGATGGCCATCGCCCAGCAGACCCCGCTGCTGCTCCTCGACGAGCCCACGACCTATCTGGACATCCAGCACCAGATCGATGTGCTGGATCTGTGCGCCCAGCTCCACGAGGAGCAGGGCCGCACCCTCGTCGCGGTGCTGCACGACCTGAACCACGCCGCCCGCTACGCCACCCATCTGATCGCGATGCGGGGCGGGGAGGTCGTCGCGGAGGGGGCGCCGGGGGACGTGGTCACGGTGGAGCTGGTGGAGCGGGTCTTCGGGCTGCGCTGCCAGGTGATCGACGACCCGGAGACGGGGACGCCGCTGGTCATCCCGGCCGCCCGCCGGTCCCGTACGGCACGGGTGGCGGCGCCGCTGGCGGGCGCCGCGGTGAGCGAGTCCTGAGGGGCGGCCCGGGCTGGGGCGTCCGGTCCGGAGCGGGGCTCGGGGTGGGGCAGGGCTCGGGGTGGCGCTTGCCTGGACGGGGTGGTGGCGCTTGCCCTGGACGGGGCGGTGGGGCTTGCCCTGGACGGGGCGGGGACGCTTGCCTAGAGCAGCTTCCGCAGCCGCAGCAGGTCGCGCAGCCCGGCCTCGAGCTTGATCCGCCCGGCGCCCCACGCCCTCGCGAAGTGCAGCTCGCCGTCGACCAGGGCCACCAGATCGTCGCCGGTCATCGCCAGCCGGATCTGCGCACGCTCGGCCGGGGGGCCCGACTCGGTCGTCACATCCTCGATCCGGCTGTCCACGAGACGGCCGATGAAGGTGGTGTCCAGGTCGGTGATCCAGCAGCTGACCGAGCGATCGAGCGCGGCAGCGCTGCGAAGGTCCCCGTTCGCGGTCGCGAGGCTCTCCGCCAGTTTGTCGAGTGCGCTGCGGCACTGTTCCAAGGTCGCCATCGCGGACGACGTTACCCCAGGTCTCGTACGTCGGAGAACGAGGGATTCGCGGTAGCGTCGGGGCCATGAGTGAGCCGATGCCGGCCGGGCGGCCCGGCCCCCAGCCCGGTCCCGCGGCCGAGGAGGCCCGGGAGGCCGCGCCGGAGCGGGTGGCCGGAGGGGCCGAGGGTGCCGAGGGTGCCGAGGACATCGCGCCGGAGCGGGTGGCTGGAGAGGCCGAGGGCGTCGCGCCGGAGCCGGTGCCCGCGGCCGTGCCGGAGCCGCCCGGCCCCGCCGATCCGGCCCCGCTCGGCGTGGACCGTACGCCCACCGGCGTCGCCGAGGTGGACGCCCGGCTGGCCCGGCTGGCCGACGCCGACCACCTCGGGACGAGCGGACATCTGGAGGTGTACGAGGATGTCCACCAGGGCCTGCGCGACACGCTGACCGCACTCGACCGGCGGCCAGCACCACCGCCGCCCGGCCAGCGGCCCCCGTCCGCTACGTAAACGACCTCAGGAGCTGAACCACCCGTGGCAGTGACCCGTCCACGACGCGCACGACTCGACGCGGAGCTGGTGCGCCGCAAGCTGGCGCGTTCGCGTGAGCATGCCAGCCAGCTGATCGCGGCGGGCCGGGTCACCGTCGGCGGGGCGGTGGCGACGAAACCGGCCACCCAGGTGGAGACCAGCGCGGCCGTCGTCGTGATCGAGGACGACAGCGATCCGGACTATGTCTCGCGCGGTGGCCACAAGCTGGCGGGCGCGCTGTACGCGTTCAGCGAGGAGTACCGGAAGGGCGCGGGCGCGGGGCAGGACCCCGGGGTCCGCCCGGCCACGGGGGCCGGGGCGGGGCTGAGGGTCGCCGGGCGGCGGGCGCTGGACGCGGGCGCCTCCACCGGAGGCTTCACGGACGTCCTGCTGCGCGCGGGCGCCGCTCAGGTGCTCGCCGTCGACGTCGGCTACGGGCAGCTCGCCTGGTCGCTCCAGAGCGATGAACGCGTCAGCGTTTATGACCGTACAAACGTGCGCGAGCTGACACTTGAGCGGATTGGTGGGAAACCGGTGGACCTGGTGGTCGGTGATCTCTCCTTCATTCCGCTCGGGCTCGTCCTGCCCGCCCTCGTGCGGTGCGCGGCGGCCGACGCCGATCTGGTGCTGATGGTCAAACCACAGTTCGAGGTCGGCAAGGAGCGGCTGGGCAGCGGGGGAGTGGTCCGCAGTGCCGAACTGCGCGCCGAGGCGGTGCGCACGGTGGCCGGGCGGGCGGCGGAGCTGGGACTGGGTGTGCTGGGCGTAACGGCCAGCCCGCTCCCGGGGCCGTCGGGTAATGTCGAGTACTTTTTGTGGATGCGCGCCGGGGCGCCGGCACTGGACCCGGCGGATGTTGACCGTGCAGTGGCGGAGGGGCCCAGTTGACCACTTCAGAAGCAGCGCAGCAGAAGGAAGCAGTGCCCGTGCCCGAGCCCGTGCCCGAGCCCGGAGCCGGGGACGCGGTGGCGGCACCGGCGGTCGAGCCGATGACTCCGGCGGCCGAAGCGACGGCGGACCGCACCGTCTTCCTCCTCGCGCACACCGGCCGCCCCGCGGCCATCCGCAGCGCCGAACTGGTCGTCCAGGGGCTGCTGCGCAGCGGAATCGGGGTACGGGTGCTCGCCGCCGAGGCGGCGGACCTGCCGCTGCCCCCCGCTGTCGAGCGCGTCGACGCGGAGCGAGACGTGCTGAACGGCTGTGAGCTGCTGGTCGTCCTCGGCGGGGACGGGACGCTGCTGCGCGGCGCGGAATTCGCCCGGGTCTCGGGCGTGCCGATGCTCGGCGTGAACCTCGGCCGGGTGGGCTTCCTGGCCGAGGCCGAGCGGGACGACCTCGACAAGGTCGTGGACCGGGTGGTGACCCGGCAGTACGAGGTCGAGGAGCGGATGACGATCGATGTGCTGGTCCGCAACGACGGGCACATCGTGCACACGGACTGGGCGCTGAACGAGGCGTCGGTGGAGAAGGCCGCGCGGGAGCGGCTGCTCGAGGTGGTCACGGAGGTCGACAACCGCCCGGTCTCGCGGTTCGGCGGCGACGGCGTGGTCTGCGCGACCCCGACCGGCTCCACGGCCTACGCCTTCTCGGCGGGCGGGCCGGTGGTGTGGCCCGAGGTGGAGGCGCTGCTGATGGTGCCGATCAGCGCCCACGCGCTGTTCGCCAGGCCGCTGGTGACGTCGCCGAAGTCGGTGCTCGCGGTCGAGGTGCAGCCGCAGACCCCGCACGGGGTGCTGTGGTGCGACGGCCGCCGCACGGTGGAGCTTCCGGCGGGTGCGCGGGTGGAGGTGCGGCGGGGGGCGGTGCCGGTCCGGTTGGCCCGTCTGCACCATGCGTCGTTCACGGACCGCTTGGTCGCCAAGTTCGCCCTGCCGGTCGCGGGGTGGCGAGGCGCCCCGCACTAGGTCCTCGTCCGGCGGGTCGTTGCCGCCTGCGGCGGGCTGCTCCCCTCCCCGCCCCTTCCCGAAACCGTGGGCTCCGCCCCCAGACCCCCCGCCGGGGCACCGCCCCGGACCCCGCTCCTCAAGCGCCGGAGGGGCTGGAAGGCAGGGCTCCGCCCCCAACCCCGGGATCCAGGGGCGAAGCCCCTGCCCGGCGGCTCCGCCGTCGTGGCCTGCCGGACACCCCGCAGCACCGTGTGAGGAGCGGGGCCGGGGGCGGTGCCCCGCAACCCCGGCCTCTCCGGTGTGTGAGGAGCGGAGCTGGGGGCGGAGCCCCCGGTTTCGGGAAGGGGCGGGGTGGGGGCTCTCCGCCGGAGGCGCCCGCACCCCACCCACCCCGAGCAGATGTACGGGCAGACCCCATAAGTGGCGCCCCTTCGTCGCATCCCACCGACCAAACCTCGTATGGTCGTGCACGTGCTGGAGGAGATGCGGATACGTGCGCTGGGCGTCATCGACGACGCGGTCGTCGAGCTGTCGCCCGGCTTCACCGCGGTGACCGGTGAGACCGGCGCGGGCAAGACCATGGTCGTCACCAGCCTCGGGCTGCTGCTGGGCGGCCGCGCCGACGCCGCTCTGGTGCGGATCGGGGCCAAGGCGGCGGTCGTCGAGGGCCGCCTTACGGTCGACGCCCGCTCGGCGGCGGCCGTAAGGGCGGAGGAAGCGGGGGCCGAGCTCGACGACGGCGTGCTGCTGATCAGCCGTACGCTCTCCGCCGAAGGACGGTCGCGCGCGCACCTGGGCGGCCGTTCCGTCCCCGTGGGCCTGCTGGGCGAGCTGGCCGACGATCTCGTGGCCGTGCACGGCCAGACCGATCAGCAGGGCCTGCTGCGGCCCGCCCGGCAGCGGCAGGCGCTGGACCGGTACGCGGGCGCCGCGGTGGCCGTACCCCTGGAGAAGTACGCGGGGGCCTACCGCCGGCTGCGCGCCGTCTCGGCCGAGCTGGAGGAGCTCACCACGCGGGCCCGCGAGCGGGCGCAGGAGGCGGATCTGCTGCGCTTCGGCCTCGAGGAGGTCGAGGCCGCCGAGCCCCGGCCCGGGGAGGACGAGGAGCTGGCGGCCGAGGCCGAACGGCTGGGGCACGCCGAGGCCCTGGCGTCCGCCGCCGCCGTCGCGCACGCCGCCCTCGCCGGGAACCCGGAGGATCCGGAGGGCGTGGACGCGGCCACCCTGGTCGCGGGCGCCCATCGCGCCGTGGAGGCCGTACGCTCCCACGACCAGGCCCTCGCCGGGCTCGCCGACCGGATCGGCGAAATCGGCATCCTGCTCTCCGATGTGGCCGGGGACCTCGCGGGGTACGCCGACAACCTGGACGCCGACCCGATCCGTCTGTCGGCAGTCGAGGAGCGCCGCGCCGCGCTGTCCCAGCTGACCCGCAAGTACGGCGAGACCATCGCGGACGTGCTGGCGTGGGCCGAACAGGGCGCCGCCCGGCTCGCCGAACTCGACGGCGACGACGACCGCATCGGCGAGCTGACCGCCGAGCACGAGGCGCTCCGCGCGGAGCTGGGCGGGCTGGCGCAGACGCTCACCGACGCCCGTACGGAGGCGGCGGGGCGGTTCGCGGAGGCGGTCACCGCCGAGCTGGCCTCCCTGGCGATGCCGCACGCCCGGGTCACGTTCGCGATCCGCCAGACGGAGACCGAGACGGAGGCGGACGGCATCGAGGTGGGCGGCCGCCCGGTGGTCTTCGGGCCGCATGGCGCCGATGAGGTCGAGCTGCTGCTCGCGCCCCATCCGGGCGCCCCGCCCCGGCCGATCGCTAAGGGCGCCTCCGGGGGTGAGCTGTCGCGGGTGATGCTCGCGGTCGAGGTCGTCTTCGCGGGCTCCGACCCCGTACCGACATATCTCTTCGACGAGGTGGACGCGGGCGTCGGCGGTAAGGCGGCGGTCGAGGTGGGCCGCCGGCTGGCCAAGCTCGCCCGCTCCGCACAGGTCGTGGTGGTCACCCATCTACCGCAGGTCGCGGCCTTCGCCGACCGCCATCTGGTGGTCGAGAAGACCAACGACGGGTCGGTGACCCGAAGCGGTGTGAAGGCCATGGAGGGCGAGGACCGCGTACGGGAGCTGTCGCGGATGCTCGCGGGCCAGGAGGACTCCGAACTCGCGCGGGCGCACGCGGAAGAGCTCCTGGAGGCGGCCCGCGCGGGACGCTGACCCGCAATGCGACGCTTCGCGCGGCCCTTGCGCGACGCTTCCCCCGAACCTCCACGCATCGCTCCCCCGATCCTTCACCCGAACGGGTGATACCGCGGACGCTGGGGCGAGTTCGGGGCAGGCGTCACCTGGGAGCGTTGCGACGAGGGTTCGGCGAGTGCTGGCATCCTTGGGCGGAGCGCGTCCGCACCGCCCCCCGATCGCCCCGACACCGTCTCAGGAGCTCCGCCCGCGTGAGCAGTACCGTGAGCAATACCCCGGTCCCGCCGCACGGGCAGTCGTCGCTGCACGCGGTCCAGGTGCTGGGCGCCGGGAGTTCGGGCAGCGGAGTGCATGTGCGGTCGCTGTCGGCCGGGCTGGTGGCGCGCGGACTGCGGGTGACCGTGTGCGGGCCCTGGAGCGCCGAACGGGGCTACGGCTTCACCCAGACCGGAGCGCGGTTCACCGGGCTCGACGCCCTGACGGACGCCGGAAGCATGGCGTCGCTGCGCAGGGCCACCCAGGGCGCGGCTCTGGTGCACGCCCACGGGCTGCGCTCGGGGCTGCTGGCGGCCGTGGCGCTGCGCGGCCGGAACGTGCCCCTGATCGTCACCTGGCACACCCGCGTGGACGCCGAGGGCGCGCGGGCCCGGCTGGTCCGGCTGATGGAGCGTCGGGTGGCCCGGGCCGCCGCGATCGTGCTCGGGGCCTCCTCGGACCTGGTGGCCCGGGCCCGTGCCCGCGGCGCGCGCGACGCCCGGCTGGCCCCGGTCGCGGTGCCCGCCCCGCGGCGGCCGCCGGAGACCACCGACGGCCGCCGCCAGAAGGCGCGGGCCGAACTGGGCGTGGTGGAGCGGCCGTTGCTGGTCACGGCGGGGCGGCTGGAGGCGATGGCCGGACACGGCCCGCTGCTGGACGCGGCGCACCGCTGGCGGGTGCTGGACCCGCGGCCGCTGCTGGTGGTGGCGGGGGAGGGGCCGGACCGTGCGGTGCTCCAGCGCCGGATCGACACCGAGGGGCTGCCGGTGCGGCTGCTCGGCCGCCGCGAGGATGTGCCGCAGCTGCTCTCCGCGGCCGATGTCGCGGTGCTCTCCAGCCGCTGGGAGGCCCGGTCGCTGCTGGCCCAGGAGGCGCTGCACGCGGGGGTGCCCCTGGTGGCCACGGCGGTCGGCGGGGTGCCGGAGCTGGTGGGGGAGGCGGCCGAACTCGTCCCGTACGGCGACCCCGAGGCCCTGGCCGAGGCCGTGTCCGGGCTGCTCGCCGATCCGGAGCGCCGGGTGGAGCTCGCGGAGGCGGGGCGGGCGCGGACGGCGGGCTGGCCCACGGAGGACGACACCGTCGCCCATGTCCTCAGCGTCTACGATGAGTTGGTGCAGACCTTTCTGCGTGAAGGGGTTGACGGGCCCGGCCGTTGATCGGCAGGGTGCTGGGCAGAGGAACGAGAGAGCGCTCCCAATGGTCGCGCCTCCCGTCACCCCCCACGCCATTTTCCCGGCAACCCCCACTACGCCGAGGAGCACCATCATCATGATCAGTCGCAGGAAGCTGCTGGGTGGAATCGCCGCCTCCGCCGCCGCCGCGGGCACCGGCCTCGCGTTCGCCGGCGGCCGCGCCAGCGGAGCACCGGGCGCGAAGGCCGCCGCCGCCCTGCCCCTGACCGTCGTGAACAAGACGGGGCAGTACGACAACGGGTCGGTATGGCTCTACATCGTCGGTAACGAGGGCGACCGGCAGGTCCACGTCACCCCGGACGGCAACATCGCCCCCGTCGCGCTCTCCGACAACGGCTCGGACGGCTTCACCGACTACGCGATACCGCTGGCCGGAAGCGGCGAGACCAAGCTGAACCTGCCTCAGATGTCCGGCCGGATCTATGTGGCGCTCGGCTCCAAGCTCAAGCTCAAGGTGGTCGAGGACGGGGCGGGCAAGGCCGCGCTCCAGTACCCGGCGGGCTGGGTGTCCGGCGACCCGAACTACGACATCATGCACGACTGCGCGGAGTTCACGTACAACTCCTCCGGCATGTTCTGCAACACCACCATGGTGGACATGTTCAGCGTCCCGCTGTCGATCCACCTCACCGGCGCCCAGGACCAGACGACCGGCACCCTCAAGGACGGCGCCCGCGCCAAGATCTTCTCCGACCTCGCCGGCGTCGACGCCTTCAAGAAGCTGATCGTCGGCGACAATCTGCGGGTGATCGCTCCCGGTCATGGCATGGGCGCGGGGGTGTTCGCGGAGGACTACTTCGCGTCGTACATCGACCAGGTCTGGGACGCCTACGGTTCGAAGGACCTCAAGGTCACCACGAACGCGGGCACCTTCACCGGCCGGGTGAGCGGCGGGAAGTTCTCCTTCACCGGTCCGGCCTCGGTCTCCTTCGACAAGCCCTCCACCAAGGACGTGCTGTTCTGCGACGGCGCCCTGGCCGCGCCCAACGACGGGACCACGGGCCCGGTCGCGGCGATCCTGGGCGCGGGCTTCAACCGCTCCACGCTGCACAACGCCGACGCCCAGCCGACCACCGATCCGGCCGCCTTCTACGGCGAGGACGTCACCAACCACTACGCCAAGGCGATGCACGCGGCGACCGAGGACGGCAAGGCGTATGGCTTCGCCTTCGACGACGTGGCCGAGTTCGCGTCCTACATCCAGGACACCGCGCCGAAGGGGATCACGCTCACGCTGACTCCGTTCTAGGGGGTGTGCGGCGGGGCTTGGCGCCTGCGGCGGGCTGTTTCCCCTCCCCGCCCCTTCCCTCAACTGGGGCTCCGCCCCAGACCCCGGCCGCGTCGCGGGTGGCGCGGCCGGCGCCCTGGCCAGTGAGCTGATCGCGGAACGGCCGGCTCGTCGCCCCCCCCGGGGTCCAGGGGCGATGCCCCTGCGAGGTGGCGGAGCCGCATATCGATGCCGAGGGAAGGGGCGGGGAGGGCGAAGTGTCGATATGCGGTTCCGCCGCGTGGTCCGCCAGGCGCCCCGTAGGCCCGTCCGGTGGAGCGTTCTTCGCGCCCGCGCCACCAGCGGCCGCCGCCGCGAGGCCCGCGGCCTCTGGTGCGGGAGGCGCCTCCCGGCGGTGGCCGGGAACACCGCGCCAGGGGCCCGGGCCGCGAAGTCCCGCCGGGCCGGGTTCGGTGCAGGTGCGCTGGCCGGGTTAGGTGCAGGGCGGCCGGGTGGGTTCGGTGCAGGGCGGCCGGGTGGGTTCGGTGCAGGTCCGCCGGGCCGGGTTCGGCACGGGTCCACTGGGCGGGTTAGGTGCAGGGCGGCCGGGTGGGTTCGGTGCAGGTCCGCTGGCCGGGTTCGGCACGGGGCCGCCAGGCCGGGCTCGGCACGGGGCGGCCGGGCGGGTTCGGCACGAGTCCGTCGGCCGGGTTCGGCGCAGGGCCGCTGGGCGGGTCGGTACAGGGCGGCCGGGCGGGTTCGGCACAAGTCCGTCGGCCGGGTTCGGCGCAGGGCGGCCGGGCGGGCTCGGTACAGGGCCGCCGGGCCGGGTTCGGCACGGGTCCGCTGGGCGGGTTAGGTGCAGGGCGGCCGGGTGGGGAGGTGTTCGTGGCGCACTGCGAGGGCTGCGCGGCGGACGGTGAGGGAGCCACTCCCCGCCCGGCGGCACGGGGGGACGCCGGGCGGGGGCCCGGGCAGGTGGGGCGGGCCGCGGCCGCGTCAGGCGGGGCGGCCCGCCGCCGTGTCACCGGACGTGGCGGCGGGCCTGGAGGGCCACCCCCAGGGCGAGCACCGTCTGGGGATCCTCCAGATCGCTGCCCAGCAGCGACGCGATCCGGGCCAGCCGGTCGTACAGCGTCTGGCGGTTGAGGTGCAGTGCGCGGGCCGTCTCCGCCTTGCGCCCCGCATGCCGCAGATACGTCTCCAGCGTCGGCACCAGCGGCGGGCGGGCGGTGCGGTCATGGGCCAGCAGCGGACCGATCACCCGGTCCACGAAGGCGGCCAGATCGCCGTGCTCGCGCAGTCGCCACAGCAACAGGTCGACATCCAGGCTGCGTACGTCGTACCAGCCCCGGTCGGGCGGCGGTCCGCAGGCCGCGTTGGCCGCCTCCGCCGCATGCCGCAGCTCGGCTCCGGCCGCGTTCCAGCCGACCGCGAGCCCGGCGACCACCACCGGCGGCCGGGCGCCGGCCCGGTCCGGCCAGGCCCGCTCCACCCCGGCCCGCAGCGCCGCCGCGATCCGTTCGGCCACCGCGCTCCGCTCGCTCGCGTCGCGCAGCCCCGCCAGCAGCGGAACCCGCCCCTCCGGAAGCCGTACGCCGAGCAGCACCGGCACCCCGACCCCGGCCAGCTCCTCCTGCACGGCGTGGGCCAGCGCCGCCCAGCTCCCGCCGCCACCGGCCAGCGGCCGCGGATCCTCCACCAGCCGCGTCACCACCGGCAGCAGCGGCCCGCCCGGGCCCGGCCGGAACCCCAGCACCCGGGCCTGGGCCGGGGCGTCCGACGCCTCGATCCGGCCCTCGGCGAGCTCGGTGAGGAAGTCCCCGCGCCCGCGCGCCGCCAGCTCCTCCTCCTGGCGTGCCCGGAGCAGCACCACCGCCAGCAGATCCGCCGTCCGCTCGGCGGCGATCCGGTGCACCGGGCCCAGCGGCCCGGCCACCGGAAGGACGGTCAGCCGCGCCCGTACGGCACCGGGGCCGGGCCCGCCGCCCGGGATGTCCGCGAGCACGCTGCCCGTCGGCGGCTCGGGCCGCTCGGCCGCGCGCGGCGCCCGCAGCCCCTCCCACACCTGGAGCGGATCGGCGGCGCCCGCCGGGGCCGTACCGCCCGGCCCCGCCGCGTACAGCAGCTGTCCGCCGGGGGTCTCCAGGAAGACCGGATTGGCCGCGAAGGCGGCGAAGTGGCGCAGGATCTCCGGCACCCCGCCGCCGCGCAGCAGCACCTCGGTGGCCTGCCGGTGCACCACATCGGCCTGGCGCAGCAGGGCGTAGTGCTCATTGACGATCTCGGTGTGGATCTCCTCGGTGACCGTGACGAACGGCACCTCGCGATGGAGCTGCACCAGCGGCAGCCCGCATGAACGCGCGGTGTCCACGACCGGCCCCGGCAGGGTGCGGAACCGGGCGCCCAGCTCCACCACCAGCGCCGCGATGCCCCGCTCGGCGAGCCGGCGGACGAAGGCGCGCTGCTCGGCGGGGCGCGGGCCGACCCCGAGACCGGTGGTCAGCAGCAGCTCACCGCCCTTGAGCAGCGCGGCGATGTTCGGCGCCTCGCCCGCGTGCACCCAGCGCACCGGGCGGTCAAGCAGCTCCTGCCCGGACACCACCTCGGGGAGCCCGCGGCGCAGGGCGGGAAGGCCGAGGGCCCGCGCCACGGTGATCGTTCCCTGTGGTTCCATGCCGCAACGCTAAGCGCTCCGCGGGAAGTGCTGCGATGGGTCGTCGGTCGACTGCGGCGCCGTCGTGGCTGGTCGCGCCCGCGCGGCGGAGCCGCACATCGACACAGTCCCGCGCCCCTTCGGGGCGCTGCCCGAACCGTAGCGGACTTCCTCCGACCTGGTCAGCCGCCCGTTCGATGCCCCGCCTCGACCCGCCTCGACCCGCCCAGCGGACGCCGCCCAGCGGACGCCGCCCAGCGGACGTCGGCTGGCGGGCCGAGCCCGGGTGTGGGGGCCCGGGCCCCCAGGGCCCGGGCCGGGGGTCAGCCTCCGTACGCGCCGGACGCGGTCAGCCGCAGCGCGGTGTCGATCAGCGGCACATGGCTGAACGCCTGCGGGAAGTTGCCCACCAGACGCTGGTTGTGCGAGTCCCACTCCTCGGACAGCAGCCCGAGGTCGTTGCGGAGCGCGAGCAGCTTCTCGAAGAGCTTCCGGGCCTCGTCCACCCGGCCGATCATCGCCAGGTCGTCGGCGAGCCAGAACGAGCAGGCCAGGAAGGCCCCTTCGTCGCCCTCGAGACCGTCCACCCCGGCGTCCTCGCCCGCGGTGGGGTAGCGCATCACGAAGCCGTCCTCGGTCGACAGCTCCCGCTGGATCGCCTCGATGGTGCCGATGACCCGCTTGTCGTCCGGCGGCAGGAAGCCCATCTGCGGGATGAGCAGCAGCGAGGCGTCCAGCTCCTTGGAGCCGTAGGACTGGGTGAAGGTGTTGCGCTCGGCGTCGTAGCCCTTCTCGCAGACCTCCCGGTGGATCTCGTCGCGCAGCTCCCGCCAGCGCTCCAACGGCCCGTCCACATCGCCGGATTCGATCAGCTTGACGGTGCGGTCGACCGCGACCCAGGCCATCACCTTGGAGTGCACGAAGTGGCGGCGCGGCCCGCGCACCTCCCAGATGCCCTCGTCCGGCTCGTCCCAGTGCTCCTCGAGGTAGCGGATCAGCTTCAGCTGGAGCACGCTCGCGTAGTCGTTGCGTGCCAGGCCCGTCATATGGGCCAGGTGCAGCGCCTCGGTGACCTCGCCGTAGACGTCCAGCTGGACCTGGCCCGCCGCGCCGTTGCCGATCCGGACCGGCTGGGAGTTCTCGAAGCCGGGCAGCCAGGTCAGCTCGGCCTCGGACAACTCCCGCTCGCCCGCGATGCCGTACATGATCTGGAGGTTCTCCGGGTCGCCCGCGACCGCGCGGAGCAGCCATTCGCGCCAGGCGCGGGCCTCCTCGCGGTAGCCGGTGCGCAGCAGCGAGGAGAGGGTGATCGCCGCGTCCCGCAGCCAGGTGAAGCGGTAGTCCCAGTTCCGGACGCCGCCGATCTCCTCGGGCAGCGAGGTGGTGGGCGCCGCGACGATGCCGCCGGTGGGGGCGTAGGTCAGCGCCTTGAGCGTGATCAGCGAGCGGACCACCGCGTCCCGGTAGGGGCCGTGGTACGTGCAGTGCTCGACCCACTCCCGCCAGAACGCCTCGGTGGCCTCCAGCGCGCCCTCCGGCTCGGGCAGGGCGGGCGGTTCGCGGTGCGAGGGCTGCCAGCTGATGGTGAAGGCGAGCCGGTCGCCGGGGCCCACCGTGAAGTCCGAGTAGGTGGTGAGGTCCTTGCCGTAGGTGTCGGCCTCGGTGTCCAGCCAGACCGAGTCCGGACCCGCGACGGCGACGGTGCGGGCGTCCACCCGGTGCACCCAGGGCACGACCCAGCCGTAGGAGAACCGCATCCGCAGCGCGGAGCGCATCGGCACCCGGCCGCTGACCCCCTCGACGATCCGCACCAGTTGCGGGGCGCCGTCACGGGGCGGCATGAAGTCGATCACACGGACCGTGCCGCGCGGGGTGTCCCACTCCGACTCCAGGACCAGGGAGTCGCCGCGGTAGCGGCGGCGGTCGGCGGCGGGCGGCGGGCTCCCCGCGGGGGTGGCGGGTCCCAGTCGCCAGAAGCCGTGTTCCTCAGTGCCCAGCAGACCGGCGAAGACGGCATGGGAGTCGAACCGCGGCAGGCACAGCCAATCGACCGTCCCGTCTCTGCAGACGAGGGCGGCGGTCTGCATATCACCAATGAGTGCGTAATCCTCGATACGCCCGGCCACGTGCATTCCCCATTCGAACGGCCGTATCACCCCGGAGGGCGTGTTCTACGGTCTCGGAAAATTATGACGAGCTCTTGTTCCGGGGGCGTGCTGGTGGTGCCGTGCCGGGGTGGCTCGCATGCGTGCGTCCGATGAGGATACGACGGACAACGATGATCCGCTTGAGCCCGTCCACATCGTGGCTCGCATCTCACGGCCGATCGGGTGGCCAGGTCACGCATGGTGTTCGGGCGATTGCGCAGACCGAACGCGGGAACCAGGTCAGCAACGACCGCTCCGGGGCGCTGATACCCTGGTAGCCCGTGGAGCGGCGGGCACAAAACCCCCGAACCTCAGCGGCGGCGCCCCCGGACCCCGGAGCGGCTGCCGTACGCACCCTCACGACGCGACCACGGGAGCCCCCTCTTGGCCATTGCCGCTAAACCCATGACGACCAAGCACCTCTTCGTCACCGGGGGTGTCGCCTCCTCACTCGGCAAGGGTCTTACCGCCTCCAGTCTGGGGGCGCTGCTGAAGGCGCGCGGTCTGCGCGTCACCATGCAGAAGCTCGATCCGTATCTGAATGTCGACCCGGGCACGATGAACCCCTTCCAGCACGGCGAGGTGTTCGTCACCAACGACGGCGCCGAGACCGATCTGGACATCGGCCACTACGAGCGCTTCCTCGACGTCGACCTCGACGGCTCGGCCAATGTGACCACCGGACAGGTCTACTCCACCGTAATCGCCAAGGAGCGGCGCGGTGAGTACCTCGGGGACACGGTGCAGGTCATCCCGCACATCACCAATGAGATCAAGCACCGCATCCGGCGCATGGCCACCGATGACGTGGACGTCGTCATCACCGAGGTCGGCGGCACCGTCGGCGACATCGAGTCGCTGCCCTTCCTGGAGGCCGTCCGCCAGGTCCGGCACGAGGTCGGCCGGGACAACGTGTTCGTGGTGCACATCTCCCTGCTGCCGTACATCGGCCCGTCCGGCGAGCTGAAGACCAAGCCCACCCAGCACTCGGTGGCCGCGCTGCGCAATATCGGTATCCAGCCGGACGCGATCGTGCTGCGAGCCGACCGCGAGGTCCCCACCTCCATCAAGCGCAAGGTCTCGCTGATGTGTGACGTGGACGACGCCGCCGTGGTCGCCGCCATCGACGCCAAGTCGATCTACGACATCCCCAAGGTGCTGCACTCCGAGGGCCTGGACGCCTATGTCGTCCGCAAGCTGGACCTGCCCTTCCGCGACGTGGACTGGACCCAGTGGGACGACCTGCTGAAGCGGGTCCACGAGCCCGACCACGAGGTCACCGTGGCGCTTGTCGGCAAGTACATCGACCTGCCCGACGCCTATCTCTCCGTCACCGAGGCGCTGCGCGCCGGCGGCTTCGCCAACAACGCCCGTGTGAAGATCAAGTGGGTCACCTCCGACGACTGCAAGACGGCGGCCGGCGCCCGGGAGCAGCTCGACGGCGTGGACGCGGTCTGCATCCCCGGCGGCTTCGGTGACCGCGGTGTCATCGGTAAGGTCGGCGCGATCACCTACGCCCGGGAGAACAAGATCCCGGTGCTGGGCCTCTGCCTGGGGCTCCAGTGCATCGTCATCGAGGCCGCGCGCAACCTCGCGGGCATCGAGGGCGCCAACTCCACCGAGTTCGAGCCCGCCACCACCGACCCGGTGATCTCCACCATGGCCGAGCAGCTCGACATCGTCGCGGGCGAGGGCGACATGGGCGGCACCATGCGGCTGGGCATGTACCCCGCGAAGCTGGCCGAGGGCTCGATCGTCCGCGAGGTCTACGACAACCAGCCGTACGTCGAGGAGCGCCACCGCCACCGCTACGAGGTCAACAACTCCTACCGCGGTGAGCTGGAGAAGAAGGCCGGGATCGTCTTCTCCGGCACCTCCCCGGACAACAAGCTGGTGGAGTACGTGGAGTACCCGCGCGAGGTCCACCCCTATCTGGTCGGCACCCAGGCCCACCCCGAGCTGCGCTCCCGCCCGACCCGTCCGCACCCGCTCTTCGCGGGCCTGGTGAAGGCGGCGGTCGAGCGACAGGTGGCAGCGCCGTAGGGACAGCGGCTAAGGCGCCCCGTGGACGAACAGGGTTCGGCGCCGGGTGCTCGCGCCTGACCGTTACGGTTGGCAGGGGCGGGCGGCCGGCGCGGCCCACCGCCCCGTCAACCGCACGCGGAAAGGACGCTGAGGCAAGCATGCCCATCCAGGACACTCCCGAGGAATGGCCGGTCACCGCCACCACCACGCCGTTCACCGGCAACAAGACGAGCGTGCGCACGGACGAGGTGGAGATGCCCGACGGGAGTCGGGTCAAGCGTGACTACCAGGTCCACCCCGGCTCCGTCGCCGTCCTCGCCCTGGACCGGGACGACCGCGTGCTCGTGCTGCGGCAGTACCGGCACCCGGTCCGCCAGCGGCTGTGGGAGATCCCGGCCGGTCTCCTGGACATCCCCGGTGAGAACCCGCTGCACGCCGCCCAGCGGGAGCTGTACGAGGAGGCGCACGTCAAGGCCGAGGACTGGCGGGTCCTCATCGACCTCTACACCTCGCCCGGCGGCTGTGACGAGGCCGTACGGATCTTCCTGGCCCGGGAGATCTCCGTGGCCGAGGGCGAGCGGTTCGAGGTCTCCGAGGAGGAGGCCGACATGGAGCTCGCCCGGGTGCCCCTGGAGGAACTGGTGCGCGGCGCCCTCGCGGGCGAGCTGCACAACAACTGCCTCGTGACGGGCGCGCTGGCGCTGCGGTCGGTGCTCTCCGGCGACGGCATCGACGCCCTCCGGCCCGCCGACGCCTCCTGGCCCGCCCGGCCCTTCGACGCCTGAGTCGCTGATGGGGCGCATGGGCCCCACCCACTGATGGGGCGCATGCGCCCCGCTCGGCCTCGGTGAAGATCCGATGGGGTGATTTTCGGTCCGTGCTGTGGGCCGCGAGTACCGGGTACCTGACGCGGAGTGAACTACGCTCATAGTGAGCCGAAGGGGCTCGTACGCGCAGGTGGACGGGAGTGGGCCCGTGGCGGAGCAGGCGGTCGACACCGATGGGGAGCCGGCGGCCCCAGGGAAGCGGCAGCCGCCGCCCGCCGCGTCCGCTTCATCCGCTTCGTCCGCTCCCGGCCGTCCGCCGGAATCCGCTCCAGGCCCTCGGGAATCCGCTCCCGGCCGTCCGCCGGAAGATGAGACCTCCTCCTCCGAGACCCCGCCGCGGCAACGGCGCTCCACCGCGGACGCCCAGGACGGCGGGGTGTGGAGCGGGGCCACCCGGGCCGTGCTGTTCGCGGCGGCCGCCTCCGTGGGGCGGGGGTTCGCCGGGCGGCGGCGGGAGCTGCTGTCGCTGCGGGCCGACATCGAGCGCGCGGGCCTGGACACCCTCGCCGGCCGAAAGGCCGCCCGCAGCCGGGTGCTGCTGATCGCGGGCCGCCCCGGCTGGGGCCGTACGGCGCTGGCCGAGGAGCTCGCCCGGCGGCTCGCCGACGACTACCCCGACGGGGTGCTGAGCGCCCGGCTGACCACCTCCGCCGGCGACCCCGTGCCCACCGAGCACACCGCCCGTGAGCTGCTGGGACGGCTCGGTGTGACCGCCCCGCCTGGGGCGGACGAGGACGATCTGAGCGAGGCGCTGCGCGAGGCCCTCGACGGCAAGCGGGTGCTGCTGCTGCTCGACGACGTGGCCGGGGCCGAGCAGGTGGACGCGCTGCTGCCCGACGAGCCCGACTGCCTGGTGGTCGCCGTCTCGCGCGGCCCGCTGACCGGGGTGCCGGATGTGCGGCCGTGCACGGTGGGCGGGCTGGATGTGAGCGCGGCGGTCGGGCTGCTGGCGCAGTACACCGGCCCCACCCGGATCACCTGCGATCCGGTGGCCGCGCAGTCCCTGGTCGAGGAGTGCGCGGGCCAGCCCGCGGCGCTCGTCCTGGTCGGCGGCTGGCTCGCCGCCCGCCCCCAGGCGTCGGTGGCCGACGCCCTGGCCCGGCTGCGCGAACTGCCGCCGGACGAGGGCGACCTCGACCACGGCGCCCGCCCGCTCACCCGCGCCTTCCGGCTGGCCTACGCCGCACTGCCGTCCGCCGCCGCCCGGATGCTGCGGCTGCTGGTGATGGCGCCCGGCGGATCGGCCGACGCCCAGATCGCCTCCGCGCTGGCCGGCTGCTCGGTGGCGGACGGCGAGGCGGCGCTGGAGGGCTTCGCCGCGTACGGGATGCTGCGCCCGCGCGGCACCGGCCGCTACCTGGTGCCCGGCTGTCTCGATCCGCTGCTGCGGGAGCGGCTGGCGGCCGAGGAGCGCCCGGCCGAGGTGGAGCTGGCGCGGGCGCGGATGCTGGAGCGTGCCGTACGGCAGCTGCACGCCTGCCGGCTGGCCGCCGAGCCCGCCGGTTCGCCGGGCCGGAAGAAGCTGGCCGGGATGCCGAAGCCGCTGCGGTTTTCGTCGTCGGCGGAGGCGGCCGGCTGGCTGGAGGAGCGGCTGCCCACGCTGATCGAGGCCGCCCGGATGGCCGTGGAGACCGGCCAACTCGACACCCTGGCACGGCGGTTGGTGGCCGCGCTGACCCACGCCCTGACCGCCCACCGGGGCTTCGAGGGCGCCGCGGTGGAGCTGTACGGGCTGCATCAGCTGGTGCTGGACGTGGCCCGGCGCCGCGATCTGCCGGTGGAGCGGGCCGCCGCGCTGCTCAACCTCGGCGATCTGGACGGCGGGGCGGGCCGGGTGGACAAGGCACTCGCCCGCTACAAGAGCGCCTTGGAGGCCGCCCGCGCCTCGGGCGATCCGTATACGACCGGGCGTGCGCTGGAGTCGATCGGCGGCAGCTATCAGGCGCTGGAGGACTGGCACCGGGCGGCCGACTGGTTCGGACGCGCCCTGGAGCTGCGGCTGAGCCGCCGCGACACGCCCGCCGCGGCCCGGCTGTACGCACGGCTCGGCACCGTTCACGGCTACGCCGGGCGGTGGGGCGAGGCGCTGCGCGACTGGCGTGCCGCCGCGGCCGCCTGCCGCCGGGCGGGCGACCAGGCGGGGTACGCCCGCGCGCTCAGCGGCACCGCGGGCGCCCAGGAGCGCTCGGGGCGGCCGAGGGAGGCGCTGCGCACCTGGGCGGAGACCGCCGCGGCCGCCCGGACCTGCGGTGACACCGGGCTGCACGCCGAGCTGGCGCGCCATGCGGCGGACGCGATGGACCGGCTCGGCGGGGATCCCGCGGTGGCGCGGTCGCTGCGGCGCACCGCCCGGAGGATCGAGGCGGGCGAGGCGGAAGACACGGGTTCGTCACCTCAGAGTGGGGGCTGAAACCCTGCGGACCTACGAAATCAGTAGTGGTCTTCCAAAAGATTGATGCATTGCAAGGCTAGACAGCGCGAGGTCCTTCATTAGACTGGCTGCACCGTGATTGTTGCGGTCGTCTCCGGCATGCGGACGCATGCGCCGGTTTGCCTGTCTATGGTCGATGGTGTATCGGCCCATGACCGGCTGTGGCGATATGTTCCTTTCCCCCCATTCAAGGACCGTGATCGACGTGAAGGTCGGTATCCCCCGCGAGGTCAAGAACAACGAGTTCCGTGTGGCCATCACCCCCGCCGGTGTGCACGAGCTGGTCCGAGGCGGCCATGAGGTCGTCATCGAGCGGAGTGCGGGCCTCGGCTCGTCCATCACGGACGAGGAGTACACCGCCGCCGGTGCGCGCATCCTCGGCACCGCCGACGAGGTCTGGGCCACCGCCGACCTGCTGCTGAAGGTCAAGGAGCCCATCGCGGAGGAATACCACCGGCTGCGCAAGGGTCAGACGCTCTTCACCTATCTGCACCTGGCCGCCTCCCGGGCCTGCACCGACGCGCTGCTGGAGTCCGGCACCACCGCCATCGCCTACGAGACCGTCGAGACCGCGAACCGGGCCCTGCCGCTGCTCGCGCCGATGTCCGAGGTCGCGGGCCGGATCGCGCCGCAGGTCGGCGCGTACCACCTGATGCGCTCGGCCGGCGGCCGCGGTGTGCTGCCCGGCGGGGTGCCGGGCGTGGCCGCCGGGCGGGCCGTGGTCATCGGCGGTGGGGTCTCCGGGTGGAACGCCGCCCAGATCGCCATCGGCATGGGCTTCCACGTCACCCTGCTCGACAAGGACATCAACAAGCTGCGCGAGGCCGACCGGATCTTCGGCAACCGGGTGCAGACCATCGCCTCGAACGCCTATGAGCTGGAGAAGGCCGTCCTCGAGGCCGACCTGGTCATCGGCGCGGTGCTCATCCCGGGCGCCAAGGCGCCCAAGCTGGTCACCAACGAGCTGGTGTCCCGGATGAAGCCGGGAAGTGTCCTTGTCGACATCGCGATCGACCAGGGCGGCTGCTTCGAGGACTCCCGTCCCACCACCCACGCCGAGCCGACCTTCGAGGTCCACAACTCGGTCTTCTACTGCGTGGCCAACATGCCCGGCGCGGTGCCGAACACCTCCACCCACGCGCTCACCAACGCCACGCTCCCGTACATCGTGGAGCTGGCCAACCGCGGCTGGCGGGACGCGCTGCGCCGGGACGCCGCGCTGGCCAAGGGGCTCAACACCCATGAGGGTCAGGTCGTCTACGGCCCGGTCGCCGAGGCCCATGACCTGCCCGTCGTCGAACTGGGCTCGCTGATCGGCTGAGTGGCGCCCGGGGTTCACCGGACCCGGCCACCGGGGCCCGTTGACCCCGGTTGCCGGACGGTCAACCCGGACCGTCAACCACATGTCAACATCGGGCATCCGGCCGGGTCTTGTCGAAGGACGAGGCCCGGCCGAAGGCGTGTCCGCTGTGCCCCGTATCGCGTGCGGACCACCGCTCGATCAACTCGCCCTAAATGCAACTATTCAGACGCTTTATGCGGCGGTGAAATCTCCGCGGCACCGTTCACACGCCCTTGACATCGGGGTGTTCGATTGCCGACACATCGTGCCGTGTCCGGTGGATTGTGTTGCTGCGGACCGGTGACACGCCATAGAGTCGCCAACCGTCGGCATGGTGTCACGCTGACCTATAGAGAAATTTCCTGGTCACCAAGGAGGTAGGACGACTTGTGAATGAGTCGACATTTTCTCCCGGGGGTGGTCAACCAGGACCGGCTGCGCGGGGCCAGGGTCCCTCGGGGCTCGAGGCTGTCGGCTCCGTCGCTGTCCGTACCTTCGCAACCCGCCAGAGCCCGACGACAGCCCACCAGAGCCACAGCATGGACGGCCATCACGTGAACGCCATGGCCGGCGACCAGGGGGGCACGGATCCCGCCCGCTTCGCCGACTACGACGACCTCCCCGACGGGCACTTCTACGACCCGGACGCGGAGTACGAGCCAGACCCCGAATACGCGGCCACGCTCGCGCCCGACGCTGCCCGCCAGCGCCGCGAGCGGATCGGTCCCACCGGGCGTCCGCTGCCGTACTTCCCGATCCCCGGGCCGCTGACCGACCACGGTCCCGCGAAGATCATCGCGATGTGCAACCAGAAGGGCGGGGTCGGCAAGACCACCTCCACCATCAACCTGGGCGCGGCCCTGGCCGAGTACGGCCGCCGGGTCCTGCTCGTCGACTTCGACCCGCAGGGCGCCCTGTCGGTCGGCCTCGGGGTCAACCCAATGGAGCTCGACCTCACCGTCTACAACCTGCTCATGGAGCGGGGCATGTCGGCCGACGAGGTGCTGCTGAAGACGGCCGTGCCCAACATGGACCTGCTGCCCAGCAATATCGACTTGTCGGCCGCCGAGGTGCAGCTGGTGAGCGAGGTCGCCCGGGAGTCGACCCTCCAGCGCGCGCTCAAGCCGCTGATGGCCGACTACGACTACATCGTCATCGACTGTCAGCCCTCGCTCGGTCTGCTCACCGTCAACGCGCTGACCGCCGCGCACAAGGTGATCGTGCCGCTGGAGTGCGAGTTCTTCGCGCTGCGCGGTGTGGCGTTGCTCACCGAGACGATCGAGAAGGTCCAGGAGCGGCTCAACCCCGACCTGGAGCTGGACGGCATCCTCGCCACGATGTACGACTCGCGCACCGTGCACAGCCGTGAGGTCCTCGCCCGCGTGGTCGAGGCGTTCGACGATCACGTCTACCACACGGTCATCGGCCGTACGGTCCGCTTCCCCGAGACCACGGTCGCGGGTGAGCCGATCACCACGTACGCGTCCAACTCCGTCGGTGCCGCCGCCTATCGCCAGCTCGCCAGGGAGGTGCTCGCCCGGTGTCACGCCGAGTGAGTCTGCCGGGAGCCGACGAACTGTTCCGCACCACGGGAGGGATGGGCCTCCAGTCCTCCACTCCCGCCGCCGGGCGCCGCCAGGCGAACGGCGAGGGCCCACGGGTGCCCCCACCCGCCGCCGAACCCGACGCGGGCGCCGAGCCGCGCGAAGGGCAGGAGCAGCGCGCGGACGGCGAGCAGTCCGGCTCGGGCGAACACACGGGACGGGAGACGGCCTCCCAGGACGCGGTCGGCGAGCGGCGCCCCGCCGCCGGGGACCGGCCCAAGGGCCGTCAGGCCCAGGGCGGTTCGGCCGCGGCCGAGCAGAACGGCCCGGCCCGCCGCCGCGCCCGTGCGGCGAACCGCAGGCCCAGCGGGCGCGAGCGCCACGACGAGAAGATCACGGTCTATGTCTCCGCCGAGGAGCTGATGGACCTCGAGCACGCGCGTCTGGTGCTCCGCGGTGAGCACGGGCTCGCCGTCGACCGGGGCCGGATCGTCCGCGAGGCGGTCGCGGTCGTCCTCGCCGACCTCGAGTCGCGCGGCGACGCGAGCATCCTGGTGCGTCGCCTCCGCGGCCGTTGACCGGGCCGGGCGATAGCCTGCCCGGTCGTACGGGCTGCCCCGCCCGGCCCTGAGCACCCTGGACCGCGATGCCGACGAACGACACCCCCGCCCCGCCGCCCCGCCCCTCCCGCCGCACCCTCGGCCGGGGCCCCGGCGCGGCGCCGGCCACGACGGGTCCGGACCGGTCCACCGCGCCCACGCCTCCGCAGGAGGCCGCTCAGCGCCCCGCTGCGCCCCCGGCGGCGGAAGCGGTGGAAGCAGCGGCGGAAGAGCCGCAGAACGGCGCCCAGACGGCGTCCGAGGCCCCTGCTGGGCCGTCCGGGGCGCCCGCCGTGCCCGAGGCGCCTGTCGCGTCCGAGGCGCCTGTCGCGCGTGAGGCGCGTGAGGCCGTCGTGGAGCCAGAGGCGCCCGAAGCCGCCGCGGAGGAACGCACCGAGCCGGACGCCGAGCCCGAGCCGTCCCCGGCGACGGCCGAGGCCGTTGCCGCGGCCGAGCGGCGGGGCGCGGGAGGTGGGCGCAGCCGTAAGGGGGTCTCGGCGGACGAGCCGGAGCCGGTGCACGCACGGGCCGACCTCGATGCGGCGCCCCCGGCGGGCGGGCACGGCGGTGAGGCGGCCGGGGCGGCGAGCATCGGGGCTGACGTCAGCGGCGGGACCGACGCGAGCGGTCGGACCGAGGGGAGCGACGAGGCCGACACGAGTGGCGGGACCGAGGCGAGTGGCAGGGCCGACGCGAGCGGCGGGGGCGGTAAGGGCGAGGCCCAAGCCGAGGACGGTGGCAATCGGTTCACCGTGCGGCTGGACAACTTCGAGGGGCCCTTCGACCTCCTCCTCCAGCTGATCTCCAAGCACAAGCTGGACGTCACCGAGGTCGCCCTCTCCAAGGTCACCGACGAGTTCATGGCCCATATCCGCGCCATGGGGCCGGACTGGGACCTCGACCAGACCACCGAGTTCCTCGTCGTCGCGGCGACCCTGCTGGACCTCAAGGCGGCCCGGCTGCTGCCCGCCGCCGAGGTCGAGGACGAGGCGGACCTGGCGCTGCTGGAGGCGCGCGATCTGCTCTTCGCCCGGCTGCTCCAGTACCGCGCGTACAAACAGATCGCGGACATCTTCAACGACCGGCTGACCGCCGAGGCCGCCCGTCACCCCCGTACCGTCGGCCTGGAGCCGCACCACGCCGAGCTGCTCCCCGACGTCGTCATCAGCATCGGCCCCGAGGGCTTCGCCAAGCTGGCCGTCAAGGCGATGCAGCCCAAACCCAAGCCGCAGGTCTACGTCGACCACATCCACACCCCGCTGGTCAGCGTCCGGGAGCAGGCCGAGGTGGTGGTCTCGCGGCTGCGCGAGCTGGGGGAGGCGACCTTCGCCGTGCTCACCGAGGACGCTCCCGACGTCCTTACGGTCGTCGCGCGCTTCCTGGCGCTCCTGGAGCTCTACCGCGAGCGCGCGGTCCTCCTGGACCAGCCGGAGGCGCTCGGATCGCTCATGGTCCGCTGGACGGGCGAGGCGGGTGAGCGGCCACTGGTCACCGACGAGTTCGACCAGGAGGCCGAGCCCCGTAAGGAGCCCGAGAAGGCGCCCGAGCAGGAGACGGCCACGCCCGAGAAGGAGGAGGTAGCGAGTTGAGCGAGCAGCGGACACCCGCCGGGCTCTCCGAGGTCGCCGAGCTGGACCTCAAGCCCGCCCTGGAGGCCGTCCTCATGGTCGTCGACGAGCCCGCCACCGAGGAGAACCTGGCCAAGGTCCTCCAGCGGCCGCGCCGCGCCGTCGCGGACGCGCTGCGCGAGCTGGCCGACGAGTACGCGACCCAGGGCCGGGGCTTCGAGCTGCGGCTGGTCGCGGGCGGCTGGCGCTACTACACGCGCCCGGCCTACGCCGCCGCCGTCGAGGGGTTCGTCCTGGACGGCCAGCAGGCCCGGCTGACCCAGGCCGCTTTGGAAACCCTCGCGGTGGTCGCGTACCGTCAGCCGGTCAGCCGTTCCCGAGTCTCGGCCGTCCGCGGCGTCAACTGCGATGGTGTGATGCGGACCCTCCTCCAGCGGGGCCTGGTCGAGGAGGCGGGCACGGAACCCGAAACAGGTGCGATCCTGTACAGGACGACGAACTACTTCCTGGAGCGGATGGGCCTGCGGGGGCTGGACGAGCTCCCGGAGCTCGCGCCGTTCCTCCCCGAGGCGGACGCGGTCGAGGGCGAGTCCCAGGAGGGCGTGCCGTCGTTCGATCCGGACGCCATCGACAGCGATGACGCGCAGGACGACGCAGAACGCACGACGACGTAGCACACCGAGCCGACAGCGGCCACTCTCAGACGGAAACTTGATGCGAAGCAGCGGCAGGAACAGCAGGGGCAGCGGTAGCGGCGGCAAGAACTACCGGGGCGCGGGGAACAGGCGCGACGAGCAGCAGCAGCGCGCCGGCCGCCCCCGCCCCGAAGAGCGCCGCTACGACGTGGGCGGCGGCCCCAAGGCGGGCCCCAAGGGCTCCCAGGGCGGCCCCAAGGGCGGCCAGGGCGGCTCTCAGGGCGGCCCCAAGGGCGGCCAGGGCGGCGGTCCCAAGGGCGGTGGCGGCGGCCGTGGCCGCAAGCCCGGCCCGGCCCGTCCGCGCGAGTACGAGGCGCAGATAGAGGAGCGCAACCGCGCCCGCCACGACAAGCCGCGGGTCACGATGCCCAAGACCTTCGGCGAGCCGGAGGGCGAGCGGCTCCAGAAGGTCCTCGCCCGCGCCGGCATGGGCTCGCGCCGCGCCTGTGAGGACCTGATCGACCAGGCCCGGGTCGAGGTCAACGGCAAGATCGTGACCGAGCAGGGGCTGCGCGTCGACCCCGAGAAGGACGAGATCAAGGTCGACGGGCTGACCGTGGCCACGCAGTCGTACCTCTTCTTCGCGCTGAACAAGCCCGCCGGTGTCGTCTCCACCATGGAGGACCCCGACGGCCGCCAGTGCCTCGGCGACTATGTGACCAACCGCGAGACCCGGCTCTTCCACGTCGGCCGCCTCGACACCGAGACCGAGGGCATCATCCTGCTCACCAACCACGGTGAGCTGGCCCACCGCCTCACCCACCCCCGCTACGGCGTGCGGAAGACCTATCTCGCCGCCATCCAGGGCCCGCTCCCGCGCGACCTGGGCAAGCGGCTCAAGAGCGGCATCGAGCTCGAGGACGGCTACGCCCGCGCCGACCACTTCCGGGTGGTGCAGAACACCGGCAAGAACTACCTCGTCGAGGTGAGCCTGCACGAGGGTCGCAAGCACATCGTGCGGCGGATGCTCGCCGAGGCCGGCTTCCCGGTCGACAAGCTGGTGCGGACGGCCTTCGGCCCGATCGCGCTCGGCGACCAGAAGTCCGGCTGGCTGCGCCGGCTGACCAACACCGAGGTCGGCATGCTCATGCGCGAGGTCGAACTCTGATCGGACCCGGCGCCTGATACGGACCCGGCGCCTGATACGGACCCGGCGCCGCCGACGGCCCCGGCCGTCCGCGGGCCGCCGCGTCGTCGTCCGCGGGCCCGCCGCGTCTCGCCCAGCGGTCGCCCCGGGAGCCTGTCCGACCCGCTCGTTACGCTGATCGGGAGTGCGGCCGGACACCGCGGCCGCGCCCGACGCACGACAGGCACAGCGCGCACAGGGGAGCGAGACGTGGCCGTACGAGCAGTCCGCGGGGCCGTCCAGCTGGACCGGGACGAGCCGGAGCACATGCATGAGCAGGTCTCCGCGCTACTGACCGCCATCCTGGAGCGGAACGCCCTCGACCCGGACGACCTGATCAGCGTGTGGTTCACGGCCACCCCCGATCTGCACAGCGACTTCCCGGCGGCCGCCGCCCGCAAGCTGGGCATCACCGACGTACCGCTGATCTGCGCCCAGGAGCTGGACATACAAGGGGCCATGCCCCGCGTCGTCCGCATCCTGGCGCATATCGAGACCCCCCTGTCCAAGTCCGACGTCGCCCATGTCTACCTGGGCGCCGCCGGCTCCCTCCGCAAGGACATCGCCCAATGAGAACCGCCCTCGTCATCGGCACCGGCCTGATCGGCACCTCCGCCGCGCTGGCGCTGGCCGGCCGTGGCGTCCAGGTGCACCTCGCCGACCACGACGCGGCCCAGGCGCGCACCGCCGAGGCGCGCGGGGCCGGGACGCGGGCCGAGCCCGAGGGGCCCGTGGACCTGGCGATCGTCGCCGTGCCCCCGGCGTACGTGGCGGCCACGGTGGCCGATGTGCTGCGCCGCGGCCTGGCCCGCGGCGTCCTGGACGTCGCGAGCGTCAAGGGCGGGCCGCGCCGCGAGCTGGAGGCTCTCGGCTGCGATCTGACCCGCTACATCGGCACGCATCCGATGGCGGGCCGGGAGCGCTCCGGGCCGATGGCGGCCACCGCCGACCTCTTCGAGGGGCGGCCCTGGGTCCTCACGCCCACCGGCGGCACCGACACCGAGGTGCTCAACCTCGCGCTCGAGCTGGTCGCGCTGTGCCGGGCGGTGCCCGTGGTGATGGAGGACGAGGCCCACGACCGGGCGGTGGCGCTCGTCTCGCACACCCCCCACCTGCTGTCCAGCATGGTCGCCGCGCGGCTCCAGGACGCCGATGAGACGGCGGTGCGGCTGTGCGGGCAGGGCATCCGCGACGTCACCCGGATCGCGGCCTCCGACCCCGCCATGTGGATCGACATCCTCTCCGCCAACCCCGGCCCGGTGGCCGATGTGCTCGCCGCCGTCGCCGCCGACCTGGACGAGACGGTGCGGGCGCTGCGCGCGCTCCAGTCCGCCGACGAGGCCAAGCGGGGCGGCGGCGCGGCCGGGATCGAGGACGTGCTGCGCCGGGGCAACGCCGGGCGCGAGCGGGTGCCGGGCAAGCACGGCGCCGCCTCGGCCGTCTATGAGACCGTGACGGTGCTCATCGGCGACCAGCCGGGCGAGCTGGCCCGGATCTTCGCCGACGCGGGCCGGGCGGGCGTCAACATCGAGGACGTCCGGATCGAGCACGCCACCGGACAGCAGGCCGGTCTGATCCAGCTGGTGGTCGAGCCCTCGGCGGCCCCGGGGCTCACCCAGGCCCTGCGGGAGCGGGGATGGTCCATCCGGCAGTAGCGGCGGAGCGGACCGCCCACGGCCCCGGCCCCGGGGCCGTCCCCCAGCGGTGCGAAGCCGCCCGGAGGAAGCCAGTAACCTTGTCCGAGGCTCACATGGCCCGTTCAACCCAGCCCCGTGCACACGAAAGGTGTCTGTCACCGTGGAAACCGCCGCCCGGACCGCCCCGGCAGCAGTGATTGTCGCGATCGACGGCCCCGCAGGCACGGGCAAGTCCAGTACCTCGAAGGCCGTCGCCGCCAAGCTGGGCCTGGGCTACCTGGACACCGGCGCCCAGTACCGGGCGATCACCTGGTGGATGGTGGCCAACGGCATCGACGTCGAGGACGCCGTGGCCGTGGCCGACGCCGCCGGCAAGCCCGCCATCGTCTCCGGCACCGACCCGGCCAACCCGACGATCACCGTCGACGGCACCGATGTCTCCGGGCCGATCCGCACCCAGGAGGTCACCTCGCGGGTCAGCGCGGTCAGCGCGGTGCCCGAGGTGCGGTCCGTGATCACCGAGCTCCAGCGGACCATCGCCGCCGAGGCGCCGCGCGGCATCGTGGTCGAGGGCCGGGACATCGGCACCACGGTCCTCCCGGACGCCGACATCAAGATCTTCCTGACCGCCTCCCCGGAGGTCCGGGCGGCCCGCCGCAGCGGTGAGCTGAAGGGCAAGGAGGCCGCCGACCTGGCTGCCACCCAGGCCGCGCTGGCCAAGCGGGACGCCCTGGACTCCGGCCGCAAGACCTCGCCGCTGGCCAAGGCGGACGACGCGGTCGAGGTGGACACCTCCGAGCTCACCCTCGACCAGGTCATCGAGTGCGTGGTCACCCTCGTCGAGGAGAAGCGGACGGTCGCGTGAGCGCCACCGACGGGACACTTCCCAGCGCGGCCGGGGCCGCCGTGGGGCGGCGGATCGGCGTCGGCCTGATGCACGGGCTGTGGCGGCCGCGGGTGCTGGGCGCGTGGCGGATCCCGTCCGCCGGGCCCGTCATCCTCGCGGGGAACCACTCCCACAACATCGACGGTCCGATGCTGATCGGCACCTCGCCGCGGCCGGTGCACTTCCTGGTCAAGAAGGAGGCGTTCATCGGCCCGCTGGATCCGTTCCTGCGCGGTATCGGGCAGCTGAAGGTGGACCGTACGAGCGCCGACCGCACCGCGATCGGCCAGGCCCTGGGGGTGCTGGAGCGCGGCGGGGTGCTGGGGATTTTCCCCGAGGGCACCCGGGGCGACGGCGACTTCGCCTCGCTGCGCTCGGGGCTCGCGTACTTCGCGGTGCGCTCCGGCGCGCCGATCGTGCCGGTGGCGGTGTTCGGCACCGCCATCCCGCACGACGACGGCCGGTCCAGGCCGCTGCCCCGGCTGCGCAGCAGGATCGACGTGGTGTTCGGCGACCCGTTCGAGGCGGGGGACGGCAGCGGCAGGCGGACACGGGCGGCCCTGGACCAGGCCACCGAGCGCATCCAGAAGCGGCTGGCCACGCATCTGGACACCGCCAGGCGGCTCACCGGCCGCCCGGAACAGACATAGACCCGCGAGCCCCCAGGGGCGGCGCGCGGTACTGAGGGACGACGAGGAAATCTTCATGAACGACCAGATCCACAGCGGCGGCGACGAGCACGGGGAGCTTGGCGACGCCGAGTACGCGGAGTTCATGGAGCTCGCCGCGCAAGAGGGCTTCGACCCGGCGGAGGTCGAGGGCGACCTGGCCGCGGCGGGGCATGGCCCGCTGCCGGTGCTGGCCGTCGTCGGCCGCCCCAACGTCGGCAAGTCCACCCTGGTGAACCGGATCCTCGGCCGCCGGGAGGCGGTCGTGGAGGACCGCCCCGGCGTCACCCGCGACCGGGTGACCTACGAGGCCGAGTGGTCGGGCCGCCGCTTCAAGGTGGTCGACACCGGCGGCTGGGAGCAGGACGTGCTCGGCATCGACGCGTCCGTGGCCGCCCAGGCCGAGTTCGCGATCGAGGCCGCCGACGCGGTGGTCTTCGTCGTGGACGCCACGGTGGGCGCCACCGACACCGACGAGGCCGTGGTCAAGCTGCTGCGCCGGGCCGGGAAGCCCGTGGTGCTGTGCGCCAACAAGGTCGACGGGCCCAGCGCCGAGGCCGATGCCGCGATGCTGTGGTCGCTCGGCCTCGGCGAGCCGTACGCGGTCTCCGCGCTGCACGGCCGCGGCACCGGCGACATGCTCGACGCGGTCCTGGAGGCGTTGCCCGAGGCCCCGGCCCAGACCTTCGGGGCGACGGTCGGCGGACCGCGCCGGATCGCCCTGATCGGCCGTCCGAACGTGGGCAAGTCCTCGCTGCTCAACAAGGTCGCGGGCGAGGAGCGGGTGGTCGTCAACGAGATGGCGGGCACCACCCGCGACCCGGTCGACGAGATGATCCAACTGGGCGGTGTCACCTGGAAGTTCGTCGACACCGCCGGTATCCGCCGCCGGGTCCACCTCCAGGAGGGCGCCGACTACTACGCCTCGCTGCGCACCGCGGCCGCCGTGGAGAAGGCGGAGGTCGCGGTCGTGCTGATCGACGCCAGCGAGTCCATCAGCGTCCAGGACCAGCGGATCATCTCGATGGCCGTCGAGGCCGGGCGCGCGCTCGTCATCGCGTACAACAAGTGGGACACCCTGGACGAGGAGCGCCGCTACTACCTCGAGCGCGAGATCGAGACGGAGCTGGGGCAGATCCAGTGGGCGCCGCGGGTCAATGTCTCGGCCCGCACCGGCCGCCATATGGAGAAGCTGGTCCCGGCGATCGAGACGGCGCTGGCCGGCTGGGAGACCCGCGTCCCGACCGGGCGGCTCAACTCCTTCCTCGGCGAGATCGTCGCCTCGCATCCGCACCCGATCCGGGGCGGCAAGCAGCCGCGGATCCTCTTCGGGACGCAGGCCGGGACCCGGCCGCCGCGGTTCGTGCTCTTCGCCTCGGGCTTCCTGGAGGCGGGCTACCGCCGCTTCATCGAGCGGCGGCTGCGCGAGGAGTTCGGCTTCGAGGGGACGCCGCTACAGGTCTCGGTGCGGGTACGCGAGAAGCGCGGCCGCAAGAAGTAGCGGGGCGCGGCCGTAAGAAGTAGCGGGGGCGCGGCCGTAAGAAGCGGCCGTAAGAAGGAGCCGCAAGAAGGAGCGACAGCGCGGTCGCGGGACATGGCGGGGCCGCGCCGGGGGGGCTCGCGCCGCCCCGGCCCCCGGCACCGCGTCAGTACGTGTGCCCCGGCTCCTCGCCCCGGCCGGGCGGGAGCGCGGGGACATAGCCGCGGTAGTACAGCTCGTCGGTGTGCCAGGCCCCACCGTGGCCGTCCGGTCGGCCGTAGCCGCTGACGAGGCCCCGGGGCTGGCCGATGGCGGCGAACGCCACGAACTCCATGTTCTCCTCGTCCGAGCGGTCACCGGGCAGCGCCCGGAACAGCCTGCGGTACTCCGCGTACAACGCGTCGTAGATCGGCGTGGCGGAGTGGCGCCAGGGATCGTGCGCTGCCTCCAGCGCGGGGCGCATGGCCGGGATGCAGCCGTATGAGGGGGAACGGTAGGAGAGGTCGTATGCGTGCACGTATGTGCCAACGACCCGGCCGCCCGTGGGATGCGGCATCGATGGCGAATGGGCTGCTCGCCAAGGGTCGGTGAGGTCCGGGGTGAAGTCCGGGACGGCGGCGGCCATGGCGGTCATGTGCCCGCGAGCGGCATCGAAGCGCCGACCAGGGCGCCGCGCGCGGCGGCCCGGTCCAGCGCCGCGCGCAGCTGGTCCTCGCGCGGCTGGGTGCCGATCGTGCCCGCGGCCGCCGCGTAGACCAGCACCTTCTGGGAGCGGCCGACGGCGCTCCGCCAGCCCTCGCTGAGCGGCATCGGGCTGTGCGCCTGCCACCAGGCCACCGGGCGGCCGCCGCCCGGCGCCGGCATCAGCACCGCGTGCAGCCGTCCCATGGCCAGCAGCACCGACCAGCCGGGGTTGGGCGCGGGCGGCCGGCCCAGGTCGACCACCGGGGCGAACCCCTGCTCGCTGAGGAGCTGGAGGAATTCATCGCCATGGCCGGCCGAACCGGGGCGGATGATCGGCGCGGTCGGCTCCACCACCAGCGCCGCGCACGCCTCCTGACCGACCAGCACCACCCCGCTGGTCACCCCGAGCACCGCCTGCTGCGGCACCGGCGCGTGCCCGGACGGGGCCGGGGTGTGCGACGCGGCGACGGGCGACACCGGCGACGGGGCCGGTGCCGGGGCCGCCGGGCCGGGGAGGTACGACGTGGAGGCATGCGACGCGGCCGGTACGGGCGGCGCGTGGGACGCCTCGGCGGTCGGTGGCGCGCTGTCCTCGCCCGTGATGGACCGCACCGCACCGCGCAACTGGTCCTCCGAGACCGCGACCACCTGGGAGGGCACGCAGGTGGCGTGCGCGAAGGCCAGCACCGCCGTCTCCTGCCCCACGAAGAGCACGGTGCTGGTCCGCTCCTGCTCGGTGTTGCCGGGGGTGCGGCAGGACGTGCAGTCGTAGGCACCCGGGGCGTTGTCCCCGGCGAGCAGCCGGTCGGCTTCTTCGTCGCCGATCTCGGCGCGTACGTCATCGCTGACGTCGAGCATGCGCGGCACGGGTGGCTCCTCGGTCTCGGTGGGTGGCCGGGTGGTTCCCGGCTCATACGTAGACAACGGGCCATGCGGGGCGTGGGTCACGCGCCCGGCCACCCCGCGGTCTGATGTGCCGTCGGGCCGAAAAGTTCCCCCGACTCCCTACCGATTTCACATCTGTTGGAGCACAAGAAGATGATGAAACCCAACCCTGTGCCACTTTTCACCGTCTTACATCGTGGTAGGCGGACGAGACACCCGTCCGCGGGGAAGCAGTGGGATACGGGGCCGGATGCACATCTCTTTCCTTATTCACAACGCGTACGGGATCGGCGGGACGATCCGGACCACGTACAACCTCGCCCGCACCCTGGGGGAGCAGCACGATGTGGAGATCGTGTCGGTCTTCCGCCACCGCGACCAGCCGGTCTTCGACCCCGGTTCGCGGGTGCGGCTGAGCCATCTCGTGGACCTCCGGAAGAGCAGTCCGTCCTACGACGGCGCCGACCCTGACCACGGTCGCCCGGCGAAGGTCTTCCCCGCGATCGAGGGCCGCTCCAAGCAGTACAGCGCGCTCACCGACCGCCGTATCGCGGATCATCTGCGCTCGCTCGAGGCCGATATCGTTGTCGGAACCCGGCCCGGGCTCAATGTCCACATCGCCCGGGAGGCCCGTCGCGGTCCGGTACGAGTCGGCCAGGAGCATCTGACGCTCAGCACCCACTCCAAGGGACTGAAGCGGGCCCTGCGCGCCGTCTACCCCCGGCTGGACGCGGTGACCACCGTGACCGAGGCCGACGCCCGGACCTACCGCAGCCAGATGCGGCTGCCCGGCGTGCGGGTCGAGGCGGTCCCCAACAGCGTGCCCGAGCCCGGTCTCGACCCCGCCGACGGCACCGGCAAGTGGGTGGTCGCGGCCGGCCGACTGGCCCCGGTGAAACGCTACGACCTGCTGATCCGCGCCTTCGCCAAGGTCAGCGAGGCCCGCCCCGACTGGCGGCTGCGGATCTACGGCGGCGGCGCCCAGCACGCCAAGCTGCGCGCCCTCATCGACAAGCTCGGCCTCTACAACCACGTCTTCCTGATGGGCCCGGCCAATCCGCTCGACCCCGAGTGGGCCAAGGGCTCCATAGCCGCCGTCACCTCCAGCCTGGAGTCGTTCGGCATGACCATCGTGGAGGCCATGCGCTGCGGCCTTCCCGTGGTGTCCACCAACTGCCCGCACGGGCCCGCGGAGATCATCGACAACGGTGTGGACGGCCGTCTCGTCCCCACCGGCGACACCGACGCCATCGCCGCCGCGCTGCTCGACCTCATCAACAACGACGAGCTGCGCCAGCAGATGGGGCAGGCCGCGCTGAAGGACTCGGCCCGCTTCGACCCCTCGCGGGTGGCCGGGCGCTACGAGACGCTGTTCTCCGAGCTGATCGGCCGCGGCGGACTGCGGGGCTCCCTGCACCGGGCCCGCGGCTCCCTGATCGGTGGCGCGTTCGCAGCCAAGGACTCCCTGCGGAAGGTGCGTGTCGCATGAGTGCACCGGCACAGGCAACGCAGCACGTCGAGGAGGACAGAATGAGTGAGGCCGCCGAGGCCGCCCCCGCCCGCGCCGACTGCGTGGCGGACTCCGCCGGTGGGCTCACCTTCCACATCGCCGACTGGGCCCGCCCGGCCCCGGGCGGCCACGACGACTGGAGCGGCGCGCTGGTGCTGATCCGCCGGGGCGGGAGGGACGCCCCCGACGGGGAGGTGCGGCTGCCGCTGGGCCCCACCGCGGACGGCCGGCTCCAGGCCGCCCTGCCCAGTAACGTCGCCCTGCCCGAGGGCCGCTGGGACGTCCATGTGGCCTACCGGGACGCCGAGCCGCGGCGGCTCGCCCCGGGCCTGAACGATTTGCGCTCGCTCGTGGACCGCCGTCCCGGGCCGAGCACTTCCCCGCTGTCCGTCCGCATCCCGTACGCCACCAAGCACGGCAACCTCTCGCTGCGCAGCTGGCGGCGGGCGCCCCACGCCGAGGCCGGGGAGATCCGGCTGGAGGACGACACGATGGCGGTGCGGGGGCGGCTCTACCGCGTCGCGTACCCGTCCGAGTGGCTGGCCGACGCGGTGGTCGAGGCCCGCTGCCGCGGGGGCGAGGGCCCGGTGCGCACGGCACCGCTGGAGGTGGAGGGCCCGGACTTCTCCTTCACACTCTCCTACGCCGACCTCGCGCGGACCTGGGGCGGCGGCGCGGACGTCTGGGACCTGTGGCTGCGCCCGGCGGACCGGACCATGGCCCCGGCGCGGCTCGCCCGGATCCTGGACGATGTCGCGGACAAGAAGGAGATCTTCACTTATCCGCCGCGCACGGTGGCCGGTCCGCACGGGGAGGCACTGGCCCGTCCGTACTACACCCGGGACAACGACCTCGCGGTGCGGATCGAGGCGCTCGCCTGAGCCCGGGATCCTGAGAGCGGACCGAGGACGGCCCTGAGGACCGAGGGCGGCCTTGAGGACGGAAGCTGTCCTCGATCGGTGACAGACTCGGCCCCATGCTGGAGACCTCGGCCCGCCTGCTCCGCCTGCTCTCCCTGTTGCAGGCCCACCGCGAATGGTCCGGCACGGACCTCGCCGACCGGCTCGGGGTCACCCCGCGCACCGTGCGCCGCGATGTCGACCGGCTGCGCGAGCTCGGCTACCCCGTGCACTCCGCGCCGGGCACCGGCGGTGGCTATCAGCTGGGCGCGGGCGCCCAGCTGCCGCCGCTGCTGCTGGACGACGAGGAGGCGGTGGCGGTCGCGGTGCGGCTGCGCCAGGCGGCCGGCGGCGGGGTCGAGGGCATCGAGGAGACCTCGGTGCGGGCCCTGGCCAAGCTGGAGCAGGTGCTGCCGGACCGGCTGCGCCGCCGGGTGGGCGCGCTGACCGCCTTCACCGTGCCGCTGTCCGGCTGGAGCGGCGGCCCCGGGGTGGACCCCGCGGTGCTGACCGAGCTGGCCGCCGCCTGCCGGGACTGCCATCAGCTGCGCTTCGAGTACCGCGACCACGGCGGTGCGGTCACCCGCCGCACCGCCGAACCGCACCGGCTGGTCGCCGCGCAGCGCCGCTGGTACCTGGTCGCCTGGGATGTGGAACGCGCCGACTGGCGTACGTACCGGGTCGACCGGATCACCCCGACCCCGCCGCACGGCCCCCGCTTCACCCCGCGCCGCCCGCCCGCCGACGACATCGCCGCCTATGTGGCCCGGGGCATCACCACCTCCGTCTACGCCCAGCGGGCCACCGTGCTGCTGCGGGTGCCCGCCGAGCGGGCGGCCGAGCGTTTCATGCCCACGGTGGGGGTGCTGGAGGCCGTGGACGAGCACAGCTGTCTGCTGCACACCGGCGCCCACAGCCTCGACGCGCTGGTGGTCCATATCGCCTTGAGCGGCTTCGACTTCGAGGTGCGCGAGCCGGTGGAGCTGAACGACCACATCCGGGAGCTCAGGAATCGGCTGGACCGGGCCCTGGGCTGACCGAGCCCCGCGGCTTCAGCTGCTGGTCCCTCTCCTGGGTCAGGCTCGCCACCTCGGGATGGTTCAGATCGAAGGCAGGCGACTCGGAACGGATCCGGGGGAGCGTGGTGAAGTTGTGCCGGGGCGGGGGACAGGAGGTCGCCCACTCCAGGGAGCGGCCGAACCCCCAGGGGTCGTCCACCTCCACCTTCTTCCCGTACTTCGCCGTCTTCCAGACGTTGTAGAGGAACGGCAGGGTCGACATGCCCAGCAGGAAGGAGCCGATCGTGGAGACGGTGTTGAGCGCGGTGAAGCCGTCGGCCGCCAGATAGTCGGCGTAGCGGCGCGGCATCCCCTCCACACCCAGCCAGTGCTGCACCAGGAAGGTGGTGTGGAAGCCGGTGAACAGCGTCCAGAAGTGGATCTTGGCCAGCCGTTCGTCCAGCAGCTTCCCGGTGAACTTGGGCCACCAGAAGTAGAACCCCGCGAACATCGCGAAGACGACCGTCCCGAAGACCACGTAGTGGAAGTGGCCCACGACGAAGTACGTGTCCGTGACGTGGAAGTCCAGTGGCGGTGAGGCCAGGATGACGCCGGTGAGTCCCCCGAAGAGGAAGCTCACCAGGAACCCGACCGCCCACAGCATCGGCGCCTCCAGGGACACCGAGCCGCCCAGCATGGTGCCGATCCAGTTGAAGAACTTCACCCCGGTCGGCACCGCGATCAGAAACGACATCAGGGAGAAGAAGGGCAGCAGAACCGATCCGGTGGCGAACATGTGGTGGGCCCAGACGACCATCGACAGCCCGGTGATGGCCATGGTCGCGCCGATGAGCGTCACATAGCCGAAGATCGGCTTGCGCGAGAAGACCGGGATGATCTCGGAGATGATGCCGAAGAACGGCAGCGCGATGATGTAGACCTCGGGATGGCCGAAGAACCAGAAGAGGTGCTGCCACAGCAGCGGCCCGCCGTACCGGGGATCGAAGACCACCGCCCCGAACCGCCGGTCCGCCTCCAGCGCCAGCAACGCCGCCGCCAGCACCGGGAACGCCATCAGGATCATGATCGAGGTGAAGAGGGTGTTCCAGGTGAAGATCGGCATCCGGAACATCGTCATGCCCGGCGCGCGCATCGCCATGATGGTGGTCAGGAAGTTCACCGCGCCCAGGATCGTCCCGAACCCCGACAGCGCCAGCCCCATGATCCACATATCGGCGCCGATACCGGGGGAGCGGATCGGGCTGTTGAGCGGGGCGTAGGCGGTCCAGCCGAAGTCCGCGGCGCCCCCCGGCACCAGCAGACCGGCCACCACGATCACCCCGCCGAACAGATACAGCCAGTACGACAGCATGTTGAGACGTGGGAAGGCCACATCGGGCGCCCCGATCTGGAGCGGCATGATCTCGTTGGCGAACCCCGCGAACGCCGGGGTCGCGAACAGCAGCAGCATGATCGTGCCATGCAGGGTGAACGCCTGGTTGAACTCCTCCTGCGAGACGATCTGGAGTCCCGGACGGGCCAGCTCGGCGCGCATCACCAGCGCCAGCACGCCGCCGACCAGGAAGAAGCCGAACGACGAGATCAGATACAGATGCCCGATCTTCTTGTGGTCGGTGGTGGTGAGCCAGTCCACCAGCACACTGCCCTGCCGCGTCTCCCGTACCGGACCGGCGGCCCGCGCGGTCTCTGTCGCCATCGGGACTCCTTCGTGTCCTGGGCGGGTAACGCCATGATCGCCCGGTGGGCGGCGTGATCCGGGGAGCTGCCCCGAGCGTCACTCCCTCGGGGGCAGTAGCGGACCGAGTGGCCCAAGGTCCAGATTGAGGTCGGAGGGCGCGATGCCGTAGCGGTCGCAGAGCGTGCCCATCCGGTCCTCCAGGAGCATCAGCGTCAGCCCGATCCGCTCCTCCTGGTCCTCCGTCAGATCGCCCTGGTCCACCCGGCGCAGCGCCTGCCGCTCCATGAGCTGGCGCAGCAGCTCCACGACGGTGAGCACCAGCTTCATCAGATCGCGCTCGACGGTGTCCTGGTCCAGCTCCAGCTTGCGGCTCACGGTTCCTCCCAGGGGGACGGCACATTGGCGTTGACCGAGCTGATGAGCGCGCGCAGATCGATACGGACCAGATCGACGTCGGCGATCCGCAGGGTCAGATCACCGGTGATCACCACCCCGCCCGCAAGCAGCCGGTCCAACACGTCCACCAGGGCGATCTGCTGATGGGCCAGGGGGCCCTCGGGGGCCGTCGTCATCCGTCCGCCCCCGCGCCCCAGGTCTCCCCTGCCGCGCCGGAGGTCTCGTCCATGGCGGTGAACTCGTCCATGGCGGTGAAGGAGTACGGCGCCCAGGGGCCGGTCAGCTCGACCCGGAGCGCGGGTGTCCGCCCGGCCAGTTCACCGACCCGCTCGGCGAAGTCGGCGCTGTCCTCGCGCCGCACCAGATACGCGGCGTTCAGCACATTGCGGTCGGAGATCCCCGACAGCCGGGGGTCCTGCGGCGGATGCAGCCGGGACTGCTCGGCCAGCCCGCCGAGGGTGTCGTGCACCAGCCGCACGCCCTCCTCCGTATCGCCCCAGCGTTGCTCGGCGGCCTGTCGCTGGGCCTTGCGGCGGCGCAGATAGTCGCGGCCGGACATGGCGCCCGGGTCATGCGGGGTGCTCGGGGCGTCAGCGGCGTTCGCGGTCCCGGCGGGCGGCTCCTCGGCGGCGGGCTGTGTGGCGTACGCCTTGACGCCCCATTCCACCCGGCCCTCCAGCCGGTCCAGCGCCGCGGTGAACCGCTCCCGGCCGGTGGCGAGCATCCGCCGCAGCCCCTCGTCGCCGTGGCACACGGTGGCCAGCCGGACCGGTATGACACAGGACTCGGCACCGGCGGTGTCGACCACCCGCTGATGGGCCCGGGCCATCTTCTCCAGCCAGGCCATGTCCTCCAGCCGCTTCCGCAGCGGGCCCTCGGCGTAGTCCTCGGCCGGTACGGCGCCCGCCAGCACGGCGAGCCCCAGATGGCGTACGGCGTACACCGATTCGTCCGCGACGCCGGTCACCCTCTCCAGGGCGGTGAGGGCGTCCAGGGCGGCATCCGGCGCACCGGTGTCGCGCACGACCGCGTAGGCGTACCGCAGTCCTTCGGTCATTCGGTGGTCTCCCGGTTCTCCCCGCCGGTCACCTCGGCCTTCTCGCCGCCGTTCACCCCGGTCCGGGCGCGTGAGGAGAGCGACGGGTCGTGCTCCCACCAGTCGATGCCCATCTCCTTGGCCTTGTCGACCGAGGCCACGATCAGCCGCAGCTTGATCGTGAGAAGTTCGATGTCGAGCAGATTGATGCGGATGTCGCCCGCGATCACCACGCCCTTGTCGAGCACCCGCTCCAGGATGTCGGCGAGGTTCGCCCCGCCCTCACCCCGTCCGGCCAGTCCGTACGACCCCGAGGAGCCGAGCGACGACGCCGGTGAGCCGTAGGCGCCGGCCGTCGGGGCCGCACCGCCCCGGGTGGTCACAGAGTCCCGTTCGCCCACTGGTGCGCCTCCTCCAACCGGTCGAGCAGCACGTCCTCCTGCCGCTCGAACTCTCGTTCGTCGATCACGCCCTGGTCGAGCTGGGTCTCCAGCTCGGCCAGGGCGCGCTGGATGTTGGCCGGGTCGTAGTACTCCCGCTCCGCCGCGGCGACGACCTGCCTCAGCACCCAGCCGATCATCAGCATCAGGACTCGACGAAGCTGTACGGCGGCAGCGGACCGTTGATCCGCAGCTTCAGCCAGGGATGGGCCCGCTCCAGGTCGGCGGCGGCCGACAGCAGCGGATCGGCGGAGTCCTTGGCGAGCAGCAGCGACAGGCTCACAAACCAGCCGCCGCTCTCCGGGCCGGGCCGCACATCCTCGGCGGTCGGCGCCAGCGCCTCCTCCACGAGCTTCGCGTCCCGCACCTCACGGGCCCGTACCGCGCTCGCCATCAGCTCGCCGAAGCGCACCCGGTCCTCGTAGGTGCCGCCGCCCGCCGCCCGGTTGGCCTCCGCCATCAACCGCAGCTCCGGCTCCTCGGCGAGCACCTGGTGCAGCACCGAGTCCTCGTCGTGCACGGCCTTGACGTTGTACTCCACCCGGCCGGTCAGCCGGTTCAGCTGGTCCTGGTAGCGGTCGGCGTGCTCGGTCAGCACGCTGCGGACGTCGTCGTCGCTGGACGAGACGCTGCCGAAGCGCATCGGCAGCACCGCGCGGGAGTCGCTGACCTCGGCCAGCACATGCTGGTGGGCCAGCAGATCGCGGCGCCGGGGCTTGAGCTCAGGCGGGCAGTCGCTGACGATCGCGGCCAGCTCGCCCTCGTTGAGCGCCCGGACCGGCAGCGGGGGGTCGCCGATGCCCAGCAGCCCATCGCCCAGGTCCGGGACCTCGCCCCGCGCGATGCCGTAGACATACGTGGTCATGAGGACTCCTCGGACTTCCGCGGCGCCGCCTTACGGGCCGGACGGCGCCGGCGCGGCTCCTCCTCTTCCTCCTCCGACGGGCGGATCGCGTCGGCCACGGACTGGGCGGCCTTGGAGACGGTGTCGCCGGCGCCGGAGAGCGCGCCCTTGGTCTTGGACCGCGCGCCGTTCTCGGTGATGCCCTCCACGACCTCGGGCAGCCCGGGCGACTTGTTCGGGCCCGACTCCAGGTCGAGGCGGTTACACGCCTCGGCGAACCGCAGATAGGTGTCGACGCTCGCGACCACGATCCGAACGTCGATCTTGAGTATTTCGATGCCGACCAGGGAGACTCGGATGAACGCGTCGATCACCAGCCCTCGGTCGAGGATGAGTTCCAGGACGTCGTACAGGCCGCTGGTGCCGCCCCCGCCCCTGGATTGCTGTGCCGGGACAACAGTGGTCATGTTGGATGGGTTCCTCTCGTTTCCGGTGGCGTCCGGTCCCCGCCGGTGTCAGCGGCGGTCGCTCCGGCCGCGCTCATAGCGGCGCAGGCGTCGGTAGCCGGTCAGCAGGCCGTCCGGGTCGAGGGTCACCTCGTACAGGGCCATCAGGCTCATCGTCTCCGGCACCCGGACCAGCTCCGTCACCTCGGCCTCCAGCAGCCACCCGTCGTCGGTCCGCTCCAGACGGGGGAGGGACTCGGGGTACAGGCCCGTCAGCTCGGCGAGCTGCTCACGGGCGGCACGCAGGAGTGCCAGCGGGCTCGTACCGCCGGCCGCCGTCTTCTCGGGGGTCTCATCGGATCTGTCAGTCATGTTGGCTCCGGGGCGGCGGGTACCGCGTCCGGGTGGGGGTAAACCTCGGGCTTCGGCCCCGCCCATTTGTGGTGGAATTGTGCGCTCCGGAGGGGTCCGGGCCGTGCTTTCCTGGTCGCCTCGGGAATTGTTCGACAGATCTCGGCCACGCACCGCCGCCCATACCGGAGCCGGCCGTTTGGCGCGGGATATCGACGGAAACTCGCAATCATCTTCGAGGCGTCAACACAAGCCCCGGAAGAGTGATGAAGTCGTTCACAAACCCGGGCGTGTTTTCTGTGACACAAGTGTGACGAATGGCGGCCGTGAGAGGCATGGGGCGGTGGTAGTCCCGTGGCGGTCCAAGACAACTCTGGGTTTGCCACCCGTAGGGAGCCACCTACGGTGGCTCTCATGGGACCTGTACCGAACCTTCCGGCCGAACCCGACGACGACCTCGACAGCTATGTGGGCCTCGATGCCGGCACCGCCGAGGAGAGGGCGCGCGCACGCGGCTGGAGCACCGTACGGACGCTTCCGCCGGGCGCGATCATCACCATGGAGTATCTGCGGGGGCGGATCGACTTCGAGGTGGACGAGGGCACGGTGAAGCGCTGCTGGCGCGGCTGACCGGGCGAGGGCCGACGGGCCGACCGCCGACCGGCCCGAGCCCGCGCCGGTGCGCGCCCGCGCCGGTGCGCGCCCGCGCTGATGGGCCGGTGCGCCCGGCGCGGATACGACGACGGCCCCGGAACGCTCTGGTGGGAGCGTTCCGGGGCCGTGGTGTGGGTGCGACCGGTCGGCGCGGGGGAGAGGGTGCGTACCGCCCCGCGGCCCGGTGGGTGGCTCAGCCTCCGGTGGCCGTCCGGCCCCGGGAGGCGCCGGACGGGCCGAAGGGCGCCGTGGCGCGCGGCACCCGGTCGGCGTGCGGCGGTCGGCGGCTGCCGACCGGGGTGACCGGGGTGCGCTCGGAGCGCACCGTGTGCTGGCGGACCGGGTGGAGGGGCCGCCCGTCGGGGCTCCGGCCGGTGGCGGTGCCGGGCCGGACCACGGCCACGGTCTCGCGGGCGGGCAGCTCGTCGTCGCGGGCGGTGCGCGGGGTGGCCAGCGGGGTCCCGGCGACCGGCCGTCCGGACGGCACCGGCACGGGCGCCCGGAGCTCGCGCAGCCGGTGCCACAGGGTCAGCAGCAGCACCTCGGCGCGGGCCATGGCGGGCTCCAGCCAGGGCAGCGCCAGCAGCACCAGCACCCCGGCGGCCCAGCCCAGCACCACATCGCTCAGCCAGTGGGTGCCGAGGTAGACGGTGGTCATGCCGACCCCGAAGGCGAAGCCCGCGGCGATCAGCGAGGCGACCCTGCGGGCCACGGGGGTGGTCGCCAGATAGGCCAGAATGCCCCAGGTGACCACGGCGTTCGCGGTGTGACCCGAAGGAAATATATCGCCGGTGCCCCACATCTCATTGGACCCGACGGTGGTCGCGTAGTGCGGACCGAGCCGGCCGAAGCCGATCTTCACCGCGCCCACGGTGGCGTTCAGCAGCAGCAGGGAGGTGCCCAGCGCCAGCAGCGGGCGCAGGGTGCGCTGCCGGTGGCAGCACCACCCCAGCCAGGCGGCGACGGCCACGGCGGTGGGCCCCCGCTGGCCCATGACCACGAAGTAGTCCAGGAAGGTGTGGAACTCGGGCCACTGCTTGTAGGGCCGGAAGAGCATGACCTGCCAGTCGAGCTTCACCAGCCATGAGGTGGTGAGCACGCCGATCACGGTCGCCGCGTAGACCGCCAGCGTGGTCCCAAGCAGCCAGAAGCGTGTTCGGGTCATGCGCGGTCGCGCGAGATCGGGCCTTCGCTCCTCGGTCGTGGGGAGCTTGTCTTCGGTACGCACCTAATCGACGTTACATTGCGTGACAGGCGGCTTCGGTCGATCAGGTCGCTTTGTGATGACGATGTGATGTGGAGTGCGTCTCGTCCACGGCTTTTGGCCGGGCCCTTTCCAAGGAATGCACGAGGCCCCGGGACTTTTCTGCTCCCCACCTTCCAATGGGCGTGTCTCAGGGACTTTATGGAATTCTTACAGGGCGTGTTTATCGCCTATTAGCCATAGCGTTCCCCGAAGTTTCCCTTGGTGTCGCCGGGTGGCCGGGAGTGATCGTCGGCGGGGCTCCGCCGGGCCGGCCGGGGTGGCCGGATCGCGGCGGTGGCCGGATCAGGGCGGCCCGGAGCCATGCAGCCAGAAGGCCCCGTACGCCGCCGAGGCGATCCCCACCGACCCCAGGACCAGCGCGGCGCGCACCGGGCGCAGCCGGGCCAGGGCGACCGCGATCGGCAGCAGCAGCGGGAAGGCCGGTATCAGCAGCCGGGGCTTGGAGCCGAAGTACCCCTTCGCGGCCAGCGCCAGGACGAGCACCGCCCCGCCGTACGCCAGCAGCGGCAGCGGCTGGCGCTGCCGCACACAGCGGACCGCGAGCCAGATCAGCGCCCCGACGCCGAGCAGCAGCCCGAGCCCGCCCACGAAGGGCGGCTCGATCACCAGCCCCCCGATGAAGCCCGCGAAGGCCAGACCGCCGTCGAAGCCGTTGCCCCAGCCGTTCTGCACGTCGAAGTAGCCGGTGACGCTTCCGGTGCGGAGGGCGACCCACACCACATAGCCCAGCCAGCCCAGCGGCGCCAGCACGACGCCCGCGAGCAGACTCCGATCCTGGCGCCACGCGTGGCGCCATCGCCCGCCGGGCAGCAGCTCCACCGCGGCCGCCACCCACACCGCGGCGACCACCGCGGCCCCCACCGGCCGGGTGAGCCCCGCGAGCGCCGCGCACAGCCCCGCCCACACCCACCGCCGGGTGAGCGCCGCGTAGACCCCCCAGGCGGCCAGCGCCGTGAAGAGGGACTCCGAGTACGCCATCGACTGCACGATCCCGACCGGCAGCACACCCCACAGCACGGCCAGCGTGACGCCCACCCGCCGTCCGTACAGCAGATCCCCGATCGCGAAGATCCCCCAGGCGGCGAACAGGGACGTGACCGAGCTCACCAGCAGACCGGCGTCGGCCGCGCCCAGCGGGGCTATGGCCGATATCACCCGCTCCAGCGCCGGGAGCAGGGGGAAGAACGCCAGATTGGAGTGGATCGCGCCGTCGGGCAGATGGAGCGTGTAGCCGTACCCCTCCTCGGCGACGCGGGTGTACCACAGCGAGTCCCAGCGCGCGGAGAGCAGCTGGTGCGGGCTCTTGTCCGCGAAGGCTCCCCAGATCGCGAGAACCACCAGCCCGAGAAGGCGCGTCCCCGCATACGCGAGCAGTGCTGGAGCGGCCCGGCGCAGCGCGCGACCAGCGGCGCGGCCCGGTCGGCCGTCGTCGCTGAGCGGCACGGCGCCGGCCTGGGCGAGATCAGTCACGGCGACGATTATCAAGGATGTTCCGGGCTACTCGCGGGGCCTGTGGACACAGGATGGACGGCAGGGAGACAGGGGGACAAAAGGGGAAGTCTGGAACGTACGCCTCCGTAACCATCCGCGGTCCGGTCCCAACATGACCTGCGGCACACGGCTCGCGCGGGGACTCGCGTACCCTGACCTCTCACTCGCGCCTTCGCCACCGGGGTCACCCGGACGTCCCTACGACGTGACGTACCGCCGTCACGACGGCGGACCGCGAGCGCAAGACCCAGGGAGGTGCGTACATGTCCGGGACGACCACGGCCGGCAATCGGCGGACGGCGGGCGTTCCCCGGCAATGGCGCGGCACCGAGGCGAGCGGCGGGGCGAACCGCTGGGTCGTGCTCCTCGTGCTCTGCGTCAGCCTGCTGCTCGTCGCCGTGGACGCGACCGTGCTCCATGTCGCGGTCCCGGCCGTGACCGAGGATCTGCGCCCCGGCGGGATCGAACTGCTGTGGATCGTGGACGTCTACCCACTGGTCTGCGCCTCGCTGCTGATCCTCTTCGGCACCCTCGGCGACCGCGTCGGCAGACGGCGCGTCCTGCTGCTCGGCTACGCGCTCTTCGGCGCCGCCTCCGCGATCGCCGCCTTCGCCCCCAACCCCCAGATCCTCATCGTGGCCCGCGCCCTGCTGGGCGTCGGCGGCGCGATGATCATGCCCGCCACCCTGTCGATACTGCGCCAGGTCTTCCCGGACCGCCGGGAGCGGGCGCTGGCGATAGGCGTCTGGAGCGCGGTCGCCGCCGTCGGCGCGGCGGTCGGCCCGCTGCTCGGCGGCTTCCTGGTGGAGAACTTCTGGTGGGGCTCGGTCTTCCTGGTCAACCTTCCCCTGATGATCGTGGCGCTGCCCGTCGGCCGCTGGCTGCTGCCGGAGTCCACCGGCGACAAGAACGGCCCCTGGGACGTGCTGGGCGCGGTCATGGCCGCGTGCGGGCTGTTCTGCGTCGTCCTCGGCGTCAAGCGGGTGGGCAGCGGCGCGGGGCCGCTGGACGCCGTGACCGCCGCGCCGGTGCTGGTCGGGGTGGTGCTGCTGGTGCTCTTCGTCCGCCGCCAGCGCCGCCGTACGCATCCGCTGGTGGACCTCAAGCTGTTCGCCCGGCCCGCCTTCTCGATCTCCGTCGGCTGTATCGTGCTCGCCCTGCTGGCGCTCGTCGGCCTGGAGCTCATAGCCGCCCAGTACCTCCAGCTCGTCCTTGGGCTCACCCCGCTCGAGACGGGGCTGCGGCTGCTGCCGCTCACCTTCGCCGCAATGGCCGCGGGGCTCGTGGGGTCCCGGATGCTCCAGTGGCTCGGCCCACGGACCATGGTCGCGGTCGGCTTCGGGCTCACCGCCCTCGCCGTGCTCTCGCTCACCGCCATGGGCCAGGCCGACCGGCCCGCCGTACTCGTCGGCGGCTTCATCGTCCTGGGCTTCGGCCTGGAGACCACGCTCTTCAGCGCGTACGAGTCCATGCTCAACGAGGCGTCGTCCGGTTCCGCGGGCGGCGCGGCCGCCATCGGTGAGACCTCCTACCAGCTCGGCGCCGGGATCGGTATCGCCCTCCTCGGCAGCGTCATGAACGCCGCCTACAAGCCCGGCGTCTCCTCGGTGCCCGGCGTTCCCGCCTCCGCAAGCTCCGCCGCGAGCCAGTCGCTGGGCGCCGCGTACAAGGTCTCCGACCGGCTCGGTGGCCACGCCGGGGAGGCCCTGCGTTCGGCCTCCCGCGCCGCCTTCGTCCACGGTCTGCACGTCACGCTCGCGGTCAGCGCCGGTCTGCTGCTGCTCGGCGCGCTGGCCGCGCTGCGGCTGCCCAAGGTCATGGAGTGCGCCGCCGACGACGAGGAGTCCGGCCAGGGCGCGGCGGACCAGCAGGGGGCGGCGGAGCAGGGGCCGGTGGATCAGCGGGGGGCGGCGGATCAGGGGCCGGTGGACCAGCGGGGGGCGGCGGACCAGCAGAGCTCGGCGGACCAACAGGGGCCGGACGCCCCGGACGCCCCGGCCCGCTTCGACCGCGCCACCGTCGCCGCCGAGTCCTGACCGACCCGGGCCCGAGTCCGGGCCGGGCCCCGACCGACCCCGCCCGGGTCCCACGCGGTGGTTGGCGGATTTTCCCCTCCCCGCCCCTTCCCGAAACTGGGGCTCCGCCCCGGGCCCCGGGTCGGGGCTCTGCCCCCAGGCCCCGGAGGGGGTTCCGGCCCGGGCCCCGGGTCGGGGCTCTGCCCCCAGGCCCCGGAGGGGGTTCCGGCCCGGGCCCCGGGTCGGGGCTCTGCCTCAGGCCCCGGAGGGGGTTCCGGCCCGGGCCCCGGGTCGGGGCTCTGCCTCAGGCCCCGGAGGGGGTTCCGGCCCGGGCCCCGGGTCGGGGCTCTGCCCCCAGGCCCCGGAGGGGGTTCCGGCCCGGGCCCCGGGTCGGGGCTCTGCCCCCAGGCCCCGGAGGGGGTTCCGGCCCGGGCCCCGGGTCGGGGCTCTGCCCCCAGGCCCCGGAGGGGGTTCCGGCCCGGGCCCCGGGTCGGGGCTCCGCCCCCAGGCCCCGGAGGGGGTTCCGGCCCAGACCCCGGGCCGGGGCTCCGCCCCAGATCCCGAACGCTGCCCGGCCCTGCTGGTCCGGCGTGAGCAGGTCTGGACGTCAGGGGTTACCCGGCCGTAGCGTCGGATCGGCCGGGCTGATCAACCCGGCCGCCGGGCGGGAGGACGCGCCCCGGCGGCCGGTACCGCCCGGCGTACCCGGAACCGCATCCACCGGAGGCCGCCACCCATGTCCGCTGGCACCCTGCCGTCGTTCGATCCGCGTGACCCGCTGGGGCTCGACGATCTCCTCGACCCCGAGGACCTCGCGGTCCGCGACACCATGCGGCAATGGGCCGCCGATCGCGTGCTGCCGCACATCGCCGACTGGTACGAGCGCGGCGAGGTGCCCGGCATCCGCGAGCTGGCCCGGGAGCTCGGCTCCCTCGGCGCGCTCGGGATGTCCCTCACCGGCTACGGCTGCGCGGGCGCAAGCCCGATCCAGTACGGCCTGGCCTGTCTGGAGCTGGAGGCCGCCGACTCCGGGATCCGCTCCCTGATGTCGGTGCAGGGCTCCCTGTCCATGTACGCCATCCACCGCTTCGGCTCCGAGGAGCAGAAGCAGCGGTGGCTGCCCCGGATGGCCGCCGGCGAGGTCATCGGCTGCTTCGGGCTGACCGAGCCCGACCACGGCTCCGACCCGGCCGGAATGCGCACCTACGCCAAGCGGGACGGCTCGGACTGGGTGCTCACCGGCCGCAAGATGTGGATCACCAATGGCTCGGTGGCCGGGGTCGCCGTGGTGTGGGCTCGTACCGACGAGGGCATCCGCGGCTTCGTCGTCCCCACCGACACGCCCGGCTTCTCGGCCCCCGACATCAAGCACAAGTGGTCGCTGCGCGCCTCGGTCACCAGCGAGCTGGTCCTGGACGAGGTGCGGCTGCCGGCCGACGCGGTGCTGCCCGAGGTCACTGGTCTGCGCGGGCCGCTGAGCTGTCTGAGCCACGCCCGCTACGGCATCATCTGGGGATCGATGGGCGCGGCCCGCTCCGCGTTCGAGTCGGCGCTGGAGTACGCGCGCGAGCGGGAGCAGTTCGGCCGGCCGATCGGCGGCTTCCAGCTCACCCAGGCCAAGCTGGCCGATATGGCGCTGGAGCTCCACAAGGGGGTGCTGCTCGCCCACCATCTGGGGCGGCGCCTGGAGGCGGGGCGGCTCCGCCCGGAGCAGGTCAGCTTCGGCAAGCTGAACAATGTGCGGGAGGCGATCGAGATCTGCCGCACGGCCCGGACGATTCTGGGCGCCAACGGGATCTCGCTGGAGTATCCGGTGATGCGGCACGCCACGAATCTGGAGTCCGTGCTCACCTATGAGGGCACCGTCGAAATGCACCAACTGGTGCTGGGCAAGGCGCTCACCGGAATCGACGCCTTCCGGTGAGCGGCCCCGAGGCTAGCTCTGGTTGAAAAAGCCCGTGGCGTGGCCGGACTGTCCGCTGACGATCTGGAAGTCGGCCGGGGTGAGGAGGAAGACACGGTTGGCCACCCGGTCGATCGAGCCCCGCAGCCCGAAGATCAGTCCGGCCATGAAATCCACCACGCGCTTGGCGTCGGCGGACTCCATCGTCGTGAGGTTCACGATGACCGGTACGCCCTCCCGGAACAGCTCGCCGATGCCGCGGGCGTCCCGGAATCCGTCCGGGGTGACCGTGGCGATCCGGGTGCCCTGGTCCCGCGCGGTCTCGTCGGCCACCCGCGCTCGCGGGTCGGTCATCCAGGAGTCGCCGGGCTCGGACCCCTCGGCGTAGTCGTCGTCGTAGTAGCGCTCGTCATCGCTGTCGTCGACGAGGCCAAGCCAGGCACTTGCCTTGCGTACCGATCCCATGGACGCCTCCTCTCCCTGATGGTGTGTACCGTCCGCCCCTCTATGGTCGTCCATGATGCGGATGGTCTGCCACGTGGATTGCGGCCGCACAGGGGATTCGTGACGTTACTGGTGCACAACGGCTGGCGCCATATCAGAGTTCCACCTGCTTACAAGGGCTGACGGAGCAATGGGTAGACTCCGCCGCTGCCGGACGGGTGACGTCGGGGACGTACGGGTGAACGGGGATCGTGGTGTTTGGCATTATCCGGCCTTGTCGGCATCGGCTGTCGGAAAACCTGCGCACTGAGTGGATGGCGCATTTGTGCGGGCTGTGCCTCGCGTTGAGGGGTGACCACGGACAGTTCGCCCGCATCGCCACCAACTACGACGGCCTGGTGATATCGGTGCTGGTGGAGGCCCAGGCAGGGCGGTCGGAGGGCTGGCGGCGGACCGCCGGGCCCTGTCCGCTGCGCGGGATGCGGACGGCGTCGGTCGCCCAGGGCGAGGGGGCGCGTCTCGCGGCCACCGTCTCGCTGGTGCTGGCCTCGGCGAAGATGCGCGACCATGTGGCGGACGGCGACGGGGCGTTGGCCCGGCGGCCGGTCGCCGCGGCCGCCCGGCGGGTGGCCGGGCGGTGGGACCGGGCGGGGGAGCGCAGCGGCGCCGCGCTCGGCTTCGACACCGCCCTGTTGCTCGACGCGGTCGGACGGCAGGAGGAGCTGGAGTCCCTCGCGGGCCCCGGCACCCCGCTGCTGACCGTCACCGAGCCCACCGAGACCGCGACCGCCGCGGCCTTCGGGCACACCGCCGTGCTCGCCGGGCGGCCCGGCAACCGGGCGCCGCTGGAGGAGGCGGGGCGGCTCTTCGGGCGGCTGGCGCATCTGCTGGACGCGGTGGAGGACCTGGCCGAGGACGCCGAGACCGGCGCCTGGAACCCGATCGCGGCCACCGGGACCGACCTCGCCGAGGTCCGCAGGCTGTGCGACGACGCGGTGCACGGGGTGCGGCTGGCGCTCAAGGACACCGAGTTCGCGGGTAGGGGCTCCGGGCGGCTCGCCCATGTACTGCTCGTCCACGAGCTGGGGCGCGCGGTGGACCGCGCCTTCGGCACCACGGGCTGTGCGCACGGCGGCGGCCAGGGCGCGGGGACGCCGGGCATGCCGGGCGCTCCGGGCACCCCGGGCGCCCCGGAGGCCTCCTACGGGCCGCCGCAGTCGCCGTGGATCAACCCGGGAGGCCCCGGCGGCGCGCCCCCGCCCCCGGAGCCGCCGCACGGCCGCCGGCGGGGGCTGATCGCGGGCTGCCTGGTGTGGACCGGGCTCTGCTGCACCTGCCAGGTGTGCTGCCGCGACCCGTACCACGACCCGTGGACCGGGCAGCCGCGGGAGGGCCTGTGCCATAAGTGCGATGACTGCTGCGACTGTTGTGACTGCTGCGGTAACTGCGGTGACTGCTGTAGCTGCGACTGCTGTGATGGTTGTGACTGCGGCTGCGACTGTTAGGGGGTTTGCGGCGGATCGTGCAGCCTGCCGGGGGCTGTTCCCCTCGGGTCTTGCCGCCTGCGGCGGACTGTTCCCCTCCCCGCCCCTTCCCGAAACTGAGGCTGCGCCCCAGACTCCGTGCCGGGGCTGCGCCCCAGACCCGGGCGGGGGTTTCGGCCCAGTCCCCTGGGCGGGGTTTCGCTGCGGGTCTTGGATGGGGGCTTGTCCTCAGGTTTTGGGCGGGGGTTCCAGGCTCTGGGCGGGGGTTCGCCTCAGACCTCGGGCCGGGGCTCAGCCCCGGACCCCGGGCGGGGGCTCCAGGCCGCCCTGGGCGGGGGTTCGCCCCAGCCCCCGGGCTGGGATTTCGCCCCTTTCCGGGGTATCGGTATGCGGCTTCGCCGCGGGGCAGGGCTTCGCCCGGGGCCGGGGTCCAGGGGCGGAGCCCATGGTTACGGGAAGGGGCGGGGAGGGGAAAGAACCGCCGGACACCCCCCCCCGTACCCGAAAGACGGGTTGAGGGGAGGGAGGGGCGGAGCACTGGCGTGTGTGGGAAGGCCGAAGGCGCGTGACGACGCGGATGGGCTGCGGCCACACCGGGGGAGGGAGCCCGGCAGGCGCGGGCGAAGCCTCGAAGCGCTGGGGAAGGGAGTTCCCCTACGGCAGCGGAGGCGGGCGGTCAGCCCGAACAGGACGACGACCACACCCGACCGAAGTCGATGTGGTCGCGCGTGACCAGTCGCTGCCATGAGTCCATGGAGCAAGTGGAGCAGCCTTCCGCTTCCGCGTCAACCGCGGTGAGACGCGCTGCTCACAGTTCGGACAGTCTTGACAGCGCACCGTGGGGTCGTCCTACTCTCGGGCCCATGCCGGGCCGAAAGGCTCGCATGCCGGGCTGAGGGGCCCGGCCGTTGTCGAGCTGAGGGGCTCGGTGTGTGTGAAGGCCATGCGTGTGTTCACTTCAGAACTCACGGAGCCTCCGCATGTCCGCGAACCCGGACCATCCAGCGCATCCGGACCACCCCTTCCGATCACCCGCCACGGTCGTCTCACCCGCCACGGTCGTCATCGTCGGCGCGGGCCCGCGTGCCACCGGACTGATCGAGCGCATCGCCGCCAACGCCCCCGAGCTGTACGGCGACGGCGCCCCGTTCGAGCTGCACCTGGTCGATCCGCATCCGCCCGGCGGCGGCCGCATCTGGCGCCCCGATCAGTCCCCGCTGCTGTGGATGAACTCCATGGCCGAGGACGTCACCATGTTCACCGACGAGTCGGTGGAGCGCGAAGGCCCGATACGCCCCGGTCCCTCCCTCGCCGAATGGGCCCGCGAGGTCCGTGACGTCCGTGACGTCCGTGACGTCCGTGACGTCCGCGAGGCTCGCGACGAGGTCAGTGAGGTCCGTGTCGTCCGCGAGGTCCGTGACGTCCGCGGGGCGGAGCCGCCGCACACCCTGCCGCCCGAACTCGCCGCCGAGGCTGCCGCCCTGACCGGGCGGAGCTTCGCCACCAGACGGCTCCAGAGCGCCTATCTGCGCTGGGTGTATGAGCGGGCCGTGGCCGATCTGCCACCCGGCGCCATCGTCCATGAGCACCGGGACCGGGCCGTACGCGTCACCGGGCCGCGCGACGGACGGCAGCAGGTGTGGCTGGAGGGGCGGGCCGCGCCGCTCACCGCCGACGCCGTGGTCCTCGCCCTCGGCCACCTCGACGCCGAACTCGACGCCGAGCAGCGGGCGCTCACCGCGTTCGCCGCCGAGCACCAACTGGTCCACCTCCCACCGGAGTTCACCGCCGACAGCGATGTGAGCGCGCTGCGCCCCGGCGAGCCGGTGATCGTACGCGGCCTCGGCCTCGCCTTCGTCGATCTGATGGTGCTGCTCACCGAGGGGCGCGGCGGACGCTATGAGCGCGGTCCGGACGGGGAGTTGGTCTACCGGCCCTCCGGCCGCGAGCCCGTGCTGTACGCCGGTTCCCGGCGCGGTGTGCCGTACCACGCCAAGATCGGCTACTCGCTGAGCGGTGAGCGGCCCCCGGTGCCGCGCTTCTTCGGCCCCGCCGAGGTCGATGCGCTGCTCGCGCGCCCCGGGCGGCCGGACTTCCGGCGCGACATCTGGCCGCTGATCGCCAAGGAGCTGGGGTTCGCCCACTACCACCGGCTGTTCACCGCCCACCCGGAGCGCGTGGCCGGGGAGTGGTCCGCGTTCGAGGAGAAGTACGCCGCCTGCCCGCCCGGCAGCCCCGACCTGGACGTTCTGGTCGCGGCGGCCGTGCCCGACCCGGCCGACCGGCTCGACCTCGACACCCTCGACCGCCCCCTGGCCGGGCTGCGGTTCGGCGACCACGAGGCCCTGCAACAGGCGCTGCGCGGCCATGTCGAGGCCGACCTCGCCCGCCGCCATGACCCCGCGCACAGCCCCGACCTGGCCGTCTTCCTCGCCCTGCTCTCCGTCTACGGTCAGCTGATCCGGCTCGGCGACATCGGGAACTGGTGGCACGGCTTCTTCAGCTTCCTCGCCTCCGGCCCGCCGGGGCCACGGCTGGAGCAGCTGCTCGCCCTCTCCCGCGCCGGAGTGGTCCGCTTCCTCGGCGCCGAGATGACCGTGACCACCGATCCGGTGCGCGGGGTGTTCCGGGCGAGCTCCGCCAGTGTGCCCGGCCATGCCGTCGAGGCCCGTGCGCTGGTCGAGGCACGGCTGCCGGAACCGACCGTGGACCGCTCCCGCGACACCCTCCTGCGCTCCCTGCACCGCGACGGCGCCGCCGCCACCCCGGCCGGGCTGCTCGCCGTCAGCCCCGCCGACGCCCGGATCCTGGACCGGACGGGCCGCCCGCATCCGCGCCGCTTCGCGCTCGGCCCGCACACCGACGCCCGCGCCTCGGGCGCCTTCGCCCGGCCCCGTACCAACGCGCCCGCGTTCCGGCAGAACGACGCCACCGCGCGCGCCCTGCTGCGCTGTCTGCGCGAACTGTCCTGTCGCGCCACGGTCACCGCTTGAGGCTCACCGCTTGAGGCTCACCGCCTGAGCTTCGCCGCCTGAGCCTCACCGCTTGAGCTTCGCCGCCTGAGCGCCCCCCGGAACCCCCCGGGGAGACCACCCCCCCGGAAACCACCCCAGGGGGACCACTCCCGGGCCCCCGGAACCATCCCCCGCACAACCCTCCGCTCCCCCCGAAGGACCCTCCATGTCCCTGACCTCCGATCCACCCGTCGGCAAGGCCGCCACAAGCGGCGCCGAACGCGAGGACTACTCCGCCCTCAAGGTCGTCCCGGTACGCCACCCCTGGCGCTGGGCCGCCGTCGTCGTCACCGCCGTCCTCGTGGCCCAGTTCGCCCACGGCCTGATCACCAACCCCGGCTGGGAATGGGACGTCTTCGCCGACTTCTTCACCACCCGGACCATCCTCAAGGCGGTCTGGATCACCATCCAGCTCACCTTCTACGGCACCGCGCTCGGCTTCGCCCTCGGCATCGTCCTCGCCTTCATGCGGCTGTCCCACAGCCCCTTCCTGAAGTCGGTCGCCTTCGCCTACATCTGGGCGTTCCGCTCCATCCCGCTCATCGTCCAGCTGCTCTTCTGGTTCAACCTCACCTATCTCTACAAGCGGCTGGACTTCGGCATCCCCTTCGGCCCCGGCTTCTTCTCCTTCGACACCGCGGGTCTGGTCGGGGCGATGAGCGCGGCGGTGCTCGGACTCGCCCTCCACCAGGCGGCCTACGCGGCGGAGATCGTGCGCGGCGGCGTCCTCGCCGTGGACGGCGGGCAGCTGGAGGCGGCGGCCGCGCTCGGCATCCCCCGGCTGAGGCAGCTGCGCCGGATCGTGCTCCCGCAGGCGATGCGGTCGATCCTGCCGAACGCCGCCAACGAGGTGATCTCGCTCTTCAAGGGCACCTCGATCGTCTCCGTCATGGCGATCGGCGAGCTCTTCTACCAGGTGCAGGTCATCTACGGGCGCAACGGCCGGGTTGTGCCGCTGCTGATGGTCGCGACCGTCTGGTACATCATCCTGACCACCGTGCTCTCGATCGCGCAGTACTACGTCGAGCGCCACTTCTCGCGGGGAGCCACCCGATGACCGCCATGGTCGACATCCGCTCCGTCCACAAGAGCTTCGGGTCCCTGGAGGTGCTGCGCGGCATCGACCTGGAGGTGCGCTCCGGGGAGGTGGCCGTCGTCCTCGGCCCCTCCGGCTCCGGCAAGTCCACCCTGCTGCGCGCCATCAACCACCTGGAGAAGGTGGACAGCGGCTGGATCAGCGTCGGCGGCTCGCTGGTCGGCTACCGCCGCCAGGGCGACCGCCTCCACGAGCTGCGCGAACGCGAGATCCTCAAACAGCGCACCCGGATCGGCTTCGTCTTCCAGAACTTCAACCTCTTCCCGCATCTGACGGTGCTGGAGAACATCGTCGAGGCGCCGATATCGGCGTTGCGCCGCCCCAGGAAGGAGGCGGTGCGCGCCGCCGAGGCGCTGCTCGACCGGGTCGGTCTGGCCGACAAGGCGGCCGCGTACCCCCGGCAGCTCTCCGGCGGACAGCAGCAGCGGGTGGCGATCGCCCGCGCCCTCGCCCTGGAGCCCGAGCTGCTGCTCTTCGACGAGCCGACCTCCGCGCTCGACCCCGAACTGGTCGGCGAGGTCCTCGATGTCATCAAGGACCTGGCCCACCAGGGCACCACGATGATCGTCGTCACCCATGAGATCGGCTTCGCGCGGGAGGTCGCCGACACCGTCGTCTTCATGGACGGCGGCCGGATCGTCGAGCGGGGCACACCCGCCGAGGTGCTCGACACCCCGAGCCACGAGCGCACCACATCATTCCTCTCCAAGGTCCTCTGAGGCCACCGATGTTCACGAGATCACCGATGTTCAGCTACGCAAGGAGCACCCCCGTGCAGACCCGCCGCACCCTCGTCGCCGCCGTCGCCGCGCTCACCGCCTCCGCCCTGCTCGGCGGCTGCGGCGACGGCGATGCCCAGGAGTCGGTGGGCTCCAAGGGCTCGAAGAACGCCATCAACATCAGCCCGGACCAGCACCGCGTCAGAGGGAAGAAGGTCGACTCGATCGCGGCGAAGGTCCCGGCCGCGATCCGGGAGCGCGGCACCCTGCGCATCGGCGGCAGCGCCGACGCCTCCGCCCCGCTCGGCTTCTACGCGACCGACGACAAGACCCGGATCGGCTCCGAGATCGACATCGCCACGCTGGTGGCCGACACCCTCGGGCTCAAGGTCGACTTCCAGTCGGTCTCCTGGGAGAACCTCTTCGTCGGCCTGGACAGCTCCAAGTTCGACGGCGTGTTCTCCAATGTGACGGTCACCGAGGAGCGCAAGGAGAAGTACGACTTCGCCACCTACCGGCTGGACGATCTCGCCTTCGAGGCCAAGAAGGGCACCTCCTGGCGGGTCAAGGGGCCGAAGGACGTGGCGGGCAAGACCGTCTCGGTCGCCTCCGGCACCAACCAGGAGAAGATCCTGGTCGATTGGAGCAAGCAGAACGAGAAGGCGGGCCGCAAGCCCGTGGACATCAAGTACTTCCAGAAGGACACCGACTACTACCTCGCCCTCCAGTCCGGCCGTATCGACGCCTACTTCGGCCCGAACCCCACCTCCGCCTACCACGTCGCCTCGGCCGGCCAGACCCAGATCATCGGCCGCTTCTCGGGCGGTGGCGACCAGGTGCAGGGCAAGATCGCGGCCACCACCAAGAAGGGCAGCGGGCTGGTCGACGCCTATGCCGCGGCCCTGGACCACGTGATCCAGGACGGTTCGTACGCCAAGGTCCTGAAGCGGTGGGGGCTCTCCAGCGAGGCGGTGAAGAAGTCCGAGATCAACCCGCCGGGTCTGCCCAAGCCGTGACCCGCTGACGCCCCGAAGCACGGGGAAGGCCCCGACCATGGCCGTACCGACCGGCACCCTGCCTTTGGCCGCCGCCATCGACGGCGACGGGCAGTACCAGGCGCCGTGAGCGCGGGGTGTTCCGCACCGCGTACACCGGTCCGACACTCCGCGACCACCTGGGACTTCCCCATCCGGGGGAGCGGGGCTGAGCGGCCGCGCGGCGGCCCGGCCGCCGCGGCGCGATACGTCCGTGCCATAACGGAACCCGATCGCCCGCGCGTCCGTCTCACCGGATACCCAAGGGGATGGGAGCACAAGCCCCGGCGGCCTGAACCCGCCGGGGCTATGTGGCGTGTGCCCGGTGGCTGTTCCGAATTGTCCTCTTGCGCGCTGCGCCTGGAGCCACGAATACTTCCGGAAGCGCTTGTCAGGGGCACGCCGAATCGGTCATATCGGCGTGCTCATTGACTGCGCCTCACGGGCCTGCCCACCCAAGCGGACCCCCGATTCCCCCGGAGGAAGAGTTGAGGATCAAGCGCAACGCCCCCCACAGCAAGCAGGCGAGACGTATCGCCCTGATCGCCGCGACCTCCGCCCTGGTGGCCGGAACGGCACTGGCCGCCCCCGCCGCCTACGCCGGTAGCGACGGCGCCCGCACCTTCAGCGCGGCCGAGGCCAAGTCGGCGAGCAGCGCCGTCCTCGAGGCCGATGTCGCGGGCACCGCCTGGTATGTCGAGAAGGGGACCAACAAGCTCGTGGTCACCGCCGACAGCACGGTGTCCAAGAGTGAGATAGCCAAGATCAAGAACACCGCCGGCTCGAACGCCGACGCCATCGAGGTCAAGCGGACCTCCGGCAAGATTCAGAAGCTGATCGCGGGCGGCGACGCGATCTACGCGAGTAGCTGGCGCTGCTCCCTCGGCTTCAACGTGCGCAACAGCAGTGGGGCCAACTACTTCGTCACCGCCGGTCACTGCACCGACGGCGCCGGCACCTGGTGGTCGAACTCCGGCCACAGCACCACCATCGGCCCGACGGCCGGCTCCAGCTTCCCGACCAACGACTACGGTCTGGTCCGGTACAGCGGCTCGGTCACCCCCCAGGGCACCGTCGGCAGCCAGGACATCACCTCGGCCGCCAACCCGACCGTGGGCCAGACGGTCACCCGGCGCGGCTCCACCACCGGCATCCACAGCGGCCGGGTTACCGCGCTGAACGCCACGGTCAACTACGGCAACGGCGACATCGTCTACGGCATGATCCAGACCACGGTCTGCGCCGAGCCCGGCGACAGCGGCGGCCCGCTCTACGCCGGCTCCACCGCCCTCGGCCTCACCTCCGGCGGCAGCGGCAACTGCACCTCCGGCGGCACCACGTTCTTCCAGCCGGTCGTCGAGGCGCTGAACGCGTACGGCGTGAGCGTCTACTGATCGACGCCGTTCCTGAAGCTGATCAACTCCGCACCAGGCTGAGCGAGAGCCCCCGTCCGTGCTGCCGGACGGGGGTTCTCCGCGTCGGTGGGGAGGGCCGTTCCGGGCGGCCCGGCGGGGGTTATCCACAGCCCTCCCCACTGTTCGACGGGCGGACTATCGTGGACATCAGTACCCCACGAGGGGCATTGTTCGCGATACGGACGGCAGGTGGCCGTGATGGTCGATGCGCTCGTGACATTGATAGTGGTACTGGCTTGCCTCGGCGCCCTGGGCGTGCTGGCCGCGGCGCGGGTGGTCAAGCAGTACGAGCGGGGGGTGGTCTTCCGGCTCGGGAGGCTCCGCTCGGATATCCGGGGGCCGGGGTTCACCATGATTGCTCCGTTCGTCGACCGGCTCCAGAAGGTCAATATGCAGATCGTGACGATGCCCGTCCCCGCCCAGGAGGGCATCACCCGCGACAATGTGACCGTGCGGGTCGACGCCGTCGTCTATTTCAAGGTCGTGGACGCGGCCGAGGCGCTGGTCGCGGTGGAGGACTACCGCTTCGCCGTCTCCCAGATGGCCCAGACCTCACTGCGGTCGATCATCGGGAAGAGCGATCTGGACGATCTGCTCTCCAACCGGGAGAAGCTCAACCAGGGCCTGGAGCTCATGATCGACAGCCCGGCCGTCGGATGGGGCGTCCATATAGACCGGGTGGAGATCAAGGATGTGTCGCTGCCGGAGACCATGAAGCGGTCGATGGCCCGCCAGGCGGAGGCCGACCGGGAGCGCCGCGCCCGGGTGATCAACGCGGACGCGGAGCTGCAAGCGTCGAAGAAGCTGGCGGAGGCCGCCTCCCAGATGGCCGACACCCCCTCGGCGCTCCAGCTGCGGCTGCTCCAGACGGTGATGGCGGTCGCCGCCGAGAAGAACTCCACACTGGTGCTGCCCATCCCGGTCGAGCTGCTGCGCTTCCTGGAGAAGGGGCAGCAGGAGATCCCGGCGGCGGCCCGGACGGAGGGTGGCGCGGAGGGCGGCGCCCCGGCCGCCGGTCCGGCCGCCGCGCCGGAGCGGGAGGCCGCGCCCGCGCAGCCGGCCCAGCCCGCCCAGCCCGCTCGGCAGGCGATGCCGACGCTCACCGAGCGCGAGCCGGAGCCGCATACGGTCGAGCGGTGAGCCGTGGGAGGTGATGTCCGGCAAGGAGCCGCGCGAGGGGATTCCATGCGGTGATCCGCCCGATTTGACGGCTCGTCCGGATACCTGATTCGGTGCCCGTACACCTCGAAGGTGTGCGGGCACCGCCATGTCCGGACATGAGTCCGCAGTGTAAATTTCACGCCCATGACGTGAACGCGCCCTTGTGCGCGCCCGGTGGTGATGGGAATACTCGGCGGCGCAAATTGGCATGGACGCGCCCCCGGGTGGGGAGAAGCGCTATGCCGTTACGCCCTCCGGGCCCTGGCACCCCACTGCCGACGGGCCCAACCCCCCACTGGAAGGCAGAGAGTTGAAGCACCGCCGCATACCCAAGCGTCGTGTCGTCATCGCCGGAGCCGGCATAGCGGCTCTGGTCGCCACGGGCATCACGCTTCAGAGCGCCAACGCCGCCCCCGGTGAGCCCCAGCCCGACACCCTCTCGGTCGGCGCCGCCGGAAAGCTCGCCAACACCCTCACCTCCTCGCTCAAGAGCGACACGGCGGGTTCGTACTACGACGCCAAGGCCAAGAAGCTCGTCGTCAACGTGGTCAACAAGGGCGTCGTGGACAAGGTCCGGGAGGCCGGGGCCGAGGCCAAGGTGGTCACCAACACCCTGGCCGAGCTGGGCAAGGTGCGCGAGACGCTGAAGCAGAAGGCCACCATCCCCGGTACCTCGTGGTCGGTGGACCCCAGAAGCAACAAGGTCGTCGTCACCGCGGACAGCTCCGTCAAGGGCACCCGGATGGCCACCCTCAACAAGGTCGCCGACGCGCTCGGCGACAAGGTCGAGGTGAAGCGCTCGGCCGGGAAGTTCTCCACCTTCATCGCCGGTGGCGACGCCATCTGGGGCGACGGTGGACGCTGCTCGCTCGGGTTCAACGTCGTCAAGGGCGGCCAGCCGTACTTCCTGACCGCCGGTCACTGCACCGAGGCCATCAGCAGCTGGTCGGACTCGCAGAGCGGCGAGGAGATCGGGACCAACGAGGGCAGCGAGTTCCCCGGCAACGACTACGGCCTGGTCAAGTACACCAAGGACACCGACCACCCGAGCGCGGTCGACCTCTACAACGGCAGCTCCCAGGAGATCACCAAGGCCGGTGACGCCACCGTCGGCCAGAAGGTGCAGCGCAGCGGCTCCACCACCCAGGTGCACGACGGCGAGGTCACCGGCCTCAATGCGACCGTCAACTACCAGGAAGGGTCGGTCGAAGGGCTGATCCAGACCAACGTCTGCGCCGAGCCCGGCGACAGCGGCGGCGCGCTCTTCGCTGGCGACACGGCGCTGGGTCTGACCTCCGGCGGCAGCGGTGACTGCTCCTCGGGCGGCGAGACCTTCTTCCAGCCGGTGCCGGAGGCGCTCCAGGCGTTCGGCGCCGAGATCGGCTGAGCTGGCTGATCTGGCCGGCTCGGCTCACCCGGTGAGCGTTTCGCTCCCGCGGACCGCTTCCATATGGGCCGTGTGAACGAGAGCAGGCCCCCGGACACCCGTGGACGGTGTCCGGGGGCCTTCCCCTTTTCCGGTCAGTTCATCAGAACTCGAAGACCAGCGTCGGGGCCGCGCTCTTGAAGCAGTTGTTCGCGAAGGTGTGCTCGTACGACACCCGGCGGCCGTCCCAGATCCCCTCGGCGGTGACCGTGATGGGGTGCCATTCCTTGGTGCACACCCGGCCGGCCTCCGCCCCGGTCCGCAGCTGACCGAACATGCCGCCCACGGAGCGGAGTTCGGCGCATGCCTGAGTGGGGGCCGGGTGGGTACCGGTGGGGGTGGGGCGACAGCTCAGAGTCACCGCCCGCTGGACCTCGGTGGTGGCCGCGTCGGCTCCCCAGCCGACGGTCAGGACCAGCGCGGACGGCGGATACAGGCTCTGCGGCTTGGCGGGTGCGGCGTGTGCCGCACCGCTCGTGCCGATCCCCAGCACGGCGCTCACGGCCAGTGCGGCTCCCAGCCCGATCGCCCCAGTAGTCTTCCGCATTTCGAACACTCCCTTGCTCGTCGTTGCAGATACCGGACGGAGTTCTACGCGGTGCGCGTCAGGAACGCACGTCGATCGAGCACTTCCGGTCGCTACAAGTAGTCGTTCGGTGGCTTATTGTCGCGTGCGGTGGATGTCCGGGCGCGGAACGCCGCGTGGCGACCGGGTGCGCGGAGCCGCGCGCATTGCGCCCCTCGAGGGACCCCGTCCGCCGTCTCGCGCTCCTGCGGATGGCGTGCTCAGTGAGGTGCCGAGGTGCTCAAATCGATTCAAGGATGCTCAGGTGAGCAAGATCGAGTGATGTTCGTGATGCCTCTGGGGTGAGGGCTGTCGCGTGCCACGCCAGGGCGAGAACCTGCCAGGGCAAGCCGACCGGCGGAGTGGGGTCGGAGCCCGGAATCCGCGGCTCCCTCGGGGCCGTCCCAGGGCTGTCCGGCGGACCACGCGACGGAGCCGCATATCGAGGCTTGCCCCTCCCCGCCCCTTCCCGAAACTGAGGCGTCGCCCCAGATCCCTGCCCCCGGGGTCGATGCCCCGGCGCCGGGGTCCAGGGGCGAAGCCCCTGGTATCGGGAAGGGGCGGGGAGGGGAACAGCCCGCCGCAGGCGTCAAGGCCCGTCGGGCCCCTAGCCGTCCTGGCCCAGCTCTCCGCTCAGGGGTCCGGTCCGGCTTCCCCAGCCGTAGCCGCGCTCCGCGCGCAACCGCACCACCAGCCGCCGCTCGGCCACCATCGCCGCGCGGAACTCCTCCCAGTCCGGATGCTCGCCCTGGATCGCGCGGTAGACCTCCACCAGCTCATCGGCGGTGGCGTCATGGGGATCGGCGGCGACCGGTGTCAGCTCGGCATCGCCCTCGGCCACCAGATAGGAGTAGTGGTCCCCGCTGGTGACGTAGAAGCTCGCGCGCGGATCGCGGCGCAGATTGCGGGTCTTGGCGCGGTCGTCGGTGACGGAGATCCGGATGAGGCGCGTCGCGGGGTCATAGGTGAAGGCGACATTGGACAGCTGCGGCCGTCCGTCCCGCTTGAGGGTGACGAGCGCGCCGGTGCGCTGCTCCCGTAGCAGATCGAGCAGGGATCCCTCCGTCATGGTGATCAGCATACGCATGGGCCGGTGGCCCGCCTACTGGTTCGACCCACCGGCTTCCGCTTCGATCCACCGGCGTCCGCGTGCCGCGTTCACAAGGCGACACGCAGGATTAAAGGGCGTTTTAGGTGCTTATGGTGGAGAGGGAAGTGCCATCGAAGCCGACTCGCACGCGTGTTCGAGAATGGGGTTATGGTGGGGCGTGGGAGATGCAGGGTCGGTCAGGGGGTGTGAGCAGCGGGAGGTGCGGATGCCAGGCTTCACGCATCTGCACACCGCGTCCGGGTTCTCCATGCGGTACGGGGCCGCGCACCCGGAGCGGCTGGCGCAGCGTGCCGCCGAGCGCGGCATGGACGCGATCGCGCTGACCGACCGCGACAGCCTCGCCGGAGCGGTGCGGTTCGCCCGGGCGTGTGAGCGCGCGGGGGTGCGGCCGCTGTTCGGGGTGGACCTCGCCGTACGGGAGGAGGCCCCGGAGCCGGGGCGCACCGCCCGGCGCCGTACGCCGGTGCGCGGCGGGGCGTTCATCGACGAGTCCGCGCCCCGGGTGGTCTTCCTCGCCCGGGACGGCGCGCCCGGCTGGGCCGCGCTGTGCGGACTGGTCTCCGCCGCCCACGCCGGGCTCGCCCACCCCGGAACCGCCCGGACGAACGGCGAAGGCCCGCCCCTGCTGCACTGGCGCGATCTGGTGAGCGACCCCGGCGCGCTCGCCCCGCTGACCGCGCTGCTCGGCCCGGACTCCGACGTCGGCCGGGCCCTGGCCGCCGGACGCCCCGACCGGGCCGCCCGGCTGATCGCCCCCTGGCGCGAACTCTTCGGCGACGCGCTGCGGCTGGAGGCCGTATGGCACGGCCGTACCGGCACCGGTCCGGGCTCGCTGCGGCTCGCCGCCCGTACCGTCGGCTTCGCCGCCGAGCAGGGCGTCCCGGCCGTGCTGAGCAACGCCGTCCGCTACGCCGACCCGGGGGAGGGGCCGGTCGCCGACGTCCTGGACGCGGCCCGCCGGCTCGTCCCCATCGACCCGCGCACCCCCGGGGCGCTCGACAGCGGTGAGCGCTGGCTCAAGGGCCCCCGGGACATGGCGAAGGCGGCCGAGCGGATCGTGGAGGCGGCCGGGATGCGGCGGGACGCCGCGCACCGGCTGCTGGAGGAGACCCGGCGCACCGCCGCCGGGTGTCTGGTCGACCCCGAGGACCACATCGGTCTGGGCAGCGTCCACTTCCCCGAGCCCCGGCTGGTCGGGGCCGGGCGGCGGAGCGCCGAGCGGGTGCTGCGGTCGCGCTGCGCCGCCGCCATGGTGCTGCGGGGGTACGACCGCGACCGGGCGCGCTGGGAGCGGCTGGAGGACGAGCTGCGCACCATCGAACGGCTCGGCTTCGCCTCGTACTTCCTCACCGTCGCGCAGGTCGTCGACGACACCCGGGAGCTGGGCATCCGGGTGGCCGCCCGGGGCTCCGGCGCCGGATCGTTCGTCAACCATCTGCTGGGCATCGCCCATGCCGACCCCGTGGCCAACGGTCTGCTGATGGAGCGCTTCCTGTCGGTGCGGCGCGCCGCGCTGCCCGATATCGACATCGACGTGGAGTCGGCGCGCCGGCTCGACGTCTATCGTGCGATCTTCGAGCGGTTCGGGGCGGAGCGGGTCGCGACCGTCTCGATGCCCGAGACCTACCGGGTGCGCCACGCCGTACGGGACGTGGGCGCGGCGCTCGGCATGGACCCGGCCGAGGTGGACCGGCTCGCCAAGTCCTTCCCGCACATCCGCGCCCGCGATGCCCGTGCGGCGCTCGCGGAACTGCCCGAGCTGCGGGAGCTACGAGAGGCGACCGCCGAGCAGGAACGTTTCGGCAGGTTCTGGGAACTGGTCGAGGCGCTCGACGGGCTGCCCCGTGGCATCGCCATGCACCCCTGCGGGGTGCTGCTCTCGGACGCCGGGCTGCTGGCCCGTACGCCCATCGTGCCGACCAGTGGCGAGGGCTTCCCCATGTCGCAGTTCGACAAGGACGACGTGGAGGAGCTCGGACTGCTCAAGCTGGATGTCCTCGGGGTGCGGATGCAGTCCGCGATGGCGCACGCGGTCGCGGAGATCCGGCGGGCCACCGGGCGTGTCGTGGACATCGACGACCCCGAACAGGTACGGCCCGGCGATTCGGCCACCTACGACCTGATCCGCTCCACCGAGACCCTCGGCTGTTTCCAGATCGAATCACCCGGCCAGCGCGATCTGCTCGGCCGGCTCCAGCCCACCTCCTTCCACGATCTCGTGGTCGACATATCGCTTTTCCGGCCCGGCCCGGTCGCCGCCGACATGGTCCGGCCCTTCATCGACGCCCGGCACGGCCGCAAGCCCCCGCGCTATCCGCATCCGGATCTGGAGGACGCGCTGCGCGAGACATACGGGGTCGTGGTCTTCCATGAGCAGATCATCAAGATCGTGTCGATCATGACCGGATGTGAACGGGACCTCGCCGACGAGGCGCGGCGCGCCCTGTCCGACCCCGAGCGGCAGGGGCGGGTGCGAGCCTGGTTCCACGCGGAGGCGGAGAAGCGGGGTTACGCGCCGGAGGTGCTGACGCGCACCTGGGAGATCGTCGAGGCGTTCGGCTCGTACGGCTTCTGCAAGGCGCATGCCGTCGCCTTCGCGGTCCCGACGTATCAGTCCGCCTGGCTCAAGGCGCACTACCCGGCCGCCTTCTACGCCGGGCTGCTCACCCATGACCCCGGGATGTACCCGAAGCGGCTGCTGCTGGCGGACGCGCGGCGGCGCGGGGTGCCGATCCTGCCGCTGGATGTGAACCGGTCGGGCGCCGCCTATCGAATCGAACTGACGTCTGGTGATTCTCATGACAGCCGCAATGAACGCGACAGTCGTAACGAGCGCGACAGTCGTAACGAGCGCGACAGTCGTAACGAGCGCGACAGTCGTAACGAGCGCGATAGTCGTAACGAACGCGACAGCCGTTATAAAGCGGACGCAGGTATCCGGCTGGCGCTGAGCGACGTCCATGGCATCAGCGAGGCCGAGACCGAGCGGATCGCGGCCGGGCAGCCGTACTCCTCGCTCCAGGACCTGTGGCTGCGCGCCCACCCCGGGCGGCCGGTCGCCGAACGGCTGGCCCAGGTCGGCGCGTTGGACGCGTTCGGCACGAGCCGCCGCGATCTGCTGCTCCAGATCGCCGAACTCCACCGGCAGCAGCGGGGCGCCGCCGCCCGGCGCAGCGCGGAGGGCCAGCTTCCGCTGGCCGAGACCGGCCCCGCCGCCCCCGCCGGGCTCCCCGACCTCGACGCGGACGAACGCCTCGGCGCCGAGCTCGGCATCCTCGGCATGGACGTCTCCCGCCATCTGATGGGCGACCACCGGGACTTCCTGGCGGAGCTGGGCGCGATCCCCGCGAAGCGGCTGCGTGACGCGCCGCACGGGGAGGTCGTGCTCGTCGCCGGCGCCAAGGCCGCCACCCAGACCCCGCCGATCCGCTCCGGGCGCCGGGTCATCTTCACCACGCTCGACGACGGTACGGGGCTGGTCGACTGCGCCTTCTTCGACGACAGCCACGCGGCGTGCGCGCACACCGTCTTCCACTCCTGGCTGCTGCTCGTCCGCGGGGTGGTCCAGCGGCGCGGCCCGCGCAGCCTCAGCATCGTCGGCTCGGCGGTGTGGAACCTCGCCGAGCTGGCCCGGCTCAGGAAGGAGGGCGGCCTCGGGGCGGTCGCCGCCGAACTGGCGGGAGCGGGCCCGGAGGCGGCCGAAGCGGACTCCGGCCGCCGCATCGAGATGCCCACCGGCTATGCCATGCACCCCTGGGCCGACCTCCGGCCCGCGGGCGACCAGGCCGCCACCGGCCGCAAACTGTGGCACTCCAGCCCGGGGAGCGCGGGATGACCGCCGGCCGGCCCCCCTTCCCGACCCGTCCGATGGACATGGCCCTGCCGGGCGGCGGCCGGGCCGTGGGCCCGGAGCGGGCGGGCGAGGTGCCGCATGTGCTGTACGTGCGGTTCCACCCCGCGCCCGGGGAGGACGTCTACCAGGGGCTGCTCACCCTGCTCGGCGAGCTGACGCCGGTCGTCGAGGCGCTGCCGCCCGATGCCGCGCTCGCGGATGTGCGGGGCGCGCTGCGGTACTTCGGGCGGGACGCGGCGGGGCTGGCCGAGATCGTACGGGTCCGGGCGCTGGCCCGGTACGGCGTGGACTGCACCGTCGGCGTCGCCGCCAACCCGCTGCTCGCGCGCATGGCCGCCCACGAGGCCCAGGAGGTCCAGGAGGCACAGGCTCGGGGCGCTCAGGAGTCCGGCGACCCCGGGGACGGTCGGTCCGGGCGTACGGCCGGGGCCGTCCGTACCGTTCCCGGCGATCCGGACGCCGTCGCCGCGTTCCTGGCCCGTAAGCCGGCCATCGCCCTGCCCGGGGTGGGGCCCGCGACCGCGCGCACGCTGAGCACGTACGGGCTGGACAGCGCCGCGCGGATCGCCGCCGCGCCGCTGTCCACCCTCCAGCGGATCCTCGGCGCGGCGACCGCGCGCCGCGTCCACGCCTGGGCGCGCGGCATCGACCCGGCGCCGGTCACCCCGAACGCCCCCGCCCGTGCGATGGGCGCCGAACACCGCTTCCGCCACGACGAGTTGGACCCCGTCCGCCGTCGCCGCGCGCTGCTCACCCTCGCCGACGGGCTCGGCGTCCGGCTGCGGACGAGCGGGCAGGTGGCGGCCGCGATCAGCCTCACCGTCCGCTACGCCGACCGCTCCACGACCACCCGCACCCGCACCCTGACCGAGCCGACCGCCCACACCCCGGCGCTGACCGCCGCCGCGTACGCGCTGCATGACGCGCTCGGGCTGCAACGGGCCCGGGTGCGGTCCGTGGCGCTGCGCGTCGAGGGGCTGACGGACGCCGGACTCGCCTCCCACCAGCTGACATTCGACCCCGCGGACGAGAAGTCACGCCGACTGGAGGCCGCCGCCGACCGGGCCCGTGCCCGCTTCGGTGTCTCCGCGGTCCGGCCCGCCGGGTTCCTCGACGTCGCGTAAGTTCCTCGGCTTCGCGAAGTTCCTCGACCTCGCGTAAGTTCCTCGACCTCGCGTAAGCCGCAGGTCCCACCAGTCCCACTGGTTTTCCCCACTTCGCGTATCCCGGCGCATTCCCGGACGTCACGTGAAAATCGCGTAAACGTTCCTTCACTGACGGATGGCTGGATGGCTTTGCTACTCGCGCGTAATTTCGAGTGAGCGCACCACTCTTGTGATCCGGATCGCAGGGCGCAGCGCAAGCGCACCGTCAGCGCAACTCTCTCCCCCACCAGCGAGGAGTTCATGTGATGCTGCCCTGGAGGCGTATCCGGCGATTCCGGAAGACCAAGACCCGCACCTTACTACCCGCCCTGGCCCTCGCGGTCGCGGCGACCGCGGCGACCCCCACCGCCGCGCTCGCCACGGACACCGCGTCGGAGGCGGTGAGCAGCGGCTGGAACAACTACTCCTGCAAGCCGTCGGCCCAACACCCGCGCCCCGTCGTCCTGGTGCACGGCACCTTCGGCAACTCCGTCGACAACTGGCTGGGCTTCGCCCCCTACCTGGTCCAGCGCGGATACTGCGTCTTCTCCCTCGACTACGGCCAACTGCCCCTCGTCCCGCTGTTCCACGGTCTGGGGCCGATCGACCAGTCGGCCGAGCAGCTGTCCTCCTATGTGGACCGGGTGCTCGCCGCCACCGGCGCCGCCAAGGTCGACCTGGTCGGGCATTCGCAGGGCGGGATGATGCCCCGCTACTACCTCAAGTTCCTCGGTGGCGCGCCGAAGGTGAACGCCCTGGTCGGCATCGCCCCCACCAACCACGGAACCACCCTGTCCGGGCTGACGAAGCTGCTGGACTACTTCCCCGGGGTCGGCGACATCATCGCCAAGGGTGCCCCGGGGCTGATGGACCAGGTGGTCGGCTCGGACTTCCTGCGGCGCCTCAACGAGGGCGGCGACACCGTCCCCGGAGTGCGCTACACCGTCATCTCGACCAAGTACGACGAGGTCGCCACGCCCTACCGGACGCAGTTCCTCTCCGGTCCGAACGTCAAGAACGTGGTGATCCAGGACCTGTGCGCGACCGACATCTCCGAGCACGTGACCATCGGGCTGACCGACGGTCTGGCCTTCCACGAGGCCGTCAACGCCCTCGATCCGGAACACGCCACGCCGACGACGTGCGCGTCGGACGACTGAGCTCGACGGCGAGTGGGTGAAGCGCACGTCATGGCGCGCCCTGCCTCGGTCCTTACGAGCAGGGCGCGTCGCCCGTCGGGCTGGCCGACGTCCGATTACTCGGCGATGAGCTCGACCTCGATGTTGCCCCGCGTCGCCTTGGAGTACGGGCACACCTGGTGCGCCTGCTCGACCAGCTTGCGGCCGGTCTCGTTCTCCAGCTCGCCCGGCAGCTCGACGCGCAGCGTCACCTTGAGTCCGAAGCCGTCGTCCGCCGCGTCCTTGCCGATGCCGACCTCGGCGGTGACGGAGATGTCCTTGGTGTCGACCTTGGCCTGGCGGCCGACGAGGCCGAGCGCGGAGGCGAAGCAGGCGGCGTAGCCCGCGGCGAACAGCTGCTCGGGGTTGGTGCCCTTGCCGTTGCCGCCGAGGGCGGGCGGCATGGCCAGCGGCAGGTCGAGCTGTCCGTCGGAGCTCACGGCCCGGCCGTCGCGTCCGTTGGCCGTGGCCACCGCGGTGTAGAGCGCGTCCATGAAGACCATCCCTTTCGTGTTCCGGTTCGTGTTCCGGTTCGTGTTCCGGCAGTCGGAGGGAGGTGGGGGCTCGGGGTGCCCCGCCTCATGGGCAGAAGTAGAGCACACAATTTAGTTGTGCACAACTAAAGGGTACGCTGGTGGCATGTCACACCAGCCCGACCGCACCACCGACAGCACCGCCAACCGCACCACCACCCCCGAGCCGCGGCCCTCCGACGAACTGCTCCGGCTCGACCGGCAGCTCTGCTTCACCCTGCACGCCGCCTCCCGCGCCTTCGACGGCCTCTACCGCCGGGTGCTGCGCGACACGGGGCTGACCTATCCGCAGTACCTGGCCATGCTGGTGCTCTGGGAGTACGGGGAGATGCCGGTCAAGCGGCTGGGGGAGTACCTGCGGCTGGACTCCGGCACCCTCTCGCCGCTGCTCAAGCGGATGCAGTCGGCCGGACTCGTCCAGCGCGAGCGCAGCGCGCACGACGAGCGCTCGGTGACGGTCCGGCTGACGGCGGAGGGGGCGGCGCTGAAGGAGCGCGCCCAGGGCGTACCCCTGGCGGCGATGGAGGCGAGCGGCCTCGACCTGAAGGAGGCGGTGGAGCTCCAGGCGCGGGTCCGGCGGCTGACGGCGGCCCTGGACGCGGCGCTGGCCGAGGAGGCGTGATCAGGAACGTTTCAGGAGCGCTCCGCGAGGTGGCGGTCGACGAGCTGCTGGGCCAGTCCAGTTCTAGCCCGGCATCGGTAAGGCTGACCCGCCGGGTCGTGCGCACCAGCAGCGGGGAGGTGGTGGCGCCTGCGGCGGGCTGTTCCCCTACCCACCCCTTCCCACAACTGGGGCTCCGCCCCAGCCCCCGGGCCCCAGGGCCTGAGCCGGGGTTTCGCCCCAGGCCCCGGGGTCCAGGGGCTGATCCGGGGTTTCGCCGCAGGCCCCCGGATCCAGGGGCTGAACTGAGGCTCTGCCCCAGGCGCCGGGGTCCAGGGCCTGAGCCGGGGCTCCGCCCCAGACCCCCGGGGCTCCGCCCCAGACCCCCGGGGCCCAGGGGCTGAACTGAGGCTTCGCCCCAGACGCCGGGGTCCAGGGCTTGAGCTGGGGCTTCGCCCCAGACGCCGGGGTCCAGGGCTTGAGCTGGGGCTTCGCCCCAGACGCCGAGGTCCAGGGCCTGAACCGGGGGCTCCGCCCCAGACCCCCGTGGTCCAGGGGCGAAGCCCTGGCACGCGGCGGAGCCGCAGGGGGGCTTAGCCGCGGCTCCGGCGTACGGTCTTGCGGCGGTTGGCGACGGCGAACAGGACGGCCGCGCCGGTGGCGAGGACCGCGGCGCCGCCGATGGCCATGGGGCCGGTGGATCCGTCGCCCCCGGTTTCGGCGAGGTGCTGCCCGTCGGCGGCGCTCCCGTCCTGCGCGCTCTGCGCGCCCTCCGGGCCGGTGCTCGCCGCCAGGACCTCGGCGCTCTTGGCCTCGGGGTGGTTCCCCTCCGTGCCCTTCCCGTCCGCCGCCTCCGCCGCCTCCGCCGCCTTCGGCTGGTGGTTGGCCTCGGCGCCGCCGTCACCGCCGTGGCCGTGGTGATCGACCGTGGACTTCTCGGCGCCCGCCGCTATCTGGGCGTCATCGGGCGCGGTGGCGGTGGGCGCGGAACCCGCCTTCGTCCCGGCTCCCTTGCCCGCGGCGGCCCCTCCGTCGAAGGTCACGTCCGAGCAGGTGTAGAACGCCTCCGGGCTGTCCGAGCGCTGCCAGACGCTGTAGATCAGATGGCGGCCCGACTTGCTGGGCACCTTCCCCGAGAAGACGTAACTCCCGTCCTTCAGCGTGGGGTCGGTGACCTTGGCGAACGGCTCCGCCTCCAGGTCCGCCCAGGTCAGCGGCTTCGTGGGGTCATAGCCGTCCTTGGTGATGTACAGCTCGAAGCTGCCCCGGTGGGGCGCGGTGGCCCGGTAGGCGAAGGTGTGCTCACCGGCCGTCATGGCGGTGGCGGGCCAGTCGGCGCGCGGCACGTCCAGGCCCTTGTACTTGTCGCGGCCCGCGCTGCACAGCTTTCCGTCCGGGATGATCTGCTTGTGGCGCCCGGCGGCGTCCGGGATGTTGACCTCGTTCCAGTCGTAGAGCGCCTGGGTGCCGCCTGCCGCGACGGCCGCCTTGCAGGCCGCCGAGTCCGGGCTCTCCGGCCCCTCCGCGAAACACGCCGACACCCGGCTGACCGGGTCCGTCATCGAACCGTGTGCGGAGGCCGGGTCCGCGCTCAGCGCGGTGAGGGCGAGCGGCACCATGCCGAGCACGGCGATGCGGGCGGTTCTGCGGGAGGCGGTCGCACGAGCGGTCATCGTGGGGGACTCCTTCGGTGGGGGGTGACGCGCGGTATTCGCTGGGTGGGGGGTGACGCGCAGCACGCTAGCCCCGCCCACGGGCCTCCTCGCCGGTCTTATGGCGCCGTTAAGGAGCAGCTCAGGCGCAGCTGAGACTGGGCGGGCCGCGAGGGTGTCCGAGGTGATCCACCCGAGGTGATCGCCGATGGTTGCGGGAGGTCGATGGCGTGGAAGGGTGACACATATGACCGGTACGAACTCGCCCGGCGCCACGGGTGCCTCCCGCGCCCCCCGCCCGTCCGCCCGTGAGCTGATCGAGGCCATCGTCGACCCCGGCAGCTGGCACGGCTGGGACGAACCGGTGGAGATCACGACGGACGACCCCGAGTACCGTGCCGACCTGGAGCGGGCACGGGAGCGCACCGGGCTGGACGAGTCGGTCATCACCGGCGAGGGCCGTATCGAGGGACGCAGGGTGGCGCTGATCGCCTGCGAGTTCCGCTTCCTGGCCGGTTCGATAGGGGTGGCCGCGGGGGAGCGGCTGGTACGGGCCGTGGAGCGGGCCACGGCGGAGCGGCTGCCGCTGCTGGCGGCACCGGCGTCGGGCGGCACCCGGATGCAGGAGGGTACGGTCGCGTTCCTCCAGATGGTGAAGGTGGCCGCGGCGATCACGGACCACAAGGCCGCGGGCCTGCCGTACCTCGTCCACCTCCGCCACCCCACCACCGGCGGCGTCCTCGCCTCCTGGGGCTCCCTGGGCCACGTCACCGCCGCCGAGCCGGGCGCCCTCATCGGCTTCATGGGCCCACGGGTGCACGAGGCGCTATACGGCGAGGAATTCCCGCCCGGCGTCCAGAACGCCGAGAACCTGATGAACCACGGCCTGATCGACGCGGTCCTCCCCCTGAGCCGCCTGTCGGGCGTGGCGGCCCGAGTGCTCAGGGTTCTCTGCGCGGGCGATGCGGTGTCCGGCCCGGCCCCGGCAGCGGGGGCGACCACCCCCGGCCGGGCGGGGGGCGGAGGCGGGACCTCCACCGAGCCCGCGCCCGGTCCCGGCGCGTCGGGTGACACGCCCGGCGGCCGGGATCCGGGAGCCGGGGGCGGCCCGTCCGCCGGATCCGGCGATGGGCGTGGCGGGGCGGCTGCCCACGATCAGACTGGGCACACCGGGGCCAGCGGGGCGCCCGAGGGCGGGGCCGCCGTGCCGTCCGCGGAAGCCTCGATACGGGCATCGCGGCGGGTGGAGCGGCCCGGGGTGCGGGATTTGTTGCGGGTGGCCGCCGACGATGTGAGTCCGCTCAGTGGGACGGGGGCCGGGGAGCACGATCCCGGGTTGTTACTCGCGCTCGCCCGGGTCGGGGGGACGCCCTGCGTCGTTCTCGGGCACAACCGGCGCAGCGCCCGTAAGGGCGACACCGCCGAGGGGCCGGGGGAGGGGCAGGCGCTGGGGCCGGCCGGGTTGCGGACCGCTCGGCGCGGGATGCGGATCGCCGCCGAGCTCTGGCTGCCGCTGCTGACCGTCATCGACACCGCGGGCGCAGCGCTCAGCCGCGAGGCCGAGGAGGGCGGGCTCGCGGCGGAGATAGCGCGGTGCCTCGCCGACATGGTGACCCTTCCCGCGCCCACCCTCTGTCTGCTGCTCGGCCAGGGCGCCGGTGGCGCCGCGCTCGCGCTGCTGCCCGCCGACCGGGTCGTGGCGGCGCGCCACGCCTGGCTGTCGCCGCTGCCGCCCGAGGGCGCGTCCGCGATCCTCCACCGCACCACGGAGCGGGCCTACGAGGTCGCCGCCCGCCAGGGCGTACGCTCCGCCGACCTGCTCGCCCAGGGCATCGTCGATCGCATCGTGGAGGAGGACGCCTCGGAGCACGCGGAGCACGCGGAGCACGCCGAGGACGCCGAGGACGCCGAGGACACGGAGGACGCCTCCGAGGACGCGGAAGGCCCCGGGGCGCCCGATGTCTTCCTCGGCCGCCTCGGCCAACTCCTCGGTGCCGAACTCGCCGCCCTCCGCGCCCAGGACCCGGACGAGCGGCTCGCCGCGCGCCGGGTCCGGCATCGCCGTATCGGGCTACCCCGTTGACGCCGAGCGTTGACGATCGTGACGGCCAATCAGGGCCAAACGGACGGACCGGAACGCCGAATTAGCGGTCTTAGGCATGCCTAACCTAATCTCGGGCCGTGAACGAGAATGATCTCGATGCGGCGTCACGGCCGTTCTCCTCCCCTGCCCTCCGTGGCTCCTCGGCGGCCCCGGCCGCCCCCGCCCCCCGGCCCCCTCGGCTCCACCTCCTCGCCCTCAACCCCACCGACTCCGTCACCGAGGGCTTCCTCCCCGCGGCGGCCCGGCTCGGCCTGGCGGTCACCCTCCTCACCGACCAGCCCGAGGCCCATGAGCGCGCCTACGGCCGACGGGAAGGGCAGGAAGGACGGGGAGAACGGGGAGAACGGGAAGAAGGCGGCGCCGCCCCGCACCCCTTTCCCGCCCTCGACATCGTCCCCTGTGACGTACGGGACTACGCCGAGGTCATCAGCCGCATCGCCGCCGACGGCCCCCGCCCCCGCGCCGTCTTCACCAACAGCGACCACCTCCAGGCCCAGGCCGCCCTCGCCGCCCAGTACTTCGGCCTCCCGGGCAAGGACTGGCGCGCCGCCCTGCGCACCAAGAACAAGGCCGAGCTGCGCCGCGCCCTCGCCGCCGCGGGCCCGGACGTCGCCGACCCCGTCTGGTCCGCCGAACTCGCCACCGGGCAGGACCCCGCCACCCTCGCCGGGCTCGACGCGCCCTACCCCTGCGTGCTCAAACCGCGCGAGGGCGTGGCCAGCGAGGACGTCGTCCTCGTCGCCGACGCGGACGAACTCGTCCGGCGCTGCGCCGAGATACGGGAGCGGCGGCCGGGCGCGGCCCTGGTCGTCGAGGAGTTCCTCGACGGCGAGCTGCGCACCCTCGAAACCCTCGGCGACGGCCGCACCCTCCACGTCCTCGGCGCCTTCCGCACCGAGCTCTCGCCGCCCCCGCACTTCATCGAGGAACGGCTGCACCTGCTGCCCGCCCCGCCGCCGCAGCCGCACACCGACCAGGTGCTGGCGCAACTGCGCGCGCTGGGCGTCGGCTTCGGCGTGTGCCACACCGAGTACGTCGTCCAGGGGGACCGGGCCTGCCTCATCGAGGTCAACTACCGTGCCATAGGCGACCAGTGCGACCTCGTCCTCGCCGAACTCCTCGGCATCCCCCTCTTCGAGTACATCCTCCGCACGCACATGGGCGAGCCGCTGCCGGACGACCTCGGCGCGCGCACCGACGGCAGGGTTCGCATGGAGTACGTCATGGCCGACCGCGCCGGGCGGCTCGCCTCCGCCCCTCCGGCCGGTGTGACCGAGCGCGACGGCGTACGGCTGGACTACCGGCCGCTGCGCGGGATCGGCGAGGAGCACCCGCTCCACCGCACCAACCGCGACTTCCTCGGCGTACTCCGGGCCACCGGCACCGACCAGGCGCGGATCGACGCGGCGGTGGCGCGGTTCCTCGCGGCCCACCGATGGGAGATCGTGTGACAGAGGAAGAGGAGCTTCTCGGACGGGTGCTCGACACGCTCCTCCGAGAGGACGCCTACGGGCTGCGCAGCCACGCCGTCCCGGTGCGGCGCGCCGACGGCGACTGGCTGCGCATCGCGCTCAAGAGGCTCGGGGGGCTCGAGGGGCTCGAGGGGCTCGACGGGTCCGACGGATTCGAGGGGTTCGACGGATTCGAGGGGTTCGACGGGTTCGAGGGGGGCGAAAGCGTGCTGCTGCCGGTGGAACCCGAAGGCTTCCAGTGCGACATCCGCGCCCGCCGCCCACCCCGGCTGCTCTGTGTGCCCGCGCACGGCGAGCGGGAACCGGCCGCCGCCGAGCAGGCCCTGGCCCCGCCGGGCGGCGCCGAGCCCGGCCCGCCCGGCCCCGGCTCCGCTGAGGGCCACCCGGGCTCGGGCGCTCACGGGACGTCGGCCGTGCCCGGCCGCCCGTGTGTCGCAGGGGCGGCATCGGGCGTCGTCGGCGGGGACCGCCGGGTCCGGGCCGGGGGCGGTGCCGGCGGCGCCGAGCCGCTGTCCGTACCCGGTCCGGGTGGCTCAGCCGGTCGTCCGCGCCGCGCCGTGCTCACCGGGCTCGATGCCGTCCTCGGGCGGTTGCGGGGGGCCGTGCCGGACGAGGACCGGGCGCTCTACGACGTCTTCGCGGCCGAATGCCGGCAGGCGCTCGACGCCATGCGGCTGCACACCCGCGTGCGGCCTCGCGTCGTCGCCGAGTTGGGCGCGCGGTACGGGGAGCGGTGGGGTGGGATGGCCGGGGCCCTCGCGTATGACACGCTCGCCGCCTTCCGCGACCATCCCGTCTATCCGACCAGCCGGGGGCGGTCCCTCTTCAGCGAGGAGCAATTACGCGCCCACGCACCCGAGTTCCACCCCACCTTTCCGCTGCGCTGGCTCGTTCTCCCGCGCGAGGCGGTGTACGGGGATCCGGCGCGGCTGCCCGACTGGTGGCCTGCGCCCGGGGACCTTGGGCCGGGGCCGAGCGACGGGCGGCTCGCCCTCCCCGTGCATCCGCTCACCCTCGGACCCCCGCTGGAGAACGCCCTCCGCGCGGCCGGGCTCCACGATGTCGCCCGGCTCGCCGAGCGCCCTCTGCTGGACGTACGGCCCACCCTCTCCATGCGGACCGTGGCCGTCGCCGACGACCTCGCCGACGATCCCCTCGTCCACCTCAAACTGCCGCTCACCACCTCCACCCTGGGGCAGCGCAACCGGCGGTCCGTCAAACCCGGCACCCTGATCGACGGCGAGGTGGCGCAGCGGCTCGTGGAGGCCGTGATCGAGCGCGAGCCGAGGTTCGGCGCCACCGTGCTGCTCGCCGACGAGACGACTCACCTCCACGCCGGACACGAACTGCTCGCCACACTCGTCCGCCGCTACCCGCCCGGCCTGGAGAACGCCACCATCGTGCCGCTGGCCGGGCTGCTCGCCCCCGCCCCGGACGACACGCTCGTCATCGACGGGCTCGCCGAACGCCACTACGGCGGGGACGTCCTCGCCCTGCTCGACGACTACCTCACGCTGCTGTTCGACTTCCATACCACCCTCTTCGCGTACGGCATCGCGCTGGAGTCCCATCAGCAGAACACCTCGCTGGTCTTCGAGGACGGCAGCGGGAACGGCGGTGCGGTGCCCCGGCTCCGACTGCTCATCAAGGACCACGACGGCCCCCGCGTCCACGCGATACGCCTCGCCGCCATGATCGGCGGAGGACCGGCCGCCGATCTGTGCGGCTTCGACGACCGCAGGATCCTGACGTCCGGCGACGGGCCGGTGACCGATGTGTTCACCACCATCACCGTCCACCTCTGCGCCGCCGCCCCCCTCTTCGAGCTCGCCCGCCTCGGCCGGGCCCCGCTCGACACCCTGCTGCGGCGGCTGCGCGACCGGCTCACCGACGCCGTCGACCGGGTCGCCGTCACCCGGCCCGGCGCGGCCGCCGCGCTGCTGCGCGGACGGGTGCTGGACGCGGACCGGCTGCCGGTCAAGGCGATGGTCACCGCCGGCACCTTGTTCACCAAGGAGCGCTCGGGCGCGGTGGACATCAACAAGCACTACGTCACCGGGCCGAACTATCTGCTGCGGGGAAGCGGCAGATGACCGCCGCGCCCGATCGGCCCCCGCCCTGGAACCGAGCCCCTGAACCTCCGAACCCCCACTTCCCTCCGTACCTCTCTCCTCCGCACCCGTTGGAGCCGCCCCATGCCCATGACCTCCTCGCCCGCCGCGACCGTGGCCTCCGCCGACCACGCCACCGCCCACACCCTCCTCAACTGTCTGCTCCGTGAGGTGTCGGGACCGGAGCACCAGACCGTCGTGGCCGATGGATGGCTGCGGCTGAGGCTGCCGCGCTGCGGGGTGCTGCTGCGCGTCGGGCTGCGGCGCACCTCCCTCATCGGGGCGCACCGCTTCACCGGGCCGGTCAGCGAGGAGCGCGACGGCACATGGGCCGAGGTGTCCTGGCGCGGGCTGGCCGAGCGGATCCACCGGGAGCTCCAGCTGCGCACGGGGGTGCACAACGACGAGTTCCTGGGCCAAGTCGCCTCCAGCCACGCGGGGATGACGGCCGCCCTAGAAGCACTGGAGGCCATGGAAGCCCTGGAGGACCGGAGCACCGTGCGTGACGGCGCCGACAGCGCCCGGGACCTCTACCTCGCCTCCGAGCAGTCCCTCCTCTTCGGCCACCGCTTCCACCCCACCCCCAAGGCCCGCACCGGCAGCGCCGACTCCTGGTCGCGGTTCGCCCCCGAGGCCGGGGCGCGCTTCCCGCTGCACCACCTCGCCGTACGCCAGGAGTACGTCCGCGAGGAGTCCGCGCGGCCCGGGGCGCTCGCCGCGCTGGACCGGCAGGGCGCCGTCCCCGAGGGCTACCGGCTGCTGCCCGCGCACCCCTGGCAGTACGCGATGCTGCGCGAGCACCGGCTGCTGCGGGCGGCCATCGCCCGGGGCGAGGTGCTGGACCTCGGGCCGGGCGGCGCGGAGTTCGCGCCCACCGCGTCGGTCCGCACGCTCTACGACGGACGGGACTTCCTCAAGTTCAGCCTGAACGTGCGGATCACCAACTGCCTGCGCAAGAACGCCGACTACGAGCTGTCCGGCGCGGTCGCCCTGACCCGGCTGCTGGAGCCGGCCGCCACCGATCTCGCCGCCCGCTTCCCCGGCTGTGAGCTGCTGCGCGAACCCGCGTACCGGACGCTGGACCTCGGCGACCGCGCAAACGGCGGCGACCGCGCAAACGGCGGCGACGGCGGAGCCGATCGGCAGCTGATCGAGGGCTTCGGCGTGATCGTCCGCGAAGGGCTGGCCGCCCGGCTGCGGCCCGGCCTGACCGCGCTGCTCGCGGCGGCCGTCGCCGATGAGTACCCGACCAGCGGGGCCCAGATCTCCCGGCTCCTCCCAGGCGCCGGCCCCGACCGGCTCTCCGCCTGGTGGCAGGCGTATCTGGAGCTGCTCGTACCGCCCGTACTGGCCGCCTACTTCGACCACGGCGTGGTCCTCGAACCCCACCTCCAGAACGTCGTCGTCGGCGTCGACCCCGCCGACGGCACCCCGCGCCAGGTGCTCTTCCGCGATCTGGAGGGCACCAAGCTGGTGCCCGAGCACCACACCGCCGCGCTCGCCGCGCTGCCCGAGGCGGTGGCCCGCCCGCTGACGTACGAGCGGGAGCGCGGCTGGGACCGGGTGGTGTACTGCCTGCTGGTCAACCACATCGCCGAGATGGTGGCCGCCCTCGCCGACCGCAGTCCTGGGCTGGAGCCCGCGCTGTGGTCGGCGGTCCGCCGGGTGCTGTGCGAGCGCTCGGCGGCCCATGACCACCCGCCCGCGCTGCGCGCCCTGGTGGCGGGCGTGCCGCTGCCCGCGAAGGCCAACCTCCTCACCCGCTGGGGCCGTCGGGCCGACCGCCACGCGGGCTATGTCCGTATCGCCAGTCCGCTCGCCTCCGCCCTGCTGTCCGAGGCGGCCCACGTCATGCACCCCGGGAGCAGCCGTTGATCACCTCCGCCGTCCGTACCCTCGCCACGGAGCTCACCGGCGACGACCTGCCCGCCTACGTCTACGACCTGGCCGCGCTCCGCGCGCACGCGCGGGCCGTACGGGACGCGCTGCCGCCGGGCCTGGAGCTGTACTACGCCGCGAAGGCCAACCCGGCGCCCGCCGTCCTCCGGGCCCTCGCGCCCCACGTCACCGGCTACGAGGTCGCCTCGGGCGGTGAGGTGGAGCATGTCCGCGCGGCCGTCCCCGGGGCGCCGCTGGCCTTCGGCGGGCCGGGCAAGACCGAGGGGGAGCTGCGGCGGGCGCTGACGCTGGGCGTGGAGCGGTTCCATGTGGAGAGCGAGCAGGAGCTGCGACTGCTGGCCGGGGCGGCGGAGGACGCGGGGATCGACACCGTGGACGTCCTCCTGCGCGTCAACCTCCCCCTGGACGGTGACGAGTTGGGCAGCGGGGGGCCGCTCGGCGCGGCGCTGGGCGGTGCGGCGCTCGCCATGGGCGGCCGCCCCAGCCCCTTCGGACTCGACCCCGAGGCCGTGGAGCGCTGCCTCCCCCTGCTCTCCCCGGGCGGCGCGGGCGGCCCCCTCCGGCTGCGCGGCATCCACGCCCACCTCGCCAGCGGCCTCGACGCCCCCACTCAGGTGGCCGTGGCCGCCGCGATCGCCGACTGGGCGCGGAAGCTGTCCGAACGCCACGGTCTGGGGATCACCGAGGTGAACGTCGGCGGCGGGATGGGCGTGGACTACGCCCATCCCGACCGCCGCTTCGACTGGGCCGCCTACGGCCGGGGCATGGCGGACCTCGCCCTGCGCCACCCCGGTCTCACTCTGCGGATCGAGCCCGGCCGGGCGCTGACCGTCTACTGCGGCTGGTACGTCACCGAGGTGCTGGACATCAAGCACAGCGGCGGCGAGGCGTTCGCGGTGGTGCGCGGCGGCACCCACCACATCCGCACCCCCGCCACCAAACAGCACGACCAGCCCTTCCAGGTGCTCCCCACGGACACCGGGTGGACCCGGCCGTGGCCGCGCCCGGCCGTACGGGACGAACCGGTCACGCTGGTCGGCCAGCTGTGCACCCCGAAGGACGTCCTGGCCGCCCGGATCCCGGTCACGGAACTCCGGGTGGGCGACCGCGTGGCCTTCGCGATGGCGGGCGCGTACGCGTGGAACATCTCGCACCACGACTTCCTGATGCACCCCCGGCCGGGCTTCCACTACCTGGAGGAGTGAGGGCGGACAGCTCTCAGTCGGCTGCGGGCCGGGGCTCGCCCCCGTCCTGGTAGAAGGCCGTGCGCGGGAAGCCCCTGTCACCATGCGTGCACCTTGGTCTCACAGGTAGTGGCCACTGAGAGCGGCTACGCTGAGAGCGCACCGCACCCGAAGGAGGCTCCCGGTCATGACCGCGACCCACGATCGTCCGCAGATGCTGCCGGAGGAGTTCGAGGAGTACGCGCGGCTGGCGGCCCGCGTGGCGGAGGGAGTGCGGTGGGAGTTCATCAACGGGAAGATCGGGGTCACGCCGGTGCCGGATGGCGATCATGGGCGGATCATCCAGTGGCTGGCGCGGATCTGCATCCAGGCCCATCCCGACCTGTGGCTGCACGACCAGGGCCTCAAGGTCGAGACCTACCGCAACGGCCATGCCCGCCCCGATGGGACCCTCGCCCACAGTGACGCGTTCGTCGGCCAGGGGGAGTGGGCCGACGCCGATCCCGTCCTGATGGTCGTGGAGGTCACCTCGTACGACTCCGACACCGACCGCAGGGACCGGGTGGAGAAGCCACGCGCTTACGCGGAGACGGGCATCCCGGTGTATCTGCTGGTCGACCGGGAGGCCGGTGAGGTCACCGTGTTCAGCGAGCCCGACGGGGTCCGGTACGAGAGCACCAAGACCGTGCCGTTCGGCAAGCCGCTCACGCTGCCCGCGCCGGTCGGCGTCACCCTGGACACCGAGCCGCTCCAGGGCTGGGTGCGCTGAGGGGCGTCCGACGGGTCTTGACGCCTGCGGCGGGCCACGCGGCGGAGCCGCATATCGAGGCTTCCCCCGTCCCCAGGGGTTGCGGTGGCCTGGAATGATTCCGTGGCATGTACACCGTCACCCTCTGGGAGTTCGCCGCGCTCGCGGCGGCATCCATACTCGTCGGCTTCTCGAAGACCGCCGTCAGCGGCGCCAATACCGTCAGCCTCGCGATCTTCGCCGCCGTGCTTCCGGCCCGGGAGTCGACCGGTGTGCTGCTGCCCCTGCTGATCGTCGGCGATGTGCTCGCCGTGGGCACCTACCGTCGTCACGCGCACTGGGGGACGCTGCTCCGGCTGTTCCCTGCCGTGGCGGTCGGGGTCGTGGTGGGGACGGTGTTCATGCTGTGGGCCGGGGACGCGGAGGTGCGGACGTCCATCGGCGCGATCCTGCTGCTGATGGCGGGTGTCACGGTGTGGCGGCGCCGTGCGGCCGCCCGGGCGGCGGCCCCGGAGGTCCCGGCCGCCGACGGGGCGGGCGCACGGCTCAAGGCCGGTTCGTACGGGGTGCTCGGCGGCTTCACCACGATGGTGGCCAACGCGGGCGGTCCCGTGATGTCGCTCTACCTGCTCTCCGCCGGTTTCCGGAAGCTGGGCTTCCTGGGCACCTCGGCCTGGTTCTTCCTGATCGTCAACGTCGCCAAGGTGCCCTTCAGCGTCAGCCTCGGCCTGATCGACGGCCGCTCCCTGCTGCTGGACCTCCTGCTGGCGCTCTTCGTCCTGCCCGGTGCGTACATCGGTAAGGCGTGCGTGGACCGGATCAATCAGCGGCTCTTCGAGCGGCTGGTCATCGCGGCGACGGTGCTGGGCGGACTTCAGTTGCTGCTGCGCTGAGGACCACATCGGCGAAGTTCGCCGCCAGCCGCCGTGCCGTACGCACGGACTCCGGCTCGACCCGCTCGGCCTCGACCCGGAGCGCGCGCAGGTCCAGGCCCGCGTCGGCCAGGGCGGCTTCGTCCCAGCCGTCGAGGCGGTCTGCCCCCACTTCCGGATGAAACTGCACGCCCCAGGCCCGCTCGCCCATCCGGAACGCCTGCACCGGACAGGCGTCGCTCGACGCGAGCCACGTGGCACCGGGGGGAAGCGCGGTGATCTGGTCACGATGGTTCTGAATGGCCCGGAACTCCCGCGGTACCCCGGCGAACAGCGCGTCGGCGTCGGCCTCGGGCCGCAACCGGACGGCACATGAGCCCCGCTCCGGCCGACCGTGATCGCCGAGCACTGTCCCACCCGCCGCGACGGCGAGCACTTGAGCCCCCAGGCAGATCCCCAGCAACGGGACACCCTCGGCGATGGCACGCCGGGTGAGTTCCCGTTCGGCCGGTAGCCAGGGCGCGTACGCGTCGGCATCCGGCAGGAAGCCACCACCGAGCAGGACCACCGCGTCGAAACCCTCCGGGGACGCGGGGGCCGACGCGCCATCGGTTTCGACGACCGTCAGCCCCATCTCCTCCCACCACGGCCGCAGCCGCCCCGGCCCACTGCGCTCCGCGTTGCGGACGACCAGGAGGCGGGGGCGAGGGCCTGTGGGATCAGGAAACGACGTCATATCCCTGCCTTCTGTCCAGCTAGAGGCATCGCCATGCCTCCGCGACGCGGCTCTTGTAGTGGATCGTCCCTAACGGGAGCATTGCGCGGTGGACACCGACACGCTCGTGATGAATGTGGTCACGCTCCTCATCTCGCTGATCGCGGTGGGCGTCACTGCCATCTTCTCCGTCCGGCAGGTCCGACTGATGACCCACGCGAACAAACTGCCGGTGGTGCTGGACCTCTTCAAGGAATGGCGTGATCCGGAGTTCGTCCGCCGTGAACAGCGCCTGTGGGAGCGACTGCCTCCCGAACCGAGCGCGGAGCGCGGATTCTCCGGGCTGGAGGAGCCGCTGCGCAGCGACGCGTACGAGGTGTGCACCTACTACCAAATGCTGGCCTACCTCGTCGCGTTCGACGTGATAGAGGAGGACCTGATATTTCTCGCGGTCCATTACCGCCTACTGAAGACCTGGGAGGTGGTCGAGCCGTACGTGCTCGCCGAGAGGCGGGCCAGGGGAGACTTCTACTCCTTCATGAACTTCTTCGAGGAGCTGGCCCTCATGACGAGCCAGAAATCCACTGCCGATGTCTACAGATCGGTGCGCGGGCGGGTCTTCGGCAGAGGCAGGCCCCGCCTCCCCGCCCGCCGCCTGTCCGGCCGGTAGAGCAGGGCGGGCTTCAGGTGCTGCTGCGGTGATGCGCCTTCAGGCCCACTATGAAGGTGCTCCATGAGTTGTTGGTGAATATGAGGACGGGCCCGTCGGGGTCCTTGGAGTCGCGTACGGGGACGATGCCGGGGAGGTTGTCGGCGACCTCGACGCAGTTGCCGCCGTTGTTGTTGCTGTGGCTGCTCTTGCGCCAAGCGGCGGTGCTCAGGTCCGGGGTGGTCGGCATGAGGTCAAGTCCTTCATCACAGCACGGATCATCGCCTCGGAATCACGGGGCGAGAGGGCCATGGCCCTGAGCAGATCGTAGTTCTCCCGGCGCATGGCGACTGCCCCTCGGTCCTCGATGATCACACCGGATTGACTGCCCTCGTCGTAGGCCACCAGCGGCTCACTGGCCACCGTAAAGAGCGTCAGCGAACCGCCTGCTTCGGCGTGCCCGCCCACTGTGAAAGGCAGCACCTGCATGGTCACGTGAGACTGCGTCCCGCGCTTGATCAGGGACGCCAACTGATCACGCATCACCTCTGGTCCGCCGACCGGACGGCGCAGCACAGCCTCGTCGATGATGAACCATGAGCGCGGCGGCTTGGGCTTGTCGAGCAGCGCCTGCCGATCGATACGAGCCTTGACCATCGACTCGATCTCCGCGTCGGGGGCATGCGGAAGGCCGCAGCGCAGAGAGTGTTCCGCGAGCTCGGGAGTTTGCAGCAGTCCGGGGAACGTGGCGCAGACGTACTGCTCGATGATGGTTGCTCGGCTCTCGATCTCGATCATTCGCCGGTACTTGCCCGGGAAGGGCTCATTCTTCGCCAGCGCGTAGATGCGCGCGAACATCCCGTCCGTCCCGAAGCACGCGTCCAGCTTCGCCGGAAGGTCGTCGTACGGCAGGGACTCCGCCGCCTCGATCCGGGCCAGGTGCGACTTGCTGTAGTTCAGCACCTCGGACAGCCGCCGCAGCGACATGTCCGCCTTCTCTCGGTGGCGCCGGATCTCCGCGCCGAAGAGGTCGCGTGCCGAGCGGTCGGGAAACAGTTCGCGTGGCTGGAACGGCATCGTGCATCCCCTCTTGTCCCGCGATCTTGGCTGGGACGTGTCGCCTCTTTCCAGCCTATGCGCCGGAACGCAACGGTGTGTGCACTCAACGTAATTGGCCGACCGGAAAGACAGGTCAACGTGTTCTCACACACCGAATCCACCGCTCCACGGATGACGATGCGCGTCTACCGCGTCTCGCCGGACGGCGCGGTCGTGACGCAGGAGCTCGGCAGGGTGGTCGTCGTGGTCAAGGACAAGCTCGAACCCCTGCGGTCCAGCCAGTTCCCACCCTGCCGCTGCCCGCGCCACCGCGACACCGTGGACCTGTGATGCAGCTGTGTCATGCCCATCGGGCATGGGTGCCTGCCAGCGGGCTGGGCCGTCGGAGTTCGCATCCGCCACACGTTTCATGCGTGAGCGATGAGTTCGGGCGGCGGGTCGGGTCTGCCCTGACATGACTCGAATCATCGCGGACATCTCCGTCCCCCTCGACGGCTTCGTCACCGGGCCCGACCCCGGCCCGGGCAGCGGTCTGGGCACCGGTGGCGAGGCCCTGCACACCTGGGCGTTCGCACCTCGCGCCCGTCGTGTTGGGCGCCGGAACGCCACTGTTCACCGGCGGAGCGTCGCGCACACTGGTCCAGCGGAGCGTGACCTCGACAACGACCGCGACAGACCTGACCTACGACGTCTTCCGGTGATCCGATGACCACTGTCAACGCCAATGAGATCGCCTTGGGCATCGAGTCGTTCGGTGACAACTACGCGCCACTCGTCCTGCTCGTGGGCGGGACGACGATGCTTTCCTGGCCCGACGCGCTGTGCGAGCGCCTCGCCGCCGGCGGGCGCCGTGTGGTGCGCTACGACCTCCGCGATAGCGGGGAGTCGACGACGGCGGATCCGGAGGCGCCCGCCTACACCCTGCGCGACCTCGCCGCCGACGCGGCGGCCCTTGCGGACGCGCTCGGCGGGGGGCCTGCGCACCTCGCGGGGATCGGCGTCGGCGGGATGGTCGCTCAGGTGGCGGTGCTCGACCATCCGGGCGCGTTCTCGGCGCTCACCCTGGTCGGCACCCGCGCGGTTGCTCCTGGCCCGCCCGACGATGACCTCCCTGACCATGATCAGGCGACGATGAGCCGGCTGTTCGCGCGTCCGATGCCCGATTGGACCGACCGCGAGGCGGTTGCGGAGTTCGCCGCCGCCGGCGCGGAGATCCTCGGCGACGACCCCGTCGCCGCGCGCGCAATCGCTGCGCGCATCTGGGACCGTACGCCCGGAACTGCACCCCCGGTCCAGATGGCCAACCAGATGGGCATGGTGTTTTCCAGGCTCGACTGTAAACCCCGCTGGCGCGAGCGCCTGCCCGACATCGAGGTCCCCACGCTCGTCGTCCACGGCCGCCGCAACCGGTTCTTCCCCGTCGGCAACGGTGAGGCGATCGCGCACGAGATCCCCGGGGCACGGCTGCTCGTCCTTGAGGAGGCCGCCACTGCGATCCCCCATGCGGCGGTCGGCGAGGTCACCGAGGCGATGCTCACGCGCGGGTAGAGAGCGGGGGCGCCGCGCGGGTCTGGCCTCCACGCAGCAGCGGATGTCGGAGGCTCGATCCGGCCGCGCGCCCGCGATCGGCACGATTCCAACCCGAGGTTGCCCAGGACGCTTCTTTGGTCCATGTCCCGTAAACCCACGGCTTCTGCCGTCAACACTCCACGTCGAACGTCGCAGTCATCACGGATATCACCTCGCCCTGAAATTCACTAGGAGATCACGGCTTGCAATCGGGCTCTTCCTACTTCAGGTGGGGGCTGGTGAGTCCGCCTCCGATGAGCAGCATGCGTAGTCGGTAGTGATCGCGGTTGCGGAAGCCTCGTGCGATGCGGCGTTGGAGTTCGATGAGTCCGTTGATGGCCTCTGTGCCGCCGTTGTTGGCGCGGCCGGTGTCGAAGTAGGCGAGGAAGGCTTCGCGCCATTGCTGCAGCGTCTTGCCGAGTCGCTTGATCTCCTTGATCGGGCACGTCGGGAAGGTAGCGAGGACCTTCTCGGCGATCTTGCGTCCCTCGGCGGGACTGTCGGCCTGGTAGGCGGCTCGCAGTTGCTGGGCGCAGAGCCAGGCGACGAGAACCTCGTCGTGGCGTTCGTCAGCGGCGATCGCGAGGTCGAGTCGCGCTCGTTGTCGGTCGGTGAGTTTCTCGACCCCGCAGCGCAAGATGGTGCGGATGCCGTAGAGCAGGTCGCCCTTCCTGCCCCGGTGGCCATGGATCTGTTGCTGGACGCGACGACGGACCTCGTCGACGGCCGCGGAACCGAGCTTGACGACGTGGAACGCATCCAGGACCGCAGTCGCATCCTCGAGCTTGTCATCGATGGCGTTCTTGTAGCCGCGGAACGGGTCCAAGGTCGCTTCCTTGATCCCGTCACGGAAGCCCGGTCCGCGTTCTTCGAGCCAGTCGGCGTAGGCCTGCCCGGACCGGCCCGGGACGAGGTCGAGCAGCCGGGCTCGTGTCCTTCCCTTCGCGTCGGTGGTCAGGTTGACCATCCCGGTCAGCATCTTCGGCCCGCGACCCCCTTGGTCGATGGGTCGTTCGCTGACATGGTGCCAGACATGCTCATCGACCCCGAGCCGGGTGACCCCGTCGAACCGCGTGTCGTCATCGGCCATCGCCTTGAGCAGGGGACGGATCGAGGTCCACACCGTGTTCCATGTCGTGCCGAGCTGGCGGGCGATCCCGCGCACGGAGGCGTGCTCACGCCGCAATTGTCGGATCGCCCACCAGCGCGCCCGCACGGTGAGCAGCGCCCGCGGCTCGGCCACCGTATGGTTCTGCTCGGTGAACGTGCCGACCGGGCAGGCCGGTTCGACACAGCGCCAGGTCCGCTTGCGCCACACGATCTTCACGGGCCGGTCGAAGCAAGGTGCGTCGATTAGGACCACCTCGCGTCGACCGTGGGCGTGAGCGATCGCGCCGCAGGTCCGGCAGCCCATCACCATCCGCGCCGACTCGACCCGAACAGTCAATCGGTCGCCATCACCCCGGTCGACGTCAATCACGTGGAGATCGTCGAGACCGACGAGCAGGTCGCAGTTCACGCAGTAGGTGTTGGCGTGATGGCAGCGCGCAGCGGCACGCGCCACGGGCTCAGACAACGTCGAGGCCTTCCCGAATGGCGCGTGTCTGATCTCGTCGGCGATGGGTCTAGTGACCAAAGGTGACCGGCTGGCCATGCCAGTCGGTCTTGCGGAGGAACTGTTCCCAGCTCAGCGTGTTGGGATCGATGCGCCGGCTCCACGTCGTGTCGCGGTCGTCTCGGAAGTATCCGAGGTCGACCGCGTACTGGGCCATGCCGAGGGTCTCGTCGACCACCAGAGGGTTCTCTCCCAGCGCGGGGAAGTAGGTCAGCAGGTCTTCGCGAGAGTAGGCGCTGCGGTATTCGGCTTTGAGTCCGGTGACGCGGGAGAACTCCTCGACCATCTCGGCTGGGGAGATGACGTCCCCCACGACCGGCAGACAGGCGCCGCGGTAGGTGTCGGGGTTGGAGAACACCTCGAGGGCGGCCGGCCCGGTCGCGGTGAGTGGGTCCACGAACGGGGCACGGAAGTCTTCGGGGAGGTAGAAAGGCATGAGCACCGTGTCACCATCGATGCGCGGGGTGTAGTACTCCAGCGCGTTGGTGTAGAAGAACGAGAGCATGATGAAGGTGTGCGCGATCGGCAGAGTCCGGATGTACTCCGCGATGAGCGCCTTGTCGGTGAAGTGCGGGGCGTACTTGGTGCCCGAGGACCGCTCGTCGACGTTCTCGAGAGCACTGAAGACGACGTGTATCACTCCGGCCTCGACCGCTGCATCGGCAAGTTGGCGCCCGAGAGGGAACTCCTCGGAGGGCGGCGCGATGGGCGGGGTCATCAGGAAGGCCCCCTCGGCCGATCTGAACGCGTCGACGAGCTCGCGCTGGTGACCCAGCGCGAGAGGAACCTCGGCGATCTCCGCTCCCAGTCCTGCCAGGCTCCGGGCCTGGGCAGAGCCGGCGTCTCGGGTCAGGGCTCGCACTCGGAACCTGCCGCTCTCAAGCAAGGAGGTGGCGACGCTCCTTCCCTGCTTGCTAGTGGCACCCGCGACGACGATCAACGGCTTGCTGCTCTCAGACATCGTGTACTTCCTCTTGTGTATCCCCGGTGTTCGCGGCGGACGGCAGTTGCGCGGCAGATACCGGAGGGGCGTGAACGCAACGACCATATCGTGATATCGCGATGTGTCAATGTGTGGCTGGGGGCGAACTCGGTTCGTCACATCGAGATACGATGGTGTGTGAGAGGCGAGGAGGCGACCGTGGCGACGTCACAGGCAACGAACTCAGGAGGCGACGCGGAGAACGAGCCCCCTCTGGCTGCGGTCGAGGCCTTGAAGGCGCTGGCGAACCCTGCACGGCTGCAAATCATGGACTGGCTGCGGGACCCTCACTGCGAGTTCGCTCAGTGGGAGCCAATAGCCGACCGGGACGAGGTCGGAGTCTGCGTCAGCCATCTGCAGGCCAAGTCGGGGCTGGCGCAATCGACAGTCTCCTCGTACATGGCAACCCTCGAGCGGGCAGGCCTGGTACAGGCCACACGGGTCGGCAAGTGGATCCACTACAAACGCAACGAGGGCACGCTGTCGCGACTCGCGGAGATGCTCCGCGGCACATAGCGACGATCACGAAAGGGCGCGACGAGGCGACCAACGGCGCACGGCACACCAGACTCCTCGCGACATCGCGGGCGTGACTGAGGCAGGAACCAATCCCTGCCTCCGCGATCCTCGAAGCCTCGCTTTCCATGCTAGCCGCGATCATTCCCCCAGGCATCGACCAGGGCGGCGTGTTCCACCAGATCGATCAAGCACTTGGCGACCGTTGCCCCCACCTGAAGTAGGAAGAGCTTGCAATCGTGAAAGGATGGTCGGCTCCCAGACTGCGTTCCCGCCGCGGGTCCGTCTAATGCCGCGGCAAACCTCACGGAGCGATCCCTCGGTACTGAGCATCGGCTGGTACTAGCAACGCGCTCGAGGGCTGGGCGTGCACTCTTTCGGCTGGGTAAGTACACCGAGGCTGAACTGCTACTTCGCAATGTGCGCGCCATGCAGATACGCATTTTTGGGGATAGGGACCCCGACACCCTGGATTCAAGCCATGGGCTCCAACTCGTCCTTGCGAACCTTGGTATGCGTGAGGACGCCCTAGCTCTTCTGAAGTCGGTAGCAGCAGGACGTAAAGCAGTGCTTGGAGCGGCACACCCATTGACTTTACGTTCCCGCGCCAGTCTGCTGACAATGCTGTCAGCAGACGAGTTGACCCAAAATGGCGGCGAACTGCTTTCATTGCCGTCGGACTGTATTCGCCACCTCGGACCTGAGCATACTGTCACTCTGAATGCTCGGCATAATCACGCTTGGGCGCTGTACGTTCTAGGTCAGTTCGAGGAAGCCGATGAGGCGATCCAACAAGTTTGCCAGGCTTACCGAGATCGCTTTGGTCCTGACTACCCAATCGCGCTCGCGGCTCAGCAGCTTCATGCTCCCGCCCGTAGCCTGATAGACGCGGCCACTGTCCTCGGCGTGGCCGTCAATAGCGCCGCTCACAGAACTGTATCGTGCTGGTATCGTCCAGCTGTAATATTCAATGCACTGGCGCAATTTAAGATCACGGTTTTCATGGTTCCCTCTGTAGATTCCGTCCTGCGGGATCGACTTCGCGTCATAGATCGGATAAGCCGACTATGTGGTAAACGCGTGGTGATGCCTGGCGGTCACTCATCGTTTCACCTTCGAGTTCGTGCAACAAGGTGCACCTGAGCAGGCTTCTTGCCTCTGGCATGTGTTGAGTCCGACTACGCACAGTGCCTGGTCAACTCGCCAACGTAGCGATATGGTGGCTCCAAGCTGGGTATCTAGGGGGCGATGACCATGGCCAGGCCGTGGGAGGCGGACCCGACGACGACCTTCAAGAGGCGTCTGGGTAAATCACCTCAAGAGTTAGGGACGACTACCGATAACCCCGATTGCCCCGATATCTGGGAACTCGCCAATGGCGATGTGGCCATCATTGGCAGGGATCTCACGGAGTCACTTGGAATGTCTCTGCCTCCAGGTGTTTCCGTGGGAGCCGACGAGCGGCTCGTCGTAATCCTTAGGAGCATGATGATCGCAGCGAAGCCGGATATTCCCAGTGTTTGAATCGTTCCTAAGTGGCGCCTCTGAGCGCTTTATGCGTCCGGAATATCACGAAGATTTTCGTCGCGTTTACGAGAGTGGTATCCGCTCTCTGAACAAGTTGGAGCGCGGCCAGAACTTCAAGGAACGAGGTTTTCCCAGTTGGGAAGCTTTCGCTGCCGGAGAGTGGGCTAAAGCGCTGTCCCTTATCGAAGAGGAGCGCGATGTTTACGCCCAGCAATTCCGGAAAGCCTCCGAGCTCAATGTGACGGAACGCCGCCTTCGCGTTGTCGAGTTTCCTGTTACGCCCTACGTGCAGTGGGAACTGTTTGTGCTCCGCTTGCGCGTCGAATTGGGCGATAACATCAAGATTGCTGACGCCCGTAAAATCGCAGACGCGGAAAAGGATCGCCCCGTCCCCGGAGTGGTGATTCTTGGCGAAGCGGCCATGTACGAAGTTGTTTACGACGAGGATGGCAATGCGGCAGGGGCCAATCGATTTACGGAACCCACGCTGATTCTGAAACATTGGCAGACTTCGAGGCTCTCTATGATCGCGCCGAGCCATTCTTCGACTTCTTCGACCGGGAAATTGCCCCACTGCCGCCCCCGGTCATTGATCAGTGACCACGACCTGTACGTCATCGCGATCCCGGTGAGGGCCCCAGCTCTCGCATACGACCAGCCCCCTGGGGATGGTCAGCCGCACCCCCGGCTCGGGGGTGCGCTCCAGCTGGTCGAGTATCAGGTTCAGACAGAGCCTGCCGACCGATGCGACCTGTGACGCCGCCGCGTCACGCCCCCAGCCCCACGCGTCGGCCGCGGATGCTCAGGGCGATGACGGAGACGAGGAACCAGAAGGCACCGAAGGCCGAGTATCCGGCGACGGTGGAGAGGCTGCTGGTCGCCGAGGCGGACGTGGCGGCGACGGTGGCTCCGGCGAGGACGGACTGTCCGCCGCTGATGATCATGGGCCACTGGGCGCCGACGATGCGCCGGCGGCGGATCGCCACGATGAGCTGGACCGCTCCGGAGAGGAGGGCCCAGACGCCGAACACGAGGAGGGCCCTCCCGATGGTGGAGAAGACGGCGATGATCATTCCGGCGGTGGTGGCGAGGCCGAGAGCCATGTTGATGGAGCTGACGCGGTTCGGGGCGGAGCCGGTACCGGCCATACGCCGCTCGAGGAGCGTGGCGATGACGTCCCACAGGGGGTAGATGATCAGCAGCACGGCCGCGATCACCGTGGGCCGGTCCGTCGACACCAGCGAGGCGGAGGTCGTGAGGACGAGCGCCACCCAGATCAGGGAGAAGGCGATCCGGATCAGGTAGAGCGATCGGAGCCCGGAGGCCGTCGCCGTGGCCGTGGGCGTGGTCGTGCTCGGAGTTACGGTGGTCTGAGTCATCGGGTGTCCCGTTGTGATCGAGATGGTGTGAGACGGTCGCCTCGATGAGGAGTCTCAGCGGACTCGGGAGGGGCCACGTACTTCGATCGAAGTACTTCTGCCATCCCTTTCGATCGACATGAGTTCTGCCGTCTCCATCGGCCGAAGCAGGTTCGCCGTGTACTTCGTTTGAAGTACACGGCCGCAGCACAGGGGAACGAGAATCAGGCCATGGTCAAGGCGCGGAACGATCAAGACGGGCCCGCGGCACCCCTGTGGGTCCGCCGCCCCGAGGTGCTGCACCGAGCCGCCTATTCCGTGGCCGCGCTGGTGTTCACCGGTCAGATCGTGGCAGCGATATTGAGGGGGTCGGATTGGCCGACGGCCCTCTCGGTATTCCTCGCCGGTGGCGGTGTCGCCCTCTCGTGGTGGAAGCCGTGGGCAGGGCTGGTCGTGACGAGCGCGGCGTCCTTCGCCGTCACAGCGGTGGGGCACGACCCCCTGTCGGTGTGGATGATGGCGGTGCTCGTGCTGTTCTCGGTCACCCTCAGGGGCAAGCAGCCGCTGGCCGGAACCGGCATCGTGGCGGCGTTCTTCCTGGGGGCGTTCATGACGTTGGGAGGATTCCGCGGCGGCGCGGTCGTGGGGGCCGCCGCCCTCTTCTCGGCCATAGCGGGAGGTGCGACAGGGGCCGCGCTCCGCATCCATCGGGACCACTGGTGGATCCTGGAGGAACGGGCCGAAACCGCCATCGCCACCCGCGAGATCGAAGCCGTCCGACGAGTGACCGAGGAACGGCTCCGCATCGCCCGGGACCTGCATGACGTCATCGGCCATCAGGTCGCGATGCTGAGCCTGCATCTCGGTGCCGCGGAAATAGGGCTGCCCGAGGGCGCCGAATCCTCCCGGCAGGCCCTCGTCTCGGCCAGGTCCAGCGCCCGCACCGTCGTCGTGGAAACGCAGCGGATCCTCGCGCTCCTCCGCCTCGAAGACGACACGTCCGGCGACGAGGCGCTCCGGCCGACCCCGTCGCTCAGCGGCCTGGAAGGACTGATCGCCTCTTTCGAGAGCATCGGCCTCGACATCCAGCCCTCCATCGACATCCCCGCCGGTTTCGTGGAGCCCAGTGTCGGCGTGACGGTCTACCGGGTTGTTCAAGAAGCACTCACGAATGCCTACCGGCATGGAGAGGGGACGGCGACGGTGGATGTGCGCGAGCGCGACGGCAGGATCTGCGTCACCGTGGAGAACCGCGTCGGTCATTCACCCCGTGGCTCCCACGCGGGCAGTGGACTCGGACTCGTGGGGATGCGCGAACGCGTCGAGTCCTCCAGCGGGCGGCTGACGATCGACAATGACGACGGACGATTCCGGGTCCATGCGGAGTTCAGCCCCCTGGGAGCCGTCGTCTCATGACGCAGATTCTGATCGTCGACGACCAGGACGACATGAGGGCCGGCATCCGGACGATGCTTATGCCCGACCCGGGTCTCGTTGTCGCGGGTGATCTCTCCGATGGGCTCCAGGTCCTCCCCTTCCTCCGGGACCACCCCGTCGATCTGGTCTTGATGGACATCCGGATGCCCGGTATCGACGGTGTCGAAGCCACTCGCCGGATCCGCAAGGAGCACCCACCCGAAAAGCTGCGGGTAATTGTGCTGACCACTTTTGACCAGGACGACATCGTTCTCGCCGCCCTGCGCGCGGGCGCCAACGGCTTTCTGAGCAAGACCGTGAGCCCTGCTGAACTCGTCGCCGGAATCAATGAGGTCGTTGCCGGTGGCGGTGCGCTGTCGGCCGCCGCGACGGCCGCGCTCATCGGCCATATGGCCGACAGTCCGCCCCCGGTGATCGACCGGGAGCTGCTGCGCCGCTTCGACGCTCTGACACCCAGGGAACGGGACGTGGTCGTTCTCGTCGCGAGCGGTCTCGGCAACGACGAGATCGCGGCCCAGATGTCCGTGTCGCCGTTCACCGTGAAGACGCATGCGGTGCGGGCCATGACGAAGGTCGGCGCACGAGATCGGGCGCAACTCGTCTCGTTCACCTTCCGGGCCGGCCTCTACCCGTGAGCCTGCCGGGCAGCACCCCGAAACAGATGGCCACAGCTCACGCGGAGGACCAGCTCGGTGGGGATGGTCACGCGCGCCCCCGGCTCGGGGGTGCGTTCCAGCTGGTCCAGCATCAGGCTCAGACAGCGGCGGCCGATCTCCGCGAAGTCCGTACGGACCGTGGTGAGCGGCGGGAGCAGATGCGCCGCCTCGGGGATGTCGTCGTAGCCGATCACGCCGACGTCCTCGGGGACCCGGCGGCCCGCCTCGTGGAGGGCGCGGAGGACGCCCACCGCCATCTGGTCGTTGGAGACGAACACCGCCGTGGCGTCCGGGTCGTGGGCGATGCGGCGGCCCAGGTCGTAGCCCGAGTCCGCGCTCCAGTCGCCGAAGAGCGGCTCGTGCGCCGCCGCGCCCGCGTCCTTCAGGGCGGCCCGCCAGCCGTCCACCCGGGCCTCGGCGGCGATCCAGCCCACCGGGCCCGCGATATGGCGGACCGTGCGGTGGCCGAGGCGCAGCAGGTGTTCCGTGGCCTGGCGGGCGCCGGACGCGGAGTCGCCCGCGACGACGGGGAAGCGGGCGCCGAAGCTCTTGTCCAGTGTGACCATGGGCCTGCCGTGGTCGGCCTCGACCAGGGCCTCGCCCACCGAGCGCTGCGGGGCGATCGCGATGATGCCGTCCGCGCCCTGGCCGAGCAGCCGGTCGACCGCGCCCCGTACCGCCGCCTGGTCGGCGGCGGTGAGCGCGATCGTGCTGACCAGGTAACCGGCCTCCTGCGCGGCCTCGTTGATGCCCGCCAGCGTGGCGGCCGGGCCGAAGCGGGCCGCGTCGAAGGAGATCACGCCGAGCGTCCGGCTGCGGCCGCTGGCCAGGGTGCGGGCGCTGGCGGTGGGGCGGTAGCCGAGCTCCCGCATGGCTTCCCGGACCCGCTCACGGGTCTCGGGGCGGACCCGGGGGTGGTCGTTGAGGACGCGGGAGACGGTCTGGCCGGAGACCCCGGCGCGGCGGGCGACGTCGGCCATCACGGCCCCGCCGCCCGCCGTGGCCCGGCGCCGCCGGACGCGCTGGGGTCCGCCCGCCTCGTCCTCCGGCTCGCCCATGTCCGTGGTGTCTCCCGTCGTACGTCTCGGTCCTCGTCAGTCTCGTACGTCTCAGGTCTCGTCCGTCCAGCCCAGGTCCGGCTCGTCCGTCAGCCGTACGGTGCGCGTGGACGCCGCGTGCAACTCCAGCAGGACCAGCTCGTTCGCCCCCGGCCGCAGCACCGGCGCGGGCACGTAGAGGCGGCGCTGCGGGCCGCGCGACCAGTAGCGGCCGAGGTTGAAGCCGTTGATCCAGGCCACGCCCTTGGTCCAGCCGGGCAGGGCGAGGAACGCGTCGGCGGGGGTGTCCACCGTAAAGGTGCCACGGTGGAAGGACGGACCGGCGACGGGGGTGTCCGTGCCACGGAAGGGCAGTTCGGGGAGGCGGTCCAGGGGGAGCGGATGGCAGGTCCAGTTCTCCAGGGGCTCGCCGTCGAGGGTGACCGGGCCGGTGATGCCCTTGGGGTCGCCGATGCGCGGGCCGTAGTTCGCCCGGCCCATGTTCTCGACCAGGACGTCCAGCCGGGCCCCGTACTCCGGGCTCCGCACATGCAGCGTGTCCTCGTGGCGCTCGCGCTCCAGGACGCCCGCCGGGGCACCGTTGACGAAGACCTGCGCCCGGTCGCCCACCCCGCCGGTGAAGCGCAGGACGCGGTCGCCGAGCGCGGGCAGCTCGGTGCCGTAGAGGACGAAGCCGTACGCCTGGCCCAGCCGCTCCATGGTGGGCGGGTCGGTGAACTGCTCGCCGGGGGACAGGAATTCGGCGCAGACCAGGGCGTTCGCCGAGTCGGTCAGCGTGACGTCGGTCGGCGGCAGCTTGGGCGAGGGCTCCGGGACGGGCTCGTCGGGGACGGCGGCGTGGCGGGCGATGACATCGCGGAACGCGGCGTACTTGGGGCCCGGGTCGCCGCATTCGGTGAGCACCGCGTCGTAGTCGTAGGAGGTGACGGCGGGGGTGTAGGCGTGGTCGTGGTTGGCGCCGGCCGTGAAGCCGAAGTTGGTGCCGCCGTGGAACATGTAGATGTTCACCGACGCGCCCGCCGACAGCAGCGTGTCCAGGTCCGTGGCCGCGTCGTCGGCCGCCCGTATGTGGTGCGGCTCGCCCCAGTGGTCGAACCAGCCGATCCAGAACTCCGCGCACATCAGCGGCCCGCTCTCCTGGTGGGCGCGCAGCACCTCCAGCGACTCCTCGGCCCGGCCGCCGAAGGTGCCGGTGGTGAGCACTCCGGGCAGGCTCCCGGCCGCCAGCTTCGCCTTGTCGGCCTGATCGCAGGTGAACAGCAGCTCCTCGACGCCACGGGTGCGCAGCGCGTCGGCCAGGTACGCGAGATAGGCGGTGTCGTCGCCGTACGCCCCGTACTCGTTCTCCACCTGTACGGCGATCACCGGGCCGCCGCGCGCCGCCATATGGGGAGCGAGGGGCGGCAGCAGCAGATCGAGGTACGCGTCCACGGCGGCGGTGAAGCGGGGGTCACGGCTGCGCGGGCGCAGGCCCGGCTGGGCGGTCAGCCAGGACGGCAGCCCGCCGCCCTCCCACTCGGCGCAGATGTACGGCCCGGGGCGCAGCAGTACGCGCAGCCCCTCGGCGTGCGCCAGCTCGAGGAAGCGGGGCAGGTCCAGCAGGCCGTCGAGGTCCAGGGTGCCGGGGGCGGGCTGGTGGAGGTTCCACGGGACGTAGGTCTCCACGGTGTTGAGCCCCAGCAGCCGCGCTTTGCGCAGCCGGTCGGCCCACTGGTCGGGGTGGGTGCGGAAGTAGTGGAGGGCGCCGGAGAGGATGCGGAAGGGCTCGCCGTGCAGCAGAAAACCGTCGTCGGAGAGCGTCAGGGCGGGCGGGGCGGCGGACATGGGGGTCAGGAGGTCCTTTCGGCGGCGGGGGCGGGCTCGTCGGGCGGCGTGGGGAGTTCGGGTGGCGTGGGGAGTTCGGGTGACGTAGGGGGCGCGGGTGATGACGTGGGGCGTACGGGTGATGACGTAGGAGGTACGGGTGATGACCTGGGCAGCACGGGTGATGACGTAGGGAGTACGGACGGGGACGCGGCGCGGATCAGCCATCCGGTGGTGATCAGGCACACCGCGGAGATGGCGCAGAGGATGAGCGGTACGGCGCGGACGCCCGCGAGTTCGATCGCCTTGCCGAGCGCGGGCGGTGCGGCCACCCCGCCGATCATCGAGGCCGCCATGACCAGCGCCCCGGCCCGGTGGGCGCGCGGCGCCGCCCGGAGCAGCCAGGGCAGCCCGGTGGGGAAGATCGGCGCGATGAACAGCCCGGCGCCCGCGTAGGCGTACGGGGCCGCGGCGGGGATCGCGGCCAGCAGCAGACACCCCGTCATCCCCGCGCAGCTCACCGCGATGATCGCCTGGGCGGACCAGCGCAGGGCGAGCGGGGCGACGAGGAAGCGGCCGACCGTCATCATCAGCCAGAAGGCGGAGGTCGCGGAGGCGGCGGCGGTCGCCCCGTAACCGATGGCCTCCAGGTGGGTCGGCTCCCAGCCGCCGACGCCGGACTCGATGGCGACGTGGAGGACGTAGAGGACGACGAAGGCGCCCAGGACGGTGGCGAGGCTGCGGGCGCGCACGCGGCGCCGCACGCCGGTGTCCGCGGCCGCGTCTTCGCCTGCGCCGGTGTCGCCACCGCGCGGCGGGGCCTCGTCGCGCACCCCGGCCAGGCAGAGCAGCAGCGGCAGCGTGAGCGCGGCGAAGCCGAGGAAGACGGCGGGGTAGTGGGCGGACCCGACCAGGCCGATGAGGGCCGGGCCGAGGACGGCGCCGATGCCGAAGTGGGCGTTCAGGATGTTGAGCATGGCGGCGCTACGGCGCCCGAAGCCGACGGCGAACAGCTGGTTCAGCCCGTAGTCGATCCCGCCGAAGCCCAGCCCCGCGAGGAGCGCAAGCCCCAAGGCGACCGGCCAGGCGGGCGCGAACGCGAACCCGGCCGCGCCACCCGCCATGAGCAGGTAGGACCAGCCCAGCAGCCGACGGTTGCCGATCCGGCCGAAGAGCCGGTCAAAGACGAGAACCCCCGCCACCGCGCCGATGAAATGCGCGCTCAACCCCATCCCGGCCGCCGACGGCGACAGCCCGTAGGTGTCGCGCAGGGCGGGGATCGACGGCCCGTAGAGCGCCTGGAGCGCGCCGATGAGCACGAAGCCGCCGCAGGAGGCGGCCACGGCGGCGCGGCTGAAGAGTTGTTGGGGAGGGGGTGGTGAGGGGGTGCTCGTTGGTTGCTCCGAGGAGTCCACGAGGGGGAGTGTTACCGCTAACATCCGGACCGTCAAGGCGCTGCTCTCGGATGGCTCCGGCCGGGTGGTGTGCCACGTGGCCTCCTCGCGGTCGCCTTCGCGAAGCAATGGCGAGGAGGCTTCGGCCGACCGGCCGGGCTTTCACCGTCCCGTGCGGATGTAGGCGCGCAGTGTGAGCGGGACGAACACCACCAGCAGCGCGGCCGACCAGAGCAGGACCGCGGCCACCGGATGGGCGAGCGGCCAGGCCGTGTGTCCGGACGTCGCCGTCCCGGGATTGCCGAACAGATCCCGGGCGGCGGCGGTGAGCGCGCTCACCGGGTTCCAGTCGGCCAGGAACCGCAGCCACCGCGGCATGCCGTCGGTTGGGACGAACGCGTTGGACGTCATCGTGATCGGCAGGAACAGCGGCACCAATTGGGCGACGGTCTGTTCGTTCCTCGCCAGCAGGCCCAGATAGGCGCCCGCCCAGCTCAGCGCGTACCGCGCCAGCATTATCAGCAGGAACCCCTCGACGGCGGGGATGGGGCCGCGATGCGGCTGCCAGCCCGCCAGCAGGCCCGTCCCCGCCATGGCGGCGAGCAGCGGCAGGCCGATCAGGGTGTCGGCGCCGGTGTGCCCGAACGGCACCGCCAACCGTGCCATCGGCATGGACCGGAACCGGTCCATCACGCCGCGGGAGGTGTCGGCGGCCATCCGCCCCATGACTCCCTGCATCGCGGTGAAGGTCACCATCGCGAACAGCCCGGGCATGAGGTACTCGCGGTAGTCGCCGCCGCCCGGCACTGGGATCGCGCTGCCGAAGACGTACCCGAACAGCACCACCATGATGACCGGGAAGGCCAGCGCGGCGATGATCTGCCCGGGCTCCTGCCGCAACCGTCCCAACTCGCGGCCGACCAGGGTCAGCCCATCGGCGAACGTCCAGCGCAGGCGGCCCAGGGGCGAGTGGATGGCGGTCATCGGACGGGTCATCGGACGTGCTCCTTTCGGTCGGTGAGGCGCAGGAACACCTCGTCGAGGGTGGGGCGGCGCAGCCGCACGTCGGCCGCGGCGACCCCGGCGCGGTCAAGCTCGCGCACGATGTCGGCGAGCCGGAAACCTCCGCCGGGCAGGGCAACGCTCAACTGGCCGGCGCCCTCCACCGAGGGTTCGGTCCCGGCCAGGGCATTCAGTACGGTCGCCGCCGGACGCAGCCCGGTGGGGTCTTCGACGGTCACATCGAGGCGGTCTCCGATCGTGGACTTCAGCTCGTCGGGCGTGCCCGTCGCGATCACCCGCCCGTGGTCGATGACGGCGATGTCGTCGGCCAGATGGTCGGCCTCGTCCAGATACTGCGTGGTGAGCAGCACCGTGGTGCCTTCCGCCACCAACTCGCGCACGCTGTCCCAGATCTCGCCGCGGCCGCGCGGGTCAAGGCGATCGCCGACGCCGAAGGGCTGGAGGCCGCCACCATGCGGGGGATCGCCGCCGAGATCGGCATGGGTGCGATGTCGCTCTACCGATACGTCCCGAGCCGCGACGACCTCATCGAACTCGTGGCCGACCACCTGATGGGCGAGATCGACATCACGGGCATACCCTCCGGCGACTGGCGCGCGGATCTGACGCGCTACGCCAACGGGCTGCGGGCGATGTGGCTGCGGCACCCGTGGGTCGCCACTGTGCACCGGTCACTCCCCGGCTTCGGTCCCCACCAGGTGCTGCTGATCGAACGGGTGATGGGCGCCCTCGACGCCCACGTCTCCATAGACGAGAACCTCCGCCTCATGGCCATGCTGAACAGCTACATCGAGGGCGCCGTCCGCGAGGAGATCAGTACGGCCGAGGAAGTCCGCCGCAGCGGGCTCAGCGAATCGGAGTGGATGGCGCGAAGCTCCCGACGTATCAATCAGCTGGTGAGCAGCGGGAAGTACCCGATCTTTACCAAGATCGTGACGGAGTCACACCAGCCGCACCTGAGCCGCGACGACCAGTTCCGGAACGGGCTGGAGCACATCCTCGGTTACATCGCCATGAGCCTTCTGCCAACGCCCGAGTCTCCGCACCCCCCCCGGGCACGCGGTCCGACCTGCCCGGGACCCGGCGTGACGAAACCTTCGCCGCGACGATCGACGACACGCCTCCGTGTGACGAAACAGCCGCCACGAGCATCGGTGGGACGCCCGGGTGTGACGAAACTTCGCAGGATCTTGCCTCCACCCGCAGTTGCACTGTGTGCGGCCGTCCCCTCCCCACAACCGTCACCGGCCGGCCCCGCAAATACTGCTCACGGGCATGCCGGCAGCGCGCTTACCGCGCCCGGACATGAACTACGGCGGCGTCGCCCGGTTCGACTGGCGCGCTGATCACTTTCCTGGACGCTCCGGCGGGGGCACCTCCCAGCGGCAGCCGGGGGAGAACCAAGCCCGGAAAAGGGGCTGCGGAGGGGGCGGGGTCTTGCCACGCTGTGCGGATGGACCGTCAACGGAGATCCCATCTCGCGCACGCCGACCATCCGATCGCCGCCCCGATCGCCGACGAGTCGGTGGCCCGGCTGCTCGACCGGGCGGTGGCGGACGAGGCCGACCGCGCCCTCGACCTCGGCTGCGGAGGCGGCGAATGGTTGCGGCGGCTGCTGGTCCGCTATCCGTGGATGCGCGCCGAGGGGGTGGACATCCACACCGCGGCCCTGGAGCAGGCACGCGAGGGCGCGGAGGAATCCGAGGTCGCGGACCGGCTGGTGCTCCATGAGATGGACGCCGCGGTCTTCGCCTCGGCGCACCGCTTCGACGTGGTGCTGAGCGTCGGCGCCGCGCACGCCTTCGGCGGCCTGCTGCCCACCCTCGCGGCGGCGCGCGAACTCCTCGCCCCGGACGGCCATGTCCTCGTGGGCGACGGCTTCTGGGAGCGCGAACCCGACGCCGCCGCGCTCTCCGCGCTGGGCGCCACATGGGACGACTACGCGGACCTCGCGACGACCGTGGACCGTGTCGTCGCGGACGGCTGGACGCCGGTCTACGGCCATGTCAGCACGGCCGGGGAGTGGGACGACTACGAGTGGTCCTGGACCGGCTCCCTCTCCCGCTGGGCCCTGGACCACCGCGAGGAACCCGACGCCCTGGACGCGTACAAGGCCGCCGCCGAGCACCGCTCCCAGTGGCTGAGCGGCTACCGCGGCACGCTGGGCTTCGTCACGCTCGTGCTGCGACGGAGTCCCTGACGCGGGCGTTGTCAGTGGTGGGTGCGAGCATCTCGGCATGAGTGCAGAGAGCTCGACCACCGCCTACTGGGACGCCGCCGCCGCGGGCTTCGACGATGAGCCGGATCATGGGCTGCGGGACCCGGTCGTGCGGGAGGCGTGGGCCGGGCGGCTGCGGGGGTGGTTGCCCGGGCGGGCCGTGGATGTGCTCGACCTCGGATGCGGCACGGGAAGCCTCGCGTTGCTCGCGGCCGGGTGGGGGCACCGGGTGACGGGGGTGGATCGGTCGCCGCGCATGGTCGAGCTGGCGCGGGCGAAGCTGGCCGGGACGGGGGCCAGTGTGCTCGTCGGGGACGCGGCGGAGCCGCCCGTGGAGGAGGGGCGGTTCGATGTCGTGCTGGTGCGGCATCTGCTGTGGATGCTGCCGGATCAGCGGGCGGTGCTGCGGCGTTGGGTGCGGCTGCTGCGGCCGGGTGGGCGGCTGGTGCTGATCGAGGGGCGGTGGGGCGAGGCCGAGCCCGTCGGGCTGACCGCCGCCGAGCTGTCGGCGATGGTCGGGCCGTTGACGGAGCGGCTGTCGGTCGAGGAGCTCGCGCCGGACGCGGCGCTGTGGGGGCGGGCCGTGCGCGACGAGCGGTATGCCCTGGTGGCGGACCTCGCGCCGGTTCGGCGGCATCGGGAGATCGTCGATGTGCATCTGATCCTGCGCCGGGGCGGGGACGTCCTGCTCGCGCGGCGGGCGAACACGGGCTATGCGGACGGGCTGCTGCACGCCCCGTCCGGGCATGTCGAGGACGGTGAGGACGTGCGCGCCGCGATGGTTCGGGAGGCCGCCGAGGAGATCGGGATCAGCCTCGGCCCGGACGAGGTGCGGGCCGTGCTCGTGCTTCAGCACAAGGCGCCGACCGGGGACGCCCGTACGGGGTGGTTCTTCGAGGCGGAGGTGGCGGAGGGGCGGCGCGAGCCCGTCAATCGGGAGCCCGAGAAGTGCTCCGAGCTGGGCTGGTTCCCGCTGGACGCGTTGCCGGACGACATGGTGGCGTACTGCCGCGCGGGCCTCGAGGCGTATCGCGCGGGGCGCCGCTTCGCCCTCCACTGGCATGAGCCGGACGACCCCATCGCGTACGCCCCCGAGGGGCCCGATCGGCTGACCCCGCTCTGACCGTCGGAGGTTATGGGACGTTGTCCCGTTTCGTTAGACTCGGCCCCGAAGGGAGGAGGGCGCGGTGAACGACAACGATCGGGACGCGGAGCGCGCGGCCCGGCCCAAACGGGCGGACGCGCGGCGCAATGAGCAGGCGCTGCTCGAGGCCGCCGCCGCGGTGTTCGTCAGCTCGGGCGTGGAGGCGCCGATACGCGATATCGCGGCCAAGGCCGGGGTCGGGACGGCCACGATCTACCGCCACTTCCCGACCCGAGCCGACCTCATCGTCGCCGTCTACCGGCACCAGGTCGAGGCCCTCGCCGAGGCCGGTCCCGCGCTGCTGGCGAGTGGCGAGACCCCGCATACCGCCCTGGGTCGGTGGATCGACCTCTTTGTCGACTTCCTGGTCACCAAGCACGGCCTCGCCGCCGTGTTCCAGTCCGACGACCCCTGCTTCGACCCCCTGCACTCGTACTTCATCGACCGGCTTCTGCCCATCTGCGATCAGCTGCTCGACGCCGCGGTCGCCTCGGGCGAGATCCGTTCCGGCCAGGACGCCTATGAGCTGATGCGCGGCGTCAGCAGCCTCTGCGCGGGCGCCGGCAACAACCCCCGCTACGACGCGCGCCACCTCGTCGGGCTGCTCGTCTCGGGGCTGCGCTGAGTTGCCGCGACCGGCTGCCTGCGGTTGCTGCGACCGGCTGCCTGCGGTCACTTGCGAAGCCGAGAACGGTATTCGCCCGGGGCCACGCCCCGGGCACGTCGGAAGGCACGGCTGAAGGCGTGCGGGGAGCCGTAGCCGACCGCACCGGATATCGACTCGACCGGCTCATCGGTATCGCGGAGCCGGACGGACGCCAGGTCCATGCGCCACCGCGTCACGTACGCGCCCGGCGTCTGTCCGAGGGCGGACCGGAAGTGCCTGGACAGCGTCGCCCGGGAGACGCTCGTCGCGGCGGCCAGGGTCTCCGTGGTCCAGGGGCGTTCCGGTTGGGCGTGGACACATGCCAGGGCGTCGCGCACGACCGGATCACGCATCGCGCCCAGCCATGAGCCGGACTCCTCCTCCGGGTGGCGGGCCAGCCAGGCGCGTACGAACTGGACGAGCAGAAGGTCGACGATGCTGTTGACGGCGGCGGTGGTGCCGAACTGCGGCTGTGCGAGCTCCGCCGTGAGAAGTTCGACGGTCCTTCTGAGCTGTGCGTTCTCCCGGGCCGCGACATGCATCGGCCGGGGGAGGGAGGTGAGCACCGGTGTGCTCACCTCCGGGTCCTGCTCATAGTGCAGGACGATCACTTCCGTCTCCGCCGGGGCCGTGCCCAGTCGGAGGGCCCTCCCCTCAGCGAGGGCCCGGACCGCCGCCTCACGGTCGCAGGAACCCATCGTCACGCTGGAGCCGCCGGCTATCCCGTGCGCGGTGCCCGGCGACAACAGGACGGCGCCTCCGGCCCGCACCTCCAGGGGTTTCTCGCCGGTGATGTGGAGCCACATCGTGCCACGGGACACCACATGCAGTGCCGCTCCTGGATAGGAGTCCAGCCACTGGCCCCAGGTCCCTCCGGCCTTCAGCACGACCCCGAGCGCCCCTCGCGCACCCGAAACGCGCAAGACCTCGGCAAGCACGTCCATGGTTCCATTCTCGTCGGCCGCCGCGAACCACGACCGTCGGCGGGCGACGTCGCATGCGGTCTCGTCCAGGGCTTCACGCCACGTCAAGAACGATCTTTCCGTGCACCTTGCGGGCGAAGAGTGCCTGGACGGCGTCGTCCACGTCCTTCCAGTCGCCTCGCAGTCCGACCGGTGCCACGAGTCTCCCGGCGGCTACGAGGCCCAGCAGATCCGTCAGCTCCTCGCTGGGCGGCGTCATGTCACCGTAGGTGGCGATGGTGCGGGGTTCGCCGAAGCCGAACAAGGTCCCTGAGGGGAACGTGGTGTCCTGGCCCGAGGAGAAACCGACCAGGTGAATGCTGCCGCCCTCGGCGAGGGAACTCCACGCTCGGGCCGGCAGCGGCCCGCCGACCGTGTCCAGGACGAGGTCGAACCGGTCCTCGGTCTCGGCCAGGTCGGTCAGGACCTCGTCGGCCCCGAGTTCGCGGAGTCCGGCGGCCCGGTCCGGCGAACCGACGAGTGCCGTCACCCGGGCACCCGCCAGCGAGGCCAGTTGGACGGCGAAGTGCCCCACGCCCCCGCTGGCGCCGGTGACCAGGACGTCGCGCGCCAGCAGGGAACGCTTGCGCAGCACCCGGAGCGCGGTGACCCCGGCGATCCCCAGCGCGGCGGCGTCGGCCAGATCCACGCCCTCGGGGACGGCACCGAGCCAGGCAGGACCGACCGCCACCCGCTCCGCCCACGCGTAGGGAGCCAGCCCCAGTGCGACGCGCGCACCTTCGGGCGGCCCCGAGCCGTCGGACGCGGCGCGCACCACGACGCCGGCCGCGTCGTGACCGTGCACAGCGCCGGCGGGCCACTGGCGCACGTATCTCAGCTCGCCGAAATTGAGACCGATGTGCCGTATCTCCACCAACGCCTCGCCGGTGGACGGCACGGGCTCATCGACATCGGCGAACCGGATGGGTCCGGCCTCACCGTGATCGACCACAAGGGCGCGCATAAGGTGTGGTTCCTTCTCTCGTGGACGCGCCCGAACATTCGGCGCGGCGGCGGATCGAGTGAGCGCGGCGGCGGATCGAGCGTGCGAATCCCGCACTGCCGCCTTCTTGAAACCCTACGCACGACCAGGACAGCGACCAGTCCCGTGAGAATCAATGAGTTGACGATCTGTGTCAGTGTCAGGCCGAGAGCTCCCGTACGTAGCGCCACTCCGTGGCCGCCGGTTCGTAGCCGAACCACTTGTTGACCGCCAGCATCGGGCCGTTGTCGCCGTCGTTGCCGGTGAACGCCTCCCGGTAGCCCGCCGAGCGGGCGCGGTGGAGCGAGGCGTTCTTGGTCAGCTTGGCCAGGCCGCGGCCACGGAAGGCGCGGCGGGTGCCGGTCATACCGGACCAGTAGCGGCCCCGGCCGTCGGTGTGGGCCACGCTGTAGGCGGCCACGGCGCCGTTCACCACCGCCACCGACGTCAGCTCGCGGTCGAGCGCGGGGTGCTCCCAGTTCAGGGCCAGCCACTCGGCGTACGGCGGCGCGGCCACGTCCACATCGCCCGGCTCGTCCGCCGTGCACTCCACATCCGCCTCGTACACCGGACGCGGATCGTCCGCGAAGTCCGCCGCCGTACGCAGCTCCACCCCGTCCGGGAGGTCGCCCGGGAGGCCGTCCGGGAGCCCGCCCGTGCTCAGCGGCGGCAGCGCCGCCGTCGTCAGGTCCAGCCGCTGGACACGGGAACAGCGGCCGCGCCGGTAGCCGCGCCGCTCGGCGAAGGTCACCGAAGACGGCTCGTCCAGCGTCCAGGCGAAGATCTTGGCGGTGCCCAGCCCGGACAGATACTCCTCCGCGGCGGTCACCAGCGCCGACCCCGCGCCCCGCCCGCGCGCCCCCGCGCTCACCGTCGTATTGGCGAACGCCAGCCCCGGCTCCTCGCTGTCGTGGAAGACGCCCATCTCGCTCGAGCCCACCACCTGCCCGTCCGCCTCGGCGACCAGCAGCCGGTAGTGCTGTTCGACGGGCGCGCGCTCCGACTTCCAGACCACCGTCCGGGGCGTGGTCACCAGAAAGGGGAAGGCGGAGCGCCACGCCGCCGCCACGGCCTCCGCGTCGGTGGCCCGGAAATCGCGCACAGTCATGGTCATGGTTGCGCAGATTACGGCCTGTCAGCCTGGCCTGCCGCCAATTTCCGCAGCTCGTGGGCTAGATCACCGGGACCAAGCGGTTCCCTCGGCCTGGCACGCGGTTCCCCTCGGCCTGGCACACAATGGGTGCCACAAACACCGTCCCGCCCCCATGCCCCAGGAGCCCCAACGTGGCCTTGCAGATCACCGTCGACCAGGACGCGGCGACAGCCCCCTTCGAGCAGATCCGCGCGCAGATCGCCGAGCTGGCCCGCTCCGGCGCGCTTCCCGTCGGCTACAAGCTGCCCACCGTACGCGGCTTCGCCGAGGAGCTGGGGCTGGCGGCGAACACCGTCGCCAAGGCGTACCGGGCCCTGGAGGCGGACGGTGTGATCGAGACCCGCGGCCGCCACGGCACCTTCATCGCGGCGGCGGGCGACGCGACCCTGCGCCGGGCCGCCGAGGCCGCCCAGACCTACGCCCAGCTGGCGCGGCGGCTGGGTCTGGACCGCGCGGCCGCCCTCGCCACCGTCGAGGACGCCCTGCGCGCGGTCTACGGCGACTCCGAGTGACTCGGCCGGGGGGGGCTCCGGCAGTGCCGCCACCTGACATGCTGTCCCCCATGACCAGCGCGCTGCCCACCCCCATGACCGGCCGTACGACCAGCCGCAAAGCCCTCGTCCGGCGCCCCAGCCCCCGCCTCGCCGACGGGCTCGTCACCCATATCGACCGCACCCCGGTCGACCCCGCGCTGGCCCTGCGGCAGTGGGAGGTCTACGTCGTGGCGCTGCGCGCGCACGGCTGGGAGACGGTCGAGCTGCCCGCGCTGGACGACTGCCCGGACGGGGTGTTCGTCGAGGACACCATGGTCGTTTACCGGAACGTCGCGGTGATCGGCCGCCCCGGAGCCGAGTCCCGCAGGCCCGAGACCGCGACCGCCGAGGAGGCCGTGACCGGCCTCGGCTGCTCGCTGAACCGGATCCGCGAGCCGGGGACGCTGGACGGCGGGGACGTCCTGAAGATCGGCGACACCCTCTACGTGGGACGCGGCGGACGCACCAACGGCGACGGCATCCGCCAGCTGCGCGCCGCGCTGGAGCCGCTGGGCGCGCGGGTGGTGGCCGTACCGGTCAGCAAGGTGCTCCACCTGAAGTCGGCGGTCACCGCGCTGCCGGACGGCACCGTCATCGGCTACCCGCCGCTCGTCGACGACCCGGCCGCGTTCCCCCGCTTCCTCCCCGTCCCCGAGGAGTCCGGCGCCCATGTGGTGCTGCTCGGCGGCGGCAAGCTGCTGATGGCGGCGAGCGCGCCGCGCAGCGCCGAGCTGTTCGCCGACCTCGGCTATGAGCCGGTGCCGGTGGACATCAGCGAGTTCGAGAAGATGGAGGGCTGTGTGACCTGCCTGTCGGTACGGCTGCGGGAGCTGTACGGCTGACGTACGGCTGGGGGGCGGTACGGCTGACGTACGGCCGGGGGAGCTGTACGGCTGCGGGGGGCTGTACGTCAGCCGTATGGCTGGGGGCTTTACGGCGGCGGGAGCTGTATGGCTGCGGGGGCTGTACGGCTGACATGCGGCTGCGGGGGCCGTACCCCTGAGCAGCCGGTCGGCCGGCCGGTCAGCCCCCTCGCCGTACGGCGTCTCAGAGGTACAGCCCCGCGTTCGACTCCGCCGACGGCGACGGCACGGCGGGCGGCCGGGTGCCGCGCCGCAGCGCGTACAGCTCCGCGAGCGTCGCCCCGTCCCGCCCGATGACACCTTCCCGTTCGTCGATCTCCCCACCGAGCCAGTTGACCGCCTCCGGCCGCGTCAGCTTGCCGACCTCGATCCGGGCCAGACACCGGCCGGGCCGGACCACCGCCGGGTGCAGCCGCTCCAGGTCCTCGTTGGTGGTCACCCCGACCAGCACATTGCGCCCCTGGCCGAGCAGACCGTCCGTCAGGTTCAGCAGCCGGGACAGCGCCTGACCCGCGGTGTGCTTGGCCTCGCCGCGGATCAGCTCGTCGCAGTCCTCCAGGAGCAGCAGCCGCCAGCGTCCCTTGGCCGTGCCGTCGTCCTCGCCGATCGCGATGTCCATCAGATAGCCCACGTCGGAGAAGAGCCGCTCCGGGTCCAGGACGCAGTCCACCTGGCACCAGTCCCGCCAGGAGCGGGCCAGGGTGCGCAGCGCCGAGGTCTTGCCGGTGCCGGGCGGGCCGTGCAGCAGCAGGAGCCGGCCGGCGATGTCGTCCGGGGTGACCTTCATCAGCCCGTCCATGGCCTCGGCCACCGGCGCCGTGTAGTTGTCGCGGATCTCCTCCCAGGTCCCGGCCGAGATCTGCCGCGTGGTGCGGTGCGGGCCGCGCCGCGGCGAGACGTACCAGAATCCCATCGCCACGTTCTCCGGCTGCGGCTCCGGCTCGTCCTCCGCGCCGTCCACGGCCTGGTGCAGCACCTTCTCGGCCAGGGCGTCGTCGACGGCGGTCACGGTCACATCGGCCCCCCGGTTCCACCGGGAGATCAGCAGGGTCCAGCCGTCGCCCTCGGCGAGCGTCGCGCTGCGGTCGTCGTCACGCGCCGCGCGCAGCACGGTCGCGGACGGCGGCAGCAGCGTGGCGCCCGACCTCACCCGGTCGACGGAGTGACTGCGGGCGTACGGCTGCTCGCCGGTGGCGAAGCGCCCCAGGAAGAGCGCGTCGACGACATCCGACGGCGAATCGCTGTCATCGACGTTCAGCCGGATGGGGAGGGACTTTTCGGCGGGTGTCGTAGGCAGGGTCTGCCTCCTGAGAAGGGGGGGCTGGTGCGGCGGTCAGCGCACCCGCCCCCATGATCCAGGACGGAGGGCGAGGGCGCACCAAGGTTTGTGGCCGTTTACCGAGCTGTTCCACGGAAGCCCACCGGAATGGGGGCGCACACCGCCCGGTCGGCCGACGTCAGCTCGCCCGGGCGCTACACGCCGATGTCCACGTTGTTCAGTCCTGACGTCGTAGCATACGTCGCCGCCGTGCCACGCGGCTGAGCAGCGTCGGCACCAGGATCAGCAGGCTCACGGCCCCCACCGCCGCCACCCCGCCGCGCGCCGACCACATCCGCAGCGCCAGCATCGCCTCCGCCACCAGCAGATCCAGCGCGAGCGCGCCCGCCACCGCCAGTACCGGGCGGATCAGCGCGTCCAGCCCGCGCAGCGCGCTGCCTATGGCCAGCGCGGGCGCCGCGAGCAGGAAGAGCAGCGTGAACGGCGCCCGCAGCGGTGAGTGGACGTCGGCCAGCGCGAGTGTCGCGCCGAGGCCCGCGATGCCGACCGCGGCGCCCGTGATCAACGGCAGCGAATCCCCGCTCGCCGGTCTGTTGTCAGTGATGGTGTGCATTGGCGTCTTTGCCCCCCGAAGCGCCGGATGCCGGGCTTCAATGTCGCGCAGCCGCCGGATGCCGTCAAGGCGGAGAAGGTGTGCGAACGCGCCGTAGGCGGGGGCGGTTGAGCCCTCATCAGGGCTGGTCGCGCGGTGTGCGCCGGTCGTGCGCGGGGGTCTTCGGGCGGGGAGCTCGGACGGGGTCTGTGGGCCGGGTGTTCGGGCGGTGTGTTCAGACGGGATGTTCGGGCGGGATGTTCGGGCGGGATGTTCGGCGTCGCGTGGTGACTCATCCGGATTCCGTCCGACCTATGGACGTATCAGCCATGTATCGAAAGATTTTTGCCAACTACCCGCATAGATCGGCCGGTTGCGCGGGATGACATATTCATGTCACGCCGCTGTAATCGATCCCCGCGACGTGACTGACGGTTTCGAACGCGATTGCCCATTTGTCGGGCTATCGCGCCTCACATCGGCACAGCAGTGATCCTGCTAGGGAGTTCGAATGAAACTGTCCAGACTCACGGCGACGATGGGTGCGTTCGTCGTCGGTGCCGTCCTCGCCCTCACCGGGGCCGGCTCGGCCCAGGCCACCGAGAACAGCGCGGGCCCCGCCTATGTGGCGCTGGGCGACTCCTACTCATCCGGCGTCGGCGCGGGCAGCTACGACGGCGCCAGCGGCAACTGCAAGCGCAGCACCAAGGCGTACCCCGCGCTCTGGGCCGCCTCGCACGCTCCCTCGAGCTTCAACTTCACCGCCTGCTCCGGCGCCAAGACCGGTGATGTGCTGAACAACCAGCTCGGCCCGCTGAACTCCGGCACCGGTCTCGTCTCCATCTCCATCGGCGGCAATGACGCGGGCTTCGCCGACATCATGACGACCTGCGTGCTCCAGTCCGAGTCCACCTGCATCAACGCGGTCAACAGCGCCAAGAACTTCGTCCAGAACACCCTGCCCGGCAAGCTGGACCAGGTTTACAACGCCATCAGCGCCAAGGCCCCCTCCGCGCATGTCGTCGTCCTGGGCTACCCGCGGTTCTACAAGCTCAACGGTTCCTGCATCGTGGGCCTCAGTGAGGCCGAGCGCGCCGCGATCAACGGTGGCGCGGATGTCCTCAACTCCGTCACCGCCAAGCGCGCCGCCGACCATGGCTTCAGCTTCGGCGACGTCACCGCGACCTTCACCGGGCATGAGATCTGCTCCGGCAGCGCGTGGCTGAACAGCGTCACGATCCCCATCGACGAGTCCTACCACCCCACCGCCGCCGGCCAGTCCGGTGGCTACCTCCCGGTCTTCAGCTCAGCCGCCTGATGCGCGCCCGCCACCACTCGTAGGGGAGGAGGCCCCGTCCGCCGGGGCCTCCTCGCGGGTCCCTCCGGCGTCGGGGGTATGCGGTCCCGCCGCACAGGTGGCCCTTGCAGGGCGGTCTGCGGAGCTGTCCCCTCCCCGCCCCTTCCCGCAGTATCGATCTGCGGCTCCGCCGCGTGGCAGGGGCTTCGCCCCTGGACCCCGGGGTCTGGGGCGGAGCCCCCCACGCGGCGGAGCCGCATATCGTCAGGTGCCGGGAAGGGGCGGGGAGGGGAACAGCCCGCCGCAGGCGTCCCGCTCCGTCGGACACTCCCTAGCCGCCCTTGTTCAGCAGTGCCCAGGCCAACCCGCCCAGCGACAGCGCGGCCAGCAGCACCCCGGCCACCAAGGCCGCCACCGCGGCCCGCTGCCGCCAGGGCGGCGGCTCATCGGCGGGTTCCGCCGGACCGTCCGCGTTCGGGGCCGGGGGACGCGCGGGCGTCGCACCGGGCTCCGGTGACCGGCCCAGCGGCTCCGTCTTCGCCGTGGCGGCGGGCCCGAAGGCGTTCGGGGACGACACCGAGCCGCCGCCCGGTGTGCCTCCCGCCGCCACCAGCCGCAGCAGCCGCTCCGCCTCCGCCGCCGGAAGCCGCCGCCGCGGATCCTTGTCCAGCAGCCCCTCCAGTACGGAGGTGAGCGGCCCGGCCCGGCGCGGCCGCGGCAGCGACTCGTCCACCACGGCGCGCAGCGTGCTCAGCGGGGTGTCCTGGCGGAACGGCGAGACCCCCTCCACCGCCGCGTACAGCAGCACACCCAGCGACCACAGATCCGACTCCGGGCCCGGCGACCGGCCCAGAGCGCGCTCCGGCGCGAGGAACTCGGGGGATCCCACGAGCTCCCCGGTCAGCGTCAGCGCCGCATCGCCCTCCACCACCGCGATCCCGAAGTCGGTGAGCACCACCCGGCCGTCGTTGGCCATCAGCACATTGCCCGGCTTCACATCCCGGTGCAGCACGCCCACCGCATGCGCGGCACGCAGCGCGGCCAGCACCTCCGCACCGATGCGCGCGGCCCGCGCGGACGGCAGCGGCCCCTCGGCGTCGAGCACATCGGCCAGCGACAGCCCGCGCACCAGCTCCATCACGATCCACGGGCGGCCCTCCATGGCCACGTCGTAGACGGTGACCACATTGCGGTGCGAGACCCGCGCCGCCGCCCGGCCCTCGCGCTCCATCCGCGCGTACAGCCGGCCGATGTCGCGGTCCCCGAACCCGGCCGGGGCGCGCACCTCCTTGATGGCGACCTCGCGGCGCAGCGCCTCGTCGTACGCGCGCCACACCACGCCCATGCCGCCCCGGCCCAGCTCGCCCAGCAGCCGGTAACGGCCGCCCCCCACCCGCTCGCCCTGCCGCCCTGAACCCGCTTCGCTCATGGCCGAGCCCCTCCCCCTCAACCGAGCAATTCGGGCTGAATGTACCTCAACCGAGCGTGGTTGCCGCCCCCTTCAGCACCAATCCGCACCCCAACGCGAGGACGACGGCGGCGGTTCCGACGGGCGAGGCACGGCGCACCGCCACCAGCAGCCGGTCGATCCGGCCCCCGGACCCCCTGCGCGCCGCCAGCCGCTCCGTGGCCCGCACGCCCAGGCGCACCGCGGTGAACCCGGCCAGCGTGAGCGTCAGCGCCAGCCCGAGTCCGTACGCCACCACCAGGACGAAGCCGAACCACGCCTGGCCCAGCGCGGCCGCGCCGACGAGCACGATGACGGCGGAGGGGCTGGGCACCATGCCTCCGGCGAAGCCGAGCAGCAGTGTGCCGCGCAGAGTGGGGCGTACCTCGTGGGTGTGGGTGTGACCGTCGCCGTGGTCGTGGGTGTGGGTGTGCGGGTGACTGTGGTCGTGGTCGTGGTCGTGTGAATGCGCATGGCCGTGGTCGTGATCGTGGGTGTGGTGGTGGGCCCGCACATACCGACGGCGGCGCAGCGCCTTGCGGAGCAGGCCCGCCCCGGCCACCGCCACCAGCACACCGCTCGCGATGCCCAGCCATGAGATCACCGAGGGGGCGGCCGCCGAACCCGCCGTGACCAGCAGCCCCAGCGCGAAGACGCCCAAGGTGTGGGTGACCGTCACCGACGCGCCCAGCGCCAGTACGTCGCGCAGCGCGCTGCGCCCGCCCGCCGCGGCGGCCGCCGCCATCATCGTCTTGCCGTGGCCGGGGGCCAGGGCGTGCATCGCGCCCAGCAGAACCGCGGTGGCGAAGGCGGTAAGGGCGAAGCCGAAGGTGATGTCATGGCGCGCCACCATCGAGGTGAGCGCCTGCGTCCACCGGTCCACTCCGCGCGGCAGCACCGACGAGCCCACCGCGTCCTCCCGGTCGGACTCCGCCGCGCTCGCGAGCGCGGGGCCGCCCGCCTTGACCTTCAGCGCGGCCGACCGCTGGTCGGACGGTGAGGAGAGCTGCCCCGCCGGGTAGCGGACCAGCCGGTGGGAGGCGGAGGTCTTGGGGACGTCGGCGTCGGTGAGCGTCATACGGTCCCCCTGCGCCGTCACCTCCCGCCAGCCGGGGCCCGTACCGATGTCGCGCGGACGGTAGGCGACGGTGGCCCGTTCGCCGTCGCCCAGCGCGGCCGTGAGGCGGCACTCCACCCGCAGCGTCGGCAGCCCGGCCTGGCCGGGGCGCTGACGGGCCTGCGCGCGCCCGGCGCGTACGGGCACCTCGCGCCCGTCGACCGTCAGCCGCGCCCCCTCCGCCGCGCTCGCACACCGCCGCGCCGCCCACGCGCCCAACTCCCGCCCGGACAGCGCGTCGTCGCCGTCGCGGTCGATCTCCGGCTTCGCCTGGGCGGCGGGGATCTCGGCGAGGTCCTCGACATGGTCGACCCGCAGCGTCCCCGGGGTGACCACGAGCCCGTCGTAACGGTTGACGGTGAAGTTCCCGAGCGGATGCGCCTCGGCACTCCCAGCAGGCAACACCACCATCGCAACGGCCCCCAGCAGCACCCCGACGGCCGCCAACCGCCAACGGGCGCGCCGCCCGGGGCGGGGGGTCGGGGGTTGGTCCCCGGTTCGGGGAAGGGCTGTCAGCGGCCAACGGGCGCGCCGCCCGGGGTTCCGGATTTCGTCGGCGCCGCTTCGGGGGCGCAGCCCCGGGCCGGGGGCCGGGGGCTGGGCCTCGGTTTGGGAGGGGGCTGTCAGCCGCCAACGGGTCCGCTGCCCAGGGCGCTGGGTTTCGCCGGCCCGGCTTCGGGGGCGGAGCCCTGGCATGGAGGTCGGGGGCTGGTCGCCGGATTGGGGCGGGGCTGCCAGCCGCCAACGGCCGCGCTGCCCGGGACTCTCGGTATCGTCGGCCGGGTTTTGGAGGCGGAGCCCTGGCCCGGAGGCCGGGGGCTTGTCGGCTCCGGTTCGGGAGGGGGCTGCCAGCCGCCAACGGCCACGCCGCCCAGGGCTCCGGGTTTCATCGAAGCCGCTTTGGGGGCGCGGCCCCGGGCGGGGGGCCGGGGGCTGGGCCCCGGTTCGGGAAGGGGCAGAGTGGGGGAGTGTCATCGGGTGGCCCCCAGCTCCTTCAGTGCCGCCTTCGCCGCCCGCGCGCCCGTGGGGGAGAAGCCCGGGTTGAGGTCGAGTGCGGCCTTCAGGTGGCGGCGCGCCGGGCCGTCGTCGCCCAGGGACTTCTCGATGACGCCCCGGTGGTAGAGGAACGCCGCGTTGCGGTAGCCCGGTTCGGCGGCGTCCTTGGCGTACTTCAGGGCATCCTCGTCCTTGCCGTTGCGGTGCAGGGCCCAGGCCAGCGCGTCGGCGGTGTGCACGGTGTGCCGTCGGTCCCATTCGGCGCGGGCCGCCTTCAGCGCCTCCTTCACATCGCCGTGGTCGGCCGCGACCAGCGCGCTGTCCAGGTCGGTCGCCACCCCGTTGGCCCGTGCGAGCGCGATCCAGGTGTCGACCACCGAGTACTGCCCGCGCGCCTTGGAGCGGTCGCCCCGCGCCTCGTACGCCTCGCCCAGGGCCGCGAGCTCGGCAGGCAGCGGATAGCGCCGTACGACCGCCTCCAGGTCGCGGATCCCCGCCTTCTGGCGGCCGTCCGCGACCGAGGTGCGGCCGCGGCCCTCAAGCGCCGGGAGATAGTCGGGGACGGCGCGCAACGCGGTGCCGTACGCCCGCCGTGCCGCCTCGTACTCGCCCTGGCTCCAGGCCAGTTGGCCGAGCGCCGTCGACACATAGGCGATATCGCTGGGCGAGGTGGCGGAGTCCTGGGCGCGCAGCAGCACCCGGCGCGCCCCGGCCGGGTCGCCGCGCAGCTCGTGGACGTAGGCGAGGCGGGTGAAGACGGGGATGCCGGGGCGCAGGGAGTCGGCCTTCTCGGCGGCCGTGTACGCGTCCTTGTAGCGGCCCAGTTCGACGAGGGCGTCCACCCGGACGGCGAGCGCCCCCTGGCTGTAGGAGTTCACCTTCAGGGCCTTGTCGGCGTCGCGCAGCGCGCCCCGGAAGTCATGGCGGGCGGCGGCGAGCGAGGCGCGCCCGGCGAGCGCCACGTCGTTGTCGCGCGGCTCGAGGGACAGGGACCGGGCGAACGCCTTGTCCGCCTGCGGATAGCGGGTGGGGTCGCCGCTGGTCCTGGCCTGCTCGACATAGGCCGAGCCGAGACCGGCCCAGCTCTCCGCGTCCTTCGGCTCAGCGCGCAGATGGGTCTGCATCGCGTCGATCTGCCGGGCGAGGCCGTCGCCGCTGAGCTGCTCGTACCGCGCCGCGGCCGGGTGCAGCGCGCGGGCGGCGTCCTGGCCGCCGGACCCGCCCGGTCCGCCCGGCCCGTCCGAGGCGTCGATCACGATCGAGGCGGCGGTCAGCCCGGCCGCGAGCGCGAACACCACGGCCGCGGTCCGGGCCGTTGGGGTGAGGGATGGCCGTAGAGCCATGGTGACAGCTGCCTTTCGCTGAGCTACGAACGCGCGGAGCGGACGGACGGAAGGGTCGTACGGATGAGGAGGAGCCTGGGCGCGGCCGCCGCGCGGGTTTCGGCGGGGCCGCGCCCGGTGGTACGGATCCGATGGCACCCGTGGTTCAGTGCCGGCGCACGCGGGGACCCCGCCGCCGCGACCGCATCCAGAGGAATCCGAGGCCCAGCAGCAACACGGCCCCGCCACCGGCCGCCGCGGACCCGGCCAGCAGCATGTTGTCGTCGGAGGAGGAGCCGACGCCCGAGCCGCCGTTCAGCAGCGACTGCCCGGCGCTCTTCGAGACGGCCTTGGCGTCCGAGCCGGAGCTGGGCAGCGCCAGATACGGGAAGGAGCCGCCGAACTTCTGGTCGTTCTCGTCCACCGCGTCGCCCAGGTCGTTCTTCTTGCCGAGCAGCTCGCCCTCCATGGCCTGGAGCGCGATGTCCAGCACGTCGTCGGAGAGCCTGCGGCCGTTGGGGAAGCCCGCGTTGTCGCCGTCCAGGACCCCCAGCCGCTTGGGGCTGCCGTTGGGTTCTATGGAGGTGTTGAGCCGGAGTTCCTCGGCAGGGCGGACGTTCGGTGGCTGGTTGAGCTTGGGCACACCGGTGAGGAACGCCTGCACCAGGTCGTCGCGCGGGGTGTCCGGCGCCTTGATCTTGTAGATCTGCTCGACCAGCTTGGGGAGTTCGGGGTCCTGGACGAACTTCAGGAACTGCCCGTCGTCCCACGGCGAGGAGGCGTTGAACTTGTCCTTGTCCTTGCGCGGGATGACCACCTCGTTGACCAGCGGGCTGCCGAGCCGGGAGACCTGGGTCCAGTCGCCGTCGGCGGTCTGGCGGTGGGTGGTGGCCCAGACGCCGATCACCGGCTGGTCCTTGGACTCGGTCAGCGCCGACGTCGGCACCTGGAGGGCCATCGACTGGACGTTGTAACCCTTGAGGGTGTCATTGCCGACCTCGGACATGTCGCCGCCGTACAGCAGGTCGAAGACGCGCAGATCGAGGAAGAACGGGTCGTCGGCCTGACCGGCGAAGGCGGTCGAGCCCCCGCTGTAGCCGATCTTCTGCACCGACTGGTCGCGGAGCTTCTGGTAGTCGGGCATCGACGCCTTGCCGACGTTCGACGGCGCGACCGGCAGATCGCTGCCCAGCTTGGCGCGGGCGACGGCCTTCTGATGCTTCAGCTTGATGACTTCGAGGTCGTATGTCTGGGTGAAGTTGAGGGTGGCGTCCTCGATCGAGTTCACCGGCCCGGTGTTGTAGAGGAACGTGTCGCCGTTCTTGAGGTGGTCCTTGAAGGTCCACCGGAAGAGCAGATCGCCCTGGCCGTCGCCGTCGTTGTCGACGTGCAGGTCGTAGCGGGCGTCATGGGCGAACTTGTAGAAGTTGGGGCCGCCCGCGGGGTCCTGGAACGGCAGCACATTGACGACCATGGTGGTCGTGTCCGGCTTGTCCGGGCTGACGAATGCGTAGACGTCCGTGGCGTCGTACTCCGGCTGACCGGAGATCAGCGGCGCCTCGCGGTGGCTCGAAGCCTGCGCCGTCCCGGGCTGTAGTACGGCCACTCCGGCGGCCGTGAGCCCGCCGGCGGCCAGTGCGCAGCTGACCAGCGCGGCCAAGCTCTTGGTGATAGCGGTCATCCTGTAGGTCCTTCGCACGCTTGTTGGAGCAGTCCCTTCATGCGGCTATTCGGACCCGGCGAACGGATGGATTGGTCGGCCCGGGAATTTGTTTGCGCGTGATAGGTATCGTCAACACCCTTGACGCGGTGGTGAATCCGGAACCTGGGATGCGTGGGTGACGGCTCGGGGAGGTAGGGTTACTCTGCCCGGGGCGGGTGCCCTCGTACGGGTGGGGAGTGTCATGGAGCAGATAACGGTACGGAGCAGGCCACGAGTGCCTGCGGTCAACTGCGGAAGCGGTGCGTCAAGTGCGCGCCTCGAGCGCCATCTCGCGGTGATGGGCGGCCCTGCCGTCCCGCAGCGGGAGGCGGAGAGCGCCGCGGTGCTGATGCAGGAGCTGACCGCGCGCGATCACGCGCGCGCGAAGAACAGCCGGGGTGCGCGGGTGTCGCTGTTCGCGCCGCTGCGCCGGTTGCGCCGTTCGCTGTTCGGCAACCACGGCTGACCCGGCCGGCCCGTAGGCGTCTTCGTCGTCATCCCGGGCAGGCACGGGTCAACCGGTTCGCTCCAGCCGGTGAGTCCGTGCTGTGATCCACCCCACGTCGCTGTCGCCGTGGGATGCCGACGAGAGGCCACGACCGGCCGCAGTGGCCGCTGTGCGGCCGTGGCCGAGGGGACGCGCCCGGTTCCAGAGGCAGCTCGGACGCAGAGCCCGCTCGGTTGTGAGGGACGCGGGCTGAGAGCGGGCGGGCCCGGAGAAGGCATGTCCAGAGCAAGAGAAGGCATGCCCAGGGCGAACGAGCCTACGGAAGGCAGGCCCCGAGCGGGCGGGCTCGGAGAAGACACGACCAGGCCGGGCAGGCCCCGAGCGGGCGGGCTCGGAGAAGACACGACCAGGCCGGGCAGGCCCCGAGCGGGTCGCCGGGCTCAGAGCAGGGCGAACTGCCCCTCCGGGCCCTCCTCGTGGTGGTCCAGTACGGACGCCGGGCGCCGGGCCGCGCCGGGCACCGGCAGCACCCCCGCCTCCCGTAGCTCCGCCGTGTCGATCAGCGAGCCGTCCGCCACCCGGTCGGCCAGCGCCCGCAGCTCCGGGCGCAGCTCGGCGAGCAGCGCCAGCACCGTGATCAGCTCCAGCAGCTCCGAGGTCCAGGTGGACGGCCAGCCCGCCGGGCCGATGGCCTCCAGCGTGCCCGGCTCCCGCGCGGCGGTGCGCTGCTCGAACCAGGTCTCCAGCACCCGTACCCCGCCCGCCCGGAAGTCCCATGCGGCCTGGGGGACGGGGGAGATACGGCCCTCGCCCAGCATCAGGGCCTCCTCGTCCGGGCCGTAGTCCAGGGAGTCCGGCAGCCCGCTCGACGGAAGCGCGGCGCGGACATAGGGGCGCCGGCCACCCGGCATGCGCGGGCGTTCACCACTGTGCGCCCCGCGCGTATGCAGCCACAGCGCACGGCGGCCCAGCTCCACGCCCGATTCCCACAGCTCCGGGTCGGCGGTCAGGGGTACGGCGCACGGCGCGCCGCGCGCCGTGGCGGCGGTCCAGGCCAGGAACTCCTCGGCGGTCACCGGGCGGCCGAGCCGCGTGGTGAGGTGGTCCAGCAGCCCGGGCGCGAGATTGGGCTCCTGTCCGCCGGGGCGGCGGTAGAGCGGACGGATCCGGCCGGGGCGGCCCGCGGGGGAGTGGCCGTCCGGCAGCAGCGCGGAGAAGGTGAGCACCGGGTCCGGGTCCGGCCCCGCGGCCTCGACGACATGGATCTGCCGGTCGTCCGCCACCCGCCACAGCTCGGGGCGGGCGGCGTCGAGCAGCCGGTGATCCGGGATCAGCCACTGCCGGTCGAAGGGCCCGTGCGCGATCCGCACCGGCTCGGGGCACGGCCCGTCCTCGCGCGCCAGCCGGGCCGTGGAGGTGGCCTGGCCGGGCAGCTGCGGTACGGAGCTGTGCGGCGTACGGGCGCGGGTCGGCCGGAACAGCGCGGCCCGCGCCGCCTCGTCCTCGGCCCCGGTCAGCCGCTCCCAGCGTGCTCCGAGCGAGGCCGCGTCCGGTGCCATGACCCATGCGCGCCCGAGCCGCAGGGGCCCTACGGCCCACGGCATCAGGTCCCCCAGCGGTGGCGCCTCACGTTCTCCCACGCCCGGCATGGTATCGATGCGGCCCTGTCCTCCAAGGGTCTGCCCGACGTCCGGGGGTCTGCCCGACGTCCGGGGGTCTGCCCGACGTCCGGGGGTCTGCCCGACGTCCGGGGGTCTGCCCGACGTCGTCCGCCGCCACTCCGGTGGCTGACCGGCTGGGGTCTTTCCCCTCCCCGCCCCTTCCCGAAACCGGGGCCCTGCCCCGGCCCCCGGGGGCCAGGGGTCTTTCCCCTTCCCGCGGCATCCATATGCGGCTCCGCCGCGTGGCAGGGGCCTCGCCCCTGGGCCCCGGGGTCTGGGGCGGAGCCCCAGTTGTGGGAAGGGGCGGGGAGGGGGAAGCATCGACATGCGGCTCCGCCGCGTGGCCCGCCGCAGGCGCCAGGACCGCGCCGGACCCCTCTACTCCGCCTCGACCGTCACCGAGAACGAGAACCGGTCGCCCCGGTAGTGGATGCGGGCCACGTCCACCACGCGGCCGCTCTCGTCGTAGGTGACCCCCGTGTAGTGCAGGATCGGGCTGAGCAGCGGGACCTGGAGCAGCCGGGAGGTCTCGGGGTCGGCGAGGCGGGCCTCCACCGTGTCCGTGATCCGGCTGATCCGCACCCCCACCGCGTCCCGCAGCACCTTCGTCATCGGCCAGCGGGCGAGGTCCGCGAGGTCGATGCGGTCGGCCAGCTCGGGGCGGACCAGGTTCTCCGCCCAGTTGGTGGGCTCGCCGCTGTGGCCGTCCCGGCGCAGTCTGCGGTACGCGGCCGCCTCGTCCAGGTCGGGGAAGTACTCCGCGAGCGCCGCCGGCACCGGTTCCGGGCCGTGCTCCAGCACCGTCGTCCGCTCACCGGACTGCTGGGCCACGATCGCGTCCACCGACCCCAGCAGCCGCACCGGCGCGGCCCGCCGCGCGCTCGGCTCGATGAACGTGCCGCGGCGCCGGTGGCGGCTGATGAGCCCCTCGGTCTCCAGCTCCTTGAGCGCCTGCCGCATGGTGAGCACGCTGACCCCGTAGTGCTCGGCCAACTGGTCCTCGGTCGGCAGCCGCAGCGGATCGTGCGGGGCCCGCCCGAGTATCGAGGCCCGCAGCGACTGCGAGACCTGGTACCACAGCGGCAACTTGCGGTTGAGGGCGAGGGAGTCGGGGGCGAAGGTGGTCACACGGTCTCCGGTCGACGGCGGCAACGGCGGCGTTCAGGGGCGGAAATGGCGCTCCAGACCCTGCCATACGTCGTCATAGCGCCCCTGGAGGTGGTCCGCCTCCAGCGCCTGCCGGGTGGCCGTGACCGGCCAGCGCGTCTCGAACATGAAGGCCAGCCCGTCGTCCAGCCGGTGCGGCGTCAGCTCGGCCGCGCTCGCCCGCTCGAAGGTCTCATGGTCCGGGCCGTGCGCGGACATCATGTTGTGCAGCGAGCCACCGCCGGGGACGAAGCCCCCCGCGCCGCCGGTCTTCGCGTCGTACGCGCCCTCGATCAGCCCCATGTACTCGCTCATCACATTGCGGTGGAAGTACGGCGGCCGGAAGGTGTCCTCCCCGACCAGCCAGCGCGGGGCGAAGACCACGAAGTCGACGCCCGCGAGCCCGGGGGTGTCGGAGGGCGAGGTGAGCACCGTGAAGATGGACGGGTCCGGGTGGTCGTAGCTGATGGTGCCGAGCACATTGAAGCGGCGCAGGTCGTACACGTACGGCACATGGGCGCCGTGCCAGGCGACCACGTCCAGCGGCGAGTGGTCGTAGGTGGCGGCCCACAGATTGCCGCAGAACTTGTTGACCACCTGCACCGGGCGCTCCACGTCCTCGTACGCGGCGACCGGGGCGAGGAAGTCCCGGGGGTTCGCCAGCCCGTTGGCGCCGATCGGGCCGAGGTCGGGGAGGGTGAAGGGGCGGCCGTAGTTCTCGCACACATAGCCGCGCACCGACGGCTCCAGCGGCTCCACCCGGAACCGCACCCCGCGCGGGATCAGCGCCACATGCCCCGGCTCGGCGCGCAGCAGGCCGAACTCGGTGTGCAGCAGCAGCCCGCCCCGCTCGGGGACGATCAGCAGCTCGCCGTCCGCGTCGCTGAACACCCGGTCGGTCATGGGGGCGTTGGCGGCGTAGAGGTGGATGGCCATCCCCGCGCGCTGGGTGGCGTCGCCGTTGCCGCCCAGCGTCCACAGCCCGGCCAGGAAGTCGGTGCCCTCCGGCGGCTCCGGCAGCGGGTCCCAGCGCAGCCGGTTGGGGTCGGGCGCGGCCTCGGTGAAGGGCGCCCCGCGCAGCGCGCCGCCCGCGATGCGGGTGAACGGCGGATGCGCGGCGGAGGGCCGGATGCGGTACAGCCAGGAGCGCCGGTTGGTGGCGCGCGGCTCGGTGAAGGCGCTGCCGCTCAGCTGCTCCGCGTAGAGCCCGAGCGGTGCGCGCTGGGGGGAGTTGCGGCCGATGGGCAGTGCGCCGGGCACGGCCTCGCTGCTGTGCTCATTGCCGAAACCGGAGGCGTAGACCAGCTCTTCGGCCGTCTTGCGCGCCCGCTCGATGTCCTGCTCGTGTCCTCGCTGATCGCCACGCTGCTCGCCGTGCTGGATCCCCGTGCCGTCGCCCATCGCGCGCTCCCACCGCTCTGCCGCACACCGCTGGTTTCCCCTTGATTCCTATGTCAGACGATAGGAATCGAAACCCGGGCTCGTCAATGATCGGGCAGGATGGTGGCGTGCCCATACCGCCCCTCCGCCGCCATCCGGTCCAGCGCCGCAGCGCCGAGCGCCTCGGCCGGATCCTCGACGCGTGTGCCGAACTTCTCGACGAGATCAGCTACGAAGAGCTGAGCACCCGGGCCGTCGCCGAGCGCGCCAACGTGCCCATCGGCTCGGTCTACCGCTTCTTCTCCAACAAGCGGGCGATGGCCGAGGCCCTGGCCCACCGCAATCTGGACGAGTACGCCGCGCGGATCACCCGGCGGCTGGCCGCCTCGGACCCGGGCTCCGGCTCCGGTTCCGCCTCGGGGCCGGACGGGCGCGGCGGCTGGCGGGAGGCGATGGACGTCGTCGTGGACGAGTATCTGGCGATGAAGCGCGGGGCGCCGGGTTTCGCGCTCATCGAGTTCGGCCATCCGGTCCCGGCCACCGCGCCGCCGGAGCAGCCCAACCATCTCGTCGCCGACCGGCTGCGGACGCTGCTCGCCGACCGGCTCGGGACGGGCAGGGACGAGGCGGCCGAGGAGCGGCTGCGGGTGGCCTTCCTGCTCGCGGTCGAGGCGGCGGACGCGCTGCTGCGGCTGGCGTTCCGGATGGACCCGGAGGGCGATCCGGCGATCGTGGCGGAGACGAAGGAGCTGCTGCGCGCCTATCTGGCCCGGGTCCTGGACTGATCCGGGTCCTGGACTGATCCGGGGGCCTGGACTGATCCGGGGTCCGCTGGGAGGTCCGGTCGAACCGGGAGTTCCCGTCGACACCAGGTCCGGTCGACCGGGAGGTCCCGCCGACCCCAGGCCCGGTCGACCGGGAGTTCCCGCCGATCCCAGGTCCGGTCGACCGGGAGGTCCCGCCGATCCCAGGTCCGGTCTTCCGGGAGTTCCCACCGATCCCTCCCCGACATGCCTACCAGTCGGTATGGTGAGCGGGTCCGGCGCGTCATCGCGGCCTCGCCGCCGTCCCTGGGAGAGACCGATGAGCACTGCCCCGCGTATCTGCCCGCTCTGCGAGGCCACCTGCGGGCTGACCCTCACCATCGAAGAGGGGAGGGTGACCGGGGCGCGCGGCGATCGCGAGGACGTCTTCAGCCGCGGCTTCATCTGCCCCAAGGGCGCTGCGTTCGGGCAGCTCGACGCCGACCCCGACCGGCTGCGGCGCCCCCTCGTCCGCCGTGCCGGGCGTCTCGTGGAGACCGGCTGGGACGAGGCGTTCGCCGCCGTTGCGGAGGGGCTGGCCCCGCTGCTGCGCGAGCACGGGCCGCAGTCCGTGGGGGTCGTGCTCGGCAACCCCAATGTGCACACCGTGGCCGGCGGGCTCTATCCGCCGCTGCTGCTCGGCGCGCTGCGCACCCGTAACGTCTTCAGCGCCAGCACCCTGGACCAGATGCCCAAGCATGTCTCCAGCGGGCTGCTGTACGGGGACGCCAACGCGCTTCCGGTGCCCGACCTGGACCGTACGGACCATCTGCTGATGCTCGGCGCCAACCCGCTGGACTCCAACGGCAGTCTGTGCACCGCCCCCGACTTCCCCGGGCGGCTGCGAGCCCTGCGGCGGCGCGGCGGCCGGCTGGTGGTGGTCGACCCCCGGCGCACCCGTACGGCCGCGCTGGCCGACCGCCATGTGGCGATCCGGCCCGGCACCGACGCCCTGCTGCTCTTCGCCATGGTGCAGGTGCTGTTCGCCGAGGACCTGGTGGCGCCCGGCCCGCTCGCCGAGCATGTCAGCGGGGTGGCGGAGGTGCGGCGGCTGGCCGCGGACTTCCCGCCGGAGGCGGTGGCCGAGGCGTGCGATGTGCCCGCCGAGGAGATCCGCACCCTGACCCGTGAGCTGGCCGCCGCGTCGCAGGGCGTGGTGTACGGCCGAGTGGGCTCCACCACCGTCGAGTTCGGCACCCTCACCAGCTGGCTGGTCGATGTGGTCAACGTGCTCATCGGGCAGCTGGACCGGCCCGGCGGCATGATGTTCCCGCTCGCCGCGACCGGCCGCCGGGAGCGCCCGGCGCGGCCCGGGAAGGGGTTCGCGCTCGGCCGCTGGCACAGCCGGGTCAGCGGATACCCCGAGGCCAAGGGCGAACTGCCCACCGTCGCGCTGGCCGAGGAGATCGAGACCCCGGGCGAGGGGCGGATACGGGCGGTGCTGGCGCTCGCAGCCAACCCCGTGCTCTCCGCGCCGGACGGTGACCGCCTGGACCGGGCCCTGGCCGGGCTCGACTTCATGGTCAGCGTCGATCCGTATCTCAACGAGACCTCGTGCCACGCCCATGTGGTGCTGCCCCCGCCGCCGCCCAGCCGCAGCCCCCACTTCGACTACGCCTTCAACAGCCTGGCCGTGCGCAACCAGGTCCGCTACACCCGCCCCGCCATCCCGCTGGAGGCGGACCGGCTGAGCGAGAGCGCCATCCTGGCCCGGCTGGTGCTGTGCGTGAGCGGGAACGGCGGCGCCGACCCCGAGGCGGTGGACGCGATGGCGATCCAGGGGACGCTCGGCAAGGAGGTCGCCGACCCGTCCTCGCCGGTGCACGGACGCGACCCCGGCGAGCTGGCCGCGCTGCTGACCGGGGTGGACGGCCCCGAGCGCCGGCTGGACATGATGCTGCGGCTGGGCCCGTACGGCGACGGCTTCGGCGCCGACCCCGAAGGGCTGAGCCTGGAGAAGCTGCTCGCCCATCCGCACGGCATCGACCTGGGCCCGCTGCGGCCGCGCGTGCCGGGGTTGCTGAAGACCCGCAGCGGCACGGTGGAGCTGTGCCCGGAGCCGCTGGCCGCCGATGTGGAGCGGCTGCGCCGGTCGCTGGCCGACCGGCCCTCGGGGCTGCTGCTGGTCGGCCGCCGCCATCTGCGCTCCAACAACAGCTGGATGCACAACGTCCCGGCCCTGATGGGCGGCAGCAACCGCTGCACCCTCCAGGTGCACCCCGAGGACGCCACCCGGCTGGGGCTGGCGGACGGCGGTCTGGCCCGGGTCAAGGGCGAGGGCGGGGAGTTGGAGGTGCCGGTCGAGGTGACGGACGCGGTGCGGGCCGGAGTGGTGAGCCTGCCGCACGGCTGGGGCCATGCCCGCCCCGGCGTCCGGCTGTCCGTGGCCGGGGCCCGACCCGGGGTCAATGTCAACCAGCTCTTCGACGGCTCACGGCTGGATCCGCTCTCGGGGACGGCGGTGCTCAATGGCCACCCGGTGCGCGTATCACCCTCGCTACAGCACTGACCTGGGGTTTTGCGCTTATTGCTCACGCGTCAAGACCTTGTTAACGGAAAGTTTCCGCACCTAACGTCGCCTCGACCGCCAATTCTGGGGGAGTTCAAAGGCGAACGTGAGGTAGCCAAACTATGCTGACCATCCTCGGCTTCGTCATGATCGCGACATTCCTTGTCCTGATCATGATGAAGAAGATGTCCCCGATGGGCGCCCTGGTGCTCATCCCCGCGCTGTTCTGTGTGCTTGTCGGGAAGGGGGCGCACCTCGGGGACTACGTCCTCGAGGGCGTCGGCGATCTGGCACCCACGGCCGCGATGCTGATGTTCGCGATCATCTACTTCGGGGTGATGATCGACGTCGGCCTCTTCGATCCGATCGTCCGGCTCATCCTGCGGTTCTGCAAGGCGGACCCGATGCGGGTGGTGGTCGGCACCGCGATCCTCGCGGCGATCGTCTCGCTCGACGGCGACGGCTCCACCACCTTCATGATCACTGTGTCGGCCATGGTGCCGCTCTACCGGCGGCTGAAGATGAGCCTGGTGGTGATGACCGGTGTCGCGGCCATGGCCAACGGCGTGATGAACACGCTGCCCTGGGGCGGCCCGACCGCCCGCGCCGCCACCGCGCTCAAGGTCGACGCCAGCGACATCTTCGTGCCGATGATCCCGGCCCTCGCGGTCGGTCTGCTCTTCGTGATCGCCCTCTCCTACGGCCTGGGGCTGCGGGAGCGCAAGCGGCTCGGCGTGCTGACCCTGGACGAGGTCACCGCAGGCGACCCGGAGCAGGTGCTGGTCGGCGCGGGCTCCGGCGGCAACGGGGCCAAGGGCCGTAAGGGCGTCAAGGCCGCGCTGACCGGCGGCGGAGCGGGCTCCGGCACCGACGCGGAGGCCCCGTCCTCGAAGGGCTCCGGTTCCTCGGACGGCTCCGGTTCCTCGGACGCCGCCGACGAGGACGACGACGAGTTGAAGGGGCTCGACCCCCACCGCGCCACCCTGCGCCCCAAGCTCTACTGGTTCAACGCGGCCCTGACCGTCGCGCTGCTCGCCCTGATGGTGACCGAGACCATGCCGATCCCGGTCCTCTTCCTGCTCGCCGCCGCCGTCGCGCTCACCGTCAACTTCCCGAACATGAAGGACCAGAAGGCGCGCGTGGCCGCGCACGCCGAGAACGTCGTCAACGTCTCCGGAATGGTCTTCGCCGCGGCCGTCTTCACCGGCGTCCTCACCGGCACCGGCATGGTCGAGCACATGGCCCGCTGGCTGGTCGACGGCGTCCCCGAGGGCATGGGCCCGCACATGGCCATCGTCACCGGTGTGCTGTCCCTCCCGCTCACCTACTTCATGTCCAACGACGGCTTCTACTTCGGCATCGTGCCGATCCTCGCCGAGGCCGGGGCCGCCCACGGGGTCTCCGCGCTGGAGATCGCCCGCGCCTCGCTCGTCGGTCAGGCCCTGCACATGTCGAGCCCGCTGGTCCCCGCCGTCTACGTGCTCGTCGGCATGGCGAAGGTCGAATTCGGCGACCACACCCGGTTCACCGTGAAATGGGCGGCGCTCACCTCGCTGGTGGTGCTCGGCGCCGGTCTCGCGTTCGGCATCATCTGAGCCGTGAAGATCCCGAAGCCCGGTAGGGGCTGGCTGCTGCGCCTGGTCATCGCCTTCTCGTTCACCCAGGGGGCGGTGAGCATGGCGCGGCCGGCCGTCTCCTACCGGGCGCTCGCGCTCGGTGCCGACGCCCGTGCCATCGGCGTGATCGCCGGTATCTACGCCCTGCTGCCGCTGTTCGCCGCCGTACCCCTCGGGCGGCGCACCGACCACGGGCGGTGCGCCCCGCTGCTGCCCATCGGGGTCGCCCTCATCGCCACCGGCTGCGCGTTCAGCGGCACGGCCGGATCGCTGCCCGCGATGGCCGCGTGGAGCGGGGTGATGGGCCTCGGCCATCTGTCGTTCGTCATCGGCGCCCAGTCCATCGTCGCCCGCCAGAGCGCGCCCGAGGACCAGGACCGCAACTTCGGCCACTTCACCATCGGCGCCTCGCTCGGCCAGCTCATCGGGCCCATCGCGGCCGGTCTTGTGGTCTCAGAACACGACGGGGCGATGGGCCGCACCAGCGCCGCCGCGCTGCTCGTCTCCGCCGCCCTCGCGGCCTTCTCCGTCACCTCGCTGTGGCGCATCGAGCGCCGCCCCGACGGCACGGCGGCCGGGCCCGCCAAGGAGGCCCCGGCCCGCAAGGTCTCCGTACGGTCCATCCTGACCACCCGCGGGGTCGCCTCCGGCATGTTCATCAGCCTCGCCGTGCTCTCCGCCACCGACATCCTCACCGCCTATCTGCCGGTCGTCGGCGAACAGCGCGGTATCTCGCCCGCGGTCGTCGGTGTGTTGCTCAGCCTGCGCGCCGCCGCCACTGTGGCCTGCCGGCTCGCCATGACCCCGATGATCCGGCTGATGGGCCGCACCGTGCTGATGGCCGTCAGCTGTCTGGGCGCCGCGCTGCTGTGCGCGGGCATCGCCCTGCCGGTGCCCGCCTGGGCGCTCGGGGTGCTGCTGGCCGGGCTCGGCTTCTGCCTCGGCGTCGGCCAGCCGCTGTCGATGACGACCGTCGTCCAGGCGGCCCCCGAGGGGGCGCGCAGCACGGCCCTCGCGCTGCGGCTCACCGGCAACCGGCTCGGCCAGGTGGCCGCGCCCGCCTCCGCCGGTCTGCTCGCGGGGCTCGCGGGCACCGCCGCCCCCTTCGTCATGCTGGGCGGGCTGCTGCTGATATCGGCGGCGATAGCCGTCCGGCCGCTGCGCGGTCACCCGGCCGCGGATCCCCCCGCGGCTCCCGCCGCGGACCCCGCCGGGGACCGGCCGGTGCCGGGGAAACGGCCCGCCGAGGGGCGTACGCAGGAGTCCTCGGCCTCGCGGGGCACGGGACCGCCTCCCCGGTGAGCCGACAGTGAGCTGGGCTCAGGGCCGCTCGCCGTCGACCATGGCCAGCCACGCCCTGGAGGCGTTCCCGAACGGCTCGGCGCGCCCGTCGACCGCGTCCATCAGCCACCGCCCCGCCGCCTCGGCCTCCGCTATGACGTCCGCCGGATAGCCGTACCGCACCTGGTGCTCGGCGAACTCGTCCTCGTCGTCCATCAGGGTCGAGCCGTCGGTCCGCTTGCGGATCACATCGAGGTCCAGGTCCACCATCGAGACCTCGTGGGAGGAGAGCCACTCGGGAGGCGTGGCGATGTCGCAGTAGATCTCGGTCTCCCGGGGCGGGGCGTTGAACGCCGCGGTCCACCACGCGTCGCGCGGGAGGAGGATCACATGCGCGCAGGCGATCGGCACCATCGGGCCGTACCCCTTGCGCATCACGCCGCCGCCGGGGAGCCCCAGCCAGACGCCGTGTTCGTCCTCGCCCAGCCTGCGCATCCGCAGGTTCCAGTGCAGAGAGCCGTCGTACTTGCGGTAGTTGACGGATACGAGATCGGGCATGAGCCGATCCTATGCGGTGGCCGGAGCGGTGTGCCGCCTACCATCGGTGCGATGGACACCCCCGTATCGCCGTGGAAGGACCGCGCGGGACCGCAGGACAGGCCGCTGGCGGATGCGGGGAGCGAGGACTTCCTCCACCACCGTGAGCTGCTCTTCTCCATCGTCTACAACATGCTCGGCACGGTCGCCGACACCGAGGACGTGGTGCAGGAGACCTGGCTGTCCTGGGCGTCGGTCCAGGACAAGGAGATCGCCAACCCGCGGGCCTATCTGGTGCGGATCGCCGTCAACCACGCGCTCAGCCAGATGCGCCGGGCCCGCCGCAGCCGGGAGAGCTATATCGGCCCCTGGCTGCCCGAGCCCGTGCTGACCGGACCGGACACCCCCGACACCGCGATCCGCACCGAATCGGTGTCCCTGGCGATGCTGGTGGTCCTGGAGACGCTGACCCCCTTGCAGCGGGCGGTGTTCGTGCTGCGCGAGGCGTTCGCGTACGACCACGCGGAGATCGCCGCGATCCTGGGGCGCAGCCCGGCCGCCGTCCGCCAGCTCGCCCACCGCGCCAAGGAGCGCGTCGAGGCCCGGCGGCCGCGCTACGACCTCGACCGCTCCACCCAGCGCATCGTCACCGAGCGGTTCCTCGACGCGGCCATCGGCGGCGACCTCGACGCCCTGATGGACGTCCTGGCCCCGGAGGTGGTCATGTGGAGCGACGGCGGGGGCAAGCGCCGCGCCGCGCTCCGGGTGATCGAGGGCCGGGACAAGGTGGCCCGCCTGGTCGCCGCCGTCAGCGCGCAGTTGCCCACCTTCGACGCGCGCCCGGTGCAGATCAACGGGGGCCCGGGGGTGGTCCTGTTCCTCGGCGGGACGCTGTACGCGGCCGCGGTGTTCGACCCCGCGCCCGACGGCGAGCGGGTGCGCGGCATCTACGGCCTGATCAACCCCGACAAGCTCGGGCGACTGGCCGAGTCCGTCCACCCTCCGGCTGCCAGACTGGCCCCATGACAGAGCTGAACGGGGAACCGGCGGGCATCCGCGAGCTGACGGCGCTGGCCATGACCAACTACGGCCACTTCACCACCATGCGGGTGGCGGACGGTCGGGTGCGCGGGCTGTCCCTCCATCTGGACCGGCTGGTACGGGACTGCGGTGTGCTGTTCGGCACCGACCCGGACCGGGACCGGATCCGCGAACTGGCCCGGCGCGCGGTCGCGGACACCGCGGGACCGCTCACTGTGCGGGTGACCGTGTACGACCCCGACCTCGGGCTGGAGCGGCCCGGGGCCGAGGCCACGCCGCGGATCCTGGTCACCACCCGGCCCGCCGCCGCGCCCTCGCTGCCCCCGCTGAGCGTGCGCACCGCGGCGCACCACCGCGATCTGCCGGAGGTCAAACACGTCGGCCTGTTCGGGCTGTTGCGGCTGCGCCGCCTGGCCCAGCTCGACGGCTACGACGACGTGCTGCTGACGGACGAGCGGGGCGCGGTGTCCGAGGGCGCGACCTGGAACGTGGGCTTCTTCGACGGCGAGCGCGTGCTGTGGCCGGACGCCGTGTGTCTGCCCGGCGTCACGCAAGAGCTCGTCCGCCGCGGCTACGGCGGCCCGCAGCACACCGCGCGGATCGACCGCGAACGGCTCGGCGAACTGCGGGCGGCGTTCGCCCTCAACGCGGGGGTGGGCGTACGGCCGATCCGGTCGATCGACGGGGTGGAGTTCGACCCGGACCATCCCGTCCTGGCCACGCTGCGCAAGGAGTACGCCACGACGGAAGCGGAACCGCTGTAGCGCGAGACGCCCCGCACCGCCCACGGCGGACTGCTCCCCTCCCCGCCCCTCCCCGAAACTAAGGCTCCGCCCCAGCCCCCGTACCGGGGCTCCGCCCCAGCCCCCGGTCCGGGGTTCCGCCCCAGCCCCCGTACCGGGGCTCCGCCCCAGCCCCCGGTCCGGGGTTCCGCTCCAGCCCCCGTACTGGGGCTTCGCCCCAGCCGCCGTACCGGGGTTCCGCTCCAGCCGCCGTACCGGGGCTCCGCCCCAGCCGCCGGAACGGGGTGTCGTCCCAAGCCTCGGTCCGGGGTTTCGTCCCAGACCCTGGGTCGGGGTTCCGCTCCGGGCCCCGGGGCGGGGTTCCGCTTCAGGCCCCGGAGCGGGGCTTCGCTCCAGGCCTCGGTGCGGGGTTTCGTCCCAGACCTCGGGTCGGGGCTCCGCCCAGACCCCGGCCGGGGTTTCGTCCCGGGGCCTGGGCTGGGGTTTTGTCCCGGGCTCCGGGGCGGGGCTCCGCCCCAGCCCCCGTCCCGGGGCTCCGCCCGAGCCCCGGGGCCGGGGCGTCGCCTCAGCCCCCGGGCCGGGGCTTCGCGCCTTCCCGCGGCGTCCATATGCGGCTCCGCCGCGTGGCGGGGGCCCGGGGTCCAGGGGCGGAGCCCCTGGTATCGGGAAGGGGCGGGGAGGGGAAAGAGCCGCCGGACACCCCGGAGCGTGGGCCGCCGTACACGAGCCCTCTCGTGCGTCAGCCCGTGAAGGCCCGATCGCCGTCGCGCCGGGGCGCCGGTGCCGAGGGCTCCTCGCGCAGGCCGTAGCGGCTGTGCAGCCGTCGCAGTGGTGCCGGAGCCCACCACGTGGCGCGCCCGCCCAGCCGCATCGCGGCGGGCAGCACGGCCCCACGGATGAGCGTCGCGTCCATCAGCACGGCCAGCGGCAGCCCGACCCCGTACGCCTTCACCAGCGAGATACCGGAGACGGTGAACGCCAGGAAGACCACCGAGATCGCCACCGCCGCCGCCGTCACGATGCGGCCGGTGCGCTCCAGCCCCTGGGCGACGGCGGCCGTCGGCGAGCCGGTCAGCTCGTACTCCTCGCGCATCCGGGACAGCAGGAAGACCTGGTAGTCCATCGCGAGTCCGAAGGCGAGGCCGAAGAGCATCACCGGGATCGTGGCGGCGATGTTGCCGGTCGGGGTGAAGTCGCCGAACAGCCCCGCGAGATGGCCGTCCTGGAAGACCCACACCAGCGCGCCGAAGGTGGCCGTCAGGCTCAGCGCGCTGAGCACCAGCGCGAGGAACGGCAGCATCACGCTTCCGGTCACCAGGAACAGCAGCACCAGCATGGTCAGCAGCACCGTGCCCAGGGCGTACGGGAGCCACTTCTCCAGCGCCGCCGCGGCGTCGTGATTGGTGGCCGCGGCCCCGCCCACCAGCGCCTCGAACGGCGCCTTCTGCGACCGGATCTCGCCGACCAGCCGGTCCGCGTCATCCGCGCTGGCCGTCTCCGGCACCACGGAGAAGTAGACCGCGTCACCCGAGGCGAAGCGCGCGTACCGCTGATCGGGCGGGGCGGCCCGGCGGCCCTCGGCATAGGCGCCGGTGGCGGTGCGCACCGCGGCCACATGCGGCAGCTGGGACAACCGCTTCGCGTACGCGCCGACGGCCGCCCGGTCGGAGCCCCCGTCGGGCGCCACGACCTGGAGCGCGTTCTGCTCGCTGCTGTCGAACTCGGCGCGTACGGCGTCGGCCACCTGACGTGCCGACGAGGACGCGGGCATCACCCGCTCGTCCGGCATGCCGAGGTTGATGCCCAGGAACGGCGCGCCGAGCAGCAGCAGGAACGCGGTCACGATGGTCACGATCGGCACCGGGCGCCGCATCACGGTGGTGGCCAGCCGGTGCCAGAAGCCGCTCTCCACGCTCCGCGCGGCGGCCTCGGAGCCCGTCCCACCGGCCGTCGCGGTCCGCCGCCTGCGGAACACCCGGCCCTTCTCGACCCGGTCACCGAGCAGGGCTAGCAGCGCCGGCAGCACGATGAGCGAGGACGCCCCGGACAGCAGCGCCGTGAGCGCCCCCGCATAGCCCATGGACCGCACCGCCTGGAGCGGGAACCAGGCCATGGCCAGGGACGATACGGCCACGGTCAGCGCCGAGAAGGTCACCGTGCGCCCGGCGGACGTCAGCATCGCCCGGATGGCCTCCGGCGGGGCGAGCCCGGACCGCAGCTCCTCGCGGTAGCGGCTGACCATCAGCAGGCTGTAGTCGATGGCCAGGCCCAGGCCCAGCAGGGTCACCACGCTCGCCGCGAGCGAGCCGACCGTCGTGACGCTCGCCAGGATCCACGTCAGACCCATCGTCAGCATCATCGCCACCAGGGCGACGGCCAGCGGCAGCGCCGCGGCCACCGCGCTGCCGAAGATGAACACCAGCGCGACCAGGGTGATCGGGATGGCGACCGTCTCACCGGTGGTGGCGTCCTTCTGGCCCTGCTCCAGCAGCTCCCGCTGGAACTTCGTATAGCCGCCGAACTTCACCTCCAGCCCGTCCCGCGCCCCCTCGTAGCGGTCCGCCAGCTCGGCGACCCGCTTCTGCGAGGTGGTGTCGTCCCCGGTGACCGTGCCCATGATCAGGGCCTTGTGGCCGCTCCTGCCCCGCAGCTGCGGGGCCTTCCCGGTGGTCCAGTAGGAGCTGACGTTCGCCACTCCGGGTTCCTCGCCCAGCTTCCGGGTGAGCTCGGTGCCCGCCGCCGTCACGGACGGGTCGTCCACCCGCCCCTTCGACGTCACCAGCAGCGTGAGATTGGGCAGCCCCTGCCCGAACCTCTTGTCCAGCGCGGTGATCGCCCGCGATGACTCCGACTTCGGATCGTCGAAACCACCCGCCGTCAGCTTGTCGAACAACGTCGTACTCGCCACCCCGCCGACCACGGCGAGCAGCAGGCCGACGACCAACACCGCCAGGCGCTTCCGCACGACGAACCCGGCCAGTCTGTCCAGCATTCCCTTTTCCTTCCTCGATCCCACGGCGTCTGGATTCCGTCTCGGCATCCCAGACGCCGAGCCCCTCCCGGATGTGACATCCCCGGCCGACGCCGCTCCACGAGCGGCCGTCAGAACCGGTCCCGGCGCTCCTGAACCGCCCGGTCCACCAGCGGCCCGGCCGCCCCCGGATAGTTCGCCGGGTCCAGCAGGGCGGCCAGCTCCTCCGGTGTGAAACGACCCGCGAGCTCGGGGGCGTCGGCCAGCACCTCGCCCAGCGTCCGCCCGCCGCGCGCCGCCTCCGCCGAGGCCCGGGCCATCAGCTCCTTCGCGGGCCCCTTGCCCAGCACTGGGCTCAGGGCCGCGGCCAGCCGCTCGGAGACGATCAGCCCGCCGGTCAGCCCCAGATGGACGCGCATCCGGTCCGGGAAGACGGCAAGACCCTCGACCAGTTCGACGGCCGTGTGCGCCGCCCCGCCCGTCAGCCGCAGACACTCGCGCAGCGGAAGCCACTCGGCGTGCCATGCCCCGGCCGGCCGCTCGTCCTCCGCGAGCATGCACCCCATGACGGCGCTGGCCAGCGCCGGCACCTGGAGGGCGGCGGAGCGCACCAGCGTGGCCAGGGCGGGGTTGCGCTTGTGCGGCATCGCGGAGGACACCCCGCGGCCCTCGGCGGCGGGCTCGGCGACCTCGGCGGTCTCGGTGCGCGACAGCAGCTGCACATCCACCGCGATCTTGCCCAGCGCCCCGGTGGCCAGGGCCAGTTGGGCGGCCAGCCCCGCGACCGGCGTACGGGCGGTGTGCCAGGGCAGAACGGGCTCGTTCAGCCCGACCTGCGCGGCGAACTCCGCCATCAGCCGCTCCGCGAACTCGCCAGGCCCCGGCGCCCCGGGCCGCGTCCCCCGGTCCATCAGGGCGTACTCGGTGTAGCCCGCCAGCGTGCCCGCCGCGCCGCCGAGCTGCACCGGCAGTTCGTGGTCGCGGATCCGGGCCAGCCGGGCCGCCGCGTCCTCCACCCCGCTCAGCCAGCCCGCCGCCTTCAGCCCGAAGGTGGTGGGCACGGCGTGCAGGGCGAGCGTACGGCCGGGCATCAGCGTGTCCCGGTGCGCCACGGCCAGCCCGCGCAGCGCCCGCGCGATCCGCTCCAGGTCCGCCACCAGGGGTACGAGGGTCCGGCGCGCCACCAGCATGGCGGCGGTGTCCATGATGTCCTGGCTGGTCGAGCCGCGGTGCACATACTCCGCGGCGGCCGGGTCCGCCGCGGCCACCAGCGCGGTGAACGCCCGGACCAGCGCCACCACGGGGTTGGCCGCGCCCCGGGCCAGCCGGGCGATCTCCACCACGTCCAGGTGCTCGGCCCGGGCGAGGTCGGTGATGGTGCGGGCCGCCGCCCCGGGCACCAGGCCCAGCCGCGCCTGCGCCCGTACCAGGCCCGCCTCGGCGTCCAGCATCGCCTGGAGCCAGGCGCCGTCTGAAGTGGTGGCCTCGGCCGGGGTGCCGGCCCGGACAGGGCTCAGCAGGCCCGCGTCGGCAGGGCGCGGGGCGCCGTCGGTCGTATCGCTCACGGCGTCGGTCATGGGACGGAAACCTCGATGGTCTCGGGGCCGGTGGGGCCGTTGGGGTCGGTGGGCGAGCCGTCGCGCAGCGCCAGCACGGCACGCGAGATGGCGTCGGCATCAGAAAGGATCACAGAGCCGACGCCCGGCCGGACACCCGCGGCCGTGGCCCAGTGGACGGATTCGGTGGGCACACCGAAGGCGAACCGCCGTGGATGCGGCCGCCCCGCTCCATCCAGCAGGTGGTAGGGGCTGGGCCCCACGGCGAGCCCGCCCGTCTCGAGCCCGCCCGGCCCGTTGCCGGTGCCAGTGCCGTTGCCTGCGCCGCCGACCGCATACGGCCCGCACTGACCGCTCGTCAGCAGCCCCGACAGCAGCGGATCGGCGCTGGAGCGCACATCGGTGCCCGGCAGCCGGGCGTCGATCAGCGTGGTCGCCCGCCGCCGCGAGCCGGGCACGGCACGGGACTCCAGGACGAAGGCACCCTCCTCGGCGTCGGCGCGCGCCACGGTGCGCGGGCCCAGCACGGTCAGCACACCCGCCTCGATGAGCGCGACCGCCTCCTCGATCCGCCGGGCCGGGGGACCGATCGACACGAAGGCGTTCAGCGGGGTGTACCAGGCGTCCAGGTCCTCGCGGTGCGAACGGGCCGTCAGCCCGCCGTGGTCCACCACCAGCCGTATCTCGTTGCGCAGATCGCGCAGCACGTCCAGGGCCGCCTTCAGCGGGCCGTGCACATTGCCCGCGCGCGCCGCCTCCAGGTCCGCCCGCAGATACCCCAGCAGCCAGGACCGGAACGCGGCGGGCGAGCGGAGGCCGTCGGCGGGGCAGGGCCGGGCGATCCGGCCCCAGTTCCAGCGCTCCCGGAGCGGGATACCGCTCTCGGTCAGCAGCCGGTCCTCCGCCGCGCTGCCCCGGGGAGCCGACGGATAGGCGGCGCGCAGCCGGTGCGCGGCCGCCTCCCGCCCCCGGGAGGTGAGCAGCACGGTGTAGTAGACCGTCTCCACCTCCTTGGAGATCAGCGGCCACAGCTCGGAGCGGAAGTCCAGACCGCCCCGCTCACGGGCCCGCCGCCGCAGACCGCGGATCACCTCCGGGGTCAGCACCAGCGGATGGTGACGGCCGTGCGGGCCCTTCTGGTTCTCGCCCCGGGAGTGGAACGGCACGCCCCGGCGCGAGCCCGCCAGCAGCCGCGGCTCCCGGCCCGAGGGCCGGTAGACCAGACGTCCCGCCCGCCGTTCGAACCGGCCGTCCCGGCCCTCGGTGAGCAGCGCCAGATAGTCGAAGAAGTTCAGCCCCAGCCCCAGCAGGCCCACCGCCTCCCCGGGCCGGACGCCGGACAGATCCACCTCGGCCGGACTGGCGGGCGGGAGGTAGCGCAGGCCCCGCGCCTCGGCGAAGGCCGCGTGGGCCGCCTCCCGCGGCGAGCGCCGCTGCGGCAGATGGCCCTGGGCCAGCACCACCGCGTGCAGCCCCGCCAGCCGGGTGCCGTCCTCCAGGACGACGGTCTGCGCCCCGCCCGCCGTGCGCTCCTCGAGCCCGACCGCCCGCGAGCGGTGGGACACCGTGCGGACGGACGCCGGAGCGGTGCCGGTCACCCGGCGGTGGACCCACTCCAGATAGTGGCCGTGGAAGGCGCGGGTGGGGTACGAGTCGGGGCCCAGGCGCCGCGCCTCGGCGAGGACGTCCTCGCCGTACCCGGCCTCGTACCCGACCTCGTCGAGACCGCCGGTGAGGCTCACGAACCGGGCCCACTCGTACAGGCTGGGCCCGGGGAGCACCGGCCCGGCCATCTCCACGGTCTCGTCCGTGAACAGGGTGACCTGTCCGGCGACGGTGTTCATGAGCAGATGGCGGGACTGGTCGGAGCGCCAGACCCGCCCCGCCCCCGGCGGATACGGGTCCACCACATGGACGGTGACCGAGGTGGTGGGCGCCTGCGCGGCGTTGGCGCACAGCCGCTCCAGGACCGAGAGCCCCCGGGGCCCGGCACCGATGAGGCAGACGTCCAGACGTTGCGTGGTCATGGTCATTCTCCGTGGACGAAGGGCCGGGACGCGGCTCAGCCCGAGGCCGCGCCGCGGACGGCCGCCTCCCGCTCCTCGTGGTGCGGTGCGCCGGCCGGGGCGGGGCCGCCGGGGTCGTCGGGGACCTCGGCCGGGCCCCGGTTCCAGGCCCACGGCGAGCGGCCCTCCTCGCGGACCTTGCGGTACAGCAGCACGCAGTAGGCCGCGTCGATGGTCCAGACGGTCAGGAAGAGGAAGATGAACAGGTGGTGGCCCGGGTACATCACCAGCACCGTCCAGCCCGCGAAGAACGATCCGATGCCCTTGGCGAGCGCCACGTACATCGACTGCCCGAGCGAGGAGCCGCGCCGGCCCAGCATGAAGATGAAGGACAGGCTCAGGAACACGTTCAGCCCGGTGCCGGTGTAGATGCCGGTGGCGTCCTTGAGCTCATAGGTGGTCATGATGTGGAAGACCGCGGACCAGGCGATGACGCCGAAGACCATCCACCGGAAGGCCCGCCGGCTCATGCCGGGATAGTCCTTCCATCCGTAGGCCAGCGTCTGCCGGAGGATGAAGCAGTCGACCAGGAACCAGCTGAGGTTGATCGGGCGTTGCACATCGGCCTGGTCCAGGATCAGGGAGAGGGTGAACTCCCAGGCGAGGTTGACCTCGACCACGAAGACGGGAATCCCCACCCGCTTGTCCAGTTTGGCGCGGTAGATGGCGAGTCCGTACGCCACCAGCCAGCCCGATGCGCACGGGCCCATCAGGATCCAGAACAGCCAACTCGGCCGGTCCGCCTCCGGCAGCGTCACCGGGGCGACGTTCGGGAGGTCGATGAGAGCGGGCGGGAACCACACGGCTAATTACCCCTCGTTCATGGTGGATGCGGTCGTCTCGATGCGTGGTGTGGTGGTGCGATGCGCGGCGCGGGTCAGGTCCACTGGCCGGTGCCGTAGGTGTCGCTGGAGCCCAGCAGCTGTTCGCGCAGTTCCCCCCGGCGCACCTTCCAGGTGGCGGTGCGCGGCATCTCGTCCCAGGGCACGAGCCGGGGCTTGTCCATCTCGGGCAGGCCACGGCAGGCCCGGTCCCACTCCTGGGGGTCCAGGGCGTCGTCGCGCATGCACAGCACCGGGATCGGCGGCTGCCCGGGGACCCCGAGCACGATCACCTCGGAGGCCCGGTCCAGCCGGTCGAGCAGGGTGGACTCCAGCTCGATGCTGCTCATCCCGGGGATCATGTCGACCTCGCGGTCGATCAGCCGGATGCGGCCGTAGCCCGCGTACTCGCCCAGGTCGCCGGTGTTCCACCAGCGGCCCTGGTCCTTGGCGCGGTGCCGGTCGTCCTCGCCCAGATAGGTCAGACAGCGTGACTTGGTCCTGACCATCAGCAGCCCCGGCTTCCCCCGGGGCCGTTTGCGGCCGGTCTCCGGGTCCACGACCTTCACCCGGACCAGGGGCGGGAACCCGACGTTGGTGGCGTCGTGCGCCCGGGGTTTGCCCGGACGGACCATGGAGCGGGTGGCCACCCCGGCGGCGATGCCCGCGATCTCCGACTGCCCCACGCCCCAGGCCCACAGCGGCAGCCGGACCCGGGAGGCGCCGAGGAACTTGCGGACCGTCCTGGGGTGCACCGCGTCGAAGGTGCTGATGAACCGCCGTACGCCCGCGAAGAGTTCGGGCCGGGTGTCGGCCAGCTCCTCCCAGTACTGGAAGACGTTCGGACAGGCCTCCAGCGAGGTGGGCGGGTGCGCGGCCAGCATCCGCGCCACGTTCTCCAGACCCGGATCGGAAAGGATCACCATCTTCCGCGGCCCGCGGAACAGCGTCCCGTTGGTCCAGGACAGATTGCGGTTGTGGGCGAAGGAGATCCCGCTGGCCACCACGTCCTGTGGCCGGGAGGTCATCAGCGGCAGCCGGTAGGACTCGATGCGGAACGGCACGGCCGCGAGCGTGGTGGCGGGCGAGTGCACCACCAGCTTCGGCACGCCCGTGGTGCCCGAGGTGTGGGTGACCAGCATGGGCTCATGGGGGCCGCGGAACCGCACCGGCGGGCGGGCGCCGCCGCGCACATCGTCGATGCGCAGTGTTCCGCCGGGCAGCCCCGGGCGGTCCTCGCCGACGGCCACCAGCGTCATCCCCGGGTCGTCGAGCGCGACCCCGGCGGCGGTCATCCGCTCCAGCACCGTGGTGCCCATCACCAGGACCTTCGGGGAGATCCTGGTGAGCAGGGTGCGGATATGGGCCTCCGACCGGATGGGCGCGATCATCACCGGCAGCGCCCCGAGCCGGGCGGCGGCCGCGGCGAGCAGGATGAAGTCGTAGTGGTTCTCCTTGACGATGGCGAGCCGGTCGCCGTGGCGCAGCCCCGCCCCGTACAGCCAGCCCGCGGCGTCCTCCACCGTCGCCGCCAGGGCGGGTACGTCGAAGCGGGTGCCGGAGTCCGGGGCGATGTCGAAGGGCCGGTCCAGATGCATGACCGTCGGCCTGCCCTGTTCGGCGGCCCAGTGGAACAACCGGCCTACGTTGACGGGCCGTTGAGAACGCGCCGCCATGCTCATCTCCTTGGATAGGGGTGCGTACGGCTGGGACGGGGGGTACGGCTAGGGGGTGTCCGGCGGGTCGTGGCGCCTGCGGCGGGCCACGCGGCGGAGCCGCATATCGTTGCTTCCCCCTCCCCGCCCCTTCCCTCAACTGGGGCTCCGCCCCAGACCCCGCTCCTCAAGCGCCGGAGGGGCTGATTTCAGCCCGTCCGGGGTCCAGGGGCGAAGCCCCCCACGCGGCGGAGCCGCATATCGTCAGGTGTCGGGAAGGGGCGGGTAGGGGAGCAGCACGCCGCAGGCGTACGCGTACCGCCGGACACCCCCTAGGACAGGACATACAGCGCGGGCGCCAGCAGGCCCAGGAAGCCCAGGTCGTAGGCGTAGAGCCCGAGCTTGCGGGCGCTCAGCCAGCGCCCCCGCAGCGGGCCCTCGCGCAGCTGGGCCGCATGGAGGGCGGTGGCGGGCAGGAGGGTCAGCAGGGTCCACCACGGCCACCGGGTGGCCAGGCCCAGGACGCAGATCAGCGTGGCCGAGGCCAGGAAGAAGACGGCCATGGCGGTCTTGTAGACCCGCGGCCCGGTGGACGCGGCCAGCGTGCGGCGGCCCACCGAGCGGTCCCCGTCGGCGTCGTTGACGTTGGAGTAGCTGCTCACCATCACCAGCCAGAGCCCCAGCAACAGGCCCACCAGCACCGCGGGGGACGACCAGTGCCGCTCCACCGCCAGATACGGGGCCAGCAGCCCGGCCGTGGTGGCCAGGCACAGCAGCGTCTCCGCACCGCCCCGGTGGTAGCTCAGCCGCAGCCCGGCCGAGTACTGCACGCTGAGGAAGAACCCGACCCCGTAGAGGAGGTACGCCACGGCCGGGGCCCGCCAGTCCAGCGCCCAGAACGCCCCGATCCCCGCGAGCACCGCGACCGAGGCCGCGCAGGCGATGAACCGCACCGTCTCGCGCTCGGTGACCGCCCCGCTGAGCAGCGGCTTGCCGCGGATGTCGCGCTTGGTGTCGCCGGCCTTGTAGTTGCGGGCATCGCTGCCGTTGCGGAAGCCCACCAGGTCGTCGGTGGCGCAGGTGCAGGTGACGATGCCCATGGAGCCGAGCAGGAACAGCAGCATCGCGGCGGTGGTCCCCGGGCGGTCGCGCGCCTGCGGGCTCAGGATGAGCCACGCCATGCCCCAGCCGAAGTAGTTCTGGTACACGAAGATCTTCGACAGCCGGAACAGACCGCGCGCCACGTCCCCGCCGCGGCGGGGACGCGCCGTCGTCCGGCTCTCGCTCGTCAGCGACGTCACGGCCGACCTCCCCGGGCCGGGGTTCGCTCCCGCGCCAGGCCCACATAGTTCTCGGCGAAGTTCCGCGCGGCGGCGGGGGAGCGCACCACGGCCTCGAGCCGGGCGTGCTGGAGGCGTTCGTCGAACACCCGGCCCTCCGTCGGCCGGTGCAGCAGCCGCGACATCCAGTCGGAGAACTCCTGCGCCTGCCAGACCCCGGGCAGACAGGCGGCCGAATAGCCGTCCAGCGGGCCGCGGTCGCCGGTTTCGTAGAACTCCCGGAAGGCCGCGGCGAGCACCTTGATGTCCGCCACGGCGAGGTTGAGCCCCTTGGCCGCGGTCGGCGGCACGATATGCGCGGCGTCCCCGGCCAGGAACAGCCGCCCATGGCTCATCGGCTCGGTGACGAAGCCACGCAGCGCCACACAGCTCTTCTCCAGGACCGGCCCCTCGGCCAGCTCCGGGGCGCCGTCGATGTCCAGCCGGGTGTGCAGCTCCTTCCAGATCCGCTCATCGGGCCAGTTCTCCACCGACTCACCGGCCTCCACCTGGAGATAGAGCCGACTCACCGCGGGCGAGCGCATGCTGTGCAGCGCGAAGCCGCGGCCGTGCACCGCGTAGATCAGCTCCTCGGCGGCGGGCGGGGCCTGGGCCAGCACCCCGAGCCAGGCGTACGGATACGAGCGCTCGTAGGTCGTCAGCGCGCCGGGCGGCACGGACCGGCGGGAGACCCCGTGGAATCCGTCGCAGCCCGCGACGAAGTCACAGGCGATCTCCACCGGTTCGCCCGCCACCGTGCAGCGCACGGCCGGTGTGTCCGTCTCCAGGCCGCGCAGCTCGACGTCGGGGACGTCGAACCACAGCCGCGCCCCGGCCGCCGTCCGGGCCCGGGTCAGGTCCTTCACCAGCTCCTGCTGGCCGTACATATGGACGGTCCGGCCGGTCAGCTCGGTGAAGGGCATCCGGTGGGCGCGCGCACCGAACCGGAAGACGAAGCCCTCGTGGACCAGCCCCTCACGGTCCAGCCGGTCCGCCAGACCGGCCTCGCGCAGGAAGTCCACGGTGCCGCCCTCCAGCAGCCCGGCCCGCACCCGCTTCTCCACGTAAGTCCGGCTCCGCCGCTCCAGCACGATCGAGTCCACCCCGGCGAGCTGGAGCAGATGGGAGAGCAGCAGACCGCCGGGGCCCGCCCCGACGATCGCGACCCGCGTTGTCAGGCGCTTCACGGATGCCCCCTCATCCCACACTGACGGTGGGGGACTCGGGGGCGTCCTGCGGGCCGGCCTCCTCGGCCAGGCGCATGGCCTCCTCGATCAGGGTCTCCACGATCTTGCTCTCGGGGACGGTCTTGATGACCTTCCCCTTGACGAAGATCTGGCCCTTGCCATTGCCCGACGCGACACCGAGATCGGCCTCCCGCGCCTCACCGGGACCGTTGACCACACACCCCATCACCGCGACCCGCAGCGGCACTTCCATGCCCTCGAGACCGGCGGTGACCTGGTCGGCCAGCTTGTACACATCCACCTGGGCCCGGCCGCAGGAGGGGCAGGAGACGATCTCCAGCTTGCGCGGCCGCAGATTGAGCGACTGGAGGATCTGGGTGCCGACCTTCACCTCCTCCATCGGGGGCGCCGACAGCGACACCCGGATGGTGTCGCCGATGCCCTGCCGCAGCAGCGCGCCGAAGGCCACCGCGGACTTGACGGTGCCCTGGAAGGCGGGGCCCGCCTCGGTCACCCCGAGGTGCAGCGGATAGTCGCAGGACTCGGCGAGCAGCTCATAGGCGCGCACCATGACCACCGGGTCGTTGTGCTTCACCGAGATCTTCAGATCGTGGAAGCCGTGCTCGGCGAAGAGCCCCGCCTCCCACAGCGCCGACTCCACCAGCGCCTCGGGGGTGGCCTTGCCGTGCTTGGCCATCAGCCGCGCGTCCAGCGAGCCGGCGTTCACCCCGATGCGGATCGGGGTGCCGTGGTCCTTCGCGGCCCGGGCGATCTCCTTGACCTTGTCGTCGAACTTTTTGATGTTCCCCGGGTTCACCCGCACCGCCGCGCATCCCGCCTCGATGGCGGCGAACACGTACTTGGGCTGGAAGTGGATGTCGGCGATCACCGGGATCTTGGACTTGCGGGCGATCTGCGGCAGCGCGTCGGCGTCGTCCTGGCTGGGGCAGGCCACCCGGACGATGTCACAGCCGGTCGCGGTCAGCTCGGCGATCTGCTGGAGGGTGGCGTTGACATCGGCGGTGACGGTGGTCGTCATGGACTGCACGGAGACGGGGAAGTCGCTGCCGACCCCCACCGCGCCGACGCGGAGCTGACGGGTGACACGGCGCTTGCCGAGCACCGGTGGCGGCGCGGCGGGCAGGCCGAGATCGACGGTCATCGGGAATCCTCCTCAAGGCGCCGGACACCCGGCGCACGGTCGGCCGCGATCCGCAGGTGGATCGAGCGGGCCAGGTCTTCGGGGCTCAGGCCGCATTCGGCGAGGATGTCGGCGCGTTTGCCGTGGTCCAGGAAGCGCTGCGGAATCCCGAAACCGGACACCGGGGCCGGGACACCGGCGTCGCGCAACTCCTGGGCGAGCAGCGAGCCGTAGCCGCCCACGCGCAGGTTGTCCTCGACGGTCACCACGAGCCGGTACTGCTCCGCCAGCTTGATCAGGGACGGGTTGACCGGTTTGAGCCAGGCCGGGTCCACCACGGTGACGCCCAGGCCCTCCCCGGTGAGCCGGCGCGCCGCCTCGCACGCCGTCGCGGCCATGGCGCCCACGGACACCAGCAGCACGTCGTCGCCGGGGGAGCGGTGCAGCACATCGATGCCGTCGTGCTGGTCGACGGCCGGGATGTCCGGCCCCACCGGGCCCTTGGGGAACCGGATGGCGCTGGGTCCTTCGGTGATCGCCACCGCCTCGCGCAGCGCGGCGCGCAGACGGGCTCCGTCACGGGGCGCCGCGATCCGCAGACCGGGCACGATCCCGAGCACCGACAGATCCCACATGCCGTTGTGGGAGGCCCCGTCGTCACCGGTGACCCCGGCCCGGTCCAGGACGAACACCACCGGGCAGGAGTGCATCGCCACATCCATCAGCAGCTGGTCGAAGCCGCGGCCCAGGAACGTGGAGTACACGGCCACCACCGGCACCATCCCCGCCATGGCGAGCCCCGCGGCCGAGGTGACCGCGTGCTGCTCGGCGATGCCGACGTCGAAGACCCGGTCCGGGAACTCCTCCGCGTACGCCGCGAGCCCGGTGGGCCGGAGCATCGCCGCCGTCACCGCCACCACCTCGGGGCGCGCACGGCCGATCTCGACCAGCTCCGCGCCGAAGACCGACGTCCAGGACGGGCCCGGGGAGCCCAGCGGTTCGCCGGTGGCCGGGTCGCTGACACCCACCGCGTGGTGGTGGTCGCGGTCGTCGGCCTCCGCGCGCCGGTAGCCGTGGCCCTTACGGGTCAGACAGTGCACCACGACCGGCCCGCCGAACCCGGCGGCCTGCCGCAGGGCGGCCTCCACCGCCGCGATGTCATGCCCGTCGACCGGCCCGAGGTACTTCAGGCCCAGGTCGGCGAAGAGCCCCTGCGGGGCCAGCATGTCCTTCAGCCCCGTCTTGACCGCGTGCAGCGCCTCGTAGAGCTTCGGGGTGTGCCGCAGCCGCTGCTTGGACCACTCCAGGAACCGCTCGTAGTCGGGGGAGGTGCGCAGGCCCGCCAGATGGGTGGCGAGGCCGCCCGTGGTCGGCGCGTAGGAACGGCCGTTGTCGTTCACCACGATGACGACGGGACGGTCGGGGGCGCCCGAGATGTTGTTCAGCGCCTCCCAGGCCATGCCGCCGGTCAGCGCCCCGTCCCCGATGACAGCCACCACCGCGCGGTCGGTCTCGCCCCGCAGCCGGAACCCCTTGGCGAGGCCGTCGGCGTAGGACAGCACGGTGGAGGCGTGGCTGTTCTCGATGGTGTCGTGCTCGGACTCCGCCCGGCTGGGGTAGCCGGACAGGCCGCCCTTCTGCCGGAGCCGGTCGAACCCCTCCCGGCGGCCGGTCAGGATCTTGTGCACATACGCCTGGTGTCCGGTGTCCCACAGGATGCGGTCCCGGGGGGAGTCGAAGACGCGGTGCAGGGCGATGGTGAGTTCGACGGTGCCCAGGTTGGGACCCAGGTGCCCGCCGGTGCGCAGCACCTTGTCGATGAGGAAATGCCTGATCTCCGTTGCGAGGCCGGTGAGTTGGCCGGCGTCCAGGTGCTTGATGTCGGCGGGACCGTGGATGGTCTCCAGCAGTGTCATCCGGGTTCACTCCCTCCGCGTCGGTGGAGCCGGGTGCGGTCGCTGTGGGTGCCCATCGGTGGCCTCAGGCGCTCCGGTAGGCGACCTCGTGGGCCATGGCGGCCAGTTCCTCCCGCCACTCCGGCTCCAGCGGGGCCTCGGCGATGGCGCGGCAGGCCCGCTCGACGAGCCCGTCGATGTGCTTCTCGACGTCGTCGCGCACACCCGTCTCGATCAGCAGCCGCCGCAGGTGGTCGGTGCCCCGCAGCTGGGCGGGCACCAGCTCCCGGATGTGCGCGTTGCGCTGGATGGCCAGGGCCATCAGCAGCGTCATCTTGTGCTGCTCGAAGTCCAGACCGCTCGGCTTGCCGGTCACCTCGGAGTCCCCGAAGGCGTCCAGCAGGTCGTCCCGCAGCTGGAACGCCTCGCCGAGCGCGGCCCCGTACTCCTCGAAGGCCGGCGCCGCGTCGGCGCGGCCGGCCACGGCGGCGCCCAGGACCAGCGGGCGGTGGATGGTGTAGCGGCCGGACTTGGCGATGGCGATCCACCGCGAGGTCTCCGGGTCCGGCTCGAACTCCACGGACGCCGCCACGTCCATGTACTGGCCGATGATCAGCTCCGAGCGCAGCAGATGCCACTCGGCCGCCACCGCGGGCTCCACCTCGGCCATGATCTCGTCGGAGTAGACCAGGGCCAGATCGCCCGCGAGGATCGCCACGTTCTCCCCGAACCGCTCCGCCGTGCCCTGCCAGCCGCGCTCGCGGTGCAGCGCGGCCTGGCTGGTGTGCACGGTCGGCGAGCCGCGGCGCACCGCGGACTCGTCCATCACATCGTCGTGGATCAGCGCACAGGCGTGGAGCAGCTCCAGCGCGGCGGCGACGGGTATGACCCGGCCGTCCTCCGGATCCCCGCCGGCGGCCAGATAGCCGCTCAGGCAGAACGCCGGGCGCATCCGCTTGCCGCCCGCGTCGACCAGGTGGGCTATCGCATCGACGGGGACGCTGGAGCGGGGGTCGAGACTGTGCCAGCGCTCGTACTCCCCGGACAGGAAGGTGTGCAGCCGCTCCTCGACCCGGGGCAGCAGGCTCATCAGCGTCCGGCGGGCGGTGGTTGCCGGGGCCGGGGCGGGGCGGGGGGTCGCCATCGTGTGGACCGTCACTTCGTCCTCCTGGAGGTTCCGGCCGGTGCGTCCGATGGGACCTTCGACCAGGCGTCGTCGAGCCGTTCCCGGTCGTCGGACCGGATGCCGTCGGTGAGTGATAGGGGCATGGAGAAGACCACGTCCTCGACGGCCGTGGACTCGATGTCGACCTGGTCATGGCCGAACTCGGCCAGCCGGTCGAGGAGTTGGTGGACGAGGGCGTCCGGGACGCTGGCGCCGGAGCTGACGCCGACGGTGGTCACGCCCTCCAGCCAGCGGCTGTCCAGCCGGGAGACGTCCGGGACCAGCTGGGCCGGGGTTCCGGCGTCGCGGGCGACATCGACCATCCGCTGGGAGTTGCTGGAGTTCTCCGAGCCGACCACCAGCACCAGATCGGCCTGCCGGGCGAGTGACTTGATGCCGTTCTGCCGGTTCTGGCTGGCGTAGCAGATGGTGTCGGTCCCGGGGCCGGCGATGTCGTCGAACCGCTCGGTGAGGGCGCGGACGATGCCGGCGGTCTCGTCCACCGACAGGGTGGTCTGGGTCAGATAGGCCACCGGAGTGTCCCGCGGCAGGTCCAGCCGTTCGACGTCCTCGACGGTCTCCACGACCAGGGTTTCCCGCGGGGCCTCCCCGCGAGTCCCTTCCGTTTCCTCGTGTTCCGCATGTCCCACGAGCAGCAGGACCCGGCCGTCCCCGACCACCCGGCGCGCCTGCTGGTGCACCTTGGCCACCAGAGGGCAGGTGGCGTCGATGACCTGGAGATCTCTGGTGGACGCCGCGGTGCGGACGGCGGGCGCGACACCGTGTGCGGAAAAGAGGCACACGGCCCCTTCGGGAACGTCGTATTCCGATTCCACAAAGCGTGCGCCCTTGCGCTCCAGGAGGCCGACGACGTAGTGGTTGTGGACGATCTGTTTTCGAACATAAATAGGCGGGCCGTATACCTCAAGCGCCCGCTCGACCATCGCAATGGCGCGGCGGACGCCCGCGCAGAAACCGCGGGGTTCGGCGAGGATGACGCGTTTGCGGGGCGCTCTCGTATCGGGCTGGGAGGTCTTCGTGCTTAAGCGCATGACGTATTGCTCCAACGCCGGCTTGCGGCTCGGATGAGAATGGGCGCGTCGCGGTGCGGCCAGGCCGCCGTAAGGCGGGCATGGCTGTGTCCTGGCGTTTGCGGATGGCTGTCGAAGCATCGGCGGCCCAGCGGTCAGCAATTGCTCACATAGCCATGAAAGCGTGCCTGACCTGGATAAACGCCAAGATGGCCACTACCGGGAGGCAGGGTGTTAAGGACGGTCTCCGGAAGCCGGCGCTCGGAGACGATGCGATGGAAGAGACATTCACTTACCCCCGTAAGTCTCATGTGAGTTCTACGCCATCCGTTGCCGTGCCCCCATCGGATAAGCGCAGGTCGAAAACACTATAGAAGGCGAGTCTGAGTGCAAGCCTTACGCATGTGACCTTCGTCACATTCCGAAATGCCGGCGGAACTGTCGCTTACGGTTACACCCTATTGCTAAGCTCCCTGCCGCGTTGAATCGACCGTGTCGTCGGCTGCGCAACGGGGGCTCTGGGCCGGAAATTCCGGTAGTAACCGCGGGTAATCCCTTCCGAGTGATGGAGAAATTCACTCGAAGGAGTGACGGACGTATATCCATCATTTCTCTATCCGCTGGTCGCGGTTTTGCGACCGGGAGCGGATGCGTCCGTTTCCTCGGTTCCGGTCCCCCCGCGGCCGGCCCCCGGCTGAACCCCGAGCAGGCCGCCGAAACGGTCCACGCGTTCACCTCACCGCTCCGCGCGGGGTGAACCGTGCCGGTCATCCTTAAGCTCCGATAGGTTCGAGGTTTCGATGCGCACGCTGCTGGTAGACAACTACGACTCGTTCACCTACAACCTGTTCCACTACCTGGCCGAGGTGGGCGGCCAGGAGCCCGAGGTGATCCGGCACGACGACCCCGGCTGGAAGCCCGAGATGCTGCGGGACTTCGACAATGTCGTCATCTCCCCCGGACCCGGCAGCCCCGAGCGCGCGGCCGACTTCGGCGTCTGCCGCGACATCGTGCTCGAAGGCGCCCTGCCGCTGCTCGGCGTCTGCCTGGGCCACCAGGGGGTGGGCCTGCTGAGCGGTGCCCGGGTGGTGCGGGCCGTCGAGCCCCGGCACGGCCGGCTGTCCCGGGTGACCCACGACGGCACCGGCCTCTTCGCCGGACTGCCCAGCCCGTTCGACGTCGTCCGCTACCACTCGCTCACCGTCACCGACCTGCCCGAGGAGCTGCGGGCCACCGCCTGGACCGAGGACGGTGTGCTGATGGGGATCGCCCACCGCGAACGGCCCCTGTGGGGCGTGCAGTTCCACCCCGAGTCCATCTGCACCGAGCACGGCCGGCTGCTGCTGGGCAACTTCGCCGGCCTCACCCGCTCCTGGCAGACCCGCCGGGGAGTGGAACCGGCGGCGCGGCGGCGCGGCACACGCTCCTCCCTCCGCGGCGGCGCGGAACCCACCGCCGCGCCGCGCGCCACCCCGCGGTCGCTGCGGGTGCTGGTGGAGACCCTGCCCACCCGCTGGTCCGACGAGGTGGTCTTCGACCGGCTCTTCCGCGCCGACGGACACGCCTTCTGGCTGGACAGCAGCGCCACCGGGGGCGAGCGCGGACGGTTCTCGATGATGGGGGACGCCTCCGGGCCGCTGGCCCGGGTGGCCACCGCCGACACCTGGGCGGGCACCGTCACCGTCACCGCGGGCGGCTCGTGCGAGGTGCTGCACGAGGAGTTCCTGCCCTGGATCGAGCGCGACCTGCGCGCCACCCGGGTCCAACTGCCCGCGCTGCCCTTCGACTTCGCCCTCGGCTGGACCGGATACCTCGGCTACGAGCTCAAGGCCGAATGCGGCGGTGAGCGCACCCACCGCTCCTCGGAGCCCGACGCCGCGATGGTCTTCGCGGACCGCGCCGTGGTGTTCGACCACGAGACCTCGACCACCTATCTCCTCGCCCTGGCGGAGGAGGGCGAGGAGCGGGGTGGCGAGGAGCAGGCCCGGGCCTGGCTGCGCGGGACCGCCGGCCGGCTGGCGGAGCTGGCCGGGCGGGAGCCCCGCCCCACCCCGCTCACCACCGGCCCGGACGAGATACGGCTGCGCCACGACCGCGAGCACTACCTGGAGATGATCGCCACCTGCCAGGAGCTGATCACCGCGGGGGAGACCTATGAGGTGTGCCTGACCAACATGGCCGAGGCCGAAGGACCGGTGGACCCGTGGGCCGCGTACCAGTATCTGCGCCGGGTCAGCCCCGCGCCGTTCGCCGCCCTGCTCCGCTTCGGCCCGCTGTCCGTGCTGAGCACCTCGCCCGAGCGCTTTCTGCGGGTCTTCCGGGACGGCACCGTGGAGTCCCAGCCGATCAAGGGCACCCGGCCGCGCGGCGGCTCCCCGGCCGAGGACGAGCTGCTGCGGGTCGACCTCGCCACCAGCGAGAAGGACCGCTCCGAGAACCTGATGATCGTCGATCTGGTGCGCAACGACCTCGGCCGCACGGCGGAGATCGGCTCGGTGCGGGTGCCCAAGATCTTCGACGTGGAGACCTATGCGACGGTCCATCAGCTGGTCAGCACCGTACGCGCCACCTTGCGGCCGTCGAGCTCCGCGGTCGAGAGCGTACGCGCCGCCTTCCCCGGCGGATCGATGACCGGCGCGCCCAAGATCCGCACCATGCAGATCATCGACGATCTGGAGGCGGGGCCGCGCGGGGTCTACTCGGGCGCCATCGGCTACTTCTCACTGTCCGGGGCGTGCGATCTGAGCATCGTGATCCGCACCCTGGTGGTGACCCCGGACCGGATCCGGTACGGGGTGGGCGGGGCGATCGTGGCGCTGTCCGACCCGGACGAGGAGTTCGAGGAGACGGCCGTGAAGGCGACCCCGCTGCTGCGGCTGCTGGGTGCGGAGTTCCCCGGCCGGGTGGGCACCGAGACGGCGGCGGCTCGCTGAGCGCCCAGCACGGCCCCGGACATCGCCGCGGCCCCGGACACCGCCGCGGTCCCGGACGCCGCGGCCCCGGACACCCCTAAGCGCTTGCTCACTCTCCGTGTAGGGTGTGCGCCATGGACGCGGAGCCGAAGAACACCGGTGGCAAGGCCGAGCCCTGGGGCGACATCACCCCCGACGCCGCCCGGCGGCTGGTGAGCGCCGCCGTGCACGCCTTCGCGGAGCGTGGCTACCACGCCACCACCACCCGGGACATCGCCAGCCGCGCCGGAATGAGCCCGGCCGCGCTCTACATCCACTACAAGACCAAGGAAGAGCTGCTCTACCAGATCAGCAAGGTCGGCCATGAGCGGGCCCTGACGATCCTGGAGCGGGCGCGGGACAGCGAAGGCACCCCCGCCGAGCGGCTGGCCGACGCCGTCCGCTCGTTCGTCCGCTGGCACGCCGAGCACCACACGACCGCGCGCGTGGTGCAGTACGAGCTCGGCGCGCTGGCGGAGGAGCACCACGCCGAGGTCATCGCGGTCCGCAAGGCCACGGACGGGGCGGTGCGCTCGATCATCGAGGACGGGGTGAAGGCGGGCGTCTTCGACGTCCCGGACGTCCGCGGCACCTCGGTCGCGGTGCTGTCCCTGTGCATCGACGTCGCCCGCTGGTTCAACGCTCGCGGGCGCAGCACCCCCGACGAGGTCGGCGACCTCTACGCGGGTCTGGTGCTGCGCATGGTGGGGGCCCGCGTCGGTCAGCCGTAGAAGCGGACGACGGACTCCGCCACGCACGCCGGCTTGTCGCCGCCCTCCCGCTCCAGGGTCACCGTCAGCGTCATCTGGAGACCGTCCTTGACCTCGGCCGCCTCCACGATCCGGCCGGTGGCGCGCAGCCGGGAGCCGACCGGGACGGGGGAGGGGAAGCGGACCTTGTTGACCCCGTAGTTGATGCCCATGCGCACGCCCTCGACCCGCAGCAGCTGCGGGGTGAACAACGGCAGCAGGGACAGCGTCAGATAGCCGTGCGCGATCGTGGTGCCGAACGGACCGGCGGCCGCCTTCTCCGGGTCCACATGGATCCACTGGTGGTCGCCGGTCGCGTCGGCGAACAGATCGATGCGCTTCTGGTCGACCTCCAGCCAGTCGCTGGGGCCGAGTTCCTCGCCGACCGCGGACCGCAGTTCATCGGGCGAGGTGAAGATCCTGGGCTCTGCCATGCGTGCCTCCTGGGCAACCACTCACTAAGCGACTGCTCAGCATGGTGGGCTGACCAGGGGCCTGTCAACGCGGCCCGCGTCGAGGCGGCCATCGGCGTGTGTCAGCGGTCGACGGCGGGTGTCAGTGGCCATCGGTGATCGACGGCTGTCTTCAGGGGATTCCGGCGCGCTCGCCGGTCGTCCGGTGCTCAAAGGTTCCGACGAGCGCGCTCCCGGCCGGGGCGGCCGGGTGTCATACGGTGGCGTACCGGCTCATCCGGACCACCCGCCGGGCCGCCGCCAGGGCCTCGGTGGTCAGCAGCGGCAGCGGCACCACGATGCCGCAGTCCGCGCAGACCGGCCCGGCCGAGGGGTAGCGGTCCAGGTCCTCGCGCCAGACCAGGCCCGGTCGGATGCATACCGGGCAGGCCGCCCCCGGTCCCGATTCCATCGCCGCGATCAGCCGTCGCAGCACATCCGCGAGGCGGTCGTCGGGATGGGTCGAGGGGCTCTCGCAGGGAATGATGTCGCATCCGCCCCAGGTGCGCAGATGCCAGTCGTCGACAGCGCTCGGCTGCCGGATGCCGAGAAGTTTCTCCTGCCTGCGCCGGGCGGCGAAGTCCGCCTCGTACGCGAGCCACAGTGTGCGGGCCTCCTCGAGCTCCTCAAGGGCGGTGAGCAGTCGTAGGGGGTCCGGCCTGCGATCCTCCGGGGTGATCCCGGAGCGGGTGCACAGATGGTGCCAGGTCGCCCGGTGCCCGTACGGCGCGAACCGTTCCAGGCATTTGCGCAGCGATGTGCGCCGAGCGGTGATGTGTCTGCGTGGATTGCGAACCTCTCGTGCGAGTGCTCTGAAACCGGCCACTTCCTACCACCTCCGCGTGTTGCGGACCCGACTCGTTGTCGAATGGACGTAACGCAGCGCGATCCGGATCCATCGAATTCCCTGGATCTTCGCGGGCAGTCCTCATCCGTCCACACGCGGAAAGAAGTTGACGCCCGCTCATCTTCCAGGCCGCTAATACCGCCGGTAACCTCCGTCCGACGGCAATCGGGAGGAGCGCACATGCGACGACGAACCCCCAGGCCCACCAGAACCCGCAAGCTCACCAGTACCGTGCTCGCCGCGGCCGCCGCGCTCGGCCTCGGCATCGCCCTCGCGGCCCCGGTGCCCACGCCGGCCCGGGCGGAACCCGCCGCCGCGGCCGCCACCGACTACTGCCGGGGCCAGTGCTCCGACATCCTCCCGCCGGGCGCCACCGGCAACGCCACCCTGGCCGACATCCTCGCCAACCGGGTGCTGGGCACCCATCCCGAGCACAGCACCGACCAGCTCGGCCCGTACGGCAATCTGGCGAGCGGCTACCCCACGCTCACCGACGACAAGCTGAACAGCTTCTTCAACGACTCCTCCTTCGGAGTCCCCGCCGACCAGGTCGCCTCGGTGACCAAGCCGCGCGACGACGTCACGATCACCCGCGACAAGAAGACCGGCGTCCCGCACATCCAGGGCACCACCCGCGAGGGCACCGAGTACGGCGCCGGATACGCCGCCGCCCAGGACCGGCTGTGGCTGATGGACCTCTTCCGCCACGTGGGCCGCGGCGAGCTGACCCCCTTCGCCGGCGGCGCACCCGCCAACCAGGGCCTGGAGCAGGACTTCTTCCGCCAGGCGCCGTACACCGAAGAGGACTACCAGGCGCAGATCGACTACATCCTCACCCACGGCGGGGAGCGCGGCCGCCAGGCGCTGGCCGACGCCCAGGCGTATGTCGACGGCATCAACGCCTACGCCAAGAAGTCCAAGGACGGCCGGTACTTCCCCGGTGAGTACGTGCTCACCGGCCATATCGACGCGATCACCAACGCCGGTGAGATCCAGCCGTTCAAGCTCACCGACCTGATCGCCCTCGCCTCCGTCGTCGGCGCGCTCTTCGGCAACGGCGGGGGCGGCGAGGTGGAGGGCGCGCTCTCGCTGCTCGCCGCCCAGCAGAAGTACGGCCTCGCCGAGGGCACCAAGGTGTGGGAGTCCTTCCGGGAGCGCAACGACCCGGAGGCGGTGCTGACCGTGCGCGACGGCAGCTTCCCGTACGCCGGCAAGCCCGCTACGCCCAAGGGCACCGCCCTGCCCGACACCGGCTCGGTCACCCCCGAACAGCTCGTCTACGACCGCGAGGGCGGCGCCGCCACCAAGGCCCGCACCCGGGTCAAGGCCCCCAAGTCGTCCCTGGAGCCGCTGCGCGGCATCTACGACGACGGGGTGCTGCCCCGCGATCTGTTCAGCCGCAAGAAGGGCATGTCCAACGCGCTCGTGGTCTCCGGCAAGTACACCTCGAGCGGCCACCCGGTGGCCGTCTTCGGCCCCCAGACCGGCTACTTCGCCCCACAGCTGCTGATGCTCCAGGAAATCCAGGGCCCGGGGATCAGCGCCCGCGGCGCCTCCTTCGCGGGGGTCGGGATGTACGTCCAGCTCGGCCGGGGCCAGGACTACGCCTGGAGCGCCACCACCTCGGCCCAGGACATCACCGACACCTACGCGGTCGAGCTGTGCTCCCCGGACGGCTCCGCGCCGCACCTGGACTCCACGTACTACCGCTACCGCGGCGCCTGTGTGCCGATGGACAAGCTGGAGCGGCGCAACGCCTGGAAGCCCACCCTCGCCGACTCCACCGCCGCCGGCTCGTACCGGATGCAGGTCTACCGCACCAAGTACGGGCTGGTCACCCACCGGGCGACGGTCGGCGGCAAACCGGTGGCCTACACCCTGCTGCGCGCCACCTACCGCCACGAGGCCGACTCCATCATCGGCTTCCAGATGCTCAACGACCCCGGCTATGTGACCGACGCCAAGTCCTTCCAGAGCGCGGCGCAGCACATCAACTACACCTTCAACTGGTTCTACGCCGACTCCCGGCAGACCGGGTACTACAACAGCGGGCTCAATCCGGTGCGCGCCGCGGACGTCGACTCCTCGCTGCCGGTGAAGGCCGACCCCGCCTATGAGTGGCGGGACTTCGACCCGAAGGACAACACCGCGGCGGCCACCCCGCCCGCCGAACACCCCCAGTCCATCGACCAGGACTACTACATCAGCTGGAACAACAAACTGGCCAAGGACTACAGCGCGGCCGGCTTCGGCAACGGCTCGGTGCACCGCGGCAACCTCCTCGACGACCGGGTGCGCGCCCTGGTCCGCAAGGGCGGTGTCACCCGCTCCGCGCTCACCCGGGCCATGGCCGAGGCCGCCGTCACCGATCTGCGCGGCGAGGACGTGTTGCCGGAGCTGCTGAAGGTGGTGCGCTCCAAGCCCATCGACGACCCCCAGCTGGCCACGGCCGTCCAGCAGCTGGACTCCTGGCAGTCGGCGGGCTCACAGCGCCATGAGACCAGCGCCGGCTCGCACACCTACGGGCACGCCGACGCGGTACGGATCATGGACGCCTGGTGGCCGCTGCTGGTCGAGGCCGAGTTCAGATCCGGCCTGGGCGACGGGCTCTACGACGCGCTGCGCGCCAATCTGTCCGTCGACGAATCGCCCTCCGCCGGGCACGGGCCCACCGGCTCGCACGCCGGGTCGTCCTTCCAGTCCGGCTGGTGGTCCTATGTCGACAAGGACCTGCGCACGGTCCTCGGCGAGGACGTCAAGGGCCCGCTGGCCCGCCCGTACTGCGGCGGCGGACAGCTCGGCGCCTGCCGTGACGCCCTGCTGACCAGCCTGAAGACGGCCGTGGGCAAGACCGCCGCGCAGGTCTACCCGGGGGACGACAACTGCTCCGCGGGCGACCAGTGGTGTGCCGACGCCATCATCCAGCGGCCCGTCGGCGGGCTCACCCACGACAAGATCAGCTGGCAGAACCGGCCCACCTTCCAGCAGGTCGTGGAGTTCCCGGCGCACCGCTGAGCCATGAGGGGCGGGGCCCCGCACCCGGCGGGGCCCCGCCCCCGGTCCGCTACCCCGCTCCGATCCGGCCCGCGCGCAGCACCACCCGGGCCAGCTCCTCATGGCAGATGTCGCTGTGCGCCCCGGCCGGCGGCACACCGCGCCGGACGACCTCGGAGACATCGACGCTCACACAGCCCCCGGCCGGGAACGGGCCGTCCAGCGCCTCGGCCAGCTCCAGCCGCGGGCAGCCGTCCACCGCATGGACGCCGTCGTACCCGATCGCCCCCCAGCGGAGGTCGCCCGGCAGCAGCGAGGCATCGTCCCAGGACACCCGCGACGCCACCGGATACAGCAGCCCCAGCGCGGTGTCATGGCGCGAATGGCAGGACACCAGCGGCCCGCTGACCCGGCGCGGGGCGTCGTGCAGCACCCCGCCGCAGTCGGCCGCGTGCGGCAGCCGCCCGGCGAAGGCGTAGTGCGAGAACGCCCCCTGGAGCAGGGTCACCGACGCCACCGTGGCGCCCTCCTCCAGCCCGGTCAGCGCGAACGACACCAGCCGGGCGCCGAAGCTGTGGCCGACCAGATGGATCCGCGGCGCGGTCCGCAGGGCCGCGAGGGCGCCGAGCACCGGGCCGAGGCCCTCGCGCCCGACCGTGCCGGCCCGCCGCTTCATCACGTAGTACGTCCCCTGGCGCAGCAGCTCGTGCGCCCCGTCCCAGAGGCCGCCGAGCCCGCCGAGCCCGCTGTCGAAGACGGCGCGGTCCTCCGCGTCGGTCTTCCCGCGCGCCTCGGTGAGCGCGGCGGCGAGCCGCTCACAGACCTCCGTCACGTCCTGCCCGAACATCGCCGGTACGCCGTCCTCGTCCGGCTCCGCGTCCGTGTCCGCCGCGTCCCCCGCGCCGCCGGACATCCCGCGCACCCGCACCAGACCGCGCACCAGCACCGCGAACTCGTCCAGCGCCGCCAGCCGTTCCGGCCGCTCGGCCAGCAGCTCCGCGAGGCGCGCCACGATCTGCTGCCGCCCCGGGAAGACCGCGTCCAGCGCCCGGTGGGTCTCCGCGTCGAGCCCCGGCGGCTCCCCGGGCGCCTGGTCCCGGGGTAACCCCCCGAGCGACTCGTCGGCGAACCGCATCGACGGCCACACCACTCCCACATAGCCCGGCCGCGCCGGGCCCGCCTCGCCGAGCAGCCCCGGGAAGGGCGCGAAGAAGCGGTCGTACAGCCGTGTGGCCATGGTCCGGGTGTTGTTCCAGCCGTGCGAGAACACCACCAGATCGGTGAGCTCCTGCTGCGCGGCCTGTTCCAGCAGCCGGTCCCGCTGCCGGGTGTCGACGTCCCCGTCCGCGTCGAATCTCAGCTCCCAGTACGGCCTTACGCTCATCCCCGTCATCGTTCTTTCCCCTCGGATGGTCCGATGTGCGTGCATCGTCCCAACTGCCCCGACCGCTGGCCATACGACACGCGTACGGTCGCCGTCGGACAATCGGCCAGCCGTTCGACTTACCCGGAATGGGACGGGCGGAACCTGGAATGCCGGGCTCCGTCACCATCCTGCGATAGCGAATTCCCGAATATCCATCGGAAGAATATCGCAGCTGTTCTCCGGATCAGTTCATGACAAGACGCTGCACTATGCTGCGAACGGAAACGTCATTGGGGTGCCGAATACTCTTCGAGCGGAAGGCCGGAATGCCCTTAAAAGATCGATGGCAGTACCCGACGGCGCTGCTGGACACCACGATGGACCAGCTCAGGACGTTGCTCGCGGTCCATGAGGCGGGCACCGCGCTGGGTGCCGCCCGGCTGCTGGGGCGGGAGCAGTCCAGTGTGCAGAAACAACTGGACACCCTGAACCGGAACTTCGGCGCACTGTGCGGTGAGCCCTTGGTGGTCAAACGGGGACGCAGTCAGAATGTGCTCTTCACCGCGACCGGGGAGTCCCTCGCCGGACTCGCGCGCGGCACCCTGGAGGACTGGCGGGAGGGGCTGCACGACAGCCGCCGCCGGCTCGGCAGCCGGCTCGTGGTCGGCTCCACCCGTTACACCCTCGGCTTTCTGCTGAATGCCGTGGAGCTGGTCACCGAGGAATTCGACGGCCGGGGCGTCGAGCTCAAGGTCGAGCATGTGCGCACCCGGGATCTGCTCCAGCGGCTCGACGCCAAGGAGCTCGACCTGGTCTGCGGCAGCGTGCTCACCACGGCGGGCCACGACGACCGGCTCGACGGCTTCGAGGTGATGGAGTGGCGGCGCAGCGGTCTGTCCCTGGTCACCAACCTCGACGCCGAGGAGCTGCCCGGGCCCTCGGTCCCGGTGAGCGAGCTGCCCCGGCTGCCGCTGGCGGTCTCGGCCGACGGCCTCATACCCGGCTTCCTGCGCGGCTGGTTCGGCGCCCGCTACCGCCAGGAGCTGCACATCGCGGCCGAGATCGACACCGTGCAGTACGGCCTTGAGCTGCTCTCCTCGGGGGTGCTGCGCGGCTGTGTGCTGGTCACCGAGGGCATCGGCGACGCGGTGGCCGACGGACGGATCCGGGCCGGGGCCGGGCTGCGCACCCTGGAGCTGACCGACGGCATGGGGCCGGAGCTGGAAGTGCTGGTCGGGGTGTTCGTACGGGCCGGGGAGCGCACCGCGCAGGACGCCGGTCATCCGCTCAACGTGCTGTGGAGCGCGCTCGCCGGGGAGAACGCGCGGTGGCGCAGCGTCATGCGCAAGGAGCGCCCCGGCCGGTAACCCGCGCCGCCGCCGGCGGGTAACCCCCCGGCCGTCCACGGGGTGGCGGATATGCCTCTTCCGTTTACACATACCGACTGGTTAGTCTGCGGGGCGGAAGCCGGGCCGGGCAGGAGCCGAGCCGGGCGGAAGCCGATCCGAGCCGAGGAGCTGCGAATCGTGGGTACCGTGCGTGGGGCGCGTGTAGTGGTCACCGGAGCGGGCGGCGGCATCGGCGCCGCCCTCGCCCGGCGCTTCGCCGCCGAGGGCGCCCGGGTCGTGGTCAACGACCTCGACGCCGCCAAGGCCGCCTCCGTCGCCGGGGAGATCGGCGGGATCCCCGTCCCCGGTGACGCCTCCGGTGTCGTACCCGCGGCGCGCGAGGCGCTGGGCGGCTCCATCGACATCTTCTGCGCCAACGCGGGCGTCGGCCACGACGGCGGCCCCGAGGCCGACGACGCGCTGTGGCAGCACTCCTGGGACGTCAATGTGATGGCCCATGTGCGGGCCGCCCGGGAGCTGCTGCCCGAGTGGCTGGAGCGCGGCAGCGGCCGCTTCGTGGCCACCGTCTCCGCCGCCGGGCTCCTCACCATGATCGGCTCGGCGCCGTACGCCGTCTCCAAGCACGCCGCGCTCGCCTTCGCCGAATATCTCTCGGCCACCTACCGCCACCGCGGCATCGGCGTCCACGCCGTCTGCCCGCAGGGGGTGCGCACCGACATGCTCACCGCCTCCGGGACCGCCGGGGAGCTGGTGCTGGCGCCCACCGCGATCGAGCCCGAGCAGGTGGCCGACGCCGTCCTCGCGGGCATCGACGAGGAGCGCTTCCTGATCCTTCCGCACCCCGAGGTGGCCCGCCACTACGCCTCCCGCGCAGGCGACACCGACCGCTGGCTGGGCGGCATCAACAAGCTTCAGCGCAAGCTCGAAGAGCTCGAGGCGGCGTCCGGGACGTCGGGCTGACCCCGGGTCCGGCGCTCCCCTGTCTTCCGTGCCGTCCCGCCTCTTTCGCACCTTCCCGCGCCACCGCCATTCGTACCTCGCCGCCCCACCACCTTTCGTACCTCCCCGCCCCACCACCCTCACCCCCGTCGAGACAGGGCCGCACCCATGACCACGTACCAGGACCAGCCATGGCTCGCTCAGCTCAATGAGAAGCAGCGCCGGCCGATCGTCCCGCGGCCGAGTCCGCTGCACGCGTTCCGGGACGCCGTGCGCACCGCCCCCGACCATCCGGCGCTCGCCTACTTCGACGGACGGCTGACCTACCGGGAGGCCGACGAGCTCTCCGACGGCATAGCCGGCCACCTCGCCGAGCGCGGCTTCCGGCCCGGCGACCGGCTCGCGATCATGCTCCAGAACACCCCGCACTTCGTGCTCGCGCTGCTGGGCGCGTGGAAGGCGGGCGGCACGGTCGTCCCGGTCAACCCCATGTACAAGGGCGCCGAGCTCGCGCACATCCTCGGCGACGCCGAGGTGAGCGCCCTGGTCTGTTCCCGCCACGGCTGGGAGGACTACATACGCGACACGGCCGCCGCGTCCCCGGTACGCATCGCGCTCACCGCCGACGCCCGCGACCTCCAGACCCGCGACGACGAGCGGGTGCTGCGCGACCAGCCCATCCCGGTCCCCGAGGACACCGAGGACCTCCTCGCCGTCGCCCGCGCCGGGGCCCGCCCGCCGTCCGTCCCGGCTCCCGGCCCCAACGACATCGCGCTGATCAGCTACACCTCCGGGACCAGCGGCACCCCCAAGGGCGCCACCAACACCCACGGCAACATCTCCTACAACGCCGACCGGCAGCACCTCCTCCATGAGCTGCCCACCGGTTCGACGCTCTTCGCGCTGGCCCCGCTGTTCCACATCACCGGCATGGTCTGCGAGCTGTGCGCGTGCATGTCCGGAGCCGGCACCCTGGCCCTGGCCTACCGCTTCGAGACCGGCGTCGTCCTCGACGCCTTCGCCGAGCACCGCCCCGTCTACACCGTGGGCCCCTCCACCGCCTTCATGGCGCTGATGGCCCACCCCCGGGCCACCCGCGACCACTTCTCATCCTTCCGGATCATCTCCTCCGGCGGCGCCCCGCTGCCGCCCGCGCTGGTCGAGCGGTTCCAGAGCGGCTTCGGCCCGTATCTGCACAACGGCTACGGGCTCACCGAGTGCACCGCGCCCTGCGCCAGCGTCCCGCCCGGGGTCCGCGCCCCCGTCGACCCCGTCTCCGGCACCCTCGCCGTCGGCGTCCCCGGCGCCGACACCGTCGTGCGCATCGCGGACGAGGAGGGGCGGGACGTGCCGTTCGGCGAGCAGGGCGAGATCGTCGTCCGCGGCCCGATGGTGGTGCCCGGCTACTGGCGGCGCCCGGAGGCGACCGCGGCCGCCCTCCCCGACGGGGAACTGCGCACCGGCGACATCGGTTTCATGGACGAGGGCGGCTGGCTGTACGTGGTCGACCGCAAGAAGGACATGATCAACGCCTCGGGGTTCAAGGTGTGGCCGCGTGAGGTCGAGGACGTGCTCTACACTCACCCCGCCGTGCGGGAGGCGGCCGTCGTCGGCAAACCCGACACGTACCGCGGCGAGACGGTCAAGGCGTATGTGAGCCTCCGATCAGGGGCCGAGGTCACACCGGACGAGCTGTCCGCGTACTGTGCGGAGCGGCTTGCCGCGTACAAGTACCCCCGCGAGGTGGAGATCCTGCCGGAGCTTCCGAAGACGACCAGTGGCAAGATCCTCCGGCGGGAACTGCGAGGATGAGAGAGAAGAGGAAGAGAACGGGTGGCGACCATGGCCAGAGCGACGGACGGTGACGGACAGCCGGTGCCACAGCGGCTGCTGGCCGCTGCCACCCGCCTCTTCGCGGAGCGGGGCTACGACCGGACGTCCGTACAGGAGATCGTCGAGGCGGCGGGCGTCACGAAGGGCGCGCTCTACCACTACTTCGGCTCCAAGGACGATCTGCTCCACGAGATCTACGGCCGGGTGCTCCGGCTCCAGCAGGAGCGGCTGGACGCCTTCGCGGACGCGGACGCGCCGGTGGAGACGCGGCTGCGGGAGGCGGCGGCCGATGTCGTGGTCACCACCATCGAGAACCTCGACGACGCGACCATCTTCTTCCGGTCGATGCACCAACTCAGCCCGGAGAAGCACAAGCAGGTGCGCGCCGAGCGGCGCCGCTACCACGAGCGGTTCCGCGCGCTGATCGAGGAGGGGCAGCGGGCCGGGGTGTTCAGCACCCGGACCCCGGCGGACCTGGTGGTGGACTACCACTTCGGCTCCGTCCACCACCTGGGCACCTGGTACCGCCCCGGCGGCCGCTGGGCCCCCCAGGAGGTCGCCGACCACCTGGCCGATTTGCTGATGCGCGCACTGCGGCCGTAAATCCAGCCTGTCCAGGGGGCACCTCCCAGCGGTAGCTGGGGGAGTTTGAGGACCGGGGTCCGGGGCGGAGCCCCGGATGCGGGAAGGGGCGGGGTGGGGAACAAACCCCGCCCGCCCCTCCACGTACCGCTTCAGCTACACGTACCGCTTCAACTCCCGCCGCGCCAACGACCGCTGATGCACCTCATCCGGCCCATCGGCCAGCCGCAGCGTCCGCGCCGCAGCCCACAACTCGGCCAGCGGAAAGTCCTGGCTCACCCCACCCGCCCCATGCAACTGCACCGCCCGGTCCAGGATCTCCACCACCGTCCGCGGCGTCGCGATCTTGATGGCCTGGATCTCGGTGTGCGCCTCGCGGTTGCCCGCCGTGTCCATCAGCCAGGCCGTCTTCAGCACCAGCAGCCGCAGCTGCTCGACCGCCACCCGCGCGTCCGCGATCCACTCGTGCACCTGCCCCTGCTGGGCGAGCGCCTTGCCGAACGCCTGTCGGGCCACCGCCCGACGGCACATCAGCTCGATACCCCGCTCGGCCATGCCGATCAGCCGCATGCAGTGGTGGATCCGGCCGGGGCCGAGCCGGGCCTGGGCGATGGCGAAACCGCCGCCCTCCTCGCCGATGAGGTTGCTCACCGGCACCCGCGCCCGGTCGAAGACCACCTCGGCGTGGCCGCCGTGGTAATGGTCCTCGTAGCCGTACACCCGCATCGCCCGCCGCACCTCGACGCCCGGAGTGTCGCGCGGCACCAGCACCATCGACTGCTGACGGCGCACATCGGCGCCCTCCGGGTCGGTCTTGCCCATCACGATGAAGATCTTGCAGTCGGGGTTCATCGCCCCGGAGATGTACCACTTGCGCCCGGTGATGACGTACTCGTCGCCGTCGCGCTCGATCCGGGTCTCGATGTTGGTCGCGTCGGACGAGGCGACCTCGGGCTCGGTCATCGCGAAGGCCGACCGGATCTCGCCCGCGAGCAGCGGCTCCAGCCACTGCTTGCGCTGCCGCTCGTCGCCGAACTGGGCGAGCACCTCCATGTTGCCGGTGTCGGGGGCGGCGCAGTTCAGGGCGGTGGGGGCCAGCTGGGGGCTGCGGCCGGTGATCTCGGCGAGCGGGGCGTACTGGAGGTTGGTCAGCCCCGCGCCGTACTCGGCGTCGGGGAGGAAGAGGTTCCACAGCCCCTGGCGGCGCGCCTCGGCCTTGAGCTCCTCGACGATCGGCGGGGTCAGCCAGGGGGAGTCGAGGGCGGCCCGCTGCCGCTCGGCGACCGCCTCCGCGGGATGGACGTGCTCGTCCATGAAGGCGAGCAGCTTGGCGCGGAGCTCTTCGGTCCGGGCGTCGAATGCGAAGTCCATGACGGGATCAGCTCTCCTGGAGGGTGGTGAGGCCGTGGTCGATGAAGGCGGGGACGATGTCGCCGATGCGGTCGAAGCCCGTGCCGAGGGTCTGGCCGAGGGTGTAGCGGTAGTGGATGCCCTCGAGGATCACCGCCAGCTTGAAGTAGGCGAAGGCGGTGTACCAGGAGACGCCGCTGACATCGCGCCCCGAACCCTCGGCGTAGCGCTGGATCAGCTCGTCCGTGGAGGGGTGCCCGGGGGCGCCCTGGGTGGAGGAGATGGGGGAGTCGGCGAGATTCGGATGACCGCTGTACATCACGATCAGTCCGAGATCGGTCAGCGGATCGCCGAGCGTGGACATCTCCCAGTCGAGGATCGCGGTGATCCGGTCGTCGGCGTTCACCAGGACGTTGTCGAGACGGTAGTCGCCGTGCACGACCGTGGGCGCGGGGGAGGCCGGGAGCGCCTTGGCGAGCCGGGCGTGCAGCTCGTCGATCCCGGCCAGCTCACGGCTGCGCGAGGCGGTCAGCTGCTTGCCCCAGCGGCGCAGCTGCCGCTCCAGGAACCCCTCCGGGCGCCCGAAGTCACCGAGCCCGACCTCGGCCGGGTCGACGGCGTGCAGCGTCACGAGCGTGTCGACGAGGGAGAGCACGACCTCCCGGGTGCGCTCCGGGCCGATGGCCGCGAGCTGCTCGGCGGTGCGGTACGGGGTGCCCTCGACGAACTCCATGACGTAGAAGGGCGATCCGATGACCGAGTCGTCCTCGCACAGCAGCACCGGCTCCGGCACCGGCACGGCCGTCGGGTGCAGGGCGCTGATCACGCGGTGCTCCCGCGCCATGTCATGGGCGGTGGCGAGCACATGGCCCAGCGGCGGACGGCGGACCACCCAGCGGGACGTGCCGTCGGTGACCGTGTAGGTGAGGTTCGAGCGGCCGCCTTCGATCAGCTCGGCCCTCAGCGGCCCGCGTACCAGCCCCGCGCGTTCGCGGTCGAGATGGGCGCGGAGCCGTTCGAGGTCGAGCCCTGGGGGATTGCCTGCGTTCATCGAACCTCTCTCGTACTCGTATACGGGAACGGGCGGGCCGTTCGTCCCGCCTCATGATGCCGACCAGTCGGTATGTAGTCCAGTGGGTCTCGGGTGCGGGTGGGTATGACGGGGCGTGTGGCGTGGGGTATGACGTGGTGGTTCGAGGGCTACCGCCCCCGTTCCCGTCGCCGCTACCGCCCCCGCTCCCGTCGCTGCTCGGCCCGCTCCTGGGCCTCGACCACCGCGTCCCCGAACTCCACCGACCAGGCGCCGAGCGCCTTGACCGGCCCCAGCAGGGTCTCCCCGAGCGGGGTCAGCCCGTACTCGACCCGGGGCGGCGCCTCCGCGTACCGGTGGCGCTCCACCAGGCCGTCGTCCTCCAGGCGGCGCAGGGTGTCGTTGAGCACCTTCGCGCTGATGCCGCCGATGGCCTCACGCAGCTCGCCGGGGCGGCGCGGCCCCTCCCGCAGACCGAAGATCACGACGGCGGTCCAGGTGCGGGCCAGCAGATCGAAGCCCAGCCGCGCCCGGCAGTCGGCGATGAATCCGTCCGGGGCGGTGGGCCGTGCCGTCGTCGTCGGTTCGCTCACTGATGACCTCCTGGCCGCCGTCCTAGCGCATCCGTCGCACACCGTGCGGTGTGCGACGGACTTCCTAGTGTCGCTGCCCTACGACGGGCGATGACGAGGAGACCGCAATGCGGATCGGAGTGCTGGGCACGGGCAATATGGCCGACGCGCTGGGGGCCCAGTGGGCGCGGGCGGGCCATGAGCTGCTGATCGGCGGCCGCTCGCGGCCGAAGGCGGCGGCGCTGGCCGCGCGGATCGGCCACGGCGCGCGGGCGGGAAGCCTGCGCGAGGCCGCCGGATTCGGCGAGGTGACGCTGCTGGCGGTGGCGTACGAGGGCGTCGAGGCGGTCCTGGAGGCGGCGGGCGCGGCCGAGGGGACGCTGGGCGGCCGGGCGCTGATCGACTGCACCAACGCGATCGTCCCCGGCCGCTTCACCCTCGCCACGGACGGCGGACCCGGCATGGCCGAACGGATCGCGGCGCGGGCCGTCGGGGCGCGGGTCGTGAAGGGGTTCTGCCACTGCGCGGACGCGGTGTGGCGGATGACCCCGCCGGTCTTCGCCGACGGCCCGCTGGGGGTTCCGCTGTGCGGGGACGACGAGGGCGCCCTGGAGGCGGTACGGACCCTGGTCCGCGACATGGGCTGCGTACCGCTCGACGGCGGCGGTCTGGAGCGGGCCCGACTGCTGGAGTCCACGGTGGCCTTTCTGCTCGGATTCTGGTTCGGCGGGGTGGAGCCGCGCGCCGCGCTGCCGCCGCTGGCGGTGCAGGGCCCGGCGTAGCGGGCGGCGGGGGGCGGATGGGTGCGGATGGGTGTGGAGGGGTGCGGATTTGCGGTGGCGGTGGGCGAGCAGGAGCGTCGAAGGGGAGGGGCGGGCAAGAACAGGCCGGGACGGGGAACCCGCGAACGAAAGCGCGAGCCGACGAAGGAAGCCGCGAACCCGCGAAACAGACCGCGAACCCGCGAACGAACCTGCGAACGAACCCGCGAACCCGCGAACCCGCCACGAACCGCGAAGACCGCGAGGAGCGTCACCATGAAGGCCATCAGCTACCGCCGCTACGGCGGCCCCGAGATCCTGGAGTACGGGGAGCGGCCGGAGCCCAAGGTCGGCCCCGACTCCGTGCTGATCAGGGTCAAGGCCGCCGCCGTGAACCCCGTCGACTGGAAGGCGCAGGCCGGATACCTCGAACCGGTCCTGGACGCGGTCTTCCCGGTCATCCCCGGCTGGGACGTCGCGGGGGTGGTGGAGCAGCCGGGCCCGGCGGTGACGGAGTTCCAGCCCGGTGACGAGGTGATCGGGTACGTACGGGAGGACTTCCTCTCCCGGGGCACCTGCGCCGAGTACGTGGCCGCGCCCGTTCGCACCCTCGCCCGCAAACCGCGGAACCTCTCCTTCACCCAGGCCGCGGGCATCCCGCTGGCGGGCCTGACGGCGTACCAGTGCCTGGTGCGGGCGCTGAGGGTCGGCGAGGGCGACACGGTGCTGGTGCACGCGGGGGCGGGCGGCGTCGGCTCGATGGCGGTGCAGTTGGCGCGGCACATGGGGGCCCGGGTGATCGGCACGGCGGGGGAGCGCAACCACGAGTATCTGCGCGCGCTGGGCGCCGAGCCGACGGTGTACGGGGACGGGCTCGCCGACCGGGTCCGCGCCCTCGCGCCGAACGGCGTGGACGCCGTGCTCGACCTCGTCGGCGGCGACGCGCTTGCCGTCTCCTCCGAACTCCTCGCCCCCGGAGGCCGCCTGGCCTCCATCGCCGACCCCGCCGTCCTCGGCCTGGGCGGCCGCTACGTCTTCGTCCGCCCCGATCCCGACGACCTCCAGGACCTCACCGACCTCGCCGAGCGCGGCGCCCTCGGGGTCGAGGTCTCCGCGGTCTTCCCCCTGCAGAAGACGGCGGATGCGCAGCGGCTGAGCATGGAGGGGCACGTCAGGGGCAAGATCGCCATCACGGTGGACTGAGCACAGCCCGCCCGCGGCGGACCAATCCCCCACCCCGCCCCTCTCCAACAAGGGGCTCCGCCCCTTGACCCGTCGGGGTTCCGCCCTGGGCGCCGGTCCGGGGCTCAGGCGCGGGGCTCAGGTGGGGGCGTGGGGCGCCTGCGGCGGGCTGTTCCCCTCCCCGCCCCTTCCCGAAACAAGGGGCTCCGCCCCTTGACCCCGCCAGGGCTCTGCCCCGGGCCCCACTAGGGCTCCGCCGCTTGGGCCTCGCCAGGGCTCTGCCTGGGTTCTGGGCGGTGCGCGGCCCCGCCCCGGGCCCTGTCCCCGGTCCTGCACGAGTGCGGGGCGTGGCTCGCCACGGGACGTGTGCGCGCGGGGCCAGCGTGTGCGCCGGCGCGGCTGGGGGCCGGGGCGGAGCCCCGGTGGGGTCAAGGGGCGGAGCCCTTTGTATCGGGAAGGGGCGGGGTGGGGAATCGCCCGCCGCAGGCGCCCCAGGCCGCACTGGCCCCCCGGCCCGCACTCGCACCCCCGGGCCATGCCCGCACCCCCGGGCCATGCCCGCACCCCCGGGCCATGCCCGCACCCCCGGGCCATGCCCGCATCCCCGGCCCCAGCCAGCCGGGCCCCCTATCGCAGCGTCGCCGCCCCCAGCACCGCCAGCGCCACCGTGCACGTGACCGCGGCCGCGGCCGCCCGCGGGGACAGGGCGGGCGGCCGGGGCGCGTGCATGGCCCGGATGCGGTGGTGGGCCAGGGCCAGGAAGGCCAGCCAGGCCAGCACCACCAGGGCCAGGACCACGAGCGAGACCGGGTCGATTCCGCTGTGCAGCGTCTGCCGGCCCGCGAGCGAGGCGGCCACCGCGCACGCCAGCGTCGTACGGCGCCACGCCAGCCGCGTCCGCTCCGGCTGGAGGCCGGGGTCCCGGTCCCGCGTGCGGGATCCGTCGGTCCCATTCCCTTCCGGCATCGCCTCACACCTCCCGGCTCACCCGCCCCACCCGAAGGCGGCCACGATCACCATCAGCAGTGCGACCACCCCGACCGCGAGCCCCAGCGCGATCGGGAAGCGGGACACCGGCAGGTCCTCGCCGCGCCGCATGGCCCGCTCGCAGCGGACCCAGTGGCTGATGGCCCGCAGGGCGCACAGCGCGCCGGCCGCCAGCAGTATGAGCGCCAGCGCGAGCCGCAGCGGGCGGCCGGTCTCCGGGAGGAACTGGTCGACCGCGAACCCGCCGCCCACCAGCGCCATCGCGGTGCGCAGCCACGCCAGGAAGGTCCGTTCGTTGGCGAGCGAGAAGCGGTAGTCGGGGGTGTCGCCCTCCTCCCGCAGCCGCTCCGGCGCGAACCACAGCCGGATGTCCGAGACCACCGAGGTGCGGCCACCGTCACGCGGCTCGGTGTGGCGGGAAGGCTCCGAAGGCCCGGGCCCGGAAGAATCCGTCACCTTTCGACCTTCTCACGCCGCCACTCCACCAGCCGCCGGTACGCCTCCCACCCGTCCGGCACCCACTCCCACTCCGGCAGCCGCCGCGTCAGCTCCTCCTCGGTGAGAAAGGCGTGCCAGGCGACCTCCTCGGTCTGCGGATCGACCGGCAGCTCGCAGCGCACCTCGTAGACCCGGCTCCACCAGGTGTGCTCGGGCGTCTCGTAGAGGAACGAGAACAGCGGTACGGGCGCGGGCAGCCCGCGCACCCCCAGCTCCTCCTCCGCCTCGCGCAGCGCCGCCTCGTCGTAGCCCTCGCCCGCGCCGACGACCCCGCCGACGAACATGTCGTACAGCGAGGGGAAGACCAGCTTCCCGGCGGTGCGGCGGTGGACGAAGATCCGGCCCTGGGCGTCCCGCGCCTGGATGAAGACGCAGCGGTGGCGGAGCCGGTGGGCCATGGCGTCACCACGTCGGGCCTGGCCCACCACGCGATCCCGCTCGTCCACGATGTCCAGCAGTTCGTCGGCGGAAAGCGGTTCCTGATCAGGCATACCGCCATACAAGCAGATCGGGGGCGCGGTCAGCGCCGGTGGCCACCGCCGTAGCCGCCCCCGTACCCGCCGCCATAGCCCCCGCCGTGGCCGTTCCCGCCGCCATGGCCGTTGCCCCCGCCGTAGCCGCCGCCAGGGCCGTTCCCGCCGCCATAGCCGCCGCCGTAGCCGTCTCCGCCGCCGTTCCCGTTCCCGTACCCGCCGCCGTTCCCGTACCCGCCGCCGTAGCCGCCGCCCTGGCCCTGGCCCGGCCCGTACGGCCCGGAGCCGCCGTCCTGGCCGTGCTGTCTCGCCTGCCGCTCGGCCCAGCTGTCGAACGCGTCCACCGCGTCCTGCCAGTCGTCGTACTGCCCCGGTCCCCGGGACGACCACCCCGGCCAGGACGGGGTGGAGCGGCCCTTGCCGGACGACGACGCCGCGGGCTTGTCCGGTGTGGAGTCGCCCGCCGGGGCCTGAGCGGTCGGCTGGGCGGCGGCCGGAGGCTGCGGCTCGGGCTTCTCGGCGCGGGCGCCACGCAGTGGGGTCTCGCCCTTCGCCGCCTCGGCGTACGGGACGGCATGGCTCTCGGGCTCGTCGGGCGCGGCCGACGAGCTGTCGTGGCCGGAGGCGGCCGTCGCCTGACGGGCGTCCTTGCCCATGAGCATGAAGAGCGCGGTGGCCGCGCCCGTGGCCGACAGCAGAATCGCCCCGGCGGCCGCCTTGCGCCGGTTGTCCACCGGGCGGCGGCGGGCGTGCCGGGGCCCGATCACCTCGCCGCGGAGCACCTGTGCCTCGTCCGCGGGCGGCCCGGCTTCGAGGGGCTGTGGGCCGGGCGTGATGAGCGTCGGGTTCACCACACGACGTTCGACATCGGGCCTCGGCCCTGAGTGCTCAACGGAGCGGTCAGCCATGGTCGATGATGATGCCCGTTTGGCCGAACCCTGTCCAATGTCAGTGAACGAATGTGATCTTTTGTTCCACGCCCAGGTTGCGCGGAGGGAGTTGGCCGTCCGGCACCGGGGCGGCACCGGGCCGGCGGCGGCCGGAAACCGCTCCCACACCCGGGTTGACGCCGTACTAGCCGGTAGGCAGGATCGGCGGTCATGACTCCGGCGGAACGCCGTCACTCCGGCGGTACACCGTCGGCACACCGCCGGTGGCCGTCGGCGGGCTCACGAGAACGGGACACCACACCATGGCGTACGACGCGGATGTGATCGTGGTCGGCGCGGGGCTCGCGGGCCTCGCGGCCACCGCCGAACTGGCCGACGCCGGCCGTAAGGTGATCCTGCTCGACCAGGAGCCCGAGCAGTCGCTCGGCGGCCAGGCCCACTGGTCCTTCGGCGGCCTCTTCCTCGTCGACTCACCCGAGCAGCGCCGTCTGCGCATCCGCGACAGCCATGAACTCGCCTGGCAGGACTGGCTGGGCACGGCCGGGTTCGACCGCGAGGAGGACCACTGGCCACGCCGCTGGGCCGAGGCGTACGTGGACTTCGCGGCGGGCGAGAAGCGGTCCTGGCTGCACGCCCAGGGGCTGCGGCTGTTCCCGCTCGTCGGCTGGGCCGAGCGCGGCGGCTACGACGCCACCGGGCACGGCAATTCGGTGCCCCGCTTCCACATCACCTGGGGCACAGGACCCGGCATCGTCGCCCCCTTCGAGCGGCGGGTGCGGGCGGCCGTCGCCCGCGGCCTGGTCGAGTTGCGCTTCCGGCACCGGGTGACGGGGCTGGCCCGCAGCGCGGGCACGGTCGACACCGTCACCGGCGACATCCTGGAGCCCAGCCAGGCCGAGCGCGGCAGCCCCAGCGGCCGCGAGGTCACCGGCGCCTTCGAACTGCGCGCCCAGGCCGTGATCATCACCTCCGGCGGCATCGGCGGCAACCACGACCTCGTCCGCGCCAACTGGCCCGAGCGGCTCGGCTCCCCGCCCGAGCGGATGATCTCCGGGGTCCCGGCCCATGTGGACGGCCGGATGCTCGGCATCGCCGAGGAGGCCGGCGGACGGATCATCAACCGCGACCGGATGTGGCACTACACCGAGGGCATCCAGAACTGGAACCCCATCTGGCCCCGGCACGGCATCCGCATCCTGCCCGGCCCGTCCTCGCTGTGGTTCGACGCGCGCGGCAAGCGGTTGCCGGTGCCGCTGTTCCCCGGCTTCGACACCCTCGGCACGCTCGAGCACATCATGCGGACCGGCCACGACTACACGTGGTTCGTGCTCACCCGGAAGATCATCGAGAAGGAGTTCGCGCTCTCCGGCTCCGAGCAGAACCCGGACCTCACCGGCAAGAGCGTCCGCGATGTGATCGGCCGCGGGCGGGCCGGGGCGCCGGGCCCGGTCCAGGCGTTCATGGACCACGGCGCGGACTTCATCGTCGAGCGGTCGCTGCCGACGCTGGTCCGGCGGATGAACGAGCTCACCAAGGAGCCGCTCATCGACGAGGCAGAGCTGCGCCGGGAGATCGTCGCCCGGGACCGCGAGATCGCCAACCCCTACACCAAGGACCTCCAGGTCACCGCCCTGCGCGGGACTCGCAAGTACATCGCCGACCGGCTCATCCGCACCGCCGCCCCGCACCGCATCCTCGACCCGAAGGCGGGCCCGCTGATCGCCGTGCGGCTGCACATCCTGACCCGTAAGACGCTCGGCGGCCTCGAGACCGACCTCTCCTCCCGCGTCCTGACCGAGGGCGGCGAACCGCTGCCCGGCGTCTACGCGGCCGGGGAGGCGGCGGGCTTCGGCGGCGGGGGAGTGCACGGCTACCGCTCCCTGGAGGGCACGTTCCTGGGCGGCTGCCTCTTCTCGGGCCGTACGGCGGGCCGGGCGGCGGCCGAGGCGGTGGGGTAGACCGCGGTGGGGTAGACCGTAGTGGCGTGACCCCCTGGTACGCCGCCGGCTCCCGGAGTCTTACCGAAGTCTGACGAATCCCGGCAGGAGATGGCGCACCACCCCCGCCCGGTGCTCTCATCAATCCATGGACCCCAACACCGGTGCCGGACCGGACGGCGACGGCACGCCCGTCGGCCGGCGCCTCGTCCTCGGCATGCTGGGCCTCGGCGCGGGCGCGATGGCCGCGGCCCCCTGGCTCCAGGGCAGGTTGGAGACCGCCCTGGGCGCGGTGGCCGACAAGGACCCGACGGGGGTGACCGGACTCCTCCCCAACGGCGGGGGGTTCCGCTACTACTCCGTCACCTCCTCCGTGCCCCACAAGGACGCCGACAGCTACCGCCTCACCGTCGACGGACTCGTCGACAAGCCCGGCGCGTACCGCCTCGCCGATCTGCGCGCGCTGCCGCAGACCCGCCTGGTGCGCGACGTCCAGTGCGTCACCGGCTGGCGGGTGCCCGAGACCCCGTTCGAGGGGGTGCGGCTGTCGGCGCTGCTCGACGCCGCCGGAGTGCGCCGGGACGCCAAGGCGGTCCGCTTCACCTGCTTCGACGGCGCGTACAGCGAGAGCCTGACCCTGGATCAGGCGCGGCGGCCCGACGTGCTGGTCACGCTGAGGCTGCGGGACAAGCCGCTCGGCCACTCCCACGGCGGGCCGGTGCGGCTGTATGTGGCGCCGATGTACTTCTACAAGTCGGCGAAGTGGCTCTCCGGTATCACCGTCACCGATGAGGTGCGGCCCGGCTATTGGGAGGAGCGGGGCTATGACGTCGACGCCTGGGTCGGCAAGTCGAACGGACGCGACGATGACCCCACAGCCTGAGCGGACGACGGCCCCTGCGCCCCGGGCCGGGGAGCGGGACGGCGGCTCCCGGGTGCTCCGGTTCAGCCCCGCCGAGCGCTGGATCCACCGCACCACGGCGCTCCTGCTGGGCGCGTGCGTGGTCAGCGCGGCCTGCCTCTATCTGCCCGCGCTCGCCGAACTCGTCGGCCGGCGCGCGCTCGTCGTCACCGTCCATGAGTGGACCGGCATCCTGACGCCCCTCCCGGTCCTGCTCGGCCTGGTCTCCCGCGCCTTCCGCGCCGATCTCACCCGCCTCAACCGCTTCGGCCCGCACGACCGCCGCTGGCTGCGCGCGGCGCTGCGGCGCGACCACCGGCCCCAGGAGCGCCCGGCGGGGAAGTTCAACGCCGGGCAGAAGCTGTACGCGGGGTACATCGCGGGCGCGGTGCTGGTGATGGCGGGCACCGGGCTGCTGATGTGGTTCACCGGTCTGGCCCCGCTGGTGTGGCGCACCAGCGCCACCTTCGTCCACGACTGGCTGGCGCTGGCCATCGGGATCGTCCTGCTCGGCCATATCGGCAAGGCGCTCGCCGATCCGGAGGCCCGGCGCGGGATGCGCACGGGCCGGGTCGAGCGGGCGTGGGCGGCCCGGGAGCACCCTCTGTGGCGTACGGACGAGGACGCGCGGGAGCGCCGAGAGCACTGAACCCGCGACACGCGGTGCCATGATTCGTCGCATGCGAGAGAAAGGTGCAAGGGCAACCGTTATGCGGCTTTGGCTGCATGCCGCCGTTTGCCTCGCGGTGATGCTTCCGCTGAACGGATGCCGCATGTTCGAGTCCTCGATGCGGCGCGGCGGGCTCTGGGTGAACCCGGACAGCCCCGCCGCCCGGCAGGCCCATGAACGAGAACACGAGGGAAAGAACGGCGACGCCGCGCTCATCCGGCGGATCGCCCAGCAGCCGGTCGCGGAATGGTTCGGCCCCGCGCCGCCCCGGGAACGGGCCCGCTCCATCACCGAATCGGCGGCGCGGACCGGGTCCACCCCGGTTCTGGTGGCCTATCACATCCCGTACCGCGACTGCGGGCGCTACTCGGCGGGCGGCGCACGGAACCGCGCAGCCTACCGGTGGTGGATCGAGCAGTTCACGCTCGGCATCGGAGATCGCCGGGCGATCGTCGTCCTGGAGCCCGACGCGGTGGCCCAGCTGGTCGACGGCTGTGTGCCGCGCAGGCTGCGCAAGGCCCGGCTGGAGATGCTCCGTGACGCGGTCGCCCTGTTCGCCGCGCTGCCCCACGTCAAGGTGTACCTGGACGCGGGGAACCCGAGCTGGATCAAGAATCCCGCCCGGCTGGTGCGGCCGCTGCGCGAGGCCGGTATCGAGCAGGCGGACGGCTTCGCGCTGAACGTCTCCAACTTCCAGCCGACCCGCCGCACCAAGGCGTACGGCCATCGGCTCTCCACCGCCCTCGACAAGGCCCACTTCATCATCGACACCAGCCGCAACGGCAACGGCCCGCTGCGGGCCCGCGGCGCGGCCCGGCACGGCATCCGGGCGCGGGACCGCTGGTGCAACCCGCCGGGGCGGGCGCTGGGCGAGCCGCCCAGCACCCACACCGGGGACCCCCTCGTGGACGCCTATCTGTGGATCAAACGGCCCGGGGAGTCCGACGGCACCTGCAACGGCGGGCCCCCGGCGGGCCACTGGTGGACCAAGTACGCCCTCGACCTGGCCCGTAACGCCCCCCACCGCTAAGCGCTCCGCTGGAAGTGCCCTGACCTGCCGCCGATCGGCTGCGGCGCCGTCGTGGCCGGTCGCGCCCGCGTGGCGGAGCCGCATAGCGACACAGCCCCGCGCCCCTTCGGGGCGCCTCCGAACCGCAGCCGATTTCCGCCGATCCGCTCAGGGGCCCGACGGGCCCGGGCCGCCGGTCACAGCGCGCAGACCGGCGCCTTCTCCTTGTCCTTCGGTTTGTCCTTCGGTTTGTCCTTCGGTGTCGCGCAGGGGCTGGCCGCGTCGCGCGCCGTCGGCACCGTGCCGCGCGCCGGACGCTTCCGGCCGCGGCGCAGCAGCCCCACCGACCAGATCGCCACCGGTGCCAGACACAGGGCCAGGGCGAGCACCGCCCAGATCCGCATCACCGCATGGGTGTGACCGAGGAAGATCGAGCCGACCAGCGAGGAGCCGAACACCCCCGCCCACAGCAGATGGATACGGAACGTGGAGAGCCGGTCGGGGCTGGACGAGTCGCCCTTGGGCGTGACCACGAACCGGCTGGTGCGCCGCAGCACCGCGTCGCACAGCGACTTGGCGTAGATCGGGGCGGACAGCGCCGAGAGCAGCATCCCGGCCAGCCCGCCGGAGCCCTCCGGCTCGTGCGGGGAGACGTTGTGCCGCCGGTTCCAGATGTACAGCCCGACCTGGAGCATCGCCGCGTCGCTGTAGAGCATCATCCACATCTCGGCCGGGATGTGGATCCCGGCGGCGCCCAGCACCAGGAACAGCGCGCACGACAGCGCGGAGAGGAGCCAGTTGAGCGCGGTCATCGGGTAGTACGCGATCATCAGCGAGTAGTTCAGCAGCTTGCCCGGCGACAGGGTGAACGGGCCCTTCCAGAACTGCTTGAGCACGGTCTCGTAGGTGCCGCGGCTCCACCGCATCTGCTGGGTGAAGAAGTCCGTCCAGGTGCTCGGCCCCTCGCCGACCGCGAGCACATCGGGGGTGTAGACCGAGCGCCACTTCTTCCGGGTCGCCGGGTTGCGGTGGCGGTGCAGCTCGAAGCCGGTGGCCATGTCCTCGGTGATCGAGTCGTACAGCCCGCCGATCGAGCGCAGCGCGCTGATCCGCACCGCGTTGTTGGTGCCCACGAACATCGGGCCGCCGTAGGCGTTTCCGGCCCGCTGGATCAGCGCGTGGAAAAGGAACTGCTGGCTTTCGGCGGCCTTGGTGACCGGGGTGTCGTAATTCCCGTACACCTGCGGGCCGACCACGAAGGCGATATCCGGATCCCGGAAGTAACCCAGCATGCGCTCCAGGAAGTTGGGCAGCGGCACATGGTCGGTGTCCACACACGCCATGAATTCATAACCGTCGCCGTGCGCGTCCAGCCAGGCGTTGTAATTCCCGTGCTTGGTGCGCGCCCGGAAAGCGCCCTTCGGCTGGTTCCACTTCTCGATGCCCTTGCGCGAGAAGTGCCGTACGCCCAGCCGCTTGCACAGCGCCTTGACCTCGTCGTCGTCCCCCTCGTCGAGCAGCCAGACGTCCAGCGGCCCGGTGTGCCGGATCCGCACCGCCCCCTCCAGCGTGGCCCGGACCATCGCGATCGGCTCCTTGCCGGGCACGAAGCTGGTCAGGAACGCCACCCGGGTCCCAGGCGTGGCCACCACCGGCACCGGATCCCGCGCCACCAGCGTGGCATGGGCGTTGGAGACGACCGTGAACAGGCGGAACCCCTCGATCAGCGCGATCGAGACCAGCATCGCCAGATCCGCCGCCCGCTGCCACCCCGGCGCGTAGTCGCGCTCCACCCAGTGGTCGGGGTGGAGCAGCCACAGCAGCAGCACCGCCGAGCACACCGGCGCCGCGCACAGCAGCAGCGCGGCGCGGATCCGGTGCGGCTCCTGCGCCAGCAGGCTCCGGCAGCGCACCCGGTAGGGGCGGTCCGTGGGGGCCTTGGTCAGCGGGCCCGCCAGTTCGCTGTACCGCTTGTACTCGTATACCGGGGCGGGGCGGTGGTGCGGGACGCGGGAATCCGACGCGGTACGCGCGGGCGGCGGCCCGGCTACGGCGCGTGCGGTGGCTTTCCGGGGGGAATCTCTGACGGGGGTCGGTGCAGACATCTGGGCACTCCCGCGGGGCTGGCTCGAACCGAATGTCGCGCCACGATGACCCATACGGGCCATATTCTTCAGGTCATCGCGCGAGATGAGAAGGTAACAATCCCATGGGGCATGAGCGTGCACATCGGATATTCGGCGCGCCTTTGCTGACGGTCCGTAAGGCATCCACTCCGACGGCCCAGCGGCGCGCGTCTTACGTGATTTACATCCCGCCGTCTGGCAGGGTCGGCACCGATCGAAGCCCATCGGAATACGGAGGATGGGGCGCAGTCGCCCGATGAGAGTCCTGCACATCATCTCCCGCCTCGGGGCCGGAGGAGCCGAACAGCAACTGCGGCTGCTGCTGCGCCATATGCCGGTCCGCTGTGACGTCATCGCCCTCTCGGGCCCCGGCGCCACCGCGCACGGCATCCGCGCGGACGGCATCCCGGTCACCCATCTGCCCCTGGGCGGCGGGCGCGAGCGGCAGCTCACCACCGTGCCCAGGCTGGTGCGGATCATCCGGTCCGGCGGCTACGACCTGGTGCACACCCATCTGTACCGGGCGTGTGTGCTCGGCCGGATCGCCGCCCGGCTGGCCGGGGTGCGGGCGTTGATCGCCACCGAACACAGCCTGGGCGAGCGGCGGATCGACGGCCGTCCGCTCAACGTCGCCCTCCGCGCCCGCTATCTCGCCGCCGAGCGGCTGGGCTCGGCGACCGTCGCCGTCTCGGCCGCCGTGGCCGACCGGCTGCGCGACTGGGGCGTGCCCAACCGCCGGATCCATCTGGTGCCCAACGGGATCGACGCCCGTCACTTCCGCTTCGAGCCGACCGCCCGGGCGGCCGCCCGGGCCCGACTCGGCATCCCCGAGCGGGCCTTCGTGGTCGGCGGGGTGGGGCGCCTGGTGGCGGACAAGCGGTTCGACACGGCGGTGCGGGCCGTCGCCGAGGTGCCGGACGCCCGGCTGCTGCTGGTCGGCGAGGGCCCCGAGCGCCCCGCCCTGGAGGACCTGTCCGCCCGGCTCGGCGTGGCCGACCGGGTCCGGCTGCTGGGGGAGCGCGACGGCGCGGTGGCCCCGGCCGACGACCGCCCCGCGGGGCTGCCCGCGCTGCTGGCCGCCATGGACGTCCTGGTCTCGCCGTCCGCCGAGGAGGCGTTCGGTCTCGCGGCACTGGAGGGGCTGGCGGCCGGGCTGCCGGTGCTGCACACCGTCTGCCCCGCCCTCGACGAGCTGCCCGACGGCGCCGCGCCCGGCGCCCGCCGTATCGCCTCCGGCCCGGCCGCCCTCGCCGCCGCTCTGTGCGCACAGGCCGCCCAGGGCCCGCTGCGCTTCCCGGTCCCGGACGCCGTCGACCGCTACGACATCGGGCGCGGCGCCCGCCGTCTGATGGACCTCTACGACCGCACCACCACCTGCGGCCCGGACGGCTGTCTGCGGGTGCCGCCCGTCAGCCGCATGCCGCGGCGCGGCGCGCCCGCGGGCTGAGACGAGCCCATGTGACGGGGCGTCAGCCGCGTGGCGTGGCGTGGCGTCGCCGTCGCCGTCGGGGACGGTCAGGGCGAGGAAGCGGGGAGAGGCGACGCGGGGGAACATGCCTCCAGCGTCTCCGCCCCGAAGGCAAAAATCGAGTGAGCTTTTGTTGCCCGAAGCGTCAGTCGCGCTTAATGCCGATGCGCGCTCAATGCCGATGCGCGATGCGCCTGGGGGCTCAGGCCGCGCTCGCGCTTGAAGGCGGCGCTGAGGGCGAACGCGCTGCCGTAGCCGACCCGCCGGGCCACCGCCGCCAGGGTGTGCTCCGGATCCCGGAGCAGATCCGCCGCGAGCGCCAGCCGCCAGCCGGTCAGATACGCCATGGGCGGCTCGCCCACCAGCGCGGTGAATCGGCGGGCCAGCGCCGCCCGCGAGACACCCGTCTCGGCGGCGAGCCCGGCCACCGTCCACGGATGGGCCGGGTTGTTCTGGAGCAGCCGCAGGGCGCGGCCCACCACCGGGTCGCCCAGCGCCCGGTACCAGCCAGGCGCCCGGGCCTCCGGCCGGGAGAACCAGGCCCGCAGCACCGAGATCAGCAGCAGATCCAGCAGCCGGTCCAGGACCGCCTCCTGCCCGGGCTCGTCCTTGACGATCTCCTCGCCGAGCCAGGGCATCAGCGGGCAGTCCCACACCCCGCCGTCCAGCGCCAGCAGCGGGGGCAGCGCGTCCAGCAGCCGCCCGCTGATCTCGCCGTCCAGCAGATAGCTGCCGATGAGCATCGTGGCCGGGCCGTCCGGGCTGTTGCCCCAGGTGCGCACCCCCAGCGCCATCGCCTCGGCCAGGTCGTGGCCGTCCGCCGTGCGGCACACCTCACCGGGGAGGATCCACGCCTGGGGCGCGGTCGCGGGGTCGTCGGCGACCGTGTACGGATCCGGGCCGCGCGCGATCGCCAACTTCGACGAGGGCGTTCTGTGCGACGGGGTGCTCGACGGCGAGATCGTCTTCCCGGCCGGGGACGTCAAGGAGCCCTTCGTGGACGCCGACGACATCGCCGAGGTCGCGGTCGCGGCGCTGACCGGGGACGCACCCGGAGACCGGACGTACGAGATCACCGGGCCGAGGCTGCTGACGTTCGCCGAGGCGGCCGCGGAGATCGCCGGGGCGACGGGCCGCGCGGTGCGCTACGCGCCGGTCTCCGCCGAGAGTTACGGGGCCGCGCTGGTGCGCGACCACGGGCTGCCGGACGAGCTGGGGGCGTTTCTGACCGAGCTCTTCGCCACCTTGCTGGACGGGCGCAACGCGCATCTGACGGACGACGTCCGGCGCGTCCTGGGGCGCGAGCCCGGGGACTTCGCCGACTACGCGCGGCGGGCCGCGCGGGGCGGGGCCTGGGCGGGCTGAAGCGCGACGGACACCACACCGCTGCCTCACGCGGGGTGTCTGCCCTCCACGGGGCCTTACGCGGGGTGTCTTCCGCGGGGCGTCAGGGGAGTGGCTGTTCGGTCCAGATGCACTTGCCGGTGGGCGTGTAGCGGGTGCCCCAGCGGTGGGAGAGGGCCGAGACCAGCTGGAGTCCGCGCCCGCCCTCGTCCGTCTCCGAGGCATGGCGGATCCGCGGGGTGGTCAAGGAGCCGTCGGTCACCTCGCAGATCAGCCCCTCGCCGCGCAGCAGCCGCAGCTCGATCGGGTCCCTGCCGTGCCGGATCGCGTTCGCGGCCAACTCGCTGACCAGCAGCTCCGCGGTGGGGTGAGCGGAGCCAGCTCCGAGCGGGTCAGCTGGTCCCGGACGTGATCGCGCGCCTCGCCCGCGGCGATCGGCCCCCCGGACAGCGGCCGGGCGACGATGTGGTCCGGGGCGAGCGCAGGGGTGCGGGCGATGAGCAGCGCCGCGTCATCGGCGGTGAGCTGCGAGAGCGCCTGGCTCACCTGGTCGTTTGCCAGCAAGGTGCCGGTGCCGTCCCGGTTCCGGGCATGGTCCCGGGCCTGGTCCCGGCCCCGGCCCTGGTCCCGGCCCCGGTCGGGAGGGTCTTCCCGCAGCCGCGCGGCGGCCCACGCGGCCAGCGCCTCGACGGCCGCCCACCGCCGCGGTGCGGGCCGCTCGGCCGGGGCCATGAGCACCGACAGCGCGCCGGTGACCCTCCGGAGTGATCAGCGGAACCGCCAGCAGCCCGCTTCCGGCGGGCAGCGCCGGGCCCGTGCCGTCCCCGGTGCCGAGGGTCGGCGCCCACACCGGTGTGCCCTGGGCCATCGCGCGGGCCGGGGCGCCGGCGCCCCGGCCGGCTCGACCTCCGCCCAGTCCCGGGCGACCGGACGGATCAGCCCGTGCACCGCCGTGAGCTGCGGTGACCGGGCGCCGGGGCCGCGCAGATGCACCATGCCGCCGAGTCCGCCGGTCTCCGTCACGGCGTGGTCGAGCGCGAATCCGAGCAGATCGGGGCCGCTCAGCCCGTCACCCGCCTCGGTGATCACGCGTATCCGTGCGGCGATGGCCTCATCCATGCCCATGGGGAAATTTACCCCCTGGGGGTGTATGCCGGCGCTAACCCATCGGACGGCGGTCCACCGGGGTCAGCGGGGACCAGACGGGCAGCGTGGTGCGGCGCGGGCCCGACCAGGGGGCCGGGACCGCGTCGATGTCCCGCGCCAGCCGATAGGCGAGCGTCTCGTAGTTCACCCGCCAGCCGCGGAAGTGCGGCCACGCCTCCTCCGCGGTGCGCTCCATCGGATAGCCGTAGGCGCGCATCCGCTCCACCCCGCGCAGGAAGTCCTCGTAGCCGAGCCGCACCGGATCGTCCGGATGCGGGTCGGCGTCGTACGGGATGCCGCGGATATCGGCGATGTCGCGCAGACAGACGAAGCCCGCCCGCAGCGCCAGCCGGGTCTGGGCCTGTGGCTGCGAGGGGTTGAAGGCCGTCCGCAGCGCCGCCGCGTCCAGCACCGCCAGCAGGGCGATCAGCCAGTTGCGGTCGGCCTTGGGGGAGCGGAAGTGGATCAGGACCGGATAGGTGGTGTGGGTCTCGCTCACCACGGCGCACCACTGCTCCCAGCCGTGGAAGAGGTCGCCGATGTCGTCCAGCAGACCCACCTGGGCGTAGCGGGCGAGGATCTCCGGGCCCCACGGCGGGGCGCCCGCCCGGGTCTGCAACAGGGTGACCTGGGTCTCGCGGCGCTGATAGGCGTTGTACAGGGTGGGCAGATAGCCGATCTGGAGACCGACCACGATGGGGCCGGTGGCCGCCGCGCAGAAGTCGATGGCGGTCAGACTGGCCCGGCGGCTGCTGGCGAAGCCCAGGGTGAAGAGCGAGGACCCGGCCTCGTAGATCCCCTCATGGACGTCAAGACCGCTCACCGCGGCCTCCAGCAGCCCGTAGCCGATCATGAAGGAGAGCAGCCAGCCCAGCAGGGTGATCACGATGGACACCGGCGCCACCGGGGCCAGCACCCGGTCCTTCGCCTCGATGCCGCGCAGCCGGTCGGCCAGGAAGCGGAACGGCCGGCTGACCGAGCGCTGGACGAACCCGGTGAACCCGGCCGGGGTCGGCCGGGGGATGACCAGGGTGCGCAGCACCGAGGAGAAGATTCCCAGCACGATGACGGCGCCGATGATGCCCAGCAGTACTCGCACCGCGCTTCCGTTCCGCCCACGTCATGTCGTGAACATCTCGGGGTGCTCGCGGACGTACTCCCGCACCCCGGTCGCGGGCCTTCCCGTGATCGTCTCGATGTCGTCGGTCCAGCGGTCGTAGCGGTTCTCCGCGTGCAGCCGCGCCATCGTGGCGAGGTGGTCGAAGAGGTGGTCGGGCAGGTCCAGCGCCTTCAGGTCGTGGTTGACCCAGGCCTCGTAGGAGACGTCCACATAGGCGACCGGCCGGCCGAGCGCGTCGGCGAACTCCTCGGCCAAGGTGGTCATGTCGACCGAGGCCGGGCCGGTCAGATGGTAGGTCCTGCCGATGTGCGAGGAGGGGTCCACCAGGATCGCCGCCACCACCGCGGCGACGTCCCGCGCCGCGACCGGGGAGGTGCGTCCGGCGCCGAACGGCAGCCGGATCGTGCCCTCCTCCGCGATGGAGCGGTAGACGAAGACCGAGAACAGCGGATTCTCCAGGAAGACGGTGGGCCTCAGGTGGGTGACGGGCAGCCCGGACCAGTTGAGCGCCTGCTCCGCCAGCCAGTGCTCCCGCTGCTGCGTCGACTCCGAGGTGCTGGTGAGGTCCATCTGGGAGACCGTCATCTGCGACATGTTGACCAGCGCGTCCAGCCGCGCGTAGTCACGGGCGACCGCCGCCGTGGTCATCGTCGCCTCCAGGTACGTCGGCGAGACGCTCATGCCGAAGTACATCCGCCCGCAGCCGTCCAGCACCCGGACCACATCCGGGGCGCGGGTCAGATCGCCCGCCACCACCTCCGCGCCCGTGGCGCGCAGGGCCTCGGCCCGCTCGTCCTCGCGGCGGACCATGGCGCGCACGGGCAGTTCGCGGCGGCGCAACTCCTCCACCACGGTGCGGCCGACGGCCCCGATGCTGCCCGCGGCGCCGGTCACCAGGATCGGTGGCTCGGGCATGGCTAGGACACCAGCTTGTCCAGGGTGATGGGCAGTTCCCGGATCCGGACGCCGGTGGCGTGGTGCACGGCGTTGGCGATGGCCGCGGCGGTGCCCGTGATGCCCACCTCACCGAGGCCCTTGGCCCCCATGGGGTTGGTGTACGGATCGGACTCGTCCACCCAGTGGGCCTCGATCGAGTGGACATCGGCGGCGGAGGCGATGTGGTACTGGGCGAAGTCCTGGTTGACCACATGGCCGAACCGCGGGTCCAGCACGCTGTGTTCGTACAGCGCCATCGAGATCCCCTGGGTCATTCCGCCGATCAGCTGGGAGCGGGCCGTCTTGGGGTTGATGACCCGGCCCACGTCGAACATCCCCAGCAGCCGCGCCACCCGCACCTCGCCGGTGTCCTCGTCCACCCGTACCTCGGCGAACTGGGCGCCGAAGCTGTGCATCGCATAGCGCTCGGCCTCCGGATTGCCGCCGGACAGCTCCGTGGTGACCTCCAGCCCCTCCGCCGGCGCGACACCGCCGTGCTCGGCCTGGAGCCGGGCCCGCAGCCGGTCCGCCGCCTCCCAGATCGCGGTGCCCCAGCTGTTGATGCCCGCCGAGAACCCGGCGACCGACGCGGCCGGCAGCGCCGTGTCCCCGATCCGCACCTCCACCTGCCCTACGGGTGCGCTCACCGCGTCCGCGGCGATCTGGGTGAGCGCCGTCCAGGTGCCGGTGCCCAGGTCGGCGGCGGCGATCCGGACCGTGTAGTGGCCGTCCGGGGCGAGCCGGATCGTGGCCGCGTTGCCGGGGAAGCGGGGGGAGGGGTACGTCGAGGCGGCCACGCCGGTGCCCACCAGCCAGCGCCCCTCGCGGTGGGAACGGGGGACCGGGTCGCGCCGGTCCCAGCCGGCCCGGCGGGCGCCCTCGCGCAGACAGGCCGTCAGATGGCGGCTGGAGAACGGCAGCCCGGACTCCGGATGCACCTCCGGCTCGTTGCGGATCCGGAACTCCACCGGGTCGAGGCCGCAGGCGATGGCCATCTCGTCCAGCGCCGACTCCAGCGCGAACATCCCCTGCGCCTCGCCCGGCGCCCGCATGATCGTGGGCACCGGGACGTCCAGCGGGGCCAGCCGGTGAGTGGTGCGCCGGTGCGGCGCCGCGTACATCAACCGGGAGCAGCCGGCCACCTGCTCCGCGTACCCCTTGGCCTTGGCGGTCTGCTCGATCACCTCGTGGGAGAGCGCGGTCAGCCTGCCGTCCCGTCCGGCGCCCAGCCGGATCCGCTGGATCGACGCAGGGCGGTAGCCGACCAGGGCGAACATCTGCTGCCGGGTCAGCGAGAACTTGACCGGCCGCCGGACCATCCGGGCCGCCATCGCGGCCAGCACGGCGTACGAATGGGGGTAGACCTTCGAGCCGAACGCGCCCCCGACATGGGGGGAGATCACCCGCACCCGCCCCGGCTCAAGACCCAGCACCCCGGAGATCAGGGCCTGGCTCATGGAGGCGCCCTGGGTGGCGCAGCGCACGATCAGCTCACCGTCCAGCCAGGTGACCACGGCGGTGTGCGGCTCCATCGGGTTGTTGTGGTACATCGGTGTGGAGTACGTGGCGTCCACCATGGTCGGCGACGCCGCCAGCGCCGTGTCCACGTCCCCCAGCACACTGTCGGCGGGCGAGCCGTCCTGGAGCTCTCCGCCGCCCGAGCCGAAGGTGGCGGCGCCCACCGGGGAGTAGAGGTCGCCGCGGTCGGCGCGCAGCACCACATCGGGGGGCCGGCTCTCGTACTCCACGCGGACGAGCCCCGCCGCGCGGCGCGCGGTCTCCAGGCTCTCGGCCACCACCGCCCCGATGAACTGGCCGCGCCAGGCGACCTCGTCGGTCTGGAGCACCGCGAGCTCCGGATCGTCCGGGCGGGTCAGCGTGGGGGCGTTGAGGTGGCTGAGCACCGCCAGCACCCCCGGCTCCGCCTCCGCGAGCGCGCCGTCCACCCCGGTGACCCGCCCGGCGGCGATCGTGGACTGGAGCGGATACAGATAGACGGGCTGGTCGAGGGGCCATTCATAGGCGTAGGTGGCGGTCCCGGTGACCTTCTGCACACCGTCGATACGGTCCATCGGAATGCCGATGGCGCGGGGGCGTGCCGCGACGTCGCTCATCGCGCCTCCTCCAGCAGCTCCAGCAGGGTGGCGACCATCGTGTTGCGGGCGAGCGGAACCTTGAAGGCGTTGCCCGCCAGCGGCCGCGCCGCGGCCAGCTCGGCGGCGGCCGCGTCCACGGAGCTCTCCCGCGTGGCGGGCGCGCCGCGCAGCACCGCCTCGGCCGTGATGGCCCGCCAGGGCTTGTGCGCCACCCCGCCCAGCGCGATCGCTACGTCCCGTACCGCCCCGTCGGTGACCTCCAGCGCGGCGGCGACCGAGACCAGCGCGAAGGCGTACGAGGCGCGGTCGCGCACCTTGCGGTAGCGGGAGCGGGTCGCGGCGTGCGGGGGCGGCAGCTCCACCCCGGTGATCAGCTCACCGCGCTCCAGGACGGTGTCGCGGTCGGGGGTGTCCTCCGGCAGCCGGTACAGCTGGGTCAGCGGGATCCGCCGCTCGGCGGCCGGGCCGGCCACCGTCACCACCGCGTCCAGCGCGGCCAGCGCGACGGCCATGTCGGAGGGGTGGGTGGCCACACAGGCGGGGGAGGCGCCCAGGATCGCCATATCGCGCTGATAGCCCTGCACCGCCGAGCAGCCCGAACCCGGTATGCGCTTGTTGCAGGGGGTGGTGACGTTCTGGAAGTACGGGCAGCGGGTGCGCTGGAGCAGATTGCCGCCGGTGGTGGCGAGGTTGCGCAGCTGGCCCGAGGCGCCCGAGAGGAGCGCCTGGGAGAGCACCGGATAGCGCCGCCGGACCCGTAGGTCGGCGGCCAGATCGCTGTTGGGCACCGCCGCGCCGATCCGCAGCCCCCCGTCGGGCAGCTCCTCGATCCGGTCCGAGGTCAGCCGCCGGACGTCGATCAGCATCTCCGGGGTCGTCACCTCAAGACGCATCAGATCGACCAGATTGGTGCCCCCGGCCAGATAGGCCGCCTCGGGTTCCCTCACCAGGGTGGCGACGGCCGCCGGCACCTCATCGGCGCGTTCGTAGCGAAAGGGCTTCATCGGTGCGCCACCTCCGCGATCGCCGGGACGATGTTCGCGTACGCGGCGCAGCGGCACAGATTGCCGCTCATCCGCTCGGCGATCTCCTCGTCGTCGAGCACCACATCGGTGGCGCCGGGGTCCTTGCTCGCGGCGCTGGGCCAGCCCTCCCCGGCCTCCTGGAGCATCCCGGCCGCCGAGACGATCTGACCGGGTGTGCAGTAGCCGCACTGGAAGGCGTCATGGGCGATGAACGACCGCTGGAGCGGATGCAGCTCACCGTCGGTGAGCCCGGCCGCCGTGACGATGTCCGCGCCCTGGTGGGCGACGGCCAGCGCGAGGCAGCCGAGGATCCGGCGGCCGTCGAGCAGCAGGGTGCAGGCGCCGCACTGTCCGTGGTCGCAGCCCTTCTTGGGGCTGGTGTTCCCCAGCTGTTCGCGCAGGGCGTCCAGTAGCGACGTACGGGTGTCGACGGTGAGGCGGTGCTCGGTCCCGTCCACCCGGAGCTCGATCTCGAGGTCCATGGTCCCTACCCTTGATCGTCGTCCTTCGGAACGTCACGCGGCACCTCCATTCTCGGACATATGCGTACTGATCGCCCGTTCGGCGGTATGGTCACGCCGGGACTCCGCACCGATACGGGCCGCGGCCCACGCCCGGTCGACACCGGTGGACCAGGCCGCGGCCCGGGGCCAGGGCCTCCTTCAGGTGCGCTGGATCACGGCTTCCAGATGGGGCAGATAGTGGTCCATGCGATCCCGCTTGGTGAGCAGATACGGGAGGTTCTCCTTGTGCGGAGTCATCAGCAGCGGCACCTGCTCGCTGACCCGGACGCCGTGCCGCAGCAGCGCGTCCCGCTTCTGGGGGTTGTTGGACAGCAGCCGCACGGAGCGCACCTCGAGGTCGTGCAGGACGTCCGCCGCCACCTTGTAGTCGCGGGCGTCGGCCGGCAGGCCGAGGGCGAGGTTGGCCTCGACGGTGTCCAGCCCCTCGGACTGGAGCTTCATCGCCTGGAGCTTGGCGAGCAGCCCGATGCCGCGCCCCTCATGGCCCCTCAGATACACCAGAACGCCCCGGCCTTCGGCCACGATCGCCTTCAGCGCGGCGGAGAGCTGGTCGCCGCACTCGCAGTGACGGGAGCCGAACGCGTCTCCGGTGAGGCACTCGGAATGCAGCCGGGTAAGCGCTTCCTCCCCGCCGACATCGCCGTATACCAGCGCTATTTGTTCATCGCCGCGCACGAGGTCCCGATAGCCGATCGCGAGAAAGTCGCCATGCTTCGTGGCCAGCCGGACATTCACCACTCGTTCGACACCCGAGGTGCGGGTGTCGACATCGAACACACCATCACTTTCTGTCATGTCCCGATCTTATCTGGAAAACCACCGCCCTTGTACAGGAGAATGAGAAAGCCGCAGCAACAAGCTGTCCGGCCGACGTATGAAAGGTCCACGAGATATGAGCGGTTCGGGAACGCGCCCGCAGGCCGGCATGGTGTTGCCGACACGGACGACGGAGGAAGTGCGGGCCGACCGGCCTGAGGTCGCCGTTCTTCCCGTAGGCAGCTTCGAACAACACGGCGCCTTTCTCCCGCTGGTGACCGACACGGTCATCGCCTGCACGGTCGCGGCGGAGATCGCGGCCGCGTACCCGGTGCTCCAGCTGCCCCCGGTGACGGTCTCCTGCTCCCATGAACACGCCGCCTGGCCAGGGACGGTGTCGATTTCCGCGGCCACCCTCTACGCCGTCGTCCGCGATATCGCGGACTCCCTCAGGCGCTCGGGTATACGCGGTCTGATTCTGGTGAACGGACACGGCGGAAATTACGTACTGCGCAACATCGTTCAGGAATCCGCTGGCACTGACTTCCGCATGGCGCTATTCCCCGGATCGGCCGACTGGGAGGCCGCAAGGACACGTGCCGGAGTACGCACCCCGGCCAACAGCGATATGCATGCGGGCGAACTGGAGACATCGATCCTCCTGCATGCCCATCCGGAACTCGTACGGCCCGGCCATGAAACCTCCGACTGGATATCCGACGATCGGAAACATCTGCTCACCCTCGGTATGTCCGCCTATACCGAAACCGGAGTCGTCGGCCGTCCGTCCAGGGCGTCCGCGGACAAGGGAAAGGAACTCCTGGCCGGGCTCGTCGACTGCTTCGCCGAGTATCTTTCCCTGGTCGGTGCCGAGAAGGAGGCGGGATGACCTTCCTGGAGACGGAAGAGGCATGGGAGCGGCTGCGCTCCGTCCGGACCGAGTCGGACGCGGGGGCCGCCGGTCTGGTCCGGGGCCCGGACGGCCGGTGGCGGTGGAGCGAGGCCGCCTCGCCGGAGGCCCGGCTCCTGGTCGACCGCTATCTCCCGCTGTGCCTGGCCGGGCCGGGGCTGACCATCGCTCAGCTCGGCCAGAGCCTGGACGGCTTCATCGCCACCCGCACCGGCGACGCCGACTACGTCACCGGTGAGGAGGACCGCCGCCATCTCCACCGGCTGCGCGCCCTCGCCGACGCGGTGGTCGTCGGGGCCGGCACCGCCGTAGCGGACGACCCCCAGCTGACCGTGCGCGCCTGCGCGGGCGCCCACCCGGTGCGGGTCGTGCTCGATCCGCGCGGACGGGTGCCGCTCGACCGACGGGTGTTCACCGATGGCTCAGCTCCGACCCTGTGGGTGGTGGGCACCACCGGTGAGCGCCGGCCGGCGCCGCCGGACGGCGTGGACGTGCTGACGCTTGAGGACCCGGACGCCTTTGCCCCCCACCACCTGGTGCGGGCGCTTCGGCGGCGCGGGCTCGGCCGGATTCTCGTCGAGGGCGGCGGGGTCACCGTGTCGCGCTTCCTGCACGCGGGGGCGCTGCACCGGCTCTACGTCACCGTGGCCCCGGTCCTGCTCGGCGACGGCATCCCCGGACTGCGCTTCGACGGGACGACGGTCATGCGGAACGCGCTCCGCCCGCCCGTCCGCCGCGACACCCTCGGCGAGGACACCCTCTTCGAACTCGACCTGTCGGCCCCGCAGCCGGCCGTAACCCTGGACGGCCAGCACCACGACACCGGGGAGGCTCGCGGCGAAGGTGAGCACCCCGTAGACCACGGCCACGGTCAGCCCCTGGCTCGCGCCGAGGCCCGCGGCGCCGAAGGCCCAGGCGGTCACGCCCTCGCGGGGGCCCCAGCCGCCGACGTTCAGCGGCAGGGCCATGGCGATCAGGGCGAGCACCATCAGGGGCACCAGCTCGGTCAGCGGGGCGTCTGACCCCGCCACCCGCGCGGCCAGGACGAACGTCGTCAGATGCCCGGCCAGCACCACCACCGAGGAGATCACCACCCCCGGCCAGCTGCCCCGGGCCAGCAGCCCGCGGCGCGCCTCGAGGAGCGCGCCGCGGACCGCGCCCCGCCGCCGCCCGGCCACCGGCGCCGCGCGGCGGCGGCGCCGGACGGCCACCACCGCGAGGAGCGCCAGGACGCACACCGCGGCCAGTGCCCATGCCGCGGCCGGCCCGCCGATCAGCCGGCCGGTGTGCTCCAGCGCCAGGGAGGGGTGGGCCAGCAGGATCGCCACCCCCACCGCGATCAGCACCACCTGGCCCGCGACCCGCTCCAGCACCACCGCGCGCACGCCCCGGCCGACATCCCCCGCGTCCCGCCCGTGCCGCACCGCGCGGTGCACATCGCCGAGCACCCCGCCGGGCAGCGCGGCGTTGAGGAACAGCGCGCGGTAGTAGTCGGCGACGGCCGGGCCCAGCGGCAGCCGGATCCGCAGCCCCCGCGCCACCAGACACCAGCGCCAGGCGCTGAAGACCGTGGTGAGCAGGCCGAGGCCGACCGCCGCCAGCAGGGTGGGCCCGTCGATGGTGCGCAAGCCGTCCACGAAGGCCCCGGTGCCCAGCCGCCACAGCACCACCCCGAGGATGGCGACGCCCGCGGCCGCCCCGAGCCGGGCCCGCAGCGCGCCGGTCACGCGGCCGCCCCCAGCGTGCGGGGCGCGGGCAGCGCCAGCAGATCGTGGTGGTGCACCACCACCCGCAGCGCGCCCGCCGCGGCCATCGCCAGCCGGCGGCGCAGATACGCCTCGGCGTGCGCGCCGAGCTCCGGCCGGTGGTCCACGGCCGCGCCCACCCAGCCCCGCAGCCACTCGGCCGTCAGCGCGGAGTGCTCGGCGCCCAGCACCCAGGGGCTGGCATGGGTCCGTACCGTCGCGCCGTGCCGGGCGAACGCCTCGGAGGCCACCGCCATCGCGTCGGGGCCCACCAGACCGCCACGCCGCTGATGCGCGTTGAACGCCTCGGTGATCTCCGCGTCCATCGGGTCGGCCGGGGTGAGCTCGACCCGCCCCACCACGGACAGCGCCAGCAGCGCCGGGCACTCCGCCTCGGCGCAGGCCGCGGCGATCCCGTCCACCTCCTCGGGGGTGAGCACGTCCAGCAGCGCGGACGCCGTCACCAGCGAGGCGCCGTCCAGCGTGCTCGCGGTCAGCCGGGAGAGGTCGCCGCGCGCCGTCGCGACGGTGATGCGGCTGCCGTCGGTGGCCGCCCGGGGCATCCGCACCGCCGCCCGGTCCAGCAGATCGGGGTCGCGGTCGTGCAGGATCCACAGCTGCGGACCGCTCAGCCGGGGCGCCAGCCAGCGCCCCATGGAACCGGTGCCGCAGCCCAGGTCGTGGATCACCAGCGGCGGGCCGGACAGCCGGGGGCCGAGCGCCTCGAGGAGTTCGGGGGAACGGGCCGCCGCGTCGGCGCCCTCCCGCAGCTCCAGCCAGTCGGGGGTGTAACGCGGTACGTCGGTCGTCTTCACGCGGCCCTCCGCGGTTCGTCTCGGAGCTGTTCCAGCGCACCGGCCAGATTGCGGGTGGTGTTCTCCCACCCGGCCAGCGCGGTGCGCCGCTCGTGCGCGGCGGCGGTGAGCCGGCGGCGCGCACCGGGGTCGCCCAGCCAGCGGCGCAGCGCCGCCGTGAGCGCGTCGGGGTCGTCCGGGTCGACGAGGATGCCCGGCACCCTGCCGTCGGGCGCCTGCCCGACCGCCTCCGGAACCCCGCCGACGGCCGTGGCCAGCACCGGGATCCCCCGGGCGAGCGCCTCGGTCACCGCCATGCCGTAGGTCTCGGCGTACGAGGCGAGCACCATCGCGTCGGCGGAGGCGTAGCCGGCGTCCAGCTCGGCGCCGGTCCTGGGGCCGAGCAGATGCACCCGGTCGGCCACGCCCAGCTTCTCGACCAGCTCCCGGAGCCGGGCGGCGTACTCCGGGTTCTGCTCGAGCGATCCCACACAGTCGCAAGCCCAGGGCAGGTCATCGATCCGCGCGAGCGCCTCGACCAGCCGCAGTTGCCCCTTGCGCGGGGTCACCGAGGCCACGCACAGCAGCCGCGAGCCGTCGCCGCCGGAGGAGGCGAGCGGCGCGATGTCGGCGCCGGGCGCCGCCACATGGACCCGGTCCGGGACCAGCCCGTGCAGAGCCACCAGCCGCCCGGCCGCCCAGGCGCTGGTGGCCACCACCGTCCGCACCGCGCGCAGCGTCCGGCCCTCCAGCGCCTTCAGATCATCGGCCCGGCCGGGGGCCAGCCCCGTCTCGTCGCTCAGCGGCAGATGCACCAGCACCGACAGCCGCAGCCGCTGGGCCTGCGGAACGACGATGTACGGGAGCGCACAGGCCACCAGCCCGTCGAGCAGGACGAGCGTGCCGTCCGCCAGCGTGGTCAGGAGCCGGGTCAGCTCGGCGCGGGCGGCCGGGCCCGGCTGGGGCCAGTCGCCCGCGATGGCGTGCTCCTCGACCCGCCAGCCGGAGCCGGGCAGATCCCGGCAGATCCGCCGGTCGTAGACGTTGCCGCCGCTCGGCGTGGCCGGGTCGGCCACGCTGCCGGGCATCACGAAGTGCACCGTGCGCGGTGCGGCCGGGTTCATAGGCCACGCTCGTAACTCGCCCAGGCGACATGTGACTCATGCAGCGTGACGGAGATCCCGGACAGGCCCTGGGCGCCCTCGCCCAGCGCACCCGAGCCGACCCGCTCGGCGAGGCGGTCGGCGATCACCTTGGCGAGGAACTCGGTGGAGGTGTTGATCCCCTTGAAGTCGGGTTCGTCGTCGAGGTTGCGATAGCTGAGCGCGCCGCACACCTCCCCGAGCTCACGGGTGGCCAGGCCGATGTCGACGACGATGTTGTCGTCGTCCAACTCGGCACGGCGGAAGGTGGCGTCCACGAGGAACGTCGCCCCGTGCAACCGCTGCGCGGGTCCGAAGACCTCGCCGCGAAAACTGTGAGCGATCATGATGTGATCGCGAACGGTGATGCTGAACAACGGATGACCCTCCAGATACGGCGCGTCGGGCCCTCAGCCGGGGCACGCCCTCTAGTACGGCCGTCGCGTTCCCCGTGTTCAGCCGGGCGACACGGCAGATTCCGCGGCGTAGCGAACCCGGTGGCACAGCCCCGGAATCTCGCCCGAGGCGAGCCTCGGAAGCACCTCGGGAAGCTCCTCGAAACCGCATTCGCCGGTGACGAGGGCGTCGAAGGCGGGATCGGCGAGCAGTTCGAGCGCCAGCGCCATCCGGTCGCCGTAGGAGCGGCGGGCGCCCCGGGCCGGGGACACCGTCCCCACCTGGCTGCTGCGCACCGTCAGCCGCCGGGAGTGGAACGCCTCGCCCAGCGGCAGGCCGATCCGCCGGTCCCCGTACCAGCTCAGCTCCAGCACGGTGCCCTCCGGGGCGAGGAGCTCCAGCGAGCGCGCGAGCCCCTGCTCGGTGGCGCTGGCGTGCACCACCAGATCGAGGTCGCCCGCCGCCTCACCGGGGAGCGCGAAGTCCACCCCGAGCGCCCGCGCGACCTCCGCGCGCGCCGGCTCGGCGTCCACCAGTTGCACCCGTACGGCCGGGAACCGGGACAGCACCGCCGCGACGGAGGCACCCACCATCCCCGCCCCCACCACCGCGATTCGGTCGCCCAGCAGCGGCGCGGCGTCCCACGCGGCGTTCACCGCGGTCTCCACCGTCCCCGCCAGCACCGCGCGCGGCGCGGGCACGCCCTCGGGCACCGGGGTCACCGCGCTCGCCGGGACCACAAAGCGGGTCTGATGCGGATACAGACTGAAGACGGTGCGCCCCCGCAGGGACGCCGGTCCCTCCTCGACCAGACCCACATTGAGGTAGCCGTACTTCACCGGCCCCGGGAACTCGCCGTCCTGGAACGGCGCGCGCATCGCGCCGTACTGGCTCTCCGGTACGCCACCGCGGAAGACCAGGGTCTCCGTACCGCGGCTCACCCCGGAGCACAGCGTGCGCACCACCACGTCCTCGGGCCCGGGTTCGGCCAGGTCCACCTCCCGTATCTCGCCGTGTCCGGGGTAGTGGAGCCAGAAGGCACGGGCGGTGCGCGTCATACGACGTTCTCCTGAGGGGCTGAACAATCGGAGGGTGGCCCACGTACGGATGACCATGAAGCCGCGAACACGGTACGCGGCACCCATCCACTCCGCCACACAGCCCGGAGGGTGCACGGTGGCCCTGAACAATCCCTACAACACGACGCTGTTGCGCGACCAGAGCGCCGCGGGCGCGGCCGCGTTGCGCAACGAGACAGCCGTGGGCGCGGCCGCGCAGCTGCTGTTGCTCGTCCTGCTCGGCACGGCGATCGACCTGGGACCCGCGGGCTGGCTGACCGGCCTGGCCTTCGCGGTCGCCACCTGGGCGGTGCTCACCCGCGCACTCCAGCGGTCCTGGCTCGCCTCCTTCGGAGCGGCCAACCGGGTCACCCTGGCGCGGGCCACGCTCGTCGGCGGGGTGACCGCGCTGGTCGCCGACTCCTTCGAGAGCCCGACGCCGGTCACCGCCCTGGTGTCCCTCACCGCGGTCGCGCTGATCCTCGACGCGGTCGACGGACAGGTGGCGCGCCGCACCGGCACCTCGTCCTCCCTGGGCGCGCGGTTCGACATGGAGGTCGACGCCGTCCTCATCCTGGTGCTCAGCGTCTATGTGGCCACCTTCCTCGGCCCCTGGGTGCTGCTGATCGGCGCCATGCGCTACGCCTTCGTGGCCGCGGCGTGGGTGCTGCCCTGGCTGAACGGCCAGCTGCCCCCGAGCACGGCCCGCAAGACGGTGGCCGCGCTCCAGGGCGTGCTGCTGTTGGTCGTGGGCGCCGATGTGCTTCCGTACCCGGTGGCCTTCGGCGCCGCGCTGCTGGCCCTGACCCTGCTCAGCTGGTCCTTCGCCCGCGACATCAGGTGGCTGTGGCGCACCCGGGAGAGCCGGGCGCAGTGAGCGCGGCGGCGCCGGGCGAGCGCCGCCCCCCGCCAGGGGGAGGGCCCTGCTACCCATGGGAGGCCCCGCTACCGGGGGGAGGGCCCGCTACCGGGGGAGGCCCCGCTACCAGCGGAGGGCACCGCTACCAGGGGAGGGTGCCCTCGATGTCGAAGTAGCCTCCCGTCGGGCCGTCCGGGCCCACCGTCGCCATGCGGACGATGATCTCGGCGCCCTCCTCGACGGTCTGGTGACCGGTGTGCCCGTTGAGGTCCGTGGCGGTGTAGCCGGGCTCCACGGCGTTGATCCGCATCTCCGGGAACGCCTTCGCGTACTGCACGGTGACCATGTTGACCGTGGTTTTCGACGCCGGATAGGCGACCCCCGGGTAGGCGTGCATGGGGGTGTCCGGGGTGGAGACCCGCTCCAGCGAGGCCAGCCCGCTGCTGACATTGACCACGACCGGGGCGGCGGACCGCCGCAGCAGCGGCAGGAAGGCATGGGTCACCCGCACCACGCCGAAGACGTTCGTCTCGAACACCTCCTTCATCATGTCGGCAGTGACCTCCGCGGCGCCGATCACCCCGCCGTCCGGCGTGCGCGCCTCGATACCGGCGTTGTTGATCAGTACATCCAGTCCGCCGTCGGCCTCGACGGTCTTCGCGGCGGCGGCCACGGAGGCGTCATCGGTGACATCGAGGACGACCAGCCGCGCCCCCGCCCCCAGCTGCTCGGCGGCGCGGCGTCCGCGGTCGGCGTCCCGGCTGCCCAGATAGACGGTGTGACCCGCGGCGATCAGCCGGCGGGCGGTCTCGAAGCCGAGACCCTTGTTCGCTCCGGTGATGAGTGTTGTCGTCATGCCGTCCAGGCTGCGTCAGGGGCCGCGCGGGCAGCCAGGTGCTCCGTCTTCCTGGGACCGCGGGTACCAGGCTCGTCCCCGGCCCGGGGTGCAGACTGGTGACCATGGCGACTACGGAGTTCGGGCAGGCGGTACGGCGCTGGCGGGACCGGGTCCCCCCGGAGGCCGCCGGGCTGCCGGCCGGCGGGCAGCGGCGCGCGGCCGGGCTGCGCCGCGAGGAGCTGGCCCTGCTCGCCGGGATCTCCGTCGACTACGTCACCCGCCTCGAACAGGGCCGGGCGTCCCATCCCTCGACCCAGGTCGTCGAGGCCCTGGCCAGGGCCCTGCGGCTGTCGTCGGCCGAGCGCGCCCACCTCTTCCGGCTGGCCGGGCTTGCCCCACCCGGCCCGGAGACGGTCCCGTCGTACATCACCCCGAGCGTCCAGCGGCTGCTGGACCGGCTGACCGGAACGCCCGTGGCCGTGAGCGACGCGTCCTGGACGCTGCTCATGGCCAATCCGCCGTATGTGGCCCTGAGGGGCGATCCGTCCCGGTGGCGCGGCAACGAGCGCAACGGAGTCTGGCGCCATTTCGTCAGCGAGGACACCGGGTCCCGGCAGACCCATGAGGCCCGCACCGAGTTCCAGGCTGCGCTGGTTGCCGACCTCCGCACGGCCGCCGCCCGCTACCCGGCCGACCAGCGGCTGCGGCGGCTGGTCGCGGAACTGCGCGCGAACAGCGAACGGTTCGCCGAGCTGTGGGACTCCGGCGCCGTCGGCCACCACGAGGCCTCGCGGAAGACCATCGACCATCCACGGGTGGGTCCGCTGACGCTGGACTGCGATGTGCTCACCGTGGCGGGCAGCGATCTGCGCATCGTGGTCTACACCGCCGAGCCCGACACCGAGGACGCCGAACGCCTCGCCCTCCTCACCGTCCTCGGCACCCAGTCGCTCACCGGCTAGGCGAGGCCCACCGGCCCACGCCGCCTGCGGCGGGCTGCTCCCCGCCCCCGGCCCTTTCCCACAGCCCCGCCATGCAGCCCCAGACACGCCTGCGGCGGGCCGTGCCCCTCCCCGCCCCTTCCCATAACTGGGGCTCCGCCCCAGCCCCCGTCCGGTGAACTGACCACGGCGACGGCCGGCTTGTCGCCCCCCTGGGGCCCAGGGGGAGTAAACCCGGGGCCCCGCCCCGGACCCCGGCCGGGCGGCCCGGATGTGCGCGGGCGTCCGTGCGGTCTTCCGCTGCATCGCGGGTGGCGCGGTCGTTGCCGTGGGCTGGTGAGGTGATCGCGGCGGCGGTCGGTTTGTCGTCCCCCGGGTCGAGGGGCGGAGCGGAGCCGGGGCGCCGCCCCGGGCCCCGGCCGGGTGGCCGGGACGTGTGCGGGCGTCCGTCCGGTCATTCGGCGCACCGACGTGCCGACCGCTATCTGCGCGCTGGCGCACGCGTTCACGGCGCGACGGCCGGCTCGTCGCCCCCGGGGTCCAGGGGCGGAGCCCCTGGTAGCGGGAAGGGGCGGGGAGGGGAAAGATCCGCCGGGCACCCCGTAACCCGCCGCTCGCGCCCAACGGCGCAGGGCGGCGCGGGTGGTACGGGGTCGGCCCGCACTCCTGAATCTGGCGATGAGATTTTCATATTTGCGTAATTGGATCGCTGCGTTCCGTAAGATTTTAGGCTCATCCGATGCACGAACCGGCGTTGGTACGCGCTATCTGAACAGAGGGCGCAACACCGCGCACTCGCGGGGCGTGTGGGGGCCACCCTCGTACGACGAACAGAAGGACAGCGAAGTCCGGTGAATCTTCAAACCGTGGTGAACGTCGTCACCGCCGTACTCGTCACCCGGGTATTCGGCAGTGACGCCATCGCCCTCCTGCGCCGCGCGGCCGCGATGGGAGTCCGCGTCGGCGTATCGGAACTGCATCGCAATAACCAGGAGGGAGGGGAGCGGTGACCAACGACTTCCCGCGCTCGCGCGAGATCACCTCGATGACCGCCGGACTCCCCGCCGACTTCCGTGCCTTCCACCAACTCCACCGGAAGGCGTACATCGACCGGGCCATGGTCTACCTCGGCAACCACGCGGACGCCGAAGAGGCCGTCGACGCCGCCTTCGAACAGCTCCTGCGCTGCTGGCCCAAGGTGCTGACCATGGAGAACCCGGCCGCCTACGCCTGGAAGGTGATGAAGAACCGGGTCATCGACCTCGCCCGGGCCCGCAACCGGGGCCCCGCCCTCCTGGACAACGCGACCTTCGAGACCGCGATCCTCAAGGACGCGGTCGACCCCATCGCCGCCCTGGAGGAGAGCCTGAACCTCTATCAGGCGATCAAGAAACTCCCCGAGCGCCAGCAGGACGTGGTCATCCTGCTCCACTGCCGCGGCTACAGCGTCGCCGAGACCGCCACCCACCTCGGCATCACCGAGGCCGGTGTGCGCTCCACCGCCCGCTACGCCCGCCGCCGTCTGCAACAACTCCTGGCCAAGGACAACCGATGACCTCACCCATTGACCGCATCCTCGCGCGGGCCCTGCTCAACCCCACCCCTCCCATCGACTTCGAGGCCGCCGAGGCCCGGCTCGCCGCCCGCCACGCCAACCCCGGCGGCGTCCCGCCCCAGGAGCGTCCCCCACAACAGGGTCCGGGGACCACCGCGGCCGCCGGAGCCGCGGTGCCAGGCGCGGACGAGCGGATGGCGCAGGATCTGCACACCCTGTGCGAGGCGATCATCGCCCGGCCCGACGCCCTGACCCAGCTGCGGGACTTCCTCACCCGCCGCATCCTCGAACCGCCCGGCTCCCGGGTCCTGGGATGCGTACTCCAGCTGGCCGGGCACGAGGACCACGCCCAGTTCTGGTGGCAGTTCGCCGCCGGGGCCGGCGACCCCGCCGCCGCGTACTGCCTCTACCTCCACCACATGGCCCTCGGCGAGGACGGCCAGGCGCACGCATGGCTCGAGTGGTGGCACGAGCAGGCGGGCAACGACATCCCGCCGGTCACCGACACCGTGGAGGACTGGACCGCCACCGACCACGAGATGGCCGCCGCCCTGCGCATCCTGCACGGCCTGAAGCGGGGACAGGAGGTCCCGCCCGCCACCAGGGCGGTCATCCACTACGTCGCCGAGGCCGTCGACTTCACCGACGACCCCGACATCGACCTCCCGCTGCCGGAGCCGGGGTTCGCCGACCGCATCGAGGACCTCACCACCACCAAGACCACCACGGACGCCGCGCCTCCCGCCGACCGCGCCGTGCTGCCGGAGCGGCCGCGCAGCGGTTCACCGGCGTAAGTGCGGCCGCCGCGTGGCAGGGGCTTCGCCCCCGGACCCCGGGGTCCAGGGGCGAAGCCCCGGTTGTGGGAAGGGGCGGGGAGGGGAACAACCCGCCGCAGGCGTCAACCTCAGCGCCGGGCCACCAGATCCTTGAGCGCGACGTTCAGCTCGAGGACGTTCACCCGCGGCTCGCCGATGAACCCAACCATGCGCCCCTCGGTCTTGTCCTTGACCAGCCTCTCCACCTGGCCGACGGACAGCCCGTTCCGCGCCGCGACCCGATGGACCTGGATCTCCGCGTACCGCGGGGAGATGTCCGGGTCCAGACCGGAGCCGGAGGATGTCACCGCCTCGGCGGGGACCTGGGATGGCTTGACGGTGTAGCCGGGCACCGAGTTGTTCCTGACGACCGCGGCCTTGGCGTCCCGGACCTGCTGGAGGAGGTCCTTGCTGTCGGCGGAGAGGTTGGTGGCTCCGGACAGCAGCAGCTTGTACTGGGTGTTGACGCTGTTGCTGCCGAGGCCGTTCGCCGGGCGGCCCTGGAACCACTTCAGATCGGGGTCCGGGGTCTCCTGGCCCTTCTTCAGCGGCAGGTCGTACGGCTGCCCGATCAGCGAGGAGCCGACGACCTTGCCGTGCGCCGTGATCTCGGAGCCGTTCGCCTTGTCGTGGAACAGCCCCTGGGCGACGCCGGTGACCAGCAGCGGGTAGATGACGCCGGTCACCAGGGTCAGCATCAGCAGGGCGCGCAGCCCGGCGCCGAACAGCCGGACGGTGTTCGTGACGGAGTGGTTCATGGCGATCAGCCGATCCCGGGGATGAGGGAGATGAGGATGTCGATGATCTTGATGCCGATGAAGGGCGCGATCAGGCCGCCGAGACCGTAGATCCCGAGGTTGCGCCGCAGCATCCGGTCCGCGCTCATCGGCCGGTAGCGCACCCCCCGCAGGGCGAGCGGCACCAGCGCGATGATGATCAGCGCGTTGAAGATGACCGCGGACAGGATCGCCGAGTCCGGCGAGGACAGCTGCATGATGTTCAGCCTGTCCAGGCCCGGGTAGACCGCCGCGAACAGCGCCGGGATGATCGCGAAGTACTTCGCGACATCGTTGGCGATGGAGAAGGTGGTCAGCGCACCCCGGGTGATCAGCAACTGCTTGCCGATCTCCACGATCTCGATCAGCTTGGTCGGGTTGGAGTCGAGGTCGACCATGTTGCCGGCCTCCTTGGCGGCCGACGTCCCCGTGTTCATCGCCACCCCGACGTCCGCCTGCGCCAGCGCCGGGGCGTCGTTGGTGCCGTCGCCGGTCATCGCGACCAGCTTGCCGCCCGCCTGCTCCCGCTTGATCAGGGCCATCTTGTCCTCGGGCGTGGCCTCGGCGAGGAAGTCGTCGACGCCCGCCTCCTCGGCTATCGCCTTGGCCGTCAGCGGGTTGTCACCCGTGATCATGACGGTCTTGATGCCCATGCGGCGCAGCTCGTCGAACCGCTCCCGCATGCCCTCCTTGACCACGTCCTTGAGGTGGATGACGCCCAGCACATGAGCGCCCTTGTCGTCCTGGACGGCCACCAGCAGCGGGGTGCCACCGGCCGCGGAGATCTGTTGGGCGAGCCCGTCCGCGTCCTCGGCGACCGTACCGCCCCGCTCCCGGACCCAGGCGATGACCGAACCGGCCGCCCCCTTGCGGATCTTCCGCTCGCCGACGTCCACACCCGACATCCGGGTCTGCGCGGTGAACTCGATCCACTCGGCCCCCACCAGCTCGCCCTGGTGGCGCTCGCGCAGCCCGTACTTCTCCTTCGCCAGGACGACGACGGACCGGCCCTCGGGGGTCTCGTCGGCCAGCGAGGACAGCTGGGCGGCGTCCGCGACCTCGGCCTCGGTGGTGCCGCGCACCGGCAGGAACTCCGCCGCCTGCCGGTTGCCCAGGGTGATGGTGCCGGTCTTGTCCAGCAGCAGCGTGGAGACATCACCGGCGGCCTCGACCGCCCGGCCCGACATCGCCAGCACATTGCGCTGCACCAGCCGGTCCATGCCCGCGATGCCGATCGCCGACAGCAGCGCGCCGATCGTCGTCGGGATCAGACAGACCAGCAGCGCCACCAGCACCACCATCGTCAGATGCGTGCCCGCGTAATCCGCGAACGGCGGCAGTGTGGCGCAGGCGAGCAGGAAGACGATGGTCAGCGAGGCGAGCAGGATGTTCAGCGCGATCTCGTTGGGAGTCTTCTGCCGTGCGGCGCCCTCCACCAGGTTGATCATCCGGTCGATGAAGGTCTCGCCGGGCTTGGTGGTGATCCTGATGACGATGCGGTCGGAGAGCACCTTCGTGCCACCGGTCACGGCCGAACGGTCGCCACCGGACTCGCGGATGACCGGAGCCGACTCGCCGGTGATCGCCGACTCGTCGACCGAGGCGACGCCCTCGACGACATCGCCGTCGCCGGGGATGACATCGCCGGCCTCGCAGACCACCAGGTCACCGATGGTCAGCCCGGTGCCGGGGATCCGCTCCTCCGCGCCGTCCCCCAGCAGCCGGCGCGCGACGGTGTCGGTCTTGGCCTTGCGCAGGGTGTCGGCCTGCGCCTTGCCACGGCCCTCGGCGACCGCCTCCGCCAGATTGGCGAAGATCACGGTCAGCCACAGCCAGGCGCTGATCGCCCAGCCGAACCAGTCGCCCGGGTTCTGACACGAGAACGCGGTGGTCAGTACGGACCCGACCAGCACGACGAACATCACGGGCGACTTCACCATCACCCGCGGATCCAGCTTGCGGAAGGCGTCCGGTAGCGACCGCAGCAGCTGCTGGGGGTCGAAGAGGCCCGCGCCGACACGGTCCTCGGCCGAGCTGTGCCCGGTGGGAACGCCGCTGTGCGGCGCCCTGGTCGGAGTGGCAGTGGACATGGAGTCCTCGTGTTCTTCTCTGCGGGGGGTCATCACGCCAGCCCCTCGGCCAGCGGCCCCAGCGCCAGCGCCGGGAAGTACGTCAGACCGGTAATGATCAGGATCGCGCCCACCAACAACCCGGTGAACAGCGGCTTCTCGGTGCGCAGCGTGCCCGCGGTGGCCGGTACCGGCCGCTGCCCGGCGAGCGAGCCCGCGAGTGCCAGCACGAAGACCATGGGCACGAAGCGGCCGAGCAGCATCGCGAGCCCGGTCGTGGTGTTGTACCAGTCGGTGTTCGCGTTCAGGCCGGCGAAGGCCGAGCCGTTGTTGTTCGAGGCGGAGGTGAAGGCGTACAGCACCTCGGAGAAGCCGTGCGCACCGGAGTTGAGCATCGAGTTCGGCGGCGTCGGCAGGGCCATGGAGGCGGCGGTGAAGACCAGGACCAGCGCCGGGGTGACCAGGATGTAGCAGGCCGCCAGCTTGATCTCGCGGGGACCGATCTTCTTGCCCAGATACTCGGGCGTACGGCCGACCATCAGCCCGGCGATGAACACCGCGATGATCGCCATGATCAGCATCCCGTAGAGGCCGGAGCCCACCCCGCCGGGCGCGATCTCGCCCAGCATCATGCCGAGCATGGTGATGCCGCCGCCCAGGCCGGTGAAGGAGGAGTGGAAGGAGTCCACCGCTCCGGTCGAGGTGAGCGTGGTCGACACCCCGAAGAGCGCCGAGCCGCCGACCCCGAAGCGGGTCTCCTTGCCCTCCATCGCGCCACCGGCGGCCTGGAGCGCCGGGCCGTGGTGGGCGAACTCGGTCCACATCATCAGGGCGACGAAGCCGACCCAGATGGTGACCATGGTCGCCAGGATCGCGTAGCCCTGCTTGACCGAGCCGACCATGACGCCGAAGGTGCGGGTCAGCGCCAGCGGGATGACCAGGATCAGGAAGATCTCGAAGAGGTTGGTGAACGGGGTCGGGTTCTCGAACGGGTGGGCGCTGTTGGCGTTGAAGTAACCGCCGCCGTTGGTGCCCAGCTCCTTGATGGCCTCCTGCGAGGCCACGGCGCCGCCGTTCCACGCTTGCGAGCCGCCCATGAACTGGCCGACCTCGTGAATGCCGGAGAAGTTCTGGATCGCCCCGCAGGCGACCAGCACCACGGCGGCGACCGCCGCCACCGGCACCAGGACGCGGACCGTGCCGCGCACCAGATCGGCCCAGAAGTTCCCGAGCTCACCGGTGCGCGAGCGCGCGAAGCCGCGCACCAGCGCCACCGCGACGGCGATGCCCACCGCCGCCGACACGAAGTTCTGCACGGCCAGACCGGCGGTCTGCACGACGTGGCCCATGGCCTGCTCGCCGTAGTACGACTGCCAGTTGGTGTTCGTCACGAAGGACGCGGCCGTGTCGAACGCCTGCGCGGGCTCGATCGAGGAGAACCCCAGCGAGCCGGGCAGGCCGCCCTGGAGCCGCTGCAACAGATAGAGGAAGAGCACCCCGGCCGCCGAGAAGGCCAGCACCCCGCGCAGATACGCGGTCCAGCGCATCTCGGTGTCGGGGTTGGCACCGATGCCCTTGTAGATCCACTTCTCCACGCGCAGATGCTTCTCGGAGGAGTAGACCCTGGCCATGTAGGTGCCGAGGGGGACATAGGCGAGCGCCAGCGCCCCCATGAGGGCGAGCAGCTGGAGCACGCCGGCGAGTACGGGACTCATGCTTGTTCTCAGAACCTCTCCGGGAAGATCAGGGCGAGGACGAGATAGCCCAGCAGGGCGACGGCCACGATCAGGCCGACGACGTTTTCGGCGGTCACAGCTTCGTCACCCCTTTGGCGACAAAGGCCACCAGCGCGAACACCGCGATGGTGACGACGACGAAGGCCACATCGGCCATCGCGAACTCCTGGAAAGAGGTCGGGGGAGATCCGCGAACAGCGGATCGAACGGACAACGCAAGAAGGAAACCCCGCCCCATGGCCGGATCCGGCCGCCGTTGACGGGTCCCATACGGCGATCAGCGCGCCTTTGACGCGCCTCTTACGGGCGCTGCGGCGAGGGGTGGCCGGAACCGATCGTTCTGCCGCCGAGGAGTGGCGCGGGGCGGCGCGGGAGAGGGGGAAGGAGCCGAAACGACGAACACCCGCACCCGGCGGAAAGCCGGAGGCGGGTGTCGATGTGTCTGTGGTGTCCGAGGGGGGACTTGAACCCCCACGCCCGATAAAGGGCACTAGCACCTCAAGCTAGCGCGTCTGCCATTCCGCCACCCGGACCAGGTGTCTGCCGGTCGGCCCGTGGCCGTTCCGACAGGGAAAACCATAGCAAACATCGGGGCGTGCTCGATCACGGCCGGTCGTGCCCCGGAGTGGCCGGGTGGGCGGGCTGTGTGACGGGGGCATGACGGCGGTATTGCCGCCTTGGGCTGGGCGGGCGAGCGGAGGAGTATGGGCGGGTGACCCCTGCCGCGGGGGTCCGTGGCAGGGCGTTCCGCGGCAGCGCAACGACGAGGAGGCATCGTGAGTGAGTCGCTTTCGGGCGCGACGACGACCGGGACGGTCAAGGGCGAGGACGAGGTGGTCGACCTCTGCCGTGACCTGATCCGGATCGACACCAGTAACTATGGCGACCACTCCGGCCCCGGTGAGCGCGCGGCCGCCGAGTACGTCGCGGAGAAGCTGGCCGAGGTGGGGCTCGAGCCCAAGATCTTCGAGTCGCACAAGGGCAGGGCGTCGACCGTGGCACGGATCAAGGGGGAGGATCCGTCCCGTCCCGCGCTGCTCATCCACGGCCACACCGACGTCGTACCGGCCAATGCCGAGGACTGGACCCACCACCCCTTCTCCGGCGAGATCGTGGACGACTGCGTCTGGGGCCGGGGCGCGGTGGACATGAAGGACATGGACGCGATGACGCTCGCGGTCGTCCGGGAGCGGCTGCGCAGCGGGCGCAAGCCCCCGCGCGACATCGTGCTGGCCTTCCTCGCCGATGAGGAGGCGGGCGGGGTCTACGGGGCCAAGCACCTGGTCAACAACCACCCCGAGCTCTTCGAGGGCGTGACGGAGGCGATCGGCGAGGTCGGCGGCTTCTCCTTCACTGTCAACGAGCAGCTGCGGCTCTATCTGATCGAGACCGCCCAGAAGGGCATGCACTGGATGCGGCTCACGGTGGACGGCACCGCGGGTCACGGCTCGATGACCAACAACGACAACGCCATCACCGAGCTGACCGAGGCGGTCGGGCGGCTCGGGCGGCACAAGTTCCCGGTGCGGGTCACCAAGACCGTACGGTCCTTCCTGGACGAGCTGTCCGACGCCCTCGGCACCCCGCTCGACCCGGAGAACATGGACGAGACGCTCACCAAGCTGGGCGGCATCGCGAAGATCATCGGGGCCACGCTCCAGAACACCGCCGCCCCGACCATGCTCAGCGCCGGCTACAAGGTCAACGTGATCCCGGGGCAGGCCACGGCGCATGTGGACGGGCGCTTCCTGCCGGGGTTCGAGGAGGAGTTCCTGGCCGACCTCGACCGCATCCTCGGCCCGCGGGTCAAGCGGGAGGACGTGCACGCGGACAAGGCGCTGGAGACCACCTTCGACGGGGCGCTGGTGGACGCCATGCAGTCGGCGCTGAAGGCGGAGGACCCGATCGCCCGCGCCGTGCCGTACTGCCTCTCGGGCGGTACGGACGCGAAGTCCTTCGACGACCTCGGCATCCGCTGCTTCGGCTTCGCGCCGCTGCGGCTGCCCCCGGAGCTGGACTTCGCCGGGATGTTCCACGGGGTCGACGAGCGGGTGCCGGTGGACGGGCTGAAGTTCGGTGTGCGGGTGCTGGACCGGTTCCTGGACGCCTGCTGAGGGCCTGTCCGAGGGGGCTGCCGGGTCCGCTGAGGGGCTGACACGATCGGCCTAATCGATCACACATACCGAAGGGACCAAAAAGGGTGAATGGTGTCGTAGCTTGATAGCTTGATTGCTCCTTCCTCGTTACATGGTGTGTGCGGCTCGTAACCGGGCCGTGATGCCGACAAGGGGGTGGTGCTGTGCCCCGCCTTCGGCAACTACCGCATCGATCACGTGACATCGGGTCACGGTCCACCGGGGTGTGATCCCGGGCGGTCTCGGAGTGTGCGCGCTCCGGGGCCGCCCGGGGATGGGGGTGCGGGCGAGATCGCCCGCGCGCACTCCGTCCGGGACGGAAGGCTAGGGGAGCAGAAAGTTATGCGACAGGTTGCGAAAAAGGGCCTGATCACCGTAGCCGCGGCCAGCGGCGTTCTCGCCGTGACCGGCGGCTATGCCCACGCGGCGGGGTCGGGCGCCGACGGTGGCGCCGCGTACTCGCCGGGCATTGTCTCGGGCAACAACATCCAGGCCCCGGTGCATGTGCCGGTGAACCTGTGCGGAAACACGGTCAGCGTCGTCGGTGTCCTCAACGGCGCGGGCGGGGGGCAGTGCGGCGACCGGACCGGCGGCGGCTCGGGCGACTCGTCCGGCGGTGGCGGCTCCCAGTCCGGCGGCTCGCAGGCGCAGGGCAGCAGCAGCGACTCATCGGGCATCGGCTCCGGCAACAACATCCAGGCCCCGATCGGCGTCCCGGTCAATGTGTGCGGGAACAACATCAGCGCGGTCGGGTACGGGAACAGCAGCGACGGCGGCGAGTGCGGGGAGACGGTGCCGGCGGTGCCGGAGAACCCGGGGAACCCTGGGAACCCGGGGAACCCCGGAAACCCTGGCAATCCGGGGAACCCCGGGAACCCGGGGAATCCTGGCAACCCGGGGAACCCTGGGAATCCTGGCAACCCGGGGAACCCTGGGAACCCGGGCAACCCGGGGAATCCGGGCAACCCCGGAAACCCCGGTCAGCCTGGGAACCCGGGCAACCCCGGCAATCCCGGTAACCCGAGCAACCCGGGGGGCTCGAACCCCGGTGGTGGCTCGGAGCAGCCCGGGGACTCCTCGCAGGGCCACCAGGCCGAGCACGCGGGAGCCCACGGCCTCGACCCGTCCGCGAACCTCGGCAGCAAGGAGCAGCTCGCGCACACCGGTGCGGGCCCCGTCGAACTGGCCATTCCGGCCGCCGCGGGCATGCTGCTCGCGGGCACGGTGCTCTACCGCCGGGCCCGCGCCGCGCAGCGCTGATCACACTTCGCGCTGATGGGCGCTGACAGGTGCCGGGCGGTGTCCCCACCGCACCACACACCGTGCACCGCACCTCACACGCCGCGCATCACACCCCGGATCCCGTACGCCGGGTGATGGTGGCGTCACTCCGGGCGGGCCCGCACCAAGCGGGGCCCGCCCGGTCATGCCCCGGCCCGCTACCAGGTCGCCCGTAGCTGGCGGATGATCCGGCGCCGCAATCGCACTCTGCGGCTGCCGTCGGGGTTGAGTCTCAAGCGATCCAACTCCCAGTGTCCGTACTCGGCATGGTCGGTGAGCAGGCGGGTAGTGGCCTTGCGGGAAACACCCCGCGGCACATACACATCACAGAATTCGTATTCCGGCATCGCATCTATTGTGCGGGAACTGCCCTGCTACGGATAGCGTCTGCACTATGTCTGATGCTGCGCAGCCATCCGCTGCCGAGGTACGTGCCGCCGCTGAAGCGGTGAAAGCCGCACTGGATCGTCACCTCGACGCCGTCGAACGTCGGTCGGGGGAAGGCGATCCGGCCGTCTACGCCGCGTTCAACGAACTGGCGGCGGCAGCCGAGGTCTACGACGAGCTGCTCTATGACGCCTACGACGAGGTGACGCCCTTCGAGATCCCTGGTGACGACCGCCTCCCCGCCTACACCGGGCCGGAGGAGCCGAGCGCGCTGAGCGTGCTGATCCGCAGGGACTACGTCGTCGCCGAACCGCAGCGACTGCTCTCGCAGGCGCAGCGGATCGCCGACCTGGATCCGGACATCGACACGGGGAACGACAAGCAGGGCGGCGGGGCGGCCGCCGGGGAGAGCGTGCACACCGCCCTGGGGGTGGTCTTCGGCGAGTTCGAGCCGGACGAGATCGCCTCTCGGCACAAGGAGTTCGGCCTGGAGGAGGGTGACTCCACGCTCTGGGTGGTGGCGGCCGAGGAGCCCCCGGAGCCGGGGGAGTGGCTCTCCGCCCCCTTCGACCAGGCGGATCCGCATATGGTCGTGTGCCGCTTCGACATGAGCTCGGTCTTCGACGAGGAGCTCGAGGACGACGAGGAACTCGAGGACGAGGACGAGGACGACCTGGAGGTCCTGGAGCCGGGCAGCTGAGGTCTGGGGTCCCGGGCCGCTTGGCCCGGGGTCGGTTGCCTTCGGATTGTTCGGTTCCGGGCGGCTCGGGCCCGGCGGTGGCTTCGAGCCGCCCGGAACCGGGTCACCCGGCTCCGTACCCCGGCCGTGTACCCCGGCCCCGGAACGCTTGGTCATGAGACCGGCGATCCGGGGCCGGGGGCGTGCTGGAGGCCCGTCGCGTGGTGGGGCCCGGCGCGGGCCGTCGGTCAGCCGGTGGGCGCGGGTGGGACCTGGGCCTGGAGGAGGGCTCGCAGGCGGGTGGTGCGGTCCTTGAAGGGGGTTTCCGCCACCGCTCGCGGCAGCGCCGCATCCGCGCCGTGGACCACGGACAGATGGCGCTCACCGCGGCCGAAGGCCGTGTAGACCCAGGCCCGGGTCAGCCCCGCCGTGGCGTCGCCCGGCAGCACCACCACGGCCGCGGGCCAGCGCGCTCCCGCCGCCTGGTGCGCGGTGAGGGCCCAGCCGTGCCGCACCAGCTCGCCGACCTCCTCGCGCGCCACCACGACCGGTGTGCCCGCACAGTCCAGACGCAGCCCCTCGGCGTCGGCCGAGACCACGGTGCCCGGCACCGTACGGCCCGGGGCCGGGGTGTACGCCACGCGGTCGCCCGGGTCGAAGCCGCCGAACCGGCCGGGGCCGGGGTTGAGGCGCTCCTTCAGGGCCGCGTTGAGCGCGCGGGTGCCGGCCGCGCCGCCGTGGCCCGGGGTGATCACCTGGGTCTGCTCCGGTGGGACGCCGATCGCACGGGGCACCGAGTCGGCGACGAGCTGCACGGTGCGGTGCACCGCCTCGCCCGCGTCCCGCACAGGCACGATCACGACCTCCTTGCCGGGCGCCTCCACCTGGTTGAGCTCGCCGATCCCGATGCCCGAGACCAGCTCGCCGATGGGGCCCGGGTCGGGGGTGCGGGAGACGACCTGCGGGCAGCGGCGGGCCGCCACCAGATCCGCGAAGACCCGGCCGGGACCGGCCGACCACAGCGCTCCCGGGTCCCCGCTGAGCACCAGACGGGCGCCGTCCGGCAGCGACTCGACCAGCATCGCGGCCGTCTCCACATCGAGCTGCGGGGCGTCCAGGACGACGAGCAGATCGAGCGCCAGAGCGCCCTCCTCGTCGCGTCCGGGGCCCTCGGCGTCGGCCAGCAGCCCGGCGACCGTGACGGCCGCGGAGGCGGCCTCCGGGGCCTCGTCCGGGCCCGCGGCGTCCGGACCGGCGCCCGGGTCCTCGCTCAGCGCGGCGGCCAGCCGCCGCCTGCCGTCCTCGGTGTGCGCGGCCGCGTAGGCCCGCAGGCCCATCGTGCGGGCGGCGGCGACCAGCGCCGCCGGTTCGGCGCGCGCCGCCTCGCCACCGCTGTGGGCGACCAGGCCGTGGGCCGCGACGGTACGGATGAGCTCCGCGGCGGAGGCGGAGGCCGCGGCGGCGGCCGCGCTCTCCCACTCGGCGTCGCCCACCGGCGCCTCGCCGTCCTGTGCGGGGGCGAAGGTGCTCGCCAGCCGGGCGAGACCGTCGGCCAGGCTCTCCTCCGCCAGGGCATAGCGGTCCAGCCCCAGCAGCACCCGCACCGGCTGCTCGGCGTCCTCGTCCTCGGCTGCCCGGGGCCGGGCCCCCGCCGGGGCGTCGAGCGCGTCCTGGAAGACCAGCACCGCGCCCTCCGCGATCGCGGTGCGCAGCGCCTCGTCCGGGTCCGGCACGGACGCCTTGGCGAGCGCGTCGCGCAGCGCGGACGACTCCAGCGCGGTGTGCCCCTCGAGGGCGGCGCGCTCCAGCAGCCAGCCGGTGAGCGCCAGCGCGCGGCGCTCGTCACCGGGCTCGCAGGCCGGGCCGAGGAGGCAGCGGGCGAAGCCGTCCGCCTGGTCGGGGCGTACGCCGGGCACGGCCAGGAGCTGCCAGGGGTCCTCGCGCAGCGCCTCGGCGGCGTGCTCCCCGAGCGTTTCGGCGACCTTCCCGGCCAGGGCTTCGGGGGCGCCGCCCGCCGCGAGCACCTCCCGGACGCCGCCACTGCCGGGGACCTCGCCCCCCGGCCCGCGCGCCGGACGGGCCGACGCCGGACGTACGGGAGCGGGCGCGGAGGCGGGCGCCGCCGCAGAGGCCCGCTCACGGGGGGTTGCGGGTGCGGCGGGCGCCGCCGGACGCGCTGCCGGGGCGTCGTTGAAGAACGACGCCGCCGACCGCTCACCGCTCTCCACGGCCCGCACGGCGGCGGCCAACGCCTCAGCCGCCGCCGACCGCCGCCCCTTGCCACCACCGGCGGAGGTTTCCGCGGCGCCGCCGGATGAGTCCTGTCCGGCGGGTCCGGAAGCGCCATCCCCCGCGCCCACGCCCGCGTCACCGCTCGCCTCGGCGCCGCGCCCGCCCGACCCCGGGCTTGACGCGCCGTCCCCGGCGGGAGCCTGCTCTCGGTCGGCGCCCTCGGCGTGGGGGCTCGCCCCGGCGCCGCCGGACCCGCCCTGCCCGGCCGGGGTGGGAGCATCTGCTCCCACGCCATCGCTCGTCCCGTCCGGACCCGGCGCTTCCGCGTCCCCGGCCCCGGCGCCCTGGCCCGCCCCTGAACCGCCGGACGGGCCCTGCTCAGCGGACGGGCCCTGCTCAGTGGATGGGGCCTGCCCACCCGTGGCGGGCCCGTCGGCCCCGCCTGCTGGGGGCTGTTCGCCGTCGGCGCCTTGGGCGCCGTGGGAGCCCGCTCCGGAGGCGGGGGCCCCTGCCTCGTCGGCCCCGCCCCGCCCGGCGGATTCCGCGGGTCCGGCGGCCGCGGCCGCCCCCGCGTCGTTCCGGTCCGCCCCCGCGGGGCCGCCCGTCCCCGCCGGGCCGCCCGTCCCCGCCGGGCCGCCCGTGGCGGCGGGCTCGCTGCGGTCGTCCGGGGCCGTCCCGGCAGCGGGGTCGCCCGGGGCACCCGGCGTGCGGGCCGCGGGGTTCGCCGGCTCCGCCGGCGGGTCGGCCTCCTCGGGCGCGGGTGCGGCGTCGCCGGCGAGGCGGTCGGTACTCACAGCGTGCTCCAGTCCTGATCGGGATAGCGGTGCACGGGCGCCGACACATCGTCGAGCGCCTGGCAGATCTCGTCCGGAAGACTAAGGGTCTCCGCCGACAACGCCGCCCTCAGCTGCTGGGCGTTGCGCGCGCCGACGATCGGGGCGGTGACGCCCGGGCGGTCGCGGACCCAGGCCAGGGCCACATTGAGCGCGGTGGTCGCCAGGCCGTCGGCCGCTATGGCGACCGCCTCGACGATCCGGCCCGCCTCCTCGTCCAGATACGGCTCGACGAACGCCGCGAGCTCGGAGGCGCCGCGCGAGTCGGCGGGTGTCGTATGGCGGTACTTGCCGGTGAGCACACCGCGGCCGAGCGGCGAGGACGGCAGCAGCCCGACGCCCAGGTCGAGCGCGGCGGGCAGCACCTCGCGCTCCACACCGCGCTGGAGCAGCGAATACTCCATCTGCGTGCTGGCCAGCCGGGTGTGCGCGCCCGAGGAGGCCAGCTGCCAGGTGGCGGCCTTCGCGAGCTGCCAGCCGCTGAAGTTGGACACCCCCACATAGCGGGCCCGCCCGCTGCTCACCGCGACGTCGAGCGCCTGAAGGGTCTCCTCGAGCGGAGTGAACGGATCGAAGGCGTGCACCTGCCACAGGTCGACATAGTCCGTGCCCAGCCGCTCCAGCGAGGCGTCCAGCGCGGCCAGCAGATGGCCGCGCGAGGCGTCGAAGCGGCGGTCGGGATCGGGCACACTGCCCGCCTTGGTGGCGATCTGGAGATCGCGCCGGGGCAGTAACCCCTCCAGCAGCTGACCCAGGAGGTATTCGGCGCCGCCGTCCGCGTACACATCCGCGGTGTCGACGAGTGTCCCGCCCGCCTCCCAGAACGCCTTGAGCTGATCCGCGGCGTCGTGTTCGTCAGTGTCCCGCCCCCAAGTGAGCGTGCCGAGCCCGAGCCGGGAGACGCGCAGGCCCGTGCGGCCGAGGTGCCTTAGCTCCATGAACGTCGAGATTACTGGCCGCAAAGCGCCACGTGGCAGCCTGTGGATAACCCACCCCTGACGTATCGGGGCCATGCGCGCTAGAGTCCCCGGAACAGCGACGTTACTGATCAGTAAGGGGTGCGGTATGAGGCTCGGCATCAACCTCGGCTACTGGGGCGCCGGAATGGACGCGGACAACCTCGCGGTCGCCCGCGAGGCCGACAGGCTCGGCTATTCCGTCTGCTGGGCGGCCGAAGCCTACGGTTCGGACGCCGCCACGGTGCTCGCGTGGGTCGCCGCGCAGACCGAGCGCATCGACGTCGGCTCCGCCATCTTCCAGATCCCGGCCCGCACCCCCGCCATGACGGCGATGACCGCCGCCACCCTGGACACCCTCTCCGGCGGCCGCTTCCGCCTCGGCCTCGGCGTCTCGGGGCCCCAGGTGTCCGAGGGCTGGTACGGGGTGCGCTTCGACAAGCCGCTCGCCCGCACCCGCGAGTACGTGGAGATCATCCGCAAGGCGATGTCGCGCGAGCGGCTGACCCACGAGGGCCAGAACTGGACCCTGCCGCTGCCCGACGGCCCCGGCAAGCCCCTCAAGCTCACCGTGCACCCGGTGCGGGAGTACATCCCGCTGTACATCGCGGCCATCGGCCCGAAGAACCTGGAGCAGACCGGCGAGATCGCCGACGGCGCCCTGGTCCTGTTCTACGACCCCGAGCACGCCGAGGAGACCACCCTCAGCTCGCTGCGCGCGGGCCGCGAGAAGGCGGGCAAGGACCTCGAGGGCTTCGACGTGGTGCCCACCGTCCCCATGGCCCTCGGCGACGACGTCCGCGCCCTCGCCGACCAGTTCCGCCCGTACACCGCGCTCTACGTGGGCGGTATGGGCAGCGCCAAGCAGAACTTCTACAACAAGCTCGCGCAGCGCATGGGGTACGAGAAGGAGGCCGCCGAGATCCAGGAGAAGTACCTCTCCGGGGACAAGGAGGGCGCCGCCGCTGCCGTCCCCCACGAGCTGATCGACTCCACCGCGCTGATCGGCCCCGTCGAGCGCATCGCCGACCGGATGCAGGCGTACGCGGGGGCCGGGGTCACCACCCTGTCGCTCACACCCGCGGGCTTCACGCTGGAGGAGCGGCTCGCCGGGCTGCGGGCGGGCGTCGAGGCCCTGGAGCGGGCCGGACTCGCGTAAGCGCCGAGTGCCGAGCCGAGCGCGGCGCCGGGAAAGTTCCGCGGCCGTGGTGGGGGCTCGGGGGTCTTCCCCGCCACGGCCGTCATCCAGCACAACGCCTCCGCCGCCCAGGGGTTACGCGGACGCGGCGTATGGAAGGTTCCCCCGTTCGGCCGAGCCGGGTGCCCCAGCTGTTGCCACCGCCCCCACCGGGCCGTTGACTTTTTCTGCGCACGGCGGCTTCCGCGCACGGCGGCTTCTGCGCACGGCGGCGCACGACCAGCGCACGGAGGTGGCGGCGATGCTCTCGGCGAAAAGCGTGTTCCAGGAGATCCTCGACAACGACGAGTCGTTCCGGCTCTTCTGCTCCGTCGCGGCCAGCGGGGAGGCCCAGGGAGGCTGGGAGAACGGCCGGATCGCCGCCCTGGTGCCCGAGAGCCGCCGCGACCTCGCGCCCAAGATCGCCCGCCATGGCGCCGACGAGGACAAACACGGCCGGATCTTCAACGCCCTGCTCCACAAGCGCGGTCTGGAGCCCATGGAGGTGCCGCGCGAGACCGACTACACGATGCTCCTGGAGGCGCGCGGCATCGGCCTCGCCCATGACAAGCTGCGCCGCGACGAGCCGCTCACCGAGCACGACATCGTGATCTACCTCGCCCACAGCCGGGTCACCGAACAGCGCGCCTCCGCCCAGATGACGATGTTGCGCGGATACTTCGGCGACCACCCCGACCTCGGCCGCGCGGTGCGCATGATCGCCGACGACGAGGACAACCACCTCGCCTACTGCCACGAGGAGCTGCTGCGCCTGGCCGCCGACGGATACGGCCGGACCATCCAGCGGATCCTGCGGGAGAGCGCGCTCGTCGAGATGGCGGTGTACCGGGACGTCAGCCTGGCCGTGATGGCCCACATGGGACGCGTTCTCGGCTGGCCCAGGCCGAAGTCCGCGCTGCTCGCGGCCGGGATCCACGCCCTGCACACGTATGAGCGGCTGGGCGGCTGGCGGCGCATGGTGTCACTGCGGATGCCCGAGCGGCGGAACGCGCTGGGCGGACCCGCGAAGAGCGCTTCCGGCGCGCCCGAGGCGCCCGAGTTCGTCTGACCGGGTCCCAAGACCTCCGCTCAGAGCCACCCACGCCGCTTGAACCAGCGGTACAGCAGCGCGATCACACCGCCCATGAGCACGACCACCGCCGGGTAACCCCAGGGCTGCTTCAGCTCCGGCATGTGCGTGAAGTTCATGCCGTAGATCCCGGCGATCATCGTCGGGACCGCGGCCATGGCCGCCCACGCCGAGATCTTCCGCATGTCGTCGTTCTGCCGCACGCCCATCTGCGCGAGATGGGCGGAGAGGATGTCCGACAGCAGCCGGTCCAGCCCCTCCACATGCTCGTTCACCCGGGTCAGATGGTCGCTGACATCGCGGAAGAACGGCCGGGAGCCCTCGTGCACGAACGGCACCCCGGCGCCGGTGAGCCGCTCCATCGGCTCCCCCAACGGCCCGGCCGAGCGGCGGAATTCCATCACCTCGCGCTTGAACGCGTAGATCCGCCCGGCGGTGTTCTGCCCGGCGCCCGCGTTCGGGGCGAAGACCTCCGTCTCCAGCTCCTCCAGGTCCCCGTGCAGAGCGTCGGCCACGTCCAGGTAGTGGTCCACGACCGCGTCGGAGACCGCGTACATCACCGCCGTAGGTCCGTGCTGGAGCACCTCGGGCATCTTCTCCAGGCGGTCGCGCACCGAGCCGAGCGGATTGGCCTCGCCGTGCCTTACGGTCACCACGAAGGAGTCACCGACGAAGACCATCAGCTCACCCGCGGTGACGGACCCGGCCTTCTCGTCGTACTGCACCGGCTTGAGCACCAGGAACAGCGAATCGTCATAAACCTCCAGCTTCGGCCTCTGGTGGGCGCACAGGGCGTCCTCGACGGCCAGCGGATGCAGTCCGAACTCGCTGGTGACCAGCTCGAACTCCTTCTCGGTCGGCTCATGCAGCCCGATCCACAAGAAGGCGTCCCCACTCGCGCGCGCCTCGTCCAGGGCGTCGGAGAAGTCAGCGGGTCCCTCGGTGCGGGCCCCGTCCCGGTAGATGGCACAATCCACGATCACGCTGCGCATTGTGCCTCGCGTGATGCCGGTCGGCACAGGGGGGGACCCCGGTGCGGGATCGGTGCGCATCCCCGCGGAGCGGCGCCGGAGGGGTCGTAGGGTGGCAGCCATGCCCATGCTGATCCTCGTACGGCACGGCCGGTCCACCGCCAATACCGCGGGCGTCCTCGCAGGGTGGACACCCGGTGTCGCCCTCGACGAACGCGGTACGGCCCAGGCCGCGGCGCTGCCCGGCAGACTGGCCGGGGTGCCGCTCGCCGCCGCCGTCACCAGCCCGCTTCAGCGATGCCGGGAGACGCTGGCCCCGCTGCTCGCCGCCCGCCCCGAACTGCCGCTGCACCCCGACGACCGGATCGGGGAGTGCCACTACGGCGACTGGTCCGGCCGGAAGCTGGCCGAGCTCGCCGATGAACCATTGATGAACATCGTCCAGCAGCATCCGTCCGCGGCCGCCTTCCCCGGCGGCGAGTCCATGCGCGCCATGCACGCGCGCGCGGTCGAGGCGGTGCGCGACTGGAACGCCCGGATCGAGAGCGAGCACGGCGCCGACGCGGTCTATCTGATGTGCTCCCACGGGGACATCATCAAGGCGCTGGTCGCGGACGCCCTCGGACTCCATCTCGATCTGTTCCAGCGGATCTCGGTCGACCCCTGCTCGGTCACCGCGATCCGGTACACCCCGACCCGGCCCTTCCTCGTCCGGCTCGGGGACACCGGTGACTTCGCCGGTCTGGCGCCGCGCGAGGAGAACTCCGGCCACCGCGGCGGGGACGCGGCGGTGGGCGGCGACGCGGGAGCACCGTGATCGCTGTGCGCAGTAGGGTGGTGCCGCGGTGCGAGGGCGCCGTGACAGCCGTGACCGGGCGGTCGTGACACCCAGCGGTCAGCAGTCAGTCAGCCGAGCAGTCGAATCAAATGGAGCAGGACGTTGTCCCGTCAGGTGTTCCTCTATGACCCACCGGACCGTTTCGTCGCCGGTACGGTCGGGCTGCCTGGTCGCCGTACCTTTTTCCTACAGGCATCCGCCGGCAGCCGGACCACCAGTGTCGCGCTGGAGAAGACGCAGGTCGCCGCGTTGGCCGAGCGGATAGACGAGCTGCTGGACGAGGTGGTGCGGCGCACCGGCGGAAACGCCCCGGTCCCCGCCGTCGCACCGACCGAACTCAGCGACACCGGACCGCTGGAAGTCCCCGTGGAGGAGGAGTTCCGGGTCGGCACCATGGCACTCGCCTGGGACGGCGAGGAGCAGCGGATGATCGTCGAGGCGCAGGCGCTGGTCGAGCTGGAGGCCGAGTCCGAGGAGGACCTGGCCGAGGCCGAGGAGCGGCTGCTCCAGGACGATGTGAACGGCCCGCCCATGCTGCGGGTGCGGCTCACCGGGACGCAGGCGCGCGCGTTCGCCAAGCGCGCCCTGGAAGTCGTCAACGCCGGCCGGCCGCCCTGCCCGCTGTGCAGTCTGCCGCTCGACCCGGAGGGACACGTATGTCCGCGCCAGAACGGATACCGCCGCGGAGCCTGACGCCCCCGGCCCCGGCCGAGTTGCTGGCTCTCGGTGAGCTGACGGTGCGCGGCCGGGTCCGGGAGGCGTCCAACGCGGTGCTGTACTGCACGGTCGAGTACGAGGGCCACAGCGCCCCTTGTGTCTACAAGCCGGTGGCCGGGGAGCGGCCGCTGTGGGACTTCCCGGACGGCACGCTCGCCCAGCGCGAGGTCGCGGCGTACGAGATCTCCGAGGCCACCGGCTGGGGCCTGGTGCCGCCCACGGTGCTGCGCGACGGGCCGTACGGGCAGGGGATGTGCCAGCTCTGGGTGGAGGTCGAGACGGCCACCGACGGGCCGGACGGGGCCGACGGCGGGCCGGACGGCGACGGCTCGGCGGAGACCGGGGGAGCGGAGCTGCTCGCGCTCGTCGAGGGCGATGAACCGGGTCCCGGCTGGAAGGCCGTGGGCTACGCCGAGGTGGGCGAGGGCCGTACGGCGCTGCTGGTCCACGCCGACGACGTACGGCTGCGCCGGCTGGCCGTCCTCGACGCGGTGATCAACAACGGCGACCGCAAGGGCGGCCATCTGCTGCCCGCGGCCGGCGGCCGGCTCTATGCGATTGATCACGGAGTGACCTTCAACGCCGACGACAAGCTGCGCACCCTGCTGTGGGGCTGGGCCGGGGAGCCGCTGCCGGACGATGTGCTGGAGGTGCTGCGCCGGCTGGCGGGCGAGCTGGCCGACGGCGGCCCGCTGAGCGCCCGGCTGGCGGAGCTGATCACCGGAGCCGAGATCGAGGCCCTGCGGGCCCGTGTGGCCGCGCTGTTGCGGACCGGGAAGCACCCCGAGCCCAGCGGCCAGTGGCCCGCCATCCCCTGGCCGCCGGTCTGATCGGACCGGACCGCTCCGGGCCCCTCCGGTCCGGGCGGACCGGCCGGTTCCGGGGGTTCCGGGGCCGTGGAGCCGTCCGTTCCCGGGCCGGGCGGGGCCCGCCGCGCCCCGCCCGGGGGCCCTGGAACGCGGATCGGGCGGCTCAAGCAGCTCGTGGACGTCCGCGCAAGACCGCCCATCCGGCCAACACCACAGGTCCGGTTCGTATACGGACGCTGCATCCGGTTACGCTCATTGCATGTATGCCTGGCCCGCTTCTGAGGTTCCCGCCCTGCCCGGCAGTGGCCGCGACCTGAGCATTCACGACACCGCGACCGGGGGACGGATCACCCTGACCCCCGGTCCCGTCGCGCGCATCTACGTCTGCGGGATCACCCCGTACGACGCGACCCACATGGGTCATGCGGCGACCTACAACGCGTTCGACCTCGTTCAGCGCGTATGGCTCGACACCAAGCGCCAGGTGCACTACGTCCAGAACGTCACCGATGTCGACGATCCCCTGCTGGAGCGGGCGCAGGAGAACGGCGACGACTGGACGGCCCTCGCCGAGCGTGAGACCGCCCTCTTCCGCGAGGACATGACGGCCCTGCGGATGCTGCCCCCGCAGCACTACATCGGTGCCGTCGAGTCGATACCGGGGATCGTTCCGCTCGTGGAGCGGCTGCGCGACCTGGGCGCCGCCTATGAACTCGAGGGCGACATCTACTTCTCCGTGGAGTCCGACCCCGCCTTCGGCTCGGTCAGCCGGCTCGACGCCGAGGCCATGCGGCTGCTGTCCGCCGAGCGCGGCGGCGACCCGGAGCGCCCCGGCAAGAAGAACCCCCTCGACCCGATGCTGTGGATGGCCGCCCGTGACGGCGAGCCGAGTTGGGACGGCGGATCGCTCGGCCGCGGCCGCCCCGGCTGGCACATCGAATGCGTGGCCATCGCCCTGGACCACCTCGGCATGGGCTTCGACGTACAGGGCGGCGGATCCGATCTCGCCTTCCCGCACCATGAGATGGGCGCCTCGCACGCCCAGGTCCTCACCGGTGAGCGGCCGTTCGCCAAGACCTATGTGCACGCCGGGATGGTGGCCCTGGACGGCGAGAAGATGTCCAAGTCCAAGGGGAACCTGGTCTTCGTCTCGACGCTGCGCCGCGACGGCGTCGACCCGGCGGCCATACGGCTCGCGCTGCTGGCCCGTCACTACCGCTCGGACTGGGAGTGGACGGACGGGCTGCTGCGGGAGGCCGAGGAGCGCCTCGACCGCTGGCGTGCCGCCGTCTCGCGGCCCGACGGGCCCTCGGCCGAGGCGCTGGTGGAGGAGATCCGCGCGGCGCTCGCGGACGACCTCGACTCCCCGGCCGCCCTGGCCGCCGTCGACCGCTGGGCCGCCGCGCAGTCGGCCACCGGCGGTACGGACGAGGGGGCGCCCGGTCTGGTGTCGCGCGCCGTGGACGCGCTGCTGGGCGTGGCCCTCTGAGTGACTCTCTGAGTGGCCCTCTGACGCGTCGTCGGGGCGCCGCGCCGCGACGGTGAACGCATGAGCCCGCGCCGGGGTCCTCCCGGCGCGGGCTGCTCGCTGTCTCGTGCGTGGCGTGCGTGGCGTACGCGACCTACGAGGCGTACGAGACGTGCGTGGTGTGGCGCGCGTGGCGTGACGTCGTGCGCCGTGTGTGGCGGTCGTGGTTACCGGTCGGAGCCGGACCCCTCGTCCCCGTCGCCACCCCGGTCCGTGCCGCCCTCGTCGCGGCGGTAGGCGTCCTGGCCCTCGGCGCTCCGGTCCTCGGCGCCCCGGCCGTCGTCCGCCCCCTTGTCGCTGTCGGCGTCCCTGGCGTCGCCCGCGTCCGAGCCCGAGCCCGCGTCCGAGCCCGCGCCCGCGTCCGAGCCCGCGTCCGAGCCCGCGCCCGCGTCCGAGCCCGCGCCCGCGTCCTTGGCCTCGTCCTCGGCGCCGCCGGTGTCCTCGGCGTCGTCGTCCTTGGCCATCTCGTCCTTGGGGGACGGCTTGCGCGGCCGCCCATGGCCGGTGGAGGGGTCGCGCAGATAGGGAGCGCCAGGGCCTCCCGCGCCGCCCTCCAGCCCCCCGCTCTCGGTCGCGTGGCCGCCGGCGGGGCCGGGCTGGCCGTCACGCCGCCGCAGATAGCGCTCGAACTCGCGGGCGATGGCCTCGCCGGACGCCTCGGGCAGCTCGGCGGTGTCCCGCGCCTCCTCCAGCGACTGGACGTACTCGGCGACCTCGCTGTCCTCGGCGGCCAGCTGGTCCACGCCCAGCTGCCAGGCCCGCGAGTCCTCGGTCAGCTCGCCGAGGGGGATGCGCACCGAGATGAGGTCCTCGAGGCGGTTCAGCAGCGCCAGGGTGGCCTTCGGGTTCGGCGGCTGCGAGACGTAGTGCGGCACGGCCGCCCACAGGCTCACCACCGGGACGCCGGCGTGGGCGCACGCCTCCTGGAGGACCCCGACGATCCCGGTCGGGCCCTCGTAGCGGGTCTCCTCCAGATCGAGGCTGCGGGCCAGGTCCGGGTCGGAGGTGACCCCGCTGACCGGCACCGGCCGGGTGTGCGGGGTGTCGCCGAGCAGCGCGCCGAGGATGACGACCATCTCCACGCCCAACTCATGGGCGTAACCGAGGATCTCGTTGCAGAACGACCGCCAGCGCATGCTCGGCTCGATACCGCGCACCAGCACCAGGTCCCGGGACTTCTCCCCGGTGTCCGCCCGGACCACCGAGAGCCGGGTCGTCGGCCAAGTGATCTTGCGCACGCCGCCCTCGAGGGCCACGGTGGGCCGGTTCACCTGGAAGTCGTAGTAGTCCTCCGCGTCGAGCGAGGCGAAGACCTCGCCCTTCCACTCCCGGTCCAGGTGCCCGACCGCGGTCGAGGCGGCGTCTCCGGCGTCGTTCCAGCCCTCGAAGGCACAGATCATGACCGGGTCGATCAGCTCGGGAACCCCCTCAAGCTCGATCACCCAGCGCCTCCTTCCGACCGGGGCGGACGGATGGTGCCGCCTCCAGCTCAGTTTCCCATTGCGTGCCACCCAAGCCTACGGCTTTCCGGAGCCCCGGCCGCAGCCCCTGTCCAGGAGCACTAAGAGATTCATCCGATCTGTCCTTCGAAAGTTCGGACGCACCTCTGGACGAAACCCCTAGGGCAGCGCTATACATCGGATCATCGCGAAAGGTCCGATGTTCTCTCTCGCGCATCGTTTCAGGGAGCCCCCATTGAGTCAGCGTCCATCCGTCACCGAGCTCGAGGTCCACGACATCCGGTTTCCCACCTCGGAGCAGCTCGACGGCTCGGACGCCATGAACCCGGACCCCGACTACTCCGCCGCCTACGTCGTGCTGCGCACGGACGCGGGGGAGGGGGCGGCGGCCTCCGAGGGACACGGCTTCGTCTTCACCATCGGCCGCGGTAACGATGTCACCGCGGCCGCCATCCGCTCCCTGCGCCCCCATGTGGTGGGCCGCCCCGCGCCGCTGACGGCCACCGAGCTCGCCGCCCTGCACCGCGAGCTGACCCATGACTCGCAGCTGCGCTGGCTCGGGCCCGAGAAGGGCGTCATGCACATGGCCGCGGGCGCGGTGGTCAACGCCGCCTGGGACCTCGCCGCCCGGCAGGCCGGAAAGCCCCTGTGGCAGTTCCTCGCCGAGATGTCGCCCGAGGAACTGGTCGAGCTGGTCGACTTCCGCTACCTCAGCGACGCGCTCACCCCGGAGGAGGCGCTCGCCATCCTGCGCGCCGCCGAGCCCGGCCGCGTCGAGCGCGCCGCACTGCTGCGTGAGCGGGGCTACCCCGCCTACACCACCTCGCCCGGCTGGCTCGGCTACTCCGACGAGAAAATGATCAAACTGGCGCAGGAGGCCGTCGCCGACGGCTTCGGCCAGATCAAGCTCAAGGTCGGGTCCGATCTGGACGAGGACCTCAGACGGATGCGGCTCGCCCGCGAGGCGGTCGGCCCCGATGTGCGCATCGCCGTGGACGCCAACCAGCGCTGGGACGTGGCGGAGGCGGTGCGCTGGATGAGCGCCCTGGCGCCGTACGACCCGCACTGGATCGAGGAGCCCACCAGCCCGGACGACGTCCTCGCCCACGCCGCCATCCGCGCCGGGCAGCCGGTCAAGGTCGCCACCGGTGAGCACGTCGCCAACCGCGTGGTCTTCAAGCAGCTGCTCCAGGCCGAGGCGGTGGACTTCGTCCAGATCGACGCGGCGCGGGTCGCGGGGGTCAACGAGAACCTCACGATCCTGCTGCTCGCCGCCAAGTACGGACTTCCGGTGTGCCCGCACGCGGGCGGCGTCGGGCTGTGCGAACTCGTCCAGCACCTGGCCATGTTCGACTACGTGGCCGTCTCGGGCAGCTGGGAGGACCGGGTCATCGAGTATGTCGACCACCTCCACGAGCACTTCGCCGATCCCGCGGTCGTCGAGTCGGGCCGCTACCGGGCTCCGACCGCGCCGGGCTTCTCCGCCCGTATGTACCCAGAGTCGATCGCCGCCTACCGCTATCCGGACGGGCCCGAATGGCGAACCCGCCTGGCCCGGCCCGTACCGGCACCGTCCACATCGGCTCAGCCCGTACCAGCACCGTCCGCACCCGCACAGCCTCAGGAGGACCACCAGTGACCACCGGCGACTTCGAAGGGCTGGCCGCACTCGTCACCGGCGGGGCCTCCGGCATAGGCGCCGCCATCGCCGCCACGCTGCGCGACCGGGGAGCGCGGGTCGCCGTGCTCGACCGCGATCCGTCGGCGGCCCCGGACGGCACGCTGCCGCTCAAGGCCGATGTCACCTCCGACGAGGGGGTCAGAACCGCGGTGGACGCGGCGGTGGCCGAGTTCGGCGCCCTGCACACCGTCGTCGGCAACGCGGGCATCGGCGCGATCGGGAGCGTCGAGGACAACTCCGACGAGGAGTGGCACCGGCTGCTGGACATCAATGTGCTGGGCCTGGTCCGCACCGCCCGGGCCGCGCTGCCCCACCTGCGCGCCGCCGCGGCCGACCGGCCCGGCGCCGTCTCCATCACCCACACCTGCTCGATCGCCGCCACCGCGGGGCTGCCGCAGCGCGCCGCCTACAGCGCCAGCAAGGGCGCGGTGCTGTCGCTGACCCTCGCCATGGCGGCGGACCACATCCGCGAAGGGGTGCGCGTCAACTGCGTCAACCCCGGCACCGTGGACACCCCGTGGGTCGGCCGGCTGCTCGGCCAGGCCCCCGACCCGGCGGCCGAGCGCGCCGCCCTGGAGGCCCGGCAGCCCACCGGACGGCTGGTCTCCGTCGACGAGGTGGCCGCCGCCGTCGCGTATCTCGCCAGCCCCGCCGCCGCGGCCGTCACCGGCACCGCGCTGGCCGTCGACGGAGGGATGCAGGGGCTGCGGCTGCGCCCCGCCTCCTCCTGAGACAACCGCCCGACCGCTCGGACCCACCGCCCGACCACTCGGGACGACAGTCCGACCGCCCGGGACAACGGCACAACCGCCTCCGCGCGAGGCCGGCACCACCCGCACGACTCGACCCAGGAACGACCAAGGACGGGACTCGATGACGAGACTCCGCACCACCGGCACCGCCGCCTGCGCCGTGCTGCTGGCCGTCGCAGCGCTCACCGGCTGCAACCGAGAGAGCAATGGCGCCGGCGGCGGCAAGGTCGGCATCGACATGCCGCGGACGGACACCGACTTCTGGAACTCCTACCAGCAGTACCTGGAGAAGGGCATCGACAAGGGCACGGTCTCCGCGCTCCCGCTGTCCAACTCGCAGAACGACATCGGCAAGCTGGTCGCCAACGTCCAGGCGTTCACCGACCAGGGCGCCAAGGCGGTCATCATGGCGCCCCAGGACACCGGGGCCATCTCCTCCACCCTCGAGCAGCTGGAAGAGAAGAAGATCCCCGTCATCAGCGTGGACACCCGGCCCGACTCCGGCAAGATCTACATGGTGGTGCGCGCCGACAACCGGGCGTACGGCACCAAGGCGTGCGAGTACCTCGGCGAGAAGCTGGGCGGCAAGGGCCGGATCGCCGAGCTCCAGGGCGACCTCAGCTCCATCAACGGCCGGGACCGCTCGCAGGCGTTCGCCTCCTGCATGAAGAAGAAGTACCCCGGCATCAAGGTGCATGAGCTGCCCACCGACTGGAAGGGCGATGTGGCCTCCGCCAAGCTCCAGAGCCTGCTGGCCCAGCACAAGGACGTGAACGGCATCTACATGCAGGCGGGCGGCGCCTTCCTCCAGCCCACGCTCGCGCTGCTGGAGCAGAAGCGGCTGCTGAAGCCCGCCGGTTCGGCCAAGCACATCACGATCATCTCCAACGACGGGATACCCGAGGAGCTGGACGCGATCCGCTCCGGGAAGATCGACGCCACGCTCTCCCAGCCCGCCGACCTCTACGCCCAGTGGGCCCTCAACTACGCGAAGGCCGCTCTGGACGGCAAGACGTTCAAACCCGGCCCGACCGACCACGACTCCAAGATCGTCAAGATCGAGAACGGGCTGGAGGACCAGCTCCCGGCGCCGCTGGTCACCAAGGAGAACGTCGACGACAAGAAGCTGTGGGCCAACCAGCTCGAGAAGAAGTGACCATGGCCGAGGCCGAACAGCCCGCCGTCGTACGGGCTCAGGGCATCGTCAAACGGTTCGGGCCCACCGTCGCCCTGGACCACGCCCGGCTGGCGGTGCGGCCCGGGGAGGCCCACGCGCTCGTCGGGCGCAACGGGGCCGGCAAGTCCACGCTGGTGTCCGTCCTGACCGGGATGGAGCGCCCGGACGAGGGCGAGGTGACCTTCGCGGGCGAGTCCGCCCCCGGCTACGGCGACACCGCCGCCTGGCAGCGCAAGGTGGCCTGCGTCTACCAGAAGTCGATGGTGGTCCCGGATCTGACGGTCGCCGAGAACCTCTATCTCAACCGCTTCCCGGGCGCCGGGCGCATCCGCTGGCGCGCCCTGCGCGAGGACGCCCGCGCGCTGCTGTCCGAGTACGGCGTGGAGGTGGATCCGCAGGCGCGGGCGAAGGATCTCAGCGTCGAGCAGCGGCAGTTCGTGGAGATCGCCCGGGCGCTCTCCTTCGGCGCCCGGCTGATCATCCTCGACGAGCCCACCGCCCAGCTCGACGCGGGCGGGATCGACCGGCTCTTCGCCAAGCTGCTGGAGCTGCGCCGGCAGGGGGTCGCCTTCCTGTTCATCTCGCACCATCTGCAAGAAGTCTACGAACTCTGCGACACCGTCACCGTCTTCCGCGACGCCCGCCATGTGCTGACCGCCCCGGTCGCCGGCCTCCCCAAGGAGGAGCTGGTGGCGGCGATGACCGGGGACGACGGCGGGGCGCCCGAGGGCGACTCCCGGGCCGTGGCCCGCGCTCCCGTCGCCCGTAAGGAGGCCGGCCCGGACGGGGAGCCGGTGCTGCGCACCGAAGGACTCGCCCTGGAGGGCGAGTTCGACCCGCTGGACCTGGTGGTGCGCCCCGGTGAGGTGCTCGGCCTGGCCGGGGCCACGGCCAGCGGCAACACGGCGGTCGGCGAGACCCTGGTGGGCTTGCGCAAACCGGCCGGCGGGCGGCTGTCGGTGCGCGGCCGGCCGGTGCGCCCCGGCAGCGTGCCGCACGCCATCGACGCGGGCATCGGCTACGTCCCGGAGGACCGGCACGACCAGGGCCTGGTCCTGGGCCGCAGCGTCGCCGAGAACGCCACCCTGACCGTCACCGACCAGCTCGGTCCCTACGGCACCGTGCTGCCCTCCCGGACCCGCGCCTTCGCCCAGCGGATGATCACCTCCCTGGACATCAAGACCTCCGGCCCCTCGCAGCCGGTTTCGGGTTTGTCCGGCGGAAATCAGCAGAAGGTCGTCATCGCGCGTGCGCTGGCCCGTGAGCCCAGCGTCCTGGTCGCGATCCGCCCGACCGCCGGGGTGGACGTGAAGTCCAAGGACGCGCTGCTCGGTGTCGTACGGGACGTGGCCGCGTCCGGGAGCGGCGCGGTCATCGTCTCCGACGAACTGGACGATCTGCGGGTCTGCGACCGGATCCTGGCGTTCTTCCACGGCCGGGTGGTCGCCGAGTTCGGCAGCGGCTGGAGCGACCGGCAGCTCGTGGCCGCCATGGAGGGCATCACGGAGCCGGGCACCAACGGCACGGCGGGGGACACCGAAGACCGCACAGAAGGAAGGCAGACATGACCGATACCGCACGGCAGCGGACCGCCGAGGCGGTGGCTGACGACCCGGCGGGGGGCCGGCCGCGGATCGACATCGCGCGCTGGCGCGATCTGTCGCTGGTCCCCGTGATCTTCGTCCTCGGGGTGATCGGCTTCATCGTCTCGCCCGCCTTCCTCACCGAGGACAACCTGATCGGGGTCGTCCAGCAGTCCACCGAGCTGGGGCTGCTGGTGCTGGGCGAGGCGCTGATCCTGATCAGCGGGCGGATGGACCTCTCCCTGGAGTCGACCATCGCCGTGGCGCCGGTGATCGCCCTGTGGCTCGTGCTGCCCGAGCACGGGGCGCGGTTCGCGGGCCTGGGGCTGCTGCCGGTGTGGACCGCGATACCGCTGTGCCTGGCGGTCGGGGCGCTGATCGGCGCGGCCAACGGCTTCCTGATGCTCAAGCTGCGCGTCAACGGCTTCATCGCGACCCTGGGCATGCTCACCATGCTGCGCGGGCTCCAGGTCGGCATCGCCGAGGGCCAGTCGATCGTCAACGTCCCCGAGTCCTTCCGCTACCTCGGCAAGGCCGAGTGGCTGGGCGTGCCCGCCGCCGTGTGGATCTGCCTGGGGCTGTACGCCCTCGGCGGCCTGGCCCTGGGCTATCTGCGGCACGGGCGCTCGCTGTACGCGATCGGCGGCAACCCCGAGGCCGCGCGCGCCGCGGGCATCCGGGTGGACCGGATCACCTGGATCGTGCTGAGCGTCGGCGGACTGCTGGCCGCCTTCGCGGGCATCCTCTACACGGGCCACTACGGCTCGGTCGCCGCGACCCAGGGCAACGGCTGGATCTTCCAGGTGTTCGCCGCGGCGGTCATCGGCGGGATCAGCCTCAAGGGCGGCCGCGGCACCCTCTTCGGCGCGCTCACCGGTGTGCTGACGCTGCAACTGGTCGTCAATGTGATGACCCTCGGCGGGGTACCGCCCCTGTGGAACCAGTTCATCAACGGCTCGATCATCATCGTCGCGCTGATCATCTCCCGCTACGCCAGCGGCGAGAAGCAGGACTGAGAGCCGGGAGGAAGCCATGGCGGTCGACGGCGGACGGGTCCCGAGCGGCCCGCGCGAACTGGGGCGCTCAGGGGTGTGCGTACCACCCCTGGGGCTGGGCTGCGCGCCGCTGGCCAATCTCTACGAGGCGGTGCCGGAGGAGCGCGCGCTGGACACCGTAAGGGCGGCGTTCGACACCGGTCTCACCTATATGGACACCGCGCCGCACTACGGCGTCGGGCTGTCCGAGGAGCGGCTGGGGCGGGTGCTGGCCGGGCGCGACCGCGCCGGGTACACGCTCTCCACCAAGGTGGGGCGGCGGCTGCGGCCGCGCGCCCCCGGGGAGCCCGTCCAGGCGGACGGGTTCGCCGACACCCCCGACCGGGTCCGGATGTGGGACTTCACCCGGGACGGCATCCGCGCGAGCCTCGAGTCCTCCCTGGAGCGGCTCGGGGTCGACGCCGTGGACATCGTCTACCTCCACGATCCGGAGGACCACGTCCGTGAGGTCTACGAGACGGCTTTCGCGGCGCTGGCCGAGCTGAAGCGGGAGAAGCTCGTCCGGGCCATCGGCTTCGGCATGAACCACAGCGACCTCCTCGCCCGGTTCGTCGCCGACTTCGACGTGGACGTCGTGCTGTGCGCCGGGCGCTGGACGCTGCTGGACCGCACCGCCTTCGACGATCTGCTGCCGGTGTGCGAGCGGCGCGGCACCTCCGTGGTGGTCGGCGGGGTCTACAACTCCGGGCTGCTCGCCGACCCGGCCCCCGGCGCCCGCTACGACTACCAGCAGGCGCCGCCCGAACTCCTCGCCCGGGCCCGGCGGCTGGCCGAGGTGTGCGCCGAGTTCCAGGTGCCGCTGCGGGCCGCCGCGCTGCGCTTCCCCTTCGGCCACCCGGCGGTGGCCGCGGCGGTCGTCGGCTGCGCCTCCCCGGCCGAAGTCCGGGACAATGCCGGGATGTTCGCCCACGACATCCCCGACGAGCTGTGGCAGGCCCTGGTCCGGCGCGGTCTGCTCGGCGACGACATCCCGCTGCCGGTCTGAACCACTGAGGAGTGCCCGAGTGCCCTTGCCGCGCCGTATCGACGCCCATCACCACCTGTGGGACCTGACCCGCCGTGAGCAGCCGTGGATGGACGGCGCGTGGGCCGAGCCCATCCGCCGCACCTTCACCCCGGACGACCTGACCCCGCACCTGGACGCCCATCGGATCGACGCCACCGTCGTCGTCCAGTCCAGCTCGTCCGTGGAGGAGACCCGGGAACTCCTGGCCCTGGCCGGCGGGTCGGACCGGATCGCGGGCGTCGTCGGCTGGGCGGACCTCACCGACGCCGGGGTGGGCGAGGTGCTCGCGGAGCTGGCCGCCGGGCCCGGCGGCGACCGGCTGGTGGGCCTGCGCCACCAGGTGCAGGACGAGCCGGATCCGCGGTGGCTGGACCGCGAGGACGCCCGCCGGGGGCTGGCCGCGGTGGCCGACGCGGGGCTGGTCTACGACCTGCTGGTCACCCCGCGCGAGCTGCCCGCGGCCATCGACGCCGTCCGCGAGCTGCCGCAGCTGCGCTTCGTCCTCGACCACGCCGCCAAACCGCCCGTGGCGAGCGGTGAGCGCGACCCCTGGGGGTGGCAGCTGGCCGCGCTCGCGGCCCTGCCGAACGTCGACTGCAAGCTGTCCGGTCTGGTCACCGAGGCCGACTGGGACGGCTGGAAGCCCGAGCAGGTGCTCCCGTACGCCTGGCACGTGCTGGACGCCTTCGGACCCGGCCGGGTGCTGTTCGGCTCCGACTGGCCGGTGTGCGTCCTGGCCGCGACCTACGACGAGGTGGTGGCCCTCGCGGACCGGGCCACCCTCCGGCTCGGCGAGGACGAGCGCGCCGCCGTCTTCGGCGGCAACGCGGCCCGCGCGTACGGTCTGGGAAGCTAGGGGTTTCCGGCGGTACGCGTACGCCTGCGGCGGGCCACGCGGCGGAGCCGCATATCGATGCTTCCCCCTCCCCGCCCCTTCCCGAAACTGGGGCTCCGCCCCAGACCCCGCTCCTCAAGCGCCGGAGAGGCTGGAAGGTGGGGCTCCGCCCCAAGACCCCGGGGTCCAGGGGCGAAGCCCCTGCCACGCCGGCGGAGCCGCATATCGGTGCTGCGGGAAGGGGGAGCCCCCACCCCATTCCCGCCGCACCCCGCCGCACGGCTCCGTCGCGACGCACGGCTCCACCCGGGGCCGGGGCGAGCCCGCCCCGGACCCGCCGACGGGGTCCGGGGGCGGAGCCCCCAGCGGGGGCCGGGGCGGAGCCCCGGTGGGCTCACAGCGTGGAGCGCAGCCACTGCTCCACGCTCGCGATGTGCACCGTCGCCCAGGACCGCGCCGCCTCCGCGTCGCGGTCCCGCAGGGCGGCCAGGATCGCCCGGTGCTCATGGAGGGTGCGGCTGACCGCGTCCTCCTGCGTCAGACCGCGCCACACCCGGGCCCGGGTGGTGGGCCCGGAGAGCCCGTCGAGCAGGGAGCAGAGCACCGAGTTGCCGGAGGTCTGGACGATGCCGCGGTGGAACTCCAGATCGCAGGCGACCAGCTCCTCCACCGAGGGCTCCTGCCCGAGCGCGTCCAGCTGCTCCTGGAGCCGGTCCAGCTCGGCGTCGCTGATCCGGGTGGAGGCCAGCGCCGTGGCCGCGGGCTCCAGGATCCGCCGCACCGCCAGGAACTCCAGCACCGTGTCATCGCGGTGGAAGTCCACGACGAAGCTCAGCGCCTCCAGCAGCAGCTGAGGATCGAGGCTGGTCACATAGGTGCCGTCGCCCTGACGTACGTCGAGGATCCGGATCAGCGACAGCGCCCGGACGGCCTCCCGCAGCGAGTTGCGCGACAGCCCCAGATCGGCGGCCAGCTCACTCTCCTTGGGGAGCCGGTCACCGGGGCGCAGCGCGCCCGAGACGATCATGCCCTTGATTTTTTCGATCGCCTCGTCGGTGACCGCCATGGTGGACCTCCCCGGGCCAAACATCCGATGTATCGGGTCCATTATGACGTGCTTGAACCGGCGGCGTCTGCCGGGGACGCCGCCGGTCCAGTGTGACCTTTTACCAGGAGGGCCCGAAGGCGGGCTCAGAGCCGGTTCATCGGATGGCTCAGAAGGTGAACGGCCCCGGGGACTGGGGCGTGGTGGCGGTGCAGTTCACCGTGATCAGACCGAAGATCACCAGCTTGAGCGACTTGGCCTCCAGGACGTCGCCCGCGGCCACCGTGCCCTTGAGCGGGCCGGTGGTCACATCGGAGCCGGTCGGGATCGCCGGGTTGGAGCTCCCGGTGAAGGTCTTGGTTCCGCCGCCCTTCTTCGACAGCGTCAGCGTCGAGCTCACCGAGCCCGCCGGAACGTCGATCGGGGCCTTGATCGCCCCCGAGGACAGGGTGATGGTCGCGGCGGTGCCGCTCTGTGTGGCGGTCAGGCTGGCCAGGCCCGATCCGAATGTCCCGCAGTCGGCCGTGAGGGTGGCCGTCGTGGGGGTGACCGCGGTCGCGGTCGGTGCCAGCGCCAGCGCGCCGGCGGCCAGTGCGGCTGTTCCCATTGCCGTGCTGATCCCGAGCTTGATCCGTCTCATGGGATTGCCTTCCGGAGTGGGGGAAGTGCGGCTGAGGTGTGGGGGGTTCGCGCCCGTCATCCACGGGCGATGTCATTGATGCGCGCACCGCCGAAGAAGGCAAGAGCGATTCAGCTGATTTTTAACGCGCGAGTAAGTTCGCCGACCCGCGGTGGATCGGCCGCCAACTGCCCGCCACGCGCCGCGAGTTCACAGGATCACGCAGAGACCCCGGCCGCGCGCCGCGGGGCGGCCGGGGACAGAGAGCGGTCCGGGCGGCCGGGTGAGGAGACGTTTCCTCTCACCCGGCCGCCCGGACCCGGGAAGGCGGCCCCGCGGGGGTCAGGGTCGCTTGGCCAGCAGATCCTCGACCCGGCTCCGGATGTCCTCGGAGTCCAGGCCGCGGATGGTCAGGGTGGTGCGGCGGCGCAGGACGTCGTCCGCCGTGCGCGCCCACTCGTAGTCCCGGGCGTAGACGACCTGCGCCCAGATCTCCGGGGCGTCCGGGTGGATCCGCTCCGCGAGCGCCGGGTCACCGCCGGCCAGCCGGGCGATGTCGAAGGAGAGCGAGCCGTAGTGGGTCGCGAGGTGGCGGGCGGTGTCGGCGGCCATGCGCGGGCCGGGGGTGCCGCCGTCCACCAGCAGCCGGTGCTCGACGGCGTGCGGATTGGCCAGGCCCGGCAGCGGCATGTGCCGGGGCAGCTGCTTGACCGGCTCCATGTCGTCGGCGAGCGGACGGCCCGGCAGCTCGGCCAGCTTCTGCATCACGGTGCGGCCGATGTGGCGGAAGGTGGTCCACTTGCCGCCGGCTATGGAGAGCATTCCGCCCTTGCCCTCGGTGACCACCGTCTCCCGCTTGGCCTTGGCGGTGTCGCCCGGGCCGCCGGGCAGCACCCGCAGACCCGCGAAGGAGTAGGTGATCAGATCGCGGGAGAGCTGCTGGTCGCGGATGGAGAAGGCGGCCTCGTCCAGGATCTGGGAGATGTCCGCCTCGTTGACCGCGACATCGGCCGGGTCGCCCTCGAACGCCTCGTCCGTGGTGCCCAGCAGCAGCATGTCCTCCCAGGGGAGGGCGAAGGTGATGCGGTACTTGTCGATCGGGGTGGCCAGCGCCGCCCGCCAGGGGGAGGTGCGCTTGAGGACCAGGTGCGCGCCCTTGGACAGCCGGATCGACGGCGCCGCGTTCGGGTCCTCCATCCGGCGCAGATGGTCCACCCAGGGGCCGGTGGCGTTGAGCACCAGACGGGCATTGACCCCGAACTCGGTGCCGTCGGTGCGGTCCCGCAGCTCGGCGCCGGCGACCCGGCCGTCGTTCTTGCGCAGGCCGACGACCTCGGCGTGGTTGAGGACGGTGGCACCCGCCTCCGCGGCCGCCCGGACCGTCATCAGGGCCATGCGGCTGTCGTTCATCTGGCCGTCGCCGTAGACCGCGACCGCCTTGAGGCCCTCGGTGCGCAGCTCCGGGACGTCGCGCGCGGCCCGCTCGGCGCCGATCACATGGCCCACGCCGTCACGGAACGCGGAGAGCGCCGAGTAGGCGAAGACGCCCGCGCCCAGCTTGGCCGCGCCGTGCGGACCGCCCTTGTAGACCGGCAGGTAGAAGGTGAGGGGGTTGGACAGGTGCGGGGCGACGGTACGGGAGACCGCGCGCCGCTCGAAGTGGTTCTCGGCGACCAGCTTGACCGCGCCCGTCTGGAGGTAGCGCAGGCCGCCGTGGAGCAGCTTGGAGGAGGCCGAGGACGTGGCGCCGGCGAAGTCACCGGCGTCCACCATCGCCACCCGCAGCCCGGACTGCGCGGCGTGCCAGGCAGTGGTGATGCCCAGGATGCCGCCGCCGATCACCAGGAGGTCGTACGTCGCCTTGGAGAGCTGTTCCCGGGTTTCGGCTCGGCTCGGGTTCGAACCGGCAGCCGGGTGCGTTCCGAGGGAGGACGGAACGCTCTGCAGGGTGGTCATTGATTACTCCTCGTCTTCGATCCAGCCCATGGTCCGCTGCACGGCCTTGAGCCAGCTCTTGTACTCGCGGTCGCGGACGTCCGCGTCCATTCGGGGGGTCCATTCGGCCGCCCGGCGCCAGTTCGCGCGCAGGGCGTCGGTGTCCGGCCAGAAGCCGACGGCGAGACCGGCGGCGTAGGCGGCGCCGAGGCAGGTGGTCTCGGCGACCATCGGGCGCACCACGGGTGCGTCCAGGGCGTCCGAGAGGGTCTGCATCAGGAGGTTGTTGGAGGTCATACCGCCGTCGACCTTGAGCGAGGTGAGCTCGACCTCGGAGTCCTTGGTCATCGCGTCGACGATCTCGCGGGTCTGCCAGGCGGTGGCCTCGAGCACGGCGCGGGCGATGTGCGCCTTGGTGACGTAGCGGGTCAGGCCCGCGATCACACCGCGCGCGTCGGACCGCCAGTACGGGGCGAACAGGCCCGAGAAGGCGGGTACGAAGTACGCGCCGCCGTTGTCCTCGACCGAGCTCGCGAGCGTCTCGATCTCGGCGGCGCTGTTGATCAGGCCCATCTGGTCCCGCATCCACTGCACCAGCGAACCGGTGACCGCGATCGAGCCCTCCAGGGCGTAGACCGGCTTCTCGTCGCCGATCCGGTAGCCGACGGTGGTCAGCAGCCCGTTGTAGGAGTTGACCGGCTTCTCGCCGGTGTTCATCAGCAGGAAGGTGCCGGTGCCGTAGGTGGACTTGGCCTCGCCCTCGGAGTAGCAGGTCTGGCCGAACAGGGCCGCCTGCTGGTCGCCGAGCGCGGAGGCGACCGGCACGCCCGCCAGGACGCCCTCGGCCGTGTGCCCGTAGATCTCGGCGGAGGAGCGTATCCGCGGCAGCACGGCGGCCGGGATGTCCATCGAGGCCAGGATCTTCTCGTCCCAGTCCAGGGTGTGCAGGTTCATCAGGAGGGTGCGGGAGGCGTTGGTGACGTCGGTGACGTGCACGCCGCCGTTGACCCCGCCGGTCAGGTTCCAGATGACCCAGGAGTCCATGGTGCCGAAGAGGATGTCGCCCGTCTCGGCCCGCTCGCGGAGCCCCTCGACGTTGTCGAGCAGCCAGCGGATCTTGGGACCGGCGAAGTAGGAGGCCAGCGGGAGGCCGGTCTCGCGGCGGAAGCGGTCCTGGCCGACGTTGCGGCCGAGCTCGCGACAGAGGGCGTCGGTGCGGGTGTCCTGCCAGACGATGGCGTTGTGCACCGGCTCACCGGTCTTGCGGTCCCACAGCAGGGTGGTCTCGCGCTGGTTGGTGATGCCGATCGCCTTGACGTCGACGGCGGTGATCTCGGCCTTGGTGATGGCGCCGGCGACCACCTCCTTGACGTTCTCCCAGATCTCGGTGGCGTTGTGCTCCACCCAGCCGGGCTTGGGGAAGATCTGCTCGTGCTCCTTCTGGTCGACCGAGACGATGCGGCCGTCCCGGTCGAAGACGATGCAGCGGCTGGAGGTGGTGCCCTGGTCGATGGCCGCGATGAACGGTCCCTGGCCGTGGGACGAGGCGCTGGTGGTGTGGGTGTCGGTCATGATCTGCTGCTCTCCTGCGGGTGGTGGGGTGGACTAGGCGAAGGCGATCTCGTAGATCCCGCCCGCGATGGCGCCGCCGATGAGCGGGCCGACGACGGGGATCCAGGCATAGCCCCAGTCCGAGCCGCCCTTGTTGGGCAGCGGCAGGAGGGCGTGGGCGATCCGGGGGCCGAGGTCACGCGCCGGGTTGATGGCGTAACCGGTCGGGCCGCCGAGCGAGAGGCCGATGCCGACCACCACGAACGCGGTGATCATGACGCCGATGACGCCGAGGCCCTTGCCGTCGCCGTTGAGCCCCTGGGTGAGGATGGCGAGCACCAGCACGGCCGTGGCGATGATCTCGGTGGCGAGGTTCTGACCGACGTTCCGGATCTCCGGGCCGGTGGAGAAGACGCCCAGCACCGGGCCGGCGCCGCTGGCCTGCTGCTTGTCCGCCGCCACCGTGTCCTGGGCGCCCGGGCCGCCGACGATCTCGCGGTCGGTGAGATGGGCGTGGAAGTGGCCGAGGTAGGCGAGCCACACCAGCGAGGCGCCGATCACCGCGCCGAGCATCTGCCCGAGGAAGTAGATGGGCACCTTGCTCCACTCGACGCCGCCCTCGATGGCGAGGCCGACCGTCACCGCCGGGTTGAGATGCGCGCCCGAGAGCGGTGCGGAGATATAGGCGCCGGTGAGCACGGCGAAGCCCCACCCGAGGGTGATGGCGACCCACCCGGCCTCGAACGCCTTGGATTGCTTCAGCACAACGCCGGCGACGACACCGCAGCCGAGCAGAATGAGAACGGCGGTACCGATGGTCTCGCCGATGAAGATGTCGGAGCTGGACACCCGCGACTCCTTTGTCCTTCGTCCAGGGGAAGGCGAACCCCCGGGGCTTCCGGTGGTCCGCGCCCTCGTGGGAGGGCGTTGGTCGGCCCGCGGCGAGTCCACCATAGCGAATATTGTCGTCAGGTGTTCGACAATGCCGACCGATGAACGGCAGTTTTCTTCACGCCGAAGACCCCGTCAAGGGTCGTGTGAAGGAAAAATTGCGCGTATGTGAAACCGTGATGAAGCAGGTCATGCGGGGATATGGGGGCAGATCCACACGCGTTGGCACGATTCAGAAACGCAGGGCACCCAGGTCCCGGGAGACGGCGCGCGCACAGTCCCGTACGGCGGCCACGAGCTCCGAGCGCAGCTCCCCGTCCGCGCACACCCGCTCGACCGCGCCCGTTATCCCCACCGCGCCCACGGGCAGCCGGCGCCGGTCGTGGATGGGGGCCGCGACGGACGCCACGCCCTCCCAGGTCTCCTCCACGTCGCAGCCCCAGCCGCGCGCCCGGGTCAGGTCCAGCACGTCCTCGAACTCGCGCTCCCCGGTCACCGTGCGGGGCGTGAACGCCTTGCGGTCGACCTCGGTCACCTCGCTGTGCGCGACCGGGTCGTAGGCGGAGAGCACCTTGCCCAGGGCCGTGGAGTGCAGCGGGTGCATCGCGCCGACTTCCAGCACCTGGCGGCTGTCGTCCGGCCGGAAGACATGGTGGACGATCAGCACGCCCTGCTGGTGCAGCACGCCCAGGTACACGCTCTCGCCGCTGGACCGGGCCAGGTCGTCGGCCCACACCAGGGCGCGGGCGCGCAGCTCGTGCACGTCCAGATAGCTGTTGCCCAGGCGCAGCAGCTCCGCGCCGAGCTGATAGCGGCCGGACGCCTCGTCCTGCTCCACGAAGCCCTCCTGCTGGAGGGTGCGCAATATGCCGTGCGCGGTGCCCTTGGCCAGCCCCAGGGTGGAGGCGATGTCGGACAGTCCCAGACGTCGCTCACCACCGGCGAGCAGGCGTAGCATCGCGGCGGCGCGCTCCAACGACTGGATGTTCCGGGCCATCGCCAACCTCCTGACTGCGGTTCGACAATGCTGAACACTATCGGTCCATGCCGACTGCGTGGTACCAGGCGGCCGTGTGTCGGCGATCAATGGATTCACCGGGGGCCGATCGGCCCCGCTCATCCCGGGTGATGGACCGACCCTCGCGAAATGACCACTGGCGGCTACCCTGGCGTGGTGCGCCGTCCCCAGGGGAGGGCGCAAAGCCGACAGCCGTCGCACTCCAGGGAGCACATCCATGGCCTCTCATACGCCATCGCCCACATCCGCCGCCCGAGCCGACGCGCTCCGCGAAGCGCTGGCCACCCGAGTAGTGGTCGCCGACGGCGCGATGGGGACGATGCTTCAGGCGCAGGAGCCCAGTCTCGACGACTTCCAGCAGCTCGAGGGCTGCAACGAGATCCTCAACATCACCCGCCCGGACATCGTCCGCTCGGTCCACGAGGAGTACTACGCCGCCGGCGTGGACTGCGTCGAGACCAACACCTTCGGCGCCAACCACGCGGCGCTCGGTGAGTACGACATCGCCCACCGCGTCCACGAGCTCTCCGAGGCCGGCGCCCGGATCGCCCGTGAGGTCGCCGACGAGTTCGGCGCCGACGGGCGCCAGCGCTGGGTGCTGGGCTCCATGGGCCCCGGCACCAAGCTGCCCACCCTCGGCCACGCCCCCTACACCGTCCTCCGCGACGCCTACCAGGCCAATGCCGAAGGCATGATCGCCGGTGGGGCGGACGCCCTCCTGGTGGAGACCACCCAGGACCTGCTCCAGACCAAGGCCTCGATCATCGGCGCCCGCCGCGCCCTCGACGCCACCGGCGCCAACCTCCCGGTGATCTGCTCGGTCACCGTCGAGACCACCGGCACCATGCTGCTCGGCTCCGAGATCGGCGCGGCGCTCACCGCCCTCGAGCCGCTCGGCATCGACATGATCGGCCTCAACTGCGCCACCGGCCCCGCCGAGATGAGCGAGCACCTGCGCCATCTCGCCCGCCACTCCCGGATCCCGCTGTCCTGCATGCCCAACGCCGGCCTCCCGGTGCTGGGCAAGGACGGTGCCCACTACCCCCTCACCCCCGGCGAGCTGGCCGACGCCCAGGAGACCTTCGTCCGCGAGTACGGGCTCTCCCTGGTCGGCGGCTGCTGCGGCACCACGCCCGAGCATCTGCGCCAGGTCGTCGAGCGGGTCCGCGAGCTGACCCCCACCGAGCGCACCCCGCGCCCCGAGCCCGGCGCCGCCTCGCTCTACCAGACCGTGCCGTTCCGCCAGGACACCTCGTACCTGGCGATCGGCGAGCGCACCAACGCCAACGGCTCCAAGAAGTTCCGCGAGGCCATGCTGGAGGCCCGCTGGGACGACTGCGTGGAGATGGCCCGCGAGCAGATCCGCGAGGGCGCCCATCTGCTCGACCTGTGCGTGGACTACGTCGGCCGGGACGGCGTCGCGGACATGGAGGAGCTGGCCGGGCGGTTCGCCACCGCCTCCACCCTCCCCATCGTCCTGGACTCCACCGAGGTCGACGTCATCCGGGCCGGGCTGGAGAAGCTCGGCGGACGCGCGGTCATCAACTCCGTCAACTACGAGGACGGGGACGGCCCCGAGTCGCGGTTCGCGAAGGTCACCCGGCTGGCCCAGGAGCACGGCGCCGCCCTCATCGCGCTGACCATCGACGAGGAGGGCCAGGCCCGCACGCCGGAGAAGAAGGTGGAGATCGCCGAGCGGCTGATCGCCGACCTGACCGGCAACTGGGGCATCCTCGAGTCGGACATCCTCATCGACACCCTGACCTTCACCATCTGCACCGGTCAGGAGGAGTCCCGTAAGGACGGCATCGCCACCATCGAGGCGATCCGCGAGCTCAAGCGGCGCCACCCGGACGTCCAGACCACGCTGGGTCTGTCCAACATCTCCTTCGGTCTCAACCCGGCCGCCCGCATCGTGCTCAACTCCGTCTTCCTCGACGAGTGCGTCAAGGCGGGCCTGGACTCGGCCATCGTGCACGCCTCCAAGATCCTGCCGATCGCGCGGTTCGAGGAGGAGCAGGTCAAGACCGCCCTGGACCTGATCTACGACCGCCGCGCCGAGGGCTATGACCCGCTCCAGAAGCTGATGGGGCTCTTCGAGGGCGCCACCGCCAAGTCCCTCAAGGCGGGCAAGGCCGAGGAGCTGGCCGCGCTGCCCCTGGAGGAGCGCCTCAAGCACCGCATCATCGACGGCGAGCGCAACGGCCTGGAGGCCGACCTCGACGAGGCCCTCCAGGAGCGCCCCGCCCTCGACATCGTCAACGAGACGCTGCTGGAGGGCATGAAGGTGGTCGGCGAGCTGTTCGGCTCCGGCCAGATGCAGCTGCCGTTCGTCCTCCAGTCCGCCGAGGTCATGAAGACCGCGGTCGCCCATCTGGAACCGCACATGGAGAAGTCGGACGACGAGGGCAAGGGCACCATCGTGCTGGCCACCGTCCGCGGCGACGTCCATGACATCGGTAAGAACCTCGTGGACATCATCCTGTCCAACAACGGCTACAACGTGGTCAACCTGGGCATCAAGCAGCCGGTCTCCGCGATCCTGGAGGCCGCCCAGGAACACCGCGCCGACGTCATCGGCATGTCCGGCCTCCTGGTCAAATCCACCGTGATCATGAAGGAGAACCTGGAGGAGCTCAACCAGCGCAAGCTGGCCGCCGACTACCCCGTCATCCTCGGCGGCGCCGCGCTCACCCGGGCCTATGTCGAGCAGGATCTGCACGAGATCTACGAGGGCGAGGTGCGCTACGCCCGCGACGCCTTCGAGGGGCTGCGGCTCATGGACGCCCTGATCGCCGTCAAGCGCGGGGTGCCCGGCGCCACGCTCCCCGAGCTCCGGCAGCGCCGGGTGCCCAAGCGGGACGTGTCCGTGACCGAGCCGGAGCCGGAGGGCCCGTCCCGGTCCGACGTGGCCACCGACAACCCCGTGCCCACCCCGCCCTTCTGGGGCACCCGCGTGGTCAAGGGCATCCAGCAGGCCGACTACGCCTCCTGGCTGGACGAGGGCGCGCTGTTCAAGGGCCAGTGGGGGCTCAAGGAGGCCCGTACCGGCGACGGGCCGAGCTACCGGGAGCTGGTGGAGTCCGAGGGCCGTCCGCGGCTGCGCGGCTGGCTCGACAAGCTGCACACCGAGAACCTGCTGGAGGCGGCCGTCGTCTACGGCTACTTCCCGTGCGTCTCCAAGGGCGACGACCTGGTCCTGCTGAACGAGGACGGCAGCGAGCGCACCCGCTTCACCTTCCCGCGCCAGCGCCGCGGCCGCAGGCTGTGCCTGGCCGACTTCTTCCGCCCGGAGGAGTCCGGCGAGACCGACGTGGTCGGCCTCCAGGTGGTCACCGTCGGCTCGAAGATCGGCGAGGCCACCGCCGAGCTGTTCGCCGCCGACTCCTACCGCGACTACCTGGAGCTGCACGGGTTGTCCGTCCAGCTGGCGGAGGCGCTGGCCGAGTACTGGCACGCCCGGGTCCGCGCCGAGCTGGGCTTCTCCGGTGAGGACCCGAGCGAGATGGAGGAGATGTTCGCGCTGAAGTACCGCGGCGCGCGCTTCTCGCTGGGCTACGGCGCCTGCCCCGACCTGGAGGACCGCGCGAAGATCGCCGATCTGCTGGGGCCGGAGCGGATCGGGGTGAAGCTCTCGGAGGAGTTCCAGCTCCACCCCGAGCAGTCCACGGACGCCATCGTGATCCACCACCCGGAGGCGAAGTACTTCAACGCGCGGTAGACGCGGGGTAGCCCTCCGGCGGCCTTCTGTGACCGCCTTGGGCTCTCACCGGGCGCGCCGGCGCGGCGCGACGTAGACTGGTCGATCCGGTAGAGGCCGGTCGCCTTCCCGTCAGCGGAAGGGGGCCGGCCTTCGTGCCCCTTATCCGGAGGTGTTTGGATGACCAGCAGCATCCCCGCCGTCGACACTCGTACGGCCGAAGGCTCGGCTCTGCAAGCCGTTCTGCTCGACATGGACGGCACCCTGGTCGACACCGAGGGCATCTGGTGGGACGCGGAGGTCTCCATCTTCGCCGAGCTCGGGCACGCCCTCGCCGAGGAGTACCGCCAGGTCGTGGTGGGCGGTCCGATGTCGCGCAGCGCCCAGTTCCTGATCGAGGCCACCGGCGCCGAGATCGCCCTCGCCGAGCTCACCGGCCTGCTCAACAGCCGCTTCACCGAGCTGATCGACGGCAGTGTGCCGATGCTGCCCGGAGCCCGCCGGCTGCTCACCGAGCTGGCCGCGCACTCCATCCCCACCGCCCTGGTCTCCGCCTCCCACCGGCGGGTGATGGACCGCGTCCTGCGCTCGCTCGGCCCGGAGCACTTCGCCCTGACGGTGGCGGGCGACGAGGTCGGGCGGACCAAGCCGCATCCGGACCCCTATCTGTTCGCCGCGGCCGGGCTGGCCGCCGAGCCGGGGCGGTGCGTGGTCATCGAGGACACCGACACGGGCGTACGGGCCGCGGAGGCGGCCGGGTGCCGGGTGGTCGCGGTGCCGTCCGTGGTGCCGATCGAGCCCGCGGCGGGGCGTACGGTCATCGGCTCGCTCGAAGAAGTCGATCTCGATTTTCTGCGCACTCTGGTCACGGCGGTGCACTGATCGCGCACCGAGCGTATTCCTGTAAATGACAAACTGAATAGCGCGGGTGGAGTTTTCACGTTCCGTTGGCGACAACGGAACGTGATGTTTATCACTGCATATGCCGTAGACGCGTGCGGTGGCTGACGGTCGCGCGTCCCGTCTGGTGCGTTTTGGGTGAGCCCTTGTGTCCGGATTGGTGGCATGGCGTACGAATCGCGGCCACGTCCGGATATCGGTCGATGATCGCTCGTTATCGGGGCGTGATATCGCCTCAACTTCGTTGTGTCTGAGTATCACTGGCACCGCGGACTAATCTCGTCGCGAGTAGTTGATCGATGGCAGGGAGACTCCCGACAATGACGCGCAAGTCGCTGGTGCTGCCGGCCGTGGCCGGCCTCCTGATCTCCACGCTCGCCGCGTGCGGTGGTACCGACGGCTCGGGCTCGGACGGCAAGACGCTCGTCCTGGGCAGCACGGACCGCATAGAGGCGTCGAAGGCGGCGCCCGCGCCGCTGGACCCCGCCCTGGCCTACGACTTCGCGTCCTGGAGCGTGCTGCACAACGCCTTCCAGACGCTGATGCGGCTGCCCCGCTCCGGAACCGAGCCGATACCCGACGCGGCCGAGAAATGCGGCTTCCAGGACAGACAGAGCGAGCAGTACCGCTGCACGCTGCGCGACGGGCTGAAGTTCTCCAACGGCCACGACCTCACCTCGAAGGACGTCAAGTTCTCCCTCGAGCGGGTGCTGCGCATCGACGACCCCAACGGCACCAAGTCCTTGCTGTCCAACGTGGACAAGATCGAAACACCCAGCGACCGCGAGATCGTCATCCACCTCTCGCAGCCGGACGCGACCTTCCCGTCGAAGCTCACCACCCCGGCCGCCGCGATCCTGGACAGCGAGGTCTACAAGCCCGACGCGCTGCGCGACGGCTTCGATATGACCGGCTCGGGCCCGTACAGCGCCAAGACCGAGGTGCGCGACAACCGGCTGACGAAGGTCGTCTTCACCAAGAACTCCCACTACAAGGGCGATGTCCAGCCGAAGGCCGGCAAGGTGGAGATGCGGTTCTACGACTCCGCGTCGACCATGGAGAAGGCGCTGGTCAAGGGCGATATCGACGTGGTCCACCGCGGCTTCGCGCCCGAGCAGATCGACAGGCTCAACAAGGGCGAGATCAAGGGCGTCCGCCTCTTCGAGTCCTCCGGCCAGGGCATCCGCTACCTGGTCTTCAACACCTCGGACCCAACGGTGAAGAACAAGGCGGTCCGGCAGGCCATCGCCCATCTCGTGGACCGCCAGGCGCTGGTGCGCGATGTGTACAAGCGGACCGCCGAGCCCCTCTACTCGATGATCCCCACCAGCATCTCCTCGCACATCAACTCGTTCCACAACGAGTACGGCGACCCGGATCCCGATGAGGCCCGGCGCGTGCTGAACCAGGCCGGTATCGACACCCCGGTGAAGCTGACGCTGACCTACACCACCGACCACTACGGCCCGGAGACGGCCGGGGAGTTCAAGGAGCTGCGCAAGCAGCTCAACGCCAGCGGACTGTTCTCCGTGACGATCAAGGGCTACCCGTGGCGGGACTTCCGCCCCGCGCTCGTCAAGCGCCAGTTCTCCGCCTCCGGGATGGGCTGGCTCCCCGACTTCCCGGATCCCGACAGCTACACCGCGCCGTTCCTCACCAAGGACAACTTCCTCAACTCGCCCTACCGCAACCGCACCATCCAGGACGAGCTGATCCCCAAGACCCGGCAGGAGGCCCAGCGCAGCCTCGCCGACAAGGACTACCAGTCCATCCAGAACGCCGTCGCCAGCGATGTGCCCTACCTTCCGCTGTGGCAGGGCAACACGTACGTGGCCGCCCGCGGGAACGTGACGGGCGCCGAGTACGCCTTCGACTCCTCGACCATGCTCCAGCTGTGGGAGCTCGGTAAGGGCGACTGAGAACGACTTACGGGGGCCGGACACGAAGACGTCGAGTGTGTGAGGAAATACCGTTGAGGAAACGTGATCAGTGGCTGGCAGCGCCCCTCGGGGCGGGACTGGCCGCCGCGCTGCTCACCGGCTGCGGCAGTGAGGACGGGGACGCGGCGGGCACCGGCGAGCACGTGGTCATGGGGATGTCGGACGAGGTGCTCGCCACCGACCCGGCGTCGGGCTACGACCCCGGCTCCTGGCTGCTGTTCAACAACGTCTTCCAGTCGCTGCTGAGCTTCCCGAAGGGCAGCACCACCCCGCAGCCGGAAGCGGCGGAGAAGTGCTCCTTCAAGGACAGCACCAGCCGGGTCTACTCCTGCACGCTGAAGAACGGCCTGAAGTTCACCGACGGCCATCCGCTCACCTCCGAGGACGTCAAGTACTCCTTCGAGCGCACCAAGCGGATCAATGACCCCAACGGCCCGGCGCTGATGCTCACCTCCATCGGGAGCATCGACACCCCGGACAAGCGGACCGTCGTCTTCCATCTGAAGGACTCCGACGCGACCTTCCCGCAGAAGATCGCCTCCGGTGCCGGATCCATCGTGGACCACGAGGAGTACCCGGCCGACAAGCTGCGCACGGACCACAAGGCGGTCGGCTCCGGCGTCTACAAGCTGAACTCCTTCACCAAGGACAAGGCGGACTTCTCCGTCAACGGCGACTACCAGGGGCCCGCCAAGCCGAAGAACTCCGGGCTGACCCTGAAGTTCTTCCACGGCGCGCAGGCGCCGCTGAAGTCCGCCGTGCAGAAGGGCGATGTGGACCTCGCCTACCGCGGGCTGGCCATGCGCGACCTCGCCGACCTCCAGGCGCAGAGCCTCGGCGGCGGCAAGAGCCTGAACGTGGTCGAGGGCACTGGTGCCGAGGTCCAGCACCTGGTCTTCAACATGAAGGACCCGGTGGCGGGCAAGCTCGGGGTGCGCAAGGCCATGGCGTACCTCATCGACCGCTCCACCCTGGTGCGGGACGTCTACAAGCGCACCGCCGAGCCGCTGTACTCGGTGGTCCCGGCCGGTATCACCGGCCACAACACCGCCTTCTACGACAAGTACGGCGACCGCCCGCAGCCCGAGAAGGCCAAGCAGGCGCTGCGGGAGGAGGGGATCTCCGGCAAGGTCAAGCTGACCCTGTGGGGCACCCCGATCCGCTACGGCCCCGGCACCGTCCCGGGGCTGCGCCGGATCGCCGAGCAGCTCAACGCCAGCGGGCTGTTCGACGTCGATGTGAAGAGCGCGGACGTCGCCACGTACGAGAAGGGCGTGGCCGACGGGAAGTACGGCGTCTATGTGAAGGGCTGGGTGCCCGACTACCCGGACCCGGACAACTTCGTCGCCCCGTTCTTCGGCGCCGGCAATGTCCTGGCCAACCACTACACCTCGCCGCGGCTGACCGCGCAGCTCATCCCCGCCACCGCCGAGCAGCCAAGCCGCGAGGCCACGGTCGGCGACTTCCAGCGGATCCAGGACATCATCGCGGACGAGGTGCCGATGCTCCCGCTGTGGCAGGGCAAGCAGTACGCGGTGGCCCAGGACGACATCACCGGGCTCCAGTGGACCCTCGACTCCTCGACGGTCTTCCGCTTCTGGGAGATCGGCAAGTCGTCCGACAGCTGACGGACTGACGGGGACGACCGGCCGGCCGCCCCCGTCACCCCGAGCCGCTCCGGTGGTGCCTACTGCGCGCCGGGGCGGACCAGCCCGCTCTCATAGGCGTAGACGGCGGCCTGCACCCGGTCGCGCAGCCCCAGCTTGGTCAGCACATGGCCCACATGCGTCTTGACCGTGGTCTCGCTGACGAACAGATCCGCGGCGATCTCCGCGTTGGACAGCCCCCGGGCCACCAGCTTCAGCACCTCGACCTCGCGCTCGGTCAGCGTGTGCAGGGTGTCCGGCACCGGCTCCTCGCCCGACGGCAGATGCCCGGCATACTTGTCCAGCAGCCTGCGGGTGATGCTGGGCGCCAGCATCGCCTCGCCCGCCGCCACCACGCGGATGGCCTGCACCAGCTCGGTGGCGGGCGCGTCCTTCAGCAGGAAGCCGCTGGCCCCGGCGCGCAGCGCCTCCACCACGTACTCGTCCAGGTCGAAGGTGGTCAGCACCAGCACCTTGGCCGGGCCGTCCCGCCCCGGGCCGGTGATCTGACGGGTCGCCTCCACGCCGTCCATCCGCGGCATCCGGATGTCCATCAGAACCACATCGGGCTGGAGCGCCCGCACCTGGTCGAGGGCCTGTAGACCGTCCCCGGCCTCACCGACGACCGCCAGATCCTGCTCCGCCTCCAGAATCATCCGGAATCCGGTGCGCAGCAGCGGTTGATCATCGACCAGTAGGACGCGGATCGCCACGGGAACTCCCTCTCCTAGACCGCGTCCATTCTGCCCGCCCGTCACCCACCACCACCCTCAGGGGCCGCTACGCGGCACCTCTTTTCTTGCCCGTCACCCACCACCACCCTCAGGGGCCGCTACGCGGCTGCCTCAATTCTGCACAGGCACCACCGCCAGCGGATACGGCGGCGGCGTACCCCCGAATTCCGGACAGTGTGCCTGGTGGTCGCACCAGCCGCAGAGCCTGGTCTGCCGGGGCACGAAGGCACCGGTCTCCGTGGCCAGCCGAATCGCCTCCCACAGCGCCAGCACCTTGCGCTCCACGGCCCGCAGATCCCGCTCCTCCGGGTCGTACGTCAGCACATCCCCGCTGCCCAGATAGACCAGCTGGAGCCGCCGCGGGATCACCCCGCGCAGCCGCCACACCACCAGCGCGTAGAACTTCATCTGGAACAGGGCCTCGCCCGCGTACTGCGGCGCGGGGGCCTTGCCCGTCTTGTAGTCCACGATCCGCACATCACCGGTGGGAGCGATGTCGATCCGGTCGATGATTCCACGGAGCGTCAGCCCGGACTCGAGCTCCGTCTCCACGAACAGCTCGCGCTCCGCGGGCTCCAGACGGGTCGGATCCTCCAGCGAGAACCATTGCTCCACCAGCGTCTGGGCCCCCGTCAGCCACTCGGCCAGCCGGTCCGGCGCCGGAGTGCCGTCCTCCTCCTGGAACAGCTCCGCCAGCTCCGGCTTGGCCGCCAGCAGCCGCTCCCACTCGCCCGGCACCATCGACCGGGCCCGCGGCGCGGTGCGGTCGGCGGCCGGGGCGTCGAAGAGCCGCTCCAGCACCGCGTGGACCACGGTGCCGCGGGTGGCCGCCGCGCTGGGCTTCTCCGGCAGTTTGTCGATCACTCGGAAGCGGTACAGCAACGGGCACCGCATGAAATCGGCCGCCCGTGAGGGTGACAACGAGGCGGCGGGGCCGGACTTGGGTGGCCCGTCGGAGGGTTCGGCCTTCCCGGTGGTGGTTCCCGTGGTGGTTCCCATGGCGAAGACCCTACGACCCGCCACCGACAGCCGGACGCATACCATCGACGTTCGAGCCCCCGGCACTGCATGATCGTGGGGACCGTATCAAAAAGAAGGGTGCGACCGAGCATCCGACGAGGGGACACCGTGGACAACAGCGGGCAGCGGCAGTCCGACAACGGGGAATCGGACCGCGCGACCGAGCCCGAGGGCGGCAAGCAGCCGCGCCCACGCGACGTGGGCGGCGGCTTTCTCATGGGCCGGCCCTTCGGCGTGCCCGTGTATGTCTCGCCCAGCTGGTTCCTGGTCGCCGCCCTCATCACCTGGGTCTTCGGCGGCCAGCTCGACCGGGTGCTGCCCGAGCTCGGCGCCGCCCGCTACCTGGTCTCGCTCTTCTTCGCGGTGGCCTTCTACGCCTCGGTGCTGGTGCACGAGCTCGCCCACACCGTGGCCGCGCTCCGCTTCAAGCTGCCGGTGCGCCGGATCCAGCTCCAGTTCTTCGGCGGGGTCTCGGAGATCGAGAAGGAGACCGAGACCCCCGGCCGGGAGTTCGTGCTCGCCTTCGTCGGCCCGCTGCTCTCGCTGGTCCTGGCGGGTGTGTTCTACCTGGGCATGATGGTCGTGGAGCCCGGCACGGTGCCCGGGGTGCTGCTCGCCGGGCTGATGATCTCCAACCTGATCGTGGCCGCGTTCAACCTGCTGCCCGGGCTGCCGCTGGACGGCGGGCGGATGCTGCGCGCCGTCGTCTGGAAGATCAGCGGCAGGCCCATGACCGGCACCGTCGCCGCGGCCTGGAGCGGCCGCGCGCTCGCCGTGGCGGTGCTGGTCGGACTGCCGCTGCTCACCCAGGCGGGCGGGCTGGGCGAGGAGCCCAAGAGCTTCGGCAGCGTCGACTCGCTCACCGACGCGCTGCTGGCCGCCATACTCGCCGCGATCATCTGGACCGGCGCGGGCAACAGCCTGCGGATGGCCCGGCTGCGGGAGCGGCTGCCGGACCTGCGTGCCCGTACGCTCACCCGGCGCGCCGTCCCCGTGGCGGCCGACACCCCGCTCTCGGAGGCGCTGCGCCGGGCGAACGAGGCCGGGGCCCGGGCCCTGGTCGTGGTGGACGGCCACGGCGCCCCGACCGCCGTGGTGCGCGAGGCGGCCATCGTGGGTGTCCCCGAGCACCGCCGCCCCTGGGTCGCGGTCAGCGGTCTCGCCCAGGACCTCAAGGACGGTATGCGGGTCTCCGCCGAGCTCACCGGCGAGGAACTGCTGGACACCCTGCGGGCCACCCCGGCCACCGAGTACCTGGTGGTCGAGGAGACCGGCGAGGTCTACGGGGTGCTCTCCACGGCCGATGTCGAGCGCGCCTTCGTGGCGGCCATGGCCAGGACCCCCTCGGGCCCCTCCTGAGGCCCCCGGGCGTGGTCCGGGCACGGCGAAGTGCCCGGTAGGCTGTTCACATGTCCGAACCGACCGGTGCCGCCCGCCGTCGCGGGCCCTTCCAGGTCGGGGACCAGGTCCAGCTCACCGACCCCAAGGGACGCCACTACACCTTCACGCTCGAATCCGGGAAGAACTTCCACACCCACAAGGGATCCTTCCCCCATGACGAGCTGATCGGCGCCCCCGAGGGAACCGTCGTGCGTACCACGGGAAACGTCGCGTATCTCGCGCTGCGCCCCCTGCTCCCCGACTATGTCCTGTCCATGCCACGCGGTGCCGCCGTGGTCTACCCCAAGGACGCGGGGCAGATCCTGGCGATGGCCGACATCTTCCCCGGCGCACGTGTCGTCGAGGCGGGCGTCGGCTCCGGCTCGCTCTCCACCTTCCTGCTGCGGGCCATCGGCGACCAGGGCATGCTGCACTCCTACGAGCGCCGGGCCGACTTCGCCGAGATCGCCGCCCAGAACGTCGAGCGCTACTTCGGCGCCCCGCACCCCGCCTGGCGGCTCACCGTCGGCGACCTCCAGGACAACCTCAGCGACACCGACGTGGACCGCGTGATCCTGGACATGCTCGCCCCCTGGGAGTGCCTGGAGCCGGTGTCCAAGGCGCTCGTCCCCGGCGGCATCCTGTGCGCGTACGTCGCCACCACCACCCAGCTCGCCCGCACCGTGGAGGCCATCCGCGAGCACGGCACCTTCAACGAGCCGTCGGCCTGGGAGACCATGGTGCGCACCTGGCACGTGGAGGGCCTCGCGGTACGGCCCGACCACCGCATGATCGGCCACACCGGCTTCCTGCTCACCGCCCGCCGGCTCGCGGACGGTGTGGAGCCCCCGATGCGCCGCCGCAGGCCCGCCAAGGGCGCCTACGGCGAGGACTACGTGGGCTGGGGCACCGCCAAGGACTCCGGAGCCGCCGGGGACACCGGCACTGCCAAGGGCACGGGCGTCGCCAAGGACACCGGCACCGCCAAGGACACCGGCCAGGACGCCCCCTCCGGCGACGCCTGACGGCCGTCCGGGACCCGTCCGGCGGCTGCCTGAGGCCCGGCCGTCCGGGACCCGTCCGGCGGCCCCCTGAGGCCCGTACGACGGAAACCGGCGCACAACGGCTCGGCGCGGCCACCGAATTCCCCGTGTGAGGGCGGTGGCCGCGCCCCTGTGAGATGTGGCACCATGCGGGTCATCTCCCGCCTCAGCCCCTCACATGGAGTCATCCCGCGTGCAGCCTCTGGGCCCGGATCTCGCGCACACCCAACCCCGTCCGGTGCACTGGGTGGCGACCGCGGCCGCCGTCGCCGCCGTCATCGCCGGAGGGTCGTTCTTCCAGCCCTCGGACGCCAAGGCCACCACGTCCACCACCGCCTCCGCGCCGGGCACCGGGGGACTCCCGGCCGCCAAGGCCCCCGACCCCCGGGCCGCGGACTATCCGATGAACTGCGGACGGGCCCGGCCCGACGTCATCGACCGGGGCTCGGCGGACCTGGACGGGGACGGGCGGCCGGAGACCGTCGCCGTGGTGCGCTGCCCGACCGCTTTCGGTACCCCGCCCAGCGGCGTCTACGTGCTCTCCCAGCCGACCGGCCACGCGGGCGCCGCGCCCCGTGTGGTGGCCACCTTCGTGGATCCGAAGGAAGGGATGAGCATCAGCGATTTCGCGGTGCGCGGAAAGAAGGTTTCGGCCACGTTGCTGGGATACTCGTCGGCCAAGGTCCCGCGGTGCTGTCCGGATCTCCAGCGCAAGGTCAACTGGCAGTGGCGGGGCGGAAAGTTCGTATTGAAGGCGCTGCCGGTTCCGGGGAGTGTGTGAGCGGTTACTCGCGGTGGGTCACTCCGCGTCGGGTCCGTAGACCTCGACCCGGTCCGTGACGCGGCGTACATGGATGCAGTCGCCGGGGCACTCCTTGGCGGAATCCCTGACCTCGGTCAGCAGGGCCAGGGGGACCGGGGTGGTCGCGCCCTTGTCCTGCAACAGCTCATCGTCGGCGCTCTTGACGTAGGCTAGACCGTCGATGTCGAGTTCGAAGACCTCGGGAGCGTACTGGGCGCAGATGCCGTCCCCGGTGCACAGATCCTGGTCGATCCAGACCTCAAGACCGCCGAGCTCCTCGTTCCGCACGGTGTGCCGCCTCCTGTTCCTTCGATACGTGATTCAACAGTGTCTAAATATCGCCAACCCTGACGGGTGTTGACCGTGTCGACGATACAACCGCTCGCTTTCCGATGTTGTTGGGTGGGTATTCACCTGGCGTGAGGGAGTGCGCAAGGGTGAAGATCGGACACACGCCGACCGGGTTTGTGATCTAGGGGTTTCAACCCGCACCGGCCCAGGTAGGGTCAGGAAGCGTCCAGCTCCCCTTGGAGGAGGTGAGGACCGTGGCAGCCCACGACGACGACATCAACCGCGGCATCCGGCCGGGGCGGGGGTCTGATGACCCTGCCGGTCAGGTTGCCTATCTCGAGCAGGAAATCGCCGTCCTGCGCCGCAAGCTCGCCGACTCTCCGCGTCATACGAGGATTCTCGAAGAGCGGATCGTCGAGCTGCAGACCAATCTGGCGGGAGTCTCCGCACAGAACGAGCGGCTCGCGAACACACTCCGTGAGGCCCGCGACCAGATCGTGGCCCTCAAGGAGGAGGTCGACCGGCTCGCACAGCCGCCGGCCGGTTTCGGGGCCTTTCTGCAGGCGAACGAGGACGGTACGGCGGACATCTTTACCGGGGGCCGCAAACTCCGGGTGAATGTCAGCCCAAGCGTCGAGCTCGACGACCTCAAGCGCGGCCAGGAGGTCATGCTCAACGAGGCGCTCAATGTGGTCGAGGCCATGGAGTTCGAGCGCGCCGGGGACATCGTCACCCTCAAGGAGGTCCTTGAGGACGGCGAGCGCGCCCTGGTGATCGGGCACACCGACGAGGAGCGGGTGGTGCGGCTGGCGGAGCCGCTGCTGAGCACCACCATCCGGCCCGGTGACGCCCTGCTGCTCGAGCCCCGGTCCGGCTATGTCTACGAGGTGGTACCGAAGAGCGAGGTCGAGGAGCTCGTCCTCGAAGAGGTCCCGGACATCGACTACAACAAGATCGGCGGTCTGGGAAACCAGATCGAGCTGATCCGCGACGCGGTCGAGCTCCCGTATCTCTACCCCGACCTCTTCAAGGAGCACGAACTGCGGCCGCCCAAGGGTGTGCTGCTGTACGGCCCGCCCGGCTGCGGTAAGACGCTGATCGCCAAGGCCGTGGCCAACTCCCTTGCCAAGAAGGTCGCCGAGGTGACCGGCAAGCCCGCGGGGAAGAGCTTCTTCCTCAACATCAAGGGCCCCGAGCTGCTCAACAAGTATGTCGGTGAGACGGAGCGGCACATCCGGCTGGTCTTCCAGCGGGCTCGGGAGAAGGCCAGCGAGGGCACGCCCGTCATCGTCTTCTTCGACGAGATGGACTCCCTCTTCCGCACCCGTGGCTCCGGGGTCAGCTCGGACGTGGAGAACACCATCGTCCCCCAGCTGCTCTCCGAGATCGACGGTGTCGAGGGCCTGGAGAACGTGATCGTCATCGGTGCCTCCAACCGCGAGGACATGATCGACCCCGCGATCCTGCGCCCCGGCCGCCTCGATGTGAAGATCAAGATCGAGCGTCCGGACGCCGAGGCCGCCAAGGACATCTTCTCGAAGTACCTGACGGAGTCCCTGCCCCTCCACGGCGACGACCTCTCCGAGCACGGCGGGTCGCCCAAGGCCGCGATCGGCGGGATGATCCAGTCGGTGGTCGAGCAGATGTACACCGAGTCCGAGGAGAACCGCTTCCTGGAGGTCACCTACGCCAATGGCGACAAGGAAGTCCTCTACTTCAAGGACTTCAACTCCGGCGCCATGATCCAGAACATTGTGGACCGCGCCAAGAAGATGGCGATCAAGGACTTCCTGGACCACAACCAGAAGGGCCTTCGCGTTTCCCATCTGCTCGCCGCCTGCGTGGACGAGTTCAAGGAGAACGAGGACCTGCCCAACACCACGAACCCGGACGACTGGGCCCGGATCTCCGGTAAGAAGGGCGAGCGGATCGTGTACATCCGCACCCTGGTCACCGGAAAGCAGGGCGCGGACACCGGACGCTCCATCGACACGGTGGCGAACACCGGTCAGTACCTGTAACACCGCGGTCCGGCTGCGGATGTCCTGGACGGGGCATCCGCAGCCGGATGCGCTTTTCGGACCGCATTCTTCGTATGAGTCCTACGAGCCCGACCGGAGCAATGACTGTAATGATCTCCGCAGCACCGCTTGGCCGTTCTAGGCTCTTCGGTACCGCAGTATCGCGGCACGGGGGATCGGGGGCCGCAGATGGACCGGGAGCGCAGCGGTACTTGAGCGCCGATCCCAGCCGGGGGCGGCGCCGGGCAAGGAGGGCCGCATGACCGTACGGCGCGTAATGGGAATCGAGACGGAGTACGGGATCTCCGTTCCGGGGCACCCGAACGCCAATGCCATGCTCACCTCATCCCAGATCGTCAACGCCTACGCGGCGGCGATGCACCGGGCGCGCCGCGCCCGCTGGGACTTCGAGGAGGAGAACCCGCTGCGGGACGCCCGCGGATTCGACCTCGCGCGCGAGTCCGCCGACGCCAGTCAGCTCACGGACGAGGACATCGGCCTGGCCAATGTCATCCTCACCAATGGCGCTCGGCTCTATGTGGACCACGCCCACCCCGAGTACTCCGCCCCCGAGGTCACCAACCCCCGGGACGCGGTGCTCTGGGACAAGGCCGGCGAGCGCATCATGGCCGAGGCCGCGCTGCGCGCCGCCGAGCTGCCCGGCGGCCAGACCATCCACCTCTACAAGAACAACACCGACAACAAGGGCGCCTCCTACGGCACGCATGAGAACTACCTGATGAAGCGGGAGACCGCCTTCTCGGACATCGTGCGCCACCTGACGCCCTTCTTCGTCTCCCGCCAGGTCGTCACGGGCGCGGGCCGCGTCGGCGTCGGCCAGGACGGCCATGAGCACGGCTTCCAGATCAGCCAGCGGGCGGACTACTTCGAGGTCGAGGTCGGCCTGGAGACCACGCTCAAGCGCCCGATCATCAACACCCGCGACGAACCGCACGCCGACGCCGAGAAGTACCGCCGACTCCACGTGATCATCGGCGACGCCAACCTCTCCGAGCTGTCGACGTACCTCAAGCTGGGCACCACCGCCCTGGTGCTGTCGATGATCGAGGACGGCTTTATCGCCGTGGACCTCGCGGTGGACCAGCCGGTGCGCACCCTGCACCAGGTCTCGCACGACCCGACGCTGCGCCGTCTCGTCACGCTGCGCAGCGGCCGTACGCTCACCGCGGTGCAGCTCCAGATGGAGTACTTCGAGCTGGCCCGGAAATACGTCGAGGACCGCTACGGGGCGGACGCCGACGAGCAGACCCGGGACGTCCTGGCCCGCTGGGAGGACGTGCTGAACCGGCTCGAGCGCGACCCCATGAGCCTGTCCGGCGAGCTGGACTGGATCGCCAAGCGGGAGCTGCTCGAGGGCTACCGCCGCCGCGACGCCCTGGAGTGGGACGCGGCCCGGCTCCATCTGGTGGACCTCCAGTACGCCGACGTACGCCCGGACAAGGGCCTGTACAACCGGCTGGTGGCCCGCGGCAAGATGAAGCGGCTGCTGGACGACCAGGACATCGCACGCGCCCAGAACAAGCCCCCGGAGGACACCCGCGCCTACTTCCGCGGCCGCTGCCTCGAGCAGTACGCGGACGACGTGGCCGCGGCCTCCTGGGACTCGGTGATCTTCGACTTGCCGGGCCGTGACTCTCTGCAACGGGTTCCCACCCTGGAGCCGCTGCGCGGCACCCGCAACCACGTCAAGGAGTTGCTGGACCGCTGCCGCACGGCCGAGGACCTGGTCCGGGTGCTGTCCGGAGGCTGAAATGCCCTTGGGCCGGGAATCATCGAGGTGGCCTCCGTGCGTTGTAGCGAGTGGGAGGCCGATGTCGGACCCTGCTTGTAGGGTCTGATCTTGAGACCGATCGAATCAGCGGGCGAACCGAGCGGGGTGAGGGTAATGGCGACCAAGGACACCGGCGGCGGTCAGCAGAAGGCGTCGCGCTCGACCGAAGAGGTCGAGGAGCAGACGCAGGACGCACAGGCCGCGGACGACCTCAAGGAGCGGCAGGAGAAGCTCTCGGACGACGTCGACTCCGTGCTGGACGAGATCGACGACGTGCTCGAGGAGAACGCGGAGGACTTCGTGCGGTCTTTCGTCCAGAAGGGCGGGCAGTAAGGCGCGTCTTCTCCGTCCTGCGTCCCCGCGGTGGGGACGCAGGACGGATGACTTCCATGGCCAGGGGTATGGTCCGTGCATCATTTCAAGATCTGGTGGAAGGAAACGTGTGGAAGCCAACACTCGTAGCACAGGGCGTCTGCCGGCTGCCTTCCTGACGCCCGGCTCCTCGTCGTTCATGGACTTCCTGGGCGAGCACTCGCCCGAGCTGCTTCCGGGGAACCGTCCGCTGCCCCCGGTGCAGGGCGCCATCGAGGCCCCCCACGGCACCACCATCGTGGCGGTGACCTTCGCCGGCGGTGTGGTGCTCGCCGGTGACCGCCGCGCCACCATGGGCAATGTCATCGCGCAGCGTGACATCGAGAAGGTCTTCCCCGCCGATGAGTTCTCGGCGGTCGGGATCGCGGGGACCGCCGGTATCGCGGTGGAGATGGTCAAGCTCTTCCAGCTGGAGCTGGAGCACTTCGAGAAGGTCGAGGGCACCGTGCTCTCGCTCGAGGGCAAGGCGAACAGGCTGTCGACCATGATCCGCGGCAACCTCGGCATGGCGATGCAGGGCCTCGCCGTGGTCCCGCTCTTCGCGGGGTGGGACGTCGACCGGGGGAAGGGACGCATCTTCTCCTACGACGTGACCGGGGGGCGTTCGGAGGAGCGCGGCTTCGCCGCCACCGGCTCGGGCTCGATGTTCGCCCGGGGCGCGCTCAAGAAGCTCTATCGCGAGGATTCGACCGAGGAGCAGGCCGCCACGGCCGTGCTCCAGGCGCTCTATGACGCCGCCGACGACGATTCGGCCACCGGAGGGCCGGATCTCGCCCGCCGCATTTATCCGATCATCACCTCCCTTACCGAGGACGGTTTCAAGAGGTTCGGCGAGGACGAGGTGTCCGAACTCGCCCGCGCCATCCATGAACGGCGCCTCGAAGAGCCGGACGGCCCCCGCGCCGCCCTGCTCTGATCAGGACGGTCCAACCGGAATGCATTCGCCGATGACAGAAGGGACGGACAGCCGGTGACGACGCCGTTCTATGTTTCTCCTCAGCAGGCTATGGCCGACCGCGCGGAATACGCCCGTAAGGGCATCGCGCGCGGCCGCAGCGTGGTCGTGCTTCAGTACGCCGACGGCATCGTCTTCGTTGCGGAGAACCCGTCCCGTGCGCTGCACAAGGTCAGTGAGATCTATGACCGGATCGCCTTCGCGGCGGTCGGTAAGTACAACGAATTCGAGAATCTGCGCATCGGCGGTGTCCGTTACGCCGATCTGCGTGGCTATACCTATGACCGCGAGGATGTCACGGCCCGCGGGCTGGCGAATGTCTACGCCCAGACCCTGGGCACGATCTTCTCCAGCGCCGCCGAGAAGCCGTACGAGGTCGAGCTGATCGTCGCCGAGGTCGGGGAGGGCCCCGAGGACGACCAGATCTACCGGCTCCCGCACGACGGCTCCATCGTGGACGAGCACGGCTCGGTCGCCGTCGGTGGCAACGCCGACCAGATCAGCAGCTACCTCGACCAGCGCCACCGGGACGGCATGACCCTTGCCGAGGCCCTCAAGCTGGCCGTCGACTCGCTCTCCCGTGACAACAACGGCGGGGAGCGCAGCCTCACCGCCGAGCAGCTCGAGGTCGCGGTCCTGGACCGCACCCGCCCCCAGAAGCGCAAGTTCAAGCGCGTCCTGGGCGGCCAGCTCTCCCGGCTCCTGGAGCCCGGAGAGGGCGGGGCCGACGCGGAGGCGTCGGCCGAGTCCCCGGAGGAGTCCTCCTCGGAGTCCGAGGACTGACCCGCCCGCCACCGTTTTATCTCTCCGCCACCGCCGCCCCGGCCCACCGGGGCGGCGGTGGCGTCATGGGGCCGGGCCCGGGTCAGGACCGTGGGGGAGCGGCCGTGGAGCCTCGGGGGATCAGGTCGACGGGGAGCACGGTGTCCTGGGGTGTCTCGCCGTCCAGGAGTGTCATCAGGGCCCGCATACCTGCCGCGCCCACCGCCTCCGCCGGGAGCCGGACCGTGGTCAGCTCCGGCTCCACCGCCGTGGCCAGGGCCAGATCGTCGAAGCCGGTCACCGAGATGTCGTCCGGGACCCGCAGGCCCAGCCGCCGGGCCGCCTTGCAGGCGCCCGCGGCCAGGATGTCGTCGTCGCAGACGAGCGCGGTCGGCCGGGGCCCGGGGCGGGCCAGAACGCGCTCGGCGGCCCGGCGGCCCTCCTCGACGCTCAGCTCCGCCGGTTCGGCGCTCAGCTCGGCGCCCGGCACCCCGTCCACCGCCTCCGCCAGCGCCCGGGCGCGGACCCGGAAGGTCCAGGAGTCCACCGCCGCCGCGAGCTGGGCCACCCGGCGGTGGCCGAGCCCCAGCAGATGTCCGGCCACCTGCCGCGCCCCGTCCGCGATGTCGAGGTTGACCGTGGCCGCCGCGGCCGCGTCGTCCGGGTCGCTGTCGAGCATCACCAGCGGCAGTCCGCCGCCGCGCACCGCGACCAGCGCGTCGGCCGCCATGGAGGAGGCGATCACCCCGTCCAGCGAGGCGCGCGCCGAGTCGAACGGATCCCGGGCCGGGCCCACGCCCTCGGGGGACGGATAGAGCACCACACCGAAGCCGTGGTCGGCGGCGACCCGCGCGGCGCCGGTGTAGACGCGGGCGAAGAACTCGGTCGTGAGGGCGGGCACCACCAGCAGCACGGTCCTGGTGCGGCCCAGACGGAGGCTGCGGGCCGCGAGATTGGGGCGGTAGCCGAGATCCCGCGCGGCGGCGCGCACGGTCTCCGCGGTGCGCTCGGAGACCCGTCCGGGCCACTTCTCCCCGAGCACCAGGGAGACGGTCGCCTGGGACACGCCCGCCGCGCGCGCCACATCCCGGCTCGTCGCCCGTCCGGTCGCCGGGCGTCCCGCGCCCGCCCCGCCGCCCGGGGCCGTTCCGCCGCCGCCCGGGGCCGTTCCGCCGCTGCCCGGAGCCGTCCCGCCTCCGCCCGGGCCCCCGCGCCGCGCGGACTCACCCGTCCGGCCGGTTCCCCGGGAACCTCTCCCGGCGGCCCCGTCCGCCGCATGGGCGCGGTCCGCGCTCGCCACCATCGCCTCCGCTCCCCTCGGTCGCCGTACGGCCGACCGCAGGCTTCATTTCCGGTCCGCGAGTGGACCCGCGGTGGCGGCCATGGTACGTATGACGCTGGACGTTATACGTACAACGTCATCCACGACCCGCGACGCGCTCGCGACAACGCACCGGAATCCACTGGAATCCACCGGAACCCGCAGGAAGGGGCAGGCAATGGCGGCTGGCTACGGGGAACTGCTGCGCACCCCACACGCGGCACGGCTGCTCACCGGCACGCTGCTGGGACGGCTTCCGAACGCCACCGCCGCCCTCGCCGTGCTGCTCTTCGCCCGCGCCGAGGGCGGCAGCTACGCCCTCGCCGGGGCGCTGTCGGCCGTCTACGGCGCGGCCAACGCGGTGGGCCAGCCGCTGCTGGGCCGGGCCGTGGACCGCCTCGGCCAGCCCCGGGTGATGCTCCCCGCCGCCGTGGTCTCGGCGCTCGGGATGGTCCTGTTCGCCGTCGTCGGACTCGAGCCGCTGCCCGCGGCGTACGCGGCGATGCTGATCGCCGGGCTGTTCACCCCGCCGCTGGAGGGCGGGCTGCGGGCGCTGTGGCCCACCGTGCTGCGGCGCGAGGACCAGGTGCACGCGGCGTACGCGCTGGACGCCGTGGCCCAGGAGGTGATGTTCGCGGTCGGCCCGCTGCTGGTCACCCTGTCCGTGGCCGTGTGGTCAGAGGCGGCCGCGCTGCTGGTCATCAACGCCGTCGGGGTCGCGGGCGCGCTCTCCGTCGTGGTCTCGCGGCCCTCGCGGCAGTGGCGCTCCGCGCCGCGCGAGGCGCACTGGCTGGGCGCGCTGCGCTCGCCCGGGCTGCTGGTGCTGCTCGGCTCGTTCTTCTTCATCGGGCTCGCCCTCGGCGCGATCGCGGTGGCCGCGGTGGCGTACGCCGACGAGCACGGCGGCGGCGTGGTCTCCAGCGCGCTGCTCTCCGCCCTCGGCGTGGGCGCGCTGGTCGGCGGCGTCGTCTACGGCGGCCGCACCTGGCCCGGCGCGCCCGAGCGGCGGCTGCGGCTGCTCGTGGCCGCACTGGCGCTGGGCTATCTGCCGCTGATGCTGGTGCCGGGCGTCGCCGCGATGACCGTCCTCGCCGGGCTGGCGGGTGTGTTCCTCGCCCCGGCACTGGCCTGCGCCTTCGTCGTCGTGGACCGCCACGCGCCGTCCGGCACGGTCACCGAGGCGTTCTCCTGGCTGGTGACCACCTTCGTGGTGGGCAACGCGGTCGGCACCGCCGTGGCCGGGCCCGCCGTCCAGTTCGGCGGGGTGGCCCCCGGATTCGCGGTGCCCGCGGCCGGTGGCGCGGCCGCGCTGGCGGTGCTGCTGGCCGCCCAGCGGTTCCTCCTGGACGGGCCGCGGCCCGTCGTTCGGCCGGCCGCGTACCGGACACCGGATGAACCTCGCGCGGAAAATGATCGCAACCATGCCGCCGAACCCGGTTTCAGAGCACGCCATCAGGCGTAATGTTCAGGCATGGACCGCCGCATTTTCGGGCTGGAGAACGAGTACGGCGTCACGTGCACATTCAGGGGACAGCGCCGGTTGTCTCCTGACGAAGTGGCGCGGTACCTCTTCCGCCGTGTCGTCTCCTGGGGCCGCAGCAGCAATGTCTTCCTGCGCAACGGCGCCCGCCTCTATCTCGACGTGGGCTCGCACCCGGAATACGCGACACCCGAGTGTGACAACGTGACCGAGCTGGTCACCCACGACAAAGCGGGCGAGCGCATTCTCGAAGGTCTGCTCGTGGACGCGGAGCGTCGCCTGCACGAGGAGGGAATCGCGGGCGACGTCTATCTCTTCAAGAACAACACCGACTCCGCGGGCAACTCCTACGGCTGCCACGAGAACTATCTGGTGGCACGGCACGGGGAGTTCTCCCGGCTCGCCGACATTCTCATCCCGTTCCTGGTGACGCGACAGCTCCTGTGCGGCGCGGGCAAGGTCCTCCAGACCCCCCGCGGCGCGGTCTACTGCGTCAGCCAGCGCGCCGAGCACATCTGGGAGGGCGTCAGCTCCGCCACGACCCGCTCCCGGCCGATCATCAACACCCGCGACGAACCCCACGCCGACGCCGAGCGCTACCGCCGGCTGCATGTCATCGTGGGCGACTCCAACATGTCCGAGACCACCATGCTGCTCAAGGTCGGCGCCACCGACCTGGTGCTCCGCATGATCGAGGCGGGCACGGTGATGCGCGACCTGACCCTGGAGAACCCCATCCGGGCGATCCGCGAGGTCAGCCACGACATCACCGGGCAGCGCAAGGTGCGGCTCGCCAGCGGGCGCGAGGCGTCCGCCCTGGAGGTGCAGCAGGAGTACTACGAGAAGGCCGTCGACTTCTGCGAGCGCCGGGGCATCCGCACCGGCATGGTCGAGCGCGTCCTCGAGCTGTGGGGCCGCACCCTCGACGCGATCCGCACCGAGGAGCTGGACCGGATCGGCACCGAAATCGACTGGGTGATGAAGTACCAGCTCATCGAGCAGTACCGGGCGAAGAACAACATCACCATGTCGCATCCCCGCATCGCCCAGATAGACCTCGCCTACCACGACATCCACCGCCGCCGTGGCCTCTACTACCTGCTGGAGAGGCGCGGCCAGGCGGCCCGGGTCTGCAACGACTTGAAAATCTTCGAGGGCAAGTCGGTGCCACCGCAGACCACCCGCGCCCGGCTGCGCGGCGACTTCATCCGCCGGGCCCAGGAGCAGCGCCGCGACTTCACCGTCGACTGGGTGCATCTGAAGCTCAACGACCAGGCGCAGCGCACCGTGCTGTGCAAGGACCCCTTCCGCTCGGTCGACGACCGGGTGGAGAAGCTGATCGCCGGTATGTGACCGGCGTACGGCTTACCTTCCCCTCGGGCCCCGTGCGTTCTCCGGACGGGGCCCGAGTCACGTCGTAGAGTGGCGCGCACTGGCCATCTCAAGATCTACCTAACGAGGACTCCGTGCGTCGACGCTCCGTACTCCTTGCCGTGCCCGCGGGCCTGCTGACACTCGCGGGCTGCGGTGACGAAAAGTCAGGGTCCGACAAGACCAAGCCGTCCCAGGAGCCGACGAACCAGAGTCCCTCACCGGCCCCCAGCGGCAAGATCGTCTCCGGCCCGGTGCCGGCCATTACCGCGGGTAAGAAGTTCGGTGAGAAGCCGAAGGTCGCCAAGGGCTCGGGGAAGCCCCCGCAGAGTCTCGCGGTCAAGACGATCAGCCAGGGCGACGGCAAGAAGACGGTCAAGGGCGACTGGCTCCAGATCAACTACCTGGCGCAGATCTGGGACACCGGGAAGGTCATCGACAACACCTTCGACAAGAAGAAGACCGCCGCGTTCCCGATCGGCAAGGGCCAGGTCCTCCCGGGCTGGGACCAGGGACTGCTGGGCCGGAACCTCGGCAGCCGGCTGGAGCTGGCCGTCCCGCCCGCGTACGCCTACGGCAAGCAGGGCCAGCCGCAGGCCGGTATCAAGGGCACCGACACGCTGGTCTTCGTCATCGACCTCGTCGGCGCCTACAACGCCAAGAGCTCGGCCAAGGGCAGCAAGGTGGAGCAGAAGAACGCCGACCTGCCCAAGGTGTCCGCCAACACCGACGGCAAGGCGCCCAGCATCACCGTCCCCAAGAAGTCCCCGCCGAAGAAGCTGGTCTCCGAGTACGTCATCGAGGGTGACGGCAAGGAGGTCAAGAAGACCGACGCGCTGCTCGTCCAGTACCGGGGCGTGCTGTGGGACGGCGGCAAGGAGTTCGACTCCACCTACAAGCGCGGCGAGCTCGCCCAGTTCTCGCTCCAGCAGGTCGTCAAGGGCTGGTCGCAGGGGCTGACGGGGAAGAAGGTGGGCAGCCGGGTGCTGATCGTCGTGCCCCCGGACCTGGGCTACGGCAAGGCGGCGCAGAAGGGCATCCCCGCCAACTCCACGCTGGTGTTCTCCGTGGACATCCTGGCGGTTCTGTAGCCTGTGCGGGTTGCCCACCACGTCACAAGGAGCAATTTCGTGAGCATCGAGAAGCCCGAGGTCGACTTCCCGGGCGGCGAGCCGCCGGCCGAGCTGGAGATCAAGGAGATCTGGGAGGGCGACGGGCCCGTGGCCAAGGCCGGCGACAACATCGCCGTGCACTATGTGGGCGTCTCCTTCAGCACGGGTGAGGAGTTCGACGCGAGCTACAACCGCGGCACTCCGCTGCGGATCCAGCTCGGCGTGGGCCAGGTCATCTCCGGCTGGGACCAGGGCCTCCAGGGGATGAAGGTCGGCGGCCGCCGTCAGCTCATCGTCCCGCCGCACCTCGGCTACGGCGACCGGGGCGCCGGCGGTGGCCGGATCAAGCCGGGCGAGACGCTGATCTTCGTCTGCGACCTGATCTCGGTCTGAGACGGCCGTCCGTCGCGCCGAGGGCTCCTGCCGGTGAGCGGGGGCCCTCGGCTTTTGCCGCGCGTGCCGGTAGCGGTACGGTCACGTGCGTAAGGTCACGAAGAAGGGGCGTCGATGGCGATTGCCAAGGCCGAGCGGTTGATGAACCTGGCCCTGTGCCTGCTGGGAACGCGGCGTCCGCTGACCAAACGGGAGTTGCGGGGCTCCATAGAGGCGTACCTCCAGACCGACACGGCCAATGACGAAGCGTTCAACCGCATGTTCGAACGCGACAAGGACGATCTGCGTGAACTCGGCCTGATCATCGAGACGGTGGAGGGCCTCGACGGCGAGACCGGCTATCTCGCCCGCCGGGACAGCAACCGCCTCCCGCCGATCACCCTCGACGCCGAGGAGGCCGCCGCCCTCGGCCTCGCCGCCAAGGTCTGGCAGCAGGCCCGGCTCGCGGGCGCCGCCAGCGGCGCGCTACAGAAGCTGCGCGCCGCCGGGATGCCGGTCGCCGAGGATCCGTACGACACGCCCGGGCACAGCGCGCTGGAGCCGCGTATCCCGGTCCATGAGAGCGCCTTCGAACCGCTGATGCTCGCCTGCCGCGACCGCCGCCCCGTCGTCTTCGACTACCGCAAGGCGAACGCCGCGCGCCCCGAGCAGCGGCAGGTCGAGCCCTGGACCCTGGAGTGCTGGCGCGGCCACTGGTATCTCGCCGGATGGGACCGTGACCGCGCCGCCGAGCGGGTCTTCCGGCTCTCCCGGATCACCGGCCGGGTCCGGCTGCGGTCCGGCGCGTTCACCGCCGAGGTGCCCGACCACGTCACCGTCCGGGAGACCGTGGAGAGCTGGGCGGGCGAGACGGCCAACGGCACCGCCCGGATCCGGCTGCGCTCGGGCCACGGCTATCCGCTGCGGGCCAAGGCGCTGTCCACCCGGGAGGCCGGCGACGGCTGGGACGAGCTGGAGATTCCGTACGGGCACGGCCTGGACGCCTGGCTCGTGGAGTTCGGCCCGGACGTGGTCGTACTGGCGCCCGAGGAGCTGCGGGCGGATGTCGTGGACCGGCTGCGCGCGGTCGCCAAGGGCTGAGGGGACGGATCTACTTCATCATGGCCGGAAACGCCATTGACCAGACCCGGCGGATGCTCTCCCTGGTGACGTATCTGCGCGAGCGCCCCGGCGCCCGCGTCGCCGACGTCGCCCGGGCCTTCGGCATCAGCGAGGACGAGCTGATCGCCGACCTGGATGTGCTGCCGCTGTGCGGCACCAGCTTCCGCGGCGGCGATCTGATGGACATCGACACCGACGGCGAGCGGATCTGGTGGCACAACCCCGATGACGTGGCCGAGCCGCTGCGGCTGGCCGCCGACGAGGCCACCGCGCTGCTGGTCGCCGCCCGCGCCGTCGCCACCCTCCCCGGGCTGCGCGAGGGCGACCGGGACGCGCTGCTGCGGGCCACCGCCAAGCTGGAGGCCGCGGCGGGCGAGGCGGCGGGCGCCAGCTCCCGGCTCTCGGTGATCTTCGAGTCGGAGGGCGGGGTCTTCGCCGACGTCGACCGCGCCATCTCCGAGCGCCGCAGGCTGTGGCTGCGCTACTACTCACCCGCGCGCGACGAGGTCACCGAGCGCGAGGTCGACCCGATCCGGCTCTTCGCCGTCGGCCGCACCTACATGGAGGCGTGGTGCCGCCTCTCCGAGGCGCGGCGGACCTTCCGGCTGGACCGGGTCGTCGAGATCAAGCTGCTGGACGACGCCTCCGATCCGCCGCCGATCGAGCTGCGCGACCTGTCGGAGCTGTCCTCCGCGCTGGTGCAGACCGGTGCCGAGGACCCCGAGGTGGTCGTCGAGGTCGGCCCCGGCGGGCGCTGGGTCGCCGAGTACTACCCGCACGACAGCGCCGATGAGCTGCCCGACGGCGGCCTCCGGATCACGCTGCGCGCGCCCGACCCCGGCTCGCTGCGGCGCCTGGCGCTGCGGCTGGGCAGGGACGGCAGGATCGTCTCGCCGCAGGAGCTGGCGGACAGTGCTCGGGACGCGGCGCGGCAGGCGCTCGCGGCGTACGGTGAGTGAAGGGACGCACACAGTGACCGCACGGGGGAGTGCCACGTCGGTGATCTTCAAGGCGGCGTGCCCGCAGTGCCGCGGCCGGTTCGAGCTGGCCGCGGGCGCCCTGCGGCTGGCCATCGGGGCCAGCCACCGCACCACCTTCTACTCCTTCACCTGCCCCGACTGCGGAACCGCGGTGCGCAAACCGGCGGGGGAGCGGATCGTGGAGCTGCTCACCGGCGGTGGGGTGCGTACACTGCGGCTCCACTCCACCGTCTAGGCTCTGCCGCATGCTCTGGCCGATGCTCGCCCTCGCCCTCGCCTTCTGCGGAATCGCCGTTCTCGCCGTGCTCTCGGTGCGGGTCTACACGGAGGTCCGCAGGCTGGCCCGGCAGGTGTCGGCCAGCTCGGAGCGGATCACCCGGGCCGCGGAGGACCTGGAGCGGGCCTCGGCTCCGCTGGGGTCGACCGTCGACGCTCTGCGCCGGCAGTGAGGGGCCGCTCCGCGTCGGCGGTGACCGCCGCCGCTGATGGGCACTCTGCTGCCGCACAGCCAAGCGGGGTACGCTGACAATTCGTGGCCCCGGAAACGAGGCGGAGGGCCGCAACCCGGAGTCCGCACGGGGATTGCTTACGGTTTACCCCCGCGCGCTACGATCGCTGACAGCACGGCTGCCGGACACCTGTCCGACCGGTCGGGCAGCCCCACCCCCCAGCCGCCTCGGTGAGAAGGTAGACGCTTATGCTGTTCGGAAAGATCGGCGTTCCCGAGATTCTCCTCATCCTTGTCGTCGTGCTGCTGCTGTTCGGTGCCAAGAAGCTTCCGGACATGGCGCGCTCGCTGGGCAAGTCGGCCCGGATCCTCAAGAGCGAGGCGAAGGCCATGAAGTCGGATGGCCAGCAGCAGAGCGCGCCGGCCGACCCGCCCCACCCCGGTCAGGACGACGCCACTCACCGCACCATCCAGGCCGCGCCCGGAGACGTGACCAGCTCGCGCCCGGTGTCGGAGCCGAGCGACACCACCAAGCGCTGACCCAGGGCCACTTGAAGGCGGCGCGAAGGGCCGCCACCGGACGCACGAGATGAGGACGTGGGTTGCTCAAGTCTGCCCGCAAAAAGGAGAAGGACCCCGAGGGGCGGATGCCCCTCTCCGAGCACCTGCGTGAGCTGCGCAACCGGCTGCTCAAATCGGTCCTGGCGATCTGTGTGATCACGATCATCGCGATGTTCTACTACATGGACATCGCGAAGTTCCTGATGCGGCCGGTGCTGGACGCCGTCGGCTGTGGCGGAGTCTCGTTCTCCGACCTCACCGGCAAGGGAGGCGCGGGGGGCAAGGGTCACGACTGCGCCTACTTCACCGTGAACGGTCTGCTGTCGCCGTTCACGATCATGCTGAAGGTCTCCTTCACGACCGGTCTGGTGGTGGCCACTCCGGTCTGGCTCTACCAGCTGTGGGCCTTCCTCGCGCCCGGGCTGCACCGCAACGAGAAGAAGTACGGCCTGTTCTTCGTCGGGCTCGGCGTCCCGCTCTTCGTCGGCGGCGCGTACTTCGCGTACCTGATCCTGCCGACCAGCGCCAAGGTCCTCATCGGCTTCACCCCGGAGGGGGCCAACAACCTCCTCCCGCTGGACGACTTCCTCGATCTGCTGGCCCGGATGGTCGTCGTCTTCGGGCTCGCCTTCGAGCTTCCGCTGCTGCTGATCCTGCTGAACTTCACCGGCATCCTCAGCGGACGCCGGATGCTCGGCTGGTGGCGCGCCATGATCATGGGGATCACGGTCTTCGGCGCCATCGCCACTCCCAGCACCGACCCGATCGGCATGTTCGCCCTGGCGGGGCCGGTCGTCGTGCTCTACTTCGGCGCCGTCGGCGTCTCTCTGCTCAACGACCGGCGCAAGGCGCGCCGCCGGGAAGCCGACCCGGACTTCGGCCTGAGCGACGACGAGGCGTCCCAGCTGGATCTGACCCCCGAGGCCGTGGCCGCGCCCAGTGCCAGGCCGGAGCTCACCGACGGGGACGACTCCGGTCCCACCCGGCGCAACGGCTACGACGACGTCACATAGCCGCATCCGGCCGTCCGCCGCAGTGTCCGGCATATCCGGCCGTACCCGGTCCCACCCGCCCGCCTGTGGCCGCCCATCGGGCGGCCCGGCGGGCGGCTCGCCGAGCGGCCCGGTCCGGCGGGCCGAACAAAGCCCCGATAAAGATCGCGTGCGCTGTCGGAGGTGGCCGGTAGGCTCGTAGATACGATGACCGACGAGCTATCTCCCGCCGAGCGCTATGCGGCGTCCCGCGCCCGGGCCGCCGAGCAGGCCACCGCGCTGGCCCCCTTCCGCCAGATGTACGACTTCGAGCTGGACCCGTTCCAGATCGAGGCGTGCAAGGCCCTGGAGAGCGGCAAGGGTGTGCTGGTCGCCGCTCCCACCGGCTCGGGCAAGACCATCGTGGGCGAGTTCGCCGTCCACCTGGCGCTGACCCAGGGCCGCAAGTGTTTCTACACCACGCCCATCAAGGCGCTGTCGAACCAGAAGTACACCGACCTGGTGAAGCGCTACGGCGCCGACCAGGTCGGCCTGCTCACCGGGGACAACAGCGTCAATTCCGAGGCCCCGGTGGTCGTGATGACCACCGAGGTGCTGCGGAACATGCTCTATGCCGGCTCCCAGTCGCTGCTCGGACTCGGCTATGTGGTGATGGACGAGGTCCACTACCTCTCCGACCGGTTCCGCGGCGCGGTGTGGGAGGAGGTCATCATCCACCTCCCCGCGTCGGTGACGCTGGTGTCACTCTCCGCGACCGTCTCCAACGCCGAGGAGTTCGGCGACTGGCTGGACACCGTCCGCGGCGACACCGAGGTCATCGTCTCCGAGCACCGTCCGGTGCCACTGTGGCAGCACGTGCTGGCCGGGCGCCGGATGTACGACCTGTTCGAGGAGAAGCACGGCCAGGACGGCGACCAGGGCGGGCGCCGCGAGGTCAACCCCGATCTGGTCCGGCTGGCCCGGATGGAGAACAGCCGCCCCTCCTTCGGCCGCGACAAGCGCCGCGGCCGCAATATGCGCGAGGCCGACCGGGAGCGCGAGCGCCGTCAGCGCAGCCGGATCTGGACCCCCGGCCGCCCCGAGGTGATCGACCGGCTCGATGCCGAGGGGCTGCTTCCGGCCATCACCTTCATCTTCAGCCGGGCCGGCTGCGAGGCCGCGGTCCAGCAGTGCCTCCACGCGGGGCTGCGGCTCAACGACGAATCGGCGCGCTCCCGGGTGCGGGCCATCGTCGAGGAGCGCACCGCCGGGATCCCCGACGAAGACCTCCATGTGCTGGGGTACTTCGAATGGCTCGAGGGCCTGGAGCGGGGCATCGCGGCCCACCACGCCGGAATGCTCCCCACCTTCAAGGAAGTTGTCGAGGAGCTCTTCGTCCGCGGCCTGGTCAAGGCGGTCTTCGCCACCGAGACCCTCGCCCTCGGCATCAACATGCCCGCCCGCTCGGTGGTGCTGGAGAAGCTCGTCAAGTGGAACGGCGAGCAGCACGTCGACATCACCCCCGGTGAGTACACCCAGCTGACCGGCCGCGCCGGGCGGCGCGGTATCGACGTCGAGGGCCATGCGGTGGTGCTGTGGCAGCGCACCATGGACCCCGCGGCGCTCGCCGGGCTGGCCGGCACCCGCACGTATCCGCTGCGCTCCTCCTTCAAGCCGTCGTACAACATGGCGGTCAACCTGGTCTCCCAGTTCGGGCGGCACCGCTCGCGCGAGCTGCTGGAGACCTCCTTCGCGCAGTTCCAGGCCGACAAGGCGGTCGTCGGGATCTCCCGTCAGGTGCAGCGCAACGAGGAGGGCCTCGAGGGCTACCGCGCCTCCATGACCTGTCACCTCGGCGACTTCGACGAGTACGCGCGGCTGCGCCGCGAGCTGAAGGACCGCGAGACCGAGCTGGCCCGGCAGGGCGCGGCCCAGCGGCGCGCGGCCGCCGCGGTCGCCCTGGAGAAGCTGCGCCCCGGCGATGTCATCCACGTGCCCACCGGCAAGTTCGCCGGGCTCGCCCTGGTGCTGGACCCCGGGCTGCCCGCCGGGCGGGTGGGCGGCCACCGGGGCATGGAGTACCACGACGGGCCGCGGCCCCTGGTGCTCACCGCCGAGCGGCAGGTCAAGCGGCTGGCGTCGATCGACTTCCCGGTCCCGGTCGAGCCGCTGGACCGGATGCGGATCCCCAAGTCGTTCAATCCGCGCAGCCCCCAGTCGCGCCGCGATCTGGCCTCCGCGCTGCGCACCAAGGCGGGCCACCACGATATGCGGCGCCACCGCAAGGAGCGCTCGCCCGCCGCCGACGACACCGAGATCAGCAGGCTGCGCGCGGCCATCCGGGCCCACCCCTGCCACGGCTGTAGCGACCGCGAGGACCACGCCCGCTGGGGCGAGCGCTACCACCGGCTGCTGCGCGACACCCGGCAGCTGGAGCGGCGCATCGAGGGCCGTACGAACACCATCGCCCGCACCTTCGACCGGATCTGCTCCCTGCTGAGCGAGCTCGGCTATCTGCGCGGTGACGAGGTCACGGACGAGGGCAGACGGCTGGCGCGGCTGTACGGCGAGCTGGACCTGCTGGCCAGCGAGTGCCTGCGCGAGGGCGTCTGGGAGGGGCTGCCCCCGGCCGAGCTCGCGGCCTGTGCCTCCGCGCTCGTGTACGAGGCGCGGACGGCCGATGACGCGCTGCCGCCCAAGCTGCCCACGGGCCGCGCCAAGGACGCGCTCGGCGAGATGGTGCGCATATGGGGGCGGCTGGACGCCCTGGAGGAGGAGCACAAGATCAACCAGGCGGAGGGCGTCGGCCAGCGCGAGCCGGACCTGGGCTTCGCCTGGGCCGCCTACCGCTGGGCCTCCGGCCACGGGCTCGACGAGCTGCTGCGCGAAATCGACATGCCCGCGGGTGACTTCGTGCGCTGGACCAAGCAACTGATCGATGTGCTCGGCCAGATCGCCGCCGCGGCCCCCGAGGGCACGGTGGCGCGCAGCGCCCGCCGCGCGGTCGACGGGCTGCTGCGCGGAGTCGTGGCGTATTCCTCGGTCGGCTGAGCCCGTCGCCACGGCCCGCCGGGCCCGTCGCCACGGCCCGCCGGGCCCGTCGCCACCGCGGTGGGCTCAGACCGGATCGTAGGTGAAGGGGAGGGTGTTGCTGTTGCCCGCGGGGGTGTGGAGCTGAACATTGACGGTTCCGGCCGCATGCGCCGGAGCCGTCGCCACGGCCAGGTTGTCCGAGAGGACGCTGAAGGAGGCCGGGACTCCGCCGAAGGTCACGGAGTCGGTGTACGTGAGGTTGGAGCCGTTGATCGTGACGGAGTCGCCGCCCAACGACGAACCCTCGTCCGGGATCAGCGAATTGATCACCGGGGCGCCGAGGTACGTGTAGTACGGGTTCCCCGGGCCCAGGGTGCTGGTGCCGCCCGGTGTGGTCACGGTGACCACGACCGTCCCGGTTCCGGGAGGAGCGGTCGCCGTCAGCTGGCTGTCGGAGATCACGGTGAAGCCGGTGGCGAGGCTGGGGCCGAAGTGGACGGCGCTCGCCAGGGCCAGGCCGCTGCCGGTGATGGTGACGGAGTTGCCGCCGGTGTCCGGACCGAACTGCGGGCTCACACCGGTGACGACCGGGGCGGCGACATAGATGTACGACAGCGGATTGCTGATGCCCCCCGGCGTGGTGACGGTCACATTCACCACCGACGCCGGTCCCGCGGGTGCGGTGACGGTGATGTGGGTGGCGGTGTTGGTGAGGATGGTGGCGGGGGTGGTGCCGAAGAGGACTTGGGTGGTGCCGGTGAGGTTGGTGCCGGTGATGGTGACGGTGTTTCCGCCGGAGGTGGGGCCGGAGGTGGGGCTGAGGTTGGTGAGGGTGGGGGCGGAGACCGTGGAGTAGGTGTAGGGGAGTGAGTTGCTGGTGCCGCCGGGCGTGGTGGCGGTGACGTTGACGGTGCCGGTGCCCGCGGGTGCGGTGACGGTGATCTGGGTGGGGGTATTGGTGAGGATGGTGGCGGGGGTGGTGCCGAAGAGGACTTGGGTGGTGCCGGTGAGGTTGGTGCCGGTGATGGTGACGGTGTTTCCGCCGGAGGTGGGGCCGGAGGTGGGGCTGAGCGCGGTGAGCACCGGAGCCGCGACCGTCGCATAGGTGAAGAACACGTTCTGGGTGCTGGTCCCCGTCGGCCCCGTGACCGTGACCTTGGCCGTGCCGCTCCCCGGCGGAGTCCTTGCCGTGATCTGTGTGTTGCTCACGACGACCACATTGGTGGCGAGATTCGCGCCGAACCTGACCACGGTGGCGCCGATGAAGCCGGAACCATTGATGGTGACAGGGGTGCCCCCGGCCGGATTGCCTTGGGTGGGGCTGACGCTGGTCACTACGGGGGCCATGATGCCCTCTCCTTCTTGAGCCGTGCGGACGGCCGTGCCCTGACCGGCGGGACGTCGGCCAGGGCACGGGGGATCGGAAATCACCGTGTGCCATGCGGGGCGCTGACCCGGGGGACGACCATGCGGGGCTCGCCCGCCCCCGGTCGGTGGATCAGGTGACGGTGAAGGCGCCGGGGCCGGATGTGCCGCCACAGGTGGTGATCGTGAAGGCCCCGGCGCCCGCGGCCGCCGCGGCGGGCACCGCGGTGACGATGGACGTGGCGTCGATGGGCGTGAAGGGCAGGCCCGTGAAGGCGGTGGCGGCCGAGTCGGTGAACGTGACGTCGGTGATGCCGATGAGGCAGGTGGCGCCGGAGATGGTGGTCTGGGTCCCCGCCGCGCCCGTGGCAGGGGTCAGCGTGGCGGCGGTCAGAGTCGGCGCGTTGTAGTAGTCGATCAGGGTGGCGCCCGCGCTGCCCGTGCCGCCGGCCGTGGTGACGGTGACCTGCTGGGTGTCGAAGCAGCCGGCCGGGGTGTGCGCCGGGGCCGTGACGGTGACCTGGGTATTGCTGCCGCCGGCGGCGAAGGCGACCGGGGTGAGCGCGCCCACGTTGACGGTGCCCCCGGCCGCGAAGCCGGTGCCGAAGACCGTGATCGAACCACCGGCGGCGGGCAGGCAGGTCCCGTTCAGTCCCGTGGTCGTCGGCTTCACGATGACGAAGAACGGCACCGAGTTGGTCCTGGTGCCGTTCGACAGGTTGGTGCTGACCGAGACCTGGCCGGAGCACGGCGCGGAGGAGGGAACCACGAAGGTGACCACGGTGTTGGAGACCGCCGTCGGGGTGACGACGGCGCCGCCGAAGTTCACCGAGACGGTCGTGCCCAGCGAGGTGCCGTTGATGTTGACGGTGGTGCCGACCGTGCCCTGGCTGGGGGTGAGGGAGGTGATGGGCATGAGTTTTCTCCTGTTCGATCGTCTTGCTGTGGTCGGGTGTGCCGGGAGAGGCGGGATGGGCACGTGGCCGTTGCCCGCACCGGCTTCCGTCGCGCAGAGGGGTGGAAGGGGAGACGGACCCTCGGGGCCTGGGACGCCATGGCCTTCAGCGGGGACCGCATGACCGGTGATGGCGACTTGAGAGGGGACGTGACTCGTGCCCGGGTGCCGGCCGTAAGAGGGCGAGTCATGCATGGAGTGGGTCGGCGCCGAGGTCACCGTGGTGCCGAACTCTCGCTCGATGTGAGTCAACCAAAAGAGGGATAGGTGCGGAAGGTGCGAAAAAGGCTCGAACGGAGCTCATATGACGATATGTCAAGCCTTTGCGGTGAACTCCCGCGAGCCGGAGTGCGCCCTCCGAGCCGCCGGATCGACGCCGGTCGCTCGGCCGCACTTGCTCAGGCGGCACATGCGGCGGCCCCGGATGTCGGCACACGCAGCGGCCCCGGCCGGATGCTCCCGGCCGGGGCCTGATGGTCGTACGCGCCGCGTCCCCTGCGCGGCGCCCTGCTGCGCGCCGCGTCGCCTGCGCGTTACACCTCTCCGCACCGTGTCCCCTGCGCGCCGGGTCAGCTACGCGCCGCATTCCCTGCGGGCCCTGTCCCCTGCGGCGGCGTCGATGCGGTGCCCTGCGCGACGCCTTCCTGCGCGCCGCGCCCCCCGCACGGCGCCGGTGCGGTGCCCTTACGTGACGACTTCCTGCGCGGCGACAGTCGCCTACGCGGCGGCCTCCCCGGGCCCCGCGCCCTCCTGCTCGGCCTCGACCTGCTGGTTCCACTCCCGCTTCGACGCCTGCCAGCCGTCCTCGTCATGGCCGCGCCGCCAGTAGCCGGAGATGGACAGCCGCTCGCGCGGGATCTGGCGCTCCAGGCGCAGATGGCGGCGGATCTCCTTCACGAAGCCCGCCTCGCCGTGGACGAAGGCGTGGATCTGCCCGGGTGGGAACTCCAGCCCCCGCACGGCCGCCACCAGCGTCTCGCCGACCGGCGCCGCGCCCCGGTGCAGCCAGTTCACCTGGACCCCCTCGGGCACGGTGACCTTGAGCTCCTCCGTTTCGTCCGCCACCTCGATGAACACGTGCACCGGCACCTCGGGCGCACCATCCGCCCGGCTGTCGGTGAGCCGCTCCAGCGCCGTGGCGATCGCGGGCAGCGCGCTCTCGTCGCCCGCGAGCAGATGCCAGTCGGCCTCGGCGCTGGGGGCGTACGCGCCGCCCGGCCCCATGAAGTGGATCTCCTCGCCCGGCTGGACCCGGGCGGCCCACGGCCCGGCCAGCCCTTCGTCGCCATGGGTCACGAAGTCCACCGTCAGCTCCCGGGCGGCCGGGTCCCACGCCCGTACCGTGTACGTCCGTGTGACCGGCCACTGCTCGCGCGGGAACTCGGCACGGATCCGCTCCAGGTCGAACGGCTCGGGGTAGACGGCGCCCCCGGTCGGGAAGAGCAGCTTGATGTAGTGATCGGTCCACTCGCCCGCATGGAAATCCGCGAGGCCGTCGCCGCCCAGGACGACCCGCACCATGTGCGGGGTCAGCCGGTCGGTGCGCACCACCTGTGCGCGATGCGGCGTGCGCGTCTTACGGGCCGGACGGTCCGCCATGGCGACCTCCCTGATCAACAAGAGTTAGGTTTACCTAACCTAACAGCTCATTCCTCAAGAGTGGACAGCAGCCTGCGCAAAGATCCGCCCAATCCCCAGCGCTCCGCCAGCGCCGCCACGGCTCCAGGGTCGCGCGGTGACCGCGGCAGTGTCGGGTCGAAGGCGGGAAGCGCCACGTCAGAGGCGACCCGGACCACTTTCGGGGCGACCTCGACATACGCCCGCGCCTCGGCCAGCCGCTTGCGCTGGGTGGGGGTCAGCTTGGCGGCGGGGTCGTCGACGGCGGCCATGATCCCGGCCAGGTCGCCATGGGCGGCCAGCAGTTTGGCCGCGGTCTTCTCGCCGACGCCGGGCACCCCCGGCAGCCCGTCGCTGGGGTCGCCGCGCAGCAGCGCCAGCTCCGCGTACCCCCGGCCGGTCACTCCGTACTTCTCGCGGACATAGGACTCGTCGACGACCTGGAGGGTGCCCACGCCCTTGACGGGGTACAGCACCCGCACCCCGCGCTCGTCGTCCACCAGCTGGAACAGATCGCGGTCGCCGGTGACGATGTCGACCGGGCCGGCCGCCCGGCCGGTGAGCGTGCCGATCACATCGTCGGCCTCGTAGTCCGCGGCGCCGACCCGGGCGATGCCGATCGCGTCCAGTACCTCGTCGATCACCGGGACCTGCGGGGAGAGGGTGTCCGGCACCTCCTCCTGGTCCACCCCGGCCCCCTCCGGGGCCTCCTCGGCCACCCGGTGGGCCTTGTACGTGGGGATCAGGGCGACCCGCCAGGCGGGGCGCCAGTCGAAGTCCATGCAGGCCACCAGGTCGTCCGGGCGGTGGTCCTGGACGAGCCGGGCGATGAAGTCCAGGAGGCCGCGCACGGCGTTCACCGGCGTGCCGTCGGGGGCCCGGACCGAGTCCGGGACCCCGAAATAGGCTCGGAAGTAGAGGGAGGCGGTGTCGAGGAGCATCAGGCGTCGCGTCACGATCCCGACTATGCACTACCCCACTGACACCGATCCCGAGGATAATGTGAACTGGATCACCGTTTGGTTTACGCCAAATCGATCGGGGCAGGCGCGCCCCCGGAGCGAACCCGTTCAGTGATTCAACTTTTGCGGCGGTCAGCGGTCCGATGCCGTACCGCTCCACGACCCGCCGGCGGGGGTGGCGGGTCGTTTTTTGGTGCGATCTGAGAGGTACATGTGGCCAAATTGCGAGCCGAACACCTGTACAAGGTGTTCGGCAGACGACCCGATGAGGCGGTGGCGCGGCTGGAAGGCGGCGCGGACCGCGAGGAGCTCCGGGCGAACGGTACGACCGCGGCGGTCGTCGATGCCTCCTTCGCCGTCGAGGCGGGCCAGATTTTCGTCGTCATGGGTCTGTCCGGGTCCGGCAAGTCCACCCTGTTGCGGATGTTGAACGGGCTGCTGGAGCCGACCGCCGGGCGTGTGCTCTTCGACGACGACGATCTGACCGCGCTCTCCCCCAAGGGTCTGCGCGAGGTCCGGTCCCGCAAGATCAGTATGGTCTTCCAGCACTTCGCCCTCTTCCCGCACCGCAGCGTCCTGGAGAACGCCGCCTACGGCCTCGAGGTGCAGGCCGTGCCGCGCGAGGAGCGCGTCCGGCGCGCCACCGAGGCGCTGGAGCTGGTGGGCCTGGCCGGCTGGGAGAAGTCCTGGCCCGATGAGCTCTCCGGCGGTATGCAGCAGCGCGTCGGCCTCGCCCGGGCCCTGGCCACCAACGCCGACATGCTGCTGATGGACGAGTCCTTCAGCGCGCTGGACCCGCTGATCCGCCGCGATATGCAGGATCAGCTGCTCCAGCTCCAGAAGCGGCTCAAGAAGACCATCGTCTTCATCACCCACGACCTGAACGAGGCCATGCGGCTCGGCGACCGTATCGCCGTGATGCGCGACGGCCAGATCGTCCAGATCGGCACCGCCGAGGACATCCTGGTCACCCCCGCCAACGACTACGTCGCCTCCTTCACCCAGGACGTGGACCGCAGCCGGGTGCTGACCGCCGGCGCGATCATGGCCGAGCCGGAGGAGGTGCTGGGCACCAAGACCGACGACGGCACCACGCTGCGCACCGCGCAGGACGTGCTGGCCGCTGCCCCCGCCACCGTCACCGAGGGCACCCCGATCATCGAGCTGTTCCAGCCCTGCTCGCGCAGCGGAGTCGCGGTCGCCGTCACCGGCGACGACGGCGCGCTCACCGGCGTCGTCACCCGCGCCCGGCTGCTCGCCGCCCTCGGCGAGCCGGACGGCGGGCCCGACCGGGCCCAGTCGCCGTCCGGTGGCGCTCCGGACGCGCCCGAGACCACCAAGAAGGTGATCACCGGTGCCTAGGCTTCAGCTCGGCGACTGGATCAACTCCGGCGTCAACTGGCTCCGAGACAATCTGAGCTGGCTCTTCGACTTCATCTCCAGCGTCGTCCAGGGCATGTACGACGGGGTGAACACGGTGCTCAGCGGCCCCGAGCCGCTGCTGCTCGCGGGCATCCTGGCGCTGCTCGCCTGGTGGCTGCGCGGGCTGCTGCCCGCCGTGCTCGCCTTCCTGGGATTCGCCCTCATCGACTCGATCGAGTTGTGGGGCGAGGCGATGAACACCCTCGCACTGGTGCTGGTCGCCGGTGTGATCACCATCGTGTTCGCGGTGCCGCTCGGCATCTGGGCCTCGCGCAACCGCGCGGTGAGCGCCGTGATCCGTCCGGTGCTGGACTTCATGCAGACGATGCCCGCCTTCGTCTACCTGATCCCCGGCATCTTCTTCTTCGGCCTCGGGGTGGTCCCCGGTGTCGTCGCCACCGTCATCTTCTCGATGCCCCCGGGCGTCCGCATGACGGAACTGGGCATCCGGCAGGTGGACGCGGAGCTGGTCGAGGCGGCCGACGCCTTCGGCACCCATCCGCGCCGCACCCTGCTGCGCGTCCAGCTCCCGCTGGCCCTGCCCACCATCATGGCGGGCGTCAACCAGGTGATCATGCTGGCGCTGTCCATGGTCGTCATCGCCGGTATGGTCGGCGCCGAGGGCCTGGGCTCCACCGTCTTCCAGGCGATCAGCTCCGTGGATGTGGCCATGGGCTTCGAGGGCGGTATCGCGGTCGTCATCCTGGCCATGTACCTGGACCGGATGACCAGCGCGCTCAATCAGCGCGTCTCCCCGCTGGCCCGCCGCGCGCTGGCCAAGGAGAAGGCCAAGGCGCTCAGCGGCCTGAAGGTGCTGCACTGGCGCCCCGCGACCTCCGTCGCCATGGTCGGTGTGGTCGTCCTGGCGCTGGTCGCCGGCGGTATGAGCATGTTCGGCGGCGATAACGAGGGCCCCAAGGTCTCCGCCAACGTCGGCAAGGGCCAGTCGGTCAACATCGGCTACATCAACTGGGACGAGGGCGTCGCCTCCACCTTCCTGTGGAAGGAGCTCCTGGAGCAGCGCGGCTTCAAGCCCAAGGTGCAGTCGTACGACGTCGGCGCGCTGTACACCGGTATGGCCGCGGGCAACATCGACTTCGAGACGGACTCCTGGCTGCCCACCACCCACGCCTCGTACTGGTCGAAGTACAAGAGCAAGCTGGAGAACCTGGGCTCCTGGTACGGCCCCACCTCCCTGGAGGTCGCGGTCCCCTCGTACGTCAAGGGCGTCAAGACCCTGGAGGACCTCGAGAAGAAGTCCAGCACCTTTAAGAAGAAGATCGTCGGCATCGAGCCCGGTGCCGGTGAGATGAAGCTGATGCAGGACAAGGTCATGCCGGGCTATGGGCTGAACAAGAACTTCAGCCTGGTCAAGGGCTCCACCGCGGCCATGCTCTCGCAGCTGGACCGCTCCTACGCCAAGAAGGAGCCGATCGCGGTCACCCTGTGGTCCCCGCACTGGGCGTACGACAAGTACAAGCTCACCAAGCTGAAGGACCCCAAGGGCGCCTTCGGCAAGGGCGACCACATCGACTCCCTCGCGCGCAAGGGCTTCTCCAAGGAGAACCCGCAGGTCGCCAAGTGGATCAAGAACTTCAAGCTGGACGAGAAGCAGCTCACCAGCCTGGAGTCGGCCATCCAGGACGCCGGTAAGGGCAAGGAGCAGCAGGGCGTGCGCGCCTGGCTGAAGCAGAACCCGGGCATGGCCAACAAGCTCGCCCCGGTGCCCGGCGGCGTCGACCAGAAGGGCAAGGACGCGGGCGCCGCGCCGATGATCGGCTACTTCCCGTGGGACGAGGACATCGCCACCACCTACCTGTGGAAGAACGTCCTCGAGCGGCGCGGCTACAAGCCGGAGATCAAGCAGTACGACGTCGGCTCCATGTTCACCGGCATGAGCACCGGACAGGTCGACGTCGAGTTCGACGGCTGGCTACCGGTCGCCCAGAAGCAGTACTGGGACAGATACAAGAAGAACCTGGTCGACGTCGGGTCGTGGTACGACAAGACCTCCCTGGAGATCGCGGTGCCGTCCTACGTCAAGGACGTGAAGTCGCTCGCCGACCTCAAGGGGAAGGGCGGCACCTTCGACGGCAAGATCGTCGGCATCGAGCCCGGGACCGGCGAGATGAAGCTCCTGAAGGGCAAGGTGCTCAAGGAGTACGGCCTGGACAAGGAGTACAAGGTCAGCGACGGCTCCTCGCCGGCGATGCTGGCCGAGCTGGAGCGGTCGTACGCCAAGAAGGAGCCGGTGGCCGTGGTCCTGTGGACCCCGCACTGGGCCTACACCAAGTACAAGCTGACCAAGCTCGCCGACCCGAAGAAGGCGTTCGGGGCCAGCAACCAGCTCCACACCCTCGCCAACAAGTCCTTCCCGAAGAAGTTCCCCGAGTTCAACGGGTGGCTGAAGAAGTGGCACATGACCGAGAAGGAGCTGGCGACCCTGGAGCAGGCCATCCAGGACGCCGGTAAGGGCAACGAGGAGAAGGGCGTCCAGAAGTGGATGGACGCCCACCCCGGCATCGTCGACAAGATGGCGCCGGTGACTTCCTGACCCACCGTCCGCACCACGCACACCGCGGCCCGGAGCGCATGCTCCGGGCCGCGGTGCTGTGTTGCCCCGTCCTGCGGGCGATGTGCCGTGCCGGGCGCCGTGCCGTGCTGGAGCGGTCGGACGCCGCCGACGCGCTGGTAGGGCCCGTCGCCCCGTACGGTGGAGCGATGAGCTCTCGCACTCCCGTACGGCGCGTGGTGTCCCTCGTGCCCTCGCTCACCGAGGCCGTCGCCGCCACCGCGCCGGAGCTGCTCTCCGGGGCGACCGACTGGTGCACCCATCCGCCCGGCCTCACCGCGGAGCGGATCGGTGGCACCAAGAACCCCGACACCGCCCGGATCGCCGCCCTCGCCCCCGATCTGGTGATCGCCAACGAGGAGGAGAACCGCCCCTCCGACCTCGCCGCGCTGCGCGCCGCGGGTCTCGAGGTCCTGGTGACCGAAGTGCGCACCCTGGAGCAGGCGTTCACCGAGCTGGAGCGGGTCCTGGTGCGCGGCTGCGGGCTGGCCCGGCCCGGCTGGCTGGACGCGGCCGAGGCCGCCTGGGCGGACGTACGGGCCGGGGGCCCGGTGCGGCACGCCGTCGTACCGGTGTGGCGGCGTCCGTGGATGGTGCTGGGCCGGGACACCTTCGCCGGCGACGTCCTGGCCCGGCTGGGCGTACGGCACCTCTACAGCGGGCATCCCGAGCGCTACCCCCGGATCCCGATCCAGGAGCTGACGGCGCGGGGGGCGGATCTGGTGGTGCTGCCCGACGAGCCGTACCGCTTCACGGCCGACGACGGCCCCGAGGCGTTCCCCGGTCTCCCGGCGGCCCTGGTCAGCGGCCGTCACCTCACCTGGTACGGCCCCTCGCTCGCGGAGGCGCCCGCCGCCCTCACGGCCGCGCTGTCGGCGGCGCGCTGACTGTACGAGGGCCGGGCGCGGCCTGGGGGAGACGATCCGGCTCACCCACCCACCCTCGCCGGCCCGGACCGACCTCACCGAACACCTTTACCGGAACACCTTCACCGGGACACTTTCAACGGAGGACCGTTGCTGAACGTCATCGCCGTACCCATGGCGCCCGAGGCGGCCCGAGCGGTCCGCGACCGCCCCGACGCGCTGATCGCCGCCCCGCTCCCGGACGACGCCGAGGTGCGGGGCGACTGGATCAGCGCGCCCGGCGCACACGGCGGCGCGGTGATCTATGTGCACGGCGGCGGGTTCGCCCACACGATGCCCGAGGCCGAGCGGGTGATGGCCTATCGGCTGTCGAAGGCGACCGGACGCCCGGCCCTGCGGGTGGACTACCGGCTGGCGCCCGAACACCCGTATCCCGCGGCGCTCGAGGACGTGCTGGCCGCCTGGCGCGCTGTGCTGGACGAGGGCGTCCCGGCCGCCGAGGTCGTTCTTGCCGGGGAGTCGGCCGGCGCCACGCTGGTGCTCTCCGCCCTGCTGGAGATCGAGCGGACCGGCGGTCCGCGGCCCGGTGCCGCGATCGCGGTCTCACCCATCACCGACTTCGCCCTTACGGGCGCGTCGATCGCAGCCAACGACGGTAAGGACGTACTGAGCCGGGCCGCGCTCGGTTCCATAAGCGCCCAGTACCTGGCCGACGCGTCCGCCGACCATGCCCCGCAGTCACCGCTGTACGGGGACCCGCGCGGGCTGCCGCCCCTGCTGATCGCCGTGGGCACGGACGAGGTGCTCCTGGACGACGCCCGCCGCTTCGCCGAGGCGGCCGACACCGCAGGGGTGAGCGTGCGCCTGGAGGAGTACGAGGGCATGCCGCACGCCTTCCACCTGTCCGAGCCGGGCGAGGTGCTGCTGGACCGGATCGGCCGGTGGCTCGCCGACCCGGTCCGCGTCTTCACCGTCAGCGCCCCGGACGCGGGCCCCTACGCGCTCACCGGCGGCCCCGACGGCGCCCTGTGGTTCACCTTGGTCCACCAGGGGGCTATCGGCCGCAGGGACGCCGACGGCCGGATCACCGTCCACTCCGTCGGAGCCAAGCCGACGGTGATCGCCCAAGGGCCCGATGGCGCCTTGTGGTTCAGCGAGTACGGCACCCATCGCATCGGCCGGATCGCGGTGGACGGCACGGTCTTCTCCTTCGCCCCGCCGACCGCCGACGGCGGCCCGTACGGGATCGCCGCGGGCCCGGACGGGGCCATATGGTTCACGCTGTCGGCCGCCGACCGCATCGGGCGGATCACCATGGACGGCGACATCACCGAGTACCCCGCGCCCGGAGCCTTCCCGTCCGCCATGGCGGCGGGGGCCGACGGCGCGATGTGGTTCACCCTCAACCAGGGCAACGCCATCGGCCGGATCACGATGGACGGCCGGACGACCGCCCACCCCCTGCCGACCGAGGCCGCCGCGCCGGTGGGCCTCGCCCAAGGGCCGGACGGCGCCCTGTGGTTCACCGAGATCGGCGCGGGGCAGATCGGCCGCATCACGGTGGACGGGACCGTCACCGAGTACCCGCTGCCCGACCGCCAGGCCCGGCCGCATGCGGTCACCGGCGGTCCCGACGGGGCGCTGTGGTTCACCGAATGGGGCCGCGGCGGGGTCGGGCGCATCACCACGGACGGCCGGATCACGGCGTACGACCTGCCCCGGGCCGACTGCGAACCGCACGGCATCGCCGCGCACGACGGCGCGCTGTGGTGCGCCCTGGAGACGGGAGCCCTGGCCAGGATCGACGTCCCCCGTTGACCTGCCGAGAGGGAGGCGGGCCGGGGGCCGAAGCCCCCGCCCCACCCCCCGTCACCCTCAGCCGTCCACCGAGCAGCAGGAGTCGCGCCGCAGCAGCCGTCCCACCTCCAGCCACTCATCCGCCGACTTCCCGTGCGGCGCGGCCGCGGCACCGGCCCCCGGGAAGGACTCGACCAGCTCGCGCTGCTCGTACGGCACCCCGCCCCGCAGCACCGACACCGTCCGTACCAGCGTGTCGAAGTCCGTGAAGGGATCGCCGTCCACGACGGTCAGGTCCGCCAGCTTGCCGACCTCCAGGGTGCCCAGGTCGCGGTCGGCGCCGAAGGCCCGCGCCGGGAGGACGGTCGCCGTGCGCAGCGCCTCCTCCGGCGACAGCCCGAACCGGTGCAGGGCGCGCAGCGCCATGTGCAGATGGAGGCCCACCGGCACCAGCGGCTGGTCCGTCCCCAGGGCCACCACCCCGCCCCCGGCGAGGATCCGCTGGTAGACCCCGATCTCTCTGCGCAGCGTGTTCAGCTGGTCCGCGGTCGGTGGCGCCCCGGCGAGCTGCCGTACGAGCGCGGTGTCCCACGGCGGCATCAGCCGGGTGACCCGCTCGTCCTCGGCCAGCGAGGGGTCCGCCCCGACCAGGGGCGAGGCCGTGAACGGCGTCGCGATGAGCCGGAAGTCGGAGGTCGCGGTGTAGATCTCCGTCAGGTCCTGCTGGGAGTGCCCGGACGCCGTCGTGGCGTGGCCGTACTCCAGCCGCTGGGTGGCCTGTAGATGCGTCGTCAGGTCCTGTCCGAGCTGTATGCCGGGTGAGCACAGATGGCTGCCGGTGCGCACGCCGAGCCGCTCATGCGCGAACCGGGCCGCCTCCTCCATGATCCAACCCGGTGCGCGCACATAGGTCTTGACGAAGTCCCAGTCGAGCGCGGCGCCGCGCGCCAGGGAACGCCGCAGACCGTCGCGGGTGCGATGCGCCCGGCCCATGCTGTACGCGACGCGCGGACCGTCCAGCAGCTCACCGGTGGCCAGCAGCCGCGGCCCGGCCAGGGCGCCCGCCGCGACGGCCTCCCTGAGGCGCGCCTGCTCATAGGCGAACCCGCCGAGGGAGACCGCGGTGGTGATGCCGTACGCGAGCTGGAGGGCGGTCTGACGGCCGCCATAGGTGTACTGCCAGGGGTGGGTATGGGCGTCCCACAGCCCGGGGATGACGGTGCGGCCGGAGGCGTCGACGCGCCGCTTCGCGGGCCGCCCGGACCGGTGCGCCTCCACGGCCGCGATGCGTCCGCCGCGCACCACGATGTCCACGTCCTCGCGTACCGTGCCGCCCTTACGGCCGTCACGACCGGTGCCGCCGCCCTCCCCGCCGGTGCCGTCCCAGAACCGCCCGGCGTGGACGACGGTGTCCGCGGGGCGCGGCCGCCGGTGGTCCAGCGGGATACGGACCGTCCGGGCGGTGCCGCTCTTGACGTCCAGCAGCCGCAGCCGGCCCGCCGACAGATACAGGACGCTGCGGGAGTCCCCGGACCAGGAGGGGTGATCGGCGGCCTCGTCGGTCAGCCGGCGCGGCGCGCCGTCGGGGGTGCCGTCCGCCCTTACCGGCAGCAGCCACAGGGCGGACTCGACGATGAGCGCCATATGGCGGCCATCGGGAGACCAGACCGGTCCGGAGTCATAGCGGTCGGAGAGGGAGGTGTGCGGGGCGACGGCGTGCTGCCTGGCCGCACCCGTGCTGACGTCGATCACCCGGATCAGGTTGTAGCCCTCGCGGAACCGCTGGTTCAGCCGATTGCGATCGCACAGGGCGACATAGCGCCCGTCGGGCGACCAGCTCGGCCGGCCGGGCAGCCCTCCGGCGCCCATCGGCGCGGCGAGCACCCGTTCCGTACCGGCGTCGAGATCGCGCAGGACCAGGTTTCCCGACATGTCGACACTGACGAGCCGCTTGCCGTCGGGGGAGAGCGCGGGATGCACCCGGCCCCCGGAGGCCAGCACGGCCTCATTGCCCGAGGCGAGGTCCCGGCGGCGCACGGCCAGCAGCCCGTCGCGGTCGTCCGCGTACACCAGGGCGCGTCCGTCGGGCGTCCAGGTGGGAGCCAGCAGATACCGGGTGGGGGCCGCCCGCACGACCCGGCGCGGGGCCCGGCCGCCGGAGACGTCGGCGACCCAGAGGGAGTTGAGGGCGGCGAAGGCCACCTTGCGGCCGTCGGGGGAGAGCGCGGGCAGATGCAGCCCGCGCACCGGCCGCACCCCGCCACCGTCGAAGTCGTACCGCTTGACGCGATACCGGGGCCGGTTGACGGGGAGGGTGACGGAGAAGGGGATCTCCTCGTACGCAAGCGCCTTACGGTCGGCATCTGCCGCAAGTGTCTTACGGTCGGATTCCGCCGCAAGCGCCTTATGGTCGGTACCCTCACCGGCGCGCCCGGCCCCGGCAGGGCTCTCACCCCCGGCATCTCCGCCGACGCCGGACCGCGTCGCCGAGGGCACCCGGAACACCCGGAAGCGCCCGTCCACGGTGAGCAGCAGCTCGTCCCGCGACACCCAACGGGGCGGCACGGGCTGCACATCGCCCGTGACCACCACCGTCTCCCCGTTCACGACCAGCGTGCAGGAGGCGGCGGGAGCGGCCGTGGTGCGCAGATAGGCGAGATGGCCGCCCGCCGACACGGACGGCGTCATCACCTGGGCGCCGGCGGTGGGATCGGTGCGCTCGGCCGTGACCGGTCCGGTGCCGTCGGCCCGTACGGAGGCGACGGTGCGGGCGTTCAGCGTCGTCCCGGCGGGCGCGCCGCGTACGAACAGCACCCGTTCGCCGTCCGCGGACCAGGTGGGGTCGAAGTCCTCCCAGGCCCCGCCCTGGAGCGGCCCGTCCTGGCCGTCCACCCCCGTGAGCCGGGTGAGCTCACCGCTGGCGACCTCCAGCACCCAGATCCGGTACGGGCTGCCCGCCACGGGATCGCCGCCGCGCTCGGAGGCGAAGGCGATCCGGGTGCCGTCGGGCGACCAGGCCGGACCGCGGTCGTCCCACGGACCGTCCGTTCGCTGTCGCAAACCGGAGCCGTCGGGGCGCAGTGTCCAGATATGGAATCCGCCGCCCCGGTAGGCGCAGACGGCCAGCAGCTTTCCGTCGGGGGAGTACACCGGCCGGGTGGGCTCCAGATCGGCCGGTGTGAGCGCGACGGCCTCGCCGCCCTTGCGGGCGACCGACCACAGGACGTTCTGGACCTCGGCGATCAGGCGGTCGCCGGACGGGGAGAGGGTCGCCGCGCCGTTGGTGGCGGCGGTGAAGGAGAGCGAGCCCACCCGGGCCGGCGCGGCGGCGGCCGTCTCGAGGGGCAGGGTGGCCGCGGTGGCGGCGGCGGTCCCCACGGCGGCGGCCTGGAGAAAACGCCGCCGCGACAGGGCGAAGACGTCCGCTGTGGCGGGTGAACCGGAAGAGTCCGCCGAATCAAGGGAGTTGGGCGAGCCGGAAGCGTCTTCCGAACCGGGGGAGTTGGCCGAGCTGGCGGAGAGCGAAGCGTCGTGCGAGTCCAACGGTCCTCCTGGGGCAAGGGAGTTGTATGGATCGGCAGTCGATACGCGGTACCAAGCGCTTGATCGTTACACACCCCGCGCCCCGGAGGACAGGACCGCGTCGATGCCCTTGGCTTGCGGGCCCGGCAAAGGGAGAGTGGGCTTCCGTTCGCACCAGATCGATTCGACCGGATCGATTCACGCCGGATCGATTCGCACTGGATCGATTCGCACTGGATCGATTCGCACTGGATCGATTCGCGCCGGATCCATTCGAGCAAGGAGATGAGACGGCATGCCCGACGGCGGTATCACCCACCGCACCGACCATCTGCCCATGCCCGACGGCGTGCGGGTCGTGACCTACAGCTGGCTGCCGGAGAACGGCGCCGTGCGCGCGATCGTCCAGATCGCCCACGGCGCCGCGGAGCACGCCCGGCGCTACGACCGGTTCGCCCGCTTCCTCGCCGCCCACGGTTATGCGGTGGTCGCTTCGGACCACCGCGGCCACGGAGCCACCGCCGATTCGACGGGCGGCTTCGGCGTCGTGGGCGAGGAGCGCGACGGCTGGCGGGCGATCGTCTCGGACCTGCGCACCATCGGCGACCGCGCGCGGGCCGCGCACCCCCGTGCGCCCCTGGTCCTGCTCGGCCACAGCATGGGCTCGATGCTGGCCCGCGACTGCGCCCAGGAGTACGGCGAGGAGCTGGCCGGGCTGATCCTCTCCGGCACCTTCCGCTCACTCCCGGGGACCGAGACCGAGGAGGCGCTGGCGGGCATCGCGCAGGAGATCGCGGAACGGGGCCGGAACGGACAGTCCACCTTCACCCCGACCCTCTTCGCCTCGTTCAACGACCCGTACGAGCACCTCCAGGACCGGACGGGCTTCGAGTGGCTCTCGCGCGACGCGGCGGAGGTGGCCATGTACGCGGCGGACGAGCGGTGCGGCTTCGCGTTCAGCGCCGGGCTGTCCCAGGACTGGGTCCGTGGCGTCCGTAAGATCAACGACCCGCGCCACCAGGCTCGTATCCCGGCCGCGCTGCCGGTGCATGTGGTGGTGGGCACCGAGGACCCGTGCAACCAGGGAATGACGCTCGTCTACGAACTCCTGGAGGACTTCCGCTACGGCGGCACGCGGGAGCTGACCTGGAAGGGATACCAGGGGGCCCGGCACGAGATCCTGAACGAGACCAACCGGGACGAGGTCCAGCAGGACCTGCTGGCATGGCTGGAAAAGCACATCTGAACCACCAGCCTGGTACGGGCCCTCACCGCAGGAAGGCGGAGATCCGCTCGCGCAACGCCCCCGGATCCAGCCCCTGCCCCGCGAGATGCTCGTCGATCGTGCCGTAGCGGCGCAGCTCGCGCCGGGGAATGCCCAGGCCGAACACCCGATGCGGGCGATCGGCGAGCGCGTCGTTGACGGCGGTGGCCGAGGTACCCGCGAGATACGGCTCGACCAGCACGACATCGACGCCGCCGACCGCCGCCTCAGTGGTGGCACGCACCGCCCGCGCATCGAAGGGCCGAACAGTCGTGGCGTAGAGCACGGTGACGTCCAGCCCCTCGACGGCCGTAAGGACGCCATCGAGCATCGGCCCGACCGCGATGACCACACCGCGTCGCCCTTCCCGTACGGTCAGGAAGTGGCCGGGGACGATGTCCCGCGGGGTGGAGTTGGAGTGCGCCGACAACCGTACGTACACCGAGTCGTCACCGGCGGCGGCCGCGTCCCGCAGCAGGGTCTCGGCCTCGTCCGGATGGCCGGGCACATGGACGGTCCAGCCGTCGAGCGTGTCCAGCAGGGCCACATCGCCGGGCGCCATATGGGTGTAGCCGCCCGCCGGCCAGTCGTACGAACCGGCCGCGCTCACCAGCACCCCGCCCACGCCCTGATGCCCGAAGTCCAGCTTGACCTGCTCAAAGGGCCGCTCGACCAGAAAGCTGGCGAACGTGTGCAGAATCGGCCGCATCCCGGTCAGGGCCAGTCCTCCGCCGACGCCGACCAGCAGCTGCTCGCGGATGCCGACATTGATCACCCGGTCGGGATGCGCCCGGGCCGCGTCCGTGAAGCCGTCCTTACCGATCTCAGCAAGCACGACGGCCAGCCGGGGATCGTCGTCCAGAAGACGGGAGACGACGGAGGCGAAACGCTCACGCATGGTGTCCATAAGAACAGCCCCTCTCACACTGGAATCCACGGGAATCCACTGGAATCGCATCAGACCTTGCCCTGGACCCGGGCCACCACGACATGCGGCCGCCCCGGGTGCGGCGCGGTGTACGCCTCGTACAGCGCCTGGTGATCACGCCCGTCCACGGTCGCCGTGGACCACCCCGCGGCCTCGAAGCGCGCGGCGATGCCCCCGGGCCGCCCATGGCTGGCGGAGGCGTTGTCGACAACGACCGCATGCAGCCGCTCCAGCCCCACGGCCCCGGCGTACGCGATCGCCTCGTGATTGCTGCCCTCGTCCAGCTCGGCGTCCCCGATGAGCACCCACACCGCAGCCCCGGAGAGCCCCTGCGCCCGCAACCCGAGCGCACTCCCCACGGCCAACGGCAACCCATGCCCGAGCGACCCACTGCTGATCTCGACCCCCGGCACCAGTACCCGATCCGGATGGTGCCCCAGCGGCGAGTCATACGCCCCGAACCCCGCCAGCAGCGACTCGGGGAAGAACCCCTTGGCGGCAAGCACGGCGTAGTACGCCATCGGCCCATGCCCCTTGGACAGCAAAAACCGATCCCGCTCCGGCGCCTCCGCGCCCTCCGCCGAAACCCGCAGCACACGGTCGTAAAGCACCCAGACCACGTCCAGCGTCGAGGTGGCAGCCGGCCCGTGCTTCTCGTCCCCGGTCATCAGACTCATCAGCCGAGGAAGATCGTCGTACCCGTACCCGGTGTGAACGTCGGTGAAGGTCATGCTGCGAGCGTGCAACTTAAACCAAACTTCAAGTCAAGCCCCGCCCGCACCACCCCGCCCACCCCTCCTGGTAACAATGTGCGATGACCCGAACCCGCAAGGTAAACACCCCAGCTGGTCCCGCCGGACTCCCGATCTTCACCCGGGGTGGCAGCGACCACCCCCTGAAGTGCGGTATTGTTCTTCATGCGCGGTCGGCGAGGGAAAGCCCAAGCCGAACGAGCACCGGGACGTGGCGCAGCTTGGTAGCGCACTTGACTGGGGGTCAAGGGGTCGCAGGTTCAAATCCTGTCGTCCCGACGGTGCAGAGGGCCTTCGCAGGTCAACACCTGTGAGGGCCCTCTTTTCGCGCTCCCGTTTCCGGCGTCGAGGTCGAGCACGCCGCTCACCGACACCTTGACTCGGAGGGTTTCTCTCCATGCCCCTTCTGGACCTGGACAAGATCACCGCAGGGCTCCCCAAGACCTGGGAGGGCTTCCTGCGCGACTGGGACCGCTCCCTGCGCGCGGGCAACTACCCGGAGACCACCCGCTACAACTACCTCCTCGCCGCCGTCCAGCTCGCCCGCTACCTGAACCAGCACGCGACGCCCGGCCTCGAGGCGCAGGACGCGGCCGAGGACCCCACCGAGGTCACCCGCGCGCACGTCGAAGCCTTCCAGGGCTGGATGATCGAGACGCGGTCGGCGTCGACCGCGCTGAACAAGCACAAGGGACTCCAGCAGTTCTTCAAGTGGCTGATGCTGGACGAGGAGGAGATCGACCGCTCCCCGATGGAACGCGTCCGCCAGCCCAAGACCGTGAAGAAGCTGATCCCGGTCATGCGGGATGACGACACCAGGAAGGTGCTGGCGGTCTGCAAGGGCAAGGCGTTCCTCCAGCTGCGGGACGAGGCCATCATCCGGCTCTACTACAACACCGGCGCCCGCCTGTCCGAGGTCGGCAACCTCACCCTCGACGACATTGACCTGGTCACTGACTCGGTGCACTACCACGGCAAGGGCAGCCGCGACCGCCGGGTGCGGTTCGGCCCGAAGACGGCGCGGGCGGTGAGCCGGTATCTGCGGGCCCGCGCCAAGCGCAAGGGCGCCGAGCTGCCGGATCTGTGGCTGGCCGAGCGCGGCGGGCGACGGCTGGCGCCCAACGGCATCAAGATCATGATTAAGCGACGCGGCCTGTCCGCCGGGATGAAGGGCGTGCACGCGCACCGGTGGCGCCACAACTTCGCCCATGAATGGAAGCGGGCCGGCGGTGACTCGGGTGATCTGATGCTGCTGATGGGCTGGGTCTCCGAGGACATGCCCCGCCACTACGGCGCCAGTGCGGCCGCCGAGCGTGCCCAGGAGACCCACCAGCGGATGGGGATCGGCGAGAATGTCTGAACCCCTCCCGGAGCTTGACGGTACGTCGGACGGCACGGGCACGGTGAGGGCGGTGACCGGCATGATGGCGGCCGTCGTCAGCCTGACCTTCCTCTTCGGCTTCGGCAACGTATGGAACCTGGCGCTGCGGCTGGGTGTCCCGGCATGGGTGGCCCCGCTGGTCGCCCCGGCGGTCGACCTGTCCATCCTCGGTCTGCTGCTCGGTATCCGGTACCTCGCTCTGCACGGTGCACCGGTGGAACAGTTGCGTCCGGCCCGGCGGCTGCTGGTGCTCTCCAGCGGCATGACCCTGGCCTTGAACACAGCCGACCCATTGATCGCGGGAGACCTGGGCAAGGCCGCCTTCGACGCGGTCGGCCCCGTCCTCCTGATCGGCTGGGCCGAGGTCGGACCCGGACTCCTCCACGCACTCGCCACCACCAGCCAACCCTGCCCGGCACCACACCCATCCGCGGCGCCGCAGTACGAACAAGCCTCCGCTCAGGCAGCGGCGCCCCCGAACGATGACCGAGCCACCAGCGCCTCTTCCCCGCTTACGGCAGGGGCGGAACGACATTGTGATGGTGATGAGTTGCTGGAGCGCGCCCGGCAGGAAGACGCCCGACACTGGGAGACCTACCAACGGCCGATCTCCGCGGAAACACTCCGCAAGCGGCTCCACGTCGGCGCGGCACGCTCACGCATGCTGGTGACGATGATCCGCTCCGACACCTCATCCAGGCGCGCCGATCAGACGCATGGCCTCGAGGAAGCACCCGGGTGGCGGGAAGCGTGAACGCCAGTGGGCGGCCTTTCACATCTCGGCTCGCCTGGCTGACAAGTGGAGGAGGACGTCGCGGAGGACAGCTGTCTGAACCTTCGCGATCTCCTCGCCAAGCTGACCGGAAGCCAGCTCGACCTTGAACTCCATCCTGAGAGGATCGCTGCGCCCCTCGCCTGTGACCATGCACGTGGTGAGGGGCGCGCCGTCCGCGGCCCCCTCGGGGCGCGAACCGTGCTCGCGAGTGCGTTCGTTTCTGTGGTGCTGATCCGTTTCTGCCATACCCACCGCTTACCGGGCGGCTGAACACCGCGCACGGCAACCGGGACAAACGCCAGTCGATGTAGTGAACAATTCGATAGGGCTGACACTCCCGATCCAGCCGAGCCGCGCTGACGGGGCGATGGACAGACGTCGGGCATTGCCGGCGCCGTGCTGGGTGCCTTATGCCAGAAGGTAGACGCATGTCTGTAAGAAATAGTGTGCCAAGCAACTCTATGCAGCCGAGGTGAAGCCGCATCGACACGTCTCAGTAGCGAGTGCGATCCAGCCCCATGTCATCGGCTTCGTCGACGACCTCGTTGAAGGCGGTCGGATGTTAGTGCCCCCGGCAGGGCGCCACACAGAAGGATGGCCATCCTAACCTGCGGAATTTCGTCGGCAGGCTGGTGATCAAGGGAACTTTTGAGCCCTCAGCGCAGGAGGAGACACGCTGATGGCCGACGAGAGTTTGACACGTGACAGCAGCGGTCCGAGTGCTTCCTTCGAGCGGGTGGTCACTCTTCGCGCGGTGACCCTGATCATGGCCGCGGTGGTGGGGCTGACGTTCTTGTTCGGCTTCGGCAATGTGTGGACCCTCGCGCTGCGGTTGGGTGTGCCGCCGTGGGTGGCGCCCTTGGTGGCCCCGGCGGTCGATCTTTCTGTGCTGGGCTTGCTGCTGGGTACCCGGTATCTGGCGTTGCAGGGCGCGAGTCGGGAGCAGCTCCGGCCGGCCCGTCGGTTGCTGGTCTTCTCCAGTCTGATGACGTTGGCGCTGAACGTGACGGACCCGCTGCTGGCTGGTGAGAACGGCAAAGCCGCCTTCGATGCGGTGGGACCGTTGCTGCTGATCGGTTGGGCAGAGGTGGGTCCGGGGCTTTTGCAGGCCATTAGCGGTGCCGGGAGCGGAAAGTCGTCCGAGTCCGAGAAGGGAGACGTCCCGGAGTGTTCCGTGGAACACGCGGCGGTGATGATCGAGCAGAAGAGCGTCGATATTGACCAGCCGCATGTCCTGGCCTCGCCGGAAGGTGATCAGCGTAGTCAGCTCGGGGCTGATGGGGATGGCCTTCTGGAGCGTGCCTTGGTGGAAGATGCGTGGCATTGGGAGACGTATCAGCGGCCGATTTCGGCTGAGACGCTACGGAAGCGACTGCATGTTGGCGCGGCCAGGTCCCGGACGTTGGTGTCCATGGTGCGCTCGGCAAGGGCCGGGAACGTGACGATGGAGGCATCGTCTGGAGAGGGCGGTCCTTCAGCTTCTCTGCCTTGTGATCAGGTCCGCGGCGCGGGCGAGGAGGGTCCGAGGTAGCGTCCCTCTGTGGTACCCCTCGATGCGGCGGCCTGCATAAGGGTTGAGGGACCCTACTTCCTGTCGTTTGAAGCTATGGCGAGGAAGCGGTACGACGCGGTGCTGACGACCGTCCCTGTGCTGAGGAATGGTATGGATGGCCTGGGAGCATTCGTCGTGAGATCACACAACCCATATACCTGGAATGCCGGACTTCGTGAAAGTGTTTCATGGTGAACCTGCTGCCAGGCAGACATACAGGTCAGGGAGTCTGCTCCCCGCACCGCGGGGATGGCCCCTGGTCGATGACGACGCGGGCGCGTGCCGCGTCCTGCTCCCCGCACCCGCGGGGATGGCCCCGTCCTTGAAGCCGCCTACGCCAGGAGGAAGGACTGCTCCCTGCACCCGCGGGGATGGCCCCAGCCTGGTGAACGTGTCGATCACCTTGGGGGTCTGCTCCCCGCACCCCGGGGATGGCCCCACGGTGGAGCACGCACTGTACGGACGTATGCGCTACTCCCCGCGCCCGCGGGGATGGTCCCAGCCTCGCCGCCGCGGCGGTCGGCCGCGAAGCCTGCTCCCCGCACCTGCGGGGATGGCCCCACCCAGGACCAGATCGCAGCCACCCGGGTGCGCTGCTCCCCGCGCCCGCGAATGGCCCCACAAGATCCTCAGCCGCTCCATGTGCGGCTCGCTGCTCCCCGCGCCAGACGGGATGGGAGCTGTGGGGTGCGTGGTGGGTTGAGCTGAGTGTCGGGCCAGGAACCTAATGTCCCGGGCAGAATTGGCAGGCGACCAGGATCGGCACCTTGCTATAGGACGTCGTAAATGAGCAACATCTGTCGCTTCACTGTGCAATCATGCCCACTATGCCTCTTATTGCAAGTGCCGACTGCGCGAATCGAAAGCACCATGAGGAGTGGGAACTCACTCTGAGTTCCGGCGGCGTACTGAAATGTAGGTTCTCCTTCGGGAATGTCGAGATGTCATGGGACCCCGGAGAAAGTCCCGACGTCCCCGCATACGAACTAACCCAGGAAGCTTCCGTTTTACTCGGGAAAAAGGCGATCCTAAGTAACTGGAAAGAAGGTGAAGTGCCCGAAGTTGCTGTCTACTCCAAGGAATCAAATACGGACGTATACATGATGGTCGTTTTTCATCAAGCCGCAGAGAAAGATGCGCTAACCCACGCCGCCGAGCATCTTCGTCGAAACGGCCTAATGATGGTTAAGGCGGATGCGAATATTGATGGAGCTGGGACATGCGAGCTCGCGTGCAGGCCAATCGAGGGAGCAACGGCCCAAATGTCCGAGCTTCTTGAGATCGCAACATATCTACATCGAAGCACGTTGAGAATCCCTGAATTGCAACCCGCCTCAGCTGCGTCTGCGCTAGCCACCCTACAGGAAGGAGACGTGTGGAAGTTCATTGGTCTTAAAGAGAATGAATGGCTAGAAGTTAAAGCTCAACTGCCAGACATCAGCAAAGCGTCCGGAAAATTCACGCTCGCGAAGGACGTTACCCAATTCGCTAACTCGCGAGTCGGCGGGGTGTTGATTTACGGATTCTACACCAAGAACTCTGGCCAGGGTGACGTGATTCGGAAAGTGTCGCCAATCTCGTTTTCCCGCCGAACAGAGGAAGCAATACAGGCAATTCTGCAAAGCCACACATACCCTTCCGTTACGGGTCTACTCGTCCACGCTACTCCTATTGATTCTGGCCATGTTGTGTGCGTCTATGTTCCGCCCCAGAGCGACTCAGCAAAGCCTTTCATCGTTGAAGGGTCGGGACTTTCCGAACTCGGAAAGGGTAATGTTTTTTCGGTACCAGTCAGAAGTGGTGACCGAGTTGCTCAAATCACGGGCAAGGCTCTTCATGTGCTGCTCGCTGGAAAAATACCACTGTCGGGCTGAGGTCGATTCCACGCCGTCGTGGCCGTACGCGTGACGCGCGATCGACGTCCCGAGTAGCCCCCGCTAGGCTTCGGTTGTACGGCAGAGAGGCGCAGTAACCACAGCAGCCGAACACATCCAGCGGCGTATGTCCCAGGCCGTCGCACGACCTATATGCCTGCTGGCACCCGCACCGCATAGAGATACGTATCAAAAGACTTCTGACATCCAGGACTGACATCAACGACGCCGGACAGGGGCGTCCACCAGCGTCCCTCTCAGACCGCCGCACCCGTCACCAACCGCAGCCGAGCCGGGCTCGGATCGAACTTCTAGTGCGGGGCTCATCTGGGTATGACGGAAACGGAGCCAGTCCGCGAGCGTGGAGAAGTCGGTGTCCACGAGGCCCTTGGCTGGGTCGACGCGATGAAGCAACGACGGTTCAGGGTGATTGACGTCGACCCACAGGCGGTCCATGGCGCTGATCTCGTCGTCGATCCAGATGAACGGCCGACCGTCGGCCCACTCGACGAGGTGGCGAGTCTTCCAAAGCAGGCCCGCGCGGGCCTGTGTCGGCACACAGGGCTGGCCACTTCACCACGGGCAACCTCGGCAGTTCGACGCGTGGGGAGACGGCCTCGTTTTGCCGCCTCCGTCCTTCTCTGAACTAACAAGTCGAGAGCTCATGCTGACGGTATGTAAAGTTCTGTCAACTAATGTCCACTGTCGTCGTGCAGCTCCCCGCGGCGCCAAGACTGGATCCATGGACATCGACGAGAGTCGCAACTCGGAAATTGACCCCGAGGGCGGGAGGCAGTGGAGCGATTGGCCCATCCGGGTGTTGATTGCTCTCCTATCGGCCGTCGTCGGCGGGGTAGCACAAGCTGTCGCAGAAAATCTGATGGGACCCTGATTAATAGCCTTGGAAGGAGTAATTGTGACGGGGGGAAGGGTTAGGCGCATTGCAATGCCGTCGGAAGCACAGTTGGGGCGTGGGCCCCATCGGGTGATGCTGACGGAATTACATGCACTGTATCGGAACGCCGGATGTCCGAGCACTCGCAGAATCAGCTCGACAGTAGACAAGATGGATTCCGCGAAAGATGTTATTTCGCATCAGGCGGTTGCAAACATCCTGAATGGAAAGAATTTCCCTGCTTGGCCAAAGGTGGAGGTTCTGGTTGCCGCTTTGCTCTTCCTGGCGGGTTCGGTGGCTGATCGGCCCCAAATGGACAGGATTCGCGACCTTTGGCTAGCTGCGCACTACGAGGAAGAAGGGGCCGCTCCATCGGTCGGATTCATCAGTAGTTCGTCTATCGATGCGCCGTCACGGCCGGACCAGTCGGACCGTTCCGCCGAGCGTGATCCCTCGCCCGAGACAGACCCTTCCACCACTTTCTCGCCCGAGGAGCTGCGCGGGGAAGACTCCGAATATGAGAACGTGACGGATGAGGACGTGTCCGATACCCCAACGGGGGGCGGAGGGTCCGACGCAGCCTATGAGGAGATGCGCGTCCGATTCATCTCAGGCGCTTCGTCCGGTCCGGCAATGTTCTCACTTGATTTCTTGGCCGGGGTGTTGCAGGTGACCGTAAACAGCCAGCATCCTCTGGGGTCGTCGATAGCTCGGGTAATGGAGCGCGGCGACGATGAGGCTTCCCGGCTCGTGAAACTCATGCTCATTTCGTGGGCACGCATGGAAGATGAAATCCCTAACGCGCGGATGCGGGCCCGAGTAGCGGATATCCGAAATGACTGGGGCCGCTATGCGCGGTGGCTGGAAGAGCCCGAAGGGTAGCACGATTGCCGGATTCCCCTCTCTCTCAAGGAGGCGAGCACGGAGCTGCTCCCCGCACCCGCGGGGATGGTCCCAAGGGCGCCGCCGAGTTCGCCACGCGCGCACGCGGCTCCCCGCACCCGCAGGGATGGTCCCGATATGGCTCCGTCCTCCGCGTTCTCTGGTGCCTGCTCCCCGCACCCGCGGGGATGGTCCCGAGGTGGAGATGGGGCACGCCGTGGTGAGCCTCTGCTCCCCGCACCCGCGGGGCCTTGCCTTGTTTGGGCAGGTATAAGGCATCTTGTAGTTCCCCATGTGCTCCGCAAGCTGCGCTGATCTCCGGGACGAGCGCACGTGATGGAGGGGTGAATCATGGCTCGAGCGCAAGCTGAACTTGACCGCAGTGGGGCTCGCAGGAGGTAGGGGCTTTCAAGGGGCAGTGTGGTGGTGCCCTCTGGTGTGCACCGCCGGTCGATAGTGCGGTTTCTGTCCGAAAGCGAATGCTTCGTCGGAACCCTTCCTGTACTTATCAGACATGGCATTTGGGGGCGAGTTGAGTCCGGGATTGAACGATCGGCTCAGTGGGCCAGCGCGGACGGTGTGGGCCAAGCATGACCGGGACGGTCACGGCTGGCTCCCGTTGTGGCGGCACATGGAGGACAGTGCCGCGGTGGCGGGGCGGTTGTGGGATGAGTGGCTGCCGGGCAACGTACGGGCCCTGATTTCGAGGGCGCTGCCGGGTGGGCTTGATGATGGGCGCCGTCTGGCGGTCTGGCTGGCGGGGGTACACGACATCGGAAAAGCGACGCCCGCGTTTGCTTGCCAGGTCGAACAGCTCGCGTATGCGATGCACGATCAGGGCCTGGAGATGAAGACTCTGCGGCAGTGGGGAACCGATCGTCGGATGGCTCCGCACGGGCTGGCCGGGCAACTGCTGCTTGCCGAGTGGTTGGAGGAGCGGCATGGGTTCACGGTGCGGCAGTCGGGGCAGTTCGCAGTCGTGGTCGGCGGGCATCACGGGGTGCCACCGGATCACGGGCAGGTCAAGGGGCTTGATGACCGTGAGGATTTGCTGCGTACGCCGGGGGAGAGTCGGGCACAGTGGCTGCGGGTGCAACAGGAGTTGCTGGGGGCGTGTGCCGAGGAGTTCGGGGTCGCTGGGCGGTTGGGTGACTGGCGGTCGGTGAAGCTGCCGCAGCCGGTGCAGGTGCTGTTGTCGGCGCTGGTGATCGTCGCCGACTGGATCGCCAGTAACCCCGACCTGTTCCCGTACTTTCCGCAGGCGGCGCACCAGAGGGGCGAGGAGCGGGTGGCGGCCGCCTGGCGGGGTCTTCAACTTCCGCCGCGTTGGCGGGCCCCGGAGCCGGTCGAGGGCATACCGGAGTTGTTCGCGTCGCGGTTCGACTTGCCTTCCGGGGCCGAGGTGCGGCCGGTGCAGGAGGCGGCGGTGGGGCTGGCACGCACGATGCCGGAGCCGGGGCTGCTGGTGATCGAGGCGCCGATGGGCGAGGGCAAGACGGAAGCGGCGCTGGCCGCAGCGGAGATTTTGGCAGCCCGTTCGGGGGCGGGCGGTGTCTTCTTCGCTCTGCCGACGATGGCAACGGGCAACGCGATGTTTCCACGGCTGCTGGACTGGCTGAAGCGGTTGCCGACCGAGGACGGTGCGCGGTTGTCGGTGCTCCTGGCGCACTCCAAGGCCGCGTTGAACGAGGACTTCGCGGATCTGCTGCGTGCGGGTACGCAGCAGATCGCGGCCGTGGGGCTCGATGAGGAGGACCGGCCGGTGCGGCCGGGTGGTGAGGGGAGCGCGGCGTCGGCGGAGCTGGTGGCGCACTCCTGGCTGCGTGGCCGAAAGAAGGCGATGCTTTCGTCGTTCGTCGCGGGCACGGTGGATCAGCTGCTGTTCGCGGGCCTGAAGAGTCGGCACTTGGCGCTGCGGCATCTGGCGGTCGCGGGCAAGGTCGTGATCATCGATGAGGTACACGCCTACGACACGTATATGAGTACGTATCTGGACCGGGTGCTGTCGTGGCTGGGCGCCTATGGGGTGCCGGTGGTGGTGCTGTCGGCGACGCTGCCCGCGTCGCGGCGGCGGCAGCTGGCCGAGGCGTATGCGGGTGAGAGCGCGGATGGCTGCGCCGAGGGGTTCGACGCGGTGGAGGCGGCGGAGGCGTATCCGCTGCTGACCGCCGTGGCTCCGGGGTCGGCGCCCATGTTGGAAGCGCCTCCTGCGTCCGGTCGCAGTAGCGGCGTCCATCTCGAACGCCTGGAGGACGACCTGGGCGTGCTCGCGGACCGGCTGGAGGCCGAGCTGGTGGACGGCGGATGCGCGCTGGTGGTGCGCAACACCGTCCAGCGGGTGCTGGAGACGGCTCGCGTGCTGCGCGAACGGTTCGGTGAGGGCGCGGTCACGGTAGCCCACTCGTGCTTCATTGACGTGGACCGGGCGGCCAAGGACGCGGCGTTGCTGTCACGGTTCGGTCCGCCGGGCAAGGCGAAGGATCGGCCGACGCAACGGCACATTGTGGTGGCCAGCCAGGTTGCCGAGCAGTCCCTGGATGTCGATTTCGACCTGCTGGTCAGCGATCTGTGCCCGGTGGATTTGCTGTTGCAGCGGATGGGGCGGCTGCACCGGCACCAGCGCGGCGATGGCCAAGCGGAGCGCCCCTCGCGGCTGCGCACGGCACGCTGCCTGCTCACCGGGGTGGACTGGGCAGGAGAGGTTCCGGCTCCGGTGCGCGGCTCGGTCGCCGTCTACGGGGAGTACCCGCTGTTGCGCTCGGCCGCCGTCCTGCTGGACCACCTGGGCGGCGAGGCGCCGCCGGTGCGGCTGCCGCAGGACATCAGTCTGCTCGTCCAGGGCGCGTACGCGCGTGATTCTTCTGCGCCCGCAGGTTGGGCGGAGGCCATAGCTCGGGCACGGCAGCGGTACGAGGACTTCCGCGGGGATCAGGCCGAGCGGGCGGCGGTGTTCCGGCTGGATCCGGTGGGACGGCCCGGTCGACCGCTGATCGGCTGGGTCAGCGCGGGGGTGGGCGACGCAGATGACACCCGCGCCGGGCGCGCCCAGGTCCGCGACGGCCGGGAGAGTCTGGAGGTTGTCGTGGTGCAGCGGCGTGCCGATGGCGTGCTGACGACCGTCGACTGGATCGACCCCGGCAAGGCCGGACTGGAGCTCCCCGAGGATCGTGCGCCCGATGCGCGGGCGGCGATGGCCGCGGCGGCCTGTGGGCTGCGCCTGCCGTACCAGTTCTCCTTCCCTGAGGTGCTGGACCGGGCCATCGCGGAGCTGGAGCAGTTCTGCCCGCAAGCCTGGCAGGGCAAGGAGAGCCACTGGCTGGCGGGCGAGCTGATTCTCGTCCTCAACGCCGATTGTCAGACCCGTCTGGCAGGGTTCCAACTCCGCTACAGCGACGTGGACGGACTCGAGGTGACGCGTGACTGACTTAGCAAGCACCGGCGGCGGCCCGCCATCGTTCGACCTGACCTCCCAGCCGTGGATCCCGGTGCTGTACCGGGATGGTCGGCAGGACGAGCTCTCGCTGTGCGAGGTCGTCGCTCAGGCGTCGGACCTGGCGCGGATCGTAGGGGATGTTCCCACGCAGGAGTTCGCGTTGCTGCGACTGATGCTGGCGGTCGCGCACGACGCCCTGGACGGGCCGCGGGATGCCGATCAGTGGGCCGACTGGTGGGAGGACGAGGATTGCTTCGCCTCGGTGCCCTCCTATCTGGATGCTCACCGGGAGCGGTTCGATCTGCTCCACCCGGTCGCGCCGTTTTTCCAGGTGGCCGGTCTGCGCACTTCCCGCGACGAGGTGTTCTCGTTGAACCGGATCGTTGCCGATGTCCCCAACGGAGAGCCGTTTTTCACCGCTCGCATGCCGTCGGTGGAGCGGCTCGGTTTCGCCGAGGCCGCACGCTGGGTGGTGCATGCCCACGCCTATGACACCTCCGGTATCAAGACGGGCGTGGTGGGCGACAGCCGGGCCAAGAACGGCAAGGTGTATCCGCTGGGTGTGGGCTGGGCGGGCAATCTGGGCGGGGTGTTCGCCGAGGGGGACACGCTGCGCGAGACGCTGCTGCTGAATATGGTCGCCCACCACACCAACAGGCACCGTTCCGACCCGGATGACCGGCCGGCCTGGCGGCGCGAACCCTGTGGCCCAGGCGCTGCCCCTGGGCGGCGGCCGACGGGGGTTCGGGACCTGTACACCTGGCAGGGGCGCAGGCTGCGGCTGCACTTCGACAGCGACGGCGTCTATGGAGTGGTGCTCTCCTACGGTGATCCGTTGCCCCTGCACAATCTGCACGAGCGTGAGCCGATGACCGTGTGGCGGCGCAGTGTGACCCAGGAGAAGAAGCTTGGCGAGCCCCAGGTCTATATGCCGAAGGGGCACAATCCCGAGCGTGTGGTGTGGCGTGGCCTGTCCTCGCTGCTCGCCGAGCGTGCGACGGCATCGCAGACCACCGAGGCCGCCCCTGAGCTCGGCGCCGGAGTCCTGGAGTGGATCGCCCAGCTCGCGACAGCGGAGGGGTATCTGCCGCGCGGGACCCGTTTCCGGGCCCGGATCGTGGGCGCGGTCTATGGCACTCAGCAGTCCGTGATCGACGAGATCGTCGACGACCGCCTGTCCATGGCCGTGATTCTGTTGAACCGTCAGGACCGCAGGTATGCGCAGCAGGCGGTCAGCGCGGTGGCCGATGCTGACGAGGCGGTGGCCGCCCTGGGCGATCTGGCCGTCGACCTCGCTCGCGCCAGTGGAGCGGCCACCGAGGGGCCCCGTAGCCGGGCCCGCGAGCAGGGGCACGACGCGCTGGACGCCCCATACCGGTCCTGGCTCCAGAACCTGGGTGGTGCTGCCGACCCCGAGGAACACCGCACGCGGTGGCGGACCGAGACCCACCGCATCATCCGCCGCATCGGCGAGCAACTGATCGCGGGCGCGGGCGACGCCGCGTGGCAGGGCCGCACCATCACCACTGGCAAGGGCGACTTGTGGCTCAACTCCGCCTACGCCGAACGGTCGTTCCGATATCGGCTTGCCAGGGTTCTCGGCGATCCAGAAGGCCTCAAGGCCGACACCGCCGCGCCGGAATCCCCGGGCGATGGTCCTGCGGACCTGGGTCCTGAAACCCCCGCAGCAGAAGCAGAAAGGGTCACAGCATGACCACCGCCACCCATGCGAAGCCCATGGCCGACCGCGTCAGGGATCTCGTCGCCGACACGATCGGTCCGTTACAGCACGAGCTTCTGCGTGACGGCCCCAAGGCCGTGGCGACGCTCGCCAGACTCCGCCGAGGAGCGGGCAAGCAGCCGCACCAGGTTCCCGACCTGCTCGGACTGATCGACACCGAACCGCTGTACGACACAACTGCGGACGGGCGGCTGCCGGGGGAGCAGCCGCTGACCCGCGCCGAGGATGCCGTGCACGTCGCGATGACCCTGTGGGCAGTGCACCAGCAGTCCCGCAGCACCGAGATGCACCGGCCCCACCGTACGGACGCACCGGGCGGGCTGGGAGCCGCCGTACGCCGACTGATGATCGAAAGAGACGCCGGCGATGCCGTCCTGAAGCGGTTCGTCCGCATCGGCACCGCACCGGATCTTCCGACCCTTGCCCAGCGCCTCCGGGAAATCATCGTTCTGCTGCGCGAGGAGGACATACCGCTCGACTATGCGCTCCTGGCCCGGCAGCTCTACCAGTGGCAGTGGCCACAAGGCCCCGAGACCGTCCGCCGGGCCTGGGGCCGCTCCTTCCACGCCTACCGCGCTCCCAAGGGCGATCGCTCCACAGGTACCGGTGCGCCCGGCACAGACGCCCCGTCCGACTCCGACACGACATCCAAGGACGACTCGTGAACCGCATCTTCCTCGACGTACATGCCCTACAGACCGTGCCGCCCAGCAACCTCAACCGGGACGACACCGGCGCGCCGAAATCGGCGGTGTACGGCGGGGTTCCGCGGGCGCGGGTCTCCAGCCAGGCGTGGAAGCGCGCCACCCGCGGCTACTTCAAGGACGCACAGCTGCTCGACCCGGCGGAGCTGGGTGTTCGAACGAAGAAGGTCGCCGAACTCCTCGCCACCCGCATCATCGAGCTCGACACCTCGATCGGCGAGGCCGACGCGCTGCACATGGCCGCCGCCGTCATCGAAGCTGCCACCGGAATGAAGCTGGCGGCCCCCGAGCGCAAGACACGCGGCGCGAAGGCGAAGGCTGCGGCGGGCGAGGAACCAGTCGACGAGACCCCCCGGTCGAAGTACCTGATGTTCCTCAGCGCCCGGCAGCTCAATGGCCTGGCCGCCCTGGCCATCGACGGCGCCGCTGACATCACCGCGTACCTGAAGGACAAGGACAACAAAGCGCGCGCCAAGCAGATCGCCGACACCGGCCACTCCGTCGACATCGCTCTGTTCGGCCGCATGGTTGCCGACTCCACCGACTTCAACGTCGACGCGGCCTGTCAGGTCGCCCACGCGATCAGCGTGCACCGGGTGGACAACGAGACCGACTACTTCACCGCCGTGGACGATGAGAACACCGAGGCCGAGAGCGGCGCTGGCATGATCGGCACCGTCGACTTCAACTCCGCCACCCTCTACCGCTACGCCTCGGTCAGCATCCACCAGCTCGCCGCCAACCTCGGCGAAGGACTGCGCGAGGACGAGCCGGTCACCACCCCCGTGCGGCGTGCCGTGGAGGCGTTCGTGCACGCCTTCATCGCCTCACTGCCCACGGGAAAGATCAACACCTTCGGAAACCACACGCTGCCCGACGCGGTTGTCGTCACGCTGCGCACCACCCGACCGATCAGCTTCGTGGCCGCCTTCGAGGAGCCCGTCACCGCTGAGGCCGACACCGGGCACCTGCGTGAGGCCTCCGCCCGACTCGCCGCCTACATCCCCGAGATCGAACGGGCGTACGGCGACGAGGAGTCCACCCGCACCTGGGTCCTGCGCGTCGGCTCCGCCACCGACAAGCTGGCCGAAGTCGGCGAGAAAGTGCCCGCCTTGTCCGCGCTCGTCGAGGCCGTCGGCACCAGCGTCGCCGAGCGCATGGAGAAGCCCGCATGAGCGTGCTCACCCTCCGGCTCGACGGCCCCTTGCAGGCGTGGGGGGCCTCGGCCCGATTCGCCCGGCGCACCACCGAGTCCGCCCCCACCAAGAGCGGCATCATCGGCATGCTCGCCGCCGCCCGGGGCATGGACCGCGGCGACGACACCGAACTGGCCCGCCTGGCCGCGCTCCGCTTCGCCGTCCGCATCGACCAGCCCGGCGCCCGAGTGCGCGATTACCAGACCGCGCGGCACCAGATCACAAAGGTCTCCATGCCCGTCTCGGAACGCTACTACCTGGCCGACGCCGTGTTCGTCGCAGCAGTCGAAGGCGAGGACGAACTCGTCGACCTCCTCGACGCCGCACTGCGCGCCCCCATCCACGCTCCCTTCCTCGGACGGCGCTCCTGCCCGCCGGCACGCCCCGTGCGGCTCGGCGTGCACCACGAAACGGACCTCCCCCAGGCTTTGCGGGACGAGCCGTGGCAGGCAGCACCCTGGTACCGCAAAAAACACGACCGACAGCCCACCGTCCCACTGACTGTGCTGCGTGAGGCCCGCCTCGGCGAGAACGGCGCGGATTTCCTGCGTGACCAGCCCCTCAGCTACGCGGCCGAGCACCGCCGCCATGCCCTGCGCCCCGTGGTCACCGAGACCGTGGAAGTACCCCACCCCGACGTCCAGGCCGCCGCGATGACCACGATGCGCGTGCCCGAGCACGACCCTCTCGCCGCCCTGGAGGAGAGCAACTGATGTACCTGTCCCGCTTCCGGTTCAACACCGCGCGCCCAGGGGCCCGGCGTCTGCTCTCCTCCCCGCAATCGCTGCACGCGGCCGTGATGTCGTCCTTCCCCCACCTGCTGCCCACCGGCAGCGGTAGCGGCGCGGCCGACGGAGCACGGGTGCTGTGGAGGCTGGACCGCAACGCGGCCGCCGAGGTCCTGCTGTATGTCGTCAGCCCCGACCGGCCCGACATGACCCACCTCGTGGAACAGGCCGGCTGGCCAGCAGCGGCCACTACGGAGGCCCCCGGCTGGCAGAGCCGCCCCTACATCCCGTTCCTCGACCGGTTGACGGAGGGGAGCGTGTGGGCGTTCCGCCTCACGGCCAACCCCGTCCACCAGATCCGCAGGAAGGAAGGCGAACCGACCAAGCGGACCGCGCACCTGACCCCCATCCACCAGATGGACTGGCTGCTGAACCCGCAACGCCAGGAGCGCGGCGGATTCCTCATCTGCGAGAAACCTGCGGACAAACGCCTCCTGCCCAGTGGCACCACCCACCACAACAGGCCGCACCACGGCGACAGGTACGAGCTGATGGTCCGTGACCAGCGCAACCTGTCCTTCCCGAAGCAGGGACCGGACAACACCTCAAAACGTCACCAGGTCACCCTGGTCACCGTCACCTACGATGGCCTGCTCACCGTCACCGACGCCGACCGGCTCCGCGCCACCCTTACCCAGGGCCTCGGCAAGGCCAAGGCATACGGCTGCGGCCTGATGACCCTCGTACCGCTTCCCGCGAAGGCCGGGTGAGATGGTGACCACCGTCGGCCGACGCCCCGCGCTCACCCCCAGGCACCTGACCCGCACCGGCGAGCGCCTCTCCTTCGTCTACCTGGAACGGTGCCTGGTCCACCGCGACGCCAACGCCATCACCGCCGAAGACGCGGACGGCACGACTCACATCCCCTCCGCCACCATCGGCACCCTCCTCCTCGGCCCCGGCACCCGCATCACCCACCAGGCGATGAGCGTCCTCGGCGAGACAGGAGCAGCCGTCGCCTGGGTCGGCGAGCACGGCGTGCGCTACTACGCTGGCGGCCGCGCCCTGACCCGCTCCGCCGCCCTCGCCGAAGCCCAGGCCGCCAAGTGGGCCAACCCCCGCACCCGACTCGCTGTCGCACGCGCCATGTACCGGCTGCGCTTCCCCGACGAGGACCCCGCCGGCCTCACCCGGCAGGAACTCCTCGGCCGCGAGGGACGCCGAGTGAAGGACTGCTACCGCGAGCACGCCGCCCGCACCGGGGTCCCCTGGCGCGGACGCCGATACACCCCGGGCGACTTCACCAGCGGTGATGCCGTCAACCAGGCCGTCACGGCAGCCGCACAGTGCATGTACGGCATCGCCCACGCCGTCGTGGCCTCCCTCGCCTGCATCCCGGCGCTGGGCTTCGTCCACTCCGGACACGAACTGTCCTTCGTCCTCGACATCGCCGACCTGTACAAGACCGAGATCGGTATCCCCGTCGCCTTCGACGTCGCCGCAGAAGACGACCAGGACGTTGGAGCCCGTACGCGCCGCGCACTACGGGACCGGATCAATCAGACGTCCCTGCTGGACCGATGCGTCGACGACATCAAAGCCCTGCTTCTGCCGAACGCCGCGGAAGGGACTACGGCCGTCGATCCCGACGCGGACCGCGTCGTCCTCCACAGCGACGGCGGACGCCAGGTGCAGGCTGGCCGCAACTATGCCGAAAGCGACGGCCCGCACAGCGACGAGGTCTTCTGGTGACCGTCATCGTCTTGACCAACTGCCCGTCCGGCCTTCGCGGCTTCCTTACCCGCTGGCTCCTGGAAATCTCCGCCGGGGTCTTCATTGGCAACCCCTCGGCCCGCGTCCGCGACGCCCTGTGGGATGAAGTTCGCCAATACGCGGGCCAAGGCCGCTCCCTGCTCGCCCACACCACCAACAACGAGCAAGGCTTCACCTTCCGCACTCACGACCACGCTTGGCACCCCATCGATCATGAGGGTCTGACGCTCATCCGACGCCCCCACTCCAAAGCACAGCAGACCACCGGCGTGCCGAAGCCAGGCTGGAGCAAGGCATCCAAGCACCGCCGCTTCGGTAGGCGGGCCCGATAATGAGCCAAATCACCGAATTGCCGGAACCGGCGAAAGTGTGGGAAACGGGCCTCTGCCCACGCTGAACCCGCAGGTCACGCAGTCTGCTCCCCGCACCCGCGGGGATGGTCCGTCAGCGCAAGCTATCCGGACAACTGCGGAGCGCTGCTCCCCGCACCCGCGGGGATGGTCCCGCCCGTGGCGAAACCATCGCCACCGTCGTGATCTGCTCCCCGCACCCGCGGGGATGGTCCCGGTCGAGGCCATCCGCGTGGGGGTCCGCTGGGCTGCTCCCCGCACTCGCGGGGATGGTCCCTCCCGGGGCGGCCGGATCGCCTGCCAGCACACCTGCTCCCCGCACTCGCGGGGATGGTCCCTCACCGAACCGCAGCGCCTTGCCGCCCTCCTGCTGCTCCCCGCACCCGCGGGGATGGTCCCCACCTGGGATCGTTCCACACCGCGCAGGCGGTCTGCTCCCCGCACCCGCGGGGATGGTCCCGCGGCCGTGGCGCTGGCCCACAACTACGGGCTCTGCTCCCCGCGCCCGCGGGGATGGTCCCGGTCTGACGACGGCGCTGGACACCGAAACCACCTGCTCCCCGCGCCCGCAGGATGGTCCCTGGGTGGAGTGGGTGGTTGCGTGGTCCAGGCATTCTCCCCGCACTTGTGGGGATGGCCCCCGGCGGTCGTGAGCGAGGCGTCGTCGGGAAGCTGTTCCCCGCGCAAGGGATGGTTCCAGCTTTAAGGCGCAATAACTGGGGGCGGTCAGTCGCCGCACACACGGGGATGAGCGCTGCCGTTCGGCAGAAAGCAAGAAGTGGGGCGATCAGCCTGTCTGTAGCTCAGGAGGAGAGCTCACGTCCGTCGTTCAGTGACTAGAATACGGATGCTTTGGGAACGGGCTTGGTTATGACTTCGCAACTCGCAGAGTGGGCCTGGAAGACAGCGAAGGCAGAACTGGCGTCAACTTTGCCACGCCGCTGGGCGCACTCGCTAGGCGTAGCCGCAAGGGCCGTGGAACTGGCTCCTTTGCTTGGCGACTCGGCAGAGTTCCTGCGCGCGGCGGCTGTTCTGCATGACATTGGGTATTCGCCTGGGCTCGTGGCAACCGGGTTTCATCCGCTTGACGGTGCCCGGTTTCTCCGTGACGTGCATGGTGCTGATGGGCGGCTGGTGCGGTTGGTGGCGAATCACTCGTTTGCGTTGTTGGAGGCCGAAGAGCGTGGCTTGAGGGAAGCACTGGAGGAGGAGTTTCCGTTGCTTGACGATCCGCTGCTGGTGGACGCTCTCGTGTGGTGTGACATGACGACGACCCCCGACGGGGAGCGGACGACTGCTGAGCGGCGAGTTACGGAAATTGTGGGCCGCTATGGAGCTGACAGTGTGGTGGGCAGGTTTATTCGTCGGGCGTCGCCGGAAATCTTTGCGACCGTGGAGCGGGTGGAGGCGGCCTTGGCGGCTCAGCCGAGGTGGGGGTAGGTGCCGGCGAGGTAATCGCCGATCTGTTGGCGCATGCTGGCGTGGATGTCGTACTGGTCGAGGTCGGTGGGCTTGACGAAGCGGACACCGTCGGCCTCGTCGTTGATGGTCGGCTTGCCGCCGACTGGGTGCCCGATGTAGGTGTTCTCGTACTGCTGCCGGATCTCGCCGTCGGTGTAGGCAACGATGTGGTGGGGGTTGGTGTAGACCCCCAGGAAGCCGGTGATCTCGGCGATGATGCCGGTCTCCTCCCGGCATTCGCGGATCGCGCACTGCGCGGCGGTCTCGCCGATGTCCTGGGCACCGCCGGGCAGGGCCCACTGGCCGGTATCGCGGCGACGCTGGAGAAGGATCGCGCCGCTGTCATCGACGACGAGCAGGTTGCTGGCGGGGATGAGGGTGTTGGCCTTGGGGGCATTGGGGTCGTTGTAGTACTCAATCCTGCCCATGTGTGGCGGTCTCCTCCTGATCGGGATTCCAGGGCCGTGCGTCGGCCCACACTGCGTCGAAACTTTGAGCGTAGTTGTCGAACCAGCCGTTGGCCTGCGCTCTCTTGAGGTGGAATAAGGGGTTGGCGCTGGCGGGCTGGCCCCAGATGTGTGGGTTGACCAGCAGGTTGTCGTCGTAGCGGAAGAGAGAGTTGTAGAGCGTGGTGTCGTGGAGCCGCACCTCACACCCAGCCTCCGGCAGCAAAGGGCGGTAGTAGGTGAGAGAGGCGCGGATCTTGGCGGCCAGGGTGTCGCCGATCCCTTCTTCGCGGCCCCGGATGGCGGCCGCCTGCCCTCGAGGGTCGCCGAAACACAGGCGCACTCGGACACCAGCAGCTGCGCGTTCGGTGAGCATCTTGGCGACATATGGATTGGACTGGGCAAAGAAGGTGCCTGAGAAGACGAGGACGTCGATCTGCTCCTGCGCTCCTTGCAGCAGGGAGAGCCAAACGTCCCGCGGAACACTGGCCCGGTTCTGATAAGTGCCTACGAGCTCGATGCCTACCCCGACACCGGACTGGCCGGTGCGGGACTTCGCTACCGGCCAGAGGAATGTCTCCTCCACGCGTAGGTGCTGAGCGGCACGGAAGCGGTGCCGCGGGTGCGGTACGCGCCCGCTGAGCCAGCGGCTGACGGTCTTGGCGTCTACCTCGCAGACTTCGGCCAGCGATTCGGGCGAAACATCGCGCTGGGCGAGTACGGAGTGAAGTCGCTCGTTCACACAAGCTATACAAGCCCAGGTGGCCAGGAGCGGGCAAGCTCGGTATGGGGCCACTTCGATGGGCCTGAACCGCAGCTGGGGTCTTTACGCTGGCGATATGCGGCTCATCGTCCTGTGGGACATCGACCACACGCTCATCGACAACGCAGGGGTGAGCAAGGAGACCTACGCCGGCGCCTTCACGGCGCTGTCGGGATTCCCGCCGGCCGAGGCGGCGCGCACCGAAGGGCGTACGGATCGCCTGATCATGCGTGACATGTTCTGCCGGCACCGACTGCCCGTCCCGGACTGGCCTGCCATTGAGGCTGCCCTCGCTCATGCCGGGGAGGAGCGCTTCGACGACCTTCGCGCACGGGGAACGGCGTTGCCCGGCGTGCGCGATGTCCTGAAGGCCGTCTCGGTGCAGGAGGGCTGGATCTCCTCCGTTCTGACCGGCAACATCGCGGCCAACGCCCGTGTGAAGCTGTCAGCTTTCGAACTCGACCCACTGCTGGACCTGTCCGTAGGCGCCTATGGGGAGGATGCCGTACAGCGCCCTGACCTTGTAGCTGTCGCCCGAAGCCGTGTCCACCAACTCCGCGGTGTGCGGGGGGAGGTGCCTGTGGTGTTGGTTGGTGATACGCCGCGGGACGTCGAAGCAGCTCTCTCGACAGGCTCAGGGATCATCGCAGTCGCCTCCGGTATCCACAGCGAGGAAGAGCTGACGGCTGCCGAAGCACCCGTGGTCCTTCCGGACCTGTCGGACACGGCTGGTCTCCTTGAGATCCTGGCGAGCTTCGCCCGATGGTGAAAACGTCCCCGGACGTCTTGGGGCGTCCGCGTATGCGGTAACGAGGTCCTGGCCGGCTGCGCCACGATCGGGTCTCCAACCAGCCCAGGGGGCCCCATCGTGATCGGCGAAGTCACCGGCATCCGCAGAATCCGCATGCTGTACCTGCAACTGCTGTACCGCTGCAACTTCCAGTGTCTGCACTGTTTCCACGGCGAGCGGCTCAAACACGCCGACGCCTTCACCGCTGACGAGGCGGTTAACCTCATCCGGCTGATGCGCAACCAGTACAGCACCGAGGCTGTCACGTTGCTTGGCGGCGAGCCGTTCCTCCATAAGGATCTCGCCCAGGTCGTCCACTACGCCAAGGAGGAAATGGGCCTGCAAGTCGAGATCTGCACGAACGGCTACCGGATCGAGCGCCGGCTTACCGAGATCGCGCAGTACCTTGACCTGCTGCGGTTTTCGCTGGAGGGCATCGGCGCGACCAACGACCACATCCGCAAGGCCGGCAGCTACCGGAGCGCGTTGAGCGCACTCAAACTCGCCCGGGAGCTCGGAGTCAGGACGGGGGCGACGATGACGGTCACCTCCCGGAACATCGACGAAGTGCTGCCTCTGGCCCGCACCTTGCAGGAACTCGGTGCGTATCAGATGAAGCTGCACTGCCTGCGGCCCGTGGGCAACGCTGCTGCACACCCTGAGCTCTTGGTCACCGAAACAACGCGGTACACCCGCCTACGCGAGCAGCTCCAGGCGGCCGGGCTGTCCATCGAGGTGATCATTGACGAGGATCTGTCGGAGGAGGGTGCCCCGGAGGCCTGTGGGCCGGGGAGTGTGCTTCAAGCGATTGAGCGGATCGAATCCGACCCGCGCGGCGCGCTCACGATGTCCTGCAAGGCCGTGGGCAAGGATTCACACGCCTTCTGGTACGAAAAGGGCGCTAACCGTATCGTCCACCGTCCTTCGGCTTACGACGAGCTCACCCTCCCGGTGCCGGACGTGGTCTATGCCCGTGCCTGACCTGCCGCTGTTTGAGAGCCTCGAAGGTCTACGTGGTACAGGAAAGTCGACCGTCGCACCGCTGCTGGCGGCAGCCCGGGGCGCCGTCCATGTCCCAACCGTGCCGCTCTGCTACCAGTCGCTGCGACGGCAGGTCGACATGCAGGGAAGCGTCGAGGCGCGCATGTGTTTCTACCTCTCCGCGCTGTTCACAGCTGCCGATGAGATCCAGAACTATCTGGCAGACGGCGTCCCGGTCGTCGTGGAGAGCTACTTCGCCCGCTGCTTGGCCACTCACCGCGCCTTCGGAACCCGGCTTGGCGTTACCCTGCCGCGCTGCCTGCCGCAACCCGTCACATACCAGTTGGTTTGTAGTGAGGGCGAACGCCAGCGCCGCCTCGCTCAACGGTCCAAATCTCTCTCCCGTTGGGATGAGCTCGGTGAGAAGGTCGCAGACGCGATTACCGATGCCTATGCCCAGTTCTCGATGCAACAGGTGGACACCACGGGCCTCAGACCTGACCAGGTCGTGCAAACCATCCTCGCCACTGAGAACGAAGGAGCCAGTTGTGGAGACCCGGAGCCTATGGGAACACACCCTCACGTTCTTCCCGCAGTTCCTCGCCGCGTTGAAGGATCGCGCCTCCGCTGACGCCACGGTCGCAGTCGTCGGCGCGAGTGACGGCAAGTTCGTGCTCCCCCTCGCTGCCGCTGGCTACCGTGTCGTAGCCATCGAACGCGATCCAGTCGCCCTCTACGGAGGCGAGGTCATACTTCCGGGTGATACCCACGCTCATGCGGTGGGGCTGATCGACCGACTGAAACTCGAAGGGTTCAACGACCGGGTACAGGTCGTGGCGGAGGACTTCCTCCAGGCCGAACTCTTGGGGTCGCAGTGCGATGCCGTGTGGACGAGTTGCTCATGGCATTACAGTGCAAATCACAACCGCCCACTCCTCGATTTTGTAGCCCGCATGCAGTCCCTTGTCCGTGTCGGCGGCCTGTTCGGCGCAGAATTCATGATGCCTGTCGAACAACGCCATTACCTCATCGAGCACTACACATCACCCGAGGCGCTCAGCAGCCACTTCACCACCGACTGGCAAGTCCTGCTCATGCTGCGCACGGACGAGTTCACCGAGCAAGCCCACGTCGGCCAACTCCATTCCCACACACACCGCATGGGCCTTGTCCTGGCAGCACGCACCGCTGAGTAGCCGAAACCGAAACCGAAGAAGAGGATTATGAACCACGAGTACGAGGCCAAGTTCTTGTCCGTCGACGTCACCGACCTCCAGTCCAAGCTGACCGCCCTGGGCGCCACCCGCGCGTTCCCCCGGACTCTCCTCACCCGCAAGATCTTCGAGAACGATGCTCTCGACAATGGTCAGTGGGTCCGCCTCCGTGATGAAGGCACCCGCTCGACCCTCACCCTCAAGCAGGTCACCGACTCCACAACGATCGACGGTACTACCGAGATCGAGACGGAGGTCACCGATCTGTATGCCATGGCCGATATTCTGCGTCACATCGGGCTGCGGGAAGTCCGTTACCAGGAGAACTACCGTGAGGAGTGGCGTCTGGGTGAGGTCGTCTTCGACTTCGACACCTGGCCCGACCTTCCCACCTTCCTCGAGATCGAAGGACCCGACGAGGCATCGGTCCACGAGGCAGCTGCCTTGCTCGATCTCGATTACACCGAAGCCCGGTTCGGAAGCGTCGATGAGATCTACAAGAGTGAGGCCGGCCGCGACATCCTGGTCGAGCCGACCCTCCTTTTCCCTGATGCTGAGAAGCCGTAGGTGCGGTCTATAGCAGGCGAAACTGCTGGCCCTCCCAGCACGTCCGAGGGCCTAGCCACCAGAACCGCTTCGCCCTGAGCAACCCAGTATTGCCGTTCCGGGCGGTGCACTCGCGTGGCCCGCCCTGGTCACGGATGCTCGGGTCTTGCCCGACGGCACGGACCTGTGACCAGGGCTCGGTCACCGAGAACCACACACACGTTGAGTGGATCTTGCAGCAGCCTACGCATGCTGAGGACTCACCTGATCACGTACTGGCGAGGTGGAGATGGCTGGCCAGGCGGAGCGCCGGTGCTCGGTGTGCCGTGCGAAGCTCAGCCGGTTCAACGCGGGAACGCAGTGCGGGCCCTGTCAGAGGGGCATGACGCCCACGGTTGCGCCTGAGTTCTGGGCGGACCCGGTCGTCGAATCCGCGATCAACGCCTGGGACCTCGGCGTGGTCGTGCAACTCTTTCGGAAGCACACTGGGCTGTCACAGACGGCAGTGGCCCGGCTGGTCAACATCGATCAGGCCGAAGTGAGCCGACTGGAGCGTGGTCGGAAGAAAATCCGCGACCGGCGCCAATTTGCTCAATGGAGCGAGGCCCTGGGAATACCAGGGGAATTGGTGAGCCCGTTGCCCGCTGCGGACCGGCCGCCCTTGCCGAATATGGGCGGTATTGGTGGCCATCTGATGCTTCAGGACGGAGTGGGCCAGATGCTCATGCCTGCCGGCCGAAACCTTTCCCTGACGGTGATCCCCGCCCTCGCAGAACCTGCCGCGTCCTTTCATGACAACACCTTGTGGCTCGCGCCGAACAGGGACACTGAGGCATGGAGCCGGATGCCGCTCAGAGCTCTGCTCGCCGCACACCGCACCGTCGAGGGGAGACGGCGGTTTTTCGTCATGGACTCACGTGAAGCAGCCCGCAGCTCAGCGAAGAGGCCTCCTCTGGCCATTCCGTCCGCATACGAACTCGACGAGCTGACCTATGGAATCCTGTGGGCCGTCGCGGGCTATGACTCCGCTGTCCTCGGCGACGACACAGAGCTCCAGGAAACACTGCTTCTCCCACCGCAGCGCGTGCTCGGGGGAGACGGCGGGCCTGTTGCTCCGGCCAGCCTGACCGACGGGTCCCAGATGCTCCTCGGGTCGCAGACGTGCGCCGAATTCATCCTCAACCAGCGAGACGAATTGGCTGGCGAACCAGTTTTCTGGACCCGCGAACAACGTGGGGAGGAAGCGGCCACGTGGCTGATCTTCAAGCACAAGCACCGTTATCTCCAGGAGACGGCTCCCCGCAGGGCCCACAACGGAGTCGGGCGCGCCTTCTGCATTCCCCGTCAGGAGGTCGCCGTGTCGCCCACCCACGAGCGTGTTCTGCTGTTTCTTGCGATCGCGCTGATGGAGTCCTACAACGTGACGACCTGGCTGACCGATGAACTCGACCTCCAGCAGACAGAGGGCTTCGCACTCGTACCCGGTCACAGGGCAGCTATCGCGACCTGGGTACGCGCGGACTCCCATCCGCAGACTGCGCTGACGGCGGGGGCCCATACATTACGCACGTTCGCGGACGTTATCGGTCATGCCCAGGCCCACGCGATCAACGCCGGGGCAAGCCCGGGGCAACGTCTGGCAGCGACCGCGGACTACCTCGGCCTGGACCGCGCATGGTTAGCACGCCGCTGCGCACAGCTCGCGGCGGAGGGCGTCACCGCTCTTGCCCGGCCCCGCAGCCGTCACCTCAGTCTTGACGCCTTGAACGTCGCCTGCACGTACGTGGCCACCGAGCTGCGGTCCGAAGCCGAGTCCGGTGCCCTCCACGAGGTGACCCGTTAGCCTGCACGGGACGATCTCTGCGCGTAAGGCCCACTCGGACCGAACCGACATGGCAGATGGGGACGATGGTGGACGCGGTAAAGACAGTGGCGGTCTACTCCTTGGGCGGGACCATCGCCATGACCACGGATCCGGCCACCGGCGGTGTCGTACCGGCCCTTTCCGCCTTCGACCTCCTTGCCGCCATCCCCGGCCTGAGGGATCACGGCATCGACCTGCACGTGCACGACTTCCGGCGGTTGCCCGGTGCCTCACTCACCTTCGACGATCTAACAGACCTTGGCGCGGCCATCGACAAGACCCTGTCCGGAGGCGACGTCGACGGGATCGTGATCACGCAAGGGACCGACACCATCGAGGAATCCGCGTTCTTCCTCGACATCCATCATGGTCACGAGCAGCCGGTCATCGTCACTGGCGCCATGCGCAATCCCATCATGGCCGGGCCCGATGGACCCGCCAACCTGTACGCGGCCGTCCTTGCTGCCGCCGACCCGCAGCTGCGCGGCGCTGGCGTGCTGGTCGTCCTGAACGACGAGATCCATACGGCACACCATGTCCGTAAGTCCCACACCACCAGTCCCGCCGCCTTCACGTCGCCCGGCGCAGGCCCCGTCGGCCGGGTCGCCGAAAACCGCGTACGGCTGGCTGCCACGCTGCCCCGCCGATCCGATCCCCTGGCACTGCCGAATCATGACGCGCGCGTAGGCCTGTACACGGTCAGCCTCGGCGACGACGGCACGCTCCTCAATGCGTGGGACGGCCGATGCGATGGGCTCGTCGTCGCCGCTTTCGGCGTTGGGCACGTCCCTCAGCGACTCGTTGAGAGCCTCGAACGGCTCGCCGCGCGAATCCCCGTGGTTCTCGCCTCGCGCATCGGCAACGGCCCCGTCCTGACCGGAACGTACGGCTTCCCTGGCTCGGAGAAGGACCTGATTAATCGGGGACTCATCCCCGCCGACCACCTCGGCCCCTACCAGGCACGCCTTCTGCTCCAGGCGCTGCTCGCCCAAGACGCGGACCGCGAGACGATCACCAAGAAGTTCACCGTCTTCGAGCGCTGACCCACATACGTCAGCCCGGCCCCGAGAGGACTCACATGCGCGCCCACGAACTAACCACCGGCCGGACGTTTGGTGTCACCTTCGACCACGGCGAGGACTTCTTCGAGGCGCTCTCCACGTTCTGCCGTGACCACGGGGTTCGGCAGGGCTACATTCCCTCGTTCATCGGCGCGTTTGCCGAAGCCGAAATTGTCGGCGCCTGCGAGAAGCTTGAAGACCCGGACGCTCCGGTCTGGGCCCAGACCCATGTCACCAACGTCGAGGCATTTGGCGCTGGGACGATCGCCCACGATCTGGAGACGGGAAGCATCCTGCCGCACATCCATGTTTCCGCTGGGCTGAAGGCGCAATCGGCCGACGGCCGCACCAGCCACCTCCTGAGCGCCAAGGTCCAGTTTCTCAGCGAGCTTCTCATCATCGAAGTCGTCTCCCCGAACATGACTCGGCCGCGGAACCACGCTCTGTACGACGTACCGCTGCTTACCTTCGGCGCGCCGGAGTAAGACCCTCGTGGGCGAACACGGGATGACGGTGCAGTTGCGGAGCCCACCACCCCCTAGATCTTGGACGGGGCCAGCCCGTTCCCATCGCGATGGTGATCTGCTTGCAGGTCATCGACGGCTGTCCGTGGTGGCAGGCATCGGCCAGCATCGACAGGATTTTGATAGTCGGCCGCCAGTGTCCCCGGGCGGCGGTCTCCACCGCGGGACGATCATTCCGGGCCTGGCTGGCTCCACGGCCGACGTCGCCGCGGTGTTCTCGACTGGCGACGCCACAGCAACCGGCACAGCCTGCCGCTCGGACTCGGCATCGTGCCGTCCGGCCAGGACCCGGCCCACCTAATGCTGGGCGATGACTAACTCCTGCCAAGTTCGTCTCGCGCCTTGTTCAATTCGTCCAGCAGACGGCCGACCTGCTCGCGCAGCACCTCCACCTGCTGCCGGGCAGCGTGTTCCTCGGCTTCCAGCAACCCCATCACCGACGGCATCAGCCGCCCCTCCACGATGGCGACGACACGACGCATCATCCCTGCCGCATCACCACGGAGTTCATACCTGACCTGCGGAAGCCAACCGATCACGCTCGAAGGAACAGTGGGTGAAGGAGCACATCTCGTCGATCGCTGCAAGCTTGGCGAGTGGGTTGCTAGCTCCTGCCTCTTGTGGGAGCTGCCGGGCCGCATCCCGCCCCCAGGTCGCGACCTGCTCCCCGCACCCGCGGGGATGGTCCCCCACGAAGACGAAGAAGTACGAGTCCGCCAGCCTGCTCCCCGCACCCGCTGTGACTGAGCACGCGAGTTGGCCAGTCTGAGCACCCCCTGGTCTATCCGTGCAGGGTGTCGGTTTCGATGCCGGTCAGGTCGGCCGGCATCCCACAGGCGCGACGGTGGTGTCGACGAGGTGATTCCGTACCGCCTTTCCCTAAAGGGTGTTGCAGAAGGCCGTGATCAGGGCATATCCGTTGTATGGCTGGGGTGTTGAGGGCCGAGCGGGTGTGGGTGGAGACGTTCGCCGGGTTGCGGGTCGATCAGTTCGGCCGGCTGCTGAAAGCCGTCCGGGAACGTGGTGGCGAGGGCTGCGGCTGGGGCCGTCCGTGGCGGCTGCCGCTGGCCGAGCGGGTGCTGCTGGTGGCCGTGTACTACCGCACGAACCTCACCATGCGGCAGCTCGCCCCGCTGTTCGGCGTCTCACCGGCGACGGTGTGCCGGGTGATCCAGCGGCTCGGTCCGCTGCTCGCGCTGGAGCCGGCCCGGGCCTCCGCCGAGGCCGCCGACCGGCTGTGGATCGTGGACGGCACCCTTGTCCCGGTCCGTGACCGGAAGATCGGCGCGTCCTCGCGTAACTACCGGTTCTCGGCGAACGTGCAGGTCATCATCGATGCGGAGACCCGCCTGGTGGTGGCCGCGGCCCGGCCGGTGCCGGGCACGACAGCGGATGCGAAGGCTTGGCGGGACTCCGGCCTGACCGAGCACTGTAAGGGCGTGACGGTCCTCGGAGACGGCGCCTACATCAACACCGGGCTGATCGTCCCGCACCGCAAACGCCCCGGACGGCCGCTACTGAGGGGCGAGGAAGAGGACAACGCGCAGCATCGCAAGGTCCGCGCCCGCATCGAGCACACCTTCTCTCGCATGAAGAACTACAAGGTCCTCCGCGACTGCCGGCAGCGCGGCGACGGCCTTCACCACGCCGTCCAGGCCGTCGCCCGCATGCACAACCTCGCCCTCGCCGCGTGATCACATACGCCCGAACACCACTCCGACCTGCGCGATCACGACCTTCTGCAACACTCTTTAGGCGTGCCGCGCAGGGCGAAGAAGCGTGGTCCCCACAGTTGTCTTCCGCGCACGGCAAGGTCGAGTACCGCTCGGACGGCGGTTCAGGCGCCGACGTGCCTGCCTTGGACAAGGAGGGCGCCGAGTGGTGCCGCGCGTAGCCGTGCGCCGACGGCTCGTAGACGGACGAGCGGCCGTGACGGGGTGAGGGAGTCCAGAGCGCCGCCGGGACAGACCATCACCTCGCCGCCGTGCTGCCGAGAGTGCGCAGGCGGCGGCCGAGTTCGAGGCCGAAGTACATCTGTTCCAGTTGGACCGTCCGTGGGGTGCGCTTCGGTCGGTAGTCCCACCAGGACAGCAGGTCCTCCAGCGCTCCCTGCGGCCGTAGTTGGTGCGCGGGTCGACTACCGTACGGTAGTCGGCGTACCAGCACCCCGATGCTGCTCGCCGCCCGCCCCGCCGACAGCGTGATTTTCAGCCGTCGTTCCACCCCGCGCTACGGGGATGGAACCCATAGAAGTACAAGCCGCGCTCACCTCCCACTGCCAGGCCGGTAGGGGTCCAGGTGCAGGCATTGAGGTGACTGTCGGTCCTCATTATGGTGACAACCTTCCCCGAGGTTCTGTTCCAGATCCGAATGGTCCCATCCTCGCTGGCTGTGGCGAGCCAGGCTCCATCGGGGGCGATAGCCAGGGCACTGACAATGCCGACGTGTTTCAGGACTTTGATAGTGGCCCAGTTGAATGTATCCCAGATCCGCAACTCTGATTCTGTGGAATAGAAGTATTTCCGATTAGCGGTGGCGAGCCACGTTCCGTCCGGTGCGATTGCCACTGCACTAGTTCGAAAGGTGCGCTCGAGGGATTTCACAGCCTTCCCGGTTGATCGGTCCCAGATTTGGACACCGGCATTAGTGGCGGCGACAACCCACGCCCCCTCCGGCTCGATCACTACCGAAGTTACCGATCCTGTGTGCCGCAGGATCTTGGCTCCGCTACGCTCCCAGATTCGTAAAGCAGGGCCTTTTCCGCCGCTGGCGCCCCAGGTTGTGTCTGGCGCGATCGCCACTGACATTACCCCTCCGGTGTGATCAGCTGGCCCGCTAAATGGAGCGCCAATGCCATGGTGTGTGTTCAGGTCCAAGAACCGTCGGGAGTTGTCAAGGTCCAATACGACGTTCGGGTGCCAAATTCGCAGAATGCCATCGTCACCCCCGGAGAGGATCTCTCTACTATTGGATGTGATGGCCAACGCTCTCACCGGTCCGGTGTGACCTGCGCAGGTGGTGGGCTCAGGCGTATCTGTCGGCCAGAGCCGAATATTTCGGTCATTATGTGCGGTGACCAGCCATCTGCCACGAGGTTCGATCGCTACGGCATTGACCCCACCGGCACTGTCGGTTGCGGTTGTGGGGCGGCCTGTGGTCAGGTCCCAGAGCCGGACCGTTTCTTCGTCGGCGGTAGCAAGCCACGTAAAGTCCGGAGAGATTGCCACGGCGGAAACCGGATCCTCGTGCCTGAAAGTGGCGTTGAGGTCGCCGGTAGATCGATCCCAGATTTGGACCGTGTGGTCGCCGCTGATTGTGGCGAGCCACGCTCCTTGTGGTGCGATTGCGAGAGTCTTTACCTGGTCAGGATGTCTGGAAAGTGTCTCGGTGGTGCCAGAGGGTCGGTCGCAGATGTGCACGATCCCGTCCTCGCTGGCCGCGGCGAGCCAGGTTCCGTCCGGCGCGATGGCCATTGCGCGAATCCAGCCCGTCTGCCCCGGGAGTTTGATTGTGGTGTGCGTGTTGGTGCCTTTGTCCCACAGTTGCACCGCTTTACCAAGACCTGCGGCGGCCAGCCAGGTTCCGTCGGGCGCGATTGCCATGGCAGTAACCGCAGTCGTGCCTTTGAGCGTGGTCGTGAGAGCACCGGTGGCTCGATCCCAGATCCGCACCTTCCGACTATTTCCGGCAGTGGCGAGCCAGGCTCCATCCGGAGCGATAGCCATCGTTCGAACTATACCCGCGCCGTTGAGGGTGGCTGAGAGAGCGCCCGTAGCGCGATCCCAGATCCGCACCTTTCCGCGAAACCCCCCAGCGGTGGCAAGCCAGGTTCCGTCCGGCGCAAGCGCTAGCGCCCTTACCAAACCCGGTTGGAGGGTGGCAGTCATGGCGCCGGAAGATCGATCCCAAATATGCAACGCATTTCTTATGCGGCTGATGGTGACAAGCCAAGTGCCGTCAGGAGCGACTTGAACGGAATTTACTGCGCCAACACCAGTGAGCGTCCGAAGGGGTGCAGGGTCTGGGATATCGGGGGGTGCCCAGCGATTAAGCAACGTTGGATAACTTGATTGGATCTGTCGGGCCTGAACCTGGTCCTGCCAGCCCACCAGGGGTTCGAGGCGGCTGTGCAGGATCGTGCTTAGTGCGTGTGCAGGCTCCGTCGGCCCCAGGAGGTGGGCAGCGCGAGCAAGGTCGTTGGCCCGTTCGTCAGTAATAGTGGCGCCAATCCTTCTCAAGTCCCTCCAGGGAGCGGCAGCCCCTCGGTGGTGCAACCGCGCTTCGACCCAGCGAAGGTCCATGGCAAGTGCTTTTGCCTCCGTCGCGCAGCCCGCTGCGAGCAAGTGGTCAATGAGATGATCGAGTAGATAGCCAATGGTCACCTCCCACCATGCGACCTGCGGCCGGGGCGCCGACGGCGTGAGTGCGGTGGCAGGAGCAAGATTGGCCTTGACAGAGTTCACGAGAGCGGCGTTAAGCACAGTCAAGCGATGGGAGCCGAGCTCACTTCGCAAGTACTGCCGGATGACGTCGTGCAGGCTGATCTGACTCCCTCCTGCGGCGCTCAGGGTCAGCAAAGACAGACCATTCAATGTGCGACACAAGTCCCGCGATTGTGTTGCGGTGAGCCCGCCAGTGACTGCCCATAGCTGAGATACAAGGGGTACGGGGATCGCCTCATGCTCGGCGAAGACCCCGAGTTCGACGAATCGTTCACTACCCCCGGCTGGGAGGAGCCTGGTCGCGGCCTCCAGAGTCGCCCGTACCGCCTTCTTGCGCTGCTTTGGGTCGTCGAGGTCCAGCACCGCTGACGGGTCGTCTACCCCGACAGGTCCCTGCTCCTGCAGCCGCTGAAGAGTGTCAGCTGCGGCAGAAGCAGGGTCTGCTCCGGCATCCACCTCTGCCATGATCAGCCGGTTAGTCATGCGCAACAGCAAGGGCCAGAGCCCGGTTGCCCTGAGGAGATCTTGCGTCACCGCCTCGGGCACGGGCGGCAACTCCCACGTGAGCACCCGCCGTGCTTGGAGTGGGGACATCTCGTCGACGTGGACCCGTTTGGCTCCCGACGGGAGGAGTGCGGGGATGCGCGTAGTGACCAGACGCACACAGCGCGCGCCTCCGACGAGGAAAGGCTCAAGCTGCTCCTGCTCCCAGACGTCGTCAAGGACTAGCAGGGTGCGGCGGCGCTGATTCAGCAGTCTCCCCAGGTGGGCCCCAGCAAGAGCCGGATCATCGAAAGTCGCAGTGTCTCCAGTTACAAACCGGGTGACTTCGCCGATCTTTGCCGCGATCGCCGCGCGGCCGCGCACCTCCCGACCTACGGTGATGATGTACACCCTGCCCCGGAAACGTCGCTGCACACCGCGGTTGGCACACACCAACTCGGCCAACGTTGTCTTTCCGAAGCCACCGGCGCCTTCCAACGCCGTGGTAATGCCCACTGCGCGGCGCCGCCGCGAGATCACGGCGAAGACGACCCGGTAGGCCTCCGCTCGATCGATCACCCAGCCGGGCACGATCGGAGGGGACGGCGGTGGAGGATCATCGGCTCCTGCCCTGGCGCGCTCTTCCAGTCGCCCCAGAACCAGGGACAGCAGCAGGCCCAGCACGCTCAGCAAACCAAGCGAAGGCCAGGGATGCTGGCGCAGCACGTCTAGTGCACCGGGCCAACGACTCCTTGATGACGCCTCATTAGCGGCTAGGCCGCCCAGGACAGCCACGATGCTCGCTGTAGCCGCCAGGGTGACGACTGCTCCCCTGTGTAGTCTCCCTGCCCTCACACGGATCCTCGTTGCACTGGCGAGCCAACGACTGCGTCGGGGAGCTCGTCCGTCTGCTCCATAGCACCCTCTGCTTATCACTCACAGTGAAGCGTTCGTGACCGCGACACCGCAGGCGAGGCCGCATGTAGCTCGTGTGACGCATTGGTGCTGAGACCGCTCGGTCCGCTCTGCACCCAACGGGACACCCTCGGGGAGAGGCTGAGCTGAGTACGGAGGTGGCCAGCTGGAGCGCTCAATGGCCAAGTGGAGCGCTCAGTCACACCCGCGGGGATGGTCCCGGAAGACGTGCTGACAACCTCGAAGTCGAACTCTGCTCCCCGCACCCGCGGGGATGGTCCCCAGCCGTTCGAAGCGGCGCTAAGGCGTGTCCGTTAAATGCGAATCCAGACCAGCACTGCGGCGAGGACTGCGGCCGAGCGGTAGACGATCGCGAGCTTGTCGAACCTCGTAGCCAGGCCCCGCCACTGCTTGAGCAGGGCGAAGGACAGCTCGACCACGTTGCGGTTCTTGTAGGCCACCGGATCGAACTTCGACGGACGTCCGCCTGCTGAACCGCGGCGGTGACGGTGCTCCTGCTGGTCACGCCGTTCAGGAATGACCGCGGTGATCCCGCGAGCCTTGAGAACCGCTCGGATCGCGCGGGAGGAATAGGCCTTGTCCCCGAGCAGCATGGTCGGGGTCGTGCGCGGGTGGCCTGCTCCGGTCCTGGGGACTCGCAGGTCGCCCAGCAGCAACGGCAGGGACTGGCCGTCGTGCGCCTGCCCGGGCGTCACGACGACGGCCAGCGGTCGGCCCTGACCATCCACGGCGTGGTGGATCTTCGTGGTCATCCCGCCGCGGGAACGGCCGATAGCGTGCCCGGCGGGCTCTTGGTGGGCGTCAAGGCCCTGCCCTCGGGCTGCGGCCCGGCGCTTCTCGGGGCGGCGGGTGTTGGTGGGCCCGGGTGATGGTGAAGTCCACCACCACCCGCCAGCCGATCAGCCCGCCGTCGTCCGCGCGGGCGAGCATGACGCCGAGCACGCGGTCCCAAGTCCCGTCGGCGGCCCAGCGGCGGTGGCGGGCCCACACGGTCTTCCAGGAGCCGAACCTGGCTGGTAGGTCTCGTCAAGGAATACCGGTGCGGTACCGAAAGACGATCGCCTCCACAATGCGGCGGTGATCGGCCCACGGCCTGCCACGGCGACCGGTACTGGAGGGCAGCAGAGGTTGGATGCGGTCCCACTGCCGGTCGGTAAGCCGGGCGTGACGGGGCATCAGGATCAGACCGCCGAGGTGCTGCGCGCCCGGGCCAGCAGCCCGGCCGGGCTCAGTCGATGTTCTTGATCACCCGGGCGGGCACTCCCGCGACCACGGTGCCGGCAGGGACATCACGAGTGACCACCGCACCGGCAGCGACCACCGCACCGGCACCGATGGTCACCCCCTGCGTGATCACGGCAGCCGTCCCGATCCAGACGTCGTCCTCGATGACGATCGGGGCGAAGGAGAGGTACTCGCGGCGCTCGGCCAGGGGCAGTGGATGGCCTCCGGTGATGAGGCTGACCTTCGGGGCGATCATGACGCCGTTCCCGATACGGATGCCTCCCTTGTCCATGAAGGTGCATCCCTGGTTGACGAAGACGTTCTCCCCGAACGTCGTGCTCAGCCCGTGCTCGGTAAAGAACGGCGGGTAGATCATCACCGATTCCGGCAGCGGGCCACCGAACACAACAGAGAGTAGTTCCGCGCGGCCTTCGCTGTCGCTGAACGGAAGCACGTTCAGTCGAGACGTCGCATCGGTCACTTCCACGATCCGCTCCGCGTGACGCGTGAACTCAGGCGTATGGACATACATGACCTGCTCTGTGCGGGTAGACATGCGCTGATCTCACCACCACGCAGAACAGTCGATCAAACAACCCTGCACCACACCAGACACAACCAATGGTTGTGAAAGTAGAGTGGACGCGTGGATGTTGAGGTGCTGCGGACGTTCGTGGCCGTCGCTGAGACCGGCCAGTTCCAGGCTGCGGCCGACGAGTTGGGGGTCAGCCAGCAGGCGGTCTCCAAGCGGATCGCGGCCCTGGAGCGGCACATCGAGGTCACGCTGCTGGTGCGGACCTCCCGAGGCTCTCGGCTGAGCCTGGACGGGCAGGTCTTCCTGCCGCACGCCAAGAAGGTCCTGGTGGCCATCGCGCAGGCTGAGCAGGCCGTGCGCCCCGGAAGCCGTCCCTTGCGCGTCGATGTCCTCAATCGGCGCATCTCCCCGGCCCAGGCCGTCTACCGGTTTTACCGCTCCCACCCCGAGGTGGACCTCGACGCGATCACTCTGAGCACGGAGAACGCCGCCCAGGCTGCCCAGGCGGTGCTCGAAGGGACCGTCGACGCGTCCTTCCGTGCCCTGCCGGCAGATCAGGTCCCGGCCGGGATCAGCGCCGAACGACTCCTGGACGCACCCCTAGAGCTTCTGGTCGGTCCCGGCCACCCGCTGGCTGACGCGTCCTGGGTCAGTCCTGCGGACCTGGCCGTCCACCGCATCTGGATCCCCGGGATCAGGCCGAGCACGGAGTGGGCGGCGTTCTATCAGGCGCTGTCCGAGGCCTTCGGCCTGAGCATCGACGCGCTCGGCCCCAAGTTCGGTGACGAGGCCCTGATGGACGCGCTGGCCGACTCGGCCTCGCTGGCCACCCTGGTGGGCAGCGGGGACCGGTACCTGTGGACACAGACCCACGACCTACGGCGTATCCCGTTGCATGACCCGACCCCGGTCTACCCGCACGTACTGCTGTTCCGCAGCGGAGACCAGCACCCCGTGCTGACCGCGCTACGCGAGCATCTGCGCACCGCAGGTCCGCGCGCCCCGCACGACGTGTGGGCACCGGGATGGGTAGACCGCTGATCAGACAACCGAATTAGCAGACACGGCCTAGTGGAGCTGCTCTGCTCCCCGCACCGGCGGGGATGGTCCCGGCCGGTGGCACTCGGGGCACTTCGGGCTCGACTGCTCCCCGCCCCGCGGGGATGGTCCCGGTCGCCCAACCGCTCTGTCCCGAACAGTCGAGTGGGGCAGTGGGTGCGAGGAGAATCTGTTGGCCAGCGTAACGCTGCGGGAGCGCGATGAATCCAGCCACTGGACAAGTGCCCTGTCGCCAAACACTGCGGATGGGGCCGTCGAAGTACCCGATTCGAGCTATGCAGAGGGGCGGGATGCCAGCTGCTGAAGGGAGGACTGGCCGGATGATTTTGGCTATCAACGTCGCAGTTCTGCTTGCGGTGATCAACGTTATGCGACTGTGTCGACGCACACTGGCTCGGAGCCAGGTCGCTGATGCGACAGATGGCATCAGCCGCTGGTGCAAGATGGCCCGTGGTCACCGGCTCTCCCTGAACTGTTAGCGTGCCACGAGATCAACTTAGGGGCAGGGGCGGACCTGGACGGATGTCAAGCGGCCACTTTGGCCGTTGAGTCAGGGGCATCATGGCCTAGCGATCGTGGAGTAACGCGCCCCTCTCGGACACCCTCCGGCCGTGCTCAAGGCTGTCTTCGATGACGGTCGACAGAGGCAGCCTCCCGAGATACCGAAGGGGGATCACCATTGATGACTGAGACACGTGCAGGACTGGGTAAGGACACGGATGAGTTGGAGGGCGACCCGCGCACTCCGATGACGGCGGTTGCATCTTGCCTCGACGTGGCAGGCGGGCAAGGTGGCTGGTGCGAGGACGCTCTCGCTGGGATTCCGCTTCCTGACTCGCCGGAGTTGTCGCCGGCTTTGGACCGGCTGCACGCAGTCAACAGTCGGCAGTGGGACGCCGAGGATCGGGTGCGACAAGCTGGCGACGGGGAGATTCCGGCCATCAAGCGGGAGATCGACGCTCTCAACGGCAATCGCCATGCACTCATCGAGCAGGTCGATCGAATCTTGGATGCGGCGTGGAGCGCGAATGAGGGCGTGCCTCCCCTCACGGAGTCGATCGGCTCAGCGCTTGACCGACTCTCAGTGCAGACGCTTCGGATCATGCACATCGAGCGACTCGTCGGGCGGGATGCTGGTACGGCAGAGCGAGTGGCGATTCTGCGTCACCAGTACGACGATCTAGTGTGGTCTATCGCGGTCGCTTGCGAAGATCTTGTGTCCGGCCGTCGACGCACGCCCCGGCCTGAGCGCATGAAGCTCTACGGGAAGTCAGCACGATGAGCGCGGTCACGTTGCTCCTCCGAAGCGCCAGGATCGATCTGCGATGACGATTGACTCCTTCGGGGACGGAGATGAGTTTGAGCGCTGGCGCAGCGGCCTGTTCCTACGTCCCGACGGGACCAATGCCGATGCGCTTGTCGGGCTCCTCCGCCGCGCCCTCGATGAGACGCTGAGCCATCAGGGCGAGGGGCCCGTGTATCCGCGCACCGACCAGGAGGGTAGGCGCTCCCCCATGGGTGACGGACGGCTGCCGGAAAGCCCTGTCACGGCGGAGACGGCGCTCAGCCAATTGCGCTGGTGGCTCGCTGGGTCGGTCAAAGTTCATCACCAGATGTTCGCCAAGAACATCGTTCCGCCACCGTCGTTCGTCAACCTCGCAGCGTTGTGCGCGGTGTCGTTGTTCATGCCTAACGGCGTCACTGGGGAGGACGCCGCGGAGACCCTTTCCGCTGAGTTGTCCTCCGCCCAGGCGTTGGCACGGTTGGCGGGGTACGAGCCGGAGCGGGCAGGCGGCCTGTTCACGTTCGGCGGCACTGCGACCAACCTGTATGCCATCAACGTCGGCATTTCCAAGGCACAGCCCGACCACGCCGAGCGTGGGATCGAGCCCGGGATGGCCGTCGTCGGGTCCTGGTCGGCGCACTACTCGCAGAAATCCGCGTGTGCGTGGCTGGGGATCGGCACTCGAAACTACATATCCGCTGCGTCGCTACCCGACCAGACCACGGACCTGGAGTCGATGGAAGCGGCCTGCCGCGACGTGCTGGCACGCGGTCACCGGCTTGCATGCATCATCGGTGCGGGCGGGACGACTTCCAACATGGCTGTCGACGACTTCGGTGAGATCGCTACGATGCGGGATCGGCTGGCCGCCGAATATGGGTTGGATTACACGCCCCATGTGCACGCAGATACAGTCATCGGGTGGGCATACCTCTGCTTCATCGATTATGACTTGCATAAGAATCCCCTCGGCTTCAGCCCCCAGGTGGTGGCCAAGCTGTCACGTCTTGTGGAGCGTCTGAGAACGGTGCGGCACGCCGACTCGTTCGGAACGGACTTCCACAAGACCGGTTTCGCGCCCTATACGTCGAGCATGATCGTCATGCGAGATGGTCGGGACTTCTCGCGGCTGCGCCGCGACGGCGGAGCCATGACCCCGTTGTTCCATGACAAGGATGCCTACAACCCCGGAACCTTCACGTTGGAGACGTCCAGGTCGGCAGCGAACATGGTGGCGACCTGGGTTGGCTTGCAGACTCTCGGCAAGCAGGGGATGCGGCAACTGCTCGGCCACGCGCTTGAAACGGCAGAAGCGCTCCGGCGCCACATCAATGCCTTGGCAGGTCGCGACGCGACAGCTATCAACAGACATTCGTACGGCCCGGACGTGTTCGTGCGCTGTTATCCGCCGGACGACCCCGCCGCTACCGAGGAGGAGTTCGACGACACCAGCTCCGTCCGCCGGGTAAACCAGTACATCTCTGACCTATTCGCGTGGCTATCGACTCAACGGGTGCCGGACGCTGAACAAATCGCAGTGAGCAAGACCTCCGCTGCCTTCTATACACCGGCTGGCGAGCCGGTCGTCGCTCTCCGGGTGTACTCCCTCAATCCGTACTTCTCCGATGCTCACGCCAGAGAGCTGGTCGTACGCCTGCTGAGGGGCAAGCGACAGTTCGATGCTACGTACATGCGTGCAGATGCGTGCGAGGAGGCTCAATGAAGCGACCGTCGCTGTGTGGCCGAGAAGAGCTGCCGACGCGCTTCGCAGCCGCCGACCTTCCTGTCCGTGACTGTGTCGAGTTGGTCGCTGGCCTGGCCTCCTATGCCCGGACGCATGGACTGGCCCGAGTCGAGGTGAGCGGGCCGTCTGCAATGCGTGAGCTCATCGAGGAGTTCGGCTTTGGCGAGGTGCGGTTTGTCGAATTCCACCGGCAGCCCGCGGTGGACATTGAGGCGGCCCCTCGGACTTGGCGTTGCGGCCAACGAGGGCTGCGCTGCCTGAGTGACCAGCTCGTCGACGCGGCAAAGGTCGCGTCGCGGGTGGACACACCGCCGTCAACACTCGCTGGGGGAACTGTGATGCGGTTTGCCCGGCATAACCGCCTCGGCGACGCACTGGGCATCGTGACCGGCCTTGAGCACTACTGCCGCGACAACGCCGTGGCATCAGTTGCCGTATCCGGTTCGCCCGTCCTTGCCGAAGTAGTGGAGGTGTTCGCGTGCGAGCGGGTGAGCTATGCCCCTTCGCCCAGCGAGTCGATCAACGGCGACGCGATCTTCGCCCGATCGTCATGGAGCATCCCCTGGCTTGACCGGTTCAACCACGCCGTCACCGACACCTTTGGAGGGCGAGCCCGCCACCGAGTGCCGCCGCTGCCTCTCCGCCAGGCACCGACGCCCCGTGGCCAAGAGAATGTGGTGTATTGCCAGCTCGATGCGCGTTCCGGCACTGCGCCATCGCGACACTCGGCTCGGCGGCTCCTGAACCAGGTATCGGCGCACGGTGAAGTGCGGGTCCTCGGCGGCCCCGACACCCAGACCTACCTCGGCGAGGACCTGATCTACGTCCGGGCCGACCTTCCCGAAATGGTTGCCCGCCTGCTGTCATGCCGTCTCTTCGTGGGGTGCGACAGCGGCCTGGGCCATCTCGCGGGTTGCCTCGGTGTGCCTGGTCTGATCGTCAGCACCGACGACTTCGAGACGACCTGGTCATTCTTTCGAGGCTATGCCAGCCTCAATGTCATCCCGCTCGAGGCAGCAGAGGTGCTCCTGCCGTGAAGCCGCCGACAGAGCAGGCAGTCTTGCGGGCGGCCAGTCGATGCCTGAACCAAGAGGCCGTGACCGCGAACCGAATCCCGATGGGCCGCAGTCACTTCGTGTTCACGGTGCAGCTGGTGTCCGGTGAGCGCGTGATTGCGCGGATCACGCGTCACGACCGTGCTGAGTGCTTCGCCGGCTTCGCGTATTGGCGGCGCCAGCTGGCACGGGTGGGAGTGCCCGTTCCCCGCGTGCTGCACATGGACCTGAGCGGGACAGCGCTGCCCTGGCCGATCATGTTCCTTGAGCAAGCCCCAGGAACCGATCTCTGCAACGTCTACGTGGGCCTTACGGATGCCGAGAAGCGAAGCATTGCCGACGACCTGCTCGATATCCAACACCGCACGCGCGGTCTCCCGCCCGGTCCCGGGTACGGCGGTATCGCCAGTTACGGTGACCTTCGGTGCCACCCGCGCTGGTCGGACGTGCTGTGGGAGTACTTCACCGGAGCCGTCGATCAGCTTGCGCCCCTGCAACAGGAGGTCCCGGCCATTGGACAAATTCGCAGAACCATCCACGAGCTACATCCCGAATTCGATGGCATCGCCCCGTTGCCCTACTTGATCGACGCCACCCACCAGAACGTGTTGGTGGAAGACGGGAGAGTCACGGCGATCGTCGACCTGGACGAGGTCGGATTCGGTGACTCTCTGTACCCGCTCGGTGTCGCTCGTGCTGGACTTCTGGCTCGTGGACCGGAGGCCGACTGTATTGAGCAGGTTGCAGTGCCGCTGTGCGTCGCTCCGAATCGGCGTCGTGTATTCGACCTGTATTCAGCGATTGCATGCCTCAAAATGCTCGCCCCCAGTCCCCTCAGCGTCGCTGGCCCGCCCTCTGCCGGCAGCCAGATCGCCGTCCGGCTTCGGAGCTTGCTCGATGCCTTTGCCGCTGCCGCGGCCCACAAGGAGTAACGTCATGGCCGGTATCGTCTTTGTGAGTATCGACGACTTCACCCGCGAGGGCTTTACCAATGGTCTGTTCTTGCAGGTGCGCGAACTACTAAAGCGCGTCATAACCCGAGGGCACCCGGCCAGCCTCGCCTGTATCGCGCAGAGCAGGAACCCCGGAGTCGGACGCAGAACTCGAACCATCCAGGGTTGCACTGTCCACGAAACCTTCATCGGTGCTCCGGAGGTAGCCAGTGCGTACCGGCGGGCTCTTCAAGATATTTTGAACGACTTGGACCCCGACGTGATCCTGCTCAACTCGTGTGCGGTTCGGCTCAATGAAGCGCATCACGCGGTGCTGGACGAGAGCCTTGCGAGCGGTCGGCAGGTAGCCGTGCTCGTGACCGACCAGCTCTACCCCACAAGCAGGAACCACCCTGAAGATGAGGTGCGGAGCTACTACAGCCTGATGCGGCAGACCAGCGTGCACGCGGTCAGCGAGACCATCGCCGACGCCTTCCATGGCGAAACCGGTGTGCCAGCGCAGGTTCTCCCTAATCTCCTACCCGAGCGACGAGTCGTCCCGGCATCTTCGGGGGCAGAAAGTCGATCCCTGACATTGATCAATCACCACCCGATCAAGGGCCGACGTGTCTGGGACGCGCTCATTCGGCAGCGCCCCAGCGATGCCTACCTGGCCGTGGAAACCTGGCCCGATGTCCCGGCGTATGTGCCGCCCTCACCGAGGGTCGAAGTGGCCGCATTCACCCCGGATCCCACCACGATCTACAACCGCACCAGAATTCTGCTGGTGCCTTCGCTGGGCCCGGAAGGTCTCGCACGAGTCACGCTTGAAGCAATGGAGTCAGGAGTGCCTGTCATAGCTCACCGGATAGGCAGCCTGCCCGAACTCGGGAACGCCGCGATGTTTATCGCCCCGCCACCGATCGCCGGCTACGAGCTCGATGGCAATGTGCTGTATCCCATGGTTTCCCAGAATGACGTCGAGCGGGCCGCGCAAGATCTCGGGCAGGCGATCGACGCTCTTGATCATGATCCGGCACTTCGGGCCCGATTCGTGACCAACGGCAGAGCACTCGTGCGTGACTACCGTGATCACAGCGAGGCTGTTTCCGGCCGGCTGCTCGACGCATGGTTCGGGACTGTGTGACTCAGGACACTCAGATGTGGGGTGATCTTGGCTTTTCCGCCGTATGCGATGCCGCTGACCAGCACAAACGCGGAAGCTCCCGCCGGACGACTAGACTGGCCGCCGCACTGTAGGCGCGACTCAAGGAGACACGGGACCGTGACGGCCATCGTCGACGAGCTCACGTGGCGCGGGCTGATCGCCCATGCCACTGACGAGGACGCATTGCGCAAGGCTCTCGCGGACGGCCCTGTCACGTTCTATTGCGGCTTCGACCCGACCGCGGCCAGCCTGCACGTCGGCCACCTGGTGCAGGTGCTCACCCTCCGCCGACTCCAGCAGGCCGGGCACCGACCGCTGGCGCTCGTGGGCGGCGCGACCGGCCACATCGGCGATCCTCGGCCGACCGCCGAGCGCACCCTGAACGACCCGGAGACGATCGCCGAGTGGGTGACCCGGCTGCGGGCGCAGATCGAGCCGTACCTCTCCTTCGAGGGCGACAACGCGGCGACCATGGTCAACAACCTGGACTGGACCGGGGGCATGACCGTGATCGAGTTCCTGCGGGATATCGGCAAGCACTTCCGGGTGAACAAGATGCTCACCAAGGACTCGGTCGCCCAGCGCCTGGCCTCCGACCAGGGCATCAGCTTTACGGAGTTCAGCTACCAGTTGCTTCAGGGGATGGACTTCCTGGAGCTGTACCGGCGGTATGGCTGCACCCTCCAGACGGGGGGAAGCGACCAGTGGGGCAACCTCACAGCCGGTCTGGACCTGATTCACCGCCTGGAGCCGCACGCCGAGGTGCACGCGCTGGCCACGCCACTGATGACGAAGGCGGACGGCACCAAGTTCGGCAAGACCGAGACGGGCACGCTTTGGCTCGACCCGGAGATGACCACGCCGTACGCGTTCTACCAGTTCTGGCTGAACACGGACGACCGGGATATCTCGCGCTACATGCGCATCCTCTCCTTCAAGTCCCGCGAGGAGCTGGAGGAGCTGGAGAAGGTGACTGAGGAGCGGCCGCAAGCCCGTACCGCGCAGCGCGCCCTTGCCGAGGAGCTGACCACGTTGGTGCACGGTGCCGACGAGTGCGCCGCTGTGATCGCAGCGTCAAAGGCGCTGTTCGGGCAGGGCGAGCTGACCGAACTCGACGAGGCAACGCTGGCCGCCGCGATCTCCGAGCTCCCGAACGCCAAGGTGAGCGAGCTCGGCCAGGTCACCGACATGTTCGCTGAGGTCGGCCTGGCGCCGAGCAAGTCGGCCGCCCGCCGCACCGTGAAGGAGGGCGGCGCCTACGTGAACAACGTCAAGGTGACTGCCGAGGATGCCGTGGTCACGGCCAACGAGCTCCTTCGCGGACGCTGGCTGGTACTGCGCAGGGGCAAGAAGAATCTGGCGGCCATCGAGGTCACCGGAGCCTGAAGCAGACCGGGAGACGGCAGCTCAGCCGTGAGCCGGGGGAGTGCCTCCGGCTCACAGAGCCAAGCGGCGGGAGCAAGGCGCTGCTGACGTTCAGTGGATAGTGGTGGCCAGCAGCTTGGGCAGGTCGCGCATCTCGTCGAACAGCGTGGTGCCTGGTCCTTCCAGCCGCGAGGCCGGCGTGAGGCCGCCGCAGTAGCCGAAAGTCCGCATACCGGCGGCACGGGCTGCCTGAACTCCGTACGCACTGTCCTCGATCACCACGCACCGCCCGGGTTCTACACCCATGGATCGCGCAGCGTGCAGGAAGAGGTCGGGGGCAGGCTTGCCTCGGGCGACATCGGCTGCGCTGAAGATGCGCCCCTCGAAGTGGTCTCTCAGACCGGCGATCTCCAGGTTTCTCCTGAGGCTCGCGTGACCAGTGTTCGATGCAACGCAAACGGCCACCGCAAGGCTGTTCAGGGCTTCTGCGACGCCATCGACAGCGGTCAAGTCAGCTTCGAGGGCCTCCTGGTAGAGATGCTCGTATTGCCGCAGCCAGTTCTTCTCCAGGCGGCGTCCAAGCCGTTCCTCCACGGCAGCCGTGTAGACCTCGGTGGAGGAGCCGACGAACTTCTCGATGATCTCCTCCTCGGTGAACGCGCACCCCAGGTCAGCCGTGATCATCGCGTCTACTTTGACGCATATCCGCTCGCTGTCCACCAGTACGCCATCACAATCGAAGATCGCCAGATCGACAGGACTCCGCGTCATGGTCGGCAGTGTAGACCTGCGGTAACCAACCCCCGTGCCGCGTATGGTCGTCGTCGGGTTCGCCACTTCTTCAATGTCTGCCATTGGTAGCGCTCGACCGACTGGCTGGCAGCGGGCGGTATCGCGCACGTGGTCCTCGCGTCCGGCAAAGCCGCCGTGATGGTCACCGCACGCCAGAGTAGCTTCGTCGCTGGCTGGGGCGGGGGGTACTTCATTGCGCTGGGCTGGGGACGGTGGAGGCGTGGCTGCCGAAGGCGAGGGTGGCCAGCGTCAAGGTGCGCAATTGGCTGGAGGTGGCGGTCCAGGCTGTCCACTGGTGCGCGAAGGGTTCTTCCGCGACGGGAAGACTGGCGTCGGGGGCCGCGCGGTGGGCGAGTGTGCGCAAGGTGAGGTCGTGGCGGGGATAGAGAGCGAAATCACCCAGGTAGTCGGCTGCTGCTACGGCGGCGGTCCAACTGTCGACTTTGTGAATGCCGCTCAGTGCGGTGACCAGAGCGTGGCCCCGGAGTCGTCTCCAAGCGGTGGCATGGAGCAGGTAAGCATGGGCGGCCGATCGTAGGCTTGCCTGGAGGGTGGCGATTTTGGCCCTGTGGAAGGCGTGGTCGGGCAGGCCGAGCATCCTCTTCGGGGTAGGGGCGAGGTGGAGGGCTCCGTATGGGCTCTCGAAGACAGGCCCATAGAGGGTGCACCAACGGTGGTAGAGCCTGCGACTGGTGCCGGGAGGGAGCTGTCGCTGTCGCAGTATCGCGACGCACAGGGCATCCCATAGCGAGGGGTTCGAGATGCGCACGATTGTTCCTAATGGGGCCAGCGCATCGGCGAGCTGGTGTGGCACGGCCGGGGGAAGCTGGTTGTGATGGGTGTACGTGAGGTCGGGGAGGCTTCCGTCGCCGGCCATGGGCATGAAGTCAAGGGCTTGCCCGTCCCAGGAGGCTAGCCAGGTGCCGCCCTGTTCGTTGGACAGCAGCCGGTAGCAGCGGGACTCGGTGTCGGTCCAGCCAGGGTGGTCGGTGCACAAGCTCGCGTGAGCCAAGGCGTTCCCATCTGATGGTGATGGCGGGATACAGAGATGTGTGGAGCGGGGGCTCGTGTGCCGAGGGGCCCGAGCTGAGATGGGGCGTGGCAAACCCCCGGACGGTGTGGGTGCTTGAGAGGGCCGGTCAGGCCGCGAGTGCCAGCTGCCAGGTGCGATTGAGGATCTGGATGAACTCCTCGGTCTTCACCGTCGCCACCAGGACGTCGTGGTCGGACCAGTCCACGTCGATGACCTTGACGTCTGTGATCGCTGGGAGGAGGGGTTTGCTGGCGTAGATGCGGTCGACGCGCTGTCGGCCTCCCTGCCAGTCCACGCCGCAGGTGGGGGCCAGGGCCTGGTGCCGGGCGGCGCCGTTGGTGCGAACGGCATGCCGGGCGACGTCTTCCAGGCCCGCGGTCCGCAGGATCCGATCCGGATCACTGTCCGCGATACGGCGTCCGTGGGCATCCAGCATGCTGCGGTGGGCTATGTGCTGCTCGTCATCGATCTCGTTCCAGTCCGGCAGCTGGACGTGATCCAGACCTGGTTCGGGGTAGGAGTTCCAGTCTCCGCCGCCGATCATGTACACCGGTGTCTTCCGGCGGTCGCGATCGTAGGCGCGTGAGGCGCCTGGGACTGTGGCGGCTTTGTCGTTGAGCGTGGTCCACCGCTCCGCTTCCAGGCGGCGTCTGGTCGGGGAGCTGTAGCTGGCGTGTACGGAGGAGGCGATGAACGGCACCGCGCAGTCGTCGATTTTCAGCGAGAGAGTGGTGGGCGGTTGGTTCCATACCGCTTTGTCGCGCCATTCGCCGACGCAGCGGAACCGCGACTGGTCAACGAATATGCCGGTGAGCTGCTTGGTCTTCCCCTTCTTGGGGCCGATCCAGCCGCGCAGGCCAAGGGCGTCTTCGTCCTCGTAGAGGAGCTTGCGGTTGTTGGCGAGGGCTTTGTCGCATTCCTGCCGCAGCAGGATGCCGGGGCCGATGTCCGTGATGGTGGCGTGCATGGCCCGGCGGCGACCGGGGTCTCCCACGCCGTTGCCCTCGAAGTTGGAGCTGACGATGAGGAAGGTGTCGTTGCCACTGTCCTCGGCGGATGTCGTTACGGGCATGACCAGTGGTTCTCCTGAAGAGGATGACGGGGGCGGGTCAGATGAGTCCCTTGCGTAGCGCGAAGGCCACGGCGTGGGGGATCGGTTGCGCAGGTGGTGCCGGGCGATGAAGGCATGCAGCACGTTCTTGATCGCGGTTCTGAAAAGCTCAGCTTGAGCGCGATCTCCGGGGTGTCGTAGCCCTCGGCGACCAGCCGCAGGACATCGATTTCTCTCTCGGCCACTCGCCCGATCCCCAGACTCTGCTCACTTCCGTGGAGTTGGCCGAGCACGTGGAGCAGGCGTGTTTGGAGGTCCGGCGGGAGGTGGCCGTCTCCTGTGGCCACGGTCTGGATGATGCGGACGAGCCGATCGCTGTCGACGCTCGCGGCGCCACATGATCCCGGCGGTCCCGCATTCGGCGGCCAGCGCCAGTTGATGGTCCAGCAGACGGGAGACCAACAGGACGAGCCGCGATGAGCCGCCGTGCTGGGCGGTGCGGAGCAGCTGGTACCCGGCCGGATCGGAGATGTCCGCTGCCACCACGGTCACGGCTGGATCGTCGGCACCGTCGTCCAGGCGTATCTCCGGCCGCGGGCGCAGCAGACTGATCACCCCGGCTTCGGAGAGGGGGTCATCGGCGCGCACCTGGACAGTGATGCGGTCGGTCATCCTTGGGGATCCATTGACATAGCGGGACGGGTGGATTGGGGCGGTTCGGTGTTGCTCAGGGCAGGGCGGAGCAGAAGAGCTGTGCGACGCGGGCAGGCCGGAGGTCCTGGGCGCGGCGGTAGGCGGCCTGGCAGGCCGCGTGGTAGGCAGCAGGGTCGGCGAGCAGTCCGTCGGTGAGGAACAGCAACGCGTTCGGCCCGTGCATGACGTCGGCGAGCAGCCGGCGGGGACCGTGCTGGAGGGGCTGGAGAAGGTCGGACAGGATGCCGGTGTTGTAGGCGATGACCGGTGTGCCTTGGCTGAGGGCTTCCAGAGCGGTCATGCTGCTGGTGGGGCGGCGGCACGGGATGATCACTGCGGCAGCGTCGGCCAGCCAGTTGGCTACTTCTGCCCAGCCGGGCACAGGTTCCAAGGTGATGTTCGGTGCCCGGTCGGCGAGTATCTGGCACTGCTGCTGCAAGGTCCGCCCACCGCGTGGGTCGTCGGGCCCGGGCGGAGCGAGGGCGACCTCCACATGCCGATGCCATGCTCTGACAGCTGCGATCAGCTCGAGGACACCCACATCCTGGCCGGCCGGGGCCAGCACCCGCACCGGGGCTTCAGCCTTCCGTGCAACCGGGGCTGGGACGCCGGGATTGTGGAGTGGGGCGTTGGGGACGACGCGCCATCTACGGGTGGGCCAGGCCGCGGTGGCGGCCTGTCGCAGGACGGCGTCGCAGGAGGTGATGACGGTGTCCGCATACGCCAGAGCCGGTGGCATGTCCTGCTCCTGCGGGAGCGCAGGCACCACAAGCACACGCTGGACGCCGTAAGGAAGATCAATTGGCACGCGACCCAGACCCCACAAAGCACCTACGGACACGACGGTGTCGACTCGGCGTCGGACGATCAGGTCGCTCAGGGACCGCTGGACTTTTGTCTCAGTGGTGATGACGGCCTCACGCAGTGCCTGTGAAGTGCAGGGCAGGGCGAGGGGCAGGTCGAACTGCTCGACGGGGACGCCGGGCAGTCCGGTGCCGTCATGCTGTTCGGTGGCCGTGGCGATGGCCACCTGGTGCCCGGCCGCCGCCAGTGCGGTGGCGAGTGAAGAGATGGATCGATCTGTTCCAGTTACTGCGTCTATGCGCCAGGATGCACGGACGAGGAGGATGGAGCGTCGCTGCGTGTGGTGCTGTGTGGTCATGGCAGGGCCCTTTGGGGAGTCCAGGACTGAGTGAGAGGCAGTTGGTAAGGCGGCGATACCGAGTGCGCCAGATCATGGGTGGAGGGCCGATGCAGCCACAGTGGGCAGTGCCGCCGGGCGTCAGTGCCTCGGCAGTGTCAGCGTCACTGGGTCTTCCTCACCGACATCTCTTACGGTGGAGGCTCTCGCCCCGTCTCCGTATGCCGGATGCCCGCGAGCAGCTGCGGGCCGCCACTTTCTGCCTCTGGTCTATGGGCGAGGGACTTCCTCTCCGCGGGTACGTTCGCGATGCGGGCTGAAATTGCGTGGGTGGGCAGGGTTGAGGAACCACGTGCGGGCCGAGACGAGCCACCAGGTGCCGCAGAAGGCCATGACGATGCCGACTGCGATCGGCGCGTAGTTGAAGGTATCCGCGGTAACCGGTGAGCTCTGCGGCAGCATGAACAGCACCGTGATCACCAGGACCCAGGCGACGGCGATCGTGCCGACGATGGTTGACCAGGAGCCAAGGTGCCAGGGCCCCCGCTCGAACCGGCTCCCCTGCCGCAGCCGGAGGAAGGTGGGGATGACGTAGGCGAGGTAGAGGCCGATGGTGGCGATGGAGGTGACCGCGGCGTAGGCGGTGCTGTTCCACAGGTAGGGCAGGCCGAGGACGAAGGCGCCGCCGGTGGCGAGCCAGACGGCATTGGTGGGAGTCCGGCTGGCCGGGTTGAGTCTGTGCCACGTCGTGGAGAAGGGCAGGGCTCCGTCGCGGGAGAAGGCGTAGATCATCCGGGAGTTCGCGGTGACGGATGCCATGCCGCAGAAGAGCTGGGCGACGATGACGATGAGCAGCATCCACTTGCCGGCCGCCGAGCCGAGGGCGTCCATGAGGATCTGCGCCGGGGGCACTCCCGTGTCCGATTCGAGGGCACCGGTGTAGGACTGGATGGCGTAGGTGAAACCGAAGAGGAGGACCAATCCGGCCGCGAGGGAGACGAGGATCGAGCGGACGATGCCCTTGGGCCCGGCGATGGAGGCGTCGATGGTCTCCTCGGTCATGTGGGCAGAGGCGTCGTAGCCGGTGAAGGTGTACTGCGCCATCAGCAGCCCGATGAGCACCACGTAGCCGCTGGAGGTGAAGCCGGTGTTGTTGACGAACTCGCCGAAGACGAACCGGGTCGACTGGTGGTGGTCAGGGATGAGCACCAGGGCACCGCAGATAACAGCGACGCCGAGGATGTGCCACCAGATGGAGGCTTCGTTGAGGAGGGCGACAATGCGCACACCGAAGGTGTTCAGGACGCCGTGGAGGGCCAGGATGGCGCCGAACAGCGTGATGGTGTGACCCGGCGTGGCGTCGTATCCGAATTGGAGATCGAGTAAGGCATTGAGGAAGTTGGCGGCACCGAAGTCGATGCCGGCAGTGACCGCGATCTGGCCGAGGGTGTTGAACCAGCCGGTGAACCACGCCCACGCTGCCGCGGAGCGCTTGGGGGCCATGCGGTGCGCCCAGAAGTACAGGCCTGCGCTGGTGGGGTAGGAGGAGCAGACCTCGGCCATCGACAGGCCGACGAAGAGCGTCATCAGGCCGACGAACAGCCAGCCCCACATGATCACTGCGGGTCCACCGGTGTTCATGCCGTAGCCGTAGAGCGTCATGCAGCCGGACAGGATGGAGATGATCGTGAAGCTGACGCCGAAGTTGGCGCGGCCGGACATCGAGCGGGACAGCGTCTGCTGGTAGCCGAGCTGCTTGAGGCGTTCCTCGTCGGAGACACGGGAGACATCAAGAGGCACAGGTATTCCGCCCTTCTTACGTCGGTCGGGTGGTTGTGGGTGCTCAGCGGTGTCGGCGCCGCGGTGGGCTGTAGGCCCAGGCACGGTGCCGCAGGAACAGTTCGCGGGCCTGACCGCAGTAGGACCAGGGAACGTCCGTGGCGTACGGGCCGATGGCGTCGAACACCTCCAGGGCCTCAATGTGGCGGTTCGCGAACGACAGGGCGTGGGCGAGGTAGTTGGCGTCATCGGCGAAACACGCATGGGGGCTCGGCGCGCGATAGCGCCACCAGCGCTCCAGCACGCGATTGATATGCGGACAGTCGATCCAGGGATGGATCGTCAGGCCGTAGGACCTCTGGTCCTGCTCCTGGCGGGCCCGGTGTGTTTCCGCCAGGACGACGAGTGGCAAGACCGCCAGGGGCAACCCATTGGGGGCAGCGGATGCCTGCTCCTCGGCCCACCAGGCCGCCTCTCCCGGCCCGCCGTGATAGCGAGGGAACAGGTAGGTGACCACCTCATGATGGGCTTCGCGGTTCCAGGGGTCACGCTGCTTGATCTCCTCCCACACATGGCTGAGTGCCTTCCGGTCGGGAGCGTGGGTGCGCAGCAGCGCGAGCATGACCACCAGCGGTGCCACATCCTGCGGCCACACCTTGAGAGCGGCGCGGCAGGTGGACCAGGCATCCTCCATCAGTGCCCGGCCGGCACTGCGTCCGGCGATCATCGCGCGCAGGGCCTGCACGTTCGCGAGGAGAGCGAGGGCGTGATGGGAGCGCGGCTCGGCCTTCGCCCAGGTGTCGGCGAACCTGAGCCGCACCCCCACCTCGGCGAGGACCTGGAGACGGAAGATCCGGCGGTCCCAGTCCGCGCCCGTCGCGGCCAGCAGATCCCGGGCGCCTTCCCAACGCCCCATCGCCGCGTCGTCCACCACGGACCGCAACGCTGCGTCGTCACGAGCCGGATGCTGGTTGAGGGCCGCGCTCTGCGCCTGTCCACGCCGCGCCATCACTCGGCCCGCCAGACCATCCGCGGTTCGCCGTGCCAGAAGCTAAAGGACACGTACAGGACCTCGCCCTCGGGGCAGGTCAGTGAGAGCTGACGTATCCGTACCAGCTTCCTGGCCTCGGCAACCATCGCCCGTCGCGTGGGCACCTTCACAGCGAATCCTCCCGCTTATGAGCGTGAGTTATGGTCGCTAGGCGATAGTGCAAAAAAACCGCAGACGCGGCGGCCACAATGAAGGCCGAGTACCAGAAGAGGGAGAGGAAGGCCATCAGAACCTCGAACGCAACGGATAGGGAGAGGGTTGAGAAGGCCGTCGGGACGCTGCGGGGCTTCGGGACGGGGGAGCCGAAGACCCTAATTCGCAGATCGCCCCGACGGCCGGTCCAGATACTTGTGCAGTGGCGTCATGCTGAGCAAGCGAGGTGCGGTGGATGTCAGGTGTTAAGTGAGTCCTCGGACGGTCAGAAGGAAGGTTTCACAGATGATTCCGCCGGTCTGGAAGTTGTTCCCGCCTAGGGTTGCTCATTTGAGGTAGGTCCCGTGGCCCGTTCGTGGTGACCTTTTGACCGATTCCGCCGTACAGCCATACGCGCTTGAGTTCCTCGTCGTCGACCGCGTCGTCGGGATTCCAAAGTGGAACCTGCACTAGCCCAGGCTCGATCAGAGTGAACCCCGAGAACAGGGCCTCGATTTCTTGATGCGAACGCATCGTGACGCCAGCGGTAGCCTGGTACTCGTCATACACGGCCGCACCGAGAGCAGCCTTGTCACCCTGAAGGTCATCCGTGGCATGCGACAGGGCCAGGAAACTTCCGAGGGGCAATCCATTTCTGAGGGTGGCGATAATGTTGGCGACGTCCTCCTCGTCCGCGACGAAATGCACGATCGCAGACAGCACGAGCGCGATGGGTTGCCCCCAGTCAAAGATGTCCTGTGACCGCGCCATGCGGATGATTCCTTGCGGGTCCCGCAGATCACCCAAAGCATAGTCGACCTGATTAGGGTTGTTGCCCACAAGTAGCGCTTGCGCGTAGGTGAGTACGATCGGATCGTTGTCGATGTAGAGGACCCGAGCATCACTGGCTACTGATTGTGCTACCTGGTGGAGATTGGGTTCGGTGGGGAGACCGGTTCCCAGATCGAGAAACTGGCGGACCCCCATCTCTGCCAGATGACACACCGCCCGTCTCATCCACGCGCGGTTGGCTCGCGCGCAATCGACGGCCTCCGGTACTCGCCGGACTACTTCCTCCGCTGCAATTCGGTCGACGTGGTAATGGTTCTTCCCGCCGAGAAAGTAGTCGTACATCCGTGCCGGGTGCGGCCTATCGGTGCGCACCTCCGTAGCGGCCCAGCCGACCTCGCCCCAAACCCGGCTCCCCAAATGGCCTGCCACTGCGGACGGCTGGTCAGGATCCTGCGCGTTCGAACCCACAACGGACGGTACTCTCCTGGTTCGGGGTTCGTCAGGACAGCTAGTCATGAGAAGTGGCTCCATGTTGTTCAGCGGCATGGGATGCACTGTGAAGTCGGCGGGCCGGACCAGCCGAGGTACCCGGCTGTAACCGGCGCAGCGCTCAGCCGTAAGGAGGAGCAACCGGTCGCCGGTCACGAGGCCCAACTCAACGATGAGGCTCAAGTCGCCCATTGCGTATGAGCGTTTATGACAGAGTCGGCTAAGGTCAGTAGCAGCCACGCAAGGACGAGGCAGGGATGGACATGCGCGGGGCCAGCTCCCGGAGCTGCTCGGGGTGCGGCACAGACCTCAGCCGCTACAACCCATCTGGGCTGTGCGCCAGTTGTAGGCGGTCGTCGCCCAAGCTGTCTGCGAACTTCTGGGCCAGTGATGCCATGCGCGAAGCCCTGGGCCGGTGGGACGTTGGTGCTCTGGTCCTCGCCTATCGGAGACATACGGGCGTTTCACAATCTGCTGTCGCTGCCCTTGTCAGCATCGACCAGGCAGAGGTAAGCCGTCTGGAGCGGGGCCGTAAGACAGTCCGTGACCGGCGGCAGGTGATGACCTGGACACGGGCTCTGGGTGTACCTGACGCCATGGTCCCGGATCTCCCGATTGGCGAGGCGATCAAGGGACCGGAATCGGTAATCGCGTCCCTGGCGGGGCCACATGCATATGCGATTAATGCGCCGGCCCCTTCATCCAATCTAGAGGATCTAGACCTTCTTGTCATAAAACTACAGCAGCGGGACCACCAATTTGGAGGGGACGCACTCATTGTGGAGGCTGAGCGCCGACTGCATGAAATTGTGGCGATGCTTTCAGCTGGAGATACAGCGCATGAGAAACCTCTCCAAAATGCTGTGGCTCAACTGGCGCAGATGGCGGGCTGGTTAGCATTGGATGCTGGCCGTCCAGCTGAATCCCGTAAGAATCTCACCACGGCTCTGTACGCTGCCCACATAAGCGAGAACCCCGGTCTCGCCAGCAGCGTTCTCGGGTACATGAGTCTGACAGCTCTCTACCATGGGAGTCCTGTCGAGGCGCTCGCCTTGGCTCGAACTGCCCATGATTCGAGTCCTGTTACGGGACGAACGGGTGCAATGCTCGCCACTCGCATGGCTCGTGCTCTCGCTGAGAACGGCCAAAAGGCCGAGACGCGAGCAATGCTCCATGCTGCGGAACGCGCTTTCGAGCGCACAGGGACGCAGTCTGATTCACCTGTGTGGCTGGCCTATTTCGATGAAGGGGAACTACTGGCGCAACAAGGAACCTGTTTGATGAAGACCGGTGCTCTCGAAGAAGCGCGTGCTTGCTTGGGCAGTGCCGTTGAGTACCTACGCGCGAGCGAGACACAGAATCTTCGCGACCAGGTGCACTACCTGGTCCGACTGGCAGATATCGGGTTAATGGCTGGGGACCTCGACGAATCCTGTGCCCAGGCATCAAGGGCTCTCATTCTAAATAAGCAGATTTCATCGACTCGAATGTCGAAGAACATCACCGATTTCATGGCCAGGCTGCGGCCACACAGATCCGCGCGGCCCGTTCAACAGTTGTTTGACCAGGTCCCATAGCCAGGGTTAACTCGCTAAGCTATGTCAGCGTCCCGCTGGCTTCACCGGTGTTGGCACCCAGGACTGCATCAAGTACCGCTCGGGTGTCTGCAAGGTCAGGAAGTACTGTGTCTGCTCCTCCGTGGTGAAGTTCATCAGCCGACACCGACCCGGTCGCTACAGCGACGACCCGCGCATCTCCCGCCTTGGCGGTCGCGATGTCCATCAAAGTGTCGCCCACTATCACAGTCTCGGCAGCGGAAAAGTGCCGACCGTAGTGCAGCTGGGCGCGTTTCCAGGCGCAAGGCAGCAGTGCGACCCGCTCCTGAGCGTCATCCCCGTAGGCTCCAGCGTCTAGGTCGAGATGCTCAGCCAGCCCGAAGACGCTCAGCTTAAGCTCAGCGAGAATTCGCATGTTCCCGGTGAGTACTGACTGCCGAACGCCGGGCACCTGGCTCAAGGCGTCGAGCACCTCTGGAACCCCTGGCAGAACGTGACCGCGGGCGGCTAGTAGGTCTGCTCGTGCTTTGAGCTCCTCAGCGACAGCCGTGATGAAGGTGGTGAGGTTGCCCTGGTCTGGATCGATGTCGTGCAGACGGAGAGTCTCCGAGGCGATGAGCAGATCCGTTTTACCTGTCATGTCGGCCATACGTGACATGGGGCGCCCCGTCACTCGGGCGAAGGCGCTGCTGTAGGCGTCACGGCTCACTCCGCCGCCATCGAGCAAGGTGTGATCGATATCCCAGAGGATCAGGCGTGTGCACTCGTCGAACTGCATACCGCCACCCATGCGTTGTTGGCCACCAGGTCAAGTGAAGGCTACCCATGCCGTCCAGCACGCATGGAGACGCCCGCATCGACGAGGTCCGAGCTCAGAGCCTTCCCTGCCGCCACGCCGACCCTGTAGCCGTCAAGGCTGTCGAATCGGCCCTTGCCCGGGACCCGCCGCCTCCCCTCCAGGGCCGGCGCTTGGGACGGCTGAGACGTCAACTGCTGGAGCGGTCTGCTTGGAAGGGCAGGCGCTCAAGGCGTTGTGCCGTGTAGGAGGCCGTATAACCAGCGAAGAGGTGATACAGGAGGGAAGAGAACTCTTCTCGCACCGCGCCGTGCACTGCGCTCGATAGGCTGTGGTCACCTGGCCTCCTCTCATCCGAAGTAAGCGGCCACATGGGGCACGGCTTGCAGGCTCGCTGAGACGATGTGGGATGCACGAGGCGCGCATGGCTGTGGAGGGACATGTGACAGCGGGAACGGGTACATCAATGCCGCAACAGGGTGGAAATTCGCAGGGCGAAAATCGCTCCTCATCGAGTCAGCTGGTCCAGCCCTCGGCACCCCCGCCGCTTCGAGACCGTACACATTGGGCAACCATCGTGATCCTGCCGCTAGTCGGCTTGCTGGCTGGCTTGGTGATCCAGGATGGATGGGGCTGGGTACGGGACAAAGTTGCGGGCCCAGCCGAAGTGAAGCCGTACACGGGTGGTCCTGAGGGATGCATTCCCATCTACAGCGATCAATCCCTGGCGGATGTGAAGAAAGACCCTGACGGTGCGCTAAAGGGTGGGGTGGCGATCAGCAACAGCCGCCGTGACCCCGCAGAGCTGCCCATCACTCTGCAATCCGCGGCAAATCAAGCCATCGTCGTTACCGGCGTGAAGATCCAGGTGCTGTCGAACAAGAAGTTGCCCCGACGAGGCCTGATCATCGATCCGGATGGATGCGGTGGGCTGCTGTTTCCACGGACCTTCGCCGTAGATCTCACTCGCGCACCGATAACGGCTACTCCAGTTCCTCCGGACACCGGGAAAAACCCAGTTGACTTCCCTTTCAAGGTCTCCGCGAATGATCCAGAACAGCTGACTCTGCGGCTCGACCCCGGAAACCGGGATATTCGCTTCACTGTTGAGGTCAACTGGGTTACCGATGGGGAACCGGGAAAGAAGATCCTCGATAATGGCGGCAACGGCTACCGGGTCATGGGCCGCAGCAACCTTCCGTCGTATCAGCGTGGAAAGCTCTACCAGTGATCCGCTCCGTCAGAGCACGTACATGACGCTGTTGAGGCTGACCCATGGCGGGGTGGCGCCGGACTGGGCGACGAGCGCGACCCTGCCGTTGCTGCGGAAGTCGACTTTCAGGGATAGGACGTTGCTGTTGGCGGCCGAGCACGCCACGAGCACGGTGCGTAGCGTTCCGGGCCGGGCGACCGTGGGCAGAGCGGCGGTGAGGAATTCGCCGTCCGAACGGGGGCGCAGCCTCGGTAGGGTGACGTTCATGCCGCCGCGCCACTGGACGAACCGTGCGCCGATGAGGTCGATGATGCGGTACGCGATGTTGCCATTGCTGTTGCCGTTGTGCTCGTAGCCGCCCGCGAGGCTGACTTTGGTCCACTGGACGAGTTCGGCGGTATACCGACCCATTCGGCGCCGCTGAAGCGCTGAAGGCCAGTGCCGTTGTCGCGGTACTGCGCACGGTAGGCGCCTTGTATGGCCCTGGATCCGGTACGGGAGACCATGAATAAGGTTGCCCTGGTGACGGATGCCCAGACAGAGACGGCTCCATTCGCCGCCATGGCGTCAGTCTTGGAAGGCGTCGTCAGGGTCGGGATGCTGCTTTATGACTTTCGCGAGCTTAGCAGCGATGGAGAATCGTCCCCCGAGTTGGAGGAGCGATTCTTGGAACTTTGGAGAATATCCGAGAAAAGCAGCTCGAAGATCAATGAATTCCGAGATGCGGCAGCTCGGCTAAAGGCTGTCCCGCAATGCATCGGCGGTCCCTGGCGTCTCACTCACCGGTCTCTCCGTCGATGAGCTCGCGCGCGACGTCGAGGTGGCCGACGTGGCGCGCGTATTCCTGGAGCAGATGGAAGAGGATTCGCCCAAGCGAGGGCGCTTGGGCGGGTGTCTTGAAGCGGCCTCCCAGCCGTGCCTTGTCGTTCAGGGCGGCAGCCGCCGTAAGAGAGTCCGCGGCGGTCACCTCCGCTTGGTAGGCGGCCATGACCTCCGCGGCGGAGGTGTCGGCGGCGACCGTCCACTCCTCGGCGTCTCCGCCGGGCGGATAGGGAAGGACATCCTCGGCGGCGAAACCCCATCGCAGCCATCGGCGCTCGACCCAGCTGAGATGCTGGACCAAGCCGAGGGGAGACCAGCCCAGCGGTTCGACAGGCGTGCGGAGCTGGTCGTCGGACAGCCCGGCAAGCTTGCGTATCAGGGCCTTGCGGTACCACTCCAGGTAGCCGAGGAGCAGTTCATGGGCATCGGAGACATCGACGGCCGGGCCATCGAGGAGCGCGGGAACCTGTTCCGGGGGCTGTTGCATCCCGCGAACGTAGCGCGGCACGCGGTCGGCCGACCTCCAGACCCCTGGCATGATCTTGTTGTGGCTGGTGTGATCACAGTGTCGGAGTCGTCCTGGATAGCCACCTTTACTGGGCTGAGCCCGTACTGCTTCGGCAAGTTGGTGACCTTGGCGCGCCGCGAGATCGCGGACGAGAGGCGGCGCGGGCGGCCGTGGAGCCTGTCACTGGAGGACCGGGTGTTGCTGGTCGTGGCCTACTGGCGCACGAACTTGACGATGCGACAGCTTGCTCCGCTCTTCGGCATCTCCAAGTCAGTGGCCGACCGAATCATCGACCATCTCGGCCCCAAGCTCGCGTTCCGGCCGCGCAAACGGTTCGCGAAAGACGCCGTGCTCATAGCGGACGGCACCCTGGCGCCCACGCGTGACCGCACGATCGCCGAGCAGTCGAAGACATCTCATGTCGCTGGTGGGTCAAGTAGGTGCTCGGCGGCGAGGTCCATAGGCGGTGTGAAGGCACGATCGGGGTCGAATAGCGTGCGGCGCTGCAGGCAGTGGTAGAGGCAGCCGAGCAGTTTGTTGAACAGGTTCCTGAGAGCTGCGGTGTGGCGTTCTCCGCCAGCACGCCGTCGGTCGTAGTGGGCGCGTGGAGCCTGCGTGCGGAGGGCCGCGAAGGCCCACATGTGGCCGGCTGAGGCCAGCCGTTGGTTCTTGACGGTGCGGGCCACGACGACGTGGCTGCGGCCGGAGGCCCGCGTAATGGGTGCCGCGCCAGCGTATGCCTTCATGGACCGGGCGTCCGCGAAGCGTTCGCGGTCGTCTCCGATCTCTGCGAGGACGCGTGCTCCGGAGAGCACGGACAGTCCCGGGAAGCTGGTGATGATGTCGGCATCTGGGTGCGCGAGGAATGCTTCCTCCGTTGCCGCCGCGAGCTGGGCGACGCTGGTGCAAGCGGCGTCGACCTGCCGGATGAGGGCTGTTGCCTGGTGTCCCAGAGCCTGTTCGACCTGCGGCAGCTGTCGGAGGTAGTCCGCGCCGAAGATCTCCCGAAGTCGTTCGACCTCGGCTTCGATTCCGCGGCGCGGACGCTCGCCGCGCTTGAGCAGCGCGCGCAGCTGGCTGCGGGTGAGTTTGGCGGCGTCGGCAGGCGTGGGTGCGGCGGTCAGGATCACGCGGGCGCGTGGCGAGTCGAGTCCGGGTTTTCCGGGGCCGTGGAAGGCCGTGAGGGCGGCCGGGTAGTACTCGCGCAGGTGTGAGCGGAGCCGGTTGATCGTCTGCTGCCGATCCCAGATGGCGTCCTGGTGAGCGCGGGCCAGGACGGCAACGGCCTGCCCGGCTTCGCTATCGTCAGGCAGGGGGCGGTGAGCGTGCCGGTCGGTCCGCAGGATGTTGGCCAGGACCCGGGCGTCAGCTGCATCGGACTTGGCTCGGGACACGCTGGCGCGATCGCGGTATCGGGCGGCGGCCAATGGGTTGATTGCGTAAATCTTGCGGCCGGTGGCCCGGAGGCAGGCGACGAGCAGCCCCCGTGGGGTCTCGATGGCGACTGGGATTGGGTCCTCGGCACTGTCGCCGTGTCGGGTCAGCAGTTCCATCAGCGCGTGGAATCCTGCGCTGTCATCGCTGATCCGCCGCTTGGCCAGCTGGGCACCGTCCCCATCCACCAGAGCTATGTCGTGGTGTCCTTCCGCCCAGTCGATGCCGCAGAAGATCGCGCTCAATGTCTCTACCTCCGTGCCAACATGGGGTTTTACGTCCAGGCGGAGCACGCGGCGCTCTAATAGAAGTGCTCAAGGCACGCCATCTCATGAGCCGTTCGTGTCTCCAGCGACCGGCAGGAACCTCGGTCTGCTGAAGAGCTCTCGGGCTCGTGAACTGCTGAGAGGTCGGCCCCTGCCGGCGGGCTGGCGACATGAAACCCGTGATGACCACGCTCCTGTCGGGCGGGACCGGTCTTTGACAAGAGATCGAGGTCCCGGAACTACCGAAGGTCTCCGCCCGACAGGACGAGGGGCGAGGTGAAGCTGGTCTGACCATGGGGATCCAGTCCCGGAACGGGGGCAGGCTTCACCTCGTTGCGGCGGCCTTGCACTCACGTGCTCGGGCTCACCGATCACCTATTAGAACTACCGGTACTCCACCGCTCACCAGGTCGTCATCGACGCCGACACCCGGCTGGTCGTCGTGGTCGGTCGACCGCTGCCTGGCAACCGCCACGATTCCCGAGGCTGGGAGGGATCCGGAGCCAAGGCTGCGGTTGGCGCCACCATGACCATCGCGGACGGCGGCTACCAGGGCACCGGCCTGGTCATCCCACACCGCCGGGCCGCCGGCGAGAGCGAACTACCCGCGTGGAAGAAGCAGCACAACCGCTCCCACAAGCGAGTCCGCGCCCGCGTCGAGCGCACCTTCGCCCGCATGAAGAGCTGGAAGATCCTCCGCGACTGCCGTCTCAAGGGCGACGGCGTCCACCACGCCATGCTCGGCATCGCCCGCCTGCACAACCTTGCCCTAGATGAATGAGTCCGATGTTTGTGCTGGCCGCGACCATGGCGAAGGGCGCCCGTTGGCTTGGTTGTGACTCCTTGCCTGGACGCCCTTCTGGCGGCACTGTACGTGTTCATCGACGACCATGTGGCCCCGCGTCGCCGGATCGGGCGACCCCCGAAACTCACGGACGCCGAACTGCTGTGCCTGGCGGTCGCCCAGGTCCTGCTCGGCTTCCCCTCCGCCCGTCACTGGATCCGCTTCGCCCACGCCCGGCTCGGGCACCTGTTTCGCTACCTGCCCCAGCAGTCGGCCTACAACAAACGTCTCAACGCCGCCGGACCGCTGATCAGCCATGTGATCGATGCCCTGGCACGGCAGGTCCCGACCTGGAACGACAGCCTCCGGCTGATCGACTCCACTCCGCTGCCCTGCGCGGCCTCCCGCGAGACCGTCAAACGCTCCGAACTGGCCGGACACGCCGGATTGTCGGCGTACGCCTGAGCGTGCTCAACCCCGTACAGGTGAACGTGCTCAGTTGATGATGCGCTGACCACGGGTTCTCGTCAGTCCGCAATGGACGGTCGACAGCGTCAGACGGCCGGGCACTTCTCATGCCACCTTGATGACAACCTTGCCCGAGGTGTGACCGTTCTCGACGGTGCGAGGGCGGCCGGGGCGTCGGAGAGCGGATGGACCGCGGTGATTACGGGTGCGAGGAGTCCGTCGAGGGCCAGCCGGGCCGACCGCTCCAGGTTCTCGCGGTCGACGCGACGCTCGACGAAACGCCCACCGAGATCGGGCACAGACATATCACCCACAGCGATGACGTTGCGGGGATCCTGGGCCAGCGGAGCGACCGTCCGCAGCGAGGTGCCTCCGGCCAGGTCGACGATCCCGTCGAAGCCGTCCGGAACCAGCTCGCGTGCCGCGGCGGCGACGTCCTCGGCGGTGTAGTCGATGAACCGCACCCCGATGGCCTCGGCGTGCTCGCGTTTGGCGGTACTCCCGGTGCCGATCACACGCAGCTCGCGCTCGATAGCCAGCCGGGCGACGGCGAGGCCCACCCCGCCCCCGACTCCGTTGACCAGGACCGTGGCACCGGCCGGGAGGCCGAGCTGGTCGAGCACGTCCACCGCGGTCGTCCCGGCCACTGGCAGCGTTGCCGCCACGGTCGCGGACAGACCCTCCGGGATGCGCGCGGTGTTCGGCGCGGACAGCACCGTCGTCTCGGCGTAGGTGCCGCCACCGGTGAGTGCGAAGCCGAAGACCGCGTCACCCACCTCAAGCCCGTTGACGTCCTCGCCCCGGGCGAGAACGGTTCCGGCTGCCTCCATGCCCAGCACGCGGGGAAACGGACGCCCGCCGTCGAGCCCGTCGACCAGACCTGAGCGCAGAAGGTGGTCGAGGGGATTCACGCCGACGACGTCGACCTGGATCAGCACCTCACCGCGACCGGGGACGGGATCGGGACGATCGAAGAACTCCTGCACCTCGGGCCCGCCATACCTGCCGAAACCCCACGCCTGCCCCATCTTTTGCCGCCTCTCGTATGACCGACCCGGTGATTCCGGGCGCTGTCGCCATCCTCACCTCTGACATTGATGTGAGGGGCAACCGGCTGAGACGCAGATCACAGCATCAGGCCGACTGCGCCACCGGTTCCGGGGCCGTGGACAGCTCCGCCCGGTGCCGGCTGTTGGCCCTGATCAGCACGTCGAGTGCATCCCGGGTCTCGATCAGGCGCGCGATGTCGGCGTCGATCCGGTCGCGCTCGCGCATCATCGCCATGAACGTCTCCTCGGCGACGCCCAGGTCACCCGGGACGTCCACACACGGCAGCACAGTCGCGATCACCCGGCTGGACATACCCGCGTCGAACAGCTGTCGAATGAGCGACACGCGCTGGACCGCAGCATCGGAATAGTGACGCTGCCCCGCGTCGGAGCGTGAGCTGGTCAGCAGGCCCTGCTCTTCGTAGTACCGCAGTGAGCGCGGACTCACGCCCGTGCGCTTGGACAACTCGCCTATCCGCATCCCTGAGAGCCTACGCCCGCGTGCTCCAGGTTCAGACCGCCGTCGAGTCATGGACGCTCGCGGACACCCCCACGGCCGCAGGGTTGTCGTCCCGGTCCCACGACTGAGCACGTTCGTCTGTACACGCCTGAGCACTTTTCTCAGTACGCCGACACGGATACGGATACTGCCGCAGCCACTCCCGCTTCTTCTGGGGATTCCGGCTCTACCTGCTGACCACCGCCGAGGGCATGCCGGTGTCCTGGTGCCTGGCGAACCCGAAACTGGGCGAGCGGGAGGTGATGACCGCCCTGCTGGAACGCGACCATCACCTCGTCCGCGCAGGGCAGGTGATCCTCGCCGACAAGGGCTTCGCCGGGCGGGAATTCGAGGCGCTCCTCACCGAGCGCCTGGGCGTCCACCTGGTGCGGCCCGATCGCAAGGACGAGCCGGTCCGGCACGGCCGCCTGGCCCGCGTGCGTCAGTGGATCGAGGCCGTCTTCGACACGCTCAAAGGCCAGCTCAGCCTGGAGCAACACGGCGGCCGCACCCCGGCAGGAGTCTTCGCCCGCACCGGACAAAGACTCCTCGCCCTCGCCGCTGGCATCTGGCACAACTGGACCACCGACGCCAAGATCAAACGATCCCTGATCGCCTACGACCACTGAAGAACATCGGACTCATTCATCTAGCCGGATAGCGCGAGCCGGTCCCGCCAGGAACGGCCGCGCCGTCACCTACTCGTAGATCATTTACGGGACAACCTTTATCTGCGGTGCAACGGATGCTTGCCGAGTTGAGCGTCAACCCGGTCTTGACGACCTGCCGCCGCATGAGCGCAGCCCAGCATAGGAAGATCCTGATCTTTCTCTGAGCTGCTCTCCCTTTTGGTCGACGCGCTCACTAATTCAACTAAAATGCCTGAATCGTCATCCGGACTTTGAAGTTAGGCCCCGAGAAGGCTCGGCTGCACCTTGCAGTTGGAACGAGTAGGCGCGATAGACGTGGATCTGTTCGGTCGTGGCGAGAACCGTACTTGAGGCGGTGTGTCTATGCGGAGTGAAGGACCACGGAGGTCGTGCAGGCATCGGATCATTTGGACGGTCCTTGGCGCTTCCGTAATGGTTGTCGTAGCGGCGTGCAATTCAAATGGACCAAATGGCCGTGGAGGCGCCACTGGTACGGGTGCGGGTGATGCATCGAGTTCAAGGGCGCCGGTCTCGCCGTCCTCCCTGTCTGTGGTGGGGGCGGCGCGTCAGCAAGCAGTAGCAGCATACGTAGGCATGTGGCGGGACATGGCGGAGGCGGGAGAGACGTCGGACTGGCGATCCCCGAAGCTGTCGAGGTATGCCACCGGAGACGCACTGTCGACGATCTCGCGAGGTATGTACGCCGACCACATCAACGGATTCGTTTACAAGGGAAGGCCGAAAAACCACCCGAAGGTGACATCGGTGGATCCCTCGAGGGATCCGAATACGGTGCTGATCTCCGACTGCGGGGACTCTACGCACTGGCTGAAGTACCGGGTCGATAATGGCAAGCTCGCCGACAATGAGCCTGGCGGGCACCGGTCGATTACGGCCGAGGTCAAGCAGCAGTCGGATGATAGGTGGAAGGTGACGCGCTTTGCCGTTGAGGGGATCGGCTCGTGTTAAAGCGAGGAGCGGTCGTGGTGGGGCTGTCGCTGGCGGTAATGATGGCGGGCGCGGTCCCCGCTTGGTCGGATGATTCGTGGGGTTCTGTGGACTGCACGCAGAACCCGCATCCTGGATGCGACTTGGGCGCGGGAAGGGGCCCGCAGAAGGAGAGCCCGGATCGTGGAGAAGGCAGCGAATCGCCTGAACGGGGAGGCGGAGGCGATAGCGGCGATAGCCGTCGCCGAGAGGAGCCGGAGAGCTCCAATCCGGACCTCAATCGGACTGATTGCTCCTATCGACGCAGTGACTACAAGCCGCCCTCGAACGCTCAAACCGTCACCTACCAGGGCCCTTTCGCTGACGATATCCCAATGGCTCAGCCAGCGGAGTTCCACGCCCAGGCCCAGCTCCCGGTGGTTGGGTCGGTTGCCGGACCGAAGCCCGGTGAAGACGGAGCCTGGTACGTGTACAAGTGCGATGCGGGCGGTACACGGGATGCGCTCTACCGGCCTCCGGTGTGGATTCCCGACGCGCCACAGGATGACGGCGGCCCTCGGGTATCTCCGGCCGCGTTGGCGGAGCAGGCCCGCGGGCAGCTCCGGCTGCCCTCGCCGGAGATCAAAGCGAGCCCGGCGGAGCAGCAACTGGTGACCTTGCCGACGTGGCTGTGGCTGGAGCGCGGCGCGTGGCGGAGGGAATCGGCGACGGCGTCGGTACCGGGGGTGTCGGTGACCGCGGTGGCGCGGCCGACATCGGTGGTCTGGTCGATGGGCGATGGCGGTTCGAAAGTCTGCCATGGCCCTGGTACGCCCTACCGTCCCAGCGAGGCGTCCAAGCCGCGGCCGAATCCGAAGAGGCCGTCGCCAGACTGCGGTTACACCTACCGTTCGTCTTCGGCTGGGCAGCCTGATGACGCGTATCGGGTTTCAGCGACGGTGAACTGGTCGGTGACCTGGTCCGGAGCCGGGCAATCGGGCGCCTTCCCGGGGCTGACAACGACTTCGGCTGCTGCTTTCCGCGTTGCGGAAAGCCAGGCAGTCAACACCGACCACGAATGAGCCTGCTCTTCCTCCTGCCGATGGAGGGAGGCCGACAACACCCACATCTGTTCTGTGATCACCGGGCTGCGGGGCCGGGCCCGGTGCCGATTAGGCCTGTGCCAGGAGGCGGTTGTTGATGAGTACGCGAACGTATCTTCCTCCCCAAGTCCCGTTCCCAGAGGGGAACGACTCTGGACGGCGGCGCCCTGGGGCGAACGATGAACCGTCCCGGCTGGTCGGTGGTCGGTGGCGACGTCGGGTGTCGTATCTGCCGCTGGGAGCGCTTTTGGTACTGGGCTGTTCGGCGGGCGGCGTAGTGGTGGCCTTGAACCTGGGGCACCGGCAGGCGGTGCTGGCGTTGGCGCACCCGGTCACGGTGGGGCAGACGCTGATGGAGCGAGACCTGCGGGAAGTGAGCTTAGCTCGTGGCAGTGGGCTGGCAGCGATCTCCGCCGGGTCGACCGACCGGATCGTCGGGCGTCCGGCGGCTTACACCATGCCCAAGGGGACGTTGCTGACGGAGTCGGTGCTGGGCGAGCCGCAGATCCCACCGCGGGGGAAGGCTGTGGTTGCCGTGGGATTGAAGGAGGGACGATTTCCTGCGGGGTTGGAGTGCGGGAGCCGGGTCGCCGTGGTGAAGGTGCCCGAGCCCGAGGGAGGCACTGCGGAGCCTGAGCTTCCGGACCCGTCGTCCCCCGTGTGGTACGCCACGGTGGTCGCGGTATGGGGCAAGGAGCGTGGGGAGACGGCGGTGGTGTCCTTGCAACTGGGCGAGGACGAGGCGCGCGAGGTGGCGGCTTTCCCCACCGACAGCATCAGCGTCCTGCTGGTGCGCAAGGAAGTGCTGTGACCCTCGTGGCCCTGTGCAGTCTGAAGGGTTCACCGGGGGTGACGACCACGTGCGTGGCGCTGGGGGCCCGATGGCCGACCGGGGAGCGGCCCGTGGTGGTGGAGTGCGATCCGGCCGGAGGCGATCTGCTGGCCCGATTCCGCCTCGAGCTGTCACCGGGGCTGGTGAGTCTGGCCGTCGCGGCCCGCCGCTCTGCGCACCCGGGCCTGGTGTGGCAGCACACCCAATGGCTCCCCGGCGGGCTCTCGGTGGTGGCTGGACCCGCGGGCGCCGCACAGGCACGAGCGGCGCTGGGGGAGATCAGCGATGCCCAGGCGTCGGTACTGCGCCAGTCGGCCGACAGGCCCGACACCGCGGTGATCGCCGACTGCGGACGCCTTGACCCCGATTCCCCGGCCATGGCCCTCGTACAGGCGGCGGACGTGATGCTGCTCCTGGCTCGGGCGCATGACGACGCACTGGCCCATGTCGCGGTGAGACTGGAGGAGGCAACTTGCTGGTCGCGGCGGCCCTGTTTGGTGCTCGTCGGCGATGGCTGCTCGACGGCGGAGGTCTCCAGGGCGCTGGGGATCGAGGTCCTGGCTCGTATCCCGGAGGATGCGAAGGGCGCCGCGGCGTGCTGCGGGCTGCCTGGCCGGCGTGCAACGCCGACGCGTTCTGTTCTGGGGCAGGCGATCGTCGACATTGCCGCGCTGGTGTCCTCCCATGCCCGTTCCGAGCCGACCGTCTGGGGCGGACGTCGCCTGCCCCGGTTCGCGGCCATAGCGCGATTCAGCCCGTCCACGCGGCGGGTGAGAGCTCCGGTGCCTTCGCCCAAGGAGGTGCGCTCCGATGACGCAACCGGGCGGTGAGCAGGCTGCCTGGCCTCCCCGAGCAGGGCACGGGCAGCAGGACCGGGGGAGAGAACGGCACCGGGAACCGGGGGTGAGACTGCCTGGGCCGGCCGATCTGGTCGGCGTCGGAGTGCCTGTGGATTCTCCTGTGGAAAAACTGCGGCGCAAGCTGCGCCGGGAGCTGGCTGCGCGCCTGTCCGAGCGCATCCGGGCTGACGAGGAAGCGGGCCGTCGGGAGGTTCCGGCGAGCGAGCGTCGCAGGCAGGCGGAGGCGATCCTGGCCGCGGCCGCCGAGGAGCACACGCGCATCCAACTGAGCCGCGGTGGCAGCGTCGTACCGCCGGAGACCGAACAGCAGATCCTGACGCAAGTACTGGATGAAGTCTTCGGCCTGGCCGGCCTGGAGCCGCTGCTGCGCAACCCGGAGATCGAGAACATCAACGTCACCGGGGACCGGGTCTTCGTCCGCTACGCCGACGGCCGCCGCGAGCAGCTGCCTGCCGTGACGGGGTCGGACACCGAGCTGATCGAGCTCATTCGCGATCTGGCCGCACGCTCCGGAGTGGAGGAACGGCGCTTCGACCGGGGGACGCCGGGGGTCAGTTTCCATCTGCCCGGCGGGGAGCGCGCCTTCGCCGTGATGGCGGTCACCGCTCGCCCGTCCCTGTCGATCCGACGACACCGCCTTGAGAAGATCACGCTCGCCGAGCTGCGTGAGCTGGGGACGGTCGACCAGGCCTTGTCATCGTTCCTCCGTGCCATGGTCCGCGCGCGGAAGAACGTGCTGATCACCGGCGGCACGGTAATGGGGAAGACCACCATGCTGCGCGCCCTGGCCAGCGAAATCCCTCCGTGGGAGCGGCTGATCACGATCGAGGACACCTTTGAACTCGGACTGGACGCCGACAGCGAGCGGCATCCGGATGTGGTGGCGATGCAGGCGCGCGAGGCCAACGTCGAGGGCCAAGGAGCCGTCACCCAGGCGGAACTGGTGCGATGGGCGCTGCGGATGTCCCCGGACCGCGTCATCGTCGGCGAGGTCCGCGGACCTGAAGTCATCCCGATGTGCAACGCCATGAGCCAGGGAAACGACGGCTCCATGGGCACCCTCCACGCTTCCACCAGCCGCGGGGCCTTCACCAAACTGGCCGCCTACGCCGTCCAGGGCCCGGAGAAGCTCCCGCTGGAAGCCACGAACCTCCTCCTCGCCTCCGCCCTGCACTTCGTGGTCCACCTGAATACAGGACGAGGCGGAGGCCGGGTGGTCGCCTCGATCCGGGAGGTGGTCGACGCCGACGACAAGCAGGTGGTATCCAACGAAGTCTTCCGGCCCGGCCCGGACGGCCGAGCGGTGCCGGGAGCGCCGCTGCGCGCCGAGACGGAAGAAGACCTTGCCGCCGCCGGGTTCGACGCAGGGCTGCTCAAGCGCCCGGAATGGGTGTGGCGGTCATGAACGGCTACGCAGCCCTGCTCGGCCTGTGCGGACTCGGGGTGGCCACCGGCCTGGTCGTGCTGGTCAGTGCCTGGCACGGCAATCTTCCCACCGGTGCCCGAACGTGGCGCCGACGCCCGCGGCGCGCGGTGACGCGGTGGTGGGTGGTCGCGGCCTGCGTGGCCGGGGTGCTGGTCGGGAGTGTCACCGGCTGGGTGGTCGGGGCGCTGCTGGCGGCGATGGCCACCTGGAGCGTGCCGCGCATCCTGGAGGCGACCAGGGCCGATCAGCAGCAGACCGCCCGGATTGAGGGCATAGCCGGGTGGACCGAGATGCTCCGCGACACCCTCGCCGCCGCGGCCGGTCTGGAGCAGACCATCATGGCCACCGCACACACCGCGCCCAAGGCCATCCGACCCCACGTGCTGGGTCTGTCGGCCCGGCTGGCCGGTGGCGAACGCCTGACCGTGGGGCTGCGGCGGTTGCAGGCCGACCTGGACGATTCGACCGCCGATTTGGTGATCGCCGCCCTCATGCTGGCCTCAGAGCACCAGGCGCGTCAGCTCACGCCCCTGCTGGGCGAGCTGGCTGCCACTGCCCGCGCGCAGGTTCAGATGCGCCAGCGGGTCGACGCCAGCCGCACCCGGATGCGCACCACCGTCCGCGTGGTGATGGCCACCACTTTGGTCTTCGCCGGAGGACTGACCCTGCTCAACCCGGAATTCCTGAGCCCGTACGACTCCGCCACCGGACAGCTGATCCTTCTGCTGATCGGGGTGATCTTCACCGTCGGGTTCGCCTGGCTGCGCCGGATGGCCCGGATCGAAGAGCCTGAACGATTCCTCACACCAGAACCACTGGGCGACGCCGCCGAGTACCAGGGGGTGAGCCGGTGATTGTGCTCATCGCGCTGTCCGCCGGTGTGGGCGCGGGGCTATGGGCGCTTTGGATGTGGCTCATCCCGCCCCGCCCGCCCCTGGACGCACTCCTCACCCGCCTGCGCGCCGAACCCGCCCCGCCGCCAATTGTCGTCCGTACGGGGGCCGGAGGGTGGGCACAGTACCTGGGTCGGCCCTTCGTTGGGGTTATACGGCACCTGGGATTGCCCGAGAGCTCCCTCCACAAGGACTTGGCGATCACCGAGCGTTCGGTCGAGGTCCACCTGGCCGAAAAGGCCGCGCTGGCCCTGACCGGCCTGCTGCTCCCCGTGGCGGTCGAGCTCCTACTGACCCTCGGCGGCCGTCCCCTCCCATGGGCCATGCCCCTGGCCGGGTCGCTGGCATTGGCGGTGGGTGGCTTTCTCCTGCCGGACGCCATGGTGCGCTCCGAAGCCGCCAAGCGCAGGGCTGCCTTCCGTCACGCGCTCGGCGCCTTCCTGGACCTCGTCCATCTCCTGCTCGCCGGAGGCGCCGGAGTCGAGGGGGCGCTGGCGGACGCGGCGAAGGTCGGGCATGGCTGGGCCTTCCAACAACTGGGCCGTGCGCTGGATATCGCCCGGCTTACCCGCACCTCCCCCTGGAAGACCCTGGGACAGCTCGGTGACGAACTGGAGATCAATGAGCTCTCCGAGCTCGCCGCCGCACTCTCCCTGGCCGGCACTGAAGGCGCCAAAGTCCGCGCCTCGCTCGCCGCCAAGGCCACCGCGCTGCGCCACCAAGGAGGCAGCGAGGCCGAGGCCGAGGCCAACGCGGCAACCGAACGGATGACCCTGCCAGCGGCGCTCATGGCGGTCGGCTTCATCGTCTTCGTCTTCTACCCCGCCCTGACCCACGTCACCACGTCGCTGTAAACCCCACGCTGAGAAGGAGTCCCGCTGTGCCCGCACTGCCGAACGCGATCACGACACGCGCCGCCGCCCTGCTACGCAGGCTGGCCCACGATGACCGCGGATACACTTCGGAGGCCGTGATCTGGATCGCGATCCTCTCCACGCTCGCCGTGTCCGTCGGCGCGCTGATCGGCCCGGACATCATCGACGCGGCCCGCAACATACACATAGGGCGGAAGTAGGCCCCCCACATGGCAACCATCACGGACCACCGCCGGCCCCATTCCGCTGACCTCGGACCAAGCCGCCGTCTCTCGAGCAGACGGCGGTTGTTGGAGCGGGCTCGGGATGACCGTGGAGCGGTCACCACCGAGATCGTGCTCGTCCTGCCGCTGCTGTTCACCCTGGTGCTGGTGATCGCGCAGGTCACCGTGTGGGCGCACGCCACCCACATGGCGCAGGCCACCGCCTCACACGCCCTGTCCGCCACCCGCGTGGAAGACGGCACCGTCCAGTCCGGCAGATCCGACGCCCAGCGGGTCCTGGACCAGCTCGGCCACGGGCCATTGCGCGGCGCGCACATCAGCGTGACCCGCGACGTGGAGCGTGCCTCGGTGCGCGTGGAGGGTACCGCCACCAGTGTCGTGCCGTTCCTGCATCTGCCGGTCCACGCGGAAGCGGCCGGCCCGGTGGAGAAGTTCCACCTTGCCGACCAGGCCGCGCCATGAGCCACCCCACTGCATGTGCCTCCTCGTCACACCACGGGAGCGGGCTGATGCGTGCTCTCCGTGGTGACCAGGGATCAGCGACAGCCGAGCTCGTCCTTCTCATCCCGGTCCTGCTCCTGGCGGTGTGGTTCCTCGTCTACTGCTCGCGACTGCCCGATGCACGATTGCGCCTTGAGGACGCCGCGCACCAAGCCACCCGCGCCGCAAGCCAGGCGCGCAGTCCGTCCACCGCCGCCCGCCAGGCCCGCTCCACAGCCACCGCAGCACTGGACCAGGCGGGGATTGCCTGCCAGTCCCTCACTGTGGACACCCGCGGCAGCCTGCAACCCGGCTCGACGGTGACCGTCACCGTCTCCTGCACGGTCGGCCTGTATGACCTCGCGCTGCTCCAACTCCCCGGCACCACGGTGCTCCAAGCCCGTTTCGCCGCGCCGGTTGATGTCTACCGCGGCAGAGCTCCCGGCGCCGCCACGGCGACTTCCATCGACTCCCCGCAGGAGAGCCCGTGAGTGGAGAGGGCGGTTCCGTCTCTCTTGGACGTGGCCTGACCGATGACCATGGGCAGATCACTGTGTTCGTCGTCGTCATCACGGCGCTGGTCGTGCTGTTCGCCGGCCTGGCCGTCGACGGCGGCCTGGCTCTCGCCACGAAGATCCGCGCCCTCGGCGAGGCACAGGAAGCCGCCCGCGCCGGCGCCCAGGCGATCGACCTGGATGCCTACCGGGCTGACGGCACGGTACGCCTCCAACCTGATCAGGCCCGTGCTTTGGCCTACCGATACCTCGCCACCACCGGCGACACGGGCACGGTGACGGCCACGGAGCGGACAGTGACAGTCGCCGTCACCGTGCAACAGCCGACGCAACTGCTCCAAGCCGCGGGCCTCGACACGCTGACCGTGACCGGGTCGGGCACCGCTCGCCCCCGCCACGGTGTTAGCGCACCCGAACGGTAAGAGACGCGGATATGGTCCAACGGGTTCACCACCGGCAACTGCGCCAGTTCTATCGAGCGGCCCGTGCACTGCTGGCCGCCCTCCTTCTCCTGACCTTGGCGGTCGGCATCCCTTGGGGACTGGTGCGCTTCGTCGGCTGGCCGCTGCCAGACCACCTGACGACCTGGACCGAGATCCAGGATCTCCTACTCGCCCCGTTGAGCACCTCCTTCCTGCTCAACACCCTGGCCTGCCTGCTGTGGCCCACATGGGCGGTCTTCGTCCTCGACGTCGTCCGCACCACCCTCGACATGGTGCGCACAACCGCGTGGCCCGAGATCCGTCCGGCAGGTCTGGTACATGCCCTGGCCACCGCGCTCGTAGGAACCGTCGTCCTGGCCCTGGCCACAAGCCGATCCGCCCCTCAGAGCGTTCCTGCCCAGGCCACCACCGTGGTCGACCGCATCACGACCCCCACCGGCCTGCCAGTCCTCACACAAGCGGTATCGAGCCAGGCGGCAGAGACACAGTCGGCAGTGCCGGGGAGGGCCGTGGTACGCCCGCCACACGATGGCGTCTATGACAGCCTGTGGCGCATCGCGGAGCGGGAACTGGGTGATGGGCGCCTGTGGTCGAACATCTATGCCCTCAACGAGGGTCGTCCGCAGCCGGACGGCCATGCCCTGACCACGCCAGGTCTGATTCGGCCCGGCTGGATCCTCCATCTCCCCGACACACGCCGGCACTCTCTCCCCGGTCACGATGACCACCCCACCCCCGGCAGCCCGGAACCTCCTCCCACCCCTCGCGCCACCGTGCCGAAGTCACCGAGCACCCAGCCCGCTCCGTCCACACCGCACACTTCCTCACACGCCCCCGACGACCCCGCGCACCACACCGGTCCGGGCACGGGCATCTCCTTGCCCACGGGGGCGTTCGTGAGCCTGGGCCTGGCCGCCTTGATCACCGCCGCCTGGTTGTCGGTTCGGTGGCGCCGCCGCATGCGCTACCGCCCCGGCAGCGGCGAGCGCGAGGATCTCACCGTCGCACCCGTCGTTCGCGCACTACGCCTCGCCAACGACCAGGCCCACCTCTCCTCCGGCACAGATGCCGAGACCCCCGACGTCACGGCGGGGGCGCTCGCTGACCAAACCAATGGAACGGCCCTGCTCGGACGTTCTGCCCTGGCGGCGCTGCCGAGGCCAGAACGGCTCATCGCTGTGAAAGACGGCCGAGCGCTCGGCCTGGACCTGGCCCGTACTCAAGGCCTCGGCTTGGTCGGCCCCGGTGCACTCGATGCCCTCCGCGCTCTAGTTGTCACGCTGCTCGCGGAAGGAGGCGATCTTCAGTCGGCCCCGGACATTCTCATCCCCTTCCACGACGTCCACCTCCTGGTCGGCGAGCACGGCAACAGCCCGCTGCGACTCAGCCGACTGCATATCGTCGACAACCTGGACGCGGCTCTCGACACATTGGAATCCGAACTTCTCACCCGCGCCCGCCAAGACGCCGACACAGCGACGAACACTCCGAACGCGAAGGAACTCGTCCTGGTCGCCACACCCGCCCCACATGCCCAGAGACGAATGCAAGCCATCCTCGACAACGGCTCAAGCCTCGGCCTGTCTGGCCTGCTCATCGGGCAGTGGCGCCCCGGAGCAACCGCTCACGTACGGACGGACGGCACGGTCGCCGCCACCAGCGCATCTCTGGCCAACTTCCTCGCAGACGCCCGGCTGTTCACCCTCCCACCTCCCGACAGCCAAGCCCTCCTGAGCCTGCTGAGCGAAGCCGACCCTTCACCCCGCGAAGCCCCTGCCATAGCCGCACCGTCTACCCGCGACTCTTCCCGCGACGGGACAAGCAGTGCCTCGTCGGAGGAGCACAGCCCGTCGAGTCTGGAGCCAACTGACCGCCGTACTTCATCGTCGGAAAGCAATCCTCAAAGCATCGACAGCGCCGAACCCTTCGATACCCCGGCACCGCCAGCGTCAGTGTTTGCGCCCAGCGACGCGTTCTCGACACCCGACACACATACTCGACAGCCCGCACTACCAGAGAGCGCTGCGGGCACGAGCGATCCTTCTGGTGCCAGACCGCCACAGGCGAACTTGCGAAGCCCTGCTGAGAGGCAACCACACCGCCCTCGGCCTGCCCCTGGCATCACACCGGCCGACAGCGCACTGAGGATCAACCTCCTCGGCAATCTCCAAGTGGTCCACCACCGCGGCGATGAGCACCAAGACATCACCAGCGCCCTTGCACCCCGCCAGCGCGAAATCCTGGCCTTCCTCGCCCTGCACCCCAACGGAGCACGCCGCGAGACACTCACTGCGGCCCTGTGGCCGAACGCCCCCGCCGACCGCCCCTACAACGCCCTCCACGCCACACTGAGCCAACTACGCCGCGCGCTCCGCACCGCGACCCACCAGGCACTGGCCGAGGTGATCCTCCGCCAGGACGGTCCCTACGCCCTGGACCGTGACCGAGTCAGCGTCGACCTGTGGGAGCTGCATGACGTTCTCGACGCCACCGGCCCGGGCCACGCCAACGAGCACCGCCTGGCCGCGGTGGAACGCCTCGGCAATCTCTACCGAGGCGACCTCGCCGAAGACCTGACCGCTGAGTGGGCCGAGGCCCCTCGCGAAGCCCTGCGCCGCGACGTACTCGACGCCTTCGGCGCCTTGGCTCACACCATCGACGACACCGACCCGGAGCAGGCCCTCATCCTCCTGGAACATGCCCGCACACTCGACCGCTACAACGAGACCTTGTACCAGGACATCGCCCGCCTTCAGGCCCACCTCGGCCAGCGTGATGCTGTCGTACGCACACTTGCTCTACTCACAAGCACACTGGCTCAGCTGGGAGAAAGGCCCAGTCAAGAAACAGTGTCACTGTGCGAGTTACTCCTCCGGTGTGCTCCTCCTTCCGACTATCTCCGCGGTAGGGCCAACTGAGGTCCACCGAGTACACCCTGGTGACAGGCAGCTTCTGCCCGGCGTCCTGACCATGGGAGCACCGGAGATCGTCCTGCTGGCACGGGTGGAGCTGTCGACAAGCAGCGTCGCTAGGGGCTGTGCTCGTGGACGGTTCAAACCCTTTACTACTCCAAGGATTTGGCCCTCTTGGTGCGGCTGATGTTGCCGGGGTCTGTAGCTCTGTTCACACGCCTGAGCGTCGTAGTGCGAGGGGTGTGGAATGTGCTTGTCTCGGCGTCGTGGCTGAGGTTCGTGAGGTAGTTGTTGGGCAGGGTTCGGTTGGTTTCTGTGTGACGTGGGCGCGCACCTGGCGGGTGCTGTGGACTCTTGAGGACTGACTGTGCCAATAACGGTCGTAGGAAGGCTGTGTTGATCGGGAAGGGGTTGGTGGCCATGGTGGCCGAGGTGTGGGCTTTGGGGAAGGGCGGGTCGACCACGCAACCATGGTCCGGATCTCAGAAGAGATGGACGCTTATGTTCGGGATGCCGGAAATCGAGAAAGTGCTCTGCACACTACCTGCTGGCAGATAGAAGGCAGCCTGCTCCCCGCACCTGCGGGGATGGTCCCACCCCGCCGAGCGAGGCGGCCGCCAGCACGTACTGCTCCCCGCACCCGCGGGGATGGTCCCATGCCCCGGTATGAAGAGGTCGCCAACGACCTCTGCTCCCCGCACCCGCGGGGATGGTCCCAGCGAGCCGAGCGGCGACCTCATCGTGCCCTCCTGCTCCCCGCACCCGCGGGGATGGTCCCCAGGCATGGGAAGTCGCCTCCATCCAGGACGGCTGCTCCCCGCACCCGCGGGGATGGTCCCAGCAGTACACCCAAAAGGTGCGATGACCAGGGCTGCTCCCCGCACCCGCGGGGATGGTCCCGCGTCCCACAGGTCCGTGGTCCGGCCGCCGTGCTGCTCCCCGCACCCGCGGGGATGGTCCCCACCCCGACGTCGACCCCCGCGACATCCCGTACTGCTCCCCGCACCCGCGGGGATGGTCCCCCCTGCTCCATGCGGCGCTGCACCTCGCCCAGCTGCTCCCCGCACCCGCGGGGATGGTCCCACCCTCATCGCCAAACTGTGGGACGACAACAACTGCTCCCCGCACCCGCGGGGATGGTCCCTGCTGAAGGCAGACGTGTACGCGCCGGATCCGCTGCTCCCCGCACCCGCGGGGATGGTCCCACTCGGCGAGTGGTCACGGTGTCCGACGCGTTCTGCTCCCCGCACCCGCGGGGATGGTCCCGGCACCAAGCCGAGGAGGTAGCCGGTGCCGGCCTGCTCCCCGCACCCGCGGGGATGGTCCCGCGGGGCCGATCGCGTTCCGCCACAGCCCGGTCTGCTCCCCGCACCCGCGGGGATGGTCCCTCGCCGGCCAGTTCCTTCAGGCCGCGGCTGATCTGCTCCCCGCACCCGCGGGGATGGTCCCTGAGCGGCCGACCTCGCCCACCAGGCCACCTCTGCTCCCCGCACCCGCGGGGATGGCCCCGCCATGCTGGTATGGATCGAGGAAGCGGCCGACTGCTCCCCGCGCGCGGGGATGGTCTACACCTCACAGCAGATCGGTGGCGCCATCCGTACGCCTTGCTGACGCGATGGTGGCGAGCGTCACCACCCCCGTCAGTATCGTCGCTAGCTTCCGCGAGGTCTGATCCGAGTCCGAGCTCTTCACCCTGCCCGAGATCAGCGCCGTGATCTCGCACTGGTACGTCGTAATGATATGAGGCCGCGTTCTCCAGTCTGCTGTCCACCTTCGCACGCAGTGCCGGGTCGGTCGTCAGGTGCAGCCGGACGGTCCGAGATTCGATTCGACAGGTTCTTGACTACTGCTCCTTGTGCCCCGCTTGCTGGGCACGACTCACAAGGTCCGCGTGATGTTTGGGCCACTCCGCCAGCGGCGTGAGAGCTGTCAGCAGCTCGTCGGCAGCTGACGTCAATTGGTAGCGGGCACGGTAGGGAAATGTGGGCTCGCGGTGGCGTTCAATGAGTTCCTCCCGCTCCAGGCGCCTCAGGGTTCGGTTCAATACACTTTCTTGAAGGTAGAGGTGTCGAGTTTCCGACCAGCCGTCTTCATGAGTCTTTTCTCGGATTGTGTCCAGTAATCGGGTGTATTGTTTGGGTCCTTCTGCCAGTGCGACCAGGACGTCGGGTATCCATTCTCCGTTGATCATGTGGAGAGCGTGACGCAGGTTCAAGGTGAAGACGCGGTCTCTGGGTGCCTCATCGGCGCCTGAGGTGTCCTCTGCGCTATTCGTTGCCGGGAGTCTGTGATGCTTGCTGCCGGACATTTGTGCCTTCCACGCTAATGGTTGCTGTTGGTGTGTCCTGGGCGACTGCCTCTCCATGCCCACCAAATGGAAGGCGAGGCGGAGGAACCTGGGACTGGTCAGGAACGGTTCATCAGGACATGGTGGGACAGCCCAGTACGGGCCCGGAGGGGCAGTGTGGGAAGGGCTGGGCACGACGAGGAACCAGCCCTTGCCGAGTGCCCGACTGCCTGGCGCGCTCCAATGGGCGGCTGTGGAACGCCGGACGAGGAAGTATAGGTGCGGTTCTCTGCCTTCCAGGTCTGCGATAACCAGGCCCGGTGTACATCGAATCTGGTGGCGTAGGACGTCAAGCACCTGGTATCCAATTTCGGCCGACGTGCGAATCGCGTCCCACCACAAGCCTGTCGCAATGGCCTCACGTCTTCCTGCCCGCGGAATCCACGTGGGCAGCCACTGGCGGATGCCGTTCATTGTTCTGTGTGTACGAGTTGGTCGAGTACGGCGGTGAGGTCGGCGTGAAGCCGGTGAGCCGACTCGGACGACAACACCAGTGAACGCGGGGCGTAGGGGGTTGCCTTTAGGTAGCGGGTGAGCGGAATGCACACCTCACCGTCGGCCAGTTGGTGCACCTCCTCGACCCTGGGATTACGCTCGCGGTGGGACGCCGCGGCTTGCGAGCCGGCAATGCAGATCTGATTGCCTCCGCTGCGCTTGGCATCGCGCAATGCCACGTCGCACTCCAGCAGCAGCTCGGACAGGTCGCCGGGGATAAGGTCGGTGCAGGCTGCCACACCCATGGACACGGTCCATCCGGTAATGGTCACGGCCGACTCGCAGCTGGTCATGGCAGGTACCGACAGGCTGCTTATGTGGACTTGGATGCTCCGGGCGACCGCACCGGGGACCTTGTGCGCTGGACCGGTGCGGGGTTGTTGGAGTATGTGGGCCGGGCCGATGACCAGGTCAAGGTGCGGGGGTATCGGATCGAGCCGGGTGAGGTGCAGTCCGCGCTGGCCGCGCATCCGCAGGTCGCCCAAGCCGCCGTCCTCGTCCGCGAGGACCGGCTGGTGGGCTATGTGGTGGCGCACAAGGGGGATGGGGCGGTCGATGGGCACCTGCTGCGCCAGTCCGTCGCCGAGGTGCTGCCGGAGTACATGGTCCCCTCCGCGGTGGTCGTCCTGGATGCCCTGCCGCTGACCGCGCACGGCAAGCTGGACCGGAAGGCGCTGCCCGCTCCGGAGTATGTCGTTGAGTCGGCGGCCCGCACGGGGGCCGGGTTGATGCTGCGGGCCCCGCAGGACCCGCGGCAGGAGATTCTGTGTGGTCTGTATGCCGACATCCTCGGTGTTCCGGAGGTCGGGCCGGAGGATGACTTCTTCGAGCTCGGCGGGCACTCCCTCCTCGCCATCCGGCTGGTCAGCAGGGTCCGCAGCGCGCTCGGTTGCGAGCTGACCATCCGGCAGGCGTTCGAGGCCCGCTCGGTGGCCAAGATGCTCAAGCTGCTGGACGGCGCGGACGGGGCACGCGAGGGGATCAGGGCACTGCCGCGTACCGCCAGGATCCCCGTCTCCTTCGCCCAGCAGCGCCTGTGGTTCCTGAACCGGTTGGAGGGGCCCAGCCCGACGTACAACATGCCCGTGTCGTTGCGGTTGACGGGTGAGTTGGACCCGGCGGCGCTGCGGGCGGCGCTCGCGGATGTGGTGGGGCGGCACGAGTCGTTGCGTACGGTCTTCGGTGAGGACGCCGAAGGGGCGTACCAGCGGGTGCTGCCGGTCGCCGAGGCGGTGCCGGTGCTGGAGGTGGTGCAGACCGGTGCGGACGGGCTGGACGCCGCGCTGACGGAAGCAGCACGGTACGGCTTCGACCTGTCCGCTGAACCGCCGTTCCGCGCCACCTTGTTCGAGGTCGCCGAGCAGGAGCACGTACTGCTGCTCCTCGTCCACCACATCACCGGCGACGGCTGGTCCATGCCGCTGCTCGCCCGGGACCTGACCGCTGCTTACGTAGCGCGCACGGAGGGCGCCGCCCCGGCGTGGCAGCCGCTGCCCGTGCAGTACGCGGACTACACGCTCTGGCAGCGCGACGTGCTCGGCGCGGAGGACGACCCGGACAGCTCCGCGGCCGGTCAACTGGCGTATTGGCTGGACCGGTTGGCTGGACTCCCGGAGGAGCTGGAGCTGCCTGCCGACCGTCCGCGCCCGGCGGTCTCCTCGCACCGCGGCGGCCGGGTCGCCTTCGACATCCCTGCGGACGTCTACCGCCGGGTCCGGGAAGTGGCCCGTGCCCATCAGGCGAGCCCGTTCATGGTGGTGCAGGCCGCCCTAGCGGCCCTGCTGTTCCGGCTCGGCGCGGGCGACGACATCCCGCTGGGCACGCCCATCGCAGGCCGCACGGACGACGCACTCGACGACCTCGTCGGGTTCTTCGTGAACACACTGGTGCTGCGCACCGACACCTCGGGCGACCCCAGCTTCGCAGAGCTCATCGGGCGGGTGCGGGACACCGCGCTGGCAGCGTACGCGCACCAGGACGTGCCCTTCGAGCGGCTGGTCGAAATCCTCAACCCCGAGCGGTCGATGGCCCGGCACCCGTTGTTCCAGACGATGATGACCTGGAACGCCGCGGACCAGTACCAGACCTTCGACGCCTCCGCCCGCCTCGACGGGCTGACGGTCACACCGCTCCCCGTCGGCACCGGCATCGCCAAGTTCGACCTGCTCTTCGCGTTCGTCGAGCGGTCCGCCGCGGACGGCGGCGCGCACGGCGCCACGGACAGCCGCCCGGACGCACTGCAGGGCATCCTGGAGTACAGCACCGACCTCTTCGACTGTGCCACCGCGGCCACGCTGGCCGAGCGTTTCGTACGCATCCTGCGGTCGATGGCGGACGCGCCCGCGCGCCGCATCGGCCAGGCCGAACTGCTGACTCCGGACGAGCGCGAGCAACTGCTCACCGCCTGGAACGACACCGCGGGACCCGTCCCCACCGCCACCCTGCCGGAGCTCTTCGAAGCACAGGTCGCGGGTACTCCCGCCGCTCCGGCCGCACTCGACGACACCGGCACTCTGAGCTACGCCGAGCTCAACGCGCGGGCCAACCGTCTCGCCCGGCTGATGATCAGGCAGGGTGTGGGCCCCGAGGAGTTCGTGGGCGTACGCCTGCCGCGCTCGGCCGACCTCCTCGTCGTCCTCGTGGCCGTCCTCAAGACGGGCGCGGCGTATCTGCCCATGGATCCCGAGTACCCGGCCGACCGGCTCACGTACCTGGTCGAGGACGCGGCTCCCATCCTCGTCGTCGACGAGTCCTGGCTCGCCGGCGCCGATACATCCGGCCTCGGCGAGAGCAACCTCACGGACGACGAGCGGCTCGCCCCCCTCGCGCCCCAGCGCCCGGCCTACGTGATCTACACCTCGGGTTCCACCGGCCGCCCCAAGGGCGTGGTGATGCCTGCCGGTGCGGTCGTCAATCTCCTGGCCTGGCACGGGCGCGCCGTTCCGGGGGCCGCGGGTGGGCGCACGGCACAGTTCACAGCCGTCGGTTTCGACGTGTCCGTGCAGGAAATGCTGTCCGCCCTGCTCTCCGGCAACGCGCTCGTCACCTGCCCGGAGGGCGTACGTCGCAGCCCCGATCAGCTGGCGGCCTGGCTCCAGGAGCACGGGGTGTGCGAACTCTACGCACCGAACCTGGTCATCGACGCGCTCGCCGAGGCGGCCCGGCAGCAGGACCTGTCCCTGCCGGACCTGGCGCACCTTGCCCAGGCCGGTGAGGCGCTGCGGCTCGGCGACGCCGTGAGGGCCCTGTACGGCGACGGATCGGGCCGTCGGCTGCACAACCACTACGGACCCACCGAGACGCATGTCGTCACCGCGTACACACTGCCGCAGGACGTCGGCTCCTGGCCCGCACATGCCCCCATCGGCCGGCCCGTGTCCAATGTACGGGCCTATGTGCTGGACGCCGGGCTGCGACCGGTGCCGGCCGGGGCGGCGGGCGAGCTGTACATCGCGGGCGCGGCCCTGGCCCGTGGCTATCTGAACCGTCCGGGCCTGACCGCCGAACGGTTCGTGGCCTGCCCGTTCGGGACGCCCGGCGAGCGCATGTACCGCACCGGCGACCGGGTCCGCTGGAACGGCGACGGGCAGCTGGAGTACCTCGGCCGAGCCGACGACCAGGTCAAGCTGCGCGGCTTCCGCATCGAACCCGGTGAGATCGAGGCGGTGCTGGCCGCGCACGAGGCGGTCGCCCGCGCGGCCGTGGTGGTGCGCGAGGACCGCCCTGGTGACAAGCGCCTGGTCGCGTACGTGGTCGGTGATGCGGACACCCGTACACTGCGCGCGCACGTGGCGCGGGCGCTGCCGGAGTACATGGTGCCGTCGGCGTTCGTCACTCTCGACGCCCTGCCGCTCACCTCGAACGGGAAGCTGGACCGGCGCGCCCTGCCCGCCCCCGCCCGCACCACGCAGGGCGGCAGGGGGCCGCGGTCGCCGCGCGAGGAGATCCTGTGCGGCCTGTTCGCCGATGTACTGGGCGTGGATCAGGTCGGCATCGACGACGGCTTCTTCGAGCTGGGCGGTCACTCGCTGCTCGCGACCCGACTGGTCAACCGGGTCCGTACGGCACTGAACGTGGAACTGTCGGTGCGTCAGCTTTTCGAGTCGCCCACGGTGGCCGGGCTCGGCGCCGGCCTGGACGCCGCCGGGCCCGGCACACGGGCCCCGGTCGTCCGCGCGGCCTGCCGCCCGGACCGCGTCCCGTTGTCGTTCGCCCAGGGCCGGCTCTGGTTCCTCGACCGGTTCGAAGGCCCCAGCGCCACTTACAACATCCCCACCGCGCTCCGGCTCACCGGCAGCCTGGACCGCGCCGCACTGCGGGCCGCGCTCGCCGATGTGGTGGCCCGGCACGAGGCACTGCGGACCGTCTTCGGCGAGGACACGGGCGGTGCTGCGGGCTCCGAAGGCCCCTACCAGCGCGTGCTGCCGGCGGACGAGGCCCGGCCCGTACTGGACGAGGTACGCACCGACGCCACCCGGCTCGACGACGAGCTGCGGTCCGCGGCCCGGCACTGCTTCCGCCTGGAGACCGACATCCCCTTCCGCGCGACGCTCTTCGAGCTGGCGGAAGACGACCATGTGCTGCTCCTCCTGGTGCACCACATCGCGGGCGACGGCTGGTCGATGGGGCCGCTGTCGCGCGATCTGACCACCGCCTACGCGGCCCGGTGCGCCGGGTGGGCTCCCGCGTGGTCCCCCCTGCCCGTCCAGTACGCCGACGTCGCCCTGTGGCAGCGCGAGGTACTGGGGACCGGGGACGACCCCGGCAGCATTCTGGCCGGGCAGATGGACTTCTGGCGCACGGCGCTGGCCGGCCTGCCGGCGGAGCTGGACCTGCCCAGGGACCGGACGCGGCCGGCCACGCCCTCCTACCGGGGCGATGCGGTGGAGTTCGAGGTGCCGGCCGGGCTGCACGAGCGACTGACGACACGCGCGCGGGAGAGCGGCGCGAGTCCGTTCATGGTGGTGCAGGCAGCGTTGTCCGTACTGCTGTCGCGGCTCGGGGCGGGGAACGACATCCCGCTGGGCACGCCGATCGCGGGCCGTACGGACGACGCGGTGGAGGACCTGGTCGGGTTCTTCGTGAACACACTGGTGCTGCGCGCGGACCTGTCGGGCGACCCCAGCTTCCGCGAGCTGCTCGCGCGGGTGCGGGAGTTCGACCTGGCGGCGTACGCGCACCAGGACGTGCCCTTCGAGCGGCTGGTCGAGGCCCTCGACCCCGAACGGTCGACGTCCCGGCACCCGTTGTTCCAGACCATGCTCACCTGGAACGAAGGCACGCTCCAAGGCCCCGCCGCGGGCCCGGCGCAACGGCTGCCGGAGCTGCCGGGGCTGTCGGTCTCCGGATACCCGGCCGGTACCGGCGTCGCCAAGTTCGACCTGTCCTTCGCCTTCGAAGAGCGCACTGCATCCGGACAGCGGACCGACGGCCCGCAGGAAGGCGCCGCAGGTCTGCACGGCGCCCTCGGGTTCAGCACCGACCTCTTCGACCGTGCGACGGCCACGCTGCTCGCCGACCGCTTCATCCGCGTGCTGGAAGCGCTGCTCGCCGACCCGGACATGCGGGTGGGCGCCGTGGATCCGCTGTCGGCAGCCGAGCGCGAGCTGATGCTGGAGCGGTGGAACGACACCGCACGCGAGCTGCCGGCGGCGGCGCTGCCGCAGCTGTTCGAGGCGCAGGCCGCCCGATCGCCGCACGCCACGGCGGTGGTGTGCGGGGAGACGGTGCTGTTCTACGCCGAGCTGAATGCGCGGGCGAACCGGCTGGCCCGGCTGCTCGTCGAGCGGGGCGCCGGTCCCGAGGCACGGGTGGCCGTGGTGCTGCCGCGCTCCGCGGACCTGGTCGTCGTTCTGCTGGCGGTGCTGAAGTCGGGAGCGGCGTACGTGCCGGTGGATCCGGAGTTCCCGGCGGAGCGCATCGCGTACATGATCGAGGACGCCGGTCCGGCGCTGGTGGTCGACGAGGAATGGATGGCCGGGGCGGATGCCGGCGCATTCGATGACGCGGACCTGGGGGCGGTGGACCTGTCGGCGCCCGCGTACGTGATCTACACGTCCGGGTCGACGGGGCGGCCCAAGGGGGTGACCGTTGAGCATACGGCGCTGGCGAACCTGCTCGTCTCCCTGGGCGAACGATGCGCCCTGACCCCGGGGGAGCGGCTGCTCGCGGTGACCACCGTCGGCTTTGACATCGCGGCGCTGGAGCTGTACGTGCCGTTGCTGGCGGGCGCGACCGTGGAGCTGGCCGACCGGGACACAGTGCGCGACCCGCGGGCCGTACTCGACCTGATCGTCCGGAGCGGCGCGTCGGTGATGCAGGCGACGCCCAGCCTGTGGCATGCGGTCATCGACGGCGCGGAGACGGCGGACGAGGCCGCATCGGTGCTGTCCGGCATGCGGGTCCTCGTCGGTGGCGAGGCGCTGCCCGCCGAACTGGCCGCTTCCCTGACCGCGTACGCGGCATCGGTCACCAATGTCTACGGGCCGACCGAGACGACCATCTGGTCGACGGCCGGCGCAGTCGACGGGGACCGAGCACGGCGTGGTGCGATCGGGCGGCCGATCGCCAACACGCGGGTGTACGTGCTGGACGCCTGGCTGCGGCCGGTGCCCGCCGGGGTCGCCGGTGAGCTGTACATCGCGGGGGCGGGCCTGGCCCGCGGCTATCTGCACCGTGCCGGGCTGACCGCGGAACGCCTCGTGGCTTGCCCGTACGGAGCGCCCGGCGAGCGCATGTACCGCACGGGCGACCTGGTGCGCTGGTCGGCCGACGGGGAGCTGGAGTATGTGGGCCGGACCGACCACCAGGTGAAGGTGCGGGGGCATCGCATCGAGCCCGGCGAGATCGAGGCCGTGCTGACCACCCATGACGCGGTCGCGCGGGCGGCCGTTGTGGTACGGGAGGACCGGCCGGGCGACCGGCGGCTGGTCGCCTACGTGGTCGGCGCGGCAGACGCGGCCGGCCTGCGGGAACACGTGGCGCGCTCGCTGCCGGAGTACATGGTGCCGTCGGCGTTCGTCACCCTGGATGCCCTGCCGCTGACCCCCAACGGCAAGCTCGACCGCAAGGCACTGCCCGCGCCCGACGCCGCGGCGCACCCGGAGGGCGGCAGGGGCCCGCGCTCGCCGCGCGAGGAGATCCTGTGCGGCCTGTTCGCCGAGGTCCTGGGCGTGGAGCGAGTGGGCATTGACGACGGCTTCTTCGACCTGGGCGGCCACTCGCTGCTCGCCACCCGCCTCGCAGCCCGTATCCGCGCCACGCTCGATGCCGAGCTGTCCGTGCGTCAGGTGTTCGAGCACCCGACGGTGGAACGGCTCGGTGCGGTCCTCGACCGGACAGCCGGCCGGTCCCGTGCGGCACTGACGAGAGTCGCCGCCCGCCCCGGGCGCATCCCGCTCTCCTTCGCCCAGCAGCGCCTGTGGTTCCTGCACCGGCTGGAGGGCCCGAGCCCCACATACAACATGCCGGTCGCGCTCCGCCTCACCGGCCCGTTCGACCGGGCGGCCCTGACGGCGGCGCTGGGCGACGTCGTGGCGCGGCACGAGTCGCTGCGCACGATCTTCGCCGAGGACGCACAGGGCGCCCACCAGGTCATCCTGCCGCCCGAAGCGGCCCACCCGGAGCTGCCGGTCGTCCGCACGGACGAGACCCGGCTGGCAGAGGAGCTGGCAGCGGCGGCGCGCTACGCCTTTGACCTGTCCGCCGAACCGCCGCTGCGCGCCTGCCTGCTGGAGCTCGACCCGCAGGACTGCGTGCTGCTGATCCTGGTGCACCACATCGCCGGTGACGGCTGGTCGACGGGCCTGCTGGCGCGCGACCTGTCGGCGGCGTACGCGGCGCGGTGCGCGGGGGACGCCCCGGCGTGGCCGCACGGACGACTGCCCATACAGTACGCGGACTACACGCTCTGGCAGCGCGAGGTGCTCGGCTCCGAGGACGACCCGGACAGCGTCATCGCCTGCCAACTCGCCTTCTGGCGGGAGGCGCTGGCCGGAGCCCCGGAGGAGCTGGAACTCCCGGTGGACCGGCGTCGCCCCGCCGTCGCCTCGCAGGTCGGAGGTCGCGTCGCCTTCACGGTTCCCGCGGAGCTCCACGAACGGGTGGTCGTGCTCGCACGGGAGAACCGGGCGAGCGTGTTCATGGTCGTTCAGGCGGCGCTGTCGGTGCTGCTGTCGCGGCTCGGAGCCGGCGACGACGTGCCGATCGGTACCCCCATAGCGGGCCGTACGGACGACGCGGTCGAGGACCTGGTCGGGTTCTTCGTGAACACACTCGTGCTGCGCACGGACCTGTCGGGCGACCCGAGCTTCGGCGAACTCCTCGGCCGCGTCCGGCAGTTCGACCTCGCGGCGTACGCGCACCAGGACGTGCCGTTCGAGCGCCTGGTCGAAGCGCTCAACCCCGAGCGCTCGATGGCCCGGCACCCGCTGTTCCAGACCATGCTCACCTGGAACAACGTCGACCACGAACGGGCCGCTGCGGCGGCCCAAGGGCTGCCGGGTATCACCGTGCGACCACAGCCCCTGCCGGTGGGCGCGGCCAAATTCGATCTGCTCTTCCGCATGGTGGAGCGAGTGAGTACGGAGCGCGCTCAGCCGGACGGGATCTCGGGCGTTCTGGACTACCGGACGGACCTGTTTGATCGGGTGTCTGCGGAGGCGTTGGTGGGTCGGTTGGTGCGGGTGTTGGAGGCGGTGGTTGCTGATCCGGGGGTGCGGGTCGGTGCGGTGGATGTGCTCTCCGAGGCCGAGCGTGGGTTGGTGTTGGGGGAGTGGATTGCTACGGCGCGGGATGTGCCGGTGGTGGCGTTGCCGCAGTTGGTCGAGGCGCAGGCGGCCCGGTCGCCGCGTGCTACGGCGGTGGTGTGCGGGGAGACGGTGCTGTCGTATGCGGAGCTGAATGCGCGGGCGAATCGTTTGGCCCGGCTGCTGGTGGCGCGGGGGGTGGGGCCGGAGGTGCGGGTGGCGGTGCTGTTGCCGCGCTCCGCAGACCTGATCGTCGTCCTGCTGGCGGTGGTGAAGGCGGGGGCGGCGTATGTGCCGGTGGATCCGGGGTATCCGGCGGAGCGGATCGCGTATGTGCTGGAGGATGCGGCGCCGGCGTTGGTGGTTGATGAGGCGTGGCTGGCCGGTGTGGGGATGGAGGCGGAGGCCTTCTCGGTGGATGATCTGAAGCCGGTGGGGCTGTCGTGGCCGGCGTATGTGATTTTCACGTCGGGGTCGACGGGGCGGCCGAAGAGTGTGGTGGTGGAGCACCGGTCGCTGGGGGCGTATCTGGTGCGGGCGCGTGAGGTGTATGGGGATGCGGCGGGGGTGTCGTTGCTGCATTCTTCGGTGTCGTTTGATTTGACGGTGACGGCGTTGTGGGGGCCGTTGGTCTCCGGTGGTGCGGTGCGGGTGGCGGATTTGGAGGAGGGGGTGGCGGAGTCGGGTCCGGTGGCGTCGCTGGTGAAGGTCACGCCGTCGCATTTGGGGTTGTTGGAGGCGTTGCCGGGGGCGGTGTCGTCGTCGGGGACGTTGTTGGTGGCGGGTGAGGCGTTGCGGGGGGAGGTGCTGCGGGATTGGCGGTCGGCGCATCCGGGGGTGCGGGTGATCAATGCGTATGGGCCGACGGAGACGACGGTGACGTGTGTGGAGCATCATTTGGAGCCGGGGGTGGCGGTGCCGTCGGGTGTGGTGCCGATCGGGCGGCCGTTTTGGAATACCCGGACCTATGTGCTGGATGGGGCGTTGCGGCCGGTGCCGCCGGGGGTGCCGGGGGAGTTGTATGTGGCGGGGGTGGTGTTGGCCCGGGGGTATCTGGATCGTCCGGGGCTGACCGCGGAGCGCTTTGTGGCCGATCCCTATGGGGCGTCGGGGAGTCGGATGTATCGCACCGGGGACCTTGTGCGCTGGACCGGTGCGGGGTTGTTGGAGTATGTGGGCCGGGCCGATGACCAGGTCAAGGTGCGGGGGTATCGCATCGAGCTGGGCGAGGTGGAGGCGGCGCTGCTGGCTGCCGGTGGGGTGTCGCGGACGGCGGTGGTGGTGCGGGAGGACCGCCCCGGTGATCGGCGTCTGGTGGGGTATGTGGTGGGCACGGCCGATACCGCCGGGCTGCGGGAGCGGCTGGCGCGGGTGCTGCCGGAGTACATGGTGCCCTCGGCGGTTGTGGCCCTGGAGGCGCTGCCGCTGACCCCCAACGGCAAACTCGACCGCGCCGCCCTCCCCGCCCCCACCTACACCCAGGAGCATGCCCAGGCGGATACTCCTGACATCGCCACCGTCCCGCTCCCCGCGCAGGACCCACGGGAGGAGATCCTGCGCGGGCTCTTCGCCGAACTGCTCGGCGTGCCTCATGTCACGGCGGACGACGACTTCTTCGATAGGGGTGGGCATTCCCTGCTCGCCATCCGCCTCGTCAGCCGGGTGCAGAGCGTGTTCCGGGCCAAGCTCACCATCCGACAGATGTTCGAGGCCCGTACGGTGTCGGGACTGTTGAAGGTGCTGGACGGAGCGGAGGAGGCGCGGCCGGGGGTGACACCGGTGCCCCGCCCCGAGCGCCCACCGCTGTCCTTCGCACAGCAGCGGCTGTGGTTCCTCAACCGGCTCGAAGGGAGAAGCCCGGCGTACAACATCTCCGTGGCCCGGCGCTTCCACGGCACCTTGGACCGCGACGCACTGCGGGCGGCGCTGGACGATGTCGTGGCGCGGCACGAGAGCCTGCGTACGGTGTTCGCCGAGGACGCCGACGGCCCGTACCAGCGGATCCTGCCCGCCGACCGGGCGCGGGCCGAGCTGCAGATCGTGGCTGCGGACGAAGCGGGGCTCGACGAGCGGTTGCGGGCCGCGGCCGCCCACCGGTTCGACCTGAGCAGTGACCTCCCGATCCGGGCCTGGCTCTTCACGCTCGGGCCGCAGGAGCACGTCCTGCTGCTCCTGGTCCACCACATCAGCGCCGACGGCTGGTCCATGGGGCCGCTTGCGCGGGACTTCGCCGTCGCCTACTCCGCGCGGTGCGCTGGCCGAGCCCCCGAGTGGCCGCAGCTGCCGGTCCAGTACACTGACTACACCCTCTGGCAGCGCGACCAGCTCGGTTCCGAGAACGACCCGGACAGCCAGATAAGCCGCCAACTCGCCTACTGGACGCGCACGTTGGACGGGCTGCCAGCCGAACTGCGGCTGCCGGCCGACCGGCCGCGTCCCTCGGCCACCTCGTACACCGGAGGGCGCGTCGCCTTCGAGGTCCCCCCGGAGCTGTACGCACGGCTGGTGACGGTGGCACGGGAGAACCAGGCCAGCGTCTTCATGGTGGTGCAGGCGGCACTGGCCACGCTGCTGTCCCGGCTGGGGGCGGGGGTGGACATCCCCATCGGCACCCCGATCGCCGGCCGCACCGGCGAGGAGGTGGCGGACCTGGTCGGATTCTTCGTCAACACGCTCGTGCTGCGGACGGACCTCTCCGGCGACCCCACCTTCAAGGAACTGATCGGTAAGGTGCGGGAAACCGCCCTGGACGCCTACGCGCACCAGGACGTTCCCTTCGAGCGCCTGGTCGAGGTCATCAACCCGGAACGCTCGATGGCCCGGCACCCGCTCTTCCAGGTGATGCTCGCCTTCAACAACACCGACCAGCAGGTCGCCCGCGCGTCCGTCCAGCGGCTCCCCGGAGTGACGGTCACCGGCCAGGGCGTGGGTTCGGCCATCGCCAAGTTCGACCTGATGTTCGCCTTCGCCGATGCGTACGGCGACGAGGGCACGGTCACCGGGCTGAACGCGGTCCTGGAATACAGCGCGGACCTGTTCGACCGGAGCACCGCGGAATCCCTCACCGAGCGCTTCCTGCGGGTGCTGCGCACCTTGGCGGACGCGCCCGGCACCCCGGTCGGACGGGTCGACGTACTGGACGGCGCCGAGCGGGGCCGGATGCTGGACCAGTGGAACGACACCGCGTGCGAGGTCCCTGCCGCCACCGTGCCGGAGCTGTTCCAGGCGCAGGCGGCACGGACGCCGGATGCCGTCGCGGTGGAATTCGAGGACACCCGACTGACGTACGCCGAGCTCGACGAGAGGTCCAACCGGCTGGCCCATCTGCTGCACGACCAGGGGGTCGGGCCGGAGAGCCTGGTGGGGGTCTGCCTGCCGCGCTCGGCGGAGATGGTCGCCGCACTGCTGGCGATCCTCAAGGCGGGCGGCGCCTATGTACCGCTCGACCCCGACTACCCGCTGGACCGCATCCGTTACATGGTCCAGGAGTCGCGGGCAACGGCCCTGCTGGCCACTGCCGCCTCGGCTGACCTGGCGGCGGAGGCGGGGGGCGCACTGGGGCTGGAGCCGCTCGTGCTCGACGCGCCGGACCTGGCGCCGGCCCTCGCTCACTGCCCGGGAGGTCGGCCGCCTGCGGCCGGGGTACACGGCGCGCCGGCCGCGGAGAACACCGCCTACGTCATCTTCACCTCCGGCTCCACCGGACGCCCCAAGGGCGTCGTGGTGACCCACAGGAACGTCGTCAACCTGCTGCAGGCGATGCAGAGCCGGCTGCACCTCGGCACGGCCGACCGCCTGCTCGCCGTGACCACCATCGGCTTCGACATCTCCAACCTCGAGCTCTACGCGCCGCTGCTCAGCGGCGCGCGGGTGGTCCTGGCCGGTCAGCAGGCGGCCAAGGACCCGGCGGCACTGGCCCGGCTGATCGAGCAGCGCCGGATCACCGTCATGCAGGCCACCCCCACGGCTTGGCAGATGCTGGCCGCTGACCATGCCCCGTCGCTCGCCGCGGTGCGCAAGCTCGTCGGCGGCGAGGCCCTGACCGGCGCGCTGGCACGGCAGTTGTACGCCACGGGCAGCGAAGTGACCAATGTGTACGGCCCTACGGAGACCACGATCTGGTCGACGGCCGCACTGCTGGACGGGGCGCCCCAAGACGCGGCGGCCGGGGAGGTGCCCGGCAGCCAGGCACCTCCCATCGGCCGGCCTCTGGACAACACCCGCGTCTATGTGCTGGACCGGTCGCTGCGCCCGGTGCCCGCCGGTGTCGCCGGCGAGCTGTACATCGCAGGATCCGGTGTGGCCCGGGGATACCTCAACCGCCCCGGCCTGACCGCCGAACGATTCGCGGCCGACCCGTTCGGCGCCCCGGGCACCCGCATGTACCGCACGGGCGACCTCGTACGGTGGCGGGCGGACGGCGAGCTTGAGTTCGTCGGCCGGGTGGACCACCAGGTGAAGATGCGCGGTCACCGTATCGAACTCGGTGAGGTGGAAGAGGCGTTCTCGTCCCACCGGGCCGTCCGCCAGGCCGCCGTGGTACTCCGCGAGGACCGCCCCGGCGACCACCGGCTGGTGGGCTACGTGGTGCCCGACACCCACGCGCTGGAGCCGGCCGGTGCAGAGGAAGAGCAGGTCGCAGCTTGGGAGGCGACGTACGAGTCCTTCTACCGGGAACCCGGATCCGCCGTCTTCGGCGAGGACTTCGGCATCTGGCGGAGCAGCTACACCGGCGAGCCCATTTCCCTCGCGGAGATGGCGGAGTGGCGGTCGGACGCCGTCGAGGACATCCTGGCACTACGCCCGCGCCGGGTCCTGGAGATCGGTGTCGGCACCGGATTGATCCTTTCCAAGGTCGCACCGTATTGCCAGTCGTACTGGGGGACGGACGTCTCGTCGTCGGTGATCGGGAGATTGCACGGCCAGGTGACGCAGGTCCCGGAACTCGCCGGCCGGGTGCAGCTGCGGACCCGGGCGGCGCACGTCGTCGACGGGCTCCCGGCCGGCTTCGACACCATCGTGCTCAACTCGGTCGTCCAGTACTTCCCGAGCGCGGACTACCTCTCCGACGTGCTGCGCAAGGCCGTCGGCCTGCTCGCCCCTGGTGGCCGGATCTACGTCGGTGACGTGCGCAATCTGCATCTGCTGCGCTGCTTCCGCGGTTCGGTGGAACTGTCCCGGGGCGGCGCGCGGCCCGACCCGGAGGAGCTGGAACGAGCCATCGACCGCAGCGTCGCGCAGGAGGAAGAGCTCCTGATCGCCCCGGAGTTCTTCACCGCCCTACACACCGCTGGCATCCCCGCGTACTGCTCGGACATGCAGGTCAAGCGCGGCCGGTACGACAACGAACTGTCCCGCTACCGTTACGACGTGGTGCTGTCCATGTCCCCGGCCGAGCCGTACTCACTGCGGACGGCACCGCGGCTGAACTGGGACCGGGAGATCGCCGGCCTGGACGAGCTGACGACGCACCTGAGGGAGCGGTGCCCCGCCGCGCTGAGGGTCGTCGGTGTGCCCAATGGCCGGGTGGCCGGACAGTTGGCCGAGCTGGCAGCGGCACTGGCCGGGCAGGATGGTACCGGGACGCACCGGTCCGGCGGCGGTGGGGGCCCGACGGACGCACCGTCCCCGGCGGCCTTCCGCGAGGCCGGCCGCGCCCTCGGCTACCGGACCTTCGTGACCTGGTCGGGCACCGGCGGCGAGGGCGACCTGGACGTCGTCCTCGTCGAGGAGAGCCGGCTCACCGCGGAAGCGCTGACCGGCATCTACGCACCGGCCGACGCGCCCGGTCCCGCGCCGGAGCAGGCCCGGAACCACTCGCTGCGCCGCTGGACCAACGAACCGGGCCGCCGGCGCGCGGGCCACGCCCTCGGCACCGCGCTCCGTACCCACCTCCAGGAGACCCTGCCCGACTACATGGTGCCGTCGGCGTTCGTGACCCTGGACACGCTGCCGCTCACCCCGAACGGCAAGCTCGACCGCAAGGCCCTGCCGGCACCGGAGTACGCGGCCACGGCGGGCCGGGAGCCGCGCGGCCCGCGCGAAGAGATCCTGCAACGGCTCTTCAGTGAGGTCCTGGACGTCGCCCACGTGGGGGTCGACGACGACTTCTTCGCACTGGGCGGCCACTCGATGCTGGCCGCCCGGCTGCTGTCCCGGATCGGCGCCGTGCTCGGGGTGGAGCTCAGCGTGCGGAACCTGTTCGAGGCACCGACGGTCGCCTCGCTGGCGGCGGACATCGACCGGAGGAACGAGGACCGCGACGCGTTCACCGGCCTGCTGCCGCTGCGGCGACGCGGTGGCAGGGCCCCGCTGTTCTGTGTGCATCCGGCGGCCGGACTCGGCTGGTGCTACGCGGCTCTGCTCACGCACATCGATCCGGACGTGCCCGTGTACGCGCTCCAGGCGCCGGGGGTACGCCGGGGCAGCGGCATTGTGCTGCCGTCGGTGGACGCGATGGCCGACGAGTACGTACGCCGTATCCAGGAAGCGCAGCCGGAGGGGCCGTATCGGCTCCTGGGCTGGTCGTTCGGCGGTCATATCGCCCACGCCATGGCCGTACGGCTGCAGCGGTCCGGCGTGAAGGTGGAGCTCCTCGCGCTGCTCGACGCCTTCCCGCCCGCCCGGCAGCCGGGTGTCGGACAGGGTGGCGCCGAGGAGAGCGAAGTGGAGATCGTGGCCAGGAATCTCCGGGCCATAGGCTTCGAGTTCAGCATGGCGGAGCTGACCGAGGGAGATTTCCCGATCGAGCGCTACCGGGAATTCCTGCGTCATGAGAACAGGTCCCTGGCGCAGCTTGAAGCGGACGAGATCCTTGCCGTGAAGGACGTTTACGTGAATAACGTCCGGGTCATGCGCCGGTACGTCCCCGGACGCTTCGACGGCGACGTGCTGTTCTTTTCCGCGCGTGCTTCGGAGGAGGCCCGCCGGCGGCGGGGCGCGAGTCCCTGGAAGCCCTATACAGCGGGAGAGTTCGAAAACTATTATGTCGACGTCGAGCACGAGGAAATGCTGACAGATCCCTCCTCGGTTGCCCGCATCGGCAGGATCCTCGGCGAACGACTGTGAGCGCCGAACAACTGTGAAGTGTGTCTGTCCATCTCGGTCAGTAAGGCAAGTAAGGGAGTTGTAGGGTGACGAACCCGTTTGAGGACGCCGACGGCACGTACCTGGTTCTCGTCAACGACGAAGGTCAGTACTCGCTTTGGCCGTCGTTCGCCGAGGTGCCGGCCGGCTGGCAGGTCAAGGTCCAGGAAACCGACCGCCAGACCTGCATGGACTACATCAACGAGCACTGGACCGATATGCGTCCGAACAGCCTGATTGCCGCAATGGACGGGAAGGCCTCCTAGTCCGGCACGTCGGCCGCTCCTGGTGTGCCGATTCACCCTGACTTTCGTCAGGGTGAATCGGACACTTTCGTCCGATGCCCTTGCCGCCGATTTCCCTTAGATTTCCTCCGACTACCGGGAGAGATCGACAGGCGTGGCGGCGCCGTTTGCGCGGCGGCCGTGCGCCCAGAGGGGGTTGAAGCGCAGCGTGAAGACATGGTCTGTGCGGATCGTTGTCGGCGGACTGGTTCTGCTGACGGTCGGCTGGCTGCTGAGCATGCGGGTGACGCCGGGATCGGGCGAGGAGAATCCCGGCGCCGGCGCGTACCGCGACATCACGTCGTTCGCGGCGGAGTCGCCCGCCTGGCTCCAGAAGCTCGCGGAAATCGGCACCGAGGCAGGCATCCTGGTGTGTCTCGCGCTGGCCGTCATCGCCTGCTGGCGGGCCCGGAGCGAGCACCACCGGAAGATGGCGGCGGCGCTGCTCGTCCCGGTCGCCACCGGGGTCGCCTATGTGCTGAGCGAGCTCGTCAAGAGCGGGATCGAGGAGGAGCGCCCCTGCCGGGCCGTCGCCCGGGCACACCCGATCGCCGAATGCCCGGAGCTGGGCGACTGGTCCTTTCCCAGCAACCACTCGGTGATCGTCGCGGGCCTCATGGCAGCGCTGTTCCTGGTCTGGCGGGCCGGGGCCTGGCTGGCGCTGCCGATCGCCGTCCTGACCGCATTCTCCCGGGTCTACCTGGGAGTGCACTACCTGCACGACGTGGTGGCGGGCTTCCTCGTCGGCGCGGTCGTCGCGCCCGTCGTGCTCCGGCTGCTCATCCGGCCGGGGGAGTTGATTGTCGCGCGGCTGCGGGCCGTCGATGTGCTGCGGCCGGTCCTGACGGCGTCCGGCCCGGCCGGCGCTTCCACGGCGGCGCACGCCGCGGACACGCGCACCGTACGTGCGCCCGCCCACAGCACGCACACGGAAAACACGCACACGGAAGACACGCACACCGGAAACACCCGCGCCGAAGGCACGCGCCCATGAACGTGCCACCTCATTGATCACCATTACGGGAGGGGATGCACCGTGACCGCATCGGCCTGGAAACCGCTGGAAATACGACCCGAGGGCATTGCCCCCAGCGCACAGGGGCTGGTCGAGTACCTGCGGGACCGGACGGACTTCGCCGACGTGCTGACCCGCGAGAAGGCCGTCGTCTTCCGCGGTTTCCACGTGGCCGAGCAGGAGCTGGAAGCGGTGATGGACCTGCTCCTGCCGAACCGCCTCTCGTACCTGCACGGCACCTCTCCGCGTACCAAAGTGGGCGCCAATGTCTACACCTCCACGGAATACCCGCCGGAGGAGACGATCTCCATGCACAACGAGCTGTCGTACAGCCACGAATGGCCGTCCCGGCTGTTCTTCTACTGCGCCACGGCCCCGGCCACGGGCGGCGCCACCCCGGTGGTTGATGGCGGGCTGTGGCTCGACTCGCTCGACCCGGAGGTGCGGGAGGCGTACGCGGGCGGCCTGCGCTACATCCAGAACCTCCACGACGGTCTGGGTCTGGGCCGCAGCTGGAAGGAGGCCTTCGAGACCGAGGACCGGGAGGCCGTGGAGTCCTTCCTCGATGCGGGGCAGGCGGACTGGAAGTGGCTTCCGGACGGAACCCTGCGGATCATCTCGCAGGTACAGCCGGCCACGATCAAGCACCCGGTCACCGGTACGGAAGTCTGGTTCAACCAGTCCGACCAGTTCCACCCCGCGGCCCTCGGGGACGAGGTGGCGGCCGAGCTGGCCCAGATCATGCCGCCCGAGGAACTGCCGCAGTCCGTCTCCTTCGCGGACGGCAGCCCCATCCCCGACGAGTACGTGCTCCAGGTGCGCGACCGCGGCCTGGCTGCGGCCGTGAACGTCGACTGGTACGAAGGCGACCTGATGGTGATCGACAACGTGGCGGTCGGCCACGGGCGTCGGCCCTTCACCGGTGACCGGCGGGTGCTGGTCGCGATGTCCGGCTGACCCGAGGAGACGACCAGCCATGTTCCGCACCATGCTCAAGTCGAAGATCCACCGGGCCACGGTGACCCAGGCGGACCTGCACTACGTCGGTTCGCTCACCCTCGACCCGCTGCTGATGGAAGCCGCTGACCTGCTCCCGAACGAGCTGGTCCACATCGTCGACATCAACAACGGCTCCCGCCTGGAGACCTATGTCATCGAGGGGGAGCGGGGCTCCGGCACCGTGAAGATCAACGGAGCCGCCGCTCGTCTCGTCCACGAGGGCGACCTCGTCATCGTCATCGGGTACGGCCTGGTGGCGGAGGAGCGGGCCCGCGAGGTGAAGCCGCGGGTGGTGTTCGTCGACGAGCACAACCGCATCCTCGAAGAGGGCGACGATCCCGGGTGGCCGGAGCGGCTTTGAGCCCGCTGCACGACGCCCGGTGCCCGCCCCCGTCCGGGGCGGGCACCGGGCGTCGGTGTCACCGCCTGGGCGGTACCTTCCGGAGCCAGCCGTCCGGTGCCGGCGAGCGGCCCGTCTGGACACCGGTCAGCGCGTTGTGCAGGGCGAGCGTCACCGGGCCGGCCCCGCCGTCGCCGATCCGCCACTCGGCGTCGCCGTGCCGTACCGAACCCACCGGCGTGACCGCCGCCGCCGTACCCGAGGCGAAGGTCTCGGTGATGGTCCCCGCGGCGCACTCCGCCCGCCACTGGTCCACCGCAACGCGCTCCTCTCGTGTCTCGTACCCGAGCCGTGTCGCGAGGTGGAGCAGGGAATCGCGGGTGACCCCCGGCAGCAGCGTGCCGCCGAGCGGCGGCGTCACCACCTGGGCGCCGGCGCCGCGGCCCCGTACGAAGAAGAGGTTCATCCCGCCCAGCTCCTCCACCCAGCGCCGTTCCGCCGCGTCCAGCCAGACCACCTGCCGGCAGCCCGCGCGGGCCGCCTCCTCCTGGGCGAGATAGGTGGGGGCGTAGTTGCCCGCGAACTTCACGGCCCCCGTGCCGCCCGGCGCCGCCCGGTGGTGCCGCGTACTGACCCATACGGGCACCGGTTCGGGGCCGTCGGCGAAGAAGCCGCCGGTGACGAAAGCGATGAGCAGGAACGCGTACTCGCGCGCGGGCCGCAGCCCCAGGTGCGCCTCGCTGGCGTAGAGCAGCGGGCGGAGATACAGGCTGAGTGCGGGGGCGTTCGGCCCGACGTGCTGCAGCTCGTCCTGGTCGGCGGCCACCAGGAGGTCGACGGCGTCGAGGAACAGGCGCTCCGGCAGCGGAGGAATGGCCAGCCGGCGGGCCGACTCGGCGAGCCGTGCGGCATGGCGGTCGGGGCGGAAGACGCTCACCGTTCCGTCGGTCCGGCGATGGGCCTTGAGCCCTTCGAAGACGACCTGCCCGTAGTGCAGCCCGACCATGGCGGGCGACATGGGAAGAGGACCGTGCGGCTGCAGTACCAGCGGGGACCACCCGCCGTCGGCGGTCCAGGACGCCGTCACCATGTGCGCGGTGAAGGACGCGCCGAACTCTGGGCTCTTCGGAGCCTGCGCCGCGACCGTGGTACGGGCCGTGCGATCAGTCACGATGTCGGTCATGATGGACACTCCCGAACCCCTCAGACCAGCGGGGCGTAGAAGAAGGTCTGCCGCTTCGCGAAGGTGCCCGACTCGGTCAGCGTGAAGAAGTCGGCGAATTCGAGGGAGGCTTCCCGCCCGTCCCGCAGGATCCCGTGGAACTCGCCGCGCACCGCCACATCCAGGTCCGCAGCGATCAGGGAGCCGATGGTGTGCCGACCGCTTTCTATAATCCGTTCGTCGCGGTAAAAGCGTTCCAGTTCGACGTGCCCGGTCAGCTTCTCATAGCCCGGACGGAGATATTCCGCTGTGGGCTCGAAGAGCTGGATCACACCGGATATGTCGCCGTCGTCGACGAGCTGGTAGTACCGGCGGACGGTATTGGCTGGCGCAATTCCCTGCGGCCTCTGTGCAGTGCTCGAAATCTGAGGCATGAACCCTGTGCCTTCCCCCTGCGTCGAGTGGCGGGACCGGAAGCCCGCCGCGGGTTTCCCGGGACACACTGCAAGAAGTCGTGTGCCGTTGTCGAAGGACAGGGGGAAATTCCTTACTAAAGTAAGGGTCGATTGCTCTCCTTGGTGCACTGCGCCGCACGGTCCCAGCCTCGTACCTTCTTCAGTGACGAAGGACGCCGAAGAGGCCGGGAGCCAAGAATGATCACCCTGCAGGGGCTGACCAAGCGATACGGTGACGTATCCGCGGTGGATGGCCTTTCCCTGACGATTCCTGCGGGGCGCGTCACCGGTTTCCTCGGCCCCAACGGCGCGGGCAAGTCCACCACCATGCGCATGATCACGGGGTTGGACCGCCCTTCCGCCGGTGCTGCGCTCGTCCATGGCCGGCCGTACGCCGAACTCCGCCACCCGTTGCGGGAGATCGGTGCCCTGCTCGACGCCAAGGCGCTGCACCCCGGACGTAGCGCCCGTGCGCACCTGAAGGCACTTGCGCGCAGCAACGGCATCCCCGTACACCGGGTCGACGAGGTCCTCGATGTGGTGGGACTGACCTCGGTCGCGGGGCGCCGGGCGGGGGCCTTCTCGCTGGGGATGGGCCAGCGCCTCGGAATCGCCGGCGCGCTGCTCGGAGACCCCGCCATCGTCATGTTCGACGAACCGGTCAACGGACTCGACCCAGACGGGGTGCGGTGGATCCGAGGACTAATGCAGCAGCTTGCCGCCGAAGGGCGCACGGTCTTCGTCTCGAGCCATCTCATGAGCGAGATGCAGCTCACTGCCGACCGGCTGGTCGTCATTGGCAAGGGACGGCTCATCGCCGAGACAACGGTCCAGGAACTCATCGAGCGCAGCTCTCTCAACGCCGTGCGCGCCCGCGGGCCGGAGACCGCAGCCCTTCAGAGGCTGCAGGCTCGGCTGACGGAACAGCGGGTTCCGGTCCGCTGGGAAGGCACCCACGAGCTGCACATCACCGGCCTGGCGGTCGAGGCGGTCGCCGATCTCGCCTACGAGATGGACGTCAGGTTGCACGAAGTGCGCTCCGTCGAAGCCTCGTTGGAACAGGCCTATATGGAACTCACCGCCGACACTGTCGAATACGGGGCCCCCGCCGTGCAGGCCACGCGAACCACCTACGGAGAATGACACTGCTCATGAACACAGCCCTTGTGCAACTCGCCGAGGCCGGACCCCACTACGGCGTCGGTGTGTACCGGGACATCACCGAGTGGGCCGCAGGTTCGCCGGCGTGGCTACAGAAACTCGGCGAAGTCGGCACTGAAGCCGGCATCCTCGTTTTCGTGGCCCTGTTCGTTCTACAGTGGTGGCGCGCCAGAAGACGGGAGGACCGCTCCATGGCCCTGGCCCTGCTCGGCCCGGTCGCGGTCGCGGTCGCGGTCGCGGTCGCCGCAACCTACATGCTGAGTGAAGGCATCAAGAGCTGGCTGCATGAGGAACGTCCCTGCCGGGCCATTCCCCACGTCACCACGATCGCCGAATGCCCCGAACCGGGCGACTGGGCCTTCCCCAGCAACCACTCGGTCATCGCCGCCGCCTCCGCCGCCGCGCTCGTCATCAGCTGGCGTCTGATCGGCATGCTCGCCCTGCCGCTCGCCGCCCTCGTCGCGCTGTCCCGCGTCTACGTCGGTGTGCACTACCTGCACGATGTCGCGGCGGGTGCCCTGCTCGGCGTGGTCGTGACCCCGGTGATCATGCTCGCCCTGATGATCCCAGGCACCTGGGCCGTCAACAGACTGCGACAGACCCCGCTAGCCTCCGTCCTGGGCACCGCTCCGCAGACGTACGCCGGAGCACGTGCGCAGTACGCTCACGCCTCGCCGAACAGGAACCAGGGATGACGGCCGCGCCGCACGCCGCTCCGGTCCGGGCGTCCCACCGGGCGCGCGGCGCTTCCGGAGGCCTGACCGGCGCCATGGCGGCGGAGTGGACCAAGCTGTGGTCGGTCAGGTCCACCTGGTGGAGCCTGCTCGCCACGGCCGGGCTGATGCTTCTGGCCGCGCCGATCATCGGCTCGACGATGGTGAACAACAGGCGGGGCGGCCCGCTCGTCTCCGCCACGGAGGTCACCATCTCGACCGTGTACATCGCGCAGTTCGGCCTGATCGCGCTGGCCATGCTGGCGATCACCGCCGAGTACACCTCGGGCAGCATCCGCACCACGCTGCAGGCGGTGCCGCGCCGCGGTACCCTGCTGCTCGCCAAGACCCTCGTCGTCGGTGCCGTGTGCCTCGTCGCGGGAACTGCCACCGGCCTCCTCGGCATTGCGGCCGCCTCCCTGATGCTCGGCGACCTGACGACCGTGGACAGCGGCGAGGCGGTGGCCACGGCCTTGCGCATCGGCGTCCACCTCGCGCTGATCAGCGCCCTCACCGTCGGCGTCGCCGTGGCGGTACGCAGTGCCGCGGGCACCCTCACCATCGTCTTCGTAGGGCTGACCATGGTCTCGCTCATCCTGTCCGCCACCGACATGGCGCCGCTGGAGTACGTGGCGGACCGGCTGCCGGACGCGGCCGGCACGCATTTCATGAACGCCGACGGCACCCCGTACGGACCGATGACCGCCCTGCTCTTCGTCGTGGGCTGGGCCGTGCTCGTCCAGGCGGTCGGCTATCTGGTGCTGCGCAAGCGCGATGCGTGAGCGGCACCCCTCGTACGCGTTCCGGTACCGCCGGAATGCGCGGGCGTTGCATGCCGGGAACCCCCGCTCGGCGTGCAACGCCCTTTTGCGCCCCGGGCCGGCTGGCGCTGGCCGGATGCCCGCTTGCACGACCTTCGTCAGTACCCCCGCCCGGGGGCGCTGGCTACTCTGGCCTGTGTGACCTTCAAGACCGCTGACATGGCCCGGATCGTGGGGTGGATTCAACCCTCGGAACGCCATCAATGGCCCCGCCACTGGCCGCTCTTCGCGGTGGGCGCGTGGGTGGCACTCAACGCCCCGGCTCTGCTGATCGTCCCGGAAACCCGAGCGGAGGACTACCGGCCGTGGCAGACAGCGGCCGGCGCCGTCGCCATCGCCGTCGCCGTGGCGCTGTACCGCGCGCTTCCCGCGGTCTCGTGCGCCGTCTGCCTGGCGTTGTGGTGGGCCTCCGGGACCCTGCACAACGATGTCGGCGCCATCCTGGTCTCGCCCTATGTGCCGGCGGTGTTCGTCACGAGCTTCGCGGTGGGTCGGCAGTCGGTGAACCCTCCGACGGTGCTGGGCCTGCTGGGCCTAGTGGTGGTCGGTGGTTCGGCCGCTTCGGTCCTCGGCGGGCTCACCACCCCTATGTGGTTCGTGCTGCTGACTGCGTTGATCTTCGTCTGCTTGCTGCCCTGGCTCATGGGCAGGTACGCAATGCAGCGGCGCGAACTGCAGCACGCGGGCTGGCAGCACGCCCGTCAACTGGAGGCACAGCAGCGTATCAGCGTGGAGCAGGCCAGGCTGCGGGAACGGGCCCGCATTGCCGAGGACATGCACGACTCGCTCGGCCACGAACTAAGCCTGATTGCGTTGCGCGCCGGTGCGCTGCAGGTCGCCCCAGGAGTGGAAGAGCGCTTCCGTCGATCGGCGGGGGAACTGCGCGCCAATGTCGCAGATGTCATGGACCGTCTGCGGGACATCATCGGTGTGCTGCGCGAAGACGATGCTCCACTCCCGATGGACCCTTCACACGCCGACATAGGCCTGCTCATCGACCGAGCGCGCACGTCCGGCGTACTCGTAGAACTGAAGCGCACGGGCGACTTCGGTGAGCTGCCGAGTATGGCGGACAAGGCCCTGTATCGCGTGGTGCAGGAATCGCTGACCAATGCGATGAAACATGCCCCAAAGGCAGAGGTCTCGGTCCATCTCGCCTACACGCCGGCCGACGTCACGGTGATCGTACGCAACTGCCCGCCGACGGAGCCGCCGGGTGACCGACCGCAAGGAGGCCGTGGCCTGGTCGGGTTGGAGGAGCGGACACGGTTAGCCGGCGGTGAGTTCCGCGCCGGGCCGTTGCCCGACGGCGGCTTCGAGGTGACCGCCCGCCTGCCGCGGACCTCCGCTGCGATCCGATCGGCGGGCAGCCCCTGGCACGCGGACCCGAAGACGGACACCCCGCGGGACGACCTGGCGCGTGCGACGACTCGTCTCCGCCGACGCTTCCTCACCGTAGTGTCCGTCCCCATCGCGTTGTCCGCCTGTCTCGTTGCGACCATGCTCGGGTACTACGCCTATCTGTCGGCTTCCTCCACGCTCGCCCCTGTACGCTACGATCGACTCGTGGTCGGCGAGACCGAGGCAAGGGTCAAGGCTCTGCTCCCTGACAACGAGATGAGTGACCCACCGTCCGAGTACCTTCCCGTGCCACCGGGAGCCACCTGCCGCTACTACCGGGCAAGCGAGGCCCTGTTCGTGCGGGTCGACGTGTACCGCCTGTGCTTCGCCGAAGGCCGACTGATGGACAAGCGTGTGATTTCCGCTAAATCCAGGGCGCCTGTGGACCACGACCGGTAGCTCCGCGAACATGGGGAACAAGCCGCCAGTTCCGAACCACCAGAACTCACCACGAGTTCACGACAGAAACGGTGACTGCCATTACCGTCCGACTTCTTCTAGCAGACGACGAGACTATGATCCGTGCCGGCGTGCGAGCGATTCTGGCCGCAGACTCGGAGATCGACGTAATCGCCGAAGCGGAGAACGGGTCCGAAGCTGTTGCTCTCGCCCTGCAGCACCGCCCGGACGTCGTACTGATGGACATCCGGATGCCGGTGATGGACGGTCTCGTCGCCACGGCAGAGATCAAGCGGCAAGCACCAGATGTCTCGGTGCTGATCCTGACGACCTTCTCCGAACACGAATACGTGGCCCAGGCTCTCGGAGATGGAGCCAGCGGCTTCATGCTCAAATCCGGTGACCCGTGCGAACTGCTAAGTGGAGTGCACGCAGCAGCCAGGGGAGCCGCTTACCTCTCTGCCAAGGTCGCGACCCGCATCATCGCTGAGCTAAACCGCGGCTCTTCCGGACAGCGCATGGAGAGGCGTGCGGCCTCACGTGAGCGCGTTGAGGGCCTGACGGAACGGGAACGGCAGGTGCTTGCCTTCGTCGGCAGAGGGATGTCCAATGCCGAAATCGCGAAGCGTCTGTACGTAGTGGAGGGGACCGTGAAGAGCTATGTGAGCTCCATCCTAACCGAGCTGGGCGTACGTAATCGCGTTCAGGCGGCCATCATTGCGTATGAAACCGGCCTCGTGGATGAGGGCCAGTGAATCGTCCCTGTTGGCACCGTAACGCTTCACAATGGCTTCACCCCCGTGAAGGGTGTCTCTATTGCCGTACGGCGACTGACCAGGGGCTTTGGGATCGTTTGAGTATGGGCATGATCAGTAGTTGTGGGCCTGCGACTGCTCTACCTGATCTTCTGCCGCTTACTGAGCTGCTTCCTCCAGCTGTGCCGGTCGCTTGCCGCGAACAACGTCGAGATCCTGGCGCTGCTTCATGAGGTCGCCGTCCTGCGGCGAGAGGTCGAGCGGCCGCGATTGTCGTGGGCCGATCGTGCCGTGCTCTCCGCCCTCGCCAGGCTGTGCCGTTCAGAAATCTGTCGCTGCAGGTCAGGCCGCGTGTCTGTACTCGTTGATCAGGCCGCCGAGGACGCGAGTCTGGAGCAGTCGTCGCGGAGTGCTCGAGTCGGTCAATGGTGCGGTCCGGCTGTCGGTAAGGGGCGGACGTTGCTCTCGAGCCTGATGGGGGCGATGGCCGTTGTAGTGCCGGGCGTAGACATCGAGGACGTGGCGAGCGTGGGTCTCGTTCCAGATCAGCACGTGATCGAGGAGTTCACGCCGCAGTGTCCCGATGACTCTCTCGCAGTGCGCGTTCATCCACGGGGCCCGCGGGGCGATCCTGACGGTTTCGATGCCCTCAGCTTCGAAGACCGCGTCGAAGGATTCTGTGTACTTGCTGTCCCGGTCGCGGATCAAGAAGCGCAACGACTCGAGGCGCACGTCCACCTCAAGAGCAAGGTTGCGGGCCTGCTGGGCCGTCCACTGCGCAGTCGGATGAGCGGTGACGCCGGCGATGTGGAGGCGGCGCGTGCCATGCTCAAGGAAGACCAGCGCGTAGACCCGGCGAAGGCTTGCCAGGTCGATGTGCAGGAAGTCGCAGGCGATGATGGCCTCGGCCTGGGATGTCAGGAACTCGCGCCATGTCGGCCCGCCGCGGCGGGGAGCCGGATCGAAACCAGCTGCCGTCAAGATCTTCCAGACGGTGGAGGCGCCGATCCTGTGGCCCAGCCGGGCGAGTTCCCCCTGGATCCTGCGGCATCCCCAGCGCGGGTTCTCCCGCGCCAGCCGCAGCACCAACTCCTTCACAACTTCCACTGTCGCCGGCCGGCCCGGCCTGGTCCGGCACTCGCTGTAGTCCCACCTGCGTGCAACGAGACGCCGATGCCAACGGAGCAACGTCCCTGGCGTAACAGGGAACACTTGCGCCCAGCGACGCCGGGGTATCAGCGAGGACAATGCCGCGAACCACAACCGGTCCGCCCACTGATACCGCACCGGACTCGCAAGTTGCCTGCGCAGCACCGCGTTCTCGTGCTGGAGCACGAGCAATTCAGCATCTCTGGACGTCCGCCGACGCAGCAACACCGCAGGAACCGAGAGCAGCTTCCGTGTGACCTGATACACCAGTGACACGATCACCTGGACATGGTCCCAGCACGCGCGCTGATCCCGCCAGACCGCCTACGACCTGCAACGACGCATTCCTGAACGGCACAGGCTATGGTGCCGACGGTTTGATTACTGCGTCGTGATGCTCAGGGTCCAGGGGACCATAGGGCCGATCTCCGGTGAGGCAGCGGCAGTGATGACGAAAGGCGTGTTGGAAATGGGAGCGTCGACGATCTGGCTGAGGAGTGCACCAGCTCGATGGGATGGCGGTTCCTTGGACAGCACGATCTGCGGTGCGCGAGATCGGCTGGAGGTGTGGTTTTGGTTGGCTTGGACGAGCGCGGAGTGCAAGGAACGATGTTGGTGAATCTTGGCCGTGATGTTTTGGTCCCGCGCTGGCAGGTCGACTTGGACGAGGTGGAGATGGAGTTCGTCGGCAAAGGGGCTGTGGGCGAGATCACGGGCGAGGTTATGAATTGTGGAACTGCTATGGCCCGCGGGGGATTGGAGGTAGATAAGCCGCATGGCTTCCAGGTTGACCAGCATGCTGCCGCCCTGCGGGGCGTGGCCGAAGGGCACCAGCGCGGGGTAAGGGGAGGGAACCCCTGCTGCTTCGGTGGCTGTGAGCAAGGCGGTGGTCCGGCCTGGGCACTGCCACAAGGCAGATTCGGTGCCCTGAAATGGGGCGATCGGGGCAGCGGAGGCGGCTAGGCGGAGTTCCATGTCTCCGGCCGTGGTGATGAGGGCGGTCACGAGGTCCGGGAGAGGGGTGCCAGCGCGGATGGCGTTGTGGGCCAAGGTCCGCAGGGCCTGATCGAAGCGCCGCAAGGTAGAGATGTTGTGAGGCTCTCCGATGATGCTGTGGAATTCCTCGGGCCCGGTTTCGGCTGACGAGTTGGCCTCAGCCGGTGCCGGGAGCTCCGGAGGTGGCGGAGCCTCCGGAGTGAGTTGGATGCGCTCTACGGCGGCGTCCAATTGCTGGATCTCGGTGGTCAGGCTCCTGGTCTGGGATTGGGCGGTGAGCATGGAACGGATGCCGTTGAGCCAGACCAGGGCGTCGTTTTGGGTCAACGCCTCGGCGGTGCTGATGGCATCGGGCAGCAGCGTCTGGGGAGCTCTCAGGAAGGCTCGTGCTGTGGACGCGACCAGCGTGTGTTGCGTGGCGCTGGCGCGGGCGAGGATGGTCAACCCGTGTCGACGCTGTTCGGGTGAGAGTTTGTCGTTGGGCAGGAGGTGGGCCACCAGTTCGTGGTCCGATTCCTCGTCGGCCTGAGCGATGAGTTCGGCGGCCAGAGTGTCCGGGCTCATCGCACCCCATCGCACGCCGCCGGTCGACGGGTACAGGTCCGCCAGCATTCGTTCGATCCGGGTGCGGGTGTCAGGGGCCAGGGGCTGCGGTTCATCGATGTCGCGGTTGTGAGCCTCGAAGGCAGCCGCGACGGCAGCCAGGGCTTCCCTGCGGCTGGTCGCCCCGACGATTCGTTGAGACGCCACCAGCTGTCGTAGTAGTTCTGGACGTGATTTGAATGTAGCTTCCAGGCCCGCCGCGCGGACGCTGCGGCTCCAGTAGCGATGCTCATGCCCGATCAGCACATCGACGGGTCGGCCCGCCTGAGGGTATTGCCTGTCGTTGTCTGCCAGGACGGCTGCCAGTGCTGTCATGTGTGCCGACACGATGTCGTGCGCAGTGGTCTCTTGCCTTTCGATGGTTTTTCGGGGACGGGCCGCGGTGACGGCGGGGTCGTCATCCGCAGCGGTGGGTACACCGTGTCGCAGGACGTCGATTCGTGAGCGGAAGGCATCCGCGGCGTCCTGAATGGCCTGGTCCGGAAGGAGATTGTGCCAGGCGGCGGTTGGGCTGAGGTGCACAGTGACGCCGTCACCCATCACCTCGGTGTGCTGACGCTCCACGCTTAAGGAGGTCCACCAGCCGCGGATGGAGCGGGCCAGTAGCAGCACCCGTACCCGTTCGGTGTGCCGTGCGTTACCCAGCGCGTCGAGGACCTGCTCGACCTGGCCGATGCGGGTTTCGGCATAGTCGATCGCCAGTAGCAGCGGACGGGTGTTAGCGGTGAGCATTCGGTAGGGGCTGCTGGGCTCGTGGGCTCTGGAATCTACGAGGAAGCCGGTTGTCCAGCTTTGGGTTCCCCGGTGCGCCAGGCGGCGCATGAGTTCTGCGGCTAGCCGGGTCTTGCCGACTCCGCCCGGTCCCGTCACCACGGCGACATCTGCTGGCTGGCCGCTGACGCACCAGGCGAGCAGCTGGTCGATCTCGTAGTGCATGCCTGAAAAGGGGACGACCTCGGCTCGCGGAGACAGCAGATATGAGGGAGATAGCCGCGGGCGGGGCGGGTGCTCGAACAACAGGCCCTGGTCGGCCGATTCCAACCAGGGAGCCGCGCCGACGGCAGCGGTCACCGCTTGGACGAAGCCGTCGCTGGCCAGCAGTCGACGTGCCGGAGTCGCCCACAGCACCCGCGCGCCCCAACCGTCCGGTACAGCATTCACGATGCCGATTAAGAGGTCATGGCAGAACAATCCGGCTCCGGACAGGCCGCTCCACCCTGAAGCCTCCTGGGCCGTAGCGTTGGTCACGTCTAGTTCGTACTTCGCGGCTCGCAGCCCGCTGATCGCACTGACCTGCCCGATCACCTCGCGGCAATCTCGCAGGTCGCCCCTTTTCATAGCTCGTGGGAAGCCCACCGCCCGACACTCCGGCCGGTCCGTCGGGGCTTCACATGTCAGTTCCCCCCAACGCAAGGGTTCCAACTGGCGCCCCAGCAGATCGGGCTCGCCGCGTAGCAGCACGACATCCAGCTCCCGGCCGCCGTCCCATACCACAGCCACCGGCACTGCCCGCCCGCCGCCGTGGCGCAGTAATCGCACCAGCACCTGGCAGCCCTCGGGCAGTGTCCCGGACGAGTCGGCCACGACGTGACGCGCCGTAATCACCAATCCAGGGGCGATGACACTGCCGGATCCGAATCGGCCGTTATCGGGACGCAGCACCTCCGCCGCACGCGCCGACACCGAAGCCACTTGGCTGCCCTCCCGCTACGACGGTAGCTCGGTGCTCGTCGGGCCGAAGCCAGACTGGTAATCGTTGATCAGCGTGTCCTCGCCTCCGTGGACCAGCAGGCTCACTGTCAGCCGATGGGCGCGGCTCGCCGACCGCTCTCCTTTCGTATCGGCGGACACGACGAATGCCTTCACTCCGCCGGCAGCTGACCCGCTGTGCCGAATCTCGATCCCAAAGTCCAATGTGATCTCCTTGACGGAGAACCGGATCGGTAGCCCGTCTCCGGCCTGCTGCGCAGCGGCGAGGCCGACCCGCACGGCTCTAATCGCATCAGAGAGTTCGGTTCCCTCGTCCATGGCCATTGCCTCCCGCACTTCATCCCGAGTCAGCTACTGGTTGGATCATCTCTTCGCCTTGATCCGGCTGGGCGGGGCGGTCGTCGATGAGGATCACCAACCGGCCGGTGATACCAGGCCCTTCCTCATCTATCCCTGTGAGGGGGTTGTGGTGCCGGGGAGACACTCTGTCGATCGCATCTGCAATGCGCTGGTAGAACGTCCCGGCCAATGCCCAGTTGCCGCTGTCCCTACCGCGTTCGCCCTCCCTCGCGGTGTACAGGGCAGTGAGGATGGCGATGAGGCTGCGGCCAGACACCGTCACCCGCACCTGACCGGTCGCGTCGGCCGCCACCTCGCCAGGAACTCTGAAGTGCTCACTGCGTGCGGACTGCTCCACGATGAACGCCCACGTGTCGCGGTGACAGACCAGATCCACGGCACTGACGCCTGCGGCCCGCACCAGCCTTTCCTCGTGTGCGAACTCGTCTTCAGCCGGGGCTTGAGTCGCTGAGTTCGCCTCGACGTCCGCGACGCTTCCGGGACCGGACAGGGGCCGCTCAAAGCTCGGCCGTCGCGTCGGTGCGATGCCGCGCTCAGCCGCTTCCCGACGCGTGGCCGCCACCTCCAGGCGCAGCGCTTCCACCTCTCGGCGGGATTCCGCAATGTCGCTGTGCGCCTCACCCAGAGCACGACGCAAATCCCTTAAGTCGGCCGAAAGTGACTCTAGTCGTTGATTGATGATGTTCGCCGTGTCACGCCGTAGCTGATCCGTAACCTTGCGGTTCTCGGCCAGCCCCTCGTGTAACGTCCGCACCAATTCCTCAAGCAAGCCTGTGACGGCGGTTCGGAACTCCGGTTCATTCCTCTTCGCGCCTAAACCAAACACAGCCCCCTCCTCCCCTCGGCGGCATCCCTGCCCACTGCATTCCTCCCCGAGCGGCAGCCACGTAACGCGTGGCCTTCGTGCCATGGCCGAAAGTTCCCACTCTCGGAGACTCATCGGCCTTATACGACGGAGGGACGGTTGGTCCTGGTGGCCGGTGTCAGCAACTGGCCGGGACCGGAAGCGAATACCAGCCCGGGTCGGCTGTTCTGCCACACATACGGTCGGGGCGGAGGCTCGTAGCTGGGCTGGAGCCAGGGCGGACGTCGGGGACTACCTTGCTGGATGTGCTCCCGCTGTGTCCATGGGCGACGAGATCGTCGTCACAGCCGTCCAGGTCCGGGGAAGTGTTCCAGCGGCTGTATGCGGCGGGCCGGTGACAGATCGGGGCCCCGCCCGCCCTGGTCGTTGTTGATGCCGGCGATGGCGTAACCCGACTGAGCTTCCTGCTTGCGGGCTTGCCCGTTGACCTGCTGGGCCGGATATGTTCGGACCGCGTCCTGTACTTCCCGCCCCCACCCCCGCCGCAGCCAGCCCGGCACGGGCGGAAGCCCAAGCGTGGGGCGGAGCTTAAGTTCGAGGATCCGGCCAGTCTGACCCATCCAATCACTACGACGACCGACACCACCCACTACGGCAAGGCCGCCGCCACCGCCTGGGACCGTCTGCCCGGCTGCTCGTCCGGTGCTCGGCCTGGGCCGACTACCCCGAAGCACCACTGTCGGTTATCGAAGGCACCGTCATCCGACTCCAAGTCGACCATCTCCGTGGCGACCGCGCCCCAGGCGAGTGTGGCTGTGGTGGTCGCTCGCCGGTCCACAGCCGGGGATGTGGACCGTGTGCCGTTCGGAAACTCGTCGTTCCCGGTCAGGCGGCGTATCTGTACTCGTTGATCACGCCGCCGAGTATTCGGGTGCGCAGAACCCGGTGAGCGGAGGGGGCGAGCATGGACGTCGGGTGCTCCTGGAGGAGGGGAGGGAGGTGCCCACGAGCCTGGTGGGGGCGATGACCGTTGTAATGCCGGGCGTAAGCATCGAGGACCTGCCGAGCGTGCGTCTCGTTCCAGATCAAGAGGTGGTCGAGGGCCTCGCGGCGCATGGTGCCGATGACACGTTCGCAGTGCGCGTTCATCCGTGGGGACCGTGGCGCGGTCCTCACGACCTGGGTGTCGTCGGCTTTGAAGACCGCGTCGAAGGACTCGGTGTACTTCGCATCCCGGTCGCGGAGCAGGAAACGCAGCGAGTCCACCCGAATACCCAACTCGACGGCGAGGTTTCTTACCTGCTGCACCGTCCAGGGTCCGGTGAGATGGGCGGTCACTCCCGCGATGTGCAGCCGGCGTGTGCCGTGCTCGAGGAACACCAGCGCGTACACCCGGCGCAGATCGACCAAGTCGATGTGGAAGAAGTCGCAGGCGATGATGGCTTGGGCCTGAGCGGTCAGGATATCGCGCCATGTCGGACGGCTGCGGCGTGGGGCTGGATCGATGCCCGCCGCGGTGAGGATCTCCCAGATCGTCGTCGAGCCGACTGGGTGTCCGAGCCGGACCAGCTCGCCCTGAATTCTTCGACAGCCCCAACGCGGATTCTCCCTGGCGAGCCGCAGCACCAGAGCTTTCACCGCACCCGCCGTCGAAGGTCTCCCGGGCCTGCGTCTGCGCTTGCTGTAGTCCCACTTCCGGGCGATCAGCCTGCGGTGCCACGCCAACAGCGTCGCGGGGCGTCACCGGGAACACCTGCGCCCACCGGCGCCGGGGGATCAGCGAGGACAGCGCTGCGAACCACAGCCGGTCCGCATGCTCGTAGCGCACCGGCCTCGTGAGCTGCCTGCGCAGCACTGCGTTCTCGTGCCGCAGCACGAGCAATTCCGCGTTCTTGGCTGTGTCCCGGCGTAGCAGCACCGTCGGGACTGTGAGCAACTTCCGAGTCGCCTGGTATAGGAGCGAAACGATCACCCGGACAGGGTTCCAGCAGACCGTGATGGCGCGCCAGACCACCCCAGCGGCCGGGTCCGGACGCCGCCCGCGAGCAGGAGAGATGAGTTTCTGAACGGCACAGGCATGGGCACAAGCCGCGGCCGTACCGAAGAACGAAGTGGCGCTGCTCAGCGCACCGGGTGCGCAGCAGAATGCCTTCGCTGTGCGATATGTGCCCAGTACCACGCCGGACACAGATCCGGGCCGATGGCGGATCTCCATGGCGAGTGCCGACGGTAAGGACGCCATTGTCAAGCAGGTGGAGAACGGTCAGTTCTCCAGCTCGGCTGAATGGACACATCTGGCGTTGGTCTACGACGGGTTCGCCAAGCAGCTCAAGCTCTACGTGAATGGTGAGCTCGAAGAGATCGCCTGTGCGGACACCGACGGGGACGGCGTCTCCGATGAGACCTCATGCGCCGACCGGATCGCGCAGGTGGACGACGTGCTGTCGTTCAAGGGAACGCAGCCGCTGCAACTTGGCCGGGCGAAGACCGGAACCACCTGGGGCCAGTACTGGCCGGGCGCGGTCTCCGATGTGTGGGCGTTCCAGGGGACACTGACCGACGCCCAGGTCGCGCGACTCGCGATCGGCATACCCGGCATGGCCACAGACGTACCCAGCGGCGACTGATTCACCGTGGTGAGCCAGGAACTGCCCGGTTCACTACGCCACAGCCCAGTTCAGACAAGCGCGAGCTTTCGTTCCACCGCCGGACGCGTGCGTCCGTGGTGCACACAGTGAGGGATGAGAACAGGGATGAACGGCAGACCTCGGAAGCGGTTACGCTCGCTGCGCCCTCGCGTTGCGATGGCCTCGGCTGTGGTCATGGTCGCCACCTTGCTGCAGGGGATGACGCAGCCTGCTCTCGCCGCCGATGACGGAAAGGGCCGTCCTGACCTTCCGCGCGCCGAGAAGCCCGTCCGCGGCACGGTTGGCAAGGTCAAACCACGCACCATGATGAAGGGACCGCGAACCCCGCAGGCGGCCCCGCGCGTCGCTTGGCCCAAGGCCGCCTCAGCGGTGGTGAAGCTGCCGGGAGCAGGTGCGAAGGCGTCAGCGTCGGCGATACCGGCCCAGGGTCTGCCGCTGGCACTGGATACAGATGGTAAAACGGGCGCGGCACGTGGCGAGGTCGCTGCCCGCGTACTGGACCACAAGGCCGCCGCGAAGTCCGGCGTCGACGGTCTCCTGTTCTCTCTTCAACCCAAAACGGGTGAGAAGGCCACGAAGGACACCGCGTCAGGGCGGGTGCGGGCCAGAGTCGACTACTCGTCCTTCGCGCAAGCCTACGGTGGTGGCTACGCCTCCCGGTTGACGCTGGTCAAGTTACCCGCCTGTGCCCTCACCGCCCCCGACCGACCGGGATGCCGCACGCTCACCCCCCTCGCGGCGATCAACGATGCAGAGAAGCACACCCTCCTCGCGCCGAACGTGGTCTTGCGCGCGGACACGCCGACGGTACTGGCGGCGGTGGCGGAGGAACAGGGCGAGAAGGGGGACTACAAAGCCACTTCTCTCTCCCCCTCAGCCGCATGGAACACCAACCTGAACACCGGGGACTTCACCTGGTCGTACGCCATGCCCGTACCGGACGTACCAGGGGACCTGACACCGACTGTGGGTTTGTCGTACTCCTCGGGCGGGATCGACGGCCGCACCACGAACACCAACAACCAGGCCTCGTGGGTCGGCGACGGCTTCGACCTCTGGCCGGGGTTCATCGAGCGCCGCTACAAGCCGTGTGCGGACGACGGAGTGAAGAACGCAGACGGCAACAAGCCCGGCGACCTGTGCTGGGCCTATGACAACGCGTACATGTCCTTCAACGGCAAGGGCGGGGAACTGGTCCCGAACGGGACGGATTCCTGGAAACTCAAGAGCGACGACGGCACGAAGATCGACCGGCTCTACGGTTCGGACACCAACGTACGCGGCAACGGTGCGCGGAAAGACGAGTACTGGCGAGTCACCACGCCCGACGGCATCCGTTACTACTTCGGCTACAACCGCCTGCCCGGATGGGCCGACGGCAAGGAAACGACCGACTCCACCTGGACAGCCCCGGTGTTCGGGGACGACGCGGACGAGCCCTGCCACGGTGCGGCGTTCGCCGACTCCTGGTGCCAGCAGGCATGGCGGTGGAACCTCGACTACGTCGTGGACCCGCACGGCAACGCCATCGCGTACTACTACGACAAGGAGACGAACTCCTACGGCCGCAACCTGGAGGCCAAGGACAACACCCGCTACGTCCGCGGCGGCAACCTGGACCGAATCGAATACGGGCTGCGATCCTCCTCCATGTACGGCACCAAGCCGCTGGCGAAGGTCGACTTCACCAGCGGCGAGCGCTGCCTGCCCGACACACAGAGCGACTGCGCCTCCATCGACAAGGACGCGTTCGCCTGGTACGACACCCCCTGGGACCTGAACTGCACAGCAGACGAGGACTGCGACGAGGGCCGCTTGGCCCCGGTCTTCTTCACCCGTAAGCGGTTGACAAAGGTCACCACTCAGGTTCTTGAGGGCGGTGCCCCCAAGGCCGTCGACTCATGGAGCCTGGTCCACCGGTGGGGCAAGGCTGACACCGACTACCAGCTGGAACTGGAGTCCATTCAGCACACTGGCCACACGGCTGAGCCGGCCATCACGTTGCCGAAGACGACCTTCGCCTACACCCAGCTGGCCAACCGACTGGACAAGACCGGCGACGGCTACGCGCCCTTCATCAAAGACCGCCTGTCCACGGTCGCCGACGAGTCCGGCGGCCAGATAGACGTCAACTATTCTGCCGAGGCCTGTGACTGGGGCTCTCTGCCGACCCCGCAGACGAACACCACCCGCTGCTTCCCGCAGTACATCGGCGGCAGCACCAGCGATGCCCCTGAACGGCAGTGGTTCAACAAGTACGTGGTCACTTCGACGACCACCACCGACCGTACCGGCGGCGCACCGGACCAGGTCACCGCCTACGACTACAAGGGCGGCGCTGCCTGGCACTTCGACGATGACGACGGGCTGACCAAGGAGAAGTTCAAGACCTGGTCGCAGTGGCGCGGCTACGGACAGGTCCGTGTGCAGACCGGTGGCCAGGGTGGCTCGAAGGCGATGAAGTCGCAGGAAGACACGTACTTCCTGCGTGGCATGGACGGTGACCGCAAGGACACCGGAGGCGGCACGAAGAGCGTGTCGGTCAGCCTGGAAGACGGCGAGGGCGACCCCATCACCGACCACGAGTCGGCCAACGGCTTCGCCTACAAGACCGTCAGCTACTCGGGACCCGACGGAAAGGTCCTGGCCAAGAAGGTCAACCGTCCCTGGCACCACGAGACCGCCAAGAAGACGCGAGACTGGGGCACGGTCACCGCCAACTTCGCCGGAACAGCGCACACCAAGACATTCACCTCCCTGGATGACGGCGCCGGCGCCAAGTGGCGAACGGTCTCGACGGCCACCAGCTACGACACCGTCGCAGGCAGGGTCACCCAGGTTGACGACTTCGGCGACATCACCACCGCTGCTGACAACACATGCACCCGCACCACCTACGCCACCAACACCGACAAGAACATCCTCACCCTTCCCTCCCGGGTCGAGACCGTTGCCAAGGCCTGCGACGCTGCGGTCAGCCGACCCGGTGATGTCAATTCCGACACCCGGACCGCCTACGACGGCGGTGCCTACGACGCGGCACCCACCAAGGGAGACGCCACCGGGGAAGCGGTGCTGAAGGCGTACGACGGATCCACGGCCGTCTACCTGGAATCCGGCTCCACCTACGACTCCTACGGCCGAGCCCTGACCAGCACCGATCTGACCGCCAACGTCACGGTTACCGCGGCAGGCACACTCACCCGGACACCCCGTAGCGACGGCCGCATCACCACCACGGCCTACATCCCTGCGACGGGCATGCCCACCAGCATGGAAGAGACCTCGCCGCCCGCCAAGAGCGGCGACGCGAGTACCGCGCAGACGACCACTACCACCCGCGATGCGCTACGCGGGCTGCCACTGAAGCAAAGCGACACCAACGAGAAGACCACCAGCTACGCGTATGACGCACTGGGCCGCTCCACCAAGGTGTGGCTGGCCGACCGGCTCACAAGCCAGACCCCGACCTACGAGTTCACCTACCACGTCACCGAGAACCAGCCCGTCGTCGTCGGCACGAAGACCCTGGGCAACAACGGCGCGCAGCGCACCTCCTACACCCTCTACGACGGCCTCCTGCGCGAGCGGCAGACACAAGCACCCGGCCCGAAGGGTGGCCGACTGCTCACAGACGTCTTCTATGACGAACGCGGTCTGAAGTCGAAGGACTTCGCCACCTACTACACGGACGGCAAACCGGCCACCACACTCTTCAAGCCCGAGGACGCGCTGAGCGTCGAGACACAGAACCGCTATGCCTACGACGGCCTGGGCCGACAGACCGAGGCACGGCAGATCGCCGGAAACGGCGACGGCGGGACCGTGCTGGGCGTCACCAAGACCATATTCGGCGGCGACCGCACCACGGTCATCCCACCGGTCGGGGGCACCGCGACCACCACCCTCACCGACGCCCGCGGCCGCACCACCGAACTGCGGCAGCACCATCAGCGCAGCGTCGACGCCGCTTACGACACCACCGCCTACACCTATACCTCCCGGGGTGAGCTCCAGGAGGTCTCCGACCCCGCGAAGAACACCTGGCGCTACACCTACGACCTCCTCGGCCACCAGACCCAGGCAAACGACCCGGACAAAGGCACCACCCACAGCACCTACGACGACCGTGGCCAACTGACCTCCACCACCGACGCACGCAACACCACCCTCGCCTATGTCTACGACGGCCTCGGCCGCAAGACCGAATTGCACAAGGACTCACCCAGCGGCGAGCTGAGAGCAAAATGGGTCTACGACACCGTCAAAGACGCGAAGGGATACCTGGCGGAATCCACCCGCTACGACGACGGCCGGGCCTACACCTCCAAGGTCGTGGCCTACGACCGCCTCTACCGAGCGCTGCGCACGTCCGTCACCATCCCCGCCGAAGAGGGCGAGCTCCAGGGCACCTATCTGTCCGCGACCACGTACAAAGCCTCCGGACTCGTGGAAGGAAAGGGCTACCCCAAGGCCGGATCCCATCCGGCAGCCACCGTCGTCTACACCTACGAGGACGAGACCTTGCGTCCCGTCGCCATCGACGGCGGCCAGGGAGTGAAGTCCACCACGCTCTACAGCCTGACCGGGAAGCCCAGCCAGTACGAACTCTCCAGCAGCGGAAGCAAGAAGACCTGGCTCACCAACACCTACGAGTGGGGTACCCAGCGGCTGGCCACCGCTCGTGTGGACCGGCAGGACGTGGCAGGCGTCGACCAGTACAGCACGTACGGCTATGACGAGTCGGGCAATGTGCTGTCAGTGTCGGACGTCTCCCGCTCCGGCACGGACAACCAGTGCTTCACCTACGACTACCTGCGGCGCCTGACCGAGGCATGGACCCAGGACCAGAAAAGCTGCGCCACCACACCGAGCGGCAGCGTCGTGGGTGGTCCGGCGGCGTACTGGAACTCCTACACCTACGACCAGATCGGCAACCGCCGCACCGAAACCCTGCACGACACCAGCGGCGACAGCACCAAGGACACCAAGCGCACCTACACATACCCCGATCCAGGTCCCAGGAGTGCACGGCCGCACGCCATGACCTCCGTCACCGCCACCGGCCCCACCGGCACCGCCAAGGACGACTACGGGTACGACGAAACCGGCAACACCACCACCCGCACGACTGGCGGTGACACCCAGACCCTTCGCTGGGACGCCGAAGGACACCTGGCGAAAGTCACCGAACCGGTCGAGGGCGGAAGTGACAAGGTCACCGAATACCTCTACGACGCCGACGGCAACCGCCTGATCGCACGTACCCCCACCGAGACCACCCTCTACCTCGGCACCACCGAAATCACCCTGCCCAAGGGCTCCACCACCCCCAAGGTCACCCGCTACTTCGACCTCGGCGGCGGCCACCAGGCAGTCGAGGAAGACGACGGCACCGTGTCCTTCACGGTGGCCGACCACCACGGGACCGCCCAACTCGCCATCGATGCCGCCACACAGAAGCTCACGCAGCGCCGCACTCTGCCCTTCGGCGGCGTGCGAGGCCAGCAGCCCACCACCTGGCCCGGCACCAAGGGCTTCGTAGGCGGCACCGACGACACCAAAACCACCGGCCTCACCCACCTTGGCGCCCGCGAATACGACCCCACGACCGGACGCTTCCTCTCCGTCGATCCGGTCATGGACCTGACCGATCCCCAGCAGATCCATGGCTACAGCTACGGCAACAACAACCCTGCGACCTACAGCGACCCCAACGGTTTGCGCCCTGACGGCCCGGCCGGCGGAGCCGGCTACAACGATGACGCGGCAAACCGTGAGCAGGGTAGGCAAGGCAGCGGATGGGTCCTGGACAACTCCGGCGGATGGACCTACCGGCACGAACGGTACTGGCCGAACCCCGGAGGATCACGCAAGAGCGCTCGCACGCTCGACTACACGTGGTCCTGGAGGGCGCAGTCCAAAGGTGCCAAGAGCCGCGGGCCTTGGATCACCGTCCTGGGGGAAGACGAGAAGCCTGGGTTCTTCGAACGGCTCTTCACCTCTGCCGCCACCTTCTACGGCGAGGTCACCAATGTTGCGCCCGCGATCGACTGCGCAACTGGGGACGTGTCGCGGTGCACGGATTTCGGAAGCGGAAAGGTGCAGGCGCTCAAAGCCCTGGGGAGAGCAATCAAGGGCACGAGCAAAGGGCCTGAATGTCACAGCTTCCTGCCCGGGACAGATGTCCTCCTCGCAGACGGATCGACCAAGAATATCGAGGAGGTCAAAACCGGTGACCAGGTGACCGTCACCGACCCCGCCACGGGCCGTACCACTGTACGCAAGGTCGCAGGCACCATCGTCACGGAAGAAGACAAGAAGTTCGTCGATCTCTCAATCACCACTGGTGATGCTGAGAAGAGCGCGGCCCTCATCTCCACAGTTACACATCCCTTCTGGGTAGAGAGCGAGGATCGCTGGGTCGACGCCGGAGACCTGAAGCCCGGCATGACCCTCCGGACCTCGAACGGTGACACCGCAAAGGTTCAGAGTGTTCGCTACTTCGAACGCCGCCAACGCACCCATGACCTCACCATAAGCGGCATCCACACGTACTATGTGCTGGCGGGTGAGGCGTCCGTCCTCGTTCACAACACCGGTCCGGGATGCGGTCCTAATATTTCGACGCGTTACGAGAAAGCTGGTGATCTCGGCAAATACACCGAGGGGCAAAAGACTCGGGACCCGGCATCGCAGTGGTATCACGAGTACCTGAGCGAGGAAGAACTCTTGGACGGGGTCAATAAGGCCCCCAAGGGAGACGGAATTCTTGTGTCACGTGACGGAACAATTCTTGGCGGTCATCATCGCTGGGATGAAATTCAAACGAGGGTCAACGACGGGCGTCTCGACCCCGATAAGCCAATCCGTATCGATGTCTACGGTGGAGAGTAGCGCTCTGATGTCCATGATTTATTCGACCGACCCCGACTTCCGGGTGTGCCGGATCGATTTCAATACGCTACTCGAGATCCAGTTGGAGGCGGAGGACCAAGGCTGGGCTACGCGGTGGAGCTCTGTGGATGCACTCCGCAGTCAAGTCAAGGAAGAGACCGTGTTCCTTCAGTCGCTGATGCGTGAGGAAAGAGCAGGGGCTGTGCGGGCCTACCGGTGTCTCTTGCTGTTCTCGACCGCGGGTGGCGAGAATGCGGGCGGAATTGCCACCATCGATCTTGATCCGGCGAGGTTTGAATCGCTGGAACGTCTCGATCGAGACTCGGATGTCCGGAAGGCGCTTGTCCGGATATTCTCCCTGGCGTTGGGTGGCATTTCGGCAGTCTCAAAGAAATAGCGAGATCTGTCAATGGTCAACCATTGGCGGAGCGGTTGCAGGTCGTGTTGGCGAACTTCCCGTCTCTCCAAGTCGAAAACTGATCTCTGACGCGAAGCTTGGCCGCCCGGCGGGGGATTCCCTGTCGATAACGGCCAGCGATAACCCCAGAGGGCCCACCGGAATGATGTCCCGGTGTGGCCTCTGGGATGTCTGACGGCAGTAGTTGACGGCAACGTCAGCGGACGGGGGTTGCGCAGAGGGGGGTTCGTCGCCGCCGCCGGGCTTGCCGGTGATCTCGGCGGGGTTGCGGAGAGCGTGGCCGAGAAGGTCGATGGCGTCGCGCTGGAGGCGGAGCCGGACGTGGGCGTACACGGTGGCGGTGACGCCGATGTGGGTGTGCCCCAAACAACTCCTTGATCACCACGAGTTCGACCCACTGCTCCAGGAGGAGCGTCGCTGGCGAGTGTCGGAGGTCGTGGAATCGGATGCGGTGGAGCTTGGCCTGACGGAGCAGGGTGTTGAAGTGCCGGGTGAGGGTGGCTCCCTCGATCGGGGCTCAGTCGGATCGGGTGAAGACGTAGCCGCTGTCCTTCCAGCCCGTCCCGGCCGCTTCGCGATCCTGGCGTTGGCGGTTGTGGTGCTGCTCGAGAGAGTGCAGGCATGGCGTCGGCAGGGCGATGCGCTGTTCGGAGCTCTGGGTCTGCCCGGCGACGAGTCCGGCGCCGCCACCTGGGGACGGCTCTCGGCCGCCGGGATACAGCGCGCTCGGCCCCGCCCGACCAACGACATGTGGATCGCCGCCTGCGCTCTCACCTACGACCTGCCGCTGGCCACCCTCAACCTCAAGGACTACGAGGACTTCCGCCTCCACCACGGCCATCCTCGGCGCCGAGTAACGGTCGCGTCTGACGGCAACGCTGACGGCAACAGGACCCGACACCGCCGCACTTCCACGAACCTCAGCGGACAAGCAAACGTTGCCCTACCTGCGAAGACCCAGGTAGGGCGGGGTAGGCCCGCACACGTACTATGTGCTGGCGGGCGAGACGCCGGTACTCATTCACAATTCGAGTGGAATCTGCGGAACCGCGGGGCTGGAGAACAGGGACTGGCAGCATATTCTGGACCGCCACCGGCCCGGTGGTGCGCTGGTGAGCGTGTCTGAAAGATCGTGTAAGTCCGTGATGTGACAGGCTGGCCGAGGCCCGGCCTCGGGCCTTGGCCAGCCGGGACGGACAGAACATGGCGGACAACGACACCTCGACCGCCGTATCGGTCGAGGACAAGCTGGTGAACGAGGTCGTCGAGCGGCTGATGGACCGCGCCGACGCATCAGGAGCTGCGCTGCTGGGTGAGGGCGGGCTTTCGGCCGAGGTCACCCGTGCGGTGCTGGAGCGGGCTCTGGATGCCGAAATGAGCGAGCACCTCGGCTATGAGAAGCACGATCCGGCCGGCCGGGGGTCGGGCAACAGCCGCAGTGGGACCTCGCCGAAGGCCGTGCTGACCGATGCGGGTGCGGTCACGGTGGCCGTTCCGCGGGACCGCAACGGCTCTTTCACGCCGAGGCTGGTGCCCAAGCACGCCAGGCGGCTGGCTGGGTTCAACGAGCAGATCCTGTCGCTGTATGCCCGCGGCATGAGCGTGCGCGACATCCGCTCCCACCTGGCCGCCATGTACGACGTGGAGGTTTTACCGGACCTGATCAGCAAGGTCACCGATGCCGTCGCCGACGAACTGGCCACATGGCAGAACCGGCCGCTGGACGCGATCTGGCCGATCATCTACATCGACGCCCTATGGATCAAGATCCGCTCCGGATCAGTGGTCTCCAAGCCGGTCTACCTCGCCGTCGGCGTCGACATGGACGGCCGCAAAGACGTCCTGGGCCTATGGGCCGGCGACGGAGGTGAAGGCGCTACGACATGGATGACCGTGCTCACCGAACTGCGCAACCGCGGGGTGGAGGACGTGTGCATTGTCGCCTGCGACGGCCTGAAAGGCCTCCCGGAGGCGGTTACCGCGACCTGGCCCAGAACCACGGTGCAAACGTGCGTGATCCATCTGATCCGGGCCTCGCTGCGACTCTCCTCCAGCCGTGACCACCCCAAGCTCGTCCCCGCGCTCAAAGCGATCTACACGGCGCCGACCGAACAGGCCGCCGAACAGGCGCTGGAGGAGTTCACCGCCTCGGAACTGGGCCAACGCTATCCGGCGGTCGTGCGGACCTGGCAGGCCGCCTGGAGCGAGTTCACCCCCTACCTGGCGTTCCCACCGGAGATAAGGAAGGTCGTCTACTCGACGAACCTGATCGAGTCGATCAACGCCCGGTTGCGGAAGACCACCCGCAACCGCGGCCATTTCCCCTCCGAGCAGGCCGCACTGAAGGTGCTCTACCTCGCAGTGCGCGAGCTGATCACCCCCAAGGCCAGCGATATCAACCACGTCGCGGCACACTGGAAGAAGGCGCTGAACCAGTTCTCGCTGTTCTTCGAGGACCGGCTCAACACCACATGAGTTCCAAGGACTTACACAAAGACACTGACACGTCCGCGCTGGTCGACGACGAGGCGGGTATCTCCATCGGCAAGGAGAAGAAGGTCCGTCATGATGCTAGGCAATCATCGGATGGCTGAATTGATCGGTTCCGGCGCTCGATACGCACCTCAAATCCTCGGATATCCGCTGCATCTTGGTGCTGCTGGACCGCAGCAATCGGGCAGTCTGGATGACCTTGGATGTCAGTCCATGGATGGTGCTTGGGCTGCCGAAGTTGCGAGGGCTTGATCTTCCACTTCCCCCGGGGCGTTTCACTCTTTGGGCTGGCTTTCCTGTTGCTGTCGGGTCCGGATACGGACGACCGGGCAGGCTGGTGGTTGTGGCGGACGATCGTGATGCGATGGTGGACCGGGGCGGTTCGGGTGGCGATGCGAGTGGTGCCGGTCGCCGTCGGGCTGTGTGTTTCGAGTTCCGTATCGATACGGTTCAGGGGCCGGGAGCGGAAGCTCTGGCTCGGCAGCAGGTGACCGTATTGCGTGATGTGGTGAGCTGGGTCGCGCAGCAGAGAGAGCAGAGCCGTGCTTCCGCGCCGACCGCGCATGACAGGGGCGGGCCGGTGGGCCAGGAACCGGACCTCACGTCATCGCCATCCGAGGGGTAGTCCCCGGCCCCTTCTGACCTGTGCGCCTTGCGGTGGGTGACCGGCTGCTTGCTGGAGTTACCCCCTCTGGTTCGAACCTGCGACGCCGAGGGCCGATGCTGACGTTCCTCGTCCAGCTTCGTTGACCTGCGGAGACGTGAGGTGAAGACGGGTTGTGCGGCTGGGCCGGGTCTGTGCGCGGCCAGCTGTGTCCTGGTGCCGCAGGTAGCCCCACGGGTAGTCGTGTGACGTCTCTGACCTGCGGCAACGCAGGGTGTAACCAAGTGCCCCCGGCGGGACTCGAACCTGCGGCGCGGCTCGTGGGCTGAGCCGGTGTTGTCCGGGATGACGGTCGGTGGGTCTCAAGATGGTGGGTTGTTCGACTGCGGCGGGATCGACGTCGCTCAGCTTGATTATCAGGCGCGTGTGTGTGGTGTGGACCCGATGGACTCGAAGAGGCTGATCGAATTGGCCTCGGTCGGCGTTGCGGCCCTGGCGTGGCGGGAGGGTCCGGTTGAGGACTGGCACGCGGCCCAGGACGGCATCGGAGAGGCCGAGATGATGCGTTTGAATGCCGCTGCTACTCGTACCGCCCATGATCATTTGAGGGCGGAAGCCCGGGTTGACCTTCCACTGGAAGATGCCCGCTTGCCAAGTGGAGGCGCTGCCTCGATATTCGCCCCACTGCCCCGGGTGCTGGCTGATCCGCAGCGCAGTCTTCCCGATGGCCGTGTGCTGCGTGACCTGGCGCCCGACCCTGGCGCGTGGGAAGAATTCGCAGGGCATGTCTGCGCGCACTGCGGCCGGTGGGCTGGCCTGGAGACCGCATACGGACCTCGGTCTGTGCTGATCCTGCTGGCCTGTCACGCCGTAGGTCGCGTCAGGAAGTGGTGGCTGCTGCCGGACTGGTCGGCCCGCGTACAAGAGTTCCTTCGACGACTGGATGATCCGGAGGCTTGGGACGACAGGCAGGTGGCTCACTATCTGCGGCAGCAGCCGCCCCCACGCACCGCGGATCGGTATGCCTTGAGGCAGCGGTTGCTCGACGGACCGGACCGGTGCACTGCCGCGGCCGCCGACTACTGCCTACGAACCGGTCTTGGGCTGCTCGCGCCTTCGGACTACGGGTGGCCCGGCTACTCCCGACACGCGATGCCAGCGGCCTGCCGCGCCCTCGTCGTTCCTCCAAACCCTCCAGACGTGACACGGCGGTAGAGAATCGCTCACCGCTGTCGGCCAGTACCACGGCCGCCGTCCCGCCCGAGCACATTCCGGCTTGTGAAAACAGATGGTCCGGAAGTCATGTGTCCAAGAATGCGCTGAATCTCGGTCTTTTAGTGTGCAGGAGGAGACCGACTGAGGAGAGCCGATGCAGCTCTTGGATCTGGACAAGATCACATTGGGTATGTCGGGCGCGTGGGCGGGGTTTCTGCGGGATTGGGATCGGACGCTGCGGGCGGGGAACTATCCCGAAACCACCCGCTACAACTACCTGCTGGCCGTAGCCCAGCTGGCCCGATACCTCGGTGGTCGTGGCTCAGGAGGCGAAGAGGGAACGCATGATCCGCTAAACGTCACGAAGCCGCAGATCGAGGCATTCCAGGCGTGGATGATCAGCAGTCGGTCAGCCTCGACCGCAGTGAACAAGCACAAGGCGCTGCAGCAGTTCTTCAAGTGGCTGGCGGTCGACGAGGGGGAGATCGACCGTTCGCCGATGGAGCACGTCAAGCAGCCCAGGACCTCCCAGAAGCTCATCCCGATTGTGCAGGCTGAGGACACCTCCAAGATCCTGGCCGCTTGCCGAGGGAAAACGTTCCTACAGGTCCGTGACGAGGCGATCATCCGGCTGCTGTGCAATACGGGCGCGCGTCTGTCCGAGGTTGGCTTCCTCAAGGTGGAGGACATCGACCTGAACACTGACTCGGTCCACTATCACGGGAAGGGCAGTAAAGACCGCCGCGTACGCTTCGGCCACCGGACCGCCCGGGCACTCAGCCGCTACCTGCGGGCTCGGGCACAGCACAATGGCGCGCCGTTGCCCGACTTGTGGCTTGCCGACCGCGGTGGCCGGCCACTGGCCCCCAACGGCATCAAGATCATGGTCAGGCGACGCGGATTGGCCGCTGGACTGACCGGTATCCATGCTCACCGCTGGCGACACGCCTTTGCCCACGCATGGAAACGTGCTGGTGGAGATAGTGGTGACCTGATGCTGCTCATGGGATGGACTTCCGATGACATGCCCCGCCACTACGGTGCCAGCGCAGCAGCGGAACGTGCCCAGGAGACCCACCTCAGGATGGGAATCGGGGATGATGTCTGAACCCTCTCAAAGGCGAGTTCGCAAGCCGGGTCAGACTGCCCAGCAGCGGAGGTACCGCGCGAGGTTGGCCGCGCACGCGTCCTGGGCGAATACCAGTGACCGGACGGCTCGCACCGCGGCGGGCACGGCGGCGTTCCTCGAGCGGTTCGAACGCCAGGTGGACCCAGAGGGGGCCCTCCCGCCCAATGTCCGCCAGCAGATGGCGGTACACGCCCGAACGGCTTACATGCTGCAACTCGCGAAGCGTTCCGCTGAGGCGCGACGTCGAAAGCGGAGCGAAGGATGATCCTGGGGGCGCATCCTGGGCGGCGCGGGGGCACTGCCCTTGCCGAGAATGTCATCCATGCAGGTCACGCGGCATGTCGGTACTCGTGAAGGATCCCGCCGAGTCGATCGCTTCGTCGTATGTCGAGACGGCTGAGTTGCTCAGGATCGTCGATCGGCGTGGGTAAGGCGTGCAGCGGTCTGGCGTTCGCGATGCCCTGGTGCGGCCGGTGTGCGTTGTAGAACTGCTTGAACTCGCGCAAGATGTGGAGCAGGTGCCGATGGTTCCAAACCAGGGTGCGGTGCGGTCCAGGAGTTCCCGTCTGTAGGTCTGTACCCACCGTTCCATGATCGAGTTCATTCTCGGCATCTGAACGGCGCCGAGCACGACCTCGATCCCTGCATCCGCCAGGATGGCATCGAACAGGTCGGAGAACTTTCCGTCCCGGTCCCTGATCATGTAACGCGCTCGGCAGCCCGCGTCCTCAAGATCCATGGCGAGGGTCTTCGCGGTCTGCGCCACCCATGAAGAGGTTGGGTGCGCGGTGGCACCCAGGACCCGGATCCGTCGGCTGGCATGCTCGATGACGGCAAGCACGTACATCCGAGCCCCGGACAGGGTGACCGTTTCGAAGAAGTCACAGGCCAGTAGGGCGTCGGCCTGGGAGCGCAGGAAGTTCGCCCAGGTGCTGGCGGACCGCTCGGATGCTGGATCGATACCGGCCTCTTGCAGGATCTCCCAGACGGTTGAAGCGGCCACTTTCACGCCCAGGACGAGCAGTTCGCCGTGCAGGCGGCGATATCCCCAGCCGGGGTTCTTCCGCACTAGGCGCAGCACCAGGGCCCGCACGGAGTGCACGGTCCGCGGCCGTCCCGAACGCTTGGGCCGGGAGGCGGGCAGCATGGCGGCGGGTGAGAAGGTCGAGGTGCCGGCGGAGCACTGTGTCCCGACGCACCAGCAGCCGCACTCCGCGGAGCACGTCCATGGGGAGCCGGTGCAGCAGCGCCGCCGGAAATGCTCGGTCGCTCGGAGTGAACCGTGCCCGGTCCTTACCGAGTTGGCGTTCCAGCACCGTGATCTGGTGCGCAAGGCGAGTATCTCAACAGCTTTGTCTCGATCGCCCATCGGTAGCAGGCGCAGCATGGCGAACGCATTCGTCACGCCCAAGTAGGCCAGTCGCAGCAGCACGGTCGATCATCTTGTCGCGGCGAGCACCAACCTCGCGAGAGCGCCCGTTCAGGCGACTTCTCCGGTCGACCTCCCGTACACGGCGCGCACCTCCTCCCACCAGGGCGGATGAGGTTTTCGGCAAGAGCACGCGCCCACTTTCACCCCCAGCACGAGCAACTCGCCGTGCAGGCGCCTGTACCCCCAGCTCGGGTTCTCCTTCGCCAGCCGCAGCACCAGGATGCGGACGGAGCGCGCGGTGCAGGGTCGTCCCGGGCGTTTGGGCCGGCAGGAGGCGGCATGACGGCGTTTGACGAGGGTGCGGTACCAACGCAGCACCGTGTCGGGGCGGACGAGTAGCCGTAGTCTTCGCAGGACGTGAAGTGGCAGCCGGTGCAGCAGCGCCGCCAGGAACGCCCGATTGCCGGGCGTGAACAGGACCTTGCCCTTGTCGAGTTGACGTTCCAAAACGGTGACTTGGTGGCGCAGCGCGAGGATCTCCGCGCACTTGTCCCGGTCGGACATCGGCAGCAGGCGCAGCATCGCGAACGCGTTCGTCACGCCGAGGTAAGCCAGTCGCAGCAGCAGCACGGCCGATCATCTTGCCGCGGTGAGCGTCGGCCTCGCGAGAGCGCCTGTTCTGGCGACTTCGCCGGTCGACCTCCGGTACACCGCGCACACCCCCTTCCACCAGGGCTGACGACATTTTCGGCAAGCGCAATCGCGGTGCTGTTGTAACGATCCCCTTGCTCTGTTATTCCGTAATAACGTAACCTCGACCCATGGCCGATGAGTCCCTCGATGAGCGGGTCGCCGCGCTCGAAGAGCGGGTGACGCGACTGGAGTCCGCGCCGCCGGAGGCAGACCGGGACGAGGTGTTCTGGGCGCTCGAGGGGCTGCGCCGACGGCTCACGGGGCAGGGGCAGGTGCTGTTCACCGGCGCGGTCGACCTGCCCAACGGCGAGCACTACGAATGGCAGCAGGGCGCGGCGGCGCACGGGCTGCTCGACGCGGACTGGTCCCAACACGCCGCGCCGTACGCCGCGCTGGGCCACCCGGTGCGGCTCACCCTGCTGCGGGCGGTGCTGCGCGGCACCCGCTCCGCGGCCGAACTGCAGGAGACCGCCGGGCTGAACACCACCGGCCAGCTCTACCACCACCTCAAGCAGCTCACGGCGGCCGGCTGGCTCCAGGCCGAGGGACGCGGCCACTACCAGGTGCCTCCGGGCAGGGTGGTGCCGCTGCTCGTGCTGCTGTCCACCGTGGTGCCGACAGGAAACCGAACGACGGGGGAGTGACCCATGGACCGACGGAAATTTCTTACCGTGGCGACGGCGGCGACGGGCGTATCGCTGTTGCCCGGGACCGCCGCCGCGGCCGACGGGACCCTGCCCGCGCGGGTACGGCGTCAACTGGACCGGGCGCTCGCCGCCGGCAGTCCGAGCGCGGTCTGCGGGGTTATCCACGGCGGACGTCCCTACGTGGCGGGCGCGGCCAAGGACGGGGAGGCACCGGCACCGGACGGCCGGACCGTGTTCCAGCTCGGCTCGATCGGCAAGACACTCACCGCCACCGCCCTGGCCCGCGCCGTCTGCGCGGGCGAGACCCGCCTCGACGCACCGCTCGTCCTGCCCGCCCGCTTCCCCGTCCCGCGCAAGGGCCCCCGGCGGATCACCCTGGCCGATCTGGCGACCCACACCTCCGGTCTGCCCTCGCTGCCGCCCAACCTCCTCGCCGGAGCGGATCCCCACGATCCGTACGCCCGCTACACGCTGGACGACCTGGCCGCCGGGCTCGGCGAGACAACCCTGAACAGCGAGCCGGGCAGCACATACGCCTACGCGAACCTCGGCTTCGGACTGCTGGGCCAGGCGCTGGCCTTCGACGCCGTGGACGCGATGCTGTGGCGCCGGGTGGCCGCGCCGCTCCGTCTGTCGGACACCACGACGACCCTGCGGCCGGATATGGCCTCCCGCAAGGCCGTCGGGCATCTCGACGGGGAGGCCGTTCCCGACTGGCACGACCGGGTGCTCAGCGCGGCGGGTACCTCGATCTACAGCACCGCCGATGACATGCTGCGCTTCCTGGGCGCCCAACTCCGCCCGGAGCGCTCGCCCTTGCGGGCCGCCATCGAGCTGACCCAGCGGCCTCACTTCACCGTCGACCGCGACCTGCGGCTCGGCCTCGGCTGGCATCTCAGCCCGCTGCCCAGCGGCCGGACCATGACCTGGCACAACGGCGGCACCGGCGGATTCAGCACCTGCACGGCGTTCAGCCGGGAGAGCGGGACGGCGGTGGTGATGATGGTGAACACCTTCAGCCAGGAGACCGGCTCCGGGGCCCGCCCGGTCGACGAGCTCACCATCGCCCTGCTCGGCGAGCTCGACGCGGACTGAGCCGGATCCCCGCCCCCGACGCCGTGACGCCGGGGGCGGTGGATGCGGGAAGGTGGCCCCACTCGCCGAGTGAACACGTCGTACCGCTTCTCGCTCCGCCCCGGGGCCCGGCGCCGTACCTGAAGGGTGTCCTTATTGCCGTACTGTGGTTGACCTGGGGCTTTGCGATTGTCCGAGTATGGGCATGACCAGTGATCGTGGGTCTGCGACTGCTCTACCTGATCTTCTGCCGACTACTTAGCTGCCTCCTCTTGTTGAGCCGATCGACCGTCGCGAACAACGCCGAGATCCTCGTGCTTCGCCATGAAGTCGCCGTGCTTCGCCGACAGGTCGAGCGGCCGCGGTTCTCGTGGGCTGATCGTGCCATGCTCTCCGCTCTCGCCCGGCATCTGCCACCTGTCTTGCGCTGCCATCGGGTGGTCACACCGGGCACATTGCTGACGTGGCACCGTCGTCTGGTGCGCTGGAAATGGCGCCAAACTCCAACCGCGCCCGGTCGGCCACCGCTTGCGGATGAGATTGCGGCGTTCATCCAGCGCCTGGCGCGAGAGAACCCCACCTGGGGATACGTGAGAATCCAAGGTGAGCTTCGACGGCTCGGCTATCGGGTTGCCGCCGCCACGATCCGGCGCGTTCTGCGCCGCTCCGGTCTACCCCCCCCGCACCGCAGCGATCCAACGTCTCTATGTCTTCTTCGTCATGGAGATCGCCACCCGGCGCGTCCATGTCCCGGGCGTCACCGCCCACCCGACCAGCACATGGGTCACCCAACTCGCCGGCAACCTGCTCATGGACCTCGACGACAGAGCGGGGCGCTTCCGGTTCCTCATCCGCGACCGAGACAGCAAGTTCACCGCCCCTCTCGACGCCGTCTTCGTCGGCAACGGCACAGCCGTCATCCCGACTCCACCACAAAGCCCACGGTCCAACGCCTACGCGGAACGATGGATACGCACAACCCACGCCGAGTGCACCGACCGACTCCTCATCACCGGTGAACGACACCTGCGAACGGTCCTCAACCAGTACGCCGAGCACTACAACGCCGGACGAGCCCACCGCGGCCTGGACCTACGTGCCCCAGACGATGCCCCGAACGTCTTCCCCCTGCCGGCAGCCACGGTCAGGCGCCGCCAGGTGCTCGGTGGACTGCTCAACGAGTATTACCCAAGGCCACCCTGGCTGCCTCATCGTTCGCAGGAAACACCCAGCTCAGCAACCTGATCGGAATATTGACACCCTTCAGGCGTAAGACGGGTGGCAGGTGCCGTGCGAGAGCGGAGAGCACGGCACGATCAGCCCATGAGAGCCGCGGGCGCTCGATCTGCCGGCGAAGCACGGCGACCTCATGGCGAAGCGCGAGGATCTTGGCGTTGTTCGCGGCGGTCGAGCAGCCCAGCAAAAGGAAGCAGCCCAACAGACGGCAGAAGATCAGGTAGAGCAGTCGCAGACCCACGATCAGTGATCATGCCCATACTTGGACGATCGCAAAGCCCAGGTCACCCACCATACGGCAATAAAGACACCCTTCAGGTACGTCAGGATTCAAGGTGAGCTGCGGCGGCTCGGCCATCGGGCCGCGGCCGCCACGATCCGGCGAGTCCTGCGCCGGATCGGTCTACCGCCCGCACCGCAGCGAGTCTCCCAGCAGACCTGGCGTTCCTTCCTGCGCTCCCAGGCCCACACGCTGCTCGCCTACGATTTCATGCACGTGGAGACCGTCTTCCTCAAGCGTCTCTATGTCTTTTTCGTCATGGAGATTGCCACTCGGCGCGTCCATGTCCTTGGCGTCACCGCTCACCCGACCGGCACATGGGTCACCCAACTCGCCCGCAACCTGCTCATGGACCTCGACGACAGAGCCGGGCGCTTCCGGTTCCTCATCCGTGACCGAGACAGTAAGTTCACCGCCGCATTCGATGCCGTCTTGGCTGACAACGGCACACCCGTCGTCCTGACTCCGCCGCAAAGTCCCCGGTCAAACGCGTTCGCCGAACGATGGATACGCACAGTCCGTACCGAGTGCACCGACCGACTCCTGAGCACCGGTGAACGGCACCTGCGTACTGTCCTCAACCAGTACGCCGAGCATTACAACGCGGGGCGGGCTCACCGCAGCCTCGGCCTACGTGCCCCTGACGACGACCCGAACGTCATTCCTCTTCCGGCTGCCATGGTCAGGCGCCGCCAGGAACTCGGCGGGCTGCTCAACGAGTACCGCACCATGTCACCCCGGTTGCCTCATCATCCGCAGGGAAAGCCCAGCTCAGCAGCCTGATCGGAACATTGACACCCTTCAGGGGTATTTGACCAGCGGCGATAAATAACAGAGCCCCACACCCACTCCTCTCGGCGGCACGGCACCGTCCGGCACCGCCGCGTCAGCGGCCCTGCCCCTCGGAGCGACCGAGCAACGTACGTCCCCTTCAGGCTCCGATCCGACGTCAGAGCCGTTGTAGCACTGCCGGCGATATTCGGTACGCCACGCGGTGGCGGGAAGGGGCCGCACCGCCTGCCGCACGTTCACGTGCCGGACCCGGCAGTGTCAGGCGTATTCATCCGCGGTGACCAGGCCGTCCCCATCGACGTCGTAGCGGTCGAAGACCTTCCGCGCCGCCGTCTCCACGATGTCCGCCATGTGCTCCGTCCTTCTGCGATCTTCGCTTACGGGCGCCCATGACTCCAAGATCGTCAGCGCGTACCTCTCAGCCCGTCGGGGGACCCCGTCCCGGCCACTTGTCGGCGGGCTGGGGGTGACTGGGCGGTGCCTTTGGCCGCGTCGAGCGCGTAGACGCAGCGGTCCTTGCTGCACGCGTACACCACGCCCCCGGCGGCCACCGGGGATCCGGTGATCTCGCCGCCGGTCGCCAGCTTCCAGCGCAGCTGTCCGCCCGCCGCGTCCACGGTGTAGAGGCAACTGTCGGCTGAGCCGAAGTGGACGCGGCCGTCCGCGACGACGGGCGAGCCGATGACCTCGCCGCCCGCCCTGAAGCGCCACTTGGGCGTGCCGGTGACGGCGTCGAGCGTGTAGAGCGCGGTGCCGCTGCCCAGATGGACCGAGCCGTCGGCCACCAGCACCGGCTCGATGGACTGCCGGGCCTCGGTGGCGATGCGCCAGCGGTCGCGGCCGTTGGCGGCGTCGATCGCGTAGACCGTGCCGAGGCAGTCGGCGATGTAGATACCGCCGCCGGTGACCGCGGGCCCCGGCGCGTACGCGGGGGCGCACAGGAAGACGGCGGGCGCCTCGAAACGCCACCGCACATCCCCGCGGGCGATGTCGAGCGCGAGCACCCGCGTCCCCGCCGAGACGTAGACCACCCCGTCGGGCGCCGCCAGCAGACGCAGCGGCACCCCGCCGCACGACGCCGCGTCGCCCACCGGGTACGACCAGCGCTCCGCGCCGGTGCGCGCCTCGAGGGCGCGCAGCCGCGCGTCCGCCCGCACATAGACCGTGCCGTCGTGGACGGCCGGGCCGGACTCGGGCGTCTCGAAGTCGGTCTGGAGCCCCTGCATCTCCCACAGCAGCTCACCGTTGGCCGCCTCCCACGCCTGGACGCCACCGCCGCGCGTACCGGTGACGACCGTGCCGCGGTCGACCTTCAGGGAGTAGACCCAGCCGTCGGTCGACAGCCGCCAGCGCTCGGCGCCGTCCTCCGCGTCCAGCGCGTACAGAGTCGGGCCGTCGGAGGCGTGGATACGGCCGTCCGCGACCGCCATGGCCCACGCCACGTTACGCGTCTTGAACTGCCGCCGCCCGGTGGCCACATCGAGCGCGTGTACCTCGAACGACGTGACGTAGAGCAGGTTCCCGGCGACCGTCGGCGTGCCCGAGATGTCGTCGGACATACGGAACCGCCACGGCCGTCGGCGGTCCTGGCCGCTTCCCGGCGACGTCCCGGCCTCCGCCATGTCTCCCGGGCCGAGGGTCGTCGGCGGAGGCACGGCCGCTGTCGCCGCATGGATCGGTCCGGCCAGCCGTTCGTCGGCTTGCAGGATGCGTTGCTGGAGTTCGGCGAGGTCCGGACCAGGATCGACGCCCAGTTCGTCCGCGAGAAGGAGCCGGAAGTGGGCGTACACCGCGAGGGCCTCGGCCTGACGCCCGCTGCGGTACAACGCGAGCATGAGCAGCTCGCACAACCGCTCGCGCAAGGGGTGTTCGGCAGTCAGCGCGATCAGTTCGGGGACTGCTTCGGCATGGCGTCCGACCTCCAGTTCCAGGCTGAGACGCTGCTCCAGGAGCTCTAGTCGCCACTCCTGGAGGCGTATGCGCTGGGCAGCGGCGTATGGACCGGGAACGCCGGCCAGCGGCTCGCCGTCCCACATGTCGAGGGCACGGCCGAGGAGGGCGATGGCGTGCGGCAGATTGTCCACTGCCTCGGCAGCCCGCGCCTCCTCCGCCAGCTCGCGTGCCACGGTGAGGTCCAGCTCATGCGGTTTGAGCCGTATCGTGTAGCCCTCTGTATCGCTTGTGGGAAAGTCTTGGAGGGCTTTGCGCAGCCGGGACGCGTACGTCCGAATCGCCGCGTGGGCGGCGTCGGGCGGCTCTGCGCCCCACAGGCCGTCGATCAACTCGGCGGCCGTCACCGAGCGGTCCTCATACAGCAGGAGGGCAGCGAGCACAGCCCGCTGTTGGGGCGAGCCGACACTGCGCTTGCGGCCGTCGTGCTGGGCCCGCACAGGCCCGAGCACGGTGAAATGCCAGCCTTTCGTCTCGCGCCATGCCAGCAATGTCCGTGGTGTCGGCCCTGACTGCTGCGCGGGCGGCGCGGAGAACCGTGGTGTGTCACCCTGGCCCAGCACGAACCGGTGTGCCGCGACGAGTTCGGGACCTGGATCGATCCCCAAGTCCTCGTTGAGCATGCGGCGTGTCTCGTCGTAGACGGCGAGTGCCTCCGCCGGCCGCCCGCTGTGGTGCAGGGCCAGCATGAGCAGAGCTCTGAGGCGCTCACGCAGTGGATGATCCGCGGAGAGGACGCCGAGTTCTTCGAGGACATCCGTGTGCCGCCCCCGTTCCAGCTCAACGGCGAACAGCCTTTCCTGGAGATTGAGCCGCCACTCCATGAATTGGGCGCGCTGTCCCTCCGCGAAGGGCCCCGGTACCCCGGCGAGTGGTTCGCCGCTGAAGTGCGAGAGGGCATCCGCTAGGTGGTCGCGTTCCGCGGTGAGGTCCCCGGCCTGCCGGGCGCGGGATGCCTCGCTTTCCAGCTGCTCGACGGTTGTCAGATCGAGATCGAGTTCGACGGGGTCGCCAGTGGGGTTCCGCAGCCGGTAGCCCTCGAACTCGTGGGATACGAATACGTCAGGGGCGAGCAACTCGCGCAGCTGCGCGATGTAGCCGCGCAGGGTCCGTGGCGCGGACATCGGAGGCTCGTCGCCCCACACACCGTCGATCAGCTCGGCAGCGGTGACAACTCGCCCGGTGCGCAGCAGCAAGGCGGCGAGCACCGCGCGCTGCCGCGAGGGGCCGGCGTCCGCCGCGGTGCTGCCGCGCCACGCCAGCTGTGGGCCGAGAATGGTGAATCGGAGCGGGGCCACGGGCGCGTATGGGGTCACCGTCTCCGCGCGGGGCTCGGCCGGGGGCGCGGAGCGTACCATGGGCGGAGCGGTCTCAGGGGTGGTCGCGGGCTCCTGGACGTGGTACAGCCGCTCCAGGACGGGACCCACCAGCATGGCGAACGCTGATGTCCCCTCCGAGATGGTGCTCTGGCCATGGGGGTCGGCGATCAGTGCCGCGAAGGCGGGGAGCCTGCCGACGTAAGGCTCCAAGGCACGTCCGACGGTCTCGGCGAGATCGATGCACTGTTCGGTGCTGAGACCGGCCGACAGCAGCTCCCTGACACCAGGCTTGAACTCATAACTGGATTCTTCCGCCCACAGGAGCCGCGACACCGGCGGTTGCCACTGTCGGCGCTCTTCCGCTTCCTCTTCCGAGCGCTCTTCTGATTCCTCTTCCGAGGGCATGACCAGACCGCCGAGCAGCAGCTCCGCTACATGGGCCGGTGTGCTCGCCGGCAGTGCGGCGGCCCGTACCAACTGCATGAGAGGCACGTTCAGCGGCCGGATCGCGGACAGGCGCACGGCGAGTTGATATGCCTCGGGTGAGAAGGAGCTGCGGAACCGCCGGATGAGCTGTTCGGCGGAGGCCCCGTCCGCGGGCTCCTCGTTCCCCCATCGGCCTCGCTCGTCGCTGGACTGCCCAGGCCACGCTGTCTCGATGAGCCGAGGCACACCGGGCGCGGCGACGAAGCGGGCCCATGTGGCCAGTGACGAGGCGGAGAGCGTCACCACCGGCAGCGCGGGCGGACCCACGGGCTCCACCGGGACATGGGACAGGGGATCCCGCGCCACCACATCTCCGTTCCCCGGGAATGGGCGAGCGGCCGTGAGCAGATAGGGCTCGGTGGCGAGGCCGGTGCCGCGCCACATGCGGCGGGGCAGGGGAGACAGCGCGACCACCGGTCCGGTCCGGGCCCACGCTGCGATGACGGTGCCGATCGCCGCGTTCCGCCAGGCCGCGTGCACACCGTCGCTGAACACGAAGACCACAGAGCGGTCTGAGTGTGGCGCGGCGACGGAAGGCTCCCGTCCCCCGGGCGTGAACCGGCGCACCCGAACGTTGCGGAAGACGCCGCTGCGCTCGAGAAGACGCTTCACTTCCCGCGCCGTCGCGCGCCAGACCCGCATGGACGGGCTGTCGTCCACGAGCAGTACGGCGGTGTACCGCAGTTCCTGGAGGGGGCGCGGCACCACGTCGAGGACCCCGGACTCCGCTGTCTGCCGTACCGTCGCCTCGATGTCGGTGACGACCCTGTACGGGTGGTCGCTGTGGCCGCGGAGCGGGCGGATCGCTCCTGCCAGGCTGTGCATGCCGGGCAGGGCTCGCGGGCCCGGGACGCGTACGGCGCGTGCGGGCGTGCCGGATGCGCTTTCGGCGCTCCCGGTGCCGAACACTTCCCGGCCGCCTGTGGCGTGGGGGCCGGCGGCCGTTTCGGAGGGGCACGCTGGCCGGGGCGACGCAGGTGGAAGACCCACGAGGTCGGCATCGGCTGCGGTGTGCGGCGCGGCTGGGGGCGGAGCCGCGGTGTGGGTGCCGTCGCCCAGGTCGTGCCCGGCTTTCATGGCCCGCGCCAGCCACAGGACGTCGAGGAGTTCGGTGGCTCCCACGTCATAGCCGACGCCGTCCAGGATGCGTCGCAGCCGTTCGATCATGTCGAGAGCGCTTCGTCCAAGCGGTGCATCACTGCGTTGACGAGCTCCTCGTGGCTCAGATCGGCGCCGGTGAGCCGCAGGTGGATGGCGGCGAGAAGCTGGTCCGTCGCGAGCGTCTGGGTGGCGGTGCGGTGGAGAAAGGTCTCGATGAGGTCATTGGCCTCCGAGAGGGCTGCCTCTCCGAAGTTGTGGCGGACGATGTCCCGAAGCTTGGACTCGTCCGGGTCCGGGAGGTCGAGCCGGACACAGCGACGCAGAAACGCGGGCGGGAAGTCCCGTTCCCCGTTGCTGGTCATGATCACTACCGGGAAGTGTTCGCAGGACACGACTCCCCGCTCGACGTGGGCGCGTTTCCTGCTGCCGGTGGTGAGCACGTCGGCCGATTGCTGGTGCTCGGGCAGCCGCGCCAGTTCGGGGATTTCGAACTCGCCCTCTTCCAGGACCACCAGCAGGTCGTTGGGCAGATCGATATTTGCTTTGTCCAGTTCGTCGACGAGCAGTACGCGCGGAGCGCCCGTGGCCGCGAGGGCGGTGCCCAGTGGGCCGAGCCGCAGGTAGTCGTCGATGTCGGATGCCCGGGAGCCGCGCTGCCGGAGCCTGTGCCGTGCGTGTCCGGCCCTCTCGCGCTCCCGGCGCAGTGACGCCTCGCGGAGTCTGCCCACCGCGTCGTACCGGTAGAGGGCGTCTGCCAGGGTGGAGCGGCTGTTGATCGGCCAGCGCAGCACCTCGCCGAGGCCGAGGTCCTCCGCCACGGCATGTGCCAGAGACGTCTTGCCCGTCCCGGGGCGTCCAGTGACGAGCAAGGGGCGGCGCAGGTGCAAGGCCGCGTTGACCACCGCCACCTGATCGCGGTTGAGCAGATACGTTCGCGGCCGGTCGGAGCGCCGGGACGTCGGCACGCGCCGCCAGGGCGGTGGAGCGGGCAGTTCGGCCGGGCCGCGGAACACCCACCATTCCGCGGGCCGATCGCCGTGGTCGTCCGGCGGTGCGGGCGGTTGCTGCGACACGGTCACGGTCTCCTCGGTGGTCCAGCGGTCACGGTTCTCGTCACGGTCGTGGTTCCGGTGTGTCGTGGTTCCGGTCAGGGTGGGTCAGCGTCCATGCGTCGGGAGCGAGCGGTGGGGGTCTGTGATCCGGCCCGTCGTGGAGGAGCGAGAGCTGTCGGCCGTGGTGAACGGGGGATTCCGGACACGCGAGCGCTTTGGCACGCTCCATGCGCACGGCTTCCGGAAGGCCGTGGTGGTCGACACCTTCGACGAGATTCACCAGCTCGGCCGCGATGTCCTCACCGTCGCCGTGGCGGTGCCAGAGCACCGTGTGCACTCCGGCCTGGATGCATTGCTGGAGGAGGGAACTCTGACGCTGCCGGTCGCAGCACACGATCACGACTCCGGCGTCCGGATTGATCTCCAGTACCGCCTGGGCGACCGCCGGGTCCGCGCTCCGCCCGTCGAGCACCAGGTGGCGTGAGGCGGCGAGCGCCTTCGTGCGCCGCTTCCAGCCGGCGTATGTCTCGCGCGTCCGTTGCGAACTGCGCAGCACGACCCGGCGCGTGATCCCTGGCAGGAAGGCTCCGTCGGGACCGTTTTCGCCGCACTGCCAGGTGTCCACTTCCAGCCGCAGCCACGCCGACGCCACGAAGTACTCCACCAGCGCTGTCTCCGGGTGCTCTTCCACCTCGGTGCGCAGCACATGCCGGATGGACTCCACCACGTGATGGCTGGAGACCTCGGTGTCCTGGGTGAGGACGACGTCGTGTCTGCCCCCGTCGGTCCAGACCCAGATCTGATAGGTGAACCGGTTACCCGGAGCCACCGGAAGAAGCTCAATCTGAACCCGGGGTGCGTGTGGCCCGTGGCCCGCGTCGGCGCGATGGGGCAGCCGTGCCTCGGCGGCTACGTCCGCGCGGAACTGCTCGACCCCCGCGAGCGGGATCCCGAAACGGGCGGCGGCCATGTCCACCCAGGCGTCCAGGTCGTCCGAGGGGTGGGCCCCGCTTTCGCGCTCCTCCAGGCTGACGCGGACGGCACCCTGCAGCAGGGGCGGCATCGGTTGTCCGGCGGGCGCTTCGTATCCCTCGAGGACTTCCATCGCGTGTGCGGGTGAGGACACTGCCGGAAGCCCGTCGGCGTATGGCAGAACCTTTCGCAGCAGAGAGGTGGGGTCGGTCGTGCGGCAGTGAGCGAGCAGTCCGGTGAGATCGCGCTGCTGACGGAGGGTGAGTATTTCGCGGGGGCTCACCACCCGGGCCACCCGGAGCAGATGTGCCCAGCCCGGCGTTCCATACGGGTCGGGGGAGGGGGCGCGTCCGGAAAGGTGGGTGCGGACGACGTCCAGCAGCTCCGGGATGCCGCGCCGTACACCCATGGCCAAGCCGACGAGGCGGGCCGGGTCCGTGACCGCGATGTCACCGGTTGCCCGGCCCAGGCGCGTCGACAGCCATCGAGTGCACTCCGCCAGCGACTGAGGGTTGGGAAGCAACTGCTCCAGCGCGGCGAGCAATTGCTGTCGTCCGCGCGCCGCCATCGGAACCGCGACCGGCGGAAGCTCGGGGAGCTCCGACTCGATGGTGGGCAATCCGATGGCGTACATCGCCTGGAGAACCGCCGACGTGTTCAGGTGGCCATCGTGGTCCGCCCGCGTCGCGCCCGTCGTGCGGGCGTTGCCAACCCCGTGCTCGGCGACCACCACACCCACCACGGCCTGGCGTTCCCGATCCCATAGCGGGCTTCCGCTGAATCCCTTCGCGACCCGGCCTCCGACGACATCCAGGGCGATCCATTGCCCGGAGGAAACGCGGGGCACCGCGCGCACGGTGGGCAATTCATGACCGCTGGTCCAGAGCGCCACGACCTCGCCGCCGTCCCGGTGGGCGAGAAAGGGGGCGGGCTCCGCGCCCGAGGGCGCGGGTATGTCGAGTTCCAGCACTGCCAGATCGCCGTAGTAGGGGAGCATGTCCGGTGCGGGCGGCTGGGCCGGCCCGCTCCGCCTGGCCCTCGGCGGCCGCCACATCTCCGGGACGACGCGACCATGGAACTCCTGTCCGGCCGACACATGCGGCATGCGCAGTCTGACCACCTGGTTCCGGTCGGGCACTGCCTGTGTGAAACGATCTCGGCCCAGTGCGCTGTTGACCACATGCGCACAGGTGAGTACCAGATTCTGGGTGATGAGGACGCCGGCGCCGACGGGCTGAACCTGGCTTCGCACCGATACGAAAGCCTGGTGCAACGCCGCGTCGGATGGTGCCCCGCTCACGCTCGGCCTCCGCCCGTCACGACGTCACGGAACTCGATGCTCCGGTGGAGGAACCGCCGGACTGCGAGGGGGGAGCGGCAGTCGGCTGCTCGGAGAGGTTCCACGTGGCGCTCACCGTGAAGCTCGTCTCGCCTTTGCCCGAGAAGACGCCCAGGCTCAGGTCGCTGCCCAGCGTGGCGCCGAATTCCACGGTGACCTCGTCAGGGCGCACGGGGAACTGGGAGAAGGATTGGTGGATACTGCTGAGGACACCGCCCAGCGGGTTCAAAGCCTGGGTCAGAGCCTCGCCCCCGCGGGTGAGTGCCTGCGCGGCGCGGCTGCCGACGCTCACTGGCTGGGCGCTGCCGAAATCCTCCGGCAGTTCCAGATCAGAGGGCTCGCCTGTCCTGCTCCCGTGCTGCGAACCATCCGCCGGGACCTGAGTGGAACCGGTCCTGGGCGCGAGATGAAGGCGCACGGTGGAGCCGTCGTCGAAAGTCAGATGCACGTCCCCCATGCGGGAGATTTTGCCACGGCGGGCAGCTGCCGTCGCGCGATTGCGCAGATCCAGTGGGCGCGGGGCTGAGCGCCTGGGCCGAAAAGACTCCGTTCCGGGGCCTGTCGTGGGGCTGCTGCCGTAGGAATTCGCGGTAGTACGGCTATCGCTAAACGGTATCGCGCCCTGGAAGGCCGGGGACGTTGGGATGCGCTGCGGGCGGCGGGGCCGCGTACCGGTGTCGTGGGCGGGCCGATGGGGTGAGGTCGGTGACCTGGTTCGCCGATGAGCTGGAAAGAACGGCGAAGGAAGGACCCCTCCGGCATACTTGCGAGCGCGGACCACCCTGCTCGCCAGTGACGGCCATGTGGCAGAGCGGGTGCAGATGACGCTGATGTGTGTTCGGGATGACGCGCAGGACGTGCAGCGGGTCCCCGGTGTCCGTCACCCGGGGAAGGGCCGATGTGCCGTTGGTCCACACGCAGATTGCTTGGAAGACGGCATCGAAGCTGTCGGCGAAGCAGGCGCTGCGATCGCGGATGACGACCTGGCCGACTTGGCATGGTCGCCGAAGTCCATGAGGTAGTGGCCTGCCTGCAGCGGGTGTGGTGGAGAGAGTTTGGGTCTGTGCTGGGCGTGGCTTCGGGCGTATGCTGTACATATGCGACGCCCGGTCACGATGCCAGCTTCCAGGCAACTCGGGACGCAGAAGCCGAAAAGGGTGGACTCCTTTACTCGGCTGATTGTGCGTCAGCACGACCTGGGAGAACGGACCGGAGCACGCCGCTCGGATTCGACGCAACTGGGGGTCAAGGGGTCGCAGGTTCAAATCCTGTCGTCCCGACCAGCGTTTTCGCAGGTCGGAGGCCGTTTCTGCGGGTAGCGGAGGCGGCCTTAACCATTTCCGGGCTGGGAGCAAGTGGGAGCGCTCTGGGAGCCCTCGTGGTCCCAACTCGCAGACGTGTCAACGCCGCCCGGTTTGTCCGTCACCCAATCCGGTAGACGTGCGGTGCCGTACCGCGCCCCTGTGCGCCGTCGTCAACCGCGGGCCCGCGAGGTCACCCCATCGATTCGGATGCTCTGTGCATCGAGAGGCATAAGGACCCTTGTCGGCTCCCGACCCGCTTTCGAGGTGGGAGCACGGAGGCGCGCTCCCCATGCGACAGGGGGAACTGGAGCTACCGACGATCTCGCTGGCTGGTTTCCGCAGGCAGGCTGTGTGCGGGCAACCTGGTCGTCGTGGGCGGCCTGCGCCAAGCGGCGGTAAAGCCTGTGGGTGCCGATTATTACATCCGAGCTGGTCAGGCGGCATGTTCATAGGTGTGGAGAGTGCCGCCGAGTTGGTCCTTCCGCCGGATATCGAGGCGGTTGAGCTGTTCGGGATTGGTGAGGGGACGGGGGAGTGGGCGCAGGGGTGCTGCGGCGCGGAGGGTGCGGTGGGGTCGGTGCTGGTTGTAGAAGGTTTCGTATTCGCGGAGTGCGTGCAGGAGGTGCGCTTGGTTCCAGATGAGGGTGCGGTCGAGTAGTTCGGTTCTGCAGGAGCGGATCCAGCGTTCCATTACTGCGTTCATGCGGGGTACGCGGATACCGGTCTTGATGATGGCGACGCCTTCGTCCTCGAGTACGGCGTCGAAGGCATCCGTGTATCTGCGGTCGCGGTCACGGATCAGATACTTCACCGTCGCGCCGGCCCCGTGGAGGTCCATGGCGAGGTTCCGGGCAAGTTGGGTGGTCCACGCTGCGGTGGGGTGGGCGGTTGCGCCGAGAACGCGTATACGCCGCGTGGCGTGCTCGATGGCGGCGAAGACGTACAGGCGTGCTCCGGTCAGCGTCCGGGTTTCGAAGAAGTCGGCGGCAAGAATTGCGTGTGCTTGGCCGCGGAGGAAGGTGGTCCAGGTCTGGCGGTCGCGCTGGGGTGCGGGATCGATGCCGTTGTGCTGGAGGATCTCCCATACCGTGGAGGGGGCTACCTTGATCTCGAGGGTGGCGAGTTCGCCGTGGATTCTTCTCTATCCCCAGCTCGGGTTTTCTCGGACCATGCGCAGGATGAGGGTTTGGATGCTGCGGTGGGTGGGTGGTCGTCCTGGCCGTTTGCGGCGGGAGGCGTTGGCGTGGCGGCGGTGTAGGAGGTCGCGGTGCCAGCGGAGGACCGTGTCGGGGGAGACGATCAGATGAAGTCGCCGGAGTGTGGTGCGGGGGAGCCGGTGCAGCAGGGCGGCGAGGAATATGCGGTCGGGCGGAGTGAGCCGGGGTTTGGCGACCTGGCGTTGAAGGACGGCCAGTTGTGGCGCAGGGTGAGAATCTCGACGTTCTTGTCGGTGTCGCTCATCGGCAGCAGCCGCAGGAGAGCGAACACGTTGGTAAGCGTGAGGTAGAGGAGTCGCAGCAGCACGATGGATCATCCTGGCGTACCAGCCCGGTGACTCTCAGCCGCATCCTTAATCCTGCAGGTCACAGCCTACGGATGAGGTTTTCGGCACCCACAGCGACGCTGATCGATCCGATCCACATGCTGACCGAGTGGGCGAGGGCGAACGGCGACGCAGTGCTCGATGCGCTCGACGCCGATCCCGAACCGGTTACCCACAGCGACTGAGACCCCCGCTAGGGCACTGAGTATCCTCTCGGCCGCTACTCGGTATCGGCCCGGCCGCGCTCGGTCTACAGGCTCTCGACGCGTTGGACGATCTGCTACATCGGGGTGGTGGTCCTGGCCACGACCACGAGCGTCTCACCGGCCTCACCCCAAGTGCGGTGCACGAGGTCAAGCGCGTGGTCCACGGCGGACGCGACATCCCCGTCGGCGGGGGCCGGTCGTAGGTGCAGCCGAACCCGGCATCCCGTCGAAGCCAGACCTGCCCGATGATCTACGCCATGGTCATCGGCCGATGACCGGCACGAGTACCCAACTCGCCTTTCACACCAGGCCCGTGACCTGCGACTTCACGATGCACACCGCTGATTGGGAAGTCCGGCACGCCCCATGCCACATCAACGACCCAGACACGAGGCAGTCACGTGATCGACCGGACAAGGACTAGTACTGCAACGGTGCTTGTCGTGACTGGTGGGCAGGTCAGGGGCTGTGTCCGCGTCGTTTGTAGTGGCTGGTGCGGGCCTGGTGTTGTCGTCGTCGGCGCCAGGTCGACCAGTGCAGGATGTGCTCGACGGGTGTGGGTCGGCGGTCGGTGAGTCGGGTGATCAGCCGTCGTATCTCGGCGAGGCTGAGGTGGATGAGCTGGGAGGATCCGTTTCTGCTTTCCCGGCATCCAGCTCACGGGCTCGCAGGACGCTCAGGCAGGCATGGGCGGCCATGGCGAGGGTCATGTGGCGGTGCCACCCGGGATAGCGACGCACCTGGTAGTCGTCCAGGCCGCACTCCTGCTTCGCGCTCTGGAAGCATTCCTCGATGGCCCACCGGCTGCCCGCAATGCGGATCAGATCATCGAGCGTGGTCTCGGTGGGGCAGTAGGCGATGTAGTAGGAGATCTCTTGCGGGCGGGCAACGCTGCGGCGGGCGACCACCCAGTGGCGGCGGTCGGGCCGGTGCCAGGGCCGCACCTCGACACGGGCCCAGTCGTAGATCCGCAGGCCGTGGGCCCCGGTGCCGCAGGAACGGCGCTTCCATTTCTGCCGGGCAAGACCGGGAAACAGGTCGTGGACGGGATGGTCGATCGCCCAGCGGGTGACCACGGTGTCGTGCCGGGTGGTGGCCATGACGTGGAAGACGTCCGCCCGCTCCAGCTCCGACCGCCAGCCTTTGCTGAACCCGTAAGCGGCATCCGCGGTCACCCAGCGAAACGGGATCTTGTCCGCGAGCGCGCGGCGGACCATCGCCTTGGCCATGGCCACCTTGGTCTCGAAGGCGACCTCGTCCTCGATGCCGGCCCGGCGGCACCTTTCGCGGTCGTCGGTCCAGGAGGCGGGCAGATACAGACGCCGGTCGATCAGCGTCCGCCCACGGTCGGTGGCATAGGCGAGGAAGACGCCGACCTGGCAATTTTCCGTGCGCCCGGCGGTGCCGGAGTACTGCCGCTGCACCCCGGCCGACCGCGTCCCCTTCTTCAAGAAGCCCGTGTCGTCCACGACCAGGACGGCATCGGGGTCGCCGAGGTTGTCGACCACGTACTGACGCACGTCGTCGAGCACCTCGTCGGCGTCCCACTCGATCCGGTTCAGCATCCGGTGGATACGGTCCGGGCCCGTATGGCCGGCTTCTTCCGCCAGCGTCCAGCCGTTCTTCCGTTGCAGCGGAGCGATCAGGCCCCGCATATAAGCAAGTGCCGACTCCCGGGGCTCCGATCTGCTGAAACGGTGCACGAATCGCTCGTGCACAGCGTCCAGTTCAGCCGCCCACAACCTGACATCAGCGAGGTCCCCACCCATAACCACACCAACGACCGACCTGGTCAGCAGTCACGGCAAGCACCGTTGCAGTACTAGGTCAAGACACTGCACGGCCGCCAGCGGCATGACCAACTCGTGGCCCTGCGCTCGTTGTTCGCCTGGGCCAAGCGGAATGGGTGATCTTCCGCGACCCGACCAGCCGGATCAAGGTCGGACAGTACTAATACTCCGTGCCGCAACCACTGGTCCCCGACCAGGTCGACCGCTCCGTTGACGTGGCCACCACCCCGGCGACGCGGCTCGTCCTCGCCTTCGCGGCGGTCCATGCCGCCCGGGTCGCTCAGCTCCCCGCTCAAGCACAAGAACCTCAACTCCCTGGGCCGCTACAGCTTCACGGCCTCCCAGCCGGTTAAGGGGCTGCGGCCCTTGCGCGACCCGGACGCCGTCGACCTCGACGATGACGACGACGGTCAGGAGGAGTGAGCACCGCATCCGTCGTTCGGGGCGGGTCGTTGTACGCCGGGAAGACCACCGCCGACCGGCGGCTACGGCTGGGCCGCGGATACCGCTGTTGGCGATTCCCCGAGTCAACACAGAGGTGCGGCTCGTCCGGTGCGGCACGCGCCAACGCAGGTTCGAGTCAGCCGATGGAGGAGATGCCGCCCTCGCGGGCGTCGAGCAGCTCGTCCCAGTGCTCGGTCGCCCATCGGCACGCGGCGGCCAGCGGCTCCAGCGTGCTGCGGCCCAGCGGTGTCAGCGCGTATTCCACCCGCAGTTTCGGGTCGGCGTGCACCGTGCGTGACACGAACCCGTTCCGCTCCAAGCCGCGGAGCGACTGGGTGAGCGCCTTCGGGGTGACGCGGCCCAGTGGCACGCGGAGTTCGGAGTATCTGCGCGGGCCGTCTTCCAGGCAGCGGAGGACCAGGGGTGCCCATTTGTCACCGAAGCGGAAGGGCAGCAGCGAGGACGGGCACAGCTCGTCGAACAAGTCGGGTGGCAGCGGTGGCCGTTGCGTCATCGAGGGTCTCCCGTCTCCGGTCTTGGTATCCAGATGGTGACCGACCTTCTGGATATCTTCTGGAGCATCGACTCAACGGGAGATATTCCGACGACGGGCAGGATCGTGGTTTTCGGGGCGGGTGGCCGCCTGCCTGCTCGACAATCTCACCGATCCGCACCCGGCCTCCTCTGGCCGGAAGGCAGCCGGCGTGCCGATTTGCACCTCATCAGAGTAACGGGCGTCGAATGAACACCATCATTTCGACCTATAAAGGTAAGGCAGGATATTATGCGTGCAGCCCGCTTCCATGAATACGGCGGAGCGGAGAGCCTGGTGATCGAGCAGGCCCCCGACCCCCACCCCGGACTTGGTGAGATCCGTGTCCGCGTCGCGGCGGCCAGCGTCAATCCCATCGACTGGAAGCTGCGCGCCGGCGCCCTGCACCAGCTGATTCCCCTGGAGCTGCCCGCCATTCCCGGGCGCGACGCCGCCGGCGTGGTCGACGAAGTCGGTGACGGAGTACAGGGGGTGAGCATCGGCGACCGCGTCTTCGGGCTGGGCGGTGTCACCGGCTCAACCGCAGAGCTGGTCATCCTCTCGGCCTGGGCCCACGCCCCCGCCACGTGGAACGATGAGCAGGCTGCGGGCGTCGGACTCGCGTCCGTGACCGCGATGCGTGGCCTGAACGCGCTCGGCTCCCTCGCGGGGCGCACCCTTCTCGTCGAGGGCGCCGCCGGAGGCGTGGGCAGCGCGGCAGTCGAGATCGCTGTGGCACAAGGCGCCACCGTGATCGGGACAGCCAGCGAACGCAACCACGAGTTCCTCACCTCTCTCGGCGCCGTTCCCACCACCTACGGCCCCGGCCTCGCGCAGCGCCTCTCCGCTCTCGCTCCGCACGGCGTCGACATCGCGCTCGATACCGCGGCCTCCGGATCCCTGGTCGACCTCGTCACTATCACGGGCGACCCGACGCGCGTCGCGACGGTCGCCGACCACGCAGGCGGACAGCGTCTGGGCACACATGTGGTCAACGCGGAGAACGACTCCACCCTCCTGTCCGCGGCCGCGGAACTGGGTCGGCAAGGCCGCTACACACCCCGTATCGAACAGACCTACCCCCTGGAGCGGATCGTCGACGCCCACGCGCACGCCGAGCGCGGACGCACACGCGGAAAGATCGTGATCCGCATCTGAAGCAGGGGCATGGCACAGATGCGCCAACCCGCCAAGCGACGATCTTGGCGGGCTGGCGCTGACTGCTCGGCGCTGGACGTCTGCCACTGACGGATGCGCGGGTCCGACTGGAACGCGACACGGGATGCCCCGGATCAGCAGTCGAGGCCGGGCCCGAAAGCGTCGGCAAACGACGGCGAACTCAAGCGGTCAGCGCATCACCGCTGTTCAGGGGGCCAGCGTAGACCTCTGCCGGAGAGCGATAGTCATGGGTCTTACGCGGGCGATGGTTGAGTTCGTGGGCGATCGCGTCCAGGTCGGCCTGGCTGAACGTGCGGAGGTCCGCGCCCTTGGGTGCCTCTGTGTTTGTCAAGCGGCCTGGTGCGATCGCGTAGGCTCGGGTTTGGCGGGCCCGGGAAGTGACTTGTCCGAAGAGCCGGCTGTCGGGGTTGGGCCGGCCGCGCTGGATGCTGTAGTCGCCCCCAGTTGTCCTCCTGGGCCCGTCGTCCTGGTGCGTCGGCGTTCGTCGCCGATCATCGTGCGCCAGACGTGATCAGCGAGGCGACGTTTCAGGCAACGTTGTGCTTCCCGGGGCGTCTTTCCTTCCGCGAGTTTGGCCTGGTAGTAAATGTGGCCCCGGGTTCCCGGCATGCGGATCTGCGTGATGGCGACGGTGTGAAGTGCCGCGTTGAGCTGGCGGTCGCCGCGCCTGGACAGGCGATGGCGTGCCCGGTCGGCGCTGGCGATCTCGATGGGAGCCGTGCCGGCGTACTGGGCGAAGGCGCTGGCAGTCGCGAAGCGGGTGGGGTTCCCGGTCCGGCCCAGGAGGCGGGCGGCGGTCACGGCTCCGATGCCAGGAGTATCAGTCAGCCGGCTTTCGGACTCTGCGACCAGCGCGGCCATGGCTTTGGTGTTGTCCTTCAGCTTCACATCCCAAGTCCGGATCTCGGCGATCAGGTCAGCGGCGAGGGTGTGGCGGGTGAGCTCGGCCGAACCCGCGGGGACCACCGTGTCCAGCAGCTGTTCGGCCTTGGCCGCGGACAGATCGCGCGGCGCCCCGCCGGGCAGGAGTGCCCGCAGCAGCGCGTGGAGCTGGTTCACCGCGCGGACGGTCTGATCTGGAAGAACGCCGGACGCGAGAAGCGGAGCCCCGGTAGAACTGGCTGGTCCGCCAAGACAAGCCGTTCACAGCACCGGAGGCTCCGCTGTCAGGTCAGTGTGTCATCCCCCGCAAGCTCGCGGTAGCTGACGGTGTTTTCGCTCCGGGGCATCTGGGCGAGTTGACGCAGATCGTGCCGTTCGAGATGGTCGACGAGGTCGTCGCCGAGTGCGGCGCCACCCAGCAGCGGTTGCGGAAACTGCCCGCCCGGGTGGTGGTCTACCTGCTGCTGGCCGCCGCACTGTTCGAGGAGTGCGGCTACCCGGCCGTGTGGTCCAAGCTCACCGGTGCGCTGGGCAGCCTGCCTCTACCGAAGATCACCGCGACCGGACTGTGACACGCCCGGTGCCGGCTGGGCGTGCGCCCGCTGCAGGCCCTGTTCGACCTGCTCCGCGGTCCGGCCAGTGCGATCCGCACCGCCGGCGCCCGCTGGGCCGGACTGCTGGTCGTCGCCATCGACGGCACGCACTTGGACGTGCCAGACGACCCGGACGTGCGGGCTCGGCTGGGCAAAGGAGCCAATCAATACACCGCCGCCTCCGGCTACCCGCAGGTCCTGCTGGTCGCCCTGGTGGCCTGCGGCACCCGCGCGGTCATCGACGCGGTCTTCGGCCCCCGCAAGCCGGGCGAACCCGTCCTCGGACGCCGCCTGCTGCGCTCCCTGCATGCGGGCATGGTCGTGCTGCTGGACCGGGGATTCGCCACCAACGCCTTCCTTCAAGCCGTGGATGGCACCAGTGCCGCCTTCCTGGCCCGGCTCTCGACCGCGCGCAAGCCGCCGGTCCTTGGCCGGTTTGACGACGGCTCTTTCCTGTCCAGGATCGGCACCGTGGAGGTCCGCATCATCGAGTGCGAGATCACCATCACCACCACCGCCGGGCGGCACACCGGTGTCTACCGCCTGGCCACGACCCTGCTCGATCACCGCCGCTGCCCCGCGTTCGAGCTGGTCAGGTTGTATCACGAGCGATGGGAAGTCGAGTCTGCCTATTTCGCCATCAAGCAGTCCATGCTCAGCCGCCGCGTGCTGCGGGCCCGTACCCTGCCGGGCATCGCGCAGGAGATCTACGCGCTGCTGACCGCGTACCAAGTGATCAGGATCGCCATCGCCGACACCACCGGCACCGTCCCTGGAGCCGACCCGGACCGGGCCAGCTTCAGCGTCGCCCTTCAGACCGCCCGTGACCAGGTCATCCAGGCCGCGAACGTGATCACCGACACCACCATCGACCTCGTCGGCGCCATCGGACGAGCGGTCCTGGAGCACCTCATGCCCGCACGCCGCCTGCGCCTCAGCCCCCGCGCCGTCAAACTGCCCTTGCCGGAAACTTCATCCGTGCAGGTCACGCTGCATGTCGGTACTCATGAAGGATGCCGCCGAGGCGATCGCGTCGACGTATGGCGAGGCGGGCTAACGTGTCCGGATCGTCGATCGGCGGGGGCAAGGAGTACAGCGGTCTGGCGTTGGCGATGCCCTGGTGTGGTCGGTGTCCGTTGTAGAACTGCTCGAACTCGCGCAGGGTGTGCAGAAGGTGTCGCTGGTTCCAGATCAACGTCCGGTCCAGGAGCTCGCGGCGACAGGTCTGTATCCAGCGCTCCATGATCGAGTTCATTCGTGGCATCTGGATGCCGCTGAGGACGATGTCGATCCCCGCGTCCTTGAGAACGGCATCGAACAGTACGGGGAACTTTCCGTCCCGGTCCCGGATCATGAACCGTGCCCGGCAGCGGAGGTCTTCGAGGTCCATGACGAGGTTCTTCGCCGCTTGCGCTACCCAGGAGGCGATCGGATGCGTCGTGGCGCCCAGGACGCGGATCCGGCGACTGCCGTGTTCGATCACCACGAGCACGTATATCCGTACGCCCGACAGGGTGACTGTTTCCATGAAGTCGCAGGCCAGAAGCGCCTCAGCCTGGGAACGCAGAAAACTGGCCCAGGTACTGGAGTTCCGCTCGGGCGCAGGATCGATGCCGGCCTCCTTCAGGATTTCCCAGACGGTGGACGCGCCCACTCTCAGCCCCAGCACGAGCAACTCGCCGTGCAGGCGCCTGTACCCCCAGCTCGGGTTCTCCTCCGCCAGCCGCAGCACCAGGATACGGATCGAGCGCACGGTACGCGGTCGTCCCGGGCGGTTGGGCCGGCAAGAGACGGCATGGCGGCGTGCGACGAGGTCGCGGTGCCAACGCAGCACCGTGTCGGGGCGTACGAGCAGCCGTAACTGTCGCAGAACGTGCAGCGGCAGCCGGTGCAGCAGCGCCGCCAGGAACGCTCGATCGCTCGGCGTGAACCGGACTTTTTGCTCGCCGAGTTGACGTTCCAGCACGGTGATCTGGTGGCGCAGGGCGAGGATCTCCGCGTCCTTGTCCCGGTCGGTCATCGGCAGCAGGCGCAGCATCGCGAACGCGTTCGTCACACCCAGGTAAGCCAGTCGCAGCAGCACGATCGATCATCATGACGCGCTGACGGCAACTGCGCGAGAGCGCGAGCTCGGGCGACCGCGGCCAGATTTCGGGAAACCCGAAGAACCGCCCCCACCAGGGTGGATGAGGTTTCCGGCAAGGGCAATGCTCGTAGCGCACTGGCCTCGTGAGCTGCCTGCGCAGCACCGCACTCTCGTGCCGGAGCACGAGCAATTCCGCGTTCTTGGCTGTGTCCCGGCGTAGCAGCACCGCCGGGACCCTGAGCAGCTTCCGAGTTGCCTGGTATACGAGCGAAACGATCACCCGGACAGGGTTCCAGCAGACGGTGATGGCGCGCCAGACCACCCGCGAGCAGGAGGGATGAGTTTCCGAACGGCACAGGGTGCAGACCTGCCGACGGGAACTCCTGGACCGCACCTTGATCTGGAACCACCGGCACCTGCTCCACGCCCTACGAGAGTTCGAGCGGTTCTACAACGCACACCGACCACACCAGGGCATCGCCAACGGCCGCCCACTGCACCTATTACCTGCGCCGATCGACGACCCGGACACATTAGCCCGCCTCGACATACGACGACGTGATCGCCTCGGCGGCCTCCTCCACGAATACCAGCATGCCGCATGACCTGCACGGATGAAGTTATCGGCAAGCACACCGCCGCATCACCGGTGAGAACACCATCTCCTGGCGTGACCCAGCAAAGACTCACCAATCACAGAATCCGGGATGAAACAACGGGAGAAAACGACCTCTCAGGCAATGCGCCTACCGTCAGCTGACGATCAATCGGGCTGGCGTATACCCAGCTCGAAGTCATAGATGTACAGGCCGTGCTCGCCCACTACAGCCAAGCCCCGCCCGTCGGGCAGCCAACTGCACGCATTCAAACCCCCGTCGACCCGCATCGTCGCCACAAGGTTCTCCGAGCCGGGCTCCCAGACCCGCACTGTCTCATCAGTGCCAGTGGTGGCGAGCCACTTGCCGTCCGGAGAGGCCGCCACCGCATTCACCCTGCCGGTGTGGCCGGTGAGAGCACGGACGCTGCGGGCGGTACGAAAGGTGGACGCATCCCAGACCCACACAGCTGTGCCTCCGGCGGCGGCAAGCCACGTGCCGTCCGGGGAGATCACCATCGCCGTCACCCTGCCGCTGTGGCCGGTGAGGCGAGTAGTACGGCCGGTGGCCAGGTCCCATACCGTCTCGTGTCCACCGACAACGACGGTGACAAGCCAGGTGCCGTCCGGGGAGACGGCGACCGTCTCCACCGCGCCGGGGGCCTCATCGTTGCTGGCGAGAGTGTTGATGCTGCGGCCGGTGATTATGTCCCACACCCGCACCGCCCCGTCGGCGCCAGCAGTGACAAGCCGGGTGACGTCGCGGGAGACCGCCATCGCATTCACTGCGCCGCGGTGGCCGGTAAGCGTGCGGATGCTGCGGCCGGTAGCCACGTCCCAGATCCGCACCAACCCGTCGTCGCCGGTGGTAGCGAGCCAGGTACCGTCCGGGGAGACCGCCATCGCATTCACTGCGCCGCGGTGGCCGGTAAGCGTGCGGATGCTGCGGCCGGTAGCCACGTCCCAGATCCGCACCAACCCGTCGTCGCTGGCGGTGGCGAGCCAGGTACCGTCCGGGGAGACCGCCACGGTGCTGATGCCGCTCCTAGTGCTGGCACCGTGTGTGCTGGCGTTTCGGCCAGCGTCCCAGAGTCGAGCCGTCTCGTCCCAGCTGGCGGTGGCGAGCCAGGTACCGTCCGGGGAGACCGCCACCGCATTCACCACACCGGTGTGACCGGTAAGAACGCGCGTACTGCGGCCGGTAGCCACGTCCCAAAGCCGCACCGTCTCATCCCAGCTGGCGGTGGCGAGCCAGGTGCCATCGGGGGAGACCGCCACCGCATTCAGCGGGCCGCGGTGGCCGGTGAGCGTGCGGACGCTGCGGCCAGTGGCCACGTTCCATACCCGCACCGACCCGTCATCGCTGGCGGTGGCAAGCCAGGTACCGTCGGGGGAGACCGCCACCGCATTCACCGCACCGGTATGGCCGGTGAGCGTGCGGACGGTGCGGCCAGTGGCCACGTCCCATACCCACACCTTCCTATCGTGGCCGGCGGTGGCAAGCCAGGTACCGTCGAACGAGAATGCCACCGCGAACATGGTGTGGCCAGTGAGCGTGTGGATGCTGCGGCCAGTGTCCGCGTCCCAAAGCCGCACCGTCTCGTCCCAGCTGGCGGTGGCGAGCCAGGAGCGGTCCGGGGAGACCGCCACCGCATTCACTGGGCCGCGGTGGCCGGTGAGCGTGCGGACGCTGCGGCCAGTGGCCACGTCCCATACCCACACCTTCCTATCGTGGCCGGCGGTGGCAAGCCAGGTACCGTCGAACGAGAATGCCACCGCATATACCCCGCCGGGGTAGGTGGTGGGCCTGGTGAGGGTGCGGATGCTGCGGCCGGTGGCCACGTCCCACACCCGCACCGACCCGTCGTCGCCGGTGGTAGCGAGCCACGTGCCGTCCGGAGATATCGCCACCGCATTCACCTTGCCGGTGTGGCCAGTGAGAGTGCGGCGCATGGCCGGGTCAGGTTGGTCGGGCAGGGGCCACCGGTTGTACAGCGCAGGGTAGGGGGAGCGCCAGGCGGTGGCCTGGGCGCGCCAGGTGTCGTAGCCGCTCAGGCGGCTGTGGAGCACGGCGGCCTGGGCGTGGGCGGGGGTGGTGGGCGTGAGTAAGTGTGCGGTGCGGGCAAGGTCGCGGGCCGCCTGCTGCGCGGCCGGGGTGGGGATCTGTTCAAGGTCGGCGATAGGCGCGGTCGCTGCGCGCTGGTCGAGGCGCCAGGCGATCCAGCGCAGGTCCAAGGCCAGCGCTTCCACTTCGGTCGTACGTCCGGCGGCCAGGAGGTGGGTGACGAGGTGGTCAGCAAGGTATCCGTCGGGCATCTTCCACCAGGCCAGCTGGGGACCGGCGCGGTCACCCGGCTGCGGTCCTGCGGGCGGAATGTCGGCGGCAGCGCCATCGACCAGCATTTGGTGCAGGTCTTGGAGGCGTTGGTCGCCGAGCCGTGAGCGCAGGAAGTCGCGGATGACATCGTGGAGTTGCACGCGTCCGCCGTCGGTCGGGTCCAGGTCGAGCAGGGACAGGCCGCTCAGCATGGCGCACAACTCCCGGGCTTGTTCCTCGTTCAATGCTGCGGTGGCACGCCACAAGGTGATGATGAGTTGGATCGGGATGGCCTCGTCCTCGGCGAAGACTCCGAGTTCGGTGAAGCGGATGTAGCCTTCGGGGGGCAACAGCGTTGTGCCGGCCTCGACGGCAGCACGCACGGCGGTCTGACGTGCGCGCGGGTCATTCAGGTCGACGGTGTCGGCTGGGTCCAGGCCGGCCGGTCCCTGGCGGCGCAGTTGTGCCAGTACGGCAGCTCCGGCGTCGGCCGGGGTGACCCCGGTGGCCATCCGCCGGTGGATGAGGCGGTTCGCCAGGCGCAGGAGCAGTGGCCAGCGCCCGGTCACCTTCAACAAGCCGCGCATGGTCTCCTCCGGCAATGTGCCGGAGAGGCTAAAGGTGAGAACCTGTCTGGCCTGGGCTGTGGACATCTCGTCCACCTTCACCTGGTGCGCGCTGGTGGGCAGCAGCTCTGGCAGCCGGGTGGTGATCAGTCTTCGACAGCGGGCGCCGCCGATCAGGAATGGCTGGAGTTGTTCTGATGTCCACACGTCGTCCAGGATCAGCAGCAGGGGCCTGCGGGTATCCAGTAGCCGGCCTAGGTGGGCGCCGGCAAGGTCCGCGTCCTCGAAGACGGTGGTGTCACCTGTGATGAACCGGTTGGCCTCCGCTACTTTGGCGGCGATCGCTGCTCGGCTTCGCACGTCCAGACCGAGGGTGATGCGGTAGATTCTGCCTTTGAACCGGCGCTGCACCCTGTCGTCTGCCCACACCATCTCCGCGAGGGTGGTCTTACCGAAGCCGCCGGCGCCGTGCAGCCCGGCTGTGGCTGTGATGCCGACTGACCGCTGCCCTCTGCGGTGGCATAGGGCCGCGGCTACCTGGTCGGCCTGGTCCCGGTCGACCACCCATTGCGGTATCTGTGGGGGAGCAGGCGGGGGTGGGGACCCGGTGCCTTCATCTGCACCGCCGTCTCTGCGCAGGGCGTACACGGCCAGTATCAGCGCGGCCACCAGGCCGGCACCGAGCACAAACCAGGCGTGCTGCCGGATCGCGTCCAGCGGCCCTGGCCACTGGTCCTGTCCCGTCGCGGCGTTCTCCGCCAACGACGTAACCGCACTCACAAGCACGGTCACCACCGCCGAGGCCACTAATCCCGGCCAGCGATTACCCCTCACGAGCGCCCCCACTCAACTCGCGCACTGTCACCCGAGGCTACCCCCGCGCTCAACCAAACAGGGACCCCTTCAGCGCGATCCACTGCAGGGACGGCCAACCATGGCAGGGTGCACTGCGGCCCCACATTCGTGCCTGGTCAAGGGGCGCCTTTGTGCGTGTCAGCTTTCTGTGGGGTGTTGTTCGGGCCATGTGGTCTGGGTGACGTGGTCGTGGAAGTCGGCTCGCAGGGTCAGCTCGCCGCCGAGGGCGGTGATGTAAGCGGCCATGGTGTCGATCTGCGGGGTACTGGCTCCGTTTTCGATCTGTGCGATCCGGGCCTGGCTGACGCCCAGTTCCCGGGCCAGCGCGCGCTGGCTCATCCCGCGGCTGCGCCGGGCTCTTTTCAGGAATGCCCCCCAGGCGTGGGTGGTGGTTTTGTCAGGCGGTGCCGCGTCGGTGTGCTTGGCCGGGTGTGTGGTGTAGTCCATGGTGGCCGTTGTCCTTGTCAGTCGACGCTGCCGCGTGGGGCGATCCACTGGTGGGGTTGTCCGGTCACTTTGGCGATGGTTTCGAAGTCCGCGTCGTAGTGCAGCAAGGTCAGCCCGCATAGTTCTGCGGTGGCGGCGGTCATCAGGTCGACTGCTCCTGGTCCCTGGTGCCAGCTTGTGGCGACGAGGAGATCTTGCACCTGCCGGGCCCGGGTGAGTGCACGGTCGGGTACGGGGGTCCAGCCGAAGGCGTCGTGGAGGTAGCGCTCCAGTACGGCCCGCTCGTCGCGGCCGCCGGTGGCGCGGACCAGTTCGAGTTCGGTGATCTCGCACACGGCCACTCGGCCCTCGTCCAGGATGCCTGCCCAGTGTCGTTCCACGGCGGGGCTGCGGAACAGGCGGTTGCAGGCGCTGGTGTCGATCAGATAAGACTCGCTCACGCCGGGCGGGCCTCGCCGAAGGCGCCGCCCTCACCCGCGAGCTCGCTCAGCCGCTGCCGGGCCGCGCGACGCTGGTAGATCGCACCAACCGCAATATCCACCGCCTTGGCCACGACCTCGGTGTCATCCTCGGTGTGCAGGAGTTGCTTGGCCTCGGCGAGGCGCTCCTCGTCGATCTCAATGGTGATCTTGGCCATCATGTCCTCCCTGAATGTCTGGGCACCTTACCAATGATAACAAATCCCTTATCGGCAGTGCTGGCGCAGGTGTCGCGCGGCCGACGTCAAGGCGCCTCGGCTGGGATGCCCCGCGTCGGCTCCCATGGGCGGGGAGGGGGCTCGGGCCCACGCGGTCGACGTCGCCGGACCGTGGTCCGCGTCATTTGAAGGAGAGAAGCGTCGCCCGACTGCGCCCCGGGCGACGCCGACTGGCGCGTAGTGTGTGGGGTGCGTACTTCTCGGGCTTCGTGCGGCGGCGTATGGCCCTGAACGAACTGCTACAGAGTGGTACGGATGGTTGCGGAGAGTTGCCGCGCCGCTGGGGGTCAAGGGGTCGCAGGTTCAAATCCTGTCGTCCCGACCAGCGTTTTCGCAGGTCGGAGGCCGTTTTTCCAGAGATGGGAGAGCGGCCTTTTCCGTGTTGTGCGGCGTGGTGGTCGCATGGTGGTCGCACGCGTTCCCTGGGGTGTGGAGGCGCTGGGTGAACTGGCGGCCGGGGCGGCGAAGTAGGGCAGCGTGAGGCGTGCCCGGTGTCCGTTCGGGTGGTCGCGGCGTGGTCGCACCCAGTCTGGCCAGTGCGGGTGACTACCGGCGGCCGGGTCGGCTTGGGCGAGTGCGGTGTCGATGGCGTCTACGGCGTCGTGGGCGGCTTGGTGGGTGAGGTGGCTGTAGAGGTTGGCGGTGGTGGAGAGGGTGGAGTGCCGCAGGGTTTTGGAGACGACGGTGAGTGGGGTGCCCGCGGTGATGGAGAGGGTGGCGGCGAGGTGTCGCAGGTCGTGAAGGGTGATGCGGGGGACCTCTGCTTCCTTGGCGCGTCGGCGGAATCGGTCCAGGACGGTCTGAGGTCGCAGTGGGCGTCCGTCGGGTCGGCAGAAGACCAGTCCGGTGAAGGGATCCGAGGAGCGGTCAAACAGTACTGAATCCGGGGCCTCGGCTGCGCGGCGTGTGAGAGCGGCTGCCACGCGCGGTGAGATGGCGACCCAGTTCTTGCTGCTGCGGGTCTTGGGCGAGGTGATGACCAGGCGGGCGTTGTTGATGGCCGAGAGGGTGTAACGGACGTAGAGCACCCCTTCGTCGAGGTGGACATCGTGCCAGTGGAGGGCGAGCGCTTCCCCTTTGCGCATGCCAGTGCCGATGAGAAGTTCACACAGATCCGCGATGAGTGGGTCGGCTTGGTGGCAGTAGCGCAGGAAGCGGGCTGCTTCCTCGGCCGTCCAGATCCGACGCTCGGCCGCCGCCGGGCGGGGCAGGACGGCCGGGCGTGCGGGGTTGTGGGTGAGGCGGTGCTGGCGGACGGCGTCGCCCAGGGCGCTGGAGAGCGTAGCCAGGCACCGGTAGACGGTCACTCTGCCACGGCCTGCGGCCAGCTGGGTGTGAACGAATCCGGCGATGTGGCGGTGGCCGAGCTCATCCAGCTTGAGCGCGCCCACGGCGGGGATCAGGTCGCCGGTGACGTAGTCGCGATACCGGGCCAGCGTGGTCGGCTTGAGCACGTACGCCTTCGTCTCCACCCAGGCAGAGAGGTAATCGGCAACGGTCTGGTTCGGGTCGCCGTTGAACCCGCCGGCCTCGCCCTCGAGGATCCGTTGCAGCGCGGCCTGGGCGGCGTCCTGAGTGGGGAAGCCGCTGCGGCGGATGGTGGTGCGGTGGTGGTCGGGGGAGGGGAGGTCGACGGCGAAGGTCCAGCTGCCGTGGTCACCGTCGGTTGCAAGTCGCGGGCAGCGGGTTCCGAGCTGGTGGCGGTGTGCGTCGCGGCATCCGCAGCGCCGGTAGACCCGACCACGGTCAGTGATGGAGCGCATGGTGATCGCCTCCTGGGTTGGTGCGACGTGCCGACGATCCCAGTCTCCGCCGACCGGGCACACCACGCGATCACCTCAGACTCCATAGGCCTCTGAGCTGAGTGTTCCCCTTGTCGTGGCCACAAGTGAGGGGCGGTGGCAGTCGGTGTTTCGATGATCGATGTTGCTGCTCGCAAATAGTGTGCCAAGCAGTGCATGTCGAGGAAACTTATTGTCAATGTGACAGCAATCCGATACGGTCGGCACCATGCGTGATGATTCCTGGGCGCCGCCGTCCGTTCTGCTCACAGTTGACCTTGTAATCCTGACGTTGCGTGAGGGGCGGCTGTGTGTCCTGCTCGTGGAGCGGGGCAAGGAACCCTTCGCTGGCATGCAGGCGCTGCCCGGCGGTTTCCTCAACCACGCCGGTGAGGCGATCCCGGAGGCCGCTCGCCGCGAGCTGGGCGAGGAGACCGCTGTTGATGCCCGGCAGTTTCATCTGGAGCAGTTGGCCACCTATGGGGATCCAGGGCGTGATCCGCGTGGGCGGGTCGTCTCGGTTGCGCATCTGGCGATCGCACCGCGCCTTCCTGAGCCGGTCGCGGGAACGGATGCCGCGAATGCCTCATGGATTCCGACGGACACGGTCCTTTCCGGGCAGGTGAAGCTTGCTTTCGACCACGATCGGATAGTGGCGGACGGAATTGAACGCGCCCGTACAAAACTCGAGTTCTCCGCACTGGCCACGGCGTTCTGTGGAGACCTTTTCACCATTGCCGAGTTGCGGCAGGTGTACGAGGCGGTGTGGGGCGTCACCCTCGACACCCGGAATTTCTACCGGAAGATCCAGGCCGTGGACGGGTTCATCGTTCCGGCCGGGACGGGACGCAGGACCACGGTGGGGCGCCCCGCACGCCTGTTCCGCGCGGGACCGACCACGGTGCTCTCACCTCCGCTGGTCCGGCCCGTACCGGCGCCGGCGGAACAGCAGGTGGAAGAACAAACAGAGCAAAACGCGAAGGAATGAGAATACATGTCAAATGACCTGGTGGTGATTCTCACCGCCCTCAATCTCGAATACGAGGCCGTGCACAGGGAACTGGCCGATCCGCAGGTGACCGTACACAAGAGCGGAACGCGGTTCGAGGTCGGGACCGTGCCGGGCACGTCGTGCCGTGTGGCACTCGGTCTGACGAGCAAGGGGAACCATTCGGCCGCAGTGCTGGCGGAGCGCGCTATCGAGCACTTCTCTCCGGCAGCCGTGCTGTTCGTCGGTGTCGCCGGCCGCATGCGGAGCTCGATCGCGCTGGGCGACGTGGTGATGGCCACCCTTGTGTACGCCTACCACGGCGCGACCAGCGAGGACGACGGACTCAAGGCGCGGCCCCGGTCGTGGGAGGCGCCGCACCCCCTCATCCAGCTCGGCCAGCATCTGGCCCGGACGACGGACCGGGCCGGCCACGCACCGGAGAACGGGCGAGTGCCGCGGGTGCACTTCGGCCCGATCGCCGCCGGTGAGGTCCTGCAGAACTCGCGGAACTCCGCCGAGGCCGCATGGCTCCGGCAGCACTACAACGACGCGTTCGCGATCGACATGGAAGCCGCCGGCGTGGCACAGGCCGGCCATCTCAGTGGCCTGCCGGTCGGCGTCATCCGCGGCATCAGTGACCGGGCGGACGGCACGAAGAACGGAGCGGAGGACCGCGAGCGGCAACCGCGCGCCGCGGCGAACGCGGCGGCTTTCGCGGTACGGCTGGCTGCGGAACTGATCAAGGAAGCAGAACTGGCAGTGGAAGCAGAGGAAGAGGAGCAGATTGTCATGGCCCAGAAAGGCAGAACTGGCAGGGGCGGCGGAAGCGTCGTCAACACGGCCTTTTCCAGCACGGTGGGAATCATGGCCGGAGAGGTCACCGGCAGCACCGTCCATGTCAGCGGGGCAGTTCCGAAGGCATCCACCCCGGCGGAACTGGTCGCGGAGCTGGACCGCTTCCGGGAGCACCTGGCACGACACCACGCCGATGGGACCCTCGACGCGGACATTCACCATGAGGCACAGGTCGAGCTGAGCATCGCGAGGCGCGCAGCGGAGAAGTGCACCGCGAACGCCCCGGCGCCTCCGAAGAAGGCAGCTCTGGCGCTCAGGAAGTTACGCGGCCTGCTCGCCGACCACCCGGAACTGGCCGCCGGTCTTGCGTCCTTGATCGCGGCGGCGGGTGACCCGGCATGACCGAGGGCTTCCCCTCCACGCACAACGAGGCGCATGACTCTTTTGTCGCCGTCCAGGCCTCGGTGGTACGCGACTCCACCATCAACATCGTCCCGCCGGATGCTTCGCCTCAGAAGAAGTACGAGGTCGGGGTCCGCTGTCTGGAAGAAGGTTTACCCGGCCGGGCGCGGGAACTGATCTGGGACGCGATTACCCACAACCACGACGGCCCGCAGATCCGCTTCCACTGGGCGCTCGCCATGCTCAGTAAACGCGCCCACCACGACCTCAGTGCCGAGGAGCGCCGTCAGCTGGACCGGACGCGGGACGTCATGCAGGGCTACGCCGAGGACAAGGACTGGAAGCCCGGTCTGCAGGTCGTCTTCGATCTGCTGGCACTGCCCGGCAAAGCTGACAGTGAGACCGCCGCCGTGCTGAAGCGGCTGAGGGATCTGGCACCGCCCCAGCGTGACCTGATCGTCCACCACCTCGACCTCGTGCTCACCAGCCGGACAAAAGCCACCCTGTGGGCCGAGATCTGCGAGCTCGCCAAGGCCGGGCAGTTCCGTGGTGACCGCTCCCGGCGGGTCCGGTACTACTTTGAGCCCGATCCTATCGGGGCACGGACCCGGCCTCCCGAGGAGAGCACCGCCTTCCGTCACCGTCCTCGCCTGGCGGCCTGGACCGGTCTGTTCGTCGTCACCGCGGGATTCCTCGGGATCTCGGCAGTGATCGCGGAGCCGCTGACCGCGATCGTCGAGCTGCTGATCGCGCTCGGCACCGGATTCCTCGCCGCCCGGTTCGGCCAGCGATGGTGGCACAACAAGCACCGGCTCCAGGCCAAGGAGCAGGAGCTGGGCCAAGCGTCGAACCAGGAGCCGGTACCGGATCCGGCCCACTCCCCGGCCGTTCCCTCCCCCGCGTCCGCGGGCGGCGGGACCCTCGCGGCGGACGGGTTCACCAGCGGCGTCCGCAAGTCCTTCGAGCACTACTTCGGCATGTACGTGCCGCACGGGTTCGACCGGCCCGAGTGGCTCGCCCACACCGCTGGCATCCGCGCCGTTCTGGCCGCCGAGGTCGCGTTCCTCTACCGGGAGAGCAGAATCAGCGTCGACCGGGTCAACTGGCTGATCCGCTACCTGGCCCGGGACGCCAAGGACCGCCATGACAACGGCACGCTGTTCGCCCACCGGCAGCAGTACCGGACTCCGGTGACGATGAAACTCGCCTGCGTGCCCGCCCTCGCCGTCCTGGGCCTCACGTCCCTGGCCGTCACCGTCACCGCCGCGACAGGTTCGGCGAGTGCGCTCCACGGCCTCCTGACCTGCGCCGTGTTCATCGGCGCCATCGGGAGCGGGCGCCGGGCAGCGTCGGTGTGGCTGTACATACGTAGCGAGGAACAGCGGTTCGCCGAGGAGACGCAGGAGTACCACCGGCGGATGTACGCGCGTGAGGAGGAGTTCCAGCGCTGGAAGGAGCAACTGGAAGCCGTCCGGCCCTCCGACGCCGAGATGGAGGCGTGGCTCAGCCACGACAAGGTCCTGTTCACCGCCGATGTGCTCCGTCACCACCAGCTGACCTGGTACGACATCATCGCCCACACGATCCTGACGACACCGGCACGCCCCTACAGACGAGCGCGGCGCCGAGGCGGCCCCTGGCGCTACTCCCGATACACCCTCCGGCTGTTCCTGGCCACACGGAACGGTATCCGCGAGATCAGCACCGTAGTCGACTTCGCCCGCGCCACTCGCCCGGGCGAACAACGCACCAACTACCGCTTCGACGCGTTCTCCTCCGTGCAGGTCACCGAGGACGACCGCATCGGCTATGAGATGGCGCTGCTCCTCTCCAACGGCCCGGCCAGAACCATCCGGATCAAGGACGCCGACAGCCACCAGCTCGAACCGTACGAGAACGCCCGGGACCTCTCGCAGATCAACCTCGACGCGGCCGGCTTCGCCCATACTTTTCGTCTCCTGGAGGGCATCGCGGCCGACGGGAAGGCGTGGGTCGAGCGGAACAACGCCGACAGTCCACCGCCCGCGGACAGCACCGACTGAGTCCTCCCGGACCGGATCCGGAGGCCGACCGGCCAGGGAGCTGCCGAGAGCACGGCAGCTCCCTGAAGGTCCAGGTACCACGGGCCGAGTATGGATACCACCGAGCCACCCCCCCCTGCCAAGGTGTCGCGAAAACGAGGGTGACAGCCAGTCATGACGGACAGAGAACGGAGCACCAGCGCCCTACTCCTTGCCGAGTACGCGCAGATCAAGGACGAGCAGCGTGCACGTATCGGCTTTCGGGACAACCTGCTGTACGTGACGCTCGCGGCGGTGACCGCCGTCGCGGCTGTCGCCGCGCAGACGGACGACCCGCAGCTGATCCTGGCCCTGGCCCTTCCAGTGGTGTGTCTTGTGCTCGGATGGACGCACCTGGTCAACGACGAAAAGATCTCAGCCATCGGACGCTACGTCCGCACCGAACTCGCGTCCCGGCTCGCCGAGGTCACAAACGTGGAGGAACCGCTGTTCGGCTGGGAGACCTACCATCGCAGCGACGACAGACGGATCTCGCGCAAGACCACACAGACAGTTGTCGATCTGCTGGCCTTCCTCGTCACTCCCTTTGCCGCGCTTATCACCTTCTGGTGCCACAGCATGGACAGCGCCCTTCTGGTCGCGGTCTCAATCCTGGAAGCCGCCGGACTCATCGTCCTGGGTGTGCTGTTCCTGCAATACGCCGAGAGGTGAGATGCTGCCCGACGCTACGGACTGAAAGTACTTTCTGAGGCGTTCCGGGGTTGATGGAGGCTCGGCACTGGTCTTGATCACTTATATGCGCCTGCTGGCTCGACAAGGCTGCGGCCAGGCGCTTCTTCCGCAGGCCGTTCAAGAGAACCGGCACGGTGCCCAGGATGATCGTCACGGACAAGCTCCGCTCTTACGGTGCCGCGCACCGCGAGGTCATGCCCTCCGTCGAGCACCGCGCGCACAACAGCCCGAACAACCGGGCCGAGAACAGTCACCAGCCCACCCGCCAGCGCGAACGCGCAATGAAAGGCTTCCGCTCCACCAGCGCAGCACAGTGGTTCCTGTCCGCATTCAGCGGCATCTCACCTCACCTCCGACCCCGCCGCCACCGGATGACCGCACCCGACTACCGAGCCGAAATGACCCTCCGCTTCACCATCTGGAACCACATCACCGAGAGCATTGGCCCGGCCTGCCCGCCACAGCCTGACCCCGCAGCGCACCCGGGTACCGCCGCACCCCAAACACACCGTCAGGCGACTATCTGTCCAACAACGGGACAGTGCCGGTGTCAGCCAGCGCACCCCCTTCAGTGAGTCCGCCTCAGTCCTCGGTTCCGAGAGCTTCGCGTGCTGCGGCTTGGAAGGCTCGGTCTGGTATCCGCTTGTCCGTGGCTGCTTTGTTGAAGCGGGAGTTGAAGAGGTCGAGGCGACCGTGGCCCTCGTGCCGCGCTGCCTCATACCATTGCAAGCCGGCCATGTCCAATTCGTACATAGCTGTCCGGAGAGCGTCGGCGGCGTCCGCAACCTGTCGTGGCCCGGCGACCGTCACACTGGCGACAGCAGTGCTGAACCGCGTCCAGGCGTCATGGGCCTCGACGAACCTAGCCTGCCACTGGTCCGGTGTACTGCCCTCTTCCCACAGCCGATCGGACATCTTCCACCAGGCTGCGGACAGCTCCTTTGCGCTGGCGAGGCAGGCGTTGTAGGCGTTGCGTCGCACTTCATCGCGCCAGCGTCTGTGCTCAGCCTGTTGTTGTCGTCGCTGCTGACGGCTCTGCCCGTGGACGGTGAGCCAGCCACCGCCCACCGCTCCGAGGGCTCCGATTGCGGCTCCGGCGACCGCGGCCACGCCTGCGTCCACAACGACGTATTAGACCGTGGCGAGATCCCGTGCACCAGACCATCGACAGCCATCCACGGCCGATGCTCTGGGAGGCAGTGATGGCCGTCAGCGCAGGACGATCACGCGCCGGTCTGGGTTCTTGACATAACTCGCTGGCCTGTGCGGATGATCTAGCCTGGCATGGAGCTGCACAGGTTAAGCACAGATACCAGCACAGCGCTTCGTCGCATTTGCCTCATGTTTCATGACCGACAGAGGGTTGCTGGGTGCCGTCGAGGCGGCTTGGTGACGAAAGCCAAGTCCTCCAGGCCCCGCGGCGGCGAGGTTGGCGGCGGGAGGAGGCAGAGCATCTCACGGGATGTGCACGGTGCACGCCTGTGCTCATGGATCTTCGCGTGCCGCACCTCGACAAGATCGAAGCCAAGCGGCGCATCTGCGCTGACGTCAAATCGTAGGCGTCAGCGTGTTGTGCTGACCACGTTGGACGGCAAGGGGAACCGTCGTACTCGCCCAAGCAGCCGAAACCGGCGGATTGTTGCGCAAAGACGTCTTGCCGGCCGCTTTGTGCACAGCGATCCAGGTTGATGCCGACAGCGGGCGATGCCCTGCTGTCCTCTTTCGTCCCCGCGCTCTGATCGACCACTTCCTCAACCATCTCAGCCCCACTTTCCGGGCTTGCTGGGTGATCCAGGGGCCGGTCGGGTTTGGAGTGGTACCGGCGATGTGCACCCGGTGGGTGTTGTGATCGATAAAGAACAGCACGAGCCAGGGCGGGACGCCGCCATGGCCGAATTGATCAACCACCGCAGACTCCATGGTGAGATAGGTCCTGCTCCGCCGTCGATTATGAGGGAACTCGCTACCCGAAACTCACGAAGTCCCAGGCCACAAAAACAACCTGCTACCGAACTCAGAGCGGTTCAATCCCGGAGATGCCAATCGTTGTTGTATCTGCCGGGCCAGTATCGTTCATTTCTCTTCAGCCCGTGTCTTGCGCACCCACAGCCCTCGGTCATTACCGCAGACGAGGATCCGTCCGTCTGAACTGAGGGCAACGACCCTGGCGGCGTCACCCTGAAGGGTGAATGAGTTAACTTGCTTGCCGGTATCAGTGCGCCATAGTTCAACGCGGCCCGAGTCGCCAGCAACAGCAAGGAGGCTGCGCCCACCCCATGAGGTACTCGTAACCTCTCCGGCATCAGTCAGAACGGACCGCAGTCGGGCGCCGGAGCTTGCGTCATGTAGGTCCAACGTGCCATCAGTCTTGGTAATGGCCCAGGGATGCGCGAAATGACCGGTGCCGGTCCTGGCGCTATGGCCCGTGGCGACATTCCACTCATGGACGACGCCGTTGCCATCAATCCCGCTGAGGATCTTGCCGTCTGTGCTGAAGGTGACCGCGGTGACGCTCTTGGTATTCTCTTTGATCGTCATGACGCTTCGGTGTCTCTTGACATCCCAAAGGGTGATTGTGCGCACGTGCCCGTCGTAGCTGTCTTCATCGTTCACGCTGGCCATAGTCGAACTGTCAGGGCTGAATGCCACCGAAGTCACATCTGGAATATGGTCGACATAGTCACGTGAGCTGAACTCGAGATCGGTAGCCGTAGCCCTGGGTTTCGCGACATCCCACAGCGTGATTCCATAGTCGGAGAACCCGGCCTTGTTATTGATGCTGGCCAAGGTGGCACTGTCCGGGCTGAACTGTAGTGACCTAACTTTCGACTTGGGGCCATCCAGTACGGCGATCGAAGTTCGACTGTCAGCGTCCCAAAGTGCAGTCGAATGCTCTTCATCGACGTCGTATTTGTCGGTGAACTGACCGGCCAGCAACTTCCCATCGGGGCTCAACGCCAACGCCCCACTAAAATCGCTGCTGTCCTCAATCAGTACGGGAGCGTCCTGGCGCCGTTGTTGGGAAGAGAAGTACACGCCCAGGCAGACGACAAGGGCGACGAGTACCACCAACGAGATGCCGACTAAGCCGAAACGGGGCTTCCGCTGGGCACTGCGGTCGGAGTCGTCGGCTTCCTCCCGGGTGACCGTCGGCCTGACGGTGGTGGGGAAGGACTCCCAGGCGGCCCGTCCGGAGTCGGCAGCCTTTTTGGCGATCAGCGCTCTCAGTGCAACGTCGATGTCGGAATACGCCTGCCGTAGGTCGCCGCGCGGCGCTGTCCGCTGTTGCCGCGATTGGGGTGCTCCGGAGCCGACTCTGGTGGGGTGTCCCTCCCAGCCGGTGAGTCCGGAAGCAGGCGCACTGTGGACGGAGTTCGCCGATAGGTTTGCGTCGGGGGCTGCCTGCACTCGTGAAGTGGCGGCGGTTCGGAGAAGGGAGGCTGCGTGCTCACTGGTGATGCGGCGGGACACGTCGCGGGTGAGTAGTCCGGCGATTGCCGCGGACATGGGGGAGCTGTTGTCCAGCGGGGGTAGGTCGTCCTGGAGGATTGCGCGCATCGTTGCCGCAGTGGAGGAGCGGTCGAACGGCCCGCTGCCCTGCAGTGCCTGGAACAAGGTCACGCCCAGCGACCACAAGTCTGCTGCGGGTGTGAGTGGTTGGCCCTCGAAGAGCTCAGGGGCCATGTATCCGGTTGAGCCCGCCACCCCGTGCCGGGTTAGGCGTGTGTCGTTGACGGCGTGGGCGATACCGAAGTCGACCAGCTTCACCTGCTCGTCGGGCAGCACCAGAATGTTGCTGGGCTTGACGTCCCGGTGCACCAGCCCGATCGCGTGCGCGGCGTCCAGCGCGCCGAGCACCCGCGCGCCGATACGAGCCACCCGCCGCTCGGATAGTGCGCCCTCCCGCTGAAGGACGTCAGCAAGTGAGGGCGCCTCCACCAACTCCATAACGATGTAAACGGCGTCCTCCGCGCCTTCGGCCAGAAGAACGTCATGGATGCTGACCACCGCTGGATGACTGATCTGGCCGGCTGCGCGAGCCTCGCGCAGCGCCCGTTCTCCGAACACCGCCCGCTCTTGAGACGAGAGCCCCTGCGGTGTGCGTAACTCCTTGACCGCCACCGCGCGCCCGAGGAGTTCGTCCATGGCGTACCAGACGACCCCCATACCGCCCTGTCCGAGCAGCCTCGCCAGTCTGTACCGCCCCGCTACCAGCGGTTGTGCTCCCTGGGCATCCGTCCCCGTCAAAACTGCGCTCCTGTTCGGAATCGCTTCTCACGCCAGGTCGTCAGCTTTGCAGGATCTCCCCTGCGGCGCCAACAGGTGGGTAGAAGGCATGACCTACGCGCTCCGCGATGCGCGGATGGAGGACCGTCAGAAATGAAGGTCGGGTACTGCCAGTTGGAGCAGGGTCGGTGTCCGGCCTGTGGCGAGGTAGCCGCGGCCGGGTGGTGTGGTGAAGTACTGGTCGGGTTCCAGGTTGAAGGTGTGGGCGACGGCGGTGGGGCGTCCGGCGGGGGTGAGCAGGATCCGGTTTCCGGTGGCCACGATGGTGTTGATCAGGCGGGCCAGCGGGCCGGGGAATCCGGTGAGGACGGGGGTGGCGTCGGCGCTGAGGATGAGGGCTTGGCGGCCGCGGGCTGCGGGGCGGGCGATGTCGTCCAGCAGGGTGGGTGAGTCGGCGAAGCCTTGCTGGGTGGCCAGCAGGGTGATGTGGTCGGCGTCGTCCAGGATCAGGGCGTAGGGGCCGTCGCCGAACATTTTAGCGGCCTCGCGGAGGTCGGTGTCCTTGTGCGAGACGCCGGTGAGGACGCGCACGCCCGGGTCGTCGGGGAGCAGGGCGGGCAGGGGTGAGCGGGGTGGGGCGAGGGCGAGCACGCCGATCCCGGCGCGGTGCAGGGAGTGGGCGAGGGCGGCGGTGGAGGTGGTGCGGCCGGAGCCGGGCGGTCCGGAGAGCAGCAGCAGGTGGGCGCCCTCGATAAGGTCGACGCCGATCGTGTCGTGGTCGGGGCCGCCGATACCGAGGGGAGTCCAGGTGGGCGAGGGCGGTGGTTCGGGCAGACGCAGCTCGTTGACCGCGATCCGGTCGGGCAGGGCCGGAAATGTCCGGGGCAGGCGGGCCGGATCAAGATCAGTGAAGTGGGACGGCAGGTCGGCGGGGAGCACACTGGGTTGGCAGATGTGGACGTGGCGGCCGGTGGCGGCGTCGATGGCGCGGCCGGGCAGTGCGGGCGGGCTGGTCATGCGAGAGGTCAGGTGTGCCTTACGGGTCTCTTCTTTGGGGAAGGGGAGTAGCAGGCGACGGGTGTAGTAGGTGGGGAGTTTGTGGTTCAGCATGTCGTGGCCGCCGAGGGGGACGATGTGTACGCCCAGCGGGGCGCTGGCGGCGATGATGCCGCGCAGCGTGGTCAGCAGTGAGGTCTCGGCGAAGGTGGGGTCGCTGTGGTCCTCGAAGTACTCCCACCCGTCGATGATGACCACGATCCGCGGTTGCCCGGCAGCAGAGGTTGGGGTGGCGGAGCGGCGTTGGACTTCCTGGTCGAGCCAGGTGATCAGGCGCCGGATGCGGTCGGGCTGGGCAGCGGAGAAGACGCCGCCGCAGTGCGGCAGAGCGGCGTAGTCGGACAGCCCGGCCGGGCGGTGCTCGATGACATACAGGTGGGCCTGGTCGGGGCGGAACCGGGTGACGAGACTGGTGATCAGGGTGTGGGCGAAGGTGGTGCGGCCGGACTGGGGGCCGCCGGCGACCATCAGCCGGTCTCTGCCGGCGAGGTCGAGGTATTCGACGGGCTGTGCCTGGAGGTCCGGTTCGTCGGACAGACCGAACGGCACCCCGGTGGGGGCAGGGGCTGTGGTCTGGCGGTCGGCGAGGCCGTCCAGGGTCATGGTGGCGGGCAGCGGAGGCAGCAGCGGTCGGAACGGGGCGGAGAGCCCGGCGCGGTGTGCGGCTTCTTCGACGGCGGCGATGGCCAGATCCTGGTCAGTTGACGTCCCGGCCAGGGTGATGTGTTCGGAGGGCCTGGGTTTGCCGACGTCAGCCCAGCGCAGGGCGCGGACGGTGACAGGCTGGGCCGCGCCGGTCGGCGGCGGAGCGCCGAGGTAGCCGGACTGGAACACATGCGGGAGACGTGTTTCGGCGGTGGTGCACAGGATCATGCCGCGCCCCCGCAGGGCACCGGGAATGGAGGCGGCGTCGGGCACACCGAGGACCTCGGTGCTGGCAGCGGGCTCGTTCTGCCGCAGGCTGATGCGCAGCGAGATGTTGTTCTTCAACTCGGGCGATAGCTTGCCCTGCAGGTCCTGGGTGGCCAGCAGCAGGTGGATGCCGAGCGAGCGGCCCTTGGCGGCGACGTTGACCAGTTCCTTGGGGAAGTCCGGCGAGGCATCCAGCACGCGGCCGAACTCGTCGAAGACCATCACCAGGCGCGGCAGCGGCGGCAGATCGGGCTGGGTACGGCGTTTGCTCCAGTACCGGTCGATCTCCCCGTCGTACCGGGCCAGCAGGGACTCGCGGCGACTGACCTCCGCGCGCACCGAGGCCAGCACCCGGGCCGCCGCGGCGTCGTCGAACGTCTCGCCCGGTGTGTCACCGACGGAACGGATCAGGCTCACCACGTGGGGGCAGTGCTCGAAGGGCAGGAACGCGCTGCCGCCCTTGAAATCGACCAGAACAAGGTTGAGCTCGTCGGGTCGGTTGGCCAACAGCAGGGAAGTGACCAGGGTCTGCAGCAGAATGCTCTTGCCCGCCCCGATGGCCCCACCGAGCATCGTGTGGGGGCCCTGGCTGGCCAGATCGACCGTCACCGGACCGCCGGCGTCGGCGCCTAGCACCACGCGCGTGCGGGGGCCCTGCCCGCCGCCCCACAGGGTGAGGACATCCTCGGCGGCCGGGGTGCTGATGCCGAGCAGGTCGAGGAATCGCACGTAGCCGGGAACGGCGTTGCTCGCCGAGCCGAGGGTGACCCGGTCGCGCATCGGGGCCAGCGACCGGGCCAGTGGCTCAATCGCGGTTTCCTCGAGCATGTGGGGCGTGACGGTCACCGCGTGCTCGTCGGGCGTGCGGGTAAGCCGCAGCGTGTCGCCGCGCATCTCGCACATGCCGCGGCATTCGTTCATCCCGCGCTCATCGGCGCAGACCACATAGACCCCGACGGACGGGCCCTCGCGGAGCACCTCCCCCATGCCGGGCAACTCCCGGAGCGTCAGCGCACCATCGAGGACGACCACGACCTCTTCGCCGAACCGGACACTGGAATCCTTGCCGCGCTCGGCCCGCCGCGTGCCGACGAGATCCTTCAGCTCCTGCACCCGGGCGGCGCGTGTGCTGTTGGTGTTGCCGATCGCACACGGGGCCGCTGCCGACATGCCGGCGTCCACGTGCGGCAGCCACCGCGTCCACGCCAGCCCGTCATGCCCGTCGGCAGTGATCACCACGATCTGCAGGTCGTCCGGCCCGCGCAAGGCGGCCAGCTGAACCAGCAGCCAGCCGAGCATTGACTGGACCAAGGCGCGCGGACCTGCCACTCCCAGCACCCCGGTGGCCCGCAGATCCACCATGACAGGGGCCTTGTGCAGCATCGGCGTCGTGAAGCCTGCCCAGGGTTCGCCACGCACCTCTATGTGCGCCGGCTGGTCTGCGACGCCCACCTGCAGCACCAGGCCGTGTGGGGAGTCCGCTCTGCGGGACCACAGGTCCGGCCGGGCTCCCGTAGCCATCTCGGCGATCTCGGCCGGATCGGGCGCGAGCAGCAGCCGCACGCGCCGCTCTTCGGCGATGTGGGCGTCGATCTTCTTCTGCGCGGCCTTCTTCGCCGCGGCGAAGGCATCCTCCCGCTCCCGGCGTTGTCTGTCCTGGCCACCCTGCATGACGATGAAGCCCACAAGACCGAGAAAGCCGAGCAGCAGCATGGCCGGCCGCCCCATCGCCACAGCCAGCACCACCGACCCGACCACCGGCAGGATGCCGGCCAGCGCCATCACCCCGGACCTCGCCGCTGCGGCCTGCTGCACCGGCAACGTCACCTCGGTCCGCGGGATCGCCGGCGCCGCAGCGAACGCCCGGTCGAAGTCCAGCCGCCCGTCCGCACTGCGCCTGGCCCGCTGGGCCCCTGTACGAAGAGGAGTCCACCGCAGCTCGTCGGACCCCACCTGCAGCGTGCCCTCCGGCGTGAGCGCGGCCCGGCTCGTGACCTGGATCCCGTCGATGAAGGTGCCATTGGTCGACCCTAGGTCCACCACCATCGCCTGACCGTCCGCGGAGATCTCCAGACGGGCGTGCTCCCGGCGCGAGATGTCCAGATCCCGCAGACACACCGGCGCCGCCGAGTTCCTGGCCACCGTATGGGACCCGGGACCCAACGTCACCGTCAAGCCGCGATCCGGTCCGTCCACCACCCGCAGCACACCCACCGCGTCGCCCGACGGCGACCGGTACACCGGCCCGGGCGCCCCCACGCTGATCACCACCCCCGGCATCAGAGGGCTGTCAGCCAGACTCGCGTGAGGATCCAGCTGGACCGTCCCGACGAAACACCTCCTGCCGCCCACAGGCACCGGCAGCGATTCCAGCAGCGACGCCACGCTGCTGTTCGGCCCGGCAATCATCTCGACGTCCTGGCGTGCTGCCGTGCCAGTGTCCTGAACGGTCAATCGGAGAATCATGCCCCGCCCCCGAGTATGGTGTCCTGTCTGCCCCGCCTGTTTGCAGGGCAAGGACGCGCTGGCGTCCTGTCGTGGGTCATACGATGCTGAGCCGTGCCGTGAGCCGGCCATTGGTGAGTCTGCTCGCCCGTCTCGTTGCGGTGAGACGGCGGCGAACACGTGGTGCTGGCCTGCTGATGTGAGGAATCACGTGCCAAGCCCGGTCTTCCACAGCAACAACCCCTGGATACTGCCACAGATGAGAAAGCGCCCATCAGAACTCAGTGCGATGTCCTCAGCTGGGTCGTCCAGGTCGAATTCCCGCACCCGTTTTCCTGTGTCGGTACGCCAGATCTCGATATCACCGCGATCGCCACCGACGGCGAGAAAGGAACGCCCGCCCCAGGCGACGGCGAGAGAGGAACGTCCGGCCCAGTCGTCTATACCCGTAATCCCTCCAGCGACATCGGTATGGAGTGTCTTGAGGATCGCACCTGAACCGGGGTCACGCAGTTGCAACGCATAGTCATCGTTCGCGGATTTCACCACCCACGGGTGCACAAACTGGCTTGTTGCCCGGGTGACGGAACGCCCGCTTGGATCGCTCCATAGATGGACATTGCCATCCTTGTCCACACCGCTCAACGTCTTACCGTCCGCGCTGAAAGTCACCGCAGTGACGTCCTTGGCATTCTCCTTGATTGTTACAACACTGCGACGACTCTTGACATTCCAAAGCGTAATCGTGTGCCAATGCTTACCGTAATCGTCTTCAACTTCGTTTACGCTGGCCAGGGTTGAACCGTCAGGGCTGAATTCCACCGACGTAATATGGGGGGTACTGTCATTGTAATCAGCGGCCCTGAATGCAAGATCGGCTCCCTTGTGGGTGGCAACGTCCCACAGAGTGACAGCGCTGTACCTGGATTCGTTGGCGCTGGCCAGTGTGGTGCCGTCCGGGCTGAACTGGAGGTCCCTCACCCATGAGCCGTGGTCATCGGGGCCGGGTAGGGCTGCGATTTCCTTCTGGGTGCCGACGTCCCAAAGGTCGGTATAGCTTTCATCGTCCCCATCGTCGGGATCGCGCTCGCTGGCCAGTATTTTTCCGTCGGGGCTCATTGCCAGTGCATTGCCGAAGGATTTCGCGTCGCCCAAATGCTCGGGATCGTCGCGATGGCTCTGGTAGTACGCATGCACTGAGACGGAGACGATGGCCACAGCCAGGGTGAGCGCCAGAGCCACTGCGGCGAGTCGCCGTCGGGGCCGTTTTGCCGCCCCATCGAGGTCGGCCGAACCCGTAACCCCTGTCTCTTGCGTCAGTGAATCTGCTGACCTGACATTGGTGGCTTCGTGCTCCCAATCTTCCTTCACGCCCCCCGCGGTGGTCGGTTGTTCCTCCCACGTGGCGTGCCCGTCAGTGTCCTGAGTTGTCGTGGCGCTCTTGGTTGAGGAGGTGCCTGCTGTGCCAGGTGTGGCGGTAGCGGCGGCTTCAAGGAGCGTGGCAGCTTGCCGGCTGGTGATGCGGTGGGCGGTGTCGCGCGTGAGGAGTCCGGCGATCAGCTCGGACAGCTGAGAGCCGCTGTCCAGCGGCGGCAGATCGTCCTGGAGGATCGCCCGGAGGGTTGCCGCGGTCGAAGGGCGATCGAACGGGCCGCTGCCCTTGAGGGCGTGGAACAGCGTCGCGCCCAGCGACCACAGGTCGCTCGCGGGCGAAGGTGGGTCACCTTCGAAGAGTTCGGGTGCCATGTATCCGGTCGAACCGGCGACGCCATGACGGGTGAGGCGAGTGTCGTCGGCTGCGTGGGCGATGCCGAAGTCGACCAGTTTCACCTCGTCTCCCGGCAGGGTGAGGATGTTGCTGGGTTTGACGTCCCGGTGCACCAGGCCGATGGCATGGGCGGCGTCCAGTGCCTCCAGCGTCCGGGCCCCCAGTACGGCAACCCGCTGCTCCGGTAACGCTCCCTGCCGCTGAAGGACGTCCGCGAGCGAAGCCCCCTTCACCAGTTCCATGACGATATAGACAGCATCGTCCTCAGCCGTCGCCGGAACGACGTCGTGGATGGCCACCACGCCGGGGTGGTTGATGCGACCGGCGCTGCGGGCCTCGCGCAGCGCCCGCTCCGCGACCACTGCCCGTTCCTGAGTGGACAGCCCTTCAGGGGCACGTAACTCTTTGACCGCCACCGATCGGCCGATGAGCTCGTCCACCGCCCTCCATACAACCCCCATCCCTCCGCGGCCGAGCACTCCTTCCAGCCGGTAGCGCCCTGCCACCAGCCGGTGTGCCGCCTGGGAATCCGTCCCCGCCACGATCGCGCTCCTGTCGGATCACTCACCGGCCGACGCCCCGTACGCTAGCCTGACATTAGGTTAGTCAGCGAAGCCGCGCAGTGCAGGTCTCACGGGGGAGATCACGATCCGATGGCTGAGAGATTCGTCTGCGATCCGCAGGAAGCGGACTTAGTCGCACGAGAATTGAGCCGCACGGGCTCCGACATCCAGCTGTCGGTGCCGCACCCCTTGGACGGAGCGATGAGCGGGGTGGCCAGCGTGCCGATCGCCGAGACCCTCGGCGAATTCTTCAATGCCGTAACGGAAACCCGAATCCGCTTGATCGAATCGGTCGGTACGGTCGCCGGACTGTTCGCGGCCCTTTCGGAGGGCGCGGTCGACCTCGACCAGGCGTTCGCCGACCGCGCCATGGAGATGTGAGGAGAACCGATGGCGGATGTGAGCGTCGGCTACGACGGCGTACAGCACGCGGCGACGCAGCTGATGAACGGCCAGACTGATATGAGCGAGAAGCTCCAGTCCCTGAAGACCATGGTCGACCAGTTGGTAGCAGGTGAGTTCCGCACGCAAATGGCCTCGCCCAAGTTCCAGGATTCCTACCAGCAGTGGACGACCGGCGCCCAGAACATGATCCAGGGCCTGGAAGGCATGGCGACCTTCCTCGGCGACGTCGTACGCGGGCACCAGGAACTCGACCAGCGACTGGCAGGCGGCGCGGGCAGCTGACCACACGGGGTCTTGGGACATGTCGGACCTGAACTGGAGCGTTCTGGACCTGGTGCAAGACCCGGTCCCCGGCGATCCTGTGCAGATCCGGGCCCTGGCGGCACGGCTGCTGCGCGAGGCCGAGTACGCCGAGCAGCACGCCAATCGCCTTCGCCAGGTCGCCGCCAACCACGCCAACCTGCGCATGGAGGGCGACTATGCGGCACGGTTCCAGACGGTCCTGGCCGAACTGCCCCAGCCTGCCGCTCCCTTGGGGCCTGCCCATGAGGCATGCGGTAAGGCGCTCACCGCATACGCGGAAACCCTGGAAGAGGCCAAAACTCAGTCCCGGATCGCACTGAGCCGGGGCATTGAGGCTGACGCCCAGTACACGGCCGCGTTACGGCAGTTCTACTCGGTGGTGCCGGTCAGCTCTACGGGAAGCGGCCTCTGGCGTGGCCTGAACGGGGCGACCGCAGGCTACCTCAGCCAGTACCAACCGCCCGAGATCCGCCAGATGGCTGTCCAGATCGGCAGCTATGCGGGGCAAGCCGAGCAGGAGCGGCAGGCTGCGGCACTGATGGCCCGCGAAGCGGCCCAGGTCGCAGCCGAAGCCGAGGTCCAGTGCGCGGAGGTCATACGCGCTGCGATACCCACCCCCGGTTCAGCTGCCGAACAGCCGTCCGCAAGGCCGGTACGCGTGGAAGTAGCCCGGACCCGGGCATTGCAAGCTGCTCGCGGAGCACTCTCCGGTACCGGCCCGGCCGGTGGGGCTGCTCGACGTGGCATCAGGTACGCCTTCCGCGACCTCGGCAGGAGCGTCAAGTGCAAACTGTTCTGTGGCGACCCCGTAGACCTCGCCACAGGTCGCATGGCCCTCCCGCAGACGGACATCACCCTGCCCGCCCGGCTCCCCCTGGCCTTTTCCCGCCACTTCGAGTCCTCCTACCGGGCAGGACGCTGGTTCGGCCCCTCCTGGGCCTCGACCGCAGATCAGCGACTGGAGATCGACCCCGAAGGCGTCATCTTCATCCGCGAAGACGGCTCCCTGCTGTCCTACCCCCACCCCGCTCTAGGGACCCCCGCCCTCCCCATCGAGGGCGACCCCCACCCGCTGACCATCGACGACCACGGCGACTACACCATCACCGATCCCGAGACCGGCCGCAGATGGGACTTCGCGAACCCAGGCGGCGGCCACGGCATCGCGCTCCTGGCGCACATCACCGACCGCTCCGGCAGCCAATGGCTCACCTTCGACTACGACAGCGACGGCGCGCCCACGGCGATCCGGCACTCGGGCGGCTATCACCTGAAGATCACCACCGAGGGTGAGCGCATCACCGCCCTCCACCTCGCCAGTGCGGCCGCGGACGGCAGCGACCAGGAACTGCTCCGCTTCGGCTACGACGAACACGGCCACCTGGCAGCGGTGTCGAACTCCTGCGGCATCCCGACCCGCTTCACCAACGACCCACGGGGTCGGATCACCGCCTGGACGGACACCAACGGCTCGTCGTACCGGTATGTGTACGACGACCAAGACCGCTGTACGTTTCAGACCGGCGAAGCCGGACACACGCGCAACACCTACACCTACGACGACACAGACCCGACGACGGGCCTCAAGGTCACGACAGCGACCAACTCGCTCGGACACACCAGTCGCTACCTGATCAACGACAAGCTGCAGGTCGTCACCGAGATCCGCACGGACGGCGCCACCACCCACACCACCTACGATCCCGTCCACCGGCCCCTCACCATCACGGACCCCCTCGGCCGCACCGTCGCCTACACCTATGATCAGGCAGGCCGCCTGCGTCAGATCTTGCGCCCCGACGGCCGCGCGGTCAGCATCGCCTACAACCACCAGGGCCTGCCCATAACGGTGACCGAACCAGACGGAACGCAGGTCCACCGGGAGCTCGACGAGAGCGGCAACCTCACGTCAGTCACCGATGCAGCGGGGGCGACCACCCGCTACACCTACGACAACCGCGGCAACCTCGCATCCGCCACGGACGCCCTGGGCAACACGACCCACATCGAGTGCGACACCGCCGGCCTGCCCCTCGCGGTCACCGACCCGCTGGGAGCGGTTACCCGATACGAGCGTGACGCCTTCGGCCGAATCGTCACGATCACCGACCCCCTGGGAGCCACAACACGTCTGTCGTGGACAGTCGAAGGCAAGCTGGAGCGCCGGATTGATCCGAACGGGACCGAAGAATTCTGGACCTACGACGGCGAAGGCAACTGCACCAGCCACACCGACGCAATCGGCGGCACGGCCCACTTCGAGTACACCCACTTCGACCGGCTCACCGCCCGCACCGGCCCCAACGGCGTGCGATACGAGTTCGAGCACGACACCGAGTTGCAACTGCGCAAGGTCACCAACCCGCAAGGGCTGACCTGGGCGTACGAGTACGACCCAGCAGGCCGTCTCACCTCGGAAACCGACTTCGATGGCCGGACGCTGACCTACTCCTATGACGCAGCGGGCCAACTCACCGCCCGCACCAACGCGCTCGGTCAGACCATCTCGTACGCGTATGACACGCTCGGCCAGGTACTCACCAAAAACGCCGATGGAGCCTTAACGACCTACGCCTACAACCCCGCAGGCCGCCTTCTGCAAGCCACTGGTCCTGACGCGACCATCACCTACAGGCGAGACCGACTGGGGCGCGTCGAATCCGAGACATGCAATGGGCGGTCCATCAGCTTCACATACGACTCCGTGGGCAACCGCACAAGCCGCACCATGCCCAGCGGCGCCACCAGCACCTGGACCTACGACGCAACAGGCCGCCCAACGGCGCTCACCACCGCAGAACGCACTTTCACCTTCGAGCACGACCCCACCGGCCGAGAGATCACACGCCGCCTCGGGGAGACACTCACCCTGAAGCACGCATGGAATCCCACCGGCCGACTCACCGCACAGACCCTCACCGGCCCCGACGCCCGCACCCTCCAGCACCGCGCGTACGCCTACCGCGCCGACGGCTACCTCACCGCCATCGACGACCACCTCAACGGCCCACGTAGCTTCGACTTGGACACCACAGGCAGAGTGATCGCCGTTCACGCCCAGGACTGGACCGAGCACTACGCTTACGATGAAGCTGGCAACCAGACCAGCGCCCAGTGGCCGTCGACGCACCCCGGATCGGAAGCCCTCGGCATCCGCACGTACACCGGCACCCGCATCACTCATGCCGGCTCCATCCGCTACGAATACGACGCCCAGGACCGCATCGTCCTTCGCCAAAAGAGCCGACAGTCACGGAAACCCGACACCTGGCGCTACGAGTGGGACGCCGAAGACCGACTCACAGCAGTAACTACCCCCGACGGCACAGTCTGGCGCTACCTCTACGACCCCTTCGGCCGCCGCATCGCAAAAAGACGCCTCGCCGACGACGAAACCGTCCTCGAACAAACCGACTTCACATGGGACGGCGTCACCCTTGCAGAGCAAGCCACCACCACGGCCGAACTCTCCAAATCAGTCACCATGACCTGGGACCACGCTGGCCTGCACCCGATCGCCCAGACAGAGCGGATATCCGCCGACGCCTGCCAGGAGGATATCGACCGACGCTTCTTTGTCATTGTGACTGACCTGGTCGGTACTCCCACCGAACTCGTCGACGAGGAAGGCGAAGCCGCCTGGCGAATGAGGTCGACGCTGTGGGGAGCCACAACCTCGGCAGCGAACAGTTCCACATACACCCCCCTGCGATTCCCAGGCCAGTACTTCGACCCGGAATCCGGACTTCACTACAACCTGCACCGCTACTACGACCCAGAGGCAGCCCGGTACATCAGTGCGGACCCGCTCGGCCTGGATCCAGCGGACAATCACCACGGCTATGTGCGCACTCCGCTCACCTGGATCGACCCGCTCGGTCTCTCCCCCTGCAACTATGGCCCCGACGACTTGTACCAGGCGGCCACCACTATCAAGAAGGGCCAGCTGTCGCCAGCTGGTAGGGCACTGCAGAAACACGGTGACCCAAGTCCAGGCAATCTGGCTAAACGGGGTCAAGCCCATGTTGATCTTTATAATTTCGGCAAGCTCACCAATAGTGAGCGGACCGAGATTGCCGATGAGATGATCCAGGAAATACTCACTGACCCGAACGTGGTCGAGAAGGTCAACACCTCGGCGTCAGCTCAATACGGCGGTATCACCCGGGACTTCCGAGTTCCCGGAGGCTGGGGCGCCCGATGGAGTTGGCGTGGCAACCAGCTCACTTTCGAAGGATTCCTGTGATGGCGGGGCAACACGAGGCCGAACCGGCCTACCGGGAAGAGGACTTCGTCGCAGACGGAGCACTGCGGGATATCTGCATCCTCGACACCACGATCGACGACTGGCGGCGTATGTTCGACGGGCTGCACGCCGTCCCAGGGAACCACGTCCTAACCTGGACGCTCTCCGGCGCGACGGAGAGCGGCGTCTTGGACCCCTCTGCCGTATGGTCCCGACTAGAGCAGGATCCGGAGGAATCAGCGAGCCTGGCCATCGACGTCGACGGTGTGTGGTTTACCTGCTACTTTTTCGACATCGAAGAGATCGAGTTCACCTTCGATCCTTCCGACGTGGTCGACAAGGCGACCTTCGCACCTGTTCGCGCCTTCGTGACCTGGCTGGGAACGGCGACGGGTCGGGAAGTCATTGTGACGATGGAAGGCACCGACCACGCTGCTATGCCTGCCCTGATCCGGTGGCGACCGTGAAGTTCGTCAAGGCCGACTGGGATCCTGAGCTGCACGGCTTCCGTCTGGATTGTGGGCGTTTGTCTCGACGTGGCGTGCACGCTTGCGCGTTGAGGGGCTGACCGCGGGAGTCTCCTCGCCTTCATGTCCGTGAGGCCGCGACGGCCGACGAATTGATTGACGGGCCGGGCGACCCGGTACCGTGGCACCTGGTCGTCCGGCCGAAGAACGCCCGGTGTTGTGCCGGGACGTGAAGGGGCTCGGTCGCCACACGGGCGACCTGGACGTGCAATTGCGCTTCGAGCGGGATGTGAGGCTGGCTGTGAGCCTCTTCCGTGTGAGCTCCGCAGCTGAGTCGCTGGCCCGGGACGGGATTGCTCCCGCGGCCGGTTCCGGCCACCCACATACCCGGTATTGTGGCCTTCCTCTCAGCGCCGGACAAGGATAGCAACACGATGCGCTGCTGCAACGCGGCACGAACTACATCGCAAGCCATCGACGAAAGCGACACGACCTGCGAGGGACACGGCCTCTGCGGCAACAAACCTGTTACGTGGCCTGGAAATGAGCGCGACGGTCTTCGGCGTGGTCCTCGGTCTCGGCGCCCTGGGCGCGGCCACCGGGGCCCTGGCCGCCCCAGCCTTCGCACGCCGGTTCGGGCCCGGCCCGATGATGCTCGGCGCCCTCGCGATCACGCCACTGACCCAGATCCCGCCGCTGCTCACCTCCCCCGGCCTCGGTTGGGAGATCCCGATCGGCGCCGCGCTGTTCCTCCAACTGGCCTGCGCCGGGGCCGCGGGCACCACCCAGCGCTCGATTCGCCAGATCATCACTGTGGAGCGCATGCAGGCACGGATGCAGTCCGTGAGTACCTGGCTGACCTCCGGCGCCCGGCCGGTGGCCGTGCTTCTCGCCGGAGGACTCGGCATATGGGCCGGGGTGCGGCCCACCCTGATCGGCGGCACCTTCCTGCTCGTCGTGCCTTTCACGGTGCTGGCCTGTTCCCCGCTCAGCGGGCTGCGGCAGATGCCCGACCCGCTTCCCTCCCCTGCCGGGCCGGCAGAGCGGTACCAACCCAGCCTCGGATCGGCAGGTACCGGGGACTCCCGCCCGAACCCCTCCCTGGACGGAGGCCCCGCGTGATTCCCAATGCCACCGTGAAAAATCACCACGCCATCGCCGCCCAGGCCGATGGTCGCCCAGCTGGAGAAGAAGGGAGTGCTGGGATCGGGCCTGGTCCGCGACGCTCTGCTGGTGCTGCCCCGCGAGGTGCTGATGCCGCAGGCGTACGTGCGGCGCAGCGCCCTGGGCGAGAGGCCGCCGCGGTGGGACCTGCTGGACTGGGCGGCGCCCGCAGGACCGCCCAGAGCTGCTCGGGCTGCTGTACGGCGGGGACAGTGCGCTCGTCCAGCACGACGGGGAGCCGCTCCTCGGCCGGACGCGCGGAACGCGGTCGGGTGCGTCGATCACATCGATGTCCACTGTGATGGGCCTGACTGCTGCGCTGCTGGAGGAGCTGGATCTGCGCCCCGATCAGCGTGTGCTGGACGTCGGCACGGGCGCGGGAGTGACCGTCGCGGTGGCCTGCCAGGTCTGCGGCGATCAGCAGGTGGTCACCGTCGACTGGGACCGGCACCTCACCGAGGCGGCCGCGGTACGGCTCGCCGACCTCGGCTTCCGGCCGCAGGTGGTGCGGGGATCGGGCGAACAGGGCTGCCTGGACCGGGCGTTCGAACGGAACTTCGTTTCCTACACGGTGGAGCGCGTGCCGGCCGCCCTCGTCGAGCAGCTTGCACCCGGGGGCAAGCTGCTCGCCCACGTGACGACCGCATCCCCGTCGTGGTCTGCCCTCGCCTTCGTCGAGGGCACCGCCGACGGGCAGCTCCAAGCGGAGCTGCGGGCCGTGGAGTTTGCCCACCGGGCCGGGCACGGCATTGAGCGGATCTTCCTCACCGAGGAGTTCCGGCAGCGCATCGCCACCGGGCCGGGCGCTGGCGGTGGTCCAGCGGTGGATGGTGCCGGGGAGCATGGTTTCGACGACCCAGGCTTCGCCGGACCACAGCAGATGGGCGTGCTGGGCCTGCGGGACGCTCTTGCGCGCGGCGGGGCCGTCCGGCAGGGGTGGCGTTCGACGCGGGTGACCTGGTCCAGACGGCCGGGAACACCTCGGTCAGCGCCTTCCAGAAGTCCAGTGCCCCGTCACCGGCTGCCACGATGGGGGCGAGCGTGTCTCGACGGGCGCAATTACGCAGCGGGGTCGGCCCAGGGCTCGCCCGATTCGCGGTAGCCGTCTTTGGACGCCGGGCGGCTGTCCCGAGAGTGGTCAGGTGAGTGCGCCGACGCGGTGGGCGAAGCCGCGTACCCCGGTGAGGGTCCGGTCGTGGCGCAGCAGGTCGGTGGCCATGGTGCGTACGGTGCTGCGGCGGACTTCCTGGGGTGCTGCTTGCTCGGCGGCCAGGAGTGCGTGGTAGCAGCGGTCGGGTTTGCCCCACTGGTCGAAGGAGCGGGCGACGTCGATCCAGTAGCGGGCGCGGCGTTCGGGGGTGGGCAGGGTCTGGGTGTCGATGTGCCGGGCGTGGTCGATGGCCTGGCCTGCGTCGCCGAGGAGGTGGCTGATGGAGATCTGGTGGAGGATGACCTGGCTGGGGCCGAAGAACGCGGTGCCCTTGGGGGATTGGTCGCGGCCCAAGCGGGTGGCGGTGGCCTCGGCTTCGGCGATCAGGGTGTGGGCGGTCGCACGGTCGCCTTGTTTGGCCGCGGTGTAGGCGGCGGTGGCGTAGAGGTTGCCCTGGACGGAGAGGCGGTCGGCTTCGGGTGTGGTGCGGTCGGCGGCCAGTTGCTGGGCGGCGGTGACGGCGACGTCGGTGGCGCGGGCGTAGTGGCCCTGGCGGCGCCAGGAGCTGGAGATCATGCGGTGGGCTTCTGCCACGGTCAGGGGGCTGGCGCCGGAGAGGGCTGCTGTCAGGGCGCGGTCGGCGGTGACGGCGGCCAGGCCGTCCTCGCCGAGTTTGATGCACAGTCGGGTCGCGGTGCTGTAGAGCTCGGCCACCGCGGTTGCTGATTCCTCCGGCGCGCCTTCCCGTGCGAGGGCCTGGGCGAGGGCGATCCGCTGGGGGAGGGCGCGGGCGAGGGTGTCGTAGCGGCAGGTGCCGAAGTCCCGGCGGGATGCGGTGAGGGCTTCGGCGACTGACTGGCGGGTGGGTGCGGTGATGGGGGTGCCGCCGCGGTGGAGGAGGAGGTTTTCCAGTCCGGTCAGGGCGGCCGGGGCCGCTGGGGCGGCCGCAGCGGGTGCGGCGGCGCCCAGGACGCTGCCGGTGGCGGCGCTGGCCGCGAGGCCGGCCAGGAGATTGCGGCGTCGCACGTCCTCACCCTCTTCGCCGAACGGATCTGGTCCGGCAACCCTAATGCCGGTGGGCGCCGCGCGGGGCCTGTCGGCGGGCCCTGGTGGCGGGGTGTGTCGGGGGGCCAGGCCCAGTAGGTGGGGCGGGATGGTGAGGTGGTCGGCGATGCGGCGCAGGAGTTCCATGTCGCGCATCGGCTGTTTGCCGCGTTCCATCCGGGAGATCGAGGCGGCGGTGTAGCCGGTGGCCGCGCCGAGCTGGGCCTGGGTGAGCTCGGCGGCCCGGCGTGCCAGGCGCACGATCGCGCCCGGGTCGCCGTCGTGGATGGCCTGGCGCATCTCGGGGGTGTGCCAGACCGGATGGGTGTCGTAGAGGGCCACGGCGCGCCGCCTTCCGCCGGTGCTGCGGCAATCGCATGCCGCCAAGGGCGTCCAGACTAGGGGGTTTTGCACATCGCTTGCACCCGGTGCACATCCCTTACGCGGTCCGGGGATGCCCCTCACCGCGGGCGCAGTGCGGCGGTTTCCTTCCCTGACCGGCCCGATACCCGGGCCGGGCCAGATGGGAGGCGGAAGGCGATGCGTGTGCTGTATCTGATCAACCTCTCCACCCCGGGCCGTCCCGGGCCCGAGGCGACGGGAGCCACTGGGGTACCGGCCCTGCTGGCCGGGGACTGCTTGACGCGCCAGCTGTCCGCCGACGATGCGTTCCACGTCGGTGATTCCGGGCGCAAGTTAGCGTCCACCGCAGTCCTGTCTGCGGCCGCCACGGCGGCAGGCTCTGGGGAGGCGGGGGTCCGGTGAGGGTCTTCGACGCGGTGCTTGTCTCCGGTGACGAGGTCCTCGCTGATACCGCGCACGCCCGTTTGGAGCGGGTGCTTGGCGTCGCGGTGAAGCGTCTGCACGGTGTGGTGGGGACGCGACGGGCCTATCGGCTGTGTGCGGAGATGGTGGAACGGGAGCAGTTCTTCCTCGCGGACGGGGACTTCTTCATCGATCCGGCGTTCGATCCGGGCGCGGTTGAGCCGCTCAGGGAGGGGGTGTCGGTGCGGGTGTGGCGGTCGGTCAACCCCATCATCTCGCTCGCCTGTGGGTATGGCGGATTGAAGTTGGTCCGCCGCAGCGCCCTGCGGGAGATGGGCCAGGGGAATGGGATCGATGTTCTGGCGGCGCTGCCCGGCCGGGCAGAGTTCTGCGCTGGTGTGGCGGGGGTGACGCGGTTCGGCCGCAGCGCCTTCCATGTGTGGAAGGCCGGTTTCCGCGAGTGCGCGATGCTGGCAGTCGGCACCACGTTCGGCCTGAGCGCCGGCGCCGTCGGTGAGCGGCTCGAGGCGTGGAGGGCGGTGCGGGGCGGCGAGTATGCCCCGTACGCCGTCTCCGGTGCCCGGGACGGTGTCGCTTTCGCGCGCCAGGCCGCCCAGGCCCCGGAGCTGCTGGAGCGGCTGGACGATCTGGACTGGCTGCGCCGCCGGTTCACCGGAACCCACGGCACAGATCATGGCTCGGGCGCCGGGGAGGTGCCGGTATGAGCACCGCCCCTGGTCCTTTCGTGTTGATCGAGCCGTATGCCTACCGGCTGGACGGGCATCACCTGCGCACCCTGGTGGCCTTGGCCCGGGCCCGGCCCGGTGCCCTGGTCATCGCGCCGAACGGTATCGCCCGCGGGGCGGCCAGCGGTCTGCGCGAGGCGCGCGCCCGGCTTGTCACCGGGGCGGCCGGGCCCGGTGGGTGTCTGTTGCTGCGGGCTGCCGGTGTCCTGGCCCGGCTCTCCTGGGCTGGGCAGCGGATCGTCCGCCACCCCCGCTGGCCGCTGTATCAGCTCACGGTGCTGGCCCGGTGCCTGGTGGAGGCCGCTGCCCTGCGGACCGCCCGTCGGCTGGCGCCGGACGCGCAGACGGTGGTCATCCTCAGCGCCAACGAGGCTCTGCACGGCGCCGCCGCCATGCTGGGTGGGATGCCGCATCTGCGGTTCGTCCACCAGGCGGGCGCCGAGGACGGTCGGTTGGTGCGTGTGCTGGAGCGGCTGGCCCGCCATGCCAAGCCGCGGGTGGTCGCCTTGTGCCCGACGGAGGCGGTACGCGAGCAGACCGCATCCCGCTTCCCGGGGATAGCGGTCCAGGTGCGGGTGGCCATGGTCGACGACGGCCGTCGTCTGACCGAGGGCGAGCGTGAGGGCGGGCGGCTCGCCTTCTCCCTCCCGCCCGCCGCCGCGGCGGTATGCCTGGTCGGGGGCTGGTGGCCGCACCAGGACATCACCGTCATCGACCAGGCGCTGGCGCTGGTGACCGAGCCCCTGCATGTGATCGTCACCGGCCACCCGCTGGACGAGCAGATTCTCGCCCGCTGGCAGGCCCTCCCCTCCCTCGCTGTGCATATCGAGCCCGGGCCGCTGAGCCAACCCGTGCTCCGCCTGGTCTATGCCGCAGCGGACGCCACCCTCGTCGCCCGGCACCCAGGAACAGCAGTCGTGCCCGGTCTGGTCATGGACGCCGCCCGCTACGGCGTTCCCCTGATCCTGTCCGGTCACGACCCGTACCTCACCGCCCGCCTGCGGAGCGAGCCGTGGGTGCGGCTGTTCACCGCGGGCGATCCGCGCGCGCTCGCCGCCGCCTTGGAGGACCTGGCCCGCCGGCCCCTACCACTGCCCGGCCAGCAGGCCCCACGGCAGCTGGACATGCCGACCGCGGAGGAGCAGGCCGCCTTCCTCACCCGGGCCGCGGCTCTATTGGCCACCGGGGGCGCAGGATGCTGAGGACACCCACGCTGATCGCGGTCATCGGCCCCGTCGAACCGCCCCTGCTCACCGCATGGATCGGCCACTACCGGTGGCTGGGTATCGAACGGTTCCTCATCGCCTTCCACTTCCCCAGCCATGCCCCCGCCCCGCTGCGACGGGAGTTGCACGGCATCTGCCGGGAGATGGGCATCCTCCCGGCGGGAACCAGCAGCGGCCCCTGGCACGAACACCTCACCACCCGCATCCGGGACGCGCTGCGCCATCAGGCCGGGGACGGATGGCATCTGCTCGCCGGGGTGGAGGAGTTCCAGCAGTACCCCGCCCCCCTGGGCGAGGTGATCGCCCAGGCCGAACGGTCCCGCCGCGCGGTGGTGGGCGGGCTGCTGCTCGATCGGCTCTCGGCCAGCGGGCGGTTCACCGGCTGGAGCCCCAGCGGCGGACTGGATCTCGCTTATCCGCTCGGCGGGCACCTCACTCACCGGCTCCTGCACGGCGACCCGCGCAAAATCGTCCTCGCCCGCCACGACATCCCCCTCTCCCCGCACAGCCACCACGCCATGGGCTACCAGCCCGATCCGGACCGGCTCTGCGCCGTTCACCACTTCCGTTGGCGCGCCGGGCTCCTGGAAGACCTGCGCAACCACAACCACCTCTTCACCGCCGACCCGGGGCAGGAACACAGGACGGCCCACGGCGACGAAGTGAGCCGCCTGTTCACGCACCTCGGCCGGCATGGCGGCGTGGTCAACGTCACCGACCCCCGCCTGGCCTTCCGCCGCGCCAGCCTGGACCGGATGCCGCACAGCTGGCCCGGCGAGGCCCGGGGCATCCACACCGCATGGCGTCCACCTCGGGCCGCACGCCCGCACGACAGACACTGAGCCAAGCGCCGCGCGGCGCGGACCTTGACAGCGAGGCGGGATGCCGGGGACGAGGCGGTCCTGGACCACGGGCCGCGGCGACGTGCGGACCGCGATGTGCGGAACGAGATCGTCCGCTGCGACTTCTCGGGGTAGAAGACGCCACGGTGCGGGCTGAGCTGAGGCCCCTGTTTGAGTCTGTTCGCGCTACTCGACACCGGAAGGCCGTTCTCTGTTGCCACCTGCGCCTGTTTTCACCTGGAGGGGCCGGACCTCAGCTCTTGAGGGCCTCTGCGATCTGCAGGGCGGCCTGGGCGGGTGTGAGGTGCGTGGTGTCGACAACCTCGGCCTCGTCGTGTAGCCACGCGCGGGCCGCCTCGGCATACGGCTCAAGGTATTGGAGACGGAACGGAGAGTTGGGGCCAAGAACAGTGTCGCCCGCGATGCGTGCACGGAGGGTCTCCTGGTCGGCGTGGAGGACGAAATGCCGCACTGGGATGGCATGCTGGGCAAGTCCCGAGCTGATCTCGCGCCAGTACTGTTCGACCAGGACAGTCATGGGCATCACCAGGGTGCCGCCGGTGTAGTCGAGTACGCGGCGGGCAGTCTCGACAACGAGTGGCCGCCACGGCGGCCAGTGCTGGAAGTTGTCCGTCCTGGGCAGGCCCGGTGTGATGTCCATGAGTGTCTCGCCGACCTTCTCGGCGTCGAAGACCCGTGAATCCGGGATCAGCTGCTGCACGAGTGCACTGGTCGTCGTTTTGCCTGCGCCGTGGGTGCCGTTGAGCCATACGATCACGGGCCCAACGCTAGCGCTGTGCGGGCCGCGGGAACGGGCACGGCAGAAATCCCGGTACGGCTTCGGCGTTTCTCAGGGTGGTGTCAACCACCAAGTCCAGATGTCAATCAGCCGCCACATGTTGGTCCAGCTGCCACACCGCACGCGATCAGTGCGAAGATGCCAGCACCCTCCTCTCCTCGCTCGCGCCCCCCTTGGGCGGCTTCATCGTCCGCTTCGGATCACCGGCCGTCGGCGGAAAACTGTCGGTGCATGGCGGCACTCCATCGGTTCTGCGGGCGTGTGCCTTGCCCTTAACGGGACAGGAATGAAGACCGGCCTTGTTGGGCCAGGCGGGTGATCATTCCCGTGCGCGTTGGATAACCTCGCACGCGGCCCTTTAAGGTCTGCGATTGTGGCTTCCCTGACTTCGTGGGCCGATGCCCTGCGGCAGCATTCTCCCGATGAACTTCTCGTTCTTATAAAGGAGAAGAGAACCGAGGCGCACGCTACCGTGCGAGCGCTCGATCACATCATCACCACGCTGGAAGGCATCGTCACCAGCAATGCGCTGTGGGAGAAAGTGACCGTCCCCGGCCCCCGCGCCGCCGACCAGGCCGACGACGCGCCAGCGGAAGAGGCGCCCGCCGGGGCGGGGCGGGCGGAGGATCTGGCCTCCTGCGCCGAGGACGCCCTCGGTCCTGTTCAGGAGGACACTCCGCCCGCTCAGCGCAAGCGGAGGCAGGGCCGGGGAGGGGGTCCGACCCGGCGGGTCCAGATCCTTACCCTCCTGCGGGCCGACCCGTCCCGGTGGTGGCCGGCGCAGGAGTTGAGCACGGCGATCGGGGAGGGACACCACCGCCGCCTCCGTGGCGTCTTCAGTGAGATGGTCCACGACGGCGAAATCATCAAACGCAAGGAATCCACCGGGGGTCCCGCGTCGTACCGGCTCGCCCCCGAACCCTCATCCCCGCCCCAGGAGGAGAAGGCCATGAGCGGATAGGCCCCAAAAAGCAGGCACCTCCGGGATGACCCCCCGGAGGTGCCGCAGGACACGACTACTCACCAGAACCAATTTCGGATCGCGTCGCGCTGTCTGGGAGAGTAACAGCCCGCCCGGCACGCAATTTCCGTATGCCGTGATCCGTCACCCGATCGTGTGCTCCAGTCTGGAGTGTGGGGCGGTTGAAGACGGTTGCTGTCATTCCCCGGAACTTCTGCCGTGCTCGCGGCGCGGCCACAGGTCAACGCCGAGTTCGGTTTCCAGCCTTGCCACCGCGCCGAAATCGGGCAGCACCTGCCCCTTCAGGGTGCGCTCGACGGTACGGCGGCTGACCCCGGTGATCCGCTCCACCGCGAACGGGTTCAGGCCCATCTCCTCGAGCACCGCCCGCAGACGGCGGCTGAACGCCTGGGCGTAGACGGCACTGACCGGGGCGTCCTCGCGCAGCCGGCCGTCCGGCCAGGTGCCGTCGGCGAGGTAGCTGGCGGGGGCGGCATCTCCTTGGCTGCGCGGCACGCACCCACGGTAGCCGGGAAACCCCACCGAACCTGCTTCTCGAATGTGCGTACGAATCTGGGCTTGGCCTGCCAGAGTGGTCTTGTAAGACCACTCTGGTGGAGAGGGAGCCCGCGATGCCGCGTGTGCTGGTCATGGGCGGAACGGTGGTGACCGACGTGCCGACCGCAATCGCCCTGTACGCGCCGAAGAAGGTACCGGCCGCCACGTGGACGGTGATCTCGCACTTCGTGCGCGCCTGTGTGACCGACTCCGGACCCGTCTCGCCCTGGTCCGCCGTGGACCGTATGTCCACCGTCACCCGGTTCTGCGCCTGGTGCCTGGAGGAGTTCCTCCCCCTGGACCGCGAAACGCTGTTCACCCCCGACACGGTCGAACGCTATGTCGTGACCGGCATGCGGGACCTGCAGCCCTCATCCCGGCGCACGCACCGCTCCCAGCTGTCCACCATCGGCCGCACGATCACCCGCCGCGCACCCTGGCCACCCCTCAAAACCGGCCTGTCACGCAACCGGCTGGCCACCCCCTACACCCCCCACCAGGTCGCCGGATACCTGGAAGCCGCCGGACAGCAAACCACACGGGTGCGCACCAGGGCGGCATTCGGGCTCCTCGCCGCCGGGCTCGGCGCCGGACTCATGCCCGGCGAACACCTCACCATCACCGGCCACTCCCTCACCACCACCGAACGCGGCACCACCATGCTGACCGTCACCGGCACCCGGCCACGCGTCATCCCCGTGCTCGCCGCCTACGCACCCCTGCTGCGCACCCTCGCCGCCCGCCACCCCGCCGAGCCACTGATCGGCCCGACCCACGACACCGACAAGAACCGCCTCAACCACCTCCTCTCCCGAATCGAAGTTCCCTCCCGGCTGCCGCAGTTGTCCGCATCCTCGCTCCGCACCACCTGGCTGCTGACCCTCCTCCAAGCCCGGGTGCCGCTGCCGGAACTCCTGGCCGCCGCGGGACTGGCAAGCACCGGCAGCCTCATCGACCTCGTCCCCCACCTGCCCCGCCTCCCCGAAGACCAGGCTCACCACGCCATCGCCCAGGCCCTGTCCCAACCGCCGTCGGCGGGCACGTGAACGGCCCGGCCCGCGCGATCGTGCCGCTGCACCTGACCGGCCTCGCCCGGCGCTTCACCATCCCGCAGGCCCTGCGCCGCGCCACCCTATTGGTCGACCGCAGCGGCCTCCTGCCCGCCGTCGAAGCCACGCTCCACCACCACACCGGCGCACCCAGGGAGTTCACCGCCCGCGCCCTGCTCACCGGACTGGCCGTCCACGCCCTGCGCCTGGAGGAGATGCACCTCACCAAGGTCCTCGATACCCTCGCCGACCTGCCCCACACCGCCCGCCGCGACCTCGGCCTCACCGGCCAGGCGAGCTACCGGATGCTCTGGCACGCCTACACCCTCCTCATCGGCGCCCTCGAAACCGGCACTCTCGCCATCCCCCACAATCACCCCCACTCACCGGCCGTTCCCGGAGGTGCCCCGGCGGCGGACGGCAAGAACGCGCCATGCCCGCACCAGGACTGTCCCCACGAGCTGATCACCGTCAGCGCTTTCAGCGGCCGTCTCCTGGACGCCTCTCTCCCCGAGGCCTTTCCTCTCACCGGGGTGCTGGCAATCGACTCCACCGACTACGAGACCTGGGCGCGCCGCCGGGCCTGGACCCCTGAACCGGATGTCGACCCCGACCATCCGCCGGTCAAGGACACCGCCCCGCCCCGCCGCAAGCGCCCGCCGAACGAACCCGGCTGGCCGGCCACTGGGCACGATGGCCGCCTTCAGCACACGATCGATCCCGACGCACGCGAGGGTTACCGCTCCGGCACCAACGCCTCACCCGGCAACGTCTTCTGCGGCCACGACCTCCACCTCGCCGTCAACGCCCGCGCCCTCGGCGCCGCCGAGGTCCCGTTCGTGATCACCGCCATGCACCTGGCCCCGGCCGGATCCCACAAAGGCGATGCCGGCATCGCTCTGATCGACCAGCACATGGCCCGCCACACCGGCACCCGCGAGGTCATCGCCGACCGCGGCTACTCCTACTGCACCCCCACCCGCTGGGCCCTGCCCGCACGCGCCCGCGGTCTGGAAGCGGTCATCGACCTCCACCCGGCCCAACGCGGCCCCCACCCCGGCCCCCTCACCGGAACCCTCGCCATCGACGGCACCCTCTTCACCAGCGCTCTGCCACGCCAGTTGCGGGACCTGCCCGGCTTCCCCCTCGGCATGCGCACCGCCGAGAAGAACGCGCTCCGCGCCCGCTACGACCGTCGCGCCGCCTACGCCTTCACACCTCACAGCCGCCCCGACACCGACGGCTACCAGCGCTTCAAAGGCCCCGCTGTCGCCGGACGCCTGCGCTGTCCCAACCACCCCCGCTCCATGCGCCTGCCCCACACCCGCCCCACCAGCAACTGCCGCCCCGACAACTGCGCCTGCGGGAAAACCATCACCCTCAGCCCCGAGCAGATGGCCTGGACCCGCCAACGCCACATCTGGGGCACCACCACCTGGGCCGCCGATTACGGACGCCGTGCCGCCGTCGAATCCGGCAACGCCGAGATCAAGACCCACCGCCTCCACATCGACCGCGGCTTCACCCGCGTCCTGGGCACTACCAAGAACAGCGTCCTCCTCGCCTTCGCCCTCGCCGGCCTCAACCACACCCTGCTCCGCGCCTGGCACGCCAAACGCGACCTCCCCGACCCCTGGGCCGCTCTCACCGGCGAACCGCAAGAGACCGACCGCACCCTCCCCAGGCCCCGCACACGCGCCCGCCGCCGCACCACCACCCTCACCGACCTCATCAACGGCCCACCGCCCGGCTGACACACGACCCAACCCGCGTCACCCACACCCGCACCACGATGCGGCCCCGCCACGCCTTCACACATCGCACGCTCGCCATCCGCACCCCCGGGCAACCCGACCCTCTGATCAGCACCAGTGGGATAGGCCGGACACAACCACACTCCCAGCCACGTCAACGCCGCCACACCGCGCAAGATCCCGAACACCAAAAGAACTCCCAGCCCGGACCAACCCGAGCTGGGAGTTCTGTAAAGCCAACGAGGGCATTTGTGTGAAACGCCCGGTCTCGGGGGCGGGGAGCTTGCCGCTCATGACCACCTCTTGCCGGGCCATGTCCGCGAGCAGCGCGGCGACCCAGGCGTCCACCTTGCCTTTGCTCCCGCGACGGTCCCTTGTCGAAGGAGATGCCGTACTGGTTGGGGCGCCGCCGGGCGTTGAGCGCTTGGCGTCGCAACGTCACGTCCCACGCGTGCCGGATGGCGCCGTCCCTCACGGCCCACCAGGCGTTCGTTGGCCAGCGACTCCTGCCCTACGAGGTGCGCGCCGATATGGACGTCCTGCCCGAGGCCGAGCGCAGCACGCGGGGTTACAACCAGCGAGGCCACGAGTGCTCGCTTGACGACTCCGCGGCAGGCGGACGTGCGGTGATGAACTGTAGATTTTCCGCCGCTCCGGGACCAGGGGCCTGACCTCCCTGGTCCACAGCTCACGCGACGGGGCTGTGTGCCTCAGCCCGCGCCCGGAGAACTCCACCTGGAAGTCGTCCGCCGGGCCACCACGCCCCTCAGGTGGCGGCGCGAAGCACCGTGAGGTCGACCATCTCGACTGCCCTCTTGAAGCCGTTGGGTTGGGCAAGAAAACGAGAGAGGTATCACTCCGGGACTGTTACGGGGACAAGCTTGCCGTCGCCGAGATGCAGCCAGCCTCGGCCGGGTGTGATGGGCCGACCTGAGGCGGTGCCACGGGTCTGGACGCCGATAGCCTCGTCCCCTGCACGTAGTTCGTCTTGGGGAGACAGGAGAAGTCCCCGATGGGCCTTGCGCACCGCACCGGCCCAGCTGCTGAGCAGCCGGAACTTGTCTTCTCTGAGTCCTACGACCAGCGCCAAGCCCTCGTCGAAGCCGCGCTCTACGATGCTCTTCAGCCGCTTTTGGGCCTCGCACTTGTCCAGGACCTCCACGTCATCGATGACGACGGCGATCGGCTCCTCTGGTGAAGCTGACGACAGGGCTTCGACGAGTTCGTCGTGCCCGATGTCGTCTCCGGTCAGGCAGGTCACCACGCCATTCTGGTCAGCCAGTTTACGAAGGGGCGACGGCGCCGGTGCCGCCAGGACGACGCGGGTACCGGCAGCGAGCAGGGAGCGCGCGATGGCCGCCAGGGCCGTGGATCGTCCCGATCGCGGCGGTCCGACAACGGTGAACGCGGGAGCGGTACCGGTTGCCAGGTCGGCACCGTACGCGCGTTGCTCTTCCCCTCCGACTCCCGCGAGCACCCACAGTTTTGATGTGCCCGCGTCACGCCTCGACCAGGCCTCGTCGAAGCTGATCCGGTCCGGCAGGGCCTCGAAGCGGTTGTGCGCCTCCAACGCCTCGCTCGCCGCGTCCCAGAGCCCGAGCAGGAGGACATGCTCATCGAGTACCAGACGGGCCGCGCTGGAGAACGCCACCAGTGCCTCCCGGCGCGGCAGTTCGCTATGCGTGTACCAGCGGATCCAGTCATCTGCCGGGACGCCGGTCTGTTCCTCCATGACCGTGAAGGACCACTTCCTCTTGGTCCTGTATTTGTGCACGAGCTGTCGCAGCCTGACCAACTCGCTGTGCGCTACGGGAAAGTCCACCTCGAACTCGCGGCTCTCAACTCCGTAGAACGTAGCGTTGGCCGGCGGGCGTTCGGCGAGAGCATCAGCCATCCGGACGAACCCTTCGCTGCGGCGCACCACCCCGAGAAAGACCCTCAGCGCGTCCTTGTCGTCCCACAGAGCTTGGGCCGCATTGATGATCAATCCTTTGAGGGACTCTTGGGCGTAGTTGAAGCGAGCCGTATCTTGACCTGAGCCGGACGGTTCCTCGGCGCGGGGCGATGATCGGTGCCCGCGGTGCTGCCCCTCGTCGGTGTCGCCGACTTCCTCCGTGCCGTCGACTGCGGGGCCGTCCTGGGCTGCAGCGTCTCCAGGCGACTGAACGGACGACTGGGCGACGAGTTCGTTGTATGCCTGCTTCCACAGCTCCTTGAAGCGGTCGACCTCCTCCTCGGTGCCGGTGTTGCTGCGGTCCGCGCTCTCGGAGAGGGCAGCGACGATCAACTCGAGGCGGCCCAGCCGCGGCAGGTCCGGCTGCTGGAACGTGTCCAGTACGGCCTGGTGGTTCACGATCCAGTAGCCCTGGGAGTCCTTGCCGATCCCTTCGCGGATGGTCCGCGCTGACGGCAACCCCGCGTCGAGCCGCAGCTCGTGCAGTCCGTCGTTGAGCATCTTGAGGATCGGGCGGCCTTCCAGGTCAGGCTTCTTCCAGGACTGGACACTTGCCACGTGATCGCCTCCCGCTGACAGCTCTCGGATTCTGCCAGCCCGAGGGGACAACAGATACGGGTCCCGGGGCCTTGGCCAAGATCGTGTCCGGCGACTGGAAAATCCTGGCTGAAGCTGTCAGGGAGCGTCGCGGCTCGTCAGGCGCATAGCCACCCGGCAGAGGCTGGCTTTACAGCCCGTTCTCCACCACCCGGAAGGTGCATGTCCATGAAGCCCATGACTGCGCGTGCTGCAGGCCTCCTACTGGTCGGCGTCCTCGTCATTGCTCTGGCCCTGTACACGCCCGAAACCGGTGCCGCTTTAGCGGCTGCCTCCTCCGTCGTGGCCCTGCTGGTCGAGCTCACTCACAGGGGTAAGGGGTCTGTCTGACCCAGACAACAGGCCCTTGGTCGGGACGTATGTCCGGCCAGGGGCCTGCGGGTGCCGGTAAATCATCCACGCAGGTGAGAGCTTGATCAGATATCTTCGACTTTGGGCGATGCTCACCCCGGCGTCTTCACCTGTACAAGGCCCCGACGGCATCATGATCTGTCGTGCTGCTGCGCCTGGCCTATCTCGCCGCGACCAACACCCTGGCGTTCCTACGCCTTCTGCCGATGAGCGACAGAGACAAGGACATCGAGATCCTCGTGCTTCGGCACCAATTGCTTGTCCTGCAGCGCCAGGTCGGCAAGCCTGCCTTCACCGACAGTGATCGTGCTGTCCTCGCCGGCCTTCTGTACCACCTGCCCAAAGACAGACTGCGGCACCTTCTGCTGCTGGTCCGCCCCGAGACGGTCATGCGCTGGCATCGCGAGTTGCTCAGGCGGCGCCATGCCGCAACCTGCGTACCCAGGCGACGCGGACGCCCGCGCAACCTACGGTCAATCCGCGCCATGGTCCTGCGTCTGGCCAGGGAGAATGCCTCGTGGGGGTATCGCCGGATTCACGGCGAGCTCGCCGCGCTGGGGATCAAGGTCGCCGCCTCCACGGTCTGGGGGATACTCCGCGAGCACGGCATCCCACCCGCACCCGAACGGCAGAGCACCACCTGGGCCGACTTCCTGCGCAGCCAGGTCGAGGCCCTTCTCGCCTGCGATCTCTTCGAAGTCCGAGCGCTGACAGGGGCGCGCCTGTATGTCTTCGCCGTCATCGAGCACACCACCCGTCGCATCAGGATCCTCGGTGTCACCGCGCATCCGACCGGGGACTGGATCGTGCAGCTCGGACGCAACCTCCTCATGGACCTCGAGGACGCGGGCAGCAGGGCACGGTTCCTGATCCGAGACCGCGACTCGAAGTTCACAGCCGCCTTCGACACCCTGATGACCGATGCCGGTCTCAAGGTCGTCACGACCGGCATTCGGATACCACGGATGAACTCGTTCATGGAGCGCTGGATACAGACCTGCCGCAGCGAACTCCTGGACCGGACCCTGATCTGGAACCAGGGTCACCTCCTCCACGCCCTGCGCGGGTATGAATCCTTCTACAACGAGCACCGCCCGCACAGAGCCCTGGAACAAGCCGCTCCCTGCCGCCCGCTACTCGCCCCCCATCACGCAACAAGCCCAGCTTGCCCACCTGGAAGTCCGCAGACGAGACCGACTCGGCGGAACCCTCCACGAGTACCAGCGAGCGGCCTGAACTGCGCGGATGATTTGTTGGCACCCACAGAGGCAGTCGGCGCGCCTGCCAATTGCCGGTACCGACTCATTGCGTTCTCTGTTTGCGGCTTCCGGCTCGGTTCTTCGCGATGTTTCGGATCTTCTTTGTGCTGCCTGACTCGGCGACCAGGGCGAGTACCGTCGGCGATGTCGAATGCTCGGCGAGGAAGCGCTGCATCCAGTCCGTGACCTCGGCCAACTCGGCTGATGTCGGCATATGACCATCCTCGATGGACAGGTAGAACAGCCAGTCGTGGATGCGGCGGCGGATGAACTCGCGGTTCCCTTCCGTCTTGAGCTGGTCGATCTCTGGCAGTAGTTCGCCCGACCACTGCCGGAACTCGGCAGGACCGGTCACCTTCCTCGCAATCCTGTCCAAGAGGTCGACCACCGCCGTCTTGGACACCATCTCGATGGGGTCGCGCAGGATCGTGGCCACAATCGCGCGGTCTCGGTCGCGGCTCCGCGAGGAGGCGGTTACCGAGACGACGCGTTGGTACACGGACGATCGGACGTGCTCGTCCGCGACGGCATCGTCGACGTCCACGTCGACGATGCCGGCCCCCGCTAGCAACTCGGCCACATCGGAACGCAATGTCATCGCTTCATCCCTTGCCGCAAGTTTGGTTCTTGGCGGCCTCGCGCTGCTCCCGTTCAGCCCGCTCCTCCGCCTGATTTCGCCTGCCGAGCTTCCTGACAGCTTTCCTGATCTCCGTCTTGTAATGTTCCACTGCTTGTCGCTGCGTGCGCGTGAGCTCTGGTTGGCCGTCGATGGGGTGGCCGTTCGGCCCGATCCGCACCTCGCGGCCACCGCCACCGGTGACATGAGCGTGCGCTGGCTTGTCGACGTCGTACTCGTGCACGACGATGCGCACGCCGTTCTTGCTGACGTCGAGGAGGGACAGTCCGAGAGGGTCAAGCCACATGAACGGGTTGGGAACGTAACTGTGCGGTGCGTAGCCACCGGCGAGACCGATCGGATCTGAGGTGAGGTAGCGGGCGGTTTCGGGATCGTAGTAGCGGAAGTGGTTGTAGTTCAGGCCGGTTTCTGGATCGGCGTATTGGCCGGGGAAGCGTAGGGGGCAGTCGACGCTCCCATCACCGATGGGTGGGGTGGGGAGGGAGGTGCCCCAGAGGGTGGTGCGGTGTTGCCAGGCCAAACGACCGTCGGGGGTGAGGAGTTCAGTGGGGGTGCCGACAGTGTCGGTGATGATGGCGTAGTGGCGGGTGGCGTCCAGTTCGCGGTGAGTTTGGGCCAGAGGGCAGTGAGTGCCGGGACTGTAGTTCCAGGTCGTGGTAGCGCCGTCGCGGGTGGCTTGCTCGGCGAGGCGGGTGCCGTCCCAGGTGAAGGTCAGCGGTGTTCCGTCTGGGCTGGTCTTCGTGAGGCGGCGCCCCAGGGGGTCGTAGGCGTAGGTCCACTCCTCGCCGAGCGGAGTGGTGGTTTTGGTGAGCTGGTCTTGGGCGTTCCAGGTGTAGGTCCAAGAGCGAGTTTGACCGCTCGGGAGTTTGCGGGCTTTGCGGATGAGGCGGCCGGCGGCGTCATGTTCGTAGGTGGTGCGGCCCGCGCGACGGATGAGGGTGCCGCTGTATGCCCGGTCGCCTCCTGAGTCATGTGCTGGGGCTGTGGCGTGGGTTTGGTTGCCGGCTGTGTCGTAGGCGTAGGTCTCGGACCATCCATGAGCTTGTACGCCGGTGACGCGACCTGTCGGTCCCAGGGCGAAGTGCCGCGTGCCGGTCGTCAGTTCGCGAATCTGGGTGACGTAGCCGTCGGAACGGTAGGTGTAGGTGCGGTGTTGGAGAAGGTAATCCGGGGAGGAGAAGATCGACTGGGCCGCCAGGCGATCAGTTGAATCCCACGCCTGAGTGAGGGTGGCGGCCCCCATGGCTCGCTGAGTTTCGCGGCCCGCCGCGTCGTAGGTGAAGGTGAGGGTGTTGTCGGCGGTGGTGAGCGTTGCGGGGCGGCCTGTGGGGTCGTAGGTCCAAGTGGAGATCAGGCCCGAGGGCATAGAACGATGGGTCTGGTGGCCCGCCGCGTCGTAGCCGTAGGTCGTGGTGCGGCCGTTCACGGTCTCCGCGACCAAGCGGCCCAACCCGTCGCGTTCCAGTACCAGTTCGGCATCCCCGTTTGTGGCGCGGATGAGGGCGCCGTGGGCGTCGTAGGCGTAGGTCGTCTCTTCACCGGTGGTCTCGTCCCGCTGGGTGATGGGCTGTCCCGCTGGGTCGAGGGTATAGCGGAGAGTTTGACCGAGTGGGTTGGTCTGGGCGGTGAGGCGGCCGGCGGCGTCGTGTTCGTAGGTGCGGGTGCAACCGTTGAAGTCGGTTTCGGAGGTGAGCCGTCCGGCCCCGTCGTAGGTGTAGGTCCAGGTCAGGCCCTGAGGGTTGGTGACGGTGGTCAGCCGCAGTTCGGTGTCGTAGCCGAAGGCGTATTGCGCGCCGTCGGGATCGGTACGGGTGGCGGGCCGGTCGAAGTGGGTGTGGGTGTGGGTGGTGGTGTGTCCGGCTTGGTCGGTGTGGCGGGCGAGGTTGCCTTCGGCGTCCCACTGCCACACCTCACGGGCTCCGTCTGGTCCCTCGCGCCAGGCGGGCTCACCCTCGATGGTCCAGCCCTGCCGGGTGGTGTTACCCAGGGGGTCGGTGACGGCGGTGACCAGTCCGTGTGGGCCTCGGCGGACGCGGGTGGTGTTGCCCAGGGGGTCGGTGATGGCCATGGGGAGGCCGACCGCGTTGGTGGTGACCTGCGTGGTGTGGTCGAGAGCATCGGTGATGGTCGACAGGTGTCCAGATGCGTCGTACGTGTAGTGGGTGGTGGCGCCGGTGGGATCGGTAACGGAAGTGCGGTCCCCACGGTCGTTGTAGGTATAGCGCCACATCGCACCACCGGGCTCGTGGACCTCAAGTGGGAGGTCCTGGGCGTTGTAGGCCGCCTTCGTCACGCTTCCGTCAGGGCGTTCGATGGCGACCAGGCAGTCGAGATCGTCGTAGTGGTAGCGGGTGGTGTGACCCAGCGGGTCAGTGATTGCAACGGGATGGCGGTTGTTGTCGTCCCATTCGGTGTGGGTGGTGTTGCCCAGAGGGTCGGTCTCCGCGATGACCCGGTATGCCTCGTTGCAGAGGTAGGTGGTGGTATTGCCGAGGGAGTCGGTGTAGCGGTTGGTGCGTGTCTGGGCGTCGTAGTGCATGCGGCCGGAGAGGATGCCGTCCGGGCCGATGCCCCGCAGGACGCGGCCGCGATGGTCGTAGACATACGCGTAGGTCGTGCCGTTGCGGTCGGTCCAGGACGTGATGCGGTGTTCGTCGTCGTACTGGAAACGCAGCGGTAGTCCGGTGGAGTTGATGATCTCGCTCAGGTCTCCGGCTTCGTTGTAGCCGTATGAGATCAGGGGGGTGCTGTGCTGATGCTCTGCGCCGTGGAGCAGACGGAGGGTGGTGATGCGCAGCAGCTGCGGATCGGTGTCGATGGCGATGCGGTAGCCGCCGGAGTGGGTGATCTCCGTCGGTGCGCCCTGCTCGTCGTAGGTGATGGTGATGCGGTCGCCTTCGCCGGTGCGGTCGGTGATCGCGGTCAGGGCCAGCTCTCGGCCGCATGCCGGGAGGGGGGCGAAGTGGAGGGTGCGGTTGTGTTCGGGGGTGGCGATGGCGAAGGTGCCGTCCGGTTTGCCGTCCCAGCGCAGTGGCCAGCGAGGGCCGGAGGTGGGAAGTGTGGGGACGTCGGGTTCCGGTATCGGGTAGGCAAGGAGCATGCCGTCGTCGGTGATGTAGACGACGCCCTCGTCGTCGATCTCCAGGCGTTGGTCGAGGGTGCCGGCCCAGGTGCGGCCGAACCAGCCGCCGCACGGGTGCCCGGAGACGTAGTGCCGCTCCAGGATCAGTGGCAGCACTCCGGGCAGGGTGATGTCGGTGGCGGACATGACCATCTCGCCGGTGGCCACGTCGATCGGCTCACCGGTGGTGCACTTGTCCTTGCCGGGGGTGCAGTTCTTGTTCGGATGGTCGTCGGTGCGCTTGCGGGCGCTGCCGTCGCGGCGGAGTGCACGTTCGCGGTTGAGCAGGCGTTGTGCGGCGTTCTTGGTCACGCTGGCGCCGCGGCGTGCGGCGCCGGTGCCGCCGGTGGCCAGGGCCAGGAGGAGGTCGGGGGTGAGCTGGCCGGCGGCGCGGGCGGGGTTGCGCTGCCATTCGTCCCAGTTGGTGACGGCCTTGGCGAACTCCTTGGGATGTTCGGCGGCATAGGCCACGCCGTCTACGGTGCTTGCCAGCCGCAGGCCGAGACCATCGGGCCCGTCGTGGACGAGGTCATCGAAATCTTCGTACCAGCTGCCCAAGGTGTCGGCGGTACCGCCGGCGTAGTCTCCGAGGGTCTGTTTGAACTTGTCCCAGCCTTTGGGGGCTGGGGGTTTGTCCGGGGCCTTCTCGGCGGCTTTGTCGAGTTTGCGTTTGGCTGCGTCGATGACGAGTTGGAGCTCGCTCTCCAGCTTGTCCAGCCGGCCGTAGCAGCTCTCCAGTGCCGACAGGCCCGGGTCGTCCTCCGGTGGACGTTCCGGCAGCGGATCGTCCTTCCGGTCGACGGCGGCGTTGTAGTCCGTGACTTTGTTCCAGTAGCGCTTGGAGGCGGCCCGGGCGTCGTCCGCGTCCTCGATGATCGGCTTGACGCGGTTGTGGACCGAGCGCAGCTTTTCGGCGTAGTCGTCCAGGGCGTTCGCGGCTGCTTTGAAGTAGGTCTGAGCAGATTCCAGTTCCCTGGGGAGCTTCCGGGTCGCGTCCTGGAAGCCCTCCGCGCCGGCGCCGGTCCAGTCCATAAGGGACAGGACGTCGAGCTTGTCCTGCCCGTCCTTGAACGCGCCGGCGTACGCGCGCAGCTTGACCGCCAGGTCCTCGATATCCGACGGGCTGCCGTAAATCACCTCTGATGGCTTGGCATTCGGCGGTATCCGCTCGGTCGTGCCACCCTCTGTGGCATCGCGCTGGGTCATGCGATCGTTCCCTTCGACCCGCTGTCGACCTCCCAGCCGCCGTCGTAGCGCTTGCGGGGGTTGGTGGGCACGTCCTGGGTGCCGCCGGTCCCGCTGTCATCGAGCCACGGCTCCTGATAGATCTCAGGCGGCGGATCGAACTTCGGCCGGAACCCGGCCTGCCATGCCTTCAGTCCCGCTTCGCCGAAGGGCAGCTTGGCCATGTTGTCCGCGGTCGGAGAGAAGTCCTTGATGCGCAACAGGTCGGCCAGGATGTAGGCGGCGATGACCTGCCGGAGTGTCTCGACCACGGTCTTCGTATGCTCGGCCACCCGTCCCATGCCGAAACCCCAGGACGAGAGCATCTTCTCGGCTGAGTCGTAGATGTCGAAGTCGGCCGAGTTCTGGATGGTCTCGGCCAGCGTCTTCCAGTCGCCCTTGATCTTGCGGGCGGCGACGACGGACTCCTCCAGCGGCGTCAGCACCTTACGCACCGACGCGATCTCGATCCTGTAGCCATCACCCGGCTTCGGACCACCGGAACTCGATGCTCCCCCGTCATGCTCCGCCATCGTCCTCTCCCTGCCCGCCGGTGGCCTGATGCGCATCGGTATCCATTACGAACGCACTTGGGCCCCAGCGGGTCCACCAACGCGCGCACGCCCTCGGGCAGCAGCTCCGCCAGATCCTCCACGGTGGTCGACGCCCACCCGCATGGCCCGGCGAAGAGCGCGAGCCGTTCCAAGGAGGTGAAAACCGGCACCACCGGCCCGTGTTCCGTATCCGAGACCAGGAAGCCCGGCTCATCCGGCCGCTGAAGCGCCGCCAGCCGCTCCGAACGAGGCTTCGACGCGGTCATTTCGTCACGGATCAGCCCACGTAACGACAACGCTTCCCTCCCCGGCCCACTCGGGTCGTCACTGAATGAACACCCGCCGTGAATCCTCGCACAAAGCTCCCACGTTGCCTGTGAGTCCACGCCTGCGGCGGGCGCGCGGGGTTGCCACTTGACGACTGCAGCGTATGGCTACGTACGGAGCTTGACGGCGCGACAGGTCCTCGAGGGTCTTAAACTGGGGTATAAGGCGAGAATTGGCGCGCCGCTGGGGGTCAAGGGGTCGCAGGTTCAAATCCTGTCGTCCCGACCAGCGTTTTCGCAGGTCGGAGGCCTTTTCCGCGGCTAGCGGGGATGGCCTTAACCGTTTCCTGAATGGGATCGACGGGGAGCCCTCTGGGAGCCCTCGTGCTCCCAACTCGCAGTCGTGTCAACGGCGTCCGATTCGTCCGTCACCCGATCCGGTAGACCTGCGGCGCCGTACCGCGCTCCTATGCGCCGTTGTCAACCAAAGGGCACCAAGGTCACCCCACCGCTATGGATGTGCTCTCGGCATCGAGAGGCATAAGGACCCCTCGTCGGCTCTCGACCCCCTTTCGGGGTGGGAGCACGTCGTCGTGCTCCCCATGCGACAGGAGGGAGCTGTGGGCTGATGACCTTGGCCGACGTGTTTCCGCAGGCGGCCGACGCCCGGGCGTTGCGGCCACAAGGTGCCTGCCGGGTCAAGGCGAGGCAAAGCCCCTTGGCGTCTGCCGGCAGACGGGGCACTCCCAGAGTCCCCACATCATTGGCCACTGCGCCTGTACTTGGATTCTGCCGATGTGGTGCCTCATCGAGGCGGTGTCACCGTGATGAGTTCGGTCATGGCGTCGGTGCCGGCGAGCACGCCGCGGGATTCGGCTTCTGCCCACGTGAAGATGCCGTTCGACATGGTGCTGCGCTCCTGGGCGGCGCGCAGCGCGTAGACCTCGGCGCGGGCGGTGTGTACGGCGCGATCATCGGGCGCCGCGTCGCCAGCGAACTGGGCGAGGTGGCACGCCAGGCGGTGGGATCCCGCCTGGGCCAGTTCGAGCGCCCGGCCGGCCAGGACCTGGGCGCCGCCGCTCAGGGCCGCGAGTTCGGTCGCGAGCGCCTCGTCCGTGGCCGGCTTGAGGTGGGCGGGGTTGCCGTCGTACCAGCCGCCGAATTGGCGCCAGACGTTGCGGACGATGAACTCCGGCTCGTCGTAGAGCGGTTGCAGGTAGTGCAGGGTGGCAAGGTCGCCCGGCACCCGCACCCGGTGCAGGGTCTCGGCCAGAGTTGCGCCGTCGTTGAGGCAGGCAAGCGTCTGATCGACGAGGGTCTCCAGGTAGCGCGCGGTGTTCTGGAGGGCCTCGCGTACGTGGTCGGCGCCGACGACCGGGATGCCGTGGCTGCCGAGCAGCATCTCAGCGCCGAGGGAGGCCATCCAGCGCAGGGCGGCGGCCCAGTCGACCGGGTAGCGCTGCACCTTCTGCGGGTTGCCGGCGTTCGGGGCGACGCCGAGGAACAGGTCGCCGGGGAGGAGGATCTTCCGGTCGGGGAGCCAGCCGACCACGTGGTCGTCGGTCTCGCCGCGGTGGTGGGTGAGTTCGAGCCGCAGGCCGCCGGTCTCGATGACGTGGGTGTCGGCGAAGGTGACGTCCGGCTGCCTGAACTCGGTCGGCCAGACCAGGTCCGGGCGGCGGAACTGGCGGCGGTTGATGACCGTGTTGTAGCCCTGCGTATCGGCGTATCGCCTGAAGCGTGCGAGAACGTTCTCGTGCGCGACCACTTCCGGACGCGGCAGTCCGCGGGCCTCTGCATCCGAATCGAAGTGCTCCAGGCCCCCGACGTGGTCGAGGTGGCCGTGGGAGTAGACCGCGTGCGTGAGCGGGCCGGAGTGCCAGGCCGTGACCTGCTGGTGCAGCCCCTCGGCGAGCAGCTTGGCGCCGGTGTCGAAGAGCACGAGGCCGTGGGTGTGCCGGAGGGCGAAGGCGTGCCCGAAGCCGGGCACCATCAGTACCCCGTCGGCGACCTCCTCGGCTTTGGTCATGGTGGGTTCGACGAGGGAGGTCGGCTCGCGCTTGCCGGTCCACATCTCGGCGGCCAGGTGGAGGATCGAAGTGGTCACGACGGGTCCTTTCGGTGCGGTGCGGGAAGTCCGGGAAGCGCGGCGGTGGTCGCGCCCTGGTCCAGTGGAGCGTTCGAGGGCGCGGAGTGGGGCCGTACTGCGCGGCGGACGACCACAACGGTGAAGATGGCCATCGCCAGCAGCGTCGGCTTGGAGAACAGCGCGCTGAGCAGTGTGAGCCCGACGAGCGAGTCGATCGCGTACAAATAGCCGAGCGGTACGAGGTGGCTGGCCCACAGCAGGGCCCAGACCGCGGTCAGACGGCGATGGCGTATGCGGGCGGCCGGGTCGCCGGCCGTGCGCGTCGGCTCGACCCCGGCCTTGCGGCATACCGGCTCGGTGATCGGGCGACCTAACAGTAGCGAGCCGGCGCACACCAGTAGGCCGACACCGTTGACGATGAATTCGGGGAAGTAGAAGGCGCGCCCCTCACCGAAGCCGATGGCGCTCAGGCCGTGGAAGGCCACGATCGCCGTGGCCACCGTGACGACGGCCAGGGAGTCGCCGCGCCGGCGGCGGATGACCGCGATCACCAGCGCGACCACAAGCGCGACGACCGCTCCCCACTCCGGCCCGCGGCGGGACTCGGTGATCAGGAAGACCGCGGGTGCGGAGACTCCGTCGATGACGTGCCGCGCGATGTCGGCCGCGCGGCGCGGCGGGGCGGGAATCGGTGGGCGTTGTGTGGTGCCCGCGTCGTGATCGGTCATCGGGAGCCCGCTCTCGTGTGGACGATGCTTGATGTCTGCCTCATTAATGGTTGACACATCAGGGCTGATAAATCAATCATCTAGTGGAGATCAGGTCCGACGGACGGAGCCAACACATGACCACCACCGTGACGCTGACCGGTACCGGCGTCCCTTTCCCCAGCGCTGAGCGGGCCGGTCCCGGAGTGCTGGTGAGTCACGACGACGTCCACCTCCAGATCGATGCCGGCCGCTCGACGCTGATGCGGTTGACCCAGGCCGGGATCAGCCCGCACCAGCTGTCCGCGCTGCTGCTCACGCACCTGCACAGCGACCACGTCAGCGACGTCGCCGACCTGGCGCACACCCGGTGGGTGCAGGACCACATGCACGGCACCGGCCCGCTCCCGGTGGTCGCGGTCGACGGACACGCGCCCGGGTTCGTACGCCGGGTGCTGGCGGCGAACGCCTACGACGTGGACATACGGGTTCAGCACGTGCAGGACGGCCCGCCCGAGGTGATCGGCCACTGGTTCGCGCTCCCGCACACCCCGGCCGAAGTGTGGCGCAGCCCCTGCGGCCGGGTGTGCGTCGAGGCCGTCCGGGTGCGGCACGAGCCGGTTGAGCAGGCTGTCGGCTACCGGATCACCACCCCGGAGGGGGTGGTCGTCGTATCCGGCGATACGCGGGTCTGCGAAGAGGTCGCGGCGCTGTCCGCCGGCGCCGACATCCTGGTCCACGAGGCGTGCCGGAGCTCGGCGCTGGCCGAGTTCGTCAGGGGCACGCGCTTCGAGACGATCTTCAGCTACCACGCCGACACCGTCGCGCTGGGCGCAATGGCCAAGCGCCTCGGCGTGCCGCACCTGGTGCTGACCCACCTGATCCCCGAACCGGCCTCGCCCGGGCAGGCGGCCGAGTTCGAGGACGAGGTGCGCCAAGGCGGTTACGAGGGACATGTGTCGGTCGGCCACGACCTGCTGTCGGTCACGCTCGAGCAGGGAGTCCGCTGATGGGGGAGATCGAAATACCGGCCGGGACCGCGCCCGGCCCGGTCGACGTCGACGTCCACGACGGCCTGCACAGCGAGCTCGGCGCCCTGCGCGGCGAGCACCCGGGCCGCGCCCGCAACCCGGTGATCAAGGTGGTGGAGCTCGGCTGGCTGGAGTTCGTCAAGCCCGACCTCGACCGCGCCGAGCACTTCGCCCGCGACTTCGGCTTCGTCGTCCACGACCGCACCCCGGACCGGCTCAGCCTGCGCGGCACCTGGTCGGCGCTGCCGTGCCTGGTGATCCGCCGCGGTCGGCACGCCCGCTTCGTCGGGCCCACGTTCGTCGCCGAGTCGACCACCGACGTGCGGCGGCTGGCCCGCTGGGCCGGCGCCAACGCGCTCCCGCTCGGCAGCGGCCAGGCCGTCCAGCTCACCGATCCGAGTGGCTTCCCGGTGCGGGTCGCAGCCGGCCTGGACCGCCTGTCGGCACTGCCCGAGCGTGACCCGCTCGACTTCAATTTCGGTACGAAGCCGATCCGGCTGGGCACCACCCAGCGGCCCCCGCGAGGCGCGGCGGAGGTGCAGCGGCTCGGGCATGTCGTACTGGAGACGCCGCGGTTCAGGAACGCGCTGGAGTGGTACCTCGAAGCCCTCGGCCTGATCGTCAGTGACTTCCTGTACCTGGACGAACTCCGCGACCGCGGGCCCACGATGGCCTTTCTGCGCTGCGACCTCGGCCCGGTGCCGGCCGATCACCACACCCTCGCGATGCACCTCGGGCCGCGCGCGGGCTACGTGCATTCGGCCTACCAGGTCACCGACCTCGACGCCGTGGCGGCGGGCGGCGCGTACCTCGCCGACCAGGGCTACCACCGCGTGTGGGGCATCGGCCGGCACATCCAGGGCAGCCAGATCTTCGACTACTGGCACGACCCGGACCGGATGATGCTCGAGCACTACGCCGACGGGGATCTCTTCGACAGCTCCCTCGAACCCGGCTGGGCGCCGATGAGCGCCAGCGGCCTTTCCCAGTGGGGCCCGCCCGTATCCCGCGACTTCCTGGGGAGCAAACCCACTCCCGGCATGGTCACCGCCCTGCTCAAGGCGCTGGGCGACAAGACCAACGACATCGACAAAGACGTCCTGAAGGCACTGGCGAAAGCGATGGCGGCATAAGCATGAGTACGAACGTGGCACGCACGGAAGACGGCTGGTGGGTCGAGAACGATGGTCGGCTGACCCGGATCCGGACCGCAGCAACTACCACCCGCGAACTCCTCGCCGACCGGTCCGCGATCGACAAGGCCGCCGGCGCATCCGACCCCGAGGGTCCTCTGCTCGTAAACACTGGCCTGCTTTCACCGGTCACCACCCCTGCCCGGGTGGTCGCCCAGATGGTCAATTACCGCAGCCATGCGCACGACTCGGGTTTCGACCCGGACGCGGTGCCACCGGCGTTCTTCCGTAAAGCGTCGGGCTCGGTCTGCGGGCCCACGGACGACATCCGCTGCCCCGACCACGTCGGATTCCTCGACTACGAAGTGGAGTTGGGCCTCGTGATCGGCCGCCGGATCGAGGTCGGTTCGGCGGTGGCCGAGGACGACCTCGCCGAGGTGGTCGCGGGCATCGTCATCACCAACGACGTCAGCGCTCGCGACATCCAACTGACCCGCACTTAGTTCTACGAGTCCAAGTCATACCCGACCTTCACCCCGGTCGGCCCGTTCCTCACCCTGCTCGACGGGGCCGAGCTCAGCGCCCTCGAACGGCTGCGGCTCACCCTGAGTGTCAACGGCGAGGTGCGCCAGAACAGCACCGTCGCCGACATGATCGTCAAGCCCGCGCGCGCACTTACGTTGCTCGCCCGCTTCCAGGCGCTCGACCCCGGCGATCTGCTGCTCACCGGCACACCCGGCGGTACCGCCCTGAAGGCTCCGCGCCCGCTGGTCGAGAAGATCGGTGCCCTGCTGCCCCCAGCGGTGAAGTGGAGGGCGTTCTTCAAGCGGCAGGCCGGCGCCCCGCACTACCTCAAGGACGGCGACGTCGTCGCCACCACCATCACCGACCCCGTACGCGGCATCGACCTCGGCCGGCAGAGCAACATCGTGCGCAAGCATGTGCGGGCCGCGCTGTGATGCCGGCCGAACTGCCCCCGCTGTCATCAGCGGACGACCTCCGCGCCATCGAGCAGGTCCCGCTGGCCGAGCGCGACCTCGCGCTCACCACGTACGAGCTGCTCAGCCGTGCCGCGCAGCGATGGCACGACGAACCGTGCTCGCTGTGGATCCCGGACGCGGCCGCGTTCGAGGACAACGTGGCAGTGACGTACGGGGAGTTGCATGCCCGCGTGCGCAGGATCGCGCATGGACTGCATCGGCTGGGTGTCGGCCGCGAGGACGCGGTCACGCTGGCGGCGCCCAACTGCAGTGACCTCCTCGCCGCGACCCTGGCGGCGCAGGCCGTCGGGATCGCAGCGCCCGTCAACGCCGCGCTCGACGTGCGTCACCTCACGCACATCGTGCGCCTGACCGGCTCCCGCGTGCTGGTCACCGCCGGTCCCGAACTCGACGAGGCGTTGTGGAAACGGCTCTTGGACTCTGCCGGCGCCCTCGGGATCGAGGTTCTCGTCGCGCTCTCGCCCGACGGCGGCGAGAAGGGCACGGCGGCCGCGCTGGAGGCGCGCCCGGGGCTTCGCACCGTATGGCTCGACGACCTGGTGGAGGGCGCACCGCCCGCTCCTGCCGGACTCCCGAGCGCACCGCCGGCGCCCGATGACCTGGCCGCCTTCTTCCACACCGGCGGCACCACCGGCATGCCCAAGGTGGCCGCCCACACCCACCGCAATCAGGCGGTGATGGCATGGAGCGTCGCGCTCGCGGGCGGTGCGGGCACTGGCCAGAGCATCGTCGCCGGCCTGCCGCTCTTCCACGTCAACGCCCTTCTGGTGACCGCCCTGGCGCCGATGGTGACCGGCGCCCGGCCGATCTGGCCGAGCCCGCTCGGCTATCGCGACCCGAATCTTTACGCTGCGTTCTGGCGGCTCGTCGAGCACTACCGGCCCCGCGCCATGTCCGCGGTGCCGACTGTCTACGCCTATCTGTCGGCCATGCCGGTCGACGCCGACATCAGCTCGCTGGAGCTGCCCGTCGTCGGCGCCGCTCCGCTGCCCGACAGCGTGCGGCGTGCCTTCGTCGAGGCTACGGGCCTTGAGTTGCACGAGGGTTACGGCCTCACCGAGGGCACATGCGCGACGTCAGCGACCCTGCCCGGAGATGTCCGCCCGGGGTCGGTAGGGCAGCGACTGCCCTACCAGGAGGTGGTGGCGGCGGACGTCGACCGGACGAGCGGCCGGGTACGGGCGCTGTCCGCGGGTGAAGTCGGCGAGCTGCTGATCAGTGGCCCGACTGTGTTCGCGGGCTATCTGCGGCGCGACGGCGACCGCAGATCGGTGGATGACAGTGGCGTCGTCGTCGATGGCTGGTTGCGCACGGGTGATCTGGGCTTCGTACGCAACGAGCGGATCCATCTGCGCGGTCGGCAGAAGGACCTGATCATCCGTGGCGGGCACAACATCGACCCCGCTGTGATCGAGGACGTCCTGCTCGACCACCCCGCCGTGACCGCGGCCGGCGCCGTCGGCCGACCCGACCGCACGTCGGGCGAAATCCCCGTCGTCTTCGTCACGCTCACCACGTCGGAGGTCACCGTGGAGGAGCTGTCGGACTGGGCGGCGCGGCACATCGGCGAACCGGCCGCCCGGCCGAAATCGATCACGGTGCTCGACGCGATCCCGCTCACCGAGATCGGGAAGCCGTTCAAGCCCGCGCTGCGCGAGGCGGCGGCGGCCCAGCACTTCCGTCACGAGCTCGCCGAGCACGGCATCGACGACGTCAGGGTGCGTGCCGACCATGAAGGCGGCCGCCTGGTCGTGTTCCTGTCCGGCGACGCGGCCGTCCGGGCCGCCGCGGCGCTCAAGGGCTACGACGTGGCGTTCCGTACCGATGCCGAGGAGGCGGACCAGTGACGTCCACCGGACCCTGGGACGTGATCGTGATCGGTGCCGGACCGACCGGTCTGTCGGCGGCGACCCTGCTGGGGCAATGTGGCCTGCGCGTCACCGTCGTCGAGCGGCACCGCGAGGTGTACCCGCTGCCGCGGGGTGTCCATCTCGATGACGAGGTTTACCGGATCCTCCACCAGATGGGCGTCGGCGAGGAGTTCGCTTCCCACACCCGTCCTGCGGCGGGCCTGCGGCTGGTCGACGAACGTCACCGCGTGCTGGCCACTTTCACTCGCCATGGGGTGACGGCAGCGGGCCTTCCGCCGGCCAACATGTTCGACCAGCCCGACCTCGAGCGCCTGCTGCGCGACAATCTCAAAGGCCTCCCCGAGGTGTCGGTGCTCGGCGGCCATGAGCTGCGACGTCTCGATACCGCGGAAGCCGGATCGGTGACCGCGCACGTACGCGGCCCGGACGGTACGACGGTCAACCTGAGCGCGCCCTACGTGATTGCCTGCGACGGCGCCAACAGCACAGTCCGCGCCCAGTTGGAGATCGACAGCGACGACCTCGGCTTCGACCAGCGCTGGCTGGTCGTCGACGTCCGCTGCACGCTTGACCTCGACGCTTGGGACGGAGTGCACCAGGTGTGCGACACCCGCCGGGCCAGCACGTACATGCGGGTCGGAGAGGACCGCTACCGCTGGGAGTTCCAGCTGCTCGACGGCGAGACCGCCGGCGGCTTCGCGGGCATCCCGGCGCTGCGCCCGCTCATCGAACCCTGGGTCCGTGGCATTCCGGACGACCAGCTGGAGCTGGTGCGGTGCGCGGAGTACACCTTCCGTGCCCGAGTCGCACGGCACTGGCGGGCCGGCCGGGTCTTTCTCGCCGGCGACGCCGCCCACGTCACGCCGCCGTTCATCGGCCAGGGCCTGTGCGCCGGCCTGCGCGACGCGCACAACCTCGCGTGGAAGCTGGCCGCGGTTCTGGGCTGCCGCGCCGCGCCGGAGCTCCTGGACTCCTACGAAGCCGAGCGCCGCCCGCACGCGACCACGATGATCAAACGGGCGAAGGCCATGGGGCAGTTGATGACCGGCGGCGGCCGGGCCGCGTCCCTGATACGCCGCCGCCTCGTCCCCGCCCTGGCACGTTCCCAGACAATCAGGCGGAAGCTGCTGAACAGCCGCACTCCGGCACTCACGCCTGGACACCGCGTACAGCGCCACCCCCCGCGCACCGTACGCGGTGCGCTCCTCCCGCTCGTCCGCCTGCGCGGACCGGACGGCGAACCCGTACTGGTCGACCGGCTGCTCGGTGACCGCACCGCCGTCGTCGCCCTGCCCGGCACCGACCTGGCGGCCGTCCCCGACGCCCTGCCGTCGGCCTGGCTGACCGTCGACCCGGAGGGCAGCGAGGGCGAGCGCCTCCTCGCTCGCTGGCTGCGGGACGCCGGCGTCGAATGGGTCAGCGTCGACCCCGACCGCGTGGTCAGGGCCGCCGGGCGAACGAGGCTGCCGCGGTGAGTGACGGCGTGGCCCGCACCCTCCGAGCCGCGGACGGGCGTGGCGGTTCCGGAAGCCGGACGAGCGGGATGGGGGACGGCCCCGATACGATCCTGACCATGTCGGAACGGCCGCCAACACGCGTGGAGCGACGCAAGCTGCGCACCCGCACAGCTCTGATCGAAGCCGCGCAGGAGATCTACGCCCGGCGCGGAGACTTCGACGTCAGCATCCAGCAGATCACCGAGGCGGCCGACGTCGGCTTCGGGACCTTCTACAACCACTTCTCCTCCAAGGCCGAGCTGCTCGACACGGCCATCGGCCAAGCTCTCGAGGCGCACGCCGCCTGGCTGGAGGACCTGCTCGCCGACGTCGACGACCCGGCCGTGGTCTTCGCGACGTCCATGCGGCTGACCGGCCGGCTGGTACGCACCCGCCCCCGGCTGGCGAAGGTGATGATGAACAGCAGGGGTGCGCTGCTCAACGCGCCGTTCGGCCACGCGGCACACGCCCGCAGCGACATCGAGGCGGCGATGGCCGCCGGGCGGTTCGTGATCGAGGATGTGGATGTCGCCCTTGCCTGCACGGCCGGATGTCTGATCGCCACCATGCACCTGTGCACCGGCGCACCGCCGGACACGGTCGACTCCATCGCCGACCAGGCCGTGCGGAACGTGCTGCGGATGTTTGGTATGAACGATGCCGATGTGACCGAGATCGTGTCTCTGCCGCTCCCCACCGACGAGCCGCAGGACCCGTCGCTCTGACGTCGGCGATCACGCACCGAAGCGCGGCCGAACTGCCGGTAGCGGTCGGCCCACCGCTGGGCCGTCGTCGGCGAGACCTGGAAGCGTTCCGCGGCCCGGCGCAAGGGCCAGCCGTCGTCTACCACTCAGCGGGCCAGCCGCAGACGGCCTGTCTCAGTCAGGGGTGCATTACGGTGTGGCACGAGGGCCGCCGGCTCGCGTGCCGGGGTGGCTCCCATCCCGACGGAGGCGCTTCTCGACGCGGCCGCCGAGCTGCTCGACGAGGGCGGCCCTGACGCGGTAACCCTGCGGGATGTGGGCGCACGGGCCGGTGTGAGCCGCGGCGCCCCCTACGGGCACTTCGCCGACAAGGAGTGCCTGCTTGGCGCCGTCGCCGCAGAAGGCTGGGAGCGTTTCAGCGACGAGATCGCAGCCCTGCGCGGCACCCCGTCCGGCAGGCTCCGGGGCGCCCTCACCGCGCTCGTCTCCATCGGCCGCCGCCACCCTCACCTCTACCGGCAGATGTTCGGCCCCCCCCGTTATCTTTTTCGCGGTCCTGCAAGAGGGCCGCTGGCCTCCGGGCCCGGCATGACTGTTCCCCCCTGTCGAAGAGATGACCTGGGGGGTGGTGTCACCGGGTCCGAGAGGTGCCGTTGGAGACGCTGATGAGAGGTCCGACTACCGCCTGGCCTGGCGCAATGCCCGGCTGTTTGCGGGCGGCAGGTCTGCATAACGTGGATGCGCGCACACGGCGCCGATGCCCTGGCCAGCACCGCACGAACCCCGTTCGGGAGGATGGGTTGGATGACATCGACGACGTGGGCGTCTTCCTCGGCCTGGACGTCGGCAAGAGCGCCCATCACGGGCACGGCCTCACCCCGGCCGGCAAGAAGGTCCTCGACAAGCCCCTGCCCAACAGCGAACCGAAGCTGCGGGCCGTCTTCGACAAGCTGGCCGCGAAGTTCGGCACCGTCCTGGTCATCGTGGACCAGCCCGCCTCCATCGGAGCCCTGCCCCTGACGGTCGCCCGGGACGCCGGCTGCAAGGTCGCCTACCTGCCCGGACTCTCGATGCGGCGGATCGCCGACCTCTACCCGGGCGAGGCGAAGACCGACGCGAAGGACGCCGCGGTGATCGCGGACGCCGCCCGGACGATGCCACACACCCTGCGCTCGCTGGAACTGACCGACGAGATCACCGCCGAACTGACCGTGCTGGTGGGCTTCGACCAGGACCTCGCGGCCGAGGCCACCCGCACCTCCAACCGCATACGTGGTCTGCTCACCCAGTTCCACCCCAGCCTGGAGCGGGTCCTCGGCCCGCGCCTGGACCATCAGGCTGTGACCTGGCTGCTGGAACGCTACGGATCCCCGGCCGCCCTGCGGAAGGCCGGCCAGCACAGGCTGACTGAGGTGATTCGGCCCAAGGCCCCACGCATGGCCACCCGGCTGATCGACGAGATCTTCGACGCACTCGACGAACAGACCGTCGTGGTCCCCGGGACCGGCACCCTCGACGTCGTGATCCCGTCGCTGGCCCGCTCGCTCGCGGCCGTCCACGAACAGCGACGCGGCCTGGAAACACAGATCGGGCAGCTGCTGGAGGCTCACCCTCTTTCCCGGGTCCTGACCTCGATGCCGGGGGTCGCGGTCAGGACCGCAGCCACCTTGCTGGTCACCGTCGGCGACGGCACCAGCTTCCCCACCGCCGCCCACCTCGCCTCCTACGCCGGACTTGCCCCTACCACCAAGTCGTCCGGGACCTCGATCCACGGCGAACACGCTCCCAGAGGCGGCAACCGCCAGCTCAAACGCGCGATGTTCCTCTCCGCGTTCGCCGCCCTGCACGATCCCGCCTCCCGCACCTACTACGACCGCTGCCGGGCCCGGGGAAAGACCCACACACAAGCTCTTCTCCGCCTGGCCCGTCACCGCATCAGCGTGCTGTTCGCGATGCTCCGCGACGGCACCTTCTACGAACCCCGCACCCCCCGCCTCGCTTGACGAAAGACATAGGTGCGCCGTGAAGCGTGTGCTGTTCGAGTGGCGGTGAAAGGACGCCACCGCCGTCCTGTCGCAGCAGGGCGGTTGAAGCTGAGGGCAGCCCGACCCGGGAGGTGCCGGGGAGGGTGGCAAGCGGCCCTGACAAAGCCGGGACGTATCAGCACTGCCAGATGGTGCGGGTCCGGCAAGCGAGACGGAAAGGAGTACGCGAGGAACCGGCGTTGACGCCTCCTTACTCGTCACCAGCTCGAACCTGGCGGATCTGGGCTGGATGCGGTGCGTCCCTGTCTCCATGGAGATGGGGAACTTCCCGGGCGGTTGCTATGTGTCGTTCGGGGAGGCCACGGCGAAGTGCTGCGGGGTAGTCGTGGTGATGCCGCGGGGGTATAGCCGGGCTCCTACTCCGTCGATCGAACAGCATGTGAACACGGGAACCGTTCCGGCCCTGACCTGCAACAACGCATCCAGCGAGGATGCAGGCTTGGCCCACCGTCGGCCGAACGGGCCGGGACGGGGCGGAGCCGCCGTAGTACTCCGCGCCGGGGAGAGCCCGGCACATGGGGAAGGGCGGCAGCGGAATCGAGAAGGGAAGGAGGCTGCAATGCCGAAAGAAGCGCCGCTGAACAGTGGTGCACCGGAGACCCCGGTGGGGTCTCACCAGCGGGTATCGGGGATGCAGGCCAAACTTCACCGTTGGGCGGCGGCCGATCACGGTCGCAGGTTCGACGATCTGTTCAACCTCGTGTGCGACCCAGCGACGCTGCTCGTGGCGTTCGAACGGGTCGCGGGAAACAAAGGGGCCAAAACGCCCGGAGTGGACGGCCTCACCGCCGTCAACGTCGAGCACGAGATTGGCCCTCACGGGTTCCTGGAGGATCTTCGACACGTACTTAAATCGGGTGAGTTCCGCCCGCTGCCGGTACGCGAACGCAAGATCCCCAAGCTCGGCGGCAGCGGGAAGGTGCGCAAGCTCGGCGTCCCGACCATCGCCGACCGGGTGGTCCAGGCGGCCCTCAAGCTGGTGCTGGAGCCGATTTACGAGGCCGACTTCAAGCCGGTCTCCTACGGCTTCCGGCCCCTGCGGCGGGCACATGACGCGATCGCCGAGATCCACTTCTACGGCACCCACGGCTACCGCTGGGTCCTGGACGCGGACATCGAGGCGTGCTTCGACTCGATCGACCACACGGCCCTGATGGACCGGGTGCGAGGACGAGTCAAGGACAAGCGCGTGCTGCGGCTGGTCAAGGCGTTCCTCAAGGCCGGCGTCCTCACCGAGGACAACAACCGCGAGGACACCCTCACTGGCACCCCTCAGGGCGGCATCCTCTCCCCGCTCCTGGCGAACATCGCCCTGTCGGCGCTCGACGAGCACCTGACCAGGCCATGGGAACCGGACGGGGAGATGGCCACCAGCCACCTGCGCAGGCGTCGCCGCGCAACCGGACGTCCGAACTGGCGAATCGTCCGCTACGCGGACGATTTCGTCGTACTGACCGACGGTGAACGCGACGACGTCGAAACGCTACGCGAGGACATCGCCGAAGTGCTGCAACCACTCGGCCTTCGCCTCTCCGAGGCCAAGACTCGGGTGGTGCACATGTCGGACGGGTTCGACTTCCTTGGGTTCCGCATCCAGTGGCGCCGCAAGCGAGGAACGGACAAGTGGCACGTCTACACCTTCATCGCTGATCGGCCCATCCGGCAGCTGAAGGACAAGATCCGTGCTCTGACGAACAGAACGTCGCAGCAGAACCCCAGGGACGTGCTGATCAGGCTCAACCAGATCATGCGCGGCTGGGCCAACTACTTCAAGCACGCGGTCTGCAAAGCCACCCTGAGCTCCCTGGCCAGCTTCACATGGCACCGGGTGATCAGCTGGTGGATGGCGCTGCACCGCTGGAAGTGGAAGGAAGTCCGCCGACGCCTCACCGACCACACCGGACGGTGGCAAAGGCCCTCGGCTGATGGGATCGAACTGTTCGACCTCCAGGCGGTGACGGTCACCCGCTACCGCTACAGAGGCAACAGGATCCCCAACCCCTGGACACGTCTCAACCACGCCTGAACGGCAGAGTCTGTGGAGAGCCCGGTACTCGGAGACGGGTACGCCGGGTTCGGCGAGCGGCACGGAGAAACGGACCGGTGGCAACACCGGCACCGCGCTCCGTGCCGACTCAACAGGCACCCCCCCCGGCCGGCAGCGACCCCGCCACGATGATCAGTGCCTCCTGCCGCGCTCAGGAGGAATTCCTGGCCATCGTCTCCGAACTCGTCGACGAACACGATCAGCACCGATACGGAGGCCTGCTCCTCAGCAGCGTCAGCGGCATCATCAGCGCGGAACTGAGCGGCCACTTCACCACCGGGAATTGGCGCACCTCCGCCGACGAACTTGTCGATATCCTCGTCACGATCATCACCGACGGACGGCCCCGCGCCTGAGCTTGTTCTTGAGGATCTGACCTGGTGCTGACTGTCTGCCCGGCGGACACAGGATGCCGAGTGGTGCTGACGGCCCAGACGGCACCGTCGGCTGACCGGCCCGCGAGGGCACTGGCCGGTACCCGGTCGGCGCAGCTTTCGCTCACATCCGCTGGCATCGATCACGGGGATCGGTGTGAGGTTGCTTGCGCTCGAACTTGCCCGCGAGGGGTCCCACCGCCTGGCATGCCACCTCGCCCAGCTCGCAGGTGACGTCGCCCCCGACGACGAGGCCGGCTATCCACACCGTCCAGGCCGAGGTCTACTCACTCCGCGCGGCCCACGGGGTATGGCTCCTTTCGCCTGGATCAGCGTCGCTGGACGGCGGGGAGGACGTACTGCCCCTGGAGCATTTCCTTGCGCGGCTGGTAGCAGCGCAGGGTCAACTCGAAGTCGCCGGCCGGAGCGGGCAGCCAATTCGTGATGCCTTCGGCGGGTTCATGGTGCTGGACGAGGATGTCGAGAGATCCGTCGTTGCCGTAGGCGAGGCCGGCGGTGCGGTCTCCGAGCATGTAGCGGTCGATGGGGTTGTCGACCAGGAAGTTGTCCTGGTCGTAGGCGGTCAGCGACCAGAAGGCATCCACGGGCGGGAGCCGGTCGGCGGCGAAACGCAGCCGGTAGGCGTGGTCGCCGTGGAGCCGGTGGCCGGCGGCGTCCCTGCGGGTGGAGGCGTAGACGGCTTCCTCGGCGGTGAGGGCGCCGAGTCCGTGGCGGGCGATGATCGCACGGAGCAGGTAGTCCTGGCCGTAGGTGCCGAGGTCGAGTTCGTAGGTCCAGCCGGTGCCTGCCGTCCCGTTCTTCTTCGCCCGTGCCGACTTCCTGGCCCTGGCGTCCAGGAGGCCGGCGGCGAAAGTGACGGCCTGGTCCAGTGCCAGCCGGGTCATCGCGTCGGAGGTCTCGGAGGGCTGGAGACCGGGGCCGATGCCGACGGTGGCGAAGCGTTCCAGGAGACCTGTCTCCTCGGCGGGCGGCGGGTTGCGAGTGAGGGCGGCGCCCAGTTCGTCGTAGAAGGCGATGCCCGTGGCACCGATGTCGTGCGGGGCGGGCGCCGGGCCGGTGAACCACCCCGCGTCGCGGTCGCTCCGGGCGGCCGGGGTGAGGCGGTAGCGCGTGATGAGCCCGGATGCGGCCTCGAGGTCGGGTTCGCCGTCGACGAGGGTGCGGCCGAGGAGCCATACGGTGTTGGTGGGGGCTTTCACGACGGGGAGGCCGGGCTCGCCGGGCAGACCTGGGTGCCGCCCGTTCGGTCCGACGATGAGGTGACTGCCCGCGGCCGGGCCGGTGGTACGGCTGCCCACATAGGCGAAGGTGTTGGTGTAGGCGTCCAGGAACTGCAGGCTGTAGTAGCGGTCGCCGACATCGGGCACGTCAAGGGTCACCGGCCCGTGCGTCAGGTCCAGCCAGGCGCTGGAGTAGAGGGTGTCGTTGTTGGGCTTGACGACGTCGCGGGAGCGCGGTGTCTCCAGCCTGCTGCGGTGATGGAAGGTGTTGGCGGGCGTGGCGCCGTGGCGCTTGCGGTGGGTGAGCTGCTTCCTGGTGCGTTCCATGAGGACGAGCGGGTAGCCCCACAGGTAGGCGTCGACGGCGGTGGTGAAGGTGCTGGTCGCGCGCGGGGCGAACCGGGGCCGGTCGCGGGTCTCGGTCGGCCGGTGGTTCGTGGTGGCGTTCAAGGCGTTGTGCCCTTCTGTTCGCTGGCCTTACGGGTGGTCGTGTGCGGGGTCGGCGGTCAGCACCATGAGGGAGTCGACGGCCATGGGGGACCCGTCGGGGCGGATCAGCAGCGGATTGATGTCGAGTTCGGCCACACTGGGCGCCTGCATGAGGAACTCGGCGAGCAGCAGCAGAACGTCGGTCCACGCGGCGACCGCGAGTCCCGCGTGCTCGGCGGCGAGCTCGGTCGCCACCCTCCGCACGGTCTCCGGTGCCGCAGGCAACCGGAGGACGTGCCGGGTCGCCCTGGTGTCCTCCGCGCGGGCGCCGCCCGGGCCGATGACGAGGGACGGCCCGTACTGCGGATCCCGGACCGCGCCGATGGACAGCTCGCCGGTGTGTGCGAGCTGTGGCTGGACGACGGCCCGTGCGTCACACAGTCCCAGGTCCTCCGCCCGCTCCAGCAGCGCATCGACCACCTTGGGGATGTCCGCGGCCGGCACCGCCAGGCGTACGAGGCCGAGCCGGGCGCGATGCGGGGCGTCCGGCGAGTCGACCTTCACGACGAACACCCCTTGTGCCTCCGGGTGTTCCGGGCCATTCGCGGCCGACGCCCCATCGACCGATCGCACATACGGCACACCGAGTTCGCTCAGGATCCGGCCGGCGTGGATCTCCGTCACCACTCCCGGCTCGCGCGGCAGCCGGGAGGCCGCCCTGGCCGCCGCAGGCTTGGCGTCCGGCAGCGAGCCCTCGTCGACCGGTTCCGGGTCGGGTGCCCGGACGAGGCCGGGAAGCGCGCGCATCAAGCCCGCGATGCTGGAATGGACGACTCCGGCAGGGGTGCCGGCCAGTGCGCCGTCGGGCGGTGCGGCCCAGATCAGCCAACTGGGGGTTACCAGCCCGGCGAGCGTGCCGGCGAGTTGTCGATACAGCTCCGGGAAGTGGTCGCCGAAGGTGAAGTAGCAGACGATGCCGTCCAGCGACGGATCCGCATCCAGCGTAGCGAGCAGTTCCCCGAACGCGTCGGCGCTGCGGTAGAACTGGCCGCCCAGATCGATCGGGTTGTCCAACGCGGCCGCCCCGGTCAGGTCCAGCGCTGCCACGGCTGCCCGTGTCTCCGGCTCCAGCGCCGGCACCGCGGCACCGAGTGCCGCGAGCCGATCGGCGATCACCGCACCCGCGCCGCCGGAGACGGTGAGCACGGCGAACCGGGGCTCCGGAGGCAGTGACACAGGACGCTGCAGCGCCGTCATCAGGTCCGCGAACGACTCGTCGTCCTCGGCCAAGGTGATCCCCGCGTCCCGGCACAACGCACCGAAGAGCAGCGGGTCACCTGCCACGGCCGCGGTGTGCGAGAGCGTGGCCCGGCTGCCGGCCTCACTCGTACCCGCCTTGATAACCACGACCCGCTTGCCGAGCTCGGCGGCCCGCCGCCCGATCCGGGCCAGCGCTTCCGGGTCCCGGACCTGCTCCACGTACAGGCCCAGCACCTGCACGTCGGGGCGTTCCAGCAGGTAGGAGCCGACCTCGGTGAGCTGCAGGCACGCCTCGTTGCCGACGCTCGCGTAATAGGAGAAGGCGGTGCCGCGCCGGTTGAGCTGGTCGGCCAGGACGAAGCCCATCGCGCCGCTCTGGGTGACGACCGCCAGGGGGCCCGGCGCCGGAGCAGACCGTTCCGCATAGGGGCTCGCGGTCACCTGGGCCGAGGCGGGCCTGCTGACCACGCCGAGGCAGTTGGGACCGAGCAGAGGCATGTCGCCTGCGGCCGCGCGCAGTTGCTGCTGCCGACCGTGGCCGGCCGCTCCCTGTTCGGCGAACCCGGAGGAGAACAACACGACCGCGCCCACTCCCGCGCGCCGTGCCCGCGCGACGACATCGACGGCGACCGCGGCCGGTACGGCGACGACGAGAAGGTCCAGGCGATGCCCCTCGGCCACCAGGTCATCGATGACGGGAAACCCGGGGTCGGCATCCCTCGGCTCGACGGCGTACACCTCGCCTCCGTAACCCCCGGCCTGGAGCAGTTCGACGACGCGCCTTCCCCAACTGCCCAGCCGGGAGGACAGGCCGATGACCCCGATCCGGCGGGGGAAGAAGAGGGCGTCGAGCGGTTGGGACATCGCGTACCTCCGCGACTCGTAGCGGGAATCAGCTGGTCAGCCCGAGGCGGCGGGCCTCGCGCTCGGGGTTGACGGTGAGCAATCCGATCAGACCGCCGACGATCAGCAGTGCGGCGCTGAGGGTGAAGGCTGTCCGGAAGCCCTCGCTCGCCGAGTCCGCCGTGTCGATGATGCGGCCGGTGACGGCGGGGGCGGCGATCCCGACGAGGGTCACCAGGGCGGTACCTGTGGCCAGCACCGCGCCCCGACGGCCTACGGGGACGATCTGCGCCTGGACGAGGTAGTGCAACGGGAACATCGCGTTGGGCAGGCCGAACGCCAGGGTCAGCAGCAGCACGGCGAGCCCGCCACCGGTGTGCGGCAGCGCGAGCATGCACACTCCGGCGACGAGCACCAGCAGACCCCCGGTGACACCCCGGGCGGTCCGCCCGGTGGCCCCGTTGCGCATCCAGTGCCCGGTACCCCAGGGAACGCCCAGCAGCACGGCCGCACTGACCAGATGCGGGGCGATCACGATGTTTCCCGCCGCCGCGGCACTGTGGCCGAGCGCACGCTCCAGGTACGCCGGCAGCCAGGCCATGCCGAGTGCCAGCGACCAGTAGGCTCCGGCGCCCACGGCAAGCGCACCGAGCCAGGTCGGGTTGAGGAACAGACGGCGATAGGGGATGTGCGGCTCGGTGCCCGTTTCGCCCTTGCCCGCGGTGTGCAGCCCTGCGTTGAAGGTGTCCAGCGGGCCCTCACGGCCGACGAACGCCCACAGCACCGCCCACAGAAGTCCGGTCGCCGCGAGGACGGCGAAGGCAGCACGCCAGCCGTACTGGGCGATGACGTACACCAGCGTCGGAGTGGCGATCGCCAGGCCCAGCGCCCCGCCCATGTTGATCAGTGCGGTCGGGACCGAGCGGGCTTGTTCGGGAAACCACTTCTGCACCGCGTGGACAGCCAGCGGCGCGGTCGGCCCTTCTGCCGCCCCCAGCGCGATGCGGCTCGCGTACAGCGCCGGAACACCGGCGGCCAGCAGTACCGGCAGCGCGGTCAGCGACCACACCACTGCGATGACGGCCAGGATCCGGGTGGTCCGCACTCGGTTGGAGACGAACCCCACCACCACCGCGGACAGGCTGAAGAGCAGATAGAAGCTGCTGGCAATCGCACCGTACTCACCCGCGGTGAGGCCGAACTCCTCCATGATCGGATCGGCGGCCAGGCCGAGTACCGCCTTGTCCGCAAAGTTGATCAACATCAGGGCCACCACCATCGCGGTGACCGCCCACGCCCGGGCACTACGCGCAACGATCTCGCCGGAATCCCTCGCACCGGATCGTCCGGCAACTTGTGGAGCTGCCACCTATCCCGCCTCCTCCACGCCGAAGAGCGCCGGGCATACCAACTGGTATGCGGTCCAACGCCATTGATGAAACCCGGCGATTTAGCGTTACGTCAATGGGATGGACAGCGAAATTTAGCGAAGTGCTAATCGATGGCAGTCCGGGACGGGAGGCGGCAGGATACTCCTTGAGCTGCGGGAACTCTCCCTGCCGAAGGGTGCGATCAGTCGTCCGAAACGTCTGCCAACGGGCCGTCCACGGCGCTGAAGCAACGCTCCGCGAGCGCGATGAACCGCTCGTCGAGCTCGCGCACCCCCACCCCGAACTCCTTGGCCAGGTGCGAGCGCGACAGGACATAGCCGGCCACGAGGGAGTGGAGCACGGCATGCAGAGCGACCAGGTCGACATCCCGGCCGATCAGCTTCGCGTCCTGCTCCCGCCGGAACTGCTCCTGCGTACGCTCCAGATCGGGCATCACCCTGAGCTGCTTGTCGCCGTCCAGAACCAGAAGGGCTGCCAGGCGGATCGACGACGCGTAGCGGATGCCGCTCTTGACCGCCTCCCGGATTCGGGCTCCGGTACGCATCGGGCGGTTGTGGATGCGCATGGCGGAAACGCGTTCACGGACGTTGCGGCGCAGCGCCGAGCGCAGCAGGTCCCCGCGAGAGCCGAAATAGTGGTACACCAGCCCGCGATTGACTCCCGCCTGGTCGGCGACCTCACGCAGATTCAGCCCGCCGAGCACACCATCGCGCCGCAGCAGCTCCAGCGCCGCGCGCTCCAGGGTCTGCGCGGTGAGCTCGGCGTCCCCGGACGGGCCGCCGTTCGTCACCCTCGCCCTCTTGCCCACACCCTCACCCCGCGACTCGACGTCCTCGACCGCCCCATCGTAAGTTCGCGTCACTGGGGCGCGCAGGCCTCCGATGGACCGCTGCCGAGGGCCGGCTCCATCGCGGTCGGCACGGAGCCGTTGGCCCGGAGCGCGGCCAGAATGGAGTCGGCGAGGCGGCCGAAGCCCTCCATGTCCTCCTCAGGCAGCTGCTCGAAGACCAACTGACGCAAGGCGGCCCGGTAGACGGGAGCGGCCTCGGCAAGCAGCTGCCTGCCGATATCGGTCAGTTCGGCGAGGACGCAGCGCGCGTCGTCGGGGTCGGGCAGGCGCTTCAGTGCCCCGCGGCGCTCCAGGCGCGCGGCGAGCCGCGAGAGGTGGGAGGGCGTGACATGGGCCGCCTCCGCCAGCGCGGTCATGTGCTGGCGGCCGTCCTCGCTCACCGACAGCCACAGCAGCACCTGGTACTCGTGCAGCGAGTGTCCGGCCTCGCGCTGCAGCCGTGCGTCCAGTGCCCGTGGAAGCAGCATGACGACCCCGAGGAGCGGCACGGAGAGCGACTTCTCCTCGCGCGACAGCGGCCGTCCCGCCGCACCGCTGTCGTACGCGGCCTTCGGCGACGTCATGAGCACCAGCCTCCCTGCGGATCCATTACTTGCCACAGAAAGTGTATCGACGTAGGTTTACTTTCCGCGGAAAGTATCCGTGGAGAGAACGAGGAGGCCCAACCGTGGCCATAGCCAGCCGACAGTTCCTCGGAGCGGCAGCGTGGGTGGCCGGCGTCGCCGTCTGGCTCGTCCTGCAGCTCGCAGCCATCGCCCAGTGGGAGAACCCGTCGTACGACTGGGGGAAGAACTACATCAGCGACATCGGCAACACGACCTGCGGGCCCTTCACCGTCCCAGGCGGTGAGAGCTTTTACGTCTGCTCACCGGGCCACGACCTCATGAACATCGGATTCGTCGTCTCCGGCGCCCTCACCGCACTCGGCGCCGTCCTGCTCTGGCGGTACTGGCCGCAGAGCCGCCTCACACGGATCGCCGGGGTCCTCTTCGTCCTCACCGGCCTGGGCCGCGTCATCGTCGGCTTCGGGCCGGAGGACGTCAACATCACGATGCACATGATCGGCGCGCTGGCGCAGTCCCCCAGCAGCGTCGCGGTCCTCCTGAGCGCGATCGCGATCCGCGACACCTCCCCCGCCCTCGCCCGAACCGGCATGGCCCTCGGAGCCCTCGGCCTCGTCGGAGCGGTACTCGCCCTCGGCGGCCAGGCCGGCATCACGGCCTTCCACCTCGGCGTCGGCCCCGGCCTGACCGAACGGCTCTCGAGCCATCCGATACAGGTCTGGCTCGTGGTCATCGGCACGGCCGTCATGGCCTCGGCCTTCAAGGCCTCAAGGCGCAGCGAAATCCCGGCAACCGCCTGACCCGTCATTCCCGGCAAGGAGATTCTGATGAGCGATGTCATCGTGGTTACAGGCGCGACGGGGCGGCAGGGCGGCGCCGTGGCACGGGCTCTGGCCAAGGCGGGCGCACAGGTCCGCGCCCTGGTCCGCGACCCGAGCTCCCCGCGGGCTCGGCCCCTGACCCAGTTGGGAATACCGCTCTTCCAGGGCGATCTGGACGAACCGGAGTCACTCAAGGCCGCCCTGGACGGCGCGTACGGCATCTTCTCCGTCCAGACACCCGACCTCACGGGCCGAGAACCGCACGCCGAGGTCCGGCGCGCGCTAAGTCTCGCCGAGGCGGCGGCCATGGCGGGAGTGCGGCAGGTCGTGCACACGTCGGTTTCCGGGGTGTCCCGGCCAGTGGACGAGGACCGGTGGGGTGTGCAGATGGCGCACTACTGGAGGAGCAAGGCGGCGGCCGAGGCCGCCCTCCGTGACGTAGGCGCGCAGTTCACCACCATGGTGCGTCCGTCGACATTTCTGGAGAGCTTCCAACGGCCCTCCCCCTACTTCGCCGGCCGCACGTCCGACCGGCTGCTGGTGGCCTGCGATCCGGACGCACCCCGCGCGTTCGTGGCAGTGGACGACATCGGCGCTGCCGCGGCGGCGGCCTTCGCGAACCCGGCCCGCTTCGACGGCGTCGAACTCGAACTGGCCGGCGCCATGGCCAGCTTCCGCCAGATCGCCGCAATCCTGTCCACGGCGTGGGACGCCGACATCACCCTCACAGCCGGCCCAGCCGAAGCCCGCGCAGCAGGCCTTCCGGAACCGTTCGCTCTACTGCAGGAACACCTGGACACCCACCCCGCCCCGGCACGCCCCGAGTACGCACACGCCCTCGGACTGCACACGACAACCATCGAGGAATGGGCACGCGCCAGGCCCTAGTACTCCAGCAGCGTTTCGCTCCCGCAGACGAGAGGCAGAACTCATGAGTCACGACCCCCGCCCGACAGATGAGGACACGTCCGAGGAGGACGTCAGCGGCACCGGCACGGCGGAGTCGCGGACGGAGAGAGCCGAGGCGACGACGGCCTCGAAGGGCAGTACACGCCGCACTCTTCTCAAGAAGGTCGGGCTCGGGGCGGTCCTGATCGGCTCGGGCGCGTTCGGCCGGGAGGCGGTCGCGCGCGCGATGGCCCCCGACGTGCCGGCCAGGACGCTTGGGAGCGATGCCGTCGACATGCGCGTCGACAACGTCACGATCGTGGATCCGCTCGACGGCAGCCGGACCTCCGGCCGGTCGATCGTCCTGCGCAACGGACACATCGCGTCGGTCTTCTCCAGCAGGGATGCACCTGCGGAGACCTCGATGCGCGTCATTGACGGCGCCGGACGGTACGCGGTTCCGGGCTACAACGAGATGCACACCCATGCCCTTCAGAAGGCGGACACGCGGTTGGCGTACGCGACGATGCTCGCCCAGGGCGTGACGGGCATGCGGCAGATGCAGGGTTCGGAGGAGATGCTGACCTACCGCGCCGAGCAGCGCCTGGGCCTGACCGAGCACGCACCGAGGCCGCTGGGGATACCGGGGGGCCTCCTGCTGCCGTTCAACGCCGGTTCCGTCGACGACGTCCGGGAGGAGATCGCCCGGCAGTGGGACCAGGGCGCGGACTTCATCAAGATGATTCTGACGGAGCGGGATGTGTTCTTCGCCGCGATCGAGGCCGCGCACAAGCGCGGTATGCGCATCGCCGGGCACCTGCCGCCGGCCATCCGGATCGAGGAGGCATCTGAACGGGGCTTCGACTCGATCGAGCACCTCGGGACGGGCTCGAACGTCTTTCTGTCCCTCTCGGCCACTCCGGACAGGCTCTGGGAGCAGCAGGACACGGAGCTGCCGATACCGGGCTGGGTGGCCGGGCTGCCAGGCGCCGGTAAGGTGTTCGACCGCTTCTTCAAGGAAAAGCTGATCTCCTCCGTCGGCAGGGCCGAGCCGGACGATCCCAGCGTGGTGCTCCTCAAGAAGGCGCTGTCGACGTACTCGGAGGAGCGGGCGACCGAACTGGGCGACATGTTAGCCCGGAACAGGACATGGCAGTGCCCCACCCTGGCCAACCTGCGCTCGAAGTACCGGCTCGACGACCCGGAGTTCCGGTCCGACCCATGGCTGAAGAAAATGCCCGTCGAGGAGCGCAAGAAGAAGCTGGCCGACATCGACACCTACGAGGCCCTGCACCCCGAAGTGCGGGACATCAACCATCAGTACTACGACCGGGTCATCCAGACGATCGGCATCTGGTCCAAGGCCGGTGCCCCCCTCATGGCGGGCACCGACACATCAGGCCGCGCCGTGGCCAACACCATCCAGCACGAGTTCCGCGAACTCGCCAGAGCGGGGCTCACACCGCTCGAGGTCCTGCGCACGGCGACGACCGCTCCGGCCACCTACCTCGGACTCGCCCACCGCATGGGCCGGGTCGCGGAGGACATGGAAGCCGACTTCCTGCTCCTCGACGCGGATCCCCTCGACTCCGTCGACAACCTCGGCGCCATCTCGATGGTCGTGCGCGCGGGCCACGCCTTCACCTCCGAGGACCTCACGGCGACCGTCGACAAGCTGCTGGCCGAAGGGGAGAAGAAGAACGACTGAGCTCTTTCGCTGTGGCCACTGATCGGGTGACGGGTTCAGGGGGCGCAACGCATGAGGCTCCCGTGCCGTTGAGGGAGGTGTTCGAAGTCTCAACCCACACGCACAGGAGCCCCGTTGGTGTCCTGGTCGGCCCGGTGTGTAGACACGGCCCACTCGCGCAGATCGCCGTCGGGTTCGGCATATCCGTCGGCACCGCCCACGCCTACGTCACCGCCGTCGTGCCCCCGGGCACCCGGCCTGCTGCGTGTCCTGCCGGAGACCGCCCCTGAGTACGTCCTGCTCGACGGCACGCTCGCCGAGTGCGACCGGGTCGGCGACAGCCGGGCCGACTTCTCCCAGAAACACCGCCGCTACTGTGTGAACCTGCAGGTCGTCGCTGATCCCGCGGGCAAGCTGCTGTGGATCTCGCCCGCACTGCCCGGCCGCACTCACGATCTCACCGCTGCCCGCACCCACCGCTGTGCTTGCCGAGAATTCATCCTCCCTGGTCGGAGCCTGCACGGATGAAGTATTCGGCAGGGACAGGGGCAGATGACGCTCACGCGGGCGGCGTCGTGAGAGTTACCTGGGCGTACTGTGAGCGTCGGTCATCAGCCCGGCGAGGTCGTCGGGGGACAGGAAGGAGGGTGGTGGCGGCGGGCCCCAGCTGAACAGGCCCTTGGCGCCCTCCAGGACCTCCGGGGTCCACAGCTGGTCGTCAACGATGCAGTCCATGTCGGAGTAGTACTCCGAGAAGTTGCCGGCTGGGTCCTTGAGGTACCAGAAGAAGTTGGATCCGGCGTGGTGGCGGCCGAGGCCCCAGACGTGACGCTCCGAATGGTCTTCGAGCATGGCGGCGGCGCCCCGGCCGACGTCGTCGATGTCGTCGACCTGCCATGAGGTGTGGTGCAGGAAGGCGATCGGGGCGGCCAGTACGAGGACGTTGTGGTGGTCGGTGGAGCAGCGTAGGAAGGCGCCCTGGTCCTTGATGTAGTCGGACGCCTTGAAGCCAAGGCCGTCGCGGAAGAAGACGGTGGTGGCATCGAAGTCCAGGGTGCCGAGGACGACGTGGCCGAGCTTGCGGGGCCGTACGGGGTCGGTGCGCAGGACCCCCGGCGCGCGGGCGCCGGTGCGGTCGTGGCGGCCGGGCCCGTTATAGGCGCTGCCCCGGACCGGGGCCTGGACGAGCCCGGGGGTCACCTCCAGCACCGCGCGGACGCCGGTAGCCTTGTCATGGGCTGTCAGCCGGTTCTGCTCGGAGCGGCTGTCGATGCCGAGACGGTGCAGGCGCGAGGCGGCCGCGGCCAGGTCGTCGGGGGTGTCGGCGCCGATGCGTATCTCGACCAGGCGGCGGGTCGGGGTCTGGACGATGCGCAGCTGGCGGCCGCCGTCCTGGCTCGCGAACCAGCCGTTGTCGGCCGGTGTGAGGCCGAACTCCGTGTAGTACGCGGCTGTCTCGGCTGCGTTGGGGACTCCCATCGTGAGGGAGGTCAGACGGTGCAGTGCCATGTTGGACTCCTTTGTCCGTGGTGCGGCCCGGGGTTACTCCACGAAGGTCTGACGCAGCTCGCCGACGCCCTCGACGAAGCTGACGAGCTCGTCCCCGGGGGCCAGCCAGCGCTGGGGGCTGCGTCCGAAGCCGACGCCGGCGGGGGTGCCGGTGAAGATGACGTCGCCGGGGAGCAGCGGGAGGACCGCGGAGAGGCGGGCGATCAGGGTGGGAACGGGGAAGATCAGGTCGCGGGTACGGTCCTTCTGGACCTCCTCGCCGTTGACGGTGCAGCTCAGCTCGAGGTCGTCGGGGTTGTTGAACTCGTCGGGGGTGACCAGGCACGGTCCGAGGGGAGCGAAGCCGGGGTAGGACTTGCCCACGCTGAACTGCGGTGCCGGGCCGGACTGCTGCAGCAGCCGTTCAGAGATGTCCTGCCCGGCTGTCAGCCCGGCCACGTGATCCCAGGCGTCCGTTTCGGATACCGATTCGGTGCGGCGGCCGATCACGGCGACCAGCTCGACCTCCCAGTCGGTGTGGCCGCCCTCGGGGAGCCTCACCTGGCTGACGGGCCCGGATATGGCGGTGGCGTACTTGGTGAAGACCAGTGGCAGCCCCTCGGGCACGTCGAATCCCGACTCGGCGGCGTGGTCGCGGTAGTTCAGCCCGATAGCGAAAGTCTGCCGGGGCAGTGGTGTGGGCGGGCCGAGGTCGGTCGCGGCGAAGGGCTCCCCCTCAGGGAGATCCGCGGTGTCGGCCCAGGCCCGGAACTCCTCCCAGCGTTCGTAGACGGCCTGAGGGTCGGCCGCGAACCGGCCCGCGCCTGCCCGCTGCACGTCGACGGCGCGGCCGTCGCGGAGCAGTGCGAGACGGCCAGCGAGGTTGACAATCCGCACGGTGTGACTCCTGTAACTGGGTGTACTGAAAGAGGAAGGGGGCCGGCGGCTCGGCACGGTTGCGGTCCGAGGCGACGGCCCCGTTGGTGCTCAGCCCTCGGCGGGACGGAGCGGCTCGGCATCCAGCAGGGCGAACAGGACGGTGCAGGGCCGGCCGGAGCGGTTGTCCCAGGCGTGGCTGGTGCCGCGCTGGACCAGCGCGTCGCCGGCGCGCAGGAGGGTCTCGCCGTCGTCGAGGACGCTGTAGACCTCGCCGTCGATGACGTAGGCGTAGTCGAGGGAATCCGTGCGGTGGACGAACGCGGACCTGCCCGGCTCGCGCGGCGGGAACTCGACCACCCGCAGCACGCTGCCCCGGGCCGGGGGCGGCAGCGGCACCCCGGGGCCGACCGGGTCGCGGTAGTCGGCCGCGTTGCCGGGGCGTCCCTCGTGCAGCCAGAGATTCGTCACGGTGGCGTCGGCGGTGGTCTCTACGTGCGGGCACACGCGGTCCTCGACGACGGTGGACCGTCCTTCGCCGTCGTGGCCGGTGACGATCCTTCGGATCTCGCGCATCACTGGCCCTCCGTCCCTGTGCGCTGCCAGCGGATGTAGCTGCCGAGCCATTCGCCGCCCATCTCCATCGGAGGTGTGTCGAGCTTCAGGGTGTTCTCGTCCTCGAAGATGCACGTCCTGGTGAGGTCGGTGCCGACGAAGTTCGGGAACGTCGCGATCTCCACGTGGTGGACGACCGCCTCGGTCAGCTCGTCGACGTCGTAGGTGCCGGCGTACGCGATGACCGAGCGGTACGCGTCGGCCCGCTCCTGCTGCGTGCCGCCGTCGAGCGAGCCGTCCGCGAAGGGGGGCCGCTCGAGGAGCGTAAGGTTGGCGCTCATCGTCCCCTCGTTGGTGTAGATGAGCAGTCCGGCGCAGTCGGCCGCCGGGCCGAGGGGCGGGTCGAGCTCCTCCTCGCCGCGGAAGACCTTCCAGTCGGTCATCCGCCAGCTGCCGGAGAGCCGGGTACGCACCGAGGTCGTCATGTCGTCCCCTCCGCTCACATCGGGGGTGCGACGAACAGGCCGCGGTCGACGTCGTTCTGCGAGCGGGCTGCGACGAACTCGTTCATGTTGTTCGCGGTGCCCCACACGTCGGAGTTGGCGGGATCGCGCACGTCGTAGAGGTGCGGGTGCCAGGTGTCCTCGTCGATCGTCTCGACCTCGGTGGTGTACTCGACGGTGTTTCCCGCCTTGTCGAGGAAGTAGCTGAACGAGTTGTCCCCGGCGAGGTGCCGCCCAGGGCCCCAGAGCCGCTCGTAGCCCAGGCGGTGCAGGCGGCCAGTGCCGCGCATGAACTCGTCGATGCCGCGCATCTCGAACGAGGCGTGGTGGAAGGCGGCGTGCGGGCCGCGCACGAAGCCGAAGCTGTGGTGGAAGGTGTTGCACCGCAGGAACCACATGATCTCGCGGTCGCCGATGCACATCGTGTCGGTCAGCCGGAATCCGAGGTGGTCGGTGTACCAGCGGACGGTTGCCTCCGGCGTCGGCGTGTTCATCAGCACGTGCGAGAGTTTCACCGGGACGGGCTCGCGCGCCTCGATCTTCCGGTGCTTGCGCACCGCGACGTCCGCGGAGACTTCGACGACACGTCCCTCGTTGTCGAAGAACCGGACGCCGTAGCCGCCGCCCGGGGTGTCCATCACGCGGGGCTCGTGCACCAGCCGCACGCCCTGGGCGATCAGTCGCTCGGCGACGGCGTCCACGTCGGCGGGGCTGGCGGCGCCGAACGCGATGAGGTCGGTGCGCTTCTGGCCGTCCTGGCGGAGGCGGACGACGTACTGCTCGGGCGAGCCTTCAGCGGCGAGGAAGGAGACTCCCGAGTCGTGGGCCGTCTCTGTCAGCCCCCAGGTCTCCTGGTAGAACGCGCGCTGTTCGTCGAAGTTCGGCATCGCGATGTCGACGTGCCGCAGGTGGGTGATCAGGGGTGCGACGGTGTTGGTGGTCATGTCAGTTTCCTTCTTTCGCTGTCGGGCCGAGCCGGTCGGCCAGCCAGTCGGCGATGGTGGGCAGGACCGGGCCGGAGCCCATGTGTCCGCCGGGGAAGAGCCGGGCAGTCTTCGGGTCGCCGTGCTCGAGGGCGAGGTGGATGTCGGCGGCGGCGTTCTGCTGGTCGTCCTTGCCGTTGACCAGCAGCAGTGGGCACGACTCGCGGTCCAGGACCCCCTGGTCGAGCAGGGAGAGCTCGGGGCAGCGCGCGACGTAGTCGGCGAAGGTGCTGCCGCCGAAGATGCGGGCGCGGGCCGGCATGAGGTCCATCAGGTAGGACGAGGCGTGCCGGGACTTCTCCTGCCACTCGGGCTGGAACGTCAGGTGCACTCCGCCGCCCCAGTTGACCGCGGCGGCGAGGCGTTCGCGGTGCGTGTGTGCCAGCTTCATCGCCCAGTAGCCGCCGAAGGACAGGCCGAGGGCTGCGACCCGGTCACCGTCGAGGTCGTCCCTGCCCTGCAGCCAGTCGAAGACGGGGTCCCACTGGCGTTCCGCATCCGGCCCTGCCAGCACCGGGGACTGGCCGATGCCCGGCTTATCGAGGTGCACCGTGGCGAAGCCGCGCTCACGCAGCAGCCGGCCGCGGGCGTAGCTCTCCTCCTTCCACACGTCGATGCCGCCCCACATCAACACCACTGGCGGCCTGGCCGAGCCGCCGGGCGGCCGGGCGACCAGCAATGTGACGGAGTCGCCCTCGCCCTCGCGCCCTTCGAACGGGACGCTCACCCGCTCGACCGGGGTGTCCTCCAGCTCGCAGACCCGGGCGAAGTAGGTTCGGGCCTGCTCGTACGCGGCCAGCTTGGCGGGGTGGAGGGGGGAGGGGTACCGGCCGAGGAACGCGAACTGGTAGGCCTGCCACCAGTTCTCCAGCGCGGCGCGCCGGCCGCCGTCGGCCTCGGCACGCTCGGCGGCAGCCGCGAACTTGGTCGCGCCGCCGAGCCAGTGCTTGGCCCACCGAACCGGGTCGAGGCCGGGCAGCGTCTCAATGTATTGGGCGGCCGCAGCCTCGCCGATGGCGTTGAACGGGTTGCGCCGCTCCGCGAGATGCGTGCGTAGCCACGCCTTCGCTTCGGGCAGGGACGGGGCGTCCTGTGGGGAGTCTGCTGCGACATCGTGCTGCGTGACGTCGTGTTGTGCGTCTGTTGGGGACAACTCAACCTCCTGTGTCATACCGGCTCGTGTCACGTCGGCTGCGCCATCTGCCGATGGCAGGCGTCGATGAGCTGGTGCGAGTCGCGGTGCCGCTGTTCCTGCTCAAGGCGGGAGATCGCCACTGAGGTCTTCACCAGGACCGAGCACCGTTCCCAGCGGCGGTCGGTGAACGACTCGAGGGCCTTCGGCACGTCCTGCTGCCGGTCCAGCTCCTCGGCGAGGATCAGGCCGTCTTCGATGGCGAGGGCGGCGCCGCTGATCATCTGGGGCGAGGGCGCGTGCGCGGCGTCGCCGATCACGACGCTGCTGCCGTGGGACCACGGCGCATCGACGATCACGGTCTGCACCGGCCGCCGGACCACCGAACCGGAGCGTGCGACCAGCGGCCGGAACTCGGCCACCCGTACGGCGAACGACGCCAGCAGTTCGGCCATCCGCTCCGCGAGTTCGGAATCCGGCAGCACGTCGGGCCGCACCCCGTTCTCGGTGAGGAAGACGTAGGCCTGGGTCGCGGAGATCGGCACGAGTCCCGTCTGGTGGCCGGTGCTCGCGTAGGTGTGGATCCCGGTGGCCCAGTCGGGGCGCGGCACGAGCGCCCGCCACACCATCTGGCCGTGGTAGTCGACCGGGGCGGTGCACCCGGTGAGGTTGCGGACAGTCGAGCGGATACCGTCGGCACCCACCAGCAGGTCGACGGTGCGCGTCGTGCCGTCGGTCAGCTCGGCATGCACCTGTCCGGCCTGCTGTGCCAGTCGGGAGACGCTGAGCCCGTAGCGGATCCGCACCCCGAGCCGCAGCGCCGCCGTGTGCAGGATGCGGTGCAACTCCCCGCGCGCGATCCCCGCCATGGCGGGGCGGTCCTCGCCGAGCAGGCAGGGGAGCGCGACCGGGGTCACCGCGCCATGCGCGTCGGTGTTGGTGATCATGTGCATGCCGTATCCGGCGGTGAGGCACTGGTCGGCCAGCCCGAGCTGGTCGAGCGCGCGGAGCGAGGGGCCGGTCAGGCTCAGCCCCCAGCCGACGGTGGCTCCCTCGGTGCTCACCTCGGCGACCTCGACGAGCCATCCCCGCCCGGCCAGGGCGCTCGCCGCCGTCAGTCCCGCGATGCCGGCGCCGACGATCAGCGCCGACCGGACGTCGTCTGTGTTCCCCATGGGTCCAGTCCTCCTTGGCGAATTGCCCGGCCAAGGTAGGTAGGCGAGGGCGGGGACCAAGTCCGGTTCGGGCAGGTCTTGTCCGGTTCCGGCAACGGTTCCGGGATCGGATACCGGACGCCGGAATCGGACAGGGAGTCCGCGGCCGCCTGCCTAGCGTGTGCGGCACAACCTAGGGAGGGGACGATGCACGGAACGACCATCGATCCGACCGCACCGCCGGGTGACACCGACGCCCCGTACGACGTCGTGCTGATCGGGTACGGCCCGGTCGGCCAGACCCTGGCGGCGCTGCTCGGGCAGGCTGGCCACCGCGTCGCGGTCCTCGAACGCTGGCCCCGGCTGTACGGCAGGGCGCGCGCCGGGCACGTCGACCACGAGATCATGCGAATCTTCCAGTCTCTCGGCGTGGCCGAGCGGGTCGCGCGGGACATGTTCCGCGCCACCAAGTACGAGTTCCGTAACGCGGCGGGCGAGACCCTGCTGACCTTCGACTGGGACGCCGAGGGCATCTCCGGCTGGCCCTCCGACTACTTCATGTACCAGCCGTCGGTCGAGGACGAGCTCGACGTGGCGGTGCGGGCGCTGCCCAATGTCTCGGTACACCAGGGCTGGGAGGCCACCGAGTTCACCCAGCACGGGGACCACGTCGAGGTCACCGTGCGTGAGAGCGTCGGCTCCCGCGCCGGGAACAGTCTTCCCGGCGCGCGGACCCGGACGTTCCGGGGCCGGTACCTGGTGGGCGTCGACGGCGCGAACAGCTTCGTCCGCGCCCGGCTTGGCACTGCCCGGAGCGACGTCGGCTTTAAGGAGACCTGGTTCGTCTGCGACCTCAAGCCGAAGGTTCCGCTGCACCTGGGGTTCGACAATGGGCAGGTGTGCGACCCGACCCGCCCGCACTGCCTCTTCCAGCTCGGCACCCGGCACCGCCGGTTCGAGTTCGCGCTGCTGCCCGGTGAGGACCCGGGCCGGTTCGACGACCCGTGGGCGGCCTGGGAGCTCCTGGAGCCCTATGGCATCACCCCGGACCGGGCCGACCTCGTCCGGCACGCGGTCTACACCTTCGAGGCCGGGCTCGCCGAACAGTGGCGCAGCGGCCGGACCCTGCTGGCGGGCGACGCCGCGCATGTCATGCCGCCGTTCATGGGGCAGGGGATGTGCTCGGGGATCCGTGACGCCAAGGCCCTCGCCTGGCGACTGGACCTGGTACTGCGTGGCCTCGCCGCCGACACCCTACTCGACGGCTACCAGGCCGAGCGGGCGTCCCACGTCGAGACGCTGATCCGGCTCTCCGTCGAGGCGGGCCGGGTGTCCTGCACTTTCGACCCGGAGATCGCCGCGGCCAGGGACGACGCCTTCCGCCGCGGCCAGGTACCGCCCCTGCCTGTCTTCCCCCACCTGCACGGCGGGTTCCTCGACACCGCAGCCGAAGGAAAGGCGGCCGAGGTCGTCGGCAGGCTCGCCCCACAGGGCAGGGTGCGGTCCGCAGGCCGGACCGGGCGGTTCGACGACGTGGTCGGCCACGGCTGGACCTTGTTGTTCGCCCCCGGCGCTGCCTGCGAACTCACCGCGCCCCAGGTGGCCGTGCTCGACCGGATCGCGGCCCGGGTGGTGGCCCTCGGCGAGGACCCCGCCGACGTCGACGGCTACTACGCCGACTACTTCGCCCGCACCGGCCTCGCGGCGATCCTCTACCGCCCGGACTTCTACGTCTTCGGCGCCGCCGAGGACGCCGCAGCGGCGGGCCGGGCCGTCGAGGCTCTGGGCGGGGCGCTGGCGGGAACGGCGGTGGTTCCGTGACGGGCACTCAGGAGTGGCGGGCCGCGGCAAAGGCGCACAAGCGGGCGATGCCGATGCAGCGGCTCGTTGGCAACGGCATGGACCCCGCCGACGCCCACGAGCTCCACCGGCTCGCCGACGGCGGACGGCCGTGGGACGAGGCCGCCGAGGAGCTGGGTGAGCGGAACCTGGCCCGCGCAAGCGCCGCGCTCGCCGCAGGGCACACCGCGACTGCACACGGCTGGTACCTGTTCGCCTCGGCCTGCTTCCGGGCCGGGCAGGTCCCGCTCGCCGACGCCGAGCCGCGCAAGCGGAAGCTGTACCGCAGGCTGATCGACGCCTTCGGCGCGGCGGGCGCGCTGACCGAGCCCGCCGCCGAACACCTGGATCTGGACACCTCCGCCGGGATCGTGTCGGGCTGGCTGCTGCGCCCTGCCGGGGTCACCAGGCCGCCGGTCGTGGTGATCGTCGGCGGGTTCGACGGCTGGCGGGAGGAGTACCACGCCGGCGCCACATATCTGCTCGAGCGAGGAGTCGCCGCCTTCCTCGCCGACGTTCCCGGGCAGGGAGAAAGCAGGCTGTTCCACGGCAGCCACATGACCCTGGGCGTGGAGAAGGCTTTCGGCGCGGTCGCAACAGCCCTGCGGGCGGACGGCAGGCTCGACGATCGGGTCGGGATCTGGGGGAACAGCATGGGGGGATACCTCGCCGCGCTGGCCGCCAGCGCAGGACAGGGGTACGCAGCCTGCTGCATCAACGGCGGCACCGTCCGCCCCGCCGAAATCCTGGACCGCTACCCGAGGTTCATCGCGAAGGTACGGCCGCTGCTCGGGATCGACGACCCCGGGCAGGCCCATGCAGCGATGGAGCGCTACCGTCTCACCCCGGAGCGGCTGGCCCGGCTGCGGGTCCCGCTGCTCGTCCTGCACGGCAGCCCCGACCGGGTATTCCTGGCCGGCAACGCCCGCGCCCTGTACGACTCCGCGGCCTCGCCCGACAAGCGTTGGGCTGAGTGGCCTGACGGCGACCACTGCCTCTACAACCATTCGCACGAGAAGCACGTGATCGTCGCGGACTGGTTCGCCGACCGGCTCCGCGACTCCTTGGCCCGGGAGGGCGGCCGGTGAGACAGTGGCATCCTCGGACCAGGAGGTGAACCGTGTTGTCGGGTCCTCTGCGCGACTACATCCTCACGAAGTCCCGGAACCCGGTGACCCTGCTCAACTCCGCGGCCCGGCTCTTCGGCGGGGCGGTCACCCTCAGGCCCCTCGGTCCGCTCCACGAGGGTGACCACGAGCTGCGCGGCGTCGCGGCCCCGGGCTTCGCCGTCGGCTACTTCGCCTCCTCGCTGTCGGTGCAGGTCGGCGAGGCCCCTGGCAGAGACTCGTACTTCGTCAACCTGGGCTTGGCCGGCGAGATCGCCGCGCGCCGCGGCGACCGGCAGGCCGTCCTCGGCCAGGCCAGGGCCGGGGTCTACAACCCCGGCGACACCCAGGAACTCCGCCAGAACCGGCACGGGACGCGCTTCCTCGGCCTGCGGATCGACGCCGGGTTCGTCCGGCGCGAGCTCGCGGCGCTCACCGGGCGCCCGGATGCCCCCGCCGTCCGCTTCGACCTGCCGCTCGACCTGTCCCAACCGCGGGGCAGGGCGGTGAAGCTGCTGATCGAGTCCCTGATCGAGCAGCTCGACTCCGGTGACCCGCTGTTCCAGCGGCAGGAGCTGCAGCAGAGCCAGCTGCGCTGCATCGTGACCGCTCTACTGCTGGCCCAGCCGCACACCCACACCGTCACATTGCACGCCGCCCCCGCCACACCGCACCCCAAGGCGCTGCGGTCGGCCCTCGCCTTCGTCGAGGACAACCTGCCGGAGCCGCTCTCCCTGGGCCGGATCGCGGAGGCGGCCGGGTGCAGCGCACGGACGCTCAGCGGCATGTTCCGGGAAGAGCTCGACACGTCGCCCATGAGTTACGTTCGCGGCCTCCGCCTGGACCGCATACGCCACGACATCCTGACGACCGATGACCCAATCGGAGACATCGCGTATCGCTGGGGCGTCACCCATCTCGGCAGATTCGCGAGCGAGTACCGTTCGCGATTCGGTGAGCTTCCGTCGGCTACCGCCGCCCGAAGATAGCCTCCACACCGTCGCAGGGGTCACGTCCTCCGAAGTGGTGTTTCGATAGGACGGCGACTCCCGCCGCAGTAGGCCCTTTTTGAGGCTATTCGTCTAGCTAGACCGATGCCGGTCTCAATGTCGTCACGACCGGCATTCGGATACCACGGATGAACTCGCTCATGGAGCGCTGGATACAGACCTGCCGCAGCGAACTCCTGGACCGGACCCTGATCTGGAACCAGGGTCACCTCCTCCACGCCCTGCGCGAGTATGAATCCTTCTACAACGAGCACCGCCCGCACAGAGCCCTGCAACAAGCCGCCGCCTGCCGCCCGCTACCCACACCCATCACGCAACAAGCCCAGCTTGCCCACCTGGACGTCCACAGACGAGACCGACTCGGCGGAACCCTCCACGAGTACCAGCGAGCGGCCTGAACTGCGCGGATGATTTATCGGCACCCACAGGGGTAACGACCACATGAACCCGGCCATGCAGACCGAAGACCCCATGTGTTGGCAGGCCTTCCAGGCCAACCCCGACACCATGTGGAACTGGATGAGCGCGCTCCGCGACGGCCTCGGTGGCCAGTTCCAGTCGCAGACCCCCAACGGGACGCTCTGCAGCAACAACCTCTCGAGGAACGCCAGTCTGAACAAGCCCGGGCAGTGGAAGACGACCACCGTCGGCAACAACTTCTCGGTCCACGTGCACGACCAGGCGTCCCACGGTGCCGACTACTTCACGGCCTACGTGAGCAAGCAGGGCTTCGACCCCAAGACCCAGACCCTGGGCTGGGGCAACCTCGACTTCATCACGCAGACCGGCCGCTTCGGCCCGGCGACGGACTACATGTTCAACGTCAGCACCTCCGGCTACACCGGACACCACATCCTGTTCGTGATCTGGCAGGCCTCGCACCTCGACCAGGCCTACATGTGGTGCAGCGACGTGAACTTCGGCTGAGCAGGGGAGCGCCGCACACGGCACCGGTCTCTGCCGGGCGCCGGTAACCCGCCGCCCGGCCGACCGAGCTCCCTCGGGGCAGGGGGCCCATTTGGTCACCCTGCCCCGACGGGGCTCCCTTCGCTCCCGGTGTGAACGCGCCCGATCGCACGGCAGTCGCACGGTAGCCGGCTCCCCACTATCCCATCGTACGACTCCAGCACTCAACGGCCATTGAGACTCCCAGACCGTGGAGGCGGCGATCTTGATTCCCAGCGCTGTGAGTTCGCCGTGGATCCGTCGGTATCCCCATGAGGTGTTCTCCCTGGCCAGGCGCAGGACCAGGGGGCGTATCGATCGGATGGTGCGTGGGCGTCCGCGTCGCCTGGGTACGCAGGATGCGACATGGCGCCGCTTGAGCAGGTCGCGATGCCAGCGCAACACCGTGTCGGGGCGGACCAGCAGCAGAAGGTGCCGCAGTCTGCCTTTGGGGAGGTGGTGGAGCAGGCTGGCGAGGATGGCACGGTCGCTGTCGGTGAGGGTCGGCTTGCCGACCTGACGCTGTAGGACCAGCAGTTGGTGCCGGAGTACGAGGATCTCGATGTCCTTTTCTCTGTCGCTCATCGGCAGGAGGCGTAGGAATGCTAGGGCGTTGGTCGCGGCGAGGTAGTCCAGGCGCAGCAGCACGACAGACCATGATGCCGCCGGGGCCCTGCGCAGGTGAAGGCCCCGGGGCGAATGTCGAGGAGAACCGAAGATCCGTGATCAGGCTCCCGACCTGCGTGGATGATGTATCGGCACCCGCAGTGTCCCGCCAGCCCGGGTGGCCGAGTGGGCAGGCAATAGTGTCCAGGTGCTGCTCACCGTACGCGAGCTGCATCGATGGCGAGATCGGCGGAATCTTGAAGGCCCTCGAAGACGATGAAGATCGTCAACCGGCGGGCGCATGACGAGCGGCCTCGGCCCTGCGGAAGCGGGGGCGGGGCCGCTTCGTTGTGCCCACTGGAGAGGGTCGGAGGCGTGATTCCGTGGGACGTATGTGGGACGAACACCCGTAGGGGCCCGGATTTGGTCGGTGTCAGCCGGACATCGACGCCTGCGGAGCGCGGGCGTGGGGCTTTCGTTGGACCGTCACTCTAGGGGTTCTGACCAGCGTGTTAGTGCCCCCGCTGGCGGCATGGTGATGGCGCCCCCCGGCAGGACCCGAACCTGCGGCCAAGCGCTTAGAAGGCGCCTGCTCTATCCTCGCGTTTCCTGGCCGCCGGGGGGCAGGTATGGGTGGGTTCGGGCAGATTCGCCAACAGCAGACACATTGAATCTCATACGGACTGGATTAACTCGGCGAAGGAAGCAAACCTAGTGTCTCGTGATCCTGATTGTGTCACTTCGAGTTGCTATTGACGAGTTTCTTCACGCTGGTCTGGACGAGTCGGACCTTGGCGAGGATCTCGTCGGCGGTGGCGGTCCAGGTGAAGGGCTTCGCGTTCTCGTTCCAGGAGTTGATGTAGTCGCGGATCTGTTTGACCAGGATATTGACGCTGGAGAACGTGCTGCTGCGGATGGACTGTCGGGTGATGATCCCGAACCAGGTCTCGATCTGGTTCAGCCAGGAGGAGCCGACGGGGGTGAAGTGGAAGTGGACATTCGGGTTTTTCGCCAGCCATGCCTTCACATCCGGGGTGGTGTGCGTGGACAGGTTGTCCAGGACGATATGGATTTCCTTTCCCGCGTGCGGCTTGACAGCCTTCTTTAGGAACGCCAGGAAGTTCGCGCCGTTCCGGGTCGGCTTGCACTCGCCCAGCACTTCACTGGTCGTGACGTTCAGCGCGGCGAACAGGTTCGTGGTGCCGTGCCGGACGTAGTCGTGAGTGCGCTTCTCGGTGGCCGCGAACGTGACCGGCAGCACCGGCTGGGTCCGGTCCAGGGCCTGCACCTGTGTCTTCTCGTCGACCGACAGCACCACGGCGCCAACGGGCGGGGCCAGGTACAAACCGACGACGTCGGCGACCTTCTCCGCGAACGCCGGGTCTTTCGAGATCTTGAAGGTGCCCGAACGGTGCGGTTTCAGATTCTCCTCACGCCAGATGCGGGCAACGTAATGCCAGGACACCGAAATGCCCTCGCGCCGCTTCAAGTGGTCGGCCAGTGTTCGCGTCGACCAGCGCGAGAGCCCGGAATCCGCGGGCGGGGACATCCTCGTCAAGGCGATCACCCGGGCCCGCGCCCGAGGCGGCACCTGGGTTCGTGGCCCGCCCCGGCGCTTGTCCTCCAGACCGGCAACACCCCGCTCGCCATAACGCGCTTTGCAGCGGTCCACCGTCAGCGGTGCCACACCGGCGAGTTGGGCGATGTCCTTGCGCCGCCGCCCCTCGGCCGACCACAGCACGATCCGTGCGCGAAGCGCCACGACAGCCGGCACATCCCGCGAACCCGCCAACTCCCGCAGCTCAGCCATCTGTTCAGAGTAGAGATCCATACCAGACCTGTAAGGTCCCAAACCGCGTGACATGTCGATCTTCGTTGGCCTGGGGTTTCTCGGTTGTCTCATGACGGTGTCACCTGGATCGAGTCCCAGATTCATGGCATTTCTCCGCAGGCGCGGATCGGGGCCAGTGGCGCCGCGATGCCGGGATGAACCTGGGCCTGTCCCCGAGAGACCGTGGTCAGTCCGCCATCGGGGCCGCTTCCAGGACTTCGGCGGTCAGTTTGCCGCGTGGGCCGATGGCGTCGGCCACGCTCAGGCAGGTGCTGTCGTGGAAGACACCGAGTTCGTAGTGCACGGAGTCGGTGTCGACGGAGCGGACCGTGAGCCCGATCTCGTAGTCGCCCGGGTAGGTCACCTCACCGAGATACTGGATCTGGTACGACGAAGGGGGCAGATCTGGCACCGAGCCCGCACCACTTGTCCCAATCGAGTGCGAGGTGAAGGTGGCGACGGCCTCGTCGTACCAAGTGGCCAGTGCGATGAAGTTGACGTGCTGGTTGGAGTCGACGTCACCGATCCGGGAACGCAGCGTGGCCCAGTACGAGTAGTGGGCACGCTGCAGGCGCTCAGGGCGTGGACGGGCAGCTGCCGACGTTCCTGTCTCCGGTAGCTGCATCTCGTCGAGATCGGCGATCAGCTCATCCGGAAGCTGGAGCGGCCCCGAGCTGTCGGCCAGCACGACGGTGGCGTCGCCACCGCCCACATGCTTGCCGTCGACCATGATCACCTGTTCGAACGTGAATGAGGAGCGCCCGACCCGGCGAACCCCGGTGTGCACTTGCACGCGGGTACCGGTCGGGCCGACCGGAGCAAGCCGGTTGACCCGTTGGCCGACGAGCAATATCTGGTACGGCCCGAACCCACCCTTACCGATGAGGCGTTCGAAGCGGTGCAGCCGCAGCCGGATCCGGGCGTCTTCCAGCCAGCGGGCCATGTCGATCGTGCTTGCCGAGCCGTCTCGACCAAGATCGGCCTGCCGCACCCGGACATCGATCTGGATACCGAACCTCTGACCGTCAGGAGTGTTCATGCATGATGACCTTAGGGCAGCGTCAACTTCGCCACCAGGTCGGACAGGGCATACCACGCGACCAGGTCCAGTTACTCCAAGCCGCACCGCGACTGTGCGCAGCACCGACGGTCCAGACATGGGACACGAAGGATAGGAAATGGGACAGAAGAAACGGGAACCCACTCAACGGTCACAGACGCCTCAGGTTCCATAAACAGAATCACGAGACACTAGTAGATTGTCGCGGCTAATTTTTGGGATAGAGGTGGCGCAGTTTGATGCGTGCGTCGTGGGTGGTGAACTGCCAGTTCACTTGACGTTGGTCGGTGTTGGTGGCGTTCTGCCAGGCTGAGAGTTCGGTGTTGAGGATGCCGAGGTCGCTGATCCGGCGGTCGAGGCATTGCCGGGTCAGCGCGGAGAGTTCGATCTCGGCGATGTTGAGCCATGACCCGTGCCTGGGCGTGTGGTGGATCTCGAGGCGTTGGGCCAGGGCGAATGCCTCTTGTGGTTCGAATGCCTCGTACAGCGAGGCGATGCTGTGGGTGTTGAGGTTGTCCATCACCAGCACCACGGTCTCGGTGTCGGGGTAGTCCACGCTCAGTAACTGCTTGACCTGGCCGGCCCAGTCGGTCCGGGTCCGCTGGGACAGTGCCTGAACACGGCGCCACCCGCGCAGGGGTTCGGTCCACACGAAGATCGAGCACGTGCCGCAGCGGATGTACTCGCTGTCCTGGCGGGCGTCGTGACCGGGGCGGGCCGGGAGCGGGTCGCGGACATGATCGAGGAGCTGGTAGGGCTTCTCGTCCATGCACACCACCGGACGTGCCGGGTCGTAGGGCCGGGCATAGACGGCCAGCACGTCTTCCATCCGGGCCGCGAACTCCGCGTTCGCTCGTGGCGGGATGGTCCAGCACTTTCTCAGGTGAGGGCGCAGTTCCGTTTTTTTAAGACCCGCCCGATGGTGGAGTGGTCCAGATCGGGGATGTCCTCGGCCAGCGCGACGTGCTTCTCCAGCAGCCGCAGCGACCACCGGGTATGGCCCTGGGGTGGCTGTGAGCACGCCATCGCGATCAGCCTGGCTTCGACCTCGCCGGTCACCGGCGAGGGCACCGGCGGGAGGTCGCGCTTCTTCCGCGCGATCGTGGCGTGCACATCGCCACCGGTCTCGGCGAAACGCTTGGCGACCAGCCGTAACGTCTCACCGGAAACGCCGAGCCGGGCCGCGATCACCTCCTTGGAATCCACCTCACCCACCGAGGTGTCCAGCGCGAGCAGCACCCGGGCACGCATGATCATCGAAGCTGGGCGAACACCCGTCGTGGTCACCCGCACCAACCCCTCGCGATCCTGCGCGGTCAACCTCACCGGCCACTTCTTCTGCGAACCCATGACAACAGTCCCGTCTGACAGAGGGAAAGGAATCTGCCAGACACTAACCTCCCAACCAGACATGCCACAACTAAGCAGCGACAATCTACTAGTGTGATGCGCCGGAAATAGCAGCTCTAAGAGCTTGTCTTACGTGGTGAGTTTCGCGAGCTTTTTGTAGCAGGTCAGGGCGGCTGCGAGGCCGAGGAAGGCCAGGAAGTGTGTGCCCTTTCGTTCGTATCGGACGGTCAGGCGCCGGTAGCCGAAGAGCCACGAGATCGACCGTTCGATCTTCCAGCGGTGTCGGCCGAGGCGTTCGCTGGACTCGATTCCGGGACGGGCTATACGTGGGACGATGCCACGGTTGCGCAGCCACGTCAGGCGCTCGGTGGAGTGGTACGCCTTGTCCGCGCGGAGCCTGCCGGGCCGGCGTCGTCGCGGTCCGCGTCGGGACCGGATCGCGGGAATGCCCAGGATCAGCGGCAGAAGTGCCTGGCTGTCGTGAACGTTCGCGCCGGAGACGCCGAGGGCGAGGGGTAAGCCCTGGGCGTCGGACAGGACGTGCAGTTTGCTGCCCTTCTTGCCCTGGTCGACCGGATTGCGCCCGGTCAGCGATCCCCCTTTTTCGCACGGACCGAGGCCGCATCCACGATGGCCGAGGTCCAGTCCAGCTCACCTCGCGCCCCGAGCTCGTCCAGGACGGCCTGGTGCAGCCGCCGCCACAGACCGGCCTCGGTCCACGCGGAGAACCGGCGGTGCGCGGTGGCCGACGAGACGCCGAACGTCTCCGGCAAATGCCGCCAGGCACAGCCACTGGTCAGCACGTACACCACGGCCGTGAACACGGCCCGCTCGTCCACCGGAGCCGTTCCGCCACCCTGCGGACGGGACGCGAAGGATGGAAGCAACGGCACAACGAGCGACCAGGGTTCGTCAGGAACCAGCCGCTGCGACAGACCAACACCCATAGCGCAACATCATGCCGCATCAACCTGACACCACGTGAGACAAGCTCTAATACTGCAACGGTGCTTGCCGTGACTGCTGACCAGGTCGGTCGTTGGTGTGGTTATGGGTGGGGACCTCGCTGATGTCAGGTTGTGGTCGGGTGAACTGGACGCTGTGCACGAGCGATTCGTGCATCGTTTCAGCAGGTCGGAGCCCCGGGAGTCGGCACTTGCTTATATGCGGGGGCTGATCGCTCCGCTGCAGCGGAAGAACGGCTGGACGCTGGCGGAGGAAGCCGGCCATACGGGCCCGGACCGTATCCACCGGATGCTGAACCGGATCGAGTGGGACGCCGATGAAGTGCTCGACGACGTGCGTCAGTACGTGGTCGACAACCTCGGCGACCCCGATGCCGTCCTGGTCGTGGACGACACGGGCTTCTTGAAGAAGGGGACGCGGTCGGCCGGGGTGCAGCGGCAGTACTCCGGCACCGCCGGGCGCACGGAAAATTGCCAGGTCGGCGTCTTCCTCGCCTATGCCACCGACCGTGGGCGGACGCTGATCGACCGGCGTCTGTATCTGCCCGCCTCCTGGACCGACGACCGCGAAAGGTGCCGCCGGGCCGGCATCGAGGACGAGGTCGCCTTCGAGACCAAGGTGGCCATGGCCAAGGCGATGGTCCGCCGCGCGCTCGCGGACAAGATCCCGTTTCGGTGGGTGACCGCGGATGCCGCTTACGGGTTCAGCAAAGGCTGGCGGTCGGAGCTGGAGCGGGCGGACGTCTTCCACGTCATGGCCACCACCCGCCACGACACCGTGGTCACCCGCTGGGCGATCGACCATCCCGTCCACGACCTGTTTCCCGGTCTTGCCCGGCAGAAATGGAAGCGCCGTTCCTGTGGCAGCGGGGCTCACGGCCTGCGGATCTACGACTGGGCCCGTGTCGAGGTGCGGCCCTGGCACCGGCCTGACCGCCGCCACTGGGTGGTCGCCCGCCGCAGCGTCGCCCGCCCGCAAGAGATCTCCTACTACATCGCTTATTGCCCCGCTGAGACCACGCTGGACGAGCTGATCCGCGTCGCGGGCAGCCGATGGGCCATCGAGGAATGCTTCCAGAGCGCGAAACAGGAATGCGGCCTGGACGACTACCAGGTTCGCCGTTATCCCGGCTGGCACCGCCACATGACCCTGGCCATGGCCGCCCACGCCTGCCTGACCGTCCTGCGAGCCCGAGAGCTGGACACGGACAAAGCAGAAACGGATCCTCCCAGCTCATCCACCTCAGCCTCGCCGAAATACGACGGCTGATCACCCGACTCACCGACCGCCGACCCACACCCGTCGAGCACATCCTGCACTGGTCGACCTGGCGCCGACGACGACAACACCAGGCCCGCACCAGCCACTACAAACGACGCGGACACAGCCCCTGACCTGCCCACCAGTCACGACAAGCACCGTTGCAGTACTAAGTCTGTAGGCTGTTTTCATGGCGTCTCGGGGTCCTCGTGCTGTCGAAGTTGTGCTGTCCGTCGAGGAGCGTGCGGAGTTGTCGCGCTGGGCGGACGGCGCGGTCTCGGCTCGCGTGGCGGAGCGGGCCCGGATCATCCTGGCCTGTGCGGAGGGGGGCGTCAAACGCGAGTGTGGCAGTGGGTTTCGGGGTGAGTACGGAGACGGTGCGCAAGTGGCGCTCGCGATTCGTGGCCCGGCGGATGGCGGGCCTGGTGGACGAGCCGCGGTCGGGTCGGCGCAAGCCGGAGCTGGTGCTGTCCGAGGCCGAGCGGGCGGAGCTGACGCGCTGGGCGAGGCGGGCGAAGACTGCGCAGTTCCTGGCGCTACGGGCGAGGATCGTGCTGCGGTGCTCGGAAGGCGGGACTAACAAGGAGATCGCCGCTGACCTCGGTGTATCCCACGGAACGGTGAACCGCTGGCGGTCGAGGTTCGTCCGCTTGCGGCTGGACGGGCTGACCGATGAGCCGCGTCCTGGCCGACCGCCCTCGATCCTGCTCGACCAGGTCGAAGACGTGCTCACCGCGACCTTGGAGTCCACCCCGGGCAAAGACACCCACTGGTCGCGGGCCTCGATGGCCCAGCACTCCGGCCTGTCGAAGTCCACCATCGGGCGGATCTGGAAGAAGTTCGACCTCAAGCCGCACCTCCAGGACGCGTTCAAGCTCTCCACCGACCCGCAGTTCGTCGCCAAGGTCGTCGACGTCGTCGGCCTGTACCACCACCCGCCCGAGAAGGCGGTGGTCCTGTGCGTGGACGAGAAGGCCCAAATCCAGGCACTGGACCGCTCCCAGCCCGTACTCCCGATGATGCCGGGCATGCCCGAACGCCGCACCCACGACTACTACCGGCACGGCATCACCAGCCTGTTCGCCGCCTTCAACATCGCCGACGGCACCGTCATATCGGAACTCCACCGACGTCACCGGGCCATCGAGTTCAAGAAGTTCCTCACCCGGATCGACAAGGCCGTGCCCGCCGGACTCGATGTCCACCTGGTCTGCGACAACTACGCCACCCACAACACCCCCGAGATCAAGACGTGGCTGGGCAAACACCCCCGCTTCCACGTCCACTTCACCCCCACCGGCTCCTCCTGGATGAACCAGGTCGAGCGGTGGTTCGGTCTGCTGACCGACAAGCTCATCCGCCGCGGCATCCACACCTCCGTGAAGGCCCTCGAGCAGGACATCACCGCATGGATCGACACCTGGAACGAGAACCCACGGCCCTTCACGTGGACCAAGACCGCCGACGAGATCCTCAACTCGCTCGCCGACTACCTCACCAAAATCAACCCACCAGCCACCGATACCTGACAGCAACTTAGAGCTGCTATTTCCGGCGCATCACACTAGGTCAAGGCGGGGGAGGAGCCCAACAGAGAAACAAGGGCGCCACCAGTTGTGGCGGTCAGGCATGTGGCGGTATCCATCCCGCGTGACGAGCGGGGTATCGAGCAGGGCTGGCGTCCGCTGCCTTCCGATGCCCACTTCGCCCGCCACGTGCGCGCTGAGGCACTCAGGCGCGCGGCATGGCCGACCTCGCGTCCGCCGCGTTTCTCGCCCACCGGGAAACGGTGGGGCGCCGGCCGGGGAGCGCCTGACCGATGCCTCGACCGAGAGGCCGCTGACCTCGCTGCGTATGCGCTTCAGACAGTTCCGCAGCCTTTCGGTGTCCTACAGTACCCGCGCCGACGATCCCGTGAGCCTGATGATGGCCGGGCGGTCGGCCGAGGCGGAGCTCCTGACGGAGCGTCCCGCCGACGCGGGTGGCGCCCTCGCCTGGATCCTCCTGAGTAACGGAGCACTGTGCCAAGGGCATTTGGAGACTGCCGATAGGGCCGCACGGAAGGCGGTGCGACTGGCACCCGAGCTGGGCGAGGGCTGGCACGCGCTCGCCGAAGCGGAACTTGCCCGGAACCGTCCCGCCGACGCGCTCGCCGCAGCGGTCCGCGCCGCGGAACGGGCTCCGTCTTTCGTGCGCGCACACTGGGTGAAACTCGTCTGCGCCCGTGTGGTGGGCGACACCGGCAGAGCAGCAGAGGCCGAAGCGCACCTTGGCCACCTGGGCAGTACACCGGATGGTGCTGGTTCGAAGGGCCCTGATCACTGATCATGCGGCCTCACGAGACCAACATGCGCCGCTCGAGAAGTTATCGCTGCACTTCAGGCGGCACACGGGTACTCGTTGAGCATCCTCCGTCTCGCGCACACCATGCGACCGCGCAGGCGCCGCGGCCTGGCTGACCTGGACTTTCCCCTTGCGTGGCGAGTGCGGCGTGGGCCAGTCGGCGTGTGTGGGACAGGTTAAATGTGCCTGTCAGGAAATAGCGTGCCAAGCCGCTCGGCCGATCGAGATGGTGCGACGGCCCTCAGGCGCATCGCCGTGAACATGCTGGCCACGCGCAAATAGTCCAATCGTGCGGTGGACCGTCACGCCCCAGTGGCCACCAGTTCCGCGCGTGCTCCTACACGATCAAACACGTCGCCCGCACCAAGGGATGTGGTGGCCAGCCGAAGGCTTCTCGTATGGGCGCTGGGTAGCTTGAAATCGCTCCCAGGCGCCGCGAGGCGCACGGATCACTCTTGACGCTGTGTCTTTATGTTGGATCTACTTCGCCGTACATATGAAGATTCTGTGACTCCGGGGTGGGGACTGTGGGGTTGAGGTGGAGCTGTCGCGTGCGCGGCGGTGGGATGAGTGCGGCGCGTCGCGCCGTCGCGGGGGCGTCTGCCGCGGCGATCGTCGCCGTATCGCTGGTCTTGTTACCGGTTGCACCTGTGGGTGCGTTACCCGGGGCGCAGGCGATGAGTGCGTCGGAGCGGGCAGCTGCGTCGGGCGAGCCTGTGGAGGTGACTGCCCAGCGAGCCGAGTACTCGCAGACGTTCGCAAACCCGGATGGGACGTTCACGCTGGAGCAGTCCTCGGTCCCGCAGCGCGTGAGGGCGGACGACGGATCATGGCATAATGTCGACACCACGCTGGAGCGCCGCTCTGACGGCAGTGTCGGGCCCAGGAGCGTGGTGGTCGACCTGGCGTTCTCCGGGGGCGGTGAAGCCGAGCTCCTGCGTCTGGGAACGGCTGGTAAGACGATTCGCCTTTCATGGCCTGGGCGGCAGCTTCCTGCGCCGAGGCTGGACGGGTCCACTGCCACGTATCCGGATGTGCTGGACGGAGTGGACCTTCAGCTGACAGCGACGGCAGAGGGCTATCGACAGGTTCTCGTCGTGCGGACGGCTCAGGCGGCCACCAATCCCGACCTTGAGCAGATCAAGCTGTCGGTTTCCGGGGTCGGGCTTGAAGCCGCTCCCGGCGCGGGTGGCGGGCTGCGCGCGATGGATGATGACGGCAACGCGGTGTTCAAGGGCCCGGCCGGCCAGATGTGGGACTCGGCCGGAGACGCCGAGGGCCTCGCCGCGAACGGTCCGAAAGCCCCGAAAGCCCTGGCGGCACCGGAGGAGGGAGGTCCGCAAACACGGCCCGGCAACGGTGATGCCAGCGCAGTACTGCCCGTCACAGTGCGGGACGGTGCGGTGATCGTGAAGCCGGACCTCGGGTTGCTGCGCGGGGGCAAGACTGTCTACCCGGTCTACATCGATCCGCCAGTCGGCCTCGGCGCCTCGGAGCGCACCAAGCTCTCGTCCGACGGGGACAGGTTTTGGCAGTTCGACGGCAGCCTCGGGGTCGGCAAGTGCGGCAGCGCCAACGGCTACTACTGCGGGGCCGGCTACGTGGACCGCATGTACTTCGAGTTCGCGCCATCGAAGCTCGTCGGGAAGTACGTGCTGGACGCGACCTTCCGCGCTCACGAGACATGGTCATTCGATTGCGATCCGCACTGGGTGGACTTGGAACGCACCGACAACATCTCCGAGGGCACACGCTGGCCGGGACCCAGGCAACTCGATCAGATGGGCGACCGCTATGTCTCCGCCGGGCGGGGCAAAAATTGCAGTCCGGAACAGCCCGACGCATGGATCGAGTTCAACGACAACCCGGACGAGTCGGACGAGAACCTCGCGAGCACGGTCAGGTCCTTCGCCGACGGCAAGATCTCTCGGCTCACCCTGATGCTGCGTGCGAAGGACGAAACCGACGCTACCGCATGGAAGCGATTCGAGGACAACGCGACCCTGAAGGTCACCTACGTTCCCAGACCCGGTGTGCCCACCTCGGTGGGAGTGATTCCGGGGGACGGGACCTCCGGTTACTGCAAGACGTCCTCCTCGGATCCGCTGGTCGTCACCCGCAAGGATCCGATGGTCCAGGCTCGCGTCCAGACGAGAACGCAACCGAAGAGCGGCGAGGACAAGGGCTCGCTCCAGGCCGAGTTCTGGATGGAGCGGAAACAGGACGACGGGGCATGGGACAAGGTGTGGAGCGGCTACCGACCGGACAGCGGCTGGGACCCGGACGGCACCTTGGAGAAGATGCGCACAACGGACCGGGCCGACGGTGGTTTATACCGCTACAAGGCGCGGACGCAGTCGCACTGGGCTTACAGCGGCAAGTCGGGTGATCTGTTCTCGTCCTACTCCTCCTGGTGCTACCTGAAGATCGACTCCACCGCTCCGAAGGCACCGCAGATCACGGCGGGCAAGCCCTACACCGAGTGCCAGCCGAACCAGTGCGTGGGGATGGGCGGTCCCGGTGTGTCCGGCACCTTCTCCGTCAAGCCGAACGCCGCCGATACGGACATCACGGGCTATCGCTGGCGGTTGCTGACCACGACGGCCGCGAACACCAAACAGAGCGCCGGAGCACGGGTCACCTTGAATGTCACTCCGCCACTGTCCGGGACCCAGGTGCTGTCCGTGGAGGCCAAGGACGTACGCAATCGCTGGGGTACCCCCGCGGAGTTCACCTTCGCGGTGGCGCCGGCCGCGGGCCCTGTAGGCCGATGGCACTTCGCGGACGGGGCACCGGGTTCCGGTGTGACCAAGGCCGTCGACAGTGCCACGGAGGGGACCCGTCATGACGCCACCCTCTACGACGAGGCGGGAACGGGCTGGTCGACCTTCGGGCGGCGGGGCGACGCCGACTATTCGCTGTGGCTGAACGACTCCTCGGCCACCAGCGGATATGCCGCCACATCCACGGCGGCAGTGAACACCCAGGACTCATTCACCGTCTCGACCTGGGCGTACCTCACCGACTCCACCGAGAACAGGGTGGTGCTGACCGAGCCGGGAGAGGACGGCTCCGGCTTCACCCTGTACTACTCCTCCACGTACAAGAAGTGGATCTTCAACCGTACGGACAAGGACCGCGACGACCCCACATACATCCGCTCCTTCGCCAACGCGCAGAACCCTCCGCTCAAGGTCTGGACACATCTGGCCGGAGTCTTCGACACCAAGGGCGATACCGACAAGTCGAACGACACCATCCAGCTGTTCGTCAACGGGCGGCCACAAGGCGACCCCGTGGTGCTGTCGAAGGCGGCGGCCGGTTACGAGCCGTGGACCGCGAACCGTGGCCTACAGTTCGGCCGATCCAAGGTGGGCGGTACGTACGGTGAGTACTTCCACGGCCGCATCGACGAAACGGCCCTCTGGCAGCGCGTGCTGACCGCGGACGAGATCCGCACAGAGGCCCGGCTGATGGGAAGCGAGGCGCCGCCCAACGAACTGGTGGCCATGTGGGACGCCTCCGCCGCAAAGGGAACGGAGATCACCGAAGGCACTTCATACCCCGCCGCCGCGATGAAGCTGTCCTCTACCGGGGCCACACTGAACGAAGACGACAACGCGCTTCTCCTCGACGGAACCTCCGGCTACGCCTCCACGACCGGGCCGGTGCTCGACGAGAGCGGTTCCTTCACGGCCTCGGCTCGCGTACGCCTCGACAGCGCCAAGCTCTCCGGCAAGCCCATCGGCTATGAAGCCCAGGTGACCGGGCAGCGGACGGGCACCGAATCGTCCTGGGCGCTGTGGGTGACCAAGCCCGCGGAAGACACCTATCGATGGCGCTTCACCCGCACAAGCGTCGATGGCACCGGCAAGGCGACCCAGAGCGCTTCCGTACCCGGAGAGGAAAACGCCGAGTTGGACACCTGGGTGCAGGTGACGGGGACCTTCGACGCCCAGGAGGCATGGGAATGGACCGACCCGGATGACCCGGAGAAGACCGAGACCCGGTACGGGAAAGTGCACCTGTACGTCGGGGATTCCGACCAGGAGTCTTTGGACCGGGCCGGTTTCACGGCCGAACAGCAAGGCACCGGTGAACTGGCCCTGGGCCGGGGGACTGGGGGCGGCAGCACGGCCCACTATCTGCCCGGGGCCGTGGAGGAGCTGAGGATCTGGGCGGGAGCCATGAGCGCCGAACAGATTCGCTCGCAGGTCCTGGATGCCGGACCACTGGAGAACTCGTGATACCCGGCCGCCGTGACGGACGGCCGACGGAGTGGGACAACGAGCGCGGCGCGGACCGCACGCGATGGGGACGGGGAGTGAAACGGATCGTGTCGGCCCGTGGTGTCTTATTAGTCAGAAGCAGAGCGCGGAGAGGCCGCTGGCTGGGGCGCGTCGCCGCGGTGGCCGGCTTGTCGCTGGTGCCGGGACTGCTGTCACCGGTCACGTTCGAGTCAGAAGCCAAAGGGCTTGGCAGACCCAAGCTGGAGGCCCCGCGGGCGGACGAGGTCGTACCCCTCTCCCCGAAGACGGACCGCAGGACTGCCGCCCTGGTGAAGGAGAGCGAGGCGGCAGACCGCTCGGCCGCCGAGGCGGCGCGCCGCGACCAGGCCAGGAAGGTGACCTGGCCGAAGGCCGGTACCGCGCGCCTGGATGTATCCGGCAGCGGCTCGGCCACGGCCCGGCCGGGCGGTCTGCCGCTCACCCTGGGTACGGCGGGCAGGAAGGCCCAGGGTGGGAAGGCCCACGCCACTCCCAGTCTGAGCATCCAGGTGATGGACGAAGGCCGAGCTCGGAAGGCCGGGGTCAAGGGCGTGCTCCTCAAGGCCGTCGCCTCGGCCAAGGGGGGAAGCGCGAAGCTCGGCATCAGCTACGCGGACTTCGCCGCGGCATACGGCGGTGACTGGGCCGGACGCCTGACCCTCGTGCAGCTACCGGCGTGCGCGCTGACGACACCGCAGAAGGCCGGCTGTCGTACGCAGAGCCCTCTTCGGGCGGTCAACAAGCGGCACAAGGAGCAGCTCTCCGCACCGCTCACCTTCGCCGCGAAGCCGGGTGGCGAGGTGAAGGTCCTGGCGGTGGCCGCCGCTGCCAAGTCCGGCGGTGGCGACTACAAGGCGACGCCGCTTTCCGCCTCGTCCACGTGGGAGTCGGGTGGGTCCTCGGGCTCCTTCACATGGACGTATCCGCTGGGCATGCCTCCCGCAGCGGCTGGGCCCGCACCGGATCTGTCGATCTCGTACGACTCCGGCAGCGTCGACGGACGAACGGCGAACACCAACAACCAGGGTTCCTGGATCGGTGAGGGATTCGATCTCACCTCGTCGTACATCGAGCGCAAGTACGGCAGTTGCAACGACGACGGACAGGACGACAAGTTCGATCTGTGCTGGAAGTACGACAACGCCTCGCTCGTGCTCAACGGCAAGGCGACGGAACTGGTGAAGGACGACACCAGCGGCACGTGGCGGCTGAAGAACGACGATGCCTCCACCGTCCAGCACTCCACCGGTGCCGACAACGGAGACGACAACGGCGAGTACTGGACCGTCACCACGGGCGACGGCACCAAGTACGTCTTCGGACTCGACAAGCTGGACGGCGCGGCCGCGGACGACCGCACGGCGTCGGTCTGGACCGTGCCGGTCTTCGGCGACGACGAGGGAGAGCCTGGCTACTCCTCGGGCTCGTCCTTCGGTGAGCGCGACAAGAAGCAGGCATGGCGCTGGAACCTCGACTACGTCGAGGACACCCACAACAACGCCATGACGTACTGGTACAACGCCGAGCACAACAACTACGCCAAGAACGGCAAGGACGACCCCGGCACCGACTACATACGCGGCGGCTATCTCAAGGAGATCCGCTACGGGCAGCGCGCCGATGCTCTGTTCTCCGCGACCCCCTCTGCCTCGAACAAGGTCACATTCACCGTCGCGGAACGCTGCATGGCCTCCGGCACCGGCTGCGACTCGCTGAACGAGGATCACCGTGACAACTGGCCGGACGTGCCCTTCGACGCGGTGTGCAAGGACGGTGACAAGTGCTCCGGCAACGTCGGCCCTTCCTTCTTCACGCGCAAGCGCCTGACGGACATCACCACCTACTTCTGGAACGCGACCGCTGCCACACCCGGTTACGAACCCGTCGACTCCTGGGCGCTCAAGCAGACCTATCTCGACCCCGGTGACACGGGCGACTCGTCCGACCAGTCCTTGTGGCTGGACGAGATCAAGCGCACTGGAAAGCGCGGCAGTGACATCTCTCTGGATCCGGTGAAGTTCACTCACACCTGGCTCACGAACCGTGTGGACGGTGCGACGGACGACATTCTGTCCCTGGAAAAGCCACGGGTGAAGACCATCACCTCTGAGGCCGGCGCCCAGACCATCGTCGACTACGCGGAAGCCGACTGCGTCGCGGGCCGGACGATGCCGAAGGCGGATGAGAACACCAAGCGCTGCTTCCCGGTCTACTGGTCACCCAACGGTGCGGCCGACCCGCAGCTCGACTGGTTCCAGAAGTATCCGGTGACCGGTGTGCGGACCACCGACCCCAAGGGCGGCTCCGAAGCCGTTGCCCACTCCTACACGTACGAGGGAGGCGCGGCCTGGCACTACAACGACGATCCGATGACGCCGGCGAAGCAACGCACCTGGTCGGAGTGGCGGGGCTACGGCAAGGTCATCCACCGAACCGGCTCCGGCGACAGCACGAGGTCCAGGACCGTCACCGTCTACATGCGCGGCATGGACGGCGACCGCGTACTGACACCCGATGGCAAGGGCGTCGACCCGGACAAGCGGAAAACGGTCACGGTCAAGGGAATCACGGCCGCCGAGATCACCGACTCCGACCCGTACGCCGGTTTCACACGCGAGTCGGTGACCTACAACGGGGACGCCGAGGTGTCCGGCAGCATCAGCGACCCGTGGTCCAAGCGCACCGCCACCCAGCACAAGTCCTACGCGGACACCGAGGCATATTACGTTCGGACCAGGGCCACCCACGATCGCACCAGAATCACCAGCGGCATCAGCCCGGTGGACAGGGTTCGCACCCAGACCACCACCTATGACGACTTCGGCATGCCCGCCACCGTCGAGGACGACGGTGACGACGCGGTCAGCGGTGACGAGACCTGCACCCGCAACTGGTACGCACGCAACGACAAGGCGGGCATCAGCTCACTGATCGCGCGTGCCCAGACCGTGTCGCGTAGGTGCTCGGTCACGGCCGCTGACCTCGATCTTCCCGCTGACTCCTCGCGTCGCGGTGACGTCGTCTCTGATGTGGCCACCGCGTACGACAGCACCACTTGGTCGGAGGACCAGACTCCCACCCGGGGAGAAATCCGCTGGACCGGCCGCGCCAAGGGCTACGCCGACAGCAACGACCCCAGCTGGCAGAAGGTCGAGACCACGACCTACGACACGCTGGGTCGACCGAAGACTGTCAAGGACGCTCTCGACCGCACCACTGCCACCACCGCCTACACGCCCGAGACGGCCGGTCCGCTGACCTCCACCGTGACCGCCGATGCCAAGGGCTTCACGACCATCACCACGGTCGATCCGGCGCGGGGTTCGCCGCTCAAGGTCACCGACCCCAACAAGAAGATCACCGAGACCGAGTACGACAGCCTCGGCCGGGTGACCAAGGTGTGGCTGCCCAACCGGTCCAATGCCGTCAAGGAGAAGCCCAACTACGTATACGGCTACAAGGTCACCAACGCAGCCCTGCCGTGGATCTCCACGGGCACGCTCAAGGGCGACGGCTCCGGATACAACACCACCTACGAAATCTTCGACAGCCTGCTGCGCCCCCGTCAGATCCAGGAGCCCTCGCCGGTCGGCGGGCGGGTGATCTCGCAGACGTTGTACGACGACCGCGGTCTGGCCGTCTCTTCTCAAGCCGACATCTGGGACGAGAAGAACGGTCCGTCGGGCGAGGCGGTGGAAACCGACGGCGGTCAGGCGCCCACCCAGACCGACACGAAGTACGACGGCGCCGGCCGCCCGGTCCAGGCGGTCACCAAGGTCCGCGGCGCCGACCGCTGGACCACGACGACCACCTACACCGGCGACACCGCCGCGACCACTGCCCCGGCGGGCGGGTCAGCCGTCGCCGAGGTCACCAACGCCCTGGGGCGGGTCACCGAGCGCCGTGAGTACCCGGGCACCAGCCCGACCGGCACGAAGTACACGAGCACGAAGTTCACCTACACACCGGACGGTGACCAGAAGACCATCGTCGGCCCGGACAACGCCACATGGACGTACACCTACGATCTCTTCGGGCGACTGAGCACGGCTGACGACCCCGACAAGGGCAAGACGTCCACGCACTACGACGAGCTCGACCACATCAGCTCCACGGACGACGCGAACAAGAACACCCTGCTGTACGAGTACGACGAACTCGGCCGCAGAACCGGCATGTGGCAGTCCTCCAAGACGGCCGCCAACAAGTTGGCGTCCTGGACCTTCGACACCCTCGCGAAGGGGCAGCAGGACTCGGCGACCCGCTATGAAGGCGGCGTCGACGGCAAGGCGTACACCCGTAAAGTCACGAAATACAACAGTCTCTACCAGCCGACCGGGTCCCAGCTCCTCCTGCCGGGGAACGACCCGCTCGTACAGGCCGGCGTACCCTCCACACTGGCCTTCTCCACCGACTACGGGCTCGATGGCACGGTCAAGAAGACCGGAGAGCCGGCCGTGGGCGGGCTGTCGGGCGAGTCGGTCTCCTATACATACAACGCGACCGGCCAGCAGCTCACCACCTCGGGCGCGTCCAGCTATCTGCTGGACGCCGTCTATTCCCCGGTCGGGGACCTGCGCCAGCTGGAGCTGGGAACATCCCCCGCCTCGGACAGCAAGAAGCTGTACACGAGCTATGAGTACGAGGACGGGACTCGACGCCTGACACGCGGCTTCACACGGGATGAGACCTACGGATACCTGCTCCAGGACCTGAAGTACACGCAGGATGACGCCGGGAACGTGACGTCGATTTTCGACGGCACGAACCTCGGCGGCACCGGCAAGGCCGACTACCAGTGCTTCGGCTACGACGGCTATCGGCGCCTGGCCGAGGCATGGACGCCGAGGGCGGCGGACTGCGCGGATTCCGGCCGGACCACCGAGAACCTCGGCGGCGCCGCCCCGTACTGGACGTCCTACACCTACAACGTGGCGGGCCAGCGGGAATCCGAGACTCAGCACGCGGTGGCGGGCGATACGACGACAACCTATGCGTATGGCACGGCCAAGGGGCAGCCGCATCCCTTGGCCGGGACCCGCACGACCAAGCCGGGAAGCACACCGTCCGCCACTGCCGCGTACACGTACGACGCCGCAGGTAACACGACCACACGGCCGGGCACCCAGGCCGAACAGACCCTGGCCTGGAACACCGAAGGCAGACTCGCGGCCTCCTCGGAACCGGCGAAGGGCGGGAAGGCGGCCACGGGGACCGGCTACCTCTACGACGCCGACGGCGAGCTCCTCATCCGCCGTGCCACGACGGCTGACGGGGACACGGTCCTCTACCTGGGCGCCACCGAGGTCCGTCTCACTGCCCGGGGCTCGGCGAAGACCTTGACCGGCACCCGCTATTACACCGGCGCCGGGCAGACCATCGCGGAGCGCACCGGCACAAAGGGCCAGTCCACCACGAAGCTGACCTTCCTCGCCGCCGACAACCACGGCACCGGCACCCTGGCCGTCGATGTCGACACCCGCGCGGTCACCAAGCGCTACACCACCCCCTTCGGCGCTCCGCGTGGTACCAAGCCCACCACATGGCCGGACGACAAGGCGTTCCTCGGCAAGCCGGCCGACAGCGTCACCGGCCTCACCCACATCGGCGCCCGCGAATACGACCCCGTCACGGGCCAATTCATCAGCCTCGACCCGCTCCTCACTCCCGACCAGGGGCAGTCCCTCAACGGCTACAGCTATGCCAACCAGAATCCGGTCACTGACTCGGACCCCACCGGCCTCTGCGTAGACCCCGGCAACGGGCACTGCATGCCGACCAACGGCGGAGACGCCGGTAAAGACGCCCCACCGGAGAACCACTACCCCAGCGGTGGTGGTTGGCACCATGGCGGTGGTGGCGGAGGCGGAGGCGGCAGAGGTGGAGGTGGAGGTGGAGGTGGGGGCACTGCATCCACTTCGGCTTTCTACCCGACGCCCGCGCCGAGTCCCGGACCTCCACCTGTGCCCGGCCCTTATCACGATGAGAAAGCCGGCACGGGACTGTTCAGTGCCTTAAAACTGGCGGTGGACTTCTTCGGACCGGACACATCGGAATGGAAGAAGTGCGGAGACTTCAAACTCTCCGGGTGTCTTTGGGCCGCGGCTGATCTGCCGGGCCCGGGGAAGGCCCTCAAGGGCGTCAAGATCTGGAAGAAGGCACGGAAAGCCGAGAAGAAGGCCGACGATGCGGTCGACGCAGCCGAGAAGGCGGTCGAGAAGTGCCACAGCTTCACCAAAGAAACGCAAGTAGAACTCGCAGACGGCGGCCACAGCGACATCAAGAAAATCAAGGTCGGCGACAAGGTCCTCGCCACCGATCCCGAAACCGGGAAGAGCGAGGCCCGCCCGGTCGTTGCGACGATCGTCACCAACGATGACAAGGACTTCACCGACCTCACAGTGAAGACCGGTGACCGACCCGCGTCGATCATCGCCACCGACACCCACCCGTTCTGGGTAACGAGCGAGGCCCGCTGGGTGGACGCCGGCGACGTCATCACCGGCATGCAGCTCCGCACGGACAAGGGCAAGACCGTGACGGTCACCTCCGTGCGCCACTTCACGAAGCTGCAACGCACCTACGACCTCACAGTCAGTAGAACCCACACGTACTATGTGCTGGCGGGGGCTACGCCGGTCCTCGTTCACAACAGCAACTGCGGCATTCGCCAGCACGACAAAGCCCGCGGCGCTGCCGGTGTCGATGAAATGACAGAGACGTTTGAGAAGTTCTACAACAAGTCTGATATCTACAGCGAGAGCTACGGGAATGGACTTGATTTGTGGACCCCTTACGGCAGGCGTCAAGTGGATATCGCGGTCAGGAATCCAGACGGAAACCTTCACCTTTATGAGGTGAAGGTGAATAAATCGAATTACACCAGGGGTCAGCGAAGGAAGGACGAATGGCTAGCGAAGACGTATGGGTTTGAAACCTCGGTCGTCCGGCGCGGTACAGAGTGTCCAATCTGCAACCCCTAACCTGAGAGGATGGCCTGTGAGTAGCGACTTCGCCTTCTGGAAGCGCTCTGCCGGGGACCCTGAGGAAGTCTTCGACAACCTTGCTGAGGGCGACACCGGCGACCTTGTCGTGAGCCCTGACGTATTGCGGTTCCGGGAGGAGTTGCTGACTAGGTGGCCAGATGTGGACGACGTTCTGGAGCCGTCTCGATTCGACCTGGAAGAGGAACCGGATGACGCCGGAAAGTACGTCCTCCTGACCCTCTCGGTTCGCCAACTGGATTATCTCCCTGAGATTCTTGACATGGCGAAGAGGAACGGCCTCGTCGGATTCAGCGGAGTGGCGGGCGAGCCGATTTAGGCTTCCGATTCACTGCGCATCCAAGCGCAAAGATGCGGCCCCTGTCGGTGTCGCCGACAGGGGCCGTTCTGCGGCTTGACGGCAGTAGATGACGGCAACGGCGGCGGACACCAGGTGTCCGCCGCCGTTGCCGTGCGTGTGTCAGGGGTGGTCGAGGGTGCGGCCGAGGAGTTCCTTGGTGACGACGAGTTCGACGCCCTGCTCCAGAAGCAGGGTCGCGGTCGAGTGCCTGAGGTCGTGGAAGCGGACGCGGCGGAGGCCGGCCTTGCGGAGGAGCGTGGTGAAGGCGCGGGTGAGGTTGGTCGGGTCGATCGATCCGCCCTGCGCGGTGGTGAAGACGTGCCCGTTGGGTTGCCACGCGGTGCGTGCTGCCTCGCGCTCGTGCTGCTGCTGTTCGGGGTGGAGTTTCAGCGAGTGGACGCAGCGGGCGGGTAGCGCGATGCGGCGTTCGGAGGGCCGGGTCTTGGTGGGCAGCGTGGTGAGCCCGCCTGCGCTGGTGCGCTGAAGTGTGCGGCGGATGGCGGCGGTGCCCGCGTTCAGGTCGAGGTCTTCCCAGTGGAGGCCGAGGAGTTCGCCCTTGCGGAATCCGGTGTGGAGGGGGAGTTCGAACAGCGCGTGCAGCCGATGCCCCTAGGCTGTGGTGAGGAGTCGGCGGCCTTCGTCGGTGGTGAGAGGGGCGAGGCGTCGGGGCCGGGGCGTGCTGGTGCGGACGTTGCGGGCGACGTTGCGCGGGATCTCTTCCTCACGTACGGCGTGCTCCAGGGCTGACTTGAGCACCGAGTGGATGTAGGTGAGCGTCACGGGGAGAGCACCTTGTGGCAGCACTGGCCGATGCCACAGCAGCAGGGCTCATCACGCCGGGCATCGATACCGCGCAAGCAGCGCTGGCAGGTGGTGCGGAACTGGTTGAGCCAGGTGCGGACGTCCTTGGCGGTGAGCTTGGTGAGCTTCTTCTTACCCAGGCCGGGGATCAGGTACCGGTCGACGCAGGCGGCGTATCGCGTGTGGGTGTTCTCGAGGAGCTGGTAGACGACGACGTTCTCAAGCCAGTACGTCAGGTACGCGGCCACGCCGCCCTGCGCGGAATGGGAAGGCCGCGGTTGCTGGCGGCGATCTTCTCGGTGAGCTTGGCCAGGGCTTCCTTCCTGGTGGTGCCGTTGACGCGGACGCGGCGACGGGTGTTGCCCGGTGCGAGGACGTAGCCGGCGGCTTCCCAGCGGCCGTCCTTGCGCTGGTAGAGGGTTCCGTCACCGTTGGCGCGGGTACGGCGGGAGGGGCTGGTGTCGCGGGGCGTGGTCAACAGGCGGCTTCCTGGTCGAGGTGGGTGTGGATGAAGTCGGCCAGCGCATAGGCGGGGATGAGGCGGTTGAGGCCGAGGGTGATCGAGGCGAGCTGGCGGGTGCGGAGCAGGTCGTAGATGGCGGAGCGGTCGAGCTGGAGGCGCTGTGCCGCTCGAAAATACGATTCAGCTCTGTGAGCTGCGGCGATGCGGTGCGGTCAGGCAGCGTGACGGTATTCGTTTATCAGACCGTCGAGGACAGGTTGTCGCTGGATTCGATGGGCTTGGAGGTCGGCAACAGTGGTCGGGACGGGCGGTTCGGTGCTGTCTGGAGGTAGTTGCTGCCGAGATTGATGGGGGCGGTGTTGGTTGTAGTGCCTGATGTAAGCGGTGAGTACTGCGTGGGCGTGATTCGCGTTGTAGATGAGGATCAGGTCGAGGATCTCGCGGCGTAGGGTGCCGACGACTCTCTCGCAGACCGCGTTCGCTCTCGGTGCCTGGGGTGGGCTGAGTAGGACCTGCATGTCGTCTGCGTCGAAGATGGCGTCGAAGGACCTGGTGTACTTCGAGTCCCGGTCCCGGAGCAGGAAGCGCAGTGAGTCCATCCGGCACCCCAACGTCATGGCGAGGTTCCTCGCCTGCTGCGTGGTCCACTCGGCGGTGGGGTGGGCGGTGACGCCGGCGAGGTGAACGCGCCGGGTGCCGTGCTCGATGAAGACCAGAGCGTACAGATGCTTGAGCGAGACGGTATCGAGGTGCAGGAAGTCGGCGGCGATGATGCCGCGAGCCTGGGCAGAGAGGAACTGGCGCCAGGTCGGACCGGAGCGCTGGGGGGCCGGGTCGATGCCAGCCGCATGCAGGATCTCCCAGACCGTGGATGGGGCGATCGAGTAGCCGAGGCGGGCGAGTTCGCCCTGTATTCGGCGGTGGCCCCAGCTGCTGTTCTCGCGGGCCAGGCGCAAGATGAGCTGCTTGACGGTCGGCGCAGTGGAGGGGCGACCGGGGCGCCGGCGGTGCTGGGTGAACGTCCATTTGCGCGTGAGGAGCTCCCGGTGCCATCGCAGCAGCGTGGTCGGCGTGACTGCGAAGACCTCCCGCCATCGCCCGCGAGGCACCAACCGCGACAGCGCGGCCAGCCAGATCCGATCGGCCGGCTTGTAGCGGACCCGCGCGATCTGACGACGCAGCACCGAGTTCTCGTGCCGGAGCGCCAACACCTCCGCGTCCTTGGCCACGCGGCTGCGCAGCACGGCAGCGGGCACCATGACCAGGTTTCTGGCCAGCGCGGTGACAATCGACAGCACCATCGAAGGATCGTCCCAGATGCTGTGCGGGTTCTGGCGGAAAAGCTTGCAGGTCACGTCCAGAATCGTGTTTCCGAGCGGGACACGGTAAAGACGCCCCACCGGAGAACCACTACCCCAGCGGTGGTGGTTGGCACCATGGTGGCGGCGGCAGTGGCGGAGGTGGAGGTGGGGGTGGGGGCACGGCGTCCACTTCGGCTTCCTACCCGACGCCCGCGCCGAGTCCCGGACCTCCACCTGTGCCCGGCCCTTATCACGATGAGAAAGCCGGCACGGGACTGTTCAGTGCCTTAAAACTGGCGGTGGACTTCTTCGGACCGGACACATCGGAATGGAAGAAGTGCGGAGACTTCAAACTCTCCGGGTGTCTTTGGGCCGCGGCTGATCTGCCGGGCCCGGGGAAGGCCCTCAAGGGCGTCAAGATCTGGAAGAAGGCACGGAAAGCCGAGAAGAAGGCCGACGATGCGGTCGACGCAGCCGAGAAGGCGGTCGAGAAGTGCCACAGCTTCACCAAAGAAACGCAAGTAGAACTCGCAGACGGCGGCCACAGCGACATCAAGAAAATCAAGGTCGGCGACAAGGTCCTCGCCACCGATCCCGAAACCGGGAAGAGCGAGGCCCGCCCGGTCGTTGCGACGATCGTCACCAACGATGACAAGGACTTCACCGACCTCACAGTGAAGACCGGTGACCGACCCGCGTCGATCATCGCCACCGACACCCACCCGTTCTGGGTAACGAGCGAGGCCCGCTGGGTGGACGCCGGCGACGTCATCACCGGCATGCAGCTCCGCACGGACAAGGGCAAGACCGTGACGGTCACCTCCGTGCGCCACTTCACGAAGCCGCAACGCACCTACGACCTCACAGTCAGCAGAATCCACACGTACTATGTACTCGCGGGTGCGACGCCGGTCCTCGTTCACAATTCAGGGCCCAACTGTGGGGTTCCGCTTGGGGGGAAGAATGGTGACCACCTTGGCGGAGAGGACTTCCATGGAAGCGAATATTCCCTGGATGAGATCACTGAATTCGTGAATGGGCATACGGGGGACGGTAATCCGACGATGGGTAGGCCCTCGGCGGCTGAAGTGGAAACCACGTTGAGGCAAGCTGGACCACGTCAGCTTGAAGGGCAGAATTCATCCCGATTTGACCACAATGGGGTCCGCGTCATCGTGAACTGGGACATGCCGTGGAAATCGACAGCCTATTACCCGGGGAGATGATGTCATGGCGGAAGTTCAGGCGCGTGAGTGGCTTAGCCGTCACCTGGGAGCCGCTGAGGCAGACCAACTGGAGAGAACCGCGGTAAGCGTAGCCCCTGCTCGTTCGTTGGGCCTGGTCACGCTGCTGCTCGGCTGGTACGAGCATGTGGCGCGAATGGAAAGGGAACTTGACCTGCCTGACTCCGACAGGTCTGCCTGGGGTGCGCATGATCTGATTGCGGCTGACTCTCTGCGGGATTTCATCGCCAGAGGATTGGAGATGATTCCCGAGAGGGAGTCGAGGAAGTTCAGTGCCGCCCTTGGCGAGGTGGATTCAAGATTTCTCTCATATACGGAAGTCGATGAACTTGACATCCTTCCTCGGCTTGATGGCGATGAGGCTAGAGCGCGTGGATGGTGGTGGACGCGCATTCCGTGCTCTGGACCGATTCGTAGAGATCTAGACCGGTTTTCAACGTCGTTCTAGAAAGCACGTTTGGTCGCCTATGGGAGGCCGGAAAATGCCAGTGTGCCTCACCAGCGACTGTTCCTGGTGGGGCACACTGCCCTTGCTGGAAACCTCATCCGTGCAGGTCAGCCGGCCGCCATGCCACAGCCCATCGAAGTGATCGGCGGGATCGACACCCACACCGATGTCCACCAGGCCGCCGTCATCGACACCATCGGCCGGCACCTGGCCACCGAGGCGTTCCCCACCACGCCTGAAGGCTATCGGCGCCTGCTGGCCTGGCTGCGCTCGTACGGCCAGGTGCTGATGGTGGGCATGGAAGGCACCGGATCCTACGGAGCCGAACTGGCCCGGCACCTGCGTGCCAACGAGATCACCCTGGTCGAAGTGGACCGGCCCGATCGTCGAGCTCGCCGCGCCGCAGACAAATCCGACCCTGTCGACGCCTACGCCGCCGCCACCGCCGTGCTCTCCGGCCGAGCCAACGGCACCCCGAAGGATCGCGACGGCACGGTCGAGGCGATCCGCACGCTCCGCGTGGTACGTGCCAGCGCCGTCAAGGCCCGTACCCAGACCATCAACCAGCTCAAAGCGCTGATCATCACCGCGCCCGCGGCGACGCGCGATGCACTGCGCTCGCTGACCACCACCGAGCTGATACGGCGTCTGGTCGCCAGCCGGCCCGGCTCCGATCTGACCACCCCGGCCGCCGCCGTCAAACTCGCGCTCAAGCGTTTGGCCAAGCGATACCAGCACCTGAGCGAGGAGATCGCGGACGCGGACGCCGAGTTGCGCGCCCTGATCACCCACACCGCGCCCGGACTGCTCGCGCTACCGGGCGTCGGGACCGAAACCGCCGGGCAATTGCTGGTCACCGCCGGGGACAACCCCGACAGGCTCGCCTCGGAGGCATCCTTCGCCCACCTCTGCGCAGCCGCACCCGTGCCGGCCTCCTCGGGCCGCACTGATCGCCATCGGCTCAACCGCGGCGGCGACCGCCAGGCCAACCGCGCGTTGCACACCATCGTCCTGGTCCGCATGCGTCACGACCCACGTACCCGCGACTACGTCGCACGACGCACCCTCGAAGGGCTCAAGACGAAGGACATCTTCAGATGCCTCAAGCGCTTCATCGCACGAGAGGTCTATCGCCACCTCACCAGCGCACGATAGACATGCCCAGCCACTTGACGATCTATAGGAGCTTCAGAGTGACTGTTTCCAGGAAGTCGCAGGCCAGCAGGGCATCAGCCTGAGAGCGAAGAAAGGTGGACCAAGTACTGGAGTTCCGCTCAGGTGCTGGGTCGATGCCAGCCTCCTTCAAGATCTCCCAGCCCGTGGACGCGCCCACTCTCAGCCCCAGCACGAGCAGCTCGCCGTGCGGGCGCCTGTACCCCCAGCTCGGGTTCTCCTTCGCCAGCCGCAGCACCAGGACACGGATCGAGCGCACCGTGCGCGGCCGTCCCGGACGCTTGGGCTGGCAGGAGGCGGCATGGCGGCGCGCGACGAGGGTGCGGTGCCAACGCAGCACCGTGTCAGGGCGTACAAGCAGCCGTAATCTTCGCAGGACGTGCAATGGCAGCCGATGCAGCAGCGCCGCCAGGAACGCCCGATCGCTCGACGTGAACCGAACCTTGCCCTTGCCGAGTTGACGTTCCAAAACGGTGACCTGGTGGCGCAGCGCGAGGATCTCCGCGCACTTGTCTCGGTCGGGCATCGGCAGCAGGCGAAGCATCGCGAACGCGTTCGTCACACCCAGGTAAGCCAGTCGCAGCAGCACGATCGATCATCATGACTCGCTGACGGCAACTGCGCGAGAGCGCGAGCTCGAGCGACCGCGGCCAGATTTCGGGAAACCTGAAGAACCGCCCCCACCAGGGCGGATGAGGTTTCCGGCAAGGGCAGGGCTGTTGCGGTGTCGCGTACCCCCAGTCGCCGAGAGTCGGTCTCACGTTGAGAGGACGTTCTGGTTGAAGACGGGATAGTTCATGGGTTGTGCCAAGTGATGGACGTTTCGCCGGTTGCTCGTTTCGCGAGGTTGGAGATCATCGCAAGGCGGATCATGCTCTCGGAGTGCGCCGGTTTGGTCTCGTAGTCGCGGGCGAGGCGACGGTGCATCATGATCCATCCGAAACTTCGCTCGACGACCCAGCGCCGCGGGATCACGGAGAAGCCTTTGACCTGCTCGTTCACGGGACGACGTCGACGTCGATGCCGAGCAGGGCGCCGTGCTCGATCGCCTTCTTCTTGTAGCCGGTGTCGACCCATGCCTTGCTGATGGTGGGGTGGTCGGCGGCGACGCGGCTGAGGAGCTGGATACCGGCCTCGTTGTCCGAGACGCTGGCGGCAGTCACCATGACCAGCAGTAACAGGCCGAGGGTGTCGACGACGATGCTGCGTTTGCGGCCGACGGTCTTCTTGCCGGCGTCGGTGCCCTGGGTGTCGGTGGGCACGCTGGTAGCGGTCTTGACGCTCTGGGCATCAATGACGCAGGCGGTGGGTTCGGCGGCGCGTCCCACCTGCTCACGGACCATCCGGTGCAGGTGGAGGCCGAGTTTCTCGATGGTGCTGTCGGCGGTCCAGGCGCTGAAGTAGCCGAACACGGTGGTGTGCGGCGGGAAGTCGTGGGGCAGGTAGCGCCAGGGGACGCCGGTCCGGTTGAGAAAGAGGATCGCGTTCATGACTTCTCGCAGGTCAGTGATCTTTCCGTCACGGTTGAGCGAGGTCTTCTGTCGCTCGGTCCGCCAGGCCGTCAAGGTCGGTTCCATCAACGCCCAGCGGGCATCGGAGAGGTCGCTCGGGTACGGCTCACGCTGCTGCGAAGAGGTCATGGGACCACTCATGCACGAGGTTCCCAACCGGGCATATCGCTCGATCGAGCGAGGCAAAAGCCAGCTTCATGGACGTATTCGAACCGGACCGTAGCGCTTCAGAACGGCTTCACCGGTCGTGAGCTGGGGTTTCGTTGGGTGGTCAGCTTGCTCGGTGGTATTCGTTGATGAGGCCTGTGACAGCCTGTCTGCGTGCGATCTGAGGTGTCGGTAGCGGTATGACGTTCGGGTCGTCGAGGGGTGCGAGCTGGTTTCGGCCTTGGTGGGGCCGATGGCTGTTGAAGTGACGGGCGTAGTCGTGAAGGAGTTGCTCCGCGTGGCCTCTGCCAAAGATCAGTACTCGGTTGGTGCACTCCTCGTGGACGGAGTGTACGAACCGCTCGGCATGCGGATTGCAGTTGGGGCTCCGGGGCGGGATCTTGGCCACGTTTATGCCCTCGCTGGCGAACACGGCGTCCAAAGCCGCCGTGAACTTCCGGTCCCGGTCCCGGTCGCGGATGAGGTGGGTGAAGTTCGTGATGCGGTCGCCGAGCTGCCAGAGCAGCTGTCGGGCTTGCTGGGTGGTCCGAGCGCCGGTGGGGTGGGCGGTGACACCGATGATGTGGACGGTGCGAGTGCGGACCTCCATGGCGAACAGGGCGTACAGCCGCTGCAGTCCGATCGTGTCGATGTGAAAGAAGTCCGTGGCCAGGAGGCCGTTTGCCTGTGCCCTGAGGAATTCCGTCCACTCTCTGCGCGCCTTCTGCCGGCGTTGCCCAGCCCGAAGCCCAACTGGCCGGACCGGGCGCTGCTTGCCGCACTCGCCCGGCTCCTGCCCCGCGCCCTCCGCGGCGAGGCTGGCGGCAGGCAGGATACGGCGGACGGAGGTCAGCAGCGGTGAAGCTGTTTTGAAGCGCTACGGGGCGGCGTCGCCTTCCTGCCGCGCGACATCCCCACGCGTACCGCTTCACCTCTGACAACGTCGACATGCTCGTGATCGCCACCCCTCGGGCATGGATAACTTCTTCCGCGAAGCGGGCCGGGACCGGTCCCGGCCGAAGCCGGCCGACTGGGCCGCCACCCCCCGTGGCCCCTGGGCCGGGCCGCCGCCGCGAACGGGGAGATCGTGCTCGGTCCGCCACTTGCCACCGACGAGATGATCCCCGCCTAGCTCAACCGCACGTCACCGTGACCGGTGTGTGCATGCTGCGCGGCGGGAGCTTCACGGTCAGAGTGCGGGCCGCGCTGTCGAAGCGGTAGCGGTCGGGGGACAGCCGGACCTTCCCCACCCGAACTGTGCTCGGAGCGGTGACACCGCGGAGGGAGACGGTCCACTGCCGGGTGGTGACCTGGCCGTGGAAGGTGCCGGCCGTGGGGCTGATCGTCAGTGTGCGCCGAGGACCGTTCTCCCGGTACCGGATCTTCGTGACGGCGCTGTGGCCGCGCCGGGTGGTGGTCCCGTTGTCCTCGTAGAGGGCGTAGGAGCCGGACGCGCCCGCGGTGACGGCGAGCGTGACCTTGGTGAGTGGAGCCTTGTCGTTGCCGGTGACGTTGTCCGTACGGGTCGGGACGACGGCTCCGGCACGCACGAACACCGGCATGGTGTCGAGGCCGGAGGTGATGTTCTGGGTCGTGCCGCCCTCGTAGGTCCGTCCGGTGAAGTAGTCGGTCCACTGGCTGCCGGGCGGGAACCACACCGAGGTGGTGGCCGTGGCGCCGGGCGTGGTGACGGGGGCGACGAGCATGTCGGGGCCGTAGAAGTACTCGCTGCCGGACGTGGCGTACGCCTGGGGTTCATCGGGGTATTCCAGGTACGTCGGACGGGTGACGGGGACACCGGTGGCGTTTGCCGTCTGCGCGAGCCCATAGGTGTAGGGCACCAGATTCTCGCGCAGGTTGAGGAACGCGTCCGCGGAGGCCCGGGCCGCGGCGCCGTACTGCCAGGGCAGCCGATCGCTGTGGTTGCTGTGCAGCCGGTCGATGGGCTGGAAGGTGCCGAGCTGGACCCAGCGGGCGTACATGTCGTCGGGGAGTTTGTACGTGGTCCGGGTCGTGCCGCCGGAGGTGTAGCGCTCCGAACCGGTCAGCCCCGTGGTGTCGTTGTGGCCGCCGATGTCGTGGCTGATCGCCGACATGCCGGTGGCGGCCGCCTCGCCGGGTGTGTAGCCGACCTCGGCCTTCAGGGTGCCCCAGGTGGAGGCGGTGTCGCCGGTGAAGTGGACGGTGGTGCGCTTGTCGGCCCACGGCCCGGTGGGCAGCGCCTGCTGGCCGCTGTAGCCGCCCGCCTGCAGGGATCCGTAGGCCCGTGAGACGACGAATCCGCGGCCGATGGTCTTGTCGGCGTCGGCGGCGTACTGCTGGTTGATCCACGCGTCGGGGGTGACGCCGGGCAGCGATGACTGGGAGTTGTCGCAGCACCAGTCCGGCCACCAGAAGTCGTTGCCCTGCCCGCTCATGGTCCGGTGCAGATCCATGTACGCCTTCAGCTGGTCGGGGTCGCCCCAGTCGAAGGTGTAGCAGTCCCCGGGGCCGGCGTTCGCGGCGGAGGCGCAGCCGCCCTTGCGCAGCTTGCCCTTGGCCGTGGCCTGGGCCTGGGCGAACTGTGGGTCGCCGCTGAGGATGCTCGGATGGGTGTTGAGCGTGTTGTGCAGGCCCTGAGCGGCGGACCAGTCGAAGAACCCCTTCGGATCGGGGAACTTGGCCGTGTCCATCTCCCAGCCGCTCCAGGTGTTGGGCGACTTGAAGTCGGTGTCGGTCACCAGGACGTCCAGTGGCACGCCCTCGGCGCGGAAGGCGGGCAGGATCGTGTTCCGGTAGTCGGCGGCGGTGCGGTCGATGTACTCCGAGTACCACACGCCGTACGCCCACTGGGGAAGCAGTTTGGGCGGGCCGGTCAGGGTGGCGAGGTCGGACAGGGCCCGCTTGTAGGCGTGGCCGTAGCCGAAGACGTAGCCGTCCTGGTACGGCATACCGCCGCGCGAGGGGCGCTGGGTGACCTGGCGGGTGCCCGTGTCGTACAGCGCCGAGGAGGTGTCGTCGAGCAGGTACCAGCCGTCCTTGTAGAGCAGGCCGGGCGTGGTGGCCGGGGCGCCGTTGTCACCGTTGAGGCCGTCGAGGCTGCGGCGGTAGCCGCCGAGCGCCAGGTGGGGTTGCGGGGCGGCGGAGCCGGCCCCGGTGACGGAGACCGTGTCGAGGTTGACATGGCAGCTCACGGCGTCGGGACAGCCGATGGTGATGTCGTTGGCTCCGGCCTTGAGGCCGATCGGGACCGAGGCGGTCCGCCAGGTGTCCCAGTCGCCGGTCGTGGGCAGCGACAGCGTCCGCGTGGCGCCCCCGGAGGACACCGTGGCGGTGCGGGTCTGGTAACGGCCGTCTCCCCCGGTGGCGTTGGCGTAGCGCACCTGCAGCGCATAGCTGCCGTCGGCCGGTACGCCGACCACATGGGCCGCCACACCGGCCCCCTGGTTCAGTTCCGCGACGAAGCCGCCGCCGGAATAGCCGCCGTGGTCACCGGCCATGGTCGCCGTGCCCGAGACGCGGTCGGCTTCGGCCTCACAGCCCACGCCGAACCGGCAGTCCGTGATCGCGGTCGCGGACGTGGGCGGGAAGGCACCGCCCTGGTTCACCAGGGCGACGCTGTCGATGTTGACGTTGCCGGAGTTCGTGGCGGTCCTCCCCAGCGTGATGGTGTGGTGGCCCGCGCCGAGTCGCACCGCGCTGCTCACCCGGCTCCACGTATCCCAGTCCGCGGTGGCCGGCAGGCTCACCGTTCGGGGCGCGCCGCCGTCCACCGACAACGTCAGCGTGCGCGTCGTGGTCTGGCCGTCACTCCCACGGGAGTTGGCGTAGCGGGTGTCGAACTGATATGTCCCCGGTATGGCGACGTCGACCTCGGCGACCAGGGAGTTGCCCGTCCCCTCGAAACCGGCCAGGAAACCGGAGCCCGTGTAGCCGCCGTGGTCCGTGGCGACGCCGAGCCCGCTGTGAGAGAGCTGCTCGGCCTCGCACAGGGCGCCCAGGGCACAGGTGAGTCGCTGCCACGGGGTGGCGCCGACGGGTGATCCGCCGGCCGTCAGCCGCACGTCGAGGTTGCGGGCGTCGAACGGACCGGAACCCACCTGATACCGCAGGGTGAGCGCACCCGTCCTGATGGTCAGCCAGCCGTCCTCCGTGCTCGAGGTGTACGAGGCCGGCGCGAACGCCGTGCGGCCGATCGCGTTGAACGTCGCGCTGTCGGTGAACTTCCCGTCCTGCGCGTACTCCGTGCGGATCAGGGTCGGGGACAAGACCTGGAAGCGTGCGTTGCCGGACGTCACCGACGTGCCGAGGCGGCCGGTCGGTGAACCCGCCGACGCCTGCCCGGCACCGGTCACGGCCATGGCTGCCATACTGCTGACAAGAGCGACGACCGTGACACGTCGTCGCAGGAAGCGCAGGGCGTGTAACGCTGATCTTCTTCGCACGGACAGCTCCGTCCTCACGTGTGCCGACATCGTTGTCAGATGCGGCCCTTCGGGACCTGCGAACGATCGATCGTTGGAGAGTGCGCAGAGGAATGACAGCACATCCCCTCGCGACTGTCCATGACCTGTACCGCTCGAAAAGTCATCGTCGCAGGTGAGGGGGTGCAGTCAGTTCGCTGGGATGATGCCTTCCGCGATCGTGTCCTCGCTGTACAAGGTGACCCGGAAGCTGCGCACTGTTCCGTCGGTACTCCTCCTTCACGGGACGGCGAAGGACGCGGAACTGCTGGTGCTGCGGCACGCGAATGCTGTCCTGCGCCGCCAGTTGGCCGGGCCGGTCCGCTACGAACCTGCCGACCGGTTCTGGTTCGCCGCCCTGTCCGGGCTGATACTGTCCCTGCCGAATACTTCATCCGTGCAGGTCATGCTGCGTGTTGGTATTCGTGGAGGATGCTGCCGAGGTGGTCGTGGCGGCGTATGTCCAGGCGGCTCAACTTGTCCGGATCGTTGATCGGTGTGGGTAGTGGGTGCAGCGGTCGGGCGTTGGCGATGCCCTGGTGGGGTCGGTGGGCGTTGTGGAACTGCCCGTACTTGTGCTGGGCGTGCAGGAGGTGGTGCTGGTTCCAGATCAAGGTCCGGTCCAGGAGTTCACGTCTGCGGGTCTGTACCCACCGTTCGATGAGCGGAGTTCATTCTCGGCATCTGGATGCCGCTGAGAACGACTGTGATCGATGCCGGCATCCTTGAGGATCTTCCAGACGGTCGACGCGGCCACCTTCACATCCAGCACGAGCAGCTCACCGTGCAGACGCCTGTACCCCCACTGCGGATTTTCCCTCGCCAGACGCAGCACCAGAATCCGGATGGAGCGCACCGTACGAGGTCGACCAGGTCGCTTGGGCCGCGATAACGCGGCATGGTGGCGTGTGACGAGGTCGCGATGCCAGCGCAGCACCGTGTCAGGACGCACGAGCAGCCGCGTACGCCGCAGGGTGGGTAGCGGAAGCCGGTGCAGCAGCGCCGCCAGGAACGCCCGGTCGCTTGAGCCCGGATCCACCGGCTTGATTCCCGGTTGATCGTTTCGGGGTCGTGCAGGCCGTGTTGGGGCTGAGTTGCGGATTCGGCATGGGGTGGCCGATGGTCTGCCCAGCTCTTCCACTTTGTCCACAGGTCTCAAGGCGTCCTCGGCAAGCCGGCCGACGGCGTCACCGGCCTCACCCACATCGGTGCCCGCGAATACGACCCCGTCACGGGCCAATTCCTCAGCCTCGACCCGCTCCTCACTCCCGACCAGGGGCAGTCCCTCAACGGCTACAGCTATGCCAACCAGAATCCGGTCACTGACTCGGACCCCACGGGCCTGTGCGTAGACCCCGGCAACGGGCACTGCATGCCGACCAACGGCGGAGACGCCGGTAAAGACGCCCCACCGGAGAACCACTACCCCAGCGGTGGTGGTTGGCACCATGGTGGCGGCGGCAGTGGCGGCGGTGGTGGGGGTGGGGGCACGGCGTCCACTTCGGCTTCCTACCCGACGCCCGCGCCGAGTCCCGGACCTCCACCTGTGCCCGGCCCTTATCACGATGAGAAAGCCGGCACGGGACTGTTCAGTGCCTTAAAACTGGCGGTGGACTTCTTCGGGCCGGACACATCGGAATGGAAGAAGTGCGGAGACTTCAAACTCTCCGGGTGTCTTTGGGCTGCGGCTGATCTGCCGGGCCCGGGGAAGGCCCTCAAGGGCGTCAAGATCTGGAAGAAGGCGCGGAAGGCCGAGAAGAAGGCTGACGATGCGGTCGACGCAGCCGAGAAGGCGGTCGAGAAGTGCCACAGCTTCACCGAAGAAACGCAAGTAGAGCTCGCAGACGGCGGCCACAGTGACATCAAGGATGTCAAGGTCGGCGATAAGGTTCTCGCCACCGATCCCGAAACCGGGAAGAGCGAGGCCCGCCCGGTCGTTGCGGCGATCGTCACCAATGATGACAAGGACTTCACCGACCTCACAGTGAAGACCGGTGACCGCCCCGCGTCGATCATCGCCACCGGCACCCACCCGTTCTGGGTAACGAGCGAGGCCCGCTGGGTGGACGCCGGCGACGTCATCACCGGCATGCGGCTCCGCACGGACAAGGGCGAGGCCGTGACGGTCACCTCCGTGCGCCACTTCACGAAGCTGCAACGCACCTACGACCTCACAGTCAGCAGAATCCACACGTGCTCGCTGGCGCCACTCCGGTCCTCGTTCATAATTCGACTTGTCGGCGTGATGCGCAGGGAAGATTCACGTCGGGTGAGAACGCGGACGCGGCTCGGGGGCGGTTGACTCACAAGAATTACCGAACCGCACTGGGGGACGGATACGACTATGAAGTGACGCTTCCAAGCGGGCGCAGGCCTGACGCGATCGACTGGGAGAGCCGGGTGGTTCGCGAACTCAAATCCGACGCTCCTAGTAGCATGGCGACCGGACGTCGGCAGTTGAAGGGCTACGTCGAAGAACTTGAGGAGATGACTGGCCAGTCTTGGACCGGGCATCTGGACATCTACAAGAGGTTCGATTGACTGTGCAGAGTACAGTAGTCCGAGTCATCGGTGAAGCGGTCAAACCACTAGGATTCCAACGACATGGCCACAGTTGGTATCGAGTCACATCGAATCTGTATGCGGTGATCAATGTTCAAAAGTCCAGGTGGGATGAGTCGTGCTACGTCAACATCGCCTTCTCGCCCGCCAGCCAAGCCGAGAATTCGTGGCTGCCTGAATCAAAGTGTCAAGTTCGATTCAGGCTGGACTCTCTCAAATCCGTTACCCCCGAGGGGCTCCTTCTTCTGGGGGCGGATTCTGGGCGAGGGGTCACTGAGGTTGAATTCCGATCTTCCCTTGCGGAGAAGATCGGAGCACCTGTCGCTCTATTCATGAGCGGAATTACCGGGTTGGGTGATTTGAAGGATGCCTTGGGTTCTGCTGTGCCGGAGAGAGTATTCGTGCATCGGGAAATGCGCTCACTGCTGGACTCAACTGGTTAGCGTCCCTGATTAAGAGTATGTCTCACGTGGCGCCAGGTTGATGCGGCATGATGTTGCGTTATGGGTGTTGGTCTGTCGCGGGCCTTGACCCTTGATCCTGGACACACGAGACACTGGATCCTGAGGATCTGAGAACGGACATCTCGTGGTCATGAAGAACTATCCGCCGCAGTTCAAGGCGGACGCGGCCGCGCTGTACCAGTCGCGGCCCGAGGCGACGATCCGACAGGTCGCCGCCGATCTGGGGAGCAATCCCGAGACCCTGCGGAACTGGGTCCGGGCAGCCGGCGCGAGCCGGCCTCGGGGACGCCGGGCGGAGGTGCCGACCGAGCCACCGACGCCGTTGGAGGAGGAGAACGCAGCCCTGCGCAAGAAGGTCCGTGAGCTGGAGGAGGAACGCGAGATCCTGCGCAAGGCGGCGAAGTATTTCGCCGGAGAGACGCGCTGGTGAACCGCTTCCAGTTCGTTGCCGACCACCACCACCGCCGCTACGGCGTGAAGCGGCTGTGCACCATCCTCGGCATCGCCCGCTTCAGCTTCTACTACTGGCGCCGCACGGCCGCGGACCGGGCCGCCCGGCAGGCAGCCGACGCCCGCCTCGCCGCCCGGATACGGGCCGTGCACCGCGAGTCGGACGGCACCTACGGCGTCCCCAGGATCACCGCCGAACTGCGCGAAGCGGGCGAGCGCATCAACCACAAGCGGATCGCGCCTGTGATGCGGAGCATCGGCCTGGCAGGCGTGCGGCTGCGTCGCAGGCACCGCACCACCGTTGCGGGACCGGCCGCGGCGAAGGCCCCGGACCTCATCGGCCGCGACTTCACGGCAAGCGAGCCGAACACGAAGTACGTAGGCGACATTACCTATCTCCCGCTGGACGGCGGGAAGTTCCTCTACCTGGCCACCGTCATCGACCTCGCCTCACGCCGCCTGGCCGGCTGGGCCATCGCGGACCACATGCGCACCGACCTCGTCATCGACGCCCTGACCGCCGCCGAACGGACCCGCGGCAGCCTCGCCGGGGCGGTCATGCACACCGACCACGGGGCCCAGTACACCAGCCGGGCCTTCGCCGACGCCTGCCGCCAGGCCGGCGTCCGCCAGTCCATGAGCGCGATCGGCAGCTCGGCGGACAACGCGCTTGCCGAGTCCTTCAACGCGACGTTCAAACGCGAGACGCTTCAGTGCACCCCATTTCCCTGACTCGGGGTGGAATTAGTAGCTCTAATGGTTAACTGGTGCAGCGACTTGATTGTCGCTGCACCAGTTCCGGTTTGGGGACTAGACATGGCTGGCGAACTGCCGGTAGCGGGAAAGGTGGATTTTCCGCTGTACGTGGTATCGGATGAAGAGTCCGGAGGGGTGCTTGTTGCGGCTGAAGGAGTAGAGGGTTTTTTGTCGACCCGGAAGAAGGGTTACCGGAAGTGGCCTTCCTGAGGGCCCATGAGGTCGAGAAGGGTAGGCGGAGGGCCGAAGATACAGTGATGGCGGTCATGAATCGTCAACGAGAGAAGATTGGTGAGTACTTCATTGGTCGGGTTGTGCTCGGCGATACGGGCGTAGAGGAGCCAGGCGGAAATATTTCGAGAGTCGCTTACCGGTTCTTTGGTAATGGTTGCGAGTATCCCGAAGCTGAGAGAATTTGGCTGCGTTGGGCATCAGGGATCGCCCTGGAGAAGGGTGAATGGCTTCGGTGGCCGGCGAACTATCAGGGCGCATGGCTGCACGTCGTTCAGAATTCCTGGTTCGCTACGAACCGTAGGGCTGCTCGCTATGAGTGGAAGAGGTTGTCCACTTGGATGGTGGACAAATTTCGACGAAATCGGGGTTCTACTGCGCATTGGGTGAGGCGGTAAATGGCCCGGGCGGTTACTTTGGATCGAATCTTGACGCTCTCGCGGACTGTATTTCTTCGAGTTTCGGCGAGGGGCCCCCGGCGAGGATTGTTTGGCGGAACTTTCAGGCGTCTCAAGAATCTTTTGATCACGCCTTCCTGGATTCGATTGTGGGACTAATGCGCGAATTCCGCGTAGATCTCGCCACTTGCTGACTTTGGGGGCGTGTGCCCGAGTAAATATGACGCCCCGCCAGATGGCATCTGGCGGGGCGTCTGGGTGGGGTGACGGCAGTAGTTGACGGCAACGTCAGCGGACGGTGGCTCAAGGGGAAGCTTCAACCTCGACTTCCTCCGCAAGCGCGTACTCCTCACGCCCTGACCCGACTGCGTCACAAGATCAGCGCCAGAGCCGAATTACCTGACGTCGAACCCGCCCAAAGTGGGGAATTCCATGACCGTCGACACTACGAGTTGACCGGGCAATTCCTCAGCTGAATTCTTCACGTGACAGCAACGACCGGCGGCCCGGACCGCCGCTCTGGAACCGGTCGGCCGACGACGCCCTGTCCGGTGGACTGGCCCGCCACGACCACTCCTCGACAGCACCACCGTCGTCAAAGGCCGTTGCCTGTCGGCCTTGGCGGCGGTCCTCCGCTTGAGCGCCCCGCGCTGCCGCCCGCAGGGGGGCGTGGCGCGGGGCGCACCTTGGCGGGATCGCGGGTCAGAGGACGGAGACCAGGAGCGATACGGCCGACCCCTGGCGGCCGATGGATGCCTTGTCGAACGGTCCTGCCCAGCTCTGTCCGTACTGGTTCTGGCCGTTCCGGTCGTTGGCGTAAGCGGAGTCCGCCTGCGCCCGGAGGTAGCTCCGGTAGGGATGTCCGGGGAGGGCATTGTCGAGTTCGCCGAGGTTGCGCGCGAAGATGCCCTTGAAGGCCGTCCCGTCGAATTCGCAGTTCCCGGCCGCCTCGCAGGGTTCGGTCAGGATGCCCTTCGGCGACAGCAGCGGGCTGGCGATCACGGCGTCGGCGATCTGCCGGGCGGTGGTGAGCATGCTCTGCTGGCCGGTGGCCTTGTACAGCTCGACGAGGCCGCCCAGGACCACTCCCTGGTTGTAGGTCCAGGTGGTGCCGTTGTTGTTGGCACAGCCACCGCTCTGTGTGGTCAGGCCGTCGTTGACGAGGTGATCGTTATTGATCATCCCGCTGTTCTTGAACCAGTTCCACGCTTCCAGGGCGTGGTCCAGGTAGACCTTGTCGCCGGGGATCCGGTTGTGCAGGGATGCGGCGAGTTTGATGTACAGCTCGATGCTGATCGCGTTCTTGTAGGTCTTGCTCCGGATGTCCCACCAGATGCCGCCGCCACAGGTGTCGTCCCAGTAGTCGCGCATGTAGGTCTCGTCCACCTTGGCGATGCCCAGGTACTGCTTGTCGCGCGTCAGGTCGTACATGCGGGTCATGGCCAGTGCCCACCAGCCGGTGTCGTCGGTGGAATCGGCCCTGAACTCACCGCCGCCCTGCGGCCACCACTCCAGGGGCTTCCGCTGTTCGGCGATGGTGTTCTTGACCTCGGGCAGGTACTTCCGTGAGCCGGTCTTCGTCATGAAGTCCAGCAGCGCCTGGAGGGCGTTCCCCGACTGCCACCAGGGGGCCTCGGGATTCCAGCGGCCGGTCTCCTGGTCATAGAAGCCCATCATCGCGTCGACGGCCGCGGAGGCCTTGGCGCGTGCGGTGGGGGCGGCCTGAGGTGCCCCCTGGGCCGGTATGGCGGTCGCGAGTAGGGACAGGACCACACCGCAGGCGGCGACGACCGCGGTGATCCATATTCTTCGGGCCCGTCTGTGCATGTCGGGGACTCCTTGTGTGGTGAGGGACACTGCTCCTTGGCGGGGGTGGAGGTAGGACGGCGCGGGTGCGGTCTTCAGGGATGGCGGGCGGGTAACCCGTGCCCGGGCGGCTGGGACGGCCTCATGCGCTGATCACCTTTCCGCCCGCCTGCCGGAAGACCTCCAGCGTCTGGGGGTCGGCGCCGGCGGTGGTGACGAGGACGTCGACGTCGGAGAGTGAACACAGGCGCAAGCTGCCCGTACCGGGGAACTTGCTCTCGGTGGCCACCAGCACCACGCTGTCGGCGACCTCGATCATGGCCTGTTTGATGGGTGCCTCGACGGCCATGTTGTCCACGACGTGGCCGCTGGCGCGTACGCCCGTGCAGCTCAGGAACAGCAGGTCGGCGCTGATCTGCCGCAGGGCCGCCTCGGTGAGTGAGCCGACCATGGACTGGTAGTTGCGGCGTAGTACGCCGCCGAGCATGACCAGCCGTACGGTGTCGTCGTCCCGCAGCTCGTCCAGTACGGCCACATTGCTGGTGATCACGGTGACCGGGCGGCCGCGCAGCCGACGGGCGATCAACGCGGTGCTCGTGCCGATGTCCAGGACGACCACGCTGTCGTCCACCACGAGTTCGGCGGCGCGCGTGGCCATGGCTTCCTTCATCGCCATGTCGTGTGATGCCGAGACGTCGAACGGCTCCTCGTCTTCGGGTTTCTCCGCCGCGGCCTGCGCGTCGGCGCGCAGCGACAGGGCGGCACCGCCGTAGGTGCGTATGAGCTCGCCGTCGCGGTCGAGCAGCGTCAGGTCGCGGCGGATCGTCGACTCGCTGACCTGGAGCTGTTCGGCCAGCCCGCGGACGGAGGCCACGCCTCCCGTCATCCGGAGGGAATTCACGATCTTCGCGTGCCGTTTGCTCGAAGTCACGCGCCGAAAGTAGCACCTCTTGACTGACTTCGATCACTGAGAAAAGTAAACAATTGCGCTACTGCCTGTCTCTTGTCATAGGCGAATCTTCCTGCTCATAGTTGAGCACCTTCACGCGCGACGCACGGCGTGCCCGACGTGCCCCGCGTCGGCCCCCTGCCTTCGGCGGCACTCCGCGCCGGCCCAACCGCGCTGGAGGGGCCCCGACCGGCGCGGGCGGCGACTCCCCGGCATCCCGCCCCCGCTTCCCACACTGCGGGTGCCGACAAATCATCCGCGCAGCTCAGGCGGCGTGCTGGTACTGGTGGAGGACTCCGCCGAGTCGGTCTCGTCGGCTGACCTGCAGGTGGGTGAGTTGGGCTTGGTGGGTGATGGGGGCGGGTAGTGGGCGGCATGGGGCGGCTTGTGCGAGGGCCCTGTGCGGGCGGTGTTCGTTGTAGAAGGTCTCGTACTCGCGCAGTGTGTGGAGGAGGTGGCTCTGGTTCCAGATCATGGTCCGGTCCAGGAGTTCGGTGCGGCAGGTCTGTATCCAGCGCTCGATGAGGGAGTTCATCCGCGGTATGCGAATGCCGGTGGTGACGACCTTCATGCCGGCATCGGTCATCAGGGCGTCGAAGGCGGCTGTGAACTTGGAGTCGCGGTCGCGGATCAGGAACTTCGCCTTGCTGCCCGCGTCCTCGAGGTCCATGAGGAGGTTGCGTCCGAGCTGGACGATCCAGTCCGCGGTGGGGTGTGGGGCGGCGGTGAGGATCCGGATGCGACGGGTGGTGTGCTCGATGGCGGCGAAGACGTAGAGGGGCGCCCCGGTCAGCGTGTGGACTTCGAAGAGGTCGCAGGCGAGTAGAGCTTTGGCCTGGCTGCGGAGCAAGTTGGCCCAGGTGGTGCTCTGCTGTTCGGGTGCGGGTGGGATGCCGTGCTGGTGGAGGATTTCCCAGACGGTGGAGGCGGTGATCTTGATCCCCAGTGCTGCGAGTTCGCCGTGGATCCGGCGATATCCCCACGAGGCGTTCTCCCTGGCCAGGCGTAGGACCAGGGTGCGGATCGAGCGGATGGTGCGTGGGCGTCCACGCCGTCTGGGTACGCAGGTCGCGGCATGGCGTCGCCTGAGCAGGTCACGGTGCCGGCGCAGGACCGTGTCGGGCCGGACCAGTAGTAGAAGGTGCTGCAGTCTGTCTTTGGGGAGGTGGTGGAGCAGGCCGGCGAGGGTGGCACGGTCTGTGTCGGTGAAGGTCGGCTTGTCGACCCGGCGTTGGAGGACCAGCAGTTGGTGCCGGAGTACGAGGATCTCGACGTCCTTGTCTCTGTCGCTCATCGGCGGGAGCCGTAGGAACGCCAGGGCGTTGGTTGCGGTGAGGTAGGCCAGACGCAGCAGTACGACAGATCATGATGCCGCCGGGGCCCTGCGTAGGTGAAGACCCCGGGGTGAACGTCGAGGAGAACCGAAGATCCGTGATCAGTCCCCCGACCTGCGTGGATGATGTATCGGCACCCGCAAAGTCAGTCGCAGCAGCACGGTCGATCATCTTGCCGCGGTGAGCGCCAGCCTCGCGAGAGCGCCTGTTTTGGCGACTTCGCCGGTTGACCTCCGGTACACCACGCACACCACCTCCCACCAGGGCGGATGACATTTACGGCAAGCGCAGCGTTGTATGAGCGCGGGGTCTTGTTCCCTATCCTGTGGGTGCCGGAAACTGTGTCACCCGAGGTGACCTGCGGGTTCGGATCTGCCAGAGCACAGGAAGCCAGCGAGTGCTGTGCGGCATCATGCTGGGGCGTGGCGATACGTCTGATCTATCAGCTCGCGTGTCAGCTCTTCCGATGGCTTGCGCTGCTGGCCCGGTCGAGTGCGGCGAAAGATGTCGAGATCCTGATGCTCCGGCACCAGCTCACTGTCGCGCGACGCATCCGGCCACGACCTCAGTTTTCCTGGAGCGATCGGGCTGTCATGGCAGCGCTGCTCCGGATGGTGAACAAGCAGCAGCGTGCATGGCTGGTGTTGCTGGTCACTCCACGGTCGGTCCTGCGCTGGCACCCACGCCTGGTCGCCCGGAAGTGGACCTATGCACACCGCCGTCCGGGCCGACCACCGACGCCGGAAGCACTGCGGCAGCTGGTCCTGCGCCTCGCGCGGGAGAACCCGGGGTGGGGATATCGACGGATCCACGGCGAACTGCTCGGCCTGGGACGCAAGGTCGGCGCCTCGACCGTCTGGGAGATCTTGCAGAAGGCCGGGATCGACCCCGCACCCCAGCGCACCAACCAGTCCTGGCCCGCCTTCCTCAAAGCCCAGGCCTCCGCCATCGTGGCCACCGACCTCTTCCACATCGACACGGTCTTCCTGCGGCGCTGGTTCGTGCTGTTCTTCATCGACCACGGCACCCGCCGCGTGCACATCGCCGGCGTCACCCGGCACCCGACCGGCCCCTGGATCACCCAGCAAGCGCGGAACTACCTCATGGACCTCGGTGACCGCGCAGAGTCGATCAGCCTCCTCATCCGGGACCGCGGCACCTACTTCACCGACAGCTTCGACGCCGTCTTCCAGGCGGAAGGCATACGTGTGATACCCACACTGCCCGCTGTGCCACGGATGAACGCGACCACCGAACGCTGGATCGGATCATGCCGACGCGAGGCAACCGACCGCATCCTGATCACCGGAGAACGCCACCTGCGTCTCGTCGTCGGCGAGTACGCGGAGCACTACAACAGACACCGGCCGCACCGATCCCTCGGGCAACGGCCACCAGGCCAACTCACCAGCCCCGAGCCGCCCATCGCCAGGGGCAACACTCGCATTCGTCGACGCGATCGACTCGGCGGCCTCATCCACGAATACTCGCAGGTCGCATAGGGTGACACCGATTCCGGCACCCACAGGCGCCGGGCAGGGGAGTGCCCTCAGCCGCACGGCATACCGCACACCGGACCGCGCCGCCGGGACGGGCTCCCACCCGTCCGGCCCGGCGCGTTGTCCGGTTATCGTGGGGTACCGGCCGCGTCCGTGGCAGCCGCACCCGCAAAAGCTTGCCCGTCTGTACAACGATGCCGTGGGGCCTTCCTCTTGGAACGACCGTGGGCTCTCCTCACCTACCGATCGCGCCGGATTTCCCTCGACCGGCACGCCCTCGGACCGGTAGCGCGGATCTCCGCGTCCTAGGGATGGCAGCATCGGCGTCCTGGACCAAATGGACAATCCCAGAGGTGAGTTGGGGGAGGAAGCACACGCCTCAGGGTACTCAGCGCTTCGTCGCGCGAGAGCTCTACCACCACCTCACCAGCGCCTTCAGCGGCGCACGCGCACCATCGACATCTCCAACGGCTTGACGGTCTATCAGCGAGTACGTTCACCCGGCCGAGTCGAGACTCGACCTGCCGGCGCACTCGGTTCAGCGGCGTGTGCGACATTCCGGTAGCCGGTCTGTCCCGGTCCGCGGACCGGGACAGACCGGCTATGCCGTGTGCCGAGTCAGTCGTCCAGTGCTGCCAGGGCGTCGACCTCCACCAGTACTCCTGGCGGAAGCTGCATGTAGACGGTGGTGCGGGCCGGGAACGGCTTACCAACGGCGGCGGTGTACGCCTCGTTCATCTCGGCTAGGTCCAATGCCGTTGTTTTAGGCCTTGGGCGTGGGTTCTTGGGTAGTGGTCCCGGGGGGTGGTTCAGGTGTCTGCGCGTGTGTCTGAGTTATCGGGCCTGGGGCTGTTGACCTGGGTGTATCCGCCGGGGTTGGTGGATCGGGTGGTGGCGGCTTGCGGGTGCGGGGAGCAACGCAGACGGCTGCTTCCCGCGCGGCTGGTGGTGTACTTCGTGCTGGGGCTGGCGTTGTTCTCTCCGGCTCCGTATCTGGAAGTCATGCGGCACCTGGTGGAGGGACTGCGGGGCCAGGGGCTGCTGGGCGACTGGCACGTGCCGGCGAAGTCCTCGCTGTTCCGGGCCCGGCAGCGGCTGGGCTGTGAGCCCCTGCGGGTGCTGTTCGCCACGACCGCCAAGCCGATGGCTACCGAGACGACCCCCGGCGCGTTCTGGCGGGGCTTGCGGCTGCTGGCGGTGGACGGGACCTGCTGGGACGTCGCGGACAGCGAAGCCAACGAGGCCGCCTTCGGGCGTCCGGGCAACGGCCGCGGGCCGGGCAAGAGCGCGTTCCCGCAGGTGCGGATGGCTGCTTTGGTGGAGGTGGGCAGCCATGCGGTGCTGGACGCGGAACTCGCCGGCTGCCGCACCGGGGAAGTCACCCTGGTCGGCCGCCTGCCACGGTCGCTCGGCCCGGGCCAGCTCGTCCTGGCCGACCGTGAGTTCCTCGGTGTCCCGTTGTGGCAGGCCTTCACCGCCACCGGCGCCGATCTGCTGTGGCGAGTGCCCGCCAACCGCGTCCTGCCGGTCATCAAACAGTTCCGGGACGGGTCATGGCTGTCACAGATCCGGGCAAGCTGCGGCCCTGCCCGGTATGAGCCGGTCACCGTCCGGGTTCTGGCCTACCAGCTCAAGGGCCAGGGCGGTGAGGGTGCCGCTGACGGCTACCGGCTGGTCACCACCCTGCTGGATGCCCGACGCCATCCGGCCCGGCAGCTGGCCGCGCTCTACCGCGAACGCTGGGAGGTCGAGTCCGTCTTCGCCGAGATCAAGACCCATCAGCGCGGCGCCCGTGTCGTACTGAGCAGCAAGACCCCTGATGGTGTCCGTCAGCAGATCTGGGCACACCTGCTGGTCCACCACGCCCTGCGCGAGCTCATGCTGAGAACGGCCGCCACCCGTGGTCTGGACCCCGATCGGGTCTCCTTCACCGAGACCCTGCGCTCTGCCCGGCGCAGCGTGACCGTTACACCGGGCAGCTTTTCCCCCTGATCTGCTCGTCAGGGCCTTGGTGATGCTCGAGCAGGACCTTTTGGAACGACTCCTGCCCGCCAGACGCCTGCGCAGCCAGCCCCGAGCCGTGAAACGCAAGATGTCCAGTTACCAGCTCAAACGGGCTGAACACCGTCTCGGGCCGCAACCGACCCGCACCGGCACGCAAGCCATCCTCATCACAAGACCCCAACCCGCAGGCCCGTAATGCAACGGCATTGCGGCTAGGTCGTGTTTTAGAACTGGGGTCCGTGTCTCGCTTCGTGCCGTGATGATCTCTATGTGGGGCGAGGGGATCTTTCCGATGATCAGTGGGCGGTGCTGGGTCCGTTGCTGCCGGTCGCGGTGTTGGGCAGGCCGTCGGTGTGCCGACGGCGGCTGATCGACGGGATGCGATGGCGGGTTCGGACCGGTGCCCCGTGGCGGGATCTGCCGACGGAGTACGGTCCCTGGCAGACGGTTTACGGGCTCTTCCGTCGCTGGCAACGCGATGGTGTCTGGTCGACGGTCCTGACCGGGTTGCAGGCCCGGGCGGACGCAGCAGGGCTGATCACCTGGGACGTGAACGTCGACTCCACGATCTGCCGGGCTCATCAGCACGCTGCCGGTGCTCGGCGCGACGGCCAAGCCCAGAAGGAACCGCCGGGTGGCCGTCAGGACGAACCCGACGATCACAGCCTGGGCCGGTCGCGCGGGGGCTGGACCACGAAGATTCACCTGGCCTGCGAACAAGGACAGAAGCCGTTATCGCTGCTGGTCACAGCGGGGCAGCGGGGAGACAGCCCTCAGTTCACGACCGTACTGGAAGCCATCCGGGTCCCCCGCCTCGGTATGGGCCGGCCACGGGTTCGTCCGGTGCGGGTCCGTGGCGACAAGGCGTACTCATCACGCGCGAACCGTGCCTACCTGCGTCGGCGTGGGATCCGCTGCACGATTCCGGAACCCGCCGACCAGGCTGGCCACCGCAAGCGCCGGGGCACGGTCGGCGGACGGCCTCCGGCTTTCGACCGTGAGGACTACAAGGCCCGGCACGCGGTCGAGTGCGGCATCAACCGGCTGAAGCGGAACCGGGCGGTGGCCACCCGGTTCGACAAGCTCGCGGTCCGCTTCGAGGCGACCGTCCTCATCGCCGCGATCAACGAATGGCTGTGACCTGTGGGGTGAGGTATTTCGATCAAATGAGCGGCTCGGTGGCGGTGTTGGGTCTCGTGGCCTGCTGGGATGCCGCTGGACGATCTGTGGGCAGGTCTGGGAGTGAAATGCCCCCGCCGAGGCCGGCGGGGGTGGGTGATTCACGAGTCGGTGGGCAGGTGTTGGGCGCTCACTGGTGTTGGTGGCCGTAGGTCTTGGCGCGGTTCATCATGTCGCGCAGGTTCGCGGGTGCGTTGTAGCCGAAGGTTTGCTCGAAGGATTGGTAGCCCTCGGTCGAGGACGCGGCGCTGCGGGGCAGCATCTGTTCGGCGAAGGTGTTGAACGCCGTGTCGATGTCGGCTGGTGTGGCGGCGATGGCTTGTGCGAGCTGGGCGCCATCGTAGAGGGCCCAGTTTGCGCCGTCGCCGTCTGGCGGGGTGAGGTGGGCGGCGTCGCCGATGAGCGTGATGCCCGGGACGCGGTCCCAGGTGTGTTCCAGCGGCAGTCCCCAGATCGGGCGTGCGACCGGCGCGGTCTCGCCTCGGGTGACCAGTTCGAGCAGCTCAGGCGCCCAGCCCTGGCCCAGTTGCTCGGCGACGAGCGTCAGCGCGCGCTCGCGGTCGGAGAAGTCGACCGACTGTATCCACTCGAGCGGCTTCTTCAGTACGACGTAGGTGTGGATCACGTCGTTCGCCTCGCGGTGTCCGAAGATTCCCCTGCCCGGCTTCATCGCCAGCATCGCGCCGCTGCCGACCAGTGCGGCGCTCTGCGGGTGGTTCTTTTCGACGTCGTGGAGGAAGGTTTCGACCCACAGGGTTCCCAGGTACTCGGGCATGGCGCCGTTGAGGGAGGCCCGGACCCGCGACCAGGCCCCGTCGGCGCCGATCAGCACCTCGGTTGAGACCGACGAGCCGTTGGCGAAGTTGATCATGTGCGGTCGGTGGCCGTCTCCGGGGGTTACCGAGGCGATCTTGTGGCCCCACTGGATCGTGCCGTGGGGCAGTGACTCGATCAGGATCCTGCGCAGTTCGCCGCGCAGGACTTCGGGGTTGCTCAGTTCCCCGTCGTCGGGGATCTCGCCGACGAGTTCTCCGTCGGGGTTGAGGAATCGCATGGCCTCGGCGCCCATGTTGACGATCGAGTGGAACTCGTCCATGAGCTGGCACTGCTGGAGGGCGATCTGGCCATTGAAGTCGTGGATATCGAGCTGGCCGCCCTGGGTGCGTCCGCTGGGCGATGCCTCCGCCTCGTAGACGGTCGAGGCTATGCCGTGGACGTGCAGGACGCGGGCGAGGGCGAGTCCGGCCAGTCCGGCTCCGGCAATGGTGATCGATCCGTTCACTGTGATGACTCCTTGAGTTCCTTCGATGGGCCTCGGGCGACTGCTGGGCTGGGTGAGTCCGGTGGCCTGGTGGGCCCCGACTCCAGGTCCTTATGTCGCAAAATTATTATGCCGCATAACTATATTAGGTTGCCGTAAGGTACCGGGGGCGTCGAAAGGTAGGTCATGACAGAGGCTGAGCCGGGTGATGAGTACGAGCAGGTGCTGGGCAGTCTCACGGCCTTCACCGCCACGCAGAAGGAACTGGCACGGGCCTTCGCCCGCAGTGCGCGCCTGCACACCACCGACGCTGACGCCATCGTGCTGATCATCGAGGCGGAACAGCGTGGCCGGCCGCTGACGCCAGCACGCCTCGCCGAACGCGTGGGCCTCTCGCCGGGTGCGACCTCGATCCTTCTCGGACGCCTGGAGAAAGCAGGGCATGTCGAGCGCGTTCGGGAGGACTCCGACCGGCGGGTCGTGACCCTGCGCTCGACCACGACGATCAACGCCGCTGCCGACGCCTTCTTCGAACCGCTGCATCTGCAGCTCGGTCAGGCGCTGGGTGAGTTCACCACGGAACAGCTCGCCCTCATCATCCGTGCCGCCGACAATCTCCGCACCACCATGGAGACCTACCTCCGCGACTGCGAATCGACCCCGAACGACTAACCTCTGGGGCCGGCCGGCCGAGCGTAGCGGGGCCAACGGCACGTCCAGCGGACTGCGGGCTATGTGTCTGCGCCCCTAGCCTGCCGTCCTGCCGCGGGTGCCCGGCTGCCCCGCCGCCTGATCACGCGCCTCCGGTTCCGTGCGAGGAGCGCATGCCGCCGGGCGGCTCCGGAAACTGGGAGAAGTACCCGCCCAGCGCGTTGACATGGTGATGCACGATCGGGAAGAGGCGGGCCGCGTCCTGGCCGCGGACCTCGAAGCCCTCGGCGCGGAGCTGGGTTGCGGTTACCTCCATTGGTCATCTGAAAGATCCCCTCGTCCCACACCGAGATCATCACGGCACGAGGCGAGACACGGACCACGGTTCTAAAACACGGCCTAGTACCAATGCCGTTGTTTTAGGCCTTGGGCGTGGGTTCTTGGGTAGTGGTCCCGGGGGGTGGTTCGGGTGTCTGCGCGTGTGTCTGAGTTATCGGGCCTGGGGCTGTTGACCTGGGTGTATCCGCCGGGGTTGGTGGATCGGGTGGTGGCGGCTTGCGGGTGCGGGGAGCAACGCAGACGGCTGCTTCCCGCGCGGCTGGTGGTGTACTTCGTGCTGGGGCTGGCGTTGTTCTCTCCGGCTCCGTATCTGGAAGTGATGCGGCACCTGGTGGAAGGTCTGCGGGGCCAGGGCTTGCTGGGCGACTGGCATGTGCCGGCGAAGTCGTCGCTGTTCCGGGCACGGCAGCGGCTGGGCTGTGAGCCGTTGCGGGTGCTGTTCGCCACGACCGCCAAGCCGATGGCCACCGAGGCGACACCCGGTGCGTTCTGGCGGGGCTTGCGGCTGCCGGCGGTGGACGCAACCTACTGGGACGTCGCGGACAGCGAAGCCAACGAGGCCGCGTTCGGGCGTCCGGGTAACGGCCGCGGGTCGGCAGGAGCGCGTTCCCGCAGGTGCGGATGGCTGCGTTGGTGGAGGTGGGCAGCCATGCGGTGCTGGACGCGGAACTCGCCGGCTGCCGCACCGGCGAAGTCACCCTGGTCGGCCGCCTGCCACGGTCACTCGGCCCGGGCCGGCTCGTCCTGGCCGACCGTGAGTTCCTCGGTGTCCCGTTGTGGCAGGCCTTCACCGCCACCGGCGCCGATCTGCTGTGGCGAGTGCCCGCCAACCGCGTCCTGCCGGTCATCAGACAGTTCCGGGACGGGTCATGGCTGTCACATATCCGGGCGAGCAGCGGCCCTGCCAGGCATGAGCCGGTCACCGTCCGGGTTCTGACCTACCAGCTCAAGGGCCAGGTCGGGAAGGATGCGGCCGGTGGTTATCGCCTGGCCACCACCCTCCTGGACGCCCGACGCCATCCGGCCCGGCAGCTAGCCGCGCTCTACCGCGAACGCTGGGAGATCGAGTCAGTCTTCGCCGAGATCAAAACCCATCAGCGCGGCGCCCGCGTCGTACTCAGCAGCAAGACCCCCGATGGGGTCCGCCAGCAGATCTGGGCACACCTGCTGGTCCACCACGCCCTGCGCGAACTCATGCTGAGAACCGCCGCCACCCGTGGTCTGGACCCCGATCGGGTCTCCTTCACCGAAACCCTGCGCTCCGCCCGGCGCAGCGTGACCGTTACACCGGGCAGCTTTTCCCCCTGACCTCCTGGTCAAGGCCTTGGTGATGCTCGAGCAGGACCTTTTGGAACGACTCCTGCCCGCCAGACGCCTGCGCAGCCAGCCCCGAGCCGTGAAACGCAAGATGTCCAATTACCAGCTCAGGCGAGCTGAACACCGTCTCTGGCCGCAACCGACCCGCACCGGCACGCAAGCCATCCTCATCACAAGACCCCAACCCGCAGACCCATAACGCAACGGCATTGGGCCTAGGTGGGCGGGATCCGTGAGGTAGACACGGAGCATCACGACGTCCTCCAGGTCCGCGTCGGCCGCCTTGAGTACGGCGGAGACGTTACGCAGGGCCTGCGTGGTTTGCTCGGCGACCGTGGTGCCTACGATCTCGCCCGTGTCCGGGGCGAGCGGGAGCTGCCCGGAGACCTGCAGGATGGGGCCCTTGCGGGCGCCCTGGGACAGCGGGGCCACCAGTGCGGGCGCGTTGTCGGTGGTGATGACGGTTCTGGTCATGGTGTGTCCTTGAAGAGGGTGCGGAGTGATGTGTACGGCATGTCAGTTCCAGGCCTGGCGTTCCTGGCCACGGGGGTCGTCGACCTGGGTCCACTGTGCGTCGATGTGCATCGTGGCCCGGCGCTCGCTGTCGTACGGGTCCCAGCCGGGGTTACCGGTCCTGGCGAACCGGACCCACGTCTCGTGCACTCGGGCGGCGAGATTCGCGGGGGGCTTGTCGGGGCCGAGCAGGCCGTTGGGTCCGTGCAGTTGGGGGAGATGCGTGACGCCGAAGACGAAGGGGAGCTCCATCGCGTGGGTGGCGCCGAGTTCTCCCGTCAGGGCATGGGAGCGCCACGCGAACTCGTAGCCGAAGGTCTCGGACTGGGGGTGGGCGGCGTGGGCACTGGCCAGTGCCCAGCTGCCCGCGCCGAACGCGGCGTCGCCCATGATGGCGGACCGCAGCTCACCGAAGGACGCCTTGGGGCGTGCCTTCCGGTACGTCTCGACGAGCCGTGCTGGATTCGGGTGAGAGCGGGCCGCCGCCGCGTGGACGTCGGCCGCGGTCGAGGTGGAGTAGTTGCCCATGGGAGCCAGGTAGAGGTTGGCCTCCTCGGTGTTGATCCCGATGAGCAGGTCGACGTCGGCGCTGAGGCCGGTGGAGACGGATTCGGCGGGCTGCGTGTCGAGGGCCAGGCTGAAGGGGCTGAGTCCGATCAGCGGGTCGCTGTGCGTCTCGGTCCGCAGGTCGATGCCCGCGACCCGGTTGGCGGCCTCGACCAGGCGCTCGTCGGAGACGTCCGCGAAGCCGTCGACATGGGGATCGACGCCCAGCGCCTCGGTCGCGGCCTTGGTGACGCGGGCGGCCTGCTCGATCGTGAACGCCCCCCGGCCGCTGCCGCTCTGGACGATCGCCCGGCGGAAGAGGCCCGTGGCCTCGGGGGTGGCGAGCACGCCGCCGACGATGGTTGCCCCGGCCGACTGGCCGAAGAGTGTGACGTTGCTCGGGTCACCGCCGAAGGCGGCGATGTTCTCCCGCACCCAGCGCAGCGCGGCGACGACGTCGAGCAGGCCGCGGTTGGCGGGCGCTCCGGGGATGTCGAGGAATCCCGGGATGCCGAGCCGGTAGTTCAGGGTGACGAGGATGACGCCGTCGCGGGCGAAGCCGGAGCCGTCGTACAGCGCGGACCGCGTCGATCCGGCGACGAATCCGCCGCCGTGGACGAACACCATGACGGGCAGAGCGCTGTCCATGGCGGCGGGCGTCCAGATGTTGGCGGTGAGGTAGTCCTCCCCCTGGCTCCAACCGGGGCCGAAGTAGGGGGACATGTCCACGGTGCCGAGCTTGCGCTCGGATTGCGGCGCATTGGGTCCCGGCACGGTGGCGTCCCGTACGCCGTCCCAGGACTCATGCGGCTGCGGCGGCGCGAATCGGCCGGCGCCGAGGGGAGGGGCGGCGTAGGGGATGTTCAGGAAGGCGGTGGTGTCGTCCTGTCGTAGGCCGCGGACCGCCCCTTGCGGGGTGGCAACAACGGGGTCGGGGTGGTGGTTCACAGTGGTGCCCTTCTGCGGGCCTCAGCCCTGTTCGGTGTACGCGAAGGGGACCCAGCCCTTGATCGGCATCTCATTGTCTTTGTCTACGGTTGGGTCGTCGACGGCCCGTGGCCCGGGGCATGGCCCCGGGGCCATGGTTGTGGACCGACCAGATGTCAGAGTCGGTCGAGCGAGGCCCACCGCTTGATGCCGAACGAGCCCCCGCTGCGTTCCACTTCCAGCGCGCCGTGTCCCGCGAAGTGAGCAGGCAGGACAAGCGCGTTGGCGTCGGCGGCCCAGCCGAGAATCTCGTGCCGGGTCTTGCGGGAAGCCTGTGCGTCCTCGCAGAAGCAGCTGTTGTGGTCCGGCTGCATGACCTGGAAGGGGGAGTGCATCAGATCGCCGGCGAAGACCGCGCGCTCGGAGCCGGAGTCCAGCATCAGGACACTCGATCCCGGTGTATGGCCGGGTGCGGCCTGTAGACGGAGGTTGGCGTCGATCTGGTGGCTCGACTCCCAGAGCTGGACCTGGCCCGCGGCGTGTACGGGCGCGACGCTGTCCTCGAAGACGTTCTCGTTGACTCCGCCGGCGATCTTGGGGTTGTTGGCCGGGTTCCAGAACTCGAAGTCGGCCTTGGGCATCACGTAGGTGGCGTTGCGGAAGGTCGGAACCCAGGACTGGCCTTCCAGATGGGTGTTCCATCCCACGTGGTCGACGTGCAGGTGGGTGTTGACCACGATGTCGACGTCGTCGGGGTGCACGCCGGCCCGCTGGAGGTTGTCGAGGAAGTCCAGCTCCAGGTGGTCCCAGGCCGGTGTGTGGGGGCGTTCCTTGTGATTGCCGATCCCGGTGTCTATGAGGACGGTCTTGCCCTCGCTGCGCAGCACCCAGGTCTGCACGGCCACCTGACAGATACCGGTCTCGTCGCTGAGGAAGTCCGGGACGAGCACGGACCGGTGTTCGTCCCAGTGCTGCTTCGGCGAGCCGGGGAAGAATGTCCCCGGGTCCATGCCGACCGGTCCGTGCATCTCCTCGACCCGGGTCACCTCGACGTCGCCGAGAGTAATGTCACTCATGATATGTGGTCCTCTATTCGTATCGTCCGGGCGAGTTCCTACCGGTCGCCGTGCAGGCGTGCGCGCAGCAGATTGGGGTCAGTGGCCGTGGTGTAGGCAGCGCTGAGCACGTACACGTCATTGCCGCGCAGGGCGATGGAGGTGGGGTTCTGAAGTCCGTTTGTGGCATCCAGCACGGTGGTGCTGGTGCCGTTGGACCGGATGCGCACGACCGTGTTGGGGGCGTTGAGTGCGGCGAGCACGTCGTCGCCGCGGCCGGTGAACGCGAAATCGTCGATTCCGGCCAGGCCTGATGCCTTGACCTGCGGGGTGCCCGCACGGTTTCCGGAGCGGATCGGAATGCGCAGCAGGGTGCCCCGGTCGAGGTTGGTCACCCACAGTGCGCCGTCGTGTACTTTCGCGCCGTTGGCTCCAAGGAAGCCGGTCGAGGCGAGCTCGGGGGCGGCGGACCAGGCGGTGGGTGTTCCGCCGCCGATGGGAACGGTCCACACAGTGCCGAGCGCCGAGTCGGTGATGTAGAGCTGCCGGCTGTGCTCATCCAGTGCCAGCCCGTTGGGCAGGCCGTTGGCGGGCAGCGCGGCGATGCGCTCCGGGTCCTGCCCGGGGCGTATCCGCCACAGCCCTGTCAGGTCGGCCGTGCCGGTCGCGTAGAGCATGTAAACGGTGCCGTCCGAGGTATGGACGATGCCGGTGGTCAGGGGGAAGCCGAGGACCGGTGTCTTGACTCCGCCGTCGGCGGGTGCGGGCAGCGTCGCCAGGATGCGCGTCGCGCCGCCAGGGCTGACCTGAGCCACCTGGCGGCTGGCGGCGAAGGTGACGTCTGCCGTGCCGTCGGGCAGCAGGGTGACGTTCTCCGGCATCTGGCCTGCTGACAGGTCGAAGTGGGCGGCGACCCGCACATCTGTCAGTGGCCCTGTGGCGGACAGCGTGTTGGCCGGCGTAGCCGCCGTAAGGGTGGCTACAGCCACCGATACGGCCGACATGGCGATCTTGATACTTCGCTTGGACATGGTTCCTCACTGCTTTCGGGCATGCGGTAGCCGCGGTGCGGCGACGTGGTCGAGAGGGGCCTCGGGGGAGGCCGCAGGTCGCGATCTGCCGGAGGTCGCGTGCTGCCGACCGGCGGGCGTGGGCGTGTCCGGCGACCGGGGCAGTCCGGTGGCGGGGCGCCGCGGCGGTCAGGCAGGCCGCGGGCGACCTCGGGCGACGGAGGGGCGCGGGGTCAGATGCGGTTTTCGGCGCCGTGGCGCGGCCGGGTCGCTTCCTCCGATGCGGTGGCGTGGGCAAGCAGGTTCAGGGCTGTCGCGGAGGAGGAGCCGGGGTCGGCTGTGGCCACCACCAGGGCCGGGCCGTTCCCTTGCGGGCTCTGCAGCGTCTGCTGGGTGACCGTCAGGGTCCCGACCAGCGGGTGGCGCATCTCATAGTCGGCGACATCGCAGGCCACGATCCGGTGATCGGCCCACATCGTGGCGAACTCCGGACTACCCATGGTCAGCTCGCCGATCAGTCCGGCCAGCAGTGGATCATCGGGGTATCGGCCAGCCGTCAGACGCAGGTTGCCCACCACGGCCCGGGCCTTCGCGGGCCAGTCTGTGTACAGGTCACGGGTGTGCGCGTCGAGGAACACCAGCCTGGCCATGTTCGGCCGTCGGCCCGGAGTGTCGGGGCTGCCCAGATCGAGATGGCCGGCGAACAGCCCGTGACCTTGACGGTTCCAGGCCAGGACGTCGCTGCGGCGGCCCATGACGATGGCGGGTGTGCCCTCGATGGCTGCCAGCAAAGCGCTGGTTGCTGGGGATATGCGTTCGGCACGCGGCCGACCCGCGGGCCTGCCGCGTCTCGGTGCATTGGCCAGGGCGTGCAGATGGGCACGCTCGGAGTCATCCAGTCGCAGGGCCTTCGCGATGGCGTCGAGCACCTCGCGCGAGGCGTTGTGCGACTGGCCCTGCTCCAGGCGGGTGTAGTAGGGCGCGCTGATTCCCGCGAGCATCGCGAGCTCCTCCCGGCGCAGCCCCGGTACCCGGCGCCGCTCGCCGTAGGTCTGCAGCCCGACGTCTTCCGGCCGCAGCTGGCCGCGGCGTGCCTGAAGGAAGTCGGCGAGGTGCCCGTGGTTATTCATGTATCCGAGTGTGCATCCCGCCGACGATTCGTGCCTGACCCCGCTGGGGTAGTGATCCGCAGGGTCTGGCTCGCTTCTGTCCCGGTCTCCAGGATGGCCGCATTCCTCTTCATCGCCTCCGGGAGAATCCATGAGCATCACCACCCCCGACCCACAGCATCCGCTTGCCGGGCTCGACCTCACTCCCTTCGCCTTCACCCGGCGGTGCTGGGTCGACGGAACGCCGGACTCCGTCTACCGCCTCATCAGCGACGTATCACTGATCGAGACGTGGAGCCCGAGCGCCAGCGAGGTGAGCTACGCGCCGGGCGACGGTCCCTGGGTCGGCGCCCGGTTCAGCGGCCTCAACCGCCGGGACCAGCGCGAATGGGTCACCCACTCCGAGGTGGTGCAGGCCGATCCAGGCCGCGCCTTCGCCTTCGTCGTCGGCGGAGCCGATCACGGCATCGTGCGCTGGAGTTGGCACTTCCGCGAGCAGGGCACCGGCAGCATCGTCGAGCAGTCCTGGCAACTGCTGCGCACCGATCCGGTCCTGGGCGCCACACGCGAGGACGTCATCGCGCTGCGCGACCACATGGCCGACAGCGCGGAGGCCACGTTGGTCGCCCTGGCGGAATGGATCGTCGCCGACCGTGCCCGCTGATCCCACTGCACAAGCTCTACGAGGACGACGGCGCCCCGACCGACATCGAGATCTCCACCGTCCGCCCCCGACAGGTTCTGGTGATCGGTAGCCTCAGCGAGTTCACCGACCGCGGCTCGGCGAACCCGGAGAAGATCACCTCCATGGGGATGCCCGGCGGGCTGGACCGCTCGCCCTACAGCACCTTCACCCGGGCGTTCTCCTCCCAGCGGTCCCCCTCCTCCAGCGCCCAGGTCGCCCGCGAAGCCCTCGCCGGACGCCTGGTACACCTGGTGCGGGACGCCGGAATCACCGGGCGTGAGCTGTCCGCCCGGTGCGGCTGACACCCGGCCAAGGCCTCCCGCGTCCTGCGCGCCAAGGCCGCCCCCTCCGAAACCGACATCCGCGCCTGGTGCGCCGCCTGCTCCGCCCAGGACCAGACCGCGGACCTCATCGCCACCGCCCGCGCCGTGGACTCGATGTACCTGGAATGGCGCCGCCAGCACCGCGACGGGATGCGGGTCCGTTCGATCGAGGTCACAACCCACCCCGGGCCCCAGACGACGGTCAACATCACCACCAACGACACTAAGTCGAATGGGTGACGGGCCGGAGCTCTCAGGGCTTCAAGATCATCCCATGGCCCCTTTTGGGCTCACCTCGGCGATACCCCCTGCCGGTCTTCACGTTGGCGGTCTTCTATCGGCCATCCAAGACCACCGAGTACGTGCACATCGACGCCCTGTTCGGCGAGCCGGGCAAGAACGTCATCGACCTGACCTGATCGAGTCCCAGTTCCGGCACCTGATGCGGGTGGCCGTCTCCGTCCGCGAGGGCGTCAGTGGGTCGGCTTCGGCAACCGCGGTGTCATCGCCGACAACGACCCCGTCGAGCAGGAGAAGGCGATGAAGTTCAACGGCTTGTTGACCAACGCGGTGATCTTCCACAACGCCCTGGACATCGCGGAGATCGTCCGCCAACTGCTGGAGGAGGGATGGGAGATCGACCCGGAGGACCTGGCGCGCATTTCGCCGTACCTGACCGAGCACATCAAACGGTTCGGCGAGTACTCCACCCACGAACTCGGCATCCAGCCCGAGGTATACGACCCCAAGCTCGACGTCGACTTCACCCAGCTCCGAGACCAGGACCTGCGTGCCGAGGGCTTCGGCACAGCAGCCTGATACGCCCGACACCAGCACCGGACGCGTCCAAGGGGGCTGACCTAAGAAGCTGTCTTTCCGGGCTTGAGGGCTGCGTTTTCGCTGGTCGGGCGCGGGGCCGGAGGTTCCGTGGGAGTAGTGGCCCGTCGTGCTGCAGCTCCCGGTGAGGTCGTGGATGCCGTCGGTGGTTGGCCTGCTCGAACAGCGTGAGCTGGGTGCTCGCCGTCGCGTGGACGAACTATGAGAGGAGGCCGGCCGTGTCCAGGCCGAGTCGGCCGTGGCCGAGCAGAGCGGAATCCCAGCGTGGATCTTCCTTGCCGGGTGCGGCGTTATGGCGCCGCGCGAAGCTGTGCGGCCTCCTGGCGCAGCGCCCCCACGGTGGCCGTCACCTCGGGAGAGCGGTCGCGGACCGTGACGGCGACGATGGCTCGGCCGAGCCAGGCGGGGTCGTCGACTTGGACGATGCGGACGCCGGTGGGGACCGCGGCGGCCGCTACTTCGGGGAGTACGGCGATGCCGAGACCGGCGGCGACAAGGCCGAGGCGAGTGGGCCATTCGCGGGCGGCATAGGCGATCCGCGGGTGGTCGAGGGTTGGCCAGGCGCCGAACTGGGGGTCGTCGCGGAGGCCCTTGCCGACGATCCAGGGTTCGTCCCCCAGCTCGGTCACCGGAATGGGTTGGCGGCCGGCGAGCCGGTGGTTCGCGGGGACGGCGAGCAGGAGACGGCCGTCGAGGAGCAAGTCGCGGCGCAGTCCCTCGAAATCGTAGGCGGGCAGGTCCGCTCCCACACCGATCACTGCGACGTCGATGCGGTGAGCGCGGAGTTGGCGAAGCTGCGTGGGCGAGGACGCCTCGCCGAACTCGGCGATCAAACCCGGGTGGTCGTTCCGCAGGCGGGCCATTGCCCTGGGGACGAGCACGGCGGCAGCCGAGGGGAACGCCGCGATGGCGACGCGTCCGGTGAGGTGGTCCTGCAACCCGGCGAGGTCTGTGCTGACGGCGTCGATCTCGTTGAGGGCTGTTGCGGCCCGGCGGGCGAGCATCATGCCCGCGGGAGACGGGGTCACCCCGCGGGCGCCCCGGACGAACAGCGGTACGCCTGCGGCGGCTTCCATCGCCGCCATCTGACGGGACACCGCTGACTGGGTGTATCCGAGTGCGTCGGCCGCGGCGGTGAACGAGCCGGTGTCGATCACGGCCTGGACGACGCGGAGACCGGTGAGGGTGAAGTCGGCCACGCCGTCATCCTGACACATTCTGAAACCGCATGTCTTCTATGCAAGACCTTCGCTGGTGGAATGTCTCGATCAACAGCACGATGGAACAGCAACAGCAAGCAATCCATCCACCTGCAGGGAGCACCAGCCATGGCCAAGACCTGGTTCATCACAGGCAGCTCGAGGGGGTTCGGCCGCGAGTGGGCGGAGGCGGCGCTCGAACGCGGCGATCATGTCGCGGCGACGGCCCGGGACGACAGCCAGTTGACCCCTTTGGTCGAGCGGCACGGAGATGCGGTATTGCCGGTCCGGCTCGACGTTACCGACCGCGCCGCGGTGCATGAGGCGGTGCAGCGTGCCCACGCGCATTTCGGTTCGCTGGACATCGCGATCAACAACGCCGGCTACGGGCATTTCGGCATGGTCGAGGAGGTGAACGAGGACGACCTCCGTGCTCAGATGGAGACCAACTTCTTCGGTGCGGTGTGGGTCACACAGGCCGTGCTGCCTCTCATGCGGTCGCAGCGATCGGGGAGGATCCTGCAAGTGACCAGCGAGGGCGGCGTACGTGCATTCCCCGGCATCGGTGCGTACCACGCCTCCAAATGGGCCCTTGAGGGGTTGTCGGAGTCCCTGGCGCAAGAAGTTGCAGCCTTCGGCATCCACATCACCAACGTCGAGCCCGGCCCCTACGCCACCGACTGGCTGGCCCGCGGGGCACGGCACAGCGAGCTGTACCCGGACTACGCCGAAGTCCGCGCGGCTACTGCACCGGATTTCGAGGTAGGCGACCCGCGCGCGACCCGTGACGCGATTCTTCAGATCGTCGATGCGGACCAGCCCCCGCTGAGGATCTTCCTCGGCAAGTCCTTCACCGATGTCGCTGGTCTCTACGAGGAGCGTCTGAGCACCTGGCGTCAGTGGCAGCCGGTCTCCCTGGCTGCGTTCGGCTAAAGCGGCAACGCTGGGTATCAGTGGTGTGCGAGTCGGGAGCGAAGGCGCCGTCGATTCCGTCAGCGTCCCCCTCGGCCGCTTCGACGAGCGGGGAATGAGGATCTTCTCGTAGGCGGTGACGGCATCGCCGACGGTGGTGTGTCCGGTGAGGGCCTGGGTCAGGCCAGCGCCGTCGCGCATGGCGAGGTTGGCGCCCATGCCCGAGAAGGGGGGTGCCCCTGTCTGTTTCGTCAACCCTGGCGGGGTTGGTTCGTGGCGGTTCATGCCGGTTTTCGGGAACGTCCCGCGAAGCGCGACGTTCTTGGCGGATCGGGTGCGGTTCACGCGCCGGCGGGCCAGGCGGAGGATGGCCTGGGTGTGTGTCTTGCCGCGTGCGCGCTGCCGCGTGGAGTGTACAGTTCTGTTCATGAGTGACACGTTGCCGATTACAGAGGCTCGGGCCCGGTTCGGGTCGCTGGTGCGTCGCGCGTCCCATGCCCGTGAGCGGATCACCATCACCGACCATGGCCAGCCCGCGGCGGTCCTGATCAATCCGCAGGAACTGGCCGACCTCGAGGACGCCCTGGCCCTGGCGCAGTACCGGGCGCGGCAGGCGTCCGGCGAGGCCACGGGTGTGCCGCATGAGCAGGTGCGTGCCCAGCTCGGGCTGGGGCACGCTTCTTGACCTACACGATCATCTGGGACGAGGGCGCGGTGAACGCGGCCGCCCGGTTCCTCAAGGACGACCCAGACGGCCTACGGCAGCTGATGGACGCCGTCGACCTGCTCGCCGACACCCCGCGGCCGGCGGGCACCGCGGAGTATGGCTCCCCGGACCTGCGCCGCATGCACGTCGGCCGTTACCGCGTCCTGTACGAGATCACAGAAACCACTGTGACCATCGTGGTGATCCACATCGGCCGCATCGGCTGAACCAAGCGGGCCCGGCAGCGGACGCGGACTGCGGAGCAGCTGCTGCCAAGCACCCATGGCAAGCCAAACCCCGCCTCCAACGTCGCCGCCAGGCTGTGGTCACCGAGGCCGCCCCTTTGTGCCGGGCCCGTTCCGAGCCGGGGCTTACCTTGTGATCCGTGCGGGCCGGGCGCTCTACAGCAGCCCTCTCAGCGGCAGGATGCGCTCGGTGAGCTGTCCGCGCAGCTTTCCTTCGGCGGTGTTGGTTTCGGCGAGCCAGTCGGCAGTGATCAGCAGTCCGGCGTGCTCGGCGACTTCCTCGGGTGGCAGGGCGGTGAACGCGGCGGCCTGGTCCAGGTTCAGCCCGCCGTCCTCGGAGTGTCCGAGGCGGCCGTCGGGGCGGGCGTGGGCGGCGGTGTACAGGACCAGGAGCCGGGTGGCGGCGCCCAGTTTCTTTTTGCGGAGCTTCCGGTCACCGACGACTTTCTGGGCCCAGCCGGAGATCCTGGCGCGGGTGGTCTTGCCGAAAGTGAACGGGCGGGGCTGGGGGGGCAGCAGGGTGGGGACGGTGACCGCGGTGGGGTCCTCGGAGCGGGAGGCCATCACCTCGGAGACGGTGCCGGGCGGGCACAGCCAGCCGCCGGTGACCAGCCGCTGAAGCACCCGCTCGGCATCGTCCGGAAGCCAGCCGGTCAGGTCCTGGCCGGTGACGTTCCCGGTGCCGGCGCGCGCGGCCCGCAGGGTGAGCCTGAGTACCTTCAGGCGCACCTCGGCCTCCGGGTGTGGGGAGTGGGCGGCGACGTAGTCCAGCACGGCACGGGCGTGCACGGCCTGTGGCCCGGTCAGCAGCCGTTCCACCAGCTGGTTGCCGACCGCCCTGTCGCCGACCGCCAGCTGGTCGTTGCCCGCTGGGTCACCGGCCATCTGGCCGCCACGGTTGGCGTGCATCTCGCGGGTGGTCTGCGCGACCTTCTCGGCACGCTTCGCCTCGTGGCGCAGGGCGCCGTCGCCACTGACGTCGGCCCACCAGGCGAAGGCGCGGGCCTTGCGTTCGTGGAGCCCGGCGAGGAGGGCGAGGTCGGGCTCGGTGCGCTGTAGGTGGCACGGAACGCGTCCCCGAGCTCGATGAACTCCAACCGCAGAGCGCCGGGTTCAAGGTCGTGCGGCACGATCCGCTGCGCGATCTTCCCCCACCGCTTCGCCCTGAAGGGTGTCAATATTCCGATCAGGCTGCTGAGCTGGGCGTTCCCTGTCGATGGTGAGGCAATCGGAGTGGCGTGGTGTGGTACTCGTTGAGCAGTCCACCGAGTACCTGGCGGCGCCTGATTGTGCCAGCAGGTAGGGGGTTGATGTTCGGGTCGTCGTCCGGGGCTCGTAGGTCCAGGCTGCGGTGGGGCCGTCCCGCGTTGTAGTGCTCGGCATACGTGGTGAGGACGGTGCGCAGGTGTCGTTCGCCGGTGATGAGGAGGCGGTCGGTGCACTCGGTGCGGGCTGTGCGTATCCATCGTTCGGCGAACGCGTTTGACCGGGGGCTCTGAGGCGGTGCTGGGATGGCGGCTGTGCCGTTGCCGGCGAAGACGGTGTCGAAGGCGGCGGTGAACTTGCTGTCCCGGTCTCGGATGAGGAATCGGAAGCACCCGGCCCTGTCGCCGAGGTCCATGAGCAGGTTGCGGGCGAGTTGGGTGACCCATGCGCCGGTAGGGCGTGCGCTGACGCCCAGGACATGGACGCGCCGGGTGGCGATCTCCATGACGAAGAAGACGTAGAGACGCCTGAGGAAGACCGTCTCCACGTGCATGAAGTCGCAGGCAAGCAGCGTGTGGGCCTGGGTGTGGAGGAAGGAGCGCCAGGTTTGCTGGGAGGCTCGCTGCGGTGCGGGCGGTAGACCAGAACGGCGCAGGACGCGCCGGACCGTAGCTGCGGCAATCCGATGCCCGAGCCGGCGCAGCTCGCCTTGGATCCTGACGTACCCCCAGGTCGGGTTCTCTCTTGCCAGGCGTTGGATGAGCGCAACTGTCTCTTCCGGCAATGGTGGGCGACCGGGTCCGACCGCCGTCTGGCGCCACTTCCAGCGCACCAGACGCCGGTGCCAGGCCAGCAGCGTGCCTGGAGTGACCAGCCGATGGCGGCGTAATGCGGGTGGCAGGTGCCGTGCGAGAGCGGAGAGCACGGCACGATCAGCCCATGAGGGCCGCGGGCGCTCGATCTGCCGGCGCAGCACAGCGACCTCATGGCGGAGAGCGAGGATCTCGGCGTTGTTCGCGGGGGCGGACCGGCCCAGTAAGAGGAGGCAGCCAAGCAGTCGGCAGAAGATCAGGTAGAGCAGTCGCATACCCACGATCACCGATCATGCCCATACTTGGACGATCGCAAAGCCCCAGGTCAACCACCGTACGCCAATAAAGACACCCTTCACCCGTGGACCGCGCGCAGGACCGCCACGGTGGTGGCCCGGCCCAACGGGGCACCGAACCAGTGTTGGGGAGCCCCCGTTGTCATGGAAATTGCTCCGACCTCTTGACGCCGCACCCACCGAGTGTCAGCATCTTAACGCATCCGAAATATTAAAGCAATCTTCATTATTAATGAACTCCCGGATCTCGGTCCGGAACTCGCAGGCCGGCGCCGGTGCGCGGCGCGTCGACTCCGCTGAGGAAGACGGCAGACCTCATGACCCAACCCCGTGCCGCGTCGTCCTGGCTGGCGGACGCAGTGCTGTACCAGGCGTATCCGGCGACGTTCGCCGACGGCGTCGGCGTCGGCGTCGGCGTCGGCGTCGGCGTCGGCGTTGGTGTTGGTGACCTGGCCGGGGTCATCGAGCACCTGGACTGCCCGGCCTGGTTGAACGTGGACACGGTGTGGCTGAGCTCGTTCTTCGCCTCGGAGTTCGGCGACGGCGGGTACGACGTGGTCGATCACCCTGCGCGTTGCCCCGCGGTACGGCTCGAACGAGGACATGGCGGTGTTGGTCGACGTGGCGCGCCGCCGCGGTATCCGCGTCATCCTCGACCCGGTGCCGGGGCACACTTCGCACCGGCACCCATGGTTCCAGGAGTCGGCGAACACGCCGGGCGACGACCGTTACATGCGCGAGTGGATCCCCAACCAAGGCCCGCGGGGCGGCTTCTACCGGGCCAACTTCTTCCCGATCCAGCCCGCCCTGAATTTTGGACATGTCGTGAAGGGCCCCACCGGAGGTGCAGTCAAGAAATGACCATCGTGCGCCAGACGTTCGCCAACCTCCGCGAGCACCCCGGTCGTCCTCTCGGCGGCCCGCTCCGCCTTGCCGTGGCCGGTGCCGGGGCGCGCGGCACCGGATACGCGGCTCTGGCCGCGGCGGGGGAGACACCCGTCGCGTTCACCGCCGTCGCCGAGCCGCGCGATGCTCGCCGAGCGGCCTTCGCCGAGCAGTACGGGGTGCCGCTCGACCACCGGTACGCCGACTGGCGCGAGTTGGCCGAAGCGCCCCGCCTTGCGGACGCCGTACTCATTACGCTGCAGGACGCCCAACACATCGGGGCGGTGGAGGCGTTCGCCGCACGCGGCTACGACATCCTGCTGGAAAAGCCGATGGCGACCGGCATGGAGGAGTGCGACCGCATCACTGAGGCGGCCACGTCGGCGGGGGTGTCGCTGACCGTCTGTCACGTCATGCGTTACTCGCCCTATACACGCCGTCTCAAAGAGCTCCTCGACAGCGGCCGCATCGGCGACCTGGTCAGCGTCCAACACCTGGAGCCCATCGGCTATTGGCACTTCGCCCACTCGTATGTACGTGGGAATTGGCGCCGCGAAGACTTGTCGTCCTTCTTGCTTCTCACTAAGTCGTGCCACGACATCGACTGGCTCGGCCACCTCGTCGGGCAGCCCGTGGCCGCGGTGTCTTCCTTCGGTTCCCTCAGCCATTTCCGTGCCGAGAACGCCCCGGCCGGGGCGAGCGGGCGCTGCGTCAGCTGCGCCGTCGAGCCCGACTGTCCGTACTCGGCCGGCAAGCTCTACCCGGTCGGTCTGCGCGAGGGCGGCGTGAAGCGCTACTTCACCCGGATCGTCGCCGACGAGATGACCGCGGAGGCGGTGGAGACGGCTCTGGCCGAGGGCCCGTACGGGCGCTGTGTTTACGCCTGCGACAACGACATTGTCGACCACCAAGTCGTCAACCTCCAGTACGAGGGCGGCGTCACCGCCTCCTTCACCCTCACCGCCTTCACTCCGCAGGAGAACCGCCACACCAAGCTCTTCGGCACTCACGGCCAGATCACCGGCGACGGCCGGACGATCGAGATCTACGACTTCCGCACTGATGAGCGCACCGTCATCGACACCGACAACGGCGGCGCCTCGGCCGCCGAAGGCCACGGCGGCGGAGATGCCGGCCTGATCGAGGCATTCGTCCGCGCTCACCATGAGGGCCGCCCGGACCTGCTGCTCACCGGCCCGGAGGCCAGTCGCGACAGTCATCGCGTCGTCTTCTCGGCCGAGAGGTCCCGCCGCACCGGCCAGGTCGTCCGACTCTGATCTGCCACGGATTCCGTCCGGCCGGTGGAGGGACCGCCTCCGGCCTACGGCGTCCACGCGCATTGCCGCACCTGAAATAACGCCTCAACCCCGAGGCGCCCAAGAGCCGGGCCGCCCACCGCACTGGGCGGTCGCGCATGCACACCACATGAAGGAGTGGAGCACGTGCATACGCGTATGGCCGTGACCTTCAACCCGTTACCCCACCTGGGAAGGGATCAGTGATGTTCCGTACCAAACGCCCGGGGCCGCTGATCGCGATCGCCGCGATCGGCGCGCTGGCGGCCGCCGGGCTGCCGTCGGCCACCCGACCCGACCTCGCCGCGGTCACCGTCGCCTCCTCGGCCGACCGCGACTCGGACTGGGCCGCGATCCAGGGATTCCTGCCGGGCCTCAACCCCACCTGGAGCACTCCGCCGACGAGATCGGTCACCGACATGGAGCCCGACGGGCCGTTGCTGGGCAACGGTGACCTTACTGTCTCCAGCGGCGGCGACACGCACACCCAAACCCTCTATCTGTCGAAGAACGACTTCTGGACCAGCACCACTGGTCCCGACGGCGTCCACCCGATCACCCTGGGCAGCATCACGTTCCGCAGACCAGCGTCCGGCTCGGACAGCGGCACGACCTACAACCAGACCCAAGATCTGCTCAATGCGGAGGTTCGGTCAGATCTGACGATCAACGGGGCCCCGATCCACACCCGGAGCTATACCTCTGACACGCACGGGGACATGCTGGTCACTGAGATCTCCACGACCGGTTCCAGTCCGGTGGTGCTGGACATGGATGTGTCGGCGAAGTCTGACAACGCCACCTTCCCGGCTTCTTCGGGGGTCAGCGGATCGACGTTGTGGGCGTCACGGTCCACGGACTCCTCCAAGGGAACCCAGTGGGTTTCCCGGGCGGCGGTCGCCACACGGGTGCTGGGCGCGGATCCGGCGGTGAGCACGAATTCCTCGGGTACCTCGACGGCGGAGTTCACCGTCCACCCGGGGCAGCCGGTGACGGTGGTGTCGGGTGTGCGGGGCGGGAAGAACGCCACCACTCAAGTCGCCGACGCGCAGCGTGCCGTCCGGGACATGAACACCACTGCGGTGGCGTCCATGTCAGCTGCCCACCGTGCGTGGTGGAAGGCGTACTGGCTCAAGTCCTATGTGCGGCTCTATGACGACACCATCGAGAAGTACTACTACGGCTCGCAGTACCTGATGGGCAGCTCGGCTAGGGCCGGTTCGGAGGCCCCCAACATGTGGGGCTGGGTCACGACCGACGACCCGATGTGGCGAGGAGCAATTTTCCTCAACTACAACGCAGAATCCGCCTACTACGGGGTGTTCTCCAGCAATCGCCCGGAGACCGCCGATCCGTACATCAAGGCGATCACCGACTACCAGGGCCAGGGCGCGGCAAACATCCAGAACCTCGCGTCGATCCCGGCCGACGGGCAGTACATCTCGACGCAATTCAAGGCCGCCGTCCCGCCGTCCACCCGCGGGTATCTGTATCCGCTGGGGATCGGGCCCTGGGGCTCAACCGCATATAAGGGCTTCTGGAACCAGCCGGGCGAAGCTAGCTATGCCGCGGTCCCGCTGATCTACCGGTACGAGTACTCGCCGGACAAAACATACTTGAGCCAGAAGCTATACCCTCTCGTCAACAAGCTGGCCCAGTTCTGGCAGGACTACCTCGGCGCCAAGCAAGCCGACGGGAAGTATCACCTGATGGGCGCCGCTTACGAGGGGGACTGGAAGCACGACGACTCGCTCGATCTCGCAGAGGTCGGCTTGATCCTGAAGGCTGCGCTGAAGTACAGCGAAGTCCTCGACGTCGACGCGTCGAAGCGCCCGGCGTGGCAGGACATCATCGACCACCTACCCCCGTACGCCACCGACACCTACAACGGGAAGACCGTCTACACCAGTGACTACGACACCTCGTTCACGTCGCTCTTGGGGCGGACCATTTGCAACCTGGAGTGGATCCACCCGTTCGATCAGTTGAACCTCGATTCGCCGGCCGCGCAGCGGCAGGCCGCGATCGACACCCTGGACGCCATGAACTCCTGGGGTGAAGACAACAACTTCGCCAAGAGCTTCGGGATCGCCGCCCGTGTCGGCTATCCGGCCTCACCCCTGCTGGCGCAGCTCAAGAGCCGCATCAACGCGGAAATTCAGACCAACCAAACCGGCAGTGTCCAGGTTGGTGGCCTGGAGTCGATCAGCGCTATCGACGCGATCAACTCGATGATGCTGCAATCGGACAACGGCACGATCCGCTTGTTCCCGGACTACCCGTCAGGCCGACGTGGGCACTTCAGCAACCTGCGTGCTCAGGGCGGGTACCTGGTCAGCGCGGACTATGACGGCACCACCGTCTCCAACGTGTCAGTGGTCGCGGACAACCAGGGTGGTGTCGCGACCGTACTCAATCCCTGGCCTGGCCAGTCTCTCAAGGTCACCGACGCCAGGGGCAACATCGTGGCCACCACGCAGAACGGCGACCGCTACACCTTCACCAGCCGCGCGGGCGGGCGGTACACGCTTGCACCGCAGGGCGGGGGTACGGACGTCGCGCACCGGCACGGTTGACCGGACCAAACCCATCCTCTGGGCCTGCAATGGCGGCGTCTATCAGCAGCGGCGCCCACTGTCCTGATCCGGAACCCCCCGTCGCCTTCTAGGAGGACGGACACGAAACCCATACGACGCCTAGCGCGGCCTGCCACGGCCTTGGCACCCGGGGAGTGCCGCGCCGGCGTTGAGGTTCAGAACGGCACGCCTCCGAAGTGCTCACGGACCTGATGTCCCTTCGCGTGCCCCCACCCGACCAGCACACCCCCACGATCCAGGAGCTGCACGATGTCACCTACGCCTATGAGTCGACGCTCCCTCATGAAGGCTGCTGCGCTAGCCGGAGGCGCCGTGGCCTTCGGGCTCCCACAGGTCCCGTCGCCTGCCACCGCCGAGGCATACCCCGTCCCGCAGAAGATGGACTGGTGGTATCAGGCCCGGTTCGGGATGTTCATCCACTTCGGGTCCTACTCCTACCTCGGCCGCGGAGAACAGCTGTTCAACGCCGAGAACTGGTCCAAGGCCGACTACCAGACCCAGGTGTCCGCGCACTTCAACCCCACGGCGTTCAACGCGGCCGAAATTGCCCAACTGGCAGCGGACGCCGGCATGAGATACCTCGTGATCACCGCCAAGCATCACGAGGGCTTCGCCATGTGGGACTCCCATGTCCCCAGCTTCACCGACACCACCGGCACCAAGCGCTACAACCTGCACGACTACGCAGGTTTCCAGGGCGACCTGCTGGCAGCGCTCAAGCGTGAGTGCGAGGCGCGCGGCGTCAAGTTCGGGGTCTACTACTCGATCATGGACTGGAACCACCCCTCCCAGACCAACCGAGGGGGGCCCACCACGATGGCCTCGATGGCGGCCCGTACCAGCTACATCGCGGACATGAAAGCCCAGCTGCAGGAGTTGCTGGACCGCTATGACCCGGCGATCCTCTGGTTCGACGGCGACATGCCCAACGACGTTGCCAGCCCCACCCTGGAGGACTGGTGGAACCGATCGGACGGCCTCGAACTCTACAACTGGTTGATCGCCCGTAAGCCCAACCTCGTCATCAATGAACGCGTCAAGCACAACTGCGGGCTGGGCGACTACACAGTCGCGGAGTCCAGTCTCCCCAGCACGCAGCCGGATCGACTGTGGGAGACATGCGACACCATGAACGGCGCCTGGGGCTATAACTCGGGCGCCGAGAACTCCTACCGTTCCACCAGCGACTTCGTCAAAGAGCTCGCCACATGTGTGTCCCGGGACGGCAACTTCCTGCTGAACATCGGCCCCAAGGGCGACGGCTCGGTCACCGCCGGATCCATGACCATTCTGCGCGGCCTCGCCTCCTGGATGCCGACGTACGGCAAGAGCATCCACGGCGCGACGGCAAGTCCCTTCGCTATCGATCCGGCCTGGGGCAGGGTCACCAAGAAGGACGGCAAGCTGTTCGCCCACGTCTTCGACTGGCCCGGCAACGGCGTGCTCAAGATTCCGGCGATCACCAACAGGATCGGCCGCGTCTACCTGATGAACAACCCCACGACCTCACTCACCTACTCCGTCAGCGGCGGCCAGATCAACGTCACCGTCCCGGCCACCGCCCCGGACGCCAATGACTCCGTGGTCTGCGTCGAGGTCAGCGGCGTCCCCACGCCGGCCGGGGTCACGGTGTTCCAGGACGTGGGCTACTCCGGAGCGAGCGCCATCCTGTCGCCGGGCAGCTACACCTCCTCACAGCTGTCGGCTGCCGGGGTGAAGCCCTCGGTCATCTCCTCGATGAAGGTGCCACAGGGCTACTCGCTGACGGGCTACTCCGGCGACAACTCCACCGGCACGGCCTGGACGTTCACCGCGGACAATCCTGACCTGCGGGTGACCGGCAACAACGACGCCATTGTCTCGCTGAAGGTCGCGTCAACGTCCGGTTGATCAACGTCACGGGAAGGTGCTGGCCGTCGGGCCGATGCGGCTGCCAGTCACCGACGCCAGTGGCACGACCGTAGCCACCACGCAGAACTGCAAACGCCATACCTTCACCAGCAGCGCGCCTGGGCGCTACACGCTTGCACCGCAGGGCGCAACCATGAAGCTCCCCGGCTGACAGCCCGTCTGGGACCACGCCGGGCCACGCCGCAGGCGGGCGTCCTCCTGGACATCCGATCTCCACGCTCTGTGCAGCCACCTGCGACATCAATCGAGAGGAAGCAGCATGCCCGCATCATCCGACCCGCTCCGTCGCCGAACACTGCTCGGCGCCCTCGCCGCCGTGCCTGCCGTCATTGCCACCGGCCCGGCGGCAAGGGCGCTAGGAGGTGCCCCACAGAGTGGAAGCCAAGGGGCCGATGTGCGTGTGAACGACCCCGGCGGCGTTCTCGCCTCTCTTCGGTTCGGAATGTTCGTGCACTTCAACCCGTCGTCCGTGGTGGGACGAGAGATCGGTTGGGGCCGTAACGCGTACCGTCCGGGCGAGGGGCCTGGCAACCAGTACGCTGACCCGTCGGTGAAGTCCGACCCTGTCTACGACACCGCCTACCGCAGCTTCCAACCCGAGACGGACTGGGCGACGAAGCTGGCGGCCACGGCCAAAGCAGCCGGAATGAACTACCTGGTCTTCACGACCAAGCATCACGACGGCTATCCCAACTTCCGTGCCGGCAACGTCCAGCGATCCTTCTACGCTGACTACGCGGACACTCCCATGGGAAGGTCAGGACGGGACCTCACCCGGGAAATGGCCGAAGCCGCCAGGGGCGCCGGGCTCAAGCTCGGCTTCTACTACTCGGCCCGCGACTGGACCCAACCCGACTACGGCAAGGGCGACTACACCACGTACTACGGCTACATGATGGAGCACCTCAAGCAGCTCCTCACCCGGTACGGCAAGGTCGACTTCCTCTGGTACGACAGCATCCCGTACGCTGACCGGCAGCCCTTCCAGCCACCCCAACTCATCGATGTCCCACGGAAGTTGCAGCCGGGCATCCTCGTCAACGACCGTGCCTACTCCAACATGGGCTTCCAGGACGTACCGAAGGACCTGACCGGGGACTACGACACCCCCGAGCAGCAGATCGGCGGGTTCAACCTGACCCGGCCGTGGGAGTCCTGCCTCACCATCACACCACCGCACTGGTCCTGGCAGCCGGACGTGCCCGCTTCCGACTTCCCCACCGTGCTCCAGGGTCTCGCCTCCGCCGCCGTCGGAGACGGCAACCTTCTGCTCAACGTGCCGCCGATGAAGAGCGGCTACCTGGAGGACAGGATCACCTCCACCCTGCACCAAGTCGGACAGTGGATGCGCCAGTACGGGTACACGATCGTCGGAACGCGCGGCGGACCGTACCGCTCCAGCGGCATCGGCGGGTCGACGTACCGGAACAGCAAGATCTATCTGCACATCACTGACGAAAGCCGCCCGGGCAGGCTGCGCCTGCCGCGCCTCAACGCCACCGTGAAATCGATCAGCACTCTCAACGACGTGCCGATTCCGTACTCCGTGGACGCGCAGGGCGACCTGCTCCTCGACATGAGCAAGTTCACGGCTCATTTCCCGGAATACAACCTCAAGCTCGACGTCGACCGGCCCATGAGCCCCGCGTTCGTGACGGACAGGGCCATCTCCTGGGACGTCTGACTGCGAGCTGCTCAAGGTCCGCACTCGAGCCGCATCTCGCTCATCGGGCAGCAAGTTCCCAGCGGCTTGGGAAGCGGATGACCGTTGTTCGAGCAGGTTGCCTGCCCCAGTTGCACCACATGGCCTAGCCGCAATGCCGTTGTTTTAGGCCTTGGGTGTGGGTTCTTGGGTAGTGGTCCTGGGGGGTGGTTCGGGTGTCTGTGCGTGTGTCTGAGTTATCGGGTCCGGGGCTGTTGGCCTGGGTGTATCCGCCGTCTATTGGACACTCCCGCGCGACGCAGGACCAGCTGCCGTAATGCTCCCGGTTTCGGTGGTCGGCCTGGATCGCGGCGTGGATAGGTCCATTTCCGAGCGACGAGGCGTGTGTGCCAGCGCAGGACTGACCGTGGTGTAACCAGCAGCGCCGGCTGTGAGCGCTGCTGCTTGTTCGCCACCCGGAGCAGTGCTGCCATGACGGCCCTGTCGCTCCAGGAGAACCGGGGCCGTGGGTGGATGCGCTGTGCGACGGTGAGTTGGTGGCGGAGCATCAAGATCGCAATGTCTTTCGCCGCGCTCGACCGGGCCAGCAGCGCGAGCCATCGGAAGGTCTGGCACCCGAGCAGATAGATCAGACGTATTGCCACGACCCAGCATCATGCCCGCACGGGTTTGTGTCGCGCTGCCCGCTGCTGGCCCCGGGGTGGGGAATGGCCGGGGCAGGCCGAGCCGCCCCTGGCAGTTGGCTCGGTCGGCATGACCTTGTGGCCGACCGTATGGGAACGGGGCGGCAAAGCGGGGCTTACGGCTACTTCGCACCCGGGGTCATTGACAGGTCCTGGCACGAAGCGACGCGCAGCCGCTCCGTCAAGAGTCAGCCCGCGGCTCTGCTTGCGGTGTGATACGAGCTAGGACGTCGTCGAGCATGCCCAGCGCTTGCCTGGCCTCATCGAGTGTGACCGTCATCGGTGGTGTCACGCGGAGGACGTTGCCCAACAACCCGCCCTTCCCGATGAGTAACCCCAATCAACGAGTAGCGGGTAGCGAGTCCTCGCTGTCCGTCAAATAGAAAGCGGCCGATCTCGACGGCGTTGGCTTGCAACTCGTGCGCATCGAAGAAGTCAAGTACGGCGTTGCCTGTGGCCATCGCGATCGGGTTGCCACGAGAGGTCGATACCGAGTTCGCGGTGAGACAGTTCATCAGGTCGTCCACCCGTCCGGCGGTGTCGCGAATCCACCCGCGCCTGACCAATGGCCAGGGCCGTCTACAGCTGTCTAGAGCGGAAGCGGCGGCCACGCACCCCAGGGCTGGGACCACGTGTACGTGCGTTCCGCGTTGCCCGTCCGCCAGCGGCGCGGGGCCGTGGTCCCGAGCCAGTCCAGTGGTTCGACGCCGCCGGGCGACCCGCCGTCCAGCGCGAGCCGGACGGCCGCGCCGAGGTCGGCATCGGTCTGCGGGTACGGGCGGCCGGGGCGACGGAGACGAACAGCGCGGTGCCGGAACGGGCCACCAGGTCCAGGAACTGACGGTTCAGCCGCCACTCGGTGGCCGGGGTACAGGGCACGCAGTCGGCATCCACCGCGTAGAAGCGGCTGTGCTGGGCCAGCCGGAAGGCGAGGGTGTTGATGCCCATCCGTCGGGTGCGCTCCCAGTGACGGCCCGAGGTGTCGTCACCGGTTCGCTGCACCTGCACCAGACCCGCCGCCAGATGTCCGACGGTGTTGCAGCCGAGCACCACGGCGTCCCCGGCCGCCTCGGCGATGGTCCGGTAGAGGCCCACCAGCACTTCGGCGGTGGTGCGGGTGCGGTCGGCGAGCCGCCATCCGGCACCGGCCATTTCGTGCGGTGTGTCCGGGTGGAAGCGGCCGAAGACGTCGTACGTGCTGAAGTCGTGCTTGATCAGCTCGAAACCCCAGGAGCGGAAGCGGGCGACATCGGCGGCGACGGTCGCCAGCGTCGCGTCCAGCGACGGGTCCAGGGGGATCCGGCCGGGAGCGCCGGTGTCCGTGCGCATCCCCTCCGTCGGCACCCGGGACAGCAGCGGCCGGAACCACAGGCCTGGCCGGGCGCCACGGTCGGCGATGCCCGCGGCCAGGCCCGCCATGTCGTCGAACAGCCCGGGCAGGCCGGTGTCCCACGGCCCTCCCGGGGCGCTTCCCCCGCCCTCCGTCCAGCCGTCGTCGACGACACAGAACGGCCGCACTGGATGGTCCCCGGCGAACTCGGCGATGGTGGCCGCGTCGCGCAGTACGGCGTCCGGGCCGAAGTCCTGGCCGTAGGCGTAGTACCAGTTGTTGCAGCCGACCACCGGCTGCGCGGGCACCAGCGGATCGGGGGACATGGCGGCGCACAGCTCCTGGAGCGCCGCGTACGGGGGTGGTGTCCGCACCCGTCGTCACCCCGACCACCGTGGCGGCGGCGATTTCCCGGTCGCCCGGCAGCACAGGCAGGCCGCCGGAGCGTACGTCCAGCCACAGCGTGTGTACCAGGACGGGGTGGTGACCGCCGGGGTGGTGGCGCCAGCGCAGCGCCACCGTCGACAGGCCCTCCGGACCCGGCGCGGCGAGCACCAGCCGCAGGGCGCCGTATGGATCGTGTCGGCGCCGTCACCTCGGCGCCGGGCACGGTCCAGCGGCCCGCCCCCGCCGGTGCGGCGGTGCGCGGGTCCCCGGACGGACCGGTGATCACATGGACGGAGTCGGGCAGCGGAACGTCGATCGCGGCCATCGGCCTCACCCCTTCACGGCGCCGGAGGTGAGCCCCTGCACGATGTGGCGGCTCGCGAAGGCGAAGAGCACCATGGTTGGCAGGATCGTGAACACGGCCGCTGCGGACATCGAGCCCCAGTCGATGTTGAAGCTGGAGATGAATCCGTTGAGGGCCGTGGGGGTCGTCTTGTTGGCGTCGCTGTTCATCAGGGTCACCGACAGGAACAGCTCGTTCCAGCAGTTGACGAAGTTGAAGATGAACGCCGCCACGATCCCCGGACGCATCACCGGGAGCAGCACCCGGAACAGCGCCGCGAACCGGGAGAGGCCGTCGATCATCGCGGCCTCCTCCAGTGCGTCGGGGATGTTCTCGAAGAAGCCGCGGAGCATCACCGTGCAGAAGGGGATACACACGGCGATGTAGACGAGGATGAGCCCGAGCCGGTTGTCGACCAGTTTCAGGTCGGTCATCAGCAGATACAGCGGGCCCAGCGCGATGAAGGCCGGGATCATCTGGGTGACCAGGGCGGCCGTCAGCAACGCGGACTTGGTGCGGAACTCGAAGCGCGCCAGCACATACGCCGACAGCATCGAGATGGCGGTGGCGACCGCGCCCGCGACGGTCGCGACGATGAGGCTGTTGGTGAGATAGGTCCCGAAGTCGGCCTTGTTGAACAGCTCACTGTAGTTCTCCAGCGAGAAGTGCTCGGGCCAGTAGGCGAGGGGGAAGGAGAAGATGTCGCCCGGCGCCTTTAGCGAGGTGATGGCGATCCAGTACAGCGGGAACACGGTGAAGGCCAGCCACAGCACCAGGAAGATGATTCGGACGGCCCGGCCGACCGCGGTCTCTTTGCCGATCACGACCTCACCTCTCGCTTCTCACGCGTGGCCAGCAGGAAGAACACCGTGAAAAGCAGCAGCCCCGCGACCACGAGGAGACCGAGCGCCGAGGCCTTGCCGTAGTCGCCCTGCTGAGTGATCTTGATCATCCAGGTGGTCACGATGTGTGTCTGGTTGTTCGGCCCGCCACCGGTCATCCCGAAGATCAGATCGGGGAAGTTGAAGATCCAGATGACCCGCAGCAGCACCGTGAGCACCAGCGTGACCCGGATATAGGGGATGGTGATCTGGAAGAGCGTGCGTGCCTTCCCGGCCCCGTCCAGCGCCGCGGCCTCGTACAGCTCGTCGGGGACCGACTGGAGCGCGGCCAGGATCATGATGGCGAAGAAGGTGACGCCGTACCAGATGTTGGCGATCAGTACGGCGATCATCGCCTTGTGCGGATCGGCCAGCCACGCCACGGGCTCGTCGATCAGCCCCGCCTTCTGGAGCAGATCGTTCACGACGCCGAACTCGCTGTTGAACATCCAGCGGAACAGGATGCCGATGAGGAACCCGGAGATCGCCCAGGGGAAGAAGATCAGCGCCTGGTAGACGCCGCGGAAGCGGAACCGGCGGCGCAGCCACAGGGCGAGCGCGAAACCGATCACGAGCTGGGGCACGATCGATCCGATGACCCAGACGCCCGTATTGCCCAGCACGGTGCCCCAGTTGGGGTCGGAGAAGACACGGTGGAAGTTGTCCAGGCCCACCCAGGAGGTGTCGGTGAGATCGTTCAGATCCCAGTGGCGGAAGGCCATCTGGCTGCCCGCGATCATGGGGTAGTACGTGAACACCGCCACGAAGATCGCGGCAGGCGCCATGAAGGCGGCGATGAGCAGGCCCCGGCGGGTCGTGAACTCCCGCTTCCGGCCGCCCCGCGGCCCGTTCCGGACCCGCGGGGCGGCTTGCTTCCGGACGGGGCGCGAAGTCTTCGGCCCGGTCGTCGTTGCGGACGTGGCGGGCATCCCTACTTCTCCTGCTCCCACTTCTTGGTCCAGTACGCGTCCCAGCCCGTCAGCAGCTCCTTGGGCGACATCTTGCCGGTCACCATCTTCTGCACGTCGGCGTCGGACTTCTGCTCCCACTCGCTCCACCAGGTCACGCCGCGCGGCTGGCTGACGTTGAGATAGGTGTCGGGGTGCTTGGTCATGGTGACGTAGGACGACCATGGGCCGGTCTTGTAGAACGGGTCCTCGGTCGCCGACTTGAGGATCGGCACCAGGCTGTTCTTCTTGGTGAAGTCCGTCGACGCCTTGCCCTGGGACAGGAACTTGATCAGCTTGACGGTCTCGGCCTTGTGTTTGCTGCCCTTCGCGATGCCCCACCCGGCGGTGGCCAGCGGCTGGACGGTCTTCCCGCTGGGTCCGGCCACCAGTGGAGCGGTGTCCCACTGCTCCTTCGAGATCGACTTGGACTCGGAGACCGTGGCGATGACTTCCGGATCCTGGAGCAGGAAGGCCGTGGAGCCGTTGGAGAACGCCTCGACCATCTCCGGATAGCCCCAGGACACGGATGACTTGGGCGACGCCTTCTTGAAGAGTGTGAGGTAGGTCTTGAGGGCGTCCAGGGCCTCGGGCGCGGAGAAGATCGTGCGCCCGTTCTTCAGCTTGTAGCCGTTGGCGAGGTCGACCTTGTCGGCCACGTACGCCTCGATGATGGCGGTGGCGTTGCTGTTGGCGTTGGCCCCGCCGCGGAACGCGTAGCCGTAACGGCGCTTCGCCGGGTCGTTGATGGCGGATGCCTGCTTCAGCAGCTGGTCCCAGGAGGCCGGGGGCTTGCTGAACCCGGCGTCCTTGATCAGGTCCTTGCGGTAGAAGAGGCTCAGCCCGTAGAAGCCGTAGGGGACGAAGAAGGTACGGCCCTTGGCGTCCTCGGACGCCTTGACGGCGTTCTCCGTCATGGCATTCCAGCCCTGCCAGCCCTTGAGGTCCTTCGCCATGTCGTACAGCCAGCCGTTGTTCGACCACGGGCCGACCGTGATGTCCCGTACCTCGAGTGCGTCCACCCCGCTGCCGGACTGGAGCATCTGCTGGATCTTCTGATCGGCCTGTTCGGTGGGCGGCGAGATCAGGTTGACCTTGATCTTGGGGTTCTGCTTCTCGAAGTCGGCTATGAGCCCCTTGAGCAGATCGGTGCGGGAGGGGTTGGTCAGGCTCTCGACCATGTTGAGCGTGACCGTGCCGTTCGCGTTCGGACTCATGGCGGAACAGCCGGTCAGGACCATCGCTGCGGCGGTGCCGAGGGCGAGGGCTGCCGTCCTTCTCCTCATCGTGCTGACCTCTTTCTTGGGTGCGGGCCGCGCTCGGAGCGGCTTGGGGAGTCGGGGGTGGGGAGGGGAGTACGGTGTCGCGCCGCTATGGCGCGCCGTGCTGCCCGCGAGCCGCGCGGGCCCACTCAGCGAGGACGGGGACGCAGGTCTCGGCGAAGTGCTCGTAGTCGGCGGCGGTGTTGTAGACGTGGGCGGACACCCGCAGATAGCCGATGCCGCCGAAGCTGGTGAAGGCCGCCTCGACACCCAGCTCGCCGGCGACCCGGTCGCGCAGCGCGTCGGCCTCGACGCGGGTGGCCCCGAGCCCCTCGGGCAGCCGCACCAGACGCATCCCGGGGACCGGCATGCCGACGTCGACGCTGCTGTCGGCGCCGGTCAGCTCGGTGAACGCGGCACCGATGACCTGCGCGGCGTAACCGGCCAGGTGGTCCATATAGCGGCGGGCGTGCCTCCAGCCCCAGGTGTGCTCGATGAAGCCGAGCGCCGTCGGTGCCGCCAGATAGCAGGTGGCATCCACCGTGCCCTGCTGGTCGAAGCGGTCGGGGTACGGGTCCTCTGCACCCCATGAGTCGATCGGTGGGTAGAGCCGCTCACGCAGTGGACCGCGGGCGACGAGCGCTGCGGTGCCCCGGGGCGCGCATCCCCACTTGTGCAGGTTCCCGACCCAGAAATCACAGGTCAGCCCCGAGAGCGGGGCGGGAAGCAGACCAGGTGCGTGCGCACCGTCCACGAGCAGCGGGATCCCGCGCCGCCGAGCCTCCGCGCCGATCCGCTCCACCGGCAGCCGGCGGGCGGTCGCCGAGGTGATCTGGTCCACCACGATGAGGTCCGTCGCCTCGGACAGTTCGGCGAACACGGCCTCGCACGCTTGCTCCTCATCTGCGTCGAGGGGTACCCGCGCGGTGCGGACCCCGCCATCCCAGCGGTCGCGCGCCAGCCGCTCGGCGCCCATGGTCACGGCGCCGTAACCGTGGTCGGTGACGACGATCTCCCCGCCGCGGCGACGGTCGAGGGCGGCGTACACGGTGCTGATGCCCGCGCTCGCGTTCGGCACCAGGGCCAGGTCGTCGGCGGCCACCGCCAAGAAGTCGGCGATCTCGACCCTGGTGTCGGCGATCCGCTGAGGCAGCGCCGGGAACCACACCACCGGGGAGCACTCCATCTCCACCCGCAGTTGCTTCTGCCGCTCCTGTGCCACCAGGGGAACCGCGCCGAAGGAACCGTGGTTCAGGTGTCTCATGGCGGGGTCCAGCGTCCACGCCCGGTCGGCGGGACGGCCGTCGGCCAGCAACAGGGGGCGTGGCGCCGCGATGACATCGGTCTCGCTCACATGAGTCCCGATCTGCCGGGGTCCGGGTGTTCCGAGGGGCGTCGGAAACGAGAGAGATCTGATCGCAACCGGAACACGTATGATGACTCGGCATCCTGCATGACGGATTCCATGCAATCAAGGGGTGTAGCAGCATGGATCATCAGATGACTTCCGATCGATACCTCTGACATATCTGATGAATCGGTACAGTGCGACGAAGGGCGCGGGACCGCGCCCCGCCCGTTCGGGAGGAATCGGATGTCCGCAGTCGACAAGGCGTTCCACGGCCTACGCCACATGATCGCCACCGGGCGCCTCAGCGCCGGAGGGCGCATTCCGCCCGAGGGCGAGCTGTGCGAGGAACTCGGCGTGTCCCGGGGGTCGTTGCGCGAGGCCGTACGGATGCTCGCGGCCCTGGGGGTGGTCGAGCCGCGGCACGGCTCCGGTACTTATGTCTCCCAGCTCAGGCCGGAGGACATCATAGGTAGCCTGTCGCTCACCCTGGAACTGCTGCCGCTCTCCGGTCTGCTGGAGGTGTACGAGATCCGGCGTGTCCTGGAGTCCCACGTCGCGGCGCAGGCTGCGGCCCGCAGCACCCCGGAGACGGTGCGGGAACTCTTCGCGCTCATCGAGGCCATGGACGCCACCGACGACCCCACCGAGGCATCGGACCTCGACCACCGCTTCCATGCCGAGATCGCCACCGCGGCTGGAAACCCCGCCCTCGGCTCCCTGCTCTCGGTCTTCCGCGCCCGCTCCCGCAAGTACCAGATCTTCACCCTCCCCGAGGGCGAGCAGATGCGGCGCAAGAGCGACGAGGATCACCGCGCGCTGGCCACCGCGATCGCCGACCGCGATCCGCGCGCCGCCGCCGGAGCGGCCGAGGCACATGTCGCCCAGACGGAGCGATGGCTGCGCGCCTTCATGCCGCCCATGGAGGAGGACTCCCCGGCCTGACGCGTTGCGTTGCGTTTGACGCGTCAGACCATTGCGCGTTGGCAATGCGCCTGTGGGTGCCGGAATCGGTGTCACCCTATGCGACCTGCGAGTGTTCGTGGATGAGGCCGCCGAGTCGATCGTGTCGACCGATGCGAGTGTGGTCCTTGGCGATGGGCGGCTCGGGGTCGGTGAGTCGGTCTGGTGCCTGTTGTCCGAGGAATCGATGCGGTCGGTGTCTGTTGTAGTGCTCCGCGTGCTCGCTGACGACAAGGCGCAGGTGGCGCTCTCCGGCGATCAGGACGCGGTCGGTTGCCTCGCGTCGGCATGATGCGATCCAGCGTTCCGCGATGGCGTTCATTCGGGGCACCTGGGGCGGTGTCGGAATGACGTGCACGCCGATGGCCTGGAAGACGGCGTCGAAGCTGTCGGTGAAGTAGGTGCCGCGGTCCCGGATGAGGAGGCTGATCGACTCTGCGCGGTCACCGAGGTCCATGAGGTAGTTCCGTGCTTGCTGGGTGATCCAGGGGCCGGTCGGGTGCCGGGTGATGCCGGCGATGTGCACGCGGCGGGTGCCGTGGTCGATGAAGAACAGCACGAACCAGCGCCGCAGGAAGACCGTGTCGATGTGGAAGAGGTCGGTGGCCATGATGGCGGAGGCCTGGGGTTTGAGGAAGGCGGGCCAGGACTGGTTGGTGCGCTGGGGTGCGGGGCCGATCCCGGCCTTCTGCAAGATCTCCCAGACGGTCGAGGCGCCGACCTTGCGTCCCAGGCCGAGCAGTTCGCCGTGGATCCGTCGATATCCCCACCCCGGGTTCTCCCGCGCGAGGCGCAGGACCAGCTGCCGCAGTGCTTCCGGCGTCGGTGGTCGGCCCGGACGGCGGTGTGCATAGGTCCACTTCCGGGCGACCAGGCGTGGGTGCCAGCGCAGGACCGACCGTGGAGTGACCAGCAACGCCAGCCGTGCACGCTGCTGGTTGTTCACCATCCGGAGCAGCGCTGCCATGACAGTCCTATCGCTCCAGGAAAGTTGAGGTCGTGGCTGGGTGCGTTGGGCGACACTGAGCTGGTGCCGGAGCATCAAGATCTCGACGTCTTTGCCGCACTCGACCGGGCCAGCAGCGCAAGCCATCGGAAGAGCTGACACGCGAGCTGATAGATCAGGCGTATCGCCACGACCCAGCATGATGCCGCAGCACCCGTCAGCTCCAGCGCTCTGGCAGATCCGAAGCCGCAGGTCACCTCGGGTGACATATTTTCCGGCACCCACAACGTCGCACTGCCCTTGCCGGAAACTTCATCCGTGCAGGTCACGCTGCATGTCGGTACTCATGGAGGATGCCGCCGAGGCGATCGCGTCGACGTATGGCGAGGCGGGCTAACGTGTCCGGATCGTCGATCGGCGGGGGCAAGGAGTACAGCGGTCTGGCGTTGGCGATGCCCTGGTGTGGTCGGTGTCCGTTGTAGAACTGCTCGAACTCGCGCAGGGTGTGCAGAAGGTGTCGCTGGTTCCAGACCAATGTCCGGTCCAGGAGCTCGCGGCGACAGGTCTGTATCCAGCGCTCCATGATCGAATTCATCCTCGGTATCTGGATGCCGCTGAGCACGACGTCGATCCCCGCGTCCTTGAGGACGGCATCGAAGAGGTTGGGGAACTTCCCGTCCCTGTCCCGGATCATGAACCGTGCCCGGAAGCCGAGGTCTTCGAGGCCCATGACGAGGTTCTTCGCCGCTTGCGCTACCCAGGTTGCGGTCGGATGTGTGGTGGCGCCCAGGACGCGGATCCGGCGACTGCCGTGTTCGATCACCACGAGCACGTATATCCGTACCCCCGACAGGGTGACTGTTTCCATGAAGTCGCAGGCCAGAAGCGCCTCAGCCTGGGAACGCAGAAAACTGGCCCAGGTACTGGAGTTCCGCTCGGGCGCAGGATCGATGCCGGCCTCCTTCAGGATTTCCCAGACGGTGGACGCGCCCACTCTCAGCCCCAGCACGAGCAACTCGCCGTGCAGGCGCCTGTACCCCCAGCTCGGGTTCTCCTTCGCCAGCCGCAGCACCAGGATGCGGATGGAGCGCACGGTGCAGGGTCGTCCCGGGCGTTTGGGTCGGCAGGAGGCGGCATGACGGCGTTTGACGAGGGTGCGGTGCCAACGCAGCACCGTGTCGGGGCGGACGAGTAGCCGTAGTCTTCGCAGGACGTGAAGTGGCAGCCGGTGCAGCAGCGCCGCCAGGAACGCCCGATTGCCGGGCGTGAACAGGACCTTGCCCTTGTCGAGTTGACGTTCCAAAACGGTGACTTGGTGGCGCAGCGCGAGGATCTCCGCGCACTTGTCCCGGTCGGACATCGGCAGCAGGCGCAGCATCGCGAACGCGTTCGTCACGCCGAGGTAAGCCAGTCGCAGCAGCAGCACGGTCGATCATCTTGCCGCGGTGAGCGTCGGCCTCGCGAGAGCGCCTGTTCTGGCGACTTCGCCGGTCGACCTCCGGTACACCGCGCACACCCCCTTCCACCAGGGCGGACGACATTTTCGGCAAGCGCAGGGTGGAGGAGACCTTTCAGTCCGGAAAGGGCCTGGCCGGACTGGACGAACACCAGGTCCGCCGCTTCACCTCGTGGTCTCGCTGGGTCACCCTGGCCATGCTCGCTCACGCCTTCCTCGTTGTCGTTCGCGCCGACGAACACGCCCGCCACCCCGCCCCGGACGAGCTGATCCCGCTCACCTGCAACGAAATCCAGCGACTGTTCACGACACTCGTCGTCCGGCCCGTGCACGATGCGGCCCATCGGCTCCGCTGGTCCGCCTGGCGACGTCGCCATCAGGCCCGAGCCTAGGCCGGCCATTACTACCGGCAAGCCGCGAACCAGACATGAAGATCACGATCTACGGCTGGAGTCAACACCGTTGATTTAGCGCTTTGACCTGGCCTTCAAGCCGTCTTCCATCACCGTGACCTCGGTTTCGAGGGTGTAGTGCTGAGCTGTGGCGGGGTGTTGGAGGGAGTTCTTGCTGTACTTGCTGGTCGGGTTCTTTCGGGTTCGGGCCTTGGCTCGCTGCCGGCGGCGGGCGGGCAGAAGGTTGTCCAGGATGGCGTGACCGATCGTGCTCACCAGCGTGACCTCGCGCGGGATGATCCCGGCGGCGGTGGTGACCTGGTCGCGGGCTGTTTCCAGGGCGATGGTGAAGCTGATCCGGTCGGGGTCCAGACCCGGTCGTCCGGCGGTGGCGTCGGTGGTGATCCGCACGAGGGCTTGGTAGACGGTCAGCAGGGCGTACACCTCCTGTTCGACCTCCTGCGGGCGGTGCGAGCGCAGGATGCGGCCGTCCAGCATCGTGGCCTTGATCGAGAAGTAGGCGGTCTCGGCCTGCCACCTCTCGTGGTAGAGGGTGACCAGCTCACGGGCGGGGTAGCGGGTGTGGTCGGTGAGGCTGGTGGCCAGGCGCCACTGCTCGCGGCGGACCGTGCCGTCCTGGTAGGTCACGGTGATCCATGCTTCGACGATCCGCACCGGCAGCTTTCCCATGCCGAAGGTCGACAGGTAGGAGCCGTCAGGCAGCCGCTTGGTGATCAGCGGGATGCGACGGGCGCCGGACCGGCACAGGAACTCCGCTCCGGTGGAGCGGAGTTGGAGCAAGAGGGGGTAACCGTCGAAGCCGGTGTCCAGCAACACGAGCATTCCGCGGGTCAACCGGTCGAGCATCTGCTCGGCGTAGATGGTCTCGCCTGTGGTCTCCGGGCCGAAGGCCGCGGCGGGCACCGCCCGGGTGCCGCACTCGATGAGCGTGAGCAGTCGCAGCAGCGGGTAGCCGAACTCCACGTCCTCGCCCTTGCGCTTGCGTTTGGTGTGCCGGGCGGCGATCGGTTCGCTGTCGGGAAGGTGCAGGCTGGTGCCGTCGATAGCCACCGTCCGCAGGCCCCGCCAGAACGCGCCGGGAGTGTGCGGCCCGGCCACCGGCCCGGCCAGTGTCTCGAACAGCGCCTGGAACGGTGCGGATCCCACCCGGCGGCGGGCCCGGCACAGCGCCGAGGTACACGGCCGCACCAGGGCCAGAGCATCCAGGCTCGCGACGAGCTTGCCCCACACCGCCCGATAGCTGCACCGCTCGAACAGGGCCAGCGCCAGGACGAAGTACACCACCACCCGCGAGGGCAGCAGCCTGACCCGCTTCTGGACCGTCCCGGTCTCCTCCAGAACCGCATCGACCAGCGCAAAGTCCACCACCTGCGTCAACTCCCCGAGATGTCCCGGCGCGAACCCGCCCGCGGCTACCGCGATCTCACGGGTGATGACAGACTGCTCCTGCAACGGAACTCCTTGATCAACTCTCTTGGTCGAAAGTTGATCTACCGGGTTCCGTTGCGTCGCTCAACCCCCTTGACGCGTCACCACCAGGTCAAACTCAACGGTGTTGCGGCTGGAGTACTACCGGTAGTTCGTTAAATCCGGCGGTAGAGGTCAATGCCGTGTCCGGTGGTGACCGCGTCGATCAGGGCCTGGAGCTCGGAGGGTGGGTCCCTGTCCGTCCAGGCTCGCCACCATCGGGTGAGGGTGGTGGCGGGGGTGAGCCAGGAACGGATGGCTCGTAAGGCCCTGGGCCAACAAGGCGGTTGGGGCTGGCGGGACGGGGCCGGTCCCCCTCTCTGGCCCCTTGTCGGGGCACGGGTCCGGCCCGGTGGTATCCAGGGGCCCCGGTGGGGCGAACCACTGGTCCCAGCAGAAGGAGAAGGCGCAGTTGACCAGAATCTGGTGGCGGCGGATGGCGCGGTCGGAGCGGACTTGGAAGTCGGCCCAGCCGAGTTCGTCCTTGACTTGCTTGTAGCTCTGCTCAATCCACGGCCGCAGGCCGTAGAGGCGGACGATCTCGGCGAGGCCGGCCGGCGGGTGCGGGCCGGTGGCGGCGTGGGGTGCGTCGGGGTGAGGCAGTTTGGTGGCCAGGTACCAGGTGGCCTTCTCCGGCAGGCTGGCTGGGTCGGTGGTGGCCACGACCAGTCGGCAGGGTGAGTCGGGTCCGTATCCGCCCAGGCGGGCATCGGCGGCCCACCAGGTCTCGGTGTGCCCGTCACGGAAGTGACGCTCCACGGGCGTCCAGTCGCCTGGACGCCTGGCATCGCGCCAGGTCAGGGCGTGGGCCGCTTCGATGGGAGTGTGCGGCTGGTCTGCCGGAGCCCAGGTGCCACGGTGCGGCTTGAGCGCGACCACGTAGGCCAGGCCGGCCTGGCGCAGTGCGAGGTACCAGGTGTCGCTGACTTAAGTAGGCGCAGTCGGCGACCACCGCGCGGCAGTCGAAGCCCGCCTCCTTCCCGCGGGCCGCGAGGTGGGCGGCCGGCTGCGGTTTGGTGCGGAAGGCCGGGTCGGAGCGGCCGCGGGCGAAGTGGTGGGCGGGGGTGTAGGGAGTCGTGTGCAGCGGGTAGTACACGCGGCCGTCGGTCCACACCGTGGTCACCGTGACGATGCCGTTGTCCGTCTTGCCCAGCCGGCCCAGCCACTGCCTGCCCACGTGCGCGGTCGCCGTGCCGTCCTTGCGGTCCCCGGAGTCGTCGATCACGATGACCCCGCCGTCGTGCGGAGCCGTCGTCGACTGCTCGCGCAGCAGTTCAAGCCGCCGGTCGTTGACCTGCTCGGCCTCCCAGGGCGATTCGGACAGGAAGAACTGCAGCCGCTGCACCGCCGGCATCCCCGCACCGGCCACCGGCTCCGCCCCGGCCAGACAGGTGATCGACTTGTTCCGCTCCCGTGGCGCCAGCAGTCCGGTCAGGTACTCGCGAAACCCTCGCCGCTGGGCCAGGCTGAAGAAGAGGTCGTCGAACCGGGCCGCGTAGTCCTCCAACGGCCCCGGCGCAGGCGGACACGGACGGCGAGCGGTCATCTTCAGCCCCCAGCAAGGCAATTGACTCCTACCACCGGCCTACGACCAACCCGACCAGCCGTCAACCCACACCACTGCCGGATTTAACGAACTACCGGTAGGGCGTGTTTCGAAAGTGCTGGTCACAGCCATTCGTTGATGGCCGCGACCAGCACTGTCGCCTCATAGCGGACGGCGAGCTTGTCGTACCTCGTCGCCACCGCGAAGAATGGCCGCATCACGGCCTGCCGATTCCCGGGGCCTCAGCAGGCCGAGTGCCCCGCGACGTTAAAGGCCAAGCTCAGGAAGAAGGGAGCTCAGACCTCGCAGTGCAGCTACCTGGAAGTCACGCAGCTGGCTCCGGGGCTACTGGTGCCGTGGGAGAGCCTGTGCCTTCTGCGCCGAAAGAGTCTTGTAGACGGTACCGGCGAGGTCGGGCAGCGTGTCCCCTTCGCCAACGGCGCTGTTGACAGCAAGGGCGATGATCATGCCAGTCTTCGGGAAGTACATGTGCAGCACCCGGTTTCCAAAAGTGGCCCCCTCATAGGCCCAGACCGTCCCGGCCACAGGATGGACGAACTTCACGACACCGAGCCCGAAACCGATGGGATCGTCGGCCGTGACGCTCTTGATGGGCTTACTCGTCTTCGCCGAGACCAGGGACTCCAGCTCGCGCTGCTGCGCTGAGGGCAGCAGTCGACCGCTGTACAGCGCCCTGTCCCAAGCCGTCATGTCTCTCAGTGAACTCACCAGGCCACCCGCCCCCTGCGCCCAGGACAGGCGGAGCCGAGGAAGTGACTTGTTGAGATGCTTCGGCAGGACGGAATGGGTGGAGTACGGCGTCGGCATGCGCGAGGCCGTGTCCGGAGGGCAGTCCGGGGGGAGGCAGGTGTCGTTCATTCCGAGAGGTTCGATGATGCGCTCGGCGAGCCGCTCATGGTAAGTATCGTGCGACGCTCGTTCGACAATCATCTGCGCGAGGAGGTAGTTCGTATTCGAGTAATCGTACTTCGCGGGACCCAGTGGCAGGCCCTCCACATAGGACATCAGGCGCTCCAGCGTGAAGCGCGTGGAGGGATTGGCGTCGAAATCCTTCAGGAACGCATTCTGCTCGGTGTAGCTGGGGATGCCGCTGGTCATCGACAGCAGTTGCTTGATGGTGACATCGCGCCACGCCGGATACTGGGGAAGCCACTTTCCCAGCTTGTCCCATATGGACAGCTTTCCTTCGGCCTCCAGTTGAAGCAGCAGCACGGACGTGAACGCCTTGGTGTTGCTGCCTATCTGCCACAGCGCCTTGCTGTTCACCGGTCGACCACCGCCGTAGCGGGACGTCCCCGCATCGACCGAGATATCAGGTCGCTGATCGGCATAGGTCACCCGAAGGGAGACCGCTGAGAAATGATCCTTAGTGCCCTGAGCGTCCAGATATTTCTCGAGGTCACTTCGCAGTGACGCGGTGGCACTGCGAACGGATGGCTCCACCACTGCGTGCGCGACGGCCGGCCCACTTCCCGACACCATCATCCCCGAAACAATCGCCGCGGTGACCGTCGCCAGGGCCACGAGGCGCTCCCCTTGCTGACCACCCCGCCGACGAAGCCTGTACCTCACTGTCGCTATTCCTCCATCGAATCGAACAGAACTGGGAACGACGATCACGCTACGCAGTGGAGGCACGGCAGGTAATGGGGGTAACCCCCGCTTGGTAGTGGTGCTGACCCCCTGAGTGAGGCCAAGTACAGCTTCGAAGGCAGCCATCTGCCCGTCGGAAGAGGAGAGACCGCGACGGTCATTGACTCATCGCTGAGGTGCGACAACTGACTCCTCAGAAGACATAGAGCCCTTTAGCTCTGATGGATCTCGTGTTTCAGGAACGGGCCCTACCCCTTGAGCGTGGACACCCTGATCATTGGATCGTGATGATCCATAGGACAGGAGTGCCCGTTGGGGACGTCGAAGTACTCGCCTGAGTTCCGGGCCGATGCCGTCGCGCTGTACCACGCCAGCTCCGGGTGGGACGTATGCGTCGGTGGCCAAGGACGTGGGCGTCAACCACGAGACGCTGCGCACGTGGGTGCGGGACGCCGATCAGGCCGCCCGGCCTGAGGCCGTGGAGGCCTCCGCGATGGAGAAGGAGAACCGTCAGCTGCGGGCGTGGGTGAAGGAACTCGAGCTCGAGCGGGAGATCCTGCGGAGGGCCGCGAAGTATTTTGCGGCCGAGACCAGCTGGTGAGCAGCCGCTTCCAGTTCGTCGACGATCACCGTGGCGCCTTCGGCGTCAAGCGGCTGTGCCGGATGCTGCAGGTCTCTCGTTCCGGCTTCTACCGACACCTGGCCGGCGCGCAAGCGCGGGCCGACCGGGCACGGGCCGATGCCGAGCTCGCTGAGCGCATCACCGAAATCCACCAGGAATCCGACGGCACCTACGGGGCCCCGCGCATCACCGCCGAGCTCCGGGACGGCGGCGAGCGGATCAATCACCAGCGGGTGGCACGCGTCATGAGGAGGTTCACCATCGTCGGGCTCCACCTGCGCAAGAAGGCCCGCACCACCATCCCCGAACCTTCTGCGACGCCGGTGCCGGACCTCCTGCAGCGCGACTTCACCGCGACCACGCCGAACACTCGCTACGTGGGCGACATAACCTACCTGCCGGTGGGCAATGGCCAATTCCTTTATCTGGCAACGGTGTTGGACCTGTCCTCAAGACGACTGGCGGGCTGGTCGATCGCCGGCCACATGCGCACCGAGCTGGTCACCGACGCGCTCAAGGCCGCGGCCGCGGCCGCGGCCCGGGGTGCCGACGGCCTGCGCGGGGCGATCTTCCACAGCGACAACGGGTCGCAATACGTCTCGAAGGAGTTCGCCCAGGTCTGCGGCGAGCTCGGCGTGATCAGATCACGCGGCGCGGTGGGCACGAGCGCGGACAACGCCGCCGCAGAATCGCTGAACGCGACCATGAAAAGAGAGATGCTCCAGGGGAGAAAACGGTGGAACGGGGCCCGCGAGGCCCGGCTCGCGGTCTTCCGATGGGCGACTCGCTACAACACCAGACGAAGGCACTCCCGCCTCGGCCAGATCAGCCCGATCACTTACGAACAGCGATCAACTACGCTGACCACCGCCGCATAACAACCGGTGTCCACGATCAAGGGTGAAGCCCCGGGGTCAAACCCACCAGCAGCGTCACCACGTCACATCCTCACTGTCAGGTGTCGACAAGTACTTGGCGGACTACTCAACGAGTACCACACCATGCCACTCCGACTGCCTCACCATCCACAGGAAACGCCCAGCTCAGCAGCCTGATCGGCACCCTTCAGGCTCGCGGTACGGGTGATTCCGGCGGAGCCGGATGTCGGCCGCCGCCTGCGGAGGCCGAGCCGGGCTCCAGGAACCCATGGAACGGATTCCTGGAGTCCGGCTGCGTTGACCCGACCGGTAACGGGTGCAGCGGGCTGGCCTTGATCACCTGCTGATCTTGAACGAAGCTCACGCTCGACGGATGCTCGACACGTGCGCCTGTCACTGCAACTGGAACGGGATCAGAAGCGTTCCGTCGATGACCGCCACGAAGCGGGGGAAGTAGTGGGCAGACGGCCGACTGAGGCCGGGACTGCCGGGACGCGATCTCGGGACGCGGGGCTGTCACTTCGTGTTAGCCTCATGCTTTTGCGTGCTCGTGACGGTTGGCGATCCTGCCTGTCCGGTTCCTTTTGTTCGTCGACTGCTCATTCCTACCGGGTCTTCCTCGGTACGTTCGCATGCGGAAGGCTCTTCATGAATCACCCTGACCTCCCCGGCACCTCGCGCAGCGATCCCGCCCCGCTCATGGCCACTGCGCCAACGGTGCCTCCGGTCGCTTCCTTCGCCAGCCTGGAACTACCAGCCGAGGTGCTGCGAACGCTCAGCGAACTCGGTGTGCGCGAGCCCTTCCCGATCCAAGCAGCAACCCTGCCCAACGCCCTCGCGGGACGCGATGTCCTGGGGCGCGGGCGCACCGGATCGGGCAAGACGCTCGCTTTCGGCCTACCGCTGCTCGCACGGATGGCTGGGCGGCGCGCGGAACCGAAGCAGCCCCTGGCTCTGATCCTGGTGCCTACCCGGGAGCTGGCCCAACAGGTCACCGAGGCGCTTGCGCCGTACGCAGAGGCACTGCGGCTGCGGATGGCCACGGTCGTCGGCGGCATGTCGATCGGCCGGCAGGCCGCTGCGCTGCGCGATGGAGCCGAGGTGGTCGTCGCCACCCCCGGCCGTCTGCACGACCTCATCGAGCGCAGGGCCTGCCGCTTGGGACGGGTAGGGATCACTGTCCTCGACGAGGCCGACCAGATGTGCGACATGGGCTTCCTGCCGCAGGTGACCGAGGTGCTCGACCAGGTAGACCCCGACGGTCAGCGGTTGCTGTTCTCGGCCACTCTGGGCCGCGACGTCGACCACCTGGTCCGCCGCTACCTCCACGATCCCGTCGTCCACTCGGTCGACATGTCCGCGGGCGCAGTCACGACGATGGACCACCATGTTCTGGTCGTCCACGGCCCCGACCGGTACGCCGTCACCACGGAGATCGCCGCTCGCGACGGCCGCGTACTGCTGTTCCTGGACACCAAGCACGCGGTTGACCAGCTCACCCGGCATCTGCGAGCCAGCGGAGTGCACGCCGCGGCCCTGCACAGCGGCAAGTCCCAGCCGCAGCGCACACGGGCCCTGGCGCAGTTCAAGAACGGCCGGGTCACCGCCCTGGTGGCGACCAATGTCGCGGCCCGTGGCCTGCACGTCGACGACCTCGATCTCGTGGTCAACGTCGACCCGCCCACCGACCCCAAGGACTATGTGCACCGCGCGGGCCGTACCGCCCGGGCCGGTGAGTCCGGCCGCGTCGTCACGTTGGTGCTGGCGGGCCAGCGCCGCGAGATGAGCCGACTGATGGCAGAGGCCGGCATCGAGCCGACCATCACCAAGGTACGCTCGGGCGAGGCGGAGCTGAGCCGGATCACCGGGGCCAAGGCCCCCTCCGGCACCCCGCTCGATGGCGGGTCGGCCGCGCCCCGGCCCAAGAACACCAACGCTCCCTTCCGCGGCCTGGGCACCAGCAAGGACACCTCCCGCGGCGCCGGCGGCAAGTCCCGAAAGGCTCGCGAGGCCCGCAAGCTCGCCGAAGCCCGCAAGGCGGCCCTGGTGCGGCGCGGCGGCTGAGAGCCGTCGCCCTGATGGTCGAAAACTTCCGCCCCGGAGCGGAGAACCTCCAGCCCGGCCCGAAACCCTCCGGTGCATACACCTACGAGATGAACGCCCTCGTGGTGTGCTCGGCATGACAAGCTGTGCTTCCCACTGCTCGAACCCAGGAGGCCGCCATGACCGCAGAGTCTGTATCCGAAGAAGGTTCGGAGCCGACTGACCCCGAGACGTCCGCTCTGGTGCCCGACAGCGACGGCCACTACGACCTGAAACGCAAGTTCAGGGAGGCCCTGGCGCGCAAGCGCAGTGTGCAGGCGGACGCCGCTGACCTCGCTGCGAACGTCGAGGCGTCGAAGGTCCGTAGGGCGAACGGCCCGGCTGCGAGCCAGCGGTCGTTCCGGCGCAAGAGCGGCGGCTGAGTCAATGAGCTCTTTCAGCATTGCCGCTCCAGAGTGAGCACGGCCGCGGAGATTGACGACATTCGATTCGGACTGCACCGGGACCTGCGGAAGATCCGCCACGACTTCAGCCGCGCGACGCCGCGCTCGACCGGTGCCCGTGCTGTGGACAGCGCTCGGTTTACGGTTTGCTGGGTCGGGGTGAGGCCACGACCCGGCGGGCGTCTGAGGGGTGTCGTCACCCACGGGCCAACTCCCATGTAGGCGCGGTCGGCGAGGATGGGAACGCCCTGGCGTTCGCAGATCCGGATGATCCGGTGGCGCGGGCCGTAGCGAGATCGTGCGCGTGGCCGGGCCTAGTCGGCAAGATCCACAGCAGCCGCCGACCGGGTCGGTCACCATCTGCACGTTTACTCCGTGTCGGCGGTGCTTGTGGGAGAAGTCGGCCCGGCCGTCGCCGACCCGGTAGGCGTGGGCGGTGCCGACGGGGATTGCCCTTGCCGAGAACGTCATCCGTACAGGTCATGCGGCATGTTGGTACTCGTGGAGGATCCCGCCGAGTCGATCGTGTCGTCGTTTGTCGAGACGGCTGATCTGCTCAGGATCGTCGATCGGCGTCGGTAAGGCGTGCAGCGGTCTGGCGTTCGCGATGCCCTGGTGCGGCCGGTGTGCGTTGTAGAACTGCTCGAACTCGCGCAGGACGTGGAGCAAGTGTCGGTGGTTCCAGATCAGGGTGCGGTCCAGGAGTTCCCGTCGGCAGGTCTGCACCCACCGTTCCATGAGCGAGTTCATCCTCGGCATCTGAACACCGCTGAGCACGACCTCGATCCCCGCATCCGCCAGAATGGCGTCGAGCAGGCCGGGGAACGGTGCAAGATGGTCTCGGGGCGGATCAGCAGCAGAAGGTGCCGCAGTCTGTCTTTGGGGAGGTGGTGGAGCAGGCCGGCGAGGGTGGCACGGTCGCTGTCGGTGAGGGTCGGCTTGCCGACCTGACGCTGTAGGACGAGCAGTTGGTGCCGGAGGACGAGGATCTCGATGTCCTTGTCTCGGTCGCTCATCGGCAGGAGGTGTAGGAACGCCAGGGCGTTGGTCGTGGCGAGGTAGGCCAGGGGCAGCAGCACGACAGATCATGATGCCGCCCCGGCCCTTTGCGGGTGAAGGCACTTGGGCGAATGTCGAGGAGAACCGAAGATCCGTGATCAGGCTCCCGACCTGCGTGGATGATGTATCGGCACCCGCAAACTCCCCCGTCACCGGGTCGACCAGCATCACCCCACCGACGATGTCCATCTGCCACAACTGCATCGGCCGATCCCGCTGCCAGCGCTTGTAATCCGACCGCTTCCGGCGCCTGGCCCCCGGCTCCACCAGGCCATGCCGGACCAGGATCCGATACACCGTCATCCGCGACGGCACCGGCGCCACTGCCCCCGACCAAACTCCAGCACATGAAGGATCCGCCGCGGACCCCACCGAGGATGCTTACGCCGCAGCTCGCACACGGCCGCCTCCGCCTCGGCAGAGGCCTGATGCGGACACGACCCCGGCGTACGCGACCGGTCCGCCAGCCCGGCCAGTCCCGAGACGGCATACCGGGACTTCCAACCGCTGACCGTCTGCCGGGACACACCAAGCGACGCGGCGACTTCCGTCACCGCCGCACCCGCCAGCACAGCCCGGTATCTCTGCTCGACTACCCACAACTCCACCGGCGCCAATCCCGGCCTCCCCACACACGCCGCCACGTCTCGGCCCCGGGCGCCAGCCGGTGCGATGTCAAGAAGACGCGTCGAGGGAGGCGAGCAGGGCCAGAGCATCGGCCGAGCGGGTGCCGGGCTCTGTGTGCAGGAGCATCATCTCCAGCCTGCTGGCCCCCACCACCTGGAACTTCTCGACCAGGAGTTCCAGGGAACCGACCTGCGGATGCTGTATCCGGAACGTGGCCTCGGCCGCGGAACGCACATCGTGGCGCGCCCACAGCTGACGGAACCGGTCGCTCTTCAGGGACATCTCCCCGATCAGAGATTGGAGGCGCTCGTCGTCGGTCTGTGTACCGACCGTGGCGCGCAGGTGGGCCACGGCGACGGCCGTGTAGTGCTCCCAGTCGGCGTGGTATTCCTGGAGTGCTTCGTCGGTGAAGAGGGCACGCAGCCGGTTCGTTCCGGGCGTGAGCTCCGGTGACAGTGCCTGGGCCAGTCGGTTGGCGGCCAGGACATCGCTGTACTGGTTGAAGACGAACGCGGGCACGTTGAGTGTCCGCAGGAGCATGTCGAGTCCCGAGGGCAGGCGCTCGTCGGGATGGTCAAGGCCGCGGCGCGGTTTCGGGGCGGTGAGTGACAGCAGGTAAGCCGTGCCCTCCGTGTCCAGCTGGAGGACCTGGGCGAGCGCCTCGAGTACCTGGGCCGAGGGGTTGCGGTCGCGGCCTTGCTCCAGGCGCAGGTAGTACTCGGCACTGATGCCGGCCAGCATGGCGACCTCCTCGCGGCGCAACCCGGTCACCCGGCGCAGCCCGTGTCCGGGTGACAGGCCCGCATCGGTGGGGGTGACCTGTTCGCGTCGTGCACGCAGGAAATCTCCGAGGGCGTTGTCCACGATGGCAGGCTATGCGGTCGCAATCGTTTCTGGGTGTCCCTGTCACTACCAGGAACACGGGGGAACTGGCAGGGGCTCCTTGGCGCCGGTGAAGGTCCTTGGTATGACGATGCAGACGTGGTTCATCACTGGTGTCAACAGCGGGTTCGGGCGTGAGCTGGCCGAGCAGCTCCTTTCTCGCGGCGACCGGGTCGCCGGGACGGTCCGGCGGGAGGGCTCGGTCGATGATCTGCGCGTCACGTACGGCGACCGTTTCTGGGTCGGCCACCTCGACGTCACTGACCTGCTGCGGGTCCGCGCGGTCGTGGACGCCGCCTTCGGGGACCTCGGCCGTATCGACGTCGTCGTGATCAACGCGGGTTACGGCCTGTTCGGTGCCGCCGAAGAGTTCACCGACGAGCAGGTGGTCCATCAGATCACCACCAACCTTCTCGGCTCGATCCAGACGGCGCGGGCCGCGCTGCCGCACCTGCGTGCCCAGGGCGGCGGCCGGGTGATCCAGATTTCCTCGGTCGCCGGGCTCGCCGCACACGCCGGTGCCTCCCTCTACCACGCGAGCAAATGGGGCATGGAGGGCTTCACGGAAGCACTCGCCCAGGAGGTGGCACCGTTCGGCATCGAGGTGACCCTCGTAGAGCCCGGAGGAGCGCGGACCGCCTTCAGCGGCAGCAGCCTCCAGCTGAGTGAGCCCTTGGCCGCTTACGACGGGACACCGGCCGCGATGGTGCGCGCCTTCCGGCACACCCGGATTCCGGTCCCCGGCGACCCGGTGAAGGTCGCGGCGAAGGTCATCAACAGCGCCGCGCAGAAGCCGGCCCCGATGAGGCTCGTCCTGGGCAGCGACTCCTACCAGGGAGTCACCACTGCGCTGCGCAACCGGCTCGCCCAGGTCGAGCCTCAGCAGGCGAGTGCGGCCGAGACCGACGCCGACACCTGAGCACAGCAGCGGCACGACCGCTCACCATCCGTACCTGTCGACGCATCGACGCGCACGGCGAGACACCCCCTACCGAGTGGAGCGAACAGCATGGACACGATCGACGCCGAGACGACAGCAGGGACGGTCAGAGGCGAGCTGCGTGACGGGATCGCCGCGTTCAAGGGCATCCCCTATGCGGAGCCACCGTTCGGCGTCAACGCGTTCAAGCCGCCCGTGCCGCGCGCTCCCTGGGAGGGCGTACGTGAGTGCACCGCCTACGGGCCGGGCTGCCCCCAGCCGTCCTCACCCATTTTCGGGGGCCTGAGCACAGGCGAGGACTTCCTGTCGGTCAACGTGTGGGCGCCAGAGGGTGCGACCGGCCTGCCGGTGATGTTCTCGATCCACGGCGGCGGCTTCCTCATGGGCTCGAACGCCGGCTCCGGCTCGGACGGGAACACCTTCGCCCGGGACGGAGTGGTGCTCGTCAGCTGCAACTATCGGCTCGGCGCTTTTGGATTCCTCCACGCCGGGCACCTGGACGACGCCTACGCCGCGGGATCGGGGGCCTACGGAGTGGCCGACCAGATCGCCGCCCTGCGATGGACCCGCGAGAACATCGCGGCCTTCGGCGGCGCCCCGGACAACATCACCATCTTCGGCTCCTCGGCGGGCGGCACATTCGTCGGCGAACTCCTCGGCTGCCCTTCCGCACAGGGACTGTTCCAGCAGGCCGTCTGCCAGAGCGCCGCAGCGGCACCGCTGTTCGGCTTCCCCGCCCACTACGCCGAAGCGATCGCCGAGGCCATGCTTGACAAACTCGGTGTGCCCGCCCGTGACCTGCACACCGTCGACGCGGCGCGCATCCTGCAGGCGCAGACCGAGTTCATGATCGAGAAGCAGCGCGGTGAACACCCCGAGTGCGGACGCATGATCCCGTTCGTCCCGCTCACCGGCGGCGACCTGCTCCCACAGCCCCCGTACCAGGCCATCACCGACGGCGTCGGGACGGACGTCAACCTGGTGATCGGAACCAACCGCGACGAGTGCACCCTGTACGCGCTGATGGAGGAAATGGGCGCTGCTGAAACAGGCATGTCCCCCGGGGGCTGGGACGCCGACCCGGCAGTACAGCAGGCCATCCTTGACGTCTACGAACAGAGCCAGGAACCGGGTTCTGCGATCACACCGCAGGTCTCGATGGATACCGACCGCGCCTTCCGCGTCCCCTCACTGCGGATCGCCGACGCCCACCACCGAGCAGGCGGAACGACCCGATTCTACCAGTTCGCATGGCGCAGCCCGGCCTTCAACGGACGCGTAGGAGCGTCCCACGGCATCGAAGGCCCGTTCGTGTTCGACGACTTCTCCCTGCCGATCACCAAGACGCTGATCGGCGACGAGATGCCCCAGGACCTGCTCACCGCCATGCACGGCTCTTGGATCTCCTTCGCGACCACTGGCGACCCCTCCGCCACCGGTGTCATCCCGGTCTGGCCGACTCACAACCCGGACACTCGCCCCACGATGGTGTTCGACACCAAGACCACCGTCGCCGAAGACCCCGACGGTGAGCGCCGCGCCAGCTGGGACGAGATCGACCTGAGTCTCTAACCTGCCTGCAAGCCGGTCGAATCCACTCCGATGCGGACAGGGCTGTGAAGGCCGGGGCCAAGGACTCGTCGAAGGCCCGGCGGTAGCCCGGAACTACCGGGAGCCCGCCACAGGGCGCGACTTGTAGAAGGACTCCTCCAGGTAGGCGGCCTCGTGCGGCTGGTAGGGCTCCTCCAAGTAGGCGACCGCGTCTTCGTCGAGTTCGACGTCCGCCGCGGCGACCGCGTCGGCCAGCTGGGCCGGCTTGGTGACCCCGACGATGGGCGAGGTCACCGCCGGGTTGCGCATGACCCAGGCCAGGGCGATCTGAGCCGGGGACAGACCCCGCTGGCCCGCGATCTCGTGGACGCGCTCGGCCACTGCCTGGTCCCCGTCGCGGTAGAGGATCTTGCCGCCCTCGTCGGTCTCGGCACGCGCCGTGGCGGTGTCCCGGGCCCGCGTCAGCCTGCCCCGCGCCAGCGGGCTCCACGGGATCACGCCGATGCCCTGGTCGGCGCAGAGCGGGAGCATCTTGCGCTCTGCTTCTCGGTGGATGAGGTTGTAGTTTTCTGACGATCCAATCGGGCCCCGTATGAGACGCGCAGCGCGGCCAACGCACTGGCGGACAGCTGGCTCTGAGGAGGCGACGCCCCCCCCGATGACTCCTGGCGTAAGGATCACCCGAGACCAATGTCCTAGTGTCCTGCGCCAGTATTTGATCGTTAGTTGTTGCGTGACTCCTTCTGCTGCTGGTGCTTCGGTCCCTCGTCGGGGCCCGAAGCTGGAACCGTTACTGCTCTCCGATGAGGAGAGGGCGGTGTTGCAACGGTGGTCGCGTCGGGCGACGTCGGCTCAGGCGCTGGCCCTGCGGGCTCGGATCGTACTGGCGTGTGCGGGCCCGGAGGTGCCGCCGATCGTGGTGGTCGCCCGCGAGTTGCGGGTGGCCGCCGACACGGTCCGCAAGTGGCGGCGCCGGTTCCTGGCCGAGCGGCTGGACGGCCTGGCCGACGAGCCCCGGCCGGGACGACCGCCCGCCATCGGTGTTGATCGGGTGGAGGCGGTCGTGGTCACCACGCTGGAGGAGATCCCGAAGAACGCCACGCACTGGTCGCGGAAGTCGATGGCCGAGCACAGCGGCCTGTCGAAATCCACCGTCGGCCGGATCTGGCGGAAGTTCCAGCTCAAGCCGCACCTCACGAACACCTTCAAGCTGTCCACCGACCCGTTGTTCGTGGAGAAGGTCTACGACGTCGTTGGCCTGTACTTCAACCCGCCCGACGGCGCGGTGGTCCTCTCGGTGGATGAGAAGTCCCAGATCCAGGCCCTGGAACGGTCCCAGCCGGTGCTGCTGATCATGCCCGGCATGCCCGAGCGGCGCACTCACGACTACGTCCGCAACGGCCTGACCACGCTGTTCGCCGCCTTCGACGTCGCCACCGGCGAGGTCATCAGCTCCCTGCACCGTCGGCACCGGGCAGCGGAGTTCAAGAAGTTCCTGATCAAGATCGACAAAGAGGTGCCCGCACACCTCCAGATCCACCTCATCTGCGACAACTACGGCACCCATAAGACTGCGGGTGCCGATAAATCATCCGCGCAGTTCAGGCGGCGTGCTGGTATTGGGGGCGCGGCCGAGGAGGCCGATGGCATCTCGCTGGAGGCGGAGCCTGACGTGGGCGTAGACGGTGGCGGTGACGCCGGTGTGGGCGTTGGCCGAGGAGGTCCTTGGTGACGACGCGTTCGACGCTGTGCTTGCCGAATACTTCATCCGTGCAGGTCACGCGGCATGTTTGTATTCGTGGAGGATGCCGCCAAGGCGGTCGTGGCGTCGTATGTCGAGGTTGCTTAACTTGTCCGGATCGTCGATTGGTGAGGGCAGCGGGTGTAGCGGTCGGGCGTTCGCGATGGAATGTCGGCTGCGCGAGAGCGCCGACTAGAGCGACGAGGCCGACCACCGCCAGCCCGGGTGCAGGCGTCCGACCAGGGCGGATGACATTCTCGGCAAGCGCAAGGTCCGCGTCGATCGTGATCGCGTCGACGATCTCCTGCTCGCGGCTGCCCAGCTCGTGCACCTCACGGTGCAGCTCGTAGTTGCCGACCATCGCGTGGCGCTTATGCGGGGCGCGCTGCTTGGCGACGAACAACCGCTGTAGTGCTTCCGGCGAGCTCGCGCCCGCCCCGTAGCCGATGTCGCCGGGGAGAATGACCGCGCCACCGGCTGTGATCGTGTCGAAGACGCGCTTCGCGTCGGCGTTGATGTCGTGCCTGCCCATCCGAGCCTCCTTGCTCGTTGGGTGGTATGCGTTGCCGTATCCCGGAACGGACGCTGGTCCGTTGCCAGCCGCCGCTTCATTACATCGCTCTGTCCAGGTTGTTGACTTGGGTGAAAGTAGCATCTATCTTCATGCTACATCGCGGCAAGGATTGCCACGATGTAGTCATCGGAGGATGTCATGCGTCGAAGCCTTGCGGCTCGAGCCGCCCTCGTGATCCCGGCACTGCTGGTCGTCGCAGGCAGCGGCGGCAGCGCAACGCTGCGGACACAACTGTCGGGCGGCATCCCCATCGGTGAGATCGGCTACAAGTCCGTCCTTGACGCGTCGAAGGAGGGCATCCCGGTGCTCGCGGTCGGAGGCGGCGCTCAGGGCCCTTACGGCGGCGACTTCTACGCTCGCGCCGACAACAACCGGGTCAACGACCTTCGTGACATCAAGAAGTGGGCGTACACCAACCCCGGGTCCTCGATCTACGCGCGGTCGTTCCTGCTCCCCAAAACGGCGGGACTCCCCACCAAGGCCAAGCGCATCGCCGCCGGCGGAGTCGGCGAGGGTGAGGCCCTACTGGAGGCGGGCAGCGTCGACGTCGCCTGGCTGCCGCCGTCCCTGGCGAGCCGCAGCAAGGGCAAGTTCACGTTGGTCGTGGAGACGAGCAAGTACATCACTGACTTCCAGCAGAGCGTCATCACCACCAGCCCGGCCTACGCCAAAAGAGCACCCCGACGTGGTACGGGGCGTCCTCGCCGGCCGGCAGGAGGCAGCACAGTGGATCACCCAGAACCCGGATGCCGCCGCGCGCATCTACGCCAAGCACGTCGACCTTCCCGTCCCGGCAGCGGTGTCGGTGGTCAAGGGTGCGGTCAAGTCGAACGTCCGGAACGTGGGCTTCAACTCCGCTGCGCTGAAGCGCGCCACGGAGGCCGCGGTCGTCAGCGGGTTCAAGGGCGACGTGAAGTACTGCGACTTCATCGACACCTCGTACCTGCCCAGCGGTGCCACTGCCGAACTGCCGACCAAGTGCGGCGCGTGACAGCCGCACCGGAACCAGGTCTCGCCCCTCCAGCCGCGACGGACACGGAGAACCGATCATGAACACAGATGCGGACACGACGTCCCGCCCCGCTGCGAGCGCCGCAGCCGCCGGAGCCGCGCACGTCGAGGCGTCGGGCGTCGTGCGGGCCTTCGGGCCGGTACAGGCGCTCGGACCCGTCGATCTGCGTATAAGAGCAGGTGAGTTCGTGTCGGTCGTGGGCCCGAGCGGCTGCGGAAAGTCGACGCTCCTGGAGATCATCGGGGGTCTTCAGGCCCCGGACGCGGGCACGGTCGAGGTCGGCGGGGAGACGCTGGCCGGGCCGCGGGAGCGTACCGCGATCGTGTTCCAGGACTCTGCGTGCCTGCCGTGGCGGACCGTCCTGGACAACGTCGCCTTCCCACTGGAGGTGGCGAAGGTGCCCCGGAAGGAGCGCCGCGCCCGGGCCCAGGAACTCCGGGTCCTCCCGATGGTCGGCTGGCCCGCCGTCATGCCCGCGGTCGCGGCCGGGCTACGGCTGACCTTCGGGTTCACCTTCCTCGGCCTGATCATCGCTGAGATGTTCGCCGGCTCCTCGGGGCTCGGCCAGCAGCTCCTGCGCAACGTCGCCCTTGCCCGCATGGAATACATCGCCGAGGAGATCGTCCTGATCGTCGTATTGGCGCTCGTGCCCTTCCTGCTGCTCACGTGGATCGAGAGGCGCGTCAATGACCGCTTCGGCTCCCGCTCGGCACCCCGTGGAAGCCGCTCATGACCGCCATATCCTCGGGTGCGCATTGCGTGAGAACGCTACCAATCGATGAAAACGGAGACCGGAACGATGTCTGAAGGCCAGCCCTCGATCCTCGTCATGGAGAAGGCGGTCCGCGTCCTTGATTGCTTTTCCCCGGGGCAGACCCGGCTGTCGCTGAGCGACATCCGGCGGCTGACGGGCATGCCCAACTCGACGGTCGCCCGCCTGGTCCGCACCCTTGTCGCCAGTGAACTCCTTCAGCGGACGGGAGACGAGTACTGCGTCGGACTCCGCGTGCTCGGCTGGGCGTCGGCCGCGTCGGCCGGCTCGGACCTGTTGGTGGCCGCCGAACCAGTGGCCGCGCACCTGCGGGACGTGACCGGCGAGACGGCCGGGCTCTACATTCGGCGCGGCACGACGAGGGTGGCGGTGATCGTCAAGCTCAGCTCGCGGTCGATCATCTACCGCAGTGACGTCGGCCAGCTCATGCCGATGCACCTGGGAGCGGCCGGCAAGGTGTTCATGGCCCATGACGAGCGGGTGCTCAACGCGGTTCTCGTCGAGACCGCCGACGAGGCGCCGGGCGAGTCGCGGATCGCGCTGGATCGGCAGCTCGAGTTCGTGCGGGGGCATGGTTGGCTGCTGACCGAGGAGGAACGCGAGGCAGGCCTCAACTCACTGGCCGCGCCCGTGTTCGACGCGAGCGGCACCATCGTGGCGGCCATCGCGGTCGGCGGCCCCTCGTCCCGCCTCGACCGAGCGGCCGCCGAGGAATTCGGTCCGCTCGTCGCCGACGCCGCGCGGAGCCTGTCGCGCCGCCTCGGCTATGACGGTGCCCCGGCCGGGCGGGCGCCGGGCACCACGAGCGAGGCGACGGCGTAACGATGACCACCCTGCTGGACAAGATCTGGGACGCCCACGTGGTGCACTGCGGCGCCGCGGGAAGCAGCGATCTGCTCTACGTCGACTTCCACCTGCTCCACGAAGGCTCCAGCCCGCAGGCGTTCGAGGGCCTGCGCCTGGCCGGACGCACGGTCCGCCGGCCCGACCTCACACTCGCCACCGAGGACCACGTCGTTCCCACCCGCGGCCTGCTGGGGCAGACCGGTGTGGCAGTGACGATGGTGGAGGCACTGCGGCGCAATTGCGCGGAGTTCGGAATCCCGCTGCACCGATCGGGCACGGACGGCCAGGGCATCGTGCACGTGATCGGACCCGAGCTCGGCATCACCCAGCCCGGCCGCATCATCCTGTGCGGCGACAGCCACACGAGTACGCACGGCGCGTTCGGTGCGCTCGCGTTCGGCATCGGCACCAGCCAGGTCGAGCACGTGCTGGCGACGCAGACTGTCGCGTTCGCCAAGCCTCGTGCCATGGCCGTGACGCTGCACGGCGCGCTGCCGGCCGGCGTCTCGGCGAAGGACGTGGCACTGGCCGTCATCGGCCGGATCGGCACCGGGGGCGCGCAAGGCCATGTGATCGAGTACCGCGGACCCGCCGTCGAGGCGATGTCCATGGAGTCGCGGCTGACGCTGTGCAACATGTCGATCGAGGCGGGTGCGAAGGCCGGCATGATCGCTCCCGACGACGTGACCGTCGACTACCTCCGCGGCCGGCCGTACGCACCGACGGGGCGCGCCTGGGACGATGCCGTCGCATCGTGGAAGTCGCTGCGCAGCGACGACGACGCCGAGTTCGACCGCAGCATCGACATCGATGTGACGACCTTGTCGCCGTTCGTCAGCTGGGGCACGAACCCGAGCCAGGTCGTCGAGCTGAGCGCGGCGGTCCCGGACCCGGCCGATACGCCCGATCCAGACGCACGCCGCGCCGCCGAGCGGGCTCTGACCTACATGGATCTCTCTCCCGGAACACCGATGCGGGAGATCCCGATCGACGTGGTGTTCCTCGGGTCCTGCACCAACGGCCGCATCGAGGACCTCCGGGCCGCCGCGCAGGTCCTCGAGGGCCGCGAGATCGCGCCCGGGGTGCGCATGCTCGTCGTGCCCGGTTCGGCCGCCGTCATGCGCGCCGCCGAGTCCGAGGGTCTCGACGAGGTGTTCCGCAAGGCCGGGGCAGAGTGGCGCACGGCCGGCTGCTCCTTGTGTGTCGCGATGAACGACGACTCCCTGGCGGCGGGGGAGCGCTGCGCGTCGACCTCCAACCGCAACTTCGAGGGCCGCCAGGGCCGGGGCGGCCGTACGCACCTGGTCTCACCCACCACCGCGGCCGCAACGGCGGTGACCGGCCGCCTCACCGCGCCGTCGAACCTGGGAACCCGATGAAACCGATTACCTCGATCACCGGTCGTGCGGTGGCGATCCGTCGTCCGAACATCGACACCGACCAGATCATCGCCGCCCGACACTGCCTGCGGACGACTCGGACGGGCTTCGCCGAGCACCTCTTCGCCGCGTGGCGGGCAGAGCCGGGTTTCCCGCTGGCCGATCCGGCCCATGCCGGAGCGACGATTCTCCTCGCGGGTGCGGACTTCGGTTCCGGCTCCTCGCGCGAGCATGCCGTCTGGGCACTGCAGGACCACGGTTTCGCCGTCGTCATCGCCACTCGCTTCGGTGACATCTTCGCCGACAACGCTGTCCGGTCCGGACTCGTTCCCGCCGTGCTGGCGGACGACGAGGTAAGCGGCCTGATGGACACCGTCGAGGCCGACCCGGCGTTGCCCGTCACCGTGGACCTCGTGTCGCTGACCGTCCGCGCGGCCGGGATCGAAGCCCCGATCCGGATGGACGCCGACACCCGGCAGCGGTTCCTGGACGGGCACGACGGCATCGACGTGACCCTCCGGCACGAGGCGGCCATCCGCGCGTACGAGCTCACGCACGTCCCCATCGCCAGGGCGTCGTGACTACCAACCAGAGAGGTGACCTCCATGACGACTGCACCTGCCGAACTGCGCAGGCTCTTGTCCGAGCCGGGCATGGTCCGCGCGCCCGGTGTCTATGACGGGATCGGTGCCCATCTCGTACGGCGGGCGGGCTTCCCGGTCGCCTATCTGACCGGCGCCGGGGCAGTGGCCGCCGGCTACGGACTGCCCGACATCGGTCTGGCCACCGCGACGGAGATGGCCGACCGTGCGGAAGTCGTGGTCGAGGCGAGCCGGCTCCCAGTGATCGCGGACGCCGACACCGGCTACGGCAACCCGATGCACGTCGTGCGGACGGTGCGGGCCTACGAGCGCGCCGGTGTCGCGGCGATCCAGCTCGAGGACCAGGACTTCCCGAAGCGCTGCGGGCATTTCACCGACAAGTCCGTCATCAGCGCGGACGACTTCGTCCGCAAGCTCGCCGCCGCCCTCGAAGCCAGGGAGAACGACACCGTCGTCATCGCCCGCACCGACGCGCGCGGACCGGAGGGACTGGACGAGGCCATCACCCGTGCCCACCGTTACGCGGCCGAGGGCGCCGACATGATCTTCGTCGAGGCTCCCCAATCGGTGGAGGAGATCGAACGCATCGCCGCCGAGGTCCAGGCCCCGCTGGTGTTCAACGTCGTCCCCGCGGGGCGGACACCCGCCGTCCCCGATGCGGACCTGGAGAAGCTCGGCTTCCGTATGGCGATCTACCCGGGGGCGCTGCTCCAGCCCGTCACGGCCGCGATGGCCGCCGCGCTGGTCGAGCTGGGTGGCGAGGATCCCCACCTCGGGGAGGGCCCGCTCGGCATATTCCGTGCGGTCGGGTTCGACGACTGGGCCGCGCTCGGCGAACGCTACCGCTGATCCGCTGCGACCACCGAAGGAGACCGTATGGGCATGACCATGGTCGAGAAGATTCTGGCCCGCGCCTCGGGCAGACCCGCGGTACAAGCCGGCGACACCGTGGTCGCCAAGGTCGACATGAACATCTTGATCGACCTCATGTTCACCCAGTGGCCCGATCCGCTGAGCATCGCCGATGCGGAGCGGACGGCCGTCATCCTGGACCACGCAGTCCCGGCTCCCAGCGTTGTGGACGCGAACGCGGCGGTACTCGCCCGTGAGTTCGCCGCGCGGTTCGGGATCGAGAGGTTCTTCGACGTCGGCCGGCACGGCATCTGCCACCAGGTGATCGCCGAGAACGCTCTCGCCCTCCCCGGGCAGGTGCTGACCTGCACGGACTCCCACACCTGCGCCGGCGGCGCCTACAACAACGCCGCACGCGGGCTGGGACCCGTCGAGATCATCTCGATCCTGTGCACCGGGGAGACCTGGTACAGCGTGGCGCCGACGATCCGCTATGAGCTCACCGGCGCGCCCGCTCCCGGGGTCACCGGCAAGGACGTCTTCCTTCACCTCGCCGGGACCTGGGGAGACGCGACGAACCACACGTTGGAGTTCGGTGGGCCGGGGCTCGCCTCGCTGCCGATGAACGACCGTCGGACCATCGCCACCCAAGGTGCGGAGGTTTCCGCCGACTTCAGCGTCTTCGAGTTCGACGAGCACTGCGCCGCCTACCTGGCCGAGCACGGGGCCCCGGACTCGTTCACCCCCGCCGCCCCGGACCCGGACGCCGCGTACGTCGCCACCCGCACGATCGACCTCGGCGCCCTCGTGCCGTACGTCGCCCGCCCGGGCAAGGTCAGCGAGAACGCGCTTCCCATCCCCGAGATCGAGGATCGTGCGGTGCAGCAGTGCTTCATCGGCTCCTGTGCCAACGGCCAGCTCGAGGACCTGCGCATCGCCGCCGAGATCCTCGGCGGCCGTCAGGTCGCGCGGGACGTCCGGCTGATCGTCACACCCGCCTCGCAGCAGGTCTACCGGGACGCCGTCCGCCTCGGGTACGTCCAGGCCCTCGCAGATGCCGGGGCCGTGGTCACGAACTCCACGTGCGGCGCCTGCTTCGGCTACCACATGGGGGTCCTCGGCGCGGGCGAGGTCTGTCTGACCTCCAGCACCCGCAACTTCCGCGGCCGAATGGGCAGTCCGGACGCCGAGATCTACATGGCCTCCACCGCGACCGTGGCCAGCTCCGCCGTGATCGGACGCATCACCGACCCGAGGAAGGCCCTGGGATGAGCCACACGATCACCGGCCGGACCTGGGTGATCGGGGACAGCGTCGACACCGACGCCCTGTACCCCGGTTTCGCGATGCGCCTGCCCGTCCCCGAGGCGGCGACACATGTGCTCTACGACCTGCGCCCCGGCTGGTCCGCGCAGGTCCGCCCCGGCGACATCCTGGTGGCAGGCCGCAACTTCGGCATCGGCTCGAGCCGTCAGGTGGCGGCGTTGTTGCGCCATCTCGGCATCACCGCACTCGTCGCCGAGGACTTCAACTCCCTCTTCCACCGCAACGCGATCAACCACGGCCTTCCCGCCGTCACCGTACCCGGCGTCAGCAACCTGGTCACCGAGGGAGACGTCATCACCCTCGACCTGGAAGCCGGCCTGCTCCGAAATGCAGACACCGAGCTCGCCTTCAGCCCGGTCCCGCCGATGATGCTGGAGATCCTCGACGCCGGCGGACTGCTTCCCCGCCTCGTCGCCGCCGGCTATCTCGCCGACCCGTCCGGAAAGGGCTGACCGTGAACCTGGCCATCAACCTGGTCGCGTCCGCCCGCTCGCAGCCCCGGCACCCGGCGATCAAACTGGACGGCCACGTCCTGGATTACGCCGCGCTGCACGCTTCCGCCGCAGCCGTGGCCGGTGACTTGCGCGAACGCGGTGTGGAGCCGGGCGACCGGGTCGGCCTGGTGCTGCCGAACGTGCCCGCCTTCCCGATCGTGTTCTACGGTGCGCTGTTCGCCGGCGCGGTCGTGGTCCCGATGAACCCGCTGCTCAAGACACGCGAAGTCGAGTACTACCTGGGCGACTCGGGCATGAAGGTCGTCTACGGCTGGGACGGCTCTGGGGACGTCGTGCCCGAGGCGGCCAAGGCCGTGGGGATCACCGGGATCGTCGTCCCGGCGACCGGCCCCACCGAGCTGAGCGGCACCCCGATCGAGGAGCCGGTCGAGCGCGCGGACAACGACACCGCCGTCATCCTCTACACCTCCGGCACCACCGGGCAGCCCAAGGGCGCGGAGCTCACCCACCACAACCTTTCCTCCAATGCGGCGACCATGGCCGAGACACTGATCGAACTCGGCCCGGACGACGTGATCATGGGCTGCTTGCCCCTGTTCCACGTCTTCGGTCTCACCTGTGGGCTCAATGCCGCGGTCCACTCGGGAGTCACGCTGACGCTGATTCCGCGGTTCGATCCGGCCAAGGCGCTGGAGGTGGTGTCCCGTGACCAGGTGACCGTGTTCGAGGGTGTGCCCACCATGTACGCGGCGATGCTGAACTGCCCCGATGCGGCGACTGCCGATATGTCCTCGCTGCGCACCTGCGTCACCGGGGGCTCCGCGATGCCCGTGGAGATCTTGCGTAGCTTCGAGTCCCGGTTCGGCTGCGAGGTCTTCGAGGGCTACGGCCTGTCGGAGACCTCGCCGGTCGCGTCGTTCAACCAGCCCGGCCATGAGCGCAAGGCAGGCACCATCGGCTTCCCGGTACGCGGTTGCGAGATGCGCCTGGTCAACGACGACGGCGAGGACGTCCCGGTCGGCGAGCCCGGGGAGATCGCCATCCGCGGCGAAAACGTCATGAAGGGCTACTGGAACCGCCCCGAGGCCACCGCCGAAGCGATACCGGACGGTTGGTTCCGCAGCGGCGACATCGCCACCAAGGACGCGGACGGCTACCACACCATCGTCGACCGCAAGAAGGATCTGATCATCCGCGGCGGCTACAACGTCTACCCCCGCGAGGTCGAGGAAACCCTCTACCAGCACCCCGCCGTGGCCGAGGCCGCGGTGATCGGGATCAAGCATCCCGATCTCGGTGAGGAGATCGGCGCCGCGGTGGCCCTCAAACCGGGCGCCGAGGCGGACCCGGAGGAGCTCAAGAACTTCGTCCGGGACCGTCTCGCGGCGTACAAGTACCCCCGTTCGGTCTGGCTTGTCGACACCCTCCCGAAGGGATCCACTGGCAAGATCCTCCGCCGCAAGGTTGAACCCGCAGACTGACAGAAGGTGACGGGTTCCTGGAATCCTGGCGGAGGCGGAGCAGGGACCCGCTGGACTTCCCGTGCCAGCTTCACCCCACTCACCCGCTCAAACCACCAGCCCGACCCGCTCCAAGGTCCATAAATCGGCCTCGAACCCGTGCGCCTGGGCACCCTGCTCCAACGCGGCCCGCACCTGCTCGACCTGGGCGTCATCAAGCTTGGGCGGCCGCCCCGTGGCCGGAGACCGCCGCAGCGCCGCGGCCCCGCCCTGTTCCCACTGGCGCTTCCACCGCCGCACGCTCTCGGGACGGACCCCCAGCATTCCCGCGATCTGCGCATGGGGACGCCCCTGCTCGAACAACTCCACCGCCCGCATACGTCGAGCCTCGGCCAACTGCGGTCGCGTCAGCGGCGGAACGCAGACTTCGGAAACAACGGACTGAAACTCGGAAAGCAGCCAAGATACTCACACCGCACAGTGCCCTACACCCACAGAACTAACGAAAACCTCAGTAGTACGGCTGAAGGGGTTGGACTATCCGTTGTGTGCTTCGAACTCGGTTGCCAGCGTCTGTTGGGTGGCCGCCCACGACGCCAGGAGCGCTACATTGTCAGCGGTCGGTGTGCCCGCGGGTGCGGTGTAGACGTTGAGGTGCAGGCCGGGTTCGGCGGGCAGTTCCAGGGACTCGACGTCCAAGTCGAGCTGGCCCACGATCGGATGGTGCACCCGCTTGCGGCCGGACCGGTGCAGCCGCACGTCCTGAGATGCCCACCGCTGCCGAAATAGCTCACTGCACGTTGACAGTTCGCCGACTAGGGAGATCAGCTCCTCGTCGTGCGGATTGCGGCCGGCTTCCATGCGTAGCTTCGCGGCCGCGGCACCCGCAACTTGGTCGTAATCGACAAAGAAATCTCTGGCCGCCTCAGGGTTGAGATAGACGAACCGCGCTGTGTTCGCGGGCCGTCGCGGGTCGGCCAGTACCGGTGAATACAGCGCGCGAGCGAGTTGATTCATGGCGAGCACGTCATAACGGCCGTTACCGATCCAGGCCGGCGCATCGGAAATCGCGTCGAGCACCTGCTGCAGCGTCGAGCGCACCGTCACGGCAGGCCTACGCCGGCGTGGGCCGCTGGGCGCCCTGGATTGGCGCGCGAGGTGGAACAGGTGGTCGCGCTCGGCCTCGTCGAGTTGCAAGGCAGAGGCCAACGCGTCGAGTACGCCATCGGAGGCACCGGCGAGGCTGCCGCGCTCCATGCGCACGTAGTAGTCGACCGATACCCCCGCCAGTAGCGCTACCTCCTCGCGGCGCAGACCTTTGACCCGACGGTTGCCGCCGTAAGCGGGCAGGCCCGCCTGCTCCGGTGCGATGCGGGCGCGACGCGAACTGAGAAACTCCCGGATCTCGGTGCGTAGATCCATCGTGGCCATCCCCTCACCGTAAGCCCGTCCCGCAGTCTAAGGGGTACCCGATGCGGTCGTCGCGGTGCCGCCGTCTACCGGGATGATGGTGCCCGTGAGGTAGGAGCCGGCCCGGCTGGCGAGGAACACGGCGATACCTGCCATGTCGTCGTCGCGGCCGAGGCGGCGCAGAGGGGCCTTCGCCGCGATCTTGTCGCCGATGGCATCGAGCGTGGACGCCACCATCTGCGACGGGAACACTCCCGGTGCTACCGCGTTCACCGTGACGTGCTGTGGGCCCAGTTCCCTGGCAAGCACTCTGGTGAGTTGATGGAGTGCCGCTTTGCTGCTGGCGTACGAGTAGTTGGGCGCCTCGGCGACGTGGATGGCGGCGATACTGCCGATGTTAATGATCCGCGCGGGGTCATCGGCGGTGCCCGCCCTGCGAAGTGCGGGAAGCAGCGCCTGCACCAGCCAGAACGGCGACTTGAGGTTGAGGTCGATCACTGCGTCCCAGGCTTCGTCCGGGAACGTCTCCAGTGGTGCGAGCCACAGTGCTCCCGCGTTGTTGACAAGGATGTCCAGGCGTTCCGAGTCGGCCTTGACAAGATCAGCGAGGCGCTGACACTCGTCGCGCCTGGACAGGTCGGCGGGGATTGCTTGAACGTCGCCGAATTCGGACAGTAGATGCTGTGCCTCCGCGCACGCGTCTGCCTTGCGTGAGCTGATGACGACGCGGGCGCCCGCCTGCAGAAGGCCGCGCGCTATCATCATCCCAATGCCCCTGGTGCCGCCAGTGACAAGTGCGCACTTCCCACTCAGATCGAAAAGTTCTGTGTGAGTGGTGAATTGGTTGTCCGCCATTGGTCTCCGTCCCTTTTGTCGTGGAAGAATGCGCCGACACGGTCGCGCATTCGGGGCAGCTGAATTGAACTGATGGGGTAAAGCTGCAGTGCGTGTCCATGGAGTGTTGTCGGCGCTTTCGACTCAACCAGTTTGACAGGCGTTTTGGACGTCTGGGAGACCCTGGTGATACAGGTACTGTGAGAGCCCCCCTTTCCTGGTGCGCTGACTCACCCCGGATCCACCGGCTTGATTCCCGGTTGATCGTTTCGGGGTCGTGCAGGCCGTGTTGGGGCTGAGTCGCGGATTCGGCATGGGGTGGCCGATGGTCTGCCCAGCTCTTCCACTTTGTCCACAGGTCTCGGGCCCTTTCGGGCAGGTCGGTCAGGGAGCGTCAGTGGGCCGGCGGTGCATGCACCGTGCTGAACAGCTGGGTGAAGTCCTCGCTCCAGGGCCGGCGTTCGGACAGGTGCAGGGTGAGGCGGCGGGCGGAGCGGGACAGGCGGGCGGGCACGTTGATCAGGCGGTCACGGATGGTGGCGGTGGTCGCCCTGGCATGGAACGCGGAGGCCAGGGCGCCGGCGGCGCGGGTCAGGTTGTGTGCCAGGGCCGCCAGGGCGAGCCACGCGGCATTGGCCTGACATCAGTTTCGCCGCAGGGAAGGCGCCGGTGCCGTCCTCCGAGGCGGGCAGCCGGACGTGCTCCCCGACCAGCGCGGGCAGACCGCACCGCTCGGCCAGCCGCACCACCGGCTCCAGCCCGCCGTACGCGATCAGGTTTGGATCATCGAACGCGGATGAGACCGCCGCCGCGGCATGGGGAGATTGCATCTCGGAAGTGCCTTGCCGATCGTGCCTGATGTGGTCCTGGAGAAACCCCATCATCGCAGGTTGCAAGGCACTTCTTCGTTTCTGGAAGAGCCATCCACCGGCATCAGGCCGGTGGAAAGGAGGCCATCACCACGATCCACTTAGTATTGCAACCTACCCGGCCCGAGACTGAGCGGGTCCCGTGAAGCCCAGCACCCGGAGGCCCTGCCGTGTCCACCCCCGTCCCACATCTGCGGCGCAGCCTGCGCCGCTTCGACATCATGGCGATGGGCGTCGCCGCCGTGCTCTCCTTCGATACCCTCGGACAGATCGCGTCCGGTGGCGGCGAGGCCGCTACCTGGATCGCCATCATCGCGTTGGGCTTCCTCGTCCCGTACGCCTTGATCTTCGCCGAGACTGGCGCGGCCTTCCCCCAAGAAGGTGGGCCGTACGTCTGGGTGAAGCTCGCCCTCGGCAGGTCGGCGGCGGCTGTGACCACCCTCTTCTACTGGGTCACCAACCCCATTTGGCTCGGCGGCTCCCTCGCTTTCATCGCCGCCGAGACCTGGGACGGCTTCGTCTTCCGCCTCGGCACCGGTACCTTCGCCGACTACGCCTTCAAGCTGCTGTTCATTTGGGCGGCCATCCTCACCGCCGTCATCTCGCTGCACCGCGGAAAGTGGATCACCACCGCGGGCGCAGCGATGAAGGTCCTCGCCATCATCCTGTTCACCGGCACCGCCCTCGCCTACGGCACCGAGAACGGCTTCCACGGCCTCGACAGGACCTCCTTCAGCCCGACCAGCGCCGGTTTCCTCGCCCTGGTACCGGTGCTGCTCTTCGCCTACGTCGGCTTCGAGGCGCCCAACGCCGCCGGCGACGAGATGCACGACCCGCAGCGTGACGTCCCGATCTCCATCGGAGTCTCGTGCCTGATCGCCGCCTGCTGTTACCTGCTTCCGGTCCTCGCGATCCTGTCCGCCGCCCCGCCTGGACAGGCCACAGGCATCGGGGGATTCATGGACGCAGCGCGCCTCGTCTACACAGGCGTGTACGGCGGTTGGACTGAGCCGCTGCTCACGGCCACCGCCGTATTGTTCGTCTTCGCGCTGCTCACCCAGGGCAGCGCCTGGATGATCGTCAGCGACCGCATGCAGGCCATGGCCGCCGCCGACGGCGGTTTCTTCAGCCGCGGCCTTGGAGCCTTCCACTCACGGCTCAGCACCCCGGTCCGTATGAACCTCCTGTCCGGGATCACCGCGACGGCCTTCATGATCGCCGCTATGACCCTTGTCCACGGCAGCGCTGCCGCCGTCTTCAACGTGGTCCTCGCGGTCGCCATCACCACTCTGCTGCTCTCCTACCTCACCATCGTGCCGGCTCTGCTCATCCTGCGCGTACGCCACCCTCAAGTCACCCGCCCCTACCGAGTGCCATTCGGCACGACCGGTTTCAAGGTGTATGCCGCGCTCACCTACGGCTGGATCGTGCTCGGCTCCTGGGTGGCCCTGTTCCCGGGCACGTTGGAGTCCCTGTTCGGCGTCAGCTACGACTTCCACGACACCTGGGGCGTCTCGCGTACCACCTTTGAGGTGTTCACCCTCGGCACGGTTGTCCTGCTGCTAGTCATCGGCATCGCCGGATACGCCACCAGCCGGGGCCCGTCGGCCCTCACCTCCGACCGTTCGGCCAGTCGCCCGGTCAGCATATCCGGCGGTTCGCGAGAACATTGACAGCTCCTGCCAGCCCCTGCGGGGGCGGCTGGTCACCGGCATGGGCGATGTGCAGACCGTCGGGCTCGGTGGAGCAACTGCCACTGGGGGCGAAGACTTGATGGCAGAGCTGGTGAACGTGAGTGCGGACGAACCGGGGGTGCCGCTGACGGAGTCGGACCCGATGCTGCTGCTCCGCACCTCAGGCACTACGGGCAGGCTCAAGAGGACGTTCCGGTTGAAGGCGGGATAGTTCATGGGTTATGCCAAGTTATGGACGTTTCGCCGGTTGCTCGTTTCGCGAGGTTGGAGATCACCGCAAGGCGGATCATGCTCTCGGAGTGCGCCGGTTTGGTCTCGTAGTCGCGGGCGAGGCGACGGTGCGTCATGATCCATTCGAAACTTCGCTCGACGACCCAGCGCCGCGGGATCACGGAGAAGCCTTTGACCTGCTCGTTTCGCGGGACGACGTCGACGTCGATGCCGAGCAAGGCGCCGTGCTCGATCGCCTTCTTCTTGTAGCCGGTGTCGACCCGTGCCTTGCTGATGGTGGGGTGGTCGGCGGCGACGCGGCTGAGGAGCTGGATACCGGCCTCGTTGTCCGAGACGCTGGCGGCAGTCACCATGACCAGCAGTAACAGGCCGAGGGTGTCGACGACGACGATGCTGCGTTTGCGGCCGACGGTCTTCTTGCCGGCGTCGGTGCCCTGGGTGTCGGTGGGCGCGCTGGTAGCGGTCTTGACGCTCGCCTCGCCAGGTTCTCAAGACTCCGGAGGGTAACTCATCACAAGGATCGCGCGCCCGCTGTCCCGGCCGGCCGCGTATACGTGTGTGACACTGCCGGTGAAGTAGGCCGTGTCACCCGCGTGGAGAGTGACGAGATGGCCTTCGGGCCCGCACAGCACCTCGCCGGCGACGCAGTGGACGACTTCCCGTGTTCCCGCCCCGTGGGGCTCGCCCTCGAAGTGCGTACCGTCGGGCAGGTCGAGTTCGAACACTTCGGTTCGGTGATGCGAGGTGTCCGTGTGGAGCAGACGGCCCCGCATACCTTTGGCCGACTTCACCACCGGCCCTTCGGAGGCTCGCAGCACCCGGACGGGTGCTGGCTCTGGGCCCTCGATGAGTTGGCCGACACTCAGTCCCAGTGCGTGGCCCAGGCGCCACATCGTCTCGAGCGACGGATTGCCTTCGCCCGCCTCGATCCTAGCCAAGCTCGTCTTGGACAGCCCCGTCGCCCGGGCGAGGTCTCCGAGGGAGAGGCTGTGAGCCTCACGGTGGCGGCGGACCGTGTGGGCGAGGTTCTGTGCATGGGCGGTTATGGACTGAAGCTCCATCGTTCCCTTCATTGAACGATTCGGACCATATATGTTACACCTGTTGTGGGGCATCCGCTGTGACAACCGAGGAGTGACCCACATGACGAATCATGCCGCACGTATCCAGGGGTGGCTGGAACCGCGGGCTGAGGAGGTGGCTGAGCTCCTGGCGCGGCTCGTGGCGACGGCCACTTCGAGGTGGTGCCGGATCAGGACCGCAAGCAGTTCATCGCAGAACGCCGCGACGGAAGGATCATCGGCCGCGGCACTGCGGATATGAAGGGCGGCATCGTCAGCATGCTCTACGGAGCCGCTGCCGCCAAGGAACTCGGACTGCTCGGCGACGGCCGCGTCGTGCTTCACCTGGTGTGCGACGAGGAGACCGGCAGCGTCGCGGGATCCGGCCACCTGCGTCAGGCGGGGCTGATCGACGAGCGAGCCGTCGCCATGGTGACGGGGGGGCCGAGCGGGGGCGGGATATGGCACGCGGCCCGAGGGGCCGTCTCCCTGCGCGTCGACCTCAAGGGATGTGAAGCACACGTCGGCCAGGCCAACAAAGGCATCAACGCCTTCCAGCACATGCTGCACGTGGCCCGCCCGGTCGAGGCGTACGCCGAGGAGATGGCAGCCCGGCACACCCGCTTCCCGATGAACGGTGACGACGCGCTCGGCACCATGCTGGTAGTGGGCGGCCTGTCCGGTGGCGGGTCGAACTTCAACGTGATCCCAGCGTCCGTCTACTTCACCGTCGACGGCCGTTACAACCCTGAAGAGGACCTCGACATTCGCTGGTACGCCCAGCTCGGCATCCCCGCGTTCGGATACGGCGCAGGGCGCCTTGACGTCTCACACGGCCCGAACGAGTACGTCGACGAGAGTGCGATACGTCGCGCCGCCGCCGTCTACGCCCTTTACGCACAGGAGATGCTTGCGTGATACCTCCTGCTCTCACCGCAGTCGTCATGGCGCGCGCTGCCGAAGCCGGCAGTCCCCCGCTCGTGCTGGAGGCGGGGCCCGGCCAGATCGTCCGCATCGGCGGACGGGACCTGGTGAACATGGCATCGTGTGACTATCTGGGGTTCGCCCGGCACCCACGCGTGGTGGCCGCTGCACGCCGCACCCTGGAGGACTGGGGACTCGGCAATGCTGCGGGCCGCGTTCTGAGCGGCAACACCGTCCTGCACCGGACGCTGGAACGCCGCATAGCCTCGTGGGTCGGCTGTGAGGACGCCGTCCTGCATGGGTCCTGCTGGAACGCCAATGCTGCGGTCTTCGGCGCGCTGGCGGTGCTGGCGACCCAGGCAGGCAGTACCCTCACGGTCTTCTCCGATCGCCTCAACCACGCCAGCATCATCGATGCCATCCGTGCCCAGCACCGCAGGGTCTCGCATCTGGGGCTGTACAGCCACCACGACACAGCGGATCTGCGCCGCCAGATGCAGGAGCATGCGCACTGCGACGTCAAGGTGATCGTCACTGACGGCGTGTTCAGTATGGAGGGCGACCAGGCGCCGCTGACCGCATTGCGCGACCTCGCGAACGAATTCGACGCGCTGCTCGTCGTGGACGACTCCCACGGCATCGGCGTCCTGGGCAGGCAGGGGCGAGGCACCGCAGAAGAGCAGGACTGCCTGGGCGATGTCGACCTCATCAGCGGGACACTGGGCAAGGCGCTCGGCGGTGCGACGGGCGGCTTCGTTGCGGCGTCGACCGACTTCACCAATACACTGCGCAGCCTGTCGCGCCCCTACACCTTCTCTAACAATCCGCCCCCTGCCGTCATCGCCGGTGCGCTGGCCGCTTTGGACATACTGCAGGAGGACACAACTGCCCTGCATACCCTGCGCGTTCGCACCCGACAGCTACGCGAAGGAGTCGCGCGGCTCGGGCTTTCCACCTATGCCGGGGAGCATCCCGTCGTGCCTGTGATCACCGGAGACGAAAAGCGCACTCAAAGCCTCGCGCAAAAGCTCCGCGACGAAGGCGTCTTCACGACACCCATAACCTTCCCCGTGGTACCCGCTGGTGAAGCGAGGCTGCGACTGCAGGTCACAGCCACTCACTCCCAGACCGCCATCGACCAAGTGATCACTGCTCTGGAGCGCCACCCGGTTCCGCAGACTCTCGCGTGATTCGGTGGGTCCGCGGTGACGCCTTCACCATGCAGGCGATGCTGTCACAGACTGCGGAGCCATCGGTCCCCAGCTGCCTGACGGGCTCGGCGTTGCAAGCGGCAGTGGCGCAGCAAAGTGGGCATGGAACGGTTGATGTGCGGTCGCTTCTTCGACGTGCTGAGGTTCCGCACGGGTTGCTGATCTCCTCGGATAGTTGTCGGGGGTGGTGACGTGTTGTGATCCCTGCGGTAGCCGGTGGTATGCGGTACGCGCAGGGCGGCGGGCTGACCGCGGAGCGGCGGCGGTTTCGGGAGCGGATCCGGTACGACGTGGGTGAGCGGTCCGCTCGCGGCGAGAAGAACGCGGTGATCGCGAAGGATCTGCGGGTCAGTGAGCGGTCGGTGGAGCGGTGGCGCCGGTCCTGGCGCGAGGGAGGACGGCAGGCACTGAGTCCTACGGGACCGGCCAAGCGGCCCAAGGTCGACGACCGTGACTTCGTCATACTCGAACCACTGCTGCGGTGCGGCGCGAGAGCTCAGGGTTGGCCGGATGAGCGGTGGACGCTCTCGCGGATGCGGCTGCTGATCGCAGACCAGCTGGGCGTGTTGTTGTCGGTCCGCGGGGTGTGGGAGTTGCTGCGGCGGCACGGCTGGTCATGTCAGCGGCCTGCGCGTCGAGCGGTCGAACGCGACGATGCGGCGGTGGAGGGATGGGTGAAGGAGACCTGGCCGCGGGCAAAGCCACTGCGGCGGCGCTCGGGGCATGGCTGGTCTTCGAGGACGAAGCCGCCGTCTCGACGACGTCGCACCGCGCACGCACCTGGGTGCCCAAAGGGGGCACACCGACGGTGCGGTTTAACGGGGCCTGGGCAGCGGTGCGGTCGCCGACATCCGCGGCGGTGACCATGACGCCCAGCAGCAGGCCGAGGGTGTCGACCACGACGTGCCGCTTGCGCCCGTTGATGTTCTTGCCGCCGTCGAAGCCGCGGCTGTCGGTGCCGACGACGGCGTCCGCCTTGACGGACTGCGAGTCGATCACGCCCGCCGTCGGCTCTGCGTCCCGGCCCAGCCTCATCCGGACCTGCGCGCGCAGCCGGTCATGGAACTCCTCGACCAGGGCGTGGTCGCGCCAGCGGCGGAAGAAGGCATATACCCGTTCCCACGGCGGGAAGTCGGCCGGCATCGCCCGCCACTTGATCCCGTTGTCCACGAGATACCGGACTGCGTCCAGCAGCGCGCGGTGGCAATACCCTTCCCGCCGGCCGCCCCGCCCGCGCATCCAGCCCGGCACCGGCAGCAGCGGCCGGACCTCGGCCCACTCCCAGTTCGACTGCCACCCCTCAAGATCGAAAAGAGGGGGAAGATGGTTGTCCAGTCCCAGTGTTCGGCGATGGCGCGTCCGGTCGGCACTGCGAGGACCAGGGATGCCGTGATGCCCATCACGACGGTCGAGACCGCGCGTGCACGGCGCTCGGCAGGCGCGAGGCGCACCGCGAGGCCCAGTGCTGTGACGACGATGAGACCGGTACTCGCTGCCATGACGACCCGGAGCGCCATGATCGTCAGTAGGGTGGGGCTCTGCCAGGACGCGATGTTCGTGGCCGCGAAGACGAGCAGAGCTGCCGATATGAGGAGGCGCCGTTCGACTCGCGCCGTCATCACGACAAGAACGGGCGTCAGCAGCCCGTACGCGAGAGCGAAGACGGTGACGAGCTGGCCTGCGGTCGCCTCATTGACTCCGAGCCCTTGGGCGACGAGGTCGAGCTGTCCCGTCAGGACGTATTCGGCGACTCCGGCCGTGAACGTTGCACAGGAGAGCACAGCGGTGATCAGCGGGGGACGGTGTTCTCCCGGGTTTCCAGGGTTGCGCATGGTGCTCAATTTCGTTTCGTAGAGGAGTGCTTGGAGCGCGCCCGCCGGGCGCTGGTAGGGACGAGGGGCCCCGTGGCTGTTGGAACCAGATCGTTCGTTTCAGCCACGAGGCCCCTCGCCCTGGCGGGCCGCTTCGGATCGCCGACCTCGGCGGCCAGGCGCCGGCTACAGGTACGTGGCCAGGAACGGCAGGACGACGTCGGCCATCTCGTCGGGTACTTCCTCTGCAAGGTCATGGCCGGCGTCGAAGGTGTGTCCGGTGACGTCGTGGGCCATGAGCCGCATCTGGGACTCGTTGCGGTCGCCGATGAACGCGGATCCGCCGAGGGCGAGGACCGGGATGTCCAGTTTCTTCTGTGCGGTCTGCCGGTTCTGTTCGGCGTCGACGAGCATGGCCCGGTAGATGGAGAGCATCGCGCGGATGCCGCCGGGCATGGAGTAGCAGCGCACGTATTCGTCGACCGCGTCGGGGGTGGCGCTGTCGGGGTGGCTGCGCTCGTACTTGATCATGTAGGTGATCAGCTCGCGCTCGTGTCCGGCGATCAGCATCTCGGGTATGTCCGGCTGGAAGTAAAAGCCCAGGTGCCACAGGTGCATGCCGCTGGAGACATTCTCGGGGGTGAGGGCTGTGTGGTCCTCGAAGCCGAATCCGGGGAACAGGGCCTCGGCGAACACGAGAGCGGTGACGTGGTCGCGGTGGCGGGCGGCGAGCTGGTAGCCGATCACCGCTCCCCAGTCCTCGCCCGCCACGGCGTATGTCTCGTGTCCGAGGTGGGTCATCAGCTCGGCGATGTCGTCGCTCATCGTCGCGGAGTCGTAGCCGTCCGAGGGGCGGGCGGAGTCGCCGAGACCGCGAAGGTCCGGCACGACGACGGTGTAGTGGGGCGTGAGCTTCGGGACGAGGTGGCGCCAGTGGTAGCCGGTCTTGGGCACGCCGTGCAGGAGCACTATTGCGGGGCCGGACCCGGCTGTGCGGTAGTGCAGACTCGTTCCGTTGACGGTGGCGCGGCCCGTGCGGACGGGCGTTCCGTCATGGTCGTACATCATGTTTTCCCACCTTCCTGGTGTCCTTCGCGATGCGGGTGTCAGCGGGCTTGCGGAGGGTCGACGAGGGTCACCAGGCGGCTCGGTCCGGTGCCGTCCGCGTTTGTCCGGGCAGCGGAACGGACGGCGGGGCGCAGGGTGACGTTCTCGGGGTAGAGCCGGCCGAGCAGGGCCAGGACGACGAGGTCGTCCTGGCCGGTGGCGTCCAGGGTGACCTCGCCTGCTTCAGACCACACCAGTCCCGGTGCGCGCAGGGTCGTCCACACGTTCGCGGTGCGGGGCGAGTCGTCGACCGGTGCGTCGCCCGCGGCGGGGTCCGGTCGGTGGGCGTAGCGGTGGCCGCGCAGGGCCTGGCCGAGGTCGACGCGGGCGGTGGTGCCGTCATGGGCGATCTCGATGCGGGCGGTGCGGGTCCCGTCGGCGACCGGCGCGGTGACGGTACGGGCGGAGAGCGGGCCGGTGGTCGTGGTGGCGGGCGGCAGGTCCTCGACGAGGGTGCGGGGTGCGGCGTAGTAGTCCTGCACCTCGGCGACATACGTGGCGGTTTCTTCGGTGGTCGGGTTGGGGCGCCAGGTCAGCAGGTGCCGGGGTGCGGTCAGGGGTGGCTGGTCGAGGACGGCGGGCAGGGCGGTGCCCCCGCCCGCCTCGAAGCCGTAGCCGGCCGGGCCGGAGGTGCCGGTGACGACGTTGCGAGCGAAGGCGACGATGCTGGTGTGCCGGATCTGGCGGACCAGGAGTTCGGTGAGGAACGCGTCGCGGGCCGGTTCGGTGTGCCGCAGTCCGGTTGGGGTGATCAGGAGCGGGACGTCTTGCCAGTTGGTGAAGGGCAGCAGGGCGTCGCGCAGCAGGACGATCTGGTGGAGCCACTCGTTGTAGAGCTGCATTGTGACGGGTCCGCCGCGTCGGCCGCGGAGCAGATCGGCTGCGGGAGGGGTGAGCAGGTGGCCGTAGCAGTGGCTGCGGACGACCAGCGGGCCGGCGGGCAGCGGTACCGGATCGGTGAGCAGCCTCTCCAGTGCCTTGGCGGACCATGAGGCGAGCTCCTGGCCGATGGTCTCGGCCTGCGCGCCCAGTTCGCGGGCTGCGGAGGCGGTGTCGGGGCCGATGGCCAGCGAGAGGGAGGTCTCCCGGGTGCCGAGGGTGAGTGTCGCACGGATCTGGTCCTCCAGCACCTCGCCGTCGGCGGTGGTGAGGGCGTTGTCATCGATGATGCCCTGCAGCAGTGGCTCGGTGGCGGTGAAGAAATCGCGGGCGGTCAGGGTGGCGCCGGCCGCGGGGAAGGTGTTCCAGCGGCTGCCGCCGAGAGCGGGCGTACTCGGGGTGGGTGCGGGGTGCATGGGTCCTCCGAAGTCTTCGATGAAGCGGTGGTGGGTGTCGTCGGACTCCGTGCCCGCGCGGGATCCGACGGCTTTTCTGGATCGCCTGATACAGATTTTGGGCATGGAAAAGTCAGTCGAGGGAGGCCAGCGCGACTTCCACGAGGGGTTCGAGGCTGCGGACGTCCGGCGTGATCTTCGAGGAGACCAGCAGTCCATTGAGGAAGGTGACGAGGAAGGCGGCGAGGGTGTGCGGGCCGTGCCGCGTCGCGATCTCGCCCCGCTCCGCCGCGACCCGCAGCACCTCGGCGAGCGCATCCCGGCTGGCGTCCTGCATGTCCCGCACGGTGCGCCGGGTCGCCGCATCCTCCGGCAGGCGCTCGCAGGCGGCGTTGACTACCAGGCAGCCCCGGCCGTTGTCCTCCACGGCGATCCGGACTCGCTCGACCAGCATCGCGCGGATCGCCGACCGGGCGTCCGTCCCTTCCTCCAGGCTGCGCAGGGCGGCCGCCGCGAGGGTAGTGCGGTAGTGCTCCAGCGCCGCCCGGTACAGGCCCTCCTTGTCGCCGAACGCGGCATACAGGGAGCCCTGCCCGATTCCCAGGTGCTGCGTCAGGTCGCGCACCGAGGTCGCCTCGTAGCCGCGCGTCCAGAACAGCTCCATCGCGCGGCTCACCGCCGCCTCGGTGTCGAACTCCCGGGTCCTTGCCATGGCCCCACCGTAACCTATCTGGATCGCACGCTCAAGAATGCGGAGACGGCGGCCAAGGTGTGCCGAGGTGCGGTGATCTTCAGCCCCGGACGGCCCCATCGCCGTCATCGGCACCCTTGCGGCCGTATGCCCGGGTTGTCGATCTGCTCACATCCCTCTCTTGCGCGCCATGCGAACACGGAGCAGCGGTCATGCCACGGGAATCAGCATTTTGACGAACACCATGGCGCGTATGTTGGGTGCGCCGCCGGCCTCTCCCAGCAGGGCTCCGGAGTAGGAGTGCCCTACGAGGAACCACGCCACTGTCCGGATGCGGCCGATCTTGTCGGAGACATACCCGAGCACTACGTTCGCGACGATGTTGCTCAGTGTCGGCGTCCCCCACACCGTTTGTCATTCGGGGGTGGACAGCCCGCTCGGCGGGACCGGATCTTGTCCTTGCCAAGTTGGCGTTCCAGCACGGTGATCTGGTGGCGCAGGGCGAGGATCTCGACGTCCTTGTCTCGATCGGCCATGGGCAGCAGGCGCAGCATCGCGAACGCGTTCGTCACGCCCAGGTAAGTCAGTCGCAGCAGCACGATCGATCATCATGACGCGCTGACGGCAACTGCGCGAGAGCGTGAGCTCGAGCGACCGCGGCCAGATTTCGGGAAACCCGAAGAACCGTTCCCACCAGGGCGGATGAGGTTTCCGGCAAGGGCAGGTGTACGACCCCGAGCACTCTGCTACAGAGTGGTACGGCTCGTCGCGGAGAGTTGTCGCGCGGCTGGGGGTCAAGGGGTCGCAGGTTCAAATCCTGTCGTCCCGACTAGCGTTTTCGCAGGGCGGAGGCCGTTTCCGCAGGTAGCGGAAGCGGCCTTAACCGTTTCCCGGATGGGAGCAATGGGGAGCCCTCGTGCTCCCAACTCGCAGACGTGTCAACGGTGCCCGATTCGTCCGTCGCCCGATCCGGTAGACATGCGGTGCCGTACCGCGCCCCTGTGTGCCTGAAGGGTGTCAATACTCCGATCAGGCCGCTGAGCTGGGCGTTTCCTGTGGACGGTAAGGCGGCCGGGGTGGCGTCGGGTGGTACTCGTTGAGCAGTCCGCCGAGCACTTGGCGGCGCCTGACCGTGGCTGCGGGCAGGAGGATGACGTTCGGGTCGTCGTCTGGGGCACGTAGGTCCAGGCCGCGGTGGGCTCGTCCGGCGTTGTAGTGCTCGGCGTACTGGTCGAGGACCGTCCGCAGGTGTCGTCCACCCGTGATGAGGAGTCGGTCGGTGCATTCGGCCCGGGCTGTGCGTATCCAACGTTCGGCGAACGTGTTGGACCGTGGGCTTTGCGGCGGAGTCGGGATGGCGGCTGTGCCGTTGCCGGCGAAGACGGCGTTGAATGCGGCGGTGAACTTGCTGTCCCGGTCACGGATGAGGAACCGGAAGCACCAAGCCCTGTCGCCGAGGTCCATGAGCAGGTTGCGGGCGAGTCGCGTGACCCATGCGCCGCTAGGGCGTGCGGTGACGCCCAGGACATGGACGCGCCGGGTGGCAATCTCCACAATGAAGAACACATAGAGACGCTTGAGGAAGACAGTTTCCACGTGCATGAAGTCGCAGGCCAGCAGCGTGTGGGCCTGGGAGCGAAGGAAGGAGCGCCAGGTCTGCTGGGATGCGCGTTGCGGTGCGGGCGGCAGGCCGGAGCGGCGCAGAACGCGCCGGATCGTCGCGGCGGCGACCCGATGGCCAAGCCGTCGCAGTTCGCCTTGGATGCTGACGTATCCCCAGGTGGGGTTCTCTCTCGCCAGGCGCTGGATGAGCCCGACTGTCTCTTCCGGTAACGGTGGCCGACCGGATCTGACCGCCCTCTGGCGCCATTTCCAGCGCACGAGTCGACGGTGCCAGATCAGCAGCGTGCCCGGGGTGACCAGCCGATGGCGACGTAAGACGGGTGGCAGGTGCTTGGCGAGAGCGGTGAGCACGGCACGATCAGCCCATGAGAGCCGCGGCCGCCGCTCGACCTGCCGACGTAGCACAGCGGCCTCATGACGAAGGGCAAGGATCTCGGCGTTCTTCGCGGCGGTCGAGCGGCCCACCAGGAGGAGGCAGCTCAGTAGTCGGCAGAAGATCAGGTAGAGCAGTCGCAGACCCACGATCACTGATCAGGCCCATACTCGGGCGATCGCAAAGCCCCAGGTCAACCACAGTAGGGGCGAAGATGACCAAGCTCGCCGATCGTGGCTGGCTGTACAAACGGCCCGACGGGAAGTTCACCGTGCGCCTGCAACAGCGCCACAACGGGGGCGGCAAGGGGCGTAACCGACGGGTCCCCGACGGAAGTTGAGGTTGGTGCGGGCGGCTCCGCGCGCCTCAGGGGCGGGTCGGGGCGCATCAGCATAGGGACCGGAACGGCAGATCGGGCAGGTATTGCTGCCATTGCTGCGGTGTAAGGGCGTTGTGGGTGGTGACGCAGACCCGTTGGACGGCTACCCCGACGCTGACGCGCGTCAGCTGAAGGGTGCGGTCGTCGGCGACGGTTGCCAGGACACGCCCGTTTGGGCTGAACGCCGTGTCGTTGACGGGTCCGCCGTGACCGGTCAGGGCCGAGCCGATGGCGGTGGCATGTTCCGGATGAGATACGTCCCACAGGCGCACGGTCCGGTCGTCGCCACCGGTGGCCAGGACACGCCCGTCTGGGCTGAAGGTGAGGGAGTCGACGAAGCTGGAATGGCCGGTGAGCGGCTGGCCCGCCCGTGCGAAATGGGCAGAGTCGGTGACGTTCCACAGCCGTACGGTGTGGTCGGCGCTCGCAGTGGCGAGGGTATGACCGTCCGGGCTGAAGGCTGCGGCGCGAATGCCGCCGCTGTCGGTTTGTACGGCCGGCCGGAACAGCCGGGGCTGTGCCGGATTCGACGTGTTCCACAGACGGAGCGTGTCATCGGAGCCCGCGCTGGCCAGAACGTGTCCGCTCGGGCTGAACGCCAGCGCCTCGACGCTGTCGGTGTGGCCCTGCAGGACGCCCAGAGCACGAGCACGCCCCGGATCGGTGACGTTCCACAGCCGTACGGTGTGGTCGGCGCTCGCGGTGGCCAGCACGCGGCCGTTCGGGCTGAATACCACGCGCATGACCGGGCCCTTGTGGCCGCCCAGCACCCGCAGGCGCCTGGCTCGACGGGGGTCGGTGACGTCCCACAGGCGCACGGCGCCGTCGGCTCCGGACGTGGCCAGCACGCGGTCGTTTGGGCTGAAGGCCACGCTGGAGACGGTGCCCTTGGTGCCCGCCAGCGCAGCCAGTGCTCTGGGAAGCGCGGGATCGGTGACATCCCAGAGCTTCGTGCCCTGGTCGCTGCCCCCGGTAGCCAGAAGATGACCACTGGGGCTGAAGGCGACGGCGTCGAGGGGACCTGGCGTAGCCAGACGAGTACCGGGAAGATGCCACAGTCGTACCGTGTGATCACGGGAGGCACTGGCGAGCGTACGGCCGTCCGGGCTGAAAGCCAGCCAGTAAACGTAGTCGGTGTGACCGGTCAGCGGTTCGCCGAGGGCCGATGGATGGCGGGGGTCGGTGACGTTCCACAGCCGTATGGTGTGGTCGGCTCCGGCGGTGGCGAGGGTCTGTCCGTCGGGGCTGAACGCCACGGCGTACACGGAGTCGGTGTGGCCGGTCAGCGCAGGGCCCAGAGGGGCGGCGTGCGTGGGGCGGGACACGTCCCAAAGGCGCACGGTGTGGTCATCGCTGACACTGGCGAGCGTGCGTCCGTCAGGGCTGAAGGCGACCGCGTAGACCGTGTCCTTGTGGCCCTTCATCGGAGAGCCGAGAGGCTTGGGCTCGGCCGGGTCCGCGATGTCCCAAAGGTGAATGGTGTGATCGTGGCCGGCGCTGGCCAGCACGCGCCCTCTCGGGCTGAACGTCGCCGAGGCGACCGCCCCCACATGGCCGGTCAAGGCGTGACCGATGGGCGTGGCGTGCTCGGGGTCGGACACGTTCCACAGCCGCAGCGTGTGGTCGTAGCTCGAGGTGGCGAGGATCCGGCCGTCGGCGCTGAACGACACGGAGAACACGTAACTGGTGTGCCCCCTCAGGGTCGGGCCCCACACCGCGGGATGAGCGGGATCGGTGACGTTCCACAGCCGTACCACCCGGTCGCGGCCCGCGGCCGCCAGAGTGCGGCCGTCGGGGCTGAAGGCCAACCAGTACACCCAGCCGATGTGGTCCCTGAGGGGTTTGCCGAGTGCTCTGGGGCGGGCGGAGTCGGTGACGTCCCACAGGCGCACGGTGCCGTCGGTGCCCGCGGTGGCCAGGGTGCGCCGGTCAGGACTGTAGGCCACGGCGAAAACGGTGTCGGTGTGGCCGGTCAACGTGGTCGCGAGGGGCGTGTTCTCGGTGCTGAGGAGCCTGGTGTAGAGCTCGGGTGAGGGCCGCAGCCGGTAGGCGGCCAGGCTGAGACGCGCGGCCAGCGAGGTGTCGTTGCTCTCCACCTGCTCGGACCGGGCCGTGATCTCGCGGGATATGGCAACATCACGCTCCGCCCGTGCGGCGCCGCGCTGCTGGAACGCGACGACGGCGGCCGTTGAGGCCAGTACCGCCAGGACGGCCAGTACGGCGACTGCTGCTCGGCGCAGGTGACCGGCCCGGCGTTGCTGCCGGAGGGACGCCCACAGGAAGTCCTGGACCCGTTCACTGAGAAGGAGGTCGCTTCGGTGACGTTCGGCCCATTCGGTAGCTGTGGCCAGCTGACTGCCGCGGTAGAGCAGGCCCGGATCCTTGTGCTCGCGCTCCCAGGTGGTTGCGGCTTCCGTCAACCGCTGATGGGTGAGCAGTCCTGCCCGGTCCTCGTTCAGCCAGCCGGCCAGCCGCGGCCACGCTTGGAGCAGTGCCTCGTGGGTGATCTCGACGGTGTCGGTGTCCAGTGTGACGAGGCGGGCCTGGGCCAGCGCGTCCAGAACGGCCTGGGTGCCGGGGTGAGCGAGGGCGTCCAATTCGGCGCGCGCGACACGTCGTTTGGTGTCGTCGGCCCCCTCGCCGAGGACGACGAGCCGCAGGAAGACGGCGCGGGCCAGGTGCTGTTGCGAAGGCGTCAGGCCGGCGAAGACGGTTTCGGCCGTCTGCGCGAGAGCATGTCGGATACCGCCGGCGGCTTCGTAACCGGCCAGGGTGAGGGTGTTGCCGCGTCGGCGCCGCCAGGTCTCGCGCAAGGCGTGCGAGACCAGCGGCAGGGCGTTGGGCTGGCCGGTGGCATCGGCGACAACGCGGGCCAGCAGCGGGGTTTCGACAGTGCAATCGGCCTGTACGGCGGGTTGGCTGATGGCCCGGCGCAGTTCGTCGGTGGTCATCGGGCCGACAAGCAACTGGGCGTCGCGCAGCGCCTCGACAAGCTTCGGGTGTTCGGAGCAGCGGGCGTAGAAGTCGGCCCGGACGCCGATCACGACGCGAGTGCGGCTGTTGGCAGCCTGGGCTGCGGTGGTCAGTGCCTCGATGAATGCGGCCCGTTCTCGTGTGCTGGTGCAGAGAGTGAAGACCTCCTCGAACTGGTCGACAATCAATAGGAGTTCGCTGTCCTCGGGCCGGTCGGCGAGGATCTGCAGAACGGTCATGTGCAGGGCGCGGGGCTTTTCCTGTAGGTCCTCGGACAGGGCGGTGGCTGATCCGCCGCTCAACGCGGCCAGTCGTGCGGCGCACTCCTCCAGCGGGTGGGGGCCTGGGACGAGCAGTACCATGCGCCATTCGCCCTTCCCCGCTGTGATGGCATCGGCCCTGGGCAGCAGGCCGGCACGCAACAGGGACGACTTGCCCGAGCCGGAGGCTCCGAACACAGCGAGGAAGCGGTGGTCACGGACGCGGGTGACCAGGTCGTCGGTCAGGCGTTCGCGTCCGAAGAACCGTTCGGCGTCTTGCGGCTGAAACGGCGCGAGCCCCGCGTAGGGGCTCCGGCGTTCGTCGTCGAGGGAATCGAGCGACGCCTCGGCCGGTTCCTCGGCCGCCAATTCCGCGGCGGTCGACCGCCACCGAGTCTCCCACTCGGCCGGATCACCGTCACAGGCCCGTACGTATGCGAGGGTGACGGCCAGGCTCGGCAGTTTGCGCCCCGCGGCGGCGTCCGCGAGGGTCGTGGACGAGTAATGCGCCCGACGGGCCAACTCACGGTAGGGCGGACTTCCCGCCTCGGCCCGTAATCGCCGCAGGTCGGCCGCAAAGGCGGTCAGCACGCCATCGTCGTCCGCCAACGGACGCTCGGCTCGTGGCACCCATACCTCCCCTGGATAAACAGATCCGGCTCATTGTCCGGAGCTTGTTGTCCGGCATCCAACCCCCGATTCCGGACAACAAAACAGCAGTACAAACAAGGGCAGCAGCCGACTGCGGTCTTCGCTCCGCCGACTCACCTCGGTCTGTCGGACGACCGGACGCCAGCAGGATCCGGAACAGGATCTGGACCACGGAGAAGGGTCAACGATGAAGAAGCTCGCCGCTGTCACGTCTGGTGTGCTCACCACGGCGCCCGGCAGTCGCGACGCCAGGCGCAGGCACAGCCGGTGCGAACACGCGTGGAGCAGCGGGTGCGAGCGTCGGTTCCTTGCCTCCAAGCAGGCCCGGAGGCAAGGAACGAGCTCCCATGCCGCTGTCACCCTCGCCAGGGTCAGCCTCGACCTGAGTGCCAAACAGGCCCGGGGGAGCAGCGCTGGGCGCACAACAACGTCTGGGGCTACAACGGCCCGTACGACGGGCTGCTGGGCGCAGAGAGCCACAGCGGAACGATCGACGGAAGGATGTCTCATGGGAAACACACAAAGGGCGAGACCAATACCCAGGAAGCTCGCCATCGGTTCCTTCCTGGGCGCCGCAGCACTCGTCCTGACCACGTTGGCGGTGGCAGACACCGCCGAAGCCGCAGATTGCCCCTCCGGGGCGCTGTGTGCCTACACCTCGACGTACGAATCCGGATCACGCGGGGCGGTCTACGAGGACAACACGGACCTCACCGGCTTTTCCCAGTTCCGTGGGGCCGAGTCTTTGTGGAACGCCGGTACCTCCTGCAATGTGCGGGTCTACAGCCAGCGTAACTACACGGGCCACTACTGGACATTGGCCCGCGGCACGGGCATGTACTCGCTCAACGACGTGGCCAACAACCCGGAATGGGGAACGGCTTTGTACCACCATGTCTACTCAAACAACTGGTGCGTATGAGGCGAGCCCCCGCACGGCTCGCGGAGATCGTCGTCACCGCCGCCGCGTTCACGACTGGCTGTTCGTTCTCAGGTAGCGGCGACCGAGGGCAAGTCTCGTTCGACCCGCGACCGCTGTCCGCCGCCCTTGTCACCTCCGTGGCGGACACCGCTCGTTTGCGAGAGCAAGAGGAGTCCGCCGTCGCTGATTGCATGGCACGCCGCGGATTCAGGTACGGGCCGGAGCGAACGATGGTGAGCGAGCGTGCGGTGACCACCAATCCGTACGGTCTGCTACGCAAGGAGCAGGCACGCCAGGACGGTTACGGAGTAGTGGGCGAGATCCTCAGTGGGACGGGCAACCATGCTCCGCCGGCCGCTCACCACTCCACTGGCTGGACAAAGACGCTGGAAGGCACGCACGTAGAGAAATTCACTCTTTCGACCGGAGTGGTTCTGACCTACCGGCCCGACGGGTGCGCCTACCAGGGCCGGGAAGCAGCCTACGGGCCGGGCTGGAACCGGCTTGAGAATGAACTGGAGGGCTTGCAGGCGGCTGTGATGGACCAGGTCGAAAAAGACGGCCGATATATCAACGCGCTGGCCAAATGGTCCTCATGCATGCGGAAGTCAGGCTACTTGTACGACGATCTGCAGGCACCGAGACAAGAGCTTGCCCGCGACATAAAGTCGACCGGCGGCAGCAACAGAGCACTACGCAGCCTCGGCCGCAAAGAGTTGCGCATCGCGTCCGACGATTACGTCTGCGAGTGCAGGGTACGGCTTCACGAGACGGTGTACGAAGCCCAACGGGACGCAGAAAAATCCACGCTCAACGACTCTACCCGAGCCGACCTTCGGCGCTACCAGACGTTGAAGCGGAAGGCATTGGGTCGCTAAATAGATGCACTCCACCGGCCCAGGGTGAAGGAAATGCACAACAGCGTCCACCACAAGCACGTCACGCTGGAAGGATTCCCCTGCCCTAAGTCCCGACAGGGGCGGCGCGCCTAGCGGGGCTGATTTACGACACGCGTGCGTACGTGCCGGACTGTTCCCAGTGCAACTAGCGCCCCATGCACGACCTCGGATGACGAACCCCAAGAGCAGCGCTACCTGATCACGGGTGCAATCCCGTCAAGAACCCGTCGGGAAACTTCCACAGGAAGTCCCCGACGTCCAGCCGGCCCGGCGGCGCTTGGCCCGCGCGCAGGGCGTCGATCCTGGCGATGCGCGACGGCCCTGACACTAGTCAGCGCGCCTCCACACTCTCGGCCGGCTGACGAAAGGCGTCACCCGACAGCTCACGAAAGGTGATCCCATTTTCCGGGTCCGCCTGAGGCACCGACCAGATCTGACCAAAGGAGAGAGATGCTGATCCGCTCACGCCTGGCGCGGTTTACCGCAACGGCCGCCGTCGCCGTCGGGGCAATGACCGCCTCGACTGCAGTTCCGGCGTCGGCAGCGCCGGCTGCCTTCCCCATCGATAAAAGCGAATGCCCCGCGCAGTACTTCTGCGCCTGGCACGTTCAGGACAATTCCTACTCGGAGATGTGCAAGTGGAAGGACAACGCTCCCTCCTGGTACAACTGCTCATGGGTGGCGGACGGGAAGTTCACGTACGCCGTCTACAACAACGGTACCTCGGGGCGGGGAGTGACGATGTACCGGGAGGCCAACTACCACAGCGCCATTGGCGACTGCGTCTCGAAAGGCGAGTTTGTTCGTCTCGCGAACAACTACAGCCCTCTTTCGTCCAAGTGGAACTGCTGACCCGTTCGACCGGTTCCAGCAGACCTCCCGCACCCGCGGGGCCCGTCATCGCGCCGCCGTGCATGGCGGTCCGCAACGCGGGCAGCCTCTGCCGTCGCCGGGCATACGGTGCGGGTTGAGGACTCCCGTCTGGTGCGACGGTCCGGAGTTGGAACCGACCAGCACCCGGCGGTGGGAGCAAGCCGAGCGGCAGCGCAACGTGACGCAAACCCGACCACGATCCGCCTGTCGGCAGGAGTTGGACCTGACCAGACCGTGGCCTACCTCTCGCAGGACCGCATCCATCTGCTGTGCCGCCGCCACTTCCCCAAGGCGTCGGTCAGGGAGGACTACCAGCCTGTGACGGCAGAAGAACTGGAAGGCCTCGGACAAGGGTTCTGAGGCCCCGCCGGAGGCGGGCGTCACTGCAGCGTCTGCGACCTCGACGCGCTGACCCTTTAGCCCCGCGGAGCTCGACGACCCGTGCCAACGTGCGGCTGGCGAACTCCGCGGGGCGCTTGCGTTACTGCGTACGGGAGTTCCTGGTCCCGATTGCTCTCCACGCTGGTTGAGGGTTCGGGTCCGCTCACGGTTGGCTTCCCGGGCCGCCCCCAGATCGGCCTGGCTCTGCGGGTGCCGATAAATCATGAACGCAGCTCAGGCGGTGTGCTGGTACTCGTGGAGGGTTCCGCTGAGTCGGTCTCGTCTGTGGACTTCCAGGTGGGCGAGTTGGGCTTGTTGGATGATGGGTGTGGGTAGCGGGCGGCGGGGGGCGGCTTGCTTCAGAGCCCTGTGCGGGCGGTGCTTGTTGTAGAAGGATGCGTACTCGCGAGGGGCGTGGAGAAGGTGGCTCTGGCTCCAGATCAAGGTCCGGTCCAGCAGTTCCCTGCGCCAGCTCTGTATCCAGCGATCCGGCGATACCCCCACGGCGCATTCTCCCTGGCCAGGCGCAGGACCAGGGCGCGTATCGATCGGATCGTGCGTGGGCGTCCACGCCGTCTGGGTACGCAGGTCGCGGCATGGCGCCGCCTGAGCAGGTCACGGTGCCGGCGCAGGACCGTGTCGGGCCGGACCAGCAGCAGAAGGTGCCGCAGTCTGTCTTTGGGGAGGTGGTGGAGCAGGCCGGCGAGGGTGGCACGGTCTGTGTCGGTGAAGGTCGGCTTGCCGACCCGGCGTTGCAGGGCCAGCAGTTGGTGCCGGAGTACGAGGATCTCGACGTCCTTCTCCCTGTCGCTCATCGGCGGGAGCCGTAGGAACGCCAGGGCGTTGGTCGCGGCGAGGTAGGCCAGGCGCAGCAGTACGACAGACCATGATGCCGCCGGGGCCCTGCGCAGGTGAAGACCCCGGGGCGAATGTCGAGGAGAACCGAAGATCCGTGATCAGGCTCCCGACCTGCGTGGATGATTCATCGGCACCCGCAGTGTCGTGGCTCTCTGAGCTCCGAATTACGCGGAACGCAGGCAGGCCGCACCCTCGCTTCCCGGTTTCGGGAAGGGTTCTGACTGTCGTGCCACCGAAGTCGCCGAAGCCTCCCGTGACTCCCGGCTCACGACAGATTCCCTGATCGCCGCCCACTCCTGTAATCAACTCCGTTTGCTTCATTGACATTTCACTCAGAAGTCGTAGGTTGGGAGCGCTCCCATGGTGCCTTTCAACGGGAAGGAGTTCCCCCCACATGCGCAAACAGAGCCCATTAACCGGGCGTTCCCGGTCGGCCCTCCGCCGGCCTCTTCAGGTGCTCGCCATGCTGTTCGCCGTGGTTGTCGGCGCACTGACCTGGTCGGCCCCCGCCCAGGCTCACGGCTCCGTCGTCGGCCCCGCCTCCCGCGCGTACCACTGCTGGGAAAGGTGGGGTAACGACCACATGAACCCGGCCATGCAGACCGAAGACCCCATGTGTTGGCAGGCCTTCCAGGCCAACCCCGACACCATGTGGAACTGGATGAGCGCGCTCCGCGACGGCCTCGGTGGCCAGTTCCAGTCGCAGACCCCCAACGGGACGCTCTGCAGCAACAACCTCTCGAGGAACGCCAGTCTGAACAAGCCCGGGCAGTGGAAGACGACCACCGTCGGCAACAACTTCTCGGTCCACGTGCACGACCAGGCGTCCCACGGTGCCGACTACTTCACGGCCTACGTGAGCAAGCAGGGCTTCGACCCCAAGACCCAGACCCTGGGCTGGGGCAACCTCGACTTCATCACGCAGACCGGCCGCTTCGGCCCGGCGACGGACTACATGTTCAACGTCAGCACCTCCGGCTACACCGGACACCACATCCTGTTCGTGATCTGGCAGGCCTCGCACCTCGACCAGGCCTACATGTGGTGCAGCGACGTGAACTTCGGCTGAGCAGGGGAGCGCCGCACACGGCACCGGTCTCTGCCGGGCGCCGGTAACCCGCCGCCCGGCCGACCGAGCTCCCTCGGGGCAGGGGGCCCATTTGGTCACCCTGCCCCGACGGGGCTCCCTTCGCTCCCGGTGTGAACGCGCCCGATCGCACGGCAGTCGCACGGTAGCCGGCTCCCCACCCCCATGAGGTGTTCTCCCTGGCCAGGCGCAGGACCAGGACGCGTATCGATCGGATGGTGGGTGGGCGTCCGCGTCGCCTGGGTGCGCAGGATGCGGCATGGCGCCGCTTGAGCAGGTCGCGATGCCAGCGCAACACCGTGTCGGGGCGGACCAGCAGCAGAAGGTGCCGCAGTCTGCCTTTGGGGAGGTGGTGGAGCAGGCCGGCGAGGGTGGCACGGTCGCTGTCGGTGAGGGTCGGCTTGCCGACCTGACGCTGTAGGACGAGCAGTTGGTGCCGGAGGACGAGGATCTCGATGTCCTTGTCTCGGTCGCTCATCGGCAGGAGGTGTAGGAACGCCAGGGAGTTGGTCGTGGCGAGGTAGGCCAGGGGCAGCAGTACGACAGATCATGATGCCGCCCCGGCCCTTTGCGGGTGAAGGCACTTGGGCGAATGTCGAGGAGAGCCGAAGATCCGTGATCAGGCCTCCGACCTGCGTGGATGATGTATCGGCACTTGCAGTGCTGACAGCAGCTGCGCGAGAGTGTCGGCTCGAGCGACCGCGGCCAAGGTCTCGGGAATCCGAAGAAGCGGTCCCCACCAGGGCGGATGAGACTTCCGGCAAGGGCAGGAACCAGCGGGTTCGGCGCCGCTTCACCGTGACTGAGCGGCGCAAGCGTGACGAGTTCGCGGCGGCGAGCCGCGTGTACGGCGTCGCAGCCGCCTGGGTGCCCCAGTGCCATGAATCCGCGGGGCGCCGACGTCGGGCTGGAGGGAGCCGTCTAGCCTTCCGAGTCCCATGTCGTACGGAAGGCGTGGAGTGAATCGATTCCACGCAAGCGCTTCGACGGATGCTACGACCGGCGGAATGCGGATCAATCCCGTGCCGTGAAGCGACGGCGGCGCCGACGAGCGGCCCGAAGCCCCCCTGCTTCGGCTGGTGCTCTCCGAATCGGCCCTTCGCCACAGGAGCTTGGCGGCTGCGTTCCTGCTCACCCGCATGATGGGCAGTCACCCATACGCCGTCGGGCAGGCCCGCGCGGCCCGCCCGATGGGAAGACCGGCCGCCCATCGCCTGCCGCCGCCCCGGGACTGTTCGAGCGTCCCGATCGGTCCCGAACTGCCGGAATCGGCCGTTGAATCGATTCCGCGACAAGGTTCGCAACAAGTGACTCCGCACTCTTGACAGTCCACGAAGCCGGGAGCACCGTCTCCCCCCGAACCTCTCTGCAATCTCGCTGCGGAAACGGCACTTTCAAGCGCTTCCGGATTGTCAGCGCCACCACAGACGACCCGATCGGGTCGCGCCGGCACGGTAGGGAGATCAGATGAGAACCATGCGTACAAGGTGCCACCCGCTGTCCGTGCGCGGGGGCGTGCGACGGTTGTTCGCGGCGGTAGGGCGCGGTGGCAGGCCGGGACGCGTGCCGGGCCGGGCACACCTCCCTCTGCCGACGCGCTCGCCCGGCTCAGCGGCGACAGTGTTCGCCCGGGCGGGAGCCGCGGCCGTGTTCGTCGCCGGCGCGCTTGCCGGCGCCACGGCCACGGCGGGTACGGCCCGTGCTGACACGTCCGGGCCGTGCGACATCTACGCGACAGGCGGTACCCCCTGCGTGGCGGCGCACAGCACGACGCGAGCGTTGTACGCCTCGTACAACGGACCGCTTTACCAGGTCCGGCGTGCCTCGGACAACAGCACCCGGAACATCGGCGTCCTGAGCGCGGGCGGATACGCCGACGCCGCCGCCCAGGACTCGTTCTGCTCGGGGACGACCTGTCTCATCACGATCATCTATGACCAGTCCGGCCGCGGCAACAACCTCACCCAGGCGCCCGGCGGCGGTGCTGCGGGCGGCCCCGACAACCTCGCGAACGCGACCGCCGCGCCCACCATGGTGGGAGGTCACAAGGCCTACGGCGTTTTCGTGGCGCCCGGCACGGGTTACCGCAACAACCACACCAACGGCATCGCGACCGGGGACAACCCCGAGGGTATGTACGCGATCTTCGACGGCACGCACTACAACGGCGGATGCTGCTTCGACTACGGCAACGCCGAGACGGACAGCAACGACGACGGCAACGGCACCATGGAGGCCATCTACTTCGGCAACATCAGGGTCTGGGGCTACGGTTCGGGCAACGGCCCCTGGATCATGGCCGATCTGGAGAACGGCCTGTTCTCCGGGGTGAACCAGCGCTACAACGCGGGCGACCCGACCATCAACTACCGGTACACGACCGCCATCATCAAGGGCGGCCCGAACCACTGGGCGATCCGTGGGGGCAACGCCCAGTCCGGCGCCCTGTCCACCTTCTACGACGGGCCGCGTCCAAACGTCCCGGGCTACAACCCGATGCGGAAGCAGGGTGCCATCATCCTGGGCACCGGCGGGGACAACAGCAAGGGCGCCCAAGGCACCTTCTACGAGGGCGTGATGACCTCCGGCTACCCGTCGGACACCACCGAGAACGCGGTCCAGGCCAACATCACCGCGGCCGGCTACAGCAACTCCTCCGGCGGGACGAGCACGGGCGCGCTGCACGCGGTGGGGGCGGGCAAGTGCTTGGACGTGCCCAACTCGTCCACCACGGCCGGTACCCAGCTACAGATCTGGGACTGCGGCGGCAGCGCCAACCAGACCTGGACCCGCACCTCCTCGGGCCAACTGACCGTCTACAGCGGCAGCAGCCAGATGTGCCTGGACGCGTACGACAACCAGACGTCCGCCGGCACCAAGGTGGTGACCTGGCCGTGCAACGGCGGCGCCAACCAGCAGTGGCAGCTGAACTCCGACGGCACCGTCACCGGCACCCAGTCCGGACTCTGCCTCGACGTCACCGGCGCTTCCACCGCAAACGGCGCCTTGGCGGAACTCTGGCCGTGCAACGGCGGGTCCAACCAGCAATGGAATCTCGACTGACGTGACCGGCCCGTGGCCGGCTCGCCACCGTCACGGGCCACTCGCCACCGGATACGGGCATCCGCGTGCCCGGCGCCCGGCGGCACCTCCCGGATCTTCCGACCGTCCGGCCGAATCGCCGTATTCCCCTCGCCCGGACCTGGCAGGGGGGGCGCGTCACGCAGGCGGCTTCGACGGCGAACAACGCCACACCGCCCCGGCGCCACCGGTCGCCACGCGCCACCACTGGAGGATGACGATGTCCGGAGCCAGAGCGCTCCGCGGCCTCTGGGCCGCCCCCGTAGCCGTGCTCGCCCTCCTGGCCGGGAGCCTGGCCACGGCCGGGGCCACGTTCGCCGTACCGGCCGAGCGCCACGCGCCGGCCGCCGCCCTGTACGTGGCTCCGGGTGCGGATCCCAGCGGGGACGGCACCGCCGGGCAGCCGTTCGCGACGATCGACCAGGCGCAGTGGCCCGCGCACCAGCTCTCGGCCGATGCGGACGTCGTGGTCTACCTGGCCGGGGGGACCTACCGGTTGTCCAAGCCGCTGACCTTCGGCTCCGGCGACGGCGGCCAGAACGGCCACGCCATCACCTACCGGGCCGCGTCCGGGCAGCAGCCGGTCGTGACCGGTGCCCGCCCGGTGGTGAATTGGCAGGTACATGATCAGCCGACCAATATCTGGTCGGCCCACATCGGCATCGGCGTGAACACGCGCCAGTTGTACGTGAATGGCAAGGAGGCGCTGCGGGCGGCGATCCAGGTGCCCCGCTCCGCCTTCACCTTCACCCAGACCGGCCTGACCGTCACCGACCCCTCCCTCGACTACCTGGCCGGTCTCTCGGACAAGAGCCCCAACTCGTGGGGCTACGACACCATCAACGCGCCGTTCGCCGGCGGGACCATGTATGTGGAGAACAACTACGCGTTCCTCAAGCAGGCCGGACAGTGGTACCTCGACTCGTCCACCGGCGATCTGTACTACCGGGCCCAGCCGGGGCAGAACCCCAACACCCTCGATGTCGAACTGCCCCGATTGAAGAGCCTGCTCGGCATCAGCGGCAGCTACGGCTCACCGGCGACCGGTCTGGGATGCGCCGGCATCCGGTTCACGGGAACCTCCTGGCTCGGCCCGAGCGGATCCGACGGCTACGCGGACCAGCAGAGCGGCGCGCACATCACCGGGGCGCACGCGATGCCCGCCAACTGGCTGAGCACCTGCAAGTCGGGCTGTACGCAGTTCGAGGCCACCCGTGACCACTGGGTGCAGATGCCCGCGGCCGTACAGGTCTCCGCCGCCACCGGCATCACGTTCTCCGGCAACACGTTCTCCGAACTCGGGCAGGCCGGACTGGGCGTGGGCAACGACGGTGCCGCCGCGGCCTCCGGCACCGGACTCGGCGCGGGCGACATCACCATCACCGATAACACGTTCACCGACATCGCCGGCAGTGGCATCCAGGGCGGCGGGATCCAGCCGGACGCGCACCACCCCGGCAACCCGCAGATGCAGCAGTTCGAGTTCGTGCCGGTCTCAGGCGGCTATGGGCAACTGCGGGCGCAGCACTCCGGACACGTCGTGGCGGTGTCGGGCGGCTCCACGGCCGCCGGTACGCCCAACATCGTGCAGCAGGCTCCGGACGGAACGGCCGGCACTCTGTGGCTGCCGGTACGACAGCCCGACGACTCGTACGCCTTCCAGAACAAGAACAGCGGTCTGTGCCTTGACGTCTACGGCGGCGGCAGCAGCCTCGGCCGGCAGCTCGACCAATGGCCCTGCAAGAACACCGTCGGCAGCAACCAGGACTTCACCCCCCGCTGACCGGTCCGCGCCCGGCCCGGCGGCTCGTTCACCACATCCACCGTCCCGCACCAGTGAGGAAGGCTGATGAAGAAGTACTGGCTCCCCTTGGCCGCGGCACTGACGGCCGCGCTTGGCATGGGCGCCGCATTGCCCGCGACCGCCGTCACCACCACCGAGGCGCCTCGCCCCGCCGCGCGGGCCGCCGCGCCCGCCGGCTTGCGGCTGATGCCGTTGGGCAACTCGATCACCTGGGGCGTCGGCAGCCCGTCCGGGAATGGTTACCGGGGCTTCCTGTGGAACCGTCTGGCGGCCGAGGGACACGCCGTGGACTTCGTCGGCTCGGGACGCAACGGGTCCATGTCCGACCCGGACAACGAAGGCCACTCCGGCTGGCGGATCGACCAGATAGCAGGAATCACGGACTCCGTGCTGGCCCGCTACCGGCCGAACGTCGTCACCCTGGAAATCGGCACCAACGATCTCAACGGCAACTATCAGGTCCCGACCGCCCCCGACCGGCTCCGTGCACTCATCGACCAGATCACGAGGGACGCGCCCGACGCGACCGTCCTCGTCGGCACCCTGATCGTCTCCACCAGCGGTACCGAGGAGGCCCACCGGCCCGCGTTCAACGCCAAGCTCCCCGGAATCGTCCAGGCCGAGCAGGCCGCCGGCAAGCACGTACGCCTGGTGGACATGAGCGCTCTGACTGCCGCGGATCTGTCCGACGCCCTGCACCCCAACGACAACGGCTACCGCAAGATGGCGGACGCCTTCAACGCGGGGGTCCAGGCCGCGGACGCGACGGGCTGGATCAAACCGCCCCGTCCCGTGCGTGGCCAGGTGCGGCATTCATCAGCGGCGGACCGCACTTCCGGTCTCCTGGCCAAGTGAACCGGCGTACGTGAACGTCACCCGCCGCACCGGCACCCCGCCCGGCGGATGCGCCCCGGGAGTGGGCGCCTCCTTCCGCAACCCGGCCCAGGAGTGAGGAATCATGCCCGTGTCCACTGCGAGAGCCAGGCGACGGTTGTCGCTGTCCCCGCGGATGTCCTTGCGCAGAACATTGACGCTCATCGTCTCGGTCGTGCTGCTCACCGCGGCCGTTCCCCTCGTCTCCCTCGGAACGGCGCAACCCGCCGCCGCACTCGGCAACGGGCTCGCGCTGACCCCGCAGATGGGTTTCAACGACTGGAACGCGTACGGCTGCAATGTCTCCGAGTCGCTCATCAAGTCCACCGCGCAGGCGATGCACACCAACGGCATGCAGGCGGCGGGCTACTCGTACGTCAACATCGACGACTGCTGGATGACCCACAGCCGCGACTCCGGCGGCCGCCTGGTGCCGGACCCGGCCAAGTTCCCGGACGGCATCAAGGGCACCGCGGACTACGTGCACTCGCTGGGGCTGAAGCTGGGGATCTACGAGGACGCGGGCACCGCGACCTGCGCCGGGTATCCGGGCAGCCTGGGGCACGAGACCACGGACGCGCAGTCGTTCGCTTCCTGGGGCGTGGACTATCTGAAGTACGACAACTGCAACAACACAGGGGCGCCCGCGCGGACCCGGTACACCGTGATGCGTGACGCCCTGGCGGCCACCGGCCGGCCGATCCTGTTCAGCCTGTGCAACTGGGGCCAGGAGAACGTGTGGACCTGGGGCGCGGGGGTGGGCAACAGCTGGCGCACCACCGGGGACATCAACGCCAGCTTCTCCAGCATGCTGTCGATCTTCCACAGCAACGTGGGGCTGGCCTCCTACGCCGGTCCCGGCCACTGGAACGATCCGGACATGCTGGAGGTCGGCAACGGCTCACTGACGGCCACCGAGAGCCGCAGCGAGTTCAGCCTGTGGGCGGAGATGGCCGCGCCGCTGATCGCGGGCACCAACATCCCCTCGGCCAGTGCGGACACCCTGTCCACGCTGACCAACTCCCGGGTGATCGCGGTGGACCAGGATCCCCTGGGCAAGCAGGGCACCATGGTCTCCTCCTCGGGCGGCCTGGACGTGCTGGCCAAGCCGCTGGCCAATGGGGACGTGTCGGTCGCGCTGTTCAACGAGACGGGCTCGACGGCGACCATCACCACCACCGCGGCCGCGATCGGGAAGTCCGGCGCGTCCGCCTACGCGCTGACCGACCTGTGGTCGGGAGCGTCCTCGACCACCTCCGGCTCGATCAGCGCCTCGGTGCCGGCACACGGCACGGTGATGTACCGGGTCGCGGGCGGCACCAGTAGCGGCGGCGGCACCAGCGTGACCGGCGCGCTGCACGCGGTGGGTGCCGGCAAGTGCCTGGACGTACCGGACTCGACCACGACCGCCGGCACCCAGGTGGAGATCTGGAGCTGCCACGGCGGGGACAACCAGATCTGGACGCACTCCACCTCCGACCAGCTCACCGTCTACTCCGGCAGCCGCCAGATGTGCCTGGACGCCTACGACAACCGGACCAGCCCCGGGACGAAGGTGGAGATCTGGTCGTGCAACGGCCAGACCAACCAGCAGTGGACGCTGAACTCGAACGGCACGATCACCGGAGTCCAGTCCGGTCTGTGCCTGGACGTCGCCGGAGGGGCCACGGCTGACGGCACCCTCGCCGAGCTGTGGACCTGCAACGGCAGCAGCAGCCAGCGCTGGACGCTGGGATGAGTCCCCCTCCGGCGCCTCGGCCCAGCACCGGCCGGGCCCTCCCGCGGGGCCTGCCCGCCACGGACAGCCGGGGCCTCCGCACCGACCACTGGCAGCTTCGGCGCCGCCGTGGGGCGGCACCGCCACAGAGGAGGTCGCCATGATCGAACCAGCCGCCCATCCCCGGCGAAGGAGAGGGAAAGCCGTACTCCTTGTCGCCCTGGCGATGGCCCTGGCCGCGTTCGGCGCGCCAGCGTTCGCCACATCATCGCACCCCCGGACCACCGCCACCATCCACCCGGCGGCCCACCGCGCGGCGGACGCGTCGCTTCCGTGTGACATCTACGCCGCGGGCGGTACGCCGTGTGTGACGGCGCACTCCACCACCAGGGCCCTCTTCGCGTCGTACAACGGGCCGCTGTACCAGATCCAGCGGTCCTCCGATCACAGCTACCGCGACATCGCGGTGCTCGGCGCGGGCGGATACGCCGACGCGGCTTCACAGGTCTCGTTCTGCTCGGGCACGTCGTGCACGATCACCAAGATCTACGACCAGACCACCGAGCACAACGACCTGCCCATCTCCTGGGGCGGCTTCTGGAAGGGCCCTGGCCCGGGCGGATCCGACGTCGGGGCGGACGCCATGGCCCTGCCGGTGACCGCGGCCGGCCACCAGGTCTTCGGCGTCAAGGTCAAGCAAGGTGTCGGCTACCGGATCGACCACGCGAAGGGTGTGGCCACCGGTTCCCAGCCCGAAGGCATCTACATGGTGACGTCGTCGAACTACACCAACCAGTGGTGCTGCTTCGACTACGGCAGCGGGGAGAACTCCCACACCGACACCGGCAACGCCACCATGAACGCCATCTACTGGGGCAACGCCTGCTGGTTCAACGGGTGCACCGGCAACGGCCCGTGGGTCGAAGCCGATCTGGAGAACGGCATGTACCACACCAACACCGGCTCCAACAAAGACCCCAACAACACCGGTGTGCACTACCCGTTTGTCAGCGCGTGGCTGAAGAACAACGGCACCAGCAACTTCACCCTCAAATACGGCAACGGCAGTAGCGGCGGCCTGACCACCACCTTCTCCGGTCCCCTGCCGGGCGGTTACTCACCGATGAAGCTCGACAGTTCGGTCCTGCTCGGCACCGGGGGCGACAACAGTGTCTCGGGTACCGGCGAGTTCTTCGAAGGCGCGATGACGGCGGGCTACCCCTCCGACGCCACCGAGAACGCCGTGCAGGCCGCCATCACCGCCGCCGGCTACGGGGTGGGCGGCGGCGGTGGCAACACGACGGGTGCGCTGCGCGCGGTGGGTGCGGACAGGTGCCTGGAGGTGCCGGGCGCGTCCACGACGCCGGGTACGCAGACCCAGATCCGCGACTGCGCCGGCGCGGCGAACCAGACCTGGTCGAAGACGGCCTCCCAGGAGCTCACCGTGTACTCCGGCGGCAGCCGGCTGTGCCTGGATGCCTCCGGCCGGGGGACCGGCCCCGGCACCAAGGTCATCACCTGGGCCTGCAACGGCCAGACCAACCAGCAGTGGAACCTCAACGCGGACGGCACCGTCACCAACGCCCAGTCCGGCCTGTGCCTGGACGTGACCGGCGCCGCCACCGCGAACGGCACCCCCGTCGAACTGTGGACCTGCAATGGGGGATCCAACCAGCAATGGTCACTGAGCTGACCTTGTGAGAGAGCCGCGCTCGACACCGGGGCGGCATCCGACCGCCGCCCCGGCGGGCCACCGCGCCGCACCGCCCGAGCAGGGGAGCGGGACCCGTCCATGACGCGCGCCGCAGCCCAGCGGTGCCGAACCGGGAGGAGGATCGGATGAGGACGAGAGCGAGGCCCGGTCGTCTGGCACTGACGGTCGGCATCGTCCTGGCGTTCGTGCTGTCATTGCTGTCGACGACCGCGAGCCGGGCCGCCGCGGGCGAGTCGCTGAGCGTGAATCTGGCATCGACGCGGGGACCGTCGACCGGCGTGGGGGAGGGGTTCCTCTACGGCTTCAGCGAAGACGGCAGCCGGCCGGCGGACCAGTTCCTCCAGCCGCTGGGGATCAACGCCTTCCGCGGCGGCGGATGGTTCTCCGGCGGCTGGATCAGGGACGGCTACCAGTACGGCTCGGCCACCCGGGCCGACGTCGACTCGATCGTCGCGCAGGCGAAACGGCTCACCCGGCCGCCCTACCACGCGCAGTACCAGGTGCTGGTGAGCGACATCTACGGCGCGAACGGCGGCCAGCCGTCGAACACGAGGTACCCGTGCGACAACGGCGACTGCTCCAACTGGGTTGGCTTCATCGACTCCACGGTGGGAGCGCTGCGGGCTTCGGGGCTCACGTTCTCCTACGACATCTGGAACGAGCCGGACATCTCCGCGTTCTGGACGCGGGGGGTCAACAGCGCCCAGTACTTCCAGATGTGGGACACCGCCTACCGGGAGATCCGGCGCACCGCCCCCGGGGCGCAGATCGTAGGGCCGTCCTTCGCGTTCACCCCGGAGCGCAACCCGGCTGAGTGGCGGACCGCCGGGGTGACCGCCTGGTACCTGGCGCGGTTCGCGCAGTCCGGGTACACCAACGCGATGCGCGGCAACTGGGTGTGCTGCGTCACCCCGAACCTGACCGGAGTCCTGACCCAGAGCGGGGGCAGCTGGCAGCCGACCGGCAACTGGTGGGCACTTCGGGACTACGCCGACATGACCGGCACCGTGCACCGCATCCCCGACCAGGCGCCGCTCAGTGCGCCACAGACCGTATACGACCAGAATATGGGCACCTCGGGCGGCTCGATCACCGTGCCGTTCACGTTCCAGGGCGAGCATGACGCGTTCTCCGTCTACCTGACACCGGCCTCTTCCGGCGGTGGCGCGGTCTACGCCACCCGCCCCTGGGCCAGTTATGGCGAGGGCCCCACCAAGATGGGCGGAGGCTCGTTCAGCGGACCGGTGGCCGGCAAACCACAGGACGTCCGGTTCACCCGCAGCCGGGACAACAAGGGCCTCTACGCCACCGCGCTGGGCTGGCAGGGCGGCACCATGACCATCGCGACGCTGAACTCGAACCAGATCAACCTCAGCAGCCTGACAGGCGCCACACTGCTCGACAACACCGCCGGCTCCTCCATAGACCTCGACCTCGGCAACGGCTACTACCGCATCATGAACCGCACCAACGGCATGGCCGCCGACAGTTGGGGCGATTCCGACAACGGCGCTCCTGCCCGGCAGGAGGCATGGAACGGAGGGGACAACCAGCAGTGGCAGCTGGGCAGCCTCGGCGGCAACCGCTACCAGATCGTCAATCGGGGCACCGGCACCGCCCTCGACGGCAGCGGCAGTACCACGGTCGGCTCGACCACGGTGATGTGGACACCGAACTCCAGCACCAACAACGAATGGACCATCACCGGGGCCTGAGCGGCCACAGCGGCAAGCTTCCGGAAGAAGGAGTACATGAAACCCAAACGCCTCTTCATGTCCATCGCGGCTGCCGTACTTCTCGTCCTGGCAGCCCCGGGCACCTCGTTCAGCAGCGGCCTCGGCGCGCCCGCGTCGGCCACGACCACCGGCGCCGTCCGGGCGACCGCCGGGTGCGGCAAGGCCCCAGAGCTGACGAGTGGTACGCACACGATGCAGGTCGGCGGCCAGACCCGCAGTTACATACTGCGGATCCCTGCCGGCTACGACAGCAACCACCCCTACCGACTGATCTTCGGTTTCCACTGGCGGGGCGGCACGGCGGGCGACGTCGACTCGGGCGGAAGCGACGGGTACAACTGGTCCTACTACGGTCTGCGGCGCCTGGCGGACGCGAACAACAGCACGATCTTCGTCGCGCCCCAGGGCAATGGCAACGGCTGGGCCAACCCCGGCGGCCAGGACGTGGACTTCGTCGACGCCATGGTCAGCCAGATCGAAGCAGGTCTGTGCGTCGACACCACCCAGGTGTTCTCCGCCGGATTCAGCTATGGCGCTGCGATGTCGTACGCCCTGGCCTGCTCGCGGGCGACGGTCTTCCGCGCGGTCGCGGTCTACTCCGGCGCGAACCTCAGCGGGTGCAACGGGGGCAACCAGCCCATCGCCTACATGGGTCTGCACGGCCTCAGGGACAACGTGCTGCCCATCGCGTCGGGACGGCAACTGCGCGACACCTTCGTCCGGACGAACGGCTGTACCCCGCAGAACCCGCCCGAGCCGTCCTACGGAAGCCTGACCCACATCATCACCACCTACTCCGGATGCAGGTCCGGATATCCCGTCGTCTGGGCCGCGTTCGACGGAGCGGGCCACGACCCCGGTCCCATAGACGGTTCCACCGGTGGCGGCTGGCGCACCTGGACGTCGGCAGCGGTATGGCAGTTCTTCACACAGTTCGGCTCGAATCCGCCGGCGCCCTCCGGCGACCAGGAGATCGTCGGCCAGCAGTCGGGGCGCTGCCTCGACATCAACAACTCCACCACGGCCAACGGCACGCAGGCACAACTGTGGGACTGCAACGGCGGCTCCAACCAACGGTGGACCCACACCGACGGGAAGCAGCTGGTGGTCTACGGCAACAAGTGCCTGGGCAGCTCCGGCCAGACGGGCAACGGCACCCCGGCGACGATCTGGGACTGTAGCGGGCAGGCAGATCAGCAGTGGAACATCAATTTCGACGGCACGATCACAGCGGTGCAGTCGGGGCTCTGCCTGGACGCCAACGGCCAGGGGACCGCCAACGGGACGAAAGTACAGCTGTGGAGTTGCACGGGCGGTACGAACCAGCGCTGGCACCTGGAGAACTGACACGCCGGGCCGGGCAGGGGCATCGTGCGGGCCTGGCGCCGCCCTCGAGCCTGAGGTTGCTTGGAGGGGACTGAACTCCCTCCAGGCAACCCACGTGGCCCCTCCGGAAGAGGCCCAGCTTCTTCGGCGAGTAGCTCACCAGCAGGTCCTTCGTCTGCTGGTGGTACACGTGCTACGGGCCCGGATCATGAAAGTGGACGAATGCGCCGGTGTGGCGTCGTGTCGTTCAGGGTCTGCTGTTCGGCGCGGCCGTCGCTCATCACTTCGATGAAGCCGGGGGGCGGCTCTGCCCGTAGAGACTGGAAGAACACCGGCTTGCGGCGCAGTGAGGCGGACAGGGCCTGCGCCGGGGGCCGCCGCGGCCCTTGCCGCTCAGGTGTGCTCGGGAGCGGTGGCGGTGGCTGTATCGGTGGCGGAGAGGCCGTCGGGGCTCCCACGATCCCCGGAAGTCGCCTGCACTCCGGCAGATGCTCTGGCCACCATTACGCCAGCCTTCGTCGAACCGGGGGCTGTGTACTCGGCTCCCGGCGTGCTGCGTCCCGAACCCCGCTCAGGTCGCCCGGCTGCTTGCCGCGGTCGAGGTCGCGGCCCGGGCGACGGCCGTGTAACGCCGCCAGTTGACGCAAGGTGGTCCACGGCCCACGAGTACAGGGCGCACCTGTGTGAATTGGTGCGCTTATCGCATGAACAGATCTCGGTTTGATGCTGGACACGGATCCGTTGGTGCTTCGACACTCTCGCGTAACACCTCGGTCTGTCCCAACCAGCCCCGCCCACCGCCGCCGAGGGCCGTCCCCGAGAAAGCGAGCGCCGCCATGCTGGCAGCCCTGGGCTCAGCCACCACCCTCGTCATGACCGTCGGTGCACTGGTGGCCGGTGCTTTCTCCTTGTGACCGGCGTCCCGGGCCCGAGCGGAGCCTCCGTCGGCCGCGGACACCGCACGTGCCGTTCGGGCCCACAACGTGCCGCCTGCTTCCGGGAGTCCGGAGTCGGGCGCCGGGGCCACACAGAGGCACTTGGTCCGGGTGCCCCACCGACTGAGACGAGGACCCATGAGAGGGATCACCAGAAGCACGGTGCTCACCGTCACGGCAGGTGCGGTCACGGCGCCGGCCGTGAGCACGGCGAACGCCTCGGCCGCCGACACCACGGCAGCGACATCCGAAGGACGGCGGGCGGCCTCCGGACCCCATCCGGTCTCGCGAACGGACCTCGTCACGCGGGTGACGCCGAGGAACAATTGGCTGGTGACAGCCGTCGCCATCCAGTACTCGCATCGCATCGACTTACGCGGCGGGGTGACCCCGCCCACCGAGGCTGGTCCGTTCGCGAGCCGGAACAACGAGATCATCGCTCCCGTGGTCGACGAATTCGCCGCCGGTTCCTTCACCGACTCCGCGGGTTTGGAACCGGACTTCCGGCTGTACCGGCCCGAGGGATTCGTACGCAATCCTCAGACGCGCACGCGGTACCCGCTTGTCGTCACCCTGTACGGCGGTGGCGAAGTCGCGGACAACAACATGACCCAGCCCACTTCCAACCGGATCGCGGTCACGTTCGCCAAGGGCGAAGCGACCCGAGGTGTTCGCGGCTGCCATGCCCACGGCCGGCTGGGGCGACGCGGCCGCCATGGAGAGGATCACGCAACGCGCTCGAGGCCGCCGGTGCACCGGTCAGCCGCGGAGAGTGGTAGCCGGCCGCACGCGGCGGTCACCCACGGCCCCGGCAACTCCGGCAGCGTCGGCGCAGTCTCAGCCCCCGGCAATCCCCTATCAGGCAGGAATTCCGGTCGTTTCTTTTTCCTCCCGCGTAGTGAGAGTTCGCCGCCTGCTCTCGATGTATCTCCCGGAAGCCCGATTCGCCATCTCAATTCCGTCCATCAGAGACATGAATTGTTCAGACTCAAATCGTCGAATACTTTCGTTGGTGAGGAGTCCGCATGGAGTTCAATCGGACATCGGTACGACGTCGCAGCAGAGGCCGGTTGCGCCGCACGGCCCTGATCGCGGGAGCGAGCGCGATGCTCCTTGCCGCGGGCACGGCCGTGGCCCCTGGCGCCTCGGGCGTGGGCGCGGGTGACGCTCGGGGCACCGTCAGCGTGTCTCCCCGCGTCGCTGCCCTCATCGCCCGGATGTCGCTGGACGAGAAGTTGTCCTTCGTCCATGGAGGCACCGATCCCCGTGCCCTCGGCCAGGCCGGATACATCCCCGGGGTTCCCCGCCTGGGCATCCCCGAACTGCGGCTCACCGACGGTCCGGCGGGCGTCCGGGTCAACGCGCACGCCACCGCGATGCCGGCGCCGGTCGCGCTCGCCTCGTCCTTCGACGACCGACTGGCCCGTACGTTCGGCCAGGTCATCGGACGCGACGGTCGTGCGCTCGGCCAGGACGTCCTGCTCTCACCGATGACGAACATCATCCGCGTGCCGTACGCGGGGCGGAACTTCGAGACCTTCAGCGAGGACCCGCTGCTCAGCTCCCGCATGGTGTCCGGCGAGATCGGTGGCGTTCAGAGCCAGGGCCTGATCGCCACCGTCAAGCACTACGCGGAGAACAACCAGGAGGACAACCGCATGGGGGTGAACGTCAACGTCGACGAGCAGACCCTGCGGCAGATCGAGCTGCCCGCCTTCGAGGCCGCCGTCAAGGCCGGCGCCGGTGCGGTGATGTGCTCATACAACTCGGTGAACGGCAGTCACGGCTGCGGCAGCGACGAACTGCTCAACTCGATCCTCAAGGAGCAGTGGGGCTTCCAGGGCTGGGTCATGTCGGACTGGAGCGCGGCCCACGCGACGACCGACATCGTGAACGGCCTCGACCAGGAGATGCCGAGCGGCGTCTTTCTGGGCGACAAACTGAAGACTGCGATAACGAACGGCACCATTCCGGTCTCGGAGCTCAACGACTCGGTCGCCCGCATCCTGGGTCAGATGAACACATTCGGTCTCCTCGACGGGACCGCGGGCCGGCGGCCCGCACGCGACCCGCAGGGCGGCGCCAAGGTCGCGCAGAAGGTGGCCGAGTCCGGCTCGGTCCTGCTGAAGAACACCGGCAAGGCGCTTCCGCTGACCGGCGAGGACACCGACATCGGACTCATCGGCCCGACCGCGAAGACACCGAAGGTCACCGGCGGCGGCAGCTCCAACGTCGTACCGGACTCCGCTGCCTCGCCGCTGGCCACCATCACGCAGCGGGCCGGCCGGAATGCCACGGTGCGCTACGCGGCCGGCGTCGACAACACCGGCGCCCCCATTCCCGCGACGGCCCTCAGCCCCGCCCTGCCGGTCGGCTCGGACGGCACGATCACCGTCACCCCGGCCGCCCCCTTCGACTACAGCGGCACCCTCACGGTGCCGGCCGACGGCGACTACTCCTTCGTCTACGACCTTCCCGCCGCGTACGGCGCGCTGAAGATCGATGGCAAGAGCGTCATCACCGGCTTCCTGGGCTCCAGCAGCGCCACGGTGCACCTCACGGCGGGAACGCACCGTTTCGCGGCCAACGCCCAAGTCATCCAGGGCGCACCGGCCAAGATCCGGCTGAACTGGGTCACCCCGCAGGCCGCGCAGGCCGCCCGGGAGCAGGCCGTGGCCCTGGCCCGCCAGGTGAAGACGCCCATCGTCTTCGCCCACGACGACGGTACCGAGGGCGCCGACCGGAAGAACCTCTCCCTGCCGGTCGACCAGGACGGGCTCATCTCCGCCGTCGCCGACGCCAACCCGAACACGATCGTCGTCCTCAACACGGGATCGTCGATCACCATGCCGTGGCTGTCCAAGGTCAAGGCGGTGCTCGACACGTACTACCCCGGGGAAAACGGGGCCGAGGCCACCGCCCGCCTGCTCTACGGCGACGTGAACCCGTCGGGCAAGACCACCCAGACGTTCCCCGCGAGCGAGTCCGCCACACCGGTCGCCGGCGACCCGCTCAGGTACCCGGGAGTGGACAACCAGGAGAACTACTCCGAGGGCATCCACGTGGGCTACCGCTGGTACGACAAGGAGAAGGCCGCCCCGCTGTTTCCCTTCGGCTACGGCCTGTCGTACACCTCCTTCGCCTACCGCGACCTCGCGGTTCGGCAGAGTCACGGCACGTTGACCGTCTCGTTCACGCTGAAGAACACCGGCACCCGCGACGGTGACGAGGTCGCCCAGGTCTACGTCGGTGCGAGCCCGGAGACCACCGCGCCCCAGGCGGTGCGCTCGCTCGGCGGCTACCAGAAGGTGCATCTGCGCGCCGGTCAGTCGAAGACCGTACGCATCCAGGTCGACGCACAGCAGCTGAAGTACTGGAACGCTTCCTCCCACGCCTGGAAGCTCGGCACCGGGCACCGGGAGGTGTGGGTCGGCTCCTCGTCGCGGACGCTCCCCCTGCACGGCGGCGTCGAGGTCACCCGCTGACCGCCCGGCTCGCGACATCGGCCGGGTGACGAGCGGCGTCTGATGCCGGGCCGGCCCCGGCCCGGCTCCTTCCCTCCACCACCAAGGGTGCCGGCCGCACCGTGCGGTCGGCACCCGGCCAGAGAGGTCCCCATCCATGACTGCCAGCAGAATCCGTACTGCCCTGGGCGGCGCGTTGGTCATGTCCCTCGCCGTCGTCGGGCTGCTGCCCGACGACGGCGTCCGCGACGGCGCCGACCGCGGTGGCCACCGACGAGGGCGCCGTGCGCGGCGCCACCTCGAAGGGCGTCGAGAGGTTCCTCGGCATCCCCTACGCGGCGGGGCCCACCGGCTCCCTGCGTTGGAAGCCGCCGCGGCCCGCGGCGCGGTGGACCGGCGTCCGGGAGGCGGCCGACTTCGGCCGCGCTGCGCTGGGTGCAGCGCAACATAGCCGCCTTCGGCGGTAACCCCGGTGAGGTCACCATCGACGGCGAGTCCGCGGGCGGCTGGTCCGTCTGCGGTCATCTCGTGTCGCCCGGCTCGCGCGGGCTGTTCGCCCGCGCCATGATCCAGAGCGGCCCCTGTCGCAGCGGGCCGCAGGCCCGGGCGGAGGCCGCCGGGACGGCGTTCGCCCGGCAGGCGGGCTGCGACGGCACGGCTCAGGCGGCCGTCCTCGACTGTCTGCGGTCGGCTTCGGCGGGTACGCTCCTCGACGCGAGCCGGACCTTCTCGGCCGGCTTCGTGGACGGAACTCCGACGTTCCCGACCGGACTACGCGAGGCGCTGGACAGCGGGGGGTTCACCCGCGTGCCCGTGGTCGTCGGTGCCAACCGTGACGAGGGCCGCACCTTCGCCGCGGGCTACATAGGCGCGGGCAAGGAGGCCTACCTCGCCGGGGAGCGTCGCGGGGATCGGCGGGTGCGGGCTCCGTTCGCTCGCCCGTACCCTTGAGCGGTACACCCCCACCTATGCGTACGAGTTCGACCACCGGACCGGCCCCGGCCTGACGCAGATCCCCGGCTACGTCTGGGGGCCGGCCACGCCGCGGAACTCGCCTACATCTGGCCCAGCTTCAACAACGGCACACCCATCGCCCCGCTGTTCAACGCCGACGAGCGCCGACTCGCCCGCGAGATGACGCGGTACTGGGGCGCCTTCACGAAGACCGGCCGGCCGATCGTCGCCCGGCAGACGGTCTGGCACGATCCCGGGCACGCAGCACTCCTGAGGAGGCCGGGGACTGGAATCGGAGCATCAGCCACCGCGCCAGTCCCCGACTCTGCTCACCCCCACTGTCTCGTGTCGACGTCGGATCCCGTACGAGGCAGGCGAACGGTTTGCTCGTGGTGAGAGAACCGCCGTGACCCGAGGGCTGAACCGGGCGTTTGGTCCGTGACTGGTCCGGAAGCACTGGTCAAGAGGGGTACGGCCGTGGGAGGAATGGGGCATTGGCGCGAGATGGCTCGGTCGAGAGCGGGCTGAGCGTTACCCAGGATGTGGTCGGGTGTGCGGTGGCGCCCACGATCCGGATGCGACGGCTGCTGTGTTCGATCACCGTGAGGACGTACATCCGCGTGCCGGACAGGGGGACCGTCTCAAGTCAGTCCAGGCCAGGAGGGTGTCGGCTTGGGAGCGCAGGAAGTCGGCCCACGTGCTGGAGCTCCCGTCGGTCGCCGGATCGACGCCGCCATCCTTCAGGCTCTTCCAGACGGTCGACGCGGCCGCCTTCACTCCCAGCACGAGCAGCTCGAGATGAAGGCGCCTGGCAAGGTCACGATGTCAGCGCAGCACCGTGTCAGGACGCACGAGCAACCGCACCTGCCGCAGAACCGGCAACGGCAGCCGGTGCAGCAGCGCCGCCAGGAACGCCCCGATTGCCCGGAGCGAACCGCACTCGGTCACCGCCGAGTTGGCGTTCGAGCCCCCGCTACGCGAGAGCGCCGACTCGAGCGACAGACCGCCAGTCCGGGTGCAGGCCTCCTGCCAGGGCGGATGACATTCTCGGCATGCGCAGCCTTGGCCTCGCGTGCGTCGTTGCTGCCGGGCATGGCGCTCAGCCCTCCGGCCTTCGCGTCGATCTCGGCGATCAGGGATTCGATGTGCTTGTGGATCTCGTCGCGGATGGGGCGGACGGCCTCGACGCCCTTGCCCGTCGGCTCTTCGAGGGCCAGTCGAGGCACTTCTTGCCGGGGAAGACCGGGCCCCGCGTACCGCTGCGGGAATTCGTGATGCCTGCGCCGGCCGCATCCCTGCCCATCCCAGTCTTGAGTAAGACTCTGGACACCAGCCTCACCGCAGCATTCCAATGGACCCGCCGGCTGCTCGCAGCTGGAACACCCACCTACGGCGAGAGCTGCGGGTGACGCGGGTCTGTCCAGTGAACGGCGTCTCTGGAGATGCCCGGGTTCAAGCGGTGAACGGAGGAACCATGGCCGAGATTCCAGGGCGCTCAGTAACGAGCAAGGTCGTCGCGCTTTTCGACGCCTTCGGCCCTGACTCCCCTGAGCTCACTCTCAACGAGCTCAGCGCCCGCACCGGGCTGCCCTTGTCGACGGCGCACCGGCTGGCCACCGAGCTCGTCGCGTGGGGCGGACTGGAGCGCTGTGACGGTGCCGGCTACCGGGTCGGGCTACGCATGTGGGAGCTCGGATCGCTCGCCCCTCGCGGCGAGTCGCTGCGCGACGTCGCCCTCTCGGTCATGCAGGACCTGTTCGAGGGGACCAAGGAGAACGTTCATCTCGCCGTCTGTCAGGACAGTCAGGCGCTTTACATAGAGAAGATCTCCGGGGCCGGTGCGCTGCTGGTGAAGTCGCGCCGCGGCGGGCGCCTGCCGCTGCATGCCACCGGGGTCGGCAAGGTGCTGCTGGCTCATGCGCCCAAAGAGGTGCAGGCCAATGTGCTGGCGGGGCCACTGGCCCGCTTCACCCGGCACACCATCGTCGAACCCGGCCGGCTCGTCCGGGTCCTCGACGACGTACGCGGGACGGGCGTCGCCTTCGCCTACGAGGAGCTCACGCTGGGGTCACTGTCGGTCGCCGCGCCCATTCGAGACGCCTCGGGAGCGGTAGTCGCGGCACTCGATGTCGTCCTGCACACCACTGGTGGACGTCCGGAACGGCTGGCGCCCGCCGTACGCACCGCCGCCATCTCTATTTCCCGCTCGCTACGTGACCAGCAGATTCGCTCCCATCCCTGACTTTTCCGCTCTGCACTCCCGTTCAGCGGGAACGCGGGCTTTCGCCGCACCTGCCGCAGCCGCGACTGTGACCTTTGCCACCGAAACGGGAAGGTCACCCATGACTGGCAGTACACCGGACGCCGAGGGCGCGGTCCCCACCACGGAGCAGCAGCACGAGATCGACCATTACCTGCAGACGTACCGCGAGATGGCGGGCTTCGTGCCACCGCGTATCCAGGCTCGTTTCGACAGCCTGGGCCGGACGAACCCAGAGCTGCTGCTCGCGCAGGAGAAGGTCCGCAACCTCGTCACCTACACCGATGTGCTGGATCAGAAGACCGTCCAGCTGATCCTGTTCGCCGTGCTGGCGGTGCAGCTGCGGGACGCGGCGAAGATCCACGGACATGCGGCCCGGCGGGCCGGGGCGAGCTGGGAAGAGCTGCAGGCTGCGATCAACCTCGCCTACCTCTTCGGTGGGGTCTCGATCGCCAATCACGCGCCGTCCATCCTGGAGGGCGTCGCCGAGCTGGAAGCCAAGGCCATCGCTGAGGAAGGCACGGTGCGATGAGCAGCCACCCGGAGCCGATGTACGACATCGCCCAGCTCGGCCACGCCGAGCTGCTCACGCCCCGGCTCGAGGAGTCCGTCGCGTTCTTCACCGAGGTCTACGGGCTGACCCTCGTCGGCGAGGACCCCGGTCGGGCGCACCTGCGTGCCTGGAACGACGACATCCTGACCTCACTCACCCTGACGGGCGCCCCCGAGGCCGGCCTGGGCCACGTGGCGTGGCGGGCGACCAGCCCGCAGGCCCTCGAGCGACGCGTCGCCGCGCTGGAGAAGCACGACGTCGAGGGCGCCTGGCATGACGGCGACTTCGGCCACGGCAAGGCCTACCGCTACACCGGCGTCGGCGGGCATATCCAGGAGGTGTACTTCGAGACCGAGAAGTACGTGCCGCCGCCCGGCGAGGCGCCGGCCCTTCCGAACCAGCCGCAGCGCTTCGCCCCCAAGGGCGCCGCTGCTGCGCGCATCGACCACATCAACCTGCTGGTGCCGGACGTCGCCGAGGCGAGCCGCTTCCAGCAGGAGGTCCTCGGGTTCAAGCTGCGTGAGCGGCTCGTCCCCGCCGGGGGCGACGAGGTCGGCGCTTGGCTGTCGGTCATGACGAAGGCCCACGACCTCGCGCTCACGAAAGAACCCGCCCCCACCACCGGACGGCTGCACCACCTGGCCTACGCCGTGCCCGAGACCTCGGATGTGATCCGCGCCGCCGACGTCTTCCTCGAGAACGACGTGTTCATCGAGTTCGGTCCCGCCAAGCACTCGCGCACTCAAGGTTTCTTCCTCTACGTGTACGAGCCCGGCGGCAACCGCGTCGAGGTGTTCACCGGCGGGATCCACATCTTCGCGCCGGACTTCGAGACCGTCACGTGGGACACCGAGTCGAAAGGCCGCGGCACCGCGTGGGGCCTGGGCGTGCCGGAGTCGTTCCACACCCACGCGACCCCGCCGTTCGGAGGGGCGTCCGCGTGACCGGGCTGACCGCGAGCTACGTGACGCTGCACGGGGCCGGGTTCACCGATCCCGCGCGCACTCCTTTCGCCGCGCGGGCCGCCGCTGCCGCGAGGGCGGGATTCACCGGGATCGGGGTGCAGTTCGCCGACCTCGCGGCGCACGGCGGGGTTGGTGCCGTGCGCACCGTGGCCGCCGATACCGGGCTCGCCGTCACCGAGGCCGAGTTCCTTGGTGGGTGGGCGCTCGCCGAGTCGGTTGCGGCGCCGTCGGACGCCGAGGTCACGCTCGCTGAGGCTGCGCGCGCCTGGGGGCCGCTCCGGGTCACCTCCGGCGAGTTCGCCGCCGGACCGGCCGATCCCGGACGCGCGGCCGACCGCCTCGCCGAGCTGGCTGCCCGGTTGGCCCCCCTGGACGTCACTCTGGCGGTGGAGGCATTCGCCTGGGGCGCCCTGTGCGACTATCCCACCGCGCTCGACGTGGTCCGGCGCAGCGGGGCGCCGAACGCGGGGGTGATGATCGACATCTGGCACTGGTTCGCCACCGGTGCCGACGCCGCCGTGCTCCACGACATCGACGCCCGGGAAGTCGCCGGCGTCCAGCTCAACGACGGTCCCCGGGTCCGCCCGGACGACCCGGACATGCTGTACAAGGCCCGTTCGACCCGGTTACTGCCGGGCAGGGGTGAGCTCCCCGTCCGCGCGCTGGTCACGGAGCTCCGCAACCTCGGCTACACCGGCCCCTGGTCAGTCGAGGTCAACGATCCGTGGTTCCGCGCCCTGCCGGTCGACGAGGCCGCCCGGCAGGCCTTCGATTCCGCCACCGCCGTTCTCAACGGCTGATCCGCGGACCTCCGCCTCGCCCCGGCGTGAATCTGTCACACATTCCAGCTCGAACCTGACACAAGGAAGTGTCTCGTGTCCCATACGAAGACAACGGGCCAAACACCCGGGAAGGCCGCGCTCGCGTCTTTCCTGGGCAGCATGGTCGAGTATTACGACTTCTTCATTTACGGATCGGCGTCGGCGCTGGTCTTCAGCCATGTGTTCTTCCCTGACGCCGGCGCGACCACCGGCACGCTGGCCGCGCTGGCGACCTTCGCGGTCGCCTACATCGCCCGGCCGATCGGCTCGTTCTTCCTCGGCCACTTCGGCGACCGGATCGGCCGCAAGCGCGTCCTGATCTTCACGCTGGCCACCATGGGCGGTTCGACCTTCCTGATCGGCTGTCTTCCCAGCTACTCCGTCATCGGCGTCTGGGCACCGATCCTGCTGGTGCTGTGCCGTGTGGCGCAGGGGTTCTCCGCCGCAGGCGAGCAGAGCGGCGCGAGCTCGATGACCCTGGAGCATTCTCCCGAGGGCAGGCGCGGCTACTTCACCAGCTTCACTCTCTCCGGGACCCAGGCCGGGCTGGTCGTGGCGACACTGGCCTTCATCCCGGTCGCGGCCCTGCCGACCGAGGCCCTCTATTCCTGGGGCTGGCGGGTGCCGTTCTGGGCCAGCGCCATCGTGGTGGTCGTGGCGATGTTCGTGCGCCGGACGCTGGAGGAGCCGCCCGCGTTCGAGGAAATGAAGGAAAGTCAGGAGGTCGTCAAGTTCCCGCTGATGGTCTTCATTCGCCACTACTGGGGATCGTTCCTTCGGATCGTCGTCTGCCACCTCTACGGCACGATCTCCACCACCGTGACCGTGTTCGGCCTGGGGTACGCGGTGGATCAGTGGGACATCTCGCGCTCGTCGATGCTGTGGACGATCGTGATCTCCAACATCGGCCAGGTCGTCACGATCCCGTTGTGGGCCAGGCTGTCGGACAAGATCGGCCGCCGCCCGGTGTTCGCCGTGGGCGCCCTGGGCTGCGCCGCGTCGGTGTTCGTCTACTTCTGGGCCATCACGACCTCGAACTGGTCACTCGTCGTGTTCGCCTCAGTCCTGCTGGGCTCGGTGTGCTACGCCGCGCCGAACGGCGTCTGGCCGTCCCTGTACGCGGAGATGTTCGACGCCCGGGTCCGCTACACCGGCATGGCTGTCTCGACCCAGTTCGCAAACGTGCCCCAGGGCTTCCTGCCCACCATCGCCGCGCTCATGATCGGCACAGGTGCCTTCGGCTGGGTCCCGCTCGCGATCCTGCTCGCCGTGCTCTGTCTGCTCGCCGCGGCCGCGGCCCTCGCGGGCCCCGAGACCGCTCACGTGCCGCTCGACCAGCTGGGACACACCTCCCGTCCAGCCGCAGAGACCCCCGCCGCCCGTCTGACCACCACCATCTGAGGAGCCGCCGTGCGACACGGTCGCCTACTGATCCTCAACGGCCCGAACCTGAACATGCTCGGGACCCGTGAGCCCGCCCTCTACGGTGCCGACACCCTCGCCGACGTCGAGCGCATCACCGCGCAACGCGCCGAGGCGATCGGATACAAAGCCGAATTCCTGCAGAGCAACTGGGAAGGCGCGCTCATCGACCGGCTCCACGAAGCCCGCGGAGTCACGGACGGCGTCGTGGTCAACCCGGGCGCGTTCACCCACACGTCCGTGGCACTGCGCGACGCGCTGCTGGCCTCCGAACTGCTCATCGCCGAGGTGCACATCACCAACGTGCACAAGCGCGAGGAGTTCCGGCACCACTCCTACGTCTCCGACATCGCCGAAGCCGTCTTCGTCGGAGCCGGCATCCAGGGCTACGTCTACGCCGTGGAGACGCTGCACCGTGCCCTCGAACGGAGGGACACCCCATGAGCGCGCTGCGGATCGGCATCGTCGGAACCGGGATCGCCGGACTGGAAGCGGTGACGGTGTGCACCCCGCGCCCGTCGCACGGGCGTGTGGTGGTCGCCGCCCACAGGCACGCTGTGTATGTGCTGTGCGAGAAGCCGATCGCGGTGCCCCTCGCCGAGGCCGACCGCGTGGGATCCGGGCGAGGGTCGTCGAGAAGTCGCTCGCTGCATCCTCGGCCGAGGCGCGAAAAGCCGGCGACCCCGGCCGAACGGGCCGGAGTACCGCCGGTGCGGCCCCGGACACATGGCGGCGAGCTCGCCGCGTCCCCACGCAAGAACGGTCCGGTGCCGGTCACCACACGTTCCGCGGTCGCCACGATCCGGATGATCGAGCCCGTGCTCGCCTCGGCCGACCCCAAGGGGGAATCGTGACGACTCTGCTGACGGGCCTGATCGGAAGCGGGATCGGGTCCTCGCTGTCCCCTGCGATGCACGAGCGGGAGGCTACAGTGCTCGGCCTTGAGCTGCGCTACGACCTGTGGGACCTCCACGCCCTGGGGGCCTCTCCGGGTGATGTCGGCGACCTGCTGCTGCGGGCCAGGGATGGCGGCTACCGGGGCCTCAACATCACGCATCCCTGCAAACAGCTGGTCCTCGCGCACCTGGACACCCTGTCCCCTGATGCGGCAGCGATCGGCGCGGTGAACACCGTGGTCATCGGTGAGGACGGCTTCGCGGGCCACAACACCGACTGGACCGGCTTCCGGCGCGGCCTCGTCGACGGGCTCGCGGGCGCCCCGCTGGACCGGGTCGTCCTCGTCGGCGCGGGCGGGGCGGGCGCCGCGGCAGCCTACGCGCTGCTCGACCTCGGTACTGAGCGACTCGACGTCGTCGACGCCGACCCGGACCGGGCGGCTCGCCTCGCCGCCGACCTCGACCCGTACCGGGTCCGCGGTGGCAGACTCACCGAGCTCCCGACGCTGCTCGGACACGCGCACGGGGTCGTGCACGCAACCCCGGTCGGGATGGCTGATCACCCCGGCCAGGCAGTGCCCGGCAACTGCCTGCGGCCCGACCTCTGGGTCGCCGAGATCGTGTTCCGGCCGCTCCACACCGCTCTGCTCGCGGCCGCCGCCGAGGCGGGCGCGGTCTTCCTCGACGGCGGCCGGATGAACGCCCACCAGGCCGCCGATGCCTTCCGGCTGTTCACCGGCCTGGAACCGGATCCCTCGCGGATGTACGCCCACCTGCGCGAACTCGTCGCCCCTGAAGTCTCCCGAGCTCCGCTGAGCGGGGCGCTCTCTCCCCACCCGATCGAGAGGATGTGACGGTCCCACCATGGGGCAGCAGAAGATCCCGGCGGCCATAGTCGGCCCCGGGAACATAGGCACCGACCTGCTGGCGAAGCTCGCCCACAGCCAGGTGATCGACGTCCGGTATGCCGTGGGCATCGTCGAGTCCGACGGTCTGGCCCGCGCCCGCGCCCGCGGCATCGAGGCCAGCGCGGAGGGGGTGGACTGGCTGCTCCGACAGGACCCGCTCCCGCAGATCGTGTTCGAGGCAACCTCGGCCAAGGCCCACGCCGCCAGCGCCCCGCGCTACGCGGAAGCGGGCATCCAGGCTGTCGACCTCACCCCGGCGCACCTGGGCCCCATGGTCTCGCCGGCCGTCAACGGCGCTGACCACATCGCGTCGCCCAACATCTCGATGATCACCTGCGGCGGCCAGGCCACCATCCCGATCGTGCACGCCGTCTCCCGGATCACACCGGTGCCCTATGCGGAGATCGTCGCATCCATCGCGTCCCGCTCGGCGGGTGCGGGCACCCGTGCGAACATTGACGAGTTCACGCACACCACCGGGCAGGCCGTGGCCGAAGTCGGTGGCGCGACCCGTGGCAAGGCGATCATCATCCTCAACCCGGTCGAGCCGCCGATGATCATGCGGGACACCGTGTTCTGCATGATCGGCGACGACGCCGACCGAGCAGCGATCACCGCCTCGGTCCACGAGATGGTCGCCGCGGTCCAGGAATACGTGCCCGGCTACACACTGCGTGCCGAGCCCCAGTTCGACGAGCCGACCGAGGCCTGGGGTGGGCACGCCCGGGTCGCGGTGTTCCTCGAGGTGAAGGGCAACGGCGACTACCTGCCGCCCTTCGCCGGGAACCTCGACATCATGACCGCCGCGGCTGCCCGGATCGGCGAGCTGATGGCCCGCGCCAAGCTGGAGGTCTCCGCATGACCCGCCCCGTGCTGCGCGACGACGTCCGCATCATCGACACCACCTTGCGCGACGGCAGCCACGCCGTGGCGCACCGCTTCACCGAAACCCAAGTCCGCGACACTGTCCGCGCGCTGGACGCCGCCGGGATGGAGTGGATCGAGGTCAGCCACGGTGACGGCGTCGGCGGTTCCTCATTCAACTACGGTTTCTCCGGCACCGACGAGATGAGCCTGATCAACGCCGCCCGCGAGGAGGCCCGCCGGGCGAAGATTGCCGTCCTGCTGGTCCCCGGCATCGGCACGGTCGACGACCTCAAACGTGCCCACGACGCCGGCGCCGAGATGGTCCGCGTGGCCACCCACTGCACCGAGGCCGACGTCTCCCCGCAGCATTTCGCCGTGGCCCGGGAGCTGGGCATGGAGACTGCCGGGTTCCTGATGATGGCCCACAAGACCGACCCGGAGAACCTGGCGAAGCAGGCCCGGATCATGATCGACGCCGGCTGCCAGGCACCGTACGTCACCGACTCCGCCGGCGCTCTGCTCATGGACGACGCGCGCGCTCGCTTCGACGCCCTGGTCGCCGAGGTCGGTGACGAGGCCTGGGTCGGTTACCACGGTCACCAGAACATGGGTTTGGGCGTCGCGAACTCCGTGATCGCGCACGAGGCCGGCGTCCGCTACATCGACGGCTCACTGTGCGCGCTCGGTGCCGGCGCGGGAAATTCCCCCACCGAGGTGCTCGGGGCGGTGTTCGACCGGCTCGGCGTCGCGACCGGGCTCGACGCCGGGCTGCTGCTCGACGCCGCCGAAGAGGTCGTCCGGCCGTACCTGAGCCGGTGGCCGAAGATGGACCGCAACGCGATCGTGCAGGGCTGGGCAGGGGTCTACTCGAGCTTCCTGCTGCACGCCGAGCGTGCGGCCGAGCGGTACAAGGTCCCCGCGCACGCCATCTTGCGCCGCTGCGGCGAGCGCGGCTACGTCGGCGGCCAGGAGGACATGATCATCGACATCGCCATCGCGCTGGCCGAGGAGCAGACCACATGACCGATACGACGGCCAAGGCCCACGCTCTCTACGAGGCCCGGCGCACCCGTACCGCGATCCCGCCGTTCACCGACGCCGAACCCGGTCTCGGCATGGACGACGGCTACGCCATCCAGCAGGAGCTTGTGCACCTCCTGCTCGCCGACGGCGATCGGGTCGTGGGGCACAAAGTCGGGCTCACCGCTGCCCCGATGCAGAAGGCGCTCGGCATCGACACTCCCGATTACGGACCGGTTCTGGCCTCCACCGCCTACCGCGACGGGGACGCGGTCCCGCTCGACGCGTTCGTGGCACCCAAGGTCGAGGCCGAGATCGTCTTCGTTCTGGGCGACCGGCTCGAGGGCCCGGGTGTCACCGTCACCCAGGCCCGGGCCGCCATCGCGGGTGCCGTGGCCGGGATGGAGATCATCGACTCCAGGATCGCGGACTGGCGGATCAAACTCGCCGACACCGTCGCCGACCTGGCGTCGAACGGCGCCATGGCCACCTCGAGCCGCATCGTGCCTCTCGACGACGGTCCGAACGGCTGGGATCCCCGGCTGGTCGGGATGGTTCTGACCCGCAACGGCGAATTGGTCGACACGGGCGCCGGCGCCGCCGCGCTGGGAGACCCGGTCGCCGTCGTCGCGTGGCTGGCGAACACCCTGGGCGAGCACGGAGTTGCCCTGGAGCCTGGGCACCTGATTCTGACGGGCGCGCTGCACGCGGCCCTTCCCATGAACCCGGGCGACGTGTTCCGGGCCGAGTTCGACCGGCTGGGCCCGGTGACAGTGAGGATCGCATGAGCGTGAACGTAAGCGAGTTGGCCGCCCGGCTGAGCAAGGCCGTTGCGGATCGTACCGCCATCACCAAGCTGACCGACGAGTTCCCCGAACTCGACATCCCCACCGGTTATCGAGTGCAGCGCGAGCTGCGCTCCGCCGCCGGTGAGATCGCCGGCTGGAAGCTCGGCGTCACCTCACGTGCCAAGCAGGCCCAGGTCGGAGTGGACAGCCCGATCTACGGCTTCCTGCCGGCCGCGGGGGCGGTGGACCTCGGCGAGCCACTGGACACCTCGGCGCTCATCCAGCCTCGCTGCGAGCCCGAGATCGTATTCACCCTCGGCCGGGACCTCAAAGGCCCGCACATCACCGCGGCCGATGTCGTCGCCGCGTCGTCGGGGGTCGCCGTCGGTATCGAGGTCCTCGACTCCCGATTCGTGGACTACGGCTTCACCATGGCCGACGTTGTCGCGGACAACACCTCGGCGAGCCGGTTCGTCGTCGGGGTGCCGGTACCGCCGTCCGGGATCGACCTGCGCCTGGTGGGCGTCCTCCTGGAGAAGAACGGTGAGGTGGTCGCGACCGCCTCCGGAGCGGCGTCGCTGGGCCACCCGGCAGCCGCGGTCGCCTGGCTCGTCCGGCAGCTCGCCGCCGAGGACGAAGGCCTGGCCGCCGGGCAGATCGTGCTCTCCGGCGGACTCACCGCCGCCGTCCCGGTCAGGCCCGGGGATGTCGTCACCGCGACCATCGATCGCCTCGGCTCAGTAGAGCTGGGCTGCCGGTGACCCAACGCTGCAAGCAGGGCGAGCACGTCGCGGGCCCAGCCTCCGGGCGGTTCAGATGTAGGCGGTTGTCATCGGGGCGGGAAATGACTGGGTCCGCCCGAGTTCGAGGAGGCCCTTCGCGCCGCCCGGGAGGCTGTACGAGATGAAGCGGCTCGGACGGGACGCCGCCGAGCTGGCCGCATTGCCTCGGTGATCAGATATGCCCCTTCTCTGAGCTGTTCGTCTGTCCAGCAGGTCACGTCCAGTAGCAGTGCCGTTCCGCTACCTATGGGGCAATTCTGGTACATCTTCAAAGCCAGACGAACTGCAGCAACAGAAGAGAGCGAAACCGGGTGAGCATGGGTGTGCGCGGTGCACAGTTCCCCGCACTGGTGCGGGCTGTCGTCGCCATCTTCTGGTGCGGGGTGCAGACCTACTTCGCCTCCACGGCGATCACGCTGCTGATCACCGCGCTCACCGGGTACTCGGAGCCGGAGGGCGGGGACTTCCTCGGCCTGAGCTCTGTCGCCTGGATCTCCTATTTCATCGTGGTGGTGTTCCAGCTAGGACTCTTCCTCCGGGGTATCGACTGGGTAATCCGCTACCTCAACTGGGCCGCTCCCGCGGTGTACCCGGTCATGGTGGCGCTGGTGGCGGTGATCTGGATCCATGCGGGGAACCGACTGCTGCCCGAGCTCGGGAAGGTCATTGCCGGAGACGGTGATGAGGGCGGCGCACCGGTCTCGGCGTTCGTGAGCGTGGTCGGCACGATGGTGGCCTTGCGCTTGCCGAATACCTCGTCCGTGCAGGTCACGCGGCATGTTTGTACGCGTGGAGGATGCCGCCAAGGCGGTCGTGGCGTCGTATGCCGAGGTGACTCAGCTTCGCAGCCTGGGTTACCCAGGATGTGGTCGGGCGTGCGGTGGCGCCCAGGATCCGGATGCGGCGGCTGCTGTGCTCGATCACCACGAATATGTACATCCGCGCGCCGGACAGGCCGACGACCGCGGTTCCGATACAGGCCTCCGACCAGGGCATCCCAAGCATCGGCGATCATGATGTCGATGTACTCGGCCGACCGTTCGTAGGGGTCGTTCATCATGGCTCCTCGGCGAAGCGGTGGTGGATCAGTGTGCGGGGTGAACCGGACCCGGCCCGACCCCGCACGTGGCGCCGCTCGGAGCCTGCCGGGTGTGCTGAGTTTCAGGGCACCGGTACGGGTTCGGCCTCGTGTGGACCGTGCTCGTGGTCACACGTCTCGTCGAGGCCGTAGGTCTCCCAGACGGGGAAGGGGTCGTGCCAGGCCGACCAGCCCTGAACGCCCCGCGCGTGTTCATCGTCGGTGAGCAGGCATGCGGAGAGGGCTCGGTGCAGGGCGGCGGGGCGCAGTCCGGTGCCGATGAAGACGAGTTCCTGGCCGCGCTCGGCGGCTTCTCCGGCCTCGCTGTGGCTCTCGCGTGCTCCGGAGGGTTCGAACCGGGCGACGGCGCCGGCCTGTGACCACAGTCCGGTCACGCGCGGGCGGGTGGCCAGCCAGAAGAAGCCCTTGGAGCGCAGGACGCTGCCGTAGGCCCCGGTGTCCAGGCCCGTGGTGACGAAGTCCCACAGTCGGTCGGGGTGGAAGGGCCGGGTGGCACGGAAGACGGTGCTGGAGATGCCGTACTCCTCGGTCTCCGGTACGTGGTCGCCGTTGAGCTCCCTCACCCAGCCGGGGGCCTGCTGGGCGCGTTCGAGGTCGAAGCGGCCGGTGCCGAGCACGTCCGCCGGTTCCACCCGGCCGTGTGTGGCGGGTATGAGACGGGCGGCCGGGTTGAGCCGGGACAGCGCCGCCGCCAGCCGTTCGGCCGTTTCCGGGGCGACCAGGTCGAGCTTGTTGAGGACGATGACGTCGGCGAACTCGACCTGGTCCATGAGGAGATCGCTGATGGTGCGCTCGTCGTCCTCGTACTGGTCCAGGCCCCGCTCGACGAGTTCGTCACCGCCGGTCAGCTCGGGAAGGAAGTTCGCGGCGTCGACGACGGTGACCAGGGTGTCGAGGTGCGCGACCTCGCCGAGCGTGGCGCCGTCGTCGCGGGGGAAGGCGAAGGTCGCGGCGACGGGCATGGGCTCGGAGATGCCGCTGGACTCGATGAGGAGATAGTCGAAGCGTCCCTCCCTGGCGAGCCGGTCCACCTCCTCGAGCAGGTCGTCGCGCAGGGTGCAGCAGATGCAGCCGTTGACCATCTCGACCAGGCGCTCTTCGGTGCGGGAGAGGGCCGCGTCGCCGTCGCGGACGAGTGCGGCGTCGATGTTCACCTCGCTCATGTCATTGACGATGACGGCGACCCGTAGCCCGTCGCGGTTGTTGAGGAGGTGGTTGAGGAGGGTGGTCTTGCCGGATCCCAGGAATCCCGACAGGACCGTCACCGGCAGCTGATCGGCCATGGCGTGGTCAGTCCTCGGGGTGCAGCAGGCCGCGCCGGTAGGCGGGGACGAGCCGCCGCGGTACCTGGTGTTCGCGGCCGTCGATGGTGATGGTCACCAGTTCCGGCGGGCCCGCCTTCCACTGCGCGCGGCGGTGGCGGGTGTTGCTCCGGGACATCTTCCGCTTGGGCACGGCCATGTCGTGTGGGCCCTTTCCTGGTCGGCGTTGTTCCCGCGACCGTACATGAAAATGAGTACCGTTTCCATGTAGTGTGCTGACTGCTGTGAGGTCGTCGCTGAGGAGGAGAAGTGCCGCCGTTGGTGATGTTGCGGGTACGCAGGACCGCTTATGCGCTCGTCACTGCCATCGGACGGGGGCAGGGGTGAGGGCTGGGGGTGAGGGAAGGGGGCGCGGCCTGCTGGGCGTGGTGTCCGGCAACACCCCTGAAGCGCGAGGCCGCGTTCTGGACCTGCTGCGGTGTGCCTCGCCCGACGCGCTGGTGCTCTCGGTCTCGGTCCATGGAGACGTGGCGGGGCGGTACCCCTTTGTGCAGCGCTTTGCCGTGGGTGGTGATGAACGGCAGCGGGCCTCGTTGTCTCAAGTGGCTACGGGTGACCCGTCAGTGATTATCCGTCAGGACCTAAGTGCCATTGCCAGGGCCGCCCCGCGCCCGCATGTCGTGCTCGCGCTCCCTGACAACGTTGACGCCCTGCCGTTTCTGGCGGAGCTGTGGCGAAGCCCGCTGGGAAGGACTCCGCTGTCGGATTACTACGATCTCGCACCCCTCGCCGTCGGCGTCGACCCCGGCCGACTGCTGAGCGACCTGCGCTGTGTGCACCGCGCCGCCCACCTCTTTGGCGACCATCCGCAGGCTGTCCCCCTTACGCTCGCCGAGGCCGCGGCCCGGCAAGTGGAGGCTGCCCACGTGATGGTCCTGCGGGACGGAGGAGTGGAAGACGACGGCCGCCTTGACGGCTCCCGTGCTCTGCTCGCCCATCTCAACCCGTCCGCCCTGGTCCTCCTCGATGGGGATGAACGTGGCAGCGCCTTGCTGACGCCTTTGACACGGCCCGGTTCCGGGTGGGCCGCGGCCGGACCGGCCGACCGGCTCGACATCGTCGCCCCCGCCATACGCCGCCGTGGCATCGACCGTGGCGTGGCCTCGGCGCTGTGGCGGTCCCGGCGTCCGTTGCACCCCCAGCGGCTGGCGGAGAGCCTGCCCCAGGTCATGCCCGCGGTGGTGCGCAGCCGAGGGTACCTGTGGGTGGCCACTCACCCGGACGCGGTCATCTCCTGGCGCTCGGCCGGCCGTCATCTCGAACTGCGGCAGGCGGGGAGCTGGTTGGAGGACGGGGATACGGGCGCGTGGCGCGCCGCGTCGTCCGAGCGTCGGACCCTGGCCTCGTGGCACTGGGATGACCGCTACGGCGAGCGTCGCAACGAGATCGTGTTCATTGGAGCGGAACTGGACGAGGACCGGCTGCGGGCCGCGCTGGACACCGCCGTACTTGACGACGGCGAACTGGCACTCGGCCCCGACCGCTGGGCCGACCTGCCCGATCCGCTGCTCGGCACCGCGGCCCGGGGACCCCGGGGCTGAACCGAAGGTGGCAGGGCCGTGTGGCAGACGGTAACACCCGTTGATCATTGCCAAATTTGCTGCCGGGTAGACCGCCGGCGCGAGTGCGAACGCGGCGGGGGCCGCGGTGCGGACGCTGCGGGCCGGAATGCGGCATGCGGCGTCCGCCCGCGCCCGGTGGCCGGGTGAGGTTACCAGCTGCTCTTGGTCACGCCGGGGAGTTCGCCCGCGTGGGCCATTTCGCGCAGCCGGATGCGGGACAGTCCGAAGGCGCGCAGGTGGCCGCGGGGGCGGCCGTCGATGGAGTCGCGGTTGCGTACGCGGGTGGCGCTGGCGTCGCGGGGCTGGCGGCGCAGCTCCCGCTGGGCGTCGAGCCGTTCCTCCGCCGACGTCCGGGGGTCGGCGATGACCGCCTTCAGTTCGGCCCGGCGTTTGGCGTAGCGGGCCACGACCACCCGGCGCTTCTCGTTCTTTGCGATCTTGCTCTTCTTGGCCATCAGACCTTTCCTCCCCGGGCGCGGATGCGGGCTACGGCGGCCTCGATGCCGATGACGTCGATGGTCTTGATGGCCTTGGTGCTGAGGGTGAGCCGGATGTGGCGGCCCTCGCTCGGCAGCCAGTAGCGCTTGCGCTGGACGTTGGGGTCGAACCGGCGCTTGGTGCGGCGGTGCGAGTGGGAGATGTTCTGGCCGAAGCCGGGCTGTCGGCCGGTGAGTTGGCAGTGGGCGGACATGGTTCCTCCTGCTTCTGGTGGATCTCCGACGACAGCACGGTAGCACCTTGATGAAAATGAAAACCAAATCTATGTATGCTGTCGTTTCATGGCCCGGAACGAACTACGCCCGATCATCAAGCTGAGGTCCACCGCGGGCACCGGCTACACCTACGTGACCCGCAAGAACCGGCGGAACGACCCCGACCGGCTGACCCTGCGCAAGTACGACCCGGTCGTCGGCCGCCACGTCGACTTCCGAGAGGAGCGCTGACCGCCATGAAGCCCGGCATCCACCCCGCGTACCGGCCCGTCGTCTTCCGCGACCGGGCCGCCGACTTCGCCTTCCTCACCCGCTCCACCGCCACCAGTGACAAGACCGTCGAGTGGCAGGACGGCAACACCTATCCGGTCATCGACATCGAGATCTCCTCGGCGAGCCACCCCTTCTACACCGGCAACCAGCGCGTCGTGGACACCGCGGGCCGCGTCGAGCGGTTCGAGCGGCGCTACGGACACCGGGGGAGGGGCCGGTGATCACGGACGAGAACCGGCTGGCCGTGGCGGTCGTGGGCGGACTGCACGCCGACGCCCGCCGCGCCGCCGTCGAGGAGATCCTGCGCACGGTGCCCGGCTCCGTGGCGCTGCACCACGATCTGTCCGCCGCCACCGACCGCGCGGTGCGCCGCACCGTACGCGACGCCTCCGGGCCGCTCGGCGAGGGCGAGGCGCCGCTGGTGAACGACTGCGCGTGCTGTGCGCTGCGCGAGGACATGGTCCCCGAACTGCTGCGCCTCGCCACGGGCGGCGGGCACCGGCTCGCCGTGGTCGAGTTGTGGGACTCGGTCGAGCCCCAGGCCATGGCCGCCGTCATCGCGGCCGAGGGCGCGCCGTTGGAGCTGACCGGGGTGGCCACCGCGGTCGACCCGGCCCTGATGGTGCCGTATCTCGCGAACGGTGACGATCTCGCCGAGGCCGGTCTCGCTGCCGCCCCGACCGACCAGCGCACCATCGCGGACACCTTCGCCCGGCAGCTGGAGTACGCCACCGTGATCGCCGTCGCCGAGGACGAGACATCCGAAGCGCCCGCGGACGACGGCGATCTGGCCCTGCTCACCCAACTCACCCCGGGCGCACGGCAGATGCGGCTCGGCGAGAGTGCCCTGGGGCCCGCCCTTCTCGAGGGCTTCGACATCGCGGCGGCGGCCGCCCGGCAGCACCCGGCCTGCGCACTGTTGCCACAGGACAGCGAAGAGCACGGAGTGAGCACCCTCGTCTGGCGGCGCCACCGTCCCTTCCACCCGGGCCGTCTCTACGAAGCACTGGAAGACTTGAGCTGCGCCGCGGCCCGCAGCCGGGGCCGCTTCTGGCTCGCGGACCGGAGCGACACCCTGCTGTCGTGGGACGCCGCGGGCGGGGCGCTGTGTGTGGAGTCGGCCGGACCGTGGCTGGCCGCGCTGCCGGACGCCGCCTGGGAGATGGTCCCGGCGGAGCGGCGGGTGGCCGCCGCGCTCGACTGGCACCCCGACCACGGCGACCGCTGTCAGCACCTCACCTTCACCTCACCCGGCCTGGACCGCGACGGGCTGCTGGCCCTGCTCGACTCGTGTCTGCTGACCGACGCCGAGTACGCGGCCGGGCCGGACGCCTGGAGCCGGCTGCCGCACGCCTTCGACGAACTGCTCGACCCGGTCGCCTGACGGCGCCTCACGCTCAACGGACAGGACTCACTCATGGCCCGCCGCCCCACCATCACCGACCGCCGGGGAGCCAAGCGCCCCCGCGTCAACCCGCTCGACGCCGCCGGCATCACCTATGTCGATTACAAGAACACTGACCTGCTGCGGAAGTTCATCTCCGACCGCGGCAAGATACGCAGCCGCCGGGTGACCCATGTGACACGACAGCAGCAGCGCCAGATCGCCCGCGCCATCAAGAACGCGCGTGAGATGGCCCTGATTCCCTACGGCTCCCGATAGCCGTCCAGTTGCGCCGACTTGGACGATCGCCTCAGCTGCCGACGGAGGAGCCCTTATGCCACATGGACCGGACGACCCTCCGAACCGCCCCTTCACTCTTGTCGTCTGCGGGAGCTGTCGCGGGGGATCCGAGGGCGATGAGGTGATGGAGAGCCTGCGCAAGGCTGTCCAAGGCTCTTCGCACGGCGTCCTCGTTTCCACTGGATGTCTCGGCAAGCTCCTGGACTGCCGTCGTCGCCACGGGCTGTACGCTGCCGTCCAGCCGTGTGCGGTGGATCGCAGGCCCAGCGGACCTGTGGCGCGGCTGGGACCGATCGCCACCGTGGCCGACGCCGAGGCGCTGAGTGCGTGGCTACGGAGGGGGATGCCGGACGATGGCACGCTTCCCGACCGGTTGCGTGCGGTTCCTTCTCCGGCGGGAGCCGCACACCTCAACTGACAGCCTCATATGTCTGGCGAGGGCGCATTCTCCACACCGAAGCGGGGCCCGACGGTCGTGTCGTCGGGCCCCGCTTCGGTCAGGGTGTGCCGCGGATGCCGAGGCGTAGGTGCTCGATGTGGTGAACGGCCTGGTCGAGGAATTGGGCCGCGTGGCCGTCATAGAGGCGATTGCGGCCGTCGCGGCGCCCGGTGACCAGACTGAGGGTGCGCAGGAGACGGAGTTGATGGGAAACGGCGGACTGCTCCATGCCGACCTCGGTGGCCAGTTCGGTGACAGAGTGGGGCGCCCCGGCGAGGGCGAGGATGCCCTTGGAACGGAAGATGTCGACGCCCTTGGTCCGCAGCAGAGTTCCCAGCCACCGGTTGAGGCGTTCCTCGTCGAGCTCGCCGGTCAGGTCGATGCCGACGGAGGTGACGGTGGTGTCGTGCTGGTGCTCGGTCTCGGTGAGGAAGCTCGGATCCTCGGCGAGCACCCGTTCCAGGTCGAACGCGCCGACGTCCAGCACCTGGGGGAGGTAGATTTCGGCGTGCTGGGCGGGGATGATCTGCACGCCGCTGTTGATCGCGCGGATGCGGTCGGTGATCTCGGCGATGGCCGACTCGTCCACCAAGTCGGTCTTGTTGAGCACGATCCGGTCGGCGAAGGCGATCTGCTCGACGGCCTCGTTCTCCACGCCCTCGGGCTTGACCTCGTCCAGGTGCTGGAGGACGTGCGCGGCGTCGACCAGGGTGACGATGGCGTCAAGCCGCAGTTGGGCGGCGATTTCGTCGTCCATGAAGAAGGTCTGGGCGACGGGGGCGGGGTCGGCGAGACCGGTGGTCTCGATCAGGATGTGGTCGAACTTCTCCCGCCGTCGCATCAGCGCGCCCAGGATGCGGATGAGGTCTCCGCGCACGGTGCAGCAGATGCAGCCGTTGTTCATCTCGAAGATCTCTTCTTCGGAGTCGAGGACGAGGGCGTCGTCGACGCCGACCTCGCCGAACTCGTTCTCGATGACGGCGATGCGCAGTCCGTGCTGCTCGGTGAGGATGCGGTTGAGCAGGGTGGTCTTGCCGGAGCCGAGGAAGCCGGTCAGGACGGTGACGGGGACGCGCTCGTCACGGGGCTCCTCGGGGGTGGGCGTGGTCATTCAGGCTCCTTCGGGGGACGGGGTGAGCAGGGCGGTTCGCAGGTCGTCCTCGGTGATCTCTTCGGCGGTGGTGTGCAGGGCCCATCGGCGGGCCTGGCCGTTCATGGGAAGGACGGCGATGACCGTCTCCAGGGGTGGGCAGCCGGGTTCGGCGCAGGCGAGTTGCCGGATGACGACGGCTGTGTCGTCGTCGAGTCCGAGCAGGCGCCGTACGGACTGCCTCAGCTCGCGCAGCTGCGGGCTCTGCCCCGGGCGGGCTCCCAATGGCATGGTGGCGGTTCTCCTTCGTCGGTGGCGGGTTGACAGTCGCCGCAGATGCCGGTGAGTTCGACGGTGTGCTCCACCGCGGCGAATCCGGTGTCCGCTCCGACCCGGTCGGCCCATCGCTCCACGATCTCGGAGTCCACCGGCCGACTGCGGCCGCAGCAGCGGCAGATCAGGTAGTGACGGTGTCCGTCGGCGGGCCGCGGGCGGTAGAGCCGTTCTCCCGCCTCGTCGCGTACGACGTCGACGCCACCCGTAGCCTCCAGATCCCGCAGGGCCCGGTATACCGTGGTCAGCCCGATCGGAACGTCGGCCGCGGTCAGCAGCGCGTGCAGTTCCTGCGCGGAGACGAAGTCCTGACAGCCGGTGAGGACGCGCAGGACGGCGGTTCGCTGCCGGGTCCTCCGGCTGCTCACGGCGGATCACCTCACTGGCGCTCGGCGGGAAGCGGTATGCGTAGACTCTAGATGAAAATGAAATCCATGACCATGTGATTGCCCCTTCATGCGTGATGGTGTGTCTGCCGCCCGTCCGCCGCCGCTAAGGTGAGCCCGGATGCCGCCGTGACGAAAGCCATATGAGGAGACGAATGGACAGTGATGTCGATATAGCGCCGCCGCCTGAGAGCGGCAGCGGCCGGACGCTGCCGCGGCGCCCCGACGGAGCGGACGGGGCCGACGAGTCCGGTGGACTGCGCACAGCGGCGCGCGTCGCGGTTCAGGCGCTGATCGCTGGGGCCCCGGTGGTGCTTCTGGGCGGAGTCGCGATCGTGCTGGGGCCGGACATCACCACAGCGCTCGACGATCGGGCGGTGGCGGCGTGGCGGACGGTGTTCACCGCGATCGTCATCCAGGGCGTGCCGTTTCTGCTGCTGGGCACGGTGGTGTCGGCCGCCATCAGCGCGTTTGTACCGGCGTGGGTGTTCACCCGGGTGCTTCCGCGCAATCCGGTGCTCGCCGTACCCGTGGCCGGTGCCGCCGGGGTGGTGCTGCCGGGGTGTGAGTGCGCTTCGGTGCCGGTGGCCGGGAGTCTGATGCGGCGCGGGGTGGCCCCGGCGGCGGCGCTGGCCTTCCTGCTGTCGGCCCCGGCCATCAATCCGATCGTGCTGGTGGCGACCTATGTGGCCTTCCCCGGCAACCCCTGGATGGTCGCCGCCCGTCTGATCGCCTCGCTGCTGACCTCCGTGGCCATGGGCTGGCTGTGGATCCGGGCGGGCCGTGAGGAGTGGCTGCGGCTGCCGAAGGGGCCGGCCGGGCACACGCCCGGCGCCAGCCGCGCGGAGGAGTTCCGGCTCTCGCTCCAGCACGACTTCCTGCACGCCGGGGGCTTCCTCGTGGTCGGCGCGGCGGCCGCCGCCACGTTCAACGTCGCGGTGCCGCACTCCGTACTGCGGCTCTTCTCCGACTCCCTGTGGCTCTCGCTGCCCATGCTGGGGCTGCTCGCGGTGGTCCTCGCGGTCTGCTCGGAGGCCGACGCGTTCGTCGCCGCCTCGCTCACCGGGTTCTCCCCGACGGCTCGGCTCGCCTTCATGGTGGTCGGTCCGATGGTGGACCTGAAGCTCATCGCCCTCCAGTCCGGCACCTTCGGGCGCGCCTTCGCGGTGCGCTTCTCGTCGGCCACCTGGGTGGTGGCGGTGGCGTGCAGCGCTCTGGTGGGGTGGTGGCTGCTGTGAAGCGCAATGTCCAGGTGCTGCTGCTCCTCTTCCTCGGGGTCGGTCTGCTGCACATCTCCCTGCTGACCGATCTGTATCTGCGCTATGTGCGCCCGGGGCTGCGGCCCGCGCTCATCGCCTCCGGGGTGCTGCTGATCGCGCTCGGCGCGGTGAGCGCCGCCCGCGACGGCTTCCCGTTCAACCGCCCCCGTACGGACGGCGACCAGAGCCACGACGGCGACCGGAGCAATGGCGACGGCCACGGCGAGGGACACGGCCACAGCCACGCGGGCGGTCCCAAGGTCGCCTGGCTGCTGTACGTACCGGCCCTGACCATCCTCTTCCTGGCGCCGCCCGCACTCGGCTCGTACACCGCCTCCCGCGACGACGCCAAGGCCCCCAAGGCCCCCGCCTCCACCACCGGTGAGAGCCTTTTCGCGGACCTGCCCGACAAAGGCGTTGTCGAGATGTCGCTGAACGACTTCAGCTCCCGGGCGGTCTGGGACACCGACCGCACCCTGAAGGGCCACACCGTGCGCCTCACCGGCTTCGTCACCCCGGGCCGCCACGGCACCTGGTACGTCAGCCGCCTGGTCATCAGCTGCTGCGCCGCCGATGCGCAAGTGCGCAAGGTGCGGGTACACGGGCCCGCCGCTCCGCCCGCCGACACCTGGGTGACGGTCACCGGCACCTGGCACCCCACTGGAAAGCTGGGCACCGACGATGCCAGCCCGGCCCTCGACGTCTCCACCGTCGACCGCGTTCCCGCGCCCAAGGACCCTTACCACGACGTGGTGGTCACCCCGGACAGTCGCTGAAGGGGCGGTGGCACACGTGAGCCCCGGGCCGTTGGCCCGGGGCTCAGATGCGCTGCGCGGCTCAGCAGTCGCGGAACTCGGGTGACTGGTTGAGGATCTGGGAGCGCGTGGAGGTGAACTTCGCATAGGTGGCGCCGTGTTCGTACCCGGGCCGGAACGCGGCCACCCGGTGGCAGTTCATGAAGGCCAGGGTGATGCCGAAGTGGCGTTCCAGGCTGCCGCGGATGGCGTTGCTGGCCAGGGCCCGCAGCAGCTGTCCGCGTTCGGCTTCCGACGGGGGCGGGGTCTGGTTGTCGGCGAACTCGGCGTCACCTTCGCGGAGCTTGTCCGCCAGGCCGGCGATGAGGTCGTAGGCGTAGGGCAGTGACTCGCGGACGGTGGCGACGAAGTCCCGTTCCTGGATCTCGCCCTGTTCGGCCTGGGCGAGGAGCTCTGGTGCGACGTTCAGTGACATGGGATGCGGGTCCTATCGACTGGGTTGCGGATGCGGATGCGGATGGGCGGGGTTCAGCTCGATGCTGTGGGGGCGGCGATGGGTGCCTCGGACAGAGCTGCCGGTCCGTGCTGGAAGTCGGGGTCGACCTGGGTGCTCAGGTCCTGGCCGGTGGCGCGGTCGGCCCAGGCGCGGGCGTTGCGCAGATGGAACTCGACCGCCTGCCTCTGGAAGGTCTCCCAGTCCTTGGTGCGGCCGTCCACCGCGATGCGCAGCTCCTCCAGCGCCAGGCGGTGCTCGGGTTCCAGCTCCCCGGTGTGGCGGCCCTGTTCACGGGCGCGGACCCAGTCGGAGTGGCCGAAGCAGACCAGGAGGTCGTCGCCGACGTGCTCCTTGAGGAAGAGCCGGTCGTCCTCGCCGGTCACCTTGTTGCCGACCACGGCGAGAGGCACACCGAACTCGGCGGCGTGCTCCTTGTACTGGTGGTAGACGGACACCCCCTTGCGCGTGGGCTCGGCCACCAGGAAGGTCATGTCGAACCGGGTGAACAGCCCGGAGGCGAAGGAGTCCGCGCCGGCGGTCATGTCGACCACGACGTACTCACCGGGGCCGTCCACGAGGTGGTTCAGATACAGCTCCACGGCGCCGAGCTTGGAGTGGTAGCACGCGACACCGAGGTCCTCCTCGGTGAACACGCCGGTGGTCATCAGCCGGACTCCCGCGATGTCCCGGACGTGGCGGGTGTGCACCGGGTCGGGCCCGAGCGGCCGCAGCAGGCGGGAGCCGCGCCCCGGGGGAGTGGTCTTCACCATGGCGTCGGCGGAGGCGATACGGGGATTGTCGCCGCGCAGATACTCCTTGATCCCGCCGAGGCGAGTGCTGAGCGGGACGACCTCGCGCAGTGCGTCCTCCTCCAGCCCCAGGGCCACCCCCAGATGCTGGTTGATGTCGGCGTCGATGGCGACGACGGGCGCGTCTGAGCGAGCCAGGTGTCGGGCGAAGAGAGCGGACAGCGTGGTCTTGCCACTTCCGCCCTTGCCGACGAACGCGGTGCGCATGGCTGCGCATCACCTCCAGGTGAATATGAATGTCATGTGCGAGGTTTGAAGACTTCCCGGATCACGGCTTCCCTGTCAAGTTGCCGCTGGTGAAGGGGAGATGGGGTGTGGAGCGTCGCCGTTTGTGCGGCGGGGCGGGGTCAAGTTCTGGCAATGATTTTCATCTCGGACGGTGACGAGTGGTTCTGGAAATCATTTTCATCTAGCCTCGTGGTGTTCGTTCCGCCCCTGAGGAGTCCCCTGCCATGAGATCTGCCATAGCCCACCGCATACGTCCCCGCGCCCTCACCGGATGTGCCGCCGCCGTCGCTGTGCTCGCCGGCGCCAGCGCCTGTTCCACCGCTTCATCGGACACGTCCGACGGCTCCGCCTCAGGCAAGAGGGCGTCCGGCAAGGTGATCCCGATCGTGGCGGCGGAGAATTTCTGGGGCAGCATCGCGCAGCAGCTGGGCGGCAGCCACGTGCACGTCAAGAGCATCATCGACAACCCCGCCGCCGACCCCCACGACTACGAGCCGACCGCCGCCGACGGGCGCGCCGTCGCCACCGCCCGGTACACGATCGTCAACGGCATCGGCTACGACGCGTGGGCCGACAAGCTGCTCTCCGCCAACCCGGGTAGCGACCGCACCGAGCTGAAGATCGGTGACCTGGTCGGCCTCAGGCCGGGCGGAAACCCCCACCGCTGGTACGCCCCGGCCGACGTCCACAAGGTGATCGAAAAAATCACCGCCGACTACAAGAAGATCGACCCGGACCACGCCGCCTTCTATGACGCGCGGAAGAAGACCTATCTGGACACCACCCTGGCCCCCTACAGCCGGCTGGTGTCCGGCATCAAGTCCACTTACGCGGGTATGTCCGTCGGCGCTTCCGAGTCCATCGTCACCCCGCTCGCCCAGGGCCTCGGCCTGAAGATAGCCACCCCCGAGTCGTTCCTCGACGCCATCAGCGAGGGCACGGACCCCACGGCGAAGGACAAGACCGCCATCGACCAGCAGATCAAGAACAAGAAGATCAAGATCTACGTCTACAACAGCCAGAACTCCACCGCGGATGTGCGGGCTCAGGTGAAGGAGGCCAAGGCGGCCGGTATCCCGGTGGCTACGGTCACCGAGACCCTTACCCCGGCGGGTGCCTCGTTCCAGAACTGGCAGGTCCGTCAGCTGAAGGGCATCCAGAAGGCCCTGGCCCGCGCCACGGGCAACAAGTAAGGGCTGTGATGACGATGGCCCGGATACGGGAGGCGGCGCGGCACCGCGTACCACCGCAAGCCGCCACTACCGGAAGTCGCCAAGGCGGTGAGGGCGTCGTGTCCCTGCGCGGCGCGGCCGTACGGGTCGGCGGACGTAGCCTGTGGTCCGGGGTGGATCTGGAGGTTGGCGCCGGGGAGTTCACGGCCGTCCTCGGACCGAACGGTGTCGGCAAGTCCACCCTGATCAAGGTGGTTCTCGGGATCCTGCCGACCGCCGCGGGCGAGGTACGGGTCCTGGGTGAGGCTCCCGGCCGTGCCGGGCACCGGATCGGCTATCTGCCGCAGCGCCGCAACGTCGACCCGTCCTTGCGGATCCGCGGCATCGATGTCGTGCGCATGGGCCTGGACGGCGACCGCTGGGGTGTTCCGCTGCCGCTGCCTCTGCGGTTCAGCGCGCGGCGCCGGGCGGCCCGGGATCGTATCGCCGAGGTCATCGACCTGGTCGGGGCGAGTGCGTACGCCCATCGGCCGCTCGGGGAGTGTTCCGGGGGTCAGCAGCAGCGGCTGCTGATCGCCCAGGCGCTCGTCCGCAGGCCTGAACTGCTGTTGCTGGACGAGCCGTTGGACAGCCTGGACCTGTCCCATCAGGGTGGGGTGGCGGCGCTCCTCGGGCGGATCTGTCGTGCGGAGGGGGTCAGCGTGGTGATGGTCGCGCATGACGTCAACCCGATCCTTCCCTGGCTGGACCGGGTGCTGTACCTCGCCGAGGGTGCCGCTGCCGCGGGCCCGCCACAGCAGGTCATCACCACACAGACGCTCTCGCGGCTCTACGGCGCGCCGGTGGAGGTGCTGCGCGCGGGTGACGGGCGGCTGGTGGTCGTCGGAGGCGGGCACGGCGCAGGGGGAGGGGGAGGTCATGGTCACCACCATGAGCTTGACTGACACCTACCCGGTCTGGTCGTGGAATCCGGTGACCGATCTGCGGGCGATGTGGGCGTTTCCGTTCATGGTCAACGCCTTCCGGGCCGGTACTGTCGTCGCCATTCTCGCGGGTGTCATCGGCTGGTACATGGTGCTGCGCCGGCAGAGCTTCGCCGGCCATACGCTGGCCCAGGTCAGTTTCCCGGGCGCGGCCTGTGCCACCCTGCTGGGCATCACCCCGGTCGTCGGCTACTTCGCTTTCTGTGTCGGCGCCGCCCTGGTCATCGCCGCCATCCCGCGCGCCGGGCAGGGCGGCAGCGGCCAGGAAGCGGCCCTGACTGGGACGGTCCAGGCGTTCGGGCTGGCCTGCGGGTTCCTCTTCGTCGCGCTCTACAAGGGCTTCCTCGGTGGGATCAACTCCCTGTTGTTCGGCAGCTTCCTCGGCATCACCACCACGCAGGTGGCCGTCCTGACGGCTGTGGCGGCGGCGACGCTGGCCATGCTGGCGCTGATCGCGCGGCCGCTGCTGTTCGCCTCGGTCGATCCCGATGTCGCCGCCGTACGCGGGGTTCCGGTACGTGTCCTGTCCGTGGCGTTCCTCGTCCTGCTCGGTACGGCAACCGCGGCGACCAGTCAGATCACCGGCACTCTGCTGGTCTTCGCCCTGTTGGTGATGCCCGCCGCCACCGCCCAGCAGCTCACCGCCCGCCCCGCGGCGGGACTGGCCGTCTCGGTGCTGGTGGGGCTGGCCGTGACGTGGACCGGCCTGATCGCCGCGTATTACTCGCCATACTCGATCGGGTTCTTCGTGACCACCTTCGCTCTGGGTGTCTACGCTTTGGCCCGGCTCGCGCGTGTCCTCGCACAGGCCCTCGCCCGGCGTGCCCCGGCGTCCGTCCGCCTCTCCGGGAGTGCGGTGTGAGCGTGTTCACCGCCTTCGACCACCCGTACTTCACGCATGCGCTGCTGGCCGGGACGGGGATCGCCGCGGCGGCGGGTCCGGTGGGGTACTTTCTGGTGCTCCGCGCTCAGGTGTTCACCGGGGACGCGCTCGGCCATGTGGCGTTCACCGGAGGGCTGGCGGCGCTCGCGCTCGGCTACGACCTGCGGCTGGGATTGTTCGCGGCGACCGTGGTGTTCGCCGTGCTGATCGGCGCGCTCGGGAGACGGGGCCGCTCCGACGATGTGGCCATCGGCAGCGTCTTCGCCTGGATCCTGGGCCTGGGCGCCTTCTTCCTCACCCTGTACAGCACCCGCGGTGCCGCTCATGGCACCGCGGGGGTGAGCGTGTTGTTCGGCTCGATCTTCGGCCTGTCGGCGGGACAAGCGGGGGTGGCGGCGCTGGCGGCCGCCGTGATCTGCGCGTCCGTGGCGCTGATCGCACGGCCGTTGCTGTTCGCCTCGGTCGACGAGACGGTGGCCGCGGCGCGCGGTGTGCCCGTACGGGTGCTGGGCCTGGCGTTCCTGGTTCTGGTGGGGGCCTGTGCCGCCGAAGCCACCCAGGCGGTCGGCTCCCTGCTGTCGCTCGGCCTGCTCGCTGCCCCCGCCGGAGCCGCCCACCGGCTGACCGCCCGCCCGTACCACGCCCTGGCCTTGTCGGGCGGACTGGCGGTGGCCGAGATGTGGGCCGGGCTGGGGCTGAGCTACGCCGCGCCACGGCTGCCGCCCAGCTTCGCCATCCTGGCCGTCGCCACCGCCGTCTACCTCGCGACGCTCTTCACCGTGCGGCCCCGGCGGGGCCGCACGATGACATCGCGGGCGGTACGGGGCAACGTACCGGGGCGGCCACGGCTCTGACCGGCACGTGGCGGAAGCGGTCAGTGGTCGTCCCAGTGGTCCTGGTGCTGGGCGTGGCGGTGTCCGTCGTGGACGTAGTCCACGTGGTCGCCGTGCGGGACGGCGACATGGCCGCAGCCGTCCCGGTGCTGGTGGTCGTGGCCTTCATGGACGGTGTGACCAGCGGTTTCGCACTCGTCGACGTGGTCGTCGTGCGTGCGGTGCAGGTGGCCGTCGTGGACGTAGTCGGTGTGGTCCTGATGCGGTACCGCGACGTGGCCGCACTTGCTGCCGTGCTCGTGTGCGTGGTCGGTGTGGGGTGTGTGCGTGGAGGCGGTCATGAGGGCCCTTCTTTCTCCCCCCTTCCTCGTCCTCCCTGGCATTGTGCATCCGGACCACTGTCGATGCCATTCTCCGATCACCGAGACCTGGTCGGCCCGGCGCGCCGTGCTACCGGATGGCGACGAGGACGTGGCTGCTCCCGGATTGGATTGCCAGACCGGGCCGACTTTGGCGAATCCCGCCTGACGCAGCAGCTTTTCGTGCCGGGACAGGGACAGACCGTTGTGGCCGCCGCCTCCGTGAGGTGCGGGCGGTTGCTCTCTGCGGCGCTCGGCGAGCAGGCCGACCAGCTCCGGATCCCTCACGGTGGCTGCCCACCAGGATTCCCAGTCCTCGTGGCGAAGGCGCGCAGCCGCTCGGCCCGCCGGTTTCCCACATGGGCGGCGATCTGCGTCGGCTGCGTGTCGTCGGGGGGAAAGTGGTCGGCATTGACGAGGACACCGCCGGGGCGCAGCAAGTCCGCGAGCTGGTGGTAGGTACGCCGCAGGGAGTCTTCGGCGAGGCAGTGCAGCGCCGTCGTGGAGACGGCGGCGTGCGGCGGCCTGTCCAGGCCCAGTGCGTCGATCCATCCGGCCTCACCGATAACCGTCTCGACGTAGCGGGCCGCGTCGGCGTGGCGGGTGCGGGCGAGCTCCAGCAGCAGTGGGTCCATGTCCACCGCGATGACCTCCGCCTCGGGCAGCCGTCCGGCCAGCCGTGCGGTGAGTGAGCCGGGGCCGCAGCCGAGCTCGATGATCAGGGGCCGCCGCCGGCCGTTGGTGACCTGCTGCACGACGTCGGCGATCACGGTGAACCGTTCCTCGCGGTCGATGGCATAGCGCTGCTGCTGGCGGTCCCAGCGCCGTACCCATCGCTCCGCTGCGGCCATGCTCAGCCCCATCGGGTCGTACCACCTCTGCCGTTTCCGCATCGTCTGCCGGGGATGCACCCGAACCTACATCTGGAAACGGTTTCCATTCACATCTGGCTGAAGATTCCACCCGTTTCACTGAAGGGTACGCAGCACGGCGAGCAACTGGTCGATCTCCTCAGGAGTGTTGTGGAGGTGCCCCTGGAGCCACCCCATCGATTCGGATGCTCTCTACATCGAGAGGCATAAGGAGCCCTTGTCGGCTCTCGAGCACCTTTCGCGGTGGGAGCACGGTGTCGTGCTCCCCATGCGACAGGGGGAGGGCGGACCGGCGAGGATCTCTCCGGCCAGTGGACCCTGCTGCGAGTGGCTCCCTCCTCCCGCAGCCAACTCACGTACTCCTCCATGACCCTGCCGTCGCACGAGAGCAAGGTGTCCAGACCCTGCTTGTGCATCCAGGTGGCCAGTCGGCGCCAGAGCCACACGGTCTGGTAGATGGTGGGGGCGCTTGTGCGACTACGCCAGGTCGCCGAGCGCTCGCGGAGGAAGCTGGCCGTGAGCGCGCCGTTGATCATCCTCCAGGCGATCAGGCGGAACTCTTCGCGCAGGCAGGGAAACTGTTCCAGTGGATGGCGTGGGCGTCGGCGCTCGGGTTGCTGTTCCGGCCATCAGGGGCGTTACGAGATGCGGGAGATCGCCAACGCGCCGCGGTACCAGAACCGGACTGGCTCCGCGGCTCCGTCCGAGTACTGCGGGTCAGGGCTGGTCGCCCACGAGAGCGATGGCGCGCGTCTCGGGAACTCCCAGCATCAGCAGGCTCGTGATCGTGGCTGCTCGGGCGCCGAGGGACCCGTTCGACAGGTCGCTGTCCGCGATGGCGAACACGACGCCGTAGGCGACCTGGCTCAGAATGCCCGCCGGCAGGTGCTGTGCGAACACCTCGGTGTCCTGGCCCCGTTTCACGAGGTCGGCGAGGAGCTCATCGACTGGCCCGAGCAGGCCGTGGATCGCCTCGCCGTACTCGCCACGGCGCAGCGCCAGCAGCACTCGGTACCGGTGCGCCACCGGCCAGAGGCGGGCGATGAATTCGACCCACGTCGCGTCGGCTTCCGCGTCGGAGGCGTTGACTTCGGTGAGCACGGCTGTCATCTCGGTGACGGCCCGTTCCGTGAGTGTCCGGACCAGGTCGAGACGCGAGGGGAAATGGTCATAGACCGTGCGACGGACGACACCGGCAGCGGAGGCGATGTCGCCCATTCCGGCGTCGGGGTTCTCTCCCAGCACATCGAGGGCGACGTCGAGGATGCGATCGCGTGTCTCGTTCATCGAGCGCACACGGGAGGACTTGGTGGACACGGCACCAGTATTGCACACCGGTGTACAGTGAGATTGGCTGTACACCAGTGTGCAGCGGAGAGCCGCGCTGTGCTTCGAAGCTCAGGAGAAGGGAAGAAGGCCATGACCGCACCGACGCCGCCTACCTCGGCCCTCGTCCGCCCGTTCACCGTCTCGATCTCGGAATCGGCGATCGACGACGTCAAGCAGCGACTGGCCAGGACTCGATGGCCGGATCCGGAAACGGTGGGCGACTGGTCGCAAGGGGTTCGTGTAGAGAACGCCAGATCTCTGGTCGACTACTGGGAGCGCGGATACGACTGGCGGCGCTTCGAGTCCGAGCTCAATCGCTTCCCCCAGTTCCTGACCGAGATTGATGGGCTGGACATCCACTTCATCCACGTCAGGTCCAAGAATCCCCACGCGATGCCGCTGATACTCACGCATGGATGGCCGGGCTCGATCGTCGAGTTCCTGAAGCTGATCGGCCCGCTGACCGATCCGGTTTCGTTCGGAGGAGACGCTGCCGATTCGTTCGACGTCGTCGTCCCGTCCCTCCCCGGGTTCGGGTTCTCCCAGAAGCCCACGGAGACCGGGTGGACTGTATCGCGCATCGCAAGCGCGTGGGAGGAGCTGATGAAGCGTCTTGGCTACACGAGATGGGCCGCGCAAGGCGGCGATTGGGGTGCCGTCGTCACCACCGCCCTCGGGGCCATGCAACCCGAGGGGCTTCTCGGAATTCATCTGAACACCCAGTACGCCTTTCCCGCACAGATACCCGACACCTTGTCGCCCGAACAGCGCTACGCCGTGGAGACCCTCGCCCTCTACACCGGCGATCTCGGTGGATCCAACCACCTTCAGGGCACGAAGCCGGAGACGGTGGGATTCGCCCTGGCGGACTCTCCCGCCGGCCAGGCAGCCTGGATCTACGAGAAGTTCCAGTCCAAGACCGACAACCACGGGCTCGCCGAGGACGCTCTCAGCATCGACGACATGCTCGATGCGATATCCCTCTACTGGTTCACCAACAGCGCAGCGTCGTCCGGCCGCATCTACTGGGAGAACAAGTCGCTCACTTTCGCCGGCCCGAAGGTGACGCTTCCGGTCGCGGTGACCGTCTTCCCGAGGGACATCCCACGCGTGCCACGTAGCTGGATCGAAGACACCTACAGCAATCTGATCCACTACGGCGAGGCCGACAAGGGCGGGCACTTCGCGGCCTTGGAACAGCCCGAGATCCTTGTCAGCGAAATCCGCACCGGCCTGCGCACTCTTCGTTTCTGACGCCAACGCGCGAGCTCAGCGGGCAATAAGCGAGTCTTCTCATGTTTTGCCCTTGGTCTGGATCGGAGTTGCTGGTCGGCGGGGGCTGTCGGGGCCTGAGGGCCGGGCTGTGCGAACAGTCCGGGTTCGGTCTCGTCGAGGAATCCGAGGCTGACCAGGCGTTTGAGTTTCGCGCGGGTGCCTTCGACGTGCTTGGGCATCAAGGGCAGGTCCAGCGCGAGGCATAGGTCGCGGGCGCGTAGCGGTCGGCGTTCGTGCTCGAATACGTCCATGATCTGCTGGTAGGCCGCGCCGTCCGGCAGCGCCGGGGTTGGCGGCCGCTCGAGGTTGAGGTCGGCGGCCATCGCGCGGACGGTCTTGGCCGTGGTCGCCAGGGCTGCGCTTGCCGAATACTTCATCCGTGCAGGTCAGGCTGCATGTTGGTATGCGTGGAGGATGCCGCCGAGGCGATCGTGCCGGCGTATGTCGAGGCGGGCCAACGCATCGGGATCGTCGATCGGCGGGGGTAAGGGGTGCAGCGGTCTGGCGTTTGCCATGCTTTGGTGTGGTCGGTGTGTGTTGTAGAACTGCTCGAACTCGCGCAGGGTGTGGAGGAGGTGTCGCTGGTTCCAGATCAAGGTCCGGTCCAGGAGCTCGCGGCGACAGGTCTGTATCCACCTTTCCATGATCGAGTTCATTCTTGGCATCTGGATGCCGCTGAGCACGACGTCGATCCCTGCGTCCTTGAGGGCGGCATCGAAGAGGGTGGGGAACTTCCCGTCCCTGTCCCGGATCATGAATGCGCGGTCGTCCTGGGCGTTTGGGGCGGCAGGAGGCGGCATGGCGGCGTTTGACGAGGTTGCGGTGCCAACGCAGGACTGTGTCGGGGCGTACGAGCAGCTGTGATCGTCGTAGGACGTGCAGTGGCAGCCGGTGCAGCAGCGCCGCCAGGAATGCCCGGTCGCTGGGCGTGAACCGGATCTTGTCCTTGCCGAGTTGGCGTTCCAGCACGGTGATCTGGTGGCGCAGGGCGAGGATCTCCGCGTCCTTGTCCCGGTCGGTCATCGGCAGCAGGCGGAGCATCGCGAACGCGTTCGTCACACCTGGGTAAGCCAGTCGCAGCAGCACGACCGATCATCATGACGCGTGGCCCACCGACTACGCGAGAGCGCCGGCTCGAGCGACCGAGGTCGGTGGCTGTGGAGCGCGGTGCAGGCCCCCGACCAGCGCGGATGACATTCTCGGCAAGCGCACAGTCCGCTGGGTTCATGTCCTCCGTGATCGTGTCCTTGCTGTACAAGGTGCCCCGGAAACTGCTCACTGTTCCATCGGTGGGCGGACTTCTCACGGACGGTCTGGAGGACGAGCGGGACGCCGGGTTTCTTCATTCCGGCGGTCTCGTGGGGAATGCCGGCCTGGCCGTGCAACGAGATGGCGACGCCGGTGCGAGCCGTCCCGTCGGGGAAGGTCAACCGCGGTCGCTTGCCGCGCAGGCCGATCGGTCCGCTGCAGGGCAGTAGCAGCATGCCGCGACCCCTGGCACTGACAGGCCGGGCGAGCACGTGCAGCGTCTCGGCACCGACGGGCAGCGGCACCAGGGTGCGGTGATCTTGGAGCGGGGCGGTGGGGTCGGGAGACGGGGGCTGGGTAGCGGCGATGATGCCGCCTTCGCCGCCTTCGCCGCCTCCGGCGCGGCGCGTGGCGGCGGGTGCGGGCGGTGCCCCGCTTTGTGGGCAGAGTCAATTCGTCTGGGGTCGGGGACCGCTGATACACAAGGTTGCCTGCCTGATTTTCGGCATTCTGGTGGCGAGGCCGCGGGCACGGGACTGACGAACCAAATGCTCGGGAATAAGGAGTTACGGGCGGCGGAGGCGGCGTGGGGCGGTCCGGCTGACCGAGGCGTTTGGAACCCGTTGCCGCGTTGCGGGCCGTTAGCCTGTCGGTATGTCAGAGCGTGTCATGCCCGGTCGCCCGGACGGCCTGATCACCCTGGGCGCCGCGGACGCTCTGTGGGTCGATGTGACGGCCGACAGTGCTGTGCCGACGGCTTCTGGGGCATTCACCTGCTCTCCTGCCCATGCCCGGATGGGGTACGTCCTGCTCGGCGGTCATGTGGTGGCGACGGTGAGGGCGAGCGGCGGTCAGTGGACTGTTCCGGAGGCTGAGGTGCGCCGGGCGGCCGCGGAACTGAACGCGGTGGCGATGGATCGGCAGGACCTGGTCCGCATCGGTCCGTTTCGTGGGGCGCCTAGACAGGACTGCGACGAGGAAACGCAGCTGCGCTGGCGCCGGCGCATCGCGGGGGAACTGCGGGAGCCGAGCGGCCCCGAGCGGGCAGCACGAGGTGAAGTCGGCCGGCCGTACCATCTGGCGGGGATCGACTGGCGACAGATACTCGTGGAGCAGACCCGCGACGGGACGCAGCGGACGTGGTGGCTGCCGCGCGCCGTGGTCAGGCTGCTCGACGCGGCCGAGCACGCCGAAACACGGTGGGTGCACGCCGCGCGGACCCGCCAGGCAGGCGCAGCCGCCACCGAGCCGCCCTCCCACCCCCGGCAGGCCCAAGACGCCGACGGTCGGCAGACGACGAACCCCGAGGGCCCCACCGCCTCACCGCGCCCGTACAACGGAGAGCTGGAAGGCCAGCTGTACTCGGTGCTCAGCAGGAAGCCCGGCACCTCCCGCAGGGTGGCCGGGTGGGTGTGCGCCGTCTGCCGCACCGCGCCCGCCACCGTGCTCGACCACTGCCACGAACACGGCTACGTCCGAGCCCCTGTCTGCCAGTCCTGCAACACCCAGGAACGCCCCGACCACCTGTACAGCAACGACATCCGCGTGGCGAACCGCTACACACGCCTCTTCGACACCGGCGCCGACGACTGGCTTCGCCACTGGCACCGCTGCCCCGGCTGCCGCGCACGCACCACCTTGCCCCTGCCGCACCTCGCCGCATGGACCGCCCACATAGCCTGCCGATCGCTGCGCCCGACCCACCGCGCCCCCGGCGGGCGCGAGCCCTGCGGTGTCCTGCGCGTGTCCTGGACGGGCAGTCAGAACGCGCCCCGTGCCTGCCTGCTCACTGTCGCAGTCGATTTCTGCCCCTCCGGCGAGCACCGTGTCCTGGCGCGAGTCCCCTACCGCGAAGCCGCCGAGCGGTTTCGTCTCTGGTTGGCCGAAACGGCTCCTGCTGTGGCCGCCGCGGCCGGTCCTGACCGCCTGGACGGCCTCCCTGCCCAGTTCCGGCCAGTCATCGCGGACACCAGCGGCGAGGGCCTGGCACTGTTCTGAGTGGGCACCGGGAGACCGGAGAAGTGACGCCCGCCGGAGATGTGGCGTGAGTTGTTGTCGATGTCGCCTTGCCCCGTGTGAACCGGGCCCGAGCTGTCCTTGATCACGGTGCCCACATCCCCGGTGATGTCCCGGCCCTGTACCACCGGGCCGTTGAGCAGTTGCTGGCGGGTCCGCGGGTCGGCGTGGGTGGACGTCTCCCGCAACGTGTGCGTCTGCGCGATGAGGCCAGGGAGGAGGAACCCCGGACCGACCGTCTGGCCGAGGCGCCGATAGTGGTCGAACAGCGAACGGGACACCTCCAGCACCTGCGCGCCACCCGGTGCGGACAAGGCCTCCGAGCTGCCCGCACCCAGACTCATCAGTGAGGCGGCGCCCGCGCTCACCATCTGCCTGCGAGGCACGGGCTTGAACCAGCTCCGCCGTCAGTGGACAGCTGCATCAGCCATACCTCCTCGTCGAAACCATCTGGCTCCTCAGTACGGGCGTCGGTGGGCGGGTCCTGCAGACTGAGGTTGAACTCGTGATGTCGCCGGGTTGCTCAGGTGAGTCTGATTTTCGGGGCGGTCTCGGCGAGGCAGCGGTCTATGACCAGACCGCCGGCCGCCGCCGATCACCGGGTGCGCTCAGTGCGGTCGTCGTACTCCTCACGGGCGGTGATGACTTCTTCGATGTGCAGCACGGACCACTCCGTGAGCGCCTTCAGCGGTTCCCGCAGCGTCTGGCCGAGCGCGGTCAGCTCATACTCCACGTGCGGCGGCACCTCTGGGTAGACGGTCCGGCTGACCAGCCCGTCGCGTTCGAGGGTGCGCAGCGTCTGGGTGAGCATCTTCTCGCTCACGCCCGCCAGCGCCTGCCGGAGCTGGCCGAACCGGGAGGTCCCGTTCCGGCCGAGTTCGCCCAGCACGAGGACCGCCCACTTGCTGCCGATCTGGTCGAGCAGGTCCCGCGACGGGCAGCCGCGCTCGTACGGATCGAATGACGGTATGGGCCCGGTCACTTTCTCGGCAGTAGCCACAGGGCTCACCTCAATGCTATCGGTCGGGTAAGTACCGTACCAACAAGTGGCTACTCCCCAATAGAGAGTCTCCAGGTCATTCTTGTGTCCATCCCGCCGCGGACAAACCGCGGCAAGCGTGTGCGGCACGCACGGAAGGAAGGAATGACCATCATGTCGATCGTCGTCACCGGAGCCACCGGCCAGCTGGGCAGGCTCACCGTCGAGGCACTGCTGCGGCGCGGGATCCCGGCTGCGGACATCATCGCGACCGGCCGGGACATCGCCAAGATCAAGGACCTGGCCGACCGAGGCATCACGGTACGCCGCGCCGACTTCGCGGGCACCGACGGCCTGGCCGAGGTATTCGCGGGGGCGGACAGGCTGCTGCTGATCTCGGCCTCGGTCCCTGTGGGCGAGCGGGTCGCCAACCACCGCCGCGTGATCGACGCCGCGGCGTCCGCAGGCGTGTCGCTAGTGGCGTACACGAGCACGACGCACGCGGACACGGCCACCACCGTCATCGGTGCCACGCACAGCGAGACCGAGGACTATCTGCGGGACCGCGGAATCCCCAGCGTGCTGCTGCGCAACGGCTGGTACTTGGAGAACTACACCAGCCAGCTGCCGCAGATCCTGCAGAACGGCGCCGTCGTCGGTGCCGCAGGCGAGGGGCGGATCAGCGCAGCGTCCCGCGCCGACTACGCCGAGGCCGCAGCGGTCGTCCTCACCGCTGAAGGCCACACCGGCGCCGTGTACGAGCTCGGCGGCGACGAATCCTTCACCCTGACTGAGCTCGCCGCCGCGATCTCCGCTGCGGCCCGGAAGCAGGTTACCTACGCTGACCTCCCGGTGGCCGAATTCGCCCAGGTACTGGCCACCGCGGGCCTACCCGCCGAGCTGGCGGAGGTCCTCGCTGACGCTGACCGCGGCATGAACCGCGGCGAGATGTACACCGACTCCGGCGACTTGCGCCGCCTGATCGGCCGCCCGCCCGTGACCCTGGCCGAGGCCCTCGCGGTCGCCGCCCTGCATTACTGAGGTTGAACTCGTGATGTGGCCGGGTTGCTCCGCCTGCTCCAGGGTCCTGTGCGGGCGGTGCTCCTTGTAGAAGGATGCGTACTCGTGCAGGGCGTGGCGAAGGTGGTTCAGGTTCCAGATCAGGGTCCGGTCCAGAAGTTCCCTGCGGCAGGTCTGTATCCAGCGCTCCATGAGTGAGTTCGTCCGTGGTATCCGAATGCCGGTGGGGTGCGTGGGCGTCCGCGTCGCTTGGGTACGCAGGTCGCGGCATGGCGCCGCCTGAGCAGGTCGCGATGCCGGCGCAGGACCGTGTCGGGGCGGACCAGCAGCAGAAGGTGCCGCAGTCTGTCTTTGGGGAGGTGGTGGAGCAGGCCGGCGAGGGTGGCACGGTCGCTGTCGGTGAAGGTCGGCTTGCCGACCCGGCGTTGCAGGGCCAGCAGTTGGTGCCGGAGTACGAGGACCTCGACGTCCGGAGCCGGATCCCCTGTGACCTCGACCCACGCCTGGAGCGCGTTCTCCAGGAGCATTGTTGGTGAGGTGCCGACGGCGACGGGCTCTGCTGTGCGCGGGCGCGATTTGTCTGTTCTGCGGGGATGGGGGACTTGCTTCTTTCGCTGCCTGGGCCAGGAGTCTCGCACTGCGAGCTCGACATCGTCAGCGTTTTTGGCAAGCCCCCGCAAGCCGACGGCAGCTACTACGCGAGAGTGACGTCATGGCAGGGCTGGGCTGAGTCCGTCTGGCGGGCAGTGAGTCGCGCACGAACCGAGCACCAAGAACTTCACCCCGCCAGATGCCCCCCCATACGAGAGCGGGTCTCGGCGTCGGTCGAACACCCGCCGCCGACGGCGGGGTCGGCCGGCGGGCGGGAGGCAGTCGGATCGGACACGGCGGCCCTTTCCGTCACGAGGCCGGGGCGCGGGGCAGAACGCCACCATGTGCAGGGAGCCGGCGCAACAATGCATGAGCTCGTCGTGGCCGGGTGACAGGCGGGGACGGGGTTGACCGCCTCGCGCAGTCAGGATGCTTTCAGGCAGCCGATGGCACGGTCGGGCCTCATGACGCATGAACTGTCTGAGACTCCCCAAGCCGCACCGGGCGGCACCACGCCCGCTCGGCACGGACATCGTCTGCGCTGGAACAAGGTGCCCGAGGTCACCGCCTACTTCTGGATCATCAAGGTGCTCTGCACCACGGTCGGCGAGACCGCTGCCGACCTGCTCAACGAGAAGGCCGGGCTGGGCCTGACCGGCGTGTCGGTGCTGATGAGCGTGCTGCTGGCGGGCGTGCTCGTCGTCCAGTTCCGTACGACCTCCTATCGCGCTGGTGTGTACTGGCTGGCCGTCGCCCTGATCAGCGTGGTCGGCACCCTGATCAGCGACAACCTCACCGACAACATGGGCGTCCCGCTGGAGACGAGCACCACGGTGTTCGCGCTCGTCCTCGCGGTCGTGTTCGTGGTCTGGTACCGGCGCGAGCGCACCCTGTCCATCCACAGCATCGACACCACCAGCCGCGAGTCGTTCTACTGGCTGGCGGTGCTGTTCACCTTCGCCCTCGGTACGGCGGCCGGCGACCTGGCCTCCGAGGGCATGAACCTCGGCTATTCGCTCTCCGCGGTCCTGTTCGCCCTCGTCATCGCGGCGGTGGCGGTCGCGCACTTCGCACTGGGCCTGGACGCGGTATGGAGCTTCTGGATCGCCTACATTCTCACCCGCCCCCTCGGCGCCTCGATCGGCGACTACCTCTCCCAGCCGAACGCAGCTGGCGGTCTTGGCCTTGGCACCGTCGTCACCAGCGTGCTCTTCCTGGCGGTCATTCTCGGCCTGGTGGTGTACCTGACGGTGACCCGCAGGGACGTCGTCGAGCCGGAGAGCGTGGCACGTCAAGCGGCCTGACCAGTGCAAAAGGCGTTCAGGATGCGTTCAGGAGGCATTTGGCAGGGTTGCGTGCCTTGCCCGCCGTCTGCGGTCGGCCGAGGCAGCAGGGCGCCCACTCCACTGGGGGCGAGCGCCCTGTCGTCGTCCCCCCACTCGACAAGGAGTATCCGACCTTGGAGAATCCCGAACCCCTCACCGACCTCGACGTCGCGAGCACGCACCAGTCCGCGGCGAGCAGAACCAAGACGGTGATGAAGAAGCTGCCGGAGGTCACCCTGGCCTTCTGGGTCATGAAGATCGCCGCGACAACGCTGGGCGAGACGGCCGGTGACCTGTTCGCGCAGACGCTGAAGCTGGGTTACTTCCTCACCACGATCGCCCTGTTCTTGATCTTCGTGGTGACTCTGGTCGTCCAGCTTCGATCGCGGCACTACAACCCGTTCTTCTACTGGACCGTGATCTTGTCGACCAGCATGGCCGGTACCACGATGTCCGACTTCATGAACCGCGATGCCAGCGCCAAGTTCTTGTCGAACGGCGCCAAGTCTCTCGGCTGGGGCCCGCAGGGCCTGGGCCTGGGCTACCCGACCGGCGCGGCGATCCTGATCTCGATCCTGCTGGTCATCTTCGCGGTCTGGAAGGTATCCGGAATGACCTTCCAGATCCGCGACATCGTCACGTTCCGCGGCGAGGCCCTGTTCTGGTCGGCGATCCTGGTCTCCAACACCCTCGGCACCTCCATGGGCGACTTCCTGTCCGACAGCTCCGGCCTCGGCTACCTGGGCGGCGCCCTCCTCGTCTCCGGAGCACTCGCCGTCCTCCTCGCGCTGATGAAGGTGCCGATGGTGCCGAACGTGCTGCTGTTCTGGATCGCCTTCGTCCTCACCCGCCCGCTCGGCGCCACCGCCGGTGACTTCCTCACCAAGCCGGTCGCCAAGGGCGGCCTGAACCTCGGCACCGCCGGCTCCTCGGCCGTCCTGCTGGCCGTCCTGTTCGGCCTGATGGCCTACGCCCACATGCAGGAGAAGAAGCACGCGGTGACGCGCTCCGAGCAGGAGCAGGCCCTCACCCGGCAGGCAGGGTGACCGTGAACCGGGCCCCTGGCGCGTGCCCGGGATCGTAGGACACCTCGCCGCCGACGGCGCGGGCCAGGCGTCGCGCGAGCGGCAGCCCCAGTCCCGCGCCGTCGTGCCCGTCCGTGGCGGCGGCGCGTCGACCCGGCTGGAACAGCTCGCCGGCGAACGCCTCCGGTACACCGGGCCCGTCGTCGACGATGTCGATCAGAACAGAGCCGGGCCTGCGGTGCGCGGACACGGTCACGCACGAGCGGGCGTATCGGACGGCGTTGGCGAGCAGCGGGCTGACGATGCGTTCGAGCAGAGCCGGCGTGACACCTGCCTCCAGCTGTGGACAGACCGCCTCCACCGTGGCCTTCACCGGATGCGGTGCCTCGAGCTGCTGGGCAAGACGGCGCAGAACGGGGACGACACCGGTCGTACCGGGGACCATTGAAGGGCTCCGCGCATTGTCGCGGGCGTCGTTCAGCAACGTGTCGCAGATCGTGAGCATGGATTGGGTGGCCTCGGCTATCACCTGATGACTGGCACGGGTCTCCTCGGTGGAGCGGGGGCGTCCCCGCCACCAGTCGAGTTCCGTGATGATCCGGCTGATGAGCGAGAGCCGGCCCCGCAGCGTGCGTGGAGCCAGGTGGCCCGGAAAAGACCTCATGACAGCCGGTGGCCGATCCCGCGTGCCGTGCCGATCGTCAGCGTGCTGCCGACTTCGCGCAGCTTGCGGCGCAGCCGGGTCAGGTACTGGTCGAGGGTGTTGTCGCTGACCTGCGTGCCCTCGGGCCAGCCGACCCTGACCAGGTCGCGACGGCGCACGAGGTCTCCGCTTGCGGCGACGAGCGCGGCCAGCAGTCGGAACTCTGTCGGGGACAGGGCAACGAGGGTATCGCGAACGGTCACGCTGTGCCGGACCGCGTCCAGCGTCAGGTCTCCGACTGCGGCCGTGGAACACGGAGAGGACCGCTTGAGTGCGGCTCGCAGTCTGGCGGCGAGTTCGGCGAGGTGGAACGGCTTCGGCAGGTAGTCGTCGCCCCCGCGGAGAACCCGGACAGCCGGTCGGTGATGTGGTGCCGAGCGGTCAGGAAGATCACTGGGGCGAGGAACCCGTTCGCGCGGAGGGCCTGGCACACATCCCGTCCATCCGCGTCGGGCAGGCCGATGTCCAGCACGGCTGCCGCCACGTTCGCCGTGGCCAGCCGCAGGGCGGTGGTGCCGTCGGCGGCGGGAACGGGATCGAAGTCCTCGTCGTACAGGCCGCGGCGCAAGACGTCACGCAGGGCGTGATCGTCCTCGACGACCAGGATTCTGGGGCCCATGGTCCTCCTCCGCCGGCCGTGCGGCCGGGTGGGTCGAGTCGCTGAGGAAGGATGCGGGCAGCCAGCGGGCCGCGGCGCACAGGCACACTCCGAGCCAGCCGACGGCGAACAGCCAGCCGCCGACGACGTCGGTGAACCAGTGCACCCCGAGGTAGGCGCGGGTGAGTCCGACCAGCAGGCCCCAGCAGCCGACGGCGACGCCAAGCGCCGTCCCGCCGCGCGGGGCGCGCAGGCTCAGCGCCACGATCAGCAGCCCGGCGGTCAGTGCGGCCGTGGTGGTGTGCCCCGACGGGAACGCCCAGCCGCTCGCGTGCGTGGCCCAGCCATCCCGCGGCGGCCGGGCCCGGTCGATGAGCTCCATCACGCCGAACCGAAGCGCCTGTCCCGCACCGAGGCAGGCCGTGCAGAGTGCGGCGGCGAGCAGCCTGCGCCGCGCCGTCCGCACCATCACGACGCCCGCCAGTACGGCGAGGACGTACGGGATGACACCGGTTCCGGTGGCCGTCAGCCCGCGTGCCAGGGCCGGCGCCACATCGGGGCGGTGGCCGACGGACCACGAGAGAAGGCCGTCGTCCAGCCACAGCGGAGCGCCACCGCCGCCCACGACCACCATGGTCAGCACTCCCAGCACCGTCCAGGCGCCGAGGCCCGCACTGCCCGCCAGCCCTGCGGCGTCCCTGCGGTTCACGGGGCAGCCAGGAGCGGACGCAGCACAGTGGCGCTCAGGCGACGGGCAAGTGTCTGCGCCCACCGCCGCAACAGGATCATCGCAGCGGAGGCCACGAGCACGCCCACGAGCACGCCGACCGCGACGTCGTGCGGGTAGTGCACGCCGACCCAGGCCCGGGAGGCCGCCATGGCGAGCGCGGCAACGGCCGCGACCGCTCCCAGGCGACGTGAGACGAACACCAGCGCCACGGCGGTCGCCGCAGCGATCGCCGCGTGATTGCTGGGAAAGGACCAGTCACCCGGCGCCGGACATGCCTCCAGCGTCCTCACGCGCAGGTTCCGGCACGGCCTGTCCTCACGCACCACCAGCTTCAGGACGGCATCCACGCCGTACGCCAGGACCACGGCCACCGGCGCGGCCAACGCCGTCACCGCCGTCACCGCTCCTGTCCGCCGGGCCTGCCACCAGCCCAGGACCATCAGCAGAGCGAACACCGCCAGCCCGTACGCCGACCACGCCGCCACCGCGGTGTCCACCCAGCCGGGCGAGCGCCCCGCCAGGTCCACCACATCCGTGTACGCGGAGCCGTCGATCGACGCTCCGCCGAACGCGAAGGTCATCGGCGGGCCGCCTTCGCCCTGGCCTGCCTGCGGTTGCGGTGCAGCTCGGCGGCGAGCGGAATCAGCGAAACCACCACGATCAGCGCCACCAGCGGCAACAGATAGCGGTCCACGCCGGGGATCGCGGAGCCCAGCGCGTATCCCGCCAGGGACAGGCCGACGCTCCACACCAGGCCACCGACCACCTGCCAGACGGTGAACACCCGGACGGGCACGTCCAGCGCCCCTGCCAGCGGATTGAGGACGGTCCGCACCATCGGCACGAATCGCGCCAGAACGATGGCCTTCGCATGCCCGTACCGCGCCAGCAGCTCCTCGGCCCGCTTCGCCCCCTCGTGCAGCCGGGCGGAGCGGCTGCGAGCGAGCAGGGCACCGCCGGCCCGGCGCCCGATGAGATAACCGCACTGCGCACCCGCCAGCGCGCCGAACGCCGCGGCGGCCAGCAGAGGGCCCAGGGACAGCCGTACGCCGTGCTCCCCCGCGCCCGTGCACAGCAGGCCCGCCGTGAACAACAGGGAGTCGCCCGGCAGGAAGAAGCCGATCAGCAATCCCGTCTCAGCGAACATCACCGCGCCGACACCCAGCACGCCGAACGCGGCCAGCAGCGAGTGCGCGTCGAGCGGGTTCACAGCGAGCTGCGACGATAGAACCACGGGTGTGGTCATCGGCATGAGTCCTTTCCCTGCGGACAACCGGATGCATACCCCGACCGACTACAATCCTGTAGACGGTCTGCGTCACTGTAGACGATGGTGGGGTGAGAATCGTTCCCATGACCGACGCGAAGGACGAGCGCCGACCCGCGGGTGAGCTGGAGGCGGCCGTGATGGCCGCCCTGTGGGCTTCGGACACGCCGCTCACCCCGGCCCAGGTCCAGGCCGAGCTCTCCTCCGGCCTGGCGCGGACGACCGTGACGACGATCCTTTCCCGCCTGTATGAGAAGGGGACCCTGGAGCGGGAGCGGCAGGGCCGCGGCTACGCCTACCGCCCCATACAGGACCCGCACGGCCTGACCGCGCTGCGCATGCACGGCGAACTCGACCGCGACAGCGACCGGGAGAGCGCTCTGGCCCGCTTCGTCGCCCAGCTCACCCCGGACGACGAGCAGGTCCTGCGGCGACTGCTGGAGGAGGGCCTGTGACGATCACGCTCCTGCTGATCCCGCTCCTTCTGCCCTGTGCGTCGCCTTTCCTGGCCCGCCGGATCCTCGACCACCGCTCGCCGGTGGCCGCTCTGTGGACCCTCACCGTCTCCGCGCTCCTCCTCGCAGCCGGTACCGTCGCGGCACTCGGCACCTTCGCGGTGACCGGCCTGCTCAAAATCCCGGCCTTTGCCGCGCTGGGCGAGCTGGTCCACCCTCTGCGGACGCCCTCCGAACGGCTGGTCCTGCCCGTGGCCGCACTGGCCGCCGGTCTGCTCACGCTCGGCACCTTTGCGCTCGGGCGCTCGGCCGTGCGCCAGGCCGCAGGGCTGCGCACCGCCCGCTCCCAGGCCGAACGCCGGTCCACCGCAGGCGACCTGTGCGTCGTCGACTCCCCGCACCCGGACGCCTACGCCCTGCCCGGCCGCCCGCACCGCATCGTCGTCACCACCGGCATGCTGCGTGCCCTGCGGCCGGACGAGCGGGAGGCCCTCTTCGCGCACGAGCGCGCCCACAACACCGGCGGCCACCGCTACTTCCTGGCCGCGGCGGAACTCGCCGCCCACTGCCACCCCGCCTTGCGAGCGGTCCGTGAAGCGGTCCGGCTGGTCGCGGAACGCGCCGCCGACGAGGCGGCCGCCACCGCGGTCGGCGACCGGCGCCTGACCGCCCGCGCCATCGCGCGAGCCGCCCTGGCCGCGCACGCGGCGGACTCGGATCGCCCGGCGTTCACACCGGCGGCGACCACAGGTCCTGTGCCGCGGCGTGTGGCCGCCCTCCTGTCCCCAGCCGCACGAACACCGCGCATCGTGCCGTGGATCGCCGTTCTCCTGGCCGCCTGCGCGGTGATCTCCTGCGCCACTGCGGCGACCGGCGCACTCAGCGTCCACCAGGACATCGAAGTCGCCCAGGGCGAGGCAAGCCGCTGAAACGGAGAGCGCCCAACCGGTATCCCCGGACAACCAACCACAGGTTCCGTCGAACTGGAGGGCGCGGCGGGCGTCAAAAAGATCGCCCGGCGCACGGGCCGCGCGACGTCCCGCGCAGCATCAGGGACCAGTGACCGCTTACTACGGTGCGTGATCGACGGCGAAGACCAGGTAAGCGCCGTACAACGCGGACAGGGCAGTCGTCGAGCCGAGCAGGAGGACGCGCACGCTGCCGGAGCGGACTCGGGCCAGCCCGACCGCCAACGGCAGCAGCAAGGGAAAGGCGGGCACGAGGAATCGGGCCCGGGCGCCGAAGAACGCCGAATCCCCGACAGCGATCACCAACAGACCCACGCTGTACACCACGAGCGGCAGCGGCTGGCCGTGCGTCACTGTCATGGCTCCGAGGGCTATGGCGGCGCACAGCACGAGCGCCACGACCATCCAGGCGAACGGCACGGACGTGGGATGAAGGAAGACCCGGCCCAGCTGGCGGACTGTGGTGACTCCCCAGTCGAATCGGGAACGCCACAGTCTCTGGACGGCGAAGTAACCGTCCCAGTGGCCGAGCCGGGCACCCACCCATGTGATGAACCCCAGCCAGCCCAGCGGGGCGATCAGCGCACCCAGGCAAGGCCGCCATCCTGCCTTTGCCGGCTGCCGTGCCGGACGTCTGCGGATTCGTACCAAGGCGACGGCTGCCGCCCCGTCGATCGCGACCACGAGGGCCACCGCGCTGGGCCGGGTCAGCCCCGCCAACGCGCACAGGACGCCGGCCCATATCCAGCGCTGGGTCAACGCCGCAAACAGGGACCAGGCGGCCAAGGCCGTGAACAGTGCCTCCGTATAGGCCATGCTCTCCACCACGGCATGCGGCAGCGCTCCCCAGAGCACCGCGGCCAGCACTCCGGTGTGCTTGCCGTAGCGCCAGGCGGCAACGGCGAAGATCCCCCAGGCCGCGGTCAGGGACGCGAGCCAGGAGACCAGAAGAGCGGCATGCGGGACGGGCAGCGACGTCAGGCTGTGCACGAGCCGGATCAGGGCCGGATACAGCGGGAAGAACGCCAGGTTGGAGCAAGCGTTCCCTGCCTGCGGACTGGTCGCGAGTACGGGCAGGCCGCAGTCGTATCCGTTCACCGCGATATTTCCGTACCGCTCGGCGTCCCATATCGTCGCCAATCGTTCCAGTGCTGGATCTCCACGCCGGTGGCCGCAGTACAGGAGCACCGCCACCCCGACGGCCCGCACCATGGCGAAGCCCAGCACAGCGGGCGCCGCGTCACGGGCTGCCGCACGCAACCGGTGGTATCGAGGGGCACGGCTGTCCCCTGCTTCGACGGTGATGGCCGACGGCCGGGGTTTCACGAGGCGATCCCCTACGCGAGAAGCGGCTTCGACTCATGCGACATCGCCACGTCCTGCCTGGTCATATCGTCACCATGGCATCTCGTGGCCACCCGCACGCGTCGGAGCCGTCCACACGGATTACTCGGCGCTGACCGAGCGCGGGCCTCGGGCGCGAGACCGACCGGAAACATGAAGAATAAGAACCGACATGTCTTCCGGCTCTGCTGTGACCGGAGGCCCCGTGATCGCCTCGTCCCGAACACGCCCCCGGAGTACCGTCCGTCTGCTCGCTTACGCCCTCGGCGTCGCCGCGGCGGTGGCCGCGCCATGGACGGGAGCCGCAGGAACCGGGCACAGGGCCGGACATGTCCCCACGCCCGACCACGTGGTCGTCGTCGTCATGGAGAACCACGCGTACGACCAGATCATCGGCAGCCCCGGCGCTCCGTACATCAACTCACTGGGAAGGGGCGGCGCCGTCCTGACCAGCTCCTACGCCATTGCCCACCCCAGCCAGCCCAACTACTTCGCACTCTTCTCCGGCGCGACGCAGGGCATCACCGACGACAGCTGCTACACCCCCGGCTTCCGCTCCGCCGCCAACCTCGCCTCCGAGCTGACGGCCGTCGGAAAGACCTGGGCCGGCTACAGCGAGTCGCTGCCCAGCCAAGGTTCGACCATCTGCGACAGCGGACGCTATGCGCGCAAGCACAACCCGTGGTTCGGGTTCCGCAACGTCCCCCGATCCAGCGCCAAGACGTTCGCACAGTTCCCGACCGTCTACGCCAGGCTGCCCACGGTCTCCTTCGTCATCCCGAATCTGTGCAGTGACATGCATGACTGCCCGGTCTCCGCCGGCGACACCTGGCTGCAGAAGCACCTCGGCGCCTACGCGGCCTGGGCCGAGACCCACAACAGCCTCCTCGTGGTGACCTTCGACGAGGACAACCAGCACAGCAAGAACAAGATCGCCACGGTGCTGTACGGTCAGCCGGTGACCGCGGGCAGCAGATCGGCGACCAGGTACGACCATTACGACGTGCTGCGCACCATCGAGGACATGTACGGCACCTCGCACGCCGGGCACGCCGCCACCGCGTCGGACATCACCGGTATCTGGGCGAGCTGAGCGCGGGTACGTCTGCGGCACGCCGCAGCGCCGGGACCCCGCGGCGTGCCGCCCTGGCTCGGACCTGTGAGACACCTCCTGGGCGCGTTCAACCGGTGTCCGGTCACGCTTACCGAGCTACCGGGCCGAGCTTCTGGGCTGTGAGCCCAAGGTCTTGTGGCGTGCTGGCCCACGATGCGTGCACGCGGTCACGGACGGGTGGGCCGGCTGTTGGTCATGTCGCGCCGGTGAGATGGGCGAAGACGACCACGTTGGACGCGTATCCGGTGGACCGGGAGTACGAGCCGCCGCAGGTGATCAGCCGCAGCTCGGGGCGGTTGGCGGTGCCGTAGACCTTGGTGTTGGGGATCTTGTTCTTGGGGTAGACCTCAATGGCGTCGACGGTGAAGCGCGCGACCTTGCCGTCATCGCGCTGGACCTGAACCGGCTGCCCCTTCTTCAACTTGCCGAGGTTCCAGAAGACGGCATTGCCTTTGCGGATGTCCACGTGGCCGTAAAGGATGGCGGTGCCCGTCTGGCCGGGCGTGGCGCCGTCCTTGTACCAGGCAACGAGGTTGTCCTTGTCGACTGGCGGCTCCTTCAGATGACCTCCTGCGTCAAGGCCAAGACCCGTCAGCGGAGCGTCGACGGAGATGGCGGGGATACGCAGCCGTTGGGGCTCCGAGCGGGGCAGGGGGCTGACGGCCGCTGTCCGCGCGGCGGTTGCGGCCGCCGCGCCGGGCGACGGAGTGAAGGGCTGGGCCGCGCCGGGAAGCGGCGGGTGACGCGTCACGGTGCCGTCGTGCATCAGCCAGCCGCCCAGTATCAGACTGGTCATGGCCAGGGTGTAGCCTCCGACCACCAGGAACCGGTGCCTCATGTGTCCTCCCGCGAACGGCGTACGGGTGCGTGTGCGCGTCGTCGTGATGTCATGACCCTGTGGTGGCCCGTGTCAAGTGGCCCCGGACCGGACTCGCCGGTCCGGGGCCACCCGGTCACTGGCTGTGCTCCGCCTCAGCGGCCGCGCTCAGCCTCAGTCCCGGTCGGCGGCCGCGCGGCGACGGCGCACGATCAGCACGCCGCCACCCAGGCCGGCTGCGGCCAGCGCGGCGCCGAGGGCCGTTTCGAGGCTGTTCGGCTCCGAGGCACCGCTGCCCGTGCCAGTCTTCACGCCGCCGGACGGGCGACGGGTGGTTGTGGTGGTGTCGTCCCCGGCGGGCTCCCGCTTGCCGGAGTCCTCGCGCTCGGTGCGACGGGTGGTTTTGGTGGTGTCGTCCCCGGCGGGCTCCCGGCCCGTGGTGCTGCGGGAGTCCTCGGGTTCGGGGGTGGGAGCGACGAGGCTGCTGGCCTCGGTGCGGCTCTTGACGATCGAAGACGACGAGGTTCCCGCGTACGCGGACTGCGCGAGCGCCGTCGTCAGCGCGAGTGATGCGGTCGCGATGGCCGCGGCGACGCATGCCCTGCTGGTAATCGGTGCTGACATCGAACCTCCCGGGGCTGAGAAGGACGCCGGTCTCTCCGCCGTCCCCACGCTCAGTAGCTTCGCCCGGTTATGAGCTGGTTGTTCTATTCGGCGCGCCCGTTCGGGTGAAAGCAGCCCGAGTTGGCGAGAGGAGTCGCGTTCCTCACGGCCCACGATCTCCGCTGGTCAATGCGAGATACGCCCGGAGTGGGCGCCCTCTATATCCCGGGGCGGCGGTGTCCTCCCGAACGGCGTGCAAATCCGCCCGGGGCCTGCCGTGTCTCAGCGGCCCGCCCTGCCCCCTGCTACCGCATCCCACCGGCAGGGCTTTCCTGCACGAGACGCCATCGAGGGTTCACGGGTGTTCGCCCGCCCGGTCTTCCCCTTGCCTGTTGCCGCCGGGTGGAGCGGTGGCACTTGGGCTTCTCCCCGGAGCTTCGCACCCCGCCGTTACCAGGCGGGCCCCGTAGCCGCTGCTGGTTCCGTCGCCGACCTCGACCAAGGACAGGGGAGCGAGGACGGCTTGCAGATGACAGTCCCGGCCGATACGGGCGCCGAGCAGCCGGAGGCAGGGGGAGGCAGCGGTGAGCCGGTCAGCAGGCGCATCGGTGTCATGGTGAGGAGCTTGCCGTGCTCTCAATGACGTCGGCGTCGCCTGGACCCCGGACGTGGTGCCGGTTGTGCTGGCCGTCCTCTCCACCAAGCGGGGCGAGGCCGCCACGGCGGACGAACCGCTGATCGCCGAGACGGCCGCCCTGCTGGGAGAGGCGCTCGGCTGACCTGACGACGCCAGGCGGTCAGCCGAGCGCCGGGTCCGGTGGCTCGATGTGAACGAGTTCCGGGGTGTCCGTGCTGCAGTAGACGAGGCCGTCGTGGTCCACGTCGCACGGCGTGACCGTTCCGTCGTCGTACACGAGCCAGGCGAGCACCGGACGGCGTTCGAAGCCATCGGCGCCGGGGGCGCCATCGGGCGGTGCGTCGAGGCGGTAGCAGATCGTCCACCCCATCCCGGGTAGAGCGCCGACCACCTGCGGCCGTCGTTCGTACGTCAGGAAACCCGGATGGCGGTCAGCACGGACGACGCGGCCCTTGTCCCCTTGGGCCGCGCCGCCCGTGTCGCATATGTAGCCGACGAGTTCCTCGTCCTCGCGTCGCCACTCCACGATGTCGCATGTCTCGACGCATCCGTTTCCGCGATCGACGAGTGCGGCCCATCGCTGGCCTGAGGCGGGACACGAGGCTTCCACGGGAACCCCTTTCGACGGCTGGGCGGTCGGTCAGTCGGTGGTGGTCAGCCGGTCAATCGGTCAGGTCCGCGCCATGTCCCCACCCACGCGGGACGGCGGTTGCGGTCGGCTCGCGGCCAACTGGCGGATGATCAGCGGGGTCACCAGGACGACCACCAGCAAGCGCAGACTCTGGACGGTGGAGACCAGGGCCACGTCCGCATGGGAGGAGACGGCCGTGGCGAGGACCGCGTTGATCCCTCCGGGTGTCGTGGCGAGATAGGCGTCGGTGAACGGTGTGCCGGTCAGGCCGGCGAAGACCCACGCCAGCCCGGCGCAGCCGAGGCAGACGACCGTCATGCAGACCAGGATCGGCGGCAGCAGGCGCCGCATGCTGCGGAGCGTCTGGCGGGTGAAACGTACGCCGACGTCCAGGCCGACGAGGACGAAGACGAAGTTCTGCAGCACGCCCACGGGCGCGAAGCCGGGCATGGCGCCGCTGAGAGTGGCGACGAGGGCGACCAGCATGGGGCCGATCAGCATGGGTGTGGGCAGTCGCAGCCGTCGGCCGGCCCAGGAGCCGGCGGCGCAGACGGCCGCGAGGGCGAGCAGGCCGCTGAGCTGGTCCGCCCCCGCCACGAGGTGCGTGAGGCCGGTTCCGGCGGTCCCGCCCCCGCCTGGGTGGCCCGATGCGGCCGATGGCCGGCCGGAGGTCATCCAGTGGGCGGCCAGCGGGGCGGTGGTGGCGACGAGGCCGACGCGCAGGTACTGGGTGAAAGCGACGAGCCGTACGTCGGCGTTCAGCTCGTCGGCGCAGGTGACGATCGCGGCGGAACCGCCGGGCACCATGCCGAGGACGGCGCTGGGCCGGCTGATGCGGCCACGGCGGGCCAGAAGCCAGGCGACCCCGACGCTCAGCGCGATGGTGGCCGCGGTGACCACGGTCATGGGCAGCGCGACGGGGGCGGCGGAGACGAGGGCGGCCGGGGTGAGATAGCTGCCCATGAGAGCGCCGACCAGCGCCTGTGAGGCGCGGCCCGCCGGCGCCGGCAGCCGGTCGCGGACCACCCCGCACAGCGCCAGGGCGGCGCCGACCAGCAGCGAGGCCAGGAGGTAGGGGGCGGGAACGCCGAAGGCGGAGGCCGTGAGACCCGCCGCGTAACCCCCGGCGATGATCAGGACCCAGCGTCCGACGGGAGCCGTGCGGGAGACGCGGAGCTCGGAGACTTGCGGGGCGGGCTTCGGCGCGGTGCTGGGCGAGCGCTCATGCGTTCGCTGCGGCGCGGAAGTCGGAGCCACGTTGACGCCTTTCGTCGGTTGACGGCATGTCCGTTGAACTCGACGCCTGCGGTGTAAGCAGGCACTTTCCACTGTGCCGTGTACGGCCTGTGCGGGCACTGAGAACGCTGAGTGAGCGCTGAGGAGACCCTGAGAGCCGGCTGAGAGCGTGCGGCCGACCAGGGCGTCGGCCCCTAGACTCGCAAGCGAGGATCAGCCTTCCGGCGGATCCGACCGGTCGGCCACGAGGTGATGCGCATGCGGGTGCTGGTGGTCGAGGACGAGCAGAACATCGCCGCCGCGGTGGGCCGTGGGCTGCGCGCCGAGGGGTTCGGCGTCGACATCGCCGAGGACGGTGAGAAGGCCCTGCGTCTGGTCAGGCACCACGACTACGCCGTGATCGTGCTCGACCTGATGCTTCCGGGGCGTAACGGCTACGACGTCTGCCGCACGCTGCGCGCCGCGGAGATCGCTACTCCCGTGCTGATCCTGACGGCCAAGGACGGGGAGTACGACGAGGCGGACGCCCTCGATCTGGGTGCCGACGACTATCTGACCAAGCCCTTCTCCTTCGTGGTGCTGCTGGCCCGGATCCGCGCGCTGCTGCGCCGCAGCGCCCCGCAGCGGCCGCCGGTCCTCCGTGCGGGTGATCTCTGGCTGGACCCGGCCGCCCACCGGTGCGGCCGTGGCGAGGAGACCCTCGACCTGACGCCGCGCGAGTTCGGGCTGCTGGAGTTCCTGTTGCGCCACCCCGACACCGTGGTGAGCAAGACGGACCTGCTCGCTCAGGTCTGGGACGCGTGGTTCGAAGGCGACCCGAACATCGTCGAAGTCTACGTCGGCTACCTCCGGCGCAAGATCGACACCCCGTACGGCCGGTCCGCCATCGAGACCGTGCGCGGCGTCGGTTACCGGCTGGACCGGAAGGGCGGCTGAGTGTCCTGGCTCCGTCTCGCCGACCGCCTGGTCTTCGCCCGGGCGCGACGGCTGACGAGAAGGCTGAGCCTGCGTACGCGGGTCACCATGTGGGCCACGACGGTCGTCGCCATCGCAACGGTCGCGGCTGGTCTCGGGCTGCTGCTCGGCCTCAAGTATTCGATGTGGCGCGATCTGGACACCACAGGGCGTCAGCGGCTGTCCGACGTCTCGGCTCTCATCAGGCACGACCAGTTGCATACCCTCATACCGTCCAACGGGGGGGACGCCGACGTGGTCGAGGTGCTGGACGCCTCGGGGAAGGTACGGGCCAGTTCCGATTACGACACGGGCCCGGGCAGCCCCAGCGGGTTTCCGAACCCCCTTCCCCCGCAGGTCGTCGCGGGCCGTGCCACGACCCTCCACGACCTCAAGATCGGCGACGGAGGGGACTTCCGCGTACTGGCCCGGCCAACCCGCGTGGGGGACCGGCCCGCCACCATCGTCGTGGCGGTGTCCTTGGCCCAGGCCGAGCACACCCTGTCCAGTCTGACCACCGGCCTGGTGATCGGTGTCCCGGCGCTGACGGCGCTGGTGGCGTGGACGATCTCGCTCACCGCCGGCCGCACTCTGCGCCCGGTGGAAACCCTGCGCGGCCAGGCCGCGGACATCACCGCGACCGATCTGCACCGTCGCCTGGACCTGCCCGATTGTCAGGACGAGATCCACGCGTTGGGCGTCACCCTCAACGACATGCTCGCCCGCCTCGACGAGGCGTCCGTCGCGCAACGGCGCTTCGTCGCCGACGCCGCGCATGAACTGCGGAGTCCGCTGGCCGCGCTGCGCGCCCAGCTGGAGGTCATGTCCCGTTACCCCGACCCGGACCGTGACCCGCAGGTGGCCGCCGCCCTGCTGGAAGACGCGGAGCGGCTGCACGACCTCGTCGAGGGCCTCCTCGCGCTGGCCCGCAGCGAGGATCCCGCCCGGCCGCGATCCCAGGCCGCGCGCGTCGTCGACCTGGATGAGGTGGTGCTGGCCGAGATCCGTCGGCAGCGCTCCCTGGCCCGGGCGGAGATCGATGCCCGGAGGGTCTCGGGCGGCCGCGTACGGGGTGATGCCGAGGCGCTGCGCTGTGTCGTGCGCAATCTCCTGGACAACGCCCGTCGCCATGCCGAACGGCACGTCCGCGTGGCCCTGGGCGAGAGCGGCGGCACCGTGGAACTCACCGTCAGCGATGACGGATCGGGTATCCCGGCCGCGGATCGGACCCGGGTCTTCCAGCGTTTCACCCGTCTCGACGAGGCGCGCTCCCGCGAGGCCGGCGGCTCGGGCCTCGGCCTCGCCATCGTCGGCAAGGTCGTCACCGCCCACGGCGGCGTCGCCTACGCCGACCAGGACCCCGCCCCGGACGACGGCGGCCTCGGCGGAGCCCGCCTGGTGGTTCGTCTGCCCGCCGTGCCGTCGCCGGACTCGTCCGTCGATCCGCCGCCCGCCCCGGACGGCCCCAAACCGGTCTGACCACAGCGAGCGCACGGAGCTGCGCAAGCACCACGGTGCACTGAAGCGGGGCACCCTGGACCGCCGCGTCGAGAATCTCGTGTCGTGGATCAACCAGGAGGCCACCGCCCAGGGCCTGGACGCCCAGATGGTGCCCGAGGACCCACACGGCAACCTTGGACTGAGTCGCCTGCGCAGAACTCTCGCTTGGCATATCGCCCGCCGCCCCGGCGGTCTGGTCGCCCTCGCCATCCAGTACGGACACATGCGTACCGCCCTGGATGCCCGCACCTCCACCGGCTACGGCAGCCGCGCCCGTCGAGGGTTCCACGGGGAACCACCCCGAAGGCCGCCGCCAAGTTCCTCGCGCGCGATGGCCTCGTCCTCTTCGATAACCCGGACGCGTTCCTCATCTGCGCCTTCAAGCGCGACACGGCCCTGTGCGATCCGGATTCCGGGGCGACGGCACCCAACCAGTTCGCCTGTCAGCTCGGCTGCGGCAACGCGGTCCGCACTGACAGCCACGCGCAGGCGGCCCGAAAGCACGCTGATCGGCTCGATGCGAAGGCAGCCCTGATGCCCCAGCCCCTGGGTGACCGGTTCCGCAGGACCGCCAACCGCTTTCGCGCTCTCGCCGATGCCCACGACTCAGCCGCCCAGTACGCCGAGGAGGCCATCGCATGAACCAGCAGCACGAGGACGAACGTTCCCGCATCCGCACGGCCATGGACCGCCTCCTGGCCGGCCAGCCCACCTGCTCCAACGGCAGCCTCACGGTGGTCGCGCTCGCCGCAGAGGCCGGTGTTCACCGCATGGCTCTGCAAAAGCGCCACGCCGACCTCAAGGAGGAGTTCTACGCGCGGGTCCGTGCGGAAACGCACCAGACGCCTGAAGTCGAAAAGCGGCTTCGCAAAGAGGTTGTCCGTCTGAAGGAAGCTCTTAAGGACTCCCGGGCCGCCGAGGCCGAGTCCCGGCATCGAGCGGAGCAGATGGCCCTCGCGGCAGCCGTGCTCATCCTCCGGCGACCCGACAGCCAGGACCAACCTGCCCTCGGCAACGTCATCCCGTTCCGCCCGTCGGACGACTAAAGAGAGCAGGCCGTCACGCGGCGATGCCGAGCTCTTTGCGGGCCCGGTGGATGAACTCGCGGACGGCCGGCTCGGGTCGCCAGGGGGCGAGGGGTGGCGCGATGGTGTCGAGTACTCCTGCACAGGATCCATGCGACGGATGGTGGACCCCCGCGAGCCTCCGCTGCTGCGGCTCGGCCGGTCGCGCCGGACCGTCGCGGCTTGGCAGGGCACGGGCGTGCGGCACCAACGCCCCTCACGACCGTCAGGCGGCTGACCAGGGCAGATGGAGAATCTGGACGCGAGTATCTAGGGTCAGCACGTGGCTTTCATCATGGTGTGCGAAGACGACGCGGCGGTCCGTGGCGTCCTCAAGCGCGCCCTGGAGTACGACGGCCACACCGTCTCGGTCGCCGCCACGGCCGACAGCCTGCTGCGGCAGCTCGCACCGGCGCCCCATCTGGTCGTACTGGATCTCGGGCTCCCGGACGCCGACGGCCGCGACGTCTGCCTGGCCCTTCGGGCTCGCGGTGTCGACGTGCCGGTGTTGATGCTCACCGCGTTGGACGGCCTGCATCACAAGGTGGGCGGCTTCGAGGCCGGCGCCGACGACTACATGACCAAACCCTTCGACATCCCGGAACTGCTGGTCCGGGTCCGAGCCCTCCTGCGCCGGGTCACCGTGGCGTCCGCACCGCGCGAGGTCGTCCTCGATCCGGCGAAGCACGTGGTGACCTACGGCTCGGTGAGCGAGAGCCTGACCCCGACCGAGTTCCGGCTGCTGGGCCGCCTGATCGCCTCGCAGGGCGACGCGGTACGCCGCCACGCCCTCATCGCCGCTGGCTGGCCGCACGGGGCGCAGGTCAGCGAGAACACCCTCGACTCCTATGTGCGCCGACTGCGGGCCAAGCTCGGTCCGCTGGGTGTGGCCGAGCGTCTGGTGACCGTCCGCGGCGTGGGCTACCGATGGCAGTGACGGGATTCCGCAGAAGAGTCGTCGCGCTCACTGTGCTGATCGCCACCGCCGTGGTCGCGGTCCTGGTCGTGGTCTCGCACGTGCTGCTGAGCCGGGTGACGGACGCCGACGCGCACGATCTGGCCCGGACCCGCGCCGAGGCCGTCGCGGCGAACGTCACCGCCAAGGGCGGCCGTGTCGTACTGACGGAGAACAGCAGCGAGGCGCTGGACGAGGTCGCCTGGGTGTATGCCGACGGCCGCCTGATCGACGGGAACGTACCAGCAAGCGTGGTCGACCGCGTCGAAGAGCTGGCGGACTCGGGGCGATCGCAGACCGCGACGGTGGGCGACTACCTCCTGTACGCGCGGCTGGTGCCGATCGACGGCCACCACGTCATGGTGGTTGTCCGGGTGGACCTCACGCCCTACGAGACATCCGAGCAGCGCAGTCTGACCTTGTCGTTGATCCTGGGCGGCCTCACGATCCTCCTCGCCGGCGGTGTCGCGCACCTCGTGGTGCACCGCGCGTTGCGGGTCGTGCATGAGATGGCCGCCCTCGCCGACGACTGGGGCCATCACGAACCCGGGCGCCGTTTCAACCTCGGAGTCCCCCGTGACGAGTTCGGGGAACTGGGACAGACCCTGGACCGCCTCCTGGAGCGCGTCGACAACGCGTTGGCGGATGAGCGCCGGCTCACCGATGAAATCGCCCACGAACTGCGGACCCCGCTCACGGTCCTGCGGGCCGAGGCGCAACTGGCCCAGCTGTCCGGCGAGCCGGTGCCGCCGGAGGCGGTGCTGAGCGAGGTCGACCGCCTCGATACGGCGATCACGACGATTCTGCGCGCCGCGCGCGCACGGACCGACGACGAGGCCCGGTGCGATCTGCGCTCCGCCGCGCGGCAGGCGATCGGCTCCCGCGCGGTCGAGGTCGCCTTCCCGGCGAAAGTCGAGGTGGCCGTGGCGCCCGACGTCGCCGTCTCGCTTCTGTCACCCCTGCTGGAGAACGGCCTGCGGCACGCGAAGTCCCGTGTGTGGATCACCGCGCGCAACCAGGGCGAGGCCGTCGTGGTCGATGTCCTGGACGACGGCCCCGGATTCGATCCCGCGGACGTCAACCGGGTCTTCGAAGCGGGTGTGACCGGCGGCGACGGGTACGGGCTGGGGCTGCCGGTGGTCCGGCGCATCGCCGCCTCGGCCGGTGTGGAGGTCCGCGCGATCGCGGACAATCGCGGTCATGTCGAGGTGACACTCCCGGCCGCGCGCGCGGCCACGTAGTCAGGTTGCTTGCAGGTTCCCCCCGTAAACCTTCCTGCATGACAACGACAACGGAAGCACGCACGCGCGGCGGGCACCTCATGCTCAACAAGGTCCCCGAGGTCACCATCTGGTTCTGGGTGATCAAGATCCTGTGCACCACCGTGGGTGAGAGCTTCGCCGACTGGATCAACATGAAGCTGGGCGTCGGCCTGGTGAACACGGCCTGGATCTTCACCGCGGTATTCGTGGTGGTCCTGGCCATCCAGCTGCGGCTCAAGCGGTACGTCCCGTTCCCCTACTGGCTGACCGTGGTCGTTGTCAGTGTCACGGGCACCCTGTACACGGACATCCTCACCGACCAGCTCAACGTGCCGCTGTGGATCAGCTCCGCCGTGTTCTCGGTCCTTCTCGCCGTGGTCTTCGGCGTGTGGTGGCTGCGCGAGCGCACCCTCTCGATCCACTCGGTCACGACGCTGCCACGTGAGTCGTTCTACTGGCTCGCCGTTCTCGTCACCTTCGCACTCGGCACCGCAACCGGCGACTGGACCCTCGAGCTCACCGGCTGGAGCCCGGGAGCCTCAGTACTGCTGCCGCTCGGCCTCATCGCGGCGATCACGGCGCTGTGGAAGTCCGGCGCGAACCCGGTGCTGTCCTTCTGGCTCGCCTACATCCTCACCCGCCCGCTGGGCGCCAACATCGGCGACTGGCTCGCCTCTCCGAAGGTCGCTCAGCCGGGCGAGCCGACCGGTCTCGCGCTGGGCACCTTCACCACCAGCCTGATCTTCCTCGGCCTCATCCTGGCGACGGTGGTCTACCTGACGGTGACGCGCTCCGACGTGACCGAGACCTACGAGGCGGCCCACGCCGCACACGCCACCGGCGACCCGCGCAAGGAGCGCGTCGCGCTGGCCGGCTTCGGACTGCTCGCCGTCGCGACCACGGGCCTGCTGGTCTGGGCCCACGGCCAGCCGCATGTCGGCCCGGCGCCGGAGGCCGACAACACCTCCGCCGTCCAGATGGCTCCCGGCCAGGCGGTGAAGAAGTTCCCGCCTGCCAAGGTCTCCGCGCTGCGGACCCTCGCCTCGACCTCGCTCAAGGACGCACGCTCGGGGAATGGGAAGGGCGCGCACGCGGCCGCCCAGTCGCTGCGTGACCTGTGGGACGCCGACCAGGCGTCGTTGCAGCCGCTGGACAACACCGGCTGGACCTCCATCGACGCTCAGATGGACCAGGTGCTCAAGACCTTCGGTATCGATCACTCGAACCCGCCGATGTCGCCTGCGCAGCAGGAGAAGGAACTGAACGCCCTCCTGACGGACATGGGCTGACAGACCGCACAGCACCCGGCCGGCCCGCCCGGCCGACGGGCTCAGTGTGCCGGGCTGCGCAGAGAACCGCGCCGCCTCGGCACACGCCAGCGAGCCGCGGACAGCGCAAGCGGCCGGGGCCGCCTGTGGCAGCCCGGCCGCGGCACCCTGAACGCCTACACCTGACACGACGCCGGATGGACCGTCCGCGCCCTCGGACGCCCCTGAGCCGCAGTTTTGTCGCCCGGCCCGTGCCGCCTCCGAAATCGGCGCACGCGGCGAGGGTCACGCCAGAGCCGCCGAACAGCGTCCGACGATCACGGCACGGATGGCACACTGATGGGCCCAACTTGCCCATCGTGCCTGGGAGATCACCTGATGAACGCCACAGCCGCAGCCGGCGCTCAGGGAGCCGAAGATACTGAGGAACGTACCGGCGGCTGCCTGTGCGGCCGCATCCGCTTCACCACCCGGGGTCCGGCCGTCTTTCCCCACACCTGCGCCTGCGAACATTGCCAGAAGCTCGGCGGCGCCCCTCGACGACACCAGCGGCACAGACCTTGTCCCCATTCACGCGTCCTTCCGCGACAACGCCGTGCACTGGCTGCCCCCGGTGCCGGAGACCGAGCGCAGCGCAGCCGGTTGACCGCCCGTCCGCTGGTCGGCGACTTCACCGACACGCTCGGGGGATGCTCAACCAGGACGACTTCGGAAACGCGCTGGGCTACTTCCTGGAGGCATTTGGGCCGTCGACACCTGACGAGAAAAGGCGAACGACCACTCAGCTTTGAGAATAAGCGCTGCTTCGAAGGATCTGGATGAGTGGAACGTCGGTATATCAGGCCAGCGCTGCGAGCCACTCGTATCGGGAACATGCTCGGGGACGGCAGCATTTCACCAATTTCGCCGAAGCGGCCTACATCGAGCTGGTGAACGAGGCACAGTCGACCTGACAGGAACTGCTCGTTCGAACCGATGGGTGGCCGTCTCACTCCGTCAACAGCCACCACCGCACGCCACCCCGCAGAGGAGGCACAAGAAGTGAACACATGAACTTGACAGGGAAACGTGGTGGTGGGCGTACCGGACGGCGTTGTCGAGCAGGTTGCGTATGGCTCGGGACAGCGCGTCCGGGTCTCCGCGCACGCGTGCGGGGCGAACGCGGGCGCAGGCGACGGCCACACCGGGGCGGGAATGGGCGCAGCCGGGCCGAGAAGTCGGCGCGGGGATGCCGGGTGGCGGTCTCGATTTCCGCCCGCACGGCGGCCACCGGAGGCTGCGCAGTTCATGCGCGGCCTCCGCCACGAACTGCCGCTGCCGAGCGGTCGCTTCGTCGAGCCTGGCGAGCAGATCGCTGAGGGTGGTGCCGAGGCGCTGTATCTCATCCGTACGCGACGGCAGGTCGAGTCGCCGGTGCAGGTCGGTGGCGGTGATCTCGGCTGCTTGGCCGCGCAGCCGTTCCACCGGTCCCAGGGCACGGCCGGTGATGTGCCATCCGGCGGCGGCGATCAGGGCCGCAAGGACCGGGAGGCCGAAGGCCGGTTCAACGGTGAGCCGGGCGACGTTGTGTTCGACCGGGTCCGTGGCAAGGCCGACATACACGGTTTCAGGGGCATGGGCCGGCCCCGCCGACACGACACAGCGCCGGTTCTCCGGCTACGTTGGCGGACGCCGCGACCACACGGCCACGGCTGTCGATCACTCGGGCCGCGTCGTCGCCCGCGCCGGAGGCGGGGAGCGGTTGGACGGCCCGGCCCTTGTCCAGCGCGGCGGCGATGATCAGCGCGCGCTGGCGGGCGTTGTCAATCCAGGCTGTGGATGAGCGGGGCGTGTTGGCTGACCACAAGCAGGACAGCCGCCAGGGACAGGCCGAGCGCGGCGACGACGGTGGCGGCGACCGTCAGCCGTATCCGCAGGCTGAAGCCGTGCCCGCGGAAGAGCCGGTATCGCGGGACTGGTGCCGCCTCGGCTCTGCGGGATGCCGCGGACGCGGCAGTGTCCCGCACAGTTCACCCGCCGTCACCGGCGAGGCGGTACCCCGCCCCGCGGACCGTCTCGATGGACCGCGCCCCGAAGGGCTGGTCGATCTTGCGGCGCAGATAGCCGATGTAGACCTCGACGACGTTGGGGTCCAGATCGTAGGGCTCCGCCCACACGTGGGCCAGGAGGTCCTGCTTGCTCACTACCTGTCCCTGATGGCGGACCAGGTATTCGAGTAGCGAGAACTCCCGCGTGGTCAGGTCGATGGAGACCCCGCCGCGTCGGCATGTGCGGGCCCCGGGGTCCAGGTGGAGATCGCCGGCCCGCAGTACGGCGGGGCGGGGGCGCCGTCCTCGCCGCATCAGGGCGTGGAGGTGGGCGGTCAGCACTACGTAGGAGAACGGCTTGGTGAGGTAGTCGTCCGCTCCGATGTCCAGGGCGTCCGCCTCGTCGTACTCACCGTCCTTGGCGGTGAGCATCAGGATGGGTGTCCAGTTCTTCGCGGCCCGGAGCCGTCGGCATACGTCGTAGCCGTTGACCCGGGGCAGCATGATGTCCAGCACGATGGCGTCGTAGCCGGTGTCGCCGGCCATGAAGAGTCCTTCTTCTCCGTCGGCGGCGAGGTCCACGGCGAACCCCTCGGCCGAGAGCCCGTGGATCAGGGCGCGTCCGAGGGTGGGGTGGTCTTCGATGACGAGGACACGCATGCCGCCCGCTCCTTCCTTCCCTTTTGTGCATGAATATTCATATTCAGAGTAGGTGTCCCTGGCTGAAATGAAACTGAGAGGCTGCTGAGAACCCCGGAGGGGTTCCGTGGCCCCGTCACCTCGCCTCAGCTTCCTCTCAGCCGCGGCGGCGCAGGATGCACATGTTCCGGATGGAGCGTCCATGCGGAACCTGAAGTGAAGGTGATCATGAATACGCGCAGGAAGGCGGCACTTCTCGCCGCGTCCACGGCCGCCGTCGTCGCGACCGTTCTCGGAGGGGGCGCCGCCATGGCGTCCTCGGAGCCGGCTCATGCCGCGTCCTCGGTGTCCACCACGGTGCAGAAGCCCACTCCGCCGGGCCCCGGTGCGCACCAGTCCGGTACGTCGAAGAGCGACGGCGAACACGGGGAGCACGAGGAGAACGGAGAGCACGAGAACCAGTCGGACGGCCCCGGAGGCCACGCCGACCCCTCCGCCAAGACGAACCACGAGTTCCAGGGCAAGGAGTAGAAAGGGGGGTCGCCTGAGGCAGGCGGTCACACCACCGCTCGCCTCAGGCGGGTGACGGCGGGGGTCTCCATGGTCGGCAGCAGCAGGGTGAAGGTGGTGGGTGCCGCCCGGGCGAGCGTGAGTCGGCCCCCCGCGGCCTCGGCCATGGCGCAGGGCGTTGTCGGTGCGACACCAGGGCGGTGCCGACGAGGCCCAGCCAGGCCAGAGCGACACGCGCCAGACGGCTCTGTTCCGTAATCGGGGGTAGCGTTGTGTAGTGATCATTGGAGGAGGATGCGGTGCCGAGGAGGGGGAACCCGGCTCGGCCGTGCATCTACTTCATGATCCGTTTGGTTCGTGTGTTGACGCTCTCGGTGCCGTGAGCTTGGTGTCGTTGCCCTCCACTGGGGTGTCGACTACGGCTCTCTCCGGCAGACGGCATCGGTGGTCAGCTCCACTGCCGGATTGCCGCGCCACTGGGCGTGTGGCGGTACGTGTTCGCCCTTCATGAGGAAGGAGTCGGCGTCGATGCGGGCGTGGTCGTCGATGACGACGCCGTAGTGCACGAAGGCGCTGGTGCCGATCGTGCAGCCGTTGCCGATGGCGATGCGGTCGGATTTGAAGACGCCCTCTTCGAGGGAGTGCGCCTGCAAGATGCTGCCGGCGTTGAGGGCGCAGTCATCGCCGACCTGGGTGAGGGTCCGTTCCAGGATCCGGCAGCCGTCGTCGAAGACCCGGTGGCCCATGCGGACGCCGAGCAGCCGCCAGATGGCGGGTTTGAAGGGGGTGCCGTTGAAGAGGGCGAGGTAGAGGATGGACGGTACCTTCCAGTAGCGCTCGTGCCGCCAGAAGGGCCGCTCGTAGAGGGAGCAGAACCGTGGCCGCAGGGTACGGAAGCCCAGCACGGCCCGCTCGACCAGGACGAAGAAGCCGACCGTGAAGGCGAGTTCGAGGAGGGCGGTGCCGAGCGTCTCCAGCCAGTACAGTCCGCCGTTGCCGGCCAGGGGGAACATCGCGATCAGGAGGAGGCCGTAGACGTACAGGCACCGCACGGTCAGGAACAGGGCCATGGTCACGACGTTGTGGTGGTTCTTGGCCGCGAGGCGGCGCCGGAGTCCGGATCCGGTGGTGGGGTGGTCGAAGCGGCGGTCGCGTTCGACCGACCGTGGGATCTCGATGGGGGGTGAGCCGAGCAGTCCGGTGTTCTCCGCGACCGGACCACTGACCGGGATCATGGCCTTGGTGGCCAGCAGGCAGTTGTCGCCGGTCCTGCCGCCGGCCGGATAGACGATGTTGTTGCCCAGGTAGTTGTGGCGTCCGATGGCGGCCGGGGCGGTGCGGAAGGAGGTGCTGGAGTACTCCGCGTTCGCCATGGACAGCCCGTCGGAGACCATGGTCCCGGTGCCGACGCGGCTGAGGGCGGGCACCTCGTGTTTGAGCATCGTGCCGAAGTTGGATCCGGTCTGCTCGATCGGCGCCAGACGGTATCCGAGGGCTTTGAGGTAGTGCACGATTGCCGAGCTGTCGCCGAACAGGGCGATGGTGAAGCGGATATTGGCCAGCCGGGCGACGGCGCGCTGGAGTGTGAATCGTACTCCGTACAGCGGATAGACCGTGTTCGGTCCGAGGGGACGGGACAGTATCCGCGACAGGGCCGGCGCGAGGGTCGCCCCCAGGAGGGCGAGGCCGAACACCGTGGCCGCCGCGATCTCCAGGCCGTCGGCGTAGTACGTCCAACTGCCGGGGCCGCCCGCTCCGGTGAGGGTGTGGACCAGCGCGGGCCGGGCTTCCAGCAGGGCGGCGACGGCCACCTCGGCCACTCCGACGGTGGCCGTCAGGACCAGCAGCGTGGCGAGGCTGTGACACACCCGCCGCAGGCGGCCGCAACGGGCCGGTGGAACGGTGAGGTACTCACACCCTGTCGGTGCGGGCCGGGCCGGTGAGCCGTGCCACCGCTGCCCGGCGGGTATCGACTGGCCTTCGTGTAGCGCGGAGGCATGGCCGAGCTGGGCGGTGTCGCCGAGGTGTACGCCGATGTCGAGCGTGCTCTGTTCGCCGACGAAGGCGCCGGAACCGATGGTGACCGGGCCGGTCTCGATGACGCCGTCGCGTGCTCGGTAACCGTTGAGATAGGTCTCCTTGCGGATCACGGTGTCCGCCCCGACGGTCAGCAGGTCGGTACAGATCGGCAGCCACCGGGTGAAGATCAGTGTGCGGGGTCCGATCTTGGCGCCGAGCGCCCGCAGATACGCGGTGTACATCGGTGTTCCGACGGTCAGCCGGGCCAGCGGGTTGGCGACGACGAGGGTTCTGACACACCAGAAGCGGACATAGGCCACGCTCCACAACCGGATACGCCGCGGTTTCCACCGCCCGATCAGAGCCCATTTGGCGGCGATCGGGAACAGACTCGCGCCGATCAGTGCCACGGCGCCGAGGGCCACCCCGCGTTCATAGATACCGAACCATCCCTGTCCTCGCGTCATCCAGGACGTTCCGGCGTCCAGCGCCACCGAAGCGAGGCTCACGTACGCCAGGAACGCCAGGAACTGGAGCGTCGCGCACAGGGCGTACCGGAGCCTGCCCACCACCGGAGCGGTCGGCTGTTGCGGTACGCGGTCGAGCACGGTCCGGGCATGAGGTGGCGCTTCGGTCAGGGCCGTGGCGAGTCGGCGCACGGTGGGATGCAGGTAGACGTCCCTCATCGACACGCCGGGCAGCTCCGGACGTGCGCGCACGGCCGCGTTGAACCGTGCCATGATCAGGGAATTGGCGCCGAGGTCGTCGAAGAAGTGGCTGTCCACGGAGACCCGCTCGACCTCCAGGACCGTGGCCAGCAGTTCGGCCAGCATCCGTTCGGTACCGGTGCGTGGAGCCGTGTCATCGCCCTGGGCGAGCCGGCGCCGTCCGGTTGGTGGCGGCAGGCGCCGGCGGTCGGCCTTCCCGCTGGGCAGCATCGGAATCGACGTGAGGTGTTCGAGGTAGGCGGGGACCATGTAGCCGGGCAGCCGTTCCCGCAGGTGTGCCACGGCCCGCTCGGGATCCACGGTCATGCCCGCGCAGGTGGTGTAGTAGGCGCACAGTTCCGCGGTCCCCGGAGTGATCTCCTGCTCGGCGACGACCGCTTGGGCGATTCCGGGCACGTGCAGGAGCACTGACTCGATCTCGGTCAGTTCCACACGGTAGCCGCGGATTTTGACCTGGGTGTCGATGCGGCCGTGGTGTTCGACCTGACCGTGGGTGTTGATGCGGCCCAGGTCCCCGGTGCGGTAGATCTTGCCGGACGGATTCCCGGGGATGCCGAGAAAGTCCGTTATGAAGGCGCGTTCGGTCACCTCGGGCCGGTTGAGGTATCCGTCTGCGAGCCCGATCCCGCCGATCGCGATCTCTCCCATCGTGCCCGGCGGCAGGGCCCTGTCCTGTTCCGGATCCAGGATGGCGACCGAGTACGTCGGCAGCGGGACACCGATCGTCACCGGACGGTCAGGGGCCAGGGCGCTCCAGGTCGCCGTGACGGTCGCCTCGGTCGGGCCGTAGACGTTGAGGAACCGGCGACCGGGCCGGTGCCAGCGGGTGACGAGATCCTGCGGACACGGTTCCCCGGATACCAGCAGGAACCGCAGTGCGGATGTGTTCTCGTCCAGCGTGGCCAGCAAGGTGGGAACGCAGCACAGGGCCGAAACTTCCCGCTCCCGCAGGAAGGCGTCCAGCTCGGGACCGAGCAGGCTCGGCCCTTCGGGCCTGGGCACCACCGTGGCACCGGCCATCCAGGGCACCCATATCTCCTCGACGGAGAAGTCGAACGCGATGGTCATCCCCTGGTAGACCCGGTCGTCGCGGGTGATGCCGTAGACCTCCGAGGCCACCCGGACGAAGTTGCACACGGCGGGATGGCCGACGGCCACACCCTTCGGACGGCCCGTGGTTCCCGAGGTGTAAATGACGTAGCACAGGTCGTCAGCCGGCTCCCCGACAGCCACGGGCCCGGGGCGACCGGGAGACTGCTCGGCCACCCTGGACCGCACCCGGTCCAGATACAGCAACTCGGTACCGTCCGCGAGGCGTCGGGCCCGCTCGGAGAGTCGGGACAGTGACAGGACCATGCGCACGGAGGCATCGGACACGATGTAGCTCAAACGGTCCGACGGGAATCCGACGTCCAACGGTACGTACGCGGCGTGTGCCTTCAGCACGGCCAGCATCCCGACATAGGCGTCCACCGCCTCGTCGAGCAGCAACCCGATCCGGTCGCCGGGCCGTATCCCCTCGGCCATCAGGAAACGAGCAAGCCGGTTGGCCCTTTCGTCCAGTTGCGGGTATGTGAGGACGACGTCACCGGCGTCCACCGCGAGCCGGTCTCCGTTCCCCCGCGCACACATCCGGTCGCAGCGCTCCTCGAACAGCCGCTCAAGCCGTTCGCCGTCCCGCCACCGGACCGAACCGTCCCAGCCCGCACAGGCGAGCAGGCCGTCCGGACGGCTCTGCGACCTCGGCGCCCATGCGCGCGGCGGCTCTCCCCCCACCGCCCCCTTCCGGTCACTTCCCAACATCACGCTCTCCTCACGCGCGCCACGGCCACGGCGTCCGCAGACATGGTCCGCTTCAGGGGCGGAGGGGACGGCGGGGTGCTCCCATCGCGCGCCGATGATGGCCTACGGGCACGGCACGTCCGGCAATATGCGGCGGGGCGGTGGCCTCCAGTTCGATGGCGAGACGTCACACGGCCCGGTCACCGTGCTCATCCGCCTCCTCCCGGTGGACGCCTTCGTCGGCAACCTGCCCTCCACGAACGCCTTGTGCAGGACACGTACGGCGTCCGGCAGCAGGGAGGCACGGCACAGTACCGAAATGCGGGTGTCCGACGCCGACACCGGCTCGAAGGGCACGCCCGTCCCGTCCAGCGTTTCCCTCAGCAGGAGGAAAGGCTCGGCGTGCGACCGGAATCCGGACCCCACGAGCGAGACTGTTCCGACGTCGTCCTCCCGGGTCAGGTCGTCGTAGCCGATGCCTCGGCGGCAGGTCCGCAGGGCGGCCAGCGCGGCGGGGGCGTCGGCTGCGGGCAGGACCAGCGTGAGCGCGCCGCATCGCCCGTCGTCGGCCGGATCGGCACGGATTTCAGCCGTGCCGATCCCGCTCCCCGCCTCGGCCAGGGCGTGCATCACACCCGCCGTCGGCCTCGTGTGGACCATCGGACCGGACAGGGTGATCTTCGTGCGGGATGGGTCATGGGCCAGGCCCACGACCTGCGCGCAGGATCCGTACGGCGGGGGCCGATCGGGCTCGTCCGAGACGACGGTCCCCGGATGTTCGTCGTAGGACGACCGCACTCGGAGGGTCACCGCGTGGCGCTCCGCGTACTCGGCGCCGGACAGCGCCAGCACCCGAGCGCCCCCGGCCGCCAGCTCCCGCATGGCCTCATGGGTGAGGTGGCCGATCGGCCTCGCCTCCGGCACGAGCGTGGGATCCGCGGTGAGCACCCCGTCCACATCGGTGCAGATTTCGCATACGTCGGCCTTGAGCGCCGCCGCCAGGGCGACGGCCGTGGTGTCGGATCCGCCGCGGCCCAGGGTGGTGACCTCGTCGTCGTTCTCTCCGCACACCCCCTGGAACCCGGTGACCACCGGGATCATGCCGCGGTCCAGCGCCTCCCGGACCAGGCGAGGCCGCACCGCCACGATCCGGGCCCCGCCATGGGCCGGAGTCGTGATCACCCCGGCCTGGCGGCCGGAGCAGGAGCACGCCGAGCCACCCAGCGCGTGGATCGCCATCGCGGTGAGTGCGCTCGAGACCCGCTCGCCCACGCTCAGCAGGGTGTCCAGCTCCCGCGGACAGGGTGCGCGGTCCACCTTCCGGGCCAGCGCGAGGAGTTCATCTGTGGCGTCGCCCATGGCGGACACCACCACGACCATGTCATGGCCCTCGGCATGGGCCCTGACCACCCGTTCGGCGACCCGCCCGATCCGCTCGGTGGTGGGTATCGAGGAGCCTCCGTACTTCTGGACGATGAGAGCCATCCGATGCCCCTCTCAGGGAACGGAGGAACGATTGGCGCGGGCGGACACGGCATCCACCAGGATCGAGCAGGCCATGTCCACGACCTCGGCGGTGACGTTCAGCGGGGGCAGAAGACGCACCACGGCGTCATCGCGTCCGCCACGTTCCACGATGAGGCCGTGGCGCAGCGCATGGCGCTGGACCGCGGCCGCGACCTCGGTGGCGGGGCGGCCGTCGCGGGGGTCCGCCAGCTCGATCCCCCACATCAGACCGCGGCCGCGCACCTGGCGGACCCACGGGTTGCGGGTCAGCCCGGCCAGCCGGTCCGCGATCCGGGCACCCTGGTGGCGGACATTGCCGAGGATGTTGTCCCGTCGGATGACGCGTACCGTCTCGACCCCGGCGGCGAAGGCCAGTTGATTGCCGCGGAAGGTCCCGATGTGCGCACCGGGCGCCCAGGTGTCCAGGGCTCCGTCGTACAGGATGAGGGCGACCGGCAGACCGATGCCGCTCAGTGCTTTGGACGCCACGATGACATCCGGTTCGATGCCGTACTGCTGATACGCGAACCAGGTGCCGGTGCGTCCGCAGCCGGTCTGGACCTCGTCGACGATCAGGGGGATGGCCAGCGAACGGGTCACCTCGCGCACTCGTCGGACGAAGTCGGTACGGGCGACCAGGTTTCCGCCTTCGCCCTGCACCATCTCCATGATCACCGCGGCGGGCAGCGGGATGCCGCCATTACTGTCCCGCAACGCCTGCTCCAGATAATCGGCGGCGTCGGGGGAACGGTCGTCCGGGGCAGGACCGTCCGCGGAGTACGGGAAGAAATGCACACCGGGCATCCCGTCGCGGACCGGCGCCTTCTGGGACACCAGCCCGCTGACCGCCATCGCGGCGTGGGTGCTGCCGTGGAAACCGCCCTGGAAGGAGACGATGCCGCCCCGGCCCGTCGCGATCTTGCAGAGCTTGATGGCGGCCTCGACGGCGTTGGCCCCCGTCGGCCCGCAGAAGTGCAGCCGTGTGCGCTTGCGCAGCTCCGGCGCCAGCATGGACAGCTGGGCCTGGGTGAAGGCGTCCTTGGCGGGGGTGGGGAAGTCCAGACCGTGGGTGAGGGAGCCGAGCTGCTCTCGCACGGCCCGCACCAGCTCCGGATGGTTGTGGCCGAGCGACAGCACACCGGCGCCGGCGAGGAAGTCGATGAACACATTGCCGTCGACGTCCCGGACGAAGCTCCCCGACCCCTCGGCCAGGGCGATGGGCAGATGGCGCGGGTAGGTCCGCGCGCTGGACTCCCACCGCTCCTGATGGGCCAGCAGGGCGGCGGAGCGGGGGCCGGGCAGATCACCGCTGACGCGGGGAGCTCTCAGCGGAGCGGACCGGAGGAGCGTTGTCATGGGAAGCCTCCCCAAAGGCGTACCGGAGAGCGGAGGGCGTGGTCGGCGACTGTCCACAGGTGGGGTCGCGGGGAGATGAACTCGCCGACCGCCGCGTACGCGAGGAGCCGTCCTCCGCCGATCACGGCGCCACGGGACAGGGCACGGTCACAGGCGCGCTCGACGTACTCCGCGAGCGCCTTGAGCGAGGGTGGCCGGTCGGTAGTGGGTCGCGCCGTCAGGGGCCGTTCCTCACCCTCGGGATCCTTGAGATCAGCGGTGGTGTGCTTACTCATGACGCCCTCCGTTCGCGGGCGAACCCCTGATGTCTTCCACGCTAGGGAGGGGGTGGTTAACGTGCATCCCGACGGGGGTTAGACGACGGCAAAACGCGCTTATGCGGGTATATCGCCAATGGCAGGCGCAGGACCAGCCGGGCTCCCGGACCGTCGCCCTCCACGGCCACCCGGCCGCCGTGATGGGTGGTCACGTCCCGCACGATGGCCAGGCCCAGCCCGGAGCCGCCGACGTCCCGGCCGCGAGCGTCATCCAGCCGGGTGAACCGTTCGAAGACCCGCTCTCGGTCGGCGGGTGCGATACCGGCGCCGTCGTCCTGGACGCTCAGTACCGCCTCGCCACGCGCGGTATCCAGGGTGACCTCCACCCGGCGGCGGGCATACCGGATGGCATTGTCGAGCAGATTGCGCACGGCCCGCGACAGGGCGTCGGCATCCCCACGGACGCGGGCGGGGCAGATGCGACCACGGACGACGGCCACACCGGGGCGGGCGTGCAACCGCCGTACCTCGGCCCGCACCAGGTCGTCCAGGTCGACATCGGCTGTGAGCGCGGTACCCGGAGTGGCGTCGAGACGGGCCAGCCGCACGAGGTCGTCGATGAGCCGGCCGAGCCGGACCGTCTCCTCCAGGAGATCGGGCAGCCGGGCCGAGAAGTCGGCGTGGGGGTGGCGAGCGGCGGTCTCGAGTTCGGCCCGTACGGCGGCCACCGGACTGCGCAGTTCATGCGCGGCGTCCGCCACGAACTGCCGCTGATGGGCGGTGGACTCGTCGAGCCGAGCCAGCAGATCATTGAGGGTGGCCCCCAGCCGCCCCACCTCGTCGGCGGCCGGCGGCAGATCCAGTCGCCGGTGCAGGTCGGTGGCGGTGATCTCGGCGGCTTGGCGGCGCAGCCGCTCCACCGGCACCAGCGCCCTCCCGGTGATGTGCCAACCGGCGCCCGCGAGCAGGGCCGTCAGCACCGGCAGGCCCGCGGCCAGTTCGGCGATGAGTTCCTCCACACTGTGGTCGGCCTGGGCGGTGGCGCGCCCCACGTACACGGTCTCGGGAGCTTGCGCCGATCCGGTCGACACGGCGGCGACCCGGTAGGTCCCCTGGTCACCCAGCGGCACCCCGTGAGCGGTATGCACCGACGGTTCGCCGCCGGGGGCCGGTTTCAGCGTCCGGAACAGCGCGGGTTCGCCCGCCACGTTCCCGGATGCCGCGATCACCCGGCCCCGGTGGTCGACGATCTGGGTCACGTCGTCGCCGTCGCCGGAGGCGGGCAGCGGCTGCACCGTTCGGCCCTTGTCCAGGGCAGCCGCGATGATCAGCGCACGCTGCCGGGCGCTGTCGTCCAGGCTGCGGATGAGCGAGGCGCGCTGGCTGACCACCAGCAGCGCGCCCGCCAGACACAGACCGAGGGCGGCGATGAGCGTGGCCGCGAGCGTCAGCCGTATCCGCAGGCTGAACCCGCGCCAGCGGGGGAGCCGGGTGCATGTCCGTGAGGTGGCCGAGGCCCCGCGGAGGGCCGGGGGCGTGGTGGGGTTCCCCATGGGTCACCCGCCACTGGCCATGAGGCGGTATCCCGCCCCACGGACGGTTTCGATGGACCGCACCCCGAAAGGAGCGTCGATCTTGCGCCGCAGATAGCCGATGTAGACCTCGACGACATTGGGGTCCAGGTCAAAGTGCTCGGCCCAGACGTGGGTGAGGATCTCCTGTTTGCTCACCACCCGGCCGTGGTGGCGCACCAGATATTCGAGCAGCGAGAACTCGCGGGTGGTCAGTTCGACGGGGGTTTCGGCGCGCACACAGGTGCGGCCCCCCGGGTCCAGGAGGAGGTCCCCGACGCGCAGGATGGCGGGCCTTGGGCTGTGGCCCCGGCGGATCAGAGCGTGCAGCCGGGCGGTCAGAACGACATAGGAGAAGGGTTTGGTGAGGTAGTCATCCGCCCCGATGTCCAGCCCGTCGGCCTCGTCGTACTCACCGTCCTTGGCGGTGAGCATCAGTACGGGGGTCCAGTCCTCCGCCGCCCGGAGCCGTCGGCACACGTCGTAGCCATTGAGCCGCGGCAGCATGATGTCCAGCACTATGGCGTCATAGGCGGTCTCGCCCGCCTTGTACAGCCCTTCCTCCCCGTCGGTGGCGAGATCCACGGCGAACCCCTCGACGGTGAGGCCATGGACCAGAGCGCGCCCCAGCATGGGATGGTCTTCGATGACGAGGACACGCATGGCGTGCCTTTTCCTCCCTTACGTCCCGAATGTTCTCCTTCAGCGTAGGGCGACGCGGCGGAAACCAGCTGAGAGCGGGCTGAGAGCCCCGGAAAAGGTTCCGTGACCTCCGTTACCTCGCCTCAGCCTCCTCTCAGCGACGCCGGTGCAGGGTGAGCGCATTCCGGAAGGAAGGTCCCTCCGGTACGAAAGTGAAGGTGATCATGAGTACCCGCAAGAAGGCAGCCATTCTCGCCGCGTCCACGGTGGCCGTTGTCACGACCGTCGTCGGAGGCGGTACCGCCATGGCGGCCACGCAGCCGTCCCCGCCCTCATCCTCGGCATCCACCACCACACAGCAGCCCACCCCCCCGAACCCCGCGACATCCAAGAGCGCCAGTGGGCAGCACAAGGGCTCCGACGGGCAGGAGAAGGGCGAGAGCGAGAAGAAGGGCGAGAACGAGCAGCAAGGCGGGCAGGAGTCGGAGGACGGCCCCGGCGGCCACAACGACTCGGGCTCCCAGGCCAACCACGAGTCCGAGGGCAACGAGTAGGAGGGAACCCCGAATCCCATCCGAGGCGGGCGGTCGTCTTCGACCGCCCGCCTCACTCGTGCGATGGCGGTGGCTCCGCGACCGGCAGCAGCAGGGTGAAAGTGGTGGGTGCCGCCCGGGCGAGCGTGAGTCGGCCTCCGGCGGCCTCGGCCATCTCCCGTGCCAGCGTCAGGCCGATGCCGCTGCCTGCCCGGGAGGTCGTCGTGCCCCGCTCGAAGAGGGCCCGCCGGTCGAGCGTCAGCGAGCCCTCATCGGACACATCCACGGCGCCCGCGCCGCCCATCTCGCGCACCGTGACCTCGACCGTGCCGCGGCCATGGCGCAGGGCGTTGTCCAGCAACACGTCCAGAACCTGCTCTGCGGTGCGGTCGGGGATCCGCAGACCCTCCCCGCCGGGCTCGACACCGAAGACCAGACGGCGGCCCTCGGCGGCGAACGTGCCGTACCAGCGGCGCTCCACCCCCTCGACCACCTCGGCGGCGGGCCGGGTGGTCGGGGGAACCCCGGGGCGTGGCGTCGCCCTGGCCAGCCGGAGCACCTCGTCCACGGTCTGCTGAAGATGCCGGACCTGCTCCAGGGCCTCCGTCACGGCCGCTCGCAGATCCCTGCCGGGGCCGGCGGCGGCCGCCTCCAGACCCAGTTGCAGACCGGCGAGCGGGGTGCGGAGCTGGTGGGAGGCGTTGGAAGTGAAGTGGCGCTCGTGCTCAAGCCATCGGGCCAGTTGCTCGACCATGGTGTTCTGGGTACGCGCCACCTGGTCGATCTCGGCGATCGCGCTGCCTTCGGCGCGCGCGGTCAGATCCCCTTCCGCCACCGCTCCGGCCTTCGCCGAGAGCGCCTCCAACGGCGCGGAGAGCGTACGCGCCTGCCGGCGTGCCACCACGACGGCCGTGATGAGCGCCACCAGGGCGGCACCGGCCAGGCCGAGCCAGGCCAGGGCGACGCGACGCCAGACCTGCGGTGTCCCGGTCGAGGCGCGGACCACGCCGATCACCTGTTCTCCGGAGGGGATGGGCACGGCCACCACGATCTGGTGATCGCCACGCCCCCGCGTCACCGCCCCGCCCTGGGCCAGGCGGGTGATCGCGTCCGCCTTCCTGGGACCGCTGCCGTCGCGCAGCCGCCCGGAGAGGTCGTACACTCCGACGTCGGTTCCCCGCTCATGGGCGGGCAGTTCCACATGGTCGCCCGCCACGAACTGCGGGGGCACATGGACCGCGGCCGCCAGGGCCACGCGCTCCAGCTCATCGCGCTCGTCCGCGAAGAAGGACGTCTGGATCCCGAACGCCAGCGGCGCGGCGAGGAGGACGAGCGCCACCAGCACCGCCATCACGGCCACCCGCATCACGCGCTGTCTCATACGCCCATCATGAGCGCGGGCGCGCCCGGTGGGGCCGAGGCAGGGACACCACCGACCGGTTTTGCCGTCGTCTAACCGTCGTCGTGGCGAGCGTTTACCACCTCCTCCCTAGCGTCGGAGACACCAGCGGTTCGCCTATGTGGAGGACACCATGAGCAAGCGAGCCATCCTCGCCGTTCCCGCCGCCGTCGCCCTGACCACCGCGGTGGTCGCGGGCTGCGCCGGTTCCGGCGGGGGCTCTCACAGCGGTTCCAAGGCCTCTTCAGGGGCGTCGTCCACCCAGCGGACCGGCCCGGCCCCCGCCGAGTCCAACCCGCCTGGTGATATTCCCGACAACCAGGTGTACGTTGCCTACCGGCCGCCCGCCGGAGGGTTCACGGTCAAGGTGCCCGAGGGCTGGGCCCGCTCCGCCACCCACGCGACCACCACGTTCAGCGACAAGCTCAACAAGGTCGAGATCGCCCAGGCGTCCGCCGGGACCGCGCCCACCGTCCAGTCGGTGAGGGCACACATGGTTCCGGCCCTCCGCAAGCAGGCGCCGCACTTCGCACTCGGCGGTGTCACCACCGTCCACCGGAAGGCCGGGTCGGCCATCCGGATCACCTACCGGACGGACTCGCCCCCCAATCAGGTGACGGGCAAGCGCGTGCGGGACGCGGTGGAGCGGTACGTGTTCTTCCACAACGGCCGGCAGGTCGTCCTGACCCTGGCCGGCCCGGTCGGCGCCGACAACGTCGACCCCTGGCGCATCGTCAGCGATTCGCTCCGGTGGCAGTGATGACCACCACCTCCACGGCAGCCGCGCGGGCCGACGGGGCGACCGCCCTCGACGCCAGGGAGCTCTACCGGTTCTTCCGCACCGGAGAGGAGGAGACCCTCGCCCTGCGCGGGGTGTCCCTCCACGTCCAGCGCGGCGAGACCGTCGCCGTCGTCGGCCCCTCCGGTTCGGGCAAGTCCACCCTGCTGGCATGCCTGGCCGGGCTGGACGAACCGGCCGGAGGCTACGTCCACGTCGGCGGGGAGCGGATCAGCCATCGCCCCGAGGCCCAGCGGGCCCGGCTGCGCGCCCGCCGCATCGGCGTCCTGCTGCAGTCCGGCAACCTCATCGCCCATCTGGACGTACGCGAGAACATCCGGATCGCCCAGGCCGCCGCCGGCCGCCGCGACGTGTCCGACATCGCCGCCCTGCTCGACGGGGTGGGCCTGAGCGGCCGGGCACACGCCCTGCCGCATGAACTGGCCGGCGGTGAACTGGCCCGCGCAGGGCTGGCCGTCGCCCTGGCCAACGACCCCGATGTGCTTCTCGCCGACGAACCCACCGGCGAGCTGGACGGACGGACCGAGCAGCGCGTACTCGACCTGCTGGGGAGCCGGTCCGACGCCGGCCGCGGAGTGCTGGTCGTCACCCACAACACCGAGGTCGTCAGCTTCGCCGACCGTGTGCTTGTCCTGCGCGACGGAAGGATCCAGCCGTGAAGGCCCCCGGCACCGGCCTCCTCGTCGACACCCTCATCGACTGCCGCGACGCCGCCCGCACCTACGGCCGGGGCGAGAACGCCGTCGTCGCGGTGCACGGCGCGACCTGCCAGGTACGGGCCGGCGACCGCATCGCCATCATGGGCCCCTCCGGATCCGGCAAGTCCACGCTGCTGCACCTGATGGCCGGACTGGAACAGCCCACCAGCGGGAAGATCGGCTGGCCCGCCCTCGGCCGCCCCGCCACGGCCCATGACATCGGCGTCGTCTTCCAGTCCCCGAGCCTGATCCCGGCCCTCGACGTGGTGGAGAACGCGGCACTGCCGCTGGTCCTGTCGGGTACGGCGGAGCCCGAAGCCCGCCGGCAGGCGCTCTCCGCCCTCGACGCGGTCGGTGTCGCGGACCTCGCGGACAAGCTGCCCGAGGAACTCTCGGGCGGACAGGCACAGCGGGTGGCGGTGGCCAGGGTGCTCGCGCTGCGCCCGAAGGTGGTCCTCGCCGACGAACCCACCGGACAGCTCGACCGCGCGACCGGCCGCCATGTGCTGGACGTCCTGCTGGACACCGCGGCCGAACTGGGCGCCGCGCTCGTGGTGACCACCCACGATCCCACCGTCGGCGAACGCCTCACCGAGCGCTGGCCCATGCACGAGGGGCGGCTGGCCACCACGGCCCCCGCCCCCGCCGTGTCCACACCGCGCGCCGCGCCGCGGGCGCGGCCCAACGCGGCACAAGGGGAGACATCGTGATCATCACCTGGCTGTCCGGGCTCGTCCGGCGCCGCAGTGGCCGGCTCCTCGCCGCCGCGCTCGGCATCTCGCTCGCCGTGGCGCTGGTCGCCGCGCTCGGCTCCTTCCTGACCGCCTCCAAATCCACCATGACCGACCGCGCGGTGCGCTCGGTCGCGGTCAGCTGGCAGGTCCAGGTCCAGCCGGGCGCCAAACCGGCCTCGGTGCTGCACACCGTACGGTCCGCGCCCGGCACACGCACCGCGCTCCCCGTCGGATTCGCGCACAGCACCGGTTTTCACGCCAGGACCGGCGGATCCACTCAGAGCACCGGCCCGGGAGTCGTGCTCGGCCTGCCACCCGGCTACCGCACCGCCTTCCCCGGCGAGATACGGCAGCTCACGGGCAGCGCCTCCGGGGTGCTCATCGCCCAGCAGACCGCGGCCAATCTGCATGTCGCCCCCGGGGACACCATTACCATCGGCCGCCCGGGAGGCGGTCCGGCCCATGTGAAGGTGGCCGGGGTGGTCGACCTGCCCCAGGCCGATTCCCTCTTCCAGAAGGTCGGCGCCCCACCCCAGACCCAGCCCACCGCGCCGCCCGACAATGTCATCCTGCTGCCCGCCGCACAGTTCACCAGGACCACGGCGCCCATCAAGGCCGCCGACCCGGCCGCGGTCACCACACAGATCCATGTCGCCCGGGACGCCCGGCTGCCCGCCGACCCCGCCGCCGCGTACACCGCGGTGACCGGTGCCGCCCACAACACCGAGGCGCGCACCGCCGGTGGCGGGCTGGTCGGCGACAACCTCGGCGCCGCGCTCGACAGCGCACGCCAGGACGCCCTCTACGCCCAGATCCTCTTCCTCTTCCTCGGCGTGCCCGGGGCGGTGCTGGCCGCCCTGCTGACCGCGACGGTGGCCGGAGCCGGAGCCGACCGGCGACGGCGCGAGCAGGCCCTGCTGCGCACCCGGGGGCTCGGCTTCCGCCAGGTCGTCGGCCTCGCGGTGACCGAATCCGCCACCGTCGGCGTGGTCGGGGGCCTACTGGGCATCGGTATCGCCGCAGGCGTGGGCCGAGCCGCTTTCGGTACGGCGTCCTTCGGCTCCACCGCGGCATCGGCGGCCGGCTGGTTCGCGCTCGCCCTGCTGCTCGGGCTGGTCATCGCCGCGGCGGCCGTCCTGGTGCCCGCCGTGCGCGATCTGCGACAGGGCACCGTGGCCGAGGCCCGCCGGGTGGTGGGCCGGGCGGGCACCCCGCGCTGGATGAAGTTCTACCCGGATCTCATCCTGCTGGCCGTGTCCTACTTCGTCTTCCGCGCATCCAGCTCCAACAACTACTCCCTGGTCCTGGCGCCGGAAGGCGTCCCCACCATCTCCGTGTCGTACTGGGCCTTCCTGGGGCCGGCCCTGCTCTGGCTCGGCTCCGCCCTTCTACTGTGGCGGCTGGTGACGCTCGCCCTGACCTACGGGCGGCGTCCGCTCGCCCGGCTGGTCCGGCCACTGACCGGTGCCATGGCCGGAACCACCGCGGCGAGCCTGTCCCGGCAGCGCCGCCCGCTGGCTCGGGCCATTGTGCTGCTCGCGCTGGCCCTGTCCTTCGCCGTTTCCACCGCGGCGTTCAATTCCACCTACCGGCAGCAGGCCGAGGTCGACGCCCGGCTCACCAACGGCGCCGATGTGACGGTGACCCAGTCACCTGGCTCCCGCACCGGACCCAGCGCGGCCAACCCTCTGGCGGCGATCCCGGGGGTGCGCCACGTGGAACCGCTTCAGCACCGGTTCGCCTACGTCGGAGCTGATCTGCAGGACCTGTACGGGGTCCGGCCCTCCACCGTCACCTCCGCCACCTCCCTGCAGAACGCCTACTTCGCCGGCGGCAGCGCCAAGAGCCTGATGTCCAAACTGGCCACCCGGCCGGACTCCCTCCTGGTCAGCGAAGAGACCGTCAAGGACTTCCAACTGGCTCCCGGCGACACACTCAAGCTGCGGCTGCAAGACGCCCACACCAAGACGTTCCACACTGTGCCGTTCCACTACGCGGGCGTCGTCAAGGAATTCCCCACCGCACCCCGCGACAGCTTCTTCGTCGCCAACGCCGGCTATATCGCCAAGACCACCGGCAGCGACGCGGTCGGCACCTTCCTGGTCGACACCGGAGGCGGCAACCAGAAGGCCGTCGCCGCGCGGCTGCGCCACCAGCTCGGCACCTCCGCGAAGGTCACCGACATCACCCAGACCCGGTCCCAGGTCGGGTCCAGCCTCACCTCCGTGGACCTGTCCGGGCTCACCCGGATCGAACTCGCCTTCGCGGTCCTGCTGGCAGCCGGCGCGGGCGGCATCGTCCTCGCCCTCGGCCTCGCCGAACGGCGCCGCACCTTCGCCATCGCCACCGTCCTCGGCGCCACCCGGCGGCAGCTCAAGGGACTGGTCTTCAGCGAGGCCGCCACGCTCACCGCGGCCGGGCTGGCCGGAGGCGCGCTCATCGGCTGGGCCCTGACCCAGATGCTCGTCAAGGTGCTCACCGGCGTCTTCGACCCGCCACCGGAAGCCGTGGCCGTGCCCTGGCCGTATCTGGCCCTGACCCTGGCGGCAGCCCTCGCGGCCATCGTCGGCGCGGCGCTGAGCGGAGTCCGCAGATCCGCCCGGCCTGCCGTGGAAGAGCTGCGTGAACTCTGAGACGGCCTGTCCGTGCGTCCCGGGCGGCGAACGGACCTACGATGCGGAGCATGCGGACGACAGGAGCCAAGGACGCGGTAATCCTACTGTTCATCGAGGACGACGAGGTCATCGGGCGGCATGTGGAAGCAGGTCTGCGATCCCACGGCTACGCCGTGACCTGGACCCGGACCGGCGGCTCCGGCCTGGTCGAGGCCGCCAGACTCCCCATCGACGTCGTCCTGCTCGACCTCGGCCTCCCCGACATGGACGGCATCGATGTGGCCCGGCAACTGCGCGACGAGCACTCCGATGTCCTCATCCTCATCCTGACCGCCCGCAGCGAGGAGATCGACGTCATCGTGGGCCTGGACGCGGGCGCCGACGACTACCTGGTCAAACCCTTCAGCCTGACCGTGCTGCTCGCCCGCCTCCGCGCCCATCTCCGCCGCCGCCCGCCTGCCCCGGGGGGACCGGACGAACCGGTCCGGATCGGGGATCTGACCGTGGACACCGCCGCGCGCCGCTGCCTCCTCGGCGATCGGGAGGTCGAACTGCGCCCCAAGGAGTTCGACCTCCTCGCGGTCCTGGTCCGACATCCGGGGGAGGCCATCTCCCGCGAATCGCTCATGGCGCAGGTGTGGGACGAGAACTGGTTCGGGCCGACCAAGACGCTTGACGTCACCATGTCCTCCCTGCGGCGCAGACTTCAGGCGGCCGCCTCCGCCGTACACGCGCCCGTCGCCCTGCCCGCCCTCACCACTCTGCGGGGATACGGCTACCGGCTCGACCCATCTGGGCAGCTGGATGGCAACTGAACCCGTTGTGCTTGTCGTCATGCAAGGCGATGTGCGGCTCGATTGCCGCTTCAGCCGGCGGCTCCAGGTCGATTGGCTCCAAGAGCGCCTCGCCGCAGGCGCGACCCGAGTCGGTGGCGGCCAGAGTTTCTGAGCGGGGCGGGTCGCGCGGTCAGCCCTCGGGGTGCAGCAGACCGCGCCGGTAGGCGGGGATGAGCCGCCGCGGCTGTCCTGGACCTGCTGCGGCGTGCCTCGCCCGACGTGCTCGCGCTCCCGGACAACGCCGACGCGCTGCCGTTTCCAGCCGAGTTGCGGCGGATCCCGCTGGGCAGAACTCCGCTGTCGGACCACTACGACCTCGCGCCCCTGGCCGTTGGTGTCGATCCCGGCCGGCTGCTGAGCGACCTGCGCTGTGTGCACCGCGCCGCCCACCTGTTCGGTGGGCATCCGCACGCCGTCCCCTGAACTCAGGCCACGTTGAGCCCCAGTGCGGTGATGAGGACAGCGGCCTGTTCCAGGCTGACCGTGGCTCTTCCCAGCTCGGCGGTGAGCGGGTCGAGCGAGGAGAGGTCGCTGCCGCGCAGGTCGCAGCGGATGAAGTTAGCGCTGTGCAGTTGCGCTCCCGACAGGTCGGTCTCGGTGACATTGGCGTCCTCCAGCCGTGCACCGGTGAGATCGGCTTCCCGCATCCGCACGGAGCGCAGGGAAGCGCGGCGCAGATCGGCGCCCGGCAGTCCGACGAATGACCAGTCACCGCCGCTGACCTGGAAAAGGCTGAACGTGCACTGCTGGAACAGGCTGCCCACGAGCTTGCAGTCGGTGAACCGGGTGTCGAAGAAGACGCAGTGGCTGAAGGTGCAGTTGGTGAAGGCGGCTGCAGTGTGCTGAGAGACGTTGAAGCGCACTCCCCTGAAGGTGCAGTGGTCGAAGACCGCGCCCTCGTTCGTCACCTCCGTCATGTCGACGTCGATGAATGCGTAGCGGGTGTAGCGGCGAGCGGAGACGTCCTGGCCGTACCAGTCCTGTGACCGGATGACCTCGACGGGCGGTGGTGGTGCGGGAGTGTTCGTCGGCATGTTTATATTGAACCATCGTTCAACGGAAAAGTCGGCCACCGAGGCGCCGGACCGTACTGATGAGGAAGGAGGGGCGCGATGCCCCGCACTCCGGAAGCGTCTGCTGCCGTTCGGGATGCCACCCGGGCTCGTATCCGCCGGGCTGCCGTCCTGCTGATGGCCGAGCAGGGCTATCACGCCACCACGCTGCGCCAGGTCGCGGCCCGTGCGGGAGTGGCCGATGGGCTGCCCTCGCGCTATTTCGGGAGCAAGTCCGGTCTGCTGATCGATGTCGCCGACGGCTGGCGGGAACGCACACGCAGCGCACTCGCCGCCCAGCAGGGCAGCGACCCGAAGGTCACATTGCGGCTGCTCGTCCGCTCAGCCCTGTTGGGGCTGGACACCTCCCCCGAGGAAGTCGACGAAGGACGCGCGGTCTCCGCGCTGCTCGCCGATCCGCAGGCTCGGGACGTCCTGCGCGAGGCCGGAGCGGACATCGCCTCCGCCGATTTGCTGCAGGCCCTGGACGATGCCCTGGTAGAGGCCGGCTCGCCCGATCCCGACGGTGACCGGCTTGTGCTCATGGCGGGGATCAGGGGCGGGCTCGTTCTCGCCGCTGAGGACGCCGACTTCCCCTTGCGGCGACTGGAGGACGCCCTGCTCGACCGGATCCTCCCGCAGATCACATAACCACCCGGCTACACCGGCCGCCCGGCCGCTCACGCCCGGGCCTTCACATGTCTTCCGAAGAGCCTGCAACGCATGCGACGACCACCCGGCCCAGCGATATCCGCCCCTTCCGGGCATCCATACCGCAGGGCGCTCTCGATGATCTCAACGAGCGGCTGGCCCGCACCCGCTGGCCCGATGACCTCCCCGGCACCGGCTGGGAGTACGGCGTGCCTCTCACCTACTTGCGCGAACTCGCCGAGTACTGGCGCACCGGCTACGACTGGCGCACTCACGAGGCCCGGCTGAACGCCTTCCCCCAGTTCCTCACGGAAATCGACGGCACCCAGGTGCACTTCCTGCACGTGACCTCACCCGAGCCGGACGCCGTGCCGCTGATCATGACCCACGGCTGGCCCGGCTCAGTACTCGAGTTCCTAACGGCTCGGCTACCGGCATTACATGGCGCAAGGGGGCGACTTCGGATCCGGGATCTCCCGGGAACTCGGCCTCATCGCACCGGACCGGCTGATCGGCATCCATCTCAACAGCCCGCCGACCTTTCCCGTCGGCGATCCGTCCACACTCGGAGAGGTCGACCGTGAACGGTTGGGCAGCTGGGCCCGCCACCAGGCGGAAACCTCCGGCTACGGTGCCGTGCAGTCCACCCGGCCGCTCCTCCGCCCGCCTCTACAAGGAGTCGGCCCGTACCTGGGGTGAGGCGGAAGTGTCCCGTGTCCCCACCGGCTTCGCCGTCTTCCCCCACGACATCACCCTGCCGGTCAAAGCCTTCGCCGAGGAACTCGACCACATCGTACACTCGACGGAGATGAATCGCGGAGGCCACTTCGCGGCGATGGAAGAACCCGACCTGCTCACCATGGACATCCGGACCTTCGCCCGCACCCTGACCACACGGCCGACCGGCGCCTCCTGAAAGCGGGCGGCGGTCGACACGGCCGAACGCTCCCGGTCGGGCCCGGGGCTCCGGCGCCCACGGGCTGCCTCGCGAGTCCACATCCACACTCGTCCGCCCTCGGGACCCGCCGTGCGTACTCCCCGAACCAGCGTTATCGATGCGGTCGCCGCAGGAGTGCTGATCACCTCAACCGCGATCGTCATCACACTCCTGTGGCCCTTCTGACCACCACACCCTTGTCCAGCACATCCGGCCGTACCCGGGTCCCTGAGTAGGGCCCTCGGACACGGCGAAATCCTTGGACCCCGCCAGACCACCTACGACCTGCAGCGACGCATTCCTGAACGGCACAGGTCGGCGGAGCCGTAAGGCGTCAGAATCTGCATGACGATGACAAAAATCGGCGTCGTGTAGAGTTTGAGATGAGGGAGCAACCAGGCTCCTTCCGAATCCCAGATGGAGGAACAATGCAGGAACAGAAGTGGCTCATCACCGGCGTCAGCACGGGCCTCGGACGTGCCTTCGCCCAAGCGGCCCTGGCCGCCGGGCACACCGTCGTCGGTACGGTCCGCTCGGAGAAGGACCTGCGGGCCTTCGAAGAGCTCGAACCCGGGCACGCTCACGGCCGCATCCTGGACGTGACGGACGGCGACGCCGTCTCGAATGTGATCACAGAGGTAGAGCAGAGCGTCGGAGCTTTGGATGTCGTCATCGCCAACGCCGGCTACGGCCTGGAGGGCACCTTCGAGGAGACGCCGCTGGCCGAGGTGCGGCGGCAATTCGAGGTCAACGTATTCGGGGCAGTGGCCACCCTGCAGGCAGCACTGCCCCACATGCGTCGGCGTCGCCGCGGACACCTGATGGCCGTCACCTCCATGGGCGGGCTCATGGCCGTGCCCGGTATGTCCGCCTACTGCGGCAGCAAGTTCGCGCTGGAAGGCATCCTCGAGGCGCTGGGCAAGGAGGTCGCGCAGTTCGGGATCCACGTGACGGCGATCGAGCCCGGCTCCTTCCGCACCGACTGGGCCGGACGGTCCATGACACGCACCGCGCAGTCCATCGACGACTACGACGAGCTGTTCACCCCCATCCGCGAAGCGCGGCAGAAGGCAAGCGGGAACCAACTGGGCAACCCGGCCAAGGCCGGGGAAGCCGTCGTGCACATCACGACGGTGGACCAGCCGCCGGCCCACCTCGTCCTGGGCTCGGACGCGCTACGACTGGTCACCGCCGCGCGCACGGCCGTGGACGAGGACATCCGCACATGGGAGACACTCTCCCGTACGACCGACTTCGCCGAGGGTGCTCAGCTCTGATGCCCGGCCACCACCCCGGGCGAAGCCGACGCGCCGCCGAACGCAAGGGCGATGTCCGGGAGCGGGCCATTCTGGACACCTGCGAAGCTCTGCTGACGCGGAAGGGCTACGACGCCATGACCGTCGGCGACATCGCCCAGGGCGCCGGCATCACACGCGGCGCCCTGTACTTCTACTTCGGCTCCAAGCAAGAAGTGGTCACGGCGCTCGTGGCCCGGACGGTTGAGCACCTGTGGGAGCGGTCCTGGGTCACCGCGCAGGCCGATGAGCCGCGCCAGGCCATCGCGGCGGCCATGCGGCGCACGGTCGAACTGTGGAACGAGCACGGCCCGGTCATGCGCACGGCGATCGACCTGTCCCTGACCGTGCCGGAGATCGGCGAGCTGTGGAGCCGTACAGCCGACTTGTTCATCACAGCCATCACCGCTGTCCTGGAACGAGCCGGCATTCAGGTCGGCATCGAACCGGAACAAGCGTCGGCGATGGCACGCGCCCTGTGCTGGATGATCGAGCGGACCTTCTACCATGCCTCGCAGGAGTCCCACGAGAATTTACAAAAGGCATCCTCGACCTGCGAACACATCTGGCTGGTCAGCGCCGGCCTGACCGCGTCCGACGGGGGCTCCGCCACCTCCGCGTGAAGACCGCCCGTCCCGCCGACGTGCCCAGACCCTTCAAGTCCGGCCCCGGACGCCCACCTGGCTCGAAGAACCGCAGGCCAGCCCCCCGTCACGAGCCTGGGAAGACCGTGAAACGAAACGAAACCCTCACCGAACACGTCCGCCTGAAACAGCAGCAAGGTTAATGATCAAGCTTAGAGGACACCGACTGCCTGGGCGCGGTGAACGACCGCCGCCGAGACCACGGCGCGAGGCAGCCTCGCTGACCAGCACGTTTCTTTCAACAACCACATGGGGGGCCGGGGTCCTGCTTGCCTTATTCCTCGTGCCGCCCGTAATCGTTGAGCAGTAGTTGCGTGGTGATGTTGATGTGCTGGCTGAGTGCCTCGACGACGCCTGGTACATCCCGGGCGATGGCGTAATCGCAGATCATCTGGTGTTCTGCGGCGACATCGCGGTGGCTGTGCTCGGCCGGTGTGCGGGCCCAGCAGCGGTAGATCTCAGCGGCATCGCGCAGCTGTGTGGCGATGTCCCGCAGCTGCCGGTTGGGACATCCCTCCAGCAGGACGCGGTGGAAGCGGGCGTGGGCGTTCAGCCAGCGTTCGCTGAGGGCTCCGTCGTCGCTGAAGTACGGAGTGCGGGCGAGATGGTGGTGTGCCGCGAGCAGATCGGACTCCCACTCGATGGTGCCGGCGGCGACGGACTCCCGGACCACGTGGGTTTCGATGAATACGCGGGCCTCGGTCAGCTCCTGCAGGCGCTCGGGGGAGACGGTGACGACCCGGAACCCTCGCTGCGGCGCGAAGGTCGCCAGTCCTTGGCCGACCAGCCGGGGCAGCGCCTCCCGTATTACCCCGCTGCTGGCGCCGTAGCTGTCCTTCAGGGCTTCCACGCGCAGACGTGAACCGGGCTCGTGCCGTCCGTTGAGGATGTCCGCGCGCAGCCGCTTGTAGATCTCCTCGGCGCGTGTCATGGAGCGGGTCGTGGTCATGTCGAAGATACTAGCACCTCTAGGTATTTTAAAAAAACCTCGAGATTTCGTTGACATGTCGACGGTGAGGGCGTTGACTCCAGGCATTCAGTAGCAAGAGCACCGGAGGCAGCGCACTATGAGGACGACGACCCGATCCGGACGGATGTGTCTGGTGACCGGAGAGGCGGTGATCGATGTCGAGCAAGCCAGTGCTGGTCGGTTTTCGGCTGATCCGCTGGCAGTGTTCGAGGAGTGGGACGCGTTCCGGTCGTGGGCTGCAAAGCTGGAGCCTGCGGGCGCCCACGGATCGACTGGGCCGGACGGCAGCGTTTCGCCGACGCCGCGGCAGGTGTTCGCGATCGGGTTGAACTACCGCGACCACGCCGAAGAGGCCAGCCTGGCGGCGCCTGAGTCCCCGTCGGTCTTCACCAAGTTCGCCACGGCCCTCACCGGCCCGGACACGCAGCTGAGGCTGCCCAGCGGCCGCGTCGACTGGGAAGCCGAGCTTGTGGTGGTGATGGGGCGCCGGGCGGAGCACGTGGCCGCCGGGGACGCCTGGTCCTACGTGGCCGGGCTGACCGCGGGGCAGGACTACTCCGAGCGCGAGGTGCAGTCCGTCGGCCCCGTGCCGCAGTTCTCCCTCGGCAAGTCCTTCCCCGGATTCGCGCCGACCGGGCCGGTACTGGTTACGCCCGACGAGTTCGCGGATCCGGACGACCTGGCGATCGAATGCCTCGTCAACGGGGAGAGCGTCCAGAAGTCCCGCACCTCGTCGATGATCTTCCCGGTCGCGGAACTGATCGCACGGCTGTCCGCGGTCTGCCCGTTGCTGCCGGGCGACCTGATCTTCACCGGCACTCCCGCAGGAGTCGGACACGCCCGCACCCCTCAGCGCTACCTGCGGCCAGGAGACGAGGTCATCACCCGCATCGAGGGCATAGGACAGCTCCGGCAGACCTGCGTCGCCGCCTGAGAGAAGGGCACCACCATGGCCTTGCACAGACTGCAGTCACTCACCGTCGGCGTGCCGAACGTGGCCGAGGCTGCCGACTACTACATCGACTTCGGACTCGAACAGGTGGCACCCGGACGGTTCGTCACCGTCGAAGGCGGTGAACAGTTCTTCCTCGAACATTCCCCCGTCCGGCGCCTGCTGGCGATGACGGTCGCCGCCGACGACGGCGACGACCTGGACCGGATCGCCGCGAACCTGGAACGGCTCGAGCTGTCCTGCGAACGCGACGCCAACGCCCTGCGTACCACGGAACCCATCGCCGGTATCTCGGTGGAAGTGCGCATCGCACCCCGGCTGACCCGGATCACCGTCCCGGCCACCCCGTACAACGGTCCCGGACGCCTGGACCGTGCCGGCACCCGAGCCCAAGTAGTCTCCCGCACCGACCCGGTCCGGCCCCTGGCCCTGGGCCACGTCGTCATCGGTTCGGTGGAACAGGAGTCGACACAGCGGTTCTTCACCGAAGGACTCGGATTCAAGGTCAGCGATGTTGTGCCCGGCTCGGCCGCGTTCCTGCGCTGCTCCACCGACCACCACAACGTCCTGGTGCAGCAGGCGCCGCTCAACTTCCTGCACCACACCTCCTGGCAGGTGACGGATGTCGACGAGGTGGGCCGGGGCGCCACGCGCATGCTCACCGAGCACCCGGAACGCCATGTGTGGGGGCTCGGCCGCCATCACATCGGCTCAAACTTCTTCTGGTACCTCAAGGATCCGGCCGGCAACTTCAGCGAGTACTACGCCGACATGGACTGCATCGTCGACGACCAGCTGTGGACGCCACGGTCCTTCGAAGGAATGCAGGCGCTCTACACCTGGGGGCCTCCGCCGCCGCCGTCGTTCCTCGCTCCCGAAGACCTGGCCGCGCTGATGGCCGGCGCCCATGAGGCCAATAACTGAGAGCGCCCGACACCGTAACCCGCGGCGAGGCGCGTTGCCCCGCCCGCATCACACGGATGAGGCCCCGAGCCGCATTCCTGCGCCGACCCGCCGTCGACGAGCCGCACGTAAGACACCTCCGCCCCTTTCCCGCAGCGCCGCGGTCAGCAGTCGCGACGGGTGAGGCTGCTGAAATCGGAGCCAGAACATTGAGCACACCAGCCTTCGTCCGTCGGCGCGGCCAACCGTCCCCGGGCCCTTCATCGCCGTCAGGCACCGCACTCGCCGTGGGCCTGGCTGTGATGACACTGGAGGGCTTCGACCTCGTCGCCTACGGTGCGACCACTCCGCTGCTGCTGGGCTACCGTCCCTGGCACCTCTCCGTCGCCTTCGTCGGCCTGCTCGGCAGCCTCACTCCGATCGGCATGCTCGTCGGCTCCCTGCTGGTCGGCCAGTTCACCGACCGGTTTGGCCGGCGCCGCACGACCCTGATCAGTATCGCGGTGGTCAGTGCCGGGATGTTCGCCTGCGCCGTGGCACCCCTTCCCTCACTGTTCGGCGCCGGCCGATTCGTCGTCGGGCTCGGTGTCGGTGCGATCTACCCGGCGATGGGCCCACTGATCTTCGAACTGGCCCCGGACAGGCGAAAGAACCTTTACTCGGGCATCGTCCAGTGTGGGACCGCCATCGGCGGTTCGTTCGCGGCGCTCGTCGCCAACACACTGCTGAGTGGGCACAGTTTCCACCAGGAGTACCTGGTCGGCGGCATCGCCGGTCTGCTGCTGCTGCCCATGGCCTTCGTCTGGCTGCCCGAGTCCACGGAGTACCACCAGGCGGTCAGCGCGTCGGCCCCCGACCTCGGCAACCGTGGTGTCCGGCTGGTGCTCAGACCGCCCTACCGCGGCACCACCCTGATGTTCTGCGCCATGGCGGCCCTGTCGTTCTTGCTCATCTTCGCCATGAACACCTGGCTGCCGCGGCTGATGCAGACGGCGGACTATCCGCTGCAGGACTCACAGACCTTCCTCGTGCTGCTGAACCTCGGTGCCACCGTCGGCGGGCTCGCGATGGCGCTGCTGGCTGACCGTGCCGGATCGAGGGGCCCGATCACGGCCAGTTTCGCCCTCGGAGCCGCCGCGATCGTCGCCATGAGCGCCCAACTGCCGCTGCCGGTGCTCTACGGCATCGTGATAGTCGGCGGCTGCGGCGCGGTCGGCGTCCAGGGACTGATCAACGTGTACATCTCACGTTCCTACCCGGTGACCGCAAGGGCCAGCGCGGTGGGTGTCGCGCTCGGGGTGGGCCGCATCGGCGGCATCGCCGGCCCCACGTTCGGCGGCTGGATCCTCGCGGCCGGCCTGGAACCCCGCTGGAACTTCGTCCTCTTCGCCGTCCCCGCCGTCCTCGGCGCAGCCCTCGCCCTGGCTGTCGGCGGACGGACATCCCAGAATCAGGGCCGTCCCGCCCCCGCGCCGCGCGCCAAAGAGCCGACGGCCGGACACACAAAATGAAAGAGCACATCATGGACACCTACGACGTCGCCGTCGTCGGCTGCGGCCCGGTCGGACTGGCTCTCGCACGACTGCTGGCCATGAAGGGGCTCCGGGTCGCCGCCATCGACCCCAACCGGCTCGTCTGCCAGCATCCGCGTGCCACGCATCTCGACGACGAGACCATGCGCCTTCTGCAGACCCTCGGCGCGCAGGACATGGAACACCAGTTCCTGCGCCAAGCCGCCTGGACACTCCACCGGGAGGACGGGCAGGCCTTCCTCCAGCAGACGCTGCCCGAGGAGGAGTCCGACCAGGGCTGGCGCACCGACTACCAGTTCCACCAGCCCGACTTCGAGTCGCGGCTGCGGGGACTGCTGGCGGCCGACGCGAACGCGGACCTCTGGTTCGGCTGGACGGCCACCGCGATCGAGCAGGACGACAAAGCGGTGCGGCTCACGCTGCTCGACCGGTCGACCGGAGCCGAAACCACTCTCACGGCCGGCTACGCCGTCGGCTCCGACGGCGCCAACTCCTTCGTCCGGCAGGCGATGAACGCCGACGTCGAGGACCTCCACGGCACTCAGCGTTCCCTCATCATCGACATCCACCCCTTCGAACACCCCGCACAGCTCCCGGCGGACAGCGGATTCATCTGGTGCGAGGGGAAGCGGCCCGTGACCTACGTCCCGATCTTCCCGCCCATGCTCCGCTTCGAGTTCATGCTGCTCGACGAGGACGACGCGGCAGAGCTCGAACGACCGCAGTCGGTGTACGACCTGCTGAGCCGCTGGCTGGAACCGGGCAGCTACCGCATCATGCGTACTGACACCTACGAATGGCACGCCCGGCTCGTGCACGGCTGGCGGTCCGACCGTCTGCTGCTCGCCGGTGACGCCGCGCACGAAATGCCTCCCATGCTCGGCCAGGGCATGTGCTCCGGGCTGCGCGATGCCGCGAACGTGGCGTGGAAGCTCGCCGCCGTGGTCAAGGGCGAAAGTCCCCAAGCCCTGCTCGACACCTACGAAAGCGAGCGGGCTGCGCACGTGCGCCCTTACATTGAGGAATCCGCCCGGCAGTCCAACCTGATCGAAGCCCTCGGAATGGGCGCGTTCCCGGAGCTGAACGGAACGCAGACGATCGAGAGGTACCGGCCGCTGCTAGGGCCGGGCGTGGTTGCCCAGCCCGGCGGAGCCATCGGGCAACTGAGCCCGCAGCCACGCGGCGCGAACGGGGAGAAGCTGGACGATGTGAGCGGATACGGCTTCACCGTCGTGGGGAAGCCGGAGGTCACCTCCGCCGTGTCCGTGGATGTGCAGCAGCTATGGCGCCAACTCGGCATCGTGGCCGTCCCGGAGACGGGGCCGGTCATCGACCGCTGGCTGGCCGAACACGCGGCGGCAGCGGCAATCATCCGTCCGGATCGCTACACCTTCGCGCTCGTCGCCGACACGGCGGAACTGGAGCGGGCCACCCGCGACCTGGCGCGGACGGTATCGGTACAGGAGGTTTGCGCGTGAAGGAGTACGCGGCCGGAATGACGTGGGGGGAGGGCCCCCGCTGGCAGCGCGGTGCACTGTGGCTGTCCGACACCCAGGGCGGAAAGCTGTGGACCGACCACGACGGCCCCTGGCGTGGCATCCCGCTGGATGCCATCCCCAACGGCCTTTGGTTCCTGCCGGACGGGCGGCTGGTCGGGGCCATGATGCATCAACGGCGTATCGGCGTGTGGACCGGTGAGCAATTCGACACCTACGCGGACCTGAGCGCGGTGGCCACCGGTCCGCTCGGCGACATGGTCGGCGACCCGCACGGCAACCTTTACGTGGATGACGTCGGCTTCGCCGCGCACGCCGGTGAGCCATTGCGACCGGGTCGGCTGCTGCGCGTTGCTGCAGACGGAGCGGTACACGTGGCCGCCGAAGACGTTGAGTTCCCCAACGGGCTGGCCTTCGCCGGCGACGGCCGCACCCTGGTTGTCGCCGAGACCACCCGGCAACGGCTGACCGCCTTCACCGTCGCAGACGACGGTGCCCTCACGGACCGTCGCACCTACGCCGACCTCGCCCACCTGATCGGCGACGACGTCCGGCCGGACGGAATCTGGTCGACACAAGACGGAGTCTGGGTGGCCACCACGACCGGACACGCCGTCGCCCTGGTGCGGGAGAACGAGCTGGTCACCTCGATCGGCACCGGGACGCTGCTGCCGATCGCATGCTGCAGCGACGGCGGGAACCGGCTCTTCGTCACCCTCGCCGACACCCATGGCCTCCCCCTGGGCGAGGCCATGGCCACAAAGGCAGTGGACACGACGGTCGCACTGCTCGAAGTACCGAAGGCGGGGGACACCTCATGAGCACGAAGCCACCGGACTGGACCCCGACGACACAGGCTGTCGAAAACGCCCGGATCACCGACTTCACACGGTTCGCCGCACAGCACGCAGGACGTGACCTGAGCGGTGACTACCACAAGCTGTGGGCGTGGTCGGTTGACGACGTGAGCGGCTTCTGGGCCGCGGTGTGGGACTACTTCCGTCTGCCCGAGCGCCCAGCGGGACCCGCGCTGGCGACCGAGGCCATGCCGGGAAGCGTGTGGTTCCCCGGCAGCACGCTGAACTACACGGCCGAGGTGTTCCGCGACCGGACCGGCACCGACACCGCCGTCATCACGGTGACCGAGGACACCGGCCCGGTGGCCATCACCTGGCACCAACTGCGCCGCCAGGTCGCCTCACTCGCGCAGGCACTCACCGGACTTGGCGTGCGCATGGGTGACCGGGTGGTGGGATACCTCCCCAACGGGGTACAGGCCATCACAGCCTTCCTCGCCACCGCCAGCCTGGGCGCGACCTGGGCGGTGTGCGGGCAGGACTACACCGCGGCCGCGGCCGAAGCACGGTTCACCCAACTCCAGCCGACCGTGCTGATCGCCGGGACCGGCTGCCTCCACGGCGGGAAGCACATCGACCGCTGCTCCGACGTACAAGCCCTGCGCGACGCACTGCCGACCCTGGCGGCGACCATCGTCGTAGGGGACGCGACACGGGTGCCCGGCGCCCTTGAGTGGTCCGCGCTCACCGAGCACGACGCCGACTTCGCACCCCGCCCCGTCCCGTTCGACCATCCGCTGTGGGTCGTGTTCTCCTCGGGCACGACCGGACGGCCGAAGGGCATCGTGCACGGACACGGCGGGGTCGTGCTCGAGCAGCTCAAAAACCTGGGCCTGCAGCTTGACCTGCGCGCCGGGGACCGCCTGCTGTGGCACACCACGCCGAGCTGGATGATGTGGAACGTCTTGGTCGCTGGTCTGCTGCTGGGTGCCACAGCCGTGTGTTACGAGGGCAGCCCGACGTATCCCGATACCGATGCGCTCTGGCAGCTCGCGGCCGGCCTGGAGGTGAAGGTCCTGGGTACCAGCCCCGGCTACCTGGCGGCGTGTCGCAAGGCCGGCGTGCGGATCACCGACCACTGTCCGGCCTCGCTCGAGCGCCTGGGCGTCACCGGCTCGACGTTCCCCGGCGACCTGCAGCACTGGGTCGCCGGCGAGCTCGGGCCCCGGGCACAGGTGGTGTGTACCAGCGGCGGCACCGACGTGGTCACCGCGTTCATCGGTGCCACCCCCACCACTCCGGTCTGGGCCGGGGAGCTGTCCGCCCCCTGCCTGGGCGTGTCCGTGGAAGCCTTCGGCCCGGACGGGAAGCCGGTGCGGGGCGAGGTGGGGGAACTGGTAGTACTCCGGCCAATGCCGTCGATGCCGCTCTTCTTCTGGGACGATCCGGACGGCTCCCGCTACCGCAACGCCTACTTCGACGTATACCCGGGAGTGTGGCGGCACGGCGACTGGATCACCATCACCGATCAGGGCTCGGTGATCATGCATGGCCGGTCCGACGCGACCCTGAACCGCCACGGCATACGCATGGGCAGCAGCGACATATACGGCCCGGTGGAGGAGCTCAAGGAGATCGCAGAAGCTCTCGTCGTCGGGATCGAGCAGGACGGCGGCGACTACTGGATGCCGTTGTTCGTCACCACCACCGACGGCACCGACGTCGACGACGTGCTGCGCGAGAAGATTCGCAACGCCATACGCCACGGAGCCTCCCCCCGCCACGTACCCGACGAGATCATCCAAGCCCCCGGTATCCCGCACACCCGCACCGGCAAGAAACTCGAAGTCCCCGTGAAACGTCTGCTGCGCGGAGACGCTCAGGACACCGTGGTCGACCCCGGCAGCGTCGACAGACCAGAACTCATCGACTGGTACGCACGGATCGGCGCCGCTCACCGTACGCGACGTGGCACCGCTCTCGGTTCCGCTCCGTCCTGATCGGCGAACGGCAGACCGTAGAGCATGGAACGCTGCCCCGGGCTGCCCGACGCCGAGGCCAGCAGCATCGTTCCTGACAGCGGGGCCAGTCTGGCCGAGACCTGCCTACCGCCTCCGATCACCGCCATACCACCACAAGGCACGACGAAGGACCCCTGCCATGACCTACATCGCGTTGGAAGAAGCTTTCATCATCCCGGAGTTGTTCTCGCGCCAACCCTCGTCGCCCCAGAAGATCCAGGTCAGCGACCAGTACGTCAAGGACTGGGGACGACGCCTGGGTGACTTTGAGGAGTACCGTCTTCCCGACATGGACGCACACGGCATCGACATTCAGGTCCTGTCGCTGAGCGTCCCCGGCATCCAAGCCGACACCGACGCCGGCGCCGCCGTCGACAACGCCCGGTTTGCCAACGACTTCCTCGCCCAGACCATCGCCCGCCACCCCACCCGCTTCAGGGGGTTCGCCGCCCTGCCCCTGCAGGACCCTGCCGCCGCCGTGACCGAACTCCAACGCTGCGTCGAGCAGCTCGGATTCAAAGGTGCCTTGGTCAACGACCACACGCAGGGCCGATACCTGGACGACCCCGCATATGAGGAACTGTGGAGCGCGTTGGAAGAGCTCCGTGTGCCGTTGTATCTGCACCCCGGCTCGCTGCCCTGCGACGACTGGCACGTGATGCGCGGACGGCCCGAGATGTACGGGGCCAGCTGGAGCTGGCAGGCCGAAACCGGCGGCCACGCCATGCGGCTGATCTATGCCGGAGTGTTCGACCGGCACCCCGCCGCAACCCTGATCCTCGGGCACCTCGGCGAGTTCCTGCCGTTCCAACGCTCCCGCATGGACTCGCGCTACCGCTCGCTCCGGGTCGACGAACCGCTCCAGCGGATGCCGTCGCAGTACTTCGGGAGCAACATCCTGATCACCACGAGCGGGGTACTGGCCCCGGAGGCCGTACAAGCCGCCGTGCTGACCATCGGGGCCGACGCGGTCATGTTCGCGGTCGACTACCCGTACGAGGTTACGGCCGACGCGGTGGCCTCGATCGAGAAGGCTGACCTTCCATCCCAGGTGAAGGAGAAGGTTGCCCATCTGAACGCCAGACGTGTGCTGCGCATCTGACCGCAGCGCCTCGTCGGCAAGGTCGCCCAGCTCGGGCAGGGGGTCTGGTCCGGAGAAGACGGCGTGGCGGGCGAGCCGCTCGGCAGCCGTGGGATGCCGGCCGAAAAGGAGCGCCAGTGATCAGCTGTCAGATGGAGTCCGGGGCCAAGCCCGGGTCATCCCCGCACTGGGGCAGGAGGGCCGCGATCTCGGCTGCCGGACGGGCTGTGTGCAGGCTGAGCAGGTCGGCGATCAGGTCGTCCAGGGGTGGCCAGGGAATGTTCCCGTGGTCGTTGTAGAGGCTGACCAGGCCGTGCAGCGCGGTCCAGAGCATGAGGCCGGCCTGCCACTGCTGCTCCGCCGAGGGCTGCCTGCGCTCTCCCTCGGCGGCGGCCGCCAGGGAGGTCACGACGGCCTCGAGCAGTTCGGCCCCGGCGCCGTGCGCTGATCCGGGGACAAGGTCGTCCGGCATCCGCCCGCCGAAGAGAGTGCGGTAATGGCCGGGCTGGTCGACTCCCCAGCGCACGTAGGCCGCGCACCGGGCGACGAGGTCGACCAGTGGATCCGGGGCTGACTGCGCGGCCTGGTCCATCAAACGGGCCAGTTCCTCATAGCGCAGCCGCAGCACGTGCTGGATCAATGCGCTCAGGTCGGGGAAGTGGCTGTAAATGCTGGCAGGTGCCACCCCGACCTCACGCGCTACCTGCCGCAGCGTCAGCGTCTCCGGCTGATCGAGGGTGGACAGCAGCTTCGCCGCGGCGTCTACGAGCTGGGCCTTGAGAACCTGCCCCTGCCCGCGCGGATTGCGGCGACGGGGAGCGGAGCGCTCCTGAGACGACATCGTCGCCCCCTTCTGACCAGTGCGAACAGTTGAGCAACAGATGTTCACCGTACAGGCAGGGCAGCTCACGCCCTTGACATCACTAACCAACGGTTGTTTACTGACGTAACCAACAGTTGTTCAGTCAGAGGATGAATGATCATGCGCATAGCCGTACTCGGAGCGTCAGGGCGGACCGGCGGCGCGCTCGTCGATGAAGCACTGGAACGGGGACACGAGGTCGTGGCCCTGGTTCGCACGCCGGCCAAGGTCACCGTGCCCGCGTCGCGGCAGGTCGAGGTCCGGAAGGCGGATGTCACCGACCCGCAGAGCTTCCCCGACCTGACCGACGTCGACGTGACCGTCTCTGCCATCGGTATCGGTAAGGGTGACGGCCCGGGCGCACTGGTCGCCGGGGCCAAGGTGCTCGCGGCGGCGAACGTTCGCGCGACGGTATGGCTCGGCGCACTGGGCTCGGGCGTGTCGAGTCGATCGGGTGGGCTGATCTATGCGGGGGTGATGCGGATGTTCGTCGGCTCGGAGCTGGCCGAGAAGGTCGAGGCCGACCGGATCGCCCTGGATGCCGGCGCTACGGTGTTCCACGCCCCGGACGTCACCGATGGCCCCCTCAGCCCTACCCGCCACATCGTGCCACTGGCGGACCTGCGGCGTCCGCTGCTGCCGCCCCGAATCTCCCGGGTCACGCTGGCCTCCTTGTTGCTGGACGAGGCGGAGACGGGCCGGCACGGTACCGGAATCGTCGTACCCCTGAGTTAGTCATCCGTTGGCGCGACAGCCCCCGTTGTCCACGGGGCGGGAGCGAACCACCATCGGCAACCGCGATCGCGGTTGTGCAGACGGCCGTGCCCGGCATCGACGCGTGACAGGGGGCTGCCCCTCGTCCGGCACGCCGAGGTCGACGAGCACCGGCCGTCGCGGTACCCCGAACAACATCGCCTGGGCGAATCAGGCATCGCCTGGTGCGAGTAACTGCATCGAAAGGTCATCATGAGCAACTTCTCAGGAAAAATCGGACTCGTGACGGGTGCTGGAAGCGGAATCGGCCGCGCGACGGCGATCGAGCTGGCCCGGCAGGGCGCCACCGTCACCGTCACCGACATCAACGAGGCCACAGCCGTCGAGACCACCGAAATGATCAGGAAGGACGGCGGAGAGGCACTGGCACTCAGCGTCGACATCGCCGACGAGGACGCGGTGCGGACGGCCGTCGAACGCACGGTCGAGACGTACGGCGGCCTCGACTTCGCCGTGAACAACGCCGGCCTGGACTCACACCACCGGCAGCTCGACCAGATGTCTCTGGAGGAGTTCGAGCGCGTGACCCACGTCAACCTGGGCGGGACCTTCCTCTGCATGAAGTACGAGCTACCCGCTCTGCAGAGCCGCGGCGGCGGCGCGATCGTCAACGTCGCCTCCAACGGCGGCCTGTACGCAATCCCGACCGCCCCCGCCTACGTGGCAGCCAAGCACGGCATCGTCGGGCTCACCAAGGTCGCCGCCGTGGACTACGCGCCGCGCAACATCCGCGTCAACGCCGTCTGCCCCGGCCCGACCCGTACACCCGGCTTCGAAAGGGTGGCGGCCGGAACCGACTTGATCGCGATGCAGGAGGCGATCACCCCACTCGGCCGGATGGCCACATCGGAAGAGGCCGCCGCAGCCGCAGTCTGGCTCTGCTCGGACGCCGCGTCCTACATCACCGGGATCGCGCTGTCGGTCGACGGCGGACGGCGGGCATGAGGGTCATCGCGGTCGAGGAGTACACGGCCGCCGAAGCCCTCAGCCTGCCCTGGCCTCGGAACATCCGCGCCACACAAGGACGGAGTCGCCGTCAGCGACCCGACGACGACGGCTGAACGATCGAGGCTAACGCCTGTCGCAACATTCCTTGATCATGAGGGGTGTGTTGATGGCGAGGCGGGGGTGTCATCGCAGGCTGGAGTTCGAGGTGGAGTACTGGCGCCTGCCGGCAGCCGGGGTGGGCACCGTGGACGCCTGCAAGCAGCGCGGGCGTCCAGCTCGCGGCAGAAGAAGTCGATGCGTGCGCCATGGCCGCGATCAACGCCGTGGGAGCTGCCATCAGGGCTGTGAACCTGGCGGAGACCGTTTGTGGCGGCTCGTCTCCGCGAACGCCGATCTCGAACCAGGTGGTTTTACCGCGCCCCGCGGGTGAGCTGCCCCAGGCCGTCGCGAGAGCCTCGACGATCAGAAGTCGGCGTCCGGACTCTGCCTCCAGGTTGCGGGCGTCGTCATCGAGCGGAGCGGTCGGTACCGGAGGATACGGATTGCTGTCGCGCACCTCCACCCGGATCCGATGCGGATACTCACGCAGCCGCAGGTCCACCTTGCTGTTCCATGTCTTCCAGCACGGGCAGCAGGTCCCACTTCTGCAGCGGATCCCCCAGGAAGCGGCGGGTATCAGAAACCCCGTGCAGGTCGTGTCGCTGCACCGACATACGCGCCACGCGGGCCGTGTCATGCGGCTGCCCGCCCTCGTACCGCGCCAGGACCAGAGCGTCGTCGTCGCGAGACTGCCCTTGCCGGAAACCTCGTCCGTGCCGGCGGGGGTATCCCCGACAGGGTGACTGTTTCGAGGAAGTCGCAGGCCAGCAGGGCGTCAGCCTGGCTGCGAAGGAAGGTGGCCCAGGTGCTTGAGTTTCGCTGGGGTGCTGGGTTGATGCCGGCTACGGATCGTTACAGAGAGTTGCCGCGCCGCTGGGGTCAAGGGGTCGCAGGTTCAAATCCTGTCGTCCCGACCAGCGTTTCGCAGGTCGGAGGCCGTTTCTGCGGGTAGTGGAGGCGGCCTTTGTCGTGTCCGGGCTGGGAGCAAGTGGGAGCCCTCGTGCTCCCACCCGGCCCGGCCCAGCAGGTGTTTACGGCGACAGCGGCGAGGAGCGCGTGGTGCATCTCCGAACGGTCCCGCGGGTCCACGGCCTGACTCGCCCGCTGATCGTCCACAGCATCGGATCCAGCGCCCTCGGATGGGTGAGGGGAAACGCGGTGAGCTGCCGAGTACATGAGGACGGGTTGCAGTTCGATGCCTCGGGAGTGTGACAGGCGTGCCCAAGTTGAAGTAGGGCGGGACGAGAAGCAGGTCCCGGCCGCCGATGTGTCCGTCGCGTGCGACGGGATCGTCGACTTTGAGGACCGGAGGACGACACCAGCGCACGCCGTCGGACAGGCCGCGCAGAGAGTTCGTCGATGCCGTCGTCGAGCATCGTCAGTCGCGGAGGAGACGGTCGGCTCTCCGTGAGTCCCTGGCAGAGTGCTGCTGCAGACGATCGAAACCAGGTTGTGGACCAGGACCGGTGTGCACGTGGTGGGCATCGACCGCCGACGGCGGAGGGCTCAGGCATCGCTCGCCTGCGCGAATTGCGTGGGATCAGCATGGACTCAGCATGAGGTCGTGTACCGACACCCTCAGCCTTGTGTTCTCGGGGGATCCCGGTAGGCAAGTTGCACTCCTGCGGCGACGTCGCCGCTGCCTCGGTCGCATGCCGACGCGGACGAGTGGTCGCCGAGCGCGGCGCAGTGCCCTGCGGTCCACCTCCTCGCGTACCAGGGCGAGTTCCGGAAGTGCTCCGGGCACGCCATCTCATGAGCCGTTCGTGTCTCCAGCGACTGGCAGGGACCTCGGTCTGCTGAAGAGCTCTCCGGCTTGCGAACTGCTGAATCAGCCCCGTCGCAAGATCAGCGACAGACCCCATTCCTCCGTACGAGATGGCGCACGTTCACCGTGTCCGCCAGTTGTCACGTATCGACTCGTAAAAGGCCACACACCGAAGCCGTCGAGCCGGGCGCTACAGCCGGGTCGTGAACCTGCCCGCGAGCACGGAACGCCGTCCTGTATGAAGTTCACCCTCCCCTCCGCATGCCGGATAGTGGTTCACGGACCGCTAGCATCCACAACATCTACAGCGAGACGTTCGCACATCAATGAGATACTCATGATTATTGAACGTCTTACGGCATGTTCGTAGGTTCGAACCATGCAGACATTCACTTTGGGAGATTTCGAGATCAGCCGTATCACCGAGTGGCACGGCTCTTTCGCGCCGGTCAGCGTGCTGTTCCCCTCCATCCCCGCCGACGCATGGCAAAAACACCAGACCTGGCTGGACGCGCACTTCTGGGATGCCGCGACCGGCGACTACCAGGCCCATATGCAGACCTGGGTGCTGCGTGGACAGGGGCGCACAATCCTGGTGGACACCGGGCTGGGCAACGACAAGCCGCGCGTCCACGGTCTGCTGGCCAACCGCGACGGCGACTTCCTGCACCGGCTCGCCGCGATTGGCGTGCAGCCCGAAGACGTGGACACAGTTGTCAACACCCATCTGCACACCGACCACGTCGGGTGGAACACTCGGCTGGAGAACGGCGAGTGGGCACCGACATTCCCCAACGCTCAGTACCTGATGCACAAGGCCGACTTCGACTACTGGAACCCCGCTAACAACCTCCCCCGCAAGTCGGACTTCGGCGACCCCGCCGACAGCAGGGCGGGCTTCGACGACAGCGTGCTGCCCGTTCACCGAGCCGGTCAGGCCCTGCTGTGGGAAGGCGACGAGCACTCCATCGCCGCCGGCCTGTCCCTCCAGCTGGCTCCCGGACACACCCCCGGTTCCACGGTGCTCAAGCTGCACTCCGGCACGGACCGCGCTTTCTTCGTCGGAGACCTCATCCACACGCCCTTGCAGTTCCTCATGCCAGACCACGACACCTGCCTGAGCGAAGACCAGCAGCAGGCGGCCAGGAGTCGCCGCCGCATGCTGGAAGAGGCCGCAGACACCAACGCCCTCATCATCCCGGCCCATCTGGGCGGCGCCGGAGGGGCCGAAGTCGTCCGGAAGGGAGAAACCTTCACCATCAAGCAGTGGGCACCCCTGACCGCGCCAGCAGCGAATCCCGGTCGCCCGGTCCGCCTCACCTGACGCACCATAACCAATCGTCATCCGGTGAACGAGACGATGGGTACCGATGTGCGCCGAATCTTTAATCGATCGCATACTCTGGCAGACGTGGATGTGCTCAGTGATGTCATTACTTCCTTCCGCGCAGGACGCCCCTTCGCCAACCGAGAAGATCGCGCGGGTGTCTGGCATATCCCCTTCGCCTCTTTCGCCGGAGCCGGGTTCCACATCGTGCTGAGCGGATCGTGCCGACTGCTGACACCCGACGGTTCACAGCGAACCCTCAGTATCGGCGACGTGGTACTCACCCCGCACGGCGCACAGCACGCCCTGGAAAATCTCGGCCACGCCGACGCAGAGGCCGACGGCCCCACTTCCCTGCTGTGCGGGGCCTATCAGCTCGATCAGACACACCCCCATCCCCTCTTGGCCACCCTGCCGGACGTCATCCACCTGCGAGTGCAGTTCGGGCGCCATCCCGCACTGCACTCCGCCGTGTCCCTGCTCGGCACCGAACTGCAAAACCCACAGCAGGGATCCGTGTCCGCCCTTTCCACGCTGCTCGACCTGCTGCTGATCTACATGCTTCGAGCCTGGCTTGAGGACGAGTCCGACCGCGGCGCGTCCGGCTGGTCCGCAGCGCTTGCCGACCCCGTTATCAGTGCCGCTCTCAGCGCCATGCACGAGAACCCGGCCCACGCCTGGACCGTCGAGGAACTGGGCAAGGAAGCCAACTTGTCCCGGGCGGCGTTCGCGCGCCGATTCACCACTCTGGTAGGAGAGCCGCCGCTGACCTACCTGACCTGGTGGAGACTGAGCATTGCCGCCCGCCTGCTCAAAGAAAGCGGCACATCTCTCGAGTCCATCGCGCGCAGCGTCGGGTACGGCTCGCAGTACGCCTTTGCCAACGCCTTCAAACGCGTGCACGGCACCTCTCCCGGTCGCTACCGGCGGACGCACACCGGCGACCAGCAGCCGACGCAGTGGCATCCGAGCCCAGGATGACCGCATGACCGCTAGTGAGGGTTTCCAACCTGGCTGGGGCCGGGCTGCGTTGGCGTGGAGGCGGATGTGAGGAGAGGTGAAGCTCCTGGTAGACGGGTTGTCGACCAAGATCAACCTGTCCGCCCGGAGGGACCCGGTGGCGGCGGCTGTCGGCCGGCCGGCAGGCCCTGCTGGTCCTGGCCCACCTGCGATGTGGCCACACCTACGCCCAACTCGCTGCCGGGTTCGAGATCGGCACCACCACGGTCTACCGCTACGTCACCGAGGCCGTCTCGCTGCTCGCAGCACTGGCGCCGGACCTGTCCGCGGCCACCCATGCGGCGTCGGCCAAGGCATTCGTGATCCTGGACGGAACGCTGCTGCCCACAGACCGGATCGCCGCCGACCGGCCTTTCCACTCGGGCAAGCACGCGCCGACGGGACTGTCCGCGTGCCCTACCGAGGACGATGGGAGAAACTCTCCGCAGGTCAGCAGGCCGTTAACCGCTCTCACGCACAGATCGGGGCGCTCGGCGAACAGGCCGTGGCCAGCCTCAGGACCTGGCGGCTCCTTCGCAAACTCCGCTGCAGCACCACGCGCATCACTGACCTGGTCAAGGCCGTCCTGACTCTTCACCTCGTCGCATCAGCCTGAGGTTGAGAAAAGCTCCGTGACCGTGGGTCGGAGCGCTTCGGTGATCGAGGCTGCGGGCCGTAGCTTCAGGCGCTATGTGATGGGGCTGCGTAGCCATCCATGGTGTTCAGCGCATCGTCGGGCGGTGGCGAGGACGCTCGCAATGGCGGGCGACGGATCCTTCGCGGACCACAGCACCGAGAGTTCTGCCACGATCGACGGATCGACGACATCGCGACAAATGATGCTGGTGCTGCCCTTCGCGGCGTGCTCAGCGAACGATGTAGGGGCCAAGCCGACATCGCGTCCGCTGGAGAGCCGGGCGAGCATGGCGTTTACCGGCGGTTCCTCGAACGCGCAAATCTTAGGTGAGAAGCCTGCTTCGTGACACGCGGCAACGATGCCGTCGTAGTACGCCGGTGCGAGACGGCGAGGGAACAGCTGCAGCGTCTCGTCGCGGAGGACCGTCACCGGGATCGTCGGTGCGGCAGCGAGGCGGTGGCGAGTGCTGAGGAGCGCGGAAACGGGTTCTTCACGGAGAATCTCGCCACCTACCCCGTCGAGCGGCTGCGGTGAGAGGGCGAGACCGATGTCCAGGTCGCCGGCACAGAGCCGTTCGGGAATCTCGGCGCTGAAGAACTCTCGAGGGTCGACCGTGAAGTCGGGGTGGTCTTCCTGGAGAGCATCCAGAAGCACCGTGAGCGTGTCGAAGCTCGTGACCGGCGTATAGCCCAACCGAATCGTCGTCGCGATCCCTGCCCCGGCCCGCCGGGTGAGCTGCACGGCTTGCTCCAGCGCAGCGAGCGCTATCGGTGCCTCGTGAACCAGCGTCCGGCCCGCCGCGGTGAGCTGCACCCGACGGCTCGAACGCACAAAGAGCGGGGTTTCGAGGGTCTCCTCAAGCTTGCGGATCTGATGACTCAGGGACGGCTGGGAGATGTAGAGACGCGTGGCTGCGCGGCCGAAGTGGAGTTCCTCGGCTACGGCCATGAAGTAGCGGAGGACGCGGGGGCTGACATCCATAGACGAATCCTATTGCCCGGCGTCCGGACAAGTCTTGGACGCCCGCCGGAAGGCCGCCGTAGCGTCGTTTCACGCCACGGGAGACGTTCCCACCTGCCCCGTCGAGGCTGGCCGAGCCTGGTCGGATCCGGTCTCGGTTGACGTGACCGGCCTCCGTGGCACATCAGCCCGGCAAGGAGAGAAGCATGAACATCACCGTGATCGGACGAGGCAATATCGGCGGCGGGCCGGCCGACCTGTGGGAACGTGCCGGGCACCAGGTGACGCGGCTGGGGCGTGGAGGCGGCGACGTCGGCGCCTCGGAGGCGGTGCTGCTCGCCGTCCCGGGAACCGCCGTGGAGGTGGCTCTGTCATCCGTCGTCGGGCTTGAGGGCAAGACGGTGCTCGACGCCACGAACCTCTATGGCGGTGCCCGGCCTCCGGCCGGGTTCTCCTCCAACGCCGAGTACGTCAAGTCGGTGACGGGCGGGCCGACGGCGAAGGCGTTCAACACCAACTTCGCCTCTCTCCTCGGGCAGATCGCCGACGCCCGTGTACAGCCGAGCAACCTGTGTCCGGTGACGACGAAGCCCAACGCCTTGTCAGGCAGCTCAGTCTCGACGCCGGGTACGACGCGGTCCGCCTGGGTGACCTGAGCATGGCCATCACTCAGGAAGGCCTGGCCGGCCCGATCTTCGCAATCGCGCAGTCCGGGCTCGGCCGGTTCGTCTACCGGATGGCATCACCCGAACAGCTCTGACTCTCACCATCGAACGCTCAACCCATCACGCAGAAGGAACCATCGTGACACGTACCGCAAAGGCCGGACTCGACGCACTGCTTACCCCCGAGGAAAGCGTCCTGGTGCTCATCGACCACCAGCCCTTCCAGTTCTCCAATCTCAACAGCCACGAACCAACCGTGATCGTCAACAACGTCGTCGGCCTGGCCAAGGCCGCGAAGGCGTTCGACGTCCCCACGGTGCTGACCACGGTGATAGAAGAACGTGGCGGCTACCTCATCAAGGGCCTCCAGGACGTCTTCCCGGACCAGAAGCCGATCAACCGCACGTTCATCAACACCTGGGAAGACCGTCGCGTCGTCGACGTCGTGGAGCGAACGGGGCGCAAGAAGCTGATCATTGCCGGGCTGTGGACGGAGATCTGCGTCGCCATGCCCGCCATCCAGGCGCTGGGTGAGGGGTACGACGTCTTCGTCGTCACGGACGCCAGCGGCGGGGTCAGTGCCGAGACTCACGACATGGCAGTGCGTCGCATGGAGCAGGCCGGCGTGGTGCCCATCACCTGGATGGCCGTGATCAGCGAATGGCAGCGCGACTGGGCTCGCGAGTCAACGACCGACGCGCTCGCGCAGGTTCTCTTCGACCACGGTGGCGGTAGCGGGATCGCGCTCGCCTGGGAGCTGCAGCTGCTGGCCACACCCACCGCCGATGGTGCTGGCGTGTAGCGCTGGCCGCTGCTGAGCCGGAGGCGGGTCGAGCGCTCACGGCCGTGAGCGCTCGACCCGCCTCCCAGTGTTTCAACGAGCGGTCGGCGACCGCACACCACGAAGAAAGCGCAGAAACATCGTAAGGATGGTCATGTCCGCCACAGGCACAGACGCGCCAACTGCATCATCGACGCTCTCACCGAGGCCGGCCTCAACCGCTGGGCAGACAAGAGCTACCAGGGCGCAGGCGGCACGGTCCGGCTCCCCTGCCCCGGTCGATGGGACAGCCTCTCCGCCGGTCAGTAGGCCGTCAATCGGACCCACACCAAGGTCCGGGCTCCGGTCGAACAGGCCGTGCCCACCCTCAAGTCCTGGCGACTCCTCTGCAAACTCCGCCGCTCAACGACCCGGATCACCAGCCCCGTCCAAGCCGTCCTCAGCCTCCATCTGGCCAGCTGAGACTGAGGTTGGAAAAGGCTCAGTGTCTCTCATCCCGATTGTGTTAACTCGAGTTGTTGTTGACTCGTTTCTTCGCATCGGTTTGTACGTGGAGAGGTTGTCCAGGACGACATGGATCTGGGTCCCCGCGTGCGCCTTGATGGCCTTCTCCAAGAAGGCCAGGAAGCTTGCTCCATTCCGGTTCGACTTGCACTCGCTCAGCACTTCACCAGTCGTGACGTTCAGTGCGGCGAACAGGTTCGTGGCGCCGTGCCGCACATAGTCGTGGGTGCGCTTCTCGACGGCCCCCTCCAGGACCTGCTGGACCGGCATCTGCGCCACCTGCCACCAACCCCTGACCAGCAAAACCACACCAAGATCAAGACAGACCTAACGGAGTCCTACTAGTCGGTCTCCCGCGGCCGGTTCGATCACGAGACTTGGAAGGATCGCTTGGACAGCCCGAACCGGTAGCCCTCGATCGTCGTCCGGACGGGCGCTTCGGCGTCGGTCGCGACTCCGAGGGTGACGAACATCGGCGTGTAGTGCTCGACGGTGGGGTGCGCGAAGAGCACTCCGGGGGCGAGGCTGCGGTAGTTCATCAAGGTGTCGAGGTCACCACGGGCGAGGGCGTCGGCCGCCCAGGCATCGAAGTCGGCGGACCAGGACGGCACGACGTTGTGCACGAACTGGTCCCGGGTGAGGAAGGGAACCCCGTGCGTCATGTAGCCCGACCCGACCACGAGCACGCCTTCCTCGCGCAGACCCCGCAGCCGACCGCCGATGTCCATCAGCCGGGCGGGGGCGTGTGTGGGCAAGGACATCTGCAGGACCGGAACGTCGCCGTAGGGGTACATGGTTTTCAACGGGACCCACGCACCGTGGTCCAGGCCGCGGCTGGCGTGTTGGTGGACCGGTTCGCTGTCCGGCATCGAGGCCGCGACCCGGGCGGCCAGTGCGCTGGCGTCCGGTGTTTCGTAGGTCATTTGGAAGTACCGCTGGGCGAAGCCCCCGAAGTCGTAGACCAACGGCGTGTCAGGGCCCGACGCCGACAGGCTGAGCGGCACCGATTCCCAGTGCGCGCTGACGATCAGGATCGCCGTCGGCTTGGGCAGCGCCTGGGACCAGCCGAACAGCTCGCTCATCCACACCGCGTCCTCGAACAGCGCCGGAGAGCCATGGCTGAGGTAGAGCGCGGGCATCGGCCCATCGGCCGGCGTCCAGCGACGCTGATCGCGACTGGCGGGAGCCTGCACTCTCATGAACTGGTCGTAAACGGCCGCAGGATCGGCAGCAGCATTCATGGTTGACCTTACTAGGTGGTTTGTGGAGACGAACGTCTGTCTCGAACTCAGAAGGTGACCCGCGAGTGATGCCCCAGGGCGAGGATGGCGAGTCCTTCGGCGGCGTGGTCGAGTCGAGGACCTGGGCGACGCTGACCTGCATGGAGCCTTCCGCGCCCTTTGTCGCGACCGGAGTGGTGACCGCGCGGGTGGCGTATGCCGTGGCGGCGGGGAGTTGTTGCACCACGGAGGACCCGACCCTGCCGGACGTGCCGTTGACCAGGACCTCGCTGCCGGCGTCGGCGGCGTCGTCGAGGCTGTCGACGTACTCGTGCGGAACCATGCCGGACTTGGCACCGGCGGCGAGGATGTTGTCGACGGGGTTGAGCCCGGCCGCCTTGACAGGAATCAGGACGGCGTCCTTGCCGACTTCCGCGATCGGGACGTCGCCAAGGGTGGGCCGGCCGTAGGCGGCGGAGATGCGCAGTGCGCGCATGGTTGTTCTCCGGTTGTTGTGGCGTGATGTCGATCAGGTGTTGCGCTTCTTCAGACGACGAGCCGGCATGGTCGGCGCAGGTGCTTGCCGCGCTCCGCTGCGTGTGCCGACTCTGCACCGTCTACTGTGGAGTAGCAGTGGCGCCTTCGGCCGTGGGGCGTAAGACGAAGTCGTAGGTGAGGGTGCGGTAAGGCTGGTCGAATCCGCGAGCGTGATGGTCGTCATGGCGGGTAGTGGTCTTGACCGCGTCGGCGGGGATAGCGCCTTCGATGGTGCTGGCGACCAGTGGGTCGCCGTCGAAGTAGATCTGGGTGGTCAGTGGTAGGCATCCGTCGGCGGAGACGATCGCGTGGATGTGCAGCGGGCGCAGTCCTTGAAGCTGCAACGCTCGGGTCAGTGTGGCGAGTGGGCTGTCCGTGGCCAGGCCGAAGGTTTCGGTGCCGGGCATCACTGTGCGGAACTCGTAGCGGCCGTCAGCATCGGTGATGATTCTGGCGCGGAGGTTGTTGGCGGGGATGCCGGTGGAGTCGTTGGGGATATTCAGCGGCTCGAAGTCGCTGGTGTCCATGCCGGAATAGACGTTGTTGGCGTCGATCTGCCAGATCTCCAGGGCGGCTCCGGCCAGCGGGTCGCCTGTGGTGGTGCGTACGGTCCCGGACACGATGAGGGGTTCGCCGGGTTCGTCGGGGCGCATGGGCAGGACGGCGGGGCTGTGCAGGACGGGGGCTCCGGGGCGGTGGGCGGGGCCCTCCATCTCCCAGTGACTCGCGCCGTCCTTCTCCGGATGGGCGTAGGTCGCGCCCTCGGTTCCCTTGAGGACGGTCTTGTAGAACAGGATGCTCGCGGAAGGCAGTTCGCCGGCGTCGGCGACCTGCTGCAGCCATCCGATCGTGGCAAACAGCTCCTCGAGGGTGACCTGGTGTTTGAGGATGACGTCGTCGACGGCGCGGCGCAGATCGGTGAACACGACCTGCAGTCGGCTTGGGGACTCGCTCACGTGCGTTGGCTCCTTTTCGGGACGGGGACAGTGCGGTTCGGGCGGACGCGGTGACGCGTCAGGAAATCGAGTGCGGCGGCGTTCCAGTCCGGCGGCGCTTCCCAGAGCGCCGCGTGACCGACCTCGTCGAGGACGCGGAATTCCGTGCTGGGCAGATGTCGGGCGAGGTGTCTCATGAGGGCCGGCGGTGTCAGCAGGTCGGCGGTACCGACGAGCAACAGGATGGGCATGGTGAGGTCGGCCGGCCGAGCGGAAGTGCTCGGTGTGCGGGTCCCGCTCCCGAAAGTGAATTCCCGCTCTTGGTGTGCGGTGGCCCGAACCGCCTCCCAGCACCGACTCCTTCGGGGTGAAGTGCGCGGTATCCGGCCGGACAGTTGCGATAGATGCCAGGGCGGCGAGGTGAGTCAGGCGTGACACGCCGGGCTTGCATCTCGAGGTAGTCGGCGTCGGCGAGCCCGCCGACGGTCCCGCTGAGCGCCAGCGAGGTGACGCGCTCCGGGTGGAGGAGGCTGCACTCCAACGCGATCGGGCCGCTGGCGGCCGCGGCGACCAGGTGTGCCGGTCCACACCGAGGTGGTCCAGCAGGTAGTGCAGGTCTGCCAGGTCGTCGACGCGGTCCACAGCTTCCGCGCGGGGAGGGCGACGCGTGCCGCGGCGGTTGTAGGCGACGACCCGGAAGCCGGCCGAGACGACCTCGCCGACCTGGTGCCCCCAACCGTCCGCCGACCCCGAGGCGGGGTGCAGGAACGCGACTGCATCCCCACCACTACCCGAATACAGCGGCCTCCCGGCCAGGCAGAACCGGCACGCGAACCCCCTTTCGGCGCGATCGGTCAGCGCCGGATTCCGGCGACGAGCTTTTCCCAGTTACGGAAGGCGATACGTTCGCGGTCGGCCTCGCCAATCGGTGCCGTTTCCAGGAAACGCCGTGCGGATCCGGTACGCTCCCGGTTGAACGGGTAGTCCGAGGCATACATGATCCGCTCGACTCCCACCGTCTCCAGGCTCCACCGCAGGTACTTGTGGCTGGAGATGCCGCCCGGGGTGATGAAAATGTTCGAGCGGAAGTACTCCGCGATCGGATGCCGCAGGTCGGTGAGTTTGTCCATGGCCGCGACGCGGTCGAGGTAGAACAGCACCACCTCGCCCCAGTGCCCCAGGATGACCTGCAGCTTGGGGAACCGGTCGAACACGCCGCCGACGATCATCCGGAGCACGGTCAGCCCGGCGTCGTAGTGCCAACCGAACGCCCCGGTCGCCAGCATGCTGTCCACCGGCTCACCGAAACCGCGGTAGTAGGCCGCGGTGACGGCCGGGAACGGAACACTGGGATGCAGGTAGATCGGTGCGCGCAGATCCTCGGCGGCCTCGTAGACGTCCCAGAATCCGGGCGCGTCCAGAGCCCGGCCACCGGAGTTCGCGTTGACCAGCGCGCCACTGAGCCCCAGCTCGGTGACCGCACGCCGCAATTCCTCGGCCGCGGCCGACGGCGCGGAGGTGGCGAGCGCCGCGAACCCCTGGAAACGCCCCGGGTGGCGGCGCACGGCGGCAGCGATCGCGTCGTTCGTGGGCGCCTGCAAGGGGACTGCCTCCGCCGCGTCGAGGTTCTGCAGCCCCGGCGTCGTCAGCGACAGCACCGCGGTGTCGATCCCGGCGTCCTCCATCGCGGCGATGCGTCCGCCGCCCAGGTCCAGCAACGCCGGCGTGATGTCACTGGCGACAGCCCACTTCATCATCGGCTCGGCGAGCTGGGGGTCGCGCCGCTTCCACGCATCGAGCACGTCGGTGGTGACGAAGTGCTCTTCGAGCCCGTAAAGCTTCATCGAGACTCAGCTTCGGACGGACTTGAGCGCGCCGGCCCAGGACTCAAGCTGGCCGAACAGGACGGAAGCAGCGTTGTCGTGTATCGCGGAGGGCTTGAACACCGAGAAGTTCTCGAAGTCGGTGAGCAACGAGAACGACAGCTGCTGGCGCACGTGGGCCAGTTGCAACTCGCTCGAGATCGCCCGCAGGTGCTCGATCGCCCGCGTACCGCCGAGCGAGCCGTACGACACGAAGGCTGCTGCCTTGTTGTTCCACTCGGCGTAGAGGTAGTCGATGGCGTTCTTCAGCACCCCGGAGGTGGAGTGGTTGTACTCCGGGGTGACGAAGACGTATCCGTCGAACTCCTTGATCTTGGCGGACCAGGCCTTCGTGTTCTCGCCCGCGTACACGCCCCTGCTCGCCGGCACGGCCTCGTCCAGGTGCGGCAGCGGGTAGTCGAGCAGGTCGATCAGCTCGTAGTCGGCGTTCGCCCGCTCCTTGGCCTTGGCCAGTACCCAGTTCGCCACCGCTTCACCGTTACGGCCGGGGCGGGTGCTGCCGAGGATGATGGCGAGCTTCAGGTCGCTCATGGATAGCCCTTCCGATCGGGACACACTCACACTTGAATGTTCAAGTGTGAACCTAGCCTACCTCGCTTGAATGTTCAAGTCAGGCTCTCGGTGACATGGGTATGCTGCGCACATGTCTGCCCCAGGGGAGTCCAAGATGTCCGAGCCACGCTGGCTCAGCGGTGATCAGCTGGCGGCGTGGCGCGGGTTCATGAAGCTCCTCCAGAGGCTGCCGGCGGCGCTGGAGTCGCAGCTCCAGCAGGACTCGAAGCTCAGCTTCATCGAGTACCACGTGCTGGCGCACCTGTCCGAGCAGCCCGGGCGCCGCCTGCGGATAAGCGAGCTCGCGGTCCTGGCCAACACGGAACTGTCCCGCCTGTCCCACATGATCGGTCGGCTCGAGAAGCGCGGGTTCGTGTGCCGCGAGCCCGACCCGCACAACGGGCGTTACACGCAGGCGATCCTGACCGAAGCCGGTTTCGCGTACCTGGCAGACGCGGCCCCTGGACACGTCAGCCAGGTGCTGGACCTGTTCATCAACGTCCTGGCCCCGGACGAGCTACGGACGCTGCGGCGGATCTCCGACAAGGTGCTCGCCCGCATCGAGTGTTCAGGGTGAAACGACGAGCCATCTGAACCAAGACACCACCCCTGCCCGCCCACGACCCGAGGAACCCTGGAGCACCCGACCTGCGCGTCGGGCCCCGGCCATACCCGTCGACGACGAGCAACCGAACCCACCACCGCACACCCGCTCAGACCGGCTCAGATCGGCTCAGCCACCCGAAGCGAAACAGAGAGGCTAGGCTGTTCCCCCACTCCCGCCCTCGAAAACCGGCAATGCGGTGGTGAGCGAAGGGACGCAGCAGTGAACTCCCAGGGGCCGGCGTCGACGAAACAGCCGGATGAGTCCACCATCACCGCCTTCTTCGATACGCAGCTCTTCGAAGGCGCCGACCTCGACCGCCTGATCGAGCGAGCGGCGCTTTTCATGCGGGCCGCTGTGGGAAGGGTCAGGGACGACGGGGGCGGCGTCGCCCGCAAGGGGTGTGGGGCACTGACGCCGGTGGGCAGCCCCTTGACCGCGTTCTCGGTGCCGGTGGTCGGCTCCGGCGGCCGGGTCTGGGTCGATGGCCTGCCCGAGCCCACGGCGCGTCACTTCCTCAACCGGCTGTCCGCCGCCGTGTCGATCATCGAGCGTTGGGGCGCGGCCTTGACGCACACGGAGTCCGAGCCGATCAGCGTGCTCATCAACGGCACATCGAGCGAGGCCGCGCACGAATCGGCGCTCACGCGGCTCGGCATCACCCGCGACACGGAGATCCGAGTTCTGCTGTGCAGCGGCCCCGGCGCCGGCGTCGAGCACTTCGCGGAGGCGGTCGCGGACACGCAGAAGATCGTTGCCCGCACGGATCACCAGGGGAAAGCGGTGCTCCTCCTCATGGCGGACGGCGCGGACGGCGTCACCGTTCCGGGAGTCCCCGTCGACGTCCGGGCCGCGTACAGCAGGATCGTGCCGGCGGCACGCACCCGGGAAGCGTACGTCAACGCCCATGACGCGTACCTGTTCACCCGGCCCTCGCCGCACGACCGCGGCCCGTACCAGCCCATTCACGGCGTACTGATCGACGGCGCGCGGCTCACCGGGCTTGCGGCCCTCTGCCGTCTCAGCCACGACGAGATCGACGCCGTGCCGGAGGTGGGGGTCCTCGCCGGACTGTTCGAGCAGTACGGCGAGCAGATCCTGCTCGTCCTGGAGGCTTACGCGATCACGGGCTCCTTGCGCAAGGCCGCGGCGCAGGTCTACCTGCACCACAATTCCGTGGCCTACTGGGTGCAGAAGGCCGAGGCCGAGCTCGGCTACTCGCTCGCCGAGCCGAACCGGCGCGCTCAGTTCTTCGTCACCGTGTGCCTGTACCGCCTCTGGAGGCAGCAGGACGAGCGAGTCTGATCGCCCCACCGCGCCGGTTGTCCTACATCACGGAGCAGACCTCGGACAGTTGCCCGATGTCGCACGCCCCGTCGCGTGCCATCGTCCTAGGCAATGCCAAGGTCGCGTGCCGTCCAGCACCCGAACGCAGAGGAGCCCGGTCCGGCATGTACTCGCAAGACCCCGTTCGTCGTCCCCTCAACACGATCGACCTACTGGTGAACGCGCTCAACCAGGACCCGGGCCGCCCACTGCCGCACCTCCCGGACGGTCGGACAGCGACCGTCGGCGAGGTATGCGACGCGACATCCCAGTACGTGCAGGCGCTGACGAGCCTCGGCGTGGTCGAGGGGACTCGGGTGGCGCTGCTCTCCCGCAACCTGCCGGAGGTGCTGCACGCGACCCATGCCGCCCAGGTCGTAGGGGCCGTCTACATCCCCCTGCACCCGATGGGGTCGCAGCCCGACCACCTGCACACCGTGCGTGATGCCGGGGTCGAACTACTCATCTTCGAAGGCGGGCACTACGACGCGCGCGCGGCCGAGCTCGCCGGGGAAGTGCCGGGCCTGAGGCTCGTCGCGCTCGGGCGCACGGAGCTCGCGGGGGACCTCCGCGATCTGGCCGCCTCGATGCGGCCGGAGCCTCTGCGGCCACCGATGCTGGACCCCGACGGTGCCGAGAGGATCTCGTACTCCGGCGGAACGACGGGCAGCCCGAAGAGCGTGGCGACGCGGCGTGGCACCAGCGCGGCGCTGTGGAGCATCATGCTGGCCGAGGGGGACTGGCCGCGACCGCCGCGCGTCCTGCCCTGCGCGCCGCTCAGCCACGCGGGCGGCACGATGTTCCTGCCGACGCTGCTGAGAGACGGCACGTTGCCGATCCACCCGGGATTCGATCCGCCGGCCGTGCTGCGGGCGCTCACGTGAGTGCCCGCCTGGAGGAGAAGTTTCCGATGAAACCGAGGAACGATGGCACAGATTGAGCCCTTCAAGATCGATGTACCCCAACGTGAGGTGGACGCGCTTCGCGCGCGCCTGGCCGCCACGAGCTGGGCGCCCGAACTCGACAACGAGGACTGGTCCTCCGGCGTCAACGGCACCTATCTGCGCGAGCTGGTGGCCTACTGGCAGGACGGTTTCGACTGGCGTGCACAGGAAGCGCGCATCAACGAGTTCCCGCAGTTCCGCACCGAGATCGACGGCGTGCCGATCCACTTCATCCATGTACGAGGGAAAGGGCCCGACCCCGTTCCCATCGTCCTCAGTCACGGGTGGCCCTGGACGTTCTGGGACTTCAGGGATGTCATCATGGCGCTGGCCAACCCGGCCGCGCACGGCGGCGATCCTGAGGACGCCTTCGACGTCGTTGTTCCCTCACTGCCGGGCTTCGGCTTCTCCGGGCCCCTGACCCGCACCGGTGTCGGCTACGTCGAGACCGCCGCCCTATGGGTCGAGCTGATGCGGGGGCTGGGCTACGAGCGGTTCGTCGCCCACGGCGGCGACGCGGGTGCCTTTGTGACCGCACGACTCGGCCACGCACATCCCGACTCGCTCATCGGTGTCCACATGAGCTTCCCCATCCTGCCCGGAGTGCCCCACGACGCCGGTGACCCGGCCGGGCTCACTCCGGAGGAACTGGCAGTCATCGCAGGTCAGGACAGGGGTCCGGGGGCTTTCTACCATACGTTGATCCATGCCTTCGACCCGCAGACCCTGGCCTGGGCGATGCACGACAGCCCCGTGGGGCAGGCGGCGTGGATGCTCATGCGCCGCCGGGCGTGGAGCGACTGCCACGGAGACGTGGAGACCCGCTTCGACAAGGACACGCTGCTGACGCACTTCTCGCTGTACTGGTTCACGAACAGTTTCGTCGGGTCCGAGCTGTTCTGCCGGGCCTCCGAACTCCACCTGCCCATGGGGCTGGCCAATGACGTGAAGCCCGAGATCAGCGTGCCGACAGCGGTGGCCGTTCTCCCCCGGGACCTGTTGTACCGGCCCCGATCGCTCGTCGCCGCACACAGCGACCTGCGCCAGTGGACCATGTTCCCCAGCGGTGGTCACTTCGCGGCGGCCGAGGAACCGCAGCTGATCACCGCGGACATCCGCTCTTTCGTCCGCCCACTGCGCGCTGGTTGAGGAAACTCGTGGGTGACAAGTTCCTTCCGTCCGGCGCCTACGCCCGAGACGCAGACCTACTGGGACAAGGCACGGCTCGGTGAGCTGTGGCTGCCCACGTGCGTGCACACGGGACGAGCGTTCTTCCCGCATCGCGCCAGGTCGCCCTTCACCGGCGGCCCGGTGTCCTGGAAGAGAGCGAGCGACCGGGCCACGCTGGCGTCGTACGTCGTCGTCCACCGTGCCTCGCCCGGCTTCGAGGGGGAGGCGCCGTACGTCGTGGCGATCGCGGCGCTCCCGGAAGGGCCACGCCTCCTCACGAATCTGCCCGGCGCACCGCCCGAGCCGGCCGGGCTCACGATCGGCGCGCCGCTGAATCCGCCGTCCTGGCGCTCGCCGACGCGGGGCTCTCGGTCGCCGACGCGGACGGCGTCGCGGCGGTGCTGCCGCCCTCCGATGTCGCCTTCATGCTGGGCGTACGCCCGCGTTGGCTGGACGGCACCAACGTCGGCGGCTGCTCCTACATGCTCCACGTCAGGCATGCGGTGGCGGCGCTCCAGGCCGGCCAGACGAGCGTCATCGTCGTCGCCCACGGCGAGTCGGGCCGGTCACGTCTTGGCGCACCGTACGTCCCCAACCCGGCCCATCGTTTTCCGACAGGGTGGCGCAGCTTGATCCATCCGCCCGCCGTCAACTCGGGTGGTGCCAATGCCGTGACCGTGCGGTCGCCGCCGGACGGGACGACGCAGGGCCGGCGGGTGCGAAGCCGGTCAGCCGAGAGGGTGGGCGCGGCAGGTCCGCAGAATCTCGTCGGACAGTTCGGGCTGGACGCGGCTCACAGCGCGGGCGAGGGCCATCGCCCCTACGAGTCGGCTGAGCAGCAGCACTGCACGCTCCCGCGCCTCCTGTGAGGTGATCTCGCCTTCGTGCTCGCGGGCGAACTCCTCGGCGAAGCTGGTGAGGTACCCCTCCACGCCGGTCGCGTAGGCACTCTGGACCGTGTCGCTGTGCCGTCCGGCGTCGATGACCAGGGAGGCCGAGGGGCAGCCGCCGTCCGGGGCGTCCCGGTGGGCGACTGAAAGGTAGTTGTCCACCACTCGCTTCAGCGGTGGTCCGGTGAGATCGGCGCCTTCCTGAAGGGCCTGGTCCAGGAAGCTCAAAGAGGCTTTGAACGAGGCGCCGCAGGCCTCGGCGGCCAGATCGTCTTTGGACTGCCGGTTCCTGGCCTTGTCTTCCTTGGTGATCCGCGGCATGGCCACCCTCCTGCCTCGGCAGTATTTGACGTTTTCAATGTTACCCCTCATCATTCTGTTTAATGATGATCGGCATCAAAGGGGGAGTGGAGGCGCCTATGCGCACCGTGGAGTACACGCGGCAAGGGGAAGCCGCACAGGTACTGACGCTGAGGGAGGAACGCCACCGGCCGACTCCCGGCAGCGGAGAGGTTCTGGTCCGCATGCTGGTCCGGCCCATCCATCCGGGGGACCTGATCGGTGTGGAGGGTCTGCCGGGGCAGCCGGAACAGCAGTCGCAGGCCCGGACTCCCGGAGTGGAGGGGATGGGCGTCGTCGAGAGCGTCGGAGCAAGCGTCCGCGCACCGCGCCTGGGGCAGCGGGTGGCGGTTTTCCCGGCGCCGGGAACGTGGAGCGACTTCGTCGTGGTCCCAGCCGATCTGGCGGTGCCGGTGCCGGACGGGGTCAGCGACGAGACCGCAGCCCTGATGCTGGTCAACCCGCTGACGCTGCGCATGCTGTACCGCGCGGTGGAGAAGGCACTGCGCGGGCAGGCGGGTCCCGTCCTCCAGACCGCCGCCGGCTCGTCCGTCGGCAGGCTGGTCAGCGCGGCCGCGGCCCGGCACGACCTGCAGTTGATCAACCTCGTGCGCAGCACCTCTGGCGCCGAGAAGATGCGGACGCTGTACCCCTCCCAGCCCGTGATCGCGACATGCGACGACGACTGGCGGGCACAAGTCCGCCTGCATGCCGGCGAGCGGGGCGTCCAGGTGGTCCTCGACTGTGTCGGCGGTGCCATGACCCAGGACCTCGCCGAACTGCTCGCCGACGGCGGCACCCTGATCTCCTACGGGCATCTGGGTTCCGGCACGACACCGTTGGAGGCGCTGCCTCTCGTGGCGCGGGCGCTGACGGTGCGGGGAGTGTCGATACTGCGCTGGATGAGCCGCACCCCGATGGAGCGGGCCCAGGATGTCGCCTTCGCCCAGGACCTGGCGCAGAGCACGCCGGACCTGCTTGAAGTCGCGGCCAGCTACGACCTAGCCGACTTCAAGGCGGCCGTCGAGCACGCCCGCCGCCCTGGCAAGAGCGGAACCGTCCTGCTCACCACACCGCGGAAGGCCGGCTCCGGACACGGGGCCGGGCGATGAAAATCGGAATGCCCGGAGCCGGAGCGATAGCCCAGGCCATCGCCCGGCACACGATCCGTCACGGCCACGAGGTCGTGCTCAGCAACAGCCGGGGCCAGACCGTCGTCATCGACGCCACCAACCAGTTCGCCTCCCTTTCCCCGAACCCGGAGATCGCCGATCTGGGCGATCTCACCGGGAGCGCATACGGGTCCTCCCTGCTTCCCGGCGCGCGCGTGGTCAAGGCTTTCAACTCCCTCCACGCGCAGTTCATCGCACCCGATCCCCGCCACGAGGCGGGGCGGCAGGTGCTGTTCCTCGCCGGCGACGACGCCGACGCCAAGCACACCGTGAGAGACCTGACCTCCGAGTTCGGCTTCGCTCCCGTCGACCTCGGAACGCTGCGCGAGGGAGGACGCCTCATCCAGCTCGGCGGTCCCCTGTCCGCCCTCCACGTCCTCAAGCAGGACTGATCCCACCAACCCGCTCGTGCTCCTCATGCCCACGAGGAGCGACTTCCGCCACGAAGGAGATCCTCATGTCCGACCAGACCTCAGCACCCAGCACCCAGCCCCTCCTGCAGCCCGTTCAACTGGGCGCGCTCAAGCTGCCCAACCGCGTCGTCATGGCTCCCATGACGCGCGCTCGGGCCGGCAACGAGGAACTGGCCCCCACCGCCCTGCACGCCACCTACTACACGCAGCGCGCCGGCGCCGGCCTGGTCATCAGCGAAGGGACCTGGGTCAGCACGGACGCGATCGGCTTCATCAACGTCCCCGGCATCTACACCGACGCCCAGACCGCCGGCTGGACCAAGGTCACCGAAGCCGTGCACTCCGCGGGAGGCAGGATCGTCTCGCAACTCGGCCACGCCGGCGCCGCCTCCCACCCGGATCACCACGGCGGCAGACTTCCCGCAGGCCCTTCGGCGATCAATCCCCACGAGATGTCCTTCACCCCCGACGGCCCGAAGGACTCCCTCACCCCACGTGCCCTGAGCCCCGCGGAGATCGCCACCACGATCGGCGCCTACCGGCAGGCAGCCGCCAACGCCCTGCGCGCCGGATTCGACGGCCTGGAGATCCATGCGCAGGTGTCCCATCTCGTGGCCCAGTTCCTCAACCCACGGCTCAACCAGCGCACCGACGCCTACGGCGGCAGCAGTGAAAAGCGGGCCCAGTTCCTCCTCGACATCGTGGACGCCGTCAGCAGCGTGTGGGGCAGCGACCGCATCGGAATCAAACTCTCCCCCTACTGGAATCACGGGCCTGCCTTCACTGCGGATGCCGAGACGCTGGACGAGTACGACCAGCTCCTCAAGCGCCTCAGCGACAGCAGCCTGGCCTACCTCCACCTCCTCGGCCCGGAACCCGACACGGGAACCGACACCCTCACCGCATTCACCCGTTACCGCGCCCACTACCGCGGCGCCGTCATCGCCAACCTCGGCTTCACGCAAGCGAGCGGCAACGAGCTCCTCGAGCGGCAGCTGGCCGACGCGGTTTCCTTCGGCGCTCCCTTCATCGCCAATCCAGACCTCGTCGATCGATTCACCCACGGCCACCCTCTCGCCGCGGGCAGCCGCGACACGTACTTCGCGGGTGGCGCGGAGGGATACACGGACTACCCTGCGGTGACCGGCTCCTACTAGGGTCTGTCGCTTGGATCATGCGGCAGGTCGCGGGGTGTGGCACGCACATGTGCGGCGTTGTCGTCGGTTGCCGACGTCCCCCAGCCTTCGGCCGGGGGTGTCCCCAGCGCGTTGACGCCCTCCTCCGCCTTGCGGATGCACGCACCACACCCCGCTCGGTCCCGCCCACAAGGCGCCGGCGCCACCTGGTCCAAACGAAAGGCCCTGGTTTGGCCCGCTCCCGTCGTCGTCCTCGTCCAGCTCGGGCCCGTCCGGGTCGCGCAGTGGGCGCAGGGCGCCTGCGGCTGGGGTGCTGGCGGTGAGGCTGTAGCGGCCGACGCCGGGCATCGTGGCCCGCCAGAACTCGCTGAGCAGGCCGCCAAGTACCCGGTGGCGCCTGACCGTGGCAGCGGGTAGGGGGATGACGTTCGGGTCGTCGTCAGGTGCTCGTAGGCCGAGGCTGTGGTGGGCCCTCCCCGCGTTGTCATGCTTGGCGTACGTGGTGAGGACGGTGCGCGGGTGTCGTTCGCCGGTGATGAGGAGTCGGTCGGTGCACGCGGTACGGGCTGTGCGTATCCATCGTTCGGCGAACGCGTTGGACCGTGGGCATTGCGGCGGAGTTGGGATGGCGGCTGTGCCGTTGCCGGCGAAGACGGCGTCGAATGCGGCGGTGAACTTGCTGTCCCGGTCACGGATGAGGAACCGGAAGCACCCAGCCCTGTCTCCGAGGTCCATGAGCAGGTTGCGGGCGAGTTGGGTGACCCATGCGCCGGTCGGGCGGGCGGTGACGCCCAGGACGTGAACGCGCCGGGTGGCGATCTCCATGGCGAAGAAGACGTAGAGACGTTTGAGGAAGACGGTCTCCGCGTGCATGAAGTCGCAGGCGAGCAGCGTGTGGGCCTGGGAGCGCAGGAAGGAGCGCCAGGTCTGTGGGGAGGCGCGCTGCGGTGCGGGCGGTAGACCGGAGCGGCGCAGGACGCGCCGGATCGTGGCGGCGGCGACCCGATGGCCAAGCCGTCGCAGCTGACCTTGGATCCTGACGTACCCCAGGCCGGGTTCTCTCTCGCCAAACGCTGAATGAGCGCGACCGTCTCTTCCGGCAATGATGGCCGGCCAGGTCCGGCCGCCGTCTGGCGCCACTTCCAGCGCACCAGACGCCGGCGCCAGGTCAGCAGCGTGCCCGGGGTGACCAGCCGATGGCGATGTAAGGCGGAGGGAAGGTGCCGCGAAAGCCCGGAGAGCACGGCACGATCAGCCCACGAAAACCGCGGCCGCTCGACCTGCCGGCGACCCACAGCGACCTCACGACGAAGGGCAAGGATCTCGGCGTCGTTCGCGGCGGTCGATCGGCCCAGGACCTCATCGGCGCGGGCCGCCGACTCGTAGGGCATCTTCCAGAACGTCTTCTCCCGCAGGAGACGTCCAGCCGCCACAGGACGGTCATCTGGTTCTTGGAGAGGGCCTTGGTGCGGTCCGGCGGCGCCGGCCGCCGCTCGATGTCGATCGTCGGATCGCATGCGATCCAGCCCTGGCGCTGCCACCAGCCAATTGTCTTGCGCGCGATGGGCAGCTCCCGGGTGGTGGTGTTGGTGTCCGTCTCGTCCGCGTGGGCAGCCGCGGGTTCGGTCAGCGGTTCCGGCAGCGCCGGATCGTCGGTGACCGTGATGGGGGCGGGAGGCGACTTCGTGCTGCGGTGGTCCGGTCCGGTCGGTGCTCGCTCGCCGGCGAACATCCATCCCCACGTCGTCAGCGAGATCCGGTGGATCCGGGCGGAGGACTTCGCGATGCCCGTGCCGGTCCGGTGAGCGATGTCCTGTAGGGAAGCCCACGGAACGCCGCGATCCGGCCGTGGCGGAGGCCGGGCACCGGACCGCAGCGGGTGGCCGCGAAAGGCGTGTTCCGGCGCGCTCGGTCATGCTCGCGCTTCGAAGACGAGGTTGGCGCCGCGGGTGTCGTCTGCTGACACGAAGAAGCCGTCGGGCAGTGGTCGGGTGGCGAACCCGTTGCCCTCGATGACCGACTTGGCCCTGCCGAGGTCGTTGACCGCGACGGTCTGAGCCGCGACGTACGGCAAGGTCGGGGCCTTCTCGCCGGGAAGAACCTCGTCCAGAGCTGACAACGGCACGATCTCCAGGCCGCCGATCCGCAGAGCGAACACATGGCGCGGCCCAATCTGGCGCGCGGGGATGCCGAGCACTTTCCGGTATCGCTCGACGTAGCGGTCGGTTTCCTCGTCGGCGACCACGAGCGTGACCCGGGACAGGCCCACCGCCCCGTTGGGGTGGTCCAGGAATCTCGGCTGGTGAATGAGGTCCAGCCCCTGGACCTCTGCGATGCGAACGCCTCCCTCGGGAGCCGCATTCTGTTGTGAGTTCTTAGCCCAGCAGTCGGCAGAAGATCAGGTAGAGCAGTCGCAAACCCCATGATCAGTGATCAGGCCCTACGCGGGCGATCGCAAAGCCCCAGGTCAACCACTGTACGACAATAAACATTGCTTCAGGGTCTCCACGGGCCGCGGCGATCAAGACACGTTCCCTGTCCCGCTGCGGCCGCACGCCAAGTGAGACCAACTCGGCCGAATCAACGAGAAGTTGGGGGCGAGCGTGTGGTGTACGGGGTCGAAAACCCATCACATGGCAAAGATTGCACAGGGAAAGTAATGTCCGGCCGCTCGGGCGAGTGGCGGCAGGCAGTGCGCCTAGCTGGCATTCCTGGGAAATTTTCGTCGGAAAGCGGCGTGCGGTCGGTAAAGAAACTCTTTTGATTTGAGCTTCATCTGGGCATGGAGTGGCGAGTTCCAGTTCGCGGCTGCGGATTTCGTTGAGTGACGCACGAGGCTGTGGATAGCATGAGCGCGCTCCCGGTTGATCGAGGCTTTCGCGAGGCCGACATCGGCCGTGGAGTCGAGTGCGCACTCGTCTGTGAATCCGACGTACGAAATCCGTGAACTGCCATCGGGGGATGCTGGTTTACGCTGCCTGCCTCCGGCGGCATTTCGTAAGCGAAGGGGAATCCATCATGAACGGCAAACGTGCCGTCGCCGGTGCCGCGATCGCGGCCCTCGCCGCAGGCGGCACGGCGGGTATCACCGCCTCCAGCGCCTCGGCCGCCTCGCTGCCGCACCACAGGGCCGCGGCCCAGCACTCGGTCGCCACCGCCCAGGTCATAGGCCAGGGCGTGCAGCCTCAGTTCTGGCACGCGATTGCCAACAGTGTGGCCGCGGCGACGGTCGTCAAGACCGCCGAGTACACCGTGAAGGTCACGACCAAGCTGAAGTCCTCCTCGTCGAGCGATTCCTCGTCGTCCTCCAGTGGCGGCCCCGCCCTCAGCGGTAAGGCGCTGCACGGCGTGATCCCCGGCGACACCGCCTACGACGCCAAGTGACCCATCGGCGCGTGCGATTCCATGACGTCGCGTGTCACGTGGCGTCGAGAGATCCCATGGCGTCGGCCGACCACCGACGCCGCGTGACCTGTGGCGCCGGATGACGTCTGGCGCAGGGGGAAACGCCACAGTGCCGCCTGACCAGCGGACGGACGTGGCGTACGGCATTGACTGACCATCGGTGCCGAGCGACGTGAGCCACCACCTGACCAGTGGTGCGAAGTGACCTGCGTTGTCGTGCGACACCGATGACGATCGACCCCCAGGCGCCGGGGCGGGGCGCTCCGCCCCGGCACGCAGTCTCACGCGAATCCACCCTTTGACTTCGATCGACCTGGATGTGGACAGCGATGAGAGTTCTCGCGCGCTCGCGCGAACCAGAGGACGCGCCCCCGGTCGGGGGCGGGGCGCTCCCTCTGAACGTACGGATCAGCGCGCTGATCGCGCTCGCGGCTGTGGCCGTCTACTGCCTGTGCTGCCTGGTGTACAACGCCCCCGCCTCCCCGGCCAAGGACCGCATCAAGAGACCTGCCACGGCCTTCATGGAGCCGTACTTCTGGCAGGACTGGCAGCTCTTCGGCCCTACTCCCGGCACCAACAACGACCTCATATATCTGCGCGCCCGGATGAAGCTGTCCGACTCGGGGCGGGTCGTCGAATCGAGCCCCGTCGAAATCGAGCAGGCCATCGACAGGTCGCCGCACGATTTCCCGGTGAACCCGACGAAGCTGCCCGGCGTACTTCTTGCCTTCGATGCGGCGGCAAATCGGTACGCGGGTGTCGCGAACAAATTCAAGAAACTTCCGGCGGCCAGGCGTGACGCCGCCCGTAGACTCCTCGACAAGCAATTCTCGGCGGACTTCGAGGAGATGCGGAGATTCTTCTCTGTTCAGGCGAAGACGCTGTATCCCGATGCACAGATCATCGCCGTGCAGGCGACCTTCAAGAACCGCGCCATCATTCCGTTCTCGGAGCGTTACGAAGTGCCCAGGCCGAAAGAGCGTGCGCAGGGAATTCTGGCGACGTCATGGATGGACTACGTTCCGGGAGTTGCGCAATGAGCGGCACTACCGCATTGCTCGGCAAGGGCCTGCGGGCCTCCACGGAGCGCCTTGACGCCGCGGTGCTCCGCTTCGCCACCCGCAAGCACCGGTTGATCGGGACGGCGCTGCTGCGCGTCGTCATCGGGTTCGCCACCATCCTGTACTGCCTGTCCGACTACTCGAAGCGGCGTTTCCTGTGGGGGCCCGACTCCTACAACTCGATCTCCACAGCGAAATCCGCGCTGCCGCGCTGGGGCTTCTCCCTCTTCCTGTGGGGGCATTCCACGGTCTGGTTCGAGATCGTCTTTCACGCGGTGATCGTGGTGTCCGCGGCATTCATGATCTTCGGCGGGCGTCTGCTCACCCTGGCGCAGGCCGTGATGATGTGGTCGCTGCACAACAGGAACCAGGACGTGCTTGAAGGCGGCGACAACCTTGCCCAGATCCTGATCCTCTTCATGGTCTTCACCGTCACCAACGCCTACTTCGCGCCCGGCGCGAAGGACCGCAGGGACCGGATGCGGGAGCTGGAGCGGCCGACGACCGCCACCGTGCTGCACAATCTGGCCGCCTTCCTGATCGTCTTCCAGACGGCCGTGCTGTACTTCGCCGCCGGCTACTGGAAGATCACCGGCAAGGTGTGGCAGGACGGCGTGGCGATGTACTACATCAGCCGCATCACGGGCTTTCAGATGTCGGCGACGTACACGCATCTGATGAGCAACGCCATGCTCTCCACCGCCATCAGCTATTTCACGGTCTTCGTCGAACTCGCGCTTCCCTTCGCGATCCTGTCTGCCCGCCCCTGGATCCGAAAGGCCAACACCCTGGCCCTTGAGGGCATGCACGTGGGCATCATGGCGGGCATGGGTCTCGTGTGCTTCGGGCTGCTGATGATCGGCGCGGACTGCGCCTGTCTGCGCGACGACGACTACCGGTCGATCGCGCGCCGTCTCAGGTCGTTCAAGACCCGCATCATGAAGCGGACAGGGCCGCTGCTGCCGAGGCACGCCGTGATACCCGGGGCGATGACGGCAGGGCGAGACGGTGCGGCCGATGCGTGAGGAACGTGAGGAGGCGACACAGCCGATGGACCCTGGCCGAACGGTGCGGCCGGTGGCCGGCATCCTGCACCGGTTCCTCAACGCCGAACGCGAACACCGGGAGTCCCTCGCGCCGCGCGTGGTCGCCGCCGTGGGGCGCGAGCGGCTCGACCAGATCATGGACGGTACCCTTGCCCGCGTCGGCGAGATCACCGGCGTACGGGACGGCCCCGACGGGCTGGTCATCGAAGGCACCAAGGGACGCGCCCTCGCCTTCGCCACCACCAGCGACGGTCAGGTGCTCGACGGGCTCCTGATCGCGCCGGGCGCCTATCGCGCCCCGCGGCTGCGCGTCCCCCACACGGTGCGCGTCGGCCTCGTATGGACCGTGTGGGTGCTGCTCCTCGCCGCGCGCATCGACGCGTGCTGGCAGGCCCCCTCCCGCATCGCCTGGTGCGGCCGCCTGCTCATCGTCGCGGCCGGGTACCTGGTCCTGGAGGGCTGGCGCACTCCGGCCCGGCTGCCGTGGTGGATACGCCGGGCGGTGGAGGCCGGTGCGCTCGTGGCCCTCGCCTCCGCGTACCGGCTGCCGGGGCTGCCCAGGTCCGGCGGCGGAGCGGCCGAACCGGTCATCGGCGTCGTCCTGATCGCCGTCATCGGATGGCTCCTGGTCCGGGCGCGGCGCCATCGCTGGGGAATCGCTGTGTCGCGGCCCCTCACCTTCCCTCTGAGGGGTGGGAGTTGGTACGTCGCGCAAGGCGGCGGGCGCGGCCTGAACCATCACACCCCCTTCCGCGAGCAGCGCGGCGCGCTGGACGTGATCCGGGTCGGCCCGGGCGGTGCGCGAGTTCGCGGCGCGGAGGTGCGCCGAGGCAATGAGCGTCATCTCGTGTACGGGCAGACCCTCCACGCACCCTGCGACGGCACGGTGATCTCCGCCGTCGGGCACATCGACGACCAGGAACCCGGCGCCATCCGATACCAACCCCCCTACGGCAACCACGTGTTCATCGACACGGGCGCCGAGATCGTCAAGCTCGCGCACCTGCGCCGCGGCACCGTGACGGTGGCGTGGGGGGAGGCCGTGTACGCCGGGCAGGTGCTCGGCGAGGTGGGCAACTCGGGCAACAGCACCGAGCCCCATCTGCACATCCATGCCGAACGCGACGGCCTCGGGCTCGACTTGGAGTTCACGGGGATCACCGGGCCGCTGTGCCGGGGCCGGACCATCCGCACGTAGCTCCGAACGTGCCCTGCCCTACCTCGGCTTTGCTCCGTCCTGTCTTCGGCCTGTTCCGCGTTCACCTTGCCCTGCGCGCCGATCGGCACCCCACCCTCGAAGGGCCACCACCGCCTTGTCATTCCTTACCCGAATACGTCCCGCACGCACCCTGCGCCCCTACGTCGCCGCAGCTGCCTGTTCCGGGCTCCTCGGCATGGCGCCACTCACCACCGTCCATTCGGCTCATGTGCGCCATCCCCTTGCCGGGTCCCGGCCCGCGTACGCAACCCGGGCCGCCGACGCGGGCTCCCTCCCCGCCGACCGGCACGTCAGTGCCCGCCTCTACCTCAACTCCCGAAATCCTCAAGGGCTTGCGAACCTGCTGCGCGACATCAGCGATCCACGCAGCCCGCACTACCGGCACTACCTCACCCCGGCCGCCTACCAGCGGCGCTTCTCCCCGACGGCCAGCCAACTCGTGCACCTCAACACCTGGTTGAAGCACTCCAGGTTCACCATCACCGAACGCACCCCCCACTACATGAAGATCACCGGCACCGCCCGTGCCGTCCAACAGGCCTTCGGCACCAGCCTGCACCGCTACCGGACCGGCCACGGCACGAGCGACGCCCCCTCCAGCGACCTCAGTGTGCCTGCCCCGCTCGCCGCCACCGTGCTCGGTGTGTCCGGCCTCTCCACCCCCGGCGCGGCCCGCCCCCTGTCGACCCCCACGCCCGGTCTCGCTACCTCCCGCGACGGCGCGACCTGCTCCGGCCATTTCGGGCAGCGGCCTGCCACCGGCTTCCCCAAGGCCTACGGCAAGACCTCCACGTACGCGCCCTGCCCTTACACGCCCACCCAGCTCCGCCACGCCTATGGTGCCGGGACCACCCACGGTGCGACCGGACACGGCTCCACCGTCGCCATCGTGGACGCCTATGGATCGCCGGACATGCCCGCCGACGCCGACCGCTACGCGCGGGCCACAGACGACCACGCCTTCGGACCACACCAGTACCGCCAACACGTGACCCCCGCCGACTGGCACGTCAGCGACGCGTGCGCGGCGCCGGCCACTTGGGCCGGCGAACAGGCGCTCGACATCGACCTCGCCCACGGCCTTGCCCCCGAGGCGAACATCCTCTACGTCGGTGCCGACTCGTGCCTCGACGACGATCTGATGGACGCCGAGTCGTACGTCATCGACGGCCGCCGGGCCGATGTCATTTCCAACTCGTGGGCGAAGATCGTCCATTCGGACCCCGGACACCTCACGCCCGCCCTCATCGACGCGTGGAACCTGCTGTTCGAGCAGGCCGCCGCTGAAGGGATCGGCGTCTACTTCGCTGCCGGTGACTGCGGCGACTCCTCACCCGCGGCGGCGGAAACCGGAGTCAACTGCGACCTCAAGACCACCCAGGTCCAAGCCGACTTCCCCAGCGGTTCCCCGTGGGTCGCCTCGGTGGGGGGCACCACCCTCGCCCTCGACCGCCACGGCGACTATGCCTGGGAGAGCAGCATGGGCGACGAACTGTCCATCCTCACCGACCACGACTCGGCCTGGGGGCCCGTCCCCGGCGTCTTCACCTTCGGCGGCGGAGGCGGCGCGAGCGACTTCCCACAGCCCTGGTACCAGCGGGGCCGCGTCACCGGGAGCACCGGACAGCGCAGAACACCCGACGTGGCACTCGAAGGCGACGGGGCGCTGCCCGTCCTCATCGGACTCACCGACGCCGGGACCTTCCACCTCGCCGGGTTCGGCGGCACATCGGCCGCTGCCCCCGCTTTCGCGGCGATCCAGGCCGACGCGCAGCAGGCCTCAGGACACCGGCTCGGCTTCGCCAACCCGCTCCTGTACGCCCTCGACCGCGGCCGCCTCTTCCACGACATCACCGATCAGCCCGCGAACGCCGGGGCCGGTCCGCTCACCGTCGTACGCGACGAGGGCCCCGACACCGACACCTCCACCGGCGAGCAGCGTTACCTGCTCTACACCCTCGGCCACGACTTCGGACTCCACGCCCGCCCCGGCTACGACGACGCCACCGGTCTCGGCTCTCCGACCCGCGGCTACCTGGGCTGGTTCCAGCGCACCGGGGGCACCCTGAAGTGACGACAGACGCCTACGTCGTAGGAGCGGGCCCCAACGGTCTGGCCGCCGCCGTCACCCTCGGCCAGGCCGGTCTCGGCATCACCGTCCTGGAAGCCGCCGATACCATCGGCGGCGGCACACGCAGCGGCGAACTGACCGTGCCCGGGCTGCTCCACGACCACTGCGCCGCCGTGCATCCCATGGCCGTCGCCTCCCCCTATCTGCGCACCTTAGGACTCGAACGCCACGGACTTCACTGGGCGTACGCCGAGACCGACCTCGCCCACCCCCTCGACGGCGGCCACGCCGCGGTGCTCCACCGCGACCTGGCCGTCACCGCACGGGGGCTGGGCGGGGACGGACCCGCCTGGCGGCGCCTGTTCGCACCGCTGGCCACGCACTACGACGCACTGGTCGACGACCGGATGCGGCCCGTGACACGGCTGCCTCGCCATCCGGTCCTGGCCGCCGGATTCGGTCTGCGGGCGGCGTCCTCCGCCCGGTCGACAGCCCGCCGCTGGCATGGCGAAGCGGCACGCGCCCTGTTCGCCGGGACCGCCGCTCACGCGCTGCGTCCCCTCACCAGCGCGGGCAGTTCCGCGATCGAGCTCATGCTCACGGCGGCTGCGCACCGGTACGGCTGGCCCGTGGCCCGTGGGGGCTCCCGTGCCGTCACCGACGCCCTCGCCGCCCGGCTGACGGAACTCGGCGGCATCATCGAAACGGGCTGCCCCGTCCGCTCCCTGCGCGACCTGCCGCCTGCCCGCGCCGTCCTCCTCGATCTGGCCCCGCGCGCGGCGGCGGCCGTGTGCGGCCCGCGGCTGCCCGACCGAGTCCGACGCGCGTACACCCGCTACCGGCACGGCCCCGCCGCATACAAGATCGACTTGGCCGTCGAAGGCGGTGTGCCCTGGCGGGCCGACGCGTGCCGCACGGCGGGCACCGTCCACGTCGGCGGCAGCGCGGACCAGGTCGCCGACGCCGAACAGGCCGTGGCCCGCGGCCATTTGCCCCGTCGACCCTTTGTCCTCGTCTCCCAGCAGTACCTCGCCGACCCCGCGCGCTCGGTGGGCGACATCCACCCGGTCTGGGCTTACGCGCACGTTCCCCACGGCTATCGCGGCGACGCGACCGCCGCCGTCCTCGACCGCATCGAGGGGTACGCCCCCGGCCTGCGCGACCGCGTGCTGGCCCTGACCGTCCGTGCCCCAGCCCACCTGGAGGCGTACAACCCCAACTACGTCGGCGGCGACATCCTCACCGGCGCCAACTCGCTGCTTCAGATGGCTTTAACGCCCACGCCTCGCCCCCGACCCGTACGCCACCGGAATCCCGGGCGTCTATCTGTGCTCGGCGGCGACACCACCGGGCGCGGGCGTGCACGGCATGTGCGGCCACAACGCCGCCATCTCGACCCTCCGCCACCTCGGCCTGCGGACCACATGAATGGCCCCCTCCGCCTTGGGCAATCCGCCGCGCCGGCCTTCACACTCCGGCAGCCGCAGCAGCTCACCACCGTCCGAGTCCCACACCCGCTGCACGAACCGGGATCACCCCAACATCGACCTCGCGATCGAGTTGGGCGCCCCCGCCAGCTCAGTGACCAGCGCGGCATGCTCCTCGCACCGGCGCTCCTGCTCGGCGAGCGTGCTCGCCTGCCGGCGGCTCCACTCCGCCCGCATCACCTCCATCGAGGTCGACGGCCGCCGGCTGGAGCACACCGCGAGCACGCTGTACGGCTGCGGCTACACGCGGCTGGCGGGACGTGCCGGTGCCGCCGGGATCCGGGTACGGGCTGCACGCCCTGGCGGCCGACGACGTCTGGGCCGCAGGCGCCACCGACTTGTGTGCGGCCGTGTCGCACTGGGACCGGCAGGCGTGGCAGCAGACGATCGTGGACGGGTTCCCGCGGTCGGCCGTGGGCAGTGTGCTGGCGGTCTCGCCGACGGAGGTGTGGGTGGCCGGCACGGCCGGGTTCGTCAGTGGCCCTGCGCTTGCCGAATACCTCGTCCGTGCAGGTCACGCGGCATGTCTGTATGCATGGAGGATGCCACCAAGGCGGTCGTGGCGTCGTATGTCGAGGTGGCTTAGCTTGTCCGGATCGTCGATTGGTGTCGGCAGTGGTGTAGCGGTCGGGCGTTCGCGATGCCCTGATCCCCGCGTCATTGCGGACATCATCGAACAGTCCGGGGAACTTCCCATCCCTGTCCCTGATCATGAACCGGGCCCGGCAGCCTACGTCCTCGAGATCCATGACCAGGTTCTTCGCCGTCTGTGTCACCCAGGATGTGGTCGGGTGTGCGGTGGCGCCCAGGAGCCGGATGCGGCGGCTGCTGTGCTCGATCACCACGAGTACGTACATCCGCGCGCCGGACAGGGTGACCGTCTCAAAGAAGTCACAGGCCAGGAGGGCGTCGGCTGGGGAGCGCAGGACGTTCCAGGACCGTGATCCGATGACGGAGAGCCAGGATCTCCGCATCCTTGTCCCGGTCGCTCATCGGCAGCAGACGCAGCACCGCGAACGCATTCGTCACACCGAGGTAGGCCAGTCGCAGCAGCACGATCGATGATCATCACGCGTGGACCACCGGCTACGCGAGAGCGTCTGCACGAGTGACCGTGGCCGACGACCGTGGAGCTCGGTGTATCCCCTCTGACCAGGGCGGATGACATTCTCGGCAAGCGCACAGCCAGAAGATGCTGATCCAGACACTACGGTCGCTGGAGCACGATGGTCTGCTCACCCGTACCGTGACGCCAACCGTCCCTGTCACCGTCTCCTACGAGCTGACTGATCTCGGCATCTCGCTCCACCACATGACGCGCGGGCTCAGAAACTGGGCACCGACACACATGGCCGAGGTCCTCGCAAACCGCGAGAACCACGATGCTCGCACCTCCTGACGACTCACATCCAACGTCAGCCCATCGGCTGCCAAGGCGTCGAACCGGTGATAGCCGGCTTGTGTGCGGAGGTACCCTCGTCGTTTGCGGCAGGCATGGCGCACCCTTGCTATGTCGACCCTGATATCCAGGCTGGCGACCCCACCGTCATGCCGGACTGTGGCGGTCCTGTCTCAGTGGCGGGTGAAGGTCTGGCGATAGGCGGTTGGGCTGGTGCCGGTGGCTTTGTGGAAGCGGGCGCGGAGGTTGGCGGCGGTGCCAAGGCCGACGCGCCGGGCGACCTCGTCGATGCTGTGGTCGCCGGATTCGAGATGCTGTTTGGCGAGGTCGATGCGAGCGGTCAGCAGCCATTGTGCTGGAGATACGCCGACTTCTTCCACGAATCGTCGGGCGAAGGTACGCTCCGACAAGGCCGCATGTTTCGCCAGTCGGCGGACCGGCAGCGGTTCGCCGAGGTGAGCTAACGCCCACTCCCGGGTTCGGGCGAGTGACTGCCCGGACGTGTGAGGTATGGACCGTTTGATGTACTGCCTCTGACCACCGGTACGGTGTGGCGCCGCGACCGCGAGTCGAGCCGCGGCGTTGGCGGCGGCCGCGCCGTGGTCACGGCGGATGATGTGCAGGCACAGGTCGATCCCCGCGGAGGCGCCGGCGGAGGTGAGAATCCGGCCGTGGTCGACGTAGAGAACATCCGGATCGATGAGTATCGCGGGATGGTGTCGGGCAAGGCGGTCCACCGCCCGCCAGTGTGTAGTGGCGGTCAGCTCGTCGAGCAGGCCGGCCTCGGCAAGAGCGAAGACACCACTGCAAATGGACACGATGCGCGCCCCGTCGACATGGGCCTTGCGCAACGCCTCCAGCGCTGCGGCCGTGACGGGCTTGTCTATGTCATAGCCTGGGACGATGAGGGTGTCGGCCTGTGCCAGAGTGTCGAGCCCATGGCTGACGCCCAGTGAGAAGCCATCGGAACTGGACACGGGTCCCGGCTCGGGTGCGCAGAGGACGATGCGGTAGTCATCGGGCATGGCGCCGAACACCAGCAGTGGGACTCCCAGATCGAAGGCCACCACACCCTCCAGAACCAGGAGAGCAATGGTGTGGGGCGCGCCGATGGTAAGCGAAGAGGACTGCATGGCAGAAAAATAGCGCATCCTGTCAGAACTGCCACTCGATCACGGCTATTTCGACAACTAGCGTGGTCGGCATGAGCGAAGAGAATAACGCTGGAGCCGAACGGACGTTGGAAGTCGGTATGCTTCTTTTCAACGACCACACCACACTGGATTTCATCGGTCCGCACACGGCCTTCGCGGGTGCGGGCATGAAGGTCCACCTGATATCCAGCACACTTGAACCGGTGGTCTCCGACACCGGAGTGACCATCACGCCGACCGTCACATTCGACGACTGCCCCGCCCGGCTGGACATCCTGTTCGTGCCCGGAGGATCCGTGGACAAGGTGATGCTGGACAGCGCGGCCATCGCGTTTCTGGCCGACCGCGGTGCGACGGCCTCGTACATCACCTCGGTCTGCACCGGATCACTCGTCCTCGCCGCGGCCGGGCTACTCGACGGCTATCGCGCGGCAACGCACTGGTCCACTCGTGACCATCTGGCACGGCTGGGCGTGGAGGTGTCGACGGAGCGAGTATGCATCGACCGGAACAGGTTCTCCGGCGGCGGCGTGACTGCGGGCATCGACTTCGGCCTCACGGTCACTGCGCACGCCCTCGGAGAAAAGACCGCGAAATTTGCACAGCTGGCCATGGAATACGACCCCATGCCACCCCTCGACGCCGGCTCCCCCCAGGGCGCGGGACCCGAAGTGGTGGCGCAGTTCCATGAGTGGGCCGTAAAGGCCGATGATAATCTCCGAAACTCCGTGTCCCGTGTACTGGAGCAGCGGACGGCGGCGGGCTCGGGCACCGCGGGATCATCTTGAGGACGTGGGGATAGAGGAGTTGAGATGAGGGCCCGCTTCGCCTGGTAGTGCGGGCGCGGCGGACATGTAACGCCGCCTCACCCAGCTCGGGTACTCGGTGGGGTCTCGCGGGTGCAAGAGATGGGGACCTTCGCCGTGTAGCAGGCGACGATGTCAACGGCTGAGGCAGCAGCCACTGCCTTCCTGCCCGGACGTCGGACCGCACCACACCGGCTCCGGCCTCTTGCCTCCGAGGCGCTGTTCAGCGGAGGCCCGCCGTCGGCGATGGAAGGCCGACCGATACTCGGCGAACGATGTCATGGGCGACGTCGTGAATCTGCGCCACGGTCAACGGGTGTGACCGCCTCGAAGACGTACGCGCCGGGCTTCACCCGGCCCTCGACGAGGGTGAGCGTGATGGTGGCCGAGGGCGTCACAGAGGATCGTCTCCTTTGTGTGGGGGGAGAGGGAGGGCTTCGGGGGACGAGACGGTGAACGTGAGCGTGTCGTCTGCTGCGTCGGACCGTACGCATCCCGCTCCGCTCAGTCGGCCGCCAGCTCCCAGTCGAGGTCCCAGAGCCGGATGCCGTCGTCTCCCGCCGAGACCAAGTTGCGCAGGTCGGGGGTGAGTTCGAGGTGCCGGATGCGTTGTTGGTGCCCTTCGAGCACGTGCAGGCATCGGCCGGTGGCGACCTCCCACATCCGTACGGATCTGTCGTGGCCGGCCGAGAAGGCGAACCGGGCGTCGGGTGTGAACCGTACGGCGGAGACCCAGCCCTCGTGCCCCGCGAACTCGCGTACGGACCGCCCGGAACCGGCGTCCCACAGCCGGATCGGTTCGTCCTCGGCGCCCGAGGACATGACCTGGTGTGTGGACATGGCCAGGCGGCCGTCGGCGCTCAGGCACGCCGACAGGATCGGTTCCCGGGGGCCGGTCCAGGTCCGCAGGCAGGCTCCGGTCTCGAGATCCCGTAGCCGGACCACGCCGTTGCTGTCGCCGACCGCCGCGAGCCGCCCGTCCGCGGACGTGGAGATCACGTTGACCGGGCCGTTCCGGGTGATCGTCGCGATGCAGCGGTCGTCGTCCAGGTCCCATCGGCGCAGGACACCGTCGCCGCTGCCGAACCAGGCGTACCTCCCGTCGCCGGTGAACCTGATGGTCCTCCTCATGTCCCAGTCCGGAGTCAGCCGACGGCACTCGCCGTCTGCCAGTCGCCGCCTAATGATCGCGAGTGGCTTGGTGCCCTCGCACAGGACGTGTCGGCCGTCGTCGCTCAACGCCACCCCGCCCACCCTGCCCGGGTGATCGTCGAGGACGTGCGTGCACGCGCCGCTGTCCAGATCCCACATCCGTACGGTGCCGTCGCTCTGTCCGCTGACGGCGAGCCGGACATCCGCGGCGACACCGATCGCCGTGATGGCGCCGAAGGACAGGTGGCCGGCGTCCAGTGGCCGCGACCAGGCGGAGCGCAGTCGTACGTGGCGCGCCGAGCGGCCCAGTTCGTGCCAGGCGGCCAGGACCTGGGGTGCGCGCTCGTATCCCGGTATCTCCCGTGCGCGGGTCAACAGGCCGAAGGCTGACCGGTGTCGGCCGTTCGACATCGCCTGGCGTGCGTCGGCGAGCAGTTCCTCGGCCAGGCCGCCGAGCCGGCTGACCTCCGCGTACTCGCGCGGCTTGATCAGGTGCGGCTCGGCGGTGTATCCGGTAGTGGGCAACCGCCAGCGGTGCAGGGGCAGTTCGGGATGTCCGCCGACGGAGCAGCCGAACCGGTCGTCGCTGTCCTCGAATCCGACGTGGTGCATTCCGTACGCGTGGGCGGTGAGGGTCCGCAGACACCGGCCGCTGCTCAGCTCCCAGAGCTGAACGGTGTGGTCGCCGGTCGTTCCGGACAGCAGCAGCCGTCCACTGTCGCTGAAGGCCAGGTGACCGGCCGCGGCGGTCAGCCCCGTCAACGTACGCACCGTACGGACCCGCCGGCCGTCCCCCACATCCCACCACCGGATCAGCCGGTCCTCGCCGGCCACCGCGACCCTCCGCCCGTCGGGGCTGAAGCACAGCGCATGCGTCGCCGAGCCGGCGGCCAGCACCCGGCACCGGCCATCGGCCACGCTCCACAGCCGCGCCCCGTCCTCCTCGGCGGTGAGCACATGGCGCCCGTCGGCGCTCACCTCGTACTGCGAGCCGTCCAGGGCGCCGTCCTTGAGTGCTGCCCCGAGCGACCACAGGCGGGTCCCGGTCCGCGGTTCCCAGACCTGGACGTGCCCGTCCACGCCCTGCCACACACCGATGCGCCCGTCGGCACTCAACCTGACCGGGCACCCCGTGGCACGTGCGGCGGAGCGGATGACACGGGTACACCTGCCCGCCCTGAGATCCCAGAACTGCACCGTGCCGTCGCGGCTCGTGGACAGCGCGTACGAGCCGTCAGGGGTGAGGTCGACGCCGAGCACCTGCGTGCGGTGGCCCCTGACTGACAACCGTTGTGCGCAGGTCGCCGTGGACCACAGCCGGAGCACGCCGTCCCAGTGGCCACTCAGCGCGAGGCGTCCGTCGGGAGTGAACCGGATCGGCAGGTAGCCCATCACCTCGTGCCGGGCGAGCAGTTCCACCGGCGCGAAGGGCACCGCGAACGGCTCGCGAAACAGGCGGGTGCCGGTGTGGCGGGCATCGGCCACGGTTCCGGAGGCCGCCACCCGCAGCGCCGCCCGTACGTCGGTGTCGTCGGGACGTTCGCGCGCGAGGGCGTCGAGCAGCTCGTGTGCCGCCGCGAGGTCGCCGCGTTCGAGGTGGACCCGGGCCAGAGACAGCCGCACCTGCCAGGGGGACGCGCCGGACCCACGTGGGATCGCCTCCAACCGGGCGACGAGTTCCCCATCGGTGATCGCCCCCGTACGCCACCGGAACAGGCCACCGTTGTACACGGCCCCGGCGTGGTGCGGGTCGACCGCGAGCGCCTGGTCGAAGGCATGCTCGGCGTCGGCGGCCCGGTCGAGGTCGAGGAGCGACAGGCCACGGTTGTTGAGCTCGTCGGCGCGCAGATCGGCGGCCTGCGACGGGGGACGCGGATACGCCGAGCCGGTCGCCTGCTCGTAGATCCCGGTCAGTACATCCGCGATGTCCGCCATCGAGGCCGGCCGGTGGGCCGGGCGCTGCCGCAGGCAGCGCCGGAGCAGGTGGGCGACTTCCGGCGGCGCCGCGACCGGATTCGAGGGGTCGGCCAGGTATTCCTCCAGTGCGAGACCCGCGACCGAACCAGCCGCCCAATGCACACCGCCGGTGAACATCTCCAGGACCGAGACCGCGAAACTGTAGACATCGCTGCGCCGCCCGACGGGCTCGCCCGCGAGCTGCTCCGGGGACGCGTAGCCGACCGTCATGCCGCCGACCGGCACCAACACGCTGGCGCCCGGCGTCACTTGGAGATCAGCCGGGGCCGTGGTGGCCTTGGACCGGGCGAGACCGAAGTCGGTGATCTTCGCGGCGCCCGTGCCGTCGAGCAGAATGTTGGCCGGCTTCACGTCCTGGTGCACCAGGTCTCTGCCATGGGCGTGCTCGAGCCCACGGGCCGCTTGGACTGCCGTGTCGAGAACACGGGCGAGGGCCTGCCGCGGGTCTCCGGCGTGGAGCCGCCCGTCGCCGATCCACTCGGCCAGGCTGCCGCCGTCGACGTACTCGGCGAACACGCGGGGGACCCCGCCGATCATCCGCACGTAATGGCAGGCGCAGACGTTCGGATGGAGCCCGAGGGACACCCACGCCTCGGCCTCCCTGACGAACAGCTCCTGATCGCCGGGGCTCCGGAACAGCTCGGGCCGCGAACTCTTCACCGCCATGTCGATGCCCCAGGCGAGATGCCGTACCCGGTGCACGACGCCCATCCCGCCCCGGCCAAGCTCGCCGATCACCCGGTACCGGCCGTCGACGGTCTCGCCGGTCGCCCAAACGGTCGGCGACGTAGGTGCGTTCACTGCGATTCCTCATCGTGATTGCGGCAGAAGTCGCTGTCCTGGAAGGCCCGGAAGCAGAAGGCCCCGTTGTCAGATTTCGACGAGGGCCAGTATGTGACGTCGTCGATCCTGGTGTCGATGTTTCAGGCTCACCGTCGGGGGTGCGGGAGCGGGCCGTTCAGTCCTTCGCCGAGCTGCCCACCTGCGGGGAGGTCTGAAGGGCGGCTTCATTGCGGCACGGTGGTTGACCGGGCGGGGGCTTTGCGATGGCCCGCGTATGGGCTTGATCAGTGATCGTGGGTCTGCGACTGCTCAGATCGGGCGGCCGCGGCTCCCATGGGCCGTTCGTGCCGTGCGAGCAGCCGCAGTCTCTGCGGCGCAGCTCGATCAGGCCCTCGGTGGCCAGCCGCACCGGTCACCACCGTGAGCACGGCGGTGACCGGTCCGTGCAGGGCCCTGCCTCGACGGCTGCGTGGATGCGGTCGCGCTGCGGGGCGCTGTCGGGCATGGCCCGGCCCCACCACTCGGTCAGACGTGGAGCCGGCCTTACGTCAGGTCCGGTTGGGCTGCGTCAGCCCTGAAGTCGCAGCGCCGGGGCGTCGAACCCCTCGTGCTCAGCCATGCTCTCGCCTCGGTCGTGCCCGGATTCTCCCAGCCCGGAATTCCACACAAGCAATACGAGTGAAACCTTTGACATGTGACCATCGCCACCCGCACTCTCAACTAAGTTGACATAGTGGTTGTGTGGATGGGAAGTGGCCGTGATCGACCGGCAGCAGTTCCGCGACGTCATGTCCGGTGTGTGTACTCCGGTCACGATCGTCACCTCCGCCGCCGACGGTGTCCCGTTCGGAACGACGGTAAGCTCGTTCGCCTCCCTGTCGCTGGATCCGCCGCTGATCAGCCTCGCCCTGGACCGAGGCTCGTCGCTCCTCGCTCAGATCCAGACCGCCAGGCGCTTCGCGGTCAACATCCTCGGCCAGGCGGCTCGGACCGCTCGATGGTGATTCAGGGCTGACCATGTCAGCGGTCAGCAGCGCACGCCGTGCGATCTGCGACGGGGGCTGGCCACCTAGCGTGAGACCAGCCGGTCAGATTGTCAACAATCATGCCGACAATCTGACCGAACGGCAACTGCGAGCTATCGGGTGCCTGCCGCTACGGCAAGCATCAAGTACGTAGACATGCATCAACCAAGTTGATAATAATGTTCCGTGGCTCTCGCCGCACACCGCCGCACCCTGGCGGCAGACGTCGTGGGGCCCGGAGGCGCGACACGCGCACTCGCCAGCGCATGGCGGATCTGCCACATCGGAGCATCGTCCGGCACTACGGGGATGCCGCCGGGGCACCACCCATATTCCGAGACCAGGAGTTCTCCATGAGGGTCGTTGAAGACGTCGTGATCATCAGATCCGATCGGACGCTGCGCAGTATCGATCGTGACGAGCATCTGCTACTCGCGTCTCCCTACCCGAGCAAGCTGCCGATCAAGCTGTGGAATGATCACGAGCATCTGCCCGTCGTTCACTTCCCGCAGACGTACGTCGAGCAGCGGTTCGCGCCCCCGCGCGGGGTATATGAGAACGACCAGCTCCGGGTCGAGTGGCAGGTCATGAACGGGCGTCAGCCGTTCTATCACCGCAACTGCGATGTCGATGAGATCTCGTACCAGATCGACGGTGAACGGACGCTGATGACCGAGCTCGGGGTCATCGAGCACCGGCCGGGCGAGTTCTCCCGGATCCCGCGCGGGGTCGGCCACGACAACTACGGCCGCAAGGAGAGCCACCTCCTCTTCTACCTGCCCGCGCCGGTCGACGAGCTGGTCGAGCCGATTCGGACGTCGCAACCGGTGATGCCACCGTTCCCCGGCTGGGAGCCGGGTGAGATCAACGAGGCCGTCACCCAGTGCATGGGGGCGGTCGGCAACGACATCGCGGTGTTCCCCGCGGACGAGACGTTGCTCCTCGAGCGCGTGCACGCCGAACCCGAGCGGATGCGGGTGCACTCGATCGGTGGCAGTGCCGGCACTACGTGGATCTACGCCACACCGACGATTCGACTCGGATACGTCAACACGACAGCCGGTGACGGGAGTCGGCGTTACCGGCGGACGCTCGACGCCGACGAGATCCAGTACCAGGTCTCCGGAACCCGCACCCTCGCGACCCAGCGGGGCATCGTCGAGCTGTGCCCGGGCGACTTCGTGCGGATTCCGCTGGGTCTGGCCCACGCCAGCATCCCGCACGAGCGGTCGACCCATGTCTCGCTCTTGTCCCACCTCGAACTTCCGCAGGTCATCGATACCACGCGCACTGCGGATCCCTACTCACCTGAGCGGCTGGCCGCAGCCGTCGAAAGGAGCCAGGCATGACCACAATGCTGGCAGCGCGGGCCCACGACGCCGCGAGTGCCCCTGTCGTCGAGGAGGTGCCGGTCCCCGAGCCGTCCTCCGGTGAAGTGATCGTCAAGGTCGAGTCCGCCGGACTTGCTCCCGGGATGATGTCGCTGCTCAAGATGGGGGCCTTCAAGCAGCTGCCAACGATCCTCGGGCACGAGATGTCAGGCGTGGTTTCGGAGGTCGGACCCGACGTACCGGGCTTCACCGGAGGCGAGCGCGTCCGAGTCCACCCCCAGCTCAGCTGTGGCCGCTGTGTCTACTGCCGATCCGACCGCGAGAACATGTGTGCCCAGTACGCGGTGATCGGCCACGCGGCGTTCAGCAACGGTCGGTTGCCGCTGTACGAGCGCTACCACGACGGAGGGTTGGCCGAGTACGTTCGCGTCCCGTTCTGGCTGCTCGACAGGTTGCCCAACAATGTCAGCTTCGACGTTGGCGCGAAGGTCCACGACCTGGGGAACGCCGTTCGCATTCTGAAGGAGTGCCACTTGCCAACGGCTGCGACCGTGGTCATCACCGCGGCGACCGGCACCATGGGCACCGCGAGCGTCAAGTTCGCCAGGCAGTTCGGCATCGGTCGGCTGATCTTGGTGGGCCGCAGCGACGAGCGTCTCAAGGACGTCGAGAAGCTGGCGGAGGCCGACGGCATCCCCGTCGACTCCATCGCGACCGAGAATCTGCCCGAGGGTTGGGAGGCCAACAGCGGCCTCACCGGCGCGATCCGGCGTCTGGCTCCGCGGGGCGTCGACGCTGTCCTCGACTATGTGCCGGTCGGCCCGATCACCGCTCACGCCATGGCGTCCCTGGCCACAGGCGGCGTTTTGGCGCACATGGGCGGCAATACCGTCCCGGTGCCGATCCCCCCGGTCGCGATCATGGGCAACTGCTGGCGATTCGTCGGCACCAAAGGCAACACGCGCAATGACGTGGTGGACGTGTTGAAGCTCCTCAAGATCGGTGCCGTCAACGTCGACGGCCTGATCACGCACCACTTCCCGCTCGCCGAGACCGTCACGGCGATCCAGGATATGCAGCAGCGCACGAAGCCCATGTGGATGACGATCGTCCACCCGTAGTGGACCGCTGGCAAGGAATCTCACGATGAAGCTGACGCACTACGGGCACGCGTGCGTACTGGTGGAGCTCTCGGTCGGTGACGAGATCATTCGCTTCCTGTGCGACCCCGGTGGCTATTCGCGGGACTTCGAGCATGAGGCCGACATCGACGCGGTCTTCATCACGCACGCGCATGCGGACCACGTGGACGGCGAGCGCCTCGGCAGGCTACTGGCCGACAACCCTTCGGCCGAGCTCGTGCTCAACGCTCACACGCAGACAGCCCTCGCCAGGCTCTGGGACATCGCACCAGGTCGGATGCGCGTCGTCGGGTCCCGAGAGCACGTTCGTCCTTCGAGGTGTCAAGGTCGAGGTCGTCGGCGGTGACCACGCGTGTATCCACGCCGCGCTCCCGACCGTGCCGAACAATGGATACATCATTGACGGCGGTCTGCTGCACCCCGGTGACGCCCTGGACAACCCGGCCGGAGCGGTCGACGTCTTGCTGCTCCCCATCGGTGGGCCGTGGATGAAGATGGCGAGGCGATCGACTACCTGCGGACGGTGGCGCCACGTCTCGCCGTGCCGATCCACCAAGCCGGCCTCGCCCCGGTCCACCAGAAGATGCATTGCGGTCTGCTGCGCGACCTGGCGCCGGACGGGACCGAGATCGCGGTCCTCGAGCACGGGGTCCCACAGGATGTCGGGGCGGCGCGGTGAGCATTCCGCGGCCCGGCGGCCGCCCGGGAGAAGAGCGTGACCGCGGCGCGCAACCGCGCACATCACACATAACGGTTCGCCGGTCGACCCGTTTCGATAGCCACACCATGAGGAAGACCGCTGATGATCACACTGAACGACCTCGACGCCCGGGCACCGTTCATGGCCCAGTTGAACTATTCCGGAGACGAGCCCGTCACGATTGTGAACACTCTCGTCACGCCCCCCGGCCTGGAGGAAGACGTCATCGAGGCATGGCGCCTGGACTCGGAGGTCATGAAGACGAAAGGAGGGAACATCTCCCAGCAGCTGTACCGCGGACCGGCGGGCCGCGTCGTCACCAACGTCGCCAACTGGGAGTCGGCGAAGGACTTGCAGAACGCCTTCATGAGTCCCGAGTTCCAGGCCCTGCTCACGACCTACCCGGATGGATCGGCGGCGTACCCGCATCTGGTACGGCCGGTGGAGGTGCCCGGTGTCTGCCTGGGGGCACCGTGGGACCGGGAGCCTGCCTTGGCAACGAGGAAGCCGGCCACTGCCGGCGCATCCGCGATCGAGTACATCGACCTGTGTCCTGACGTTCCGCTCGCCGAGCAGCTCCGGGCCACCAATGGTGCCTTCACGCTTCAGGACACCTTCGTCGTTCCGGAGGGCGCGGTCGACCAGGCCATCCACGCGTACCAGGAGATCGGTGCGTATATGAAGGGCCATAGCGGGTTCATCCAGGCCCAGCTCTACCGGGGCCTCGGGAGCAGCAACGTTCTGGTCGACCTGGCTGTCTGGGAGACCGCGGGTGCCCTGCGGGACGCCCTCTCCGCCCCGGACTTCCCGGCCTTGCTCGCCTACTACCCTGCCGGAACGCGTTGCTTCCAACTAGTGCTCCACCGCGCCGCCGTGTCCAACGTCTGTGTCAACTAGCTTCACCCTTCAAAAGATCCTGCATGGCGGATCAGGGGTGGGCGACGCGTCGCCCTGAACCGTTCGCTGCCGAGCGGCAGTTCGTCCGCGTCCCGGTCATCACCTGGATGGCGGCGATCCGGATGAACGGTGCTTCAACCGGCCAAGCAGTAGCACGGCATTGCGATCCGCTGCGACGAGACCGCCGAGTCCTGCCAGGCAGCCGCCAGCAACCAACTGCACCTCAGCACGAGGAGTGACCATGTCCAAAGCTGAACCGACGGTGGCGGAGCTCGAGACCGAGATCGTTGAGCTGCTGCGTGCCGAGGAGCTCTCAAGCCTGGCCACGATCGACGCCGACGGGTTTCCGTCCTCGGCGAGGATGCACCTCGCCGGCGACGGGCTGATCGTGTACATGCACACCTTTAGAACACGCGCAAGCACGTGCACATCCATCACAATCCCCATGTCAGCTACGACATCGCCTACCTGCCGCCCGACGGCTTCTACGGTCGGTTCACGACCCGGTCTCCACAGGTGCAGGGAATCGCCACCGTCGTCACTGACATCGACGAGATCCAGCATGCCTCGCAGATCAGCCTGAAGCAGTTCCCCTGGGCGGCGGACACCTCCCTGTTCAACAACATCAAGCCGCCGGACCAGGGAATGCAGGTCTTCTACCGCATCAGGCCGGTGCGCGGAATGTGGGCCGATGCCCGAGTCAGCCTGGCCTACCGAGCGCTGCTCGATGGCTCGTCGGATGGATCTGTCGAGGCCCGTTCCCGAGGTCAGGGGAGCGGCTGCTCGCACCAGATGAGCTTGCCGCCCGGTGTCTGCCTCGTGCCCCAGCGCTGGGTGAGCTGTGCCACGAGCATCAGGCCACGGCCACCCTCGTCGAACACGCGGGCTCTGCGCAGATGCGGCGCGGTGCTGCTGCCGTCGGATACTTCGCAGATCAGTGAGCGGTCGCGAATGAGCCGCAGCTCAATGGGCGCGCCACCGTGGCGAACGGCGTTCGTGACCAGCTCGCTGACCACCAGCTCGGTGACGAAGCCGGCCGCTTCGGAGCCCCACTCACGCATCTGACGGACGGCCTGCGCACGAGCACCCGACACCGCCTCGGGCTCGGCGGGCACATCCCAGGCGGCGACCTGGTCCGCGTCGAGGCGCTGGACCCGGGCCAGCAGCAGCGCGGCGTCGTCGGCGGGGTGGTCGGGGAACAGCGCCCTGGAGACCCGGTCGCACAGGGCCTCGGGCGAGGCGCTCTCGCCGGTCAGCTCACGCAGCAGCTGATCGACTCCCGTGGCCGCGTCGCGCTGCCGGGACTCGATGAGGCCGTCGGTGTAGAGCGCGAGGAGGCTGCCCGCCGGCAGCTCCACATCGATCGACTCGAACGGCAGGCCGCCCACGCCCAGCGGAGGGCAGGCGGGCAGTTCCAGCAGGTCCGCCGTCCCGTCCGGCCACACCACCGCGGGGGGCGGGTGCCCCGCGCGGGCGAGGCAGCAGTGGCCGGCCACCGGGTCGTAAACGGCATAGAGACAGGTGGCGCCGGTGTCTCCCGGCGCCACCCCCTCCGTGCCCGTCTCGGACTCAGTGGCCAGCCGGATGACGAGGTCGTCAAGCCGGGTCAGCAATTCGGCCGGAGCCAGGTCGACGTCTGCGAGCGTCCGCACGGCGGTCCGCAGCCGGCCCATGGTCGCGGATGCCTGGAGACCGTGGCCCACGACGTCACCGACGACGAGCGCCACCCGCGCGCCGGACAACGGAATCACATCGCACCAGTCGCCGCCCACGCCGAGTTCAGGGGCGCCCGGCAGATAGCGGAAAGCCGCATGCACCGCGGATTGATCCGGCAGCCGCTGGGGCAGGAGGCTGCGCTGTAGTGTCAGGGCCGCCATGCGCTCGCGGGTGAAGCGCCGGGCATTGTCCAGGCAGACGGCGGCCCGCGCGACCAGATCCTCGGCGAGGGACAGGTCCTCGGCCTCGAAGGGCTCGCAGCGCCGAGACCGGAGAAACATCGCCACCCCCAGCGTCGTGCCCCGGGCGCTCACGGGCACGATCATCCAGGAGTGGAGCCCGTACTCCTCCACCTTGGCCAGGCGCGCGGGATCCTCCGCGATCCAGGAGATCGCCTCGCGCGCGGTCCGGTACAGCGCGGACCGCCCCGTGGCCAGGCAGCGGGCCTGTGCCGAATTCGGCGTGTACCAGTCAACGTCCCCCACCCTGACCACGGCCTCCGGCGTGCCCTCCCGGACGGACCGGTGCGCCACCCGGCGCAGGATCACCCCATGGACCGGGCCCGGCGGCGGCTCGTCGCCGGTGAGCAGCGCTTCCACCAGGTCGACGCAGACGAAGTCGGCGAGTCGGGGAACCACCAGGTCGGTCAGCTCCTGTCCGGTCTGCGTGACATCGAGCGTGCTGCCGACGCGAGTGCTGGCCTCGTTCAGCAGGGCCAGCCGCTCCCGGGCTCGGTACTGCTCGGTCGAGTCGATCATCGTGGCGCAGACACCGACCACATGGTCGGCCCGGTCGCGCAGCGGGGAGGCGGACACGGTGAAACGCCGGTCGTGGTCAGGGTCGCGCAGGGTTCTCCCGCGGAGGAGGAAACCCTCCTCCGCCCGCCCCGTGTCCAGCACCCGGCGCATCCGCGCTTCCCACTCCCCGACATTGTCCCCGGCCACGGCCGCGGACAGGCCCTGACCGATCCGCTTCTCGTCGGGTATGCCCGTCAGGCGGCGCATCGCTTCGTTCTGCCGTACGCAACGCATCCCGGTGTCGTAGACGGTCACGGCGACCGGAGAGCCGGTCAGGACCCAGTCCGCCAGCGCCTCGCCCGTCGGGGCCGCCTGCCCCACCCGAGATTCCTTTCCCGGCTCCTGGACCAACAGCCAGAGCGGGCCCGTGCCGGCTCCTCCCAGGAGGCGATACGCCCGTGCCGGCACCTGCCGGCGCCGGCCTTCCCGGTGCCGGACCTCGAGCGTGCCGCGCCACTCGTCCGCGCGGCCGGCCAGCCAGTGGGGATCGGTCCCGAGCAGGTCGGTCACCGGGCGGCCGACGGCCTCCCCGGCGCCGAGGCCGACCAACCGGGCCGCATCGGCGCTCCACGCCACAACCCGGCCCAGCGCGTCCGTCACGGTCAGTGGTGTTCCGGTGTCGTTCAGGTGCGGAGGAGCCTCGTCGAACGGCGTGACGCGGTCCTTCATGCACTCCAGAGTGCTCCCGGGGCCATGTGCAATCAACCAAGAGGCCGATCGGCCGCCGGGGGGGGCGTCGGCGACGCCCCCCCCGGCGGGCGGCAGAGCCATCTCATCTCGGCGACCCGGCAGCTATACCTGAGCCATACCGCCGTCGATGCAGAGTTCTGCGCCCGTCATGAAGCTGCTCTCGTCTGAAGCGAGGAACAATGCACCGCTGGCAATCTCCTCGGGGCGCCCGAGGCGACGCATCGGGACGAGAGTACTCATCATGGTTCGGAGGGCTGCCGGGTCCTGCCCGAAGTAGTCAGCTTGCCCATCGATGATGAGCGTGTCGATCGGCCCCGGGCTCAGCACGTTGACTCGAAGGCCGCGGTCGGCGAACTCTGCCGCCCATGTGCGGGCGTAGGAGCGCACGGCGGCCTTGGCCGCGCTGTATGTCCCTGCCCCGGGATCCCCCTTGAAAGCCGTGATCGAGCCCAACAGAACGATCGAGCCGCCCGTTCGCAGCAGCGGCAGCGCCTTCTGCACGGTGAACAAGGTGCCGCGGGCGTTGAGGTCAAACGTGCGGTCGAAGTGATCCTCGGTCACGTCCCCGAAGTTCATCCGCTCAATGTTTCCCGCATTTGCGACAACCACGTCGAGGTGTCCGCTCTCTCGGCGGATGGCTTCGACCAGACCGTCGAGATCACCCGACGAAGTGGCGTCCGCGGCGACGGCAGTGACTCGTCCTTCGATGGATGCCTTCGCCGTGTCGAGTGCGCCCTTCCGTCGGCCCGTGATGTAGACGTGGGCGCCCTCAGCGGCGAATCTTTCGGCGATCGCCAGACCGAGGCCCGTGCTCGCGCCCGTGACGAGGGCTATTTTCTTTGCGAGACGCATGTCTTCTCCTTGGGTCGAAACGGCTTGCGCACCACGGTAGGAGCGATCGGCCATAGAGAAAAATAGTGAATCCTCATATACTGCATTGACATCCTCTATGTCGTTCGAAGGTCAACGCGCATGAATCTGCGACAGTACGAATACGCTCTCGCCGTTGCCGAGGAGGGCTCCATGACCGCGGCAGCGGAGCGCCTACGGGTCACACAGCCGTCTCTGTCGCAGCAGATCGGCACCCTGGAAAAGCGCCTTGGGGTAAGACTGTTCACCCGTACCCCGAGCGGGGTCACGGTGACGATTGCCGGGCGAGCCTTCCTCGCGGAAGCGGAGATCGCGACGACGGCGTCCCGGCGGGCCTTCGCGGCTGCCCGCGCCGCCGACGGCGAGTTGGCAGGCGAGCTCATCATCGCTGTCCACATGGGCCTGGGCGCACGTCAGTTGCCGCAAGCGCTGGGGCAGCTGCGCCACCGCCACCCCAAGCTTCAGGTGACTCTCCACGAGGAGCCCGACCCCGCAGACATGGAGCGCCTGGCCCGCCAGGGTGCCCTCGACATGGTTCTAGTGCACCGCATTCCCGACGGCTGCTCGTTCGACATCCGCGTTCTGGGCGAGGAGGCCTACGTAGCCGTCCTGCCGGAAGGACACCCCCTTCTGGAAGATGGCGCGCCCCTGCGCTTGGAGGATCTGGCGTCAGAGGGTTGGGTTAGGTTCCGGCGCGCCAGCCTCCTCGATGAGTACCTGGCTCGCAAGCTCGCCGACGCGGACCTGAGCCCTCGCACAGTGGCCCGCGCCTCACAGATTTCCACTGCGGTACGACTAGCGGCGCAGGGCCTGGGTGTCACTGTCGCCCCGGCTTCGGCCCTCCCTGAAGGCTTCGAGAAACTGGCCCGCCCGCTTCTGCCCGCACTGGCCGAACCTGTCATCGCCGGGGTACGACGCCATCCGAGTCCGGCGGAGACGGCCGTACTCGATCACCTGAACCAGCAGAATTGGTGCGGCATAGGTCTTCTTACCCCGACTGCTCGCGCCTGCGGGTGAAGGCACTTGGGGCCTCACCAGCGATGTCGGGCGGGACGACAGCCATCACCGACTCGGCCTCGGCTCGCATGTGACGCTTTGACGGTGCATCACCGCGGAGAGGTGGTCCGGCATGCGTGTCGCCGCCGTCCTTTGGGAGCGTGCGGTTACCGTGATTCGGCGCGGCCCCACGGCCTGCCCCAGCACCTGCTGCTCACATCGCGGAAGACGGGAGTGGTGATGCGGGCTACTCCCGATGCGGACAACGGGCAGCCGCGCGTTGTGGTGGGCCTCCTCGTCGATCCGGACGCGTCGGCGGAACTGGCGGAGGAGCTGGCCGAGGATCTGCCGGAACTGCTCGCCGAAGCCGTGAGCCGAGACATCGAGTGGAGCCTGCGGGTCGTCCGTGACCCGCTGACCGCCACGTTGCACGACAGCGTCGAGATCCTCAGCGCGACACGGGAGCACAAGCGTCGGGAGAACTGGGACATCGCCGTCTGCCTCACCGATCTGCCCTTGCGCACGGGCAGGCGACCACTGGTGGTCGATGTGGACGCCGAAGATCGGGTGGCGCTGGTGTCGCTGCCCGCGCTCGGTGGGATCTTCCTACGGCGGCGGCTCCGTCGCTCCATCGTCCGGCTCCTGAAAGATCTGGTGCTCACCACGACCGGCGACGGCTCCACGCGGCCGGGCCAGGGCACCATGGGACCGATCGTTCCGGAGCGGACCGCCCCCGTGAAGCGCGTGGCGACGGACGAAGAGATTGTCGATCTGCGGATCGTGGGGTCTCCGGCGAGAGGACGCCTGCGCCTGCTGCTCGGAATGGTGCGCGCCAACGGCCCTTGGCGGCTGGTCCCCGCCCTCGCCAAGGCGCTGGCTGCCGCGCTGGCCACCAGCGCCATCGCCGTGATGAACGCGACTGTCTGGAACGTGGCCACCAGGATCCGGGTCGAGCGGCTCGCCGTGATTTCCCTCTTCTCGGTGGCGGCCATGGTGACCTGGCTCATCGTCCACCGGCGGCTGTGGGAGCGGCCCGAAACTCCCTCCCCCCAGGACAGGGAGAAGGCGGCGCTGTACAACCTCTCCACGGTCCTGACCCTGTCCCTGGGCGTCTTGTGCGGTCTCGTCGGCCTCTATGCCGTGGACTTCGCGGTGTCCTTGTTCCTCATTGACGGCGCAGTGCTGGCCAAGCAGGTGGGCCGCTCGGTCGGCCTGGGCGACTACGTGCGCCTGGCTTCGCTGGCGAGCGCGGCGGCCATCGTGGGCGGAGCCCTCGGATCCGAATTCGAGAGCGACGAAGCGGTCCGCCGCGCCGCCTACGGCAAACGGGAACGACAGCGCCGCGAGCAAGCGGAGCGTGAACGCCAGGAGGCCGACGCCGCGCGGTCCGGGTAGGCGTCGGCAGCGTGGACCGATGGCCCCCGCGCATGGCGTCATGCGCGGGGGCCGGATCACGAAGGTGATGCCTTGATGACTCCCCCCGGCATCCTCCTGGTCCACTCGCGCGGGGCCGTCCTCAAGGGCAGGCAGGCCGTCGTGGCGAACGGACTGGTCTTCACCGCGGGTCAGAGATCTTCGGACCCGATCACATGCCGGCCCGGACCACCGTCGCCGTAGGACTGTGGGGAGTGCGCCTCGAAGTGGGGCCACGGACGACGTCGGAAGAGAGCCCGCCGTACAGTTGCTCGTATGGCGGACGCGGATGTGTCGACCTCGGTCGGGGCCGCCGAACGGATGCTCGAGGAGCTGGTCAGCGCCGCCGAGCAAGTTTCACCTGCGGAGTTCCCGGAGGTCCTGAAGCGCTATGCCGGGGCCATGGGCCTGGGCCGTGCCGTCGTCCATCTGATCGATCTCCAGCAGAGGCTGCTGTTGCCGCTGACTGGGGACGAGACGGAACTCCCGGTGGACGCCTCCCTCGCCGGATGGGCGTACCGCACGGCCTCCCTGCGGGTGGAGGAGGATGGCTCGGGCGGGCTGGTCGTATGGCTGCCGCTGGCCAACGGGGCCGAGCGGATCGGCACCGGCCGGGTGGTCTCCACCGCGGTCCTGGAGCCCGCGTACGAGCTGGGAGGCGATGCCTTCGACCACTCGTTCACCGAGGACGTGCCGCACGTCACGATCCTCGACGCCGTGGGCCACGATCTGGCGTCCGGCCTCGCCACGTCCGTGGCAATGGCGGGGTCACGCAACGCCCGGCGCACGGGCGCCGACCTGACCTCGCTCGTCGGTGTCGTGGAATCGCGCAATGAACTCAGCGACGACGCCACGATTTTGATGATCGAATGGTGGCCGACGGGACCATAAGAAGATGTCCCCCGTGGTGAACGAGCCTCTCGACACGGTGTACCTGGCCACGGCCACGATGGATTCGCACGGCGTCGTAACCCGGTGGAGCGAGGGCGCCCAGCGGTTGCTCGGCTACCTGCCCGAGGAGATCGTGGGGCGAGCGGTGACCGAGCTATGGGCCGGGGAGACCGCCGTCGAGGCGGTCGGGCGCTGTCTGGCCGGCCGGTCGAGGTGGAGCGGACGGGTGGGGCTGTGCCACCGTGACGGCCATCGCGTGGAGGCGGAGGCGCTGGCGCACCGCGTGGTGGCGGACGGCGGTGCCACCGGGTGGCTCCTGGTGTTCGCCGTCGCGCGGGAACCGTCTACGCCCGAGGCCGACACGGCTGTGCGGGCGTTCACCCAGGCCCCGTGCGTGCTTGCGGTCTTCGACACGGACCTGCGGCTGGTACGGGCGAACGCCGAAATGGAGGCGGCGGCCGCCCTCACCGAGGATCGGATGCGCGGTATGCGCCTGGCAGAGCTCCTGTCGCGCCCGGAGAGCGAGAAGACCGAGGAGGGCATGCGTCGCGTGTTGGAAAACGGCGAACGGCAGGTCCTGGAGGCTTATCTGCGGGTGCCGGGGGAGAGCCGCGAGCACGCCTGGACGATCTCGCTCGCGCCGCTCAAGGACCGGACGGACCGCGTGTACGGCGTGTGCTTTGCCGCGTACGACACGACCCGTCGGCACCAGGCCCAGGAGCGGCTGCTGCTGCTGAACGAGGCGGGGAAGCGCATCGGCTCCACCCTGGACCTCGCGCAGGTCGCCCATGAACTGGCCGACGTGGCCGTCCCCCGGGTCGCCGATTTCGTCGGCGTCGACCTGCTCACCTTTCTCGACCAGGGTGAGGAACCCCCCTCGGGCCCGCTGTCCGGTCCCATCACCATGCGCCGCGCCGCCCATCGCTCCGTCCTTCCCGGAACCCCGGAGGCCGTGGCCGGCGTGGGCGAACTGGACACCCACCCGGAGTCTTCACCGTCGGCCGAATGCCTGGCCGAGGGCCGGGCCATCCTCTACCAGGTGACCGACGACCTCATGGTCCGGTGGGACACCCTCGATCCGGTACGGGCCGCCCGGATCCGGGAGTACGGGATCCACTCGGAGCTGGTGGTGCCGATGCGCACCCGCGGTGTCACCCTTGGCGTGGTGTTCTTCGCTCGCCACCGGACGCCGGTGCCGTTCGACGAGGACGACCTGCTGCTGGCCGAGGAAATCACGGCCCGAGCGGCCGTCTGTGTGGACAACACCCGCCGCTATCTGCGCGAGCGCATGACGGCCAGGGCTCTGCAGCGCAATCTGCTGCCGCGGCGCCTGCCCGACCTGGCCGCGGTGGAGGTCACCTCGCGCTATCTGCCCTCGGAAACCTGGGCCGGCGTGGGCGGCGACTGGTTCGACGTGATCCCGCTCTCCGGCGCTCGCGCCGCCCTGGTGGTCGGCGACACCGTGGGCCGCGGCGTCGAGTCGTCCGCCATCATGGGGCGGCTGCGCAGCGCCATATGCACCCTGGCCGATATCGATCTGCCGCCCGGCGAGTTGCTCACCCACCTCGACGATCTCGTGCCCCGGCTGGCCGCCGAGGACGATCCCGAACCCCCCGAGGCCACCGGCGCCACCTGCCTGTACGCGGTCTACGACCCGGTCTCCCGCCACTGCACGATCGCCAGCGCCGGCCACCCCCCGCCCGTCGTGGTCACCCCGGACGGCAGCGCCGACATCCTCGACGTCCCCAACGGCCCGCCCCTCGGCCTCAGCACCTTGCCCTTCGAGGCGGTCGAGACCGAACTGTCCGAGGGCAGTGTCCTCGCCCTCTACACCGACGGTCTGGTCGAGGGCCACGACCGCGCGATCGACGAGGGACTGGAGGCGCTGTGCGAGGCCCTGGCCCAGCCGAGCCCGTCCCTGGGCACCCTCGGCGACACCGTCCTGCGGACTCTGCTCCCCGCCCGCCCCGAAGACGATGTCGCCCTGCTCCTCGCCCGCGCCCGGGCCCTCGGCCCCGACCGGGTCGCCACCTGGGAGATCCCCCCGGAACCCGCCGTCGTCTCCCGGATCCGGCGGGAGGTCACCGCCCGACTGATGGACTGGGGACTGGAGAAGCTGGTCCTCACCACCGAGCTGGTCGTCAGCGAACTGGTCACCAACGCGATCCGCTACGGTCGCCCGCCCATCCGGCTGCGCCTGATCCGCGACCGCGCGCTCATCTGCGAGGTCTCCGACTTCAGCAGCACGGCACCGCATCTGCGCCGGGCCCGCGCGCTCGACGAGGGCGGCCGCGGCCTCTTCCTGGTGGCCCAACTCGCCCAGCGCTGGGGCACTCGCCTGGAGGTCCATGGCAAGACCATCTGGGCCGAGCAGGACCTCTCCGACGACTGAGCGGGTCCGAGGGCGCCGCCCCACCACCCCTGCCGGCTGCGGTCGCGTTCGAAGTGCCCGGGTGAGACCGTGGAGGACAGGGCGACCCGTCTCTCACGGAACGCGCCGCCATCGCAGCGGGCCGCAGGACATGACGGCCTCGCCACCCTTCCATCCACCATCATTCGCGGCCTCGGGCCGGGTGACGGCAGTGGTCGCATGCGTGTGGTGGTGAGCGAGGAGTGATCATGAAAGCAGCTGTATACGAAGGACCACGGAACGTCGCGGTCGAGGAGAAGCCCGACCCGAAGATCGAGCACCCCTGCGACGCGATCGTCAAAATCACCACCACCAATATCTGCGGCTCCGATCTGCACATGTACGAAGGGCGTACGTCGTTCGAGAAGGGCCGCATCTTCGGGCACGAGAACCTGGGGCAGGTCATCGAGGTCGGCTCGGCGGTCAGAAAGCTCAAGGTCGGCATGTATGTGGTGCTGCCGTTCAACATCGCCTGCGGCTTCTGCAAACAGTGCGAGCGCGGCTTGACCAACTACTGCCTGACCATGCAGCCGGAGCCCTCGGCCGCCGGAGCCGCTTACGGCTTCGCGGACATGGGGCCGTACCAGGGCGGCCAGGCCGAGTTCCTGCGCGTGCCGTACGCGGACTTCAACGCGCTGCGGCTGGGCGAGGACGCCGAAGAGCGCCAGACGGACTACGTGATGCTGGCCGATATCTTCCCCACCGGCTACCACGCCACCGAGATGGCGGGCGTCAAGCCCGGGGACCAGACCGTCATCTACGGTGCGGGTCCCGTGGGGCTGATGGCGGCCTACTCGGCGGTGATCAAGGGTGCTGGACGGGTGTGGGTGTGCGACTTCCACACCGATCGGCTGCGCAAGGCCGAGGAGATCGGCGCCATGCCGATCGACATGCGCGAGCAGGACCCGGGTGAGGTCATCAAGGAAGCCACTTTGGGGCTCGGCGCCGACAACGGCTGCGAGTGCGTCGGCTACCAGGCCCATGACCCGTCGGGCCACGAGGACGCCTCCCGCACGATGAACAGCCTGATCGAGAACGTCCGCTTCACCGGGTGCATCGGCGTGGTGGGCGTGTTCGTCCCCGAGGACCCGGGCGGCAGGGAAGCCCAGCCCCAGATCGGCGACTTCGAGGCCAAGGGCCAGGTGCCCATCGACTGGGGCAAGCTGTGGTTCAAGGGCCAGAAGGTCGGCACCGGCCAGGCACCGGTGAAGAGGTACAACCGCCGGCTGCGCGACCTGATCGCCGGGGGCAAGGCCAAGCCCAGCTGGGTGGTCTCCCATGAGCTTCCGCTGGACCAGGCCCCCGACGCCTATGACCACTTCGACCGCCGGGACGAGGGCTGGACCAAGGTCACCCTGCACCCGGACGGTTCCGGCTGACCCGGCGGCCGGGCGCCGCTGTCCCGGTGCCCCCGAGGCCCACGGGGCCGGGGCGCATCCTGGCCGCGCGGGGCGGCCGTCCTTGCCCGGGCCGGCCTGGGAAGCGGCGAGCCGGTCTGCCCGGGTGTGGGTCGCCCGGATCGCGCCCGCTCGTACCTGTCCTCGGTGGCGGTCTGGGGCGGCGAAATGAGACCCCACAAGCGCGGGCGTTCGTGCGTCCGATTTGTCACCCTTGGGGAGAGAGCCTGCTAACCGATCCCGCTTCCGCGGCCGTCTGGGCAGTGCATGTGGCCCGGGGCCGCCCCTGGAAGGAGTTGCCATGGCCAAGGCAGTCGGTATCGACCTGGGTACCACCAACTCGGTGATCGCCGCGTGGGAAGGCGGTGAGGCCTCGGTCGTTCCGAATTCCGAGGGAAGCCGCACCACACCGTCGGTGGTGGCTTTCACCGATACCGGTGAGCGGCTGGTGGGGCAGTTGGCCCGGCGCCAGGCGATCCTCAATCCCAAGGGCACCATCTACTCGGCCAAGCGGTTCATCGGCCGTCACTATGACGAGGTTTCCGACGAGGCCAGGGCGGTGGCCTATGACGTCGTCCCGGACGAGGGGGGGCTGGCCCGCTTCAAGGTGGGTGAGAAGCTGTACTCGCCGGAGGAGATCAGTGCGCAGGTGCTGCGCAAGCTGGCTGACGACGCCGGGAAGCAGCTGGGGGAGCGGGTGACCGAGGCGGTCATCACGGTGCCCGCGTATTTCAACGATGCTCAGCGCAGTGCGACCAAGGATGCGGGGGAGATCGCCGGTCTGAAGGTGCTGCGGATCATCAACGAGCCGACCGCGGCTGCCCTCGCCTACGGTCTGGACAAGAAGGGTCATGAGACTGTCCTGGTCTTCGACCTCGGTGGCGGCACCTTCGATGTGTCCATTCTGGATGTCGGGGACGGGGTGGTGGAGGTCCGCTCCACGGCGGGTGACAGTCATCTGGGCGGGGACGATTTCGACCGGCGGCTGGTCGATCATCTTGCCGATGGGTTCCAGCGGGAGAACGGGATTGATCTGCGTCGGGACCCGCAGGCGTTGCAGCGGCTCTTCGAGGCCGCGGAGAAGGCCAAGACCGAGCTGAGTTCGGTGGCCCGGACCCAGGTCAGTCTGCCGTTTATCACCGCGGATGCTTCCGGTCCGAAGCATTTGACCGAGACGGTGATGCGGTCCACGTTCGAGCAGATCACCGGGGATCTGGTGGAGCGGTGTCTGGGCCCGGTGCGGCAGGCCATGGGCGATGCCAAGGTGGGTGAGAGTGATATCGATGAGGTGATCCTGGTCGGTGGCTCGACCCGGATGCCCGCTGTGCAGGCTCTGGTCCGCCGGATGACCGGTGGCAAGGAGCCGAATATGAGCGTCAATCCCGATGAGGTGGTGGCGCTGGGTGCGGCGATCCAGGCCGGGGTGCTCAAGGGTGAGGTCAAGGATGTCCTGCTGCTGGATGTGACGCCGTTGTCGCTGGGTGTGGAGACCCGTGGCGGTGTGATGACGAAGATCATTGACCGGAACACCACGATTCCGGTGCGCCGCACTGAGACGTTCTCCACGGCTGAGGACAATCAGCAGGCTGTGGACATCGTGATCCTTCAGGGTGAGCGTGAGCGGGCTGCTGACAACCGGGTGCTCGGCCGGTTCCAGCTGACCGGTATCCGTCCGGCGCCGCGTGGTGAGCCGCAGGTGGAGGTGACCTTCGATATCGACGCCAACGGCATCCTCAACGTCACGGCGCGGGACAGGGACACCGGCAAGGAGCAGTCCGTTCAGATCAGTGAGACGGGCAATCTCGACCGTGGGGAGGTGGAGCGGATGGTCCAGGAGGCCGAGCGCAACCGTGGTGAGGATCAGGCGCTGCGTGAGGCGGTGGACGCGCGCAATGAGCTGGATGCCGCCGCTTACCAGGTCGAGAAGCGGCTCGCTGAACTGGGCGACGCGGTGCCCTCCCATGAGAGATCGCGCGCCGAGATGCTGGTGCACGATGCCCGCGAGGCGGTCAGGGACGAGGCCGGTGTCGATCGGACCAGGCCGCTGGCCTCCGAGCTCCAGCAGGTCTACGCGGGGCTCCAGGCCCACGAGCCCGCGGGCGCGGGTGCCGGCGCGGCAGGCGGCGAGGCCGGACCCGGGGGAGCGCAGGGCTCCGGGCCGGGTCAAGACGGTGAGGGCGTCGACGAAGACGTGATCGACGCCGAGTTCGACAAGGGCTGAGGCGGCTGAGGTGTCCAACCAACCACAGGAGCGCTCTCCGGTGCCGGAGAGCGAGCAGGATCTGCCCACTCCCGAGCGGGACCAGTCGGGTCCGCCCCGGGAGCCTGGCCCGGACGCGGCCGGAGGGCCCGTCCCGCCTACCGGCGAGGGGGCCGGGCATGAGGCGGCTCTGGAAGAGCTCGAGGACAAGTGGCGCCGGGCCTTGGCCGATCTGGAGAATCTGCGCAAGCGCCATGCCAGGGAGTTGGAGCGGGAGCGGGCCGCCGAGCGGGCCCGTACGGCGGCGGCCCTGCTGCCCGTGATCGACAACCTCGAGCTGGCCCTCTCCCACGCCGAGGCCGATCCCGGCTCGATCGTGGAGGGCGTCAGGGCCATCCACGACCAGGCCGTGGACACCCTGTCCCGGCTCGGCTACGAGCGGGAGGCCGAGACGGGGGTGCCGTTCGATCCGGCCCGGCACGAGGTGGTCGGCGTGGTCGAGGACCCCGACGCGGAACCGGGCACCGTGGTCCAGGTGCTGCGCCCCGGCTACGGGAAGGCCGACAAACAGCTGAGGCCGGTGGCCGTGGCCGTGGCGAAGCGGGAGTGAGACGGCCATGGCACGGGACTACTACGAGGTGCTGGGGGTGTCCCGGGGCGCGGGCCAGGACGAGATCCAGCAGGCGTTCCGCACCCAGGCCCGCAAGTACCACCCGGATGTGAACAAGGACCCGAACGCCGAGGAGCGGTTCAAGGAGCTCAACGACGCCTACAGCGTGCTCTCCGACCCGAAGACCCGGGCCCGCTATGACCGGTTCGGCGAGGACTACCGCAAGATCCCCGAGGACTGGGAGGAGCGGGTCGGCGCCGGTGTCGGCGGCGGAGGCGGCGGATTCCGCGGCTGGACGACCTCCGGGGACGGGGACCGGGTCCGGTTCGTCCGTGGCTTCGGCGACGACGTCGCGGGCGGCGGAGTGGACTTCGAGGACCTGTTCGGCGCGTTCTTCGGCGGCGGCATGGGGGGCCGGGGCGGAGGCCGCATGGACATCCCCGGGGCCGACCAGGAGGCGGAGCTGCCGCTCACCGTCGAGGACGCGTACCACGGCGGCCGCCGCACCGTCACCCTGGCCGGGCCGACGGGGCAGCGCAGCTTCGAGGTCGACGTACCGCCCGGCGTCGTGGATGGCCAGCGCATCCGGCTGGCCGGGCAGGGCGGCCGGGGCACCGGTGACGCACCGGCCGGGGATCTGTATCTGCGGGTGCGGATCCTGCCGCATCCGCGGTTCCGGCTGGAGGGCCGGAACGTCCACGTCCACCTTCCGGTGTCCCCCTGGGAAGCCGCGCTCGGCGCGACCGTCCCCGTACCCACGCCCGGCGGCACCGCCAAGGTGACCGTCCCGCCCGGCACCTCCACCGGCCGCAAGCTGCGGCTGCGCGGCGAGGGCATGCCCAACCCCCGCGGCCCCGACGGCGATCTGTACGCCGAGATCCGCATCATGGTGCCGCCCCACCCCGGCGCCCGGGAGCGGGAGCTGTTCGAGGAGCTGGGCCGCACCTCCTCCTTCGACCCCAGGAGTGAGCGATGAGCACGCACGCGACCACGGCGCGGACGGACACGAGATACGCGCCCGTCCCGACCATCCACTACGACCTGGTGCCCGCCCGCAGGCTCTCGCTTGAGACCGTGGCCCGTCGCACCGGGCTCCATCCCGACCTGGTGGCGAGGTTCGTCGCCCTCGGCCTGATCGACGCCGAGCGTGACCACGCGGGGCGGCTGGTGTTCGCCCTCGACGCCCCGGCGGCGCTGGGCCGCGTCGAGCGGCTGCACACCGGGCTCTGCCTGAACTACGCCTCCATCGGCCTGGTGCTCGATCTGCTCGACCGCATTGACCGGCTCGAAGCCGCACTGCGCCGCAGCGGCGTGAGGAGTGATCAACCGTCATGGACATGAACCGTCTCACCCAGAAGTCCCAGGAAGCCCTCCAGAACGCCCAGACCACTGCGATGCGGTTCGGGCACACCGAAGTCGACGGCGAGCACCTGCTGTTCGCACTCCTCGACCAGCCGGAGGGTCTGATCCCGCGACTGGTCACCCAGGTGGGTGCCGATCCCGAGGCGATGCGCACCCTGCTGGAGGCCGAGCTGGCGCGCAAGCCCAGGGTCACCGGCCCTGGGGCTGCCCCTGGGCAGGTCTTCGTCACTCAGCGGTTGGCCCAGGTGTTGGACACTGCTGAGCGGGAGGCGAAGCGTCTGAAGGATGAGTACGTTTCGGTGGAGCATCTGGTGCTCGCGCTTGCCGAGGAGGGGTCCGGCACGGTGGCGGGGCGGGTGCTCAAGGAGCATGGTGTCACCAAGGAGGCGTTCCTGGGCGCGCTCACGCAGGTGCGTGGCAGTCAGCGGGTTACCTCTGCCAATCCCGAGGTGGCGTATGAGGCGCTGGAGAAGTACGGCCGGGATCTGGTTCTGGAGGCCCGCTCGGGCAAGCTGGATCCGGTGATCGGGCGGGATGCCGAGATCCGCCGGGTCACCCAGATCCTCAGCCGCAAGTCGAAGAACAACCCCGTACTCATTGGTGATCCGGGTGTCGGCAAGACGGCCATTGTGGAGGGTCTGGCTCAGCGCATTGTGCGTGGTGACGTGCCCGAGGGGCTGCGTGACAAGACGGTCTTCGCTCTGGACATGGGCTCGCTGGTGGCGGGTGCGAAGTACCGGGGGGAGTTCGAGGAGCGGCTCAAGGCCGTGCTCACCGAGGTCACCTCGGCCCAGGGGCGGATCCTGCTGTTCGTCGACGAGCTGCACACCGTGGTCGGGGCGGGGGCGGCCGAGGGTGCCATGGATGCCGGGAACATGCTCAAGCCGATGCTGGCCCGCGGTGAGCTGCACATGATCGGCGCGACCACGCTCGATGAGTACCGCAAGCACATCGAGAAGGATGCCGCGCTGGAGCGCCGTTTCCAGATGGTGCTGGTGGACGAGCCGAGTGTGGAGGACACCATCTCGATCCTGCGCGGTCTGCGGGAGCGGCTTGAGGTCTTCCATGGTGTCAAGATCCAGGACACCGCGCTGGTCTCCGCCGCAACCCTCAGCCACCGCTACATCAGCGACCGGTTCCTTCCCGACAAGGCCATCGACCTGGTGGACGAGGCCTGTGCCCGGCTGCGTACCGAGATCGATTCCATGCCCGCCGAGCTGGATGAGGTCACCCGCCGGGTCACCCGGCTGGAGATCGAGGAGGCCGCGCTCGCCAAGGAGAGCGACCCGGCCAGCCGGCAGCGGCTGGAGGAGCTGCGCCGGGAGCTGGCCGATCTGCGCGCCGAGGCCGACGCCAAACACGCCCAGTGGGAGGCCGAGCGGCAGTCCATCCGCCGGGTGCAGGAGCTGCGCCGGGAGCTGGAGGAGGTGCGCCGCGAGGCCGAGGAGGCCGAGCGCGCCTACGACCTCAACCGCGCCGCCGAACTGCGCTACGGCAGACTCCAGGAACTTCACGCCAGGCTGGCCGCCGAGGAGGAGCAGCTGGCCGCCAGGCAGGGCGCGCACCGGCTGCTGCGCGAGGTGGTCACCGAGGAGGAGATCGCCGACATCGTCTCCGCCTGGACCGGGATCCCGGTCTCCCGCCTGAAGGAGGGTGAGCGGGAGAAGCTGCTGCGCCTGGATGAGATCCTCCAGGAGCGGGTCATCGGCCAGGACGAGGCGGTCAAGCTGGTCTCCGACGCCATCATCCGGGCCCGCTCGGGCATCCGGGACCCGCGCCGCCCGATCGGCTCGTTCATCTTCCTCGGCCCCACCGGCGTGGGGAAGACCGAGCTGGCCAAGACGCTGGCGGCCGCGCTCTTCGACACCGAGGAGAACATGATCCGCCTGGACATGAGCGAGTACCAGGAGCGGCACACCGTCAGCCGGCTGGTCGGCGCCCCGCCGGGATACGTCGGCTACGAGGAGGGCGGCCAGCTCACCGAGGCGGTGCGGCGCAAACCGTACTCGGTCCTGCTCCTGGACGAGATCGAGAAGGCACACACCGATGTCTTCAACACCCTGCTCCAGGTCCTGGACGACGGCCGGATCACCGACGCCCAGGGGCGGCTGGTGGACTTCCGCAACACCGTGATCATCATGACCTCCAACATCGGTTCGGTCCACCTGCTGGACGGCGTCACCTCCGAGGGCGAGCTCAAGCCGGACGCCCGGAGCCTGGTGCTGAGCGAACTACGCGGCCACTTCCGCCCCGAGTTCCTCAACCGGGTCGATGACATCGTGCTGTTCAAGCCACTCGGCGAACCACAGATCGAACGGATCGTGGAGCTCCAGCTCGACGAGCTGCGCAAGCGCCTGGCCGAACGCCTGATCGCCCTCGACCTCACCCCACAAGCCCGGAAGATCATCGCCCACCAGGGCTACGACCCGGTCTACGGCGCCCGCCCGCTGCGCCGCTACATCTCCCACGAGGTCGAGACCCGCATCGGACGCGCCCTGCTACGCGGCGACGTCCAGGAAGGCACCACCGTCAAGGTCGACGGCCAACACGGCGAACTGGTGGTCACCTACGAACAGCCATCGGGCGAGCACGTCGAGGAGCGAGCCCGGCAGGAAGTCGGAGAGGCGGCGTGACCGGCCATGCCAAGCCCAACGATCAAAGCCCGGACCATCACGTGCCCCACCTGCGGACGCGCGAACAAGATCCCCGTGGCGGCCGAGGGCGCCCCTCGGTGCGGGAACTGCAAGTCGCCGCTGCCGTGGATCGTGGACGCGGACGAGAACGAGTTCGCCGAGGTCGCCGAGGAGGCGACGCCCCTCGTCGTCGTGGATCTGTGGGCCACGTGGTGCGGGCCCTGCCGGATGGTCAGCCCCGCACTTGAGCAGGTCGCCACGGAGCTGGCGGGCAAGGTCAAACTCGTCAAGGTCGACATCGACCGCAATCCGCACCTCGCCCAGCGGTTCGAGGTGCAGGCCGTGCCGACCCTGCTCATCCTGGACAAGGGGGAGCCGGTCGCCCGCCGCGCGGGTGCCGCCCCGGCGGGCACCCTGCGCTCGTGGGTCGAGCAGGTGGCGGCGGGCCGGCGGGACAGCGAGAGAGGGTGAACGCCATGGCCATCGAGCCCGATCCGCATCTGTCGATGGTGCGCCCGGTCTCTCCGCGCAGCCCCGAGGGGTGTGAGGAGTGCCTGCGGCTGGGGTCACCCTGGGTGCATCTGCGCCTCTGTCTGACCTGCGGGCACGTGGGATGCTGCGACTCCTCGCCGCTCAAGCACGCGCGCGCCCACGCCTACGTCGAGCAGCATCCCATCGTGGAACCCATGGAGCCGGGCGAGAACTGGCGCTGGTGCTACGCCCACGAGGCGCCGGCCTGATGGCAGGCGACGACCGGCCCCCCGAGGCCGCTCCCGACGAGGCGGTGTCGTTCGAGACCCCGGATCTGTACGGCGCCTACCCCCGGCTGTCGCAAGCCCAGATCGCGTTCCTCGCCGAACACGGGGAGCGCTTCCGGGTCGAGCCGGGCCAGGTGCTGGTCCGGGAGGGGGAGCGGTGTGCGGATTTCCTGGTCATCCTCAGCGGCTCCATCGAGATCGTAGAGGCCCATGGCACCCCCGACGAGCGGGTCCTGAGGGTGCACGGGCCGGGGCGCTTCCTCGGCGAGCTGGGGCTGCTCCAGGGGCAGGTGGCCTTCTACACCGCCCGGGTCCGTGAGCCCGGGGAGGTGCTGTCCCTTCCGATCGACCGGCTGCGGGTGCTGGTCGCCCGGGATCCGATCCTCGGCGACCTCATCCTCCGCGCTTACCTGGGCCGCCGCGCGCTGCTCGTCGGCGCCGGCGCGGGCTTCCGGATCCTCGGCTCGCGCTACTCACCCGACACCCGGCGGCTGCGCGAGTTCGCGGCCCGCAACCGGCTGCCGCACCGCTGGATCGATCTGGAGTCGGACGAGGAGGCCGAGGCACTGCTGCGCCGCTTCTCCATCCCCCCGGAAGAGACACCGATCGTCATCTGGCGCGATCAGCGGGTGCTGCGCAACCCCAGCAACGCCGAACTGGCGCGGCTCATCGGTCTCTCCCCTCCGTCCACCGAGGAGACCCGCAGCGATCTGATCATCGTCGGCTCCGGACCCGCCGGGCTGGCGGCCGCCGTCTATGGCGCGTCCGAGGGACTGACCACAGCCCTCCTGGACGCGATCGCCACGGGCGGCCAGGCGAGCACGTCGTCCCTCATCGAGAACTACTTCGGCTTTCCGAGCGGGATCTCCGGTTCCGACCTCGCCGAACGAGGCGACCTCCAAGCGCGCAAGTTCGGGGCCCAGGTGTGGGTTCCCGCGGACGCGGCTTTGCTCAAGCCCGAGGACGAGGGCTACTACCGTGTCACCTTGGCCGACGGCGGCGATGTGGTGAGCCACACCGTCGTGCTGGCTACGGGCGCCTGGTACCGCAGGCTCGAAGTGCCTGGCATCGAACGGGTGGAGGGGACGAGCGTCTACTATGCGGCGACCGTGTACGAGGCGCAGCAGTGCAGCGCGGACCCGGTCGCGGTGGTCGGCGGTGGTAACTCCGCGGGCCAGGCGTCGCTCTTCCTCGCACAGCGTGTCCCGCGCGTGCATCTGCTGGTCCGGGGCCCGGACCTCGGCGCCAAGATGTCCCGCTACCTCGTCGACCAGATCGAACGCCATCCACGGGTGAATGTGCTGCTGAACAGCGAGGTGCGCGGGGTGGTGGAGGGCGACGATGTCCTGCGGGCCATCGCGGTGGAGAACAACCGCACGGGGGAGCGCCGCAACCTGGTCGTGCGCGCGATGTTCGTCTTCATCGGGACCCGGCCCCGTACGGCGTGGCTCGGCGACGTGGTCGCCTTGGACGACCGGGGCTTCGTGCTCACCGGCGCCTCGGCGCAGGCCCGCGCGAGTGGCACGGTCTGGGAGGGCCAGGGCCGTACCTGTCTGGGGCTGGAGACCAGCCTGCCCGGCGTCTTCGCCGCGGGCGACGTGCGCAGCGGCTCCGTCAAGCGGGTGGCCTCCGCCGCCGGCGAAGGGGCGATGGCCATTCACCAGGTCCACGAGCACCTCGGCCACACCACCGTCGACATCGCGCGCCACCCCGATGACACAGAAGCTCCGTCCGGCCGGTTCACCGAGCCGGGCGGTGGTCACAACACATCCCCTGCCCACTAACCGACACCGGAGGTGACGGACGATGAACATGCCGGTTCGCCGACAGCAGCGAGGCCAGGGAACGGTGGAGCGACCCAGGGGCTGGGCGCGCAATCCGCTTCTGGAATTCGACGACCTCATCAACCAGATGGGTGGTCTGCTCGAATCCACGGTCGGAAGCGCGGCTCCCGCCATAGCGGCGTGGACGCCGTCCGCCGATGTGACCGAAGCCGACGACGCCTATCACGTAGAACTCGAGCTCCCCGGCGTGGACCGCAAGGACGTCGACATCGAGATCAATGGTCAGGAGCTGGCCGTCACGGGGGAGATCAAGGAACGGGAGCGCAAAGGCATCATGCGGCACAGCAGTCGCCGTACCGGTCGCTTCGAGTACCGGTTGCTGCTTCCGAGCGAAGTGAACACCGAAGACGTCACGGCGAGCATGTCCAACGGCGTGCTCACGATCACCGTCCCCAAGGCGGCGACCGCCAAGCCCCGTCACATCGAGATAACCGAGAGCAGCGAACGCCAGGGCGGCTGAGACCGCCGGGATCCGGCTCTCCCCGCGGCGGCCCCGCTCCGCCGGGTGCCGCCGCGGGCATCGGAAGGACTACATGATGGTTGCGGCAGGCTTTTCCTCGTTCGACACCATGGTCGACAAGGCCAACCATGTCCTGAAGGAGATCGAGCACGCCTATGGGTGGCCCAAGGAGCGCCGGAAGCAGTCGTACGCCGCTCTGCGCGCGGTCCTGCATCACCTGCGGGACCGGCTGTCGGTCGATGAGGCCGTGCACTTCGGAGCGCAGCTTCCGACCTTGCTGCGCGGCGTCTACTACGACGGGTGGAAGCCCGCGGAGACGCCCGTGAAATTGAACAGCGAGGAATTCTTCCGGCGGGTCCGGCACGACTTTCCGTACGCGATCGAGGGCGACACCGAGCAACTGGTGCGCACGGTCCTGCATGTCCTCGAGAACCACATCAGCGAGGGCGAGTGGAAGGACCTCAAGGCGCGTATGCCCGCTTCGATGTCCGCGGTCATGCCCTCCTAGCCGGTCCCGGCGGCCACCGCATCGCTCCCGGTATTCACAACCCGGCGTCACAGCAGGAGATTGAAGAGCGGCCAGACCGTCTCCCAGTGCTTGGTCTGCGGATTCTTCAGGTCCGGGTAGATGATCTTGAATGCCTTGGCGAGCGCCAGGCTGAGCCCGCCGACGATTTCCGGCAACCTCGCCTCCGTCGCGTCGTCGGGTGCGCGGTCCAGCGGCGGGTGCTTGACGAGCTGATCGAGGATGGGCTTCAACTCGATCTCGTGGTCGAGGTCCCGGAAGCGGTGGATGCTCTCCTGTAGCCCCTTGGTGATCGGCAGATCCCACGGCACGATCACGTCCCGGTTGTTGGCCTTCGCGACCGCCTCGGCGATGAGCAGCAGATCGTAGACTTTGGCGTCCACGAAGTCGCTGTAGCGCTTGAGGTCGTTCTTGTCGACATCAAGTCCCGCCGCCACCCGGAAGAACTGCTCGAACCTGGGTACGGACATCACCGTCATGGTCACCAACCTCCAGTCGTCCGGCGCTGGGCGTAACCCGGCGCGCCTCGTCAGCGCCACCCTCGCTCGCCGGATGCGCGACCGCATGGGCCACCAGGAACCAATCGCACGGCCCGGCCTGCTGCCGACAGGTCGGTGACCGCGCCAGGTCATGCTATGGGCGCGGCTCCCACTGCCGCGGCGACACTCGGGGAGCGCCGTGAGGAGCACTCGGTCAGGTCAGAGGAGTCATGGAGGCGGCGGACAAGTGGCGGCTGTTCGGGCATGCCTCAGGTGGCCGGGCGCCACGGCGGGGCACACTGTCGCGGGACGGCCCCCGACAACCCGCCCCGAGGTTCCCATGGCGTTCGGACTGGCACACCGCGCGTTGCGGCCACGGGTACCTTTGCGCCACGGGGAGGACGACAAGCACCATCTCACCAGCCTTGAGGGGCTGGCCGCGCTGTCCCTGGACGCGCTGAGCTCGGTCGCGTACGGCCCTGAGGCCATCGTGGTCGTCCTGGTCGCCGCCGGCACCGGGGCCCTTACCGCCACGCTGCCCATCACCGTCGTCATCACCGTCCTGCTCACCGTGCTGGTGATCTCCTACTGCCAGGTGATCGCCGTCCATCCGGACGGCGGCGGCGCCTACGCGGTGGCGAAGAAGAGCCTCGGGCAACGGGTGAGCCTGCTCGCCGCGGCGAGCCTGACCATCGACTACGTCCTCACCGTCGCCGTCAGCCTGGCCGCCGGCGCCGCCAGTCTCGCATCCGCCTTCCCGATCCTCTCCTCGCATCTGCTCGCCGTCTGCCTGGTGCTGCTCGCCCTGCTCACGGCCGTGAACCTCTGGGGAGTGGCCGAGAGCGCCCGGGCGCTGATGCTGCCGACCGTGCTGTTCATCGTGAGCATGCTCGGCATCGTCGTCATGGGCATCCTGCGCTCGCACCCCGCGGCCGTCGTCGGCGCCGCCCACCCCGTCCGGGCCACCGAGGCGCTGGGCGTCCTGCTGATCCTGAAAGCGTTCTCCTCGGGCTGCTCCGCCCTGACCGGGGTGGAGGCCATCGCCAACGGCGTGCCGATGTTCCGCGAGCCGCGCATCAAGCGGGCCCAGCACACCGAGCTGATGCTCGGCATGCTCCTCGGAGCGATGCTGCTCGGGATGGCGTATCTGATCCGCCGCGACCATGTGGCGCCGCGCGGCGGTGTGACGGTCCTCGCCCAGCTCGCCGCCGGGTCGTACGGAACCGGATGGGAGTACTACGCGACCAACCTCATCGTCACCCTTGTTCTCGCGCTCGCCGCGAACACCAGCTTCGGCGGCCTCCCGGTCCTGATGAGCCTGCTGGCGCGGGACGACCGGCTGCCCCACCTGTTCGGGCTGCGCGCGGAGCGGCCCGTGTACCGGTACGGCGTGGTGGCGCTGGCGCTGCTGTCGGCCCTGCTGCTCAACGCGGTGGGGGGCGAGACCCATCGGCTGATCCCGCTGTTCGCCATCGGGGTGTTCACCGGCTTCACCATCAGCCAGATCGGGCTGGTACGGCACTGGGCGACCGAGCAGCCGGAAGGGTGGCTGCGCCGGGCGGTGATCAACGGTCTGGGGGCCGTGCTGACCACCGGGGCCGGTCTGGTCCTGCTGACCACCAAGTTCCTCGAAGGGGCCTGGGCGATCGTCGTCGCGGTGCCGCTGCTGATGCTGCTGTTCACCCGCGTCCAGCGCTATTACACGGCGGCCGGCGAGGAACTCGGGCTCGGGCGGATCCCGTCGCCACCGGTGCGCACCATGAGCCTGGTCATCGTCCCGCTCGGCGAGGTCAGCAGGCTCGCGCAGCGCGCGCTGACGGCGGCGCTCGCCCTGGGCGACGAGGTCGTGGCGGTCAGCGTTCAGGCCGAGCCCGCGAAGGCGCGGGCCCTCCAGGACACCTGGGAGCGCTGGAATCCCGGGGTGCGCCTGGAGATCATCGACAGCCCGCACCGGTCCCTGGTGCAGCCGATGGTCGCGTATGTGCGGCGCGAGGCCGGGGGCGGCCGGGAGATCGCCGTTCTCATCCCCGAGGTCGAGCCCCGGCACCGGCGCTACAAGATGCTCCAGAACCAGCGCGGCCTGCTGCTGGCCACGGTCCTCAGGGCGCGCACCGATGTCGTCGTCTGCATGATGCCGTACCGCCTGAGCGTGTGAGCGGGGCCCGCTCGACGGTGGCGGACCGTACGCAGCTCTCGGGGCGGGAAGCGGCCGACCTCACCCCGCGCCACTCTCGAGGTGCCGGCGCTTCGGCTGATCGACGGCGAGGCCCGCGATCTCGCTCTGGAGCTTCCGGAGCCCTGTGGGTGCCGGAAACGGTGCCACTCTATGTGACCTGCGTGTATTGGTGGATGAGGCCGCCGAGTCGATCGACGGCGTCGAAGCTGTCGGTGAAGTATGCGCCGCGGTCCCGGATGAGGTCGGTGGAATCCGGGTGGTGTGTTGTTGCACCTGCCGTAGCGGCATGTGGTGTCGTCGAGGCACCACAGCACGAAAGGCTCCGTCTGCCGATGTACCCCTCCGTCACACCGCCCCGCCAGGTCAAGATCGGCGCTGCTGCCGCCTTCGCCGGGACCACCCCACGCGCTATCCGCCACTACCACCAGATCGGTCTGCTGCCGGAACCCGAGCGCGGTGGAGACGGCCGCCGCCGCTACGGCTACGACGACATGATCCGCCTGTTGTGGATCCGCAGAATGGCGGAGGTCGGCATCAGCCTGGACGACATGCGAGCTGCCTTCGACGAATCCGGGGACATCGAGGAGACCCTGGGCCGGCTGGAGGAATCCCTGGCTGCCCAGGAGGCCGACATCAAACGTCGGCGCGCGGCCGTCGGGCGCCTGCGGGCCGTGGGCAGCCCGCAGGGCCTGCTCTCCGAGCTGGTGACGGATCGGCTCAGCCACCTGCCCCCTGGCGCATTGCGCGCCTCCGACATGGAGGCCCTGCTGGTCACGGAACGGATCTTCGGTCCGCTCGGCTCCGCACTACAGGCCGGCGTGTACATCGTGCTGGCCACCCATCCCGACCTGCGGGCCGAGGAGGACCGTCTCGTCGAGGCCGAGGCCGTCCTCGACGACGGCGTCGACCCCGATGACCCGCGCGTCGAGGAAATCGCCGTACAGCGATACACCCACCACATGGCCCTCATGCAGGCCATCACGGCAGCCGGGCTGGACACGGCCGATGACGAGCTCTTCGAGACCTACGACGCCGACCTGGCAGAGGAGGAGGACACGCAGATGAGCGCCTCGGAGTCGATCACCAAGATGCCCTACGACTTCTCTCCTGCCCGGATGCGCTGCATGGAGCGCGTGGCACAACTCGTCGGCCAAGACCCCCGCGCAGACAGTTGATCGCCTGTGCCCGGTACCGACCTGGCCGGCATCCCATCGCGTCCACCTGTACGTGACCGGCCACATCAGCCAGTGGCGTCGGGGTATCAGCCCGGACAGGACGGCGAACCGGAACCGGTCGGCGGGCTCATGGCGGACCGGTCCGGTCAACTGGCGGTGCAGGACCGCGTTCTCGTGCCGCAGCACCAACCGACCGCGCACGCCTCGACCTCATGAAATGACTGTGCGTACCAGGCTGCGCGTCCGACGGTCGTATCAGGTTCGTTACGCGCGCAACGCCTGCGACAGCGCGTCAACGGTCACGCCCACGATGGCCAGGAGCTGCGCCGGGCTCGCCCCGGCCCTGCTCATGACGGCGAGCGACTGGTTCACGGCCGCCGCGTGTACAGCGAAGGCCTCGGCGTCCTGGTCGGTCAGTCGGCCGGCCTTCAGCGCGGCGCGCAGGCGCAGGCGCTGGAAGCCGAGCGCCTGCTGGGCGTGCGCTGCGACGCTCGGACTCAGCGCTGGAATTGCCATCACTGACTGGGCAATCAGGCATCCATCAGGTAGTTCGGGATCGGCGATGCGCTCGAGGGTGACGTCGAAGAACGCACGAACAGCGGCAACGGGTTCCGTGGCCGCACACGACAGGGCGGCGTCGTACTTCTCGCCATAGCGCGCGGCGTAGAGATCCAGGCAGCGCAGGAAGAGCGTGTCCTTGTCGCCGAGGGAGGAGTAGATGGAACTGCGGTTCAGGCCGGTTGCCCGAGACAAATCGTCCAACGAGGTGTCGGCGTAGCCGTCGCGCCAGAACTGGATCATCGAGGCGTCGAGCGCCGTGTCCATGTCGAACTGCTTCTTGCCTGCCACGCGGTACTTCCTTGCCGATGCGTCGATGGTTCGGACTGTGTTGCACGCCATTCTATCTTGAACTGATCGGTTCAAGATGTGTTAGCTTTCAAGCGTGGTCATGGCCGGGCCTACCGCGCACTTCGCGACCGCGCGAGAAACACACCACGTGGTCCCAGCCACCACCGTCAGCTACACCGTCCCCACCGCACACCTGACACCGATGGAGGATCCCCGTGACCGGCCCGGCAACCAGCACTCCGCATGTCTCCGAAAGCAACCCCGTCCGCGACCTGCCCCTGCACCATCTGGCCGGATTCACTCACCGCTGGGTCGACGCGGACGGCGTCCGCCTTCATGCCGTCGAAGGCGGACGGCCGAGCGGCCCGGCCGTCGTCCTGCTCGCCGGATTCCCGCAAACCTGGTGGGCCTGGCGAAAGGTGATGCCCGGCCTCACCCGCCGGTTCCACGTCATCGCGATCGACCTGCCGGGTCAGGGCCACTCCGAGCGTCCGGAGCGCGGCTACGACACGCACGCGGTCGCCGCACACGTCCACGCCGCGGTCAAGGCGCTCGGAGTCTCGACATATTGGCTGGTCGCCCACGACATCGGCGCGTGGGTCGCCTTTTCCCTCGCCTTGAAGTACCAGAGCCAGCTGCGTGGCCTGGCACTGCTCGACGCCGGCATCCCGGGCATCACACTCCCTGACGCCATCCCGACCGACCCCGAGCTGGCGTGGAAGACCTGGCACTTCGCCTTCCACCTCGTGCCCGACCTGCCCGAGACACTGCTCGCTGGCCGCGAACGGGAGTACGTCGGCTGGTTCCTGAAGGTCAAGACCCTCTCCTCCGACACCTTCGACGACGCCGAAATTGAGCACTACGCCGCGTCCCTGGCCGCCGGCGGCGGTCTCCGCGCATCCCTGGCCTACTACCGGGACGCCGCCGAGTCGGCGCAGAAGAACCACGAAGCGCTGGAACTACAGCGCCTGACGGTCCCGATTCTTGGGATCTCCAGCAGCCACGGCTCCATCCCCGACATGGCGGCTTCCATCAGGCCGTGGGCCGACCACGCCACCGGGATCGTCGTGCCGGACGCAGGACACTTCATCCCCGATGAACAGCCCGATGCCGTCGCTGCCGCGCTGACCGACTTCATCACCGAAGACGATTGAGACTGGGCGGAAGCAAGTGTGAGGACCGGCACCCGCATCCCTGACCGACTCAGCTGTCCAGCATCGCAGTACTGCGACGTCGCCTGGTCCGCTCCGCGGGCGGTAAGCGTCGCCGAACTCGTCGCGCAAGGCCGCTCCAACCCCAGGGCCGGAGTCATGGTGGATGATCGTCATCGGATGCGGACCCTTGCCCGCGTACGGTGCGCTGTCGGGGTTGTAGGCCCGTTCGCCGAGACACACCGCGGTGGAGACCGGGACCAGGAGTTTCCTCGTCCGACGGAGCCCTACCCCGCCGGGAAGAGCCGCAGCTTCGCGGTGTCCCCCACGATGGTGAGAACGGCGATCGACAGCCTGTTGACGGTGGAGGGTCCGCCCTGGTCGGGGCGTTGCCCGATTCCGATGTGGCCATGGGGCCGTTCTCTACGCGGGTGCCCGGGAGGGGGCCCGCGCACCCGTTAGTCATAGCCATCGTGGCCAGCCCTTCCGCCGCGTACCGCGCGAGGACGCCCGTGCGGCGCCGGTCCCTCGGCCGAGGCAACCGCGTGGCTGGACCGGCTGTTCCCGGCGCGGCCGCTTGACCCTCCAAGCGGGCTGCCCGCGTCGAGGGCGGGGGAGGCGGGGTGGTGTCCCAGGCCGGGGCCGTGCCGCTGGTACCGATACCAGAGAAGACGGACGGGCTCAGATGTTGATCACGGTCTTCCCGATCGTCCGCCTGCTCTCGGCCAGTTCGTGGGCTGCTCTCATCGTGTCCACACTCAGGCCGTCGAGCACCGTCGTGGCGAGGGGACGCAGTCGGCCCGCGACGACATCCGCCGCCAGTTCGGCGAGGATTCTGCCCTGGCTGGCGACGTCGCCACCGGCCATGATCTTGCTGAAGACGGTTTCGGTGTGCAGCGACACGGATTTGCCGACGAGCGGTCCAAGATCGAGGGGGCCGTTCAGATCGACGACGGCAAGGTGACCGAACGGCCGCAGGATCTCGGCGAGCCAGCCGACATTGCCGATGGTCCCCGAAGTGGACAACACCAGGTCGACCCGGCCGACACCCGCGTCACGCAGTTGACCGGGCACGTTTCCGGTGTGGTCGACGACCACATCCGCTCCCATCCTCGTGCACCACTCGCGTGATTCGGGACGCGAGGCCGTGCTCGCCACCAGGGCCGAGGTCCTGCTCTTCAGCAGCTGTGTCGCCAGCGTCCCCACGCCGCCGGCGCCGCCGACGATCAGCACCCGGTCGATGCCCACCGCCAAGCTGTCATGATCGCGGAACAGTGCTTCCCAGGCCGTGAGGCCGCCGATGGGCAAGGACGCGGCGTCGGAGAAGGACAGCTGGTCCGGAATCCTTGCCACCACACGGTGGTCGACCGCGAGCCGCTCCGCCCATGCGCCGTCTCGTGTCATGTCTCCGGTGCCCATGACGCGGTCGCCGACTGCGAAGCCCGTGGCTTCCGGTCCCACGGCTTCCACCACCCCGGCGAACTCCCACCCCAAGATGATTCGTCCGCCCGGCTCAGCGCTGCGCAGCTGCCGGATCAGCGCTTCGCCCGGATTGATTCCCACGGCGCGGATCCCGACGAGCAGATCCGTGTCGCGCAGCCGTGGTTCCGCGGCGTCGACGAGCTCGATGGCGAACGCGTCGAGCGAGTGGGCCTTTTCGTAAGCGAGGGCTTTCACGTGATGCCCCTGTCGTGCTGGGTCATGATCTTCTCCGTTCAGTCCTGTTTGAGCGCGTGCAGGGCCGAGAGCAGGCCGCCGACCTGCATCAGTCGGCCGCCTTCCCGCAACGACCCGGCGTCCACCGGCGCGAACCCGATCTCGTCGGCAACCGCACGGAAATCTGTTTTCGCGTCCGCGTCGTCCCCGGCGTAGAAGAGCAGCTGGCGGCCTTCCGCGTGCCGCGGGTCGGGCACGATGTACTGGGCGTACAGCGTGTTGAACGCCTTGACCACGCGTGCGCCCGGAGCGTGGCGGGCGACGAATTCACTGCCCGTCTCCGAACCGAGGTCGACATGGTCTCTCGGTGTCGGTCCGGCAATCTGATTGCTGGTGTCGACCAGGATCCGGCCGTCCCATGAGGGCACCTCGGCCAGCGCGGCAGGGATGTCCGGCCACCTGACTGCGAGGAACACCATCTCGGCCGCGGCTGCCTCGGCGACTGTTCCGGCGGTGGCCAGCGACCCCAGCCGCGCCACCGTGTCTCTCAGTGTGTCCGGGCCGCGCCTGTTGCTCAGGACGACGCGATGACCTGCCGTCACGAGATGCCCGGCGATGCCCTGCCCGATCGTGCCCGCTCCGATGATTCCGAAGTCCATCAACGTCTTCCTCGCAAAGGTGTTCAGGAGGTTCGCGGGCTTGACCCGCCCCCTTTGATGTCGTGCACCATCAAAAATGATGATGGTCATCAGCATCATTACCTGTCAAGCCGGAGGGTGTGCGTGGGCACCGTTTTGATGTCAGGTACCATCGCGCCGGGCGAGATGTCGGCCTCGGCCCGCACGCAGCGGTGCCGTCTTGTCGAGGAGGTGTCCGAGGTGCCACGCATCACCCAGGAGCAGAAGAAGCTCAACCGCGAAAAGATCGTCCGGGCGGCAGGCGAAGGCTTCAGGCTGCACGGCGTGGACGGGATCGGCATCGAGGAGCTGATGAAAACCGCCGGGATGACGCACGGAGGGTTTTACAACCACTTCTCCTCGAAGGAAGACCTCGCCCTCGAGGTCTACCGTCAGGGCTTCGCCGACTCGCTCAACGCGCTCGCCGCCATCCGCGAGGCACATCCCCGCTCCGCCCGGGCAGCCCTGCTCGACATGGTCGACGTATACCTGACGGCCGTCCACCGTGATCACCCGGAAACCGGCTGCGCCTCAGCCGCCCTGGCAGTTGATGCCGGACGCCACGGCGCCACATCTCAGGCCGAGTACCGACGCGGGCTTGAGGGGTACTTCAGCGCCATCACCGAGATGGTGCTCGATCGCGCGCGCCAATCCGGCACTGAAATGACTGCGGCAGAAGCCCGCGAACAGGCAGTGGCGCTGTTCTGCCAGATGGTCGGCGCGCTGGTGGTCTCCCGCGCTGTCGCCGAGGCCGACCCCGGACTGTCCGACGAAGTCCTGACAGCCAACCGCAAACAGCTCAGGCAGAGGTAAAACAGAGACTGGTGCAGGTCCGACGGGCCGGAAACGTTCCTCCGGCCGTACGGCCTCTCGGTCTGCGGCGGCGTACGAGCGATGGTGACGGCCCGTGCCCCGGCGTTGCCGAGCCGGCGTGCCGTCGCCGGCCCGGCCCCCTTGCTCGCGCTCGCCGCCACGGCGAAGCGTCCGTCGAAGACAGTGCTGCTCATGACCGCGAGCCTGCACTCTCCCGCTGGGAGAGACTCAAGCGGCTGACCGGACTCGGGTTCTGACGCAACCCGGCGGCCAGGCTGAGACCTTCAGTGTGAACGGCGGACCGGTGCCCCGGATCGGTCTCCGGGACGCCGGCCGCCGTGGAGTGTCGATCCGGCAAGAGCGCAGGTGTGCGCCTCGTCGTCCCCAAGGTCGACGCGCTGGCCTCCGAGGCGGTCCAGTCCGTGTTCGCCGGATCGTACGCGGTCGTCTCGGCGGTCGTTCACGGCACGCCTGTCATCGCCGTCAAGGCCAACGCGGTCACCTCGGAACCGGCGCCGACGGCGGGCCGTACGGAGCAGGTCACCGTGGAGTTCTCGGCCCTGGCCACCGGCGTGAGGGTCGTCAGCAGGACCCCGCGGGCCAGTGCGGGGGCGGCCGGATCTCGCCGAGGCGGCGATCGTCGTCTCCGGAGGCCGAGGGGTGGGCGGACGGGAGGGATCCGCCGGGGTCGAAGAGCTCGCCGACGCGCTCGGAGCCGCCGTCGGCGCCTCGCGCGCCGCCGTGGACGCGGGCTGGTACCCGCACTCCCAGCAAGTGGGCCAGACGGGCCGGCAGGTCTCCCCGCAGCTCTATGTGGCGGCAGGCATCTCAGGGGCGATCCAGCGCCGCGCCGGGATGCAGACCTCCAAGACCGTGGTCGCGGTCAACAAGGACCCGGAGGCACCGATCTTCGGCCTGGCGGACTACGGAGTGGTCGGTGATCTCTTCGACGTGCTGCCGAAGCTGAGCGAATACGCCCGTGCGGACTGAGAGGTCGTCCCCTTCCAATGTTTACCTCCGATACCCACTTCTCGCCAGGTGCACACAGTGTGGCCCGTGTCCGGTGAGCATTGCTCATCTTGTGCATGTGCTCTGTCCGTGAGGCTGTCTAGTCTCTCCTGAAAGCACCACGACGAGTACCACTTTCTCTTTCACCCTGAGTCTTCACCACAGCGCCCAAGGGATTCTGATTCATGTCCGAACCGGTCCGCCAGGATTACACGCCACCGGAGCTTCATCCCGATTCCGTTATCTCATTCGACACCGCTGATGAGATCAGCACGGATGTGTTGATCGTCGGCTCCGGTATGGGTGGCTCCACTCTGGCCTGGGCGCTGAAGGACTCCGGCCTCGATGTACTCGTCGTGGAGCGCGGCAATTTCCTTCCGCGTGAGCCTGAGAACTCGCAGCCGGCCGAGATGCACATCAAGGGCCGGTACAAGAACGCGGGTTTCTGGTACGACGGCGGCACGGGTAAACCGTTCGCGCCGGGCGTCTACTACTGGGTGGGGGGAAATACCCGCTTCTACGGCGCCATGCTGCCCCGGTTCCGGCGCAGCGATTTCACCGAAGTGGAACACCACGAAGGTTTCTCTCGCGCCTGGCCCTTCGGCTACGACGATCTCGAGCCCTTTTACACCACGATGGAGCGGTTGCTCCAGGTGCACGGGCAGCTCGGTGAGGACCCGACCGAGCCGCCGCACTCCAAGCCCTACCCCTACCCCGCGCTCGAGCACGAACCGGAGATCGAGCGGTTCGCCCGGTCGCTTCGCGGACAGAGCCTGCATCCGTTCCACACGCCGAACGCCTTGAACGTGGACACGCTGGCCGATCGTGCTGCCGTGACGGCCGCCGACGGCTGTCCGGACGAGACCGGTATGAAGTCCGACGCCGAGAACAGGATCCTTCTTCCCGCGCTGCGCGACGGTGTGAAGATCCTTACGGGTGCGGAGGTCACCCGCCTGATCACGTCATCGGACGGCCGGAAGGTCGTGGCCGCCGAGGCACGGCACGCGGGCCGTACCGTCCGGATCAGCGCCAAGACCTTCGCCGTCGCCGGTGGTGCGGTCAATTCGGCGGCGCTGCTGCTCCGGTCGGCGAGTGACGCGCACCCGCACGGTCTCGGCAATGCGTCGGGGCTGCTGGGCCGCAACTACATGGTGCACAACAGCACGTTCTTCGTCGGGGTCAACCCCGTGCGTACCAACCCCACGAAGTGGCAGAAGACCCTCGGCATGAACGACTTCTACGAAGCCGGCCCGGGGGCGCCCTTCCCGCTCGGAAACCTACAGATGCTGGGCAAGCTTCAGGCCCCCATGCTCAAGCCCGCCCGTCCGTGGGCACCGATGTGGGCACTGAAGTTCATGTCGGCCAGGAGTATCGACATCTACCTGACGACCGAGGACCTCCCTTCCCGGGAGAACCGGGTACGGCTGGAGGGCGACCGCATCGTCATCGACTGGACGCCGACCAACCTCGCCCCCCACCACGAACTCGTCCGCCGGGTGACCAGGGCGGTGCGCAAGGCGGGCTATCCGCTGGTCTTCACCCAGCGCATGGGCATCGAGACCAACTCCCATATGTGCGGAACGGCCGTGGCGGGGCACGACCCGGCGCGCAGCGTCCTCGATCCGTTCTGCCGCAGTCACGAGGTCGACAACCTCTGGCTGGCCGATTCGTCGTTCTTCCCGTCCTCCGCCGCGCTCAATCCGGCCCTGACGATCGGCGCGAACGCGCTGCGCATCGCCCCCTCCGTCGCGGAGGCGACCAAGGGCTGACTCCGTGACGGCGGTAGAGGACGCGCGGCGCAGCACGCGGAGCGCGTCACACCTGAGCATCCCCCCTTCGAACCTCGGAGATCGTCATGTCAACTACCGAGAAGGGCGCGCAGGCGGCGCCCGGCACCGACCGCGTCGGTCCCTCGGGCGGGCCCGTCGGCCCGGCCTCATCGGCCGAGGACGCGGAACTGCTCGCGGCACTGGGCTATGAGCAGAGGTTCGATCGCAAGGTCAGCCTGTGGGCGAACTTCGCCCTCGGTTTCGTCTACCTGTCGCCCCTGGTGGGCGTCGTGTCCCTGTTCGCGGTCGGGCTGTCCACGGCCGGCGGACCGTCCGTCTTCTGGATAGGCATCGTCGGCCTCGGACAATTCCTGGTCGCCCTGGTCTTCGGCGAGGTCGTCTCGCAGTTCCCGCTCGCGGGCGGGCTCTACCAATGGGTCCGGCGGCTGTGGAACGGGCGCTATGCCTGGTTCACCGCATGGACCTACATCTGCTGTATCACCATCGGCATCACCAGCACCGCACTCTTCAGCTCGGACTTCGTGGCCAGCCTCTTCGCCGGTACCGCCAAGGAGCCGGGGATCAGCTCCACCCCCGCTGAGCGACTGTGGATCGCGGTCGCGGTCACGGCCGTCTGTCTGGTCTGCAACTGCTTCGGGACCAAGACACTGGCCCTGATCTCCAAGATCGGACTCGCGGCAGAGCTGATCGGCATCGTCCTCGTCGGCCTCTACCTCCTGGCCTTCGAACGGCACAACTCCGTGTCGATCTTCTTCGACGCCAGCAGTTCCTCGCACGACGGCTACTTCGTCGCCTTCATCGCCGCCTCTCTCGTCGGGCTCTTCCTCTTCTACGGTTTCGAAGCGTGTGGCGAGGTCGCGGAGGAAGTCCCGAATCCGGCCCGCAGCATCCCGCGCGCCATGCAGCTGACCGTGGCCGTCGGCGGACTGGCGGCGCTCTTCGCATTCGCCGGCTACGCACTCGCCGCTCCGGACCTGGCATCGATCCTCTCGGGGGAGGACGCCAACCCGATCCCCGCGATCCTCCAGAACTCGATCGGCACCGTCGGCACGAAGCTGGTGCTCGCCGTCACCCTCACCTCCTTCATCGCCGGCGTGATGAGCCAGCAGGCCGCCGCGAGCCGGATCGTCTTCTCCTTCGCCCGCGACAACATGTTCCCGGGCTCCCGAGCCTTCTCGAAGATCTCCCGTAAGTACCGTGTCCCGATGAACGCGCTGCTGGCCGTGAATGTCGCTCCGGTCCTGATCTTCGTGTTCGTCTACTTCTCGCCCGATTCCCTCACCAAGATCGCGGCCTTCCAGATGCTGGCCGGTTACGCGGCCTTCATGATGGTCGTACTGGCCGCGCTGCGGATGCGCCTGAAGGGCTGGCGCCCCGCCGGAGCCTGGACCCTGGGCCGCTGGGGGATGACGGTCAACATCGCGGCCCTGGCCTACGGCATCCTCGGAATGGTCCTCCTGGCCCAGCCCATCGGCGACTCCCGAACCCCGTTCGTGGACCGGTGGATCGCAGTGATCGGTTTCCTCGTCGTCTCGGCCGTAGGCCTCGCGTACCTGCTGACAGCCAAGCCGGACCGCAACTCCACCGCGCCGGAAGGCGATGCGCTGGAGGTCGCGGAACGCCTGCGCAACCGCGCCGCACTCATCACGTCCACATCCGGAGGGAAAGACGCATGACCCGGGTTCTGTATCTGTACGGGGGCTGGCCGGGGCACAAGCCCTACCAGGTCGCCGAAGAATGGGCCCTCCCGATCTTCAAAGACCTGGGATGCGATGTCGACGAGACCAATGACGTCTTCGCGCTCGACGCCGATCTCACCGATTACGACCTCATCGCGCTCAACTGGAACAACGCTCTGCTGTCCGAAGGGCTCAGCGCCGCCCAGGAGACACATCTGCTCGAAGCGGTGGAGGCCGGCACCGGGATCGCCGCCTGGCACGGCGCGGCCGCCGCGTTCCGGACGAGCCTGAAGTACCACTGGCTGATCGGAGGCAGCTTCCTGGAGCACCCGGCCGGCGAAGGGGTGAAGTACCCCTACCAGGTCTCCATCACGGACACCGGCCATCCGGTCACCGCCGGGGTGAAGGACTTCCGGGTGGCCTCCGAGCAGTACTACATGTCCGTCGACCCCAACAACCACGTCCTGGCCGAGACCACCTTCACCGGAGAACACCTCCCCTGGCTGGAGGGCAGGACCATCCCCCAGGCGTGGACCCGGAGCTGGGGGCAGGGCCGGGTGTTCTACAGCGCGGTCGGACACGACCTCGACGACCTCCAGAACCCGGACGTGACCCGGTTGTGCGCCCAGGGCTTCGCCTGGGCCGCCCGCCGGGGCGCATGACCGCACCATCCGAACCGAGCTGAGTGGGAGCAACCACATGCCCGTCCTCACCGGAGGCCAGATCGTCGCGCGGACCCTGCACAACTATGGGGTCGACTGCGTCGCCGGGATTCCCGGCCACGGCATCTGGTCACTGACCGACGCCTTTCTGGACGACGAATCCCGGATTCCGTTCATCCAGACGTTCCACGAGCAGAGCGCCGTCCACCTCGCGGACGGCTACTACCGTGTCACCGGGCGCCCGCAGGCCGCGGTGACCTCCATCGGCGCCGGCGCCAGCAACACCGTCATCGGCATGGGCACCGCGTTCACCGACTCCACGAGCGTCCTCGTCATCACCGGCGGCCCGCCCACCCATATGCGGGGCCACGGACTGCTCCAGGAACTCGACCGCTACACGGCCAACGACTTCCCCAAGGTGGCCGAGGCCGTCAGCAAGCGGCACTGGGTCGTCACCCGCGTCGAGGAACTCCCCTTCGTCCTGCACCGCTGTTTCAACTCCATGCTGACCGGCCGCCCCGGGCCCGTGCACCTCGAAGTACCGATGGATGTGCAGGCCGAGGCCGCCGATGTGCAACTCCACGACCTCGCCCGACGTGTCCCCGCCGGCCGCCAGCACCCGGATCCCGAAGCGGTGGAACGCGCCGCCGGGATACTGCGCACCGCGACGCGCCCCGTCATCGTGGTGGGCGGCGGGGCCATCACCTCCGAGGCGTCCGACCCGGTCCTCGCTCTCGCCGAGCGGTGGCAGATCCCCGTCGTGACCACGTGGAACGGCAAGAGCGCGTTCCCCGAGGACCACGAGCTGTTCGCCGGCAGCGTCGGCCAGACGGGCACGCTGGTCGGCAACGCGATCGCGAGCTCCGCCGACGTCGTCATCTCCGTCGGCTGCCGTTTCACCGACTGGTCGGCCTCCAGCTACGCCAAGGGCGTCAGCTTCTCGATCCCGCCCGCGAAGCTCATCCACATCGACATCGACCCGCACGAGATCGGCAAGAACTACCCCGCGGAAGTCGGCATCGTCGCCGACGCGCAGCGGGCCGTGGCCGCGATCGTGGACTCCCTGCCCGCGAAGGGCGCCGACCGCTCCGCATACCTGGCCGAACTCGCCACCCTCAAGCGGGACTGGGAGGAGAAGCTCGCCGGCCGCCGCGACAGCGACCGCTTCCCGTTCACCTCGCAGCGTCCGCTGGGCGCCCTGCGGTCCGTCCTCCCGCGCGACGCGATCATCGTCGCGGGCTCCGGCAACACCCAGGGTGCGGTCAAGCAGACCTTCCCCGTGTACTCCCCGCGCACCCACCTCACCTCCGGCGGCTTCTCCTCCATGGGCTGGGCCGTCCCGGCGGCGATCGGCGCCAAGCTGGCCCGGCCGGACCGCACGGTGGTGTGCGTTCTCGGCGACGGCGACTTCCTCATGACCGCCCAGGAGATCGCCCTGAGCGTCACCGCCGGCGCGCCGGTGGTCTTCGTCGTCCAGAACAACGCGGGGTACATGTCCATCCGTGGCGGCCAGCGCAAGCAGACCTCCCGGCACATCGGTACGGAGTTCTCGCACCCCGACGGCTCGCCGTACAGCCCCGACTTCGCGGCCGTGGGACGGGCCTTCGGGATCGAGTCCTGGAAGGTCTCCGACGCCGACTCCCTGGAGTCGACCCTGCACAAGGCGGTGCAGTCGGGCGCGCCCGCCCTGGTCGAAGTACCGACGGACCGCGATGCCGCCGGCCCCTGGGTGCCCGGCTGGTGGGACTTCCCGGTACCGGCGTACGTCACCGACGAGCGGCAGGACGAGTACCAGCGGACCAGGGCCACCGAGCAGCACCTCTGACCTCGGCGGTCACCGGTCGCGGGCCGCGGCGGCCGCCCGTGCATCCGTACCCCCGGCTGCACGGGCGGCACCCGACCTGGCACGAAATCTTGCGGTAATGGCAAGGTGGGCTCATGGATCTCACTACGGACGACGATGTGCTCGACGCGGTGGGCCCGCGGCTTCGTGCGCTGCGCCGTGACCGCGGCATCACCCTCGCCGACCTCGCGGCGAGGACCGGCGTGTCGGAGAGCACCCTGTCCCGGCTGGAGAGCGGGCAGCGCCGGCCGACCCTGGAACTGCTGCTCCCGCTGGCCCGTATCCATGACGTTCCGCTGGACGACCTCGTCGGTGCGCCGCGCACCGGCGACCCCCGGATCCACCTCAAGCCGATCAGGCGGTTCGGCATGACGTTCGTGCCCCTGTCCCGGCGACCGGGCGGTGTGCACGCGTTCAAGATGATCATCCCCGCCGGGCCGGAACCACTCGAACCGACCCCGCAGACCCACGAGGGCTTCGAATGGCTCTATGTGCTGGGCGGGCGCCTGCGACTCGTGATCGGCGAGCGTGACCTGACGCTGCCGCCGGGTGAGGCGGCCGAGTTCGACACGTCCCTGCCCCACTGGCTGGGCAGCGCCGATGGCGGCGTGGTGGAGCTTCTCATCCTGTTCGGCCTGCAAGGGATACGTGCGCACGTACGCTCCGACCCTCAACGGCCGTCCCGGGCGGAGAGCCGACGCTGAACCGTGCCGAGACGGGCCGCCTCGGAACCGGGAACAGCGAAGAGGGCCTGAGGCCGGTGCGGCCTCCGGCCGGGTCGCTCGTCGCCGACAGCTCACGGCCACGGCGGAAACGCTGGCGACGCTCGTGGTCAACGGACTGCTCGCGACAGGTTCGGCCGGTCGCGGCTGAGCGCGTGCGACGTCGTGCGCCGTGGTCGTCGAGGGGTGCCGTGCGTCAGGCGTAGGGCGTGAAATGCGCTGGGGTGTGGTCGATGGGCAGGTCGGGGCGCCAGGCGGTGAGGATCTGGGCGCTGCATGCGAACAGGCCGTCGGGCAGCCGGTCCAGGGGGTACCAGGCCCAGTCGCCGACGCTCTCGTCCGGCCGCGTGACCGGCTCGCCTTGCCAGGCGCGCACGATGGCGCCGACGGTGACCCGCACGACGTCTTCGACGTGGTCGACGAGCGTGCCCAGGAGCGTGACGTCGTCGGGCCGGGCGATCAGGCCGGTCTCCTCGGCGAGTTCGCGGATCACGGTCGCTTCCAGGGATTCCCCGGCCTCTACGGTTCCTCCCGGTAGTTCGAGGGTGCCGCGACGGTGCCGGCCGAGGAGTACGCCCTGGTCGCCGAGGACGATGGCGCCCACGCCGATGGCGGCGTGCGGCGCGGGTGGTCGGGTGGTGCGGGGTCGGCTGGAGAGGCGGGTGGGGCGGTGGGGGAGGCGGCGGGCGCGGATGAGCTGCTGCACGACGGGGTTGTTCTCGTCGGAGGGGCGCAGGAGGTCGATGGCCTCGACTCGGAAGCCGTGGTCGGTGAGCAGGGCCTCCCACAGCCGCGGTGCCAGGACCCACATCCGGGTGGGCAGCGGTGGATCGTCGCGGAGCCTGAGCATCTGCTCGCGTGGCGCGACTGTCGTGGACGGACCGCGGCCGTGCAGGTCGGTGTGGAGGAGCGAGAGGATCAGCGGTGCGCCGGGGCGCAGGCCGTCCCGCAGTGCGGGGAGGGACCGGTGCGGATCGGTGAAGGCGAGGCTGCCGATGGCGTACGCGGCGTCGAAGGGCTGGGCGGTGCGGAGGTGGTCGACCACATCACCATGTACGAAGTGGACGCCGGGAGTGCCCGCGTGTGCGCTGATGGCGCGTTGGTGTTGGGTGAGGGACAGTTCGATCGCGGTGACCTGGGCATCGTGGGTTCGGGCCAGGTGCACGGCGTGGTGGGCGGGGCCGGAGCCGATGTCCAGGACGCGTTTGCCGGTGACGTCACCGAGGATCTCCGCACCGGGACCGACCCCCTCCCACGGGGTCCACTCCAGCCGTTCGGGGACCGGCGGCATGTACCCGTGGTTCAGCTGACGTTGGCCGTAAACGGTCCAGGCTTCGGCGTTGAGGTCCTCAACGGACACGGAAACTCCCGAGAGCAGAGAGAAGCGAGTGGTAGCTGCGGCTTCATTGTCGGGTTTGGGGGTCAAGGCCCGGTTGCGAGATAGTGCGGGCCTCGGCCCTGGCGGGCGCGTTCGATGGCATCGAGCCGGGCGAAGGGCAGCTCGCCCATGAGCTGTCGCCACTCGGTGAGATCATGGACGGCCCACAGGTCGTGTTCGGAGGGATCGAGCCGGATGTGGCGCAGTTGCTCGGAGCTGAGTCGGCCGCCGTCGAAGACGAAGCCGATCTTGCCCAGTGGCCAGCGGCGACCCTGGTGGAGGTAGTGCGTCAGCAGCAGACGCGGTCGGCCCTGGCCGAGTTCGAGCCCGGTCTCCTCGACCGCTTCGCGGCGTGCCGTTTCCAAGGGGTCTTCCCCGGCGTCGGTGTTGCCTCCGGGGAACTGCCACTGCCGGGTGCCGTACACGGAGCGCAGTTGTATCGGGCGGTCGTGCTCGTCGCGGACGTACAGGCAGCCGTACACCGTGTGATGAGGCACCGTCTGGACGTACTCCGCGGGAGTCATGGGCATGGTGTGGCCGGGGCGTCCCGGACGGTGGTCGAACTCGAAGGCCAGGGCGCCGAGGGCTTCCTTGCCCGGCGGGTAGATGCGGCGGAGGTTGGCGAGCTGCTCCGCGCGCGTGGAGTCGGGGTCGATGCGTGCTGGATCCTCCGCGTCGAGAAGCTCCTCGAATGAGCCGTACGGGGTGATCCGCTTCGCGACGATGTCGAGTTCCCGCCCGCTGCCCGGCTCGCGGAAGACGATCGTGTCCCCGGTTTCGACGGCCGCCTTCCCGGGCGTCCCGACGCGTACTTCGATCGTTTTGCGCCCGGACTCCACCTGGGCGTAGTAGCGCTCCCGCAGGGTGAAGTGGTGCTGCCGTGAGGTGGGCGTCGCGTCTCGGACGTCGGCGGGCGCGTAGTGCGTGGGGTTGGCCGATGGCTCGGGCAGTGGTTCGGTCTCCGCCGGCTGAGGGCCGCGCAGGACCACGAAGGCCAGTCCTTCGGCATCGTGGCGTTCGGCGGTGGACCAGCCGGTCCGCAGGTGGGCGAGTTCATCCTCGTCGAGCGCGATACCGCGCCGCTCGGCCGGGGTGTCGGCGGCGAGGGGCGTGATGACCACGATGGCGGCGCCAGGTCGCAGGCGGCCGCCGAGGGCCCGCATGGTTCGGTCGCGGTGCTTCAGGAAGGGATACACGAACCGGAGGATGATCACGTCGTAGCCGTCGGCGTGCAGAGGTGTCCAGTCGTCGCGCTCGATGTCCAGGCGCAGCCACCGCGCGGCGTTTCCGTGCTGGGCGGTTGCCTCGGCGAGGGCGTTGTCGGACCAGTCGACGGCGTCGACGTGATAGCCGAGCGAGGCCAGGTGGGCCGCGAGTTCTCCGACCCCGCACCCGACGTCGAGGGCTGTGCCGTCGACCGGGGCGGGAAAGTGTGTGGCCAGCAGCGACCGCTCACCGTCGCCGAGTCGGCGATAGCGGCGGCCATCGGCGTAGCCGGTGTTCCATTCGTCCTGTGTGACGGACACGAGGGGCACGTCCTTCCCAAGAGCGACGGGTTCACGGCAGTGGCGCAGAGGGGTGTGGCGGGACCGGGGCGTTGGCGCCGTGGTGGATGGGATTGTCTCCGCAGCGGTACGGGTTGGGAAGCGGGCACCGGGCCGCGACGGTGAGGGCAGTCCTTCGGTGGGCGCCCGCCATCGCGTGGAACCGTGGACGGCGATTGCCGGCCACCGAGCCGGGGGGTCACTTCCCGTGGCTGCGCGTGGAACGTGCGAGGTCGGCCGGTTCGGTGGTCAGCCGGTCGTAGCTGATCCTGTTCCAGTAGGAGCACTGGTGTCGCGCCGAGTACGCCTCCGAGGTGACGGCCTTGCTGTGGTCGCCGGGCAGCAGCGACATGAACTTGGCGCTGCGGTACGGCGGCCACGCCGCCTGCTTTCGCGTCGCGGGGTGCGCGCCTTTCGTGAACGCGCCCCAGTAGCGCACCATCGCCCCCGACAGTCGCCGCTGCTCCGGTGTCAGCGGTTTCGGGGTCATGCCGGGCCATAGGTAGGGGAGCTCGGTGGCATGCGTCGCGCCCGGCGTGAAGCCGGGCGGCGTGGGGCCGGGCGAGGGCGGCGGGTTGCGGTCGCCGAATTCGTAGAAGAACGTCCTGGGCTGATGGGACGCGAACTGCCCGGCGAGGCGCTGGTAGTGGCAGCCGCCCATCCCGTGGAAGACGCTGCTGTCGGTCCACACCGCGCCCAGGGCGTACGCCGTGCCGTACGGGCTGTCGTGGGCGCCGTAGGAGTAGCGGGCGAGCACCTCGTCGGCGTGTGGGCCGAATTGCCGCCTGATCACTCGTGTGAACTGCTCCTGGGTCGCGTGCGCGAACGGCAGCGCCCACTTGCGTGTCTCATCCCGGTTGGTGCCGATGAGGATGGGGACGTTGGTGAATCTTCCGGATCGCACCGCGAGGCCCGGCGTGACCGGCAGTTCGGGGACTCCGGAGACAGGCAGCGGACCGTTCAGGATGCCGCCGAAGTCGCCCCCGGCGGCCAGCAGCTCGTCCGTCCGCTTGGCCCGCAGACAGGACACGTCGGCCACGGAATCACGGCAGCCGGCGGCGTCGGCATAGCGCTTGCCACGCGCGGTGGCCTGCGCGGCCGTGAGACTCGGGCAGCCGCCGCTCTGGATGATCGCGCGGTCGAAGAGACCGCGGGCCGGGGGAGAGGCCAGCAGCGCGCACACGGACTGACCGCCGGCCGACTCACCCGCGATCGTCACACGGCCGGGATCCCCGCCGAACGCGGCGATGTTCCGCTGGGTCCAGCGCAGCGCCGCTTGCTGGTCGAGCAGACCGTAGTTGCCCGCGCCCCGCTCGCTCAGCCCGGGCAGGTCGAGAAAGCCGAACACGCCGAGCCGGTAGTTGATCGTGACCACCACGATGTCGTTGGTCCGCGCGAGCAGCGAGCCGTCGTAGAGGTCGCCCCCACCACTCATGAATCCCCCGCCGTGTATCCAGAAGAGCACCGGCAGCGGACGGTCCGTGCGCTGTTCGGGGGCGTGGACGTTGAGGTACAGGCAGTCCTCACTCGTACCCGGGCCGCCGGTGGCTGTCTGGACGCAGCGCGCACCGTGGTGGTCCGCCGGCCGGACCCCCGGCCATGGGGCCGCGGGCGCGGGCGGCTGCCAGCGCAGGCCGCCGACCGGTGGCGCGGCGTAGGGGATGCCGAGGTAGCGGGCGACCCCGTCCGCCGCGGCTCCCGCGACCACGCCCTTGTCGGTGGACACCAGCAGGGGACGGGAAACCGTGGGCGCGGCCGATGGGACGGCCATCAGCGCGGCCAGGCTCACGACGGTGGCGAGTACGCGTCGGATCATGAATCGTCCTGGACCTCCCGGAACGCGGAAGTCCATCGAATCATGCGCCGAGGCCGCGCCCCGACGCGCCCGGGACCGCGTCGAGCAGTGCACGGGTGTAGGCGTGCCGCGGGCGCTCGTAGAGGTCCGCGGTCGCACCGCGTTCCACGATGTCGCCGCGGTACAACACCGCGACCTCGTCGCTGACATGCCTGTCGACGGCGAGGTTGTGCGAGATGAACACCATGGTCAGGCCGAGTTCTCGGCGCAGCCCCGCGATGAGGTTGAGAATCTCCGCCTGGACCGAGATATCGAGCGCCGAGGTGATCTCGTCCGCGATCACCGCCTCGGGCCGGAGGATCAGGCCCGAGGTGGTGATCGCGATCCGCTGGCGCTGCGGGGTCCTGCGGGATCATCTGGATCCGCCGCCGCATTCCCGTGCGGTCCGCACCGCGGGTGCCGAACCGAGGTCATCCGGACCCGGGCGTTCGCCCACGTCGTCCGCCGTGGCCTCGATGGCAAGCGGTCGACGCTGCGCCCTGGACCGCCTGTATCCTGCTGATCATGCCGCCTGTCCCGTCCTCGCAGCCGGGCCGCGCGCCATCCGCCGGCCAGTGTGGTCTCCTCACCGAACGCATCGCGCGTCAGCTGGAGCACGACATCTGCTCGGGTGCGTTCGAGGTCGGGGCCATCGAGGCGCGCGACGTCGAGCTGGCCTGTCGGCGGACGCGGGAGCACCTGACGCTGGCCCTGCGTACGTACGGCGCGGGCCTCGACGTCCAGGTGGATGGCATGGCGCGGCACCACATCGAAGCCCTCCTCGCCGGTCCCGAGCGCCGCGTGCAGAGCTAGGGAGTGTCCGGCGGTCGTGCCGCCTGCGGCGGGCTGCTCCCCTCCCCGCCCCTTCCCTCAACTGGGGCTCCGCCCCAGACCCCGCTCCTCAAGCTCCCCCAGCTACCGCTGGGAGGTGCCCCCTGGAGGGGCTGGAAGGCGGGGCTCCGCCCCGGACCCCGGGGCCAGGGGCGAAGTCCCTGCCACGCGGCGGAGCCGCATATGGTGGGACGCCGCACCGCTGACGCGCGTGGCGACCGACGCCGCGTCAGCCTTCCGTGCACACTCGGGTGGAGCCCATTCTCCCCGGAGGCGTCATGCCACAGTCGGAACCAGCTGATGCACGGATGCGGGCCTGCGGGGTCGCCGAAGTGTCCGGTCAGGTCCAGTCGCTGCGGCTGCCCAGGCCCCAGTCACCCGGGCCGGGCGAGATCTTGCTCGACGTCCTGGCCGCCGGGGTCGGCGCCTGGGACCAGCTGCTTGCCTCCAGTGAATGGGACGTGGGCCTGCGCCTTCCGGCGGCCCTCGGGGTGGAGGGCGCGGGTCGTGTCGTCGCCGTGGGGCCGGATGTCACGGCTCCTGCCGTGGGTGACCTGGTGCTGGCCCACAGTGCTCCGCTGCCCGGTCACAGCGGCTTGTGGGCCGAGCAGGTCCTGCTGCGAGCCGCGGACGCGGCACCTCTGCCCGAAGGGCTGGACCCGGCGCGGGCGGCGGCCCTCCCCATCAACGGCCTGACCGCCTGTCAGGCTCTGGACTGGCTGGACCTGTCCAGCGGTATGCGCCTGCTGGTGACGAACGGGGCGGGAGTGACCGGAGCCCTCGTCCTGCAACTGGCGGTCGCGGCCGGAGTCCATGTGACGGCGACGGCGTCCCCCCGCTCCTTTGACCGGCTGCGCCGCCTGGGCGCGACAGACGTCATCGACTACCGCCGCCCCGACTGGCCGCGCGAGGTCGGTCGCGTCTTCGACGCGGCGCTCGCCGCGGCTCCCGGAACGGCCGCCACCGCCGGGGAACTCGTCCGCCCGGGCGGTCGGCTGTGCTCCATCACCTCGGATGCCCCGGCCACGACCGCTGAACTGACTTCGACCGATCTCTACGTCCGCCCGGACGCGGAGACTCTCGCTGTCCTCGCCGGCCGGCTCCGCGACGGCGTACTCGACCTGCCCACGGAGGTACTTCCCCTTGATGAGGGCCCCGGCGCCTTCGACCGTTCCTCAAGGGGCCTTACCGGCGGAACCAAGCTCGTGCTCCGCGTCACCGGCCCGGCTTCCTCGGACACCATGCCGGCGTAGCGGCCCGGCGACTCGGTTGCTGGGACTGTCGAACGGGGACTGACGGTGTGCTTGGCCACCGCGGACGGGGGGACCGCTCAAGGGGGCCGGTCAACCTCGTTGTTGCGAACCGGCGTTCCGTCGGCCGCATGGCGCTCGGGGCCGCGGCCGGTGGTCTCCTGAGCGCCTGCGGGACCCCCAAGGGCCCTCCGTCGGCCGGCACACCCCTGCGGATCATGGCGATCAACCATGTGTGGTCGCAGGCCATCCGCCGCCGTATGCCGGCATTCTGATCAACCTCAGCGACTCGTAGTACCGCACGGCCTTGGTCGTCACGTCGGCCCGACGGGCCAGCTCACTGATCTTCGTGCCGGCGGGTGCCACAGTGGCACGTGGTTGGGCGCCCTCATTCGGTGTCCGCCCGGACTGTGGCCGCTGTGAGACCGACCACAGGGCCGGGGCCCGTCGGGTGGCGCCGCCGGGCCGCGGGCGAGACCACAAGAATCCGCCTCCCACCAGGCACGATACGAGAGGTACGGCGGCGGTTGGGAACGGCGTGCCACCGTGGCGCGCGGCCATGGGCTCGGGGCGCCGACGCCTCGGAAGGCGAGGGGTCCCTGTTAACGCTGGGTAAACTGCCTGTTCGGCGTATGCGGGCGCCGGTTCGACCGGAGGGGGCGGAACATGCCCGTCCGGCCGCCGGTGCCCGCGATTCGAGCCGGCCGCTGGACGGCCGCGCCGAGTGGTCGCCCTCGCGGAAACCATCAGCCGCGAGCGGGTGTTCGGGACCCGGCTCAGTGTGGAGCCGGATGGCAGAGGCCGATGGTCCGGGTTGACCGGGCGGTGTCGCCGAACATCCGGTCCACCGACTGCGGAGAGGCCGGATGGCCGTAATAGACGAGTCCCAAGCGCTGATCGACGAGTCCCACGTACTGATCGACCCGCTGCCCGCACCCGCCGTGGTGGAGCCCGCACTCGCCGTGGAGGGGCCTGCGGTCGCCGTGGTGGAGCCCGCACTCGCCGAGGAGGAGCCCGCGGCACCGCTCGCCCTCTTCCCCGGACGCGGCGCCCACGCCGAGCGCACCCTCATGGACGTCCTCGGAGAGACGGCCCGTCGCCACCCGAACGCCCCTGCCGTCGACGACGGTACGGGGGCACTCAGCTACCGTGCGCTCCTCGCCGAGGTGGAGAGGGTGCGGCTGCGGCTGGTCGAGGCGGGGATCGGTGTCGGTGACCGGGTGGGCATCCGCGTCCCGTCCGGGACCGCCGACCTGTACGTCGGGATCCTTGCCGTGCTGGCCGCCGGCGCGGCCTATGTGCCGGTGGACGCGGAGGACCCGGACGAGCGGGCCGAGCTGGTCTTCTCCGAGGCCGGGGTGAGCGTGGTGCTCGGCGCCGGGCTCGAGATGACGGTGCGCGCCGAGCCGCACGGCGTCCCCGGCCGCCCGGGGCCCGGCGACGACGCGTGGATCATCTTCACCTCCGGATCGACCGGCAAGCCCAAGGGCGTCGCCGTCACCCACCGCAGCGCGGCCGCGTTCGTGGACGCCGAGGCCGGGCTGTTCCTGGCCGATGAGCCCATGGGACCGGGCGACCGGGTGCTGGCCGGCCTGTCGGTGGCCTTCGACGCGTCCTGCGAGGAGATGTGGCTCGCCTGGCGCAGCGGCGCCTGCCTGGTGCCGGCGCCCCGGTCGCTGGTGCGCACGGGCGTCGACCTCGGCCCCTGGCTGGTCGAACAGGAGATCACCGTGGTCTCCACGGTCCCCACGCTGGCGGCGCTGTGGCCGGTGGAGGCGCTGGACGACGTACGGCTGCTGATCTTCGGCGGTGAGGCGTGCCCGCCGGAACTGGCCGAGCGGATGGCGGTCGAGGGCCGCGAGGTGTGGAACACCTACGGTCCGACCGAGGCCACTGTCGTCGCGTGCGCCGCGCAGCTGACCGGCGAGGGCCCGGTGCGGATCGGGCTGCCGCTGGACGGCTGGGAGCTGGCGGTCGTGGACTCCCGGGGCGAGGTGGTGCCCATGGGCGAGGTCGGCGAGCTGGTGATCGGCGGGGTCGGGCTGGCCCGGTATCTCGACCCGGCGAAGGACGCCGAGAAGTACGCCCCGCTGCCGTCGCTGGGCTGGCCGCGGGCGTACCGCAGCGGCGACCTGGTGCGCGCCGAGGAGGAGGGGCTGCTGTTCGTCGGCCGGGCCGACGAACAGGTCAAGCTGGGCGGCCGCCGCATCGAGCTGGGCGAGGTGGACGCCGCGCTCCAGGCGCTGCCGGGCGTCGCGGGCGCGGCGGCCGCGGTACGGAAGACCAAGGCGGGCCACCAGCTGCTGGTGGGCTACGTCGTGCCCGAGGAGAACTACGTCGTCCCCGAGGAGAACGCGGCGGAGGACGGCGGCTTCGACCAGAAGGACGCGCTGGACCGGCTGCGGCAGATGCTGCCCGCCGCGCTGGTGCCGCTCCTCGCGGTGGTCGGCACGCTGCCCACCCGTACCTCCGGCAAGGTGGACCGGGCCGCGCTCCCCTGGCCGCTGCCCGGGGTCGGCACGGCCGGTCCGGGGGCCGAGCTGACCGGGACCGAGAGCTGGCTCGCCGAGCTGTGGGGCGAGGTGCTGGGCACCCCGGCGACCGGGCCGGATGCCGACTTCTTCGCGGCGGGTGGTGGCAGCCTCGCCGCCGCCCAGCTCGTCTCGCGGATCCGGGACCGCTACCCCAGCGGCTCGGTGAGCGACATCTACCAGAACCCGCGGCTGGGCGCGCTGGCCCGGACGCTGGAGGCGTCGGGCGGCGGGACGACGGTCCCGCGCACCGTACGGCCCGTACCCGGGCGTTCCGGTGTCGCGCAGACGCTGCTGATGCTGCCGCTGCTGACGGTCGCCGGGCTGCGCTGGGGCGTGGCCGCGGCCGCGGTCATCAACGTGCTGAACCTCTGCGGTGCCGCCCCTTACGCGCCCACCGTCTCCTGGTGGTGGATCCTGCTCGGCTGGCTGTTCTGCGTCTCGCCGCCGGGCCGGGTCGCGATCGCCGCCGGTGGCGCGCGGCTGCTGCTGCGGGGTCTGAAGCCGGGGACGTACCCGCGCGGCGGCGGCGTCCACCTGCGGCTGTGGACGGCCGAGCGGCTGGCCGAACTGAGCGGTGCCACCGGCCTGTCCGGCAGCTGGCTCACCCACTACGCCAGGGCGCTGGGCGTGCGCGTCGGCGACGATGTCGATCTGCACGCGCTGCCGCCGGTGACCGGGATGCTCAAGCTCGGCAAGGGCAGCGCGGTCGAGCCCGAGGTCGATCTGTCCGGTCACTGGCTGGACGGCGACCGGCTGCGGATCGGCCGGATCCGGATCGGCGCGGGCGCCACGGTCGGCGCCCGCAGCACGCTCTTTCCCGGCGCCCGGATCGGCAAGCGCGCCGAGATCGCCCCGGGGTCCGGGGTGACCGGTGCGGTGCCCGCTGGGCGCCGCTGGGCGGGCGTACCGGCGGCCAAGTCCGGCAAGGCGGCGCACCGTCGGCCCGAGGGCCGGCCGGCCCGCACCCGCCGCTGGGCGTTCGTGTACGGGCTCACCTCGCTGGGGCTGACTCTGCTGCCGACGCTGGCGCTGCTGCCCGCGCTCGCCGTCATCACGCTGTTCGTGCGGGGCACCCGCGACGCGGGCACGGCGCTGCTCCACGCGCTGGCCGCCGTGCCGCTTGCGACGGTGGCCGGAATGGTCTGCTACGCGCTGTTCGTCCTGGCCGGGGTGCGGACGCTCGGCCTCGGCCTGCGCGCGGGTCACCATCCCGTGCACGGGCGGATCGCCTGGCAGGCATGGGCCACCGAGCGGTTGATGGACATGGCGCGGGTGCATCTGTTCCCGCTGTACGCCAGCCTGTTCACCCCGGTGTGGCTGCGGGCGCTCGGGATGAGGGTCGGGCGCGGGGTCGAGGCGTCCACCGTGCTGGCCCTGCCGTCGATGACCACCGTCGGCGACGGCGCGTTCCTCGCCGACGACACCATGGTCGCCTCCTACGAACTGGGCGGCGGCCGGCTGCGGATCGCGGAGTCGAGGGTCGGCAAGATGGCGTTCCTCGGCAACTCGGGGATGGCCGTGGGCGGCAGTTCGGTGCCCAAGCGCGGTCTGGTCGGCGTGCTGTCCGCCGCGCCCAGGGGTGCCAAGGCGGGCAGTTCGTGGCTCGGGATGCCGCCGATGAAGCTGCCACGGGCGGCCGAGGAGGGCGACCAGAGCCGTACGTACCGTCCGGCGCGGCGGCTGAAGTGGGCCCGCGGCGCGGTCGAGCTGTGCCGGATCGTCCCCGTGATGGGTGGTGCGGCGCTCGCGGTGCTGGTACTGGCCGCGTTCGGGACGGTCGCCACACGATGGGGATACCTCGCGGCCATGGCGGCCGGCGGGGTGCTGCTGCTCGCGGGCGGTCTGGTCGCGTGCGCCGTGGCGATGCTGGCCAAGTGGCTGCTGATGGGCCGGTTCAGGGCGGCCGAACGCCCGCTGTGGAGCTCGTTCGTGTGGCGCAACGAGCTGGCGGACACCTTCGTGGAGGTGCTGGCCGTACCGTGGCTGGTCGGGGCCGTGTCCGGTACGCCGCTGATGAACTGGTGGCTGCGGGGCCTCGGCGCGCGCATCGGGCGCGGGGTGTGGTGCGAGACGTACTGGCTGCCGGAGGCCGATCTGGTACGGATCGGCTCGGGCGCGAGCGTGAACCGAGGGTGTGTGGTGCAGACCCATCTCTTCCACGACCGGATCATGCGCATGGACCAGGTGGTGCTGGAGGAGGGCGCCACCCTGGGCCCGCACGGCATCGTGCTGCCGGGCGCCACGGTCGGCACGTGTGCCACGGTGGGTCCGGCGTCGCTGGTGATGCGCGGCGAGACGCTGCCCGCGGGCACGTGGTGGCTCGGCAACCCGATCGCGGCGTGGAAGCCGGAGAAGGCGCAGGACATGAGGAAGACGGAGGCTACGGCGAAGTGAGCAGGGGCAAGAGCGGCCGGGCGCAGGCCGCGCCCGGCGGCGGCGCCGGGGCGGTCCGGTCCGGGGACTCCTATCTGCCCGAGCACGGCAACGGCGGCTACCGGGTGACCCATTACGACCTGGAGCTGACCTACCGTCCGAACACCGGCCGGCTCTCGGGCCGCGCGCGGATCTCGGCGGTCGCCGAGCCGGGCGCCGCAGGCGAGCCGCTGTCCGGGTTCAGCCTCGACCTCGGCGCGTTCCGGGTCGACGGGGTGCTGATCGACGGGGCCCGCCCGGCCCGCTACACCCACCGGGCGGACAAGCTGCGCATCCGCCCGGCGCGCCCGCTGCCCGCCGGGGCCCCGTTCACCGTGGAGGTGCGGTACGTCGGGGTGCCCCGGCCGGTGAAGACCCGGCATTGGGGCGACCTGGGCTGGGAGCAACTGGAGGACGGGGCGCTGGTGGCGGGCCAGCCGATCGGCGCGCCGTCCTGGTTCCCGTGCAACGACCACCCGGCCGACAAGGCGTCGTACCGGATCGAGGTGACCGCGCCGTCGCCGTACACGGTGGTCGCCGCCGGGACCCTGGATTCGCGCACGGTCAGCGCCTCCACCACGACCTGGGTGTACGAGCACCCGGCGCCGATGTCCACCTATCTCGCCACCGTCCAGATCGGCCTGTACGACCTGGTCGAGCTGACCGACGCGGCCGTGAGCCCGGTGCCCCAGCGGGCGGCGGTACCGCCGCGGCTGCGCGACCGCTTCGACCACGACTTCGCCCGCCAGCCCCGGATGATGGCCGCCTTCGAGGACCTCTTCGGCCCGTATCCATTCGACGAGTACGCCGTGGTACTGACGGACGACGAGCTGGAGGTGCCGGTCGAGGCACAGACGCTCTCCATCTTCGGCGCCAACCATGTCGACGGGCACCGCGGCTGTGAGCGGCTGGTCGCCCATGAGCTGGCCCACCAGTGGTTCGGCAACAGCCTGACCGTGGCCGACTGGCGCCACATCTGGCTGAACGAGGGCTTCGCCAAGTATGCCGAGTGGCTGTGGTCGGAAGTCTCCGGCGGCGTCCCCGCCGCCGTCATCGCGGCCCGCACCAGGGCCAAGCTGGCGGATCAGCCGCAGGACCTGCTGGTCGCGGACCCGGGCATGCCGCGGATGTTCGACGACCGGGTCTACCAGCGGGGCGCACTGACGCTGCACGCGCTCCGTACGGTCCTCGGCGACGACACCTTCTTCGCCGTGCTGCGGGAGTGGACGGCCACGTACCGCCACGCCACCGTCACCACCGAGGAGTTCACCGCTCTCGCCCGGCGCCGCGCCGCACAGCCCCTGGACGCGCTGTTCACCGCCTGGCTCCACGCCCCGCGCCTGCCGGAACTCCCCGGCCCCAGGTGATCGGCTCCGGCATCCGCACGCTGACGACGGCTTCCTCGGGCGGATTCCGGAAGCGGCCGGAGTCGCGCGCTGCACGCATCGTTGCGTGCACCCGCGCATGTGACACTCTGGCCGCATGATGTGGAACGGTGATGAGTACCAGTCCCGGTTCGACCGCATCGCCGCCGAAGGCGGGGACATCCACGGTGAGGCCGCGCTGGTCCGCTCCTTCCAGCCCACCACGGTCCTCGACGCGGGTTGCGGCACCGGCCGGGTGGCCATCGAGCTGGCACGTCACGGGATCGACGTGGCGGGCGTGGACACCGACGAGTCGATGCTCGCCACCGCCCGGCGGCTGGCCCCGGAGATCCGCTGGTACCAGCGGGATCTGATCAACCTCGACCTGGGGTTGTCCTTCGATGTCGTGGTGCTGGCGGGCAATGTCCCTCTGTTCACCCCACCGGGAACGGAACCGGCCCTGGTGGCTGGGGCGGCGGCCCACGTGCGTCCGGCCGGGCGTCTCGTCGCGGGTTTCGCCCTGGACCGCGGTTACACACTGGACGACTATGACGCGCACTGCCGTGCGGTGGGGCTCATCATGGAAGCCAGGTACGCGACGTGGGCTCGCGACCCTTACACCGACGGGAAGTACGCCGTTTCCGTGCACAGCAAGCCCTGATACCCAGGGCCTGCGGGTGTTGCCCCGCTTCCCCTCGGCCACGAGGACACCAACCCGGGCGCCCCGCACCCAATGCCTCGAACGGTCTCCGTATGAACGCGCACTGCGTACGCATCCGCTTCCGCGGCCGGACCGGCCCCGCCGTCGACGGGCAACCAAGCGGATCGTGCCGTCGTGCTCGGCCTGGCGCGCGGCGACCGGGCGGCCGTACTGCTCGGCAACCGTGTCGAGGCGGTCGAGAGCCTGCTCGCCGTCACCCGGGCGAGCGGCGTGGGCGTGCCCCTGGACCCCGGCGGCCCGGAGGAGGAGCTGACCCGCTTGCTGGACGACAGCGGGGCACGGGTGCTCATCACCGACGGCGCCCACCTGACGCGGCGGTGAACGCTGGCGTCCCGGCCCGGGCTGACCGTGGTGGTGGCCGAAGGCGGCGACGAGGACGGGGCCGAGGGCCCGCCCTTGTGCGCGGCCGTCGAGGAGCCGGTGGACGAGGCCGGCGCGGCCCGGGGGCCGGTTCGCCGCGCTGGCGGGCGGTGTTCTGCGGTACGAGGAGTTGGGGGGTATGGAGCCGCGGACGCCGGCCCGGGCAACGTGAACGAAACTGTCCCCACGGCGCAGTTCGCCGAGCAGGTGCAGGCCGCCGACGCACCGCACGCCGGGGCAGCTCCGGACTCCCTGGGCGCGCTCTTCCGTGCCGCGTGTGCCCGGGGACAGAGCTGGGACGGCATGGCGCTCCTCACCGTCGCCGCGCGCCACCGGGGCCAGGCGCTCTCCGCGATGACGTCGGACATGCTGCGCCGGGCGGCGGAATTCGCCTCTGCCAGCCCTGACCGGCTCACCGCCATGGCGTACGAGCCCGGGACCCACTGCCGGGCGCCGAACCCCCCGGACTGGAGCCTGCCGCACGCCGAGGTCGTCGTGGACGGGGACCACTTCACCATGCTGGAGGAACACGCCCGTACCACCGCACTCGCCATCCATCGGTGGCTGAGGGCCGGCCCGGTCTGAGGACGTCCTGTCTGAGGACGTCCTGTCTGAGGACGTCCTGTCTGAGGACGTCCTGGGCGAGGCGCGGGCCTGCGTCGTGCCCGCGGTCACGCCCCGCGGTGCGGGTGTTGTCGGATGTCGCGGCTGTCCCACGGACGGGTGGGTGTGATGGACCCTTCCTGCACCCTGCCCGCGACCTTAGCGTCGAGCCATGAACGATGAACAGTTGATCGCGGACCTGCACGGCCGGTGGGTGTTCGGCTGGGAGCGCGACGAGGGAGACGCACCGTTCGACTTCCGGCGCACCTTCGGCGAGTTCTACGACTTCGGCTCTTCGGACGTCCGACTCTACGACGACTTCGACCCCGAGCAGCGTGTGGCGACGACAGCCACCGAGTACGGCTCGATTTGGGAGCCCGCCTTTCACACCATGATCTCCGCACATCATGCCGTCGACGACGGCCCGCACGTCATCGCGGGCCACGATCTGGCCGCGTCCACCCTGACCTTCGTAGCGCGGATCACCAGACCCGAGGCCACCACGGATATCCGCACCACGACCTCGCTGGTCTGGCGCCGCACGCCGGACGGCTGGCGGATCGTCCGCGAACACAACTCGGCCAAGGTTCTGCCCGCAGGGGAACTCGACGGCATACTGGCCCGGACCGCCCACGGCTCGTCGCAGGCCCGACCGGCTCCGGGGCAAGGGCACCGCCCAGAGCCTGTCGCCAACCACCCCTGATGGCACGTGACATGGCCAATGTCCCCAACCGCCGTGCCGTCGTCGGCGCCACCGCCGGCGTGGTATTCACCGGGGCGCTCGCCGCTCCCGCCGCCGCGTCCGCCGCGCCGCCCGGCCATGTCACGATCGCCTCGCCGAACGGCCGGCTGCGGATGACCGTGCGGGTGACGGACGGACGGCTGCGCTACCAGGTCGCACGAGACGGAAGGGGCCAGGTGCCCTCCTCCGGGCTGGGGCTCGACCTGGCCGACCGGCCCTCGCTCACCGGCTGGTGCGTCACTACCAGCGTGTCGTCGAGACGGCGGCCCGCCACCGGATCATGATCATCGCGCACGAGGCAATCAAGCCGGCCGGGCTGGCGCGCACCTGTCCGAACATGATGACCGGCGAGGGCGTCGCCGGCATGGACCGAGACGGTGCGAGCGTCCACCGTACTGAGGCTGAGACTCGTCGCCGGTGGCGGCACCGCGATCCGCTTCCGCCGCGCGCGTTCCTGACGTCCAGGTCTGGTGTGAAGGATGTGATCCTGTGACGGACGCCCGCCCCTGATTGGCGCAGGGGCGGGCGTCGTGTCAGGACCGGCTCAGCGGCTCAGCGTGTGTGGCGGAGGCGTAGGAGGGGACGTCGGGGCCTTGTGGGGCGCAGGCGGCTGCGCCGATGGTCAGGACGAGGGCCAGGACGGCGGTTGCCGCCCGTCGGGCCGTGCGCGGTGCGCGGTGTGGTGACGCGGGTGTCATGGGTTCCTGCCTGTGGGCGGGTGGGGGTCAGCGTCCGGTCGCGCCGTCGAGGAGTTCGCGGAGGATGTCGGCGTGGCCGGCGTGGCGGCCGGTCTCCTCGATCATGTGGGTGAGTGCCCAGCGGACGGCGGGGGCCGGTGTGCCCGGCCGGGAGCGGGGCAGCGGCGCGCCGAGGTCGGTGCAGGTGTCGAGGACCCCGTTCGCCTCCCTGACGGTCTCCCGGTAGCGGGCGACGACGGCGGTGGCGCTCTGCGCCGGGGCGGCGTGGAAGGTCGCCTGCCAGTCGGTGATCCGGGCGCCGAGGAACAGCGCTTGTTCGACGCGGGTGAGGTGGTGGAGCAGGCCGAGCAGGTTCGTGCCCGAGGGCACCGCGGCTGTGCGGATCCCGGGTTCGGGAGCGCCTTCGACCTTCGCGGCGATCGAGTCGCGCAGGTAGTCGAGGAATCCGCGCAGGACCTCGGTCTCGGTGTTCCCGGTGCGCGGCGGCGGGGCGTCGCGGCGGCGGTGGGGGCGCGGGGAGTCGGTCATGGTGGCTGCTTTCGACGGCCGTGCCGGTTCAGGCGGTACGGCGGATGATCAGGATGTGGTCGGTGACCTCGGCCGTGCGGCCGTCCGGTCCGGTCGCCTCGCGCACCTGGGCGTCGGCTCGCTCGACCGTCCAGGTCCCGGGGGGCAGGGCCAGGTCCGCCGCGACCTCCTGTGGGGTCGGGTACCGGATGTGCGGGTCCTGCGTCCACGACCACGGCGCGGTCGATCCGTGGTCGACCACCAGCAGCCGTCCGCCCGGGCGCAGGGCGTGGGCTGCCGTGCGCAGTACGGCCGTCCTGTCCAGGTCGAGCGGGGTGTGCAGGTAGTGGGCGCAGACCAGGTCGAAGGTGCCCGGGGGGAAGGAGGTGCGCAGGTCGTGGTGGTGTGCCGTCAGCCGGTCGGCGAGGCCGGCCTCGGCGGCGAGGCGGGTGAGGCGCCCGACGGCCACGGAGGAGACGTCGACGGCGGTGACCAGCCATCCGCGGCCCGCCAGCCACAGGGCGTCGCCGCCGTCGCCGCACCCCAGGTCCAGGACGTCGCCGGGCGGCATGCCGGTGACCGTCGCGGTGAGGCACGCGTTGGGGCGGGGGGAGGCGGCCGGGGGCCGGGCCGCGTAGATGTCGTTCCAGTACGTACCGGCGTCTGTTGCGCTCATCGAAACTCCTTGTGCGGGGATGGGCGCACACCACTCTCGCCAGTCTTGCCCGAACTGGCACATCTCCTTGCGGTTCCTGCAAGTTGGAACGATGGACGGCGTACTTCTGGACGATTTCGGCGTGCTCAACGGCCGCCCGCGCATGCTGCGTGGTGAACGCGACCTGACCCTGGGATCGCAGGTCACACGGCGTGTCTTCGTCGCCGAGGCACCCTCGGGCGGTCACTGATCGGTGTATCCAGCTTCAAAGTTTGAACACAAATTACACACATCCCCTCTTCAGGACGGCCCCGATGGTCTAGATTGACCGTGCTTCACATGGTGGACACCAGGCGACAAATAATGATCTAGGGGTCCGGTCCGGCTCTACGGTCAGTCAGCAGTCGCGTCGCCGGTGCCAGGCGTGGGGTGATCAGTTCCTGGAGCCCGGGAGGGGCCTTGGGTGTGGGGAGCACCCGGGGTTACGACGTGACGACGGGCTCCCCGCACTTCGAGAGTCTGGCGGCACGGGCGAGTCTGCTGCCGCCAGGGTGAGTTGTTCACCTGGCTCTGAAAGAGCCGGATGTCATGCGCGGGGGGTGGGGACCTCCTGCGGAGAGGAACAGCGCGGCGCGGGGAGTGGGGGCTTCCCGCGGGGAGGAACAGCGCGGCGCGGGGGCGGGGGGCCTCCGAGGGGCGGAACAGCACCGGGAGGCGGGGGCCTCCCGAGGGGAGGGACAGTACGGGGGGTGGGGGCCTCCCGAGCACAGTGTTAGGCGAATACGTCGAACCACTGGGGACCTTGGGGGGTTCTGTGCAAGGGGGATTACTCAACCCGTTTCCGCCGGCGCGCGGGCGTCTGGCGGACGGGTCGATCAGACAGCCCGCGATCGGCTGGGAGCAGCGGTACCGCCGTACCGTGATCACCAGCGATACCGTGGCCACCGCCTGCGTAGTGGCGGCGATCGGCAACTTCTTCGGGGCCCGGGACGCGGCCAACTGGCACGAGAAGTGGGGGATTCTCGCGTTCGGCACCGAGCTGCTGGTGCTGGGGGCGCTCGCGGTGAGCCGGTCGTGGGCTCCGGCCGTGCTCGGCCAGGGCGCCGAGGAATTCCGCCGGCTCGGACGCTCACTGTTCACGGCGACCGTCGTACTGGCGCTCGGCGGAATCGCTCTCACCTCGCGCAACATCAAGCTCTGGATCTTCGTCGCGATCCCCGCGATCGCGCTCGTCACCATGACCGCGCGCTATGTGCTGCGCCTCTGGCTGCACAAACAGCGCAAGGAAGGACGGTGTCTGCGACCGGTGCTCGCCGCCGGGAGCCCGGCCACCGTACGCGACCTGATCACCCGGACCCGCAAGTTCCCGCACCTCGGCTGGCGGGTGGAGGCGGTGTGCACGCCGGACGGTCGCGGGCTCGACGGTGACCAACTCGACGGAGTGCGGGTCGTCGGCCGGCTGACGGACGTCGCCAAGCACGTCCGCCACGACGGCTACCGTGTCGTCGCGGTCACACCGGACCCGCACTGGTCACCGGACCGGCTCCAGCGGCTGGCCTGGAACCTCGAGGGCAGCGACGCCGAGATGGTCGTGGCCCCCGTGCTGATGGAGGTGGCCGGCCCGCGGCTGCACGTCGACGCGGTGCTCGGGATCCCGCTGCTGCGGGTCAGCATGCCGACCTTCACCGGGGGCCGCCGGGCGGTCAAAGGGGTCGTCGACCGGATGGGCGCCGCGATCCTGCTGGTGCTGTTCGCGCCGCTGATGGTGTTCGTCGGGCTGCTGGTGCTGGTGGACAGCCGGGGTGGGGTGTTCTACCGGCAGCGCAGGGTCGGCAAGGACGGCCAGGAGTTCACCATTCTCAAGTTCCGCACCATGGTCGCCGGGGCCGACCGGGCACGCGCCGAGCTGGCCGACCGCAACGAGGGTGCGGGGCTGCTGTTCAAGCTCCGCCGGGATCCGCGGGTGACCCGGGTGGGATCGGTGCTGCGGCGGTACTCGATCGACGAGCTCCCGCAGCTCTTCAACGTGCTCACCGGATCGATGTCGCTCGTCGGCCCGCGGCCCCCGTTACCGGAGGAGTCCGCCGCGTACGGCCCGGACATCCGGCGGCGGCTGCTGGTCAAGCCCGGGCTCACCGGCCTGTGGCAGATCAGCGGGCGCAGCGACCTGCCCTGGGAGGAGGCGGTCCGGCTGGACCTGCGGTACGTGGAGGACTGGTCGCTCGCCCTGGACACGGTGATCTTGTGGAAGACGCTGCGTGCGGTGCTCCAGGGGCAGGGGGCCTACTGATGCGCGCAGGGCGCCGCCCGGCGGGCGCATGGGAGGCAGGCCGGAAGGGCTTGCCCGGGGGGAGGAACGGGTCATGAGGGTCAGCGTTTTCGGGCTCGGCTACGTGGGCTGTGTGTCGGCCGCGTGCTTGGCCGGCATGGGGCACGAGGTCATCGGGGTGGACGTGAACCAGGTGAAGATCGACCTGGTCAACGACGGCAAGGCCCCGGTGGTCGAGGAGCGGATCGGCGAGCTCATCGCCGAGGTCGTGCGCACCGGAGCGTTACGCGCCACCGGTGACGTCCGCGAGGCGATCATGGGCAGCGAGGTGTCGCTGGTCTGCGTGGGCACGCCGTCGGAGCCCAACGGCAGTCTGTGCACCACGTACTTGGAGCGGGTCACCGAGCAGATCGGCATCGCGCTGGCCGAGGGGGGCAAGCAGGGGGGCCGGCACACCGTCGTGTTCCGCAGCACCATGCTCCCGGGCACCTGCCTGAACCTGCTGGTACCGATCCTGGAGAAGTACGTCGGCGGCACGGCCGGGGTGGACATCGGGGTCGCGGTCAACCCGGAGTTCCTGCGCGAGGGCACGAGCGTGCGGGACTTCTTCGACCCGCCCAAGACCGTCATCGGTGAGCTCGACCCGGCGAGCGGCGATGCGGTGACGGCGCTGTACGACGGCCTGCCCGGCGAGGTGTTCCGGGTGCCGGTCCCGACGGCCGAGGCGATCAAATACGCGGACAACGCCTTCCACGGCCTCAAGATCGGCTTCGCGAACGAGCTGGGCGCGGTGTGCCAGGCGCTCGGGGTGGACTCGCACCAGGTGATGGACGTGTTCCTGGCCGACCGCAAGCTGAACATCAGCCCCGCCTATCTGCGGCCCGGCTTCGCCTTCGGTGGCTCCTGCCTGCCCAAGGACCTGCGCAGCCTGGTCCACGCGGCGCGGCGGGCCGACGTCTCGGTGCCCATCCTCGCCCATGTGCTGCCCTCCAACTCCGACCATCTCCAGCGCGCGGTGGAGCTGGTCGAACGCACCGGCAAGCGCCGGGTGGGCCTGTTCGGGTTGTCCTTCAAACCCGGCACCGACGACCTCCGCGAGAGCCCGCTGGTCGAGCTGGCGGAGAGGCTCTTCGGCAAGGGGTACGACCTCAAGATCCACGACGCCAACGTGAGCCTCTCCCGGCTGCTCGGCGCCAACCGCGAGTACATCGAGACCCGGCTGCCGCACCTCGCGCAGCTGCTCGCGGACTCCGTCGACGAGGTGCTGGAGCACGCCGAGGTGTGCCTGGTCGGGACCAGGGACCCGGCCGTGCTGGCAGCGCTGCCCCATGGCGACGGCCCGGTGATCGTCGACCTCATCCGCCTTCCCGACGCCGAGACGCGCCGGGCCGAACCGGGGTACATGGGCCTTGCTTGGTAACGCGATCAGCGGTGACGGGTCGGGCCGGCGCGCGCTGATCCTGGTGGAGAACCTGTCGGTGCCGTTCGACCGGCGGGTGTGGCAGGAGTGCACGACGCTGCGCGACGCGGGCTGGACGGTGGACGTCATCTGTCCCCGGGGGAGCAAGCGGGACACGGAGCCGGAGGCGGAGATCGACGGGGTGCGGATCCACCGCTACCCGTTGCGCGCGGCCACCGGAGGGCCGGCTGGCTATCTGCGGGAGTACGGATCGGCGCTGTGGCATACGGTCCGGCTGGCCCGGAAGGTCGGCCCGGTCGACGTGGTCCACGCCTGCAACCCGCCCGATCTGCTGTTCCTGCCGGCCCTGTGGCTGAAGCGGCGCGGCGCGCGGTTCGTCTTCGACCAGCACGATCTGGTACCCGAGCTGTACCTGTCCCGGTTCGACCGCGGCAAGGATCTGCTCTACCGCGCCGTGTGCGCGCTGGAGCGGCGGACCTACCGGGCCGCGGACGTCGTGCTCGCCACGAACGAGAGCTACCGGGACGTCGCGATGCGCCGTGGCGGTCGGCGGCCGGAGGACGTCTTCGTGGTGCGCAGCGCGCCCCAGACCGACCGGTTCCAACCGGTGCCGCCCGAGCCGGAGTTGAAGCGCGGCAAGCCCCATCTGCTGTGCTACCTCGGCGTCATGGGCCCGCAGGACGGTGTCGACTACGCCTTGCGCGCCCTGGCGAAGCTGCGCGACGAGCTCGGGCGGACCGACTGGCACGCGGTGTTCATCGGCTCCGGCGACGCCTTCGACGCGATGGTGGAGCTGTCCCGGCAACTGGGGCTCACGGAGCAGGTGCGGTTCACCGGGCGCATTCCGGACGCCGACCTGGTGCGCTACCTGTCCACCGCGGACGTGTGCCTCTCTCCCGACCCGCGCAATCCGCTCAACGACGTGTCGACCATGAACAAGGTCCTGGAGTACATGGCGATGGGCCGGCCGATCGTCTCGTTCGACCTGAAGGAGGCGCGCGTCTCCGCCGGTGACGCCGCCGTCTACGCGCCCGCCAACGACGAGGCCGAGTTCGCGGGGCTCATCGCGCTGCTCCTCGACGATCCGGAGAAGCGGGCCGAGATGGGCAAGATCGGCCAGGAGCGGATCAGCGGGCCGCTCTCCTGGCGGAACTCGCAAGCGTCGCTGCTCGCCGCCTACGCGTCGGCGGGCCACCCGGACCGGGCAGGGAAGAGGCCGCGGCGTTGAGCGATGACACGATACGCCTGGTCACGATCGGGCGGATGATCCGTCGGCGCTGGCGGCTTCTCACCATCCTCGCCGTGCTGGGGGCGCTCGTCGGCTACGGCACCTCCTTGCTGCTTCCGCCGCGCTACACGACGTCGGCGTCGGTACTGCTGCCGGGGGCGTGGGAGGAGCGCGAGCTGCTCACTCAGGCGGAGATCGCGACCAGTTCGGTGGTGGTCGACCGCGCGGCCGCCACGCTCGGCTGGACCGGGGTCAGCGGCAGCGAGCTGCGGGACCGGGTGAGCGCCAAGGCCGCCGACGGGAACATCATCAAGATCTCGGGTACGGCCGAAACCCCGGAGCGCGCGCAGCACCTCTCCGACCAGGTGGCCCAGCAATTCGTCACCTTCGCCGCGCGGCTCACGGGCGCGGACACCGGCGCCGAGGCGTCGGCCAGGCCCGAGGACTTGCGGAAGATGGTGGTGCGGACCAGCCGCCGCATCACCGAGCTGGCCGACGCGGCCGATCCGGGGCGGACCGTGGAGAGCGTGCAGGGCCGCACCGAGCTCGAGAAGCTGCGCATCGCGCTCCAGGAGGCCATGAAGAAGCTGGACGAGGCGAACCCGGTGACCAACAAGTCCAACATGGTCGTCATGGGGCCGGCGGCCCGGCCGGCCGGCGAGGCCCCGCCGACGAGGACGCAGCTCATCGTCGCCGGAGCGCTGCTGTTCCTCCTGCTCGCGGTCATCGGCCATCTCACCGCCGCACGGATGAGTCGCCGGCTGCGCACCGAACCGGAGATCGCCGCGGCGCTGGGCTCGGTGCTGCTGGGCACCGTCGACGTACCCGGTGAACGGCCCGCGCACCGGCCGGAAGGCGGTGGCCCGCGGGCCCGGATCCGCCGGCTGCTCGGCCTCGACGTCCGGTGGGACCTGCCGACGCCGCACGCGTCCGGCGACGAGGCCGGCAGGCAGATCCGCTACCGGCGGGTGTGCGCCCGCCTCCGGGACCGGCTGCCGGGCCCCCGGCGGCTGCTGGTGGTCGTACCCGAAGGCGACGAGATCGCCCGCCGGGCCGCCGACCAGCTCGCCGCCGAGTCCGACGGCGACTCTGCCCCGTCCTCTTCGGGCAGGGGATACCCCGTGCTGCGGGTGGTGGGGGTTTCGGTGTCCCAGCCGCTGGTGCCGGACCGCGGCACCGAGTCCGGTGTCCTGGTCGTGCTCAGCGCGGGCAGCTGGACCGCGGCGGAGCTCACCGGCATCGCCGAGGCGTGTGCGGACGGCAACCACGAGGTCGTCGGCGTCGTCGTCGCCGGCGCCGTCCGGGCCCGGCCGAAGCGGTCCGGCGGCCATCCTCCGGATGACGCCACTCCGGCGCTCGCGGTTCGCGGCCACGCGACGGGAGGTGCGGTGTGACGGCGAGCACGACTCCGGAGCGGTCGGCGGCCGCTCCGCTGTTCGACCTGCACGCGCTGGTGGTGGCGGTGCGCAGGCGCCGCCGCCTCTGGTGCTCCATGGCGCTGCTGGGGCTGCTGGCGGGCGTGGCGATGGCGGTCCTGCTGCCGCCGCCGCCGACCGCGGTGACCAAGGTGCTGGTCGCGCATCAGGAGGACCAACCGAACGACACCGGAACGCTGATCCGCACCGATGTCGCGCTGCTGGGGACCACGCGGATCGCCGACAAGGCCCTGAAGGCCCTCAACTCCCCGCAAAAACCGGAGGACTTCCTGGGGGACTACCGGGGCACCGGCCTGACCAACAACCTGCTCCAGATCGATGTGACGGGTGACAGCGACGCGGAAGCGGTGGCCCGGGCCAAGGCGCTGGCCGACGCGTTCGTCGCGGACCATGTGAGGCGGATGCGGGAGACCGCGAAAGCCGAGTCCAAGGCCCTGCTCGACCAGCGTGACCGGGTGCGGGACGAACTCGCCAAGGTCAACAAGGCGATCGGAGGCCGATCGCCGGGCAGCGACCCGGAAGCGTCGGCGAGCACCGAGTCGCTCTTCGCCCGCCGGGCCGAACTCAACTCGCGGATCGCCGATTTCGACCAACGCGCCGCGGAGGCGCGCACCGGCACGCCCCGGATCATCGCCGGCACACAGATCGTGGACGCCCCGCGCGCGGTGCGGCACTCCCTGCCCAGGACCGCCGCCACCAACGCCGCGATCGGGCTCGTCCTCGGGCTCGTCCTCGGGCTCGCGGTGGCCGCGGTCGGCACGGTGGTGGCGGACCGCCCCGTGCTGCGCCGGGAGATCGCGGCGAACCTGGGCGCCTCGGTCATCGCGGAGCTGCCCCACCGGTCGGGCAGGCCGTGGCGGCGACGGCGGATTCGGACGGCACGGACGAGGCTCACCGCGTCCCTGGCCCGCACCGTGCGCGGCTCCGCGGAACCGGTGTCGCTGCTGGAACTGGGCTGTGCGCGCGGCACGAGCGTGATCGCCCTGGACCTCGCCAGGGCACTGGCGGCGGACGGGCCAGTGGCGATCATCGATGGTCTGCCCGGCCCGCAGCTGGCGAGGCGCCGCCCGAAACCAGGAGACCCCACCGTGGTCAGCGGCGAGCATGCCGCGGCCATGTCGCATCAGGAGCGCCGGATCGGCGTCGGCTCGGTCGCGCCCGGCACCGTGTGGACCGACCTCCACTACCTCGGTACCCAGACCGTGCTCGTTGTGCGTGCCGGGCACGGCAGCGCCGCATGGCTGCACACCGTGGCGCGGCAGCTCGCGGACCAGCGCATTCCGGTGATCGGTGTGGTGCTGATCGACCCCGATCCGCGGGATCGGACCGACGGCACGCTGTGGGACGGGCTGCACATCGCGCTGCGGGGCCATGGCGAGCGGCTGGCCCGGCGACAGGGGACGGGCCAACTACGGACGGAGCGACCGCCGATGTGGGCCGCGCGAGTCCCGGACAGCGACCAGGAGGCGCGGTAGGCCATGTGTGGCATCGCAGGAACATACCGATGGCCGGACGGGAAGGCCGTGACCGACCGGCTCACCCATACCCTCGCCCACCGCGGTCCGGACGGGACGGGCCGGTACAGCCACCCCGCCGGGGACGGCGAAGTGCACCTCGGGCACCGCCGGCTGGCCATCATCGACCTGTCCGCGACCGGCGCCCAGCCGATGGTCTCGGACGGCCTCGTCCTGACGTACAACGGCGAGCTGTACAACGCGCCCGAGCTGCGTGCCGAACTGGCAGCCGCCGGGGTGCGCTTCCGGGGCACCTCCGACACCGAGGTGCTGCTGGAGGCCTGGCGGCGCTGGGGCACGGACTGTCTGCCCCGGCTGCGCGGGATGTTCGCGTTCGGGATCTTCGACGAGCGAACCGGTGACCTGGTGCTCGCCCGCGACCAGCTCGGCATCAAGCCGCTGTTCCTGCTCCGGCGCGGCGGGGGCCTGGTGTTCGCCTCCGAACTCAAGGCGCTCGCCGCCGTGACCGGCGGGTCGCTGGAGGTGGACCAGGCGGCGCTGGTGGCCTCGCTGCTGTACTACTGGGTGCCGGACTCGCGCTGTGCGTTCCGCGAAGCGGAGAAGCTGCCGCCCGGGAGCTGGCTGAGGTGCCGGCCCGACGGCCGGGTGGACCGCGGCCGGTTCTGGAACCTCAGGGACGTCGCCGCCGAGGGCCGGGAGCGGGCCCGGAGCGGCGAGCTGCCGGACCTCGCCGCCATCGTCGAGGAGTCGACCCGGCGCCACCTGCTCTCCGACGTGCCCGTGGCGACCTTCCTCTCCGGCGGTCTCGACTCCAGCTACCTGACCGCGCTGGCGGCCCGCCACCAGCCCGGGATCTCCGCTTACACGATCGGGTTCCGCGCCGAGGACGCCAGGTTCGAGGCGATGCCGGACGACCTGCGCTATGCCCGGCGGGTGGCGACGCGGTTCGGCGTCGACCTGCATGAGATCGAGATCGCCCCGAACGTGCTCGACCTGCTGCCGCGGATGACGTACCACCTGGACGAGCCGATCGGCGACCCCGCCGCGATCAACACGTTCCTGATCTGCTCGGCCGCCCGGGAGGCCGGGGTCAAGGTGATGCTCTCGGGGATGGGCGCCGACGAGCTGTTCGCCGGTTACCGCAAGCACCTGGCCAACCTGATCGCGCTGCGCTACCAGCGCGTCCCGCGGCCCCTGCGGCGCGGGGTGTCCAGGGCCGTGGACCGGCTGCCGGTGGCCACGGCCCGCCGGGGGTACCGGTCGGTGCGCTTCGCGAAGCGGTTCCTGTCCTTCGCCGATCTGCCGGAGGAGACCGCGTTCCGGCGCAGCTACACCATGTACGACCAGGACGAGCTGCTCGCACTGATCGATCCGGACCTGGTCGGCACGGTCGAGGACGTGCTCACCGAGCATGCGGATGTCTACCAGGACAACGACCTCGACGACTTCGTCAACCGCATGTGCCTGGGCGACGCCCGGATGTTCCTGCCGGGCCTGAACCTCACGTACACGGACCGCTCGAGCATGGCCGCGTCGACCGAGGTGCGGGTGCCGTATGTGGACGTCGAGGTGGTCAGGGCGGCGTTCGCCGTGCCCGGTGACCGCAAGATCGTCGGACGGCAGGGGAAGGCCGTCCTCAAGGAGGCGGCCACCTCGATCCTGCCGCGGGAGATCGTGTACCGGCCCAAGGGCCTGTTCAGCGCCCCGTTGCGGGCCTGGATGAGCCGGGATCTGGCACCCCTGGTGCGCGAGGTGGTGGACGACGGCATGCTCGTCCGGTCCGGGTTCCTGCGCCGTGACGCGCTGGCGCGGATGGTCGCCGAGGACGCCGCCGGGCAGCGGGACTTCTCCAAGCATCTGTGGCATGTGCTGACCCTCGAGTACTGGTATCGCGGCGCGACCTCCGGGGCCGGCCAGAACGCTCATGTAACGGCGTAGAACCGGCGTAGAAACAAGGGGACTTCGGGTGAAACAGGTTGTGCAGAACTACAAGAGCGGCGAGCTGGCGCTGCTCGACGTGCCGGTGCCGGGGTGCAAGCCGGGCGGTGTGCTGGTCCGCAGCGCCTACTCGCTGATATCCACCGGGACCGAGCTCATGAAGGTGTCCGAGGCCGGCATGTCGATGCTGGGCAAGGCCCGCTCCCGGCCCGACCAGGTGGCCAAGGTCGTACAGAGCGTGGCCACCAACGGGGTGCCCGCCACCTACCGCAAGGTGATGGGCAAGCTGGACTCCTACACACCGCTCGGCTACTCGCTGTGCGGGGTGGTCGAGCAGGTCGGCGCCGGAATCGACGATGTGAAGGTCGGCGACCTCGTGGCCTGCGCCGGCAATGAGCACGCGCTGCACGCCGAGCTGAACTGGGTGCCGAAGAACCTCTACGCCCGGGTGCCGGACGGCCTCGCGCCGCGGCACGCGGCCTTCGGCACCGTCGGGTCGATCGCGTTGCAGGGCGTCCGCCAAGGCGAGTCACACCTCGGCGAAGTGGCGCTGGTCATCGGCCTCGGGCTGATCGGACAGCTGGTGGTGCAGCTTCTCGCCGCCTCGGGAGTCCGCGTCGTCGGGGCCGACCCCGACCCGGCGCGCTGTGAGCTCGCCGAGCGCCTGGGCGCGGCGGCCTGCGGCGACCCCGCGTCCGCGGCCGTGGAGACCGCCGTCGCCGAACTCACCGGCGGCCTGGGCGTGGACCAGGTGTATCTGGCCGCCGGCGGCGGCAGCAACCAGCCCGTCGAGCTGGCCGCCCGGCTCTGCCGGGACCGCGGCCGGGTCGTCGACATCGGCAAGTGCCGCCTGGACCTGCCGTGGAACGCGTACTACGAGAAGGAGCTCGACGTCCGGTTCTCCCGCAGTTACGGCCCCGGGCGCTACGACCCGGAGTACGAGCTCGAGGGCCGCGACTACCCGATCGGCTACGTGCGCTGGACCGAGCGCCGCAACCTGGCGTGCTTCCTCGATCTCCTCGCCCGCGGCAGCGTCGACGTGGAGCCCCTGGTCTCCCACGTGGCCGACTTCGATGACGCCGTCGAGACGTACCAGCGCCTGAAGGACGGCGACCTGAAGGCCGTGGCCGTGCTGTTCCGGTATCCCGGCCACCCCGGCCAAGCCGTGGAAACGGGGACCCCGGCGGTGGCCGTGCCCGCGGTGCGCCGCGGCGGCGGAGGGTCCGCCCCGGCCCGGCTCGCCAACGCGTCGGTGCGGCTGGCGTTCGTCGGCGCGGGAAACTACGCCACGTCGATGCTGCTGCCGCATCTGGAACGGCGCGACGGCGTCGAGTTGTCCACCGTCGTCACCACGACGGCGCTGTCCGCGGCCAACGCGAAGCGGAAGTTCGGCTTCGCCGAGGCGACCACCGATCTCGACGCCGTGCTCGGCGACCCGTCCATCGACGCGGTGTTCGTGGTCACCCGCCACAGCTCGCACGCCGAACTGACCATGAGGGCGCTGCGGGCCGGCAAGGCGGTGTTCGTGGAGAAGCCGTTGGCGCTCGACCAGGACGAGCTGGCCGGGGTGCTCGCGGCGGTGGAGGAGTCCGGCAACGACCGGCTTCAGGTCGGCTTCAACCGCCGGTTCGCGCCGCTGCTCCAGGAGGCCAGGAAGCGGTTCGGCTCCCGGACCGGGCCGGCGAGCCTCCGCTACCTGGTCAACGCGGGCCGCCTCGAGCACGGCAGCTGGTACCTCCAACAGGGCACCGAGGGCTCGCGGTTCGCCGGCGAGGGCGGACACTTCATCGACACGGCGAGCTGGCTGCTCGGGGCCGACCCGGTCTCGGTGTACGCGGTCGCCGCGTCCGGCAACGAGGACCTCCAGGTCGTGCTGCGCTACCCGGACGGGTCCACCGCCACCATCGCCTACGTCACCACCGGCTCGCCGGGCTTCCCCAAGGAGACGCTGGACCTGATCGCGGACGGCAAGGTGCTGCGACTCGACGACTTCGTCCGTGCCTCGGTGTACGGCCGCAAGCGGTGGGTCAGTTCGCGACTGCCCAAGGCCCGGGACAAGGGCCAGTCCGCCGAGCTGGCCGCGTTCATCAAGGCCGTGCGGACCGGCGGGCCGATGCCGGTGCCGCTGGAGTCGCTGGTCGCCACCACGGCGGCCACCCTGGCCGTGCGAGCCGGTCTGGCCGCCGGTGCGCCGGTGACGTTGGAGAGGGCGCGATGACCGTGAGCTCGGGGAGCCCGGGCTGGTACCTGCGGCGGCTGTCCCGGATGGGACCGCGGGAGGTCGGCGGCCGGGTGGGCGACGCGGTGCGCAGGCGGCGGTGGCGGTCGGCGCCGCCGGACTGCCCGAGCGTGACCGGCGCCCGGTTCACCGCGGTACTGCCCGCGGGGACGATCGCCGCGGTGCCACCGGACGCCGCCAAACGTCTCATCGCCGAGGCGGACCGGCTGATGGCCGGGCACGCCGAGTACTTCGGGGTGGACCGCGACGACATGGCCGACCCGGACTGGTGGTACGACCCGAAGACCGGGCGGCGGGCTCCGGGGGGCTACGCCTTCGACGTGCCGTACCGCGACGAGGACGCGGTCGGGGACATCAAGCAGATCTGGGAGCCGTCCCGGCATCAGTACCTCACCCAGCTCGCCGCCGCCTACGCGATCACCGGGGACGAGCGGTACGCCGAGCGCGTGGCCGAGCACCTGCGGTCGTGGTGGACGGCCAACGCGCCGCTGCGCGGAGCGCACTGGACCAGCGGCATCGAGCTGGGTATCCGGCTGCTGTCCTGGGTGTGGATCCGCCGGCTCCTCGACGGCTGGCCGGGCGCGGCCGGGCTGTTCGAGGGCAACCCGGTGGCGCGAGACCAGATCTGGCACCACCAGCGCTGGCTGGCCGCCTTCCCGAGCCGGGGGTCCTCGGCGAACAACCACGTCATCGCCGAGGCCGCCGGGCAGTCCGCCGCGGCCTGCGCGTTCGGGTGGTTCCCCAGCTCGCAGCGCTGGCGGGCCGACGCGCTCACGTCCCTGGAGCGGCAGCTGCGAAGCAACACCTTCGGCTCCGGCCTCAACCGCGAGCTGGCCACCGAATATCACGGGCTGGTGCTGGAGCTCGGCCTGGCCGCGGTGGCCGAGGCGGATGCCGCCGGAGTACCGGTCCCCGCGTCGATCCGGCTGGTGCTGCTGCGGATGACCGACGCGCTCGCGGCCATCGTGGACAGCCGGCTACGGCCGCCGCGCCAGGGGGACGCCGACGACGGGCACGGTCTGGTCGTGGACGGCGCGGGCACCGACCGCTGGGCCTCGCTGCTGGCCACCGGGGACGCCGTGTTCGGCCGGCTCGCCTGGTGGCCGACGGTGACCGGCACCGATGTACGCACCCCGCTGCTGGCCGCGCTCATCACACCCACTGAACCGTCGGTGACCCGCCCACCGAGCCGACCGGGCCACTTCGCCGACGCGGGGCTCACGATCCTGCGCGGCCCGGGAGAGATCTGGTGCCGCTGCGACGGTGGTCCGCACGGCTTCCTGTCCATCGCCGCACACGCTCACGCGGACGCGCTGTCCGTGGAGGTCCGGCACGACGGGGTCGACGTGCTCGCCGACCCGGGGACGTACTGCTATCACGGGCAGCCCGAGTGGCGGCGGTACTTCCGGTCGACCCTCGGCCACAACACCCTGCAACTGGACGGCGCTGACCAGTCCGTCTCCGGCGGCCCGTTCCTGTGGACCCGTCATGCCCGCAGCCGCGTCCTGGTCGCGGAACCGTCCGATGAGGGCGTGGCCCGCTGGTGTGCCGAGCACGACGGCTACCAGCGCTCCGTGCACCGCCGCCGGGTGGAACTGACGGCCGCGGCCGAGGAGCTGAGGGTGGTCGACGAGGTGCGCGGCCCGCGCCGGGAGGTGCGCCTGGCGTTCCACCTCGGCCCGGCGATCGCCGCGGAGCTGGTGGACAACCGGGCACAGCTCACCTGGACCCGGGACGGCGAGGACCGCTCCGCGGTGCTGGACCTGCCCGGGCAGCTGTCCTGGCGGGCACATCGTGGCGCGACCGAACCGCCGCTGGGCTGGTACTCCGCCGGCTTCGGGCGCAAGGAACCCACCACCACACTGGTCGGCACCGGCTTCGCCGACGGCGCGCGGGGGTTCACCACCGTACTCAGGTTCCGCGGCTAGGGGGCTTCTGATGGATCTCCGTGGAGGAAGGAGCGGCGTTCGGTGCGTGCTCTCGGCGTGCCGGGCGGAAGCCCTCGTAGCGGAGCTACTAGGGGTTTTGTCCGGTGCGGCGAGAGGGCGTGCCGGGCGTCGCGACGCCGCGGAGATCCATCAGAAGCCCCCTAGGGAGGGGCGCGTGGTGATCAAGTGGCGGAACGGGGCGTTACCGGTGGCGGCGCTCGTCCTGGTAGCGGCGACCGGCTGTGTGAGCACGCCGGGCGCCCCGGCCGCGGAGCCGTCTGCCGCGCCGTCCGCGGCCCGGTCCGTGGCCCATGTGTGCGCCAAGCCCGCGGCCGGGCCGGAGAAGGCGCCGGCGGGCGCGGTGACGGTCGACCCCGCGGTGGTCGGTGACCTGGCGGCGAAGACCAAGGGCAGCCCCCCGAACACCACGTTCTGGCTCCGACCGGGCAAGCACAGGCTCGACCCGGACCGCTATGCCCAGGTCATCCCCAAGGAGGGGGACCGCTACCTCGGCGCGCCGGGCGCGGTGCTCGACGGCCGGAAGAAGAACCAGTACGCGTTCGGCGGCACCGCTCACGACGTCACCATCAGCCATCTGACCGTGCAACGCTTCGTGGCGCCGCCGGACGAGGGCGTGGTCAACCATGACTCGGCCGACGGGTGGGTGATCGAGCACGCGACGATCCAGAACAACTCCGGCGCCGGGCTGATGGCCGGTGCCCGCCAGCGGGTCCGCGCCAGCTGCCTGCGCGACAACGGCCAGTACGGCATGAACGCGTACAAGGCCAAAGGCCGCATCAGCGGCCTGGTGGTCGAGGGCAACGAGATCGTGGGCAACAACACCGGCGACTGGGAGCGGCGGCGGAAGGGCTGCGGCTGCACCGGAGGCATCAAGTTCTGGGCCGTCAACGGCGCCGACATACGCGGCAACTGGGTGCACGACAACCGTGGAACCGGGTTGTGGGCGGACACCAACAACAACGACTTCCGCATCGAGAAGAACGTGCTCGAGGCCAACGACGGTGCCGCGCTGATCTACGAGACCAGCTACAACGCGGTCATCCGGAACAACACGATCCGGCGGAACAACTGGGTCGAGGGCCGCAGGGAGGCCGAACGCGGCGACAACTTCCCGTACTCGACCGTGTACCTGTCCGAGTCCGGCGGCGAACCACGGATCAAGGCCCGCACCGACAAGATCGAGATCTACCGGAACGCGCTGGAGAACAACTGGTCCGGGATCACCCTGTGGGAAAACGCCGACCGGTTCTGCAACAGCCCGGCCAACACCTCGTCCGGCGACTGCACCTTGCTGGTCCGGGACACCGACCGCTGCGCCAAACCGGCGATCGCCAAAGCACCGCTCTACGCCGACTGCCGGTGGAAGACCCAGCGGGTGGACATCCACGACAACCGCTTCGTGCTGGACAAGTCCGTCGTCAAGTGCACCGTGAAGTGCGACCGCATGGCGGTGCTGGCCAACTACGGCACCTATCCGGACTGGTCGCCGTACCAGGGCGAAGGGGTGGCCGAGGCGATCACCCACAAGCAGCACAACCGCTGGCACGACAACGTCTACCTCGGACCGTGGCAATTCGTCGCCCAGGACCCGAGCCGGGTGCTCGACTTCGGGCAGTGGCAGATCACGCCGTACCAGCAGGACGCGGGCAGCACCCTCCGCGCACGGGACGGTGGTTGAGATGGGCGGGGGACCCACACCGAAGATCGTCGGGACGGTCTGGGGGCTGCTGGTCCTCAACACCCTCGGCTCCGCCGGGGCGAAGACCATCGTCCCGCTGCCCCGCTCCCTCATCCAGATGGTCACCATGGGCGCGCTGGTCGCCGCGTTCGCGCTGGCGCTCGCGGTCAATCTCCGGCTGCGCATCCGGGCCAGTGCGTATGTCTTCCTGCTCACCCTGCTCCTGGTGACGAGCGTGATCTCCAGCGCGAACCTGGAGTCCGGGTTCGGCGCGCTGTTCCGCTGTGCCCGGCTGGCTCTCTTCGTCGGCACGCTGTGGCTGCTCAGCCGCTGGTGGGACGGCGGTCTGACGTTTGTGCGGCACCACATCCGGATGTACTTCGCGGTGCTCGGGTCGGTGGCCGTCGGTCTGGTCGTCTCACCGGGCGCGGCCCTGCCCGACCTCTACGGCGGGCGGCTGGTCGGCGCGTTGTGGCCGCTCACCCCGCCGCAGATCGGACAGTACGCCGCGGTGATCATCGGGCTCACCGTGCTGCTCGTACTGGACCGCCGGACCGACAGGGTGAGCGCGGCGGTGGTCATCGTGCCCTCGCTCGTCCTGCTCGCGCTGACCCATACCCGGACGGCCACGCTCGGCCTGTTCCTCGGCCTGGCGCTGGCGATCGGCTCGCTCCTCCTCACCAGCGCCGCGGCCCGCCGCTTCTTCAGCCGGGCGGTGCTGTGCGCCACGGTGGCCGCGGTGGGGTTCGCCTCCGTGCTCCAGGCGTGGTTCCTGCGCGGACAGAGCAAGGAGAACTTCTCCAGCCTCACCGGTCGGGCCAAGGTCTGGGACGCCCTGCTGGCCGCGCCCAGGACGACCGGGGAGAAGTGGTTCGGCATGGGCCTGGGCGACAAGTCGTTCGGCGGGCTGCCGATCGACAACAGCTGGCTGGCCGTCTACAACGAGCAGGGTCTGGTCGGCGTCACCCTTGTCGCGGCGATCATCATCGTCCTGGGCGGCGTCGCGTTGCTGCGGCCACCGTCGCTGGAGCGGGCCTGCGCGATCTTTCTGATCAGCTACTGCGCGATCGCGTCGTACACCGAGGCCGGTCTTGGCGACGCCTCGCCGTATCTGCTGCATCTGGCCCTGGCCGCCTCGCTGTTGGCGGCACCCGCCGCGGCCGCGCCGCCCGAACTCCCGCCACGACACATTCCGCGCTGGGCCCGGCGATCGGAGGTTCCTTGAGCATGCACGTCCTCGTGGTGCACAACCGCTACGGCTCGGCGCAGCCGAGCGGGGAGAACAAGGTGGTCGACCAGGAGGTGGAGCTGCTGCGCGCGGCCGGCCACCAGGTCGGGGTGTTCGAGCGGCGCAGCGACGACATCGCCGCCCGGTCCCTCCTCGGCAAGGCCACGGTGCCGCTCCTCGTGCCGTGGAACCGGGCGGTACGCGCGGAGCTCGCCGCCCGGCTGCGTGCCGAGCGGCCGGACGTGGTGCACGTCCACAACGTCTTCCCGCTCCTGTCGCCCGCGGTGCTCGCCGCCTGCGCCGACGCCGGCGTGCCCGCCGTCGCCACGCTGCACAACTACACCCAGGTCTGCCCTCCGGGCACGCTGCAACGGGACGGCCGGCCGTGCGCCGAGTGCGTCGGCTCCGCACCACTGCCCGCCGTCCGGCACGGCTGCTACCGGAACTCCCGCCTCGCGACGGTGCCGCTCGCGGTCAGCCTGTCGGTCAACCGGCGGCGATGGTGGTCCGGCGTGGAGCGGTTCTTCTGCATCTCCGCGGCGCAGCGCGACGTCCTGGTGCGGGCCGGTATGCCGGCCGAGCGGCTGGCGGTGAAGCACAACTTCGTGCCCGACCCGGGCGCCCGCCGAGTGGGCGGGGGAGAGCATCTGCTCTATCTCGGCCGACTCGCGGAGGCCAAGGGCGTACGGCTGCTCATGGCCGCGTGGGACGAGATCGCGGCGAGCGGCGGTGCGGGCGTACCGCTCGTGATCGCCGGCGCGGGGCCACTGGAGCGAGAGGTGACCGCCTGGGCGGCGGGCCGGGACGACGTGGCGTACGTCGGCCTGCTGGACCCGGCGGAGTGCGCCAAGACCATCGCGCGATCGGTCGCCGTGGTGGCTCCCTCGACATGGCTGGAGGCGTTCGGCCTGGTGGTCGTGGAGGCGATGGCGGCCGGGGTCCCGGTCGTCGCCGCCGGACACGGCGCCTTCGTCGAACTCGTCGAGGACGGCGTGACCGGGCTGCTGCACCAGCCGGGCGAGCCCGCCTCGCTCGCGTCCCGCATACGCCGGATCGCGGCCGAGCCGGCTCTGGGCCGGGAGATGGGCCGGGCGGCCCGGCTCCGTTACGAACAGGGTTTCAGCCCGGCCGTCGGGCTGGAGCGCCTGGTTGATGAGTACCGCACCGCGATCGCGGGTCGGTCAGCACTGGCTCGCGGCGGGGACTCCCGCGCGAGCAGGGGGGATGGGGACAGTAGATGACACGATGCCGACTCTGCGGCTCGGAAGCGATGGCGAGCGTCGTCGACCTCGGGGCGACGCCACCGTGTGAGAGCTTTCTCGCCGCGGACCAACTGGACCAGCCGGAGCCCGCGTACCCGCTGCACCTGCGGGTCTGCACCGACTGCTGGCTCGCGCAGATCCCTCCGCTGATCACGCCGGAGGAGACGTTCAAGGAGTACGCGTACTTCTCCTCGTACTCGACCTCCTGGGTGGAGCACGCGCGCACGTTCGTCGACGACGCCGCGGCGCGGCTGGACCTGGGCACCGACGCCTTCGTGGTCGAGGTCGCGAGCAACGACGGATACCTGCTGAAGCATGTGGTGGACCGCGGGATCCGCTGCCTGGGCATCGAGCCGTCGGTGAACGTCGGCGCCGCGGCACGGGACGCGGGTGTGCCCACGCTCACGGAGTTCCTGAGCCCGGACACCGGCTCGGCCGTCCGCGCCGAACACGGCCCGGCGGACCTGGTCGTGGCCAACAACGTGTACGCGCACATCCCCGACGTGGTCGGGTTCACCGAGGGGCTGCGCGCCCTGGTCGCCGACGACGGCTGGGTCTCCATCGAGGTGCAGCACCTGCTGACGCTGATCGAGGAGAACCAGTACGACACGATCTACCACGAGCACTTCCAGTACTACACGGTCGCGTCCGCCATCCGGGCGCTGGCGAGCGGCGGACTCGCGCTCGTGGACGTCGAGCTGCTGCCCACACACGGCGGCTCCATCCGGCTGTGGGCCCGCCCGGCCGAGGTGGCCGGCGAGCCGTCCCGGCGGGTGGTGGACGTGCTGGCCCGGGAGAAGGCCGCCGGGCTACAGGAGTTGTCCGGGTACACCGAATTCTCCGCCCGGGTGGCCAAGGTGCGCCGGGATCTGCTGCGGTTCCTCATCACAGCGGCCGAGCGCGGCGAGACGGTCGTCGGCTACGGCGCCCCGGGCAAGGGCAACACCCTGCTCAACCACTGCGGCATCCGGCCCGACCTGCTCGCGTACACGGTCGACCGCAACCCCTACAAGCACGGCAGATTCACTCCCGGCACCCGCATCCCGATCCTGCCGCCCGAGCGGATAGCCGCCGACAAGCCGGACTACGTGCTCGTCCTCCCGTGGAACCTGCGTGCCGAACTGACCGAGCAGCTGTCCTTCGTGCACGAGTGGGGCGGCCGGCTGGTCTTTCCCATCCCGGAACTGAGCATTGTCGAGGTCGCGTCGTGAAAGAGGTCACAGCATGAAGGTCGTTCTGTTCTGCGGCGGTTACGGGATGCGGATGCGGAGCGGCGCCGCGGACGACGTGCCCAAGCCGATGGCGATGGTCGGCCCCAGGCCGCTGATCTGGCACGTCATGCGCTACTACGCGCACTTCGGGCACACGGAGTTCATCCTGTGCCTCGGGTACGGGGCCCACCACATCAAGGACTTCTTCCTCAACTACGAGGAGACGACGTCCAACGACTTCGTGCTGCGAGGCGGGCGGACCGAGCTGCTGTCCACCGACATCTCGGATTGGACGATCACGTTCGCGCAGACCGGCGTCGAGTCGCCGATCGGGGAGCGGCTGCGCCGGGTACGGCACCACCTGGACGGCGACGAGCTGTTCCTCGCCAACTACGCCGACGTGCTCACCGACGCCCCGCTGCCGGAGATGATCGACCGGTTCGCCCGGCGCGACGCCGGTGCGTCGATGATGGTGGTGCCGCCGCAGTCCTCGTTCCACTGCGTGGAGTTGGGCGAGGACGGCCTGGTGGGGGGCATCACCGCGGTGAGCGAACTGCCGCTGTGGGAGAACGGCGGCTACTTCGTGCTTCGCCAGGAGATCTTCGACCACATCCCGGAGAACGGGGACCTGGTCGCCGACGGATGCGCCCAACTGGCCAAGCGCGGGCGGCTGGTGGCGCACCAGCACCGCGGCTTCTGGAAGCCGACCGACACCGTGAAGGAGCGGGCCGCGCTCGACGCCGCCTACGCCCGAGGCGACCGCCCGTGGGCCGTGTGGGAGCGGGACAGCGCCGGAGCACCGGCGTGATCCGGCTCGGCGCCGGGCGTCCGGACCGGATCGTCGCGGTGGGCGCGCACTGCGACGACATCGCCATCGGCGCGGGCGGCACGCTGCTCGCGATGTGCCTGGCACGGCCGGGGCTGCGCGTCGACGCCCTGGTGCTCTCCGGCGGCGGCAGCGAGCGGGAGCAGGAGGAGCAGGCCGCGCTCGCCGCCTTCTGCCCGGCCGCCGACCTGCGGCTGACCGTGCACAAGCTCCCCGACGGCCGGCTGCCCGCGCACTGGGAGGAGGCCAAGGCCGCGGTCGAGGAACTGCGCGCGCGGACCGAGCCGGATCTGGTGCTGGCGCCGCGCACCGATGACGCGCACCAGGATCACCGCGGCCTGGCGAAGCTGATACCCACCGCCTTCCGCGACCACCTCGTGCTCGGCTACGAGATCGTCAAGTGGGACGGCGACCTCGGCCGCCTCGCGGCGTACCAGCCACTGTCGCCGGAGATCGCCGAACAGAAGGTGCGGCTGTTGCAGGAGCACTACCCCTCGCAGCGGCACCGGCCCTGGTACGACCGGGAGGCATTCCTCGGCCTCGCGCGGATCCGCGGCATCGAATGCCACGAGCGATACGCCGAGGCGTTCGCCGTCACCAAACTCACGCTCAACCTGGGGGGTTGAACCTTGCGCGTACTGCTGACCGGACACCAGGGCTATCTGGGAACCGTCATGGCCCCGGCCCTCGCCGCCGCCGGGCACGAGGTCGTCGGCCTCGACGCCGGCCTGTTCGCCGACTGTGTGCTGGGCCCGACGCCGGCGGATCCGCCGGGGCACCGGGTGGACCTGCGCGACGTCACGGCCGAACACGTGGCCGGGGCCGACGCCGTGATCCACCTGGCCGCGCTCTCCAACGACCCGCTGGGATCGCTGGCGCCGGAGCTCACCCACGACATCAACCACCACGCGTCCGTGCGGCTCGCCCGGCTGGCCCGCGACGCCGGGGTGCGGCGCTTCCTGTACGCGTCGACCTGCTCGGTCTACGGCGCCGCCGGCGGCGACGACCTGGTGGCCGAGGACGCCCCGCTGCGCCCGGTGACGCCGTACGCGGAGTCCAAGGTGCGGGTGGAGGACGACCTGCACGACATGGCCGACAGCGACTTCAGCCCGGTGTTCCTGCGCAACGCCACCGCCTTCGGCTACTCGCCCCGGCTGCGTGCCGACATCGTGCTGAACAACCTGGTGGGCCACGCGCTGCTGTCCGGCGAGGTGCTGGTGCTCTCCGACGGCACCCCCTGGCGCCCGCTGGTGCACGCCGTCGACATCGCACGGGCCTTCACGGCCGCGCTGACCGCGCCGCGGGAAGCGGTGCACGACCGGGCGTTCAACATCGGCAGCGAGATCAACAACGTCACGGTCGCCGAGATCGCCGGGCAGGTCGCCGAGGCGGTGTCCGGCGCGAAGGTGGTCATCACCGGCGAGAACGGTGCCGATCCGCGGTCGTACCGGGTGGACTTCTCCCGGTTCCGCACGGCGATACCCGGCTTCGACTGCGAGTGGACGGTGAAGCAGGGCGCGCTCGAACTCGCCGATGCCTACCGGGAACACGGGCTGACCCGGGAGGACTTCGAGCAGCGCTTCACCCGCCTCGCCGTGCTGCGCGCGGCGTCCGACGCCGGCACCGTCGACGACACGCTGCGGTGGCGCCGGTGACCGCGCACGGCGATGAGATGTACGCCTTGGTGGAGCGGCTGTACCCGCTCTGCCGGAGCATCACGGGCGACGGTGTGCGCGCCACCCTGGAGATCGTCGGCGAGTACATCCCGCTGAAGGTGCACGAGGTGCCGACCGGGACGCAGGTGCTCGACTGGACGGTCCCGCGGGAGTGGAACATCCGGGACGCGTACATCGCCGACGCCACCGGCCGCCGGGTCGTCGACTTCCGGGCGTCCAGCCTGCACGTGCTCGGCTACAGCGTGCCGGTGTCGGCGACCATGCCGCTGGCCGAGCTCCGCGCGCATCTGCACACCCTGCCGGACCACCCGGCCTGGGTGCCCTACCGCACCAGCTACTACCAGCCGGAATGGGGGTTCTGCCTGGCCCAGGAGACCCTGGACGCGCTGCCGGACGGCGAGTACGAGGTGTGCGTCGACTCCACACTCACCGATGGCCACCTCACCTACGCCGAGCACGTGGTCCCCGGGCAGGTCGCCGACGAGGTGATCGTCTCCTGCCACGTCTGCCACCCGTCGCTGGCCAACGACAACCTGGCCGGTATCGCCGTGGCGACGTTCCTGGCGCGGGCGCTGGCGGAGCGGACGCCGTACTACACCTACCGGTTCATCTTCGCGCCCGGCACCATCGGGGCGATCACCTGGCTGGCCCGCAACGCGGAACGGATCGACCGGGTCAAGCACGGGCTGGTGCTGGCCTGCGCCGGTGACCGGGGCCACCTCACGTACAAGCAGAGCAGGCGTGGCGACGCGGAGATCGACCGGGTGATGCGGCATGTGCTGGCCGCCTCCGAACGCCCGCACCGCGTCGCCGAGTTCACCCCGTACGGCTACGACGAGCGGCAGTTCTGCTCGCCCGGGTTCGATCTCGGCGTCGGCTCGCTCACCCGGACCCCGTACGCGGGCTACCCCGAGTACCACACCTCGGCGGACAACCTGGACTTCGTCTCCCCGGAGGCGATGGCGGACACGCTCGCCGTCTGCCGCGAGGCGTTCGCCGTCCTCGACCGCGACCGGCGGTACGTCAACCTCAGCCCCTACGGCGAACCACAGCTGGGCCGACGCGGGTTGTACGACTCGCTCGGCGGCCGCAGCGACGCCAAGCAGGCCCAGATGGCCATGCTCTGGGTGCTCAACTTCTCCGACGGCGAGCACAGTCTGCTGGACGTCGCCGAGCGGTCCGGGCTGCCGTTCGACACCGTCGCCGACGCGGCCGGCGCCCTGCACGGCGCCGGGCTGATCAAGGCATGACGCCGATGCCCACCGAGGGGGAGAAGACGACGACACCGGCGCCACCGGCCGGATCCGCCAAGCGGGCCCTCGTCGGCCGGCTGTCCTGGGGACTGGCCGACCAGGCGGCCTCCAGCATGTCCAACTTCGCGGTGGGCATCTACGTGGCCCGCTCGCTGGGCGTGACCGCGTTCGGCGTGTTCAGCCTGGCCTGGGTGACCTACGGCGTGGTGCTCAACATCTCCCGCGGGCTGGCCACCGATCCGCTCGTGGTGCGCTTCAGCGGCGTGCCGGAAGCGTCCTGGCGCGGGGCGGTGGCCCGGTCCTCGGGTACCGCACTCGGCGTGGGCGCGGCCATCGGCGCGGCGTGTCTGGTGGTCGGGCCGGCCCTCGGCGGCCGTGTGGGGCCCGCGTTCGTCTGCCTCGGCGTCATGCTGCCGGGGCTGCTGCTCCAGGACGCCTGGCGGTTCTCGTTCTTCGCCGCCGGCGCCGGGCGGAAGGCGTTTGTCAACGACGTCGTGTGGGGCGTCGCGCTCGTCCCGGCCATGGTCGTGGCGGCCCGGGTGGGCAGCGTGGCCGCTTTCGTACTCGCCTGGGGCGCGTCCGCCACGGTGGCGGCGGCGTACGGCTACCTCCAGTCCGGCATCCGGCCCCGGGTGACCGAGGCGCGCGGGTGGCTTCGCGAGCAGCGCGATCTCGGCTACCGGTACCTGGTCGAGAACACCTGCCTCAGCGGCGCGAGCCAGCTGCGGGCGTACGGGCTCGGCGCGATCGTCGGGGTCGGCGCGGTGGGCGCGGTGCGGGGCGCCGAGCTCCTGCTCGGCCCGTTCCTCGCCGTGCTGATGGGCCTTTCGCTGGTCACCGTCCCGGAGGCGGCACGGGTCCTGCGGCGGACCCCGCACCGCCTCGGCGCGTTCTGCCTCCTGCTGGGTGGCGGGCAGGCCGTCGGCGCGCTGATCTGGGGCGGGTCGCTGCTGCTGATGCCGGACCGGCTCGGCGAGTTGGTGCTCGGCGGTGTCTGGCACTCCGCCGCACAGCTCATCCTGCCGGTCGCCCTCGGCGTCGCGGGCGCAGGGCTCGGCACCGGCGCGGCGGCCGGCCTGCGCGCGCTCGGCGCCGCCCGGCACAGCCTGCGCTCCCAGCTGTTCGCCTCCGCCGCTTACGTCGGCGGCGGGCTCGGCGGGGCGGCCGTCGCCGGCACGGTCGGCTCGGCCTGGTGCGTCGCCGCCGCGACCGTCAGCGGCTCGGCCGTGTGGTGGCTGCACCTGCGGTCCGCCCTGCGCGAGCGCCACCACCACTCCATCCCCGAAGTGAGGACGCCATGACCGCCCACCCCAGGCTGAGCATCGGCCTGCCCGTGTACAACGGCGAGGAGTACCTGGCCGAGTCGCTCGACGCCCTGCTCGGCCAGACCTACGAGGACTTCGAGCTGGTCATCTCCGACAACGCCTCGACCGACGGGACCGAGGACATCTGCCGCAAGTACGCCGCGCAGGACGCGCGCGTCCGGTACCTCCGGCTGCCCCGGAACGTCGGCGCCACGCCGAACCACAACTACGTGTTCACCCAGTGCCGCGGCGAGCTGTTCAAGTGGGCCTCGCACGACGACCTCTACGCCCGCGATCTGCTGCGGGCCTGCGTCCAGGCGCTGGACGAGCGGCCGGACGTGATCCTCGCCCACGCCGACCAGGCGGTCATCGACGGCGACGGCCAGGTGAAGGTCCCGTACGAGTACACGCTCGCCACCGGCTCACCGAACCCGCCGGAGCGCTTCCGCAGCATGCTGTTCGAGCCCGGCGGTGACGACTTCTACGGGGTGATCCGGGCCGCCGCGCTGCGCCGGGTGAGGCCGATGGACAGCTACCACCACGCGGACCGCACGTTCGTCGCCGAGATCGCCCTGCACGGGCGCTTCCACCAGGTGCCGGAGCTGCTGTACTTCCGCCGCGACCACCCCACCCGCGCCGAGCGGGCGAACCCGAGCAAGCGCTCCCGGTGCGTCAACCTCGACCCGCGCCGGGCGGGCCCGCTGCACCCGACGCCCCGGCTGCTCGCCGAGTACGTCTGGGGCTTCGCCTCGGCGATCCGGCGGGCCCCGCTGTCCGCCCCCGACCGGCGCGCCTGCTACCGCCACCTGGCCGCATGGATGACCAGCCGGGTCCGGCCGGGCGCCGGTGAGCGGGTCGAGGACCGCGCCCCGGTCGACCCGGCCAAGCTGACCGTCTCCGTCGACGACCTCGTCGCCGGACGTGAGGGGCGGCGGCCATGAGGACGGCGACACGTGTGGGGGTGTTCGGCCTGCTCGGCTCCGGCAACCTCGGCAACGACGGGTCACTCGAGGCCGTCCTCGGGTACCTGCGCGCCGAGCACCCCGAGGCCGTCGTGGACGCCCTGTGCGGCGGACCCGAGGCCGTCACGGCCCGGTTCGGGATCCCCGCGACGCGGCTGCACTGGTACCGCGGGGAGTACCGGACCGCGTCCCGTGCGGGCTCGATCGCCGCGAAGGGCCTGGGCAAACTCGTCGATGTCTTCCGCACCGCCGCCTGGGTGCGTCGGCACGACGTGGTGATCGTGCCGGGCATGGGCGTCCTGGAGGCCACGCTGCCGCTGCGGCCGTGGGGCTTCCCGTACTCGCTGTTCCTGCTCTGCGCGAGCGGCCGGCTGCTGCGCACCCGGGTCGCGCTGGTCAGCGTCGGCGCCGCCGAGATCGGCAACCGGCCGACCCGGGCCCTGGTGCGCTGGTCGGCGCGGCTGGCCGCGTACCGGTCGTACCGGGACACCCAGTCCCGCGACGCGATGCGCGCGATGGGCGTGGACACCACGCGCGACGAGGTCTACCCGGACCTCGCGTTCTCCCTGCCGGCACCACAGGCGAGCACACCCACCGGCACGCCGGGTCCCGTCTGCCTCGGCGTCATGGACTTCCACGGCGGCAACGACGACCGCGCCCGGGCCGAGGAGATTTACCGGCGCTACCTCGACGGGACGATCCGGTTCGTCCGCACGCTCGTGGAGGAGGGCAGACCGGTCCGGCTCCTCACCGGCGACCAGTGCGATCTGTCGGTGGTCGCCGCGATCCTCGACGCGGTCGACTCACCGCTGGTCACCGCGGCCGAACCGGCCTCACTGGCCGACCTGATGAACGAGATGGCGGCCGCCGACACCGTGGTGGCCGTCCGCTACCACAACCTGATCTGCGCGCTGAAGACCGGAACGCCCGTGCTCGCCCTCTGCTACGCGGCGAAGAGCGGCGCCCTCATGGACCGGATGGGCCTCGGCGCGTACTGCCACCCGGCCCGTGAGGTCGACGCCGACCGGTTGCTCGAACAGTTCCGGGACCTGGAGAAGCACGCGGCGAAGCTACGGCAGACCCTCACCGAGCGGAACCGGGCAGCCGCACGGCAACTCGCCCATCAGTTCACCGCCTTGACCACGGCCCTGTTCCCGGCGGCCGACCACACCCATGCCCACGCCACGCGGGAGACTCCATGAAGGCGACCGAAGTCCCGGCGATCGCCGGCGCGTACCTGTTCGAGCCCACGCCGTACGCCGACGAGCGCGGCTTCTTCTGTCGCACCTTCGACGCCGACGTGGTCCGCTCGGTGGGCCTCGACCCGGACGCCTTCGTCCAGGACAGCCTGTCCCGCTCGGTCCGGGGCGTGCTGCGCGGGCTGCACCTGCGCTCCGGTTCCGGCGAGGCCAAGCTGGTGCGGTGCTCGTACGGGAGGATCTTCGACGTCGTCGTGGACCTGCGGCCGGACTCGCCGACCTACCTGGGACGGGCCTTCTTCGAACTCTCCGGCGAGACGCAGGCGACCCTGTACATCCCGGCGGGCTGCGCGCACGGCTTCCAGGCGCTGACCGAAACCGCCGACACCTCGTACCGGATCGACCGCCCGCACGATCCGGCCGAGGACGTGACGATCGCCTTCGACGACCCGGAGCTCGCCATTCCGTGGCCGCTGCCGGTCACATCGATGTCCCAGCGGGACCGGGAGGCGCCGAGCCTCGCCGAGGTCCTGAAGCACAAGGAAGGGTGAAACCGGCTTGGCCACCGAACACACCGAACGCACCGAACGCACCGAACGCACCGAACGCACCGAACGCGCCGGAGAGACCGCGGAGTTCCTCCTGCCCCGGTCGCGGCAGGCCAACGAGCGGCTGCATGCCATGATCCCCGGGGGCGCGCACACCTACGCCAAGGGCGACGACCAGTACCCCGAGAACCTGGCCCCGGTCATCAGCCACGGCCGCGGCGCCCACGTGTGGGACATCGACGGCAACCGCTACGTCGAGTACGGGTCCGGCCTGCGGTCGGTCAGCCTCGGCCACGCCCACCCGGGTGTGCTCGAGGCGGTGCGGCGGGAACTCGACCGCGGCAGCAACTTCGTCCGGCCCTCCATCGTGGAGGCCGAAGCCGCGGAACGCTTCCTGGCCACGGTGCCGACCGCCGAGATGGTGAAGTTCGCGAAGAACGGCTCCGACGCCACCACCGCCGCGGTGCGCCTCGCCCGCGCCGCCACCGGGCGTCCGCGGGTGGCCATCTGCGCCGACCACCCGTTCTTCTCCGTCGACGACTGGTTCATCGGCACCACGCCGATGTCCGCCGGTGTTCCGGCGGCGACCAACGAGCTCACCGTGGCCTTCCCTTACGGGGACCTGGCCGCCACGGAGGAGCTGCTCACTCAGTACCAGGACGAGGTCGCCTGCCTGATCCTCGAACCCGCCACCGTTGTCGAGCCGCCGCCCGGCTATCTCGCCGGGCTGCGCGAGCTGGCCGACCGGCACGGCTGCGTACTGATCTTCGACGAGATAATCACCGGCTTCCGCTGGTCCGAGGCGGGCGCCCAGGGTCTGTACGGCGTCGTCCCCGACCTCTCCACGTTCGGCAAGGCGCTGGGCAACGGATTCGCCGTCTCCGCGCTGGCCGGGCGCCGCGATCTGATGGAGCTGGGGGGCTTGCGTCACTCCGGCGACCGGGTGTTCCTGCTGTCCACCACGCACGGTGCGGAAACGCACTCGCTGGCCGCCGCGATGGCCGTGCAGACCACCTACGTCGAGGAGGGCGCCACCGCCCAACTGCACCTCCTCGGCGAGCGGTTGGCCGCCGGTGTTCGCGAGGCGGCGGCCGCCATGGGCGTCGGCGACCACATCGTCGTCCGGGGCCGGGCCAGCAACCTGGTCTTCGGCACCCTCGACGAGAACGGGCGGCCGTCGCAGCGGTACCGCACCCTGTTCCTGCGCCGGCTCCTCACGGGCGGGGTGCTGGCCCCGTCGTTCGTGGTGAGCAGCGCGCTCAGCGACGCCGACATCGATCACACCGTCGACGTGGTGGCCCAGGCATGTGCGGTGTACCGGAAGGCACTGGACGCAGCCGACCCCACCCCCTGGCTGGCCGGACGACCGGTGAAGCCCGTATTCCGCCGCTTGGCGTGACGTGACGACGTGACGACGTGACGTCAGCGACGCTCCCGCCGAGGGGCGTCGTCGGCCATCCGGTCGACCAGCCGGTCGGCCACCCGATCGACCAGCCACGCGGTCGCCGGAACCACCGCCAGCGCGGTGCACCAGCCGCCGAGGACGTCGGTCGGATAGTGCGCGCCCAAGGCTACCTGCCCCCATCCCATCGCGGCGCCGGCCACGAGCGCCGCGCCGAGCACGAGTGAGGTGCCGGCCGCCCTGCCGAGGCCGAACCGGCCGGTCGCGAGCAGCGCCGCGACGAGGGCGAGTCCGGTGAAGAAGGCGGTGTGCCCGCTCGGATAGGACAGGTTGCCGTCCCCGTGGATGGTGCGTCCCACCAGATGCTTGAGCAGCGTCGCCGTCCCCACGGTCATGGCGGCGGCGGCGACCACGAGCACCGCCGCGCGAGGACGCCGAAGCAGCAGGCAGCCCGCTACAGCGGCCACGATCAGCGTCGCCGCTCCGGCGGGTTCCCCCAAGAAGTCCATGGCCAGGGCGACGCGCCTCCAGGGCGGCCGCACACTGTCCGCCGTCGGGTCGACGATCCACCTGTCCACCCCGCCGGGCTCGCCGTGGCCCGCGTACAGGACTCCGAGCAGGCAGACCACCAGCGCGGCGAGGCCCGCGATCGGCCCGAGCCGCGCGCGCAGCGGCAGGGGCAGCACCGTGGGGCCGACTTCCAGGTCCGCTTCGGCCAGGCGATTCAACGCGAGCCCCCCCGTCGTGTCCGATCCACCCTCAAGCGACCGTAACCACCCCGCGGACACCCGCTCCTGGCCTGGCCAAGGGCATCAGGATCATCCTCTGCTCGTCATCCTACCGGGAGTTGGCCCGCGCCGATGGGGCCTACACCGCCCATCACAAGAGCAGCCCGGCACGCAGGTCGTCCGCGAGGCCGGCCGTGTCCGTGAGGCCGAAGGCCACGCGCTGGAGCAGGAATCCGTGCAGCAGCCCCATCACCACGCGGGCCCCGCGGTCCGGGTCCACGGCGGCGGGCACCGCGCCCGCCGCCCGGCCGCGGCGCAGCGCTTCGGCGATGCTGGCCCGGACCCTCTCGAAGCCCTCCGCGGCCGGGCCACGCACCTCGTCATTGCGCAGCACCTCCGACCACACCTGCACGACGCAGCGCAGCAGCTCGTCGACTGCGACCGTGTGCCCCGCCGCGTCCCGCACCGTCTCGCCGCTGATCGTGTCGAGCGCGGCGGCAACCAGTTCCGCGACGCCCGGGGCGTCGGTGCTGTCGGCCAGCCGCTCAACCGGTTCGAAGATCAGCCGGAACGCGTCGCCCGCGATAGCGAGGACGATCTCCTCCTTGCTCGTGAAGTAGCGGTAGGGCGCGCCGGCCGAGACGCCTGCCTCCGCGGCGATGTCCGGCATCGAGCTCTGGTGGAACCCGTCGCGGGAGAAGCAGCGGCGGGCCGCCGCGACGATCTCGGCGCGCTTGGCCTCGCGGCGCTCGGCTGTGATGCGCGGCATGGTGGCCCCTCTCACCGTGAATGAACATTTACCTTGACGGCTCGGCTGCTCCGGGACCACCATAAAAGTGAAAGGTCATTCACGGAAACGGGCCTCCCGGCGAACTCCCGGAGAGGAGATCCACTGATGGGCACGGATTCGCTGAGCATCGGCGTATACGCCTACGAGCACACCGAGGCACTGTTCGACGGCCGGGTCGCGGTCGACGGGGTGGACGCGGTGTTCGAGACGGCACCCCTCGTATCGGACATCTTCCGTCGCGCCGTTGAGGGCCACTACGACCTCGCCGAGTTCGGTCTCACCTACTTCCTGCGCACCTTCGACCTCGACGACGTGCCGTTCCTGGCGCTGCCGATCCTGCCCAACCGCAACTTCCGCCACTCGGCGATCTTCGTGAACACCGCCAGTGGGATCGAGAAGCCGCAGGACCTCGTCGGCAGGACGGTCGGCGAGTTCACGCTCTACGGCCACGACGCCGGGATCTGGCCCAAGGGCATCCTGGCTGACGAGTACGGCGTGACCCCCGACCAGTGCCGCTGGGTCATCGGCGGCACCAACCACCCCGTCCCCGCCTGCGACTGGATCCCGCAGCCCGTCCCGGACGGCGTCGACGTGCGCCACGCGGAGGACGGCCAGACCCTGGGTGCCATGCTCGAATCCGGCGAGATCGACGCACTGATCTCCATCGACGTGCCGCGGGCGGTGCTGGACGGCTCGCCGAAGGTCGCCCGCCTGTTCCCCGACTACGAGGCCGTCGAGCGCGACTACTACCGCCGCACCGGGATCTTCCCCCCGATGCACATCGTCGCGATCCGCAGGGACCTGGCACAGCGGCGGGGCCTCGCACGGGCCGTCTACGACGCCTTCACGGAAGCCAAGGAGCTCGCCGAGCGGAAGTACCTCGTCGGCGCCGCGAAGCAGCACATGGGCGTCATCACGCCCTGGTTCAGTGCGCTGTTCGAGGAGAACCGCCGGCTGCTCGGCGACGACTGGTGGCCCTACGGGATCGGCGCGAACCGCAAGGCCATCGACACGTTCCTGCGCTACCACCATGAGCAGGGCCTGTCCAAGCACCGGCTGACGTGCGAGGACATCTTCGTGCCGGAACTCCTCGACACCTGAGCCGAGCGGCAACGACGCTTCGGGTGTGCCGGTCCCGGAACGGGACGCGGGGCCCATGGAGATCCTCCTGGCCACCGGGCCTGACGGTGGATCAACGGGCCCTCGGTGGCGCATGATGGAGGTGGCCGTCCGGTCAGAAGCGAGGTGCCGCGTCCCGATGAAGCGCAAGACCAGAATCCTCCTGGCGGGCCTGGCATCCGTGGGCGCCGTCGCCGCCGCGGGCATGGCACACAACCGCCGGTCTGATCGCCGGGAACTCCTCCACGCCACGGTCTTCAGCGAGCCCGGCTACCGGGGCCGCAACCAGAGGCTGACCTGGAACGGCGGCAAGCGCGAGGTCGTCCCGCTCACCCGGGTACAGCTGCCGCGCATCGGCTCGATCAGGCTGGACCGGCTCGTGTACCACTTCCAGCCCGATGTGCGGCTACCGAACGTGTACTTCCTGTGGCACGCCCTCACCGAGCGCCCGGACAGCACGGACCCCGAGGGCGGCGTGGCCGGCTTCATCGCCATGCACCAGCTCGCCGGCATGTTCTCGGTGGGCTGGTGGGAGCCGGTCCGCGAGTCCGAGGCGCGGTCGGGGGTGCGGCTCTGGGCCGGACGCCCCCACTATCCGCTGCCCGCGCACGACGAGGGGGACCCGTCCGGCAAGACGGCTCACGGCAAGGCGGCTCTCGGCAAGGCGGCGGCTCCCGGTGCCCAGCCCTGGCACGACGTCCTGGCCAACACGCCCGACCTCGGCTCCTGGAGCACCCGCACCCGCTATCTCGAACTCGGCTACCACACCGGAAGCGGCCCCCGCGGCTGACCGGCCGCCTGTCCTGTGACGCGGTCCACGCAGACTGCGACCGCACCTGGCGCGAGACGGCCGAGGCTCAGAGCTGCGGTTCTCCTGGCCCATGCTGTCCGGGACATGTCCCGGACAGCGAATCCGTAGACGTCGGCACACGCCGGATCCCGTGTGCAACCAGAACTGGTCCACCAAGACGCCCGCGTCGGTGACACACTCACCCTCTCGGGGCAGAGGCGACAAGGCACTCGGCTGGATCGTCATCGAAGTGCCCAAAGCATCGAAGGTCGCCACGCTGCAATTCACCATGAACAGCGGCTTCGCCGACGAGACCGGCCAGTGGAAGATCAGCTGACCGTGCCGACCCTCCGTCACGCCACTGAGTGGGAGTCGTGAAGAGTTCGCGCGCGATCCTCGGCATTCGGGTACGGGAACGGAAAACTTGGAGGGCTCACTCGGCGCTTCGAACACGTCGGGCGCCGACCCATGCGAGGGGAGACCGGTCAACGATGTTCACTCTGGTGCGGAGCAGATTACGGACGGCCGCGTTCGCGCTCTCGGCGGTCGCGGCCCTCGCCTTCGCGGGGACCGCCGGGACCGCCGCGAGCGCCACGACCGGCGCGGCAGCGGCCCCCGCTCCCGCGAAACAGGGGCCGACCTCGGTGGCGTACGTCGAGGTGAACAACAACAGCATGCGGAACGTCGGCAAGTACACCCTCGCCAACGGCGGCGGCAACGTCTTCGACGTCGCCGTGATCTTCGCGGCGAACATCAACTACGACACGGGTACGAAGGCGGCGTATCTGCACTTCAACGAGAACGTGCAGCGCGTCCTCGACAACGCCGCCACGGAGATACGGCCGTTGCAGCAGAAGGGCATCAAGGTCGTCCTCTCGGTGCTCGGCAACCATCAGGGCGCGGGCTTCGCCAACTTCCCCTCCCAGCAGGCGGCTTCGGCGTTCGCGAAAACGTTGTCGGACACCGTGGCCAAGTACGGGCTCGACGGCATCGACTTCGACGACGAGTACGCGGAGTACGGCAACAACGGCACCGGCCAGCCCAACGACAGCTCGTTCGTGCACCTGGTGACGGCGCTGCGCGCGAACATGCCGAACAAGATCATCAGCCTCTACAACATCGGCCCGGCCGCGTCACGCCTCTCCTACGGCGGCGTCGACATCTCGTCCAAGTTCGACTACGCCTGGAACCCGTACTACGGCACCTGGCAGGTCCCCCGCGTGGCACTGCCCAAGTCGAAGCTGTCGCCGGCGGCCGTCGAGATCGGCCGGACCTCACAGAGCACGGCCGCCGGCCTCGCCCGCCGCACCGTCAGCGAGGGGTACGGCGTCTATCTGACGTACAACCTCGACGGCGCCAATCGCAGCGCCGATGTCTCCGCGTTCACCAGGGAACTGTACGGCAGCGACGCCGTCTACACGCCGTAAGGCGACCGCACCCCCGGGGTGCTTCGGGCGGACGGATAACCTGGGCCCGTCAGCGAAGATCGCAGAAGGGCGGAGCACATGGCGGACATCATGGAGACGGCGGCGCGGAAGGTCTTCGAGCGCTACGACCTGGACGGGGACGGCCTGGTCACCGCGGACGAATACCGGAAGGTCGTGGCGGAGCTGGAGGGCTCGGAGATCACCGAGTCGCAGGCCCAGGAGCTCATCGACTCGCTCGACACCAACGGCGATCGCCAGATGTCCTTCGAGGAGTTCTGGGCGGCCATGAATGCCTGACACCGAGGCATGAGACCCCGGGCGTCACGCGCCCGGGGTCTTCTGTCTCCGCGGGGCGACGGCGGTTACTCGTTCCGCGCCCGCCATTGTGCCGCTTTCGCGCTGGCCTCCTTGAACGTCAGCCCGGCGACCTGCGCCAGCGGCACATCCTTCAGTGGGCAGTCGGCGTAGTGGTCGGCCCTCTCGCTCGGAGCGGCGTCGCAGCCGGGGCACTGTCGAGGAGGCATGGTGTTCCCTGTCCCTATGTCGAGTCGTGGTTGTCGGCCTGCCATCTCCGAATCGCGTTGCCTATGTATGGCACCACCCAGACGAGCAGCACAACGACGACCGGGGCGGCCGTAGTGCCTGCGGCGAGCCACCGCCACGCGGGTGCCGCCGCATGAGCCGGCGGGGCCAGGGCAAGACTACTTCCCACCGCCAGGCACAGGAGCCCCGACAAGTAACAGAAGTCCGCTCTTCCGGCCAGCCTGATCCAACTGGCGTAGTGCGTCCGCTGGTCCTGAATCAGCTGCTCGTGCCGGTCGTCGGACATCTCGGAAAGCGGACCCCACCAGGCTTCGACATCGCTGCGCGAGTACAGATACTGGCGGGAGCGAACTCCCCATACCACCGCCATGACCATGAAGAGCGTGGTCAGGGCGAGTGCGAGCAGCGTGGGGTCCGGCCAGCGGAATGTGTCGCGGTCCGTGATGACGAGTCCCAGCAGCGTGATGCTTGCACCACCGAGGAGGGGCGCCGCGGTCGTGTACTGCCCCTCGCGCGCGGCCGACCAGTTCAGAGGCGCGGGCTTGCGCCATGAAGGTTCCACACTCCCCCCTCGAAGGAGGCGGTTCGAAGGAGGCGGTCGGCGGTCACGTATGCCGTCCCCGTCCCGATGAAATACCCGGACAAAGTACAGCGCGGCAGCTTGGGGTGGAATGCCTCGAACAGGCCAGAAGGAAGGTGCCGACACGGTTGCCTCGCGCCATGAGGAACGGCTGTCCAAAGGGGCTCGCGGAGCACGGCGGGAGCGCTCGAGGATTCTTCCAGTATGCGTATGGCCGCCCGGTGTTCACTTTTGGCTCAGGCGTGCCCGCGGGGGGCACGGGCCGAGGGGGGTTACACCGGATATGGCCACGCCCATCGTCACCGCACTGGCGGTCTATGAAGCGGGCAAGAAGGCGTACGAGGCATACCAGGGCATCGTCGCCTTCGTCAGCCACGGCAGCCACAGCCCCACTCCCGAAGAGGAGATCCTGGCCAGGCTGGAGGTGCTGCACCAGGATTTCGTCGCGCTGCAAGGGCGGTTCGATGAGGTGATGGAGGCCGTGAAACAGGCGGTCAGGGTCGAGCAGCAGGCGTATGTCCTGAATCTGCGGCGCGATCTGGAGGGATTGTGCGGGCGAGCCCGCACGGCCACGGACGAGCTCAACTCCTGGGCCGTGGGCGGGCGCAAGGACCCGCTGCTGCGGTCCAACGCGGACAACAACTCCCGGCTGGCGGCGAATACGCTGCTGGAGGGCGACTCCTACTTCTACCGCCCGGATCCGAACTCGCCGGACAGCGTATTCGATCACCGGCTGGCGTATATCGCCTACGTCTATGTACTCACCGTCCGGTTCGGCGTGATCGCCGGGCTCAATCCGCAGTACCGCGAGGACCGGCTGGCCCGCGAGGAACTGAGCCGGCACGCGGCGCGGCTGGACTGGGTGTTCCAGAACGCCGACCGGGCCATCGAACCGGATATCGGTGGCGGTCCTGACAACCGTGGAAGCTACTTCCTGGCCCACCAGTGCGTGGACCACATCAGCGGCTACGACACGGGGCACACCGAGGTCGGGTGGCGTCCGGGAGGCCAGGCCGAGTACGACGACGCCCGGGCCCGCTACTCCGATCAGCTGCGCGCCGATATGCGGGTCAGGACGGGGCTCGCCAAACTCATGGGCTTCCACGACACCGTGGCTTACTGGGCCAAGGACCCGCGCACACCAGGATGGTCCCCCTGGACCCCGGTGGAGGTGCCGGACAGCGTGGTGTCCTTGGCCGCGGCGTCGGACCGGCCGGGGCACACCGTGCTGGTGTGGCGGGACAAGGACAAGGCGCAGCTCCGCACCACCTCCTACGACGCCACCGCGGCCGCGCCGGCCTGGAAACCGTCGGTGGCCATCAGTGCGGAGAACACGGTGCGGGAGGAACCCACGCCGCGCGCCGTGGCCTCGGGGCCGGGACTCATCACCGTGGTGACGTGCGGCAAGGACGGCGGCGTCTACGCCACCCACACCGATCCCACCCGGCCGACCGGATGGCTGGACGCTCCGGTCAGGGTGAGCGGCGACACCACCGATGTCTGGTACGCCGAGGCCGCCGCGACACCGGGCTTCGTCGTCGTGGTGTGGCGGGACAACGGCACCGGCACGCTGATGGCCGCGTTCCAGGACGCCAGGGGAGCGTGGGGGCCACCACAGCCGGCGACCCCGGCGGGTGCCACCTCGCTGGGCTCGAACCTCACGGTGACCTGTCCGTCACCCGGGGCGGTGCTGGCGGTGTGGACCATGAACGACCGCACGCTGCACTGCGTCACCTACGATTCCCACGCGGCCCACCCCGTGTGGAGCGCACCCGCGCAGATCGCCGAATTCCCCGGGAACGACTTCGCGTCGTCCATCCACGCCATGGGCACCGGCGACGGAAAGGCCGATGTGGTCTGGCAGGGCGTGTTCGGGTCCATGTGGAACATCCACTACGACGGCGGCTGGAGCGCCCCGGCCGAGATCACCCCGCAGCGTCTCACCCATTGGGGCGTGCCCTATACGATCGTCCCGGCGGTGACCGGGGATCGGCGGGCCAACTGGTTCTGGCAGGGCCGGGACAACCGCGTTCAGACCATCTACCGGGATCCCCAGCAGCCGCAGTGGTCGGCGCCGCTGCGGCTCGGACAGCCCTGGTGGTCGTATTCCGAGGTCGCCGCGGTGTCGGTGGCGGAGGGAAGCGTATCGCTCTACCGGGTCGACTTCGGCAGCGAGATCGGCGAGGTGCCCGAGCTCCTGACGTGTTTCTACGACCCGGCCACGCCGACCGCGCCGGCCCGGATCGCGGATGCGCGAGCCCTGGTGGCGAGGGCCCAAACCCTGTGGAACTTGCCGGGCCCGGCGCGCGACGAGGCCAACGCCCGGGCGGCCGACGCGATCGCGGTCGCCCGCGAGGTCGTGGCCCTGGACCCCGGCTACCGTGCGATGCTCGCCCAATGGCTGGTGTTCCCGGCGGGTACGTATCTGATGGGCAGTGGCCGCTACGACGAGGCCATTGACCGTATGCGGGAGGCGCTCGGCCTCTATGACGAGCTGATTCATGAACAGCCCGGGTCGGATGAGCTTCTTTGGCGCAAGGCGTGGGCGCTGGTCAATGTGGCGCAGGCCCTGTGGGGCAAGCCCGATCACGCCCAGGGTGCACAGCGCGCCGTGGAGGCCACCGAGCTGCTCCGCCAACTCGCCACCACGAAACCCACCTACCGGACCGGGCTCGCACAGTGGCTGGTGTTTCCGGCGGGTACGTATCTGATGGGCAGTGGCCGCCACGATGAGGCCATCGAGCGCATGCGGGAGGCGCTCGGCCTCTACGACGAGCTGATTCACGAGCAGCCCGGGTCGGATGAGCTTCTCTGGTGGAAGGCGTGGGCGCTGGTCAATGTGGCGCAGGCCCTGTGGGGCAAGCCCGATCACGCCCAGGGTGCACAGCGCGCCGTGGAGGCCACCGACCTGCTCCGCCAACTCGCCACCGAGAACCCCGGGAGGTATCGCGGCGGACTGGGCGACTGGCTGATGTTTCCGACGATCCCCTACCTGCGGCAGTCCGGCCGAAGGGACCAGGCGCTCGCGCGGGCGAGGGAGGCCGTGGACATCTTCACCGCGCTCAACGCCACGGATCCCGCGGCCTATGGGCCGAAGCTGGCGGCGGCGAAGAAGCTCGTCGACGAGTGCTGAGCGGTAGAGGAGGAAGCGGTGCCACGAGTTGGTGGGCGGCCGCGTAAATGACGGCTTGAGTGCGATCGCGCAGACCCAGCTTCGCCAGGATCCGGGAGACGTGTGTCTTGACCGTCTCGTCACCGATGCCCAGGGCTCGTGCGATTTCCGTGTTGCTGTGCGCCTGGGCCACGAGTATCAGGACCTCGTGCTCCCGGGCCGTCAATCGCTCGAGCTCGGTGGAGGACGCGGGCGGCGCGATGCTGCCGGCGAAGCGGGAGATGAGACGGCGCGTGACCGAGGGATCGATGATGGCATCGCCTCTGTCGGCGATGCGGATGGCCGCGATCGTCTCCTCGGGAGGGACGCTCTTCAGGAGGAATCCGCTGACTCCCATGTGGAGGGCGCTGTAGACGTAGCTGTCGTCGTCATAGGTGGTGAGCACGATGACTTTCGTGGTGTTGCCCGGCCTGCCGAGGATGCGTTCCGCCGCGCGCAGTCCGTCCAGTCGCGGCATGCGGATGTCCAGGATGGCGACGTCGGGCGTCAGCCTGATGGTCTCTTCGACGGCTGCCTGGCCGTCGGCCACTTCCGCGACACAGCACAGGTCGTCCTGGGTGCTCAGGACCGCCTTCAGTCCCGAGCGGAACATGGCGTGATCGTCGGCCAGGAGAATACGCAGACTCATGTGCCGTCCATGGAGAAGGTGGCGGATATCTTCCAGTCGGCCTCGCCGGGTACGGGTCCGTACGAGACGAAGCCGTTGAACATCCCGACTCGGCTGCTGATGCCCTCGAGGCCCCGGTGTGGAGAATCCTCCACGAGCCGCTCGGAGGCGGCGATCGGGTTGACCGCGGTGACCGTGATGCGCGAAGTGCCGTAGCACAGGGTGATGTCCACGTGGCCGTCGCCGTGGCGCAGGGCGTTGGTCAGCATCTCCTGCACCACACGGTAGACGGCGATGTCCAAGGACCCCTCCAGTTCCTGTCGGGCGCCCTGGACGCTGACGTTCGTCTCCAGACCGGCGGCGGACACGGCCTGGATGAGCTGGTCGAGGTCGCGCAGCCCCGGTTGCCGTGCGCCTTCGGCGGGGCTGTCGTGCAGGAAGTCCAGCAGCCGGCGCAGGTCGAGGAGGGCCGCTCGGCTGGAGGTCTCCACCGCCGCGAGCGCCGTCGACACCGGTGACGCCTCCTTGGCCGCGAGTCCCAGCCGGGCGGCTCCGGCATGCACACCGATGGCGCTCACATGATGGGCGATGACGTCATGGAGGTCCCGGGCGATGGCACTGCGGTCCTCGGCGATGGCATTCGCGAGGTCTTGCCGGGCCATCTCCCGCTCCCGGACGGCCCGTTGTTCCAGTTCGGCGATGTGAGCGCCCCGGGCGGTGGTGTAGCGGCCGACCAGCCAGGCGAGGAGGGCCTCTTTCACCGCGCCCAGCAGAATGGAGCGCCATTCGGTGAGATCGGTCGTGCCGCCGAGTGTCCTGGCCCCGATGGATCCCGCGGCCAGGTAGAGGAGAGCCAGAACGGCCGGTCGGCCGTTCAGCCAGGCTCCGGCCCGATAGGCCGCGATGAGCATTCCGGCGTCGTTCGCGTCCGGCAGTGGACTGCCGTCGGGCAGTACCAGCGCACCGGCCACGGCCAGTGCCGCCTGGGCGAGGGCGACGACTCCCGAAAGCCGGGCCGAACTCGCGAGTGCCGCGTCCACCAGGGCGATCCCCACCAGCAGACACCAGTAGGACACGGGGGGATACACCTGCGAACCCTCGTAGGAGAAGCTGAGCGTATCCGCGAGCAGGCAGAAGCCCGCCACCATGAGGGATTGCCGGGTCAGGGACCCACTCGGGTCCCACGTCTGAGCGGACAAGGCCCCTCTCTCAGGATGTCGGCACGCCCGCACCGCGGGCATGCCGGAAGGCGGAATGTGCGGTCGGAACGCCACCTTGTACGGGGCCGGTCGCACCAGGCATGCACTTATGGTGCACGAGCGCCACCGAAAAGCCTTCCCGCGCCTGGGGGAGGCATTGTCCCCCGTGCGGGGGACATGATGTGCCCCGGGTGCGTGACGACACCACGTGGGGCCGGTTCTTAGTGTCTGCCGCGTGAACGACAACGCACCCCCCGTATCCGTTCGCGGCAGATGCGCCGGTCGGAATCGCCCTGGCATGTCATGCGCGGCGCGAGTGGTGACACGAGTGGCGGCAGCCGTGCTCTGTGTCCTGGGCCTGTCCGTCACCGTGGGATCCCCCGCACGGGCGGATTCCACGGCCGGCGGCGACCTACAGGTCGCGCAAACGCTCGGCGACCGCGACCTGACCTTCATCCTGCGGCGCGTCACCGGGCTGCCCGGCCCCCTGCATGTGGATGTGCTCACCCATCGGGGCACCGCCGCGGGGACCCTGCGCCTGGGCACCGTTCCCACGGGGGCGTCGGCGGATCGGGCGGAAGGTTCCTCGGCGGGGACCACCACCAGCAGCGCCCCGGTCGAGCTCGGCGGCGCGCCCGGGTCCTACAGCGCCGCCCTGGACATCGATCGAGCCGGGCCCTGGGAGCTCGTCGTCGATGACGGATCCCGCACGGCGCGGATTCCCTTCATGGTGCCGGGCCAGGTCACGTCTCCGCCGGAACTCGCCGTGTTCGGCGGTTTCGTCACCGCCGGTGTGCTCATGCTGGTGACCCTGTTCGTCGCCGTGCGGGCCCGGCGCGGGGGCTGGGTGCTGCTGCCGGCGGGAGGTGTCGTCGCCGCGCTCGCGGTGGCCGTGACCGCCGCGCTGCTGTCCACCTCCCTGCCTCTGCCGCCCGAGCCGGGCGGGCAGGTGGATGCCACGAACGACAACGTCAGCGATCCCTACTCGGTCGTCCGGCCGGTGACGAACGACTACTCCCGGCCGCCCGCCTCACTCGAGTTGGGTTCGTACACGGCCAGGGTGGCGGAACGGGGCACGCTCCGGTTGAGCGTGACCGACGGCTCCACCGGCCTGCCCGCGGACGATCTCGTCGTCCACGACGGTGCCCTGATGCATCTGCTGGTCATCGGGCCGGCCGGTGAGCTCTGGCATCTGCACCCCGTACGCACCGCGCCCGGCAGCTACGAGGTCCAGCTGCGGCTGCCCGCGGCCGGCCACTACGCCGTGTCCGCGGAGTTCGCCCGCCGCGGTGGCGGAGTCCAGCAGGTGCGCTCGGCAACCGGCCTGACCGTCGCCGACGGCCCCGCGCGCGGCGGCGGCGCCCCGGCCCCGCGCCCCGAACTCGCCCCGCGGGGGCCGGGAACGCGGACGATCGACGGTGTATCGGTGCGCCTGACGGTGCCCTCGCCCACGGCGGGAGAAGCGGCCACCCTGACCGCGCGCGTCGGCGACACACCGACGCTTCAGCCCTGGCTCGGCATGGTCGGCCACATGATCGTGGTCGGCCCGCTCGACAGGGCGGACGCGACCAGCCCCACCCGTATGGGACAGGCCGCCCAGGACGCGCCCGTCTGGGCTCACGGGCACTCCATGGGCGGCGACATGAGCGGCCGCTCCGCACCCGGAGGCCACTCCGCACCCGGAGGTGCCCCGGTCCATGACATGGCGGGCATGCGACACGGGACCCACGCCGACGGGGGAGAGGCGGAGGCGAGTTCGATGAGCGGGCTGATGCCCCTCAACGGCGACAGTCCCGCGGACGAGACCGTGGCCGCCTACGGGCCGGACGCCTCCTTCGTGTACACCTTCTCCCGCCCCGGCTACTACCGCGTGTGGATACAGGCCGAGCGCGACAGTGCCATCCTGACCATCCCCTACCTCCTGCACGTGTCCCCGGCGGGAGGAGCGAAGTGAGCGCCCGCACCGCCTCCCGCACCCCCATGGTCCGGTTTCTGTATGGAGTCGCCGCCGCGCTGCTGACGGTGTCCCTCGCCCTGGTGGCCATCGGTTTCCTTCCGTCCTGGACGGACGACGCGGTCTCGCTGACCGCGGGCAGCGCCACCGACGAAGTGACACTGACCGTGGCCCGGCCCCGCACCGGCGCCACGGACGTCGCTATCCGCCTGACCCCCCGCCGAGGAGGGCGAAGCGGACGTCCGCCCGCCATCACCCTTCAGGCCGTCATGCCCACGCACGGACACGCGACGCCCCCGGCACACGCCCGGGTTCACGGCCCGGGCAGCTACTCCACAGCCGTCCACGTGATGATGCCGGGGCGCTGGACCTTCCACGTCAGCGTCGACTACGGCACTCGGAGCGACCAGTTCGACTTTCCGCTGGCGATCTCCGGCTGACCAGCGGTCTCCGGCTGAACCACCGGCCACACAAACGCGAGCAACCGCTCTCGCACGGTCATGAGAAAGGCATTCCCGTGAGCACAGCGCTACCCGTCACCGGCAGTAGGGCGTCTCAGCCCTCCCTCGCCGTCAAAGTCTCCCGCAACGGCAGGACCGGCCCCGTCGCCGCCAACACCGTCCTGGCCGGGACCATGATGTCCCTGTTCGGCATCAGTTGGGACATCCAGTGGCATGTCGACGTCGGCCCGGACACGTTCTTCACGCTCTCCCACCTGATGCTGTACTCCGGCAGCGCCATCGCGGGCCTCGCCAGCCTGGCCATGGTCCTGATCGCGACGGCCGCCCAGCGGGCCGGCCAGTCCGTGGACCGGTTCCCCGGCGGCAAACCCGTGCGCGTCCTCGGCGGGGTCTTCCGGGCCCCGCTGGGCTATCTGATCAGCGGTACCGGGGCCGCCCTGTTCCTTCTCTTCGGGCTTCTGGACCTGTGGTGGCACTCGCTGTACGGCTTCGACGCCGTGCTGGACTCCCCGCCCCACATCGGGCTGCTCGTCTCGATCTCCTTCTCCATGGTGGGGAGCGTCATCGTCTTCGCGGCGGCGCGCGACACCCGGTGGGGCAGGGCGGGTGTGATCCTCAGCATCCCCGTGCTCATCGTCTTCAGCCCCATCACGACGAAGGCGTTCGGCGCACTGCCCCTGCCGGTGGACCCCGAGCTCGTCGGGACCATCCTGTTCTCCACCCTCCTGCTGATCCTGGGGACGCTCACCATCGGCCGGCGGACCACCGCACTGACGATCGCCGCGACCCTCGGCGCCCTGCAACTCGTCCTGTGGTGGTTCTCGCCCTGGGCAGCCCGGGTCTACGCCGACGCGACCGGTCTGCCGCTGCGTGACAACCTCGGCGACGATCCGCCCGAACTGCCCTCCGGGATCCCGGTGTTCATGCTCGTCGCGGCAGCGGCCGGCACAGCGCTGATGTGGCTGAGCAGGAGGCGGGGCTGGTCGGGCCGCATCGCGCCGCAGATCATGGGCGCCGGAGGCGGAGCCGTGATCGGCCTCTCCTTCCCCGTCCAGAGCGCCCTGTTCGGCGATTCCGGCCCGACCTCGGCCGAACTGCTGAAGATGACGGCCGCCGGTCTGGTGACGGGCGTCCTCGCGGGCTACCTCGCCGCCCGACTCGCGGTCCTGCTGCGCGACCACTCCACCGCATCGGTCACGAGCGCATCGGTCACGAACGCATCGGTCACGAACGCATCAGCCACGAACGCATCAGTCACGAAGGGCCGATGACCCATGCACTCCTCACGTTCACCACTCCTCCTCGCGGCGGCCCTCGCATCCGGGCGTGTGCGAGACCGCGTACGCCGACTGGTACTGGCCGCGGCCGCCGCATTCGCGCTGGTGACGGTGTCGACCGCACCGGCCGCGGCGTACGCCCCGGTCGGCGTCGTCCATACCGAGCGGGTACAGGCAGGGCCCTACACGGTCACCGTCGGGTTCTCCGAGTGGCCCCTGCGGGCCATGCAGTCACTCGACTTCACGTTCGCGCCGGCCGACGGCATCGCGGGAAAGTCGGGCAGGCTCACCATCGACGGGCCCGGCCTCGACGCCGAGGACCGGGAGACCCCGCTGAGCAGGCACCCCCGCAAACGGGATGTCTGGGGCCTGGACGTCCGGGCCCTGCCGGAGCCCGGCACCTGGAGCTTCACCTTCGACATCGACGGCCGAGCCGGCCACGGCCGCGGCACCCTGCGGAACGTCACCGTGCTCGACCAGCCGGGCCCGCCCCTGGCCATCAGCTGGACCGTCTGCGCCATCCCGCCCATCGGGATGCTCGCCTACCTCGCCGTGGGCTGGCGGCGCAACAAGCCCTCCGAGCGGGTGGCCGCACTCGTCTGAGCCGCGGTCGCCCGAAAAGCAGTGGAGCCGCACTCCGATGTGCCGTTAGCGTGCTCCCGCCCGCAGTCACCCGGTCAAGGACGTGCCGATGTACACCAAGTGAGACCCCCAAGCGCTGATCCGTCGCACGGCGCGCTGCTGCGCCGTGCTCCCTTTCGCTGCGGTCTTCTCACTGGAACCGGTGTATCTCCATGTCCATGAACTGGGCGTTCGTGCCCACCTGCCTGCCGATCGTTCTCCGCCGTTGCCACAGGTGCGCCTCCGGGCGCTTCCGGGTGAAGGGCGCCTTCCGCGTCGACGCGAGCGAGCGGCCGGCCTGGCAGTCGCCGTACGGTCCGCCGCCGCCCCGCGCCCACCGCGGCCGGTGGGCGCCCGTGCCGGTGCCGGCCAGGTCGCGGTCCGCTCTGCGGCGCGGATACCCGTGCGGCCGGGATCGCTGAGTCCTTCCGGCCCCGGGCCTGCCCGGCCGTATCCGATCCACCGGACAGGCCCTGGCCGGGGGCCTGCGCGAGTCGGCCCGAGCCGTGGGCCGACCTGCCGCGCGACTCAAGGGAACAGCGCCGACCGCGCTACGCTGCTGTGCCGTGCAGGAGACGCGTCTCGACACCACTCGGATCCGGGCAGCTCGCCGGGTAATCGACCCGATTTTCCTCGACACTCCGCTCTACCGCTGCGAGGCACTGGAGCCCCGCCTCGGGTGCGCGGTGAGCATCAAGCTCGAAACGGCCAACCCGGTACGCAGCTTCAAGGCCCGCGGCACCGAGGTCATCGCGAGCCTGCTCGCCGATCATGGCCCGCGGGCCGTGGTGTGCGCCAGTGCGGGCAATCTCGGCCAAGCCCTCGCCTGGTCCGGTCGCGGCCGGGGGCTCGACGTCACCGTCGTGGCGTCCCGCTTCGCGACGGTGGCCAAGCTTGATCGCATCCGCGCACTGGGCGCCAGGCTGGAACTGGTGGACGGCGACCACGAGCCGGCTCGTGAGCGGGCGGCGGCCATCGCCCGGTATGACGGCATCCGGCTTGTCGAAGACAGCCTGGACATCGAGACCTGCGAGGGCGCGGCGACCATCGGCCTGGAACTGGTGGACCCCGTACCGGCCTTCGACACCGTCCTGATCGCTCTCGGCGGCGGGGCACTGGCCACCGGCGTGGGCCATGTGATGAAGGCCTTGGCGCCCGAGGTCGAGGTGATCTGCGTCCAGCCGCTGGGCGCACCGGCGATGACACGCTCATGGCACCAACGGCGCGTCGTCACCACCGATTCGACCAACACCATCGCCGACGGCGTCGCCGGCCGGCGTCCCATCCCGGCCGTCCTGGACGACCTCCTCCTGGTCGCCGACGACGCCGTCCTGGTCCAGGAATCGTCGATCACCGCCGGTATGCGGATACTCCTCCACGACGCCGGCCTCGTCGTCGAACCATCGGCCGCGCTCGGCATCGCGGCGATCCTCGAAGACCGTGCCCGTTTCGCCGGCCGGCACGTGGTCACCATCGTGTGCGGCAGCAATGTCGACGCGGACGCCTATCACCGCTGGGTCGGTGCCGCTCCCTGACGGGGGGCAGTGGCCTGGGTCTGTCCATCGTGCGCACGCTGGTGGAAGCGCACGGCGGGACGGTGACGGTGAGGAGCACGGTGGGCGGGGGCTCGGAGTTCACGATCCGCCTGCCGCGTACCGCACGGTGACAACGATCCTCATGCGTCCAGACCTCCGCGCCTGACCAGCTGGCTCGCGATGACATCGCGCTGGATCTCGTTGGTGCCCTCGCCGACGATCATCAGCGGGGCGTCACGGAAGTAGCGCTCGACGTCGAACTCGGTCGAGTAGCCGTAACCGCCGTGGATGCGAACGGCGTTCAGGGCGATCTGCATCGCGGTCTCGGAGGCGAAGAGTTTCGCCATGCCGGCCTCCATGTCCACCCGGCGTCCGGCGTCCGCCTCCCGGGCCGCGTAGAGGGTCAGCTGGCGCGCCGCGGTCAGTGAGGTCGCCATGTCGGCGAGGTAGTTGCCGATGGACTGGTGCTGCCAGATCGGCTTGCCGAACGACTCGCGCTCCTGTGCGTAGGCGAGCGCGTCCTCGAGCGCCGCCCGGCCCACGCCGAGGGCGCGGGCGGCAACCTGGAGGCGGCCGGTCTCCAGGCCCTTCATCATGTGCGCGAAGCCCTTGCCCGCCACGCCTCCGAGCAGTGCGTCGGCGGGCGCGCGGTAGTCCTCGAAGGACAGCTCGCAGCTCTCCACGCCCTTGTAGCCGAGCTTGGGCAGGTCACGCGAGACGGTCAGCCCGGGGCCGTGCTCGACGAGCAGGATGGAGATGCCGGTGTGCGCGGGGCGCGCGTCCTGGTCGGTCTTGCACAGCAGGGCGATGAGCTGCGAGCGGCGGGAGTTGGTGATCCACGTCTTCGCGCCGTTCACCAGATAGCCGTCCGCGTCCCTCCGGGCGACGGTGCGCATCGCCTGGAGGTCGGAGCCGCCGCCCGGCTCGGTCAGCGCCATCGTCGACCGGATCTCTCCGGTGGCCATCCTCGGCAGATAACGCCGCTTCTGCTCCTCCGTGCCGAAGCGCAGCAGCAGCTTGGCGACGACCGTGTGCCCTCCCATCGCGCCCGCCAGGCTCATCCAGCCACGGGCCAGCTCTTCGGTGATCAGCACATAACAGGGGGTGGAGACCGGGGTACCGCCGTACTCCTCCGGGACGGCGAGTCCGAAGATTCCGAGCTGTTTCATCTGCTCGATAAGGGCTTCGGGGTAGGTGTTGGCGTGCTCCAGCTCCTGGACGACGGGCTTCACTTCCCTGTCGACGAAGTCGTGCACGGTGCTGACGATGAACCGCTCGTCCTCGGACAGGATGTCGAGTGTGCTCATGCTGGACGCTCCTCGTGGGGTGCCATGGATGCCGTTGCCGCCTCAGGCTCCTTCGTCGGCCCTGACGAACCGGGCAACCAGGAGGCCGAGTCCGGGCGCGTCGTCAGGCGCGTCCGGCGCGGCTGGGGCAACTGCCTTGGCTTCCGGCGGTACTGCCTTGGCCACCGGCGGTACTGCCTTGGCCTCCGGCGGTGAAGCGGGACGGCGGCAGGCCGAAGGCGCGGGTGAAGGCGGTGGTGAAGGCGGCGGGGGAGGCGTAGCCGAGGCGGCCGGCGGCCTCGGTGACGGAAGCGGTGCGCAGCAGCGGGACGGCCGCGAGCAGGCGGGCGCGGGCCCGCCAGGCGGCGGGGCTGTCCCCGGTCTCCGCGCGGAAGCGCCGGGTGAAGGCCCGTTCACTCCGGGCCGTCCGGTCGGCCCAGACCGCGTTGGTGATGCCGAGGTCCGGCGCGGCCAGATACTCCCGGCACAGTTCCGCCAGGTCGGTGGAGGGCGGCATCGCGACGTGGAAGGGGAGCGGGGTGCGCTCGGCGATCTCGTGCAGCAGAAGCGCCGCGATGCACCCCTCCCGCCCCGACAGGCTGTAGTCGGCCTCGAACTCGACGGCGCTCACGAGGAGTTCGCGCAGCAGCGGTGGTACGTCCACGACCGTGCAGGTGGCGGGCCACCAGGGAACGGCGTCCGGCTCGATGTACAGGCTCCGGGTGCTCACCCCCAGCATCCGGACCCGATGCTGAGTGGCGGCCGGAATCAGGACGGCACGCTCGGGCGGGACGGTCCACGTCCCGGCGCCGGTGTCGACGACCATGACCCCGGTGGCGCCGTAGAGGAACTGTGCCCGGCGATGCTCGTGCCAGTCCAGTACGTGTCCCGGCGGGTAGTCGGTGCCGATCGGCAGGACGACCCGATTGACGTGGTCGACGGCGTCCAGGGAGGCGTTTCTCACCCTGCCACCGTACTGGCCGAGACGCGAAGGAACTGTGCCGGTCTTCGCATGCGGGAAGGGTGGCGGCCCTGATGGGGTGGTCCCGTGGACGTTGCGATGTTGATCGGGATCGGGCTCCTCACCGGAGTGACGACGGTGCTGTTCGGGTTCGGCGGCGGGTTCGCCGCGGTCCCGGCGGTGGTGTGGGCGGACGCCGCGCTCGGCGCGGACGCGATGCGGGTGGCGACGGGCACCTCGGCCCTGGTGATGGTGGTGAACGCGGCGTTCGCCACGGCCGTCACACCCCGGCGCGTGCTCGGCGCCCTCCGCCGCAGCACGGGGCTGCTCCTCCTGCTGGCGGCCGGTGCTACGGCCGGTGCGCTCGCCACCCGCCTCGCCCCACCGGCGCTGGTCCTCTGGTCGTTCGTCGCGTATGTGGCCATCACCATCGTCGACCTGCTGCTGCGCCCCGGCTTCCTGCGCCCCCGCGCACCCATCGAGGAGCCGGCGGACGGACCGAGGCCGCTGCCGGCCGTACTCGGCGCCCCCATCGGCGCGGTCGCGGCCTTCCTCGGTGTCGGGGGCAGCGTCATGACCGTCCCCGCGATGAGGCGCGCCGGGCACACGATGCACGTGGCGAGCGCGCTGGCCAACCCTCTGACCTTGGCCATCGCGCTCCCGGCCACCGCGGTCTCGCTCGCCGGCACCGCGCTCCCGGCCTCCGCCGGTGCGCACGTCCACCTGGTGGGCCTCGTCGACCCCGGTGCCGCCGCAGCCCTGCTCGCCGGTGCCCTGCCGGTCATCGGAGTGCTGCGGCGACGCCCACCTCGCATCCCCGACCGGATCTACGCCTGGGCGTACGTGGGGCTGCTCACCGTCGTGGTGGCGGCGATGTCGCTGTCGGACGTCTCACGGTGACGGCGGTCCAGGGACCTCGGGTGTCACGGTGTGGGTGGGGAGGCATGCGGTCAGATGTGCGCCGTGGGTGCTCTCCGTGATGTGGAGGGTGCCCTGGTGGAGGGTGGTGATGTGATGGGCGAGGGCCAGGCCGAGACCGGCGCCGCCGCTGTCTTTGGCGCGGGCGTCGTCGAGGCGGGTGAAGCGTTCGAAGACGCGGGCATGGTGCTCCAGCGGGATGCCGGGGCCGTCATCGCAGACCTCGAGTATGGCTTGTTGCCGGTCGGGGTGATGGGTGAGGCGGACGGTGATGGTGCTGGTGGCGTGGCGCTCGGCGTTGTCGAGGAGGTTGCCCAGTACTCGTGCGAGCAGCACCCGGTGACCACGCACAAGGATGGGAGCGTGTGCGGAGGCATTGCTGAGGTGCAGGTTCACAGCAAGATCGGGTGGCGGGTGACGGCGAGCCACCTCTTCGCGGACGAGGCCTGTGAGGTCGACGTATTCGCGGGTGGCGGGGCGCATGTCGTGGGTGTGGGCGTCCAAGCGGGCCAGGAGGAGCAGGTCGGTGGTGAGGCGTTGCAATCGGAGGGTGTCGCCGAGTGCGTCGCGGACCGTGCGCGGCCAGTCGGTGGTGGCCGGTTGGGCGAGGGCGAGTTCGAGCTCGGTGCGGAGTGCGGCCAGAGGAGTGCGCAGTTCATGAGAGGCGTCAGCGACAAAGCGTTTCTGCTGCTCGACCGCCGTATACAGGCGGTCCAAGGTTTTGTTCAGCGTGCGGCCCAGTCGACTGATCTCGTTGTCCGCCCGGGGCAGGGGGACATGCCGGTCGAGGTGGTGCGTGCTGAGTTTGGCGAACTCGGCGCGGATGGCTTCCATCGGCAGCAGCACCCGCCCGGCCGCGTACCAGGCGCTCGCGCTCGCCACAGCGGTGATGAAAACGACCGCTCCTACCAGCGACCACACAACCATTCGCAGCCGCTCCTGCTCCCGCTGTAGTGGATTTTCCGCCAGCAGTACCCAGTTCGGTGCCCGGCCCAAAATCTCGGATTCATCGGCCACCGCGAACCAGTAGGCAGTGGCTCCGTTGAACGGCCACAACGACAGTGCGCCGCCTTTCGGCTCGGTCAGGAGCCCCTTCCAAGCCGGCGGCATCGAGTCCCAGCGGCAGATGTAGGCGCGACCCGGCACACTCGCCTCATCCCGCACCTCAAAAGGCTTGTTGCACGGTCTCAGCACGCGATCGAGATCGTAATTGTGGTGCGCGAGGGCCAGGTTTTCGGCTGAGAACCTGGTCTTCGGGGCAGCTTGGCGCAAGAGGCTTGTCCGTACCGCCACAGCGGCAACGGCCGCGATTCCGGTCAGAGGCACGGCCACCAGGAGAGCGACGAGCAGAGCGGCCCGGACCCGGATGGTAGACGGCCGCAGCGTTCTCCGGATGATACGGCGGGTTCTCCCGCGGGCGGTCATGCGGAAGCGGGACCGGCATCGAGACGGTAGCCGCACCCGCGCACTGTCTGAATGGTGTGCACGCCGAACGGAGTATCGATCTTGCGGCGCAGCGCACTGATGTAAACCTCGACGATGTTGATGTCGCCGTCGAAGTCGTTGTCCCAGACGTGTTCCAGGACCTCGGTCTTGGCGACTACCTCGCCACGGCGGCGGGCGAGGTACTCCAGTACCGAGAACTCCCTGGCCGTCAGTGCCAGCACCGCCTCCCCGCGGCGGCAGCGTCGTGCGGCCGGATCGATATGTAAGTCCCCGACCTCGAAAGCCGCCGGGCGTTCGCGCTGGCCACGACGGATCAGAGCCCTCAGCCGGGCGGTCAGCGCCACGAAGGAAAAGGGCTTGGTGACGTAGTCGTCCGCACCGGTGTCCAGCCCTTCAGCTTCGTCGTACTCACCGTCCTTCGCGGTGAGCATCAGCACCGGCGTCCACACATCCGCCTCGCGCAGCCGAGCGCACAGTCGGAAGCCGTTCAGCCCGGGCAGCATCACATCGACAACGGCGGCGTCATAGGCGTTCTCCATCGCCAGCTCCAGACCGCGAGGCCCCTCATAAGCCAAGTCGACCGCAAAGCCCTCACCGGTCAGCCCCCGTCTGAGTAAGCCGGCCAGACGTCGATCGTCTTCCACCACGAGAATCCGCATCCCCACAGCATCCCGCACTCTCGCTGAATCAGACCAGAAGGAACCTCAGCAACCTTCAGCCTCCCCCCAGGCCCACCATGGCAGCATCCCTTGGCAGCGGCCTGAGGACCGGCTGGTCCCTGAGCCGAATTGCTCGCAGTTCTCTTCGACAAGAACGACATGGCAATCACAAGCTGCGTACCAGGAACCAGCAGGGAGAAAACAGTGTTGAAACGTCTTGGCGCATTTGCCGGCAGCATGACATTGGGCGGGCTTCTGCTGCTGACCGCCGCCCCCAACTCTCAGGCAGCGGTGAGCGGGTGCTGGGCGGATAAGGCCGACAGCGCGACGGGGCAGGGAGGCTGCGACAACGTCACTGGAAGCAGTACCTGGCGGGTCGGTTGGATCTGTAGCGGTAACTACAGGTGGACGGAATGGGATAACTTCCCGGGATTCGTCACAGCCTCGTGCGCCAGCGGAACCTTGACCCACATCTGGGTCGACCGCAGGCAATGATATCTGCCCCGGCTTCAGGCCGTCTGCCCTGGAACACCGCCGCCCAACTGCCGCACAGTGCCTGCGCGAATCGCCAACAATCCTGCGCGGACCGACAATTCTCACCGGAACCGGGAGCGTGACATGCGAAAGCAGCTCGAGAAACTCGGAAGCAAACTCCTCGACCGCCTGGTACCGCAGCTGGAGGCCTCGGCAGCCAGCCAGGCGTGCGAAGACTGCTACCGCTGCGTGCGGGGGACCGGCTGTCCTGACGGCACGTATGGGCAGATCCGGCTCGAGTGCCACGACGGGACCACCGCCTGGCACTACGACAGCTGCGGCGTCCAGTGTCGAAGCGGCCAAGGAGGTGCGCCTTTACGGGATTGGCGCATTTCTGCAGGGAAGAATGCTCGCCGACCGACGCGCCACGAACTCCGCGAGACGGAACCTGGACCGGCGCGAGGCCCTCGTCCAGTCGGGCCTCGCCCTGTTCGCCGCGCTCGTCTCCGGTGGTGGTCTGATCTGGGCGGTCATCTCGGCCCGTTCGGGACACCTCTCGCTCGGTGACATCACGATCTTTATCGCGGCGGTGGCCGGAGTGCAGAGTTCCCTCGTCGCCGTCGCGGGACATCTGTCCAGTTCACACCATGCGCTGATGATGTTCGACCACTACCGTGCGGTGATCACTGCGGGAGCCGATCTGCCGGTGGCCGCCTCACCTCGACCGCTGCCCGCCCTACGGCGAGGAATCGAGTTCCGGGACGTGTGGTTCCGTTACTCCGAGGAACACCCCTGGGTCCTGGCGGGCGTCAACCTCTCGATTCCTCACGGGAAGGCGCTGGCCCTTGTCGGACTGAACGGTTCCGGAAAGTCCACCCTGGTCAAACTGATCTGCAGATTCTACGACCCCACCCGGGGTGCCATCCTCTGGGACGGCGTGGATCTGCGCGCGCGGCGGGCGGCTCGCCGCGGGGCGGGTGGTCGTGGTGGAGCGGATGGTGAAGAGGGAGCGGTGGACCCGGCGCCCTTTCCACCGGGACATCGGGCCGGCGCAAGGGGCGAAGCTGCGTTGGTTCATCAAGCGGATAGCCGCCATGCCCGGCGACCCGGTGCCGCAGGGGGGAGTGGCCCCTCATGAGCGGACGCCTGGAGGCACCGTTCCGTCCGGCAAGCTCGTCCTTCTCGGTGACAACCCCTCGGTGAGCTACGACTCGCGGCAAGCTGGGTACTTCCCGGCGGAGCGTGTGCTGGGCACCGTGCTGTTCAGAAGCCAACAGCCGTAACAAGCGGAATATCGTCGGCACGGTCCTTGTTGCTCGCCAGTATTGATCAACAAGGAGGAGACCCCATGCCTGCGGTCCTTCGGCCCCGCGCGCTACGTTCCGGCGACCTCGTGGTCGTCACCGCGCCCTCGGGCCAGCTCGAGCCGGGTGAGGAACCACTGCTCGCCCGCGGTGTGGCGATACTCGAGCGGATGGGTTTCCGCGTGCGGGTCAGCCCGATGGTCGACCCGGCGCGGAATCGCTGGTGGGCATCGGGCACTCCGGCGGAGCAGGCCGATGAACTCAATGCTTTGCTCCGGGACCCGGAGGTGCGGGCCATCGTCGCGCATACCGGTGGACAGGCGACCATCGGCTATCTCGATTTGATCGATCTGGACGCGATCCGGGCCGACCCGAAACCGATCCTCGGCTACAGCGATATCTCGCTGCTGCACATGGCGTTGTACGCCAAGACCGGCCTCGTCGGCTTCCACGCCGATATCGCCACCCACGGTTTCGGCGGCGATTGGTACACGCTGGGCGACGAGGCCCGTCGCTCCGAGCTCGTCGACCTCTACACCCGTGTGCTGACCAAGGCCGAGGCGCCGGGCGCGCTGCCGGCGAGGGGGGCTTGGGAAACCTGGCGGCCGGGCCGCGCGCAGGGACCACTGTTCGGCGGTTTGCTGAACCGCCTGGTCCTCCTCCAGGCGACACCGTTCGCGCCGGCCCCCGAACGGTTCGAGGGCGCCGTGTTGTTCTGGGAGGAGGTGCAGCGGCCGGTCTCGCGGATCTGGAACGACCTGCATACCCTGCGGCTGTCCGGTGTGCTGGACCGGATCGCGGGCATGGTGGTCGGCATCCCGACCGAGGTCACGCCCCACGAGGGTGGCGGAGCGCACGCAGGTCTACGCGACGTGGTACTCAATGTCCTGGCGCAGCGTGACATCCCGGTCCTCGCCCAGGTCGACTTCGGTCACACCTCGCCCAACCTGCCGCTGCCCATCGGCGTCCGCGCACACGTGGACGCGGACAACCGGAGGCTGTCCCTGCTCGAGTCGGCGGTCGCGGAAGGCTGAGTGAAGGATTTCCGGAGCCGACCACTCAGTCCCGCATGATCTCGGGCTCGTGCCGGCGCAGCAGGCGGGCCACCGCGAAGCCGCAGATCAGTCCGATCGCCAGGAGCACACCCAGGTCGATGCCCCACTGGGCGACGGTGTGGGCCCACAGCGGGTCGAGCTCGTCCGGCTTGTCGAGGTTCCAGGGCGGCATGGTGTGCGCGAGGTCGAGTGTGGTCCCGGCACCGGCGACCGCCCAGCGGGCGGGCATCAGCCAGCCGAGCTGTTCGATGCCCGGCGAGTCGAACAGCTTGAAGAGGACTCCGGTGAAGACGACCTGGACGACGGCGAACATCACGAGCAGCGGCATGGTCTTCTCCGGGGTCCTCACGAGCGCGGAGATGACCAGACCGAACAGCATGGTGGTGAAGCCCAGCGCACTGATGACCACGCAGACCTCGACCGCCGTGGGCATGAGCAGCCCCTGGGCGGGCAGTTGGCGGACGGAGAAGCCGATCGCGCAGATGACGACGCTCTGCATCGTGGTGATCAGACCGAGGACGATCACCTTTGACATCAGATACGCGGAGCGGGACAGACCCGTGGCTCTCTCCCGTTCGTAGATCACCCGTTCCTTGATCAATTCACGTACGGAGTTGGCCGCGCCGGAGAAGCACATGCCGACGACCAGCACCAGCAGAATGGTTCCGGACTCCTGGTTGTAGCGGAAACCGCTGTTGGGCGGTGGCGGGGCGAGGCCGTATTTCGCCGGAATCAGACAGCTCACTCCGCCCAGCACGGCGGGGAGCAGCAGCATCAGCGCCATGAAGCCCTTGTCGGAGGCGATGACCGACACATAGCGGCACATCAGCGTCCACAACTGGCCGATCCAGCCCTGTGGTTTGGACTGTAGAGCCCGTGCGGGCGGCTGTGTCGCGGGGGTGCCCGGCTGCTGCGGCGGTACGGCCGAGTCGATCTCCGCGATGCACCGGTCGTACTGCCGGGAGGCCCGCCAGCGCCCGCCCCAGTCGTCCTCGCGATGGTTCTCGAAGGCGGAGAAGACATCGGCCCAGCTCTCGTGACCGAAGTAGTCCAGGGCCTCGCCCGGGGGGCCGAAGTACGCCACGGAGCCGTCGGGCGCCATGACCAACACCCGGTCACACAAGGACAGTTCGGCGACCGAGTGCGTCACCACCAGCACGGTGCGGCCGTCGTCGGCGAGCTCCCGCAGCAGCTTCATCACATCACGGTCCAGGCCCGGGTCCAGACCGGAGGTGGGCTCGTCGAGGAAGAGCAGGGAGGGCTTGGTCAGCAGTTCCAGGGCCACGGACACCCGCTTGCGCTGACCGCCGGAGAGTGAGGCGACCTTCTTGGCCCGGTGGACGTCGAGTTTGAGCTCCTGTAGCACCTCGTCGATACGGGCCTTGCGCTCGGCCGCCTTGGTGTCACCGGGGAAGCGGAGCGTGGCGGCGTACTTCAGAGCGGTGTCGACGGTCAGTTCCTTGTGCAGGATGTCATCCTGCGGGACCAGGCCGATACGGCGGCGCAACTCGGCGAACTGGGCGTAGAGATCGCGGTGGTCGTAGAGCACCTGACCACGGTCGGCGGGCCGGTAGCCGGTGAGCGCGCGCAGCAGGGTGGACTTCCCGGAGCCCGACGGCCCGATCACCGCGACCAGCGACTTCTCGGGGACACCGAACGAGACGTCGTTCAGGATGGTCTTACCGCGCCCGACGGTCACCGTCAGGTTGCGGGCGGTGAAGGAGACCTCACCGGTGTCGACGAACTCCTCCAGCCGGTCTCCGGCGAGTCGGAAGGTGGAGTGGCCGACGCCGACGATGTCGTACGGGCCGATGACCTGGCGGTGTACGGGCTGCCCGTTGACATAGGTGCCGTTGTGACTGCCGAGGTCGACGATTTCGAAGCGGCCACCGGGCAGGGGCCGGAACTCGGCGTGGTGGCGGGAGACATACGGGCCCTCCACCACGAGTTCGTTCTCCGGCGCGCGACCGATACGCAGCCGTTGGCCCAGGTCGAGTCGGTGGACGCCCGAGGGGTCCCGGTCGATGAAAAGGGACGCGGCGGTCCCACGGGGGTCGGCCGCGGATCCTTCGGGCCGGTCGGTGTCCCGGGCGTCGCCCGTGTCCAGGGGAGTCCGGGGAGCCGCGGCACGGGTGAGGTCGGACGCGGCGGGGTGGGGGAGGGGCCGGAACAGGTCGTCGCCGTGGACTGCCGCCGCCCCCGCGGCGGCTCCCGGGGCCTCCCCCGCCCGGGGGCCGGGCACCACCGGGGGTGTGGCGGCGGCCGCCGCCGAGGTGCCCCGATCCGTGGCACCCCGCGCCTGGGGACGGGACTCGCCCTGGGGCAGCCCCGCGCGTATCCGAGGGTCGGCACGGGCCTGAGCGTCGGCACGGACCTGCGCGTCGGCACGGGCCTGGGCGTCAGCACGGGCCTGGGCGTCGGCACGGACCTGCGCGTCGGCACGCACATGAGCGTCACCCACCGCCGCCGGGGCTCCGGTGAAGTCCAGCCGCATGCCGGTGGAGACGTCTCCCAGCCGGATGATCGAACCGTGGCCGATCTCGATCCGCTGGATACGACGCCCTTCGGCGAACGTGCCGTTCGCGCTGCCGAGGTCCTCGATGACCCACGTCCCGCCGTCACAACGGATGATCAGGTGCCGCCGGGAGACCCGGCGGTCGATGAACGAGATGTCGGCCTGCTGGTCGCGCCCGATGGTGTAGCTCCGGGACGCGTCCAACGTCCAGGTGCGTCCATTGGCATGCAGTACAAGTTCCGGCACGTCTGCCCCAAGTCGGTCGTGTGCACCGAGGCCGTCTGCGTGAGCGCAGACGACGCCTCGGACGGTTCCTGCGGTTCCGGCGTGCGCCCGGACGTCCCGGGCGCGGATGAGCGTCATACGGTCTGCGGCGCGAGGTGATGAACCACCACCTGTCCATACGCCAACCGGCTCAGCGGCGGGCCGTGCGCCGGTTGGCGAGTGCCGGAACATCGACGGTCGGGCATCACAGCGGTGTGTCCTCGTGGAATCGGGGTCGGGGGCGGGGGCGGGGGCGGGGCCGGAAACCGGGTCGGTCAGCCGGTGTGCGGCCCGGACCGGGGCAGGTCGGCGCGTACGGTCATGGCCGGTATGGAAGAGGGCGCGGGACCCGCGGAGGTTGCGCGTCATGGTGCGGAGCTGGGGATTCCGCGGCCGGACGGCCGCCGGTGCTGGTGACGACGGCGTGAACGCCTTGAACGGATGCCCACACCCGCAGTATCGTTCCGATTCGGATCGGAACGTATTGAGAGGTGGCCACTATGCGAGCAGCGGTCGTGCAGCCGTCCGGGGCGCTTGACCTGATCGACGTGGAACAGCCGGCACCCGGGCCCGGCCAGGTACTCGTCGAGGCCGACGTGATCGGCGCGGGCTATGTCGACGTCATGCTCAGCCGAGGCGAGTACCGGGGCATTCCCGGCCCGGGCTCCGTGCCGGGGATGGAAGTCGTCGGCCGAGTACAGGCGGCCGGACCGGGTGCGCCCGGCGATCTGGTCGGTCGGCGGGTACTGGCCATGCCAGCCCTCGGCGGCTACGCCGAGCGAGTCGTCGTCGACGCGGACCGGGTCCTGTCGGTGCCGGAGGAGGCCGACGCCGCCGAGGCGGTCGCGCTGGGCGTGAACGCGCTCGTCGCCGAGATCGCGCTGCGCCGAGCGGGGACGGCGGCGGGCGAACACGTTCTCGTCCGCGGTGCGGGCGGCGGAATCGGTTCGCTGGCAACACAGATCGCATCCGCTCGTGGGGCCGAGGTCACCGCGGTCACCTCCTCGGCGGCCCGTGGCGAGCGTCTGCTGGAGTTGGGCGCCGCGCGGATCGTGGACCGGACCGCCTCCGCCGTCCCCGACCGGACCTACGACGTGATCGTGGACACGGTCGCGGGCCCGGACGCGGGCCGGTACCTGAAACTGCTACGCGACAACGGACGCTATGCGTTGTGCGGCGGTGTCGGTGGCGCTCCGGGCGAAGACCTTCTCTCCACGCTGCTGAGCGATTTCCACAAGTCGCCGACGCTGCTGGCGTTCAGTCTGAACTCGGTGACACCACAGGAGTTGCTCCGATCCTGGCAGGAGATCACGGCGCTGTGGACCGGGGGCCTGCTCTCACCCGTGCTCCACCAGCGTCTTGCGCTCACCGACGCCGAGCACGCCCTGGAGCTGCTGGAACGCGGAACGCCGTTCGGCAAGGTGGTGCTGGATCCTCGGTAAGGTGGGCGGATCACGGCGGCAGCAGGGAGGTGCGATGGCACGCCGACGCGACGAGCGCATCGACCGCTCCGTGCTGGCCGCGGTGTCCGAGCTGGTGCGGGAGGTCGGCTACTCGGCGCTGACCATGGAGGCCATCGCCGCCCGCGCGGGCACCACCAAGCCGGCCATCCGCCGCCGCTGGAAGAGCCGGCAGCACCTGATCGTCGCGGCCATGGCGCACGAACGGGTCGGCGTCGTGGAGATCGACACCGGCTGCCTGCACTGCGACATCGTCGGGCACCTGGAGGCGCTGCGCGTCGGCCTGGCCGATCCCGCCCTCAGCCGCGTGATCCCCGCACTGCTGGCCGACCTCGCCAACGATCCCCAGCTGCACGAGGAATTCCTCACCATCGTCTGGGAACCCCGCAGGAATGCCTGTGCGGTCTCTCTGCGCAGAGCGCGGGAACGCGGCGAGGTGCAGCAGCTCGATGTCGACCTCCTGCTGGACCTGTTCGCCGCACCCGTCGTCTTCCGGGCGTTGTTTCGCCATGCCGAGCTGGGGCCGGACTTCGCCGAACTCGTCACCCGTGCCGTGCTCGTCGGGGTGGGGGACTCCAGGACGTCCTACTGCACACGCCAAGCTGGTCAGGCGAGCTCGCGCTGAGGCCCCTGGAGATCGGTGAGAGTGGCGGTCGGCTCGTCCCGCGGGTGCTGGATGGTGCCACGCGGCAGACGCGGCCGGGCGAGCAGTTGCGGGTGGTCCCGGCCGTGTTCCAGTTCCACCGCCTCGTCGGCGTAGCGGAGTGCGGAGTCGTCGTCGGCGTTCCGGGCCGCCAGTGAGGCGGCCGCCGCCGGGGCGACGGGGCGGTAGTCCGAGTCCGGTGCGGCGCGGTCGCGGGCCTGTGCCACCAGGCCGGCGGTGCCGGTGACCCGCCCGTCGGCCGTCTCGACCGCGGCGAGCGCACTGGCCAGCAGCAGTTGGCGTTCGTCCGTACCGGTGTGGAGACGGTGCAGCGCATGCGTCAGGTGGGTGCGCTCCTTCGCCGGCGGTTCCAGCGTGGCGGAGGGGACCACGGCCTCACCGTGCAGTGGCAGGCACATCGCGGTCAGCCAGCTGACCAGCCGTTCGTACGCTTCGGTTTCCTCGTCCTCGGCGATGAGCCTGTCGTGTCCGAAGCAGCGTATGGACTCCAGGAGCCGGAAGCGGGTGGGGCCGCTGGTGTCGGTGAGCGCAGTGATGACGGATTTGGCTTCCAGGCCGATGAGGAGCCGCGGTATCGCGGTGGCCGGGGCGGGCAGGTCGGAGGCGATCGCCGCGGCGGCGTCCGGGCCGAAGTCGTCGGACAGCACCGACAGCCTGCGCAGCAGCGCCTGTTTTTGCGGGTTCAGCAGGGCGTAGCTCCACTCCAGGGAGGCGCGCAGGCTCTGGTGGCGGTCGTCGGCGAGCCGCCGGCCGTTGGTCAGCAGGGCGAGCCGGTCCTCGAGCCGGGTCACGATCTCCTACATGATGAACAGGATGGCCCCCGGGATCATCGGTTCCGACCGAAGCGGCGCCTACGTCACGGCCATCTACGACGCACTTCGGAACCACGCCTAGGTGTGTTGTCCCGGCACGTTGGTGAGGGGACAACACACCCAGGGCGGTGTCAACCTACGATCGGCAGCTGTACGTAGCCCAGGCGGGACGGTCCTGTGTGCACTCTGTTGACGGCCCCGTCGTGGTAGGCGGGGTCGTAGGCGTGGTGCATGCCGTGCGCGACGCCGTCGTAGGGTTGCACGTCGACGCGGATGCGCTGGCCTTTTCTGAGCAGCCCGGTGCTGGGGACCAACTCGATTTCGACCTCGACCTCCTCGTCCGGGACGAGCTCCGCGTAGTCGGCTTTGCGATGGGTGTGTTTGACGGTGTAGTTCGTGCTGCGTTCTTCGTCGATTTTCCGGTGTGAGGCTTTCAGCCAGCCCTTCATGAGCGGAATGGGACGATCGCCGAAGCCGCTCGTGGCGAACCCGGTGAAGTCGACTTCGTGGCCGCTCTCGTCGATGACCCGTACCGACACGTAGATGTCCATGTCGTGGCTGGTGGACGAGACCGTCAAGCCGACTTTTCCGTATCCGGCGAGGATCGCGTCGGCGGTCAGCGGAGGGCTGAGGAACGAGCTGCCGGTGGCGTGCGGATCGGACTGGGCCGATGCGGGATCGACACGCAAGGCCGCTCCGCGGGCAGGAGGAACCAGCGCGATCTCGGCCGGATATGCCGTCTGCGCCGAGGCGGTCGGTTCGGTCGTCTCCAGCCGGAGGAACTGTCGCTCTCCTGCCGGCTGGGCCGTCTGTGCGCGAGAGGCGTCGAGGTACCAGCGGCGGTACTCGGTGCGCGCGATGGGCCACTCGTTCTCGTGGAGGATGTGCGCGGCACCGTTGCCGGACCGGATCTCCAGGCGCACGGGCGGGACGTCCATGATCCCGTTGTCGACTCCCTTGAGCCAGTGGTCGAAGAAGGCTTTGTACGCGGCGACGGTCTCCTCGGCGTAGGACTTCTGGAACCAGTCGTCCCAGAGGTCGAGCTTCTTGTTCGCGGTCGGCGTGGCCAGATAGGCGTTGCTGCCGCCGAGCTGGTGGAAGTGAGCGGAGTGCGTCGTTGCGGCAACTGCCCAGAGGGGAACGGTGACGTCGGTCAGGTCGGGGCTCATGAAGACGTCGGCCCGTGGTCCGAAGACGGCGTCGGGGTCGGTGTCGCGGAAGGGGCTGTCCTTCAGGGTCTGGATGAAGTCCGCGATGTCGGGCGTTCCCACGACTGCGGGGTCGATCCCGTTCGCCTTCCAGACGGGCCAGAACTGCTCGTTGAAGATTCCGCCGTTGTAGGCGACCTCCTCGTAGAGGTCCACGTCGGTGCCGATGGCGATCATCGCTTTGAGGTGCTTGGGCTGGAGGCCGGCGGCCTGGTGCTGGCTCATCGCGAGGTATGACATGCCCCAGGTGCCGACGTTGCCGTTCGACCATGGTTGAACGCCGGCCCAGTCAATGCAGTCGCGAAGAGCCTCGGCTCCTGCGATCCCCCAGGGGGCGAGCCGTCCGGGGTTGTTGCCGGCGCCGGGCATGTCTGTCCGTACGACCGCGTATCCGTCGGGAACCCAGGACGCGGTGTTGACCGTTTCGTGATTCTCGAATGGCTGCCCGCCGGGATTGCCGCAGAAGTAGCCGTCCTCCATGAGCTCGTGCTCTTCGAGGTCGGCGGCGGTCGCGATGGAGTGGTGGTTGAACGCCTTGCCGTAGGGCCCCGAGCTGATGACGACCGGGTAGGTGCCTGGCCGGGCGGGCCGGAAGACGTCTGCGAGGACGTGCTCGCCGTTGTGCAGCGGGATCTTGACGTCGCGGAACCGCAGGATGCCCATCGCGTTGCGGCGCACCTCATTCCGGGCGTTCGCCGGCGTGCACAGAGTTCGCGGGCCGGTGTCCTCGAAGACTCCGGCTTCGTTCAGATCCCGCAGGATCTCGGCGATGACCGGGTCGTCGGTGAACGCCTGGACCTTGTCCGCGGCAGCGGTGCCCGTGAAGTCGGCGTCGTGCCGGAAATCGATGTGCCGGCGGCCGATGATGTCGTGGACCTCTGGGGCGATCTGTGTCCCGTGGTCCCGGATGTTCTTCCGGCCGAGGGTGAACACGAATCGGGCGATGTTCGTCAGTCCGGGGTCGCGCAGCTTGGCGACATCACCGTCCACACGGGCGACGATCTGCGCCAGGTTCACCCGGGGGCGGGCGGAGACGTTGCCGATGGGTGTCGCCCCGACGAGGAAAGCGACCCGTTCTCCCTCCTCGTACAGGAATTCACCCTCTGCTCCCGTGAGTCCCTGGTGAGTTGGGGTTTCGTAGATGAGACCGGTGATCGGGCCGGCCAGTAAACCTGTCTGCGTCATGGGCTCTTCCTCGGGCGTGCGGAACGGGAGCTGGAGGTAGGAGGCGTGGTCGCCGCCGGTGCACCGCGGCAACATATCAACAGTCGTTGATATCGCGTGCTCAGTGTACACTGCCGGCATGGCTGAGCGACTCGAAACACGGGAGCCGCCTGCGCGGCGCGGCCGAAGGCCCGGGCGGAACACGACCCGCCAGGCGGTGCTCGATGCCGCGCGTCGGCAGTTCGCCGCGGCCGGGTTCAAGGGCGCGACGATCCGCGCGATCGCCGCGGACGCCGGCGTCGACGCCGCACTCGTCATGCAGTTCTTCCGGTCGAAGGACGAGCTCTTCGGGGCGGTGATGTCGATCTCGCCCGAGGCGCTCTCCCGTATCGCGGGCGCGTTCAGCGGTCCTCTGGAATCGGTTGGTGAGCAGGCTGTCCGGGCGTATCTCGCCGTCTGGGAGGGCGATCAGCCCGACGCCGACGCGCTGCGGGCGATGCTGCGTGGCGCGGTCTCCAACGAGCAGGCGGGCGCACAGCTGCGGGAGTTCATCGAATCGCGACTGTCCGAAGGCGTCCGGCACTTCGGGTCGGACCCTCATGATGCCGAGCTCCGCGCTGCTCTCGCGTCCTCCATGCTGATCGGCATCACCGTCGGCCGGCAGATCGTGCGAGTCTCCGTGCTCGCCGAGGAAGACCGCGAGGCGATCGTCCGGCGCGTCGGTCCGGCTCTCCAGGCGCTGCTCGTACCTCCGCGGTCGCCGACGTGCTGTCCGAACGGCTGACGTCACGCCCGTTGACGCGCGTACCGGAGTGGCCGAAGAATGTGCGACACGCTCTGACAACGTTGTCCAGCCCCCGAGGTGTCGTTCCGTGTCGCACCCGTCCCTGCCCCTCGACCGCCGCCGCTTCCTGCATCTCGCCGGTCTCACGGGCGCGCTGGCCGCCCTGCCCCCGCTCACCGGAGCCGCGAGCGCCCACGCGGCGCGGGGCCGCACCGACACGCCGCCCGACGCCGTCGCGGCCACCTATCTGCGGGTGCTCCTGGACCACACCCGGTGGTCCGAGACGCAGTGGGACGAGGCCCAAGGGCACTACACCGCCAAGGACTTCGGGTTCGCCGTGGTGCTCGGCAACGCGGTCCTGCTCACCCACGGCACCTACGACGCGGCGCGCGCGGGCACCGACCGGGAGACCCTCGAGCGGCGCACGCTCGCCACCATCCGTCACTTCGCCGCGTCGAACCGGCTCACCGGCGGCGACGAGTGGGGCCGCACGCTCTTCTTCGACACCACCTTCCAGTCGTACTTCGTCCTCGCCGCCCGGCTGCTGTGGAAGGACCTCGACACCGCGACGCGGCGGAACGTCGAGACCATCGTCCGCGAACAGGCCGTCTACACCGCGTCGTTGGGCAGTGGCGACGACCCCGCCTCGGGCGACTGGACGCCGAACGGCCTGACCGGCGGACACGTCGGCGACACCAAGCTGGAGGAGATGGGCCTGTACGCGCAGACCCTCGCACCGGCGCTCGCGTGGGCCCACGACGACCCCCGCGCCGCCGACTGGGCCAGGTGGTACGGCATCTGGTCGCGCAACGAGGCGGGGCTGCCGCCCGCCGACCTCGCCAACCCCGCCCGCGTGGACGGCGCCGCCGTCTCGGAGAACACCGCCCGCAACCTGTACGACACCTTCATCGTCGAGAACCACGGCTCCTTCGGCCCGCACTACCAGGAGGAGCTGTGGCGCACCTCCGGCCGCAACGCCGCGCACTTCCTGGCCGCCGGACGCCCCCTCCCGCAGGTCCTCGCGCGGCAGCCGAACGCGCAGCCGCTGTGGCGCACGCTGCTGGGCGTCATGAGCGACGCGGGCGAACCGCTGATGCCGATGGTCAACGACCGCGAGCACCTCTACGGCAGGGACGTCATCCCGCTCGCCTTCCTCTCCCAGGTGATGCGCGACCGGGCCGCGGCGCGCGCGGAGCGGGAGCTGGCGTCCCGGCTGGAGGCGTACCAGCAGTACCCGCCCGAGCACCGGATGGCGAAGTTCTCGGGGGAGCCGAAGTACGAGCCGGAGGCGCGCGCCGAGATCGCGATCAGCTATCTGCTGCACGTGTGGGCGGCGGCGTCCGGGCGGCCCGTCGAGGCGCTGTCACGCGAGGAGTTGTTCGCACGGGCCTCCGGTGTCACGGACTTCGGGACCGGCCCCGGACTGGTGTCGCACCAGTCGCGGGCCGCGTGGGCCGGTGCCGTGACGAAGCCCGGGTTCGTGAAGTTCGCCTGGCAGCCGGGGCATGACGACTGGCTGTTCCGGCTCAGCGGTGCGACCCCGATGTTCCTGCCCGCCACCGCCGCGAAGGTCCAAAGCCGTACCGTGCGCGTGTACGAGTCCCCGCGCGACGGCTTCGACGGCAGTGCGACGCTCCTGCGCCTCGACGGCGGCTGGGCCGGGTTCGCGACCCTCCCGACGGGCTCGATCGTCTACGCGAGCGGCGGCACCGCCGACGCGGAGGGCCACCTCGAGGTGCACAACCTGACGATGCCCGGCATGCCGGGGCTCGACGGCGCGCGCACCTACCGCTTCGAGGAGGGCGAGGCGACCGTCCGCGCCCGCGACACCGCCACCGGCACACCCCCCGGACGGGTCGACGACCTCGGCTTCACCCCCACGACGGTGCGCCACGTCCGCATGCTCGGCGTGCGGCCCGACCCGGCCTACGGGTACTCCCTGTACGCCTTCGAGGTGCGCGACGGCGCCCAGGGCGCGGACCTCGCGCGCGGCGGGTCCGCCACCGCCTCGTCGGCCGACACCGGGAAGGGCGCGCCGCTCGCGGTCGACGGCGACGCGGCCACCCGCTGGGCGGTGTCGAGGGCCGACCGTCCGCGCGCCGACAGCTGGCTGGCCGTCGACCTCGGCGCCGAGCGCCGGATCGACCGGGTCACCCTGCGCTGGGAGTCGGCGGCCGGCCGCGCCTACCGCGTCCAGGGTTTCACGGACGGCCGGGACTGGAGGGACCTGGCGACCGGGCCGAGGCCGGCGGTGAACAGCCGTGGCGGCTGGCTCGACGTCGACGGCCGCGCCGGGCTCGTGGTGCGTGACGGCCGGAACCCGATCGGCGTCTACGACGACGAGATCGTCCTCGGCGACGGCCCGGCGGCACCGCTCCTCGTCGAGGGCTTCCCCGGCACGTCGGCCGGGAAGCTGCGCGCGCTCGCCCGGAGGGCCGCGCCCACGGCGGAGGCCACCGAGGTGCGCACGACGCTGACGGACGGGCATCTGACCCTGTTCAACCTCTCCGGCGAGTCCGTCAGGACGCGGATCACGATCCCGCGCACCGGCACGGACACCGTGGCCTTCGAGGGCACGCAGACGCTGACCGCCGACGGCACGTCCTTCGAGGCCACGCTGCCCGTCGCCACGGCGGTCGTGCTGCCCCCGCGCTTCACGCTCACCCCCCTCACGGGCCGGCGCCTGCCGCCGGGCCTGCGGGTCCAGGTCGTCGACGGCGCGACCGTGCGCCTGTCCGGGGCCTCCTGCACCCTGCGCGTCCGGGCCCAGGGGCACAGCGAGGTCGCCGTCGTCAGGGCGGACCGGACGATCACCGTCGTCCTGGCCGGGGCGGCCGCCCATCCGCACGACGACCTGGCCCTCGGCAGGACCGTCTTCCCCACGAGCCCGCTGCCGGAGGGCATGTCCGACCCCGCGGCGGCGGTGGACGGCGACGCCCACACGGCCTGGCAGCCGGGTCCGCGCGGCCGCATGGTCGTGGACCTCGGTGCGGCCCGCCCGGTCCGCCTGGTGGAGACCGAGTGGACGGCGGGGACGGCGCCGGGCGCGAAGGTCGGCTTCAGCACGGACGGCATCACCTACCGGGACGCCGGGACCCTCACCGGCCGGGGCCGCGTACGCCGGTTGACCGCCTCCGGCACGGCCCGCTATGTCAGCCTCGAGGTCGACGCGTCGGCGCGGGCGGCGGCGTCCCGCCTGCGGCGCCTGACGGTGCGCTGACCGCCTGCGCGGTGTCAGGCGGTCTTTCCCCTCCCCGCCCCTTCCCGAAACTGGGGCTCCGCCCCAGACCCCGGACCGGGGCTCTGCCCCTGGACCCTGGGGCCCGGACCGGGGCTCCGCCCCAGACCCCGAAACTGGGGCTCTGCCCCAGACCCCGGACCGGGGATCCGCCCCTGGACCCTGGGGCCTGGGGCGGGGCCCCACGCGGCGGGGCCCCCATACGGCGGGGCCCCACGCGGCGGGGCCCCCATACGGCGGAGCCCCCCACGCGGCGGAGCCGCATATCGTCAGGTGTCGGGAAGGGGAACAGCCCGGTGACGGCGGCAAGATCCGTCGGAGACTCCCTAGGCGGCCGCGCCGGGCTGTTGTGGCGGCCAGTCGGGTGCGGGTCCTCGGCGAACAGCGGGCGGAGGGCGCCGATGGCCGCCCCGATGCAGACGTCGCGCAGTTGGGCGCGGGTACAGGTCTCATGGGTGAGCCAGTCGACGCAGAGGGTCTGGACGAAGACCAGCCAGCTCTTCAGGACGCCGGACACGGCCTCGCGCGTGCTCTCGTCCGCGAGGGGGAGTACGGTCAGCAGCCGCGCGCGGAGCGCGTCCAGTTCGTTCGTCATGATCGTCTGGATCACGGGTCGCCCGCGAACACCCGGTTCGCGGTGAGGACGGCGTTGCGGTTCGCCACGAAGTAGTCGAGATGGACATCCATGCCCTGGTGAGCTGCTCCACCAGGGAGTCGGCGGGGGTCGAATCGCGTCTCGGCGAGCAGCCGGTCCGCCGCCTGCTGGTAGACGGCCGCGAAAAGGGCCTCCTTGCTGGTGAAGGCTGTACCTCGTGGCTCTCGGCAACGCGGCGATCCCCGGCGCCGGTTCCGCCGGCGCGACGGTCGACAGCTGGGGCCGGTTCATGGGGGCCGGCTTCGCCGGCTACGCGCTGGCCTGGATCTGGGCCGCGCGGCAGCGTCCGATCCCGGCCCGGCCGGTGCGGTGGCCGGCCGGGGTCTTCCTGCTGGGCGGTGTGGGCCGGCTGCTCTCGCTCGCCGTGCACGGCTGGCCGCAGTGGTTCCAGATCGCACTGACGGTGATCGAGCTCGGCCTGCCGCCGGTCTTCCTCTGGCTGGCCGACGCGGAGGAGCGGACCCCGCGCGGCGACGCGGCGGCCGTGCCCGCGGGTCGATGAAGGCCCGGATGGATCGGCGGCCGGTCAGCCGAGGTCGGGGTGGCGGTCCCGGACCGGGCTGATGTCCTCCAGGGCCGCGCCGACCCGCAGGAGCGTCGCCTCGTCGTACCAGCGGGAGACGAGCTGGATGCCGATCGGCAGTTTCCCGCCGGTGGCTCCGAAGGGGAGGGAGAGCGCGGGCAGACCGGTGAGATTGAACGGGACCGTCGCGCGCATGATGCCGCGTGCCGAGACGGTGACGTCGCCGACCTCGAATGTCTTCCGGGCGTGCGGCGGCGCGGGGATGGGGCACACGGGGCACAGCAGGACGTCGTAGTGCTCGAAGTACCCGGAGAACATCGAACTGAGCGCCTCGACCCGTTGCTGGGCGGCGACATAGTCGGTCAGCGTCACATCCGGCGTGGTCAGCGCGCGCCGGATGACGCCGTGCAGCTCGGACTCGCGGCCGGCGACGACCTGCCGGAAGTACGGCACGACCTCGGCGGTGAACAGCACCGCGCTCAGCGCGGTCGCGTCGAGGGTCTCCAGCTCGGGGAGTGGCGCCGGTTCGACCACGCAGCCCAGGCCGCGCAGGGCGTCGGACGCCGCGGTGACGGTGGCCGCCACCTCGCGATCCACCGGGCCGAAGGCGGGCTCGGTCGCCCAGCCCACCCGCAGCCCGGCCACGTCCCCCGGTCCTGGTGGGTCGGCGGGGTGCGGGTAGTGCCGCTGTACGTAACCGTCGACACCGTCGGGTCCCGCGAGGACCCTCAGCGCGGTCGTGATATCCCGCACGCTGCGGGCCATGGGGCCGACGTGCCAGTAGCGCCGGGGAACCTCGGGCCAGTGGCCGGTGGCCGGGATGCGGCCCCGGGTGGCTTTCAGCGCGACGATGCCGGTGTCGTGGGCCGGTCCCCGCACCGAGATGGCGACATCGCTGCCCAGCCCGAGCGGGGACATCCCGGCGGCGATCGCGGCTGATTCCCCACCACTTGATCCGCCGGGCGTCCGCTCGTGGTCCCAGGGGTTGAGTGACCTGCCGGTGATGACGTTGTCGGTCTCGGTCCAGTAGGAGAACTCGGGCAGGTTCGTCTTGGCCAGCGGAATTCCGCCCGCGGCCCGGAGTCTGGCCACCGCGGTCGCATCTGTGGCCGGGACATGATCCCGGAACAGGGCCGAGCCGCGTGCGGCGACCATCCCCGCCACGTCCAGCGAGTCCTTGACCGTGAACGGAACGCCGTGCAACGCGCCCAGAGCCGTGCCCGCCCGCACGGCCCGGTCGGCGGCGCGCGCCGCGTCGAGTGCCCGCTCGGCGGTCACCGTCACGGCGTTGATTTTCGGGTCGACCGCCTCGATACGGTCCAGGTGCGCCCGCACCACGTCCATGGCGGACACCTGTCGTCCCGCGATGAGCGCCGCCAGCTCGGTCGCGTCCCGGTAGTACAGCTCACGCTCGCCCAAGGCCGGCCCTTCCGCCGTCAATGAGATGCGGGGCGCATCTACATCCGCAGCGTACGCCGCGGGCCTGCCAGGACGAACCAACTGCCCAGGGCGGCCCGCGAGCGGGCGAAGAAGCGGGTACGACCGCCGCACGCGGCGATACCCGACGAGGAGGGACGGCTCAGCCGCGTATGGTCACGCCGTGGCGGGTGCGCAGCCGGTGCAGCTCCCACAGGGAGAGTCCGGTCACCGACAGCGGGCCGCCGAACAGGGAGCAGAGCTGTGCCCACAGCGGCCCGTTGGGCATGCCGCTCCCGGTCGCGTTGAAGACGGCGATGATCCAGACCATCACCACGGTGAGCACGGCCGGCAGCGCGGCGTGCACATAGGCGGTGTTGAAGGCGGAGCGGGCGACGTAGGCCGAGGCCAGGAAGAAGAACGGCAGGCCCCACAGCACCAGCACCAGCGCGGGGACGGCGGCCACGAAGAGCCATACCCCGTGCAACCCTTCCAGCATCCCGGGGTTGGCCGAGATCACCCACAACGTGGCGGCGAGGACGGCCACGGTCAGGACGTACCAGCCGACGGTCTTGGCCGGGACGCTGAGCCGGGAGCGCAGCAACCGCCGCCGCTGCGCGGGCGCGTAGCGGATGAAGAGGGCGATGACCACCGGTCCGGCGATGAGGAGCAGGACCGGGGTCACGATGAGTTGGGCGGCACTCTCGCCGGCCTGGTCCTCCAGGTCGCCGTCCGATCCGTACATGTAGTAGAGGGCGAGCGTCGCGAGGACGCCGAGCACCGTCCGGGTGATCTGGACGCGGTCGGCCACGGGGTCGTGGACGCGCCCGCCGCCGTCCTGGTCGAACAGTTTCCGCGCGGGCCGGTGCGCCAGGCGGAGCAGGGGGATGAGGAAGGAGAGGAAGGGCACTCGCCGGTACCAGCGCCGACCCGCGGGCGCCGGACGGTAGGGCCCGGGCGGCGGGGTCGGAGGCGGGGGCGGGGGCCCATAGAGGTTCGGTGTCGGCGGCGGCCCGTACGGACCCGGCGCGGGCGGCGGTCCCCAGCGGTTGCCTCCCTGCCCGGGGCCGTTCGGCAGACCCCATCCCCCCGTCGCCATCGCGGCTCCTCCCGCCCATGCGCGTCGACCGCGCGTTTTTCGCCAGTTGGCCGGGGAATTGTAGGTGACGAAGGCGAACACGGGAGCCCCCTCGTAGGACCCGAGGCCGATCAGCGCCTCGGCGCGCCCACGGTCGGCGCCCAGGACCCGTCGAGCGTCACGCCCGCGGCTTCGGCGACCCGGGCGCGGGACTCCAGCAGCCGGGTGCGCAGCGCCGGCAGGTCGACGTCGAGCAGCCGGCCGTTTCGCTTGACCGGCTCTCCGGCGATGAAGACGCTGTCCACCAGCCCGGGGTGACCGGCGGAGACGATCGTGCCGATGGGATCCGTGACCGGGAAGACCGTGAGGTCCTCGGCGTCGAGGAGGATGAAGTCGGCGTCCTTGCCGACACTGAGGCTGCCCGTCCTGGCGTCGAGTCCACAGGTGCGGGCGCCGTCCACCGTGGCGAATTCGACGAAGTCCCGCGCCGTGAGGCCGCCGTTCAGACCGCGCTGGACGGAGAACGCCGTGCGCAGGGTGGCGAACATGTCGCCGCCGGCGGACGGGCAGTCGTCGACGGACAGTGACGGGCGGATTCCGGCGGCCAGCATGCGGCCGGTCTCGGGCCAGCCGAAGCCCATCTTCAGCTCGACGTCCGGGCTGATCGTCACCGAGCAGCCCGCGTCGGCCATCATGGCCACCTGGTCGTCGGAGATGCCGTTGCCGTGTACGAAGGTCGTGCGGTCATCCAGCAGTCCGCGGTCACGCATGCCCGCGACGGGGCGCTCGCCGCTGGGCCAGCCCGTGGCGGCGTGTACGTGGACGCTCACCCGCAGCCCGAGTTCCCGCGCCAGTGCGACGTCGGCGGCGGTGGTGTCCATCGAGGTCAACTGCGGACCGCGCAGCCCCAACGCCATGCCGTCGTCAGGCAGTTGGGATCGCACGCGCTTGACCTCGGTGGCGATCGAGTCGTCGGCGAAGCCCGCGCCGTAGCAGAACACCGAGTGGCCGGGCGCGTCACGCAGCGCCTGGATCGCGGCGTCGGCGTTCTCCGGGCGGTCGGAGCAGTGGAACCAGTCGAGCATGGTCGTGACGCCCGAGCTCAGTGCCTCGATCCGGCCCAGCAGGTTGCCCAGGTACACGTCCTCCGGCCGGTAGTGCGGCCGGAGCGTGCCGTGCATGGCGGCGCCGTACTCGCGGAACGTCCAGTCGGCGCCGATACCGCGGAAGGCGGTCTGCCAGGTGTGCCGGTGGGTGTCGACGAAACCGGGCATCACGATCTTGCCGCGGGCGTCGACGACCTCCGAGTCGGCCGTGTCCACGTGGGCGGCGATCGCCGCTATCCGGCCGTCCTCGATGAGCAGGTCGCCCTGCGGGAGATCGCCGACGGCCGGGTCCATGCTGACCACCATGCCGCCGCGTACCAATGTCCTCATCGGGTGAGCTCCTCTCGCAGAGTTGACGCATCAACTCTAGGATCCGTGGAGTTGATGCGTCAACTGCGCGGTCACGCCGGGTAGGATTTCCGCCATGACGGAGAACCGCGACCTGGACCCCGAGGAGTGGGAGCTCTGGGGCGCTTGGACGCGTGCGCAGCGGCTGCTCGCCCAGGAGCTCGACCGCGCACTCCAACGTGACTTCGGCATCTCGAAGGCCGAGTTCAGCGTGTTGATGAGCTTGTGGCGCGCGGCCGGGCGCGAGCTGCGCGTCGGCGAGCTCTCCGAGTCGCTCGGCTGGGAGAAGAGCCGCGTCTCGCATCAGCTGACCCGCATGGAGAAGCGCGGTTTCGTGGCACGGACCGAAAGTGGCGCCTACGGCCGCCGTACGGGGACCAGGCTGACCGCCGAGGGGCGTAGCGCCGTGCAGAGTGCCATCACCGGGCACGCCGGCAACATCCGCCGCCACTTCTTCGACACGCTCACTCCGCAGCAGGCCGATGCCATCCGGGCATGGAGCGAGCAGACGATCGAGCGCATCGAATCGCACGGCGACGTCTCCGCCTGACAGCAGATGGCGCCGCTGCCGCGTCGGTCCCGCGGCGCCTCATGCCTGCTTTCCGCGGCGTCTCGTCACGGCCAGGAGTTCCGCCGCGGGGCCGACGGGGACGCGTCCCGAGGCCCAGACGGCTCGCAGGGCACGGCGCAGTTCGATCCCCTCGACCTCCACCGACACAAGGCGGCCATCGGCGAGGTCGGCGCCCACCGCGAGCTCACTGATCACTGCCGGGCCGGTTCCGGCGATCACGGCATTGCGTACGGCGGTCGCCGACCCCAGCTCCAGGAGGGGCAGCGGTTCGCCCACGCCGGCCTTGCGCAGAGCCTGGTCCAGGGTCTCGCGGGTGCCCGATCCGCGTTCGCGCAGCACCAGCGGCGCGGCCACGAGCTCGGCGACGCTCAGCGGGCGACGGCGGCGCGTCCAGGGGTGCCCCGGGGCGACCACCACGAGCAGCCGGTCGCGGGCGACCTGCCGGGCGGACAGCCCTGCCGGGGCCCGCGGTGACTCGACGAATCCCAGGTCCACCGCCCCGCTGCGGAGCAGATCGGGAACCTGTTCGCTGTTGGTCACCTGGAGACCGACGTACAACTCCGGCCGAGTGCGGCGCAGCTCGCCGATCCAGCCCGGCACCAGACACTCGGCCACCGTCATGCTGGCCGCCACCCTCAGCTCGGCGTCCCGCTTCGTACGCAGCGCCTCCGTGCCGGTCAGCAGCGCCTCCATCTCCTGGAGGACCCGCTGCGCCCAGCCCGCCACGGCCCGGCCCGCGTCGGTGAGCTGCGATCCCCGCCGCGTCCGGTCCACCAGCACCAGACCCAGCCTGCGCTCCAGCGCGGACAGCCGCTTGCTCGCCGACGGCTGCGTAAGACCGAGCCGCGCCGCCGCACCGCTCAAGCTCCCCACGTCTCCGACCAGGACGAGCAGCCGCAGTGATTCCGGATCCGGCAACTGGCTCATAGCTCCAGGGTATGGGCCGGACCCGGTCGGCGGTCATGCCTCTTGGCTATGACCTCCGCACGATCTCGGGGCTACAACCACGGTCCGGAGCGCAGCAGAGTCGAGGCCATGAGCGAAGATCTGGACCGTACGGTCCCCGCACGACCGGAGGCTGAGGCACGGCCGGAGACTGGGGCCCGGCCGGAGGCCGGACCGGCACGGGCGCCCCGGCCCGCCGTGGCCTCTCTCGTACCCGGTCTGGCCCTCGTCCTGGCTCTCGCGGTGGTGGGCACGGCGGTGGGGAAGGTGTTCCCGCTCGTCGGCGGCCCGGTGGCCGGGATCGTCCTCGGTGTGCTGCTGGCCGCCCTGAGGAGACCAGGAGCACGGTGGCGTCCCGGCATCGGTTTCGCGAGCAACCGGGTCCTACAGGCTTCGGTCGTCGTCCTGGGCTCGCAACTGTCGCCGGCCCAGATGGTCCAGGTGGGCGTCGGCTCGATTCCGGTGCTGATCGGCTCGTTGGTGGTCTGTCTGGCCGCCGCGTACGGCATCGGCCGGTGGCTCGGCATCGCCGGGGACCTGCGCACGCTGATCGGCGTGGGCACGGGTGTCTGCGGCGCGTCGGCGATCGCGGCGACCGCCCCGGTCATCGGCGCGGCCGGGGTGGAGGTGGCCTACGCGGTCTCCACCATCTTCCTGTTCAACATCGCCGCCGTGCTCACCTTCCCGCTGCTCGGCCACCTGCTGGGGATGAGCCAGCACAGCTTCGGCCTCTTCGCGGGGACGGCGGTCAACGACACGTCCTCGGTGGTCGCCGCGGCCACCAGCTACGGCCGGACCGCGGCGGACCACGCGGTCGTCGTCAAGCTCACCCGCAGCCTCATGATCATCCCCATCTGCGTGGGACTGGCCTGGCTGGTGAGACGCCGCGACCGGGCCGCGGCGGAGGCCACGGCCCGGCCCCGGCTCCGGGTGGTCAGGCTGGTGCCCGGGTTCCTGATCGGCTTCCTGCTGATGGCCACGGCGAACGGCCTGGGTTTCATCCCGGCCGCCGCCCACCACGGGCTCGGCGAGCTCTCGGTCTTCCTCATCACCGTCGCGCTCTCCGCGACGGGCCTGTCCACCGACCTCGCCGCACTGCGCCGCACCGGCCCCCGGCCGCTCGTCCTCGGCGCCTGCCTGTGGGTGGTGGTCTCGGCGACCAGCCTCGTTCTCCAATTCCTGACCGGCTCCTTGTGACGGGCGGGAGGGAGCCGGAGGGGAGCTACGTCATGCGCCAGACGTCAGAGGGTCTCATCGGGCGGGACTCGGCTGAGCTCGCGGATGAACTCCTCGGCCCGCGGCCACGCGCCGTAGCCCGCGGCCGGGTTGAGGTGTCCGACGGGGCCGAGGTCCACCAAGTGGCTGCCCCACACTCGTGCGATACCGGCGACGCTCTCGAAAGCGGCCAGGGGATCGTTCGTGCTCGCCGCGACGATGCTGGGGAACGGCAAGGGTGTCCGCGGGGTCGGCGTCCAGCCGTTCGGTGCTCCACATCGGGCCGGACGACGTACTGTTCGGCGGCCTGCCCATGTTCCACGCCTTCGGACAGACCTGCGCTCTCAACACCGCTGTCGCTGCCGGCGCCACGCTGACCCTGCTGCCGCGGTCGAGTCGGCCAAGGCGCTGGAGATCATGGACCGGGACGGGGTCACCGTCTTCCTGGGTGTCCCCACGATGTACACGGCCCTGTTGCACACCGCGATCCCCGACGGCTACGACCTCTCGCGGATACGCCTGGCCGTTTCCGGGGGTGCCTCGTTGCCGGTCGACGTGCTGCACGGCTTCGAACGGGACTTCGGCGCCACCGTGCTGGAGGGCTATGGCCTCTCGGAGACCTCGCCGGTCGCTTCGTTCAACCCTCCGGACCGGCCGCACAAGGCCGGTTCGATCGGTCTCCCCGTCCGCGGGGTCGAGTTCATGCCCGTCGCGGACGATGGCACCACCGCCGGGCGGGGCGAAGTCGGTGAGATCGCGATCCGCGGCGAAAACGTGATGAGGGGGTACTGGAACCGTCCGGACGCGACCGCGGAGGCCATCCGGGACGGGTGGTTCCACAGTGGCGATCTCGCCCGTGTTGACGAGGACGGCTACTACTTCATCGTCGACCGGAAGAAGGACCTCATCATCCGCGGTGGATACAACGTCTATCCACGCGAGATCGAGGAGGTGCTGTACGGGCACCCCGCCATCTCCGAGGCCGCCGCGTCGTCGGCGTGCCGCACGAGATCCACGGGGAGGAGGTGGCCGCCGTGGTAACGCTCCGGCATGGTGCACACACCACAGCTGACCAGATACGCGATTACGTCAAACAGCGGGTTGCCGCCTACAAGTACCCGCGGATCGTCACGGTCACGGACGGGCTCCCCAAGGGAGCAACCGGCAAGATCCTCAAACGGGAAATCGTCGTCAGGGAATAGGCGATAGGCAATAGGCAATAGGTGATAGGGAATCAGGACAGGATCATGCGCTCGTGGAGCCCGGCTTCGGAGACGTGCCGACGGATCCGCTCGTCGGCATCGCGTGCGATGTGGCTATTGACCGGGGGTGCCCAGCCGGTCGGCCAGGGCGGTGAGCGCCGTTCCCAGGGGGAGGGCGACCCGGGTGACGGCGTGCCGGTCGCCGCGGGTCGGGTCGAGGTTGACGATCAGCACCGGCTTTCCGGCCCGGGCCGCCTGGCGGACGAACCGGAGCCCGGACATCACCGTCAGTGAGGAGCCCAGGACCAGCAGCGATGACGCCTCGCGGACCAGCTCGCGGCAGTGTTCGACCCGCTTCGGCGGTACGGCCTCGCCGAAGAACACCACGTCCGGTTTGAGGATGCCGCCGCAGACCGTACAGGGCACCACGTGGAAGTCCCCGACCTGTTCGTCGGTGAGGTCGGCGTCACCGTCCGGGTTGATTCCGGCGGCCACCGGCTCGAAGCCCGCATTGGCCTCCTCCAGCCGCCGGGCGAGTTCGCGGCGTGGGCCGAAGGTGCCGCAGGAGAGGCAGACGACCCGGTCCAGGCTTCCGTGGAGTTCCACGACGCCCTCGCTGCCGGCCGCCTGGTGCAGACCGTCGACGTTCTGGGTGATCACGCCCGAGAGCAGGCCGTGCCGGGCGAACGCGGCCACGGCCCGGTGCCCGTCGTTGGGGCGGGCGCGGCGGAAGGTGCGCCAGCCGAGGTGGCTGCGGGCCCAGTACCGGCGCCGGGCCTGGGCACTGGCGGTGAAGTCCTGGTAGGTCATCGGGGTGTGCCGGCTCAGGCTTCCGTCCGCGCCCCGGTAGTCGGGGATGCCCGACTCCGTGGAGATGCCCGCCCCGCTGAGTACCAGTACACCGCCGGTGCTCAGGGCGTCGGCGACCGGTTCCAGGTCCGTACTGCCCGGCGGCAGGTCCTCGGCAGGGGTCCAGCTCAAAGTGGGGCGCATGCGCATGCCGCCAGAGTACGGAACGCGGCGGGGATGACACCTGGCGTATACGATTCGGGCACGTAGTCCATTATGTTCCCGGTCCCCAAGCCCGCGGTGCCCGACTACGCGCCGACCGCCGAGGGCTCGCTGCGTTCCGTGGCCACCGCCCCCGCGTTCGCCGTCGGCGAGCGGGTACGGGCCAAGGCCCTGTCGGTGTCCGGGCACACCCGGCTGCCGGGCTATGTACGGGGACACACCGGGACCGTCGAGATCGTCCAGCCCGCTTTCGTGCTGCCGGACACCAACGCCCACCAAGGAGCTCGGCTTCTCGGGGGCGCAGGCCACAACGTGGTGGTGTGCACCCTGGGTTCGTGCTACCCGTGGCCGGTGCTCGGCCTGCCGCCGAGCTGGTACAAGGACCCCGCCTACCGCGCACGCGTGGTGAAGGAGCCCCGCGCGGTGCTGTCCGAGATGGGACTCGAACTCGACGACGACGTGCGGATCACCGTCCACGACTCCACCAGTGAGGTGCGCTGGCGCCGTCGCCATGGCCGTCGGCCTGTACGAGACGGGCGCGTTCACCTGGCCGCGGACGAAGTGAGCGCACGCGCCCACGCCCTGGCGCGACGTTCCCCGGGCCACGACCACCGGGACGGCCACTCGAACGTTCACGAAGCGTGAGCCCCGGCGGCCGCCGACGCCGCCGCGGCGACCGGTTCACGCACCGGGGCCGCCGGGGGCGGGCTGCCGGAGGAGCCGTTCGACCAGCGCGGCCATCCGCCGCACGGTGCGGAAGTTCTCCATCCGCAGGTCGGCGCCGCGGATCTCGATGCCGTACGACTTCTCCAGATGCACCACCAGCTCCATGGCGAAGAGCGAGGACAGCCCGCCGGAACCGAAGACGTCCGCGTCGGCCGCCCAGGTCTTCCCCGTACGCTTCGTCAGGTACCCCAGCATTTCCCTCTGGACGGCGCCGGAGTCCGGCACCGGCTGGTCGGATGACGTGGTCATGCCTGTTCTCCCTCGTACTCGTGGACCAGGTCTCGCCGGCCGGTGGTCACTCCTCCGAGCGGCTCGCGCCGGCCCGGGGAGGTCGCGGTGGCACGAGATCGTCCGTGGGTTCGGTGTAGAACTGCTGCGCCCACTGCCGGTACCGGCCGATCGGACCGTCGCCCTTGGCGAGCTTCGGGTGCTCGACATGCTCCTGGTAGTGCCACATCAGCAGGTCCGCGCCGGTGTCGACGCTCGCCACCCGCTGGAGAACGGCGCTGAGCAGCCGGGCGACGGGCATGGCCGCCGCGCGCCCCACCGTCCCGGGCACGCCGGGGATCCCGTTCAGCTCCAGCTTCGTACCGAACCGGAGCTGGATGCGCCCCGGGCCGGTGGGGGTCGCGTGGAGCATCACATGGAGGGTGCCCGCGCCCCGGGGCAGGACCGTGCGCGCCGCGATGGTGGCCAGTCCGATCACCGTGAGCGTGTAGGACTGGCGGAACCCGCGCATCATGGTGCCGCGGGCGGTCGCGGTGACGGTGCTGGTCGGTTCCCCGGCCACCGGAGCGCCCTCGATGTCGAGACCTTTGAGACCGTGCAACGCCGGCAGATGACCCCAGTCGAAGGCGTTCTCGATGACGTCCTGCGGGTGACCGGCGATGTCGAAGGTGTCGTGGCTGTACGGTTGCCGGTCGTCCATGGGGAAGACCGGGACCTCCCACTGCGGGGGCAGGCCGAGCGCGTGCCACCACACATAGATCGAGCCGTTGGCCTCGCACACCGGGTACTGCGCCAGCGACGCCTTCGGCGGTGGTTTGTCGTAACCGGTGCGCACACAGGTGCCGGCCGGGTCGAACGCGAACCGGTGGAAGGGGCAGACGATGTCCTCGCCCTCGACCGAACCGCCGACCCCGAGATGCGCTCCCAGATGCGGGCACCGGGGCCGGACGGCCCGCAGCACGCCCTTGGCCGTGCGGTAGAGGACGACCTCCGTGCCCGCGAGCGGACGGGTGGTGACGGAGCCGGGGCGCACCTCGTCGGAGAAGGCCAGGCAGAACCATCCGTTCGGATAAGGGAGGGAAGGAGTGCGCAGGCTGTCGGCCGGGGCCGCGCTGGGCAGGCTGACCCTTCGGGCGTTGAGAAGCTGCTTCACCAGGGGCTTCAGGTGAGGCTTCACGGCATCACTCCTCGTGCTTCACCGGGCAGCCGCCGGCGCCCGGTGGCGTGGACGGGTGGGCGGGTGTGGAGGGCTGGGCGGGTGCGGACCGCGGCGTGGCCGCGTGCAGCCCGGCGTCGCCGGTGCCGCTCGTCCGCCGCTCACTGATCCGCAGGCGCAGCCCGCGCGAACTCAGGCTGGTCTCCACCTTGGGCTCGAACGGCTGGTCGCCGACGGGGGTCAGCTCCCAGCGGGCGACGATGGCGGTGAGGGCCAGGATGGCCTCGGTGAGGGCGAACTGGTCCCCGATGCACTTGCGCGCCCCGGCGCCGAACGGGATGTAGGCGGCTCGGTCGGGCTGACCGCCGAGCCAGCGGTCCGGGTCGAACCGGTCGGGCTCGGGGTAGAGGTCGGCCCTGCGGTGCAGCAGGTACGGGCTGAGCACGATGGTGCTGCCGCCCTTGAGCCGTACCCCGCCGAGCTCGGTGTCCTGCCGGACCGCGCGGGTCATCATCCAGGCGGGCGGATACAGCCGCAGCGTCTCGGTCACCACCCGGGCGGTCAGGTCGAGCGAGGGCAGGTGCGCGGGGTCGACCTTCCCGCCGGCCAGGACCTGATGGGTCTCGGCCCGGAGCCGGCGCTGGACGTCCGGGTTGGTGGCGAGCAGGTGCAGCGCCCAGGCCAGGGTGATGGCCGTGGTCTCCATCCCGCCGAGGAAGAACGTGAGGGCCTCGTCCGCCAGTTCGGTGTCGCTCAGTTGCTTCTGGCCGTCCTGGCTCTCCTCGTCGACCGCCGCGACCAGCGTGGAGAGCAGGTCGGCATGGTCGGTCGGATCGGCGCGCCGCTCGGCGATGATCTCCGCGATGGTGGCCGACAGCCGGTTACGGGCCTGGTCGTAGCGCCGCTTCCGCGGAGTCGGCACCCGGCGCAGCAGGGCCGGTGTCATCATCCGGCGGAAGAACGCGGTCACGATGGTGGAGGTGTCGGCAAGGGCCCGCCGCATGGTCTCGGCCGGCAGCGAGCCGCTGAACATCGTCTCCATGGTGGCGCGCGTCGTCAGCGTCATCATTTCCTGGGTGATGTCGAGGACGTCGCCGTCGCGCCAGGATCCCGCCTTCACCTCGGCCGCCCGGGCGAACACCGCCCCGTACCCGGCGAGCCGGGTGGGGTGGAACGACGGCTGGCACAGCCGCCGCTGCCGCCGGTGCAGGGGGTACGGGCAGGTGGACAGGCCGTCGCCGATGACCTCGCGGATCCGGTCGTAGATCGGGCCGCCCTTGTCGAAGACACGGTCGTTCAGGAACACCTGCCGGGTCAGGTCCGGATCGCAGATCATCATGGCGGTACTCGGGCCCAGCCGGACGCGGACCATCTCGCGGTAGTCGGACAGGGACATGATGAACGCCAGCGGATCGCGGAGCAGGGGCAGTGCGTGGCCCAGCAGTGGCAGGGCCCGCGGAGCCAGCGGCACCGACGCGGCGGTCGCCGTACTCGTGTCCGTCATGACCAACCTCCTTCTGTGTGGGAGCGACCGGCCGGTGCCATGGCGGCGGGATCGCGGGTGATCTCGAGCAGCGCGGTGGTCCAGCGGAAGCCGACCCCGAAACTCACCACGAGGACGCGGTCCCCGGTCCGCAGCGTGCCGGAGCGGAACGCCCGGTCGAGGGCGAGCAGGACGTCGGACGGGCCGGCGTGGCCGAGGTGGCGGCCGTAGGTCCAGCTGGTGTCGTCGGCGCGGAGGCCGAGTGGTGAGCCGCTGAGCAGCATGTCGAGCACGACCGACCCGATCGCGATGGGCACCACGTGCGCGATGTCCGCCGGTTTCACCGCGGCCTCGTCGAGGACGGCCTCGATGCAGCGGTGGGTGGCCCGCTGAAGGACGTCGATGTGGGGCATGAACCCGGTCTCCTCGACGGGGGACCGCCGGGCGACACCGGTGTGGCCCTCCCTGGTCCGGGTCTGCGCCTCCAGCCGCGACTCCGTGACATGGGCGGTCGCCACCAGGCGGGCGAAGCCCGTCCCCCGGGTGAGGACGGCGGCGGCGCCGGCGTCACCGGCCACGTAACCCAACTCCCGGGAATAGCCCCACCGTTCGTCCGGGAACCGGGCGCCGGTCGTGACCAGCGTGGCCTTCGCGTCCGGCCGGGCGGCGAGGTGGTCGGCCGCGGCGACGAGCGCGGCGGCCCCGCCGTCACTGGCGGCACCGACCTCGATCCCGGCGGTGTCCTTCCCCCCGAGCACCCGCATCAGATAGGCCGAGGGCGTGTAGTGGTCCGCGTCCTGGAAGCCTGCGTGCACGAGCAGACTCAAGTCGGCGCCGGCCACGTCCGCGTGGCGCAGTGCCTTGAGACCGGCCCGGGCCGCCATCTGTGTGGCCGTGTCGTCCTTCGAGACGGCGGCGGAGGTGAATCCGTTGAGCGCCATCATGGAGGGCCGCCCGGTGCCCGGCCCGCCCGTCGGCTCGTGCTCGGGCCTGATGGGGGGTATCCACGCGCCGGTCCCGGCGATCGTGATGTCCTGCCACAACACTGCTGTCTCCTCCGCTGTCACGAAAGGGGCGACTGTCACGAAAGGGGCGACTGGGGAACGCGGGCGCGGGGCCGGACCAGCTCTCCGCTGTGGTCCAAGGCGTGTGCGGTGACCCCGGTGATACGGGCCAGCACCTTGCCGTGACCGGTCACGGCGGTCAGGTCCCCGGTGGCGAAGTCGCAGTGCAGCCGGATGGCCGGGTGCTCCGCGCTGAGCAGGCAATCGTTGCCCGGCCCGCCGAGCTCGACCTCGTCGAGACCGGCCATCGGGCCGACCAGTGGCGGGTGGTCGCCGCGCGGTGGCAGCAGCAACAGGTGCACCATCGCGTCCAGCAGGATCGCCGGTACGGTCATCCCCGCCAGGGCCGGAGCCCAGGCGGCGTGGTCCAGACCGAACCTGGCGCTGTTCCCGTCCGGCCCACGGGCGTAATCGCTGGTCCCGGCGAACGGGCCGGTGAGCGAGATCGGCGGGTCGGGGGAGTAGACCGGCATCGCGAACTCGGGTTCGGGGTCGTGGGACGAGAAGTCGGGTGGTCCGGCGAGCACGGGATAGCGATCCGCCAGCACGACCGTCGTCTCGCACAGCAGGTCGTTGAAGCGCAGGACCTTGCCGTTCTTGCCGATCCGGTGCGCCGTCATCCGGACGGCCACCTCGGCGCCGTCCCGCTTCCGGCTGGTGACCCGGGCCTCCACCGCGACGGTGCGCCGCGGTCCGGCGAGCCTGACCGTGATCGACGTCCGGCAGACGAGACCGCGGAACCCGGTGACCACGAGGTCGGGGCAGAGGGTCGCGGCCGCGGCGGCCGCGGCTTCCAGGGTGAACGTGCCGGCCAGTGTGTACTCACCGTTGACGCGGTGGTGACGCATCCACCGCCCGTCCCGCTCGGCCAGGGTGTGCGGATCCCAGGTCTTGGTGAAGACGGCCCAGCTCTTGCCGCGGTGCAGGACACCGTCGAGCAGCGGACTGGTCAGCGACGGATCCGGCACGGCGGGCGGCGGCGCGTCCGGAGCGGGGATCCGCGGCTCGCCGGAGGAACCGTAGGTGCTGGTCCCGCCCGGGCCGTAGGTGCTGATCCCACGCCGGGCCAGCAGGACGCGTTCGTCGTCCCGGATGAAGAACGCCACCCCGGCGGCCGGTGGCCGGGTCACGGCGGAGAGGAACTGCGCGCATCCCTGCTCGGTGCTGATGTAGGCGTCCATCTGGTTGCGCTTGAGGGTCTCCCGCATGGTGACGCTGCTGGCGACGCCGACCTCCCGCCAGCCGCTCCAGAGGATCGCCAACTCCCGGTGACCGTCCGGTCCGTGCCGCTGGGCCCAGGCGCTCGCGTACGCGAGGTACTCGTTGACGGCGCAGTAGTCGATGTCACCGGGCGCGGGCGCGAGCGTCGCCAGGGTGCTGAAGTTGCACCAGATCCGGGGCGGACGCCCGGCCAGGGCCCGTTTGAGGTTGCGGTAGCCGGTCGCCTTGGTGGCCCGGACCGCCCGGAAATCGGTCAGCGTCTTGGCGTGCAGCGCACGCGACCGCAGGTCGAGGACGGTGTTGATGAGCAGGTCGATCTGTCCGTGCCGGTCGACGACCTCGTCGAGGACGGCGGTGGTGGCCTCGGCGTCGAGGATGTCGCACACGCGGTGGTGGACACGGTCCTGGCCGCACAGTTCGGTCAGCCGCCGCACGGTACGGCGTACCTCCAGGCGCGCCTGGGCCTTCTCGTAGGCGGCGCGCAGCTCGCCCACCGACGCGCCGGGGCGGCTGCGGTGTTCCGCGGCGATGAACTCGGCCTGCGGCGGCAGCGCGTCGTCGCCTTCCGGCAGCGGGGTGCGGCCGATGACGTACACATGCGGCCGGTCGCTGGTGCGGGCGATCGCGTGGAGGAGCTCGGGGGTGATGCCCCGGGCGCCGCCGAAGGCGACCACGACCGCGCCGGGCGGCAGCGAGGCGGCTTCCGCCGGGGGCGGTGGAGCGTGGTCGTCGGCGACGGCCAGGGTGAACCAGTCGCCCCCGCGGCAGGCCAGTGTGTGGGTCGGCACCTGGGCGGCGCCCGCCCGCGCCAGCTGGTCCAGGGCGGTCGCGGCGTCCGGCGCGTCGCTGAGCAGGGTCGCTCCGCCGCACTGCGGGACCTCGGCCCGGACGGAGCGGACGAGGCCGGTGAACAGCCCGCTCAGCGGGGGTGGCAGATCGTCCGGCACCGCGCCGAGCAGGAGCGCGCCGAGCGAACCGCCGGTGCGCAGCGCGGGCAGCGCCGCCTGGAGGGTGGTGAACGTGAGGTCCTGAAGGTCCTCCATCCGGGTGGCCTCGGCGTCGTCGCTCCCGTCGTCCTGGACCGGCAGCCGGGACAGGACCCGGATATGGCGCGGGATGAACGGCAATTCGGCCAGGGCGCCGGGCGCCTCATCGGGCGGGACGTGGGTGGCGGTTCCGAGGCCCGGCCGCGGTGCCCAGACGGCGATGTCCGGGCCGGTGGCGGCCGCGGCGAGATCCGGGGCGTCGGTGATGACGATGGTGCCCGGCGGGATCGACCGCGCGGCCGAGCCGTTCCGCGGCGGGGCCGTCGGGACGAATCGGAGGGTCTGGCGGCGGCCGGTGAAGTCCTCGGCGTGTTCCGGACCGGCCGCGTCGGGCGCGGTAGGTTCCGGCTCGGTGTGTGCGGCAGAGTCCGGCTCGGTGTGTGCGGCAGAGTCCGGCTCGGCGTGTGCGGCAGAGTCCGGTTCGGCGCGCGTGGTCCGGTCCGGTCCGGTGTGTGCGGCACCCCCCGGCCGGGTGAACCGGATCAGTGGTGATCCGGGGGCGGCGGGCGTCACGACGGTGTCCGCACCGGTGGAGACGGCCTTGAGGACCGCCAGCAGGGCGTCCAGCGACAGATAGGTGTGTCCGGCGTCGGCCAGTACGGGAAGGGCGTGCCCGGGCGTGGCCGGGCGTCGCGGATCGGTGGCCTCGACCGCGGTGGAGAGCGAACCCAGGACGGGCAGGTCGTGTTCCAGCGCGGTGGAGAGCCGGGTGACCGCCAGGACGGCGGCACCTTCCGCGATGGACCGGCCCTCCGGCACCAGTTCGTCGAGGTGGCGGTCCCAGCCGCTGATGGGCCGCTGGCACACCGCGCCGACGAGGGCGAGGTCGCAGGCGCGGTGCCGGAGTTGGCGCAGCGCCAGGTCGAGGGCGGTGTGCGCGGAGTCCCGGTGGGCGTAGACGCTGGTGCCCATACCCCGGAAGTCGTAGTAGTTGGCGGCCCGGCCCGACAGGATGCAGGAGACCGCCCCGGTGAAGTCGTCCTCGTTCAGATCGCCGGGGATCACCCCCTTGGCCTCCGCCATCCCCTTCGCGAGGTACTCCTTGAGCGTCTGCGCCCGCACCCGGTCGGGCAGGATGTCGAACGTGGTGGCGCACTCGCCGGCGTGCACCCGCAGCGCGGCCCGGGTGTTGTGCGTGGTCGGCAGCGTCGCTCCCACGACCACCGCCGTGGTGGGCCGAAGGCTGACGCCCGGCTCACCGAGCCGGTCCAGCAGCGGGCCGAGGGCCTGGAGCATCATCAGGTGGGCGGGGTCCATATGCCGCATGGTCAGCGGCGGGATGCGCACCTCACGCGGGGACGGCAGAGGGTACGGCACACCGAAGCCGGCGTCCGGGAGCGGGCCGTCACCACTCAGCCAGGCGGGGACCTGGGCGGTGTCCAGGCCGGGCAGATGGGTGTTCCAGCCCACGACGACCAGTTGCTCCGTGTCCGCGCGAGCCTCACCGCCCCGCCGCCGCGCGGGGGCGGCCGTCGGCACCCGGTCGGACAGGACCACATGCGCGTCCGCCCCTCCGAGGCCGAACGACGACACCCCGACCACACGCGGCCGTGTGTCCTCCACCGGCCAGGGCGCGTCCCTGACCGGTACGGTCAGCCGCGTGCCGTCCTCCAGCAGCGGGTGCGGATCGGTGACCACGGGCTGACCGGGGACCGCCCCGCGTTCGAGCGCGACCAGCGCGTGCGCGACCGAGACCAGGCCCGCCAGCACACCGGTGTGCCCGAAGACCTGCTTGTTCGAGGTCAGCAGGCAGGCCCGCTTCCGCGGCCCCAACCGGGAGAGCAGCGAGCGCAGTTCGATCTCGTCGCCCACCGGTGTGCCGGTGCCGTGTGCCACCACCCAGTCCACGTCGTCGGCCTCGATGCCCGCGTCGGCCCAGGCCCGGGCGATGGCCAGCTCCTGACCGCGCGTGGCCGGAGCGTGAATGCCCTTTCCCCGGCCGTCGGCGGCGAGACCGGTGCCCCGGATGACACCGAGCACCCGGTCGCCGTCCGCCACGGCCCGTGCGTACGACTTCAGGGTGAGCATGATGGAGCCCTCACCGATGAGGGTTCCGTCGGCCGCCTTGTCGAAGGGGCGTATCCTGCCGCTCATCGCGATGCCCTGGGCCCGGCAGAAGAGGGTGAACCCGATCGGCTCGATCACCGAGGTGCCACCGGCCAGCGCCACATCGCAGGAACCCTCGCGCAGCGCCTTGACCGCCGCGTCCAGCGCGAACAGTCCGCTGGCACAGGCCGCGTCGAGGGTCAGGTGCTGCGAGTCGTCGGGGATCAGTCCGCGCAGCGCGTCGCGGGAGACGGACGCGGGCAGGTAGGCCTTCGGGTCCCCGCCGTCGCCACCGTAGTACGCGCTGATCGCGTGGTCGGCCAGCTCGGCCAGCCAGTCACCGTCCTGGTCGGCGGGGATCGCCTCGCGCACCATGCGCCGGTACTCGTCCCCCAGCACGACACCCTGCGGGCCGAGCCCCGTCTGGTCGTGGATACCGGTGGTCGTGGCGAGCCACCGGTCCGTCGGGCGCCGGTGCACCCCGGCCAGGGCCTGTACGGCGCAGTGCCGCAGCCAGCGAGTGGTACGCGGCCATCCGGGGCGGCCGACGTTCCCGTCCGGTTCGGCGATCGATGCGGGGTCGGGGACGAAGCCGTGGACGTACGCGGCCTCGCGAACGTAGAAGGCGTCGGTTTCCTCCCGGGTGGGCGCCCAGAAGTGCTTCAGGTCGAAGGCGGACGGTTCGCTGGAGATCAGGGCGCCCTCCCGTAACCGGTCCCAGAACTCCGCCGTGTTGTTCGCGCCGGGCAGGACCAGACCGAGGCCGACCACGGCGACGGCTTCGGGGTCCGTCTCGGGTGGTTGGTCGGGTGCTGGGGCCGGTGCCGGGTCGGGCGCCGGGTCTGGCGCTTGGTCCTGTGCCGGTGCCGCCACCGGTGCCGGTTCCGGTGCCTGTGCCTGTGCCTGTGCCTGTGCAGGGCGGGCAGCCTCCGGTTGGCGCCTGGCGGGCCTGCTCACCTGGTCCGCCAGCCTGCTGTGCAGCCGCAGGCCCTGCATCCCGCCGATGCTGATGCCGCCGTCGGCGACGATGGTCTGCCCGGTGATGAAGCCGGCGTCCTCGTGCAGGAGGTGGACGATCAACTTGGCCGCCTCCGGTGTCGAGAGGGTACGGCTCATCAGCTCGCTGGCCTCGGCCGGGCCACCTGGCGTCGCCGCCGGGGCGTCCAGGTTGACGACGATTTCGCTCGCGACGGAGCCCAGCAGCACCGTGTTGACCCGGATGCCCTGGCCGACCAGCTCGAGCGCCAGATAGCGGACCAGCGACTCCAGGGCCGCCTTGGTGACACCGCCGGGGCCGTAACCCTGAACCGGCTGGTGCGCCCCGACGCTGGAGAGACAGAGGATGCTCGCGCCGTCCCGTCCCGCCATCAGCTCGGCCGCCCGGCGCGAACAGTGGTAGGCCGCCATCACATTGGTGGACCACGCCCGCTGCCAGTACGTGTCATCGATGTCGAACAGCGGCAGGAAGGCCCCGCCCGCGGCGTTGTTGATCAGAATGTCCAGGCCGCCGTGGCGCTCCTGGACCAGGTCGAACATCCGGTCGATCTCGCTGGTCTTGGCCACTGAGGCACGGATGAACTCGCAGCTGTGACCGGCCTGCTCCAGCTCCGCCCGCAGCCGCTCCGCCTGTTCGACCGAGTGGAAGTAGTTGACGATCACGTGGGCCCCGCTCCCCGCCAAGCGGCGCACGATGTCCGCGCCGAGGCTCTTCGCGGCCCCCGTCACCAGGGCGACCCGACCCCGCAGGTTCTCTGTGGAGGTCATCGTCCGGCAGCCCCCGATCGGGCCTGCACGACGGCCTCCGCGATCCGGCGCAGCGTGCCGACGGTCAGGAGGGAGGAATTCGCCCGCAGAGCGGGCAGCTCGTACCGGTCGGACACCATCCCGAGCAGGGCGACCTGCTTGAGCGACTCCACACCCAGCTCGGCCTCCAGGCCGTCGTCCTCACCGAGCAGATCGGGCGGGTAGCCCAGGAAGTCGCCGTAGAGCGTCCGCAACTCCGCCAGCACCGTTTCGTAGTCCAACCCGGCAGAGGACGGCGAGGCGACGGGGGCGACCGCGACCGGGGCGACCGGGGTAGCCGGAGTCGGAGCCGGAGCCGGAGCCGCGGGGGCCGGGGAGGGGACGGGGGCCACATAGGACACAGGGGCCGCAGGTGATGCGGACACGGCGGACACGGCGGCCCGGACCGGCGGCGGATCGGTGACGGGAAGTGTCGCCACCGGTCCGGCCGGCGTGGGCTCACTCACCCGTACGACGGGACCATGACCGTTGCTCGACGGTGCCGACGAGCGCGAGCGGAACGGGCCACCGCCGGTGGAATCGGCGACCAGCGCCCGGACGGCCCCGACCGGGTCGCGCTCGCTCAGCGGAACGACACACTGCACCCCAGGGATCGACGCCTCGACGAACTTGGTGACGACGGGCCACTCCCCGCACTCGACGAAGGCATCGGCGCCGGCCGCGTGCAGCTCACGGATGGTGTGCAGCATCCGGACCCGGGAGGTGAGCGCACCGGCGACCAGGTCGACCGGGTCGTCGTCGCCGACGTCCCGCCCCAGCCATGGGGAGCACACCCGCCAGTGCCCGGCACCGTACGGAACCCGTGGCGCCGATTCCCGCAGGTCGCGCGCGGCCTGCGCCATGGCCGGAGTGTGGGTCGGATGCGGGACGTCGAGTTGGAGACTTGGCCAGCCGAGCGCGTCGGCCACCCGCTCCACATGCTCGATCAACGCTTCGGGGCCGCTGATGACGCTCTGCCGAGGGGCGTTCTCGCAGGCCAGTACCAGGTGCGGATGGTTGATCAGCTCGGCGAGCGACTCCGCCCGGCGGCCGTCCACTCCGACCGCGAGCATCTTTCCGCCCCAGCTCCGCCGGGTCAGTACCTGGGACCGGGCCACGGCCAGCCGCGCGGCGTCCTCCACGGACAGATGCCCCGCGGCGGCCAGGGCCCACAGCTCCCCGATGCTCTGCCCGACGATCGCGATGGGCTTGGCACCCTCGGCGATCAGCATATGGTGCGTTGCGATGCTGACCGCGAAGATCTCCAGATATTGCACGTCGGGGCCGCGCCGGTCGCTCGTCTCGTTCTGTTCGACAAGCCGGGCACTGATGTTGGGCAGCCCCATTTCCTGGGCGGCCTTGTCGATTCGGGACAGCGCTTCACGTACGGCCTCGTAACGGTTGTGTAAGTCGCACAGAATGCCTCCGCGCGGGGCGGCAACCGTTCCCGGCATGACAAAGACAGAATCCACCACGTGCATCACCCTCATCTCCCGTCCCGACTGCCGGCGATGTTGCATTGGCTTAGCCGGGGCCCTGAAACGCCACGACGGCGCGATGAAATCGACGACATACGTCCGCTTGCTGCGGTATATCGGAGCGGCGAGCCCAGCGAAATTCGACCCTGGCCACCCATCGTTGGTGGCCATTCCCGCAAATGCGTGACCCTGAAGAGGGTTTTCCTTGCTGATCGGGTTCGCTAATTAAGGTAACTGTGCTCCTTTCGGGGGGTCAACGATCTTAGGGTTTCAGTTTCGGCCTAAACTGCCTGTGTTCATGACTAGTGAATTACGTGATGCCAGGGGGCGATTGCGGTCTTGTCGCTCGACAAGGCCTCGTGTTAGCGGCCCCCGGCTGATTATGGCGCTAATGTCCGCAGTGTCCGTTCTGATTTAACATGATGCGGGTGTTTGAACGTGATACGTCCGGGATTTCGGCCATCTTTCGGAGAATCAATGTGGCCGAGACCGAGTGCTTGCGTACACCAATCAGTTTTTTAGCTGTTAGTGCTCCAGCTGGATTTCTTCATTTGTGCTGGTCAACGGCTTGGGTGCGGGAAGCGCGGCCCGTGTGGAGCCCCGGGGCCGGCTGCGGGCGAAAATGATGTCGCCGGAGGGCCTCGGCCGGTCGAGGATGGGCCGGTCTGCTGCCTCAGTCGCCCGACACCAGGATGGAGAACTCCCCGTGATCCTCACCGATCTCTACCCCGCCGACCGTCTGGAGCGTGCCCGGGAGGCCGCTGCCGACGCGGGGCTGGGCGCGCTGCTGATCAGTCCCGGCGCCGATCTGCGCTATCTGACGGGTTATCACGCTCTTCCCCTGGAGCGGCTCACCTGTCTTGTGCTCCCCGTGGCCGGCGAACCCTTCCTCCTGGTGCCCGAGTTGGAGCGGCCCGCCGCGCTCGCGTCCCCGGCCGGGAACCTCGGGATCGAGATCACCGGATGGGCCGAGACCGAGGACCCGTATGCCCTCGTCGCGGCCAGGCTGCCCGCCGGTATGGGGCGGGTCGGGGTGGACAACCATATGTGGGCCGAGAAGGTGGTCGCCTTCCGTGCCGCGCTGCCCGACACCGACCAGGCACTCGCCGGCGAGGTGCTCGGCCGGCTGCGGATCCGCAAGAGCGAGGCCGAGGCCGAGGCGCTGCGCCGGGCGGGGGCGGCCATTGACCGGGTGCACGCCCGCATGGGTGAGTGGCTGCGCGCCGGGCGCACCGAACGCGAGGTCGGCCGGGACATCGCGGAGGCCATCGTGACCGAGGGCCATGTGCGGGTCGACTTCGTCATCGTCGGCTCCGGGCCCCACAGCGCCAGTCCCCACCATGAGCTGTCGGACCGGGTGATCCTGCCCGGTGACCCCGTGGTGGTCGACATCGGGGGGACCACCGAAGACGGCTACTGCTCCGACTCCACCCGCGATTACGTCGTCGGCGAGCCGCCTGCGGAGTACCGACGGCTGTACGAGGTGCTGTTGACCGCCCAGCGTGCCCAGACCGACGCGGTGCGGCCCGGTATCACCGCCGAGCAGCTGGACGCGATCGGCCGGGATGTCATCACCGACGCGGGCTTCGGGCCGCACTTCATCCACCGCACCGGTCACGGCATCGGGCTGGAGACGCATGAGGAGCCCTACATCGTGGCGGGCTCGGCCCTGCCGCTGGAGCCCGGCATGGCCTTCTCCGTCGAGCCGGGCATCTATCTTCCCGACCGGTTCGGAGCCCGCATCGAGGACATCGTCATCTGTACCGATGACGGTGGGGAGCGGCTCAACCGCACCAGCCGTGAACTGGTCGTACTGCCCTGACCGCCCTGACCGCCCTGACCGCCCTGACCGCCCTGACCGCCCTGACCGCCCTGACCTTCCCCGGGCCGGGTCCGCTCCCGCCGCGGCCGATCAAGTACCGCCGGGTGCCGAGTCGTTGACAAAGTCGATGAGCGGTAGAAATCTGTCAAAGCATCGCTGCAAAAGATAGACGAAATCACTCAACTCTTGCACTGCGGCTGGCTCGGCACCAGCGCGGCACCGTCTGGGCCTGCTCAGGGGAAGGATCGAGAAGGCCTCATGAGAAGAAGACATCACGGTCGGCGGTTATCCGCCGGGCTTGTGACGGCAGGTCTGCTCACGGTCGGGCTGCTGCCCGTGACAGCCCAGGCCGCAGCGGGAGCCCAGGCCGCAGAGGGAGCCAATCTGGCGCTGGGCAGGCCGGTGACGGCCAGTGGGGCACACGGCTCCTACCCGGCGAGCAATGTCACCGACGGCAGCCAGGCCTCCTACTGGGAGGGTCCCGCGGGCTCGTTCCCCCAGTGGGTGCAGGTCGACCTCGGGACCAAGGCGGACATCGACGAGGTGGCACTGAAGCTCCCCGCGTCGTGGGAGTCCCGCACCGAGACGGTGAGAGTCCTGGCCGGCCCGGACGGCCAGGACTTCACCACCGTGGTTCCGGACGTGCGCAAGGACTTCTCGCCGTCGTCCGGCAACACGGTGGCGCTCGACGTCGCGGCCGAGGCGCGGTACGTGCGCGTACAGGTGACCGGCAACACGGGCTGGAACGCCGCCCAGCTCTCCGAGGTGGAGGTGCGCGGGGAGGCCGGCGGAAACCCGCCCACGGGCACCAACCTGGCCCTGCGCAAGCCGATCGAGGCGTCGTCGACCACCCAGGACTACGTCGCGAGCCACGCCAACGACGGCAGCACCTCCACATACTGGGAGGCGAGCGGCCAGTCCTCGACGCTGACCGCGAAGCTCGGCGCCGACGCCGATCTGACCGGCGTCGTCGTCAAGCTGAACCCCGATCCCGTCTGGTCCACCCGGTCGCAGAGCATCCAGGTGCTGGGACGGGCGGCCGGAGAGTCCGGTTTCACCTCGCTGAAGGACCGGGCCGACTACACCTTCAGCCCGTCGCAGAACAAGAACACGGTGACCATCCCGGTCACGGGACGGTACGCGGACGTACGGCTGCACTTCTCCGGCAACACCGGCGCCGGCGGAGGACAGGTCGCCGAGTTCGAGGTCGTCGGCACGGCCGCACCCGCGCCCGACCTGACCGTCACCGAACTCGCCTGGTCGCCCGAGTCGCCCTCCGAGGCGGACGCGGTCACCGTCGAGGCGACGGTCCGCAACGCCGGGACGGCCGCCGCGCCCGCGACCACGGTGAACGTCAGCCTCGAGGGCACGGCCGCCGGCAGCGGCGCCGTCGGCGCGCTCGCGCCGGGCGCGTCACAGAAGGTGCCGGTCAAGGTCGGTAAGCGGCCCATGGGCAGCTACACCGTCTCCGCCGTCGTCGACCCGGCCGACACGGTCCCTGAGCTCGACAACACCAACAACAGCCGCAACGCAGCCTCGAAGCTGGTCATCGGCCAGGCCCCCGGACCGGACCTGGAGGTCACCGGCATCACCACCAACCCCGCCGGCCCGGCCGTCGGCGCCAAGGTCACCTTCACCGTCGCGGTGCACAACAGGGGGACGAGCGCGGTGCCCGCCGGATCGGTCACCCGGCTCACCGTCGGCGGGACCACGCTGAACGGCACGGCGGGCACCATCCCGGCCGGTGGCACGGCCACCGTGGCCATCGGCGGCGACTGGACCGCCACCAGCGGGGGAGCGACGCTCACCGCGACGGCCGACGCCACCGACACCGTCGCCGAGACCAACGAGGACAACAACACCTTCACCCGCTCCCTCGTCGTCGGACGCGGCGCCGCCGTGCCGTACACCGAGTACGAGGCGGAGGACGGCCGGTACGACGGCACCCTGCTGACGACGGACGCCAAGCGCACCTTCGGGCACACCAACTTCGCCACCGAGTCCTCGGGGCGCGAATCGGTCCGGCTCGACACCAGCGGTCAGTACGTGGAGTTCACCTCCACCACGCCGTCCAACTCGATCGTCGTCCGCAACTCGATCCCGGACGCGGCGGGCGGTGGCGGCAGGGAGGCGACCATCAGCCTCTACGCGGACGGCACCTTCGTCCGCAAACTCACCCTGTCCTCCAAGCACAGCTGGCTCTACGGCACCACCGACGACCCGGAGGGCCTGACCAACCGGCCCGGCGGCGACGCCCGGCGGCTGTTCGACGAGTCCCACGCCCTGCTCACCGACACCTACCCGCCGGGTACGAAGTTCCGGCTCCAGCGGGATTCCGGTGACGACGCGGCCTTCTACATCATCGACCTGGTCGATCTGGAGCAGGTCGCGGCACCCGCCGCCAAGCCCGCCGAGTGCGTCTCCATCACCGACTACGGGGCCGTGCCCGACGACGGCATCGACGACGCGGACGCCATCCAGCGCGCCGTCACCGCGGACCAGGAGGGCGCGATCCCCTGCGTATGGATCCCCGCGGGCCAGTGGCGCCAGGAGAAGAAGATCCTGACCGACGACCCGCAGAACCAGGGCCAGTACAACCAGATGGGTATCCGGGACGTCACCATCCGCGGTGCCGGGATGTGGCACTCCCAGCTCTACTCGCTCATCCCGCCCCAGGAAGCGGGTGGCATCAACCACCCTCACGAGGGCAACTTCGGCTTCGACATCGACGACAACACCAAGATCTCCGACATCGCCATCTTCGGCTCCGGCACCATCCGCGGCGGCGACGGCGGTGCCGAGGGCGGTGTCGGGCTCAACGGCCGCTTCGGCAAGAACACCAAGATCACCAATGTGTGGATCGAGCACGCCAACGTCGGCGCCTGGGTCGGCCGCGACTACTCCAACATCCCCGCGCTGTGGGGGCCCGGTAACGGCCTCGAGCTCAGCGGCGTACGGATCCGCAACACCTACGCCGACGGCGTCAACTTCACCAACGGCACCCGCAACTCGACCGTGTACAACTCCTCGTTCCGCAACACCGGTGACGACTCACTCGCCGTCTGGGCCAACAAGTATGTGAAGGACACCTCGACGGACATCGGCCACGACAACCACTTCCGCAACAACACCGTCCAACTGCCCTGGCGGGCCAACGGCATCGCGGTCTACGGCGGCTACGGCAACACGATCGAGAACAACCTGATCTCCGACACCATGAACTACCCGGGGATCATGCTGGCCACCGACCACGACCCGCTGCCCTTCTCGGGCGAGACGCTCATCGCCAACAACGGCCTGTACCGCACGGGCGGCGCGTTCTGGGGCGAGGCGCAGGAGTTCGGCGCGATCACCCTGTTCGCCCAGGGGCAGGACATCCCGGGGGTCACGATCCGCGACACCGACATCCACGACTCCACCTACGACGGCATCCAGTTCAAGACGGGCGGCGGCGCGATGCCCGGCGTCCGGATCGGACACGTCACCATCGACAAGTCCAACAACGGGTCCGGGATCCTCGCGATGGGCGGGGCGCGCGGCGACGCCACGCTGACGAACGTGAGGATCACCAACTCGACTCAGGGCGATGTGGTGAAGGAGCCCGGCTCGCAGTTCGTGATCAACGGCTCCGCGAACCGGTCCTCCGCATCGCGCGATTGAGCGCCGCGCCCGGGACGTCCGACCGCTGCCCCGGAAGGCGCGATGCCTTCCGGGGCAGCGGGCGGCTCTACACCGCGCCGTCGATGAAGGCGGCGCGGATGCCGTCGACGTCGGAGCCGAGCAGGCCCAGCGTCGTCGCGCACTATCGCATTTAATCGAGAACGCGTACTATCGCGTTTTGGTCCATCGTGGCCGTCCAACTGCCCCCGCATCCACCCGATTTCTCCGAGGAGCACTCCCGTGCCCACACTGCTGGATCCGGTCCTGGACCTGCTGATGCTCCGCGGCACCGTCACCGAGGCCGAGCCGATCGCCGCCCGTATGCGCCGGCTGCGTATCGAGGGCGACGCCCTCGCCGGGCTCGATGTCCGTCCCGGGCAGCAGGTGCGCGTCCTGGTCGGCTCCGGGCTGACCCGTCGTACGTACTCCGTGTGGCGCTACGACCCCTCCGGCGCCGTCGAGTTGTGCGTGCTGGACCACGCGGGAGCGGGGCCGGGGGCGCGCTGGGGCGGCGGCGTCGAGGTCGGTGAGCGGGTGCGGCTGGGCAAGCCCGAGGGGTCGTTCACGCTGCGGCCCGAGGCCGCCCATCATGTCTTCGTCGGGGAGGAGACGGCGTCCGTCGCCTTCGGCGCGATGCTGGCCGCACTGCCGCCCGGGGCGCGCGTCTCCGGGTGTGTGGAGACGGATACGGCCGCGGACCGGCTGCCGCTGGCCCACTCCGACCGCCTCAACTGGCTTACCAGGGGCGGCACTTCACTCCCGGACGCGGTGCGGCGCCTTGCCCCGGAGCCGGGCGGGATCGCCTACGTCGCCGGGGAGGCCCGGACCGTGCAGCGGGTGCGGCAGGTGCTCGTCCGGGAGGCGGGCTGGGACCGGCGCGCGGTGCTCACCAAGCCGTTCTGGACGCCGGGGAAGCGGGGGCTGGAGTAGGAGTCGGCTCTGGACGGTTCGCCGTGGCCGCGCCCATCGTCTCCTAGCTTGCTAGGATGCTAGCATCGCACTCGTGGGTGACAGGGAAGTCAAGCAGTTCAACGTGTACCTGCCGATCGAGCTGATCAAGCAGGTCAAGTACCACGCCATCGAGTCGGGCATGTCGTTGTCGGCGCTGGTCGCCGACGCACTGCGCGCCTACCTCGACGACGCCCATGGGGACGAACAGCAATCGATCGAGGAGGAGAGCTGACATGGCGACCGAAGGAATCGAGGCCGTGTTCCTGACGACCCACAACTGGGGCACGTCGGCGAGGTTCTTCCAGGCGCTCGGGTACGAGCTGGAGTTCGCGACCGACCACAACTCCGGTCAGCTCCGCAACGGTGACGGGCCGTACGTCTTCATCTCCGAGGTCCCCGAGGACCGGGAGCCCCAGACACGGATCGTGCTGAAGGTGGCGGACGCGGACGGGTTCCGTCCCGACCCCGCCGTCGAGGTGGTCACGCCGTTCGAGGACACCCATTACGGGACCAGGGAGATGACCGTCCGCGACCCCGACGGGCGCCTGTGGAGCCTCCAGGCCCCCGCCAAGAGCTGACCTCGGCGCAACTCGACGAAAGGGGAACACCGTGATGGACGAGCAGACCGGGGCGCCGGACAGCACCGCGGTGCGGACCGCCCTCTGGCGGGCGATGCACGTCCAGGTCGACCCGCCACCGCATGTGTTCGAGGACGAGATCGGCCTGCGGCTGGCGGCCCCCGACGCCGACTGGCGCCGCCGCCCCGACATGGACCCGGACACCACCAGAGGGTTCCGGGCGGCCATGGTGGCCCGCGCCCGTTTCATCGAGGACCTGATCGATGAGCGGGCCGACCACGGCGTCACCCAGTACGTCATCCTGGGAGCCGGTCTGGACACCTTCGCCCAGCGCAGGCCGGAGGCCGGCTCCCGGGTACGGGTCTTCGAGGTCGACCAGCCCGGCCCGCAGGCATGGAAGCGCCATCGCCTGGACGAACTCGGCTATGGCGTCCCCGACTGGCTGCGCCTGGTGCCGGTCGACTTCGAGGCGAGCGAAGACTGGCTGAAGCAGCTGGCCGCGGACGGTTTCGAGACCGGCAGACCCTCGGTCATCGTCTCCACCGGTGTCAGCATGTACCTCACGGAAGACGCCATCGCGGCCACCCTGCGCCAGATCGCCGGGCTCGCACCCGGCTCGACGCTCGCCATGACCTTCCTGCTGCCGGTCGAACTTCTCGACGCCGCCGACCGCCCCGGCTTCCGGGCGAGCATGGAAGGCGCGCGGGCATCCGGAACGCCGTTCATCAGCCTCTACAAACCGCCCGAGATGCTGGAACTGGCCCGCGAAGCCGGTTTCACGGACGTCCGGCATGTGTCGGGAGCCTCGCTCGCCGAGCGCTACTTCGCCGATCGCACCGACGGCCTCCGCCCGTCGAGCGGAGAAGACCTGCTGCTGGCCACCACCTGACGCGCACGGCCGGATCAGCGCCCTCCATGGCGATCCGGGCTTAGGCGATCCGGGCTTTAGGAGACACGCAATGCCCGGCGCCAGTAGTCGGTGACGGTGTGGCGCAGCCGTGCGGTGTCGACGGTGCGGGGGTCGAGGAGGTGTTGCAGGCCGATCCCGCGCAGCTGTCCGAGGACCGCGATGGCGACGTCGTCGGGGTCGATGTCCGTGCGTACGTCGCCGTCGGCGATCCCGGCGGCGACATCGGTGCGCAGATCGGAGCGGAATGCCTCGTCGCGCTCGCGGAAGATCGGGGCCAGTTCGGACGCGGTGGCCGCTTCGGCCCACAGCAGCAGGAAGGCCCGGTTCATCGTTCCGGCGCTTCCGGAGGCGCCGATATAGCCGTCGACGAGCCGCAGGAGCCGGTCCAGCCCGGGTGGGAGGTCAGCGAGCCCGGGGACGAAGCCGGCCTGGGTCGCGCGGGCCAGTCGCTCGATCAGGGCCTGCTTGGACCCGAAGTGATGGGTGACGATCCCGCGGCTGTACCCTGCCTGTTCGCCGACCCGTGCCAGCGTCAGCGACCGCACACCGTGCTCGACGACCAGTTCGGCGGCGGCGTTGAGCAGCGCGGCCTCGGCCTGGGCGCGGCGCTCCTGCTGGGTACGGCGAGGGGTGACCATGCGGATATCCTAACAAGGTAACTTGTGTGTCGGCCGACAAGTATGCGGTGATCACGGCGGTCCTCTGCGATGATCCTGAGCCGTCCATGGGCAGCGGGCGCGATGAGTTCGGGCGGCGGATCGGGTCTGCCCTGACATGACTCGAATCATCGCTGACATCTCGGTCTCCCTCGACGGCTTCGTCACCGGGCCCGACCCCGGCCCGGACAGCGCCCTGGGCGCCGGTGGCGAGGCCCTGCACACCTGGGCGTTCTCCGACGACCCCGACGACCGCCGGGTCCTGCGCGAGGGGACCGTCCGCTCGGGCGCCGTCGTCCTCGGCCGCCGGCTCTTCGACGTGGTCGACGCGCCGGGCGGCTGGGACGACTCGATCGGCTACGGCGCCGGCGAGGTCGGCAAGCCCGCGTTCGTCGTGGTGACGAGCGCGCCGCCGGAGTCGGTGCGCCTCACCGACCTCGACTGGACGTTCGTCACCACCGGTCTGCCCGACGCCGTGGCCGTCGCGCGCGAGCGCGCCGAGGCGGCGTCGTCGGACAGCGGCAAGGACCTCGACGTCGTCCTCATGGGCGGCGGCGCCACGGTCGGCTCGGCGATCGGGGCCGGGCTGGTCGACGTCCTGTCGCTGCACCTCGCGCCCGTCCTGCTGGGCGCCGGAACGCCGCTGTTCACCGGCGGAGCGCCGCGCACACTGGTCCAGCGGAGCGTGACCCCGACAACGACCGCGACCCATCTGACCTACGACCTCCTCTGACGGCGTCCGGCGTCGTCGCGGAGCCACCACTCAGGTTGTTTCGCGTTTGGTGTGGAGGACTTCGCGGGCCTGTTCGGCGGCGCGGGTGATGCTCTCGCTGATGAAGTCGAGGAAGCGGGCGATGTTCTCCAGGCGGGCGGCCGCGGGGGTGTGGGGGCCGAGGGCGGCGATGCCTTGGCGTGCGGTTTCGACGAGCTGGTCGTTGGACCGGGCGCTGGCGATCGTCGCCTGGTGGAAGAGCTCGTCGTCGACGACGTAGCGGTCGCGGCGGCGCTCGTCGCGCTCCCGGCGGACGAGGCTCTGGCTCTCCAGGAAGGCGATCGCCTTGGAGACGGACGCCGGGCTGACCTGGAGGCGCTGCGAGAGCTGGGACGCGGTGAGGCTGCCGGCGTCGGTGGTGAACAGGCAGGTCAGCACCCGGGCCGTCACCTTGGGCAGGCCCGAGGCCATGAGGACGGTGGTGAGCGTCTCCTCGTACTCGGCCACGGCCTCGGCGTCGCCGCGAGCGTCCGCCTCACCGTGCTCGACGGTGACGTCGAGGTCGGCAGGCTGGGCGGCCCCGCGGAGATCAGCGCCGCGCGGGGTGACATCCGGATCGCCGAGGCGGTGCGCGGCAGGGTCGTGCTCCGCACCCAGTCCGGCGACATCTCGGTCGGCGCCGCGGCCGGCGTCTCGGCCACCCTGGACGCCGACACCGGCTACGGCCGCATCAGCAACGCCCTCAAGAACGACGGCACCGCCGAACTCGACATCCGTGCCACCACCTCCCGAGGCGACATCACCGCCCGCAGCCATTGACATGTTCACGGGCCATCCTTAGGGTCCTGGCCATCCTGTCCGTATTTGGGAACTGCGTTCTCATCCATGAACAGAAGAGGTCATCGGATGGCACGAACCAGAACCGCGTTACTCAGTGTTCTCGCCCTGCTGGCCGGTCTGCTGAGCCTTCAGCTCGGCGGACCGGCCCCGCGGGCGACGGCCGCGCCGGCCGCCTTCACCCATCCCGGGGTGCTGGTGAGCCGGGCCCAACTCGACTACGCCCGCTCGAAGGTGCAGGCCGGTCAGCAGCCCTGGAAGGCCGCTTACGACAACATGATGGGCAGCTCCTACGCCTCGCTGTCGCGCACCCCCCAACCGCGCGCCGTCGTGGAGTGCGGCTCGTCGTCCAACCCCAACCACGGGTGCACCGAGGAGCGCCAGGACGCCATCGCGGCCTACACCGACGCGCTCGCCTGGTACTTCACCCGGGACAGCAAGTACGCCAAGAAGTCGATCGAGATCATGGACGCCTGGTCCGCCACGATCACCGATCACACCAACAGCAACGCCCCGCTCCAGTCCGGCTGGTCCGGCGCCACCTGGCCGCGCGCCGCCGAGATCATCAAGTACACCTACGACGGCGGCTGGCCGGGCGCCGGCCGCTTCGCCACCATGCTGCGGAACGTGTACCTCCCCGAGGTGAGCAACGGCTCGGCCACCACCAAGAACGGCAACTGGGAACTGGTGATGACCGAGGCGGCCATCGGCATCGCGGTCTTCCTCGACGACCGCTCCGCCTACGACAAGGCGGTCAGTACCTACCTCGACCGCGTCCCGGCGTACATATACCTGACCAGCGACGGCGATCTGCCCAAGCCGCCCGCGGACAGCAGCATCGACACCAAGGCCGAGATCATCAAGTACTGGCAGGGCCAGAGCACCTTCGCCGACGGTCTCGCCCAGGAGACCTGCCGCGACTTCGGGCACACCGGCTGGGGCATCGCCTCCATCGCCGACATCGCGGAGACCAGCCGCATCCAGGGCCAGGACCTCTACCCGAAGATCCAGGACCGGCTGCGCTACGCACTGGGCTTCCACACCGCCTACGAGAACGGCACCGCCGTGCCGTCCTGGCTGTGCGGCGGATCCGTCAAGAAGGGCCTGGACCAGGTCACCGAGGTCGGCTTCAACGCCCTCCACAACCGCCTCGGCATCAGCATGTCCAACGCCCAGAAGTACACCGAGGCCCACCGCCCGTCCGGCACCGACAACTACTTCAACGCCTGGACGACCCTCACCCACGCGGACAACCCGTCCTGACCGACCGGTGCCCCGGCCCCCCCGCTACCGCCGGGGGGCCGGGGTGCGGGAGCGGTAGACGACGTAGGGCCTGGTGAGGTAGCCGACGGGGGCGGTGAAGGTGTGGACGAGGCGGCTGAAGGGCCGGAGGGCGCCGGATGGCGGTGACCGCGTCCCGCTGGTTGCCGGTGGGTCTGTAGGAGTTTGGGGGCGAAGCAGAGCTGGACGGCGATCAGCCGGGCAGGGGCGGGGGTGACCCCTCCTCGGACCCGATCAGTGAGCGGGCCACCGCGAGCGCCGCCCTGTGGCGTTCCGCCTGTCGGCCGCCCAGTTCGCGTCCGCGTGCCACGGCCATGATCACGGCGGACAGGGCCAGCCGTGCGCGCATCGTGCCCTCGGGCCCTTCGCCGGTGGCCAGTGCGCGGGTCAGGTCGTCCAGCCGCTGCTGGAGTGTGCGGGCGGCGGCCAGGCCGCGCAGGGCGTGCTCGTTGAGCTGGGCGCAGACCAGCGAGGCGCCGTGCTCGCCGCGGACCAGGGCGTCGAACCGCTCGATGGCTCGCATGCGGGTCGCGGCGGAAGGCGGGTGGGCGCGTGCGGACTCGATGATGACGTCGAGCGCCGGGAGCAGTTCTTCGTAGGAGCTGGTGAGCAGTTCCTCCTTGTTGGCGAAGTGGTGCAGGACGGCCTGCCTGGTGACCCCCGCCTCCTTGGCGACCTGGGTCAACGAGGTCAGCTCATAGCCCTGTTCGGTGAACAGTTCCAGCGCGATGGCCCGTACGCGTCGACGCGTGTCGGTGCGCCTCCGGTCGGCTTGCTCTCCCATGAAAACTGCCTTACTGGTAAGTCAGGTATTCTGCCCGCATGAACGGCACAGAGAGCAACGTACCCGCCGGTGGCAGCGGAGTGCCCCCGGCGATTCCCGACGAAGGGCTTGCGGGTCGGCGCGCGCTGGTCACCGGCGGAAGCCGCGGGCTCGGCGCGGCGATCGTGCGGCGACTCGCCGCGGCGGGCGCGACCGTGTTCGCGGCGGCCAGAACGGCACCGCCCGAGGGTTCACTGCCGGCGCGGTTCTTCACCGCGGACCTCGCGGACCCCGACGGAGCACGACAGCTGGCGGAGCGGGTGCGCGACGCCGCGGGCGGGGTGGACATCCTCATCGACAACGCGGGAGCCGGCAGCGCCCCGGCGGACACGCTGACCCGGTCGCAGGAAACCTGGCGGTCGGAACCTCGAGGTCAATTTGCTGTCCGCGGTCCGGCTGGACCAGGAACTGGTCCCGGGCATGGTGGAGCGCGGCTCGGGGGTCGTGGTGCATGTCTCGTCCATCGCGAGCCACCTGCCACAGCCGGGCCAGGCCGCCTACGCGGCGGCCAAGGCCGCCATGAACAGCTACAGCCGCTCGCTCGCGGCCGAGGTCGGCCCGGCCGGGGTGCGGGTGGTGTGCGTCCTGCCGGGCTTCATCGCCACCCCGGGGGCGATCGCGCACCATCAGAAGATCGCCGACAGCCAGGGGGTTCCGCTGGAGGAGGCGCAGCGCGATCTCGCGGCGCGGCTGAACGTGCCGATGAACCGCCCCGGAACCCCCGAGGACGCCGCCGAGTTGGTCGCGTTCCTGGCGTCGGAGCGGGCGCGCTGGCTCACCGGATCCCAGTTCCGCGTCGACGGAGGCATCCTCGCTCAGGTGTGACGCCCGGCCCCGTCACGCGGGCGGACGCGTGGGGCCGTCCTCGACCGGAGTGCGCACGACGTTCGAGTGTTCGTCTGGACGAGGCTCGAGCGGAGGGTGCGCCAACGGGCCCTGGCGACCTACCCCGGTCGTATCCACACCACGCGAGGCACTCATGGTTCGTACAAGCCGTCTGGTCACCGCTGCCGTCGTCGCCGCGGCGGCGCTCCTGCCGCTGGGGGTGTCAGCCGCTCCTGCCCATGCCGACGACGAGGCGTGCGCCGAATACCTCGAAGGGCAGGGGCGGGACGATGACGCCCTTCAGGAAGCATGCGAGGCCGGTGCCGCGGGGAACGGCCCGGAGTGCGTGAGGATTCTCGTCGGACAGGGCCGACCGGAATACAGGGACCGGCAGACTGGTGCTGCTCGGCGGGCCTCCGGCATCCGGAAAGTCAACCGTCGCGGAAATCATTTCCTCGACTGCCGCACGGCCCGCCGTCCACCTGCATACGGACTCCTTTTACGTATGGATACGGTCGGGTTTCGTTCCGCCGTATCTTCCGGACGCCCGACGCCAGAACGAGGTTGTGCAAAACGTCATGACCGACGCGGCGTGCGCATACGCCGCGGGCGGCTACGACGTCATTTTGGACGGCATTCTTGGGCCGTGGCTCCTGGAATCGTTCCGTGCCGTATGCCGGGAGCGCGATCTCGGTCTCTCCTACATCGTCCTGCGGCCGGGCCTGGACGTGGTGCTCTCACGAGCGAGCGGGCGCGAGGAGCGGCAACTCAAGGAAGTCGAACCGATCGTCGGCTTGTACGGAGCGTTCGAGAACCTCGGAGCGCTCGAGAGCCATGTGATCGACTCAAGCACCCAGCGTGTCGAGCAGACCGCCGAGGAAATCGCGGTCGGGCTGCGGGCAGGCCATTTCACGCTGCGGTAATCGCTGCCGTGCCGCCAACGGTCCGGCGGCAGGAATCAACGCTCCGGAGAGAACTCCGGCAGCACGCCCTTGGTGAGCAGGAAGCATCCGTACGGCCTGTCCTCGCCCGTGATGACCACCGCGAACGCGGACCGGGCGCGTGCGTAGAACGCGTGGCGCTCGACCGTCTCCACCGCCACGGGGCGGCCCGATGCCTCCTCCGCGGCGGCGATGAAGTCCGTCTGCACGGGCGGCTCGGCGGTGGCGTCGCCGACGACCCCCATCCTCGCGACGGGCTCGGGGACGAACGTGTCGAGCGGCAGCAGCCCGAGCACCGCCCGGCCCGCCGAGACGACGTCGGTGCCGTCCAGCCGGATCACACGGTCGTTCACGGAGTGCGCGGGGAAGTTCCTGTCGACGATGGCGATGGTGTCTCCGTGTCCCATCCGCGCGAGCGTGTACAGCAGGTCCGGGGTCAGGAGCGGGTCGAGTCCCTTGAGCACGTCGGATCACCTTTCCGTGATCGAGGATGAGCGGGGGCCGGAGCCGAAACCGTCCGGGGAGGCGCCGGGGTTCGGGATCCTGAGCGCGTGGCGCAGCAGTGGCGGCGCGAGCAGCCCGCACGGCTCGGGCTCGGCGCGGAGCCCGGTGCCGGCGTAGTACCGGTTGGCCGCCGACGGCGCGACCCGGATGCGGAGTTCGTTCCCCCCGGGCCGCAGGGCGTCGGCGGGGATCGTGACGCGGTACGGCGCCCAGGCGCGCTCCGCCACCCGCATGCCGTTCACGGACACGGCCACGGCTCCGGCGACGGCCGGGAGCGTCAGCTCCAGGGGGACCGGCGTGTCGAGCTCGATCCGCCGCACATAGTCGGCGGTGCCCGCGAACGCCGGAAGGCCCTGCCGCTCCCAGCCGCATGTCACCGCGATGTCGCGGCGGGTGCCCGCCTCCTCGTACGCGTCCTCGGCGACCTCGAGCAGCCAGCCGGATTCGAGCGGCTCCGGCGCCGACCATTCCGGTGTGCCGGGACCGGCCGCGGCCTCGGAATCCCCCGGGGCGCCCGCCCGGCCGGAAGCGGGCTCCGCGTCCCCGTGCACACGCAACAGGCGCAGCGCGTTCCGCTCCAGCCGCAGCACGACCGGGCTCTCGGCTGCTTCGAGGGTGCGCACGGCGCCGTCGGCGGCGTCCCACTCCTCGATGTGCCAGGGCCCGTCGGGCAGCAGGAGTTCCACCGTGCCCTCGGTCTCGGTGAAGCACGCGAAGCGGAAGCCGTCGGCCGCGTCCGAGCCGCCGCGCCAGCGCACCGCCGAGCCCGCGGGCACGCGCAGCGTTGGCTCGGTCCGCGCACGCTGTGCGGCGAGCCCGCGCAGGACCGCCTCCTCGGGGACCGCGTGGAACATCTCCACGGCGGGGGCGAGGTCCGCCCAGTCCTCGGCGGCGGTCTGTGGGCCTTCCTGGTAGACGGCGGGGGTCGCGCCGCTTCCGAGTACCCGTACGCCCGATTCGGTCAGGCGGCGAAGCCGGCGCATCGAGGCCGCCGAGCGCAGCGTTGTCACGGCGGGGAGCACGAGCGCCCGGTACCGGCGGTCCCCGATCCACATCGAGCCTTCCTCCACGGCGGCGGCCTCGAGATCGCGTTCGTCCACGAGGTGGAAGCCCACCCGGGACTCGGTGAGCGCGCGGGCCCACTCGCCCAGCGCCGACGCCTGATCGCCGAGCTGACCGGCGGTCCACACCGTACGCAACGGGTACAGGACCGCCACGTCGCTCTGGGGTGACACCGGTTCGAGGAATTCGCTCAGCCGCGCGCTCTCGAGCGCGAACCGCGGGTGATGATCGGCGAACCACGGCTCGAAGTTGATGCCCGGGGGGAAGTCGAAGCGCGGATTCCGCAGCGACTCGTGATCGTCTCCATGGCCGTGGGTCTGGTAGAAGCCGTGGAAGATCATCTGTCGCATGCCCTGGAGATGGTGGTTGATCGCCGTGGTGCGCAACTCCTGCAAGGTGAGCCCCCAATGGCCGGACCACGGGGTGCCGCCGTCGGGCGGGGTGACGAAGTACTGCTCGACCATCGTCCCGCCGCGGCCGTGGTGGCGGGCGACCGAGTCGCCGAACACGGGGCTGAGCTGCACCAGGGCGTCCTGTGCGTCCACCGCGGTGAGATCGCGGTAGCCGTCGACGCCGAAGTGGTCGAGCCCGAAGTTCACCCGCAGGTCCCAGTTCGCGAACGCGGTGTCGAGCGCCCAGCCGCCGACGTGCCCGAGGACTTCATGGCCGGACTGGCGCAGGCCGTGGGCGTGGCTCCAGCTGCGCAGCCTGCCGAGGAACGTCTCCATCGCGCAGCCGCTGAAGTGCTCGTAGAACTGGGCGCGGAGGCTCAGCCGCTCCGGGTCGTCCCCGTCGAGCACGGCGGCGAGCACCTGGGGGGTCCGCCCGCCCCAGCGCTCCCGGATCGAGACGGCCAGGCTCTCGTGGAACGGCATCGCCGAACGCAGGTCTCCGGTGCGCTCCGCCCAGTCGTAGAACACGGCGTGCGGCTGGTCGAAGAACATATAGGCGACGGTGGAGCCGAAGAAGTCGCCCAGGGCGTCGGCGAAGGGCTGGTAACCGGCCTCGATGAAGCGATCGACCGCGACCGGGTCGACGGGGTTGACCAGCCGGGAGGTCGCGCAGCGGGCGGAGACGAACACGATCGCCTCCGCGCCGTCGGGCACGGGCTCGACGAGGCGGACATGGCATCCGTCGGAGGCGCCGTCCACGCGGTCGACGAGCTCGGGCCGCTCGGCGGCCGCGCCCTGCTCCCCTTCCGCGGCTTCCACGGTTCCTATGGCTTCCGCGGCTTCCGCGGTTTCCACGACGAGCGCGTACTCGACCCGCCAGTCGGCCCAGGCGACGACGCCGCCCTCGTAGTGCCAGTCCATCGCGGCCGGGCCGAGGTTCTCCGTCGCCGAGCGGATCCCGCTGAGCGATCCCTCGCTCCCGCCCGCGGGGATCCGCACCCAGAACAGATGCCGTTCGCGCAGCTCGTCGTGCCCGGTCACGGCCCGGCCCGCGGCGTGGCCGGTCTGCCAGTTGTAGTCGTCGTAGATTCCGACGATCATGCCGAGTCCGGCGGCTGTTTCGACGGCCGTACGGCACGCGGCGAGGTAGTCGTCGTCCAGGTAGCCCTCGATCGGGTACGACAACCGCGCCTGCACCTGGAAGCTCCGGATCCCGGCGTCGTGCATCTGCCGCACCTGGGCGCGGATCGTGTCCTCGTCGGGCAGCCGGTGCCAGAACCAGTAGGCGGCGGGCGCGTGCCAGGGGTCCGGGTTCCGGAAGCGGCGCAGCGCGGTCTCATGTGCGGACACGGGTGTCAGCTCCTCGAGCGGCGGCGAGGTCTGTATGGGCCTCGCCGCCACCAGGTCGGTCAGCGTTCGGTGCGGTCGGCCACGTGCCTGACGGCCGGGTCGGGACTCGGGAGCCCGGTGGTGTTCTCCTCGGGCTGGGCGTCCCCCGCGGTCACGAGCGAGTAGTCGGGCTTCGGGTCCAGCCGGAGCCCGAACGTGAGGATCGCGTAGAGCGCGGCGCCGAGCACCAGGGCGATGACGATGCCGAGCCCGCTCGATCCGAACACGCCGGTGCGGCCCTTCTCGGTGAGGAGGAAGCCCGTGATCTTCGCGAAGTTCGGGTCGGAGCTGGTCACGAGGCCGAGACCGACGACGGTTCCGGTGACCAGGCTGAGAATCGCGGTCCAGCGCCCGTCGCGGCCGCCGTAGCCGCGCGGGTTCGCCATGTCGGTGTTCCAGCCCATGCGGCGCTGCCGGATGAAGTCGATGAGCTGGATGCCGCCCATGGTGCCCATCATCACGGCGATGAGCGACAGGAAGGACTGGAACGTCGCGAGGAACGAGGTGGAGATGAACAGCAGGTAGAAGGCGCCCGCCGCGATGATGATCGCGTTGATCGCGGTCGTCACGGAGCGGCGCAGCGGTACGCCGACGGCCATGAGCGCGAGGCCGGAGCTGTACATGCCGGTGATGGCGGCCGAAACGAGCGAGATGACGATCACGACGGAGAAGGGAACGAAGAACCACATCGGCAGGAGCGCGGTGAGCGCCCCGATCGGGTCGGACGCGGTGGCGGCACCGAGCTTGGAATCCCCGCCGACGAGCAGCGCGCCCACGGCGAGGAGGATGACGACCGGCAGGCTGAGCCCGGTGACCGTCCAGCCGATCACGCCGCGCGCCGGGGTGTCGCGCGGGAGGTAACGGGCGAAGTCCCCGCCGTAGTTGAGGAAGCCGAGGCCGACGAGGGTCATCGCCATGATGATGCCGCCGATGAACACCAGCGGTCCGCCCGCGGGGGTGTCACCGAGGTGCGCCCATTCGATCTCGGGCACCATGAATCCGAGGAACGCGACCGTCATGATGCCGGTCACCCAGGAGATCCAGACCTCGACCTTCATGATGAGCTCGTGGCCGAGGACGGAGACCGTCATCGTCAGGGCGAGCACGAGCACGAACCACAGCACGATCGTGGAGGTGGCGCTCGACCCGTCCGCGTCGGCGAACGCCGACGACCACAGCTTCGCGAACAGGTTCGCACCGGTGGTCGAGGCAAGGGTGATGATCGTCACCTTCCAGCCCATATTGGACAGGTAGGCGAAGAACGCGGGGATCCTGTTGCCCTTCATGCCGAACGCGAAGCGCGTCTGGGCGAGGGTCGGCAGTCCCGTGCGGGGTCCGCCGACCGCGAGGATGCCGACGAGGGTGGCCGATATGAGGTAGCCGGCGGTCCCGGCGACGATCGTCTGCCAGACGTTCAGCCCGAGGCCGAAGACGAAGATGCCGTAGCTGATGCCGAGGATCGAGATGTTCCAGGCGAACCACACGGCGAACAGGCCCCGCGGCTTTCCGCGCCGTTCGGCATCGGGAACGGGATTGACGCCGTTCGATTCGACGGTCGTGCCTCTACGACCTTGCTGAGCCTCACTGCTCATGGAAGGGCGCCTTTCGACGTATGGAGATGTGGGGAGGAGCGGATGGCCTAGCTTCGGGCTTCGAGCTCGGGGACGTCGGGGGTGCGTGCTCGGGGGGTGCGCGTTCGGGGGCGTGTCGACCGCGTCCGGGGGCGACGCGGCTCCGGGTGAGACGTGCGCCGTGCGCGCTGACCGCCGTCGCGCCCGCGGTGGGAGGCGTGTACGGCGATGAGGCGGAGCGCTAAGCGGCGGGGTGGGCCGCTAAACCGTCGGCCCTCGGGGCCCGCGGTGGGCGGTCGTAGCGTACGCTCATCGCCGGGAAAACCATTTCCGAACCCAAGCACGGCAGCCCCTGCCACGTCAATGGGTCGTCGAGACCGTCCTGATAGCATCGGCCGGCCGGAATCAGGGGAGTTCAGGATGGGCGCGCGCATAGGCTTGAAGGACGTGGCACTGCGCGCGGGGGTGTCAGTGCCGACGGCGAGCCGGGTGCTGTCCGGCGTTCAGCGCAATGTCGATCCGGAGCTGGCGCTGCGGGTGCGGAACGCCTGCGAGGAACTGGGCTACCGGGTGAACGCGGCGGCGCGGGCGCTGCGGATTCAGTCGACGGATTCCCTGGCCCTTGTCGTTCCGGCGATCGCGAACGCGTACTTCGCGGAGCTGGTGTCGGCGTATTCGCGCCGCCTGGACCTCGAGGGCAAGCGGCTGGTGACCATCGACACGGGCGAGAGCCCGGAGACCGAGCAGCGCCAGCTCGGCGCCATGGACCGGGTGCTGGTGGACGCGGTGCTCGTGGTGCCCGCGGCGTTCGAGCGCAGTGGCGCGGCGATCACGGAACTCGCGCGGTCCAACCGGGTCGTGCAGGTCGACCGCCGCGCACGAGGCGTCGAAGCGCCGTCGGTACGGCTCGACAACGCGGCGGGGGTCCGCCTGCTCGTGGAACACCTGCGGGCGCGGGGCCGCCGCAGCATCCTGATGGTCGACGCCCAGGAGGACTCCTCGTCGAGCATCGAGCGCACCGCCGCGTTCCGCGCGCTCGCCGGGCCGGACGACCGGGTGCTGGAAATGCCGAACTTCACGGTGGCGAGCGGCACCGACGCGGCGAAGCTCCTGCTCGCGAACCCCGGCGACACAGACGCGATCATCTGCACCGCCGACACGGTCGCGCTCGGGCTGCTGACGGCGCTTCAGCACGCCGGTAAGCGCGTGCCCGCCGAGTACGCGATCACGAGCTTCGACGGTACGTACCTCTCCGACACCGCCGCGCCGGGGCTCACCACCCTGGGCTCGACCGCCGAGCGCATGGTCGAGGCGTCCCTCGCCCTACTCGACGGCGGCAGCGATGACGTCGTCCTGAAACCCGAGCTCGTGGTCCGTGGTTCCAGCGGCTGACCGCGGACGGGGCGGGGGCATGGGCGCCCTCCGGACCCATGCCCCCGCCCGCGGGAAGGCCGCGGGACGGCGGCCGACGGTCAGACGCGGTCGGCCGCGATGAGCAGGTACTGGAAGGAACCGTCCTTGTAGGAGTTGATGAACGCCTTCTCAATGCCCGTGACCAGTGAGGACGTGGCCCGCAACTCCCAGTACGGCAGGGTCGCGGGGGTGAGGTCGATGACGGCCTGCGGTACGAGGCGGTTGTCGGCCATGGCGCGCAGGTATTCCCGGCGGGAGTGGATGTTGCACTCGAAGTGCGCGTTGATCAGGGAGACATACTTCGAGGGCTGGCCGTAACGCGGGTTCCAGCAGCCGGTGATGGTCACGTAGCGCCCGCCGGTCGCGAGGATGCGGGAGTGCTCGGCGAAGAGGTCTCCCAGGTCGACGTACATGCTCGACTCGTTGTTCCACGAGGCCGCGGCCCGCCCGGTCTCGAAGGGCGTACCGAGCATGTCGCAGACGCGGGCGTGGACATGGTCCTCGATGCCGAGTTCGCGGGCGCGCTGGTTGGCGAAGTCGGCCTGCTTGGCCGACAGTGTGACGCCCTCGACCCGGCACCCGAAGCGCTGGTGTGCCATGACCATCGAGCCGCCGCGGCCGCAGCCGGCGTCAACGAGCGTGTCGTCACGTTCAATCGGGCCGAGGTGGTCCAGGAGGAGTTCGGCCTGTGCCGACTCCAGGCGGTGGAGCTCGGCGATCAACTTCTTCTCGTAAGCGCCGTCGCCGGTGTCGCCGAGGGCGCCGCGGTCGACGTCTCCAATGCCGTAGTGGTGGTGGTATAGGCCGTCGACATCGCCGAGACGCAGGTTCACGGGCCTGGCCTCGCGGTCCCAGTAACGGGCGATGTCCCCCTGGTAGGGGGTCGCCGGGGCGGGGATGAACATGGCGGCGCCGGAGGAGGTGGCGACGTCGGCGCTGAAGTCGGTGCTGGTCACAGATGGTTCCGTTCTTCTTACCAGAAATCGGGCAGGCTGTAGCGGAAGGTATTGGTCTGGTGCCAGTAGTGGTTGCCGTCGACCCACGCGGCCACGCCCCGGAGAAAGCGCTGCGCGGTCGGGACGGGAAAGGCGACGGCCACGGCCGCGGCTTCGGCCTCGAAGTCGTGCATGAGGTCGTTGTGGACTTCGACCGCCTTCAGATAGGCGTCGCGGTCGGAGAGGCCCTCGCGTTCGGCGATCACCACGGGCAGGTTCAGATGCCGGCCTGGGCCGGCGAGTTCCTTGGTGTACGAGTACAGGTCGTTCACGATGGTGGTGGCGTTCCCGGCGAGCGCGATGACCCGCTGCATGGCGGGCTGGGCGTGCAGATCGGCCGGTAGTTCGTAGCCGCCGACGCTGTCGGTGATGGTGGGGCACGGGCGGAAGTTGTTGAACTGGCGCATGGCCAGGTACTCCCACACCTCGGGGACGTGGTCCGTCTGCGCCCAGGCGGCCTCGGCGAGGTACCCCATGTGCAGACGGGCCATGTCGTGCCGGAACCGGTCGGCCTGGGACGGGCTGGACGCCTGGACGAAGTACTCCATGGCGGAGCGGTAGGCGCGCCGGGGCGCGTCCGAGTGGAGCGACTCCGCCCACCGCGGCTGGTACTCCCGCGTCGTGTGCAGGGCGTCCAGGGCGGTGTGCGCCAGCAGAAGGCGTCCGCCGAGGCCGATGGGCGAGCCGCCGTGGTCCTCGCAGTAGCAGTCGTCCACCGCGTTCTCCGCCACCATCAGGCGTGTGGCGAGCATCAGATGGTCGACGGTGGGGGCGTCCGGATGGCAGGCGACCATGTAGCGCCCCACGGAGAAGCCGTCGAACTGCTCCTCCCACTCCTCGGGGTACAGGTCGACCTCGTCCAGCGCCCAAGCCTTGATCCTGCGGCTGACCTCCTCCACCCGCCCGGGGTCGGGCTCCGGCACCGGGTGGTGATAGAGCCCCGGGATCGGGTTGCCTTCCGCCGGAACCGCCGCCGACGGCGTCGGTGGCGCCGGTGGCGTCGGCGGCTCCTCGCGCCGGGCCAGGCGCAGACCTGCCGTGCCGAGGCCGCTCGGACCACGCAGGATCCGTGCGACGTCGGCGTTCGCCCCGGAGCGGGAAGCGGCCGCAGGCAGGCGCGATTGCGGAGGGGAAGGCTCAGGGGCGGGCATGCATGGCTCCTCGGTGGGGTGGGGTGGCTGGTTGCGTGCGTGTCACCGGGAAAGGGGAAGGGGGCAAACGTCCAGGAATCCGGCCAGATCCGCAGGAACACTAGCGGCTGGTGCGCCCAGTTGGCCCTGAGAAGCCATTGACATTAACTCGATAAGATGATCTAGACCCGCGCGATGTTTGCCCGGGTGGCCGACGGCCCGAGGGGCTCAGTCGCTCAGTCGCGATTTCTGCATCTATAAATCAGATCGCCTTCCACGGAAACATCTGTTGGACAGAACTACGGCCATGTCCAAGGATCCCTCGTGCGGTGGCCCGGTCAACGCGACACCGGGATGGACCACCGCCTGAGTGGAGGCTGAACGTTGAGTGAAGAGACCGAAGTAGTCGTCGTCGGGGCGGGCCAGGCGGGCGTGGCGATGAGCGAGCACCTGGGGGCCCACGGTGTGCCGCACATCGTCCTGGAGCGGCACCGTATCGCCGAGCGGTGGCGGTCGGAGCGGTGGGATTCCCTGGTGGCGAACGGGCCCGCGTGGCACGACCGGTTCCCGGGGCTGGAGTTCTCCGACGTCGACCCCGCCGTCCACCCCGACGCCTTCGCCTCCAAGGACCAGATCGCGGACTACTTCGTCACGTACGCCGAGAAGATCGGTGCCCCGATCCGGTGCGGTGTCGAGGTGACCTCGGTGCGCAGGCCCCCCGGTCGGCCCGGCTTCCGGGTCGAGACGTCGGAGGGCCCCATCGACGCGCGCTTCGTCGTGGCCGCGACCGGACCGTTCCAGCGGCCCGTGATCCCGCCCATCGTCCCGGACGGCGCCGTTCCCGCGCAGATCCACTCCAGCGCGTACCGCAACCCGGGGCAGCTCCCCGAGGGCGCGGTGCTCGTGGTCGGGGCCGGGTCCTCGGGGGTGCAGATCGCCGATGAGCTGCGCCGGTCCGGCCGCCGGGTCCTCCTCTCCGTCGGTCCGCACGACCGTCCCGCCCGCGAGTACCGCGGACGCGACTTCTGCTGGTGGCTCGGTGTGCTCGGGCGCTGGGACGCGGAGACGCCTCCGCAGGGGGCCGAACACGTCACCATCGCGGTGAGCGGCGCGCGCGGCGGCCACACCGTGGACTTCCGCGCCCTGGCCGCCGACGGCATCGAGCTCGTGGGCCTGACCGCGTCCTACGACGACGGTGTGCTGCGCTTCGCGCCGGATCTCGCCACCAACATCGCGCTCGGCGACGCCAAGTACCTCGAACTCCTCCGGGCGGCCGACGAGTACGTCGAGCGCAATGGGCTCGACCTCCCCGAGGAGCCGGCGGCCCACGTCCTCGGGCCGGACCCGGCAGGCGTGGCCGACCCCCGGCTGGAGCTCGACCTGGCCGGGGCCGGGGTCACCTCGATCGTCTGGGCGACAGGCTTCGCCACCGACTACAGCTGGCTCGAGGTCGACGCGTTCGACGAGCACGGGCGGCCGGACCAGCGGCGCGGTGTGTCGTCCGAGCCCGGCGTCTACTTCCTGGGCCTGCCCTGGCTGTCCCGCCGCGGATCGAGCTTCATCTGGGGCGTCTGGCACGACGCCCGCTACGTGGCCGACCACATCACGACCCAGCGGGGCTACCTCGCGTACGGCGCCGGCGACCGGCCCGGCGCCACGCCGACCGCCTGGAAGAACTGAGCAGCAACGAGGAGCAGATGATGACCTCCACGAGCGAGGGCCGCCGGGCGAAGGCCGCCAAGGCCCCGATCGTCGCCGGCGGGCACACCCGGATCCGCCCGTTCAACACCCGCGACACCTATCCCGAGCAGAACCTCGACAACGACCTCTGTCAGGCCGTCGTCGCGGGAAACACCGTGTACGTCCGGGGCCAGATCGGCCAGAACCTCGACACCAGCGAGTCGGTGGGCATCGGCGACGCCGGGGCGCAGGCCGAACAGGCCATGGCGAACATCGCGATGCTGCTCGAAGAGGCGGGCAGCCGGATGGAGCACCTGGTCAAGCTGACCATCTATCTGGTCGACCCGCGCTACCGCGAGGCGGTGTACCGCACCGTGGGCCGCTGGACCAAGGGCGTCCACCCGATCTCCACCGGGCTGGTGGTGTCGGCCCTGGCGCGTCCGGAGTGGCTGTGCGAGATCGACGCCGTCGCCGTGCTCCCCGAGGAGGTGCGGGCATGACGTTCTCCCTGGTGGTCCGTGACGGCGAACGGTTCGGCATCGTGGCCAGCTCGTCCAGTCCCGCGGTCGCCGCCCGGGTCGCCCATCTGCGGCCCGGGGTCGGCGCGGCGGCTTCGCAGAACATCACCGACCCCACGCTCGGCACCAGCCTGCTGGAGGAGCTGGCGGACCACGGCGACGCGGAACGCGCCCTGGCCGGTGTCACCGGCGCGGCGCGCAACGCGACGTCCATCGCCTACCGTCAGCTGACCGTGGTGGGCCGCTCCGGGCCCGGAGTCGCCCACAGCGGGTCGCACACCCTGGGCAGGTACGCCTCGGCCACCGCCGAGGGCGCGGTGGCGGCCGGCAACATGCTGTGCGGTGAGCACATCCCCGGCGTCCTCCTCGACGCGTACTCCGCCGCCACCGGGGAGCTGGAGGAGCGGCTGGTCATCGCCCTGAAGGCGGCCGTCGCGGCCGGTGGCGAGGAGGGGCCGGTGCACTCCGCGGGCCTCGCGGTCGTCGCGGACGTGGACTGGCGGGTGACCGATCTGCGGGTGGACTGGGCCGACGACCCCGTCGACCGGCTCGCCGAACTCCTCGCCGTCTGGCTGCCGCAGCGGGACGACTACGTACGCCGTGGACTCGATCCCGCCTCCGCCCCCTCGTACGGCGTGCCGGGCGATCGGTGAGGGAGGCGATGGAGGCGATGGGGACGTCGGGGCCGCTGAAAGAGGCCGCCCGGCGTGCGGTCGACCGGCACGCCGAGGAGCTGATCCGGCTCTCCGAGCGGCTGCACGCCGACCCGGAGACCGCCTGGGAGGAACACCGGGCGGCGGCCGCCGTACCCGAGCCGCTGGACCGCGCCGGATTCGACGTCACCGCGTCCTATCTGGGCCTGGACACCGCCTTCCACGCCCGGTTCGGCAGCGGGCCGGTCCGGATCGCGCTGTGCGCCGAGTACGACGCGCTGCCCGGCCTCGGCCACGCGTGCGGGCACAATCTCATCGCGGCGAGCTCGGTCGGCGCCGCGCTGGGCCTGGCCGCCGTCGCCGACGACGCGGGCCTCACCGTCGAGGTCTACGGCACCCCGGCGGAGGAGGGCGGCGGCGGCAAGATCGAGATGCTCGACCGGGGCGCCTTCGCCGGGGTGGACCTCGCGATGATGGCGCACCCGGCGCCGGTCGACGTCGCCGAGGCCCGTCCGTTCGCGGTCAGCCACTCCAAGATCTCCTACACCGGCAGGTCCGCGCACGCCGCGGCCTACCCCGAGGCCGGGGTCAACGCGGCCGACGCCTTCACCGTGGCCCAGGTCGCCATCGGGCTGCTCCGCCAGCAACTGCCGTCCTCCGCCCGGGTGCACGGCGTGGTGACCCACGCCGGGGACGCCCCGAACGCCATCCCGGAGCGGACCACCGGCCGCTGGTACGTCAGGGCGGAGACCCTCGCCGAACTGGCCGGGCTCGAACCACGGGTCGTGCGGGCCTTCGAGGCGGGCGCCCTCGCCACCGGGTGCGAGCTGGAGATCGAGCCGGAGAGCAAGCCGTACGCGGAGTTCCGTAACGATGAGACCGCCCTCGGCCACTACCGCGCGAACGCCCTCGCCCTGGGGCGGGAGTTCGCGCCGCCCGGGCAGGCCGCCCGGATGAACCGCGCCTCCACCGACATGGGCAACGTCTCGCAGGTGGTGCCCGCCATCCACCCCTACATCGGCATCGGCTCGCTGCCCGCCACCAACCACCAGCACGAGTTCGCCGCGTTCTGCGTGGGCGGGACGGCCCAGCGGGCGCTGCTCGACGGGGCGACGGCGCTGGCCTGGACCGGTGTGGACCGGAGCCCGGCCCGAGACGCCGGCCACTGACCGAGGCGGCACCCGCACAGCTCCGGCTTCTTCCACCCCATCCCCAAGGAGGCGCGCAATGCCCACCACTCACACCGACGTCACCACGACCGAGGTCGAGGTGGCCACCGACGCCGTCGCCCTGCGCAGAAGCGTTGCCGCGGGAGCCGTCGGCGTGTTCGTGCACTGGTTCGACTGGGCCGCCTACGCCTATCTCGCCGGTACGGTCGCGACCGTGTTCTTCCCGGACGAGAACAGCACCACAGGACTGCTCGCCGTGTTCGGCGTGTTCGCCGTGTCCTTCGGCATCCGGCCCATCGGTGCCATGGTGTTCGGGCCGCTCGGCGACCGGATCGGCCGCAAGCGCACACTGTCGCTGGTCATCTTCATGATGTCCGGCGCGACCCTGACCATCGGTCTGCTGCCCGGCTACGCCGCGATCGGGGTCGGCGCCCCGGTGCTCCTGGTGATCCTGCGTCTGATCCAGGGATTCGCGGCGGGCGGTGAGTTCGGCAGCGCGGCGAGCTTCCTCGCCGAGAGCTCCCCCCGGCGCCATCGCGGATTCGGGGTGAGCTGGCTTGAGGTCGGCTCCCTGCTGGGCTTCCTCGCCGGTTCGTGTCTCTACCTGCTGCTGTCGACGGGGCTCGACGAGGCCCAGCTGACCTCCTGGGGCTGGCGCGTCCCCTTCCTCATCTCCGCACCGCTCGGCGTCATCGGTTTCATCATCCGCAACAAGATCGAGGACACCCCCGAGTACCGGACGCTCGAGGCCAACGACGCCGTGCCGCGCACCCCCGTACGGGAGCTGCTCCGCCACCACAAGCGGCAGCTGCTCCAGGCGGCGGGCCTGATGGCGGCCATGCACGTGCCCTTCTACGCGGTGCTGACGTACCTGGTCACCTACGAGACCGACCACCTGGGGCACTCGGCCGGCAGCGCCGCCCTGCTGTCCACGGCGATCTCGCTGCTGGGGCTGGTGCTGGTCCCGGTGTTCGGGCTGCTGTCCGACCGCGTGGGACGCAAACCGGTCTTCGTCGGCGCCACCGCGGCCCTCCTGGTCGCCGCCACCCCCGCGTTCCTCCTCATGCGGACCGGGCTCGCCGGAACCTGGACCGCCGGACTGCTGCTCGGCGTGATCCTCGCCGCGATCCTCGGCACCTACGCCGTGTGGTCGGCGGAGATCTTCCCCACCCGCACCCGCCAGAGCGGCCTGTCCATCGCCTACAACCTCACTGCCGCCCTGTTCGCCGGCACGGTGCCGTACCTGATGACCGTGCTCATCTCCGCGACCGGCTCCACCCTGCTGCCCGGCCCCTATCTGATGGTGTTCGCCGCCGGCGGCCTCGTCGCCGCCCTGTCCCTGAAGGAGACCAAAGGGTCCGCCCTGCTGCGCCCCGAGGACGTCGCCGACGCGCCCTCTGCACCCCCTGAGCGCCACTAGGGGGATGTCCGGCGGATCTTGGCGCCTGCGGCGGGCTGCTCCCCTCCCCGCCCCTTCCCGAAACTGGGGCTCCGCCCCAGACCCCGGGGTCCAGGGGCGGAGTCCCTGGTAACGGGAAGGGGCGGGGAGGGGAAAGATCCGCCGGACACCCTGTAGGCGCCGCCGCATAGGGTCGATACCCGCCGCCGCATAAGGTCGGCACCGGCATGGACACCGATCACCAGGCGCGAGGGCCACGCATGACGTCACCGGTGGGTTTCACCCTCCTGCAACTCCGCTACTTCCTCGTCGCCGCCGAACGCGGTTCGATGACGGAGGCGTCGGGGGCGCTCCACATCGCCCAGTCCGCCGTGTCCGCGGCCATCCACAACCTGGAGCGCGATCTGCGGGTGCAGCTGTTCATCCGCCGCAGGGGCCGGGGACTGACCCTGACGCCCGCGGGGGAGCGGCTTCAGAGCCACGCGCGGGAGCTGCTGGCCCGCGCGCGTGAGGTCGAGCGGGAGGCTCGGGGAGACGGTGAGACGATCTCCGGGCCGGTGGCCGTCGGCTGCTTCGTGACGCTGGCCCCGTACTATCTGCCGCCCCTGTTCAGCGAATGCACCCGCCGCTACCCGGGCATCGAGATCGACGTGGTGGAGGCGGAGACGGATCAGCTCGTCGAGGCCCTGGGCGCGGGGCGCATCGACTTCGCCCTCACCTACGGCCTCGGTCTGTCGGCCGAGCCGGACCTGTGCGGCGAGACGATCGCGCGGGCCCCGGCCTACGTCATCGTCCCCGCCGATCACCCCCTGGCCCGGCAGGGCACCGTGGAGCTGGCCGAACTGTCCGCGGAACCCCTCGTCCTGCTCGACCTGCCGCACAGCCGCGACTACTTCCGCTCGCTGGTGGCCGCCACCGGCACCGCGCCCGATGTCCGCTACCGCACCCGGAGCTATGAAACGGTGCGTTCCCTGGTGGCCCGGGGGCTCGGATACTCCGTGCTGAACCAGCGGCCGGCGACCAGCCAGACCTACGGCGGCGGCGAGATCGCGGAACTGGAGCTGCGGGACGGAAGCCCCCCGCTCGAAGTCAAGATCGCCTCGGTGAAGGGCATGACCCAGACCGCCCGCGCCCAGGCCGTGATGGGGCTGCTGCGGGAGGTGGCCGCCGCCACGATCCCGTGACGGGCGGTGTGCGTCAGGCGGTCGGTCCGCGGCGCTCCCCGTGGGTGGCTGCCCGGCCGCCGTCGTCGGCGTGTGTCCGGGCCACGAGGAGAGCGATGTCGTCCTCCGGGGGAGCGTCCGTGGTCATCCTCGCGATGACGCGGGCGCACAGGTCCTCGCGGCTCGCCGAGGGGCGTTGCAGCGCGGCGAGCAGCCGGTCGAGACCTGCGTCGATGTCGCCGTGCCGGGTCTCCACCAGCCCGTCGGTGAAGGAGGCGAGCAGACTCCCCTCGGGGAGCTCCAGGTCGACGGATTCGTACGCTCCGGTGCCGATGCCGAGCGGCGGGCCCACCGGTGTGTCGGCGATCCTGGCGTGGCCGTCGGGGGCCACCAGCATCGGTGGCGGATGCCCGGCGCGCGCCAGGGTGCAGACGCGGGTGGCCGGGTCGTAGACGGCGTAGAGGCAGGTCCCGCCGGTGATCGACGAGTACTCCGGGGACCAGGTGCCCGCCTCGGCGAGCCGGGCGGTGACCTTGTCCAGGTGGTCGAGCAGTTCCGCGGGGTGCTGGTCGAGGGCGGCGAGGGTGTGGACCGCGGTGCGCATCCTGCCCATGGCGGCGGCGGCGTTGATGCCATGGCCGATGATATCGCCGATGACCAGGGCGATCCGGTCGCCCGGCAGCTCGATGGCGTCCATCCAGTCCCCGCCCACCCCTTCGTGCCGGTCGGAGGGCAGATAGCGGCCGGCCAGGTCCACCGCGGCGCCGCCCGACAGCTCCTGCGGCAGGAGGCTGCGCTGGAGGGCGAGGGCGGCGGCCCGCTCCCGTGCGTAGCGGCGGGCGTTGTCCAGGCTCAGCGCCGCCTGGACGCAGAGTTCCTCGGCCAGCAGCAGATCGTCCTGGGTGAAGGGCACGGCGTTGTCGGTCCGCGTGAACACGGCGATGCCGAGGATGGTGCCGTCGGAGCTCAGGAGGGCGAGGGCCGGAGCGGGTGCCTCGGGCACGTCCGCGAAGCCGGGCCGGTATCCGCTTCGCCTCGGGATCGGCCCCGGCTCTACGCGCCATCCCGATACCCTCCGTAGCGCCGATATCGGTCGATACTCTGCGAAAAGGGTAACGCGCCCGGGCGGTGGCCGGGGCTTCGCCGATCGGAGTGGCCGGCCACCGATGAGTTCGGCGACCGGGCGGGGTCTGCACCTGTAGAACGCCCGCCACACACCTGATCAGGAAGGGATCACGGCATGACCGCCAACGCACTGCCGCCCGTCGTGGACGCAGACACCTGGCAGCGTGAGCTCGAAGCGCTGCGGGTCCGGGAGAAGGCCGCGACCCGGGAACTCGACGCGATCGCCGCCCAGCGACGCCGCCTGCCGATGGTCGAGATGCCCGACTACACCCTCGAGGGCGAGGACGGACCGGTTCGGCTGGTGGACCTCTTCGACGGCAGGAAGCAGCTGATCGTCTACCACCACATGTGGTTCCCGGGCGAGAAGTGGCAGTGCCCGGGCTGCACGGGGTTCACCTCGCAGTTCACCAGGCTGGAGTTCCTGGGCAACTACGACGCCCGGTTCGTCATCGTCACCCAGGGCCCGATCGACGAGGCACTCGCCTACAGGCGGCGGGTCGGGAACACGATGGCCTGGTACTCCACGGCGAACAGCCCGTTCGGCACCGACGTCGGCGCCCCGCCCGGCGGCGGATTCGCCGTCAATGTCTTCCTGCGCGACGGCGACACCGTCTACCGCACCTGGCACACCAACGGCCGTGGCACCGAGCAGCTCAGCCACTCCTTCGCGCTGATCGACCTGTTGCCGTACGGGCGGCAGGAGGAATGGCAGGACTCGCCCGACGGGTGGCCACAGCAGCCCACTTACAGCCGGTGGGCCGGCTCCGAGGACATCGCCGCGCTCTACGGCCAGGGCACATGAGGGTGGCCGACGTCAGGCAGGTGAGGGCGGGGCCTCCTCGTTGAGCTGTCGCAGCAGGCCGAGCAGGGTGGCCCGGTCCGCGGACGGGAGGGGTGAGAAGCACTCCTCCAGGACCTTCTGGCTGACCTGGTGGCCGGCGGCCAGGGTCTGTTCGCCGGTGGGGGTGAGGCGGTGTTCCATGCGGCGTCCGTGGCCCGGCCTGCGCTCCACCAGTCCCTGGGCGGCCAGGCGGCCCACGAGCGCTCCGAACGCCTGCTCGCTCTGGAACGTCACCGCGGCCAGTTCGCGTGCCGAGGCTCCGGGCCGGCCGCTGATGGCGCGCAGCGCGTCCCACTGCGCCAGCGTCGTACCGACCTCGCCCAGCGCACTGTCCAGCGCTCGGTGCTGTCGGTACTGCGCCTGCTTGACCGCGCGCCCCAGAACCTGCACATCAGCATCCATGCCGTAAGTCTACCCGCAATGAAACTAGCTTAATTAAAGAAGCTTAGTTACAGTCTGATCCATGGCAACGGACATGAACTCCCTTGCGGCCGCGGCCGCGTGCGACGACCTGGACCTCACCCTCTCCGAGTCGGGCACCGGCCGCCCGGTGCTCGTCCTGCACGGAGGCGGCGGGCCCGCCACGGTCGCCGGTATCGCCGCACACCTCTCGCGCACCGCGCACACGCTCGCGCCCGTGCACCCCGGCTGGGAGGGGACGCCCCGCCCCGACTGGCTGACCGGCGTGGACGATCTGGCCCTGGCCTATCTGCACCTCCTGCACGACCGCGGCCTGCGCGACGCCCTGGTCATCGGGTCCTCGCTCGGCGGCTGGATCGCGGCCGAGATGGCGGTACGGGACACCGCGGGTGTCATCGGCGGCCTCGTCCTGATCGACGCGGTCGGGGTGGATATCCCCGGCGAGCCGATCACGGACTTCTTCGCCCTGGATCCCCGCGGTGTGGCGGAGCACTCCTGGCACGACCCGGACCGCTACTACGTGGACCCCGCCGACATACCGGCTGATCAAACTGCCATCCGGCAGGCCAACATGGCCACCATGCGCGTGCTCGCGGGCGAGCCGTATATGCACGACGCGAAACTGCTGCGCCGTCTGCACCGTGTGGACACACCGGCACTCCTGCTGTGGGGGGAGAGCGACCGCGTGGTCACACCGGCCTACGGCGCCGCCTACGCCGCGGCCTTCGGCAACGCCCGCTTCGAGGTCATCCCCCGAGCCGGCCATCTGCCCCAGATCGAACAGCCCGAGGCCACGCTCGCCCTGATCGACGCCCACGCCCGGCGCACGGCCGACTCCACCGCCGCCTGAGGTCCGGGTGGACGAGCCCTGGTGGACGAGCCCTGGTGGACACGTTCTGGTGGACGAGCTCCAGCCGAGTGCGACCAGTGCGGCGCGGAGTTCGTCGAGGGTGTGGCGGGTGAGTTCGGTGAGCGTCTGCTTGCCCGCCGGATCGGCCCACTGGTCGAAGGCGTCGCAGAAGGCGCGGATGCCGAGTTCGGCGGCGAGGCTCGCGGTCGGTTCTGATACGCCGCGCTTGTGGAGCGCGTCCGTCACGGCCTCGGCGAGTTTGGCGCGCTTCAGGGCGGAGCGCTCCTGTAGTTCGGTGTTACCGGCGATGACCGGGCGGAGCCTGGCGCCGACGTCGCGGCGGTCGTCGGTGAAGGTGGCGGTCAGGGCGTCGAGGGCCGCGCGGAACGCTTCGAGCGGTGTGGCCGGGCCGGGCGCCGCGTCGATCACGTCGGCGAGGAGCCGGGTGTGCGTGTCCTGGCCGGCGAAGAGCACTTCCCGCTTGTCGCGGAAGTGCCGGAAGAAGGTGGTCTTGGTCAGACCGGCTCGATCGGCGACTTCACCACCGGCTGACGCCGACGGGCGTGGCCGACGCGAGCCGTGGCAGCCAAGCGCCGGAACCGCTTCCACACCCGCGCCCAGGCCGGCCGGTGGCCGGCACGGCCTGGGCGCGGGCGCGTCAGTTGAAGAGCACCATGTAGGACGAGGTGAGGCCCGAGGCCAGCCAGAACGATCCGCCGGCGATACCGACGAGGATCAGTACTGCCAGCGCGCTGTCTATCTTTTCCACCAGCGGGGACGGAGGCCGAGGCTCCAGGTCATGTTCACTCATCCGCCCAACATATGCCAAGAAGTAGGTGTGTGCGGCGGCCTGTTGAGGTTTCCGTGACCGCAGGTTGTCCCGAAAGTCACCGGGCGTCCGCCGAAACGGGATCATCGCCGCGAGCGAAGAGGCTGGCGGGTTCACGACGTCACCGCCCGCCTCGGGCCGCGGCGGCCGGGTCAAGGCGGGTCAAGCGGTGGCACGGCCCGTTTCCGTGCGACGCCCCTCTGCCGCCGGCCGTTCCCCCCGCGGGCTTGAACCACGTGCCCCGACCCTGAACTCGTGCGCGCGGCGACGCGGCACGCATGAGCCCAGAGTCGCGGGGCACTCACGGGCGCGACGCGGTCAGGCGTCCGTCGGCGTGGTGGTGGTCGTGCCGATGCGCGGCAGGACGACGATGAGCACGGCTGCCGCGGCGAGCAGGTGCAGCACTTCGAGAGCCACGACGGTCAGGGCCTGGTCGGCGCCCACCAGCGGCCCGACGAGTAACACCACCACGGCGACGGTCACGATCACGGCGAAGGTACGCGTCGGCTGGGCCGTGCGGCGCGCGATGAGCAGCGCGACGGTGCCGCCGACCAGGCTCACCAGGAAGGCCGCGAGGCACGCCTGGACCGCGGTGACGGTGCTCTCGGTGCCGGACATGGTGACGTCGAAGTCGGCTCCGGCGGCGTCGAAGATCAGGTAGCCGACGAGGACGGCGACCGCCGCGGCCAGGGCCGCGGGTATGACGAGGCGGGCGATGGCGGCGGTGGGGCGGGTGGATGTGGTGTCGGTCATGGAACTTCTTCCGTGGATGGGGAAAGTGGGTGGTGGGCAGCCCCGCGGGTCGGGTGGAGCAGGAGTGCGGGGCAGTTTTGGGCCACGTCATTCTGCTTGTTGATCGTTTCGGAGGGCGCGCTTCCGGCCACGGGCCGACCACCGGCGGACATGGCGAAGCCCCCGAGGCCTTGGGGCGAATTCCAGGGGTCGTTGCAACACAGTGATCAACTGGCTGTTGCCAGGAGCTTAGCGAGACGCTCGGCTGGGGTTTCCCAGCCGAGCGTTTTGCGTGGGCGGCTATTCAGTTCGGCGGCCACTGTGTCCAGTTCCTCGCGGGTGTAGCGGGCCAGGTCGGTGCTCTTGGGGAAGTACTGCCGCAGCAGGCCGTTCGTGTTCTCGCTCGAGCCGCGCTGCCAGGGGCTGCCGGGGTCGCAGAAGGAGACCGGCATGTCGGTGGCGGTGCTGAACTGTTTGTGCAGGGCCATCTCGGAGCCCTGGTCCCAGGTGAGGGAGCGTCTGAGCTGGGCCGGGAGGGTCGAGACGGCCTGGACGAGGGCGTCGCGGACCTGGGCGGGCTGGCGGCCGTCGGGCAGGTGGACCAGGACGACGAATCTGGTGGTGCGTTCGACGAGGGTGCCGATCGCTGACTTGTGGGCCTTGCCGATGATGAGGTCGCCCTCCCAGTGTCCGGGGATCGCGCGGTCTGTGGCTTCGGAGGGCCGTTCGCTGATCATCACCATGTCCTGGGCCATGCGGGGCTGGCGCCGGTAGGCGTACACCCCCTCGTGCCCCGGGCGAGGACGGGGGTGCCGAGGTTGATGGAGGCGCGGAGCACTCCGGTGGGGGCGAGGTCGCGGGCGAGCGCGGTGCTGTCGGTGATCTCCATGGGCCGGGTCTGGAAACGGCCGGTGTCACCGACTCACAGCCGGACGACGATCAGGGCGATGTCGTCGCGTCCGCCGTCTGCCACGCCGAGGCGGGAGAGCAGGGTGTCGGCCAGCTGGTCGGGGCTGAGAGAGGTGTGGCGGCCGAGGGTGTCGGTGAGGCGGCGCAGCCCGACGTCGATGTCCTCGTCACGGCGTTCGATGAGTCCGTCGGTGTAGAGCACGAGGGTGTCGCCCGGGGTGTAGGACACGGTGGCCTGAGGGCGGGGGAGGTGGTCGGTGACAAGGCCCAGCGGAGGGTTGGTGGCCTGGTCGAGCAGGTCGGCGGTGCCGTCCGGCCGGGCCAGGACCGGTGGCGGGTGGCCGGCGCTGGTGTAGGTGATGCGCTGCCGGCGGGTGTCGACGACGGCCTTGGCCGCGGTCGTGGCCAGCGCGCCCTCGAAGGTGCGGGCGTAGAGGCTCAGGACGTCCATCGCTCTGCCGGGCTCGCTGATGGCGCGGACGGCGGCGGACAGGGCGCTGCGGAGCATACCCATGACGGCGGCGGCCTCCAGGCCGTGGCCGACCACATCGCCGACCGCGACGGTGAAGGTGTCCGGGGACAGGTCCACCACGTCGTACCAGTCGCCGCACACATTGAGCGACCGGGCGGCGGGCATGTAGCGCACGGCGATTTCGCGGTGTCCGGCCAGGTCCGGGGAGTGCAGCATGGCCTCCTGGAGGGTGAGGGCGGTGCGGCGCTCCCGGTCGTGGGCCTCGCGGAGTTCCTCGTTGAGGTGCTGGAGTTCCCGCGCCCGCGTGTACAGCTCGGCCTCCATCGCCTCGCGTTCCCCGCCCGCCTCCGGCTTCGGGCGCGGCGGGCGGGTCAGCACGAACTCGGTCATGTCCTCCACCCGGTGGATGATCCACCGCACCTCTCCGTCGGGTCCGAGGACGGGTGTGTTCATGGGCGACCACCACTTGGCCCGGAACACTCCCGGCCGCCCGGAGATGGGGATGTCGTACTTCTGCACCGCCATCGTGTCCGCCTGCTTCGTGCGCAGGACCCGCTGGAGAGAGGCGTCCAGATTGCGCACCCCGTCGGCGTCCGGGTCCGCCGGATTGTCGGGGTGGACCTCGAAGAGGTAGTGGCCGATCAGCTCCTCCCTGGTCCGGCCCGTGGCCCGCAGATAGGCCTCGTTGACCTCGACGACCACCAGGTCGGGGGTCAGCACCAGATAAGGACTGGGTGTGACGGCGAACACCGCCTGGTAGTCGATCCGCGGTGCGCTCACAGCCTTCTCCCGTCCGGCCCGACTCCTGTCTCAATTCCGATTCTCGACTATTCCGATTCTCGACGATGCGGCCCGCCCTGAGCGACGGACCGTCGGCTCGCCGATCACCGAGGACGCCAACCGGACGGCTCGCGTACCCGGCCATCTGACGCCGACCGGCCCTGTCGCGCCCCGTCGGCTGCCGGGGCGCTGTGCCGGTTGTGGAGCGATCTTGTGAGATTCGGACACATTTTTGAACCTCGTCCACCGGTTGTTCGTCCTCCAGTGCTGGACTACCGGGATGTCTTCGCGACGGAGCGAAGCCCCCGCGTCATGAACCGCACCACGAGCGAATGGACAGGCACACCATGGGGCGACACCGACGAATATCCCGGCTTCCCCGGACCACGCTGGCGTCACGAGCGGCGCTGGCCGCGGGGGCACTCGTGCCGACGATCGCCTCGGTGGGGTCGGCTCACGCGGCCACCCCGCAGGCGGCGATCTGCACCTCGGACCAGCCGGGGCTCGCCGACAAGCTCTCCGAGGACATCAACGCGGCACTGGACGGCTCCACCGCCACGACGGCGATCAGCCTCCACGACCGCACCACGAACACCACCTGCACGCTTGACGCGGACCGGACGTTCGACTCCGCGAGCACGGTCAAGGTGACCGTGCTCGGCACGCTGCTGTGGGACGCGCAGAAGGACGGCCGCGCCCTGACGCAGGAGGAGAAGGACCGTGTCACCGCCATGATCACGAAGTCCGACAACGATGCCACCACGGCGCTGTGGAAGCAGCTCGGGGCGGACAAGATCAACGGATTCCTCCAGGCCGCGGGGATGACCGACACCGTCCTCGACGGCGAGGGGCACTGGGGGCTCACCCAGATCACGGCCAACGACGAGGAGAAGCTCCTCAACCTGGTGACCCACGCGAACCCGGTGCTCAGCGAGGACTCCCGCGGCTACATCCTGAAGCTGACGAGCGAGGTCATCCCCTCGCAGCGCTGGGGGACCCCGGCCGGCGCGCCGGGCGACGCACAGGTGCATGTGAAGAACGGCTGGCTGGAGCGGGCCACGAACGGCTGGCGGGTGCACAGCCTCGGCGCCTTCACCGGCGGCGACCATGACTACACGATCACGGTGCTCTCGCAGGACAACGCCACGATGGACGACGGCATCGCCAACATCGAGGGCGTCGCCCGCGCGGTCCACCGGGACCTCAACGCGCCCGCGCCCAGCGCGCGCTAGCCGGGGTCAGGAGGCCCGGGTGTGGTGGTCCGCTTGCGGGCGTCGGCCCGGGCCGGGCCCTCGTTGATCAGCCGGTCCGACCGCGTGGTCGCGTTGGTCCGACTGACGATGTACGTTCGCTCACGCCGACAACGTCAGTGCGACAGACGTTTGTTGAGCGGACTCCATGAAAGGAACACCTTGCCCACCACCACACTGCGGATTCCCACCCCGGACGGTCAGGCCGACGCTTTCGCCGCCTTCCCCGAGGGTGGCGAGCGGCACCCCGGGGTGCTGCTGTACCCGGACGCCTTCGGCATCCGGCCCGTGCTGCGGGAGATGGCCCGCGAACTGGCCGGGCACGGGTACTACGTGCTCGTCCCCAACTTCCTCTACCGGCACGGACCGGCACCGGTGATCGAACTTCCCGAGCACATCGGGGAGGAGATCCGGCCCGCGGTCATCGGCCAACTGATGCCCCTGATCGAGGCGCACACCACCGAACGGATCCTGCGCGACGCCGATGCCTACCTGAGGTTCCTCACCACCCGGCCCGAGGTCGGCGCCGGACCGGTCGGTGTGATCGGCTACTGCATAGGCGCCGCCCTGGCGATGCGCACCGCGACGGCCCACCCCGGCCAGGTGGCCGCCGTCGCCGGATTCCACCCCGGCTTCCTGGTGACCGACGCGCCCGACAGCCCGCACCGCCTCGTCCCCGGCCTCACCGCCCACGCCCACATCGGCCTCGCCGAAGGCGATATGTCGCCCGAGGCCATCGGCGAACTCAACCAGGCACTGGACGCCGCGGGTGTCGGCTACACCACCGAGATCTACCCCGGCACCGTCCACGGCTTCACCATGGCCGACACCGACGCCTTCAGCCCCTCGGCGCTGCGACGCCACTGGGACCGGCTGCTCCCGCTCCTGGACCGCGCCCTGGCAGGCGGCTGAGGGGGCTCCGGCCCGGAGAGCGAACCTGAGGGGCGGATTTTCCGTGGTCCACCCCCTTCACGCATCCGGTGCATGCACTGTATACACAGTATATGAGCCGAGAAGACAGAGGCCGCCGCGGTGATGCCCAAGGCGCCGACGCCCTCACCGACGAGCTGCGCCGGCTGATCGTCGAGGGCGTCTACCCGCCGGGCCACCGACTGGTCCAGGACGAACTCGCCGACCGGTTCGGGGTGAGCCGCATCCCGCTGCGGGAGGCCATGCGCACCCTCGCGAGCGAGGGTCTGCTGCGCTCGACGCCGGGCCGCGGCACGTTCGTCACGGTGCTGGACCTCGAGGAGATCGACGAGATCTACAACCTGCGGCGGCTCATCGAGCCGAGTTTCGCCGAGCATGTCACCGAGCGGGTCTCCCGGCGCGACATCAGCCGGTTCGAGGAGATGGCGACCGCGATGGAGCGGGCCGCGGGGTCCGGCGCCGATATCTGGTCGCGGACGAACCTCGCGTTCCACCTGGACATGTACCGGCTGTCCCGGCTGCCCATGCGCTACGAGATCATCTCGCAGATGTACCACCGGCTGGAGCCGTACTCCCGGTTCTACGTCCATGGCACCTCGGCGTACGGCCGGGTCCACCATGAGCACGCCGCGATGGTCCAGGCGCTGGCCGACGGGGACGCGGAGGAGCTGGCCCGGCAGATCACGGCGCATATCGACGGCGGCCAGGAAGGGCTCCACACGGCCTGGGAGAACAGCAGCGGTGCCCTCCAGGCGTACTGGGCGGAGTCGGCCCGGTGACCGCCCTCGCGCTCAACACCGATGTGGGCGAGGGGTTCGGGGTCTGGGGACCGGCCGACGAGGGCGAGCTGCTGGACCAGGTCACCGCGGCCAACGTGGCCTGCGGATTCCACGCCGGGGACCCCGACATCCTGCGCCGCACCTGCGAGGCGGGCACCGCCCGGGGCGTGGCCATCGGGGCCCAGGTCTCCTACCGCGACCTGGCCGGTTTCGGCCGCCGCTTCATCGAGGTGCCGCCGGCCACGCTGGTCAACGAACTCCTGTACCAGATGGGCGCGTTGGAGGTGTTCGCCCGGCTCGCGGGCGGTCGCGTCGGCTATGTGAAGGCCCATGGCGCGCTCTACAACGCGGCGGCCCGGCACACCGGGCACGCGGCCGCGATCGTCGAGGCCGTCGCCCTCTACGACCGCACGCTGCCGCTGCTGTGCCAGCCGCGCACCGCGGTCTGGGAGCGGGCGCTGGAGGCCGGGGTACGTCCGCTGGCCGAGGGGTTCATCGACCGCGGCTACACCGACGAGGGGCTGCTGGTGCCCAGGTCCGCGCCCGGTGCCCTGATCACCGACCCGGCCGAGGCGGCCGAACGCGCCCTGCGGATGGCGGAGTCGGGGACGGTGGTCTCGGTGAGCGGCAGCGTCGTACGGATCGCCCCGGACGGCGGCGAGCTGGCCGCGCTGTGCGTGCACAGCGACACCCCGGGCGCGGTGGGGCTGGCCGCCGCCGTACGGGAGGCGCTGGCGTCCGGGGGTGTCGCGGTGGGCCCGCCCGGTGCCGCCGCGGACCGGGTCGGGGCGCGGTCGTGACCGCGGCGGACGCGATGTCCGTGAACGTCACGGCTGTGGACGTCGCGTCTGTGGACGTCGCGTCTGTGAACGTCACGTCGAGCGAAACGATTCTGCGGAGGGCCGGCGACCGGGGCTGGCTGATCGAGTGCGCGGACCGGCACCCCGCCGAGGTCGCCACCTCGATCCGCGCCCAGCCCTGGGCGTCGGGGCTGCGGGAGGTCGTGCCCGCCGCCAGGACCGTGCTGGTGGTGGCGGAGACCGCGGCCGGGATGGGCAAGCTCGCCGCCGGACTGCGCACCGTGCTCGACGGGCCCGGCGCCCGCCCCACCGGACCACCGCCCGGCAGGCGGATCGTGATCCCGGTCCGCTACGACGGACCCGACCTGCCCGGGGTCGCCGAACGCCTCGGCCTGGCCCCGGACGAGGTGGCCCGCAGGCACAGCGCGGGCGAGCACCGGGTCGGCTTCTTCGGCTTCGCGCCCGGCTTCGCGTATCTGGACGGCGTACCGGAGAGCCTCCGGCTGCCCCGGCTGTCCAGCCCGCGCCCGAGAGTGGCCGCCGGGGTGGTGGCCATCGCCGGGAACCAGACGGTGGTCTACCCCGGCGGAACCCCCGGCGGCTGGCACCAGATCGGCGTCACCACCGCCCGGCTGTGGGACGTGACGGCCGAACCGCCCAACCGGCTCGCGGTCGGCGACCGGATCGTCTTCGAGGTGGTGGCGCCATGACGGTCACCTCCGCCGCGCCGGGCCGCTGGGTCCGCACCCGGCACCGGTCGCCGGACCCCGGCACCGGCCCCGAGCCCGCCGTCCTGAGGGTCGTCGCGGCGGGGCCGGCGGCCAGCGTGCAGGACCTGGGCCGTCCGGGGCTGGCGCATCTGGGCGTGCCCGCCTCCGGTCCTGCCGACCGGCGCAGCTTCCGGCTCGCCAACAGGCTGGTCGGGAACCCGGAGGACACCCCGGCCCTGGAGGTCACCCTCGGCGGCCTCGCGATCACCCTCTCCACCACCCGCCATGTGGCGGTCACCGGGGCCCCGGCGCCGCTGACGGTCGACGGGGTGCCGGTCGAGGGCGCGCCGCGGCTGCGGCTCCGTGCCGGATCGGTGCTCGCCGTCGGCCGCCCCTGGGCGGGCTGCCGCACCTACCTCGCCGTCTCCGGCGGGATCGAGGCGGAGCGGGTGCTGGGGTCGGCCTCGCGCGACTCCCTCACCGGGCTCGGCCCCGACCCGGTGCGCGCCGGGGCGGAGTACGGCCTCGGCCCGGTGCGCCCGGTTCCGGCGGTCCCGCTGGAGCTGGCGTTCAGCGTCGTCCCGTGCGGCGGCCCGGCCACCGTCCGGTTCCGCTGGGGCCCGCGGCACGAGCTGTTCGACGCCGCGGACCGGCACCGGCTCACCACCACGCCCTGGCGGGTCTCCGCCGAGTGCGACCGGGTGGGCGCGCGGCTGACCGGGCCGCCGCTGGCCATCGGCTCGGTCGACCTGCCCAGCGAGGGGACGGTGCGCGGCGCCATCCAGGTGCCGCCGTCGGGCGAGCCGATCGTCTTCCTCGCCGACCATCCGGTCACCGGCGGCTACCCCGTCATCGGGGTGGTCACCGACGCCGACATCGATCTCGTCGGGCAGACCCTCCCCGGGGACGAGCTCCGGCTCGTCCCCGTCCACTGAACCCCCGTCCACTGCCCCCGCCCCCTGACACACCCTGAGAAACCTCGAGGAGACACTCACATGACCGCTCAGCCCGACTCCCTCGTCCCCTTCCACCTGGCCATCCCGGTGGACGACATCGACGCCGCCCGGGAGTTCTACGGCAAGGTGCTCGGCTTCGCCGAGGGCCGCTCGGACACCAAGTGGATCGACTGGAACTTCGGTGGCCACCAGGTCGTCACCCACCAGGTCGGCGACGGCCCGTCCGGGACGCCGCGCGACGGCGTCGCCGGGACCAACCCGGTCGACGGCCACCAGGTGCCGGTGCCGCACTTCGGCCTGGTGCTGCCGGTGCCGGAGTTCCAGAAGCTGGCCGAGCGGCTCACCGCGGCGGGCACGGAGTTCGTGATCGAGCCGTACGTCCGCTTCCAGGGCGAGCCCGGTGAGCAGTGGACGATGTTCTTCCTCGACCCGGCGGGCAACGCGCTGGAGTTCAAGGCGTTCGCCGACCTCGGACAGCTCTTCGCCGTCTGATCCGCCATCCGTCCGGCGGTCCTCATCCGCCCGGCGACCTCACCGACCCACCACCGACGCACCGCCGACCCACCGGCGCGGCGGCGCCCGGCCCGGCAGGACGACGGTCATCAGCAGGAGGACTGGTCCCGCGGATGACCGTCGTACGGGCCCCCGGCGCCGTACCGGCGGCACTGACAGCACATCCCGGCCAAAGGACATGTCAGACCCGGAGGAACCCATGACGAGCGTATCAACGGCCTCAACGGCACCCGGAGACACCGGGGACGCGGCCGCCGTGGCCACCGCGGCGCGCGGCGGCCCGCGCCGGGCGGCGGTGGCGGCGGCCGCCGGCACGGCCATCGAGTACTACGAGTTCGGCGTCTACAGCTATCTGGCCGTGGTCATCGGCCCGCACTTCTTTCCCGGGGACGACCCCACCGCCGCCCTGCTGGCCACGCTCGCGGTGTTCGGCAGCGCGTTCCTGATGCGGCCGCTGGGCGGCATCGTGCTCGGCCGGCTCGGGGACCGGGTGGGCCGCAAGCCCGTACTGATCCTCACCGTGACCGGGATGGGCGGCGCCACCGCGGCCGTCGGGCTGCTGCCCACGGCCGAGGCCGTCGGCGTGGCCGCGCCCGTCGCCCTGCTGGTGGTGCGGCTCGCGCAGGGGTTCTTCGCGGGCGGTGAGGTGACCGGTTCGGCCACCTATCTCGCCGAGTCGGCCCCGGCGGGGCGGCGCGGCTTCTTCGGGGCCTTCACCCCGGTCGGGGTGGCCCTTGGCGGCGGGGCCGCGGCGCTGGTCGCGGGCGTCACCACGACCGCGCTGAGCGAGCGCCAGCTCGAAGCCTGGGGGTGGCGGATACCGTTCCTGCTCTCGTTGCCCCTGATCGCCGTCGCCCTGATCGCCCGCAATCGGCTCGCGGACTCCGAGAGCTTCCTCGCGGCGAAGTCGGAGCGGGCGACGGCCAAGGCGCCGCTGACCGAGGTGTTCACCCGCCACCGCGGCCCGGTGCTGAAGGTGACCCTGCTGGCCATCGGCTCCAACTGCGGCTACTGGGTCGGCCTGATCTTCATGAACATCTACCTGACCACCGACCTCGGCTACCCCAAGGGCTCCACCTTCTGGATCATGGGCGGGATCAGCCTGTTCGTGGCCGTCCTGATGCCGGTGTGCGGGGCGCTGTCGGACCGGTGGGGCCGCAAGCGGCTCATCACGGTCGGCTTCGCCGGGTACGCGGTCCTGGTCGTCCCCGCCATGCTGGTCATGGGTCTTGGCAGCTTCCCGCTCGCCGTCGCGGCCATGGTGGTGCTGGCCCTGCCGATGCCGATCGTCCAGTCCGTCACGTACCCGACCTACGCCGAGCTGTTCCCGACCCGGGTGCGGTACACCGGGCTCTCGTTCAGCTTCAACATCGGCACCATCGTCGGCGGCGGGCTCAGCCCCTATCTGTCCACCTGGCTGATCTCGGCCACCGGCAGTCTGCTCGCCCCGGGCTTCCTGCTGATGGCGGCCGTGGTGGTCGCCCTGCTGACGCTGCGCACCGTCACCGAGTCCAGCCACGGGGAACTGGCGTGACGGCCCCCGCCCCTTCGGGAGACGGCCTTCCCGGCGACGTCCCCGCCACCCCGGCGGCGCTGCGGCGCCTGGTGGCGGACGGGCGGTGGACCGGGCCCACGGCCGGTCTGCTGGACGGGTACCAGCAGGCCAACCTCGTGATCGTCCCGCGCGACCTGGCCTTCGACTTCCTGCTGTACTGCACCCGCAACCCGGCGCCCTGCCCCGTTCTCGCCGTCACCGAGCCGGGCGACCCGGTGGTGCGGCTCGGCACGACCGTCGCCGACCTGCGGACGGACCTGCCGCGCTACCGGGTCTGGCACGACGGCGAACTGGCCGCCGAGCCACCCGACATCACCGCCCACTGGCGCCCGGACGCGGTCGGCTTCCTCCTCGGTTGCAGCCACACCTTCGAGGGCCCGCTGCGGGCGGCGGGCGTCCCGGTCCGGTACGCCCCGGAGTCCGCGGCGCCGCCCGTCTACGTCACCGACGTGGCCACCCGCCCCGCCGGACGGCTGTCCGGACCGCTGGTGGTCAGCATGCGCGCGATACCGGCCCGGCTGGTGGCGCGCGCCGTGGAGATCACCGCCCGCTATCCGGCCGGGCACGGGGCGCCGGTGCACATCGGCGACCCGGCCGCGCTCGGCATCGCCGACCTGGCCCGGCCGGACTTCGGCCCCTCCCCGGTCGTCGAGGACGGTGACGTCCCGGTGTTCTGGGCCTGCGGGGTGACACCCCAACTGGCGCTCCCCGCCACCCGGGCCCCGTACGCCATCACCCACTACCCGGGCCATATGTTCGTCTTCGACCACACCGTCGACGCGGGCCCGGCACCGGGGTGAACGGGCCATCCGCGTCCGGCACCGGGGTGAGCGGGCCCTCCGCGGTCCGGCGGCGGGTGTTTCAGGGAGCGATGCCCACGCCGTCGATCCGGCTCCAGGACCGCTCCTGGGCGGACGTCATGGCCGGCCAGGTCAGTCCGCCCGGCCGGGGCCGGACATGGGAGGCGTAGGGCCTGGGGTGGAAGGCGGGGTCGTAGAAGCACCCGGTGCCGTAGACGCGGTCGAACGTGGCGCACGCGGACGCGATGGACCGCGGTGTGGGCTTGTTTCCGGTGCGCGCCCAGGAGTCGAGCGCGGCGATGGAATCTGCGTACTCGGCATTGCTCAGCTCGCTGTGTTCGCTCTCCCTGGTGAAGGTCTGTACGACGTTCTTCCCGCGGCGCGCGCCATCGACGGTCGCCCGGTACGCCGACTCGTGCTCGACGAACGCCGTGGGGTCGTCGATGGCGTGCATCGTCAGCACCGGGATGGACACGCGCCCGGTGAGATCGCTGTCGTAGGAGAGGTCACGCCGGGCGTCGGGGGCGGCGGAGAAGCGCTCCACACCCGCGTTCAGCGCCGTGTCGTCGTGTGAACCGGAGTACCACACGCCCTGGTTGCCGAACGGATTGCGGTCGCCGAGCCGGCTGTGCACGATGTCGCGGAAGGTGAACACCGAGAACCGCAGGTGGGACTCCAGCGTCCGCTCCGGAAGGCGTGTGACGGCGAGGATGTCGTCGAGGTTGCGCTGCTGCGACGCGGTGCGTTCCCCGGGGGCGGAGGCGTAGCCGGTGCACTCCTGAAGGCGGGCGCGCAGCCCGGCCGTCGTCAGGGCCGACCCGGGGCGCAGCCCCTGCCACAGCGGGTACTGGGGCTCGTCGGGGCGGGGCAGGTTGCGGCAGTAGTACTGGTAGACCACGCGCAGATCGACGCGGTAGTCGTAGCCGCGGGAGCCGCCGCCCAGGACACCGCTGGTGAGGAGGGCGCCGTCGTAGGGGCCGTTCTTCCTGCCGTACGTCTCCACGACCTTGGCGGCGACGTTTCCGCCCCAGGACTGGCCGTGTACATAGGTCCGTTCGGGCTTGCCGAAGTCCGCCACGAACAGGCGGCGCAGATTCTCCGTGTCGGCGGCCGCCATGCGCGTGCCGTAGCCACCTCGCCGATACGACGAGCCCGCCCAGGCGTAGCCCTCGGACACCATCACCGACCAGCGGTCCAGGTCGCCGACGCTCCGCTCGGGATCGGAGCCGTCGCCCAGGTCGGGACCGCCGTGGGAGTGGACGATCAGCGACCCGTTCCACTTCTTCGGAATGGCGATCGCGTAGTACGCCCCGTTGCCGTCCTTGCCCGTGTAACACGTGGCCTTGTCGCCCACGCTCGCCGGGCACGCGACCGGCGCGGGGCGCGGCTGGGCCGCCTGCACCGGACCGGCACTGCCCAGCGTCCCCGCGACGACGCCCGCGATGCCGACGGTCGACGCCACGGTGCGCCGCATACGCGTCAGGCTTCGCAGAAGGGAGGAGGGCACGTTCCGACTCGAGCTGTGCACAGCAACGCTCCTGACCTCGGTGGCGCTCCCTCGCGCCAGGCGTTGTGATGTTAAGGACACCTGTTCTGCCGACACCATTGAGCAGGGAGTTCTGTTCTTAACGTGCACGGCCCTCAATGCGCACGGCTCTCACATGGCCGGCTCTCACGTGCCCGGCTCTCATGTGCACGGCCGACGGAGGCCGTGGTGCTGCAATGGACACATGTCCCTCGACGAGCTCCGCACCCTGCTGGCCCGGCATGCCCGGCCCGACTGGACCACCGCCATCGACGGCGTCCTCGTCTCGAAGGTCGACCGGCCGGATCCGCCGGCGCCCGCCATGTCCGGCATGGTGCTCGCGGTCATCGCCCAGGGCAGCAAACGCCTCGCGCTGGGCGACCGGGTCTACGCCTACGGACCCGGGCAGTATCTGGTGGCATCCGTCGACCTGCCCGTCACGGGGCAGTTCACCCAGGCCGACCCCGAGCAGCCGGCCCTCGGCTTCGGCCTCACGCTGGAGCCGTCCGCCGTCGCCGAGCTGCTGTTGCAAGCCGGGCCCGGAGACACGCCCCGCGCGGGTGGAGGTGTTCCGTCGGGGATCGCCGTCAGCGAGGCCTCGGCAGCGCTGCTCGACGCGGTGGTCCGGCTGCTGCGCCTGCTCGACGAGCCCCGCGACCGGGCGGTACTGGCGCCGCTGGTCAAGCGCGAGATCCTGTGGCGCGTGATCACCGGTGAGCAGGGGGCGACGGTTCGGCAGCTCGGCTTGGCCGACAGCGGCCTCAGCCATATCTCCCGGGCCGTGCGCTGGATCCGCGAGCACTACGCGGAGCCGTTCCGGGTCGAGGACGTGGCGCGCCGGTCCGGTATGAGTGTCTCCGCCTTCTACCGCAACTTCCAGGCGGTGACCGCGATGAGCCCCATCCAGTTCCAGAAGCAGATCCGGCTCCAGGAGGCCCGGCTGCTGCTCGCCACCCACCCGAACGACGTCACCGGGGTCGGTCAGCGGGTCGGCTATGACAATCCGTCGCAGTTCAGCCGGGAGTACCGCCGCCAGTTCGGCGCACCCCCGAGCCGGGACGCGGCCCGCCTGCGGAGCACCGTGGGCACTCCCGCGGGCGTCCTGCCCTGAGCGGGGCCGGGCCACCGGGAGGATCGTGCATGCGCGGGCGAGGATAGTTCTATCGTTTCCGCAGGTCGGAGCGGTGCAATGGGAGTGCAAGCCATCCCGCGGAGCAGGAGTCGCCTGTTCCTCCGCGGATCCCACCACATCGCAGGGGCCACACCATGAACACCGTTCTGATCACTGGTACGTCGTCCGGGTACGGCCGGGAGACCGCCCGCCACTTCCACGAGCGGGGGTGGAACGTCATCGCCACCATGCGGACGCCACGGCCGGGCGTCTTCCCCGAGTCGGACCGGCTCCGCGTCGTCGAGCTCGACGTGACCAGGCCCGAGAGCATCGCCGCCGCGTTGGAGGCGGCGGGGCCCATCGACGCCCTGGTCAACAACGCGGGCATCCCGTCGATGGGCGTGTTCGAGGGCATCTCGATGGCCCATGTGCGGGAGGTGTTCGAGACCAACACCTTCGGTGTGATGGCGACGACCCGGGCCGTGCTGCCCCAGTTCCGCGAGCGCGGCTCCGGCGTGGTGGTCAACGTGACCTCCAGCGTGGTGCTGGGACACATGCCGCTCACGGCCGTCTACAAGGCGAGCAAGACGGCCGTCGAGGGTTTCACCTCGTCCCTCGCGCTCGAACTCGCGCCCTTCGGTGTGCGGGCGAAGACGGTCGAGCCGGGCGCCTGCCTGACGACGAACTTCGGAGCCAGGTTGACGAACGATGTCCCGCTGGAGGAGCAGGTCCCGGCGCCCTACGCGGCGTTCGCGAAGAAGGCCATGGACGACTTCGCGGGCCAGGACGTGTTCACCAAGGAGAGCGACGTCGCGGAGACGGTGTGGCGAGCCGTGCACGACACCACCGGCCAACTGCGCTTCCCGGCCGGTCCCGACGCGGTCCGGCTCGACCAGGCGAAGTGACCCGCCGGCGGGCGCGGCGAGCGGCGGGACGGTGATCCGGCGCGGACGGCGATCCTGCCTGGACGGTGATCCGGCGCGAACGGGGCGGAACCCGCCGGAGGTCCCGCCCCGTCCCCTGTGCGTCAGGTGCCGGCCGTCAGAAGCGGTCCGGGGAGCGCTGCGGAAGCGGGGCCCCGGGACGGACGTCCCGCTTCCGGTCCCCCTGGGAGCCGCCGTTCGAGTCGCCCGTCGCCTCGCAGGTCACGTCCTTCGTCGGCAGCTTGCCGGTGGTCAGGTAGTCCGCCACCGTGCCGTCCGTGCACGCGTTGCCGCTCGGGTAGACGCCGTGGCCCTCGCCGCCGAGGACCGTCAGCATCCTCGAGCCCTTCAGATCGGCGTGCAGGGCCTGACCGCTCGGCAGCGGGGTCTGGGAGTCCCACTCGTTCTGCACGACCAGCGAGCCGACCTTGTTGTTCACGACGGTGGCCCGCTCGACCGACCTGTCCCAGAACGCACAGGGCTTGATGCTGGACGCGAAGTCGCCGTAGAGCGGATAGCGACCCTTGTCCTCGATGGCGTCCCGCCGGTAGCTCTCGGGGTCGCGGGACCAGGCGGCCGAGTTGTCGTTGCACACCACGGCCCAGAAGCTCGCGGTCATGTTGTCGGCCGGTACATCGGCGGCGCGGGCGGCCAGGCCCGGCGTTCCGGCCGGATCCGGGAGCTTCTCCGCGGAGGCGGGCCGGCCGGCCGCGGCCTTCTTCAGCTCCACGACCAGGTCGGTGCCCTCCCGCACACTGAAGACCGCGCGGCGCATCATGCTCCGGACGTCGTCGCCGGTGTACTTCTCCCCGTCCATCTCGATGGGCTTCTCGTTCGCCCGCTGGACCAGGTCCCAGAACGTCCGGTCGACCTTCTTCGGAGTGTCGCCGAGGCCGTACTTCGCGGAACGCGCGGCGGCCCATTCGGTCCACCGGTCGAACGCGGGCTCGGCACCCTCCGCCCACCACTGGATCATCTTCCGCCAGGCGCGCGCCGGATCGACCGCGCTGTCCACCACGACCCGGTCGGCCCGGCTCGGGAACAGCTGGGTGTAGACGGCGCCGAGGTACGTCCCGTACGAGTAGCCGAAGTACGAGAGCTTCTTCTCGCCGAGGACCGCCCGGAGCAGATCCATGTCCCGCGCCGTGTTGCGCGTGGTGATGTGCTTGAGCATGGCGCCCGACTTCGTACGGCACTTGCGCGCGACATCCCGCGCCCAGGCGACGTCCTTGTCGAATGCCGCCTCCTTGTACGGCCGCAGCCAGTTCTCCTCCTCCGTCGTCAGGCCGCAGGTGACGGGCGTGCTCCGGCCCACCCCGCGCGGGTCGAAGCCGATGAGGTCGTAACGCTGCCGCACGGACTCGGGCAGCACGTCCTTCATCTGTAACGGCATGTCGAGCCCCGGTCCGCCGGGGCCACCGGGGTTGGCGAGCAGCACGCCGTGCCGCTTGTCCGGTGTGGTGGTCTTGATCCGGGATATGGCCATGTCGATCCGCTTGCCGCCGGGAGCCCGGTAGTCCAGCGGGACCTTGATCGTCGCGCACTGGTACGCCGCCGGTTTGTCGGCCTCGCACCGCTGCCACTTCGGCTTCTGCTTGATGTACGGGTCCAGGGCGCTCGCGGTGGCGGACGCCGGGGCGGTACCGGTCTGAGCGGTGCCGACCTGGGCGGCGCCGGCCGTGGAGGTGGCGAGCGCGGGAGCCAACGTTGCCGTGACACCGACGGCCAACAGCGGCGCGAGACCTCGTCTACGCACGAAATCGTTCCTTCCGGTCGCGTATCGGGACAGGAACGATCATTCAGGTGGTGTGCGCCGGGGAACATCGGCCGTGCGTCCCCAACTCCCCTCCCTCTTGGGAGGGATGTGACGGCCGTGTGTGGTCCCATGGTTGTACGGCCCGCCCGGGCTGCCCTCAGGGTTGGGGCACCTCCTTGCCATTGACGAACACCCGCCGGAAGGTCAGGTCGTCCGTGTGGGTGACGCTGTCGGGGTCGCGGATGCCGGTGAACGCGGAGCGGGAGACGTGCACACCGCGCAGATGGTCCGTCTCCAGGCCCACCAGCCGCAGCACGGTCTGGGCGCCGTCGATCTCCATGCGGTCCAGGTGGATGTTCCGCACGGACACCGGCAGCGTCCCGCCCTCGCCCCCGTTGTAGTCCATGGTCACGAAGGCGATGTCCCGTTCCACGCCCTGCCCGGTGAAGTTCCGGACGTGCACACCGTCGATGGAGCCGCCGCGCTTCTTGTTCGCCTTGACGTACAGCGCGTACTTGACGGGATAACGGCCGGGGAAGTCCGGTGGGTTGATCTCGCAGTCCTCGGCGAAGACGTCACGCACCCCGCCGGACATCTCGCTGCCCACCGTCATCCCGCCCCAGCGGCCGGAGAACCGGCAGTCGCGCACGACGATGTTCCTGCTCGGCACGCCGACCCGGTGGCCGTCCTCGTCCCGGCCGGACTTGACGGCCACGCAGTCGTCGTTGGTGTTGAACCGGCAGCCGGTGATGAGCACATCGGAGCAGCACTCGGGGTCGCAGCCGTCGGTGTTGTAGAGCGTGCTGTCCACGGTGATGTCGCGCACGGTGACGTTGCTGGAGAGCACCGGATGTACGGTCCACATCGGCGGATCGACGATGGTCAGGCCGCTGACCAGGACATTGCGGCAGCGGTAGAACTGCACCATCTTCGGCCGCAGATGGTGGCCGTCGCCGAAGACGCGCCGCGCCACCGGCACCCCCGTGGAGCCCATCTCGCGCAGCAGCTTCTGGTCGTCCCCCTGCGGTCCGCTGTCGCGGTACCAGCTCTCCCACGGCCCGAGCCGCGCCTGCCCGTCGAGGGTGCCGCGGCCGGTGACCGCCACGTCCCGCTCGCCGTACGCGTAGATGAAGGGCGAGTAGTTGTAGGCCTCGGTGCCCTCCCAGCGGGTGAGCACCACCGGCAGGAAGTCGCGCGGATCGGGGCTGAAGGCGATGGTGGCGCCCTCGGTGACATGCAGGTCCACCCGGCTGCGCAGATGGATCGCGCCGGTGAGGAAGCGGCCCTCGGGGACGACGACATGGCCGCCGCCCGCGCGGTGGCAGGCGGCGATGGCGGCCCGGAACGCCGCGGTGTTCATCGTCCGCCCGTCGCCGACCGCGCCGTAGTCGGTGACCCTGAACGTACGCCGGGGGAAGGCGGGCGGCCTGATCCGGGCCAGGATCCCCGGCACCGCGCGCCACGCCCCGGTGTAGGCGGCGGCCGCGCCGGTGTGCGGGGTGGCCGTGCCCGTGTGCGGGGTGGCCGCGTACGCCTGCTCCGGGAGCAGCGCGCCCGCCGCCAGCAGACCGCCGGTGCGCAGCGCCGCGCGGCGGGAAGGTCTCGGATGCATGGCCTGCCTCCTTGGCAACGCTCTAGCTGACGGAGATCCGGTCCAGGTCGGGCGCGGACTCGGTGTCGTTGGCGATCCTGATGGTGTTGGCGCCGGGCTTCAGGGTGACGGGGAGGGTGGTCGTGCGTGGCGTGGTGTTCCCGGTGTCGGTCACCGTGACCGTGGCCGCCGGGCCGCCGTTGACGCTCACCAGGAACGAGCGGGTGCCGTTGACCGTGTAGTCGAGGTGCAGGGTGTGCTCGCCGCCTTCGGGGACGACCACATCGGGGAACACCATGGCCGCCTGCTCGCTGCCGCCGATGTTGCGCACCTTCTCACCCCCGGAGCAGGGCCCGCAGCTGGTGATGCCCGTGCTGCCGAACTGGTTGGCCGAGTCCTCCGCCTCCCGGGCCCACGTCCGGCCGGCGGGCAGGGGCCGCACCCGGACCTGGTCCGAGACCGACTTCTGCCGGCCGAGCAGCGCGTAGTCCGCCGTGACGGGGATGTCGGCCGACCCCGCGTCCTGGCCGGGCGGGGAGGTGACGGTCCAGGTGCCCCGCACCGTCTGGCCGAGCCGCAGCGACCGGGCCGTCACCGGCCCGCCGTCCGCGGTCCAGCCGGCCGGCAGCCGGGGGGCGAGGCTGACGTTGTCGAGCTGCTCGTCGTCGTCCAGCCGGAGCGTGGCCGTGACGGTGAGGGACCGTCGCCCGGGGCCGACCCATTGCAGACCGTGGGGCCGTACGGTGAGCGTGGTCTTGGGGGTGTACGAGGCCGGGGGCAGCGGGGCCACCGCGATCCGGTCAAGACCGGGGCCGCGGCGGGCGGTGCTGAACACCTTCACCGTATTGGCACCGGCCTTGAGCGGCACGGAGACCGCCGTGCTCTCCGGCGCGTCGGGGCTGTCCGCGGCCACGGGCACCTCGATCGGTGCCGCGCCGTTGACACTCACCGACAGGGAGGCGTCGGCCGGGGTGGTGTCATCCAACTGGAGCCGGTAGTCGCCCTGTTCGGGCGCGCGGACGTCGCGGTACGTCACGGAGTTGCGCGGTCCGCCGCCGAGGCCGTCGACGCGCCGGCCACCCGAGCAGGCGCCGCACGCCACGGAGTGGGCCGCGCCCGACGGCCGGTTCTGCCGTGCCTCCGCCTCCAGCGGCAGCGCGGTGCGGGTGGTCTTCGAGCGGCCGTACGCCACCTGGATCTCGTCGATGCGCAGCTGGTCGTAGAACTCCGGCGCCTGCGGACCGCCCCACAGACTGCGCACCTCCAGCTTCAGATAGCGGGCGGTCCGGTCGCCGATGTCGATGGTGCGCACCCCGCGCGCACTGGGCAGTGTGCCCGAGCGCACCTGGGTCCAGCGCTTGCCGTCGCCGCTGGCGTAGACGCGGTAGTCCTTGATGCGCGCGGAGTCCTCGGGGCGGCCGAAGGACGACCGGGCGTGCGTCGGGGACCACTCGCGCTGGTTCACCGCCAGCGCCGTGGCGTGCTTGCGCGCGCCGAGGTCGAGGGTGACGGAGACGGGCAGCTTGCCGTCGCTGTCCCAGTAGGTCTCGTAGTCGCCGTCGGCGAGGTCGGCCGCCGGGTGGCCGGTGCGCGCGGACGTGGCGGTGGCGCCGACACCCGACTGCGGATAGAGGGGCCGTCGGCCGTCCGTCTCGACCTTGAAGACGGTGTCGTACGGATCCCAGTCCTGGATGCCGAGGATCGACAGATGGCCGCCTGACTGGCTGAAGCGCATCGGCTCGCCGGTGCGCAGATCGGTGACCCGGCGCACGGTGTAGCCGTTGTCGCCCAGCCGCACCATGTCGGTCCGGGGCCGGGTGACCACGTGCACATACTGGGTACGGTCGCCGTTCTCGCCCCGGCCCACGGTGACCACGCCGTGGGCGCCGTCGTTCCAGAAGCCGGGCTGCATACCGCCGTACATGTAGCCGCCGCCCTCGACGCCGTACACCGACTCCCGGATGGGCTCGACCCACTTGCCCATGAAATCGTTGAACTCCTCCTGCTGGGGCGGGAGTTTGCCGTTCACCATGGGCGTCTCGGCCATGAGCGACTTGATGGAGGAGCCCGCGTTGGTGATGTAACGGCCGGTGCTGAGGCGGGCGTCGACCTCGTGGTCGCCGCCGTCGTACCACCAGTCGCCGGTGGTCGGCAGCTTGTAGTCGGCCTCGGTCAGCCGGGGCATGGGGACGGTCACCGCGGCGGGGTAGTCGTACGTCGGGGTCATGCCGGTCTTCTGCTCATTGCTGACCGTGTCCATGATCGGCGTGTCTTCGTTGTTGTTGCTCAGCAGCCAGTCCGGACGGCGCTCGCGGATCTTCTCGTAGAGACCGTTCTCCTCCCAGTACTCGTTGTCGTTGTCGATCCAGAACCCCGACAGGTCCGGGTACTTGTCCATGACCTCGAGGAACAGGTCGTAGCTGTACATGCCGAAGCCACGGCGCGTGGTCAGGTCCACCTGCCGGCCCTTGTACTTCGAGTAGGCGGCCGAATCCAGCGTCTCGGTGCCCGACTCGTTGTGCCACTGCGGGTCGTCGGTCATGTAGAGGATGATGTGCACGCCCTTGGCCTTGGCCGCGGCCACGAGCTCGCCGAGCAGATCGCGCTCGGTGGCACAGCTGCCGGGGACCTTCGAGGGCCAGGGGCGGACGTAGCCCAGCCTGCTGTGGAAGGTCGCGAGCACGATGTACGAGGCGCCGAGCTTGCGCGCCTCGTCCACCCAGTAGTCGGCGTTCCAGCCGCCCTCGGTGACATCGCGCTCCCAGGTGGCGCAGTCGCGGTGCTGGGGGTTGGTGAACATGCCCCAGTGCAGGAAGAGCCCGGCGGTGGACTGGCGCAGCCACTCCTGCCGGGGGTGCTGGACCTCGGCCTGGGCGGGGGCGGCCAGGAGGCCGATGGCCAGGGCGAGTACGACCGCCGCGCACAGCGCGCGCCACCGGGAGCGGGTGGCGCGGGCGGCGCGTGCGGCACGCGTCGCAGGGGCGTGGATGGGGCTGGGGCGGAGCGGGATCCTCGGCGTGGGCATGTCCTGTCCTCCGTGAACGTTCCCGTGAGCGTTCACGGAGCACTGTCCGGCCCACCCGGCCGCCGTGTCAATATGTGTGCGAGGTTGGGGTGTTCGGCTGTGGGGTTCCGTTGACGCCCGTCGTCGCCGCGGTGATTATCGAGGAGGCGCGCTTCGGGGATCACCCCCGTGAGCGGTCCCGAGCGCCACGTCGTGACCTACGTCCGAGGGTCGGGAGAGAGGTGGGGCCCGTGCCCACGAGCGCCAGGCCGCGCCGCATCACCATCGAGGATGTGGCGCGCTCGGCCGGGGTGTCCCGGCAGACGGTCTCCCGCGCGGTGAACGACAAACCGGAGATCGACCCCGCCACGCGGCAGCGGGTGCTGCGGGTGGCCCAGTCGATGGGGTACCGGCCCAGCCGGTTCGCCCGTGGCATGGTCGGCCCGCGCCTCACCACGCTGGGCCTGGTCATCGCGGATGTGCTCAACCCCTTCTTCCCCGAGGTGGTTTCCGGTGTGCTGGCGGCGGCCGACGAGCGCGGCTGGCAGGTCGCCGTCTACAGCACCGGGTCCGCCCTGGAACGCGAGACCGCGGTGGCGCGGACCGTGGTGGACCACGTGGACGCGTGTGTCGCCTTCCTGCTCGACCCCGGCGCCATCGAACTCATCCACCGCTCCGGCATGCCCTTCGTCCTGCTCGACAACGAGCACCGGCCGCCGGGTGTGAGCGGCGGGCGGATCGACTTCGCCACCGGGATGCGGCATGCGGTCGGCCACCTCGTCGAGCGCGGCCACCGGCGGATCGCGATGCTCGACGACCGCGGCCGCCCGGACGCCGGCGGCCACGGCACCCGCCACTCGCTGTTCCTCGGCGCCGCCGCCGAACACGGGCTGCCCGCCGACGAGGGGTGGGTGTTCCCGGCGGCCAACTCCCTCGAGGGCGGGGCGGCGGCCATGGACGACGTGCTGGCCGACGGCTTCGGGGCGACGGCGGTGCTCGCCTACAACGACCTGATCGCCATCGGCGCCATGCGCCGCGCCCGCGACCACGGAGTGCGGGTGCCGGAGGACTGCGCGTTCGTCGGGTGCGACGGGCTGACGCTGAGCCGGCTCGTGGACCCGCCGCTGACCACCCTGACGGTCGACAAGGAACTCCTCGGCCGCGCCGCGGTGCGGCAGGTCGCCGCGCAGATGACCGGCGCCGCAACGGGGGAGACGGTGATCGTGCCACGCCTGGTGGTACGCGCGTCCTCCTGACGCGGTGGGTGCTCGGGCTCCGTACCGACGACGATCCGTTTAGTTGTGTTTGTATAATGATTATGGCAACACAATTAAACGGAGGCCCTTCATGCCGGAACTCGCTCCTCGGCAACGATGGCTCGTGCTGGCCATCTGCTGCATGAGCCTGCTGATCGTCAGTCTCGACAACACGATCCTGAACGTCGCCCTGCCCTCCATCCAACGCGACCTGCACACATCGGTGTCCGGGCTGCAATGGACGGTCGACGCGTACACGCTGGTGCTGGCGAGCCTGCTGATGCTCTCCGGTTCGACCGCCGACCGGGTGGGGCGGCGCCGCACGTTTCAGGCCGGGCTGGTGATCTTCACCGCGGCCTCGCTGCTGTGCAGCCTGGCTCCCGGGCTCGGCTGGCTGGTCGTCGCGCGGATGCTTCAGGCGGTCGGGGGTTCGATGCTGAACCCCGTCGCCATGTCGATCATCAGCAACACCTTCACGGACCCCCGGGAGCGCGCCCGCGCCATCGGTATGTGGAGCGGTGTCGTGGGCATCAGCATGGCCGCCGGGCCGATCATCGGGGGTGTGCTGGTGGAGTCGGCCGGGTGGCGGTCGATCTTCTGGCTCAACGCGCCCATCGGACTTGCCGCGCTCTTCCTGACCCGCAGGTATGTGCCGGAGTCGCGGGCGCCGCGGGCTCGCCGGGTGGACCCGGTCGGGCAGGCGCTCGTCATCGGGCTGCTCGTCGCGCTGACGTACGCGATCATCGAGTCGCCGAACCTGGGCTGGACCTCTCCCGTGGTCGCCGGGTGCGCGGCCGCGGCGCTGTGCGCGCTGCTGGGGTTGCTGTGGTACGAACCGAGGCGCGCCGACCCGCTTATCGACCTGCGGTTCTTCCGTTCCGCGCCGTTCTCGGGCGCCACCGTGATCGCGGTGGCCGCGTTCGCCGGTCTGGGTGGTTTCCTGTTCGTGAGCTCTCTGTACCTCCAGGATGTGCGGCGGCTCGATCCGCTGCACGCCGGGTTGTTCATGCTGCCCATGGCGGTCATGGCGCTGCTGACCGCACCCGTGTCCGGCCGCATGGTGGCCTCGCGGGGGCCGCGTACTCCGCTGCTGCTCGCCGGGGCGGCGCTGTGCGCGAGCGCCGTGCTCCAGGCGCTCACCTACTCCGAGCACCTTCCGGTGGCTCTGCTGGTCGTCGCGTATCTGCTCTTCGGCACCGGCTTCGGGCTGGTCAACGCGCCCATCACCAACACCGCCGTCTCGGGGATGCCCCGTGCGCAGGCAGGTGTCGCGGCCGCGGTGGCCTCCACCAGCCGGCAGACCGGGCAGTCCCTCGGCGTGGCCGTCATCGGTGCTCTGATGGCCGGGGGAGTGCACGCGGACGCGGCGGCGTTCACGGACGCGGCACGGACGGCATGGTGGATCATCGCCGGCTGCGGCGCCGCGGTGCTGGTCATGGGTACGCTCACTTCCGGCCGCTGGGCCCGGGCAACGGCTCAGCGCACGGCGAAGCGGCTCGCCGCCGAGGAGACCAAGGAGACAGTGAACGTCTGATGGAGCGCCCAATGGACAACGAGCCGCACGAGGGGGACGAGCGGGACGACGAGACCACCAGGACGGCGGCCCGGGCCTGGCTGGGGCTGAACACGCTCCTGATGGAGCGCTACAACCGCCGCAAGGCGGTCGCGGAGAGCCTCGGCATGAGCTTCAGCCGCGTCAGGGCGCTGCGCCGGCTCGCCGCCGGTCCGATCACCCTGCGCGAACTGGCCGAGTGGCTGGGCGCCGACCCGCCCTACACCTCCGTCATCGTCGACGATCTCGTACGGCGCGGCCTCGCCGAACGCATCACCAACCCGGCCGACCGCCGGTCCAAGCTGGTCCATCTCACCGAGGACGGCCGGGCGCTGGCCGCCCGCGCCATCGCGATCCTCACCACCCCGCCCGACGCCCTGCTCGCCCTGCCGCTCGAGGACATCCAGGCGCTCGATCGGGTGGTGGCCAAGCTCCTCGACTGAACGAGGAGCGTGGTCCGCGTGGCCGAACTCGTCTGGCGGGCGGGAAGGATTTGGTACTCGAGGGCCAGGCAGCGATGGGGCCGCCCGAGGTGGGGGCGCAGGTGCCGCCGGCGGAGGGCCGGGTCGTACCTTGGTGGCGCTGGAGCGCCCGGCGACCGCCGGAAGCTCGGCGCTCGCGGTGGTCGTGGCCAGAACGGCGCGTGAGCGTCAGGAATTCATGGCGGCTCGGTCGGACTCACTGCGCAGAAGGCAGAATTCGTTGCCTTCGGGATCAGCGAGGATTGCCCAGCCTGAACCATCGGGATTCCGGTGATCAGTGACAAAGGTGGCACCGAGGCCCAGCAGCCGGTCCACCTCCTGATCGCGCGAGGTCTCAGGGCGCAGACACAGATGGATCCGGCTCGTCAATCGCCACGTTCTGCAATACCGAGACCATGCACGCGAGCCTTCCTGATCTCCATGCCAATCGCCACCGAGTTGCGCTCATCCTTCGCGCAGACAGCTTAGGCGCCTGGAAGCCGGGCCTGTTACGGCTCTGTACTGCTGAAGAAGCACGGCGGCATTGCGGCGTACGGTGGCAGCGTGGCAAACGAACACCTGGGGCGGACACTGCGCCGCTTGCGCCGCCTGGCCGCCCTGACGCAAGAAGAACTGGCTGAGCGTTCCGTCGTGTCCGTCGATGTGATCCGTCAGCTCGAACAGGGGCGGAAGCACTCAGCACGCCTCCCCACACTGCACGCGCTGGCGAACGGCCTCGGCGTGGAGCTGACCACGCTCCTGGGTGACCCTCCTGCGGTCTCCTCGACAGGCGAGAACGATGGGCCGCGCTTCGTGGCCGTGCGCCGCGCCATCATGCCCGCGCTCTGGGGACCGGAGCCGGAGCCGCCCAGGCCCGATTTCTCGTTGGACCGGCTGCGCGAGCAGATCGCGGACGGTTGGACGCAGTATCACGCCGCAGAGTTCGACACGGTGATGAAGGCATTGCCGGAATTGATCTCGGATGCGCGCACCGCCACGGCCTCGGGCGACGACGCCGACCGCGGGGCGGGTTTCGCGGCTCTGGGCAAGACGCTTCAGCTCGCGGGGCATGTCGCCGTGCGGATGGGCAAGACGGACCTTGCCCTGACGAGCCTGGAGCGCGCGGTAGACGCAGCGGGACAGTCCTCCGATCCGTTGCTTCTGCCAATGATCGTCAACTCCATGGCATGGACCTACCAGCGGCAGGGACGACTGGAAGATGCGTTGGGCATTGCGCTCCGAGCCGCCGACGACATGACGAACGCTGCCCACACCGGGACGGCTGACGGCCTGAAGGTGTGGGGAGCGTTGACCATGAGTGCCGCCACGTCGGCCGCGAGGAGTGGCGACTATGAGCGCGCGGCGGTGATGATGGAGACGGCAGAGAAGGAAGCCGCCCGGGTCTCGAAGCTGTCCGACAGCGGTGACAACCGCATGGTCAGCGTCTTCAGCCCATCGTCGGTCCGGATCGAACGTGTCCGCCTTGCTGTCCAGTATGGGCACCCCGAAGACGCCTTGAAGCTGGCCAAGGGCATGCGGTTGTCGAAGGACACCCCGCCGTCCTGGCGGACGTGGCTGCTGCTGGACGTAGCCCGAGCCCACACGGACGTAGGAGACGCGGCCGGAGCCGTGAATACCCTGGAGTCCCTGCGCCGGGTGGCGCCGACGTGGATGCAGCACCACACGTTGGCCGTGGCCATCGTGCGTGACCTGTGGGCGTTGCCCAACCACCCGCCGGGGCTGCGCCCACTGGCGGAGTTTCTGGGGGTTGGCGAATAGCGTCCTGAAACTAGGACGTTGCGCCCCTGTCACCCTTCTTTGCGCGTCGCTTACATAAGTGGTCACTGCCCCGCAGCCTTGTGAACAGACGGGGCTGCGGTCGACCCGAAAGAGCAATTGACGTGCCAAAATTCACGGACGCGCGGTCACGAAAGCAGCCTCGACAATGTCTGCCGCTCACCATAGCCCGCCCTACTGGGCACCCCGGCTACAGCGAGACCCTGCCGCGTGAACCAGAGAGCGCGGTCACAGCCCGGCGTCTGGTACGCGTCGCCTTCGCAGCATGGCGCCTGGAAGAACTGGCCGAGGTCGCGGCTTTAATCGCCTCCGAGCTGGTGACCAACGCCGTGAAGCACGCCCAGAGTAATTACATCCGGGTCACGGTCACCCGGCCGGAGGCAACGCGGGTGCGCATCGGGGTGGTGGACAAATCGAAGAGACACCCGGTGCCTCGGGAGTCGAGCGCGGAGGACGAAAGCGGGCGCGGCCTCGGGCTCGTGGCCGCGCTGGCCGAGGACTGGGGCACCGATCCGCTGCCGTGGGGCAAGCGGGTGTGGGCAGAGCTGCACGGGAAGGAAAACGGATGACCGGCGAACGGAAGTGTCGGATGGACAACTTGAGTGGCCGCATATCGGGCCAGGGCAGTGGACCTCCTGGCAGCCCGAGCGTCTGACGGTGCTGGAGCCGTGCGAGCAGATGCGGGAACGGCTGTAGACACGCGGGAAGCCCCGGCTCGGTGGTGTTCACCGGCCGGGGCTTCGCCGTCGGTACAGCCTGGATCCGGTCAGTCCAGGCCGTGGCCGCGGGCGTAGCGGATGGCCGCGACGCGGTCGCGGGAGCCGGTCTTGGTGAAGACCCGGTTGATGTGGGTCTTCACGGTGTTGCCGCTGAGGAAGAGGGTGGCGGCGATCTCCGCGTTGGTCATACCGCGTGCCATCAGCGTGAGGATCTCCGCTTCACGACGGGTGAGGCCGTCCGGGAGCGGCCGGCCGGCGGTGTCGGGCTCCGGGGGAGGGGCGGTGGGAGCGCTCGCCGCGGCGAGCAGGGTGGCCTGGACCCTGGGGTCGAGGACGGAGAGCCCCGCGACGGCGCTGTGCAGGGTACGGGCGATGTGCAGGCGGTCCGCGTCCTTGGTGAGGTAGGCGCGCGCCCCGGCCCGGAGCGTCTCCAGGACGGAGGTGTCGTCGGCGTAGGTGGTCAGGACGACGACGGCGACCTCGGGGTGTTCGGCGGTGAGTCGGCGGGTGACCTCGGTGCCGTCGAGCACCGGCATGTGCAGGTCGAGCAGGATCGCGTCCGGGTGGTGCTCGGCGACCTGGTCGAGCGCCTGTTGTCCGTTGGCCGCGGAACCCACGACGTCGATGTCCGGCAGCAGGTCGAGCATGAGGACCAGCCCCTCCCGGACGCTGGCCTGGTCGTCGGCGACCACGATCCGCAGCGGCCGGGTGTCCTGGGCGCTCATCGCGGCACCTCGGCCCGGACGCGCCACTGTCCGTCCCGTACGCCCGCGTCGAGCGTCCCGCCCAGCAGCAGGAGGCGCTCGCGCATCCCGGTGAGGCCGTAGCCGCCGTCGACGGTGGCGAACGCGGGTGCTCGCCGAGGGGACGGTGGCGCGCCGAGCGGGTTGTCGACGGTGAGCGTCACGTGTTCGTCCTCATAGGTCAGGGCGACCTCCACCGGCTGGGCGGGGGCGTGTTTGGCGGCGTTGGTCAGGGCTTCCTGCGCGGTACGGAAGAGGGGGAGCGCCTGGTCGGCCGGGAGCGGGGAGGGCTCGCCCTCGACCCTGAGCCGTACCGGAACGCCGTGCCGCTGCCGGTGGGTGTCCGCCATCGTGGCCAGTTCCTCGTCGAGTGGCGCGAGGTCGGAGCGCAGGGCGTGCACCGCGCGGCGCGTTTCGGCGAGCCCGTCGGCGGTCAGCCGCCTCGCTCCGTCGAGTACGGTGACCGCCCGGTCGACGTCCCGGTGATCGGTCAACAGGGCACTGGCGGCCTGGATCTGGATGCTCAGGGCGCCCAGCGAATGGGCCAGTACGTCATGGATCTCGCGGGCGATCCGGGCGCGTTCGTCCAGTACGGCCACCCGGCGCTGCTCCGCGCGGAGCAGCTCGCTCTGGGCGAGCATGGCGGCCGATTGCTCGGCGCGTATCCGGTAGGCACGCCGGTTGTGGCCTGCGACCAGGACCAGGGCCACCAGCATCGGATAGCCCACCGCGAACCCGCGGCTCGCCCCGGCGACCAGGACCCCGGTCTCCAGGGCCACCACCGTGCAGCCCGCCACGGCCCAGCCCAGCGGGAGGCTCAGCTCGGTGCCCAGGTGCATGACGGCGATCAGCGAGAGGCCGATGAGCGCTCCGGCGTGCGGGAAGGCGCTGGCGTAGCCGGAGAGGGCGGCGGCGGCCCCGAGCAGGATCCGCATCCGCGGCGCGCGCCTCGCGGCCTCGTCTCCGAGGGCGTGGGTGAGCTCCCACCACAGCAGCGCCAGGCCGCCCAGCGCGTACGTGACGATGGCCAGGGTCACCGCCCCGGCCCCGGCCGGAGGGTCCGTGAAGGTGTGCAGGCCGATGAAGACGTACGCGCCGGCCCTCATCAGCCATGACACCGTACGCAGCACGGATGCAGGATAGCGACCCGCGGACCGCTCGGCCGCGGCGCCGGGGTGTACCGCGTCATGGGCCGGGGGCGCCGCTCCTTCGCCGGTCCGTGTGGGCGCCGTGTGCGCGCTGCCCGCCGGGTGCCGTCCGGTCATCGCCGTCCCCGGCGTCCCCGGCGGCCCTGGTCGCGTAGCGGGTCACGCGTCGGCCGGTGGTACGACGCCGTGGGGCGGGGGTGGCGCGTGGGCGGCTCCGCGCCGGGCGCCGACGGGTCGCCCGCCCCGCCCAGCAGTCCCGCCAGTGCGCCCCGCACATCGAAGGGGCGGCCGTCCTTCTCCGGGGCGAACGGCACACCGCTGGCGAGGGCGCGCGGTGTGACGACGGCGGCCTGGCCGAGCCGGTTGAGGCCGAGCAGCATCAGGATGGGCGCCGAGGAGCCCGCCACGGGAGCGTGCAGCGCCACGGCGACGACCGTCATCACGCCCCGCGAGACCACCAGCGCGAGCCACAGCCAGAGTCCGTACACCGGCATCCGCGCCCACAGCACCCCGTCGCGCGGCTCCAACCGCAGCAGCGCGCCCTGGGCGGTGCCGATTCCGGTCGCGATCACCGCGCTGATCAGGAGGCATGCGAGATCGGTCGTGGTGAGGTGGCGGCCGTCCTTGCCGAGGCCGGCGAAACCGACGACGGCGAGGATCGCGGGAAGCAGGATCAGCCGCTTGCCGCGCAGCGGCTCGCCGCGTAGCTGACGTGCGATGACGAAGATCACGACGGCGATCGCGGCCAGCACTTGCAGCACGTTCACTGGAGGACTCCCGTCGGCGCCGCTTCGGTCGCGTGCGCCCGTTGACTCGCCCCGAGGCTAGGAAGGCGAGCGGGGCACCGCGTCACCCCGAGCGGTGACCTCCGGGGTGATCCGCGGGGTGACAACGGTGCTGAGGGCCGGTACCACCGGGCGGCCGGAGCGATCACCCCGGAGGTCACCCCCTGCTACGGCGCGCGGGAACGCGTACCGGCACGACCCTGAGCGAGCCGAATCCCCGGCACACCGTCCACCGAGAGGCTCGCCAACCCATGTCCACCATCGGTCAAGCCATGATCATCAACGGTGCGGTCCTGATCGCCGTCCTGGAGGCGGACCTCGGGCCCCACCGCAAGATCGGGAAGCTGCGCATCCTGCGGCCGCTGCTGATGACCGCCGCGATCGTCCCCCTCTTCATCAAGAGCCCGGCCACCCATGGCTCGGGCCTGGCGCTCGAACTCGCCGCCGTCGTCGCGGGGTTGGCCGTCGGCCTGCTGGCGACGACCCTCACCACGGTCTACACCAGCCCCACGACCGGCAAGCCGGTCAGCCGCGCGGGCTTCGCCTATGCGGCGCTGTGGATCGTCGTGATCGGCGCACGGGCCGCGTTCTCGTACGGATCGGAGCACTGGTTCGCCCAGCGGCTGGGCCGTTGGATGGCCGACCACCAGGTGACGCCCGCGGCCCTCACCGACGCGCTGCTGCTGATGGCCGTGGCGATGACGCTCACCCGCACCATCGGCCTCGCCACCCGAGCGGCCACCGCGGGCCGCCGGGTGCCTGCCGCCGGACCCGCGGCCGAGTAGCGGTGGCGTGCGGCGTCCGACCCTCCGGACGGCATCCCGGCCGAAGCCGGGAAAAACGAGACCACAATGAGGTTCGCCTTGTTCCGTCTCGTCGAATCGGAGAGAAATGCGGCCCGGACAGTACGAAGAAGTGACAGACGCCGCGGAGCTCGCGGCGCGGCTGCGGCATGTCTTCTGGATCGGTGGCGGAAGTGGCGCGGGCAAGTCGACCGTCGCCCGCCGGCTCGCCGACCGCCACGGGTGGCGGCTCTACGCGACCGACGATGTGATGCGGGACCACGCCGACCGGGCCACCCCCGAAGAGGCCCCGTTTCTGCATGAGTTCATCGCCATGGACATGGACGAGCGATGGGTGAACCGGTCTCCGGAGGTCATGCTCGAGACGTTCCACTGGTTTCGGGGCGAGGGCTTCGGCCTGATCGTCGAAGACCTCCTCCGTCTGCCGCCGGAGCATGGCGTCATCGTCGAGGGCTTCCGGCTGCTCCCGCACCTCGTGAAGCCGCTGCTCGACGCCCCTCGGCGCGCGGTCTGGCTTCTTCCCACACCCGATTTCCGCCAGGCCGCCATCCGGAGTCGGTCGGTGCCGGGGGAGGGGTTCGTGTGGAGGACCAGCGATCCGGTGAGGGCCGGCCGCAACCTCGCCGAACGGGATCGCATGTTCACCACGCGCCTCGGGGAGGAGGCCGAGCGCCTTCGACTGCACACCATCGAAGTCGACACCACGATGACGGAAGACGCTCTCACCGAGCGGGTGGCCAGGGCGTTCCGGCTCTGACGCGACGACTCCCGTAGCCGCCCCGCCCCGGGCTCACTTGACGAAGACCGCCCGCGCGATCTCATCGGGCGCGGCGCTCGTCCCGGCGAGCAGCTCCCCGTCCGCGGACCAGATGCCCGAACGGCCGGACGTGCGGTCGAAGCCGCCACCGGTCGGACCCGCGAAGGCCGCCGTGGCGACCCACACACCGTGGTCGGCGGCGACCCGGCGGGCGCGTTCGCCGTGCAGCCCGGCCTCGTGGTCGGCGTGGACAACGCCGGCCACATAGCCGTCGATCCCCAGCGCCGCCGTCTTCGCGGCGTGCTCGGGGAGACCGGTGTCGCGGCAGACGGCGAGCCCCAGCCGCCACTCGTCCACATCGATCACGGCGGGCTCCCCGGGCACGAAGTGGATGGCCTCACTGCGGTGCAGGTGGACCTTGCCGTAGACCACCCGTGCGCCCTCTGCGTCCAACGCCAGGATGCCGATGCGCGGACCCGCCACCGGCGCGCCGACCAGGGCGAGTGTCCCGGTCTCGGCGCACGCGGCGACGATCGGGGCCAGCCGGTCGTCGTCCGGGGCGACCGGCGTCGCGTCCAGTTCGTATCCCGTCAGCGACATCTCGGGGAAGACCACCACCCGCGCGGCCGCCGCCCGAACGGCCTCCGCGTGGGCCACCGCGTTCGCCGCCACGTCATGAGCGGCGCTCCTCGGCTGCGCCACCGCGATGCTCAACGGCTGTGCCACCACCCTGAACTCCCCTCGCCGAGTCGTGCGAGCAGCCTATCCAAGCCTGCACCGCGGACATCGCCGGAGCTTGGCGGAGGCCCCGCGTCGGCAGGCCGATCTCATGGTTCGGCCTGCCGGCGCGGGGCCCCGCACCCCGAAGCTCAGGCGGACGTGGCGGGCGAGGAGGCGGTCGGGGCCGTGTCGGTTCGGGGCTGTCGGCCGTCCTCCGCCGCGCTCGGGGCAGACGGCCCGCCGTCGCGTTCCTCCGGCAGTTTCAGCATCAGGGTCAGGACGAGTGCGACCAGGTAGAGGGCGAGGAAGATCAGCGTGACTCCGCCGGCGCCGACGACGGGGAGGAAGAGGCTGGCGATGGCCGGGCCGACGAAGGCCGCGCCGCCCGCGCCCAGGTTGAGCAGGGCCATGGAGCCGCCCTTGTTCTCGGGCGCCATCGACGGGATGAGGGCCGAGATGGGCACGAATCCCGCGAGGGTCGCGCCGTAGAACATGCCCGCGAGCACCGCGACCCAGTAGTAGTCCGGGCCGAGCCAGGTCGGTACGAAGTACAGCGTCGTGACGCTGATCGCGCAGCCCAGCGCGCCGAAACCGGCGATGGTCGTGCGCCAGCCGATGCGGTCGGAGAGGACGCCGAAGATCAGGTTGAAGAAGATGTTCGTGCCGTAGATGATCGCCAGCAGCTGGAGCCATTTGTCCTCGCCGAAGCCGACGTCGTCGGAGAAGATCCGCGGCAGGTACACCAGCATCCCGAACTCCGGGGCCGTGTTGATGATCCGGACCAGGCAGCCCACCAGCACGCGCGGATGGGTCCAGATGATGGAGACGGAGTTGAGCAGGCTCTCGCCGGTGGTGACCTCCGGCGGTGCCATCCGGTCGCCACCGGGCCTCCTGCGGGCGCCGACCAGGGCGATGGCGCCGCCGATGAGGATCAGGACGAGTGCCGACCACAGTGTGCCGAGGCGGCCGAACGAGGGGATCGTCAGGCTGGACCACAGCGAGCCGAGGGTGGGCAGACCGCCCGTGAAGGCGAAGTAGAACCAGCCCACCGCGGTGCCCAGCCGGGCCTTCGGCGCCGTGTTGGTGATCCATACGAGGAAGCCGAACGCGAAGAGCGGATAGCCGAAGCCCCGGATGCCGTAGAAGATCAGCATCATCGGGTAGTTCTCGGTGCCCAGCGCGAAGAGCAGGTACGCGGCGTCGAAGACGGCCCAGATCGCCAGGCCCGTCCACATCACCCGGCGCGGCCCCCACACCTGGCAGAGCGCGCCGGAGAACCACGACGCCAGCATGACGGCGATGCCGTAGACCGTGATGACGTACCCGGCCCGTACGTCCGTCGCCGCGCCGTGATCGGCCATGTACGGAGCGATGAAGCCGGATTCGACGCCGTCGCCGATCATGAACAGCAGTACGCCCAGATAGCCCAGGATCAAGGGTTTAGGCATCGCTTCCTCCACTCTGCGGGGATGACGGAGTACGACCGCAGATACTCAAGCGAGCCGAGAGAAATATCAAGGGGTCTGGTAAGAATAACGAGATTCGATGGTAACTACTCGGTCTCGACGACTCTCACATCCGTCAGCTCCCGCATCTCCCGGAGCAGCTCCTCGTCCACCGGGCCGGTCAGCAGGACGTGGTCGAAGGAGTCCACGCTCTCCAGCCGGTGCAGGGCGCGACGGCCCACCTTGCTGTGGTCCATGAGCAGCACGCTCGTGGCGCCCGCCTGCCGGGTCGCCCGCTTGATGCCGACGATCTCCTGCTCCTGGTGGAAGGTCATGCCCGCGGTGATCCCGGAGGTGGAGAGCACGCTCAGATCGACGGAGATGCCGCTGATCATGTCCATCGCCGGCAGGCCGATCCATGAGTCATGGGTGCGCGAGTACTCGCCGCCCACGCAGATCAGCCGGATGCCCTCGGCGCTTCTCAGCTCCTCCGTGATCAGGCGGTAGTTGGTCACCACGGTCAGCGGTCCCACCTCGGGCAACAGCCGCGCCAGGGCCAGCGCCGAGGTCGAGTCGTCCAGCATCACCGACATCCCCGGGGTCACGAACCGCAGGGCGGCGCGGGCCAGCGCCCGCTTCTCGTCGGTGTGCGAGTGCAGCCGGAAGTCCGAACTGGACTCGAAGACCATCGAGGGCTGTGCGGAGACGCCACCGTGGTACTTGCGCAGGATGCCGCGGTCCGCCAGCTCGGCGATGTCCCGGTGGACCGTCATCAGGCTGACGCCGGTCAGCTCGACCAGTTCGGACACCGTGGCGTCCCCCTGGGCCAGAACGTGGTCGACGATCAGCTGCTGCCGCTGTTGCCGCGCACCGCGCGACGCCGGGGGAGTAGTCATGCCCTCCATCCTGCCGGGTTTATTTCTCACATAGAACCAGTGACAACTCACGCTGTGGCTGTTAATTTCGCTGTGACGAACCCCGCCGGGTGCCACCACCCGGGGGACGCCGCCGGGCGCACGGACATCCCCGTGCCCCGCCAGTCAGACATTCATCAGCCGGGAGATCAGGGGTACGCATGGCCGACGCAGTGGTCTTCGACATGGACGGCGTGCTCGTCGAGAGCGAGCACCTGTGGGAGGAGCTGTGGGCCGCCTACGCCGCCGAACGCGGCCGCACCTGGGGCCCGGAGCAGACGCGCGACGTCCAGGGGATGAGCGCCCCCGAGTGGGCCGCCTACCTCACCCGGTTCTGCGGGGCGGGTGACGCCGCCACCACCACCGAGCAGGCCGTCGTCGACGGCATGGTCCAGGCCCTGGCCGACGGCCGCATCGGCCTGCTGCCCGGGGCCCGCGAGATGATCACCGCCACCGCCGAGCTCGCCCCCGTGGCGCTTGCCTCCTCCGCGCCGCGCCGGGTGATCGACGCCGTTCTCGTCCACCACGGCGTCGACCACCACTTCAAGGCGACCGTCTCCAGCGCCGAGGTGGACCGCGGCAAGCCGAGCCCGGACGTCTATCTGGCCGCCGCGCGCGCCCTCGGCGTGGCCCCGGAGCGCTGTCTGGCGGTGGAGGACTCCAGCAACGGGCTGCGCGCCGCCGCGGCCGCCGGGATGACCGTCGTGGCCATCCCGAATCCGCAGTACCCACCCGCCGAGGACGCCCTGGCCGGCGCCGCTTACCGTTCTTCGGACCACCATGCCGTACGTGACTTCCTGCTCAGCAGGCTCGACCCCCGAGGGGAGTGACCGACATGACCACGGTCCTGGTATCCGGCGACGACTTCATCGCCCCCGAGCTGTTCTCCGCCGCCCTGAGCGAGAGCCTGCCCTCCGCCGGGCTGACCTTCCGCACGCTGCGCACCCGCTGGCCGAACGAACCCTTCGGGCCGGTCGGGGCCGACGGGCAGGGGAACGGCGGGGTCAAGGAGGCCAGCGGCACCGAGGAGCAGGTGCTGGAGGCGCTCGGCGACGCGAGTGTCGCCCTCACCCAGATGGCGCCCTTCACCGCCCGTGTCATCCGCGAGGCACCCGCGCTGAAGTTCATCGGCGTGGCCCGCGGCGGCCCGGTCAACGTGGACCTGGCCGCCGCCACCGCCGCCGGGATCCCCGTCACCCTCACACCGGGCCGCAACGCCGCCGCGGCCGCCGAGTTCGCCGTCGGCCTGATCCTCGCCGCCATGCGCCGCATCACCCAGGCCGACGCGGCCCTCAAGGAGGGCATCTGGCGCGGTGACTACTACGCCTACGAGAACGCGGGTCTCGAGCTCGACGGCGCCACCGTCGGCCTCGTCGGGTACGGGGCCATCGGCTCGATCGTGGCCCGGGTGCTGCGTGCCTTCGGCGCACACGTCCTCGTCTCCGATCCGTACGCGGACCAGGCGCGGGCACACGCCGACGGTGTCGAGCTCACCGCCCTGGAGGACCTGCTGCGGCGCAGCTCCGTGGTGAGCCTGCACGCCCGGGTCACCCCCGAGACCCGGCATCTGCTCAACGCCGACAACCTCGCGCTGCTGCCCGAGGGCGCCGTCCTCGTCAACTCGGCCCGCGGTGAACTGCTCGACTACGCCCCGCTGCCCGGCCTGCTGGAGTCCGGCCGGCTCGGCGCGCTCGCCCTCGACGTCTACGACATCGAGCCGCCCCCGGCCGACTGGCCGCTGCACAAGGCCCCCAACGTCATCACCACCCCCCACCTGGCGGGCGCCACCCGGCAGACCGCCGACCGGGCCGCCCTGATCACCGCAGGCGAAGCCGCCCGCTTCCTGCGCGGCGAACCGCTGCGGCACGTGGCCAATCCGGAGGTGCTGACCGGGAGCCGGCCATGATCGTCGGAGTCGACATCGGCACCTCGGTCACCAAGGCCCAGCTGATCTCCCGCGACGGCCGTAACACCCCCGCGCACGAGGCCCGCAGCACCGTCTACACCCTGCCCGGACACCGCGTCGAGCAGGACCTGGACGACGTCGTGGGCACCGTGGAGACCGTCGTACGGGCGGCGCTCGCCGACGCCGCGCAGCTGGGCGACGAACCGGCCGAGGCCCTGGCCCTCACCGGTCAGGGCGACGGCCTGTGGCTGCGCGACGCCTCGGGCGCCTCCGTCGGCCGCGCGCTGTCCTGGATGGACGGCCGGGCCGCGGACCGGCTCGACCGGTGGACCGCCGACGGCACCCTGCACGCCCTGCACCGGCGCACCGGCGTCGGGCTCTTCCCCGGCTCCGCGGCGCCCCTGCTGGCGCATCTGGCCGCGCACGAGCCGGAGCGGCTGGCGGCCGCCGAGGTCGCCGGGTACTGCGTGGACGCCGTCGTACAACGGCTGACCGGCGCGGTGACCGTCGACGTCTCCGACGCCTCGCAGCCGTTCCTCGACGTGGCCACCCGTACGTACGACGAGACCGCGCTCGAGCTGTGCGGGCTCTCCGCACACCGCCGGCTGCTGCCGGACCCGGCGCCGCCCGGCACCCTGCACCGGCTGCTGCCCGACGCCGCCCGGCGGCTGGGCCTGCCCGCGGGGCTGCCGGTCTCCGCCGGCCCGTTCGACATCCCCGCCTGCGCCTTCGGCTCGGGGGTCGCCGAACCGGGCGAGGGCAACCTCATCATCGGCACCACCCTCGCCGCCCAGGTCCTGGACACCGAGCCGCGCCCGGCGCTCGCCGAGGACCCGGCCGGGATGGTGCTGGCCACCCCGTACGAGGGCCGGTTCCTGCGGGTCATGCCCGCCATGATCGGCACCGCGGGCCTGGACTGGCTGCTGAAGCTGCTCGATGTGAAGATCGAGGCGCTGGACGCGCTGCTCGTCCAGTCCCCGCCCGGCGCCGCGGGCGTCACCGCGCTGCCGTTCCTGTCCACCAGCGGCGAGCGCGCGCCCTTCGTCGACCCGCGGGCCCGCGGCCGGTTCGACGGCCTCTCCCCGCTGGCCGGCCGCGCCGACCTGATACGGGCGCTGTGCGAGGCCGTCGCCTACTCGGCCCGGCACTGCATGGAAACCCTCGGCGTCACCCGCACCGTCACCGCCTGCGGCGGTGGCGCGCGCTCCGGGGAGTGGGCGCGCATCTTCGCCGGTGTCCTCGGCGGCGACCTGGAGGTCTGCGACGACGCCGTGGGCATCCGCGGCGCGGCCCATGTCGCCTGGCGCTCCCTGGGCACCCCGGTCGACCCCGGCGCCTGGCGCGCCCGCCTCCGTACCGTCACCGCCGAGCGCGGGCTGATCGACCACTACGCCGAGGGCTACGCCGCCTACCGCCAGACCCTCGACACCGCACGCGAAGGCTGGAGCACACGATGACCAGGCTCTTCAACGACCCCGCCCGGTTCACCGACGACATGATCACGGGCTTCGCCGCCGCCCATCCCGGGCATGTACGGGCCGTGCCCGGCGGTGTGGTGCGCACCCGCCCCGCCCGCGCGGGCAAGGTGGCCGTGCTCACCGGTGGCGGCTCCGGCCACTACCCCGCCTTCTGCGGTGTCGTCGGCCCCGGATTCGCCGACGGCTCGGTCATCGGCGATGTCTTCACCTCTCCGTCGGCCGCCCGCGCCCGCTCGGTCGCCGAGGCGGCGGAGGCGGGCGGCGGTGTCCTCTTCCTCTTCGGCAACTACGCGGGGGACGTGATGAACTTCCGGCTGGCGGCACGGCAGTTGGAGGGCGACGGGATTCCCGCCCGCTGCTTCGCCGTCACCGATGACATCGCCTCCGCCCCCGCCGACCAGACGGCGCGACGGCGTGGCATCGCGGGTGGCTTCGTCGTCTTCAAGACCGCGTCCGCGGCGGCCGAGGAAGGCGCCTCGCTGGAGGAGGTCGTCCGCGTCGCCGAGCACACCAACGCCCGTACCCGCACGCTCGGCGTGGCCTTCGACGGCTGCACCCTGCCGGGTGCCGAAGCGCCCCTGTTCACCGTTCCCGAGGGCCGGTTGGGCCTCGGCCTCGGCATCCACGGCGAACCGGGGGTCAGCGAGGACACCCTGGGCACCGCGGAGGACCTGGCCCGCGCCCTGGTGACGGGGCTGCTCGCGGACCGGCCCGCCGGGGTGGGCGACGGCGGGCGGGTCGCGGTCGTCCTGAACGGGCTCGGCGCCACGAAGTACGAGGAGCTGTACGTGCTGTGGGGCGCGGTGGCCCGCCAACTGGACGAGGCGGGGCTCACGCCCGTACGCCCCGAGGTCGGCGAACTCGTCACCAGTCTCGACATGGCCGGCTGCTCGCTGACCCTGAGCTGGCTGGACGAGGAGCTGGAGCGGCTGTGGCTCGCCCCGGCCGACACCCCGGCCTTCTGCCGTACGGCACCGCCGGAACCCCCGCTGGACGACGCCGCCGTGCGGCCCGCCGCGGCCCCGCGCCGCCCGGAGCGGTCCGCCGCCACGGCGTCCGGCGCGGCGGTCGAGGTCGCCGAACTGGCCGTCCACGCACTGCGCGCCGCCCGCGACGTACTGCACCGGGACGCGGAGGACCTGGGCCGGCTGGACGCGGTGGCGGGCGACGGCGACCACGGCCGTGGCATGTCCAAGGGCGTCGACGCGGCCCTGGCGGCCGCCGAGAAGGCGCACACCGACCGGCTCGCCCCGGCGGCGGTGCTGGCCGCCGCGGGGGACGCCTGGGCGGCGGAGGCCGGGGGCACCTCGGGGGCGCTGTGGGGCGTGGGCCTGCGCGCCATCGGCGCGGCGCTGCCCGCCGACCGGGCGCCGGAGCGCGAGGAGCTGGCATCCGCCGCCGCGGACGCGCTCACTGCGGTCACCTCGCTCGGCGGGGCCGAAGTGGGCGACAAGACCCTGGTCGACGCCCTCGCGCCGTTCGCCACCGCCTTCGCGACGGGGCTGCGGACCGGAGCCCCGGTCTCCGAGGCGTACGCGTCCGCCGTGGCCGAAGCCCGTACGGCCGCCGAGAACACCGCCGGGCTGCGCCCCCGCCTGGGCCGCGCCCGCCCCCTCGCCGACCGCAGCGTCGGCACCCCCGACCCCGGAGCCACCTCACTCGCCGCGGTGCTGACCGCGGTGACCACACTCCGCGCGACGACAGGAAGCGAATCCGTATGACCACCGCGCATGCCTTCCGGATCGTCGTCGGCTGCGACGACGCCGGTTACGACTACAAGGAAGCCCTCAAGCGGGATCTACAGGCCGACCCCCGGGTCGCCGAGGTCATCGACGTCGGCGTGGGCAGCGACGAGCACACCGCCTATCCGCACGTCGCGGTGGAAGCGGCCCGCCGCGTGGCCGAAGGCGCCGCCGACCGCGCCCTGTTGGTGTGCGGCACCGGCCTCGGCGTGGCCATCAGCGCCAACAAGGTCCCCGGCATCCGCGCGGTCACCGCCCACGACACCTACTCCGTGCGCCGCTCGGTCCTCAGCAACAACGCCCAGGTGCTCTGCTTCGGCCAGCGCGTCATCGGCCTGGAGCTCGCCCGCGCGCTCACCGACGACTGGCTCGCGCAGAGCTTCGACGAGACCTCCCCGTCGGCGGAGAAGGTCGCCGCCATCCGGAGCTACGAGGGTTGATCGAGCGCGGGCCGGGCGGCGGTGCGCTGTCCGATCCGGAGCACGCTCAGACAGCGGCGTGGCGCCCGGTCGCCCATGCGGGTGAGGATGCGCTCGGCGATGGCGTCGAGCAGGGGCTCGCGGACGTCGCGGTCGAGTCTCCGGTAGAGCGACGTCGAGCGGAGGTGATCGGCGAAGCCTTCCCCGGTGAACCACTGAACGGTCGGGTACCAGCGCACGGTCGTCGGGCCGAACAGGTCGCCGGGGTCGTCGACCGGCCCCCAGCCCTCGTCGGTGCCGCGTACGTCGTCCTCGAGCGGCGGATGGCCCCAGTCGGGGTTCCCGGGGCAGAACCGCTCGTGGAGATCGGCGGTCTCGGCGTACACCTCAGGCTCTCCAGGCCGGCGGACGACGACGTGGCCGAGCAGCGCCAGCCGGCCGCCGGGGCGGAGTACGTCGTGCGCTCGGCGCCAGCCGATCGACGGGTCGACCCAGTGCCAGGAGGACGCGGCCACGAGGGTGTCGAAGCGGGCGCCGCGGTCGTCCCACTCCTCGAATGTCGATGTCTCGACTTCGACGCCGGGGAAGGCGGCGAGCCGCCGGCGCGCGAGCGCGGCCATGTCCCGGCCCGGCTCGATGGCGGTCACCGAGCATCCGAGCGCCGCCAGCGAGCGCGTCGCCTGCCCGGTACCGCAGCCCACCTCCAGTACCGACGACCTCTCGTCCATGCCGGTGATGTCGACGAGGTCCGCGAACAGCTGGTCGGGGTACCCCGGCCGGACCCGGTCGTAGACCTCGGCCACCTCGTTGAACACCCGCCCGAGGTCGCGTCGGTTCGTGCGCTTCTCCGGATCACCAGTCACGAGCGCACAAGCTATGGGGCTCATCCACGGGGACGCCACCGGTTAAATCGGCGGTGCCCGCCGGTCGGGTGGCCGGCGGGCACCTGGTGGGGTGGTCAGCCGGCCAGGTGCGTGCCGAAGAACGCGGTGAGTTCGGCCACGGCGGGGGTGACGTATTCGTCCCTGTCGTACAGGTCGATGTGGCTGGCGCCGTCGATGATGACCAGTCGTTTGGGCTCGGCCGCCCTCTCGATCGCTTCCCTGCTGAAGTAGGCGGTCTCCGCCTCCGAACCGGCGATCATCAGCAGGGGGCGGGGCGAGATGAGCCGGATCATCGCGTACGAGTCGTACTGGGCGATCAGGTCGATGGAGCGCAGCACCCATCCCTGGTTCGCGCGCGGGTGGTGGCCGCGCGGGGTGCGGTAGAACTCGTACGTCTCCCGGAACTGCCGGGTGGCGGTCTCCAGCAGCTCCTCGGCGTTGTCGGGGATCCATGCCTCCAGCCGAGGGGCCGCGCCGTGTGCCTCCGCGGTGCGCAGTGCGCCGGCCTGGTCGAGCAGGGCCTGGAGGACCGCCGGGTCCTGGGCGCGGCCCAGCCCCTCGCGGAACACCGACCCGAGGTCCACGGCGCTGACCGTGGCGACGCTCTTGATGCGGTGGTCGGTCTGCGCGGCGTAGGGGACGTAACCGCCGGACGCGCAGATGCCCAGAGCGCCGATACGGTCCGGGTCGATGTCGGCACGGGTGGTCAGATAGGTCACGGCGGACTTGATGTCCTCGGCCCGCTGGAAGGGGTTCTCCAGACCTCGCGGCTCGCCCTCGCTCTCGCCCTGGTAGGCGGCGTCGAAGACGAGCGCGGCGAACCCGGCGTCGGCCAGGCGTCCGGCGTAGACGCTCGGGCTCTGTTCCTTCACACCGCCTCCCGGGTGGGAGATGACAACGGCCGGCAACCGGCCGCCGGTGTGGTCGTCGGGGGTGAAGAGAATCCCGGCGATGGCGAGCTGGCTGCTGGGGAAGGTGACGTTGGCCTTCATGGTTCCGTGGCTCCTTGGGCGGGGTGAGTGGGGCGGGCCGTCCGACGGCCACCTCGCCGACGCTCGCACGCGGTACGGAGGTGGGTAAGGGGCGTCTTCTGTCCCCGGACAGCGCTGTCCTGGGACACGCCAGGCCCCCTGTCACGGGCCTCGTTGTTTGTCAGACTTGTGGCTATGAGCAGCAGCGACCCGCACCACAGCGAACTGGGCGCCTTCCTCAAGGCGCGGCGCAGGGAGCTGAGCCCGGCCCAGGTCGGGCTGCCCGATTCGGCGGGCAGGCGCAGGGTCAGGGGTCTGCGCCGGGAGGAGGTGGCCTTGCTGGCGTCGATCAGCCCCGACTACTACACGCGTCTGGAGCAGGGCCGCCGCCAGGCTTCCGAACCGGTGCTGGACACCCTTGCGCGCGTTCTCCGGCTCGACGACGGTGAGCGTGCCTACCTGTTCGAACTGTCCGGCCGGGACGCCGCCCGGCCCCGTCGGCGCACCGCACAGAAGGTTCACCCGCAGCTTCGGCGGCTGCTGGACGACCTCGCCACCACGCCGGCCGTCGTCCTGGGCCGGCGCACGGACATCCTCGCCTGGAACCCCATGGCCGCCGCGCTGTTCACCGACTTCGCGCGCATCCCGGTGGAACAACGCAACTTCGTACGGCTGGTCTTCCGCGAACCGGCCATCAGGGCGCTGTACCCGGACTGGGACTGGGTGGCCCAGACCAGCCTGGCGCAGCTGCGCATGGCGGCCGCCCGGGACCCGAACGATCCACGGCTGGCCAAACTGGTGGGCGAGCTGTCGCTTCAGGACCCCGACTTCCGGCGGTGGTGGGGCGCCCATCGCGTCGCCGTCCAGGGCACCGGCACGAAGGTCCTCCACCATCCGGTCGTCGGTGAACTCACCCTCGACTGGTCCTTCCTCACCTGCGCCGACGACCCCGACCAGCAGCTGATCACCCTGACCGCCGAGCCCGGCACCCCCAGCCACGACCGGCTGCGCATCCTCGCTTCATGGGCGGCGCGATCGGCCGGCCACCCGGTGGCGGACGGCTGACGCACGGTTCTCAGCGGATGGGTTCCGCCGGTGGTGGTGCGGTCAGATCACGCGGAAGAGGTCGGCGGCCGCGTGGACGTCGGTGAGGTCCTCGATGGAGCGGAGGTTGTCGCACAGGGCCTCCAGGACCGAGCCGGTCTCGGTGGCGCGCGGGGCGCCGATGACCACGCCGAAGACCCGGAACCCCAACCGGTGTTTGGCGTCCTTCCAGCCGCGCATCCACTCCTCGGTGACACCGCATTCGTCGTCGGTGATCATCACGATGTCGCCACGTGTGCGGGCGGCGGCGTCGAACTCCTCCGCCAGCAGTCCGGCGGCCGCCGTCAGCGGCGCCTGGTAGCTGGTGCCGCCGCCGAGGAAGGTCTCCGCGAAGTCGAGGATCGGGTCGATACCGGCGGGCCGCGGCGCGTCGGCGGGGAAGCGGAAGACCCGGAGCTTGTCGGCGGCGGAGAACAGGATGCCGACGAAGTCGCGCCCCGCGTGGCGGGCCTGGTCCAGCAGGGCCAGGGCGCATGCCTTGGACCACGCCTCCCGGGTGACGCCGCCGGGCCCCGCCGCGTACATGGAGTGCGAGGTGTCGACGCACGCGACGATGGCGCCCTGGCCGGTGGTCTGCTCGCCCTGGGCGTCGTAGAGCATCAGCTCCCCGGCGGCGTAGCGCGCGGCGAACACCGCGCGCAGCTCGGGCAGGCCGAGGCCCGCCAGCTCGGAGGGGATGACACGGGACAGGTCGTCCCCGAGCGTGACGCCGACCAGCTCACCCGTGGCGTTCTCCACCTTGCGGGCGCGCTCGCCGGCGGCCATCTGCCGGAAGCGGCCGATCAGCTTGGCCCACCGGGCGAGGCGGCCGGTGCGCAGCCGCTCGGCGAGCCGGGCGCGCTCGTCGAACGGCATCCGCTCGAGCTCGCCGGGGGCCACGCCCCATGCCCGCATCAGCGCGGCCTCCTCCCGTACGGCCTCGGCGGCCTCGCTCGCCGCGTTCCGCGCGGCGGCGCGGATGCCGGGGGCCGCCGCCGCGAGGGCCCGCGTGGCGTGTTGGGCGGCTCGCCGCGCGGCGGCTTCGGCGGCCTCGGCGGCGTCGATCGCCTGGCGTACGGCGTCGGTGGCCGGGGCCGGCACGGTGCCGTCTCCGTCGGTCTCGTCCGCCGCCCGCTGGAGCGCCTCGTCCGCGGCGGCCGCCGCGCCGTCGGCGTCCTGCTGGGCCCTGCTCGCCCGCTCGGCCCGCTCCTGGGCCGCCCGGGAGCGCTCCAGCATCCCGCGCACCGCGGCGGCCTGGGCGAGCACGGCCATGGCGGCGGCGTACGGGTCGCCGGCCGTCTCCCGGCGCAGCTCGGCGAACTCCGGTGACTCCACCAGTGCCGAGACGACCTGGTGGTTCACCAGCCGGGAGGGGGCCATCTCGGCGCGCTCGCGCAACCGCGGCCCGACCTTGTAGGCGGCCAGGAACACATCGGTGAGGAGGTCGGTGGCGTGGTCGTGGCGCCCGTTGAGCTCCTCGGCCACCTCGCGCAGCCCGGCCGACTGCTCATAGGTGTCGCGCCAGGTGATGCGGTCGAACCGGTCCGCGACCACGGCCGCGGTGTGCCGTACGGGAGCGGTGGCGGACCGGCCCGGCCACGTTCCGGCCCGGCTCGCCGGATCGTCGGGCGCGGGCGCGTCGCGCCTGCTCACAGCTGGGCCTGCACCATGCTCGCGTCCACGCCGAGGGCCTCGGTGAGCACACGGGCGCGTACGGCGCGCTGGCGGCCGGTGACCCGGTCGATGGCGGCGGTGGAGCGACCGGCGCGCGCCGCGTCCTGGCGCAGCCTCTCCAGCCGCTTCCCCGCCATGGCGAGCTTGTTGTGGGCCTGTCTGATGACCCACTCGCTCAGCGCCTCGCGGGACTGCCCGGCCATGGCGTCGAGTTGGGCCTCCAGCTCATCGAGGGCGTCGGCCAGGTCGAGCGCCTCCTTGGCGTCGGGGTTGACCAGGTGCAGCACCTCGCGCTCGACGGTCGGGCGTTCTGCGGGGGAGTCCCACAGCACATGCGTCAGCACCGACAGGTCGGTCTCGGCGACCGCCGGGCGGCCGTCGAGGTACGCGGACGCCTGGAGCAGGCCCACCGCCTGCCGCCAGCGGCGGTCGGAGGCGATGAGCTCCTTGCGGCGCAGGGCGGCCCGCAGCGTGCACACCGCGTCCACGATCGCGTCGGGGACGTCCACGGCCGGGACGGCCCCGGCCACGGCGTGCCGCAACGCGGTCAGCTCGACCGTGGTCCGTGGCGGTGCCGCCGGGCGGCTGACGGCGGAGCGGACCAGCGCGGCGAAGTTCGAGGGGTCTTCCAGATAGCCGACCTCGATCCGCACCAGCAGCCGGTCGTAGATCGCGGCCGAGTCCTCTCCGCCGGGCAGTTCGTTGCTCGCCGTGATGGCCCCGATCAGCGGGCAGCGGATCGGGGGGCCGCCGTTCTCGGGGTGGTAGATCCGCTCGTTGAGGTAGCCCAGCGTCTCGTTGAGCGCCGCCGTGGAGCACTTGAAGATCTCGTCGATGAAGGCGATGTGCGCGGTCGTGGCGCGGCCGTCGTAGACCTGGCGGTACTCGCCCCGGGCCAGCGCGGCCACGTCGATGGGGCCGAACATCCGCGTGGGCGCGGTGAACTTCGACAGCAGGATCTCCCAGTAGGCCGCGCCCTCGACCCTGCCCGTGAGCTCCCGGGCCAGCTCGGACTTCGCCGTCCCGGGCGGCCCGAGTACCAAGGAGTGCTGCCCGGCCAGCAGCGTCACCACCAGCGTCCGCACCACGTCGGCGCGCTCGTAGAAGCGGTCCGACAGCTCGTCGATGATGGCCCGCAGCCTCTTGGCGGTGTCCTGCGCGTCCGGCGTGTCGGGTGCGTCCGCGCCCTGTGTGTCCTCGGCGTCCGGCGTGTCCTCTGCGCCCGGCGTGTCGTGTGCGTCCTGTGTGCCCTCAGCATCCATGTCCGACATTCAACTCCCAGCCTGCGACGCCCTGTTCAATCCGCCCGCCAGCGCGTCGAAGGCGAGCGTCAGACGACGTCGATGCGCGGCACCGACCTCGTCGAGGTTCTCTCCGGCGAGTCGTCGCTTCACCGTCTCGACGGCGACCGTGCGGTACGCGGCGACGAGCAGGGCCGCGGTCAGCGTGCTGTCGCCGGAGAAACGAGTGTCGGCGTCGAGTTCCGCCGCGAGTGTCTCCTCCATCTCGGACGCGAAGAGGCGAAGCCGTGCGATCAGCGCGGGGGACGCCATCACGGTGCGCAGGAACGGCTCGACACCCTCCCCGAGCCCGGACAGCACATGGCGTTCCGTGGCCAGTGCGAGGGCGGCTCGGCGCATGGCTTCGACGGGGTCCAGGTCATCCGCGCGTTCGCGGAGCACGGTCCGCACGGTGTCGAGGGCCTCCGGGAAGCGGTCGAACAGGAGGTCCTCCTTGCGGTCGAAGTGTGCGAAGACCGTCACCTTCGACACTCCGGCGGCCGCGGCGACCTCGTTGATGGTCACATCGTCGAACCCGCGCTCCAGAAACAGCTGGGTTGCGACGGAGGCGATGCGAGCCCGGGTCTGCGCTCCGCCACGGTCCCCTCGATTCGGCATGTGACAACGCTAGCCCTTCCCGTTATCTTTACCGAGTAAGCTTACCGAGTAAAGATAGAAGGAGCGTGTCATGCGGCGCAGCGATGTGATCGTCGTCGGAGCCGGGCCCACGGGTCTCTTCCTCGCCGGTGAACTGGCACTCCAGGGCGTACGGGTGATGGTCCTGGAGCGGCTCCGGGAGCCCGATCCGACGATCAAGGCCGGGTCGATCAATGTCGCCAGTGCGGAAATCCTCGACCGGCGCGGGCTGTTGCCGGCCGCGGAGGACGTACAGCGGCGGCTGCTGGCGGCCGTCGGTGCCTTCGCCGGCCACGGCCGGAGGAACGCCCTCGTCGACCAGCTGGACCGGGATGCGCGGGGCGCGCGCCGCTTCCCGGTCGCCGGGCATTTCGCGGGCATGCTGTTCCGCGCTGAGCTGGTCGATCAGGGCGATCCGGCGCTGGCCGCACACACCGCGGTCTCGGGCGGCGTCCTTGTGCCCCAGTACGATCTCGAGTTGCTGCTCGGGGAGCACTGCGCCCGGCTCGGTGTGGAGGTGCGCCGAGGTGTCGAGGTGCACGGTGTGCGTGGTGCGGGTGTGCGTGGTCCGGGTGTGCCTGAGGTGCGTGGCACGCGACACGCGGAAGCGGACCTCGCCGACGACGCCGATGTCGTGGTGGAGACCAGCGCGGGCGAGCTGACGGCCGGGTGGGTCGTCGCGGCCGACGGCGGCCGCAGCGCGATCCGCGGGCAGCTGGGCATCGGCTTCACCGGAACCGATCCGCAGCTGGTGGGGTACCAGGCGGTGGCCGACTTCGACGACCCCGGCGAGCTGAGCCGCGGCTGGACCTGGACGCCCCGCGGCATCTACGCCTACGGCCCGATCCCCGGGCGCATTCTCGTCGCTCGCTTCGGCCCGCGGCCGCAGGACCGCGACGCCCCCGTCACGCTCGACGAACTCCAGGCGGTCATACGCGATGTCACCGGCGTCGATGTGACGCTCAAGGGCCTGCGCGGCCGTGCGACCAGCTGGTCCGACAACGCCCGGCAGGCCCGGTCCTACCGGCGCGGCCGGGTGCTGCTCGCGGGCGATGCCGCGCATGTGCACGCGCCGTTCAGCGGCCAGGGGCTGAACCTCGGCCTCGGCGACGCGGTCAACCTCGGTTGGAAGCTCGCCGCGACCGTGCGGGGGCACGCTCCGGCCGGACTGCTCGACAGCTACGAGAGCGAACGCCATCCGATCGCGGCGTGGGTGCTCGACTGGACGCGGGCGCAGGTCGCCCTGATGCGCGGCGACGAACACACCGCGCGGCTGCGCGAGGTCGTCGGCGGCGAACTGTTCACCGCGCCGGGCGTGATGAACCGCGTGGTCGCGCTGACGTCGGGGATCACACAGCGCTATGACGTGGCCGCGGGGGCGGCGGAGCCGGTCGGCTCGATCGCCGGGGATGTCGCACTGGCCTCCGGCGACCGGCTCGCCGACCACGCCCACGACGGCCGTTTCGTCCTCGTCGACCGTTCGCCCGACGGGCGCTTCGCCGAGGCCGTACGCCCGATGGAGCACCGGATCGCGTACGTGGCGGACCCCGCCTCCGCCACGTCGCCACCCAGCCTGCTCGTACGACCCGACGGCGTCATCGTCTGGGCCGACTCGCGCGACACCGCCACGTCCGACATCGCCACGTCCGGCACCGCCACGTCCGACATCGCCACGTCCGGCACCGCCACCTCCGACATCGCCACGTCCGGCACCGCCACCTCCGACGACGGCGCTCTCAAGGAGCTCGACGCCGCGATTCAGCGCTGGGTCGGCACACGCTGAGCGTGCCGCCTTCGTTCACCGCCCCAGGATACGGTCGATATCGGCCATCTGCCCGGCCGTGAGCGGCCCCTTCGCGATCGCGCCCGCGTTCTCCTCGGCCTGGGCGACCGTACGGAAGCCGGGGATCGGGATCGTCCGCGGGCTGCGGGCCCAGATCCAGGCGAGGGCGCCTTGCACGAGGGTACGGCCGTCGCTGGTGAGGAGGGACCGCAGGGCATCGACCCGGCGGAGCCAGACCGGGTCCGCGCCCGCGTTCGCGATGAACCCCGGCAGCCAGGCGGGCGGCGCGTTGCGGATGTCCCCGTCGTCCAGGGCGCGCCCGGCGGTGTGCTTACCGGCGAGCAGCCCCATGGCGAGGGGGCTGCGGTTGATGCTGGCGAGGTCCGACTCCGCGCAGAGCGCGAGGAGTTCGGGCGCGTCCTGGAGGATGTTCAGCCGGTGCTGGACGGCCGCGCAGTGCGGCCCCTCGGCGAAGACGGCGGCCCGGTCGGGGTCGTCGGTGCTCCACGCGTAGGCGCGGATGAGCCCCTCGCGTACCAACTCCTCGCAGACATCGCGGAGTTGCACGGCCCGCTCGGGGTCGGCGTCGGAGATGTGGAGCTGGTACAGGTCGATATGGTCCGTGTTCAGGCGTTGCAGCGAGGCGGTCAGGGCGCGGCGTACATGCTCCGGGGAGTCGTCCTGGCCCTCGCGGATCCGGGTCCGCTCGTCGAAGACATTGCCCCATTTCGTGGCGACGACGACATCGCCGCGGTGCTTGCCGAGGGCACGGCCGAGCACGCGTTCGCTGTGGCCGGTGCCGTACGCGTCGGCGGTGTCGAAGAAGGTGACGCCGAGGTCGAGTGCGCGCCGGATCGCGTGCACCGACTCGTCGTCGTCGACCTTGCCCCAGCCCAGGGGCTGCCCGTCGGTGGACTGCCACTCACCGCCGATGGCCCAGCAGCCGAAGCCGAGGGGACTCACGTCGATGCCGCTGCGGCCCAGCGTTCTGTTGTGCGCCATGGTCTCCATGCCGGTGAACGGTAGGAGTTGAAGCGCACACCAAGGCAAGCCCCGGGTCATGGGCGCCACCGGCGCCCATGACCCGGGGCGATCGCTCAACGGCCGTAGTAGCTTTCGAAGTTCTTCGAGAACTCGCCGCCGTTGAAGCCGTCCCAGTTGATCGACCAGGCCATCAGCCCGCGGAGGGCGGGCCGGCTGCCGTGGGGCTCATAGCCACCGCAGTCGCTCTTCTTCGTCAGGCAGTTGAGGGCCTTGGTCACATCACCGGGCGTGGTGTGGCCGTTGCCCGCGTTGGGGCTCGCGGGCAGGCCGATCGCCACCTGGGAGGGGTCCAGCGGGGGGAAGACGTTGTCGGTGTCGCCCGCGACGGGGAAGCCGGTGAGCAGCATGTCGGTCATCGCGATGTGGAAGTCGGCGTTGCCCATGTTGTGGAACTGGTTGTCCAGCCCCATGATCGGTCCGGAGTTGTAGTCCTGGACGTGCAGCAGGGTGAGATCGTCCCGCAGCGCGTGGATGACCGGCAGATACGCCCCGGCGCGGGGGTCCTGACCGCCGGAGGGGCCCGAGCCGTAGAACTGGTAGCCCAGCTGGACGAAGAAGGTTTCCGGAGCCATGGTGAGGACGAAGTCGGATCCGTACTTCGCCTTGAGCGACTTCACGGCCGCGATGAGATTGACGATCGAGGGGGTCTTCGGGTTCTTGAAGTCGGTGTCGCCGTCGTCCAGCGACAGCGAGTGGCCCTCGAAGTCGATGTCGAGGCCGTCCAGTCCGTACTTGTCGATGATCGCCCCGACCGACTCGACGAACTTGTCACGGGCGGCGGTGGTGGTGAGCTGCACCTGGCCGTTCTGCCCGCCGATGGATATGAGCACCTTCTTGCCCGCGGCCTGTTTGGCCTTGATGGCGGCCTTGAACTCGTCCTCCGACTCGACGTTCGGGCATTCGCTCTGGGGGCAGAGGCTGAAGCGGATGTCGCCGGAGGTGGTGGAGGTGGGCTCGCCGAAGGCCAGGTCGATGATGTCCCAGCTGTCGGGGACATCGGCCATCCGGGTGTATCCGGAGCCGTTGGCGAAGCTCGAGTGCAGATAGCCCACGAGCGCGTGCTCGGGGAGTGCCGCCTTCGTGGTGGCGGAAGTGGCACCCGCGTCGGAGGTGGTACCCGCGTCGGCGGTCGTCGTCGAGACCGTGGCGAGCAGCCCGGCCGCGGCGACGGAGGCGCACACGCCGGTCAGGACCCTCTTGCTCAAGGGGAAACGGAGGCTCATGGGGGCCGCTCCTTGGTGTGTGGGGGGGAAGGCGGAGCTGAGATTGACCTGAGGGGGATGGGGGGACGGGAGGCATGGGGGAGGTCGCGCGCCCATGAGACAACAGGACTAGACCACTAGTGTCAATGGTCCGGACCACATCGGACGGCGGATCTTTACGTTCAGTGTTGCGTTGCCGTGGCGTTCGCTCCACGGCTGGTCGGCCGTATGCGTCATGGGCGGGCGGTGGCCGCGGCCGGATGCGACGCGGGTGGGATGGGCGGTCGGCCGAACACCGCGGTGAGCACGTCGAGTTGGGCGTCGATCGCGGCAAGAGCCTCCCAGGCCGCGGTCGCCTGAGGTCCGGTGGGGCGGGTCTTCGCCGGTTGGAGCCGCGGCTGGGGCGCCGGGCGGTGCCGGGCGGCGGCCGATGGCGCGGCGTACGGCGAGTGTGTGCGCCGCCACCTCGCCGCGCCGCCCGCGCAGGCCCGGGTCGTCGGCGAGCACGTCCGGCGCGGAGGTGGCGGACGTGGCGGACGCGGAGGTGGCGGACGCGGAGGTGGCGGATGTGGCGGACGCGGAGGTGGCGGACGTGGCGGACGCGGAGGTGGCGGAGGTGGCGGAGGTGGCGGCGGTGGCGAGGTCGTCGGCCGGTTCGACGCAGCGCCGCAAGGCCGCCTCGGCACGCAGCGCGTCGACGCTCCGCCGGCGCCGCACGGACAGCGCGCGGGGGAGGGGCGGCGCGGCCAGGATCCGCAGCGGTGCGGTGGTCGCGCCCAGTTGCCCGACGCGGTGGCTGAAGCGGGCCCGGGCCAGGTGTACGGCCCGGCCATCGCGCCAGTCGGCTTCCAGCAGTTCGGTCAGGGCGGCCAGCGCGGCCGCGGTGCGGGCCCGCACCGCCGCGGAGGTGCGGATCGGCAGCACCAGCCACAACGCCGCGATACCGATGACCGCGCCGACCGCGATCCCCGCCAGCCGGGTGTGCAGCAAGCCTCCCGGGCTCTGCCCGAACCAGTCGTAGAGCAGCGACAGGACGGCCGTGACACAGCCCGCCCAGTACGCGTGGCTCAGCTCCCGCAGCCAGGTGGCCACCGCCAGCACCGCGAAGATCAGCACCACCACGGCGTCCGAGCGGGGTCCGAACGATCCGGCGAGGGCGCCCGCCACCACCGTGCCGACCGCGGCGCCGACCGTCCGCCACACCCCCTTCACCAGCACATCCGCCCGGCTTCGCGCACCGCTGCCGACCAGGAACGCGGTGAGGACCACCCAGGCCCAGTGGTCCGGCCACACCATCCGCCCCACGGCGAACGCCGCGGCCAGCGCGGCCGCCATCTGCCACGCCATCCGGGTGCTTGCCGGTATCCCGCCACGCCGTGGCCCGGCCGCTGCCGCGGTCACTTCGACCGCCGGTGGCCTGCGGATGAGCCGGGCGCGCCGCGCCGCCCATGTCAGCAGCGACCCCCAGACGACCGCGACCAGCGCCATCACCGCCGCCCACCCGGTGCGCTCGTGCCCGCCCGCGGGCCCGGTGCCACCGGGCAGGACCAGGACGGCGACCAGCGGCAGGACGAGGAGAGTGCCCGCCCGCGTGGCGCGCACTCCGAACCGCCGCGCATCACCGCCGGGGCCGATCTGAGGATGGGCGCTGGCGTAAGCCTGCCACCCTGGCCGCCATCCGTCAGGCGGGGGTTTCGGCGGTGGCGGTCAGGACGGCGCGGCCGAGGATGTGGCCGCTCATGGTGAAGCCGAGGACGGCCGGGGTGGCGTCGGCCGGGACGCCGATGGACTCGACGTCGAGGGCGTGCACCACCACGAAGTAGCGGTGTGGGCCGTGCCCGGCCGGCGGGGCGGCGCCGATGTAGCGGGCCGCGCGGGCGTTGTTGGGCAGCTGGAAGGCGCCCTCGGGCAGGCCCGAGCCGGTGTAGCGAGTCGTCCTTCCCGCCGGGGACGCCGGATATGCCGGAGGGCTGCTCGGGCGACCAGGCGGCGCCGTCGGTGACGGTGGTGCTGGTGACGGTGAAGGATGCCGCCTCGGGGAGGCGGGGGACTACGCCCCCGGTGACGCCCTCAAACCGCAGGACCTCGCCAAGGAGCAGGGCGTGAGCCTGGCCGTTGAGCGCGAGGCGCTCGTACGGGTGGTCGGCGAGGGCCTCGCCGACCGGCTGCCCAACCGCGGCTTCGCCGTCCCGGCCTTCTCCGACCGCCGCTGGCAGGAGATCGCCGAGGCCCGCCGGACCGTGGGACCGCGAGCGAACTGGCCCGCCGCTGGTCGGCGCATCGCAACCCGGACCGGGACGGCATCGACGAACACCGCCGCCTGGAGGAGGCGGCGGTGGCCCGCGACGCCGACACCGCGGCCGAGGTACTGGTCCGGCACCTCACCCGGAGCGCGGACGTCCCGACCGGCGCTCCCTCCGACGGACCCGCGGGGGAAGGCTGATACGCCGCGCCGCCCGGCCGGGCGGCGCGGCGCGAGGTGGGCGTCAGACCGTGGACAGGTCGATGGCCCGGTCGACGTCGTCGGGGCGCAGGACCCGCAGGATGCCTTCGAGCAGGTAGTAGTCGGCGTACGGGAGCGAGATCTCGACGCCGTCCTCGCTCGGGCGGTTGCGGGTGCAGCGCGCCACGATCGCCTCGGCCCGCGTCGACTTCGTGGTCAGGCAGGTCTGCGCGAGCGCGGTGAGCAGCCGCAGCGCCGCCTCGCGGTAACGCGGTTCGCCGGTGGCCTTGGACAGGTCGAGCAGACCGCATGCCATGACCGCGCCCGCGGAGGCGTCCTTGATGTCGTGGGGTGCTTGTGGCGCGAGGTAGTCCCACACGGGGACGTTGTCCGGGGTGAGCGCGCCGAGGGCGAAGTCGGCGAGTTTCCGCGCGGTGGTGAGGAATTCCCGGTGGCCGGTCCGGCGGTGGATGGTGGTGAAGCCGTAGATCCCCCAGGCCTGTCCGCGTGACCAGCAGGAGGCCGGGCTGTACCCCTGCACGGTGGCCGGGCCGAGCGGAGCGCCGGAGGACGGGTCGAAGTCGTAGACGTGCGGGGTGGATCCGTCCGGGCGCGGGAAGTGCCGCTGGGTGGTTCTCGCGTGCTCCACGGCGATGTCGAGGTACTTGCCGTCCCCGCTCTGGCTGCTCGCGAACGCCAGCAGATCGAGGTTCATCATGGTGTCCATGATGACCCGGCCCGCGTTCGCCTGCTCGTCCAGTGCTCCCCAGGCCCGGATGAAACGGCCGCGCGGGTTGTAGCGCCGGATCAGCGAGGAGGCCGCCCGCAGCGCGCCCGCCCGCCAGGTGTCCTGGCCGGTGAGCCGCCACGCGGTGACCCACGAGGGATAGAAGAGGAATCCGAGGTCGTGGGTGCCGGTGTCGTTCTGGCGGGGGGCGAGCTTCTCCGCGGAGGCGAGGGCCAGGGTGCGGAACCGTTCCTCGCCGCTGTGCAGCCAGGCCATCCACAGCGTCCCCGGCCAGAACCCGCCCACCCAGTCGCCGTTCTGGGAGTACGTCCACTTCTCGAACTTCGTACCGACCGGAAAGCCGCTCACCCCCGGTGCGACCGCGCGGAGCTTCGCCACCGCGTAGTCCGCCGTCTCGCGGAGGGTGCGGAGCGTGGCGGCATGGCCGGGAACCTCCTCCGCCGCCTGGGCCGGGGGAGCGATCGAAGTGGCCGCCACCGCGGTACCGGCCGCGGTGGTCAGCAGGGCTCGCCGGGAAACGCTCATCAGTGTCCGCCCTTCACGAGGGTGAATCCGACAACGACATGACGACATGCGGTCCGTGCGCTCGGCCGCCCGTGGGGCGCGGGCGACATACCCGCGCCCCACGGGCGAACTGGTGAACCTGGTCGAGCTGGTGGAGCGTGGTACGGGATCAGGGGTACTCGGTCACGTTCGCCACGTTGCTGTTGGCGTCCGAGGGACCTCCCGTGCCATTGATGACATGGTTGATGGTGCCGGTGCCGCCGAGCGAGACGGTGACCATGTCATGGAACTTCACATCGGGGCGCTGGGGAACCTCGAAGGCGTGCTCGGCGGCCACGGACTTGTTGGTGTTGAAGAAGCAGTAGCTGCCCAGGCCCCACGCCTCATGGCGGTTGACCGAGTCGGCCACCTTGTAGGCGGCGTATCCCTTGGTGGAGCCGTTCATCCAGGCGCCCTGGTCCGGCGGGTCGTAGGGCATCTCGTTCTGGTAGAAGTACGTGCGGCCGCCCTCGCCGTTCCAGGTCGTCTGGTGCTTCTGGTAGTGCTCGACGAACAGGCCGTACATGGTCACGTCGTCGCCGTTGACGACGAGCCCCTGGTCGGCCGTGTTGGAGTCCCAGCCCACGCCGTCGCCGTGGTCGGCGCGCCAGATCCACGTATGGTCGCCGATCACGTTCGAGCTGTTGACCACCAGGCTGGTGGACGCCTTGCCCACGCCCGCGCCGCCGACCCGGAAGAACACATCGTGCAGCGAGGTGGGGTTGTCGGCGTGGTTCGCGGACGAGTCCTCGGGGCCGACCTCCATCAGCGTGTCGGAGTTCTCGGTGCCGGCGTCGATGAGCAGTCCCGCGAGCTTGACGCCGTCCACGTCGGCCACCTTCATCGCCGAGACCCCGTTGTCGGGAACCAGCGTGGCCAGCCCCAGGCCCAGTACGACGGTGTCGGGCTTGGTCACCTTCAGTGGCGCGTCGAGGTGGTAGACGCCCGGGGTGATGAGCAGGTGCTTGCCCGCGTCGAGCGCCGCGTTCATCTCCTCGGCCGTGGCATCCGGCTTGGCGATGAAGAAGTCGCTCAGCGGGAGCGACGTGCCCTTGGGCGTCCCCGAGGACCACGACGTGCCCGTCGAGTCCTTGCGCACCTCCGGCACGAACACCTTGTACGCGCCGTCGTCGTCCACGTACAGGAACGGCTTCTCGCGGGTGACGGGTGACTTGTCGACGCGGGTGTACGGCGGGTTGGGGAAGTCCCCGGCCGGGGCGTTCTCCGCGCCGACGAACACCATGTTCCAGTTGGAGCCGGTCCAGCCGCCCCATTCGGTGTTGCGGGAGAGCCACTGCTGCTGCGATCCGGACTTCACCTGCCCGTCGACCTTGGTGTCCGCCAGCAGACCGCCGCTGGACCAGCCGCCGTCGTCCAGCTGGAGATCGCCCTTCAGATGCATCCGGCGGTACGGGGCGGCCTGTGAGACGGCCCAGCGGTCCGCGCCGCCGTCCGGGTTGACGGCGAGGTTCTCGGCGTCGCGCCAGAAGTTCTGCGTGGCGTTGCCGTCGAACCAGTCGGCCTCGGCGTGCACCTGGCCGTTGATGGTGGTGTCGTCGGGCGACAGGCCGAGGCCCGCCACCTGGGTGTAGAAGCCGACATTGGCCTTGACGTCGTACGAGCCGGGCTTGAACAGCAGGGCGTGCCGGGCCTGGCCGAACTGGTTCTTCTCCTGCTCGCCGAAGACGGAGTCGAGCTTGCCCTGGATCTCCTGCGCGGACATCGACGGGTCGAAGATCTGCACATGGGGGCCCAGGTCCGGCTCGGCGTCCGCGCCGTGCGCCGCCGGTACGGTCAGCGCCGCGGCGACGGCGCCGGCCAGCACGGCGAACGCGGCGGTGGCGCGGGCGGCGCGACGGCGTCGGCGGTGCCCGGGCTGGGTGGTGTCCCCGGTGGTGTCCGACACGGTGGTGTGGCTCGTCCCAGCGGTGTCGTTCGTCATGGTGATGTGCCCCCTCAGCCCTTGTACCGGGCGAATATCCCGGTGAACTGCCAGGGCTCCTGGGCGACTCCGGAGCAGGTGTCGTCGTTCGGGTAGTCGCCGGGGCAGGGGCGGTCGCGGTTGACGGACCAGAAGGAGAGCCGCGACAGGTGGTGCTCGGAGGCGTAGCCCAGGATCGACTCGAAGTCGTCCGTGGTGACGGTCTCCTTGACGTCGGTGATGCCGTTCATCGAGGACAGGCCGCTGTGCCGGTAGGCGTCCTCGTCGCTGTAGCCGTAGGCGCCCTTGACGGCGTTCTTCAGCCCGTCGGTGGCCTGCTTGGTCAGCTCGGCCATGTTCTGGCCCTCGCCGCCGAAGTCGAAGGGCATGATGGTCCAGCTGTCGGCCTCGAAGCCGGATGCGGCGGCCCGGCGGATCATGCCGTCGTCGGGGCCGTTCTGATCGCTGGGGAAGGTGACGTAGGTGAGCAGCCCCGGGTTGTCGGCCTTCACCTGCTTCAGGGCGTCGATCGTCTTCTGCTGGACGGCCGGGTCGTTGTATGCGTCGCCCTCGATGTCGATGTCGATGGCCTTGAGACCGTAGGCGTCGACGACCTTCTGGTAGGCCCCGGCGAGGGCCTTCGCGTCGGCGCAGGACTGCTCCAGCTTGTTGCCGCTCGCGCCACCGAAGGACGGCACGACATCGCCGCCCTTGGCCCGTATGGCCTGCACGGTCTGCTCGTCGGCGTTGCCTGCCAGCGGGCGGCTGCCGTCCCACCGCGGGTCGCAGTTGCCCGCGTCGAGGACGAAGGCGAGGGTGAACCAGCCGACGCCGGTGGCGTCCATCACCTCGCCCGGGTCCGGGGGATTGCCCCATCCGTTGTAGAGGTAGGGGGCCACGGCGGCGGGCGCGGCGGATGCCGAGGCGCGGTCCTGGCCGGTGGTGTCGGCCCAGGCGGCCGCGGTCGTGCTCGCGGCGGTGGCCGCGAGGGCCGCCGCCACGGCCAGGACGGTCCGCCGGCGGCGGCGCCGCGGGCGGTCCCGGGCGGAGAGGTCTTCGCTGTGATTCATGTGGGGGGATGCCTTCCTGACACGCGGACGGGCCCCGGCAGTGGGCATGTCCGTCGGACAGGCGCCGCCGCAGCCCGCGACATGCGGTGTCCGGCCGGAAGGTCACGGCCGGACTCTCGGGCCCATATATTTCGGGAGTTGAACGTGTCTCGTCAATAGGTCCGCACCAATGAATGACATGCCTTCAAAGGCCGAACTCGCCAGCCGTGTCGACGAGGTCGTCGGCCGCGAACGGCCTTCCGCGCGGTGACTTGTTGGCACATCTGGTCCATACCAAACCCTTGACAGGCTTTTCCTTCACTTCTTAACTCACGTAATGAACTAAGTACCGCTCAGATCGCTCACGCACCTGGTCGGCGCCGTAACCACCTGGTTCGCATGCGCCTCATGCCTCTCCGCACCTGTCATCACCTGTTCCTGGAAGGGAGAGTCATGGACTCCCCGCGCTTACCCCGGCGACTGCTGGTGTCCCTGGTCTCGGTCCTCGCCCTCGTGTCGCTGTCCACCGGACTGGCACAGGGCACCTCGGCCTCCGCCGCCGGCCCCGCCGAGAAGTCCACCGCGAGACCCGCCTCGGCGGCCGCCGTCACGTTCTCCGACGAGTTCGACGGGCCCGCCGGCTCCGCCGTCAACGGCGGCAAGTGGCAGATCGAGACGGGGGACAACGTCAACAACCACGAGCGGCAGTACTACACGGCGGGCAACAGCAACGCCGCCCTCGACGGCCAGGGTCACCTGGTCATCACCGCCCGCCGCGAGAACCCGGGCAACTACCAGTGCTGGTACGGACGGTGTGAGTACACCTCCGCCCGGCTGAACACCTCCGGCAAGTTCACCACCACCTACGGCCGGGTCGAGGCCCGGATGAAGATCCCGCGCGGGCAGGGCATGTGGCCCGCGTTCTGGATGCTGGGCAATGACATCGGACAGGTCGGCTGGCCCAACTCCGGTGAGATCGACATCATGGAGAACGTGGGCTTCGAGCCCTCCACGGTCCACGGCACCCTCCACGGTCCCGGGTACTCGGGCTCCGGTGGCATCGGCGCCGGATACTCCCTGCCCGGTGGCCAGGCGTTCGCCGACGCGTATCACACCTTCGCCATCGACTGGAGCCCGAACGCGATCAGCTGGTCCGTCGACGGCACCGTGTACCAGCGGCGCACCCCCGCCGACCTCGGTGGCCGGCAGTGGGTGTTCAACAAGCCCTTCTTCGTGATCCTCAACCTCGCGGTCGGCGGCTACTGGCCCGGGGACCCCGACGGCAGCACCTCCTTCCCCCAGCAGCTCCTCGTCGACTACGTCCGGGTCAGCACCGACAGCGGACAGCCGAGCGGCGGGGCCATCACCGGTGTCGGTGGCAAGTGTGTGGACGTGGCGGGTGCCAACAATGCCAATGGCACGGCGGTGCAGCTCTATGACTGCAATGGGACTGCGGCGCAGCAGTGGACGGTTGGTTCCGATGGCACGGTTCGTGCGTTGGGGAAGTGTCTGGATGTGGCGTCGGGTGGTACGGCCGATGGCACTGTGGTTCAGCTGTGGGATTGCAATGGGAGTGCGGCTCAGCAGTGGGCGGTTCCGGCGGCGCGTGACATTGTGAATCCGCAGGCCGACAAGTGTCTGGATGCCACGGGCGGGAGTTCGGCGAACGGCACGCGGTTGCAGATATGGACCTGCACCGGCGCCGCCAACCAGAAGTGGACGGTGACCAGATGATCGGCGGACTCCTGCGCGGACCCGGGATACGCCGTCTGCTCGGCGCCGCGGCCGCCGCTGCCCTCCTCACCGGCCTGACCAGCCTCCCCGCGAGTGGCGCCGTGGCGGCCACCGGGCAGATCACCGGTGTCGGTGGCAAGTGTGTGGACGTGGCGGGTGCCAACAATGCCAATGGCACGGCGGTGCAGCTCTATGACTGCAATGGGACTGCGGCGCAGCAGTGGACGGTTGGTTCCGATGGCACGGTTCGTGCGTTGGGGAAGTGTCTGGATGTGGCGTCGGGTGGTACGGCCGATGGCACTGTGGTTCAGCTGTGGGATTGCAATGGGAGTGCGGCTCAGCAGTGGGCGGTTCCGGCGGCGCGTGACATTGTGAATCCGCAGGCCGACAAGTGTCTGGATGCCACGGGCGGGAGTTCGGCGAACGGCACGCGGTTGCAGATATGGACCTGCACCGGCGCCGCCAATCAGAAGTGGACGGCGCCGAGCGGTGACACCACACCGCCCGGACCGGGTGCCATGGCCGTGGCCCCGTACCTCTACAACGGCTGGGGCAGCCCGCCGAGCCCCACCACCGTGATGAACGCGACCGGCGTCAAGTGGTTCACCCTCGCCTTCGTCCTCAGCAACGGCTACTGCAACCCGCAGTGGGACGGTGGCCGTCCGCTCACCGGAGGGGTCGACCAGCAGACCGTCAACACCGTGCGGTCGGCCGGTGGCGATGTCATCCCGTCCTTCGGCGGCTGGAGCGGCAACAAGCTGGAGAGCTCCTGCGGCAGCGCGGGCGAGCTGGCCGCCGCGTACCAGAAGGTGATCAACGCCTATGGGCTCAAGGCGATCGACATCGACATCGAGGCCGCGGCGTACGACAGTCCGACCGTCCAGCAGCGCACGGTCGACGCGCTGAAGACGGTCAAGGCCAACAACCCCGGCATCAAGGTGTACGTGACCTTCGGCACCGGCCAGAACGGCCCCGACAACAGCCTGATCAGCAAGGCCGCCGCCGCCGGGCTGACCGTGGACAGCTGGACCATCATGCCGTTCAACTTCGGGGGAGCGGGCCAGAACATGGGCCAGCTCACCATCCGCGCCGCCGAGGGGCTCAAGAACACGGTCAAGAGCGCCTACGGGTACTCGGACGACCAGGCGTACCGGCACTCCGGCATCTCGTCGATGAACGGCATCACCGACAACGGCGAGACGGTGACCGTGGCCGACTTCCGCACCATCCTCGGCTACGCCCAGCAGAAGCACCTCGCGCGGCTGACCTTCTGGTCGGTCAACCGTGACCGGCCCTGCACCGGTGGCGGAGCCGACACCTGCTCGGGCGTCTCCCAGCAGCCGTGGGACTTCACCCGCGTCTTCGCCCAGTACGGCGGCTGACCCACGGCCCGACGCATCCATTTCCTATAGGAACCTGAGAGACGAGATCCGGCACCTGACCCACAGGGGTGCCGGATCTTACGGAACATGGTCAAGAACCGGAGTCTGGCCCGCGCCATCAGCGATGCCGCGTGGTCGGACACACTCCCGACAGCGGCCGTCTCGTCTGGTGCGGACGCGAGGTGCGTCCGCGCTCGCCACTGGAGGCCACCCGCACCGGCATCGGCGTGGTGCACCAGGAGCGCAATCTGATCCCGGGCTTCTCGGTGGCCGAGAACATCACACTACAGAGCCCTCCCTCACACCGCGGTCTCATCGACCGCGCGGCGATGACCGACCCCGCCCTGCGGTGCCTCGGCGAGCTGGGACTGGACCTCGACCCGGACCGGCCGATCCGTGAACTGTCCGTGGCACGGCAGCAGTTGGTGGAGATCGCCAAGGCCCTGTACGCCGAGAGCCGGGTGCTGCTCCTCGAGATCGTCGGGCTGTACGGGCTGGTCGGCGCGGGGCGCAGCGAACTGGTCAAGGCGGTGCTCGGCCTCGACCGCGTCACCGGCGGCGAGATCCGGGTGCACGGCGAGCCGGTGCGCATCGCCTCTCCCCGGCAGGCGCTGCACCGCTTCGGCATCGGCTATCTCACTGAGAACCGCAAGGAGGAAGGGCTCTTCCTGGACCAGCCCATCGCCCGGAACATCACGGTGACGGTGTGGAAGAGGCCGGCGAAGGCGCTCGGTTTCATCTCCGCGCGCGAGGAGCGGGACGTGGCGTACGACCTCGTCGAACGTCTGGGCATCCGTATCGCCGGGCTCGACCGACACGCCGGTGAGCTGTCCGGCGGCAACCAGCAGAAGATGAGCCTGGCGAAGTGGCTGGCGGCCGACACCCGGCTGCTCATCGTGGACGAGCCGACCGTGGGTGTCGATGTGCGCACCAAGCACGCCTTCCACGAACTCATCTGGGAGCTGGCCCGCGATGGCCTGCCCATTCTGCTGATCAGCAGCGACCTCGCGGAGATGATCACGCTCGCGGACCGGGTGGTGGTGATGGCCGACCACCGGATCCGTGGCGAGCTCGACAACGACCGCGACTACGAGCGGATGAGCGGCCGGATCATCCGCATCATCCACGACCGCGCGACGTCGGCGGTGCGCCCGCGGGCGGTGGAGGCGTAACACACATGGCGCGGGGCATGACGCACGTGGCGCGGGCCGTGGCGCACGTGGCGCGGGTCCTTACCCACGTGGCGCGGGTCAGGACTCCTCGTCCCGGCTGAGCTGGCGCCGGAGGCTGCGGGTGAGGTGCTCCGCCATCGCCTCGGCCGCGCGGTCGGCGTGTCGGCGCAGTATCGCGTGCACCACGCGCTGGTGCTCCGCGAGGGTCGGGTCGTCCGCGCCGAGCTGGCTGCTCAGCCGGAAGATGTGCAGATGGGAGTGGAGCCGCTCCACCGCGCCCGCGAGCAGCGGCCGCCCGGACGCCTGGGCGATCGCGTCGTGGAGGCGCTGGTCGAGGGCGGCGAAGCCACGGTAGGCCGCGTAGCGCCCGGCGGCCGTCCCCGGGTCGGTGTGCATCTCCTCCGCGATCCGCTCGATGGCGTCGAGCTGGTCCTCACGGGCGTTGACCGCGGCGAGCGCGGCCGCCCTCGGCTCCAGCAGCTGCCGCATCTCGAAGAGATCCTCGAGCCCCTGCCGGGTCAGCAGCTCGGTGGTGCGGTATCCCGACAGCGGCCGCTTCACGACCAGGCCGTCCGCCTCCAGCCTGGCCAGCGCCTCCCGGATGGGGGTCGGGGAGACGCCGAGGGTGCGGGACAGGGCCTCGATGCTGACACGCGCGCCGGGGGTGATCTCATGGTCCATGACCATGGCCTTGATGTTCTCGTAGACACTGTCCGAGAGCGCCTGACGGGCGGGCGGCACCTCCCGCCCCCGCCGTTCCCGCGGTGCCCCGGTCGCGGAGGTGTTCTGCGGCGGCATCCGGCCTCCTGCTGCTGATCGGGGCGTATCGGGGCAGCAACAGTTTACCCAGGTGAGGGACGCCGTTCAGGGCGAGCCGAGCCGGGCCGGGCCCGGCCATCGCGGGCCCCGGCCGGCGAGTGAAGGCCCGCAGGACCCGTTCGGTGAGCGGGGCCGTCCGTGTCACACCGGAAGGGGGTCAGTCGGTGGTCAGGGCCGGGGCGTTGAGCCGCAGAAGCGATGCCCGGCCGTCCCACAGGCGCAGTTCGGTCAGGGCGCCGTTCTCCAGCCGGGGAAACACCTGGCGGTAGCGGGCGAGCGGAATGCCGAGCAACTGGCACAGGACGAGACGGACGAGGGTGGAGTGGGCGACGACCAGGACGCGTCCCTCGGGCACCTCCCGGGCGATGTCCGTCAGACAGCCGATCGCGCGACCGGCCGCCGCCGCCGGGTCCTCACCGCCAGGCAGGTGGTGGGCGACCGGATCGGCCAGGAACGCGGCCAGCTCCGCAGGGAACCGCTCCCGCATCTCCGCCCGGGTCAGCCCCTCGCCGCGCCCGAAGTCCACCTCGTACAGCCGCTCGTCGACGCGCGGGGTGAGGCCGAGCGCGGCCGCGGCGGGCCCGGCGGTGAGCCGGGCGCGGGACAGCGGTGAGCTGAGCACCGCGTCCAGCCGCTGCCCCGCGGCCCAGGCGCCGAGCTCGGCGGCCTGCTTGTGCCCGTGTTCGGTCAGCGGCACATCGGTGCGGCCGGCGTAGCGGTTCTCCGCGTGCCACACGGTCTCCCCGTGCCGTACGAGGACGAAGTCGGTCACTGATCGGCCTTTCTGTGGGCGTGGGCGGCCACCTCCGGCTCCAGCCAGCCCCGGCGGACCAGTTCGTCCACGAAGCCGAGGTAGACGGGGAGCAGCCGTGCGGTGCGGGCGGGATCGGGGCGCAGCTCGACTCCGCCGCGCACCATGGCGGTGGCGGCACGCTCCAGCGTGACGCCCGAGGCGGTGGCGGCGAGCACCGCCATGCCGACCGCGCTCTCGGCCTGCTCGGGGAGGGTCACGCTCCGGCCGAGGAGGTCGGCGCGCAGCCGCGACCAGTAGCGGTTGCGTGCGCCGCCGCCGGTCAGGCTCAGCGGACCGGCCACGGGAGCCCCGATGTGATCCAGGTGGTCGAGGCAGAGCCGCTCCACACAGGCCACGCCCAGCAGACAGGCATGGAACTCCTCGGCCGCGCCGGAGGGTTCGCCCAGGACGAAGGGGTGCGCGTCGGGCGCGCGGAACGGGAAGCGTTCGCCGCGCTCGCCGACGAGCGGGTAGACGACCGCGGTGGAGCCGGTGGCGGCGGCCGCTTCGGTGAGGGCGTCGAGGTCGGCGCCGGGGAAGCGGCGGGTCAGCACGCCCGCGCCACTGCTGGAGGCGCCGCCGGGCAGCCAGCTGCCGCCGGGACCGCGGTGGCAGTAGACCACCCCGGCGGGGTCGTGCACCGGACGGGGACTGGCGCCCTTGAGGACGAGGGTGGTGCCCAGCACCGAGTTCCAGGCGCCCGGGCCGAGCGCGCCCGCCCCGATCTGGGCCGCGCAGCCGTCGGTCATCCCCGCGACCATGGGGGTGCCGACGGGGATCCCGGTGACGGCGGCGGCCCGCGCGCAGACCGTGCCGATCACCGTGCCGGGCCGTACGACCTCCGGCAGCAGGCCGTCGGGGACGCCCAGGGCGGCCAGCTCCTCGGCGGGCCAGCGGTCGGCGAGCAGGTCGTAGCCGGTCTTCAGGGCGTGGCTGGCGTCGGCGGGGGGCTGTTGACCGGCCAGCCGCCAGGTGATCAGGTCGGCCTGGTGCAGCAGCCGGGCCCCCGGCGGGACATCGGTGTGCTGGAGCAGCCACAGGAGTTTGGGCAGCGCCCAGGACGGCTGCATGGTGCGGTAGCCGAGCCTCTCCCAGACCGCCGCGCCGACGGTGTTGACGCGGTCGGCGTGGCCCGCGGCGCGCCCGTCGTCGTACATCAGGGCCGGGGTGAGCGGGGTTCCGGACGGGTCGGCGAGGAGGATGGTCCCGGAGGTGGCGTCCACCGCCACACCCCGCACCCGCCCGCCGTCGATGCCGCCCAGGGCCTCGCGGCAGGCGGCACCGGCGGCGGACCACCACTGCTCGGGGTCCTGTTCGTGCCGTACGCCGTCACGGTGGCCGGTCAGGGGGCGGGAGGCCGCGGCGAGCGGCTTCCCGGTGCCGTCCACGGCGACCGCGCGCACGCTCTGCGTACCGAGGTCCAGGCCGAGATGGACGGCGTCGGGGGAGAGAGCGTCAGACATGCGAGGTTTCCGGATGGGGGGCGTGGGGGTCGTGGGGGCGCTGGGCGGCGGGGGTGCGGGTGGGTGGCCCGCCCGATGCCCGGGTCGGCGACGAGCCCGGTTCCCGGGATGGCGACGAGTCCGGCCCCTGGGACGGCGACCAGCCCAGGGACCGGGCCGCGTCCCGCCAGGCCAGGTGTGCCGCGGCCAGCTCGTCGTAGAGCGCGGCCCGGCCCGGGTTCGGTGCCCAACTGGCGCCCATATGGACGTACTTGGCGGCGGCCTCCTCCATGCTCCGCTCGGCGCCGGTGAGCGCCAGACCGGTGAGGAAGGCGCCCTTCGCGCCCAGCTCGGTGTCGGTGCCGCGCGCCGTCGGAACGCCGGTGGCGTCGGCGATGAGCTGACACCAGCGGTCGCTGCCCGCGCCTCCGCCGCACAGCCGCAGCTCGCGCACCTCGGTTCCGGAGGCTCGCAGGCAGTCGCGTACGACGAGGGACAGCCCCTCGAAGACCGCACGGGCCAGATCGGCGCGGGTGTGGTCCAGCGACAGCCCCCAGAAGGTGCCGCGGGCCCGCCCGTCGAGGAACGGCGCGCGCTCCCCGGCGGGGGAGAGGTGGGGGAGGAAGCCCAGCCCGGCGGCGCCGGGCGCGGACGCGGCGGCGAGGTCACCGAGGGCGGCGGGGCTCTCGACGGCCAGCGTCCGGCACGCCCAGTCCAGCACCTCGGTGCCCGAGAGGGTGGGAAGGGCGCGCAGCAGGCGGTCGTGGCGGCCGAAGGCGATGGTGATGCCGCACGGCTCGCCCGAGGTGTCCACGCTCCGGCGCACCACCTCGGTGCACAGGGTGGTGCCGAGGATGGCGCACGCCTGCCCGGGGTCGACGACCCCGGCGCCGCGGGCGGTGGCGGCGATGTCGTAGGGCGCCATCACGACGGGAAGACCGGGGGCAAGGCCCAGTTCGGCTGCCGCGTGGTGGGTGAGCTCGGCGACGCACTCGTCGTGTCCGAGGACGCGCGGCAGCAGCCGACGGGCCCACGCCAGGCCGAACAGGTCCACGATCGCGGGGTCGTACGCGCCCGTGGCGTGGTCGAGGAAGGGGGCCGACGCGTCGGAGGCGTCGATCGCCGTGACGCCGGTGAGCCTCAGGAACAGCCAGCCCGCCGCGGTCAGCGCGGTGTGCGAGCGCTCCAGGCGCGCCGGGTCGTGCTCGGCGAGCCAGGTGAGCACCGCGTTGGGCATGCCCGCGCAGGTCAGGGAGCCGTTGCGGCGGTACGCCTCCGCCAGGACGCCCTCGGCCTGCCAGCGCGCGAGCAGATCACCGGCGCGCCCGTCGGACCACAGGATCGCCGGACCGGTGGGGCGGCCGTCGCCGTCGACCAGCCAGCAGCCGTCCCCCTGGGCCGTGAACGCGATCAGCCGCACCGCGTCATGCCCCGGCCCCAGCTGGGCCAGGGCGCCGCGCACGGTGGAGACGACCCCGCGCCACACCGCGTCCATGTCCTGCTCGGCCCACCCGGGGTGGGGCCGCAGCACCTCCGTACCGGTGCGGGAGACCGCCACTTCCCTTCCCTCGGCGTCGAACACGACGGACTTGATGACCGACGTGCCGACGTCGACAGTGAGAACCGTCATGACCGAAATACCTGCCCCTTCACCACGGCTGGAGCAGCGGCGTACCAGTGCATCGCCGCCGCTCCGAGGAACCGACGCCGTCGGCGGAATTCCGCGCCGGCAAGCCCACCGAATCGCCGCCGGGAAGCCACGTCAATCGGGGCGCGGGATTATCCCGCGACCGGCCCACGGCACCGTGCGATGTCCTGGGCCACCGGCCCTGCACACGGGGGAGGCGACGTCCCGCCCGCGTGTTACCTTCGCGTGAGTTTCACATCAGGTCGTCTCACGCCGGTCCGCCCGGGTGGTGCGGAAGGGACAAGGAGCCGCAGGCCATGACCCGTACGGATGGGCAGGAGGAGCGGCGGCGCCGGCTGCGTGAACTGGTCACGACCAAGGGCTTCGTCCGCACCTCGGACCTCGCGGCCGAGTTCGCCGTCAGTGTGATGACCATCCACCGCGACCTGGACGCCCTCCAGGCGCAGGGCTGGCTGCGCAAGGTGCGCGGCGGTGCGAGCTGTCTGCCGTCCACGCAGTTCCACGGCAGTGTCGGCGAGCGCATGGCGACGATGACGCAGACCAAGCAGCGGCTGGCGCGGGCGGCCGCCGAGGAGCTGGCCCCCGGCCGGATCGTGGTGATCGACGACTCCACCACCTGTCTGGGCCTGACCCAGCACCTGCCCCAGCACACACCGATCACGGTGATCACCAACTCGCTGCCCGCCATCACGGCTCTGGCCAAGGAGCCAGGGGCGGCGCTGGTGGCGCTCGGCGGCACCTACTTCCCGGCGTACGACGCGTTCATGGGACCGCACACCGCGCAGAGCATGTCCGCCTTCCGCGCCGATGTGCTGTTCATGTCCACCACCGCCGTCACCACGGGCCGCTGCTACCACATGTCACCCGAGACGGTGCAGGTCAAGCAGGCGATGATGGCCGCCGCGGCACGCCGCGTACTCCTCGTCGACCATACGAAGTTCGCCAACCAGGGCCTGTACGCGCTGGCTCCGCTCACCGACTTCGACCTGGTCGTGGTGGATGACGCGGCACCGGCCGGGGAGGTGCGCGGGCTGCGCGAACGCGGCGTCGATGTGCGCATCGTCCCTCGGTGATGTCACGTGAACATCACGTCGACTTCACCCGCGAGCGGTATGATGCGGAACTTCGGATGGGTGGACACCGTCCAAGCGCTCATCATCCCGTGGGCGTTCACCGCGCTCGGCGCGTTCCTGCTGCGCCAGTTCTTCCTGACCGTCCCCCAGGAGCTGGACGACGCGGCCCGGGTCGACGGCGCCGGGACCGTGCGCACCTTCCTCAGCGTGATGGTGCCCCTGGCCCGGCCCACCCTCGCCGTGCTCGCCGTCTTCTCCTTCATCAGCTACTGGAACTCCTTCCTGTGGCCCCTCGTGATCGTCAACGATGTCAACGCGCGCGCCACTATCCCACTCGGCCTCCAGGCGTTCTTCGGACAGCAGGGCAATGAGTGGAGCCTCGTCATGGCGGCCTCGGTGATCTCGATGCTGCCGACCGTGATCATCCTCGTCCTCCTCCAGAAGCACCTCGTGCGCGGCATCGTCACCAGCGGCCTGGGCGGCCGCTGACCCCCTGCGCGCCTCCTCTTCTCCGGGAAAGGAATCCCCTCGATGGCCATCCCCGCCTGGTTCACCGAAGACCGCTTCGGCATGTTCATCCACTGGGGCCTGTACGCCCTGCCCGCCCGCCACGAGTGGGTGAAGAACCGCGAACGCATCACGGACGAGGACTACGACCGCTACTTCCGCCACTTCGAACCAGACCTCTTCGACCCCCGCGAGTGGGCGCGGTCCGCCAAGCGCGCCGGAATGAAGTACATGGTGCTCACGACCAAGCACCACGACGGCTTCTGCCTGTGGGACTCCAAGCTCACCGACTACACCTCGATGAACACCCCGATCGGCAAGGACCTCGTCGCCGAGTTCGTCGAGGCCGTGCGCGCCGAGGGGCTGCGCGTGGGCTTCTACCACTCGCTCATCGACTGGCACCACCCGGACTTCGTCATCGACGGCCTCCACCCGCGCCGTGACGACCCGCCGGAGGAGATCAAGCGCCTCAACGAGGGCCGCGACATGGCCCGTTACCGCGCCTATCTGCACGGTCAGGTGGAGGAGCTGCTGACCGGCTACGGCACCATCGACTACCTCTTCTACGACTTCTCGTACAAGGACGACGACCACCACGACGTGTGGAACGGCAAGGGCAAGGAGGAGTGGGGCTCGGAGGAACTCCTCGCGCTCACCCGCAGGCTGCAACCCGAGATCATCGTCAACGACCGGCTCGCCATCCCCGGCGACCTCGTCACACCCGAGCAGTACCAGCCCGACAGGGCCATGGAGGTCGACGGGCGGCCGGTGGTGTGGGAGGCGTGCCAGACCCTCAACGGCAGCTGGGGCTACGACCGCGACAACCTCAATGTGAAACCGGTCGACCTGCTGGTCCGGATGCTCGTCGACGGCGTCTCGAAGAACGGCAACATGCTGCTGAACGTCGGCCCGACCGGACGCGGTGACTTCGACGCCACCGCCCTCGCCACGCTGGAGGGGATCGGGGCGTGGATGTCCCGCCACCAGCGCTCCATCCACGACGCCGGCCCCTCCGCCTACCGCGCCCCGGTCGACACCCGCTACACCCAGCGCGGCAACCGCCTCTATCTGCACCTCTTCACCTGGCCCTTCGGCCATGTCCACCTGCCGGACCTGGCGGGCAAGGTCGCGTACGCGCAGCTCCTGCACGACGCGTCCGAGATCAAGTACCGCGAGATCGACCCGTCGACCAAGGCGCAGAACACCGGTCTCGGCGGCCAGCCACCCGGCACCCTGACCCTGACCCTGCCGGTCGTCCGCCCCGATGTGGCGGTGCCGGTCGTGGAACTGTTCCTGCGCCAGGACACCTGACACCCGATCGGGGCGCGCACCCCTTTACCTCCGGCGTAATCGACGCACGGGACCTGACCGGACGAGAGTTGCCACAACGCAATGACACCTCATCGCCCGGGAAGGGTCCGCCACCATGCCGTACTTCGAGGGTTCCGACGGAACGCGCCTGTTCTACACCGACTGGGGGCAGGGCAAGCCGGTGGTGTTCGTCTCCGGCGCCTGGCTCAGCAGCAGTGCATGGGAGTTCCAGATGCTCCCGCTGTCCGAGGCGGGCCTGCGCTGCGTCGCCTTCGACAAGCGGGGGCACGGCCGCTCGGACTGGGTCGGCCATGGCTACGACTACGACACCCTCGCCGATGACCTCGCGGCGCTGCTCGACCACCTCGACCTCCGCGAGGTCACCCTGGTGGCCCACTCGATGGGCGGCGGGGAGGTGCTCCGCCATCTGTCCCGGCACGGCCACGGCCGGGTGAGCCGGGTGGTGCTGATGGCCGTCACCGCGCCCCTGATGGCCTGGGCGCCGGACCACCAGGACGGGATCCAGCGGCACCTCTTCGACGCCGTCGAGGCGGAGCGGACCAAGGACCGCCCGAGATGGATGGCGCAGAACGCCCAGGCGTTCTTCGCCACCCATCTGGGCAACAAGATCTCCACCGAGCTCATCGAGTGGACGGTGCGACGATGCCTCGACTGCTCGGCCAAGGCGGCCGTGGAGGTGGTCAGAACCGGATTCCACACCGATCTGCGCGCGGAGGCCGCCGCCCTCCCGCTGCCCACCTTGATCATCCACGGCGACGCCGACGCCTCCGCCCCCATCGACCTCTGCGGCCGCCGTCTGGCGAAGCTGGTCCCGGACAACGTCTACAAGGAGTACCCCCGAGCCGGACACGGCCTCTTCATCACCCACGCCGATGACATCAACCGCGACCTGCTCGACTTCATCGGCGCCACGTCACGCTGAGCCCTTGGGCCCCGGTACAGGTCCAGTTCTCCGTCCAGCTCGACGGCGACTGTCGAGGACGTCGACCCGCCGCACCGGGGTGCGCAGGGCGCGCACGCCGCCGCCGCACACGTTCATGACGTGGTGTCCGGATCATCGGCCGGGGCGGCCGGGAGCGGGAGCGCCTCGGCCGCCGTCACCTCGTCCCCGGCCCGTACGCCGTGCAGGACGTGGGCCAGCACCTCGGCTCCGCGCACCACGCGCGGGCCGGGGCGGTTGAAGTAGGCCGGGCCGTCCAGCACCCAGACCCTCCCGGCCCGTACGGCGGGCAGGTCCGCCCAGCCCGGCAGGCGGGTGAGCAGGTGCGTCTCCCGCAGGGTGCGCTCGGGCGGAAAGCCGCACGGCAGGACCAGGACCACCTCCGGCCGGGCGGCGCGCACCGCCTCCCAGGTCATCGGGCTGGTGTGCGCCCCGGAGACGGCGAGCAGCGGTTCGCCTCCGGCGGTGGCGATCTGGTCGGGGACCCAGTGTCCGGCGGGCCACAGCGGGTCGAGCCATTCGATCGCCACGACCCGGGGCCGGGCCCGGCCCGCCACCGCCTGGCGGATGCCCTCGAGGCGGTCGCACAGGTCGGCCCGGCGCCGCTCGGCGCGCTCGCGCACGCCGAGCAGCTCACCCACCGTCACCAGACAGTCCAGCACCTCGTCGAGCGTGTGTGGCTCCAGGCTGAGGACGCGGGTGCCCGCGTCCAGCAGCCGGACGGCCCGGCTCACCTTCCGGTACGACACGGCGCACACCTCGCACAGGTCCTGGGTGAGCACCACATCGGGGCGCAGGGCCGCCAGCGCCTCGGTGTCGAGGGTGTAGAGCGACGACCCGGAGTGTGTCGCGCCGCCGACCGCGTCGGAGATCTCCCGGCTGGTGAGGGCGTCCTGGTCGAGCCCGGTGGCGGTCACCACGGGGAGGTCCGCCACCGCTTCCGGCGGCCAGTCGCATGCGTGGGTCCGGCCGGCCAGATGCTCGGCGAGCCCGAGTTCGGCGACGATGTCGGTCGCGGCGGGCAGCAGGGAGACGATGCGCATACCGCGACTGTAGGTGGGATGTCCGGGGCATCGGCGACAGGCGACGCGCGGAGCCGGTGGTGTGGCGCGCTCAGCCGGCCACAGCGCGTTGCGGGTCGGTGCGGTGGCGTACCTCCTCCGAGGAACCGGGGTCGTTCGGCCGGTCCAGGGAGCTCCACCACCGCGCCACCTCGGCGCCGGTGGCGAACCACGCGTCCCGGCGCCGCCGCATATACGCCAGGAACTCCTCCAGCACCCCGACCCGGCCCGGCTTGCCGATGCAGGACGGCTCCAGGGTGATCACACAGCACAGCCCGAAGCCGTGGTACGCGTCGAACTCGGCGCACCAGTCGTCCAGGGTCTGCCGGTATCCGGCGATCCGCACCTGACCGGCGGGGTAGGCCGGTCCGTAGGTGAACATGAAGCGGGGGACGTCATTGAGCTCCCAGTGGGCCGGAACGTCCACCAGCGGGGTGGCGCCGGGGCCGGTGGCCGGGTGCAGCAGGGTCGGCCGGTCGTCGACGGTCGTCGCCCCGGGCCAGGGAGGTCCAGGTGAACCCCAGTTCGCCCAGCACACCGGCGGTGTCGTCGCCGATCTCCGCGGAGGGCGGCCGGAAGCCGGTGGGCCGCCGTCCGGAGATGTCCTCCAGCACCCGCGCGGAACGCTCGGTGGCGCGCCGCTGCCCCTCGGCGGCGAGGTCGCGTAGTCCTCCAGGCCGTCGCCGCGGGAGCCGATCTCGTGGCCGCGGGCGGCCACGTCCCGCACCGTCTCCGGGTAGCGCTCGGCCACCGTCGCCGGGATCATCCAGCTGGCGCGGACACCGGCCGCATCGAGGGCGTCGAGCATCCGGGGCGCGCCGCGCTTCGGACCGTACTCGCCCATGGACAGGGTCTTGGGCCGCTCATGGCAGGACTCGTCCAGCCGCAGCCAGAACGGCTCCGCGTCGAGGTTCACCGTCACCACGACCGCGCACCGGGCGCCGTCCGGCCAGGGCGGGTTCCCCTCCAGCCGGGGCCGCGCGTGCTCGCTCTTCACCGGGCTCTCCTTCCGCCCCGTCCCTGGCGTCTCAGTGGTACGTCCGCCACCACTGGGCGATCTGGTTCCCGGTGGCGAACCACACATCGTCATGGGAGCGGATGTGCTCGATGAGCCGGCGCAGCAGCGGCACCCGGCTCGGCTTGCCCATGACTTCCGGGTGCATCATCACGACGTAGCAGAGCCCGTAGCGGTAGTAGCCGTCGAACTCCCGCCGCCAGTTGTCGAGGGTGAGCTCGGTGCCGGCCATCCGGTCCTGGCTGCGCGGCTCCGCCGGGATGTCGTTGTAGGCGAACTGGGGGAAGTCGTCCAGCTCCCCCTGCGCGGGGATCTCGATGAGGTCGGTGTCGCGTCCGTCGATCCGCCAGCGGTACGGGCGGTCGTCGCCGCGCATGGAGCTGGAGTAGGAGAAGCCGAGATCGCACAGCAGCTGGGGGCTGTCGGCGCCGAAGTCACCGGAGGGCGTGCGGAATCCCATGGCCGTGGTGCCGGCCACCCGTTGGAAGATCTCCTGGCTGCGCTCGATCAGCGCGCGCTGCTCGGCGATGGTCCTGGAGTAGTACAGCTCGTGCAGATAGCCGTGGTGGCCCAGCTCATGGCCGCGGTCCGCGATGGTCCGCAGCAGGTCGGGCCAGCTCTCGGCGGTCCAGCCGGGGACGAAGAAGGTGGCGGGGATCCGGAAGTCCGCCAGCAGGTCCAGGATCCGGGGGGTGCCCCGGTGCGGGCCGTACGCGCCGAGCGAGAACAGCCGCGGGGAGCGCCAGATGTCGGGGGCGTGGCCGAGGTTGGCCAGCAGCGCCGGGCCGTCCACGTCGAAGCTCAGCAGCACGGCGCAGCGGGCGCCGCCCGGCCACCGGGGTCGCTCGACCGCCCCGGCCGGGGCCGCATCCACGAGACCCGGCGCAGCCTGCGCGCCGACGCCTTCGCCGCGGCCGTGGAGCGGCTGCTGCCCGCCGAGGAGGTCATGATCTTCGGCGCCGGCCCGTCCGGCATCATCGCCGAGTACCTCGCGCTGAGGCTCAACCGGCTGGGGCTCAAGGCCCGTCACACGGCGGACATGGGTTTCAGACTGCCGGACGCGCTGGTGCCGCTCTCGGCGGACGACGTCGTGGTGATCTTCGCCCCGGCCCGGCTCTTCAAGGAGATCGAGGTCATCATCGACCACGCCGAGGAGGTGGGCGCCCCCGTCGTCCTGATCACTGACGCCCTCGGCCCGGCGCTCGGCGACCGCGTGGCCGTCACCCTCCTGGCCACCCTCTCCGCCTCCGGCGCCACCCGCGAGACCCTCGGCTCACTGGCCGTCGTCGACGCCCTGGCCCTGGCCGTGGCCTCCCAGTTGGGCGAGCGCGCGCTGGAGACCTCCGAACTGCTGGCCCGTCTGCGCGGTCACTTCCTGCCGCCCAACAGCCCCCATTACGGCCGCGACGAGTGAGGTTGTGCGCGTCCCGTCGGCGTCTCACCAGGTGGCCGGTCTTGGCCAGGCATCCGACACGCGGTACCGTCGGTGCGATATCGACGATGGTCTGACGGAAGCCGGTGGAAATCCGGCACGGTCGCGCCACTGTGAACGGGACGTATCCGAAGGGGACGTCCGTGAGTCAGACCCGCAGCCATCGTCCTGTGCACCACCGAGATGGGACGCGAACTCCCGTAGGAGGCCACTGCCATGGCGCAGCATGTCGCGCAGCCGACAGCCACCACCCCCGAACTGCCCGCCACGCTGCCGCTGAAGGCGATAGCTCCCTGGGCCGTCTTCTTCGGCATCCTGATGCTGATCCTGCTGTACTTCGTCGGCGCCGAGCAGGGCGCGACCGCGGTCGTCTCCGGCTCGGGTGTCCATGAGTGGGTGCATGACGCCCGCCATCTGCTCGGCTTCCCCTGCCACTGAGGAGGCGAGGGACGCCGCACCCCCATGAACTCCGCAACAGTGAGAAACCTGTTGGTGCGGGGCATGCTCGCCGGTCTTGGTGCCGGTGTGCTCGCCCTGATCGCCGCCTATTTCCTCGGTGAGCCGAACGTCGACCGCGCGATCGGCTTCGAGGAGGCCCACGCCCCCGCGCATGAGCACGAGGTCGAGATCGTCTCCCGCAGTCTTCAGTCCACCGCCGGTCTGGCCACCGGTGTGCTGATCTACGGGATCGCGTTCGGCGGTATCGCCGCCCTCGCCTACTGCGTCGCCCTCGGCCGCGTCGGCCGCTTCGGCCCGCGGGCCACCGCGCTGCTGCTGTCCGGCTGCGCGCTGCTCGCGGTCTACGTCGTGCCGTTCCTGAAGTACCCGGCCAACCCGCCCGCCGTCGGCAACGGCGACACCATCGGCAAGCGGACGACGCTGTACTTCCTGATGATGGTGCTCAGCGTGCTCCTCGCGATCGCGGCCACCATCCTGGGCAAGCGGCTCGCCCCGAGGCTGGGCACCTGGTACGCCACCGTCGCCGCGGTGGCCGCCTTCGCCGTCGTCATCGGGCCGGCGTTCGCCTTCCTGCCCGTCGTCAACGAGGTCCCGGCGGACTTCCCGGCCACCGTCCTGTGGCGGTTCCGGCTGTCCGCCCTCGCCATGCAGGTGATCCTGTGGGGTGGCTTCGGCCTCCTCTTCGGCGAACTCGCCGAGCGGCTGCTGAACCCCAAGCCCGCGAAGGCCGAGGAGAGCCGGGCGATGGCGGCCGCCCCGAACTGACCACACCGAGACGCACGAGGGCCCGCGGAGCGGTTTCCGGGGGCCCTCTCGCGTTGGGCGGGCACGTCCGGTCCAGACGTCGCGCTCTGGCCGGTCACCCTGCCGCGCCTGGAGTCACTTCCGCGGGGGCAGGTGCCGCAGTCCGTTCTCCAGCAGCGCGAACGCGTGCTCCGCGTCGGCCACCGCACCCGTGTAGCGCTCGTCGGCCGGTTCCCCGTACGTCACGCGTCGGGTGTTGTCCTGTGCCAGTGACCACTGGACGGCGACGATTTGGACGGCGGCCAGCCGCGCGGTGAGCTCCGGGGTCTCCGCCGTCTCCCGCAGCGCCCGCGCGAGCTCGCGTTCGGCACCGGCCTTGAACCGCTCCATCCGGGCCACCAGCGAGGGTGTGTCGAGGATCATCCGGGTGAGCTTGAGGATCTGGGGATGGTCGTTGAGCCCGGTGATCGGGTCCCGTTCGCGCAGGCCCTTGAGGAAGTGCTCGCGCAGTGCGGTCAGCGGGGCGGTGCGGGGTGGGCGGGCCCGTACGACGCGGGCGCTTTCGGCCTCGTGGTCGGCGAGGCGGTGCACCACGAGGTCTTCCTTCGCCGGGAAGTAGGCGAAGAGCGTGCGCTTGGACACCTCGGCCGCCTCGGCCACCTGGGCCACCGAGACCTGGTTGAAGCCGTGTTCGAGGAAGAGCGTGATCGCCGCCTCGGAGATCGCCGCGTGGGTCCGCTGCTTCTTCCGCTCCCGTAGCCCTGGCTTGCCGTCCACGACGACCACCGTAGCAGAGCACTTGCCCTCAGGAGATTTCTGCACCTGGTATACATATAGCCCGAGGCGAGAAATCGAGGAGGAGTGACCGTGTCCACGGAGAAGACGGCGAAGACGGAGAAGACGGCGAGCGCGGCCGACGTCGTCATCGCGGGCGCCGGCCCGACCGGGCTGATGCTGGCGTACGAGCTGGCGCTGGCCGGGGTCGAGACCCTGGTGCTGGAGAAGCTGGACCAGCGCATCGAGCAGGTGAAGGGCGGCGCGATCCAGCCCCGTACGGCCGAACTGCTGGAGTCGCGCGGGCTGTTGGAGCCCATGCTGCGGCGGGCCATCCAGCGTGCCCCGGTGGGCGGGAACTTCGCGCTGCTGCCCGTGCCCTTGGACTGCACCCCGTGGCGGACCAGGCACAACAGCGTGATCGGCATCCCTCAGTGGAAGATCGAGGAGGTGCTCGAGGAGCGGGTGACCGCCGCGGGCGCCCGGGTTCTGCGGGGCGCCGCCGTCACGAAGGTCGAGTCGGACGAGGACGGCGTGGTCGTGACGGCGGACGGCCTGGAGGTGCGGGCGCGCTATCTGGTGGCGTGCGACGGCGGCCACAGCACGGTGCGGAAACTGCTGGAGCTGCCGTTTCCCGGGCGGGCGGGGACCCATCAGGCGGTGCTGACCGACATCCGGCTGACCGCGGTGTCCTCACTGGTGCCGAAGCGGATGGGGCACATCAGCACCATGACCCGTCGTGTGGGCGACTACTGGGCCATGCTGATCCCGGTCGAGGGTGACCTCTACCGCTTCACCTTCGGGCGCGCGGACCAGGTGGACACCGTCCGCGACGCCCCGGTCACCCATGACGAGATCGCCACCGCGCTGCGGGAGGTGTACGGCGAGGAGACCACCCTGGGGGCCGTGGAAAACTCCTCGCGCTTCAGCGATGCCACGCGACAGTTGGAGCAGTACCGCGTGGGCCGCGTGCTGTTCGCGGGCGACGCCGCCCACATCCATCCGCCGCTGGGCGGCCAGGGGCTCAACCTCGGCATGCAGGATGGGATCAACCTCGGCTGGAAACTGGCCGCGGTCATCCAGGACCGGGCGCCGAGCGGCCTCCTGGACAGCTATCACGCCGAACGACACCCGGTCGGAGCTCAGGTCCTGCACCACACGTCGGCCCAGCGGGTCCTGGCGGACACGAACCCGAGCGAGGACGTGGCCGCCCTGCGTGACATCTTCATCGAGCTGCTGCGGCTGCCCGACGCCAACCGCCACCTCGCGGGACTGATATCCGGGCTCTCACTGCGCTACGAACTGCCCGGCGACCATCCCCTCACCGGGCAGCGCGTGCCGGATGCCGACCTGGTCACCGAGGCCGGTGCCACCCGGCTGTCGGCGCTGTTCGGCTCGGGCCACGCCGTTCTGCTCGATCTGGGCGGAGCCGTCCCGGACGGCCTCCGGCTCCCGCCACGCGTCGACCTCGTCCGGGCCACCTGCGCGGACGACCTGGGCGCCGCCGCCCTGCTCATCCGCCCCGACGGCTATGTGTGCTGGGCTGCGGACACTCCGGCCGCATGCGACGAGACCCTGCTCGCCACGATCGAAGGCGGGCTGACGAAGGTGCACTGAGCCGGGGCCGCCGGATCACTCGTCCAGGGGCAGCAGGATGCGGAAGGTGGCGCCCTCGGCCGGGGCCGTACGCACCTCGACCCGGCCGTGGTGCGCCGTCACCAGGGAGTGGACGATGGCGAGGCCGAGCCCCGCGCCTCCGCTGTCGATGCGGCCGCGGGCGTCATCCGCGCGGTAGAAGCGGTCGAAGGCGCGGGCGGCCTGCTCCTCGGACATCCCCGGCCCCTCGTCGTGCAGCTCCAGCACCGCCAGACCGTCCCGCGTGCCGACGCCGATCCGGACCGGAGTGCCCGGCGGGGTGTGCGCCACCGCGTTGCCGACGAGGTTGGAGGCCACCTGGCGCAGTCTCGCCTCGTCGCCGAGCACCGGTGCGCCACCCGGCGGCCCGCCGCCGGGGCCGGTGAGGGTGACCGGGCGCCGTGGATCGAGCGCGCGCAGGTCGTGCAGGGCATCGGCGGCCAGGGTGCGCAGATCCATCGGGGTGGGATGGAGCGGGAGGTCCGCGGCGGCGGCGTACTCGTCGAGGCGGGCGAGCAGCAGCAGGTCCTCGACCAGCCGGACCAGCCGCGCCGCCTCCCGTTCGATCCGGCCCATCGCGGCGTCGACATCGGCGCGCTCGGGCATGCCGCCCATCCGGTACAGCTCGGTGAACCCCTTGATGCCGAAGAGCGGGGTGCGCAGCTCGTGGCTGGCGTCCGCGATGAAGCGGCGCATCCGCTCGGCGGCGGTCGCCCGCGCGGCGTCGCTCTCCTCGACCCGGTCCAGCATGCCGTTGAGCGCCCTGGCCAGACGGCCGAGTTCGGTGCGGGATGCGGCCAGCTCCGGGACGCGGCTGGACAGGTCGCCGTCGGCGATGGCCGCCGCGGTGGTCTCGATCCGGCGCAGCGGGCGCAGCCCGGCGCGTACGGCGAACCACCCGGCCCCGGCGAGCAGCGCCAGCACCAGGGAGTCGATGAGCAGCATCCGGGTGCCGAGCTGCCTGATCGTCGCGTTGACCTGGGCGAGGGAGGCCGCGACGACCACGCTGTGGGTGCCCTCGGCCTGCTTCCGCTGTTCTCCCGGCGCGTTGAGCGGTACGGCGATCACCCGCCATGCCGCGCCGCCGTCGGCGGCCGGGGCCTCGAAGGGCCGACGGCCGCGCTCGCCGACCGCCGCCGCGCCGAGCGGGGGCAGGGTGGGAGCGCTGTGTGCCGCGGGCCGGATGACTTGCCGGCCGCGGCCGTTCGGGCCGAGGGAGGCCAGATAGACATCGCCGGTCAGCTGCTGCTCCACGGTGTCGCGCACCCGGGAGGTCCGATCGCCCGCCATGTCGGACGGGTCGGTGAGGCGCGCGGCGGCCGTGGCGGCGGTGCGGAGCCGGTTGTCCAGCTGATGCACCAGGTCGCGCTTGAGCAGGACGACGGCCAGGGCGTTGCTGCCGAGCAGGGCGGCCACGAGCAGCATCAGGGCGATGGCCAGCAGCCGACCGCGCAGCGAGAGTCGGCCACGCAGCCCGCGCAGCGAGAGTCGGCCACGCAGCCCGCGCATGGGACGGGCGCTCACCGCGGCGGCCTCCGCAGCACATACCCGGTGCCGCGCACCGTATGGATCAGCTTCGGCTCGCCCGGATCCACCTTGCGCCGCAGATAGCTGATGTAGGAGGCGACGATGCTGTCGTCGCCCCCGAAGTCGTACTGCCAGACCAGCTCCAGGAGCTGGGACTTCGACAGCACCTGCCCGGCGTTCTCCATCAACACGCGCAGCAGGCTGAACTCGGTCGGGGACAGCCGCACCGGCTGCCCGCCCCGGGCCACCTGATGGCTGTCGGGGTCCAGCTCCAGATCGTCGACGACCAGCCGGCCGTCGGACTGACGGCCGCTGACGCGGCGCAGAATGGCCCGGATGCGCAGGACCAGCTCCTCCAGGTTGAACGGCTTGGTGACGTAGTCGTCACCGCCCGCCCTGAGCCCGCTGATCCGGTCCTCGGGCGCATCGCGGGCGGTGAGGAACAGCACCGGGGGATGGCCCGCCGCGGCGAGCGGATGCTGCCCGCGCAGCCGGTGGACGACCTCGAAGCCGTCGATGTCGGGCAGCATCACATCCAGCACGATCAGGCCGGGACGCCGCTCCCGCACCGCGGCCAGCGCCTGTTCCCCGGTCGCGACCGCGACCACCGCGAAGCCCGCCAGCCGCAGACTCGCGGAGAGCAACTCGCGCAGCGTCGGCTCGTCCTCCACCACCAGCAGCCGTTCCGATGCCGTCATCCGTCCCGCCCTCGCCCGATCGTCCGCACTCCAGCCTCCCGGCCCGTTACGCGTCGCGTCGGCGGAAGACGATGAACGCCACGGTCAGCAGGGCCCCGACACACCCTGCCATGACGGCGAGCCCCGACCAGGGGGCCGGCAGCGCCGGATCGCGGTGGCCGGTGATGATCTGTCCGCCCGCGATCGGCGGCCAGTACTTCGCCACCCGGTCGCCGAACGCCCCGGGCAACGCGGGTGCGAACGCCTGCACGATCAGCATCGCGCCGAACAGGGTCGTCACCGTCGCCGTCGTGCTGCGGATCACCGCGCCGATCGCGAGGCCGAACAGCGCGGCGAGCGTCAGATGGAGCCCGCCGCCCAGAACGCCGCGCAGCGCCTGAGGATCGGAGAGGACGAGGTGCGGGCGTCCGCACCCGCCAGCGCCGCCTGCCCCACGAGAAAGCCGCAGAGGGACACCACCAGCCCGACCGGCAGCGCCACCGCGATCAGCACCGCGGCTTTGGCGGTCAGCACCGGGATCCGGTGCGGTACGGCGGTCAGCGTGCTGACGATCGTGCGGGCGCCGTACTCGGAGGTGATCACCAGGCCGCCCAGCAGGCCGAGGGCGATCTGCGCCGGCAGGTAGCCGCGCAGACTGGTGGCGAGCGGGTCGAAGGCGGCCCGGTCGGCGGCCGTCATGGTCGCGTAGTCGCCTCCGGCGGATCGGCCGTTGAGCGAGGCGAGACCCGTACAGAACGCCAGGGTGCCGAGGATGACGTAGCCGGTGGACCGCATGGTGCGGATCTTGATCCACTCGGCGTGCAGAGAGTGGCGGAACGTCGCCCGGCCCGCCGGTGCTGGGGGCCCAGGATCATCCGGAGCGTGGTCGACTTGCCCGCGCCGTGGGGACCGAGGAAGCCGGTCACTTCCCCCGGGCGGACGGCGGACGTGAGGTCGTCGACGGCCACCACCTTGCCGTAGCGCTTGGTCAGTCCGCGTACTTCGATCATCATGACTCCAGAACCGAGGTACGTGCGCGACGCCGCTGCGTGCGCAGGAGGATGACGACGACCACGGCGGCGGCGATGAACGCGCCGGTGGCCATGGCGATGTAACCGTGCACGCCCAGCGCCGAGTTCAGCGTCTCTCCGTCCACAACCGTGTGGGTGGACTTGAGTACGGCCGAACCCACGAACTTCAGGATCACCGCCCCGGTCGCCACCATCACCATGACCATGCTGGACACGACGCCCTGCCGTTCCGGCGGCGCGAGTGTCGCCGCCATGTTGAAGCCGGATGTCACGAGCGTTCCCGCGGTGAGGCTCAGCAGGAAGGAGCAGACGACCGCGAGAGGGAGCACGGAGTCCCCGACGAACATCCCGACGGTTCCCACCGTTCCGATCGCCACTCCGCCCGCGAGTGCCACGGCCGGTCCGACCCGGGTGCTGAGCACGCCCGCCAGGGTGCCGCCGAGCACGATGCCGATCGCCGGTATGCCGTACAGCATGCCCAGCGCTCCCGGGGCGGCGAGTCCGTACCCGAGGCCCTGATCCGCCGAGACCTTGGCGATCAGGCCGAAGAGCGTGAGCATGCTCTGGTACGCGCCGGTTCCGAAGACGACCACGAGCAGCGTGAGCACCAGTGGCCTGCCGAGGTTTCTGATGTCGATCACGGGCTCGGGAATCCGGCTCGCCACCAGGAACCACCGGGTCAGTGCCGCGGCGCCACCGATGAGAAGGGCGAGCGGTCCCACGGTGAACCAGCCGAACTCCGACCCGAGGCTCACATAGCTGAGCACCGCCGCCAGCCCGCCACCGAGGAGGACGGCCCCGGCGATGTCGACCTTGCCCGGTGTCCTGACCGTGGACTGGGGAACGAGGCGGTGCACCAGGAACGCCGCGATGGCCGCGAAGATCGCCGACGCCACGAACACGCTCCGCCAGCCGAACTCCGCGGCCGTCAACTCGAAGAGGGCGGGCATGACGATGCTGAGGAGCGCGGAGCCGGAGGTCACCACGCCCGTGACGACCATCGCCATGTCCGGTGCGCACATGTCACGGATGAGGGCGACCGTGAGGAACACGGCTCCCACGGCCGCTCCCTGGAGCAGGCGGCCGAAGATGAACACCCAGAGACTGGGAGCGACGAGACACACCAGGGCACCCGCCAATGCGGTGACCAACGTCCCCACCAGCACCCTGCGCTTGCCGTGGATATCGGCGCTCTTCCCGAGCAGTGGTGCCCACATCGCTCCCGCCAGCAGCGAGCTGGCGTCGATCCACGCCGACTGGTCGGTGCCGAAGTGGTCGAGCATCTCGGGGAGGACGAGGAGCGGTGCGGTGACGACGGTGTCCACCATGGTGTTCACCAGAATCAGGATGGCCACCTGGCCGATGAGCCGTCTGTTCCACCTCGTGTGCTGTTCGCCGCTGAGCGGTCCGGTGCTGATGCTCGTGTCGGTGTTGGCGCTGCCGATGCTGCCGTTGGGCATGAAGCGCTCTTCCTTCTGTCCCTGTGGACCTGGTCGCGGTCGCCCGACGTCGTCGTGGCGCGTGGCATCACAGTGATCCGCTGTTCTGGGACAGCTCTGCACGAGTCTGGGTGTCGCGTGAGAACCGGAAGTCGAGTACGGGGGAAACCGGCAGGTCGCGGCGGCCGACCGGCCGGTGATTCACAGAAACTCACAGAAAGCGGCTGCCCGCGGCCCGCTTACGAGACGTCGTCGGCGATCCGGTGTCGTAGCTGGTCGTAGGCCCAGGCGGCGAGGGTGGTCGGGGTGGTGGTCCGGAGGGTGCGGGGCTGTTCGGGCACGAAGTCCTCGCGGAGGCCCGTCGACATGCCGAGCACGGCCTCGACCAGGCTCTCGACCATTCCCGCCTGGCGGAGTTGCGCGCGCATGGCGTCGTCGGTGATGCGCTCCACGGCGATCGGCCGGCCGGTGGCGGCGGTGAGGATGTCGCCGACCTCCCGCCAGGTGAGGTCGGCGGGCCCGTGCACGGCCTGTACGCACCGGCCGGACCAGTCGGGGGACAGCAGACGGGTGGCGGCGACCTCGGCGATGTCGCGCGGCGCCACCCACGCCATGGGCTGGTCGAGCGGCAGGATCACCTGGAGGGTGCCGGCGCGCAGGGCCGCGAGCTCGAATTCGAGATTGGTGAAGAAGTAGCCGCAGCGCAGATGGGTGACGTCGACGCCCGTGCCGTCCAGAGCGATCTCGGTCTCTGCCAGGCCGTCGATCTCACCGGCGCCGTGGCGCTTCTCGGCGCCGACGCTGCTTTGGAACACCACGCGGCCGATCCGGTTCTCGGTGACGGCGCGCACCACGCTGTCGGTGGCGCGGGCGTATTCGGCGAGGGGATCCCCGTGGCCGCTGGTCGGGTTCACCCAGAACAGCGCGTCCACATCGCGCGTGGCGGCCACCACCGCGTCGGCGTCGTACTGGTCGACCGGCACCGCGTCCACCTCGTCCCGGACGTCGGGCGCCAGCCGCCCGGGGTCGCGCAGCAGGACACGTGGCCGGACCCCGGCGCGGACCAGTGTGGCGACGACGTGGCGGCCGACGTTTCCGGTCGGGGTGGTGACGGCGATCCGCATGTTGCTTCCTCTCATCGATGGCTCGACCGCACCCTAGGAACCAAGGCGGCCTGAAACTGTCCTCCTCTCCTGGAAGCCTGAGGGAATGGAGCTCGATCCGACGATCAGGACCTTGACCATGCTGACGCTGTTGCAGTCAGGGGGCGAGTGGACGGCCGCCGAGCTGGCCGGACGGCTCGGCACGAGCGTCCGCACCGTGCGACGCGACGCCCAGCGGCTGCGCCGTCTCGGATACACCGTCGAGGCCCGCCCGGGACCGGGCAGCGCCTATCGGCTGAGCCCCGGGACCAGGATTCCGCCCCTGCTGTTCACCGCCGACGAGATCACCGCGCTGGTGGCCGGGCTGCATCTGATCCGCGCCTTCCTCCCCGAGGAGGCGGTCGCGTCGAGCGCGCTGCTCAAGCTGGACCAAGTGCTGCCCCGCCCACTGCGACGCCGCGCCGCCGCCACCGACCTGGCCACCGAGGTGCTCCAGCAGCCCGGCGCCGTGGTCTCGGCGGCGACCGTCGGTGTGATCGCCGACGCGGTGGCCGAGGACGGCAGGGTCCGCTTCCACTACACCGACCAGCACGGCCGCGCCTCCACCCGGCTGGTCGAGCCGTACCGCCACTTCCTGCGCGCCGGACACTGGTACCTCGTGGCATTCGACGTCGACCGGGACGACTGGCGCACCTTCCGCCTCGACCGGATCACCGACATCTCCCGCGTGGCGGGCACCTACCGGCCGCACACATTCCCCGATGAGTCCATCGAGCACTGGCTGACCACCGACTTCGGCCGCGCCCCTCACGGCGTTGCGTGACGTTCCGGGACCGCCGAGCCCCGCCGGATTCGAAGACGGGGAATCGTCCATGGGCTACATTCGCGCTTGTGCCCGCATCACAGATCCACGCCGCCGCGCACGCCGCCGTGCCCGGCTTCGGCATCGACGCCATCCACGAGGCCGCACGGCGCCTGACCGGCCGTGTGGTCCGCACGCCGCTGCTCAACTCCCCGATGCTGGACGACCTCGTGGGCGCCCGCGTCCTGGTCAAGGCCGAATGTCTCCAGCTGACCGGCTCGTTCAAGGTGCGCGGGGCGCTCAACGCGCTGCTCGCCCTGGACGAGGACGCGCGCCGCGCCGGGATCGTGGCCTACTCCGCGGGCAACCACGGGCAGGGCGTGGCCGCCGCGGCGCGGCTCGCCGGGTGCCCCGCGGTCATCGTCATGCCGAGCACCGCCCCCCGTATCAAGGTCGACAACTGCCGCTGGTGGGGCGCCGAGACGGTCCTGTACGACGCGCGGACCGAGGACCGGGAGGAGATCGCCCGGAAGATCATCGAGGAGCGCGGGATGACACTGATCCCGCCCTTCGACGACCCCCGCGTCATGGCCGGGCAGGGCACCGTCGGCCTGGAGCTCGCCGAGCAGGCGCGCGAGCTGGGCCTGACCCCGGACACGGTCCTGGTGAACTGTAGTGGCGGCGGGCTGGCCGCCGGTGTGATCACCGCGCTCGACGACGCGTTCCCCGGCCTCGCGAACCACATCGTCGAACCGGCGGGCTTCGACAAGATGGCCCGGTCCCTCGCCACCGGCCGCGTATGCGCCAACCCCCACCCGCCGGGCGGCCTCATGGACGCCATCTCCGGCCCGGCAGCCGGTGCCCGCCCGCTGGCCGTACTCCGCCACCACGACGTCACCGGCCTGACCGCCACCGACGAGGAGGCCCTGGCCGCCATGGCCACGGCCCACCGCCTCCTCAAGATCGTGATCGAGCCGGGCGGTGCCGCGTCCCTGGCGGCCCTGCTGTCCGGGAAGGTGGACGCCCGGGGCAAGGTCGTGGCGCTCGTCGCGTCGGGCGGCAACGTCGATCCGGCGGTCTACCGCAGGGCCCTGGCGGACTGAGACCGCTCCACCGAGGAGCGCTTACGCCGACATCGCCTCCGCCGGGAAGACCGGTGGGCGATGTGACGCCCAGAGGCGTTCCGCTTCCAGCTGCGCCGCCACGCACACCAGCAGGTCCTCCCGTCCGTACGCCGCGGCCAGTTGGACACCTATGCCGGCGCCTCGACGCCTGCCGTTCTGATGGCCGCAGTCCGCGGTCTACGTCGCGTCCGTACCGGCCCGGTACCTGGAGGAGACGAGCCGTGTGCTGTCCGGCTTCCGCGAGGTCCGCGCGTGCGCGATCACGGCGGGCCCGCACAACACATGGGCCGGCTGCTGGACGAGGACGGCCGCTCCGTGGGTGTCGTCCCGCTGCTGCACCCGCACGGCCCGTGCCCGCCCGCGGGCCCCGAACAGCACATCCAGGCCAGGGACGGTCGATGGGCGTGCCGCGGGCCCCGGACACCGATGGCCGACGGTGTCCGGGGCGCGCGGGTGTCCCGCCTCAGGCGCTGGGGACGAGGGAGTCGTCCTCGGGGTGGGCGCCGGGGAGCTGGTGGCGGGCGGCGATCAGGGCGGTGTCGATGTCCCGGGTGCCGGTGACGACGCACAGCGTGTACGAGATGTCGGCGAGCCGCTGCTGCGCCTCGGGGCTGCCGTTCTCGGCGTGCAGCGTGTGGAGGGTCTCGTACTGCTGGATGAGGTCGGTCAGCACGGCGGGGTGGGCCATGAGCATGGCAGGCTCCTTCTTCTCCCGGACGGGGGTGGGGGCGGGGTGGGGGGCTATGTGTGGACCGGGATCCGGTCGGCCGGGGGATCGGTCTCGACCTGGTTGCGGATCCGGGCGCAGCTGCGGGAGATGAGGCGGGAGACGTGCATCTGGGAGATGCCCAGCTCCTCGGCGATGCCGGCCTGGGTCATGTCATGGAAGAACCGCAGATACAGGATGTGCTGTTCCCGCTCGGGGAGTCGGTTCAGGCACGGCTTGACCGACTCCCGGGCGATGACGGTGTCGTAGCGGGTCTCGGACCGGCCGAGGGTGTCGGCCAGGGAGTAGCCGTCGTCCGCGCCGGCGAGTTCGGCGTCCAGGGACAGGGACCGGAAGCTGTCGATGGCCTCCATCCCGGTGAGGACGTCCTCCTCGCTCATATCGGCGGCCTGGGCGACCTGGGCCACGGTGGGGGAGCCGTCGGTGCCCTCGGCCGCGGCGAGGTCCTGAATGGTGGCGCGGACCCTGTTGCGCAGCTCCTGCACCCGCCGGGGGACGTGGAGGTCCCAGGCGCAGTCGCGGAAGTACCGCTTGAGTTCCCCGACGATCGTGGGGATGGCGTAGGCCTGGAAGGCGCCTCCACGCTGGGGGTCGTAACGGTCGACGGCCTTGACCAGGCCCAGGGCGGCGACCTGTTCCAGGTCCTCCAGATTCTCCCCGCGGTTGCGATAGCGGCGGGCGAGGCGGTGGGCCATCGGCAGCCATGCCTCGACCAGCTTCTCGGCCAGGGCCTCCCGCTCCGGGCCCTTGGGCGTCGTGGCCAGCCGCTCGAAGTCGGCCGCGGTGTCAGGAGTGTCGTCGTGGTGGCGGCGGGCGCCCGCACCGGTGGCGCTCATCAAGGTCCTCTTCTCTCCCTGCTCAGTTCGCTGTCCAGCAGAGCGGGAGGCCGACACGGCACAGCTGGGGCTCAGAGCGCGCAGTGCGCGCCTCCCGCCAGGTGTGCCTGCCTTCCGAAGCACCTTGGTCACTCACTCTTCTAGCCGGGGCCACGAACCTCAAACCAATGAATTCATGAATTCTGGTTCGTGTTCGGTTCTTCCGGTGCTGTCGCTGGTCACGGCGGCCCGGGCGCGGGGTGACGTCGGCCACGCCGGGCTTACGGCCGCGTCAGCTGCCCATGACGCGACGCCAGATGGCGACGGTGGTCGCGGTCGCGGCGGGGTAGTCCCTCCCGGGGGAGCAGGCGGCGCGGTAGAAGGTCCGTTCCGTCAGCCAGCACAGTGCGTTGGCCAGCGCGGCGGCTCCCTCGGGGCCGCGCTCGTCGGGGATCCCCGCCCGCGTCAGCACCTGGGTCATGGTGCGGGCGAAGGCCTCGACCGTGTCGTTCCAGGCGGTTCCGATCACCGGGTGCAGCGCGGAGTAGTCCACGGCCGCCCGCATGACGGTGCCGTGCTCGCGCCAGACCCGCTCCACGCCCTTGACGGCCCGTTCCATCACCTCGCCGGGCGGGGACGTCGCGTCCTGCGCGGTGCTGTCGGCCTCGGCGCGGATGGTGCGCAGGGTGCGCTCGACGAGGGCGGCGAGGACCTCGTGCTTGTTGCCGAAGTAGAAGTAGAGGGACCCGCGTGAGATCCCGGCGCCTTTGGCGATCGCCTCGACCGTGAGCTCCTCGAGGCCGGTGTGCTCGAGCAGCGCCTCGGCGGCGTCCAGGAGGGCCTGCTCGCGCAGGTCTCCCTTTCTCGGGGCGGCACTGCGCCTTCCCACGGTGATCTCCCCTGATCGGCTTCTGCGAGTACTGTACTTCCGCCGGACAGGGACTCAGGACGTGTCCGGCAGTGGGTTCACGCGCCGGCGATCTGCGCCCCGTCGGGGAAGTCCGTCGTCCGCGACAGCTGCTCCCAGCCGCGGATGTCGTCGTCCACCGCCTGCCGGGCCGCCGCGACCAGGCGCAGCGCGTCAGAGCCCAGCAGCAGGTGGGCGGGGGGCTCGGGGACGTCGAGGATGTGCAGCAGCGCGTCGGCGGCCTTCCGCGGGTCGCCGAGCTGGTTGCCGCTGGCCGCTGTCCGGGCGTCGCGGATCGGCGTGAACAGCGCGTCGTAGTCGGCGATGGTGCGTTCCGCGCGGGTCATCGACCGGCCGGCCCAGTCCGTACGGAACGAGCCGGGCTCGACGGCCGTGACATGGATGCCGAACGCGGTGACCTCCTTACGGATGCTCTCGAGCATGCCCTCCAGGGCGAACTTGCTGCCGCAGTAGGCCGACATTCCGGGCACGGCCATCAGGCCGCCCATGGAGGTCACGGCCATCAGATGGCCCGCGCGGCGCTTGCGCATATGGGGGAGGACGGCCTGAAGCGTCGCCGCGGCCCCGAACACATTGGTCTCGAACTGTGCCCTGACCGCCGACAGTGGTGTCTCCTCGAAGATCCCCTCCAGTCCGTACCCGGCGTTGGCGATGGCCACATCGAGCGGACCGACGCTCGCCTCCACCTCGTCGACCACGGCCCGTACGGCCACGTCGTCGGTGACATCCAGCCGACGGGCGTGGGCCCGTCCCGGCGCCAGGGCCTCGAACGGCCCCCGGTCGGCCTCCCGGCGCACGGTGCCGACCACCGTGTGCCCCGCGTCGAGCGCTCCCTCGGCGAACGCCCGGCCGAGCCCACTGCTCACACCGGTGATCAGAAAGGTCTTCATATCCGTTCACATCCCTTGGTCGCGGCAGCCGCGCCGCGCATAGGTTTCGGCCTCTCTGCTCATAAATCTACACCACGTCGATTTTTTTCGTCGTGACGTAGCCTGGGGTTGACAGCCCCTGGCTACGGCTGTCCGAGGCGCGAAGACTGAAAGCCGGAGGGGGCCTGCCCGGCCCTCATCGCTTCCTTTCGGACCCTCTCCCCCCCAGGAGACAGCCATGCGCGCTATCACTCAGCACACCGTCGGCGGCCCATCCGTCCTCGAACTCGTCGAGGCCGACTGCCCGGAGCCGACCTATGGGCAGGTGCTGATCAGGACCGGCGCGATCGGTGTGAACCCGGTCGACGGGCAGGTGCGTTCCGGGGAGTTGGCGATGCTCGGTGAGCCGCCGTTCACCGTCGGCTGGGACATCGCCGGGACCGTCGAGGCCGCCGGGCCCGGCGTGTCCGCCTTCGCGCCCGGCGACGAGGTGCTGGGCATGCCGGCCCTTCCCGGGGCGGGCAACACCTACGCCGAGTACGTTCTGGCCTCGGTCAACGAGATCGTCCACAAGCCCGCCGGACTCACCATGGAGCAGGCGGCCGGTCTGCCGATGGCCGGCCTCACCGCCTGGCAGAGCCTGGTCGGCCTGGCCCGGATCCAGCCGGGGCAGCGGGTGCTGGTGCACCGGGCCGCGGGCGGGGTGGGCCATCTGGCCGTACAGATCGCCAAGGCCCGCGGCGCCCATGTGATCGGTACGGCGAGCGCGGCCAAGCACGATCTGCTGCGCGGCCTGGGCGTGGACCAGCCGATCGACTACCGCACCCGGGACTTCGCCGAGGCCGGCCGGGTGGATGTGGTGTTCGACCTGCTCGGAGGCGCGTACGGCGAACGCTCCGCCGAGCTCGTCACCCCCGGCGGAGTGCTGGTCAGCGCGTGTCCCCAGGACACCGGTGTCACCCCGGAGCTGATCGCCCGGCTCGGCGTCCGGCACGCCCTCACCATCGTCAGCCCCTCCGCGCCCGACCTGGCCCAGCTGTCGGCTCTCGTGGCGACCGGACGGCTCACCGTCCATGTCGACCAGGTGCTGCCGCTGGCCGAGGCCGCCAAGGCACACGAGATCGTCGCCACGGGCGGGGTCACCGGCAAGCTCGTCCTGGTGCCCTGACGCGATCGGTCGCGCGGAGGTGTCCCGAGGTCTGACCCCCATCCGCGCGCATGCGCCTCAAGACGGACGCCGTCGCGCGCCGTCCGCGCTCTGGCGGTTCGCCGTGGTGCTCGGCGTCCCGCTGGGGCTCGCCGAGTCCGAGTACGACGCGATGCTCATCCCCGGCTGGGGGTATCTGGTCGTGGACGACGCTGCACTCTCACCGCTCTCCTTCACCGCGTGGCTGGACGCGGAAGTCGAAGGCGAGGGTGCCGGGGTCCAGCGCCGTCGCGCCACCGTCGACGGTGAGCGTCGCGCCGTTGACATAGGACGCGGCGGGGGAGAGCAACCAGCTGATCGCTTCCGCGACCTCGCGCGGGTCGCCCGGGCGGCCCATGGGCAGGAGTCGGGTCGCCTCCTCGTAGGCGGCCTGCACGCCGCCGCCCTCCACACCGCCGCCCTCCAGCCCCGCTTCCGTGGCGAAACGCGCCATGCGGCGGTCGGCCATCTCGGTGTGCACCCAGCTCGGGCACACGATGTTGGCCCGCAGCCCCTGGCGCCCGTAGTCCACGGCCAGGGAGCGGCAGAGTTGCAGCAACGCCGCCTTGGACGTCGCGTAGACGGCGTTGCCGGTGCCATTGCGCAGGGCGGACACCGAGGCGACCGCGACCACGGCGCCGCGCGTCCGGAGCAGCTGGGGGATGGCCGCGCGCAGGAGCAGCAAGGGGCCGGTGACGTTGGTGCGCATCACCTCGTCCCAGTCCTCGAGCGACAGGTCCCCCACGGCTCCGCTGCGCCCGATGCCCGCGTTGAGCACGAGCCCGTCGAGTCGGCCGTAGGATTCCAGCGCCGCCTGGACGAGACCGGTGGCGGCCTCGGGGTCGCCGACGTCGGACGGATGGGCCAGCGCCCCGGTCTCCTCCGCGATACGCCGCAGTGGTTCGGGCCGCCGCCCGGATATGACCACGTGGTGGCCCGCCTCGCGTAAGAGACGGGCGCTGGCCGCCCCGATGCCCGTGCCCCCGCCCGTCACGATGACAACTCGCCGCTCTGCCATGCCCGTTCAAGCCTCCTGTCGCGACATCACCCGGAGTGCTCGATCGTACGCGCCGCACACCCGGCGCCTCAGGCGGCGTCCGTGTCCCGGTAGCCGCCGAGCCTGCCCTTGTGGAAGACCAGGGGCTCGCCGGGGCCGGTGGACATGCGCACGACGCGGGCGATGACGATGAGGTGGTCGCCGCCGTCGAGCTCCTGCTCCGGTTCGCAGTCGATCCAGGCGACGGCGCCGTTGACGCGCGGGGCGCCGTCGGGGGAGGGGTGCCAGGGCACATCGGCGAACTTGTCGCCGTTCTTACGGGACAGCGAGCGACACACCGTGTCCTGTCCCTCGGCGAGGACGCTGGCGCTGAACCGGCCGCCGCGGCGGACCTTGGGCCAGCTGCTGGAGGTGCGGGCGATGCTGAAGGCGACCAGCGGAGGCTCGAGGGAAAGCGATGCGAAGGAGCCGACGATCAGGCCGGCGGGCTGCGCCGAGGTGGGTTCCACGCCGGTCACCGCCACCACACCGGTGGGCAGGTGGGACATGACGTGCCGGAAGTCCAGCTGGTCGATCCGGAGGCCGGGGGTGGCGGGCGTTGCGGTGGTCATGGTGATGCTCCTTTCGATGCGGTGGAACGGATGAGAACGGCTGCCGTACGCCGACGGACCGGGCCGACGCGCCGCCGGATCAGGCCAATGCGCCGCCGGACCGGGCCGATGCGCCGACGGACCGGGCCGATGCGTCCAAGGCTCAGGCCAATGCGCCTACGGCGCCCGGCAGCCGGGTGCCCTCGTGCCGCGCGGCGCGGAGCCTGGAAGCGGGGTGGTCGGGCAGGGTGCGGCGCCGGCCCGCGCCGTAGAAGCTCTCGCGGAGGGTGGTGGCCCGCTCGTCGTAGGCGTCGCGGGCCAGGCCCTGCCGCCGCAGCTCCGGGAGCGCCAGCTCGATGAAGTCCTCCCAGCCGCCGGGCTTGGTCGCGTAGCTGAGGTTGAATCCGTCGAGGTCCGCCTCGTCCCGCCAGGTGCGCAGTTCGGCCGCGACCGTCCGCGGGGAGCCGACGATGACCGCGCCGGTGCCGCCGATGCCGATGAACTCGGCGATCTGCCGGGAGGTCCAGGTCCGGGTGGGGTCCGCCTTGGAGAACATCTCCACGATCGAGCGCGAGCCGTCCACGTCCGCGTACTGGAGCGGCATGTCCGGGTCGAGCGTGCTCAGGTCGATCCCGGTCCAGCCCGCGTACCGGGCCAGCGCGCCCTCGTAGCTCACGTTCGCGAGGTGGCGCTCGTACTTCTCCCGCGCCTGTGCGTCGGTGGGCGCGACGATCACGGTGATCAGCGCGAGGATCTTCACGCTCCTGGGATCGCGGCCGGCCTGCGCGACCGCGGCCCGGATCCGGTCGACGCTGTGCCGGGTGAGCCCGGGCGTCATCGTGTTCACGAAGACCGCCTCGGCGTTCCGCGCGGCGAAGAGCAGGCCGCGCGAGGAGGCACCGGCCTGGAAGAGCATGGGCGTCCGCTGCGGTGACGGCTGGCACAGGTGGACGCCGGGGACCTCGAAGTAGGTGCCCTTGTGGCCGATGGGGTGGATACGCCGCGGATCGAGATAGGCACCGGCCTCCGCGTCGCGGATGACCGCGTCGTCCTGCCAGGAGCTCTCCCACAGCTTGTAGCAGACCTCCAGGTACTCGTCCGCCATGTCATACCGCTTGTCGTGCGGGATCTACGTACCGAGCCCGAGGTTGCGCGCGGCCGATTCGCTGTAGGAGGTGACGATGTTCCAGCCGACCCGGCCGGCCGTCAGATGGTCCAGCGTGCTGAACTTGCGGGCCAGCGCGTACGGCTGCTCGTACGTCAGGGACGCGGTGACGCCGAAGCCCAGGTGGCGGGTGACCGCGGCCATCGCCGGGACGATCAGGGCCGGGTCGTTGATCGGGAACTGGGCGGCGTCGCGCATCGCGGCGTCGGGGGACCCGCCGTGGACATCGTGATATCCGACGGTGTCGGCGAAGAAGATGCCGTCGAAGCAGGCGTCCTCCAGCATCCGAGCCGTATCGGTCCAGTAGTCCACGTCGGTGTAGCGCCGGCCCTCGTCCTCCGGGTCGCGCCAGGAACCCGCGGTCAGATGGGCGGGAGCGGCGACGTCGAAGGCGAAGAACTTCAGCGGCTGATTGCTCATGCTGCGCTCCAGGGCGAGAGGCGGGGCCTTCCTGCGGTGAGGGTTCCGCAGAGCACCTGAGATGAGGAGAGTGGAGCGATCGACGTTCAGTATCTGAACGCGGCGTCCATATTCAGCATGCTGGAGTCTCGCGAGGGCCGGTGTCAACAGGCGGGCCTGACGCGGCATGTGCCCACGGCGGGGCGGAGTCGATAAATCGCCTACGGGAGCCTGGGAGGCGCCGCATTCGGCCGACAGCGCACCGCGCCACTCCCGGCGGAGCGCTCAGGCGGGCGGCGAATCCTGCCAGAACGCCTCGGTCAGGCGGTCGACGATGGACCGCATCTCCTGGAGGGCCTCGGGGATCCGGTCCCGGCCGAACCGGTACCGGGGCCCGTCGAGGGCCAGGATCGCCACCAGGGTCCCGGACGAGTCACGGATCGGGCGCGCCAGGGACAGCAGCTCTTCCTCGAGTTCGTTGTCGATGACGCCGTAGCCCTGCTCGCGGACCTGCTCCAGATCCTTGAGCAGGATCGCGCGATCGGTGATGGTGCGCGAGGCGTAGGGCTCCAGCCGCTCCGGCAGGAGCGCGAGCACCTGCTCCACGGGCATGTCCGCGAGCAGGACCTTGCCGGTGGAGCTGGCGTGCAGGGGGTAGTGCTCGCCGACCATGTTCCGCGGCACGATGCTGACCACGTGGGAGCCCGCGGCCTCGGCGATCAGCTCGACCCCGCCCCTGGGGTCCGGCACCGACAGGGTCACCGACTCGTTGAACCGGTCCGCCAGCTCCTGCAACAGGGGCTGGGCGCGGGCGGCTAGGCCCGCGTGGGGGTCCGCGTAGCGGCCGAGCCGGGCCAGCTCCCAGCCCAGGATGTAGTTGTTGTCGACGCGGTCGACGAGCCCGCTCTGTTCGAGGCTGTACAGCAGGCGGAAGGCGGTGGGCCGGGAGATCCCCGCCGCCTTGGCGAGGGTGGTGACGGTGGCTCCGGACCGGGGCTGGGCCGCCAGCTCGCGGAGCAGCCGGACGCCTTTGGTCAGGGACTTGTTGGTCATGTCCGCCGGTCCGGACGCGTCGCTCATGGGGCCCTTTCGTCGTGCCGATCGCCGTGCGGAGTCGCTCCGCGCGCGACCTTTTCCTCCACCGTACCGTCGGCCTGTTCAGGGAGTGAACGCCGTCACGGCGAGGAGCCGGGGGTCATGGCCGAGCGAGCTCTTGACAGCGGGGCGGCGGATGCGGCCCACTAGCCGTACGCGTTGATATGAACGTCACGTTCACTCTGTGGACGCGCCTCGGAGTCGGAGCTCTACGAAGGAGGATCCACGTGCCCGGGCAGGCAGACGTCGTCGTCATCGGAGCCGGAGTCGCCGGCCTGATCACCGCTCGCGAACTCGGCCGGAAGGGAGCGGAGGTCGTCGTTCTCGAGGCCCGCGACCGGATCGGCGGCCGGACCTGGACCGATCACCGGCTGGGGCGGGACCTGGAGATGGGCGGCACCTGGGTGCACTGGGTCCAGCCGCACGTCTGGGCGGAGATCACCCGCTATGGCCTGGAGATCACCCGCGGCCCCCGCTCGGAGGAGACCTACTGGCTCGCCGGGGACCAGGTGCGCCACGGGACCCTGGACGACTTCATGCGGCTCATCGACCCGGGCATGACCCGACTGCTGGAAGACACCATGAAGTGGATCCCCCGCCCGAACGCGCCGCTGACCGTCCCCCGGCTGGCCGACGTCGACCAGTTCAACCTCCAGGAGATGCTCGACGACCTCGAGCTGTCCATCGACGAGAGGAACGCCAACGAGGCCGCGTGGGTCGGGCACTTCAACGCCCCGCTCGACCAGTGCGCCTACACCAGCGCCCTGCGCTGGACCGCCGCCACCGCCGGGTCCTGGCACCTCATGCACGAGGCATCAGCGATCTTCCGGCTCACCGGCGGCACCCGGAGCCTGACGGAGGCCATCGCCGCCGACGCGGAAGCCGACATCCGCCTGTCCGCACCGGTCCGTTCCCTCACCCACGACGCCCACGGCGCCGAGATCACCTACGGCGACGGACACACCGTCACCGCCCGGCGTGTGGTGATCACCGTGCCGCAGAACGTCCTGCACCAGCTCGACATCACTCCCGCGCTGCCGGACGGCAAGCTCCGCCCCAGCCTGGAGAAGACCGCCTCCCGTGGCGCCAAGGCGTGGATCCGGGTCCGCGGCCCCATCAAGCCCTTCTTCGCCTACTCCTCCCAGGCCCACCCCCTCGCCGTCGTACGCACCGAGTTCATCGGGGAGGACGACGCCGTGATGGTCGCCTTCGGCCCGGACTCGACCCGGATCGACGTCGACGACCCGCGGGCCATCGACGCGGCGCTGAAGGTCTGGCGCGACGATCTCGAGGTGCTCGAGGTCGGCGGCCACGACTGGATGGCCGACCCCTACTCCCAGGAGACCTGGCTGATCCAGCAACCCCACCAACTCACCCGCTACCACCGCGCGCAGCAGGAGAACACCGGAGTCCTGCACTTCGCCAGCAGCGACTACGCGAACATCTGGCCCGGTTTCATCGACGGCGCCATCGAAAGCGGCACCCGAGTGGCCCGCGAGGTCTATGGGGACCTCCAGGGGGCCTCCACCGGCTGACCTCGCGGGGTGGCGAGTTTCCGCGGCATGAGACACCAAAAGGTGTCCATTGACGGCGGGTCCTGTGGTCACGACCATTGGGGTATGCATTCGACGCACCCGGGCGTGCTCTGCCGCTACGTGGACTATCTGCGCACCTCCAGCGCCCTCTGTCGCTGACCGGGCGGTCGCACCGCCCCCGGAGGCCCGGCACCCGTGGCTGACCACCTCCTGCCACCGGACCGGCCCGGAATTCCTCTCTCCCTCGGCACCGTGCGTTCCGTTCCCTTCGCGTGCAACTCGCCTGCCCCGAAAGGCAATTGACCCATGCCCGCTTCCGCCTCAACACCCGCGTCGTCGGTCGAGTTCATCGGCATGATCGAGACCCAGGAGGCCTCCGAGACCCGGCCCGCCACCGGTCCGGTGATCGACCCGGAGTACACCACCCGCTTCGCCCGCGCCCACGAGGACGCGGGCTTCGACCGGATCCTCATCGGCTACAGCTCCCGTCGGCCCGACGGAACCCAGGTGGCCGCGCATGTGGCGGCCCGTACCGAGCGGATCGGTCTGCTCATCGCCCACCGCCCCGGTTTCGTCGCCCCCACCCTCGCCGCGCGGAGCTTCGCCACCCTCGACCAGTTCACCGGCGGGCGCGTGGCCGTGCACACCATCACCGGTGGCAACGGCGCGGAGCAGCGCAAGGACGGCGACTTCCTGGACAAGGAGGAGCGTTACGAGCGCACCGACGAGTATCTGGGCATCCTGCGGCGTGCCTGGTCCTCCGACGAGCCGTTCAGCCACGAGGGCCGCCACTACCGGTTCGAGGACTACTCCTCCCAGGTCCTGCCGTACCGGGCCACCGGTATCCCGCTGTACTTCGGCGGGTCCTCCGAGGCCGCCTACCGGGTGGGCGGCAAGCACGCCGACACCTTCGCGCTGTGGGGCGAACCGCTCGCGGAGACCGCCGAGCAGATCGCCTCCGTACGCGCCGCCGCGACGGCCGCCGGACGTGCCGAGGCGCCCGGGATCAGCGTGTCCTTCCGTCCGATCCTGGCGGCCACCGAGGAACTGGCCTGGGAACGGGCCCACCGCGTCCTGGACACCATCAGGGCCGGGGGCGGACGCCCGTTCTTCCACCAGCAGAACGGCGAGCGCGCACCCCAGAACGCCGGGTCCCAGCGGCTCCTCGCCGCCGCCGCCAAGGCCGACCGCCACGACCGGGCGCTGTGGACCCCCACCGCCACCGCGACCGGCGCGGGCGGCAACACCACCGCCCTCGTCGGCACCCCCGAGACGGTCGCCCAGGCGCTGCTGGACTATGTGGACATCGGCGCCACCACCCTCCTCATCCGTGGTTACGACCCGCTCGACGACGCCATCGACTACGGCCGCCATCTGATCCCCCTCGTACGCCAGGAACTCGCCCACCGCGCCGCCACCGCGCCGTCCGCCCAGGCCGCGCCGGTCGCCCAGGCGGCCCCGGCCAGGTGAATCGCTCCGCGACAATGGAACGGCAATGGTGTGCGGCGGAGTACGCCGCGGACGCTGGAGGAATCCTGTGCCGCTGACCTCGAAACCCCTGCGCAAGCTGGGCTTCTTGACCATTGGGCTGTTCGACGCGGCCGACCCCCGCCGGGGCCATGAGTCGACACTCGAGATCATCGAACTGGGTGAGCGGCTGGGTTTCGACAGCGCCTGGGTGCGCCACCGCCATCTGCAATACGGCATCTCCTCTCCCGTGGCCGTTCTGGCGGCGGTCTCGCAGCGCACCAGCCGCATCGAACTGGGCACGGCCGTCATCCCCATGGGATGGGAGAATCCCCTGCGGCTGGCCGAGGACCTGGCGACGGTCGACATCCTGTCCGGGGGCCGTCTCAACCCCGGGGTCAGTGCCGGTCCGCCGCACCACTACGACCAGGTCAAGGGCGCGCTCCACCCCGACACCGCCGACGCCGAGGACTTCAGCCACGAGCGGGTGCGACGGCTGCTGGACTGCGTACGCGGCGAACCGGTCACCGACTTCAGCGGTGTCGAGGGCTTCGAGGTGTTCTCCGACCGCGTCCAGCCGCACGCCCCGGGGCTCGGCCGCCGCATGTGGTACGGCGGGGGCAGCCTGCGGTCGGCCCAGTGGGCCGGTGAGCACGGAATGAACCTGCTCACCAGCAGTGTGGTGAAGGCGGAGGAGTCCGAGGACTTCGCCGGGATCCAGCTCTCGCACATCCGGACCTTCCGCGCCCACCACCCCGACGGCGACCGCGCCCGGGTGTCCCAGGGGCTCGTCGTCATCCCCACCGACACCGCCTCACCCGAGCAGCGCGCGAAGTACGAGCGGTACGCCCAGCAGCGGCTGCCGCGTACCGCCGCTCCCCAGGGACCGGCGCGCATGATGTTCGCGCCCGATCTCGTCGGCCCCTCCGAGGACATCGCCGAACGCCTCATCTCGCACGCCGCGTTCCGGGAGGTCGAGGAGGTGGCGTTCGCGCTGCCCTTCATCTTCGACCACGAGGACTACGTCCAGATCCTCACCGACATCGCCACCAGGCTCGCCCCGGCACTGGGCTGGCAACCGGCCGCCCCGTAGCCCTTATGTGTGTCAGTGGCCCTGCTGGTGTGAGTGCCCGTGCCCGTGCCCGTGTGCGTGGCCGTGTCCGTGTGCGTGCCCATGTCCTGCTCCCTCGGACGGCGCGGGCAGCGCGTCCCCGGCGCGCAGCGGGGCCGCCTCGTATCTGCCCTCGTGGGCGACGATCGGCCGCCGGTCGCCCGCGAGTTCGGGGTACCTCTCCTCCAGCTTCTGCCGGGACTCGGCGGTGCGCCGCATGGCGGTGACGTAGTCGCGGTCGCCCCGGTAGGTCCCCTTCCAGGTCTGTGGCATCCGCTCCGGCGGCGGTGGCACTGTGGCGGTGCCGCCGAGGGCGAAGCTGCTGGGAATCTTGCGGGTCGCGGTCCCGCACTCCGGGCAGCTCGGCAGCGGGGCCGTGAACGACTGGATCACCTCGAAGCGGTGCCCGGTCTCGCAGGCGAGTTCATAGATGGCCATCGGTCCTCCTCACCAGAGCGACAGCGAGCGGTCGAAGATCCCGGCGAGGTCGTCCTCGGTGACCTCGCGCGGGGCGGTGGCCAGCAGCCGCTGCTGCTTCATGGCGCCGTCCACCAGCGCGGGGATGTCGCCCTTGTCGTAGCCGACACCGCCGATGCCGTCGGGCATCCCGATGTCGCGCATCAACCGCTGGATCGCGGTGGGCAGATACTCGGCCGCGTCGGCGGGGCGTTCCATCCCGGGGGCGAGGAGCTCCGCCGCCCGCAGATGGCGTTCGGGCTGGGCGCTGAAGGTGAAGCGGAACGCCTCCGGCGCGGTGAGCGAGACGGCCATCCCGTGCGGCACCATCGGCTCGTGTGCGGGATAGCCGACGGGGTGGAAGTCCTTCACCCGCCCGGCGATCGGGTAGGCGTTGGCGTGCGGGATGTGCACGCCCGCGTTGCCGAACCCGAGGCCGGCGAAGGTGGCCGCCAGGGCCATGTCGGAGCGCGCCTCGGGATCGTCCCCGTCGCGGACCGCGGTACGGAAGGACCGCGCGAGCAGGTGCAGCGCCCGTTCCGACCACGCGTCGGAGATGGGATTGGCGCCGCAGTACGGCACCCGCTGCTCGGGGTGTTTGCGCGGGTAGGTGTCGTACGGTCGGGCCGTGTAGCTCTCCAGCGCGTGGCACAGGATGTCCATGCCGCTGGCGGCGGTCACCCCGGCGGGCAGGGTGAAGGTCAGGTCCGGGTCGATGACCGCGAGCGTGGGCCGCAGCCGGGCGTGGCTGATGCCGGTCTTCACCTTCAGCTCCAGCACGTCGAGCACGCAGATGGTGGTGGACTCCGAGCCGGTTCCGGTGGTGGTGGGGACCGCGACCAGCGGTTTGAGCGGGTTCTCGGGCGCCAGCGCCCGGCCCACGGGCGCGTTGATGTAGTCCATCAGCGTGCCGGGGTTGGTGCTGAGCAGGTTGACGGCCTTGGCGGTGTCGATGCTGGAGCCGCCGCCCACCGCGACGAAGGCGTCCCACGGGCCCGACGCCCGCGCGTGGTCGACCGCTTCCCGCAGGCTGACGTCGGTGGGCTCCACATGCGCGCCGTCGAAGACATGGGCCTCGATGCCGAACGCGGTCATCCGTTCGGCGATGCGGTGTGGCGCGCCGGTGGCGGCCACCCCGGCGTCGGTGATCACGAGGACCCGGCGGGCCCCGTGCTGGGAGAGGTCGAAGCCGATCTCGTCGGATGCTCCCGGCCCGAACTTCAGCGCCGGGGCGCCGTAGGTGAACACGGACTCGGGTCGGGCCGGAACGGTGCTGCTCATACGCGTCCCTCCTGGGGATCGGGGTAGGTCCCGGCGGCGCGGCGAGCCGGGCTCGGAGCGCCGCCCGGGTCCGGACGATCAAGCGTAGAAGCCATCGGGGGCGAGCCGCATCGAGCGCAGCTGCTCGGCGTCGTGGCCGAAGACGACGGTGGCGTCCGACCGCTCGGCGATGCCGCGGATCTTCTCCACCGAGGCGTACCAGGCGGTCAGGTCGTTGACGATGGCGGCGGGGGTGGCCGGCGGGCCGTAGGAGTCCCCCATGTAGACGGCGTCCGAGGTGAACAGCATCGTCCCGGTCTCCGGCAGCTCCACCTTCATCGACATGGTGCCGGGGGTGTGCCCGGGGGCCTCGATGAGGGTGACACCGGGCAGGATCTCGGTGTCGCCGCTGACGGTGTCGAAGTCGGCCGCCGCGTAGTCCGTCTTGAGGTGGGCACCGTTGAAGGCGCCCTCGAAGCCGAAGGCGAACTCCTTCTCCTTCTCGTGGCACACCAGCCGTGCGCCGGTGCCGGTGAACATGCCGATGTTCCCGGCGTGGTCGAAGTGCAGATGGGACAGGACCAGATAGTCGATGTCCCGCGGTTGGACACCGAGCTGGCCGAGCCGCGCGTCGAGGTACTCCTCGTCGCTCACCTGGTCGTAGGGGAAGTACTCCTGGAGGCCGGTCGGGGCCCAGCGGGTCTCCCAGTCGCGGGGGCAGCTGGTGTCCCACAGCAGCGTCCCCTCGGGGGTCTCCACCAGGACGCAGTGGGTGGTGCAGGAGTACCACTCCGGGGGCCGCTGGTGCTCGGTGCGCGTGCGCATCGTACGGCCCGCCTTGAGCAGCAGCCACGTCAGATCGCAGCTCATCGCTCCGCAGCTCAGGACGTGGACCTTGTTCGCGGTCTTCGCGGTCATGGAGCTTCACCTCCGGTCGGGACGGCCGCCGCCCGAGGGCCGGGCGGCGGTCATGGATCAAGGGGTCGGGAAGGGCTCGGTGTGATCGGGGGCGTGATCGGGCGTCAGGTCACACCCCCGGGACTCGTGGACGACGAGCGCGCACACCAGCCCGACGAGTGCCGCGCCCGCCCAGATGGCGGCGATCGGCCAGGAGGCGCCGTCGGCCGCGCTGACCAGGGCGCCCGCCACGAGCGGCACGAACCCCGCCACCACACCGCCGAGTTGGTAGCCGATCGAGGTACCGGTGTAGCGGACGTCCGCGGGGAACAGCTCGGCGTACATCGCCGCCGTGGGCGCGTACATCCCCGCGTGTGCCACGGCGAGCGCGAGCAGCATGGCCAGCCAGGTGAGCCCGGTCTGCCCGGTGGCCAGCAACCAGAAGAACGGGAAGGCGAGCACGGCCGCGAATCCGGCGGCGCCCACGAACACGGGGCGCCGGCCCCAGCGGTCCGACAGCGTGCCGAAACAGGGCACCGCCAGCCCCTCGGCCACCGCCGCGATGAGCATCCCGGTCAGCAGCACACCCCGCGACAGATCGAGATGGGAGGAGCCGTAGGACAGCACGAAGACCGAGACGATGTAGAAGGGGACACCGGCCGAGATGTACATGCCGACCGTGAGGGCGATCGCCTTCCAGTGGCGGCGAAACGCCTCCATCGCCGGCATCTTGCGCGCCTGCCCCGCCGCCTTCACCTGGGCGAACGTCTGGGTCTCGGTGATGCGCGAGCGGAGGAAGAGACCGACCGCGATCAGCACGACGCTGAGCAGGAACGGGATGCGCCAGCCCCAGGCGAGGAGGTCGTCATCGGGCAGCGTGGAGACCGCCGCGAACACGGTCGACGACAGCACCAGCCCCAGCGGCACCCCCATCTGCGGCAGGCTCCCGTAGAACCCACGCCGGTCGCGCGGCGAGGACTCCACGACCATCGTCACCGCGCCGCCCCACTCGCCGCCGACGGCGAAACCCTGGAGGAAGCGCAGCGTGACCAGCAGGACGGGCGCCCAGAGGCCGATGGTCCGGTAGCCCGGCAGCAGGCCGACGACGACGGTCGCCGCGCCCATCAGGAACAGCGTGAGCATGAGGACGTTTTTGCGCCCCACGCGGTCCCCGAAGTGACCGAAGATCACTCCGCCGAGCGGTCGGGCGACGAAGCCGACCGCGAAGGTGCCGAACGCGGCCAGGGTGCCGGCCGTCGGTGAGAAGTCGGGGAAGAACTCCGTGCCGAAGACCAGCGCCGCGGCGAGGCCGTAGATGTAGAAGTCGTACCACTCGATCGTGGTGCCGATCATTCCGGCCAGTGCCGTTCTGCGGATGGCCGCCTGGGATGCCTGGTGATGTCCTTCGGCTCTGGCGTCGGGCGCCGCGTCGGCGACGGGGATATGGCTCATGCGGGTGCGCTGCTCTCTTGGGGAGTCGGGTGAACCCATCGACGGGGTCAGAGGGTTGGCACCAGGCCGCCGTCACACCGGAGGGCGGTGCCCGTGATGTACGCGGCCTGGGTGCTGCACAGAAACGCGGCGGCGGCGCCGAACTCATCGGGTTCGCCGTAGCGCCCGGCCGGGATCGTGGCCTTGGACGCGGCCTCGATCTCGTCCAGCGGCCGGCCGGTGCGCTGGGCGGCGGCCTCGTCGATCTGCCGGGCGCGCGGGGTGGCGATGCGCCCGGGCAGCAGGGAGTTGACCGTCACGCCCTGTGCGGCCACCTCGGCGGCGAGGGTTTTGAGGTATCCGGCGAGCGCCGCGCGGCCGAGGTTGGACAGCGAGAGGTTCGGCAGGGGCGCCTGCACACTCGTCGAGCTGATGCTCAGGATGCGGCCCCAGCCCTTCTCGACCATGGCCGGCAGGGTGCCCCGCACCAGGATCTCCTGGGGGGTGACCAGCGTGGCGATCGCCTGCGCGACCCCGGCGGTGTCGGTGGCGCGGGCCGGTCCGGGCGCGGGGCCCGGCCCGTTCAGTACGAGGATGTCGAGATCGCCGACGGCCTCGCGGGCGGCCGCGAGGAGCCGCTCGGCGCCGCCGTCCGCGACCAGGTCACAGCCCACGCCGACCGCGCCCGGGAGCTCGCCCGCCACCTCCTTGGCGCGCTCGGCCGACCGGCTGGTGACCACGACGTTGACCCCTTCCTCCGCCAGGGCCCGGGCGGTCGCCCGGCCGAGACCGGACGTGGATGCGCAGATGAGAGCGGTTTTGCCTGCCAGACCGAATTGCATGGCACCTTTCCTTTTCGGCTTGCGCCGTCTGAAATCTAAGACGCTGTCTTATATGCAAACCAGATGGTGCCCACGGGGGAGTGATGCGTCAAGGCTTGACGCACGTCGAAGTCGAGAGTCAGACTCCGATTTCTCGGACAGTGTCCAATATCTCGTCACTGGTCGAACGGCCATTGACACCCGTACATCGAGAGGCAAGACCGTGACCGTCTCCCAGCCCCCAGTGCCGTCCGCAGCCCCGAAGCGGCCTCGCGTGGCGCGGCAGCGACCCCGGTGGTCCGAGCTCCGCGAGGTTCTGCACGTGCGCCGGCCGACCCTCAACCCGGTCGAGCGGCGGCTCGGGGCCGCGCTGAGCATCCGCGATCTCCGTAAGGTGGCGGTGCGTACGACACCGCGCGCGGTGTTCGACTACGTGGACGGCGCGGCCGACGCGGAGCTGACCGCGCAGCGGAACAGGGCGGCCTTCGCGGCGGTCGAGCTCGTGCCGGAGTATCTGTCGCCGGTCGACCATCCGGACCTGTCCACGCGGGTGTTCGACCGGGAGATCGCGATGCCGCTGATCTTCGCGCCGACCGGATACACCCGGATGATGCACCACGAGGGCGAGGCGGCGGTCGCGCGCGTGGCCGCCCGCCACGGCCTGCCGTACACGCTGTCCACCGTGGGCACCTCGACCGTCGAGGACGTGGCCGCGGCGGCTCCCGGCGGCGAACACTGGTTCCAGCTCTATCTGACCCGTAACGAGCGCCTCAACGCGGAACTCCTCGACCGCGCGCTCGCGGCCGGATTCACCACCGTGGTCCTCACCGTGGACACACCCGTGGCGGGCCGCCACCCCAAGGACATGCGCAACGGCCTCACGATCCCGCCGTCGCTCACCCTGCGCACGCTGTTCGACATGGCCCGCTACCCGTCCTGGGTGCTCAACAAGCTGACCACGGCCCCGATCGCGTTCGCGTCACTGCGCAGCATGACCGGCGAGACGGATGTGATCGACGCCGTAAAGGTGGCCGACGTGGTCTTCGAACCGACGCTGAACTATGACCATCTGGCCTGGCTGCGCGCCAACTGGCCGCACCGGCTGCTGGTCAAGGGGGTCCTCAGCCCGCGCGACGCGCGCCGCGCCGTCGAGACGGGCGCGGACGGAGTGGTCGTGTCCAACCACGGCGGACGGCAGCTCGACCGCACCCCGGCCACCCTCACGGTGCTGCCCGGGATACGCGAGGAGCTCGGCCCCGACGCCACGGTGATCCTCGACAGCGGCGTCACCCACGGCCAGGACATCCTCGCCGCGCGGGCGCTCGGGGCGGACGCGGTCATGATCGGCCGTGCGTATCTGTACGGCCTGATGGCCGGTGGTGAACGGGGCGTGGAGCGCGCCGTCACCATCCTGCGCGAGGAGTACTCGCGCAGTCTGCAACTGCTGGGGCTGAAGGCGAGCGACGCCATCGCACGGCATCACGTGCGGATGCCGTGAGCGGCTGTATGAGGTGAGCGCCCGTACGCCACGAGCGGCCACGCCATGAGCGCCCGTACGCCGTGAGCGTTCCGGGGACGGGCGTGAGGGGTTCCGGGAACGGGAGAGGGCGGGGAGGCGGGCCCTCTGGACGGTTCCAGGCTCAGGAGACCCGCTGGGGAATGCTCAGCGGGTTCGTGTCGCGCAGTGCGGGCGGCAGCAGGTGCTGCAGCACGCCCTGATACGCGACCGGCCGCAGGAAACGGTGGATGGCCTCGGTCCCCACCGAGGTCGTGGCCGGTGCCGTGGTGGCCGGGTAGGGGCCGCCGTGCTGCTGGGCGTAGGTGACCGACACACCCGTGGGCCACTGGTTCCACAGCACACGCCCGGCCTTGGCGGCCAGCAGCCTGATCAGCTCCGCGGCGACGGTGTCGTCGTCCTCGCCCTGGATGGACGCGGTGAGCTGGCCGTCGACGGCCTTCGCCACCTCGAGCAGCTCGCTCTCCTCCGTGTACTCGACGACCAGCGCGGTCGGCCCGAACACCTCCCGGATGAGCGCCTCCGGGTCGCGGAGCAGCTCGGCCGAGGTCGTGCCCAGCACCGTCGGCGACGGATCGGCGCCGTCGTGGTCGCCACGCACCAGGACACGCACCCCGGCCGTGTCGCGCAACGTCCGCAGCGTACTGGCGTAGGAGGTCCGGATGCGCTCGTTGAGCAACGTCAGCGGCGTGTCCGGGACCGCGCCGGGCAACTCGTCCACCAGCTTGGCCGAGGCCGGGACCAGCAGGATGCCGGGCTTGGTGCAGAACTGCCCGGCGCCGAGGGTGAACGACCCGACGAACTCCGAGACGATCGCGGAACCGCGCCGCTCGGCGGCGGCCTCCGTCACGAACACAGGGTTGACGCTGCCGAGTTCACCGAAGAACGGGATGGGCTCCGGACGGCCGCTCGCGAGGTCGAAGAGCGCCCGGCCCGCCTCGGTCGATCCGGTGAACGCGCCCGCCTTCACCCGCGGATCCACGATCGCGGCCCGGCCCGCCTCCGTCCCGAAGACCACGTCGAAGAGCCCCTCGGGCGCGCCGGTGGACCGTAGCGCCTGGTGCACCACCTCCGCCGTGGCGGCCGAGAGCCTGGGGTGGCCGGAGTGGGCCTTGACCACGACCGGGCAGCCCGCCGCGAGCGCCGACGCGGTGTCCCCGCCCGCCACGCTGAACGCGAACGGGAAGTTGCTCGCGGAGAAGACGAGGACCGGGCCGAGCGGTTCGAGCACCCGGCGCAGATCGGGCCGCGGGCCCATCGGCCACGCGGGGTCGGCACGGTCGATCGTCGCCCCGAGGTACTCGCCCCGCGTCACCGTCTCGGCGAAGAGCCGCAGCTGGAACACCGTACGGACCATCTCGTTGCGCAGCCGGGTCTCCCCGAGGGACGTCTCCTCGTCCGCGATGGCCACGAGCTTCGGCGCGGCCTCCTCGAGCGCGGACGCGATGGCCTCGAGAAACGGGGCGCGGTCGGCCGGCTGGAGGCGGCTCCACTGCTCGAACGCGCCCGTGGCGGCATCGAGTTTCCGCGCCAGCACCTGCGCGTTTGTCGCATCGGTCATCAGACGTGCTCTCTTATGGTGTCGTAAATATGAGACGCAATCTCACTCTCAAGACACGGTCGCATGTGTCGACGCCTCCGTCAACGCGCTTGACGGCCGCCGAGACGGGCTCACATACTCAACCCGTAAGACAACGTCTGAAGTTTCGTACACGGTGGACAGAGTGAGGCGTGGCTCCATGAAGGCAGCAGTACTGCACCGGCCCGGTGCGCCGTTGACCGTCGAGGACGTCGAACTCGACGCCCCCGGACCGGGCGAGGTCACCCTCCGTGTGCTCGCCGCCGGGGTGTGCCACAGCGATCTGCACTACATGAACGGCGACCTCAACGTCCGCCTGCCCGCGGTGCTCGGGCACGAGGGGACGGGCGTCGTGGAGCGGGTGGGGGAGGGGGTGACCCGGGTCCGCCCCGGCGACACCGTCATCACGTTGTGGCGCCCGCGGTGCGGCGGCTGCGAGTTCTGCACCACCGGCCGCCCCGCCCTGTGCTCGCTCGGCCGGGTGCAGGCGGCCTCCGGCGGTCTGCTCGACGGGACGTCACGGCTGCATCTGAACGGCGAGAAGCTGCACCACCTCATGGGGGTCTCCTGCTTCGCCGAGCAGTGCGTCGTCTCCGAGTGGTCGGTCCTCGCGATCGATCCGGACGTTCCGCCGGAGATCGCGGCGATCACCGGGTGTGCCGTGGTGACCGGGGCCGGCGCGGCGCTGAACGTCATGAAGGACGCCACCGGAGAGGGCGTCGTGGTCATCGGTGCCGGTGGCGTCGGGCTGAGCGCGGTGATGGGGCTGCGCCTCGTCGGCGCCGATCCGATCGTTGCCGTCGACACGGTGGACGCCAAGCTGGAGAAGGCACTCGAGCTGGGCGCCACCCATGCGGTCAACGTCCGCACGCACAGCCTCGTCGAAGAGCTCACCAGGATCTCACCGCGTCCGATGGCCTGGTCGCTGGACGCGGTCGGCGCGCCCCAGACCCTCACCCAGGCGGTCGAGGTCGTGGGCACCGGCGGGACCGCCGTCGCCGTCGGCCTCGGCAAGGTGGGCGCCACCGCGGCTGTGCCCGTCAACCCTCTGGTGCAGCAGGAGAAGCGGCTGATCGGCAGCCTGTACGGCTCGGCCAACACACCGGTCGACATCCCCAAGCTGGTCGAGCTCTTCAAGAGCGGCCGACTGCCGCTCGACAAGCTGCTCGGTGAACGGTACGAGCTGTCGGCGGTCAACGAGGCGTACGCGGCGCTGGCGCAGGGGGCCACCGGCCGTGCGGTGATCGTTCCCGGTCCTAAGCTGTGACCGCGGATCGGCTCATGAACGGACCGGGTGGCAGGGGAGATCGATGAACAGGGAACTGGTCGCGGAACTGGGCCGACGGCTGTGGCAGGCGGGCTACGGAGCCGCTGCCGTTGGCTACGCCGCGGCGGACTCGGCTGCGGTTGATCCGGCTGCGGTTGATTCGGCCGCGGTGGACTCCCCCGCGGTGGACTCGGCCGTGGCCGATCAGCTCGATGGCCTCGAGATGGCCTATGCCGTCCAGAGGGCCACCCATGACCTGGCGATCGCGGCCGGTGAGCGCGCGATCGGCTACAAGGTCGGCCTCACGGCACAGCCCGCGCGGGAGACCTTCGGCGCCGATGAGCCCGCCGCCGGTTACCTGCTCGCGAGCAGGCTGCTCGAGGACGGCGAGCCCCTCGCCACGGCCGGGCTGTTCGCCCCGCTGGCGGAAGTGGAGGTCGCGTTCACCCTCGGCGAGGCGCTGCCCGGTCCGCGGGTGACCGCGCGGGACGTCCGCGACGCCACCGCCGCCGTGGCCCCGGCCTTCGAGATCGTCGACAGCCGGTGGCGTGGCGGTGCGCGCACGCTCCCCATGCTCGTCGCCGACAACACCAACGCCGCTCGCGCGATGGTGGGGTCCTCGGTCGCGCCCGCGTCCGTGGAGCTGTCTAAGATCGCCGCCACGCTGACGATCGGCTCCCGTACGGTGCCGGGGAGCGCGGCCGCCGTCATGGGTGACCCCGCCGAGGCGGTGGCATGGCTCGCCCGGCATCTGCTGCGCGGCGGCAGGCGACTGGAAGCCGGGGACATCGTCCTGAGCGGCACCCTGTGCGCCCCGACCGCGATCAGCGCCGGCGACCACCTGGTGGCCGACCTCGGTGAGCTGGGCCGGATCGCACTCGACGTCAACTGACCACCATGGGCCGGGGCCAGGACGTATGTGGCCCCGGCCCCGATGTGCGCGGGGGCGTCAGCGCAGCACGCGGTCCGCGGTGAGGACGCGGGGCGTCTCGGCCAGCAGGGCGCGCAGCCGGTCCGCGGACAGCGGGGCGCCCGGGTCCGCGGGGGGCCGGGTCCGGAACCCACCGCCGGACCTGATCTCCTCGACCATCTTGGCCTTGGCGGCGTTCAGCGCGTCGACGTCGGCGAAGTAGGGCGTCACATAGGCGGCGGTGTCCGGTTCGAAGCGCCAGCTCTCGGCCAGGGGGCCCGCGTCGACGGTGTCGAAGCCCAGCCGGTCGATCAGGGCGGCGGCGCTCGCCCTCGCCTCCGGGTCGTCACCGGCGATCGGCAGGGCGGTGCGGTCGGCGGCCCCCGTGGGGCGGGCGAGCGCCGGGATGTGGCCGTCGTTGATGTTGTTGAACGCCTTCACGAGCTTCGCGCCGGTCAGATGCCGCTGGACGAGCTCGCTCGTCGTGGTCCTGCCCGAGTCGAGCTCCTCGAACTCCCCGTCGCGGAACGGGTAGTAGTTGATCGTGTCGAGCACGACCTTGCCCGCCAGCGCGGCGGCCGGGAGTTTGCGGTAGGCGATCAGCGGGATGCTCACCACCACCCAGTCGCCCGCCCGGGCCGCCTCCTCGGACGTCGCGGCCCGGGCCCGCTCCCCGAGCTCGGCGACCGTGTCGGCCAGGGTCTCCGGCCCGCGGGAATTGGACAGGACGACGTCGATGCCCGCCGCGATCGCGAGCCGGGCCAGTTTGGTACCGATGTGGCCGCTGCCGATGAAGCCGAGTGTTGCCATGAAAGAGGTCTCCTCATCTGGCGGACTCGTGGTCCGCGGGCGCTTCTGTCCCAGCCGGCACCGCCGAACCGGAGCGGGTGCTCCTGATGAAGGTAACACAACCGGAGCGAGTGCTCCGCAAAGCCGCCTGTACGCTGAATGCCGTGACCAGCGCCGACCAGTCCACGTCCCCGCAGCCCCCCGCCAGGCGCGCCCGCCGTGCGGACGCCGAGCGCAACCGCGCCGCGATCATCGAGGCCGCCGGTGTGGTCTTCGCCGAGCAGGGGTGCGCCGTCGACGTCCGCGAGATCGCCCGGCGCAGCGGCGTCGGCATGGGCACGCTCTACCGCCACTTCCCGACCAAGGACGACCTGCTCGCCACCGTCATGGAGCGGGAATTCACCTCCTGGCTCACCGCCGCCCATGAGGCGGCGGCCGCGACCGAGGACCCCTGGGAGGCCCTGACCGGCTTCTTCGAGCAGACCCTCGCCAACCAGGCGCACAACCGCGCACTCGTCGAGACCTACACCGCCACCGGCACCCCCGCGCGCGAGTGCGCCCGGCACCGCGACGCCTTCATCGATGAACTGCGCATCCGCTGTGTGGACGCCGGACTTCTGCGCGATGGCGTCACCACTGCCGACCTCGTGCTGCTCAGCACCTCCCTGAGCCAGGCCGTCCAGGCCGCCGACGACAGCCGGCCCGGCCAGTGGCGCCGCCTCCTGCGCATCTCCCTCGACGGTCTCAGCAGTCGCAACACCGAACCACTGCCCGAGTCGGCTCCCCACGCGGGCGCCGCGACATAGGCGTCTGATATTTTGGACACTGTCCGCGGAAACGTGTTCCGCTGAAACGTGTGCTGGGAGGCCATCGTGGCGCGTCTCACCGCTCCGGCCCTTCGCCGGGGCCTGGACATCCTGGAACTGCTCGTCGACCAGGACGAGGGGCTACGGGTTCCGGAGATCACCCAACACCTCGGCCTGCCCCGTGCCACCACGCACGAACTCGTCAACACACTGGCCGACCGCGGCTATGTGACGATCTCCAAGGAGACCGGACGCGTCGCGATAGGGCTCAGCGCCCTGCGTCTCGGCGCCGGCTACGAGCGCGGGCTCGACCTCGCCACCGTGGGCCGGGAGTGCGCCGGCGAGGTGGCGCGGGCATGCGGCGAAACGGTCCAGGTCGTCGTGCGCGACGGGGGATTCGCGGTGTTCATCGTGCGGATCGACAGCAAGTACTCGGTCCGGCTGGTGTCCCAGGTGGGAAGCCGCCTGCCCGCCTCCTGCACCGCGGGCGGAAAGGCCCTGCTGAGCGCCCTCTCGGCCCGGGAGCTCGATGAGCTGTTCCCCAACGACAAGTCGCTGAAGCAGATGACCTCCAACAGCATCTCCACCCGCAAGCGGCTGCTGTCCGAAGTCGAGACGGCCCGCGAGCGAGGCTGGACCGAGGAGTTCTGCGAGTCCAACGACCACGCGGCCTGCGTCGCCGCCCCCGTGTACGACCGCCTCGGGAACTGCGTGGCGGCCATGAGCATCTCGGTGCCCACCCCGCGCTGGGGCGACACGGAGAAGGAACACTACGTCGAGCTGGTCCTGGGCGGCGCAAAGGCCATGGCGCGACGACTGGGGGCGAGCGTGCCGTCGTAGGCCGGTGAGCCCCGGTGCGACGGGACAACCTCCTGTCGCACGGGCCCGCCCCGGGACGGGTCACGGAGGAGGGCGCGGACCCTGGTGGGTGTGCGTGTCCGCGCGCGTGCCGAGAATCGCCCGAACCGAGGAGACCGCCGATGCCCCTCTCCGCCGGCCTCGCGCGCGGAGTCGCGCCCGGCACGCCCGGCATGCTGCACGCCCGCACGGTGACCGGCGACCTCAGCGCTCCGCCCCGGCCGCGGCTGACGGTCCGCTTCGGCCGGGGCGAGAAGCCGGACGTGGATCTGGGCGTCGGCGTGGACGACCTCCGGGTGAGCCGGCGCCACGGCGAGCTGACGTACCGCCAGGGGCAGTGGTGGCTGCGGAACACCGGGCGGCGGCTCGTCCGGCTGCCGCGCGGCACGATGATGCACCTCAGCACCGAGCCGATCCCGCTCGACACCGGTGACACCCCGCTGTTCGTCAAGGGCTCCGGCTACCGTGAGCACCTGGTCGAGCTCTATGCGGCGGGCCACGACGACCAGGGGCCGGTGTCGCGGCGGCGCGCCGAGACGCTTCGGCCGGAGATCTGGCCGCTCGACGACGACGAACGGCTGCTGCTCGTCGTCCTCGGCCAGCGGTATCTGCTGTACGAGGAGGATCCGCGCCCCCTGACGTACGCCACGGCGGCCAAACAGCTCGGCTACCTCCGCCCGGACGCGGGCTGGAACGAGCGAAAGATCGAGTACCGGGTCGAGGCCGTACGCCGCCGACTGCACGGCACCGGCTTCAGATACCCGGTGATGCACGACACGTCGCAGGGCCGCCCCGCCGACAACGGGCTGCTGCACAACCTGCTCAAGGGGCTGGTGGAGTCCACGACGCTGGTACCGCCCGATCTGGACCTCATCGAGGACGACGCCCTCTGGCCCGATCCCGCGCCGGAGGCGTAGCCCGAGCCGCTCCGCGGTGACCGCCCGTTTCCGGGACCCGTCCCATGATTCCTGTCGCCAAGCGAACAGGAAGGAACAGTACATGCGCATCGTCGTCCTCGCGGGCGTCACCGTGGCCGCCACGAGGGCCGCCCTCGCGCTCCCGGCGCGCGGCGAGGCCCCGACGGCGACGGGAGGGCTGCCGCGCCGCACCGCGACGCTGGTCCGGCGCCGCCCCTTAGTCCTGGCCGGCGCCGCCGCCGTCACGGCACCGGCCATCGCCGTTCCGTTCGTCGTGATGAGCCTGGGGGGGGCGAAGACGGGGACAAGGCCACCCCGGCACCGGGCAGAACGGCAACCGCCGCGGGCTTCATCGGCGACCCCCGCACGGCCGACCCGTGCGCCCTGCTGAACGCCACCGTGTTCCATCGGTACGACGAGGCCCGACTCGACCGTGACTACCGCAACTTCAACCGGGGCGACGTTCTCCTGAAGGAGCGGAGCGAGGAGGTCGTGGACGTCAGGGTGGAGCTCGACGCGGATTCGCTGCCGGAGGACGAGGGCCCGGGGAGCTGCCGCGTCGAGGTGGTCCACCGTGACTACACCGGGCTGGACCGGGTGAAGGGCACCGAGCGGGTGGCGCCCGTCCTCAAGGGGGCGGGCCGCAAGGGCCGTCCCTGCGAACTGGCCACCGACCTCGCCGGGTCGGCCGCCGCCGCTTTGCCCCCCGCCTGAGAGCCGAAGGGGCGGGGGAGGCGGGCGCGCCGGGTGTGCGATGTCCGTTCCACGCTCGCGGCCAGCTTCTTGGTGGCCGGGTCGGCGCCGGCCGAGCGCTCGGAGTGGGCGATCTTCGCCGCCTGATCGAGGTGTTCGCGCATGGCCGCGAGGAATTGCGCGTCGAAGGTGGCGTCCTTCGCTCGCTCGATGGCGCGCAGTTCGTCCTCCGTCACCATGCCGGGCATGTCGTGCCCCTCATGCGGATTGGTGTCGGGCACGCCCGCCCGGGCGAGCAGCCCGCGCAGCCGGACGAGTTCGCCACGGTACGCGGTGGCCACCGGTTCCGCCCACTTCTCCACCGCCGCGTCGGAGGAGCGGCCCGGGACCAGGTCCAGCAGGAGCGCCGCCTGGTCGTCCATCGCGATCATCAGCTGGATCCAGCCGATGTCGCTGGAGTTGAAGGTTCCCGACATCGCTTGTCCGCTCGGGGCCCGTGTGGCGGGGTGCCGCGCCGCCGACGTCGACGGCGTCTCGTCCGACGGCTTTCCGCCACCCTCGCCGCATCCCGCGGCGAGCAGCGACACCAGCACCGCTACGGATGCCGCGCGCCGCGCGGCGGTGGCCGCTGCCATGTCGACTCCCCTCGTCACACGTGTGCGTGGGTGTGGGCGGAGCCCCCCGTCACGGGGCTCCGCCCACCGGCAGGGCGGGGCCGCCCTGCCGGGCTGTGCGTTCTCCCGCTCGGTCAGGGACGGCCGTCGGGGCCACACTTGACGATCACATTGATGCAGTCACGCACCCGCCGGGCCATCTCGTCCTCGGGCCAGGCGTTGAAGAAGTCACCATGCATGGTGTGTCCGGCGCCCGACGCCAGCTTGAGCCGCGCGGGGTCGCCGTTGACCGGGTAGCGGAGCACCTGGCGCAGCTTCGGCACGGCCACCGGGTGGGTCGCCGGGCACTGGCCACCGACCGGGTACGCCATATGGCTCTTGTGGTCGGGGGAGTCCAGGTCCTTCCCGTTCCAGCACTGGGGGAAGTCCAGGTAGGACTCCAGCATCGAGTCGGACGGGCAGTTCACGAAGTCCTTGGAGGGGTTGACCTCCCGGTGGAGCCCCGATCAGTCCGTGGCGTCGGGCTCGGTCCGCTCGGCCGCGAGCAGGTGAATGAGCAGCAGCACGATCCCGGAGATCAGGAAGACGCGCGTGGCGGCTTCCAGGCCGTTCCACGTCTTGGACTGCCACATGGCGAACCACTCGCCACCGATGGCGATGAACCCGGCGCCGAACAGCAGCATGAGCATCACCAGCCCCACGGTGCTGGCCTGGCGGGCGCGGCGGACGCTGCCTCCGCGCAGTCCCGCGCCCCACATGGCCGTCGCGGCGATGAGGACGAGGGCGGCGACGCTCTCCCAGACGATGATGGCTACGTAGGCGGTGTCCTGGAGCGCGGTGGACTTGATGGCCCGCCACATCAGGTCGTCGTCCTTGAACGTGGTGTCCATCGCCAGGACATGGCGGACGAATTGCTGATTGGTGTCGAAGTCGGTGATGTTACCGAAGGCGACAAGCGCGATGTACAGCGCGATCGTCCCGGTGAGCAGCCCCGAGACGGCGGAGTAGGTGCGAGGGGAACGTATTCTGCCGGTTCGCTCGCTCACGATGACTCTGTCTCCCCGTTGTATTCCGTTGATCGGACATTCCATTGATCGGACCGAGCGGTAGCGTACAACTGTTTGGCTCAGTGGGCCCGGTGGTGGGGAGACGCAGGTCACATGCGTCCATGTCACAGGGGGTGGGGCCATCTCGTCTCAGGGGTGTAGCCACTGACAACCACGGAGGAGCACACCATGGACGCGCGACTGAACTACTCCGCCAGCCCGACCGCGGGCAAGGTCCTCAAGCCCGTCATGGCGGCGGGCAAGGCGGTCAAGGACTCGCCGCTGCCGCCCGCCACCCAGGAGCTGGTGGCGCTGCGCGTGAGCCAGATCAACGGCTGCGCCGTCTGCCTCGACATGCACACCAAGGAAGCCGCCGCGGCCGGTGAGACCGCGGTGCGGCTGCACCTGGTGGCGGCATGGCGGGAGGCCACGGTCTTCACCGACGCCGAGCGCGCCGCGCTGGAGCTGGCGGAGGCGGGGACCCGGATCGCGGACGCGGCCGGTGGCGTCAGTGACGAGGTATGGGCGAACGCCGCCAAGCACTACGACGAGGAGCAGCTCACCGCCCTGGTGATCCTGGTCTCGTTCATGAACATGGCGAATCGGCTGAACGCCATCACCCAGCAGCCGGCGGGCAACTACCAGGTCGGGCAGTTCCACTGACCGGTATCGGCAACGGAGGAATCGGCGTGAGCGAGGTCGAGGAGTTCGAGGAGCTGCGGCCACTGCTGTTCTCGATCGCCTACCGGATCCTGGGCAGTGTGAGCGAGGCCGAGGACGCGGTGCAGGAAACGTGGCTGCGCTTCGACGGCTCGGCCACCCGGCCCACGTCGACCAAGGCGTATCTGTCGGCCACGGTGACACGCGTCTCGATCGATGTGCTGCGCTCCGCGCGGGTGCGACGGGAGGAGTACGTGGGCCCGTGGTTCCCCGAGCCGCTGCTCAGCGATCCGTATCAGGATCCGGCCCGGGCGGTGGAGCTGGCCGACTCGGTCTCGATGGCGGCGCTGCTGCTCCTGGAGCGGCTCAGCCCGCTGGAGCGGGCGGTGTTCGTGCTGCGGGAGGTGTTCGCCTTCGGGTTCGACGAGATCGCCACGGCGGTGGAGCGGTCGGAGGCCGCATGCCGGCAGCTGCTGGTACGGGCGCGGCGCCACATGCGGGACGGACGGCCGCGGTTCGCGGCGGACCGGCGGGAGCGGCAGGAGCTGGCCACGCGGTTCTTCGACGCGCTGAAGGACGGCGATGTGGGCGGGCTGCGGAAGCTGCTGGCCGCCGATGTGCGGCTGGTCGGGGACGGCGGCGGCAAGGCCCCGCAGCTGGCCAGGGCCGTCACGGGCGCGGAGAACGTGGCGCGGCTGCTGGGCGGTGTCTTCCCCTGGCTGCTGCGGATCGATGTGTCGTTGGAGCCGCGCGAGGTCAACGGCCAGCCCGGCGCGATCCTCCGCGACCGGGACGGCAAGGTGCTCCACACCCTGGTCCTCGATGTGCTCGACGGGCAGATCCAGACCATTCGCACGGTGGTCAACCCCGACAAGCTCGGCCACCTCGGGCCGGTCGGGGACGCCTGGGCCGTGGACCGCGAGGTGAAGCAGGCACGTCGGCGGCCGAACTGACCGTGGGACGTGGCCGTTCCGCGCTCTTGGTAGTCTCGTCGGAGCCAGTCGTGCCACATCCGAGGCCAGGGAATCCGGTGTGAATCCGGAGCTGACGCGCAGCGGTGAGGGGGACGGGCGGGGCAGGTGACACCACTGGGAGGAGTCCGTGACGGCCGCGGGGCCGTCGCGAACGAGCACCGGGAAGGGGCCCCGTCCGGACGAGCCCGAGTCCGAAGACCTGCTGGCACCTCCGCGCCCGGTGCGCGGAGGACGACCAAAGGCCAGGCTCCGCGTACGAGCCCCGACCACCGAGGCTGCCCGTGCTCCGCTCCGCCCGCCGTACCGCGGCGTTCCTGCTCGCCCCCGCCCTGCTGCTCACCGCGTGCGGTGGCTCGGGCCATGACGGCGCGGACTCCGGGAAGCGCGCCGGTTCGGGCTATCCGCGCACGATCGACAACTGTGGCCACAAGGTCACGTTGAAATCCGCCCCGAAGCGGGCCCTGTCGCTCAACCAGGGCAGCACGGAGATCCTGCTCTCGCTCGGCCTCGCCGACCGCGTGGCGGCCACCGCCACCTGGACCGACCCGGTGATGAAGGGCCTGGAGAAGGCCAACGCCACGGTGGAGCGCCTGGCGGACAACGCGCCGTCCTTCGAGAAGTCCCTGGACGCCGAACCCGACTTCGTCACCGCCTCGTTCGTCTCCACCCTCGGCAAGGGCGGCGTGGCCACCCGCGAGCAGTTCGAGAAGCTGGGCGTGCCCACATATGTCTCGCCCTCCGACTGCGCGGCGGGCAGGGACACCGACAGCGGTGGTGACGGCTCCCGCGGCAAGCCCCTCACCCTTGATGTCGTCTACGGCGAGATACGCGATCTGGCCCACGCGTTCGGTGTCGACGAGCGCGGAGAGAGGCTCGTCGCGCGGCTGAAGGAGCGCGTGCACAAGGCCACGGAGGGACTGGACGCCTCCGGTGTCTCCCTCATGTACTGGTTCGCCAACTCCCAGTCGCCCTACCTCGCCGGCTGCTGTGGCGCGCCGGGTGCCATCACCCGGGCCGTCGGGGCGGAGAACGCCTTCTCCGACACCCACGACGAGTGGCCGCAGATCAACTGGGAGACCGTGGCCGACCGCGACCCGGACGTCATCGTCCTCGGCGATCTCACACGCAGGCAGCAGACCGCGGAGACCGCCGGGGCCAAGATGCGTTTCCTCGAGACCAACGCCGCCACCCGCAACCTCACCGCGGTGAAGAGGAAGCGGTACATCCTGTTGAGCGGGCAGGCCATGAACCCGTCCATCCGTACGGTCGAAGGGGTGGAACAGGTCGCCGCCGGGCTGCGCGACTTCGGGCTCGCCAAGTGAGTGCCGGCCACCTGAGCACTCGCCTCCTGCCGCTGCTCGCGGGAGGGCTGGCCGCGCTGCTCGCGTCGGTCGCCTTCGCCGTGACCATCGGCCCGGCCGACATCTCCACGGCCGACGTATGGGCGGCGGTCACCGCCCATCTCGGCCTGGGGGAGAGCACCTTGCCGCCGCTCCGGGACGGCATCGTGTGGAACCTGCGCATGCCGCGCACGCTGCTGGCCGCGGTGTGCGGGGCGGGTCTTGCCCTCTGCGGGGCCGTGATGCAGTCCCTGCTGCGCAATCCGCTGGCCGATCCCTTCGTGCTCGGGGTGTCCTCGGGCGCCTCCACGGGCGCCGTCGCCGTGGTCGTGCTCGGCGTGGGTGGCGGGGCCGTGTCCCTGTCGGCGGGCGCGTTCACCGGTGCGCTGCTGTCGTTCGGCCTGGTCCTGGTGCTCAGCCACAGCCTTGGTGGCAGCACCGACCGCGTGGTGCTGTCCGGAGTGGCCGCCATGCAGCTGTTCTCCGCGCTGACCTCGTTCATCGTCCTCACCTCGGCGGACGCCGACACCACCCGGGCCGTGCTGTTCTGGCTCCTCGGCTCGCTCACCGGCGCCGGATGGGGCGATGTGCTGCTGTGCACCGCCGTCCTGGCCGCCGTGCTCGTGGTGTGTCTCGGCCACGCACGCACCCTGGACGCGTTCGCCTTCGGGGAGGAGGCCGCTGCGGCGCTCGGTGTCCGGGTGGCCCGCACCCGTCTCGTCCTGCTGTGCGCGACCGCGCTGCTCACCGCGACCCTGGTCAGCTCCGCCGGCGCCATCGGCTTCGTCGGCCTGGTCCTCCCGCACGCCACCCGCGCCCTCACCGGCTCCGGCCACGCCCGTCTGCTGCCGGTGACCGCACTGGCCGGGGCCATCTTCCTGGTGTGGGTGGACACCGCCGCCCGTACCGTCATCGACCCCCAGGAGGTCCCGGTGGGCGTGGTGACGTCCCTCATCGGCGTACCGGCCTTCGTCGCCGTGCTCTACCGCGGCCGGAGGACGACATGACCGACTCCACCGCGGAAACGCCCGGCCTGGGGTCCCTCGCCACCGGGGAAGCGGTGTCCGGGCTCCGCGCGGACCGCGTCAGCCGCCGCACCGGCGGCCGGCTGATCGTCGACGGCATCTCCCTCACCCTGCGGCCCGGCGAGACGGTGGGTCTGCTCGGCCCCAACGGCTCGGGGAAGTCCACCCTGTTGCGGCTGCTCGCCGGGATCCTCGCCCCCTCCGCCGGAGTGGTCACCCTGGACGGCCGTGCCCTGCCACAGGTCGGCCGCCGCGCCACGGCCCGCCGCATCGCCACCGTAGAACAGCACGCCCACACCCAGACCGAGCTGACCGTCCGCGAGGTGGTGGCCCTCGGCCGTATCCCGCACCGGCGCGCCTGGGCGCCGGCCGACGCGGCGGACACCCGGGCCGTCGACGCGGCCCTGGAGCGCGGCGGACTGACCGGCCGGGCCGGTCAGTCGTGGCACACCCTCTCCGGTGGCGAACGCCAGCGCACCCAGATCGCCCGGGCCCTCGCCCAGGAACCGCGCGAGCTCCTGCTGGACGAGCCGACCAATCACCTCGACATCCAGCACCAGCTCGATCTGCTCGACCTCGTCGTCAGCCTGCCGATCGCGACCGTGATCGCCCTCCACGACCTCAACCTCGCCGCGATGTACTGCGACCGGCTGCTCGTCCTCCGCGAGGGACGCGTCGTGGCCGAAGGCACGCCCGGCGAGGTGCTGACCCCGTCCTTGATCAAGCGGGTCTACGGCGTCCAGGCCGATGTCACCCACGACCCGGGCCACCCGGTCATCCGCTTCCTGCGCCGGACACCGGAGCCGTGAGACGGTGGGCGGACTGCCAGTGGGTCTTCTACAACAACTCCGGCCCGGGCCGGGCCCAATGGTGCTCACCCCAGCTGTGCGGCAACCGCGCGAAGACGCAGGCGTATCGCCGCCGCCGATCGACCTGAATCGTGCCCCACGACCGGAGCATCGGCGACGGGGGACATCTCCCGTGCCCGCCCTCGGCACCCCCGGCATCCCCGACGGCTGACATGGGCGGCTTGTAGGGTGAGTGGCATGCCGGAAACCTCGCCCCGACCCGAGCCGTTCACCCCGCGGGCCGACCCCGCCGCCCTCGAGGACCTCCGCGCGCGGCTGCGCGCGACGCGCTGGCCGGACGCGCCCGAGGACGCCGGGTGGGCGCTCGGGACCGACCTCGACTACCTCCGTGAGCTCGTCGCCTACTGGGCGGACGGGTTCGACTGGGCGGCGCAGGAGGCGGCGCTCGCCCGGTTGCCCCGGTTCCGGGTCCGGCTCGGCGGCCTCGGGATCCACTTCGCACACGTCAAGGCCGCCGCCCCGGCCGGGCCCGCCCTGCCGCTGGTGCTCAGCCACGGCTGGCCGGACTCGTTCTGGCGCTATACGAAGGTCATCCCGCACCTCACCGACCCCGGTGCGCACGGCGCCGACCCCGCCGACGCGTTCGACGTGGTCGTGCCCGACGTGCCGGGCTTCGGGTACTCCGACCGGCCCACCGGCCCGCCGCTCGACTCCATCGCCGTCGCCGGGCTGTGGGCCGAGCTGATGGACGTCCTCGGCTATGAGCGGTTCGGCGCGGCGGGCGGGGACATCGGCAGCCATGTGAGCCGCTACCTCGCGCTCGACCACCCCGACCGGGTGGTGGCCGTGCACCGCATGGACGGGGGCCTCCCCCGCTTCAGCGGCGACCCGGCGGACCTCACGCCCGAGGAGCGCGCCTGGTTCGAGAGCGTCGCGGCCTGGAGCGCGGCCGAGGGCGCCTACGCCGCCATGCACAGTACGAAGCCCCAGACCGCCGCCTTCGGGCTCACCGACTCACCGGCCGGGCTCGCCGCGTGGATCGTCGAGAAGCTGCGGGCGTGGAGCGACTGCGACGGTGACATCGAGCGGAGCTACACCAAGGACGAGATCCTCACCAACGTCACGCTCTACTGGCTCACGGGCACGATCGGCTCCTCGATGCGCATGTACCGCGCCAACGCCGCCATCCCGCTCGCGCAGCACGCCCGCCGGGTCGAGGTGCCCTCCGGCTTCTCGCTCTTCCGCGGCGACATCGTCCGCCCGCCGCGGGCGTGGCTGGAGCGCACCACGAACTTCGTGCGGGTGACCGAGCCCGAGCGCGGCGGACACTTCGCGCCGTTCGAGGAGCCCGAGCTCTACGCGGAGGAGCTGCGCGCCTTCTTCCGCCCCTACCGGGCGGCGGCGACGGGCTGACACCCGGTTCCGGCACCGCTCCCACCCCTCAGGGCACGGGAGCCGGAGCACGCGTCGGCGTCCAGCGCAGATGAACGGCCTGGTCGGCGGGGTCGGGCCGGAGCAGTGACAGTCGGGGCCGTACGGCGTCGGTGCGGGCGGCCGGGGGCTTGCGGCCGCCCGCGCCGAACTGCACCGGCCATGTGGCGCCCGGGCCCCGGTACTCCTGCTCGGCCGCCGCGTGCAGGGTCCAGTGCGGGTCGTACAGATGGGTGCGGCCCACGGCGCACAGATCGGCGCGGCCCGCCAGCAGGAGGGAGTTGACGTCGTCGTACGAGGCGATCGCGCCCACCGCGATGACCGCGGCGCCGGTGGCGGCGGCCACCTCGTGGCGGATGCGGTCGGCGAACGGGGTCTGGTAGGAGCGGCCGAAGGCGGGCCGTTCGTCCTTGGTGACCTGGCCGGAGGAGACATCGATGGCGTCCGCGCCGTGGGCGATGAACGCGCGGGCGATCTCCACGGCGTCGTGTTCGGTGTTGCCGTCCGGCACCCAGTCGGTGGCGGAGATGCGCACGATCACCGGCCGTTCCGCGGGCCAGACGTCCCGCACGGCGTCGAAGACCTCCAGCGGGAAACGCAGCCGGTTCTCCAGCGGGCCGCCGTACGCGTCGGTGCGGCGGTTGGCGATCGGGGAGAGAAAGGAGGAGAGCAAGTAGCCGTGCGCACAGTGCAGTTCGAGGAGATCGAACCCGGCCTCGGCACCCCGGCGGGCGGCGGCCACGAAGTCCTCGGCGATCCGGTCCATATCGGCGCGGGTGAGCTCGCGCGGCACGGCGGAGCCGGGGCCGTACGGCAGCGGGGACGGTCCGACGACCTCCCAGTTGTCCCGCGGCAGCGGGTCGTCCATGCCCTCCCACATCAGCCGGGTGGAGCCCTTGCGGCCCGAGTGGCCGAGCTGGAGGCCGATACGGGCGGTGCTCCGTTCATGGACGAAGGAGACGATCCGCCGCCAGGAATCGCGCTGCTCGTCGTTCCACAGACCGGTGCAGCCGGGGGTGATGCGGCCCTCGGGCGAGACGCACACCATCTCGGTCATCACCAGTCCTGCGCCGCCCATGGCCTTGGAGCCGAGGTGGACGAGGTGGAAGTCGCCGGGCACGCCGTCGACGGCGGAGTACATGTCCATCGGCGACACGATCACCCGGTTCCTCAGCTCCAGCTCGCCCAGCCGGTACGGCTGGAACATCGCCGGTGCCACACCGTCGAGGCCCTGCGCGGCGGCGAAGGCCACATCGACCCGGTCGGCGAACTCCGGGTCCCGGGTGCGCAGGTTGTCGTAGGTGATGCGGCGCGAGCGGGTCAGCAGATTGAAGCAGAACTGGGTCGGCTCCTGGTGGACGTACATCCCAATGTTCTCGAACCACTCCAGTGAGGCCTGCGCCGCCCGCTGGGTGGACTCCACGACCGGGCGCCGCTCGGTCTCGTACGCGGTCAACGCGTCCTCGGTGTCGGGGTGTTCGTGCAGACAGGCGGCGAGGGCGAGCGCGTCCTCCATCGCCAGCTTGGTGCCCGAGCCGATGGAGAAGTGCGCGGTGTGGGCGGCGTCGCCGATGAGCACGAGGTTGCCGTGGTGCCAGCGCTCGTTGCGTACGGTCGTGAAGTTCAGCCATTTGGAGTTGCTGGCGAACACCTGGTGGCCGTCGAGTTCCTCGGCGAAGAGCTCGCGGACGCGCGCCACCGCGTGCTCGTCGGAGGCGCCCGGGGCGAGGTCGGCTCCCTCGGTGGCGTCGAAGCCGGCCCGCCGCCAGACGTCCTCGTGCATCTCGACGATGAAGGTGGAGCCGGTGGCGGAGTAGGGGTAGCCGTGCACCTGCACGACGCCCCATTCCGTCTGTTTGACGAAGAACTGGAACGCCTCGAAGACCCGGTCCGTGCCGAGCCACATGTACGTGCTGTGCCGACGGTCCAGGGAGGGGCGGAAGACCTCCGCGTGGGCGGCCCGTACCAAGGAGTTGACGCCATCGGCCCCCACCACCAGGTCGTACGACGCGCGCAGCCGCCCGGTGTCCGGGGCGGGGGTGGAGAAGTGCAGGGTGACGCCGAGTTCGTGGCAGCGCTCCTGGAGCAGGTGGAGCAGCTCCTTGCGGCTCATGGCGGCGAAGCCCTGGCCGCCGACGGTGTGGCTCTCGCCCCGGTAGTGGATGTCGATGTCGGTCCAGCGGGCGAAGCGCCGGGCCATGCCCCGGGCGATGGTGGTGTCCGCGTTCTCGATGCCACCGAGGGTCTCGTCGGAGAAGACGACGCCGAAGCCGAAGGTGTCGTCGGGGGCGTTGCGTTCCCAGACGGTGATGTCGTGGGCGGGGTCCAGCTGTTTCATCAGGGCCGCGAAGTACAGCCCGCCGGGACCGCCGCCGATGATCGCGATCTTCAAGGGGATTCCTCTCAACTCTCGGCGACGGCCTCGGCGGCCGGCTCGTCCTCGACGACCGTGCGCAGCAGCTTGAAGCGCTGTAGTTTGCCGCTGGTGTTGCGCGGCAGGGCGTCCTGGAACCGCACCTCGCGCGGGTACTTGTAGGGCGCCAGGACCTGTTTGACGTGGTCCTGGATCTCCTTCGCCTTGGCCGCGCCGCCGGGCACGCCGTCCCGCAGCACCACGAAGGCGCACACGATCGAGCCGCGCTCGGGGTCGGGGCGGGCCACGACGGCGGATTCGGCGACGTCCGGGTGGGTGTCGATGGCGGCCTCGACCTCGGGGCCGCCGATGTTGTACCCGGAGGAGACGATCATGCTGTCGCCGCGGGCGTGGTAGTGGAAGTAGCCGTCCTCGTCCCGGTGGAAGATGTCACCGGTGATGTTCCAGCCCTCCAGGACGTAGTCCCGCTGGCGTTCGCCGCCCAGATAGCGGCAGCCGACCGGGCCGATGACACCGAGTCTGCCCGGCTCCCCGGGGCCGAGTTCCGCGCCGTCGGGGCCGAGTACGGTGGCGCGGTAGCCGGGGACCGCCTTGCCCGTGGCGCCGGGCCGGATGTCGTCTCCGGCCGCGGAGATGAAGATATGCAGCAGCTCGGTGGCGCCGATGCCGTCGACGATCCTCAGACCTATGCGTGTCCGCAGCTCCTGCCAGGTGGCGCGGGGTATGTGCTCGCCCGCGGACACGCCGATGCGCAGCCCGTCCAGCCGCCGCTCGGCGCCCTCGCGCAGGATCGCCCGGTAGGCGGTGGGCGCGGTGGCCAGGGCGGTGACGCCGTGCCGCTCCACCAGCTCCGCGAGGTGCGGGGGAGTGGCGGACTCGGTCAGCAGGGCACAGGCTCCGGCGCGCAGCGGGAAGACGACCAGCATGCCGAGGCCGAAGGTGAAGGCCAGGGGCGCGGTGCAGGCCACCAGGTCGTCGGGGACCAGGCCCAGGGTGTGGCGGCCGAAGGTGTTGTCGATGGACAGGATGTCCCGGTGGAAATGCATGGTGATCTTGGGCGCGCCGGTGGATCCGGAGGTGGGGCCGAGCAGCGCCACATCGTCGGCGGCGGTGTCCACGCCGGTGAACTCACCGGACTTGGCCGCGGCCCTGGCCACCAGGTCCGCCGGGCCGCTGCCGCCGTACTCCACCACCGTGAGACCGGGCAACGCGGTGTCCCGGACCGTGCGGACGTCATCGGCGAACCGGTGGTCCACCAGGGCGATCGACGGCAGGGTGCGCTCGGCCACGGGGACGAGCTCCCGGGTGCGCAGGGCGGCCATCGTGGCCACCACCACACCACCCGCCTTGAGGATGCCGAGCCAGGCGGCCACCGTCCAGGGGTTGTTGGGCGAGCGCAGCAGGACCCGCTGCCCCGGCACCAGGCCCAGGTCCTCGGTGAGCACCTGGGCCACCTGATGGGCGCGGACGCGCAGTTCGCCGTACGTCCACACCTCGCCGGACGGGGTGCGCAGGGCGGGGCGGTCGGGGCCGAACAGCGCGGTGGGGGTGTCGATGAGCTCGGTGGCCGCGTTGAGCCGGTCCGGGTAGCGCAGTTCCGGCGTGGTGAACTCGATGACCGGCCACAGGTGTGCGGGGGGCAGCTGGTCGCGGGTGAAGGTGTCGAGGTGCGCCGAGGGGGAGAGGGGAAGAGTCACGGAAGTGTCCTTCCGGGAGCCCGCCGGGGAGAGCGGCGGATCAGGTGGGGCGGATCAGGCCCTCCTGGACCACGGTGGCCAGGTGGCGGTGATCGCGCGTGAAGAAGCGCCCCGTGCCCAGGCCCCGGCCCGCGTCGGCGGCGACGGCCTCCTGGACGTAGAGCAGCCAGCCGTCCACCGGCCCCGGGCGGTGGAACCACATCGCGTGGTCGAGGCTCGCGGTGACCAGCCCGGGCCTGGCCCAGGGCAGGTCGAGCACCCGCAGCACGGGTTCGAGGATCGTGTAGTCGCACACATACGCCAGGGCGGCCAGATCCCGCTGGGCGTCGGTCAGCCCGTCGACCGGGCGGAGGGTGTCGAAGGGCCTGAGCCAGACCGCCTGGTGCGGAAGGCGCTCTCCTTCGACGGTGAGATAGACCGGGCCGGGGACGTGCCGCATGTCGAAGCCGCGGCCGCCGGACCAGTACGCCTTGGACTCCTCGGTCATGGTGCCGCCACCGCGCTCGGCGAGGTACTCCGCCGAACTGGGCAGGCCCTCCGGGTCGGGCACGTCCTCGGCGAAGTCGGTGTGGAAGGCCGCACCGGCCTCGCCCGCGGCGAATCCGGCCAGGCAGACGTACAGCGGCTTGCCGTTCTGGTAGCCGCGCACCTGCCGGGTGCTGTAGCCGCGGCCGTCGCGCACCACCTCCACCTCGTAGCGCACCTCGGCGCCGATGTCGGCGGGGCGCAGGAAGTAGCTGTGCATCGAGTGCGGCGACTTGCCGTCGGTCACCGACCGCATGGCCGCCGCGGCGGCCTGGGCCACCAGATCGCCGCCGTACGCCTTGGGCCAGGGGCAGGGCTGGGTGGTGGCGGTGAAGGCGAGGTCGAAGTGTTCGGGCTGGGTGGGCTTCAGGGTGACGGCGGCGGTGAAGACGGCCGAGGTGGGGGACGTCGCGGTCATCGGCGGTCCAGCCAGTCGCGCAGCTCGGTGTCGGCGATATCGGGCAGGTTGACCACGATGTTCTCCGGTGTCCGGGTGGTCATCCAGGTCAGCGGCTTGGTACGGGAGAGGTTGCACTCCACGTGCGGCATGTACGGCGGCACGAAGACCCAGTCGCCCTCCTCCATGTCCACGTAGTCCCGGAGCTCCTCGCCGAAGTAGATGCGGGCCCGGCCGGACAGGACATAGCCACCGGTCTCGGCCTCGCCGTGGTGATGGGTCACCGAGCGATAGCCCGGTTCGTTGCTGACCTTGCCGAACCACAGGCGGGTGGCCGGGGTGTGCTGGATGCTCACCCCCGAGACCCGGACGGCGCCGCCCGAGTCGGCGGTGTTCGCGCTCTCGAGGCCGCCACGCGTCACCACGGGGGCGACGATGCCGCTCGGCAGCCGGTACATCGAATTGTCGCCCTCGAGGCGGTACTTGCTCAGATCGGGCTCCATGGGGTCGGCTCCGTTCAGTCGGGGACCAGGATCCGATGTCTCGTGTTTCTCACGGTCGTCATCTAAAGTCAATACACCTGCCCGGCCGTGGGGCAGGACGGAACACAACCGAGCCGGAGGCGCCATGACCCCCGTCCCCGTGAACCCGCCCGATCTGCCGAAGCCCAGCGGCTACTCACACGGAACACTCGCCGGAAACACCCTCCACCTGGGAGGACAGACCGCCCTCGATGCCAATATGAAGATCGTTCCGGGGGGTATCGTCGAGCAGTTCCGGCAGGCGTTCGGCAATGTGCTCACCACGCTGCGCGAGGCCGGCGGGCGGCCCGAGGACCTGGTGAGCGTGACCATCTACCTCACCGACATCCCCGACTACCAGGCGCACGGCAAGGAGATCGGCAAGGTCTGGCGCGAGCTCGCCGGGCCGGTCTACCCGGCCATGGCGGGCATCGGCTGCACGGCGCTGTGGCAGCCCGAAGCCATGATCGAGATCCTGGGTGTGGCCGTGATACCGGAGGAGCGACTCGTGGCGCCGCGCCCGTAGGGGGCCGCACCCGGGCGAGAGCGGTGATCACCATCGCCGCGCCAGACGTTAGGGTGCCGGGAATGACCGCGCAGACGACACCGGCCACCACCGTGGCGGGCGAACGGGAGTCCCGCCACGCCCCGCTCATCCTCACGCTCTACGGCCTCTACGCCCGGGGCGAGCACAACTGGCTCTCGGTCGCCTCGCTGATCGGCCTCATGGCGGACCTCGGCGTGGAGAGCCGGGCCGTGCGGTCCTCGGTCTCCCGGATGAAACGCCGCGAGGTGCTGCGCGGCGAGCGCCGTGAGGGCGTCGCCGGGTACTCGCTCGCCGCCTCCACCCTGCACACGCTCGCCGAGGGCGACGTACGCATCTTCCGGCAGGCCAGGGCGTCCCGCGAGGACGGCTGGGTGCTCGTGGTGTTCTCCGTCCCCGAGTCCGAGCGCGAGAAGCGGCACGCCCTGCGGACGGCCCTGACCCGGCTGGGCTTCGGCACCGCCGCGTCAGGCGTCTGGATCGCCCCCGGACACCTGGCGGACGAGGCGCGACGGACCCTGGAACGCCGGGAGCTGTCCTCGTACGTCGACATCTTCACCGGCGACCACGTGGCCTTCGGGGACCCGCGGCAGAAGGTCCGCTCCTGGTGGGACCTCGATGAACTCACCGCCATGTACGCGGACTTCCTGCACCGGTACGGCCCCGTGCTGGACGCGGTGACGCACCGCGAGCCACAGCCGCTGGAGGCGTTCCGGACGTACGTACCGATGCTGACCCAGTGGCGGCGCATGCCCTACCGCGACCCGGGGCTCCCCCTGGAGCTGCTGCCGCCGGAGTGGAACGGCGTGGCCGCGGGCGAACTCTTCGACCGGCTCCACACCCTGCTGAGCGCCCCCGCGGCGGCACATGCCGCGGGAGTCTTCCCCGCGCGCTAGGGCAGAGGCATCATCGGATCTATCTTCGCTTACGATGTGGACGCATCATGCTCTGAGCGCTAGCTTCTGGGAAAAGTCCAGACCTGCATCATATCTCCCCGAGAGGATTGATCGGATGTTAGCGAAACGGGTCGGCAAACGGATCCATCTGCTCTGCGTCACCGGCGCACTGGTCGGCGGCCTCGCCCTCAGCGGTGGCACCGCGGAGGCGGGCAGCGCCCGGAGCGACGCGGGTGTCCGGGCGCTGCCCGCCGGGGTCTACTTCCAGAACGAGGGCACCGTCGAAGGGTGGTCCAACTACCCGCAGAAGCCCCAGAAGCAAGGCGTCATCCGCGATGTCACCACCCCCGCCTACAAGGGTGGCAACGCCATCGAGGCCAAGCAGACGTACATCAACGAGGGTGGTGGCTACCACTCCGAGACCGTGCAGGCGTCCACCCAGGCCGTCGGCCAGGACCGCTACTACGGCCAGGCCGTCTACATCGCCCCCAACTGGCAGTTCCACAACCAGAACGTCACCTTCCAGCAGTGGTCGCCCGAGGATCCCGAGGGCCCCTGGGAGCTGATGTTCATCCAGAACGACGAACTGCGCATCGGCGGATCCGGCGGCTTCAGCGCCAACGTCGCCAAGGTGACCGATCTGCGTGGCACATGGATCCGGATCGTCACCCGCCTCAAGTTCCACGCGACCGACGGCGCCATCGAGATCTGGGTCAACGGTGTGAAGAAGTACAGCAAGACCGGCGTCACCGTGCTGCCCAAGACGTCGAACACGGCCCGCTGGTCGTCCGGGATCTACTGCACCGGCTGGCGCGAGAACCCGCCCGCGGGCCCGTCGGAGCTCTCCGTCTTCCACGACCAGGCGCGCATCGCCAACTCCTACCGCCTCGCCGAACCCGCCAACTGGTGACATACGCCCGTAGGCGGTGCGGGTGTCCGCGCCGCCTACGGGAGGCCGCTACCTGACCGCGGCCGCGGGGAGGGCCGTCAGGAGCGCTTCTCGATGGTGATGAACGGGTCCCACTGGAAGTACCCGACCAGCTGCTGGTCGCTGTCCAGGATCTGGAAGTAGAAGTGGTACGTGACCTCGCCGGTCTTCTTGACGTCCGCCTCCCAGAAGTGATCCTCGTAGTCCTGCGTCTCGAAGTCCGGCCGGTCGGCGGCCCCGTCCTTCGGGATCGGATAGGTGGCGTCGCCGATCACGACCTGCGGTGTGCTGATGAGCGGGTCGGCGCTCACGTACCGGTACAGCAGGGCGCAGTACTCGCTGTTGAGCGACAGCGTCGTCTCGCGCCACCTGATGATGTCCCTGGGGTTGGCGCGGAAGTTCAGCTCGGCCCCCGAGGTGCCGACGACGCGGTCCTGGCGCGTCGTCATATAGATCAGGCTCTGGTCGACATACGTCGGCTCGGTGTAGTCCTTTGACGCGTCGGGATACTGCTTGGCGATCGAGTACGCGTCGAACGCGATCAGCACGTTAATGATTTCCGACATGTTCCTACTCCCCTTTGACTTTGTACGCCATCGCCCGCGGGTAGTCGTGCCGGTGCAGGCGGACCCGGACCAGCAGTGGTCCGGAGTTGACCGGGTCGGTCGGATCGGTGAGGCGGGCCAGCAGCTCGTCCAGCTCGGAGGTGTGCGCCACGCTGACCCCGTGCGCCGGGGTCTTCTTGCCGGAGAAGACATCCGCCAGCCGCTCGTAGTGCCACGGGTGGAGGACGTTGTAGAAGTCCGCGCCGTCCGTGTCATCGGCGCCGTGGGCGTCCCGGTCCGCGTAGTAGGACGGGTGCACCAGCATCTGCTCGATGCCGTAGAAGTGTCCGTTGTCCATCACGAACACCACCGACCGCAGCCCCAGCCTGGTGTGGGTGGAGATCTCCTGGCAGGTCTCCTGGAAGGCACCGTCGCCGACGAACACCATCGGGCGGGCGTGGCCGCGCTCGGGGGCGAGCGCCGCGCCGGTGGCCGCGCCCACGGACCAGCCGATGGACAGCCAGCTGACCTGCGACAGGAAGCCGCCCGCTGGCAGGGTCAGGTTCATCGAGCCGATGAGGGAGAACGCGGCGTCGGAGACCACCGTCCAGCTCTCCCGGGTCTCCTTGGCCAGGAAGTGGTTGATCCGGTCGAACACCCCGTCGTACGTGAGCCGTTCGCCGGACCCGGACGACGAGCCGCCGGCGCGGAGCGTCGTGGCGCGGTGCTCCTCGAGGGAGGCGGGACGGTCCTCGGCCGCGCCGTGGTGGGCGTGGGCCTCGGCGAAGTAGTCGGCGGTCAGGCCACCGGAGCCGAAGCGCGCCACCAGCGCGTCCTGGAGGGCGGGTATCAGCCGGGCGAGCTGGACGTCGGGGAAGTACTGGGTGCCGACGCTGACACCGCCCCGGGCGGCCACCACCCAGTCCGTGCCGACAGCCAGTTCACCGCCGAGGTTCTTCGAGGTGGACCAGGTGCCGAGGCCGATCCGGCAGGTGGCCCAGTCCTTGAAGATGGAGTGCACCTCCGGGTGGCTGGCCTTGCCGTTGTAGACGCCGTGGAACTGCGGCAGCCGCTCGTCGAGGACGGCCTTGGCGCCGACGGTGGTGCAGAACGGCACGCCGGTGGCCTGTGTCAGATCGCCGAGCTGCCGGTCGAGGCGGAACCGCTCGACCTCCTCGCCCGCCCATACGATCGGGCGGGGCCTGCCGTCCGGGCCGGGGTGCTCCTCGACCAGCGCGAGGATCGCGGCGACGGCCTTGTCCAGCATGGCCTGGTTGCGCGCGCTGAACGGCCGCTCGCGGCGCAGCAGCGGCTCCTCGGCGACGGCACACGGCTCGTCCCACAGATCCTCCATCACCTCCAGATAGACGGGCCTGCGCGTCGACAGACAGGCGGTGAGCGCGGCGTCGATCTGGCCCGGGGCGAGGCCGGGGTTGGAGATGACCTGCGCTTCCACGGTGACCTGCCGGTAGGCGTCCAGATTGCTCTCCCGGCGCGGGCTCATATGGGAGGTGAACAGGCCGAGAGCGCGGTAGTTCTGCCACTGCTCGTACGGCGGGCAGGCGTTGATGGCGATGAGCGGGACATGCTCCACATACGCCCCGCCGCAGGCGTTGAGCAGGTTGAACGCGCCGACACTGTAGGTGACCGCGGCCGCGCCGATGCCGTGGAGACGGGCGTAGGAGTCGGCGGCCTGGCCCGCGCCGCCCTCGGTGGGGGTGCCGACCCACTCGACATCCCCCTCGGCCCGCAGGGTGGTGAGGAACGGGCCGAGGTGGTTGCCGGGTACCCCGAACAGATGGGTGATGCCCAGCTCGGCCAGGCGGCGGGCCAGATAGCGGGCGACCGTGCACTCGGGGGTGATCGCGGTCATGAACCGCCCTCCTGGTCCGGGCCCGGGGTGGTGAGGGGCGGTGCCTGGTGGACGGCGGTGGCGGCGCGGACGGCGCTCTCCAGGGCGCCCTCGATCCAGGCGTGTTTGAGGGAGGTGTGCTCCCCGGCGAAGTGCACCGGGCCCTCGGGGCGGGAGGCGTCCAGATGGAAGCTGGTCATCTGGTGCGGGGTGTACGTGGCGGCCTCGCCGAAGGCGTACGGGTCGCGGGCCCAGCTCTTGGTGGCGCCCAGGCCGGTGAAGAACACCTCGATACGGCGCCCGTGCAGGGCCTGGAGGTTGCGCAGGGCGTAGACATAGCGCTCCGCCTCACGCATGGAGTCCCAGCGCGCGGCGTCGTCGGACCAGGAGTACGAGGCGAGCACCACACCGCCGGTGCTGCCCTCGACCGGGTGCGAGGGGTAGTAGATGAACCGGTTGGGGTTGTCGGTGGCGGAGCCGCCACCGAAGCAGTGGGTGGCGGGTCGTACGGCCGGGCCGCGCAGTGGCATGACGCTGTTGACCTGGCGTAACTCCTCGGTGACCCCGCTGTCCTTGACCGCCGCGCCGAGCAGGTCGCGGCCCGCCTCGGCGAGCGCGGGCACGGGATCGGGTCCGGTCTCGCCGCCGCGCTGGTAGTACTCGTAGAGGCCCGGGGTGATGCTGTCGAGTTCCTCGCGCCAGTCGTCCTCGGTGAACTCCCACCACCGGTGGCTGAACTCCAGCAGCACCTTGGTGGCCGAGTCGTAGTGGGTCTCGATGATGGCGCGGCGCTTCTTGTACGCCATCGAGGGGACGATCTCCACGAAGCGCAGGGTGGAGAACGGGATGGTGACGATGGCCAGGTCAGCGGTCCACAGCCGGGTGGGGCCCGCCGGGTTGTCCTCGGCCACGGTCTGCACGGCCACGCCCCATCCGTCGGGTCCGACGGCACCGGTGCCCTCGGGGGTGGAGTCGCGGCTGGGGTCGAAGTACTCCAGGCGGATCATGCGGTGGCCGAACCGCACCTCGTCGCGCAGGCCCCGGTGGAGGGCGTCCGGGAGTCGCCAGCTGCCGCCGGGTATCTCCCAGTAGCGCACACCGGGGTTGATGTCGGTGTGGCTCAGGAAGCTGTGGAAGAAGGAGAGATGGAGCCGCGAGGACATGTTCTCCAGCGTTCCGACCGCCTCGATGGCCTCGTCGCTGAGCCCGGCGTAGTCGCGCAGGAAGCCGCCCATCGAATAGCCGTCGAAGTCATGGATCACCCGGGCCCAGCCCTCGATCCACTCCTCGAGCGGCTTGTTGACCCGCTTCCCGTCCACGACGTCGGAGTAGTAGTCCCGCACGCTCTCCAGCGCGTCGTCGACCATCTGCACGGCGGGGGCGCGGACCTCGTCATCGGTGAGGTGGAAACCCTCGTTGATCTTCTCCGGGACGGCGCTGTAGTCGGCGCGCCGCACCTGGACGCGGTTGGTGCGGATCCAGGTGTTGCCGCGCTTGTCGGGCGCGCGGAAGTCGGGGCTGTCGTCGCCGTAGGTCCAGGTGCGGCCGGTGAAGGAGGTGTACGTCACCGGGGGGAGGGGGACATCGGGGCCGCTGCCGGTGGCGGGGTCGACGTCCACGTTGTAGAACAGGCGGCGGCCGAGCCCGAGTTTGTCGACGAGGGCGAGGACGAGCGGGTGGAAGTCGGGCAGCCGCATGGCGCCGGCCTCGGCGTACTGGGCGGCGTCGTCGAACGGCTGGTGGTGCTTGGTGGTGCGGAAGGTCTTGATGCGCCCGCCGACACGGCCGGTGTTGGCCTCCAGGATGGTGACGTCGTGGCCCGCGTCCTTCAGCAGCCGGCCGGCCACCAGGCCGGTGATACCGGCGCCGATGATGAGGATCTTCTTGCGGGGGTGGCGGGTGACGCCGAGGCTGCCCGTGTCGATGAGGGTGTGGAGATAGCCGAGTTTGAGGTCGGTGTTGTCCGGTCCGATGAGGAGGAGTTCGCGGGCCAGCTTGAGACAGGTCTGCCAGCGCGCACGGGTGGCGGAGTTATCGCGTGGAGCGTCGGTCATAGCTTGCGATCGTAGATTTGCAGAAACGGTTTCTCGTTTCCTTCACAAGGTAATGTATGGGTAAAGTCCTAAAAAGGCGGACCTTGCGGCTGACGGAATTTCGACTTGCTGGATTTTCCCTGGCGGGAGCCCGAGATCCGGCTGAGGCGGGTGCTTCACCAGGGGGCGGAGGGGAAGGGGGCGTGGCGGCGTCGGCGCCTCGGCGAACTCGGTGGCTATGGCGGCGAAGGACGCAACGGGGCCAGGTCGGCCATGCTCGCGATATGGACGGACGTCGAACTCCTGCCCGATAATGAAGAAATGCGCGTCGCACTAATACCTATGGCCGCTCGGGTACTGTTCAGAAACCTATTCCGACGGGTCCGGCCGCCCATCCGAATGGGTTTCAGGCCGTCAAGGACGTGGCGTACGGGAAATGAGATGAGCGGGTTTCCGGGCGCGCCGGAAACCCGCTCATCCGCTGTGTGGGGATCAGTGCGGAGTCGTCACCGCTGCCGGGCTCACCGCGCCGTCCCGCGCGGCCGCGCCCGCCTCCGCGTCCAGGCTTCGCCGGAAGGTCTCGGGAGCGACCGCCATCGTCGCCGCGGCGATGAGGGCACCCGCGGCCACCAGGACCATCAGGCTCCAGGACGCCCCGCCGCTCCACAGGACCACCGACGTGGCCAGCGTCGGGGTGAAGCCGCCGAGCACCACACTGCTCGCCTGGTAGCCGATCGACACTCCGCTGTAGCGGACCCGGGCGGGGAACAGCTCGGGGCGTAGAACGCGGCCAGCGGGCCGAACACCGCGCCATGTCCCAGGGCCATCATCACGACCAGGGCCAGACAGATCAGCACCGGCGACCGGGTGTCCACCATCAGGAAGAACGGTCCGGCGAAGGCCGCCATGAAGAGCGCGCCCCCGATGAACACCGGCCGGCGGCCCACCCGGTCCGAGAGCGCACCACATCGGCTGCGACCAGGCCACCGCCGACAACGTCGCCGGAGGGCGGCTCGCCGCCCAGTACCTGGTGCGGGCCGGACACGAGCGCATCGGATTCCTGCGGGGACCGCAGTCGGCCAGCACCGCGCTCCACCGGGAGCGCGGCTTCCGCGAGATGCTCGACGAACTCGGGCACCCACTGGCGCCCGAGCTGGTGCTGGCGGGGGACTTCTCCCACGACACGGCGCGCGCGGCGATGCGCGAACTGCTCGACCGCCCGCAGCCCCCGTCCGCCGTCTTCTGCGCCAACGACCTCACCGCCCTCGGCGCCGTGGACGGCGCGATCTCACTGGGCGTGCGGATCCCCGAGGACGTCTGGGTGGTCGGGTACGGACCGCCACCGTGGCACCCGCGCCCCCCGACGGCGAGACGGTCGACTTCATCATCAGCGCCGACGGACCCACGCTGACCGGCGCCCTCAACGGCGGCCTGGCCAGTGTCCCCATCAGCACCCTGACGGTGGGAAGCCACACGGCGGCGGCCGCCTACCCGGGTGACGGCACCTTCGACCCGTCGAGCTCGGCGTTCGTGCCGATCACAGTGGTTCCGGCGGCGACCACGACGACGGTTACGTCGATCAATCCGGCTTCGCCGGTCTGCGGTCAGGCGGCGCAGGTGTGCGTTCAGGTCTCCCCGACGGGGCCGGGCACATGTCAGCCGTCGGGGACGGTGCAGTTCGCGTTCACCAATGGTCCGACGCTGAACGCGAACCTGAACAACGCCGGTCAGGCATGCGTGACCGTCAATCTGTCCGTCGGTGCCCACCCCTTCACGGTCACCTACCCCGGCAACGCCACCACGGGCGCCTCGTCGGCCAGCGGAACGGTCACCGTCGCGCAGGCAACGTCGAACGTCCTCTTCACCTCGACGCCGGCTTCACCGGTGTGCGGTCAGACCGTACAGCTCTGCGCGCATGTGGCGGCCGATTCGCCGAGCACGTACCAGCCGACCGGGCAGGTGACCTTCGCGGTCTCCGGTGGGCCGACGCTGCTCGGGAACCTGGACGCCAACGGGAACGTGTGTGTCCACAGCCGGCATCGCCCCGGGCACCCACACGGTGACCGTCACCTACGCGGGCGACGCGGGCGTACAGGGCTCGTCGGTCACCGGATCGATCACGGTGGCCAAGGCGAACAGCAGCACCTTGCTGACCCCCTCGCCGAATCCGTCCACCTTCGGCCAGAACGTGACCTTCACCGCCACCGTGGTCGCGGTGGCCCCGGGCGGCGGAGTGCCCACGGGGACCGTGACCTTCACCATCAGTGGTGGCCCCACCCTCGTGGGCACCCCGAACGGCGCCGGGCAGGCGACGGCCAGCACCAGCGCGCTGACCGCCGGGCCGCACACGGTCACCGCCACGTACGATCCTGGGCAGCGCGGTCACGGATGCCACCGGAACGGCGACCCTCACCAACGTCACCGTCCCCTCCACCGTGCGCACCGCCCCGACGTACACCGCCACGTTCGCGGGTGCGCCGGGCTTCAGTGCGTCGACGGGCTCGGCAGTGCTGGTGTTCCAGCCGCTGCCGTTGCTCCCGTAGGGCGCCACGTCTGCTCGCCCGCGCCGGACCGCCGCCCCGCTCGCGTTCAGCTGCGATGCAGCGGCGTGCGGGGCGATGTCCCGGCGCGGTGCTGTGGCGGCCCGTCAGGCGGCTGAGCCCGCCAGGGTGTTGCGCAGGGCGGCGAGCCCGTCGGCGTAGATGCCGTGGAAGAGCGCGACGGCTTCGTCGTCGCTGACGCCGGTGGGGGTGAACGTCCCGGACCACTCGACGCGCGACGCGTCGGACCGGCCGGGGACCTCGCGCACGCGCAGCGTGGAGAGGTAGTCGGTCACCGGGAACGGCGCCTCCAGGATGGCGTAGCTGTACGAGCGCGCCGCGTCGTCGAAGGCCACGAGCCGCTCGACGATCACGCCGCCCTCCTCGTTGCGCAGCCGGCGGACGCGGCCGCCCTCGGCGGCGACGCTCTCGGAGATGTACGGCAGCCAGTCGGGCAGCGCGTCGAAGCCGCCGATGAGCTGCCACACCCGATCGGGGGGTACGGCCACGTCGAGGGTGGCGGTGGTGGTGGCCATGGAGATGCTCCTGTCCTAGGTGGGGGGAGGGGGTTCGTCAGGCGGTGGGCAGGGGCGCGAGCGGGGAGACCAGCCCGGCCTCGCGGAGCTCGGTCCAGAACGCCGCGGGGACGTTCTCGTCGAGAGCCGCGACGTCCTCGGCGATACGGCTGGGCCGGGTCGCGCCCGGGATCGCGGCGGCGGCCGCCGGGTGGGCCAGGGAGAACTGAAGGGCGGCGGCCTTGATGCTGACGCCGTGCCGCTCGGCGAGCTCCTTGATGCGCGCCACCTTCTCGATGATGTGCGCGGGCGCGTCCTGGTACTCGAAGTGGGTGCCGCCCGCGAGGATGCCGGAGCTGTAGGGGCCGCCGACGACGAGGCTGACGTCCTGGTCGGCCGCCGTGGGGAGCAGGCGCTGAAGGGCACGGTCGTGGTCCAGCAGCGTGTAGCGCCCGGCCAGCAGGAAGGCGTCCGGCTTCGGCTCGTCCAGGTCGAGGGTGAGCTCGATGGGTTCGACGCGGTTGACGCCGAGCCCCCACGCCTTGATCACGCCCTCGTCGCGCAGCTGCTGGAGGACGCGGAAGGCGCCGGTGCGGGCGCTCTCGTAGACGGCGAGCCACTCGTCGCCGTGGAAGTCCTGGGCCACGTCATGGACCCAGACGATGTCGAGCCGGTCGGTGCGCAGCCGCCGCAGGCTGTCCTCGATGGACCGCTTGGTGGCATCGGCCGTCCAGTCGTGCACGAGCTTGTTGGGGCGGCCGTGTTCGAACAGGCCGCCCTTCTCGCCGAGTTCACGGGCGGCGGGGTCCTCGATCTCGTCGAGGATGACGCGACCCACCTTGGTGCTGAGCACGTAGCTGTCGCGGGGGCGCCCGGCGAGCGCGTCGCCGAGGCGTATCTCCGCCAGGCCCGCGCCGTAGAAGGGGGCGGTGTCGTAGTAGCGGATGCCGTGGTCCCAGGCGGCGTCGACGGTCGCGGCGGCCTCCTCGTCGGAGACGTCGCGGAACATGCTGCCCAGCGGGGCCGTGCCCAGTCCGAGGCGGCCCGGGAGCAGAGACGTGATGGTCATGAAGTGTCCTCGCGGAGAGAGGGGGAAGGGACGGACTCATGGCCTTCGGCCGGTCCGCCGTTCGTTCGCCTTCGACGTTAGGATCGGGACTTCAGACTGTCCAAGACTCTCTTGGATATACTTGAGTCCTCGGAGGTCTTAGATGCTTGACCTGCGACAACTGCGCTACTTCATCGCCGTGGCCGAGACCGAACACGTCGGCCGCGCCGCCGAGCAACTCCACATCTCCCAATCTCCGCTCAGCCGGCAGATCGCTCAGCTGGAGAAGAACCTCGGCCTGACCCTGTTCGAGCGCAGCCAGCAGCGCATCCGCCTCACCCGCGATGGCGCGGTCTTCCTCAGCGAGGCCCGGGCGCTGCTGCGCCACGCCGACCGGCTGGAGAACCTCGGCCGTCGGCTGGGCAGGGGCGAGGAGGGCGGGCTGTGCATCGGGTACGTGGCCGACGCCATGCACACCGGTGTGCTCCCGGGCGCGCTGCGCCGGCTCCAGGAGGAGAGTCCCGGCATCCATGTCGCGCTGTACAGCATGGCCGCGGCCGAGCAGTTCGAGGGGTTGCGCCAGCGCAGCCTGGACATCGCCCTGGTGCGGGAGCCGCCGGACCGCGACGACCCCGTGCTGCGGGCCGCGCCGCTGCTGGAGGACCCGTTGCTGCTGGTCCTTCCGGCGGGTCACCCGCTGGCCGCGGGCGAGACGGTTTCGGCGAAGGATCTGGACGGGCAACCGTGGATCGCGGTCGAGGAGCCGGGCGACCCGGCGTGGCGGGACACGTTCGTCGCCTCGTGCGTGTCCTCGGGCTTCACCCCCGACATCCGGCTCGACGCCGCGGATCCCCTGACGGCACTCGGCCTGGTCGCCTCCGGCCTCGGGCTGGCGCTGGTGCAGAAGAGCATGGTGCGCGGCGCCACGGAGGCCGTGGCCGTGCGCGCCCTGCCCTGGCACGAGGCGTCCGTCCAGCTGTGGGCCGTCTGGCACCACGTCGATCTGCGGCCGGTCGTCGCCTCGTTCCGCGAGACCGTGCTGTCGGACGAGCGGGAGCTGGGTGCGGCGCCGCTGGCCGGTGGCCTCGCCTCCGGGGTGTGAGATCAGCCGGGGTGCTCACACCCCGGAATTCGAAAGTGACGAGGCGTCGAGGGGCGACGCCTCCAACGAGGCCACTGCCGTGACCAGGGTGGTGAGCCTCGGGTCCCGCGCCGCCAGGTCGAGCGCCTCGCGCAGGGCGCCCTCGTACGTCGGCCGGGCCTGGCCGAGCAGGAGCAGCCCGGCCTCGGTGACATTGGTGTAGATCCCGCGCCGGTCGGTGGGGCACAGGTAGCGGGAGAGGAGTTCGCGGTCCTCGAGCCGGGCGACCAGCCGGGTGGTGGCGCTCTGGCTGAGGGCGACCGCGTCGGCCACCTGCTTCATCTGGAGATGGCCGTTGTCCCCGTCGTGCTGCCGGCTCAGGACGTCCAGCACCGCGTACTCGCGGGCGCTGAGCTCATGGCGGGTGTGGAGAGCCCCCTCGAGATGCGTCTCGATTCTGCTGTGCAGCAGTGACAGGGCGCACCAGCTCTGGGCGAGGGGAGTGGCGACGAGGTCCGGTGCGGTCATGGGGGGTGTGGTCATGAATGCCTCCTGATGCGGGGTGGGGCGGGCTGAAGCGGGGCGGGGCGGGGCCCGGTCGGGGTCCGTGGCGGTGGCGATGACGTGATACACAGCACGAGCAATATAGCGCGCTTGCAATTACTGCGTCTGCAAGTATTGTGGATGCTCGTAAAGGGCGGTAGCAATCTCTTGGAGTGAACTTTCATGCCCATCGCACTGCTGGCCCTCGCCATCGGGGCCTTTGGGATCGGAACCACCGAGTTCGTGATCATGGGGCTGCTGCCCGAGGTCGCCGGGGACTTCGATGTGTCCATCCCCACCGCCGGATTCCTGGTGACCGGCTACGCGCTCGGCGTCATGGTCGGCGCGCCGCTGATGACCGCGCTCGGTACGAAGATCTCCCGCAAGCGCATGCTGATGCTGCTGATGGGGCTGTTCGTGGTGGGCAATCTGCTCTCCGCGGTCGCCCCCGCCTTCGGCGTGATGGCCGCGGGGCGGATCGTCGCCTCCTTCGCGCACGGCGCGTTCTTCGGCATCGGATCGGTCGTCGCGGCCGATCTGGTCGCGCCCGAGAAGAAGGCCGGAGCCATCTCGATGATGTTCACCGGCCTGACCATCGCCAATGTCGTCGGCGTGCCGCTCGGCACCTCGATCGGCCAGTCGCTGGGGTGGCGGACCACCTTCTTCCTCGTCGCGGCGCTCGGCGTGATCGGCCTGGCGGGCATCGCCAAGCTCGTTCCCGACATCCCCAAGCCGGAGGGTGTGCACCTGATCCATGAGCTGGCGGCCTTCCGCAATGCACAGGTGCTGCTGGCCATGGCGATGACCGTGCTCGGCTTCGGCGGTGTCTTCGCCGCCATCACCTACATCGCGCCGATGATGACCGAGGTCGCGGGCTTCGCGGACTCCTCCGTCACCTGGCTGCTGGTCCTCTTCGGGCTCGGCATGGTCGGCGGCAATCTCCTCGGCGGCCGGTTCGCCGACCGGGCCCTGATGCCGATGCTGTACGTGTCGCTGGGCGCCCTCGCACTGGTCCTGGCCGCGTTCACCTTCACCGCCCACAACAAAATCGCGGCCGCCGTCTCCATCGCCCTCGTCGGGGCCCTGGGCTTCGCCACCGTGCCCCCGCTCCAGAAGCGGGTGCTGGACCACGCGGCGGGTGCCCCCACCCTCGCCTCCGCCGTCAACATCGGCGCCTTCAACCTGGGCAACGCGCTCTCGGCCTGGCTCGGCGGCCTGGTGATCTCGGCCGGACTCGGCTACACCGCGCCCAACTGGGTCGGCGCCATCCTCGCCGGATCCGCCCTGGTCCTCGCCGTCCTCTCGGCCGCCCTGGAGCGCCGCGACGCCCGCCGCGGCCCCGACGGCGCCACCACCGAACCGGCCCGCGCGTTCACCGGCCGGCACTGAGCCACCCCGTACCGAACACCGAACAGCACCACCACCATCAAGGAGACCGACCCGCCATGAGCACCCCCGAGACCGCCGTCGCCCCGCTGACCACCAAGGACGCCGAGGCCCTCGTCCAGGCCGCCCGCGCCGCCGCCGAGGCGGCCGGGGTGGCGGCCGCCATCAGCGTCCTCGACGCCGGTGGCCATCTGCTGGCCTTCCGACGCGACGACCGGGCCGTACTGATCGCCGGGGAGACCAGCACCCGCAAGGCGTTCACCGCGCTCCAGCTGGACGCCCCCACCGCGGGCCTGGTCGACGCGGTCCAGCCCGGAGGTGCCTTCCACACCCTGCCCACCGCCCTCGACCGCCCGCTGCTGTTCATCGCCGGTGGCGTCCCGGTCCACCGCGACGGCCGGCTGATCGGCGCGCTCGGCGTGGGCGGTGGCGCTCCCGAGCAGGACCACGAGATCGCCACCACGGCGGTCGCGACGCTCGGCTGAGCCCCCCGGGCCGCAGAACCGCACAGCACACCACCCACGACCCGACGAAGGACACCATGACCTCCGTACCCAACGTCACCCTCCACACCGGCCTCGAGATCCCGCAGCTGGGCTTCGGCGTCTTCCAGGTGGAGGACGAGCGGACCACCGGCGCGGTGCGCTCCGCCATCGAGGCCGGCTACCGCTCCATCGACACCGCGGCCATCTACGGCAACGAGGCCGGTGTCGGCCGTGCCCTGGCCGAGTCCGGTGTCCCCCGCGAGGAGCTGTTCCTCACCACCAAGCTGTGGAACGCGGACCAGGGGTACGACTCCACCCTCGCGGCCTTCGATGCCAGCCTGGCCAAGCTGGGCACCGACTATGTGGACCTCTACCTGATCCACTGGCCCACCCCGGCCCGTGACCTCTACCTGGACACCTGGCGCGCCCTGGAGAAGCTGCTGGCCGACGGCCGCACCCGCGCCATCGGCGTGTCCAACTTCCAGCCCGCCCACCTGGGGCGGCTGCTGGACCACAGTGGTGTGGTCCCCGTCATCAACCAGGTGGAGCTGCACCCCTACCTCCAGCAGGGGGAGCTGCGGGCCTTCCACGCCCAGCACAACATCGCCACCGAGGCGTGGAGCCCGCTGGCCCAGGGCGCCCTTCTCCAGGACCCCGCGCTCACCGCGATAGCGCGGCGGCACGGCAAGACGCCCGCCCAGGTGGTCCTGCGCTGGCACCTCCAGCTGGGGAACGTCGTGATCCCCAAGTCCGTGACCCCCGCCCGCATCCGGGAGAACATCGACGTCTTCGACTTCACCCTCACCCCTGAGGACATCGAGGCGATCAGCGCTCTCGACCGCGGTCAGCGCACCGGGCCGGACCCCGACACCCTCAACTGACCCGGCCACCGCGCCACTGGACCACCCCACTCGACCGTCCCACTCGACCGTCCCACTCGACCGTCCCACTCGACCGTGCCGCCGCGGCCGTGCTCATCAGCCGGCCGGGGCGGCGCGGCCCGTTCCCGCCCCGTTTCCCCTCTCCCGGAAGCCGTCCTCGCATCATGCCCACTGCCCTGAACCGCCTGACCCACCCCGGTGGCCGCCTCACCCTCGGCCTGGAACTCCCCCTGGACAACGACTGGGGGCAGTCCCGGCTGGCCACCGACCGGAAGGCGGGCCGCCCCTTCGGCGTGCCGTCCCTCGACGCACACGCCCATCTGGCCCGCCTCGCCGACCGGTCCGGATTCGCCGCCCTGTGGGTCCGTGACGTCCCGCTGTACGACCCGGTGCACTTCGGCGACGCGGGGTCGGTGTTCGAGACCTTCACCCACCTGGGACATCTCGCGGCGGTCACCGAACGCGCGGTCCTCGGCACCGCGGCCGTCGTCCTGCCGCTGCGCCGGCCGCTTCTGGTCGCCAAGGCGGCCGCGACCGTCGACGCCCTGTCCTGCGGGCGCTTCGTCCTCGGCCTGGCCAGTGGTGACCGTCCCGTCGAATGGCCCAGACCGCCAAGCAGGTCAGCGGCGACGCCATCAGCCGGGCCGTCGATCTGCTGCACGAGGCGGACGCGGTGGTGTTCTGCTGCATGGGCTCCTCCAGCATCGCCGCGGAGGAGGGGGTCATGCGGTTCACCCGAGCGGGTAAGAAGTGTCTGCTCTACCGCGACCAGAGCGTGCAGGTCATGCTGGCCACCATCCTGACGCCACGGGATGTGCTCATCGGCATCAGCGACTCCGGCAAGTCCACCGCCATCGTGGACGCCATGCGGCTCGCCCGGCAGACCGGGGCCACCTCCATCGGCATCACCTCCGTCCAGGACAGCCCGCTGGCGGAGCTCAGCGATGTGCCGCTGTTCACCTCCAACGTCGCGGGGGAGGGGCTGTACGGGGAGTCCGTCACCTCGAAGTGGGGCCGGCTGCTGCTGATCGACATCCTCTACGCCAGCTACGCGGCACGCCACTTCGACGACACCCTCCAGCACCTCAAGGAGACCTACGAGGCGGGCATCCGCCACTCCCGTTCCCCCGGAAGCCCGCCGGTGGAGAGCTGACCACCGGGGCCGGTCACCTGGACATGATGTGCAGGACCGCCGTACCGTCCTCCCCGGCGGCCATCAGGATCACCACGGCGCCGGGCTGGGCGGCCGGCCGCATGGTGCTCACCCTTCCGCACACGTTGCTGCTGCCGTGTTCGCGCAGCACGGTGAGGCATCCCTGGCCGGGGCCGCTCGCCCCGCCCCGGGAGCGGTTGCCGCCCGACTCCACCGTGTACGTGACCTTGTTCGGGCCGATCTCGTCCACGGTCAGCGTCGCCGGACCGGCCGGGCCCTCGAAACGGACCGTCACCCGCTCGGACACCGCGACCTCGCAGTTGCCGTCCGCGCAGGCGCCGATGTCACGCCCGTCCGCCGCCGACTCCGACGGTTTCGCCGAGGCGCCGGGATCGCCGGAAGGGCTGCCCGAGGGCCGTGCGGAACGGGACTCCGACGGGTTCCCACCGTGCGAGGGTGCCCCGTCGGTCGTGTCAGAACCGCCGCAACCGGCCACGGTCAGGGCGGTCAGCACCACCATCACGGCCGCCGTACGGCCCAGTCCCGGCTGATGCGCTCGCGCCCCGCGCGTTCCACGTACCGATCTCATGGTGGTCATCATGACCGGTGTCCCGGCGTGCCCGGGTGCGACATTCCGTCGCGGGGCCGGTCAGGGGGCGAGTTGGCGGCTGATGATGAGCCGCTGGATCTGGTTGGTGCCCTCGAAGATCTGCATGATCTTCGCTTCGCGCATATAGCGCTCCACGGGGAAGTCGCGGGTGTAGCCGTAGCCGCCGAAGACCTGGACGGCGTCCGTGGTCACCTTCATGGCGGCGTCGGTCGCCGTCAGCTTGGCGACGCTGGCCTGCCGGGTGTACGGGCGCCCCTGGTCGCGGCGGCGGGCCGCGTCCAGATAGGTGGCGCGCGCGGAGTCGACCGCGGCGGCCATGTCGGCCAGCAGGAAGCCGAGCCCCTGATGGTCGATGATCCTGCGGCCGAAGGCGGTGCGTTCGTGGGCGTAGCCGACCGCGGCGTCCAGGGCCGCCTGGGCGAGCCCGGTGGCGCAGGCGGCGACGCCCAGCCGGCCGGAGTCCAGGGCCTGGAAGGCGATGTGGAGCCCCTGGCCCTCGCCGCCGATGAGCCGGTCGGTGGCGAGGAGGGCGTCGTCCCAGAAGGCGGAGGTGGTGGGGATGGCGTGCAGGCCCATCTTCTCCTCGGGGCGGCCGAAGGTGAGGCCGTCGGTGTGGCCGGGCGCGAAGAAGCAGGAGATGCCATCGCTGCCGGGGGCGGTGCGGGCGAACAGGGCGTAGAAGTCCGCCTTGCCGCCGTGGGTGATCCACGCCTTGGTGCCGTTGATCCGGTAGGCGTCGGGGGCCTTCTCGGCGCGGCAGGTCAGGGCTGCCGCGTCGGACCCGGCCTGGGGCTCGGACAGGCTGTACCCGCCGATGAGCCGGCCGCCGAGGATGTCCTCCGCCCAGCGTTCGCGCTGCCCGGTGGTGCCGAACGTGAGCAGGGGGAAGGCGGCGAGGGTGTGGACGCTGGTGGCGATGGCGACGGCGGCCCAGCGCGCCGCCAGCTCCTCCAGGACCTGGAGGTAGACCTCGTAGGGCTGGCCGCCCCCGCCGAACTCCTCCGGGTAGGGCAGGCCCAGCAGCCCGGCGTCGCCCAGCAGGCGGAACAGGCCCTCGGGGTAGGTCTCGCCGCGTTCGTGCCCGTCGACGCGGGGGGCGAGCTCCTTGTCGGCGATCTCGCGGACGAGGTCGAGCAGGTCCTCGGCCTCACGGGTGGGAAGCAGACGGTCGACGGGCATCAGGGGCGCTCCTGAGGTGCGGACGGGCGAGGAGAGGTGCTGAGGGGGGGCCGGGGTCAGACGGAGACGGCCGCGGGGGCGTCGGCGGAGGCGGTCAGATCGTCCAGGGCCGCGCGGGCCGTGGCGCGGAACTCCTCGACCCGGGCCAGCTTGATGTCCTCGTAGCCGCGGACGGCCTCGACGAGCCGCACCAGATCCTCCACGGCCGTGGCGTTGCCGGGCGTCAGACGGGCCAGGGCGTCGCGGACCAGGCGCGGGTACTCCTCGATCAGCGCCCGCTCCTGGCGGCGGACCTCGGCGTATCCGAAGAGGTCCAGCCGGGTGCCGCGCAGCCGCCGCAGGGCGCGGAGGAGCGAGAAGAGGGCGGGGGCCGTGCGGCGGAGCCGGATCTTGCGCTTCATGCCCAGCGCGCGCAGCGCCGGAGGGTGCAGCAGAACGGACACGTCGGCATCGGCACCGAACTCGTCCGCGATCCTGGCCCGTTCCACGGTGTCCAGATGGAGCCGGGCCACCTCGTACTCGTCCTTGTAGGCCATGAGCTTGTGCAGCCCCTCGGCGTAGGCGACGGCGATGCGCTCGCCCGCCTCGTCACCGGCCCGCCGCCGGGCCGTCGCGGCCACCTGCTCCACCTCGGTGGCGTACCGCTCGGCGTAGGCCCGGTCCTGATAGGCGATCAGGTCGGCGGCGCGCAGGGCGACGGTGTCCTGGAGCGTCCCGGGACCGGCGGCGGTGGCCGCGACGGTGCGCGCCTCGGGTGTGACCTCCAGGACCGGCCGTTCCGGCGCGGCCAGGGTGCGCCGTACGGCCTCGGGGTCGAGGGCGGCGGCGCGCCCCCAGCGGAAGGCCGCGAGGTTCTTCTCCACGGCCGTGCCCAGACGGATCGCGCCCTCGATGGCGTCTTCCGTCAGCGGGAGGCAGCCGCGCTGGAAGGCGGCTCCGACGAGGAGCATATTGGTCGGCATGTGATCGCCGAACAGGGCCTCGGCCATGCTCTGCGCATCGAGGTAGAGGTTGTCCCCGGGGCGGGTGGCCGACTCGATCCGCTCCAGGGCGTCGTCCGGGGAGCCGGGCACGACGACCCGGTTGGTCACCATGGCCGCGGTGGGGACGATGGCGGAGTTGACGACGGCGATGGTGTGGCCGGGGCGGGCGATGCGGAGATTGGCGTCGGCGGCCGCCCCGAGCAGATCGAAGCCGATGAGCACGTCGGCGGTCGCGCGGGAGGCGCGCACGGCACCGGTGACCGGAGTGGCCGAGATCCGTACGTCACTGACGACGGGCCCGCCCTTCTGGGCCAGCCCCGTCTGCTCCAGTCCCGCCGCGTAGCGGCCGTCGAGATGGGCGGCCCGCTGGAGCATCTGGGAGACGGTCACGACACCGGTGCCGCCGATGCCGGGCATCCGCAGCAGTGTGCTCTCCCCGTCCACCGCCGGGGTGGGCGCGGTCAGGGCCACGGGCGGCTGGGGGATGGCACGGGGCCGCTTGTCCTTCGCCTCCTTGGCCGCCTCCGCCTTCGCCTTTGTCGCGTTCGCCTTCGGCTCGACGAGGAGGAAGGAGGGACAGTCGCCCTTCAGACAGCTGAAGTCGGAGTTGCAGGACGCCTGGTGGATCCGGGTCTTGCGGCCGAACGTGGTGTCCACGGGCTGCACCGACAGACACGTGGACACGTCCCCGCAGTCGCCGCAGCCCTCGCAGACCCGCTCGTTGATGACCACCTTCTCGGCGGGGGTGGGCAGCTGACCGCGCTTGCGCAGCCGGCGCTCCTCCGCGGCGCAGCGGTCGTCATGGATGAGCACGGTCACGCCGTCGGTGGCGGCCAGCTCCTTCTCGGCCTCGGGCAGATCGTCGCGGTGGCGCACCGTGGCGATCGGGTCGAGGCGTACGCCGCGGTAGTCGGCCGGTGCCGCGGTGGTCACCACGACCCTCCGCACGCCCTCCAGGGCGAGCCAGCGGGTCAGCGCCGGGACGTCCAGCCGCCCCTCCGGCCGCTGACCGCCCGTCATCGCGACGGCGTCGTTGTAGAGGAGCTTGTACGTCATGGTCACGCCCGCGGCGACCGCCGCGCGGATGGCGAGCGAGCCGGAGTGGTGGAAGGTGCCGTCACCGAGGTTCTGCACGAAGTGCCGGTCGTCGGTGAACGGGGCCAGGCCGATCCACTGCGCGCCTTCGCCGCCCATCTGGGTCAGCCCGATCTGGTGGCCGCGGCCCGCGCCATCGAGGGCGATCATGGCGTGGCAGCCGATGCCCGCGCCGACGAGGGTGTCATCGGCGGTGCGTGTGGAGGTGTTGTGCGGGCAGCCGGAGCAGAAGTAGGGCGTGCGCGCCGAGATGGTGGGCAGTGCGATCCGGGGCGCGGGCGGCGGTGCCAGCGAGGCCAGCCGGGCGGTCGCGGTCCGCGGCAGCCGGTCCTGGCCGATGCGCTGGGCCAGGGCCTTGGCCACGTCCTCGGCGCCGAGGGTGCCGCGGGCAGTGAGCAGCGGCCGGCCGTTCTCGCCGCGGCGGCCGACCACCACGGGCGCGTCGGCGCTGCCGTACAGGGCGGCCTTGAGGTGCCCTTCGAGGAAGGGCACCTTGTCCTCGACGACCAGGACCTGGTCCAGATCGCCGGTCATGGCCACCAGGTCCTCGTCGCAGAGGGGGAACGGCATCGCCAGCCGGATCAGCCGGATACCGAGCGCCTCCATGTCCGCCTCGCCGATGCCGAGGTCGGCCAGGGCGCGCCGCACCACGGCGTACGAGGTGCCGGAGGCCACCACGCCCAAGGTGGCGTGTGCGGCGCTGAAGGTGACGCGGTTCAGCCCGGCCTCGCGGGCGTAGGCGCGCGCCAGGTCCAGTCGGCGGGTGAGCATGTCGTGCTCGGCGTCCACGGACGCGGGGCCGACCAGAGTGGGCGGCGCCCCGCGCGGGGCGGCGGGCGGGGCGGGGATGTCGGGCCGGAGCGCGTCCAGGTCGACGATCGCCGAGGCGTCCGCGATATCCGCGACGATCTTCAGCCCGGCCCAGAGGCCGGTGGCGCGGGACAGTGCCACGGCGTGCAGTCCGAGTTCGAGGATCTCGGGCACGGAGCCGGGCGCGAGCAGGGGCATGGCCAGGCTCTGGCACATCGGCTCGCAGGAGCTGGGCACGGTCGAGGACTTGCTCCCGGGGTCGTCGCCGATCCAGGCCACCGCGCCGCCCAGCGCCGCCGTACCGGCCACCGTCCCATGCCGCATCGCGTCGGCCGCGCGGTCGAGACCGGGATTCTTGCCGTACCAGAACCCGGTCACCGCCTCGTGGCGGCGTCCGGGCACCTGCCCCAGCAGCTGCGTCCCGGCCACGGCGGTGGCGGCCAGCTCCTCGTTGAGCCCGGGCCGGAACACCACACCGGCGGGGTCGAGAAAGCGGCGTGCCCGGGCCAGCTCCAGATCGACCCCGCCGAGCGGTGAGCCCGGATAGCCGGAGACGAACGCGCGGGTGTCCAGGCCACGCGCCTCGTCCAGGCGGCGCTGTTCGAGGGTGAGCCGGACCAGGGCCTGGATGCCGGAGATCAGCACACGGCCGCCGCGGGCCGTGTAGGGGTCATCGAGAGAAACCGCGGCGGGGTCGGTGCTCACGTGAGCCTCCTCGGCGTGTCTGGGGTGCGGCTCAAGGACAGCAACACCCACCGGAGGAGCACAAGTAACTTGCGGCCGATCCGGGTGAAGACGCAAACTGCCGGGGAAATTCGCGAGTCTGACTAAAAGAGTTTGCGCGCGCTGTGCGGGTCGGGCGGGCGTGTGCGGCGCGGAGTGGAGGGCCGATGCCCGAGTTCGACGATGTGGACCGGCAGTTGCTGCGCATGCTGCGCGAGGACGGGCGGCGCACCTTCTCCGAGATGGCACCCGAGGTGGGATTGTCGGTGGCCGCGGTCAAGCGCCGGGTGGACCGGCTCAAGGACGCCGGGGTGATCAAGGGCTTCACGGTGCAGATCGACCACACCAAGCTCGGCTGGGGCATCGAGGCGTTCGTGGAGCTGTCCTACACCGGTACGACACCGGTCGGGGAGATCGTCCGCACCTGCTACACGGTTCCCGAGGTGCAGGCCGTCTTCACCATCGCCGGTGACCCCGACGCGCTCGTGCACGTCCGGGTGCGGGACATCGAGCATCTGCAACAGGTCATCGACGGTCTGCGCCGCGTCGGCCTGGTCACCGGAACCAAGACGCTGATGGTGCTGGGCTCGTGGACACGGCACGCCTGACCTGGGGGCGTGCCTACGGGTGTCCGGCGGATCTTGGCGCCTGCGGCGGGCCACGCGGCGGAGCCGCATATCGATGCCTCCCCCTCCCCGCCCCTTCCCACAACTAGGGCTCCGCCCCAGCCCCCGGACCCCGGGGTCCAGGGGCGGAGCCCCTACCACGCGGCGGAGCCGCATATCGGTGCTGCGGGAAGGGGCGGGGAGGGGAAAGATCCGTCGGACAACCCCCTAAGCGCGCTCGGGGCCCGCTTCGCCCTCTTCCGCGGCGAGGTTCTTCTCGACCTTCATGAGGATCCTGGCGAAGGCCTCGCGCTCCCCGTCGTCGAGCCCGTCCAGGATGTGCTCCTCCAGCCGCGCCCAGGTCTCCGCGACCTTGGGCCGCAGGGAGTAGCTCCGCTCCGAGGCCCGGACCAGCATGACGCGGCGGTCCTGCGGATCGCGGGCCCGGGTGACATGCCCGCCCTGCTCCAGCCGCCGCAGCATCAGGGTCACCGTCGACGGGTCCAGGTCGAGCGCCCTCGCCAGCTCCGACTGCCGGACCGACCCCGCGTCCCACAGGGTCATCATCAGGAATTCCTGGCCGGAGCAGAGGCCGGTCGGGCGCAGCAGCCTGCCCCCGGCGAGGCGGTGCAGGCGGGACACCCGCGCCAGGGTCTGACTGACGTGGCCGCCGTATCCGGCCTCCGTGGCGCCGGTGGGCTCGGCCTCCGTCGCGTCGATGTCCGGGAGCTCTCTGGTCATGGTGGCAAGGCTATCGTGGCCGACCAATCATTGGCCACCCAATGAATGGGTTATGGTGGCTTCGCCGCGAGGTCGTTGGTCGCCCAATGATCTCGTTGCCGACTGTTGTGCCCCATCGACCGCATGCCCCACCGACCCCGGGAGCCGTTGTGTCCACACCCTTCGATCCGATCGACCTCGCCGGGCTGCGGCTCCGCAATCGCCTGGTCATGCCCGCCATGGGCCGTGCCCGTGCCTTCGGGCCCGGCAATACGGCCACCGGCTCCATGGCCACGTACTACGCACAGCGGGCCACGGCCGGGCTGATCATCACGGAGGGTTCGCAGCCGTCCGTGGTCGGCCAGGGCTTCCCCCACACCCCGGGGCTGCACAGCGCCGAGCAGATCGCCGCCTGGCGCCGCGTCACCGACGCGGTGCACGCCGAGGGCGGGACGGTCTTCGCCCAGATCTCGCACGTCGGCAGGGTCGGCGACCCCGGCCTGCTGCCGGACGGGCTGGTCCAGGTCGCTCCCTCGGCCGTCGCCGCACCCGGCCGGCTGTTCACCGTCGACGGGATGAAGGACTTCACCACCCCACGCGAGCTGACCTCCCAGGAGGTGCGGGAGACGATCGCGGACTTCGCCCAGGCGGCACGCAACGCCGTCGAGGCGGGGTTCGACGGGGTCGAACTGCACGCCGCCTACGGCTACTTGATCCACCAGTTCCTGGCCCCCAGCTCCAATCTGCGCACCGATGAGTGGGGTGGTTCGACCGAGGGCCGGGTCCGGTTCGCGGCCGAGGTGGTCGCGGCCGTGTCGGCGGCCATCGGAACGCGGCGCACCGGGATACGGATCTCGCCCGGGATCCGTTACAACGGCATCGAGGAGCCCGACCTCGAGGCCACATACGTCCCGCTGATCCGTCGCCTGAACGAGACCGGCCCCGCGTATCTGCACATCGTCGAGGACTCCCGCGATCTGACCGGCATCCTCCGCAAGGAGTTCTCCGGAACCCTCGTCCTCAACCCCGCGACGGACGGGTTCACCAGCGCGGAGGAGCTGGCGCTCATCGAGGACGGTACGGCCGACATGCTGTCCTTCGGGGCGCTCTTCCTCGCCAACCCGGACCTTCCGGCCCGGCTGCGCGCGGGCGGGCCGTACAACACACCGGACGAGACGACCTACTACGGCGGCACCGACAAGGGGTACATCGACTACCCGCGCCTGAATGCCTGAGGGCCGGCCCTCCTGGCCACGGTCGTAGCCGTGCTCGATGTGGTGGTGCGCGAAGCCGCTCAGGCTGCGTGTGCCACGGTGAACCGCTCGACGGCGTCCCACAGTTCGCGCTCGCGCCGCGGGTCGTAGGACTCCTCCGACGACCGCGCCACCCGGGCGCGGTCGACGTAGGAGCCGGTCGGCGCCGCGGTCGTGCCCAGCACGACATCGGCGAGGTAGCGGCCCGCCGCGCCGCGGCCGGTGGCGAACGGCGTGAGGGCCATCACCGGCAGCACGCGCCGCATGGCGAAGCGGGAGAGCGGACCGGCGTTGCGGGCGAGGCCGGTGCCGGGGACGAAACCGGGGTTGTACGCGATGGCGTCGATCCCGGCCGGAAGCCTCCGCGCGTACTCGTGCACGAGGTGGATGGCGGCCAGCTTGCTCGTCGAGTACGCGGTGCGCCCGCCCGCCGTGCCGGCCGGCTTGGCGAAGGCGCCCGGACGGGCCAGGACATCGGGGGAGTGCCAGACGGGGCCGGGCACCATGCCCATGTTGTGCCTGAAGTCCCCGAAGTGGGTGTCGCTGACGGTGATCACGATCCGGGCGGGCGGGGCGAAGTGGTCCTGGAGCACCCGGACGAAGAGGTGGTTGGCCAGTACGTTGACGGCGAAGGTGGCCTCGTATCCGTCGGGGGACTCGGTCAGCGCGTTGGTGTACTGCATCCCCGCGTTGCCCACGAAGCTACGCAGCGGTGGCAGATCACCGCGCTCCAGCCGGTCGCGGATCTCGGCGGCGGCGGAGCGGACGCTCTGGAGCGAGCCGAGGTCCGCAGGGACGTACGAGACCGTCTGCCCGCCCGTGGCGAGCTCCTCGGCGAGCCGGGCGCCGGAGGACGCGCGGGCCACGACGAGGAGGTGTGCGTCGGGCGACCGCCGCACGATGTGCTCCGCGGCGACGCGCCCGATCCCGCGGCTCGCGCCCGTCATCACGATGGTGTGCTGCGCAGCAGGCATGGAAGGCTCCTTCGCTGGTCGGCCGATGGCGCCCGGCCGGGCGCGGCGGTTCCACGTTCGCCGCCCGTGCCCACGCCGGCCAGTGCCGTCCCCGTCACTAGGACCGGCAGTACCCAGGCTCATCCGGCGCCGCGCGGCGAGAATGCACCCATGGCTTCCTCCCGCTCCGACTTCGCCGCGCTGCTGCGCGCCTGGCGCGACCGCCTCGCCCCGGCCGACGCCGGCTTCACCCCGAAGGCGAGCCGCCGCGCCCCGGGGCTGCGCCGCGAGGAGCTCGCCGAGCTGGCCGGGCTCTCCGTCGACTACATCCTGCGCCTGGAGCAGGGACGCGCGAAGCACCCCTCGGACCAGGTCGTCGGCGCCCTCGCCCGCGCCCTCCAGCTGTCCCGCGCCGAACGCGACCAGCTGTACCGGAGCGCCGGGCTGCTGCCGCCGCGGGACGGGACGGTCAGCTCCCACGTGCCCCCGGGCATCCAGCGGCTCGCGGCGCGCCTGGGCGACGTCCCGATCGGGGTGTTCACCGCCGACTGGACCCTGGTGTGGTGGAACGCGATGTGGAGCGCCCTGCACGGCGACCCCACCGTGCTCCCGGCCGCCGAACGCAACCTCGCCCGCGCCCTGTTCGGCACCGGTGCCGCCCGCGACCCGGTGCTCCGCGTCCGCCCCGAGCGCGGAACCGACACCTTCGAAACCTCGATCGTGGCCGACCTCAAGGACGCCGTCTCCCGCTACCCCGCCGACGCCCGGCTCGCCCGTCTGGTGCGGGAACTCCGGGCGGAGTCCGAGGTCTTCGCCCACCACTGGGCCACCCGGGCGACCGCCGCCCAGCACACCTCGGACCGCAAGACGATCCGGCATCCGGAGATCGGCGACATCCTGCTCGACTGCGATGTGCTCATCGTCCCCGGCGCGGATCTGCGCATGGTCACCTACACGGCGGCGACCGGAACCAGCGACGCGGGCAAGCTGGACCTGCTCCGCGTCACCGGTCCCCACGGGTCAGGACGCGGGCAGCTCACCTCGGACCGTACGGGCCGCGGTGACCAGGTTCTCCAGTGAGGCGCGGGTCTCCGGCCAGCCGCGGGTCTTCAGCCCGCAGTCGGGGTTGACCCACAGCCGCTCGGCCGGGATGGCCTTCAGCCCCGTCCGCAGCAGTTCGGCCGCCTCCTCCGCGCCGGGCACCCGCGGGGAGTGGATGTCGTACACCCCGGGCCCGGCCTCGCGCGGATAGCCGTGGGCGGCGAGCTCGCGGGCCACCTGCATATGGGAGCGGGCGGCCTCCAGGCTGATGACATCGGCGTCGAGGTCGTCGATCGCCTGGACGATGTCGCCGAACTCGGCGTAGCACATATGGGTGTGGATCTGGGTGCCGGGGCGTACGCCGCCGGTGGTGAGCCGGAAGGCCTCGGTCGCCCAGGCCAGATAGGCGGGCCGGTCCGCCGTGCGCAGCGGCAGGGTCTCGCGCAGCGCGGGCTCGTCCACCTGGATGACCGAGGTCCCGGCCGCCTCCAGGTCGTTCACCTCGTCGCGCAGGGCGAGCGCCACCTGGCGGGCGGTGTCGCCGCGGGGCTGGTCGTCGCGGACGAAGGACCAGGCGAGCATGGTGACCGGTCCGGTGAGCATGCCCTTGACCGGGCGGTCGGTGAGCGACTGCGCGTACGCCGTCCAGCGCACCGTCATCGGCTCGGGGCGCGCGATGTCACCGGCCAGGATCGGCGGGCGGACGTAACGCGTGCCGTAGGACTGGACCCAGCCGTGCTGGGTGGCGAGGTAGCCGGTGAGCTGTTCGGCGAAGTACTGGACCATGTCGTTGCGCTCGGCCTCGCCGTGCACCAGCACATCCAGGCCGGTCTTCTCCTGGAAGGAGATCACCTCCTGGATCTCGGCCCTGATGCGCTCCTCGTACCCGGCCGTGTCGATCCGGCCCCCGCGCAGGTCGGCGCGGGCGGTGCGCAGTTCGCCGGTCTGCGGGAAGGAGCCGATGGTGGTGGTCGGCAGCAGCGGCAGCCGGAGGTGGGCGCGCTGGGCCGCGGTGCGCTCGGCGTACGGCTGGGAGCGGCGGGCGTCGGCCTCGGTGACCGCGGCGGCGCGGGCGCGGACGGCCGGGTCGCGGGTGATGGGGGAGCCCGCGCGGGAGGCGAGATCGGCCCGGTTCGCGGCCAGCTCGGCGGTGATCGCGCCGGTGCCGCGGGCCAGGCCCCTGGCGAGGGTGACGATCTCCGCGGTCTTCTGCCGGGCGAAGGCCAGCCAGCGCAGGATCTGCGGTTCGATGTCCCGCTCGGGTGTCGTGTCGAGGGGGACGTGCAGCAGCGAGCAGGAGGCCGCCACATCGACCCGGTCCGCCAGGCCCAGCAGAGTGCCGAGCGTGGCCAGGGACTTCTCCAGGTCGTTGACCCAGATGTTGCGGCCGTTGACGACACCGGCGATCAGCCGCTTGCGGGGCAGTCCGCCGACGGCGGCCAGCGCGTCCAGATTCGCCGCGGCGGCCTCCGTGAAGTCCAGCGCCAGCCCCTCGACCGGGGCGTTGGCCAGCACCGGCAGCGCCTCGCCGAGGCGGTCGAAGTACGAGGCGACCAGCAGCTTCGGGCGGTCGGTGAGGGCGCCGAGGTCGCGATAGGCGCGGCCGGCCGCGTGCCGCTCGGCCGCGGTGCGGTCCTGGACCAGGGCGGGCTCGTCGAGCTGCACCCACTCGGCACCGGCCGCCCGCAGATCGGCCAGGACCTCGGCGTACACCGGAAGCAGCCGGTCCAGGAGGGTGAGCGGCTCGAAGTCCGCGGGCGCGTCGGGCGCGGGCTTGGCGAGCAGGAGGTAGGTGACGGGGCCGACGAGGACCGGCCGCGCGGCCGGCCCGAGGGCGAGGGCCTCCTTGAGCTCGGCGACCTGCTTGGCGGAGTCGGCCGTGAACACCGTGTCCGGGCCCAGCTCGGGGACCAGGTAGTGGTAGTTGGTGTCGAACCACTTGGTCATCTCCAGCGGCGCCACGTCCTGTGTGCCCCGCGCCATCGCGAAGTACCCGTCGAGCGGGTCGGCGGCGACCGCGTCCCGGTGGCGGTCGGGGATGGCGCCGACCATGACGGTGGTGTCCAGCACATGGTCGTAGTACGAGAAGTCGCCGGTGGGGACCTCGTCGATGCCCGCCCCGGCCAGCTGGAGCCAGTTGGCGCGGCGCAGGTCGGCGGCGGTGGCCCTCAGCGCGTCGGCGGTGACGCGGCCCTTCCAGTAGCCCTCGATCGCCTTCTTCAGTTCCCGGTTCGGGCCCTGGCGGGGGTAGCCGTACACGGTGGCCCGTGCTGCCACGGCCGCGGACTTGGTGGTCACGGAGATCTCCTTCGCGAGATGAATCCCTGAGGTCCCGGCGACGGGAGGAGGGCGCGAAGGGTGACGGACCGGACGCCACGACGTCGCGCGGCAGGCGCGCGGTCGTCCGCCTGGTGCATGTTCGCCGACCCGCCCTCGAGGTCACCGGGATGTCCGCGCACGGGTGGTCCGTACGCGGGCAGATGGCAGGTCTTCGGACTCACGGGCGCGCCCTCCTCAGGAGGACACCTACTGGCCGTCGCTTCCCAGGTCCCTCTCACCGGACCCAGTGCGTATGACGGCGGTCGTTCCCGCTCACCGCTGCGGGGCAGTCCCGGATTCCCACCGGGTTCCCTCTTGCGACGTCCCGCCTGGCGGACGGGGCGAACCAGCTGCGCCGGCCAGCCTACGGCATGGGAAACCCCCGGCCGTGTCGGCCGGGGGTGCCGCTCCTCACGGGCTCGTGGAGCGGGGGGTCAGCACGAGCTGGAGTCCGACTGGCCCACCAGATTGACCGGGACGGTGACGAAGGAGAACTGGTTGCTGGCGCATACGCCGGGGAAGGTCGTGGTCGTGCTGCTGGTGTTGTCGACGGTGACATCGGGGCCGTCCTCCGCGAGGGCACCGGTCGCGCCGACGGCGAGGGACGCGGCGGTGAGAGCGAGCGTGGACAGGGCGGTCCGCATACGCATAGGAACTCCTTGCTGGGAATGAGCGGCCGGAAATGACCGGCTTCGCATGCATGGTGCCCCTTTGTCGGACGGATCGCGGCCCAACGTCCCCCCAATGGGGTAACGCGTCACCCGCTGTCACATCATGCGCCGCCGAGCCGTGCGTCGTCCTTGTCGACGAGGGTCTCGGAGAGCGAAGCGCGAGCATCAGTCTGCTGGCGATCTCGCTGGGCTCGGCGGGCCTCGGCGGGGCCTCTTCACGCGTCCATGGCGGTCGGCTCTGGCGCCTGCGGTCCCGTCGTCACCCGAGCCATCGGTGAGCTGATTGCCTCAGCCGCAGATACGAGGGAAATTCAGATTTCTTCCTCGCATCTGCGTGATCTTTGGTCTATCGGCATGGCATGTGCGTTTGCCTGGGATGGGTGTTCGGGTAACGCTCCTCCAGGAGGTGGTAGCCCGTGAGTGACTCCCTCGCAGCTGCCAGTACGGCCGCCGGTCCAATGGCGGAAGTCGCTCTCACCGGCGATCTGACCCGCCCCGCCCGGCTGACGGTGTCCGAGCTGCTCACCTGGCCCCAGCACCGGGCGCAGGTGAGCTTCGACTGCGCCACCAGCGGCATCCAGCGCCACCGCTTCACCGGGCCGTTCCTGCACGACGTCCTGGTCGCCGCCGGCCCCGGCTTCGACCCCGCCCGGCGCAAGGACCGGCTGCGCTTCCTGATCGCCGTACGCGGCGCGGACGGCCACCGCGCGCTGCTGTCCTGGGCCGAGATCGACCCGGACTTCGGCCGCGCCCCGGTCCTGCTCGCGGTCACCATCGACGACACTCCGCTCGACCGCGCGGGCCCCCAGCTCGTCCTGCCCCAGGACCGCTGCGGCGCCCGGTACATCAGCGGCATCGAGGCGATCCGCGTGGACGGCGGATACACCGTCTGGACGTGATGGCCCCTGGTGGAGCCCGGTGGCGGCCGGGCGTCAGATCAGCGGACGGTACGCCGTGAGCGTGACGGACAGCGTCACATCGCAGGGCTCGGGCAGCCGCGCGATGCGCTCCTCCAGCCGCTCGCTCTGCTGATGCCAGGCGTTGGGGCCCATCCCCACCAGCTGCGGCAGGGCCTTGTGGTCCAGTGCCATGGTGCTCCGCGACCGCTCGCGGGCCACCTCGGTGAAATGCGCCGAGAGCCGGTCCGCCAGCCGCTCGTCCTTCTGCTCGCCCACCCGCAGCAGCCCCAGCGCCGCCACCAGTTCCCGTAGATGATCCGGCCGGGGCGTCACCACCAGCAGCACACCCTCGGGGCGCAGAATCCGCCGCAGCTCGGCCGGATTGCGCGGCGCGAAGACATTGAGGACCACCGACGCGGCCCCGTCGGCGAGCGGCAGCCCGTCCCAGGCGTCGGCCACCACCGCGCTGATCCGGGGGTGCGCCCGCGCGGCCCGGCGGGCGGCGAACTTGGAGATGTCGAGCAGGATCCCCTCGGAGTCCGGGAACTCCGACATCACCCGGGCAAGGTGATAGCCCGTGCCGCCACCGATGTCCACGACACAGCCGGGGTCCCCGCCCGCGGCCTCCGGTGCCGTCTCGCGCGCCAGCGCGGCCAGCGCCCCGGCGATCGGCGCGTAGTGACCGGCGGCCAGGAAGTCCGCGCGGGCCGCCACCATGGCGGCGGTGTCCGCGCTGAACTTGGCGGCGCCACGCAGCAGATTGACGTACCCCTGCTTCGCCACGTCGAAGTTGTGCCCCTGCGAGCACTCCAGCGTGCCGTCGGTCATCGTCATGGCGCCGGAGCAGTACGGGCAGTGAAGGTACCGAACCGCCTCTTTCCGCATCGTGTCCCCCGTTACCGCCGTTGTCCTGACAGGGTCCCAGCCTATGCGGATGATCCGGGGGTGCCGCACACCCGCCCCCTGCCGCGGCCGGCGGGCGCGCTCGTTCCTTCGCGGCCAGTCCGCCCGGCGCGGCCGCCCGGCGGCCTCAGCGGCGGCGGGCGGCGGCCTCGAAGCGGCCCACCCAGTACGCGGTGCGGTCGAGATAGGCCGTCTCGGCCGCGCGGCCCGTCCGCCCGTACGCCCCGTTGTAGGTCCGGTAGCTCAGCGCCGTGGGTGGGGTGGCGGTGGCGGGTTCTATCTGGCTGCCCTCGTGCCACTCGTTGAACGAGGTGATCGAGACCCAGGTGGGCGGGCCCCCGTTGGCCGGGGAGAGGGCGTTGTTCCACTCCAGGTCGTAGGTGGCGCCGTCCGCGCGCTCCAGGGTGGGCGTGGTGTTGCCGGGCACGGCGCGGTCGTCGATGTAGCCGGGGCCGATGGACGGCGCCCAGACCATGCCGTGGTCGCGGCAGTACGCGGCCGGACCGGCCCACTGCGGATTGTTGCCCGCGGCGATGGCGTCGTAGGTGTACATGCCGCCGAAGTGCGCCACCTTTGACACGTCCGTGGTCTGGGCAAGCACGATCGCCCGGTCGGCCACCTGGTCCAGCGGGGTCCAGTCGGCGATCCGCAGGGACTCGAAGACGTAGTACGCGCCACGGTTGCCGTGTGCCGCGTCCCGGTGGAAGGCCGGATGGCCGCCGTACCGCTGGATGAGATAGCCGATGTCGTCCACGACGGACCGCGCGGTGCGTCCGGCGTACGGCTCGATGTGCCAGGCCACCTCGAGCCCGTGTGCGGCCGCCGCGTCCAGGAGCAGCGGCACCCGCTGGTCCTCGTAGCCGCCCCGCCCCCACCAACTGGTGACGAGCACACCGGTGCGGGCCTGGGCCAGCCACCCCATGTGGCGGTCGACCACGGCGCGGTCGCCGGAGTCGTACGCACCGGCCACCGGGTAGAAGTCGGAGCCGATCCGGTCGGGCGGGGTGAGGCCGCCCTGCGACCAGTGGCGCCAGGAGCCGCTGACCGCGGGGCTGCCGTACCAGGGGTAGGAGAAGATGTGCACGTCCGGCGAGGGCGCGAGCCGGGCCGCCGGTGAACTGGAGGCGGCGGGCACGGCGGCCGCCGCCCGGCCTTCCGCCGCGGCGGGGGACCCGGCGCCCAGGGCGACGCCCGCGGCCGTGCGGGTCAGAAAGGTCCGGCGCGAGGTGCCGGGGCTCTGTGCCATCTCACGTTCCTTCCGTGGTGGAGGGGCACCTCGGAACCCTCGTCAGCGGGGGTCCTCGGGGCCGGCCGGCGCCGCCGCGTACAGCACATGGCTGTCTGCATATGAGCCCTCGCCCGATGCGAAGCGTTCAGGAAACCGAATGGCGTTGGAGTAACGGAACATAGGCTTGCCGTGATATAGCGTCAAGACGAGCTACGGAAGTTGTCGGGGGCCGGGGTCGGCGGGGCGCCGGGCCGGGGAGCGGAGGCTGGCGTGGAATCGGTGTCGGGAGCAGCGCGGGTCCGGCGTCACGAGGACGTCAAGTCCGCGGCGCGCGTCCTGGAAGTGCTCGAACTCCTGGGTGCCGAGGGCGCCCGGCTCTCGCTCGCCGACATGGCGAGCACCCTGTCCGTGCCCAAGAGCAGCCTGCACGCGGTGCTGCGCACCATGGAGTCCCGCCGCTGGGTGGAGACCGACCCGTCCGGAACGCTGTACAGCCTCGGCCTCAAGGCGCTGCTGACCGGCACCGCCTATCTGGAGAGCGACGACCTGGCCGGGATCGCCGGGCCCGTGCTCGACCTGCTGGCCGAGGAGACGGGCGAGGCCGTCCACCTCGGACGGCTGGACCACACCGATGTCGTCTACCTGGCCAAGCGCGAATCCCGGCACGCCCTGCGGATGTACTCGGCGGTCGGCCGCCGGCTGCCCGCGCACGCCACCGCGCTCGGCAAGGCGATCCTGTCCCAGTACGACGCGGCGGAGGTCCAGCGCCGCCTCAACTGGCCGCTGGAGGCGCTGACTCCGAGCACCGTCACCGACCCGGACGAGCTCCTCGCCCAGCTCGCCGACGCCCGCAAGCGCGGCTGGGCGGCGGACGAGGGCGAGAGTTCGGTGGACATCCGCTGTGTGGCGGTCCCGCTCGGCACCGGGTACGGCGGCGGCGCCGCGATCAGCTGCTCGGCGCCGCGCAGCCGCATGGACGACGCCCGGCTGAGCGAGATCGCCGCCCATGTCACCGAGGCGGCCCACTCGTTGCGGACGCTGCTGAAGCGCCTCGGGGAGCACTGAGCCTCCGCACACCGCCGGGCGCCCGGGTCCGGCCGGATCCCGGTACGGACATTGACACCGCCCCTGAACCCTCTTTACGTTCGAATGGACGATCGCCATTCGGCTATGGGAATGGGAGCGTATGTCCGCGCCGCGCGAGCCGCACCTCCCACTGGCAAAGGCCCCCTGGGCGGAGGAGCGCGGCGACAAGCTCCGCATCACCACCGTACGCACCTTCCTGACGGCGTCTCAGGGCTGTCTCGCCCCGCTGCTGCGCGGCCGCGACCCCAGCGATGTCGAGGACCTGCACCGTCTGGCCCTCAACCGGGAGCGTGCAGAGGCCGTGACGACGAACGAGACGAGCAGATGGGCGCCGCAGGCGCGGGGACTGACCGGGAGGGGACCACTGTGGGCGAGCCGCTGAGGATAGGGCTGGTCGGGGCGGGGAAGATCAGCGGGGCCTATCTGGACACGTTGGCGCGCCTGCCGGGACTGCGCCTGACCGCCGTGACCGACCTCAACCGGGCCCGCGCCGAAGCCGCGGCCAAAACCGCCGAGGCGTCCTCCGAGACCGCGAAGGGCGTGGCCGTCGCCGCGTCGGCCGGCGAGCTGATGGCACGCGAGGACGTCGACGCCGTACTCAACCTGACCATCCCGGCGGCGCACGCCGAGGTGGCGCTGGCCGCGCTCGCCGCGGGCCGGCATGTGTACGGCGAGAAGCCGCTGTCCGGCACCCGCGAGGAGGCCGACGCCATCCTGGTCGGGGCCGGGCGAGCGGGGCTGCGGGTCGGCTGCGCGCCGGACACCGTGCTCGGCCCGGGCACCCAGACCGCGCGCAGGGCCGTGGACGACGGGCTCATCGGCACACCGGTCGCGGCCACCGCCTTCATGGCCACCGCCGGACCCGAGGTGTGGCATCCGGACCCGGAGTTCTACTACCGGCCCGGCGGCGGGCCGCTGTTGGATATGGGCCCGTACTATCTGTCCGCCCTGGTGCACCTGCTGGGCCCGGTGGTCCGGGTCACCGGGGCGGCCTCCCGGCCGCGCGCGCAGCGGAGTATCGGCAGCGGGCCGCGCGCGGGCGGACGCTTCGCGGTGGAGGTGGACACCCATGTCACGGGGGTTCTGGAGCATCGAGGCGGCGCGCTCACCACACTGCTGATGAGCTTCGATGTGCACGCGGCCCGGCTGCCGCGCATCGAAGTCCACGGCAGTGAGGGCTCGCTGTCGGTGCCGGATCCCAACACCTTCGACGGCCCGGTGGAACTCTGGCGCGGTGGCACCTGGGAGCCGCTGGCGCCGTCGGCCGGATACCTGGGCTCCACCCGGGGCTACGGCCTCGCCGACATGGCTCGGGCGCTGGTGGAGGGCCGTCCGCACCGGACCTCCGCCGAGCTCGCCCGCCATGTCCTGGACGTGATGCTCACCCTGCTCGACGCCGTCCGGGAGCGGATCTCGCTGCCGGTCGGCACCACATGTTCCCGTCCCGAGCCCGTGCCCTTCGCCGACGAGCTTTTCATGTCGGCGGGCCATGGCCAGGGGGTGTCCGACAGATCGTGACGCCCGCGGCGGGCCACGCGGCGGAGCCGCATATCGATGCTTCCCCCTCCCCGCCCCTTCCCACAACTGGGGCTCCGCCCCAGACCCCGGGGGTAAAGGGGCGGAGCCCCTGCCACGCGGCGGAGCCGCATATCGGTGCTGCGGGAAGGGGCGGGGAGGGGACAGTTCCGCCGGACACCCCGTAGGGCGGTGTCGAGTACGGGCACAAGGGTCCCCTCCACCCTGCCGAAGGCCCGTACCGCGGCGCGGCGGCGCGCGCCTGTGCTCAGCACGTCCGCGAGTATCCCCCACCGCATACGGAGGGCTGTCCCGCGCCCACGAGGCGGTGAACGGATGACCGGGCACAGGATTTTGTCAACGGGCTTTGCAAAGTGGGGCCGGCTCGGTACGGTCCCCTTACGCTCAACGGACGCGGTCCATCCCCCTCACCGAGGCTCGCATCCGTGCGGCGCCCCAGGCGCGACGGCGCGCGCTGTGCCCAACCCCCTTTGAGAATCACACTTCTCCCCGGAGGTTCCCCGTGCACAGGAAACGTCCCGACCTGCCCGTCCCCGGCCCCGCCCCGCGCCGCTCCGTGATGAAGGCCGCGGCCGGTGCCGTCCTGATCACCGCGGCGAACGCGCCCGCGTGGGCCGCGCCCGTCCGCAGGCGGCCGAAGGCGGGCCGGGTGCTGGTGTTCTCCAAGACGGCGGGCTTCCGGCACGACTCCATCCCCGACGGCATCGCCGCCATCCGGCAACTGGGCACCCAGGCCGGGTTCGCCGTCGACGCCACCGAGGACGCCGCCGCCTTCACCCCCGGCAACCTCGCCCGCTACGCCGCCGTGGTCTTCCTGTCCACGACCGGCGACGTCCTCGACACGGCCCGGCAGACGGCCTTCGAGGGCTATATCGCGGCGGGCGGTGGCTACGCGGGGGTGCATGCCGCCGCCGACACCGAGTACGACTGGCCGTTCTACGGCGGCCTGTGCGGTGCCTGGTTCCAGTCCCACCCGGCGATCCAGCAGGCCACGGTGAAAGTCGAGGACCACGGCCACCCGGCGACGGCCCACCTCGGAAACACCTGGGTGCGCACCGACGAGTGGTACAACTACCGCACCAATCCGCGCGGTACGGCCACCGTGCACGTGCTCGCCGCGCTGGACGAGTCCTCGTACAGCGGCGGCACCATGAACGGCGACCACCCCATCAGCTGGTACCAGGCGTACAAGGGCGGCCGGGCCTTCTACACCGGCCTCGGGCACACCAAGGAGTCCTACGCCGAGCCCGCCTTCCGGCAGCACCTCCTCGGCGGCATCACCTACGCCATGGGCATCACCTACGCCATGGGCGTGGCCAAGTGACCCCCGACGTCCCGCGCCGGCGGTTCATGGCCCTCGCCGCCACGACCACCACGGGCCTCGCCACCACCGGCCTGCCCGCCGGGGCCGCCCACGCCGCTCAGCACGGCGGCCACCAGGCGGCGGACCGGCCGCTTGCGCTGTGGTACCGCGCGCCCGCCGCCGACTGGCTGAGCGCCCTGCCGCTGGGCAACGGGCGGCTCGGCGCGATGGTGTTCGGGGGCACCGAGACCGAGCGGCTCCAGCTCAACGCGGACACCGTCTGGGCGGGCGGGCCGCGGAATTACGACAACCACAAGGGTCTTGCCGCCCTGCCCCGCATCCGGCAGCTCGTCTTCGACGGCACGTGGCCCGAGGCCGAGACGCTGATCAACTCCGACTTCCTCGGTGTGCCCGGCGGCCAGGCCCAGTACCAGACCGTCGGCAATCTGCTCCTGACGCTGCCGACGGGCGGCACGGTGTCCGGCTACCGGCGGGACCTGGACCTGGACTCGGCGATCGCCACCACCACCTACACCCGCGACGGTGTGACCTACACCCGCGAGGCGTTCGCCAGCGCTCCCGACCGCGTCATCGTCGTCCGGCTGTCCGCGTCGAAGAAGGGTGCCCTGTCCTTCGGCGCCACGTTCGACAGCCCGCTGCACACCTCCCTGTCCTCGCCCGACCCGCTCACCGCCGCGCTCGACGGGACCGGCGATGCCACGGGCGGCGTGGACGGCGCGGTGGGGTTCCGCGCGCTGGTGCGGGTGCTCGCCGAGGGCGGCACCACCACCAGCGCGGGCGGAACCGTCACCGTCCGGGGCGCCGACGCGGCCACCGTTCTGGTGGCCATCGGCACCACCTATGTGAACTGGGAGAACGCCCACGGCGACGCGGTGGGCCGGGCGGCGGCGGACCTCAACCCGGCGGCGAACCGCCCGTACGGACAGCTGCGCGGCCGCCATGTCGAGGACCACCGCGCGCTGTTCCGCCGTACCTCGCTGGACGTGGGCACCAGCGACGCGGCGGCCCTGCCCACCGACGAGCGCGTCACCCGCTTCGCCTCCGGCGGCGATCCGCAACTGATCGAGCTGCACTTCCAGTACGGCCGCTATCTGCTCATCGCGGCATCCCGCCCCGGCACCCAGCCGGCCAATCTCCAGGGCATCTGGAACGACCTGACGAGCCCGCCCTGGGGCTCGAAGTACACCATCAACATCAATACGGAGATGAACTACTGGCCGGCCGCCCCCGCCAACCTCCTGGAGTGCTGGGAGCCGGTCTTCGCGCTGCTCGACGAGCTCGCCGTGGCCGGGCAGTCGACGGCGCGTACCCAGTACGGCGCGAACGGCTGGGTCACCCACCACAACACCGACGCCTGGCGCGGCACGGCGCCCGTGGACGGCGCGTTCTGGGGCATGTGGCCGATGGGTGGCGCCTGGCTGTCCATGGCCATCTGGGAGCACTATCGCTACACCCGCGACACGGCGAAGCTGCGGGCGCGCTACCCCGTGCTCAAGGGCGCCGCCCAGTTCTTCCTCGACGCGCTGGTGACCGACCCGACCACGGGCGCGCTGGTCACCTGCCCCTCCGTCTCCCCGGAGAACGCCCACCACGGCGGGGGCGGCGGCTCGCTGTGCGCCGGGCCGACGATGGACATGCAGCTGCTGCGCGACCTGTTCGGCGCGGTGGCCTCGGCCGCCGACCTCCTCGGCACCGACGCCGCCTTCCGGGACCAGGTGCTCGCCGCGCGCGGACGGCTCGCCCCGATGAAGGTCGGCGCGCGGGGTCAGCTCCAGGAGTGGCAGCAGGACTGGGACGCGGGCGCCCCCGAGCAGCAGCACCGCCATGTCTCCCATCTGTACGGGCTGCATCCGAGCAACCAGATCAGCCGGACGCGCACCCCGGAGCTGTTCGCCGCGGCCCGCACCACCCTCGTCCAGCGCGGTGACGCGGGGACCGGTTGGTCGCTCGCCTGGAAGATCAACTTCTGGGCGCGGCTCCAGGAGGGGGACCGCTCCTACAAGCTGCTCACCGATCTGCTCACCCCGGAGCGCACCGCCCCCAACCTCTTCGATCTGCATCCGCCGTTCCAGATCGACGGCAACTTCGGCGCCTGCGCCGGAGTGACCGAATGGCTGTTGCAGAGCCAGCACGACGAACTGCATCTGCTGCCCGCCCTCCCGTCGAACCTGCCGGACGGGAGTGTGCGGGGCCTGCTGGTGCGGGGCGGTTTCGACGTGGACGTCAGCTGGCGGGGCGGTGCGCTGAGCGAGGCGCGGCTGGGGGCCAGGGCCGGAGGCCCTGCGCGGCTGCGCACGGCGAAGGCGGTGCGGGTGACCTCCGGGGACGCACCCGTCGCCACCACCCGGCCGGAGCCGGGGGTCACGGCCTTCACCGCGAACGCGGGCGCCACCTATGTGGTCCGTCCCGCCTGACCGCCTCCCCGCAGCAGGGCGGGGAGGCCGGCCACCGAGTCCAGTACGTGGGTCGCCCCGGCCGCCCGGAACGCCTCGTCACCGTGGGCCCCGGTGCGCACCCCGGCGACCAGCCCCGCCCCGGCCCGTACGCCGCTGAGGATGTCGTAGGAGGTGTCGCCGACGACGGCCACATCCAGGGCGGGGAGGCGTACGCCGGGTAGTAGCGGAAGCTGTCGGCGTCGGCGACCGACTGGTCGTTCGGGTGGTCCACGCGGAGATCGTCGCAGACCGGGGCGCGGGCCACGGGCGGTGGCCGCCGTCGGCCCCGTTCCGCCCGGTGCCGCTACCGGGCCCCCGGGGCGCCGGACTCCAGCAGCCGGCCGCCGTTCCAGACCACACCGACCTGGCGGTAGTACGCGGCGATCGGTTCGCGGACCTCCAGCCGGGCCAGCTCCTCGGTGGGGGAGTCGAACAGCTCCAGCTCGGCGTCGCCGACCCACGGCTGACCGCCCTCGAAGGAGGCGGCGCCGGACTCGATCAGCTCGTCGAGCGCGAGGCCCTTGCCGTTCTCGATCGACGGCAGCCGACGGTGGTGGGCCATCGGGTGGCCGTTGACGAAGCCACCGGTCCCGGAGGGCTCGCGCAGGGTCACCACGACCTGGGCGAGGCGCCGGTCGGCCGCGGCGAGGGTCGCGCCGAACCGGGCGCCGGGCTCGACGCGCGGGGCGGGCCCGTACGGGTGGGGGCGGGTCTGGTGGATGGAGCCGAGCTTCTTCGGATAGCCCTGGTGCAGGCCACGGGCGATCGCGAAGTCCTTGTCGACCCAGATGTAGACGCAGCGGGAGTACGTCCGGCCCCGGTACGTACAGCGGACGACCGCGAAGGTCTCCTTGTACTGGGAGAGCACCGGATCCAGCAGCTCCCGTCCACCGGCCGCGCAGGACTGCCAGTCGGCCCAGATCAGCGCGACCGCCCCCGGGTCCTCCTCGGCGGGCTCCAGCGGCTCCGGCAGGAGTTCACGCACCCGCGCGGGGTCGGTGCGGTACTCGATGGTGAGCAGATCGCCGGAGTAGTGCCACGGCGGGGCGGGGATGAGGGACGCGGCGCCGGTGGCGGTCCTGGGCGGGAAGTAGCCTCGGACGCTGGTCATGCCGTCACGCTCCTGACGCGGATGGGCTGAGGGGTTCAAGGGGGGCCGTCACGTGCGCGCGAGCCGCTCCAGACGCTCGTGGAGCTGGTCGACATAGCCCTCGGACTCCGGCTTCATCAGCACACTCCGCAGGACGCGGGCCCCGTCGGCGTCCCGGACGAGCTTCGGATGGAGGGCCGTCAGCCGATCGGCGCCGACGCGGAGCGTGCTCACGAAGACGGGGTCGCCGTCCGTCATCCCCTCCTGGAGGACGCGGTTGCTGGCCGCGTCGATCTGGGACAACGTGGCGGCCTCGGTCACCGGGAAGTAGCTGACGATGTCCAGCTCCGGGGCCTGGTACAGCTCCAGGTGCTCCGAACCCTCGATCAGTTCGGCCCAGCGCAGCGCCGCCCGCCGGCCCGCCGCGAGCGACTGCCCCAGCCCCTCCCGCGTGGGCGGTATCAGCTGGAAGGTGAGCCACAGCGCGGCGGCCGCCGCACCCGCGCGGGAACACTCCAGGCTGATCTCGCCGAGGTGCAGTTCCTCGGAGGTGAAGTACGTGTACGGCGAGTCGTGCAGATAGAACCGGCCCACCGAGGGGTCGCGGAACAGGACGGCGCCGCAGCCGTACGGCTGGAGGCCGTGCTTGTGCGGGTCCACGACGATGGAATCCGCCTCGGCGATGGCCCGCCACGGCTCCTCGGGCAGGCCCTCCGGGCCCGGCGCCCCGGCCAGCAGGGTGAAGAAGCCGCCGTAGGCGGCGTCGACGTGGATGCGCACGCCGTAGCGCTCGCGCAGCGCCGCCGCCTCGTGGATCGGCTCGACGGCGCCGAGCCCGGTGGTGCCGGCGGTGAGCACGACGGTGCCGACGCGCCCGGTCCGCAGGACCCGCTCCAGCGCGTCGAGATCGATCCGGCCCAGGTCGTCCACCGGGACCGGATGGCCCTCCACTCCGAGGACACCGCACATCCGGCCGTGGGTGTAGTGGGCCTCGGTGCTGTAGGCGACGCCCTTGTCGGGGTGCAGTTCGCGTGCCACGAAGAGCGCCTCGAGGTTGGCGATGGTGCCGCTGGTGGTCAGGTGGCCGAGGTGGGTGTCGTAGCCGAACATCGTGGCGAGCTGCTGGACGGCCTCCCGCTCCATCTCGGCGGTGGCCGGGCCGCCGTCCAGAGCGTGGTTGTTGGGATTGATCAGCATCGCCGTGAGGTAGCCCACGACGGCCGCCGGATGCGGTGGCTTGAGCATCTGGCCCGCGTAACGGGGATGGAAGAAGGGGTAGTTGTCCTTGAGCCGCTCGGTGAAGACCTCGAACGCGGCGGCGAACCGGTCGTCGTCGACCGCCAGCGCCGGATGGGCCTGGTAGGGGCCGAAGCTCTTCACCCAGTCGGCGTTCGACGCCACGGCGGTGGCGAGCCAGGCATTCAGATCCATGTGGTCCACTCCTTGGTCGGGCGGTCGGGCGGTCGGGCCGGAGATTCTGTTCAGGGCAGCTGGTGCGGTCAGGGCAGCTGGTGTGCTCAGGGCCGCTTGGGCGGGCGGATGCCGCGGAACTCCCAGTCTCCCCCGAGGGCGGTGGACAGGACCTCCTCCGACGCGGTGGGCTGCGCTCCGACATCGCCGCGGATCGGGGTCGGGCCGGTGACGATGTGGTTGGTGAGCCGCCCCAGGCCCTCCACCTCCACATCGACCACGTCGCCGGGCTGTACGGGGCGGGAGTTGGCGGGTGTCCCGGAGAGCAGGACGTCACCGGGGTGGAGGGTGATGGTGCGGGCGATGTCGGCGACGAGGTAGTGCATGTCCCACTCCATCTCGTCGGTGGACCCGTCCTGTGCCAGGCGGCCGTTGACGTAGGTGCGCAGATACTTGCCGCGGAAGTCCCAGTCGGTGACCAGTCCCGGCCCCAGCGGGCACAGGGTGTCGGACCCCTTCACCCGGAGCATCGAACCGGCGTCGGTGTCCCGGAAGTCGTGCAGCCCGTAGTCGTTGGCGATGGTGTAACCGGCGATGTGCTCCGCCGCCTGGTGGGGCGCGATGTTCCGCGTGGTCTTCCCGATGACGATGGCCACCTCGCCCTCGTAGTTGAGCCACTTGCAGCCCTCGGGGCGGACGACGGCGCCCCGGTGGGAGGTGAGGGCCGAGGTCGGCTTGTGGAAGTAGGTGGGGGCGGCGGGGAGCCGGACCCGGAACTCGGCGACGCGGCTGCGGTGGTTGAGGTGGACCGCGATCACCTTGGAGGGGACCACGGGAGGCAGGTGGTGTGCCTCGTGGATCGCGACGCGGCGGCCGTCGCCGGTGAGGAGTTCATCGCCCTCGCGGACGGTCTCCACGACCGCGCCGTCGAGGAGGACGCGGCGGTACTCGGGCATGTCGGCTCTCCTCAGGCGGGGCTGGACGGGGTGGTGGCGGACGTGGCCGGGCCGGTGCCGGTCCAGCCGTCCGCCGGGCGGTCGAACCAGAGGTGGGCCTGGCCGGTGCCGACGGAGTTCTCGTACGCGCCGTACTGGCGGGCCGGGGCCACGCACCCCCGCTCGCCGAGGGCGCCGGCCATCATCAGATAGTGGAAGAACCTCGCCTCGGGCTGGTACGTCCAGAACTCGTCCATGGTGTCGAGTACCTTGCCGTGGCGGCCCTCCTTGAGCCAGGCGATGCGCTCCTCGTCGGCCGCCCTCGCCTGGGGGGTGAAGACATGGCGCGGGTCGCTGGCCTCGTGGTCCCGGATCTCGCGCAGTGGCCAGAAGGTGTGCGAGAGGGCGCCGGAGGCGATCAGGAGCACACGGCGGCCGGGGGTGGCGGCGATGCCGTCGGCCAGCGCCCGGCCCAGCCGGAAGTGGTCCTCCATGTCGCCGGTCTGGCACACCCCGATCGTCATCCACCGCTTGCCGGGCAGCCCCTCGCCCAGGAACTTCCAGAGGTTGACGGTGGCGTAGTGGATCGGCAGGAAGGGGTCGTCGATCGGGGTGATGAAGGTGCCGTGTGCCTCGGCGAACCGGGCGACGGCGTGGGCGAGTTCGGGATCGCCCGGGAAGTCGTACGGCATCCGGCACATGCCCCGTGGCAGCTCGTCGGAGGTGAACAGCCCCGCGCGCCGCGAGTGGGCCGTCACGACGAACTCGACCGTGGTGGCCCAGTGGGAGTCCAGGACCACCACGGTGTCGTAGTCATCGCGTCCGAAGACGTCCTCGCGGAGCTGCCGGAGGCCGGTGACCAGGGTGATCTCCTTGCCCTCGTTGAGCTCGCGCCGGGTTTCCCCGGGGAGCACGATGGTGGGGACGTGGGCGAGCAGACCCGCCCCGACGATCTCACCCATGGTCGCTGAATCCCTCTCTGGCGGTCACGCGGTTCTTCAGATCGCAGTAGAAGTCGAAGCTCCAGGTGCCGCCCTCGCGGCCCACGCCGGAGAGCCGGGAGCCGCCGAAGGGCGCCCGCAGATCGCGTACGAAGAAGCAGTTGACCCAGACCGTGCCCGCCACCAGCCGGGCGGTGACGCGTTCGGCGCGCCGGTGGTCGCCGGTGGCCACGGTGGCGGCCAGTCCGTAGCGGGTGTCGTTGGCGAGGTGGATCGCCTCCGCCTCGTCCGCGAAGGTCTGGAGCGTCAGCACCGGGCCGAAGACCTCCTCCTGCGCGATCTCCGAGTCCTGGGCGACATCGGTGAGGAGGGTGGGCCGGTAGTACAGACCGCCGAGCCGGGTGTGGGAGCCGCCGCCGAAGACCACGCGGGCCCCGGCCGCGATCGCTCGCCGTACGAAACCGTCGATCCGCTCGAGCTGGCGGGGGTGGATGGTGGGCCCGATGTCGGTGGCCTCCTCGCGTGGATCGCCCTGCGTCAGCCGGGCGGCCTTGCGCAGGAGGCGGTCGGTGAACTCGTCCGCGACCGACTCCTCGACGAGGAGGCGGGTGGCGGCCAGACACACCTGCCCGGCGTTGTCGAACTGCTCCACGGCGAGGTCGGCGGCCAGTTCCAGATCCGCGTCCGCGAAGACCAACAGCGGTGACTTGCCGCCGAGTTCGAGGCTCAGCGGGGTGAGGTTCCGGGCGGCCGAGGCGGCGATGCGCCGGGCGGTCGGGACCGAGCCGGTGAAACTGATCCGGCGGACGTCCGGATGGGAGGTGAGGTCGTCGCCGATCTCGGAGCCATGGCCCTGGACCACGTTGAGGACACCGGGCGGCAGCCCCGCCTCGGCGGCGATGTCCGCGAGCAGTGAGGCGGTCAGCGGGGACCACTCCGCGGGCTTGAGCACCACCGTGTTCCCGGCGGCCAGGGCCGGGGCGACCTTCCAGGTGGCCAGCATCAGCGGGGCGTTCCACGGCGTGATCAGCACACAGGGGCCCGCCGGGTCCCAGCTGATGTGATGGGTGTGGCCGGGGCCGGTGGGGCCGCCGGTGTGCGTCGTGAAGTCCTCGTGGCCCAGGGTGAGCCGCCAGTCCGCGAAGAAGCGGAAGTTGCGGGCGGCACGCGGTATGACACCCCGGCGGTGCGAGCGCAGCAGCGCGCCGTTGTCCGTGGTCTCGACGATCGCCAGCTCCTCCAGACGCTCCTCCACGCCGTCGGCGATGGCGTGGAGGACGCGGGCGCGCTCGGCCGGGGGAGTGGCGGCCCAGCCGGGGAAGGCGGCCTGGGCGGCGGCCACGGCGGCCTCGGCCTCGTCGGAGCCGCCGCGGGCGATCCGGGCGAGGGTGCTGCCGTCGATGGGTGAGAGGTCGGGGAAGGTGTCGGCGGACGCCACGCGCCGGCCGTCGATCCAGTGCCGGGTGTCGACGGCGACACCGGCGATCAGAGCCTCGCTCACAGCTGTGTCCGGCCGTTGGGGCATGTCCCGGTCCTCCATTTTGTTTGACCCCAAACAAGCTAGACGTGCCACGGGGCCGGGTCAAGGTCGCCCCGGTGGCCGGGGCCTGGGGAGCCGCTCCGGGGACGTGCCCGGGGCGCGGTCACTGGCGGGAGCGGCGGCCCGAACGTCGCGGGGCGAGATCCCTTCCGTCGAGCAGCTGCCGTCGGCGCTCCTCGCCGTGCTCCTCCAACTGCGCCACGATCGCGCGCAGTCCGTTGGCCAGCCGCAGGCACTCCTCGGCGCTCAGCGGCGTGGCGACGAACGCCTCTTCGGCGTTGAACGCGGGGAAGAGGCGCTCCATGAGCTCCTCGCCCTCGGGGGTGAGCGAGAGCAGCACGCGCCGCCCGTCCTCGGGGTGGGACGCGCGGGCCACCAGGTGACGCGACTCCAGGGTGCGCGCGATCCCGGTCAGCGTCCCCTTGGAGATGCCCGCCTCTTCCGCGACCGACCAGGTCTCGGCCTCGCCCCAGATCCACAGCACCCACAGCACCACGAAGCCGGTCCAGGTCAGATCGTGCGGGCGCAGCGCGGAGTTCTCGAGATGCTGGCGGACGGCCGCGGCGGCGCGGTGGATGTTCGCGATGGCGGCCATCTGTTCACGCTGCAACTCGAAACCGCCGAGTCGTTCCTGGACGGCCTGTTCGGTCTCGGCGATGGATCGGCGGCGCCCGGGCACGGTGGATCCTCCTCGGCTTCGGGCGGCCTGGGCCGCCGGGTGATTCGTTCGCGCTCAAATGTAGCCCCAGCGCGCCGGATGCCGGGTGACGGCAACCCTTGTGGACGGCCCGGCCGCCTCGTATCGTGTGGCCTCCCTCGTTTGGCATCAAATAATTCCGGCGCCCTCGGGGGCCGGAACAGAGCACGGGGCCGGAACGGAGCACACCGTCCGGCCCGCTTCCAGGGAGTGACCATTGAGCGCCGAGACAGCCGACCGGGTCCACCGGAGGACCGAGGCGCTCGCGGCCGAGGGCATCGACGTCGTACGGGTCGCCTATCCCGACATGATGGGCTCCGACCGGAGCAGGGACATCCTGCTGCACCATCTGCCGCATGCGGTCGGCCACGGGCTCGCCTTCAGCCGGGCCGTGTACCACACCGCGGCCCTGGGCGATCACTCCTCCATCCCCGGCGGCCTCGAAGCCGGTATGCCGGACTTCCTCGTCCGCCCCGACCTGACCACGCTCGTCGCCGTGCCGTGGGAACCGGGCGTGGCCTGGTGCATCGGCGACGTCCGGGACCCGGACAGCGGGCTGCCCGTGCCCGAATCGCCCCGTGACCTGCTGCGTCAGATCATCGGCCGGCTGCTCGACGCGGATCTGACCGCGGTCGTGGGGCCGGAGCTGGAGTACGTCCTGCTCGACCCGGACCCGGACTCGCCCGTCGGCTGGCGGCGCTACGCCCCCGCCCCGGGCCATGTCTATACGACCGGCCGCAAGGGCGACCCGGACGGACACCTCCTGCGCACCCTCCGGGCGTTGCACGCGCTCGGGCTCGACGTCAGCGGCGGCAACCGGGAGTTCGACAGCGGTCAGTTCGAGATCAACCTCAGCCACTCCGAGGCGCTGGACGCCGCGGACCGGGCCTTTCGCTTCAAGGCGGCGGTCAGGGAACTCGCCCATGGGGAGGGCAGGTTGGCCACGTTCATGGCCAAGCCGTTCAACGACGGAGGCGGCTCGGGATTCCATGTCCACCTGTCCCTCGTGGACGCGGACGGCCGCAACGTCTTCGACGCGCCCCGGGAGCCGTACGGGCTGTCCGCCTCGGCGCGCCACGCCCTGGCGGGCGTGCTCGCCCACGCCCCCGCGCTCTCCGCGCTGCTCAACCCCACCGTCAACTCGTACAAGCGCTTCGGCCCGGACACCACGGCCCCCTGGCTGGTCAACTGGGGCCTGGACAACCGCAACGCCCTGGTGCGCGTCCCGCCCGAGCGCGGCGGCGCCGCCCGACTTGAGGCACGCCTCGGCGACGCCACCGCCAATCCCTACCTCGCCATCGCCGGTCTGCTCGCCGCGGCCCAGCTGGGCATCGCCGCCGCCGAGGAGCCCCCGACGCCGATGACCGGCGAGGGCCGCGACAGGGGCACCGCCACCCTGCTGCCGACCGACCTCGGCCGGGCCCTCGACGCCCTGGAAGGCGACGACGAGCTCACCGATGTGCTCGGCAAGCCCTTCGTCGACGCCTTCCTCACCTTCAAGCGCGATGAGCTCGCCAGGTTCCAGCGGTACGTCACCGACTGGGAGTTCCGCGAGTACGCGCGGCTCATCTGAGGCCGGCCCTCCCCAAGGCGCCGGAGGTCTCAGGCGAGATGCCGGGCGAAGAACCTCAGCGTGCTGTCCAGCTCGAAGGCCGGGATCTCCGCGTGTGCGCCGGGGCTGGCGTGCAGCGTCTTCTCGGCCGAGGCCAGGGCGTCGAACAGCGCCAGGCTCTGGTCGCGTGGCACCCGCTCATCGTCCCACTGCACCAGGAACTCCACCGGGACGGTGATCCGGGCGGCTTCCTCGGCCGAGGCCGAGGCCCCGCCCAGGCCCAGCACCGCCGCGCGGACCCGGGGTTCGGCGGCGACGAACGGAACGCCGAGGCCGCAGCCCAGCGAGATCCCCCAGTAGCCCACCGGGCCGTTGCCGACGTGGTCGAGTTGGCGCACCGCGTCCAGGACCGCCCGCCATTCCGGGACGGTTTGGCGGGCCACGAGCGCCTGGAACTCGGCGATGAGTGGGGCCAGTTCCGCTCCGGCCTCCACACGTGCCTGGTTCTCGGTGGCGATCCGGCCGTACTCCTCGTGCGGTGGCCGGTCGCCGTGTCCGGGCACATCGACCGCCACCGCCGCGAAACCGCACTCGGCCACGAAGCGGTGTGCACGGGCCAGGATGTCCGGGGCCTTCTTGTGCTGACCACCGCCGTGCCCCAGCAGAATCAGGGGACGGGCACTGGTGGCGCCCTCCGGCGTCCAGAGCACGCCGGGAATCTCACCGAGGGTGAAGAGCTGTTCGCGGACACCGTCGGACGACGTTTCAGAGATGAAGCGCATTGCGTCGCAAGCCTTTCGGGATGCCTTCCACGGGCACTCCCTAGGCCATGCGGGAGAAGGAGGCCCGATCTGTCACAGTGTTGATCGGTCTCACCTCCTCGGTTCGCGGCAGCGCACGGCGGCCCTGAAAATACCACGAAGGCCAGTAGCGCCACGGCGCCCCGCGCCCCGCCGTCAGCGGTCCCGGGCGGGGTGCTGGTTCCGCTGGTTCGGGGCGGACGGGTGGTTCGGGGCGGACAGGGCCGGGATCTCGGGGTGGTCGCGCAGGGCCGCCACGACCGCGTTCACCGCGGCGCGCTGCGTCGTGCCGCGCCGCACCGCGATGGTGATGTTGCGGTGCACCGGTGTGCTGAGCTCGCGGGTGGCGACGGCGTGTTCCGAGGTGATGGCGAGGGCGGGCAGCAGGGTGATCGACCGGCCCGACTCGACATGGCGCAGCAGCATCAGATAGTTGCTGAACCGGCAGGCCACCCGGGGTTCGAACCCCGACTCCCGGCACAGCCGTACGGTCAGATCCGCCATGTACGACTGCGGTCGGTCACACGCCCAGGTCTCCTCCGCGCACGCCGCGAGGTTCACCGTCGTACGGCTGGTGAGCGGGTGGTCGCGCGGCAGCACCAGCACGATCGGGTCGGTTCCCAGTGGGATGATCTCGAGGTCCGCGCCCCACGAGAGGCCGACGTAGTCGGTGGTGGTGACGATGACGTCCGCCTCGCCCGAGCGGAGGGCCGGTCCGCCCTCGTGCGGCTCCAGCTCGAGCAGTTCCAGGTGCAGCCGTGGGTGGGTGGTGGCCAGGCGGGTCGCCGCCGGGACCGCGAGGGTGTAGATCGCGCTCTGGAACGCCCCGAGCCGTACGGTGCCGATGGGCTCGTCGTTCAGGGCGTGCAGCTCGGCCTCGGCCTCCGCCATCTGGTCCAGGATCTCCCGGCCCCGGCGGGCCAGCAGCAGCCCGGCCGGGGTCAGCCGCACCTTCCGCCCGGTCCGCTCGATCAGCCGGCACCGGGTCTCGGTCTCCAGGACCGCCAGTTGCTGGGACACCGTCGACGCGCTCAGATGCAGCGTCTCGGCGACCGCGCGCACGGTGCCCAGGGTTTCCAGCAGGCTGAGCAGCCGTAGCCGACCCGAGTTGAGCATGGATGCGATTCTACGGGGGCACTGTCCGGTTCTGGCGAACAGAACGGTCGGATCTGTGCGATGGACGCGCGCAGTGGCGCATCCCTAACGTCGTTCGTATGGATCCCGAGACAGCCGGTGGCGCCGTGGAGCGCCACCTCATCCGCTATTCCGGCCGAGCCGCGTTCACCCCCGAGGTGATCACCCGCGCCGCGGGCACCTCGGTGTACACCGAGAGCGGCCGCGAGCTGCTCGACTTCACCTCCGGCCAGATGAGCGCGATCCTCGGCCACTCCCATCCGGAGATCGTCGCCACGGTGCGCGAGCAGGTCGCCCACCTCGATCATCTGCACAGCGGAATGCTCAGCCGTCCGGTCATCGACCTCACCCGGCGGCTGGCCGAGACCCTGCCCGACCCCCTCGAGAAGGCGTTGCTCCTGACCACCGGGGCGGAGGCGAACGAGGCCGCGGTGCGGATGGCGAAACTCGTCACCGGCCGCCATGAGATCGTCTCGTTCGCCCGGTCCTGGCACGGCATGACCCAGGCCGCCGCGAACGCCACCTACAGCGCCGGGCGCAAGGGCTACGGACCCGCCGCGCCGGGCAACTTCGCGCTGCCCGTACCGGACCGCTTCCACCCCGACATCGTCGACGCCGAGGGTGTGCTCGACTGGCGCCGCCAGCTCGACCTGGGCTTCGACCTCATCGACGCCCAGTCGGTCGGCAGCCTCGCCGCCTGCCTGGTCGAGCCGATCCTCAGCTCCGGCGGCGTCATCGAGCTCCCGCCGGGCTATCTCGCCGCCCTGGCCCAGAAGTGCCGGGAGCGGGACATGCTGCTGATCCTCGACGAGGCCCAGACCGGGCTGTGCCGCACCGGCGACTGGTACGCCTTCGAACACGAGGGCGTCGTCCCGGACATCCTCACACTCTCCAAGACGCTCGGCGCGGGGCTGCCGCTGGCCGCCGTGCTGACCAGCCCGGAGATCGAGCAGCAGGCGTACGACCGCGGGTTCCTGTTCTTCACCACCCATGCCAGCGACCCGCTGCCGGCCGCCGTCGGCAACACCGTCCTCGACGTTCTGGTCCGCGACCACCTCGACAAGCGTGCGCGGGAACTCGGCACGGCACTGCGCGGGCAGCTCGATGAGCTCGCCGCCCGCCACGATGTCGTCGGGGACGTCCGCGGCCGCGGGCTGCTGCTGGGGATGGAGCTGGTCGGTGACCAGGTGCCGGCCGCCGGTGGCGCCGACCGGCTCGGCGCGGCCGTCACCCGGCGCTGCTTCGAGCTCGGCCTGCACATGAACATCGTCCAGCTGCCCGGCATGGGCGGCACCTTCCGGATCGCGCCCCCGCTGACCGCGAGCGACGAGGAGATCGCCCGTGGCGTCGCCATCCTTGACCAGGCGCTCACCGACGCCGTCCGCGGCCTCTGACGCCATGCCATGAGCCCACCCGGCGCCGTCTCATGAGTCCGCATGACACCTGTCACGCGGACTCATGACACACCGCACTCCTCCCGGCCCCGCCGCCCCGACGTGGCCGTCCTGGACATGCGGATACCCGGGCGGGACGGGGTGTCGGTGGCGGCGCGGCTGCGCGAGGAGCTGCCGGAGTGCGCCTCGACGATCGTCACCAGCCATGCCGGGGGCACCGATGGCGGAGATCGCGTCCCGCGCCGCGCTGTCGCCCGGGACGGTGCGCAACTACCTGTCCGCCGCCGCGGCCACACTCGGCGCGGAGAACCGCCATGTGGCGGCGCGGACCGCCCGCGAGCGCGGGTGGCTGTAGGGGGGTCTGCCGATAGCCGTCAGCGCGGGCGCCGGCGTCGGCGGCGGCCGACGAGGAGGGCGCCACCGCCCAGGAGCAGCGCCGCCACGCCCGCGGTCACCCACGCGGCGGCCGTGTCGGCGGGCCGGGACTCCGCCCGCGCGCGGGAGTCGGAGGGGTTGGCCGCGGGCGACGGCCGGGCCGAACCTTTGGCCGTGGCGGCCTTGATGATGAGGTCGGTGACCGCCTGGGGGTGGGCGATCATGGCCACGTGGGAGGAGTTGATCTCCACGGTGTGCGAGTGGGCGCGCTTGGCCTCGAAGCGCTCCTGCCGGGGGTTGATGGTCTTGTCCTGCCGGGCGACGAGGAACCACGACGGGATCTGCCGCCACGCCGCCACCTTGGCCTTCTCCGAGAACGCGGCCGTACTGGCGGGCCGTTGGGTCGCCGCCAGCAACTTCGCCGTACTGGCGGGCAGATCGGCGGCGAAGACCCGGTGGAGCTTGTCCCGCTTGAGGTACAGATCGGTGCCCCGCACCCCGCCACCGGCCCGGTACGGGACCGCCTTGATGGCGGTGGCGAGCTCGCTGGGGTACCGGGCGGCCAGCGCCTGCCCGCTCTCCCCCTTGTCGAGCATCTGGGCGGACACGTACACCAGCGACGTCACCCGGGAGTTCCCCGCCGCGGCCACGCTGATGACCGCGCCGCCGTAGGAGTGGCCCACCAGCACGATCGGGCCCTTGACGCTGTCCAGGACGGAGGCGATGTAGGCGGAGTCGGTGGTGAGGCCGCGCAGCGGGTTGGCGGGGGCGATGACGGGGTAACCGCGGCGCTCCAGCCGCTCGATGACACCGTTCCAGCTGGAGCCGTCCGCGAACGCGCCGTGGATCAGGACCACCGTGGGTTTACGGCCCGCCGCATCGTCCTCCGCGTCCTCCGCGGTGGCCGGGGCCGCCACCGCCGCGCACACCGCCATGGCGCATCCGGCCGCCGCGACGCGTGCCCGGATCCGTTCGCGTGCCCCGATCCGTCCGCGTGCCCGGATCCGTCCGTGTCCGGGGCCGAGAGCCGGAGACGCCGCCATGGTGTCCTCGTTTCCCTTGGGAGCTGTCGCTGGAGCTGTCGCTGGAGCTGTCGCTGGAGCTGTCGCTGGAGCTGTCGCTGGAGTTGTCGCTCCTCAACGTTGGCCGGACCCGCGGCGCGTGGCCGCGCGGCGGGGTCCGACCGGGTGAAGTAGGTGATCCACCAGGGTTGTGCCGCGCTGACAACGATTCCCACGACCTGCCCGCGTCGTCCTTGTACTGCCTTTGCCTCGAGTTCGCCGAGCATTGGCCTGAGCTTGTTTGCCTACAGGAATGGACCACATCACCTTCTTGGTGGCGGTCGTCATCGTCACGGCGCTCGCCTTCGACTTCACCAACGGATTCCATGACACGGCCAACGCGATGGCGACCTCCATCGCCACCGGCGCGCTCACCCCCAGAACCGCGGTTCTGGTGAGCGGGATCCTCAACATCGTCGGTGCCTTCCTGTCCACCGAGGTCGCGAAGACCATCTCCGGTGGCATCGTCGACGACTCCCTGGTCACCCCAGGCATGATCTTCGCGGGGCTGGTCGGAGCGATCCTCTGGAATCTGCTGACCTGGCTGGTCGGGCTGCCGTCGAGCTCGTCGCACGCCCTGTTCGGCGGGCTGATCGGCGCCGTGTGGGTCGGTGCGGGCTCTCATGGCGTGCACTTTGACAAGGTTGTCGAGAAGGTGCTGATACCGGCGGTGGCCTCGCCGGTCGTGGCCGGTGTCGCCGCGCTGCTGGCCACCTACCTCGCGTACCGGCTCACCGACCGGGCCCGTAAGAAGTCCGTGACCAAGGGCTTCCGGGCCGGTCAGATCGCCTCGGCCTCGCTCGTCTCGCTCGCACACGGCACCAACGACGCCCAGAAGACCATGGGCGTCATCACGCTGACCCTGATCTCGACGGGCGCGCTCGGCCACGACGCCGGTCCGCCGCTGTGGGTGATCGCCTCCGCGGGCCTCGCCATCGGCCTCGGCACCTACCTGGGCGGCTGGCGGATCATCCGCACCATGGGCAAGGGCCTGACCGAGATCCAGTCCCCGCAGGGCTTCGCCGCCGAGACCGCCTCCACGACCGTCATCCTCACCTCCGCCCACCTCGGCTTCGCCCTGTCCACCACCCAGGTGGCCTCCGGCAGCATCCTCGGCGCGGGTCTCGGCCGGCGGCTGGCGGAGGTGCGCTGGGGCGTCGCCGGCCGCATGGTCATCGCCTGGATGGTCACCCTGCCCGCCGCCGCGCTGGTCGGCGGTGTCTCCGCGAGCGTGGTCACGAACGGCGGAAACATCGGTGCGGCGGTCGTCGCGCTGATCGGCGCGGCCCTCGCCGGGGGCATCGTGTTCCTCTCCCGCCGTAACCCCGTGGATGCGAAGAACGTCAACGACGCCCACGAGGTCACCATCCGCAACGAACCGCCGGCCAAGGTCGGCACGGCCGCATAAATCCCAGATTTCCGGAGAGTTGAAACGATGCATCTCGACTGGACCGCACTCGGCCAGGTCACCGCGGTGAGCATCGGCGTCACCATTGCCGTGGTCACCGTCTTCGCCCTCGGCGTCCTGGGCGTCGCCCGCGTGGAGGCGGCCCGTGAGGAGAACGGCACCGGCTCGACCCTGGGCCTCACCCAGGCCGGACTGTGCTTCGTGGCGTGCGCGGCGGTGGTGGCCTACGGGATCTACCTGATCGTGCCGCAGTTCCACTGAGAACGGAAGGGAAGGACCGCATGACAACGCCGCCCTTGCTGTCCGAGCTGGCCGACCTGACGGTCGACTACAGCGACCACGACGACCCCGTGCTCATCCGGCCGGACGGAAGCCCGGTCGACACCTGGCGGGAGAACTATCCCTACGCGCAGCGCATGGAGCGCAAGGAGTACGAGTGGCACAAGCGGCTCCAGCAGATAGAACTGCTGAAGCTCCAGAGCTGGATCAAGGAGACCGGACGCCGGCTCGTCATCGTCTTCGAGGGTAGGGACGCGGCCGGCAAGGGCGGCACCATCAAGCGCTTCACCGAGCACCTCAACCCGCGTGGCGCGCGGGTCGTGGCGCTGGAGAAGCCGACCGAGCGCGAACGCGGCCAGTGGTACTTCCAGCGGTATGTGGAGCACCTGCCGACCGCGGGGGAGATCGTGCTCTTCGACCGGTCCTGGTACAACCGGGCCGGTGTCGAGCGGGTCATGGGCTTCTGCTCCAGGGACGAGTACCGGCGCTTCATGCGCCAGGCGCCGCTCTTCGAGCGGATGCTCGTGGACGACGGCGTGGACCTGGTGAAGTTCTGGTTCTCGGTGTCCCAGAGCGAACAGCGCACCCGCTTCACGATCCGCCAGGTGGACCCCGTACGGCAGTGGAAGCTCAGCCCGATGGACCTCGCCTCGCTGGCCCGCTGGGACGACTACACCGCCGCGAAGGTCGCGATGTTCCATGACACGGACACGGAGTACGCGCCCTGGACGGTGGTCAAGAGCAACGACAAGAAGCGGGCGCGGGTGGAGGCCATGCGCAGTGTGCTCGCCCGTTTCGACTACTCCAACAAGGACGAGGAGGTCGTCGGCACCCCCGACCCGCGCATCGTGGGCGCGGCGGCGGGCCTGCTGGAGGAGGGCGAGGACGACACCAACGACGCTGCCGACGGCACCACGCGCGAAACCGACGACGCCGACAGGCGCTGACGAGCACACCGAGGACGAGCACACCGAGGACGAGCACACGGACGCCGGACGCCAGGACGGGGCCCGCACACCCGGGCTCGGCCCTGGCGTCCGGCGGCGCGTCGGACCGCCCCGGGTTGTCCGGTCAAGCCGCCCGTTGTCTCCCGCATCGTTCAGACAGCCGTAACCGACGGCGCGGGGTGTGCACACCTGTTCTCCGCAGGGTGGGCGTCATCCCCGGTGCCCTCACTCCCCGAGAGGCCCGATTCGCCCCACCGCTCGAAGGACGACGCATGCCTCGCCACCTCCGCATCCCCCTCGCCGCCGCGCTGCTGCCGCTCGTGCTCACGGCCTGCGGGGCCAGCGCCTCCGACAACGGCTCCACCTCGGAGGGACGGGACCCCGACACCCTGGTGGTCGCGGCGATCCCGTCGGAGAACTCCACCTCGCTCGCCCAGCAGTACGCCCCGATCGTCAAGCTGCTGGAGGCCGAGACCGGCAAGAAGGTCCAGATGCAGAAGGCGACCAGCTACGCCGCCGTCATCGAGGCGCAGCGGGCGCACAAGGCGGACGTCGCGCTGTACGGTCCGCTCTCCTACGTCGTCGCCAAGGACAGCGGAGCGGGGGTGAAGCTGGCCGGTGCGCTGGTCGCCGCCAAGGGCGGGACACCGGGCTACCAGTCGTACGGCATCACCCGCAGCGGCAACAAGGACATCAAGAGCCTCGCCGACTTCAAGGGCCGCAAGGTGTGCTTCGTGGACCCGACCTCGACGTCCGGCTATCTCTATCCGCAGTCCGGTCTGCTGAAGGCGGGCGTGAAGGCCGGCGACTACACCAAGGTCATGGCGGGCGGCCACGACGCCTCGGCGCTGTCGGTCGCCTCCGGTGACTGCGACGCGGGCTTCGCGTTCGACACCATGGTGGACAGCGACCTGATCAAGCAGGGCAAGCTCAAGAAGGGCCAGCTGAAGACCGTCTGGAAGTCCACCGAGATCCCCGGCTCGCCCGCCGCGGTCTCCACCGACCTCACCGCGAGCCTCCAGAAGAAGATCGTCGACGCGTTCGAGACCAAGGCCAACGCCGACTACATGGAGTCCAAGGGCTACTGCTCCGGCGACGGCTGCAAGATCGACGACAACTGGGGCTTCGTCGCGGTGAAGGACTCCGCCTACGACAGCGTCCGCGCGGTCTGCGACGCCACCAAGGACGCGCAGTGCAAGGGCGGCTCGTGATGGCCACGGCCCCGACCGCCGTCAACGCCACCGCCACCGCCACCGGCTCCCCGGCCATCGCCTCCCCGGCCACCGGCTCCCCGGCCACCGCCGGGGAGCCGGTGATCCGGCTGGACGGTCTGACGAAGCGGTTCGGCAGCGGCGCCGACTCCCTGCTCGCCCTGGACGAGGTGTCGTTCGAGGTGCGGCCCGGCGAGGTCGTGGCCCTGCTGGGGCTGTCCGGCTCCGGCAAGTCGACGCTGCTCTCGCTGCTCGACGGGCTCCAGGCGCCGACCTCCGGCGACGGCACCGTCCTCGGCACCGCGCTGGCCCGGGCCGACCGGTCCGAGCTGCGCGCGCTGCGCCGCCGGATCGGCTTTGTCTTCCAGCAGTTCCATCTGGTGGGCCGGCTCAGCGTCCTGGAGAACGTGTGCACCGGCGCCCTCGGGTCGCTGCGCGGGCCCCGGCTGGGGCTGCTCAGCTATCCGCGGGCGGTGCGGGAACGCGCGCTGGACGGGCTGGAGCAGGTGGGCCTGGCCGCGCACGCCTTCCAGCGGGCGGACACCCTGTCCGGCGGCCAGCAGCAGCGCGTCGCGGTGGCCCGCGCCCTGATGCAGGAACCCGGCCTGCTGCTGGCCGACGAGCCGGTGGCCTCCCTCGACCCCGAGTCCTCGGCCCAGGTCATGCGGCTGCTGGCGCGCGTGGCCCGGGAGCGGGAGCTGACCGTGCTGTGCAGCCTGCACCAGGTCGATCTGGCCCTGTCCTGGGCGCATCGGATCGTCGGCCTGCGGTCGGGCCGGGTGGTGATGGACGTCGCCACCGAGGGCATCGACCGCGCGACGGTGATGCGGCTGTACGAGGAGGTGGCCGCCGGGAGCGCCGAGGGCATGGCCGCGGCCGTCGCGGCGGGCTCGACCGTCGCCCGCCACCCCGTCTCCGCGTCCGTCCCCGTCCCCGCGCTCGCGAAGGGGGACTGAGTGTCGGTAGTCGAACAGCATCCCCCGGCCGCGCCCCCAGCGGACCCGGCCCGGGGCCCGGCGCCGCGGGTCCGCACCGGCGGTCCCTGGCCCGGCCCACCGCGGCCGGGCTCGGCGCGGCCATGGCACTGCTGCTGTGCGTGGGCGGCGGCGTCTGGGCGTTCATCGCGCTCCGGCTCAACATCGCCACACTCATGGACAGCGCCGACAACGCGGTGGCCTTCCTCTCCCGGGCGCTCCCGCTGGACTTCCCGCCGATCGGTGAACTGCTCTCGCTGATCTGGCAGACGCTGGCCATCGTGGTCTCCGCCACCGTGCTCTCGGTGGTGCTCAGCGTGCCGCTGGCCCTGCTGGCGGCCCGTAACACCACCCCGGGGACCGCCGCCCGGGCCGCCGCGCGCGGGGTGATCGTGCTCTGCCGCGCGGTCCCCGAGGTGGTCTTCGCCATCGCCGCCTTCCGTGTCTTCGGGCTGGGCGGGATGACCGGTGTGGTCGCGCTCGGTGTCCACTCCGTCGGCATGGTGGGCAAGCTGTACGCCGACGCCGTCGAGCAGACCGACGAGGGCCCGCGCACCGCGCTGCGCGCGACCGGCGCCGGGCGGTTGCAGCAGATCACCGCGGCGGTGCTGCCGCAGGCGCTGCCGTCCCTGGTGGCCACCGCGCTGCACCGCCTCGACATCAACCTGCGCGCCTCGGCCGTGCTCGGCTTCGTCGGTGTCAACGGTCTGGGGTACGCGCTGTCCACGGCGATCACCACCCTCGACTACCAGCGGGCGATGGCGATCGCGCTGGTCCTGCTGCTGCTCTGCTTCGTGGCCGAGTCGATCTCCGGTGCGATCCGACGCACCCTGCTCCAGGACGTCACCGTGGCACGGCGGCCCCGCCGTTCGTGGCCGGTCTTCCCGGGCGCGCGCCGCGACAGCCGGCCGGGCGACACCGCCGCCGCCGGGGACGCCGCTGTGGACACCTCCGCGTCCCCGGCCGACGGTGCCACGTCCACGTCCACGCCCGTACGCCGCCGCAGCCTGCCGCGCTGGAGCGCCCGGCGGATCCGCCGGACCACCTGGCTGGTGCTCACCGTCGCCCTGGTCGTGGCCTCGGCCCTGCGCTCCGGTCTGTCCTGGGGCACCCTGCGGCGCGGCGCCGAGTCGTTCTTCCCGACGCTGGGCGACTTCCTGCCGCCCGGCACCGGGGGGATCGGCGGCCAGCTCTGGGCCGATCTGTGGGTCACCCTCCAGATCGCGCTCGCGGGCACCCTCATCGGGCTGGTCCTGGCGCTGCCGCTGGGCACCCTCGCGGCGCGGAACGTGGTGGGGTCGCCCCGGGTGGCGCGGTTCTTCCGCACGGTCATCCTCCTGGTGCGGGCCGTCCCGGAGCTCGTCCTGGCGATCGTCTTCGTCGTCGTGACCGGCCTGGGCGCGGTCTCCGGCGCGCTCGCCCTCGGCGTCGGCTCGGTCGGTCTGCTCGGCAAGCTGGTGGCGGACTCCCTGGAGGAGACCGACCCCGGCCCGGCCCGCGCCCTGGTGGCCACCGGTGCCCGCAGGCATCAGGTGTTCTTCGGGGCCGTTCTGCCCCGGGCCCGGCCCGCGGTGGTGGGGCATCTGCTGTACCAGCTCGACGTCAATCTGCGCTCGGCGACCCTGCTCGGCATCGTCGGCGCCGGTGGCGTCGGCTACGACCTGCTGAACGCGGCCCGGGTCCTCCAGTTCCCGGTGGTCACCACCATCGTGCTGATGGTGCTGGGGCTGGTGCTGCTCATCGAGGGGCTGGCCGTCTGGGCGCGCAAGGTGTATGCCTGACCAGGCGCTCCGCCGCATGGCAGGGGCCCCGTCCCTGGACTCGGGGTCTGGGGCGGAGCCCCCCACGCGGCGGAGCCGCAGGTCGTCAGGCGCTGGGAAGGGGCGGGGAGGGGAACAGCCCGCCGCAGGCGGCTCGGCGGAGGACACGACAACTGTTCCCAGCGTTCACCCACTGGCAGCGGAATGGTTCGATTCGCTGACTTGTCGGGACAACTCGCGAGGACCAGAGTGGCCGGGTGTCCAGTCGAAGCCGCTACACAGAGATTGCCGAGGTGCTCGCCGCCGAGATAGCAGACCAACCGACTGACGTCCGCGTCGCCGGCGAGCACGAGATCGCCGCCCGCTTCGGCGTCAGCCGGGCGGCCGCCCGCTCCGCCCTCCAGGAGCTGGAAGGCCGCCATCTGGTCCGCCGGGTCCGGGGCGCGGGCACCTTCGTCAACCGTCCGCTGGACTATGTGCTCTCCCAGAGCCGGGTCCCCTCGATGCACCAGACCATCCGCGAGGCGGGCGGGGTGCCGCGCACCGTGGTGCGCGACGTGACCACCGTCCCGGCCACCGGCGCCATCGCCGAGCGGCTGGAGCGCGAGGAGGGCAGCGCGGTCCACCTGCTGATCCGGCAGTCGTACATCGACGGCCTGCTCAGCGGCTGGTCCCAGGAGTGGATCCCGGTCGACATGCTGCCGGAGCTGGACGCGGCCGTGCACGCCGTGGAGTCGCTGGACTCCATCCTGCGGCAGATGTGCGGGGTGACCCCGGTGCGCTCCTGGTGCCGGGTGAGTAGTGTGCTGCCGGACCGGCGGGTGGCGGAGGGGCTGGAGACGGCCCACAACCGGCCGGTGTGGCTGGTGGAGAGCCTGAGCCGGGACGCGGTCTCCGGCCGTGCGGTGATGTGCAGCTCCAGCTGGTCCCGCCCGGGCAGCATCCGGATCATCGTCGAACTGGACGGCCCGGCCGCCACCCCCTGACCGCCCGCCCCGTCGCCCCGCCCCTCCACCCGGGCTACGGGCCCGCCGGTCACCGCCGGCGGCGTTGGACGTACAGCCGACGGCCCTCCGGGCCGGTCCACTCCAGCCGTACGACACCGGGCACGGCGGCGTCGGCGATGCGCGACGGATCGGACCAGTAGCCGAAGTTCGGATTGCGGAAGAACGTGGCCCACAGGCGGCCGCCGTGGTCCACGAAGACGTTGTTGTGGCCGGCGCCGACACCCGCGGTCCACCGCTTGGAGTACGGCCCCTCGAAGCGGTCCGACACGGCGATGACGGCGTCGTAGTGGTACTGGACCCGGCCCGGACCGGGTGGGTCGTAGGCGTAGCGGGTGGTGCCGTCGGGATTGGCCGACGTCCGGTTCCACGCGGCCTGGAGGAGGTAGTACGCGCCCCCGTGCTTGAACACATACGCACCCTCGAGATACGGCTCGGGGGAGTAGGGCCGCTGCCGGAACGCCGGGAGGCCGGTCGTCGGGACGATGTCCTCCATGTCGTCCCGGAACCTCGCGTACAGGTTGTTGTGCAGCACGAGCCACGCGTCGTCGCCCTCGGTGAAGAGGCTGCCGTCGATGTGGTGGTACGCGCCGGGCTCGATGAAATCCGGCCCCCCGATGAACGGGTCGCCGAAGGGCTTGTCGTGATTGCCCTCGATGAGCCGGTACGGGCCCTCGATGCCGCCCTCGCTCACCAGCAGGAACGAGCCGACCTTCCGCGAGTGGTCGCCCATGCACGCGACGATGTACCAGGTGCCGCGGAAGTAGTGCAGCTCCGGGGCCCAGACCTGGCCACGCTTGCCGAACCGCTCGTCGTACCAGTACTCCTGCCACGGGGCGACGACGGTGCGTCCGGGCCGGTTCTCGCCGGTGAACTCGGGCGACCACACCTTGCCCCGCTCGGCGCCGGGCCGGATGCCGGTCGTGTCGACCAGCCTCCAGGGGCCCCGCAGGGACGGGGCCACCCACACGAAGATGCCGTCGTTCCACGGGCCGGCGGCGGTGAGCCCCGGCACGCGGGTGGTGCCCGTGGCCACGTAGACCGGACGGCCGGCCACGACGAAGCAGTTGACGTAGGTGTCCCGCATCCAGACCACGCCCCGCTCCTGGTCGCGGGGGCGCGGTTCGAGCGGGAGGAGGAAGGAGTTGTCCTTGCGCGGCCACAGGTCCGGGCGGGTGTCCGCGAGGCCGTAGGGGGTGAGTTCGGGCCAGTTCGACGGGTAGCGCCGCAGCGCGGCGGCCTCCGGGGGTGATGCCTGGGCGGCGCCGGGCAGTCCCGCCGCCACGCCCAGGGAACCCGCGACTCCGGCCAACAATGTGCGTCTGTGGATGGGCGACCTGTTCTCGGAGCTGGTTGGCATGAGCACAGCATGCGGACGCCCGTCGATTTTCGTCAAGAGCCAGGAAAAAAGATGACGCGGCGTGGACCGGGTACCCGATGGGGGCGCCCGGAGGGTCCGGACGCTCCGCCCGGAAAGGCGGTGGCTCAATGGATCTGCCCCGTGCCCGTGCGCACGGCACCGTGACCCAGCGGCTCATCGGTGATCATCTGTTGTCCGGCCGGATGGATCCGGGGGAGGAGATCGCGCTGCGGGTGGACCAGACGCTGACGCAGGACGCCACCGGCACGCTGGTGATGCAGGAGCTGGAAGCGCTGGACCTGGACCGGGTCCGCACCGAGACCAGCGTCCAGTACGTCGACCACAACATCCTCCAGGCCGACGAGCGCAATGCCGAGGACCACCTCTTCCTGCGCTCGGCCGCCCGCCGCTTCGGCCTGTGGTTCTCCAAACCCGGCAACGGCGTCTCCCACCCGACCCATATGCACCACTTCGGCGCCTCCGGCAAAACCCTGGCCGGTTCCGACTCGCACACCTGCGCCGCCGGTTCCCTGGGCATGCTGGCGATCGGCACCGGCGGCCTGGAAGTGGCGCTCGCCATGGCCGGACGGCCGCTCCACCTCACCATGCCGAAGGTCTGGGGCATCCGGCTGACCGGGGAGCTGCCCCCGTGGGTCAGCGCCAAGGACGTGATCCTGGAGCTGCTGCGCCGGCACGGGGTGCAGGGAGGCGCCCATCGTGTCCTGGAGTACCACGGCCCCGGGCTGGCCTCCCTCACCGCGATGGACCGCCATGTCATCGCCAACATGGGGGCGGAACTCGGCGCCACCACCACCGTCTTCCCCTCGGACGGGGCGGTGCGCGGCTTCCTCGACGGGGTGGGGCGCGGCGATGACTTCATCGAGATCACCGCGGCGGAGGACGCGTCCTACGACCTCGACGAGGAGATCGACCTGTCGTCACTGGAGCCGCTCATCGCACGGCCCACCTCCCCGGGAAACGTCGTACCGGTCAGGGAAGCCGCCGGGGAGCCCATCGCCCAGGCCGTCATCGGCTCCTCCGCCAACCCCGGATTCCGCGACTTCGCCGTCCCGGCCGCCATGGTGGCCGGGCGCCAGGTCCCGGCCGGGGTGAGCCTCGACATCAACCCGACATCCCGCGAGATCCTCCAGGACCTGACGCGCTGCGGCGCGACGTTCGACCTGATCGCCGCCGGTGCCCGCATCCACCAGTCGGGCTGTCTGGGCTGCATCGGCATGGGGCAGGCCCCGGCCTCGGGAAGCAACTCCCTGCGCACCTTCCCGCGCAACTTCCCCGGTCGCTCCGGCACCGCGGACGACGCGGTGTGGCTGTGTTCACCGGAGACCGCCACGGCCTCCGCGCTGACCGGCGCCATCGCGGATCCGCGCGACTGGGCCGACCGCGTCTCGGTGGCGGCCCCTCCCACGCCGGACGCCCCCGACCCGCCCTCGAACAACGACGCCATGCTGGAACCACCGCTGCCACCGGCGGAGGCGGCAAGCGTCCGGCTGGTACGCGGCCCCAACATCTCCGCGCTGCCGGAGCTGGATCCGCTGCCGGACAGCATGCACGGCCCGGTGCTCCTCAAGGCCGGTGACGATGTCTCGACCGACGAGATCTCCCCGGCCGGGGCGGCCGCCCTGCCCTACCGCTCCAACATCCCCAAGCTGGCGGAATTCACCCTCGTCCGGCTGGACCCCGACTATCCGCGGCGCGCCGAGGCGGTCCGGGAGGACACCGGGCATCTCATCGTCGCCGGTGCGAACTACGGCCAGGGCTCGTCCCGCGAACACGCCGCCATCGCCCCGCGCTACCTCGGCCTGCGGGCCGTCATCGCCAAGTCCTACGCCCGCATCCACTGGCAGAACCTGGTCAACTTCGGTGTGCTGCCGCTCGAATTCGAGGATCCCGCCGACTACGACCGCATCGGCCCCGACGACCGGCTGCATGTGTCCGGTCTGCACGAGGCCCTCGCCCCGGGCGGCGAACCGGCCCTCCGCGTCCGCAACGCGACCCGGGACGAGGAATACACCGTCCGCCACCGCCTCTCGCCCCGGCAGCGGGAAGCGGTGCTCGCGGGCGGTATCATCCCGGCTCTCGCACCCTGAGGTGAGTGCTATGACACTGAGCGACGGCACGTATCGGATAGGCCCGCCGGACGCCCGGCTGCTGATCAGGACCAGCCGTACCGGGCTCGGCCGGAGGGCGGGGCACGATCTGACGCTCGAGGCCACCCGCTGGTCCGGGGACGTGGCGATGGTGGCCGACGCGCCTGAGCGGTCGTCGGTGAGCGTGACGGTCGAGACGGACTCGTTGGACGTACGGGAGGGGACCGGCGGGCTGAAGCCACTCACCGAGGGCGACCGGGCCGACATCAAACGGACGCTGGAGGGCAAGGGGCAACTGCACACCGCGGAGCACCCCACGATCACCTTCCGCTCCACCCACATCACCGGTACGCCCCAGTCCTTCGAGATCACGGGTGACCTCACCATCAAGGGCCGGACCCACCCGGTGACGGTGCACGGGAGCGCCGATCCGGACGGCACGCTGCGTGGCTCGGCGTCCTTCACCCAGTCCACCTGGGGCATCAAGCCGTACACCGCGTTCCTGGGCGCGTTGAAGCTGGCCGACGAGGTCCGGGTGGAGTTCATCTGCCCCGGCGTGGCGGGCCGTTGAGGGCCCGCCACGCCGGGGGCGCGGCCGGGGGATGCCGCTAGCTGTCGGTCCGGGACGCGTCCTGGCAGCTTTCCGCGCCCTTGCACCGCTGAAGCGCGGTGAGGGTGCGATGCAGGGCGGCCCGTTGCTCGGCCGAGAGGGACGCCGCCCGGTTGTTCAGCTGCTCGGGGTCGGAGTCAAGATCGTAGAACTCCCGCTCTCCATCGGTGTATTCGACATAGAGGGAGTCATCGGTGCGCATCGCCGCGTAGGTCGGCGGGTCGCCCGCGTTCTTGGGCGCTGCGTCGGGATCGCCCTTCTTGGACGCCGCGCGATGGTGCTCGACCAGGACGGCATCACGCCACTCGTCCTCGGTCCGGCCGTGCATCAGGTCGCCCAGGCTGCGCCCGTCCACGGTCGACGGCGGGTCCACGCCCGCGAGGTCCAGGAAGGTCGGGTTGAGGTCGACGTTCTCGGCGAGCTGGGACACCTTCTTACCCGCCGGAACATCGGGTCCGGTGACCATCAGCGGCACGTTGATATCGGTGTCGTAGGCGGTCTGCTTTCCGGTGCGGAGCCGGTGTTCACCCATGTGGAAGCCGTTGTCCGACCCGAACACGATATAGGTGTTGTCCGCCAGGCCCTTGTCCTCGAGCGTCTTCTCCAGCTGCCCGATCATGTCGTCGACCGCCTGGACCGAGCGCGCTCGCTTGGCGAAATTCCGGTCGATCCCCTTCTGTTCCTTCGACGTCAGCGGTGACAATGAGCGCTGCCATTCCGGCGCGTTAAGGGTCGCCTTGTCATAGGCATCGGTCTGCGGAGCCTTGAGCCCCGGGAACTTGCCCTTGTCGCGCGGCGCGGGTGTGTAGGGGCCGTGCGGTGCGAACGTGGCCACCTCCAGCATGAACGGCTTCTTCTCTTCCGCCGAGGAGCCGATGAACGAGGTGGCCTTCTTCGCCAGGACGTCCGTCAGATAGTCCTGGGGGGCCTTTCCATAGGGCACGACCTTGCCGTTCTCGTTCAGCTCGTAGTTGTACTCATTGTAGCCCTCCCCGGCGACGTCCCACTCGTCCCAGCCGGCGGGCACATAGGGCTTGTCGGTGCCGTTCTTGTCGCCCGGCTGGTATCCGTTGAGGTACTTGCCCATGAACCCGGTGCGATAGCCGGCGCGTTGCATCGCGGGCCCGAAGGTCTTCTTTTCGTTGCCGTTCTTCAGAAAGGCGCGGTAGCCGCCGTCGTCGCCGCTGTTGGTGAAGACACCGGTGTTGTGCGGGAATTGACCGGTGAGTATGGACGTACGCGACGGGCAGCACAGCGAGTCGGTGGCGAAGAAGTTACTGAAGGTCATCCCCTTCTTCTGCATCTCCTGTACGTGCGGCATGTACTTCACGAGATTCCATGCCAGGTCGTCGGTGAGGACGTACACGATGTTGGGCTTCGTGCCGGAACGCGAGGCGTCGGTGTCAGAGGTGGCACCTTCGGCCGTGTTCCCCATTCTGTTGTTGCACGAGGCCAACATCGCGATGGCCAGGGCCGCACCCAGGGCGGCGAGGACACGTGGACGGCGACTGCCGAACATGGCGCAACCTCCTACGAGTTGTGCGTCTTCGTCGCCGGGAACCGTAGGAGGCGGCTTTGTGTGATTCTTGTGAGACACCGGCGCCCCGGGCCATGAGCGGCCCGGGACGCCTGCCGTGAGCTTGTCCGATCAGCGCGGTGGCCTCGTCGCCTACGGCGTGGCGGCGTGCTGTTTGACGAGTTCGTAACTGCGCAGGCGTGCCGCCAGCGAGTAGACCGGTGTGACCAGCATCAGCTCCTCCGCGCCGGTCGCCTTCGCCACCTCCGCCAGCCGCCGCAGGACCGTCTCGGGCGTGCCGTACGCCTGATGGGCCCCGAACGCCGCGACCCCCGCCCGCTCCTCCGCGGTGAAGGGGTGCGCCGACGCCTCTTCGGGCGAGGGGAACGGGGTCTCGCTGTGGCCCTTGAGGAGTCCGGCCTTGACGACGTTCATCGGGCCCGCGAACCACCTGGCCTCGTCCTCGGTCTCGGCGCACACGGTTTCCACGCACACCAGCACACGGGGGCTCTCGCACCACGGGGAGGGGGAGAAGTGGGCACGGTAGTGGTCGAGCGCGGCGAGGGTGTTGTCGGGGCGGATGTGATGGGCGAAGGCCATGGGCAGGCCGAGCCGCGCGGCGAGCGCCGCACCGGCCTCGCTGGAGGCCAGCAGCCACGGCTCCGGGAGCGTGCCGAGCGCGACCTCCTCGACCAGGAACCGCAGCGTCGCCGCCACATCGTCCCGGTACTCGTCGTCCGTCGTCGCACCGGCGCCACGCCGCAGCGCCCGGGCCGTGGCCTCGTCGAAGGTGCCGGGACCGCGGCCGATGCCCAGGTCGATCCGGTCGGGGTGCAGCGCGGCGAGGGTGCCGAACTGCTCCGCCAGCATGATGGGGGCGTGGTTGGGGGCCAGTACACCTCCGGAACCCAGCCGGATGGCCGAGGTCGACGCGGCCGCGTGGGCGGTCAGGACCACGGGCGGGAAGGCGCCGATGGCGGGGGAGTGGTGGTGCTCGGCGTACCAGAGTCGGCGGTAGCCGAGGGCGTCGAGACGCTGGGCGAACGCGGTGGTGTCACGCAGCGTGTCCACGGCTCGCGTACCAGCTTGGACCATGGCGACTTCCAGCGCGGAGAGCGGCACATCGATCATGCTGTGAGCATACGGAGTGCCGGTGGTGTGCGGCAGCGGTTCCCCGACCCCGGGTGTTCGGAACCCCGGTGGTCAGGGTAGGCGTTGACGGTTTGGCCTACGAAAGAGGAGCGAGACCGCATGGCTGCCACGCTGGACGACATCACCCGCACCTGGCTCCGGGAACCCCGGTTCTGGCAGGTGGCCACGTTGAACCCGGACGGTTCGCCGCAGCTGACGCCGATGTGGGCCGATCTGGAGGACGGCCTTGTGGTGATCAACACCTCGGCGGGCCGGGTCAAGGAGGAGAACCTCCGGCGTGATCCCCGCGTGTCGCTGTGCTGCATGGACACCGAGGACCCGTATCACCGGGTGGAGATCCGGGGCAGCGCCGTCCGCTTCGTCGAGGGCGATCCGGCCGTACGGGTGATGGACCGTCTCGCGCGGAAGTACCTGGGCACGGAGACGTTCCCCTGGCTGGCCCCCGGCGAGGTGCGGGTGGCGGTCTACATCGAGCCGCACCATGTCCACCGCGTGGTCGGCGTGGAGAAGTTCCGGCCGGGGGTGCTGCCGGAGGCGTGAGGACGCCCCCGCGGCCGCTCGAGCGGGGACCGTCCTCTCCTCTCTGTGGGACGCTGGTCGACAGGGGACGTATCCGGACATCGGGGGAGTGCGGGGTGGACGAGGAGCGGCGCCGCGACGACGGCGAGGACGAGGCGCGGGCGCTGCGCGTGTGGGCCACCGTAGCGGCCCGCCAGGCCCAGGACGTGTTGCGGCGCGCGGCGGACGACCCGGCGCGGCCCGTCGCGCTGTCCCGGACGATCGAGCATCTTGCCGCCATCGAGCGGCTGTTGCCCGCGGACGATCCGCTCCGCGACCGCTTCGTGCCCTTGCTGGGCGTCATGGTGTGCATGCGGTTCGTCGGCCGTGGGACGGACGACACGTCCGAGGACGCCCGGCTCGAACGGGAGCATGCCCTGCGCCATCTGCGCTGGGCCGACCGCACCAGACCGCTCACCGACCCGTTCGCGGTGAAGGCCCGGAGCGCGCTGCTCCAGCTGCTCGTCCCGGAGCACTGCGCACGGGCCATGCGCGCGTGGCGCCATGGCCCCCGCCGGAAGCCGCCGCTCCGGGCCTCGGGTTCGTTCCGGGCCTCGGGTCCGCGGCCGCCGACCGCACCCTCGCGGGAGGACCTGGCGGAGGCCAGGGAGGTTCTGAAGCGCCTCACCGCCGGCCCGGAGGATCCGGACCTGCGCGGGATCCTCGGGTTCCTCGCGTCGGAGATCGAGCCGGCGCGGTCCTCGTCCTCCTCCGGCCCCGCCGCCCCGCCCGGGGGGAGTGCGGCGGTCGCCGCGGAGTCGCCCGATGGGATGGCCCCCGGGGAGCGTGCCGAGGACCCACTGGCCGCCGCTGTCCAGGGCGTACTGCGCTGGGCCACGGACGACATACCGCGGTTCACCGAGCTCGTGGTGTGGCTGTACCGGGCCGTGGACCACCCCACGAACTCCCCCGAGAAGGCCGACGCGGAAGTGGCGGCCCTGGGTCTGGACCGGCCGGGCCTCGCCCCGCTGCGCGAGCTGCTGACCGGGCTCGGCTCGGGCGGGGGCGACCCGCGGGCGCTGGCCCAGGAGGTCCGGCGCGGCGCGGACGTCGCCCGGCGCGCCCTGCGGGAGCTGCCGGCGCACACGCCCCAACGGGCCCGCGTCGCCAGGCTGCACGCCGCCCTGCTGGTGTGGGCCAACCTCCTGGTGCCCGGCACGATGGACTTCGACGAGGTGGACGAGGCCATGGCGGAGCCGGGGCCGGATCCCGGCGACCGTCCCAGCGGCCCGGGGTACGTCGGTCTGGAGAAGCGGCTGGCCACTCTGGTCGATGCCGTACGGGTCTCCCAGAGCGGCGATCTGGCGCACCTGGAGACCAGCGCAGCCCGGCTCCGGGAGATGATCGACACCTTGTCCGGGGACGGCGAGAGGACCGCGACCGCCCGCCGTTCCCTGGCCGCCGGCCTGGCCGGGCGGCTCCATGAGGCGGCGCTGCTCGGAGGCGGCCTCCAGACCGCCGACGCCGCGCTGACCATGGCCAGGGAGTTGCGCGTCGTCCACGAGGACGAGGGCTCACCGCCGTCCATGTCCACGCTCACCTCGGCGGTGTTCGCCGCCCATCACGAGCTGGCTCTGGTCCGCCGCGGTGGGGACCCCACCGTGCTGCCGCGCCTGGTCGAGGAGTTGACCGGTCTGTACGCGATACTGCCGCCCGACCAGGAGAACCGCTTCGCCCTCGCCGGCGTCCTGGCCGAGGTCCATCAGGAACACGCCGCCCGTACCCAGGATCCGGAGGAACGCCGCGCCGCGGCCTGGTATCTGAGGGAGGTGGTGGAGACCGACCCGCGGGGCATCGCCCCCATGCTCGCACCGTACTTCCCGGCCGTACGCGCCGCCGCGCTGATCCAGCTGATCATGATCGAGCCCAGCCGGGAAGCCGCCGACGAGGCCATCGCCGAGGTCCACCGGATCCTCGAGGGCCCGCAGCCCTCCCCCCACCAGGAACTCCGGTCGCGGTACCAGCTCGGCCGGGCCCTGCTGCACACGGCCCGCCACCTCGACGACCCGGATCTGCTCGACCTGTGCATCACCGAGCTGTCCCGGGTTCGTGAGCTGATCGCCCGGGGCGATGGCCCGCCGCACACCGCGGATGCCCTGACGCAGCTGTCCGAGGCCCACTGGCTGCGCCGCGACCGCGGCGGTCCGCGCGCCGCCGCGGACCGCGAGGCCGCCCTGGCCGCCCGAAGGGAGGCGCTGGTCAGGGTGTCCGCCGACGTCCTGCTCCAACTCGGCTCCGAGCACGGTCTGTCCGTGGCCCGCTTCGGGTCGGCACAGGCGCTGTGGCTGGCCTACTGGACCACCGTGTGCGGCCGCCCGGACGATGCGGTGAACGCGCTGGAGCTGGGCCGGGCCCTGGTGCTGCGGGCCGCCGCCGCGTCCCGTGGCATTCCCGAACTCCTCGAGGCCCGGGGACACCCGGATCTGGCCCGGCAGTGGCGCGCCGAGGTCGCCACGGACGTGCCCCGGTCCGACGCCACGGCCGCGCCGCCGGGCCAGGCCGCCGGTCAGCAGGTTCCGAGCACCCTGCGAGCCAGGGCACTCGACGCGCTGGGCGCGGGCACCGGTACGGAGGCATGGAAACTGCTCGGCCCCCCGGACCTGCCGGCCCTGAAGGCCGGTCTCACCGCCTCCGGCGCCGACGCGCTCGTCCATCTCGTCCCCGGGCAGCGCCCCGGCATGCCCGGCTTCGCCCTGGTCCTCCGCCCCGACAGCGCGCAGCCCGAAGTCCTGAAGCTGCCATTGCTGACCCCCGGCAGCCCGCCGCTGGAGCGCTACCTCGACGTCACCGCCCGGCGTACCGGGGCAGCCGGCGCCACGGCCGATCCGGGCCGTCGGACGGAGTGGGACGGGAGCTGGGAAGCGGCGTTGCGCGAACTGTGCGACTGGGCCTGGCCCGCCGCGATGGGCCCCGTCCTGGCCGCCGTGGGCCCGCTCCACCAGCCGCCCAGGATCGTGCTGGTGCCGTGCGGGCCACTCGGCGCGGTCGCCTGGCACGCGGCCCGCACCCCGTACGGGACCGGCGGGCGCGAGTACCGGTACGCCTGCGAGGAGGCAGTGCTCAGCTACGCCCCCTCCGGCGCCGAGTTCCTGCGGGCCGCGCCCCGGGACCGGCTGCCCACCACCGCCGGGCAGGTCCTGGTCGCCGACCCCGAACTCAGCCTCGTATGGGCCGAGATCGAGGCGGAGGCGCTGCACACGGCCTGCTACCCGGACGGCCTCCGCTACGGCGAGTTCCCCACGGCCGACCTCAGCGACGCGCCGGGGACACCCGAGGACATCCTGGCCGCCTTGCCCGGTGGCGGCTCACCGGTGGCCGTTCTGCACATCTGCTGCCATGCCCTGGCCGGTCCGGACCCCACGCGCTCGGCACTCTGGCTCGCCGCCCCGCCCACCGGGCCCGAGGACGCCGGACGCCTGACCGTGGCCCGCATCCTGGACGGCGCCGCCACCGAACAGCCGCGCGCCGCAGGCCCGTTGGTGGTGCTCAGCGCCTGCGAGACGGACCTGAGCACCCGCGACCACGACGAGGCCCTGACCCTGTCCACCGCCCTGGTCGCCCGTGGCGCGGCCGATGTCATCGGTTCGCGCTGGGCCGTGAACGACGCCCCGACGGCCCTGATGATGGCCGTCTTCCACGACTTCGTCACCACACACGGCCTCGCCCCGGTGGACGCCCTGCGCGCGGCCCAGCTCTGGATGCTCGACCCGCGCCGCGAGCCCCCGCCCACCCTCCGCGGTGAACTCCGCGGCGAGGCCACCCGCACCGACCTCGACCACATCCACTTCTGGGCCGCCTTCACCCACCAGGGCAACCCGGCGGCCCGGGACGCACACTGAACCCGGCTCCGCGCCCCCGCGCCGTCCGGGGAGGCGGCTATCCGAGGACGAGCGGGAGCTTCGCGGCCAGGTCGCCCAGGTCGGCCCGCTCCTCTGCGGTCGGGGCCCGTCGCCCGGTGCCGACCAGCAGCGTGTCCTTGTCGGACCACGACGCGGGGAACGCCGCCCCGGCGATCCTCTCCAGCATCCCGCGCGCCCCGGCGAGACTCTCGGCGGGAGGGTCCGCCGCGCCCGGGAGGTGGGCGATCAGGTCGAGATGGTGCAGGGTCCACTCCATGACGTACGCGGAGAGGTAGTCGCCCGCGGTGAGCACCACATCGCGGGTGCCGACCCGGAGGGCCGGGTCGGCGAGCCCGGCCGCGCGCCCGGCGGCGGAGCCCACGTCGTCGAGGTGGAACTTCAGCAGCCACGGCTCCTCGTACGCGGCGGCCAGCCGGACGATCAGCGCGTCGAGCGGGTCGTCGCCGGTCGGTGGCGTGTCGGCCACTTCCCAGTAGGTCACCGCGTCGCGCGTGGGTTCCGCGTCGGTGGGGGTCGCCAGGGTGATCAGGACGTCCTGGGCGTCGATGACCAGGTGGCACACCAGGTCCCGGACGAGCCAGCCGGCACAGCCGGAGGGCCGTGCGAAGTCCTCGTCCGGGAGCTCGGCGACCGCCGTGCGCAATGCCGTCCACGAGCGTGAGAAGAGATCCACGGCCGCAAGCTAGCAGTGCGCCGCCCGCTCCGCGAGCGATTTCTTCCCCGCCCGTGCGAACGCCCAACTCGGGCCCGAGAGTGGGGAATTGGTGGGGCGTCGACGCCATCGGCCCCGGCCCGTCACGTGTCGTAGTGGCGTACGTCGTCGAGGTATTCGCGCGCCCGCTCCTGGACCAGCGGGGGCAGCTCCCCGGCGGCCAGATCCGCGAAGGTGGTCTTCTCCAGCACCTGCCGCAGACTCGCCCGCACCGCGCGCCACACATCCGGCAGCACCGCCGCCGCTCCCGGGTACTCCAGACCGCTGAGGCCCACGTCCCGTACGTTGGCCAGCGGGCCGTCGATGGCGCGGATCGCGTCGGCGAGGGTGATCTCCTTCGCCGGGCGCGCCAGCAGATATCCGCCTTCCGGGCCCCGCACACTGCGCACCAGATGGGCCAGGCGCAGCTCGCGCAGGATGCCGAAGAGGAAACGCAGGGGGATGTCCTGCCGGGTCGCCACCTGTTCGGCGGTCAGGGGTGAGCCCTCCGCGGCCGCCAGTTCGGCCATCGCCCGGACGGCATAGTCCGACTTGGCTGTGATCCGCACCAGGGCAAGTTATCACGCACGTCCGTTTCATGGGGTCGGGCCCCATACCACCGGCTTGGGCATCCACCCTGGTGGCGGTCAAGGTCGCCGCGTTGTTCCGCCATGAGTTCACCAAGTTCATTGAATTGGTGCACTTAGAGGGCTACGGTACCGGTTGCGTGAGCGGGGCATTGATCCTTTCCTGCTCCGCCGCCGGTTCCGGGGAAGCAGGAGGTATCACATGGCATCGCCAGAGCCGTGTAGCACATCAGGGCCGTGTACGAGGACCGTCGCCGTCGTGGGGGCGGGGGCCGCCGGCGCGCTGGTGGCGATCCAGCTCTGCGAGACCGCGGCACGCCGCCGTGTCCCGTTCGAACTCCTGCTGATCGACCCGGCCCCGGAGGCCGGCCGTGGCATCGCCTACTCCACCCTCGACCGGCGCCACCGCCTCAATGTGGTGGCGGGCAGGATGAGCTGCTACCCCGACGATCCCGGACACTTCGTGCGGTGGCTGTGCCACCACGGCGAACCGGGCGTGCGGAGCGGCGACTTCGCGGAGCGCTACCGCTACGGCGCCTACCTCGCCGACACCCTGGGCCGGGCCATCATGGCGGCGCAGGGCGTGGTCACCGTCCGCCGACTGCGCACCCGGGCCACCGGCTGCCACTGGACCACTCTCCCCGGCGGGGACCCGCGGGCCCGGCTGGAGCTCGCCGACGGCCGTACCGTCGAGGCGCACCGCGTGGTGCTGGCCACCGGGCCGTCCCGCGCCACCTCCGCCTGGGCCCCCGAGGAACTGCGTGGCAGTGACCGCTTCATCGCCGACCCCTGGGCGCCGGGCGCACTGGACGCCGCCCTCCAGGACGGGCGGAAGGAGGATGTGCTCCTCGTCGGCACCGGGCTGACCGCGGTGGACCTCGCCATGACGCTCGACCGCCCCGGCCGCACGGTGCACGGCGTGTCCCGTGGCGGACGGCTGCCGCAGGCGCATGCGGTGGACCCGCTGCCCGCCGCCACGTGTGCGACGCCCCTGCACGGTCTCTCCCTGGCGGCGCTGCGGGCCGCGGTACGTCAGCACATCGGCCGCGTCATGCGTACCCACGGCGACTGGCGGCCCGCGGTGGACGGACTGCGCCCGGTCACGGCCGAGATCTGGGCATCGATGTCCACCGCGGAGCGAGCCGAGTTCGTGGAGCGGGACGGCTCGTTGTGGAACACCCACCGCCACCGCATGCCCCCGGCCACCGCCGAGGCGGTCGGGCGCATGCGCCGCACCCGGCGGATGCGGACGTACCAGGGGCGGCTCGACTCCGCCTCGGCACGCCCCGACGGCTCCCTGACCGTGTCCCTCACCACGGCCGACGGCCCGCGCACGCTGCCGGTGGGCTGGGTGGTGGACTGTACGGGTCCGGGCCTGCGGCTCTCCGACACGGCCGATCCGCTGTGGCGGAGCCTGCTCGACCAGGGCGCCGCGATGCCCGGCCCGCTCAGCATGGGCGTCGCCACCGACCACGGACGGCTGCGTGGCGCCGACGGCGGCACCACACGCCCGGTGTGGACCCTCGGCGCGCCCCGCCGTGGCGAGTTGTGGGAAACCACCGCCATCCCGGAGATCCGGGCACAGGCCGCCACCATCGCCGAGGCCGTCCTCGACCCCTGGACGGCACCCGCGCTCCCCGCCACCGGCGGCCCGGCCCGGCGCCGGACACGTCGGCCCACGGACACCTCGGGTATGCCCCTCAGCACCCACGCTGCCGCCGCCACCGCCTACCGCCTCGGCGTGGACCGGCTGCTGAAGGTCCGTACCGGGGCCGCGCAGGCGCTCCGCCGCTCCGTGGCGCTCGACCCCGGCTTCGCCCTCGGCCACGCCGCGCTCGCGCTCATCGGCCATGAGTGCGGGGCCGACGTGGACGTCCCGCGCGCCCTGGCCGACGCCCGGCGCGCGGTGCGCGAGCGGGCCGACACTTTCGAACGCTCCTTCGTGGACGTCGTCTCCCGCCGCGTCCTGCACCCACCCGCGGACGGCGACGCCGCCCTCCTGCGCCACCTGGAGGAGTACCCGGGCGACGCGCTGGCGCTCGCCGTCGCCGTGCCCACCATCGCCTTCTCCGGTCTGCGCGATCTCGACGGCACCACCGCGCTCCGCGTGGTCGAGCGCACCGCCCCGGCGCACGGGGAAGGCTGGTTCCACACCTCCCTGCTCGCCTTCATGCGCCAGGAGCAGGGGCGTTACGACGAGGCCGGAGCCCTGGCCGAGCGGGCCCTGGCCGCCGAACCCGCCTCCGGCCACGCCATGCACGCCCTCGCCCATGTGCACTACGAGTCCGGCGACCACCGGACGGGCCGTGAGCGACTTCAGCGATGGCTGGCCCACCAGGGCCGCGGCGGAGCACACCGCGCCCACTTCTCCTGGCACGCCGCCCTGCACGAACTCGCCCTCGAGGACACGGCGGCGGTGCGCCGCCGGTGGGCGGAGCAGCTGTCGCCCGGGAAGGTGTACGGGGTCCGCGCCCTGGTCGACTCCGGCTCCCTGTTGTGGCGCGCCCGGCTGGCGGGTGCGTGGCAGGGCCCGCTCCCGATCGGCGACGTCCTGGACACGGCGCCCGCGGACGTCCTGGAGCGTCCGGCCACCGCGTTCGTCGCGCTGCACGCCGCCATCGCCCTCACCGCCGCGGACGACCTGCCGGGGCTGCGACGGCTGCGGGTTCACGCCCTGCGCGCCGATGAGGTGCAGCGAAGTGTCATCGCGCCGCTGTGCGCGGCGTTCGAGGACATCCTGGAAGAGCGCTGGACCGACGCGGCGCGTGGATTGGAGCGCCTCCTGCCACGGCTCCCCGGTGTGGGCGGCAGCGCCGCGCAGCGCGAGATCGTGGAGGAGGCCCTGCTGCACGCGCTGGTGTCCGCGGGCCGGTGTGAGGCGGCCCGGGATCGCCTGGAGGAGCGGCTGGACCGCCGTTCCTCGCCCCATGACCGGCGACGGCTGACGGCCCTCTCCTCCTGACCACCCGCCGTACCGGCTGGTGCGCGCCCCGGCCCCGATCCCCGGGCCGGGGCGGTGACATGTGAGGGGATGACAGTGGACCAGACCACTTCCGTCCGATGTCTTGACCGTGAACGGACAGCGGGTATGGTCTAGACCTAGTGCGGCGCTCATTCACGGCCGCCCCTTGCGGCCCGTGCAGCGCTCCGTGCAGCCACCCCCCACATCCCCCCACATCCTCACCTTCGGCAAGGACTTCCCGTCTGGCGTGGGGCCTCGCCGTGAAGGAGTTGGCATGAACATGAAGCGAAAGTTGGCGGTTGTCGTCGGCGCGGGGATAGCCCCCATGATCGCTCTGAGCCTCCCCGCGAGCGAGGCGAGCGCGCACGGCTACATCTCCACCCCGCCGAGTCGCCAGGCCCAGTGTGCGGCCGGGACCGTCTCCTGCGGCGACATCAAGTACGAGCCGCAGAGCGTCGAAGGCCCCAAGGGACTGACGAGTTGCAGCGGTGGCAATGCGAAGTTCTCCGAACTCGACGACGACGGCAAGGGCTGGGCGGTCACGCCCATCCCGTCCAAGGCCGACTTCACCTGGAAACTGACCGCGCGTCACGCCACCAACACCTGGCAGTACTTCGTCGGCGGCCAGAAGGTCGCGGAGGTCAACGACGGCGGGGCGCAGCCGGGCGAGACCGTCACTCACCAGGTGGACTTCGGGAGCCTGAAGGGCAAGCAGAAGGTGCTCGCGGTCTGGAACATCGCGGACACCGCCAACGCCTTCTACGCCTGCATCGATGTGAACATCGGCGGCTGAACGCGGGCAGGTGAACGCAGGCGGTTCGAACATCGGCGGTTGAACACCGGAGGCCGGTCGTCCCTGAGGCGGCCGGCCTTCGGCGTCGCCGCGTGTGCGGTGCGCGTGGCGCCCGGCTATCGGGGGCCGTACGTAAGCCTCCGCAGCAGCTTTTCTGCGGGCCCCGGAAGCGACCGGCGCTGGAGGAAATGGGCCCCGGCCACCGTGGCGAGCCACACCAGGACGGCGCTCAGAAACGCGGCGAGCGTCGGGCTGCCGGTCCGCTCCCCGAGCGCGAGGGCGAACGGCGAGAGCAGCACCACCCACGCGAGGGACTGGAACAGATAGCCGCTCAGTGACCGCTGGCCGAGAGCCGCCAGCGCCTCCACGGGAAGCTTCCGCCGCGAGGCGGAGCGGGTCTTCGACAGGCGCAGGGCGAGGAGCCCGAAGAGCGCCACATATCCCGGGCCGCCGAACTGGCCGCTCACTTCGTACAGGCTCAGGAACGCGTCCGCTGTGGCGTCGTCGACATGGACGAATCCGCCGCTGACCAGGCCGATCGGCACCCCGCCCGCGAAGGCCGCGCCGAGTGCGACCACGGCGGTGCGGACCAGCAGCCGCCGGTGGCGGGCCGGGTCCTCCAGGATGCCGCGCCGCGCGGCCCACGCGCCCAGCCAGACGATCACGATGAACCCCAGCACGGTCAGCGTGTGGATCGGCCACTCGCGGAGCCGGTCGGTCACGGAGGTGAGGTAGTCGGGGGCCGAGAGGGAATCGACATCGTCCGTCGGTACGGCGGCGGATCCCGGGCCGCTGTGGGTGGCGCGGTACCCGGCCACGGCCGCCAGGGCGGCGGCGTACACCGCCGTGCACCCCCACAGCCACAGCACGACGCGCTGCACACGTTCGCCGCGGCGCAGGAGCAGCAGGGTGAAGACGATGCCGACGATGCCGTAAGCCCCGAGGAAATCACCGAAGTTGAGCAACGCGGCATGGACGAGGCCGAAGGCGACGAGCCACGCGTTGCGCTTCAGCAGCACCGAGCGGGCCGCGCCGGGCCCGGACCCCTCCGCGTCCTGTCTGCGGGTGAGCTGCACCAGCCCGTAGCCGAACATCACGGCGAACATCGGATAGGCGCGGGCGTGCACGAAGACGAACATGAAGAGGTTGAACGGGCGCTCCCAGCCGTGTGGCGACGCCTCGGCGCCCGGCTGGTTGCCGAAGGCGGCCACCGCGGCGTTCGCGAGCGCGATGAACAGCAGCATGGAGCCCCGCGCCAGATCGGGGGCCAGGGCCCGTTCGGTCCGGCGGACAGGGCCCCGTGCGGGGCCCGGGGCGTGGGACTGCGTTGTGGCTGTCACCTGGATCTCTCTCCGTCCTGACATGAGGGCCCAGCGGGCAAGGGGCATGGGCGAGCCCTCGCCGCCCGGGCTTAGTATAAGCAATAATCTATATGGTAGATACTAAGTGGCGGTAGGCCATGATGTACCCGGTGAGCAATCGAGGCACGAGAAGGAGAAGCGCGATGTCGGCCGAGCAGGAGGAGGCGCCCGCCGAGCTGGCCCGCCTGTGGCGGCTCCCGGTCCCGGCCTCGGGCCTCGGCCGGCCCGCCGCGCTCGACACCGAGCGCGTGGTACGGACGGGGGTGGAACTGGCGGACCGCGACGGGCTGACGGGCGCGACCCTGCCGAAGATCGCGAAGGAGCTGGGCGTCTCCCCGATGTCCCTCTACCGCCATGTGGGATCCAAGGACGAGCTCCTCGTCCTCATGCGGGACCTGGCGCTCGGCTCTCCGCCCGAGGTCGAGACCGCGCCGGACCGGTGGCGTGAGGGGCTACGGCAGTGGACCGTCGCCCAGCGGCTGGTCCACCACGACCGGCCCTGGCTCCCCCGCCTCCCCATCGCGGGGCCGCCGATGGGGCCTCATGAGATCGCCTGGATGGAGGCGGGCCTGAGCGCGCTGAGCGGCACGGAGCTGGACTGGGCCGCGAAGGTCGGCAGTCTGACCCTGCTCAGCGGCTATGTGCGCCACGCCTCCCTGCTGTCCCAGGAACACGCGCAGGGCAGGAGCGAAACGGGCCTGAGCCAGGAGGAGACCGAGCGGGCCTACGGCAGGACCCTGGCGCGGCTCATCACCCCGGACCGATTTCCGCAGGTGGCGCTGTTGTTCTCGTCGGGCCTGTTCGAGTCGGCGCCCGAGGGGGCGTACGACGACCCGGCGACCGACCATGACTTCGTCTTCGGGCTGGAACGCGTCCTCGACGGGATCGCTGTGGCGGTGGATCGTGCGCGGGCGGGGACGGGCTAGAACGGGACGGGACAGGGGGCGGTGACGTCACGCGAGGGCACGGAGCGGGTCAACCCGGTGTCGCGGAGGCTGTGGCACGTCCCGACATCCGTCCTCGTCGGGCGATGACCGCGGTCACGGTCTTGCCCCCCGGCTCCTCGCTGACGGTCGTGGCCGTGGCCATGCCGCTGATCATCTGCCAGCCGAAACCACCGGTCTCGCCGCGGACATCCGGAGCGCGCCGGCGCGGCGGTACACGGCTGGCATCGCCGACGGCGATGGTGATGGCATCAGGGTCGGCCGACACGCGCAGTGAGCAGAACCGGCCGCCCGAGTGCCGTACGGCATTGGTGACCAGCTCCGAGACGACCAGCATCACCGCGTCGGCGGCGCCCTGACCGGGCGCCGGACGCAGTCCTTCCAGAAGGGTGCTGGTGAGATGTCGTGCGTGCGCGGCCGCTTCGGGGCGGCATTCCAGAGTCTCCCGCACCGCGGACGGCGAGGCGGCCGTCCGCTGGGCCGTGGCGGTGTGCATGACGCTCACCTCTTTTCATCGGGTATGTATCGCGCGGTTGGCGGTTTCCACGCGCTTACCCGATGCGGCGCTCCCGAAAAGGGGCGTCCTCAGGATCCCTTTCCGTAGGTGCGCGGTGCGGAGGTGGAGGGCGGGAGACCGCCGTTGAAACGGGTGTCGACATAGTCGGCGAACGAGAAGCGGCGCGGGGTGAGCTTCAGCTTCGCGAAGGTGTCCGCGATCTCCTGCTCGGAGGCGATGGCGGGCTTGTCGACGGCGACGTTCACCCGGGTGCCGTTGGTCCGCTTCACCGAGTCCAGCGCCACCTGGTACGGCAGCCCGGTCTCCTTGCCCCACACCTTGGCCCACTCCTCGGGGTGCTTGTACACCCAGTCCTGGGCCCGGCGCAGCCGCCCGAGATAGTCCTTGACGGCCTTGACCTTCTTCTCGTCCTCGAGGGAGGAGGGGTTGGCCACCTGGAAGTTGAGGCCGTTGACCACGCCCCGGCCCGTGGTGAGGACCCGCGCGTCGGACTGGCGCAGCGCCTGGGAGGTGTACGGGTCCCAGACGGCCCAGGCGTCCACCTTGCCGCGGCTGAAGGCGGCCAGCGCGTCGGCGGGCTGGAGGAAGCTGACCTTGACGTCCTTGATCGAGAGCCCGGCCTTGGCGAGCGAGGCGACCAGTTGGTAATGGGCCGAGCTGCCCTGCGCGACCGCCACCGACTTGCCCTTGAGGTCGGCCGTCCTCTTCACCGGCGACCCTTTCTTGACCAGGATCGCCTCCCCGTCGGACGTGCCGTGCTTGGCGGCCACGACCTTGATGTGGGACTTGGCGGCCGCGGCGAAGACCGGCGGGGTGTTGCCGACCCCGCCGATGTCCACGGCCTTGGCGCTCACGGCCTCCAGGATCGGCGGGCCGGAGGTGAACGTCGACCACTTGATCTTGTACGGGAGGTTCTTGAGCTGCCCGGCGGCGCGCAGCACCGCCTCGTCATTGCCCTTCTGGTCACCCACGTTGAGGGTCACATCGCCCTTGCCGTCGGTGTTGCCGGAGGAGCCGGAGTTGTTCTGCGCGTGCGAGCTGACGCAGGCGGACAGCAGCAGGGCGAGGGGGAGGGACAGGGCGGGGACGATACGCCGTCTCATGTCAGCGGGGTCCGTTCGGGAGATCCGGGAAGTACGGGAAGTACGGGAAGTTCTGGAGGGATTCGGGGCTGGACTTGATGGTTCGGGATGGACCTGGCGGTTCGGGAGGAACCGGGCGGTTCGGGAGGAACCGGGCGGCTTCAGGCGACCTTGTGGACGGCGGCCGGTTCGGGCGCCTTCACACCCAGCCGGTCCAGCAGCTCGGTGCGCAGCTCAGCGAGGAGCGGATCGGCGATGTCGCGCGGCCGGTCCCGGTCCACCCGGATCTGATGCGCGATGACGCCCCCGTCCATCACCAGGACGCGGTCGGCGAGCAGCAGCGCCTCCTCCACGTCATGCGTGACCAGCAGCACCGCGCAGCCGCGCCGCTGCCACAGCTCGGCCACCAGCTGCTGGGCGGTGATCCGGGTGAGCGCGTCCAGCGCGCCGAACGGCTCGTCCAGCAGCAGCAGATCGGGCTCGCGCACCAGCGCACGGGCGAGCGAGGCGCGCTGGGCCTCACCGCCGGAGAGTGTCTTGGGCCAGGCGTCGACGCGATGGCCGAGACCGACCTCCTTCAGCGCCCGCTCGGCCACGGCCCGCCCGGGGCGGCCGTCCAGCCCGAGCAGCACATTGCGCCACACCCGCTTCCAGGGCATCAGCCGGGGTGCCTGGAAGGCGACGGCCTTGCGGCGCGGCACCAGCACCTCGCCCTCGATCTCCCGGTCCAGCCCGGCGAGCACCCGCAGCAGTGTGGACTTGCCGCAGCCGCTGCGGCCGAGCAGCGCCACGAACTCGCCCGCCGGTATGTCCAGTTCGAGGTTGTCGATGACCGCGCGGCCGTCGAACGAGCGGGTCAGCGAGCGCACCCGCACCGCGGCATCGCCGCTCCCGTCCCCCTTCCCCAAATCCTTCGCCGGGGAGTTCACTTGCCGGTGAAGTTCGGTCGCCATTGCAGCAGCAGCCTCTCCAGAGTGCGGACGATGAAATCGGCGAGCAGGCCGAGGGCGGCGTAGACGATCAGGCAGACCACGATCACATCGGTCTGGAAGAACTCCCGTGCGCGGTTGAGCAGAAAGCCGATCCCGTCATCGGCGTTGATGGTCTCGCCGAAGACCAGCGCCAGCCAGGCGGTGGCGAGGGAGTAGCGCAGCCCGGTCATCGCGCCGGGGAGCGCCCCGGGCAGCACCACATGGCGGATCAGCCCCCAGCGGCCGAGCCCGAGCGAGTTCCCGGCCTCGATGAGCTGGGCGTCCACGCCGCGGATGCCCGCGTAGACGTTCAGATAGAGATGGAAGGTGACGCCCAGCGCGATGAGCGCGATCTTCGGGGCCTCGCCGATGCCCATCCAGATGATGAACAGCGGGATCATGCCGACCCAGGGGATGCTGCGCAGCATCTGCACGGTCGCGTCGACGAGGTCCTCGCCGAGCCGGGAGAGCCCGGAGACCAGCGCGAGCGAGATGCCGATGACACCGCCGAGCACCAGCCCGATCAGCACCCGCTGTACGGACACCAGCATGGCGTGCGGGAGGGTGCCGTCCTTGAGCAGGTCGGAGGCGGTACCGGCGATGGTGCCGGGGGAGGCCAGGGTGTCGGAGGGCAGCACACCGGTGGCGCTGGACACCTGCCAGAGCACCAGCAGCAGAAGGGGTCCGGTCGTACGGCGCAGCCATCGCGGCACGGTGCGGCGGCGCGCGGAGAGCGGCACGACCGGTTCGAGAACCGGGGACATGGGGGCTCCACAAAGGGGTACGCCTCGACGCCCCCGTACGCCGTACGACACGACGATCAGCACGGTACGGCGGAACGGGTCCGAGGCGAGGGGGAGGCGAGAAGGGGGGAGGGAGAAAAGGTCAGCGGAGGCCGGGACACGCGGCGGACGCCACCCGCAGCAGGTCGATATGACCGCGCGTGGTGAGCAGGGCTGACGTAGACATGCCCTCGAAGCTAGCGAGGACGTCCGGAACCGGTCAACGGTGTCTTGCCCCTCGGACCTTTGTTGCGGGAGTTTTACGCGACGGCGTATCAGGATGGTTCCATGAGCACATTCCGTACCCACACCATCAGCGTCACCACCGGATCCACCGAGACCGTCGCCGACCTCACCGCCGACTGCGAGGCGTATCTGCGCGAGGTGGCGGACGGCGGCGATGGCCTGCTCAACGTCTTCGTCCCGCACGCCACGGCCGGGATCGCCATCCTGGAGACGGGCGCCGGCAGCGACACCGATCTGCTCGCCGCCCTCCGCGACCTCCTCCCCGCCGACGACCGCTGGCGCCACCGCCACGGCAGCCCCGGCCACGGCCGCGACCACGTCCTCCCCGCCTTCGTACCCCCGCACGCCACCATTCCGGTCATCGGCGGCAGGCTGGCCTTGGGCACCTGGCAGTCGGTGTGCCTGGTCGACACCAACCGGGACAACCCCGACCGTCAGGTGCGGCTGAGCTTCCTGGGCTGACGTGGGGTGACGTGGCCGAGGTGGTCACTCCCGCAGGCCCGCCAGTGTCACCGCCCGGTGGCGCAGGGCGAACGCGGCGGGGGCGACCGACGACACCACGGCGAGTACCGCGCACGCGGCCACGGCCGCGCCGATGGGCGTCCAGGGGACGTCGATCGTGGTCCGCACCGACAGCAGGGCCAGGGCACTCCACATGCCCGCCAGGTTGAGCCCGGTGACCAGCAGGCCCAGGGCCGCGCCGACCGCGACCACCGTCAGCGCCTCGGCGCCCACCAGCCGCAGCACCTGCCAGGTGGTGGCTCCGGCCAGGCGCAGCACGGCCAGTTCGCGGACGCGGTCGGAGGTCGCCATCACCATGGTGTTGGCCACCGAGATGCCCGTGTAGAGGAGGGCGATGCCGAGGACCAGCAGAAAGCCGAGCCAGGTCGTGCGGTTCGTCCCGGGGTGACTCGCCTTCACCCACTGGTCCTTGGTGAAGAGGTGGCCGCCGGTGGTGCGCACCGCCGCACGCAGCCCGGTGGCCGCGGCGTCCGCGTCGGCGCCGCGCGCGAGGGCGATGTCGACCCGGTCCACGGTCGCGCCCGGGGCGTTGCGCGGGGTGACGTAGACGCCGTTGCCGCCGGTGCCGGTGGCCATCACCGCGGCGATCCGCAGCGATCTCTCCGTGCCGTCGCCGAGCCACACCCGCACCCGCTCGCCCACGGTGTGGCGTTGCCACTCGCCATTGACGATGATCGAGTCGTCCTCGAGATCGCTCGCCTTCCCGGCCTCGACCGGCAACCGGGACGTGGCGGCGAGCGGGCCGGGGTCGGCGGCGCGGGCCTCGGACTCGAGGAGCGACCCGCCGTCCTCCAGGACGTAGACGGCGCTCGACGAAGTCGCGGACACCTCGACGCCGGGCACCTCGCGCAGCCTGCGCAGCGTCGCCGTATCGAAGCCCGTACCCCCGGCCGGGGTGATGACGAAGTCGGCGGCCGTCCGCTGACGGGTCTCGGTGGCCCGCGCCCGGTTCAGCGTCGCGGTGGCGCCCAGGAGCGAACCGGCGAGGGCGACCGTGACCAGTACGGGCGCCGCGATCGCGGCCGTACGGCGCACACCGGCGGCGGCGTTCTCCCGCACCAGCATGCCGCCGGCACCGGGCAGCCGGGCCGGGAGCCAGGCGATCAGCCGGGTCAGCGGGCGCACCGCCACCGGCGCGAGCAGCGCGACCGCGGTGATCAGGAGCATCGGCCGGCTCACATAGGTCTTCCGGTGCAGCAGGTCGCCGGGGTCCGTGAGCAGGCTCAGGCACAGTGTCACGACGGCGGTCACCAGCAGGGCCAGGCCGGACAGCCAGCGGCCCCAGGTCATCGTCCCGCCCGTCGTGGTGTCCGCGGACGCCTCGCGCAGCGCCTGGGCGGGGCCGGTGCGGCCTGCCCGCCAGGACGCGGCCGCGGCGCCGCACAGCGCGACGCACAGCCCCGTCCAGAACGCCAGCTGGTACGGCCAGATGTGGTCGCCGATGGTGAACCCGCGCGGCGCGAGGCCACCGTCGGCCACCCGGCGGGCCAGCCGTGGCGCGCCGTACGCGCCGAGCAGACAGCCGGTGGCCGAGGCGAGCACACCCACCACGAGCGCTTCGGCGAAGACCATCCGGCGGATCTGGCCCGGGGTCGCCCCCGCCACCCGCAGCAGCCCGAACTCCCGGCGCCGCTGGGCGACCGCGAACGCGAAGGTGGAGGCCACCACGAACACCGACACGAAGGCGGCGACACCCCCGGCCGTGCCGAACATCGCGTTCATCGCCGCGAGGGCCTCGCGGTCCCGGTCCGGGTCGGGGTCGGCCTGGCGGCGCCCTTGCCCGGTGAGGACCCGGACGCCGTCGCTGCCGCGCACCGCCTCGCGTACGGCCGCCGGGTCGGCGTCCACGACGAGTTGGACGCTGATCGGTGACAGCCGGGCGGCGCGCGCGTCGGTGGAGAAGACGGCGTTCTCGAAGCCGCGCGCCGCGACGGTTCCGACGACCCGCACGGTGCCGCGGTCGGTCCGTACGCGTTTCCCCGGCCTCGCCCAGTCCCCGCTGACCACGACCTCGTCGGCCGCGCGGGGCGGGCGTCCCGCGTCGATCCGGTACGGGGCGAAGGCGGCGGTTGACCAGGGGTGCCCCACCAGGTCGTCCGGTCCGCCCCGCGCCCGTACGGCGAACGACCGGTCCATGACGACGGCGCCGAGCCGCCGCAGCTTCGCGACGGTCCCGGCGGGCACGGCGCGCGGATGTGCGAGTTTCCGGACCTGGACACCGGCCGAGGTGGCCACCCGCAGGGTGTCGGCTCCCCTGACCACGACCGGCGCGGCGGCGAACCGCTCCGGTCCGCGGTCGGGCGCGTCCAGGGACGAGGCGAGCGCCAGGCCCATCACCGCGGTCAGCGCGACGCCCAGCGCGAGGGCGACGAAGCTGCCGGCGAAGGTGGCCCAGCGCGTGCGCAGGGTGCGCAGGACGACGCTCAGCACGGCACGGCCTCCAACGTGGCCATGTGCGCGGCGATGGTGTCGGCACCGGCCCCGGCCAACTCGCCGCTCACCCGCCCGTCGACGAGGAAGAGCACATGGTCGGCGCGGGAGGCGGCCACCGGGTCGTGCGTGACCATGACGATCGTCCGGCCCTCGCCGTCGACCATGCCACGCAGCAACGTCAGCACCTCACGGCCGGTCCGCGAGTCGAGGGCGCCGGTCGGTTCGTCGCCGAAGAGCACATCGGGCCGGGTGATCAGGGCGCGGGCCAGGGCGACGCGCTGCTGCTGGCCACCGGACAGCTCCGCCGGCCGGTGCCGCGCCCGTCCGCCGAGCCCGACCTGCTGGAGCACCTCACGCACCCGGGCCTTGGCGGGGCGGCGGCCGGCGAGGCGCAGGGGCAGCGTCACGTTCTGCTCCGCGGTCAGGGACGGCAGCAGGTTGAACGCCTGGAACACGAACCCGACGCGTTGGCGGCGCAGCAGGGTCAGCCCGGTCTCGCTCAGCCTCGTCAGCTCGGTCCCGGCCACGGTGACCGACCCCGATGTGGGACGGTCCAGCCCCGCGGCGCACTGCAACAGCGTGGACTTGCCGGATCCCGAGGGGCCCATGACGGCGGTGAAGGTTCCCCTGGGGAACGACAGCGAGACATCGTCGAGCGCCGTCACCGCGCCATCCCCTGAACCGTAGCGTCTGCTGACGGAACGCAACTGGATCACGTCGTTGTCCATCTGTCCCCACTCCGCGGTGTCGCTTTCTCGGTGACCTCACGAAACCGCGCGGGGACATGGCGCCGCAGTACGGCAGGGGCGAGACCTGAGGTAGGGCCAGGCATACCCTCGAAGGACTCCCTGGACCGATGGCACCTGCGGCCCGGGGCCTTCTACGGTGACCTCCATGCACTCGCGGAACGTGTGGCACGCCATGTCCGGACCGGGCTTCCTGCTGTCGTCGTGGCCGTGGCGCTCCGCCGGATACCTGCTCACCGGAGCCGTGACCGGTGGCGCCGCGCTCGTGCTGATCGCGGCCACGGCGGCGGCCGGAGCCGTTCTCACCGTCGTGCTGGTGGGGATCCCGCTGCTCGTCCTCGCGGCCCTCGCCGGAATCCCGGTGGCCTGGGTGGAGCGCCACCGGATGCGCCTGATCGACGCGGATCCCGCCGTCGATCCGCACCGGGCGCCCCTCGCCCATGGCCTCTGGGCCTGGCTGACCACGCGCATGAGGGAGCAGGCGACGTGGCGGGAGCTGGGCCACGCCCTGCTCTTCGCGGTGTTGCTGTGGCCGGTCGACGCGCTCGTCGTCGCCGTTGCCCTGCTCTGCCCGCTGTCCATGGTTACGACGCCGCTGCTGATGGCCACGGTCGGCGGCGGCCAGGAGGCGAAGGTGCTCAAGCAGTGGACGGTCACCACCTGGCCGGTGGCCTTCGGCATCGCCGTCCTCGGTGTGGTGCTCCTGATGCTGGGCGCCTATGCCCTGGGGGTGGTGGCGGGCGCCCGGGCCGGACTGACGCGTCTGCTGATCGCTCCGCGCGAGGCCGAACTGGGCACGAGTGTCGTCGAGTTGACCCGTTCCCGCCTCCGGCTGGTGGACGCCTTCGAGGCGGAACGGCGGCGCATCGAGCGCGATCTGCACGACGGGGCCCAACAGCGGCTGGTGGGACTGACGATGACGCTCGGCCTGGCCCGCCTGGACGCACCTCTTGGGCCGGTCGCCGATCAGCTCGCGCGGGCCCAGGAGGAGGCGGACGAGGTGCTCGCGGAGCTGCGCGAACTCATCCGCGGCATCCACCCCAAGGTGCTGTCGGACCACGGCCTCCCCGCGGCCGTCGCCGACGCCGCGGACCGCTCCGCGATCCCCGTGGACGTGGATCTGGCCCTGTCCGGACGGCTGCCCCAAGCGGTCGAGGCCGCCGCGTACTTCGTCGTCCGCGAGGCCCTCACCAACGCCGCCCGGCACAGCGGGGCGAGCCGCGCGGAGGTGAGCGGAGGACACCGGGACGGACGGCTGTTCCTCCAGGTGCGCGACAACGGCCGGGGCGGTGCGGACGCCCGCGCCGGAACCGGCCTGACCGGACTCGCGGACCGGGTTTCGGCGCTGGATGGCAGAATCTCCCTGTCCAGCCCGCCGGGCGGACCGACCCTGTTGCGTGTGGAGATCCCTTGCGTACGGACCGACCGCTCCGCGTAGTACTGGCCGAGGACAGTGTGCTGCTGCGGGAGGGGCTCATCGGGCTGCTCGGCCGCTGCGGGCACGACGTCGTCGCGGCCGTCGGCGACGCTCCCGCACTGTTCGCCGCGGTCGAGGAGCACGCTCCCGACATCGTCCTGACGGATGTGCGGATGCCCCCGGGGTTCCAGGACGAGGGGCTGCACGCGGCGGTGCGGCTGCGCGAGCAGCGGCCCACGCTGCCCGTCCTGGTCCTCAGCCAGTACGTACAGCGGACGTACGCCTCGGAACTGCTGGACTCCGGTGACGGCACGGGCGTCGGCTACCTGCTGAAGGACCGGGTCGGCCAGGTGGCGGACTTCGTGGCCGCCCTGTGCGAGGTCGCGGACGGTGGCACCGTGGTCGACCCCGAGGTGGTGCGGCAGCTGCTGCGCCGACGCCGCGATCCGCTGGAGCGGCTCACCGCGCGGGAGCGGGAGGTGCTGGGGCTGATCGCGGAGGGCAAGTCGAACGGTGCCATCGCCCGTGCGCTGGTGGTGTCCGAGGCGGCCGTGGGCAAGCACATCGGCAGCATCCTCACCAAGCTGGACCTTCCGCCGGCGGAGGAGACCCATCGCAGGGTGCTGGCGGTCCTCGCCTACCTGCGGGCGTGACACGGAGGACGACCGGGAACCGGCCCGGCTGTCGCGGGGCTCTGATCGAGCGCAGCGAGATGGCGGAGCCGGCCGCGGCCGAAGAGGCCGAAGCGCTCGCGAACTTCCCGGTCGCCGACCCGGACGACCCCGCCGAGCACTACTGGGACATGTACACCAGGCGCGACCGCGTCGAGCAGTTCCACCCGGAGTCCCCGGCCATGCGGGCCACCGCCGGATGACCCACGCGGCCGGGGACTCGGGTTGTGCGGCTACGCCCAGCAGCCGTTGACCGTGGCGGCCAGGCCGTCGAGGGTGTCCTTGGTGGCGGCCGGGTCGGCGGAGGACTGGTTCTCGATGAAGGAGAAGACCTTCCACCGGCCGTCCTCCGCCTTCGTCAGACCGCTGAGCGCGATGGCGCCGGTCAGCGTGCCCGTCTTGGCCTTTACCCGGCCGACGGCGCACTGGGAGTCCGCGGTGTCGAAGCGGCCCCACTCGGGGCCCAGGGTGCTGCCCGCCTCGCCCGCCACCGGCAGGCCCTCGTCGATGGAGCGCAGCAGCCCGCTGTAGCGCGGATCGGTGAGCAGGTCGAGGATGTCCGCCACGGTCCGCGCCGGGATGCGGTCCGCGCGGGAGAGCCCGCTGCCGTCGTGGATCTCGAAGTTGGCCATCGAGACCCCGTAGTGGCGGCTGAGGACGTCCCGCACCACGGCCGTGCCGTCCTCGTAGGTGGCGGGCCGGCCGGCGCCGAGCGCGGTCATGCGCAGCACCGTCTCGGCGATGTCGTTGTCGCTCTTCTTGAGCATCTTCTTGATCGTCTCGGACAGCGTGGGGGACAGGTGCTGCCCCACCGGGACGTCCGTGGCCGAGGCCGTGCCGCGCGTGACCTCGCCGTCGACGGTGACGCCCTGGTCGGCGAGTTGCTGGGCGAAGACCTTCCCCGCGTCGATGGAGGTGTCCGCGGACAGCTTGCCGTCCACCACCAGGGAGCGCACCGGCGACACCTGGTCGTCGTAGTAGGAGTCGTTCCAGCCGGTGGCGAGGGTCGGCTCGGGGAAGAGGCTGTCGTCGACGCGGACCTTCACCGAGTCCAGACCCCCGAGCTTCACCCCGGCGGCGGCCGTCTTGGCGAGCTCGGTGAGATCGGCGGTGGTCAGCATGCGGTCGCCGCCGCCGATGAGGGTGAGTGTGCCGTCGCCGTAGACCACCTTGGTGGTGAACCGGTGCTCGGGGCCGAGCACGGTCAACGCCGCCGTGGCGGTGGCCAGTTTGGCGTTGGACGCGGGCATCAGCGCGGTGTCGGCGTCATGCCCCCAGATGACCTTGTCGGACGCGGAGTCCAGCACGATGCCGCTGAAGGTGTCGCCGAGGCTCGGGTTCTGCGCGCGGGTGTTGAGGTTTTCCGCGATCCGCTGCTCGGCGGGGTCCAGCCCGTCGGCGGCCGCGGACTGGGCCGTCGTGGTGGTCTTGGTGCTCTTGTCGGCGGCGAGCGCGGACGGAGCGGACAGCAACGCACCGGTGACCGGGACGGCGGCGATGATGAACGCGCGGCGGACCGCGAGACTCATGGGCTTGGCTTTGCGATGACGCCCGGTGGACGAGGTCGCGCTGGACATGTGGGGGGCTCCGCGGGCGCGTAGGAGGGACAACAGGGCTGGTAGAGCGAAGCACACACTTTAACCGCGACTGATCGGCTCCGTCCCGCCAGTCGGTGGACATGTGGTGAAGCCACTGGGGAGATACATCCCTGCACCGACTCCTCCGGCTATTTACGAGATGTTGCGACCACCGTTGAGAACGATCGCCCCGCCGTCCGTATCCATCGGCGTCGGGCTGTGCCCTCCACTCCGGGACGGGTGGGGGAGCGCGCTCCGACGTGGCCGAGGGCAAGGCGTCCCCGGCGTATGAAGACTGCCGATGAGGGGCGAAGGATGAGGAACAAGAAGAGACACAAGCGATCCAGGGTCATCGGGCTGACCGTGGTCGGAGTGACCGCACTGGCCGTGGGCGGCGGGGCTCTCCTGATGACCGACAACGATGCTTCCGCCGCCCGCCAGTCGGCCGGGCAGCAGACGTCGGCGCGGATGGCCATGACCGTCAAGTGCCCGGATGCCGCGACCCGGCTGGCGAGTGTGCCGCAGCAGGCGCGGCCCACCGTGGACAAGGAACTGGCGACGATGGACAGCCAGGTGGCCGACGCCTACAAGCAGTTGGCCGCGCGCGGTCCAGGCGCCGACCGGGACTGGGTGCGCACCCGGGTGCTGGAGCCGCTGACCGCCCAGCGGCGTGGCGCGCTGAACCGCATCGGGAACGAGATCGACCGGGTGGCGAGCCGCCCGTCCGGCCTGGACACGATGGCGTCCTGCACCGTGCAGGAGGCGCCCAACCCCGCCGCCGCACCTGCCGCGGCTTCGGCGGGCGCCACCCCCGCCGCGGGAACGGCCGCCCCCGCCGCTCCGGCCGCGGGCGGCCAGGCGCAGTCGGGCCCGGTGCGGGCGGACTTCGTGGACATCCGCAAGGTGAAGCCGAACGTCAAGAACCCCCGCACACGGGGCAACGCCTCCCGCGGCACCTTCTCATCGCGCTGCGGACGCAATGAGAACAAGCACTTCAACTCGGACAACGTGATCGTCGCCCCCGGTGTGTCCAACGGCGCCCACCACATGCACGACTACGTCGGCAACCGCGACACCGACGCCTTCTCCACCAACGACAGCCTCGCCGCCGCCGGGACCACCTGCACCAACGGCGACCGCTCCACCCACTACTGGCCGGTCCTGCGGCAACAGGACGGGACGAAGGAGGTCGACGCCGACGCGCCCGGCGGCGGCACCGAGGGCAACATCGGGAAGATCCTGCGGCCGGCCACCGCGTCGATCACCTTCCGTGGCAGCGCGGTGTCCAAGGTCGTGGCGATGCCCAAGTTCCTGCGCATCATCACCGGCGACGCCAAGGCCTTCACCAACGGCACGGCCAACGCCAACGCCTCCTGGAGCTGCACCGGCTTCGAGAACCGGCAGCTGAAGGACAAGTACCCGCTCTGCCCGAAGGGCAGCAAGGTGGTCCGTACGTTCAAGTTCCAGAGCTGCTGGGACGGCAAGAACGCCGACAGCGCGAACCACCGCACCCATGTGGCGTTCGCGGACGCCAACGGCGCGTGCGCCAAGGGGTTCAAAGCCATCCCGCAGCTGATCCAGCGGATCACCTACAAGGTCGCACCCGGCTCGCTCTTCGCGGTCGACAGCTTCCCCGAGCAGCTCCACAAGCCGGTGACCGATCACGGCGACTTCATCAACGTGATGTCCGACTCGCTGATGAAGAAGGCCGTGAAGTGCATCAACACCGGGCGTAAGTGCGGCTGACAGCCGCTGCCCGCAGGGCCCGGTGCCCCGGCCGGATTTCAGATTCCGGCCGGGGCACCGCCCATGTGTGGTTCAGTCCTGGGGCGTGCCCTTGGGCAGCTGCCGCCACGTCACCTGGGTGTTGGCCCGGAAGGCCCAGTCGAGCATCTTCTTCGCGTCCGGGTAGCGCTTGGGCGCGTTGAGGATCACGCCCACGACGGTGCGTCCGTCACGCTTCGCGGCGAAGACCAGGCACCTGCCGGGCGCGGTACCGGTGCCCGTCTTGATGCCGATCGTGCCGCTGTACGAGCCGAGCAGCCGGTTGGTGTTGTTCCAGTAGTACGTCCGGGTCCTGCCGTTGGCGGCCGGGGCCTTCTGGATGGTGTCGACGGACTTCACGACCGTGCTGAGGGTGGCGTTGCCCAGCGCGTGCCTGGCCAGCTTGGCCATGTCGCGCGGCGTGGTGTAGTTCTGTCCCCCCTCCGAGATGCCGTCGAAGGTGTCGTAGTGGGTCCTGGTCATCCCCAGCGCGGACGCCTTCTTGTTCATCTGCGCGATGAACGACTTGGTGCGCTTGGCGGTGGTGTCACCCGTGCCGAACGTGTCGGCGAGCGCCATGGCCGCGTCACAGCCGGACGGCAGCAGCAGCCCGTACACCAGCTGCTTGACGGTGAGCTTGTCCCCCTTCTGGAGGTCCGCCTTGCTGCCACCGACGCGCGCGGTGTAGTCGATGTACGACTGCTTGACGGAGACCTTCTTGTTGAGATCCAGCCCCCGGCTGTCGAGCACCACCATCGCCGTCATCAGCTTCGTGGTGCTCGCCATCGGCCGCTTGGTGTCCGCCGCCTTGGCCCACAGCTGCTTGTTGGTGCCGTTGTCCAGCAGATACGCGCCCTTGGCACTGACCCCCGACGGCCCCCGCACGGCCTCGGTGGCCTGCGCGCTGGTCGCCGGCACGGCGACCGCCAAGGCCGCCGCCGAGGCGATGGCCGCCGTTCCCCAGCGGCGGATCGCCTTACCCCCACGTCTTTCCATACGCCCTCCGTCTCTCCTATGACATGCCGGTGAATGTCCGGGCATGCGCGCATCGTCTCACTGGAGGGATGGTGGCCGCGGCCCGGGGTGCCGACCACAACCGGTCGGGGGGGCGTCAACTACCGCTGGTGACCCACTCATAGGCCCGCCGGGCGTCGAACTCCGGCTGCCCGCCCCGGAAGAGCAGCCCCGCGGAGGCGAACAGCTCCCCGTCCGGAGACGGCCCGCCCGCGTACGGCACGGCGATACACCGCATCCCGGCCCGCCGCGCCGCCTCCACCCCGGGCCCGGCGTCCTCGACCACCACACACTGCCCCGGCTCGACGGCCAGCAGCCGCGCCGCGGCCAGAAACACATCCGGCTCCGGCTTGCCACGGCCCACGTCCTCCGCGGACACATAGCCGGGCAGCAGCGCGTCCAGCCCCGTGGCCTTGAGCGCGGTCTCGATCGCGGAACGCGACGACCCGGAGGCCACGACCAGCGGATGCCCGGCATCCCTCAGCCGCTCCACGAAGGCCCGCATCTCGGGAAAGATCTCGGTCGTGGCCGCCAGCTCCAGATAATGCCGGTTCTTGACGGCGAGCAGCTCCTCCACGGGCGCCTCGATGCCGTACCGCTCGCGCAGCGTCTCCAGCGTCTCGCGCGTCCCGATCCCGATGAACTGCGTATGCTCCTCCCAACTGAAGCCGACGACCCCATACCGCTCCAGGGTCCGCCTCCCCGCCTCGTAGTAGAGGGGCTCGCTGTCCACTAGCGTGCCGTCCAGGTCGAAGATCACGGCGGGCATGGTGCTCATGGGGACAGCATGCCAAGAGTTCGCTCGCCCTATCGCCGGAACTCCGCGTACGCCGTGCCCGCCGAGGGCCCGTGTGACGGCGTGTTGGTCTAGACCGCTCTGTTAGCGTCGGCCCCGAGCGGATACCGAACCGGAGTCGGCGGAAGGGTAGTGCGGTGGGTGTGACAGGGAGTGGGTGGCGGGCGTATATCGGGTCGTTTACCTCGGAGGGTGGTGCCGGGGTCACCGTGGCCGATGTGGATGATGAGACGGGGGCGCTGCGGATCCGGAACTCCACGGATGCGGTCGTCAATCCGTCCTATCTGGCGGTCGCGCCCGGTGGGCGGGTGCTGTACGCGGTGAGTGAGACCGATGACGGGGCGGCCGCGGCTCTGGATGTCGGGCAGGATCCGCCCTCGTTGATCGGAGAGCCCGTGCCGGTGCTCGGTGCGGCGCCTACTCATCTGGCGCTTGCCGGGGGGCAGCTGCTGACGGCCAACTACGGGTCCGGCAGTGTCACGGCGCTGCCGGTGCTGGAGGACGGCCGGCTCGGGGAGGCGGTGGCCGTGCTGCGGCATGAGGGCAGTGGGCCGAATCCGGAGCGGCAGGAGGGGCCGCATGCTCATGCCGTGGCGGCCGATCCGTCGGGTGGCTGGTTGCTCGCCGTGGACCTGGGGATCGACGCGGTGCGGGTGTACGCGCTGCCCGGGCCGCGTCCGCATCGTGAGGTCCGGCTGCGGCCGGGGAGCGGTCCGCGCCATCTGGCGTTCCATCCGCGGGGCGACCGCGCGTATGTCATCAACGAGCTCGATCCGACGATCACCACGTGCCGTTGGGACGCGGCGTCCGGCGTTCTGGAGCCACTCGGTGAGACCCGTGTGGTGCCCGAGGGCACGGACGTCGAGACCTACCCCGCCGAGGTCGTGGTCTCCGGGGACGGCCGCTTCCTGTGGGCCGCGAACCGCGGGCACGACAGCATCGCGACGCTGGCCCTCGACGCTCCGGGCGACCGCATGGAGCTGGTCACCACCACGCCCTGCGGTGGCCACTGGCCGCGCGATCTGACGCTCGGCCCGTCGGGACGACGGCTCTATGCGTCCAATGAGCGCTCGGGCGATGTCACCTGGTTCGACATCGATCCGTCGAGCGGGGTGCCGCGTCGTGGGGGTTCGGTTCCGGCTCCGGCGGCGTCCTGTGTGGTCTTCGGGTGACGTTCGTCCGGTTGATGTGAGTGGGGGGCGGTGACCTTGTGGTCACCGCCCCCCACTCGTCGTCCGTTGTTCCTCGCCCGCCGCGTCAGCGCATCGCCGGGGACGCCTGCTGGAGCGTGATGCCCAGCGCCGCCGCGTACTTCGCCAGCGCCAGCTTGCCCACGGCCGGGTAGTCGCCCAGCGCCTCGGCCGCCGAGCAGCCCGCCTCCTCGGCCGCCGCCGAGATCAGCTCGGTGGAGACCTCCGGGCCGATGAGGTACGGCGCGAGGGCGAGCCGCGCGGAGCCGGCCGAGCGCAGCTGATCGGCGACGCGGAGGACGGCCCCGTCCTCGTCCAGTGCGGCGGCCATCACCGGCACCGCGAGGCGCGCGGAGAGCAGCATGCCGGTGATGCCACCGGCCTGGGCCGCCTCCTCGCCGCCCACCGTGGCGAGGATGATGCCGTCCGCGGCGGTCGCGACCGTGAAGAGCCGGGCGCGGTCGGCGCGGGCCAGGCCCGCCTCCGACAGACGTACGTGCAGGGCCTCGGCGAGCAGCGGATGCGGGCCGAGGACGTCGGTGAGTTCGGCCGCCGAGCCGCTGCTCATGACGGCCTGGCGTATCCGGCGCAGCTGGCCGCTGTCCGGGCCCGCGAGCAGCGGGACCACGACGGCCGCCGGGCCGTCCGTGGGCACCGTGGGGACGGGCGGGACCTCGTCGACGACCTCGCCCGCGGCCTCGGCCGCGGCGATCGCCTCCGCCGCCTCGTCGGCCAGGGCCTTGGCGGCCTCGGCCGCCTGCCGCAGACGCTCGGGGTTCTCCTGGGCGGCGCGCGTGAGCACCGCCTCGAGCTGCGGGAACTCCTCGCCGTCGCCGTCCAGGAAACCGATCTGGGCGTCGAGCCCGGGCATCTCGGAACGGGCGATGCTCAGGAGCTCCTCGGCCAGGCGCCGGGCACCGTCATTCGGCGCACCGGGGACGGCCAGCACCAGCGGAGGCGCGCCGAGAGGTACGGCGGCGGGCTCCGGTCGGCGGTGCCGTCCGGACTGGCGGGGACGCGGCATTCGTACAGGCAGGCCGGACGCGGGCCCTGTGGGGGAGCTCATGGCGCCGCATGTTAGTCGCTCAATGGGCTCGGCTGTTCGGGAGGGGGTGACTGGGGGCATATGTCCCACTCTGTCGACCGGTGTTGTGTGTTGATGTGCGCTCAGCAGCCATACTTGGTCGAAGAATCAGTCATGTGTCCGGAATGATCGGGCATGGCGTTCGATATGGGTCGCCGTGTAGTGGGCACCTGTATGGGACGCCCGTATCGGGTGTCCCATGTCGGGCGTCCTGTGTTGGGCGTAGCGTGCTGGGCGTCCCGCGTTGGGCGTCCTGCGTTGGGCGTTCCGCGTCGTGCCCGCGTCGTCTTCCGTACGGAGCGTGGGCTCAGACGACGCTGAGCAGCGCCGGGTCCCGCGGCAGTCGCAGTTCGTCCGCCGCCAGCGCCGCCGCGACGCACAGCGCCCCGTCCAGCGGATCCCCGGCCGCCTCGGTGACCCGGACCCCGGGCAGCCGCGCCGCCAGCTCCTCGCGCACGGGCGTCAGCAGCGGCGCGCCCATGCGGAACAGCCCGCCGGTGAGCGCCACCTCGCTCGACTCCAGCCGGGGGCAGACCGCCTCCGCGGCCTCGGCGACATGGCGGGCGGCGGTCCGCAGGATCGCCTCCGCGACCGGGTCCTCGGCGGCGCACCGGCCCACCTCGGGGGCGAAGGAGGCCAGGACGGCGGGGCGGTCGGGGCGCGGATACAGCTTCCCCGGCAGCCCGGTCGCGGGGCCGAAGACCGCTTCCAGACGGGCCAGCAGCGGTTTCGAGCCGCCGTCGCGCCCGTCGTACGCGCGCATCGCCGCCTCCAGGCCCGCCCGGCCGATCCACGCACCGCCGCCGCAGTCGCCCAGCAGATGGCCCCACCCGTCGGCCCGCCGCCAGCCGGTGGCGGCCCAGCGGGTGTCCCCGCCCGGGGCGGCGGCGTCCGCGGCGGATGCGGCGTCCGTGCTGGACGTACCGCCAGCGCTGGGTACCCCGCCCGTGCCGGGTGCACTGCCCGTCCTGGACGCACCGCCCGTGCTGGGCGCATTGCCCGTACGGGACGCGTCATCCGGGTCGGACGCGACGCCCAAGCCCTTCGCGGCCCCCTCCGGCACCGCCCCCAGCGCGATCAGCCCCGTCCCCGCGGCGACCACCGCGCCGGGGCGCTGGCCCAACGCCCCGGCGTACGCGGTCACCGCGTCGGCCGCCAGGGCCAGTCGCCGTACGCCCAGGGCGTCGGCGAGCGCGTCCGGGAGCCTGGCACGCAGATCGTCGCCGAGGGTGGCCATGCCCGCCGCGCCGACGCAGACCGCGCCGAGGCGCCGGGCCCCGGCTTCGCGCAACAGCTCCCGGGCGGCGGGCAGCACCCGCGCCAGCAGGTCCTCCGCGTCGATGCCCCGGGCGCCGACGACGGCGGGCGTGGACGAGGACCACGTCAGCGGCGGCGAAGACCACCCCAGCGGCGGCGAGGACCACCCCAGCGGCGTGGACGACATGGGCGTCGGGGACCCGGTCAGTGGGTTCTGCGCGGCGGAGCCGCCGTAGGCGTTCGCGCGGGCCACCCCCACCCGTACGCCCGAGCCGCCCGAATCGATCCCGAGCACATGCGTCGCCGCGGTGTCGGGCACCGTATCGGTCACCGGCTCAGCCGAATCCGCGCGAGTCCTGCTTGAGCGCCGTGTCCACGGTGAGGGCCGTGGCGATCACAAGGCTCAGCAGCGGATCGGGCAGCTGGCGGTGGATCTGGAGGACGTAGTTGTCCGCCGTCGTGAACATCGTCTTCGCCAGGCCCTCCCAGGTCTTGGTGATCCGGGCGACCTCGCTGTCCGTATGGTCGACGATGGCGAAGTTCCAGGCCCGCCAGTTCTCCGCCTTGATGGCGCCGACCTGCTGGCCGTTGACGAGGATGCCGAAGTTGATCTTGCCGAAGACGTTCTGCTGGACGATCTCACCGACCGGCTGTCCGTCCGGACGGGTCACCAGCACCTTGGACTTCACGAACTTCGCGGGCCGGGTGAGTACCAGATGCGGCTGCCCGTTGGCGTCGCGGATCTCCAGCCGATGCGTCATGAACTGGTCGAGGCTCGTGACGAACCGCGCGACCTTCTTCAGCGTGCTCTGGCCGACCTGGACCACCGAACCGATGGTGCGCCCGTGCTGGTCGAAGACGCTGTACTCATTGGTGAGCTCGATCAGCTTGGCCTTCTGGTTCACCACCAGCACCGGTTCGGTGAACAGCGTGCCGCTGCCGCCCGCCACGGGTCCCACATGTGCCTGCTGCTGCACCTGGTGCTGGACCTTGCCGGGGTTGTGGTTGGGCGCGGCGGCCTGCTGCGGTGGGGGCTGTCCGGGCTGGCCGGCGTGCGTATGGGCGGTCCACTGGGCACCGTCCCACCAGCGCAGCTGGTTCGGTGCGCCCTGGGGGTCGGCGTACCAGCCCGGAGGGGTGTTCGTAGGTGATGTCATGGCGGGCAGACTACCCCTGGCCCACCTGGAACTATGGGTTCAGGGAAGGCGCCAGTCCACGGGCTGCGCCCCCTGTTGTGCCAGCAGCTCATTGGCGCGGCTGAAGGGGCGGGAGCCGAAGAACCCGCGGTCGGCGGACATGGGGGAGGGGTGCGCGGACTCGACCGCCGGAAGGCTGCCCAGCAGCGGTCGTACGTTACGGGCGTCGCGGCCCCACAGGATGGCCACCAGGGGGCGGCCGCGCCCGGCCAGCGCCCGGATGGCCTGCTCGGTGACCTCCTCCCAGCCCTTGCCGCGGTGGGCGGCGGGACGGCGCGGGGCCGTGGTGAGCGCCTTGTTGAGCAGCAGCACGCCCTGCTGGGTCCAGGGCGTCAGATCGCCGTTGGACGGACGCGGCAGAGCGAGGTCGGTGTGCAGCTCGCGGTAGATGTTCTCCAGACTGCCGGGCAGCGGCCGCACCTCGGGCGCCACCGAGAAGCTGAGCCCCACCGCATGACCGGGTGTGGGATACGGGTCCTGACCCACGATCAGCACCTTCACCTCGTCGAAGGGCTGCTGGAAGGCGCGCAGCACATTCGGCCCGGCGGGCAGATAGGTGCGGCCTGCCGCGATCTCGGACCGCAGGAAGTCGCCCATCGCCGCGATGCGTTCCTCGACGGGCTCAAGTGCCTTGGCCCAGCCCGCTTCCACAATTTCATTCAAGGGTCGTGCTGCCACACCGCGCCACTCTAGTGGCTCAGCGGGTGGCCGCGTGCCACCTCACGATCACTCTCAGCCGATCGCGGCGATCGCCCTCAGTCGATCACCGCGGCCCGGACACACAGCACATCGGGGAGATGGTGGGCGATCTGCCGCCAGCTCTCGCCCTCGTCGGCGCTCGCGTACACCTCGCCGTTGCGATTGCCGAAGTAGACCCCGGCCGGATCGGCGTCATCGGTGCGCAGCGCGTCCCTCAGCACCACCCCGTAGTGCGGCTCGCCGGGCAGCCCGGCGCACCGCTCCTCCCAGGTGGCGCCCGCGTCCTCGGTGCGGAACACCCGGCAGCGGTAGCCCGGGGGGTAGCGGTCCGAGCCGTCGGCGGCGGGGAAGACGTACGCGACGCCGCTGCGGCGCGGATGGACGGCGACCGCGAAGCCGAAGTCCGCCGGGAGGCCCTCGCTGATCTCGGCCCAGTGCGCCCCGCCGTCGTCGCTGCGGTACACCCCGCCGTGGTTCTGGAGATAGAGCCGGTCGGGGTCGACCGGATCCCGGGCGATCTTGTGGACGCACTGCCCGAACTCGGGATACTGATCCGGCAGGAATTCCGCTCTGAGCCCGCTGTTGGACGGCGCCCAGCTCTCCCCGCCGTCCGCCGAGCGGTACACCCCGCCGGAGGACACGGCGACCATGAGCGCCCGCGGGTCCCTCGGATCGGTGACGACCGTGTGCACGGCCTGCCCGCCGAACCCCTCGCCCCACTCCGGCCGCTGCGGGTGGTCCCACAGGCTGCGGACGAACGCGAAGGTCTCCCCGCCGTCCTCGGAGCGGAACAGCGCGCCCGGCTGGGTGCCCGCGTAGACCACCTCCGGCTCGTCGGGCCCGGCGGGCTCCAGCTGCCACACCCGCTCCAGCGAGGTGCCGGTGGACTCGGGGAACTTCACCGCGGGCCTGGCGGGCTCGTGCCAGCTCGCCCCGAGGTCCTCGGAGCGGAAGACCGAGGGGCCCCAGTGCGAGCTGTCCGCACCGGCCAGCAGCCGGGGGCGGTCGCCCCGGGTGTCGATGCCGACGGAGTACACCGCCTGCATGGGGAAGTGGGGGCCGGTGAGATCCCAGCCCCCGCGGCCGCCGGGGCGGCCGAGGAAGAGACCCTTGCGGGTGCCGACGGCGAGCAGGACATCGTTCATGACGGCTCACTCCTTGGAGTGCGGGACGGGACGGCGGAACGCATGGATGTGTCCGTCATCACAGAGTCTGCACCCACCCACTGACAACGGCCCGGAAGCGGCCGCGGCACGGAAGGCCTTGCGCGTCATACGAGAGGCATCGTAATTTGACGATCGTCGTACTACGGTGGTTACCGTACTAAGCCGCGGTCCGGCCGGACCCCACGAGGAGAAACGGAGACGTTCATGAGTGCCCTCTTCGACCCCTTCACCCTGCGGTCGGTGACCATCCCCAACCGCCTCTGGATGTCGCCCATGTGCCAGTACAGCGCGGACCCGGACAAGGGCGCCGGGGTCCCGCACGACTGGCACTTCGTCCACTACGGTGCCCGCGCCGCCGGCGGCACCGGGCTGATCCTGGTCGAGGCGACGGCCGTGTCCCCCGAGGGCCGCATCAGCCCCGGAGACCTCGGCATCTGGAACGACACCCAGGTCGAGGCGTTCCGTAAGATCGTCCGCTTCCTCAAGGGGCAGGGCACCGTCCCGGGCGTCCAGCTCGCCCATGCCGGCCGTAAGGCGTCCACCGACGCCCCCTGGAGGGGCGGCGCGCCGCTCGGCGCCGACCAGCGGGGCTGGCAGCCGCTGGGGCCGAGCCCGGTCCCGTTCGACGAGGGCCATCCGGTGCCGGACGAGCTGTCCGAGGCGCGGATCGGCGAGATCACCCAACAGTTCGCGGACGCGGCACGGCGCGCGCTCGCGGCCGGTTTCGAGGTGGCCGAGATCCACGGTGCCCACGGCTATCTCATCCATGAGTTCCTCTCCCCGCACAGCAACCACCGCACCGACGGCTACGGCGGCTCCTTCGAGAACCGCGTCCGCTTCGCCCTGGAGGTCGTCGACGCGGTCCGTGCGGTCTGGCCGGACGAACTGCCGCTGTTCTTCCGCATCTCGGCCACCGACTGGCTGGAGGAGAACGGCTGGGCCCCGGAGGACACCGTCCGGCTCGCCGCCCTGCTGAAGGACCACGGTGTGGACCTCCTCGACGTCTCCAGCGGTGGCAACGCCGCCGGTGTGCGCATTCCGGTGGAGCCGGGCTACCAGGTGCCGTTCGCCGCGCGGGTGCGCCGGGAGACCGGGCTGCCGGTGGCCGCCGTCGGGCTGATCACCGAGGCGGAGCAGGCCGAGAAGATCGTCACCAATGGCGAGGCGGACGCCGTACTGCTGGGCCGCGAACTGCTCCGGGACCCCTACTTCGCCCGCCATGCGGCGGTCGAACTGGGCGGCCAGGTGCACAGCCCGGACCAGTACCACCGCGCGGTCCGGTAGGCGCCGCGAGCGACACCGCCGTCCCGTCCGGGGCCTCGAGTAGTTCGGAGCTGAAGTAGTACGGCGATCGTCAAACTACACTGGAGGTCTCGGAACGAGGCGATGAGGAGCAGCCGTGCAGACACAGACCACGCCGACCGCGCCCCAGTCCCAGCCCCGGGCGTCGTCCCAGCCCCAGGCGGCCGGGCGCTCGCTGGAGCATCCACGGCGCGAGGAGATCCGCCTCGAGGACGTGCTGCACGCGCTCTCCGACCCCATGCGGATGCGGGTGGTGCGGACGCTCGCCGAGGAGAACTGCGAGCTGTCCTGTTCGGTCTTCGACCTGCCGGTCAGCAAGTCCACCACCACCCACCACTTCCGGGTGCTGCGCGAATGCGGTGTGATCCACCAGATCTACCGGGGCACCGCCAAGATGAGCGCGCTGCGCCGCGCCGACCTAGACGCGCTGTTCCCCGGACTGCTCGACAGCGTCCTCGCCGCCGCGGCCCTCCAGGAGGGGCGCGGCGGCGGCGACCGGGGCTGAAGTCCGCCCGCCCGGCAGGTGGTTGAAGAGCAGATTGAGCGCGATCGCGGTGACGCACCCGGCGCTGATCCCGCTGTCCATCACCGTCTGGAACCAGTCCGGGAACTCCTTGTAGATCCCCGGCACGCCCACCGGCAGCAGCCCCACGGCGACCGACACCGCCACCACCGTCAGGTTGTGGTTGTCCCGGAAGTCCACCCCGGCCAGTGTGCGCAGCCCGCTCGCCGCGACCGTACCGAACATCACCAGACCCGCACCGCCCAGCACCGGGGCCGGGATCGCCGCCACCACCGCGCCCAGCTTCGGGCCAAGACCGAGCAGCACCAGCAGGCCGCCCGCGGCCGCGACCACCCAGCGGCTGCGCACCCGGGTCATCCCCACCAGGCCGACGTTCTGCGCGAAGGCGGTGTACGGGAAGGTGTTGAAGACCCCGCCGAGTACGGTCGCGGCGCCGTCCGCGCGCAGTCCGTCCGCCAGCCGCTTCCCGTCGACCGGGCGCTCGGTCAGCTCGCCCACCGCGATGAAGTCGCCGGTGGTCTCGGTCATCGTCACCAGCGCGACGACCAGCATGGACACCACGGCCGGGGTCTCGAACGTCGGGGTGCCGAAGTGGAACGGGGTGGAGACGCCGACCCAGTCGGCGTCGCCCACCCCGGAGAAGTCGGTGAAGCCCAGGGGTATCGCGGCCGCCGTCCCGGCCACGATCCCGACCAGCACCGCCACCCGGCTGAGGAACCCGGGCGCGAAGCGCTGCACGGCCAGGACGAGGACCAGCACCCCGGCGGCCAGGCCCAGGTTCTTCGGCGCGCCGAAGTCCGGCGCGCCCTGGCCGCCCGCCGCCCAGTTGCCCGCGACCGGCAGCAGCGAAAGGCCGATGATCAGTATCACCGTGCCGGTCACCAGCGGCGGGAAGAACCGCAGCAGCCGACCGAAGACCGGCGCCAGCACGATCATCGCCACCCCGGCCACGATCACCGAGCCGTAGATCGCGCGCAGCCCGCCGCCCTCCGTGCCGATCAGCACCATGGGGGTGACCGCCGCGAAGGTGCAGCCCTGCATGATCGGCAGCCGGACGCCGAACCGCCACAGCCCCACGCACTGGAGGACCGTGGCGATACCGCACAGCAACAGATCGGCGTTGATGAGATACGCCAGGTCGGCAGGGGACAGCTTCATCGCCCCGCCGACGATCAGCGGCACGGCCACCGCGCCCGCGTACATGGCCAGCACATGCTGGAGTCCGAAGGCGGCGAGCCGGCCGGGCGGCGGCACCTCGTCCACGGGATGGCGTACGGACGTCATGGCGGCTCCTCGCGCGGGGTTGGGCGGCGGATCAGGGTGAGGCGACCGTAGAAGACTTCAACAATCTGTTGATTTCAGGAGTGTTGCCGTTGTGTGTCAACCCCCTGGAACCCGCGGACTCGCCGTCCCACGCCAACCCCATGGATCGCACGGACCCGCGGACCGCCGGTGGAAGCCGGCCCTCGCCCGGCCCGGATCACTCCTGCCCGCGTGCCGCGCCCAGCAGCCCCGTCCAGTCCGGGATCTTCACCTTCGTACGCCCCAGCGCCTCGCCGAGCGCCTCCTCGGCCGCCTCGATCCGCAGCCAACCGGTCCACTCCACCGGCTCCACCCCCGCCTCGCGCAGCGCCCGCAGCGGATCCGGCGCCACCGGGCGGGCGGCGAGCGCGTCCGCGTCGGCCAGCAGCGAGGCCACGGTCTCCTTCGCGCACGGCCGGTTGGTGCCGATCACCCCGGTCGGGCCGCGCTTGATCCACCCCGCCACGTACTCCCCGGGCGAGGGCACGCCGCCGCGCAGCACCCGCCCCGCCGCGTTGGGGACCGTGCCGCGCTCCTCGTCGAACGGCAGCCCCGGCAGCGGCACCCCCCGATAGCCCACCGACCGCAGCACCAGCGGCGCCTCGATGTCCTCGAACACCCCGGTGCCCGCGACCCCGCCGCGCCCGTCCGGCGCGGTCCGCTCGAAGCGCACCGCGCGCACCGCGCCCTCGCCGAGCAGCGCCACCGGCTTGAGGAAGAACCGCAGATGGATCCGGCGCGGCCGGCCGGTGGGCGCGCGCCGCGCCCAGTCGCGCAGCACCTCGACATTGCGCCGGTTGATCCCCGGCAGCCCCGACGGGTCCGCGTACGCCGGGTCCAGCGCCAGCTCCTCGGGGTGCACCAACACATCGGCGCCGGTCAGCGCGCCCAGCTCGCGCAGCTCCTTGGTGGTGAACTTCGCCTGCGACGGCCCCCGCCTGCCGACCATATGGATGTCCGAGACCTGGCTCTCGGACAGCGCCCCGAGGGCGGCGTGCGGCACATCGGTGGGCCTCAGCTCCTCCGCCCCACGGGCCAGAATGCGCGCCACGTCCACCGCGACATTGCCCACCCCGATGACGACGGCGGAGCCCGCCCCGAGCGCGAAGGAGTCGACGGTCGCGTCGGGATGGGCGCTGTACCAGGAGACGAACTCGGTCGCGGAGAAGCTGCCCGGCAGCTCCTCGCCCGGAACGCCGAGCCGCCGGTCGGTGGCCGCGCCCACGCAGTAGACCACCGCGTGGTAGAGCCCGAGCAGCCGCTCGGGCACCAGCGGGGGCGGGCCCACCTGCACATTGCCGAGGAAGCTGACCCGGGGGTGCTCCAGGACCATGCGCAGCGTGTTCTGTAGCGACTTGATCTTCTCGTGGTCGGGTGCGACACCGTAGCGCACCAGCCCGTAGGGACAGGGCAGCCGGTCCAGCACATGCACCGACACCTCGGGGACGGCCTGCTGCTGGACGAGCGCTTGGGCGGCGTACACCCCGCTCGGCCCGGAACCGATGACCGCGACGCGAAGCACGAGGAGCTCCTTCCGCAGGATGTCTCCAGCATCCCACCCGGCGGGGCGCCCTGTCCGGCACTACGCGCCGAGGGACCGGTCCGGGTGACACCGCCCGGCCGCCGGTCCACGGGCCCGCGACCGCGCCGCGAGCCCGGCTCCAAGCGGGTCCAACGGTCCCTCCGGGTTCCGTGCGCCGCCCGCTACGACCTACGACATCTGCCGCATCCGCCGGATCTCGCTGCTCTGCTGCGCGATCACGTCGTTCGCCATCTCCTCCACCCGGACGTTGTTGCCCTGGGCCAGCACATCCGTGGCCATGGAGACCGCGCCCCGGTGATGGGTGATCATCAGCTTGAGGAAGAGCGCGTCGAAGTCGGCGCCCCTGGCGGCGCGCAGCCGCGCGAGCTGCGCCTCGGTGGCCATCCCCGGCATCTTCGCGTCATGGCCCTCGTGGCCGTCCCCGTCGCCGCCCTTCGGCTCGCCGCCGGCCGTCTTCTGCCAGGCGCGCATCGCCTCGATCTCCGGCTTCTGCCCGGACGCGATGCGCTCCGCGAGCCGCTTGACCTTCGCCGACTTGGCGTGGTCGGCGGCGAGGCCGGTCATCACCAGGGCCTGCCGGTGGTGCTCGATCATCATGCGGACGTAGGAGCGGTCGGCCGTGTTGGGGGAGTCGTCGTCCCCCGCCTTCGCCGCCTCCTCGGCCGACAGCTTCTTCGCCGCCTCGCCGGGCTTGCCCGGCGCGATCACCGCGGGCTTCCCGTCCTTGCCCTTCCCCGCGTCGGCCCCGCCGCCGCTCTCCGAGTCACAGCCGGTCAGGACGAGTGCCAGGGCGGCCGCCGCGGCGGCGGCCACGAGAGATGCGGAGTGGAGCGTCGTACGGCGGTTCAACACCGTGGCCTCCTGGGGCGCTTGGGATCCGCAGACCGTCTTAGCACGTCAGCGGCGCTGCCGGTCCGGGCGAGTTGGGAAAATCTCTTTACGAACATGTTGCTACCTGTTGTGGTGTACATGGATAGAGCGATACTTCCCCCGGTCCGTCAACCGTTCAACTCCGAGCGGAGACGGCGACAAAGGGAGGACGCAGTGAAGCCGTGGGAAAGACCTCCGCAGCGGCGCAGATACCTCGGCGCGGCCGCGGCCGCCTTCGGACTGGTGGCCACCTTGCTGGCCGCGGGCCCGGCGGCCGCGACGCCCGACCCCGGTGACGCTCCCCACAAGGAGCGGGTGACGAAGAGCCAGCAGTCGGAAGCCAGGACCGCCATCGAGAACGGCGACATACCCGGTGTGGACCAGATCGTCCACAGCGACAATGTCAGCCACCTCACCAACATCCCCAAGCAGGACCTCAAGGGCGTCAACTCCGACCTGGCCTTCCAGGGCAAGTACGCCTTCGCGGGCAACTACGACGGCTTTGTCATCTACGACATCAGCCGGCCGAAGAGCCCGAAGATCGTGAGCCAGGTGCTCTGCCCGGGCTCCCAGAACGATGTGTCGGTCTCAGGAGACCTGCTCTTCCTCTCCACCGACTCCTCGCGCAGCGACAACTCCTGCAACAGCACCACCCAGCCCGCGACCGAGAAGTCCTCGTGGGAGGGCATGAAGGTCTTCGACATCAGCGACAAGCGGAACCCGGAGTACGTCGCCGCCGTCGAGACCTCCTGCGGTTCGCACACCCACACCCTGGTGCCCGAGCGCAAGGACGTGTACATCTACGTCTCCTCGTACTCGCCCAGCGCCACCTTCCCGGACTGCCAGCCTCCGCACGACGGCATCTCCGTCATCAAGGTGCCCCGCGAGGCGCCCGAGAAGGCCGCGGTCATCGACTTCCCCGTGCTCTTCCCGGACGGCGGAAACCCCGGTGGGCCCACCAACCCCGGCGTCTCCCAGACCACCGGCTGCCATGACCTCACCACGTTCCCCGCGCTGAAGCTGGCGGCGGGCGCGTGCATGGGCGACGGCATCCTGCTCGACATCGCCGACCCCGCGAAGCCGCGGGTCATCGACCGGGTCGAGGACAACGTGAACTTCGCCTTCTGGCACTCGGCCACCTTCAACGAGCGCGGCACCAAGGTCGTGTTCACCGATGAGCTGGGCGGTGGCGTGGCCGCCACCTGCAACACCGAGGTGGGCCAGGACCGAGGTGCCGACGGCATCTACGACATCGTCGGCAAGGGCGACAAGCGCAAGCTGGTCTTCCGGAGCTACTTCAAGATCCCGCGCCACCAGGCCGACACGGAGAACTGTGTGGCCCACAACGGCTCGCTGATCCCGGCCAAGGGCCGCGACATCATGGTCCAGGCGTGGTACCAGGGCGGCGTGTCCATCTGGGACTTCACCGACTCCGACCGGCCGAAGGAGATCGGCTACTTCGAGCGCGGGCCGCTCTCCGCCGACACGCTCATCACCGGCGGCTCCTGGTCCGCGTACTACTACAACGGCTACATCTACTCCAACGACATCCAGAAGGGCTTCGACGTCCTGAAGATCCACGACCGGCGCACCGACAGCGCCGCGTCGGTCCGGCTGCGCGAGCTCAACACGCAGACGCAGCCCGACTACCGCTGAGCGGGGGCTCCCTGGCCCAGGGCGCTCATCGGCTCTCGCCGGGCGGCTCGTCGCCCGGCGGGAGCCCCAGCTCCCAGTCCAGTCCGTAGCGGTGGAACAGCTCCGCCCGCAGCCGCTCGGGCGCCATCGGCGCGCCCGGCAGCAGCACCGCGACCACCGCGCCCATCAGCAGGGCGCGCAGCAGCCGGTAGTCGGCCTCGGGGTCCTCGGAGCCGTACCGCGTGACGGTGTCCCGCAGCAGGGCGGCCAGCCGCTGCTGCTCGGGGCACTGGATGAAACCCTCGGCGGTGAGGATCCCGGCCATATGCGTCCGCATCAGCCGCGGCCGGTCCCGGGCCAGGCCCAGGATCGCGTCGATCGCCCGCGCCAGCAGCTCCCGCCCGGCCTCCTCGCCCTCCGGCCGCGGCTCCCGCTCGAGCACCCGGGCCAGCTCCATGTGCATCAGCCGGTGGACGGCCGTCTGTAGCAGCTGCCGCTTGCCCGGGAAGTAGTACGACACCAGACCGCGGGCCGCCCCGGCCCGGTCGGCGATATCGGCGAGGGTGGTCGCCTCGTAGCCGTGCTCGCCGATCAGCTCGACCGTCGCCTCCAGCAGACGGGCCTGGGATCGGCGCCGCAACTCCTCATTGACCGACGGGCTTCGGGGGACCATGCTGTAACTCCTGCGTTGGCTGGCTGTCAGTCAATATACTCAGGGGACGTGCGGTTGTCCGCCGTTCCCTTGGGGCGGACGCATGTCTCCGCCGGTTCGGGCGACACGGGGGGATCGCCCGAACCGGTGGGTTTCGGGCCTTTGGAGCGCCTGTGGAACCCCGTACGGGGCCCGGCTTTCGGGTGCTAAGGAGCCGTGGCGGCGTCCGGCAGCGGGCCGAGAACCGCCCGCAGGGCGTCCGGGTGCCGGTCCACCGGGAGATGGTCCACCAGATGGACCCGGCGGCCCAGGGCCGCCGCTCCCGCGTCCGCCCTGCGGTCGTCGCCCACCATCACGGCGTCACCCGGGTCCAGCCCCAGCGCGTCGCACGCGGCCTGGAACAGCTGTGGATCCGGCTTCTGGACGCCGTGCTCGAACGAGAGCGCATAGGCGTCCACCAGCCCGTCCAGGCCGTGGGCGCGGAAGACCGGGCGCAGATCCCAGCCGATGTTGCTGACCACCGCGATCCGCACACCGCGCCGGCGCAGCTCGCCCAGCGCCTCGGGGGCGTCGGGGTACGGCCGCCAGGCGGCGGGCTCCCTGTGGCGGTCATAGAGGGCGTCGTAGAGCTCGGGGCGGGGGAGCGGCACCTGGCGGGCCAGACCGGTGTAGGCGGCCCGGTGCAGTTCGGCGTCGCGGTCCCGTACCTGCCACACGTCCTCCAGGTGCGGGGGCACCGCGAGCGGCGGGGCGCCGCCGGGAAGCGCCCCGGCGTCCTCCAGATCCCGCGCGTACCGTACGACCTCCTCCTCCGGGACGGTGGTTCCGGTTCGCTCCAGCGCGGCACGGAGCCAGGACTCGGTGGACTCGATGCGGAACAGCGTCCCCGAGAAGTCGAACAGGGCGCCCTTTATGGTCACAGTTGACGCTCCCTCATCTTCGGTGTGGCCAGGAGCCAGGACTTCCGGCATCGTATGCCGTGGGCCCGATCCCCTTCAGCCACCGGCGCATCCGTTTCGGCCGTTTTGCTGGCAGATAAATCCCGGCCGAATCAAGGCGTAGGGTTTAGGGGATTCATGAGGTGGAGGCTGTTTATCGTCTCGCTGTCGTGGTGATCATACAGGGGTCAATCCCCGTCACTCCGCGACCGAGTCGGGGCAGGCGATATCTGCTGAGCGCGAGGAGGTTGCCGGCAATGGTACGTGACATGACGTCGAGGCAACCGGGGGATGGCCACGGGTTGGGCGCATGCCGGTCCGGAGCTCGCCGCGGCGGGCGGGGAGCGGCGACCGACCGGGGTGGCTGCTGGTAAACGCCAGCTTTGCAAGAAGCAAGGAACGTGGCCGGTTCCGCGACCGGTTTCACAGGCTGAGGTGTATTCGCGTCGGCATGCCGCACTCTCCCTTTATTGTGCGCGTCGGCGCCGGTGGCGTCCCGCCCTTTCCGGGGTGTGCGGACAGGCCGCCCGCTCAGTCGAGCATGATCACACGGGGGCACACGGGGCAGGTAACCGTGGCTGAGGTCACAACCGATGGAAGGTATCGTTCCGGTTGTGTCTCTGCTTATATGACCGTCAAAGGCACTGGCTCCCACCGGAGGTGATCCACATCAGAGAATTCGCCGCCGCCGACGCAGCGGATATCGCGGATATCTGTCTCGCCAGAGAAACCTTCTTCCGCAGGGTGGGATGACTGCGGACATCAACTCATCGCTCAAACGCAACCCCCACAGCGAGGACTGATGAGTATGAGACTGACAGATTATCAATCCGAGCTCCGCGATGTTCTCGGCGCCGCAGCAGAAGGCAATGGCGGGCTTCTGCAAGTGATCGGGGGGCCCGGTGTCGGTAAGACCACCTTATTGGGAAGTCTGAAGGAGCGGGCGGCCGCATCGGGTGCGGTCTGTCTCACGGCGTCCGGATTCGCGGACGACACCGCCATTCCGTTCAATATCGTGGAACAGCTGATCCGATCCTCCACGGCCACCGGCGCATTGGACGTCGTGGCGCGCTGGAGGACCGCCGGGGAGCGGTATGCGGAAGCCGAGCACGATCTGCTGAGAAGTCTGGTCCGGGAGATATCCGATGTGCTGCACCGCATCGCGGGCGGCAGGCAACTGATCCTCGCGGTCGATGATGCCGAGCATGCCGACTACCCCTCCCTGATGTGTCTTCTGCATATCGCCCGGCATGCGTCCGGCACCCGCACCCTCGTCGTGATGACCAGCGGGCAGACCCACCACCTGTGCACCCGCCTTCACAGCTTCCACCACCTCTACAAGATCGATATCGGCACCCTCCCGGAGTCCGGAGTCGAACGCCTGCTGGAGCGGTACGGCGACGCCGACCTGGCCGACCGGATCCACTCCTCCTGCCACGCCATCAGCGGAGGTAACCCGAGGTTGGTCAAGGCCCTGCTGCGGGACCACCTCAAGACCGCTCGGAGCGGGGCAGGTGCGGAGGTCACGGTCGGAGCGGAGTTCCAGGACGCCTATCGCCTGTCCCTGTTGAGTCATCAGGCGCTGCTCCAGGTGGCACAGGCGCTCGCCGTGCTCGGCCCGTACGGCAGCCCCTGGCGGGTGGCCACTCTGCTCGAATGCGGTGCGGAACGCGCGTCCCGGGCCATGGACCTCCTCAACTCCGCGGGCCTGCTGCGGGACGGGCGTTTCCGGCACCCCGCGGCTCATTCCGTCGCGCTGGAGACGCTGGCGGCGGAGGACCGGGCCCGCCTCAGCGCGAAAGCGGCCGAACTTCTGTATGCCGAGGGGGCCGACCCGGTCGCGGTGGCGGAACTCCTGGTCACCGCCGACAAGACGCCGGACCAAAAGGGGGTGGCCGTGCTCTGGCAGGCGGCCCAGAAGAATCTCGACGAGGGCTGCACGGAGGAAGCGATCGCCAGTCTGCGACTCGCCGACCGCGCGGACCTCAGCCGACGGGAGCACATGGACATTCTCATGGCGCTGGTCGGCGCGTTATGGTCCAGCAATCCGGCGGCCGCCGAACCCGAGCTGGACCGCCTGCTGGCCGCGATCCGGGCGGAATCCCCCGCGGACATCCCGGAGCAGTATCAGTGCTTCCTGCTCTTCATGGTGCTGTGGTTCGGCCGGTACGCCGATGCGGACGAGACCTTCAAATGGTCGTCGGGCTGTGATGACACCGACACCGCGTCCAGTATGGCCGCCCTGCGGGTGACCCGGCAGTGGGTCACCTTCCTCAAACCGATGCTGATCCATGACTTCCCCGGACAGGATGTCCCGGACGGGGAAGTCGACGGTTTGTGGGCGGCCAATCTGGAGCACGGGCTCCAGCTCTCCGTGGACGAGCTGGGCATGGAGATCGGACATCTTCAGGATCCTCGGCAGATGGCGGACTTCTCCCCCGACGCCATGCACCTGTTGTCGCCCTCCAACCATTTCTGGTTCGCTTACGCATACGCCTGCCGGATCGTCTGGGCATTGGCCGCCAGGGGAGAATCGGAGGCGGCGGACCGGCTGTGCGGGGCGCTCTTCACCGCGGCCGACAAGCTGAACATGAAGACCCCGTGCGCCGTCGCCCTGTCCATGCGCGCCTATATCCGATGCCGCCATGGGGATTTCACTACCGCCATTGATCTCGCGGGTGCGGCCTTGCGTTCCATCCCGCCGCGCGGCTGGGGTGTCGCCATCGGATTGCCGCTGTCCGTGCTGGTGGCGGCCCACACCGCCGTCGGCAGACTCGAAGAGGCCCAGCGGTATGTGGATTACTGGGTGCCGAAGGAAATGTTCGACAGCGTGGTGGGCCTGGAGTACCTCCGCTCCCGGGGGCAGTACTGCCTGGCCACCAATCGCCCGTACGCCGCGCTGAACGACTTCATGGCGAGCGGGATGCTGATCGACCAGTGGCCCGTGGACTTCGGTGACCTGGCGCCCTGGCGCGTCGACGCCGCCGAGGCGTATCTGCGGGTCCATGAACCGGCGGAGGCCAAGAGACTCGCCCTGGAAGAACTCAAGCTGTCGCCCGACCGGCCCTTGAGCACCCGGGGCAGAGCGCTGCGCATCCTGGCCATGGCCGAGGACCCGGACAAGCGCAGACTGCTCCTCTACCAGTCCGCCAAGTGCCTGCGCGAGCAGGGTGACCGTTATGAGCTCGCCCGCACGCTGGCCGAGCTCAGCCAGGACTACCTCAGCACCGGGGAGACCCAACAGGCGCGCACCACCTGGCACGAGGCGCAGAAGCTGATGGACGAGTGCGGGATGAGCGCCCAGCACGAGAGCCGGCGAGAGCTCGTCGTGGAGGGTGTTGAGAGCGTCGGGAGCTCTCAACCGCCCAAGGACGCGGGGGATTCCGGACACGCCGAGGACGACGCCCCCGGCACAGCGGCCGAGAGCGCCGAACAACCCGTCCTGTCGGAGGCCGAGTGGCGGGTGGCCACGCTGGCGGCGTCCGGAATGACCAACCGGCAGATCGCCAAGAGTCTGTACATCACCGTCAGCACCGTGGAGCAGCATCTGACCCGTATCTACCGCAAGCTCTCGGTGGGAAATCGGCAGGAGCTGTCACGCCGGCTGTGGCTGCTCATAGGTGCCACGGGAGCGTCGTCCGGCTGACCGCCCCGAGGCAAGGGGGGATAGGGGAGTGGTTAGGGGACTGGGGAGCGGGCGCGCGGACCAGACTTGGCAATCCGTAGGGCGGCGCAGTGGCGGCGATGGAGCGACTGACGGGACGGACAGGCATGGACGAGATACGCGACTACCCCGAACTGCGGGCTGCTGCATGCCCGTTCTCACCCCCGCCGGGATACGAGGAGCTGCGCGAGCGGTCCGCCGTCACACGGGTGCGGATGTGGGACGGCAGCACCCCGTTCCTCGTCACCGGCTATCACGAGGCGCGGACCGTGCTCGGCGACGACAGGTTCAGCGCCGACGGCACCCACAAGGCGATGCCCCGCTTTGTGAAGTTCGAGGTGCCGGCCGATGTGTTCAACCTCGGGAGGATGGACGATCCGGAGCACGCCCGGATCCGCCGCATGCTCACCGCGCACTTCACCATCCGGCGCACCGAGGCGATGCGGCCGATGATCCAGGACATCGTGGACGGCCTCCTGGACCGGCTGATCGCCGAGGGGCCGCCGGCCGACCTGGTGGCCGACTTCGCCTTCCCGCTGCCGTCCCAGGTGATCGCCGTGATGCTGGGGGTCTCCGACGCCGACTTCGCCGAGTTCCAGCGGGCGTCGCAGGGCGTCATGGACTTCACCGTGTCGACCGAGGAGATGGGCGCCGCGCTCGGTGTCATGGTGGACTACGTCTCCCGGATGTGTGCGGCCAAGCGCGCCGCCCCGGGCGACGACCTCCTCAGCCGGCTCATCGTCGACCAGGAGCGGACGGGCGCGCTCACCCAGCAACAGGTGGTCGCCACCGCCCTGGTGCTGCTGCTGGCCGGGCACGAGACCACCGCCAACATGATCGCCCTGTCCACCGTCCTGCTGCTGCGAAACCCCGACCAGCTCGCCCGGCTGCGGGCGGACCCCGGGCTGATGCCCAACGCGGTGGACGAACTGCTCCGGTACATCACGATCGTCCAGGAGGGCACCGGACGGGTGGCCATCGAGGACGTCGAGGTCGGCGGCGTACTCATCCCGGCCGGCGAAGGGGTGATCATCAACCTGCCCAGCGCCAACCGCGATCCCCACTTCGCGGGCGCCCACGAGCTGGACCTGAGGCGGCCGAACGCCCGCGAGCACATCGCGTTCGGCTTCGGCGTGCACCAGTGCCTGGGGCAGACCCTCGCCCGGGTCGAGCTCCAGATCGCCCTGGAGACCCTGGTGCGACGGCTGCCGACGCTGCGCCTGGAGGTTCCGTTCGAGGACCTGGCGTTCCTGTACGAGTCGATGAACTTCGGCGTCGCCCGTGTGCCCGTCGCCTGGTGACCGGTCACCAGGGTTGACCGGTGACCGACCGATGGCCGATGGCCGGTGACCGCGGACCGGAGGCCGGGCGGACAACAGAAGGAGAGGGGAGCACCATGGTGAAGGTCTCGGTGGATCAGGAGAAGTGCTGTGCGGCCGGACACTGCGCGCTGGCCGCGCCGGAGGTGTTCGACCAGCGGGAGGAGGACGGGGCCGTCGTGCTGCTGGACCCGAACCCGCCGCTCGCGCTCCGCAACAGCGTCGCCGAGGCGTCGTTCCTCTGCCCGGCCGCCGCGATCGCGGTAGAGGATTAGCAAGCGCTCCACACCCGATCGCGGCCCCGGCGAGACGCTTCTCGCCGGGGCCGCGCAAGCGAGGGGAAGGCAGTCTTGACCACGTCGACTTCCAGTCCGGCCGCCAGTTCCGCGTCTGCTTCCCGGCAGGTCACCGTAGGGCTGGCCGAACGCTCGTACACCGTTCACATCGGACGCGGTGTGCAGCGGCTGCTCCCGCACGTGGTGGCCGCCCTGGGGGCGCGCAAGGCGGTGGTGGTCACCGCGCGGCCCCCCGAGCGGACCCCCGACCCGGGCGTGCCCTCGCTCGTCGTACCGGCCCGTGACGGGGAGGAGGCCAAGGACCTGGCCGCCGTGACGGACCTGTGCCGCCGGTTCGTCGGATTCGGGCTGACCCGCTCGGATGTGGTGGTGTCGTGCGGCGGCGGCACCACGACCGACACGGTGGGCCTGGCCGCCGCCCTCTACCACCGGGGCACACCGGTCGTCCATGTGCCGACCTCGCTGCTGGCCCAGGTGGACGCGAGTGTCGGCGGGAAGACCGCGGTCAATCTGCCCGAGGGCAAGAACCTCGTCGGCGCCTACTGGCAGCCCGCGGCCGTGCTCTGCGACCTCGACCACCTGGACACCCTGCCCGAACGCGAGTGGCGCAACGGCCTCGGTGAGATCGCCCGCTGCCACTTCATCGGCGCGCCCGATCTCGACCGGCTGCCGCTGCTCGACCAGATCGCGGCCAGTGTGACGCTCAAGGCGGGCGTCGTCGCCGCGGACGAACGGGACTCGGGACTGCGCCACCTGCTCAACTACGGCCACACCCTGGGGCATGCGCTGGAACGTGCCACCGGGTTCGCGCTGCGGCACGGGGAGGGCGTGGCCATCGGCACGGTGTTCGCCGGGCGGCTCGCCGGCGCGCTGGGACGCATCGGCCCGGAGCGGGTCGCCGAGCACCGTGAGGTGGTCGCCCGCTATGGCCTGCCGACCGGGCTGCCCCCGCAGGTCTCCGCCCCCGAGCTGGTGGAGCTGATGCGGCTGGACAAGAAGGCCACCGACGGGCTGACGTTCGTCCTGGACGGACCCGAGGGGCCCGGACTGGTGCGCGGGATCTCCGAGGAGACGGTCAGCGCCACCCTCGCGGAGATGCCCCGCGAACCGGAGGGCTGATGTGGCGCGTATCGGAGGGGCGATGTGCCGTGAGCCGGAGGGGCGATGCGCCGCGCGCCGGAATCGCCGTACGCCACGGTATTCGGCCCTTCCCACTAGGGGCACACAGTCCCGGTAGGGGGTTGACGGTACGGCGCGCGCCCTGGATAACTGAACGGCGCGGCGCATAAATCGAGATGCGTTGGGGTCGGTTAGGGGGCGGAGGATCCGGTAGGGGTTGATGCTGGTACGGGCGTGCTGATGGAATCGTTTCCCGATCAACGTTTGGTCTGACCCAAGGGCCGCGAGTCCGCATTTCGTCGACCTCGATCGGGGACCATGAACATGCCCTACAGCTATGCCATGCCGGTGAATACCGAGCGGAATTCCCGTCCGATGGACAGAATAGGGAATGCCGCGGCGCACCTCGGACATCCATTCGGTGACTCTTCGGTGCGGCCCGGGCAGGCCCTTCTCGTGGACGGGCCGCTGGCATGCGGCAAGACGACCCTGCTCCGGTCGTTCGCCGAGCGGGCCTCGGAGGCCGGCTACCTCGCCGTCACGGCGACGTGTTCCCCCAGCGAGCGGGACCTCCCCTTCGGCGTCGTCTCCCAACTGGCCCGCGGGGTCTGGAAGTTACCAGGCGGGCTGCCCGAGGTGCCGGGGCTGTCGGCCATCCTCCACGGGACCAGCGATCCGGCGGACCAGGCCGAGACCGCCCGGCTGTGCCATCGGCTGTGCACCTCGCTGATCGACCATGCGGAGCACACCCCGCTGCTGCTCGCCGTGGACGATGTGCGGCACAGCGACCCGGCCTCCGCGCACTTCCTCCTCCAGCTGGTGCGCCGCCTGGACGCGGCACGTATCGCGGCCGTGTTCACCGACGACCTGAGCCTGCCCGCGCCGTCCCTGCCGCTCCGCTACGAACTGCTGCGCTCCCAGAGCCTGCGCCGGATCGGCCTGGGCCCGCTCAACCGCGAGCAGGTGGCGGACGTGGTCGTGGCGGAGCTGGGCGAGACCGCGAGCCACCGCGCCGGCGACGTCTACGCCGCCACCGGCGGCAACCGGCTGTTGCTGCACACCCTGCTTTCCGACTACCGCGAGCACGGCGAGCCCCGCCAGGCGGGCTACGGACAGTCCTTCCTGAGCTGTCTGCACCGCAATGAGCCGATCTTCCTGGACGTGGTGCGCGCGCTGGCCGTGGTGGGCGCGTCCTTACCCGCCACCGACCTCGCCTGGCTGACCGGCCAGGAACCCGAGCCCATCAGCCAGGTGCTGGCGGCGCTGACCGGGGCCGGGCTGATGGACGAGGGCGCGTTCCGGCACGAGGCGGCGCGGCTCGGCGTGCTCAACGACATGTCGGCGCGGGAGCGCAGGACCCTGCACCAGCGGGCCGCGCGGCTGCTGCACGACCAGGGCAGGCCCGCCACCACGATCGCCCGCCATCTGGTGCGCGCCGGGCAGATCCCCGACTCGTGGCCCGCGGAGGTGCTGCTGGAGGTGGCCGAGCAGGTGGCGGTGGGCGAAGAGCCGTCCATCGCCGTCGACCTGCTGGAGCAGTCCTTCGAGCAGTGTCCGCACGAAGAGCGGCGCGCCGCCCTCCAGGCCAAACTCGCCGAGGCGGAATGGAAGATCAACCCCTCCACCGCCACCCGCCACCACACACCGCTCTACGGCGCCGTCCGCGCCGGCCGGCTCGGCCTCCCCGACAGCGTCACCCTCCTCATGCAACTCCTGTGGAAGGGCGGTCTGACCGACGTGGAGGGGCTGCTCGCCCATCTGCGCGACGACCCCGCCGCCACGGACCAGCTCCACGCCATCGAGGCGGCGCTCACCTGCACCTACCCCTGGCTGGCCGAGCGGCGCACCGCCCCGGCACACCACGGCGGCTCCGCGGCCACGCGGGCGGCGGTGTGGCCCCGGGCCGGCACCGTGCTGGCCGACGTGCTCACCGGCGGCCAGACCCATGACACCGTACGGCGCGCCGAGGAGGTACTGCGCGAACTTCAGCTCGGCCACGACCCGGCATGCCAGGAGCAGGCGGGACTGTTCGCCCTGCTCGCGCTGGTCTACGGCGGCCGGATCGACCTGGCGTCCGCCTGGTGCGAGGGCGCGCTCGGCGAGACCGGCGGGGGACCGCACGTCCCCATGCGGCAGGCGGTGCTGGCGGCGGCCAGGTCGGAGATCGCCCTGCGCCGCGGTGACCTCGCCGAGGCCGCGGAGCGGGCCCGGGCAGCCCTCACCCATGCCTCCCCCGGCGCGTGGGGCGTGGCGATCGGGCTGCCGCTCGGCGCCCTCATCCTGGCGTGCACACGGATGGGCCGGCACGAGGAAGCGGGGTTCCACGTCGCGCAGACCGTGCCCAACGCCATGTTCAAGAGCACCTACGGGCTGCACTACCTCTTCGCCCGCGGCCACTACTTCCTCGCCGCCAACCGCCACCAGGCGGCGCTCGCGGACTTCCTGCTGTGCGGCGAACTGCTCACCGACTGGGGGCTGAGCAGCGGCTGCGACCCGGTGCCGTGGCGGATCGGGGCGGCGGAGGCCTGGCTCGCACAGGGCAACCACGACCAGGCCCGGATCCTGGTCTACCAGCAGCTCAGCCGTCCGCACACGGACGGGGCCAGGGCCCGCGGGCAGTCGCTGCGCCTCCTGGCGGCCACCAGCTCGGCCAAGCGGCGGCCGCAGTTGCTCAACGAGGCGGTGGGGCTGTTCACCGAGCAGGAGGACAAGTACGAGCTGGCCCGTACGCTGTGGGACCTCAGCCAGGCGTACCACGCGCTCGGGGAGAAGAAGCAGGCCCGCCGGACCATGCGCCGGGCCTGGCACGTGGCGAAGATGTGCGACGCGGCCTCGCTGTACGAGGAGTGGCTGCCGGCCGACGACCCCTCCCAGGCCACGGCGCTGATGCCGAAGACGGACACCGGGATCGAGCGGTTGACCCACTCCGAACGGCGTGTCGCGTCGCTGGCCGCCATGGGCTACACCAACCGGGAGATCGCCGGGAAGCTGTACGTCACGGCCAGCACCGTGGAACAGCATCTGACCCGGGTGTTCCGCAAGCTGGACATCAAGCACCGGGAGCAACTGCCCACCGAACTCTACGCCGACCGCATGGAGTTGGCGTGACAGCGGACGGCCATGCCCCGGGAGGATCCCGGGGCATGGCCGTCGTGGGTGTGCGGTGTGTGCGGTGTGCGCGGTGTCAGCGCTTGACCGCGAGCGTGATGCCATCCCCCACGGTGAGCATGCTGATCTCGACGCGTGTGTCCTCCCGGAGCAGCTTGTTCACCTCGCGCAGGGCGGCGGTGTCGGCGTCCTGCGCGGCCGGGTCGACCACCCGGCCGAAGAAGAGGGTGTTGTCCAGGACGATGAGCCCGCCGCGCCGGAGCAGCGCCAGCGACTCCTCGTAGTAGTGGGCGTATCCGGTCTTGTCCGCGTCGATGAAGACCAGGTCGAACTCCCGGCCCTCCCGCCGCAGTCCGGCGAGGGTGTCCTTCGCGTCACCGATGCGCACATCGATGCGGTCCGCCACCCCGGCGCGCTCCCAGAACGGGCGGCCGAGCTGCGGCCACTTCGGTGTGATGTCGCAGGTGATCAGCGAGCCGTCGGCCGGCAGCGCCCGCGCCATGCACAGTGTGCTGTATCCGGTGAAGGTGCCGATCTCCAGCACCGAACGGGCGCCGACGAGCCGCACCAGGAGCCCGAGGAGCTGACCTTCCTCGGGCATCACCTGCATGGCCTGCGCGGCGGGCAGACCGGCGGTCTCCGCCCGCAGCCCGGCCAGGACCTCGTCATCGCGCAGGGACAGTTCCCGTACATAGCCGAGAATTTCTTCGGTCACATCGACTTGCTGAGCCATCGGATTGCCGCACCCCGCAAAGGTGAAAGGGAAAGTCAATGCGACCGATGCTAAGAATCCGCAGACGCGCCGCGCAATGGCGCCTGCCGGAATGCTGGAACTCATATTCCGGCTGAGGGGGGTCTAGGGGGGATCCTTAGGGGATTTGCGCGAAAGCCCGGACAATATCGTGAACGCGGAAGCGCGTGTCATGGTCGGCACGTTGTTCACAACGCGCTGCGGAGGCGATGAATGAGCGGACATGCGGAAGCGCCGCGGCTCATGGTGCTGGGCGCAGGAACGATGGGACTGGGAATCACCTCGCTCGCCGTCGGCCACGGAATCCCGGTGACGGTCGTCGAGGTGGACGAGGCCAGGGCCGGCCGGACGCGGGCCGCGGTCACCGAACGGCTCCGTATGGCCCAGCTCATGGGAGCCCTGCCGGCCGGCCGGCCGCGGGGCGAGCTGGCGGTCACCGCGTCCCCGGCCGACGGCCGGGACGCCACCGCCGTGGTGGAGGCCGTCACCGAGGACACCCCCACCAAGGCCAAGGTGCTCGAGGCGGTCGCCGGGCTCACCGGAGCCCAGGTGCCACTGATCTCCAACACCTCCTCCATCCCGATCGACGAACTGGCCGGTTTCATCGCCGATCCGGCGCGGCTGGTCGGCACCCACTTCATGAACCCGCCCTATCTGATCCCCACGGTGGAGGTGATCCGCGGCCCCCGCACGGGGGACGCGGTGATGAGCGCCGTGACGGATCTGCTGCGGGCGCTGGAGCGCAAGCCGGTCGTCGTCGGCGACGGGCCGGGGTTCGTCACCAGCCGGGTGCTGCATCCGATGATCAACGACGCGATCCGGGTGGTGCAGGAGGGCACCGCGACGGTGGAGGCCGTGGACGACCTCATGCGGGAGTGCCTGGGCCACCGCACCGGGCCGCTGCGCACCGCGGACCTGATCGGCCTGGACAACCTCGCCGACTCGCTGCGCGTGCTGTACGAACGCACTGGGGACTCCCGGTGCGCGCCGAGCGAATTGCTGCTGGAGAAGGTCCGCGACGGCCACCTGGGCCGCAAGTCGGGCCGCGGGTTCTACGCATACGGGAAGGAACTGGCGTGACCATCTCATCGAAGCCGGGCAGCCACACCGCCGAGACGGTGGCGCAGGAGGTGCAGCAGTTCCTCGAACAGCGCACCAAGCAGAGCTGGGACCCGGACACCGATCTGTTCAGCAGCGGTGCCGTGTCCTCGATGTTCGCCATGGAACTGGTCGTGCACCTGGAGTCGACCTTCGACGTGGTGATCACCGGCCCCGACCTGGCGCTGGACAACTTCCGCACGGTGAACGCGATGACCGGGATGGTCCTGCGGCTGCGCGAGGCACAGCCGTGACCGACGCCGCCACCAGCCATGCCGAGCTGGTCAGCGGGTTGATCGGGGACCGGGCCGACGCCTGGGACGTGGCCGGGGAGCTGCCCCGCGACCTGCTGGTCAAACTCGGCGCCTCCGGAGTGCTGTGCGCACAGGTCGGCCCCGAGCACGGCGGCACCGGGCTGGACAGCCGGGCGGGCGGGGAGCTCACCGCGCTGGTCGGCGCCCGGTGCAGCTCCCTGCGCAGCGTGATGACCTCGCAGGGCATGGCGGCGTGGACCGTACGGAGACTCGGCGGCCCGGAGCAGTCGGACACCTTTCTGCCCCGGCTGACCTCCGGTGACCTGGCGGCGGTCGCGTTCAGCGAGCCAGGGGCGGGCAGCGACCTGTCGGCGATGGAGACCGAGATCGCCGACGACGGCACACACGTGGTCGTCACCGGGCGGAAGGTGTGGATCACCGCCGCCCACTACGCCGATCTGCTGGTGGTGTTCGGCACGTTTGGGGGCGGCGCCACGGCCGTGGTCGTGCCCGCCCGGGCGCCCGGAGTCCGGATCACCCGGGTGGCGAACCCGCTGGGCTGCCGTGCCGCGGGCCACGCGGACATCACCCTGGACGCGGTCCGGGTGCCCGCCGACCACGTACTCGGTGGCACCGGGCTGCCGCTGCCCCTCGCGACCACCGCCGCGCTCACCTACGGGCGGATGTCCGTGGCGTGGGGGTGTGTCGGCATTCTGCGCGCGTGTCTGGACGCCGCCACCGCGCACACCGCCACCCGGGAGCAGTCCGGCCGCGTACTCGCCGAGCACCAGTTGGTGGCCCGGCACCTGGCCGAGCTGTATGTCGCGGAGCGGCACGCCACCCGGGCCTGCGAACACGCCAGTGACTCCTGGGACGCCGGCTCGCCCGACATGGCGGTGGACGCGGTGCACGCCAAGTACGTGGCCTCGCGCGAGGCGGCCGAGGGCGCGGCCCGCGCCGTACAGCTCCTGGCGTCCGCCGGGGCCTCCGACGGCCATGTGGTGGCCCGGGCGTACCGCGACGCCAAGCTGATGGAAGTCATCGAGGGCACCAGCGAGATCTGCCAGCTCATCCTGGCCCAGCACACGCGGAAGCCGGTCCAGTACACGCGGAGGAAGGTGCAAGCATGACGGAGGGGAAGCCCGTGAGCGGGAGCGAGCCGCCGACGGCCGTCAAATGTCTCGTCTGGGACCTGGACAACACCCTGTGGCGCGGCACCCTGCTCGAGGACGGGGAGGTGCCGCCGTTCGAGTGGGTGCGCGATGTCATCACCACCCTCGACGAACGTGGCATTCTCCAGTCGGTCGCCAGCAAGAACGACCATGACCACGCCTGGGCGCGCCTGGAGGCGCTCGGTCTCGCCGAGTACTTCGTCCTGCCGCACATCGGCTGGGGCCCCAAGTCGGAAGCGGTGCGCGCCATCGCGGAGCGGCTGAACTTCGCCCACCGCGCCATGGCCTTCGTGGACGACCAGCCCGCCGAACGCGCCGAGGTCGCCTACCGGCTCCCCGAGGTGCGCTGCTACAAGGCCGAGGACGTGGCCGGGCTCACCGGACTGCCCGAGTTCAGCCCCGCCGTGGTCACCGTGGACTCGCGGCAGCGGCGGACCATGTACCAGTCGGGGTTCCGCCGGGACGCCGAGCGGGCCGAATTCAGCGGCCCCGACGAGGAGTTCCTGCGCACCCTGGACATCCGGATGGCCATCGCCCGCGCCACCGAGCGGGAGCTGTCCCGGGTCGAGGAACTGACCCTGCGCACCAGCCAGATGAATGCCACCGGTGTGCACTACGCCGACTCCGTACTGCGCGGACTGCTCACCGACCCCGCCCATGAGGTGCTGGTCCTCACGATGGGCGACCGGTTCGGCACGCACGGGGCCGTCGGCATCGTGCTGCTGGAGAGGCATCCGAAGGTGTGGCATCTGAAACTGCTCGCCACCTCCTGCCGCGTGGTCTCCTACGGCGCCGGATCCACCGTGCTGAACTGGCTGGCCGACCAGGCGGCGCGGGCCGGGGTGCACCTGGCCGCCGACTTCCGGCGCACCGACCGCAACCGGATGATGGAGGTCGCCTACCGCTTCGCCGGGTTCGCCGAAACCACCTGCGGGTGCGCCGCCGCCCTCGCGCCCCCCGGCGAGGAGGGGGTCGAACGCCTCCACCTCACCCCCGCGTTCCAGCCGGCCCCGACGACGTTGCGACTGACGGCGCCTGACCTCGCCGACGCGGCGCTGCCGCACTCCCGCTGACCGGCGGGCGCTTCCGCCCCGGATCCTCGCGTTCGCCTCTGACTGGTTTGGGTGATCACTGTGCTTGTGCTCGGGCTCAACGGCAACTTCTCCGCCGCGGACACCGATGTGGTGCCGCAGCTGGGCGAGGTGTTCTTCCACGACTCGGCGGCTTCTTTGATCCGCGACGGCGAACTCGTGGCCGCGGTGGAGGAGGAGCGGCTCAACCGGATCAAAAAGACGACGAAATTTCCCCTCAACGCGGTCCGTGAGTGTCTGGCCCTGGCCGGTGCGCGGCCCGAGGACGTCGACGCGGTGGGCTACTACTTTCCCGAGAGCCACATCGACACCGTCCTCAACCACCTCTACACCGAATATCCGCGGGTGCCCCTGCGCTACTCCCGGGAGCTGATCAGGGAGCGGCTGAAGGAGGGCCTGGACTGGGACCTGCCGGACGAGAAGCTGGTGTACGTACCGCACCACGAGGCACACGCGTACTCCTCGTATCTGCACTCCGGCATGGACTCCGCCCTGGTCCTGGTGCTGGACGGCCGTGGCGAGCTGCACTCCGGCACCGTCTACCGCGCCGAGGGCACACAGCTGGAGAAGCTGGCCGACTACCCCGTGGCCAAGTCACTGGGCGGGCTCTATCTGAACGCCACCTATCTGCTCGGCTACGGCTTCGGCGACGAGTACAAGGTGATGGGCCTGGCCCCCTGGGGCGACCCCGCCACCTACCGCGACACCTTCGCCAAGCTCTACACCCTCCGCGACAACGGCGAGTACGAGCTGCACGGCAACATCATGGTGCCGAACCTGGTCAGCCCGCTGTTCTACGCCGAGGGTTTCCGGCCGCGCCGCAAGGGCGAGCCGTTCACCCAGGCGCACCGCGACTTCGCCGCCGCGCTCCAGGAGACGGTCGAGAAGATCGTGCTGCACATCCTCCAGCACTGGGCGAAGACCAGCGGTCTGTCGCGCCTGTGCTTCGGCGGAGGTGTCGCCCACAACTCCAGCCTCAACGGCCTGATCCTCAAATCCGGCCTGTTCGACGAGGTGTTCGTGCACCCCGCCTCGCACGACGCGGGCGCGGGCGAGGGCGCCGCCTACGCCGCGGCGGCGAGCCTGGGCACCCTCCAGCGGCCGAGGAGGCGGCTGCTCAGCGCGAGCCTCGGCCCGGCGCTCGGCGACCGGGAGTGGATCAGGGCCCGGCTGGCCGACTGGGCGCCGCTGATCGATGTGGAGTTCCCCGACGACGCCGTGGAGACCGCGGCCGGACTCCTCGCCGGGGGAGAGGTGCTCGGCTGGGCCTACGGCCGGTCCGAGTTCGGCCCCCGCGCCCTGGGCCACCGCAGCATCGTCGCGGACGCGCGCCCCGAGGAGAACCGCACCCGCATCAACGCCATGGTGAAGAAGCGCGAGGGCTTCCGGCCGTTCGCCCCGGTGGTCACCGCGGAGGCCGCCCCCGACTACTTCGACCTCTCCGGCGCGGAGGGCCACCACGAGTTCATGTCCTTCGTGGTGCCGGTGCTGCCGGAGCGGCGTACGGAACTCGGCGCGGTCACCCACGTGGACGGCACCGCCCGGGTGCAGGTCGTCTCGGCCGAGTCGGGCGAGCGGTTCCACCGCCTGGTACGGCGGTTCGGCGAGCTCACCGGCACCCCGGTGCTCCTCAACACCTCCTTCAACAACAACGCCGAACCCATCGTGCAGAGCCTCGACGACGTGGTGACCAGCTTCCTCACCACCGACCTGGACGCCCTGGTGGTGGAGGACTGCCTGGTCCGCGCCAAACCCTCGCCCGACCTGGGCGCCCTGGTGCCGCGGTTCCGCCCGGTGACCCGGCTGGCCGAGCGCAGGACCGCCGGTCCTGACGCCTCGGCGGGAGCGAAGACCCACGAGATCTCCCTCGACTACGACGGCGGCCCGTCCGCGAAGGTGTCACCCGAGCTGTACGAACTGCTCGGCGCGGTGGACGGCACCACCACGCTCGGGGACCTGGCCAAGACCGTCGCGGGCGGGCTGTCGGAGGCGCTGGCCACCGAGGTGTTCGCCCTGTGGGAGCAGCGGTTCCTCACCCTGACCCCGGCCGGGGACATCGGGCCGTCGGCGGACGACGGCACCCGGGGGCGCTGACCCGATGGCGGCGGACCCGATCACCGAAGTGCACCGGGAGGTCACCCGGCTGCTGACGAAACTGGGCCGGCCCTCCGGCACCCGCCCGGACGCCCTCGTGGAGGCGTGCGTGGCCTGCCTGGAGGCCGCCCAGTGCACCGCGGCCGCCGCCACCGGCCAGGAACACCCGGACACCGGCGCCCAGGAAGCCCTCCATGCGGTCAACGCGGCCGCCCTGGCCATCAGATACGCCCTGGTCAAGGCGGGCGACGAACGCCGCCGCGCGGCCCGGACGGGGGAGAGCGTCACCTCGGACACCTAGTCGCTCCGCTGGATGTGCCCCGACCTGCCGTCGCTCTTGCGCGGCGCCTCTCCCGAGGTGCCATCAGACCCCGCCCCCGGCCGCGAAGCGGGATGCGGGGTCTTCGCACGCCGCCGCGTGTGCTTCTTGTGCGCGGACTGCCGCGAGATACCGAGCGGCTCGGCGATGTCGCCCCAGGCCCAGCCAAGTTCCCGGGCCCGGTCGACCTGGAGCGCCTCCATCTCGTCGACGAGCCTCCGCAGCGCTCGTACGGCGGCCAGCCCTTCGCGGATCTTGTCCGACGTCGCGGCCGCGACGAGCTCGTTCACCTCGGATTCGTCCATATTGTCAACCCAAGCTGACGCTCCGGTCGGCCGTCAAGGATCTCGGCGAGGCTTGTCAGCTTAGGTTGACACGCAGAGGTTGTCAGCCTAGGTTGACGCGAGCCCGGGCATGAATCCGCGCCCACCGATCGGGAGGAGGGATGCCATGCCGCGCGCTCAGGCAGCGCACGCCGTGGACATCGATGATCCGCCCCCACCTCGTAAACAGGCGGTCCTGGTCTTCCTGGGGCTGATGCTCGCCATGCTTCTGGGGACGCTGGACACCCAGATCGTCGCCACCGCCATGCCGACCATCAGCGGTGACCTCGGTGGCGTCGAACAGTTCGCCTGGGTCAGCACCGCGTATCTGCTGACCTTCAGCGTGACCACGCCGCTGTACGGAAAGCTCGGCGACCTCCTCGGACGCAAGCGCGTCTTCGTCTTCGCCATCGTGGTCTTCCTGATCGGCTCCGCGCTGTGCGGTGTGGCCGGGTCGATGACCCAACTCATCGCGTTCCGCGCCGTGCAGGGCACCGGCGGGGGCGGGCTCACCGTCTCGATCTTCGCGATCCTCGGCGACCTGTTCAGCCCCCGCGAGGGCGCCCGCTACCAGAGCTACGCCACCGCCACCTTCGCCGTATCCAGCGTCAGCGGGCCCCTGCTCGGCGGATTGATCACCGACCACCTCGGCTGGCGCTGGACCTTCTTCCTCAACATGCCGGTCGGCGCGACCGCCCTGCTGATGGTGACCGTCTTCCTGCCACTGCCCGACCGTCGCGGGACCCCGCGGGTCGACTACGCGGGCATCATCACGCTCGGAGGCGCCGTGAGCTGCCTGGTGCTGCTCACCAACTGGGCGGGCACCGCGTACGCATGGGGCTCCACCGTCATCGTCGGGCTGGCGATCGCCGTTCTCGCCCTGGGCCTGCTCTGGTTCGTGGCGGAGCGCCGAGCGCGCGAACCGGTCGTTCCCCCGCGCATGTTCACCAGCTCCACCTTTGCCATCTCCAACGCGGTGGCGTTCGTCGGCGGTTTCATCTCCATCGGCGCACTGAACTACCTCGCTCTGTACCTCCAGATGGTGACGGGCACCAGCCCGCAGCACGCCGGCCTGCTGATGCTTCCGATGACGGCCGGAATGCTCCTGGCCACCATGGCCACCGGCCACCTCATGGCCACGACGGGTCAGTACAAGTGGTATCCCGCCGCGAGCATGGCCGTGTCCGCGGTGGCCCTGTACCTGCTGTCGACCATGACGGCCGGCACCGGCTTCGCCGTCGCCTCCGCCTTCATGGCCGTACTCGGTCTGGGCGCCGGCCTCTCCCAGCAGGTCACCGTCGTCGCCTCGCAGAGCGCGGTCGAGGTGCGTGACGGTGCGCCGTATGCCGGAAGCCGCGCGGGACGCCTACACCTCGGCGTACGCCGACTCCCTGTCCAGCGTCTTCCTCACCGCCCTGCCACTCACCCTGGTCGGCCTGGTCTGCGCGCTCTTCCTGAAGAAGCTCCCACTCCGTGCCGGTGGCGGACCGGGCAGGGGCCGGCGATGACCAGGCGGGGGAGCCTTACGAGCGGTGGGTGGGGGGCGGGTTCAGCTGCGTGGCCAAGTCGTCCACCAGGGAGTGGAGTTCGTCCTCGTCCCTCGCGATGCCGAACAGGTAGAAGTCCGGGCGTACCAGCACCGCCAGCGCGTCCATCTCCGACAGGTAGGGCAGGTATCGGTCCTCCACGTCCAGCGCGTCCCGTGGGGCCAGGTCGGCCGTGGGTGTGTCCGCGGGGACCATGCGGACCAGTCGGGTGCCGATGCCGTCGAGGAACTTCAGGCGTCGTGCGTCCAGCGCCGGGACCACGTCCTCGGCGTAGAGGAGGACGAAACCGGTGCCCACCACGTCGTCGAACAGGCCGGTGGTCCCCGCGCGGCGGACTCGCCACTGGGGGCCCGCCTGGCCGGCGTACGGTGCCGGGCGGCCCTGACCGTCCTTTCGCAGCAGCCCGTCCACGAGCGGCTTCACCACGGAGCGGCGGGCGGCGCTCGGGCCGATGTTGCGTTTGCGTGCGGCCAGCATCGCCGCGTCACGGTCCGCCGCCGCGGCCGGGTCCGCCATGCACACCACCCGGCCCAGGCCCACCGACATCTCCACCGCGTGCCGCACATGTGCCCGCCGCTCGGTGGTGTAGGTGTCCAGCAGCGTCGGTGCCGCGTGTCCGCCGAGGACCAGGTCCAGCTTCCAGGCCAGGTTGGCCGCGTCACGGAAGCCCGAGCACATGCCCTGCCCCGCGAACGGCGGCATGAGGTGTGCCGAGTCCCCGGCCAGCAGCATCCGTCCGGCCCGCCAGCGCTCGGCCCAGCGGGCCTGGAAGGTGTAGACCGCGTGCCGGTCCAGGACGCCGTTGTCGGGCGTCACATCGAACAGCCGCAGCAGCTCCCAGGCGCTCTCCACGGTGCCGAAGTGGTCGGGGTCGTCCGCGGGCACCCGCATGAACTCGTACCGCCGGTGGCCGGGGCCCGCGGACACCGCCGTCCGGGGGCGTGCCGGGTCGCAGATCTCCAGGTTGTTCGGCCGGAACTCGCGGTGTTCGTGCAACCGCACGTCGCAGATCAGCCAGTCGTACGAGAAGTCCAGGTCCGTCATGGTGGTGCCGACACCCGTCCGCACCAGGCTGTTCGCGCCGTCGCAGCCGACCACCCACAGCGCGGTGAGGCCCGTCTTCTCCCCGTCCGGGCCGACCACGGTCAAGGTCACACGGTCGCCGTCGTCCGCGAGTCCCACCGCCTCGTATCCGCGCAGGATCCGCAGCGGTGGCAACGTCGCCCCGTGCTCGATCAGCGCGGACTCCAGGGCGGGTTGATAGGCGGACAGCGCCTCCGGCCAGGTGCAGTGGCCCCGGTCGGCCACCTCGTGGTCGATCAGCGTCTCGCCCTTGGTGTTCTGCCAGGCGTGGTCCCGCGCGGGTTCGGTGAACTTGTCGAGCGAGTCGCCGATCCCGGCCGAGGCCAGAATGCGCGCGGCCTCACTGTCGAACCCGACCGCCCGGGGGTGCCGGTACGGCTCCGGCCAGCGCTCCACCACCGTCACCCGCCGGCCGCGCTGGGCCAGCAGCGCCGACAGCAGCTGGCCCACCGGCCCATAGCCGACGATCAGCACCTCGGCCTCGATGCCGTCCGTCTCTCGCGCGGTGTCCACCGCCGTCTCCCTCCCGCTCATGCGCCCGCCAGGATCAGATCGACCACGTCCTGGAATTCGTCCGCCTTCACCAGCACCTTGGTGCGCTCCACCCCGTCCTCGACGGTGAAGTAGCGCCTGCCGATGAGCACGATCTTCCCGTTGTCCGTGGCCCGGCTGCGGAAGGTGGTTCCCGCGAGCACCGAGTCCTGCGCGTAGTCGTCCAGGCTGTCCAGCCGCACCGCGTCCCAGCCGGACGGATCGGCCAGCTCCGGCCGGAACCGGTACACCGGCTGCCAGTCGCTCTCCTTGGGCCGCCGTTCCACCACCCGGTAGCCGTCGTGTTCGGTCACGCGGTACGAGCAGCCGTACTGGTGCTGCTCCTCCTCGGACAGGTACAGCGGCTCCGCATACGACGGCCCGGGGAAGCCGACGTCCACGAGGTGGGTCCGGCCATCGAGGTGGACCAGGTCGAAGGTGTGCTCCCGCTCCGGGCCGAAGGTCCCGTTCGCCTGCCGCACCGCGGCCGCCACCATGCGCACGTCGTAGCCGAGTTCGGCCAGCAGCGTGTGGAACAGCCGGTTGAGCTCGTAGCACACTCCGCCATGGCCCTCGGTCACCACGTGCTCGAACACCACGTCCAGCGGGACGTTCGTGAGGTGCCGCGAGGCCGGGAGCCGGTCGGGGGCCGTGGAGTTGTCGTACGGGACCGCCATGAGATGCCGTTTGTGCAGATGCCGGAGGGTGTCGAGGGTCGGTGGGGGTGTGCCCTCCACCCCGATGCGCCGCAGATACTTCGCCACGTCGAACATGCTGTGTGTCACCTCTCCGTGCTCTGGTCGTCGTCTTCGGCCGCTTCCCGGGCCGCCACGTCCGTGTCCGTGGTGGCGGCGCTCAGCGCGAGCTGGTCCTGGAGGTGCTCGGCGGCCATCGACGGGGTGGGGTAGTCGAACAGCATCGCCGCCGCGAGCTGGAGGCCGGTGGCGGTGTTGAGGCGGTTGCGCAGTTCCACCGCGGTCAGCGAGTCGAACCCGATCTCGAAGAGGGCGTCGTCCGGCCCCACCGCGTCCGGCGTGGCGTGTCCGAGGACGGCCGCGGCTTCGGCGCGGACGAGTTCGGTGAGGCGCTGGTGCCGCTGAGTCGGGTCGAGGGCGGCCAGCCGCTCGGCGAGGGACGGGGCGTCGGCCTCGGGCTGGGCCGAGGTGTGGGCGGTGGGACGGTGCCGGCCGCGTATGAGGGTGCGCAGCAGGGGCGGCAGGGTGTGCGGGCCGGTGTTGTTCTGGAGGGCGGCGAGATCGAGTTTGAGGGGTACGAGGTGAGGGTGAGGGGCGGCGAGCGCGGTGTCGAGGAGGCGCATGCCGTCGGCGTCGGTCAGGGGGATGACACCGCTGTCGCGGGTGCGTTGCTGCTGGGTGGTGGTCATCCCGGCGGTGAGTGCGCTGGTGGTTTCCCACAGGCCCCAGGCGAGTGAGGTGGCGGGGAGTCCGGCGGCGTGACGCTGCTGGGCGAGGGCGTCGGCGTAGGTGTTGGCGGCGGCGTAGTTGGCTTGGCCGGGGGTGCCGAGGGTGCCGGTGGCGGAGGAGTAGACGACGAAGGCGGCCAGGTCGTGATTGTCGTGGGTGAGGTCGTGGAGGTGGGTGAGGGCGTCGACCTTGGGGCGGAGGACGGTGTCGAGGCGGTCGGGGGTGAGGTCGGTGAGGAGTGCGTCGTCGAGGGTTCCGGCGGTGTGGATGATGGCGGTGAGGGGGTGGTCGGCTGGGATGTCGGCGAGGAGGGTGGTGAGTTGGTCGCGGTCGGCGGTGTCGCAGGCGGCGATGCGGACGTGTGCGCCGAGTTCGGTGAGTTCGGTGGTGAGGTCCGTGGCGCCGGGGGCGTCGGGGCCCTGGCGGCTGGTCAGGAGGAGGTGGCGGGCTCCGTGGTGGGTGATGAGGTGGCGGGCGGTGAGGGCGCCGAGGGTGCCGGTGCCGCCGGTGATGAGGACGGTGCCCTCGGGGTTCAGGGCGAGGGGCTCGGGTGTGGTGGCGGGGGCGGGCGTCAGTTGGGGGGTGTAGGCGGTGGCGTCACGGAGGGCGAGCTGGGCCTCGGCGGCGGCGAGCGCGGTGGGCAGGACCCGGTGGGAGTGGTCGTCGGTGTCGATGAGCTGGATACGCCCGGGGTGCTCGGACTGGGCCGAGCGGACCAGACCCCAGACGGCGGCCGCGGCCGGGTCGGTGACCTCGGCGGTGTCGTGGACGGCCATGGCGCCGTGGGTGAGGACGACCAGGCGGGTCTCCGCCAGTTCGGGCCGGTCCACCCACTGCCGCAGCAGCTCCAGGACCCGGGCACAGAGCGCGTGCGTACGGTCGATGGACCCGGTCTTCTCCGGCACCCAGGCGGACACGTCGGCGACGAGCACGGCGGGCCGCTCCCCGGCCTCCACCATCTCCATGGCCGCCACGGCCTCGGAGACATCGGCATAGCCCGGCGGGGAGTCCGGGAGTCGGCTCTCCCCGAGCGCGGCCCACCGCGCTTCCGTGGCGTCGAGCCCGCATTCGGACCAGCCGACCGCCCACAGAGCATTGCCGCCCGACGCGGCGGACAGCGCGCGCAACTGGTCGGGTGTGGTCTCCCGGAGCTGGAGGGAGCCGATCGTGGCCACCGGAACGCCCTGCGGATCGATGATCCGTACGCACAGCCCGTCCCCGTCGGACACCGTCGCCCGCACCCGTACCGCGGTGGCGCCCACGGCGTGGAGCCGCACATCGGTCCAGGCGAACGGCAGCATCGTGGGCCGCTCACCATCGGACTGGAAGCAGAAGTTCCCGGCGTGCAGGGTGGCGTCCAGCAGCGCCGGATGGATGCCGAACCGCCCGGCGACCCCGGTCTGCTCCTCCGGCACGGACACCTCGGCGAACACCTCGTCGTCCCGCTTCCACACCGCCCTCAGCCCGCGGAACGCCGGGCCGTACTCGTACCCGACCTCGGCCAGGTGCTCGTAGAAACCCTCGAGGGCGACGGGCTCCGAGCCCTCGGGCGGCCACGGCTGAGCGTTCTCGGGCGGCGGGGTCGTGGCTCCTGCGGTCAGGGTGCCGGTGGCGTGCTCGGTCCACTGCCGTATGCCCTCCGGGCGCGAGTAGACCCCCACCTTGCGGCGCCCGCGTTCCTCGCCACCGACGAGCACCTGGACGTGCAGCGTGCCCTCGTCCGGTACCGTCATCGGCCGGCTGATGACCAGCTCCTCCAGGGTGGGCGTGTCCGCCTCGTCCCCGGCGCGCACCGCCAGCTCGACCATCGCCGTACCGGGGAGCAGGACGGTGCCGGAGACGGCGTGGTCGGCCAGCCAGGGGTGGCTGTGCAGGGAGAGACGCCCGGTGAGCAGCACACCTCCGGTGTCGGGCACGCTCACCACGGCCCCGACCAGCGGATGGCCGGTGTCCTCCAGCCCCACGGCACGGACGTCGCCCGGACCGCCGCGGTCCAGCCAGAACGTCTCGTGTTCGAAGGGGTAGGTGGGGAGCGGGATGGGGGAGGGTTGTGATCCGGTGTACGCGGTGGGCCAGTCCATTGGTGTTCCCCTGGTGGACAGTTCGGCGAGGTGGGTGAGGAAGCGGGTGGGGGTGTCGTCGTCGCGGCGGAGGGTGCCGGTGACGGTGGTGGTGTGGAGGGTGTTGGTGGTTTCGAGGGTTTCTTGGATGGCGGTGGTGAGGACGGGGTGGGGGCTGACTTCGATGTAGGTGCGGTAGCCGTTGTCGGCGAGGGTGCGGATGGTGTGCTCGAACTGCACGGTTTGGCGGAGGTTGCGGTACCAGTAGTCGCTGTCGAGGGTGTTGGGTTCGATCCACTGGCCGGTGACGGTGGAGAGCCAGGGGATGGTGCCGGGGGAGGCGGTGATGTCTGCGAGTGCGTGGTGTAGGTGGTCTTGGATGGTGTCGACGTGTCCGGTGTGGGAGGCGTAGTCGACGGGGATGATGCGGGCCCTGATGCCCTGGTCGGTGTAGTGGGTGTGCAGCTCGTGGAGGGCGTCGGTGTCGCCTGCGATGACGGTGGCGTTGGGGCCGTTGTGGGCGGCGATCCAGAGTTTGCCGTGCCAGTTGGTGAGGTTGATGGTGTGGGCGGGGGTGGCGAGGGACATCATGCCGCCGTGTCCGGCGAGGTGGTGGGCGATGGTCTGGCTGCGGAGGGCGATGATTTTGGCGGCGGTGGGGAGGGTGAGGTGTCCGGCGACGTGGGCGGCGGCGATTTCGCCTTGGGAGTGGCCGATGACGGCGTCGGGGTGGATGCCCACGGACTGCCAGAGGGCGGCCAGGGAGACGACGACGGCGAAGGTGGCGGGCTGGACGATATCGACACGCTCGAGGCTCGGCGCGTCGGGTGCGTCGGTGATGACGTCGATGAGCGACCAGTCGGTGTACGGGGCCAGGGCTTCGGCGCATTCCTTCAGCCGGGCCGCGAAGACCGGCGAGGTTTTCAGGAGCTGTGCTCCCATGCCGACCCATTGGGCGCCCTGACCGGGGAAGACGAAGACCGTCTTGCCGTGGGTGGTGGCGTGGCCGGTGGTGAGGCGGGGGTGGGGTTGCCCGGTGGCGAGGGCGGTGAGAGCAGCCGTGGCCTCGTCGCTATCGGTGTCGGTGTCGGTGTCGGTGTCGGTGAGGATGACGGCACGGTGGTCGTGGAGAGTGCGGGTGGTGGCCAGGGACCAGCCGATGTCCACCGGGCGTGCGTCCACGCCGGATTCCAGGTGATCCAGCAGGCGTTGCGCCTGAGCCCGTAGCGCTGCCGGGCTCTTGGCGGACAGGACCCAGGGGGCGATTCCGCCGGTGGCGACCAGCCCAGGGGTGTCCGTGCCCTGGTCCACCTTCGACGCGGCTTCGGGTTCGGGCTGAGGTGCTTGCTCCAGGATGAGGTGGGCGTTGGTGCCGCTGACGCCGAAGGAGGAGATCCCGGCGCGGCGCGGGTGGCCGGTCTCCGGCCACGCCCGCCCCTCGGTGAGCAGGGACACCGCGCCCGACGCCCAATCCACCTGCGCGGTCGGTTCGTTGATGTGCAGGGACCGCGGAAGTGTGCCGTGCCGTATCGCCAGCACCATCTTGATGACGCTGGCCACGCCCGCGGCCGCCTGGGCATGGCCGATGTTGGACTTGAGCGAACCGAGCCATACCGGCTCGTCCCCCCGGCGCTCCTGTCCGTAGGTGGCCAGGAGGGCCTGGGCCTCGATGGGGTCGCCGAGGGCGGTGCCGGTGCCGTGGGCTTCGACGGCGTCGATGTCCGAGGGGGACAGTCCGGCGTTCGCCAGCGCCTGCCGGATCACCCGCTGCTGCGACGGCCCGTTCGGCGCGGTGAGGCCATTGCTGGCCCCGTCCTGGTTGACGGCCGTGCCACGAACCACGGCCAGCACCTCGTGCCCGTTGCGGCGGGCCTCCGAGAGCCGTTCCAGCAGCACCAGACCGACGCCCTCGGACCAGTTGGTGCCGTCCGCGCCCTCGCCGAAGGACTTGCAGCGGCCGTCCGACGCGAGGCCGCGCTGGCGCGAGAACTCGACGAACGCGCCGGGCTGGCCCATGACGGCGACGCCACCGGCGAGTGCCATCGTGCATTCGCCGGAGCGCAGGGCCTGTACGGCGAGGTGGAGGGCCACCAGCGAGGAGGAGCAGGCCGTGTCCACGGTCACCGCCGGACCGGTCAGCCCGAAGGTGTACGACACCCGGCCCGACGCCACGCTCGTCGCGCCGCCCACCCCGAGGTAGCCCTCCAAGCCCTCCGGGGCCGCGCCCGGCCCGACGCCGTACCCCTGGCCGCTGGCCCCGACGAAGACACCGACCTCCTGTCCGCGCAGCGACGTCGGAACGATCCCGGAGCGTTCCAGGGTCTCCCAGGCGGTCTCCAGCAGTACGCGCTGCTGCGGGTCCATCGACAGCGCCTCGCGCGGGGAGATGCCGAAGAAGGCGGCGTCGAACCCGCCCGCGTCGGTGAGGAAACCGCCCTCGCGTACGTAGGACTTGCCCAGAGCGTCCGGGTCGGAGTCGAACAGCTCGGCCAGGTCCCAGCCCCGGTCCCGCGGGAACGGCCCGATGGCATCGTCTCCGGCGGCGACCAGCCGCCACAGGTCCTCGGGGGTGCGGACGTCCCCGGGCAGGCGGCAGCCCATGCCGACCACGACGACCGGATCCTCGGCCTGGTCCGGAGCGGTCCGGTCACGTCGCACCGGCCGGGGCGTGGCCTCGGCCGTACGCCCGCCCAGTTGGTCACGCAGAAACTCGGCGGTGGCCACGGGGCTCGGGTGGTCGAAGACCAGCGTCGCCGGCAGCCGCAAGCCGGTGGCGGTGTTGAGGCGGTTGCGCAGCTCCACGGCGGTCAGCGAGTCGAATCCCATGTCACGGAACGCCTGTTCCGGCCCGATGGGGTCGATCGTGGGAAACCCGAGTACCGAAGCGGCCTCTTCACGGATCAACTCGACGAGCACACGCTCCTGTTGGGCCTCTGGCAGCCCGGCCAGCCGCTCGACGAGGCCGCCCTCACCGGCCTTGGGCACCGGCCGGGCCGTACGCCGCGTCGGCCGGACCAGACCCCGCAACAGTGGCGGGGGCTCCGTGGCCTCCGCGCCGAGGGCGGCGAGGTCGAACCTCATCGGCATCAGCACCGACAGCCCGGACTCCACCGACCGGTCGAACAGGCCCAGGGCCTCCGTGGTGGACAGCCCGACGATGCCCCCGCGCCGCATCCGGTGCAGATCGCCGGAGCCCAGCCCGGCCGTCATGCCACTGGTCTCCGCCCACATGCCCCAGGCCAGCGAGGTGGCGGGGAGTCCGTGCGCACGCCGCCACTGTGCGAGACCGTCCAGATAGGCGTTGGCGGCGGAGTAGTTGCCCTGCCCGGGCCCGCCGAGGACCCCGGCGGCGGAGGAGTAGATGACGAACGCCGCCAGGTCGTGGTTGTCGTGGGTGAGGTCGTGGAGGTGGGTGATCGCGTCGACCTTGGGGCGGAAGACGGTGTCGAGGCGGTCGGGGGTGAGTGCGGTGAGGATGCCGTCGTCCAGGGTGCCGGCGGTGTGGACCACGGCGGTGAGGGGGTGGTCGGCCGGGATGGTGGCGAGGACGGTGGCGAGCTGGTCTCGGTCGGCGGTGTCGCAGGCGGCGATGCGGATGTGTGCGCCGAGTTCGGTGAGCTCGGTGGTGAGGTCTGTGGCACCGGGGGCATCCGGTCCCCGGCGGCTGAGCAGCAGCAGATGGCGTACGCCCTGCCGGCCGACGAGGTGGCGGGCGACGGTGGCGCCGAGGGCGCCCGTGCCGCCGGTGACCAGGACCGTGCCATCCGGATCCAGGGCACGGGGGAGGGTGAGCACGAGCTTGCCGGTGTGCCGTCCCTGGCTCATCCAGCGGAACGCCTCGGGAGCGCGGGTGATGTCCCAGTGCCGTACGGGCAGCGGCTCGATCCGGCCCGCCTCGAACAGTTCCACCAGCTGGCCCAGCAACTCCCGCACCCGCTCGGCAGGGGCCTCGCCACCGAGGTCGAACGCCCGGTAGACGACCCCTGGATGCCGCGCCCCGACCTCGCCGGGCTCCCGCAGATCGGTCTTCCCCATCTCCAGGAACCGGCCGCCGTGGCCGAGGAGCCCGAGGGAGGCGTCGATGTGCTCGCCCGTGAGCGAGTTGAGAACGACATCGGCGGTGGGAAAGGTGTCGGCGTAGGCGAGGTCGCGGCTGGAGGCGAGGCGTTCGGCGGGAATGCCGAGCCGGTGCAGGGTGTGGTGTTTGGAGGGGTGGGCGGTGCCCAGGACGGTGGCGCCGAAGTGCTGTGCGAGCTGGACGGCGGCCATGCCCACCCCGCCCGCGGCGGCGTGCACCAGCACCGTCTCGCCAGGTTGGACCCTCCCGAGGTCCTGCAACGCGTACAGCGCCGTCAGATAGGCCACCGGCACCCCGGCCGCCGTGCCGAAAGACCAGCCCTCCGGCATCCGGATCACCGTACGCGCGTCGGCGGTGGCCAGCGGGCCGAACGAGCCGGAGAACAGGCCCATCACCCGGTCGCCCACGGCCAGGTCCCCGACGCCCGGGCCGACCTCGGTCACCACACCGGCGCCCTCGGTGCCGATCACCGACCGGCCCGGATACATGCCGAGAGTCACCAGCACATCGCGGAAGTTGAGCCCGGCGGCACGGACCTCGATCCGCACCTGACCGGACTCCAGCGGTGCGGTTCCGGCCTCGTCGGGCAGCAGCGCGAGGTTGTCCAGGGTGCCGTACTCGGGCGAGTCCAGATGCCACGACGGCTGTGCGGGCACCCGCAGGCCGGGCTCGACCCGGGCCAGGCGTGGCACCCACACCGCGCCACCGCGCACCGCCAGCTGGGGTTCGTCCCCGGACCCGGCCCACACACCGGCGGGCAGCACGGGGAGCTCCTCGTACGTGGCATCGGCGTCCACCAGGGCCAGCCGCCCCGGGTGTTCGGCCTGGGCCGAGCGGACCAGGCCCCAGATCGCGGTGGCGGCCGGGTCGGTGACCTCGGCGTCCCCGTGCACGGCGACCGCGCCGCGGGTGACCACGGCCAGCCGCGTCCCGGCCATCGCGTCGTCGCCGACCCACCGCTGGATCTCCGCCAGCAGGCGGCCGGTGAGCTCCCGGGCGCGCGCGGGCAGCGGCGCGGTGAGGTCGTTCGCCCACGTGCGCGTGTCGGCCACGAGGACGTCGGGAAGGGTGCCCGCGGTGCCCCTTGCTTCGCCGAGCGGCGCCCAGGAAACCGCGCCCTCCGGCAAGGCGTGTTCGCTCCAGCGGACCGTCCACAGCGCGTCATCGGCTTTGCCGCTCTCCAGCTGGGCCGGGTCCACCGCCCGCAGCGTGAGCGAGTCCACGGAGGCCACCGTCTGGCCCGAGCCATCGGTCAGCCGCACCGCGAACGCGTCGTCGCCCATCGGCCGGACATGCACCCGGACCGCGGTCGCGCCGCCCGCGTACAGACGGACGTTGTTCCAGGCGAACGGCAGCAGCGTCACCTGTCGCTCCGGATCGGAGGGCAGGCAGAAGCTGCCCGCGTGCAACGCGGCGTCCAGCAACGCCGGGTGGATGCCGAACCGTTCGGCCTCCGTGGTGTACGCCTCCGGCAGCGCCACGTCGCCGAAGATCTCACCGTCCCGGCGCCACGCGGCGACGAGCCCGCGGAACGCCGGTCCGTACGCGTAACCGGCGTCGACGAGCGAGCGGTAGAAGTCTTCCACCGGGATCGGCTCGGCTTCGGCGGGTGGCCACTCGCCGACCGCCCCGTCCCGCGGTGCCGGGACCTGCGCGGTGAGCGTGCCGGTGGCGTGTTCGGTCCAGTCCGTGCCGCCGTCGGCGCGGGAGTAGATCCGCACCGTGCGCCGCCCGCCCTCGTCCGCGCCCACGACGACCTGCACACTCAGGGCGGTGTCGGCGGTCAGCGTCATCGGCTGCCCGATCACCAGCTCCTCCAGCACCGGGGTGCCGGTCTCGTCCCCGGCGCGCACCGCCAGCTCCACCATCGCCGTGCCGGGCACCAACACCGCACCGGAGATGACGTGTTCGCCCAGCCACGGCTGGGCCCGTACCGACAGCCGCCCGCTGAGCTGCACACCGCCCGTCTCCGGCAGTTGCACCACAGCGCCCAGCAGCGGGTGGCCCGCCTCCCCGAGGCCCACCGCGCCCACATCGCCGGACCCGGCGGCCCGCTCCAGCCAGTAGTGCTCATGCTGGAAGGCGTACGTCGGAAGGGCGACGCGCCGGGCGCCGGACCCGGCGAACAACGCGTCCAAGTCCACCGGCACACCGCGTACGTACAGACCGGCGAGCCCGGCCAGCACCGCCTGGGCCTCCTGGACGCCCGGACGCAGGGACGGGACGAACGCCCCGTCCGCCACCGCGGCCGCCTTCACATCCGCATCGGCATCCGGCAGACAGTCCTGGCCCATCGCGGTCAGCACCCCGTCCGGGCCCAGCTCCAGATGGGTGCGCACGCCCGCGTCGGCGAGCGCGCGGACACCGTCGAGGAACCGCACCGCGCCCCGCACATGCCGCACCCAGTACTCCGGGGTGCACAGCTCCTCGGGATCCGCGATCCCACCCGTCAGATTCGACACCACGGGCACCCGGGGCGGCGCGTAGGTCAGCCGCGACACCACCTCGCGGAACGCGTCCAGCATTCCGTCCATGTGAGGCGAGTGGAACGCGTGCGAGACCACGAGCCGCTTGGTCTTGCGGCCCTGCCGCGCCAGTGTCTCCGCCACCGCCGTGACCACGTCCTCGTCACCGGAGACGACCACGGACGTCGGGCCGTTGACCGCGGCGATGGAGGCCAGGTGCTCCTTCCCCGTGAGCAGGGGGATGACCTCGTCCTCGGCCGCCTCCACCGCGACCATCGCCCCGGTCGCGTCGAGTCGCTGCATCAGCCGCCCGCGCGCCCGCACCAGTGTGCAGGCGTCCGGCAGGGACAGGACCCCGGCCACATGAGCCGCGACCACCTCGCCGATCGAGTGACCCAGCACATACGCGGGGCGCACCCCCCACGACTCCACGAGCCGGAACAGCGCCACCTCCAGCGCGAACAGCGCGGGCTGGGTGAACTCGGTCCGGTCCAGCAGCGCCGCCCTCGCCGACCCCTCCTCGGCGAACACCACCTCGGCGAGCGACACCTTGTCGCCCCCGCCCCCGTCGCCATCTCCAGCGCGCAGGTCGCCGAACTGGGCGCATACGTCATCGAAGGCCCGCGCGAACACCGGGTAGCTGCCGTGCAGTTCCCGGCCCATTCCGGCGCGCTGGCTGCCCTGGCCGGTGAACAGCACCGCGACCTTGCCGGAGGCCACGGACCCGGTGACCGCCGACCTGGCGGACGCGCCCGAGGCCACCGCCTCCAGCCCCGCGACGGCCTCCTCGGCATCGGCGCACAGCACGACCGCGCGGTGGTCGTGGAGGCTCCGGGTGGTGGCCAGCGACCAGCCCACGTCCCGCGCGCTGCCGGCGTCCGTCTTCCGTACATGGGTCAGCAGCCGGGCGGCCTGGGCCCGCAGCGCCGCCTCCGTATGGCCCGAGAGCACCCAGGGCACGACGTGGCCGGTGGCGACCGGACCCGGCTCGGTGGACTCCTCCGGCTGCGGGGCGGTGTTGTCCGCCGGGGCCTGCTCGAGGATGACATGGGCGTTCGTTCCGCTGACGCCGAAGGACGAGATTCCGGCGCGGCGGGCGTGTCCCGTCTCCGGCCACGCCCGCCCCTCGGTGAGCAGGGACACCGCGCCCGTGCCCCAGTTCACCTTGGAGGTGGGCTCTTCGGCGTGGAGGGTCTTCGGCAGCCGGCCGTGCCGTAACGCCATGACGGTCTTGATGACACTGGCGATCCCGGCGGCGGCCTGCGCATGTCCGATGTTGGACTTCAACGACCCCAGCCACAGCGGTTGGTCCTCCGGACGGTTCCGGCCGTACGTGGCAAGAAGCGCCTGGGCCTCGATCGGGTCGCCGAGGGCGGTGCCGGTGCCATGGGCCTCGACCGCGTCCACATCGGCCACCGTCAGCCCGGCGTTGGACAGCGCCTGGCGGATCACCCGCTCCTGGGAAGGGCCGTTGGGCGCGGTGAGGCCGTTGCTCGCGCCGTCCTGGTTGACCGCCGTGCCCCGGATGACGGCCAGGACGTCGTGGCCGTTGCGGCGCGCGTCGGAGAGCCGCTCCAGCAACACGAGCCCGACACCCTCGGACCAGGTGGTGCCGTCGGCGCTCTCGCCGAACGACTTGCAGCGCCCGTCGGGTGCCAGGCCACGCTGGCGGGAGAACTCCACGAACGCGGTGGGCTGGCCCATGACGGCGACACCACCGGCCAGCGCCATGGAGCATTCGCCGGACCGCAGTGCCTGTACGGCGAGATGGGTGGCCACGAGTGAGGAGGAGCAGGCGGTGTCCACGGTCACGGCGGGCCCGGTCAGCCCGAGCGTGTACGACACGCGTCCGGAGATGACGCTGCCGGAGGCGCCGACCCCGAGATAGCCCTCCAGGCCCTTGGGCGCATCACCCGGGCCGCCGCCGTACCCCTGGCCGCTGCCCCCGGCGAACACCGCGATGTCGCGGCCCTCCACCGACCGCGGATCCATCCCCGCCCGCTCGAACGTCTCCCACGCGGTCTCCAGCAGCAGCCGCTGCTGCGGGTCCAGCGACAGGGCCTCGCGCGGCGAGATGCCGAAGAACGCGGCATCGAAACCGCCCGCACCCTCCAGGAATCCCGCCTCGCGCACGTAGGACTTGCCCACGGCGTCCGGATCGGAGTCGAAGAGTGTCTCCAGGTCCCAGCCGCGGTCCTGGGGGAACGGGCCGATCGCGTCCCGGCCCTCGGCGACCAGCTCCCACAGCGACTCCGGGTCGGTCACCCCGCCCGGCAGCCGGCACGCCATCGCCACGATCGCCACGGGTTCGGTGGACTCGGCGATCAGCCGGTCGTTCTCCCGCCGCAGCCGTTCGACGTCCATCAGCGAGGTACGCAGCGCCTTGACCAGGTCTTCCCGGGACGCAGCCATGTGTGCTCCTCTCCGCAACCGCGGCGTCAGTCGTTTCCGAAGGTCGTGCCGCGCATCGCCCGGCTCACCAGTTCGTCGGCGTCCAGGTCCGCGATCGCGGTGTTCTCCGCCTCGGCGGCGGTGCTCAGCTCGCTCAGACCACTCAGCCCGCCCGGCTCACCGGCCGTGGAGTCCGCGAGGCGCACCAGCGCGTCCAGCACCCCGAGCTCGTGGAAGCGGCGCAACGGCACCGAGGCAAGCACCCGACGGATCTCCCGCTCACGGCCGTCGGCGTCGGTGGCCGCGCCGTTCGCGAGGCCGTCCACGGTCCCGTTGGCGGTCTCGTCCGCGGTGGGCAGCAGCTCCGTACGGAGCTTCCTCGCCAGCGTGGTGGGTTTCGGATAGTCGAACACCACCGTGGGCGAGAGCTGGAGGCCGGTGGCCGCGTTGATCCGGTTGCGCAGCTCCACCGCGGTCAGCGAGTCGAACCCGGTGTCCTTGAACGCGCGCTCCGGCTCCACCGCGTCACCGTCGGCATGCCCGAGCACGGCCGCCGCCTCGCGCCGTACCAGGTCGGTCAGGAACGCCTCCCGCTCCGGGCCGGTCAGCTCGGCCAGGCTGTCCAGGAGCACCTCGCGCCGCGACGCGCCCCCACCCGGCGCGTCCGCCGCCAGGATCTCGGCGACCTCGGGCAACTGCCGCAGCAGCGGCCGCTCCCGGGCCATCGTGTATCCCGGCACGAACCGTGCCCAGTCGATGTCGGCGACGATCACATTCGGCGGGCCACCGCCCACGGCACGCGCCATCGCACGCAGCGCGGGCGCCGGGTCCATCGGCAGGATCCCGATACGACGCCACTGGTCGCCGCCATCGGCGTCGATCATGCCGACGCCACCGCCCCAGCCGCCCCATGCCACCGACGTGGCCGCGAGACCCCGGGCGCGGCGGCGCTGCGCCAGCCCGTCGAGGAAAGCGTTGCCCGCCCCGTACGGGGCCTGACCGCCACTGCCCCAGACACCGGCACCGGAGGAGAACAGCACGAAGGCGTCCAGCTCCCGGTCGCCGACGAGCCCGTCCAGTACCAGCGCGCCACGCACCTTCGCCCCCGTCACAGCGGCGAACTCCTCGGCGGTCACCTCGGTGACCGGAGCCGGGGGCAGTCCGGCACCGGCGGTGTGCACCACCGCGGTCAGCGGATGTGTCCGCTCCGCCTCCGCCAGCACGGCGGCCACGGCGTCCCGGTCGGTCACATCACACGCGGCGACCGTGACCCGCACATCCGTCAGGTCCGCCACCAGTTCGGCCGCACCCGGCGCGTCACCGCCCTGCCTGCTGAGCAGCACCACATGGTCCGCCCCGTTCGCGGCGAGCCAGCGCGCCACGTGTGAACCGAGCCCACCGGTGCCGCCCGTGACCAGTACGGTGCCGCGTGGCTTCCAGGCGCTGCCCGAGCCGTCCCGGTCCCGCAGCATCCGGCGCGCGAAGAGCCCGTCGGCGCGCACCGCGAGTTGATCCTCCCCCTCCGGGGAGCACAGCGCCGCGAACAGCCCGTCCGGCAACTCCTCGTCGTCTCCTTGGGCCGGAAGGTCGATCAGGCCGCCGAAGGTGTCCGGGTGGTCGAGCCCGAGCACGGCGCCGAATCCCCACACCGCCGACTGCACCGGGTCGGCCGCCTCACCGGCCACCGCGACCCCGCCACTGGTGACACACCACAGCGGTGCGGTGACGCCGTGGTCCCGCAACGCCTGCGTCGCCGCCAGCGTCGCAGCGGTGCCCACGGACACCGTGCCGTACTCGGTGTCGGCGCGGTCGTCCCACGAGAGCAGGGACACCACACCCGCACAGCCGTCCGCCGACTTGACCTGGTCACCCAGCGCCTCCCGGCTGGTCTCGGCGACCTCGACGGCCACCACCTCGGCGCCCCGCGCGGCCAGTCCGTCCAGCACCGCACGGACCCGTGCCGAACCGGCCCGTACGGCCGGGACCAGCACCAGCCACCGGCCCGACAGGTGCGGTTCGGCGGCGGCCACCCGGGTCCAGCCGACCCGGTACCGCCATGCGTCGGCGAGGGAGTCCTCCCGGCTGCGCCGGCGCCACGAGGCCAGCGCGGGCAGCACCGTGCCCAGGGCCGCCGCGTCCACGTCGAGGTCCCGCGCCAGGGACTGCGCGTCTCCGTCCTCGATGGCCGCCCACAGGGAGCTGTCGGCGGTCTCGGCCCGTGTCGGTGTCCTGGCAGGCTCCAGCCAGTAGTGCTGGTGCTGGAAGGGGTAGGTGGGCAGGGGTACTTTACGGGCTCCGGAGCCGGCGAAGAGGGTGGGCCAGTGGACTGGTGTTCCGGTGGTGGTGAGTTCGGCGAGGTGGGTGAGGAAGCGGTGGGGGCTGTCGTCGTCGCGTCGGAGGGTGCCGGTGATGGTGGTTTGTAGGTGGGGGTGGGTTTCGGTGGTGTCTTGGATGGCGGTGGTGAGGACGGGGTGGGTGCTGACCTCGATGAAGGTGCGGTAGCCGTGGTTGAGGAGGTTTTGGGTGGCTTGGTGGAAGCGGACGGTGTCGTGGAGGTTGCGGTACCAGTAGTCGGTGGTGATGTGGGTGGGGTCGGCCCAGTCGGCGGTGACGGTGGACATCCAGGCGGTGTGGCCGGGTGTGGCGGTGACGCCGTCGAGTACCTGGTGGAGTTGGTCTTTGATGGTGTTGACGTGTCCGGAGTGTCCGGCGAAGTCGACGCCGGGGAGTTGCCAGCGGTAGATCTTGGCTTTGGAGAGGGTTTTGCCGAATTCGGTGAGTGCGTCGGGGTCTCCGGATATGGAGATGGAGGCGGGGCCGTTGACGGCGGCGATCCACAGGCGTCCGTCCCAGGGGGCCAGTGCTTCCTGGATCCATTCTTGTGAGGTGAGGACGGACATCATGCCGCCGTGTCCGGTGAGGTGGTGGGCGATGGTTTGGCTGCGGAGGGTGACGATTTTGGCGGCGGTGGGGAGGGTGAGGTGTCCGGCGATGTGGGCGGCGGCGATTTCGCCTTGGGAGTGGCCGATGACGGCGTCGGGGTGGATGCCGTTGGCCTGCCAGAGTGCGGCGAGGGAGACCATGATGGCGAAGGTGGTGGGCTGGAGGACGTCGACGCGGTCGAGTGAGGGTGCGTCGGGTGCGCCGGTGATGACGTCGATCAGCGACCAGTCGGTGTAGGGGGCCAGGGCCTCGGCACACTCGTTCAGCCGGGCCGCGAAGACCGGTGAGGTCTGGAGGAGTTCTGCTCCCATGCCTGTCCACTGGGCACCTTGGCCGGGGAAGACGAAGACTGTCTTGCCGTCGGTGCCGGTCTCCCCGGTGACCAGGTTGGGGTGGGGCTGCCCTTCGCTGAGGGCGGTGAGGGCGGCCGTCGCCTGGTCGAGATCGGTGGCGAGGACGACCGCGCGGTGTTCCAGTGCGGTGCGGGTGGTGGCCAGCGACCAGCCCAGGTCCACCGGGTCGGTGTCGGGGTGGGTGCGCAGGTGGGCGATCAGGCGCTCGGCCTGTGCGCGTAGCGCCGCCGGGCTCTTGGCGGACAGTACCCACGGCGCCACGCCCCCCGTGGCCACCAGCCCGGGAGCCTCCGGTTCCGTGGCTTCGGTTTCTACGGCCGTCTCTTCCGGGGCCTGTTCGAGGATGAGATGGGCGTTGGTGCCGCTGACGCCGAAGGAGGACACACCGGCGCGGCGTGGGTGTCCGGTCTCCGGCCAGGGCCGGGCCTCGGTGAGCAGGGACACCGCGCCCGATGTCCAGTCCACCTTGGCGGTGGGCTCGTCGGCGTGGAGTGTCTTGGGCAGTACGCCATGCCGCATGGCCTGCACCATCTTGATGACGCCCGCGATTCCCGCCGTGGCCTGGGTGTGGCCGATGTTGGACTTCAGGGAGCCCAGCCAGAGGGGGTGGTCGGCGGGGCGGTTCTGGCCGTAGGTGGCCAGGAGGGCCTGGGCCTCGATGGGGTCGCCGAGGGCGGTACCGGTGCCGTGGGCCTCGACCGCGTCGATGTCGGCGGGCGACAGCCCGGCGTTGGCCAGGGCCTGCCGTATGACCCGCTGCTGGGAAGGGCCGTTGGGAGCGGTGAGGCCGTTGCTCGCGCCGTCCTGGTTCACCGCCGTACCGCGGATCACGGCCAGCACCTCATGGCCGTTGCGGCGCGCCTCGGAGAGCCGCTCCAGCAGCACCAGCCCGACGCCCTCGCTGAAGGTGGTGCCGTCGGCGCCCTCGCTGAAGGACTTGCTGCGGCCGTCCGGCGCGAGACCGCGCTGGTGGGAGAAGCTCACGAACCCGTCCGGGGTCGACATCACCGTCACACCCCCGGCCAGGGCCATCGAGCACTCGCCCTCACGTACCGCCTTGGCCGCCCAGTGGATGGCCACCAGCGAGGAGGAGCACGCCGTGTCCACCGTCACCGCGGGACCGGTCAGGCCCAGTGTGTAGGCCACTCGTCCGGACACCACGCTCCCCGACTTCCCCGTGCTCAGATAGGTCTCGGACCCCTCGGGCAGCTCACCGGCGTTCGTCGCGTAGTCGTGGTAGATGAGCCCGGCGAAGACGCCGGTGTCGCTTCCCTGCATCGACCGCGGGGCGATACCGGCCTGCTCGAAGGTCTCCCACGCGGTCTCCAGCAGCAGCCGTTGCTGCGGGTCCATCGCCACGGCCTCGCGCGGGGAGATGCCGAAGAAGTCCGCGTCGAACTGGGTGGCCCCCTCCAGGAACCCGCCCTCGCGCACATAGGTCGTGCCCACCCGGTCCGGGTCCGGGTCGAACAGCGTGTCCAGGTCCCAACCACGGTCGGCGGGGAACGCCCCGATGCCGTCCTCCCCGTCGGCCACCAGCCGCCACAGCCCGTCCGGGTCGGTCACCCGGCCGGGGAGCCGGCAGGCCATGCCGACGATGACCACGGGGTCGTCCGCGTCGGCCCCCGGCCCGGCGACGGCGGCCGGAGCCGCCTGCGTCGAGCCGAACAGCTCGTCCCGCAGATACCCGGCGGTGATCGCGGCGGTCGGGTAGTCGAACACCACGGTCGCGGGGAGCCGTAGCCCCGTGGCGGCGTTGAGGCGGTTGCGCAGTTCCACCGCCGTCAGCGAGTCGAACCCGATCTCCCGGAAGGGCTGGTCCGGCCCGATGCTGTCGATCGTCGTATGACCGAGCACGGCCGCGGCCTCGGTGCGGACGAGCTCGGTGAGGTGGCGCAGCCGTTCGCCGTGGTCGAGGGCGGCGAGCCGCTGCATGAGCGACGACGTGTCGGCGGGCGCCGGTGTGTGGGCCGTACGGCGCGCGGGACGCCGTACGAGATGGCGGAGCAACGGGGGAACGTGCCGCGCCCTGTCGTGGGCCCGAAGCGCGGCCGGGCTGATCTTGATCGGGACGAGGTGGGGGTCGGTGGCGGTGAGGGCCGTGTCGAGGAGGGCGAGACCCTCGTCGTCGGTGAGGGGTGCGACACCGCCGCGATGGGTGCGCCGGCGATCCTCGGTGTTCATGGTGGCGGTGAGTGCGCTGGTGGTTTCCCACAGGCCCCAGGCGAGTGAGGTGGCGGGGAGTCCGGCGGCGTGACGCTGGTGGATGAGGGCGTCGGCGTAGGTGTTGGCGGCGGCGTAGTTGGCTTGGCCGGGGGTGCCGAGGGTGCCGGTGGCGGAGGAGTAGACGACGAAGGCGGTCAGGTCGTGGTTGTCGTGGGTGAGGTCGTGGAGGTGGGTGAGGGCGTCGACCTTGGGGCGGAGGACGGTGTCGAGGCGGTCGGGGGTGAGGTCGGTGAGGAGTGCGTCGTCGAGGGTTCCGGCGGTGTGGATGATGGCGGTGAGGGGGTGGTCGGCTGGGATGTCGGCGAGGAGGGTGGTGAGTTGGTCGCGGTCGGCGGTGTCGCAGGCGGCGATGCGGACGTGTGCGCCGAGTTCGGTGAGTTCGGTGGTGAGTTCGGACGCGCCTGGGGTGTTGGGGCCTTGGCGGCTGGTCAGGAGGAGGTGGCGGGCTCCGTGGTGGGTGATGAGGTGGCGGGCGGTGAGGGCGCCGAGGGTGCCGGTGCCGCCGGTGATGAGGACGGTGCCCTCGGGGTTCAGGGGAAGTGACTGGGCTGGTGTGTTGGTGGGTGCGGCGGTGAGCCGGGGCACCCAGAGGGTGTTGTCGCGGAGGGCGAGTTGGGGCTGGTCGGCGGTCAGTGCGGTGGGGAGCGCCTGGTCCGAGTGGCCGTCGGTGTCGAGGAGGCGGACACGGTCGGGGTGCTCGGACTGGGCCGAGCGGACCAGGCCCCAGATCGCCGCCGCGGCGGGATCGGTGACCTCGGCCGAGTCGCGTACGGCCATCGCGCCGCGCGTGAGTATCACCAGCCGGGTGTCCGACAGCTCGGGCAGCGTCACCCACTGCTGCAACAGGTCCAGCGCCTTGGTGGTCAACTCGCGTGCGCGGGCGGTGGGGTCGGTGTCGGGGGACTGCCATGTGGCGGTGTCGACGACGATCAGGGTGGGCCGGTCCTCGGCCTCGGCGACCGCTGTGACATCTGCGAAGGCCGGGGTTTCTGCGGCGGCGAGGGCGGGGGAGACGTCCCCGAGGGTGCCCCACGAGACCTCGTCCGTGGCGGTGATGGTGCCGTGTTCGGTCCAGGTGACGGTCCACAGCGCATCGTCGAGGGGTGTGGAGGTGAGCGCTTCGAGCTGCCCTGCGTCGACCTCCCGCAATATCAGCGAGCCGATCGACGCGACCAGCCCTCCGGCCGCGTCGACCAGGGCCACGGAGAGCCCGCCGTCCTCGGTGTAACGGGCGTGTACGCGCACCGACGTGGCACCAGTGGCGTGCAGGCGTATGTCGTTCCACGCGAACGGCAGCAGCATGCGGCTGCCGGGCTCGCCGGGCAGGCAGTAGTTGCTCGCGTGCAACGCGGCGTCCAGCAGTGCCGGGTGAATGCCGAACCGGCCGGCGGCCTCCGTCTGCTCCTCCGGCAGCGCGGCCTCCGCGAACACCTCGCCGTCGCGGGTCCAGACCGCCCTCAGTCCCTGGAAGGTCGGCCCGTAGTCGTAGCCCCCCTCGGCCATCTGCTCGTACAGACCCCCGACGGCCACCGGCTCGGCACCGGCGGGCGGCCATTCGGCCACGGCGGGCGGCGGGGGAGCGGCGCTGTCCTGGGCCAGTGTGCCGGTGGCGTGCTCCGTCCACTGGGTGCTTTCCTCGGCGCGGGAGTAGACGCGTACGTCTCGGCGCTCGGACTCGTCGGGGCCGCCCACGACCACCCTGATGTCCAGGGAGCCACTGTCCGGCAGGGCCAGTGGCTGCTCGATGACGAGCTCTTCCAGGGTGGGGGCGTCGGTCTCGTCCCCGGCGCGGATGGCGAGTTCGGCCATCGCGGCGCCGGGGAGGAGTACGGCGCCGGACACGGTGTGGTCGGCCAGCCAGGGGTGAGTGGTCAGGGAGAGCCGTCCGGTGAGGACGGTGCCCCCGGTGTCGGGGAGGTGGACGGCGGCGGTGAGCAGCGGGTGCGCGGGGTCGTGGAGACCGGCCGAGGCGACGTCGCCCGTGCTGGTGGCGCGGGTGAGCCAGTAGTGGTGGTGTTGGAAGGGGTAGGTGGGGAGGGGTGTGGGGTGGGGGTTGGTGGTGGTGTAGAGGGTGGTCCAGTTGGGGGTGTGGCCGTGGGTGGTGAGGTGGGCGAGGTGGGTGAGGAAGCGGGTGGGGGTGTCGTCGTCGCGGCGGAGGGTGCCGGTGACGGTGGTGGTGTGGGGGGTGTTGGTGGTTTCGAGGGTTTCTTGGATGGCGGTGGTGAGGACGGGGTGGGGGCTGACTTCGATGTAGGTGCGGTAGCCGTTGTCGGCGAGGGTGCGGATGGTGTGCTCGAACTGCACGGTTTGGCGGAGGTTGCGGTACCAGTAGTCGCTGTCGAGGGTGTTGGGTTCGATCCACTGGCCGGTGACGGTGGAGAGCCAGGGGATGGTGCCGGGGGAGGCGGTGATGTCGGCCAGGGTCTGGTGGAGTTCGTTCTTGATGGTGTCGACGTGTCCGGTGTGGGAGGCGTAGTCGACGGGGATGATGCGGGCCCTGATGCCTTGGTCGGTGTAGTGGGTGTGGAGTTGGTGGAGGGCGTCGGTGTCGCCTGCGATGACGGTGGCGTTGGGGCCGTTGTGGGCGGCGATCCAGAGTTTGCCGTGCCAGTTGGTGAGGTTGATGGTGTGGGCGGGGGTGGCGAGGGACATCATGCCGCCGTGTCCGGCGAGGTGGTGGGCGATGGTCTGGCTGCGGAGTGCGACGATTTTGGCGGCGGTGGGCAGGGTGAGGTGTCCGGCGACGCAGGCGGCGGCGATTTCGCCTTGGGAGTGGCCGATGACGGCGTCGGGGTGGATGCCCACGGACTGCCACAGGGCGGCGAGGGAGACGACGACGGCGAAGGTGGCGGGCTGGACGACATCGACTCGCTCGAGGCTCGGCGCGTCGGGTACGCCGGTGATGACGTCGATGAGCGACCAGTCGGTATACGGCGCCAGGGCCTCGGCACATTCCTTCAGCCGGGCCGCGAAGACCGGCGAGGTTTTCAGGAGCTGTGCTCCCATGCCGACCCACTGAGCGCCCTGACCGGGGAAGACGAACACGGTTTTGCCGTCTGGCCCGGTCTGTCCGGTGATCAGGAGTGGGTCGGGTCGTCCTTCCGCGAGGGCGCGGGCGGTTGTCGTGCCTCCGTTGGTGTCCGTGGCGAGGATGACTGCGCGGTGTTCCAGGGCGGCGCGGGTGGTGGCCAGTGACCAGCCCACATCGACCGCACGCGGAGCATCGCCCGTCTCCAGGTGGCTGACCAGGCGTTCCGCCTGGGCGCGCAGTGCCGCCGGGGTCTTGCCGGACAGCAGCCACGGCACCACCCCGCCCGTGGCCACGAGACCAGGCGTACCCTCCTCGTCCGGATCCGCTTCGGGCGCGTCCGCTTCCGGCGCCTGCTCCAGGATCACGTGTGCGTTCGTCCCACTGACGCCGAACGACGAGATCCCCGCTCGTCGCGGGCGCCCCGTCTCCGGCCATGCCCGCGCCTCGGACAGCAGCGACACCGCACCCGAAGCCCAGTCCACCTTGCTGGTCGGCTCGTCGGCGTGGAGTGTCTTGGGCAGTACGCCATGCCGCATGGCCTGGACCATCTTGATGATGCCCGCGACACCCGCTGCCGCCTGCGTATGGCCGATGTTGGACTTGATGGAACCCAGCCAGAGGGGCAGGTCCTCCGGGCGGTTCTGGCCGTACGTGGCCAGCAGGGCCTGGGCCTCGATCGGGTCGCCGAGACTCGTACCGGTGCCGTGTGCCTCCACCACATCCACATCGGCCACCGAAAGCCCCGCGTTGGACAGCGCCTGCCGGATCACCCGCTCCTGGGACGGACCATTGGGTGCGGTGAGGCCGTTGCTCGCCCCGTCCTGGTTGACCGCCGTACCACGGACGACGGCCAGCACCTCGTGCCCGTTGCGACGGGCGTCCGACAGGCGTTCCAGCAGCACCAGACCGACGCCCTCGGACCAGTTGGTGCCGTCCGCGCCCTCGCCGAAGGACTTGCAGCGCCCGTCGCGCGCCAGCCCCCGCTGCCGGGAGAACCCGACGAAGCCACCGGGGGTGGCCATCACCATCACCCCACCGGCGAGCGCCATCGAGCACTCCCCGGACCGGAGCGCATGGCCGGCCAAGTGCATCGCCACGAGCGACGAGGAGCAGCCGGTGTCCAGGCTGACCGCCGGGCCGAGCAGACCGAGCGAGTACGAGATACGGCCGGACGCGATGCTGCCCGCGCCACCGATTCCCAGATACCCCTCGAATCCGTCCGGCACCTGGTCGACGGTCAGCGCGTAGTCGCCGTTGGCCACGCCGGTGAACACACCGACGTCGCTGTCCGCCAGCGAACTCGGGTCGATTCCCGCGTTCTCCAAGGTCTCCCACGCGGTCTCCAACAGCAGCCGCTGCTGGGGATCGGTGGCCAGCGCCTCCCGTGGGGAGATGCCGAAGAACTCGGCGTCGAACTCCGCCGCGCCGGCGAGGAAACCGCCCTCGTGCACATAGGAGGTGCCGCTGGCGTCCGGGTTGGCGTCGAAGAGGTTCTCCAGGTCCCAGCCACGGTCCTCCGGGAAGCCGCCGATCGCGTCCCGGCCGTCGGCCACCAGATCCCACAGCTCGTCCGGGGTGGTCACCCCGCCCGGGAAGCGGCAGCCCATGCCGACGATGGCGATCGGCTCCTCCGTCGCCGTCTCGGCCTTGCGCAACCGCTCCCGCGTCTGGTGCAGATCGGCGGTAACCCGCTTGAGGTAGTTGAGGAGCTTTTCGTCATTCGCCATCTGGACCTCGTCAAGAGCCTCGTGGGTGAAATCGGTGAGCGGAGACGAGAGGGGAATCAGTCCATGCCGAACTCCTGGTCGATGAAGGCGAACACATCGTCGGCGCTCGCCGTGTCGAGTCGTTCGGTGACGGTGTCGCCGTTCACGCCGACCGCCTCGATCTCGGCGACCTTGGTGGTCATCCGCTGCAACCGTGAGGTGATCCGGGCGCGTTCGATCTTCTCCTTCGGCAGCGCCACCAGACTGGCCTCCAGCCGTTCCAGCTCGGCCAGCACCGAGTCCACCGACGAGGTGTCGGTCTGGCCGAGTTCGGTGCGGATGCGACGGGCCAGCACACTGGGCCGCGGGTGGTCGAACACCATCGTGGCGGGCAGCCGCAGCCCTGTGGCGGCGTTGAGGCGGTTGCGCAGTTCCACCGCGGTCAGCGAGTCGAATCCGATCTCGCTGAACGGACGGTCCCCGGTGGCGTCGGCGCTCGCGTGTCCGAGCACGGCCGCGGCCTCCGCCTGCACCAGCTCGGTGAGCAGCCGCTCCTGGTCCTCGGGGCTCAGCCCGGCCAGCCGTGCGACCAGCTCCGACTGTCCCGCGCCGTCCTCGGGCGCGTCCTCGGCCAGCAGGTCGATGACGTCGGGCAGACCCCGCAGCAGGGGCCGGAACCGGGCCATGGTGTAGCCGGGGGCGAACCGTTCCCAGTCGATGTCGGCCACCACGCCGTGGGCGGTGCCGCTGCCCACCGTGTGTGCCATCGCCAGCGCGGCCAGCCGCGGATCCATGGTCATCAGACCCGTACGACGCCACTGCGCGCCCATCATCTCGTCGATGGTGCCGAGGCCGCCGCCCCAGGCGCCCCAGGCCACCGACGTGGCGGCCAGCCCCCGGGCGCGGCGGCGCTGCGCCAGCGCGTCGAGGTAGGCGTTGCCGGCCGCGTAGGCGCTCTGGCCGCCACTGCCCCAGGCCGCCGCACCGGACGAGAAGAGGACGAAGGCGTCCAACTCCCGTTCCCACAACAGGTCGTCGAGGTGTCGCGCCCCGGCGATCTTCGCCCGGCCGATATCGGCGAACTCGGCGAGTGTCATCTTCGACAGCGGCTTCTCCGGCAGCGCCAGCCCCGCGGCATGGACCACGGCCGACAGCGGCGCGCCGTCCGGGAGCTCCGCCAGTACGGCGGCGAGCTGCTCCCGGTCGGTCACATCGCAGGCCGCGATGGTCACGTCCGAGCCCAGTGCGGTCAGCTCGGCCTCCAGCTCCGCCGCGCCCGGTGCCTGGGCACCCTGGCGGCTGAGCAGCACCACATGCCGGGCGCCGTGGCCCGCGGCCCAACGGGCCACGTACGAACCGAGCCCGCCGGTGCCACCGGTGATCAGCACCGTGTCCCGTGGCTGCCACACCGGCGCCGAGGCCACCGGTTCGCGCCGCATCCGCCGGGCGAACACCCCCGACGCGCGCACCGCCACCTGGTCCTCCGCGTCCACTCCGGCGAGGACCGCGCACAGCCGTGCGAGAGCCGGCCCGTCCGGCGTCTGCGGCAGATCGACGATCCCGCCCCAGGTGGACGGCTGGTCCAGCCCCTGTACCACGCCCATCCCCCAGACCAGCGGCTGGAACTCGCTGGTCACCTCGGACAGCTCACGCACGGCCACCGCGCCACGGGTCACGCACCACAGGGGAGCGGCGAGCCCGATCTCCTCCACGGCCTGCATCAGCGCCACCGTGGCCGCCACGCCCCGGGAAAGGGTGCCGGGTTCGCAGATCCGCTCGTCCCATGCCAGCAGGGACACCACGCCGGCGTACTCGTCATCGGAGTCGTCGGACATCCGCTCCCGCAGGCGCGCGGTCAGCTCCGCCCGCTCCACGGTGTCCACCTCGACCACCACGGGGTCGGCGCCGTGCTCGGCCAGGGCGGCGACCACGCCCGTCACCGAGGCGTCGTCCGCCTGTGGCGAGGGGACGACCACCAGCCACGTTCCCGGCAGTATCGGCGGCTCCCCGGTCGCCACCGGATCCCACGCGATGCGGTACGACCAACTGTCCACGGTGGACTGGTCCTGGTTGCGCCGCCGCCACGATGTCAGCCCCGGCAGAACGGGCTCCAGCGCCTTCTCCTCGACACCGAGCGAATCGGCGAGGGAGGACAGGTCGCCCCGCTCCACGGCGTCCCAGAACACCCCGTCGGCCACCGCCTCCGGCACCTCGGACGGCGTGAGCCAGTAGTGGTGGTGTTGGAAGGGGTAGGTGGGGAGGGGTGTGGGGTGGGGGTTGGTGGTGGTGTAGAGGGTGGTCCAGTTGGGGGTGTGGCCGTGGGTGGTGAGGTGGGCGAGGTGGGTGAGGAAGCGGGTGGGGGTGTCGTCGTCGCGGCGGAGGGTGCCGGTGACGGTGGTGGTGTGGGGGGTGTTGGTGGTTTCGAGGGTTTCTTGGATGGCGGTGGTGAGGACGGGGTGGGGGCTGACTTCGATGTAGGTGCGGTAGCCGTCGTCGGCGAGGGTGTGGATGGTGTGCTCGAACTGGACGGTCTGGCGGAGGTTGCGGTACCAGTAGTCGCTGTCGAGCGTGTCGGCTTCTACCCACTGGCCGGTGACGGTGGAGAGCCAGGGGATGGTGCCGGGGGAGGCGGTGATGTCGGCCAGGGTCTGGTGGAGTTCGTTCTTGATGGTGTCGACGTGTCCGGTGTGGGAGGCGTAGTCGACGGGGATGATGCGGGCCCTGATGCCCTGGTCGGTGTAGTGGGCGTGCAAATCGTGGAGGGCGTCGGTGTCGCCTGCGACGACGGTTGACTGAGGGCTGTTGTGCGCGGCGATCCAGAGTCGGCCCTGCCACGGGGCGAGTGCTTCCTCGACTTCTGCTCGTGAGGTGAGGACGGACATCATGCCGCCGTGTCCGGCGAGGTGGTGGGCGATGGTCTGACTGCGGAGGGCGACGATTTTGGCGGCGGTGGGCAGGGTGAGGTGTCCGGCGACGCAGGCGGCGGCGATTTCGCCTTGGGAGTGGCCGATGACGGCGTCGGGGTGGATGCCCACGGACTGCCAGAGGGCGGCGAGGGAGACGACGACGGCGAAGGTGGCGGGCTGGACGACATCGACACGCTCGAGCGAAGGGGCGTCGGGTACGCCGGTGATGACGTCGATCAGCGACCAGTCGGTATACGGCGCCAGGGCCTCGGCGCATTCGTTCAGCCGGGCGGCGAAGACTGGTGAGGTCTTCAGGAGCTGTGCTCCCATGCCGACCCATTGGGCGCCCTGACCGGGGAAGACGAACACGGTCTTGCCATCCGTCCCGGTCTGTCCGGTGATCAGGAGTGGGTCGGGTCGTCCTTCCGCCAGGGCGCGGGCGGTTGCCGTGCCTCCGTTGGTGTCCGTGGCGAGGATGACTGCGCGGTGTTCCAGGGCGGCGCGGGTGGTGGCCAGTGACCAGCCCACATCGACCGCACGCGGAGCATCGCCCGTCTCCAGGTGGCTGACCAGGCGCTCCGCCTGGGCGCGCAGCGCCGCCGGGGTCTTGCCGGACAGCATCCACGGCACCACCCCGCCCGTGGCCACCAGACCAGGCGCATCCGAGCCATCCGGCTCCGACTCCGCCTCAGCCACGGCGACTTCCGGCGCCTGCTCCAGGATCACATGCGCGTTCGTCCCACTGATACCGAAGGACGAGATCCCGGCTCGTCGCCGGCGGCCGGTCTCCGGCCACGCCCGCGACTCGGACAGCAGCGACACCGCACCCGAAGCCCAGTCCACCTTGGTGGTGGGCTCGTCGGCATGCAGGGACTGCGGAAGCGTGCCGTGCCGCATCGCCAGCACCATCTTGATGAGGCCCGCGATGCCAGCGGCGGCCTGGGTGTGGCCGAGGTTGGACTTCAGAGACCCGAGCCAGAGCGGCTCGTCCCCCGCGCGCCCCTGCCCGTACGTGGCGAGAAGTGCCTGAGCCTCGATCGGGTCGCCGAGGGCGGTGCCGGTGCCATGCGCCTCGACCGCGTCCACATCGGCCGCCGACAGCCCGGCGTTCGCCAGCGCCTGCCGAATCACCCGCTGCTGGGAGGGGCCATTGGGCGCGGTGAGGCCGTTGCTCGCGCCGTCCTGGTTCACCGCCGTACCGCGGATCACGGCCAGCACCTCGTGGCCGTTGCGGCGGGCGTCGGAGAGCCGTTCCAGCAGCACCAGCCCAATACCCTCGCTGAAGGTCGTGCCGTCGGCGCCCTCGCTGAAGGACTTGCTGCGGCCGTCAGGGGCGAGTCCGCGCTGGCGGGAGAAGCTGATGAAGCCGCTGGGCTTGGCGATCACCGTCACGCCACCGGCGAGCGCCATCGAGCACTCGCCCGCCCGCAGCGCCTGTACGGCCAGGTGCAGCGCCACCAGCGACGACGAGCACGCCGTGTCCACCGTCACCGCGGGGCCTTCCAGGCCCAGCAGATAGGCCACCCGACCGGAGGCCACACTCGTGGTGCTACCGGTCATCAGATAGCCCTCCAACTCCGGCGGGGACGCCTCGGAGTGGCCGATGTACCCCTGGTCGATGACCCCGGCGAACACCCCGACGGCCCGCCCGCGCACGGACATCGGGTCGATGCCCGCCCGTTCGAACAGCTCCCACGAGGTCTCGGCGAGCAGCCGCTGCTGCGGGTCCATCGCCAGCGCCTCACGCGGCGAGATGCCGAAGAACTCGGCGTCGAACTCGCCCGCGCCGCTGAGGAATCCGCCCTCGCGCACATACGACTTGCCCACGGCGTCCGGATCGAGGTCGAAGAGTGTTTCCAGGTCCCAGCCCCGGTCCGAGGGGAACGGGCCGATCGCGTCCCGGCCCTGGGACACCAGATCCCAGAGCTCCTCCGGGCCGGTGACCTCGCCGGGCAGTCGGCAGTTCATCGACACGATGGCCACCGGGTCGTCCGCCGGGTCCACCGCCGAGGCGCGTACCACCGCCGATGTTGACGGCGAGGCCGCGTCCCCGGCCACCACGGACCGCAGATGCGTGGCCATCGCCTCCGGTGTCGCGTAGTCGAACACGACCGTCGCGGGCAGGCGCAGCCCCGTCGCGCCCGAGAGCCGGTTGCGCAGTTCCACCGCGATGAGCGAGTCGACGCCGATCTCGCTGAACGCACGCCGGGCGTCCACGGCGTCCTTCCCGGTGTGCCCGAGCACGGTCGCCGTGTGGTCGCGTACCAGGTCCAGCAGCAGCCGGTGCTGATCGGCCTCGGACAGCGCCGCCAGCCGGGCCGTAAGACCACCCTCGGCCGATGCGCCCGCCATGGACCGCAGGGTGCGCCGGGTCGGCCGGACGAGGCCGGTGAGCAGGGGCGACACATCGCCCGGAGCGGGCTCGTCCCGCAGCGCGCCGGAAGCCGGCTTCGCGGTGTCCAGCTTTGCCGGTACGACCAGGGACAACCCCAGGCCGAGAGCGCTGTCGAAGAGGCTCAGCGCGTGTTCGGTGCTCATCGGGCGGACGACACCGTGCTTGCCGCGCTCCCGGTTCGCCGTGACCAGCGCGGCGGACAGCTCGCTGGCCTCCGCCCACAGGCCCCAGGCCAGGGACAGCCCGGCCAGCCCCGCCGCGCGCCGCCGCTGCACGAAGGCGTCGAGGAAGGTGTTGGCCGCGGCGTAGTTGGCCTGGCCCGCGTTTCCGAGGATTCCGGCGGCGGAGGAGTACACGGCGAAGAGGGCCAGGTCGTGGTGGTGCGTGAGGTCGTGCAGATGGGTGACCGCGTCGACTTTGGGGCGGAAGACGGTGTCGATGCGGTCGGGGTCGAGGCTGGTGATGATGCCGTCGGCGAGGGCGCCGGCGGTGTGCACGACGCCGGTGAGGGGGTGGTCGGCCGGGATGTCGGCGAGGACGGTGGCGAGTTGGTCGCGGTCGGCGATGTCCCGGGCGGTGATGTGCACCCGCGTGCCGAGTGCGGTCAGCTCGTCGTGGAGGTCGGCCGCGCCGGGTGCGTTCGGCCCCTGGCGGCTTGCGAGGACCAGGTGGCGTACGCCGTGATGGGTGACGAGGTGGCGGGCGATGGCGGAGCCGAGGGTACCGGTGCCACCGGTGACCAGGACGGTGCCCTCGGGGTCGAGGGCGCGGGGGAGGGTGAGCACGATCTTGCCGGTGTGGCGGCCCTGGCTCATCCAGCGGAACGCGTCGGGGGCGCGGGTGATGTCCCACGGCCGGGTGGGCAGCGGGGGAATCAGGCCCCGCTCGAACAGGTCCACCAGCTCGACCAGCAGCTCCTGGATGCGGTCCGGCCCCGCGTCCGCGCCCAGGTCGAACGCGCGATATGTGCGGTCCGGGTGGGTGGCGCTCACCTCGTCCGCGTCCCGGATGTCGGTGCGCCCCATCTCGATGAACCGGCCGCCGGAGTTGAGCAGCCCCAGCGAGGCGTCGATGTGTTCGCCGGTGAGGGAGTTGAGGACGAGGTCGGCGGCGGGGAAGGTGCGGGCGTAGGTGAGGTCGCGGCTGGACGCGCGCCGCTCCTCGGGCACGCCGAGCCGTTCGAGGATGTGGTGTTTGGCGGGGTGGGCAGTGGCGAGGACGGTGGCGCCGAAGTGGTGGGCGAGGTGTACGGCGGCCATGCCGACACCACCGGCGGCGGCATGCACCAGCACCGTCTCGCCCGGCTGGACGTGGCCCAGGTCCCGCAGCGCGTACAGCGCGGTGAGGTAGGCGACCGGCACCCCTGCCGCCGCCGTGAACGACCAGTCGCGCGGCATCCGTACGACCGTCCGCCGGTCCGCCACCACCAGCGGTCCGAACGAACCGGGCAGCATGCCCATCACCCGGTCGCCCACGGCCAGGTCCGCCACACCCGGGCCGACCTCGGTCACCACACCGGCGCCCTCGGTACCGATCTCCGCCTCGTACATCCCGAGGGCGATGAGCACATCGCGGAAGTTCTGACCGGCGGCGCGCACCGCGATCCGCACCTGGCCCGCCTCCAGCGGCGCCTCCGCCGGGGGGTGGGGCACCAGGGCGAGGTTCTCCAGCGTGCCGTGTTCGGTGACGTCCAGACGCCACGCGGCGACTGCCGGTACCGCAAGTCCCGGGCGCGTACGCACCAGGCGTGGCGCCCACGCGGTTCCGCCACGCAGCGCGAGCTGGGGTTCCTCCGTGGCCAGCGCGGCGGGCAGGGCCTCGGCCGACCGGTCATCGGTGTCGATGACGTACACCCGGCCCGGGTGTTCGGCCTGCGCGGCGCGCACCAGGCCCCACACCGCGGCGGCGGCCGGGTCGGTGACCTCGGCGTCGTCATGCACCGCCATGCCGCCTCCGGTGAGCACCACCAAGCGGCTGTCGGCGAGTCCGTCGTCGCTGATCAGACGCTGTATCGCGGCCAGTGCCCGGCCGGTCAGCGCACGGGCGCGCTCCGGCAGTTCGCCACCTTCCGTGCCGTACGCCCGGGTGTCGGCCACGACCACCGGCGGCCACGTGTCGTCGTCGTGCACGGCGTCCAGCTCCGCCCACGTCACCTCGTTGCGGGCAAGGGGATGCTCGGTCCACTCCACGGTGAACTGGGAGTCCGCGCTGGACGAGGGCGATGTGCTGCGGAGCTGCTCCGCGTTGGTCTCCCTCAGCACCAGCGATCCGATGGTCACCACGGGCACGCCGTGCGGATCGGTCGCGTGCAGTGACAGGTTGTCCGGCCCGGTGGAGGTGGCCCGCACCCGCAGGGCGGTGGCGCCGCTGGCGTGCAACCGCACGCCGTTCCACGAGAACGGAAGATACGTCGCACCACCGGGCTCATGGCCCGGGCAGAAGTTGCTCGCGTGCAGCGCGGCGTCCAGCAGCGCCGGATGGATGCCGAAGCGGCCCGCCAGTTCGTGCTGCTCCTCACCGAGGGCGATCTCGGCGAACACCTCACCGTCGTGGGTCCACGCGGCGGTCAGCCCGCGGAACACCGGCCCGTACTCATAACCCGCCTCGGCCAGGCGGTCGTAGAAGCCCTCCAGGGCAACGGGCTCCGCCCCGGCGGGCGGCCACTGCCGCTCCGCCTCGACGGGAGTTTCGACGGGAGCGACCACCTGCGGGGACAGCATGCCCGAGGCGTGCTCGACCCAGGGCTCGGACTCGTCGGGGCGGGAGTAGACCCGTACCGCACGCCGCTCGTCGTCCTCGGCCGCACCGACCAGGACCTGCACCTGAAGCGCGCCGTCCTCGGGCAGCTGCATGGGCCGGCCGAGGACCAGCTCCTCCAGCACCGGGGTACCGGTCTCGTCCCCCGCACGTACGGCCAGTTCCACGATCGCCGTACCCGGCACCAGGGCGACGCCCGACAGCATATGGTCGGCCAGCCAGGACTGCGCCGACGGCGCCAGCCGCCCGGTGAGCAGCACGCCTCCGGTGTCCGGCACGCTGACCACGGCCCCCAGCAGCGGATGCGCCGCCTCGCGCAGGCCGACGGAACCGACGTCCCCGGGATGGCCGGTGGCGGCCAGCCAGTAGTGCTGGTGCTGGAAGGGGTAGGTGGGCAGGGGTACTTTACGGGCTCCGGAGCCGGCGAAGAGGGTGGGCCAGTGGACTGGTGTTCCGGTGGTGGTGAGTTCGGCGAGGTGGGTGAGGAAGCGGTGGGGGCTGTCGTCGTCGCGTCGGAGGGTGCCGGTGATGGTGGTTTGTAGGTGGGGGTGGGTTTCGGTGGTGTCTTGGATGGCGGTGGTGAGGACGGGGTGGGTGCTGACCTCGATGAAGGTGCGGTAGCCGTGGTTGAGGAGGTTTTGGGTGGCTTGGTGGAAGCGGACGGTGTCGTGGAGGTTGCGGTACCAGTAGTCGGTGGTGATGTGGGTGGGGTCGGCCCAGTCGGCGGTGACGGTGGACATCCAGGCGGTGTGGCCGGGTGTGGCGGTGACGCCGTCGAGTACCTGGTGGAGTTGGTCTTTGATGGTGTTGACGTGTCCGGAGTGTCCGGCGAAGTCGACGCCGGGGAGTTGCCAGCGGTAGATCTTGGCTTTGGAGAGGGTTTTGCCGAATTCGGTGAGTGCGTCGGGGTCTCCGGATATGGAGATGGAGGCGGGGCCGTTGACGGCGGCGATCCACAGGCGTCCGTCCCAGGGGGCCAGTGCTTCCTGGATCCATTCTTGTGAGGTGAGGACGGACATCATGCCGCCGTGTCCGGTGAGGTGGTGGGCGATGGTTTGGCTGCGGAGGGTGACGATTTTGGCGGCGGTGGGGAGGGTGAGGTGTCCGGCGATGTGGGCGGCGGCGATTTCGCCTTGGGAGTGGCCGATGACGGCGTCGGGGTGGATGCCGTTGGCCTGCCAGAGTGCGGCGAGGGAGACCATGATGGCGAAGGTGGTGGGCTGGAGGACGTCGACGCGGTCGAGTGAGGGTGCGTCGGGTGCGCCGGTGATGACGTCGATCAGCGACCAGTCGGTGTAGGGAGCCAGGGCCTCGGCACACTCGTTCAGCCGGGCCGCGAAGACCGGTGAGGTCTGGAGGAGTTGGGCTCCCATGCCTGTCCACTGGGCGCCCTGACCGGGGAAGACAAAGACCGTCTTGCCGCGGGTGGTGGCGTGGCCGGTGGTGAGGCGGGGGTGGGGTTGTTCAGCCGCGAGGGCGGTGAGCGCGGCCGTGGCCTCACTGCCCTCGGTGTCGGTCATGATGACGGCGCGGTGGTCGTGGAGGGTGCGGGTGGTGGCCAGGGACCAGCCGATGTCCAGCGGCTGTGCGGTCACGCCGGATTCCAGGTGGTCCAGCAGGCGTTGGGCCTGAGCCCGTAGGGCTGCCGGAGTCCTGGCGGACAGGACCCAGGGCACGGCCCCGCCGGTCGCCACGAGCCCGGGGGCGTCCGCACCGTCGTCCGGCTTCGGCGCGGCTTCGGGCTCCGGTTCGGGTGCCTGCTCCAGGATGAGATGGGCGTTGGTGCCGCTGATACCGAAGGAGGAGATCCCGGCTCGGCGGAGGTGCCCGGTCTCCGGCCAGGGCCGGGCCTCGGTGAGCAGGGACACCGCGCCCGACGCCCAATCCACCTCAGGCGTCGGCTCGTCGGCGTGCAGGGACCGCGGCAGCGTGCCGTGCCGCATCGCCAGCACCATCTTGATGACACTGGACACGCCCGCCGCGGCCAGTGTGTGTCCGGTGTTGGACTTCAGCGAACCGAGCCACACCGGCTCGTCCCCCGGGCGGTCCTGTCCGTAAGTGGCCAGGAGGGCCTGGGCCTCGATGGGGTCACCGAGGGCGGTGCCGGTGCCGTGGGCCTCGACCGCGTCGATATCGGCGCCCGACAGCCCCGCGTTCGCCAGCGCCTGCCGGATCACCCGCTGCTGCGACGGCCCGTTCGGCGCGGTGAGGCCGTTGCTCGCGCCGTCCTGGTTCACCGCCGTACCGCGGATCACGGCCAGCACCTCATGGCCGTTGCGGCGGGCGTCGGACAGCCGCTCCAGCAACAGTACGCCGACGCCCTCGCTGAAGGTCGTGCCGTCCGCACCCGCGCCGAACGCCTTGCACAGGCCGTCCGGCGCCAGACCGCGCTGGCGTGAGAACTCCACGAACGCCGAGGCACGCCCCATCACCGTGGCGCCCCCGGTCAGCGCCATCGAGCACTCGCCCTGCCGCAGCGCCTGTACGGCCCAGTGCATGGCCACCAGCGAGGAGGAGCACGCCGTGTCCACCGTGACCGCCGGGCCCTCCAGGCCCAGCACATACGCCACCCGGCCGGAGGCGACACTCGTCGCCGAGCCGGTGAGCATGTAGCCCTCCAGGTCCTCGGGGGCGGGTCCGCCGCGCACGCCGTAGTCCTGGTTGATGACACCGGCGAACACGCCGATGTCCCGGCCTCCCACCGCCGTCGGATCCATGCCCGCCCGCTCGAACGTCTCCCAGCAGGCCTCCAGGAACAGCCGTTGCTGCGGGTCCATCGCCAGCGCCTCACGTGGCGAGATGCCGAAGAAGTCCGCGTCGAAACCGGCCGCGTCCTCGAGGAACCCGCCGCGCAGCACATAGGAGGTGCCACTGTGGTCCGGGTCCGCGTCGAACAGCGCTTCCAGGTCCCAGCCCCGGTCGCGGGGGAAGTCGGTGATGCCATCGCGCTCGCCGAGCAGCAGGTCCCACAGCCCGTCCGGGTCGGTCACCCCGCCCGGCAGCCGGCAGCTCATCGCCACCACGGCGATCGGCTCGTCCGCTGCGGCGCCGGTGCGCACGGTCACCGGGGTCGCGGCGGCGGGTGCCGGACCGCCGCCGAGCTCGGTGTGGAGCAGATCGGCGAGGAGGACCGGGGTCGGGTGGTCGAAGAGCGACGTCGCGGGCAAGCGCAGCTCCGTCGCCGAGTTGAGCCGGTTGCGCAGCTCGACGGCCGTCAGTGAGTCGAAGCCCATCTCCTTGAACGCTACTGTCGGCTCGATCGCCTCAGGACCGGTGTGGCCGAGGACCACTGCGGCCTCCGCCCGCACCAGGGTGAGCAGGAACTCCCGCTGCCCGGCGGGTGACAGCCCGGCCAGCTGCCCCGACAGACCACCGGCCGCCGACGCGGTGGCCACGGCCCGCGCTGTGCGCCGCACCGGCCGTGCCAGCCCGCGCAGCAGCGGGGACACCTCGGCGTCCGGCGCGCGGAGGGCGGCGAGGTCGACTTTCGCGGCCATGAGCGCGGGCAGTCCGGACCGCAGCCCGGTGTCGAACACCCGCAGCGCCTCGGCGTTGTCCATGCCCAGCACCCCCGCGCGCCGGGTGCGGCGTACGTCGGTGGCGTCCATCGTCGCCGTGAGCGTGCTGGTGTCGCTCCACAGCCCCCACGCCAGCGAGGTGGCGGGCTGGTGGCGGGCGTGCCGCCACTGGGCGAAGGCGTCGAGGAAGGCGTTGGCGGCGGCGTAGTTGGCCTGGCCCGCGTTGCCGAGGACCCCGGCGGCGGAGGAGTAGATGACGAACGCCGCCAGGTCGTGGTTGTCGTGGGTGAGGTCGTGGAGGTGGGTGATCGCGTCGACCTTGGGGCGGAAGACGGTGTCGAGGCGGTCGGGGGTGAGTGCGGTGAGGATGCCGTCGTCCAGGGTGCCGGCGGTGTGGACCACGGCGGTGAGGGGGTGGTCGGCCGGGATGGTGGCGAGGGCGGCGGCGAGTTGGTCTCGGTCGGCGGTGTCGCAGGCGGCGATGCGGATGTGTGCGCCGAGTTCGGTGAGTTCGGTGGTGAGGTCCGTGGCGCCGGGGGCGTCGGGGCCCTGGCGGCTGACCAGGAGCAGATGGCGTGCGCCGTGGTGGGTGATGAGGTGGCGGGCGATGGTGGCGCCGAGGGTGCCGGTGCCGCCGGTGACCAGGACGGTGCCGTCGGGGTCCAGGGCGCGGGGGAGGGTGAGCACGAGCTTGCCGGTGTGACGGCCCTGGCTCATCCAGCGGAAGGCCGTCGGCGCCTGGGTGATGTCCCAGTGCCGTACGGGCAGCGGCTGGATCGCACCCTGACGGAACAGCTCCACCAACTCCGCGAGCAACTCCCGGATGCGGTCCGGCCCCGCGTCGCTTCCCAGGTCGAACGCCTGGTAACCGACACCGGGATGTGCCTCGGCGACCGCTGCGGGATCGCGGATGTCGTTCTTGCCCATCTCCACGAACCGGCCACCGGTGCCGAGCAGCCCCAGTGAGGTGTCCACGAACTCGCCGGTGAGGGAGTTCAGCACCACGTCCAGCGCGGGAAACGCCGAGGCGAAACCGAGGTCGCGGCTGGACGCCAGACGCTCCTCCGGCACTCCCAGCGCGGTCAGCACATGGTGCTTCGACGGATGGGCGGTGGCGTACACGGTGGCGCCGAAGTGCCGTGCCAGCTGGACGGCCGCCATACCCACCCCGCCCGCGGCGGCATGCACCAGCAACGTCTCACCCGGCTGGATGCCGCCCAGGTCCCGCAGCCCGTACAGCGCCGTCAGATAGGCCACCGGCACACCGGCGGCGGTGGCGTACGACCAGCCCTCGGGGATCGGCGCCACGGTTCGGGCGTCCGCGGTGGCCAGCGGGCCGAAGGAGCGGGGGAACAGACCCATCACCCGGTCGCCCACGGCCAGGCCCTCGACACCCGGGCCGACCTCGGTCACCACACCGGCGCCCTCGCCGCCCAGGCCCTCCTGATCCGCCACGCCGCCGAGCGCGACGAGCACGTCCCGGAAGTTCTGACCGGCGGCGCGGACTTCGATCCGGACCTGACCGGTGGCCAGTGGCGCGGTCGCCTCCGGGCCCGGCCGCAGCACCAGGTTCTCCAGGCTGCCCTTCTCCGAGACGTCCAGGTACCAGTGGTCGTGCTCGGGTACGGCGAGACCCCGCGGCGACCGCACCAGACGCGGCACCCACAGCACCCCACGGCGCAGCGCCAACTGCGGTTCGCCGGACGCCACCGCGGCGGACAGGGCCTCCCGCGACACGTCGTCGGCGTCCACCAGGGTGATACGGCCGGGGTGTTCGGACTGGGCGGAGCGGACCAGGCCCCAGATCGCGGCAGCGGCCGGATCGGTGACCTCGGCGGTGTCGTGTACGGACACCGCGCCATGGGTGCGCAATATCAGCCGGGTGTCGGTGAGTTCGGGTTGGCCGACCCACCGCTGCACCAGATTCAGTGCGCGCGTGGCCAGGCCCCGGGTCCGCGCGGGCAGGACGGTGTCCTCGGTGGTCCAGAGCGTGGTGTCGATGAGCACGGCCTCGGGCCGGTCCTCGCCCGCGACCAGCGCGTCCACGTGGGCGTCGTCGAGGGTGGCCCACGAGACCTCGGTGTCGGCGGTGACCGGGTGCTCGGTCCAATCCAGCGTGAACAGCGCGTCAGCGGACCGATCGGCGCCACTGGAGGCGGCGGCGAGCTGTTCGGGACTGATCGCCCGGAGCACCAGGGAGTCCACCGAGGCGACGGGGGCTCCGGTGCTGTCGAACAGGCTGATGGTGAACGAATCCGTGCCGGTGGCGCGGGCGCGTACGCGGACGGCGGTGGCTCCCGTCGCCAGCAGCCGTACGTCGTTCCATACGAAGGGGAGTGGCGTCTGGCCCGGGGTTGGGGGGACGCAGAAGTTGCTCGCGTGCAACGCGGCGTCCAGCAGTGCCGGGTGAATGCCGAACCGTCCGGCGGTCTCCGTCTGGTCCTCCGGCAGCGCGGCCTCCGCGAACACCTCGCCGTCGCGCTTCCACACCGCCTTCAGACCGCGGAACGCGGGCCCGTACTCGTACCCGGCCTGGGCGAGCTTGTCGTAGAAGTCGTCCAGAGCGATCGGCTCGACACCGGGCGGCGGCCACTCGGCGGTGCCGTCCTGCGTGTCGTCCCGCATGCCGTCCTCAGCCGAGCCGTCCGGCTGCGTGGCGAGAGTGCCCGAGGCGTGCTCCAGCCACTCCTGGGCCGCGTCGGCGCGGGAGTAGACCCGCACGCTGCGGCGCCCGTCCTCCGCGCCGCCGACCAGCACCTGGACCTGGAGCGCACCGTCTTCGGGCAACGTCATCGGCTGGCCGATGACGAGCTCTTCCAGGGTGGGGGTGTCGGTCTCGTCCCCGGCCCGGATGGCGAGTTCGGCCATCGCGGTGCCGGGCAGCAGCACAGTTCCGGACACGGCGTGGTCGGCCAGCCACGGATGGGTGGTCAGCGACAGCTGCCCTGTGAGCATCACACCACCGGTGTCGGGCACGCTCACCACGGCCCCGGCCAGCGGGTGTCCGGTGTCCTGAAGACCCACGGCACTCACATCGCCCGTGCTGGTGGCGCGGGTGAGCCAGTAGTGGTGGTGTTGGAAGGGGTAGGTGGGGAGGGGTGTGGGGTGGGGGTTGGTGGTGGTGTAGAGGGTGGTCCAGTTGGGGGTGTGGCCGTGGGTGGTGAGGTGGGCGAGGTGGGTGAGGAAGCGGGTGGGGGTGTCGTCGTCGCGGCGGAGGGTGCCGGTGACGGTGGTGGTGTGGGGGGTGTTGGTGGTTTCGAGGGTTTCTTGGATGGCGGTGGTGAGGACGGGGTGGGGGCTGACTTCGATGTAGGTGCGGTAGCCGTTGTCGGCGAGGGTGCGGATGGTGTGCTCGAACTGCACGGTTTGGCGGAGGTTGCGGTACCAGTAGTCGCTGTCGAGGGTGTTGGGTTCGATCCACTGGCCGGTGACGGTGGAGAGCCAGGGGATGGTGCCGGGGGAGGCGGTGATGTCTGCGAGTGCGTGGTGTAGGTGGTCTTGGATGGTGTCGACGTGTCCGGTGTGGGAGGCGTAGTCGACGGGGATGATGCGGGCCCTGATGCCCTGGTCGGTGTAGTGGGTGTGGAGTTGGTGGAGGGCGTCGGTGTCGCCTGCGATGACGGTGGCGTTGGGGCCGTTGTGGGCGGCGATCCAGAGTTTGCCGTGCCAGTTGGTGAGGTTGATGGTGTGGGCGGGGGTGGCGAGGGACATCATGCCGCCGTGTCCGGCGAGGTGGTGGGCGATGGTCTGGCTGCGGAGGGCGATGATTTTGGCGGCGGTGGGGAGGGTGAGGTGTCCGGCGACGTGGGCGGCGGCGATTTCGCCTTGGGAGTGGCCGATGACGGCGTCGGGGTGGATGCCTACGGACTGCCAGAGGGCGGCGAGGGAGACGACGACGGCGAAGGTGGCGGGCTGGACGACATCGACTCGCTCGAGGCTCGGCGCGTCGGGTACGCCGGTGATGACGTCGATGAGCGACCAGTCGGTGTACGGGGCCAGGGCCTCGGCACATTCGAGGAGGCGTTCGGCGAACACGGTAGAGGTCTGTAGGAGTTGGGCTCCCATTCCGACCCACTGGGCGCCCTGACCGGGGAAGACGAACGCGGTCTTGCCATCCGTCCCGGTCTGTCCGGTGATCAGGAGTGGGTCGGGTCGTCCTTCCGCGAGGGCGCGGGCGGTTGCCGTGCCTCCGTTGGTGTCCGTGGCGAGGATGACTGCGCGGTGTTCCAGGGCGGCGCGGGTGGTGGCCAGTGACCAGCCCACATCGACCGCACGCGGAGCAGCGCCCGTCTCCAGGTGGCTGACCAGGCGTTCCGCCTGGGCGCGTAGTGCCGCCGGGGTCTTGCCGGACAGCAGCCACGGCACCACCCCACCCGTGGCCACCAGACCAGGCGCATCCGCGCCATCCGACTCCGACTCCGCCTCAGCCACGGCGACTTCCGGCGCCTGCTCCAGGATCACATGCGCGTTCGTCCCACTGACGCCGAACGACGAGATCCCCGCGCGACGCGGGCGCCCCTTCTCCGGCCACGCCCGCGACTCGGACAGCAGCGACACCGCACCCGAAGCCCAGTCCACCTTGCTGGTCGGCTCGTCGGCGTACAACGTCTTGGGCAGCGTGTTGTGCCGCATCGCCAGCACCATCTTGATCACACCGGCCACGCCCGCCGCCGCCTGCGCATGCCCGATGTTGGACTTCAACGAACCGAGCCAGAGCGGCTGATCCTCCGACCGTTCCTGCCCGTACGTGGCCAGGAGCGCCTGGGCCTCGATCGGGTCGCCGAGACTCGTACCGGTGCCGTGTGCCTCGACCGCGTCCACATCGGCCACCGCCAGCCCGGCGTTCGCCAGCGCCTGCCGGATCACCCGTTCCTGGGACGGGCCGTTGGGCGCGGTGAGGCCGTTGCTGGCCCCGTCCTGGTTGACGGCCGTGCCGCGTACGACGGCGAGCACCTGATGCCCGTTGCGGCGGGCCTCCGAGAGCCGTTCCAGCAGTACCAGACCGACACCCTCGGACCAGTTGGTGCCATCGGCCCCCTCCGCGAAGGACTTGCACCGGCCGTCGGGGGCGAGGCCGCGCTGGCGGGAGAACTCGATGAACGACGTCGGCCTGCTCATCACCGCGACACCCCCGGCGAGTGCCAACGAGCACTCGCCCGTACGCACCGCCTGAACCGCCAGATGCAGCGCCACCAGCGAGGACGAGCAGGCCGTGTCCACGGTCACCGCGGGCCCGGTCAGGCCCAGTGCGTAGGCCACGCGTCCGGAGACGACGCTCCCGGCGCTGCCCACGCCGAGGTGGCCCTCCAGGCCCTCCGCCGCGGTCCCGGCGTCGGACCCGTAGTCGTGGTACATCACCCCGCTGAACACGCCGACGTCGGTGCCGTGCAGCGACGTCGGGTCGATTCCGGCGTTCTCGAAGGTCTCCCACGCCGTCTCCAGCAGCAGCCGCTGCTGCGGGTCCATCGCCAGCGCCTCACGCGGCGAGATGCCGAAGAACGCGGCGTCGAACCCGCCCGCGTCGCTGAGGAAACCGCCCTCGCGCACGTAGGACGTGCCCACGGCGTCCGGATCGGAGTCGAACAGCCCGGCCAGGTCCCAGCCCCGGTCCTCCGGAAACCCGGCGATCGCGTCCCGGCCGTCGGCCACCAGCCGCCACAGGTCGTCGGGCGTCCTGACCTCACCTGGGAGGTGGCAGCCCATCGCGACGATCGCCACCGGCTCGTCGGACCCCCCGCGCGCCCGCACCGGCGCCTGCTCTGGCTCCCGCCGCCTCCCGGTGATCTCCCGCACCAGATGCCGCGCCAGCGCGGCGGGGCTCGGGTGGTCGAAGACCACCGTGGCGGCGAGCCGTGCCCCGGTGGCCGCGTTCAGCCGGTTCCTCAGCGCGACGGCGGTCAGTGAGGTGAAGCCGAACGCGCTGAACGCCTGGTCGGCCTCAACGGCGTCGACCGAGGCCAACCCCAGCGTCGCCGCGGCGTGTTCGCGTACCAGCGCCAGCGCCGTGCGCTGCCGGCCGGACTCGCTCTCGGCCTCCAGCCGCCGCCGGAACTCCGCGACGGCGGGCTCGTCCGACGTCGGTACGCCGGACGGCGCGTCCACCAGGTGTCGCAGCACCGCGGGCACCGGCTCGCCGCCCGGCAGCCCCGTGGTGCTCGGCCTGAGCAGTACCAGCGGGCCCTGGGCGGCGGTCAGCGCCGCGTCGAAGAGGGCCAGCGCCTCGGGCAGGGGTACGGCACCGGCCACCGGCGCCGTGCCCTGCTCGCCCGGCAGCGGGCCCCACGCCAGGGCCAGCCCGCCCAGGCCCAGCGCCCGGCGCCGTCGTACCAGGGCCTCGCCGAACTGGTCGGCGGCCGCCCGCTCCGGGCGGCCCGGTGAGCCCAGCACACCCGCGGCGGAGGTGACGACGACGAACAGCGCCGGGTCGGCCCGGCGGGTCCGCTCGTCCAGGTGTGTCATGCCGCGCAGCGACGCGTCGAGCGACCGCTCCGGGCCCGGCTCCTCGATGTGCACCGCGGCGGTCACCGGCCGGTCCTGTGCGTCCAGCACCGCGTCCAGCGCCGTCGGGTCGGCCGGATCGCACACGGCCATCGAGACCTGGGCGCCCTCCTGTCCCAACTCGGTGCGCAACGCGGCCGCCGCGTCCTCCGGCAGACCGTTCGCGCCGAGCAGCAGCAGGTGGCGGGCGCCGTACGTGGTCACCAGGTGGCGGGCCAGCGCGGTGCCACGGACGGTGTCGCCACCGTTGATCACGACCAGTCCGTCCGGGTCGAGAGCCGGGTCGAGAGCCGGGGCGGGGTCGGGGCCGGGGTCCGGCTCCGCGGGGACCGAGACACGGGTCAGGCGCGGCACCAGCAGTACGCCGGTACGGATCGCCGCCTGGTCGTGCCCGTCCTCGACGGCACGCAGCAGTGCGGCTTCCCGGCCGTCCTCCCCGTCCCCGGCGACGTCCGCGAACACGCCCCCGTCCCCGTCCCCGTCCCCGTCGACGTCCGCGTTCCCGGCCACGTCCACCAGCGTCAGTCGGCCGGGGTACGCGGCTTGCAGCGACCGCACCACACCCCACAGCGCCGCCGCCAGTGGCTCCGGTGCGGCCTCCTCGGCGCCGGTGGCGACCGCGCCCGTCGTGGCCACCACGAACCTCGTCCCGGCCAGCCGGTCGTCGGCCAGCCACGCGCCCAGTCGGGCCGTCAGCTCACCGGTCGGGTCCTGCCCCTCGTCCCGTATGTCCCACATGTTCCGCACCGCGGGCGCCACCACGACCACATCCGGGCTCGGGCAGTCGTCCGCCACAACGGCGCCGTCCACCACCCGTACGTCCACCCCAACGCCCCGCAGCCCCTCCGCGAGGCCGAGCGCGTCGGCGTCCATCAGCGCCCAAGTGCCGTTCCCCACCGGGGCGTCCGGCAGCGCCGCCTGCGGCACCCAGTCCAGCCGCAGCAGCGAGTCGTACTGGCCGTCCCCGGCGGCCCGCAGCCGTGCGGGCAGCTCCAGCAGCACATGCCGGGTGATCTTCCCCGAGGCGGTGCGCGGCACCCGGGCGATCTCGTAGATCTCCTCCGGGACCTTGAAGTACGACAGCCGCTCGCGGCACATGGCCAGCAGCGCCGACGGGTCGAAGCTGTCCGGGCCGGGTACCACGAAGGCCACCGGCACCTCGCCGAGCACCGCGTGCGGCTTGCCCACCACGGCCACGTCCGCCACGCCGGGCACGGTGCGCAGCACAGCCTCCACCTCGCCCGGGTGGATGTTCTCCCCGGCGCGGATGATGAGTTCCTTGATCCGGCCGGTCACCGTGCAGAACCCGGCCTTGTCGCGGCGGCCGAGGTCCCCGGTGCGGTACCAGCCGTCGCGCAGCGCCGCGGCCGTCGCCTCCGGCTGGTTGTGGTATCCGACCATGATGTTCGGCCCGGACACCCAGAACTCGCCCTCCTGCCCGGCCGGAACGTCCACCCCCGTGTCCGGGTCCACCAGCCGCACCGTCAGCCCCGGCACCGGCAGCCCGCACGAGCCCTCGACCCGCTGGCCGGTGGGCCAGTTCGCCGCGATCGCGCCACACGTCTCGGTGCTGCCGTACGCGTCGACGAGCGGCACCCCGAAGGTGGACTCGAACGACCTGACCAGGTCCGCCGTGGCCACTGCCCCGCCCACGAGGGCGATCCGCAGCTGGGGCGCGGCGAAGTCACGATCCCGCGCCGCCTCGATCAGGTGGTGGTAGAGCGTCGGCACTCCGGCGACGAAGGTCGAGCGGTCCTCGCGCAGTGCCTCCAGCACATCGGCCGTCGACACCCCGTCCACGATCCGGGTGCTGGCCCCGACGGCGGTCGCCGCCAGCAGACATACGATGTGCGAAAGGCTGTGGAAGAGGGGAAGCGGCCACAGCACGCGGTCCTCGGCGGTCAGCCCCGTCACGGGTACGTAGCAGGCGGCCAGGGACCACAGGCAGTTCCGCTGTGTGGACAGCACGCCCTTCGGCAGGCCGGTGGTGCCCGAGGTGTAGAGCATCCACGCGATCTCGTCCAGGCCCAGGTCGTCGCGGGCCGCCAGTTCCGGTTCGGTGTCCGGCAGCGGCTCGAACGCGACGAAACCCTCCGGCAGCGGGCCGTCCCCGCTGACCACCACCCTCAGCTCCGGGAACCGCTCCCGCAGCCGGTCGAACTGATCGGCGTGGGCGATGTCGGTGAGCACCAGCCGGGCGCCGCTGTCGGAGAGCAGATACGAGAGCTCCGCATCGGTCGAACGCGGGTTGACCGGCACCGTGATGGCGTTCGCGCGCAGGACGCCGAAGTAGCTCTCCAGCATCTCGACGCGGTTGCCCAGACAGATCATCGCGCGGTCGCCGGGATGCAGCCGCAGCCCGGCGAGATGACCGGCCAGCCGCCGGGTACGGCGCTCGAGCTCGGCATGGCTGACCGTACGGTAGCCGTCGGAACAGGCCGGCTTGTCACCGAAGCGATCCGCGTTGGCCTGGAGCAGTTCCGGCACCGGCCGGATCAGGTCAGTCCGTAGCATGCCGCCACACCTCTCGGTTCGAAGCAGGGCGCGCGGGAGCGGCGACCGACCCGCGCGGGATCGCCCCGTGCGCGGGACAGCCGCGCTCCGGTCGCGCGGCCCGAGGGAAGGAAGGCCCGGGAGAGAAAGCTCCAGCGAGCTCGGAAGAGCTCGCCGCCGTTGGTGAAAATTCTTGTTCCGGCAGCGAGCGGGCCGTCCCCTAAACATCCCCCTCATTCCCCCTGACGCGCCATGGCCGCGGGAGCTCTACAAACATGTAGATTCTGTTTTCTGCCCACAATGGAGGTATTACTGAGAAGGAGATGCAGATGACGCTGTGGGACCGCCTCAGGGACTCGGTCCAGACGATGCAGGCTCAGCTCACGGCGAAGAAGCACGAGTTGCAGAGCGGGGCGTTCCGGGACGCGAGCATGGCCATGTGCGCCTTGGTGGCGGCGGCGGACGGCACGATCGACCCGTCGGAGCGGGGGCGCGTGGCCCAGCTCATCGCCACCAACGACGTGCTCCAGAACTTCCCCCCGGAGGATCTGCACCGCCGCTTCGAGGATCACCTCGACGAGCTCACCACGGACTTCACCCTCGGCACGGCGAGCGCCATGCGGGAGATCGGCAAGGCGAAGCGGAGGCCCGCCGAGGCGCGGGCCGTCATCCAGATCGGCATCGTCATCGGCTGCGCCGACGGCTACTTCGACGAGAGCGAACGGGACGTCGTCCGCCAGGCGTGCTCAGCCCTGGACATCCCCCCGACCGAGTTCGACCTCCACCGCCCCCTCCGCGTCCCCCGCCCGTACCGGGCCCCGGACGAGCTCCCACGGGCGGCCGGCGACCGGGTGTCCGGGCGGGCGGACGCCGGTACGGGCCGGGCCGTACGCCCCGGGGCGGCCGTACCCGGCGACGACCTCCAGGTCTTCCTCAAGGCGCTGACCAGCGGAACCCGTCAGAAGCTCTTCGCGCACTTCGCCGACGGGGAGGAGCTGACCGTGGGCGAGGTCGCCGAGCGCGCCGGGCTCGGTCCGTCGACCACCTCCGAGCACCTCGCGGTGCTCCGGCGCGGCGGTCTGCTCCAGTCGACCCGCAGCGGCAAACTGGTCCGCTACCGCGCCGACAGGGAGGGCATCGCCGAACTGCTCGGGCAGCTCCATTCCTACCTCCTCGCCCCCTCCGAACCGCGGGACACCCCTCCCGCCCATGGCTAAGCGCCCTCGCTGAAGTCCGGTGCGGTTCGGGTGCGCCCCGAAGGGGCGCGGGGCTGTGTCGATGTGCGGCTCCGCCGCGCGGGCGCGACCGGCCACGACGCAGCCGCGGATGAACGACCGCACCTCGCGGCACTTCCCGCGGAGCGCTTAGTTCGCCGGATCGGGCCGTCACCGCGGCTCCGGTGCGGCAGTAGAGTGCGACGGTGACCTCTCCGCCGGAAAACCCGCCGTCACTCGTCAGCGAAGACGACCGCGAGGCGGCCGTGCGGCGCCTACAGGACGCGTACGCCGAAGGGCACATCTCGCACGAGGAGATGGACCAGCGCCTCCATACGGTGCTCACCGCCACGACCCACGGCGAGCTCATGTCGGCCCTGGCCTCGCTCCCCGCGGAGCCCCCGGGCACCACGTCCACGATCGCCGCCCACAGCGGACGGATCCGGCGGCGCGGCCCATGGCTCGTACCGCGAACCCTCAAGGTCGAGTCGGCGTTCGGCAGGGTGCACCTGGACCTGTCCCGGGCGGTCATCGAGCACCCGATCATCGACATCGAGCTGGCGCTCGGCACCGGCAGAGCCAGGATTACGGTGCCGCGCGACGCGATCGTCGACGTCGAGGGCCTGCACACCGGGTGGAAGGACCTGCGCTACAAGCCCCGTCCGTCCCTCCCCAGTGGCCCGGGCGGCCCGAAGATCCGGATCTCCGGGGCCGTGGGGTTCGGACGCTTGAGGATCCGCCACGCGCGGCGTTGAGCCCCCAGCCGGCGCCGGAGCCACCGGCCCGCCGCTCTTTGGCGCCTCCGGCTCTTGACTTTCCTATCGGGAAAGTAGGACGCTTACTTTCCCGATAGGAAAGTGAGGTCTCGGCATGGACAACATCGTTCCGGAACAGGCCCGCACCGCCCTCGACGCGGCCGACCGTGCCCGCCGCCAGGTGGCCGAGGAAGTCGGCCTGCCCCGCGGCTACTGGTGGGCCATGGCGGCCGGCTGGATTCTGCTGGGCGTGCTCGGCAATGTGCTGCCGCCCTGGCTGGCCGGGGTCGCGACGGTGGGCTTCGGCGTGGGCCACGGGGTGCTCGCGCCGCGCCTGCTCGACGGACGCCGCCGCACGGATCGGCTCCAGGTGAGCGCGGCGGTCGCCGGTCGCCGCACCCCCCTGGTGGTGGTCGGCATGCTGCTCGGGCTCATCGGGGTCACCGTCCTGGTGGCGCTCGCCCTCGACGCCGACGGCGCCGGCCATGCCGGTATCTGGGCGGCGGTGCTGACCGCGGCCGTCATCGGGTTCGGCGGACCGGAGATGCTGCGCGTTCTGCGCCGGTGGGCGCGGGCATGACGAAGGCGCAATTCGACGAGTTGATCCACCCCAGCACCCGTCTGTCGCTGGTGGCGACCCTGGCGGCCGCCGACTGGGCGGAGTTCGCCTTCCTCAAGGACCGGCTCCAACTGTCCGACTCGGCGCTCTCCAAGCAGCTCACGACGCTCGAGGAGGCCGGGTACGTCGCCACGGAACGCCGGCTCAGCGGCAGCCGCCGGAAGGTGCGCGCCCGGCTCACGAGCGCCGGCCGGGATGCCTTCAACGGCCACATCGAGGCACTGCGGGCGATCGTCGCCGACGCCGCGGCGCCGGCCCAGGAGCCCCCGGCGTGAGGCCGGCCCCGGCGCTCAGCCGACGTGGACGTGAGGGCGGCGGGCGCGGTCGGGCTCGGCCTCGCGGAGCACCTCCCTGGTGACGGGTGCGACCTCCCCCTGGCCGAACAGGAAGAACCGCAGGAACTGGGCGAAGGGGCTGCCCTCGGTCCACTCGAAGTAGATGTGCGGCCGCTGCCCGGTGGCGTCCCGTATGTGGAGCAGCAGGGCGGCCAGTGAGTTGGGGATGCTGGAGCCGTCGAGGGTGAGGACCCGGTACCGGTCGTGCAGCACCTCGCCGCGCACCCGTACCGCCGTCTCGAAGTCGGACGGGTCACGCACGCTGACCTCGACGAAGATGAGGTCGTCAGCGGCCGGGATGTCGTTGTCGGCCCGGATCTGGTGGATCTTGTCGCGGTATTCGGCCGGGTCGCGGTTGTCCGGCTCGTTGGCGATGAACCGCATGCGGCGGGTGGCGGCGTCGCGGACGAACCGCTCCGCCGTGGCGTCCAACTCCATGTCCGTCACGCGCAGTTCGAAGGCGCGGGCGAGCCGGGAGAGCAGTGACACCAGGATGATGCCCGCGATGAAGCACGCCCCGATCTTCACACCGTCGGGGCGTTCCACCACGTTCACCCCGGTCGTGTAGACGAAGACCACGGAGATCACGCCGAAGCCGATGGTCCAGCCCCGCTGCCGGGCGCGGCGGGCGGTGATGGTGACCGCGACGGCGGCGGAGGTCATCAGGACCAGCACCCCGGTGGCGTAGGCACCGCCCTGGGCGTCCACGTCGGCGTCGAAGAGCCAGGTGACCAGGAAGCCGATCAGGGTGAAGACCAGCACCATGGGACGGACCGCACGGGCCCAGTGCGGGGCCATGCCGTAGCGGGGCAGATAGCGCGGCATCAGGTTGAGCAGTCCGGCCATCGCGGAGGCGCCCGCGAACCACAGGATGCCGATGGTCGCGGCGTCGTAGACGCTGCCGAAGACGGACCCCAGATAGTGGTGGGCGAGATACGCGAGGGCTCGTCCATTGGCCTCGCCGCCGGCCTTGAACTCGTCCTGCGGGATGAGCACGGTGGTGATGAAGCTCGTGGTGATCAGGAAGACGCTCATGATCACGGCGGCGGTGGTGAGCAGCTTCCTGGTGTCCCGGATCCGCCCGGTGGGACGCTCCTCGGTGTCGCCGGGGCCGCCGTCCACATGGGGCATGACGGCCACACCGGTCTCGAACCCGGATAGCCCCAGCGCGAGTTTGGGGAACACCACCAGCGCCAGACCGACCATGATCAGCGGGTTGCCGTGCTCTTCGGTCAGCGCCCGCGACCAGTCGGTGACCACGTGGGACGCGGTGGCCACATGCCACAGCCCGACGAACACGACGACCGCGTTCAGCGCCAGGTAGCCGCCCACGAGCACCACCGCCACACCGATGGCCTCCATGAAGCCCTTGAGGAAGACGGCGCCGAGCAGGGCGATCAACCCCAGCGTGATGGCCACCTCATGGCCGTGCAGAACGCTGGTGAAGTGCGGGTTCTCCACCAGGTGGGTGGAGGCGTCGGCGGCCGAGAGGGTGATGGTGATCAGGAAGTCGGTGGCCGCGAACCCCAGCAGCGCCAGCACGAAGAGCTTGCCCTGCCAGAACGACAGCAGCCGCTCCAGCATCGCGATCGACCCCTCGCCGTGCGGGCTCTCCTTGGCCACCCGCCGGTACACCGGCAGCGCCCCGGCCAGGGTCACGGCCACCAGCACGATGGTGGCGATGGGGGACAGCAGCCCGGCGGCGAGGGCGGCGATGCCGGGCTGGTAGCCGAGCGTGGAGAAGTAGTCCACGCCGGTCAGACACATCACCCGCCACCACCGCTGCCCCTTGTGCCCCTCCGGGGGCTGGGCGTGCGGCCCCGGCTGCTGCTTGGCCATATCGGACAGGCCCTCCAGCAGCCAGCTCCGCAGCCGACCCCCTTTACGGGCCGCCTCCTGGCGGGGTTCCACATCGGTGGAGGTGGCCATCGCGTGCTCCAGATCACATAGCGTTTACCGATCATGCCGTCCACGGGTGGACGGTCGAATCAGGGTATGCGGGCCCTTCGCCACACCTCACAGCGGCATGTCCGTCGCGGCGGCCCCGACCCCTGCCCTCATCCGGCGGCACGGTCAAAGCCGCGTCCCCGGCATGGTGGCGAATCGACATGCTCATCCGCGCACAACTGGACGCGTGACGAGGGCGTTGCGGACGTATGATCCCTGCTCACAGGAGCCCTCCAGGCGCTGTGCGGTGGGTTTAACCCGTGGTGATCGGCCTGAGAGACCCGCGCAATGAGCGGTTTGTACGGTCACGAAACGTTGGACTGGACCGAGCACAGGATGAGGAGGCGCCCGTGGTCGCGTCGGGCTTCCGGAGCGAGGACACGACGAACACGACGAAGGTGCGGACGGTCTGCTCGTACTGCGGTGTGGGATGCGGCTTGGTCCTCGATGTCGGCAGGGGGCCGGACGGGCGCCGTACGGTCCTGAAGGCCTCCGGGGACAAGGAGCACCCGGCGAACTTCGGCCGGCTGTGCACCAAGGGCGCCACCACCGCCGATATGCTCGCCGCCCCCGGGCGCCTGACCACGGCGCTCCGGCGTCCGCACCGTGAGGAAGAGCCGGTGCCGGTGTCCAGGGACGAGGCGATCGCCGAGACGGCGGGCCGGCTGCGGGCGATCGTCGACGAGCACGGGCCGGACGCGGTCGCCCTCTATGTCTCCGGGCAGCTGAGCCTGGAGGCGCAGTACCTCGCGAACAAGCTGGCCAAGGGGTTCCTCCGCACCAACCAGATCGAGTCGAACTCCCGGCTGTGCATGGCCAGTGCCGGTACCGGCTACAAGCTCTCGCTGGGCGCGGACGGGCCGCCGGGCTCCTATCAGGACTTCGACCGGGCCGATGTCTTCTTCGTCGTCGGCTCCAACATGGCCGACTGCCATCCCATCCTCTTCCTGCGGATGATGGACCGGATGAAGTCGGCCGGTGCCCAGCTGATCGTGGTCGATCCGCGCCGCACCGCCACCGCGGCCAAGGCCGACCTGTTCTTGCAGATCGAGCCGGGCACGGACCTGGTACTGCTCAATGGGCTGCTGCACCTCCTGCATGCGAACGGCCGCACGGACGCCGAGTTCATCGCCGCGCACACCGAGGGCTGGGAGGCGATGCCGGAGTTCCTCGCCGACTACCCGCCCGCCACCGTCGCCGAGATCACCGGCATCCCGGAAGACGACATCCGCACCGCCGCCCGGCTGATCGGCGAGGCGGGCGAGTGGATGAGCTGCTGGACGATGGGCCTCAACCAGTCCACGCACGGCACCTGGAACACCAACGCGCTCGTCAACCTCCATCTCGCCACGGGCGCGATCTGCCGCCCGGGCAGCGGACCCTTCTCCCTGACCGGGCAGCCCAACGCCATGGGCGGCCGCGAGATGGGCTACATGGGGCCGGGACTTCCCGGTCAGCGGTCGGTGCTCGCCGACGCCGACCGGGCCTTCGTCGAGAACCTGTGGGAGCTGCCGCCGGACACGATCCGCGCGGACGGCGTCGGCAAGGGCACCGTCGAGATGTTCCAGAAGATGGCCGCCGGGGACATCAAGGCGTGCTGGATCATCTGCACCAACCCGGTCGCCTCGGTCGCGAACCGCAAGACGGTCATCGAGGGCCTGGAGGCCGCCGAATTCGTCGTCACGCAGGACGTGTTCGCCGAGACGGAGACGAACGCGTACGCCGACATCGTGCTGCCCGGCGCGCTGTGGACCGAGACCGAGGGCGTCCTGATCAACAGCGAGCGCACCCTCACCCTCGCCCAGCCGGCCGCCGATCCGCCCGGCGAGGCGATGGCGGACTGGCGCGTCATCGCGTCCGTGGCCCGCGCCATGGGCTTCGAGAGCGGCTTCGCGTACGACAGCGCGGAGGAGGTCTTCGAGGAGATCAAGCGCGCTTTCAACCCGTCGACCGGCTGGGACCTGCGCGGTGTGAGCTACGAGCGGCTGCGCTCCACCCCGGTGCAGTGGCCCGCCGCGAGCGCCGAGGGATCCGACCGCAATCCGATCCGGTACGTCGGTGAGGACGGCTCGCCGCTCTTCCCGACCGCGAGCGGCCGTGCGGTCTTCCACCCCCGCCCGCACATACCGGCCGCGGAGCTGCCCGACGACGACTACCCGTACATACTCAACACCGGCCGCCTACAGCATCAGTGGCACACCCTGACGAAGACGGCCAAGGTGGCCAAGCTGAACAAGCTCAGCTCCGGTCCCTTCGTGGAGGTGCACCCGCGGGACGCGGCCGAGCTGGGCCTCGCCGAGGGAGATTCGGTGGAGGTCGCCTCGCGGCGCGGCCGGGCCGTGCTGCCCGCGGTCGTCACCGACCGGGTGCGGCCGGGCTGTTGTTTCGCGCCGTTCCACTGGAACGACCTTTTCGGGGAGTACCTCAGTGTGAACGCGGTGACCAGCGACGCCGTCGATCCGCTGTCGTTCCAGCCCGAGTTCAAGGTGTGCGCGGTGTCACTGGCCAAGGTGGCCACCCCGGTGACGGCGCGGGCGCCGGCGCGGACGGACGCACGGTCCACGGCCACGGAGTCCAGCACTGGCACGGCGTCCACCGCGGACACGGCGTCCACCGCGGACACGGCGTCCACCGCGGACACGGCGTCCACGACGGCCGTGTCGTCCACCGCGGACGCGACGGTCCCCCCGCCGCCCGCCGTCCTTCCCGCCGCTTCCGCTCGCGCCGTGTTCGGGCTGGAACCCGCCCCGCCGCCGGCCCTCACCGAACTCGAACGCCGGTATCTGACCGGCTTCCTCGCCGGAATCCCGTCCGGCACTCCCGGCGTACCGGTGCTGCCCGCGGACGCCCCGTTCAGCCCGTCGCACGCCCTGTGGGTGAACGGGGTGCTGGCCGGGATGTACTCCAGAGCCGAGGCGACGCGTCCCACCGCGCACGACGCCGGCGACTCCCCGCGGTCGTCCTCCTCGCAGCCGTCCGCCCCGCAGCCGTCCTCCCCGCCCGTGGACGTGGCGCGCCGCCAAGTCGTGATCCTCTGGGCGTCCCAGACCGGGAACGCCGAGGAGTTCGCGGCCGCCTCGGCCGAGCGGCTGGCCGCGCACGGCCATGTCGCCTCCCGCGTGTCCATGGACGAGGCCGACCCCGCCGCGCTGCCGTCCGACGCCGACCTGCTGCTGATCACGAGCACCTTCGGCGACGGCGACGCACCGGACAACGGCGCCGCCTTCTGGGCCGCCCTCACCGCGCCCGACGCCCCGCGCCTGCCGGACCGGCGGTACTCCGTCCTGGCCTTCGGCGACTCCTCCTACGACGACTTCTGCGGCCACGGCCGCCGCCTCGACCGGCGTATGGAAGAGCTGGGCGCGGTGCGGCTGGCCCCGCGCACCGACTGCGAACCGGACTACGAGACCGAGGCCGGGGCCTGGCTCGACCAGATACTCATCGCGCTGAAGAGCGCGGAGCAACCCGCACCCGACCCGGCACCCGCACCCGACCCGGCACCCGCACCCGCCCCCGCACCCGACCCGGCCCCCGCAGCCGACCCGGCCCCCGCAGCCGACCCGGCACCCGCAGCCGGGACGGCTCCCCGGCCGAGCCGTCCCGCCCCTGCCACCGCCCGCCTGACCGGCAACCGCCGCTTGAGTCTGCCGGGCGCGGGCAAGGAGGTCCGCCGCTTCACCTTCGACACCCGTGACAGCGAGACCCCACTGGGCTACGAGGCCGGTGACGCCCTGGCGGTGCAACCGCTCAACTGGCCCGCACTCGTGGCCGAATGGCTGGCCCTCACCGGCCTCGACGCGAACGCGGCCGTTCAGGTCCGACACGTGGGGGAGGTGCCCTTCGCCGAGGCCCTGTCGCGCCATCTCGACATCACCCGCGTCACCCCCGACCTGCTGCGCTTCGTCGCCGATCGCACTCGCGACCCCCGTGACCTGCGGAAGCTCCTGCGCCCTGACAACAAGGGAGAGCTGGCGAAGTGGTCCTGGGGACGTCAGGCCGTGGACGTACTGGCCGAGTTCGGCATCCGGGCCGGCGCGCAGGAGTGGACCGACCTGCTGGGACGCTTACGGCACCGCCTGTACTCCATATCGTCCAGCCCGCTGACCGACCCCCACCTGGTCTCGCTGACGGTCTCCGTCGTCCGTTACGAGAACCTGGGCGGGCGTCCGCGCCAGGGCGTCTGCTCCCCCTTCCTCGCCGACGCCGAGCCGGGCACCCCGGTGCCGGTCCGGGTCCAGCGCGCGCCGCACTTCCGCCCGCCCGCCGACCCCGACACGCCGATGGTGATGGTCGGCCCCGGCACCGGCGTCGCGCCCTTCATCGCCTTCCTGGAGGAACGCCGGGCCCGCGGCCACCGCGCCCCGAACTGGCTGTTCTTCGGGGAACAGCACCGTGCCACCGACTTCTACTACGAGGAGGAGCTGACCGCGTTCCTCGCCGAGGGCATCCTCACCCGCCTGGACACCGCGTTCTCCCGCGACGAGCGCGCCAAGAAATACGTCCAGGACCGCATGCGCGAACACGGCCCCCTGCTGTGGTCCTGGCTCCAGGACGGCGCCCACTTCTACGTCTGCGGCGACGCTTCCCGCATGGCCAAGGACGTCGACCAGGCCCTGCGGGACATCGCCACCGTCCACGGCGGCCTGGACGAGGCCGAGGCGGCGGCGTACGTCAAGCAACTCGCCACCGACAAACGCTACCTGCGCGACGTCTACTGACCGCCGCGCTCCATCAGGCGCCGACGGCTTCCAGCAGGAGATGGAGGTCATGGGCGGCCTCGGCGATGGACAGGGCGGTGATGGCGAGGACCGTGGCCGTCGCGGTGGCGAGGAGGGGGTGGCGGCCGAAGGGGGGAGCGAGGAGGGCGGCGACACGGCGGGGCACGGGCCCGGCGGCGGCGAGTGGGGTGCGGCGGCCGAGGATGGCCAGCGCGGCGCCCGGGGCGCGGCCGGGGGCGTCGTGGGCGGCGAGGGCGGCCTTGCCGACGGTGCGGGCGACCCGCTCGCGGTCGCCGGTGGCGGCGGCCGCGTTCTCATCGGCCCACCGTTCGACGGTGTACGTCACGGCCGTGGCGAGGGGGCGTAGCAGCGGGTTGGCGGCGGCGCCGAACTGGGCCAGGGCGACGAAGGCGTAATGGCGGCACGTCAGATGGGCGCGTTCGTGGGCGAGCAGGATGCGGCGCTCGGTCTCGTCCAGGGTGTGCAGCATGCCGGTGGAGACGACGACGCGACCGGGCAGGCCGGGGATCGCGAAGGCGTTGGGGGCCTCGTCCTCGATCACGACCAGATCGTCTTCGGCGGGCATGCAGGCCGCTTCCAGGGCGGCGGCGGTCAGGGTGCGGGCGCGCCGCCAGAGCATGCGGGCGGCCATGAGGACGGCGGCGCCGAGCAGTAGCCCGGCGATCAGGGCGACGGACAGTTCGGCGGGGTCGTCGCGCTGCGCGGTGTGGGCCGACCAGTGGCCGAGGCCGGCCAGCTGGGGGAAGCGGATCAGCCCGGTGATGGCCAGCAGCCCCAGCGAGATGGTGGTCGCCGTGCCCAGGACGAGGGCCGAGGCGGTGAGCAGCCAGGTCGCCAGGCGGGGTTCGCACCGCTCCGCCAGGGGGCGTGCGCCGAGGGGAGCGAGCAGGGAGAGCAGCAGGGGGATGTAGACGGCGATGCGCATCTCGGCGGCCTCTTCCTCTTCCTCTTCCTACTGGTCGGGGTCGAGCAGCTGGCGCAGCAGGTCCGCGTCGGTGGTGGACAGGCCGTCGGCGAAGCGGGCGAGGACGTCCTGACGGTCGGACCGCTCCTCCAGAACCGAGCGCATGCGGCGGGCGGCGAAGCCGGGGTCGTCGGTCACGGGGGCGTAGGCGTAGGCCCGGCCGCGCGGGGTGCGGGTGAGCAGCTGCTTGGTGTGCATGCGGGTGAGGATCGTCACCACGCTGTTGTAGGTCAGCTCGCTGCCGAGGCGTTCGGTGACCTCGCGGGGGGTCAGCGCGCCGTCGGCCCGCTGGAGCAGTTCGAGGATCTCGGCCTCGCGTGCACCGTTGGGCCGCTTGGGGCCGTGTCCTGGTGTGCGGGTGCCCATGGATTTGGCGTCCCTTCCCTCATCTCTTACAGTCGTGTAGGACTCCTACACCGGTGTAAAAGTCACTGTCTCCCAAGTGTGCCATGCGCTCGTACCCGGGCCGAACCCTGCCCTGGGCGGCGTACGGCCGGAAAGGACCCCGCAGTGCCGTTGGCCCTCGATCCGCTGGATGCCGCCCCATTCCCGATCGGTCGCCGCGCCGGGACCCGTATCGCCGCGGGGCCGACCGTGGGGAGCGCCAAGTGAAGATCACCTTCCTGATCCACAACGTGTACGCGATCGGCGGCACGATCCGCACCACGCTCAATCTCGCCGCGGCGCTCGCCGACCGGCACGAGGTGACGATCGTGTCGATGCTCCGCCACCGCGCCCGCCCGCGGTTCGCCATCGATCCGCGGGTGACGGTGGTGCCCCTGGTCGACATACGCGCGGACGCCGCCGACGCGGCCGACCCGCTGCTGCACCGGCCGGCCGAGGTCTTCCCCACCGCCGAGAAGCGGTACGGGCAGTACAGCCGCCTCACCGACCAGCGGGCGCGGGAGTACCTGCGGAGCTGCGACGCGGACGTGATCATCGGCACCCGGCCGGGCATCAATGTGTACCTGGCCCGCTTCGCCCCGCCCCGGGCGCTGCGCATCGCCCAGGAACACCTCACCCACGACATGCACACCAAGAAGCTGCGCGCCCAGCTCGCCCGGGACTATCGCGACCTGGACGCCGTGGTCACCACGACCGACGCCGACGCCGCCGTCTACCGGGCGAGGATGCGGCTGCCGGGCGTGCGGATCCTGGCCGTCCCCAACGGCGTGCCCGACCCCGGCCTGCCGCCCACCGACGGCGGCGCCCCCGTCATCGCCGCGGCCGGACGCCTGGTGCGCGCCAAGCGCTTCGACCTGCTCATCGAGGCATTCACCGATGTCGCCGCCAAGCACCCCGGCTGGTCGCTGCGCGTTTACGGCGCGGGCGCCGACAAGGAGCGGCTCCAGCGGCTGATCGAGGAGCGGGGCCTGGAGGACCGGGCGGCGCTGATGGGTGCGGTGTCCCCGATCGAGGCCGAGTTCGCCAAGGCGTCGATCGTCGCCTCCGCCTCCGACGCGGAGTCCTTCGGCATGACGCTGGTCGAGGCGATGCGCTGCGGCATACCGGTGGTCGCCACCGACTGCCCGCTCGGCCCCGCCGAGATCATCAACGACGGCGTCGACGGCCGGCTGGTCCCCATGGGCGACCGGCAGGCGCTCGCCGCCGCGCTGAGCGACCTGATCGCCGACGAGCCCGGCCGCCGCCGCATGGGCGAGGCCGCCCGCGCCGCGGCCCGCCGCTTCGATCCGGCCCATGTGGCCCACGCCTACGAGGAACTGTTCGGCGACCTCGCCGCCACGCGCTCCTCCCGTGCCTGGCAGCGCCGCAAGGCCCGCTGGCGCAACCGCGCGGGCCGGGCCCTGCGCCGTCTGCGCCGCCTGCCCCGATCCCACTGACCGCGGTAGCCCGCGCCGCTCCCCAAGCGAGCACGGCCCGCTCCATCCACCACAGAAACGGATCCAGATGAGTGCCATCAGCATCGGCCAGGCGGCCGTCCTCGGCATCGTCGAAGGCATCACGGAGTTCCTCCCCGTCTCCTCCACCGGCCATCTGAAGATCACCGAAGGGCTGATGGGCATCCCGGTCGACGACACCTCCGTGGTCGGCTTCACCGCGGTCATCCAGGTCGGCGCGATCGCCGCGGTGCTCGTGTACTTCTTCAAGGACATCGTGCGGATCGTCTCCGCCTGGGGCCGCGGACTCGCCCACCGCGAACAGCGGCACCACCACGACTACAAGTTCGCCTGGTGGGTCATCTGCGCCACCATCCCCATCGTGATCGTGGGCCTGGCAGCGAAACCCCTCATCGAGGGCCCGCTCGCATCCCTGTGGGTGGTCGCCGGCTCCCTCGTCGCCGGGTCCGGCGTGATGTGGGTGGCCGACCAGATGGGCCGCCACAAGCGCGGCGAGGACGACACGGGCTTCAAGGACGCGATGCTGGTCGGCTGCTCGCAGATCCTCGCGCTGCTCTTCCCCGGCTTCTCACGCTCCGGCGCCACCATGTCCACCGCGCTCATCCTCGACCTGGACCGGGTGGCCGCCACCCGCCTGTCCTTCTTCCTCGGCATCCCCGCGCTGACCGGCGCGGGCCTGTACGAGCTGAAGGACGCCGTCGGCGCCGGGGTCGGCACCGCCCCCCTCGTGGTGGGCACCGCCGTCTCGTTCGTGGTCGCCTACGCCTCGATCGCCTGGCTGCTGAAGTTCGTCGCCAAGCACTCCTTCAACGCCTTCGTCGTCTATCGCGTCGCCATCGGCCTGCTGCTGCTCGGCCTGCTGGGCACCGGAGCGCTCACGGCATGATCGCTTCGCGTACGGTCATCCGCCCGCCACGCCGGATCCCGTGGTTGGTGCCGGTGGCCCTCGCCTATGCGGCGGCCCAACTCGCCCTCGTGGTGCCGCATCTGGGGCTGGGCTGGGACGAAACGGTGTACCTCTCCCAGGTCGACCCGCACCGCCCGGCGGCGTACTTCAGCGCCCCGCGCTCGCGCGGCATCAGCCTTCTGGCCGCTCCCGTGCTCGCCGTCACCGACTCCACCACGGTGCTCCGGATCGTCCTGGCGCTGCTGTCCGCCGCCGCCCTGTACGCGGCCTATCGTGTCTGGCAGCCGCTGCTGGGCCCGGGGCGGACGGCCCTGGCCGCGCTGCTGTTCGCCGGTCTGTGGACCACCCTGCTCTACGGACCGCAGGCCATGCCCAACCTGTGGGTGGCCCTGTCCGCGGTGGCGGCCGTCGGCTGGTTCCTGCGTGCCGCCCACCCACCTGCGGGGCGGCGGGCCCTGCTCGGCCTGGGCGCCATGGTCGCGGCCGCCACCTGCTTCCGCTTCTCCGACGGCGTATGGCTCGTCCTGCCCCTGCTCGCGGCGTGCGCGATCGTCCCGGCCTGGCGGCGCCCGGCGCCCGCGCTCGCCGTGGCCGGCGGGTTCGCCGTGGGTGGCGCCGAGTGGGTGGCGGAGGCGTACGTACGCTGGGGCGGGGTCGGCGCCCGGCTGCACCGCTCCAGCGCCACCGAGGGCGGCATGGGCGCGCACTGGGCGGGCGGCATGGCCTGGCGCAGCCTCAACGGCCCCCTGCTCTGCCGCCCCTGCCACGTCCCGCTCACCCACCCCGAGCTCACCCTGTGGTGGCTGGCCCTGCCCGTCCTCGCCCTCACCGCCTGCGCCCTGGCCTGGCGGGCCCGGCGCGACGCGGTCATCCTGCTCCCCGTCGCCTGCGCCGCCACGCTGAGCATCCCCTACCTGCTGCTCATCAACTACTCCGCGCCGCGCTTCCTGCTGCCCGTCTACGCCCTGCTCTCCCCTCCGCTCGCCGCCCTGGCCGCACAGTCCGCGCGGGCCATCCGCCCGCCCCGCGCCCGCGCCCTGGCCACCGGGCTGGCGGCCGCGCTGCTCGCCCTGCACCTGTCCGCGCAAGTCGAGGTGCTCGACCGCGACACGGCCGCCGCCCGCACCACCGCCGCCCGCTACCGCACCGCCGCCCACGACCTGCGCCGCCTCGGACTCACCCCGCCCTGCCTGGTCAGCGGCAGACACGCCCCGCCCATCGGCTACGACGCCGGCTGCGCCTCGGCCAACGTCGGCGGCAACAACCGCAACACCACCGCGCACACCCTGCTACGCCGCGCCGCCCGCGAACCCACCGCCGCCCTCGCCAGAACCCGCTCCGGCCCTCCCCACTACGCCCGCGCCTGGACCCCCCACCGCCTGCCGGGCACCGGACTCACCGCCTACGTGCGCTCCCCGGTCAGCGCGTCCGGCCCCGGGGCTTGAGGGGTACCGGGGGGAGTTCGGGGGCGGGGAGCGGGGCGCCGTCGTAGCCGTGGACCTCGCCGAAGCGGGTGCCCGATGCCCAGTCCTCGCGGGCCTGGGAGATCTCGTCATGGGAGCGGCCGATGAAGTTCCACCACATCACGATCTTCTCCTCGAAGGGCTCCCCGCCCAGCAGCATGAACGCGCTGTCCACGTCGGCCCGCAGCGGCAGTTCGGTGCGTCCGCAGCCTAGGTAGAGGAGGGAGCCGGGGGCGAGGCGTACCCCGTCGACCTCGGACTCGCCGGACATGGTGAGGGCCGCGTACTCGAAGTCGGGCCGCACCGGCAGCCGGGTGTCGGTGCCGGCCGCGAGGGCGACGTCCGCGCCCATCAGGGGGGTGAACGTGGTGCCGGGCGAGGCCGCGCCGTCCAGTTCGCCGAGGACGACCGTCGCCCGCAGCCCTCCGCCGCCGGTCACCTGGGGCAGCTCGGCGTGGTGCTCCCACATGGGGGCGATCTGGCGGTCGCCGTCGGGCAGCGCGACCCATAGCTGTGCCCCGTGCAGCAGCCGGGCGTGTTCGCGCGGGGACTCCTCGGAGTGCGCGATGGCCCGACCCGAGGTCATCAGCCCCAACTCGCCGGGGCGCACCGTCTGGAGGCTGCCGACGCTGTCGCGGTGCAGCACCTCGCCGTCGTGCAGCCAGCTGACCGTCTGGAGCCCCATGTGCGGATGCGGAGGGACCTGCATGCCCGGTTCCTGGGCGATGTCGTCCGGGCCGTAGTGGTCGATGAAGCACCATGCGCCGACCATGCGCCGCCCGAGGTTCGGCAGGAGCCGGCGCACGATGGTGGACTCGCCCAGCGGGACCTGTTTGGCGGCCAGCAGTTCCCGGACCGGCTGGGCGGTGACGTCCTGGCGGCCGCCGCACACGGTCGGGGCGGGCCTCGTATCGAGATTGCTCATGACCGCACTCTCCCATCGCCCCGGGCAGCTCAGGGGGAGCCAGGGGGATGTTTAGGGGGCGGTCGGACCGCCGCCGGAAGAAGAATCTATCCGGTGACCGCACCGACCCGAAGGAGATCGCATGCCGTCCACACTGCACACCGAGTCCGTGGCGACCGTCCTGGACGGACTGCTGGAGGCCGAGCGCGAAGGCGACGAGCGCGCGTTCGCCGAGACCGGTGTGACCGATCCCAAGTCGGCCTGGGCCGAACTGGACGCCAGTCAGATGGCCGAGACGTTCAAGGACGCCTCCATGTCGGTGTCCAAGGAGGGCGGTGAGCTGCTCTACCTGCTCACCCGCGCGACCGGCGCCCGGACCGTCGTCGAGTACGGAACCTCCTTCGGCGTGTCCACCCTCTACCTGGCCAGCGCGGTGCGGGACAACGGCGGCGGGCAGGTGATCGGCACGGAACTACAGGCGGACAAGGCGGCCAAGGCCACGGAGGCCATCGCCGCCGCCGGGCTCTCCGACATCGCCACCGTCCGCGTCGGCGACGCGCGCGAGACCCTGCGGGACCTGCCCGGGTCGGTGGACCTGCTGCTGATGGACGGCTGGCCGAACCTCAACCGGGCGGTGCTCGAGGTGGTGGAACCCCGGCTGCGCCAGGGCGCGCTGGTGCTCGTGGACGACATGGACATGGAGTTCGGCTTCGACATCCACCGGGAGATGCGGGAGTACCTCGCCGACCCCGCGAGCGGCTATCTCTCGCTGCCCCTGGGGGTCGCACACGGGATCCTGGCCGCGGTGCGGCTCGGCTGAGCGGATCGGCGGAATGCGGCTGCGGTTCGGTGGCGCCCCGCAGGGGCGCGGGCTGCGTCGATGTGCGGCTCCGCCGCGGCTGTGTCGATGTGCGGCTCCGCCGCGTGGGCGACCAGTCACGACGGCGCCGCGGACGATCCACGGCAGGTCAGGGCACTTCCAGCGGAGCGCTTAGCACCCGGGTGCGGCTACCGTTCGCGCTTGGTGAAGCGTGGGTTCGGGGTTCATGAGCGCACTCTCCCCTCCGGGGACGCCTCGTGCTCGCCCGTACGGCTCTGGACGTAGCCGTACGAGGCGATCGCCCCGTACACCAGCGCCGCGCCCAGCAGCCAGCCGGCCAGGACGTCGCTGGGCCAGTGGACGCCCAGATAGAGCCGGGTGAAGCCGACGCCCAGCACGGATACGGCCCCTACGGCGGCCATGAGCCGCAGCCACTTCGCGGGTGCCCCGTGCAGCGTCATCAGCCACAGCAGCAGCCCGAAGGCGACGGTCGCGGTCAGGGCGTGGCCGGACGGGAAGGCCGTGTAGTGCGCCGAGTCCACCGGATCCGGCCACCGGGGACGCTCCCGGTCGAGCGCGGCCTTCACCGCCTGTTGCAGCGCCGTGCCCAGCGCCGCCGTGACGGCCACCCAGAGGGCGAGCCGCCACTCCCGGCGCCACAGCAGCCACCCCACGGCCACGGCCAGCAGCGCACGCATCGTCCAGGGGTCCCAGAACCAATCCGTGAGCACCCTGTTGGCCCGAGTGAGGCCGTGGTGCCGGACGGCGGAGTGGTGCAGGGTGACGACGATGTCCCGGTCGACGGTCCCGAGGGGCCCCCAATGGGCGGCCACCAGGGCGAGCACCACGAGGAAGAGCGCGGTGAAGACGGCCGCGGCGCGGGCGGCTCGGTGGTGGAGGGTTGCCGGCTGCATGGGTCGATGATCGCCGACGGGCGGGCCCCGGAGCCAGGAGGCCCTCGATCTTCCTCGAATCAGGAGCCGCCGTTCTGCCGAGAACGCCGAGAACGTTGTACTGAGAACGCCGAGAACGTTGTACTGAGAACGCAGAACGTCGTACTGAGAACGCCGGGAACGCCTACCCGAGCACCCGCAGCGCCGGGACGAGCGTGACCAGCAGCGGGACGGCCGGGACGAGCGCCGCGGTGGCCGTAAGGCGCCAGCGGCGCGCCACCGGGAGGCGGGAGGCCGGGGCCAGCAGCCGGTCCACCCGCTGCGGCACCTGCGCGAGCCCGCTGGGGCAGGGGCCGAACACCCCACGGTCCTCGTTGAGTTCGACCAGCGCGAGCGCGGTGGTCGTCCGCCCGAAGCGCCGTGACGCGGAGTCGTCGGCGGCCAGCTCGACCAGCCGGTGCACCTCGTCGCGGAACGCCGCGAACATGGTCACCTGAGGAAAACCGATGGCCAGCGCGCCCGAGCAGTGCAGCAGCCAGTGGTGACGGGCGCGGGCGTGGCCCTGCTCATGGGCGATGACGGCGTCCAGCCGACGGCCCTTGAGGCGGCGCAGCGCCGCCGTGGTGATGACCAACTGGGGCGTGGTGCCCGGCAGCCACCAGGCGTCCGGCTTGTCGCTCTCCAGGACCACCAGACGCTCCTCGCCGGGCTCCTCACCGGGCAAGGCGGGGGAGCGGACGAGGAGTTCGGCGCGGTGCTGCCTGCGCCAGGCGCGGGCGCGGCCGATCTCGCGGGTGAGCATCACCGCGCTCCAGACGGCCCCGAAGGCGAGCACGAGGGCGACGGGTGCGGCCAACGGCCCGTAGCCGGACAGCGCGTACGCGTCCACCACGCCCTTGGGCGCGGGGGCGAAGACATTGCCGCGCACGGCATCCCAGGCGGCCGCCCCGGTGAGCGCCATGGTCAGCGCGCAGCACAACAGCACTCCGACGACCACGCACTGCCACACCCAGAGGGCGAGCACGGGTTCGCGGTCGATCCAGTCGGAGCGGGACAGCAGGCGCGGCGCCATTGCCGCCGCCAGTGCGCCGAGGCCCATCAGCGCGAACGGGACCATCATGGCCGTCAGCCTATGATCGCGACGCTCGGGCGGGTACGGTCACGGCGGGGAAGTGACGCATGCCACGGTGCGACTACGCAACGCGTTGCGGCCCGTTCACAGCGTCAGCAGCATCGCGAACATCCCTATCCCCATCGACAGCCTGCACGCATGCCGCAGCTCGGGCCGCCGCGACCACCCGGCGCCGGGTGGCCCCGCCCCCGCCGCGTCCACGGCCCCGTCCGTCATCGGTACGAGCCGCAGCCCGGACCGTACGACGTAGACCGCGAAGTACACGAGCAGCACCCCGGTCAGCAGCGGCACCCCGCCCGCCATCCGGCCCGGGGCCGTCTCCCCGGTGGGGTGATGATGGCCGCCGGTGGTGCCCACCATCATCGCGAGCGCCATGTAGACCATCGCCAGCGCGCCGATGGTGTGATGCAGACGGTGCCCCGGGAGCCCGGCCCCGTGCGGGACCGGCAGCAGCGCCCTTACGGCGGCCACGGCGAAGACCGCCACGAAGGCGGGCGGGCCCCAGGGCCGGGGGTCCAGCACGGTGGACGGCACCGCCATCACGGCCATCCCCCACCCCATCAGCGCCTCGGCGCCCGCGATCCGCCGCCCCGGCCCGGGCGGCTCACCGCGCATCTGCAACAGACAGTAGCCACCCGTGGCCGCGCACAGCGCGACCAGCAGCCAGCCGATGAGTGGAGGTCCGTGCACGGCCACACCTCCCGAAGGGGGACGTATTACCAGGAGACATCCCCTGCCGCGGCACCACACACGGGAGCGCATGGGCGCAGTGGGGGAGCGCGAGGCGTGCGGAGTAGTGGGGAGCGCGCGGCCTGGTATGGCACGGTGAGAGATGCGCCCGTGGATCACGCAGGCCCCAGCCGCACCACGGGACGTGAACAGCCGTCCAAAGAGGAGGAGAGCCCGTGTCGAATCCACCGCTTCCCGAGGCCGCGGTCGCCATGCTCGAGAAGCCCAATCCGGCCGTGATCGCGACGGTCCGGTCCGACGGTCAGCCGGTGTCCACGGCCACCTGGTACCTCTGGGACGACGGCCGGATCCTGGTCAACATGGACGAGGGCCGCAAGCGGCTCGACCACATCCGTAACGACCCCAGGGTCTCGCTCACCGTGATCGACGAGGCGAACTGGTACAACCACATCACCCTCATCGGCCGGGTCGTCGAGCTCCAGGACGACAAGGACCTGGCCGGAATCGACCGGCTGGCCCAGCAATACCTGGGCAGGGAGTACCCGCAGCGGGACCGCGGCCGGGTCAGCGCCTGGATCGAGATCGAACGCTGGCACGGCTGGGGCGAGCACAAGGAGAACACCCAGCCCGGCTGATCTCCCCTCCGGCACCGTCCGCCGTCCGTCCCACCACCACCTCCGGCCACCGCGAGCCGTGGCGGGCGGACGGCGTCAGACGATCCCGGTACGGGACGTCGCATCCGACGCCCCGACGGTACGGCCGTGGCGATCTACGGCACTGGCCGGTACATCGCAGTGACGGGACGCCGACATGGCAACGCCCTGTCGCTGCTGGGTAATCTGTCCCTGGCCGTCAGCGCGTTCCTGCGTTGAGGTGCCCGGAGAATCGCGGAAGTCGCGCCACGCGTCGCGAACCTCGCGAAGCACTCCGATCGCCTTAACGAGTGATCTTGATTAGGTTCTTTATTTGCCACCCGCGATCGCTAAGGGCTCCTAACAAAAGTGGTGGACTTGACCTGGCCAGCGGTTGGCGTCACGCACGAGGCAGCCGGATAGCGGAACGCGGTCAGCCGCGCCATCGCACGCGATAAACCCGGCGACGCCGACGATCACTCCCGGGATACTGGTCGCCCATGAATGAGGTCAAAGTCGTCGTTGCCCATTCCGAGCGCGCGACCCTGCGCGTCGGCGGCGTGTTCCTGAAGGTGGACGCAGATCAGGCGCGCATCGACGTCGAGGTCGAGGCGATGGCCCTGGCGCCGGTCCCGACTCCGAAGGTCCTGTGGCGCAAGCCGCCCGTGCTCGCGATCGAGGCGGTCCCGGGGACGGCGCTCGGCCGCCTCGGCGAGCCGTCGACCGCGTCCCCGGCGGCGTGGGCTGCGGCGGGTGCCGCCATCCGGAAGTTGCACGACGCGCCGTTGCCGCCCTGGCCCGGCCGGGCGGGCCAGGGCCTCGACGAGTTGGCCGCGGATCTCGACGGCGAGTGCGAGTGGCTCGTGACGAACGGCGTCCTGCCCGCCGACCTGGTCACCCGCAACCGCCAGGTCGCCGAGGCCGCGCTCCGGCCCTGGACTCCGGTATTCACGCACGGCGACCTGCAGATCACTCACGTGTTCGTCGACAGCGACGAGATCACGGGCATCATCGACTGGTCCGAGGCGGGCCGGGGTGATGCCCTGTTCGACCTCGCCACGTTGACGCTCGGACACGAGGAGCACCTCGGCGACGTCGTTGCCGGCTATGGCACCGACGTTGACCCCGACGTGATCCGCGCGTGGTGGTCATTGCGAAGCCTGCTGGGGGTTCGCTGGCTGGTCGAGCATGGCTTTGACCCGTTCGCGCCGGGCTGTGAAGTCGAGGTGCTGAGATCCCGGATGTGAGGCTGCGCGGGCCCGACTGCTGCGAACGCGTTCTGACGCGTCAGCAGGCCATCTCGTAGGCGCGTTGCCTGCCCTTACGCCCGACAAAGTGCGGGGCGGAGTCGTCGCCAGCAGATGACGGCGCAGCCGAAGGTGACGAACGCATGATGGATGTCGTCGCGGATCTCCCAGCGGATGCGCAGGCGGCGGAACCAGTGCAGCAACGCGATCGCTCCTTCCACGACCCAGCGGTAGACGCCCAGGCCGGAGCCGTGCATGGTGCCGCGCCGGGCGATGTGCGGGGTGATCTGGAACCGGCGGGCCTTGTCCCGGTACACCTCGTGGTCATCGCCACGGTCGCGTACAGGTGCTTGGGGCGGCACAGTGGTTGGCCGCGCTTGCCGCGGACCGGCGGGATGGCCTGGATCAATGGGATCAGTTGGGTGACCTCGTTGCAGTTGCCGCCGGTGGTGATCGCGGTAGGTGGGATGCCGTGCGCCTCGACGATCAGGTGGTGCTTGCTGCCGGCCTTGCCCCGGTCCACCGGGGACGGACCGGTGGTCGGCCCGCTCTTCATCGCGCGGATGTGGCTGGAGTCGACCGCAGCGCGGGAGAAGTCCAGCAGGTCTGCGGCCCGTAGCTCGGAGAGCAGCAGCTCGTGCAGGCGCTGCCAGACCCCGACCTCGTTCCAGTCCCGCAGCCGTCGCCAGCAGGTCATCCCCGAGCCGAAGCATCAACTAGAACTGACACGACGTCATTCCCGGATCCCCAGAAGCCTCATTTTGTCAGGAGTCGTAAGGGCGCCGTCGGGGGGCAGCAGGGACCGATCTCGGAAAGATCTTTCGCAACGCTGGCACACCTTGGTCCTTGATCATTTTCCTTTGACGCCTGAAGGGTGGAGCGCTGATGGCCGGACGATGACCCGCCCCGAAGGACCCATCGAAGCGCCGTCGACGAGGTGCCGGAGGAGGACGAATGATCTGCCGGCCCTGCGCCAGGGCGGGTCGACGAGCGCCGCCCCGAGGACCGCGCCCGGTGCGTTGGCGACGGGTGCACGTGCCAGCACCGGCTCGTTGGCGACCGTCAGACGAAATGACCGCAACACAGCAGCCTCCGTCGGGATCATCCGGCGGGGGCTTTTTGCGTTCTCAGGATGCCAGTCCGGACCGCTTGGCCATCGCCGGCAGATCCGGTCGGCTGCGCTGGTGGAGGGTCCAGAGGACGCGGAGCACTTCCCGTGCCATGGGGTGGATCTCCGCCATCTGCGGAGCGACGTGGAAGGCGTACTTCAGCGCGTCCTCGGCCCCGACGAGATCTTTCGTTGCCAGGCGAGCACGCGCAGCGTCGATGGCCAGCCGACCGACCCGTGACGGCTTGAGCCCTGCGGGAGGGTTCTTGAGCAGCGGGGCCGCTACTTCGGCCGCCTTGTCGGGGTGGTTCAGCTCGATCTGCGCAGCCAGCTCGTACAGTGCGGTGTTGCCTTGGCCAAACGTCAGGTTGTGCTGAAGAACGTCGGGCCCGCTGATTCTCTCCGCCATCGCCTTTGCCCGCCTGACGTGGTCCGCGGTGGCGTTGGCGTCCTCGTGACGGCTGGCCAGGACGATGCCGCGGAGATGGAGCGATCCCAGATGGACGACGCGTTCCAGGTCGTCGCCCGGCGTCCGCTCGTACTGGACGATGGCGCGCTCGATGATGGCCAGCCCGTCGGAGTACTCGCCGGCTGACTGGTACGTCCCCGCCTCGTTCCACGCCGCAGCAGCCACGGCCTCGGGATTCCATGTCTGCTGAGCTGCCCACTGCTGACGTGACACGATCATGTCCGCCAGGTCCGGCTGACGGAAACGGTGAGCGCAGGCGTAGGCACAGCTATAGACGTCGGCCACCTGCCCCCACGCCACTGCGTCACCGTCGCTCTCCATTGCCGTTGCGGTGACCTGACCGAGAAGCTTGGGGAGGAGCTGGAGCAGCTTCAGATAGTCGGTATCGGCACGGAGCTGGGCGGCCCGCTGGAGGGACGCTGCCAGTTCGCCAGGAGGCGGAACGTCCTCACGCGGCAGCGTGTGACGACGTACGACGGTTCGGAGGGCGTCCATCAGCTCGTGCTGCTTCGACGGATCAGCGAATGGATCGCCGTAGATGCGGGCCGTCGTGACCTTCAAGGCGCTCGCCGCTGCTGCCACGTTCGGCGGAGTAGCCGGGCGAAGTCCAGTCTCGATCTTGCTCAGATACGAGAGCGTGATCCCCATTTGACGGGCGAGCCGTCTGGCTCAGCCCACGGACCTTACGCAATACCGCGATGTTCTCGCCCGCTGACGGTGCGCTGTGCATGGCCCCACTGTTGCACGGGAAAGTCCGTTCGTCCCTCCCTGCCAAGGGTTCTGACGCTCCGTTGTGCAAGTTTTGTGTTAACTGATCAGAAGTCACCCGTAGTTATCTGGTCACACAGGGGAAGTCAGTGACCGGGGAGCCGCAATGACCACCGACGAGTCAAACACCCTCGTATTCATCTACGACCGCGAAGGGACCAGTCAGACGGATCGATTGCTCGCCCGCATCAGCCTCTGTCGAGCCTACGCGGCCGAGATGAAATGGGACGTTGCAGGTCAATGGGTCGATCGCGGGGATGCCGCCGTGGGTGAACGTCGGCCGTTCTGGCAAGGCATGATCGCGGCAATGAAGCAGGAAGGTCAGGGACGCCGCATCGTGTGTCTGGTGGCGACCTGGAACCGCGTCGCGTATCTCCCGGTCGTTCGTGCTCATCTGCGGCAGCTCGTCACCGACATCGGCGGAACCTGCGTAGCCGTCGAAGACGCTGCGGCCCCTCCGCCTCCGCCTAGTTCCCAGGACGCGGTCCTGCGTCGGATCCGTGCCGGCGGGGTTCAGGTCCGGCCGGGGGCGACGCTAGTTCGTCACGAGGGGACGGCGTCGTGACCTGGTACTCCAGCAGAGACGACGACCGCATGTCGCGGCGAGAGGCGATCACGCGAGTTGCGACCATGACGCCTTGCGAAAAAGCCGCTGTGACGTTTGAGGACCGGGGGCGCGCAGCCATCAGGGCATCGTCGCGGTACCTGGCTGACCCGTCGACGTCGCTCGAAGACGCGCAGGCTGCGATCAAGCTGCTTCAGCTTGCTCTCTCGGACCTGATTATGGTCGCGGAAGACCGACAGCGACGGCTGGTGCAGTTCCAGGAAGCTGCCAGCCACCCCGCTTGATGGCTTCCTCGTCCCCACCCTCACCGGCTGCGGAGGGGCCGAGGGTCGGCGGCGGACGCTCCTCGCGCGTCATGCCCACGCCGCCGGCGGGGGCTCTTGAGACGTGGAAGGGACGTTCTCAAGGCCCCCGCATCAAGACCCCTGCCTGTCGGGCGCTGGAAAGTCAGGCGGGCAGGAAGCGGTCCGGGAGTGCTTTGGTCGGCTCCTCCCGGGCCGTGGTCCCGCTCCGAGTCCCGGTGACGTGCGACGGGATGAGGGGCGGGGGCCGGACGTAGACACCCCGCCCCGGTCGAGTGCTTGGAGGCTGACGACCGGGACGAGGACAGCGCACCACTCACAGAAAAGAGGCACGCACATGAGCAACGGTACAGCTCTGCTGTCCGACGAGGACCGCGCGGCCGTCATCGACACGGTGATGGTCAACAACCCCGACATGGCGCCGGGACTGGCCGGGCGCATCGTCGATGAGGCGGTGAAATACGTCGCGGCCGTCGCAACCGCTCCCGAACCGCTCACCCCGTCCAGGGTCGTCGACGAGGGGTGGCACGCGCTCATCCTCCACACCCGCGTCTACCGACGGCTGTGCGACAAGGTCGGCAAGTTCATCCACCACGTCCCGGAGCGCCCGGACCCGGTGAACCGAGACCCCGAGGCACTGACGAAGACTCAAGCCCAGATCGTCGCGATGGGTTACACCGTGGATGACGCGCTGTGGCTCGCACCGGGTGACACCTCCATCCCGGTCGCGGCGCACTGCCAGCACGGTCCCGGCGGCCCGGAGGGGAGCTGCACGGGCAGCGGCGAGGGCGACGGTCCGAGCGGCCCGAACTGACAACTGACTGACCGGCGGAGCGACGGCGCATACCATCATCACGGGAGGTGGCTATGTCGATACAGTGGGTGAACCCCGACCGGAGAGGGCTCGTGGCTGTCGTTGAGCAGCTTCGTGGCCCCCAGCCTCGGCCTGCGAACGCCTGCGGGTGTACGCGTCGGCGAGGACCGCGGATGACGGCGACGGTTATTGCAGTCGGCGGGATCGCCTACGCCGTCACGTGCAACAGGTGTGGCGGTAAAGGCGTCGTTCCGTAGGTCATCAGTCCCACCAGCGGTCCCGTCCGTGTGCTCAACCCGTGGCGCCGGGCGGGGCTTCTTCGTGTCTGGCTGCTGTCAGATCCCCGGTCGGTATCGAATCGGATGGTCCTCGGGTACCTCCACGACGGCGATCCGCACGCCGTCCGGATCCGCGATCCACATCTCCACCAGCCCCCACGGCTCCTTCTTCGGCGGCCGCAGCACCTCGACCCCCTGCGCGGTGAGCTCCTTGTGCGCCGCCGCCGCGTCCGCCACCTGGAGCCACAGCTGGAGGCCCGGGGCGGGCGGGGTGTCCGAGCGGCCGGAGACCTCCAGGAAGCCCCCGCCGAGGAAGTAGACCGTGCCGCGCTCGGGGCCCGTCCCGAACTCCCGGTAGACCGCCAGGCCCAGGGCCTCGCCGTAGAACGCCCGGGAGCGCTCGGGGTCCGTCGGCCGCAGCAGGACGCGGCTGCTCAGTACGTGAACCATGCCCGCGACCCTACGCAACCTGACCCCTTCGGGGCAGGTTAAGGTCTATTTGCCGCCACCGGCCGCCACACCGGCCACCAGTTGCCACACCGGCCACCGGCTGCCACACCGGCCACCGGCTGCCACACCGGCCACCGGTGGCCACCCCGGCTGCCCCGCCGTCACCGAAGGGAACCCTGCCGACGCCATGGACACCGCGGACACCACCGTACGAGCCACCGACCCCCTCACCTTCCGCACGGCCACCGAGGCCGATGTGGAGGGGCTCGTGGCACTGATCGAGTCGGCCTACCGCGGGGACGCCAGCCGCGCCGGATGGACCACGGAAGCGGACATCCTGGACGGGCAGCGCACCGATCCGGAGGATGTCGCGGACGTGGTGGGGGCCGAGAACGGCCGGATGATGATCGTCGAGCGGAACGGTGAGCTGATCGCCTGCTGCCAGCTCGAGCACCGCGGTGACCACGCCTACTTCGGCATGTTCGCGGTCCGGCCCGCGCTCCAGGGCGGGGGGCTGGGCAAGGTGATCATCGCCGAGGCCGAGCGGTTCGCACGGGCGGAGTGGGGCGCCAAGGAGATGCATATGACGGTGATCTCCGCCCGCGAGGAGTTGATCGCCTGGTACGAGCGGCGCGGCTACACCCGTACCGGCCGGATGACTCCGTTCCCGTACGGCGAAGAGCGCTTCGGTGTGCCGCGCCGCGCCGACCTCGAGTTCGAGCTGCTGATCAAGCCCCTCGACTGAGCCCCCCGAGGGGCTCTGAACGCCTCCGAGGACCCTCAGAGCCCCGCTCACGCCGTACGGGTGAACGCCGTATGGGTGAACGCCGTACGGGGGAATGCCGCCCGCGAACGCGTCACGCCGTGAAGCGCGCCGCCCGCCGGATCTCCGGGAAGTCGGTCGTGGCGCCGTCCAGGCGGAGGCCACGGACCAGCTTCAGCTGGTCGGGGGTGTTCACGGTCCAGCCGATGACCTTGAGGTCGTCGGCGTGTGCCTTCTCCACCAGCTCCAGGGTCAGCCTGCGGATGTTGAGCACCAGCATCCCGGCGCCGACGGCATGCGCCCGGTCGATCACATCGAGGCCGTAGCGGCTGGCCACGAGGGCGGTGCGGGCGGTCGGGAGCAGGGTGCGGATCTCCGCGAGCGCCTCGTCGTGGAAGGACAGGATGTCCACCCGGTCCAGCAGATCGCGCCGGGTCAGCACCTCGGCCAGCGCCCGGGCGGCCGCCGTGTCCTTGATCTCGGCCTGGAGCGGCGCCTCCACGGCGTCCACGACCTCCTCGAAGACCGGGATCCGCTCACCCTGCCCGGCGTCCAGCGCCCGCAGCTCCGCGAGGGTGAAGTCGCTGATCGGGCCCTTGCCGTCGGTGGTGCGGCCGACGTCCGCGTCGTGCATCACCACGAGCGCGCCGTCCTTGCTGAGGTGCAGATCCAGTTCGATGACGTCCATGCCCTCGTGCTCGGCGCGGACGAAGGACCGCAGGGTGTTCTCCGGCTCGACACCCATCACTCCGCGGTGTCCGATGGTGAGAAAAGTCAACGCTGTCTCGCTCTTCTGACGGCCCTCGACGGCCTTCGTCGGGTCGTCTGCGTCGGGTCGGGGGAGGCAGTGGGGTGGCTGATTCATCGGCACGCGGCGGACGGGCCGCCCGGACCGGCGCACACCCTACCGGCCGCTCATGACAGGACCGTTCAAGCGGGGCCGTGGCATGAGTCGAGCCGATGGGGGCAGGAAAAACTGCGGTGGTGCTGCTGTGGCGCAGGATGATTTCCCGTACCGTCGCTTGAGCGAGGGAGCGTCCATAGATACGGTGGTCATACGCGAGTTTCTTCGGTGAAGGAGTGGTCATGACGGAAATCCTTTCGTCTGCGATAGGTGAAGGTGCCGTTCTGTCCGCAGAGCGTGTGGTCGATCGTCCGGCCTGGCCGGCCCTCAAGGACGCTGTCGAAACGTTTCGCCCGTGGCAGTCCAAGGACGGTTCCATCGACTTCGAGGCCGAGGGCGCACCCACTCGGGAGACCGCCGCGGCGACCATCGACCGGGTGATCGCGGCCATCGAGGAGCTCGCCCCGCTGCTTCCGCACGACGCCGACTACCACCGGGCGGTCGTCGCGGATCTGCGCCGCTGGGCCGAGGAGGGATTCGGGGTCCCCGACTTCCTCGACTCGCTGCTCGCCTTCCAGCCCGCCCGCACGCGTGCCGACGGCCTCCAGCACCTCGTGGTCTTCCCCATGTACACGCAGAACGGCAACCCGGACCGCAATCTGGAGGCCGTGGTGCTGCGCATGGTCTGGCCGGAGTGGCTGGCCGAGCTGGAGCGCACCCGCTATGACAACCCGCTCTACTGCGGACTGGCCTTCGAGGACTTCACCTCCGGCTACGACACCAACTCCGCGGTGCTCTTCCCGGAGACCATCGCCGTCCGCGAGGCCCCCGAGCGGTTCAGCTGGGGCGGCATCTTCTGCGACCGCGAGGCGGCCCGGTTCCGCCGGGTCAGCGAGGCGGCCGTCCGGGCCCTGGGGATCGAACTCCCCGACGACATCCGGGACATGCTCGCCGACCAGCGCCGCTGCCAGGAGGCGTTCGCCCTGTGGGACATGGTCCACGACCGCACCCACAGCCATGGCGACCTGCCGTTCGACCCCTTCATGATCAAGCAGCGGCAGCCGTTCTGGATGTACGGACTGGAGGAGCTGCGCTGCGACCTCACCGCCTTCAAGGAGGCCGTGAAGCTGGACGCCGAGGGCGTCGCCCAGGGCCGTGACGTCCAGTACGCCGTGATCTTCGACCGGATGTTCCGGTTCCCGGTCACCGGTGCGCGGGTCCGCAACTACGACGGGCTCGGCGGCCAGTTGCTCTTCGCCTACCTCCACCAGCACGACGTCGTACGCTGGACGGACAACACCCTGCACATCGACTGGTCCCGCGCCTCGCAGGTCACCAACCAGCTGTGCGGCGAGATCGAGAAGCTCTACCGGGACGGTATCGACCGCCCCAAGCTCGTCCACTGGTTCAAGGCGTACGAGCTGGTGTCGACCTATCTCGCCCCGCACCCCGGCTCGGTCTGGGCCAAGGGCCCCGAAGCCCTGGACCTGAGCCAGCCGCCGCGCAAGCTCGTCGACGACGTGCTCCCCGACGAGTTTCCGCTGAGCATGTTCTACGAGGCGCTCGGGAAGAAGCTGCGTGACGTGGTCGCCTCCACCAAGGGCATCACGGCCGACAGTGACCTGTCGGCGGCGGCATGAGCACCGCGGCGGCGAGCCCCCAGGCGGGGCAGGAAGAGGAGGCGGCGAGCATGACCACACCGACATCGAGCCCCAGCCCGAACGAGCCGGGCGAGCGGCCGCTGGACGGTGCGGTGGTGGCGGTGGCCGGCGCGGCCGGCCCCGCGGGCCGGGCCGCGGTGCTCCGCCTCGCCGAGGCGGGTGCCACCGTCGTCGCCTCCGACGCCGACCCGGTCCGGCTGGCCGAGGTCGTGGACGCGGCGCGCTACGCCCACGGCGGCGCCAGCGTCACCGGTGAGACGGTCGACCTGCTCGACCTCGGCGCCGCCCGCGCCTGGGCCGACCGCACCGAGAAGGAGTTCGGCCGGGTCGACGGGCTGATCCACCTGGTCGGCGGCTGGCGCGGCAGCAAGACCTTCGCCGACGCCCCGCTCGCCGACTGGGACACCCTGCACAATCTGCTGATCCGTACCGCCCAGCACACCTCCCTCGCCTTCCACGACGCCCTGCTGCGCAGCGGCAAGGGCCGCTATGTGCTGATCAGCGCGGCGGGCGCCTCCAAGCCCACCGCGGGCAACGCCGCGTATGCCGCGGCCAAGGCCGCCGCCGAGGCCTGGACGCTCGCGCTCGCCGACTCCTTCCGCAAGCTGGGGGGCGAGGGCGGTCCGTCGGCGGCCGCTGCCATCCTGGTGGTCAAGGCGCTGGTGCACGACGCCATGCGGGCGGAGCGCCCCAACGCGAAGTTCGCGGGCTTCACGGACGTCAAGGAGCTGGCCGAGGCCATCACCGGACTCTGGGACCGGCCCGCCCAGGAAGTGAACGGAACCCGCCAGTGGCTGACCCCCAAGCCGTGAGGACCGACGCCCGCCGCCACCACGACCCCGAGGTACGCGGCTTCGCCAGCGACAACTACGCCGGCACCCACCCGGAGATCCTCGCCGCGCTCGCCCTCGCCGACGGAGGCCATCAGGTCTCCTACGGCGAGGACGACTACACCGCGCATCTCCAGTTCGTCATGCGCAGCCACTTCGGCCCGCACGCCCAGGCGTTCCCGGTCTTCAACGGCACCGGATCCAACGTCGTCGCCCTCCAGGCCCTCACCGACCGCTGGGGTGCGGTGATCTGCGCCGAGTCCGCCCATATCAACGTGGACGAGTGCGGGGCGCCCGAGCGCGTCGGCGGGCTGAAGCTGCTCACCGTCCCCACCGAGGACGGCAAGCTCACCCCCGAGCTCATCGACCGCCAGGCGTGGGGCTGGGACGATGAGCACCGGGCGATGCCGCAGGTGGTCTCGATCGCCCAGAACACCGAGCTCGGCACCGTCTACACGGTGGACGAGATCCGCGCCATCTGTGACCATGCGCACGAGCGCGGGATGAAGGTCCACCTCGACGGCGCCCGGATAGCCAACGCGGCCGCGTCGCTGGACGTGCCGATGCGCGCGTTCACCAACGCGGCGGGTGTCGACATCCTGTCGTTCGGCGGCACCAAGAACGGGATGCTCTTCGGCGAGGCCGTCGTCGTCCTCGACCCGGACGCGGTGGGCGCCATGAAGCATCTGCGCAAGCTGTCCATGCAGCTGGCGTCCAAGATGCGGTTCATCTCCGTCCAGCTGGAGGCCCTGCTCGCCCGCGACCTGTGGCTGCGCAACGCCCGCCACGCCAACACCATGGCGCAGCGGCTGGCGGATGGCGTGCGCGCGGTGGACGGGGTGGAGATCCTCCACCCGGTTCAGGCCAACGCGGTCTTCGCCCGGCTCCCGCACGAGGTGAGCGAACGCCTCCAGAAGCGCTACCGCTTCTACTTCTGGGACGAGGCCGCGGGCGACGTGCGCTGGATGTGCTCCTTCGACACCACGGAGGAGGACGTGGACGGCTTCATCACGGCCCTCAAGGAGGAGATGGGCCGGTAGGCCGTTTCCGGGAACGAGCGCACGGGGCGGGCCCCACGGCCCGCCCCGCGGCAGTCCGTCCTAGCGGCCCCGGTCCAGGGCCAGCGCCTCGGCCGGGGTGGGCGCGGTGCCGCCCAGGTGGGCCGGGACCCACCAGGTGTCCTCCGGGCCCTTGGGCCGCACCGGATAGGCCCGCTGCGCCGCCTCCAGCAGTTCCTGCACCCGGCCGCGCAGCCGCTCGGTCAGGGTGTCCGAGGGCTCGGTCGGGTCGGCCTCCATCGGCTCGCCGACCCGCATCGTGATCGGGTAGTGATGGCGGCCCAGGGCCCGCTTCTGGCCCTTGGTCCACAGCCGCTGGGTGCCCCACAGCGCCATCGGCAGCAGCGGGACGCCCGCCTCCTGCGCCAGCCGGGCCGCGCCCGACTTGAAGTTCTTGAGCGTGAAGGACCGCGAGATCGTCGCCTCCGGGAAGACGCCGATGATCTCGCCGGAGCGCAGCGCGCGCAGGGCGTGCTTGTACGCGTCCATGCCCGCCGCGCGGTCCACCGGAATGTGCTTCATCGCGCGCATCAGCGGCCCGGAGACCTTGTGCCGGAAGACCGACTCCTTGGCCATGAACCGCACCAGCCGCTTGGCCGGACGGGCGGTCAGCCCGCAGAAGACGAAGTCGAGATAGCCGATGTGGTTGCTCACCAGAACCGCGCCACCCGTCTGCGGGACATTCTCGGTGCCCTTGATGTCGAAGCGCAGATCGAGCGCCTTGAACATGGTGCGGGCGATGCCGATCACCGGCGGGTAGACGAGCTCTGCCATCGAGGACCCTTCGTCGTATGCCTGGGGAGGGCTCTCCCAGCGGAAGTTACGCGGCCGTAGGTATCCGGCTTCTGGCAGATGGTGCCCGATGTCGTCTCTTTGTGCTACCGCACGGCACGGCCCGGCCGAGAGATCCTCATCACGTCGGGGAGCCGCCGGGGAATCCCCGGGCCGCCCAGGACGCTGCACCAGGGAGGCCCGAACGGGAGGAGACAGGTGCGAGACGGCGACGGAAGCCGGCGGCTGGGCGCCGCCGAGCTCGGCGCGGAGCTGGGGGAGCGGGCGACGCTGATCCAGTTCTCCAGCGCCTTCTGCCAGCCCTGCCGGGCCACCCGGCGGACGCTGTCCGAGGTGGCCGCGATGGTGGACGGGGTGGCACACATCGAGATCGACGCCGAGTCGAGGCTGGAGCTCGTCCGGGCGCTGGACATCGCCCGCACCCCCACCGTGCTGGTGCTCGACGCGGCCGGGCGGGTCGTACGACGGGCCTCCGGGCCGCCGCGCCGGGCCGATGTCATCGCCGCTCTGGGTGATGCCGTGTGAGCCTCCGCGCCCCGGCCCCACTTGACGGTCCGCACCCCGCGTGGTCAGGGTGAACGGCATGCGGCCTGGACCCCTTCTTTACGGACGTGTGCACGTGGACCTGATGCGGACCGCCGGCGCACGGTGTCCGGGCGGGTGAGCGAACGAGAGGACAAGCGCAGCCCCCGCCCGCACCTCCGGCAGAAGGACAACTCCATGACGGCAACGCACGACCTCGGCACGTCCCCGCTGACGACGTCCGACCTCTTCCGCTCCGTCTTCCGCCGGCACGCCTCCGGCGTCGCCGTGATCACCGCCCAGGGCACCCGCCCGGTCGGCTTCACCGCCACCTCCCTCGCCTCCGTGGCCGCCGAGCCGCCGCTGCTCTCCTTCGGCGTGGGCACCGGCTCCTCGAGCTGGCCGGTGCTCTCCGAGGCCGAGTACGTCGGTGTCCACATTCTGGGCGAGCACCAGCGGGAGCTGGCCGGGACCTTCGCGCGCAGCGGTGCCGACCGCTTCGGACCGGCCACCGGCTGGCGCTCGGGACCGGAGGGCGTACCGGTGCTCGACGGGGTGCTGGCGTGGCTGGTGTGCCGGGTGGTGGCCCGGATACCCGCCGGGGACCACCGGGTGCTGATCGGCGAGGTCACCACGGGTACGGCGGCCGGGGCCGGCCGTCCGCTGCTGTACCACCAGGGGCGCTTCAACGCGCTCCGCGACTGACCTGCCACGCGCTCCGCGGCCGGCCCGCGCCCCCTCGGTTGGCATGTACGCCTCGCGTTGATCACGGCCGTTGGCAAGGTCACAGTTCAAGCGGGTTGCGCATGGGGAATGAGCTGGGTGTACTGACGAGTAATATTTTGCTGCGGTGCATGGGCCGCCCCGGCAGGAAACCGCCCGCGGTACCGCCCGGGTCCCGCCCCCGAAGGCGCCTATGCTGCCAGCAACAAGGCAGCTCGGTAGAGACGATGCAGTAGGAGAGCCGGCGTGAGCTTGAGGATCGTTGTCTGTGTTAAGTACGTGCCCGACGCCACCGGCGACCGGCACTTCGCCGAAGACCTGACCGTCGATCGCGACGACGTGGACGGCCTGCTCTCGGAGCTGGACGAGTACGCGGTCGAGCAGGCCCTCCAGATCGCCGACGAGGCCGATGACGCCGAGATCACCGTGCTGACCGTCGGCCCGGAGGACGCCAAGGACGCGCTGCGCAAGGCGCTGTCGATGGGGGCGGACAAGGCCGTGCACGTCGAGGACGAGGATCTGCACGGGACCGACGCGCTGGGCACCTCGCTGGTGCTGGCCAGGGCCATCGAGAAGACCGGCTACGACCTGGTGGTCTGCGGGATGGCTTCCACGGACGGCACGATGGGCGTGCTTGCGGCGATGCTGGCGGAGCGCCTGGGTGTGCCGCAGGTGTCGCTGCTGTCGGAGGTGTCGGTCGAGGACGGCACGGTGACGGGGCGCCGTGACGGGGACACCGCGACCGAGCAGCTTCAGGCGCGGCTTCCGGCGGTGGTGTCGGTGACCGACCAGTCCGGTGAGGCCCGCTACCCGTCGTTCAAGGGCATCATGGCGGCGAAGAAGAAGCCGGTGGCCTCCTGGGATCTGTCCGACCTCGACATCGAGGCCGAGGACGTGGGGCTGGAGGGTGCCTGGACGGCCGTGGAGGGCGCCACCGAGCGTCCGGCCCGCACCGCGGGCACGATCGTCAAGGACGAGGGCGAGGGCGGTAAGCAGCTCGCCGCCTTTCTCGCGGAGCGCAAATTCATCTGACGCTGCCTGGCGGGTCAGAAGTTCATCTGAGCCGCGCCGTCCCTACCGTCCAGATCTTTCGCATGTCGCAGGAGAGCGATTCCCATGGCTGAAGTCCTTGTCTTTGTCGACCACGTGGACGGTGCCGTCCGCAAGCCCACTCTGGAGCTGCTGACCCTGGCCCGCCGCATCGGCGAGCCGGTCGCGGTCTCCCTCGGCTCCGGTGCCGAGAACACCGCGCCCGCCCTCGCCGAGCATGGCGCGGTGAGGGTCCTGACCGCGGAGGCGCCCGAGTTCGCCGACTACCTGGTCGTTCCGAAGGTGGATGCGGTCCAGGCCGCGTTTGAGGCCGTCTCGCCGTCCGCCGTGCTGTTCCCGTCCTCCGCGGAGGGCAAGGAGATCGCGGCCCGGCTCGCGGTCCGTATCGGCTCGGGCATCATCACCGACGCGGTGGACCTGGAGGCCGGTGAGGAGGGTCCGGTGGCCACGCAGTCGGTCTTCGCCGCCGCCTTCACCACCAGGTCCCGGGTCAGCAGGGGCACTCCGGTGATCACCGTGAAGCCGAACTCGGCGGCGGTGGAGGCGGCCCCGGCCGCGGGCGCGGTCGAGGCGCTTGAGGTGTCCTTCTCGGAGAAGGCGACCGGTACGAAGGTCGTGGCGCGTACGCCGCGTGAGTCGACCGGGCGTCCGGACCTGACCGAGGCCGCGATCGTGGTCTCCGGTGGCCGTGGTGTGGGTGGCGCGGAGAACTTCCCCGTGGTCGAGGCGCTCGCCGACTCCCTGGGTGCGGCCGTGGGCGCCTCGCGCGCCGCGGTGGACGCGGGCTGGTACCCGCACACCAATCAGGTGGGCCAGACCGGCAAGACCGTTTCGCCGCAGCTGTACATCGCGGCGGGTATCTCGGGGGCGATCCAGCACCGGGCCGGTATGCAGACCTCGAAGACCATCGTGGCCGTCAACAAGGATGCCGAGGCCCCGATCTTCGACCTGGTCGACTACGGCGTGGTCGGTGACCTCTTCGAGGTCGTCCCGCAGCTGACCGAGGAGGTCAAGACCCGCAAGGGCTGACCCCCGCCGGATCTCCGCGAGGCCCCGCACGCGATGCGCGTGCGGGGCCTCGCGGCTGCCGGGAGGGTGTTGACCCGCGGTTCCACGGCTGGCTAACTTCACTGCACGGATCATCGTTTCCGTACAGCGGAAATGGCGGGAAGGGTGGAGGAGCGGACATGGAGCCTCAGAAGACGGTGCGGACCAGCCTGCCCGGTGCCGTACGGGCGTCCATCGCCGACTCCCTCGCCGCCGTCGACGCCGAGCTCGCCCGCCGCTATCCCGGCGACCCGGGCACCCGTCAGCCCGTCCACACCGTCTACGTCCCGGCCGACCTCTTCACCGCCGGTACGGTGCGCGACTGGGGCGACCAGGCGCTGGCGGCCCTCGACCGGCACGCCCCCGACGCCGCCTCCTTCGCCGCCGTCCTCGGCCTCCCCGGCGAACTCGCCGAACCCGTCCACACCCGGGTGCGGGCCAAGCTCGAGCGCGAGCCCGTGGAGGATCTGCGGATCGACTTCGAGGACGGCTACGGCCCCCGCCCCGACGCCGAGGAGGACGCCGCGGCCGTCCGCGCCGCCTCGCTCGTCGCGGCCGCCGGCGCGGAGGGCACCGCGCCGCCCTACGTGGGCATCCGCATGAAGTGCCTGGAGGCCGCCGTACGCGACCGCGGCATCCGCACCCTCGACATCTTCCTCACCGGGCTGATGGCGTCCGGAGGGCTGCCGGACGGCCTGGTGCTCACCCTGCCCAAGGTGACGTACGCCGAGCAGGTCACCGCGATGGCCCGGCTGTGCGAGGAGTTCGAGAAGGCGCACGGACTCGCCCCCGGCCGCATCGGCTTCGAGATCCAGATCGAGACCACCCAGGCCATCCTCGGCCCGGACGGTCGCGCCACCGTCGCCCGGATGATCGACGCCGCCGAGGGGCGGGCCACCGGACTGCACTACGGCACCTTCGACTACAGCGCCTCCTGTGGCGTCGGCGCCGCCCACCAGTCCATGGACCACCCCGTGGCCGACCACGCCAAGGCCGTGATGCAGGTCGCCGCCGCGGGCACCGGCGTACGGCTCTCCGACGGCTCCACCAACGTGCTGCCGGTCGGCCCCACCGAGCGGGTCCACGACGCCTGGCGGCTCCACCACCGCCTGGTCCGGCGGTCGTTGGCGCGCGCCTACTACCAGGGCTGGGACATGCACCCCGGCCACCTCCCGACCCGCTACGCCGCCGTCTACGCGTTCTACCGCGAGGGCCTGGAGGCGGCCGCGGAACGGCTCGCCGCGTATGTGGACCGTACGGCCGGAGGAACCGGCATCGCCGACGAACCGGCCACCGCGAAGGCGCTCAGCGGTCACTTGGTGCGCGGGCTGGACTGCGGGGCTCTCGACGGCGCCGAGGTCGAGCGGCTGACCGGGCTCGGCCGCGCCGAACTCGACGCGCTGGCGGGCCGCGTCGCCCCGGCTGCCTCCTGACCGACCCCGGAACACCGGATCCGCGGGAGCCCACGGATCGGCCCGTACCACCGGGCCCGCTGATCCGCTTGGCCACATCCGCTCACCCGCACGTGGCACCCGGGATGCGGCCCCGCCGGTGAAGGCGGGAGATGGGTGTCATGGCCAGAAGCGCCGTGTCGGCCCTGCTGATCCTGCTCGGTTGCCTCCTCGTACCGGTGTCCGTGCTGACGGTGTGGGTCCACGACATCGTCCTGGACACCGACCGCTATGTGGCGACCGTCGCCCCGCTCGCGAAGGACCCGGCGATCCAGGACACCGCCGTGGACCAGGTCAGCCAGGCCGTCGACATCCGCCACAACAGCCAGGAGATCACCGCCGGCATCGCCTCCTGGCTGCGCGCCCACGGCCTCCCGGAGCGGGCCGCCGACACCATCGAGGGGCTGGCCCCGCAGCTGGACTCGGCCCTGGACCAGGCGGTGCGGAAGGTGGCCGTCCACATCGTGCGCAGCGAGCAGTTCCCCGCCGTGTGGACCGGCGCCAACCGGGCCGCACACACCGCCGTCGTGAGCGCCCTCACCGGCAAGGGCGGCGGGCCGGTCGGCGTCGAGGGCCACACCGTCACCCTCAACGTCGGCGCCGCCGTGGAGCGGGTCAGACAGCAGCTGGTGGACGCCGGGCTCCCCGCGGTGACCGGCATCCCGGACATCCACCAGCGGCTCGTCCTCTTCCACTCCGACCGGCTCGACACCATCCGACGGTCGGCGCGCCTGCTCGACCTGGCCGGGAACTGGCTGCCCGCGCTGACCGTGACCCTCGGCGGTACGGGAGTGCTGCTCGCCCGCCGGCGCCGCCGGGCGCTCGCCCGCGCGGCCCTGGGCACCGCGCTCGCCTCCCTCGCCCTGGCCCTGGTCCTCGTGGTGGGCCGCCGCTACTACCTCGACCATGTGCCGACGAGCGTACTGTCCCGGGAGGCCGCCTCGGTCCTCTTCGACACGGTGGTGCGCTTCCTGCGGGTCACCGTGCTCACCGTGCTGGTGCTCGGCCTCGTGGTCGCGCTCGGCGCCTATCTGGCAGGGCCGGGGCGGCTGCCGAGCACCGTACGCGGCCGGGCCGAGGTCCTCGCCGACAGCGCGGCCCGCTGGGGCGCGGCCCACGGGATGCGCACCGGCCGGGCCGGCACCTGGACCGCCGACCACCGGCGGGGACTGACGACGACGGCCCTGCTGGTGCCGGTCGCGGTGTTCGCCCTGTGGAACCACCCCACCGTGCTGACGGTGCTCTTCCTGGTGCTGATCCTGCTGGCCGCCCTCGCCGTGATCGCCCTCCTGGCCGCCACGGGCCGCACGGGTGCACACGGCCGGGGCGGTTGAGCCGGGGCGGGGTGGTCCGCCCACAAGCCGTCAGGGGGCCAGGATGAGCACGATGAAGATCAGGCACGCGGCGACATTGACCACCCAGCTATGGGTGGTGAGCCATTCCCGGAGCCGGGGCATCGCGCGCCGCGCCCGGTCGCCGAGGAGGAGGTAGACCAGCAGCGGCAGTGCCGCGATCAGCACGGTGGCGGCGATGAACGGCAGCGCCGCCGTCCATTCCGCGTCGTGCTGCTCCAGATTCGCCCCCACGGTCAGCATGACCGCGATGTCGGACGGCATGAGCAGGATGATCAGAAAGCCGGTCGTGAGCGCCTTACGGGGATCGGCCTCCATCAGCGAGCCCAGCCACTTCGGCGGCTCGACCGTCCGCCGCTTCACCACGTTCTTCACGGCGACCAGCGCCAGCAGCCCCACCAGCACCAGTTGGACGACGACCGCCGCCACACCCCGACCGGACGAGTCGCCCGGTGCGATGGCCTGCCCCAGCAGCGCGAAGATCCCCCGGGCGAGGGCGACTCCCACCGCCGTGGCGATCGCCACCCCGAGCAGAAACGCCGGGCACACCCGCACCGGCCGCGCGGTGGTCACGAGGACGACGGCGGCCACGATCTGCGGCCCCGCCATCATCGTGACGGCCAGGGGAAGAACCTGGAGTCCCATGGTCCGCCCGCCCTTCCGGCCTCCGCCGCGTGGTGACGCCCCGCCCTCCCATTGGTACGCACTGCCCGCCCTTGTGGCATCCGCTGGTGAGCCGACCGGGGGCCGCCGTAAGCTGAGGATGTGGGTCCTGGTGGGGCCCTGGCGGCCTCGCCGGGTGTGTCCGACGGGAGGCAGACGATGGACTATCCACTGCTGAATGTTTTTCTGACCACGATGTGGGTCTTTCTGTGGATCCTGTGGCTGTTTCTGCTGTTCCGCGTGTTCGCCGATCTCTTCCGCGACGACTCGCTGAACGGATGGGCCAAGGCGGGCTGGACCGTCTTCGTCCTGGTGCTGCCCTTCCTCGGCGTCTTCGTGTACCTGGTGGCACGTGGCCGTGGGATGGGCATGCGTGAGATGAAGCGGGCCGAGAAGGCGGAGGCGGACTTCCGGGAGTTCGTACGGACGACCGCCGCCACGGGCCGCGCGGAGGAGCTCGAGCACCTGGTGGAGCTCAAGAATCACGGCGACCTCACGGCCGAGGAGTACGAGCGCGCCAAGGCAAAGGTGCTCGCCGCCTGAGAGGTGGTGGAACGCCTTCGGGTTGTCGCGGGCGAAGGCGCGGGCGCCGTCGGGGCCGGACCGGTCAGTACGGTCAGTACCGCAGCGCCGTGCCCACGTTCGCCGTGATGCGGCCGGTGAGCTTGCGGTGGCTGCGGGCGGTGGCCGGAGTGGGCTGGTCCGGGGGCACCTTGGACAGGCGCAGGACGACGGCGTCCACCAAGTCCCCGCTCGCGTCGCGGAAGTTGACCTCGATGGCGTAGCCGGCCGGGTGCTTGGCCCGGTTGGTCACGGTCAGCGGTGCCACGGCCCGTCCCGCGCCGTCGCGGCTCACCCGGCCGACCTTCACCTCGCGCTTGGCCTGGGATCCGCCCTTGATCTTGTCCAGCTCGGCCTGCGCCGACGCCCTCGCGGACGCGACGGCGGCGGAGGCCCGGGACACCTCGGACGACGGGGTGCCCCCGCCGTCCGAACAGCCGACGGCCGCCGGCGCCAGCACGGCCATGAGGCTCACCGCGCAGATCGTCCGCGTTCGGCGCCCGCTCATCGCATCTCCCTCGTTCCGTCGGACGGGCCCCGGGCCCTCCGCCTCCACCCTCGGGGGAGTGGGAGACCGAGGCAACCGGAGCGGGGCCGTTCAGGCGTTCGGGGAAGGGCGCCGTTCGGGGAAGGAGTGTCGTTCGGAGAGGAGGGCGCTCAGGATGTCGCGGGCGGGGGCAGTTCGCCCGAGCCGCGCGGGATCAGCCGGGTCGGCAGGACGAGCCGCCGGGGGTCCCCGCCCGCGCCGTCGAGGCGGCGGAAGAGCAGATCGGCTGCCGTACGGCCGAGCTGGGCCGAGTCCTGGGCTATGACGGTGATCCCGGGGGAGAGCAGATCGGCGAGCTCGAAGTCGTCGAAGCCGATGAGGGCCACCGGCGTGGCGGGCGCGGGGCGCTCGGCCAGGACCCGTACGACCGTGACGGTGACCCGGTTGTTGCCCGCGAAGAGCGCGGTGACCGGCTCGGCGGCGTCCAGCATCGCGGTGGCCGCGGTCCGGACCCGCTCCGGATCGGTGGGGCCGAGCGAGACCCAGGCGTCATGGACCGGCAACCCGGCCTCGCTCATCGCCGCGTGATAGCCGCGCAGCCGTTCGGTGGCGGTGTGGATGCCGGGCAGGTCGCCGAGGAAGCCGATCCGGCGGTGGCCATGGGCGATCAGATGGGCGACGGCGTCGTGGGAACCGCCGAAGCTGTCGGCGAGCACGGCGTCGGCGTCGATGCGCCCCGCGGGCCGGTCGACGAAGACGGTGGCGACCCCGGCCGCCATCTCGGGCGCCAGATAGCGGTGGTCATGGCCGGCCGGGATGATGACGAGGCCGTCGACCCGGCGCGCGCACAGCGCGAGCACCAGCTCCTGCTCCCGCTCGGGGTCCTCCGCGCTGGATCCGTTGATCAGCAGCGCGCCATGGGCCCGGGCGACCTCCTCGACGGCGCGGCTCAGCGGACCGTAGAAAGGGTCGGCCAGATCCTCCAGGACCAGTCCGATGCTCGCCGTACGGCCCTTGCGCAGAATGCGGGCGCTGTCATTGCGGCGGAAGCCGAGCGCGGTGATGGCCTCCTGGACGCGGCGCTCGGTGTCGGGGGTGACGCCCGGCTCGCCGTTGACCACTCTGGAGACGGTCTTGAGGCCGACTCCGGCCCGTGCGGCGACGTCCTTCATAGTGGGCCGGGTGCCGTAACGGCGTGTGGGGGTGCGGCTGGCGGTGCCCGGGGCGGTGTCGGTCACAGTGCGCTCGTCCCGTCGCTGGTCGTCGTGGGGGAAGGAGTGACGAGCATAGCCCCTGGACAACGTTGTCAGCGCCGGGAAGACTATGGCCGCACACCGAACACGTCCATGCCCACCAGCATGCCCACCAGGAGAGTCGACACCTATGCCACGTGACCTCATCGCCGCACTGGACATCGGCGGGACCAAGATCGCGGGCGCTCTGGTGGACGGAAGCGGAAAGCTGGTCGTACGGGCCCGCCGCGCCACCCTTGCCCAGGAGACCGGTGCCACGGTGATGGGCCAGGTCACCGCCGTGCTCGAGGAACTCGCGGCCACCGCGCACTGGTCGCGGGCCGCCGCCGTCGGCATTGGCAGCGCGGGCCCGGTGGACGCCTCAGTGGGCACCGTCAGCCCCGTCAACATCCCCGGCTGGCGTGACTTCCCGCTGGTCGCCGGGGTCCGGGAGACCACCGGCGCACTGCCGCTCTCGCTGGTCGGCGACGGGCCGGCGATGACGGCCGCCGAACACTGGCAGGGCGCGGCGCGCGGCCGTAAGAGCGCGCTGTGCATGGTGGTCTCCACCGGCGTGGGCGGCGGGCTGGTCCTGGGCGGCCGGCTGCACCCGGGCCCGACCGGAAACGCCGGGCACATCGGCCACATCAGCGTGGAGCTGAACGGCGACCCGTGCCCGTGTGGCGGACGCGGCTGTGTGGAGCGGATCGCCAGCGGCCCCAACATCGCCCGCCGCGCCCTGGACGGCGGCTGGCGCCCGGGGCCGGACGGCGACACCAGCGCCGAGGCCGTCGCCGCCTCGGCGCGGGCCGGAGACCCGGTCGCGCGGGCCTCCTTCGAACGGGCCGCCCAGGCCCTGGCCGCCGGGATCGCCGCGACCGCCGCGCTCGTCGAGATCGAGGTGGCGGTCGTGGGCGGCGGCGTGGCGGGCGCCGGGGACGTGCTCTTCGCGCCCCTGCGGCGCGCCCTGCGCGACTACGCGACCCTGTCGTTCGTCCAGGGGCTGGAGGTCGTCCCGGCGCAGATGGGCACCGACGCCGGGCTGGTGGGCGCGGCCGCCGCGGCGGCGCAGGAGGCGCGTCTCGAGGGGTTCGGCCCGGCGGCGGGCACGGGTCCGGCCGGGGACTGAGCCCCGCTCCTTCACCGTTTGACCATGACCCGCTGTCACCGTCTCCCCCTAAGCTGTTCGCCCTGAGCCCGGAAGTGTCCGGGCGCCCCTTTGACGACAGACCCTGGGGGAGGCGGAGCGGTGGCACCGGCGGACATGGGCGGCGATCTGTCCGGGCGGCTGCTGGGCGGGCGGTACCAGGTGACGGGCAGCCTCGGCCGGGGCGGCATGGGCGTGGTCTGCAAGGCCGTGGACACGGTGCTCGGCCGGGAGGTCGCGGTCAAGGTGCTGCGCGCCCACACCGACGCCTCCAGCGCCGAACTGGCCGATCTGCGCACCCGGATGCAGCGGGAGGCGCGGGCGGCGGCCCGGATCCGGCACTCCGGTGTGATCACGGTCCACGACGTGGCCGAGGAGGGCGGGCTGCCGCTCATCGTCATGGAGCTCATCGACGGGCCCTCGCTCGACGATGTGCTCGACGAGCGGGGCACCCTCGACCCCCGGGAGGCCGCGGGGATCGGCGCCGAGGTCGCGGACGCGCTCGGCGCGGCCCATGGCGCCGGGGTGCTGCACCGGGATGTGAAGCCCGGCAATGTGCTGCTGGACCGCGAGGGCCGTGTCGTCCTCACGGACTTCGGCATCGCGAGCCTGGAAGCGCCCGAGGACGGCGCCACCACCAAGCTGACCCGCAGCGGCGAGCTGATCGGCTCGCTGGACTATCTCGCGCCCGAGCGCGCCCAGGGCCAGGACCCGAGCCCGGCCTCGGACATCTGGGCGCTGGGGATGACGCTGTACGCGGCGGTGGAGGGCTCGTCGCCGTTCCGCCGCACCTCCGTGTGGTCCACGCTCACCGCGATCGTCAATGAGCCGCTGCCCGAGCCGCGGCTGGCCGGGCCGCTGGCCCCTGTGTTGCGCGCGTTGATGGACAAGGACCCGCGAGGGCGGCCGTCCGCCGCCGAGGCGCGCCGGATGCTGGCGGAGGTGGCCGCGGGGGAGACGCCGCGGGGTGCGGCCGGGCCGCCGCCCGTTCCATCGAGCGAGCCAGCCGCCTCCGCCCCGTCGCCGGGGTTCGGCCCGCCGCCCGTAGAGCCGCTGGTGAGCGGGGAGCCGGGCGCGGGGGACGGGGCCGGGGCGCGAAGCGCGGGGCGCAGGCGCCGCGGAGTGCTCATCGCGGCCGCGGCCGCCACCGTCGCGCTCATCGGCGGCGGGCTGACGTACGCGCTGGTCGGAGGCGATGGCCACACCACGGAGTCGGGGCGGACGAAGGATCCGCCGAGCGAACCGGCGGGTCCGGGGAAGACCGCCGCACCGGGCGGCGGTAAGGCGAGCGGCACGGCCGGGCAGGGCAGCGCGGAGCCGGCCGACACGGCCTCACCCACTCCGGACGGCGACAACGGCGACCAGGGCGGCCCGGCGGCCTCATCGGCCCCGCCCCCGGGCGCCGCGCCCGTCTGCCATGGCGGCGACGGCGGGCGGTACGACTGCGAGGTGTGGCGCGACGCCACCTCGTACACCCACGGCGGTGAGCCGGTCGGCACCCTCAAGCACGGTGTGAACTACTTCTCCTGCCAGGAGAACCTGGGCCGCCGGGAGACCTATGGCAAGTGGACGAACGTGTGGTGGGCCAGGACCGACGACGACAACGGCCATCGCGATGTCTATGTGAGCGTCGTCTACGTCAAGGGCGGCGACAATGACGCGCCCCTTCCCGGACTGCCCGAGTGCTGAGCCGGGGACGGCCGCGGGAAGGGGCGGATCTCATCGGTGGATCTCCATCGGTGGATCTCGTCAGCAGGTGAAGGCCGCGTCGGCCCAGTCCCCGTGATCGCTGGTGACCCCGTCCCCGCCGTCGGTGACGACGAGCCGGACCGTCTGCGCCCCGCCGATGGCGGCGTCAAGGGCGGTGGCCGGATCGGCGTTGGTCAGCGTCTTCGACGAGGCCACCTTGGTGTCGTCCGCCCAGACCTCGAAGCCGACCGTCCCGGCGGTGCCCTCCTCGTCGTCCACGCCGACCTGTGCGGTGAAGCGCGAGCACCGGCCCCCGGTGTAGTACGTGACCTCACTCGGCGCGTGCACGCCCAGGCCCTTGGCGTACGTGGTGCCGCCGAGGGTGAGCGGATGGCCGTCACCCGCGTCGTTCTCGCCGACGCTGGTGTTCTTCTCCACCGGGCCCCAGCCGTTGAGCGCGCTCAGCCAGGGCAGATCGCTCGCGTACGAGCTGCCGGAGGGCGGAGCGACCACCACATGGAGGGCCGAGACCAGCCGGGCGGCGGCCTTCTGGCCGCCCGGTGAGCGGTAGTCGGCGCTGACCGTCAGGTCGTACGCACCGGGCGCGGCTCCGGCGGGGGCGGTCACCTGCCAGCGCGTGGCCAGCTTCGAGCCGGTGGGCAGCGAGGCGGCCCGGGTCGGGGAGGTGGCCTTGATCCGCCAGCCGTCGGGGCCGGTGAGCCGGACCGAGACCTGCTGGGCCGGGGTGCGGCCGAGGTCGGTGAGCGTGGTGTCGACCTGGGCCGCGGCCCCGGCCTCGGTCAGCGCGGTGCCGTCGAGGCCGAGTTCGGCGGCGGGCGGGTAGGAGGCCCAGCGGGAGTCGGCCGAGGCCCGGTAGAGCACGGTGCCATGGGCCGGGACGGTGGCCGAGATGGCTCCGGCGGTGTTGTAGTCCTTGTGCGCCCACAGGTCGCGCAGCCGGTACGCGGTCGCCCGGGGCAGCCCGACCCCGGTCGCCGTGGTGGCGATGTGCTGCGGCCGGTCGGTCTCGTTGAACAGCGCGACGGCGCGGCTGCCGTCCGCCATCTCCTTGGCGACGACCCAGCGCCCACCCTCGGAGGAGACCACGGTGCCCTGCTTGCCCAGCGGGTCCTGATCGACGGCGATCACTTCGTGATTGCCGAGGATCTCGTACGTCTCGGCGTTGGCCTTGCGCAGATCGGTACCGATCAGCAGCGGTGCGGCCATGATCGACCACAGCGAGAAGTGGCTGCGGTACTCGGTGGCCGTCATCCCGCCGTTGCCGACCTCCAGCATGTCGGGGTCGTTCCAGTGGCCGGGCCCGGCGTACTTCGCGAGCGGCAGGTTCTGCTTGGCGATCGACAGCATGCTGCCCCAGCTGTCGCTGATGTCGCCCGTGGTCCGCCACAGATGGCCGACTTCCCCGGCCCACTCCCAGGGCTTGTTCTCGCCCCATTCGCAGATGCTGTAGACGATGGGGCGGCCGGTGGTCGCGGTCGCGGCCTTCAGGGCGTCGCGCATGGTGCGGTAGCGCTGCTTGGCGTCGACACCCTGGTTATTGCAGTTGTCGTACTTGAGGTAGTCGATGCCCCAGTCGGCGAACTGCTGGGCGTCGGACTTCTCATGGCCGAGGCCCCCGGGGAAGCCGGCGCTGTTGCAGGTCTTGGTGCCCGCGCTGGTGTAGATGCCGATCTTCAGTCCCTTGGAGTGGACATAGTCGGCGACGGCCTTGATGCCGTTCGGGAAGCGGACCGGATCGGGCACCAGCTTGCCATTGGCATCGCGCTGCGGCAGCGCCCAGCAGTCGTCGAGGTTGACGTACTGGTATCCGGCGTCCTTCAGCCCCTTGGCCACGAAGATGTCGGCGATGCCCTTGACCATCGCCTCATTGAACTCCGCGCGGCAGTGGGTGGAGTTCCAGTTGTTGAAGCCCATCGGAGGGGTGAGGGCGAGCCCGTCACCGGGCTCGCCGCCCGGGACGGAGGCCGGTGGGGTGACCTCGGCGGGATGCGCGGGCTGGGCGACGGCCGGGAGGGCCAGGCCGACCGTGGCCAGCAGACCGGCGCTCAATGCTCCGATGACTCTTCGCCTCGCGGGTCGAAAACAGCGGTGGCGCACGATGCGGGTCCTCCGTTCTCAACGGGGGTGACGCAGTGTCATAGCTGCGTCACATGCGAGCGTTTACGGTAGACCCTGTTGGAGTCTGTTGGAAGAGATGCGATAACAGTTGTTCGATATCTCGTCAAAACCCTTGACGATTCGCCTGGCCGCCGGGTGAGATCCCCTCACTCGCGTTCGGTTGTGTTTGATTGAACCTCTGTGGAGGGGCACATGGCACCGTCATCGTCAGGACATCGGATCTCCCGCCGTGCGCTACTACGAGGCACCGCGGCCGGAGCCGGCGCGGTAGCCCTTCCGACGCTGCTGACCGCCTGCGGTGGTCCGGGCAACGAAGTGAAGATCGGCTCCAATGCCTCCGACGCCGTGCCCCGCAAGGCGTTCGCCGAGGTGTTCAACGCGTACGAGAAGAAGTCGGACAAGAAGGTCAAGGTCAACACCGTCAACCACGAGGCCTTCCAGGAGGGCATCAACCGCTATCTGAAGGGCACCCCCGACGACGTCTTCATGTGGTTCGCCGGGTACCGCATGCAGTTCTTCGCCGAGCAGGGGCAGCTCGCCGAGATCAGCGACCTCTGGAAGGGCTTCGACGGCTTCTCCGACGCGCTCAAGGCGCAGTCCACCGGTAAGGACGGCAAGCAGTACCTCGTGCCGTACTACTACTACCCCTGGGCCGTCTTCTACCGGAAGAGCGTCTTCGCCCAGCGCGGCTACGAGGTTCCGAAGACCTTCGACGAGTTCCGGGCGCTCGCCAAGCGGATGGACAAGGACGGTCTCGACGCCATCGCCTTCGGCGACAAGGACGGCTGGCCCGCCATGGGGACCTTCGACTATCTCAATATGCGGGCCAACGGCTACGACTTCCATATCTCCCTCATGGGCGGCAAGGAGTCCTGGACCGATCCCAAGGTCCGAAACGTCTTCGACCTGTGGCGCGGACTGATGCCGTACCACCAGAAAGGCGCCAACGGGCGGACCTGGCAGGAGGCCGCGCAGAGCCTGGCGCAGAAGAAGTCCGGTATGGCGGTCTTCGGGCTGCCCCACCCTGGGCAGCAGTTCTCCGCCGCCGACCGCGATGATCTGGACTTCTTCCCCTTCCCGGAGATCGACTCCGCCTATGGCCAGGACGCGGTGGAGGCGCCGATCGACGGCTTTCTGCTGGCGAAGAAGTCCAAGCGGCAGAAGGAGGGCAAGGAGCTGATGAAGTACCTCGCCACCCCCGCCGCCGAGGAGATCTACCTGAAGCGGGACCCGAACAACATCGCCGTCAACGACAAGGCGTCCACCTCGTCGTACAACGCGCTTCAGAAGAAGGCCGTCGACCTCGTCTCGAACGCCAAGCAGATATCGCAGTTCATGGACCGGGACACCCGGCCGGACTTCGCGTCCCAGGTGATGATCCGGGCCATTCAGCAGTTCATCAACAAGCCGAACGACATCGACGGCCTCACCAAGGACATCGAGTCCCAGAAGAAGACCATCTTCGCCAGCGACTAGGAGATCCGCGCCGTGCCCCTCACGACCGCGCGGCGTGCCAAACGGCGGGGTCCGCGGAGGTTCACCTCCCGCGACCTCGCCGTCATCGGCGTGCTGCTGGGCATACCCGTCCTGCTCGACCTGGCCCTGATCTGGGGCCCGACCCTCGCCTCCATCGGCCTGTCCTTCACCAGCTGGGACGGCATCGGCGATATCCACTGGGTGGGCATCGACAACTACAAGACCCTCTTCACCGACTATCCGCCGTTCTGGCCCGCGGTCCGCAACAATCTGCTCTGGGTGGCCTTTCTCGGCTTGGTCGCGACCCCCTTCGGCCTGCTGCTGGCCGTACTGCTGGACAAGGGTGTGCGGTTCAGCCGCTTCTACCAGTCCACCCTCTATATGCCGGTGGTGCTCTCCCTCGCCATCGTCGGCTTCATCGCACAGCTGGTCTTCTCCCGTGACCAGGGTGCGCTGAACGCGATCCTCGCCAACAAGAACGACCCGGTGGACTGGCTCGGAGACCCGGACCTCAATATCTGGATGGTGCTGCTGGCGGCCGCCTGGCGGCACACCGGGTATGTGATGATCCTCTATCTGGCCGGGCTGAAATCCGTCGATCCCTCGCTCAAGGAAGCGGCCGCGATCGACGGTGCCAGCGAGACCCAGACCTTCTTCCGGGTGGTGCTGCCCACTCTGCGGCCCGTCAATATCATCGTCGGCGTCATCACCGTGATCGAGGCATTGCGCGCCTTCGACATCGTCTACGCCATCAACCACGGGCGTAACGGGCTCGAACTGCTCTCGGTGCTGGTCACCGACAACATCATCGGCGAGGCCAGCCGGATCGGATTCGGCTCCGCGATCGCCGTCGTCCTGCTGACCGTGTCCCTGGGATTCATCGTGACCTATCTGGTCCAGGAGCTGCGAGGGGGGAAGAAGGGATGACCGTCACCACTCCGCCCGCCCCCGTACGGACCGTGACCCCGGTGACCGGCACCGCCAAGCGACGGGTGACCCGTGGCCGGCTCGGGCTGCACGCCTTTCTGATGGTCGTGTCGCTCGCCTTCCTCGCCCCGCTGCTGCTCGCCGTCTACGCCTCGCTGCGGCCGTACGAGGAGACCGCGAAATACGGCTATTTCTCGCTGCCGCGCCATCTGTCATTCGACTACTACGCCAAGGCGTTCAACGACTCCGGGATGGGCAAGTACTTCGTCAACTCGCTCATCATCGCGGTGCCCGGGGTGCTGTTGACGCTGTTTCTCGCCTCGTTCGTCGCCTTCTGTGTGACCCGGCTGAGAATACGCGGCGGGCTGGTACTGCTGATGGTGTTCACGGCGGGCAATCTGCTGCCGCAGCAGGTCATCGTCACCCCGCTCTATGTGCTCTTCACCAAGATCGATCTGCCCTATTGGATGTCGGACTCGATGACGATGTACGACTCCTACTGGGCCGTGCTCGCCGTTCAGGTCGCCTTCCAGGTGGGATTCTGCGTCTTCGTCCTCGCCAACTTCATGCGCACCATTCCCGATGAGATCGTGGAGGCGGCGCGGGTGGACGGCGCGGGGGTCTGGGCGCAGTACTGGAACATCACGCTTCCGCTGTGCCGGCCCGCGCTGGCCGCGCTCGCCACCCTGCAATTCACCTGGATGTACAACGACTTCCTGTGGGCGCTCGTCTTCATCTCCGACGGCGACAAGCTGCCCATCACCTCCGCGCTCAACAATCTGCGCGGCCAGTTCTTCACCGACTACAACCTGCTCGCGGCGGGCTCGGTGATCGTGGCGCTTCCCACGGTGCTGGTCTTCCTGCTGTTGCAGCGCCACTTCATCGCCGGGCTCACCCTCGGCGCCAGCAAGGGCTGATACGACAGGGGTCACTGTGGCTCACATGGCCACGGTGACCCCTGTGGCACAAGGGCCACACGATCCCCGGCCACGCGCCGTCGCCCCGCCCCGCGTCCCCCGCCCAACCCGTCCGGAGCGACGCGATCCGTCACTCGGTCGTCTTCGCGCGTTTCCGTGGCAGGGTGATGCGGGCAACTGTCAGGAGGCGATGGAATAGGGGGAAATGTGATCGTCTGGCTGAACGGTGCGTTCGGTGCGGGTAAGACCTCCGCGGCCCGCGAATTGGTGGACTTCATGCCCGGCAGCACGTTCTACGACCCGGAGCTGGTCGGTAACGGTCTGCGGATGATGCTCCCGCGGAAACGTCTTGAGCAGGTGTCCGACTACCAGGATCTGCCCTCCTGGCGCCGGCTGGTGGTGGACACCGGAGCGGCGCTGATCGCGGAGGTCGGCGGCCCGCTCGTGGTCCCGATGACGGTCCTCAGACAGGAGTACCGGGATGAGATCTTCGGCGGGTTCGCGGCCCGTCGCATCCCCGTACGGCATGTTCTGCTGCACACCGATGAAACGATCCTTCGCGAGCGCATAGCCGAACGCGAGGAGATACCCGGGAACGCGGACGCCAGCGAGTCCGTACGCCAGTGGTGCCTGGCCCACCTCGCGCCCTATCGGGCGGCCCTGACCTGGCTGACCACCGATGCCCATGTCGTGGACACCACCGGGCTCACCCCGCGCCAGACCGCCCAGCACATCGCCGACGCGGTCCGCGAGGGCGCCGGGATCTGCGACATCGTGCAGACCCCGGAGCCGAGGGCGGAGACGCTGGCCGCCGGGGTCCTGCTCTTCGACGAGGAGGACCGGGTGCTGCTCGTCGACCCCACCTACAAGCCCGGCTGGGAGTTCCCCGGCGGCGTCGTCGAGCCGGGCGAACCCCCCATGTGCGCCGGGGTGCGCGAGGTCACCGAGGAGCTGGGGCTACGGCTGGACGAACCGCTGCGGCTGCTGGTGGCCGACTGGGAACGCCCCCAGCCGCCCGGCTACGGGGGCCTGCGGCTGCTCTTCGACGGCGGCAAGCTCTCCAGCGCGGCCGCCCGGGAGGTGCTGCTGCCCGGCTCCGAACTGCGCGGCTGGCGCTTCGTCACCGAGAGCGAGGCCGCCGCGCTGCTGCCACCGGTGCGGCTGAGCCGGCTGCGCTGGGCGCTGCGCGCCCGTGAGCAGGGCCGCCCGCTGTATCTCGAAGCGGGCGTCCCCACGGGCTGACCACGCAGGCCCGGCCCGTGGGGCCGCCCGCAGGCCCGGCCCGTGGGGCCGCCCCCGCCGACCGGGTGCGAGGTGAAGGGGGGCTCAGCCCTTGCCCGCCGCGTACATCCCCAGGAACAGCGCCTCGGTGAGCGAGAGCTTCTCCAACTCCTCGGGCGAGACGCTCTCGTTGACCGCGTGGATCTGCGCCTCCGGCTCGCTCAGTCCGATCAGCAGGATCTCCGCCTCCGGGTAGAGCGAGGCCAGCGTGTTGCACAGCGGGATCGAGCCGCCCTGCCCGGCGATCGCCATCTCCTGCCCGTCGTACGCCAGGCGCATCGCCTCCCGCATCGCCGCGTACGCCGGGCTCGTGGTGTCCGCGCGGAACGGCTGGCCCTGGCCGACCTGCTCCACCGAAAGCCGCGCGCCCCACGGCACCGAGGACCGGAGGTGCTCGGCGAGCAGCCGGTTGGCCTCGGCCGCGTCCACGCCCGGCGGCACCCGCAGGCTGATCAGCGCCCGCGCGCCCGCCTGGACGGACGGGGTGGCGCCGACCACCGGCGGGCAGTCGATGCCGAGCACGGTGACCGCCGGGCGCGCCCAGATGCGGTCCGCGACCGTACCGGAGCCGATCAGCCCGACCCCGTCGAGCACCTTGGCGTCCTTGCGGAACTCCTCGTCCGGGTACTGGAGCCCGTCCCAGGCCGCGTCCGCGTCGAGGCCCTTGACCGTGGTCGAGCCGTCCTCGGCGCGCAGCGAGTCCAGGACGCGGATCAGCGCGGCGAGCGCGTCCGGGGCCGCCCCGCCGAACTGGCCGGAGTGCAGATTGCCCTCCAGGGTCTCCACCGAGACCCGCAGCAGCGTCATCCCGCGCAGCGTGGCCGTGACCGTCGGCAGCCCGACCCGGAAGTTGCCCGCGTCGCCGATCACGATGGTGTCGGCGGTCAGCAGCTCCGGATGGGCCTCGGCGTAGCGCTCAAGACCGCCCGTGCCCTGCTCCTCCGAACCCTCCACGATCACCTTGACGTTGACCGGGACCCCGCCGTTCGCCTTGAGCGCGCGCAGCGCGGTGAGATGCATGATCACGCCGCCCTTGCAGTCCGCGGCGCCCCGCCCGTACCAGCGGCCGTCGCGCTCGGTCAGCTCGAAGGGCGGGGTGTACCAGGCGCCCTCGTCCAGCGGGGGCTGCACGTCGTAGTGGGCGTAGAGCAGCACGGTCGGGGCACCGGCCGGACCGGGCAGGAAGCCGTAGACGGACTGCGTGCCGTCGGGCGTGTCCAGCAGCGCCACGTCCTCGAACCCCTCGGCGCGCAGCGCGTCGGCCACCCAGCGGGCGGCCGCCTCGCATTCGCCGGGCGGGAACTGCGCCGGGTCCGCCACCGACTTGAAGGCCACCAGCTCGGCCAGCTCGGCCCTGGCGCGCGATTGCAGGGCGGCGACGGTGGCGGCGAGAGGCGCCTTCTCCATGGGGGGACCCTCCTGGGGTGCGACGGGCCGGCGGCGGGATGCGCGGCGATGGGCACGTATGTACGGCTTGATGCCGCGCGGCCGATCATCCCACAGCGGGGTCATCCGCCGGGGAGCCGTAGGATGCCGGTTAGGCGCATCAGGTCGGTCGATTGGGAGCGGATCCACACGTGAGCAGCGACAACGCAGCCCCGGACAATGAGACGGTATGGGACGTCGTCGTGGTGGGCGCGGGCCCCGCGGGTGCCTCCGCGGCCCATGCCGCCGCCTGCGCCGGGCGCCGGGTGCTGTTGTTGGAGAAGGCCGAGCTGCCGCGCTACAAGACCTGCGGCGGTGGCATCATCGGCCCCTCGCGCGACGCCCTTCCGCCGGGTTTCGAACTGCCGCTGCGGGAGCGGGTGCACGCGGTCACATTCTCGCTGAACGGCAAGCTGTCCCGCACCCGCCGCTCCAAGCACGCGCTCTTCGGGCTGATCAACCGGCCGGAGTTCGACGCGGCCCTGGTCGACGCCGCCAGGGACGCGGGCGCCGAGGTCCGTACGGGCGTCGCGGTCACCCGCGTCGAGCAGCACGGCCCGGCCGTGCCCGACCGGCGCACGGTCGCCGTGGTGCTCTCCGACGGTGAGACCGTGCTGGCGCGGGCCGTCGTCGGCGCCGACGGCAGCGCGAGCCGCATAGGCGCGCATGTCGGCGTGAAGCTGGACCAGGTGGATCTCGGCCTCGAGGCGGAGATCCCCGTTCCGGAGACCGTCGCGGAGGACTGGGCGGGCCGGGTGCTCATCGACTGGGGCCCGATGCCGGGGAGTTACGGCTGGGTCTTCCCCAAGGGCGACACCCTTACCGTCGGCGTCATCTCGGCGCGCGGCGAGGGCGCCGGTACCAAGCGCTACCTGGAGGACTTCATCGCCCGGCTCGGCCTCGCCGGATTCGAGCCGAGCATCTCCTCCGGCCATCTGACCCGCTGCCGCGCCGACGACTCGCCGCTGTCCCGCGGCCGGGTCCTGGTGTGCGGCGACGCGGCCGGACTGCTGGAGCCGTGGACCCGCGAGGGCATCTCCTACGCGCTGCGCTCGGGTCGGCTCGCGGGGGAGTGGGCGGTGCGCGTCGCCGAGGCCCACGACGCGGTGGACGCCCGCCGCCAGGCCCTGAACTACGCCTTCGCGATCAAGGCGGGGCTCGGCGTGGAGATGGGCGTCGGCCGCCGACTGCACACGGTCTTCTCCCGCCGCCCCGGGATGTTCCACGCGGCGATCACGGGCTTCCGCCCGGCGTGGCGCGCCTTCACGAAGATCACCCGCGGCACCACCACGCTGGGCGACCTCGTCCGCACCCACCCGGCCGCCCGCCGGGCCCTGGGGGCGATGGACCGGGGCTAGGGGGTATCCGACGGATCTTGACGCCTGCGGCGGGCTGCTCCCCTCCCCGCCCCTTCCCGCGGCATCGATATGCGGCTCCGCCGCGTGGCAGGGGCTCTGCCCCTGGACCCCGGGGTCTGGGGCAGAGCTCCGCACGCGGCGGAGTCCGCCGGACACCGCACAGGGCTTGGCTTCGGCCGCGTCGGGCTGATCTTCGCGGGGTCTGCGACGGGCCATGCCGGGGGCGCCCCGCCGGTACGGGAAGAGGCGACGCTGCCGGAGACAGGCGGTGCGAGGTCCCTGGCGGGCATGCTGGGCGAGCCGCTGCCTGTGCCCGCGCTCGCACGGCTCCACGGCTCGTCGCTGGGCGCCGCAGGTGCTCGGTCTGAGCTCTCCCCACGTCCGCCGCGCCGCGGCCGGGAGCCGGGCTGGCTCGGCCCCGTCCCGCGATCCGCCCGGCAGGGCATGGGCGCCTACTCCGCCGGGAGTAGGCGCGGGCACCGCGCAGGGGGGACGCCTGGGCCGCGCCGCCGGTTTAGCGTTGCCCGTATGCACGGATTCACGGGGGAGCACGGCCCGGGGCAGTGGCCGGGCGGATGGCGGCGCCGGGCGCCCTTCGACCCATCGCGTTCGGCCCTGCCCTGGCGCTCCTCGCTCGCCATCGCCGTCATCCAGATGGTGGGCACCGGGTTCGCCGCTCACGATCAGCCCGCACGGGCGGACCTCGGACCCGGGAGCGCCGTGCTGCTGCTCGCCGGGCCCGCGCTGCTGCTCATGCGCCATCGCCGCCCCGGGACCGTCGTGGTCGGCACGGCGGCGGTGACCGCCGGCTACCTCGCCGCCGGATATCCGTACGGGCCCGTCTTCCTCAGCCTCGTCGTCGCCTGCGTGGCGGCCATCGCGGCCGGGCGGCGGATCGCCGCGTGGAGCGCGCTCGGACTGCTGTGGGGAAGCCATCTGCTCATCGGCCACTGGCTCTACCGCTGGCTGCCGCCGGGCGATGACGGGCCCGTCGGATGGGGACAGGAGCTGGCGGTCACCGCCTGGGCGACGGCGATCGTGGCCGCTTCCGAACACGTCCGCATACGGCGTGAGCAGTGGGCCCGCCAACGGGCCGAACGGGAGGCGGCGGCGCGGCGCCGGGCGGACGAGGAGCGGCTGCGGATCGCCCGCGAACTGCATGACGTACTCGCCCACAGCATCTCGGTCATCAACGTCCAGGCGGGCGTCGGGCTCGCCCTCCTCGACCAGGACCCCGAGCAGGCCCGCACCGCGCTGACCACCATCAAGGCGGCCAGCAAGGAGGCGCTGGGCGAGGTCCGCCAGGTCCTCGACACCCTGCGGACCTCCGGCTCCGGCGCGTCCGGCGCCGCGCCCCGCTCACCCGCGCCCGGCCTGGACCGGTTGGCGGAGCTGACCGGGCAGGCGGCGGACGCGGGGCTCGCGGTGCGGGTGGAGGTGGAGGGCGTACGGACGGCCCTGCCGCCGGGCGCCGATCTCGCGGCGTTCCGTATCGTGCAGGAGGCCCTGACCAACATCGTCCGCCACTCCGGCTCCCGGAACGCCCAGGTACTGCTGCACTATGCCCCCGGTGAGTTGGAGCTGCGAGTGGACGACGACGGCCCCGCGACCGGGGACGGGGCGACGGGCGGCGGCAACGGCCTGGTCGGCATGCGCGAGCGGGCCGCCGCGCTCGGCGGCACAGTGGCGGCGGGCCCGCGCCCGGACGGCGGCTTCCGCGTCCGGGCCAGGATCCCGTTCAAGGGTGGGAGGGAGACCCCATGACGGATGAGGACGGGCCCGAGACCGTGATCCGTGTGGCGCTCGCCGACGACCAGCTCCTCGTCCGCGCCGGATTCCGCGCCCTGCTGGCCGCGCAGCCGGATATCGAGGTGGTCGGCGAGGCGGCCGACGGGGGGCAGGCGCTGGCGCTCGTACGGGAGCGACGCCCCGATGTCGTCCTCATGGACATCCGGATGCCGGTGCTCGACGGCCTCGCCGCCACCCGTGGGATCACCGCGGACCCGGCCCTCGGCGAGGTGAAGGTGGTCATGCTGACCACCTTCGAACTCGATGAGTACGTCTTCGAGGCGATCCGCTCCGGCGCCTCCGGCTTCCTGGTCAAGGACACCGAGCCGGATGAGCTGCTGCGGGCGGTGCGCGCGGTCGTCGGCGGCGACGCGCTGCTGTCGCCCGGGGTGACCCGCCGTCTCATCGCCGAGTTCGCGGCCCGCTCCAGGGAGCCCGCGCCCGCGGCGGCGCTGGCGGAGCTGACCGAGCGGGAGCGGGAGGTGATGGCCCTGGTCGGGATGGGGCTGTCGAACCAGGAGATCGCCCGGCGGCTCGTGGTCAGCCCGCTCACCGCCAAGACCCATGTGAGCCGGACGATGGTCAAACTGGGCGCCCGGGACCGCGCCCAACTCGTCGTGCTCGCCTATGAGTCGGGTCTGGTCCGGCCGGGCTGGCTCGGCTGAGCGAGGGCTTTGCGGTCCGGGCTTTGTGCTGCGGGCTCTGCGGTCCGGGTTTTGTGCTCGGGGTGTGCTCCGGGTGTGCTCCGGGTTTTGTGCTGCGGGTTTTGTGCTGCGGGTCCCTCGCCGGGTACGGCCCTCCGCCCGGCACACCCCTCCCCTCAGAACAATCCTCTCGGCTCAGAACAGCCCTTCCGGGGCCTCCGCTTCCCGCTCCCGCCGTGCCACCGGCGCCGTCGTCGGGGCGTCCGCCGCGGCCGCCGACAGTGCCCAGCCCGCCAGCTGCCGGGTGCCCAGCAGCAGGGCCCGGCCGTCCGTCGAGGTCAGATGGATGTCCGGGCCCGCCACGGCGTCGATACGACCGGCCACGGTGGCCTCGGGGACGAGCTGGACCAGCCCCGGCGCCGGCCGCACCCGGTCCAGATGGAACGCCACGTCATGGTGGACCGGCTCGAACGGGGCCAGGGCCAGCGACTCCGGCAGACCGCCCAGGCCGCGCGCCCGCTGGTGGAGCGCGGCGAGGTCGGCGGCCCGCCGCTCAGGCGGCGGCGGGGCCTCGCGGGCGGTGCGCTTGGCGGCGTAGGGAAAGCGGTCCGGGACGCCGAGCGCTGCGCCCAGCACGGCCTCGGCGCGGCGCGCGGCCATCAGCGGACCACGGCCCAGCAGGCAGTACGAGAGGGCGGCCTGCTCCAGCAGCCGTGCCCCCTCCCGCTCGGCCGCGGTGATCCCGACCTTGACCAGCTCCGGACCGAACCAGGCGAGATAGACGTCGTAAGGGCGCGGATCGTCCGTACGGGTGTCGGCGGCCACCGAGTACGAGCGGTCCAGCCGGGCGCAGTCCGGGCACTGCGCCGATACGGCGGAGGCCGGGACCTCGGCCCCGGCCGGGCACGGAGTGTGCCGGGCGCCCCTGCGGACGCCGACGCAGGCGCGCCTGGGGCCGGTGGTGAACGAGAGCGGGCGGTCCGGAGTCAGCGGGGAGAGCCGTTCCCCCTGGGCCGGATGGCGCCAGACCAGCGCGGGCCCGCCGCGGGCCCAGCGCGCCCCGGCGCACTGCCACCGTGCGGGCCGCGGGTCCTGGCTCTGGCCCTGGGGCATCAGCGCCGCTGCCGGGAGAAGAGCCACAGCGCCCGCACCAGGCGGGCGGTGAATCCGGTGGTGGCCACCGCGAAGGCGGCGACGTGCCAGGCATGCTCATGGGCCCGGTCCAGGTCGCCGAAGAGGGCGGGGCTCGCGACCGCGACGTAGAGCACGGCCGCCAGCAGACCGGCCGTGACCAGGGCGAACACTATCTCGATGGTGAGCGCGTCGCGTTCTTCCTGGGTACGGGGTCCGGTCATCTCGTCTCAGCCCTTCGCCTGGTGTCCGGTGGCCGTCGCCGGGTCGGTCCTCCCCGGCCCCGGCCCGCGCTGCCCGTCATGGTGCTTCCGGCGCACGTACAGCTGCTTCCGTACGCGTGCCACGACCGTACCGTCCGCGGCGACCACCTCGTTCTCGAACCACGGCAGCGCCTTGCCGCCGTCCGCCGTGGCCTCGCGGATCTCCTCGAGCCGCTCCTCGGTGAGCTTGAAGTCGGCGAACACATCGCCGCGGCCGGGCGAGACGAAGTCGATCTCGCCCGCCTTGTCCCAGACGATGTAGTCCCGGCCGAGCCGTCGCATCACCAGCAGCATCCAGAACGGGTCGCTCATCGAGAACAGCGAACCGCCGAAATGGGTCCCCACGTAGTTGGAGTTGAAGCGGCGCAGCCGCAGCCTGACGCGGGCGCTGCTCCAGTCCTCCGCCAGGTGGACCACCCGCACTCCGGCGAAGAGATAGGGCGGCCACCAGTTCATCGCGCGGCGCAGTCCGCGCGGCGACATCGATCGACGTGACATGACAGGAAGCTAACACGGGTTATTACTCGTCGGTAACCCAAGCGGTTGGCCCGCCCGAGCGGTGGGCGCGGCCAAGTGGCGCGCGTTCCCGGGCGATGGGCGCGATCCGATCGGTGGGCGCGACCCGGGCGCTGGGCGCGACCCGAGCGGTGTGGTCGCGCCCCGAGCGGCCGGGAGGTCAGATCCCCGAGTGCTCCCGCCACAGCTCGGCCAGCTTCTCGTCCCCCTCCGTGGTCAGCGCGCTGATCGGCAGTCGGTTCCAGAGCGCGAGATAGACGTCGTGGGCCGGGCCGCTGAGCTCGCAGTCGGCCGCCCCCTCACCATGGCGCTCGGTGCGCGGAGCGTCCTGGGACAGCCGCATCGTCCAGACCGCGCCCTGGTCCGTGGTCCGCACCCGGAGCGTGCGCGGGGTGTCCGTACGCACGCGGGACCGGTCCAGGCTGTGGAAACCGGCCAGCAGCTCATCGACCCCGTCGGCCGCGAACTCCGGGGTGAACGGCGAGAAGTCTCCGCCGCGCGCCGACTCCGCGTCGATCCGGTGGATGGCCGTCTCATGGGCCTGGCGCCGGACCCAGAACGCCAGCGGGGACTCCGCGGGCAGGAAGGTGAAGCACTTCACCTCGGGGTCGGCATGGGTGAGGGCGTCGACAAGGCGGGCATGGACCTCGCGGTACCACGACACCAGCTCGGGGTCGGCCGGTGCCGCCTCGAGCGTCGGCCGGACCGGCTCGGTCAGGCCCTCGGCGACGAACCGGGCGGCCCAGCCGTGCACCTGGCCGATGTGCGACAGCAGGTCCCGGACGCGCCAGTCCGGGCAGGTGGGAACGGGGGCGTCCACCCCGGCTTCGGCCGCGGCGTCGGCCAGCAACCGGCCCTCGCGGTCGACGATTTCGATCAACTCGGCAGTCTCCATGTCGGAATCATGCCAGCCGCCTCTGACAACGACGGGCCGGGGCGGACGGAACGTCAGCTTCCGGCCGTGCGCGCGGCGTTCCGCGTGCCGTACGCGACGACGGCCGCCACGGCGGCCAGCGCCGCGACCGTGGTGAGCGCGACCGGCAGCGAGTACCAGTCGGCGAGGAAGCCGATCGTCGGCGGGCCCAGCAGCATGCCGCCGTAGCCGAGCGTGGAGGCCGCGGCGACCCCGCCCGCCCCCGTCAGCGCGCCCGCCCGCGCGATGGCGACCGGGAAGAGGTTGGCCAGCCCCAGCCCGGTGACCGCGAAGCCGAGGAGGGTGAGCCAGACCGTGGGCGCGAGCGAGCCCAGCAGCATTCCGGCCGCGGCCGTGGCGCCGCCCGCGATCAACGTCCTGGTCTGGCCGAGCCGTTCGAGCAGCGCGGTGCCGCTCAGCCGCCCGACGGCCATCATCAGGGCGAAGACGGCGTAGCCCGCGGCGGCGAGCCCGGCGGACGCGTCGAGGTCCTGGTGCAGATGGAGCGCGGCCCAGTCGGCCATCGCGCCCTCGCCGTACGCCGTGCACAGCGCGATCAGGCCGAACACGGCGACGAGCCACCGGACCCGCCCCGGCCGCGGTGCGCCGGGGGGCGATGCGAGGCCGGCGGCAGGCCCGGACTCGGCCGCGGGCCCCGTGCCGCTCCGCGGCGTGGGCACCGGCAGCGAGATCAGCGTCCGGCCCGCGACGGCCGTGAGCAGCAGCCCGAAGACCGCGAGCAGCGACAGATGGCGGGTGGGGGAGAGATGGTCGGCGATCAGCCCGCCCAGCCCGGCCCCGGCCATCCCGCCCAGGCTGAACGCGGCGTGGAAGCCGGGCATGACCGGGCGGCACAGGGCGGCGATGAGGTCGACGGCCGCGCTGTTCATGGCCACGTTGAGGGCGCCGAACCCGGTGCCGAAGACCAGCAGCACCAGGCCGAGGGCGAGCGCGGAGTGGGTCAGCGGCGGCAGCGCGACCGAGCCCGCGAGCAGCGCACCGGCGGCCACCGTCGTCGGATGGTTGCCGAAGCGGCGGCACAGGCGCCCGGTGGCCATCATCGTGGCCGTACCGCCCGCCGACACGCCGAGCAGCGCCAGCCCCAGCGCGCCCTCCGAGGCGCTCGTCTGGTCCTTGATCGCGGGGATCCGGGCGACCCACCCGGCGAACACGAATCCGTCGAGAAAGAAGAACGCGGTGATGGCGGCGCGGAGTCGGGTGAGGGCGCGATCCGTGGAGGCGGAGCGGCGCGCGCCCGGAGTGGCCGTCCGTGTTTTGTTTGGAGTCGGCACAAAGTGAGAATAGAGGCGTGACCCAGACACGGACAAGGCTCGAGCGCGGCCGAAGCGCTCTTGGCCCGGCACTGGCACTCGTCCACACCGGCCGTGCGCCCACCCGCGCCGTGCTCACCGCCGAGCTCGGGGTGACCCGAGCGACCGCGGGCGCCGTCGCCGCCGAGTTGGAGGCGCTCGGCCTGATCCAGGTCGACTCGCGGCCGCTCGGGGCCGCCGGGGCACAGGGCCGTCCCTCCCACCGGCTGTCGATCGCGCCTCACGGGCCGGTCGCGCTCGCCGCCCAGGTGCACGCCGACGGCTTCCGCGCGGCGCTGGTCGGACTCGGGGGGCAGACCGTGGCCACCGCCCCCGGCTGCATGACCGTGCCCGCCGACCCGGCGCACGTCATCGACGCGGTCGTCGAGGCCGGTGCCCGGCTGCTGAGTGAGACCGGCCGCCGCTGTGTGGGCGCGGGGCTCGCCGTCCCGTCCGCGGTCGCCGAACCGGAGGGCACCGCCCTGAACCCGCTGCACGTCGCCTGGCCGGCGGGCGCTCCGGTCCGCGAGCTGTTCAACCGCAGCCTGGCGGCGGCCGGGATCCGTGGCGACGACGGCGAGCCGGTCACCGGCTTCGCGGGCAATGACGTCAACCTGGCAGCGCTCGCCGAACATCGCCATGGCGCGGGCGGCGGCGCTCAGCATCTGCTCTGCGTCGCCACCGGGCACCGGGGCGTCGGTGGCGCGCTGGTGCTCGACGGACGGCTGCACACCGGCAGTGCGGGGCTCGCCCTCGAGGTGGGCCATCTGACCGTCAACCCCGAGGGACCGCCCTGCCACTGCGGCAGCCGCGGCTGTCTGGACATCGAGGCCGATCCGCTCGCCTTCCTCACGGCGGCCGGGCGCGAACCGGGCCCGGAGGTGTCCCTCTTGCAGCAGGCCCGCGATCTGCTGCGCGAGGAGTACGCCACGGCACCGTCCGTAAGGGCGGCCACCGAGCAGCTCATCGACCGCCTCGGCCTGGGGCTCGCCGGTCTGGTCAACATCCTCAACCCGGACCGGATCATCCTCGGCGGGCTGCACCGCGAGCTCCTGGAGGCCGACCCGGAGCGGCTGCGCGCCGTGGTGGCGGAGCGCAGCCTGTGGGGCCGGAGTGGGGGCGTACCGATCCTGCCGTGCACGCTGGACCACAACAGCCTGGTCGGAGCGGCGGAGCTGGCGTGGCAGCCGGTCCTGGACGACCCGCTGGCGGCCCTGGGCGTGGGCTGACCGGCCCGGCGGTCACCAGTGCCGCCCCCGGGGAAGCGCGTCCACGTCCGGGGTCGACAGATGGAGCACCTGGTAGCGGTCACCCGGCTCCGAGGGCGGTGCCGACTCCTCCCAGAGCGTGAAGTGGATCAGCTCCCAGCCGCGCGGGTCGATGCCGAGGGCCGTGGTGTGGACGCCGTCCTTACGGGCGCGCTCGGCCAGCCGTACCAGCGCGTCCTCGACGGCGGAGGCGGGATCGGTGGCCGGGACCGGCTCGGCGTGGCGGGTGGCGGCGCGTGGCATGGCGCCCGCGGCCGGGCCCCGCTCGAAGCCGAGCCCCTGCCAGTGCTCGACCGGGGGTCTGCCGAAGTCCCGGACGATGCCCTGGAATCCGGGGCCCCACAGAAACCGGTTCATGGCCTCGGGCGCGGTCCACAGATAGAACGGGGCGTACTGATGGACCGGCGAGCCGTCCACACCGCGCTCCCGGATCCCGTAGGCCTTGAGGCCCAGCCCCGAGAAGTCGTCGAGCAGCGGTCCCTTCGTCTCCACCCGATGCCGGATGATCTTCATGTCGTAGTCGGCGGGCAGGGTGATCCGGTACTGCATGGCGAGCATCGGTGAACTCCTGTCGGTGGGGCGTGTGTTCGCATGCGGTCGTTCTCGCCCCTTGATCGTACACACTAGTAGGTACAGAGCGGCCGGGCCGGTGCGCGTACTCCCCGGGAGGTAACGGAACTGTCGTCGGCCGTACGACGACCACGGCGCCGTAAGGGAGTGATCCTCGGGAGTGGCCACGTGAATGAGGGCCATGGAAACCCCACTCCCGAGGAGCGCGATCACCATGAACACCCTGGCGCACGGCTTCGCCGACGGCGATGGCCCCGGACCCTGGATTCTGCTCTTCCCGCTGATGTGGGCGCTGGTCGTCGGCGGCGCGGTCTTCGTGCTGCGGCGCGCCGGATGGCGCGGACGCGCCCCCTGGCGGCACGGTCCCGGCCCCGTGGACTTCGGCGAGCGATCGCCGATCGCGGTGCTGGGCCGTCGCTTCGCGGCCGGTGAGATCGACGAGGACGAGTACTGGCGCCGACTGTCCGTCCTGGACGAGCAGTTCGGCCGTCATGCGACGAAGGGCGGGGCCCTCTGACGGCGACGGCGGAGGCCGGGGCGGTACGGGCCGCCGGGCGTTATCCGGGCTGTCCCGCCTCGCTGGAGGCGGGACGCTCGCATGCTCAGCGGGCGGCTGCCGACCGGGCGGCCGCGGGGGCCCGCTCGCGCACCGCGGGCGCCGGAGCGGCGGCAACGGCCGGTGCCGGGGCCGGAGCGGCGGCGGCAACGGGGGCCGATGCCGCGGCGACGGGCTCGGGGGCGACGGGTGCGGGCGTTGCCGGTGCCGGTGCAACGGGCGCCGGGGCGACAGGCGCCGGAGCCGGGGTGGTGGCGGGCGCGGGTGCGGACGCGGGGCCGGCGAGGGGCGCCGGTGCCGGACGGGAGGCGTCCGTGCGAAGGGGCGGTGCGGTGCGGCCCGTTCCATGCGAGGCGAAGGGCGGCTTGGCGGTGGCGGTGGGCCGCGGCACGGCCAGCGTGAACCAGACGACCTTCCCGCTGCCGTCGTCCCGCGCGTGCATCCCCCAGCTCTGGCTGACGGCCGCGACCAACGCGAGCCCCCTGCCATGGGTGGCGAAGGGATCGCACACCTGAACGCGAGGCAGTCGCGGATCCTGGTCGCGGACCGAAACGGTCAGCCGGTCCAGCATGAGAGCGATCTCCACCGTGCACTGCTTGTCCGGCTCGGCGTGCCGATGGACATTGGTGAGCAGTTCGGTGACGCCGAGCGCCGCCGGGTCGATGAGCGGATCCAGATGCCAGTAGCGCAACTGCGCCGACACGATTCTGCGGACCTGTCCGATCCGCGACGGCAGGGCCTGGAGCTCCACCGTGCAATGCCTGCTAGGACGACTGATCACGGCTGCGACTCCCTGAAGACGTGGGGCTAGCCTGATTCAGATGCGGGCGACGAACACGTTCAGCAGTGGTGGCTGCTGGGCGCGACCGGTGGGACGGTTCTCAGCGTCACCGCTTGTTGACCCTCAGTGATACTGATACTCGTCCAGGGTCGGTCCCACCGCGCGCATGCGCAACTCGGCCGCCTCACCTCTTCGAGGCATGCCTCCGGGCGGACCGGACGGCGTCGAGGAAGCGGCTGGCGGCGCCCGAGCCGGACTTGGCCGAGGCCGACTTGGCGTCCTGCGAGCCGAGGGTGAGGCGGTAACGGGTGCCGTTCACGGTGGCCATGGCCTGGTCCCCGTCCACGAACCAGGGCTTGCTCGCACGCACCGACTGCACGGGCGCGCTGTCGATCTCGCTGCCGTAGCTGGTCAGCAACTGGAGCCGGCCGTCCTTGATCATGACCTGTCCGGCGCGGGTGACCGAGCGCAGGAATCGCTCGATCCGCACTCCTCTGGCGTTGAACTCCGTATCGGCCATCACACAACCGCCTCCCCGATGGCTCCGACTGGCACTGTGCCGCCGCCTCTCATTTTCCCTGTTGCGCAGTGTGCCCGTGACCGGCCCCGGACACCAGGGCGCACTGGGGGACAATGAGGATCGAAACGGCATGAGTATGCCACCTGGGCTGGGCGTGGGGCACAAGCAGGAGGAGTGGGCGTTGGACGGCACGGCGCACGGGAGTACCGAGACGATCGACGTGGATCGCAGCGACCACGGCTACCGCGAGTGGCTGAAGGAAGCCGTCCGTAAGGTGCAGGCCGACGCCCAGCGGTCCGCGGACACCCACCTGCTGAGCTTCCCGCTGCCCGAGCGCTGGGGGATCGACCTCTACCTCAAGGACGAGTCCACCCACCCCACGGGAAGCCTCAAGCACCGCCTGGCACGCTCGCTGTTCCTCTATGGGCTGTGCAACGGCTGGATCCGGCCGGGCAAACCCGTGATCGAGGCGTCCAGTGGCTCGACCGCCGTATCCGAGGCGTACTTCGCCAAGCTGATCGGGGTGCCCTTCATCGCGGTGATGCCCCGCACGACCAGCCGGGAGAAGTGCCGCCTGATCGAATTCCATGGCGGCCAGTGCCATTTCGTGGACGACCCGCGGACGATGTACGAGGAGTCCGCAACCCTCGCGGCGGAATCCGGGGGCCACTACATGGACCAGTTCACCTACGCCGAGCGGGCCACGGACTGGCGCGGCAACAACAACATCGCCGAGTCGATCTATCAGCAGCTGCGTCTGGAGCGCTATCCCGAACCGGCGTGGGTCGTGGCCACGGCGGGCACCGGTGGCACGTCGGCGACCCTCGCCCGCTATGTCCACTACATGCAGTACGACACCCGGGTGTGCGTCGCCGACCCGGAGAACTCCTGCTTCTTCGACGGCTGGGTGCACCATGACGCCCACGCCTCCAGCGACCACGGCTCACGCATCGAGGGCATCGGCCGCCCCCGGATGGAGCCCAGCTTCGTACCGGGCGCGATCGACCGGATGATGAAGGTCCCGGACGCGGCGAGCGTCGCCGCCGTGCGCGCCCTGGAGCGGGCCATCGGCCGTAAGGCGGGCGGCTCCACCGGGACGGGGCTGTGGAGCGCGCTGCGGATCGTCGCGGAGATGGTGGCCGCGGGGCGGACCGGGAGCGTGGTGACGCTGCTGTGCGATCCGGGGGAGCGGTATTTGGACAAGTACTACTCGGACGCGTGGCTCGAGGAGCAGGGGCTGGACATCGAGCCGTATGTGAAGACGCTCGACATCTTCCTCACCACGGGTAACTGGACGGACTGACCTCCGCCCTTACGGCCACCGCCACGCCCTTACGTCCACCGCCACGCGCGTACGGTCGCCGTCATGCCCTTACGGTCGCCGCCTCGCCCTTACGGCCGTCGTCAGGCCGCCGCCACCATCCGGTCCAGGTTCCGCACCGCCTGGTGGAACGCGCGCCGCAGACCCGGCCGCATCGCCCGTACGGCACCGCGCAGCACCGCCGTGCCGTCCACCGCGAAGACATAGCGCACCACGGTACCGCCGTCCGACGGCCGCAGTGTCCACTCCTCCAGCAGGGCCCGCAGCCCCGGTACGTTGGTCTCGTCGACGCGGTAGGCGTAGCGCTCGTGCGGATCCGCCGCCATGACCGTCTCGCGGAAGCGGGTGCCGCCCATGAGGCGGATCTCCCTGCCCTTGCCGCCGTCCGTGGAGCGGGCGTCCTTCACCTGCCGGAACCACCGCGGCCAGCCCTCGACGTCGGTGAACGCCTCGAACACCGCCTCCGGAGCGGCCGAGACCTTGGCGACGAAGACGAGCCGCACCGGGGCGGTCTCGGCGTACTCCAGTCCGACGGAACGCAACCGGTGTGTCATGGACACACGATAACTGTCGGGGTGTCAGATGTCTGCGGTGCGGACCGGCTCGCCCGCCACCACCAGCTCCGGCAGATACTCGGAGATCTCCGCCCGCGCCTCCTCCGGCAGCCCCGGGTCCGTGACCAGCGCGTCCACCTGGTCCAGCGAGGCGAAGGAACTCAGCCCCACCGTGCCCCACTTGGTGTGGTCCGCGACCACCACCACCCGGCGCGCGGCCCTGACGAAGTGGCGGTTGGTCTCCGCCTCCGCGAGATTCGGCGTCGACAGACCCGCCTCCACCGATATGCCGTGCACCCCGAGGAAGAGCACATCGAAGTGGAGCGAGCGCACCGCCGCGTCCGCGACCGGCCCCACCAGCGTGTCCGACGGCGTCCGCACCCCGCCGGTGAGCACGACGGTGGCCGCGCCCGGGCGCGGGCCCACCCCGCCGAGCGCCGCCGACCGCTGGGCGTTGTAGAACACATCGGCCACCCGGACCGAGTTCGTGACCACGGTCAGATCCGGCACCTCCAGCAGCTGCTGGGCCAGTGCGAAGGCCGTGGTGCCCCCGGCCAGGGCGATCGCGGTGCCCGGCGTGGCCATCGCGGCCGCCGCCTTGGCGATGTCCTCCTTGGCGCTCAGCTCGAGGCCCGACTTGGCCTCGAACCCGGGCTCGTACGTGCTCGCCTCGGCCACCGGCACGGCCCCGCCGTGCACCTTCTCCACGACGCCCAGCCTGGCCAGCGCGTCGAGATCGCGACGAACCGTCATGTCCGAGACATTGAGCTTGCGCGTCAGCTCGTTCACCCGGACCCCGCCGCGCCGCCTGACCTCATCGAGAATCAGGGCACGCCGCTGCTCCGCGAGCAGGTTCTGGTTGTCGCTCACCCTGCCACGTCTCCCTCCGGTCGGCCCTCGTCGCCCGCGCGTTCATCTTCGCATGAGGCGAAGACAGCGGAGTGCCGGTGCACCCAGGGTTACGATTTCGGCACGCCCGCCGTGTCAGGGTCGGGGAAGGTGGCCGATGGGCACAATCCTGGAGCCAGAACGACCGCACCACACCGGATCGGGGGACACGGTGCCATCGACCATGCGTACGGACACACCGGCCGACGCGTCGGAACACGCGAAAACAGCCCGCAAGGGCGGGGCGCCACCACCCGATCTGGAACTCCTCGTGCACGGAGTGGGCGGCACCACCCCCGCGGAGATGCTGGGCGATCCGCGCACCGGCCTGGTCACCGGCGACGAGACCGCGGCGGTCTACCGCAGGGCGGACGACATCGACGCCGAGCAGCGCCCGCCGGAGGACCGCGAGGGCCCGGACCGTGACGGCCCGATCCGCGAGGCGTACGTCTGGTGCAACCTCACCTCGGGCAACAGCTCCCGGGCCCTGTGGCTGCTCTTACTGCCGTTCATGGTCGCCAACCTCGCCCACTGGATGCGGCCCCCGGCCGACCGGCGCGAGCGGACCGTGCGCACCTACGGCCTGCTCGTCCGGCTCGTGGCGCTCACCCTGACCGTGCTGCTGATCGCCGGGGCCTGCGAGGTGGCCCTGGACCTGGTCGCCTGGCAGTGCGCCGGTTCGGCCGACTGCGCCGGGGGGAAGTCCTGGCTCGGCTTCCTGTCCCCGGAGAACCACGGCTGGTGGAGCCAGCCCGGCCGCAGGCTCGCGCTCGCCGCGGTGCTGCCCGGCGCGCTCACCGGACTGCTGTGGTACCTGTCCAACCGCACCTGGAGCGCGTACGAGGCCTCCCCGCCGCTGGAGCGCCCCGTCGACGAGTCCGCGCCCGAGGCGGGCAACCGCCCCGCGCTGTGCCTGCCCGGCTTCTGGTACGGCCGCAGGATCGTCGCCCGGCTGCGCGCCGCGCACACCGCTGCGGGCTTCCTCACCATCGCGGCGGGCCTGATCCTGCCCACCACCACCTATGACCGCGAGCCGGGCGGCGGCGGGCTTCAGGACACCGCGGGCTGGGCGCTGCTGACGCTGCTCTGCGCGGGCGCGGTCACGGTGGTGGCCGTGGTGTGCCACCGCGGCCGCAGCGAGTCCAAGGTCGACGGGGAGCTGGACCGCCTCACCATCACCGCGCTGCCCGGCGCCGCCCTCGCGGTGCTGGCGCTCTCCGTCCTGTACGCCGGCTGGTCCCGCCCCGGCTGGGCCTCCACCGACCAGCTGCCGGGCAACAAGGCGTTCTGCGCCATCGCCATCGGGGAGGGCGCGCTGATCGTGACCATGGCGGTGTGCGCCCTGGTCCTGCACCGGGCGGCGCCCGGCCGCACCCCGCTGTACGGGCTCGCCGGGCCCGCCGTCGCCGTGCTCGCCTGCGGGCTCGGGGCGGTGCTCGCGGGCGGTGTCGCCCAGCGCTTCGCCGACTGGCTGGACGGCGGCGGCACCCCGGGTGAGGGGCCCGGGATAGCGCCTCCGGTGCTGCTGACCTGGCTGGCCACCGCCATCCCCGCCCTGCTGCTGGTCCTGGTCGTCCTGTTGGTGATCTTCACCGTAAGGGTGTGGCGGGTGCGCAACCGGCTGCTGCCGACCATCATGGACGGCTATCCGGGGGAGCGGCCCGACGCCGTACGCACCCGGCGGATCGCGGCCACGATCGCCCGCGCGGGCCTCACCGACTCCGCCCCCTGGATCGTCGGCCCGGTCGCGCTGCTGACCCTGCTGTTCGGCGCCCTGGCCGTCACCGCGGCCTGGGTCACCGACGAGGTGCCGGGGCGGGCCGCCGACGGCGCGCCCGGGGCCGTGGACGCCGCCGCCCAGACGGCGCAGGCGCTGGGCTCCTGGCTGATGGGGCTGGCCTTCCTGATGCTGGTCACATTTGCCCGTCGCGCCTACCGCAGCCCCTCGGCCCGCCGCACCATCGGCATCCTGTGGGACGTGGGCACCTTCTGGCCGCGCGCCGCCCACCCCTTCGCGCCGCCGTGCTACGCCGAGCGGGCGGTGCCCGACCTGACCTGGCGGATGGAGACCTGGACCCGCCGGCACGGCGGCCGGCTGGTCATCTCCGGCCACTCCCAGGGCAGTGTGCTGGCCGCCGCGGCGGTCTGGCAGGTGGACCACCGCACCCGCGGCCAGGTCGCGCTGCTCACCTACGGCTCACCGCTGGAGCGGCTCTACGGGCGCTGGTTCCCCGCCTACTTCGGGCCCACCCAGCTGCTCTCGCTCCACGGTGAGGTGCGCTGCTGGCGCAATCTGTGGCGCTACACCGACCCGATCGGCGGCCCCATCAAGCTGCCCGACGGCAGCGGGCCCGAGGTCGACTGCGACGCGTTCAAGGACCCGCTGGCCTACGGCCGTACGACCGAACACCCGCTGCCCGCGCCGATCCTGGGACACGGCGACTACCAGGCCGACCCCGCCTTCGACCGGGAGCGGGCCGGGCTGCTGGCCCGGCTCCCGGAGCAGACGCCGCCACCCGCGGAGGAGGCCGCCGGTCAGATGAGCTCCGGCAGGTCCTCGGGATAGAGCAGTGTGAGGTCGTCCGTGGTCGGGTCGCTCAGCTGGGCGACCCGGCCCGCGTGCCGCTCCACCATCGCCTCGAAGGTCTGCCGTGCGGTGCGGCCGTTCCCGAACGCCGGGCCCTTGGGAAGCGCCGTGAAGTACTTCAGCAGCCCCTCCGACGCCCCCTCGCCGATCCGGTACTCATGCTCCTCGGCCTGCTGCTCCACGATCCGCAGCAGCTCCTCCGGGCTGTAGTCGCCGAAGGTGATGGTGCGCGAGAAACGGGAGGCCACACCGGGGTTGACGGACAGGAAGCGCTCCATCTCCGCCGTGTACCCCGCGACGATGACCACCACCGAGTCCCGGTGGTCCTCCATCAGCTTGACCAGGGTGTCTATGGCCTCCCGGCCGAAGTCCCGGCCGGAGTCCTCCGGGGAGAGGGCGTACGCCTCGTCGATGAACAGCACCCCGCCGCGCGCCCGGTCGAACGCCTCCTGGGTGCGGATGGCCGTGGAGCCGATGTGCTCACCGACCAGGTCCACCCGGGAGACCTCCACCAGATGGCCGCGCTCCAGCACCCCGAGGGAGGCCAGGATCTCCCCGTAGAGCCGGGCGACCGTCGTCTTACCGGTGCCGGGGGAGCCGGTGAAGACCAGATGGCGGCGGACGGAGGCGGCCTTGAGCCCGGCCTCCTGACGCCGCCGGCCCACCTCGATCATGTCGGTGAGGGCCCGCACCTCGCGCTTGACGCTCTCCAGCCCGACCAGCGCGTCCAGTTCGCCCAGCACCGCCGTGGACGGGCGGACGGCGACCGGGGGCTCGGCGGCGGGCGCGGAGGTCTGGGCGGCTCGCTGCGCCGGGACGCCGCCCAGCAGCCCGCCCGTCGAGGCGGTCTCCACGGCGGGGGCGGTGATCTGGGGCTGGCCGGGCGCGCCCGGGGAGCCCAGCGCCGTGGTGGCGCTCTCGTCGCTGGTGCAGTCCTCGACGACCGGCCCCGCCTCGGAGAACTCGTAGCCCCCGCGCGCACACCGCTCCGTACGGCACCGGGTCAGGGTGGTGCGGCAGCCGTCGATGATGTGGAAGCCATACCCCCCGCTGCCGGTCACCCGGCAGCCGGTGAAGGTGCCCCGGCCCTCGGCGGAGACATAGAACCCGGCCTCCGTCGGCCCGGAGACCGTGGTGCGCTCGACCGTCGGATCGGCGCCCTTGGTGACGATCACTCCGGTGGCGGCACCGTCTATGGTGCAGTTGGCGAGCGTGCCGCCGCTGCCGTGGTCACGGAACCACGCCCCGGTGGCCGCCTCCCGGATGCGGCAGTCGTCCAGCTGGACGATGGCCCCGTCGCTGACCGAGACCGCGGTGGAGCGCACCTGGGACAGATCGCTGTCGACCACATCGACCCGCGACCCCCGGTCCAGGACGAACAGGGCGTCCGGCACCTCGCGCACCCGGCACGAGTCGAGCACCGCGGTCGCCCCGTCGCTCACCCACACCGCCGGATAGTCGCCGGTGCTCTCGTGCAGCTCGCACTGGTTGGCGTCCACCCGGGTGCCCGGATCCCACACCGACAGGCCGTTGCGCCCGAACCGGCGCACCGTGGAGCGGGTCAGCGTCAGCACCGAACGCGACCTCAGGTCGATCGCGTTCTCCGGGATGTCATGGATCTCGCAGTCGGCGAGCGTGAGCACCGCGTCCGTGTCCAGGTTGACCCCGTCCCCCGTCGTACGGTGCACCCGGCAGTCGGTCAGAATCCCGGTCGCGCGCCCGGAGACCTGCACCCCGGCGCCCCGGATCTCGTACACCTCACAGCCGACGGCCTCCAGCGACGAGCCCTCGCCGGTCAGCGAGAACCCCGCCCCGGAGGCGTGGTGCACCCGGCAGCGGTCCAGGCGCGGACGGGCGCCGCCGCGCACCGCCACCCCGGACTGCCCGGCGGCCACCACCTCGCACTCCTCGAACACCCCGCCCGCGCCGTCCAGCACGCTGAGCCCGACGCCCGCGGGGTTGTCCACGGTGCAGCGCCGCACGGTCGGGCGGGCGCCGCCGCGCACCTCGATGCCGACCGCCGAGCGCGTGGCGACCCGTACGTCCGTCAGCTCCGGGGTGCCGTCCTCGATCAGCAGCGCGGGGGCGGCCGAGTCCTGGCCCTCGACATGCAGATCCTGGACCACGGCGGAGGCCCGTACCGTCAGGGCGACTCCGTCCACCGGTGCGATCCGCACCGAACCGCGCGCCGAGCCCTCGGGCCCGCGCAGGGTGACGGCCCGGCCCACCACCAGATTCTCGCGGTAGGTGCCGGGCGAGATGGAGAGCACATCACCGTCCCCGGCGGCCTCCAGGGCCGCCGTGAGGGAGGCGTACTCTCCGGTGCGGCGCCGCCACCGCGACGTTCCGCTGTGCGTCACCTGGACGACCGAGCCCTGTGCCATGGTGCTGCTGTGCCCCCACCTCGTGCGTTGCCGGTGTGCGCGCCTGACCGCCGCTGCTGACTGCCGCTGCGCATATGGAATGCCCCACCGTAGCGTGCGCGAGGCGCCATGAGTTGACGTGGCTGTGGAGCACGGGGGGAGTTGTGTGTTCGTATGACAACTCCCGGCCGGGCGTTGCCCGCTCGCACGGGTCAGCTGTCGGCGTCCGCCCGTCCCCAGTCTTGACCGGCCCGCTCCCAGGCGATGCCCCACTGTGTGTAGCGCCGGCGCATGAGCCGCCATACGACCAGCCGCCGGGCGCCGTCCACCAGGACCGCCGTCACCCCGGCCGCGCCGATTCCGGCCAGCACGGCGTGGGTGGTGGCCGTCGCGGTGTCCAGCGGGCGGCCCACCGGGCGACCGTGGTCATCGGTCCAGATCCGGAACCGCTCACCGGGATCAGCGCCGGGATGAGCGCCCAGCGTGCCCTCGTGGCTGCTGCCGTCCGGCCCCGTCCAGTGGGCGAGGACGCGGCGATGGGCGTCTCTCGCGGAAGCGGTCTCGGGGTCGGAGTCGATGGGTGGATGCGGCAGCACCTTGACCACGGTGGCCGAGAGCGGATGACGCTCGGCGCGCTGCTTCTGCGCGGCCTTCACCAGCGCCCCGTGTGCCAGGGACCCCGACGTCCAGCCGACGGCGGGGGCGACGAGCAGGATGAGCACCGCGGCGATCAGCGCCGCACACGCCTCCATCACGTCCGTCTTACGGCGCAGCGGGTTGCGCCGCCAGCGCCACAGCCCCCAGATCATTCGCATGGATCACATACCCCCTTCCCCATTCGTGAGTACCGCATGGCGGGCCGGATATGCGCGTTATTCGGTGGAGAGAGAGCAATATCACGGGGCCACCCCTTTCGCCGCTCCGGCGGGCCGTCGGCGGTGCAGGGGGACACACCAGACCAGCCGGGTGCCGCCCGCCTCGGGCGCCTCGATGTCCAAAGTGCCGCCCAGGAGTTCGGCCCGGGACCGCATATTGATCAGTCCTCCGATGGGGGCGGCGCCCCCCGTGCCCACCCCGTTGTCCGTGACCTCCAGGGTGACGTCGGCGCCGACGGTCAGCCGAACCTCCACCCGCTGGGCATGGGCGTGCCGCACGGTGTTGCTGAGCGCCTCGGCCAGCACCGCCAGCACATGGTCGCCGGTCTCGTCCGGCACATCGGTGTCCACCGGGCCGTCCATCAGCAGCGACGGCGCGAAGCCCAGGGTGTCCGAGGCCGAGCGGACCGCCTTGACCAACCGGCGCCGCAGCGTGGCGGGTTCGCCGCCGTCGTCCCCGACCGTACGCAGCGCGAAGATCGTGGAACGGATGATCTTGATGGTCTCGTCCAGGTCGTCGACGGCCCGCCCCACCCGCTCGGCCGCCTCCGGGCGCTCGATCAGCCGGCCCGCGCTCTGGAGGGTGAGCCCGGTCGCGAAGAGCCGCTGAATGGCCAGATCGTGAAGGTCCCGGGCGATCCGGTCCCGGTCCTGGAGCAGCGCCATGTGCTCGGACTCGGCGCGGTGCCGGGCCAGTTCCAGAGCCAGGGCCGCCTGCGCCGCGAACCCCGAGAGCAGCTCCACCTCGTGGTCGTCGAACGGCTGCCGCCCGGCCAGCCGGCACAGCCGCAGCGCACCGGAGGCCCGCTCGCCCGCGACCAGCGGTACGGCCACCACCGGGCCGAACTCGCTCTCCGGAGCCGGTAGCGGCCAGGACCGGGCCCGCGAGTCCACCCGTACGTCCGAGGCGACCGCGGGGCGCCCGGTGCGGGCCGCGAGCCCGGCCAGCGAGCCGTCGGACGGCACCACGAGCCCGCCGATGAGCTCGGCGTCATGCCCCTCGGCCACCTCGACCATCAGCGAGTCCGTGCCGGTGGCCGGCAGCAGGATCGCCGCCGAGTCGGCCAGGGCCACCTGGAGGGCGAGCCGGGCGATCAGACTCAGCACCTCGCCCGCCGAGGTGCCCGCCAGCAGCGTACGGGTGATGACGCCGAGCGCTTCCAGCCACTGCTCACGGCGCCGGCTCTCGTGGTACAGCCGGGCATTGTCGATGGCCACCCCGGCGGCGACCGACAAGGTGGTCAGCACCGCCTCGTCATCGGCGTCGAACTGGGCCCCGCCGCGCTTCTCGGTCAGATAGAGGTTCCCGAAGACCTCGTCACGGACCCGGATCGGCACGCCCAGGAACGAGCGCATCGGGGGATGGTGCTCGGGGAAGCCGTAGCTGGCCGGATGCTCGGACAGATCGGTGAGCCGCAGCGGCTGGGGGTGGCGGATCAGCTCGCCGAGCAGCCCATGGCCACTGGGCAACGGGCCGATGCGGTGCGCCTGTTCCTCGGACATGCCCACCGGCAGGAACTGCGAGAGCCGATGCCGGTCGACCACGCCCAGCGCGCCGTACTCCGCGTCGGCCAGCACCACCGCGGACTCCACGATCCGGCGCAGCACCTGCTCCAGGTCCAGCTCGCGGCCCACGCTGAGCACGGCCTCCAGGAGGCTGTGCATCCGGTCCTGGGTGGACCGGGCCGCGTCCAGCCGCGCCTGGAGCTCGTCGAGGAGTTGGTCGAGCCGGAGCTGGGGGAGGGCCGGATGGCGTCCCTGATCCGCGCTGCCCGACACCTGGCCTCCATCCCCCCATGACCCTCTCACCAGCAGGGTAGCCGGGGCGGGGGCCGGTGGTGGCGGGGATGGAAGGAACTCGGCCAGGGTCGGGGGGCCGCTGGGCGACGGGCGCCTAGGAAACCGGCACCACGGCGACCGGGCACTTGGCGTGATGCAGCACGGCGTGGTTGACAAGCCCCAGTTGCATGCCGAAGTGCCCCTGCCGCCGCCGGGCCCCCACCACCAGCAGATCCGCGTGTGCGGAGGCGTCCAGCAGCGCCTTGCGCGCCGAGCCCTCGACCGGGCGGTGGGCCACCGGCACCGGCGGCAGCCCGGCCGCCGTGGCGCCGCCCAGCGCCTCGTCCAGGAGCTCGGCGGCGCGCCGCTCGTGCGCATCACGCGCGCTCTGCGCCTCGCGTGTCCCTTGCGTCGCACGTCCCCCCTGCGCCTCACTCGCCCCCCGCTCCTCGTGCGCACCGTGGCCCCCGCGCCCGACGTGGTTCCCGGGCCCGCCGTGGTTCCCGGGCCTCGCGTGGTCCTCGGGGCCCGCACAGCGCCAGGCGTGCACGGCCTCCAGCTCGACGCCGCGCAGCCGCGCCTCGCGGAGGGCGAACGCCACGGCGGCGGAGGGCGGCGCGGGCTCCTGCTCGCCCGGGCGCTCGCGCTCGGCGATCCCCACCACCACCCGGTTCATCCCGCCGCGCACGTTCTCCGGGCGGCCGCGCACCACGACCACCGGGCACTGGGCGCGAGCCGCGATGCCCAGCCCGACCGAGCCGAGCAGCAGCGAGGCGAACTCGCCGCGGCCGCGCGAGCCGACCACCAGCGCCTCGGCGCTCTTCCCGGCGCGCAGCAGGGCGGTGACCGCGTCGTCCGCCGCCAGATCGGTCATCACCTTCAGGGTCGGCACCCGCCGCCCGGCCCGCTCGGCCGCGGCGGCCAGCACCGCCTCGCTGTGCAGCCGCTCGGCGGGGCGGTCGGCGGTCGTTCCGGGGATGTAGCCCTCGTACCGCTCCCACAGCGAGGCGTGGACGACGCGCAGCGGCAGCCCGCGGCGCCCGGCCATCTCGGCCGCCCAGTCCAGTGCGTCCGAGGCGGCGTCCGAACCGTCGACCCCGACGACCACGGGAAGCTCCACCGTGCCCACCGCCTCTCCTGCCGGCACCTGGAAATGTCCCTTCCCATTGTCCCGCCGAAGCGGTCGCCGAGGGAGTCCGGCGGCTCACTCAGCGCAGCCGCATGGCCAGTGTCACCACGGCGCCCACCGCCCCCGCGCTGATCACCAGCCGGTCGGTGACCAGCTGGGTCAGCCACAGGCCGCGGCCGCTGGTCGCGCCGTCCAGCCCCGGCAGGATCCGCGGGATGACGTCCTCGGAGAAGCCGGGGCCGGAGTCGCTGATCCGGCACTCCAGCTCGTCGCCGATCCGCCGCAGCAGCAGGGATCCGGTGCCGCCCGCGTGCTCGATGGCGTTGTTGGCGATCTCGTCCACGGCCAGCACGAAGTCCCCGCGGCGGGTCTCGCTGAGCCCGGCCCAGGCCGCGCACTCCTCGACCTGCACCCGCAGCCGGGGCAGCTCATCGGCGGTGAAATGACGGTGGAGCAGGTGTTCTCCGGCTCGATCGGCGGACCGACGACGAGGGTCGGCTAGCACCAGTGCCTCCCGTTTGGTGACGAGTACGAGCGACAACACAGGGTCGGTGAAGCAGCCGAGGGTACGGGGAGCGGCCTCTCATTGGTCACGACGACCACGAATGACATGTCATATCGGAAACGTGACCGAAAATGGGTAAGGGTGAAGCGATACCCGATCGACGGTGTATCGCTTCGGATCGGCTGTCTCTCGTATCCACAGCTCGCCCGCTCAGAGACCGCCGAGGGGCGAGGGGGGAGAGGAGACGGCAGAGTGAGGTCATGATGGGACTGCTGAGCGCGCTGAAGACCGAACACCGTGAGCGGCTGATGGCGCTCGCCCACGATGTGTCCTTCCCCTCGGGCGGCCGCATCTTCGAGGAAGGCCGTAAGGCCGACCGTTTCTGGATCATCCGCACCGGCGCGGTCACCCTCGATCTGCATGTCCCGGGGCGGCGGGCCGCGGTGATCGAGACCCTCGGCCCCGGAGAGCTCATCGGCTGGTCCTGGCTCTTCCCGCCGGACACCTGGCACCTGGGCGCGGAGGCGCTCAGCCCGGTGCGCGCACACGAGTTCAACGCCGAGGCGGTGCGCCGGCTGTGCGACGAGGACCCGGAACTCGGCTACGCCCTCGCGTTGGCCTGCGCTCAGGTGATCGGACGCCGGCTCCAGAGCGCCCGCACCCGGCTGCTGGATCTGTACGGGCCCTACGCGGGTGGAATCTCGCCATGACCGGGCCCTCGCCATGACCGGGCCGGAGGGTGCGGCGGGCGGCCCGGGGGCCGAATGGCCCCTTACGCTTCCCCGCGCCAGAACGTGAAGCTGGGCAGCCGGATCGCGACCGGCGACCCGCGCGCCATGGAGGAGAGGCCGTGCCCCAGACAGTCGACCCCGACGGCCCCATCGGGGTCTTTCTGCTCGACGACCACGAGGTGGTGCGGCGCGGACTGCGTGATCTGCTCGACGCCGAATCCGATCTGAAGGTGGTCGGCGAGGCGGCCAACGCCCGCGAGGCCATCGCCCGCGCCCCCGCCGTACGGCCACACGTCGCGGTGCTCGACGTACGGCTCGGCTCCTCGGGCGAGGGCGGGGACCACGAAGGGATCGAGGTCTGCCGGGAGTTGCGGGCCCGGCTCCCCGACCTCGCCTGTCTGATGCTGACGTCCTTCGACGACGACGAGGCGCTGTTCGACGCCATCATGGCCGGGGCCGCGGGCTATGTGCTCAAGCAGATCAACGGGTCCGACCTGGTGTCGGCGGTGCGCACGGTGGCCGAAGGCCGCTCCATGCTCGACCCCGGCGCCACCTCCCGGGTGATGGCCCGGCTGCGCGGCCCCGCGCCCAGCGGGCCCGTGGAACTGGAGAAGCTGTCCCCGCGGGAGCGGGAGATCCTCCAGCTCATCGGCGACGGACTGACCAACAGGCAGATCGCCGAGCGGCTGTTCCTGGCCGAGAAGACCGTCAAGAACCGCATCTCCTCGATCCTGTCCAAGCTGGGCGTGGGGCGGCGCATCCAGGCCGCGGTGATCGCCGAGCGGATCAAGGAGCGCGAAGCGGGTCAGTGAGCCCGTGGGCGATGCCCGGTGCGGGTATCCGGTCCGGATGACGCCCTTACGGTCGCCGCCATGGACGGTGGTGGCCGCCACGATAGCGGTGGCCGCCATCCACGGCGGCCGCGTGTGTTTCGCGTGGAGCGCGAGACCGGTCCCCTACCGGCCCCGCGCCCCACGCCGAGCGGGGCGGGACCGGTCGACATGCTCATCACCGCAGTGGAGTGAGAGCCCGGCCCACCCCGGTGGCGGAGTTGGCTCGCGGAACTGTTCGGTCCAGCATCGCGGTGCGCCCCGTCGCCGGGTAGGGGCCGAACGGCCCTCATATATCGGGCGCGGACGGCCCTCACAACAAATCAGGGGCCGGACGGGGACACCCCATCCGGCCCGGACCTTCCCGCGACCGGGCACAGCCCGGTCGCATCACCTCCCGACGTGTGTCAGTAGCCGCCTCCCGGCTGCGGCGCCCGGCCGCCCGGGTACTGCTGACGGCCGTAAGGGTCGTCATACGGAGAGGGGGCGGGTGCCGCCGGGCGAGGCGCGACCGGACGCGTCATGGCCGGGCGCATCGCCTCGTACCCCATCGGCGAGGCCGGCGCGGGGCGCTGCATCTGCGGCTGCTGGGCGCCCGGGTAGCCCCGCGGTCCCGTCGGCTGCGGCGGGATGTAGGGCGAGTGCGCCTGCTGTAGGCCGGTGGGCTGCGGCGCCTGCTGCTGGTACCCCTGGTGCATGGGCTGCGGGGAGGGGGCGGCCGGCAGCGCGGGGAGCGCCGAGGGCAGCGCCGGAAGATGACTTCCGGTGTCATAGGCCGACGGCACCCTGATGGGCGCGATCTGCGGTGTCCCCCGCTCGGCGACAAGACTGTCGTAGATGGGGGTGTCCGGGAAGGACGGCGAGGAGTAGTAGCCGCCACCGTAAGTGCTGCGGGGGGAGGTCATAGACCATAAGTTAAGCCCACCATGTGCTGATTGGGGAGTCCGGTAGGAGGGTTGTTTTCAGTGTTCGGAGTGGCCGTGGATCCCCAATACGAGCGAACCCGGGAAAATCGGTCGTCAGGGTACGTTGAGATCGTGTAAAGAGCGCGTTTTCAGCGGGTAGCCACCCGTCGTCCGTGCTGTGCGACGGCCGAGCGGCCCGATCCGAGTGAACAGAAAGGCAGGGGGACGGAAATGGCGATGCGCAAGGGCGGTAACACGCCAGTACCGGCTGACGCCGTGCGGATCGAGCTGGGCTGGCGCGCCGGACCGGGGGCGCCAGACGTGGATGCCTCGGCGCTGTTGCTGGTGTCCGGAAAGGTCAGGTCCGACGGGGACTTCGTGTTCTACAACCAGGCGGCGCACTCCTCCGGCGCGGTGCGCCACGAGGGGAAGCGGACCGCGGGTGACACGGTGACCGACACCCTTTCGGTGGACCTCGCCCGGGTCGAGCCCGCCGTCGACACCGTGGTCCTCGCGGCCTCGGCCGATGGCGGAACGTTCAGCCAGGTCCCCGGTCTGCACATCCGGGTGCTGAACGCGGCGGGCGGCGCGGAGATCGCCCGCTTCGACAGCGAGGACGCCACCGTCGAGACCGCCTTCGTCCTCGGCGAGCTGTACCGCAGGCAGGGCGCCTGGAAGTTCCGCGCGGTGGGACAGGGCTACCAGAGCGGTCTCGCGGGGCTCGCCACGGACTTCGGCATCTCGGTCGACGAGCCGCAGCAGACGCCGGCTCAGCCCGCCGCCCCGGCTCCGGCCCCCGCCGCCCCGCCGAACGCCGGGCAGAACCCGTACGCGGCCCAGAACCCGTACGCCGCCCCGGCGCCGCCCGCCGCCCCCGCGCCGCCGTCCGGCCCGCCCGCCGGGGCGTACCCGCCCCCGACGCCCACCGCCGTCTCCACGCCCCTGCCGCCGCCCCCGCCCACCGCACCGGCCACCCCGGCCCCCGCGCCCGCCGCGGCGCCGGTGAGCCTCAGCAAGGTCACCCTGACGAAGGAGGCCCCCTCGGTCTCGCTGACCAAGCAGGGCGGCACCTCCGGCACCATGCGGATCAACCTCAACTGGCAGGTGCACAAGCAGTTCTCGGGGTGGGCCTCCAAGCTGGGCCGGGCCATGGCCATGCACAGCGACCTCGATCTCGACCTGGGGGCGCTGTTCGAACTCGCCGACGGCAGCAAGGGCGTGGTCCAGGCGCTCGGCAACTCCTTCGGCTCCCTGCACCAGCCGCCCTTCATCCACCTGGACGCCGACGACCGGACCGGTGCCCGGGCGACCGGTGAGAACCTCACCATCAACCTGGACCAGCAGAAGCTGTTCCGCCGGATCCTGGTCTTCGTGACCATCTACGAGGGCGCCCGCAGCTTCGCCAACCTCCACGCCACGGTCACCCTGCAACCGCAGTTCGGCGCCCCGATCGACTTCTCGCTCGACGAGTGCACCGTCCCGTCCCCGGTCTGCGCCCTCGCGCTCATCACCAACACCGGCGGCGAGCTCGTCGTGCAGCGCGAGGCCCGCTATCTGGTGCCGCAGCGCGGCACCAGCCCGCAGCGCACCCTCGACCACGCCTACGGCTGGGGCATGAACTGGACCCCCGGCCGCAAGTGAAACCCCGGTGCACGGGGCGTGGCCGTCAGGGTGCGGCGCTGGGGCGGGCGTACGTGCGCCCCTTCCAGGCCGCGCCCTGTCCGAGGTGGTGCCGCACCGCCGAGTCCACGGTCATCAGCAGATAGAGAAGGGCCGTCAGGGGCAGCAGCGGCGCCAGCCACAGCGTCTGCCGGTAGTAGCGCAGCATCGGGATGTAGCTGCCCGCCATCAGCGCCCAGGCGGCGGCGCCCAGGGTCAGCGGCGCGGGACGCCCCGTCAGCACCCCGGCGACCACGGCCGCGGGCGGCACGAGATACACCACCGCCAGTCCCGCGACCGTCAGCAGCAACAGCAGCGGGTTGTGGCGCAGCTGGGTGTACGCGCTGCGCGAGACCATCCGCCACAGCTCGCCCAGCCGTGGATACGGCCGCACGCTGTCGACCCGGTCGGCCAGCCCCAGCCAGATCCGTCCGCCGGACCGTTTCACCGTGCGGGCCAGCGCCACGTCGTCGATGACCGCCTGCCGGATCGCCTCCGGGACCCCGGCCCGCTCGGCCGCCTCCCGGCGCAGCAGCACACAGCCGCCCGCGGCCGCCGCGGTGCGCCCCCGGGACCGGTTGACCCACCGAAAGGGGTACAGCTGTGCGAAGAAGTAGACAAAGGCGGGCACGATCAGCCGCTCCCAGTAGGTCACCACCCGCAGCCGCGCCATCTGGGAGACCAGATCCAGTCCGTTCGTCTCGGCCGCGCGCACCAACTCCCGCAGGGAGTCCGGCTCATGGGCGATGTCCGCGTCCGTCAGCAGCAGGTAGTCCACGCCTCCGTCGTCCTTACGGTCCGCGTCCCGGCCGTCCGCGTCCTTACGGTCCGCACCGTCCGCGTCCCCACGGTCCGCGGCGAGGCGGGTCGTGGCGAGCGCCATGCCGTGCCGCACCGCCCACAGCTTGCCGGTCCAGCCGGGGCCCGGCTCGCCGGGGGAGTCGACGGTCAGCGGCAGTCCGCCGTGCTCGTCGGCCAGTTCACGGGCCAGCTTTCCGGTGCCGTCCGAGCTGCCGTCGTCGATCAGGAAGATCTCCGCCGGCCCCGGATAGTCCTGGGCGAGCAGCGAGGGCAGGCTGGCCGGGAGCACCGCGGACTCGTCCCGGGCGGGCACCACGACGGCCACCGAGGGCCATATCGCGGGCTCCGGCGGCCCGAACCCGTCCGGCTCCGGCGGTCCCGAGCCGTCCGGATCCGTCCGGGGCAGCGTTACGTCCGTACGCCAGAAGAAGCCCTGGCCCAGCAGAAGCCACAGCCATGCGGCCAACGACCCGGCGGCGATCCACATCAGCGCGCTCACCCGCCGAAGTCTGCCCGAAGGTGTGCCCGGCCGACGGGCGCACGGGACCGATCCATTAAAGTGACCGGGTGAAGATCGCGCTTATGGACTCCGGAATCGGGTTGTTGCCCACCGCCGCCGCGATGCGCCGACTGCGACCGGACGTCGATCTCGTCCTCTCCTCCGACCCCGCCACCATGCCGTGGGGCCCGCGCACCCCCGAGGGCGTCACCGGGCTGGCCCTGGGCTGCGCCCGGGCCGCCGCCGCGCACCGCCCCGCCGCGCTGATCGTCGCCTGCAACACCGCATCCGTCCACGCCCTGCCCGCGCTGCGCGCCGAGCTGGAGCCCGGGCTGCCGGTCATCGGCACCGTGCCCGCCATCAAGCCCGCGGCGGCCGGGGGAGGGCCGATCGCGATCTGGGCCACCCCGGCCACCACGGGCAGCCCGTACCAGCGCGGACTGATCCGTGACTTCGCGGGCGGCGTCGAGGTGACCGAGGTGCCGTGCCCGGGGCTCGCCGACGCGGTACAGCACGCCGACAACGAGGGGATCGACGCCGCGGTGGCCGCCGCGGCGGCCCGCACCCCGCGCGATGTCACGACCGTCGTCCTGGGCTGCACCCATTACGAACTCGTCGCCGACCGCATCCGGACGGCCGTGCAGCAGCCGGACGCGCCGCCGATCGTCCTCCACGGCTCGGCCGGAGCCGTCGCCGCCCAGGCCCTGCGCCGGATCGGCGCCGACCCGTTCCCGCCGGACGGCCCGGTCACCCCGGGCGGTCTGACCGTCATCCTCAGCGGACGCGAGGCCGCCCTGCCGGAGGTCGCCCTGGCCTATGCCGAAGGCGTGCAGCTGGCCCCCGTCGCCCCGACGCGCGCTTGACCGCGACGCCTCGTGCGGTGAGCTGACCGAAACGCTCCTCACCAGCGGATTCCTCCGCCCCGCTGCCGTGGTGCCAGAAGGTGAGTACGCTGCCAACCATGAGGCACCACGACCACGGAGAGCCGAGCGCCCACGGGCAGCCGCCCGCGGTCTGGATCGGACGGGCCCACAATCGCGCGCAGTGGCTGCTGGCCGTGGCGGGCGCCGCGTGCCTGGCACTCGGTGTCGACCTCGCCGTCGACTCGCCCTGGGGCTCGGGCATCGCCCCGCTCCTGATGGCCGTCATCGGCTGTGTCGCCGCCGGGCTGCTGATGCTCTTCGGCACCCTCGCCTTCGTCCATGTGGCGGTGCGGGTCGACGACGAGGTGCTGGAGATCCGCTGCGGCCATATGGGGCTCCCACGCCGCCGCATCCCGCTCAGCGACGTGGTCCACGCCGATGTGGCCCGTAAGGTCACCCCGTGTCAGTGGGGCGGCTGGGGCTACCGCTGGCGCCCCGAGAAGGGCACCGCCGTGGTGGTGCGCCGGGGCGAGGGCGTGGTGGTCCGCCTCGGGGACGGCCGCGTCTTCACGGTCACGGTGGACGACGCCGAGGCGGCGGTCCGGGTCATCCGCGACCGGCTGCGGCTGATCGCGGCCCGCACCTCCCAGGTCTAGCCGATCCCCGTTCCCCTCTTTCGGGGGATGCGTTCCCTTTCGGGGCTTCGCCTCGCATCCCCTTTCCGGGGGCGCGTAGGCGTGTTTCAGGGGCGCGTACGCACGGGCTGTGCCGGATCTCATGGCACCGCTCCCTGGTCGTCGTCCAGGCGACGGGCGGTCGCCAGCCCGGCGAGGAGGCCCGCTCCGGCGGTGATCTGGGAGAAGCTGAGGGCGTTGCCCAGACAGGACTCGACGGCCAGGGCCGTGAGGGTCGCGGCCGCCGTGAGGACCACGGGAGTGGGGCGCGGTGAGCGCCACAGGGCGTGGAGCATCCAGCCGAAGGCCGCGCCCAGCAGGGCCACCCCCGGCAGCCCCTGACCGGCCGCCTGCTGGAGCGGCGCCGAATGCGGCTTGGCCTCCGGGCCCAGTGGCTGGGCCACCGAGGGGCTCAGCTCGCCGAAGCGGTCCGGGCCCGCACCGCGCAGCTGATCCGTCTCCTCGATACGGGCGGCGTCCTGCCACAGCCGGATCCGGTGCTCGGTGAGATGGGCGCGCAGGGCGGGCGGCAGTCCGCCCGGGACCGAGCCCTTGGCCACCGCCCAGGTGCCGCCGACCGCGACCGCCGCGATCAGCGCGCACGCGATGAGCGCCGGCAGCCGCCGTCGTGGCCGGGCGGCGATGAGCGAGCACACCAGGACGGCACCGCACGCCACCGAACCGACCGTCGAGCCGCCCACCACGGCCGTCAGCGTGATCGCCGCGGCCGGCAGCCACAGCGCCGGGCGGAGGACCCGCGGGGCGGCCCAGGCCGCGCAACAGAGCGCGCCCGTGGCCAGGGTGAGCTGGGCCGCGCCCGGCCCCTCATGGCCGCTGAGCCCGTACGGCGAGGTGCAGGCCAGGCCGAACCCCGCGAGCCCGGCGGCCGCCGCCCCGGCGACCGGCAGCAGCGATCCGGCGATCCGGCCGCAGGCGTACCCGGCGGCCACCGCCAGCACCGCCAGCAGGACTCCCTCGGGGCGGGCCGGCCGCCCCATGGCCGCGATCAGCGCCCAGACGGCGCAACCGGCGAGGATCAGAACCCCCGCGACATCGGACGCACCGGCGCAGCCGGCGGCCGGTCTGCCGTGGTCCTGCACGACCGGCTCCACCACTGATGACGTCATCCCGCCGACCCCCCGTCGTGACGGGCACCGCGCCGACGACCTTACGGCCGTCGCGCGAGCCATGACACCCGAAACCGTAGCGCTTGTCGTAAGGAATGTGTATATGGTGCACAGAAACGATGAGTCGGTCGTGAAACGCCCGCCGTGGAGGGCGCCGTGCGGCCGCCGCGCGCGCCCCCATTTGCGCCCGATACCCTCGGCCCATGCCGACCCCCGACTTCATCCGTGACCTCAGGGCCTCCATCGGTCATGAACTGCTCTATCTGCCGGGCGTGAGCGCCGTGGTCATCGACGACCAGGACCGGGTGCTGCTGGGCCGCCGGGCCGACAACGGCCGCTGGACCATCATCTGCGGCATCCCCGAACCCGGTGAGCAGCCGGCCACGGCGGTGGTACGCGAGGTCGCGGAGGAGACCGCGGTGCGCTGCGTCCCCGAACGCATCGTGCTCGTACGGACCCTGGCACCGGTGACCTACCCCAATGACGACAAGTGCCAGTTCGTGGACATCTGCTTCCGCTGCCGCGCGGTCGGCGGCGAGGCGCGGGTGAACGACGACGAGTCGCTGGACGTCGGCTGGTTCCCACTCGACGCGCTGCCCGAGATGGAGGACTTCTCCCTGTCCCGGATCAAGCAGGCGCTCGACGACGGCCCGACGTGGTTCGAGCCCATCGTCGGGGAGTGAAGTATGTGCCGCCCCCACATCGGTCCGGGCCAGACGGCTGCCTAATGTGCCCCTCATGAGCGCGTCCACCACACCAGGCCCGGACTCACGGCTGTCCGGCGGCCTCGATCTCTCCGGCCGTACCGCACTCGTCACGGGCGCCGCCGGGGGCATCGGCCGGGCCTGCACGCTGCGGCTGGCCACCGCCGGGGCTCGGGTGCGGGCCGTCGACCTGGACGCCGGGGGCCTGACCGACCTCGTCGCCGCGGCCTCCGGACTGCCCGGCCCGGTCGAGGCCCACCCCCTGGACCTCACCGACCTCGACGCCGCCGAGCGGGCCGCCGCAGGCACCGACATCCTGGTCAACAACGCCGGGCTCCAGCTCGTCCGGCCCATCGAGGACTTTCCGCCCGAGGTCTTCTCCCGGGTGCTCACCGTGATGCTCGAGGCCCCCTTCCGGCTGGTGCGCGGCGCGCTGCCGCACATGTACGCCCAGGGCTGGGGCCGGATCGTGAACATCTCCTCGGTGCACGGGCTGCGCGCCTCCCCGTACAAGTCGGCCTATGTGGCCGCCAAACACGGTCTGGAGGGGCTCTCCAAGGTCGCCGCCCTGGAGGGCGCGGAGCACGGGGTGACATCCAACTGCGTCAACCCCGGCTATGTGCGCACCCCGCTCGTCGAGCGGCAGATCGCCGACCAGGCCGAGGCCCACGGGATCTCACCGGAGCGGGTGGTCTCCGAGGTGATGCTTGCCGACGCGGCGGTCAAGCGGCTGGTCGAGCCCGAGGAGGTCGCCGAGGCCGTCGTGTACCTCTGCGGTCCGTACACGTCCTTCATCACCGGGGCCTCGCTGAGCATGGACGGCGGATGGACCGCCCACTGAGCGGCCCATCGGAGCGGCCACCGGCCTTTGAGGGCCGATTGGCTCAGCCACTGGACCAGGAAGGCGGATTGGCCGAGCCACCGGCGGACGGTGGCCGATTGGCTGAGCCGCCTCCGGACGGTGGCCCATCGGCTCAGCCACCGGCGGACGATGGCCCATTGGCTGAGCCAGCTCCGGACGGTGGCCAATTGGCTCAGCCACCGGACCGCCTGCTGCCCGGCCGCCCCGTCGACAAGGCCCCGGGCCGCCTTACGGCTGGCGCCGCCGCGCCCGGCGGGAGTATGCCTGTGACCATGCCCGACGACCGGCCGGAGAACCCCTACCTGGAACTGCTCGCACGCGGCGCGCCCGCCGAGGCGTACGAGCGTCCGGTGCTGCGCGCCCGCGCCGACAAGGCCCCGGCCGACCGGCTGGCGGCCCTGGAGGCCGCCAAGCTGCTCGCCCTGCGGGTACGCGGTGAGCTGGAGGGGCGACGGCGCCGCGAGGCCGAGCTGTCCGCGCTCTTCGAGACCGCGCACGACCTGGCGGGGCTGCGCGACCTGGACGCGGTGCTCCAGGCCATCGTGCAGCGCGCCCGCTCCCTGCTGGGCACCGAGGTGGCCTATCTGACGCTCAACGACCCGACGGCCGGTGACACCTATATGAGGGTCACCGACGGTTCGGTCTCGGCCCGCTTCCAGCAGCTGCGGCTCGGCATGGGGGAGGGGCTCGGCGGTCTGGTGGCCCAGACCGCCCGCCCCTACGTCACCGAGAGCTACTTCCATGATCCTCGGTTCCAGCACACCCACACCATCGACGCGGGCGTCAGGGACGAGGGACTCGTGGCCATCCTCGGGGTGCCGCTGCTGCTCGGCAGCGGTGTCATCGGCGTGCTGTTCGCGGCCGACCGCCGGGCCCGGGTGTTCGAACGCGCGCAGATCGCGCTGGTCGGCTCGTTCGCCGCGCACGCGGCCGTGGCCATCGACACCGCCCATCTGCTCGCCGAGACCCGTACGGCGCTCGCCGAGCTGGAGGCCGCCAACGAGATCATCCGGGATCGCAGCCGGGTCATCGAGCGCGCCTCCGACGTCCACGACCGGCTCACCGAGCTGGTGCTGCGCGGCGGCGGGGTGCACGACGTGGCCGACGCCGTGGCCGAGGTGCTGAGCGGCTCCGTGGAGTTCCTCGAGGCCGACGAGGCGCCCGCGGCGGCCGTCGACCGGTCCCGGGCCGACGGCCACGCGGTGCGCGACGGCGAGGAGGACTGGGTCGCCGCGGTCTCGGCGGGCGGCGAACTGCTCGGCGCGCTCGTGCTGCGCGGCCACCCCCGGCTCGACCCCGTGGACCAGCGCACCCTGGAGCGCGCCGCGATGGTCACCTCGCTGCTTCAGCTCGCCCGCCGCTCGGCGGGCGAGGCCGAACAGCGGGTGCGCGGTGAGCTCCTGGACGACCTCCTCGACGCCCCCGACCGGGAGCCCCGGCTGCTGCGGGAGCGCGCCGCGCGGCTCCAGGCGGACCTGGACACGCCCCATGTGGTGCTCGCGGCGGGCACCGAGGCCCCGGGCATGGGCACAGCCACCACCGGGCCCGGCAACGCACACGGCACCACGCACGGCACCACACACGGCCACGGCACCACCCACGGAGGCGGGCCCGGAAACACGTCCAGCACGTCCGGTGGCGCGCCCGCCGAGGATGCCGCGGGCCGTCGGCGGCTGTGGTCCGCCGCGTCCCATCTGGCGGCCACCCGGCACGGTCTGGCCGTCGCCCGCGACGGCGGCACCGTCCTGCTGCTGCCGCTCGCCGAAGGTGACACCGCCGACGCCCTCGCCCGCCGCACCGCCCGGCAGCTGGGCACCGCCGCGCACGCCGCGGTCACCGTGGGCGCCTCAGCACCCGTTCCCGCGCCCGCCGCGCGGCCCGGGGAGGTCGCCGCGGGCTACGCCGAGGCCCGGCGCTGTCTGGCCGCCCTGCGGGTGCTGGGCCGGGCCGGACAGGGCGCCGCCGCCGAGGACTTCGGCTTCCTCGGTCTGCTGCTGGCCGGGACCCGCGAGGGCGCCCCGGACGGCACCGGCGTCCAGGACTTCGTGGCCCGCACGGTGGGTGCCGTCATCGACTACGACGAGCGGCGCGGCACCGAACTGATCCGCACGCTCGACGCGTACTTCGCCGGCGGGATGAGCCCGGCCCGTACCAAGGACGCCCTCCACGTGCACGTCAACACGGTGGCACAGCGGCTGGAGCGGGTCGGACGGCTGCTCGGCCCCGACTGGCAGTCGCCCGCCCGCTCCCTGGAGATCCAGCTCGCCCTGCGGCTGCACCGCCTGACCTCGGCCATCGGCCACTGAGCCTCGGCCGTGGGCCACTGAGCCTCGGCCGTGGGCTACCGAGCCTCGTGGGCTACCGGGGCGAGGCCGAACGGGCCGTGCGCTTCGCCGCCTCCGCCTCCGCCTCCGTCGCCGACCCCGAGGAGGGAGCCGAGGTCGGTTCGACGGCGGCCAGATCGCGGTCCCGGGTCTCCTTGGCGACGCCCACGGCCACCAGGGTGAGCAGGGCCGCCGCGATCACATAGAGGGCGATCGGCGTGGCGCTGTTGTAGTCGGCCAGCAGCGCGGTGGCGATGAGCGGTGCGGGCGCACCGGCCGCGACGGACGAGAACTGCGCGCCGATCGACGCCCCCGAGTACCGCATCCGGGTCGCGAACATCTCGGAGAAGAAGGCCGCCTGGGGCGCGTACATCGCTCCGTGGAAGATCAGCCCGACCGTCACGGCGAGCACCAGGGCCGGGAAGCCCTTGGTGTCGATGAGGAGGAAGAACGGGAAGGCCCACGCGCCCACGCCCGCCGCGCCCAGGAGATACACCGGGCGGCGCCCGATCCGGTCCGACAGTGCGCCCCATGCCGGGATGACCGCGAAGTGCACGGCCGAGGCGATCAGTACGGCGTTGAGCGCGGTCTGCTTGCCGAGGCCCACATGGTCGGAGGTCGCGTAGACGAGGACGAAGGCGGTGATGACGTAGTAGCTGATGTTCTCGGCCATCCGCGCGCCCATGGCGATCAGCACATCCCGCCAGTGGTCGCGCAGGACCGCCACCAGCGGCATCTTCTCGGCGGCGTCCTCGTCCCCGCCCGCGGCCGCCTTACGGGCCTCGGCCCGGGCCAGCGCCGCCTTGAAGACCGGCGATTCATCGACAGAGAGACGAATCCACAAGCCGACCAGCACCAGCACCCCCGAGAGCAGGAACGGCACCCGCCATCCCCATGACTCGAAGGCGTCGTCGGAGAGCGTGGCCGTCAGCGCGGAGAGCACTCCGGTGGCCAGCAGCTGCCCCGCCGGGGCGCCGGTCTGCGGCCAGGACGCCCAGAACCCGCGCCGCCGCGCGTCCCCGTGCTCCGACACCAGCAGCACCGCCCCGCCCCACTCGCCGCCCAGCGCGAACCCCTGGAGCAGACGCAGCGCGGTGAGCAGTACGGGCGCCGCCGAGCCGACCGTGGCATGGGTGGGCAGCAGTCCGATGGCGCAGGTCGCGCCGCCCATCATCAGCAGACTCAGGATCAGCAGCTTCTTACGGCCGAGCCGGTCGCCGTAGTGGCCGAAGACCAGGGCGCCGACCGGCCGGGCGGCGAAGCCGACCGCGTAGGTCAGGAACGACAGCAGCGTGCCGACGAGCGGGTCGGAGTCCGGGAAGAAGAGCTTGTTGAAGACGAGCGCGGCGGCCGAGCCGTAGAGGAAGAAGTCGTACCACTCGATGGTGGTGCCGATCAGGCTCGCGGCGACGATACGGCGCAGTGAGCCGGGCGGGGTCGGGGGAGCGGAGGCCGGAGAATCCGGGGTAGGCATGGGTCACCACTTCCGAGCGAGGTGCGGGGACGGTTTTGTGTTGCCACACCGTAGAAATGCGCAGTTCAGCTCGGATATGTAGGCGGGCGACATACTTCACCCGGCCCCTGTGGTGACACGCCCTTCCTCGAACGTTCTGTGCCGGCCCGCCCCGGAGACCCTCTAGTCGGGGCGTCCCGTGCGCGGCCGCCGTACCTTGCCGAGCTGGAGCATGGCGGCGTTGAGCTCGTCAGGGGTGAGCGAGGGGGCCGGGAGCGGATGGGACCCCTCGGGGCGCAGCCCGTCGAGCAGGAGGGCCAGATAGCGGCGCCAGGCCAGTGGCGCGGCCACGGTCGAGCCGGGGACCGCGCGGCCGAGCGCGGCCAGCATGAACTGGAGGTCCTCCGCGGTGGCGTCCGCCCGGACCTTGCCCTGCTCCTGGGCGCGGCTCAGAAGGTCCTCGAGCGTCTTGTGGTTCTCCTTACGGAGTGCGTCGAGCGAGGGGACGCCCTGGATGCCGGTGGTCATCAGGTCGTTGGTGCCCCGGTCGGCGGCGAGCAGCCCGAAGATGCGCTCCAGGTAGGCTGTGAGCCCGGCCCAGGCGTCGGTCGCGGAGCGGGCCTCCTCGGCGGCCCGCAGAATGTCCCGAAGGGAATCGCCGAATACCGCCTCGATGAGTTCCGCCCGGCCGGCGAAGCGCCGGTAGAGGGTGGCGCTGCCGACTCCGGCCCGACGGGCGATGTCGTCGAGCGGGGCGTCCACACCCTGATCCGTGTAGATCTCCCGGGCGGCAGCTATCAGCATCTCGCGGTTGCGCCGTGCGTCTCGGCGCAACGGTGTCTCTTTCTCCACACGGCTGCCCATGGCCCGAACCCTAACACTAACCGGGGGAATCTCTCCGGTTAGGTGTTAAGATCATCGCCAGAGCGGGGAATGATCCCCGGTTCTGGCTTCGGGGGAAGCCGCCAACCGACTGAGGGGATCGCATGCCCCAGGATCTGTCCGCGCTCGGCGCGGATTTCGTCGCCAACCCGTATCCGGTCTACGCACGTCTGCGGGAGCGGGGCCCGGTCCACCGGGTGCGCACCGACGCCTCCGGTGAGTTCTGGCTCGTCGTCGGCCACGAGGAGGCCCGCGCCGCGCTGACCGATCCCCGGCTGAGCAATGACGTCCGTCACTCGGCCGCGTGGCAGGACGACGGCGGCAATGCCATCGGGCGGAACATGGTGCAGACCGACCCGCCGCACCACACCCGGCTGCGGGGGCTGGTGGCCCGCGCCTTCACCCCGGCCCGGATCGAGGCCCTGCGTCCCCGCGTCCGGCAGATCGCGGACGAACTGCTGGACGCGATGGCCCCGCTGGGCCGGGCCGATCTCGTCGAGGACTACGCGCTGCCGCTGCCCCTGGCCGTCATCTGCGAGCTGCTGGGCGTGCCGGAGACGGACCGCAAGGCGTTCCACGACTGGTACCTCGAGAGCACCGACCTGACCCGCCCGGAGGCCGCCGGTGCCGCCGCCCAGGCCCTGACGGGCTACTTCGCGGAGCTCATCGAGGCCAAGCGCCGCGGCCACGGCGAGGATCTGCTCAGCGCCCTGGTCCGCACCATGGACGGGGACGGCGACGCGCTCTCCGACGAGGAGATGCTCGGCATGACGTTCGTGCTGCTCGTCGCGGGCTACGAGACCTCCGCCAACCTGATCTCCAGCGGCATCCTCGCCCTGCTCCGCCACCCCGAGCAGCTGGCCGCGCTGCGCGCCGACTGGTCGCTGCTGGACGGCGCGATCGAGGAGATGCTGCGCTACGACGGCCCGGTGGAGAGCGCCGCGTTCCGCTTCACCAGGGAGCCGGTGGAGATCGCGGGCACGACCATTCCGGCCGGGGAGCCGGTGGGGGTCGTCCTGGCCGCGGGGTCGCGCGACCCCCGGCGCTTCGCCGAGCCGGACCGGTTCGACATCCGGCGCGCACCGCGCGGCCATCTCGCCTTCGGACATGGCGTCCACCACTGCCTGGGCGCCCCGCTGGCCCGGCTCGAAGGGGCCATCGCCTTCCGGGCCCTGCTGGAGCGCTGCCCCGATCTCGCCCTGGACGCCGATCCGGCCGAGCTCGCCTGGCGGCCCAGCCTGATGCTGCGCGGGCTGCGACGGCTGCCGATACGTTTCACCCCGGCTCCGGACGCCTGAGCCCCCGGCCAGGAGCACGCGACGAACTGTCCCGGCCGGGAACACTCGGCGAACGGCCCCGGGCAGGAGCACGCGACGAACCGTCCCGGCCAGGAGCACGCGACGAACCACCCCGGCCGGCCCGGCTCGGCGGACCGCGGTGGCCACCCACCGCGGTCCGCCGGGTCTGTGGGGCCCGGCGTTCAGCGTGGTTCCGGAATCATCCGCAGCGGACCGGCCGTGAGGCTCATCTGCGGCCTGGGCCGGATCTTCGTCCCCGGAATCGGGCGCATCCGCCAGCGGCCCGCGATCGCGGCCAGGGCGAGCGTCGCCTCCGTCATGCCGAAGACGTCGCCGATGCACTTCCGGCTGCCACCGCCGAACGGCAGATACGAGCCGCGCGTCACCTCCTTGGCCCGCTCGGGGAGCCAGCGGTCCGGGTCGAAGGAGTCCGGGCGGGGGAAGAGGGCCGGATCGCGGTGCAGCACATACGGGCTGATCAGCACGTCCGACGCCGGGGGCAGCCGCCGCCCGCCGAGCTCGGTGGTCTCGGTGGTGGTCCGGGTGAACAGCCACGCGGGCGGGAAGAGCCGCAGCGCCTCGCTGAACACCCGCTGGGTGTACGCGAGCCGGGGGACGTCGGCGTAGCGCGGGGCGCGCCCGCCCAGCACCTCGTCGACCTCGGCGTGCAGCGCGGCCTCGGCCAGGGGATTGCGGCCGAGCAGGAACCAGGCCCAGGTCAGCGCGGAGGCGGTGGTCTCGATCCCGGCCAGCAGCAGGGTCATGACCTGGTCGTGGATCTCCTGGTCCGACATCGTGCCGCCGGTCTCGTCGTCCTGTGCCGCGAAGAGCGCGGACAGCACATCGCCGCGGTCGCCGTCGTCCGACGCCTTGTAGTCGTCGATCATGCGGTCGATGAGCTGGTTGAGCCGGGCGAGCGCGTCGTCGAAGCGCCGGTTCGCCGCGAGCGGGAGCTTGGCCAGCAGCCCGGTGGGGTCGATCGCCTGCCGGTAGGCGCCCTCCACGACGATGGGCAGACAGTGCTGGATCTCGGCCACGGCATGCGGCGCCATATCGGTCGAGAAGAGCGCACGGGCGGTCACCCGCGCGGTGAGCGCGAGCATCTCGTGACTGACGTCGATGGGCCGGCGCGCCGTCCACGCCGTCGACTCGGCTTCGCACTCCCGCTCCATCACCTCGGCGTACTTGGCGATCCGGGCGGTGTGGAACGCCGGCTGCACCAGCCGGCGCTGCCGCCGGTGGTCCGCCCAGTCGGAGGTGATCAGACCGTTGCCCAGGATGGGCTTGGCCTTCTCCTTGACCGGCCCGCCGGTGTCGTAGACCCGCGCGTTCACCAGCACCTGCTGGATCAGCTCCGGATGACAGGGCAGATAGACGGGCCGGGGCCCCAGCCGGAGCTCGACCAGATCGCCGTGGGCGGGCAGGGAGGCCAGGAACTGAAGCGGTTTGCGGGCCATGAGCAGAGCATGGCCGACCAGCGGAAGCCCGCCGGGGGCGACGGCGTGCCGCCAGTGGCGCGTCGCCGGTTGCTGCGCGGTCCTCATGCGGAAGCTGTCCTTCACTCGCGAGGTGGGGTACGGAAGGTGCGGGGCGTCCGGTCCGGGGCGGACCCCGGACCGGACGCCGTCAGCGCGGCTCGCACACCATGGGCAGCGGGCCGGGTTCGAGCGTCGCCTTCGGCTCGGGGCGCAACGTCGTCCCGGGCACCGGGCGGAGACGCCACCGGCTCGCGATCGTCGCCACGATGAGCGCGGTCTCGGTCAGCGCCAGGACGTCCCCGATGCACTTGTGGCTGCCCGCGCCGAACGGGAGCAGCGCCCCGCGCTCCACCTCCTTGGCGCGGTCGCCGAGCCAGCGCTCGGGGTCGAACCGCTCCGGGTCCGGGAACAGTTCGGGGTTGTGGTGCAGCGCCTGGGCGCTGTAGAGGATCATCGTGCCCGCCGGGACGGTCCGGCCGCCGAGCTCGGTCTCGGCCGCCGTGACCCGCATCGCCATCCAGGACGGCGGATACAGCCGCAGCGACTCGGTGATGACCCCGCGGGTGTACTCCAGGGACGGCAGGTCCTCGAAGGTGGGACTGCGGCCCTCCAGGACCTCGTCGATCTCGGCGTGCACCCGCTTCTCCACCTCCGGGTGGGCGCCCAGGAGATGGAAGACGAAGGCGAGGGTCGAGGCGGTGGTCTCGCTCCCGGCCACCAGGAAGGTGACCACCTGGTCGAGGACCTCGCCGTCGTCGAGGCCCTTACCGGTCTCGGGGTGTTCGGCGCGCAGCAGCGTGGAGAGCAGATCGCCGTGGTCGGCGCCGGAGCGCCGGCGCTCGCGGATCATCTCGTCCACGATCTGCCGCAGCCGGGCATTGGCCCGGTCATAGCGCCGGTTGCCCGGGGTGGGGAGCTTCTCCATGATCCCCAAAGGCGCCATCGTGCGCTTGTAGATGCCGTCCGAGACGATGCGCAGACAGTGGCGCGCCTCGTCGATCGTCGCCTCGTCGATCCCGGTGGAGAACAGCGTCCGCGCCGCCACCCGCATCAGCAGGGCGTGCATGGTGTCGCTGATGTCCAGGGTGCGCCCCGGCTCCCAGGAGCCGATCGCGGCGCGGGTGTCATCGGCGACCGCGGCGGTGTAGGCGGCGATCTTCGGGGTGTGGAACGCGGGCTGGATCATCCGCCGCTGGTAGCGGTGGTCCTCGCCCCGGGAGACCGAGAGGCTGTTCCCGAGCAGCTGCCGCGCCTTGTCGAAGACCCCGCCCTTGTCGAACACCCGGGGATTGAGCAGCACCTGACGGACCAGCTCGGGATGGCAGGCCAGATAGGCGCGGCTGGGCCCCAGTCTGACCTCCACCAGATCGCCGTGGGCGGGCAGGGAGGCCAGGAACTGGAGCGGACGGCGCCAGAGCGCCAGGGTGTGCCCCAGCAGCGGCACCGAGCCGGGCGCGGTGCCGGTGGTCCAGGGGCGCTCCGGCGGTGCGGAGCTCTTCGCGGGAGTCACGGGTCCCCGTTCCCTCACTGGATGCGAGAGTTGACGTCGTTGACGGCCGTCTTGTAGCGCTTGTTGCTGGTGGTCCAGACGAAGTTGCCGTAGATCAGATCGAGGAAGACGTCCTGCGTCAGCTGGTCGAACGCCTTGATGCACTCGATGTCCTCGATCATGTCATCGAGCCGGGCCTGGAAGAACTCCTTGAACGCCGTCTCATCGCTCACATCGCAGAGCCGGAAACAGTTGGTGATCTGGCCCAGGGAGACCTCGCGGTCATAGGAGTAGAAGTCGTTGACGATGGTGAGTCCGCGGGTGGTCATGCGAGCGGCCAGGCTCGTCTTGGCGTGTTCGGTGAACTCCGGATGCCGGTAGATCGGATACGACATCTTCATCCAGAAGTCGACGCCGATGTCGGTGACCCGGAAACGGAAATACTGCTCCGGGGACGTGGTGCACAGCGCCGCCTTGATGGGCGAGTCGCGGAACATATGGTCACTGGTGACGAAGGCGCGTGCCGCCTCGTACGCGACCTCCGCGTCCTCGGGGCCGTAGTACTTCTCGCAGATCTTGCGCAGCTGGGGCAGGAAGAGGCCGAAGTCGTGGAGTGCGGGATCCATGTCGTCCCACACGAAGGTCACGCAGTTCAGGACGCAGACGGCCTTGAACGCCTCCATGTCCTTGATATGACGGGGGCTCTGGGACCACAGCACCACCCCCACATAGGAGATCCAGCGCTCATCGGAAACCGATTTGCCGAGCGGGGCCACCGCCGCGTTGCAGTCGTCGATGACCTCGCGCAGTTCGGCGTCGGTCAATTCGACCTTGGTGGGCCGGGTGACGACATGGCGGTCGAACATCTCCTGGAAGCGGCGGGTGCACTCCTCCAGGTACGGGCGGACGCTGTTCCGGCTGATGTCCTGGGCCCCGGCCGTGGAAAGTCCTGTCGTCATGAGTTCCTCACAGTGGCCATGCGGGCGATCTGCTTCAGCGCGTTGACCGCGTCCGCGGTGAATGGGGCGTCGTCGAGGGCCCGCAGGGCCTGTGCCCGGCGGTCGTCGATCATCTGCTCGACGGCATCCCGGGCGGTGGTGGCGGCGAAGATCTCCTGAATGGTCGCGGCGTCCCGCTCGTCAAGCAGCGGATTGCCGATGAGGCTGCGCAGCCGCGCCGCCTGGGCGCTGTCCGAGCCGCGCAGGGCGAGCGCGATCAGGGTGGTGTTCTTCCCGGCCCGCAGATCGTCCAGCTGGGACTTGCCGGTGGACTCCGGATCGCCGTACACGCCCAGCAGATCGTCGCGGAGCTGGAACGCCTCGCCGAGCGGCAGGGCGTAGGCGGTGAACGCCTCCATGGCCTCCGGGCCGGCGCCCGCGATGGCGGCTCCGACGTGCAGCGGACGCTCGATGGTGTACTTGGCGGTCTTGTACCGGTTGACCGTGAGGGTGGCCTCGACGTCGTCCGTCAGCTCCCCGGTGGCCTGCAGATCGAGGTACTGGCCCAGCATCACCTCGGTGCGCATCTCCGACAGCAGCGGCAGCACGGCGTCGAACTGGACGGGCGTCAGACCGGCGGCGTGCAGGAGCTCGTCCGACCAGGTGAGGGCGAGGTCGCCGAGCAGCACCGCCCCGCTGACCCCGAACCGCTCGATCTGCTCGGGCCTGCGGTCGGTGGCACACAGCGCGGCCAGGGTGCGATGGATGGTCGGCCGGCCGCGACGGGTGTCGCTGTCGTCCATGACGTCGTCGTGGATCAGCGCGAACGCATGGAACATCTCCAGGCAGGCGGCCACCCGGAACACCGGGGCGGTGTCCTCGCCACCGCCGACGGCCTGCCAGCCGGTGACACACAACAGCGGTCGTATGCGTTTTCCGCCGGACAGGAAATCCTTGAGCAGCCCGGAGAGATACGGCAGATGGTGTTGCGGGGTGGTGTGGGCCTTGGCCGTCAGGAAATCTTCGAGTACGACGTCCACCGACTCACGGACGGTATCCGCATCCAAGCGGCCGGGGCTGAGCGTGGGTGTGGTCATGCGACTGACTCCTCCACGTCGAAATGTCGAAATCCGTTGATTAAGGAGAAGAAAACAGGCACGCGGAAACCCTTGCTTTGTATGGAAAAAGATGGATTGCCGTCCGTGCCCTGTACGGCACCATGAAGGCAGGCGCGAGACACGACCGCCGCCCATGGTCGATATGTCGAACGCCCGTGACAGGCGCGAAGATCAGACGGTCAGGGAATCGTGCGGTCGGCGCGGAGTAGTCATTTCCGCGCGTGGAATCCGGGCCGGGCCGCAAAGGGGCCACGGCCGGTGCGACACCCGCGTGGACATCATCGGTTCGATGGATGCCAGGTGCGCGCGGGCACACTCATTTACGCCCATTTATTCCCCCTGAGTGCCGCCGGTCCCCCCACTCGGACATGAGCAGTCTAGACGCAAGATCGACGGATTCGGAAGCCCGTTCTGGTATCGCGCCTATCACTTGACGGCCGAAGGGGGCGGGGTGCTGTCGCCGTGCCCCGAGCGGTCCGAAACCGGGCAACTCGCCCCGTACGCGCGGAGTATCAGGGGAATAAGCGGCGGCGCAATATGGGCCCGGAGTGTTCGTTGAAGGCTGAACAGGAACCAGGCTGAACAGGAACCAGGCTGAACAGGAACCGGGCGGAAGGGGACCCGGACGGAAGGGGGCCCCGCCGTCACCGGCGGGGCCCCGTCCCATAGCGTGCGGCGGTATCAGACCTTGCGGTAGTCGTACGCCTCCGAGGCCGCCTGGAGCACCGCCTCCACATCCGCCCCGGTGGAGGCGGTGACGAGCGCCGCGACCGCGCCCTCCACGAGCGGCGCGTCCACCAATCGGGTGCCGTCGGGCAGTTCGTCGCCCTCGGCCAGCAGCGCCTTGACGGACAGGACCGCGCTGCCCAGGTCCACCAGGACCGCCACTCCGGCGCCCCGGTCGACCGCCTGGGCCGCCTCCGCTATCAGCTCCGGGCTGGTGCCGAAGCCGCCGTCCGCGGTGCCGCCCGCGGCGCGGACCGGTGCCGTGCCGCCGCCGGACAGCGCCTTCGCCAGCTCGGCGACGGAGTCCGCCACCGCCGCGCTGTGCGACACCAGGACTATGCCGACCTTCCCGCTCTCGTCGGTCATCGGGCCGCCTCCGCCAGTGCGCCGACGATCAGCGCCGACGAGGTGGCGCCCGGGTCCTGGTGGCCCACGCTGCGCTCACCCAGATAGCTGGCCCTGCCCTTGCGGGCCAGCATCGGCACGGTGGCCAGCGCCCCCTTCTCGGCGGCCTCGCCCGCGGCCGCGAACGACCCGGTGCCCCCGCCCAGCGCCTCGACGGCGGGGAGCAGCGCGTCCAGCATCGTCTTGTCGCCGGCCGCGGCGCCGCCGAGCTGCGCCACCGCGTCCACCCCGGCCCGCAGCGCGTCCGCCAGCTGCTGCGGGGTGATCTGCTCGGCGTCGCCGAGCGCCTTGCCGGCGCGCCGCAGCAGCGTCCCGTACAGCGGTCCTGAGGCGCCGCCCACCTTGGAGATCAGCTGGCGCCCGGCCAGGATGAGGGCGGCCCCGGGGGAGCCCGGGGGCTCCTTCTCCAGCGCCTCGGTCACGGCGGCGAAGCCGCGCTGCATATTGGTGCCGTGGTCGGCGTCGCCGATCGCGGAGTCCAGGTCGGTGAGACGGGCCGCCTCACGGCCCACGGACGTGGCCGCGGCGGTGAGCCATCGGAGGAAGAAAGGGGTGTCGAGCACGTCGTCGACGGCGGGTTCACTGCTGGACACAGACGCCTCCTCGGGGTGTAGCCAACGGCGACAGCGTACGTATCGGGGGCCGGCCGGCCTCAGGCGCCCCAGCGCAGCCCGGCGGTCCGCACGGGCGCGTCCCACAGCCGCAGGAGGTCCTCGTCGACCTGGCACAGCGTGATCGAGGCGCCCGCCATGTCGAGTGATGTGACGTAGTTGCCGACGAGCGTACGCGCCACCGCCACCCGGCGCTCGCCGAGCGCCCGGTGCACCTCGGCGGCGAAGCCGTACAGCTCCAGCTGCGGGGTCGCCCCCATGCCGTTGACGAGCAGCAGCACCGGGCTGTCCGGGCGCAGGTCCTCGACCACCACCTCCACCGCGTAGTCGGCGATCTCGCGGGAGGTCATCATCGCCCGCCGCTCACGCCCCGGCTCGCCGTGGATGCCCACGCCCAACTCCAGCTCCCCGGCGGGCAGATCGAAGGTGGGGCCGCCCTTGGCCGGGGTGGAGCAGGCGCTGAGCGCGACGCCGAAGCTCCGCGAGAGCTCGTTCACCCGCCGGGCGATCGACTCCACCCGCTCCAGCGGCGCGCCCTCGTCGGCCGCCGCGCCCGCGATCTTCTCCACGAACAGGGTGGCGCCGGTGCCGCGCCGGCCCGCCGTGTAGAGGCTGTCGGTGACCGCCGCGTCGTCGTTGACCAGGACCTTGGCGACCTGGATGCCCTCGTCCTCGGCGAGCTCGGCGGCCATGTCGAAGTTGAGTACGTCACCCGTGTAGTTCTTGACGATGAACAGCACGCCCTTGCCGCTGTCCACCGCGGCCGCCGCGCGCACCATCTGATCCGGCACGGGGGAGGTGAACACCTCGCCGGGGCAGGCGGCGTCGAGCATGCCGGGACCCACGAAACCGCCGTGCAGCGGTTCGTGCCCCGAGCCGCCGCCGGAGACCAGTCCCACCTTGTCCTCGACCGGCGCGTCCCGCCGGACGATCACCCGGTTGTCGACGTCGACGATCAGCTCGGGGTGGCAGGCGGCCAGTCCGCGCAGCGCGTCGGGGACCACGGTCTCGGGGACGTTGATGAGCATTTTCATAGGTGTGTCCGTCCTCCGCCGGATGGGGGTGTGCACCGCTGCAACAGCGTACGGATCCGCCGCGTCCCTGGCACCCCTTGGACACTGAGCCGAACGGCCCAATAGGACGAAAAAGGTACATAGTCATCATATGGTGCGCGCATGGAGAATACTGCCGCACCGGCGGCCGCCGTCCTGCCCCCGCGCCCCCAGCCCCGCCCGCCGCAGCGGTACCGTCGTCCGGCCCCCTGGCTCGGCCTGGTCGCCATCGGATACGCCGTGGTCCAGCTCACCATGGTGATCCCGCACACCGGCCACGCGCTGGGCTGGGACGAGTCCGTGTATGTCTCCCAGGTCGATCCGCGCACCCCGCCCGCGTACTTCAGCGCACCCCGCTCGCGCGGCGTCAGTCTCCTGGTCGCGCCCCTCGTCTCCGCCACCGACTCCATTCCGGCGCTGCGGATCCTGCTGATGCTGCTGTCCGCGGGCGCGCTCTACGGCGCCTTCCGGGTCTGGACCCGGCTGCTGCCCGCGCCCCAGGTGGCCCTGGCCGCGCTGCTGTTCTCCGGGCTGTGGATCACCCAGATCAGCGGGCCGGCGGTGATGCCCAACCTCTGGGTGGCGATCGGCGCCGTCGCCGCCGTCGGCTGGTTCCTCCGGGTCCCGGACGAACCGAACGCCCGCTGGTGGCTGGCCGCCGTCCTCGCGGGCGTCACCCTGGTGCGCACCCCCGACGGGGGATGGCTCGCCCTGCCGCTGCTGATCGGCGCGATCGGGGTGCGCACCTGGCGACCCGCCCTGCTTCCGCTGATCGGCGGAGCGCTGCTCGGCGCCGCCCAGTGGATCGGGGAGGCGTACGACCGCTTCGGCGGCATCGGGGAGCGGCTGAACGTCTCCAGTGACGTCGAGGGCGGCATGGGCCTCCACTTCAGCGTCGGCGCCGCGCTGCGCAGCCTCAACGGACCCCAGCTGTGCCGCCCCTGCGAGGTGCCGCTGCGCCACCCGGAGCTGACCGTGTGGTGGCTGGCGCTTCCCGTGCTGACCCTCCTCGCGGTGCACACCGCCCTGCGCGACCGGCAGGAGTCGCGCCGGGTGCGGGTGGGTCTCGGCCGCCCGGCCGTCCGGCCCCCCGCCGTACCGCTCACCGTGCTGCCCATCGCCTGCGCGGCCACCCTCGCCCTGCCGTATCTGCTGCTCATCGGCTACTCCGCACCGCGCTTCCTGATGCCCTCGTACGCGCTGCTCGCGCTGCCGATCGCCGGGCTGGTGTTCCGCTCCGTGCGGGCCGCGCGGTCGCCGCAGCACCTGGCGGTCGCCCTCGGGGTGATCATCACGCTCCATCTGGCGAGCCAGTTCGTCATCCTCAACCACACCGTCAGGCAGTCCGACGCCACCACCGGCCGCTATCGCACCGCCGCGAAGGGGCTCCAGGGGCTCGGGCTGCGGCCGCCCTGCCTGGTGACCGGCGACCGCGCCCTGCCCGTCGCGTACCACGCGGGCTGCTCCTCCGCCCAGACCAGCGGGAACAACCGGTCCATCACCCTGCCCTCGCTGCTGCGCCGCGCCGCCCGGGAGCCGACCGCGCTGCTGCTGCGGCGCGGCCGGGCCCGGCCACCGGCCTACGCCCGCACCTGGGTCGCCTATCCGCTGCCGGGCACCGAGTGGAACGCGTATCTGCCCCCGGACCAGGCGCGGGAGTGGGAAGCCCGGAAATCCCGACAGGAGACGTCCGGAAACGGTCCGAGCATGGGCGCCATGACGATGTCCTACCCGACCACCAGCTGGGCCGGATTCGCGGCGGCCGAGCCCGCCTTCGCCGACTACGCCCAGGACCGCTTCCGGCGCTACCGCCACCATGTGCTGGCCACCCTGCGCCAGGACGGCTCCCCGCGCGTGACCCCGCTCGAAGTGAACTTCCTCTCCGGCGAGTTGTGGCTGGGCATGATGCCGGAGTCGCGCAAGGCGCTGGACCTGCGCCGTGACCCCCGGTTCTCGGTGCAGGCCAACCCCGGCCCCGGTGAGGACCTGACCGAGGGCGACGTCCGGGTGAGCGGCCGGGCGGTCGAGGTGACCGACCCCGGGACGCTCGCCCGTTTCGCCGAGGAGGTCCACCCGCCCGAGCCCTTCCACCTCTTCCGGGCCGAGGTGACCGAGGTGGTGCACACCGCCCTGGAGGACGGGCGGATGGTGCTGCGCACCTGGCGCCCGGGCCGGCCGGTACGGGCCGTACGGCCGGGCGGCGACGACACCCCGCCCCGGGTGGAGGGCTGAGACCTGAGGCCGTGGACCGGTCCGACCGGCCCGGTCCACGGCCCTTCCGTATTGTTGGAACACGTTCTACCGTGCCCCTCGATCCCAGGACGCTCCCAGCCGGCCGTCATGGCGCACGCGAGACTCCAGGAGGGGCCGTGGACCTCGAATACACCCCTGATCAGCGGCGGTTGCGCGATGAACTGCGCGCGTACTTCGCCGAACTGGTCCCCGATGACGCCTATGCACGCTACGCCGACTCCACCGGGCAGAAGCGGTTCTACCGCGAGACCATCCGCCGGCTCGGCACCGACGGCTGGCTGGGGGTGGGCTGGCCCGAGGAGTACGGCGGGCGCGGGCTCGGCCCGGTCGAGCAGTTCATCTTCTTCGACGAGGCGGCCCAGGCCGGGGTGCCGCTGCCGCTGATGGCGCTCAACACCGTCGGGCCCACCATCATGCGGTTCGGCACCGAGGAGCAGAAGGCGTACTTCCTGCCCAAGGTCCTCTCCGGCGAGATCGACTTCGCGATCGGCTACAGCGAGCCCGACGCCGGTACCGACCTCGCCTCCCTCAAGACCCGCGCGGTGCGCGACGGCGACGATTACATCGTCAACGGCCAGAAGACCTGGACCACCAACGGCGACACCGCCGACTGGGTGTGGCTCGCGGTCCGCACCGACCCCGACGCCAAACCCCACAAGGGCATCAGCATCCTGCTGGTCCCGACCGACGACCCCGGCTACTCCGCCACCCTCATCAAGACCCTCGCCTCGCACGACACCACCGCCAGCTACTACGAGAACATCCGTGTCCCGGCCACCCGCCGCGTCGGCGCCGAGAACGAGGGCTGGCGCATGATCACCACCCAGCTCAACTACGAGCGGGTCACCCTCGCCGCCCACGGCACCATGGCCATCCGCGCCCTGCGCGGCGTCCGCCAGTGGGCCGCCGACACCAAGCTCCCCGACGGCCGCCGGGTGATCGACCTGGGCTGGGTGCGCGGCCGGCTGGCCCGCACCCACGCCCGGCTGGACGCCATGAAGCTGCTCAACTGGCAGATGGTGGAGGCCCTCGAGCGGGAGGCCCTCACCCCGCAGGACGCCTCCGCCGTCAAGGTGTACGGCTCCGAGGCGCGCCGCGACGCCTACGCCTGGCTGATGGAGATCGTCGGCGCCGCCGGCCCGCTCAAGGAGGGCTCGGCGGGCGAGGTCCTCCACGGCGAGCTGGAGCGCGGCTACCGCAGCAGCGTCGTCTTCACCTTCGGCGGCGGCAACAACGAGGTCCAGCGGGAGATCATCTCCTGGATCGGGCTGGGGATGCCACGGGTGCGCCGCTGAGCCGCCGTCCGGCGGCGCTTCCCGTGAGGGTCCCGGTCAGCCGCGAGGGTCCCGGTCAGCCGCCGACGTACGCCGCGAGGTGCTCACCGGTGAGGGTGGACCGGGCGGCCACGAGGTCGGCCGGGGTGCCCTCGAAGACGACCCGGCCACCGTCGTGACCGGCGCCGGGGCCGAGGTCGACGATCCAGTCGGCGTGCGCCATGACGGCCTGGTGGTGCTCGATGACGATGACCGACTTGCCGGAGTCCACGAGCCGGTCCAGAAGAGCGAGCAGCTGTTCGACATCGGCGAGGTGCAGCCCGGTGGTCGGCTCGTCGAGGACGTAGACCCCGCCCTTGTCGGCCATGTGGACCGCCAGCTTGAGCCGCTGCCGCTCGCCACCGGACAGCGTGGTGAGCGGCTGGCCCAGGGTGAGGTAGCCGAGTCCGACGTCCGTCATCCGCTGAAGGATCTTGTGGGCCGCCGGGGTGCGCGCCTCGCCGCTGCCGAAGAACTCCTCGGCCTCGGTCACCGGCATCGCCAGCACCTCGCTGATGTCACGGCCGCCGAGGTGGTACTCCAGCACCGAGGCGCTGAACCGCCTGCCCTCGCAGTCCTCGCAGGGGGTGGCCACGCTCTGCATGATCGCCAGGTCGGTGTAGATGACACCGGCGCCGTTGCAGGTGGGGCAGGCGCCCTCGGAGTTGGCGCTGAACAGCGCCGGCTTGACGCCGTTGGCCTTCGCGAACGCCTTGCGGATCGGATCCAGCAGCCCGGTGTACGTGGCCGGGTTGCTCCGGCGCGAGCCGCGGATCGGGGTCTGGTCCACCGAGACCACACCCTCCGGGGCCGGGATGGAGCCGTGGACGAGCGAGCTCTTGCCGGAGCCCGCGACGCCGGTGACGACGCAGAGCACCCCCAGCGGGATGTCGACGTCGACGTCCCGCAGGTTGTTGGCGCTCGCGCCGCGGATCTCCAGCTGCCCGGTGGCCTTGCGGACCGTCTCCTTGAGCGTGGCCCGGTCGTCGAGATGGCGGCCGGTCACGCCGTCGCTCGCCCGCAGCCCCTCGACGGTGCCCTCGAAGCACACGGTGCCGCCCGCCGTGCCGGCGCCGGGGCCGAGGTCCACGACATGGTCGGCGATGGCGATCGTCTCCGGCTTGTGCTCCACCACGAGCACCGTGTTGCCCTTGTCCCGCAGCCGCAGCAGCAGGTTGTTCATCCGCTGGATGTCGTGCGGGTGCAGACCGATGGTGGGCTCGTCGAAGACGTAGGTGACATCGGTGAGCGAGGAGCCGAGGTGCCGGATCATCTTGGTGCGCTGGGCCTCGCCCCCGGAGAGCGTGCCCGAGGCCCGGTCGAGTGAGAGATAGCCGAGGCCGATCTCCACGAACGAGTCCAGGGTGTGCTGGAGCTTGGCGAGCAGCGGCGCCACCGACGGCTCCTCGAGTCCGCGGACCCAGCCGGCCAGGTCGCGGATCTCCATCGCGCACGCGTCGGCGATGCTGATCTTGCCGATCTTGGAGGAGCGGGCCTGTTCGCTGAGCCGGGTGCCGTCGCACTCGGGACACTCGGCGAAGGTGACCGCCCGGTCCACGAAGGCCCGGATGTGCGGCTGCATCGACTCCCGGTCCTTGGACAGGAAGGTCTTCTGGAGCTTCGGGATCAGACCCTCGTAGGTGAGGTTGACCCCGTTGATCTTGACCTTGGTCGGCTCGCGGTAGAGGAAGTCGTGCCGCTCCTTCTTGGTGTACTCGCGGATCGGCTTGCCCTTGTCGAAGAAGCCCGACTCGGAGATGACCCGCACCACCCAGCCGTCCCCGGTGTAGGTGGGGATGGTGAACGGGTCCTCGGAGAGCGACTTGGAGTCGTCGTACAGCTGGGTGAGGTCGATGTCGGAGACCGCGCCCCGGCCCTCGCAGTGGGTGCACATGCCGCCGGTGCGGCTGAAGCTCACCTTCTCGGTCTTCGTCTTCTCGGCCCCGCGGTCGACCGTGAAGCCACCCGTCGCCGAGACCGACGCCACGTTGAAGGAGTACGCGGCGGGCGGGCCGATGTGCGGGCTGCCCAGCCGGCTGAAGAGGATGCGCAGCATCGCGTTGGCGTCGGTGGCGGTGCCCACGGTGGACCGGGGGTCGGAGCCCATCCGCTGCTGATCGACGGTGATGGCGGTGGTCAGCCCGTCGAGCACATCGACCTCGGGGCGCGCCAGGTTCGGCATGAAGCCCTGGAGGAAGGCGCTGTAGGTCTCGTTGATCAGACGCTGCGACTCGGCGGCGATGGTGTCGAACACCAGCGAGCTCTTGCCCGAGCCCGAGACGCCGGTGAACACCGTCAGCCGTCTCTTCGGGATCTCGATGCTGACGTCCTTGAGATTGTTCTCGCGCGCGCCGTGCACCCGGATCAGATCGTGACTGTCGGCGGCGTGCGGTTCAGGCGACCGCGTGTCCTTGTCCGTGGCCCTGCTCATGGTGTCTCCATCTGTTTCGGGCGGGGGCCGCCCGCGCGGCCCCCGCCGGTGTCGCCCGAATCGACCTGACCGGCTTCGAACAATACGTCCGGTTCGCAGGTCACAGCTGTTCCCGCGGTACGGCTCAGGGCAGCTCGTTGATGCGGATCATGTTGCCCGCGGGGTCGCGGCCGGTGCCGCAGACGCTAGCCACGCCCCCGTGACCGGGGCTTCTCCATTCCTGACCGGTTCCCCTCTCGACCGTTTGCTGTGGGAAACTGAGCCGGTGAAACGGCAGGATCTCGATGACCTCGTCCGGCTGCGGCGGGCCCGCGACCGGATGGACCGCGACTACGCCGAGCCGCTCGACGTCCCGGCGCTGGCGCGGGGCGCCCTGATGTCGCCGGGCCACTTCTCCCGCAGCTTCCGCGCCGCCTTCGGCGAGACCCCGTACAGCTATCTGATGACCCGCCGCATCGAGCGGGCCAAGGCGCTGCTGCGGCGTGGCGACCTCACGGTGACCGAGGTCTGTATCGCGGTCGGCTGTACCTCGCTGGGGTCGTTCAGCTCGCGCTTCACACAGCTGGTCGGCGAGAGCCCGAGCAGCTACCGGGCCCGCGGCCATGACGACGGCGCCGCCATCCCGGCGTGCATGGCCAAGATCCACACGCGACCGGTCAGAAACGGAGAAGCGAGCCCCGCCGCGCGGCCGTAGCGTGAGCGGCATGGACATCACCCTTTCCACATGCTTCATCGCCGTCGACGACCACGACAAGGCGATCCCCTTCTACCGCGATGTGCTCGGCCTCGAGGTGCGCAATGACGTCGGGTTCGAGGGGATGCGCTGGGTGACGGTCGGGTCGCCCTCGCAGCCGGACGTGAGCATCGTCCTGGAGCCGCCCCTCGCCGACCCGAACGCCTCACCGGCCGACAGACAGACCATGGCGGAGCTGCTGGCCAAGGGCCTGCTGCGCGGGGTCCTCTTCGCGACGGACGACTGTGACGCCACCTTCGAGCGCATCAGCGCCGCGGGCGGTGAGGTGCTCCAGGAGCCCATGGACCAGCCCTACGGCGTCCGCGACTGCGCCTTCCGCGACCCCGCGGGCAATCTGCTGCGCTTCACCCAGCCGCTCAAGAAGTGAGCCCCGGGCGGCCCCGCCCCGGGGCCGGTTGACGCCTAGGCTGGCCGTCGGGAGGTGGTGGCCATGGCGGCGGCCATACGGCGGGGCGGATCGGACGGCGACCCGGGGCTCTACGGCCCCCGGTCGGTCACCTGGCAGATGCACGGCGACCCGGTGATGTGGATCGCGGGGGTGCGCGCCCTGTACCTCCAGGCGCTGCATCCGCTCGCGGTGCGCGGCGTCACCCAGAACTCCGACTTCCGCAAGGACGCCTGGGGACGGCTGCTGCGCACCGCGCGGTTTGTCGCCACCATCACCTACGGCACCACCGAGGCGGCCGAGCGGGCGGGCGCCAAGGTCCGGGGCATTCACCGCAGGCTCTCCCTGACCGATCCGGTCACCGGGGTCCGGCACGGTGTCGACGAGCCCGAGCTGCTGCTGTGGGTGCACTGCGCCGAGATCGACTCCTACCTCCAGGTGATGCGGCGCTCCGGCTATCCGCTCACCGACGCCCAGGCGGACGCCTATGTCGCCGAGAACGTGGTGTCCGCCCGGCTGGTCGGCCTCGACCCCGCCGACGTACCGGCCGATACGGCGGCGCTCGCCGCGTACTTCGCGACGGTGCGCCCCGAACTCGCCGCCACCCCGGAGGCCCGCGAGGTGGACGCCTTTCTGCGGCGGCCCCCGGTCCATGCCCTGCTCGTCCCGGCGCGCGAGGTGATCTGGGGGCGCTTCGCCTCGCTCGCCTACGGGACCCTGCCCCCGTACGCCCACGCGCTGTACGGGCGCCCCGCGCCCCCGCCACGGGTGGTCACCCGCAGGCTGCGGGCGATGGGCACGGCGCTGCGCTGCATCCCGCCCACCGCCCGCTGGCGGCTGCCGCCGAAGCACATCATGCGGGCGGTCGAACGGCTCGGCCCGGGCAGCCGCCCCTCGCCCTACAAACTGCGCAGAAACGCGGCCATACTGGACAGCGGGGATGCGACGGGGGCACGGCCGTTCGCGGCCGGTCTCCACGGGGGCGGCGGGAGCTGACTTCCGCCAAGGCAGGGGGAGCATGGCGGACATCAAGCGGATCCAGGGCCGGTACCGGCTGCTGGACCGGATCGGGCGCGGGGGGATGGGCGAGGTGTGGCGGGCGCGGGACGAGTCGCTCGGCCGCCGCGTCGCCGTCAAATGCCTCAAACCGCTGGGGTCGCGGCACGACCCCTCGTTCACCGGTGTGGTGCGCGAGCGCTTCCGCCGGGAGGCGCGGGTGGCCGCCGCGTTGCAGCACCGCGGGGTCACGGTGGTGCATGACTTCGGCGAGCACGAGGGCGGACTCTACCTGGTCATGGAGCTGCTGGAGGGCCGTGACCTCGGCCGGCTGCTGGGCGAGAACGCGCGCCGGCCGCTGCCGGTCCCCGAGGTGCTGGACATCGCCGAGCAGGTGGCCGAGGCCCTCGCCTACACCCATGGCCAGGGCGTGGTGCACCGCGATCTCAAGCCGGCCAACATCATGCGGCTCACCGACGGCACCGTGAAGCTCTGCGACTTCGGCATCGCCCGCCTCGGCGACGACGTCGGCTTCACCTCCCGGCTCACCGGCACCGGCGTCGCCATGGGCACTCCGCACTACATGTCGCCCGAGCAGATCGCGGGCGACCCGGTCGACCACCGCAGCGATCTGTACTCACTGGGCTGTGTGCTCTACGAACTGGCCACCGGGGCGCCGCCGTTCGCCCTCGACGACGCCTGGGCGATCCTCGTCGGCCACCACCACACCGCGCCCGCCCCGCCGCGCCGCCACCGGCCCGAGCTCCCCGAGCGGTTCGAGCGCGCCGTCCTCGACCTGCTGGCCAAGGCCCCGGAGGACCGTCCGCGCGACGCAGCCGAGTTCGCCGGGCGGATCGCCCCGGGGCGGGTGTCCCGGCGGCCACTGCCGTTCCCCGAGCCGCGCGGCACGCTCCCGGCCGCGGGACCGCCTGCTCCGCGCCTTCTGACCGCCGGGCCGCCGGCTCCCCGCCTCCCGGCCTGGGCCCGCCGGATGACCACCGGGTCCAAGGCGCACACCGCCGGTGTGGGGCTGCTGTCGGCCGGTGTGGGGCTGCTGTCGGCGACCCCGCCCGATGCGACGGCCGCGCTCACCGGCGCCTGGACCGGGGGCCGCGGCACGGCCGACCCCGACCCGCAAGGGGAGCGGGCCCGGCTGGCCGAGCGGCACCGCGCCGGGCTGGGTCTGGGGCGGACGGGCCGCTGGGCGGAGGCCGTGGAAACCCACCGCGCGGTGGCCGCCGAGCGCGAGCGCGCGCTGGGCGCCGACCACCCCGACACCCTCGCCAGCCGCTACGAGATCGCCTTCGCCCTCGGGATCCTGGGCCGCCCGGGCGACGCGCTGCGCGAGTACGAGCGGGTCGCGGCGGGCCGCCGGCGCGTCCTGGGCCCCGACCATCCCGACACCCTCGCCGCCCGCCAGGAGACCGCGTTCGCCCTGGGCCGCCTCGGCCGCTTCACCGAGGCCCAGGACGTCTACACCGCGGTGCTCGCCGCCCGTGAGCGGACCGTGGGCGCCGACCACCCCGACACCCTGCGCTGCCGCCACAACCTCGCCTTCAACCTGGGCTGTCTGGGGCGCCGGGCGGAGGCGTACCGGATGGCGGAGCGGGTGGCCGCGGCCCGCGCCCGGGTGCTGGGCCCCGACCACCCCGACACGCTGGTCACCCGCTACGAGGTGGCCTGCGCCCTCGGTCGCCTGGACCGCTGGGGCGAGGCCCTGGGCATCTTCCGCGAGGTGGCCGCCGCCCGCGCCCGCACCCTCGGCCCCCACCACCCGGACACCCTCGCGGCCCGCTACGAGATCGGCGCCGGTCTGGGGCGGCTGGGCCGGGGCGAGGAGGCCCTCGCGGTCTACCGCGCCCTGGTCGAGGACCGCACCCGCGCCCAGGGCCCCGCCGATCCGGAGACCCTGCGCGCCCGGCACGGCCTCGGCGTCGGCCTGGGGCGGCTGGGCCGCTGGGAGGAGGCGCTCACCGAGGCGCGGGAGGTCTGCGCCCTGCGCGAGCGCGCTCTGGGCCCGGACCACCCCGACACCCTGGTCAGCCGTCGCGAGGTGGCCGTCGCCCTGGGCTGGCTCGGCCGCTGGTCCGAAGCGCTGGCCGGCTACCGCCGGGTGACCCGGGCCCGCGTGCGCGTCCTCGGTCCCGACCATCCCGACACGCTGGTCAGCCGCGGCGACGAGGCGCACTGCCTGGAGCGGCTGGGCCGCCGCGAAGAGCCGGCCGAAGCGGCTGAAACGACCGAGGCGGCTGAAACGGCCGAGACGGCCGAGACAGCTGAGGCGGCCGAGGCGGCGGGGCGTCGGGCGCGGCAGGGGTGACCTCCGATGGCGGAGGCCGCGGCCGGGGGGACCCCTGGCGGCCTGGCCCCGGCGATCACCGCGTGCTAACCAGAGGGCATGTCTCACAGCGATGCGTACGACGTCGTCATCGTCGGCGGTGGTCACAACGGTCTGGTCGCCGCCGCGTACCTCGCCCGCGCCGGGCGGAGCGTGCTGGTGCTCGAGCGCCTCGGCCACACCGGTGGCGCGGCCGTGTCCACGCGGCCTTATCCCGGGGTGGACGCACGGCTGTCCCGCTACTCCTACCTGGTCAGCCTGTTGCCGCGGCGGATCGTCGACGACCTCGGACTGCGCTTCGCGGTGCGCAAGCGCGCGGTGTCCTCGTACACGCCCGACGTCCGGGGCGGGCGCCCCACCGGGCTGCTGGTGGACACCGCCGCCACCGGCCGGACGCGCGCCGCGTTCGAGCGGCTGACCGGGTCGGAGCGGGAGTACGAGTCCTGGGAGCGGTTCTACGGCATGACCCGGCGCGTCGCCGAGCGGGTCTTCCCCACGCTGACCGAGCCGCTGCCCACCCGGGAGGAGCTGCGGGCGCGGATCGGGGACGACACGGCGTGGCAGGCACTGTTCGAGCGGCCGCTGGGGGAGGCGATCGAGGCCGCGTTCGACGACGACCTCGTCCGGGGCGTGGTCCTCACCGACGCGCTCATCGGCACCTTCGCCCGGGCCCACGACCCGTCGCTGCGTCAGAACCGCTGCTTCCTCTACCACGTGATCGGCGGCGGCACCGGCGACTGGGACGTCCCCGTCGGCGGCATGGGCGCGCTCACCGACGCCCTCGCCGACGCCGCCCGCGCGGCGGGGGCGCGCATCGCGACCGGGCGCGAGGTCACGTCGATCGCCACCGACGGCACCTCGGCCGAGGTGCGGTACGAGGGCGAGGCGGGGGAGGGCACCGCGGCCGCCCGGTACGTACTCGTCGGGGCGGCGCCGCGCGAGCTGGCCCGGCTGCTGGGCGAGGAGCCGCCCGCCCCGCCCGCCGAAGGGGCGCAGCTCAAGGTGAACATGCTGCTGCGCAGGCTGCCCGCGCTGCGCGACCGCGAGGTGGACCCGCGCGAGGCGTTCTCCGGGACGTTCCACATCGCCGAGGGATACGGCGCGCTGGAGGAGGCGTACCGCCAGGCGGCCGCGGGGGAGCTGCCGCACCGGCCGCCGTCGGAGATCTACTGCCACTCGCTGACCGACCCGTCGATCCTCGGCCCGGAGCTCGCCCGAGAGGGCTACCAGACCCTGACCCTGTTCGGACTGCACACCCCCGCCCGGCTGTTCACCGAGGACAACGACGCGGCGCGCACCGCGCTGCTGCGTGCCACCCTCGCGGAGCTGGATGGCCATCTCGCCGAGCCGATCACCGACTGTCTGGCAAGGGACGCCGACGGGCGGCCGTGCATCGAGGCCAAGACCCCGCTGGACCTGGACGCCGATCTGCGGCTGCCCGGCGGCAACATCTTCCACCGGGACCTGTCCTTCCCGTACGCCCAGGAGGGCACCGGCCGCTGGGGCGTGGAGACGCGCCACGCCAATGTGCTGCTGTGCGGCGCGGGCGCGGTGCGCGGCGGCGGGGTGAGTGGAATCCCCGGGCACAACGCGGCCATGGCGGTACTGGAGAAGTGACCCCCAGGACCCCTCCGCACGGCCCGGGACCCCTTCGCATGCCCCGGGGCGCGGTTTTCTTGCTCCGAATCTGACGTAGCGTCAGAAAAACTCTTCCTTCGTCCGGCCCCCTGCGGCATCCTGCCGCTCATGCAGACGGAGCTGAGCACAAGGCTGGGTGTCGAGCACGCCGTCTTCGGTTTCACGCCGTTCCCCGCCGTGGCCGCGGCGATCAGCCGGGCCGGCGGCTTCGGTGTGCTCGGCGCGGTCCGCTACGGCGCGGGCGAGGAGCTGGCCCGCGACCTCGACTGGATGGAGGCGCACACCGACGGCAGACCGTACGGCCTGGACGTCGTGATGCCCGCGAAGAAGGTGGAGGGGGTCACCGAGGCCGATATCGAGGCGATGATCCCCGAGGGTCACCGCGCCTTCGTCCGGGAGACCCTCGCCAAGCACGGCGTCCCCGAGCTCGCCGAGGGCGAGGCGTCCGGCTGGCGCATCACCGGCTGGCTCGAGCAGGTGGCCCGCAGCCAGCTCGACGTGGCCTTCGACTACCCCGTGAAACTCCTGGCCAACGCCCTGGGCTCGCCCCCGGCCGATGTCGTGGCCCGCGCCCATGACCACGGCATCCTCGTGGCCGCCCTCGCGGGCAGCGCCCGCCACGCCCTCCACCACAAGGAGGCGGGGCTGGATGTCATCGTCGCCCAGGGCTATGAGGCGGGCGGCCACACCGGTGAGATCGCCTCCATGGTGCTCACCCCCGAGGTGGTGCGGGCCGTGGACCCGCTGCCGGTGCTCGCCGCGGGCGGTATCGGCAGTGGCGAGCAGATCGCCGCCGGGTTGGCGCTCGGCGCCCAGGGCGTCTGGATCGGCTCCCTCTGGCTCACCACCGAGGAGGCCGAACTCCATTCGGCGGCCCTCATCCGCAAGCTGCTGGCGGCCGGATCGGGGGACACCGTGCGCTCCCGCGCCCTCACCGGCAAACCCGCCCGCCAGCTGCGAACCGAGTGGACCGACGCCTGGGAGGACCCGGACGGCCCGGGCCCGCTGCCCATGCCGCTCCAGGGGCTGCTGGTGGCCGAGGCCGTCTCGCGCATCCAGAAGTACGAGGTGGAACCGCTGCTCGGCACCCCGGTCGGCCAGATCGTCGGCCGGATGGACTCCGTCCGCCCGGTGCAAGCGGTCTTCGACGATCTCACCCGCGGCTTCGAGCGCGCCATCGACCGCGTCAACCGCATCGCCGGACGCGCCTGACGCGCCCGCACCCCACGCCACCGCCCATCCGCGCACTCCCGTTCGACATTCCCCCGACCCCGCCGTCAGAAGGAGGACCGGACCGCCATGTCCCCTACACCCAACGGCTTCTGGGCCCAGGCCGCGCTCGAGCCCGACCGCACCGTGCTCATCGCCCCGGACGGCGAGGAGTGGACCGCCGGGCGGCTGCACGGCGCGTGCAACCGGCTCGTCGCCGGGCTGCGCGCCGCCGGGCTGCGCCGCGGCGACGCCCTGGCGGTCGTCCTGCCCAACGGGGTGGAGTTCTTCGTCGCCGCGCTCGCCGCCACCCAGGCCGGGTTCTATCTGGTGCCGGTCAACCACCATCTGGTCGGCCCCGAGATCGCCTGGATCGTCTCCGACTCCGGTGCCAAGGTGCTGATCGCCCATGAGCGCTACGGCGGGCAGGCGGCCGCGGCCGCCGACGAGGCGGGGCTGCCCGCGACCCACCGCTACGCCGTCGGCGCCATCGACGGCTTCCGCCCGTACGCCGAGCTCCTCGAGGGGCAGCCGGAGGAGCCGCCCGCCGAGCGCGAGCTGGGCTGGGTGATGAACTACACCTCCGGCACCACGGGCCGGCCGCGCGGAATCCGCCGTGCGCTGACCGGAAAGCTCCCCGAGGACAGCCACCTCGGCGGCTTCCTGCGGTTCTTCGGCATCACCCCGCGCGCCGAGGAGCCCGACCACGTCCATCTGGTGTGCTCACCGCTCTACCACACCGCCGTCCTCCAGTTCGCGAGCTCCTCGCTGCACATCGGCCATCCCCTGGTGCTCATGGACAAGTGGACGCCCCAGGAGATGCTGCGCCTGATCGACACCTACCGCTGTACGCACACCCATATGGTGCCGACCCAGTTCCACCGGCTGCTCGCCCTCCCCGACGAGGTCAAGCGGTCCTACGACGTCTCGTCGATGCGCCACGCCATCCACGGCGCCGCGCCCTGCCCCGACCACGTGAAGCGCGGGATGATCGACTGGTGGGGCGGCTGTGTCGAGGAGTACTACGCGGCCAGCGAGGGCGGTGGCGCCTTCGCCACCGCCGAGGACTGGCTGAAGAAGCCGGGGACCGTCGGCCGCCCCTGGCCCATCAGCGAGATCGCCATCTTCGACGACGAGGGCACCCGGCTCGCCGCCGGTGAACTCGGCACCGTCTACATGAAGATGAGCACCGGGGGCTTCGCCTACCACAAGGACAAGTCCAAGACCGAGAAGAACCGCATCGGCGACTTCTTCACCGTCGGCGACCTCGGCCTCCTGGACGAGGACGGCTATCTCTACCTCCGCGACCGCAAGATCGACCTGATCATCTCCGGCGGGGTCAACATCTACCCCGCCGAGATCGAGGCCGCGCTGCTCACCCATCCGGCCGTGGCCGACGCCGCCGCCTTCGGAATCCCCCACGAGGACTGGGGCGAGCAGGTCATCGCGGTCGTGGAGCCCGCCGAGGGGCATGCGCCGGGGCCCGAGCTGGCCGAGGAGATCCTCGCCCACTGCACCACCCGGCTCGCGGGCTACAAATGCCCCAAGTCGGTGGAGTTCATCGCCGAGATGCCGCGCGACCCCAACGGCAAGCTCTACAAGCGGCGGCTGCGCGCGCCGTACTGGGAGGGTGCGGTCGACGCTGGTCAGACCCCACATTGAGCGTGAGGTTGTCAACTTAATGTCGGTCGCGCTATATAACTAGTCATAGGGCATCGCACGCAGCGCGATATGAAAAGGAGTGATCTGTGATGCTCATGCGCACCGACGCCTTCCGGGAGCTCGACCGGCTGTCCCAGCAGCTGCTCGGCACCGCCGTACGACCGACCGCCATGCCGATGGACGCCTACCGCGCGGACGGCGAGTTCGTCGTCCACTTCGATCTCCCGGGCATCGATCCGGACACCATCGACCTCGATGTCGAGCGCAATGTGCTGACCGTCCGCGCCGAGCGGCGCTCCCCGGCCCCCGAGGGCGCCGAGATGATCGCCTCGGAGCGCCCCTCCGGCCTCCACACCCGTCAGCTCATCCTCGGGGACACCCTCGACACCGAGCGGATCGACGCCTCGTACGACGCAGGAGTCCTCACCCTGCGCCTGCCGGTCTCGGAGAAGGCCAAGCCGCGCAAGATCAAGGTCAGTGACGGGGCGGGCACCCCCCGTCAGCTGACCGCCTGACGCACCTCCCCCCACCCCTTCACGAGAAAGGCGCCCTCACACCCATGTTCCAGCAGCGTCGCCCGGGGCGGCAGCAGCCCGGTATGACGTACGACGAGCTGATCGAGGCGGTGCGGTACGACGGCCTCTACCCCACCCGGGAAAGGGCCGAGGAGGTCACCCGCACCGTGCTGGCCGCCCTGGGACGTCAGCTCACCGGTGAGGAGCGGGTCGCCCTCGCCGCGGCACTGCCCCGGAGGGCGGCGCGGGTGCTCGCCGCCGAGATCCCAGGCCCCGAGCGGCTGACGGGCTGGGGATTCGTCAAGGACATCGCCGCGCGCACCCCCGAATCGACCCCGGCGACCGCCCGTTGGGACGCCGGATCGGTGCTGGGGATCATCGGGCGAGTGGCGGGCCCGGAGCTGGTGCGCCGCATCCTCGGCCAGCTCCCCGAGGGCTACGCCCTGCTGTTCGGCCAGGCCGAGCTGGCCCGGCCGACGCAGCCTGCCTGATCCGGTCGGCGCTCCCGGGGCCGGTTCCGCTTCCCGCGGGACCGGCCCCGTGGCGCGCTCGCGGTGCGGCGCCCTATCGTTCCAGAGCCCGCCGGACGCCACCGGGGCCGCCCGGACGACGCCGAGGTGCCGCCCGGACGGCGCCTCAGGTCACCCGGGAGGTCACCCGGGCCGTCCGGACGACGACGCGGGGCCGCCCGTACCGCCGAGAGAGGAACCTCGCCCATGCGACCGCATCCGTCCCCGCGTCATGCGCTGATCGCCGTGCTGGCCGCCGCCGTGCTGGCCACCGGGGCCACCACCGCCGTCGCCGCGCCGGCCGGCTCCGCCCGTGTCCAGCACGGCACCCTCCGGCCGCTGGTCGACCTGTCCGCGCAGCGGGTGCTGGTGGCCGACGAGGTCGCCGCCGCGAAGTGGGGCACGGACAGCCCGATCGACGACCCGGCGCGGGAGCGGGAGGTGCTGGAGACGGTGGCGCGGCAGGCCGAGGAACTGGGTGCCGACCCGGTGGCCACATCGCGGATCTTCCGTGACCAGATCGAGGCCAGCAAGGTCGTCCAGCGCGGCCTGTACAGCCGCTGGGACGCCGACCCCGCACAGGCGCCCACCGAACGCCCCGACCTCGGCCGGGTCCGGCTGGAGATCAACCGGATCAACGGCGAACTCGTGCGCGCCATCGCGGACTCGGCGGCCGTACGCGAGTCCCCCTCCTGCGTGGGACACCTCACGGCCGGGGCAGCCGCCGTGGTCCACGGGCGGCGTCTGGACCCGCTGCACACCGTGGCGCTGGGCCGCTCGCTGCCGTCGGTGTGCGAGCGCGGAGCGCCGTAGGGCGGTGGTCAGGGCACGGGGCGGTCGTTGAGGACGCGCTGGAAGAGCAGATGGTCCCGCCAGGCGCCGGCGATGTGCAGATAGTCCGGCGCCATGCCGATCCGGGTGAATCCGCAGCCCAGCAGGACGCGTTGGGACGGGACGTTCTCCACCAGCGTGCTGGCCTCGATCCGGTGCAGCCCGAGCCGCTCATCGGCCGTCCGGCAGACGGACCGGACGGCCCGGGTGGCCAGTCCGCGGCCGATGTGCCCGGCGTCGATCCAGTACTCGAGGTGGGCGTTGCGCCAGGGCCCGAGGACGATGTTCGACAGGGCGACCGTGCCCAGGATCCGCTCGCCGTCGGCCAGCACCCAGGGCACCCTCCGGCCGGACTCCCACTGTTCCAGCTGGTCCCGCAGCCGGGCGGCCTGGCCGTCGGTGGTGAAGAAGCTCTCGTCCCGCGGTGGGCTGGTGGGGCGCAGATGCTCGAGGTTGCGCGTGAACGCGTCCGCGAGCGCCTCGGCGTCGTCCGCGGCGGCGATCCGCAACGTGATCCCGTCGGCGAGAGGTACAGGAGGGGGAACGATCACCCGGTCAGCCTACGGGGGTGTCCGGCGGTACGCGTACGCCTGCGGCGGGCTGTTCCCCTCCCCGCCCCTTCCCGTCACTGGGGCTCCGCCCCAGACCCCGGGATCCGGGGGCATGGCCCGCCGGACACTCCCTGGCCGGCGCGGCGGTTCAGCCACCGTGCTTGGCGTCCTGGTCCGCTCCCTCCGCCACCGCCCGCGCCCAGCGGTAGTCCGCCTTGCCGCTGGGGGAGCGCTGGATGCGGTCGGTGAAGACGACCGTCCGCGGGATCTTGTAGCCCGCGAGCCGCTCGCGGCAGTGGTCGCGGACCGCGTCGGCGGTGAGCCCGGACGCCTCCGTGCGGGGCTGGACGACGGCCGCGACACGATGGCCCCAGCGGGTGTCCGGAACGCCCGCCACGAGCGCGTCGTACACATCCGGATGGGCCTTCAGGGCCTGCTCGACCTCCTCCGGATAGACCTTCTCGCCCCCGGTGTTGATGCACTGGGAACCGCGCCCGAGGACGGTGATCACACCGTCCTCGTCGACGGTCGCCATGTCGCCGAGCAGTACCCAGCGCTCCCCGTCCGCCTCGAAGAACGTCTCGGCGGTCTTCTTCGGGTCGTTGTAGTAGCCGAGCGGCACATGGCCGCGCTGGGCGATCCGGCCGGGCTCACCGGGTGCCACCGGGGCGAGGGTCGCCGGATCCACCACCGTCGTCCGGGCGTTGGCGCGCAGCCGGAAGCCCTTCTCGGGTCCGGAGTCGGCGGTGGCGGTGCCGTTGAACCCGGACTCCGAGGAGCCGAAGTTGTTCAGCAGCAGGGTGTGCGGGGAGAGCTCGGCGAACTGGGCGCGTACGGTCTCCGAGAGGATCGCGCCCGAGCTGCTGACGCTGAGCAGCGAGGAGAGGTCGGTGCCCTTGAGGGGGCCGGTCAGGGCGTCCACCAGGGGCCGCAGCATCGCGTCGCCGACCAGCGAGGCCGCGGTGACCTTCTCCTTCTCGATGGTCCTCAGCACCGCCTCCGGCATGAACTTCCGGTGCAGTACCACCTTCTGGCCGAAGTTGAACGCGATGAAGGCCGTAAGGGTGGAGGTTCCGTGCATCAGTGGCGGGGTGGGGAAGAAGACCAGTCCCTCGCCGCCCGCGGCCACCCGCTCGGCCAGCTCCTCCGGGCGCTCGACGGGCTGGCCGGTCGGGGCGCCGCCGCCAAGACCGGAGAAGAAGAGGTCCTCCTGCCGCCAGACCACGCCCTTGGGCATCCCGGTGGTGCCGCCCGTGTAGATGATGAAGCGGTCGTCGGCGGACCGGGCCGGGAAGCCGCGCTCGGGCGACCCGGACGCCTCGGCGTCGGCGAACGCCACCGACGGGCCGGGGCCGTCCCCGGTGCCGACCCGCACCAGATGGCGCAAGGTGCCGGTGTGGGGCAGCGCGGCGGCCACCCGCTCGCCGAACTCGGCGTCGTAGACCAGCGCGGCCAGCTCCGCGTCGCGGTAGAGATAGACCAACTCGTCTTCCACGTAGCGGTAGTTGACGTTCACCGGCACCGCGCGGATCTTCAGACAGGCCAGGGCGGTCTGGAGGTACTCCACGCCGTTGCACAGATGCAGTCCGACATGCTCGCCCGGGGCGATACCGCTGTCCATCAGATGGTGGCCGAGCCGGTTGGCGGCCGCGTCCAGCTGGGCGTAGCTGAGCCGCCGTTCGGCCCCGGTGCCCGGGTGGTCGAGGTACACCAGCGCCTCTCTGCCGGGCACGGCGTCGACGATCGACTCGAACAGGTCGGCAAGGTTGTACTCCACGACTCCTCCTGACCCCTCGATACCCCTCGATCCGGCGGCTCGGCGCTCATTAGAGCCGCGCCGGGATGAGGTGGGAAGGGTTGCGGAACAAGAAATCTGACTGAGCATCAGATTTCTCTTGAAGTCGGTCCCCGGCTGCTGCAACCTGTTCTAGGTCTCGAGACGGGAGGACGTCGTGACAAGCGGGACCGAACACCTCATCGCCGAGCGCGTCGGCGCGACCCTGGTGCTCACCTTGAACCGGCCCGAGGCCAGGAACGCGCTCTCGCTGCCGATGCTGGTCGGGCTGTACGACGGCTGGACCGAGGCCGACGAGGACGACGCCGTGCGCTCCGTGGTGCTCACCGGCGCCGGCGGGGCCTTCTGCGCGGGAATGGACCTCAAGGCGCTCGCGGGCGGCGGCCGGATGGACGGGCAGCATGTCCGCGACCGCCTCGCGGCCGACCCCGATCTGCACTGGAAGGCGATGCTCCGCCACCATCGGCCGCGCAAACCGGTGATCGCCGCCGTGGAGGGCTCCTGTGTCGCGGGCGGCACCGAGATCCTCCAGGGCACCGACATCCGTATCGCGGGCCGCGGCGCCACCTTCGGGCTCTTCGAGGTCCGGCGCGGTCTTTTCCCCATCGGCGGCTCCACCGTACGGCTGGCCCGCCAACTGCCCCGTACCCACGCCCTGGAGATGCTGCTCACCGGGCGCCCCTACCCGGCCGAGGAGGCGGCGCGGATCGGGCTGATCGGCCATGTCGTCCCGGACGGCACGGCGCTGGAGAAGGCCCTGGAGATCGCCGAACTGATCAACGCCAACGGCCCGCTGGCCGTCGAGGCGGTCAAGGCGTCCGTCTACGAGACCGCCGAGATGACCGAGACCGACGGCCTGAAGTCCGAACTCGAGCGCGGCTGGCCCATCTTCGACACCGCCGACGCCAAGGAGGGCTCGAAAGCCTTCGCGGAGAAACGGCCGCCGGTCTACCGCCGGGCGTGACCCCCACCCCTCAGGCCCGCCGCACCCACCCCGCGGCCGCGCGGAAGGAGACGCACCCCCATGACCCCGGCCCCCTCACCCGAGGTGCTCCAGGCGCCTCTGGTCGTCGAGTTCCCGTTCACCCGCTCCCTCGGCCCGGTGCAGAGCGCCTTCCTCACCGGGCTGCGCGAGCACACCGTGCTCGGTGTGCGCACCACCGACGGCCGGGTGCTGGTGCCGCCCGTCGAATACGACCCGGTCACCGCGGACGAGCTGGCCGACCTGGTCGAGGTCGCCCCCACCGGCACCGTCACCACCTGGGCCTGGAACCCCTCGCCGCGCCGCGGCCAGCCCCTGGGCACCCCCTTCGCCTGGGTGCTGGTGCGGCTGGACGGTGCGGACACCGCCCTCCTCCACGCCCTCGACGCGCCCGGCCCCGACGCCGTGCGCACCGGGATGCGGGTGCGGATCCGCTGGGCCGCGGAGCGCGAGGGGGCCATCACCGACATCGCCTGCTTCGAACCGTACGACGGCGCCGAGGGCGGCGAAGCCGTGCCGCACAGGGGTGCGTTCACCGACCCCGTCAGCGGCATCGTGGCCCCCGCCCGCCTCGACTACACCTACGCGCCCGGCCGCGCCCAGTCGCGCTATCTGAGGGCCCTCGCCGACCACACCACGTACGGGGAGCGCTGCCCGTCCTGCCGCAAGGTGTACGTCCCGCCCCGGGGCGCCTGTCCCACCTGCGGTGTCGCCACCGAAGAGCAGGTTGAAGTCGGCCCGCGCGGCACGGTCACCACCTTCTGCATCGTCAACATCAAGGCCCGCAACCTCGACATCGAGGTGCCGTACGTCTACGCCCACATCGCCCTGGACGGCGCCGATCTGGCCCTCCACGCGCGCATCGGCGGCATCCCCTACGACGAGGTGCGCATGGGGCTGCGCGTGGAGCCCGTATGGAGCGAGGACGGCCGCTACCCCGACCACTACCGCCCCACCGGCGAACCCGACGCCGACTACGACACCTACAAGGAGATGTTGTAGATGCGAGAGGTGGCCATCGTCGCCTTCGGCCAGAGCGACCACCGGCGCGACACCGCGGAGACCTCCGAGGTCGAGATGCTGATGCCCGTACTCCACCAGGCGCTCGACGCCGTCGGACTCCGGGCGGGCGAGATCGACTTCACCTGCTCCGGCTCCTGCGACTATCTGGCGGGCCGCGCCTTCTCCTTCACCATGGCCCTCGACGGCGTCGGCGCCTGGCCGCCCATCTCGGAGTCCCATGTGGAGATGGACGGCGCCTGGGCGCTGTACGAGGCATGGACCAGGCTGCTGACGGGCGAGGCCGAGACCGCGCTCGTCTACTCCTACGGCAAGTCCTCGCCCGGCGATCTGCGGGAGGTCCTCACCCGCCAGCTCGACCCGTACTACGTGGCGCCCCTGTGGCCGGACTCGGTCTCCCTCGCCGCCCTCCAGGCCCAGGCGCTGCTCGACGCGGAAGTCACCCGGGACAGGGGGGGCCCGGGGGACATCGTCGCCGACGAGCGGGCGCTGGCCGGGGTCGCGGCGCGGAGCCGGACCGCGGCCGAGGGCAACCCCCATGCCCAGCTGGCCGGTTCACCGCCGCCCGAGACCCTCCTGGACGAGCCGTATCTGGTGCGGCCGCTGCGCCGCCACGACTGCCCGCCGGTCGGCGACGGCGCGGCCGCCGTCGTGCTCGCCGCCGGGGACACCGCGCGCCGGCTCTGCCGCCGCCCCGCCTGGATCCGCGGCATGGACCACCGGACGGAGGCGCACAGCCTCGGTGTACGGGACCTCACCCGCTCCCCGTCCAGCCGGCTCGCCGCCGAGCGCGCGGGTGCCTTCGAGGCCCCCGTCGACCTGGCCGAGCTGCATGCGCCGTTCACCTCACAGGAGCTGATCCTCCGCCGAGAGCTGCGGCTGGGGGCGGACGTACGCGTCAATCCGTCCGGCGGGGCGCTGGCCGCCAACCCCATGATGGCCGCCGGGCTGATCCGCCTCGGCGAGGCCGCCGCCGCCATCCACCGCGGCGCCGCCGACCGGGCCCTCGCCCACGCCACCTCGGGCCCTTGTCTCCAGCAGAACCTGGTGGCCGTCCTGGAAGGGGAAGCCTCGTGACGAAGGAGCCGGTGGCCGTCGTCGGGATCGGCCAGACCAAGCACACCGCCGCACGCCGGGACGTCTCCATCGCCGGGCTGGTCCGGGAGGCCGCCGTACGGGCCCTGGAGGACGCCCAGTTGACCTGGTCGGACATCGACGCCGTCGTCATCGGCAAGGCCCCCGACTTCTTCGAGGGCGTGATGATGCCCGAGCTGTACCTCGCCGACGCGCTCGGCGCGGTCGGCAAGCCGATGCTGCGCGTGCACACCGCGGGCTCGGTCGGCGGCTCCACCGCGCTGGTGGCCGCGGGCCTGGTCGCCGCCCGTGTCCACCGGACCGTCCTCACCCTCGCCTTCGAGAAGCAGTCGGAGTCCAACGCCATGTGGGGGCTGTCCCTGCCCATCCCCTTCCAGCAGCCGCTGCTGGCCGGGGCGGGCGGCTTCTTCGCGCCGCATGTCCGGGCGTACATGCGGCGCACCGGCGCGCCCTCCGGCATCGGCGCCCTCGTGGCCTACAAGGACCGCCGCAACGCCCTGCGCAACCCCTACGCGCATCTCCACGAGCACGATCTGACGCTGGACCAGGTGCGCTCGTCCCCGATGCTGTGGGACCCCATCCGCTACTCCGAGACCTGCCCCTCCTCGGACGGCGCCTGCGCCATGGTGCTCACCGACCGCGCGGGCGCGGACCGCGCCCCGTATCCGCCCGCCTGGATGCACGGCGGCGCCATGCGCAGCGAGCCGACGCTCTTCGCGGGGAAGGACTTCGTCTCGCCGAGGGCCGGCCGGGACTGCGCGGCCGATGTCTACCGCCAGGCCGGGATCACCGATCCGCGCCGGGAGATCGACGCGGTGGAGATGTATGTGCCCTTCAGCTGGTACGAACCCATGTGGCTGGAGAACCTGGGCTTCGCGGACGAGGGGGAGGGCTGGAAACTCACCGAGTCGGGGGTGACCGAACTCGACGGCGAACTTCCGGTCAATCCCTCGGGCGGGGTGCTGTCCACCAACCCCATCGGGGCGTCCGGGATGCTGCGGTTCGCCGAGGCGGCGCTCCAGGTGCGCGGGCGGGCGGGCGAACACCAGGTCGACGGCGCCCGTAAGGCGCTCGGCCACGCCTATGGCGGAGGCTCGCAGTTCTTCTCGATGTGGGTGGTCGCGGACACGTCACCCATAGGCTGAGTCTCCTGCTCACTCCTCCTTTCGTGGCCTGTGCGGCACCGGTCACGATCGCTAGGGTGGGGCGCGGACGACGATCCGGGAGGATGAGCTGACGTGGCCGATACCACCACCACCGAACAGCCACTGACAGGAAGCGGCGAGAAGCCCGAACTCGACCTCTCGGGCGCCCGATGGCAGTCGAGCAGCCAGGGCGTGGGCGATGTGGAGATCGCCTTCGTCGAGGGATTCATCGCGATGCGCCACGGCCGCCGTCCCGAGGGCCCGGCGCTGATCTTCACTCCGGCCGAGTGGCGCGCCTTCGTCCTGGGCGCGCGTGAGGGCGAGTTCGACCTCACCTGAACCGGGGAGGGTGATCGGGGCGGGCGGATCCGGCCGGACCGGATGGCCCGCCCCGTAGTGCGTTATCGGCCAGGATCAGAACGCGTGGCTGCCTGAGGGTGCCTCATATCGCGGCGCCTGGCCTCCGGGTCCGTTTCCCATGAGTTCATCGCGGCTTCACGATCCCCTCACGCCCCATGCCGAAATGTGAGCGTGACTCACGGTAACACCGGCAGGTCGCATCGGGTCTCCACGCGTGGGAACAGAATCGTCCACGCTCTATGCAGCCTCGGCGCCGGGAGGTAGTTTTCCCTCCCACCTCCCCGTTGTGCGGGGCGGAAAGTCGGCTGAAAAGGGGGTGTCGTGCGCGAATTCAGTCTCCCTCATATGGTGGAACCGCTGCGCGCGGGCGGGCTCGCGGACTCGGTGTACGAGCTGGCGGACCGCGAACCGGACCGGGTCCAGTTCGCCCGGCGCGACCCCGCCGACCGGGATCAGTGGACTCCGGTGACCGCCGCGGCCTTCCGGGACGAGGTCCTGGCGCTGGCGAAGGGCCTGCTGGTCGAGGGAGTGCGGTTCGGGGACCGGGTGGCCCTGATGGCCCGGACGCGCTACGAGTGGACGCTGTTCAGCTATGCCCTGTGGTCCGTCGGCGCCCAGGTGGTGACCGTCTACCCCACCTCCTCGGCGGAGCAGGTGGGCTGGATCCTGGCCCAGACGCGGGCCGTGGCCGTGGTGGTGGAGGGCGAGGACGACGCCATGACGGTCGGCGCCGTCTGCGACACCCTTCCCGCGCTGCGCTCCATCTGGCAGATGGACCAGGGCTGCGTCACGGAGCTGTGGCGGCGCGGCGCCGGGGTCCACGAGGAACTGGTCACCGAGCGGCGCTGGCTCGTCGAACCGCGCTGTACGGCGGTCATCTGCTACACCTCGGGCACCACCGGACAGCCCCTGGGATGCATGATCACCCACGCCAATCTCGCGGCCGAGTGCGACACCCTGTTCGCGGGCTGGAGCGGGCTGTTCGCCGAACCCGGGCAGAAACCCGCCATCCTGGCCTTCCTCCCGCTGGCGCACATCTACGGACTGATGGTCCAAGTGCTCTGTGTGCGGAGCGGCATCCTCATGGGGCACGAGCCCGAGCTCAGCCCGTCCTCGCTGCTGCCGTCCTTCCAGTCCTTCCACCCGACCTGCGTCTTCGCGGTGCCCTACATCTTCGAGCGGATCCTCGGAGCCGCCCGGACCGCCGCCCAGGACTCGGGCAAGGGCTCGCTCTTCGAGCGGGCCATGGACACGGCGGTGCGCCACGCCGAGGCGGTCGAGCGGCAGACACAGGGCGCGGGGAGGGGGCCGGGCCCCGGGCTCAGAGCCGCCCACGCCGTCTTCGACCACATGGTCTACCGGCGGCTGAGAGCGGTCCTGGGCGGCCGGGTGCGCTACGCGGTCACCGGCGGCTCACCGTTCAGCCGGGAGCTGGGGCTGATGTTCGCGGGCGCCGGGATCACCGTGTACAACGGCTACGGCCTTACCGAGACCACCGCCGCCGTCACCGCGCAGCCGCCCGGCCGCCCCCGGCACGGCACCGTGGGCCGCCCGATGCCGGGCACGGCGGTGCGCATCGCGCCGGACGGCGAGGTGTGGGTGCGCGGCGGCACCGTCTTCGCGGGCTATGTGGACGATCCGAAGGCCACCGGGGCCGCGCTGCGTGACGGCTGGCTGCACACCGGGGACGTCGGATTCCTCGACAGCGAGGGCTATCTGACCATCACCGGCCGCAAGAAGGACATCATCATCACCAGCGGCGGCAAGAGCGTCTCCCCGCTGCCGCTGGAGGAGCGGCTGCGGGCGCATCCGCTGATCTCGCAGTGCGTCCTGGTGGGCGACAACCGCCCCTTCGTCGGGGCGCTGATCACCCTGGACGCCGAGATGCTGAGGCGCTGGCACCAGGTGGTCGGCGCGCGGCTCCCGGTCGGCCGGGAGCACGCGTCGGCGAACCAGGCGCTGCACGCGGAGATCCAGCAGGCGGTCTCCACGGCGAACCTCTCGGTGTCCAGGGCGGAGTCGATCAGGGCCTTCCGCATCCTCCCTAAGGACTTCACCGTGGCGGACGGGCTGTTGACGCCCTCGCTCAAACTGCGGCGCGACGCGGTCTACAAGCTCTGCGCCGCGCAGATCGAGCAGCTCTACGCCAACTGACCGATCGAGCGGCGCCACGCCGGCCGAAGGGTCGAGCAGCTCTACGCCGGCTGAGCGCCGGTCAGCTGGGCCCAGGGCCGCTGCCGCCCGCCGCTGACCGCCTCGGTGCCCTGCTCGTCGTACCGGGCCGTACGCAGCGACCAGCCCAGATTGCCCGTCATCACATGCCGCATGCCGTCCACATAGCGCGCCACGGCGCGGCGGGTGTCCGGGTCGGCCCCCGCGTCGGCGAGCCGCGCGGGCAGCTCGGCCGCGGTCTCCTCGAACCAGCGGTACCGGGCATTGGCCAGGTCGGCGATATGGCGTACCGCGTCCTCCAGTTCACCACCCGCGCGCTCCCGCTGGACGATGACGCTGTTGTGGACGTCACCGACGGCCAGCTCCTTGTCCAGGGAGGCGATGTCATTGGTGAAGACCACCACATCGTCCGTAGCCTCCCGCATCCCCTCCAGCGGGAAGCCGCCGTGCAGCGCGGACGGCAGGGTGTAGCCGTCGAACGGCTCGTTCAGATCGAGACAGGGCTGTACGCCTATCGAGTGGCGCCGCAGCGCCAGCACGTCCTCCACCGAGCGCGGCACCTCCGCGCCGCCGGCCCCGGGCAGGGCGCCGGTCCGCTCCAGCGCCTCGCGGTGGTAGGAGTGCAGATATTCCAGCCAGTGGTGACGGAAGCGGTCCCGCCACACCTGGGGCCGCCCGGAGTTGATGCGGCGCCACAGGTCGCGGAAGCTCTCCAGCAGCGGCCCGTCGTCGCCCGCCCTGCCGTGCGCCAGGTCCTCGTCGGTGATCCGCACGACGTCCGCCACCAGCCGCGCCACCGCCTCCGGACGGCTGCCCAGCTCCCCGTCGAACTGATCGTCGAAGACGAAGTACCAGCCCACGAGGTCACTGCCCAGGTTCAGGTCGGCGCCGGTCGCCCGGGGGTAGAACAGACCCGCCAGCACATCGAAGCGGAGCGCGTCGTACTCGGCGACGGACGCGTGGTCCTCGAAGACGCCGAACCGTGAGAGCCATTGGATGGTGTGGTGCCTGGCCGCCTCGGTGCCGGGGTTGAGGTCGGCGGAGGCCGGAAAGCCGAACAGGGCCGCCCGGCGCAGCAGTGCCGTCCGCCGGGCCTGTGGTCGCGCAGCGTGCGTGTGCATGAGTGGTGTCCGCCCCCTTCGTCGTTCGGGCGGCCAGGGCCCGCATATACCACAGGCGAAAGCGGTATCTGGCCAACCCGTTGAATCCGGTCATCCTCGCGTGCGGGACGTGGCATCGATAGAGGAGGTGGTGAATTGGCGTGTGCCACTGGCAATGCCCGGCGGAAATCCCCCCATGGGGGAGCTACGCAGCGTGCCATCCGCGCTACGCTCGGCGTCACCTGCCGGAGGGGAAGCAACGTGGCGGAGTACATGGACCATCAGAACCGGACGCGTCGGACGCTGCTGGAGCGGGAGCGGGAGCTGCGCGCGGTGGACGCCGCGCTCACCGAACTGTGCGGTACCGATCCCGCCGACGGTGCCGAGACACGTAGCGGCGGAGTGATCGCCTTCGAGGGGCCCGGCGGCGTCGGCAAGACCGCGCTGCTCGGCGAGGCGCGCCGCAGGGCCGCCGCGCGCGGCTGCACCGTGCTCCGGGCCCGCGGCGGCGAGCACGAACAGGGCGCGGCCTTCCATGTGGTGCGCCAGCTCTTCCAGCCGGTGCTCGCCGAGACCGGCGAGGACGAGCACCGCAGGATCCTCGGCGGCTGGTACGAGATCGTCGCTCCCGCGGTCGGCCTGGTGGTCTCGGGCCACGGCGGCGCGCCGGATCCGCAGGGCGTCCGCGACGGCCTCGACTGGCTGGTGACCCGCTTCGCCGTGGAGCACGCCCCGGTCGTCATGATCCTCGACGATGTCCACTGGGCCGACCCCGAGTCGCTGGACTGGCTGACCCGGTTCGCCCCGCGCACCGCCGATCTGCCCCTGCTGCTCGCCGTCGGCTACCGCCCGGAGGACCTGACCGCCGACGTCGCCGCCATACGGACTCTGGCCGAGCGCCAGGGTTCACGGCCCCACGTGCTGGCGCCGCTCACCCCGGGCGGAGTCGGCAGGATCGTCCGTGAGGTCCTCGGGGACCACGCCGACGAGGCGTTCTGCCGCGAGTGCTGGGCGATGACCGGCGGCAACCCGTGGGAGGTCACCGAGCTCACCGCCAAGATCCGCGACCGCCGGCTGAAACCGCAGTCGGAGAACCTGCCCGCGCTGCGCGAGCTGGTCTCCTCGGCCAAGGACAGCGGGCTCAACGACCGGCTGACCCGCCTCGGCACCGCCGCCGTCCGCCTCGCCTGGGCCGTCGCCGTCCTCGGCATCGAGGCCACCCCGGCGCTGACCGCCAATGTCGCCGGGCTCAGCGAGACCGAGGCCGCCGACATGGTGACCCGGCTCGTCGACGCGCGGATCCTGGCCCCGCCGCGCCCCGGGAACGGCACCCGGCCCCTGGAGTACCTCCACCCGCTCATCGCCACCGCCGTCTACCAGGCCATCCCCGGCGCCCTGCGGGTGGCCATGCACGGTCAGGCCGCCACCGTGGTGCTCGGCGCGGGCCTGGGCTCCGCGGCCGCCGGCCGGCACCTGCTGGAGATGCACCCCGAGGGCGACCCCTGGGTGGTGCGCCATCTGCGGGCGGCCGCCCGGGAGTATCTGCGCGCCGGAGCCCCCGACGCCGGGCGCCGCTGTCTGGCCCGGGCCCTGCGTGAACCGCCCGCCCTGGAGGAGCGCGCCGCCGTGCTGTACGAGCTGGGCTGCGCCGCCCAGCTCACCGAGCCCGACGTCACCGTCAACCATCTGCGGGCCGCGTTGGAGGAGCCCGCGCTCGGCCCCGAGCTGCGCGAGGCGATCACCTACCGGCTCGCCCAGGCGTACGGCCACAGCGGCCGGATGGAGGAGGCCGCCCAGGTCTTCGCCGACGAGGTCGGGCGGGCCACCAGCGCCCGCACCCGGCTGCGGATGCAGACCGAGCAGCTGATGTGGAACATGTTCCGCGCCGACGAGAAGGAGTCGCCCGCCCGCTCCCGGCGGCTCGCCCGGCTCGCGGACCACCTGACCGGCCGCGGCATGGCCGAGCGCTATCTGATGGGGCTGCGGGCCTGGGACGCGATGACGCGCGGCGAACCGGTCGCCACCGCCCTGCACTACGCGGAGGAAGCCCTCGGCGACGGCCTCAGCTGGACCGATGACGACTGGGGCTTCGAGGTGCCCATCCTGGTCGCCCTGGTCTTCCTCCACTGCGACCAGCCAGGACGCGCCGAGGAGCTGTTCAACAAGGGCATCGCCGAATGCGAGCGCAAGGGCTGGCGCGGCTCCCAACCTGGCCTTCGGCTTCACCCTCCTCGGTTACGCCCGGCTGCGCCGCGGCGCCCTCGGCGAGGCGGAGGAGCTGGCCCGTGAGGGGATGCGGATCGCCGACCTGGTGGGCTCCTCGACCCCCGCGCACTGGACCGCGGTCGGCACCCTCATCGGAACGCTGATCTGCCGGGGCCGGGTCCAGGAGGCGCAGGAGTTCGCGGCCCGGCACCGCGGCGAGACCCTGCCGCAGGCCACGCTCTGCCCCGATGTGCCGACGGTCCGCGGCGAGCTGCTGCTGGCCGCCAACCTCCACCGCGAGGCCCGGAACCAGCTCACCGAGGTCGGCCGCCGCATGGACGGGCGCGGTATGCGCAACCCCGCCTGGTGCCCCTGGCAGCTCCACCTCGCCCAGACCCTCGCGCTGACCGATCCCCGGCAGGCCGCCGAGGTCGCCGACGACGCGGTGCGCCGCGCCCGTCAGTTCGGCACCCACTCCGCCATCGGCAAGGCGCTGCACACCGCAGCCACCGTCACCCAGGGGCCGGACCGGATCAAGCTGCTGGCCGAGGCCGTCAGCCATCTGATGCGGTCACCGGCCGCGTACGACCTGGCCGTGGCGCTGGTGGACCACGGCGCCGCGCTGCGCCGCATCGGCCTGCCCCAGGAGGCCGGCGACCGGCTCTACCGCGGTCTGGAGGGGGCCGTGCGCTGCGGGGCCGACGCGCTCGCGGCCCGGGCCCGCGACGAGCTGTCCGCGGCCGGGCTGCGCCCCATGCAGCTGCGGGTCGATCACACCAGCCCGCTGACCTCGCAGGAGCAGGCCGTCGCCGAGCGGGCCGCCGAGGGCTGGTCGGACGCCCGGATCGGCGAGGCCACGGGCCTTGAGGAGCGTGAGGTGGCCCGGCTGCTGTCCGAGGTCTACCGTAAGGTCGGCACCGACCGGGCCGGGCTGGCCAAGCGGCTCATCACCCCCACGGTCGGCCTTCCCCAGCGCCCGGCGCCCGACCCCGGATGAGGGGTGCGGCCCGGCCGCTCCCCGGCACGGCAACGGGCGCGCGGCCACGTACCATGTCCGCATGTCCTTCCTCCGCCGCCGCAGCGCCGCCACGCCCACCGGGCCGGACTTCGACGTCCTCGCCATGGACCCGGGAGACTGGCCCGGCGATCTCGGAGCGGGGCTGCTGCCCGCTCCGGACGGCACCTGCCAGGGCGTCTTCCTGCGCTACGACCTGTTCGGCGGCCGCGGCCCGGCGATGATCATCGGCAATCTGCCCGAGGGCTCACCCGCCCGGGAGGTGGCCGAGGACCAGCCGCCGTTCGAGGTGACCCAGCTGCTGGCGGCGCTGGGGAACGACGAGCCGGTTCAGGTGGTGGACACCGAGGACAGCCCGGTGATGCACGAGGACAACCTGCTCATCGTCCGCCGGATCAAGCTCTCCGAGGGCCGGATCTCCTGCGCCCAGTTCGACCGCAGCGACGGTGTGCTCGTCACCATCGCCAGCTGGGACCGGCCGATCACCGACGATCTGTACCGGCTGCTCAAGCCACTGCCCGCGGAGATGTTCCAGCAGCGCTGAGAGACCTTCGCCGGGGGCCGTGAGAGCGCCCGTACGGTCGCTCACGGCCCCCGGCCGGCCGTCATACGGCGGATTGACGGCCCGTCAGGCTCACTTTCCCGAGCGCCGGACCGTCACATCGGCGGCCCGGACGAACGCCACCCGGTGCCCGAACTGGATCTGGTAGTACACATCCTGGCCGCGCACCACCTTGTGACCGGCCGGATCGAAGGTGGTCGCCCACAGATACTCGCCCCGCACCCTGAGCCCCAGCGGGTAGGACTGCCCGGCGAGCAGCTTGTACGGCAGCGGCGAGACCGCCTGCACCGGCACACCCTCCGGATACGCCTCCTTTTCCGGGTAGGCGCGGCCGTACACCGGAACCTCCGCCGCCCCGGCCTTGGGCGTCACCACGAGCCCCTTGGCGCTCACCGCCGTCGGCCGCAGCTCGGGGTTCTGGAACCAGGCCCGCTGGCCGAGGTACCAGATCGCCGTCCAGTCGCCCTCGTGCCCCGCGACCGCGAACTGCTGCCCGGTGGTGGCGCGGGCGCCGGTGTCGTTCACCCCGGTCGTGGAGTCCGAGCCGTCCGGGCGCAGCCCGATGTCCTTGACCAGCGGGGCGTCCGCGCTCGGCGCCGTGTGCAGCCGCACCGCGGACGAGCCGTGCGGGGCGCATGCCTGGTCCGCCGTCTCGCAGTCGGTGTAGACGGGCCGGTTGGTGTCGTAGTCGGGGCGGATGGTGACCAGGCCGCCGGAGGAGCCCGCGGTGCGCCGGAAGGGCGCGCCGAGCAGGGTGAAGTAGTGCGCCCAGTCCCAGTAGGGGCCGGGGTCGGTGTGCATGCCCTTGATGGTGGAGGTGGTGGTGCCCGGCACATTGTCATGGCCAAGGATGTGCTGGCGGTCCAGCGGGATGTCGAACCGCTCGGCGAGGTAGCGCACCAGCCGCGCCGAGGAGCGGTACATCGCCTCCGTGTACCAGGCGTCCGGGGCGGTCAGGAACCCCTCGTGCTCCAGCCCGATGGACTTGGCGTTGACGTACCAGTTGCCCGCGTGCCAGGCGACGTCCTTGAGCGGCACATGCTGGGCGATATGCCCGTCGGAGGAGCGCAGGGTGTATTGCCAGGACACATAGGTGGGGTCCTGCACCAGCTTGATGGTGGTGTCCCAGGAGCCCTCGGTGTCATGGATGACGATGTAGTCGATGGACTGCGAGGAGGGGCGGTCGCCCAGGTCGTGGTTGCCGTAGTCGTTGTCCCCGAACTCCTCGTAGGGCGCCGGGATCCACTCGCAGGACACGTCCTTGGGGGCCTCGACCCGCGGATCCCGCGCCCGGGACGGCAGACCGAGCGTCCGCAGCTGCCGGGTGTCCGGGGCGACATCGGGGGCGGCGTCCAGGGAGACCCGCTCGCCGCCCGCGGTCGTCCGCGCGGCACCGCCGCGGATCACCCCGTACACCTCGTCGGCGAAGAAGGCCGCGGCCGCGGCGTCATCGGCGCCGGAGTAGGCCGCCACCGCCGCGTACCAGTCGGCGGGGTCCTTGCTCGACGGCAGCCCCAGCCGCTTCTGCGTGGCGGCCAGCAGGGCCGCGCCACCGCGCACATTGGCGCTCTCGTCGTCGCGCAGCGCCTGCGCGGACAGCCCGGTGAGGTCCGCGGCGCGGCTGAGGGTGCGCAGCCGGGCGGGCAGCTGCCGGGGCTGGGGAACGGTGGCCTTGGGGACCCTCAGCGGCCGGGCCAGATCGCCGCGCGCGTCCTCGGTGCCCTGGCTGTGGTGCGGGGCGGTGAGCAGCGCGGTGTGGGCGTCGGTGAGGTGCATGGGGCCGTAGCCACCGGTGACGCTGGGCGCGCCACCGTGGCCGTCCCAGCGCGACTGGAGATATGACACGCCCAGGAGCACGCTCAGCGGAACGCCGTACTCGGTGGCGGCGGCCGCGAAGGCGCGCTGTAGGGCGCCGCCGTCGGCACCAGGCCCATCGGCCTGCCGCTGGTCGGCATGGGCGGCGGGGGTGGCGGATACCAGCGGGAGCAGAAGGGCGGCGGACGCCGCGGCTCCCGCGGTGCGCAGCGTGGTTCTCCGGGTGGGACCGGACGGGGTTCTGTGCGCGTCGTGGGCGCTGTCCTGTGCGGATCCTGGCATTGCAGCCTCCTCAAGCGGGCCGGGCCGAGCCGAGCCACTTAGAGATATGCGCTGCCAGGCGTGGCGTCAATCGCCGTCACCCGGACGGGCGTTCGCATGTCCACCCGCCTGCGGCGCGTCACCGGTCCAGACCGGTGACGCGCCAGGCGGCCGCCACCCCGCCTCCGCTCAGCGGGTGCCGACCGCCGCCCGCACCGCGCGCCGGGCCAGCGCGCAGTCGTCGTGCAGCCGGCGCAGCAGCAGCCGCTGCTCCTCACCGGCCGGCACCGCTCCCGGCACCAGGGGAGCGGGGTCGTGCATGGTGCGCTGCACCGCGGTCTCGTACTGCCGGATCTCCCGCGTCAACACCAGCATCAGATTCACCAGGAAGGAGTCCCGCGCGGCCGGGCCGGCGGCCTGTGCCAACTGGCTGATCTGGCGCCGGGTGACGGGGGCGTCGCCCAGCACCGTCCACAGCGTGGCCAGGTCATAGCCGGGCAGATACCAGCCCGCGTGATCCCAGTCGAGGAGCACCGGGCCCGCGGGGGACAGCAGGACGTTGTTCAACAGGGCGTCGCCATGGCAGAACTGCACCGGGGTCTGCCGCCCGCAGGCGTGCGAGACGCCGCGCAGCAGCTTCTGTAGATCGCCCATGTCCCGGTCGGTCAGCAGCCCGAGCTCGTGATAGCGGGTCAGCCGGCCGGCGTAGTCGATGGGGGCGTCGAACAGATGGGCGGGCGGCCGCCATTGGTTGACCCGGCGGATCGCACCCAGCACCGTGCCCAGATCGGCACGCGGCGGGGGCTCGGTGGGGTGGCGCTGCGCGGCCGCGATCCGCCCGGGCATCCGCTCGATGACGAGCGCGCAGTTGTCCGGGTCGGCGGCGATCAGCCGGGGCACCCGCACCGGCGGGCGCTGGCGGACGAACGCCCGGTACATCGCTATTTCCCGGCGGAACCGCTCGGCCCACGCGGGGGAGTGGTCCAGCAGGCACTTGGCCACCGCGGTGCTGCGCCCGGTCGCCCCGATCAGGAGTACGGACCGTCCGCTGCGCCGCAGCACCTGCACCGGGTTGAACTCCGGACAGATGCGGTGGACCGAGGTGATCGCGGTGCGCAGCTGCGCACCCTGTGGACCGGACAAGTCGAGTCTCCCGCGGGGCGGCACGGGGCCGAGGGCGGCGGCCCGCCGGGCCCGGCCGCCGGGGGCGGGATCGAGGTACGGCCCATTGCCGGGCAGCTGCCGCCGGTACGGCCGGGGCGGGACGGACACGGAGGACGATGCTGCGTACATGGGCGAGACAGATCCCTTCGTGTGCCGACGAATTGCGTACGCACCCGGCCCCGGGGCGGGGCCGCACCCTGGGGAATGCGGTTCGGTCGAACTCGAGCCGCCACCGGGCCGGGTAACGCGCTCCTACATCACACCCCTGTACGGGTGGCACACCATCTGGCGGACCCTGGCGAACCCTGGCGAATAGTCGCACAGCTCGTGACGGGGCCGTTACTGTCAAGTCAGCCGAGGAACCTGGGGGCTTGACGTGACGAGGGAACCCAACACCCGTCTTGCGGACCTGTTCGGCCTCGCCGGCTGGTCCAAGGGGGAGCTCGCGAGGCTCGTGAACCGGAAGGCGGCGGCCATGGGCCATCCGCAGCTGGCGACCGACACCTCGCGGGTGCGGCGTTGGATCGACACCGGCGAGACGCCGCGCGATCCCGTGCCCAAGGTGCTGGCTGCCCTGTTCACCGAGCGCCTCGGTCGAGTCGTGACCATCGAGGATCTCGGGTTCGGACGAGGGGGGCGCGCGGGAAAGGGGCAGTCCGGTGACGGGCTGCTCTGGCCGCCCGAGTCCACGGCCGCGGTCCTCACCGAATTCACGGGAATGGACCTTATGTTCAACCGACGCGGCTTGGTGGGTGCGGGTGCCGCGCTCGCCGCGGGATCCGCCATCACCGGTGCCATGAGCGACTTTCTGCTCTCCGACCCCACCCTCGCCACCGACGCCCCCCGTACCGACAATCCCCTGTCCGTCGAGCCCGTGGGCTTCGACCGCTACGAGGCCGCCCCCGTGGGCTCCCAGGAGATCGACGCCCTGGAGACCTCGGTCGAGGTCTTCCGCGCCTGGGACGCGGCCCGCGGCGGCGGGCTCCAGCGCAAGGCCGTGGTGGGCCAGCTCAACGAGGTGGGCGGCATGCTCGCCTACCGCCACCCCGAGCACCTCCAGCGCAGACTGTGGGGGGTGGCGGCCAATCTGGCCGTCCTCGCCGGCTGGATGTCCCATGACGTCGGCCTGGAGCCGACCGCCCAGAAGTACTTCGTCATCGCCACCCACGCGGCCCGCGAGGGCGGCGACCGGCCCCGGGCGAGTGAGGCGCTCTCCCGGGCCGCCCGGCAGATGGTGCACCTCGGCCGCCCGGACGACGCCCTGGAGCTGATGAGGCTGGCCAAGTCCGGTGCGGGCGAGGCGGCGCTGCCGCGCACCCGGTCCATGTTCTGCACCATCGAGGCATGGGCGCTGGCGTCCAAGGGCCAGGGTCAGGCGGTGCGGCGCGCCCTGGGCGAGGCGGAGGAGCTGTTCGTCTCGGACCGGGACGACGGGCCGGCGCCGAGCTGGATGCAGCTGTTCAACGAGGCCGATCTGCACGGCATGCAGGGGCTGGTCTACCGCACTCTGGCCGAGCACGAGCCGGGGGCGGCGGGGATCGCCCAGAGCCATGCCAAGAAGGCGCTGCGGATGCGGGAGGGCGGTCGCCAGCGGTCCCAGATCTTCGACCACATCTCCATCGCGTCGGCCTGTTTCCTCGGCGACGATCCGGAGCAGGCCGACCGCCATGCCCGGATGGCGCTGCTGACGATCGAGCAGAACTCCTCGCACCGCACCTGGGACCGGCTGCGCGAGATGTACCGGCTCACCGGGCGGTACGGCACCTCACCGGCCATCCGGGAGCTGCGCGAGGAGATCCAGCAGGTGATGCCGAAGGGAGGCGCGGGGAAGGGTGGCACGGGGCTGAAAGGGCCCGGCTCCATCGCCAGCAGCGCGGCCGTCTAGCGACCGGGCCGCGCCGTACGAAGGGCAGGACGAAGGGCAGCACGCGGGGTCAACGCCATACGAAGGGCAGACGTCTTACGCGGGGTCAACGCCGTATGAAGGGCCGACGCCTGACGAGGGGCCGTTCACCGCGCCACACCGACGCGGGGCGCCGCGTCACGCGCGGGCGCCGGTGACCCTGGCGATCAGCACACAGGCGTCGTTCTCGCGCGGCTCGTCGCCGAACGCCTCGGCCACCGTCCGTACGCACTCCTGTGCGCCATGGGCGGCGGTCAGCCGTGGCGCGAGCGCGAGCAGCCGCTCGGTGGCGCCCTCGGCGTCCCTGGCGAGCCGTCCGGTGTGCAGCACCAGCAGATCGCCCGGCTCCAGCCGCTCCTCGGCCTGGGTGTACGCGGCGCCCGCCGTGGCGCCGAGCAGCACACCGTCGGGAGAGCGCAGCGGGCGCCCCGTCCCATCGCGGAACAGCAGCGGGGCGGGGTGTCCGGCCTGCGCCCACGCCAGGGCACGGGTGCGCGGGTCGTACCGCGCGCAGACGGCGCCGACCAGCGCGGGCTGGGAGGAGACGGCGAGCAGCTGGTTGAGCCGCCCCATCAGCGCGCCGGGCTCGATCCCGGCCACCGCCATGCCGCGCACGGCGCCGAGCAGCATGGCCATGCCGCAGGTCGCGGTCACCCCGTGGCCGGTGAGGCCGCCGACGCTCAGCAGGGTGTGGCCATCGGGGAGTTCGAGCGCGTCGTACCAGTCGCCGCCGATCTGGGCGCTGGACTCCGAGGGGAGGTAGTGGGCGGCGAGGTCGAGGGCGGCGCTGTCCGGCGCCGGACCCGCGCCCGGGAAGCCGTCACGGGCCGGGAGCCGGAGGGAGCCGCGCCACGGCGGCAGCACGGCCTCCTGCACCTCCACCGCCAGCCGGCGCTCGGTCCGGGCGATCCGCCGCTGGTGGCGCAGTGTCTCCCGGCTCTCGCGCACCGCCCGCTCGCTGCGGCGCAGCTCGCTCACATCCCGGAGCACGGCCCACATGGAGGCGGTGCTGCCGTCGCTGTCCAGCACCGGCTCGCCCGCCATATGGACGGTGCGCACCACCTCGTCCTGGCGCACGATGCGGAACTCGCCGTCGATGGGCTTTCCGTCCACCAGGCAGTCCGTGACCATCCCGGTCAGGATCGGCTGGTCCTCGGAGAAGACCCAGGAGGGCAGCTCGTCGAGGGTGAGCCCGCCGTCCCCGGGATCGCGGCCGAAGATCCGGCAGAGCTCGTCGGACCAGGTCACCTCGTCGGTGAGGAGGTTCCACTCGGCGCTGCCGACCCGGCTCAGCAGCGAACCGCGGCCGGTGGGGGCATGACCGGCGGCCTCGCTCCCGGCCGGGGCCCCGGCCGTCGCGTCGGCCGTCGCGTCGGCCTCAGGATCGGTGGAACCGACGGTCTCGGATGGTTCGATCGCCCCGGATGGTTCGATCGCCCCGGATGGTTCGATCGCCCCGGATGGCTCGACCGTCTCGGGGGGCTCGACCGTCTCGGGGGGCTCGACCGTCCCGGATGGCTCGACCGTCCCCGGGGCCTCGACCGTCTCGGAGGCATCGGCGGGCAGCCCCTCGCGCAGCTCGTCCAGATGCCGGCCCAGATCGTCCAGCTGGTGGACGGCGAGCTCGCACAGCGCGCGCTGCCAGCGCACCTGCGCGTCATCCGTACCGCCCAGGTCCGCGACGGTGTCCCGGCGGACGGCGTCGAGCCCGCCGCGGAGCCGCTGGGTCTGCGAGATGAGGGCGTCCACCGTGTCACGCTGGGGAGGCGATACGGCGGGATGGTCCGCGGAGCGGGGGGACGGCATGACGTTCTCCGATACGGGCGCGGCGCGGCCGGGTCTTGAGGGAGGGACCGGTAACGACTCTTGCACAGGCTGCGACATCCCGTAAGCGGTTTGGCAATACCCGATCCGGTGGTGCTTGCGGCATATGCCGATGGCCTTCCGGGTGCATGTCGGGCGGGAATCGGCGGAGCGCGCGATTCCGGGTAGGCTGCGGCGCTCGGGAGTCCCTCAGTCCCGCACCGTTCATCAGGCATACGGCGGCAGGACATCGGCAAGAATGCCGATCGACGGAAATCCCGTTGCCAGCGAACCTCCCGCACCGGATGCTGACCTCATGTTCGATCCAGACATAGCGCCCAGCGGCACCCTGCTCGGCCTCCTCCAGCGAGGCCGCGGCGACGGGACCCTGCACGCCCTCGCCGCGCCGCGGGCCGAGGCGCTCGCGGCACTGCACCACTGTGTGCTGCGCGACCCCCGCCGTGACTGGCAGGTCGAGAACCGCTCGCTCTATTACGCCAGGCTCTGCCTGGACCTCGACGCCGGGCTCGACGAGATCGAACAGCATCTGTTCCACCCCGACGACCTGGTCGACGACGACGAGGAGCGCACCGGGCTCGCCCTCTCCGTCCTCGGCCACCTCGCCGCCTACGGCAGGTCCGACGCGCTGCGGCTGCTGCGCCGCTACGCCGCGGCCGGCAGCAACTGGGAATGGGCCCTCGACGAGCTGGCCCTGCGCGACGACGACACCGGGCTGCGCGGCCTCGCCCCCGCGATCCTCGCCCGCTTCCCCCGGACCCCCGACGGCGACGCGGAACTGGCCGCCGTGGTGCGCGGCGCCTACGAACCCCGGCCCTGGCGGCTGTGGGCCGACGATCCGGACCACGGGCCGCGAGTGCGCGCGGCGGCCGAGCGCGGCGCCTTCGACCGATGGCAGCGCCAGCTGCGGCCCTCGGGACCGCGCCCCGGCTGGAGCGTCCACGACGTCCTGCTGTGGGCCCAGCGGGAGCACGATCTGAAGCCGGACGCCCGCCGCCCCGACGCGGCCGCCCGCTGTCTCGCCGCCGTCGCCGGTCCCGAGGACCGGCCCGAGCTCCTCGCCGCCGCCGCGTCGGCCCCCGACGCCGCCCGCGCCGCGGCGCTGCGGCACCTCGCGGAGATCGGTGACCCCGAGGTGCTCGACCTGATCGAGGCCGCCGTGACCGAGCCGGACGCCTCACAGCTGGTCTCCCAGGCCGCCCTCTCCGCCTTCGAACGCATGCGCAGTATCGCCGCCCTCGACCGGGCCCGGATCTGGGCCCACCGCCCCGACGCCCTCGGGGACGCGGCGGCCGCGATGCTCTCCTGCCGCGGTGGTCAGTACGACACCCCGCTCGTGCTCGCCGCCCTCCGCCGCACGGTCCGGGCCGAGGGCCCGGACGCCCAGACCCTGTGGACGCTCGTCGACGGCGCCGGACGCCTGACGATCTCCTGTGCCGCGCCCGTCCTGCGTCATATCTACCGGGAGACGGCCTCCTCCCACCTCCGCGGCCGCGCCGCCCGCGCGCTGGCCGCCACCGATCCGTCCTTCGCGGCGGGCTTCGCGGTCGAATGCCTCTGGGACTGCGAGGAGAGCACCCGCGAGGTCGCCGCCCGCCACGCCGCCACCGCCGACGCCCGCGTCGTCGAACAGCTCCGCCGGCTGGCCGCCGACCCGGCGGAGGAGGCCGAGGTCCAGACGGCGGTCCGCAGCCGCATCGGGCCCGAGACCCCGGGCTTCTGACCCCCGGCCGCGGGCTTCCGACCCCCGGCCGCCCCCGACGTACGGCCCCGGGGGCCAGGCACTCCAGGACGCGCCCCCGAGGTGTCGGGCGCAAGGCAACCTCCGAGGCGCCGGACGCGTCTTTCCGGGCATGGGTGAGAGTCTCGTCACCCTTCGTATCTCCGCTCCGGCCCCGAGCAGGACGTTCGCAGCGAAACATTCACGCCGGGTGACCGGCCGTCGATTCCAGCGGGTTCATACGGCTTTGCGGCGATCCCTCCAGGGGCCCTGAAGGGGCCTCTCGGGGTGCGAGGGCCAACGCTCATGGGACGTTCTACGGCGCGAAACGTTCACGATGCCGGGGCCACCCTTCGTACGCCGACAACACCGGTATGCGTGTCGCCATCGTGACTGAATCCTTCCCACCCGACATCAACGGCGTCGCTCACTGCACGCTTCAGACCGCGGACCACCTCCACCGCCGTGGTCATCACCCCTTGGTCATCGCACCGGCGGGTCCCCCCGGAGGCCCACCGCCCGCCGCGGCCGGCGGTCCGCCCGAGAGCCAAGGGGAGATGGACCGGTCGCATCCGTACCCCGTCGTCCGTATCCCGTCCCTCCCCCTGCCCGGCTATCCGCAGGTGCGGGTCGCGCTGCCCAGCCGGAAGCTCGCGGCCGCGATCACCTCCCACGGCAGCGATGTCGTCCACCTCGCCAGCCCCTTCGTGCTGGGCGCGCGGGGGATGACGGCCGCGCTCCGGCTGCGGATACCCGCGCTGGCCGTCTACCAGACCGACCTGGGCTCCTACGCCCGCACCTACCTCGGCGCGGGCGAGAACGCGGCCTGGCGGCGCATCCGCGCCGTGCACACCGCCGCCGACCGCACCCTCGCCCCCTCCACCGCCGCCGCTCGCGACCTGGACGAGCACGGCGTGCCGAGGATCCGGCTGTGGCCGCGCGGGGTCGACACCGAGCGCTTCCAGCCCTCGCGCCGCGACCCGGAGCTGCGCCGCTCGCTCGCCCCCGGCGGTGAGCTGATCGTCGGATACATCGGCCGCCTCGCCCCGGAGAAGAACGTCGAGCTGCTCGCGCCGCTGAGCGAGCTCCCCGGCATCCAGGTGGTCGTGGTCGGGGACGGGCCGAGCGAGCCCGCGCTGCGGGCGGCCATGCCGAGGGCCCGCTTCCTCGGCCGCCGCACCGGCAACGACCTGGCCCGGGTCTTCGCCTCGCTGGACGTCTTCGCCCACACCGGGCCCCAGGAGACCTTCTGCCAGACCGTGCAGGAGGCCCAGGCCAGCGGTGTCCCGGTGATCGCGCCCGCGGCGGGCGGCCCGCTGGACCTGATCGACCACGGGCGCACCGGACTGCTGGTGCCGCCCGGGGACGCGACCGAGGTGACCGACGCCGTATCGCTGCTCGCGGCCGACGCGAAGCTGCGCGCGGCGCTGGGCCACGCCGGCCGGGAGGCGGTCGAGGGCCGCACCTGGGCGGCGATCGGCGACCAGCTCATCGACCACTACACCGAGGTCCTGGCGGCCCGCACGGCGGTCGCCGCATGAGCGCTGTGGGAGCTGTGGGAACTGTGGGAGGAGAGCAGAACATGAGCGACGGCAAGGGGCTGCGCATCGTCCGGCTGGCCAACTTCGTCACCCCCGCCTCGGGCGGCCTGCGGACCGCGCTGCGCGAGCTCGGGGCCGGATACCAGGCGGCCGGGCACGAGGCCGTCCTGGTGGTGCCGGGCGAGCGGGTCTCGGACGAGCACACCCGGCAGGGGCGGGTGATCACGCTGCCCGGGCCGACCATCCCCGGCACCGGCGGCTACCGCGTCCTGGCCGACCGGCGGCGGCTGGCCCGGCTGCTCGACGGCCTCGCACCGGACCGGCTCGAGGTGTCGGACCGCACCTCCCTCCGCTGGACGGGGGAGTGGGCGCGGCGCGCCCGCGTACCGGCCGTGATGGTCTCCCACGAGAGCGCGGACGCCGTGCTGCGCACCTGGGGTGTGCCGGACGCGTTCGCCGAGGGAGCCTCCGACCGGCTCAACCTCCGTACCGCGCGGGCGTACTCGCGGATCGTCTGCACCACCGAATGGGCGGCGCGCGAGTTCGTACGGATCGGCGCCCGGAACGTCGTACGCGCCCCGCTGGGCGTGGATCTCGGCCACTTCCGCCCCTCCCACCACGACGCCGCGCTGCGGGACCACCACCGCGGTGAGGCGGCCGTGCTCATCGCCATGTGCTCGCGGCTGTCGCCCGAGAAGCGGCCGGGCCGGGCGCTCGACGCGCTCGCCGAGCTGCGGCGGCGCGGCGTCTCCGCGGCGCTCGTGGTGGCCGGGGACGGGCCGCTCCGGCCGCGTCTGGAGGCCCGCGCCCGCGCCGAGGGGCTTCCGGCCGTCTTCCTCGGCCATCTGGCGGAGCGGGCGGGACTCGCCGCCATCCAGGCGAGCGCCGATGTGGTGCTGGCGCCGGGCCCGGCGGAGACCTTCGGCCTCGCCGCGCTGGAGGCGCTGGCCTGCGGTTCGCCCGTTGTCGTCAGCGCGCTCTCCGCGCTGCCGGACATCGTCGGCGCGGCCGGCGAGACCGCGGCCGACAACGGAACGGCCTTCGCGGACGCCGTCGAGCGCGTCCTCGGCCGCTCGGAGCCCCTGCGCCGGGCGGCGGCCCGGGCCCGGGCCGAGCGCTACGGCTGGCCCGCGGCGGTCGCGTCCTTCCTGGCCGCCCATGACGCGTCCACCGAGGGCGTCCGGTGCGCCGACGGCGGTCGGCTCCCGGCCGCCGCGCTCCCGGCCGCTCCGGCGGTCTCCGCGCCCCGGGCCGTCGGCGGTGTGCGGTGAGCGCAGCCGGCGCTCACACGGGGGACCGGGCTGGTACGGAACCGTCTCGTAAGGAGGCCGTCCCTACGGAGGCCGCCCTTACGGAGACCGTCATCGCGGAGGCCGTCCTTACGGAGACGGGGTGTGCGGGGCAGGACGCGACCACTGCCCCGCACCGGGCGGGCACTGCCCCGCACCGGGCGGGCACTGCCCCGCATCGGGCGGGCCGGACGCCGGGCGCCACGCCGGGCGACGAGGAGGCCACGGGCGAGTGCGCGGGCGAGTGCGCGGGCGAGGGCCCGGGCGAGGGCGCGGAGCCGCGCAGGCTGCGGTTCGCCGCCCTCGGCGACTCGCTCACCGAGGGACTCGGCGACCCCGCGCCCGGCGGCGGTTGGCGCGGCTGGGCCGCGCTGCTCGCGGCGGCGGCCGGGCCGCACCCCGATGAGCCCGTGGAGTTCGTCAATCTGTCCCGCAGCGGGGCGCTGGCCGCCGATGTCGCCGACGAACAGCTGCCCGCCGCCCGCCGTGCCCGCCCGCATCTGGTGTCGGTCGTGGTCGGCGGGAACGACACGCTGCGCGACTCGTTCGACATCCACCGGGTCGCCGAGGCCCTCGACCGCACGATCGGCGCGTTGCGCGCCGACGGCGCCGTGGTGCTCACCGCCTGCCTGCCCGACCCCGGGCGGATGCTGGGGCTGCCGTCCGCGCTGGCGCGCCCCCTGGGGCGCCGGATGCGCGCGGTGAACACCGTGGTGCACGCGCTGTCCCAGCGTCACGAGGCGGTCCATGTGGAGCTGAGCGACCACACCTGGGTCGCCGACCGGCGGGCGTGGAGCGTGGACCGGCTGCATCCGAGCGAGCTCGGGCACCGGCTGCTGGCCAGGGAGTTCCACGGCGCCCTGCGCGCCCGGTCCATCGCGACCGGCGCCCCGCCGTCCCTGGAGCTCGACGGCGTCGCGCCCTCGCGCGCCGCCTCCGCGTGGTGGATGGCGACCCGCGGCACCCGCTGGATCGCGGACCGCTGCACCGACCTGCTGCCCGGTCTGGTCTCGCTGGCGGCCCTGGAGTGGCGCCACCGCCTCAGGGGCACCGGACACCTGCTCGAGGACCGGGACCGGCGGGCGACGCTCGCCGCGCTCACCGCGGTGACCCGCGGCCCGGCCCCCGCCCACCTTCCGCACCCGTCCACCACCGACCCACTGCCCCAGCCGCCCGCCGATCTGCTCATCGCCGGCACACCGCCGTCCGCTGCGACAATGGCGGGGTGACGGGTCGCTGGGAATTCTGGATCGACCGGGGCGGAACCTTCACGGACGTCGTCGGCAAGCGTCCGGACGGCCGCCTGGTCACCGCCAAGCTGCTGTCCCACCACCCCGAGCGCTATACGGACGCCGCCGTCGCCGGGATCCGGCAGACGCTGGGGCTCGGCCCCGGCGATCCGGTCCCGGCCGACCGGATCGACGTCGTCAAGATGGGCACCACGGTCGCCACCAACGCCCTCCTGGAGCGCAAGGGCGAGCCGACCGTCCTCGTTGTCACCGAAGGGTTCCGGGACGCGCTGCGCATCGCGTACCAGAACCGCCCCCGCCTCTTCGACCGCCGGATCCTGCTCCCCGAGGCGCTGTACGACCGGGTGGTGGAGATCCCCGAGCGGGTGGACGCCCATGGCGAGGTCGTCCGCCCCCTGGACCTCGACGCCGCCGCCGGGGCGCTGCGCACCGCCCACCGCGACGGCTTCCGCAGTGCCGCCGTCGTCCTGCTGCACGGCTATCGGCACACCGCGCACGAACAGGCGGTCGCCGCGGTGGCGCGCGACCTCGGCTTCGCCCAGGTGAGCTGCTCCCACGAGGTCAGCCCGCTGATGAAGCTCGTCTCCCGCGGCGACACCACCGTGGTCGACGCCTATCTCTCGCCCATCCTGCGCCGCTATGTGGAGGACGTGGCCGCCGAACTGCGCGGTATCCGGCTGATGTTCATGCAGTCCAACGGAGGGCTGCGGGAGGCCGCGCACTTCCGGGGCAAGGACGCGGTGCTGTCCGGGCCCGCGGGCGGTGTGGTGGGCATGGCGCGCTCCTCCGGTGAGGCCGGACACGACCGCGTCATCGGCTTCGACATGGGCGGCACCTCCACCGATGTCTCGCACTACGCGGGCGAGTTCGAGCGGATCTTCGGCACCGAGGTCGCCGGGGTGCGGATGCGCGCCCCGATGATGAACATCCACACCGTGGCGGCGGGCGGCGGTTCGGTGCTCCACTTCGACGGCCGGCGCTACCGCGTGGGGCCGGACTCGGCCGGTGCCGTCCCCGGCCCCGCCTGCTACCGGCGCGGCGGCCCGCTGACCGTGACCGACGCCAATGTGATGCTCGGCCGGATCCAGCCGGACCACTTCCCCGCGGTCTTCGGCCCGCACGCCGACCAGCCGCTGGACGCGGCGACGGTCCGGGAGCGCTTCGCCGCGCTCGCCGGGGAGATCGCGGAGGCGACCGACGACCGGCGCGGACCGGAGGAGGTCGCGGCGGGCTTCCTGGACATCGCGGTGCTCAACATGGCCAACGCGGTCAAGAAGATCTCCGTGCAGCGCGGCCGTGATGTCACCCGTTACGCGCTCACCAGCTTCGGTGGCGCGGGCGGCCAGCACGCCTGCGCGGTCGCCGACGCGCTCGGCATCGGCACGGTGATCGTGCCGCCGCTCGCGGGGGTGCTCTCCGCGTACGGCATCGGGGTGGCCGACGCCACCGCCATGCGCGAGCAGGCCGTCGAGGCGGAGCTGGGCGAGGAGACGCTGCCGCGGGTGCGCGAGCTGTGCGCGCGGCTGGCCGATCAGACCCGCGGCGAACTGCTCGCGGACGGGGTCCCGGAGGACACCCTGGACACCGTCGCCCGGGTCCATCTGCGGTACGCGGGCACCGACTCCAGCATCCCCGTACCCGTAGGCTCCGCCCCCGCGATGACCGAGGACTTCGTCCGGGCGCACCGCACCCGCTACGCCTTCACCATGGACAAGCCGCTGGTCGTCGAGGCGGTGTCGGTCGAGGCGGTCGGCGCGTCCGGGCCGACCTGCGGCCATGCCGTGGAACGCCCGCCCAGGGAGGGCGAACTGGCGCCCGTGACGACCGTAAGGATGTTCTCGGAAGGGCGCTGGCAGCGGACGGAGCTCTACGAACGCGATCACATGCGCCCGTCGGAGCGGGTCACCGGGCCCGCGATCGTCGCCGAGGAGGACGCCACCACCGTGGTCGACCCCGGCTGGCAGGCCACCATGGGCGAGCGCGGCCATCTGCTGCTCACCCGGGTCCGGCCGCGCCCGAGCACCACCGCGGTCGGCACCGAGGTGGACCCCGTGATGCTGGAGGTCTTCAACAGCCTCTTCATGGCCATCGCCGAACAGATGGGTGTCCGCCTGGAGCACACCGCCCACTCCGTCAACATCAAGGAGCGGCTCGACTTCTCCTGCGCCCTCTTCGACGCCGAGGGCAACCTCATCGCCAACGCCCCGCACATCCCGGTGCACCTGGGCTCCATGGGCGAGTCCATCAAGGAGGTGCTGCGGCGCAACAAGGGCGCGATGCGGCCCGGCGATGTGTACGCGATCAACGACCCGTACCACGGGGGCACCCACCTGCCGGATGTCACCGTGGTCAGCCCGGTCTTCGACGAGGCGGGGGACGAACTGCTCTTCCTCGTCGCCTCGCGCGGCCACCACGCCGAGATCGGCGGCATCACCCCCGGCTCCATGCCCGCCTTCAGCCGCACCATCGAGGAGGAGGGCGTCCTCTTCGACAACTGGCTGCTGGTACGGGACGGGGCGCTGCGCGAGCGGGAGACCCGCGAGCTGCTGACCGCCGGGCCGTATCCGTCCCGCGCCCCGGACGCCAACCTCGCCGATCTGCGCGCCCAGATCGCCGCCAACGAGAAGGGCGTCCAGGAACTGCGCCGGATGATCGGGCAGTTCGGCCTCGACGTCGTGCACGCCTATATGGGCCACGTCCAGGACAACGCCGAGGAGTCGGTGCGCCGTATCGTCGCCGGGCTGCGCGACGGCTCGTACCGCTACGAGACCGACGGCGGGGCGGTCATCCGCGTCAGCCTTACGGTGGACCGCGACGCGCGCGGCGCCGTCCTGGACTTCACCGGCACCTCGCCCCAGCGGCCGGGCAACGACAACGCGCCCGGCTCGGTGGTGATGGCGGCCGTGCTCTATGTCTTCCGCACGCTGGTGGCCGAGGACATCCCGCTCAACAGCGGCTGTCTGAAGCCCCTGGAGGTCCGCGTCCCCGAGGGCTCCATGCTGGCGCCCGTCTTTCCGGCCGCCACGGTCGCCGGGAACGTCGAGACCTCCCAGGCCGTCACGGGCGCCCTGTACGCGGCCCTGGGCGTCCAGGCCGAGGGCTCCGGCACGATGAACAACGTCACCTTCGGCAATGACCGCGTCCAGTACTACGAGACGGTCGCCAGCGGCTCCGGCGCGGGGGACGGCTTCGACGGCGCCGACGCCGTACAGACCCATATGACCAACTCCCGGCTGACCGACCCCGAGGTGCTGGAGTGGCGCTATCCGGTGCGGGTGGAGAGCTTCGCGATCCGCCGGGGCAGCGGCGGCCGCGGCCAATGGCGCGGTGGCCACGGCGTCACCCGCCGCATCCGCTTCCTGGAGCCGATGGCGGTCGCCCTCCTCACCGGCCACCGCCGGGTGGCCCCGTACGGGATGGCGGGCGGCGGACCGGGCGCGCTGGGCGCGAACCTGATCGAGCGCGCCGACGGTTCGGTGGACCGCCTGGACGGCCGTGACGCGGCGGACGTCGGGGCGGGGGACGTCCTGGTCGTCCACACCCCGGGCGGCGGCGGTTACGGCCCGCCGGAGGAGGCCGGGGACGGATTGTCGGTGGCGGATGCCAGATTGGACGCATGACCGACTGGCAGGACATCCACGACTGGACGGATCTGCGGGCCGTGCGCGCCGCGCTCGCCGCGGGAGCCGACCCCGACCGCGTCCTCGGTGGCCATATGGCGCCGCTGCACTCCGCGGCCTGCTCGGGAAGCGCCGAGGTGCTGGCCGAACTGCTCACGGTGGCGCGGGAGGTGGACCAGCCGGACGCGGCGGGCCGCACCCCGCTGTGGCACGCGGTGCGCAACTGGGACCGGGAGAAGGCGTCGGCGCTCATCGCGGCCGGGGCCGACCCCTGGCGGCCCCGGGAGGTCGACGGGCGGAGCCCGGGCGAGCTGGCGTGGTGGACGCCGCTGGCCGACCTGGTGGCCGGGGTGCCCGGCGCCCGGGAGCCGTCCCCCGGGGAGCGGGCCGCGCAGCGGTCGGCCGATGAGCTGATCGCCGTCTTCGACGCCGAGGAGGGGGAGTACCAGGACTGGGGCTGCGTGGCGTTCGTGGCCGGGCGGAGCGTGCCGGAGGTCGTGGCCGCGCTGGGCGGGGACATCGTCGCCACCATCGGCGAGGGCGAGGGCGAGGGCGAGGGCGAGGGCGAGGGCGGAGACGGGGAGGCGGACGGCGCGGCCGACTACGCGGATGTCCTGCTGGAGGAGGAGGGACGGGTGCTGGTCGGCGCGGCGCCCGGCGGTGTGGTGCTCCAGCAGTTCGACGGGATCGCCCTCCATGGCGAGGAGGTGCTGGCGCCGCTCTCCCGGGGCACCGTGGCCGTCTCGGTCTTCGACCACCCCGACGCGTTCATCCATCCCTCCATAGCCCGGGACGGGGCGATGTGCCCCTGCCAGGAGGTCATGCTCGACCCGGAGCAGGGCGATCCGGAGGAGGCGTGGCGCTATCGCTTCGGGGACGGCGGGCATCCGTCCGGCTGGACGGCGCGGGCGCTGGCGATGGCCGCCGCGGTCACGGGGGTCGGGGTCGACGGCGGTCCGCGCTGGATCGGCAGGCCGGGCAGCAGCGTCATCCTGCTGCCCGAGCGGCTGCGGGACTGACGCCCCTGGGGGCCCAGACCGCCCCGGTCCTCAACCAGGTAGCCCGATATGAGGCATGGCGTGTTCGGATCCGTTTGCCGCCGCCACGATCGGAAACCCGAACCCTGTCAAAGCCCGCCTGGACGCGCCCGCATGACCCACGGACGCCCGCCCCGCGCACTCCCGCGCGTGAGCCCGACGGCGGGTGCTTTCAGCGACGTTGTTCAGGGAAGGGGCAGCCATGGCCTGGTGGCATGACGCCGAATGCACGCATGAGGATCCGGAGCTGTTCTTCCCCGTGGGGGTGGCCGGCCCGGCGGCCCGGCGGCAGGAGACGCTGGCCAAGGAGGTCTGCCGGCGCTGTCCGGTGATCCAGGAATGCCTGGACTACGCACTGGAGAGCGGAATGACCCACGGGGTCTGGGGCGGCACCGGCGAGGAGGAGCGCCGCGCGCTGCGCCGCAAGGCACAGCGCAGTCAGCGCGTCGGCACACGGCGCGCCCGTTAGGCGCCGTCCGGGACGGTCCGCCCGGCAGGCGGCCCCCAGGAGGCCCGGCCCAGCGGGGCGAACCGCACCGGAGTGCCGGGGACGGCCTGCGCCGCGGCGGCCAGATACCGCTCCGGAACGACGCCCACGACCGGGTAGCCGCCGGTCGTCGGATGGTCGGCGAGGAAGAGCACCGGCCGTCCGTCCGGCGGGACTTGGAGCGCGCCGAGCGCCATGCCCTCACTTGCCAGCTCACCGTCCCGTGCCCGCTCCAGCGAGGGGCCCTCGGTCCGCAGGCCGATCCGGTTGCTCGCGGCCGAGACACGGAAGTCGCCGGTGGAGAGGGTGCGCAGCCCCGCGGGGGTGAACCAGTCGTCACGCGGACCGAGCACCACGGGGAGCACCAGCTCCGGTACGACGCCCCGATGCGGCACCCCGTCCACGGCGGGCACCGGCCCCCGCGGCCGCCCGAGCCGCAGCACCGCGCCGTCCGCGAGCGGCGCCGGGCCCAGTCCGGAGAGCACATCCGTGGCCCGGCTGCCGAGCACCGGCTCGGCCTCGACACCACCGTCGAACGCCATATAGCTGCGCACCCCATGAGCGGCGGCCCCGGCCTCCAGGAGGGCGCCCGACGGCACCCGTACGGCCGCGCCCCACGCGACCGGGCGGCCGTCGACCGTGACCGGGCAGGGTGCGCCGGTGACCGCGACCGTCGCCGGGCGGCGCAGCCGCACCGCACAGCCGGTGAGCGTGGTCTCCAGGGTCGCGGCCCCCTCGGCGTTGCCCACCAGGCGGTTGGCGAGCCGGTGGGCGGGCTGGTCGAGCGCCCCCGAGCGGGGCACCCCGAGATGGGCATGGCCGATCCGGCCCAGGTCCTGGACGGTGGTCAGGGCTCCCGGCCGTACGACGACGAAGGCGCTGTCGGTCATGGCGCCGCCCCTTCCGGGGTCGCGCCATCCGATACCGGGATGAAGCGGACGCGAGTGCCGGGGGTGAACAGCGCCGCCGGTTCCCGTTCGGTGTCCCACAGCACGGCGTCCGTGGTGCCGATGAGCTGCCAGCCGCCGGGGGAGGAGCGCGGATAGACGCCCGTGTACCCGCCCGCGAGGGCCACCGAGCCGACCGGTACCCGGGTCCTGGGTGTCGCGTGGCGCGGCACGTGGAACCGCTCGGGCAGCCCCGTCAGATAGCCGAAGCCGGGCGCGAAGCCACAGAAGGCCACCCGGAACTCGGCACCGGAGTGGATCCGTACGGCCTCCTCGGGCGTCACCCCCCAGCGCTGCGCGACCTCGTCCAGATCGGGCCCGTCGTAGCGCACGGGCACCTCGACGATCTCGCTGTCGCCACGGTCGAGGGGCGGTATCCGCCAGCCGGGCAGTTCGGCGGCGAGCCGCCCGGGGTCCGCGAGCCCGTCGAGGAACACGGTCCGGGCGGCGGGCACGATGTCGCTCACGGTGGGCAGCCGCCGCTCGGCGGCGCGGCGCAGCAGCTCGGCGTGGAGCGCCTCGGCCGCCTCACCGCTGTCGAGCTCGATGAGCAGCCCGTGCTCACCGACGGGCAGGGTCCGCACCGTCATACGAACGCCGCCACGCGCACCCCCGCGGCGGCCAGCTCGGACCGCACCCGGCGGGCGAGGTCGGCGGCGCCGGGGGTGTCGCCGTGGACGCACAGCGAGCGCACGTCCACCTCGATGCGCCGTCCGTCGATCGAGGTCACCGCGCGGTCGCGGGCGAAGCCGAGGGCGCGCTTGACCACCGTGTCCGGGTCGTGGACCACGGCGCCGGGCTCGGTGCGGGGCACGAGCGTCCCGGCGGCGGTGTAGGCGCGGTCGGCGAACGCCTCGGCGATCACCGGCAGCCCGGCCGCGCGGGCCGCCTCGTGCAGCCGGGACCCGGGCAGCCCCAGCACCGGCAGCGGACCGCCGGCGGCCAGCCTGACGCCCTCGACCACGGCGGCGGCCTGCGCCTCGTCGTGCACGCTGCGGTTGTAGAGCGCGCCATGGGGCTTGACGTAGTGCACCCGCGTCCCGGCGGCACGCGCGAAGATCTCCAACGCGCCGATCTGATACGCGATCTCGTCGGCCAGCTCCCGGGCCGGTACATCCATGCTGCGCCGACCGAAACCGGCCAGGTCCCGGTAGGAGACCTGGGCCCCGACGCGCACTCCGCGCTCGGCGGCCAGCTCGCACACCCGGCGCATGGTCGAGGGATCCCCGGCGTGGAAGCCGCAGGCGACATTGGCGCTGGTGACGATGGACAGCAGGGCCTCGTCGTCGGTGAGCTGCCAGCGGCCGAACCCCTCGCCGAGGTCGGCGTTGAGATCGATGGACAGGTTCGCCAAGGATGCGGTCATATCCGTCCGTTCGGGCGTGGGGGATACGTGCGGGGTTGTGGATGGCACCACAAGGTAAGCGATCGTTGAACGATCCGACAAGATGGTTGTTGTCCGGTCACGGTTTCTGGGCTTGACTTCTCGCTATACGGGACGAACGCGACGCCGAACAGGGGTTGATGTGGCGAACGGGGCAAAGGGTGTAAATCGCCGTTCCGGCGAGCCGTCGGACGAGTCGCCGGAGATGCCGGAGGCGCCGGGGACGGCAGGGGGCGTGGAGCCGGCGGAGCCGGCCGGGTACGCCCCGGCCCCCGGTCTCGCCGCCGGGCTCGAGGCCGACCGGGCGCTGCTGGGGCGCACCAGCACGGCGGAGCGCGTCGCGGACATCCTGCGCGACCGCATCGCCGAGGGGTTCTTCCCGCCCGGCACCCGGCTGTCCGAGGACAGCGTGGGCGGCGCGCTCGGCGTCTCGCGCAACACCCTCCGGGAGGCGTTCCGCCTGCTGACCCACGAGCGGCTGCTGGTGCACGAGCTGAACCGCGGCGTCTTCGTCCGCGTCGTCACGGTCGACGACCTCAACGACATCTACCGCGTGCGCCGGCTCGTCGAATGCGCGGCGGTGCGCGGCCTGGGCGAGCCGCCGTACGAGGTGCGGGCGGTCGAGGCGGCGGTCCTGGCGGGCGAGCGGGCCGCCCGGGACCGGGCCTGGCAGGACCTGTCCACCGCCAATATCCGCTTCCATCAGGCGATTGTCTCCCTCGCCGGAAGTCCCCGCGCCGACGAACTGATGCGCGCGGTGCTGGCCGAGCTCCGGCTGGTCTTCCACGTCATGGCCGACCCCCGCCGCTTCCACGCCCCCTATCTGGTGCGCAACCGCCAGATCCTGGAGGTGCTCCAGGGCGGCGACGCGGTGGAGGCGGAGCGGCTGCTCGCCTCCTATCTGGACGATTCCCAGGGGCAGTTGGCCGACGCCTACGGGCGGAAGATGTCCCGTCGATAGAGGTTTCCCAGCGGTAAACGATCCGGCGAGGCCGGAACAAGTTCGTTTCAGGCTCTTGTCGGATCGTTGAACGAACGCCTAGCCTCCGGTGCACCCTCCTCACGCCCCCGTGAGGTCCTTGTGCGCGGAAGGCCGGACGCATGATCGTTCTCCTTGGCGTCCTCGTGGTGATCCTCGGATTCGCCACACGACGCAACCCGTTGCTGGTGGTGGGGGTCGCCGGCATCGCCACCGGACTGCTGGCCAAGCTCTCGCCCCAGGAGATCCTGGCGGCCTTCGGCAACGGCTTCGCCTCCAGCCGCTCGGTGACGATCTTCGTCATCACCCTGCCGGTGATCGGCCTCCTGGAGCGCCACGGCCTCCAGGAACAGGCCCGTACCCTCATCGGCCGGCTCGGCAAGCTCACCACCGGCCGGTTCCTCGCCCTCTACCTGCTGCTGCGCCAGCTCACCGCAGCCCTCGGCCTCACCAGCATCGGCGGCCCGGCCCAGAGCGTGCGGCCCATGGTCGCGCCGATGGCCGAGGGCGCCGCGGAGCGCCGCCACGGCCCGCTGCCCGAGCGGGTCCGCGAGCGCGTCCGCTCGTACTCCGCCAGCGCCGACACGGTCGGGCTGTTCTTCGGCGAGGACTGCTTCCTGGCCATCGGCTCGATCCTGCTGATCACCGGGTTCGTGAACACCACGTACCACACCCATCTGGAGCCGCTTCAGCTGGCGCTGTGGGCCATCCCCACCGCCGTCTGCGCGTTCCTCATCCACGGCTTCCGGCTGCTGCGCCTGGACCGCTCACTGGACCACGACTTCGCCGCCTCCGGCGGCCGATCCGCTGCCGAGGGCAGCCGCACCGCGGAGGAAGCCAAGTGATCAAGGCGGAGTGGTTCTACTGGCTCGTCGGCGCCGTCTTCCTCGCCATGGCCGCCCAGATGGCCGTCGACCGCACCAACCCCAAGCGCCTCGGCTCGGCCGCCTTCTGGGGGCTGCTCGGCGGCTGCTTCTTCTACAGCAGCTGGGTGGTGGAGAAGAAGGCCCCGGCCGAACCGCTGGGCGTCGCCGTCCTCGCCATGGTCTGCCTGGGCGGCTTCCAGCTCACCGGGCGCGGTGTGCCGCGCACCACCACGCCCGAGCAGCGCGCGGCCTCGGCCGCCCGGCTCGGCAGCAAGCTGTTCGTCCCGGCGCTCACCATCCCGCTGGTCGCCGTCGTCTGCGCATCGGCCGTCAAGCACTGGCACATCGGGGGCGAACCGGTCCTGGAGGCCGGCAGCGAGACCATCCTCGGCCTCGGCTTCGGCGCGATCGTCGGACTGCTGGTCGGGATGGCCGTGGTGCGCGAGCGGCGGCCCGCGGTGCCCCTGCACGCCGGGCGGAGCCTGCTGGAGTCCATGGGCTGGGCGCTGCTGCTGCCCCAGCTGCTCGCCGTGCTCGGCTCCATCTTCCAGGAGGCCGGGGTCGGCACCCAGGTCGGCAAGATCACCGAACAGGTGCTGCCGGAGGGTCAGAAGTACGTGGCCGTGGCCGTCTACTGCGTGGGAATGGCCCTGTTCACCGTCATCATGGGCAACGCCTTCGCCGCCTTCCCGGTGATGACCGCCGCCATCGGCTGGCCCGTGCTCATCCAGCAGATGCACGGGGACGCGCCCGTCGTCCTCGCCGTCGGCATGCTGGCCGGTTTCTGCGGCACGCTCGTGACACCCATGGCCGCCAACTTCAACCTGGTGCCCGCCGCCCTGCTGGAACTCAAGGACCAGTACGGGCCCATCAAGGCGCAGATCCCCACCGCCGGGGCGCTGTTGGTCTGCAACATCGCCATCATCTCGCTGTTCGCCTTCTGAAGGGGGCCGCTGCTGTGACCCGTGTGCTTCTCACCGGCTTCGAACCCTTCGCGGGCTCGGCCGTCAACCCGTCGTGGTAGGCCGTCTCCCTGGTGGCCGCCGATCCGCCGCCCGGCACCGAGGTCACGGCCGTACAGCTCGCCTGCGTCTTCGGCACCGCCCTCGACGAGCTGGCCGCCGCCGTGGCGGAGGCCGACCCCGACCTGGTGCTGTGCGTGGGCCAGGCGGGCGGCCGTCCCGGTGTCACCGTCGAGCGGGTCGCGATCAACGTGGACGACGCCCGGATACCCGACAACGCCGGACGTCGGCCCATCGACGAACCGGTGGTCGAGGGCGGCCCCGCCGCCTACTTCGCGTCCCTGCCCGTCAAGGCGTGTGTCGCGGCCGTCCGCGAGGCCGGGATTCCGGCCGCCGTCTCACAGACTGCCGGAACGTTTGTGTGCAACCACGTCTTCTACGGTCTGGCCCATCTCATCGCCACCGAGCGGCCCGCCCTGCGCGGCGGCTTCGTCCACCTCCCGTACGCGCCCGAGCAGGTCGTGGACGGCGCCGAACCCGCACTGCCGGCCGCCATGGCGGCCGACGCGCTGCGGGCGATCATCGGTGCGGCCGTGAGCACCCGAACCGACCTGCGCGTCGCCGAGGGGGCAACGCATTGAACGCGCCTTATGAATTCGACGAGCCGGACGAGCGGGGCGAGCCGGACGGGACGGACGAGCGGGGCGAGCCGGACGGGACCGGGAGCGAACTCGGCCGGTACGCGGCCCGGTTCGCCGCCCTCGCCACCGCCAACGTCACCCGGGCCTACCCCAACGCCCCCGCGCATCTGCTGCGCGGCCCCGAGGACCTGGTCGAGCCGCGCCGGCACCACCCCGCCTTCTACGGCTCCTACGACTGGCACTCCGCGGTCCATATGCACTGGCTGCTGGTCCGGCTGCTGCGCCGCTGCCCCGACCGCGTCCGCGCCGACGAGGTCACCGCCGTACTGGACGGGCACCTTACGGCCGACGCCCTCGCCGCGGAGGCGGACTATCTGCGCGCCCACCCCTCCTTCGAGCGCCCTTACGGATGGGCCTGGCTGCTCGCGCTGACCGCCGAGTGCCGGAGCCTGCCGGGGCCCGCGGGCGAGCGCTGGGCGAAGGCCCTGGAACCGGCCGCCGACGCCGTCTGCGCACTGCTGGGCGGATGGCTGGAACGCGCCACCTACCCGGTGCGGCACGGCGTCCACACCAACAGCGCCTTCGCCCTCGGCCTGGTCCTGGACAGCGCGGCCGCCGCGGGTGCGAAGGGGATCGTCGAACCGGTCACCGAGGCCGTCCTGGACTGGTTCGCCGACGACCACGACGCCCCCGTCCACTGGGAGCCGTCCGGGCAGGACTTCCTCTCGCCCGCGCTCACCGAGGCCGAGGCGGTCTGCCGGGTGCTGCCGGAGGAGGAGTTCGCGCGCTGGCTGGAACGCTTCCTCGCCGGCGTCGAATGGGGCGCGCCCGTCACCGTGCTCACCCCGCCCATCGTCTCCGACCCCGCCGATCCGCACATCGGTCACCTCCTCGGCCTCATCCTCAGCCGGGCCGCCGCGCTCCGCCGCGTGGCAGCCGCCCTGCCGCACGGCGATCCGCGGGCGGACGTGCTGCGGACGGCGGCCCGTGACCATCTGGCCGCCGGGCTCCCGGCCAGCGTCTCCGGGGACTTCACCGGCGACCACTGGCTCGCCACCTTCGCGGCGCTCGCCCTGGACGGACCACCGGCCGGTGAGCCGTAGACTGACGGATCGGTGAGGTGCGGGGGACGCGCCGGTGTACGCGCGTCCACACGCCGGGGACCTGGTATGTCATAGCGGGATCTCCGTGCCGTTTCGTACGTTGTCGGTGCGACGCCCTACTCTGTGCGACGTGACATCTCCACCCCCGGGGGCCGCCGCGCCCCAGCTCAACACCGCTGAAGGGGCCGGCCGGCCGGCCCCGGGCCCGGCCGCCGACGAGGGCCTGGCCCGGCGGCTGCGCGCGCTCGCCTGCACCGCCCCGCTGCACGACCTGGACGCGCGCAAGGCCAATCTCGCGGGGGAGTACGGGGTGTACGCGATGGCGGAGGTCGCCCTCGCCGCCATCGACCTCGTCACGCTCCACATGGACTTCGACACCGGCGCCGACCACGAGCAGATAGTGGCCAGGCTGCTGCCCCGGGTGGCGGCCCAGGCCCCCGGCCGCCCCGCCGCCGAGCACGACCGGGTCGCCCGCTGGGTGCTGGAGAACCTGATCAACGTCGGCAGTGTGGACCGCGGCTTCCGCGCCGTCTACGGCACCTTCGGGCCCGATGGGGTGTATGTCCGCAGGGACTACGACTTCAAGCTGATCGAGGAGGTGCCGGGGCCCGGCGGCAGCGTCTATCTGCGCACCACCGACGAGGCGGTCAACGTCCTGGTCGGCGCCCTCGACACGGACGTCACCAGCGCCCAGATCGCCGCCGAGGTCAAGCTGGAGGTCCTGATCAGCCGGGGTCGTCTCGCCGATGCCCAACTCGCCGCCGAGCAGGCCCGCTACCGCACCGTGCAGTACTCGGAGACGCTGCGCCGCACCCTCGACGCCACCCGGCGCAACGTCCGCGCGGTCGACTGGCTGAGCACCGTCCCCGAGCTGATCAGCGAGGCGCTCGACCACGTCGCCGACCGCTACCGCCACGAGAACGCGATCCTCACCAACATCCGCAAGGCGCGCGACGAGGCCGAGGGCACCGAGCACAAGCGGCGCGCCGCGGAGCTCGTCGACATCGTCAAGGACTGCATCCGGCGCCACACCCAGCTACAGTCCCGGCTGCTGGAGGCCGGTCCGCTGTTCCGCGCCGAGCAGGACCGCCAAGCCTTCGCGCCCCCCGCCCCGCGCTCCGGATACGACCTGTACGGACAGCTGCTGGCCCCCGTCCTCCCGCTGCCCCTCGAGCGCGCGGGCCGGGTCACCGACGCGTTCTTCGCCCGCGGCACGGGGCTGCGCACCCCGACCTCGGTGCGCATGAGCGACCTGGTCGAGATGCTGCTCACCCCGCCCGTGGAGCGGGAGCACCTCGGCGCGGAGATGCCCGAGCCGGACCTCATCGCCACCCCCGACGACAGCCGCTTCAGCGAGGAGCAGCTGGCGGTGGCCATGGAGCTGCTCGAACTGCCCGCGGACGCCCCGCGGCGGCTGTCCGGGCTGCTCGCCGACGCCCGCCGCCGCGACCCCGAGCTGCCCTATCTGATCGCCCTCCTCGCCGTCCACGCCGCCAGCCCCCCGGTCGGCACCGCCTACCGCCAGGGCGAGCAGCGGCTGCTGTTCGCCGTGGACGACGGCACCGAACTGGACGACCCCGAATTCGGCGGCGCCGACCTGATAGTGGGCACCGCCCTGCTGGACGCGGTCGGCATGGCGGCCGACCGCGCGGAGGTGGCGTGATGACCGCGACCCATGAGTACGCCCCGCGCGAGGAGGTTCAGCCGTGACCGAGTACGACATCGACGAGATGACACCGCCGGACGCGGCCCCCGCCCCGGCGGCGGCCGGTCTGACGCCCGCCGACGCGGCCGACGCCGCGCGGCTGGTGGCCTTCGGGCTCCAGCCCAAGCTGCTGCCCGCGCGGGACGTCGAATACGCCGAGCTGCTGCGCCGCCACCGCGACGAACCGGCGTTCGCCCGCCTCACCGACGCCATCGCCGCCGGACTCGGGCTCATCGTGCTGGAGGTGTCGACCCGCGCCGGAATGGCGGTGACCGCCGCCGAGGACTCCGTCTTCGCCGTCCGCATGGGCGACTACGCCCGCCGCGCCGCCACCGACTCCGCCGACCGCTTTCTGCACGGCCTCGCCCATCTCGCCGTCGCCGCCCTGGCGTTCCCCCGCCCCGAGGACCTCGCCGACGACGGCTATATCGGCCGCGTCACCGTCAACGGCGTCGACGCCTTCGTCCGCCAGGCGTGCCGGCGGCTGGAGGAGCGCGCCGAGGAGCAGGGGGAGAACACCGACCCCGCCACCGGTGCGCCCGGGCTGGAGTCCGCCTGGCGGGTCTACGCCCGGCGCAGCGCGACCGGCGCCACCAAGGACGCGCGCAGGCTCGCCGGTTCCACCACCGGCATCGTCGGCAAGGCCGTCGCCTTCCTGGTCGACTCCGGCTTCCTCCAGCGCACCGGCGACGAGTCCGGCGGCACCTACCGCACGACCGCCCGCTATCAGCTCCAGGTACGCGACATGGCGGCCTCCGCCGCCATGACCGAGCTGCTGGAGCTCGGCGTCGTCCCCGTCAGCGACGGCGGCGCCACCCTGCTCCCCCCCGACCAGGGCGACGACCTCGACCTGGTGGCCGACGCCGGTCTCCCCTTCCACTCCTGAACCCCGACGCCCGGCCCCCACCCGCCCGACACCACCCCACCTTCCGACAACGAGAGTCCGCCGCCATGTACGAGCTGTCCCGGATCCGCCTCTACTCCATCGGGCCGGCCGGTGCGCGGTACGCCGACACCGTGCTGGACCTGCGCGGAGTCGGCGAGCCGGTGCCCAGCCCCGCGCCCACCCAGGCGGAGTTCTTCGAGGAGGAGCCGGTCGGCCCGCCGCGCCGCCCCGCCCCCGCCGGGGTGCTCTTCCTGGAGAACGGCGGCGGCAAGTCCGTCCTGCTCAAGCTGATCTTCTCGGTGATGCTGCCCGGCCATCGCAACACCCTGGGCGGCGCCAGCTCCGGTGTGCTGCGCAAGTTCCTGCTCGCCGACGACTGCGGGCATGTCGCGCTGGAGTGGCAGCACACCGTCACCGGTGAGACCGTCGTCGTCGGCAAGGTCAGCGAATGGCGCGGCCGTCAGGTCTCCAACGACCCGCGGAAGTTCGCCGAGGCGTGGTACTCCTTCCGGCCCGGCCCCGGGATGAGCCTGGACTCGCTGCCGGTCGCCGAGTCCGCGGCGGTGCGGCCCGCCGTCGAGGGCGCGTCCACCGCCCGCGGCCGCCGCCGCACCATGAAGGGCTTCCGTGACGCCCTTACGGAGGCCACCAAGGCGTACCCGCATCTGGACGTGGTCTGGGTGGAGATCCACGAGCGCTGGAACGAACACCTCGGCGAGCTCGGCCTCGACCCCGAACTCTTCCGCTACCAGCGGGAGATGAACGCCGACGAGGGCGAGGCCGCCGGGCTCTTCGCCGTCAAGAACGACTCCGACTTCACCGACCTCCTGCTGCGCGCCGTCACCGACACCCGCGACACGGACGGGCTCGCCGACCTCGTCCACGGCTTCGCCCACAAGCTGGGCCGCCGCGCCGAGCTGACCGCCGAGCGCGACTTCACCGCCGGTTCGCTCGATCTGCTCCAGCGCATCGCGGACGCCGCGGAGCGGCGTGAGCAGGCGCGCGGTGTGCACGCGGGCGCCGAGCGCCGCACCCGTACGCTCGCCCGGCGGCTGTCCGCGCGCGGCGCGGAGGAGCGGGCGCGGGCCGCCGAGCTCGCCGAGCGGGTCGCCTCCGCCGCCGAGGCCGTCACCGACGCCGAGGGAGCGCGCGGCCGCAGCGATCTCGTCGCCGCCGAACTCGCCTACCGGCACGCCTCCCTGGCGCTCGCCGCCGCCGAGAAGGGTGCCGCCGCGCAGCGCCGCGAGCTCAACGAAGCCCGCACCCTGCACTCCGCCTGGCAGGCCGCCGAGACGGTGCTGCGCCACCGCGCCGCCGCCGACCGCTCCGCGCGCGTGGCCGCCGCCATCCGCGAGGCCGAGCGGGACGCGGCCCCCGCGCTCGCCGCCCGCGCCAAGGCCGCCGCCGACCTCGTCCGCGCCCTGCACGCGGCCGCGGAGGACGGCGAGCGGGTCGCCAACGAGGAGGAGGAGCGCTCCGCCGCCCTCCAGGAGGACGGCGAGGCCGCCCACCGCGACGCCACCTCCGCCGCCACGGCGGCCCAGCGCGCCCGCAGCGACGCCGAGCATCTGCGCCAGCGGCTCGCCGAGGTCGAGCAGGAGACCGCGGAGGCCGTCCGCGCCGGATGGCTCGACGACTCCGCCCCCGACGCCGACCCGGCCCGCGCCGCGCTCGCCGCCAGCGACGCCGAGAAGACCACGGTCGCCGCGTTCGACGAGGCCCGCGAGACCGCCCGGCGCACCGCCGACCACGCGAAGTCGGCCGCCGCCGAGGAGGCCCGCGCCGAACTGGCCGCGGCGCGAGCGGTGGACGCGGCGCGCGCCGCGGAGTCCGCGTACGACGCGGAGCGGCGCGCCGCGGAGGCGCTGGGCACGGAGCAGCGCCTGGTCGAACTGCTGGGCCTGCCAGAGCTGTCCGCCGCCGTGCCCGCCCCCCGCGGTGCCGCCACCCGCCCGTCACCGGCGGACGCGCGGGCGGCGCGCGGGGTGACGGTGCGCATTCCGGACGCGGGCGCCGCGGGCCGCCGAGGCGCCCGCGCCCTGCCGACCGACTCCGACCGGGACGGGTGGATCACGGTCCACGTGGACGAGGAGGACGCGGACGACGTCGGCCTCTCCCAACTCCCCGCCGCCTTCCGCGCGGACCCCTCCGCCCACCCGACCCCCGTGGACGGCGAACCCGCGCCCCACGACCACACCTACGCCCCCGAGGAGCCCCCCACCGACACCCGCGAACGCCTTGCGGCAGAGGACCACGCCGGGATGGACCCCGCCTCCGGCTCGGCGGCCTGGTCGACGGATGCCATCGCGGACGCGGAAGGTGACGCAGCTGCTGCGGGCGACCGGCTCCCGGGCACCGGACCGACGCCCGGTGACGGCGTTGCCGCCTCGTGCGCGCTCGGTGAGCCATGCCCGAGGGGCGAGATGCCGGGGCGAGTTGAGGAGGCGGGGGGCGGCCCCGCCCCCGTCGGCGGTGGACGGGCGGATACCGGACCGGTGGGTGAGGCGGAGGAGACGCGCCCCACTCGGCATGGAGGAGCGTCCGCAGAGGACGCGGAGGCGGGCCCCGGGGAGGCACCCGGGCGGCGTCCGCTCGCGGCGGAGTCGCGGCCTGCGGGGCGGGTGACGGTGCGGATCGACGAGGTCGAGGACGCCCCGTCGGGCGGTGGCGGTCCGCGCCCGGAGGGCCACCGTGCCGGTGCCCCGGCCGTGGCGGCCGATGCTCACGGCGACGGCGGTCAGTCCGGGACGCGGATCGCGGCTGACTCCGCCCACGGCACCCAGGCGGTCCCGGCGGGCGCCCCGCGCGGTGGCGCCCGGGTTGTGGCGGCCGAGTCCCGGCCGTCGGGAGAGGTGTCGGCCCGGGTCGGGGACGGTGACGACGGTCAGGCCGAAGGGGAGGCCGCTGCCACCGACACCCCGCCCGGCAACGTCACCGCCACCGACGCCGACACCCCCGCCGACTCCGCCACCGCCCCCGACGACTCCGACTGCTGGAGCCCCGAGCCCGGCGGCGAACCCGCACCCGAACCCGCACCTGATCCTGAAAGCGACCGCGGCAGCGGCCACCGCACCCCGCCCGCCCCGCGGCCCCTCGCGGACGGGCCGCTCACCGCCGAGGAGCTGGACCGGAACGCCGAGGCGTTGCGGGAGCTGCTCGAGGAGAGTGTGGGCTCCGCCGAGCGGCAATTGTTCGAGTTGCGGACCGCTGCCGCCGAGGACGCGCGCATCCTGGGGGCGCTCGGTGACGGGGGGCTGTTGCCGCCCAGTGCCGATGTGCTGGCGGCCGTCGAGTTCCTCGGGGAGCACGGCATCCCCGCGCTTCCCGGCTGGCGCTATCTCGCCCAGGCCGTGGACCCCGTCGACCACGCCTCCGTGCTCGCGGCCCGCCCCGAGCTGGTGGACGGTGTCGTCATCACCGACCCCGGCACCCACGCCCGCGCCCGTGAGGTGCTCGGCCAGGCGTCGCTGCTGCCGCGGTCCGCCGTGGCCGTCGGGACGTCGGCCGCGCTGCTCGCGCCGACCCCCGCGCCGGGTGCCGAGGAGAGCGGGGTCTTCCTCGTGCCGCCGAACCCGGCGATGCACGACGAGCGCGCCGCCGACGACGAGCGGCGCGAGCTGCGGGCCCGTGCCACCGCGCGGGACGAGGAGATCAGGGCGCTCGCCGCCCGGCTGGCCGGGGACCGGGCGCTGTCCGCGCGGCTCGCCTCCTGGCGTACCGGCTGCCCGACCGGTCGGCTCGCGGAGCTCGCGGCGGCGGCAGAGACCGCCCGGGAGACCGCGGAGACCGCGCAGAGCGACCTCGTGGAGGCGCGCACGGCACGCGCGGAGGCCGACGAGGCCGCCACCGAGGCCGCCCGCGTCCGGGACGAGCGCCAGGAGGCGGCCCAGCGGGCCCGCCGGGTGGCGGACGCGCTGGCCGGGCTGGCGTACCGGCTGCGGGAGCGCGCCACCTGGCAGACCCGGCTGCGCGAACTGGCCGAGGAGGCCGTCGAGTACGAGGAGCGCGCCGCGGGCTGTGTGGACCGGGCCCGCTCCGCCGACGAGGACCGGCGCGCCGCCCAGCGCGCGGCCGACGACGCGCGCCGTACCGCCCGTGCCCTGCGCGCCGAGCGCGCGGAGATCGCGGGCGCCCCCGACGACCTCGGCGAGGCCACCGAGCCGCCCTCCGCCTCGCTGCCCGCGCTCCGCGAGGCGTACCGCGCCGCCTCCCAGGTCTATGAGAAGGTCGGCGTCGGCGCCGACCTCCGCGCCGAACAGGCCCGCGCCGAAAGCGACGAGAGCGCGGCCCTCGCCACCCTCGACCGGCTCACCAACAAGGTCCGCACCCGCGCCGCCCAGCTCCTGGAGGGCACCGACGGCGCCGACGGCCCCTCCCGGCAGGCCGCCGCCGCCCGCGCCGAATCGCTGGTCCAGATGCTGGAGAGCCGCGCGTCGGCGGCGAGCGAGCAGCTGGGCCGGCTGCGCGGCGAGGCCGAGCGGCTCGCCCCCGCCGACGGCGACGCCCACACCGAGCTGCCGGAGGAGACGGTCCCGGCCGACGCCGAGCAGGCGAAGGAGCTGCTGCGCACCGCCAATGGCGAGCTGGCCGCCCGTACGGACGCCCTGGACACCGCCCGCACCGCCCACGCCGACCTGGTGCGCGCCCACCGCGCCGCCGAGGACGCCGCGGGCGGCTTCGACGAGACCGCCGCCCTGCTGCGGGATCTGCTGCGGGACGGTCCCGGCGCGGAGGACGACGGCGAGCGGCCCGAGCCGTACGCCGGGGATCTCGCCGAGGCCCGTCAGGCCGCCGCCGAGACCCGCCGCTCACTGCGCGGCTGCGCCGCCGATCTGTCGGCGGCCGAGTCCTCGGTGCGGGAGGCGAGCGATGTGCTCGTACGGCACGCCAACTCCACCCGCTACGAGCAGGTGCGCACCCCCGCCCGCCAGCAGATCCGGGAGCTCCCCGCGGCCGCCCTGCCCGAGCACGCCGCCGCCTGGGCCGACGCGTTCGCGCCCCGGCTGCGCGTGCTCACCGACGAGCTGGAGCAGCTGGAGCGCAACCGCGACTCGATCGTGGACCGGCTGCGCGGCCTCGTCGAGTCCTGCCTGGCCACCCTGCGTTCGGCACAGCGGCTCTCCCGGCTCCCGGAGGGGCTCGGCGAGTGGTCGGGCCAGGAGTTCCTGCGGATCCGCTTCGAGGACCCCGACCAGGCCACGCTCACCGAGCGGCTCGGCGAGGTCATCGACGAGGCCACCCGCTCCGCCGTCCGCAAGAACTCCGATCTGCGCCGGGACGGCATGTCGCTGCTGCTGCGCGGGGTCCACGCCGCGCTCCAGCCGCGCGGGGTGGCCGTGGAGATCCTCAAGCCGGACGCGGTGCTGCGGGCCGAGCGGGTGCCGGTGGGGCAGATGGGCGATGTGTTCTCCGGTGGCCAGCTGCTGACCGCCGCCATCGCGCTGTACTGCACCATGGCCGCCCTGCGCAGCAATGACCGGGGCCGGGACAAGCACCGTCACGCGGGCACGCTCTTCCTCGACAACCCCATCGGCCGCGCCAACGCCACCTATCTGCTGGAGCTCCAGCGGGCGGTGGCGGACGCGCTGGGAGTGCAGCTGCTCTATACGACGGGGCTGTTCGACACCACGGCGCTGGCCGAGTTCCCGCTGGTGATCCGGTTGCGCAATGACGCGGACCTGAGGGCCGGGCTGAAGTACATCAGCGTCGAGGAGCATCTGCGGCCGGGTCTGCCGGTCCGGGAGCCTGAGGAGGAGCAGCAGGTCCACGGCCAGATCACCGCCACCCGGATGTACCGACGCCCCGAGGCGGACGCGGAGGCGTCCGACGGGGCGGCGGATCGGCCGTGAGCCCGGTGGGCTACCCCGAACCGGTGTTCACCGTCTGGGTGATGGAGGCCGAGGAGGTCGCGTAGTTGATGTCGCCGTTGTAGTTGGCGGTGACGGTATGCGTCCCCTTCTGAAGCGGGTTGAACGTCGCGGAGGCGGTGCCGTTCACCAGTGTCACCACCTGGGGGGTGCGATTGGTGATGGCCAGGGTGACGGTCCCGGTGGGCGTCCCCGCGCCGGGGGCGACGGGGGACACGGTCGCGGTGACCGTCACCGGATCGCTCACCCGAGAGGGGTTCGGCGAGGAGACCACGGTCGTGGTGGTGGCCGCCTTGTTCACGGTCTGGGTGTCCGTACCGCTGGATGCGGCGACGTTCTCGTTCCCGTTGTACGTGGCCGTGATCGTGAACGGGCTCCCGGTGGTGGTCGTGTAGGTGTGGGTGACGGTCGCGATGCCTCCGGAGAGGATGCCCACGGCGGTGTTGGTGCCGTCGCCGAAGGAGAAGGTGACCGCCCCGACCGGGGTTCCGGACGCGGACGAGACCGTCGCCTTGATGGTCACCGACTGACCCACCACCGAGGGGTCGGGGGTCGAGGTCACCGTGGTGGTGGTCGCGGCCTTGTTGTTGATGGTCTGGGTGTCGGTGCCGCTGGACGCGTTGAAGTTGGTGTCCCCGTTGTACGTGGCCGTGATGGGGAAGGGGCTGCCCGTCCTCGTGGTGTAGGTGTGGTTGACGGTCGCGACGCCGCCGGAGAGGGTCACGGTGCTGTTGCTCGTACCGTCGCCGAAGGAGAAGGTGACCGTGCCGGTCGGGCTTCCGGCGCCGGGGGAGACGGATGCCACGGTGGCGGTGAGGGTCACCGACTGCCCGGTCGCCGAGGGATCCGGCGCCGAGACCACGGTCGTGGTCGTGGCCGCCCGGCCCACGGTCTGGGTGTCGGTGCCGGTGGAGGTCGTGTAGTTGGTGTCCCCGTTGTATGTGGCCGTGATGGGGAAGGGGCTGCCGGTCCTGGTGGTGTAGGCGTGGGTGGTGGTGGCCGTACCGCCGGACAGGGGCGCGGTGACGGTCGGTGCGCCGTCCCCGAAGGAGAAGGTGACCGTCCCGGTCGGGACTCCGGCGCCGGGGAGGACCGATGCCACGGTGGCGGTGAGCGTGACGGTCTGGCCGGTGACGGTGGGGTCGGGTGCGGAGGCGACGGTGGTCGTCGTGGCCGCCTTGTTGACCGTCTGGGTGTCGGTGCCGGTGGACGAGGTGTAGCCGTTGTTCCCGTTGTAAGTGGCGGTGACGGTGTACGGACTGCCCGAGGTCCCCGCGTAGGCGTGGGTCACGGTGGCCACGCCCCCGGTGACCGGGGCCGTGGCGGTCGGTGTGCCGTCCCCGAAGGAGAAGGTGACGGTGCCGGTCGGGGTTCCGGCGCCCGGCCCCACCGCGGAGACGGTGGCGCTGAGGGTCACGGTCTGGCCGGTGACGGTGGGGTCGGGTGCGGAGGCGACGGTGGTCGTCGTGGCCGCCTTGTTGACGGTCTGGGTGTCGGTGCCGGTGGAGGGCGCGAAGCCGGTGGCGCCGTTGTAGGTGGCGGTGACCGTGAAGGGGCTGCCCGCGGCGGTGCTGTACGCGTGGGTCACGGTGGCCACGCCTCCGGCGACCGGGGCCGTGGCGGTCGGTGTGCCGTCCCCGAAGGAGAAGGTGACGGTGCCGGTGGGCGTTCCGGAGGCCGGGGCGAGCGCGGAGACCGTGGCGGTGAGGGTGACGGTCTGTCCGGTGACGCAGGGATCGGGCGAGGAGGACACCGCCGTCGTGGTGGCCGCCCTGTTGACCGTGTGCGCATCGGTGCCGCTGGACGCCGTGTAGTCGGCGTCCCCGTTGTAGGTGGCCGTGATGGTGTACGGGCTGCCGGAGGTACCCGCGTAGGAGTGGGTGACGGAGGTGAGGCCATCGGTGAGCGGAGCGGTGGCGGTCGGCGTGCCGTCGCCGAAGTCGAAGGTCACCGTCCCGGTCGGCACCCCGGTTCCCGGGGCGGTCGGCACCACCGTCGCGGTGAGGGTGACGGGCTGACCGCTGACCGTGGGTTCCGGCGCGGAGACCACCGCCGTCGTGGTGGCCGCCTTGTTCACGGTCTGGGCGTCGGTGCCGCTGGACGAGAGGAAGCTCGGGGCTCCGTCGTAGGTGGCGGTCACCGTGAAGCCGGCGGCGCTCGTATAGGGGTGGCTGATGGTGGCCACCCCGCCGGCCAGCGCCGCCGAAGCGACCGGGGAGCCGTCGCCGAAGTCGAAGGTCACGGTGCCGGTCGGCACCCCCGCCCCCGGGGCGACGGGAGCCACGGTCGCCGTGAGGGCCACCGGCTGCCCGACCACGGAGGGATCGGGCGCGGAGGACACCGTCGTGGTCGTGGACGCCGGGGCGACCGTCTGGGTGTCCGTGCCCGCGGATGAGCTGAAGTTGACGTCCCCGCTGTAGGTGGCGGTGACCGTGTACGGGCTGCCCACTGCGGTCGTGCAGGCGTGGACCACGGTGGCCACCCCGCCGGCCAGCGCCGCCGAAGCGACCGGGGAGCCGTCGCCGAAGTCGAAGGTCACCGTGCCGGTGGGCACCCCGGCACCGGGCGGGGTCGGTGCCACGGTCGCGGTGAAGGTCACCGCCCGGCCGGTCACCGAGGGGTCCGGGGAGGAGGTCACGGTGGTCGATGTGGTGGCGGCGCTCACCGACACCGTATGTGTCCCGGTGGCGGTGGACGGGGTGAAGTCCGCGCTGCCGCTGTAGGAGGCGGTGACCGTGAAGGGGCTGCCGGCCGAGGTCGGGTAGGAGTGGGTCACGGTGGCCACCCCACCGCTGACCGGTGCGGTGGCGGTCGGCGTGCCGTCGCCGAAGTCGAAGGTGACCGTGCCGGTCGGGCTGCCCGCCCCCGGGGCCGCGGCGGAGACCCTGGCGCGGAAGGTGACCTGCTCGCCCGCCACGGACGGGTCCGGAGAGGTGATCAGGGAGGTGGCGGAGCCCGCCTGGCCGACCGTCCGGGTGTCCGTGCCGGTGGAGGCGGTGAAGTCGGCGGCGCCACTGTAGGAGACGGTGATGGTGTACGGGCTGCCGGAGGTGCTCGCATAGGTGTGGGTGATGCTCGCCGCCCCGTTGACGAGCGGCGCGGTGACGGCCGGGCCGCCGTCGCCGGGGTCGATGGTGACGGTTCCGGTGGGGATTCCGTCCCCCGGCACGGCCGGTGCGACGGTGGCGCCGATGGTCACCGCCTGGCCGGCCACCGAGGGATCGGGGACCGAGGTCACCGTGGTGGCGGTCGCGGCCGGGTTCACGGTCTGGGTGGCGGTGCCGGTGGAGGCGGTGAAGCCGGCGTCGCCGCTGTAGTTCGCCGTGATGGTGTACGGACTGTCGAAGGCGATCGGATAGGCGTGGGCGATGGTCGCCACCCCGCCGGTGACCGGCGCCGTGACGGCCCCCGTCCCGTCGCCGAAGTCGAAGGTGACGGTTCCGGTGGGGGTACCGGCTCCCGGGGCGACGGCCGCGATGGTGGCGGTGACGGTCACCGGCTGGCCGGTGACCGACGGATTCGGCGACGAGTCGACCGCCGTCGCCGACAACGCCCGCTCGACGGGGTGCGTTTCCGTGTTCACCGAGCCGATGAAGTGGGCGTCCCCGCCGTAGGTGGCGGTGACCGTGTACGGGCTGCCCGCCGCGGTGGCGTACGTGTGCACGGCCGTCGCCACACCGTCCGTCACCGGGACGTCGACCGCCTGCGTGCCGTCGCCGAAGTCGTGGGTCACCGTGCCCGTGGGCGCGCCCGCGCCCGGGGCGACCGGCGCCACCCTCGCGAAGAACGTCACCGGCTGGCCCGTGACCGACGGCTCCGGCAGATCGCTGACGGCGACGGTGGTCGAGGCGCGGCCCACGGCCTGGGTGTCGGTGCCGAAGGACGTCAGGAAGTCCGCGTCGCCGGCGTAGGTGGCGGTGATGGTGTACGGGCTGCCGGCGCCGTCGGTGTAGGTATGGGTGACGGTGGCCACGCCCGCGCTCATGGGCGCGGTGACGGCCGGGCTGCCGTCGCCGGGGTCGATGGTGACGGTTCCGGTGGGGGTTCCGGCTCCCGGGGCGACGGCCGAGACGGTGGCGCCGATGGTCACCGGCTGGCCCGTGACCGAGGGATCGGGCGAGGGGGTCACATCGGTGTGGGTGGCGGCCGGGGCGACGGTGTGGGTGTCGGTGCCGGTGGAGGCGGTGAAGTCGGAGTCGCCGCCGTAGCCCGCCGTGATGGTGTACGGGCTGCCCGAGGTGTCGGCCCAGGCGTGGGCGACCGTGGCCACCCCGGCCGTGACCGGCGCGGTGGCGGGGGCCGCGCCGTCGCCGAAGTCGAAGGTGACGGTTCCGGTGGGGGTTCCGGCTCCCGGGGCGACGGCCGCGATGGTGGCGGTGACGGTCACCGGCTGGCCCGCCACCGACGGATCCGGCGCCGAGACCACCGCCGTCGTGGTCAGGGCCCGGCCGACGGAGTGGGTGACGAGGTCGGCGGAGCCCGTGAAGTCGGGGCTGCCGCCGTACGTGGCGGTGACGGGATACGGGCTGCCCGCCGCGGTCGTATAGACGTGCACGGCCGTCGCCAGGCCGCCGACGACCGGGGTCGCGGCCGGGGTGCTGCCGTCGCCGAAGTCGAACGTCACCGTGCCCGTGGGCGAGCCCCCGCCGGGTGCCACCGGCGCCACGGTCGCCGTGAAGGTGACCGGCTGGCCCACGACGGACGGCTCCGGCGCAGGGTTCACCGTGGTGGTCGTCGCGGACTGGACGACGGTTTGCGGCTCGGTGTCCGCCGAGGACCGGAAGTCGTCGCCGCCGCCGTACGTCGCGGTGATCGTGTAGGGGCTGCCGAGGCTGCTCGCGTACGTGTGCGGAAGGATGGCGGCCCCTCCGGCCAGGGGCACGCCGACCGCCGGGGTGCCGTCGCCGAAGTCGAAGGTGACCGTGCCGGACGGCACCCCGGCCCCCGGTGGCACCGGGGCGACCGTCGCCGTGATGGTCGTCTCCTGGCCCACCACCGACGGATCGGGATCGGCGGTCACCGTGGTGGTGGTCGAGGACGGATGCACGGTGTGGACGTCGGTGCCGGTGGAGGGCGCGAAGTCGCCGTCGTCGCCGTAGGTGGCGCTGATGGTGTACGGGCTGCCGGACGTCTCCGTGTAGGCATGGGTCACCGCCGCCACTCCGGCCACGCCGGGGACGGTGACCGGCGGGGTGCCGTCGCCGAAGTCGAAGGTGACGATGCCGTTGGTGGTGCCCGAACCCGGGGCGAGGACCGCCACGTTGGCGGTGATGGCCACGGGCTGGCCGACCTGGGTCGGGTCCGGCGAGGAGAAGACGGTGGTGGAGGTGGCCCCCGGGTTCACGGTCTGGATGAGGGTGTCCGCGGATCCGGTGAAGCTCACGTCCCCGTCGTAGGTGGCGGTGACGGTGTACGGGCTGCCCGCGGCGCCGGCGTAGGCGTGGACGGCGATCGCCGTCCCGTCGGTGAGGGGCGCCCGGACCGGCCGTGTGCCGTCGCCGAAGTCGAAGGTCACCGTCCCCGGCGGGGTCCCCGCGCCCGGCTGCCCCGACGCCACGGTCGCGGTGAAGGTGACCGGCCGGCCGGTCACGGACGGATTCGGCGCCGAGCTCAGCGTCGTGGACGACGAGGCCGGGGTGGCCGCCTGGATGTCCAGCCCGGTCGACCCGGTGAAGTCGTCGTCCCCGCTGTAGACCGCGATGATGGTGTACGGGCTGCCCGCCGTCGAGGCGTAGGCATGGCTGGTCGTCGCCGTGTCGCCGGTCAGCGGGACGGTGACGGTCGGGGTGCCGTCGCCGAAGTCGAACGTCACGGTCCCGGTGGCGGTGCCCGCGGCGGGCGGCAGGACCGTCACGGTCGCGGAGACGGCCACCGCCTCGCCGACGGCGGACGGGTCCGGGGTGGTGCTCACCGTCGTCGCGGTGGCCGAGACGTCCATCTCCACCGGCTGGACGGCGGTGCCGGTGGAGGCGGCGAAGTTGCCGTCCCCGCTGTAGGCGGCGGTGATGGTGTACGGGCTGCCCGCGGTGGAGATGTAGGCGTGCGTCGTCGTGGCCACACCGTTGGCGACCGGCACGGTGGCCGTCGTGGTGCCGTCGCCGAAGTCGAAGGTCACGGTGCCGGTCGGCGCGCCCGCGCCCGGCGGTACCGGCGCCACCCGCGCGATCAGCGTCACGGTCTGGCCCACCGCCGACGGAGTCGGCGACGAGGTCACGACGGTGGTGGTCGCGGCCGGTGCGACGGCGTGCATGAGGGTGTTCTCGGACGGCGCGAAGTCGCCGTCGCCGGCGTACTCGGCCGCGATGGTGTAGGGGCTGCCGGCCGTGCTGGCGTAGGCGTGGGTGACCGCGGCCGAGCCGTTCACCAGCTGGGCGGTGACCGGCGGGGTGCCGTCCCCGAAGTCGATGGTGACCGGTCCGGTCGGGGTGCCCGCGCCGGGCCCGGTGGGGACCACGGTGACCGTGACCAGCTCCCCCGTGACGGACGGGTTGGGCGCGGCGGTGATCGTGGTGGTGGTTCCGGCCGGGTCGACGGTGTGGAGGCGGGTGCCGACGGACGCCACGAAGTTGGCGTCGCCGTCGTAGGTGGCGGTGACCGTGTACGGACTGCCGACCGCGGTGGCGTAGGCGTGATCGGTGGTCGCCGAGCCGCCGGTGAGGGCGAGGGCGACGGGCGCGGTGCCGTCGCCGAAGTCGAAGGTGACCGTGCCGGTCGGCGCGCCGGAGGCGGGGGGCACGGCCGCGACGGTCGCGGTGAAGGTCACCGTCTGGCCGGTCACCGAGGGGGACGGCGAGGCGGTGAGCACCGTGGTCGACACGCCCTGGACGACCTGATGGCCGTCCGCCGCCGAGGACGGCTGGAAGTTCGTGTCGCCGCTGTAGGCGGCCGTGACCGTGTACGTGGTCGCCGACTCCGGGTTGGAGTGGGCCACCGTGGCCGTGCCGCCGGTCACGGGTGCCGTGACCGGTGGCGTGCTGTCGCTGAACTCGAAGGTCACCGTGCCCGTGGGCGAACCGGCCCCCGGGGTGTCGGGGGTGACCTTCGCGATGAACGTCGTGGACTGCCCCACGCTGGACGGGTCGGGCACGGAGGTCAGGGCGGTGGCGGTGGTGGCCTGCTCGACGATCTGGGCGTCCGTGCCCGTGGAGGGCGTGAAGTTGGTGTCGCCGTTGTAGGTGGCGGTGACCGTGTAGGGGCTGCCCGCGGTGTCGGTGTCGGTGTAGGTGTAGGTGGCGGTCGCGGTGTCGCCGGAGAGGGGCGCGGTGAGGGGCGGGGTGCCGTCCCCGGGGTCGAAGGTCACCGTCCCGGTGGGGGTGCCCGCGCCGGGCGGTACGGCCGTGACCGTGGCGGTGAAGGTCACCGGGTCGCCCACCGCCGAGGGGTCGGGCGCGGCGGTCACGGCGGTGGCGGTGGCGGCCTGCTGGACGGTCTGCGAGTCGGTGCCGAGGGACGTCAGGAAGTTCGTGTCGCCGTTGTAGGTGGCGATGATGGCGTACGGGCTGCCGGCGGCGCCGGTGTAGGTGTGTGTGGCCGTCGCCTGGCCCGCGGACACGGGCTGGGTGACGGTCGGGGTGCCGTCGCCGAAGTCGAGGGTTACTGTGCCCGTCGGCGTTCCCGCCCCCGGGGACACCGCCGTGACCGTGGCGGTGACGGTCACCGGCTCGCCCACCGCCGAGGGATCGGGTGCGGAGGACACGGCGGTCGCGGTCGAGGACCGCCCCACCGACTGGAGGTCCGTGCCCGTGGAGGCGGTGAAGTCGGTGTCGCCGTTGTAGGTGGCGGCGATGGCGTAGGGGCTGCCGGTGGTGCCGGTGTAGGTGTGTGTGGCCGTCGCCTGGCCCGCGGACACGGGCTGGGTGACGGTCGGGGTGCCGTCGCCGAAGTCGAAGGTCACCGTCCCGGTGGGAGTGCCCGCGCCGGGCGGTACGGCCGTGACCGCGGCGGTGAAGGTCACCGGCTGGCCGACGACGGACGGACCCGGTGCGGAGCTCACCGCGGTGGCCGTCGCCGCCTGCTCGACGATCTGGGCGTCCGTGCCCGTGGAGGGCGTGAAGTTGGTGTCGCCGTCGTAGGTGGCGGTGACCGGGTAGGGGCTCCCGGCGACGTCCGGGTAGGCGTGGGTCACCGTCGCCGCGCCGTTCGCCAGCGGCCGGGTCACGGTCGGGGTGCCGTCGCCGAAGTCGAACGTCACCGTCCCGGTCGGCGCACCGGCCCCCGGCGGCCCGGGGGCCACCTGGGCGACGAAGGTGACGGGCTGTCCGGGCACGGACGGATCGGGGGCGGAGTTCACCGTGGTGGTGGTCGATGCCTGGCCGACGGTCTGGGTGTCCGTGCCCGTCGAGGCCGTGAAGTACGGATCGCCGCCGTACTCGGCGGTGACGGCGTACGGGGCGGCCGACGGCGCGGTGTAGACGTGGCCGACCGTGGCCGTACCACCCGTGAGGGAGACCGCCACGGTCGGGCTTCCGTCGCCGAAGTCGAAGGTGACGGTGCCGGTGGGGGTGCCCGCCGTGGGTGGAACATCCGCCACCGCGGCGGTGAAGGTCACCGACTGGCCGACGACGGAGGGGTCCGGCGCGGAGGTGACTTCCGTGGTGGTCGGCGCCACGTAGGTGAAGCCGTCCGCAACCGTCACGCTGCCCCCGGCGGTGGTGACGGTGATGTCGGCGGGGCCGGGGACGTTCGGGGGCGTCACCACGACCAGCAGGGTGTCGGAGATCGACCCGAAGGACGTGACGGGGACGCCGCCGAAGGTGACGGCGGTGACATGGCTGAGCCCGGTGCCGGTCAGGACGACGGGCTCGCCACCCGCGGTGGAACCCGTGGCCGGGCTGACGTCGGTGACGACCGGCACGGCGGCGTAGGTGTAGAGCAGCCGGTTGCTCACCCCGCCCACCGTGATGACGTACACCGGAACGGTGCCGGGCCCCGAGGCCGGGGGAGCGGTCACCAGGAGGTGCTGGTCGGAGACGGCCGTGGGGTGGGCGGCGGAGTCGCCGAAGTGCACCAGCCGCGCGGTGCTCAGATTGACGCCGGTGAGCTCGACGATGTCGCCCCCGCCGAGCGGCCCGGCGATGGGCTCGATGCCGGTGAGAGTGGGCCAGAGGAGGTAGAAGAACGAGCCGATGGGGGCCGTGCCGCTCGGGGTGGTGACATACACCGGGACCGAGCCCGTCCCCGAGGGGCTCACCGCGACGATGGTCTGGTCGTCGAGGACGGAGAAGCTCGCCGCCCGGCGGGTGCCGAAGAACACGTCCGTGGCGCCCGAGAAGTGGCTGCCGATGACGGTCACCAGCGTCCCGCCGCTGTACGGACCCTGGTCGGGGAAGATCCCGGCGAACTGGTTGAAGAGCTCGAACGTGTCCTGGGGGCGAACGGCCTCGAGGCCCGTCCGCGCCCCGGGGAGCACCGGCCGGTCCGGATCGCCGGGGAGGGGATCCAGCAGGGTGCCGCGGCGGAGGGCGGCCAGCGCGGCGAGGCGGTCGAGCGCGGTGCGCACCACCAGCCGGTCGGGCATGCTCCGCGCCGGGAGCGGGATCGGCGCGGGGAGCGTCGGCACGAGCCTGTGGGATTCCGGATCGACGACGGCGATGCAGTGCTCACCGGGATCGGCGACGAGGATGAGTCCCAACGGGCGACAGGGCATGACGGCTCCGATCTGGCAAGGCGTCTTCCACTCCGCCGGAAAGGATGGGCAGCCCACCGGAATCGGACGGATTCAGTAACCCATTGCGGTGGGACCCGGGCAATATCCTTGACCGCGGCTCACCCGAATGGCGCAGCGCGCACCGGCCCCGTGGAGGTCAGGCGAACCAGCCCTGCGGACGCGGACGCGTATTGCGCCAGATGTGCTTGGCCTCCCGGTACTCCGCGAGCCCGCTGGGCCCCAACTCCCGCCCGGTCCCGGACTGTTTGAACCCGCCCCACTCCGCCTGCGGGAGACAGGGGTGGTAGTCGTTGATCCAGACGGTGCCCAGCCGCAGCCGGGAGGCCACCCGCTGCGCCCGCTCCTCGTCGCCGGACCATACGGCCCCGGCGAGCCCGTACACGGTGTCGTTGGCCAGTCGCACCGCCTCGTCCTCACCGGCGAAACGTTCCACCGTGAGCACCGGCCCGAAGGACTCGTCGGCCAGCACCGACATCCCGCTGTGGCAGCGGTCGAGGACGGTCGGCAGGAAGTAGTAGCCGTCGGCCAGGGCCGGATCGTCGGGGCGGGTGCCACCGCAGCGCAGCCGGGCGCCCTCCGAGAGCCCGGCCGCCACATACGCCTCGACCTTGGCCCGGTGCGCGGCCGAGATCAGCGGGCCGGTCTGGGCCCGCTCGTCGAACGGCCCGCCGAGCCGGATCCCGTGGGCGCGGCGCACGACCTCCTCCACGAAGGCGTCGTGCACCGGGTCCTCCACCAGCAGCCGGGCCCCGGCCGAGCAGACCTGCCCCGAGTGGAGGAAGACCGCGGTGAGCGCGTAGTCCACGGCCGTGTCGAAGTCCGCGTCCGCGAAGACCACATTGGGGTTCTTGCCGCCCAGCTCCAGCGAGGTCCGCTTGACCGTGCCCGCGGCCGCGGCCATGATCCGGCGCCCGGTCCGCAGCCCCCCGGTGAAGGACACCATGTCCACATCGGGGTTGTCGGTGAGCGGGGCCCCGGCCTCGGCGCCGGGGCCGAGCACCAGATTGGCCACCCCGTCCGGCAGCCCGGCCTCCGCCAGCAGCCGCATCAGGGCGATCGCGGTGCTGGGGGTCAGCTCACTGGGTTTCAGTACGAAGGTGTTGCCCGCGGCGAGCGCGGGCGCGACCTTCCACGCGGTCTGCAACAGCGGATAGTTCCACGGGGTGATCAGCGCGCAGACCCCGACCGGTTCATAGACCACCCGGCTGACCGCGTGCTCGCTGCCGGTGTCCACGACCCGGTCCGCCTCGGTGCGCACCAGCTGTCCGTAGTAGCGGAAGCACGCCACCACGCCGTCGATGTCGACGTCGCTCTCGGCCAGGCGCTTCCCGGTGTCCAGGGACTCGGCGCGGGCGAGCGCGGCCTTGTCGCGCTCCACCAGACCGGCGACGCGCAGCAGCAGATCGCCGCGCGCCTCGACCGGGGTACGGGGCCAGGGCCCCTGGTCGAAGGCCAGCCGGGCGGCGCCCACCGCCTCGGCCGCGTCCTTGCCGCCGCCCTCGTCGACGACCGCCACCAGCGATCCGTCGGCCGGGCAGCGGATCTCCCGGGTGCGCTCGTCGATCGCGCCGGTCCACTGGCCACCGATGAAGAGGTCCGTCACGGGCATTCCTCCGCTTCCCGGGTCGGGACATGGTCGGTCACCCATCGGTGGAAGGCGCCGATGTGGTGTTCGCTGGGGACGAGAACCCCGCCGTCGCGGTAGGCGCGGGAGTCCATGGCGGGCTGGGTGCGCTCACAGGCGTCGAAGTCCTGGGTGTTGACCCGGTGGAACAGCTCCACCGACTTCGACAGATCCCGATCGGACGCCACCACTTCGGGTGCGTAGAGCCAATCGCATTCGACCAGCGTGCGATCGGGGGCGAGCGGGAACATCCGGTGCATGATCACGTGGTCGGGCACCAGATTGAGGAAGACCTGCGGCCGTACCGTGATCGCGTAGTAGCGGCGGTCCTGCTCGTCGGCGATCCCCGCGAACCGGTCGAACCCCTCGCTGCCGTCCACCGTGAACCCCTGGGCCTCCTCGGCGAACTCCGCGCCGTGCCCGACGAAGTACTGCGCCGCCAGGCCGTCGGCGAACTCCGGGAGCACCTCGGTGAGTTCGGGGTGGATGGTCGCGCAGTGGTAGCACTCCATGAAGTTCTCGACGATCAGCTTCCAGTTGGCCTTGACGTCATAGGAGATCCGGCGGCCCAGCGCCAGCCCCGCCACGCCGTAGCGCTCCACGGAGTCCGTGTCGCCGAGCCGCTCGGCCACCGCCCCGATGACCGTCTCCTCGAACGACGGTGGCTCCTCGGCCAGGCAGACCCAGACATAGCCGAGCCATTCGCGAAGCCGTACCGGCACCAGTCCGCGCTCGACCCGGTCGACATCGGGCATCTTCGATAGGTTGGGGGCGGCGGTGAGCCGGCCGTCCAGATCGTAGGTCCAGGCGTGGTACGGGCACTGGAGCGAGCGCCGCACCGTACCGGACTCCTCGGTGCACAGCCGGGCGCCACGGTGGCGGCAGATGTTGAGGAACGCCCGCGCCTCACCTTGCCGGTTGCGGGTGATCAGCACGCTCTCCCGGCCGACCTGCACGGTGCGGAAGGCACCCGGCCGGTCCAGGTCGGCCCCGCGCACCGCGCAGAACCACATGGCCTCGAACAGGTGCTCCTGCTCCCGGCGGAAGACCCCGGGAGCGGTGTACCAGTGGCCGGGGAGAGTGGCGAGCAGACTGGGGGGCGTGATGGCGGGGGACTCGGGAGCCACAGTCATGGGTTCTCCTCAGGCGGTCGCGGCGGTCAGCCGGCGGGGGTCGAAGAGCTCGATGGGGTGGGCGGTGTCGCCGATGAGTGCCAAGGGGGCCTCCAAGCGGTCGGTTCCCGCTCTCGCGGCGCTCGGTGTCAGCGGCGGATGCGCTCCATGCGCGGGTCGAAGAGGGGCTCGGCGGCGACGGTCGCGGGCACCTTCTCGCCGAAGTACTCGATGTGGACGGCGGTGCCGGGCACGGCGGCCGCGGCGGGCAGCCAGGCGTAGGCGACGGTCCGGCCGATGGTGTAGCCGTAGGACGCGCTGGTCACATAGCCCGCCGGGACGCCGTCGGCGTACACCGGCTCCTTGCCCATGACGACCGCGGCCGGGTCGTCCAGGGTGAGACAGGTCAGCCTGCGCGCCGCCGTCTCCTCGGAGCGGCCCTCGAGCGCCGCGCGCCCGATGAAGTCGCCCTTGTTCATCCGGACGGCGAAGCCGACCCCGGCCTCGTAGGGATCGTGCTCGGTGGTCATGTCATGGCCCCAGGCACGATAGCCCTTCTCCAGCCGCAGACTGTTGAAGGCCGACCGCCCGGCGGCGATCACCCCGTGGCGCTGTCCGGCCTCCCACAGGGTGTCCCACAGCCGCAGTCCCATGTCGGCGGTGGTGTACAGCTCCCAGCCGAGCTCGCCCACGTAACTGAGCCGCATCGCGGTCACCGGGACATGGCCGATATGGGTCTGCCTGGCCTTGAAGTAGCCGAACGCCTCGTGCGAGAAGTCGTCGCGGGTCAGCGGCCGGACCAGCTCCCGGGCCAGCGGGCCCCAGACCCCGACGCAGCAGGTGCCCGGGGTGATGTCGGCGATGTGCACGTCATCGGGCGCGTGGCGCAGCAGCCAGTCCAGGTCCAGCCCGCCGTTGGCGCCCACCTGGAAGTGGCGCTCGGAGAGCCGGGCGACGGTGAGGTCGCTGCGGATGCCCCCGGCCTCGTCCAGCAGCAGGGTGTAGGTGACCGCGCCGGGCTTCTTCGCCAGCTGATTGGTGGTCATGCGCTGGAGGAAGTCCAGCGCCCCGGGCCCGGTGACCGCCAGCCGCTTGAGCGGGGTCATGTCGTACAGCGCGACCCGCTCCCGGGTGGCCCTGGCCTCGGCGGCGGCGATGGGCGACCAGTAGCGGGCCGACCAGGCGTCGCGCGGGGGCAGTTCGACGGACTCGGCGAGCGGGGCGTTCGCCTCGTACCAGTGCGGCCGCTCCCAGCCCGCCGCCTCCAGGAAGGACCCGCCCAGCTCCCGCTGCCGGACGTGGAAGGGGCTGACCCGCAGCGGACGGGGCTGCTCCATCGGCTGGAGCGGATGGATGACGTCGTAGACCTCGACGAAGTTCTGCTGCCCCCGCTCGGTGACGTAGGCGGGGGAGCGCTGGGCGTCCTCGAAGCGGTACAGATCGCATTCATGGACGTCCATGCCCGGCCGCCCGTCCGTCATCCACTCGGCGACGGCCCGGGCGACGCCCGCGGAGTGGGTCACCCACACCGCCTCGGCCAGCCAGAAGCCGCGCACCTCGCGGGACTCGCCGATCACCGGCATACCGTCGGGGGTGAAGGAGAAGACGCCGTTGAAGCCCTCCTCGACCCGGCTCGCGCCGAGCGCGGGGAGCAGCTGGACGCTCTCCTCCCAGCTGGGGGCGAAGTCCTCGGGGGTGAACGGCAGCGAGGACGGCATCACCGGGGCGTCGTCGTACGCGGGCAGCCGCGCCGGGTCCACGGGGAGCGGGCGGTGGGCGTAGCTGCCGATGCCGATGCGGTCGGTGTGCTCGCGGTAGTACAGATCGCGGTCCTGGAACCGCAGGATCGGCTTGCTCGCCTCCGTACGGGGGTCGTTCACCCCCGCGAGCTCGGGCAGCGGCCCGGTCTTGGCGTACTGGTGGGCGAGCGGCTGGAGCGGGACGGGGACCCCCGCCATGTCGCCGATCAGCGGGCCCCAGAATCCGGCGGCGGAGACCACGATGTCGGCCGGGAAGGTGCCCCGGTCGGTGACGACGGCGGTCACCCGGCCGCCCTCCCGCTCGATGGCGGTCACGGTGTGCCGGTCCAGGAACCGGGCGCCGTGCGCGGTGGCCCGCTCCATCTGGGCGCGGGAGGCGAGCAGCGCCCGGGCCAGCCCGTCGTCCGGGGTGTGCAGGCCGCCGAGGATTCGCTCCGGGTCCAGCATCGGCCACATCTCGGCGCACCGGGCCGGGCCGAGCAGCTCGGCCCGTACGCCCCAGGAGGCCGCGAGACCGGCCTTGCGGTGCAGATCGGCCCAGCGCTCCTCGCTGGTGGCGATCTCCAGACCGCCCACCGGGTTGAAGCAGGGCAGCCCGTCGACCTCGAGGGAGGAGAACTTCTCCACGGTGTACCGGGCGAGGTCGGTCAGGGCCTTGGAGGGGCTGGTCTGGAAGACCAGACCGGGGGCGTGCGAGGTCGAGCCGCCGGGGGCGAGCAGCGGGCCCTGCTCCAGGACGGTGATGTCCCGCCAGCCACGGGTGGTCAGCTCATCGGCGAGCGAGCAGCCGACGATCCCGGCCCCGACGATCACGACTCGGGCATCTGGGGTGTTCACAGGACCTTTTTGTTCGCTTCTCCGCCCGCGCGGCGCAGGTGCGGGCTTCGTTATCGTCTGCGGCCCGGCGGCCGCGCGTGCTCCCCCAGCTACCGCTGGGAGGTGCCCCCTGCTCACAGGACCACCACCGACCGCAGCACCTCGCCGCGCTGCATCTTCGCGAACGCGGCCTCGACCTCGTCCAGCGTGATCGTCTCGCTGACGAACGCCTCCAGATCCAGCTTGCGGCTGAGGTGGAGGTCGACCAGGACCGGGAAGTCCCGGCTGGGCAGGCAGTCGCCGTACCAGGACGACTTGAGCGCGCCGCCCCGCGAGAACAGATCGATCAGCGGCAGATCGATGCGCATCTCCGGGTCCGGCACCCCGACCTGCACCAGCACCCCGGCCAGATCGCGCATATAGAAGCCCTGGGTATAGGTCTCGGGGCGGCCCACCGCGTCGATGACCACATTCGCGCCGAAGCCCCCGGTCAGCTCCCGCACCGCCTCGACCGGGTCCGTACCACGGGAGTTGACGGTGTCGGTGGCGCCGAAGCGGGTCGCCGCGTCCAGCTTGGCGTCGTCGATGTCCACGGCGATCACCCGGCGCGCCCCGGACAGCGCGGCCCCGGCGATCGCGGCGTTGCCGACGCCGCCGCAGCCGATGACCGCGACTGTGTCGCCGTTGGACACCCCGCCGGTGTGCACGGCCGCGCCGTACCCGGCCATCACCCCGCAGCCGATCAGACCCGCCGCCTCGGGGCGTGCCGAGGGGTCGATCTTCACCGCCTGCCCGGCCGCGACCAGCGTCTTCTCGGCGAACGCGCCGATGCCGAGCGCCGGGCTGAGCGGGGTGCCGTCGGTCAGGGTCATCGGCTGGGCGGCATTGCGGCTGTCGAAGCAGTACCACGGCCGGCCCCGGCGGCAGGAGCGGCAGCCGCCGCACGGCGCCCGCCAGGCCAGGACCACATAGTCACCGGGGGCGAGTGCGGTGACGCCGGGGCCCACGGCCTCGACCATTCCGGCCGCCTCATGCCCGAGCAGATACGGGAATTCGTCACCGATGGCGCCGTCCCGGTAGTGCAGGTCGGTATGGCACACCCCGCACGCCTGCACTCCCACCAGCACCTCACCGGGGCCGGGCTCGGGCACGAGTACGGGCACCACCTCCACCGGGGCGCCCTTTTTGACCGCGACGACGGCGCGGGCTTCTTGCGGCATGGCTCACTCCTCTGTTCTCCTGCGATCGCAGGGACCGGTGCACGGGAGCTGGCATGACTGCCTCGAAGGGGGGTGAGACCGAGGCCGTTCAGCGGCCCCCGGTTACCCCCCAGTTGCGTATAGCGCGGCGTGTTGCGCGATGGGAGACATCCTGAAAGTCGCCGCCCCGTGCGGTCAAGGGGTTCGCGTAAACCGTCTGTGAACCGGCGCTGACGGGGGAATTCGCGTAGCTCGCACGCCTCACGGAACGCCTGGGTACAGACGCGACGAGGGGGCCGGAGTCATCCGGCCCCCTCGTCGGGTGGGTGGGGTGGTGGGGTGATTCAGCCAGGGAAGCCCATCCGCCGGGACAGCTCCTCGGCGGTCTTCACGGCGTACTCGGCCAGATCGGGCAGCCGGCTCTGGGCCATCCGGTACGCCGGCCCGGAGACGCCGATCGCCCCCATGACCGCGCCGTCGTGGCCGCGCACCGGCGCCGCCACCGCGTTCAGCCCGATCTCCAGCTCCTCGCACGAGTAGGCGAATCCGCGCTCGGCCGCCGTCTCCAGCTGCTGCCGCAGCTCGGCGGCGGTGGTGATGGTGTGCTCGGTGAACCGCGGCAGCTTCCGCGTCACCAGCCGCTCCCGGCGCTCGCCCGACAGATGTGCGAGCAGCACCTTGCCGCTCGCGGTCGCGTGCAGCGCGGTGCGCCGGCCCAGCCAGTTGAAGGCGGTCACCGCGGCGGCGCCGCGCGCCTGCATGATGTTGACCGCCGCGTCCCCGTCCAGGACGGCGATATTGGCCGTCTCGCCGGTCTCGTCGGCCAGTGCCCGGCACACCGGGGCGCCCTCCTGTGAGATGTCCAGGCGGATGGCGGCGGCGCCCGCGAGTCTGAGCACCCCGGCGCCCAGGTAGTACTTCCCCCGGTCGCGTTCCTGCCCGACGAGTCCGCGGTTCTCCAGGACGCCGAGCAGCCGGAAGGCGGTCGACTTGTGGACCCCCAGCTCGTCGGCGATCTCGGTCACTCCGGCCTCGCCGAGTCTGGCAAGGATCTCCAGGACGCTGACCGCCCTGTCCACGGACTGCACTGCCCCGGAAGCCCCCCGCTTGTCCTCGGCCCGATCCTCGGTCGTGTTCGTCATGGTTCTGATCTCACCATCCGACGGCTCTGCGTGGGGCCCCTCGGGCCGGGGAACTCTTGACGGCTGCCTTCCCGATCTGGATTCTGTTGCGCATCGCGCTTTTCAGTGCACTATCCACAACGCATGATACCGATCAACGTGAGGGGGGCCAATGATTCCCGTCTGCCGTATCGAGGACCTGCCGGAGGGTGAGTCGGTGCGTATCGAGGCCGGCGACGCCACCGCGCCGATCGCGGTGTTCCACACCGACGGTGCGTTCTATGCCATCGACGACACTTGCAGCCACCAGGACGCCTCCCTCTCCGACGGGTGGCTGGAAGGCTGCTACGTGGAATGCCCGCTGCACGCCGCGCTGTTCGATCTGCGATCCGGCGAGCCGACCTGTCTGCCCGCCCGTAAGCCCGTGCGGACCCACGCTGTCACGGTCGTGGACGGAATGCTGTATGTCCACCCCGCGACACAGATCGTTCCCGGTCAGCCCGTGCACGCGGCGCCGGAAGAAGCCGTGGCATGACGGCGGCCAGGACGGTCACCGTGGTCGGGGCCTCGCTCGCGGGTCTGCACGCGGCGCGGGGCCTGCGCACCCAGGGGTACGACGGGCGGCTGGTCGTCGTCGGCGAGGAGCACCACCGCCCCTATGACCGCCCGCCGCTGTCCAAGGAGTTCCTGACCGGGGACGGCGACCCGGGCGAGGGTCTGGGGCCGCTCGCCCTCACCGACCCCGAGGAGGAGGCCGAGCTGGACGCCGAGTGGCTGCTCGGGGTCCGGGCCGAGGCGCTGGACACCGCGGCCGGGGAGATCCGCCTCACCGGCGGCCGTGCCCTGCGCACCGACGGCGTCGTCATCGCCACCGGCGCCACGCCCAGAACGCTGCCCCTCCCGCCGCTGGACGGGGTGCACACCCTGCGCACCCTCGACGACGCGCTCCGGCTCCGCGCCGAGCTGCGCGCGGGCGCCGAGCGGGCGGTGGTGATCGGCGCGGGCTTCATCGGCGCCGAGGTGGCCTCCTCCTGCGCCACCCTCGGGCTCGACGTCACCGTCGTGGAGGCCGCGCCGCTGCCGCTGGTGCCCCACCTGGGCGAGGAGATGGCCCGGGTGTGCGCCGGGCTGCACACCCGGGGCGGGGCCACCCTGCTGTGCGGCACCGGTGTGGCCGGTCTGCGCGGAGCCGGCCGGGTCACCGGTGTGGAGCTCGCCGACGGGCGGGTGCTGCCCGCCGATGTGGTGGTCGTCGGCGTCGGGGTGCGCCCCGTCACCGAGTGGCTGGAAGGCTCCGGTCTGGCCCTGGACGACGGGGTGCGGTGCGACGCGGGCTGCGTCACCGCGCTGCCCAACGTCGTGGCCGTCGGGGACGTGGCCCGGCTGGACCGGCCGGGCAGCGCCCGCACCGTCCGGGCCGAGCACTGGACCAGCGGCATGCTCCAGGGCGACGTGGCCGCCCGCAATCTGCTCGCCGGATCCACCGTCGAACGCTTCGACGCGCTCCCCTACTTCTGGTCCGACCAGTACGGCGCGCGCATCCAGTACGCCGGGCGGCGCGAATCCGGGGACACGGTCCGGATCGTCGAGGGGGACCCGGCCGAGGGCGGCGGCTTCCTCGCCGTCTACGAACGGAACGGGATTCCCACCGCCGCCCTCGGCGTGGACCGGCCCCGGCCCTTCATGCGGCTGCGCCGCGAGCTGGCCCGCGCTCCGCAGCCGGCCGGGAGGTGACTGTCGGGTCGGCCTCCCGGGCCCGCTCCCGGCGGCGCAGGCGGCGCATCTCGCGGGCCGTGCTGCTGGGCCGGGACACCACCCCGTAGCGCTGGCGCCAGACCTGACGGGTCACCCACACGTCCAGCACCCCCCAGGTCGCCACCACCGTGCTCGCCACCGTGGCGAGCACGACGGGGAAGGCGGACCACGAGCCCGCCAGGGTGCACAGCAGAGCGACCATCACCTCCACCAGAGTCACGGCGATGATGATGACCGCCCGCACCGCCGCCGTACGGACGGGATCGGGCAGCCGCCGCCTGCGCGCCGGCTCCTCGGTCCACAACGGCCGGACCCCGTGCGCCGGGATGTCGCGATCCTTGTCCATCGCGTCCATGACGCTCCCACCCCTTTCCATGCTCTGCCCCGATGCGGCCGAGTCAGATAGCGGGACTTGGGTCGTATGCCCCCCTAGTGTGCCCCGTTGGATCACGAATGGCACCGACCCCGGGTTCCCCTGGGGAGGGGAAAACAAGCCAAGCGCGGCTGAATGGCCGTATGCGGGGTCGTCGAGCGGTGGGGGGTAAGTCGGGGAATCGCCCGACAACTCCTGATCACGGACTGTAAGGGACTCCCTGCATCAAGTGGACACGCCTTCGATCTGTCCAACCGGCAGTAGTAGGCTCGCGCCCGCTCGATGTCGGAACTCGGAACCCCGCCCCTGGAATTCGGGGTTGACGTTAGGGAGGCCATGCGCTTTCGCGGTAAGTCCATCCGCAGGAAGATCGTGGCGCTGTTGCTGGTGCCGCTCGTGTCACTGACGGCGATATGGGCGTTCGCCACTGTGATCACCGGTCGCGAGGCAATGCAACTGCTGGACGCGTCCGACATCATCGACAAGGCGGGCCAGCCGGCCGAGGACGCGGTGCACGCCGTCCAGAAGGAGCGCCGGCAGACGCTCATCCTGCTGGCCGACCCGCGGCAGTCGGACGCCCTGCCCGTGCTCCACTCCCTACAGCGCAGGACCGACCAGGCGATCGACAAGCTGCGGGCCGCCGAGTCGGACGGCGATGTGAACGGCAAGATGAACGACGACTCCGAGGAACAGCTCGACAACATCCTCAAGGCCGCGGACGGACTGGACAGTCTGCGCCGCAAGGTCGAGGACGACGGCATATCCTCGACCCAGGCGTATGAGTATTACAACAAGCTCGTCGACCTCTGCTACACCTTCCGCAGCTCCCTCCACGAGGTCCCCGACACCGACCTCGACAAACAGGGCCGCGCGCTGGTCGCCATGATCCGCGCCCGGGAGGCGCTCTCCCGCGAGGACGCGCTGTACGTCTCGGCGCTGACGGCGCGCAAGATGACGCTGGCGGACCTTCAGGCGATGTCCGACCTCATCGCCGAGCGCACCCTGCTCTACGAGATCAACCTGCCGATCCTCCCCGACTCCGAGCAGAAGGTCTTCGCCGACTACCGGCGCACCAACGCAGCCCCCGCCGCCCTGCGCGTGGCCGAGGGCAAGGTCCTCTCCTCGATGGACCCCGCCACGGCCATCACGTCACTGGACCAGGAGCACTGGGAGGCCGCGGCCCAGCCCGTCCTCAACGACTACGACCGGCTGGGCGAGGAGGCCACCGACCGGCTCCAGAAGCGCATCGACCCGGTGGCCAGCAGCGTGATGCTCAAGGCGGGCATCGCCGGCATCCTCGGCCTGGTCGCCCTCATCGTCTCCGTCTTCGTCTCGTTCCGCATCGGCCGCAGCCTGGTCCGCGATCTGTCCCGGCTGCGCCGGGACGCGCAGGAGGTCGCCAGCGTCCGGCTGCCGAGCGTGATGCGCCGCCTCGGCGCGGGCGAGCAGATCGACGTGGAGACCGAGGCGCCCCGGCTGGACTACGGCCCCGATGAGATGGGCCAGGTCGGCCAGGCCCTCAACACCCTCCAGCGGGCCGCCGTCGAGGCCGCCGTCAAACAGGCCGAACTCCGCCAGGGCGTCTCCGACGTCTTCGTCAACCTGGCCCGCCGCAGCCAGGTGCTGCTGCACCGTCAGCTCACCCTCCTGGACACCATGGAGCGGCGCACCGAGGACACCGACGAGCTGTCCGACCTGTTCCGCCTGGACCACATGACCACCCGTATGCGGCGGCACGCCGAGGGTCTGGTCATCCTCTCCGGCGCGGCCCCCTCCCGGCAGTGGCGCAAGCCGATCCCGCTGATGGACGTCGTGCGCGCCGCCGTGGCCGAGGTGGAGGACTACGAGCGGATCGAGGTCCGGCGGCTGCCGCGGATCGCGGTCGTCGGCCCGGCCGTCGGCGACCTCACCCACCTCGTCGCCGAACTGCTGGAGAACGCCACCGTCTTCTCGCCGCCGCACACCGCCGTCCAGGTGCACGGCGAGCGGGTCGCCAAGGGCTTCACCCTGGAGATCCACGACCGCGGTCTCGGCATGACGCCCGACGCGCTGCTGGAGGCCAACCTCCGGCTGGCCGAGACCCCCGAGTTCGAGCTGTCCGACACCGACCGGCTCGGGCTGTTCGTGGTCAGCCGGCTCGCCCAGCGGCAGCGGGTGCGGGTCTCGCTCCAGCCCTCCCCGTACGGCGGCACCACGGCCATCGTGCTCATCCCCTCCAACCTGCTCACCGACGAAGGCACCCGGGGGGACGCCGACGACCGCGACACCGGCGGCCGTTACGCCGACACCGCGCGGCGCGGCGTGGGCGACGTCCGGCTCGGGCCCGCCGACGAGGACGGGCCGGCCTCCCCGCTCGCCTCCCTGACCGCGTCCCTGACGCACGAGGCCCACCACGACGACGCCGACGAGGACGACGAAATGGGCGGCATCTTCCGCGCCCGCGGCCTCAAGGCGCGCCAGTCCGCACGCACCGGACCCGTCCCGTCCACCGTGGAGCAGCACCAGCAGGCTCCGGACGGCCCGGACCCCGAACCGGGCGGCGGCCCCGCGCCGCTGCCCCGCCGTGTCCCACCGGTCCTGGTCGCCGACCACGGCCGGCCGGTCGAGGGCACGGCCGGCGGACGGCACAGCCGTCCGCCGAGCCCGGGGCAGCCGTCCTGGGCCGAGCGCTCCGAAGGCCAAGGCCAGGGTCAGGACCAGGCCCAGGGCCGCGACCAGGGCCCGCGGCGCACGGGGCCGGAGCGCCGGGGCCCGGAGCAGAGCCCGGTGCCCACCCAGCGGGCGGCCTCCGGCCTCCCCAAGCGGGTACGGCAGGCAAGCCTGGCCCCGCAGCTGAAGAACGACCCCGCGCCCCCGACCGACGACCGAACCCCTGCCGAGATCGATCCCGAGCGCGAAGCCGAGCAGGCGAGGGCCACCATGGCCTCGCTCCAACGGGGGTGGCAGCGCGGTCGGCGGCAGTCGGCCGGCGGATCCGGAGGCGCGGACACAGCACCAGGAACGACACATGAGGGGGACGGTCGATGACCGCATCAAACGCCGCAGCGCCCAACGGATCGCCCAACGCGTCGGGCGAGCTGAACTGGCTGCTGGACGAACTGGTCGGAAGAGTGGGCAGCATCCGCAAGGCGCTGGTGCTCTCCGGGGACGGGCTCCTCACCGGCGGCTCACGCGATCTGTCGCGGGAGGACGGTGAGCACCTGGCCGCCGTGGCCTCGGGCTTCCACAGCCTCGCCAAGGGCGTCGGCCGCCACTTCGATGTCGGCCGGGTCCGGCAGACCATCGTCGAACTCGACGACGCCTTCCTGTTCGTCACCGCGGCGGGCGACGGCAGCTGTCTCGCCGTCCTGGCGGACGCCGACTCCGATGTGGGCCAGATAGCGTACGAGATGACGCTGCTGGTCAAGCGGGTGGGCGTGCATCTGGGCTCGGCTCCGCGCTCCACCGGGTGACGGAGGCCGGGGGAAATGAGCGGAGACCCGGAGCGCGCCGCCCGGTGGTTCGACGACGCGGCGGGACCTGTGGTCAGGCCCTATGCGATGACGCGGGGACGTACCCGCAGCGCCGCCGAGGAGAAGCTGGATCTGATCGCTGTCGTGGTCGCCGACAGCGCGACCCACCGGACCGTCGCCGACCAGACGCTGTCCCCGGAGCACATCGACATCGTCGAGCTGAGCCGGGACAGCCCGCAGTCCGTCGCCGAGCTGGCGGCCGAACTCGACCTTCCGATCGGCGTGATCCGTGTGCTCATCGGCGATCTGCTCCACGCCGCACTCGTCCGAGTGTCCCGGCCCGTACCTCCGGCGGAACTGCCGGACGAGAGGATTCTGCGCGAGGTGATCAATGGTCTACGGGCACTCTGACCTGGGCCGCCCCCATATTGTCGAACCGGTCACGCTGAAGATACTGGTGGCCGGCGGCTTCGGGGTGGGCAAGACGACCCTGGTGGGCGCGGTCAGCGAGATCAAACCGCTGCGCACCGAGGAGATCCTCACCGAGGCGGGCCGGCCGGTCGACGACATCGCGGGGGTGGAGTCCAAGACGACCACCACCGTCGCCATGGACTTCGGGCGCATCACGCTCCGCGAGGACCTGGTGCTCTACCTCTTCGGCACACCGGGCCAGGACCGGTTCTGGTTCCTGTGGGACGAGCTGGCCACCGGCGCGCTGGGCGCGGTGGTGCTGGCCGACACCCGCCGTCTCGAGGACTGCTTCGCCGCGATCGACTACTTCGAGCGGCGGGACATCGCCTTCACCGTGGCGGTCAACTGCTTCGAGGGGGCCGACCGCTATCCGGAGGACTCGGTGCGCGACGCGCTGGACCTCGACCCGGGCACCCCGGTCGTCCTGTGCGACGCCCGGGAGCGCGAGTCGGCCAAGCATGTGCTGATCTCGGTGGTGGAGCACGCGATGCTGGCTTCCGCGCGGGGCTGAACGGTACGGCCCGTACCTCGCCGTCCGGGGTACGGGCCGCTGTTCGCGCCGGCGGTGCGGGCCGCCGGGTGCGGGTGCCGGGTGCGGCTCAGGCTCAGGAGTCCTCGGCCCGCTGCCCCTCCCGGTGCCAGCCGAAGCTGCGCTCCACCGCCATGCGCCAGTTGCCGTACTCGCGCGTCCGCTCCTCCTCGGTCATCCGCGGGGTCCACTCGGCGTCCCGCTTCCAGTGCGCCCGCAGCTCGTCCAGGTCCTGCCAGGCGCCGGTGGCCAGCCCGGCCGCGTACGCCGCGCCCAGGCAGGTGGTCTCGGCGACCACCGGACGGATCACCGGGACGCCCAGCACATCGGCCTGATGCTGCATCAGCAGGTCGTTGGCGGTCATGCCGCCGTCGACCTTGAGCGTGCTGATCCGCACCCCGGAGTCCTGGTACATCGCGTCGACCACCTCGCGCGTCTGCCAGCTGGTCGCCTCCAGGACGGCACGGGCCAGATGCGCCTTGGTGACATAGCGGGTGAGGCCGGTGATCACACCGCGGGCGTCCGAGCGCCAGTACGGGGCGAACAGCCCCGAGAAGGCCGGGACGATGTACGCCCCGCCGTTGTCGTCCACGCTTCGGGCGAGCGGTTCGATCTCGTCGGCGGAGCGGATGATGCCCAGCTGGTCGCGGAACCACTGCACCAGCGCGCCGGTGATCGCGATCGATCCCTCCAGGCAGTAGACGGGCCGCTCGCCGCCGAGCCGGTAGCCCATCGTGGTCAGCAGCCCGCTCTTGGACGGCACCGGGCGGTCACCGGTGTTCAGCAGCAGGAAGCTGCCGGTGCCATAGGTGTTCTTGGCCTCGCCGACGCCGTAGCAGGTCTGGCCGAAGACGGCGGCCTGCTGATCGCCGAGCGCGGAGGCCACCGGCACACCGGCCAGCTGCCCGACCGCCGTGCCGTACACCTCGGCGGAGGAGCGGATCTCCGGCAGCATCGCCTCGGGGAGGCCCATCGTGGCGAGGATCGAGGTGTCCCACTGGAGGGTCCGCAGATCCATCAGCAGGGTGCGTCCGGCGTTGGTCACATCGGTGACGTGCACTCCGCCGTCGGTGCCGCCGGTGAGGTTCCAGATCAGCCAGGAGTCGATGGTGCCGAAGGCGATCTCGCCCATCTCGGCGCGGCGGCGCAGCCCGGGCACGTGGTCCAGCAGCCAGGCGGCCTTGGGCCCGGAGAAGTAGCTGGCCAGCGGCAGTCCGGTGGTGTCCCGGAAGCGGTCCTGGCCCACCTCGCCGCCGAGTTCCTCGCACAGGCCGGAGGTGCGGGTGTCCTGCCAGACGATCGCGTTGTGCACCGGCTTGCCGGTGCGGCGGTCCCACAGGACCGTCGTCTCGCGCTGGTTGGTGATGCCCAGCGCGGTCAGCTCGTCGGCCCGCAGCCCCGCCTTGGCCAGCGCACCGGCCACCACGGCCTGCACCTTGGACCAGATCTCGGTGGCGTCGTGCTCCACCCAGCCGGGCTTGGGGAAGATCTGGCGGTGCTCGCGCTGGTCGACGGCGACGATCGCGCCGTTCCGGTCGAAGATGATGCAACGGCTGGAGGTGGTGCCCTGGTCGATCGCGGCGACGTAGGTGTCCGTCGGATGCGGCATGGCGTCTCCTTCGGTCAGAAGGCTGCGTTGAAGACGAGACCCGCCAGCACGGCCCCGATCAGCGGGCCCACCACCGGTATCCAGGCGTAACCCCAGTCCGAGGTGCCCTTGTTGGGGATGGGCAGCAGGGCGTGGGCGAGGCGCGGCCCGAGGTCGCGCGCCGGGTTGATGGCGTAGCCGGTGGGCCCGCCCAGGGAGAGGCCGATGCCGACCACCAGGAAGGCGACGAGCAGGACGGAGATGCCCGAGCCGAGGACCACGGTGCCGCCGCCCTCGCTGACCGGGCCGATCCCGATGCCGTCGACCTGGCCGAACGCGAGCAGCGGCAGCACCAGCGCGGCCGTCGCGATGATCTCGGTCACGAGGTTGGCCACCGGGTTCCGGATCTCCGGGACGGTGGAGAAGACCCCGAGCGTGGGCAGGGCGGTCTTCTCATCGGCGTTGGCGGCGAACTGCGCGTAGTACAGCGCCCAGGTCAGCACCGCGCCGATCACGGCACCCACCAGCTGCCCGAGAATGTACAGCGGCACCTTGTCCCAGTCGCCGGTGTCCACGGCGACGCCCACGGTCACCGCCGGGTTGAGATGGGCGCCGGACAGCGGGGCCGCGGTGTACGCACCGGCCATGACGCCGAAGCCCCAGCCGAAGGCGATGACGATCCACCCGGCCGACTTGGCCTTGGAGTGGTTCAGGGTGACGGCGGCGCACACGCCGGCGCCGAAGAGAATCAGTATCGCGGTGCCGATGACCTCACCGGTGAAGATGTCCCCATTGCTCATGGCGGCTCCTAGGACCTCGCCCGGGGCGGGTGGCCCCGGTCCTCCGTGCTGGGTCGTTTCGAGCGTGCGGGTGCATCGGAATCGCCCATGGGGGGTGACCGTGGAGAGAGCCTGCGCGCGGCGACGCCGACTGACACCGCAGCAGTGTTCACCGGTGGTCAGGGGGCGTCAAGGTGATGGACGGCAACGGTGTTGGTGACAACCGTAAGGGCGTTGCCCTGGTATCGCCGTCCACTCAGGCACGACGTGGGCACCGGGCGGTCACCGCGCGGCCACCCGGCGGCCACGGGGGAGTTGCTTCTCGGGCGCCCGCTCAGCGGACCGCGACGACCGATGAGCCATGCCCGAACAGCCCCTGGTTGACGGTGATTCCGGCGCGCGCCCCCGGCACCTGCCGCTCGCCCGCCTGCCCGCGCAGCTGCCAGGTCAGCTCACACACCTGGGCGATGGCCTGCGCCGGAACCGCCTCCCCGAAGGACGCCAGCCCCCCGCTCGGATTGACCGGGATCCGCCCGCCCGGCGCCGTGGCCCCCTCGCGCAGCAGCTTCGCGCCCTCGCCGGGCGCGCACAGCCCCAGGTCCTCGTACCACTCCAGCTCCAGGGCGGTGGACAGGTCGTACACCTCGGCCAGCGACAGATCCTCCGGTCCGAGGCCCGCCTCCTCGTACGCCGCCCGCGCGATGGAGGGCCGGAACGGATCGGGGACGGGGGAGCCCGGCGGGGCGGAGTCGGTGGCGATGTCCGGCAGGTCAAGCGCGGTGCGCGGATGGGTGGGGGAGACCGACGAGACCGCGCGGATGCGGACCGGGCGCGCCATCCCGAGCCGCCGTGCCGTCTCCACGCTGCCGAGCACCAGCGCCGCCGCCCCGTCGGAGGTCGCGCAGATGTCCAGCAGCCGCAGCGGATCGGCGACGACCGGGGACGCGGCGACCTCCTCGGCGGTGACGGGGGAGCGGTAGCGGGCGTAACGGTTGGCGGCGCCCGCGGCCGCGTTCTTCACCTTCACCCGCGCGAAGTCCTCGGCCGTGTCGCCGTACAGTGCCATCCGGCGGCGCGCCCAGAGCGCGAAATAGGCGGGGTTGGTGGCGCCCAGCACCCGGAAGCGCAGCCAGTCCGGATCGTCCGGCCGCTCACCGCCCGCGGGCGCGAAGAACCCCTTGGGCGCCGCGTCGGAGCCCACCACCAACACCGTGTCCGCCATGCCCGACAGGATCTGGGCGCGGGCGGTGTCGATGGCCCGTGCGCCGGACGCGCATGCCGCGTACACGCTGGTGACGCGGGCGCCCTGCCAGCCCAGCGCCTTGGCGAAGGTCGCGCCCGCGACCTGCCCCGGATAGCCGCAGCGCACGGTGTTGGCGCCGACCACGGACTGGATCGCGGACCACTCGAGCCCGGCGTCCGCGAGCGCGGCCCGCGCCGCCTTGGTGCCGTACTCCACGAAGCCGCGGCCCCACTTCCCCCAGGGGTGCATCCCGGCGCCGAGCACCGCCACCTCACCGGTCATGACGCCTCCCCGGGAACGGGCCGCTCCTCGGAGGCGCGCCGCTCCCCGGGGACGGGTCCCTCCCCGGGAACGGGCCGCCAGTGCCAGGTGGTGAGGGTGCGTCCGTCCTCCTCGGCCAGCACCCCCGGCACCACCTCGACCTCCATGCCGATGGCCAGATCGGCCACGGTCACCCCGGGGGCGCCCTGGCCCAGCACCACCATCCGCTCGGCGGTCAGCTCCACGGCGATGAGGGTGTACGGGTGCCAGGTTCGCTCGGGGTCGGACGGGTAGGGGGCGGGTGGCCGGTAGCGGCCGTCGGTGTAGGACCACACCCGCCCGCGGCGGGACAGCGGAACCTCCGCCAGCTCGGTGCCCGCGCAGCCCGGGGCACGGCAGTAGGCGTCCTCCCGGGGGAAGTACACCGTCCCGCAGTCCCGGCAGCACGTTCCCAGCAGCCGGAACTCCCCGCCCTCGGCGGTGAACCACCCGTCGACCACGGGCACACGCGTGGGGGACACGGCCCCTCCCGATACCTCGTAACTGACGATGTGTCAGAAGTGTGGCACGGGGACCGCAGCGCGCGTAACCCCGGTACAGTGACCGCGATCACAGGCCGCGATCACTTGTCGCGATCACGGGCCTGATCAGCCGAAGGGCGAGGGGAGCGGTCGGTGACGGAGACGGAGACCAGGACGCGGACCGGGACCACGACGACGCGCACGGCCGTCCGGCTCGAGGCCGTCACCAAGGACTTCGGTACGGTGCGCGCGGTGGACGCCGTCGATCTCACCGTCCGCGAGGGCGAGTTCTTCTCGCTGCTCGGCCCCTCCGGCTCGGGGAAGACGACGCTGCTGCGGCTGGTCGCGGGGTTCGAACAGCCCACCGCGGGGCGTATCGAACTCGCCGGGAACGACGTCACCGCGACGCCCCCCAACCGCCGCGACGCGCACACCGTCTTCCAGGACTACGCGCTCTTCCCGCACATGAGCGTCGAGCAGAACGTGGCCTACGCCCTGACCGTGCGCGGCGTCCGCAAGGCCGAGCGGCTCGCCCGCGCCCGCGAGGCGCTGACCACCGTACGGCTGGACGGCTTCGCCGCCCGCCGCCCCGCCGAGCTCTCCGGCGGCCAGCGCCAGCGTGTCGCCCTCGCCCGCGCCCTCGTCGACCGGCCCGCGGTGCTGCTGCTCGACGAACCGCTCGGCGCGCTCGACCTGGCGCTGCGGCAGGAGATGCAGACCGAGCTCAAGGAGTTGCAGCGGACCACCGGCATCACCTTCCTCCTGGTCACCCACGACCAGGACGAGGCGCTGACCATGAGCGACCGCATCGCCGTGGTCCGCGACGGCCGCATCGAGCAGACCGGCCCGCCGGTCGAGGTGTACGAACGCCCCGCCACCGCCTTCGTCGCGGGCTTCGTCGGCACCACCAACCTGCTGCGCGGTGAGGCCGCGGTGCGCGTCGTGGGCCGTCCCGGCACGTACTCCATCCGGCCCGAGCGGATCCTGCTCACCGAGCCCGTGGAACGGCCCGTGGACCCGCCCGCGGAGCCGCCTGCCGAAGCCGCGGCAGCCGCCGATGGCCGACGGACCGTCACGGGGCGCGTCACCGACATCGTGCACGCCGGGGCGCACACCCGCTTCACCATCGCGCTTCCGCACGGCGATCGGCTCACCGTGCTCCGCCAGAACCTCGACGGACTCCCTCAATCCGCCCGCCTGGACGGCGAGATCGGGCTGTCCTGGGACGAGAAGGACGCCTTCCCGGTCCCGAGTTGACCTTGTCATTGCCGACGGCACCCTGGCGAGGGCCCACCGCCCGCCCGATACTGGCCGGGCCTCAAGTGGCTAGTGGGACGAGGAGGACCGGATGCGGAAACGGAAGACGTCTGCGTGGAGGTCCGCGGCCGCCGTCTGCGCGCTGCTGCTGACCGCGGCCGGATGCGGCTCGGGCGGCGGCGACGACAAGGGCGGCCACGCACCCGACAAGCTCGGTAAGGGCGAAGGCAAAGTCAACATCATCGCCTGGGCCGGCTACGCCGAGGACGGCTCCAACGACCCCAAGGTGGACTGGGTTCACCCGTTCGAGAAGAAGACCGGCTGCCAGGTGAACACCAAGACGGCCGGCACCTCCGACGAGATGGTCTCGCTGATGAAGACCGGGCAGTACGACACGGTCTCCGCCTCCGGCGACGCCACCCTGCGCCTCATCGCCTCCGGCGACGCGGCCCCCGTCAACACCAAGCTGGTCCCCAACTACAAGGACATCTTCCCGGCCCTCAAACAGCAGCCGTTCAACTCCAAGGACGGCCGGATGTACGGCATTCCGCACGGCCGGGGCGCCAACCTCCTCATGTACCGCACCGACAAGGTGAAGCCCGCGCCCGACTCCTGGCGCGCCGTCTTCGACGACTCCGCGCGGTACTCCGGGCACGTCACCGCCTACGACTCGCCCATCTACATCGCCGACGCCGCGCTCTATCTGATGCGCGCCAAGCCCTCGCTCGGCATCAAGAACCCCTACGCGCTCGACCAGAAGCAACTCGACGCGGCCGTATCCCTGCTGAAGAAGCAGCACAAGGCGGTGGGGGAGTACTGGAGCGACTACCAGAAGGAGATCACCGCCTTCAAGGGCGGCGACAGCGTCATCGGCACCACCTGGCAGGTCATCGCCAACCTCACCAAGGCCGAGAAGGCCCCGGTCAAGACGGTGCTCCCCAAGGAGGGCGCCACCGGCTGGTCCGACACCTGGATGGTGTCCGCCAAGGCCGAGCACCCCAACTGCGCCTACAAGTGGCTCGACTGGATCGTTTCGCCCAAGGTCAACGCCCAGGTGGCGGAGTACTTCGGCGAGGCTCCGGCCAACCGTAAGGCGTGCGCCGAGACCTCCGACCCCAACCACTGCGCGATCTTCCACGCGGACGACGAGAAGTACTTCCAGCGCGTCCACTTCTGGACCACGCCCATCAAGGAGTGCCTCGACGGCCGTAAGGACGCCACCTGCACCGACTACGCCCAGTGGACCCGGGCCTGGACGGAGGTCAAGGGCTGAGATGCCCGCCGCGCCCACCTCAGGATCGCGGCTGCGCCTCACCGCGCTCCTCGCCCCGCCCCTGCTCTGGCTGACCCTGGCCTATCTGGGCTCGCTCGCCATCCTGCTGCTGTCGGCCTTCTGGGCCACCGACTCCTTCACCTCCGATGTCGTCCACACCTGGAACACCGACAACTTCCACGAGCTGCTGACCACCCCCGTCTACCGCACCATCGCCCTGCGCACCCTGTCCATCGCGGCCGCCGTCACCGTCATCGACGCGCTCCTCGCCCTGCCCATGGCGTTCTGCATGGCGCGGGTCGCGGGGCGGCGGTGGCGGCGGCCGCTGCTGGTCGCCGTGCTCACCCCGCTGTGGGCCGGCTATCTGGTCAAGGCGTACGCCTGGCGGGTCATGCTCGGCGAGGACGGCGTCGTGGGCGCCGCCCTCGCCCCGTTCGGGCTGCACGGGCCCGGCTACGGCACCACCGCCGTCGTCATCGTGCTCGCCTACCTCTGGCTGCCGTACATGATCCTGCCGGTGTACGCGGCCCTCGAACGGCTCCCCGAGCGGATGCTGGAAGCCTCGGCCGACCTCGGCGCCGGCGCGTGGCGGACCCTGCGCTCCGTCGTCCTGCCCGCCGTACGCCCCGCCGTGCTCGCCGGGTCCGTCTTCACCTTCTCGCTCAGCCTGGGCGACTACCTCACCGTGCAGATCGTCGGCGGCAAGACCCAGCTGCTGGGCAATGTCATCGCCTCACAGGTCACCCTGGATCTGCCGATGGCCGCCGCGCTCTCCGCCGTACCCGTGGTCCTCATCGTCTGCTACCTGGCCGCCGTACGCCGTGCGGGCGCCCTCGACTCGCTCTAGCCGCTCAAGTCGCCTCAAGTCGCCCTAGTCGCCCCAGGAGGTGGGCCCATGCGCCTCTCGCGCACCGCCCGAGTGGTCCTCGGCTGTGTCACCGCGGCCGGCCTCGCGATCGTCTACGTCCCCCTGCTGCTGGTGCTGCTGAACTCCTTCAACGCCGACCGCTCCTTCGGCTGGCCGCCCAGCGGCCTCACCGGCCGCTGGTGGCGGGCCGCCCTGCACAGCGACGGGGCCCGCGAGGCCCTGCTCACCTCGCTCAAGGCCGGGCTCGCCGCCACCGCGATCGCCCTGGTCCTGGGCACCCTCGCCGCGTACGCCGTCCACCGGTACCGCTTCTTCGGGCGGCGGACCGTGTCCTTCCTGCTCGTCCTGCCGATCGCGCTGCCCGGCATCGTCAGCGGCATCGCCCTCAACGCCGCCTTCCGCACCGTCCTCGACCCGATCGGCATCGGCTTCGGCCTGTTCACGGTGGTCGTCGGGCACGCCACGTTCTGCGTCGTCATCGTCTTCAACAACATCGGCGCCCGGCTGCGCCGTATCGCGCCCTCCCTGGCCGAGGCGTCCGCCGACCTCGGGGCGCGCTCCTGGCAGACCTTCCGGTACGTCACCTTCCCCGCCATGCGCTCGGCGCTCTTCGCGGGCGGGCTGCTGGCCTTCGCGCTCTCCTTCGACGAGATCGTCGTCACGACCTTCACCGCCGGGCCCGGCACCCGCACCCTGCCCATCTGGATCTACGAGAACCTGGCCCGCCCCCACCAGGCCCCCGTCGTCAACGTCGTCGCCGCGCTGCTCATCCTGGTGTCCGTGGTGCCCGTGTACATCGCCCAGCGGCTGTCCTCGGACACGGCGGGGGGACGGCTGTGAGGCGCGCTCAGCCGGTCAGCCGCTCAGCGAGCGGCGCGAGACCGGAAAGTCGAAGTACGTGTCCGGGAACAGCTCCGGCTTGAAGGTGTAGTGCCACCACTCCTCGGCCAGATTGACGAACCCGAGCTTCTCCAACGTGCCCTTGAGCAGCAGCCGGTTGGCCCGCTGCACCCCCTTGATCCGCGGATCGAGGGTATGCGAGCGCGTGTCGAAGCAGTCGTAACCGGTGCCCATGTCCACGGAGTTGTCCGGGAAGCGGTCCTCCTTGGCCGCGTAGCACGGCACCAGCTTCTCGCCCGGCACATACGGGCGCGTGGGCGGCGCGGGCAGCCGAGCGATCGTCAGATCCACGGTGCTGCCCCGGCTGTGCCCCGACTTCTCGGCGATGTAGCCGTCCTGGAACAGCCGCGTCTTGTCGACCTCCGGATAGAACTCGCCCTTCATCCGCTGATCGCCCAGATCCTTGGCCCACTCCACGAAGTCGTTCACCGCGCGCTGCGGCCGATAGCAGTCGTACACCTTCAAGGTGTAACCGCGCCGCAGCAGTTGACGCTGCGCCCGATGCAGCGCCTCGGCGGCCGGGCGGGTCAGGAGGCACATCGGCCGACGGTATCCGTCCACCGGATCGCCGGTGAAGTTGTGCGGCGTGAAGTACCGGATCTCCTGCCGAATGGTCGGATCGACGTCCCGGAGGGCCACGAACTCCTTCGGAGCCTTGGGCTCCGGCTTCGCCTGTGCCGGGGTGTACGGCACGACGGCCAGCAGAGCGGCGACGGGCAGAGCGAGCGCACGCAGCGCGACGGCGAGTCTTGGCATGCCCATCACTTATCCCACCGGGAGAAGTGAAAACAAGCCCGCGTCCGCGAGTCCGCGTCCGCGAGTCCGCGTTCGCGGGGGGTATCCGTTGGCGCCGTTGCCGCCGGGTCTCCGCGCGGCGGGCGGCTTCCTGCGGGGGCTGCCTTGGCCTGCCGTGCCGCGACCGGCGGACGCCCTGGCGTCCTGCCGCGTCCGCGGGATGCGCATCGGTCGGTGCTCGCGGTCGCAAGCCCGTGCTGCGGGGTGCCCTCGGTGCCGTCGCGGCGGGGGCTCGGCATGGCTTTCGGCTTCTTGTGAGCTGGTCTTGGCCTGCCGTGTCGCGACCGGCCCTGGCGTCCCGGCACCCTGGCCGCCCTGGCGCGGCTTGCTTCCACCGGTGCCCTCTCGCCGGGGCGTGCCTTCGCCGAGCCGCCGCGGTGCGCCGCCGACCATCGCGCGGTGGTCCGGGGCGGCTTGTTTTCGCCGGGGTGCGCTTGGGTTCTCGCCCGCTTCCGTCCGGGGCCCTGGCCGTCCGGGCGCGGCTTGTCGCCTCCGTCGTGTTCTGCTTCCGTCGGCGGTCGCTCGCCGAGGTGTCGGGGCTCCCGCTGTTGACCGTCGCGCGGTGGTCCGGGGCGGACAGCTTTGGCCGGGGTGCGCTTGGGTCCTCGCCCGCTTCCGTTGGGCTGCGGGCGCCGACTCGGGTGGGCCCGGGGGTGCCCACAAGGGCGGCGGCCTGCCCGGTTGCCGCCCGGGGCGGCGCGCTGGGCAGACCGCGTCGCGGTCAGCTCGCTCGGGGGCCGGGGCGGTCCTCGGAGGGCGGGGCCTCGCCTCGTACTCGTATCGGGTAGCCCACCTCGCCGCCGCCCTCGCGCTCGATCGTCACCTCGCCGTCCCGCACCCGGGTGGTGAAGCGCAGCAGTTCCGGCTTCTCCCAGCCGTCGCCGGTGTCCACGGCCAGCGAGCCCGCGCCCACGCCCTTGCGGCCCGCGCACGGGGTCCACACCTCCAGCTCCACCCCGCCGCCGGGCGCCGCCACCGGCACCACCGAACCGGCCCGGGCCAGCACCGGGATGCCTGACAGGGGAGCGTCCAGCACCACCTGGCCGGGGCCGTGGTAAGCCCGGCCGGTCACCGTGTCGTACCAGCGGCCGCGCGGCAGCCGGACCGGGCGACGGCGGGCGCCCTCCTCCAGCACCGGCGCCACCAGCAGCGCGTCCCCCAGCAGAAAGGCGTCCTCGCAGTCGCGCAGCGCCCGGTCCTTGGGCGTCCGCCACCACACGGGCCGCACATACGGGGCGCCGGTGCGCGCTGCCAGCTGCGCCAGCGTGGTGAAGTACGGCAGCAGCCGCTGCCGTTCGCGCAGCGCCGCCGCCGCGTGCTCCAGCACCCGCGACCCGAACTCCCACGGCTCCCGCCGCCCCGCCGAGATCGCCGAATGGGTGCGGAACAGCGGCAGATACGCGCCCAGCTGGAACCACCGCAGATACAGCTCCGGCGAGGGAGAGCCGGTGAAGCCACCGATGTCGGGCCCCGAATACGGCACCCCGGACAGGCCCAGCCCGATCACCAGCGACAGCGAGGCCCGCAGCCCCGCCCAGCCCGTGGCCACGTCGCCGGACCAACTGCCCCCGTACCGCTGGAGCCCAGCCCACCCCGAGCGCGAGAAGAGAAACGGCCGCTCGTCGGGGCGCAGCTCGCACAGCCCCTCGTAGCCCGCCCGCGCCATCGCCAGCCCGTAGACGTTGTGCGCCTCCCGGTGGTCGCCGCCCCGGCCCTCCAGGGCGTGCCGGGCGGAGCGCGGCAGCGTGGTCTCCCCGAAGGCGGCGAACGACACCGGTTCGTTCATGTCGTGCCACACCCCGGAGAAGCCCTGCGCCAGCCGCTCCGCGTACAGCCCGCCCCACCACTTGCGCACCCGCGGATCGGTGAAGTCGGGGAACACCGACTCGCCCGCCCACACCACTCCGCGCACCTCACGCCCCTGGGCGTCGCGTACGAAGACGTCGTCCGCCGTCCCGCTCTCGTACACCGCGTTGCCCGGCTCCGCCTTCACCGCCGGGTCGACGATCGACACCAGCCGCACCCCGTCCTCGAGCAGCTCCGCGGCGAGCCCCGGCAGATCGGGGAAGCGCGCGCCGTCCACCGTGAACACCCGGTGGCCGATGAGGTGGTCGATGTCCAGGTGCAGCGCGGACAGCGGCAGATCCCGCTCCCGGTAGCCCGCCACCACCCGCCGGACCTCCTCCGCGTCGCGGAACCCCCAGCGCGCGTGGTGATGGCCGAGCGCCCACCGCGGCGGCACCGCCGGGGCGCCGGTCAGCGCCGTCCAGCCGTTCAGCACCCGCGCCGGAGTGGTGCCCACGATCACCCAGTAGCGCAGCGGGCCGCCCTCCATCCGCGTCCGGCAGCAGCCGGGCCGGTCATGGCCGGAGCCCGCGCCCTCCTCGCCCTCCCGCAGGGTGACCGTGCCGTCCCAGGAGTTGTCGTGGAACACCAGATGGGTGCCCGCGTCGGCCACCACCAGCTGCACCGGCATGGTCAGATACAGCGGATCGTCCCCCGGCTCGAAGCTGCCACCCGGATCGGTGTTCCACAGCCGGTACACCCCGTCCCGCAGCCGGGGCCCGGAGGCCCGTCCGCCGAGCCCGAAGAAGCGCGCGTCCGCGGCCACTTCGGACAGCTGGAGCCAGCGTGCGCCCTCCCCGACCAGCCCGGGCCCGAGCCCGGGATCCACGGTCCGGGGCTCCGCACCCGGCTCTGAGGACCCCGGCCCCGAGGAATCCGGCTCTGGGGACCTTGGCCCCGTCTCCGGCCCCGCGAGCCGTGGCCCGGCGGATCCGACCCCCAGCCCCGGCTCCGCGAGCCCCATCCCCATCCCCATCCCCAGCCCTGACCCCGCTCCCGCCTCCGGCCCTGACTTCGCTCCCGCCCCAGGCCCCGCCCCCGGCCCCGCCGGCTCCCGCGCCCCGGCAGGCTCCCACCACCGCGGCGGCAGATCCCGCCGCAGCACGACCCCGCCCGGGGTACGCACCTCCACCGTGCCGGTCCGCCCCACCATCACCGTGACCCGCTCCGACACCACCCGCCAGCCGCCACCGGTGTCCGGCTCCAGTTCCGCCCGCTCGTCCGCCTCCGGACAGGGTCCGTCCAGCGCGTACGACGGCTCCGGTTCGGCTCCGTCCCAGCCGCAGAACACCGCGCCGCCCGTGGTCACCCGCACCCGCAGCGAGGACCGCGCGAACCGCACCACCCCGCCCCCCGGCTCCGGATCGGCCCCCTGCACCGCACCCGGCACCCGGGCCAGCTCGGTGCCCCGGCGGGGCAGCGCGGCCGCGTCGGAACGCCGACGCCGCCACGCCGAGCGCAGTGACCGCAGCCCCTGCGCGGTGCAGAGCACCCTCACCGATCGCACCAGCTTCTCCGACCGCACCAGGTCACGCGCATCCATACTGATCAGCCTGCCATTGCCGACGCCCGGCAGAGACATGGTTCAACTGCCGTTCACCTGTGGTCCTCGCACATGAACCCGCCCTGTGATGTGGAGTGGCGCCCCTGGTGCGGGAGTCGATCACATGGCATCGTCACGACCGGACGCATACGAGGCGGATGTGCCACCCACGGACACATCCGACGCGGACAGCCCGGGAGCCGACACCCATGACCACCGCAGCCCACTCCGACCACCGGCCGCGCCCCCTGTGGCAGCCCGGCGCGGACCGGATCGCCCGGTCCCGGCTGACCGCCTTCCACGCCTGGGCGGCCGAGCGGCACGGTGCCCCCGCGCCCGCCCCGGACGACCCCACCGCGAGCTACGCCGCGCTGCACCGCTGGTCGGTGGCGGAGCTGGAGACCTTCTGGCGGGCGGTCGCCGAATGGTTCGAGGTGCGCTTCGCCACCCCGTACGAGCGGGTGCTCGCCGACGCCGCCATGCCTGGCGCCCACTGGTTCCCCGGCGCCACCCTCAACTACGCAGAGCACGCTCTGCGTGCCGCCGAGGCCCCCGCCCGCGCCGAGGACCCCGCGCTGCTCCACGTCGACGAGGTCCAGGACCCGCGCCCGGTCAGCTGGGCCGAGCTGCGCGGCCAGGTCGGCGCGGTCGCCGCCGAGCTGCGCCGCCTCGGCGTCCGCCCGGGCGACCGGGTCAGCGGCTACGTCCCCAACATCCCGCAGGCCACCGTGGCCCTCCTGGCCGCCGCCGCCGTCGGCGCCGTATGGACCTCCTGCGCCCCGGACTTCGGCGCCCGCAGCGTCCTGGACCGCTTCCAGCAGGTCGAACCGGTGGTGCTCTTCACCGTCGACGGCTACCGCTACGGCGGAAAGACCCACGACCGCACCGCCACCGTGACCGAGCTGCGCGCCGAGCTGCCCAGCCTGCGCGCCGTCGTCCACATCCCGCTGCTGGGCACCGCCGCCCCCGAGTCCACGCTGGTGTGGGACGACATCGTCCGAGAACCGGTGGAGCCCGTCTTCGAGCAGCTCCCCTTCGACCACCCCCTGTGGGTGCTCTACTCCTCCGGCACCACCGGCCTGCCCAAGGCGATCGTCCAGTCCCAGGGCGGCATCCTGCTCGAACACCTCAAGCAGCTCGGCCTCCACTGCGACCTCGGCCCGGAAGACCGTTTCTTCTGGTACACCTCCACCGGCTGGATGATGTGGAACTTCCTGGTGTCCGGCCTGCTGGTCGGCGCCACCGTCGTCCTCTACGACGGCAGCCCCGGCTACCCGGACACCGCCGCCCAGTGGCGCGTCGCCGAACGCACCGGCACCACGCTCTACGGCACCTCCGCCGCGTACGTCATGGCCTGCCGCAAGGCCGACGTCCACCCGGGCCGCGACTTCGACCTCTCCGCCGTGAAATGCGTCGCCACCACGGGCTCCCCCCTGCCACCCGACGGCTTCCGGTGGATCCACGACGAGGTGGCCGAGGACATGTGGATCGCCTCCGTCAGCGGCGGCACCGACGTGTGCAGTTGCTTCGCGGGCGCCGCGCCCACCCTCCCCGTCTACATCGGCGAGCTCCAGGCCCCCGGCCTCGGCACCGACCTCCAGGCGTGGGACCCGCAGGGCGAACCGGTGGTCGACGAGGTCGGCGAGCTGATCGTGGCCCGCCCCATGCCGTCGATGCCCGTCCGCTTCTGGAACGACCCCGACGGCACCCGCTACCGCGACAGCTACTTTGAGATGTTCCCCGGCGCCTGGCGCCACGGCGACTGGATCACCCTGACCTCCCGAGGCACCGTGATCATCCACGGCCGCTCCGACTCCACCCTCAACCGCCAGGGCGTCCGCATGGGCTCCGCCGACATCTACGAGGCGGTCGAACGTCTACCGGAGATCCGCGAATCCCTCGTCATCGGCGTCGAACAATCCGACGGCGGCTACTGGATGCCCCTCTTCGTCCACCTGGCCCCCGGTGCCATCCTGAACGAGGAACTCCTGACCCGCATCAAAACCACCATCCGCACCCAACTCTCCCCCCGCCACGTCCCCGACGAGGTCATCGAGGTCCCCGGCGTCCCCCACACCCTCACCGGCAAACGCATCGAGGTCCCGGTCAAGCGCCTCCTCCAGGGCACGTCCTTGGACAAGGCGGTGAACCCGGGGTCGGTGGACGATGTGGAACTGCTGCGGTATTACGAGCGCTTGGCCCAGGAGAGGGGCGGGGCCGCACCGACCTCTTGAGGTTCCGGCCCCAGGGGCGTACTTCCTTCCCAGCTCTTCGCGCGTGCTTCCCAGCCCCTCCGGGGGCTTGAGGAGTCCGGGGCGGTGCCCCACAACCAGCCCCTCCGGCGTTTGAGGAGCGGGGTCCAGGGGCGGAGCCCCGGCGGGGGCCGGGGCCGCGCCCCGGTTTCGGGAAGGGGCGGGGTGGGGAAACAACCCCGCCTACCCCCCATACGTCGCCTGCGCCTCCCCCAACACCCCCGCCAAATCCCCCGCCAAAACCCCCGCATCCACCTCCCCCAACCCCGCCGTCGTAATCCGCACCCCCGCCCCCGCAGCCAGCCGAAACCTCGCACCGGCCGCCACCCACCACCCCCGCGTCCGCAACCCATTGACCACCGCCGCCTCATCCCGCACCGGCACCCACACATTCATCCCGCTCGCCCCGTGCGCGGCGATCCCCCGGGCCGACAGCGCCGCCAGCAGGGCCTCACGCCGCCGCGCGTAGGCGGACCGCGCCGCGGCCACCAGGCCCTGGGTCTCCGGGTCGGTCATCAGCCGGGCGACGGTCTCCTGGAGCACATGGCTGACCCAGCCCGACGTCAGCAGCATGCGGCCGTCATGGCGCGCCAGCGTCGTAGGGTCGCAGGCGAGCGCGCCCCACCGCAGGTCGGTCCCCAGATGCTTGGAGACGGTACGCACCTGCGCCCACCGCGCCGGACCACCCGCAGTGTTGCCCCTGCCCCCCGCCGTAAGGCTGTACAGCGGCACCCCCGCGACATCCGCCGCATGATCGTCCTCGATCACCAGCACCTCACCCGCCGCCTCACCCAAAACACCCAGCAGCGCATCCCGCCGCCCCGCCGAGAACCAGCCACCGTAAGGGTTCTGCCCACGCGGGCTACAGATCAGCGCACGCGCCCCCGCCCGCAGCGCCGCCCGCAGCGCGTCCGGCCGGATGCCCTCGTCGTCCACGGCCACCGGCACGCTCCGCAGCCCCAGCGCCGGGACGAGGTCCAGCAGATGGTGGTAGCCGGGGTCCTCCATCGCCACGGCGTCACCGGGCCTGAGCTCGACGGACAGCAGCCGGGCCACGCAGTCGAGCGCGCCATGGGCGAAGGTCAGGTGCTCGGCCGGCACGCCGTCGCGCTCGTACCAGGCGCGGGTCAGCTCCTCCAGTCCGGCCAGCCGGGGCTGGGCGCGGTGCGACCGCACTCCGGGGGAGAGCCGGGCGGTCGGCAGCAGAGCGGGCAGGAAGGCCGGATCGGGGTGACCGCCCGCCAGATCGCGCGCCCCCTCGGGCACCGGCGGCGGGCGACGCGAGGCGACGGCGGGCGTCGGGGCGACCACCGTGCCGCCCCGCCCCTGGGTCACCACGATCCCGCGCCGCCGCAGCTCCTTGTACGCGGTCGCGACGGTGCCGGGGCTGACGCCCAGGCGCTCCGCCAGCCGACGCACCGGGGGCAGCGCGGTATCGGGCGTCAACGCCCCCTCCACCACACCCTGTTCGACGGACGCGGCAATCCCCTTGGCCGACGCACCGGTGATCTCATATTGTGTCGCCACAGAAGCAACTCTGTATCAATACAAAAGAGAATGTCAAGAGGGAATGTCAGGGGGAACCAGGGTGGGCAAGCCAAGGCGCCGCACCGCGCTCAGCGACCGCATCCCCGGCGGCCGGGACGGCCGACGCATGCTGATCGTCACCTTCGTCGACCGGATCGGCTCGGGTCTGTGGGGCGCGACCGCGACGCTCTACTTCACCTTCGCCGCCGGGCTCAGCACCGCCGAGATCGGCCTGCTGCTCGCCGTATCCGGAGCGATCGGCATCGCGGGGCCGCCCCTCGGCGGCCTCCTCGCCGACCGCGTCAGACTGCGCCCGCTCCTGATCACCGTCCAACTGGTGCGCGCCGCCGCCTCATTGGCCCTTCTCACCACCACCGACCTCCGGCTCCTGCTCGCCATCGCCTCGGTGGGCAGCCTGGGCGACCGCGCGGCCGCCGTCCTGACCAAGCTGTACGCGACCCGGGTCGCGGGCCCCGAGCGCGTCCGCTACCAGGCCATCAGCCGCACCGCCATGAACGTCGGCTGGGCCGTCGGCGGCCTCGCGGCGGCCGCGGCACTCACCGGCGGCACGGTCACCGTCTACCGCTGGCTGCTGATCGGCGACGCGCTCTCCTTCGTCGCCTCCGCGCTGTTCACGCTTCGCTGCGCAGAACCGCCCTCGGCCTCCCGTATCGCGGCCCAATCCGCATCCCCGGCACCAGACGCATCAGCCCCCGCGGAACCCGGCGCACCCACCCCCTCGGAACCCGGCGCACCCACCCCCGCGGGACCCGCACCCACCCCCGCGGAACCCGCGTCCGCACCCGAGAAGACCACGGCCCCCACCCCCTGGCGCGACCGCCGCTACCTCGCCTACACCGCCAGCGAGGCCGTCCTCTTCCTCGACGACTCCGTCTTCAAGGTCGGCCTGCCGCTGTGGGCCGTGACGGCCACCAGCACCCCGCACCAACTCGTCCCCCTGCTGCTCGTCCTCAACAACCTGCTCGTGGTGTTCTTCCAGGTCCCGTTCGCCCGCTTCGGCGCCACCCCGCACACCGCACGCACCTCGCTGTGGCCACTGGCCGGTGCCTTCCTCGTCGGCGGGGGAGCGCTGGCCGCCTCGGCCGTCGGCGCGCCCTGGTTCGCGGCCACCGCGCTGGTGCTGGCCGCCACCGCCTTCACCGTCGCGGAGATGCTGCACGCCACGATCTCCTGGGAGCTGTCCGTGGTCCTCGCCCCGCCCACCGCACAGGGCGCCTACCTCGGCGTGCACGGCCTGGCCCAGGCCGTCCAGCGCAGTGCGGGTCCGCTCGCGGTGACGGCGGCGATCGCGGCGGGCCCCCTCGGCTGGCTCGGCCTCGGCGCCGGGCTTGCCGCCATGTGCGGCGCCCAGCGCCACCTGGTACGGGACCGCGGTGACGGAGCGTTGTCAGTGGCGCCGGTTACGGTGAGTGAGCACTGAACATCCGCGCTGAGGGGGAGTCATGGCGCACACCGGCCGCAGGAGCCACCGGAACCGCCCGGGCGGGCACAGGAAGCCGAGGACACAGAAGCCGAGGACACAGAGGCCGAAGACACAGAAGCCGACGACGCGGCAGCGTACGAGAAGGCAGACCACCCGGCGCGCCCTCCGCAGAGAGGTGCCCAGCACCGTGGCCCTGCTCGCCGACGAGCGGGACTTCGCGGCCATGCGGCACTACGAGTCATTCGCCTTCGACGACCACGGAGCGTATCTACGGGAGATGGAGGGGCTGCTGAAGGCGCTCGCGGCCAAGGGCGTCCACACCACCGTCGCCCTCTTCGACCCCGTCGCCTACGAGGAGTTCTGCGCGGACACCCGGCTCGACCCGGACACCGCCGCGAGCCGCACGCGCTATACGGCGGAGCTGGCCGTCGCGGGCGGCACCGTCACCTACGAGGGCCAGCCGATCGCCCGCCTGGTGCCACGGCTCATCGGCGTGGCCGAGGAGCAGGCCACCTGGGAGTACGCCACGGCGCTGCTCTCCCGCGTCGGCCACCACGGGGAGTGCCGCGACGACACCACCGCCCGCGCCGCGTTCGACCGCGCCGGGGCCGCGCTGCGCGCGGTCGTCGAGGCGGTCGGGCCGGGCGTTCACCATCTGGTGTGCAGCGTGCCGGCGGACGGCACGTCACTGGTCGCCGTGCTCCACGCCGACGCCCGGGAAGCGGGCCCGCCGAAGCTGGCCGAGCCCTCGGGGCTGGTCTTTCGCACCGTCCTGGCCTGCGGGTTCGCCCTGCGCGGCGCCGGCGGCCTGGTGCTGCGCACCATCGTGGCGGACTCCCCGGAGACGGTCCGCGGCTGGGCGCTTCAGGACGGCTGGCTGCGCCCGCTGAGCGAGGCGGAGGTGTTCACCGCGTACTGCACCGACGCCGAGACCGGTGAACCCATCCCTCCGGAGCACGGCGTCGAATACCGGGCGGGCATCCCGCTCAGCCGCCCGGAATGACCGAAGGCGTCCCGCCACCCGGCGGGACGCCTCCATCAACAGCTCAAAGCCCAGAGCTCACATCTCACAGCTCACGGATCACACCCCACAGCTCACCGGCTCATTCGCCGGACAGCACCGCCTGCGCCGCCCGGCGGGCATCCTCCGCGGTGTCCGCCGCGCGCGCCGCGGAGGCGGCCCGCTCGCACTGCGCCAGCGTGTGCTTGGCCAGCGTCGCGCGCACATACGGAATGGAGGCCGCACCCATGGAGAGGCTGGTGACGCCCAGACCGGCCAGCACACACGCCAGCAGCGGATCGGAGGCGGCCTCACCACAGACACCACAGCTCTTGCCCTCGGCCTGCGCGGCCTCCGCCGACGCCGCCACCAGGTCGAGCAGCGCGGGCTGCCACGGGTCCTGGAGCCGCGACACCGCACCGACCTGACGGTCGGCCGCGAAGGTGTACTGCGCCAGGTCGTTGGTGCCCAGAGAGAGGAACTCGACCTCCTGGAGGATCGAGCGCGCCCGCAGCGCGGCGGACGGAATCTCCACCATCGCGCCGAACTTGGCCCGCAGCCCCGCCTCGCGGCACGCGTCCGCGAACGCCTTGGCGTCCAGCCGGTCGGCCACCATCGGGGCCATCACCTCGAGATAGACCGGCAGCCCCTCCGACGCCTTGGCCAGCGCCGTGAGCTGCGTCCGCAGCACCTCGGGGTGGTCCAGCAGGGTACGCAGACCGCGCACGCCCAGCGCCGGGTTGGGCTCATCGGCCGGGGTGAGGAAGTCCAGCGGCTTGTCCGCGCCCGCGTCCAGGACCCGCACCACCACCCGGCCCTCGGGGAACGCCTCCAGCACCTGCCGGTACGCCGTGACCTGCTTCTCCTCCGACGGCGCCTGAGTGCTGTCGTCGAGGAAGAGGAACTCGGTGCGGAACAGCCCCACACCCTCGGCGCCCGCCTCGACCGCCGCCGGCACATCGGCCGGTCCGCCGACGTTCGCCAGCAGCGGCACCTTGTGCCCGTCCGACGTCGCACCCGGACCGGAGGAGGCGGCCAGCGCGGCCCGGCGCTCCTCGGCGGCGCGCGTCAGCTCGGCCCGCTTCTCCTCGCTCGGGGACACGAAGATCTCGCCCGTGCTGCCGTCGACGGCGATCAGGATGCCCTCGACCAGATCCCCGGCACCGGGCAGCGCGACCACGGCCGGCACCCCAAGGGCACGGGCGAGGATCGCGCTGTGGCTCGTCGGCCCGCCCTCCTCGGTCACGAACCCCAGCACCAGCGTCGGGTCGAGCAGCGCGGTGTCGGCCGGGGCGAGGTCCCGCGCGATCAGTACATACGGCTCATCGCTGTCCGGCACGCCCGGCATCGGCACACCCAGCAGCCGCGCCACAATCCGGTTCCGGACGTCGTCGAGGTCGGCCACCCGGCCCGCCAGGTAGTCACCGGCCCCCGCCAGCAGCGCCCGGTAAGCGGCGAAGGCGTCGTACACCGCGCGCTCGGCGGTGCTGCCCACGGTGATGCGCCGCTCGACATCGGCCATCAGCTCCGGGTCCTGCGCCATCATGGCCTGCGCCTCGAGCACGGCCTGGGCCTCGCCGCCCGCCAGATTGCCGCGCGCGACCAGATCGGCCGCCACGGCCTCCACCGCCTGGCGCGCCCGCCCCTGCTCACGCGGCGCCTCATCGGCCGGAATCTGCTTCGCCGGCGGCTCCAGGACCGCCGTCCCCATATGGCGCACCTCGCCGATGGCCACCCCGTGGCTCACGCCGACGCCTCGCAGCGTTGTCTCCATGTCACCCGTCCCCGGTCGATACGGCGGAACCCCGCCATGGTGGATGTCGTACCCGCGGTGCGCCGCCCGGCCCGGTCCCCATCGGCCGCCGGACGCACGCCCGGCTCACCAGTCGAAGAGTGTGTCGCCCGTCTTCACATCGACGTCCTCCTTGACGTCGGACAGGGCATCGGCCGTGGCCTCGAGCGCCACGATCGGGCAGATCGGCGACTTGCCCGCGGCCACGGCGGTGGCCGGGTCCCAGCGCACGATCGCGTCACCGCGCTTGACGGTGTCCCCCTTGTTGATGAGGACCTCGAAGCCCTCACCGTTCAGCTGCACGGTGTCGATGCCGAGGTGGGTGAGCACACCGTGCCCCTCCCCGTCCACGACGACGAACGCGTGAGGGTGCAGGGAGACGACGATGCCGTCGACCGGGGCCACGGCCACGAAGGGCTCGAGTACTGGGTCGATCGCCGTGCCCGGACCGACCATGGCGCCGGAGAACACCGGATCGGGCACCGCTTCGAGCCCGATCACGCGGCCGGCGACCGGTGAGGTCACGCTGGTCATGGGAGCCTCCCGGGAGGTGAAGATTCATCACGCGCCGTCACCACCTGTCCCGGACAGCGCACTGCCCAGAAGAGTAAGTCATAGGAACTACGGATTCCGCACACGTGGCGCAGGCAGGAGGGGGTGCCCGGGCCGGGAATCGATTTGCCACGGCCGCGCGGGGCGCTGTACTGTCGTATCCCTGCCCACCGGATGAAGCACTGTGGACATCTGCGTGCACATCAAGGTTCAGGGCGGCGCCATCAGCTACTTGATCCAAATCTCAGATCCGCTTTCGCATGCCTTGCGAGAGACACGGGTACGGAGAGCCGGAAATAGTCTGATAGCGTGTGAAACACCGAAGGGAAGCGCCCGGAGAAACCGGTGAAACGGTTTCAAAGGAAGCGTCCGTTCCTTGAGAACTCAACAGCGTGCCAAAAGTCAACGCCAGATATGTTGATACCCCGTCCACTCGTGGACGAGGTTCCTTTGAAGAAAAAACACAGCGAGGACGCTGTGAACCATCGGATTATTCCTCTGGTGGTTCCGCTCTCGTGCAGTGTTTGCCGGGATAGCCCGGAAGCATTCACGGAGAGTTTGATCCTGGCTCAGGACGAACGCTGGCGGCGTGCTTAACACATGCAAGTCGAACGATGAACCGGTTTCGGCCGGGGATTAGTGGCGAACGGGTGAGTAACACGTGGGCAATCTGCCCTGCACTCTGGGACAAGCCCTGGAAACGGGGTCTAATACCGGATACGACGCGTTCCCGCATGGGATACGCGTGGAAAGCTCCGGCGGTGCAGGATGAGCCCGCGGCCTATCAGCTTGTTGGTGGGGTGATGGCCTACCAAGGCGACGACGGGTAGCCGGCCTGAGAGGGCGACCGGCCACACTGGGACTGAGACACGGCCCAGACTCCTACGGGAGGCAGCAGTGGGGAATATTGCACAATGGGCGAAAGCCTGATGCAGCGACGCCGCGTGAGGGATGACGGCCTTCGGGTTGTAAACCTCTTTCAGCAGGGAAGAAGCGAAAGTGACGGTACCTGCAGAAGAAGCGCCGGCTAACTACGTGCCAGCAGCCGCGGTAATACGTAGGGCGCAAGCGTTGTCCGGAATTATTGGGCGTAAAGAGCTCGTAGGCGGCTTGTCGCGTCGGATGTGAAAGCCCGGGGCTTAACCCCGGGTCTGCATTCGATACGGGCAGGCTAGAGTTCGGTAGGGGAGATCGGAATTCCTGGTGTAGCGGTGAAATGCGCAGATATCAGGAGGAACACCGGTGGCGAAGGCGGATCTCTGGGCCGATACTGACGCTGAGGAGCGAAAGCGTGGGGAGCGAACAGGATTAGATACCCTGGTAGTCCACGCCGTAAACGTTGGGAACTAGGTGTGGGCGACATTCCACGTTGTCCGTGCCGCAGCTAACGCATTAAGTTCCCCGCCTGGGGAGTACGGCCGCAAGGCTAAAACTCAAAGGAATTGACGGGGGCCCGCACAAGCGGCGGAGCATGTGGCTTAATTCGACGCAACGCGAAGAACCTTACCAAGGCTTGACATACACCGGAAAACCCTGGAGACAGGGTCCCCCTTGTGGTCGGTGTACAGGTGGTGCATGGCTGTCGTCAGCTCGTGTCGTGAGATGTTGGGTTAAGTCCCGCAACGAGCGCAACCCTTGTTCTGTGTTGCCAGCATGCCTTTCGGGGTGATGGGGACTCACAGGAGACTGCCGGGGTCAACTCGGAGGAAGGTGGGGACGACGTCAAGTCATCATGCCCCTTATGTCTTGGGCTGCACACGTGCTACAATGGCCGGTACAATGAGCTGCGAAGCCGTGAGGTGGAGCGAATCTCAAAAAGCCGGTCTCAGTTCGGATTGGGGTCTGCAACTCGACCCCATGAAGTCGGAGTCGCTAGTAATCGCAGATCAGCATTGCTGCGGTGAATACGTTCCCGGGCCTTGTACACACCGCCCGTCACGTCACGAAAGTCGGTAACACCCGAAGCCGGTGGCCCAACCCTTGTGGAGGGAGCCGTCGAAGGTGGGACTGGCGATTGGGACGAAGTCGTAACAAGGTAGCCGTACCGGAAGGTGCGGCTGGATCACCTCCTTTCTAAGGAGCACATAGCCGACTGCAAGCAAGTGTCTTGCACGGTTGCTCATGGGTGGAACGTTGACTACTCGGCATTGTTTCGGATGCTTCCTCTGTTAGTACTGCTTCGGCGTGGAACACAGAGCAAGCGGACGGATGGTGTCGGGCACGCTGTTGGGTGTCTGAGGGTACGGGCAGAAATGCTTGTCCCTTCGACCGGTCCCGGTGTACCACACTGTAAGGGTGTGGGTGACGGGGTACGGGTCGTTGTTTGAGAACTGCACAGTGGACGCGAGCATCTGTGGCCAAGTTTTTAAGGGCGCACGGTGGATGCCTTGGCACCAGGAACCGATGAAGGACGTGGGAGGCCGCGATAGGCCCCGGGGAGCTGTCAACCGAGCTTTGATCCGGGGGTGTCCGAATGGGGAAACCCGGCAGTCGTCATGGGCTGTCACCCATACCTGAACACATAGGGTATGTGGAGGGAACGCGGGGAAGTGAAACATCTCAGTACCCGCAGGAAGAGAAAACAACCGTGATTCCGGGAGTAGTGGCGAGCGAAACCGGATGAGGCCAAACCGTATGTGTGTGATACCCGGCAGGGGTTGCGCATACGGGGTTGTGGGAATGAGCTTCAGTCGTCTGCCGGCGACTGGGCAAGTCAGAAACCATTGCGATAGACGAAGGACATGCGAAAGGTCCGGCATAGAGGGTAAGACCCCCGTAGTTGAAATCGTGATGGCTTGCTTGCTCATCTCCCAAGTAGCACGGGGCCCGAGAAATCCCGTGTGAATCTGGCGGGACCACCCGCTAAGCCTAAATATTCCCTGGTGACCGATAGCGGATAGTACCGTGAGGGAATGGTGAAAAGTACCGCGGGAGCGGAGTGAAATAGTACCTGAAACCGTGTGCCTACAAGCCGTGGGAGCGTCGGACATCAGCTTGCTGGTGTCTCGTGACTGCGTGCCTTTTGAAGAATGAGCCTGCGAGTTTGCGGTGTGTTGCGAGGTTAACCCGTGTGGGGAAGCCGTAGCGAAAGCGAGTCCGAATAGGGCGATAGAGTAGCGCGCTCAAGACCCGAAGCGGAGTGATCTAGCCATGGGCAGGTTGAAGCGGAGGTAAGACTTCGTGGAGGACCGAACCCACCAGGGTTGAAAACCTGGGGGATGACCTGTGGTTAGGGGTGAAAGGCCAATCAAACTCCGTGATAGCTGGTTCTCCCCGAAATGCATTTAGGTGCAGCGTCGTGTGTTTCTTGCCGGAGGTAGAGCACTGGATAGGCGATGGGCCCTACCGGGTTACTGACCTTAGCCAAACTCCGAATGCCGGTAAGTGAGAGCGCGGCAGTGAGACTGTGGGGGATAAGCTCCATGGTCGAGAGGGAAACAGCCCAGAGCATCGACTAAGGCCCCTAAGCGTACGCTAAGTGGGAAAGGATGTGGAGTCGCAGAGACAACCAGGAGGTTGGCTTAGAAGCAGCCATCCTTGAAAGAGTGCGTAATAGCTCACTGGTCAAGTGATTCCGCGCCGACAATGTAGCGGGGCTCAAGCGTACCGCCGAAGTCGTGTCATTGCAGCATATACCTCTAACGGGGGCTGTGATGGGTAGGGGAGCGTCGTGTGCCGGGTGAAGCAGCCGTGTAAGCGAGTTGTGGATGGTTCACGAGTGAGAATGCAGGCATGAGTAGCGATACACACGTGAGAAACGTGTGCGCCGATTGACTAAGGGTTCCTGGGTCAAGCTGATCTGCCCAGGGTAAGTCGGGACCTAAGGCGAGGCCGACAGGCGTAGTCGATGGACAACCGGTTGATATTCCGGTACCCGCTTTGAAGCGCCAACGCCGAACCAGGCGATGCTAAGTCCGTGAAGCCGCCCCGGAGCCTTCGGGCAAAGGGGAGTGGTGGAGCCGACGGACCAGACCTGTAGTAGGTGAGTGATGGGGTGACGCAGGAAGGTAGTCCAGCCCGGGCGGTGGTTGTCCCGGGGTAAGGGTGTAGCCCGAGGGGTAGGTAAATCCGTCCCTCATTTAAGGGTGAGACCTGATGCCGAGCCGATTGTGGTGAAGTGGATGATCCTATGCTGTCGAGAAAAGCCTCTAGCGAGTTTCATGGCGGCCCGTACCCTAAACCGACTCAGGTGGTCAGGTAGAGAATACCGAGGCGTTCGGGTGAACTATGGTTAAGGAACTCGGCAAAATGCCCCCGTAACTTCGGGAGAAGGGGGGCCATTGCTGGTGATCACCCTTGCGGTGTGAGCTGGTGGTGGCCGCAGAGACCAGCGAGAAGCGACTGTTTACTAAAAACACAGGTCCGTGCGAAGCCGTAAGGCGATGTATACGGACTGACGCCTGCCCGGTGCTGGAACGTTAAGGGGACCGGTTAGTGGGATTTCGATCCCGCGAAGCTGAGAACTTAAGCGCCAGTAAACGGCGGTGGTAACTATAACCATCCTAAGGTAGCGAAATTCCTTGTCGGGTAAGTTCCGACCTGCACGAATGGCGTAACGACTTCTCGACTGTCTCAACCATAGGCCCGGTGAAATTGCATTACGAGTAAAGATGCTCGTTTCGCGCAGCAGGACGGAAAGACCCCGGGACCTTTACTACAGCTTGATATTGGTGTTCGGTTCGGCTTGTGTAGGATAGGTGGGAGACTGTGAACTCTGGACGCCAGTTCAGGGGGAGTCGTTGTTGAAATACCACTCTGGTCGTGCTGGATGTCTAACCTGGGTCCGTGATCCGGATCAGGGACAGTGTCTGGTGGGTAGTTTAACTGGGGCGGTTGCCTCCTAAAGGGTAACGGAGGCGCCCAAAGGTTCCCTCAGCCTGGTTGGCAATCAGGTGTTGAGTGTAAGTGCACAAGGGAGCTTGACTGTGAGACCGACGGGTCGAGCAGGGACGAAAGTCGGGACTAGTGATCCGGCGGTGGCTTGTGGAAGCGCCGTCGCTCAACGGATAAAAGGTACCCCGGGGATAACAGGCTGATCTTCCCCAAGAGTCCATATCGACGGGATGGTTTGGCACCTCGATGTCGGCTCGTCGCATCCTGGGGCTGGAGTCGGTCCCAAGGGTTGGGCTGTTCGCCCATTAAAGCGGTACGCGAGCTGGGTTTAGAACGTCGTGAGACAGTTCGGTCCCTATCCGCTGTGCGCGTAGGAGTCTTGAGAAGGGCTGTCCCTAGTACGAGAGGACCGGGACGGACGAACCTCTGGTGTGCCAGTTGTTCTGCCAAGGGCATGGCTGGTTGGCTACGTTCGGGAGGGATAACCGCTGAAAGCATCTAAGCGGGAAGCCTGCTTCGAGATGAGGACTCCCACCCACTTGATGGGTTAAGGCTCCCAGTAGACGACTGGGTTGATAGGCCAGATATGGAAGCCGGGTGACCGGTGGAGTTGACTGGTACTAATAGGCCGAGGGCTTGTCCTCAGGTGCTCGCGTCCACTGTGTTGGTTCTGAAGCAATGAACCGTCCGATCGCCCCCTTTGTGTGGGCTGGGTCCGGTTCAACTTCATAGTGTTTCGGTGGTTATAGCGTTAGGGAAACGCCCGGTTACATTTCGAACCCGGAAGCTAAGCCTTTCAGCGCCGATGGTACTGCAGGGGGGACCCTGTGGGAGAGTAGGACGCCGCCGAACAAATCTTCAAAAAGACCCCGATGGGAAATTCATTCCCATCGGGGTCTTTTTGTGCCCATGTCCACTACGCCCCGGTGCGGGGCCTGTGCGGGCCTACCGGTAGAGTCATGGAGCATCATCGGCCTGTTTCTCACGGGAGGCTCCCGGGTGGAGGTACAGGAGACACGCGTCCAGACGGATCGTGTGCTCACCATCCCGAACATCCTCAGCGCTGCGCGCCTCGTCGGCGTGCCGCTTTTCCTGTGGCTGATCCTCCGGCCCGAGTTCGGCGGGCCCAACAGCGACGGCTGGGCGCTGCTGGTACTGGCGCTCAGCGGTATCAGCGACTATCTCGACGGGAAGCTGGCCCGTCGCTGGAACCAGATCAGCCGTCTCGGCCGGCTTCTCGACCCGGCGGCCGACCGCCTCTACATACTGTCGACTCTTGTCGGTCTCACCTGGCGCGAGATCCTGCCCCTCTGGCTCACCGCGGCCCTTCTCGCGCGAGAGCTGGTCCTGCTGGTGATGGTGGGCATCCTCCGGCGCCATGGCTATCCGCCGCCGCAGGTGAACTTCCTCGGCAAGGCGGCCACCTTCAACCTGATGTACGCCTTCCCGTTGCTCCTTCTGAGTGAGGGAAGTGGCGGGCTTCACACGACCGCCGCTATTTTCGGATGGGCGTTCGCCGGATGGGGTACAACACTCTATTGGTGGGCAGGAGTCCTCTACGTGGTTCAGGTCCGCCGACTCGTCAAGGCGGACACCGCGGCCGACTGAGCTCGCCGTAGCGGCGTCTATAGAGGCCGGGGCCCATAGCCACTTCAGGTGTAAGGGCCATCGGGCGTGCGCGGTCGGCATGACCGTCGTCTCTTCAAGGAGGACGCTTCCGATATGAAGGCCGTCGTGATGGCAGGGGGCGAGGGGACTCGTCTGCGCCCGATGACCTCGACCATGCCCAAACCGCTGCTGCCCGTGGCCAACCGGCCGATCATGGAACATGTGCTGCGGCTGCTCAAGCGGCATGGTCTCAGCGAGACCGTGGTGACAGTCCAGTTCCTCGCCTCCCTCGTCAAGAACTACTTCGGTGATGGCGAGGAGCTCGACATGGAGCTCACGTACGCGAATGAGGAGAAGCCACTCGGCACCGCGGGAAGCGTCAAGAACGCGGAGGAAGCACTCAAGGACGACACCTTCCTGGTGATCTCGGGTGATGCCCTGACGGATTTCGACCTTACGGATCTGATCAATTTCCATAAGGAAAAGGGCGCCCTTGTCACCGTCTGCTTGACTCGCGTTCCCAATCCGCTCGAGTTCGGTATCACCATCGTCGACGAGGGCGGAAAGGTCGAGCGCTTCCTGGAGAAGCCCACCTGGGGCCAGGTCTTCTCGGATACCGTCAACACCGGCATCTATGTCATGGAGCCGGAGGTCTTCGACTATGTCGATCCCGATGTCCCGGTCGACTGGTCCGGAGATGTCTTCCCCCAGCTGATGAAGGAGGGCAAGCCCATCTTCGGCTATGTCGCCGAGGGCTACTGGGAGGACGTCGGCACCCATGAGAGCTATGTGAAGGCCCAGGCGGACGTTCTCGAGGGCAAGGTCGACGTCGAACTCGACGGATTCGAGATCTCGCCCGGCGTATGGGTCGCCGAAGGGGCCGATGTGCATCCGGAGGCCGTGCTCCGGGGTCCGCTCTACATCGGCGACTACGCCAAGGTGGAGGCCGGTGCCGAGATCCGTGAGCACACCGTCGTCGGCTCCAATGTCGTGGTGAAGAGCGGCGCCTTCCTCCACAAGGCGGTGGTGCACGACAATGTGTACGTCGGCCAGCAGAGCAATCTGCGCGGCTGTGTCATCGGCAAGAACACCGACATCATGCGCGCCGCCCGGATCGAGGACGGGGCCGTCATCGGCGATGAGTGCCTGATCGGCGAGGAATCGATCGTCCAGGGCAATGTCCGGGTCTATCCGTTCAAGACCATCGAGGCGGGCGCGTTCGTCAACACCTCAGTGATCTGGGAGTCCCGGGGGCAGGCCCATCTGTTCGGCGCCCGCGGTGTCTCCGGCATCCTCAATGTGGAGATCACCCCGGAGCTCGCGGTGCGGCTCGCCGGGGCGTACGCCACGACCCTCAAAAAGGGCTCCACGGTCACCACGGCGCGTGACCACTCCAGGGGTGCGCGGGCGCTCAAGCGGGCGATGATCTCCGCCCTCCAGACCAGCGCCATCGACGTACGGGACCTCGAGAACGTGCCGCTGCCGGTGGCCCGGCAGCAGACCGCGCGCGGCAGCGCCGGCGGCTTCATGATCCGGACCTCGCCCGGGGTGCCCGACTCGGTCGACATCATGTTCTTCGACGAGCGGGGCGCCGATCTCTCCGCGGGCGGTCAGCGGAAGCTGGACCGGGTGTATGCCCGCCAGGAGTACCGCAGGGCGTTCCCGGGCGAGATCGGTGACCTCAGCTTCCCGTCGAGCGTCTTCGACTCGTACACGGGCTCGCTGCTGCGCGCCGTGGACATCAGCGGCATCGCCGAGTCCGGTCTGAAGGTCGTCGTGGACGCCGCCAACGGCAGCGCCGGGCTGGTGCTGCCCAGTCTGCTGGGCCGGCTCGGGGTGGACGCGCTGACCATCAACCCCGGCCTGGACGAGTCGCGTCCGACGGAGACCGCCGACGCGCGCCGGTCGGGGCTGGCCCGGCTCGGCGAGATCGTCGCCTCGGCGCGTGCCGCGTTCGGAGTGCGGTTCGACCCGGTCGGTGAGCGGTTCTCGCTCGTCGACGAGCGCGGCCGGATCGTGGAGGACGACCGGGCGCTGCTGGTGATGCTGGACCTGGTGGCCGCGGAGCGGCGGAGCGGGCGGGTGGCGCTTCCGGTGACCACGACCCGTATCGCCGAGCAGGTGGCGGCGTACCACGGCACACAGGTGGAGTGGACGACCACCGCGGCGGACGATCTGACCCGGGTCGCCCGGTCGGAGTCCACCATCTTCGGAGGCGACGGGCGCGGCGGATTCATCATCCCCGAGTTCAGCAGCGTCTTCGACGGCACGGCCGCCTTCGTCCGGCTGATCGGGCTGGTGGCGCGCACTCAGCTGACGCTGAGCCAGATCGATGCGCGGATTCCGCGGGCGCATGTCCAGCGGCGTGATCTGGCTACCCCCTGGGCGGTCAAGGGCCTGGTCATGCGGCATGTGGTGGAGGCCGCGGGGGACCGTTCCGTGGACACCACCGACGGGGTGCGGGTCGTGGAGACCGACGGGCGGTGGGTCATGGTGCTGCCCGACCCGGCCGAGGCGGTCACCCATCTGTGGGCGGAGGGCCCGGACGACGCGTCCGCGCAGGCCCTGCTGGACGAGTGGTCCAGCGTCGTGGACAGCGCGGGGCGCTGATCCCGGGGCCGCCCGAGCACGTCTGAGCGCGTGGGGCCGCCGTCCCGAGGGCCCGGATCCGGCACGCCGGAGGGGCCATTCGGTGGCGGCGGCCCCCACGTGCGACGATGTGCGGCATGTCGCAGCAGCCCCCCGTTCGGAGCACAGCATCGCCGCGCCCGCGCCCGCGCCTCGACGCGTCCATGTCGCTGCTGACCAATGTGATGGACCACAGCCTTGACGACGGCTACGCCGAGGCCGCCGCGCGGCGCGGGGAGACCGGTCGCTCGGGCCTGCCGCGCACGGTGCGGGCCAAATTGGGGCTGGCCTTCGGTCTCGTCCTGGTCGCGGTCGTCATCACCATCGGGGCCGCCGAGGCGCGGATATCGGCGCCGACGCTGGCCAAGGAGCGGGGAGAATTGATCGACCGCATCGAGACGGGGAACTCGAACGCGGACAAGCTCGCCCGGAGCGTGGACAAGCTCCGCGGCGAGGTCGGGGAGAAGCAGCGGCAGGCACTGGAGAAGCACGGCGGGGCCAAGGCCGATCTGGTGGCGCTGCTCTCGGGGGCCAACGAGGTGACGGGCCCCGGGGTGAAGCTGGTGGTCGACGACGCCAAGGGCGCGGCGGGCGGCGGCGGGGGACCACGGGAGAGCGCCGACTTCTCCGACACCGGCCGGGTGCGCGACCACGACATGCAGCGTGTCGTCAACGGCCTGTGGGAGTCGGGCGCGGAGGCCGTCTCGATCAACGGGCAGCGGCTGACGGCGCTCTCGGCGATCAGGGCCGCGGGAGACGCCATACTGGTCGACAACAAGCCGCTGGCGCCGCCGTATACGGTGCTCGCGGTGGGGGACGGGCAGCGGCTGAGCACCGCTTTCCAGAACAGTGCGGACGGACAGTACCTGCATGTGCTCCAGCAGAACTATGACATCCGTACGAGCATTTCCGCCCAGGACTCGCTCCGGCTTCCGGCCGCGCCGAGCCTGATCGTACGCACCGCGGAGCCGATAGCCGGTGGTTCCGGCAAGGGTGACGCCGACACAGGGAAGGGCACATCGTGATCGCCGTATTGGGGCTCATCGTGGGAGTCGTGGTCGGACTTGTGGTCCGACCCGTGGTGCCGACGGTGGTCGAGCCCTACCTGCCGATCGCCGTCGTGGCGGCACTCGACGCGGTTTTCGGGGGCTTCCGGGCGATGCTGGACGGGATCTTCGACGACAAGGTCTTCGTCGTATCGTTCCTGTCCAATGTGGTGGTGGCCGCGCTGATCGTCTTCCTCGGTGACAAGCTGGGCGTCGGTGCCCAGCTGTCGACGGGGGTCGTGGTCGTGCTCGGTATCCGGATCTTCTCCAACGCGGCCGCGATCCGCCGCCATGTGTTCCGGGCGTGAGGCCGATGACGACCGACGACACCCCGGAGAAGCCCGAGAGCGCACAGTCGGCCGAAATCCGACGGCAGGCCGACACGCCGCGACAGCCGGCCGAAACGCCACGGCAGTCCGCCGACACGCCGCGACAGCAGTCGGACGAGACGCCGCACCAGTCCGCCGACACGCCGCGACCGGCCGAGAGGGACGCGAAGGCCGAGCAGTCCGCCGACACGCCGCACCAAGCGGCGAAGGCCGACACGCCCGAGAAGGCCGCTGAGCCGCCCCGGCGGTCGCCCGAGCCGGCGCGTCGGCCGGAGACGCCGGAGCGGCCCACGCGCCCCGGGGAGCCCCAGGAGCGGGGCGAGCTCAAGCGGCCCTCGGCGGCCGGGCCGCCGCGCCCGGGCACCCCGTCGCCCGAGCGGAAGCCCGAGCGCCGTGACGCGCCCGCGGAGCGGCCGGGCAGGCCCGCCACGCCCCCGCCGGGCGGCTTCAAGGATCTCGCGCTCAGGACGCCCCTGCCCAAGGCCGTACTGCCCGAGGCCCTGCCGCCGCAGGCCCAGGGCCGGTCCGTCACGGCGGACACGCCCGGGGCGCGTGCCGAGGGCCCCCGGCCCGCCGACGGGTCCCGGAGCGACTCCGGAGAGCGTGTGGGGCCCGCCCCCGGCCCTGCTTCCGGCCCCGGGGGGCCCGGGGCCGACCGGAGCCGGGAGGAGGCCCTGACCGGCCGCCAGCGGCTGTGGAAGGGCGTATGGCCGCCGCGGCTCACCCGTGCGCAGCTGATCGTCGCCCTGCTGCTCTTCGGGCTCGGCCTGGGCCTCGCCATCCAGGTGCGCTCGACCAACGAGAACAGCGTGCTGCGCGGCGCCCGGCAGGAGGACCTGGTCCGGATCCTCGATGAGCTGGACTCGCGCACCCAGCGGCTCCAGGACGAGAAGCGCCGCCTCGAGAACCAGCGCACCGAGTTGGAGAACAGCTCGGACCAGGCCGAGGAGGCCCGGAAACAGACGCTTCAGAAGGAGCAGCAGCTGGGCGTGCTCGCGGGTACGGTGGCAGCACAGGGTCCTGGTATCACGATCACCATCGACGACTCCCGGGGCTCCGTGGAGTCGGACATGCTGCTCGACACGGTCCAGGAGCTGCGCGCGGCGGGCGCCGAGGCGATCCAGATCGGCACGGTGCGCGTGGTCGCCGGCACCTACTTCTCGGACAGCGGTGGCGCGATCCGGATCGATGGACGGAAAGTGACGCGACCGTATGTTGTGAAGGTGATCGGCAAGCCGGAGGATCTGGAGCCGGCCCTGAACATCCCGGGCGGGGTGGTGCAGAGCCTGGAGAAGGAGCAGGCCACTGTGTCCGTGCAGCGGGAGAAGAAGATCGTTGTGGATGCCTTGCGATCGGCGAAGCGGCCTGACTACGCTCGGTCGTCATCACGGTGAGGCGGTTCGAAATGAGGGTCTCTCGGGGAGACCATGTGGACGCGGGGGGTCAACGCACCGGAAGATCCGCGCGTGATGGAAACTGTCTGGTGGTCACGGACGTTGTGAGGATGTCCGGACCGTCTGGTGTGTGCATCGAGGGTTTGTCCTGCCCCACGGGCGGGTCTGTTTCAGTCAAGGGGAATCGCCCGTGAAGTTGTTCGGGAAGTTGTTCGGTAAGAGTGCCCGCCAGGATGGCGGCAGCAGTACCGCTCGCCACCGCGCCTCGCGCGCCGCGGAGGAGAGCGGAGGGGGAACCGAGGAGCGCCCGCTCTTCCGTGACCAGGTCGGCGGGCAGGGCGCGTCTGTTGACCCCTCCGCGGCCGGGCCCATAGGTTTCGAGGACCCATCGGCCTCTCACAGTGGTGGAGGGTTCGGCTTGCCGGTCTGTCAGCGGTGTGGCCACCGGAACGCGGAGGCCAGCCGGTTCTGCTCCAATTGCGGCGCCCCGTTGCGGGGCGGCGCGCCCTCCGAGCGTGCCTCGGAGACCACCTCCACCATTTCGATCTCGGGTCTCGAGGCGTACGACTCCGAGGTGACCGGGCAGACGCCGCTGCCGTCGCTCAGCCCGGAGGCGCAGGCCGCCGTCGAGGCGCTGCCCCTGGGGTCGGCCCTGCTGGTGGTCCGCCGCGGGCCGAATTCCGGCAGCCGCTTCCTGCTGGACAGTGATGTCACCACGGCGGGCCGTCATCCGCAGAGCGACATCTTCCTGGACGATGTGACGGTCTCCCGCCGCCATGTGGAGTTCCGGCGCGGCCAGGACGGCAGCTTCACCGTCTCGGACGTCGGCAGCCTCAACGGGACGTATGTCAACCGGGAGCAGATCGACGCGCCGGTGGTCCTGACCAGTGGGGACGAGGTGCAGATCGGTAAGTACCGGCTGGTCTTCTACCCGAGCCAGCGGGGCGTCGGCATCTGACCCGTCAGGGGAGGTCCATGCTTCAGACACCGTCGGGCGGTGCCGATACCGGCACCGCCTCCACGGACGGCCGGTCGATGAGCATCGGCACCGTGCTGAATCTGTTGCGGGACGAGTTCCCCGAGGTCACCATCTCCAAGATCCGCTTCTTGGAGTCGGAGGGGCTGGTGGAGCCGCGGCGGACGCCGTCCGGCTACCGCAAATTCAGCCAGCGGGATGTGGAGCGGCTCGGCCATATCCTCCGGATGCAGCGTGACCACTACCTGCCGCTCAAGGTCATCCGGGAGCATCTGGACGCCCTGGAGCGGGGTGAGCCATTGCAGCTTCCTGCCGTTTCGCAGGGAGTGCGGCAGCCGGGGCCGCTCGACGGCGGCCCCGGCGCGGCCCCGGACGGCCCCACGGCCGCCCGGGTCGGCCGGGCCGAATTGCTGGCAACGGCCGAGGTCAGCGAGGCGGAGCTGGCCGAATGGGAGTCGTACGGGCTGCTCGCGCCGACCGCGGACGGCGGGTACGACATCGAGGCGGTGACTGTCGCCCGGCTCATCGCCGAGCTCGGTCGTTTCGGCCTGGAACCACGTCATCTGCGAATCATGAAAGCCTCCGCCGAGCGTGAGGCCGGAATGGTCGAGCAGGTGGTCGCCCCGCTGCGGTTGCATAGAAATCCGCAGACCAGAGCGCATGCGGAGGCCAGTGTGCGGGAGCTCGCCACGCTCTCCGTACGGCTGCACGCGGCCCTGGTGCGGTCGGCTCTGAGGGTCCAGGAGCGGTGACCGACCGGGCCCCGACTATCCAAACCGGCCGGGCACGTCCTAGGGTTGCTGTGTGAACGAGCTCGACGTCGTGGGTGTCCGGGTGGAAATGCCCTCCAACCAACCGATCGTGCTCCTGCGTGAAGTGGGAGGCGACCGCTACCTCCCCATCTGGATCGGACCAGGTGAGGCGACCGCGATCGCCTTCGCTCAGCAGGGCATGGCTCCGGCGCGCCCGCTGACCCATGATCTTTTCAAAGACGTACTCGAAGCGGTCGGCCAGCAGCTCACGGAGGTCCGGATCACGGATCTGCGCGAGGGGGTCTTCTACGCGGAGCTGGTCTTCGCCAGCGGCGTGGAGGTCAGCGCCCGGCCGTCCGACGCCATAGCGCTCGCGCTGCGCACCGGAACGCCGATCTACGGCAGTGACGGCGTGCTGGACGACGCCGGGATCGCGATCCCGGACGAGCAGGAGGACGAGGTGGAGAAGTTCCGCGAGTTCCTCGACCAGATCTCGCCGGAGGACTTCGGAACCAGCAGCCAGTGAACTGTATGCCGGTCCTCGCTTGCGCATTCGAGTAGCCTTTCCCGGACGAGGGACACGGGAAACCACTCTTAGGGTGATTATCACTCGGCGTGCCGAGTGTGGCGATCGTTGACGCACCCCGGGTGACTGCCTACCTTCAAGATGGCAGGTCGAGGACGGAGGTCGGCGTGAGAAGCACCGGCGACGGCACGGCGGCCGGAGGTCCGTATGCGCTCCAGGGGAGCGCATCGGCCGATCCGGCATTGAAGGCGCGGGTCGCGGCACAGGCCGCACCGCCGCGTGAGCCCGCCGCGGGGGGGACGGAGCGGATCGGATACCGCGGACCCACCGCGTGTGCGGCCGCGGGCATCACCTACCGCCAGCTGGACTACTGGGCCCGCACCGGGCTGGTGGAGCCGAGCGTCCGCCCGGCCTACGGCTCGGGCAGCCAGCGGCTCTACAGCTTCCGGGACGTGGTCGTCCTCAAGATCGTGAAGCGGCTGCTGGACACCGGCGTATCGCTCCAGAACATCCGGGCGGCGGTGCTGCACCTCCGTGCCCGGGAGCTCGACGACCTGGCCCAGATGACGCTCATGAGCGACGGCGCGACCGTCTACGAGTGCACCTCGCCCGATGAGGTCGTGGACCTCCTCCAGGGCGGCCAGGGCGTCTTCGGGATTGCCGTGGGCGTCGTGTGGCGGGATGTGGAGAGCGCGCTGTCCCAGCTGCACGGCGAGCGCGTGGACACCGGCGAGACGCTGGTCCGGCACAACCCGACCGACGAGCTCGCGGCGCGCCGGAACCGGGCCGGTTAGAAACCTTCGCCTGAGCGCCCCGGGGGACGGATCGGCGCCCCCGGGCGCGCCCCCCCGGCCGTTGCCCGCCCCATTGTCAGTGGTGTGCGGCAGCATCGGAGGTGTGAGGGGTGCGCCGACGATTCTCCATCTGGACATGGACGCCTTCTACGCCTCGGCGGAGCAGGCGGCCAAGCCCAGCCTGCGCGGAAAGCCGGTGATCGTGGGGGGTCTGGGGCCGCGTGGTGTGGTGGCCACGGCCTCCTACGAGGCCCGGGTCTTCGGGGTGCACTCGGCCATGGCGATGGCCCAGGCCCGCCGGCTGTGTCCGAACGCGGCGTTCCTCATCCCCCGCTTCGCGCTCTACCGCAAGGTGAGCGACGCGGTCATGACCCTGCTGCACACCCTGTCGCCCCTGGTGGAGCCGCTGAGCCTGGACGAGGCGTTCGTCGACCTGGAGGCGGGCGGCACCGAACCCACCGTCGAGGCGGCGCGCGCCGTGGCGGAGCGGCTGCGGGCCGACATCAAGGCGGTCACCGGGCTGACCGGATCGGTGGGGCTCGCCGGCTCCAAGATGCTCGCCAAGATTGGTTCGGAGCAGGCCAAGCCGGACGGCCTGGTGGTCATCGAGCCCGGTACGGAGCGCGAACTGCTCGGCCCGATGTCGGTGCGGACGCTCCCGGGCGTCGGCCCCGCCACGGCGGAGACGCTGCGCCGGGCCGGGATCCACACCGTGGCCGAGACGCGGGAGGCGGGCGAGGCGGAGCTGGTGCGGCTGCTGGGCCGGGCCCACGGCGCGTCGCTGTTCCTGATGGCCGAGGGCCGGGACGAGCGGCCCGTCGTCGCCGAGCGGGACGCCAAGTCCATCTCGGTCGAGGACACGTTCGACGTCGACCTCACCGACCGCACCCGGGTGCAGCTGGAGATCGCGCGGCTCGCCGACCGCTGTGTGCGGCGGCTGCGCGAGGCGGGCCGCTCGGGGCGGACGGTCGTGATCAAGGTGCGGCGGTACGACTTCTCCACGCTCACCCGTTCGGAGACCCTGCGCGGGCCGACCGACGACCCGGCGGTGGTGCGGGAGGCCGCGGCGCGGCTGATCGACGGGGTGGAGACGACGGCGGGCGTGCGGCTGCTGGGGGTCGGCGTCAGCGGTCTGGCGGACTTCACGCAGGAGGATCTCTTCGCCCAAGCCGCCCAAGCCGCCCAGGCCGCCCAGGCCGCGGAAGCGGTTCAGGCCGCCCAAGCCGCTCATGAGGCCCTGGGAGACGCCGGGCGCCCTCCGGGCCCCGAGAGACCGGAGCCCGTGAGAGAGGGCGCGGGAGAGGCTTCTGAGGACGCTGAGAAGCCGCGGCGCTGGCTCCCGGGCTCCGATGTACGGCACGCCGAGTACGGGGCGGGCTGGGTGCAGGGGAGCGGAGTGGGCCGGGTGACCGTGCGCTTCGAGGAGCCGTGGTCGCCGCCGGGCCGGGTACGGACGTTCCCCGTGGACGACCCGGCGCTACAGCCCGCCGACCCGCTGCCGCTGCTGCGGCCGGACGCGGAGGCGGAGGCGGAAGCGGAGGAGGCCGGAGGCCCGGACGGGCCGACCCCGGGGGCCAGCGGGCCCGAGCCCGGCCGGGGGCCGGGTCAGCCCGTGACGTCCAGGCCGTAGTGGTGGTAGAGCTGGAGCTCCTGTTCCGGGGAGAGATGGCGGCCCACCCCGAAGTCCGGGGCGTCCTTGATCAGGGACCGGTCGTACGGCACCCGCAGGGTGTCGCCGACGACCTCGCTCGGTTCGAGCGGCACGAAGACGTCCCGGCTGAACAGTCCGGTGCGTACCGCCGCCCATTCGGGCTCGCCGGTCGCGTCGTCGAGATAGACCTCGTCCACGGTGCCGATCTTGGCGCCCTCGCGGTCGAATGCCTTGCGGCCGATCAGGGTCCGCGGGTCGATATCGGTCTGCACGCTCTCTCCCACAGGTGGCAAACAGATGAACAAGCAGTTAGCAAGTGCCCATTGCTACCTACAAAAAGCCACATCGCCGCACTCGGCCACTCGAACGCCCGCGACCGTTCCCCGTGGCAGAACCGCTGGTACGCTGACTGTGGCTGTAGACCCCGTGCGGGAGAGTCCTCCGCCGACGCTGTCGGAGGCGCCGAAGGAGCAAACCCTCCCCGGAATCTCTCAGGCACACGTACCGTGCGGGTGAGGTCACTCTGGAAAGCAGGGTGGGCCACGGGCGAGCAGAGTTCCGGAACCCCTCCTCACCGACGGTGAAAACCGGTCAGCGGTATATGGACCGGTGAAGCTCTCAGGTTGAGATGACAGAGGGGGAGGCCGTCCGGGCACCCGAGCCGCGGTGCCCCTCGTAGGTCGTCACAGACCAGGAGGCCCCCTGAGATGACCGCCAATCGCATCGCACTCTCCGACTTGGAATCCGGTACTCCGTTCGAGCAGCGTCACATCGGCCCGGACGGCGAGGCACAGGCCAAGATGCTCGCCCAGGTCGGCTTCGGCTCGCTGGACGAGCTCACCGAGGCCGCCGTACCGGACGTCATCAAGAGCACCGAGGCGCTGGACACCCTGCCGCCGGCCCGCAGCGAGCCGGAGGTCCTCGCCGAGCTGCGCGCGCTCGCCGACCGCAACCAGGTGCTGCCGTCGATGATCGGCCTCGGCTACTACGGCACCCACACTCCGCCGGTGATCCTGCGCAATGTGCTGGAGAACCCCGCCTGGTACACCGCGTACACGCCCTACCAGCCGGAGATCTCCCAGGGCCGGCTCGAGGCGCTGCTGAACTTCCAGACCGTCGTCGCCGATCTGACCGGGCTGCCCACGGCCGGTTCCTCGCTGCTGGACGAGGCCACCGCGGCCGCCGAGGCGATGGCGCTGTCGCGGCGCGTCGGCAAGGTCAAGGAGGGCGTCTTCCTGATCGACGCCGACTGTCTGCCGCAGACCATCGCGGTCATACGGACCCGCGCCGAGCCGACCGGTGTCGAGGTCGTCGTCGCCGACCTGGCCGAGGGCATCCCGGATGAGATCGCCGAGCGCGGGGTCTTCGGCGTGCTGCTCCAGTACCCGGGCGCCTCCGGTGTGGTGCGCGATCCGCGCCCGCTCGTCGAGCGCGCCCATGAGCTGGGCGCCGTCGTCACCGTCGCCGCCGATCTGCTCGCGCTCACCCTGCTCACCTCGCCCGGTGAGCTGGGCGCGGACATCGCGGTGGGCAGCAGCCAGCGGTTCGGCGTCCCGATGGGCTTCGGCGGGCCGCACGCCGGTTTCATGGCGGTGCGCGACGCCTACGCCCGCAACCTGCCCGGCCGGCTGGTCGGGGTCTCGGTGGACGCCGACGGCGACAAGGCGTACCGGCTGGCGCTTCAGACCCGTGAGCAGCACATCCGCCGGGAGAAGGCCACCAGCAACATCTGCACCGCACAGGTGCTGCTGGCCGTGATGGCCGGGATGTACGCCGTCTACCACGGCCCGGACGGGCTCGCGGCGATCGCCCGCCGCACCCACCGCTACGCCTCCGTGCTCGCCGAGGGGCTGCGGGCCGGCGGTGTCGAGGTGGTGCACGGCGCGTTCTTCGACACCCTCACCGCGCGGGTGCCGGGCCGGGCCGTCGAGGTCGTCGCCGCGGCCCGCGAGGCCGGGGTCAACCTTCGGCTGACCGATGCCGACCACGTCGGCATCGCCTGCGACGAGACCACCGGCCGCGCGCAGCTCGCCGCCGTATGGTCCGCCTTCGGGGTGGACGGCGGCCACGGCAACGCCTCCGGGATCCCCGGGATCGACGAGCTGGACGCCTCGGCGCCGGACGCGCTGCCCGCGGCCCTGCTGCGCCAGGACGGCTATCTGGCCCACCCGGTCTTCCACCAGCACCGCTCCGAGACCGCGATGCTGCGCTATCTGCGCCGCCTGGCCGACCGGGACTACGCCCTGGACCGGGGCATGATCCCCCTGGGCTCCTGCACCATGAAGCTCAACGCGACCGCCGAGATGGAGCCGGTCACCTGGCCGGAGTTCGGCGCGCTGCACCCCTTCGCACCGGCCGAGCAGGCCCAGGGCTATCTGACCCTGATCCGTGAGCTGGAGGAGCGGCTGGCCGAGGTCACCGGCTATGACAAGGTCTCGCTCCAGCCGAACGCCGGGTCCCAGGGCGAGCTCGCCGGACTGCTGGCGGTGCGCGCCTACCACCGGGCCAACGGGGACACCCAGCGCACCGTCTGCCTCATCCCGTCCTCCGCGCACGGCACCAACGCCGCCAGCGCCGTGATGGCCGGTATGAAGGTCGTCGTGGTCAAGACCGGCCAGGACGGCGAGGTGGACACCGACGACCTGCGCGCCAAGATCGAGCAGTACGGCGACCAGCTGGCCGTCCTGATGGTCACCTACCCCTCCACCCACGGGGTGTTCGAGGAGCACATCACCGAGATCTGCGCGACCGTGCATGACGCGGGCGGCCAGGTCTACGTGGACGGCGCCAACCTCAACGCGCTGGTCGGGCTCGCCGAGCCGGGCCGGTTCGGCGGCGATGTCTCGCATCTGAACCTGCACAAGACCTTCTGCATCCCGCACGGCGGCGGCGGCCCCGGCGTCGGCCCGATCGCGGTGCGCGAGCACCTGGCGCCCTACCTCCCCAACCATCCGCTACAGCCCGCCGCCGGACCGGCCACCGGCGTCGGCCCGGTCTCGGCCGCGCCGTGGGGCTCCGCGGGGATCCTGCCGATCTCCTGGGCGTACATCCGGCTGATGGGCGCCGAGGGGCTGCGCCGCGCGACCCAGGTCGCGGTGCTCGGCGCCAACTACGTCGCCAAGCGCCTCGAGCCGCACTACCCGGTGCTCTACACCGGCCCCGGCGGCCTGGTGGCACATGAGTGCATCGTGGATCTGCGTCCGCTGACGAAGGCCACCGGGGTGACCGTGGACGATGTGGCCAAGCGCCTGATCGACTACGGCTTCCACGCGCCGACGATGTCGTTCCCGGTCGCCGGGACGCTGATGATCGAGCCGACCGAGAGCGAGGACCTGGCGGAGCTGGACCGGTTCTGCCAGGCGATGATCGCCATCCGGGCCGAGATCGAGAAGGTCGGCTCCGGCGAGTGGGCCAAGGAGGACAATCCGCTCCGGAACGCCCCGCATACGGCGGCGTCGCTGACCGGGGAGTGGGGCCACCCGTACTCCCGGGAGGAAGCGGTTTTCCCGGCCGGGGTCTCGGCGGCCGACAAGTACTGGCCGCCGGTGCGGCGGATCGACGGGGCCTACGGGGACCGTAACCTCGTCTGCTCCTGCCCGCCGCTGGAGTCCTACGAGGGCTGAGAGGGCTTGAGCCCGACGATGCGTCAGTGGGGCCGGTTCGGCGGATGCGCCGGGCCGGCCCCTGATATGTACGTGCCGTCGACGGCGACCGTCAGGCCGCGGTGACGACGTGCTCGGAACCCAGCGGTCGGCACGGCGCGATCACGCGCCCGTCCGGCAGCAGCTCACCGGTGTCCTCGAAGAGCAGGACGCCATTGCACAGCAGGCTCCATCCCTGCTCCGGGTGGTGCGCCACCAGATGGGCGGCCTCCCGGTCGGCGGAGTCGGCTGACGGGCAGGGTGGTTGATGCTGGCACATGACAGGGTTCTTTCGCTGCGGAGTGGTGAAGGTCCTGCGGCTCGCTGCGGCGTTCATGGCCGCCCCCCGTGGTTGAGTCGGTCGATTGCTCCAGTGTTGCCCTGCGGCCTGGAATCCGCAGGGATTTCGCGGTACCGGTCTCGCTAGATAATGACGCATCACCCGCCCGGACGGTTCATCGCGGCCGGACTGTTACGAGGATGCTGCGGAGCGCCCCGTGACCCGGCGGTCACGGGGCGCTCCCGGCCTGGTGAAGGCCCAGGTCAGGCGGGTGAGCCAAGCAAGGGGGCGCGGGTCAGCCGGTGAGTGAGGACGGGCAGCAGATCGGTTGCCCGGTGCGCCCGGTGCGCCGCGATACCGGGCGGGGCCGGGGCGAGCGGCACCAGCAGGTCCCCGGCGCCGAGGCCGCCTTCGGCGCCGTCCGCGGTCAGGTCGCCGTGCAGCCAGAGCGTGACCATGTAGAGCTCGGGGATGGACAGCAGCCGCGGCTGGTACGCCGAGGGCAGCGACTCGGCCTCGCTCAGGGCGAGTTCGGCCGAGCTGACATAGGGGCCCTCGGAGAAGTGCGAGAAGGCCCAGCCGTCGGCGGTGAGCATCGCCTCCGCGGCGGCCACCGTACGGTCGCCGTCGCGGATCAGGAATCGCCAGCCGGTGAGCCGGGTGCGCGGCGGGCCGTCGGAGGCGGTGATGTCGTCCAGGATATGGACGGGGAGCGGGAGTTCGGGTTCGAAGGGGCCGGTGAGCGTGGAGAGCACGGGGGTGCGGGCCTCGCGGACGGCGGTGGGGGAATCAAGGGCCGTGAGGACGCTGCGCAGGGCGGGCGCGGGGGCCTGGGGCACATGCAGCGGCATGGTGGGTCGCCTCTCGCTTTGAAGACACGGTGAAGCGATAGCGGGCCGGGTTTGGGCGGCGCTGTCGGTGGAACACGGGTCAGAGGGGAGCCGGAACAGACCGTTCGGGCGTTATCTCTCTGCCTCGTTAGCCGAGTTTATACGACAAGTGTTCCCGTTGTGTTTCGTCTAGCCGCTGCCGATATCGCCGACAAGAGGATATCCAGACCCCGGGAAGGCGGGGATTTTCCCCGATTCAGTGCCAGATGAACGGATATGACCTGGCATTTTGAACCCCGCGCGGTAGGCTGGAACTCGCTGGTCCATTTCTCCAGCGCAATGCGCAGTTCCCCAGAGCCTATCGGCTGGGTGGGGATCGCGGGGCGTTATCGATCACATTGGTGGGCATCATCGAGCGTGGTGTGCACACCACTGGCGCCGATGATCCACTCGAGGAGGGACGCTTCGATGGGGGAGAAGCTCATAGCCGGTGAGTTCGACCCGTCCGGTCGGCGACGGCAGCGCGTCCGGTTGCGGCAGTGCCTCGACGGGCTGGGCCGGCTCCTGGCCGACAAGCGATTCGACCGCCCGAAGAATCTGATGGGGCTGGAGATCGAGCTGAATCTCGCCGGGGCCGACGGGCTGCCGAGGATGATGAACGCGGAGGTTCTGGAGCGCATCGGGAGTCATGATTTCCAGACCGAACTCGGGCAGTGCAATCTTGAAGTAAACATCGTGCCCCACCGTTTGCACGGACGCGTTCTCGATCAGCTCTCCGAAGAGCTCCGAACCGGTTTGTCATATGCCGATCGCAAGGCGCGGGAGGTGTCCTCCGAGATCGTGATGATCGGAATTCTGCCCACCCTCGCCGCGGACGATCTGGGATCCACGAACCTCTCCTATGACGACCGTTACAAACTTCTCAATGAGCAGATGCTGGCCGCCCGCGGCGAGGATTTCCTCATCGACATCGAGGGCCGGGAGCGATTCACCTGCGCCAGCTCCTCCATCGCCCCAGAGGCGGCCTGCACCTCCGTCCAGCTCCATCTCCAGGTCACTCCTGGCCGCTTCGCGGACGCGTGGAACGCGGCGCAGGCGGCGGCCGCCGCGCAGATCGCGGTGGGCGCCAATTCCCCCTTCGTCTTCGGCCACGAGGCATGGCGCGAATCGCGGCCGCCGCTGTTCCTCCAGGCCACCGATGTGCGCCCGCCGGAGATCGCCGCCCAGGGGGCGCGCCCGCGCACCTGGTTCGGCGAGCGCTGGATCGACTCCGCGTACGAGCTGTTCGAGGAGAACCTGCGCTACTTCCCGCCGCTGCTCTCCACCGGCGAGGACGAGGACCCGCTGCGGGCGCTGGACGAGGGCGGGGTGCCCGAGCTCCAGGAGCTGGCGCTGCACAACGGCACGATCTACCGCTGGAACCGGCCCGTCTACGACGTCGTGGACGGCGTGCCGCATCTGCGGGTGGAGAACCGCGTGCTCCCGGCCGGGCCCACCGTCACCGATGTCATCGCCAACGCCGCCTTCTACTACGGGCTGGTCAGGGCGCTCGCCGAGGAGCCCCGCCCGGTGTGGACCAGGCTGCCGTTCGCGGCCGCCGCGGCCAACTTCGAGGCGGCCTGCCGCCATGGCATCGACGCGGTCCTCCAGTGGCCCAAATCCGGCCGGTCGGCGTCCCTGACCCGCACCTCCGCCGTACGGCTGGTCCGCGAGGAACTGCTGCCGCTCGCCGCGTCCGGCCTCGACTCCTGGGGCGTGGAGCCGGCCGACCGCGACCGCTATCTCGGTGTGATCGAGGAACGTTGCAAGCTGGGGGTCAACGGCGCGTCCTGGCAGACGGCCACCTACCACCGGGCGCTGGGCGACGGACTGGACCGGGACGCCGCCCTCGCGGCCATGACCCGGCGCTACTGCGCCCTGATGCGGACCGACGCACCGGTGCACACCTGGCCCACCGATCTCTCCGGGTGACGCCCCCACCGTGGACCATGACCCCGTATTGTCCGGTGAACGGGGCGGGTGCACCGATGAGGCGGAGAGACGGAAGTGGGGACAGGAGTGCGGTCACAGGCGCGGGGCGCGGAGCTGCCCGTGGTCGAGGACGGGCTCTCGCGGCGGACGCTGCGCGATGAAACGCTGCTCGTACTCGCGCTGTCCCTGGGCGCGAGCGGACTGTCCGCGCTGATCAGCTTTATCGGCTCGGTGACCAAACCGGGCGGGCTGAAGGACCAGGCGGCCAATCTCAACTCCTCCGCGGCGCCGGGGCGGCCCTGGCTGGATCTCGCCTGGCAGCTGTTCGGCATCACCACCGCGCTGGTGCCGGTCGCGCTCGTGGCCCATCTGCTGCTGCGCGAGGGCGCCGGGCTGCGGGTGATCGGCTTCGACCGCGACCGGCCCCGGTTCGACCTGGCGTGGGGCGCCGCGATCGCGGCCGCGATCGGCGGCACCGGGCTGCTGCTGTACCTCGGGGCGCGGGCGGCCGGGGGCAACCTCACGGTGGTGCCCGAGTCGCTGCCCGACGTCTGGTGGAAGATCCCCGTACTGATCGCCTCCGCCGTGCAGAACGCGGTGCTGGAGGAGGTGATCGTGGTCGGCTATCTGCTGCGCAGGCTCGGGCAGTTGGGCTGGACCCCGATGGCCGCCCTGCTGGCCAGCTCGGTGCTGCGCGGCTCGTACCACCTCTACCAGGGGATCGGCGGCTTCTTCGGCAATATGGCGATGGGCGTGGTCTTCGTGCTGCTCTACCGTCGCTGGGGCCGGGTCGGGCCGCTGGTCGCCGCCCACTCGCTGATCGACATCGTGGCCTTCGTCGGATACGCCGTGCTGGCGGGCCGGGTGGACTGGCTGCCCACGGCCTGACCCGCCGTCCGGCGTTGTGTGACGCGTTGTGTGACGGGCCTCAGGCGAACAGTTCGCCGTCGATGACGGTCACGGCGCCGCCCGTCAGCAGCGTACGGTCGCCGCGCAGCGCGGTACGGACCAGGCCGGTGCGCGCGGACGCCTGGAGCCCGGTCAGCTCGTCGCGGCCGAACCGGGCCGACCAGTAGGGCGCGAGCGCGGTGTGCGCGCTGCCGGTGACCGGGTCCTCGTCGATACCGACGCCCGGGGCGAACATCCGCGAGACGAAGTCATAGCCGCACCCGGGGTCCTCGGCGGCCGCGGTCACGATGACGCCCCGGTGACTGATCCGCTTGAGCGCGGCGAGGTCGGGGGCCAGGGCGCGCACGGTCTTCTCGTCGGCCACCTCGATCAGCAGGTCGTCGATGAACGGGCCGGCGTGGTGGGCGGACACGATCTGGGCGCCGAGCGCCGCGCCGACCTCGGCCGTCTTCTCGGGCACCGGCAGCTCGGTCAGTGCGGCGGTGGGGAAGTCCAGCGTGATCGAGCCGCCGTCGTCGGCCGTCGCCGACAGCACCCCGCTGAGGGTGGCGAAGCGGACCGTGCCGGTCGCGGCGCCCGTGGTCTTCAGGACATGGGTGGTGGCGAGCGTGGCATGGCCGCACATGGGCGCCTCGGTGACCGGGGTGAACCAGCGCAGCGCCCAGTCGGCCTCCGCGGCCCGGGGGAGGGGGTGCGCGAAGGCGGTCTCGGCGAGGTTGACCTCGGCGGCGACCTGCTGGAGCCAGTGGTCGTCCGGGAAGGAGTCGGAGTCGAGGAGGACGACCCCGGCCGGGTTGCCGGCGAAGGGGCGGTCGGTGAACGCGTCGACGATTCGTATCCGCATGAGCCGACCGTAGGCGGCGGGCGGCGGGTGGGCCATGGCCAATCACTCGGATGTGGCTCCTTTCGGGGCGGGGTAGAGCCAGCGGCATGGGAGCCGCAGTGCGGGAATCGGCTCTCGGAATGCCCGGGGGCCCTCGGCGTGGCGGGAGAAGGGGGTTGGCATCCGATCGGTTCCGATATATCGTTGAAGTGTCGTGATGGATCGACGATAGAAAGGAGCGTCACGATGCGTTCTCATGGACATGGACACGGACGTGAGCACTGCGGACCCGGCCAGCGTGGCTGGAGCGAAGGCGAGGGGCGTGAGGGGCGGCGCGCGGCGTTCGGCCCGTTCGGCCCCGGATTCGATGGTCCGCCCTTCGGCGGCCCCCCGTTCGGCGGCCGTGGCCGCGGCGGACCGGGTGGTCGGGGGATGCGCGGCCGGGCGCGGCGCGGCGATGTGCGCGCCTCGATCCTGGCCCTGCTGAAGGACCGCCCGATGCACGGCTACGAGATGATCCAGGAGATCACCGAGCGCAGCGGGGGAGCCTGGCGGCCCAGCCCCGGCTCGGTGTACCCCACCCTTCAGCTGCTCGAGGACGAGGGGCTGATCGGCAGCGAGAGCGAGGGCGGCAAGAAGCTGTTCGCGCTCACCGACGTCGGTCGCGCCGAGGCCGAGGCGGTGCCCGCCGCCCCGTGGGAGGAGGCCGGGCGCGGTATCGACTGGGAGGCCATGCAGGAGGTCCGCCAGGCGGGCTTCGGGCTGATGGAGGCGTTCGCCCAGGTCTGGCGGACCGGCAGCGCGGAGCAGCGGCAGAAGGCCGTCTCCGTCATCAATGAGTCGCGCAAGCGGCTGTACCTCATCCTCGCCGAGCAGGAGGAGGCGAACGGCGGCGCCGAGCGCGGTGGCGAGAGCTGAGTCCCGTCGGACGGGGGCGCGGCCGCACGGGGGCGGCGGAGCGGGACGGGGCGCGGGGGACTTCAGACGACCAGTGCGCTCAGCTTGCGCAGTGATTCATTGAGCGCGGTGCTCGCCGAGTCCTTCAGCTTCCCGGCCATCAAGGAGACCGCCGCCCCCGTGAACTCCCCGTCGATGCGCACCGTCGTGGCATCGCCGTCGGGCGTCAGCGAGTACCGCATGGCGAGGTTCACGCCCATCGGGCCCTTGCCCCGGGTGGTCAGCAGCCGGGCCGGTTCGCACTCCTCGACGGTCCAGGTCACCTCGGCCGGAAAGCCCATCAGCTTCATGTTCTCCTGATAGGTGGCCCCCACCTCCAACGTGGCCGGACCGCCCTGCGGGAAGCTGGTGTGGGTGGCGTTCCAGTCGCCGTACGTGGAGAAGTCCGCCAGCCGGGCCCAGACCTTCTCGGCCGGTGCCTCGATGCGTGTCTGCGCGCTGACCTCGGCCATGGGGGAGTCCTTTCGGCGCGTTGCTGCGGGGTGTGGTGTGACGGTGCCGGGCAACGTAGCCCCGGGCCGCGGAACATTCAATACTGACGGGTCATCAGTTCCCGTTCATCGGGGCCGCCCTCCGCCCCTCTCCTCCCCGAGGAGGAGAACCGGTCATCCACGCACAACCACGGTGGGATGCGCACATGCTTCCCGGCGAGGATGCTCCGGCCCGAAGGGACTGATGGGGTGAGAGTGTGCGAAGTTCTACCCTTTCCGCCGGCCCGGACGACACCGGATGCGAGGACCGGGTGAGCGACGTGGTGGCCGCCGTGATCGCGGGAGCGCGCCGGCGCGCCGTACGCGACGGTGACGCGCGGATCGACACCGCCCATCTGCTGCACGGCCTCCTGGAGTCCGACCCGGACGTACGGGACGCGTTTCCCGGAGGCTCCCCCCAGGTGATCCGGCTGCTGGGGTATCTGGTGCAGCGTGCCATCGGCTACGGGCTCCGGTGGAGCGGCAGCGTCGAGGACTCGGGGGCGGCGCGGTCGGCGGGGAGCGGGATGGCCGGATGGTCGCCCGCCGCGGCGGCCGCCCTCGATGCGGCGGTCCGCCGCGCCGCCTCCCGTGGCGCGCCACGCGCCGACGGCCTCGATCTGCTCGCCGCGCTCGTCCAGGACCGGGAGTGTCGTGCCATGGAGGTACTGCGGCGCGCGGGTGTCGCCGTTGCGCCACTGGTCACCGCGTTGGAGGCAGAAATCTGACAGTAGTCAAAGGGGTGACGGTGCTGACGCGGGCTGACATGATGGCCCGGTGCGCGTATCCGGAGATCACTCACAGCAAAGGAAGGCCGGCCTGGGACTCGCCCTGCTGTCGGCGTTCACGTTCGGCGGATCGGGCGTCGCCGCCAAACCGCTGATCGAGGCGGGACTCGCGCCGCTCGAGGTCACCTGGCTGCGGGTGACGGGCGCGGCCCTGGTCCTGCTGCCCCTGGCCTGGCGCCATCGCGGGCTGCTGACCCGCCGCCCCGCGCTGCTGGTGGGGTTCGGTCTGCTGGCCGTCGCGGGGGTGCAGGCGTGCTACTTCGCGGCGCTCTCCCGCATCCCCGTCGGCGTGGCGCTGCTCATCGAATACTTCGCGCCCGCGCTGGTGCTGGGGTGGGTGCGGTTCGTCCAGCGCCGGCCGGTGAGCCGTGCCGCGGCGCTCGGGGTCGTCCTGGCCGTCGGCGGGCTCACCTGTGTGGTGGAGGTCTGGTCCGGGCTGAGCTTCAACCCCCTGGGAGTGCTGCTCGCCTTCGGCGCGGCGTTCTGTCAGGTGGGCTACTTCGTCCTCTCCGACCACGGCAGCGACGGCCGGGACCCGGCGGATCCGCTCGGTGTCATCGCCTATGGACTGGTGATCGGGGCCGTGGCGCTGACCGTGGTCGGCCGCCCCTGGGGCATGGACTGGACGGTCCTCACCGGGCGCGCCGACCTGGCGGGCGCCCGGGTCCCCGCACTGGCGCTGCTCGCCTGGATCGTGCTGGTGGCGACGGTGCTCGCGTATCTCACCGGGGTGGTGTCGGTGCGTCGGCTCTCACCGCAGGTGGCCGGGGTGGTGGCCTGTCTGGAGGCGGTGATCGCGACCGTTCTGGCGTGGGTGCTGCTGGACGAGCACCTGGGCGTGGCGCAGGTCGTCGGCGGTGCGGTGGTGCTGACCGGCGCACTGATCGCCCAGACCTCCACCCCGAAGGCCGCCGCGGCAGAGCCGGTGGCGGCCTCGGCGCCGATGGAGGGGGAACGGGAGTTCACGGCGGGGGGATGACCGGCCCCGCCGCCCCGTGTGCGAGGACAGGAACGAAGCCCGGAGGGCGGCGGGCCGGCCGGTCAGAGCCGGGTGAGGTAGCCGGGCACCGGCGTGTCGGACGCCAGGTCGTCGGCGGGGACCGGCGCGCCGTACGCGCGGGCGACCGGCACCACGCCGCTCCAGTGGGGGAGTTCCAGGTCCTCGTCGTCGTCGTTGGGCCCGCCGGTGCGGACCTTCGCGGAGACCTCTTCGAGGTCGAGGCGGAGCACGGCGGTGGCGGCCAGCTCCTTGGCGTTGGCGGGGCGGGAGTCGGCGGCCCGGCCCGGCACCACATGGTCCACCAGGGCGTCCAGCGCCGCGGTGCGCTCGGCCGGATCGGTCACCGGGCGGGCGGTGCCGTGCACCACCACCGAGCGGTAGTTGATGGAGTGGTGGAACGCCGAGCGGGCCAGGACCAGCCCGTCGACATGGGTGACGGTCAGACACACCGGCAGCCCCGGCTCCCCGGCGCCCGACCCGCCCGCCATGCGCAGCGGCCGCGCCCCCGTCGAACCATGGACGTACAGCCGCTCCCCGACCCGGCCGTAGAGGGTCGGCAGGACGACGGGGGCGCCCTCGCGTATGAAGCCCAGATGGCAGACGTAGCCCTCGTCGAGGATCGCGTGCACCACCTCCCGGTCGTACGAGGCGCGCTCGCGGGAGCGGGTGGGCACGGTGCGGTCGGTCGGCGGGTAGGTGCTGTCGGGCGCGTGGGTCGCGGCGGTGGCGTCCGGGGCGGGCATTTGCGTCCTCCATTGCGCTAGTGCAAAATAGCGTTTGTGCTAGGAGAATATCCGATCGCAGGTCGTCGCGCAGCCGAGATCGCGGCCAGTGTGGAGCGCGCGGTCGGCGCCGGTGAGCTGCCGCCGGGCCAACTGCTGCCGCCCTTGCGGGAGTTGGCCCAGCGGCTGGGCGTGAATCCCAATACGGTCGCGGCCGCCTATCGTGTGCTGCGCGAACGGGGTGTGATCGAGACGGCGGGGCGCCGGGGCAGCCGGGTGCGCTCCCGCCCCTCCAGTACGCCCCGCGAGTGGATCGGCGTCGACGCCGCCGGTGCACGCGATCTGTCGAGCGGCAACCCCGACCCCGCGCTGCTGCCCCCGCTCGGCGCGCCGCTCGCGGCGGCCGCGGCGCGCGCGGCGGAGCGCCCCACGCTGTACGGCGCGCCGGACGTCGTCCCCGAGGTGGCCGAAGTCGCCAGGGCCGCCCTCGACGCGGACGGAGTGCCGCCCGGCCCGGTCGCCGTCACCTCCGGCTCGCTCGACGCGATCGAGCGGGTGCTGGCCGCGCATCTGCGGCCCGGTGACGCGGTCGCGGTCGAGGACCCCGGCTGGGGCAGCCTGCTCGATCTGATCCCGGCGCTCGGACTGCGCGCCGTACCCGTAGGGGTCGACGACGACGGACCGCTGCCCGAGCGGGTGGAGCACGCGCTGGCCCAGGGCGCGCGGGCGCTGGTGGTCACCGACCGGGCGCAGAACCCGACGGGCGCGGCGGTGAGCGCGACACGCGCACATGAGCTGCGGGGCGTGCTCGCCGGCCACCCCGATGTGCTGCTGATCGAGGACGACCACGGGCACGGCATCGTGGACATCCCCCTGCGCCCCCTGGCCGGGGGCACCGACCACTGGGCGCTGGTCCGCTCCACCGCCAAGGCGTACGGTCCCGATCTGCGGCTCGCCGTGCTCACCGGCGACGCCGTCACCCTGGACCGGGTGCGCGGCCGCCAACGGCTGGGCCCGGGCTGGGTCAGCCATCTGTTGCAGGACGCGGTCGCCTGGCTGTGGCGGACGGACGCGGTCGACCCGGCGGCGGTGGCGGCGTCGTACGACACGCGACGCGCGGCGCTGGTGCGGGCGCTGCGCGAGCGGGGGATCGCCGCGCACGGGCGCAGCGGGATGAATGTGTGGGTGCCGGTCCCGGATGAGACCGGCGCGGTCGCCCGGCTGCTGGCGGCGGGCTGGGCCGTCGCCCCCGGGGCGCGCTTCCGCGTGGCCTCGCCACCGGGGGTGCGGCTGACGGTCTCGCCGCTGGCCGCCGACGAGATCGGGGCGGCCGCCGACGCGGTGGCCGCGGCGGCGGGGGCGACGGTATCGGGACGGCTGGACTAGGGCCTGTCTGGGGTTGTGATCTGGGCTCGCGGGGCGTGGTACGCACGCTCGCCGCGTTGCCGAAACGCCCTAGTAGCTCCGCTACGAGGGCCTTCCGGCGCCTTGCGATCGCACGCACCACGCCCCGCTCCCTGATCCAGATCGCAACCCCAGACAGGCCCTAGGAGCCTGTGCGATGGACCCGTATGGTCCGGGAACGTCCGCCGGACGGGGCCCGGGACGCGCCGGAGCGCCGCTGGGTCAGGGCCGCGCCGATGAGGACGATCACGGCGCCCACCGGCGTGTTCCAGGTGAGGTGCTCCCCGAGGATCACCACGCCCGCGGTGGTGGCGATGACCGGGACGAAGTACGTGACCATCATCGCCGTCGTCGGGCCGACCTCGTCGACAAGCCCGTACTGGACCAGGAACGCCACCCCGGTGCCCAGCGCGCCCAGGGCGAGCACCGAGAGCAGCGGCAGGGCCGGGAAGGAGGTGGGCGTCGGCGCGAACACCGGTGCCACGAGGGCGAGTTGCACCGTACCGAGCAGCAGCTGCCCGCCGGACATCGACAGATGGGAGTGGCCGGTGTCGCTCAGCGTGCGCCGGACGTACTGCCAGCCGACCGCGTAGCTGGCCGAGGCGATCAGCGCCAGCGCCGTGCCCAGCGGATCCTGGCCGGAGAAGCCCTGCCAGGCGCCCAGCACGATCAACACGCCGACGAAGCCGAGCCCGAGACCCGCGACACGCTGACGGGTCGGCCGGTCGTCGGAGACCACGACCACCGCGAGCAGCATCCCCCACAGCGGCGAGGCGGCGTTGCAGATCCCGGCCAGGGTGGAGGGGATGGTCAGCTCGGCGTAGGCGAACAGCGAGAACGGCAGCGCGTTCAGGAAGAACGCGGCCACCGCCAGATGGCCCCAGACCCGCGCCCCGCGCGGCAGCCGCTCCCGCTTCACCACCAGCGTCACCAGCAGCACGGCGGTGCCGAACAGCATCCGCCCGAGCGTGACGTACAAGGGGGCGAACGCCTCATTGCCCACCTTGATGAAGAGAAAGCTGAAACCCCAGACCAGGGAGAGCGCGCCGAAGCGGATGCGCCAGTCGAGGAGCGGTCGGCGGACGGGTTCGGGGGAGGGCTCCGCGGTGGAGGCGGCGGTGGGGGGCGCCGAGGCGGCGGCTGAGGTCATGCCATTACGATGTGGGCTGCAACCTCTTAGGACAAGCGAGAATTCGTTCGCGATTTCGCGTAGTATTTCTTAAATGAACCTGGATCGCCTCCGCACGCTGTACGCCGTGGCCCGCCACGGATCCGTGAGCGGGGCGGCCGAGGGGCTGCATGTCACCACCTCCGCCGTCTCGCAGCAACTCGCCAAGCTCGAGCGGGAGACCGGACAGCAACTGCTCGCCAAGAACGGGCGCGGGATCCGGCTCACCGACGCCGGGCGGCTGCTCGCCGACCACGCGGCGCGCATCCTCTCCCAGGTGGAGCTGGCCCAGGCGGATCTGGAGGCACAGCGCGGCCACGCCGTCGGCGAACTGCTGCTGGGCGCGTTCCCGACCGCCGTCCGCGGTATCTTCCCGGACGCGCTGAGCCGGCTGCGCACCGAGCATCCGCAGCTGAATGTGCGGCTCCAGGAGATGGAGCCCGATGAGTCGGTGCCCTCGGTGGTGCGCGGCGACATCGATCTGGCCGTGGTCCTGGACTGGTACAACAAACCGCTGCCGATGCCCGGCGGGCTGGTGAAGGCCGCCCTGCTGGACGACCCGGTGGATGTCGCGATGCCCGCCGACCACCCCCTCGCCGACCGCCACGCGGTCGAGCCGGAGGACTTCGTGGACGACGAGTGGATCTCCTGGCCCAAGGGCGGGTTCTGCTACGACTGGCTGATGGTGACCCTGCGCGGCAAGGGCATCGAGCCGAGGATCCGGCACACCGCGCATGAGCACCACACCCAGCTCTCGCTGATCGCCGCCGGGCTGGGCATCGCCGTGGTGCCCCGGCTGGGCCGTGGCCCGGTGCCCGAGGGGGTGCGGATGGTGCCCGTCAGCCAGCCCACGATGCGGCGGCACATCTACGCGGTCTGGCGCGCCGACGCCGATCGCAGGCCCTCGATCCGGGCGGTGGTCGAGGTGCTGCGGTCGGTCGGCGAGAAGATCATCGACTGACCGTCCTTCCGACCCGGACCCCTCAGCCCTGCGGCATCTTGCGGAAGTCCCAGGAGCGGATCGCCTCGGGAACCAGCCGCAGCCAGGCGTGGCGACCGTCGTGCGGCATGGCGTCCAGGCCGAAGTACTTCGCCGCGAACATCCGCTCCGGCGTGTCGAGTTCGGGGCACGACACGCCGGTGCGCGGCTCCTCGCCCACGGGGACCGCCTCGCCGGAGAGCTCCACCCCGCGCAGTTCGCCGTAGTCGTGCCCGTCGTCGACCACCACCGCGATCCGCGGATCGCGGCGCAGTTCGGCCCAGCGGCGGCTGCGGGTCAGGGAGTACAGCCACAGGGCGGTGCCGTCCCAGCAGAACCACAGCGGGCTGATATGCGGCCGCCCGTCGGCGGACACGGTCGCCACCCGGCAGGTGCGCTGTTCGGCGAGGAAGGCGTCCAGCTCGTCCTGGCTCATCATGATGCGGCGTCCCCGCCGCTGAGTGACGGTCATCCGACCTGTACCTCCCGGTAACCCGTTGTGCGGCACAGGATGATAGCTCTTCCTTGATGACGCAAGGGACGCTACTCTCCCGCGCCGTGACCTCGAGCCCCCGCGAACACCTCGTGGAACTGCTCCGGCCGGAAGGCTGCGCCCTGCTCACCGTCGAATGCCAGCGCGGTGTGGTGGGGCCGGACAGCGCGCTGCCCGAACTGGCCGCCGTGGCCCAGGAGTCCGGTGCGCTCGGGCGTGTCGCCCAGCTGGTCGCGGCCGCCCACGACACGGGCGTCCAGGTGCTGCACGCGGTGGCCGAGCGGCGCGCCGACGGACGCGGCGCGAGCCGCAACGCACCGCTGTTCCGGGCCGTCGAGCGGCTGCCGGTCCGGCAACTGTCCGGAAGCGCGGCGGTGGAGATCGCCGAACCCATTCCGGTGGCGCCCGAGGATCTGGTCGTACGGCGGCTGCACGGTCTCTCGCCGATCGCCGGGACCGAGGTGGACGCGCTGCTGCGCAATCTGGGCCGCCGCACGCTGGTCATCACCGGCGTGTCGGCCAATGTGGCGATCCCGGCCGCCGTCTTCGACGCCGTCAACCTCGGCTATACGGCAGTGGTGCCCGAGGACGCGATCGCCGGGGTGCCCGCCTCGTACACCCCGGCGATGGTCCGTCACACCCTCGCCCTCGCGGCCGCCGTCACCACGGCCGACGAGGTGGCCGCCTGCTGGCGGCGGACGGCCGTCACGCCATCCAGATCGAACTTCCCTGCACCTTGATCTGCGCGCCCGGCAGCGGCTTCTGCGCCGGGCCGCCCTTCACACTGCCGTCGGTGATGTCGAACTTGCTCTGGTGGCAGGGGCAGTTGATGGTGCCGCCGCTCACATCGCCGACCGAGCAGCCCTGGTGCGTACAGATCGACGAGAACGCCTTGAAATCACCCGCCTTGGGCTGGGTCACCACGACCTTGTGGTCCTTGAAGACCATGCCGCCGCCCTCGGGGATCTGGGAGGTCTTGGCGAGTTCCATGCCCTCCCCGCCGCCCGACTGGCCGCCGCCCTCCGCGCTCTGCGACGCGCTCTGCGACGGCTGCGCGCCCCCGGCGTCCTGCGCGCTGTCCGCGCCGCCGCCGCCCGAACCGCCGTCGTCGTCCTTGCCGCATGCGGCAAGCGTGGCGGCCAGCCCGGCCGCTCCGGCCGCGGTGACGACGGCACGGCGGGTGGTGCCCTGCCCGGGGATTGCCGACTGCGTCATGGTGGTGCCTCCTGCTCGGGGGACGTTTCACCGTTCCATACGGACGGCGGGGCCGCCGCGTTCAGCCGCCCCCGGGCATCATCGCGCCGGGGACTGGAAAATCACTTTGCCGACCGCCCGGCCGAGCAGTGAGAATGCCGGTTCATGGGACATCTGGAGGCCGCGCACCTCGCCTACTTCCTGCCCGACGGACGGCTGCTGCTCGGCGATGTGTCGTTCCGCGTCGCCGAGGGCACGGTGGCCGCCCTGGTCGGGCCCAACGGGGCGGGCAAGACCACGCTGCTGCGGCTGGTCTCCGGTGAGGTGGAGGCGCACGGCGGCACGGTCACGGTCAGCGGCTCCCTCGGGGTGATGCCGCAGTTCATCGGCTCGGTGCGCGATGAGCGGACGGTGCGCGACCTGCTCGTGTCGGTGGCCCAGCCCCGGATCCGCGAGGCCGCCCGCGCGGTGGACGCGGCCGAGCTGGCGATCATGGAGCGGGACGACGAGGCCGCCCAGCTGGCCTACGCCCAGAGCCTGAGCGACTGGGCCGAGGCGCGCGGCTACGAGGCCGAGACGGTGTGGGACATGTGCACCACCGCGGCGCTCGGAGTGCCGTACGAACGGGCCCAGTGGCGCGAGGTGCGCACGCTCAGCGGCGGCGAGCAGAAGCGGCTGGTGCTGGAGGCGCTGCTGCGCGGGCCCGACGATGTGCTGCTGCTGGACGAGCCGGACAACTACCTGGATGTGCCGGGCAAGCAGTGGCTGGAGGAGCGGCTGCGCGAGACCCGTAAGACCGTGCTGTTCATCAGCCACGACCGGGAGCTGCTGGCCCGCGCGGCCGCCCGGATCGTCAGCGTCGAGCCGAGCCCGGCGGGCAGCGATGTGTGGGTGCACGGCGGCGGCTTCGCCACCTACCACGCCGCCCGCGAGGAGCGGTTCGAGCGCTTCGAGGAGCTCCGGCGGCGCTGGGACGAGAAGCACGCCCAGCTCAAACGGCTGGTGCTGGACATGCAGCGGTACGCGGCCCGCAGCGACGAGATGGCCTCCCGCTACCAGGCCGCCAAGACCCGGCTGCGGAAGTTCGAGGAGGCCGGGCCGCCACCGGAGCCGCCGCGCAAACAGGACATCACCATGCGGCTCGCGGGCGGGCGCACCGGGGTGCGCGCGCTGACCTGCCGGGGGCTGGAGCTGGTGGGGCTGATGCGCCCCTTCGACCTGGAGGTCTTCTACGGCGAGCGGGTGGCCGTACTGGGCTCCAACGGCTCGGGCAAGTCCCACTTCCTGCGGCTCCTGGCGGGCCAGGACGTCGCCCACCGGGGGGAGTGGAAGCTGGGCGCGCGTGTCGTGCCCGGCCACTTCGCCCAGACCCACGCGCATCCGGAGCTCTTCGGACGCACGCTGGTGGACATCCTGTGGACCGAACACGCCCGGGACCGGGGGCGCGCGATGAGCGCGCTACGGCGCTATGAGCTCGACCGCCAGGGCGACCAGACCTTCGACCGGCTCTCGGGCGGTCAGCAGGCCCGGTTCCAGATCCTGCTGCTCGAACTGGCCGGGACGACGGCGCTGCTGCTGGACGAGCCCACGGACAACCTGGACCTGGAGTCGGCCGAGGCGCTCCAGGACGGGCTCGGAGCCTACGACGGCACGGTGCTCGCGGTCACCCACGACCGCTGGTTCGCGCGGTCCTTCGACCGCTTCCTGGTCTTCGGGGCGGACGGTGTCGTCCGCGAGACGGCGGAGCCGGTCTGGGACGAGCGCCGGGTCGACCGGGTCCGCTGAGCGCTCCGCGGGAAGGGGCACGAGGCGCGGTCGTTCATCCGCCGTGGGCGCTGTTGGCCGGTATCTTCCTCTTCAGCTGCTGGACCGGGTGGAGCGCGGGCGAGCGCTGGATGACCACCATGGCGGCGTCGTCGCCCAGCCGCCCGCCGACATGGGCCAGCAGATCGCGGCGGATGTGGTGCAGCAGCCCCTCGGGACCGGAGCCGCACCACTGCGCGACCCGCTGGGCCAGCGGATAGAAGGTCCCGTCGGGGGCCCGGGCCTCGACCACCCCGTCCGTGTAGAGCAGCAGCGTGTCGCCGTCCTCGAAGGGCATGGTCTCGGGCGTGCCGGGGTCGCCCGAGCTCCTGGGGAGTTCGCACATGCCCAGCGGCGGGCCGGGATTGGCCGGGTGCAGGGTGATCACCTGGCCACCGTCCCGCAGCAGCAGGGGCGGCGGATGCCCGCAGCTGGCCATGTACATCACCGGGCCCTCGTCCGGGATGTCCAGCAGCAGGGCGGTGATGAAGTGCTCGCGCAGCTCCTCGTCCGCTCCCGGCCGCGGCTGCTCGGCACCGTCGTGCTCGACACTCGCGGTGCCGATGTGCTCGGCCAGGTGCCGGCAGACGCTGCGCTCCAGGAGATCGATGAGCTCCAGCAGGCTGGGGGTCAGGTGGGCGGCCTCCCGGAAGGCGCCCATCAGCACCGACGCGTCGCTGATGGAGGTCAGCCCCTTGCCCCGGACATCCCCGATGATCACCCGGGTGCACTCCTTCACCCGGGTCGCGGCGTACAGGTCCCCGCCGATCTGTGCCTCGTCCTCGGCCGCCATGTACAGCGAGGCGACCCGCAGCGGGCCCAGCCGGTGCGGCAGCGGCCGCAGTACGACCCGCTGAGTGGCCTCGGACACCGACCGCACCCGGGCCAGCTCACCGTGGCGCCGCCGCTGCTCCCGGGCGTAGGCCGTGATGAGCAGCGAGAGCACGGTGAGGGCCGCGATCTGCACCTGGTGGTTGAGGTCGAAGCCGCCGCGCAGCGCCGCGATGAGTATCTGGGCGGCCACCGCCAGCGCGCCGATCAGCCCGGTGGTCCGGGGACCGGCGAACGAGAGGGTGATGGCCGGGGCGACCACCAGCAGGGGGCCGAGGTGGATATGGGACGGGGCCAGCAGATCGATGAGGGTGATCAGCACGATCAGCCCGACGGGGATCGCCACCAAGGCGTACCCAGGCTGCCATGGCCTCGTCAGATCGGTCAGCCGTCGCCGAACTCCCACGTCTTCCACTGTGCACCCTCCCGGCACGGCACGGCACGGCTCGACTTCATCGCCCGCCGTCACATCCGGCCGGTGCCACCGCCGGGTGCGCCGCGCCCCCGGCGGGCCGTTCCCGCCCGTCGCCCGCGGAATCGGGCCGTGCGAGACGGACGGCGCCCGGTCCGCCGGGCGTGTCGTGACGCCGGTACGGGGCACTGCGAGACGATGGGCGTTCCCCGGGCAGCCACGGGAGCGGGCGGAGGAGAGGGGCCGCATGGATCAGCGGGTCACCACCACGGACGTACGACGGCGGATCCCCCGCACCGACGCCGTCCTGGGCGACCCACGCCTGATCGAGGCGGCACAGCGGCTGGGATCCGGGGCAGTGAAGGCGGCGGTGCGGCAGGCCCAGGAGCGGGCGCGGGCCGGTGCCATCGCGCCGGACGGGGTGGCGGACACGGCGGTCGCCCTGCTGCCCCGCACGGCCGGCGGACTGCGACCGGTCATCAACGCCACCGGCGTGGTGCTGCACACCAACCTCGGCCGGGCGTCGCTGTCGGCGGCGGCCCGGCGGGCGGTGCGGGAGGCCGCCGGGCCCACGGACATCGAGCTGGATCTGCGCACCGGGGTGCGGGCCCGCCGCGGGCGGACCGCGCTGGCCGCGCTGCGCGAGCGGGTGCCGTCGGCCGCCGCCGCGCATGTGGTGAACAACGGCGCGGCGGCGCTGGTCCTGGTGGCGACCGCGCTCGCCGCCGGGAAGGAGATCGTCATCAGCCGCGGCGAGATGGTGGAGATCGGGGACGGCTTCCGCCTGCCGGACCTGCTGGTGTCCACCGGGGCCCGGCTGCGCGAGGTGGGAACGACCAACCGTACGTCCGTCGCCGACTACGCCGCCGTGATCGGCCCCGAGACGGCCTTCGTCCTGAAGGTGCACCCCTCCAACTTCCGCGTCACCGGGTTCACCAGGGCCGCCGGGACCGGGGAACTGGCGGCTCTCGGCGTTCCGGTGGTCGTCGACATCGGCTCCGGGCTGCTCGCGCCCCACCCTCTGCTGCCGGACGAGCCCGACGCCGAGACCCGGCTCCGGGCCGGAGCGTCGCTGGTCACCGCGAGCGGCGACAAACTGCTCGGCGGACCGCAGTGCGGACTGCTCCTCGGGCAGGAGGAGCTGGTGCGGACCGTGTCCCGGCATCCGCTCGCCCGTGCGCTGCGCGTGGACAAGCTGACGCTGGCCGCGCTGGAGGCGACGCTGACCGGGCCCGAGACCCCGACCGCCGTGGCACTGGCCGCGGGTCCGGCGGGGCTCCGCCACCGTGCCGAGCGGCTCGCCTCCGCCCTGGCCGCCGACGGCATCGATGTGCGGGCCGTCGAGAGCGCCGCGTCGGTGGGCGGTGGCGGCGCCCCGGGGGTGACACTGCCCAGCGCCGCGCTGTCGCTGCCCGAGCGGTACGCCGCGGCCCTGCGGACGGGCCCGGTCCCCGTGGTGGGGCGGCTGGAGGCGGGCCGGTGCCTGCTCGACCTGCGGGCGGTGGCACGGGAGGACGACGAGCGGCTGGCCGAGGCCGTGCGGTCGGTCGGCGGTCCGGCCGCCACGGATCCGGCCGCGGGAGCCGTCACGGATCCGGCCGCGGAAGGGTAGGGCCATGCGGGTACTGGCCACCGCCGGGCATGTCGACCACGGCAAGTCGGCGCTGGTACGGGCGCTGACCGGGATGGAGCCCGACCGTTTCGAGGAGGAGCGGCGCCGCGGCCTGACCCTCGACCTCGGGTTCGTCTGGACCCGCCTGGGACCGGACGGGAGCCCGGACGGAGGCCCGGCGGACGGGAGCCCGGACGGAGACGGCGCCCCCGGCGGCGAGCACATCGCCTTCGTGGACGTGCCCGGACACGAGCGCTTCGTCGCCACCATGCTGGCCGGTGTCGGGCCCGTGCCCGCCGTACTGTTCGTGGTGGCCGCGGACCAGGGCTGGCAGCCGCAGTCGCAGGAGCACCTGGAGATCCTGGACGCCCTCGGGGTGCGGCACGCCGTGCTCGCGGTGAGCCGCGATGACCTGGCGGACCCCGAGCCCGTGCGGGCGGACGCCGCCGAGCGCATGGCGGCCACCTCCCTCGGCACCGTGCCGTCCGTCGCGGTGAGCGCGGTGACCGGCGCCGGGCTGGACCAGTTGCGCCGGGAGCTGGCCCGGTTGGGCCGCTCGCTGCCCGTTCCGCCCGCCGGTGCGGACGTACGGCTGTGGCTGGACCGTGCCTTCACCGTGCGCGGCCAGGGCACGGTCGTCACCGGCACCCTGGGGGCGGGCACCCTGCGCGCCGGCGACCGGCTGGTGGCGGGGGACGGCAGGACCGCGCTGCGGGTGCGCGGGCTCCAGTGCCTGCGGGAGGACCGGTCCGCGGTCAGCGGCGTGGCGCGGGTGGCGGTCAATCTGCACGGCGCGCCCGACGGCGTGCTGGGCCGGGGCCAGGTGCTGCTGACGCCCGACCGCTGGCTGCTCACCGGCCTGATCGACGTCCGGGTCCGCGGAGCGGCGGCCCGCGACCTGCCCCGGACGGTCACCCTGCACATCGGCACCGCCGCGGTGCCCGTGACCGTCCGCCCGCTGGGCGCGGACACGGCCAGGCTGACCCTGCCCCGGGAGCTGCCGCTGCGGGTGGGCGACCGGGCGGTCCTGCGGGAACCGGGCGGACGGCGCCCGCCGTGCGGGGTGACCGTCCTGGACGTACGGCCGCCCCGGCTGACCCGGCGCGGGGCGGCCCGGGCGAGGGCGGCCGAGCTGGCGGACCTGACCGGCGCGCCCGACGGCGCGGCGGAACTGCGACGGCGCGGGCTCATCCGCCGCTCGGAGCTGGCGGCCATGGGGCTGCCCGCCCCCACCGCGCCGGTGGCCGGGGACTGGCTGGCCGACGCGGCCCACTGGGCGGCGCTGCGGGACCGCCTGGAGGCCGAGGTCGAACGCCATGCGGCGCGCCACCCGCTGGAGCCCGGCCTGCCTCCGGAGGCGGCCCGCCGTCTGCTCGGCCTGCCCGACCGGTCCCTGGTCGACGCCCTCGCCGAGACCTCGGAGAAGGTGTACGGCCGTCAGGGGCGGCTGTACGGCGGCGCGGACGCCCGGCCCACCCTGCCGCCGCCCGTCCAGGCGGCCGTGGACGACGTGCGGCGACAGCTGCTGCGGACACCGTTCCGCGCCCCCGAGGCCGACCGGCTGACCGAACTGGGGCTGACGCGCCGGACGGTGGCCGCCGCCGTCGCGGCGGGCGCGCTGCTGCGGGTCGGCGACGGCATCCTGCTGCTTCCGGGCGCGGACACCCGGGCCGCGGCCGTACTCCGCGGCCTTCCGCAGCCGTTCACGCTCAGCCAGGCGCGCCGGGCCCTCGACACGACACGCCGGGTGGCCGTACCGCTGCTGGAGTACCTCGATGCCCAGGGGCTCACCGAACGCGTGGACGACCAGCGTCGGCGCTGCCGGGCCGGTACGGAGAGCGGAGGCGGACGGGAATCGAACCCGCCTGCCCGAGATCCTCGGGCACCTCGGTTTTGAAGACCGGGAGGGCCACCAGGCACCCACACGCCTCCCTCGCCCGGCCAAGGCTACCCGCCGCCGACCACCATCGACCGAGAGGACCGGCATGACCACGACCCGCGAAACGCCCGTACGGCTCACGCAGTTCGCCCATGGCGGTGGCTGCGCCTGCAAGATTCCGCCCGGTGAACTGGAGGACGTGCTCAGCGGACTGGCCGGGCCGACCTCGGCCGCGAGCGACAGCCCGCTGCTCGTCGGGATGGCCACCGGCGACGACGCCGCCGTGGTCGCCCTGCCCGCCCCGGCGGGGGGCCCGGCCCAGGCGGTCGTGTCCACCGCTGACTTCTTCACACCGGTCGTGGACGACCCGTACGACTGGGGGCGCATCGCCGCGGCCAACGCCCTGTCGGACGTGTACGCGATGGGCGGCCGCCCGGTGCTCGCCGTCAACCTCCTGGCCTGGCCGCGCGATGTGCTGCCGTTCGACCTGGTCCGCGAGGTGCTGCGCGGCGGGCTCGACATCGCCGCCGAGGCGGGCTGCCACGTGGGCGGTGGGCACAGCGTGGACGATCCCGAGCCCAAGTACGGCATGGCCGTCACCGGCCTCGCCGATCCGGCGCGCCTGCTGCGCAACGACGCGGGCCGGCCGGGCGTGCCGCTGTCGCTGACCAAGCCCCTCGGCCTGGGGGTGCTGAACAACCGTCACAAGGCCACCGGCGAACGGTTCGAGCAGGCGGTGGCCACGATGGTGGCGCTCAACCGGGACGCGTCGGCCGCGGCCCTGGAGGCCGGTGCCACCTGCGCCACCGACATCACCGGCTTCGGCCTCCTCGGCCATCTGCACAAGCTGGCGCGGGCCTCGGGCGTGACCGCGGTGGTCGACACCGCCGCCGTGCCGTACCTCGACGGGGCGCGGGAGGCGGTCCGGGACGGGTACGTCAGCGGCGGCACCCGGCGGAACCTGGAGTGGGTGGCCCCGTTCACCGACTTCGGGGACACCGACCCCGCCACCAGGCTGCTGCTGGCCGACGCCCAGACCTCCGGTGGGCTGCTCGTGGCGGGCGAGGTGCCCGGAGCGCCGGTGGTGGGAGAACTGGTCCCGCGGGGGGAGCACTCCCTGATCCTGAGGTGAGACGTCCTCAGGCGAGACTGTCCTCGGATGAACGCCGTGGTGGCTCAGAGTTCCGTGCCGGTGTGTTCGTCGATGCCCGCGCGCGTCCGGTAGGCCCGCACCAGCTCCACGGCGGCCGGGCCCCTCGGGCGGCGGCCCGGCCGGATGTCGACGGCGAACGCCTTGGTCTCCTGGATGTGGGTGTTGGGGTCGAGGGACATGTGCAGCAGCTCGTTCGCCGCGTCCCCCGTGCTGTAGCCGTTCGGCCCCCAGTGGTAGGGCAGGCCGACCTGGTGCAGGGTCCGCCCGTGCACGGTCAGCGGCGGTACCCGGTCGGTGACCAGGACCCGCGCCTCGATCACCCCGCGGGCGCTGACGACCGTCGCCCAGCCGGTGTGCTCGAGGCCGCGTTCGGCGGCGAGTTCGGGGGAGACCTCGCAGAAGAACTCCGGCTGTAGCTCCGCCAGGTAGGGCTGCCAGCGGGACATGCCGCCCGCGGTGTGGTGTTCGGTGAGCCGGTAGGTGGTGGCGACGAACGGGAACACCTCCGAGCCGGGCTGGCCGCCGCCCGGCTGGTAGCGGTTGTCCGGGCGTGACGGCAACAGGTGCCGTACCGGGTTGCGCCACTGGCCGTACAGCAGGTTGGGGAAGGGCGAGTCCTGCGGCTCGTAGTGGGTGGGCAGGGGGCCGTCGGTGAGGCCGGACGGCACGTACAGCCACGCCTTGCCGTCGGCCTGCATGATGAACGGGTCGGTGCCCGACAGCGCCGCGCCCGCCGTCGCGTCCGGCGGGGGCCGGTAGGAGGGCGCCTTGCCGGGCGCGAAGTCGGGCATGTCATGGCCGGACCACCGGGCCCGCTTCTCGTCCCACCACACCAGGGCCTTGCGTTCGCTCCACGGTCTGCCGTCCGGGTCGGCCGAGGCCCGGTTGTACAGGATGCGGCGGTTGGCGGGCCAGGCCCAGCCCCACTCGGCCGCCACCCAGTTCTGCTGGGTCCCCGGCTTGCGGCGGGCGGCCTGGTTGACGCCGTCGGCGTACACCCCGCAGTAGATCCAGCAGCCGCAGGACGTGGAGCCGTCCCCGGCCAGCTGCTCATAGGACGAGAGCGGGCGGCCCTCGGCGTCGTGGCCGTTGATCTCGGCGAGGACCGCCTCCGCCTCCGGTTCGGCGTGCTCGCCCCTGGTGGGGTAGTCCCAGGTCAGATCGAGCACCGGCCGGTCCATCGGATCGGCCGACCCGGCCAGCTTCGCCCGGATCCGGCGGCCCAGGTGGTACATGAACCACAGATCGCTGCGCGCCTCGCCGGGCGGTTCGACGGCCTGGTGGTGCCACTGCAACAGCCGCTGGGTGTTGGTGAAGCTGCCGTCCTTCTCGGTGTGCGCGGCGGCCGGCAGGAAGAACACCTCGGTGGCGATGTCCTCGGTGCGCAGCTCGCCGGTCTCGATCTCCGGGCCGTCCTGCCACCAGGTGGCGGACTCGATGAGGGAGAAGTCCCGGACGACGAGCCAGTCCAGGTTGGCCATGCCCAGCCGCTGCATCTTGGTGTTGGCCGAGCCCACGGCGGGGTTCTCGCCCATCAGGAAGTAGCCCTTGCAGACTCCGTCCAGCTGGGCCATGACCGTCTCGTAGGTGGAGTGGGAGCCGGTCAGCCGCGGCAGGTAGTCGAAGCAGAAGTCGTTCTCGGGCCGCGCGGCCTCGCCCCAGTAGGACTTGAGCAGGCTGACCAGATAGGCCCGCATGTTCCCCCAGTAGCCCTTGCGGGCCGCTTCGACCTCCACGAAGGTGTCGAGGTCCTGCATCTGGTGGGCGTGTGGCATCGGGATGTAGCCGGGCAGCAGGTTGAACAGGGTGGGGATGTCCGTCGAGCCCTGGATGGAGGCGTGCCCCCGCAGGGCGAGGATGCCGCCGCCGGGCCGGCCGATGTTGCCGAGCAGGCTCTGGAGGACGGAGGCCGCGCGGATGTACTGCACACCCACCGTGTGCTGGGTCCAGCCGACCGCGTAGGCGAAGGCGGTGGTCCGGTCGCGTCCGGAGTTCTCCGTGACGAGCTCGCACACCTGGCGGAAGAGGTCCTGCGGGACGCCGCAGATCTTCTCCACCATCTCGGGCGTGTAGCGGGCGTAGTGCCGCTTGAGCACCTGGAAGACGCAGCGCGGATGGCTGAGCGTCTCGTCCCGCTCGGGCTCGCCCTCGCCGACCTCGGCGCCACCGGCCCCGTGCGCCTCGCCGCGTGCGGCCTCGCTCACCGACCGTCCGCCGCCGGTGCGCTTGTCGTACGCCTGGTCGCGCTCACCGGAGGCCGCCTGCACCTCCATGCCCTCGTACTGCCAGCTGCCGTTGTCGTAGGCCCGGCTTTCGGGGCGGAGGCCGGAGAAGACGCCGTCGAGGTCCTCGGTGTCCCGGAAGTCCTCGCGCAGCACGACGGGGCCGTTGGTGTACGCCACGACATAGTCCCGGAAGTACGCGTCGTTCCGCAGCACGTGGTTGATGATCCCGCCGAGGAAGGCGATGTCCGAGCCCGCGCGCAGCGGCACATGCAGATCGGCCGGCGCGCTGGTCCGGGTGAAGCGCGGGTCGACATGGATCACCTTCGCGCCACGGGCCTTGGCCTCCATCACCCACTGGAACCCGACCGGATGGCACTCGGCCATGTTCGAGCCCTGGATGACGATGCAGTCGGAGTTCTGGAGGTCCTGCTGGAAGGTGGTCGCGCCGCCGCGGCCGAACGAGGTTCCCAGACCGGGAACGGTGGAGGAGTGTCAAACCCGCGCCTGGTTCTCGATCTGCACGGCTCCCAGGGCCGTGAACAGCTTCTTGATCAGGTAGTTCTCCTCATTGTCGAGCGTGGCCCCGCCCAGGCTGGCGAAGCCGAGCGTGCGCCGGGTGCGGGTCTCGTCGACCTCCCACTGCCAGCCCGCCCGGCGCGCCTCGATCACCCGGTCGGCGATCATGTCCATGGCCGTGTCGAGGTCCAGCCGCTCCCATGCGGTGCCGTGCGGGCGCCGGTGGAGGACGTGGTACTCGCGGGCGCCGCCGGTGGTGAGCTGGAGGCTGGCCGAGCCCTTGGGGCACAGCCGGCCGCGGGAGACGGGGGAGTCGGGGTCGCCCTCGATCTGGGTGACGCGGTCGTCCTCCACATACACGTTCTGGCCGCAGCCCACCGCGCAGTACGGGCAGATGGACTTCACCACCCGGTCCGCCGAGGCGGTCCGGGGAGTGGGCCGCGCACCGGCGCTCGTGGCGGCGGCCCCGCGGCCCAGCGGGTCCGTCCCCGTGAGCTGGCGGTAGACCGGCCAGGAGGCGATCCATGTGCGTACGCCCATGTCATCCGCCCTTCCGTGCCCTTGCGGTGGCGCTCGGTGCCGTGCCGGGTACCCGGTTTCCCTCTCCCGTACGCGGGCATCCCTACCGGCGGTGCGTCCGCTCACCGGACCGTTCGGCCTGCCCGTGATGTCCCTTTGGCCTCGGTCCGGATAGTACGACGGGAGTGATCGGATGGCTATCGGGAGCGCTGGTCCCCATGGCCGGTGACGGCCGCCCGGGCGTCCTCGTCTTCGACGTCAACGAGACGCTCACCGACATGACCCCGCTCGCCGCGCGCCTGGAGGACATCGGTCTGCCCGGCCATCTGCTGCCGGTGTGGTTCGCCGGTGTGCTGCGCGACGGTATCGCCCTGTCCCTCGCGGGCGGCCGGGCTACGTTCGCCGAGGTCGCCGGGGACGTCCTGCGCACCCTCCTGGCCCGGCACGGACCCGGGGGAGCGGACCCGGCGGCGGCCGTGGACCATGTGCTCACCGGCCTGCCGGACCTGCCCGTCCACCCGGACGTCCCCGAGGGCGTACGGGCACTGCACGCGGCCGGACACCGCCTGATCACCCTGACGAACGGCTCGGCGGACACCACGCGTGCGGTGGTGGACCGGGCCGGGTGCGCGGACTGCTTCGAGGCCCACCTGGATGTCCAGGGCGCCGGTGGCCGGTGGAAGCCCGCTCCCGCCGCGTACGCGTACGCGCTGCGTGCGGTGGATGTGCCGGCCGGGGCGGCGACGATGGTGGCGGTGCACCCGTGGGACATCGACGGCGCCGCCCGGGCCGGACTCTCCACCGTCTGGTTGCGGCGCACACCGGTTCCCTACCCGTCCACGGCCCGGCCCGCCGACCGGGAGGCGACCGGGGTGGCGGATCTGGCCCGGCGCCTGGGGACCGCCCAGCCCGGCTGAATCGGGAAACGAGCGCCTGGCCGTCACCAGGCTGGTGATCACTTCAGCGCGGTGCCGCGGAGCCTGGCCGCCGAGCGGACGAGCGATGCGACCGCCAGGGAGCGACTGCTCGCCGGCCATGCGATCACCGTGGTGACCTTCGGCGCGTCGACGACGGGTACCGCGATGTGTTCGGGCCACTGCCAGGCACGGCTGGAGGCGGGGATGACGAGCAGTGTTTTGCCGAGCGCCACGAGCTGAGCGAGCTGCGACTGGGTGTGCACCTCCGGTCCTGGCCCGTCCGGGTAGGACCCGTCGAGCCGGGGCCATCGAGCGATCGGCAGGTCCGGCACGTTGTCGACATCCGCCAGCGTGAGCTGATCGCGCGATGCGAGCGGATGCCCCGCGGGAAGGATCGCGACCTGGCCTTCGACACAGAGGCTTTCGGTGTCGAACCCGGCGAGGTCGTCGAACGGGCGGTGCATGAGCGCCACGTCGGCGTGCCCGTCGCGGAGCAGCCGCGCCTGCTCGCCCACCTCGCACAGGACGAGCTCGACCGGTGCCGCACCGGGTTCGCCCGCAAGCTCGTCGAGGAGCCGTCGCAGCAGCTCATGGGATGCCCCGGCCTTCGTCGCCAGCGCCAGCGGCCGCTTCGGATCCCCGGCGCGCCGCGTCCGGCGCGCGGCGGCCGCCACCGTGTCGAGCGCCACTCCGGCCTCCCGGAGGAGCACCCTGCCGGCATCGGTGAGCGCCACACCACGACGGTCCCGGTCGAGGAGCTGGACGCCGAGCCGCTGCTCCAGCTTGCGGATCGCGCGCGAGAGCGGCGGTTGTGCGATCCCGAGCCGACCGGCGGCCCGTCCGAAGTGCAATTCCTCCGCGACGGCGACGAAGTACCGGAGTTCGCGGGTTTCAAGATCGTCCACGCGAGCAGCCTACCGGCTGATACCCGGTGAGTATCACAGCCGACTGATTCGATATTGGACGACGTGTGCGCGGCCCACTGAGCATGGATCGCGTGAACAACACGAAGATTGCGCTGGTCAGCGGCGCGAACAAGGGAATCGGTTACGCCATCGCACAGGGTCTCGGGGCGATCGGCTTCAGGGTCGCGGTGGGCGCTCGCGACGAGGCCAGGCGCGAGGAGGCCGTCAAGCATCTGTGTGCCGAGGGCGCCGACGCGTTCGGCGTCGCCCTCGACGTCACCTCCGACGACAGCGTCGCCGCGGCGGCGGCGACCATCGAGCAGACGGCGGGGCGGCTCGACGTACTCGTCAACAACGCGGGCATCTCCGGCCCGGTCGACGGTGGCACGCAGGATCCGACGACGCTCGACCTCGACGTCGTCCGCACCGTCCTCGACACAAACGTGTTCGGGGTCATCCGGGTGACGAACGCGATGCTCCCGCTGCTCGGCCGCGCCGACTCGCCGCGCATCGTCAACATGTCGAGCACCATGGGCTCGCTGGCGCTTCAGACCGGCCCCATCATGGCCGCGTACGCACCGTCGAAGTCCATGCTCAACAGCGTCACGGCACAGTACGCCCGTCAGCTCGCCGATACGAACGTCATCGTGAACGCCTGCTGCCCCGGCTATGTGGCGACCGACTTCACCGGCTTCAACGCGCCGCGGACACCCGAGCAAGGTGCCGCGATCGCCATCCGGCTCGCCACCCTGCCGGATGACGGACCGCGCGGCGGCTTCTTCGACGACGAGGGCGTCGTCCCCTGGTGACCTCCGGCGGACGGGAGGGGGTGCGGGTGTGCCCGGTAGTGGTGCGCGTTGCGCCTGGCTGTACGTGTAAGAGGGGCGTTTGAGGGGGGAGTTGGGCGGAACGTTCGCCGGGCCGGGCGGCCCGCGCCGGTAGGCGGGGACGAGGTGGCGCGGCACATCCGGCTGCGTGGCGCGAGCCGCAGGCCGGCCCCGGGAGCTGTGTTGGAGCGCCGTACCAATTTGGCACGGCGCTCCAAACGTGGCACGATCGAGGCATGGCAGCGCAAGGGCGCCGGACACAGCGGCGCAACCAGGTGCTCTCCCGGGAGCAGATCATCGATACCGCCATCGAGCTGCTCGATACCGGCGGCGAGGGGGCGCTGACCATCCGGGCGCTGACCGAGCGCCTGGCCACCGGGTCCGGGGCGATCTACTACCACGTGGGCAACCGGGACGAGCTGCTGGATACCGTGACGGAGACCGTCGTCACCGCCGCATGGGCGACCGAGCCCACCCGGGCTCCGGCGACACCCGAGGACGAGATCCGCGTCGTCGCACTGGCCCTGTTCGATGCGATCGCCGCACACCAGTGGCTCGCCACACGGCTGATCCTCCAGATCATCCGCAACCCGGTGGGCCCGGTCACGGTCGGGATCTTCGAACGGATCGGTCGGCAGGTGGGCGCCCTGGGCGTGCCGCGAGCCTCCTGGTTCGACGCGACCTCGGCGCTCGTGCACTACATCCTCGGCGCGGTCAGCCAGAACGCCCACATCGACGGAGACACCTCAGGCGTCGACGCCGACGCGGACCGCGAAGAGTTCTTCGGCGCGGCAGCGGCGGCATGGCAGGAGCTCGACCCCGAGGACTACCCGTTCATGCACGCCATCATCGGCCAGATGAGTGAGCACGACGACCGCGAGCAGTTCCTCACCGGCATCGCCATCGTCCTCGACGGCCTCACCCATCTCCGCTGACCCACCGAGACAGGTCGGGTTCGCCAAATGACCACGCTGGGAGAGAAATCCCTCATGCATGACGTAGTGATCGCGGGTGGCGGCCCGGTCGGCCTGTTCCTGGCCGGCGAGCTCGCCCTGTCCGGCTGTTCGGTCCTGGTTCTCGAGCGTGACCAGGAATGGAGCTCGCCGTTGAAGGCGCTCCCGCTCGGGTTGCGGGGTCTGACCGCTGGTTCGGCCGAGACGTTCTACCGCCGGGGGCTGCTGGAAGCGGTGGCGAAGGCCTCCGGTGTCGACGCGGAGAAGATCGGCGCGGACCCCGAAGCGATCGAGGCGCCCGCTCCCCGTGGCCTGAGCCATTTCGCGGGCATGACGCTCGACGCGGCCGACATCGAGGCATCCACCCTTCCGTTCCGGCTGCCCAGCCCGGCGATGGAGGGCTTTATGACGAGCCTGGACGCGGTCGGCGAAGTGCTGTCCGAGCGGGACGCGGCGCTCGGTGTGGAGATCGTCCGGGGCGCTCCCGTCACGGCCGTGACGCAGGACGACGCGACCGTGGTGGTGACCGCGGGCGGGTGCGAGTACCGGGCGCGCTGGCTGGTGGGATGTGACGGCGGGCGCAGCGCGGTACGTGAGCTTGCGGGCTTCGACGTCGTCGGCACCGAGCCGCTGTTCACCGGCTACGTCGCCAAGGTCGCCTTCGCCGACCCGCGGCAGCTGCCCCTCGGGTTCAACCTGACGCCGAACGGCATGTACCTGCGCACGCCGCTCGAAGGGCACCTGGGCATGATGGACTTCGACGGCGGCGCCTTCGACCGCTCGCAGCCGCTGACCCGCGACCACCTCCAGACGGTCCTGCGCCGCGTCTCAGGCACCGACGTGGTGCTGGACGAGGTCCATCTCGCGTCCAGCTTCACCGACCGCGCGATGCAGGTGACCACGTATCGCAAGGGCCGCGTGCTGCTCGCCGGTGACGCCGCGCACATCCACTCCCCGCTCGGCGGCCAGGGGCTCAACCTCGGCCTCGGTGACGCCGTCAACCTCGGCTGGAAGCTCGCGGCAACCGTGCGCGGCTCCGCGCCGGACGGCCTGCTCGACACCTACACCAGCGAGCGCCACCCCATCGGCGCCTCGGTGCTCGACTGGTCACGCGCCCAGGTGGCGACCATGAAGCCGGGCCCGAACGCCCCCGCGCTGCGGCGGCTGGTCCGCGAGCTGATGAGCACCCCCAATGGAACCACCCACGTCTACCGCGAGACATCGGGACTGTTCCACCGCTACGACCTGGGCAGCGAGCAGCCGCTCGTCGGCCGCACCGCCCCGGACTTCCGCTTCGAGGACGGCACCCGCCTCGGCGACCTGCTGCATCAGGGCCAGGGCGTCGCGCTCGACTTCAGCACCGACTGTGCACTCCAGGCCGCGGCCAAGGGGTGGGAGGGCCGGATCCGGTACGCGGCCGGTCCGGTGCGCGACGACCTCGGGCTGAGGGCCGTACTGATCCGACCTGACGGCGTCGTGGCCTGGGCGAGTGAGCACACCCCCGACAACCATGCGTTCGAACAGGCCGCCGCCCAGTGGTTCGGCACCCCGGAGAACTAGAGCGACTGACCGGCTCCCGTTCCTCATCGCCACAGCGGCTGCGCTCCACCCTCCGGTCTCGCCGTAGCGCGCCCAGCCGAACTCGGTGAGCACCGCCGCCCCGAACACCAGCCGCGATACCCGACCACCGAAAGGCAACGACCAAGGCCATCGCCGTCGTCGGTGACTCTCGCGTCGATGGAATCGGCTCCACCCCCGGCGCGGACCGGCGCTGGACCGACCTGCTCGCCGAGCGCCTGGCCGCCCGCGGCGGACAGACGCGCTGCGTGATCAACCAGGACATCGGCGGCAACCGCATGCCCGCCGATGGCATCGGCACCGCCGCCCTCGCCCGCTTCGACCGCGACATCCTCGCCCCGCCGGGCCTCGGTCACGTGGTGACCGCCGTGGGCAACGACCTCGTCTTCTCCTTCGCCCCCCACACCGAGGAGACCGCCGGATTCCTCGCGATGTTCCCCGGCGCCACCGTCACCGCGGACGACATCATCGCGGCCCACCTCCAGTGGGCGGCCCGAGCCCGTGCGCACGGCGCGAAGGCTTATGCCGCGACCATCGCTCCCTACGGCGGCACGGACATGTACTCACCCGAGGGCGACAAGGCGCGCGAGCACGTCTGATCCCGGCTGGAGTATCAGGCGCCCTGATTCACGCGTCGCTGACCTGCGTGGGCAGATGCGGGGAGCGGAGCACGAGCAGGGTGATCTCGCTGGGGGCGAAGACGCGGAACGGCGGGCCCCAGAAGCCGGTACCGCGACTGGTGTAGAGGAGGGTGCGGGGGCCGTGGTGGCTGAGGCCGGCGAGGGCGGGCTGGTCGATGCGGACGAGGTGGTGGAAGGGCCAGATCTGGCCGCCGTGGGTGTGGCCGGAGAGTTGCAGGTCGATGCCGGCGGCTGCTGCCCGGTCGATGAACTTGGGCTGGTGCGCCAGGAGCAGGACGGGCAGGTCGGGGTCGGCGCCGTTCAGGGCTCCGGCGAGGTGGGCGCGGTGGCCTGCCAGGCCGGAGGACTCGGCGGTGACGTCGTCCACGCCGGCGACCACGAGGGTGTCGCCTCCGCGTTCGAGCAGCAGGTGGCGGTTGCGCAGCGGCTCCCAGCCCAGCTCGTCCATCAGGTCGACCCAGCCCTGGGCCTCGCTGTAGTACTCGTGGTTGCCGGTGACGTACACACGGGCCCGGGTGGCCCGCACGGTACCGAGTGGGGCGGCCTGGGCGCGGCGGCGGTCGGCCGTGCCGTCCGCGATGTCGCCGGTGTGGCAGACCAGGTCGGCTTCCAGAGTGTTCACCGTCTCGCATACCCGCGCCGACCAGCGAGTGCGAGGGAGCGGGCCGTAGTGGGTGTCGGTGATGAGGGCGACGCGGAGGCCGTCCAACCCGGCACCCAGCCGTGGGAGTTGCACGTCGAGTCGGCGCACACGTGGCACGCGGCGGGCCTCGGCGTATCCCCAGCCGAGCAGTACGGCGGTTGTGCCGAGGACGGCCCAGGTGACGATGCGGGCCCGGTCCTGGCTCTCGCCGACGCCGGCCACGGTCAGGGCGAGCCGCAAGAGGACGCCGAGCAGTACGGACCAGGTGAACAGGATCCAGCCGGCGCCCAGCAGGGTGTCGCCGATGATCGCCGCCCGGTCCTGCTGGCGCCGGCCGTGGCCGCGCATCATCGCGAGCGGCATAACGATGAGGCCGAGGACGAACAGGGCGGTGCCGGCCAGCGTGACGGGCAGCGGCCAGTGCTGACCGCTGTGCAGGAGCACCCAGCAGGGCACGGCCCACAGCAGGACGGGGGCGATCAGGGGCATGTAGCGCATCAGGCGGCGCAGTCGGCTCTGCCGCGGCGCTTGCGCTTCACCCTCGGCGGGCCGGGTGTCGCTGGTGTCGGTCACGCTTCCCCTCCCTGACCGGGCTGCCCTCTCGCGCACTGTATCCGGTCGCCTTGGGCCGGCCGGATCCGGTCGCGGGTGTAGAGGTCCCGGTCGGCCAGGTCCAGGCCCTGGCGGTATTCCCCCACGGCGCAGCTCCACGTGGTCGGGCGCGGTGGCGGAGTTCCAGGAGTCGTGACAGTGGGCGGCGGCGCCGAAGGATGGTTTCCACGTGCTTCGGCACACCCACGCAAATCGTGAATTGCAAGGTCAGTAAGTCGGATAGCCTGGGAAAATGTTGACCGAAGTCACCGCGATCCGGTATGTCACGCCCTTGCGCGAGGGCGGATCGCTGCCGGGCATCGTCGAGGCCGACGATCTGGGCACCTATGTCATGAAGTTCACCGGCGCCGGGCAGGGCCGCAAGACCCTTGTCGCCGAGGTCGTCTGCGGTCAGCTGGGCCGTCGGCTGGGGCTGCGGGTGCCGGATCTGGTGCGGATTCAGTTGGACCCGGTGATCGGTCTGAGCGAACCGGACCAGGAGGTGCAGGAGCTGCTCAAGGCCAGTGGCGGGCTCAACCTCGGCATGGACTACCTCCCCGGCTCGCTCGGCTTCGATCCGCTCGCCTTCGAGGTGGGTGCGGAGGAGGCCGGGCGGGTCGTGTGGTTCGACGCGCTCATCGGCAATGTGGACCGCTCCTGGCGCAACCCCAACATGCTGGTCTGGCACGGGCGGCTGTGGCTCATCGACCACGGCGCCACGATGATCTGGCACCACGGCTGGCGCGGGCTGGACAAGGCCGCCACCAAGCCGTACGACGCCTCCGACCATGTCCTCGCGCCGTTCGCGCCGGACATCGCCGCGGCCGGCCGGGCGCTCGCGCCGCTGATCACCGAGGAGCTGCTCACCGAGGTGGTGGCGGACGTCCCCGACGAATGGCTGACCGACGAGCCGGGCTTCGACGGCCCGGACGCGGTGCGCCGCGCCTATGCCGAGGTGCTGCTGGAGCGGGCGGCCACGGTGGAGCAGAGGATCACGCTCGGGGAGCGGGCCGGGCAGGAGCCGTCCAAGGCTCCCGAGTGGCTGCGGGTGTGGGTCGACGGAAAGGCGTCGCAGTGAGCGGGTTCCACAACGGCCGGGATGTCTTCGAGTACGCCGTGCTGCGGGTCGTGCCCCGGGTCGAGCGGGGAGAGCAGATCAACGCGGGCGTGGTCGTCTACTGCCGCGCCACGTCCTTCGTGGCGGCCCGGGTCCATCTGGACGAGGACCGGCTGCGTGCCCTGGACCCCACGGCGGACGTGCCCGCGGTACGGGCCGCGCTGCGCGCGGTGGAGTGTGTCTGCGGCGGCGGAGAACGGGCCGGTCAGGCGGCCGGGGAGGACGCGGGACGGCGCTTCCGCTGGCTTGTGGCGCCGCGCTCCACGGTCGTCCAGCCGGGGCCGGTGCACACGGGTCTGACGGCGGACGCGGAGGCGGAGGTCGAGCGGTTGCTCGAGCTGCTGGTGCGGTGACACATCGGCTCAAAGGGCGCGGAGGTGAGCGAGCACATACGGGCGGTCGTTGACAGGCGGTGGCGGGCCTCATAGCGTCTCGTGCGCAGGAGAGACTAAGCGGTTGCTCACTCCCGGGGCCGGGACGGTGAGCCGCCATCGATGCGAGGGAGAACCCGCATATGTCCACCACCGAGCAGCGCGTTGCCATCGTGACGGGCGCGGCCCGCGGCATCGGCGCGGCGACCGCCGTGCGCCTGGCCGAGGAGGGCCGCGTCGTCGCCGTGCTCGACCTCGACGAGGGGGCCTGTGCGGCCACCGTGGAGAAGATCACCGAGGCGGGCGGCAAGGCCATCGCCGTGGGCTGCGATGTGTCGGACGCCGAGCAGGTCGAGGCCGCCGTCGCGCGTGTCGCCGAGGAGCTCGGCGCGCCGACGATCCTGGTCAACAACGCGGGTGTGCTCCGCGACAATCTGCTGTTCAAGATGAGCGAGTCCGACTGGGACACGGTGCTGAACGTGCATCTGCGGGGCGCGTTCCTGATGACGCGCGCCTGCCAGAAGCACATGGTGGACGCGGGCTTCGGCCGGATCGTCAACCTCTCCAGCAGCTCGGCGCTGGGCAACCGGGGCCAGGTCAACTACTCCGCGGCCAAGGCCGGCATGCAGGGCTTCACCAAGACCCTCGCCATCGAGCTCGGCAAGTTCGGCGTCACCGCCAACGCCGTGGCGCCCGGCTTCATCGCCACCGACATGACCGCCGCGACCGCCGAGCGCGTCGGCATGGGCTTCGAGGACTTCCAGAAGGCGGCCGCGAGCCAGATCCCGGTGCAGCGCGTCGGGGAGCCCGCCGACATCGCCAACGCGATCGCCTTCTTCACCGGCGAGGCGGCCGGTTTCGTCTCCGGCCAGGTCCTGTACGTGGCCGGCGGCCCGCTCAACTGATCAGGAGTCACGCACCACATGACCGAGCAGATACCGGACAGCGGCAAGGCCGCGCTCATCACCGGGGCGAGCCGGGGGATCGGCTACGCCATCGCCGAGGCGATGGTGGCCCGCGGCGACAAGGTGTGCATCACCGGGCGCAACGAGGACGCGCTCAAGGAGGCCGTGGAGCGGCTCGGGGCCGACCGTGCGATCTACGTCGCCGGGAAGGCCCATGACCAGGCGCACCAGGCGGCCGCCGTCGAGCGGACGATGGAGGCGTTCGGCCGGGTCGACCATCTGGTGAACAACGCCGGAACCAACCCGGTCTACTCGCCCATCGCCGATCTCGACCTCGATGTGATCCGTAAGGTCTTCGAGACCAATGTCGTCTCGGCGCTGGGCTTCGCCCAGCGGACCTGGAAGGCCTGGCAGCAGGAGAACGGCGGCACGATCGTCAACATCGCCTCGCTCGCCGGGATGTCGTCCTCGCCGTTCATCGCGGCGTACGGCGTCAGCAAGGCCGCCATGATCAACCTCACGGTGCAGCTCGCCCAGGAGTTCGCCCCGCGGGTGCGGGTCAACGCCATCTCCCCGGCGGTGGTGAAGACCAAGTTCGCCACCGCCTTGTACGAGGGGCGGGAGGAGGAGGCCGCCGCGGCCTATCCGCTGAAGCGGCTCGGCGTGCCGGAGGACATCGGGGGCGCGGCCGCGTTCCTCACCTCCGACCAGTCGGCGTGGGTCACCGGCCAGACGCTCGTGGTGGACGGCGGCATCCTCCTGGGCGCCGGGCTCGGCTGACCGGTGCCCGGTCCGGGCCCGCGCCGCCCCTGGTCCGGCCCCGTGCCGCTGAAGTGGCCCGGGCGGGTGTGAGGCGTTGTCAGTGGCCGCCGGTAGGTTCTGTGCCCGTAGGACGGAAACACCGACCGGAGGTTGAAGACGTGCCCGATGTGCTGCCCGAGTCCTGGCGCGGGGTCCTCGGCGAGGAGCTGGAGAAGCCCTATTTCAAGGAGCTCACCGAGTTCGTCGAGGAGGAGCGGGCCAAGGGGCCGGTGTACCCGCCGCGCGAGGAGGTGTTCGCCGCCCTGGAGGCCACGCCGTTCGACCAGGTGAAGGTGCTCGTCCTCGGGCAGGACCCGTACCACGGCGAGGGCCAGGGCCACGGACTGTGCTTCTCGGTGCGGCCGGGCGTCAAAACCCCGCCGTCGCTGCGGAACATCTTCAAGGAGATGAAGGAGGAGCTCGGCCACCCGGTGCCCGACAACGGCTATCTGATGCCCTGGGCGCAGCAGGGCGTGCTGCTGCTCAACGCGGTGCTGACGGTCCGGGGCGGCGAGGCCAACTCCCACAAGAGCAAGGGATGGGAGAAGTTCACCGACGCGGTGATCCGCGCGGTGGCCGCGCGCCCCGATCCGGCCGTCTTCGTCCTCTGGGGGAACTACGCCCAGAAGAAGCTGCCGCTGATCGACGCGTCGCGGCACGCGGTGGTGAAGGGGGCGCACCCGTCCCCGCTGTCGGCGAAGAAGTTCTTCGGGTCGCGCCCCTTCAGCCAGATCGACGAGGCGGTCAAGGCCCAGGGGCACGCCCCGATCGACTGGCGGATCCCGGATCTCGGCGCCTGACCGGGGCTAGAGCGCGTAGTCGAAGCTGTAGGGGATCTCGGACTCCCCCTGGACGGCGGAGAAGGTGCCCGATCCGGTGAGCCCGGTCAGCTCGCCGGTGCCGGATCCGGGCACCACCTCGAAGGCGCAGTGGACGGTGGCGTCCTCGCCCCAGCTGGCGTGCTGCACCACGACGAAGCTGCCCGCGCGCCCGTCGAGGGTGCCGGTCAGCAGCTCGTAGCCGCAGCAGACGCCGGTCTTGTCGGGCAGATAGGTGATGGCGTACTGGCAGCTGGTCCGCGGTGCCTCGATACCGCCCGAGAAGGCGTTCGTGACCACGGCCCGCGCCAGCTTGGCGCCGCCCTCGGTCTCCTCGAGGGCCGTCTCCTGCCAGTCGGCGTAGGTGAAGTGGCCGGTGGTGTGCGTGGTCATGGTGGTGGGTCCTTTCCGGGGCCGGGATCGGCTGTGAACGTCACTCTGGCCGCCGTACCTGACATCTTCTGTCAGGTACGGCGGCCACAATGGGCCGCATGCGCGCCGACCGCCTTCTCTCACTCCTCCTGCTGCTCCAGAACCGGGGCCGGATGACCGCGCCCGAGCTCGCCGCCGAGCTGGAGGTCTCGGTGCGCACCGTCTACCGCGATGTGGAGGCGCTGAGCGCGTCCGGGGTGCCGGTCTACGCCGACCGGGGCCCGGCCGGGGGCTTTCGGCTGCTCGACGGCTACCGCACCCGGCTGACCGGGCTCACCGGCGACGAAGCCGACTCGCTCTTCCTCGCCGGGATGCCCGGCCCGGCCGCCGAGCTTGGCCTGGGCGCCGACCTCACCACGGCCCAGCTCAAGCTGCGGGCGGCGCTCCCGGCCGCGCTGGGGGAGCGGTCCCGGCGGATACAGGAGCGCTTCCACCTCGACGCGCCGGGCTGGTTCCGGGACGCCGAGCCGGTGCCCCATCTGGCGGCGGCCGCCGAGGCGGTATGGGAGCGGCGCGTCCTGCGGGTGCACTACCGCCGCTGGCGCGGCGAGGTACGACGCGAGCTGTGCCCGCTGGGCCTCGTCCTCAAGGGCGGCATCTGGTACCTGGTGGCGCGGGTCGAGGACTCCGTGCGCAGCTACCGGGTGTCGCGGATCCTCGACGCCGAGGTGCTGGCGGAGGTCTTCGAGCGGCCCGCCGGATTCGACCTCGCCGCCTCCTGGGCGGAGTCGTCCCGCCGGCTGGAGGCCATGCGCTTCCAGGGCCAGGCCGAGCTCCTGCTCTCCGAGCGCGGGGTGAAGCTGCTCCCGATGCAGTTCGGGGCGGTGGGCGCGGAGGCGGTGGCCGCGGCGGGCCCGCCCGAGGACGACGGGCGACGGCGTGTCGTCCTCCCCGTGGAGTCGCTGCCGGTCGCGGTCCACGACATGCTGCGGCTGGGCACCGACGCCGAGGTGCTGGGCCCGCCCGAGCTGCGGTCGGCCGTCGCCCGCGCCGTCGCCGAACTGGCCCACCGCTACGGCGCGCCGGACGACACTCCTTGAGGTCCCGCCGCGCCACGACACGCCGAGCGGCGCGGGCGGGAACGGCTAGCGTCGTCCGAAAGACGGGAGGCGGCGATGGCGGAAGCGCGGCACCAGGCGCCGGAGGGCGATGCCGTACTGACCCGGATCGGGCAGGCGGTCATGCTGCACCGGGGCGGCGACCGGGAGGAGGCGCGCAATCGCCTCGCCGCGCTGTGGCGGGAGATCGAACGGGACGGCGCCCCCTTCCACCGGTGCGCCCTCGCCCACTATCTGGCCGACACCCAGGACGATCCGCTCGACGAGCTGATCTGGGACCTGCGGGCGCTCGCCGCCGCGGACGGACTCACCGGGGCCCTGGCGCCACGGGCGTTCCTGCCCTCCCTCCACCTCAACGTGGCCGCGGGCCATCTGAGGCTGGGCCAGGAGGAGGCGGCCCGGGGCCAGCTGGCGCTGGCGCGCGAGGCCGCCGGCGCGCTCGGCGAGGATCCATACGGCGACGGGGTGCGGGCGGCCATCCTGCGGCTGACCCTGGTCCTGGAGGGCGCCGTCGAGGACTGAAGGTCAGCGGAAGGCGCCGTCGAGGACTGAAGGTCCGGCTATGCCGCCTCCCCCAGCTCCTCCCAGCGGTCGGCGAGCTCCTTCAGCTTGACGACGAACCGTTCGCGTTCCGCCTCGTCGAAGGACTCCAGGAGGATCTTGTCGAGCCTGCGCGCCCGGTGGTTCGCCTCCTGAAGGGCCTCTTTGCCCGCGTCGGTCAGGTAGAGCAGTTTGCGACGGCCGTCGGCGGCCGCGGTTTTCCGGGCGAGCAGCCCACGGTTCTCCAGCCGGCGAGCCACATCGGCCATGGTGGAGGTGTCCAGGGCGACGGCGGCAGCCATGGAACGCTGGTCCTGGCCGGGATGGGCCTCCACTGTCTGCAACACCGCGAACTGGGGGCCGGTGAGGACTGGGTCCACCTCCCGTGCCCACACGGCGAGATACGCCTGGTAGAGACGGCGGACCTGATAGCCGGGCGCGGCCGTCAGGGCAGTGGGGGCCTCCGGCCCGGTTGGGGCGGGCGGGGTGGGATCGGTCATAGAACCTACTTAAGCACGCACGGTTGACGCCGAGGGACATCGGGGGCGGACGCCGGCGCCGCTCCCGGCAGGGCCGGAGACCCGGCCGCCGAGCAGGCTCCCGGCGCCGGGCACGACGGGCGGCAGCCCGAGCTCCGTCAGAATGCGGAACGCGGTGGAGGTGGCCGCCGACAGTACGGGCAGCCCCGCCTCGTCCTCGACGGGCTGGATCGACGCCAGCGACGGCATCTGCACACAGGCCGACAGCACCAGCGCGTCGGCCCTGCCCAGGTTCAGGCGGCGCCAGTGGTCACGTAGATCGGCGGGGTCCAGACGGGCCACCGCCAGGTTGTCCGGAACTTCGAGGCTGAGCGCGTCGACGACCTCGATCCCGGCGTCCTCGATGTAGTCGGCCACCTTGGCGGTGAGCTCCTTCATATACGGCGTGATGATCGCGACTCGGCGGGCGCCGAGCGCCTCGACGCCGCTGAGCAGGGCGCCGGCGCTGGAGACCACGGGCGCCAGGGAGCCCTCGGACCGCAGTGCGGAGGTGATGTCGGCCTCCGCCACACAGTGGTGGCCCGGCCCCTGCGCCATGATGGCGACCAGGCAGGCGGTGGCGACGACGTCGGGCCGCGCGTCGGCCAGTTCGAGGGCGGCCCGCTCGGTCTGCGCGTTCATATTGCGCAGCTCGTCGGGGGTGACGTGCTTCATCCGCATCCGGCTGGTGTGGAAGACGAAGCGGTCGTCGGGCGCGATGGACGCCCGCGCGTCGAGCATCCGGGGGAGTTCGGTCTCCATCGTCAGGTTGGAGCTGGGCACGATCAGCCCGATGTGATGGTCTGCCATGGGGTTGGTCCTCCGAAAGGGGGCGGCGGGCACCGGTCAGGCGGCCGGGGAGAGAACGGTCCGGAGCGCGTCGCGGAGCGCCGCGGTGGCGATCGCCGGGGCGTCCCAGAAGATCATGTGGCCGGCGCCGGGGATCTTGTGCAGCGGTGCGGTCGGATTGCTCTCGGCGGCCTCCCGCGCTCCTTCCGCCGTCACGACGGGGCTGTCGGCCCCGTAGAGCAGGTGGGCCGGTCCGGGCACCCGGGGCCACCAGTCGAAGAAGTCCTCGTACTCGAAGCCGTGGTGCGTGGCCACGATGGCCTCCTCGGCGCAACTGGACAGCCAGCGGGCCCGCAGTTCCTGTTCGCGCCGCGGCCAGGTGGGCCAGGAGGCGGCCACCTCGTCGGCGTCCGTACCGCGCCTGGCTTCGGAGAGTTGCCGCAGGAACACCTCCCGGGTGGTGGGGTAGGGGCCGCGATCCGGGCCGCTCAGCGGCGGATCGGCCAGCACGGTGCCGCGCAGGGGCACCTTGGCGCGCACCGCGACGGCCGCCGCGATCCGCGCGCCCATCGAGTGGCCGAGGAGCAGCGGACGGTCGAGGCCGAGCTGGGTGATGAGGGCTTCGGTGTCCTCGGCGTACTCCGCCAGCCCGTAGCCGTCGCCCTCGTCCGAAAGTCCCCGGCCGCGTACGTCCAGCACCACCGGCCTGACCAGGTCGGTCAGTTCGCGTGCCACGAAGTCCATGGTGACCGCGGGACTGGTGATACCGGGCAGGACGACCAGCGGCGGCAGGTCGCCGCCGTAGTCGAGGGCGTGCAGCCGTACCTCTCCGGAGCGCGCCCACCGGCTCGTGGCCGGCACATCGGCCAGATCGGCGAGCGCGCTCTGCTGGACCGAACGCCGTGTCATGTGCTGTCTCCTCGTCGGTGGGAACGCCGGGCCGCGTCAGGAGCCGCCGGGGCGGGAACGGAGCCGATGTAGCCGACGGCGTCCTCGAGGGTGACGACGTCGCCGTACTTGGCCTGGATGTCGAAGAGCGCCGCCTCCGCCGGGCCCTCGGCCCGGTCGCCCACGCAGGCACGGGGCACCAGCACCGGGAAGCCCGACTGGACGGCGTCGACCACGGTGGCCCGCACACAGCCGCTCGTGGTGGCGCCGCACACCACGACGGTGTCGCGGCCGAGACCGGTCAGGGTGGCGGCGAGACTCGTGCCGAAGAAGGCCGAGGCCCCCTTCTTCACCACCAGTTGATCGTGTCCCGGCCGCATGGGCAGCCGCGGGTCGATGGCCACGGCATCACTGCCCTCGACCAGGGCGCGCAGACCGGGGGCCTTGCGCAGCCAGGCGACCGCGTCACCGGACGCCTCGGCCTCGGTGTATGCGATCGCGGTGAAGATCACTGGCACCTCCACCGGCCGGGCCGCCTCGATCAGGCGCGTGGTGGCGGCCACGACCTCGGAGAGGTCGGCACCCGAGGGGTACGAGTCCTCGGTGAAACCCCGGGTCAGGTCCACCACGACGATCGCCGGACGGCTGCCGCGCCGCACTTCGGCGCCGAAGCCGGCCCGCCGGTAGGTGCGGTTGGTGGTGACGCCGTACAGTCCGCCGCTCATCGGCGCCTCCCCAGCAGCCAGCCCGGCACGAACCCGAGCAGGAACGCGCCCGCGACCGGGCCGTACTTCTTCAGCAGCGGGCCCGCGATCAGCACCATTCCGTTGAGCTCACCGGGCGCTTCGGCGGGTGTGCCGGCCGCGGGAGCGGACGCGGCGGGCACCGCGCCGGAGACGGGGGACGCCTCCGCGCCGTCCTGCCGCAGGAGCAGGCCGCCGAGGTTCTGGGCGAACTGCTGGAGGATCCTGTCGGACACCGCCCCGATGGCTCCCTTGCCGAACTGGGCGATCTTGCCCCGGATCACCAGGTCGGTGGAGAGGTTCAGCTGGGCGCCGCCCTCGGCCGGGACGACCTCCAGGGAGACCTCGGCCTCGGCGTCGCCGCTGCCGTGGGTGTCGGCGCCGCTGGCGTGGACACGCAGCCTCCGCTTTTCCGCGTCGACCTCCAGGAAGCGCACGGTGCCGGCGTAGGCGGCCGTGATCGGGCCCACCTTGATCTTGACCGTGCCGCGCCAGGCATCGCCGTCACGGCCTTCGAGAGCGGCGCCGGGCATACAGGACGCCACTCTTTGGACGTCTTCGAGCAGCGCGAACACCGCGTCGGGCGCGGCCTGGACGGAGACGGTGTTGATCAGTTGCATGATTCCTCCTCGGCGCCCATGGCCCGCTGGGAGCGCCGGGCGGTCGCGCAGGCGTCGATCGCCTCGACGATGGTCTGGTAGCCGGTGCACCGGCACAGGTTCGCGGCGACGACCTCCCGGATGTCCTCCTTGGTCGCCTCCGGCCGCTCCGCGAGGAAGCCCTGGGCCAGCATCAGGAAGCCGGGGGTGCAGAAGCCGCACTGTAGGCCGTGGTGGGCGGTGAAGGCCCGCTGGAGATCGCTGAGCTCGCCGGTGCCGGGGTCGGCGAGGGATTCGACGGTGGTGATCCGCGCACCCTCCGCCTGGGCGGCGAACATCAGACAGGCCCGGACCGGGAGCCCGTCGACGAGCACGGTGCAGGCTCCGCAGATCCCGTGCTCGCAGCCGACGTGGGTGCCGGTCAGCCGCAGATCGTGGCGGAGCACATCCACCAGGGTGCGGCGCGGTGCCGTGATCACCTCGTAGGACGTGCCGTTGACGTCGAGCGTGATGAGCTGGACGTCGTCGCCCAGGCCGGTGGTGTCGTTCATGGTGTCTGCTCCGGGGTGCGGGGGGTCAGTGCACGGTGGACCGTCTCCGGTGTGATGGGCGTGTTGTCCAGCTCGACGCCGGTGGGCCGCAGCGCGTCGTTGACGGCGTTGAGTACGGCGGCGGGGGCCCCGATGGTGCCGCCCTCGCCGGCGCCCTTGGCGCCCGTCGCGGTGAAGGCGCACGGGGTCTCCAGATGGTGGATCACCACCTCCGGGATCTCCTGGGCGGTGGGCACCTTGTAGTCCATGAAGCTGGTGGCCGACGGCTCGCCCTGGGCGTCGTAGGTGATCTGCTCGAAGAGCGCCCCCGAGATGCCCTGGGCGATGCCGCCCCGGCACTGCCCCTCCACCACCTGCGGATTGACGGCGACACCGCAGTCCTCGACGCAGAAGTAGGCGAGGATTTCCACCTGCCCGGTGCCCTCGTGCAGTTCCACCACCACCCCGTGGGTGGCATTGGAGAAGGTGCCGTCGTTGTGGACGTCGAAGACGGCGGTGGCGGTGAGGCCCGGGTCGATGTCCTTGGGCAGCAGATGCGATGTGAGATAGGCGGTGTCGGCCAGGCGCTCGTAGCTGAGTGCGACATCCGGGTCGTCACGCCGGCGGACCCGGCCCCGGTCCAGTTCGGTGTCCTCCGGGGGGATGCCCCACTCGGCGGCGGCGATGGCGCGGAGCTTGTCGCCGAGCTTGGCCGCCGCCAGTCGTACGGCACTGCCGCCGACCGCGATCGAGCGGCTGGCGAAGGTGCCCCAGCCGTAGGTGATGCGGTCGGTGTCGCCCTGGTGGAGTTTGACCTTGGCGATGTCGAGGTGGAGCGTGTCGGCGACGATCTGCGCCATGGTCGTCTCATGGCTCTGCCCGTGGCTGATGGTGCCGGTGGTGGCGGTGACCGCGCCGCTGGTGTCCATGCGGACCTCGGCGAGGTCGAACCCGGGCACGACCTCCATCTTGCGCTGGGCGAAGGCGGCGGAGCCGTAGCCGGTGCGCTCGCTGAAGCAGCTGTAGCCGATCCCGATGTGCCTCCCCTCGGCCGTGGCCGCCGCCTGCCGGTCGTACCAGCCCGCCTCGCGCAGGGCCCGCTCGCACAGGTCGAGCGATTCCAGATAGGAGCCGGGGTCGTAGGTGATGTTGTTGACGCCGGTGTACGGGAAGTCGGTGATGACGTTGCGGCGCCGGATCTCCACCGGGTCCAGGCGCAGTTCGCGGGCGGCGCGCTCCATGAGCCGCTCCATGGCCATGACGTACTGCGGGCGGCTCACACCCCGGTAGGGGGCGGTGGGCGCCTTGTTGGTGGTGATCGCCCGGCCGCGCACCCGGTAGGCCGGGACCTTGTAGACGCCGGGCATCTCGGCGGAGGCCATCAGCGGCTCGATACCGGCGGTGAACGGATAGCAGGAGTAGGCACCCATGTCGCACACCACGTCCGCGTCGAGACCGAGGATCCGGCCGTCGGCGTCGAAGGCGGCGCGTGCGGTGTAGTGCTGTTCCCGGGCGAGGAACGAGGCGGACAGGGCGTCCTTGCGGTCCTCGATCCACTTGACGGGCCGGCCGAGCCGCAGTGCGGCCGCCGCGGCGGCGATCTCCTCGCGGCCGACCACGCACTTGAGGCCGAAGCCGCCACCCATGTCCGGGACGATCACGCGCACCGCGCGCTCGTCCAGCCGCAGGCAGCGGGAGGCCACGGTCCGCACCTGGTGCGGGGTCTGGGTGCAGGCGTGCAGGACGAGCTGCTCCTCCCGGGCGTCCCACTGCGCCACCGCGCCACGCGTCTCCAGCGGCAGGGCGTTCTGGCGGCCGGTTCGCACATCGACGTGGACCACGCAGGGAGCCTGGTCGAAGATCTCGTCGATGCCCTCGGTGGCGAACAGGCCGACGTCGACCAGGGTGTTCCCGGCGGCCTCCGCGTGCACCCGCGGAGCGTCGGGGGCGAGGGCCTGTTCCTCACAGGTGATGGGCGGCAGGGGCGCGTACGTCACCTTGGCGGCCTCCAGGCCGTCCTCGGCGAGGTAGGGGTCGCGGGCGACGACCACGGCGACGGGCTCGCCGACGTACCGGACCCGGTCGCGGGCGAGGACGGGCATGGCGGTCGGCACGAACTCCGAGAGCGGGCGGCCGAGTTGCGCGGTGATATCGCCCAGCTCCAGGTCGGCTGCGGTGAACGCGGCGACGACGCCCGGGACCTGACGCACCCGGGTCAGATCGATCTCGGTGATCGTCCCATGGGCGACCGTGCTGCGGACGAACTGCGCGTGCAGCATGCCGGGCAGCTCGATGTCGTCGACGAAACGGCCACGTCCGGACAGCAGCCGGGGGTCCTCGCGGCGCGCCACCGACCTGCCGACCAGCCGGTCGTCCTTGGCGGAGGTCATCGTGACATCGCCTCCTCACAGGCTCGCTCGATCAGATTGCGGATGAGGTGCTTGCGGTAGTCGCCGGTGCCGTTTGCGTCACTCGGTGGATCCACGGCGGAGGCCGCCGCCTCCGCGCAGTCCCGGAACGAGCCGCCGGCCGCCAGCACGGCCTCCGCCTCGGGCACCCGTACCGGCATCGCGGCGACACCGCCCAGCGCCACCCGGCCGCCGAGGACGTCCTCGCCCTCGGTGGCCAGATCGACCGCGGCGGAGACGATGGCGAAGTCCCCGCGACGCTCGGCGAACTCGGTGAGCGCCGCGTGCGGCGCGGGGCTGGGGAAGACGATCTCCACGAGGATCTCGTCGGGCTCCAGGGCGGTGGTGTAGTAACCGAAGAAGAACTCACCGGCCGGGATGCGCCGCCGCCCGCGCGGGCCGTGGGCGACGAACTCGGCGTCGAGCAGTACGGCCAGCAGACACCACTCGGCGGTCGAATCGGCGTGCGCGATACTGCCGCCCACGGTGCCGCGGGTCCGGATCGGCAGATGGCCGATCCACCGCATGGCCTCGCGGATGACCTCGAAACCCGCCCCGAGCCGGTCCGCGGACGCGGTCTCCACCGTGTGATGGGTGGTGAGCGCCCCAATGTGCAGCCCGCCGTCGGCCCCGACTCCGAGATGGTCGAGTTCGCGCAGGCCGGCGATGTCGACCAGATGCCCCGGGCGGGCCAGCCGGAAGTTCATCATCGCGACCAGGCTCTGGCCGCCGGCGATGACCTTGGCCTCGTCGGACAGTTCGGCCAGGAGTGCCGTGGCGCCCTCGACATCGCGCGCCCGGTGGTACTGGAAGGGAGCGGGCTTCATGTTTCTCCTGTCGTTTTCGAAGGCCGCCCCGGACAGTCCGGTCGGGGCGGCCTGCGCTTCAGCGCACCGGCTGACCGACGGCCGGCTCCGGGGACGCCTGGGCGGGCACCGCGGTCGGATCGTCCTCGTCGAGGTCGCGTCCCTTGGTCTCGGGCGCCGCGAACGCCGTCCAGACGACGGCCCCCAGGACGGCCACGGCCAGTACCCCGAACGTCATCGGCAACCCCAGCAGCGGCCACATCACCGAGCCGAACAGCATCGGGGCGAAGCCGGTGAGCACGCGGCTGAACGAGGACGCCCAGCCGAAGCCGCTGGCCCGCAGCGTTGTCGGGTACAGCTCGGAGACGTAGGCGTACATGGCGGGGATGGTCAGCTGCATCAGGAAGCCGAAGACGCCGATGGCCACGACGGAACCCGTCGGCATGCGCATCACCAGCGCGAACACCACCAGTGCGAGCGAGGCGACCGGGGCCGAGACCCCTATGAGCCACTTCCGGCCGACCGCGTCCACCAGCACCGTGGAGGTCAGGACGCCGACGATGCCGACCGCGCTCATCAGCGTGGTGCTCATGAAGGCGGCCGTGTCGCCGAGGCCCTCCTCCTTGAGAATGGACGGCAGCCAGCTCAGGGCCGCGTAGTACACCAGCATGACGGTGGCGAACAGCAGCCAGGCGGCGGAGGTGATACGCGGGCTGAACTTCCAGACCGCGCGCAGCTGTTCGAGCGCGGCGCGGGGACCGTTCCCCCCGGACTCGTGCACCGGGGCGGGTATGACGTACGGCTCGGCAGGCGCACCCGTGCGGGCGACCAGATCGTCGATGACGGCCCGCGCCTCGACCTCCCTGCCCTTCCTGCTGAGGTAGACCGGCGACTCCGGCACACCCCTTCGCACCCAGAACAGCAGCAGCGCCGGAACGCTCATCACGCAGAGCATCCACCGCCAGTTGCCTTCGAGGGAGAGCATGGCCGTCGAGACGAGACCGCACAGGGTCACGCCGATCGGCCACCAGGCGTCCAGCGCGGTCAGTACGCGTCCGCGGTACTTCGTCGGGGAGAACTCCGCCACCAGGGCGTAGTCGACGGGAATACAGCCGCCCAGTCCGACACCCGCGATGAAGCGCAGGGCGAGGAAGATCCCGTAGTTCGGGGCCAGGGCACCGGCGACCGAGAACAGCGCGAAGATCAGCAGGGTGACGCTGAAGGCCTTCTTGCGTCCGATGCGGTCGGCGATCGCGCCCCAGGCCACCGCGCCCACGGCCATGCCGACCAGATTGGCGGTGGCCACCAGACCTCGCTGGGAGAGTGAGAGGTGGAAGTGGTCGCCCAACAGCGGCATCAGAAAGCCGTTGAGGGCGATGTCATAGGCGTCGAAGAGGTAGCCGAGGCCGCCGATGATGAAGATCCTGCCCTGGACTCCCCATCTCCATGGGAGGTCCTGGACGATGTGGTCGCCTGTTTTCACTGTCGCTCCACGGGGTGTTCGGGGATGTGCCCGCGCGGGGCGACACCGAGGTGGATGAGCGGGAAGTGGCCCCGGAGGGGTCGAGGGATGAGCGGAGGGGGAGGGGAGGGGCGGGGAGGGGCCGGTCAGCGGGCGAAGCGGTAGTCGAAGGCGCCCAGGTCCGGGTCCTCGAGGGGGCTGCCGCTCCACAACCAGTGGTAGGAGACGTCGGATTCGCCGTCGAAGCCGCGCCGCAGCAGGGCGTCCCTGGCCTCCTGCTGGGGGCCGTCGGGGTAGTGGTAGAAGGTCTTGTTCTGTAGTGAGGCGTCCTGGACCATGCCGGCGTGCTTGGCTCGCCGGTCCACATAGCGCCGCAGCGCGCCCTCGACGCCGTCGGCGGTTATCCGGCCCAGTTCCTCGGCCAGTACGGCGGCGTCCTCCATGGCCTGGGAGGCACCCTGGGCCTGGTAGGGCAGCATGGCGTGGCAGGCGTCGCCCAGGAGGGCCACCCGGCCGTCCATCCAGACCGGGTCGCGCCGGCGGTGGTAGAGGGCGAAGGAGAGCACGTCCTCCTTGGCCTTGGACAGCATCGCCGCCGCCCGGTCGTCCCAGCCCTGGTAGGCGTTCACCAGGTCTTCCGCGGTGGCCGAGCCGGTCCATTTCTCGGCGACCTCGTCCGTGCACGGGACGCAGCCGACGACGTTGAGGTACTCGCCGCCGCGGATCATGTAGTGCACCAGGTGCCGGTCGGGGCCGTACCAGATGGTGCTCTGGAAGCGGTCCATCAAGAAGCGCGTGGCCGGGTCGGCGGCGATGAGGTCGCCGGGGATGAGGACCCGGAAGGCCATCTCGCCGGAGAACAGCAGGGTGTCGGGGAGGCCCATGAGGTCGCGGACCCGGGAACGGATGCCGTCGGCGCCGATCAGCACATCGGCTTCGAAGCGCCGGCCGTCCTCGGTCACGGCCGCGGGGCGGCGGGGGTCGCTCCGGTCCAGTTCGCCGACCCGGCTCGAGGTGTGCAGCGCGACCACCGGGCCGGGGCCGGCCGGGTCGACGCAGGCATCGGTGAGGACACCGTGCAGATCGGCCCGGTGGTAGTGCCAGTACGGCGCGTTGTAGTGCTGCTTGACGTAGTCACCGAGCTGGGTCAGGCCGATGATGCTGCCGTCCTTCCACCGGCGCCGCACCTGGTCCAGGGGCTCGGTGCGGATGGCCTCCAGTTGCCTGCGCAGCCCCAGCCCGAGCAGGACCCGGCTGGCGTTGGGCGCTGTCTGGATGCCCGCGCCGATCTCGCCGAACTGCGGTGCCTGCTCCAGTACGGTCACCTGATGGCCGCGCTGCCGCAGCGACAGCGCGGCGGTCATTCCGCCGAGCCCGCCGCCGACGATGACGACGTCGAGGGATTGGGTGGATGCCATGTTCTCTCCAGATGCGGGTGCGGCGGCGGGATCAGAAGTCGACGAGCCGGCCCGCGGTGACGACCTCCTGGTCGTCGACGGAGACGGTGCAGCCGCGCATGGCGATGTCGACGTGCGCATACGATTCGCGCTCGAGTACGGGGTGGGGTCCGGTGGACCACAGGAAGTTTCCGGCGAACGCCCGCGCGTCCATGCCCATTAGCTCTTCCTTGCCGTACAGGGCGGTGGCGAACCAGTCGGCGGTGCGCATCAGACCCCAGCCCATATGGGACAGGCTGCGCCCCCATTCGTCGTTCGCGTCGTCGAAGAAGGTGTTCAGCAAATGGGCCTCGGCGCCACCGGACACCTTCTCGATGTTCCCGCCCGCGATCTCCAGAGTGACCGGCTGGCGTACGTACTCCTTGAACGGCAGCAGGATGTCGCCCTCGGAGAGCACGATCCGGCCCTCGGAGAACCGCGGCCAGCACAGGACCATGGTGCTCGGCCAGTGGTCCCAGCGGCCCGGGTCGTCGGCGAAGCCCACCTGGAACTCCGGCTTGGAGCCCGGCAGTTCGACGGTCAGGTCGGTGCCGGCCTCGGAGGTCACCCGCATGACGGACGCGCTCTTCAGCAGGTTGACGCCCTTGAGCACCTCCGCCTTGTCCTCCGGCTTGGGGAGATTGCGGATGAGTACGTCGGGGGCGTCGCACACGAAGAGGATGCGGGTGCCCGTCCGCATGATCTCCTGCTGGAGCGGGGCGTGGATGAAGCCCTCCCGCGTGAGGTCCACGACGAGGTCGGCGGCCTTGAGCAGGTTCTGCGCGGCGGTGTCGCCGAGCACCGCGCTCAGGCCGGGTCCGGCACCGGTGCGGGTGCTGTCCGAAGGCGACGGGTTGCCGCCGGGGACCGTGGCGGCGATGACGTGCGCGCCGCAGGCCTTGGCGGCGCCGAAGGCGGCCGCCACGTAGTCGCCGCGGCTGGTGGGCTCGGACAGGACGACGACGTGCTCATCGGGCTTGAGCTTGCACAGCTTCAGCTCCTGGGTGAACGCCTCGAGCAGGTCAACGGAGGTGAGGTCGAGCATGTCTCGCTCCTGGGGGAGGGGAAGGTGGCAGACGGCGATCGCATGGTCCGGGCAGGCGTAGAGGGTATGGATCCAGCCATGCGGCCAGGTGGCTTCATGGGGAGACGCGGGTCTCACGGGCGCCGCCGACGAATTAATCCGAACGCGTACGATCTGGGTTTGGCAAGGGGTACGGCCGAACTATTTTGTGATCAGTCCGCCTCCCGGGGTGGTCGCGACGGGCAGGGCACCCCCGCTGACCTCGCATTTTCCCTAGGTGTCGGCCGTCTTTCCCGGCTTCACGAAGATGAACGAAAGATGATCGTGGCTGGCATGAAGCCTTGCGCCGAGAGTTCGTACGTGCTCGGATGGTTTCTGTTCACATCCGGAACTGCGTGCCCTGAGCTGCCTCGCGATGGCTGGTTCTCAGCGGCACGCGCCGCCGCCAAGGAGGGCTCCGATGGTCATCCCCCGCGTCCCTCGGCGCACCGTCGTCCCGGCGCGCATGGCTCCGTCGCGTCACCGCGCCTGCCCGGCGCCCTCGCGGGTACACGCGAGGGCCGCGGGGCATCGGCCCCGCGGCCCCATCTGACGCGGCGTCACTAAGCGGCCTCGCTGACGTCCGGTGCGGTTCGGGTGCGCCCCGAAGGGGCGCGGGGCGGTATCGGTATGCGGCTCCGCCGCGGGGCGCGACCGGCCACGGCGAAGCCGCGGATGAACGACCGCACCTCGCGGCACTTCCCGTGGAGCGCTCAGTCGCCGGTGACGCCGTCGATCCGCTCGCGGATGAGGTCGGCGTGGCCGTTGTGGCGGGCGTACTCCTCGATCATGTGCAGGTAGATCCAGCGCAGGTTGTAGTCCCCGCGGCCGGGACGGCTGGCCACATCGTCCAGGGAGCGGCCCGCGGCGGCCTCCTTGGCCTTGGCGATCTCCTCCCGCCAGATGGCGAAGGCGGTCTCCGAGGTGTCCTCGTCGGTGAGGTGGAACTCCCCGTCCGGGTCCTCCTCGCTGTACCAGATCGGCGCTATGTCCTGCCGGTCGAGCACCCGCCGGAACCAGCTCCGCTCGACCTCGGCCATATGCCGTACCAGGCCGAGCAGGGTCAGCCCGGACGGCGGCGCCGACGCCTCGCGCAGCTGCTTGTCGTCCAGGCCCTCGCACTTGAGGGCGAGGGTCGCGCGGTGGAAGTCCAGCCACCCCTCCAGGCTGGTGCGTTCATCGGCGGTCCGGGGCGGGTCGGGGCGTTCTGTGATCGTCATGGCGGTCATGATGAGGCGCCGCCCTCATGACCGCCACGCGTTATTCGTCCAGCATCCCGCGCAGCAGCTCCTCGAACCCGGTGCGCAGCGCCGCGCGGTCGGGTACGGCGTCGTGGTCGGCGCCCGCGGCGCAGCTGAACATCAGCCCCTCGCACCAGGCGACCAGTGACCGCGCGTGCCGCCGGGGCTCGGTGGAGCCCAGCGCCGTCATCATCGCCTCGAGTGGCTCCCGGAAGCCGCGCCCCGTGGCGTCGTAGAACTCCCGCAGCTCAGGGCGGCGGGTCGCCTCCAGCGCGAGCTCGTAGCGGGCGATCAGCAGATCGCGCTGGGTGGTGAGTGAGCGGTGCAGGGCCAGCGCGAGCGCGTCGGCCGGCCCCGCGACCGGATCGGTTCCCTTCGGCGCCGCGCCGGCGGGGCCCGGCATCTCGTCGGGCGCCAGCACCTCCGCCTCCCGCTGGGCCAGCCGCCGGACCGCGGCCTTGAGCAGGGCGGCGCGGGTCCGGGCGTGGTTGGAGGTCGAGCCGAGCGGCAGCCCGGCCGCCTCGTCCACCGCGCGGTGCGTCAGCCCCCGCATCCCGCGCTCGGCCAGCAGCGTCAGCGCGGTATCGGCGATCAGCTCGGCGCGGGACGCGCCGGACGCGGAGGCGGACGGGGCGGCGCCGGAAGCGGAAGCGGCGGTTCGATCAGCGGTCATGGGGCCAACCTAAGCCCATCCGTCACGCGTACTACGGGTGTAGTAACGTAAGTGAGTACTACACCTGTAGTTGGTCTGGAGGAGTCATGCAGCAGCCCCGTGCCGTCGTCATCGGTGCCGGAGTCGGCGGGCTCACCGCCGCCGCGGCCCTGCACCGCCGCGGCTGGTCCATCACCGTCCTGGAGCGGGCCGCCCGCCTCGAGCCGGTCGGCGCCGGAATCTCCCTCGCCGCCAACTCCCAGCGCGCCCTGGACGCCATCGATCTCGGCGACGACGTGCGCGCGCTCGCCGCCTGGCAGGGCGGCGGCGGACTGCGCACCCCCGGCGGCCGCTGGCTCTCCCGGATGGACAGCGCCACCATGGCCGAGCGCTTCGGCGGCCCGCTGGTCCTCCTCCACCGGGCCACCCTCGTCGATCTGCTCGTCTCCCGGCTGCCCCAGGGCGCGGTCCGCACCGGGACCGCCGCCCGGCTGGCCGACCCCGGCGCCGCCGACCGCCCGGCCCGGGTCACCACCGAGGACGGCGACCACGAGGCGGACCTCGTCATCGGCGCCGACGGCATCGACTCGGCCGTCCGCCGCGCGCTCTTCCCGGACCACCCCGGGCCCCGCTACGCCGGATTCACCACCTGGCGTGTCGTCATCCCCGCCCCCGACCGGCCGTTCGAGCCGCACGAGACCTGGGGGAGGGGCCGGATCTGGGGCACCCAGCCGCTCAAGGACGGCCGGGTCTACGCCTACGCGGCGGCCGTCGCCCCGCCCGGCGGCCGGGCCCCGGACGACGAGCGGTCCGCACTGCTGCGGCTCTACGGCGACTGGCACCGGCCCGTCCCCGACGTCCTCGCCGCCGTCGCGCCCCCGGACGTGCTGCGCCATGACATCCGGTACATGGCCGAGCCGCTGCCCGCCTACCACCGGGGCCGGGTCGCCCTCCTCGGCGACGCCGCCCATGCGATGGCCCCCACGATGGGGCAGGGCGGCAACCAGGCCATCGAGGACGCCGTCGTCCTCGCCCACCAGCTGGCCCCCGGCATCGCCGACCCCTCCGCCGCACTGGCCGCCTACACCCGCGACCGGCTGCCCCGCACCATGGACGTGGTGCGCCGCTCGGCGCGCACCGCCCGCATGATCACCCTCACCAGTGCCCCCGCCGTCGCCCTGCGCGACGCCGCGATCGCCGCCGTCGGTCGCCTCGCCCCCGGTCTCGCCCTCCGCTCCTTCGACGGCATCGCCGACTGGTCTCCGCCCACCTCCACGTATCCTGCGGGGGCACAGCGGAAGGCGTGATCGGAAGAGACCGGGGAGAACATATGAGGGTCGGCTGCGTCGGGCTCGGCGACATCGCGCAGAAGGCGTATCTGCCCGTGCTGATGGCCCGTCCCGGCCTGGAGCCGCATCTCCACACCCGCACCCCGGCCACCCTCCAGCGGGTCGCCGACAGCTATCGCGTCCCCGGAGCCCAGCGCCACGCCGACCTGGACTCGCTGCTCGCGGCCGGGCTCGACGCGGCCTTCGTACACGCCCCGACCGACACCCACGCCGATCTCGTCACCCGGCTGCTCGAGGCCGGGGTGCCCACGTACGTGGACAAGCCGCTCGCGTACCACCTCGCCGACAGCGAGCGGCTCGTGCGGCTCGCCGAGGAGCGCGGGGTGAGCCTGATGGTCGGCTTCAACCGGCGTTACGCGCCCGGCTACGCCCAGTGCCTGGACCATCCGCGCGATCTGATCCTGCTCCAGAAGAACCGCGTCGGCCTCGCCGAGGACCCGCGCACCCTGGTCCTGGACGACTTCATCCACGTGGTCGACACGCTGCGCTTCCTCGCGCCCGGACCGGTGGACCACATCGATGTGCGCGCCAGGGTCCGCGGCGGGCTGATACACCATGTGCTGCTCCAGCTGTCCGGGGACGGGTTCACCGCGCTCGGCGTGATGAACCGGATGAGCGGCTCCACCGAGGAGGTCCTGGAGGTCTCCGGCCAGGACACCAAGCGGCAGGTGCTCAACCTCGCCGAGGTGATCGACCACAAGGGCCAGCCGAGCGTGCGCCGCCGGGGCGACTGGGTGCCGGTGGCGCGGCAGCGCGGGATCGAGCAGATCACCGACGCCTTCCTGGACGCGGTGCGCGCCGGGCGGCGGATCGGCGCCGAGGACCCGCTGCGCACCCATGAGCTGTGCGAACGGGTCGTCAGGGACGCCCTGGAATCGGCTGGTCTGTCCGCCGCTCCGACGGCTGGTCCGGCTGGTCCGGCCGGCGGTCCGTCCGCCGTCTGAGCGCCCGGCCCCCCTCGACGGCGCAGAAGACGCCGAGCGCCGCCATCGCCCCGTACGCCGGCCAGGGTCCGATCCGCACATACGGGCTGGTGCCCTGCCCCAGCGGCACCGTGTAGACGGTGGCCGCGCTGGTGCCGGTGGACATCCGGTGGCCCACCGGCTCGCCGCGCGGCCCGAACACCGCGCTCTCCCCGGTCAGCGTGGCATGCACCATCGGCCGCCAGGTCTCGGCGGCGCGCAGCGCGGCCAGCGAGGCGTGCTGCGCCGGCGCCCAGCTCTTCTGGAAGGTCGAGGTCGAGGACTGGACGACGAGCACCCGCGCCCCGTCCCGCACCAGGTTCCGGCTCATGTCCGGGAACGCCGACTCGAAGCACACCAGCGGCCCGATCCGCAGGGAATCCGGCAGCTTCATCACCACTGGTTCGGTGCCCCGGTGGCGGTCCTCACCGGCCGCCTTGCCCACCGAGGTGGCCCAGCCCAGCAGCGGCCGGGCCGGGATGTACTCCCCGAAGGGGACCAGCCGCATCTTGTCGTAGCGCTGCCCCGTCGGGCCGTCCGGCCCGATCAGCACCGAGCTCTTGTAGATGCCGGGCATATCGCCGCGCCGCGCGTCCACGTTGACCAGCAGATCCGCGCCGGCCGTCCGGGACAGCGCGGTCAGCCGCCCGCGCAGCTGCGGATGGGTGGTCAGATCCTGGGCCACGCTGCTCTCGCCCCACACCACCAGGTCGACACCGCGGCCGGCCAGCTGCCGGGTCAGCTCCGCGCTGCGCTCGAAGCGCGGCCCCGGCCCGAGGATGACCCCCGGCTGCACCACCGCGATCCGCGCCGTCCCGGGCTCCTTGGCCTGCGGCACCCAGGCCCATGTCCCGGCCACCGTGGCGCCGCACGCGGCGAGCCCGGCCAGCGCCACCGTACGGGCCCGGGCCACCGCGATCAGCACGGTCACCGCGACATTCACCAGGACCAGCAGAAACCCGAGCAGCCAGACCCCGCCCACCGAGGCCAGCCGCAGCGCGGGCGCCACCTGCCACTGGCTGGCGCCCAGCAGCCCCCAGGGCCCGCCGAGATACTGCCAGGACCGGGCCAGCTCGGCCATCAGCCAGACGGACGGCAGCAGCACCAGCGCCGCCGCCACCCGCCCGGCACCCGGGCGGCCGTGCAGCAGCCGGTGCGTCAGCCACCCCCAGGGCGCCCACAACAGCCCCAGCAGCAGCGCCAGGAGCACGATGAACACATGCAGGCTCGGCATCAGCCAGTGGTGCACCGCGAGCAGGAACCCGGCGCCGCCCAGCCAGCCGTCCCGCATCGCCCGGCGGCCGGTGGGCGCCGAGCGCATCAGCAGCAGCCAGGGCACCAGGGCCACATACGCCCACCACCAGAGCGAGGGCGCGGGGAAGGCCAGTGCGGGCAGCGCGCCCGCCAGCAGCGCCATCGCGCCCCGCCACCACGGGGAGGCCAGCCGCCGCCCCCACAGGTCCTCGCCGCCGACCGGCCTCCGCACCTCGGATGCCCCCCTCCTGTTGGCACAAGGCCAGTGTGCGGGAGTCAGCCGATCATGAACAGGGCAGGGGTGCGCCGGAGCGTGCTTCATGCCGCATCCGGGAGGTCGCGTTCCGGGAGGTCCCGTTCGGGGAGGTCTTGTTCGGCCCAGATGAGCTTGCCGCCCTCGGTGTAGCGGGTGCCCCAGCGGCGGGTCAGCTGGGCGACGAGGAACAGCCCCCGGCCGCCCTCGTCGGTGGTGCGGGCGTGGCGCAGCCGCGGCGAGGTGTTGCTGGTGTCGGTGACCTCGCAGATCAGCACGTCGTGCCGGATCAGCCGCAGCCGGATGGGGCCGGTGCCGTGGCGGATGGCGTTGGTGACCAGCTCGCTGACGATCAGTTCCGTGGTCGTCATCAGCTCGTCCAGCTCCCACTCGGCGAGCTGGCGCATGGCCAGGGAGCGGGCACTGGCGACGACGGCCGGATCGGAGGGCAGGTCCCAGGAGACGACATGTCCGGTGCCCAGACCGTGCGTACGGGCCAGCAGCAGGGCCACGTCGTCGGTCTGCGGGGAGGTCAGCAGGGTGTCGACCACCGTGCGGCAGAGCTCCTCCAGCGGCAGCACGGCCTGGCCGAGGGCGTTGCTCAGCCGGCTGAGGCCGACGTCGATGTCCTGGTCGCAGGTCTCGATGAGCCCGTCGGTGTAGAGGGCGATCAGGCTTCCGGCGGGCAGCTCCAGCTCCGCCGACTCGAACGGCAGCGACCCCAGGCCCAGCGGGGGACCGGCGGGCAGCGCGGGGAAGGTGACCTCGCCCGAGGGGTCCACGATCGCGGGGGTCGGGTGGCCCGCCCGCGCCATCGTGCACCGCCGGGTGACCGGGTCGTAGATCGCGTACAGACACGTGGCGCCCATCACCGCGGCCGCCACGCCCTCCTGTCCTGCCTCCTCCTCGGTGAGCCGGATGACCAGGTCGTCGAGGTGGGCCAGCAGTTCCTCGGGCGGCAGGTCCATGTCGGCGAGCGTGTGCACGGCGGTGCGCAACCGCCCCATGGTGGCCGCGGCGTTGATGCCGTGCCCGACCACGTCGCCGACCACCAGCGCCACCCTGGCGCCGGACAGCGGGATCACATCGAACCAGTCGCCGCCGACCCCGTTGCGCGCGTCCGTGGGCAGATAGCGCGAGGCCACCTCGACGGCCTGGCCGCCGCTCAGGGCGTGCGGCAGCAGACTGCGCTGGAGGGCCAGCGCGGTGGCGTGCTCACGGCTGTAGCGGCGGGCGTTGTCGATGTTCAGCGCCGCCCGTGCGACCAGCTCCTCGGCGAGCAGCAGATCGTCCTCCTCGAACGGGTCCGGATGGTCGGAGCGGACGAACGAGGCCACGCCCAGGACGGCGCCGCGGGCGCAGATCGGGACCACGATCAACGAGCGCATCCCGAATTCGTGCACCTTCCGCGTCCGGTCCGGGTCCTCGCCGCTCCACGCTTGCAGGGCGACGTCCAGCTCCGGATCCAGCACCGCCTCTCCCTCGAGGAAGCTACAGGCGAAGGGCGACGCCGGGGAGATGGTGATCGGATCACCGCGCGCCGCGATGGACTCGGGGCAGCCCTCGTGGATGGACGTCTGGCCGGCGCGCCGGAAGGGCGGGATGGCCCGGGGGGGCCGCGCCGAGGGCTCCTCGCCGCGCAGGACGGACTCCAGCAGATCCACGGTGACGAAGTCGGCGAGCCTGGGCACCGCGAAGTCGGCCACCTCCTGCGCGGTGCGCATGACGTCCAGCGTGCTGCCGATCTGCTCGCCGGCCTCGTTCAGCAGGGCCAGCCGCTCCCGGGCCCGCCAGCGGTCGGTGACGTCGATGACCATGTGGCACACGGCCACCGGACGGCCCTCGGCGTTGTCCAGGCGGAAGAAGGAGGTCGAGTACGCGTGCTCGCGGTGGGGCGCGGCCATCGTCCAGCCCCGGTACTCGTAGTCGATCACCGGCTTGCCGGTCTTCAGTACCTGCCGCAGCTGTGCCTCGAGCGCCTCGGTGTCCACCCCCGGCAGGCACTCCGCCATCCGGCGCCCTATCCGCTGCTCACGGGGTAGCCCGCCGTAGCGCTCCAGCGTGTCGTTGAGCCACACATACCGCAGATCCGGGCTGAGCACGGCGATCCCGACCGGCGACCGGGTGAGGAACGCCTGGAGCAGCGAGCCGCTGAGCGCCCAGGTCGGGATGGAGCCCACATCGATCCCGGAGACCAGCCAGGAGACCTCGCCGTCCGGGTCGTGTATGGCGGAGACCCGCAGCCCCACCTCGATCCGGTGGCCGTCCCGGTGCCGGAGCCGGCCCAGACCTCCCCAGCCGTCGTGCTCCTGGCACCACGAGCCGATCGCCTCGGCCTTCGCCGCGTCCTCCGGCGCCGTCAGCAGCATCCTGGCCGACTGCTTCATCGCATCCGCCGCCGGATAGCCGAGGAGTCTCTCCGCCGTCGGGGTCCAGCCGATGATGGTCCCCGTGACGTCGATCAGCGCCGAGGCCGCATCCGCCATGTCGAACGGGACATGCGTCTCGGTCGGCGCGATTCCCTGGGGGATGGCCATCGCACCCGTCCCATCTGCGGATACATTTCCCTTAATACTATGACTTCTGCGCCTCCCCGGCGGTGAACCGCACGGCGCGGCCGAGGCCCTGGCGCGCCTTGACGCCGTACGCGCGGTTGTGGGCCCGGACCACGATGGCCACCCCGGCCCGGTCGGGGGCCACGTCGACGGCGACCACGGGCACATGGGCGCGCCGGGTGGCGCTCAGCCCGGGGGGGCGATGGTGGCGGAGTCGATCGGGGAGACGACCAGGCCCTTGACGTCCTTGGCCGGCAGATTGTCGATATCGGTGATCTGTTTGCCCGGGTCCGCACCGCCGCCGCGGCCCGCGGCGGCCGGGCCGCACAGCAGGAGCAGGGCCGCGGTGGCGGTGGCGAGGCGGTGGGGCATGGGGTCTCCGACGCTCGGGACGAATACCTCATATCAATACAGAACGGGCGAAAATCAGAGGAAAGTCGACCCTTGACAACCCTCCGGTGTACGTCCGAGGATCGCCGCGTGAACTTGTCAGACAGCCAGACAGGTGGCTCCGGATTCGCCTCCCCTCGTCGCATCAGCGCGATGGAAGCGGTTCTCACCCACCTCCGGGAAGCGATCGAGCGCGGCGATTACGCGGTGGGGGACAAACTCCCCTCCGAGGCCGAGCTCTGCCGCCGCCTGGAGGTGAGCCGGCCGGTGCTCCGCGAGGCCCTCAGGGCCTTGCAGACGATGGGGCTGACCGCCTCGCGCACCGGCAAGGGCACCTTCGTCATCTCCAGCGGCCCGGTGGAGGACCCCACCTTCGGCGACTACGCCGCGAGCGACCTGCTGGAGGTGCGCCGGCACATCGAGATCCCGGTGGCGGGCTACGCGGCGCTGCGCCGCTCCGCCGAGGACCTCGACCACCTGTCCCATCTGCTGGAGCGGATGGAGCGGGAGACCGACACCACCGCATGGGTGGCGATGGACACGCTGTTCCATCTCGCCGTCGCCCAGGCGGCCCGGAACCCGGTCTTCCGGCGGGTCATCGAGGAGATCCGCGATGCCCTGGCCCGGCAGTCGGCATTTCTCAACGAACTCGGCGGCCGCCGCGAGCAGTCGAACCGGGAGCACCGGGCGATCGTCGAGGCGCTCGCCGACGGGTCCGAACACGACGCGGTGGGGGCCATGTCCCACCACCTCGAACGCGTGGAGACCACCCTGACCTCCATCGTGCGGCCCGCCGCGGCGGACGACCGGACGACAGCACCGACAGAAGGCGGACAGCAGGCGTGAGCGAGCAGTCCCTCCGGCAAGAAGACCGCCAACAGCACCAGGCCGGGAGCCCCGCGCATGTGGACGCGGGCGACGCCGGTTACAGCAAGTCCCTCAAGGCCCGGCACGTCAACATGATCGCCATCGGCGGCGCCATCGGCACCGGCCTCTTCCTCGGCGCGGGCGGGCGGCTCAAGGACGCCGGGCCGTCACTGGCCCTGGCGTACGCGGTCTGCGGCCTCTTCGCCTTCCTGGTCGTACGCGCCCTGGGCGAGCTGGTGCTGCACCGGCCGTCCTCCGGCGCGTTCGTCTCCTACGCCCGTGAGTTCCTCGGCGAGAAGGGCGCCTTCGTCGCGGGCTGGATGTACTTCCTGAACTGGGCCACCACCGGGGTCGCCGACATCACGGCCGTGGCGACGTACACCCACTACTGGGGGATGTTCACCGAGATCCCGCAGTGGGCGATCGCCCTGGTCGCGCTGGCCGTGGTGCTCACGGTCAATCTGATCTCGGTGAAGATCTTCGGTGAGCTGGAGTTCTGGTTCGCGATCATCAAGGTCGGCGCGCTCGTCGTCTTCATGGCGATCGGCATCTTCCTGCTGGTCACCCGCGAGCAGGTGGCCGGTGGCAGCACCGGGCCCAGCCTGATCACCGACCACGGCGGCGTCTTCCCGCACGGTGTGCTGCCGATGCTGCTGGTCATCCAGGGCGTCGTCTTCGCCTACGCCTCCGTGGAACTGGTCGGCGTGGCCGCGGGCGAGACCGAGAACCCCGAGAAGATCATGCCCAAGGCGATCAACTCCATCATGTGGCGCGTGGCCCTGTTCTACGTCGGCTCCGTGGTGCTGCTCTCGATGCTGCTGCCCTCCGGCTCCTACTCGGGCGACGAGAGCCCGTTCGTCACCGTGCTGTCCAAGATCGGCGTCCCGGCGGCCGGCGGCGTGATGAACCTCGTCGTGCTCACCGCCGCGATGTCCAGCCTCAACTCGGGTCTGTACTCCACCGGCCGGATCCTGCGCTCGATGGCGATGTCCGGCTCCGCGCCCAAGTTCACCGGCACCATGAGCCGCACCCATGTGCCCTACGGAGGCATCCTGCTCACCGCCTTCTTCTGTGTGCTGGGCGTGGGCCTGAACTATGTGGTGCCGGACAAGGCGTTCGAGATCGTGCTCAACTTCGCCGCCATCGGCATCCTCTCGACCTGGGCCATCATCATGCTCTGTCATCTGCTGTTCTGGCGGCGCGCCCAGGCCGGTCAGGTCAGCCGCCCCGGCTACCGGCTCCCCGGCTCCCCGTACACCGAGATCGTCACCCTGGGCTTCCTCGCCTCCGTCCTCGTCCTGATGTGGGCGGACGGCGGCCCCAGCCGGCTGACCGTCATGGCGCTTCCGGCGATCCTGGCGGCGCTGGTCATCGGCTGGTACGTGGCCCGCAGCCGGATGAAGGACCCCTCGTGAGCCCCTACTGAGGAATCGTTTCTCCCCCGCGGCCGTACCACCCCCGGACGCCCTCTCCCTCCACCACCACCCGGAGGAATCCCACCCCGTGAACACCCCCGACCACGAGAGCACCACCATGAACACCCCCCTCGGACGGACTGACGACGCGACCCGCCGTACCCCGGCCGAACCCCCCGCCATCCGTGAACCCCGCCATGTGCCGCTCGCCCATGTGGTGCGCGGCGGGGCCATCGAGGGCGTCCACCACGGCTCGGTCGTCGTCCTGGCCGCCGACGGCCGAGTCGCCTTCCAGGCCGGCGACATCGACGTGGCCTTCTACCCGCGCTCCGCGCTCAAGCCCGTCCAGGCCGTCGCCCTGCTGCGGGCCGGGCTGCCGCTGGACGGGGAGCTGCTGTCGCTCACCGCCGCCAGCCACTCGGGCCAGCCGCGCCATCTGGACGGCGCCCGCCGCATCCTCGACCGGGCCGGGCTCACCGAGGCCGACCTGCGCAACACCCCGGACCTGCCGTACGGCGCCGCCGAGCGCGACGCCTGGCTGCGCGACGGCGGCGAGCCCACCCGGCTCGCCCAGAACTGCTCCGGCAAGCACGCCGCGATGCTGCTCACCGCCCAGCTGCGCGGCTGGCCGCTGGCGGACTACCTGGACCCGGCCCATCCGCTCCAGCGGCTGATCGCCGAGACCGTGGAGGACCTCACCGGGCAGGGCATCGCCCGGGTCTCGGTCGACGGCTGCGGCGCGCCGCTGTTCTCCGTCTCCCTGCGCGGGCTCGCGACGGCCGCCGCCCGGATCGCCTCCGGCGCCATGGACACCCCCGAGGGGCGGGTCGCGGCCGCCCTGCGCGCCCACCCGGACATGGCCTCCGGCACCGACCGGGACGTGGCCCGGCTGATGCGCGCCGTACCGGGCCTGATCGCCAAGGACGGCTTCGAGGGCGTGCAGATCGCGGCGCTGCCCGACGGCCGGGCCGTCGCCGTGAAGATCGCCGACGGTGCGGACCGCGCCCGGATGCCGGTGACCGCCGCGGCCCTCGCCCACTGCGGGATCGACCCCGGTGTGCTCGCCGAGTTCGCCACCACGCCGGTGTACGGCGGCGGGGCCGCCGTCGGCGGTGTGCACCCCACCGACGTCCTGGCCCCGGCCACCGCCTGACCCCGCCCACCCTCCCCCTCACCAGGAACCGAGGAAGACCGCACACCATGAGCGCCACCGGCCATCGCCGCGAACACGACCTGCTCGGCGACCGCGACGTCCCCGCCGACGCCTACTGGGGCATCCACACCCTGCGCGCCGGCGAGAACTTCCCCATCACCGGCACCTCCATCTCCGCCTATCCGCACCTGATCAGCGCCCTGGCCGCCGTCAAGGAGGCCGCCGCCCGCGCCAACGAGGACCTCGGGCTGCTCACCACGCGGAAGGCCGACGCCATCGCGGCCGCCTGCCAGGAGATACGCCGGGGCGCCCTGCACGACCAGTTCACCGTCGATGTGATCCAGGGCGGCGCCGGGACCTCGACCAACATGAACGCCAACGAGGTGATCGCCAACCGGGCGCTGGAGCTCCTCGGCCACGAGAAGGGCGACTACGCCCACCTCCACCCCAACGAGGACGTCAACCTCAGTCAGTCCACCAACGACGTCTACCCGACCGCCGTCAACGTCTCCACGATCATCGCCGTCCGCGAGCTCCACGCGGCCATGGAGACGCTGCGCCGGGCGTTCGCCGCCAAGGCCGAGGAGTTCCACGACGTCCTGAAGATGGGGCGCACCCAGCTCCAGGACGCGGTGCCCATGACGCTGGGCCAGGAGTTCTCGGCGTACGCCGTGATGCTGGAGGAGGACCAGAGCCGGCTGCTGGAGGCCGCCACCCTGGTGCACGAGATCAACCTCGGCGCGACCGCCATCGGCACCGGCCTCAACGCGCCCAAGGGCTACGCCGAGGCCGCCCGCCGCCACCTCGAGGCCATCACCGGACTGCCGCTGGTCACCGCCGCCAACCTGGTCGAGGCCACTCAGGACTGCGGCGCCTTCGTCCATCTGTCGGGCGTCCTCAAGCGCATCGCCGTCAAGCTCTCCAAGAGCTGCAACGACCTGCGGCTGCTCTCCTCGGGGCCGCGGGCCGGGTTCAACGAGATCAACCTGCCCCCGGTGCAGGCCGGTTCCAGCATCATGCCCGGCAAGGTCAACCCGGTGATCCCCGAGGTGGTCAACCAGGTCGCCTTCGAGGTGATCGGCAACGACGTCGCCATCACGATGGCCGCCGAGGCGGGGCAGCTCCAGCTCAACGCCTTCGAGCCGATCATCCTGCACTCCCTCTCGGAGAGCGTCACCCATCTGCGCGCCGCCTGCCTGGTGCTGGCCGAGCGGTGCGTCGCGGGTATCACCGCCAACACCGAGCGGCTGCGCACCTCCGTGGAGAACTCCATCGGCCTGGTCACCGCGCTCAACCCGTACATCGGCTACAGCGCGGCCACCAGCATCGCCAAGGAGGCCCTCGCCACGGGCCGCGGTGTGGCCGAACTCGTCCTGGAGAAGGGCTTGCTGCCCGCCGACCGCCTGGCCGAGGTCCTGCGCCCCGAGGAGGTCGCGGGGCAGCCCTCAGGGCTCCGTTCGTAGCCGCGCGACTTCTGGGGCCGAGCTGTGGGGGAGGAGTTCGGTGGGGTGGTCCGGGCTTGCCACGGCGATGTGGACGCTGTCGGCGATGCGGTAGGGGCGGTGCGCCAGTACCGCCCCGACGCGGCCGCGCAGCCGGGACATCGCGGCCCGTACGGTCACCGTCCGCGACGGGTCCCCGAACAGGTCCTGGGCCAGCTGGGCCGCCGTGCGCCCCTCGGGGTGCGCGGCGAGCACCAGCAGCACCTCGGCCTGGCGGGCGCTGAGCTCATGGGTCCAGGTGCCCGAGGGGCCCGAGAAGGTCAGGGTCCAGCGGTGCGGATGGCGTACGTCCAGCAGCAGATCGCCCCAGCCGGCCGGGCCGCCCCCCGCGGAGGTCTCGCCGTCCAGCACCCGCAGCAGATGGCCGCCGGGCAGCGGTTCCACCGCGCACGCGCCGAGCGCGGGCAGCCACACCGGCCCGTCGTACGGCGCCTTCGGCAGCGGCAGCCGGTGCTCGCGCGGGGTCACCCCGGTGACCCCGGCGATCCAGCCGTGCTGGTCGACCACGACGGCCTTGCCGTGGATCCGCGCCAGCAGCGGCGCGGCGACCGCGCGCAGGCCCTCCAGCTCCCGGCTGTGGGCGAGGCGCAGTTCGCCCTCGGCCCACCGGGCGGTCGCGGTGACCAGGGAGAGCACCGTCGGATGGGCGGTTCCGGCGGGGCCGCTGACGTCGATGACGCCCAGCAGCCGTCCGTCGCGCGGGTCGTGGACCGGGGCGGCGGCGCAGCTCCAGGGGTGGAAGGCGCTCACGAAGTGCTCCGCCGAATGCACCCGTACGGGGGACTTCACGGCGAGCGCGGTGCCGATTCCGCTGGTCCCGGCGACGTCCTCGGCCCAGTGCGAACCCTCCACGAGCGCGATGCCGTCGGCCTGCCGACGCACCCCCCGATGGCCGTCGATCCACAGGATCCGGCCCTCCGCATCGGCGATGATCATGATGTGCGCGGCCGCCTCCGCCGCCTCCAGCAGCCCGTCCCGCAGGGTGGGCAGCACCTCGGCCAGCCGGGTCTGCCGCCTCCGCCGCTCCAGTTCGTCCAGGCCCAGCGGCCGTGGCGCGCGGCCGTGATCGGGGTCGAGCCCCAGGCGCAGCATCCGGTCCCAGGAGGCGCCGATCACCGGGCGGGCGGGCAGCGGAAGCCGTCCCCGGCTCAGCGCCGCCTCGCGGATCACCGCCATGAGACGGGCCGATTCGGTGGGGCTCAGCGCGGCCAGGGGACCGGCGTCGCGTGGGTGCTGGAAATGCATGGATGGCAGCCTTCAGCCTCTGCTGAGCGGGGCTTCGTTGCTCCGCGATTGTAGTGAAGAGGCGCGGCGGGGGCTGCGGTTGTGAAGCGGTGGAGAGGCAACCGAGACGATGCGAGCAGCCCTTCAGGCCGTGGCCTCCTGAGCGCGGGCACGGCGGCCAGTTCGGCCCGGATGGTCTTGCCGGTGGCGGTCTGCCGGGTGCCCCAGCTCTCGGTGAGCTGGGCCAAGCCGCTCGGCGGCCTCCCGGCGGGCCCGGGCCACCACGGCGGGGTTGTCCGGCAGCTCCCAGGTGGCCGCCCGCTCCGCGCCCAGCCCCCGGGCGCGGGCCAGGAGCAGGGCGATGTGCCCCAGCGGCGGCCCACTGGGCAGGTCGAGAAGGGTGGCGGTGCGGGTGGCCGGGCATGGGCGTGGCCAACTCCAGCCGCTGCCCCTCGCCCGTCTCCAGCGCCCGCCGCATCCTCCGCTCGGCCGACTCGGATGCGGGTCCTGGCAGGATCTCCGGGATCCGCAGCCCCCGCATCTCCTCCTGCACCAGGCCCAGCACCCGCTCCAGGTCGTGGTTGACCCAGCGCAGCCGCAGCCCGGTGTCGTAGACCGCCATCGTGCAGGGCCCCTCGAGGAAGGAGCGCCGCATCAACTCCTCGTCCCGGGCCGTGTCCCCGGCGCGCGGTACGGCGGAGACGATCAGCCACTCGGGGGCCCCGGCGGACGAGGTGCGGCGGTGCGCCAGCAGCCCCAGCTCCACGGTGGAGCCATCGCGGCGCAGCAGGGTGACCCGCCCGTTCAGCCGGGCGGGCGGGGCGGGGGAGCGCAGCGCGGCCGACACCTCGGCACGGGCGGGCGAGGAGTCGTGGAGCAGCTCGGCCGCGGGCCTGCCCACGATCTCGGCGGGGCGGTAGCCGAGCAGCCCGCGCGCCGCCTCGTTCCACTGGGTGACGATGCCGTGCTCGTCGACGGTGGTCTTGGCGGTGGCCCCCTCGCCGAGGAGATCGCCCGACCGGATGGACCACTCGTCCCGTGGGGTGTCCGGTCGCGTCATGCCGTCATCTCACTCTTGCCCCGGTCTTCCGCCGTGGGCGAGGTGCCGGCTCCACCGTGGCGCCCTGGGCGGAGAGTGAACCAATGGTCGCGTCTTCACGTATGCCCACGGTCCGAGGGGTCGGCACACGGTGCGCGGCCCGCGCATGAAGGTCGGGGGCCGACTGTCGCTCTCTGCTGGTACTGTCCCGGATCACAGCGAAACGAACAGAAGTTCTGCAAGGGGTGGGGTTTATGGCCATGGTCGTACATGGGGGACATGGCAAGGGTGCCCGTGCGGCCGGTGCCGTGCTCACCGCCGTGCTGCTCTGCGGCGGCGCGGTCGGCTGCGGATCGTCCGGTGCGGACGGGAAGCCCGAGGGCAAGGCGGGGGAGAAGTCCTCGGAGCAGGTGCGGATGGCCCCGGCGGCGGCCGTGCGCGCCGCCGCCAAGAAGAGCGAGAAGCTCACCTCGTTCCGCTACCGGATGAGCGGCCGCACCCCCGAGGACGGACGGATCGAGGGCGAGGCGGCGATGAGCACCAAGCCGCTCGCCGTCAGCATGAAGATGCGCGCGGTCGGTCAGGGCGCGGACGCGGCGGTGGAGATCCGGATGCTCGACGGGGCGATGTACCTCGACGGGGGCAAGGAGGCCGTCGCCGGGCTGGACGGCAAGACCTGGCTCAAGCTGGACCTCGGGGCGCTGGGCGAGAAGGCGGCCGGCGCGCTGGCCGGCGGTACCCTCTCCCGCCAGGCCGACAAGAACCCGGCCGAGGAGTCGGCCTTCCTCTCCGGCGCCGACGATGTGAAGCGGGTCGGCGAGGAGACCATCGACGGGGTGCGCACCACGCACTACCGGGGCACCATCGGTCTCGGCCAGATGCGCGCGAGCCTGAAGGACGAGGACGCGGCGACCCGCGAGCGCCGCGAGAAGAACCTCAAGGCGTACGAGGGGATGGGGATCGACCGGCTGTCCATGGACATGTGGATCGACCAGGACGGCCACACCAAGCGGTTCCGCGTCCGTGGCGAGGGGGACAAGGGCCCGCTCGACATGACCATCACCTTCTCGGCCCTCAACGAGCCGGTCACGGTGAAGGCGCCGCCGGCGAACCAGACCACGGACCTCTCCGAGCTGGCGCGGGGGGCCGAGGGCTGATCCGGCGGGGGCGGCTTCACCGGCAGGCGGTGCGGCGTTTCACCGGGGGCGGCGCGGCGCTTCACCGGTAGGCGGCGCGGCGGGCTCAGGTGCCCGGTGCGCCCGTCCCGGCCGTGAGGGCCGAGTCGTCCTCCACCCGTGCGCCGGGCAGCTGGTGCCGGGCGGCGATGAGGGCGGTGTCCACATCCCGCGTCCCAGTGGAGACGCACAGGGTGTAGGCGAGATCGTCCATCCGCTGTCGTACCTCGGTGCCGCCCGATTCGGCGTGCAGCATCCGCAGCGTCTCGTACTGCTCGATGAGGTTCTGAAGTACGACCGGGTGGGCCATCAGCACGGCAGTGGTCCTTTCTCAGCCGACGGGTTGACGCCAGGCGTGTACCCCCACCGCCGGGGGCCATGTACGTGTTTCATCCAACAGGGCCCGCGGGGGATTCGGACGCCGCGGGTCAGATGTCGTGCCGCTCCAGGGGCTGGTTGGCCGGGCCCTGGAGCACCCGGCCGTCGATGCCGAAGCGGGAGCCGTGGCAGGGGCACTCCCAGGCCCGCTCGGCGGCGTTGAACGCCACCAGACAGCCCAGATGGGTGCAGCGGGCCGAGACCGCGTGAGCTGTGCCGTCCTCGTCCCGGTAGACGGCGCGGCGCCGACCGTCCAGGCGGACCACGGCCCCGGTACCCGGGGCGATCCGGTCGACCGAACCGGCCCCCGGGGTGCTCAGCCGGTCGCCGACGAAATGCTTCCCGACGTGGAACTGATGGCCGAGCAGCGCCGGGGCCTCGCGCAGCGCGGTGCCCAGCCGCCGGGGGTCGTACAGCCCGGCCCACTCCGGCCGCTCACCGCCGATGAGCGCGGTGAGCAGCCGGCCCGCCATGATGCCGCCGCTCAGACCCCAGCCCGCGAAGCCCGTCGCCACATAGGTGTGGCGCGCGCCGGGGTGGAAGGGGCCGACCAGCGGCACGGTGTCGGTCGGGTCGTTGTCCTGGGCGGCCCAGCGGTGGGTGATCCCCACGCCGGGAAAGCGCTCCCGGGTCCAGTCCGTGAGCCGTTCGAAGCGCTCGGAGGTGTCCCCGGTGCCGGGGGTGAAGCTCTCTCCGGTCACGATCAGCAGCCGCTGCCCGTCGCCGTACGGCGCGGTGCGCACCGACCGGGTCCGCTGGTCCGGGGTGATGTACGCGCCCCGCGGATCCCGGTCGGCGGGCAGGGGCCCGGCCACGACGAGTTCGCGGTGCGGCGAGAGCCGGGCGAACAGCAGCGCCCGGTCGAACACCGGGTAGTGGGTGGCGATCACCACGTCCCCGGCCGTCACCACCGCCCCGCCCTCCGTGGTGACCCGGCAGGGGGTGCCCTCCTCCAGGCCGGTGGCGCGGGTGTGCTCATGGATGAGCCCGCCGCGGGCGCGCAGGTCCCCGGCGAGCCCGAGGAGATAGGCGCGCGGATGGAACTGCGCCCCGTCCTCGACCCGGACCGCGCCCGCGACCGGGAAGGGCAGCCCGGTCTCGGTCACATACGAGGCGGGCAGCCCCGCCTCGCGCGCGGCCTCCGCCTCGGCGCGCATGGTGTCCGCGCGCGCCGGGTCCTCGGTGTAGGTGAAGGCCGGGACGCGCTCCAGATCGCAGTCGACGCCGAGCTCGGCCGCGATCGCCGCCGCCCGCTCGACGGCCTCGGACTGCGACCGCGCGTACATCCGCGCGCCCTCCGGCCCACGGGTGCGCCGCAGCCGGTCGTAGATGAGCGAGTGCAGCGCCGTGAGCTTGGCGGTGGTGTGGCCGGTGACGCCCGCCGCGATCCGGTCCGCCTCCAGCACCACCACCCGGTGCCCCGCGCGGGTCAGCTCCCACGCGGTGCTCAGCCCCGCGATCCCGGCGCCGATCACGGCGACATCGACCTCCAGGTCCTCGGTCAGGGCCGGGTGAGGGGTGCCGGGCGGGGCGGTGTCCATCCAGTACGACTCGGGTGCGCCGGGAAGTTCGGTCATCGTTGCCGAGTGCCCACCGGCACCCGGCTGAAGCGGGTGGGCGGACGAACCATGAAGCGGGTGGGGCGGGCGAACCAGCCGCCGCCTACACCGGGCCCTCGGCCGAGATCAGCGCCGAGGCGGCCCGGGAGTGCAGCGAGTCCAGGGTGGTGAGCTGCTGCCCGGCCCGCTCCAGCAGCTCCGCGAGGCGGTCCGTCCGCAGTCGGGTGTCATGGACGGCCACCGCGAGCAGCGAGCGCCACAGCAGCGCCTTGCCCTCCACACCCATCCGCAGCGCCTCCAGCCCCACCAGCGTGTTCACCCCGGTGCGCCGCCGCGGCCGGCTGCCCGGCGTCAGCCGCGCCGTGCGCTCGGCCGCCCGCGACGCGCGGAGCTTGCCGCGGCGGACGGGGACGTCGAGCGAGGCCATGCACCACAGCAGCGACCTGCGGTCCTGGACCAGCTCCGCGGTGAGCCTCGCCAGCTCGCCGCTGTAGACCGAGCGCCGGTGTCTGCGATTCATCCTGCGGGCCAGCCCGACCGCTGCTGTGGCGGCCACCAGATGGTCGTTGAGGTAGATCCCGAGCCACGGCGGCGCGTGGATGCCGCCGGAGCGGGTCGCGGCCGGTACAGCCATGGTCGTCCTCCCGACGCCGGGCCCCGAGCAGCGCTGTCAGGACTGAGACGGGTACCCGCCGGGAGGATTCCCAAGAGACGGCCGCCGCGGAGCCGCTCGGCCGGCCGCGGCCAGGGCGCGCTGGTGCAGGTCTTCGAGCGCGTCCAGCACGACCGTGCGCTCGTGCCACTCGAGCCACGTCCCCGCCCGGGTGGCCAGATCGAGCAGGATCGCGGTCTCCGCGTCGGTCAAGCTGTGCCTGACCTTGGGCACGTGGACCGAGAACACCCCGACGACCTGGCGGGAGGCGCCGGTCATGGGGATGCTGTGCGCGGTGCGGGAGCCGGTCGCCAGGATGACCTCGCGGGCGGTGTCCGAGAAGACGCGGTCGGTGGTGATGTCCGACACCACCGGCCGGGCGCGGGCCGCCGCCGTCGCACACGCCGTCTCGCCCTCGCCGACATGGGAGAAGAAGTCGATGAACTCCCGGTCGAGGCCGTGGTGCTGCTCCATCCGCAGCCCGGCCGGGTCCGCCAGCTGGAGATCCCCCATGTCGGAGCCCACCACCTCCAAGGCCCGGTGCAGCACCCGCTTCGCCACCGTGGAGCGATGGACCTCACCGGGCCGCGCGTCCGGCAGGAACGGCAGCGCCGGAGCCTCCTCGGGGGTGCGCTCCGGAAACCACAGCGGGCTGCCGGGGGCGGGCCGTTCCACCCGCAGCAGCGCGGCCGCCAGGGTCCGCAGTTTCACGTTGTGCGTCTGTGAGCTGCGCTTGAGCAGGGTGAACGCCGTGTGCTCCCCGGGCAGCCGATAGCGCTCCCGCAGAACGCCCTGGGCCTGCGCGATCAGCGGGTGCGAGCGCAGTTTGGCGCGCAGATCGACGGTCTCCCGGCGCAGCCGTATCACCTCCGGCACCGCCGTCCGGCCGCCGCCCGGCGCGGAGGTGTCCCGCGGGGAGGTGTCCGCCGCCGCTCCGCCGCGGGCGGCGACGGCCGCCTCGACGGTGGCGTACATCCGGATCGTGCCGTCCACCAGCACCGTGCGCAGCAGCCGCGCCACGTCGTCGGTGGCCCCGGCGAGGAGCAGCGGGGCACCGGCCTCGGCCAGGGCCCGCGCACAGCGCAGCAGCCCCCGCACACCCTCCGCCGTGATCTCCCGGACCCGTGAGAGGTCCACGAGCACGGCGGTGCCGAGTCTCTCCCGGCCGACCTGCCGCGCGCCCATGAACACGGGGTGGTCCGGCCGGTCGAGATCCCCTTCGGGGCGCAGCAGCCATACCGCGCCCCCCGATGCGGCACCCGGCACCAGGCGCGGCCGCTCGCCCGGCGCGACCGTGCCGGCGCCCCGGTCCTCGTTCCCGCCCGTCGCCTCGATCTCGCGCATTTCCGCCTCGTTCCGCTATCCGTCCGCAGGTGGTTCGGGTCCGGGGGTACCCCGGACCCGTACCAAACCTTGGTCAGACCGGCGGAACGAGTCAACGCGGCCCCGGCGCGCGCATGGCGTGCAGCGGTCCGCGATGCAGCGGCGTGGTGCGCCACCGCGCGGTGAACACGCGGTCCGCGAGGGAGCAGGTGACCACCAGGTGGTGCGGGGTCTCCAGGAACGCGATGTCCACGGTCAGCGTGTCCGGGTCCGTCCAGCCCCCGCTCACCGCCGTGGGAACGGGCGCCTCCGGCCCGGTGTGCACCCGCCACCCCGCGCCGTCGAACCCCAGGTCCAGCCGGGACGCCCGCTCGGCCAGCGAGACGGCCCAGCCGCCGGAGCCGTCCTCGGCCACGGTGACCCCCGTCAGGGTCGGCTGGACCGCGCAGACGCCGCCTTCGGGGGCGAACTCCGCACCCGACCAGGCGCCGGGGTCCGAGAGCGGCGCGGGCTTCGCCGCCAGCGGCGGCAGGGCGAGCCGGGACAGCCGCCGCTCCAGCGCGGCGTCCTCGTCCGCGCGCCCGGTGAGCGGCGCGTCGCCGAACGCGGGCAGCAGATGCTCCCAGACCGCGTCCAGGACGGCCTGCATCCGCTCGGTGTCCGCCGTTGTGGCGATCACCACATCGTGCTCGGGCAGCACCAGGCAGAACTGCCCGTACGCCCCGTCGCCCCGGTACCCGTGGCGGGACATCCAGAACTGGAGCCCGTACCCCCGCCGCCAGTCCGGCCCCGAGCCGTCTGCCATGGGCTCCTCGGTCGGGATCCACGGCCGGGTCGCGTCCTCGACCCAGGAGGCCGGAAGCAGCCGTTCGCCCTCCCACTCACCGCCCCGCAGATACAGCAGCCCCAGCCGGGCGATCGCGTCGGTGGCCGCGAACAGCCCGCTGAAGCCGAGGTCACGCCCGGCCGGCACCTGGAGCCAGGCAGCCTCGCCGATGCCCAGCGGATCGAACAGCCGCGGCCGCAGATACTCCGTCAGCGACTGCCCGGTCACCCGCTGGACGATCGCGGCGAGCGTGTACGTGGCGGGCTGGTTGTACGCGAAGACGGTGCCCGGCGCGCGATCCGGCGGCAGCCGCAGGAAGCCGCGCACGGGCTCCTCCGGGTCCAGGCCGAACGCCCGCTCCAGCGTCTCCTCGAGATGTCCGCTGGCCATGGACGCGACATGGCGTACCAGCATGGCGCGGCTGCCCGGGTCGGTGATCTCCGCCTCGAACTCGGGGAAGTACGAGATCACGGGGGCGTCGAGGTCCAGCAGCCCCTCGGCGACGGCCAGCCCCGCCGCCGTGGAGGTGAAGCTCTTGCTGAGGGAGTAGAGCAGATGCGGCCGCTCGGCGGTGTACGGCGCCCACCAGCCGGAGGCGATCAGCCGGCCGTGGCGCAGGATCATCAGACTGTGCGGCTCGATGTCCGGCGCGCCCTCGACGGCGTCGAGGAAGGCGTGGACGCCCCGCGCGTCCACGCCCTCGGCGGCGGGGGTGCTGGTGGGCAGCGGATGAGCACTCATCAGACGGGTCCTCGTGGGGTCAGGGGTGGGCTGCGCCAACCCTCCCCGGCGGGGCGGCGGGTGTCCAGAGGGTTTTGTGCCGCCTGCCGCCTGCCGCCTGCCGCCTGCCGCCTGCCGCCTGCCGTCCGGCCGCCCGGCCGCCCGGAGGGCGTGGCTGTGGCGAGCCGAGGGCCCGTTGAGAGGATCGGCGGTGATGGGTCGGCGGTGACGTGAGCGCCGTTGATCCGCGAACGCACCAGACGCCGGAAGGAACGAACACCTCGTGACCGACTCCGTGACCGATCGCGTGACCGACGACGACGCCGTGCTGACGCGCGTCGAGGGCCGCGCCGGACATCTCACCCTCAACCGGCCCCGCGCCCTCAACTCCCTCACCCATCCGATGGTGACCCGGATCGCCGAGGCCCTCACCGCCTGGGAGCGGGACCCTGCCGTCGAGACCGTGGTGATCGACGGGGCGGGGGAGCGCGGGCTGTGCGCGGGCGGCGACATCCGCCTGATCCACCAGGACGTGACCTCGGGCGGCGGCGCGGCCTCGCGGGCGTTCTGGCGCGACGAGTACAGGCTCAACGTCCGGATCGCCCGCTACCCCAAGCCGTATGTGGCCCTGATGGACGGCATCGTGATGGGCGGCGGCGTCGGGGTCTCGGCCCACGGCGGTGTGCGGATCGTCACCGAGCGCTCGCGGGTGGCCATGCCCGAGACCACGATCGGCTTCGTACCGGACGTCGGCGGCACCCATCTGCTGGCCCGCGCACCGGGCGAACTGGGTACGCACCTGGCGCTCACGGGAGCGTCGGTGGGCGCCGCCGACGCCCTGCGCTGCGGACTGGCCGACCATGTCGTCCCCTCCGGGCAACTGCCCGCGCTGACCCGGGACCTGGCCGTGGAGCCGGTGGCGGACGTCCTGCCCCGGTACGCCGTCGAGGCCCCGGCCGGAACCCTGGACGGCCGGCGGGAGTGGATCGACCACTGCTATGCGGCGGACACCGTCGAGGAGATCGTGGACCGGCTGATGGCCGTCGGCGAACCGGCCGCCAAGGAGACCGCCGAGACCCTCCTCGCCAAGTCCCCCACCGCGCTGAAGGTCACGCTGGCCGCCGTCCGCGGGGCCCGGGCGCTCGGCTCGCTGGAGCGCGTCATGGAGCAGGAGTACCGCGTCTCCTGCGCCGCCCTGTCCCGCCCGGACCTCATCGAGGGCATCCGCGCCCAGGTGATCGACAAGGACCGCCGCCCGCGCTGGACCCCGGCGGCTCTCGCCGAGGTCACGGACGCGGAGGTGGCCGGTTTCTTCGTACCGCCCGTCGACGGTGATCTTCGCCTCGGCGACGCTCCGTAGCCGGCCGCCTGTCGGCGCCGGCAGAGGGGCTGTCGGCGCCGACGGTTGAAATAGTGTGCCAAGCAGCACATCAGCGGGGTGACCCGCGTGAGCGCGCGGCAGCAGCGCCGACCGGCCCGTGCGATCAAGAACGCGCGGGAGACGGCGCTGCTGCCCTGCGGATCGTGCTAGCGCCTCACCGGCGCACCGGCTCGGTGCTGTCGGCCGCGGTGTTCAGATCGCGGTCGAGGGTCTCCGGGGACATCCGGGTGGCGATGAGGCTGACCGCCGTGACCAGCGACATATAGACGGCGACCGGTATCCAGGAGCCGGAGAACGCGGTGAGGAGCGCGCTACAGATCAGTGGCGCGACCCCGCCGCCGATCAGCGAGGAGAACTCCCGGCCCAGCGTGACGCCCGCGTAGCGGTAGCGCTTGCCGAACAGTTCGGGGAAGTAGCTCATCTGGACGCCGACCGAGCCGTGGCAGGCCAGGATGAAGCCGATGACGATGGCCACGGTGATCGCCACGTGTGAGCCGGTGTTCAGCGCGATGAAGGTCGGGGCGGGCAGCAGCACCAGCGCGGCGGCGATGGTGGAGTAGACCGGGCGCCGCCCGAGGCGGTCGGAGAGCGTGCCGAAGCAGATGGCCGCGAGGCCGCCGCACAGGGCCCCGATCAGCAGCACCTGGGGAACGAAGTCCTTGTCGACGCCGACGCTGGACACCAGGTAGGAGGCCATGAAGACCTGGTACGTGTAGGACTGGGTGCTGACGCCGAAGTTCATGAACAGCGCCAGCAGCATGGGCTTCCGGCCGTGCTGGAAGACCTCCTTCACCGGTGAGGCGGGCCGTTCTTGCTGCTCCTTGAGCTCGGTGAAGACCGGGCTCTCGTTGAGCTTGCGGCGCAGCACCAGGGCGATCACGGTCACCAGGAGGCTGCTGCCGAAGATCAGCCGCCAGCCCCAGCTCATCAGGGCGTCGTCGGGCAGGCGTTGGGCGAGGATCCAGGCCACCGCGCCCAGGGCGGTGCCCAGCGCGGCGCCGGTCATGACGAGGGAGGACAGTCTGCCGCGGCGTCCGGGGGCGGCCGTCTCGGTGAGCAGGGTGGCGCCGCCGGACTGCTCGGCCCCGGCCCCGAAGCCCTGCCCCATACGGCAGATGAGCAGCAGGATCGGGGCGAGCAGCCCGGCCTCGTTGTAGGTGGGCAGCAGTCCGATGGCGAGGGTGGAGCCGCCCATCAGGAGCAGGGTCGCCACCAGCACCCACTTGCGGCCGAGGCGGTCGCCGAAGCGGGAGAAGAAGAGCCCGCCGAGCGGGCGGGCGGCGAAGCCCACGGCGTAGGTGCTGAAGCTGGCCAGGATGCCCACGGACGGTGAGGCGTTGGGGAAGAACAGATCACTGAAGATCAGCGCCGATGCGGTGCCGTAGATGACGAAGTCGTACTGCTCGAGCGCGGTGCCGATGAGACCGGCCAGGGCGGCGCGGCGTACCGCGCGGGGGTCGGCGGGTGGTTCGGCGGGGGTGGAAGGGTCGGGGGAGGTGGCCGGCGACGGGGGGCGCGCCGTGGCGGGGGTGGGGTTGCTGTCCATGATCCATGCCTCCTTGAACGGATCGACGCAGCGGAGCGGTGGAGGGGAGGGCAGGCGAAAGGGGACAGAGGAACGGGGGAAGTGGGGAGACAACGGGGGACGTGGGGGGACAGGGGACGGGGTTCAGGGGTGGGCGGGGGTCCGTAGGGTCCCGGCGGCGTCGGCTGCCGCGGCGGCGGGGCCGTGGCGGACGATGAGGTCGATCAGCTCGGAGACCCGGGCGGCGAAGTCCGGGTGGTCTCTCAGTCCGTCGCCGAGCAGCCCGCTGTCCAGGACGGCCGCGACGAAGGGCGGCCCGGAGGCGGTGGCGCTCCGCCCGGCGATGGTGGCGAGCGTCTCCCGGGCCGGGTCCGCCATCGCGGTGGCGTGGGGGCCGGGGGAGAAGCCGGGGCGCGGTGCCACGCAGCACAGATACGCGGCGACGGTGAGCGCGAGATGGTGGGGCATGCGTCCGGCCCGCAGGTGGAACAGGGCGGGTTCGGGGACTCGTTGGCGCAGTTTGACCGAGCCGTCGGAGCCGACCTGCCGGGTGCGGTGGCCCAGGGCGGTGTTGGCCCAGCGGTCGAAGAGCTGTCCGATGTAGTGGTCGGGGTCGATGTCGGTGGGCACGGTGAGGGTCGGCAGATAGTCGTCGTGGAGCACCGCGCGGGCGGCTTCGGCGATGAACGGCCGGGCGGTGGCGTCCGGGATGGTCTCCCGTCCGTCCAGCGCGCCGAGGTAGGCGATGAGGGAGTGGGTGCCGTTGAGCAGGCGCAGCTTCAGCAGTTCGTAGGGTTCGACGTCGTCGGTGAAGAGCGCCCCGCCGGTTTCCCAGTGCGGGCGTCCGGCGGCGAAGCGGTCCTCCATGACCCACATGCTGAAGGGTTCGGCCGGTACCGGGACGGTGTCGTGTACGCCGAGGTGGGTGGCGACGGCGTGGCGGTAGGTGTCGGTGGTGGCGGGGACGATCCGGTCGACCATGGAGTTGGGGAAGGTCACGGCGGATTCCAGCCAGGGTGTGAGGTCGTCGCGTTCGGCGGCGGGGAGGGCCTGGGTGAACTCGTGGACGAGTCGCCTGGTCTGGGTGCCGTTGCCGGCGAGGTTGTCGCAGCTGAGCACGGTGACGGGCCGGGCGTGGGTCCGTATGCGGCGCTGGAGGCCGCGGACGATCTGGCCGATGGTGGTCCGTGGCGGCGTAGCGCCGCGCAGGTCGGCCCGGACGGCGGGGGCGTCGAGGTCGAGGCCGCCGGTGCGCGGGGAGAAGGTGTAGCCGTGTTCGGTGACGGTCAGGGTGATGACGGCCGTGGTGGGGGCGGCGAGGGCGTCGAGGAGTTCGGCGGGCTGCTCGGTGGCCACCAGGGCGCCGGTGTGTACGGCGGGGACGGTGACGCGGGTGTCGTCGGGGGAGATCTCCACGACGGCGTAGGCCATCTCCTGGTCGCGCATCGCGCGTGCCACGGTGGCGGAGTGGCTGGCCACGCCGAGGATGCCCCAGGGGCCGTCGGTGTGGCGCAGGGCGGCGGCGGTGTGGACGGCCTGGTGGGCGCGGTGGAAGTTGCCGAGGCCCAGGTGGACGATGCCGGTTTCGGCGGGTGGATGGGGGAGGGTGAGGGCGGCCGCGGGGGTGGTGGCGCGGCGGAGGCGGGGGAGGGGCATGGGTGTCACCAGTCCGTCATCGAGCCGTCGAGTCGTCGCGCGACCGGCAGATAGGCGGGTTCGTAGGGGTGGCGGGCGGCGAGTTCCTGGTCGATCTCGACGCCGATGCCGGGCGCGTCGCCGGGGTGGAGGTGGCCGTCGGCGTAGGACCAGGCGTGCCGGAACACCTCGTGGACCAGGGGTTCGTAGCCCATGTACTCCTGGATGGCGAAGTTGGGGGTGGCCAGGCCGAGGTGGAGTGAGGCGCCGAGGGCGACGGGGGAGATGTCCGAGGGGCCGTGCGGTCCGAGCCGCACCTGCCAGAGGTCGGCGAGGGTGGCGATGCGCCGCAGATGGCTGATGCCGCCCGCGTGGCTCACACAGGTGCGAATGAAGTCGATCAGCTGCTCGGTGATCAGTGTCTGGCACTCCCAGACGGTGTTGAACACCTCGCCGATGGCCAGCGGGACGGTGGTGTGGCGGCGGATGTGCCGCAGCACCTCCTGGTTCTCGGCGGGGGTGACGTCCTCCAGCCAGAAGAGGTCCGCCGGTTCCAGGGCGCGGCCGAGCCGGGCGGCCTCGCCGGGGGTGAGCCGGTGGTGGGTGTCGTGGAGCAGTTTCAGCTCGGGGCCCACGTGTTCGCGGATCCGCGTGAGGACGCGGGGGATGTGGCGGAGGTAGGCGTCGGTGTCCCAGGTCTCCTCGACGGGGGCGGCGCCCCGGCCGGCGGGTTCGTATCCGGTGCCGCTCCTGCTGACGCCGTAGACCAACTCCAGTCCGGGGACGCCGCTTTGGGCCCGTACGGCGCGGAAGCCGCGCTCCCGCCGTACCTCGATGGACTCCAGCAGCTGGGGGAGGTCCCAGCCGGTGGCGTGGGTGTAGGCGAGGACGCGGTCGCGGACCGCGCCGCCCAGCAGCTGGTAGACGGGCTGTCCGGTGGTCTTGCCCTTGATGTCCCACAGCGCGATGTCCACCGCGCCGATGGCGGTCATCGTCACCGGTCCGCGCCGCCAGTAGGCGCCGCGGTAGAGGTACTGCCAGGTGTCCTCGACGCGGGCCGGGTCGCGGCCGATGAGGAGGGGGGCGAGGTGGTCACGGAGGTAGGAGGCGACGGCGAGTTCGCGGCCGTTGAGGGTGGCGTCGCCCCAGCCGGTGACGCCGTCCGCGGTGGTGATTTTGAGGAGGACGAAGTTGCGCCCCGGGCTGGTGACGAGGACGTCGACGTCGGTGATGGTGTCGGTTGCCGTCACGGGGCCACCGCCACCACGTTGTGGAGGGGTTCGCCCGTGGCGAGCCGGCGGATGTTGGCGGTGATGTCGGCGGTGCGGTGGACGAAGGTCTGGCGGGTGAGGCCGGAGGAGTGTGGGGTCATCAGCACGTTGTCCAGCGTGTCGAAGGGGTGCTTGCCGGGGGTGGCGGTGTGGCCGTCGGCCGGGTACCGGTACCAGACGTCGATCGCGGCGCCGCCGATGGTGCGGTCGCTCAGCGCCTGGTACAGCGCGTCCTCGTCCACGACGGGTCCGCGGCCGACGTTGACCAGGACCGCGTCCGGGCGCATCCGGGACAGCTCGGCCGTGCCGATCAGCCCGGTGGTGTCCTCGGTGAGCGGCACGGACACCACCACGGCGTCGCAGCTCTCCAGCAGGGCGTGGAGGTCCTTGACGGTCCCGGCCCACAGCAGTCCGTGGGCGGCCGCGTCCACGTCCCCGCGCCGGGTGACGGCGATGCCCCGCGCGCCGAACGCCTGGAACAGCCGCCAGCAGCGGGCCCCGATGTGTCCGAAGCCGATGAACCCGACGGTGGCGGTGGTCAGGTCCTCCGCCCAGGGTGCCCGTGGGTCATGGGCGGGGGAGTCCCAGTGTGCTTCCCGGCGCAGTGCGGTGTGCTGGCGCAGAAAGCCACGGCGCATCAGGATCGTGGTGGACACGGTGTATTCGGCGATGGCGTTCTCGTGGTGGTAGGTGTTGGCCACCCGGGTGCCCGGGGCCAGCGCGGCGGTGTCGATGTTGTCCGTTCCGGCTCCGGCGGCGTGGACCAGCCGGAGCCGGGTGGCGGCCGCGGCCATGGTGGCGGTGCACCGGCCCGAGACGAGGACGTCCGCGTCCGTCATGGCGGCTTCGACCGCCTCGGTGTGCCGGGGGTCGGGCCAGTGGACGACCGTGCCGTGGGGGAGGGCGGCCTCGAATTCGGTGCGCAGCGGGGCGAGGTTGGGGTCGGCGACCACCACGGTCAGGGGGTCGGCGGTCATGAGGCGTCCTTGGTGGCGGGGCCGGTGGGCGCGGTGGCCGTGGCGGGCCGGTGCCGGGGGGTGCGGGTGGTGGCGGGGCCGGTGGAGTCGCGCACGATGAGCTGCGTGGACAGTCGGTGGGTACGCGGGATCTGCCGTTCGCCCGCGAGGACCTGCCCCAGCATCTGGAGGCTGAGCGCCCCGGCGCGGGCCATGGGCACGGCGACGCTGGTCAGGGACGGCTGGGACACCTCGGCGAAGGGGATGTCGTCGAACCCGATGACGCTGAGGTCTCCGGGCACGGTCAGCCCCAGCGCCCGGGCGCCGGTCAGCACGCCGAACGCCATCAGGTCGTTGTGGGCGATGACGGCGGAGGCGCCCGAGGCCATGACACTCGCGGCGGCGGCGGTGCCGCCCGCCACCGTCTCGGACTGCCAGCCGAGCAACTCCAGCTCCAGTCCGGCGCGTCCGGTCTCGGCGCGGATGAGGTCGACGCGGTGGGCGTTGGACCAGGAGCGCCGCATGCCCTGGACGTAGGCGATCCGCCGGTGTCCGAGGGCGGCGAGGTACTCCACGGCCTGGCGCATCCCGTGGGCGGCGTCGGCGAGCACACAGTCGGTGCCGGACGTTTCGCGGTTGACCAGCACGGTGGGGGTGCGGCCGCAGATGTCGAGCACATCGTCCGCGTCCAGCCGTGGGGAGCACACGACCAGGCCGTCCGCCCGCTCCCGCAGATGTGTGAGGACCTCGCGCTCACGGTCCGGGTCGAGGTCGGTGTCGGCGAGGACGACGGTCTGCCTGTGGTGCCGGCACTCGCCCTGTGCGGCCTTGACGAAGGCTCCGAAGACGGGGTTGGCGATATCGGGGACGACGAGCGCGACGGTGGCGGTCTCGGCCCGGGCCGCGGTGGCGCTCTCGGCGGTGCGCGCCACGGGTGGTTCGTACCCCAGCTCCTGCGCGACGGTCAGCACCTTGCGCAGGGTCTGGGGGCCGAGCCGGCCGGGGTCGCTGAACGCCCGGGATGCCGTGGACAGCGCGACGTTCGCGCCCTTGGCGACATCGGTCAGGGTGGGGGCCATGGCAGCCCGTTACCGGTGTGACGGGGTGGGGTGGGTGAACGGCATGTGGCATGGTCTTCACCGTTGCGCAACCTTGTCAATGCTTGCCAACACATTGGCAAGGCCGGTCGGCGCCGAAGCTTTCCGCGGCCCGGAGAGGTCTTTCGCGTGCCCGGAGCGAGTCTTTCGCGGTCCGGCGAAGCCTTCCCCGGCCCAACGGGTGCATGCGTGCGCGTGTATGCACATAATGGTGGCATGGAGTCCCATCACCACGGACACCGGCACCACCACCGCCGGCACCAGCTCGCGCATCTGCTGAAACCGCACTCCCACGAGTCGGCGCAGAAGGTCGACTCCGCGCTGGAGTCCTCGGCCGAGGGCATGCGTGCCCTGTGGCTGTCCCTCGCCGTCCTCGGCGCCACCGCGGTCCTCCAAGCCGCGGTCGTCGTGCTGTCCGGCTCGGTGGCGCTGCTGGGCGACACCGTTCACAACGCCGCCGACGCGCTGACCGCGCTGCCGCTCGGCGTGGCGTTCGTCCTGGGACGCCGCGCGGCGGACCGCCGGTTCACCTACGGCTACGGCCGGGCCGAGGACCTGGCCGGGATCGTCATCGTCCTGACCATCGCCGCCTCGGCGGCCCTGGCCGCGTACGAGGCCGTGGAGCGGCTGCTGCACCCGCGCGCCATGTCCCATCCGGGCGTCGTCGCGGTCGCGGCGGCCCTCGGCTTCATCGGCAACGAATGGGTGGCCCGCCACCGGATCCGGGTCGGGCGCCGGATCGGCTCCGCGGCCCTGGTCGCCGACGGACTGCACGCCCGCACCGACGGCTTCACCTCCCTGGCCGTGCTGCTGGGCGCGGGCGGCGCGGCGCTCGGCCGGCAGCTCGCGGACCCGATCGTCGGCCTGGCCATCACCGCCGCCATCCTGCTCGTCCTCAAGGACGCCGCCCGCGAGGTGTTCCGGCGGCTGATGGACTCCGTCGACCCGGCGGTGATCGACGCGGGCGAGGCCGCCCTGCGCGAGGTCCCCGGAGTGCTCGGGGTGACCGAACTCCGGATGCGCTGGATCGGCCACCGGCTGCGTGCCGAGGTCACGGTCGAGGTGGACGGCGGCCTGGAACTGCGGGCGGCGCACGATGTGGCGGTCGGGGCCGAACACGCCCTCCTCCACGCGGTGCCCCGGCTGACCGCCGCCCTGGTGCACACCGATCCGGCCCCCGGGCCGGGTGCGGAGGACCCGCATCGCCTGCTGGCCCACCACGCCGTGTGAGCGCCACCTGGAGACGGATGGGGGCTCAGTCGTGCGGCGGGGCCCCGGTGACCATGTGGTCCGCGTGGTTGACGGCCTCGGTGACCAGCCGGCGCAGATGGCCGTCGTGAAGGGAGTACACCGAGCGGCGGCCCTCCTTGCGCACCTGGACCAGCCCGGCCAGCCGGAGCTTGGCCAGATGCTGGCTGACCGCCGGGCGGGCCGCGCCGCTGGCCTCGGTGAGGGTGTTGACATCGGCCTCGCCCCGGGCGAGGGACCACACCAGATGCAGCCGGGTCGGGTCGGACAGCAGCGAGAAGACATTGGCGGCCGTGGCGAACTGCGCCGCGCCGCTGGGATGCGTATGCGACCGGGTCGCAGGTGAGGAGGGTTCGCTGACCGGCATGCCCCCATCGTAGAGCGGCGGGCAAGGGGCGGACCCCGCTCGGCCGGTGGTCGAATCCGCGCACCATACTGGAGCACATGCGCTACGCCGTCTGCTGGCAGCTTCCGCTGCCGCGCGCCCTCGGATCCGTCGCCGCCTCATACCCGGGCCGGGGCTGAGCGATGGGGGACACGGCGAACACCCCTGCCGGACCGGGGGAGTTGCGGCGGCGCCTCGGGGTCTTCGACGCGGTCGTGGTCGGCCTGGGGTCGATGATCGGCGCGGGCATCTTCGGGGCGCTGGGGCCCGCGGCGCGGGAGGCGGGGACGGGGCTGCTGCTCGGCCTGGTGGCCGCCGGAGTGGTGGCGTACTGCAACGCCACCTCCTCCGCGCGGCTGGCCGCCCGCTATCCGCAGTCGGGCGGCACCTATGTCTACGGCCGTGAGCGGCTGGGCGACTTCTGGGGGTATCTGGCCGGCTGGGGGTTCGTGGTCGGCAAGACCGCCTCCTGCGCGGCGATGGCCCTGACCGTCGGCTCCTATGTCTGGCCCGCCCAGGCACACGCGGTCGCGGTGGCGGCCGTGGTGGCGCTGACCGCCGTCAACTACGTGGGCGTGCACAAGGCCGCCTGGCTGACCCGGGCGATCGTGGCCGTCGTGCTCGCGGTCCTGGCCGCCGTGGTCGTCGCCCTCCTCGCCTCCGGCGAGGCGGACGCCGCACGGCTGGAGATCGGCGGCGACGCCACCCTCGGCGGGGTGCTGCGCGCGGGCGGCCTGCTGTTCTTCGCCTTCGCCGGCTACGCCCGTATCGCCACCCTCGGCGAGGAGGTCCGCGACCCGGCGCGGACCATCCCCCGCGCCATCCCCCTCGCGCTCGGCATCACCCTGGCCGTCTACGCGGCGGTCGCGGTCGCCGTGCTGACCGTGCTGGGCAGCGGCGGGCTGGGCGCGGCGGGCGCCCCGCTGGCCGACGCCGTGCGCGCCGCCGGGCTCCCGGGGCTGGCGCCGGTGGTGCGGGCGGGAGCCGCGGTGGCCGCGCTGGGGTCGCTGCTGGCGCTGATCCTGGGCGTCTCCCGGACCACCCTGGCCATGGCCCGCGACCGGCACCTTCCGCCCGCGCTGGCCGCGGTACACCCCCGGTTCGCGGTGCCGCACCGCGCCGAACTGGCCGTGGGCGCGGTGGTGGCGGTCCTGGCGGCGACGGCGGATCTGCGCGGCGCGATCGGGTTCTCCTCGTTCGGGGTGCTGGCCTACTACGCGGTGGCCAACGCCTCCGCCTGGACCCTCACCCCGGCCGAGGGCCGCCCACCGCGGATCGTGCCGGGGCTCGGCCTGGCCGGCTGTCTGCTGCTGGCCTTCGCGCTGCCCGTCTCCTCGGTGGTCTCCGGCGCGGCGGTGCTGGCCCTGGGCGCCGCGGCCTACGGGGTGCGGCGCGCGAGGGCCGCGTAGCCGATCCCCGCCACTGGGGTGCGCCGGGCCCGGAAGCGTCCCTTCCAGCCGCTCTGAGCAGGTCATATGCCGGTTTGTGAGGAATGCCACCCCGGGTGGATTCCGCGTCCTGGAGAGCCGTCTGTGAGCATGGGTCGTCGCTGACGTACGGCAACCCGTGTCAGCCGGGCCCCGGATACGGGCCCTCTCCACTTCCGCCCCGCACCCGGAAACCGGCCTGACCTCGCCATGACCCCCTCCCTGCCGCCCCGCATACCCAGGCCCCGCTCCCCGGAGCGGGGCACACGCACCCCGTGGCGCAGTCTGCGCCACGGGGCCATGCGGTGGTGGTCGGCGGCGAACCTGGTGTCCAACGTCGGCACCTGGATGCAGTTGACCGTGCAGAACCTGCTGGTGCTGCACATCACCGGCTCCGCCGCCACCACCGGGCTCTCCCTCTCCGTGCAGGCCGCCCCCGGGCTGCTCATGGGGCTGCTCGGCGGAGCGGCGGTGGACGCATGGCCGCGCAAGCTCACGGCGGCCGTCAGCCAGGCGGTGCTGGGCCTCGTCGCCTTCGTCACGGCCGCCCTGGTCGCGTTCGACCTGCTCAACGTGGTCTCGCTGATGGTGCTCGCCGCGGTGACCGGTCTCGTCGCCACCGTGGACGCGCCCGCCTGCGCCCTGCTCGGCAACGATCTGGTGCCGCCCGACGACGTCCCCTCGGCGATCGCCCTGGGCTCCGTCGTCAGCAGCGCCGGCCGGCTCATCGGCGTGGCCTGCGCGGGTGTCGCGGTGGGCACGCTCGGTACCGCGGCCGCCTACGCCGTCAACGGGCTGTCGTTCCTGTGTGTCGCGGCCGTCATCCCCTTCCTGCGCCCCCACCCGGGCGCGGCCACCGCCGCGGGCCCGCCCGCCGCCGCGGGCCCGCCCGCCGCGCGCCTGGACCGGCTCTCCGGTGCCGGTGCCCGCGACGGGCTGGGCTTCTTCGTGAAGCGGCCGCGTCTGGTCGCCCTCACCGTGATCACGGCGGTGAGTGCCGTCTTCGGCCGGAACTACGGACTGACCCTGGCGGTCCTGGTCACCGGCCCGCTGGCCGGGAGCTCCGAGGACTTCGGGACCGTGGCCACCGTCCTGGCCGTGGGCGGGATCGCGGGCGCGGTCCTCGCGGGGCGGATGCAGCGGCCGTCGGTGCGGATGGTGGGCGCGCTCGCCGCCGCCGGGGCACTGCTCCAGGCGCTGGCCGGGCTGTCGCCGGGGCTGATCCCGCTGCTGGTGCTGGTGGCCCCGATGGCGGTGGCCGAGTCGGTCTCCGACACGGCCGGTACCACGGTGCTCCAGACCGACCCGCCGCCCGGGATGCGCGGCCGGGTGCTCGGCGTGTGGCGCACCGCGGAGACCGGCTGGGGCCTGGCCGGTCCGCCCCTGCTGGGCCTGCTCATGGAGTGGGCGGGGCCGCGCGGCGCCCTGGTGACCGGTGGGCTGATCATCGCGGCGGTCATCGGCGCGGGCACGCTGGTGCACGCCCGCCGCACCGCTTCCCGCCGCACGCCCGCCACCGTCGTTCCCGTCGAGCCCGCCGCCGCGGAACGGGCTGCCGCGCCGGTGTCGCACGAACCCCTTTCCCCTATCGGTTGACCCGGTAGGGGGAGGAACGGGGGGATGTGCCCTGATTGCCTCCTTTCGTCGCGGGTACTGGGGTGGGGCCCAACGCGAAGGAAGGGAGGGGCCATGGAGCGATCCGACTCCGTCGTCCCCGTCCGTACCTGGTCGCACGCCGTGGTCACCGGGGGAGCCGGATTCGTCGGTTCACATCTGTGCGCGGCGCTTCTCGACCAGGGCACGGCCGTGACCTGTGTGGACGATTTCTGCACCGGAACCCCGGACAACGTGGCCCACCTGATGGACCGGCCCGGCTTCACCCTTCAGCATGCCGATGTCACCGAGGGGTTCGAGGTGAAGCGGCCCGCCGATCTCGTCCTGCACTTCGCGTCCCCCGCCTCCCCGGCCGACTATCTGCGGCTGCCGCTGCACACCCTGGAGACGGGCAGCCTCGGCACCCGCAACGCACTGGCCCTGGCCCGCCGCCACGAGGCGCGCTTCGTGCTGGCCTCCACCTCGGAGGCGTACGGCGACCCGCAGCAGCATCCGCAGAACGAGCGCTACTGGGGCAATGTCAACCCGGTCGGACCGCGCAGCGTCTACGACGAGGCCAAGCGCTTCGGCGAGGCCCTGACCTGCGCCGAGGCCGGGACGAACGGCACGGATGCCGGCATTGTGCGGCTGTTCAACACCTACGGGCCGCGCATGCGCGGACACGACGGACGGGCCGTGCCCACCTTCATCCGGCAGGCGCTGGCCGATGAGCCCCTCACGGTCACCGGCGACGGCAGCCAGACGCGCTCGCTCGCCTACATCGACGACACCGTGCGCGGCATCCTCGCCATGGCCGGATCCGACCTCCTCGGCCCGGTCAACATCGGCAACGCGGACGAGATCACCATGCTGGACCTCGCCCACAAGATCATCGAACTGGCCGGTTCGCGCTCCGCCGTCGCGTTCATCGACCGGCCCACCGACGACCCCGCCGTCCGCTGCCCGGACATCACCCTCGCCCGCGGCAAGCTCCAGTGGGCACCGGCCGTCCCCGCCGACGAGGGGCTGGCCCGCACCATCGACTGGTTCCGCCGCCAGGCCGCCTGACGCCCTCGCCCAACCGCCTTCACGCCCCCTTCCGCCGCGGCCCCGGGCCGCCGAAAGGTCCGCCCATGCGCATCCTCGGCATCAACGCCCTCTTCCACGACCCGGCCGCCGCCCTGGTCGTCGACGGCCGTACCGTCGCCGCCGCCGAGGAGGAGCGGTTCTCCCGGCGCAAACACGGCAAACGGCCGGTGCCGTTTTCCGCCTGGGAGCTCCCGGAGAAGGCGGCGGCCTGGTGCCTGGAGCAGGCAGGGCTGCGCCCGGAGGACCTGGACGCCGTCGCCTACTCCTTCGACCCCGCCCTCGCCCGCCCCGCCGCGTCCATGGGCCTGGACGACCCCTGGGACCACCTGCGGCTCACCTACGCCCGCGAGGCCCCCGGCTTCCTGCGCACCGCCCTGCCCGGACTGGACCCCGACGCCGTGCGGTTCGTCCCCCACCACATGGCGCACGCCGCCTCCAGCGCGCTCGCCGCGCCCGGCGCCGACACCAGCTCCGTCCTCGTCCTCGACGGACGCGGGGAGGCCACCTCGCATCTCGCGGCGCGCCGCGTCGGCGACCGGCTGGAGCCGCTCCACGGCCAGGAGCTGCCCCACTCCCTGGGGCTGGTCTACGAGGAACTCACCGAGCACCTGGGCTTCCTGCGCTCCAGCGACGAGTACAAGGTGATGGCCCTCGCCTCCTACGGCACTCCGCGGATGCTGGACGAGCTGCGGCGGTTTGTGTACGCCACCGGCGACGGCGGTTTCCACGCCACCGGGGTGCCCTGGGACGGGCTGTGCCCCCCGCTGCGCCCCGGCCAGGCGTGGTCGCAGTCGCACGCCGATCTCGCGGCGAGCGCCCAGGCGTGTCTGGAGGAGATACTGCTGGACCTGGTGCGCTGGCTGCACGGACGCACCCATGACCGGGTGCTGACCCTGGCCGGGGGAGTGGCGCTGAACTGCGTGGCCAACTCCCGTATCGCCCGCGAGGGCCCGTTCGACCGGGTCTGGGTCCAGCCCGCCGCCGGGGACGCGGGCACCGCGCTCGGCGGCGCCCTGCACTTGAGCGCACAGGGCGGCGACCGGCCCGAGCCGATGGCCGGGGCCGACCTCGGGCGCCGCTGGTCGGACGCCGAGCTGGAGGCGTGGCTGAAGACGGCCGCGGTGCCCTACGAACGCCCGGCCGATGTGGCCGAGACGGTGGCCGAGGCGCTCGCGGACGACGCGATCGTCGCCTGGTTCCAGGGGCGCTCCGAGTACGGGCCCCGGGCGCTGGGCCACCGCTCGCTGCTGGCCCACCCCGGCCGTTCGGGAAACCTCGAGCGGCTCAACGACGTCAAGGGGCGGGAGCAGTTCCGGCCGGTCGCCCCGATGGTGCGCGCCGAGCGCGCGGCCGAGATCTTCGACGGCCCGCTGCCCAGCCCGTACATGCTCTTCGTGCACGAGGTCGCGCCGGAGTGGCGGGACCGTATCCCGGCCGTGGTGCACGTGGACGGCACGGCCCGCATCCAGACCGTCGATTCCGCCGACGAACCGCTGGTGGCCCGCCTGCTGAGCGCGTTCGAACGCCGCACCGGGCTGCCGGTGGTCGTCAACACCAGCCTCAACACCTCGGGCCGGCCGATGGTCGACGATCCGCGTGACGCCCTGGAGTGCTTCGGCTCCGCCCCCGTCGACCTGCTGGCGATCGGGCCGTTCGTGATCCGCCGTGGCGCCTTCTTCGCGGGCGGCCGTCCGGACACGGCCGCGCCCGAGGGGGCCTGACGCCGGGGCACGTACCGCATATGAGCCGCACCGGCCCGTGCCCATCGCACATGACCGCACCGACCCCCGCCATGGGAGGAGCCAGGTATGACGGACACCGGAGAGCGGACCGGCGGACCCGAGTACGCCGTGGTCATCCCGACGCTGGGCCGCCCCAGTCTCTCCGTGACCCTGCGGGCGCTCGCCGACGCCAAGGGTCCCGCGCCCCGGCGGGTCGTCCTCGTCGACGACCGGCCGCTGGAGGACTGCACCCCGCTGCCCGCCGACATCCCCACCGAGCTCGCCCCCCTGGTGGAGACCGCGCCCGGCTGCGCCGCCGGGCCCGCCGCCGCGCGCAACATCGGCTGGCGGGCCGCCCCCGAGCCCTGGACGGTCTTCCTCGACGACGATGTGGTCCCCGGCCCCACCTGGGCGGACGACCTCGCCGCCGATCTGGCGGCGGCCGGTCCCGGCACCGGCGGGGTCCAGGCGCGGATCACCGTTCCGCTGCCGGAGGACCGCAGGCCCACCGACTGGGAGCGCACCACCGCGGGGCTGGCCTCCGCCCGCTGGATCACCGCCGACATGGCGTACCGGAGGGCCGCGCTGGCCGCGGTGGGCGGCTTCGACGAGCGGTTTCCGCGCGCCTTCCGCGAGGACGCCGACCTGGCGCTGCGGGTCATGGCCGCCGGGTGGCGGCTGGAGCGGGGATCGCGGAGCACGGTCCATCCGGTGCGCCCGGCGAACCGCTGGGTGTCGGTGCGCACCCAGGCGGGGAACGCGGACGACGTGCTGATGGCCAAGGTCCACGGCCGCGGCTGGTGGGACCGGGCCGGCGCCCCGCGCGGCCGGCTGCCACGCCATCTGGCCATCGCGGCGGCCGGTGCCGTCGCCCTGACCGGCGCCCTGGCGGGCCGGCGGCGGGCGGCCGCGGCGGGCACGGCGCTGTGGCTGGCCGGAACCGCCGAATTCGCCCTGGCCCGGACCCGGCCCGGGCCGCGCACCCCGGACGAGCTCGCCACGATGGCCGTGACCAGCGCCGTCATCCCGCCCGTGGCCACCGCGCACTGGCTGGCGGGGCTGGTGCGGCACCGCGCGGCCGCCGCGTTCTGGCGGTCGGCGGCCAGGCGCACCAGGACGCTCGGGCATGGGTAGCGCTTGGTCGCGTTTGGTGATGGACCGTCCGGGCTACTCGGTGCCCGTGTTGGCCATATATGCACCAAAGGCACCATTCGTCCCAGGAGGGGTGCCGTGGCTGTTCACCCCGGGTGACCGTCCCGCCCGCCCCCGCGTGCCCGTCCGGCGGGGACTTCCGGGCGCTGTGCTCTTCGACCGGGACGGCACGCTGATCCAGGACGTCCCCTACAACGGCGATCCCGCCCGGGTGCGGCTCATGCCGCACGCCAGGGCCGCGGTCGACGCGGTACGGGAGTGGGGCGTCCCGGTCGGGGTGGTCACCAACCAGTCGGGCGTCGCCCGCGGCCTGCTCACCCCCGGCGCGGTCGAGGCCGTCATGCGGCGGGTCGAGGAGCTGCTGGGACCCTTCGACATCTGGGCGGTGTGCCCCCATGGCCCCGCCGACCGCTGCGGGTGCCGCAAGCCCGCCCCCGGGCTGATCCACGCCGCGTGCGCGGCGCTGGGCACCGATCCGCGCAGGGCCGTCGTCCTCGGCGACATCGGCGCGGACCTGGCGGCGGCCCGCGCGGCGGGCGCCCGAGGCGTCCTCGTCCCCAACGCGGTGACCCGCCCGGAGGAGATCGCGTACGCCGCACGGACCGCACCGGACCTCCTGACGGCCGTACGGGGGCTGCCCGTCAGGGCGGGAGACGCCCCATGAGCGCCCGCCACACCGGTCCGCGCACCCTCGTCGTGCGGCTCGACAGCGCGGGAGACGTGCTGCTGGCCGGGCCCGCCGTACGGGCGGTGGCCGCCGGGTCGGCGTACACCGCGATGCTGTGCGGCCCGCTCGGCGAGCCCGCCGCCCGGATGCTGCCCGGCCTCGACGAGGTGCTGGTCCATGACGCGCCCTGGGTGGGCTTCGAGGCCCCGCCGGTGCGCCGCGAGCTCATCGACGCCCTCGTGGACTGCCTGGCCGCCCGCCGCTTCGACCGCGCGCTGATCCTCTCCTCGTACCACCAGAGCCCGCTGCCCGCCGCACTGCTGCTGAAGCTGGCCGGAATCCCCTGGACCGCCGCCGACAGCGAGCACTATCCCGGCACCCTGCTGGACCTGCGCCACCGGCGCGCGCCCCACCGCCACGAGGCGCGGGCCGCGCTCGACCTGGCCGAGGCGTCCGGCTTCGCCCTCCCGCCCGGCGACGAGGGCGCGCTGGCCCTGACCGCGCTGCCCGACACCGCCCCGCTCACCGGCACCGACCCCTATGTGGTGGTCCACCCCGGAGCCGCCGTGCCCGCCCGCGCCTGGAGCCCCGCGCGGGCCGCCCGGGCGGTGGCCGCGCTGGAGGAGGCCGGCCACCGCGTGGTGGTCACCGGCGGCCCGGCCGAGAAGGAGCTGACGGCCGACATCGCCGACGGCATCGCCCTCGACCTCGGCGGCCGCACCTCCTTCCCCGAACTGGCCGGAGTGCTCGCGGGCGCCGACGTGGTGGTGACCGGAAACACCGGGCCCTCCCATCTGGCCGCCGCCGTCGGCACCCCGGTCGTCTGCCTCTTCGCGCCCGTCGTCCCCGCCGAGCGCTGGGCCCCCTACCGGGTGCCGCACCGGCTGCTGGGCCGCCAGGACGCGGCGTGCGCGGGCAGCCGCGCCCGGGTCTGCCCGGTGCCGGGCCACCCCTGCCTGGACTCCGTCACCGACGCCGAGGTGCTCGCCGCCGTGGCCGCGCTGTCTGAGCCGGACGGGACCGCGCTGACGGCGCCGGACGTGGCCGCGCCGTCTGAGCCGGACGGAGCCGACGTGGCCGCCCCGGCGGCGCCGAACGGAGCCGACGACGACCGTAAGGAGCCCGAATGAACGTCCTCCTGTGGCATGTGCACGGCTCCTGGACCACGGCCTTCGTCCAGGGCCCGCACCGCTGCCTGGTCCCCGTCCTCCCCGGCCGGGGCCCGGACGGACGCGGCCGGGCCCGCACCTACACCTGGCCCGACACGGTCACCGAGGTCACCCCGGAGGAGCTGCGGGACGCCCCCGTGGACCTGGTCGTCCTCCAGCGGCCCCACGAGGCCGAGCTGGCGAGGCGCTGGCTCGGCGGCCGCCGCCCCGGGCGCGATGTGCCCGCCGTCTACCTGGAGCACAACGCGCCGGAGGGAGACGTCCCCGGCACCCGCCACCCCTGCGCCGACCGCGACGACCTCACCCTCGTCCACGTCACCCACTTCAACCGGCTCTTCTGGGACAGCGGCCGCGCCCCCACCACCGTCATCGAGCACGGCATCGTCGACCCCGGCCACCGCTACACCGGGGAGCTGACCCGCGCCGCCGTCGTCGTCAACGAACCGATCCGACGCGGCCGCCACACCGGCACCGATCTGCTGCCCGCCCTCAGCGACGCCGCCCCGCTGGACGTCTTCGGCATGGCGACCGAAGGACTCGCCGACCATCTCGGCCTGCCCCCCGACCGCTGCCGCGCCCACGACCTCCCCCAGGCCGAGCTGCACACCGCCATGGCGCGCCGCCGGGTGTATCTGCACCCCGTGCGCTGGACCTCGCTCGGTCTCTCCCTCCTGGAAGCCATGCACTTGGGGCTGCCCGTCGTCGCCCTGGCCGCCACCGAGGCCGTCGAGGCGGTGCCGGCCGGGGCCGGGGTGCTCTCCACCCGCCCCGACGTCCTCGCCCGCGCGGTCCGCCGCTATCTGCGGGACCCCGACGCCGCCGCCGAGGACGGGGCACGGGCCCGCCGGGCGGCGCTCGACGCCTACGGACTCAAACGCTTCCTGGACGACTGGGAGCGGCTCATGGAGGAGGTGACCCGATGACTCCGCGCCACGGACCGCCCGAGCACCTGGACATCGCACTCGTCTCGGAGCACGCCAGCCCGCTCGCCCCGCTCGGCGGGGTGGACGCCGGCGGCCAGAACGTCCATGTCGCCCGGCTCGCCGCGGCCCTCGCCGACCGTGGCCACCGCGTCCGCGTCTACACCCGCCGCGACGCCCCCCACCTGCCCGTGACCGTCCGCCCGCACCCGGGCGTCGAGGTGCGGCACGTCCCCGCGGGCCCCGTCCGGCCACTTCCCAAGGACGACCTCCTGCCGTACATGCGGCGGTTCGGCGCCTATCTGGAAAGCGAATGGCGGGGCGCGCCACCCGATCTGGTGCACTCCCACTTCTGGATGTCCGGCGTCGCCTCGCTCCAGGCCACCCGCGCCCTCGGACTGCCGCTCGCGCACACCTACCACGCGCTGGGCACCGTCAAGCGGCGCCACCAGAAGGACGCCGACACCAGCCCTGCCGACCGCGTCCCCTGGGAGACCGCCGTCGGGGAGGGCTGCGACCGGATCGTGGCCACCTGCCGCGACGAGGTCGGCGAACTGGCCGCCATGGGGCTGGACCCCGAGCGGATCACCGTCGTGCCCTGCGGAGTCGACCCGCGGCTGTTCACCCCGGCCGGGCCGGCGGCGCCCCGCCCGGCCCGCCGGGCCCTGCTCGCCCAGATCGGACGGCTCGTACCGCGCAAGGGGGCCGCCGTCTCCATCGCCGCGCTCACCCTGCTGCCGGACGCCGAACTCGTCATCGCCGGAGGACCGCCGTCCGCCCAGCTGAGCGATGACCCCGAGGCACGGCGGCTGCGGCGGCTCGCCGACCGCCTCGGCGTCGCCGACCGGGTCCGGCTCACCGGCGGACTGCCGCCGGAGCGGATGCCCGAACTGCTGCGCGCCGCCGACCTCGTGCTGTGCCCCGCCGACTACGAGCCCTTCGGGATCGTCCCCCTGGAGGCCATGAGCTGCGGAACGCCCGTCGTCGCCTCCGCCGTCGGCGGACAGTGCGACACCGTCGCCGACCCCGGCACCGGCCGGCTCGTCCCGCCCCGCGACCCGGTCGCCCTCGCCGAGGCCGCCGCCGCGCTCCTCGCCCGCCCGGCGGCGCGCGCGGCCTGCGGCGAGGCGGGCCGCCGGCGGGTGCTGACCCGTTACAGCTGGAACCGGGTGGCCGCCGCCACCGAGGCCGTGTACCACGACGTCCTGACCCCGCACCAGGCACCCGTCACGGAGGCGGCATGAGCACCCGCGATCGTCCCCAGTCCCGCCCCCTGCCCCGGGACGCGGGGGTATCGGACACCGGCTCCCGCGCCCGTCGTCCGTCCCCGTCCGGATACGCGCCCGCGGGGACGGACACCGTCGACCGGCTGCGCGCCGCCCACGCCCACTGCCAGTCGCTCCAGGACGCGCTGGTGGCACTGCGCGACCACGGTCTGGAACAGATGGCCGAGTGGGGCCGCCACCTCGCCGCCATCCTCCCCGTCGGCGGCCGGCTGCTGGCCGCGGGCAACGGCGGCAGCGCCGCCCAGGCCCAGCACCTCACCGCCGAACTCGTCGGGCGCTACCAGCGGGAGCGGTCGGCGTACTCGGCCATCGCCCTGCACGCCGACACCTCCGCCGTCACCGCCATCGGCAACGACTACGGCTTCGAGGAGCTGTACGCCCGTCAGGTGGCCGCGCACGGCAGGCCCGGCGATGTGCTGATGCTGATGTCCACCTCCGGCCGCAGCCCCAACCTGCTGGCCGCCGCCGACACCGGCCGGGCCGCCGGACTGTCCGTGTGGGCCATGACCGGCCCCCGGCCCAACCCGCTGGCCTTCCGCGCCGACGATGCCCTGTGCATCGGCTCCGACTCCACCGCCACCGTCCAGGAGGCGCATCTGGTCGCCCTGCATCTGCTGTGCGAGACCTTCGACCACGAGATCGGGGTGGTGGACGGGGCGGTGCCCGCGGACGGGGTGGTGACGCCGTATTCGTCCTCATGAGAGCCGTATCGGTCCTCATGAGGGCCATATCGGAGGTGAGAGCATGACCCCCGCCGCCCCGCGACCGCTCGTCGTCGTCGGAGACGTCCTGCTGGACCAGGACATCGACGGCGAGGCCACCCGCCTGACGCCGGACGCACCGGCACCCGTCATCGATGTGGACGTGGACCGAAGCCGCCCCGGGGGAGCGGGACTCGCCGCCACGCTCGCCGCGCGCCAGGGCCGTGAGGTCGTCCTGGTCACGGCGCTGGGCGACGACACCGCGAGCCAGACCGTGCGGAACGCGCTGACCCCGGGCGTGCGGCTGGTGGAGCTGCCGCTGGAGGGCACTCTTCCGGTCAAGACCCGTATCCGCGCCGGGGGCCGCCCGTTGGTCCGGGTCGATCGCGGCGGCGGCACCCCCGGGAATCCCGGCCCGGACGCTCTCGCCGCGCTCCGGGACGCCCGCGCCGTCCTGGTGGCAGATTACGGCCGCGGCACGGCCGCCGCGCTGCGGCGGCAACTGGGCGCCGCCGCCCGCCGGGTGCCCCTGGTCTGGGATCCGCATCCACGCGGTGAGCAGCCCGTGCCCGGCGCACGGCTCGCCACGCCCAGCGCCGCCGAGGCCCGCGCCCTGCTCGGCTCGGCCCGCCACGCCCTGTCCGGCGACGCAGACTCGCTGCACGCGCACGGCGGCCGGGGCGCCCGCCTCGCCGAACGCTGGCGGGCCGCGGCGGTCGCCGTGACCCTCGGCGAACTCGGCGCGGTGCTGGCCCTCCCGCACCGGGAGAACCCCATGTACGTGCCCGCGCCCCACCTGGCCCAGGGTGACCCCTGCGGTGCCGGTGACTGCTTCGCCGCCACCGCGGCCGGGGCGCTGGCCGACGGGGCGCTCCCGGAGGAGGCGGTGCAGCTCGCCGTCGCCGAGGCGGCCGCGTTCGTCACGGCGGGCGGCGCCGGGAACCCCGCCCTCTGGGATCTCCCGGGCGGCCCCGGGCCCCACCCCACCGAGCTCCGCCGCCCCGCCGACGCCCACGCCCTCGCCGAGGCCGTCCGCGCCCGCGGCGGTACGGTCGTCGCCACCGGCGGCTGCTTCGACCTGCTGCACGCCGGGCACGTCGGGCTGCTACAGAACGCCCGCCGCATCGGCGACTGCCTCATCGTCTGCGTCAACTCCGACGCCTCCGTGGGGCGCCTCAAGGGGCCCGGCAGGCCCATCAACCCGGTGGCCGACCGGATCCGCGTCCTGTCCGGACTCGGCTGTGTGGACGCCGTCGCCGTCTTCGACGAGGACACCCCCGAACCCTTGCTACGGCAGCTGCGCCCCGATGTATGGGTCAAGGGCGGCGACTACAGCGCGGACGCCCTGCCCGAGACGGCCGTACTGCGCGACTGGGGCGGCCGGGCCCTCGTCCTGCCCTACCTGGACGGCCGCTCCACCACCGAACTGGCCCGCCGAGCCGCCCTGGGTCCCCACACCTCCACCCAGCCCGCCACGTCACCCCTCCACCCCCGCCAATGACCGGCCGCCCTGCCGCCGACGGCCCCGGCAGCCCTGACCATCCCGCGTCCGAGACCCCCGGCCGCCCTGCCGCCGACCGCCCGCGGCTGGTGGTCCTACGGGCCCTCGGGCTCGGCGATCTGCTCACCGCCGTGCCCGCCCTGCGCGCGCTGCGGCGGGCCCATCCCGGCCATGAACTGCTGCTCGTCGCGCCCGCCCGGCAGGCCCACGCCGCCCTCGCCACGGGAGCCGTCGACCGGGTGATCCCCGCCTCGGCCCCCGGCCGGGCCGTCCCCGGCCGGATCGACTGGAGCGGGCCGCCGCCCGATGTCGCGGTGGACCTCCACGGCAACGGCCCGGCCAGCCACCGCCCGCTGTCCCGGCTGCGCCCGGCCCGGCTGCTGGCCTACGCCCACCCCCCGGAGCGGACCGCCGGGCCCCCGTGGCGCGAGGACGAGCACGAGCGGGACCGCTGGTGCCGTCTGCTCTCCTGGTACGGCATCCCTGCCGATCCCCAGGACCTGCGCATCCGCGCACCCGAGCGCCCCTCGCCCGCGCCGGGCGCCGTGGTGATCCACCCCGGTGCGGACGCGGCGGCGCGCCGGTGGCCGGCCGCGCGGTTCGCGGCCGTGGGCGCCGCGCTGCGCGCCGCCGGCCACCGGATCGTGATTACCGCCGGCGCCGGGGAGGCCGGCCTGGCCCAGGACGTGGCGCGGCGCGCCGGGCTGCCCGGGTCGGCCGTGCTGGGCGGCGACACCGACCCGCCGTTCGCCGAACTGGCCGCGCTGGTGGGCCAGGCGCGTGCGGTGATCGTCGGCGACACCGGTCTGGCGCATCTGGCGACCGCCGTGGGCACACCGTCCGTCGTCCTCTTCGGCCCGGTTGCCCCCAGGCTGTGGGGCCCGCCGCCCGGCCCGCCGCACCGGGCGCTCTGGCACCCGGACGATGACGCCGCCCGCCCGGGTGACGCCCACGGAAACGTCCCGGACGAGCGGCTGTTGCGGATCACGGTGCCAGAGGTCCTGGAGGCCCTCACCCGGCTCCCCGGCCCCGCGCGGCTCGCGCTCACCGGCGCCGGAGGCTGACCCCGCACCCAACCACTGGCTATGAGCCCACCACCGGCTCCGTGCCCACCACCGGCTCCGTGCCCGCGCCCGTAAGGCGTTCACCGGGTGGCGGGCGACGCTCGGCCGGGTACCCGGGCCCCTGCGGTCACCCCACATAGCGCCGGGCCGTGGACACCCGCTGGGTCTCGTCCAGCAGGCGCAGCCCTCGCTCGACCCGGTTCGGTACCACGGCCCGGTGGGCGAGTGTGCCGGGCAGGCCTGCCAGGGCCTGGGCGAAGGCGTGCAGGCTGGCCCGGTCGCGGGGGACCGCGCGGGCCAGGAAGAGGGTGCGGCGGGCGGCGGAGGTGAGGGGCGGCGCTGCCAGGTGAACCACAGGGTGTTCCGCAGACCACGCACCCGCCGGGCCGTGGTGTCGCGGGCGTCCGACGGCGCGTGGTGGATGACCGGCCCGGGCGCGAAAACCAGCCACCAGCCGAGGGCCGCGAGATCGGCGGCGAGCAGTTCCTCCTCGCCGCCGAGCCACAGCCGGGGCGAAAACCCGCCCACCGAACGGAAGGCGGCGGTGCGCACGCAGGTCGCGGCGGCGAGGACGGAGCCCAGCGCCGGGCCCGGCAGCCACCGTGGGCCCGGCACCGGCGAGGAGCGCAGCTCCGCCACGATGGGGTCCTCGGTGCCCTCGGGCTCGACGAGGATCCGGGCCGTCACCGACGCCAGCCCCGGATGGCGGTCCAGCAGGTCCGCGGCCGCCGCCAGGGACCCCGGCGCCCACCAGGAGTCGTCGTCGCAGAAGGCGACGTAGGGCGTCAGCACCTGCCGTACGGCCACGTTCCGGCCCACGGCGCCGAGGTTGCGGCCGGGGCGCAACAGCGTCACCCGCGGATGGAGCCGGGCCACCGCCTCGGCGGTGCCGTCCGTGGACCCGTTGTCGGTGACGATCACGGGCGGCCGCTCAGGGAGTTCGGCCAGCCGGTCCAGGGTGTGCAGCAGTTCGTCCCGACGGTCGCGGGTGATGATGACGACCGTCGTGCGGCCGTCGGCGTTCCCTTCGCCCTGGTCCTGGTCCTGGTCCTGGTCCTGGTTCTGGTCCTGGTCATCGGTCATGGGCGCCCTGCCTCTCCTCCCGTCGGGGTTCGTCGTCCATCCGCTGCCCGTCCACGCGCCGGGCGGCCTCCTCGACCCACGGCGGCAGCGCCCGGCGCTGCCACAGCGCGGCCGGCAGCCGGGCGAGCAGACCGCCCAGCGCGGCCCGCGCGACCGGGTCCCGCCCGGCCTCGGTGAGCAGCCCGGCGGTGCGCCGGGCGGCGAGCGGCAGCGGGCGGCGCAGCCAGCAGCCGATCAGCTCGTTGCGCCGCATCACGGCGGTGCGGCCCGTGCGCGGTGCGGGGGCCGGATGGTGGTGGGCGACCACCTCGGGGCAGTACGAGACGCCCCAGCCCATCGCGGCGAGGTCATAGGCGAGCAGCGTCTCCTCGCCGCCGAAGAAGATCAGCGGATGGAAGCCGCCCGCCTCCAGGAAGGCGTCGCGGCGCACCACGGCCCCGCAGGCGAGGAAGCCGAACACCTCGGGGCCGGGAAGGTCCTCGGCCCGCCCCGCGGGGGAGGCGGCCAACAGGGCGTTGAGCGGATCGGGCCGCTCCTCCGGGCCGACCCGCACCTGGGCCGCCAGCAGTCCCAGCCGCGAATGGGCGTTCAGCAGGGTGGCCGCCCGCGCCAGGGCGCCTGGCCGCCACCAGGAGTCGTCGTCGCTGAAGGCCACATAGGGTGTGCCGATGGCGCGTACGCCGTCGTTGCGTGCGAGCGCGCCGCGGTTGGCCCTGTGCGCCAGGACCCGAACCCGGGGAAAACGCTCGGCGACCATGGCCCGGGTGTGGTCCGTCGAGCCGTTGTCCACGACCAGGACCGGTGGCCGCTCCGGCAGGGCGGTGAGGTGTTCCAGGGCGGTGGCGAGTCCTTCGGCGCGGTCGCGGGTGGCGAGGACCACGCCGACGGCGGGGCCCGGCGCGTTCATGGCCCTCAGGTACCCGGCGCCCCGGCCGCTATGCGAGACGCCGCGCCGGGCTCCTATGCGATGCGCACCCGGCCGTCCATACCGGCGCGCCGCCGTCAAGGGTGATGTATGTCACGTTCGACACCGTCGTTCCGTGGGTACGGTGCTGACAGCTATCGCGCAAGAGGAGCGGCTCGTTTGTCCCTGGACCTGTCATCCGTCATAGCGGCGACCACGCAGTGGCTGATCAGGGCCTATCCGGCGGCCGACGGCGCAATGAACGCCGCGCTCGCAGAGGCGCAGGCGCGACAGGCCGTGACCGTCGCCACGTGGCTGCGCTACCCGACCACCACCGACGCCGCCCTGGTGACCATGGCCGGACCGGGCGGTTCCTACCGGCTGGACTGGCTCGTGGACGCGGAGCCGTACGAGATCCGCGGCCCGGACGGCGTCTGGCGCACCTGGGTGGACGAGGTCGTGGCGAGCTGGGCGGCGGCCCTGCTCACCTGCTCCACCCTGGCGTCCGAGGCCGTGGCGGTGCTCGCCGACTGTGAGCACGCCGCGGGGGCCCCCAGGGAGTTCCGGCGGCTCACCGACCCCGACGCGCACGACTGGCAGGCCGCGCCGCTGATGCGTCATCCGGACCTGATGGCGTGCGTGGTGGAGCTGCACCGTCCCCAGCTGCTGGAGCGTCTGCGGCGGCTGCCCAGCGACGACCAGACGCCCACCAGCGCGGCCTGACGGCGCCAGTCCACCCCGAGCGGCCGTCACGGCGCCAGTCCACCGCGGGCGGCCGTCACGGCGCCTGGAGCACGCCTTGCGCGTTCACGGTCACGCGCTCGCCACGGGGGCAGTGGACCACCTCGGACGGGAAGTCCGGGTCCCGGGTCTCCGCCAGGAACGCGGAGAGCGGGGAGCTGAAGGCGGCGTAGTCGTCGTAGTGCACCGGCAGCACCCGCTCCGGCCGTACGACCCTGACCAGACCGGCCCCCTGGAGCGCGTCCATGGTCACGATCAGCCCGCCCGGAAGCCGGGTGCCGCCCAGGTGGACCACCGCCAGATGCACATCCGGGTAGCGCCGGGCGATCTCATGGATGCCCCGGAACATCAGCGTGTCGCCGGTGATGTAGACCCGCAGCCGTGGAGGCTCCCCGGGCGCGCCGAAGTCCAGCAGGCTCCCCATCACCGGTGGCAGCAGCCGCTGCCACCGGCCGGGGGCGTGTCTGCCGGGCAGCGCGGTGATCCGGACCTGGCTGCGGTCGTTCACCAGGACGTGATCGTGCCAGGTGGGCAGCCCGGTCGCGCGGCTGAACCCATGGACGCCCTGAAGCCGCCGGGAGGCGTGCGGAGTGGTGATGATGGGCAGCGAGCGGTCCAGCTGCCGGCGCGCCACCCGGTCCCAGTGGTCGCCGTGCAGATGCGAGAGCACCACGGCGTCCAGGTCGGACGGGATCTCCGAGACGGTCAGGGCGGGCTCGGCCAGCCGCCGGGACATCAGCCCCTTGCCCAGATAGGCGTACTGGCCCCGGTGCAGGAAGTTGGGGTCGGTGAGCAGCGTCAGCGTGCCGTAGCGGATGAGGAGCGTGGCATTGCCGACGAAGAGGAGCTCGGCGGCGCCGTCCGGGGGAGGAGCGGGAGGGGGCACGTTCCGGCCAGGAGCGGGAGGAGTCATGTGCCGACCACCGCCTCCCGCGGTTCCGTCCGGCCGGGGCTGAACATCGTGGTGGCCGCGGCCTCGTGCAGCGACGCCAGCGTCGCGCGCTGCCGCCGCGCCCGGTCCAACAGCTCGGTGAGCCGATCGGAGTCCAGCCGGGGGTCCTCGCCGGCCGCGGCCAGCAGCGCGTGCCACAGCAGCGCCTTGCCCTCCACGCCGATCCGCAGCGACTCCAGCTCGAGGACCGTGCTGAGCCCGGAGCGCCGCCGCAGCCGACCGTTGGGCTTCAGCCGCCCGGCCTTCTCGCCCAGCCAGCCCCCGTAGACCTTGTAGCGTCGGACGGGCACCTCGAGGTCGGCCATGACGGTCAGGAGGGCCTGGCGGTCCTCCATGATCTGCACGGCGAGGTCCTCCAGGTCGCCGCCGAAGGGCGCCTGGCGGTGCACGCGGGCCGCGCGGCGGGCCAGCTGCATTCCGGCCGTCGCCCCGGCCAGGTGGTCGTTGAGGTAGATGCCGAGAGTGCGGGGGGATGTCGATGTCCTGGGCTCGCTCATGATCGTCCTTTGGGATTCGGCACGGTCGTATCGGGCCACGCGCCGGTCGTACCGGGCCCCGGCCGTACCAGGCCCGGCCGTATCGGGCCACGCGCCCAGGGAGTGCCCAGCTCCGGTCGGCTCAACCAGCCCCGCGCCCCTCGTCGCGGCCGCCCGCCCGCCGGGACGGCTGACGTCGCGGCCTCAGCCCTCCGGAGCCACCCGCCGCCGGTAGTGCGGGCACCGGGTGAGGTCGTCGTGCTCACAGCCGAGGGCGCATGCGACGAGCGCGGGCGAGTCCCGCGCGGCGGCGACGCGGGAGCGGAGCGTCTCGGCCTCGCGCCGCAGGATGTCCCGGCGGTCGGCCGGCTCGGTGGCGGCGGTCAGGGCGCGGATGGTGTCCAGGCCGAGCCCGGCTTCCTTGGCGCGCAGGATGACGGCCACCCTGACGAGGTCGGCCTCGCCGTAACGGCGGCGCCCGGCGCTGTCGCGCGCGGGGCACGGCAGGCCCACGGTCTCCCAGTGCCGCAGCACATGGGCGGCCGGCCCGAAACGCTGCGCGACCTCGCCGATGGCCATGGCCGCCATGGCGCCGCTTGACTTCATGCCGACATCAAGTCGCAGTCTCGCGGTCATGTCCGCGGTCATGTCCAAGGAGAAGCACAGCGAGCGGGACGTACGGGGAAGGGGCCACCGATGCCCTCATCGCGCGGCTGGACCGCGTCGAGCGGTCGCCCGAGGCCGAGCGGTTGCGCGCCAGGACCTACGAGCTCCTGGCGATCGAGCCGGGCGCCCGCGTGGTCGACGTGGGCTGCGGCGCCGGGCGGGCCGTGGCCGAACTGACCGGGCGCGGGGCGCGGGTGACGGGTGTGGACGCCGACGAGCGGATGGTCGCCGTGGCCCGCGAGCGGTGGCCCGGCGCCGACATCCGGGTCGCGGACGTGGGCCGCCTGCCGTTCGGCGAGGCCACGGTGCACGGCTACCGGGCCGACAAGGTCCTCCATGAACTCCCCGACCCGGCCGGGGCGTTGGCCGAGGCCCGCCGGGTGCTCGCACCCGGGTGGGCGGGTGGTGCTGGTCGGCCAGGACGGGGAGGCGCTGGTCGTGGACGCCGACGACGCGGCCCTGACCAGCACCATCGTGCGCGCCCGCGCAAGCCTCGTCCCCTTGCCCCGCGCCGCACGCGGCCAGCGCGGTCTGCTGCTGGATGCCGGGCTGGGCGATGTCACGACGGAGGCGCACACCACTGTTCTGACCGGGCCCGAGACGCTGCGGTTGCTCACCGGCCCGGCCGAGGCCGCGTGCGCGGCCGGTGCGATCACCCGGGGCCAGGCCGGGGCGTGGTGTGCCGAACAGCGCGAACGCGCCCGCGCCGACCGGCTCCTCCTCGCCGTACCCCTGTTCCTGGCGGCCGGAACAGCACGGTGAAAGGGCCGACGAGCACGGCCCGGAAGCCGGCCGCTCAGGCCCCCACGACCCCGTCCACGCCCTCGCGCAGAAAGTCCGCGTGCCCGTTGTGGCGGCCGTACTCCAGCAGCACATGCACCAGCACCATCCGCAGCGACACCTCCTCGCCCCACCGGGGCTGGTGGCCCGCCAGGTCGAGCGAGTCCGCCTCCCGTTCGATCCGGCGGGAGGTCTCGACCTCCGCCTCCCAGGCCGCGAACGTCTCGGCTCCGGTCGCCTCGCTCACGTCGTACGCCGCCTGGAAGTCGATCGTCGGGGACCAGACCATCGGCGCGTCGTTGTCCTCGAACACCCTCCGGAACCAGGCCCGTTCCACCTCGGCCAGGTGCCGCACCAGGCCCAGCAGCGTCAGCGTCGAGGGCGGCATCGACCGTTGCCGCAGTTCCTCGTCCGTCAGCCCCTCGCACTTCATGGCGAGCGTCGCCCGCTGGTAGTCGAGGAAGGCGCGCAGGGTTTCGCGTTCGTCGCCGAAGTGGGGTGGTTCCGGGCGGCTGTCGGCGGTCATGGTCGGTCGTCCTCCTCGACGGCTGGGCGGGCCCCTGAGCGGTGCCGCTCGGCCTCATAGGACCACGGCCGCATGGACCCGGCCGCACCGGGGCCATGGCCGAAACGCCGAGAAGGGCTCCCCGGCCCGGGGCCGCCCCGGGCCGGGGAGGGTGGTCAGTCCTCGTCCTCCTCGTCCTCGAAGGCGTCGCCGATCTCGTCGACGACCTCCGCGGTGACCATTCCGCCGACGACGCCGACCGCGACACCCGCCGCGACGCCTCCGACGACCGCCGCGGTGCTCGGGCCGGAGCGCCGCCCGCCGTCGTGGTGCCCGTCGTGGCTGTAACCGTGCCCGGCATGCTCACCGTGACCGTACGAGCCATGGGCGCCGTACGAGCCGTGGGAGCCGTAAGAGTCGTGCGAGCCGTAAGAGCCATAGGCGGCGCGCCGCTCGACGAGCCGGCTGATCCAGGCGTCGACCTCGGCGTTCCAGTCGCGGTGCTCGACGCCCTCGTGACCAACGGTGAAGAGCGTGAGGGCGTCCTCGCCCGAGGAGAAGAGCCCGCCGCGCTTGTCGGCCTCCAGGACGACGTCCATGCCGCCCGGGTTCGCCAGGAACGTCACCTCCAGCTCGTTGAGGGCGTGGGCGTACTGGGGAGCCGGGGTGAGCTCGATCTCCTGGTAGAACGGCAGCCGCTGCCCGGTGCCGCCCACATGGCCCAGCTCCAGATCGGCGGACTTGAAGCCGAAGCCGAGCTGCCCCAGCGCCTCCAGAACGGCCTCCTGGGCCGGCAGCGGGGCCACGGTCAGCTGGTCGAGGTCGCCCTTGTCCTTCGCGCCCGCGACCGACAGCCCGGTGCGGACGCCGAGGATGATGCCCAGCGGCTGCCCGTACAGCTCGGTGATCGGCGTCTCCCAGGGGAGGTGGGCGGTGAACGGGAGGCTGCGGTGCTCGCCCTCGGCGAGCCGGAAACCGCCGCCGACGGTGAAGCGGTCGAAGAGGACGACCCCCTCCCGCTCCTCGTCGCCGTGCTCGTCCTCCACCCGGGCCACGAGCTCCAGCGTGATCTGCTCGATCTCGAAGTCCGCCGTGCCGCCCCGGAGATGGACCTGACCGGTCAGCGGCCCGCCGGGGTGTACCGGGCCGGGGTCCAGCACCGTGTCCACGGTGGGTCCGCCGACACCGAGCGAGCCGAGCAGTCGTTTGAACACCATCGGGGCGTCCACTCCTTCAATGTGCGTACTGTCGCGTATGCGCAGGGGCTTCTACATGCATGTAGAAGCATAGGGGTGTGTGCCGCGACGGGACGGCCCATCCGGGCGCGTTGACGGCGGAAGGCCGAAAATGATCACTCGCGGCGCGCTCCGGGATTCCCTTCGGGCGAGGCGTCGCCGCGCAAGGTACCGGCCACCGTGTCCGCGAAGGCCCGGGCCAGCGGCGGGAGCGCGTCCCAGCGGCGTGCCGCCCAGCCGACCGGCAGCGGCGGCAGCGCGGGGATCGGGACGAGCCGCAGCGGCCCGTCGTCCCCGGGCACCGGCAGCCCCGGCAGGGCGGGCACCACGGCGCGCCCCAGGCCGAGTTCGGCCAGCAGCAGGGCCGTGTCCCAGTCGGCGACGCCGGTGTCGGAACCGGCCCGTACGCCCAGCTCGGCCAGGGCCGCGTGGAGCTGCCCGCCGGAGGTGGAGTTCGGCGGCAGCCGTACGAGGGGGATCTCGGCGAGGTCGGACACCTCCACCCGCGACCGGGCCGCGAGCGGATCCCCGGCCCGCAGGGCGAGCACCCACGGCAGCTCGGCCACCGGCCGCTGCTCGACACCGCGCACCGGCCCGCCGAGGGTGATCCAGGCCAGATCCAGCTTGCCGGCGATGAGCGCGCCGAGACAGCCCCGGCTCGAACTCTCGGTCTGGAACTCCAGGTTCACCTTCGGATAGCGGCGGCGGAACGAGACGATCGCCTCGGCCATGAAGTGCCGCACGGTGGTGCTGCCGGTGGTGATCCGCACCGAACCGCTCTCCCCGTGCACCAGGTCCCCCAGCCGCCGCAGCGCCAGATCGAGCCCGGCGATCCCGTCGGCGGCGGCCTCGCACAGAATGCGTCCCGCCGGAGTGGGCACGACCCCGCGTGCCTGGCGCTCCAGCAGGCTGACGCCGGTCTCGCGTTCCAGCCGCTTCACCCGCTGGCTCACCGCCGACTGTGTGCAGGTCAGCTCCCGGGCCACGGCGCTGAGGCTGCCGGCCCGGCACACGGCCACGAACACCCGCAGATCGTCCAGAGTCATAACCCCCAAGGTAGAGCTTGGAGTTGGCGAGCAATCCCCAGGATTGACTGGGATGGCGAGTGGTCGCGACGATCGTCGCAGGGCTCAGGCGGCAACCCGTACGGCGCTGGCACGAGGATCCGGACCGGGTGGGGGCGCGGTACGGGTGCCGACCTGCCAAGCACCGAAAGGACGCGACCTGTGCCTGCCGCTCCCCCTCCCGCCGCCGCCGACCGGGCCGTCACCCTCCTGCGCCGCCTCGGCGCCGCGCGCATCGCCCACCCCGGTGGCAGCACCCTCCTCGCCCACCTCCAGCGCGTACGCGCCCGGCTCGCCGCCTGGGGAGCCCGCCCCGAACTCCAACTCGCCGGGCTGTGCCACGCGTTCTACGGAACCGACGGCTTCCCCGTCACCCTGCTGCCCCTCGGCCGCCGCGGCGAACTCGTGGCGGTGATCGGCGCGGAGGCCGAAGCCATCGTGTACCTCTACGCGAGCTGCGACCGGAAGGCCACTTGCCCGGTGCTCGGCGACCCCGGCGCGCTCTTCCACGACCGCTTCACCGGCCGTGCGCACACCCCCGAGCCCCGGCTGCTCCGGGACTTCGCCGAGCTGTCGGCCGCCAATGAGCTCGACCTCGCTCGCTTCGACCCCGCCCTGCGCCGGCGGCGCGGCCCCGAACTCCTCGCCCTGTTCACCCGCTGCCGCCCGCTGCTCAGCCGCCCGGCCTGGCTCGACGGCCATGCGCTCCTCGCGCCGTCCCCGCTCGCGCGCGACTGAAGTGCCTGCTCAGCGGGCGCTGCCCGCGGGCGCGGGTGTGATATCGCCGGAAGCGCGGGACCGCAAAACGGCGCGCCGCACCCTTCACCTTTTCGGCTCGTTCTCGTCGTCGGCGCACACCGGCCGGGATTTTGTGATCAAGAATTGCCGGAAGCGTTCGCCCACGGTAATAGCTTGGTCAACTCCGTGGAGAGAAAGAAACGATCTAGGAATTCCCCGTGAAGGAGATGACCGGATCAACGCCTTGACCGGAATCACGCCGAGCGTCGAAACTCAAACCGCACTCACGCATCAGGAGCCGCAAGCGACGTTCCGAACCCTGCGATACCGGTTTCGCGGGGGCGTGCGACCGGGGGAAGTGCAAGGAGAAGTTGTGTGCGCGGCAGGAAATCCGTGCGCGTGATCTTCACTTCCCCTCCTCATCTCTTGATGCGCTGAAGAGAATGGAGGGGGAATGCCGACGCCCGCGGGCTATCCCGGTGTCTACATCGAAGAGCTTCCCAGCAGCGTCCGTACCATCGCCTCGGTCACCACCTCGGTGACCGCCTTCGTGGGCCACACCCGGCGCGGCCCGCTGAACACCCCGGTCCGCATCACCAGCTTCGCCGACTTCGAGCGCCGTTTCGGGGGCCTCACCTCGCAGAGCGCGGTCGGCTACGCGGTACACCAGTTCTTCGGCAACGGCGGCACCGTGGCGGTCGTCGTCCGCGTGACCAAGGCCGGGACCGGCAAGGCCGCTTGCGTCACCCTCGAATCCACCGAGGGGCACAGCGAATGCCCCGTGCTGGAGGTGCACGCCAAGGAGCCCGGCCACTGGGGCTCCGGCCTGCGGCTGGCCGTCGACTACGACACCCCGTGCCCGGAGGAGACCTTCAACCTCCATGTGCTCGACGCCCGGGGCACCTCCCGCGAGTCCTTCGCCAACCTGTCCATGGACCCCGCCCACGGCCGCCACGCCGAGACCGTGATCAACGCCGGGTCGGCGCTGATCCGGGTCAAGGCGGTCGGCGAGGGCCGGCCGGACCCCTCCGGCACGGTCTCCAAGCCGTTCGCGGACGAACTCCCCGATCTCGAGGTCGAGCTGACGGTCAAGATCGGCGAGGTGGAGCGCGCGTTCACGCTCTACGACCCGGACTGCGACGGCGAGGCTCCGTGCGACGTCACCGAGCTGGCCCTGCTCCTGGAGCGCAAGCTGCGCGCGCTGCCCGACGCCCCCGGCAAGCACGCCTTCGCGGGCACCGAGGTCACCGCGTTCGGCCGCCGCCTCCAGGTCGTCGCCGGCTCCATCGACCCCGACGACGTGGTGCGCTTCCTGGGCGAATGCGCCAATGACCTGGGCCTGGAGGCATCGGTCAACCCGCCCGTCTTCCCGCTGTCCGGCGGCGAGGACGGCGCCCCGCCCGGCCCCCGCGACCTCATCGGCAGCGAGGCGGCCAAGACCGGCCTCCAGGCGCTGCGCGACATCGAGGACGTCAACCTGCTGTCGCTGCCCGAGCTCGCCGGATACGAGTCCGTGGGCGACATGGTCACCGTGCTGTCGGCGGCCGACCGGCTGTGCCGCGAGCGGCGGATCTTCCTGCTGGTCGACGCGCCCTCGGCCTGGGGCAGCGTGGACGCGGCCCGCGCCGGGATCGGCGCCTTCGAACCGGTCCGCAGCGACCACGCCGCGCTGTACTTCCCGCACCTGCGGCTCACCGACCCGCTCACCGGGCGGCTGCGCGCCTTCCCGCCCTCCGGGGCGCTCGCGGGCGTCATGGCCCGTACGGACGGCGAGCGCGGCGTGTGGAAGGCCCCGGCCGGGACCGAGGCCCGGCTGGCCGGGGTGTACTCACTCGCCGTCCAGCTGACCGACCGGGAGAACGGGCTGCTCAACCCGCTGGGCATCAACTGCCTGCGCACGTTCCCGGTGGTGGGCCCGCTGGTCTGGGGCGCCCGCACGCTGCGCGGCGCCGACGCGCTCGACAGCGAATGGAAGTACGTCCCGGTACGGCGGCTGGCGCTGCATATCGAGGAGAGCCTGCGCCGCGGACTGCAATGGGTCGTTTTCGAACCCAATACCGAGCAGTTGTGGCAGCAGATCCGGCTGAACGCTTCCGGCTATCTCCACACGCTGTTCGAGAAGGGCGCGTTCAAGGGCGGCACTCCGCGGCAGGCGTACTTCGTCAAGTGCGACAAGGACACCACGACGGACGAGGACATCGCCAACGGCGTCGTGAATGTCGTGGTCGGTATTGCGCCGGTCAAGCCCGCGGAGTTCGTGATCGTCAAGATCCAGCAGATGGCCGGACAGTTCGAGATTTAGGAATGTGATGGCTGAGTTCCAGGTCAACGCCCATCGCTTCGACCCGTACAAGAACTTCAAGTTTCTGGTCCTCTGGGACGGTCGTACGGTCGCGGGCATCAGCAAGATCAGTCCGCTCAAGCGCACCACCGAGGTCGTCAAGCACCGCAACGGCGGCGACCCCAGCTCACCCCGCAAGTCCCCGGGCCGGTCCGAGTTCGAGGGGATCACCCTGGAGCGCGGCGTCACCCACGACCCGGAGTTCGACCGCTGGGCCAACAAGGTCTGGCAGGTCGGCGCGGGGCTCGGCGCCGAGGTCTCGCTCGCCGACTTCCGCAAGGACATCGTCATCCAGGTCCTCAACGAGGCGGGCCAGGTGGCCGTCTCGCACAAGCTCTACCGGACCTGGCCGAGCGAGTACCAGGTGCTGGGCGAGCTGGACGCCAACGCCAACGCGGTCGCGATCCAGAGCCTGAAGCTGGAGTGCGAGGGCTGGGAGCGGGACTACGAGGTGCCGGAGCCGGAAGAGCCCTCGTTCACGCATCCCGCGTAGGCGGGGGACGGGGACGGGGCGCGGGACGGCGGCGGTCACGGGTACGGGGAACGGCACGGTACGGGGAGCGGACGGCCTGAGAGATGGGGAACACGGGGCCCGCGGAGCTGCTGGCCATCTGGGAGGCGGGGCTGGCGCACCACGGCCCCGGCCGCGCCCTGCTGCTGCACCGGGCGGCCCGCCCGGAGGCCGCGGCGGACGAGCTGCTGTCGCTGCCGGTGGGCGAGCGCGAGGCGGATCTGTACGCCCTGCGGCGCGCGCTCTTCGGCGAGCGGATGCAGATCCGGGCCGAGTGCGGTGCGTGCGGCGAGGCCATGGAATTCGACCTCGACGCACGCGCCCTGGGTGTGCGCCCGGGGGCGCAGGACGGCCCGCTCCGGGTGGAGGAGGGCGAGTGGACGGTCGAGTTCCGGCTGCCCACCGTCGCCGACCTGGAGGCCGCCGCGCGGGCGGTGGCCGAAGCGGGCGGGCCCTTGGGCGCGAACGGGAACGTGGGCGTGGACTCGGGCGTGGACGCGAACGGGAACGTGGGCGCGGGCGTGGGCGCGGGCGTCGGCGTCGGCGCGAACGGGAACGTGGACGCGGCCTCGGACTCGTACGGCAACGAGGCCGAGCGCGAGCCCACCGCCGCCGCCCGCGCCCGCCGGGCCCTGATCGCCCGCTGCATCGTCTCCGTGCACCGTTCGGGGCGGCCCGTCCCCGCCGACCGCCTCCCCGCGGCCGAACTGCCGGAGCCGGTGCAGCGGCGCCTCGCCGAGGCCGCCGAGCGCGCCGACCCGGCGGCCGATGTGACGCTCAGCGTCGCCTGCCCCGAATGCGGCGAGGCCACCCGGGCCGAGCTGGATATCGCCTCCTACCTGTGGGCCGAACTCGACCACTGGGCACGGGACCTGCTGCTCGATGTCCACCTGCTCGCCACCGCATACGGCTGGAGCGAGCCTCAGATCCTGGCGCTCAGCCCGCTGCGGCGCCGTTACTACCTGGAGCTGTGCGCAGATGGCTGACTACTTCGACCGGCTGCTCGCGCGGCACGTCCCCGTCCCCGTACCGGGGCGGGCGGCGGGCGGCGGCGCCGGCGAGCGCCCGGTCCGGGTGCGGCCGCGGCTGCCGGGCCCGTACGAGCGGATCGAGGCGCTGCGGGGGGAATCACCGCTGCCGGAGGAGCCCACACCGGCCCGGGTGGCCCCGCCACCGGTGGCCGACCGCTACCAGGAGGTGCTCCGGCACGAGCGCGAGGTCAGGACCGACCGGCACACCGTCGTACGCGCCGAGCCCACACCGTACGAGGACGTGGAGCGGTACGCCGAACCCCCGGCCCCGGCACCGCTGTTGCTCCCCAGCGCACAGCTCACCGCCGGACCGAACCCGGTCGCCCCCGACGCCCGGGCGCCACGGCGGGGCACCACGGCGTCCCCGGCACCCGACGCCACACCGGCCGCGGCGGGATCCCGGCCCGGGCCGCTGTCCGCGGACGTGTGGTCCGCGGTGGCCGCCGCGCCGCTGCCGGCCCGCGCGGCCGACGCCACCCCGGGCCGCGAGGCCGCGCGGCTTCCCGCCGGGCGGCGCCGCGCCCGGTCCGCCCAGCGCACGGTGCACGTCCAGATCGGGCGGCTGGAGGTCACCGCCGCCACCCCGCCCGGCGCCGACCGCACCACGGGCGCCCGCACCGGAACGACGGGACGGCGCGCGCCCGCGCTGAGCCTGGAGGACTACCTGGCACGCGGCGAGAGGAGGGACTGACACCATGAGCAACGGACTCGCCTTCGCGACCGTCACCCAGGCCCTCGCGCTGCTGATCGCGAACAATCTGCGGCCCGAGATCGACATCGCGGTCACGGTGGACACCCGTAGGCCCCCGGCCGAGCCGCCCACCGAACCGACCATCAACATCTTCCTCTACCAGGTCACCCCGAACGCCTCGATGCGCGCCACCGACCTGCCCACCCGCGCCTCGGACGGCACCCTGCTCAAGCGACCGGCCGCGGCGATGGATCTGCACTATCTGATCAGCGCGTACGGCGAGGAGTCCGAACTGGTCGGGCAGCGCCTGATCGGCACCGTGGTGCGCATCCTGCACGAGATCCCGATGCTGCCGAAGGACGTGATCGAAGAGGCCGCCCGGCGCTCGTACCTGACGGGCAGCGACCTGGCCGAGACGGTGCAGCGGGTGCGCTTCACTCCGACGCAGATGGACGTGGACGAGACCTCCAAGCTCTGGGGGATGCTCTACCAGACCCCGTATGTGCTGTCGGTCTGCTACCAGGGCTCGTTGGTCCTGATCGAGGGGCGCGAGCGCCCGGTCCCGGCGAAGCCGGTGGAACGCCCCACGGTGCGGGTACTGCCCTTCGGCGCGCCGGGAGCGCCGGAGCCACCCACCCTGCCGGGGGCGGAGCGGCCCGAGGAGCCCGCCGAGGCGGAGGCATCGACGGAGGCCGAGACCCCGTCGCCCGCCATGCCCGCCAAGAAGCGCCCCGCCGCCGCGAAGACGGCCGTGGCCAAGACCGCCAAAGCCGCCAAGACCGCGAAGGCGGCCGCAACCAAATCGGCCGCGACCAAGACCACGAAGTCGGCCGCGGCCAAGTCGGCCGCCTCACCCACCCGCGCACGCAAGTCCACGCCCCGGCGCCGTGGCGGCCGCTCCGAGGACACGGAGAGCTGAGGCACACGGTGGGGGAGAAGGGGGCGGACGACACCATGGGCACGCGGAACGGCCGCGCATCGGCAGCGTCCGACGCCGTCGCCGAGGGCGCGGACGCCATCGCGGGTGGGGACGCCACCGAGGGCGCGGACGCCACCGAGGGCGGGGACGCCGTCGCGGGTGGGGACTCGGACGCGGGTGGGGACGCCGCTGCGGGCGGGGACTTCGCCGCAGGGGCAGGCTCCAGCGCGGGCGCAGGCCCCTTCGCGGCCGGGCCCATCGCGGCCGAGGACGGGCAGGCCCTGGGCGCCGCCGTCCAGGCGGTACTGGCCCGCGTCGACGCCCACGCGCGCCGCGCCACCGCCAACGGCTCCCGGCCCAGTGCCTCCGCGAACCGCGATACCGCCACCGTGGACGACCCCAACACCCCAGCCACCGCCGCCCAGCCGCCCCACACGGAAGACCACGCGCAAGCGATCCCCGGCCCCGCCGCCCTCGACGCGCTCGTGGCGTGCTTCGGTCTCAGCACCTTCGAGCGCCAGCTCGTCCTGCTGGCGGCGGCCGCCGAGCTGGACCCCACCGCCGCCGCGCGGTGTGCCGCCGCCAGTGGCGATCCGGCCCGTGCGTACCCCACCTTCTCGCTCGCCCTCGCCGCGCTCGACGAGCCGCACTGGAGCGCGCTCACCCCCGTGTCCCCGCTCCGCCGCTGGCGGCTCGTAGACCTCGACGAAGAGACCCGGCTGACCACAACACGCCTCCGCATCGACGAGCGCATCCTGCACTTCCTGGCCGGGTCGCCCTACCTCGACGCCCGGCTGCACGGGCTGCTGCGCCGTGCGCAGCCCCCGCGGACCCTGCCGCCCTCGTACGACCGGGCGGCGGACCAGGTGGCGGCGGGCTGGAACGAGTCGCGTCCGGAGGCCCCGTTGCGCGTGGAGCTCGTCGGCGGCGATCTGACCACCCGTACCGACATCGCCGCCGAGGCCGCCCGCCGCACCGGACTCGCGCTGTACGTCATGGCCTCGGACGACGTCCCCACCGACGCGGCCGAACGCGACCGCCTCGCCCGCCTCTGGCAGCGCGAGGCCGTACTGCTGCCCGCGGCGCTCCTGCTGGAGGTCGGCGAGCCGGACCGGGAGCAGACCGCCGCCACGGACGCGTTCATCGAGGCCGCAGCCGTGCCCCTCGTGGTCTCCAGCGAGGACCCGCGCCGTACCGACCGCCCGCGCGGCGAGCGCGTCACCGTGCCCGGGCTGGACGACAGCGAACAACTCGACCTCTGGGCGGACGCCTTCGCCGACATCCCCCGGATCGAGGCGGCCCATCTGCGGTCGCTGGTGGCCCAGTTCCAGCTGCCGCCCCACATCATCCGCTCCGCTGCCGCCGCCGTACGCCGCGACCTCACCGACGTCACTGACGCCCCACTGGACCCCGCCGAACTCGCGTGGCGGGCCGGGCTCACCGAGGCGCGCATCGGCCTGGACGAACTGGGCCGGCGCATCGAGCCCGAGGCCGCCTGGGACGATCTGGTCCTCGCCGACCACCAGGCGCGGATCCTGCGCGAGATCGTCGCCCACGTACGGCAGCGCGCCACCGTCCACCAGGAGTGGGGCTTCGCCGCGACACTCCGCCGGGGCCTGGGCGTCACCGCCCTCTTCGCGGGCGGTTCCGGCACCGGCAAGACCCTCGCCGCCGAAGTGATGGCCAAGGAGCTGGGCCTGGACCTCTTCGTCATCGACCTCTCCCAGGTGGTCAGCAAATACATCGGCGAGACCGAGAAGAACCTGCGCAAGGTCTTCGACGCCGCCGAGCGCGGCGGCGCACTGCTGCTCTTCGACGAGGCGGACGCGCTGTTCGGCAAGCGCAGCGAGGTCAAGGACAGCCACGACCGGTACGCCAACCTGGAGGTCAGCTATCTGCTGATGCGCATGGAGGCGTACCGGGGCCTGGCCATCCTCACCACCAACATGAAGAAGGCCCTCGACCCGGCCTTCATGCGCCGGATCCGCTTCGTCGTGGACTTCCCCTTCCCCGGCGAGAGCGAGCGCGCCGAGATCTGGCGCCGGGTGCTCCCCGCCCGGGCGCCGACGAAGGACATCGACCCCGAACGCCTCGCCCAACTCACCGTGGCGGGTGGCTCGATCCGCAACATCGCGCTCTCCGGCGCCTTCCTCGCCGCCGAGGAGGGCGACCGCCTCCAGATGCGCCACATGCTGGCGGCGGCGCGCACCGAGTACCAGAAGCTGGACCGTTCGCTCACACCCTCGGAGGTCACCGGATGGGTCTGAACGAGGAGCCGCGCACGGTCCATGTGGACATCGGCGAGCTGACGCTGACCGGCTTCGGCGCCGGGATCGACCCGGACCAGGTCGGGGTGGCATTCCAGACGGAGCTGACCCGCCTCGTACAGGAACGCGGCGTACCGCTGGCGGCGACCGGCGCCGACCGCGCCCTCGACGTCCTGTCCGACCTGCCCCCGCTCCCCGCCACCACCTCCCCGGCCCGGCTGGGCGAGGCCCTGGCCCGGGCCGTACACGCGGGCCTGTCCGGAAGGGGGCGGGAGGGGACATGAGCAACGCACCGTCCACCACCCAGGACGACCGCGCGTCCCAGTCCGCCAAGCGCCGCAAGCGCAAGGAGCGGACCGGCAAGGCCCGTACGCCCGAACCCAAGGACATCGTCAGCGGCGCCGGACAGCCCCTCGACCCGAGCGTACGGCGCGACCTCGAAGAGCAGCTCGGCCACGACCTCGGCCAGGTCCGCCTGCACACCGACCGCGACGCGGGCCACCTCACCGAACTTCTGGGCGCGGACGCGGTGGCGGTCGGCCAGGACATCTTCTTCCGCGAGAACACCTACCGCCCCGGCACGACGGATGGCCGGCGCCTCCTCGCCCATGAATTGCTCCACACCGTCCAGAACCCCCACGGCCTCGGCACCCTGCGCGCGGGCCGCGACCTGGGCGCGGTGAGCCTGCCGCAGGACGCGATGGAGCGCGAGGCGGAGGGTACGGCGCGGGAGCTGGCCCGCGGCGGGCAGCCGGACACCGAGACGCGGCCGCAGCCGTCCGCGACCCCGGGCTGGCTCCGCTACGCCACGGTTGACGCCGACCGCAACCGCATGGAGAAGCTCGACCCGGCGACCCTGGTCGACCGCCTCGCCAACAGCGTCGTCCGCTCCCTGCGCGGCGACCCCGAGGACCGCTCCAAGCGCACCCGTATGCAACTGGCGCGGATGCCGGACGAGGTGCAGGACGCCGTCCTCGACCGCCTGGAGACCAGGCTCCTCAGCTCCGAGCACGAGCGGGTGCTCGACTTCGTGGACGAGGTCGAGGCGGACGGCAACCTGGAGCGGGAGTCGTCGGCCGCCCCGGAGGCCGAACCGGACCTGATCGAGGAGCTGCTGTTCGAGCGCGAGACGCGGCGGCGGAGGGCGGAGGAGCGCCGCGAGGAGGAGCAGCGCCCGGCGCCCGCGCCGGGTCCGGAGAAGGACGCGCCCGCGGGGGAGGGCGCGCCGGGCAGTACGCCGCAGAACGGTGGGGGCGCGGCGGAGCAGAAGGGGCAGGGCGGGAGCCGGGAGCAGAGGCCGGGCGCCGACGCGGGACGCCGGGGCGGAAGCCCTTCGGGTGGGAAGTCCGGCGGTTCGGCCCCAGCAGCCGCCCCTCAGTCCCAACCCCAGTCCCAACAGCCGTCCGGGGGCGGGCAGCAGGGCGGCGAGAAGAAGTCCGAGGGCTCCGAGAAGGGCAAGGAAGGAAAGGAAGGCAAGGAGGGGGAGGGGAAGGAGGGGCAGGAGCAGCAGGGTGTCGCGACGCCGAGCAAGGAGGAGTCGGCGGCCAAGAACCGCCCGGGCGCGGTCGATTCGCTCGTGGCGGGTCAGCAGCTGAAGCAGCAGGACAAGCGGGGCGCGGACAAGCCCACCGGTTCGCCGATGACGTCCGGCAAGGACACCCAGTCGCCCGGCCCCCTCTCCACGCTCGACGGCGTACGGGCCCAGGATCTCGACGGCCCGGAGGAGCGGGCCGAGGAGGATCCGTTCGGCTCCGGCAGTGAGTCGGAGGTCGAGGTCGGGGGCGCGGAGAAGAGCGCCTGGGACATCAAGCTCCAGCCGGAGGACTTCCTGCCCGAGCAGGACCTCGACGTGTCCGGCGTACCGACCGCCGACCAGCTCGACCCCGCCTCGTCCGCCGACGCCCCCGTTCCGTCCTTCCCCGCCCCTCCGCTGACCAAGGCCGACAAGGTGCAGGCCGAACGGGACGCGGAGGACGCCGAGGACGAGGCGGAGGACGCCGAACCCGAGGAAGACGCTGCCGACTCGGCCGTCGACACCGAACCGTCAGCGGAGGCGGACGAGGACACGACGGCGGCAGGCGCCGGGCTCAGCGGTCTCGCCCTGGAACAGGCCGCCGAGAGCCGACCGGGACCGGCCGCGACCCGCGACCCGAAGAGCGGCTCCGACCCCAAGGACGGACCCGTCGTCGCGCAGACGACGGTGCAGGAGGCCGCGGGCAGGTCGGAGGACGGCAGCGAAGCCACCGAACAGGCCGCGAAGGAGGAGAAGGGCACACCCGCGGCGGGTGACGCGCCGGGCGGTGCGCAGGAGAAGGCGTCCCCGCAGGCGGTGGGCGGTCAGGCGGCGCAGGAGCCCGCGGCCAAGGAGGAACAGAAGAAGGCGGACACGGCGCCGGCGGCCAAGAGCGAGCCCACCGCGGACGCCAAGTCCCCCTCACCCGCGCCGGACACCCAGGTCACGGGCGGGTCCAACGCGGATACGCCCGGCGGGGCGAGCAGCGGGGCGCAGAGCGGGCAGGGCGCGCCGACGGAACGTACGGAGACCCCGGCGGCGGAGTCGGCGCCGCCCGCACCGGAACCGAAGAAGTCCGCCGAGCCCGAGCCGCCGGCACCCAAGGCCGCGTCGGGAGCAAAGCCCACAGCGCCCAAGTCGGCACCGGCCCCCAAGACACCGCGTGGCGGTGGCGGCGGGGCGGGTGGAGGCGGTGGCGGCGGCAAGGCATCCGCCCCGGCCAAGGGCAGGAAGAAGGACTCCGGACCGGCCCCGAATCTCTCTCAGGTGTCCCCGGAAGCGGGCCTATCCACGGCCTCCAGGCTGAAGCCCCATGTGGCGTTGCAGGCCATGACGGGCGTGAGCGGCTCGGTCAACCGCACCGTCGGCGACGAACACAAGGCGCTCGCCGCCGCCCCGCCCTCGATGCAGCGCCCGGCGGGCGCCCCGCAGACCCTCCAGGGCAAGCCGAAGACCGACGCCCCGGCCCAGTACTCGCAGGATCCGGCCCAGAAGTCCGAGGCCCCGGAGAAGGAAGACGCCAAGGTCACGGGCGCCAAGGAACCCGAGGGCCAGATCGAGGCGGAGAAGGCCGAGGAGCCCGGCGGCTGGGACACCTTCAAGATGGCCCTGGGCTTCATCGGCGGCAAGATCGTGAACGCGGCCGCGAGCCTCTTCGGCGCCGACAAGCCTGTAGTGGACCCGCAGGCGCTGGCCGCGAAGTTCGCCGGGCTGCCGACCAAGGACGAAGCGCTCAAGCAGGCCCAGGCGGGCAACGCGCCGGGCGTACAGATGCAGGGCGCCGCCGACCAGACGGCCGGTGAGCAGGGCTCGGCCGTCGACACCAAGGGCCAGGAAACCGTCGCTACGGGTCGAGACGACGCGGGCCGGGGTATGGGCGAGGACCAGGTCTACCCCGACGCTCCCAAGGAGCAGATGGAGGCGAAGGTCCCCGGCCAGCAGGGCGGCGGCGGTAGCGGTGCGCCCAAGGGAGGTGCGACGACAGGCGCCGTCCCGCCCGAAGCCGCGTCGGAAGTGGCGGAGCACGAACGCGGACCGCAGTTCCAGGCGGCCTTCTCCGACGGCCAGAAGACCATGTCCGAGGGGCGGCAGACCAAGGACCGCGACTTCAGGAACGGTCAGCAGCAGCACAAGCAGCAGGTCAACGCGGAGATCGCGACCAACACCAAGAGCCAGGCGAGCGAGCGTCAGAAGGCGATGACGGAGGTCACCGCCAAGCGTGCGGACTGGCGCGCGGAGCAGGACAAGGAGCTCCAGTCGCTCGGCGACAAGAAGACCGAGCGCCACGAGAAGATCCGCAAGGACGTCAAGGACAAGGAAGAGCAGACCGACAAGGACGTCGACAAGGAGAAGGACGACAGCGACAAGAAGATCCAGGACAAGAGCGACCAAGCCGAGCGGGATGCCGAGAAGAAGCGCGACGCGAGTGTCAACGAGTCGGGCAACTGGGTCAGCAAGGCTTTCGACTGGATCAAAGACAAAGTCATCGAGATCAAGAACGCGATCGTCCGCGTCATCAGGGAGGCGCGGGACGCGGTCATCGGCTTCATCAAGAACTTCAAGGAGACCGTCGAACGCTGGATCAACGACGCTCGTAAGGCCATCGTCGACGCGATCAAGAACTTCATCAACGACCTGATCGAGTTCGCCAAGGCGATGGTGCGGGCCGTCATCGACCTGGCCAAGCGCATCCGGGACTTCATCACCGGCCTGATCAACGCCGCGATCGCCCTGGTCAACAAGCTCGCCACCATGCTCAAGCAGGCCATCACCGACCTGCTGAACGCCCTTGGCAAGCTGCTGAGCAGCATCCTGGACGTCCTGAAGAAGATGCTGCTGGACGTCGTCAAGGCCGTCGTTGACGCGGTCAAGGCGGTCCTGGACTTCGCCTCCAAGCTCTTGGGTGCGCTCGGCGACTTCATGCTCATCGCGGTCGACTTCCTCTCCGACCCCGGCGGCTGGCTGAGCGGGGCGAAGAACTCGGCGGTGGACGGCGCGAAGAACCACCTGTTCCGCGAGGTGAAGTCGGCCGTCAAGGAGTGGTTCCAGTCCAAGATCCAGGAAATCATCGGCGTCCCCAAGGCGATCCTGGACAAGCTGTTCAAGGGCGGCTTCACGCTGGAGCAGATCGTCAAGGAGACGTGGGACGCGATCGTCCCCCAACTGCCCTTTATCATCGGCGAGATCGTCATCACGAAGGTCATCGCCAAGCTGATCCCGGGAGCGGGCTGGGTGATGGCCGTCATCGACGCCATCCGCACGGCCATCGGCGCGCTCGGCGCGATCCTGCGCGCGGTGGGCGCGGTGCTCGACTGGCTGAAGCTCGTCCGCATGGGCGGCGCGGGAATCCTCTTCGCGAAGGCCGTCGCGGCGGGCATCGTGGCACTCCTCGAATTGGCCTACCAGGCGCTGCTGTCGGGGATCGGCAAGTACGTCGCGAAGGTGGGCCGGCGCTTCAAGGCCATCGCGGCGAAGCTGGGCCGGGGCAAGGGTGGCAAGGGCGGAGCTGGAGGGAAGGGCGGCGCGGACGGGGAGGGTGCGGAGGGTCGGGGCGGCAAGCCGAAGCCCGACGAGAAGCCCGAACAACCGACCTCACCGAAAACGACGACGCGCCCGACGCCAACGGCCACGAAACCGAAACCGGGTGCCGAACCGACGCCCAAGAAACCCACAACGCAATCGCAGCCCCAAACCAAACCCACCAGGCCCGAAGCCCCTGGCAGGCCCAAGCCCACACCCGACGCCAAGACCCCGGCCCCCACAACAAAGGACAAGAACGGCAAACCCAAGCCCGAGGAAGACCACCCGGACACCCGCCCAACCCCGACGGTAAAGCCCAAGCCCAAGCCGGAACCCCCGGCGAAGCCCAAGCCCGAGCCGCAGACAAAGTCCAAGCCGGACAAGGACGAAAAAACCCCGGGCAGCCCCAAGGACGACAAGGGCCCGGACGACCGGCCGCAGAACGACGACAAGCCCTCAACCAAGGACCCCAAGGACCAGGACCCGACCAAGCCCAAGCCCGACAAGGACGGTGACAAGCCCACCAGGCCGAAGGAAGACAACGGCAAGAAGCCCAAGCCGGACAAGGACGGCGACAAGCCAAGCCCCCGAAAGCCCAAACCCGACAAGGACGGCCCCGGCAGGCGGCCGAACAAGAAGGGCCCCAACAAGCGCAAGCCCCACCCCGACAAGAGCGGCCCCGGCCGACCGAAGACCAAGTCGCAGAAGGAACGGCGGAAGAAGGACGAGAAGTCCAAGGAGTCGAAGGACGAGCGGCTGCGCAAGATCGTCGCACGGATCCGGCCCAAGCTGAACTCCATGCTGGACAAGGGAACGCCCCGCCCCGTGATGCGTGCGGCGACCGCAGGCATGCGGCTCTGGTACCGGCTCACCGGGCTGTCGATCCAGGGCGGCGAATCCTTTGGCATCGAAGCCTGGCTGAACCCCCGGGATCTTTTCCTTAAGGGCCTCAAAGTCACCATCCCGCAACGCGAAGTTCTGGCCTTCGCCCGAAAACTGGCACTGGACCTTGAAAGCGATCCGGAAATCGTTGCCGCAAGGAACAAGAACCTTGAGTCCCGGGATGCGAAGGGGAGGGCGCCACGGAAACGCGAGAAAGGGCCCACCCCGCTTCCCGTACGAACCGGTGCCGCACGGCAACATGGTCCGCTCGCCCCCGGTAAGAAAGAATTCTGGGAGACCCCGAACGGCGTTGTGACAAGGACCCAAAAAGGAGAGTTGGCCGCATACAAATACGTCAGCAAGGGCGGCTCCTACAACACGCAGGCCGATTTCCGGGGCAATATCACAACAGGAATCGCGGATGACCTGCAGCAGCGTAGACTTGAACCGCAGTTCGCCGAGTTTCTATTGAACAGGTTCACCGGCCGCGACACGGGCGAGGTACCCGAGGAGATTGGTTTTGCCGCCCCTGCGTTCACCATCGACCAGCAGGAGACCGAACGCGACCCAATCGCCATGGTCACCAACCTCATGATGGCCCAGCGGCTCGAGAGTGCGACGGAATGGGAGATGCACGGAATTGGTCCGCAGAACTACAAGGGAATATTACTGTCCACACCCGCAGCCTTCCGTGGATCGGAAAGAGCCGGCACTGCCCTCAATGACGCGATAGCTTCGAACCGATCTTTTGAGGAGCTGTACGAGGAGCGCCAACTGCAGCGCGACCTGGAACTTAGTATCCTGAAAAGGGGTGAGGACCCGGCCCAGACGGATCCTTCGCTCGCCGCCACCCGCGAAGAGTCGGACAGAAAATACGACGCACGCAAGAGAGGGATTGACAGCGCACCCAAGCTGGCGAAGCGGCACATACAACAAATTTCGGCCTGGATCAGAGAGTTCGGGATTGAGGACGAGATCCGCAAACATATCCCTGCCGACGGATTCGACACCAAAGAGGAACGCGCGGAATCCATCAAGATGAAACTCTTTGAGATCATTGCGAAGAAGGTACGGGAAGCATATCTGAGCTCCTTGCGCTGACGCCGGGGAAGAGTGAGAAGGTGGTCCCATCACATACATGAGCGATCGACATGTACTCCGTCCGGGGGTGGGCAAATTCGCGGTGCGCGAATTTGCCCAGCTGCTCCGCTGGCCCATGGTTGAAGACATTCCACGAAACGAGGATGAGGGCGTCGACGGCCTGACCGAATGGGAACTCCCGGGCGAAACTTCGTTCTTCTGCTGCGAAGATGCCGACTTCGGAATTCCCTACTTTGCCTTCACGGGTCTGCACCGGCATGCGGTGGCTCCTTTCGTGGCGCAGGTGGATGCTGCCCTAAATCCGTGGAAGCTTGAGGAACTCTTCAAGAAGTACGACAAGACCCAAGATGGGCAGGAAATCGCGGAGGCCACCCTGCTCATCGGAATCGCCGCACCCAACGACTTCCATGATGGCGTCTTTGCGAGAATTAGTGCGTCCTTGGAGAGCGACAATGAGAATGTGCGTTGGATCGGGGTGTGGTCCACGACATACGCAGGATATGAAGAGTTCCTGCCGGGAATTCGGCGGATGTGTGCATCAGATCCGGTCGACTGGGTGAGGAAACGAGCCGAAACCGTATTGGCAGCCTTTGCCGAAGTGGATGGTGAGCAGTGACCCGCTACCCCGATATACCCAAACCCATCCGCTCCGGAATAGTCCTCGTAGACCCCGAACGCGGCACCCCCCAACGCATCATCATCCTCCAGTTCAACCCCGACACGCTGGAGCGGTCATTGGCTCCCCAATCCGCCGGAGACCAAGCCGACAGCGGCGGAGGTGGCAGCGGAAGCGGGGACAAGAACGAGGCGCTGCGCCTCAAGGGGCCCGCACAGGAGACGTGGAAGTTCACCGCCGAGATCGACGCGACCGATCAGTTCGAGGTGGCCGCGCCCGACGGGATACACCCGCAGCTCGCCACGCTCGAAATGCTCGTGCAGCCGACCACGGCCAAGTTGCGGGACGCCATGCGGCTGTCCAAGAAGGGGACCATCGAGATCAGCCCCATCGAGATGCCGCTGACCCTCTTCACCTGGGGGAGTAAGCGGGTCATGCCCGTGCGGATAACGGAACTCTCGATCAACGAATCGGCGTTCGACGTCAACCTCAACCCCATCCGCGCATCCCTCAGCATCGGGCTGAAGGTGCTCACCGTGAGCGATCTGCCCGCCGGCCACCGCGGGGCCGAGCTCTATCTGGCGCATCTCGCGCAGAAGGAGCGGCTCGCGGCGGCGGCGCGCGGCGGTGCGCTCAGCGCGCTGGGGTTGAACAGCGGGGACATCGGGCTGGGGAGGGTGTAGAAGCAGATGGCCGGGTCACAGCCACAGCCGTACGAGAGCGCGCTCGACGCGATTCCGGGGTCGCACCCCTACCCCCGCTCCAGCCGCTACCACGACGCCGAGATCGGGATCCACATCCAACCCGACGGCACGCCCGTCCGGTACGTCAAGCGGCGACTGCTGCCGCCCCTCGGCGAGGTGGCCGAGGACACCGCCACCCACACCGTCAGCAGCGGCGAGCGTCCCGACCACCTCGGTCAGCGCTACTTCGGCGACCCCGCCGCCTGGTGGCGGATCGCCGACGCCAACCCCGTCCTCGACCCCCGCGAGCTGACCGCCGAGCCGGGCGAGGAGATCGAGATCCCCAACGGATTCCCAGGCGGCGGAGGCGGCGGAGGCGGTGGGCGTCATGGCTGATGAGCCCGTCGGACAGGGGCCCATCCACCTCGAATTACGGATGGGGCCCAAGCTCACCCGGCCCGTGCCTCCCGAGGTCACCGACGCGCTGCTGTCCGCGCAGATCACCACCACCGCGGGCGAACGCAGCGGCTTCCAGATGGCGTTCGACCTCACCAAAAGGGGCGCGATCATCGATCGACTGCTCCCCGAGGGGTTCTTCGACCCCCGCACCCGCGTCATCGTCACGGCCGCCGTCAAGGGCACGCCGATCGTCCTCCTCGACGGGCTCATCGTGCGCCACGAGGTGGGGGCCAGCAATCAGCCCGGGCAGACGACCCTCACCGTCACCGGCGAGGACCTCACCCTCCTTATGGACTTGGAAGAGCGGGCCGACCGTTACCCCAACCTCTCACCCTGGCAGCGCGTCACCCGCATCCTCGCCAAGTACACCGACTACGGGATCGACGCCCACGTCGTCAAAGAGAAGATCCTCCAACCGCCCAACGCACAGCGCCGCGTGGACTACCAGACCGGCACCGATCTCCAGTACGTCACCGATCTCGCCCAGGCCAACGGCTATGTCTTCTACCTCATCCCCGGGCCCGTGGCCGGCGTCTCCACCGCCTACTGGGGGCCCGAGAAGCGCGTCGGCACGGCCCAGCACGCCCTCACCGTCAACATGGACGTCAACTCCACCGTCGACCAGCTGACGTTCGCCTACGACGGGACCGCCCGCGAGGAGCCCCAGGCCCGCTGGCAGGACCCCACCACCCGTACCTCCACCCTCCTCGCCCAGCCCGACATCAGCCCCCTCCGGCCGCCCCTCGGCAAGCGGGCCACCCCGGCCCTCAAGCGCAAGACGCTCTCCGGCACCGCCAAGAAGGACCGGGCGCAGGCCGAGGCCGAGGCCCTGGCGAGGGCCGCCACCACCGCCGACGCCATCTCCGGATCCGGCTCGCTCGACGTCAACCGGCACGGGTACATCCTCCAGCCGCGCCAGCTCGTCGGCGTCCGGGGCGCCGGGGTCACCTACGACGGGGAGTACTACGTCAAATCCGTTACCCACCACCTCCGGCCCGGCTCGTTCCTGCAGAACTTCACGCTCACCCGCGAAGGGCTGATCGCCCGGAGCGACACCGTTCGGCCCTAAGCCCTCAAGGAGCCCCCTATGGCGGCCACGTCCAACAACCGCTTCCTCGGCAAGTTCCGGGGCCGGGTGCGGGACAACCAGGACCCGCTCGGCATCGGCCGGATCACCGTCGAGGTGCCCGATGTCCTCGGCGATGAGCCGTCGACCTGGGCCATGCCCTGCTTCCCCTTCACCGGGGAGCAGCAGCGGCCCGCCGGGCAGTACGTCGTGCCGTCCGTCGGGGCCGGGGTGTGGGTGGAGTTCGAGCAGGGCGACCCCAGCTTCCCCATCTGGACGGGGTGCTGGTTCGGGGCCAGGGAGCAGCTCCCGGAGGACGCGCGGACCGGTCCGGCGACCGCGCACCCCGTGGTGATCCAGACGCCGGGGAAACACAAGATCGTGATGTCCGACGTTCCGGCCGAGGGCATTTTGCTGCAAGCGCCCGGCGGCGCGTTCATACGGATCGACGCGACCGGAGTGCACATCGACAACGGCCAGGGGGCGTCCGTTTCCCTGGTCGGAGACCAAGTCGACCTGAACCAGGGCCGGTTGACCGTGCCCAAGAAGCGATAGCCACAAGAGATAGCCACAAGAAGCGATAGTCAGCAGCCAACGGGGAGGGACAAGCGACGTGTCCGGGAATTCCGGGAACCTCGTCAGCCATACCGCCGTGATCAGTTGCCCGCACGGCGGACGCGTACAGGCGGCATCCGGTGCGTCGTCGTCCGATGTGCGGCTCGACGGGCAGCCCGTGCCGACCGCCGACGACGTCTTCACGGTCGTCGGCTGCCCGCACACCGTCGACCGTGTCCCGCTGCCGTGCACCACCGTCCGGTGGACTCCGGACCGCGACACGGTGCTGATCGACGGCGTGCCCGTCCTGCTCGACACCTCCTCGGCACAGTGCTTCAGCGCGGGGCTCGTGCCGCAGGGGCCACCCGTCGTCTCCGCCGCGCGGCAAGGAGTCATGTGCGGATGAGGACACCGACAGGCAGGACACCGACAGGCAGGACACGGACCGGCAGGACACACACCGTACGGACCGATATCGCCTTCCCGTTCCGTATCGACCGGCGCGGGCGCACCGCGCACGCCGACCACGACGACCACATACGCGATCTGATCGAGCAGTTGCTCTTCACCAGCCCCGGCGAACGCGTCATGCGGCCCGACTTCGGCTGCGGGCTGCTCGACCTCGTCTTCACACCCAACAGCCCCGAACTGGCCTCCGCCGTCGAGCTGTCCGTCCAGGCGTCGCTCCAGCGCTGGCTCGGTGAGCTGATCGAGGTGGAGTCCCTGGACGTGGTCAGCGAGGAGAACGTCGTACGCGTCCATCTGCGGTATGTGGTGCGCGCCACCGCCGGGCTGCGCGATGAGGTGTTCGAGGGGAGGGGCGCCGCGTGAGTCACCCCTCCACCGCGTCACGGCGCGATCGCATCAGGGCCGCCCACCTCAACGGGGTGGACGCCGTCGAGGTCGGCGACGACGGCATCACCCTCGCCGTCACCTTCCTCGGCAAGGCCCCGCACGGCCTGTGCCCGGAGAACGTACGCATTGACGGCGGCCGCCGGATCACCGGCATCGAGGTCATGGAGATCTCCGTCGAGCGCGAGGAGGACCCCGAGCTCGACGACAAGCTGTACGTCACGGTGGACCGGGCCGGGGACACCTCCGTCTACCGGCTCTCCCTCGTGGACACCGACCCCTACGGGCGGCCCGGTACCGAGCCCTTCCCCGGCTTCGACCAGCGGTACTTCTCCGCCGAGTTCACCTTCCGGCCCGATTGCCCCAGCCCGTTCGACTGCAAGGACGAGACCCCGAACCTCCCCGCCACCTTCCACCCCGCCCCCGTCATCGACTACACCGCCCGTGACTACGAAACGCTCCGCCAGGTCGTCCTGGACCGGCTCCGCCTCACCACCCCCGACTGGGCCGAGCGCAACGCCGCCGACCTCGGCATCACCCTGGTCGAGCTGCTCGCCTACACCGCGGACCAGATCAGCTACCAGCAGGACGCGGTGGCCACCGAGGCGTATCTCGACACCGCCCGCCGCCGGGTGTCCGTACGCCGCCACGTACGGCTCATCGACTATCCGATGCACGACGGCTGCAACGCCCGCGCCTTCGTCACCGTGGAGACCGTCGAGCCGCTGACGCTCAACCCGGGGGAGTACCGCTTCGCCGCCGTGGACATCCGAACCCTCGGCCCGCTGGACCGGCCGGACATCGGGGCCGTGCTGGACGACCGGGAGCTGGCCGTGCTCGATGAGCGCGGATCGGTGGAGGTGTTCGAGCCCGTCGTCACCGGCCAACCCCTCCACCTGCGGCCGGAACACCACCGCATCCGCCTGTGGACCTGGGGCGGCGAGGTGTGCTCGCTGCCCGTGGGCGCCACGTCCGCGACGCTGCGCGACGCGTGGGCCGACGAGGAGTGCCGGGACCGCGTGATCGATCTGCGCCCCGGCGATCTGCTGCTCTTCGAGGAGGTGCGGGGGCCGCGCTCCGGGACGCCCGGCGACGCCGACCCCTCGCACCGGCAGGCCGTGCGCCTCACCTCCGTCACCCCCGCCGTCGACCGGCTCGCCGAGCAGCCGGTGCTGGAGGTCACCTGGGCGCGGGAGGACGCGCTGGCCTTCCCGCTGTGCCTGGCCACCCGGGGCGGTCCGGACTGCGCGCCCGTCGAGGACGTCAGCGTGGCGCGCGGAAATGTGGTGCTGGTCGACCACGGCCGCTCGCTCACCTTCTGCTGCGGCACACCGGAGACCCTCACCGTGCCGCCCGTCCCCGCCGTCGCCGGGTCCTGTGACCCACCCGCCTTCGGCTGCTTCGACAAGGACGCCGGGAACGCGCCCGCGCGGCTCATCGACTCCCTGCTGGACCGGGCCCGCCACGGGCGGCAACTCACCCCGGACGACGTACGGGAGCTGTTCACCACCGTCGGCCCGGAGGCCACCGGCCGGGCCGGGATCGGCCTGGAGTCGGCCGGGCAGCGGCGCGAGAAGGTCGTGCCCGGCACCGCGTACGCCCAGGCCGAGGCACTGCGGACACTTCTCGCCCAATCCGTCTACCCCGGGCTCGTGCCGCGCTTCCGGCCCGTACTGCACCAGGCGCCCGTCACCCAGGCCGTGCCCTTCCCCGATCCGCGTCATGTCGCGGCCGGGCAGGCCGAGCACCTGGCCGCCATCCCGGGGCGGGTGCGGGAGCGGCTGACGGAGCTGTGGCGCAGCGCCCGGGACCGCGACGGGCTCTCGGACGCGGAGATCGCCGAACTGGCCGTCCTGTTCGGGCTGCGCGTCCTGGAGCGCCTCGAACTCGCCCGCCACCCCGTCCGCGCGCTGCGCGAGCTGCTGCACCGCTGCGACCGGCTGCTCGACACCAAGCTGGGGCGCCTGGCCGCACTGACCGCCAGGGCCCGGGCGGGCACCGTCCTGGACGGGCGCATCGCCTGGGAGATCGCGCACAGTTGGGGCCGGGCGTACGCCGCCGGGCTGCGCCCGGAGGATCCGGTGCTGCACGGTCCGGCCGCCGCGCTCGTCCAGGACCCACGGGCCGCGCTTCCCGCCGTGACGATCGAGGACGGCGACGAGACCTGGACACCGCGCCGCGATCTGCTCACCTCCCGCCCCCGGGACCGCCACTTCGTCGGCGAGCTGGAGGACGACGGCCGTATCGCGCTGCGCTTCGGCGACGGCCGGTACGGCGCCACGCCGAAGCCCGGGGCGCGCCTCGCGGTCCACTACCGGACCGGCGGTGGCACGGCGGGCAACGTCGGCCCCGAGGCCATCAACCACCTGGTGCTGTGCCGGGATCCGGAAGCGGCGGACACCGGACGGCCCCTGCCCGTGGCCGGGGTGCGCAATCCGCTGCCCGCCGTCGGCGGCACCGAGCCCGAGCCGGTCGAACAGGTCCGCCAGCTCGCCCCGCTCGATCTGAAACGCACCCGGCACCGGGCCATCACCGCCGAGGACTACGCGGCGCTCGCCGCCGAACTGCCCGGGGTGCGGCGCGCGGCGGCGGAGATCCGCTGGACCGGCAGTGTGCGGGAGGCGCACATCGCCATCGACGCGTACGGGACCGGGACACCGCCCCCCGCCCTCCTGGACGCGGTCGCACACGCCCTGGAGGGCTACCGCCGGATCGGACACGACCTGGTGGTCGGCCCGGCCCGCGCCGTGCCGCTGGACATCGCGCTCGAGGTGTGCGCCGCACCCGGACACCAGCACGGGCAGATCCTCGCCGAGCTGTACCGGGCGCTGGGCAGCCGTCGGCTCTCCGGCGGGCGGCTCGGCTTCTTCCACCCCGACGCGCTGACCTTCGGCGAACCGGTGCGGCTCAGCCGCCTGGTGGCCGTCGCCGCGGCGGTGCCGGGGGCGCTGAGCATCGAGGTCACCCGGCTGCGGCGGCTGTGGCACGAGGGGCTGGAGGGGCCCAAGGAGCCCGATGACGGCACCTCGTACGAGACGTCACACGGCGAGGCGCTGGAGGAGGGCATCCTGCGCATCGGCCCCCTGGAGATCGCCCAGTGCGACAACGACCCCGACCGGCCCGAGAACGGCCGCCTGGTCATCGAGCTGAAGGGGGCCCGATGAGCGACCACCCCGACCACCCCGACCACCCCGATCACGTCAACTCCGGTGGCTGCGGCTGCGGTTGCGGCGGGCACGACGAGCGCCGGGCCGCCCCCGGCATCCCGCACAACCCGCCCGGCCGTACCGCCCTGGACTATCGCGTCGGCGACTACGGCTCGTTCCTGGCCGCCATGCTCGACCGGCTCGCCTCGCCCGCCTACCCCGCGCTGCGCGGCCTGACCGTACGCACCCCGGACGACCCGGCCATCGGGCTGCTGGACGCCTGGGCGGTCCTGGGAGACCTGCTGACCTTCCACTCCGAGCGGATCGCCGACGAGGGCTATCTGCGCACCGCCCACGACCCCCGCTCGCTCGCCCTCCTGGGGCGGCTGGTGGGGCATGTGCCACGGCCGGGCGTGGCCGCCGACACCCACCTCGCGTACACCCTGGACCGGGATCCGCGCGCCGAGGACGTCGTGGTGACGATTCCGCGCGGGGCCATCAGCCACAGCGTCCCGGCGGCCTCCGACGAGGAGTCGCAGACCTTCGAGACCAGCGAGGACCTGACGGCCCGCTGGGCGTGGAACGAACTGGCGGTGCGCCGCCGCCGGCCCGCCCTGATCGGCCCCGACGACCTGAAGCGCCGCTCCGAGCTGCTGCTGTCCGGAACCTCGCTCGGGCTGACCGTCGGCGACAAGCTGCTCTTCGTCTTCGGCGGGACGGCGGAGTCCGGGGGCGGCGGCCGGAGGCTGCTGCTGCCGGTCGCGCGGGTGACCGTCGACCGCGACGAGGACGTGACGGCGATCGGGCTGCCGCGGTCCGCCCCGCCGTCGCTCGGGGAGCTGGTGGACGAGGTACGGCGGTGGATCACCGACCCGGAGGCGGACGAGGACCCGGACGACCGGGGGGACGCCGAGCCCACGCCGGACCACCCCGATCCGCGTCCCGTCAGCCGCCTGATCGAGGAGTTCGACGCGCAGGTCCTGGCGCCGCTGCGGGGCGACCTGGACGGGATCACCACGCCCGGGCAGCTCGCCCGGCGGCTCGCCGAACCGCATGACCGGCTGGCGGAGGCGCAGGTGCTGGCCGCCCCGTACGAGGAGGTCGCCGCCTGGTTCGAGCGGCTGGAGGCGGTGATCGGCGAACTGCGGGAACGGGCGGGGGAGTTGGACGCCTCCGGGTCCGGCGAGGTGCGGCTGCGGTCCCAGCTCGCCGAGGACCGTCCCGCGGCCGACGGCGCGACCGGAAGCCACGGCCCCGCCGCCGGGACCCACGGCCCCGCCCACGGCACCGCCGCCGTACGAGCGCTCGGCGCCGTCCTGCCCGCCCTGCGCACCCGTGTCGTACGGCCCCCGTCCGGCGCCCGCGCCACGGTGGCGCACGATCCGCGGCGGCTCTTCGGGCCCGGCTCGGACCTGGCCGCCGGGCTGCTCTCCGCCCTCGACCCGAGGGTGGCGAGCGGGATGTACACGGCGTGGCGTCGGGCCGCCCCGGCCGCCACCGCCCCGCCCGGTACGGTCCCGCTGCTGCGCGAGCTGCTGGCGATGCGGGTGACGGCCGCGCCCTTCGGGGCGATGGCGCCGCTCAAGCCGGTGCAGGACGACCGCGGCCGGGTCATCCGGCAGACCGACTGGCCGCTGACCGGCGGTGAGCTGACCGCCGTACGGATCGTGTACGACACGGCGGTCAAGGCGCCGGTGAAGGCGGAGTTCCAGCACATCGAGACCGGGACGTCCTGGCAGCGCAGCGAGAACCTGCCGCAGACCGCCGAGTTCGAGCTCGGCCCGGGACGGGTGCAGCTGTCCACCCGCGTCGGTCAGGACCACGACCTGGGGTGGCTCCGGGGCCGTCCCACCGACTCGCAGGAGCCCGGTGTCACCGCCACCCTGCTGCCCGGACTGCCCGCGCTCACCCTGTTCGTGTCCCGGCCCGCCGAGGACGGGCGGGTGCATGTGGTCGTGGACGACGGAGAGCCCAAGCAGTGGATGCTCAGCCGTGGCGAACCCGCGAAACAGATCGGCTACGGCGCCTATGAGCTGACGCTGCGGTTCACCCCCGGCAGTGAGCCCCCGGCCGTCGAGATCGGCATCGCCACCGTGCCGGAGCCCACCAACCGCTATGTGCTGCCGCTGGATTCGGTCCAGGACTCCATCACGGTCGGCAGCTGGGTGGCCGTCGAGCGCCCCCGCAAGGGGTCCGGCGAGCCGGACGGCATCCCGGGCGACAAGAAGCTCGCCTCCGTCACCACCCGCGTCGTCGCCGTGCGCACCGCCGCGTACACCAACTACGGCATCACCGGCCGCGGCACCCGGCTGACCCTCGCCGACCCGTGGCTCGACGAACACGATGTGCTGCTCTCCGCCATCCGCGACACCACCGTGCACGCGGGCGGTGAACCGCTGCGCCCGGCGGACGAGCCGCTGGGCGAGGACGTGCACGGCAACGAGATCGAGCTCGCCGAGCTGTACGACGGGCTGCGGCCCGGCCGCCGGATCGTGGTCTCCGGCGAGCGCACCGACATCCCGGGTCCGGCCGGTCCGGGCGCCCCGACCGGGGTCCGGGGCACGGAACTGGCGGTCATCGCCGCCGTGGACCAGCGCGTCGACCCCGACCTGCCCGGCGACCATGTGCACACCACCCTCACCCTCACCGCCGATCTGGCCTACCGCTACCGCCGCGAGACGGTCCGGGTCCAGGGCAACGTCGTGCCCGCCACGCACGGCGAGAGCCGGGACGAGGCCATCGGCAGCGGCGACCCGGCCGTGGCCAACCAGACCTTCACGCTGTGGCAGTCGCCGCTGACCTGGCTTCCCACGGACAACCCCCTGGGCGCCACCCCCGCCCTCGAGATCCGCGTCGACGGGCTGCTGTGGCACCGGGTGGACAGCCTCGCCGGACGCGGACCGCACGAGCGCGTCTACGTCACCGGGACCACCGGCGACGGGCGGACCACGGTGACCTTCGGCGACGGGGCGCACGGCGCCCGGCTGCCCGGCGGCCACGAGAACGTACGGGCCCGCTACCGCTTCGGCACCGGTGAGGCCGCCAACGTGCCCGCGGACCGGATCACCCAGGCCCTCACCCGGCCCCTCGGCGTCACCGCCGTCACCAATCCGCAGCCCGCCACCGGCGGCGCGGACGGCGACGGCCCGGGCCTGACCCGCCGCACCGTCCCGCTCGCGGTCTCCGCGCTCGACCGGCTGGTCTCCCTCCAGGACTACGAGGACTTCGCCCGGTCCCGCGCGGGCATCGGCCGGGCGGCCGCCCGCGAACTCTTCGACGGGCGGCGCAGGGTGCTCCATGTGACCGTGGCCGGGGTGGACGACGCGCCGATCGGCGCGGACGCGGAGGTGCTGCGCGCCCTGCGCTCCTCGCTGGCCGCCTACGGGGACACCCGGCTGCCGGTCCGGGTCGATGTGCGGGAGCTGGTGCTGCTGGTGCTGGTGGCACGGGTGAAGGTGGCGCCGGACCACTCCTGGGAACTGGTCGAACCCCGGCTGCGCCAGGCCCTGCTGCGCGAACTCGGCTATCCAGGACGTGAGTTGGGGCAGCCCGCCGCGCTCTCCGAGGCGCTGGCCACCGCACAGTCGGTGCCCGGAGTGGACTATGTGGACGTGGACGCCTTCACCGGTGTCCCGGCCTCCAGCACCCCGCGGGAACTGGCCGACCTGGCCGCCCGGCTGACCGAGCCCGGCGCCGTGGTTCCCGCCCGGCCCGCCGAGTACGCCGAGGACACCTACCGGGTCACCGCCACGGACGGCGAGACGCTCACCGACGTCGCCGGACGCCACGGCATCCCGCTCGCAGAACTGCTGCGCCTCAACCCCGACATCACCGACACCCGCCGCCTGGCCAAGGGCCGCTCGGTGTCCGTCTTCCGCGGCATCCGCCCGGCGCGGCTCGCGATGTTCTCACCCGATGTGCCGGACACGCTGATCCTTACGGAGGTCACCTCATGAGCAGGGAGCCGGACGGGCTCGCCGAGCTGCTTCCGCAGTGGCATCGCCTCAGGGACGCCGAGGCGGGCGAGCCGCTGCGCGCCCTGCTCGCCGTGCTCGCCGAGCAGGTCGATCGGGTACGCGACGGGGTGGAGCAGAGTTACGACGACTGGTTCGTGGAGACCGCCACCGCATGGGTGCTGCCGTACTTGGGCGATCTGGTGGGCTACCGTCCGCTGCCCGGCTACGAGCGGGTGCGGGCCACCGGACTGCGCGACGGCGGGCCGCCGGACACCTCCCTGGCGCGGCTGGCCGAGGCGCTGGCGCCGCGCCGGGACGTGGCCGCCACCGTGGCCCACCGGCTGCGCAAGGGCACGCTCGCGCTGCTGGAGGAGCTCTCCGCGTCGGTGGCCGGATGGCCCGCCCGCGCCGTCGAACTCTCCCGGCTCACCGCGCACCAGCAGCCGGTCAAGCTCTACGGCGGGACCGGCGGCGCGGCGGCTGACCTGCGCAGGCTCTCCCGGGGCCGGCTCGCCGATCTCCGGGACGGGGCGGCGCTTGACCTGGCGGGCGGGCCGTTCGGCACGCTGGCGCGCTCGGTGGACGTACGGCGCGCGGGCTCCCGCCGCAGACAGGGCGGCCACACCCCGGCCGGGGTCGGGCTGTTCGTGTGGCGGCTGAAGCCGTACCACGTGACCAGGGCGCCCGCGTACTGCATCGACCGGGCCCGCAACCTCTACACCTTCTCGATCCTCGGCAATGACACCCCACTGGTGACCCGCCCCGAACCCGAGCCGTCCGCCGCGCGCCCCCTACCTTCGGCGGGGGGACCCCCGGCCGCTGCCGACAACGTGCCCGCGTACATCCGCCGCCGTCAGCTCGCGGACCACCTTCTCGACACTTACGGACCCGGCAAGAGCTTCACCATCTGGCGGGACGGCCACGACGAGCCCGTGCCACCGTCGGACATCGTCGTGGCCGATCTGACGGACTGGCGCTACCGCGCCAAGCGCGGCCAGGTGGTCATCGACCCCGAGCTCGGCCGGATCGCCTTCGGCTCGCGCACCGCGCCGCGCCACGGCGTCTGGGTCACCTACCACTACGCGTACGCCGACGACATGGGCGGCGGGGAGTACGACCGGGACGACCGCGAGACCTCCCCGGCCGCGGAGGTCTACCGGGTCGGCCCGGGGTGCGCATACCAGCGGATCATGGACGCGTACCGGCAGTGGCAGCACGACCGGCGGGGCGGACGATGCGGCCCCGAGGGCATCATCGAGATCACCCACAGCGGCGCCTACCAGGAGCAGCTGGACTTCGACCTGGACCCGGGCGACCGGCTCGAACTGCGCGCCGCCGAGGGCACCCGGCCGGTGATCCGGCTGCTGGACTGGTACAGCAACCGCCCCGACGCGCTCAACATCCGGGCGCGGGAGGAGCACGGGAACACCGGTGGCGAGGCGCCGCGCATCGTGCTGGACGGGCTGCTGATCGCGGGGCGCGGCCTCAATGTCACCGGGCCGGTCGGCGCCGTGGTGCTGCGCCACTGCACCCTCGTCCCCGGGTGGTCCCTGGAGCCGGAGTGCGAGCCGCGCTCGCCCGACGAACCCAGCCTGGTCCTGGAGCACACCACCGCGTGTGTCCAGATCGAGCGCAGCGTTCTCGGCACCATCGAGGTGATCGGCGAGGAGGTGCACACCGACCCGCTCGCCCTCCACATCCGCGACTCCATCCTGGACGCCACCGGACACGACCGCCCGGCGCTGTCCGCCCCGGACTGCCGCCACGCCCACGCCGTACTGCACGCCCACCGCACCACCGTCATCGGCGAAGTGCACACCCACGCCGTGCGGATCGGCGAGAACAGCCTCTTCACCGGGCGGATGCACGTGGCCCGGCGCGGTGTCGGATGTCTGCGGTTCAGCTATGTGCCGCCGGGCTCGCGCACCCCGCGCCGCCACCGCTGCCAGCCGGATCTGGTGGGGGCCGAGGAGGCGTGGCGGGTGCGGCCGCTGTTCGGCGGCGAGCGCTACGGCACCCCCGTGTACGGGCAGTTGGCGGCCGGATGCGCGGAGGAGATCCGCCGGGGCGCCGAGGACGGCGCCGAGATGGGCGCCTTCCACGACCTGTACCAGCCGCAGCGAGAGGACAGCCTGCGGGCGCGGCTCGCGGAGTACACGCCGGCGGGCACGGACGCGGGAGTCATCGCCGTGACATGAGCCGACGCCCCTGCCGACATCCGCGCCGAAGCCCGCTCGCCCGAGCACGAGCCGGGCCGGGCCGGGCCGAGCCGAGTCCGAGCCGCGCCCGCCAGACTTCCGAACCTTCCGAGGGGGACCCCTTCCATGTACGCCGATCTCTCCCGACTCACCTTCCGGTCCGACCGGCGCTACTCCGCCGTCGTCGCCCAGCAGGGCCGCGTATCGCTCGACGCCGACGCCAACGAGCAGACCGCGATCCAGCTCCACCAGGCCCGTACGCTCGCCGCCGACCTGATCGGACAGCACGGCGGCCCGTCCGGGGACGCCGGTTTCCACATCCGGTTCAAGGGCGGCAGCCGCGATCTGGACGACCTGATCATCGAGGGCGGCCGCTACTACGTGGACGGCATCCTGTGCGACGCGACCCGGCCGCTGCCGGGTGCGGCGGTCGACGACGAGGCGGCGGACGGGGCGTCCGGCACGGAGGGCGAGGCCGACCCGCCCGAGCCCGACGAGCCGCCCGCCACCTGGACCTACTGGGACCAGCCCGACGCCTACCGGGACCCGGAGCGGCCGGGCGACCGGCTGCCGGAGCAGCGCCCGTTCCTGGTCGCCCTGAAGGTGTGGGAGCGGTCGGTGACCGCCGCCGAGGACCCGGCGCTGCGCGAGGTGGCCCTCGGCTCGGCGATGCCGGACACGGCGGCGCGGGTCAAGGTGGTCTGGCAGGTGCTGCCGGTGGAGAGCGCGGCCCTGGAACTGGAGAACCCGGGAGGGGCGAGCAAGGAGCAGGTCGGCAAGGCGTTCGAGGCGTGGGCGCGGAAGGCCACGGCGCCCGGGTCCCGGCTGGCGGCGCGCGCCGAGCGGCCGGAACACGCGGACCAGGACCCCTGCCTGGTCCGCCCGGACGCCCGCTACCGGGGGCCGGAGAACCAGCTGTACCGGGTGGAGATCCACGAGGGTGGCACGGCGAAGGAGGCCACCTTCAAATGGTCCCGGGAGAACGGCTCGGTGGTCTTCCCGGTCGATGAACTCGACGGCACCTGGGTGGAGTTGGCGTCGCTGGGCAGCGACGACAAGCTGGACCTGGGCGTCGGGGACCTGGTGGAGTTCGTGGACACCGCCTACACCAGCCGGGGCGAACCGCTGCCGCTGCTGCGGGTGGAGGAGGCCGACCTGCCGGGGCGGCGGGTACGGCTGTCCGGTGAGCCCGAGCCGGGCGTCGGCCGCCGCCCCGAGCTGCGGCCGTTCCTGCGCCGCTGGGACCACCGGGAGACCACCCGGCGCCCCCGCAAGGGCGCGGCGGCGCGGCTGAAGCGCGGTGCGCTCAAGGTCGAGGAGGGCCGCTGGCTGCCGCTTGAGGACGGTGTCGAGGTGTACTTCGCCCCCGACGGCGCCTACCGCTCCGGGGACCACTGGCTGATCCCGGCCCGCACCGCCACGGGCGGCGTGGAGTGGCCGGTGAACGCGGCCCGCAAGCCGCTCCTCCAGGCCCCGGCCGGGATCCAGGCGCACTACGCGCCCCTGGCGTGGGTGACCGCCGAGCAGGCGGAGCTGGACCTGCGGATGGTGTTCGGGCCGCTGGCCGCGCCCGCCCCGGCCGCGGACGCGTCGGCGCTCGCGGCGGAGGCCGAAGCGGCGGCCGAGACCAGGGCCAGGGAGGACACCGAACCGGAAGCGTAGGCCCGGCGCGGAGCCGATTGAGTTCCACGCCCGTGGCATCCGTACATCACCATGCCTCATCCTTAAGGAGCACACCACCATGGCCACGCCGCTCACCGCCGACCGTCTGCTCAAGGCGCTTCGCGACGAGGGACTGGAAGTCCATGAGTACCGCGACTGGCGGACTCACAACCGCAACAGCAAGGGCCCCTGGGGGCCGGTCAACGGGGTGATGATCCATCACACCGTCACCAAGGGCACGGACTCCTCCGTGGAGCTGTGCTACGAGGGGCACTCCTCGCTGCCGGGGCCGCTGTGCCACGGCGTCATCGACAAGTCGGGCGCGGTCCACCTGGTCGGCAACGGCCGCGCCAACCACGCGGGCCTGGGCGACAGCGACGTGCTCAGAGCCGTCGTCGACGAATCCGCGCTGCCCCCCGACAACGAGGCCGACACCGACGGCAACCGCCACTTCTACGGCTTCGAGTGCATCAACCTCGGCGACGGTGAGGACCCCTGGCCGGAGGCGCAGAAGCTGGCGATCGAGAAGGTGTCCGCGGCCATCTGCCGCGCCCACGGCTGGACCCAGCGCTCGGTGATCGGCCATCTGGAGTGGCAGCCGGGCAAGGTCGACCCGCGTGGCTTCACGATGGACAGCATGCGCAGCCGCGTCGCCAAGCGGCTCGGCGCCAAACCGGACGGCCCGGCGCCCAAGCCACCGGCGACTTACGAGCCGTTCCCGGGCACCGACTTCTTCCGCAACGGCCGCGAAAGCAAGATCATCACGGCGATGGGCAAGCGGCTGGTGGCCGAGGGCTGCGGGCGCTACGAGGAGGGCCCGAGCCCGGAGTGGACCGAGGCGGACCGCAAGTCCTACGCGGCATGGCAGCGCAAGCTGGGCTACTCCGGCGACGACGCGGACGGCGTCCCCGGCAAGACCAGCTGGGACAAGCTGCGCGTGCCGAACGTCTAGGGGTGTCCGGCGGATCTTGGCGCCTGCGGCGGGCTGCTCCCCTCCCCGCCCCCGGGTCCAGGGGCGAAGCCCCTGGTAACGGGAAGGGGCGGGGAGGGGAAAGTGTCGATATGCGGCTCCGCCGCGTGGTCCGCCGGACACGCCGTAGCCGTCCACCAGTTCCCCTGAGGTCGCCATAGCGGCTTCTCCGCCCCGGGGGCGGAGCGAGGAGAGGTCAGCCGTCCTCGCTCCCGCCCCCGGGGCAGCCCGCGTCCAGCAGCGGGTCGATACCCGCCCGGAGGAACCGCAGGAGGGTGTCGTCCGGTGTGGCGGCCAGCGCCGGTGAGCGGATGGCCAGGCGCAGCAGGGTGATGCCCATCAGCCACGCCGCCATCAACTCGGCCCGCAGTTCGGCGTCTTCGCCCTCCAGGCGCCGCGCGAACCCCTCCGAGAACACCTCGGTGATCTCCTCGCGGAGCCGCCCGACGGTCTCCTCCCGGCTGGAGGAGCGCAACTTGGTCAGCAGCGGATGCGGGGCCTCCTCCTCGGTGGGCCCCGTGGAGACCACATCGCAGATCCACGCCGACACCTCGTCCAGCGGCAGATGGCGCAGCGGCTCGAACATGCCGGTGCTGGTCGACACGGCGTCGAACAGCGCCTCCTTTGAGCCGAAATAGCGGTAGACCAGGGCGGCGTCCACCCCCGCGTCCTTGGCGATGTCGCGCACGCTACAGCCGTCGTAGCCGTACCTGGCGAACCGCAGCGCGGCGGCCCCCAGCAGGGCGCTGCGCGTGCCCGCCGCGTCGTATCTGCGGGCGCGGCGAGGGTGGTCGTCGCACCCTCCTGTGTCGCTTGCCCGGTTCACTCGTCGTACCTCCGCCTGGACCGTGCCGTACATGCTGCCGGTTCAGCCTCGCATGTCCAGAAGTCATCCACTGTTGTCATCACTTGTTGACCAAGCTGTGGGTCGGCGCGTTATGTTTTGTCAACGCGTGGTGACTTTGGTCGCCGCAGCGCGCGCTCCCGGCCGGACGACGGTGTCCGGCCTGCTCGTCTCCCGACCGGGCGGCCCGTGCCGCCCTCGCCACGCACCCGCATCTGACCCCCAGCAGAAGTGGTGATTCCCTGTGCAGATACGACGCGTCGCGGTGGTGGGCACCGGCTATGTCGGACTGACCACCGGCGCCTGTCTGGCCACCCTCGGCCATCGAGTGGTGTGCGCGGACACCGACCACCAGAAGGTCGAACGGCTCCGGCGCGGACAGGTCGACATCCTCGAGCCCCGGCTGCCCGAACTCGTCCGGGAGGGACTGGACTCCGGGCGGCTCGCGTTCATCCGCGACACCCGGGCCGCAGTCGCCGGCGCCGACGTGGTGTTCCTGTGCCTGCCGACCCCGATGGGCGTCGGTGGCGCCGCCGACCTGGCCGCCGTCGAGGCCGTGGCGGACCAGATCCGCGACGCGCTGCCGCGCGGCAGCGTGGTGGTCAACAAGTCCACCGTGCCCGTGGGCACCGCCGAGCGCGTCGCCGCGCTGCTGGACCGCCCGGACGTGACCGTGGTGTCCAACCCGGAGTTCCTCCGCGAGGGTTACGCGGTGCGCGACTTCCTCCACCCCGACCGCATCGTGGTCGGCGCCGCGGACCGGGACGCGGCGCGGCGGGTGGCGGACCTGTACGCCGGTCTTGACGCCCCGCTGGTGCTCACCGACGCCGCGGGCGCCGAACTCGCCAAGTACGCGGCCAACTTCTTCCTGGCCATGAAGCTCTCCTTCGCCAACAACCTCGCCACGCTGTGCGAGCACTTCGGCGCCGATGTGGACGATGTGCTCACGGGCATCGGCCACGACCCGCGCATCGGCTCGGCCTTCCTCAAACCGGGCCCCGGCTGGGGCGGCTCCTGCCTGCCCAAGGACACCCACGCCCTGCTGACGATCTGCCAGGAGTCGGGCGTGGACTTCCCGCTGCTGGGCGCCACCATCGAGACCAACGTCGAACACCAGCGGCGGCTCGTCGAGCGCGTGGTGGCCGGATGCACCCCGGGCGACGGCTCGCTGCGCGGCGTACGGCTGGCCGTGCTGGGCCTGGCCTTCAAGGCGGGCACCTCCGATCTGCGCGACTCACCGGCCCTGGCCATCGCCCGGCTGCTCAAGGAGCGGGGCGCCGAACTCCACGCCTACGACCCCGCGCTCAGCGAGACCCGCCCCGACCTCAGCGATCTGCTCACCCTCGCGGACACCCCCGAGGAGGCCCTCCGGGGAGCGCGCGCCTGTCTGGTGCTCACCGAGTGGCCGGAGTTCCGCGCCCTCGACTGGGAGCGTGCCGCCGGGCTGCTCGGGTCCCCGGTCGTCTACGACTTCCGCAACCTCCTGGAGCCCGAGCGGCTGCGCCGCGCCGGACTCAGCTGCGAGGGCATCGGCCGCACGCCCGCGATGGCGCGCTGACCGCCCCGCCCCCTCTCGCGCCGTACCTCTCGCCGTATCTCTCCCGTACGAGACCCTTCCCACAGAAAGGCCCCTGCGTTGCGGGTTATGTTCACCACGCTCGCCAGCCCCTCCCACGGCCGGGCGCAGCTTCCCCTGGCCCGGTCCCTCGCGGCGGCCGGCCATGAGGTGCTGGTGGTCACCACTCCGGCCCTCGTCCCCGTCTTCGAACGGGAGGAGGTGCGGGTGACGAGCGCCATCAGCGACTTCAGCCCGTCCTCCCTCCTCGGCCCCGTCCTGGCCGAGGAGACCGAACGGGCCGGTCTGCCCGACATGGACGACGAGCAGCGGCAGGCGTTCATGCTGCGCGTCATGTGCAAGGTCGTGTCCGGCCCGATGGCCACGATGCTCCTGGACGCCGTGCTCCCCGTGGCACAGGACTTCCGCCCCGACCTCATCCTGCGCGACGGCATGGACCTCAGCGCCTGTATCGTCGCCGAAACCCTCGGCGTACCCCAGCTGCCCACCCCCTCCGGGGCCGTCAACGGCTTCGACCCGGCCGCATTGCTGCCGGGCCTCAACGCCCTGCGGAAGCGGCGGGGGCTGCCCTCCCTGGAGGACCCGCTGTCGATCGTGCCGCACGGCCGCATCGACTACGTACCGCCGTCCTTCTCCTTCGCCCGCCACGTGCCGGCCACCTGGGCCTACCGGCAGACGGTGGACGTGGACCGCGGTGCCGTGCTGCCGCGCTGGGTCGCCGAACTGCCCACCGACCGGCCCCTGATGTTCGCCGCCATCGGCACCGCGATCCCCATGTTCCACGACAGCTCACGCGGGGCGGACTCCGGGCCGCCGCCCATACCGATGCCGGACCCGGTGGACACGCTGCACGCCATGGTCCAGGGCGTGTCGCGGCTGGCGGAGTGCACTGTCATCCTCGCCACCGGGGGCATCCCCGTGGACACCGACGGGGTGCCGCCGCATGTGCACATCACCGATCGGCTGCCCCAGCCGCTGCTGCTGGAATCCGTGGATCTCTTCCTCACCCACGGCGGCTTCAACAGCATCCGCGAATCGCTGCGCACGGCGACGCCGATGGCGGTGCTGCCCCAGTTCGGCGACCAGCCCGGCAACGCTCAGCGGGTCGAGGAGCTCGGCCTCGGCCGGCGTATCACCGATGCCACACCGGACGGCATCACCGCCGTCTGCCGCGAGGTGCTGGCCGACGACGGCTGCCGGGCCCGGGCCCGCCGGGCGCGGCTGGAGATGCTGGCGCTGCCGGAGATCGAGAGCGCCGTCCCCGACCTGGAGAAGCTCGCCGGATAACCCCCAGCTCCGGAGCCCGGGCCCCCGGCGCCCGGGCTCCGGGCCCCGCTCTTCCCCGCTGGTATCCAGCCCCCGCTACGTCCTCTTCCCGGCGGTATCCAGCCCCGCTACGTCCCCCACGCGCGGCAGAGAAGGTTCGCAGGTACGTATGTCGTCCTCATCCACCACCACCGAGCCCACCGAGCCCACCGAGCCCCGGACCCCCGCCCGGCTGACCCACCGCCAGGTCGTCACCGTGCTGTCCGGGCTGGTGCTCGGCATGTTCCTCGCCGCGCTCGACCAGACCGTGGTCTCCTCGGCGCTGCGCACCATCGCCGACGATCTGCACGGCCTCACCGCCCAGGCATGGGTGACCACCGCCTATCTCGTCACCGGCACCATCGTCACCCCGCTGTACGGAAAGCTCTCCGACATCTACGGCCGCCGCCCGGTCTATCTGTCCGCGATCGTGCTGTTCACCTTCGGATCGCTGCTGTGCGGATTCGCCACGTCCATCCATCAGCTCGCGGCGTTCCGGGCGGTGCAGGGCCTCGGCGGTGGCGGGCTGATGTCCCTCGCCATGACGATCATCGCCGACATCACCTCGCCACGGGAGCGTGGCCGCTACCAGGGCTACATCACGGCGGTGTTCGCCGGGTCCAGTGTCATCGGCCCCCTGGTGGGCGGGGTGTTCGCCGGGCGCGCCACGCTGCTGGGGATCGACGGCTGGCGCTGGATCTTCCTGGTCAATGTGCCGCTGGCGGCCCTCGCCATCGTGGTGATCCTGCGTGTGCTGCACATACCCCACCAGCCCGTACGGCACCGGCTTGACTACGGCGGGGCGCTCACGCTCGCGGTCGGGATCGTGCCGCTGCTCGTCGTGGCCGAACAGGGCCGGAGCTGGGGCTGGGCCTCGCCCCGGGCGCTGGTGATGTACGCGGTGGGAGCGGCCGGGCTGATCTGCTTCGTCCTGCTGGAGCGGCGGATGGCGGATGCCGCGCTGCTGCCGGTCAGGCTGTTCCGCATCCGCGCGTTCCGACTGGGCACCGTGCTGCACTTCACCGTGGGCATCACCATGTTCGGCGCCATGACGACCCTTCCGCTCTATCTCCAGCTGGCCAAGGGCATGAGCCCGATGGGGGCGGGCCTCGCCACGCTGCCCACCATGGCGGCGAATGTCACGGTGACCCTGGTGGTGGGCCGGCTGATGTCACGGACGGGCCGGTTCAAAATCCATCTGGTGGCGGGCGTCGGCTCCCTCACCGTCGCCATGCTGGTGTTCGCCACGCTGAGGGACGACAGCCCGCTGTGGTACGTGGCCATCGGCATGGTGTTCATGGGTGCGGGCCTGGGCGCGGCGATGCAGACGATCACCACCCTCGCCCAGTCCGAGGTGCCCGGCCGGGACATGGGGGCGGCCACCGCGTCGGTGAACTTCTTCCGGTCCAACGGCGGCACGGTGGGCGCGGCCGCCTTCCTGTCCATCCTCTTCTCCCTGGCCGGTACGCGGATCAGCGACCGCCTGGCGGTGGCCTCCGAGCACGCGTCGTTCCGCAGGCTGGCCGGGGAACCGGCGAACGCCGAGGCGCTGAAGGGCGTGGTACGGCCCGACGGCGGGGTCAACCTGGAGGACTCGGCCTTCCTCCACCACCTCGATCCGGCCGTGGCGCAGCCGTTCCTGGAGGGCTATGTCAGCGCCCTGCGCGTGGTCTTCCTCACCGGGGCCGCGGTGGGCCTGATCGCCTTTGTGATCGCCGCCTGGCGGGTGCCGAACACCCAGCTCTCCGCCGACTGACGCGGTCGGCGGGAGCGGGTGGGGACACCGGGGCGGCGGCGAGAGGACCACCGCACGGCCCGTGTGATGCCGGGGTTCTACCAGGGCGCCGGAGTGCCGTCCCAGGAGAAGAATCCGCCGGTGGGCCCGGTGTCCGGGAGAAGGGCGAGCCGGACCGCGCCCGCCGCGCCCTCGGCCGGATCCCCGTCGCTCCCGGCGGCGCGGGCGTTCAGATCGGTCCTGCGCAGCCCCGGGGCCAGCGCGTTGACCTTGAAGCCCTCGGAGGCCAGGGCCTGTGCGGTGTAGAGGGTGAGAGCGTTCAGGGCCGTCTTGGAGGAGCGATAGGCCGCGGCCGACCCGGCGGACACGGCGAACTGGTGCTCCGGGTCCGCGCTCCAGGTCAGCGAGCCGGTGCCACTGGAGACATTGACGATCCGGGGCGCGTCCGAGCGGCGCAGGGCCGGGAGGAAGGCGTTGGTGACGGCGAGGACACCGAAGACGTTGGTCTCATAGGTCCGGCGGAAGTCCTCGAGATCGGCCTCGGGCGCCGTGGCGCCGCCCACCATGATGCCCGCGTTGTTGACCAGGATGTCCAGCCGTTCCAGCTGGGCCGCGGCGGTGGCGATGCTGTCCGCGTCGGTCACGTCGAGCACCATCGGCCGGGCGTCGCCGCCGATCTCCTCGGCGGCCCGGCGCCCCCGCTCGGCGTCGCGCGAGCCCACGTGGACGGTGAGCCCCTCGGCGGCGAGCTGGCGTGCGATTTCCTTGCCGATGCCCTTGTTGGCACCGGTGACCAGTGCTGTGCGATTGTTCATGGCACCAAGGGTTCCCCGGCCCCGTTCACCCTGCCAGGGACAACCTGTCCCAGGCAGCACCCGTCAGCCGAAGGAGGCAGCATGGCGAGGCACGAGCTGGCCCGCTTCCTGCGGGACCGCCGCGAGGGGCTGCGTCCCCAGGACATCGGCCTGCCCGCCGACCCCCACCGCCGCACGCCGGGGCTGCGGCGGGAGGAGGTGGCGGAGCTGGCCCATATGTCGGTCGACTACTACACCCGCCTGGAGCAGGCCCGTGGCCCCCGGCCCTCGCCGCGCATCCTGGACGGGCTGGCGGCGGCGCTGCGGCTCGCGCCCGCCGAGCGCAGCCATCTGTTCCGGCTCGCGGGGACGAGCGCGCCCCCGGGCGCCCGGGCGGTCCGGCGGGTCCGCCCGCATGTGGCCCAGATGCTGCGGCGGCTGCCCGACACCGGGGCGATCGTCACCGACGCGGCCTATGACGTGGTCGCCTGGAACCCGCTGGCGCAGGCCCTGCTCGGCGACGACCTCGGCCGGCACGGCAACCTCGCCCGCCGCCGTTTCCTGGGCCGGGGCCACGCGTACGAGAGCTCCAGCGCCGAGGAGTTCGGCCATATCGTGGTCGCACGGCTGCGCCGGGCCGCTGACCGCTACCCCCATGACACGGCGCTCACCGCGCTGCTGGGCGAACTGCGCACCGGCAGCGAGGAGTTCCGGCAGATCTGGGACGAGCGTCCGGTGCACGCCCCCGGCCACCGGACCAAGACCATCGACCACCCCACGGCCGGGCCACTTAGGCTGAACTGCGATGTCCTGCTCGTCCCCGAGGACGACCAGGAAGTGGTCCTGATCACGGCCGACCCCGGGTCCCCCTCCGCCCGTACGATCCGCGGGCTCGCGGACGCGGTGGCGGACAGGACGAGCGCGATGGATGCGTCAGTTCCGTGAATTGCCGAACAACAGGCGGTACACAACGAGGAGGACGAAGGCGCCACCGATCGCCGCGCCCCAGGTGGCGGGGTCGAAGAACTCCTTCTGGACCGGGCGGTCGAAGAACTTCGCGGATATCCAGCCGCCCACGAACGCTCCCGCGATGCCGGTGACCGTGGTGCCGACCAGCCCGCCCGGGTCACGCCCGGGGAGGAGGATCTTGGCGATGACTCCGGCCAGCAGGCCGAGGATGATCCAGCTCACGATACCCACGTTGTTCGTCCCCTTCGTCGTGCTGTTGTGCTGTCGTGCAGTGGTGCCGGGGTGAGTGAGCCCGGTCCGATGACGTGTTCGGTCGGTTGCGCAGGTGTACGGGCGTCAACGAAGACGCGGTCCGCCCGGCGGTGGTTGCGAGCGGCTTGATCTTCCTGATGCCCGGGGAGTGGTGGGCCATGCCTGAACGGGATGTGAGGACCGTGCGGGGATCCGGTCAGCCGTAGGACAGATTGGAGCAGGGGTCGTCGTCGGCGGAGCGGGCGTCGTCGGCCACGTGGGAGGACGGCGTGGAGGGCGCGGAGGGTGTGGAGGCGTCGGGGGAGGGCGCGGTGAGGTACGTACGGCCCAGGGTGAGGCTGATGCCCGAGGTGGTGGCGGGGCGCAGTCCGGCGCCGGGGAAGAGCCGCGCCACGGTCTGGGCCCGGTCCCGCTCACCGGGGCCGTAGCCGACCACGGTGGTGGCGTGGTCCTGGGTGTCGGCGTTCGTGGCGCCGGTCACGGTGAAGCCGTGGGTCCGAAGCGTGTCCGCGGCGCGTGCGGCGAGGCCCGGGGTGGTGGTGCCGTTGTAGACGTTGACGCTGATGCCCGCGCCCGACACGGTGGACGTGGCACGTGGCGTGGCGGGGTCCCGGGGCTCGTCCTTCTTCCCGCCGGCCGCCTTCCCGTCGATGGTGCGGTCGGCCCTGATGTCCGCCCAGAGCCCGTCGGCGTCGGGCTGGACGATGGCGACCCGTTCGCCCTGGTAGCGCCAGGGGATGGTGACGAACTTGGTGTTGTGCAGATCGATGTCCTTCATCGACATGGCGAAGGACATCAGCTTCTTCGCGGAGCCGAGCCCCGGGTCCACGGTCATGGACTTGGTGGCCGCGTCCGCCAGCGGATACAGCGTGGTCGGGTCGATTCCCCGGCTCTTCACCTTCTTGAGCAGGGCGGAGATGAACGCCTGCTGCCGCCGTATGCGCCCGATGTCGGAGCCGTCGCCGATCCCGTGGCGGATGCGCACGTAGTCCAGCGCCTTCTGCCCGGAGACCGTCTGGACCCCCTTGCTGAAGATGCGCTTGCCGCGGGTGGTCCGGCTGGGGCTCAGATCGCGCTCGTAGACGTCCTGGGGCACGCACACCTGGACCCCGCCGACCGCGGAGGTCATCCGGGAGAAGCCCTCGAAGTCGATGACCACGGTGTGGTCCATGCGCAGCCCGGTGAGCTTCTCGACGGTGTTCTGGGTGCAGGCCGGATTGCCCTGGGCGGTCTCGCCCACGGAGAACGCCGAGTTGAACATGGCGTTCCGTTGTGTCCTGGTCCATTTGCCGTCGGGCAGCCGGCACGGCGGGATGTCGACCAGGGTGTCGCGGGGTATCGACACCCCGACCGCGTGCTTGCCATCGGCGTAGACGTGCAGCAGCAGGGCGGTGTCCGAGCGGCCCACGTCTCCGGTGCCGCCGCCCAGCTTGCTGTTGCCGCCCGACCGGGTGTCCGAGCCGATGACCAGCACGTTCTGGCCGGCGGCGTTCCCCTCCGGCCGGTTGTCGGAGAGGCCGTCCGCCCCGAAGGTGGTGATGTTCCCGTTCAGCTTGAAGTAGAGCCAGCCCACTCCGCCGCCGAGCAGCACGAGGAACGACACCACGACCACCAGAGCGATCCGCAGCGGGCGGCGCCCCTTGCGCTGCCGCCCGGCGTCCGTCCGTTCCGCGGTAGCACTCCCCGTCGTCTCCCCGTCTCTGCCTGTCATGCGCGTCCTTCGTCCGGCGGCTGTTCGGATGAGAAGACGGTCGATGCTGGCCTGAGGTTCTATCGATGCGCAAGGGCATGTTTCCTGGCGTGTGGTACGACACGTCCCCGCGGGGCCGGAGGTGCGGGGTGGTCAGCGGGCCAGGGAGACGGCGAACGGCCGGAATCCATGGCGGCGCAGCACATGGGGCACCAGCAGCACGAGGGCTTCGGTGGCACGGGCGGTGGTGATGTCGCCGAGGTCCTCGATCCACTCGGGCTTCCAGCCGAGGTCGGCGAGAAGGCCCGCGGTGATGGCCTTGGCCTCCGCGTCGTCGCCGGAGAGATAGGCGGTGGGCGGGGTGGACAGCTCGGCGGGGGCCGTCATGACCGGGAAGAGCATGGTGTTGAGGGCCTTGACCACCCGGGTTTCGGGCAGGGCCCGCTGGAGCCGCTCGGCCAGGCTGCTGCCGGGGTAGCACAGGTCCGAGGGGAGTCCGTCGGGCGTGTGCCGGGTGGCGTTGGAGACATCGATGAGGATCTTGCCCGCCAGCTCGGTGCGCAGGGCGGAGAGGCGTTCCAGGGCGGTGTCGCCCGGGGTGGCGTTGATGACGATGTCGGTGGTGGCGGCGGTGGTGCGCTGGTCGGTGTGGCGGATCGCGGGGACGGCGCCGGTCTCGTCGGCCGGGGTCTCCTGGGCCGGCTGCCGGTGGCCGAGGGTGATCTGGTGGCCGGCGGTGGCGAGTGCGCGGGCGAGACCGCTGCCGACGCGCCCGGTGCCGAGGATGCCGATGCTGGTCATGCGTGTGAACTCCTTGCTCGGGGGGCGGGCGGTCAGACGATGGGCGACAGGACGGAGACGGCCTCGGCGTGGATGCCGGGGGCGGTGGCCAGGAAGTCAGGACTGGCCAGGTCCCAGGGATTGCCTTGGACGTCGGTGACGGTGCCACCGGCCTCGGCGACCAGCAGCGCGCCGGCCACCAGACCCGAGCGCACATCGGAGAACTGCCAGAACGCGTCCATGCGTCCGGCGGCCACATGGATCAGCTGGAGGGTGGCGGGCACGGAGACCCGGACGACGAGGCCGTGGATCAGCATCCGGGTGACCGACGCGCCGATCCGGTGGAAGGTGTGCTCGTCCTCGCCCGGCCGGGCCTGGCCCGTGCCGACCAGGGCCGCGCCCAGGTCCGTCTTGGCCGACACCCGCAGGGGCGCGCCGTTCAGCAGGGCGCCGTGACCGGCCACCGCGGTGTACCAGTCGCCGGTCAGCGGAAGGTGGACGACGGTGAGCACCGGGTGGTTGTCGCGGACGAGGGTGGCGGTCACGGCCCAGTCGGACATGCCGTGCACATGGTTGATGTTGCCCTCGGCCGGGTCGACGATCCACCACTCGCCCGGCGGCAGCGCGCCGCCTTCCAGCTCGTCCTCGGCCCAGCGCGCATCGGGCCTGGCGGCCATCAGCGGCGCCTTCAGGACATCGAGCACCGCGTCGTCGTTGGCGTGGATCTCGGTGACGATCTCGTCGAGCGCCACCCCGCGGGCCTGTGGGGTGTGGCGATCCCGCAGCAGGTCACCCGCGGTGCGGACGGCCGTGGTGACCCGGGTGAGCAACGCGGCGTCGAGGCCGGTGTCGGTGGTGGTGCCGGTGGACATGGACATGAGTGCTCCCGTGAATGGTGAAGGAGGGGGAGGCTTGGCGCGCGCTTCGCCGTCTGTGCCTCGACCGTAGGCACCCCTGTCGATAACGGCAATTGCACATATGGCACTGCTGGGTTTACCCGCGTGCAACGGAAAACGGCGGGCCGACAAGCGACGCCCGGGCCGAAGCGTTCGCTTCGGCCCGGGCGGTTCGCCAGGTGGCGGCGTGGTCAGCCGATGGCGGGGACGGGTTCGCGGGGCGATCCCGCCGGCTCCTCGGGAACGAGGCCGTCGGTGGCCGTGTCATCGGGGTTGAAGGGCAGGTCACCCCGGAGCACCGCCCGGACCCGGGCCTCGTCCAACTGCCCCTCCCAGCGGGCCACTGCCAGCGTGGCGACACCATTGCCCACCAGGCTGGTCAGCGCCCGCGCCTCGGACATGAACCGGTCGATGCCGAAGATCAGCGCGAGGGCCGCCACCGGGACATGGGGGACGGCGCTGAGCGTGGCGGCCAGGGCGACGAAGCCCGAACCGGTCACCCCCGCCGCGCCCTTGGAGGTGAGCAGCATGACGGCGAGCATGGTCAGCTGCTGGGTGAGGCTGAGATCCACCCCCACGGCCTGGGCGAGGAACACCGACCCCATGGTGAGGTAGATGGCCGTTCCGTCGAGGTTGAAGGAGTACCCGGCGGGCAGGGTGATGCCCACGACCGGCTTCGAGGCGCCCGCGTGCTCCAGCTTGGCCATCATGCGCGGCAGCACCGGTTCGGTGGACGAGGTGCCGAGCACGATCAGCAGCTCCTCCTTGATGTAGCGGAGGAACGGCAGCAGGCGCAGTCCGCCCAGGCGCATCACCCCACCGAGGACCACCAGGACGAAGAAGAGGGCGGTCAGCCAGAACGAGCCGACCAGCAGCGCCAGATGGCGCAGGGTGCCCAGGCCGTAGTTGCCGATGGTGAAGGCCATCGAGCCGAAGGCGCCGATGGGGGCCAGCCGCATGATCCAGCGGATGAGCCGGAACAGCACCGTGGAGAGCTTCTCGATGCCCGCGGCGATGCTCGCCCCGGCCTCGCCACTGGCCTGGAGACCGAAGCCGAACAGGACCGCCACCAACAGCACCGGCAGGATCTCCTCGCCGGTCAGCGCGCTCACGAGGGTGTCCGGGATGGTGCTGAGGACGAAGTCCGTGAAGCTCCCATGGGCCTGGGTCGCCTCCGCCGGGAGGCTGTCGGTGCTGAGGGTGGAGACATCGACGTGCAGTCCGCTGCCGGGCCGTACGACGTTGACCACGACCAGCCCGATGACCAGGGCGATGGTGGTCAGGATCTCGAAGTAGACCAGGGCCTTGAGGCTCACCCGGCCGACCGCTCTGCGGTCGCTCATGGCCGCGATGCCGTGGACGACCGTACAGAAGATGATCGGCGCGATCATCATCCGCACCAGCGCGACGAAACCGTCTCCCAGCGGTTTCAGCTCCGCCCCGAAGGAGGGCCACAGCGAACCGACGACGACCCCGGCGAGGACCGCGAGCAGGCACTGGACATAGAGGCGGGACAGCAGCAGGCGGATGCGGCCGGGTCGGTCGGGGGCGGCGACGGTGCCCGGCGCTGCGGCGTTGCGGCTCATACGGGGCGTCCTTCCGGGACGGGAACGAGAAGTTCGGCTCGGGCGATGCGCCGGGCGGCGCGGTGCAGGAGCACCGTGGGGGACGCGCCGTCCGGTGCGGGGACGGCTCGGGCGGTGATGACGCCCGCGGGGGTGCCCAGCCGCAGCGTGCCGTCGGCGGTCTGCCGGGTGACGCGGTGGGCGAGGGTGCCGGGGGTCGCGGCGGCCGTCGCCAGGGCGACGGCGGAGGTGAGGCCGATCGCCGGATGCGGGGCGTGCATGGAGACCATGCGCACGGCCACGTCGTACCGGTCCTGAGTGACCAGGTGACCGTGGGTGGTGCGATATGTTACGGGCCCGCTGACGACACCGACCTTGGGCACCGCATGGCTGACCGGGGCGCCCTCGCGGACCAGCCCCATCGCGAGCGCCGCCTTGCGGCGCAGCACGGTGAGCGCGGGCACCACGGCGGCGAACGCGGCCAGGGACTCGGAGCCGTCGAGGCCGAACGCCTTGGCGTCGAAGAGCGCGGCGGGCGCGCCCGCGTCCACGAGCGAGGCTTCGACGGGGCCGTCCGGCCCGGTCAGGGTGTCCAGCGGGCGGCCGGTGGGCAGGGCGCGGCCGGTGGTGGACCCGGCCGGGTCCTGGAACCCCAGCAGGACCGGCACCCCGAGCGCGTCGGTGCCGGGCACCACGGCGGTGCCCTCGTCGGGCGCGGTCCGGCCGGGGGTGGGGATGGTGCCGGTGAGGCGGGCCCCGGTGTTCACGTTGAGCATGCGGACGGTGGTGGTGTCCGAGGTGATCGGCACCAGACCGCGGTGGACGGCGTACAGCGCGACCGCGGTGGCGCAGTTGCCGCAGTTGCTGGTCCACTCCACTCGCTCATCGCCGATGCCCACCTGCGCGAAGGCGTAGGAGACATCCACGCCCGCCACGTCCGACAGCTGGACGATCGCTGCCTTGGAGGTGGTGGACGAGGCGCCGCCCACCCCGTCGATCTGGCGGGGGTCGGCCGCGTTGAAGGCGGCGAGCAGCAGGGTGTCGGCATCCACTCCGGTGGCCACCACATCGTGGTGGTCGAAGATCCAGCACTTGCTGGTACCCCCGCGGATCATCTCGCCCCGCACACGCAACACAACGGACTCCCCATGGCCGTGGAATGGACACCCCGCCGACGGCTCCTCCGTGGGCGGTGGCATCTACGGTGTGTTACGGCAGCGTGAAGTACAATCTCGGAAATCTGTAGGGGTATTAAGCAGAGCTGAAGGCTCGAGGTGATGCCGTGCTGGACGTCCGGCGCATTCTGCTCTTCGCCGAAGTGGCCAGGCGCGGCTCCGTGACGGCCACAGCCCGCGCCCTGAACTACACGCCATCAGCGGTGTCCCAGCAGGTCAGCCGACTGGAGACGGAGGCCGGCCAGCCGCTGCTCGACCGCCACGCACGGGGTGTCACCCTCACCGACGCCGGGCGCGCCCTGGCCGACCGCGGGGAGCGGATCGCCCGTGAGCTGAAGGCCGCGGAGAGTGAGCTCGCCGACTTCGCGGGGCTCCGCGCGGGCACTCTGCGCATCGGCACCTTCCCCACCGTCGGCGCCTCGCTGCTGCCACCCGCCGTCATCGCCTTCCGCGACACCCACCCGGACGTACGGCTGACCGTGCGCAGCGCCCGTATCGCCGGACTGTGGTCGATGCTGGAGAACCGGGAGATCGAGATGTCGCTGATGTGGGACTACGACTGGTGCCGCATCGACCGCGAGGACGTGGACATCACCCCGCTCCTCGACGATCCGCCCGCCCTCCTGGTCGGCGACCGCCACCCGCTGGCCACCCGTACCGACGCCACGCTCGCCGATCTCGCCGACGATTCGTGGATCACCCGTGCCGACCGCCATCCGGTGGCCGAGGCCCTGGTGCGCAGCTGCCGGGCGGTCGGCTTCGAACCGCAGATCGCGTATGAGGCACACGACTACCAGGAGGCGCAGGCGATGGTGGCCGCCGGTCTGGGCGTGGCGCTGGCCCCGACCCTGGCCCTGGAGGGCATCCGCCCCGGCGTCAGCGTGCTGCCCCTGCGGCCGCCCGCGCCGGTGCGCCGGATCCTGCTCGTGCGCATGGCCGACCACGCCCTCACCCCCGCCGCCGGGGCGTTCCTCGGCTCGCTCCGGGAGAGCGCCGCGGCCCGGCGGACCGACGCCATGGGCGCGGGTGGACGAGCGGTGGTGCCGGATCCCCGCACCGGCTCATGACGGATCCTCTCATGACCGGCTCTCTCATGACGGACTCTCACAGCGAGGAGATCACCCGCCTGCGGTCCTCCATGGCGCGGTGGGCGAGCCGGGAGGCGGGGGCGAGGCGGTCGTACTCATGGATGGCCCCGCTGTGCAGATGCAGTTCGATGGGGACGTCGGCGTCGGCGAGCCGCTGGGCGTAGGTGACGGCCTCGGCGCGGAAGATGTCGAGCTCGCCGACCTCGACATAGGCCGGTGCCAGGCCCTCGGCGGTGGCGACACGCGCGGGCGCCACCTGCGGCGGGACATCGTCGGTGCCGAACGCCGCACCCAGCAGGGCATGCCAGCCGGTCCAGTTGTCGTCCCAGGTCCAGGCCACATACGGGGTCAACCGGGGATCCGGGGCGAGCGTGCGGTCGTCCAGCATGGGATACAGCAGGGCCTGGCGGGCGAGCGGAACGCCCCGGTCGCGGGCGAGGATCGCCACTCCGGCGGCGAGCCCGCCCCCGGCGCTGTCGCCCATGACGGCGATGCGGCGGGGATCGACCCTCAGCTCGGGCGCCTGGTCGCCCAGCCAGGTCAGCGCGGCGAACACATCCTCCACGGGGCCGGTGCCGGTGGCCGCGTCGGGGGCCAGACGGTAGTCCACGGACACGAACGGCACTCCGGTGGCCTGGACATACCCGGCCACCACGGAGTCATAGAGATCGACACTCCCGGCGATCATCCCTCCGCCATGGGCGTAGACAACCGCGGAACCCGGCGCGGACTCGGCCTTCTCGTACCAGCGGACGAGGATCTCCGCCCCGTCCGCGGACCGCACCTTGTGCGAGGACGCCTTCACCAGCGGATAGCCGGACGGGTACGCCGGGAGCAGTGAGGCCATCCACCGCATCGAGGCCGTGCCCCTGGCGCGCAGCGTCCGCCAGTCGTCGCGCTCGGGCGGGGGAGTGGGGTCGCTCTGTTCGGCGAGGGCCTGGAGAACCGCGGCGAGCTCAGGGTCGAGGGTGAAGGCCATGGTCGGCTCCGTTCGAGGACGGCGGGGCCGCTGCCCCAACTGTCCTCCCAGACTGCCGAGTTGCGCTCAAGTTCCGGTACAGAGACTGGCGGCGGCATGAGGACTGCTACGGGGTGTCCGGCGGATCTCTGCCCCTCCCCGCCCCTTCCCGCGGTATCGGTATACGGCTCCGATATGCGGCTCCGCCGCGTTGCGGGGCTCCGCCCCGGACTCCGGGGTCCAGGGGCGAAGCCCTTGGTGACGGGAAGGGGCGGGGAGGGGAGCAGCGCGCCGCAGGCGTCAAGACCGTCGGACACCTTCAGGGGCGGGCGCCCGTTCGCTGCGGTGCGCCCGCCCCTGACCCTCGGCTCTCCCGATCATCGCTTTCCCCGCCTCCGCCTCCGTACTCCCGGGAAACGTGGGATTGAGACAAGGTGTCGGATCCCTGACCGCCTCATCCGGGCCGCAGCGAGTCCCTCAGCTTCCTGGCCGCCTCGGTCTCGGCGATGTACTCGCCGGGGCTGGCCGCGCCGAGCTCCTCGTACAGCGTCACCGCCTGTTCGGCCGCGGCCAGGGCCTCCTCGCGGCGCCCGTCCGCCACCAGCAGCGCCGCCTGCCGGTACGCGGCCATGGCCAGCAGCGGGCGGTAGGTGCCGGGCACGGTGGCATCGAGCCGCTGGTAGATCTCGCGCGCCTCCCGCCAGGCGTCGGCGCCCGCGCCGGGTTGACCCGCGGACTGCAACAGGGCGCCCAGATTGCCCAGCGCCCAGGCCAGATTGGGCAGATCCGCGCGGCGGCGGTAGACCGCCACCGCGTCGCGTCCGGCCGTCACGGCCTCCTCATGGCGGCCCGCGTGCTGGAGATACATCCCCAGGAACACCAGCGTCTTCGCCATCGCCGTCTCGAAGGCGGGGTTGGCGGCGGCCAGGACCCGGTAGGCGGCCACCGCACGCCGCTGCGCCTCCGCGGCCTCCTCCGGGCGGCCGGCCTCGTAGAACCGGGCGGCCAGGTTTCCCAGCGCCCATGCCACGTGCTCCTCGTCCCCGATGGCCCGGTACTCGGCGACGCCCTCCTGGCCGATCGTGATCGCCTCGTCATGGCGCCCGACCCGGGACAGATACATCCCGAGGATGACCAGCGTCTGGGCCACGTCCCGGCGGGCCGGGGCGGACACCGTGGCGAGCTGGAGATACGCGTCGCGGGCCTGGAACTGGACCTCGACGGCCTCGGCGTGGCGACCGGCGTTCGTCAGCACGGCGGCGCGCTGCCGGAACGTGTTCGCGAGCAGGTTCATACGAGCCAGGTCGGCGGGCCGGGGGACGTAGTCGGCGGTCCGCCAGTAGTGGACCGCGGCGGGGCCGCCGTCCGCCCGGGTGGTGTAGAGCTTGTGGTTGTCCGGCCGGAACACGGCCAGTTCGGCCTTGCCGTCGCCGTCGTAGTCGGCCGGTACGGGGATGTCGCCGGGCCGTCCCCAGGGCAGTGAGCGCGGCGCGGCGCCGGACGACGGCCGGATCTGCCAGGAGCCCTCGGCGGACGACCAGGTGGCCTCGTCGGCCACGCCGTCCCCGTCGTAGTCGGCCCGCACCGGCATGGGCGCGACGGGCTGCGCCGTGGCGGCGGGCGCGGTGAAGTACCAGTACCAGATGGTGAGTTGGAGCGCGCTCAGCCGGTCCAGCTTCAGGCCGCCCTCCCGCGCCGATGTCGGCTCGACGGTGACCGTCCAGGTCGTGGCGGGGCTGCGGCCCCAGTAGGACGGCCGGGGGTCCGCGGGGTCGGTCGGGTCGCTCCTGTCGAACGTGGCCTCCACGGTGGCGGTCAGGGGGCGCCCGCTCGGACGCTCCTCCGTGCCGCTCCGCCGCCGGTTCACGGCCGCGCCTCCGTGCTGGAGGAACAGGACGACGGCCGGTGTCTCGGCGGTGGCCCCGACCAGGCCCAGATGAACCCGGTCGATCTTGAATTCCGAGAAGGCGGCCGGGAAACCGTCGAGGGAGACGGTGAACGTCGCCTGCCCGGTGGTCCGCAGCGAGGTCAGCACCTCGGGCGCGGTGATGTTCACAAAGCGCACCGTGTGGTCGAGAAGCGCCTTGTACTCCATGTACCTGGTGCGCAGGGGCTCCAGTTTGAGCATCGCGTTCCACGACTGGTGGTAACGGTCGAACAGGCCGGGCACCCTGCTCGCATCGCCCCGGGCAAGCGGCTGATAGGCGTTCTCGACCTCGTCCGGGTGCAGATGGCCCCAGTCGAAGCTGTAGGCCGGGGCCTCGTTGCCGAAGGTGAAGATGTCCAGCGCCCGGTGTGCGTAGAACGAGTACCGGATGAGGACGTCGACATAGAACTGGGTCTGGGTGACCAGGCGGCGGGCGGTCGCGCTCAGCACGGTGATGTCGGAGGCCCAGTCCCCGTCGAGCCTCCGCATCGCCTCGAGGTCGGCCTCATTCCGGGCGATCTTGGCCTCGGCCGCCCGCTTGAGCAGCTGCTTCTGCTGGACTTCCAGGATCTGCACGCCGAGCTGCCGGACCAGGTCGAGGTGGCGGGCCACCAGATCCCGCTCCCTGCTCTCCAGCTTGCCGTCGATCGTGGTGGCGGCCAGCTCCGCGATGGCCCGCCCGGCCTCGATGAACTTCGCGCTCTTCTTGACGAGATCGCTCAGCCCGCCCATCACCTTGGCGGCTTCCGGCTTGGGCTTGGGGCTGGTGGGGTTGGACCAGTCGATGTAGTTGATGAGATAGGCGCCCTCGCCGTACCGGCCGGTGGCGGTGTCGAACCCCTCGAACGAGGCGCTGGAGGTGGCGATCGCCTCGGCCGCGGCGACGAACGCCACGGCGGTGGCACCGGCGGAGACGATCGCGGACGCGGCGGCGGCCACCGCGATGGCGGCGCCCACCAGCGGACCGAGGTCGTTGCCCGGCGGGAACTGCATGCGCTGCCGGGTCATCTCCTCGCGGACCTGCTGGATCTGCTGGTTGACCTCTTCGATCTGCTGGTTGATGATCTTCTGTCGGCCCTCGGCCCCCTCCAGCGCCAGCCCCGCCGCCTTCTCCTCCAGGACCAGCACATCGCGCATACCGGCCAGCTGCTCCATGTCGGTCTTCAGCAGCTCACGCTTCTGGCCGGTGCTGAGGACGGAGAGCAGCAGATTCATGGCGTCGGTGAAGCGGCCGTGCACGATCGCGTCGTAGTCGACGACCACGTCCTCGAAGTTCGGGAAGTCCGGCATGAGGTCGAGGTTGTACGGCTGGCCGATCGGCGAGAGGTTGGTCGCGATGTACCGCGACAGCTCGGCGGCCCGCTCCTGCCCCGGGTCGAGCGCGAGGGCCCGGTCGAACTCATGGGCCGCGGTGTCGCGGTGGCCGCTCCGCTCCGGCAGCCCCGGGGCGTAGGAGCGGAAGAGAAACTCGCCCACCGTCGTCCGGTAGTGGGCCCACTCCGCAGCGCGCCCGCCCAGGCGCGGCCGCACCACGCCCCACCAGTCGGCGTCGGAGTGCACCAGGAGCCTCGGCTCCACCCCCGGACCGGCCGTGGACCCGGTGGTGCCCGGTGGTCCACCGGGCCCGTTCTCGCCGCCGTGCCTGCCTCCGGTGCCGCCCCTGCCGCCGGACCCGGCCGCGCCGGGCGCTCCGCCCGCCCCGTCGAGCGACAGGCCCGAGTACGCGACCGTCTCGACCACGATCTCCGCGGCCGGGCCGCCGGCGCCCCCGGTGCCACCCGGTCCACCGGGGCCGCCGTTGCCGCCCGGGATGGAGTCGGGCGGGTCCGGCCGGTTGGGCGGGCGGGCGCCGTCCTTCCCGCGACCGCCGAGCCCGCCCGTACCACCCTGACCACCTTGGCCGCCGCGGGCGGCGATCCGCAGGTCGGTGATGGTGTGCGCGAGCACCATGACGGGCGTGGCGGCGCCGCCCGCGCCTCCGGTGCCACCCGGTCCGCCGGGGCCGCCGTCCATGCCGTTGTCGCCGACACCGGACGGGCCGGTGGCGCCGTACGCACCCGCGGCACCGGGCGCGCCGCCGCTGTCCAGCGCGCCGCCGTTGCCGCGGTAGGTCTCGGCGACCACGATGAGGGGGTGGCCCGCGAGCCCGGTGAGGACGTACTGGGGGTCGTGGACCACCTCGCGCGCGATCAGCGCCAGCCGCGCCTCGGGCGGCAGCTGTGTGAGCTCGGCCCTGATCTCGGCGAGCAGTGCGTCATTGACCTGGATGGTGTCCCTGATATGGACCCAGTCGACCGTGATCTCCCCACCCGCGGGCATCGTCATCGCGGAACTCCCCCTTTTCGCGCCGCCTGACCCGAGGTCATTCTTCGGCAGCGCCGGGCTCCTGTGATGTGTGTACCCGCTACATCACCCGATCGGGGTACGTCGCTCAGATGTGCCGGGCTCCTGCCCCGAGCACCGGTGCCCCGGCCGGAACGAGTCCGGCCGGGGCACCGCGCTGTCGCCTCACGGGGCTTGTGGATCAGTCCCGCTGAGCGTCCTTGGGAAGCCGGCGCCACTTCACCTCGGTGGTGGTGTCGTACGTCCAGTCGAGCATCTTCTTCGCGTCCGGGTAGCGGTCCGCGTCGTTGAGGATGACTCCCACGACCGTCTTGTCGCCGCGCTTGGCGGCGAACACCAGGCAGGGGCCGGCGGGGGTGGTGGTCCCGGTCTTGACACCGATCGCGCCCTGGTACGAACCCAGCAACTGATTGGTGTTGTCCCAGGAGTAGTACCGGGTGCGGCCATTGGCCGCCGGTGCCTCCTGCTTGGTGGACACCGACTTGACAACCGTGTCGAACGTCGCGTTGTCCATGGCGCGCCGGGTCAGCTGCGCCAGGTCATGGGGCGTCGAGTAGTTGTCGGCGTCGGCCGAGACACCGTCGAAGGAGTCGTACTTGGTGTTGGTCAGCCCCAAGTCCTTCGCCTTCGTGTTCATCTTGGAGATGAACGACTTGGTCCGCTCGGCGGTGGTGTCGCCGGTGCCGAACGTGTCGGCCAGCGCCATCGCCGCGTCGCAGCCGGACGGCAGCATCAACCCGTACAGCAGCTGGTTGACGGTGAGTTTGTCACCGGTCTGGAGGTCCGCGGTGCTGGCACCGGACTTGGTCACATAGTCGCGGTACTCCTGCTTGATGGTGACCTGCTGGTTGAGGTCCAGACCTCGGGTCTCGAGCACCACGAGGGCAGTCATGATCTTCGTGGTGCTCGCCATCGGACGCCTGGTGTCGGCGTCCTTGGCCATCAGCTCCTTGTTGGAACCGGTGTCGAGCAGGTAGGCGCCCTTGGCGCTGACCTCCGGTGGCGGTTCGGCCGAAGCCTGGGCCATCGCCACCGGGACCGCGATCGCTACGGCCACCGTGGACGCGACCGCCGCGACTCTCCAGCGGCGGGTCACGGTTCCACGACGTTTATGCATTCGCCCTCCGTTTCGCTTGTTGAGGTGTGTTTCGGGCGAGCGCATCGTCTCACCAGGCGAAAATCGGCCATGCTTCGGGGTGGCGGGCGCGCGGTGGCTCTGGGGAAACAACTAGGTTCCGCACCAGCGCCGTTGACCCGACGGCGGATCCGGGGCGGCCGTGTGCGGCCCGGAGCGCGCGCCCGCTGATCCGCGATCTGCCACACTCATGGTGTGAGCGGGACACTCGATCACGATGCGCTGCGCGGACGTGTCGCCGTGGTGGCCGGGGCCACCCGTGGCGCCGGGCGCGGTATCGCGGCCGCGCTGGGCGAGGCCGGAGCGACCGTCATCTGCACCGGACGCAGCAGCGTGTCGGGCAGGGGCGGGTCGGACTACGACCGGCCCGAGACGATCGAGGAGACGGCCGAGCTCGTCACACGGCTCGGTGGCACCGGTGTCGCCGTACGGACCGACCACCTCGACCCCGGGCAGGTCGGGCGGCTGGCCGAGCGCATCCGCCACGATCACGGCGGCATCGATGTGCTGGTCAATGACATCTGGGGCGCCGAGCGGCTCAAGGGCGGGCCCGCCGACTGGAACACACCGATCTGGGAACACAGCCTCGAGGACGGACTGCGCATCCTCCGGCTCGGGCTGGACACCCACCTGATCACCTCGCACCACCTGCTGCCACTGCTGATCGGCAGGCCGGGCGGGCTGCTCGTGGAGATGACCGACGGCACCGCCGCGTACAACGCCGGGCGGTACCGCATCTCGGTCTTCTACGACCTGGTCAAGGCCGCCGTGAACCGGCTGGCCTTCTCCCAGGGCCACGAGCTGGCGCCGCACGGGGCGACCGCCGTCGCCGTCACCCCGGGCTGGCTGCGCTCGGAGATGATGCTGGAGGCGTACGGGGTCGGCGAGGACAACTGGCGCGACGCCTTGCTCCCGGACCGTGGCGAGGGCCGCCCGACCGCCCCCGAGGCCTTCGCGTCCTCCGAGTCACCGCGCTACGTCGGCCGCGCCGTCGCCGCCCTGGCCGCCGACCCCGGCCGGGCGAGGTGGAACCAGCGATCGGTGAGCTCCGCCGAGCTCGCCCGGGAGTACGGATTCACCGACACCGACGGCTCGCGGCCCGACAGCTGGTCCGCCACCTGACAGAGCGCCCGTCAGGGCCGGTCAACGCCTCGCGCGCGGCTCCGGCCGCTCCGCCACGGCCCGGGGCGGCTCGGCGCCACGCCGTCGCACGGCCCGCCGGCACACCGCGAAACCGGCGGTGGCCACCAGCAGATAGGCGGGGACGAGCAGCACCGCGTCCGGTGTCGTCTGCTCGATGTGCCAGCCCGCGCCGCGCCGGTCGCCCTCCAGCACGATCCGGTTGACGGTCAGAAAGGTCAGATGGGTGCCGACGGCGGCCCACAACGGGGCCCGGACCAGGGCCGTCCGGGCCGCGACGAGCGTCAGTCCGAAGACGGTCAGGAGGACCAGATAGTCGGCGGGGTGCTGCCCGTCCGGCGCGATCCCGATCGGAGCCGGATCGCGGCCGGCCAGACGCGAGGCCGCGGCCCCGGCCACGGTCGATGCCCCCGGTACGAGCAGAAAGACCGCCGTCGTGCCGAGGGCCGACACGGTACCGCCGAACCGGGTGCGCAGTGCGGCCCAGGCATGGCCGCGCAGGGTCGTCTCCTCCGGCAGGGCTTCGAGGAGGAAGGCGACCACCCCGTTCGTGAGGACGAACCCGGCGAGGGTGGCGGGCTCGGGACGCGACCAGCGCAGCATGCCCGCGGCGGTACCCGCACCGAGGACGACGGCGGCCGCTGCCGCCGTCACCCCAGCCCCGGTCAGCAGCGCCCGCAGGCTCGCGCCCGCCCCGCCGAACCCGAGCCACGCGGGGGACCGGCGCTCCCGGCGTACGAGGAGGAGGACGAGCGGTACGGCCAGCGCGGTGACCAGCGCGCCCGGGAGCACCCGGGCCGCGAAACCGGTGAGGCCGAGGGCGTCGGCGGCGGCCGGGCCCAGGGCCGTGCCGACGCCGAGCGCCGTGGCCATCACCAGCCCACCGGTCAGCGCCCGGACCAGGGCGACGGCGGTCGAGGGGGCGGGCGTAACAGGGTGCGGCTCGGTCATGGAGGGGTGCGGCTCGGTCATGGAGAGATGTCCTCGGGGCGGGCGGTGACTCCCGCCATCCTCACGCCCCGCTTCGCCACGCGGCTCGTAGCCACTGATGAAACGCCCGTACATCCTTCGGTGTACCGCGCGTGCGTGGAGTGGCCCCATCGGCCGGACGGCCGCCCTCCCGGTGACCGTCCGCCCGGGGCCCAGCCGCTCAGCGGGGATGGCTGGCCGCGCAGCGTACGCAGGTGGTCGCCGTGGGGCGCGCCTCCAGGCGCTCGGCGGGGATCGGCTCGCCGCACACCTCGCACCGCCCGTAGCCGCCGTGGTCCAGCCGTTCCAGCGCCTCCTCCAGGGCGGTCAGATGGTCGCGGGCCTGGGCCAGCAGGGCGGCGGTGTGGGCCCGCTCGAAGGCGGTGCTCGACCCCTCCGGGTCGTGCTCGTCGTCCACCGCCACCAGGGCGTTCGACGCGACGATCGCGTCGAATTCACGGGTCAGGGCAGCGATCCGCGTGCTGGTCTCGGCGCCCTCGGCCGCCAGTCGTTCGCGGATGGCTTCGCGCTCGGCCGGAGAGAAGGCGGCATCGCCGGATGAATCGCTCATGACCGGCATAACCCCGGCAGGCCCGGTCCGCATTCCGGTGGCCGCCCTTCCCTCGGGTCTTGACGTCTCCCGGGCTCGATGCAATGGATGGGAGCGCTCCCAAACCGACCGCACGCCCACCGTACGGACGCCACCGCGCGTTCACTCCTTGGAGTCACGATGAGACGGAAGAGATCCTCAGCCGCCTTACTGGCCCTGTTGGCCGTTCTCTTCGGGATCGCGGGTCTCGGCCGGACCGCCCATGCCGAACCGGCCCGCCCGCGGGCCCCCCTGGCCACGGGTCTGCACATCAGCGACGGCCGCCTGCTGGAGGGCAACGGCAACGACTTCGTGATGCGCGGTGTCAACCACGCCCACACCTGGTATCCGGGCGAGACGCGGTCGCCGGCCGACATCAAGGCCCTGGGCGCCAACACCGTCCGCGTCGTCCTCTCCGACGGCCACCGCTGGACCAGGAACAGCCCCGAGGACGTGGCCGCCATCATCGACCAGTGCAAGGCCAACCGGCTCATCTGCGTACTGGAGGTGCACGACACCACCGGCTACGGCGAGGATGCCGCGGCCGGCACGCTCGACCAGGCGGCCGACTACTGGATCGGCCTCAAGAGCGTGCTCACCGGCCAGGAGAACTACGTCATCATCAACATCGGCAACGAACCCTGGGGCAACACCGACCCGGCCGGCTGGACCGCCCCCACCGTCGCCGCCGTCCAGAAGCTGCGCAACGCCGGATTCCAGCACACCATCATGGTGGACGCCCCCAACTGGGGGCAGGACCTCCAGAACGTGATGCGCACCAACGCGCGGACCGTCTACGACGCCGACTCCACCGGCAACCTGATCTTCTCGATCCACATGTACAGCGTCTATGACACGGCGCAGGAGATCACCGACTATCTGAACGCCTTCGTGAGCGCCGGACTGCCCCTCCTCATCGGTGAGTTCGGCGGTCCCGCCGACCAGTGGGGCGATCCGGACGAGAACACCATGATGGCCACCGCCCAGCGGCTGAAGCTGGGCTATCTGGCCTGGTCCTGGAGCGGCAACACCGATCCCATCCTGGACCTGGCCACCGACTTCGACCCGGCCAGGCTCACCGACTGGGGCAAGCGCGTCTTCAACGGCCCCGATGGCATCGCCGAGACCTCCCGCGAGGCCACCGTCTACGGCGGCGGCTCCGGCTCCGGCTAGCACCGGGAATGCGCGATAGTGGTGAAATGTTAAACTAACTAGCGCACCCCGTGCCCGGCGCCGGCCAGATCCCCCCGTGCTGGCCGGCGCCGTCCCCATCGGTGTGGGGTTTCGGTGCGGGGTTTCAGTGCAGGGACTCCACCGCGTCCCGGCTGAACGGGGCGAGCTCACTCACCCGGCCGGTCAGGACCTTGTCGGCCCACTCGGGGTCGGCGAGCAGTGCGCGGCCGACCGCGACGAGGTCGAATTCATCCCGCTCCAGAGGCTCCAGGAGCCGGTCGATGGACTCCACGGCCGCGTTGGCGCCGGAGAGGGAGCCGGGCTGGAAGGCGCTGTCCAGGCCGACCGAGCCGACGGTGATCACCGGCTTGTCGGTGACCTTCTTCGCCCATCCGGCGATGTTCAGATCCGATCCCGTGTCGGGGAACTCCGGCTGCCAGTAGCGCCGCCCGGAGGCGTGGAACGCGTCGACACCGGCCTCCGCCAGCGGCGTGAGCACGGCTTCCAGCTCCTTGGGGTTCTCGGCGAGCCGGACGTCGTAGTTGTCGGACTTCCACTGGGAGAACCGGAGGACGACGGGGAAGTCGGGCGCGACTCGCTCGCGGATGGCGGCCACCAGGTCGGCGGCGAACGTGGTCCGGGAGGCCGGGTCGCCGCCGTAGGTGTCGGTGCGCCGGTTGGTGCGCTCCCAGAGGAACTGGTCGATGAGATAGCCGTGTGCGCCGTGCAGCTCCACGCCGTCGAAGCCGATCTCCTCGGCCGCCCGAGCGGCCTTCGCGAAGGCGTCGATGACGTCGTCGATGTCGGCGAGGGTCATCGTCTCGCCCGCTCCGGGCGTGCCGTCCAGCGCGATCCCGGACGGGCCCACGGACGGGGCGTCGGGGAACGGCGGCGCTCCCGCGGTGCGCTGTATGCCCACGTGCCAGAGCTGGGGCATGATCGCGCCACCGTGGGTGTGCACGGCGTCAACGACCTTTTGCCACCCGGCCAGTTGCTCCTCGCCGTGGAACCGGGGGACGCCGTCGATATAACCGGCGGACCGGTGGTCGACGGTGGTGCCCTCGGTGATGATCAGGCCGGTCCCCGCCGCCGCCCGGCGCGCGTAGTACGCGGCGACGTCCTCACCGGGGATGCCATCGGGGGAGTGCCCGCGGGTCATGGGTGCCATGGCGATCCGGTTCGGCAGCTTTGCCGAACCCAGTGTGAACGGGCGGGACAGTGCCGTGGCCAGGCGAGTGTTCACGGTGTCGCTCTCCAGACGTGTCGTGCCGAGGAGGCTTCCCCCGGAGCCTCGAAAGTGTGAGTCTGAAAGGTACAGTTTTCACGGCGTAAACTGCAACTGTATCGATTGCTTTTTAGGTGAGGGCGGAACGGCACCGTCGAGTAGGCTGTGCCCCGATCTGCGGGCGGAGGTGGAGAAGGTGCTGGACATCCGGTTCTCCCGTGCGCTCCAGGTGATGCTGTTCCTCGCCGTGGCCGCCGAGAACGGGCACGGGCCGCTGAGCTCCGCCGAGCTGGCCCATAAACTCAACGCCAACCCGAGCCTGGTCCGGAAACTCCTTGTCCCGCTGACGGACGAGGGGCTGGTCGTCTGCGTCAAGGGCCGCACCGGTGGGGCGCGACTGGGGCGGCCGGGCGACCGGATCACCCTGGCCGAGATCTATCGCTGTGCCGTCGGCGACAAGCCCCTGTTCGCCCCCTCGCCGGGGGTGGAGCCCGTGTGCCCGGTGACCGCGCACGCCGGTGAGTACTTCGCCACGCTCACCGCCGAGGCCGAGGAGGCGGTCCTCGAATCGCTGGGCGACCGCACGCTCGCGGACAGCGTGGGTGAGCTGCGCCGCCTCTGCACCGGGCACGTCCGGCAGGGCTGATCCGGGCCCGGCCCGGTGTTCATCCCTCGCGTGGTCAGGAGCGGTCTCCCGCGGCGCCTCGGTGACCCGGCTGGTGCGGGCCACCGCAGACCCGGGTGACGGATATCAGCCCGGCGTCGGCGGTCGGCTTCGGGGTGCCGGAAGGGGAAGGCCATCGCCCCCGTCCGGTTCGGACATGGCCGCGCGGCGCAGATGGTCGGCGAGTGCCGCGGTGGCGGTGGACGAGGCTCCGGCCTTCGCGCCCCAGGCCAGCAGATGGTGGCGGCGTGCCCAGGGATCGCGAAGGTCGCACACGTCGAGCGGATGGTACGGGGCGATGGCACGGCGTGGCACGACGGCGAGTCCGACACCGGCGGCCGCGAGGGAGACCAGGGTGTTGAGGTGGGCGACGGTGGTGCGGTAGCGCACCGCCGGAGCGTGCGGACCGAGGTTCTTCTCGATCGAGCGGCGCAGCGAGGAACCGGCGTCGAGCCCCACGAGCGGATGCTCGGCCACCTCGCTGTACGTCACCTCGGTACGCCCCGCGAGGATCCCGCCGCACTGGCCGATCACCACCAGCGAGTCGTCGCCGAGGGGTTCCATGGTGAGACCGCAGTCGCGGGCCTCTCGGTCGAGGACGACGCCCAGGTCCGCCTCGCCGTCGGCGAGCATCCGCACGGTCCGTGGGGTGCGGCTCTCGGACACCTCGACGTCGACGTCCGGGTGTGCGCGGAGGAACGAGACCAGGGCCCGTGGCACCAGGCGGTGCATCGCGGAGCCACCGCCCAGCAGGGTCAGCGGGGCGGTCGGCGGCCGGGCGTAGCTCGCCACGGCGCTCTCCAGGCGCGCCGTCCGGTCGAGCACGTCCCGTGCGTGGCGGGCCAGCGCCGTCCCCGCCGGGGTGGGGCGCACCCCCCGCCGGCCGCGGATCAGCAGGTCCACGCCCGCGTGGTGCTCGAGCGAGCGCACCCGCGCGCTGGCCGACGGGAGGCTCAGATGCATCCGGCGAGCGCCCGCCGTGATCGAGCCCTCCGCCACGATATGAAGGAAGAGCCGCAGGTCGTCCAGGTCGTACCGCACACTGATGAGCCTAAGGCAGAGCCTTGGGCTCGCTACGCGGATCACGCATTGTGGGCCCACGGGCCGAGGGGCGATGCTCGGCGGGTGTCCGAGACAGTGCTTGTTCTGCTGGCGGGGGTTGCCGCCGGGGCGTTGAACGCCATCGGGGGCGGCGGTACGTTCGTGGCGCTCCCCGCCCTGGTGGCGGCCGGTCTGCCCCCGGTGACGGCGAACGCGTCCTCGACCGTGGCCCTCGTCCCCGGGAGCGTGGCGAGCGCATGGGTGTACCGGCGCGAGCTCGCCCCGGTCGGGGACACGTCCACACGGGCCCTGACGACGGTCAGTGTGGTCGGTGGCGGGCTCGGCGCCGGTCTGCTGCTGGCGCTGCCCGCGGTGTCGTTCGACGCCGCGGTGCCCTGGCTGCTCGCCTTCGCCACGGTGGTCCTCGCGTTCGGGCGCCGCGTCTCCCGCGCGGTGAGCGAGGCGAGGGGCCATGCGGTCGGCATGAGCCCCCGGGCCGTCCTGTTCGGCCAGTTCCTCCTCGCCGTGTACGGCGGATACTTCGGCGGTGCCGTAGGCATCATGATGCTGGCCGTGTGGAGCATCGGCCTCGGCCTCGACACCTCGACCGGCAACCCGATGCGGGTCGCCCAGATCACGGCCATCTACCTCAGCGCGACCGGGCTGTTCCTCATCGCCTCGGACGCGCTGGGCGCGCCGCGGCTGCTCGTCGCCATGCTGGTCGGGGCGGTGGCCGGTGGCGTGGCGGGAGCGCGGATCGCCCGCCGTCTGCCCGCGTGGCTGTTGCGGGCCGTCATTCTGACCACCGCCGTGACCATGACGGTCCTGTACTTCCTGCGCGGCTGAGGTACGCGGCTATTTTCTGCGCGGCTGAGCTACGCGGCCGACCGCGTTACGACATCGTGTCGGCCACCACGGACGCCGCGTCCGCGATCAGCTTGTTGTCGAACGGGGTGTCCTTGTCACCGCGGTACGACATGATCGCCATGACGAGGGGAGCGGCGCCGGGCCGCCACACCACGGCGATGTCGTTGCGGGCGCCGTAGTAGCTGCCGCTTCCGGTCTTGTCGCCGACCTGCCAGCCCTTGGGCATTCCGGCCCTGATGAGCTCGTCCCCGGTGGTGTTGGTCCGCAGCCACTTCGTGAGCTGTGCGCGCTCTCCCTTGCCGAGGACATCGCCGAGGACGAACGCGCGCAGGTCCTTGGCCATCGCCCGTGGGGTCGTGGTGTCATGCGTCTCGCCCGGCACCCACCGGCTCAACTCCGGCTCGATGTTCTCCATTTGGATGACGTCGTCGCCCAGCTTCTCGAGGGTGGCGTCGAGGCCCTTGGGCCCGCCGAGCTGGTCGAAGAGCAGATTGGCCGCGGTGTTGTCGCTGTAACGGACGGCGGCGTCGCACAGCGCGCCCAGGCTCATCCCGGTGTCCACGTGCTTCTCGGTCACCGGGGAGTTCTCGACCAGATCGTCCTTGGAGTACCGGATCACCCGGTCCAGCCCGCTCAGCTTGTACTTCCGCAGCACGGCGCCCGCCTCCAGCGCCTTGAACGTGGAGGCGAAGGCGAACCGTTCGCCATCGCGGTACGCCACCTCGTGTCCGGTGCCGGTGTCGATCGCGTAGACCCCCAGGTGCGCGTCGTAGGAGCGCTCCAGCTTCTTGAACTCGCCGGCGACCGCCTTCGCGTCCGCGCCCGTACTCGCCCTCTCGGCGGAGGTGGACGAGGAGCTCGACGGCGCCGACGCGTCCGGGGAATCCCCTTCGCTACAGGCCGTCAGCGGGACGAGCAGCGCGAGCGTGGCGAACGCGCTGACAGCGGTGTGCCGGGTACGGGTGAATCGCATGGTCCGAACCTCCGGTTGGGTCCCCGTCACGCGGGGCGCACACGGGATGGGATGACCGAGCCGAGCCCCTCTTCCGGGGCGTGGTCATCGGCGTTGGGATCACCCTCGCCGCCCGGCGGCTATGCGGTCCAATACGCTCATGCGCTTCTTCATGCCAATCTGGCATAGAGTGCGGCTGTGGATCTGGTCGGAGTGTGCCGGGCGTTCGTCAGCGTGAGCGAGCGGGGAAGTTTCACCGTCGGGGCGGCCGCCGCCCGGATGTCGCAGTCGGTGGCCAGCCGTCGCGTGGCCGCGCTGGAGGAGCGCTTCGGGGAGCAGCTCTTCGAGCGCACCTCGCGGCGGGCCGTCCTCACCCCGTTCGGGCGGGAGATGCTGCCGGTGGCCAGACAGCTCGTACAGGCGGCCGATGTGCTGCTGCACGAGGCGGAGGCGGCCAAGCGCAAGCCGTGGCGGCTCGCGGTGCCCGGCATCTGCTCCACGGCCGGTCTCGCCCACCTCGTCGCCGAGGCGCGAGGGCACGGGGTCACCCTCGATCTCCGCGTGGCGGCGCCCGCGCGGCGCCTGGAGCTCATCCATGCCCAGCAGGTGCGGGCCGCCCTGCTCGCGGTGCCCGCGGACGAGGCCACGTGGTCCGTGCCGCTCGGGCTCGCCGGGGTGCGGGATCCCGGGGTGCGGCGGGTCTATCTCGAGACGCTGCGGGTCGGCCGGTCCGCCCGGGGCCCGGCCCGCCGGATATGGATCCAGCCGGAGGACGATGTGCCGCATATCCGCGACCCGCTCACCCGGCTGCGCGACGCGGTCGGTCTGCGGCCCGCACAGCTCGTGGCCGCCACCGATCTGACGACCGCCGCCGCCGAAGTCCTCTGCACCCGCGACCTGTTGCTGTGTTCTCCCGCGCAGGCCGAGGAACTCGCCCTGACCTGGCGGCCCATCGGTGAGATCGCGCTCAGCCGGGGGTTCGCCCTCGCCGCCGCGGCGGACGGCAATCCCCAGCATCTCGAAGGGCGCCTGGGCGGTGCCATCGCCCGCTGCCTCGGCGCGGGCACCGAGGAGTCGCGCACACCGGTGGACACCGCGGAAGCGGCCACCCGGGCAGGCACCGCGGAAGGAGCCGGGGCATGAGCACCGAGCCACTGCTGAGCGATCTGCGCGGGCAGTTGCGCGACGGCGGACTGCACGGCTGTCTGCTCGTACGGGACCTCCACACGGGGGACGAGCTGGGGATCGACCCGGACACCCAGCTGCCCTCCGCCTCCCTGGTCAAGGTCCCGCTCGCACTGGCCACGTTGGAGCGCATCCGGCGTGGCGAGCTCGACGGGGCCACGATGCTCGATGTGCCACCCGGTCGGATCACCACGCCCGGCCCCACCGGGCTGAGCCGGTTCCGCCACCCCGTCCGGATCGCGGTCGACGATCTGCTCTATCTGAGCACCTGTGTGAGCGACGGAACGGCGGCCGACGCGCTGTTCGACCTCACCCCGCCCGCCCAGGTGGCCGAGATCCTCCATGAGCTCGGGCTGCGTGGCATCACCGTCCGGCACGGTATGCGTGAACTGAGCGAAACCCCTGTGGAGCGCTTCGATGCCGCACAGGTGCATCTCGCCCACGCCCTCGCCATCGACGCCGGAACCAGCGGCCGCGGCCATCGGGTGCCACAACTCGACACCACCCGAGCCAACACCGGCAGCGCACGCGCCTGGGTGGAACTGCTCCAGGCCCTGTGGACACCGTCGAGAATCCACCCCGAAGTGGCGCTGCGGGTACGCGACCTCATGGCCCACAACGTGCTGCGGCACCGACTCGCCCCGGACTTCAGCTCCGACGCCACCACCTGGTCCTCCAAGACCGGCACCCTTCTCAACCTCCGCCACGAGATCGGGATCGTCGAGCACTCCGACGGCCAGGTGTTCGCCGTCGCCGTGCTCACCGAGTCGCTGGTGCCCGCCAATAGCCAGCCCGGCGCCGAGGCCCTGATGGCGCAGGTGGCCCGTACTCTGCGGGACCATCTCCGGCAGCTCTAGGCCGGAGTGTGGTGGCCGGCCCGGGGCGGCCGGTCACCAGCCATGGCCCACCACGGTCAGAGGGTGCGGCCGAGCAGGTCGAGCAGGGCCTCCCAGTGGCGTTCGGCGGCCTCGGCGTTGTAGGCGGAGGTGTCGGCCTGGGTGAAGCCGTGCTGAGCGCCCGCGTAGACCTCGGTGCGGTGGCGGACACCGGCCTCGTTGAGGGCCTTGTCCAGGCGCTCGATCTGCTCGGGGGGAAGGGACTGATCCTGGTCCGCGTGTCCGAAGTACAGCTCGGCGGTGATCTGCCGGGCCACCGTGTGCGGGCTGTCCGGCGCCTCCGTGGCCAAGAAGGCACCGTGGAAACCGGCCGCCGCGGCGACACGACCGGGGTGCGCTCCGGCGGTCCGCAGGGCCAGCCCGGCGCCCAGGCAGTAACCGGTGAGGCCCATGGGCCCGTCGGTGGCCTGCGCGCAGGAGGCCAGCCAGTCGAGATACGCGCCGGCGTCGCGCACGGCACGCTCGGGGGTGAGCTCCTGCGCCATCGGCGCGATGTGCTCGAAGACCGCCGAACGCGCCGTCGGGTCGAGGAAGTCGGGCAGCTCCACCACGGGAGCGCGACCGTGGCGGTAGAACACGTTGGGCACCAGCACGGTGTAACCGGCCGCGGCCAGACGGTCGGCCATCCCCCGCAGATGGGGCCGGAGGCCGAACGCGTCCATGTAGAACAGAACGGCCGGATGGCGGTCAGTGTCGTCGGGATGGGCCAGATAGGCATCGGCGATGCCGTCCTGGGTGGGGATGTCCACGGTGGTTCCGCGTACTGCGGTCATGTGGGGGTTCCTTCCTCGATGCGTACCGGACGGCGCGCGAGCACCGCCGAGCAAGATCTCCGGCCTCTCCGGCGGATTGTGCCACTCGCCGTCAGCGCGTCGGACACCACGCTCGCCGATGGCCGATGCTTTCCCCTCCCCGCCCCTTCCCGCTACCGGGGGCTTCGCTTCTGGACCCCGGGGTCTGGGGCGGAGCCCCCCACGCGGCGGAGCCGCATATCGTCAGGTGTCGGGAAGGGGCGGGGAGGGGAACAGCCCGCCGCAGGCGTCAAGATCCGCCGGTCGGCCCCTAGAGGCACCCCTCGGGCAAGGTGGCCCCACCGGCGCGGACGTGTCCGATCGCGGCGGCGATCGAATAGCAGTCGAAGAGCGCCGAATGCTCCTTGCCGGCCGCGGGTTTGGGCAGTCCGAGCGCTTCCCACAGCCGACCGGAATTGGCCGAGGCCGTCGTCGGCGCGAGGGTGTTCAGCCATGGCCGGATATTGAGGAAGGGGGTGGTGAGGAAGCCGTTCTTGACCTCCTCGCCGCGGGCCCGGGCCCACCCCACGTTCTCCCCGAGGACGACCATGTCATTGCCGTAGGAGAGAACGGACTGCCCACGGCAGAACGCCAGGAAGTCACCGATCGCCTCGGCGGGTGCGACTCCCTCGCGGTCCACGGTCCGCTGGTCGATGCCGGTGAGGCCGGTGAAGAACGGGGACAGCCGAGGGTTGACCACCGGTCTGACCAGCGCTTCGTATTCCTCGACAACGGAGTAGGCGTCAGCGGAGGAGCCGGTGCTGATGCGCAGCGCGCCGATCTGGACGATTTCGCGAAGCTGCCCCGGTTCCGACCAGTCCTGCTCAAGCGCTCCCGGCCATGTGGTGAACTCAAGGTCGAACACGACAAACGTCGACAAACGGTCTCTCCTCGATATGCGGTGGGGGCGAATGAACCGTACGAGTCGCCGCGCAGGAGGCTACTCCTCCGCGCGTGGCCATTGACGCCGGCGGTCCCCAGTCCTACGGTCAGGTTCGATTTCACGGTCAACGTGCGATATATCGAACGCACGCATATGGCATGCCCCTGACATTCCGACAACGGGAAGGGCACCACCATGAAGGTTCCTCCGGGTCTCGCGAGGGTGAGAAGAGCGCTGCTGTCGGTGGGCGCGACAGCCACCCTCGTCCTCGGGCTCCTGGCCGGCGGCACGGGGACATCCCAGGCCGCGGCCTCCCTGCCGTGCGACATCTACGCCGCGGCCGGTACGCCCTGCGTGGCCGCGCACAGCACCACCCGGGCGCTCTACGCCTCCTTCAACGGCCCGCTCTACCAGCTCAAACGCGCCTCCGACAGCGCGGTGACCGACGTGGGAACGCTGACGGCGGGCGGCTACGCCGACGCCGCCCGGCAGGACTCCTTCTGCGCCGGAACCACATGCGTCATCAACGTCATCTACGACCAGTCACCGCGCCACAACCACATGCCCATCGAACCGGCCGGCACCGCGGGCCCCGCCAACTCCGGGGTGCCCGCGGACGCGTTACCCGTGACCGCGGGCGGCCACCAGGTCTACGGCGCGTCCTTCTCCGGCCGCATGGGCTACCGCCACACCGCGGCCTCCGGCGTCGCCGTCAACGGCCGGCCCGAGGGGATGTACATGGTCACCTCCGGCACCCATGTCAATGGCCTGTGCTGCTTCGACTACGGCAACGCCGAGGTGCAGATCGCCGACACCGGCAACGGCCACATGGACGCCATCAACTTCGGTACGGAGTGCTGGTTCCCGCCGTGCGGCGGATCCGGGCCCTGGGTGCAGGCGGACCTGGAGAACGGCCTGTTCCAGTCGGACAGCGGCTACAGCAAGAACCCCTCGAACACCGGCAACTCCGCGCCCTTCGTCACCGCCCTGCTGAAGAACAACGGACAGAACTACTTCGCCCTCAAGGACGGCAACGCCCAGTCCGGCAGGCTCACCACCCAGTACGCGGGTCCTGAACCGTCCAGGCCGGGCTACTCGCCGATGCACCAGGAGGGCTCCATCGTCCTCGGGACGGGCGGCGACAACAGCAACGGGTCCATCGGCTCGTTCTTCGAGGGCGTGATGACCAGCGGCCTGCCGACCGACGCGGCCGACGACGCCGTGCAGGCCAACGTCGTCTCCGTGGGTTACGGCGCGCCCAGCCCCGTGGCGGGCGGCACCCTCGACGCGGGCTCGACGATGTCCCTGCGCGCCACCACCCCCGGCTACACCGACCGCTACGTCCGCCACCAGGCCAACAGCGCCGTCACCTCCGTGGTGTCCTCCGGCAGTTCCGCGCTCGACAAGGGCGACGCGTCCTGGATCGTCCGCCGCGGCCTCGCCAACGCCTCCTGTGTGTCGTTCGAGTCGCGCAACTACCCCGGCGACTTCCTGCGCCACTACAACTACCAGCTGCTCCGGCAGCCGATGGACGGCACCGCCGTCTTCCGGGCCGACGCCACGTTCTGCCCCCAGACCGGCAAGAACGGCCAGGGCACCTCGTTCGCGTCCTCCAACTACCCCGACCGGTTCATCCGCCACTACGAGAACAAGGTCTACATCGCCTCCAACGGAGGGTCCAACCCCTTCGACAGCGCCACGTCATGGGCCGACGACGTGAGTTGGCGAGTATCCGGGCCCTGGACGCCGTAGGAGGCCGTAGGGCGACCTTGGCCCGCCGCAAGACGGTCCCGGGGGAGCCCTCAGTCGCGCAGGCTCATGCCGCCACAGACCGACCACACCTGGCCGTTGACCCACTCGGCGTCGTCCGAGAGGAGAAACGCCACGGTGCCCGCCACGTCCGCGGGCTCGCCCAGCCGCGGACTGCGGGCGATCTTCAGCGCCATGGCCTGTAGCCGCTGGTCGTCCCGCTGCTTCTGGGTGTCGCCCATGACCAGCCCGGGCGCCACGGCGTTGCAGCGGATGCCCTCCTTGCCCCAACGGGAGGCGATATGGCGGGTCAGCGCGTTGATCCCGGCCTTGGATGCGGCATACGCGGGACGCCGGGGCTCCCCTCCCCAGGCCGCGCCGGAGGAGGTGTTGACGATCACGCCGCCGCCCTGGGCCAGCAGCCGCGGGATGACCGCCCGGCAGGTGAGGGCGTAGCCCAGCAGATTCACCTCATGGGTGCGCCGCCACACGGCCGGGTCCATCTCCAGCAGATCGGTGTCCCGGCCCAGATGCCCGTCCGAGAGGTCGGCGCCGACGTTGTACAGCCCGTCGACCCCGCCGAGTTCGGCGGCGGCCCGATCGATCAGCGCGCCGATCGACTCCTCGTCGGCGAGGTCGAACGGCACGGCGACCGCGGTGCCGCCGGCCTCGGCGACGCGCTGGGCGGTGGCCTTCGCGCCCGGGAGGTCGATGTCGCCGACGACGACCGAGGCACCTTCCCCGGCGAGCCGCTCGGCCGTGGCGGCGCCGATCCCGGTGGCGCCCCCCGCGATGACGATCCTCTTGCCCTGAAGTCCCCGCATGCCTCTCTCCCACCGACAGAGGTCTGGAACCGACAAAAGCACGCGCCATCATTCCACGAAGGAACTCAGTAGTCTCCTGTCCTGACGACCTGGTGCGGGGCGGCCGGTGGCCGCCCCGCACCCGTGTCCCGGAAGAACCGGGTCTCAGGAGAATGTGTCGAGCTCGACCCGGTCGGGGTCGGGTCCGCCCCGTGTCCCGGTGTCGAGCGCGTCGATGGCGGCCACCTCATGGGGGGTCAGGGAGAAGTCGAAGATCCCGATGTTCTCCGCGATGCGGTGGGGTTTGACGGACTTCGGGATCGCGCACAGTTCGTGCTCGACGTGCCAGCGCAGGATGATCTGGGCCGGGCTCCTGCCGTACTTCTCGGCGAGGGCGGTGATGGTGGGTTCCTGGAGCGGATCCCTGACCTTGTCCGCGCCCTCGCCCCCGTAGCGGTTCACCCCGCCGATGGGCGACCAGGACTGGGTGACGATGCCATGGCGGATGTCGAACGCGCGCAGCTCGGGCTGGCTGAAGTACGGGTGCAGCTCGACCTGGTTCACCGCGGGCACGACCTCGGTGCGCGCCATGAGAGCGGTCAGGTGTTCGGGGGTGTGGTTGCATACGCCGATGGCCCGCACCCGTCCGTCGGCCAGCAGCTTCTCGGCCGCCTTGTACGAGGCCACCGTGGTGTCGTACGTGGACGGGACCGGCCAGTGGAGCAGATACAGGTCGAGGTGGTCCAGGCCCAGCTTGGTGAGGCTGGTGTCGAAGGCCCGGAGGGTGGAGTCGTAGCCGTAGTCGGTCAGCCACAGCTTGGTGATGACGAAGATGTCCTCGCGCGCGATGCCCGAGCGGGCGATGCCCTCACCGACCTCCTTCTCGTTGCCGTAGGCGGCCGCGGTGTCGATCAGGCGGTAGCCGTGCTCGATCGCGGTCGTCACCGCGGGGACGGTCTCGTCGGGCGGGCTCTGGTAGACACCGAGGCCGAGGGCGGGCATCCGCACGCCGTTGTTCAGGGTCAGAAGCGGGGCTGGTCCATTCATACGGGGTCCTTGGGTGAGTCGGAGACCGGCGGGCCCACCGCCGGTGCCGTGGCCCCGGCACCGGGCAGAGCCCGCGCGTACTGCGACAGGGGTTCCCAATGACGGGCCGCTTGCTCGCTCCGCACCCCGAACGTCACCATGTTGGCGCGATCAGGGGGCCGTGGCCGGTCTCCGAGGCCGCCGGACCGCCGTCGTGTCGCGGGGGATTCACCCGGACGCGCTGTGCTCGCCGGCCGTCATGTCCTGCATGCCGATCACCGAGAGAAGCTCCAGCTGGGCGGCGCCCTCGGTGCCGGGCGGGGCGCTGAACCACAGCAGCCGCTGGTGGCCGTCCTCGCTGAACAGGGAGTGGCAGTCCAGCTCGATGACGCCCAGCGAGGGGTGGACGATGCGCTTGTGGTCGGTCCGCCGGAGGGCCACGTCATGGGTGTCCCAGAGGGCGGTGAACTCCTCGCTGCGGCGGCGGAGCGCCGCCACCATCCGCCGTACCTCGGAGTCGCCGCCGCGCCGGGCGGCGACGGCCTGGAGATCGGCCACGAAGACCCGGGAGTGGTGGGGGTGGTCCTCGGGCGGGTAGAGCCCACGGGCGTCCGGATCGGTGAACCAGCGGTAGACGAGGCTCGCCGCGGGGCCGCGCACCGCCGGGGGACGGCCGACCAGCGCCGCGGCCAGCTCGTTCTGTACGAGGGTCTGGTGCAGATCGGTGATGACCTGGGCGGGGGTGGTGGTGAGCCGGTCCAGCAGGCCGAGCAGGGCCGGCTGGACCTGAGCGGCCGGGCCGTGCGTCGCCGGGGGAACGGGACGGTCGGCGAGGTGGAACAGATGGTCGCGCTCGTCGCCGTTCAGCCGCAGCGCCCGGGCGAGCGCGGTCAGCACCTGGGCGGAGGGCTGGGCGCCGCGCCCGCGCTCCAGCTCGGTGTAGTAGTCCGCGGACAGCCCGGCCAGCTGGGCGACCTCCTCGCGCCGCAGACCGGGCACCCGGCGCCGTGGACCGGCGGGCAGACCGACGTCGGCCGGGCGGATGCGGTCGCGCCGGGACTTCAGGAAGGCGGCGAATTCGGAGTGGTTCACGCCCTCCATGGTCGCTTGTGCCGGTGAGCTGAGCCAGGGGCTGACAACCCCTGGGTGGAGAGAGCCGTGGCTGGCCCTGCGATCCCGGCCCAAGCTGGGAACACCCAAGGGGCACGGCGCCGAACGACGCCGGCGCCCCGGGGGCCACGGCCCGTACGCCGTGGCATCCGCCCGTCAGCACCTGTCCCCCAGGAGTCTCCATGTCGCCTCAGGAAGCCGCGCCCCAGCACCCCGCCGACCGGCCCCGCGTCGCCATCGTCACCGGAGGCTCCCGCGGTATCGGCCACGAGTCGGTGAAGCGGCTGGCCGCCGACGGATACGCCGTCGTGATCGGCTACGCGGGCCACCGCGAACCGGCCGAGGCCGCCGCCAAGGACATCGCCGCCGCCGGTGGCCGGGCCGTCGCCCTCCAGGCCGACGTCGCCGACGAACAGCAGGTGGCCGCGCTCTTCGACACCGCGGAGTCCGAGTACGGCGGTGTCGACGTCGTCGTCCACGCGGCCGGCCGGATGTATCTGGCGCCCATCGCCGAGCTGGACCTCGCGGAGCTGGACACGCTGCACCGCACCAACATCCGCGGCACCTTCGTCGTCGCCCAGCAGGCCGCCCGCAGGATCCGCGGCGGCGGGGCGCTCATCACCTTCTCCACGTCCATCGTGGGCCTGGCCCTCCCCGGCTACGGCGCCTACAGCGCCAGCAAGGGAGCGGTCGAGGCGCTCACCATGATCCTGGCGCGCGAACTGCGCGGCCGGGACGTCACCGTCAACACCGTGGCCCCCGGCCCCACCGCCACCGATCTGTTCCTCGACGGCAAGGACGAGGAGACCATCGCCCGGATGGCGGCCCAGCCCCCGCTGGAGCGCCTGGGCACCCCCGCCGACATCGCCGAGGTCGTGGCCTTCCTCGCCTCCCCGGCCGGCCACTGGGTCAACGGCCAGCGCGTCCGCGCCAACGGCGGCATCATCTGACCGCCACCGCACACCATTCCCCCTTCTCCCGCCCGTAAGGACCCCATGCCCTCCGACACCCCCACGACCGTTCTGGTCACCGGCGCCTCCAGCGGCTTCGGGGCGCTGACCGCACGCGCCCTGGCCCGCGCCGGGCACACCGTCTACGCCGGGATCCGGCAGCCGGCCACCCGCAACGCCCCCGCGGTGGCCGAGCTGACCCGCTACGCCACCGACCACGACGTCGACCTGCGCGCCGTGGAGCTCGACGTCACCTCGCAGGACTCCGCCGACGCCGCCATCGCCCGCATCCTGGCCGACCGGAACCGGCTGGACGTGATCGTCCACAACGCCGGACACATGGCCACCGGCCCGGCGGAGGCGTTCACCCCCGAGCAACTGGCCCAGCTGTACGACGTCAACGTCCTGGGCACCCAGCGCGTCAACCGCGCCGCGCTGCCGCATCTGCGGGCCCAGGGGGACGGGCTGCTGGTGTGGATCGGTAGTTCCAGCACCCGCGGCGGCTGCCCGCCCTTCATCGGGCCCTACTTCGCCGCGAAGGCTGCCATGGACGCCCTGGCCGTCAGCTACGCCGCCGAGGTGGTCCGCTTCGGCATCGACACCGCGATCGTCGTCCCCGGCGCCTTCACCTCCGGCACCAATCACTTCCGCCACGCGGGCGCGCCCGCCGACCCCGACCGCGCCACCGCCTACGACGAGCGCTACGGCACCCTGCTGGCCGATCTCGACCAGCGGCTGGCCGCGCTGATCCCGCCGGACGCGGACGCCGCGCACGTCGCCGACGCCGTCGTACGCCTGGTGGCCCTCCCGGCCGGCACCCGGCCGCTGCGCACCCACATAGACCCCAGCCGCGACGGCAGCGAAGTCGTCTCCGCGGTCGCCGACCGCGTCCGCGCCGAGTTCTTCCGCCGGGCCGGGCTGGACGATCTGCTCACCACGGGCAGCTCACTGTAATCACCCCCGAATCACCCTCGAACACACCGAAATCCACGGACGAAAGAGAAACGACCATGCCCTTCGCGAACTTCAAGGTCCCTGCCGGATCCCTCGACGAGAAGCAGAAGGAGGAGATCGTCACCCGTGCCACCGAGCTGTACGTCGACATCTACGGTGAGCGCGCCCGCGCCACCACCCTGGTCCTGGTCGAGGAGGTCACCGACGGCGGCTGGGGCATCGGCGGCAATGTCCTGACCCTCGCCATGCTCCAGCAGCCACCCGGCAACTGACACCACCGGGCCCCAGGGCTCCGGCGTCCCCTCCTCCCCCGGGGGGACGCCGGATCTCCCCGGGGGACGCCGGATCTCCCCCGGGGGGAGGAGGACGGCACGAACGCCGGGTTGTGGCTTCGCGCGCTAGCCCGCGGTGACCGGGGCGGGGCTGAACGTGACGGGCAGCGACTCCAGGCAGCGGTACCAGAACGAGTCCACCCATCTCAGCTCGTCCGGCGCGACCGCCAGCGTCAGGTCCGGAACCCGGTCCAGCAGCACTTCGATCGCCGTCTCCGCGATGATCCTGGCCGTTTCGGGACCGCCCGCCGGGCAGCCGTAGTCGCCCCCGCTGAACGCGACATGGGAGTGGTTCCCGGCGTGGCCGACGGGGGAGTCGGGCCACAGCAGCGGATCGGCGTTGGCGGCGGCCAGGCCGAGGACGACGAGGTCACCGGCGTGGATGTGCCGGCCGCCGAGGTCGGTGTCGCGGGTGGCGTACCGCCCGATGAGGTTCTGCAACGGGGAGTCCGCCCACAGCACCTCGTTCATGGCCTCGCCGATGCTGCGGCGGTTGCCCGAGAGGGTCATGGCGAAGCGCTCGTCGGTGAGCATCAGCCGCAGGGTGTTGCCGATCCAGTACGAGGTCAGCGGCAGCGCCGCCGCCATCAGCACCATGACGTCCGCGGTGTGCTGCTCCTCGGTGAGGTCCGGGGTGTTCAGGATGAAACGCGAGGTGAGGTCGGGGCCCGGATCCGCGCGCTTCGCCCGCACCAGCTCCGTCACATACGCGGCGACCCGCTGCTGACCGGCGATGGCCTCCTCGTTGGAGAGGAACGACATGGTCAGCCCCGCCGCCAGGGCCTCCAGCCCGGCCTCGTCCTGGGACAGGCCGAACAGCTCGGCCGTGGCGAGGGTGGGCACCGAGTAGATGTAGTCGTACACCAGATCCGCCCTGCCGCTCCCGGCGAACTTGTCGATCAGCTGATCGGCGAGCCGCTCGCAGTGGCCACGCAGCACGAAGGGATCGACCGTGGCGAGGGCCTCGCTTGCCGCCGTTGCGCGCCGCTGGTGCTCCTCGCCCTCCGTGAAGGTCATCATCGGGCTGTACGCCACCCACGGCGTCAGCGGCCAGTCCGGCGGCACGCTGTCCCAGCCGTTCCAGCGGCGCGGGTCCCGGCCGAACGTCTCGGTGTCGGACAGCACTTGACGGGTCTCGCGGTAGCCGAGGACGAACCAGGCGTCGATGTCGCCTTCGAGCAGGACCGGGGCGACCGGTCCGCTGTCCTGCCGTATCCGCTGGTAGGTCTCGTCCGGACGGCGCCGGAAGTCCGGCCCGTACAGCCGCGCGGCGTGGGCGGGGCAGCCCGGAGGCGGCGTGTCAGGTGCCTCCGGTGCGTGCTGCGGCGCCGGTGTGTCCTGGCTGTCCTGGGCGTCCTGGGCGTCCTGGGCGTCCTGGTCGTCCTGGTCGTCCTGGAGGTTCGTCACCAATGGTCTTCCTCGGAGCGGCGGGCCTACGGGGATGCCGGGAGGCTAACAGCATCCGCTGCGGCAGGCGGGCCCATCGCGTAGCGCGGGACTGCCGTGAATGCGTGAATACTTCCGTGAATTCGACGAGGGAAATGCGAATACAGGTTCCGGACACTGTCGGGGATCGGGTGGCCGTCGCCGTCTGGGAGAAGGTGGCCGTTGACGCGCGTTGACGCGTCGGAATTCCTCGTTCAATGCGGCACACGCCCCATTCCGCTTTTGCCGAAAAGGGCAGTCCAGCGGTCGCGAGGCGATTTTCCGTACCGGACCGGGGGCGCCATGCCTGGCCGGATACCGTTCTGACCACCTGCGGGATCTTGGCGTGCACACTTCATCACGCGATACGGTGCGCCCGGGATTTCACCGGGGGCATCCGCTCCCTGTCCCGATCAAAAACTTGGGGGACTGGTGCAGATTCGCAAGGTCGTTTTAGCGGCGAGCGGAGTGGTTTTCGCGTTCGCCCTGACGATTCCGGCGGCCGCGTCCGCCGATTCGCACAGCACCGTCACACACGGCGCGGACACCGCGGTGTCCGCGCACAAGAGTGCAGCGTCCCGCTCATCCGCGGAGTCCGCCGGGAAATACTGGACCCCGCAGCGTATGCGCAGAGCCGTCGAGGCCGACACGCCCGCCGACGCCAAGGCGTCGCGGAAGGCGGCCAACGACGCGGCGGCCGAACCCGCTCAGCTCGCGAAACCGCAGAAGGGCACCTCGCAGAAGGCCCGTGGGGTGCGGATCGCCACCTCGATCGTGCAGGGCAAGGTCTTCTTCCACAACCCGACCAACGGCGGCGACTACGCCTGCTCCGCCGCGGCGGTCAACAATCCCACGAAGAACATGGTGTTCACCGCGGGGCACTGCGTCCACGGTGGCGCCGGTGGCACCTGGGCCACCAACTGGGTGTTCGTGCCCGCCTACTACAACGGCTCGCGGCCGTACGGAACCTGGTCCGCCAAGACGCTGACCACGTTCAACGGCTGGATCAACAACAGTGACCTGAACTACGACATCGGCGTGGTCAACGTCTGGGACAACGGCGCCGGCAAGCTGGTCAACACCGTCGGCGGCATGGGGCTCGGCTACAACTACGGGTACTCCAACACCGTGACCGTCTGGGGCTATCCGGCCGCCTTCGGCTACGACGGCGAGCTGCCCTACGTATGCCAGAACATCCCCACGTGGCAGGACGGCTCCCGGGTGCAGAACGGGTGCACCATGGTCGAGGGCGCCAGCGGCGGCCCCTGGCTGCGGGACTACAACGAGACCACCGGCCTGGGGACCGAGATCGGCGTCACCAGCACCCGGACCGATCCGCCCGCCTACATCGACAGCCCCTACTTCGACAACAAGATCCAGACGATCTACGACAACACCGCCAACGGCTGAGCACCAGAGCACCACACACACCGCACTCGGCCGGGGCCCCGCACTCAGGGGCCCCGGCCTCCGGCATCCGCAGCGGCCCACCATTGGGAGAGAATCGGGAGAGAACGTCATGCGCCCGCTCACCGCAGTCCTCATCACCGCGGCGGCCGTGGGAACCGGCATCGCCGCGGTCCTCGCCGTCACCGCCCGGGGCGACGACACCGGCGATCCCCCCGCCCCGGACATCCCACGGAGCCACCGGGCGGATCCGCCGGACCCCTCGTACTGGACACCGGAGCGGGTGCGCGACGCACGGCCCGCGCCCATGCCCACCGACCCGGGCCAGGGCCGGGGCGTGGGCCCGGACACGGGACCGGACACGGGCCCGGCCGAGGGCCCGGGCGCGGGAGACGGGCGGCAATCGCCGCCGTAGGTGCGTAGGGTGGCGCGGGTGCGAATAGCTGTGTCCTCCGGCCGGCGCGCCGGTTATCGACGTTGGCCGGGGCGGATCCTGATCCCCGCGCTGGCCCTGTGGTTCCTCTTCTCCGTCTACCAGGACGTGCGGGAACGGCTCGTCCTCGACCCGGACTTCGACACGGAGGCGTTCGCCGGGGACTGGGTGCCGATCGCTTCCGGGGTTCTGGCCGGGGCGATGGCCGTGCTGGCCGTCGTGCGCGATGTCCGATGGGTCCCGAGGGCCGCGCTGGTGGCCTGCGCCGGTACCTTCGCGGCCACGGTGGCCTACCACCTGATGCCGGTGAACATGGTGACCAGCGAGTCCAGCGGCACCGAACTGATGGGCCTGCTGTTCCTCCTCGCCGTGGGGGTGCGGCGCTGCACACCCTGGTGGGCCCTGGTGTCCGTGGCGGCGATGAGCGTCAGCGTGTTCTCCATCCCGCTCCTGCGGGACTCCGATCCCGGTGACTTCTCCGACAACACCGCGCTGTTGCTGGCGCTGGCCTTCGTCTGCGGGCTGGTGCTCCGGCTCTACGACGTCCAGCAGGAACGCACCGGACAGCTGGTGCGGCAGGAGGAACGGCTCGCGCTGGCCCGGGACCTGCATGACACCGTGGCCCACCAGGTGACCGCGATCGTGGTGCAGTTGCAGGCCGTACGCCATGTCACCGGGCGGGGCACCCCCGACCCGCAGGCGCTGAACGAGATGCTCGAGGCCGTCGAGAACGCGGGCGGCGAGGCGCTGACATCGATGCGGCGCCTGGTGGGCTCGATGCGCGGTGACGAGACCCCGCGGCATCCGGAGAACCTGGGTGAGGTCCTGACCCGCATCGTGGACGAGGCACGGGGGACCGGGCTCCCGGTCCGGCTGGACCTCGGGCGGGATCTGCCGGAGGACGTACCGGCCGAGGTCACCGGCGGGCTGAGCCGCGTTCTTCAGGAGGCCCTGACCAATGCCCAGCGCTATGCGCGCGGAGTGCGGTCGGTGGATGTGTCCGCCCGGGTGGCGGCACGCCACGCCGAACTGGTCGTGGAGGACGACGGACACGGCTCCCCCTCCGGACACCGCGGCAGCCTCGGCCGGCTCGGCGGCGGCTTCGGCATCATGGGCATGCGGGAGCGGATCGAACTGCTCGGCGGCGCCTTCGAGGCGGGCCACCGTACTGAAGGCGGATGGCGGGTCCGCGCCTCCGTACCGCTGCGCCCCGACGAGGCCGCGCGCACCCCGCGGACCCGCGGGCGGCACGCCGTACGAAGCGGGTTGCGGCTACGGGAGGGCAGGACGGCATGACCATACGCATCCTGGTCGCGGACGACCAGCATCTGGTGCGGGCCGGGTTCCGCATGGTGCTGTCGGCCGAGTCCGACATGGAGGTGGTGGCCGAGGCCGCCGACGGGGCCTCGGCCCTGTCGCTGGCCCGCGAGACCCAGCCGGACGTGTGCCTCGTGGACATCCGGATGCCTCCGCCCGATGGCCTGGAGGTCACCCGCCGACTGGCCGGCGGCGGTCGGCCCGGAGCCCCGAAGGTGGTCGTGGTCACCACCTTCGACCTCGATGAGTATGTGTACACGGCGCTGTCGAACGGCGCGTCCGGCTTCCTCCTGAAGGACGCCGGTCCGGCGCTGCTGACCGAGGCCGTGCGGGCGGCCGTGCGCGGGGACGCGATGGTCGCCCCGCAGATCACCCTCCGGCTGCTCCAGCACTTCACCAAGAGCCGGCGGCGCGCCGCACATGAGCCGGCCGAGCCGCTGACCGACCGCGAGGAGGAGGTCATCCAGGGCATTGCCCGCGGACTGACCAACCCGGAGATCGCCGCCGAGCTGTACATCGCACCCAGCACGGTCAAGACGCATCTGGGCTCGGTCCAGGCGAAGCTGGGCCTGCGCAACAGGGTCGAGATCGCGGCCTGGGCCTTCCGCACGGGGCGCGCGGAGTAGCGGTCCCGCGGGCGCCGAGTGGTGATTCCGCGGGCGTTCCGAGTGGTGGTTCCGCGGGGGTGCCGAGTGGTGGTTCCGCGGCGATCTCCCCCGATCGGGGGATGCGGCTCCGGATGGTCGGGGGATCCGCGCGGGGGTGGCCGGGCGGGAGGCTCATGGGTGTCGCCATCAGCGGCGACGCCCTCCGCCACGAGGGCCGTCCACCGAGCGCTCACCGAGGACCGGCATGCACGCACACCAGCCCCCTTCCGCCCCGGAGTCCTACGCGGCCCACGCCACCGACCTGACGAAGGTGTACGGCACGGGGGACACCCGTGTGGTGGCCCTCGACGCGGTCACGGTCGGCTTCGGCAAGGGGCGGTTCACCGCGATCATGGGGCCGTCCGGGTCGGGGAAGTCCACCCTGATGCACTGCATGGCCGGTCTCGACTCGCCGTCCTTCGGCTCGGTCCGCCTCGGTGACACGGAGATCGCCTCCCTGAACGACCGTCAGCTCACCCGGCTGCGCCGCGACCGCGTCGGTTTCGTCTTCCAGGCGTTCAACCTGCTGCCGACCCTGAGCGCCCTGGAGAACATCACCCTCCCCATGGACATCGCGGGCCGCAAACCGGAGCGGGCCTGGCTGGAGAGCATCATCCAGACCGTCGGCCTGGCCGACCGGCTCGGCCACCGGCCCGCCCAGCTCTCCGGCGGCCAGCAGCAGCGCGTCGCCGTCGCCCGCGCGCTGGCCGGTCGGCCCGACATCGTCTTCGCCGACGAGCCCACCGGCAACCTCGACTCCCGCAGCGGCGCCGAGGTCCTCGAGTTCCTGCGCGGCTCCGCGAGCGCGCTGGGCCAGACCGTCGTGATGGTCACCCATGACCCCGTCGCCGCCTCCTACGCGGACCGCGTGGTCTTCCTGGCCGACGGCCGCATCGTCGACGAACTCCACGCGCCCACGGCCGAGGCCGTCCTGGAGCGCATGGGCCGCCTGACCCCGGCGCACGCCTGACGCCCGCGCAAGCTCGATGACCGCGCACGCCTGACGCCCGCGCCACTTCACTCACCTCCGACGCCCACCCCGCTCTCCGAGCACCTCACACCCGGCACCCTCCCGGAAGGCCGCCCCGTGTTCCGTACCGCCCTGCGCAACGTCCTCGCGCACAAAGCCCGTCTGCTGATGACCATGCTCGCCGTGCTGCTCGGCGTGGCCTTCGTCGTGGGCACCCTCGTCTTCACCGACACCGTCGGCAACGCCCACAAGGAGCGCTTCCTCACCACCCTGCGCGATGTCTCGGTCCAGGCCACACCGCCCTACGACGAGAAGGCCGGCGAGCGCGGAACGGTGGCGGAGGACACCCTGCGGCGCCTCCAGCGGCTGCCCGGCGTGGCGTCCGTCACCGGCTCCGTCGAGGGGTTCGCCGCCGTGGCCGCGAAGGACGGCCACCCCCTCGGCGAGGACCATGTGACCGCGGGGGGCAACTACTTCCCCCAGGCCGACGGCAAGGACACCCGCCACCCGCTGACCGCCGGGCGAGCCCCCACCGGGCCCGACGAGGTGCTGCTGGACACCGCCACCGCCGGCCAGGGTGGTTACCGGATCGGCGACACCGTCCGGCTGGCCGTCGACGGACCGGTGCTGCACAAGAAGCTCGTCGGCATCGTCCGCACCGATGACACCCACGGTTCCGGCGGCACCCTGGCGCTCTTCGACGACGCCACCGCGCAGAAGCTGTTCCTGAAGCCCGGCCGGTACGACGGAATCACCCTCGAGGCCGACCGCGGCACCTCCGAGGCGAAGCTCGCGGCCGAAGCCCGCCATCTGCTGCCCGGGGACTCCGACATCAGCACCGGGGCGCAGCTGCGCGAGCGGCAGCGGACCGAGGCCGCCGAGGGGACGCGGGGGCTGAGCCAGGTGCTGCTCGTCTTCGCGGCCATCGCCCTGTTCGTCGGCATCTTCGTCATCGGCAACACCTTCACCATGCTCGTCACCCAGCGTTCGCGGGAGATGGCCCTGATGCGGGCGGTCGGCGCCGAGCGCCGCCAGGTGACCCGCTCCGTCCTCGTCGAGGCCGGCCTGCTGGGGCTGTGCGCGGGCGCCGCGGGGTTCCTCCTCGGCATCGGGGTGGCCATGGGCATCCGGCAGCTGTTCGCGTCCACCGGATCCGGCTTCCCGGACGGGCCGCTGGTCATCTCGCCCGGCACGGTACTGATCTCGTTCCTTGTGGGCGTCGTCGTCACCATGCTCGCCGCGTATGTGCCCGCCCGTCGCGCCGCCGCCGTGCCTCCCGTGGCCGCCATGTCCGCGATCCACACGCCCCCGCCCGCCCGCGGCCTCCGCAGGCGCAACGCGATCGGCGTCGCCCTGATCGCGATCGGTGTGCTCGGCGTGGTGTTCACGGCGTCCAGCGGCGAGCAGGGCAGGACCGTCGTGCTCCTTCCGGCCGCCCTGCTGCTCATCGGCATCATCGTGGTGACACCGGCGCTCTCCGGCCCGGCCGTCGACCTGGCCGGACCGCTGCTGCGCCGCTTCGGCGTCCCGGGCACGCTGGCGCCGCGCAACGCCCGGCGCAACCCCCGGCGCACCGCCTCCACGGCCTCGGCCCTGATGATCGGGCTGTCCCTGGTCACCGGTCTTACGGTGGTCGCGGTGTCCGCCACGACATCGCTGCACGAGCGGGCCGAGAACTCCGTCACGGCCGACTTCGAGATCTCGTCGAAGAACAGCGGCCACCTGCCCGCCTCGGTCCACCAAACCCTGGCGAAGTCCTCGGCTGTGACCTCCTCCAGCCCGCGGCGCCAGGGCGCCGTGCGGATCGGTGGCGACGAGGTGACCCTGACCGGTGTGAACCCCCGGACCATCGGCGACCTCCTCGACCCGAGCTTCGTCTCGGGCTCGCTCGCGGCCCTGGGCTCGGGCGGAGGCAAGAGCCTGCTGATCGACACCTCCATCGCCGACATCTACGGATGGACCACGGGCCAGCGGGTTCCGGTGGTCTATGACGACGGCAGCCGGGGATCGCTGGAGATCGGCGGCGTCTACCACGACGACGAGTACCTCCCGTCCACCATGATGCCGCTGGCCACGCTCCAGCCCCATCTGAAGGAGATCGAGGACGCCTCGGTCCTGGTGCGCACCAAGGCCGGTGACGGCGACGCGGCACGCCGTTCCCTCCAGCGCACCCTCGACCAGAACCCCGTCATCCAGGTGCAGAACACCGACGACCTGGCCGAGGCGGCCGGTGGCGAGGCCATCACACTGCTCCTCAACGTCCTCTACGGGCTGCTGGCCATGGCGGTGGTGATCGCGGTCCTGGGAGTCGTCAACACCCTCGCGATGTCGGTGTTCGAGCGCACCCGTGAGATCGGGATGCTGCGCGCGGTGGGGCTCCAGCCCGAGCAGACGAAGCGGATGATCCGTCTGGAGTCCGTGCTCATCTCGCTCTTCGGGGCCCTTCTGGGCATCGGCGCGGGCATCTTCCTCGGCTGGGCCGCGGGCAAGCTCGCCTCCGACAGCATCCAGGGGTACGAGATGGTCATCCCCTGGGGCCGTATCGCCGTGGCCCTCGCGGGCGCCGCGGTCGTCGGAGTGGTCGCCGGACTCTGGCCCGCCCGCCGGGCGGCCCGGCTGAACATCCTCACGGCCCTCAAGGCGGACTGAGGCACGGCTCAGGGGACCGAGGAGCCGCTCAGCGGCTGCCGTAGGCCGCCACCATGATGTCCCGCACCACCGTGCTCATCTCCTGGCCCTTGGCGTCGGTGGAGTTGACGCTGTAGACGAGGGTGCGCGAGCCGTCGCGGGTGGAGACGATGCCGGTGTTGTAGCCCCAGCGGCCGCCCGACTTCCCCCACACCTCACGGCCGCCCAGCTTCTTCATCGACAGGCCGACCGAGTACGCGGCCGGGTCGCCGGTGGTGAAGTCCGCCACCTTCGGCAGCGTGAACATCTCCCGCAACAGCGGGCCGCGCACCACCCGCCCCCGGAACAGGGCCTTGGTGAACCGCTCCAGGTCCGCCGTGGTCGAGATGATGTCCCCGGCCGCCCAGCCGTCCGTCGGCCCCCACACCGACACATCGCGCAGCCCGGTCGTGCCGTCGTCCAGCCGCATCGTCTGGTAGCCGTGGTTGTGCGGGCCGGCGATGTGCGGATCCGTCCCCGGGAGGTAGGTGTCGCGCAGCCCCAGGGGCTTCAGGATCCGGTGGGTCACCTGGTGTTCGTATGTGTCGCCGGTGATCCGCTCGATGACCAGGGCGGCGATGGTGTAGCCGATGTTGAGATAGTGCTGCTTCTCGCCGGGCGCGAACTCGCGCTTCTGCGCGGTCGCCGAGCGGACCATCTCCTCCGGGTCGTGGATCCGGAAGCGGTCGGCGTACCGCTCCTCGACCGTGTCCCCGGGGAGATCGGCGGCGGGGATGCCGTGCGTGTGATTGAGCAACTGCCGTACGGTGACCGCCCCGTACGACGCCGGGATCAGCTCCGGGAGATACGAGCGAGCGGTGCGGTCCAGGTCGAGTGTGCCCTCGGCGGCCAGCTGGAGGGCGACCGCGGCCGTGAAGACCTTGGTCACCGAACCGGCGCGGAAGCGGCCCGCCGGATCGGCCGGCCGGTTGGTCGTCAGGTCGTGCACGCCCGAACTGCCTCTCCAGACGCCGTCGGTGCCCCCGAGCCGTACCAGCGCGGCCGTGGCGTCGCTCGTCGGCAGATCCGCGATGGCGGCCTCCAGCTCGGGAATCCCGGACCGCTCGGAGGCCGCGGGCGACGAGGTGGTCGCGGGTGACGAGATGTCCGCGGGTGACGAGATGTCCGAGGGCGACGAGGTGGCCGCGAGGACCGGCGGCGCCGCCGGGCCCGCCACGACGCCCAGGACGAGCGCCGCGGCCAGCAGGGTGCGGCTGGTGTTCTTCATGGTCAACTCCAGTGCGATGAGCCGTTGTTCTCGATGGCTCCATCCTGGTGACCGGCGGTCCGGCGCGGATCGCCCGCGCGAGCGGTGTTCCGGGGGTCAGTTCCTCGCCGACGCGGGGGAGGAGCCGGGCCCGGCCGCTCCCCCGGGCGGGGGATCCCCGGCCGTGATCAGGCCCGTCTCGTAGGCGCAGATCACCGCCTGGATCCGGTCCCGCAGCCCCAGCTTGGCGAGCACATTGCCGACGTGCGTCTTGACCGTGTGCTCGCTGACGACCAGCTCCGCGGCGATCTCGGCGTTCGACAGCCCCCGCGCGAGCAGCAGCAGCGTCTCCCGCTCCCGCCCGGTCAGCGCGTCCAGCCGGGGGTCGGGCCGCCGAGGCCGGGCGGTGGCCCGGGTGTACTGCTCCACCAGCCGCCGGGCCACCGACGGGGCGAGCAGTGAGTCGCCCCGCGCCACCACCCGTACCGCGTGCACCAGATCGTCCCTGCGCACATCCTTCAGGAGGAAGCCGCTCGCGCCCGCGTGCAGCGCCTCGTAGACGTACTCGTCGGAGTCGAAGGTCGTCAGCATCACCGTCCGGCAGGCGCCGGACGCGGCGATCTCGCGGCAGGCCCCGATACCGTCCAGACGTGGCATCCGGATGTCCAGCAGGGCCACATCCGGCGTGTGCCGCCGCACCGCCTCGACGGCCTCGGCCCCGTCGCCCGCCTCCGCGGCCACCTCGATGTCCGGCTGGGCGTCAAGGATCATGGCGAAGCCGCTGCGCACCAGCTCCTGGTCGTCGGCCACCACCACCCGGATCGTCAACGAGCCACCTCCGCCGCGGCGGGTACGGGGAGTTGGACCCGTACCTCGAAGCCCCGGCCGTCCGGGCCCGGCCCGGTGGCCGCCGTACCGCCGTGCGCCGCCGCCCGCTCGCGGACCCCGATCAGACCGTGGCCGCCACCGGAACCCGACCGTGGTCCGCGCCCGTCGTCCAGCACCCGGATGTCCACCGTGCCTTCGCCATAGGTGAGTTGGACCGAAACGCTGCGGGCCGCCGCGTGTCTGACCACGTTGGTCAGGGCCTCCTGGACGATCCGGAAGACGCTCGCCCCGGTGGCCTCCGGCAGCGGCCGCACGGCCCCCGCCGACCCGTACGCCACCTCGAGACCACTCGCCCGTATCCGGTCGAGCAGCTCGGGCAGACCGGCCAGGCCCGGCTGCGGCTCGCGCGGGGCGCGGCCCGGCTCATCGCCCTCGCGCAGCACACCCAACATCCGGCGCAGCTGGGCCATGGCGTCCCGGCCGGTCGCGGAGATGGCGTCGAAGGCGGCCTCGGCCCGCTCCGGAGCCGTCCGCACCGCCACCGGACCGGCCTCCGCCTGCACGATCATCAGACTCACCGCATGGGAGAGGATGTCGTGCATCTCCCGTGCGATCCGGGCCCGTTCGCGCGCGGCGGCCCGCTCCGCCTCGATCCGGTGCTCCCGCTGCCGGGCATCGGTCAGCCGCCCGAAGACATAGGCCGCCGCGAACACGAAGAGGGAGAAGGTCAGCTCCCGTGCCGTCCGGGTGTTGAGCCACACCGACACCGGCACGGCGACCGTCAGCAGACCCCCGGCGACCAGCCGCTCCCACGGCGGTGAAGCGGCGGCGATCGTGTAGATGATGACGAGCCCGGTGTACGGCAGCGGCTGCCCGGGCCCCTCCACGGCCAGCTTGTACAGCGCGCTGGTCGCGATGATCACGGTCAGCACGGCCAGGGGAGCGCGCCGACGCCAGATCAGGGGGACGACGGTGAGCGTGGTCAGCCCGTAGGCGGGCCAGGTCGCCGGCTCCAGATCAGGGGGCCGCTCCACCACGAACGGCATCGTCATGGCCGCCTGGACCAGGAGCGCGATCCCGATGTCCACGGCCTGGGGGTGGGCTGCTCCCAGCGCTCGGCCCCGCTCCCACCACCCCCGCATGAGACTGGATGGTAGCGGCTATGCCCCTCCTGCTGGTGACGGCTGTGCCCTTGATGCTGACGGCTGTGCCGCCTCCAGCAGGACGCGCGCGGCCGCTTTCGCCTGATGCGCGGGTTCGGCGCTGCCCGTGATCGCCGCGGTGGTGATGGCGCCTTCGGCCAGCAGGGCCAAGTGGTCGCCCAGCGCGGCCGGTTTGCCCGCGGCCGCCGTCAGCTCGGCGAGGTAGCGGAAGAACGCCTCCTTGTGCGCCCGGGCCGTCTCGGCGACGGCCGAGGAGGTGGCGCCGAGTTCTCCGAAGGAGTTGCTGAAGGCGCAGCCGCGGAAGTCCGGCTCGCCGAACCACTCGTGGAGCCAGTCGAAGACCGCCAGGATGCTCTCCTCGGGGGTGGTCTGTGCATCGGCGTACGCGGCCAGCTTCTGGCGCCAGCGGATGTCGCGCCGCCGCAGATACGCCTGGATGAGCTCACCCTTGGACGGGAAGAGCTGGTAGAGCCGCTTGAGGGAGACGCCTGACGCGGAGCGGATCTCGTCCATGCCCACCGCCTGGATGCCCCGTCCGTAGAACAGGGTCTCGGCCGCGTCGAGGATCCGGAGCTCCGCGGTCTCGGGACTGATCATGTCATCGCTCTCCTGGTGTCCGGCCGGCCGGAAGCCGAGGTCTCAGAGGCCGAGGTCGCTCAGCTCGGGGTGGTCGTCGGGGCGGCGCCCGAGCGGCCAGTGGTACAGGCGCTCCGACTCCTCGATGGGGAGGTCGTTGATGCAGGCGTAGCGCAGACGCATCAGACCGCTGTCGTCGAATTCCCAGTTCTCGTTGCCGTAGGAGCGGAACCAGTTGCCGGAGTCGTCGTGGGATTCGTAGGCGAAGCGTACGGCGATGCGGTTGCCGTCGAAGGCCCACAGCTCCTTGATGAGCCGGTAGTCCAGCTCCCTCGCCCACTTGCGGGTGAGGAAGGCGACGATCTCCGCGCGCCCGGTGACGAACTCCGCGCGGTTCCGCCAGCGCGAGTCGACGGTGTAGGCCAGGGCGACCTTCTCCGGGTCACGGGAGTTCCAGCCGTCCTCCGCCAGCCGGACCTTCTCGATGGCGGTCTCGCGGGTGAACGGGGGGAACGGAGGGCGTGCGGCGTCGGTCATGTCGACTCCTCGAGTCGCGGCGGGGAGAGGGGAGAACGAGCATTCTCTCCATTGGGCCCGACCCTAGGAGAACGGTGGTTCTCGCGCAAGTCCCGACCCGCCACCGCCCCGGACCAGGGGGTGGTGATCACGCTTTCCGATGGCGGTGGGTACCGTGCGAGCGGGAAGTACCGTGCGCGACGACGAGGCAGGGGACCGGCGTGTTGATCGATGATCTGCGGCAGGAGCTGCCGGACGGCCGGATGGTCGAGGACCCCGGTGTCGCCGCCGGGTTCGTCCACGACGAGGCGGAGTGGGCGCCGTACGGCACGCCCCGCGCGGTGGTGCGGCCACGTACGGCGGCGGAGGTGCGCTCGGTGGTGCGGGCCTGCGTACGGCACGGCGTACCGCTGGTCACCCGGGGCGCCGGCACCGGTCTCTCCGGTGGTGCCAACGCCGTCGAGGGCTGTGTGGTGCTCTCCACCGAGGCCATGGACACCATCCACGAGATCGACCCGGTGGAGCGCCTCGCGGTCGTCGGACCCGGGGTGGTCAACGACGATCTGCGGGCCGCCTGCGCCGAGCGGGGGCTGTGGTATCCGCCGGACCCGGCGAGCGCGCCCTGGTCCACCATCGGCGGCAATGTGGCGACCAACGCGGGCGGGCTGTGCTGTGTGAAGTACGGCGTCACCCGCGACTATGTGCTCGGCCTGGAAGTGGTGACCGGCACCGGTGAGCTGGTGCGGCTCGGCCGCAGGACCGCCAAGGGCGTGGCCGGGTACGACCTGGCGGGGCTGATGGTCGGCTCCGAGGGCACCCTGGGAGTGATCACCGAGGTCACGGTGCGGCTGCGGCCGCGGCGCGAGGCCGAGCGCACGGTCGCCGGATACTTCTCCTCGGTCGTGGCGGCGGGACGCGCGGTCGCCGCGATCGGGGCCGCCGGGCTCACCCCGTCCGCGCTGGAGCTCATCGACCGGCACTGCCTGGCGGCCGTCGACAAGTGGAAGAACATGGGCCTGTCCGTCGACGCGGACGTGGTCCTCCTCGGACGTACGGACGCCCCGGGACCGGCCGGCGCCCAGGAGGCCGAGCGGATGCTCGCCTGTTTCGAGGAGGCGGGGGCGACCTGGGCCGCGCAGTCCACGGACCAGGAGGAGGCCGACGCGCTGTTCGCGGCCCGGCGGCTCGCCTATCCGGCGCTGGAGCGGCTGGGCCCGGTGCTCACCGAGGACGTGTGCGTGCCCAAGGCGGCCGTACCGGAGATGCTGGCGCGCATCGAGCGCGCCGCCACCCGCCATGACACGCTCATCGCCAACATCGCCCACGCCGGTGACGGCAATCTGCATCCGCTGCTGATCACCCAACCCGGCGACACGGCGGCCCGGGAGCGGGCACAGGCCGCGTTCCACGAGATCATCGCGGACGCCATCGACCTCGGCGGCACGGTCACCGGTGAACACGGGGTGGGCCTGCTGAAGCGGGACGGTCTGGAGCGGGAGCTCACCCCGGCCGTTCTGGACATGCACCGAGCGGTCAAGGCGGCCCTCGACCCGCACGGGATCCTCAACCCGGGCAAGGTCATCGCCCGCGGCTGAGCGCGGACCGCCCGCGCCGGCAACGCCCGAAGCCTGAAAGGCAAGAGACACCCATGCCACACACCGACGTCCCCCAGCAGGTCAGCGGTCACGCCCGCGCACTGGACGGCACCCTCCTCGCCTACCAGCGCCAGGGCACCGGGGCGCCGCTGGTGCTCCTGGCCGGCCAGGCCAACAACCACCACTGGTGGGACGGCGTACGGTCGGACTTCCATGCCACGCACTCCACCCTCACCATGGACTGGCGCGGCACGGGGGAGAGCGGAAAGCCCGACCACCCCTACGCGACACGGGACTTCGCCGGCGATGTGATCGCCGTCCTCGACCATCTGGGCATCGAGTCCGCCGATCTGTACGGGACCTCCATGGGCGGACGGGTCGCCCAGTGGGTCGCCGCCCGCCACCCGGAGCGGATCCGGCGGCTCGTCCTCGGCTGCACCTCACCCGGCGGACCACGGGCGACGGAGCGCGACATGGCGGTACGGCGCTCCCTGGCCCAGGCCGACGCGCGGGCGGCGAGGGAGGCGCTGATCGACCTCATGTACACCCCGGCCTGGCGGTCCGGGCACCCCGGGCCGTATGCGACCCTCGGCGATCCCGGTATGCCCCCGTACGCCCGGCGGCGCCATCTGGTGGCGAGCAATGAACACGACGCCTGGGACGTCCTCCCGCTGATCGGCGCGCCCACGCTGATCCTGCACGGAGCGGACGACCGGCTCACCCCGGCGGCCAACGCACCGCTGCTCGCCTCCCGCATTCCCCGGGCACGGACGCACATCTTCGAGGGCGCCCGGCACGGCTACTTCGAGGAGTGCCGCCCGGAGGCCGGAGCCATCGTGTCGTCGTTCCTCACCGACTGACATGCGGAGTGGGTGTCGGCGGTGTGCTGGTCCCGGCGTATCGCCGTGGTGGTGCCGCGCGGTGCGATGTGGGCGCGCAGGGACACCACCGTCAGCAGGGCCAGGGCCGTGCCGACGAGCGGCACGGTGAAGGCGGCGCTCGCGCCGAAGCCGTCCGCCACCTGTCCGCCCGCCGTCACCGCCGCGGCCTGCCCCAGCGCGACCGAGCCGGTCAGCCAGGTGAACGCCTCCGTCCGGGAGGCGGTCGGGACCAGCGCGTCCACCAGGGTGTACCCGGTGATCAGCGCGGGTGCGATGCACAGGCCCGCCAGCAGTCCCAGCCCGCCCAGCGGCAGTGGCGCGGACACCGCCCACAGCGTCGAGCAGATCAGCGTCAGTGCGGCGTAGGCGGTCAGCAGCCGCCGGCGCGGGGAGGTGCGCCAGGCGATGGCGCCGCAGGCCACGCCCGCGAGCATGTTGCCCGCCGCGAACACCCCGTACAGCACACCGTTCAGGCCCGGTTGACCGTGCTCCTGGGTGAAGGCGGTCAGGGCGACCTGCATCCCGCCGAACACCGAGCCGATGCCCAGGAAGGCCACGGCCAGGACCCGTACGCCCGGCACGGACAGGGCCGAGGCGTGCGGCTCCCGCGCGTCCGCCCGCGCCGGGTTCGGCGGTGGCGCGGTACGGCGCCGGGCGGCGAAGAGCAGCCCGCCCACCAGCGTCAGCGCGGCCTCCGCGATCAGGCCGGAGGCCGGGTGCACGGCGGTGCTCAGGGCGGTGGCGAGCACGGGGCCGATGACGAACGTGAGCTCGTCCGTCACGGACTCGAACGCGGCCGCGGTCGCCAGCAGCGGATGGCGCCCCGGGCGCGGCCCGGATCCGCCCGGCGCGCCGTCCCCGAGGGCGGCCGCCCAGCGGGCCCGCACCATGGGCCCGACCTGCGGGACGGAGGCGCCCGTGGGCACCGCGGCGGCGATCAGCGCCCACAGCGGCGCGTGGGCCAGTGCGAGCGCCGTCAGCAGGGCCGTGGCCGCCGCGTGGAGCAGCACACCAGGCACCAGGACCGCGCGCTGCCCGTGGCGGTCGGCCAGCTTGCCGCTCTGGGGCGCGAACAGCGCCATGGAGACGCCGGTGACGGCCGCGACCGCACCGGCGACGCCGTACGACCCGGTGGTGTGGCGCAGCAGGAGCACGATGCTGATCGTCAGCATCGCGAACGGCTGCCGGGCGGCGAACCCGGGCAGCAGGAAGGTCCACGCGCCCGGTGTGCGCAGCAGTTGCCGGTAGCCGACGCGCTGTGCGGGGGGAGGGGTGTCGCTGGAGACCGCGGATGCCACGGCCGATGCCTTTCCGCCGCCTGGTAGCGCACCCGGGCCGGCATGGCGGAGTGCGCCGAGAGCTGTCCTCTCGCGCTGGACCGGGGTAGATACCGGGTCCGCGCCGATCAGGGGCTTGCAGGACCGCGGCCGCCGTGCGGTCGCGCCAGCTCTGCGTCAGGCAGAGTGGTTCGTTGCTTGCGGGCTCATCGTACAGGGGGAGCCGCCACCTCGCCGGTGGCGGCCTGTCCCGTGCGCGGTCAGGTGCCGGGCAGGGGCCGGACGGTGAGGATCTGCTGGGCGTGGCCGACCGGACCGCGCAGGTCGTGCAGCACGGTGCTGGTGATGCCCTGACCGGTGCCGCCGAAGGTGACCGTGGTGTCCAGCCCGGTCCAGCGGCCCTCGGGCTGCCGGTGGAGGTGGATGGTCAGGTCGACGTTGGGGAACATCCAGGTGGTGGGCGACTGCCGTACGGCGATGCCGTTGGCGGTGTCCACGAGCGCGATGTACGAGGCCAGCGGGGTGCTGGTCTGTCCGGCCACCAGGTCGAGCGGGGTGGAGACCCAGAGGGTCGCGCGGCCCGGCTCGCGCGGTGCGAGCGGACGGGAGTCCAGGGAGGCGATGTACCCGCCGGGCCACAGCGAGGCCATCGACCAGGGGGCGAGCTGCTCCGGAGGGGTGAGCCGGTCCCCGGGGCCACCGGCCACGGCGGCGGTGTCCACGGTGGCCAGGAGCCAGGCGCGCGCCCGGACCACGGGACGGTCGGCGATGAGCACCACGGCCTCGAGGAGCTCGATGGTGCGGCCGGGCCGGATGGTCTCCACCCGGATCTCGCACTCGTCGAGGGCGAGGCGCCCGAGGATGTCGAAGCTGATCCGGCTGAGCAGCAGCCCGGTCTGCGGCCGGGTGGCGAGGTGGCGGTCGATGGCGTGGACGATGAGCCCACCGAGCGGGCTGAAGTGCTGTTCGTCGGTGCTCCAGGCGCCACTGACATGGGAAGTGGGCTTGTAGCGGTACTCGTCGATCGGCTCGTAGTAACTGTCGGTCGTCAACGGGGGCTTCTCCTCGGAGGGTACATCGCAGACACTTACTCAAGATCCTTGAGTATCTGCTCTTGATCAAGGGTTGCGTCATCCCGTAAGTTGAAATAACAACGGGTGGCATGAACCTGTTCAGCCGCAGTACCTCCCGCCGCGCGATCGCCAGCGCCGCACCGGAGGCCCCCTCTACTCGGGCGACGTCCAGCGCCGTCGCTCTGCCGGACCCCGGCCTCGCGGCTCTCACCGGAGAGTGGATCGTCGACCCGGCGCACAGCCGGATCGGTTTCTCCGTCCGGCACGCCATGGTGAGCACGGTGCGTGGCGCCTTCACGCAGTTCGAGAGCCGACTCTACTTCGACGGCCGTGACCCGCGCCGTTCCCGGGCCGAGGTCCTGCTGTCCACCGCCAGTGTCCAGACCGGTGTCGAGCAGCGCGACGACCACTTGATGGGCCGGGACTTCCTGGACGCCAGAACCTTCCCGCACATCCGGTTCGTCAGCACCGCCGTGGAGGTCTCGGGCCCGGACGTCTACCGCATGGCCGGGGAGCTCACGATCAGAGACATCACCCGCCCCGTCGTCCTGGAGCTCACCTACATCGGACATGTCACGGATCCCTTCGGCTACCAGCGGGCGGGCTTCGACGGCACGACCACCATCAACCGCTCCGAATGGGGGCTGACCTACAACGCCAGGCTGGCCGAGGGCGGCGCCCTGGTGAGTGAGAAGGTCCGCCTCCAGTTCGACATCGCCGCCATCCGCACCGCCCCCACCGCCTGACAAGGCCCGGAACAGGGCGCCCTCTCGCTTTGCGAGGAAGGTGCTGAGGGGGGGGCCGGGCGGCGACCGGCAGGGGAGCCGGCGCCGTCACATCGGCTTCGCGGCCGAGGCGGTGAGATCCAGATTGTCCTCCACCCACAGACGCAGATTCCTGAGCGGGACGGACGCGCTGTGGCCCAGGGAGGAGAGCTCGTACTCCACATGGAGCGGAACGGCCGGGTAGACGGTCCGCTCCACCAGACCGGCGTCCTCGAGGCGCCGCAGTGTCTGGGTGAGCACCTTGGGGCTGATCCCCTGAAGCCGGCGCTGTAGCGCGCCGAATCGGAGGGGGCCGTCCTCCAGGGCGCCGATGGCCAGCGCCGACCATTTGTTCGCCAGCAGATCCAGCATGGCGCGGCACGGGCACTGGGCCTCGTACACATCATGATGGGCATGCTGGCCCGTGTGGCATCGCGTACTCATGGAGGAAACCTTCCGGGCTACGTCGTACTATCCAAAAGGTAGCAGTGTCCCTTGTGGGTAACCAGGTCCCTGAGGTTAGCGTGCGAGCGCGTTCGGAGAGCGGGCGCGAGAGATACGGATGAGCTCAGGAGGCAACACGTGTCCAGGTCCATGATGCGTGCGGTGGTACAGGACGCGCCCGGCGGCCCGGAGGTGCTGCGCGTCGCGGAGGTCGCGCGGCCGGAACCGCTGCCGACCGAGGTGCTGGTGCGGGTGCACGCCGCCGGCGTCAACCCGGTCGACTGGAAGACCCGTCAGGGCGGCGGTATGGCGGGCGTGCTAGGCGAGCCGCCGTTCACCCTGGGCTGGGATGTCTCCGGTGTGGTCGAGGAAGTGGGATTCGGGGTGACCACGCTGGCCCCGGGCGACGAGGTGTACGGAATGCCGTGGTTCCCCCGTCAGGCGGGCGGCTACGCGGAGTTCGTGACGGCCCCCTCCCGCCAGTTCGCCCGCAAGCCCGCCACGTTGAGCCACGAGGCGGCGGCCGCCGTGCCGCTCGCGGCGCTGACGGCCTGGCAGATCCTGGTGGACACGGCCAAGGTGGAGGCCGGGCAGCGGGTTCTGGTGCACGCCGCCGCCGGTGGCGTCGGCCACTTCGCCGTCCAGTTCGCACGGCACCTGGGGGCGACGGTCGTGGGGACCGCCCGGCAGAGCCGCCACGAGTGGCTCGGCAGGCTCGGCGCGGCGGAGCTGATCGACTACACCGAGCAGCGCTTCGAGGACGCGGTCGAGGACGTCGATGTGGTGATCGACCTGCTGGGAGAGGAGCACGACGCCACCAGTACCCGTTCCCTGGAGGTCCTCAAGAAGGGCGGACTGCTGGTCGCCGTCCCCGGTGGCGTCAGCCCCGAGCTGCAGGAGGCCGCGGACGCCCGCGGTGTGCGCACCAGCCCCTTCCTCGTCGAGCCGGACGGCGCCGCCCTGACGACCATCGCCGGACTGATCGACCAGGGTGCGGTGGAGGTCGAGGTGGCGGACGTCTTTCCGCTGGAGGAGGCCGCCCGCGCCCACCGCCAGGGTGAGGACGGCCACACCCGCGGCAAGCTGGTGCTCCGCACCGGCGCCTGACCGTTCCCCGGCCGACTGCCGAGGCCACTTCGTACCACCCCTCACACCAGACCCAGGAGACGTGCATGTTCTACGAGATCCGCCGCTACCAGACCAGGCCCGGCCGCCGGGAGGAATGGGTCAGCTTCATGGAGGAGGTGATCATCCCCTTCCAGACGGCGCAGGGGATGAACGTCATCGCCTCGTTCATCGACGAGGAGGACCCCGACGGCTATGTGTGGCTGCGGCGCTTCGCCGACGAGGCGGAGCGGGTGCGGCTCTACGAGGCCGTCTACCAGAGCGAGCGGTGGCAGCAGGAGATCGGCCCCCGGGTCGACGAACTGCTGTTCCGGGAGAAGATCCAGGTCACGCGGGCCGTGCCCACGCCCGCGTCCGGGCTTCGCTGACCGCGACGGCGCCACCGACGCGACGGCCGTCCGACGATGACGGCCGCGGCCCCGTAACCGCACGGCCCCGCCCGTAGCCACATGGCTCCGGGCGGGGCCGCGCCATGGTCACCCGGAGGCGGTCCGGACGGGGGCGGGCGCTGCGGCCTCGGCCCCGCCTCGGCCGCTGCCGCGGCGGATGAAGTAGACGCCGCCGGTGGCGAGCAGCGAGACCGCAGAGAGCGCGTAGAGCGCGTAGAGGCCGCCGTTGGTGCTGCCCGTCGTCTCCTCCAGATAGCCGAAGAGGGTGGGGGAGACGAAGCCGCCGAGGTTGCCCAGGGAGCTGACGACGGCCAGGTGATCGCGTATCCGGTGAGCGCCATGGCGAAGAACACGCCGGTCAGCAGCGCCACCTGGGGGTGGACCACCAGCCGCAGCCTGGACACCTGGGGCTCGCGGCTGCGCGCCTCGCGGTCCCGCTCGCCCGCCGCGCTGAGGGCGGCGACTTCGAGCAGGGCGTAGCCGATGAAGCCGACGTTGGTGCGGTCCATCTGGTTGACCACCAGCATGATGACCAGGATGGGCATCACACGTCGCAGAAACTTGGTCACGGACCAACCCACTGGCAGTGGGGTGCAGACACATGAGATGTGGCGGGCGTTTTGGCTGCTCGTCGGCGGGGCAGCCCCTTAAGGGTTCACACACCTACCATCTGTTCAGCCATATGAATGGACGTCGATGTCTGACGGAGCACCCCTGCGCATCACGGATGTCACCATCACGCCCGTCGCCTTCCGCGACCCGGCCCTGCTCAACTCCGTCGGCGTCCACGAGCCGTTCGCGCTCCGCTCGATCGTGCAGATCCACACCGACGGGGGCCTGACCGGTCTCGGCGAGACCTACGCGGACGAGCTCCACCTGGAGCGCCTGGCGGCCGTCGGACACGAGATCGTCGGGTTGGACGCCTTCGCCACCGAGGAGCTGCACCAGCGCGTCCAGCGGGTCATCGACCGCGTGGGCGGCTCCGGCGGCTCCGGGCTCACCGGCATGATCACCACCAGCAGCACCGTCGACCGCGTCGTCTCCCCGTTCGAGGTGGCGCTCCTGGACATCCAGGGCAAGGCCATCGGCCGCCCGGTCAGTGACCTGCTCGGCGGCGCCGTGCGGTCCGCCGTCCCGTTCAGCGCGTACCTCTTCTACAAGTGGGCCGCCCACCCGGGCCAGGAGCCGGACGAGTGGGGCGAGGCCCTCGACCCCGACGCCATCGTGGCGCAGGCCCGCCGGATGGTGGACGACTACGGCTTCACCGCGATCAAGCTGAAGGGCGGCGTCCGGCCCCCCGAGGAGGAGATCGAGGCGATCCGGGCACTGCGCCGCGCCTTCCCCGACCATCCGCTGCGCCTGGACCCCAATGCCGTCTGGACGACGGAGACCTCGGTGAAGGTCGGGCGCGCGCTCGAGGGCGTGCTGGAGTATCTGGAGGACCCGACCCCCGGGATCGACGGCATGGCCGCGGTCGCCCGCGAGGTCCCCATGCCGCTGGCCACCAACATGTGCGTGGTCGCCTTCGACGAGCTGGCCCCAGCGGTGGCCGCCGACGCCGTCCAGGTCGTCCTCTCCGACCACCACTACTGGGGCGGGCTGCGCCGCTCCAAGCTGCTCTCCGGCATCTGCGACACCTTCGGCATGGGCCTGTCCATGCACTCCAACTCGCACCTGGGCATCAGCCTGGCCGCGATGACCCACCTCGCCGCGGCCACCCCGAACCTCACCTACGCCTGCGACACCCACTGGCCGTGGAAGACCGAGGACGTGATCGTGGACGGCGCGCTGACCTTCGTGCACGGCGCGGTGCCCGTGCCGGGCGCCCCCGGCCTCGGTGTGGAGCTGGACCCCGACGCCCTGGCGCGCCTGCATGAGCAGTACGTCCGGTGCGGACTGCGCAACCGCGATGACACCGGGTACATGCGGCGCTTCGACCCGTCCTTCCAGGCGGATCTCGCCCGCTGGTAGTCCGCCGCCACCACGGCTCACCTCCCGCGATACCTCGATCGAAGGAGGCCGGCCTCGGTCACCTGGTGTATCCGGATTTCGGCTAAGCGTACGAAGCTCCAGGCCAGGCCCTCTTCCTAGCCTCTGAGGGACGGAAAAGACGCCGAACCCCCGGAAGTGCTGAGTCTTGTCTGCTACCGCTCCTCGCGTACGGATCACCCCTGATCGGACCGACCGCCGCCGCCGGCGCATGGTGGGCGCGGCGGTCGCGGCCGGACTGACCCTCGGTGCCCTGGCCGCACCCGCGGCGAGCGCCGCGGACCACCACGCGCGGCACACCGCCGGGACGGCCGCTCCCAAGGCCGACACCGGCTCGCCGGTGCGGGTGAACCAGGTCGGCTATCTGACCCACGGCCCCAAGAAGGGCACCGTCGTCACCCCCGCCACCAAGCCGCTGACCTGGACGCTCCGGGCCGCCGACGGCACCGAGCGGGCGAGCGGCACCACCACCCCCGCGGGCGTCGACCCCAGCTCCCGGCAGAATGTCCAGACCTTCGACTTCGGCAAGGTCACGGACGCGGGCCAGGGGTACACCGTCACCATCGACGGGAAGAAGAGCGAGCCGTTCGCCATCGGTGATCACCTCTACGACTCGCTGCGGAGCGACGCGCTCGCGTACTTCTACCACAACCGCAGCGGCATCAAGATCGACGCGGACCTCGTGGGCTCCACGTACGCCCGTCCCGCGGGCCATGACAAGGCGGCCCCGCACCGGGGCGACACCGACGTGCCGTGCGTCAAGGGCGTGTGCGACTACCGCCGGAATGTCGCCGGTGGCTGGTACGACGCCGGCGACCAGGGCAAGTACGTCGTCAACGGCGGTATCTCGGTGGCCCAGCTGATGTCCGCCTACGAGCGCACCCGCACCACCAAGGGTGCCGACGCCGCGTCGCTGGGCGACGGCAGGCTCCGGGTGCCCGAGCGTGGCAACGGCGTCCCGGACATCCTGGACGAGGCCCGCTGGGAGATGGACTTCCTGCTGCGCATGCAGGTGCCGAAGGGCAAGCCGCTCGCCGGTATGGCGTTCCATAAGGTGCACGACAAGCAGTGGACCGGGTTCCCGACCCGGCCGGATCAGGACCAGCAACAGCGTGAGCTGCACAAGCCGTCCACCGCGGCCACGCTCAACCTGGCGGCGTCCGCCGCGCAGAGCGCCCGGCTGTTCAAGTCCTACGACCCGGAGTTCGCCGCCCGCTGTCTGCACGCGGCCCGGGCCGCCTGGGACGCGGCCAAGGCACATCCGAAGATCTACGCCAGCGACAAGGACTCCACGGGCGGCGGTGCCTACGGCGACCGCTCCGTCGGCGACGAGTTCTACTGGGCCGCGGCCGAGCTGTTCATCACCACCGGCGACCACGGCTACGCTAAGGCGGTGCTCGACTCGCCGCTCCACCGCGACGTGGGCGCGCTCTTCCCGCGCGGCGGCGGCATGTCGTGGGCCTCGACCGCGGGCCTCGGCGCGCTGGACCTGGCCACCGTTCCCAACAAGCTCACCGAGCGGCAGCGCGCCGAGGCGCGCGCGATGGTGACGAAGGCCGCCGACCGCTACGCCGCCGACTCCGCGAAGTCGGCCTACGGGGTGCCGTACGCGCCGAAGGACGGCACGTACGAGTGGGGCTCCAACAGCCAGGTGCTCAACAACATGGTCGTGCTCGCCACCGCACACGACCTGACGGGCAAGGACCGCTACCTCGACGCGGTGCTCCGCGGCATGGACTATCTGCTGGGCGGCAATCCGCTCAACCAGTCCTATGTCACCGGCCACGGCGAGCGGGACTCGCACAACCAGCACCACCGCTTCTGGGCCCACCAGCGCGACCACCGGCTGCCGCATCCGGCGCCCGGCTCGCTGGCGGGCGGCCCGAACTCCGGGCTCCAGGACCCGGTGGCCAAGAAGAAGCTGAAGGGCTGCGCCCCGGCGATGTGCTACACCGACAGCCTGATGGCGTTCTCCACCAACGAGATCACCATCAACTGGAACGCCCCGCTGGCCTGGATCGCCTCGTACGTCGACGGTCTGGGCGGCGGCACGGCGGAGCGGCCCGTGCGCTGACCCGGCCCGGCCGTAACACGCCGCCGCCCACGCGCGCTCGGGCGCGGGTGGGCGGCGGACCAGTAGGAGCGGGGAGGTCAGTCGGCGCCGAACTCCATCGCGGCGCGGTCGAGCAGCTTGTCCTGTCCGGACACGTGGCCGTCCGAGGCGATCGCCTCGGAGGCGCCCTGCGGCATCGCGCCGATCAGCCCGGTGGAGGCCGCCTGCGCGGCGCCGATCAGCGCCGGATGCGAGCTGCCGACCATGCCGAGACCGGCGTACTGCTCCAGCTTGGCGCGCGAGTCGGCGATGTCGAGGTTGCGCATGGTCAGCTGGCCGATCCGGTCCACGGGACCGAAGGCGGAGTCCTCGGTCCGCTCCATGGAGAGCTTGTCCGGGTGGTAGCTGAACGCCGGTCCTGAGGTGTCCAGGATGGAGTAGTCCTCACCGCGTCGCAGCCGCAGGGTCACCTCGCCGGTGATCGCCGCGCCGACCCAGCGCTGGAGCGACTCGCGCACCATCAGCGCCTGCGGGTCCAGCCAGCGGCCTTCGTACATCAGCCGGCCGAGGCGGCGCCCCTCGGTGTGGTAGGTGGCGACGGTGTCCTCGTTGTGGATCGCGTTGACCAGCCGCTCGTAGGCCGCGTGCAGCAGCGCCATGCCCGGTGCCTCGTAGATGCCCCGGCTCTTGGCCTCGATGACGCGGTTCTCGATCTGGTCGGACATGCCCAGCCCGTGGCGTCCGCCGATGGCGTTGGCCTCCAGCACCAGATCGACGGCGGAGGCGAACTCCTTGCCGTTGATCGTCACCGGCCGGCCCTGCTCGAAGCCGATCGTGACGTCCTCGGCCGCTATCTCGACCGACGGGTCCCAGAACCGCACGCCCATGATCGGCTGGACGATCTCGATACCGGTGTCGAGGTGCTCGAGCGACTTGGCCTCGTGGGTGGCGCCCCAGATGTTGGCGTCCGTGGAGTACGCCTTCTCCGCGCTGTCCCGGTAGGGCAGGCCATGGGCGAGCAGCCACTCCGACATCTCCTTGCGGCCGCCGAGCTCGCTCACGAAGTCGGCGTCCAGCCACGGCTTGTAGATCCGCAGGGAGGGGTTGGCCAGCAGGCCGTAGCGGTAGAACCGCTCGATGTCATTGCCCTTGAAGGTGGAGCCGTCGCCCCAGATCTGCACATTGTCCTCGAGCATGGCGCGCACCAGCAGGGTGCCGGTGACCGCCCGCCCGAGCGGGGTGGTGTTGAAGTAGCTGCGGCCGCCGGAGCGGATGTGGAACGCCCCGCAGGCGAGGGCCGCGAGCCCCTCCTCCACCAGGGCCTCCCGGCAGTCCACCAGACGGGCGACCTCCGCGCCGTACGTCGTGGCGCGCCCGGGGACCGAGGCGATGTCGGGCTCGTCGTACTGGCCGATGTCGGCGGTGTAGGTGCAGGGCACCGCGCCCTTGTCGCGCATCCACGCGACCGCTACCGAGGTGTCGAGGCCGCCTGAGAAGGCGATCCCGACGCGTTCGCCGACAGGGAGGGAGGTGAGAACTTTGGACACAGCAGGAGTATGCAGGGTTACGCATGATCATGCAAGGCCCTGTCCTCACCCGGCGGCTGCGACCGGTCTCCGGGCCGAGCCCGCCGCAGCCGGGGCCGCTGTCCCCTCCGCCCCAGCCCATGACGGCATGACGGCCACACACGACCGCCGTCCGCCCCTACCCGGCCGCACACGACCGCCGTCCGCCCCCACCCGGGGGCGGACGGCGGCCTGCTCAGGGCGGTGGCGTCAGGTGGCGGCGGCCGGGAAATGGCCCTCCCGCACGAAGAACTCCACGTAGGTGGCGAAGAGCTCCCCGGTCAGCGGCGGGCAGCTGATCCCGGTGCCCTCCAGCGCCGCCTCCGTCTCGGTGGTGTCGAAGGGCGGATAGAAGGAGTCGGTGTCGGAGGCCATCATCTCGAACGCGTGCAGCAGCGGCAGCAGCGCGTTCTCCCGGTCGGCCCGCACCGCCGCGCTCCACCGCTCCCAGTCCGTCTCGTCCAGCCGGTAGCCCAGGCGGCGCAGCTGGGACACGCAGTCGGCGAGGCTCAAGGAGCTGCGGTTGAACAGGTGGAACGTCCCCCCGGAGGTCTCCGGTCGCAGGGAGATGCCGAGGATCGCCGCGCTGACGTAGTCGACCGGCAGCAGATGGAAGCGGCCCCCGGCATCGGCCGGGACGCTCCCCGCCTGGAGCAGCCCCTTGAGGCTGAGCCATACGAAGTCGCGGGTCTGGCAGGCGCCGTTGCGCTGGTCGCCCGAGATCACATCGACCCGGTAGACCGAGACCGGCAGACCCCGGTCGCGGGCGAGGCCGATCAGCTGTTCGGCGACCCACTTGCTCTGAAGATAGCCGCTGGGCAGCGTCTCCGCGGGTCCGGTCGGGTCGGTCACCTTCAGCGGTACGCCCTCGGTGACCGGGCCGTTGAACACGCCGACGGTCGAGACGTGATGCACGGGCACCGTACGGTGGCGGGCCGCCAGCCGGAGGATCTCCTCGGTGCCGCGGACGTTGGCCGCCCGCAGCGCCGGATACGGATGCAGCCAGTGCACCGTGGCCCCCGCGTGGTAGACGACGTCGACCGTGCGGGCCAGGGAGTCGAAGACCTCCGGCGGAAGGCCGAGCCCCTCCTCGGCGAGGTCGCCGACGACCACCACCAGCCGGTCGGGGTCGATGGCGTCCCAGACCCGGTACCACGTGAGGCTCTCGCGCAGCCGCCGGTACGCCGCGGCCTCGTCCGCGCCGCGCACCAGGCAGTGGATCCTGGCCCGGGTGGTGCGCATGAGGTCCCGCAGCAGGAACGCGCCGAGAAAGCCGCTCGCGCCCGTCAGCAGGATCTCCCGCGGGTCCGCGCAGCCGCGTACGACCTCGGACGCGGGCCGGATGTCCGCGCCGAGCCGGATGTCCGCCGCGAAGTCGACGGGGTCCTGGGCGGCGCCGTCCCGGACGCCGGTCCCGCCGTCCGCCGCGAGCATCTCCGCCTCCAGATACCCGGCCAGGGCGTCCGGGGTGGGATGGTCGAAGACCACGGTGGCCGGCAGCCGCAGACCGGTGAGCGCGGCGAGCCGGTTGCGGAGTTCCACGGACGTCAGGGAGTCGAAACCCAGCTGCGGGAAGGGACGCTCCGTGTCGATGGCCGTGGCTCCGCCGTGGCCGAGGGCGCCGGACACCTCCTTCAGCAGCGACTCCAGGATCACCTCGCGCCGGCGTGCCGCGGGCAGCCCGGCCAGCCGGTCGGACAGCGCCGTGCCCTCATCGGCCGCGGCACGGGCGACCGCACGCGCCGGGACCGGCACCAGGGAGCGGAACAGCGCCGGGACCGGTGGCTGGTCGCGGAGCGTCCCGAGGTCCAACGGGGTGGCGACGGCGTACGGAAGGCCGAGGCGCAGCGCGAGGTCGAGCAGCGCGGGACCCCGCTCGGCCGGGACCGGGCGGAGGCCGCTGCGGGCGATACGCCTGAGGTCGGTCTCGGTCAGCCCTCCGGTGAGGCCGGTGGCCTGCGCCCACAGACCCCAGGCGAGGGAGGTGGCGGGCAGCCCCCGGGCGGCGCGGTGCTGGGCGAGCGCGTCGAGGAAGGCGTTGGCGGCGGCGTACGTGGACTGACCGGGCCCGCCGACCGCGCCGGCCACGGACGAGAACAGGACGAAGGCGGTGAGGTCCAGCTCCCGGGTGAGGTCATGCAGATGCCAGGCCGCGTCGGCCTTCGGCCGCACCACACCGTCCAGCCGCTCGGCGGTCTGGGACGCGATGAGCCCGTCGTCCAGGACACCGGCGGTGTGGACGACCCCGGTGAGCGGATGTGCCGCCGGGACACGGGCGAGCACCGCGGCGAGCGCGTCCCGGTCGGAGACATCGCATGCCTCGACCGCGACCTCGGCGCCGAGTGCGGTCAGCTCCGCCACCAACTCGGCGGCCCCCTCGGCCCGTTCACCGCGCCGACTGACCAGCAGCAGATGGCGCACCCCGTGCTCGGCCACCAGGTGGCGGGCGAACAACCCGCCCAGTGAGCCGGTGCCACCGGTGATCAGCACCGTACCCGCGCTGTCCCAGACCGGCGGGGCGGTGCGGTGGTCATGGGCCACCCGGGCCAGCCGGGGCACCAGCACGGTGTCCCCCCGCAGCGCGGCCTGCGGCTCGCCCGAGGCCACGACGGCGGACAGCGCGGTGTCGGTGAGCGACGCGGGTGGGGCGTCGAGGAGGACGATGCGGTCGGGGTTCTCCGACTGGGCCGAGCGCAGCAGCCCCCAGGCCGCGGCGGCGCCCAGGTCGGTGACGTCCTCGCCGGGGGTCGTGGCCACCGCGCCCGCGGTCACCACCACCAGCCGGACCTCCGCCAGCCGTTCGTCCGCCAGCCACTCCCGCACCAGGCTCAACGCGCGCCCGACGGTGGCGCGGCCCCAGCCGTCGGCGTCGCCGCCGTCCCGGGTGCCGAGGGTGACGCGGACGGCGTCGAGCGGGGCACCGGAGGCCACCGCCGCGGCCGCCGAGGCCACATCCGGGAAGACCATGGCCCCCGGGGCCGGGTCCGCTTCACCGAGCACGGCCCAGCGGGCGGCGGGGCCCGCTTCGGCCGGTGCGAGGGGCCGCGCGATCCAGTCGAGACGGAAGAGCGCGTCGTGCGGGCGGGCCTTCGAGACGGTGAGCTCGGCGACGGGGAGCGGACGCACCGTCACGGCCGCCGCCTCGGCGACGAGCTGACCGGACGGATCGGTGAGGTGCAGGGCGTACGTACCGCCACTCGCCCCCGGCGCCTCGTCCGCCGCGGCCACCGTGACCGGGGACAGGCGCGCCCGGAGCGTGGTGGCGCCGGTGGCGTACAGCCGCACGCCCCGCCACCGATCGGCCCACGCGGCGGACGCGCCGGTGAGTGACAGTGGGTGCAGCGCCGCGTCCAGCAGGATGGGATGCAGCCCGAAGCCGGCCCCTCGATCCGCCACCTCGGCGGGCAGCCGGAGCTCGGCGAAGAGCTCTTCGCCGAGCCGCCACACCCCGGTGAGCCCCTGGCAGGCCGTCCCGTAGGTGGTGCCCGTCCCGTCGGGCCGCTCGTAGAAGCCGTCCACCGGGACCGGTTCCGCGTCCTCGGGCACCGACCACGGCGCGGTCGGCGGGGCGGCCGGAGCGCCGGGGCCCAAACTGCCGTGCGCGTGCCGCAGCCAGGAGACGCCGCCGTCCTCCGGCCGGGAGTGGATGGTGATCGCGCGCCGCCCGGATCCGTCGGGCGCCCCGATCCTCACCCGCAGCCGGACCGCGCCGCCGGACGGCAGGGCCAGGGGCGCGTCCGGTGTGAGCTCCTCCAGTACGGGGCAGCCGACCTCGTCACCCGCCCGCATGGCCAGCTCGACCAGTGCGGCACTCGGCAGGACGGCGGTGTCCGCCACCGTATGATCCGCGAGCCAGGGGTGGGTGCGCGACGACAGCCGGCCGGTGAACACGGCCTCGTCGGTGTCGTCGAGCAGCAACGCCGCTCCCAGCAGCGGGTGTTCGGCGGGCTGGAGGCCGAGCCCGGCGGCGTCGGTGTGCGGTGTGGCCGCGTCCACCCAGTAGCGCCGGTGCTGGAAGGCGTAGGTGGGCAGGTCCACCGTGCGGGCCCCGGTGCCGTCGAAGAACGCCCGCCAGTCGGGACGTGTTCGCGTGCCGTGCAGCCGGGCGAGACCGCCGACCAGGCTCCGCGTCTCGGCCTGGTCGCGCCGCAGCAGCGCGATGGCGGTCGTGGTCCCGGACAGGTCGGCGAGGACGTCCTGGGCGAGAGCGGTGAGCGCACCGCTGGGGCCGATTTCGAGGAAGGTCGTGGCTCCGTGCTGGTGGAGGGTGGTGATCGCGTCGGAGAAGCGTACGGGTTGGCGGAGTTGTGCGGTCCAGTAGTCGGGGGTGCGGAGGTCTTCGTCGGTGGCGGGTTGTCCGGTGAGGGTGGATATGACGGGGAGGTTGGGGGTGGTGTAGGTGAGTTCTTTGGCGGTGGTGCGGAGTTCTTCGAGGATGGGGTCCATGTGGGGGGAGTGGAAGGCGTGGGAGACGGTGAGGTGGTTGGTGCGTCGTCCGAGGGTGGTGAAGTGGTGGGCGATGGTGGTGACGGTGGTGTGGTCTCCGGAGATGACGAGGGAGGTGGGGGTGTTGAGTGCGGCGATGGTGGCTTGGTGGTGGTGTTGTTCGAGTAGGGGTGTGAGTTCGGTTTCGGTGGCTTGTATGGCGATCATGGTTCCGCCGTGGGGGAGGGCTTGCATGAGGCGGGCGCGGGTGGTGACGAGGCGGGCGGCGTCGTGGAGGGTGAGTGTGCCGGTGATGTGGGCGGCGGTGAGTTCGCCGATGGAGTGTCCGGCGACGAGGTCGGGGGTGATTCCCCAGGATTCCAGTAGCCGGTACAGGGCGGTTTCGAAGGCGAAGAGGGCCGGTTGGGTGTATCCGGTCTCTTGGAGCAGGGCGGCTTCGGGGGTGTCTTCTTCGGCGAACATCACTTCTTTCAGGGGGCGTTCCAGGTGGGTGTCCAGTGCTTCGCATACCGTGTCGAGGGCCGTGGCGAACGCCGGGTAGGTGGCGTACAGCTCGCGTCCCATCCCGGCACGCTGGGCCCCCTGACCCGAGAACAGGAACGCCGTACGGCCCCGGGACCGCACTCCGGTCACCACATCCGCCTCCGGCCGCCCCTCCGCCACCGACCGGAGCCCCGCGATCAGACCTTCCCGGTCGGCACCCACCACGGCCGCGAGATGGTCGTGTGCGGTGCGGGTGGTGGCCAGGGACCAGCCGATATCGGCGGCGTTCGCCTCCGGGTGGGCGATGGCGTACGCGGCCAGCCGCCCGGCCTGGGCCCGCAGCCCCTCCTCATCGCGCGCCGACACCAACCAGGGCAGCGTGGGGGTCGCTCCGGTCCGGGCGGGTTCCCCGCCCGGGACGTCCTCCTCCGGCTCGGTGTACTGCTCCAGGATCACATGGGCGTTGGTGCCGCTCACCCCGAACGCGGAGACGGCGGCGCGCCGGGGGCGGCCGGCCTCCGGCCAGTCGGTCGGCTCGGTGAGGAGTTCCACCGCCCCGGCCGACCAGTCGACCATGGGTGTCGGCTCGTCCACGTGCAGGGTCTTGGGCAGCAGACCGTGCCGCATCGCCTGCACCATCTTGATGACGCCACCCACCCCGGCGGCGGCCACGGTGTGCCCGATGTTGGACTTGAGCGAGCCGAGCAGCAGTGGCCGCTTCCGGCCCTGTCCATAGGTCGCCAGCAGGGCGCGCGCCTCGATGGGGTCGCCGAGCCGGGTTCCGGTGCCGTGGGCTTCCACCGCGTCCACTTCGGTGGCGTGGAGCCCGGCGTCGGCCAGTGCCTGGCGGATCACCCGTTCCTGGGAGGGGCCGTTCGGCGCGGTGAGGCCGTTGCTCGCACCGTCCTGGTTCACCGCGCTGCCCCGGATCACGGCCAGCACCCGATGGCCCTTGGCGCGGGCGTCCGAGAGCCGCTCGACCACGAGCAGCCCGACCCCCTCGGCCCACGAGGTGCCGTCGGCCGCCGCCGCGAACGACTTGATCCGGCCGTCGGGAGCCAACCCCTTCTGCCGAGAGAAGTCGACGAAGCCACCGGGGGTGGCGGTCACGGTGACGCCTCCGGCCAGGGCGAGCGTCGACTCTCCGCTCCGCAGCGACCGCATCGCCAGATGCAGGGCGACCAGCGAGGACGAGCACGCCGTGTCCACGGACAGCGCGGGGCCCTCCAGCCCGAAGGCGTAGGCGACACGGCCACTGGCGACACTGCTGAGCTTCCCGGTCAGCAGATAGCCCTCGAACTCCTCGGGTCCCTCGAGCCCGAGATAGCTCTGTTCGATCACACCAGCGAAGACACCGGTCCGTGACCCCTTGAGCGTGGCCGGGTCGATCCCGGCGTGCTCGAACGCCTCCCACGCGGTCTCCAGCAGCAGCCGCTGCTGCGGATCCATCGCCAGCGCCTCACGGGGCGAGACACCGAAGAAATCGGCGTCGAACAGCGCCGCCCCGTCGAGGAATCCGGCCTCGCGGGTGTACGAGGTGCCCGGGCGCTCCGGGTCGGGGCTGTAGAGCGCGTCCAGATCCCAGCCGCGATCGGTGGGGAAAGGGCTGATCGCGTCCCTGCCGTCGGCGACCAGCCGCCACAGCTCATCCGGCGAGGCGACCCCGCCGGGGAAACGGCACGCCATGCCCACGATCGCGATGGGCTCCGCACTGGCGCCCTCCAGCTCGGCGATCCGCTCACGCGCCTTCTGGAGGTCGGTGGTCACCCACTTCAGATAGTCGACCAGCTTCTGTTCTCTGGATTGGGCCTGGTTCTGCTCGTTGGACTTGTCAGCGGACACGCGGAATCAGTCTCTCCTCCGTGCGGCGAGCACATTGCCGGGAACGCGGTGGGGGGCGGGGTGGCGGCGGTTCAGCCGGCCGCGCGGCCGAGTTGGGTGTCGATGAAGTCGAAGATCTCGTCCGTCGAGGCGGCCGTGAGGGGCGTCGGCAGCGACTCGACCGTCGCGGGGGCGCTCTGCGGCCCGGACAGCTCCGCCAGGAGCGCCCGCAGCCGTACGGAGATCCCGGAGCGGGCCTCCTCGTCCGGCGGAAGCTCCGCCATCGTCCCCTCGAACCGGTCCAGCACGTCATGGACGGCACGGACCGGATCCACCGGCCGAGGGGCGGTCTCCACCAGCAGGTACGCGGTGAGCGCGGCGGGGTTCGGATAGTCGAAGACCAGGGTGGGCGGCAGGTCCGCGCCCGTCGCGGCGCTCAGCCGGTTGCGCAGCTCGACACCGGTGAGCGAGTCGAAGCCCAGCTCCTGGAAGGGCCGGTCGGGGGTGATACCGGCAGGGTCGGCATGTCCCAGGACCGAGGCCACCATGGCGGTGACGGTGTCCAGCAGATACCGCTCCCGCTCGGGCTCGGACAGCACCGTCAGCCGCTCGGCCAGGGTCGGCGGCCCGGCCTCCTCCGCGGACTCCTCGGCCCACACCCCGGCCGGGCCCCTTCGCGGCGCGGCCCCCGCGGCGTCATCGGGGTCGGGCAGCAGCCAGTGGCGCCGGTGCTGGAAGGCATAGGTGGGCAGGGGCACCGCGCGGGCGCCGGAGCCGTCGAAGAACGCCCGCCAGTCCACCGCGACGCCCCGGGTGTACAGGGTCCCGAGCGCACCCGTCAGCACCTCGGCCTCGGGGCGCCCGGTACGCCCGGTGGGCACGGCCACGACAGCGTCGGGCCGCGCGACGGCCTGCGGCACCAGCCCGCTCAACACCCCGGCCGGGCCCAGCTCCACGAAGGTGGTGACGCCTTGGGCCTCCAGCTCGGCGATCGCGTCGGAGAAGCGTACGGGTTGGCGGAGTTGTGCGGTCCAGTAGTCGGGGGTGCGGAGGTCTTCGTCGGTGGCGGGTTGTCCGGTGAGGGTGGATATGACGGGGAGGTTGGGGGTGGTGTAGGTGAGTTCTTTGGCGGTGGTGCGGAGTTCTTCGAGGATGGGGTCCATGTGGGGGGAGTGGAAGGCGTGGGAGACGGTGAGGTGGTTGGTGCGTCGTCCGAGGGTGGTGAAGTGGTGGGCGATGGTGGTGACGGTGGTGTGGTCTCCGGAGATGACGAGGGAGGTGGGGGTGTTGAGTGCGGCGATGGTGGCTTGGTGGTGGTGTTGTTCGAGTAGGGGTGTGAGTTCGGTTTCGGTGGCTTGTATGGCGATCATGGTTCCGCCGTGGGGGAGGGCTTGCATGAGGCGGGCGCGGGTGGTGACGAGGCGGGCGGCGTCGTGGAGGGTGAGTGTGCCGGTGATGTGGGCGGCGGTGAGTTCGCCGATGGAGTGTCCGGCGACGAGGTCGGGGGTGATTCCCCAGGATTCCAGTAGCCGGTACAGGGCGGTTTCGAAGGCGAAGAGGGCCGGTTGGGTGTATCCGGTCTCTTGGAGCAGGGCGGCTTCGGGGGTGTCTTCTTCGGCGAACATCACTTCTTTCAGGGGGCGTTCCAGGTGGGTGTCCAGTGCTTCGCATACCGTGTCGAGGGCCGTGGCGAACGCCGGGTAGGTGGCGTACAGCTCGCGTCCCATCCCGGCACGCTGGGCCCCCTGACCCGAGAACAGGAACGCCGTACGCCCCGCCGACCTGGCCCCCGTCACCACGTTCGGCCCCGGCTGTCCCTCCGCCACCGACCGCACCCCGGCGATCAGGCTTTCCCCGTCGCCGCCGACCACCGCCGCCCGGTGGACGAAACCGGTGCGCGTGGTGGCGAGGGAGTAGGCCACGTCCTGGACGGCGGGGGCGTCCTCGGATTCGACCAGCGCGAGCAGTCTGCGCGCCTGGCCGCGGAGGGCCTCGGGGGTACGGGCCGACAGCAGCCAGGCCACGGTGGCCGGGCCCTTCGCCGATGGAGCCGAAGGGAGCCGGGCGACTTCCGCGGACGCGGGCTCCGGTTCCGGGATGGCCTCCTCCAGGATCACATGGGCGTTGGTGCCGCCGAAGCCGAAGGATGAGACGGCGGCGCGGCGGGGGTGGTCGGTGTGGGGCCAGGGGGTGTGTTCGGTGAGGAGTTGGATGGTGTTGGGTGTCCAGTCGACGTGGGGGGTGGGTTCGTTGATGTGGAGGGTTTTGGGGAGGGTGCCGTGGTGGATGGCTTGGATCATTTTGATGATGCCGCCGACGCCTGCGGCGGCTTGGGTGTGGCCGATGTTGGATTTGAGGGAGCCGAGGAGGAGGGGGTGTTGGCGGTTGTGGCCGTAGGTGGTGTGGAGGGCGTTGGCTTCGATGGGGTCGCCGAGTCGGGTGCCGGTGCCGTGGGCTTCGATGGCGTCGATGTCGTGGGGGTGGAGTCCGGCGGTGGTGAGTGCTTGGTGGATGACGCGTTCTTGGGCGGGGCCGTTGGGGGCGGTGAGGCCGTTGCTGGCGCCGTCTTGGTTGACGGCGCTGCCGCGGAGGAGGGCGAGGATGCGGTGTCCGTTGGTGCGGGCGTCGGAGAGTCGTTCGACGAGGAGGAGTCCGACGCCTTCGGACCAGCCGGTGCCGTCGGCGGCCGCCGAGAACGACTTGCACCGGCCGTCCGCCGCGAGCCCGCGCAGCCGCGAGAACTCGATGAACGCGACGGGTGTGGACATCACGGTGACGCCGCCCGCGAGTGCGAGATCGCATTCGCCGGAGCGCAGTGCGTTCGCTGCGAGGTGCAGGGCGACCAGGGATGAGGAGCACGCGGTGTCCACGGTGATGGCGGGGCCCTCGAACCCATAGGTGTACGAGAGGCGGCCCGAGGCGATGCTGCCCGCGCTGCCGCTGAACAGATAGCCCTCGAAGTCCTCCGGCGGTACGTGTGGGCGCGAACCGTAGTCGTTGTACATCACCCCGGTGAACACGCCCGTGCGGGAGCCGCGCAGGGTGTCCGGGTCCAGCCCGGCGCTTTCGAAGGTCTCCCACGCGGTCTCCAGCAGCAGCCGCTGCTGCGGGTCGATCGCGGTCGCCTCACGCGGCGCGATGCCGAAGAACTCCGGATCGAAGCCGTCGGCGTCGTACAGGAAACCTCCCTCGCGTCCGTAGGAGGTGCCGATCCGGTCGGGGTCCGGGTCGTACAGCCCCTCCAGGTCCCAGCCCCGGTCGTCGGGGAACGGGCCGATGGCGTCCGTGCCGTTCATGACCAGCCGCCACAGGTCCTCCGGCGAGGCCACCCCGCCCGGATAGCGGCACGCCATCCCGACGATCGCGATCGGTTCGCATTGTCTCTCCTCGACCTCGCGCAGCCGCAGGCGCGCTTCACGGGCGTCCGCGATGGCCTTCTTGAGGTAGTCGCGGAGCTTGCCCTCGTCCGCCATGGTGCTCAACTCCCCAGATGTGGTGTGATCGATGGCTCGGATGTCCGAAAGCGGGGCGATGACCGCGCGTGGTCGTGGCCATGGCCCGGTCCGGACCGCTCAGTCGAATTCGTCGACGAGGGCGAAGAGTTCCTCGTCGGTGGCGGATTCGAGATCGTCCGCGTCCTCGCCGCCCGCTCCGGTGCGGCCGCCCGCCGGCTCGGCGGCGTCGAGCAGTTCGCGCAGCTGGGCGGCGATCCGGTCGGCCGTCCCGGCGTCGTCCGACGCGGCCCGCCTGATCGCGGACCTGAGCCGGGAGAGCTCGGCGAGGACGGCTCCGGCTGGGCCGATGTCCCCGGCGGTGTCCTCGACGGCGAGCTGCCCGAGCAGGTACGCCGCGAGCGCGCCCACCGAGGGGTGGTCGAAGACCAGCGTGGTGGGCAGCCGCAACCCGGTGGCCGTGCCGAGCTGGTTGCGCAGCTCGACCGCGGTCAGCGAGTCGAAGCCCAGCTCCTGGAGCGGCCGGTCGGGGTCGACGGCCCCTGGGTCGGTGTGGCCGAGGACGGCCGCGACCCGTCCGCGGACGAGATCGGTGAGTGCGGGGCCGCGGTCGGCCGGGGACAGCGCGGCGAGCCGTTCGACGAGCCCGCCGCCGCTGTCCTGGCCGTCGTCCGCCGCCGCACGCCGGGGAACGGCGCGTACCAGGCCGCGCAGCAGCGGGGGAATTCCCCCGCCGGACGCCCGGAGCGCGGCGGTGTCCAGACGGGTGACCGCGAGCACCGGCTCGCCGGTGGCAGACGAAGCGTCGAAGAGCCCCATGGCGTCGGCCGTGGCCAGCGGCAGCAGCCCGGAACGGGCCAGACGGCGAAGGTCGGCCTCGGCCAGATGGCCGGTGAAGTCGCTGGTCTCCTCCCACAGTCCCCAGGCGAGGGAGAGGGCGGGCAGTCCTTGGGCGTGGCGGTGGGCGGCGAGGGCGTCGAGGAAGGTGTTGCCGGCGGCGTAGTTGGCCTGGCCGGCGGTGCCGAGGAGGCCGGAGACGGAGGAGAAGAGGACGAAGGCGGTGGGGTTGAGGTCGCGGGTGAGTTCGTGCAGGTGCCAGGCGGCGTCCACTTTGGGGCGCAGGACGGTGTCCAGCCGTTCCGGTGTGAGTCCCTCGATGGTGACGTCGTCCAGGACGCCCGCGGTGTGTATCACGGCGCCGAGTGGCCGGTCCGGGGAGAAGCGGGTCAGCAGCGTGGCCACCGCTGTGCGGTCGGTCATATCGCACGCGGCCACATCGACGTCCTCCGCGCCCAACCGGCGCAGTTCGGCGATGAGTTCGGCCGCTCCGGGTGCCTGCGGGCCGCGGCGGCTCACCAGCAGCAGCCGCCGTACACCGTGCGACACCACCAGATGCCGGGCCAGGAGGGTGGCGAGCGCACCGGTGCCACCGGTGATCAGCACCGTGCCCTGGTCCCACCGTGGTGTCGGCTGCGGCGCGGGCTCCGGTGCGGGGCGGGTACGAGCCAGCCGGGGTACGAGCAGGGTGTCGCCGCGCACCGCCAGCTGCGCCTCGCCACTGTGCACCGCGCGCACCAGGAGGTCGGTCTGCGCGGCGGGCCCGCCGGGCGTGGCGCTGAGGTCGATGAGCTGGACGCGCTCCGGGTTCTCGGTCCACGCGGAACGCAGCAGCCCCCACACCGGGGCATGGACCAGATCCGTCACCTCCTCCCCGGACCGGGTGGCGACGGCGCCCCAGGTCACCACCGTGAGCCGGGTGCCGGCGAGGCGTTCGTCGGCCAGCAGAGTCCGGACGTCCGCCAGCACACGGCGCAGGGCCGCCCGGACCGCGTCCGGGACATCACCGTCCGTCGTCGCCGTGTCCGCGTCCGGGCGGCAGGGCAGCAGCAGAACGGACGGCGGTTCGGCACCCTCGTCCAGCGCCTGGACGACGGCCCGCCCGTCGGCGTACGACCGCACCGCGTCCTCGGGCAGCCCGAGCACGCCGGTCCCCTCGGCGCGGAGGACGGCCCAGCCGACCGGTTCCACGGCGGTGGACGGCTCGGGCAGCGGTGTCCAGCCGACCTTCAGCAGACCGTCCCCCGAGGTGTCGGCGGCTGCCCGCAGCGCGTCGGCGGACAGCGGCCGCAGGGTGAGCGCCTCGACCGAGGCGACCGGCGCGCCGGTGGCGTCGGCCACGGTCAGCGCGACCGTCCGAGCGTCGGCTCCGGTGTCCGCTCCGGTGTCCGGACCGGTGAAGGCGAGACGGACGCGCAGCGCGGTGGCGCCGGTGGCCCGCACGTCGACACCGGACCAGGAGAACGGCAGCCATGAGGTGCCCCCGTCCCGGGCGACCCCGGGCAGCAGCGTGTGGAGCGCGGCGTCGAGCAGGGCCGGGTGGAGCGTGAAGCGCCCCGCCTCCGAGCGCGCCTCCTCGCCGAGCACGACCTCCGCGTACAGCTCGCGGTCCGCCGTCCACACCCGGCGCAGGTTCCGGAACGCCGGGCCGTAGTCGTAGCCCCGTTCGGCGAGCCGTTCGTAGGCGCCGGTGAGGTCGGTCTCGGTGGCGCCGGGCGGTGGCCATGCCGTCAGCCCGGCGACGGGGGCCGCGTCGGCCTCGGCCGCGCCGAACAGTCTGCCGTGGGCGTGCAGTGTCCACGTGCCGTCCGCGTCCTCGGTATCGGGCCGCGAGAAGATCTGTACGGCGCGCCCGCCCCGGTCGTCGGCGGCCCCGGCGACCAGTTGCAGCCGGACCCCGCCTCGTTCCGGCAGTACCAGGGGCGCGGCCAGCGTCAGTTCGTCCACACCGCCCGCGCCGAGCTGGTCACCGGCCCGGAGGGCCAGCTCCAGCAGCCCGGTGCCGGGCAGCAGTGCGGTGTCCGCGACCGTGTGATCGGTCAGCCAGGGGTGGGTGCGACGCGACAGCCGCCCGGTGAGGACGTGCTCATCGCGGTCGGCGAGGGTCACGGCGGCGGGGAGCAGCGGATGGTCGGCGGGGGACAGGCCGAATCCGGCGGCGTCACCGACGGTGGCCCGCTCCTGGAGCCAGTACCGCTGTCGCTGGAAGGCGTATCGGGGTAGTTCGACCGTACGGGCGCCGGGGAACACCGCGTCCCAGCGCACCGGCGCGCCCCGGGCCGCCAGCCGGGCGACGGCGGTGGCGAAGGAGCGGTCCTCGGGCCGGCCCCCGCGCAGCGCGGGGACCAGGGTGCCGGGGTCACCGGTCAGCGAGTCCTGGACGAGCGCGGTCAGCACTCCATCGGGGCCCAGCTCCAGCCACTCGGTGACGTCTCGGCCCTCCAGCAGCCGCACCCCGTCGAGGAAGCGGACGGCCTCGCGGATGTGCCGGGCCCAGTAGCCGGGTGAGGTCAGCTGCTCCTCGGTGGCCAGCTCACCGGTGACGTTGGACACCACCGGGATGCGTGGCGGACGGAAGGTGACCCCTTCGGCCACGGCCCGGAACTCGTCGAGCACCTCGTCCATATGGGGCGAGTGGAAGGCGTGGCTCACCGGCAGCCGCTTGATCCGCCTGCCTTCTCCCCGCCAGTGCGCGGCCACCTCGTCCACGGCCGACGTGTCACCCGAAATCACCGTGGAACGGGGGCCGTTGAGCGCCGCGATGGCGACGGCGTCGCCGTATCCGGCGAGCGTGGCGCGCACCTCGTCCTCCGACGCCTCCAGGGCGGCCATCGCACCGCCCTCGCGGACGGACTGCATCAGCCGTCCCCGCTCGGCGACCAGAACACACGCGTCGGGCAGGTCGAGCACCCCGGCGAGATGGGCGGCGGTGAGCTCGCCGATGGAGTGGCCGAGCAGGAAGTCCGGGGTGAGGCCATGGTGTTCGGCCAGCCGGAACAGCGCGGTCTCCAGCGCGAACAGCGCGGCCTGGGTGAACGCCGTCTGGTCCAGCAGCGCAGAGTCGGCGGCCCCCTCCGGGGCGAACAGCACGCTCTTCAACGGACGGTCGAGAACGGTGTCCAGATGAGCGCACACCTCGTCGAGGGCCGCCGCGAACACCGGTGACGACGCGTACAGCTCACGGCCCATGCCCAGACGCTGCGAACCCTGACCGGTCAGCAGAAACGCGGTCCGGCCGCGCTGCCGTCCCGGACCCGCGTGGACGACGGAGGGCGACGCCTCGCCCCGCGCCAGCGCCTGGAGCCCCGCCAGGAGTTCGTCCCGTCCGGCGGCCACAACGGCCGCCGCATGGTCGTGGCGGGCGCGGGTGGTGGCCAGGGAGAGCCCGATGTCCGCGGCCTCCAGCTCGGGGCGGGCGGCGACGAAGTCGGCCAGCCGGGCGGCCTGGGCGCGCAGCGCGGCCTCACCACGGCCCGAGACCAGCCACGGCACCGCGGACGGCGCGGGGTCCCGCGGCGGCTCGGGCCGCTCGGCGGCAGCGGGCGCGGCGTCCTCCGGGGCGGCCTCCTCCAGGATCACATGGGCGTTGGTGCCACTGATGCCGAAGGATGAGACGGCGGCGCGGCGGGGGTGGTCGGTGTGGGGCCAGGGGGTGTGTTCGGTGAGGAGTTGGATGGTGTTGGGTGTCCAGTCGACGTGGGGGGTGGGTTCGTTGATGTGGAGGGTTTTGGGGAGGGTGCCGTGGTGGATGGCTTGGATCATTTTGATGATGCCGCCGACGCCTGCGGCGGCTTGGGTGTGGCCGATGTTGGATTTGAGGGAGCCGAGGAGGAGGGGGTGTTGGCGGTTGTGGCCGTAGGTGGTGTGGAGGGCGTTGGCTTCGATGGGGTCGCCGAGTCGGGTGCCGGTGCCGTGGGCTTCGATGGCGTCGATGTCGTGGGGGTGGAGTCCGGCGGTGGTGAGTGCTTGGTGGATGACGCGTTCTTGGGCGGGGCCGTTGGGGGCGGTGAGGCCGTTGCTGGCGCCGTCTTGGTTGACGGCGCTGCCGCGGAGGAGGGCGAGGATGCGGTGTCCGTTGGTGCGGGCGTCGGAGAGTCGTTCGACGAGGAGGAGTCCGACGCCTTCGGACCAGCCGGTGCCGTCGGCGGCCGCCGAGAACGACTTGCACCGGCCGTCCGCCGCGAGCCCACGCTGCCGCGAGAACTCCACGAAGACACTGGGCCCCGCCATCACGGTGACGCCGCCCGCGAGTGCGAGATCGCATTCGCCGGAGCGCAGTGCGTTCGCCGCGAGGTGCAGGGCGACCAGGGATGAGGAGCACGCGGTGTCCACGGTGATGGCGGGGCCCTCGAACCCGTAGACGTACGAAAGACGGCCGGACACGACGCTGGAGAGGTTACCGGCGAGCAGAAAGCCCTCGTACTCCTCGGGACTGGCGGACAGCCGGGAGGCGTAGTCGTCGTACATGGCGCCGGTGAACACGCCCGTGCGGGAGCCGCGCAGGGTGTCCGGGTCCAGCCCGGCGCTTTCGAAGGTCTCCCACGCGGTCTCCAGCAGCAGCCGCTGCTGCGGGTCGATCGCGGTCGCCTCACGCGGCGCGATGCCGAAGAACTCCCGGTCGAACTGGTCGGCGTCGTGCAGGAATCCACCGTGCCGCACATACGAGGTGCCGGTCTTCTCGGGATCCGGGTCGTAGAGCGCGTCCAGGTCCCAGCCCCGGTTGACCGGGAATTCGCTGATCGCGTCCGTGCCGTCCATGACCAGCCGCCACAGGTCCTCCGGCGAGGCCACCCCGCCCGGATAGCGGCACGCCATCCCGACGATCGCGATCGGCTCGTCCGAGGGGACGGAGCGGGACGGGGCGATGGTCCGGGAAGGGGCGGGAACGGTGTCCGACATCTTGGAGAGCAGGTGCTCGGCCAGCGCCTGCGGCGACGGATGGTCGAAGACGGCCGTCGGCAGCAGCCGCAGCCCGGTGGTGGCGTTCAGCCGGTTCCGCAGCTCCACACCGGCGAGCGAATCGAACCCGATCTCCTTGAAGGCCCGCCGGGGGTCGAGCGTTGTGGTGTCGGCATGACCGAGTACAGCCGCCACCGTGTCGCGCACCAGCTCCTGCACCGCGTCCCGGCGCTGCTCATCGGGGAGTGCGGCGGTGCGCTGTGCCCAGACCGGCTCGCCCGGTGCGGCGGACCGCGCGGCGGCGCGGCGGGGGCGGGACCGGGTGCCGAGCCCGCGCAGCAGGGCTGGTGGCTCATCGGTGAGCGCCCGCAGGGCGGGCAGGTCCAGGGCGACGGGGACGCGCAGTGCCGGACCGCCCGCGAGGGCCGCGTCGAACAGGGCGAGCCCCTGGTCCGGGGTGAGCGCTCTGACACCCGCACGGCTCCAGCGGGCGAGGTCGGCCCCACCGAGCGAGCCGCCCATGCCATGGGTGCCGTCCCACAGTCCCCAGGCGAGGGAGAGGGCGGGCAGTCCTTGGGCGTGGCGGTGGGCGGCGAGGGCGTCGAGGAAGGTGTTGCCGGCGGCGTAGTTGGCCTGGCCGGCGGTGCCGAGGAGGCCGGAGACGGAGGAGAAGAGGACGAAGGCGGTGGGGTTGAGGTCGCGGGTGAGTTCGTGCAGGTGCCAGGCGGCGTCCACTTTGGGGCGCAGGACGGTGTCCAGCCGTTCCGGTGTGAGTCCCTCGATGGTGACGTCGTCCAGGACGCCCGCGGTGTGTATCACGGCGCCGAGTGGCCGGTCCGGGGAGAAGCGGGTCAGCAGCGTGGCCACCGCTGTGCGGTCGGTCATATCGCACGCGGCCACATCGACGTCCTCCGCGCCCAACCGGCGCAGTTCGGCGATGAGTTCGGCCGCTCCGGGTGCCTGCGGGCCGCGGCGGCTCACCAGCAGCAGCCGCCGTACACCGTGCGACACCACCAGATGCCGGGCGAACAGCGCACCGAGCCCGCCGGTGCCGCCGGTGATGAGTGCGGTGGTGTCCGGGGCCACGGCGACGGGCGCCGCGTCATCGACCCGGCCCGCCCGGACCAGCCTGGGCACCTTCAACCGGTCCGCCCTGACGGTGAGTTGCGGTTCGCCCGTGGCGAGGACGTTGGGCAGCAGCCGCTCGACCCCGGCATCGGAGGTGTGCGCGTCCAGGTCCACCAGCACCAGACGGCCGGGGTGCTCGGACTGCGCCGCGCGGACCAGTCCCCACACGGGGGCGGCGACGGGTGCGGCGAGGGCCTCGCCGTCGGCGGTCGCCACGGCACCCCGGGTGACGACCATCAGCCGTTTCCCGTCGTACCGTTCCTCGGCGAGGAACCGCCGCACCAGGTCCAGCACCGCCACCGCCGTCTCCCGGGCGGCCGCGGGCACATCCCGGCCGTCCGTGGGCAGGCCCCCACCGGGCGCGGGTGTACGGAGCCGGTCGACGTGGACGCACACCGCGTCCGCTCCGTCCGGGTCGGGCAGTTCACCCTCGACGGCCTCGGCGATCCGCACCGCGCCCGCGTCGGGCGCGGTGACGTCCGTCCACTCGACCCCGAACATGGCGTCGAGGTCATGGCCGCCACCGCCCGGGGCCGTCCGGTCCCGGGCGACCGGCCGGAGCGCGAGCGACTCGACCGACATCACGCGTCGGCCGGTCGGGTCCGCCACGGTGAGCGCGAACGTGTCGGCTCCGGTGGGGGAGATGCGCACCCGCACGGTAGCGGCACCGGTCGCGTGCAGCGTGGTGTCGCCCCAGGCGAACGGCAGTCTGATCGACTCGGCGGCGGTGTCCCCCGCCGCGTCGGCGGCATGCAGCACCAGCGGATGGAGGACCGCGTCGAGCAGTGCGGGGTGGATGCCGAAGCGAGCGGCGTCCGCCCGGTGCGCGTCCGGCAGGGACACCTCCGCGTACCGGACCTCGCCCGCGCGCCACAGGGCCGTGAGCCCCTGGAAGGCGGGGCCGTACGTGTATCCCAGCGTGGCGAGACGCTCGTAGACACCGTCCAGCGGCTCGGGCGTGGCATCCGCGGGCGGCCACTGCGACAGCGTCTCGTCCGGCCCGCCGTGGTCCGGGCCTGCCGCGTCGCCCAGGACACCCGAGGCGTGGCGGGTCCACGGCGGGGTGGCGTCGTCGGTGCCGTCGCGGCGGGCGTGGACGCTGAAGGCACGGGCCCCGGAGGCATCGCGGCCGTCCACCGTCACCTGTACCCGGACCGAACCCTGCGCGGGCAGTGCCAGCGGCGCCTCCAGCGTCAGCTCCTCCACCCGGTCGGCGCCGAGGCGGCCGCCCGCGGCCAGGGCCAGTTCGAGAAAGGCCGTGGCGGGCACCAGGACCGTGCCGTCGATGGCGTGATCGGCCAGCCATGGATGGCTGCCCGTGCCGAGGCGGCCGGTGAGGACCAATTCCTCGCGCCCGGCCAGTTCCACCGTGGTGGACAGCAGCGGATGATCCGCCGAGTCGAGGCCGAGTCCCCGGGCGTCGGCGGGTGGCGCGGGGGAGAGCCAGTAGTGCTCGCGCTGGAAGGCGTACGTCGGCAGGTCGATCCGGCGCGCACCGGGGAAGAACGAACCGGCGTCGAGCGGGGCGCCGTGCGCGTGCGCGGTGGCGAGGCCCGCGGCGAGGGTCTCGGGCTCGGAGCGGCCGGAGCGCAGCAGCGGGACGGCGGTGGCCTCACCGGTGAGGGCGGCACGGACCGGCGGGGTCAGCACGGCATCCGGGCCCACCTCCACGAAGACCCCGGCACCGTGCCGCTCGAGGGTGCGCACCGCGTCCAGGAAGCGGACCGTGGCGCGGATCTGGCCGGCCCAGTAGTCGGGTGACGCGAGGGTGGCGGCGTCGGCGAGTTCACCTGTGACGGTGGAGACGATGGGGATCGTGGGCGCGTGGAAGGCCAGGCCCCCGGCGATGTCGCGGAACGCGTCGAGGATGCCGTCCATATGCGGTGAGTGGAAGGCGTGCGAGACCGTCAGCCGGCGCGTCCTGCGGCCCCGCGACCGCCAGTCGGCCGCGATCCGCTCGGCCACGTCCTCGTCGCCTGAGACCACCACGGAGGTGGGTCCATTGACGGCGGCGATGCCGAGTCGGCCGGTGTGCTCGGCGAGGTCCGCGGCCAGCTCGGACTCCTTGGCCTCGATCGCGATCATGGCTCCGCCTGGCCGCGCCGCCTCCATCAGCCGCCCCCGGGCGGCGACCAGCGCGGCCGCGTCGTCGAGCGAGAACACCCCGGCCGCGTGGGCGGCGGCCAGCTCGCCGATCGAGTGCCCGGCGAGCAGGGCGGGGGTGAGCCCGTGGTGCGCCAGCAGCCGGAACAGCGCCACCTCGATCGCGAACAGCGCGGGCTGGGTGTACCCGGTCCGGTGCAGGGCGGCGGCCTCGACGCTGCCCTCGGCGGCGAACATCACATCGCGCAGGGGCCGTTCGAGGTGGGGGTCGAGCGCCGCGCAGACCTCGTCGAGGGCGGCGGCGAAGACGGGGGAGGCCGCATGGAGCTCCCGGCCCATACCGGCCCGCTGGGCACCCTGCCCGGTGAAGAGGAACGCGGTCCGGACCGCCCCGGTGGCGCTTCCGGTCACCAGCCCGGGAGCTTCGGCGCCCCGGGCCAGCGCCTCGAGGGCCGTACGGTAGCCCTCGGCCGTGTTGCCGAGAACGACCGCCCGCTGGTCGAGTGCGGTCCGTGTGGTGGCCAGGGAGAGCCCGATGTCGGCTGCCGCCGGTGCCGGATCGGCGAGGGCGAAGTCGAGCAGCCGGGCGGCCTGGGCGCGCAGGGCCGTCTCGTCGTGGGCTGTGATCACCCAGGGGGCGGGAACGGCGGAGGCGGCCGGCCCGCCGGCGGGGGCGGCGGGCACCTCCGCCGGGTCGTGTTCGAGGATCACATGGGCGTTGGTGCCGCTGATGCCGAACGCGGAGACGGCGGCGCGCCGGGGGCGGCCGGCCTCCGGCCAGTCGGTCGGCTCGGTGAGGAGTTCCACAGCCCCGGCCGACCAGTCCACCCGTGGTGTCGGCTCGTCCACGTGCAGGGTCTTGGGCAGTACACCGTGCCGCATCGCCTGCACCATCTTGATCACACCGCCGACCCCGGCCGCCGCCTGGGCGTGCCCGATGTTCGACTTCAGCGAGCCGAGGAACAGCGGCCGCTCACGCCCCTTCCCGTAGGCGGCGATGAGGGCCTCGGCCTCGATGGGGTCGCCGAGCCGGGTTCCGGTGCCGTGGGCTTCCACCGCGTCCACTTCGGTGGCGTGGAGCCCGGCGTCGGCCAGTGCCTGGCGGATCACCCGTTCCTGGGAGGGGCCGTTCGGCGCGGTGAGGCCGTTGCTCGCACCGTCCTGGTTCACCGCGCTGCCCCGGATCACGGCCAGCACCCGATGGCCCTTGGCACGGGCGTCCGAGAGCCGCTCGACCACGAGCAGCCCGACCCCCTCGGCCCACGAGGTGCCGTCGGCGGCGGCCGCGAAGGACTTCGAGCGCCCGTCGGCGGCGAGTCCGCGCTGCCGGGAGAACTCCACGAACATCCCCGGCGCCGACATCACCGTGGCGCCGCCCGCGAGGGCGAGCGTGGTCTCCCCGGAGCGCAGCGAACGCACCGCCAGGTGCAGCGCCGTCAGCGACGAGGAGCACGCGGTGTCCACGGTCACGGCCGGGCCGATCAGTCCCAGGTGATAGGCGATCCGGCCGGACATCACGCTCGGCGTGGTGCCGGTCAGCACATGGCCCTCGACGCTGTCGGGTGCCTCGTGCATCCGCGGCCCGTAGTCGAGCGTGGTGGCGCCCACGAAGACGCCCGTACGGCTGCCCGCCAGTGTGGCGGCGTTCAGCCCGGCCTGCTCCAGGGCCTCCCACGCGGTCTCCAGCAGCAGCCGCTGTTGCGGATCCATCGCCAGCGCCTCGCGCGGTGAGATCCCGAAGAAGGCGGCGTCGAACCGGGCGGCGTCGTGGAGGAAGCCGCCCTCGCGCACGGAGCTCTTGCCGCCGCGCGACGGGTCCCGGTCGAAGAGGTCCTCGTCCCAGCCCCGGTCGGTGGGGAACCCCGAGATGGCGTCGCCGCCGTCGGCGACGAGCCGCCACAGGTCCTCGGGCGAGGCGACTCCGCCGGGGTAGCGGCAGGCCATCCCGACGATGGCGATGGGCTCGGCGGAGACATCGGCACCGGGCCGTCTCTGCTCGGCCACGTCGTCCGGGACCGGGTCATCGGCCAGCAGGGTGCGCAGATGGTCGATGAGCGCGGCGGGCGTCGGCCGGTCGAACAGCAGTCCGCTGGGCAGTCGCAGCCCGGTGGCCGCGGACAGCGCGTCGCGCAGCTCCACCGACATCAGCGAGTCGAAGCCCAGGTCCTTGAAAGAGGTGTGGATCCCGACGCGCCGCTCATCGGTCAGTTCCAGTACGGCGGCGATCCGGGCGGTGACGAGCCCTTCGAGGTCCGCCACGGTCTCCGCCCGGACGGCGGGGACGGGGGGCGCCACGGGGGCCGGGGGAGCGGCGGGGAGCGCCGCGGCCCGGGCCGCGCCGCCGATCCAGTACGGCTCGCGCTGGAAGGCGTACGTGGGCAGGCCGACCCGGCGGGCGCCGCTGCCCGCGTAGACCGCCCCCCAGTCCACCCGCCCGCCCCGGACGAACACCGTGGCCAGGGCGGTGAGCAGGGTCCGGGCCTCGGGACGTCCGGACCGCAGCGCCGCGACCGACGCCACGGTCTCCGCGTCGGAGGCACATTCGGCCGCCATCGCCGAGCAGACGCCGTCCGGGCCGAGTTCGAGGAAGGTGGTGGCGCCGGCGTCCTCCAGGGCGCGTACCGCGTCGAGGAACCTCACCGGGCGGCGCACCTGCTCCACCCAGTACTCCGGCGACGACCACTGTCCGGGCCCGACCGGCTCACCGGTGACGGTGGACACGGCCGCCAGCCGCGGTTCGTGGAAGGTCAGGCCCTCGACGACGCGGCGGAACGTGTCCAGCATCGGGTCCATCAGGTGGGAGTGGAAGGCGTGCGAGACCGTCAGCCGGCGGGCCTTGACACCCCGTTCCACCAGCTGTGCGACGATTCGGTCGACGGCGTCCCCGGTGCCCGAGACCACCGTGGACCGCGGGCCGTTGACGGCGGCGACCTCGGCCTCCGGCTCATCGGCGAGCAGCGCCCGCAGCTCGTCCTCCTCGACCCGCACGGCGGCCATCGCACCCCCGGCCGGGAGCCGTCCCATCAGCCTGCCCCGCGCGGCCACCAGCGTGGCGGCGTCCGCCAGCGAGAGCACCCCGGCGGCGTGCGCCGCGGCGATCTCGCCGATGGAGTGGCCCGCGACGTACTCGGGCACCAGGCCCCACGAGGTGACGAGGCGGTACAGCGCCACCTCGACCGCGAAGATCGCCGGCTGGGTGAGATGGGTTTCGTCCAGGCCGTCGCCGGAGGCGATGAGCTCGCTCAGCGGGCGGTCCAGCAGCGGGTCGAGATGGGCGCACACCTCGTCGAGGGCGTCGGCGAACACCGGGAAGGACCGGCGCAGTTCGAGACCCATGCCGACGCGCTGCGCGCCCTGACCGGTGAACAGCAGCGCCGGGCCGCCCGGCGACTCCGCGCCGGTGGGCGCGCCGCCGATCACGACGCCCGGGGAGGAGGCGGCTCGGGCCACGGACGCGAGCCCCTCCAGCAGCGCCGCGCGGCTTTCGCCGAGGACGACGGCGCGGTGGCCGAAGAGGGTGCGATGTGCCGCGAGGGAGAGGCCGATGTCCGCCGGGTCGAGGGTGTCGTCGGCCGCGACGGCCTCGACCAGCCGCTCGGCCTGGGCGCGCAGGGCGTCCGCGGTGCGGCCGGAGACCACCCAGGGGATGACGGCGGGCCCGGCCGGTGCCCGGTCCCGCTCGGGCGCGGGTACGGGGCTCTCGGCGAGCACGACATGCGCGTTGGTGCCGCCCATGCCGAAGGAGGACACCCCAGCCAGCAGCGGGCGGTCGGGCGCGGGCCAGCCGGTCAGCTCGCGCTGCACCTCCAGCCCGAGCCCGGCGAGGTCGATCGCCGGGTTGGGGCTTCGGAAGTTGAGGCTCGGGGGGAGTGCGCGATGGCTGAGCGCCAGCAGGGTCTTGAGCAGGCCCACGATGCCCGCGGCGCCTTCGAGATGGCCGACGTTGGTCTTCGCCGAGCCGACCCGCAGCGGCCCGCCCCCGGCCCGCCCCGCGCCGAGCACCGTGCCGAGGGCCGCGGCCTCGATCGGGTCGCCGACGGGTGTGCCGGTGCCGTGCAGCTCCACGTACTGCACCGCCCCGGGGTCCACTCCCGCCCTCTCGTACGCCTCGCGGAGCACCTGCTCCTGGGAGTCGCGGCCGGGGACGGTGAGGCCCGGCGTCGCCCCGTCATTGTTGACCGCGCTGCCCACGATGACCCCGTACACGCGGTCGCCGTCGCGGACCGCGCGGGAGAGCGGCTTGAGGATGACGGCTCCGCCGCCCTCGCCCCGTACGAATCCATTGGCGCGGGCGTCGAAGGTGTAGGAGGTGCCGTCCGGGGACAGCCCGCCGAACCGCTCCTCGGTGACCGCACCCTCGGCGAGGATGTTGAGGTTGACCCCCGCCACGATGGCCGCCTCCGACTCACCACCGCGCAGCGACTCGCAGGCCAGGTGGACGGCGACCAGCGACGACGACTGGGCCGAGTCGACGGTCAGGCTGGGGCCCCGCAGTCCCAGGTGATAGGAGACGCGGTTGGCGATGACGCCCCGGTTGACACCGGCCATGGTGTGCTGGGTGATCGCCTCCACCCCGTGCTGGTAGAGCAGGGCCGCGTAGTCGTCGCGCAGGGTGCCGACGAAGACGGCGGTGCGGCTGTCGCGCAGCGCGGCCGGGACGATGCCCGCGTCCTCGAGCGCCTCCCAGGCCAGCTCCAGCACCAGCCGCTGCTGCGGGTCCATGGTGGCGGCCTCGCGCGGTGAGATGCCGAAGAAGGCGGCGTCGAAGGTGTCCACCCGGTGCAGGAAGCCGCCCCGGCGCATCCCCGGCACGGTGTCCTCGGGCGCGGCGGCACCGGTCGCGGACTCCCAGCGTCCCTCGGGCACCTCGGTGATGGCGTCCGTTCCGCTGCGGAGCAGATCCCAGAAGGCCCCCGGGCTCGGGGCTCCCGGAAGGCGACACGACAGGCCGATGACCGCGATGGCCCCATCGGGTGCGTCATGTGCCACGGGGTGCTCAAAGGGGTGCTGATTCGTCATCGCGCTCGACTGCCCTTTCCGGCCGATATAACCGACAACCAAAAGCATTGAGGCTTAAAGAAAACTGCTCCGGAAGCGTAAGAAAGGACGTTCTCCCGTATCTCAGCGCCCGGCCTCGACCAGGTAATGAGCGAGACTGAAGAGGGCCGAGAGCGAGGCATTACCCGGTGATGGCTGGGCCCTGAACTCGGCGGCATATCCTCCGGAACACCGCACACACCAATCGAGCCTCAGGGAAAGGCAGGTCGATTCGCGCCATGTCGCAGTCCACCGATATCGTGGAAAAGCACACTTCTCTTTACGTCGAGGCTTTCAACTCCGGGGACTTCGAAGCCGTCGACGGTTTCTACACCGAGGAGGCCGTCGTCGTCTGGGAGCCGGGCAAACCGCTGACCGGCCAGGCCCGCAGGGACTACCAGCGGGAATTCCTCGCACGGGGCGCCAAGATGACCGCCACTCCCCGCCAGACCTTCGTGACCGGCGACACCGCCCTCGCGATCGTCGACTGGGTGATTGACACCGTCGACGACGAGGGTCGGCCGGAGCGCCTCTCGGGCATCGGCGTCGATGTGCTCCGGCTGTGCGAGGACGGCGTGTGGCGGTACGCCGTCGACGACCCGTACGGCCAGGCCGCCTGAGACTTCTGGGCCGAGTTCCCCTCCGATCCGGCGCCGAAGCCGCTGCCACGGCCCGGCCGGTACCCCACACCCATCCAGCCCATCACAGAGAGGCGGGCCGGTTCATCATGGCCTTCACCGTCGCGTTCGATCCCGAGAACCCCGATCTGACCAGTGACACCGAAACGCAGAACGAGATTTTCATCCAGGTCTTCAACTCCGCTGACGGGGAGCTGTTCAACCGTCTGTACCTGGAGGACTCCATTTCGAACTTCTCCGGTGAGCCCCTCACCGGAGCGGCGCGGCTGAAGTTCTTCAAGGAATTCCTGGCCAACAAGCCCAGTCTGAAGGCGAAGGTCACCCATTCGTATGTCGCGGGTGATGTGGCGCTGATCGGTGTCGAGTACAGCATCGAGACCACCGACCCGGACGGGGAGCCGGTGTTGCTCGAGGGCAACTGCACCGATGTGCTGCGCCGGCTCGAGGACGGCCGCTGGCTGATGGCCATCGACCGGCCGGTGGCCTCCACGGGCCTGGTCGCCGAATAGCCGGCGCGGGGCCGCTCCCACGTGACCTGGAAGCGGTCCCGCGCCATATGAGGAACACAAGGAACAAGAGAAACCCCCTTGGGAGACCAAGGGGGTTTCTCTTGTGCGCCGAGACGGCCGACAGGGAGGGGCGCGCGGGAACGGGCGGTTCATGACCGGGAATCGGCCGGTATCCGGCACGCCGTTCCCCTGTCGCCGCTCGCCGCCCGCCGCGGTGGGCCGCCGCTGGGGCCTGCCGTCAAAGGGGGGCGCCCTGCTCCCGGCGCCCGCACCCTTTGACGGCAGACCCTAGGCGGCCGCGCGGCCGAACCGGCCGTTGACGAACAGCAGGCCATGGCCCTCGACGTCGCGGGCGGCCTCCAGAACCGTACCGATGAAAATCGTGTGATCGCCGAAGGAGTGCGCGGCGGTCAGCTCGCACTCCATCCAGGCCAGCGAGCCCGCCAGCAGTGGGGCCCCGGTGTGCTCGCCCGGCCGCCACGCGACTCCGTCGAACTGCGCGGCGCCCAGGGTCCGGTTCTTGTCGGCGAAGTGCCGGGCCACATCCTCCTGTTCGGCGCCGAGAATGTTGACCGCGAATCGGCCGGCGGAGGTGAGCGCCTGGTGCATCACCGCACCGTGTCCCACACTGCACAGCACCGACGGCGGATCGAGCGACACGGAGCTGAAGGCGTTGGCCGTCATGGCGTGCAGATGTTCCCGGCCCACCGTGATCACGGTGACCCCGGTCGCGAAGCGGGACATCACTTCCCGCAGTCGGCCGGGGCCCACCGGTTGCGGCCTGGAGTGCGAAGCTGTGGGGTCGAGTTCAGCGGACGCGGAATTCATGCCACCCTCTCCGAATTTATTGGGGCAATCCCGGCCTATTCTGGTGCGGGACAAGGGGCCGGATTCCTCAACGTACCGGTGGATTCCCGGCGGGACTCCACGGTCGGGTAACGCCGCTCCCTCCCGGCCGCACGGTGGGTATATGACTGCACGATGACCGAGATTTGACCCGCCGGGCGCACTCTGGGCGCATGGGCGAGATGGGCGAGTCGGCCGCCCGTCCGGAGTCGGCCGGGCATCTAGGGCAAAAGGCTCGTACGTGGCCGGTCTGTTGACCGGGGCGACTCTCCCCTGCTCGGCCGTTGCCTTCGGCGCATTCCCGTCGGCCTGTGCCAACGGTCTTGGACACTGGAGTTCTCATATTTATAGCGTGCGGGTATAGAGCGTGGGGATGCATGATATTTCGCCTTTTAGGCCCATTGGAGGCCGAAGTCGCTCGTGGCCCGATCGACCTCGGCGGCACTCGGCAACGGGCCGCCCTCGCGTTCCTTCTGCTTCATGCGAACCGTGTGGTACCCACCAGCCGATTGGTCGAGGCGTTGTGGCCGACCGACCAACCCCCCACCACGGCGCGCAAGATCCTCCAGAACGCGGTCTGGCGACTGCGTCGCGCACTGGCCCACTTGCCGGATTCCGGAGGCACTCCGGAACTGGTGACCCGGGCTCCCGGCTACATGGTGCGGGTCCGTGGCGAACAGGTCGATCTGCTTGTCTTCCAGCAGCAAGTGGACCGGGGGCGGGCAGCGCTGGCGGTCGGAGATCCGTTCACCGCCGGCCGGGTGCTGAGCGAAGCCCTGTCGCTGTGGCGCGGTCCGGTCCTCGCGGATCTGGTGGAGGACGGTATGGCGTGGCCCGAACTCACCGCCATCCAGGAAAGAAGGCTCGACGTCATGGAGGACCGCTTCGAGGCCGAACTCGCCAGCGGTGGACACCATGCGATCCTTCGGGAACTGGAAGCGTTCGTCCAGGACGAGCCGCTGCGGGAGCGGGCCGCCCAACAGCTGATGCTCGCCCTCTATCGATGCGGCCGGCAGGCCGACGCGCTCGGCGTCTACCGCCGGGTCCGGACCGCCCTCGTCGACGGGCTCGGACTGGAGCCGGGCCGCGAGATGCAACTGCTCCGGCAGTCGATCCTCACCCATGATCCGGCGCTGGACCTGCTCGCCGAGGTGACCGCCCAGCGGGAAACGGCCACCGTGACCGGCGGTTCCGGCACCATGGTCATCGGAGGTGAGGATCCGCCGACGGCGACCTGGGAGCGGGCGGCCGCGGCCCCGCCCGACGTGCCGGAGCTCACCCTCGCCGTGGCGGCCGAGGACTCACCGGCCGGCCGGCGGCCGGCCAGTGTCCTGCTGCTGCGCTTCTCGCTCGGAGCGGAGTTCGTCGAGACGCTGCCCGCTGACGACGTCGACCGGGTGCTGGAGGCGGTGTCCACGATGGCCTGCGAGACGGTCGAGCGATACGGCGGCCTGGCCACGACCTCCATCGGCTCCGTCCAGCTGAGCCTCTTCGATCCGCGCCCGGGCGAGCCCGACAGCGCGGAGCGCGCGGTGCTCGCGGCCACCGCCGTACGCGACCGCCTCAGCGCTCCGGCGGACCCGCTCGCCGCGTCCGCGCCGGTGGCCGCCGGTCTCGCCGTGCATGCCGCCGTCACCACGGGAGAAGCCGTCATCTGCCGCTGGCCCGTCAGCGGGACCGTCCGGCCGTGGGTCGGCGGCGATGTGGTCGACACCTGCCGGACCTTGCTGGACCGGACGCCGCTGGGCGAGGTGCACGTATGCGATGAGACCCGGCGGCTGACCGCGCGGGGCCACACCTATCAGCGGGTCTCCGCCTCTCCCTCGGCCTGGCGGGAGGGCACGGTCGGCGGGGGCGCGGAGAACCCCAGGGGCTGGAGCGCGGACGCGATGGCGATCCCCGACGGGGAGGCGGAGAACCCCGGGGGCTGGAACGCCGACGCGATCGGGACCTCCGACGGCGAGTGTGAACTGCACCTGATGCACGGCGTGTGGCGCCGCACCCGGCAGCGCTCCATCCCACATGTGATCACGGTTCTGGGTGAGCACCTGCTCGGCAAGACCCGGCTGCTGCGGGAATTCCGGCGCGGGCTCGCCACCGAGTCGACGGACGTACGCGTCCTGAGCTGTGACCTTCCGCCGGATCCGGGCGGGGCCGACGCACGGTCCATGGCGGCCGGTGTCTTCGCCGCCTACTGCGGTATCACCGGCCAGGACACCGCCGATGCGGCGTTCGCCAAGGCCCGCGCGACCATCATGCGGGTCGCGGAGAGCGAGGAGGTCGCCGAGACGATGCTGTCGCTGCTTCGGCCCCTGATCGCCGCCGAACCGCCGCTCCACGGAGGGCCGGGCCTCCGCGCCGCCCTCTCCGCCTGGCGGAGCTTCCTCGGCCGGGCCGCGCTCGAACAGCCCCTGGTGCTCATCTGGGACGATGTGCACCGGGCTGATGACCTCCTGCTGGAGACGGTCGAGCACCTCATCGAAGGCTGCCACGGAGTGCCCCTGTTGAACGTCGTCGGCGCCCACACCGCGCTGCTCGAACGCCGCCCCGACTGGGCGGGCGGCAGGTCGCACGCCATGACCATCAGCCTCACCCAGGCCGCCGCAGACCCCCTGGAAGAGCTGCTGAGGTCCCTCCTGGCGCCCGGCGGAAACGCGGACGTCGTCTAGCCCAACCCAGACGTCCCCCACCCGCGTTCGCCACGTCGCGTCGGCCACGCCCCGTCCGCCACGTCGGCGCTCAGCCGGTGGAGCCGGGAGGTGCCACCGGGCCGGCGGGGAGCGTACGGATCGCCCGTGCCAGGATCCGTACCGCCTCGGAGGCGGCCGGATGGCCCGCGGGCAGCGCGGCGGCCGCGCATTCCAGCAGCAGGGCGGCCGCGATCACCTGCTGGTCGGCGGCGGGCGGCCGGGCGGTGGTCCGGGCCCCGGCGCCACGGCGCAGGGCGGCACGCAGCGCGGCACCCGCCCAGCCGACCAGCCAGAGCCTGGACACCCGCCCCGCCCCCGCCCGCTGCCTCATCACCAGCGGCAGAGCGGTCTCGAAGTCCCGGAGGATCGCGGCGGCGTGTTCGCCGAGCAGCGTCACGGCCAGGGCCGCCAGGTGTTCCGGGGTCGGCTCACGCCGCGGGACGACCGCCCCGGTCCCGGTGTGAGCGGGTGTGGGGCGAGTGGCCCCCGGCTCGGGCTCCCCCGGAGCGGCGTCCGGCGGTTCGGGGGCGATGCGGTGGTACGGGCGGGACGCGGTGTGCGTCCCGCCCGGATGCCCGGCTCTCGCCCGGCGCAGCCCCGCTCCCAGGGCCTCGACGAACTCCCGGCCCACGAGCGCGGCCAGAGGGGGAATGGCGTCGGGGGAGGCGGAGGCAGGGGAGATGATGCGGGAAACGTTGTCAGCCATGGGATCCAGCGAAACAGATCCCGTACTCAAGCGTTCCAATCGCCGGTCATCACGCGGCGATCACTCGGCGCGAACGGTTGATGACCGGAGTGTGCCCAGCCATGGGCACGCCGCAGCAGGGGTCGCCCCGGGAGACGGGACGGCCTCCGTCCCAGCCGCGACGGCCGGTCCAGCGTCAGGGTGCCGGCGTGGCGCTGACCGCTGCCCCAGAACGGCCGTCGCTCCAGCAGTTCCGGCTCACCGCAGGCCACCACGAACAGCGGGACGTCCTGGGCGGTGAAGACCAGCTCCTCGATGACGTCCAGTAGCTGTTCATCGGCTTGGTGGACGTCGTCCAGGCAGAGCACCACCGGCTCCTCCCGCGCGACCAGCACCAGCAACTCCACCCAGCTCTCGATGAGTTCCTCGCCGCTGCGGATGTGCGGCGCGGGCCCCATGAGGGGGTTGAGGCTCCGCTGGAGTCGTTCGGCGGTCGCGCCCGGCCCGGTGATCGCCCGTACGGCTTCGGCGAATCGGCCGTCAGCGCTGCCGCTGGGCGGCAGCCCGAAGCGGGTGGCCAGGGTGTCCCGCGCCAGCCGCAAGACGTCCGACTCATACTCCGAGACGTTCAGCCGCATGATCCACGTCGAGTCAGGCTGCCGGTTGGCCCGGCGCTCGAACTCGGCCAGGAAGCGGCTCTTACCGACCCCGCGCTCGCCCAGGATCGTCACCAGGTGCGGCGTTCCCTGGCACCGGGTGCGGTCCAGCAGGCTGGAGACGATGCTCAGTTCGGGCTCGTGCTCGGTGGGAAGGCCCTCGCCGCCCGGCCGTCCACCGTCCACCGCTCGCACCTGCCGCACATCGGCGACCCCTTCCGGACGGGTCGGCACCGGCCGGTGCCGGAGCCCGACGCCGGTGACCCGCGCCGCGTCGCCGCCCACGTACACCTCGCCCCACGGTGTCGAGGCCAGCAGCGACTGCGCCTCGTCGAGCAGTTGGCCGACCACCGTGACCGGGGCGGTGGGGTCGTGGGGGTCATGACGGACCAGCGCCTCGCCCGCCACCACCGCCGCCCGGAAGGAGGCGCCGGGCAGCTCGGAGAACCGGTCGCGCAGAGTCAGCGCCGCCGTCACCGCGTCCAGCGACGCGGCGGGCCGGTCCGCCGTGAGCCCGAACAGCGCCAGGGAGTCGTGACCGAGGGAGCCTATGACCGCGCCGCCGAGCTCCTCGACGCTCTCTGCGATCGCGTGGACCATGTCGCGCAGTGACAGGCCGCCCGGTTCACCGGCGAGCGCTTCGTCCTCGCCGGCGCATACGGTGCGGGTCAGCAGCACGCTGACCTGACGCCGCTCGGACACCGGCCCCCCGGAGGCGGTGCGGCCGCCGGGCGCCGTTGGGGCGGCCACCCGTCTGGACAGGCGGCGCTCCGGGCGCACGGCCTCGGCGCGGGGCGGTGTCCGGACGGCGCTCGGTGCCCGCTCGTGCGCGATTCCGACCGGCGGTCTCCTCATGAGGGGCGGGACCTCGAGCGCGGGTGTCCCGACCGGGTGGGGGTTTTCCGGGGCGGCCGTCTCCACGGGGCACGACGCTCCGAGCGGCGGTGTCTCCATGAGGTGCGGTGCCCCGGCAGGCCGTATATCCACCGGGTGCGGCGTCCCGGCATGCGTGGTCTCGGCGGAGTAACGAGGATCGGTGCGCGACGGCTCGGGATGCCGTGGCTCGGGGGTGTGGGGCGGCTCGGTGTGCGGCGGCCGTGCGGCCACGGGTGCCGTCGTCGACGATGTCACCGGCGGCGGTGTCACGGGCGGCACCAGCGTGGGGTCGTGGGTGAGGATGTTCTGCTGGAGGAGCTGGAGGTCGCGGGAGGGCTCGAGCCCGTACTCGTCGACCAGTGCCCGGCGCACGCTGCTGAACACCCCCAGCGCCTCCGCCTGGCGACCGCAGCGGTACAGGGCGAGCATCAGCTGGCCGCACAGCCGCTCCCGTAAGGGCTCCGCGGCGGCCAGCGATACCAGCTCCCCCAGGATGGCCTGGTGTCGGCCGCATGCCAGTTCGGCCTCGAAGCGGTCCTCCATGACGTCCAGCCGCTGCTGGTGCAGGGCGGTCAGTTCCGGCCATTCCACGCCCTGTTCGGCGAGGTCGGCCAGGGCCGGACCGCGCCATTCGTCGAGCGCCTCGTGCAGCAGGCCCGCCGCTTTCTCGGCGTCGCCGGCGGCCAGCCGGGACCGTCCCTCGGCGACCTGGCGTTCGAAGCGATGCACGTCGAGCCGCTCGGGCGCGACGTGCAGGACATAACCGGGGGCCTGGGTGAGCAGTGCCGGCCGGTCCCCGTCCGCCGGGCCGCCTCCCCCCAAGGGGTCCGCCAGCATGGCGCGCAGTCCCCACACGGCGTTCTGCACGATCTTCCGGGCGGTGGCCGGGAGATCCTCCTCGGGCCACAGCGCGTTCAGCATCTCGCTGGTGGCCACCACCCGGTTCGCACGCAGGAGCAGCAGCGCCAGTACCGCGCGCTGTTTGAAGCCCCCCAATACCACGTGCTGGTCGGCGGACAACACTTCCAGCGGGCCCAGAATCCTGAATTCCACCTTATTTCCCCACACTCGAGGTGACGTTTCGACGAGAACACGTATCGGGACACCGGCGGCCCGGTCCAACAGTGGTCGGTGTGTGAGTCCGGCGGCGCTTCCCTCGAGCGCCCGGCCCGGAACGTCTTCTCCGCCGCTCGACGGCCACCCGTCCACCGGGGGCTTCGGACGTGTTGGCGGAGGTCCAGTGGGATCCATCCTGTTCTAGTGGTGATGTTCGCCCGGCGCATAGGGCTCCAGCGAGCGCGCGCGGCGCAGCGCGCGGGCCCACCAGCCGAGCCGGTCGAGCATGAGGCGGGCCGCTTCCCGGGCGGCCTCGTCATCGAACGGCAGACTGCCGGCCTCCAGGCGTGCCAGATACTGGTGGAAGCTGACGGTCTCGGAGACCGTGACCGCGTGGGCCTCGGCGAAGACCTGGCGGAGCTGGGCGACGGCACACAGGCCGCTCGACGCCCCGCCGTAGGAGAGGAAGGCGACCGGCTTGGCCCGCCACTCCTCGTCGTACCAGTCGATCACGCTCTTCAACGGGCCCGGGAAGCCCCGCTTGTACTCGGGGGTGACGATCACGAACGCGTCCGCCGCCGCCAGCCACGGGGCCAGGTCCCGCACCGCCTGCGGTCTGCCCGCCGAGGGCGCGGTGGACATCATGTCCGGGAGCCATGCGGTGGTCAGATCGATGACATCGATGTCAAAACCCTTTCGGAGCCGGGACACCGAGGCGAGCCATTCGGCGGCGGGGAGACCGAACCGGCAGTCCCGGACGCTGCCGATCAGGATCACCAGCCGCAGTCGGTCACCGCCGCTCATCTGCGTGTCCATCCGCTTACGCCCTCCCCTCGGTGCCTACTCGGCATTACTGTGCGGCATATGCCTTCGGGACCGCTTCGGCTTCGCTTCGGGTCTCCTTCGGACGCCTTGCGTGGCCCGAAGGGAGCGCTCCCAACTCGTCTCCTCACTGTCGTCTCGTCGCGGGTTGCCCTGAGTTACTGTGGATCAATGCGATTCGGGGTGCTGGGCCCGTTGGAGGTCAGGGCCACCGAGGGGAGACCGGTCAGGGTACCCGAGGTGAAGGTCCGTGCCCTGCTGGCCGATCTGCTCGCCCACAACGGGCAGGTGGTCGCGGTGAACCGGCTGATCGAGGATCTGTGGGGCGGTTCGACGCTTCCGGCGAACCCCGCCGGATCCCTTCAGGCCAAGGTCTCGCAGCTGCGCCGGGCGCTGGAGGAGGCGGAGCCCGGCGCGCGGGAGCTGATCGTCCACCACTCCCGGGGATACGCGCTGCGGGCGCCGTGCGAGACGGTGGACGCCGACCGGTTCCGGGCCCTGGTGGAGCGCGCCCGCACCCTCGACGACCCCCGGTCGAAGGCCGCCACCCTGATGGACGCGCTGGCCCTGTGGCGGGGACCGGCATTCGCCGACTTCGCGGACGAGCCCTTCGTCCAGGCCGCGGTGGCCAGGCTGGAGGAGGAACGGCTGACGGCGGTGGAGGAGCATGCCGAGGCCCGCCTCGAACTGGGCGAGCACAGCATGGTCATCGGCGAACTCACCGCCCTGGTGGCCGCCCATCCGCTCCGGGAGCGGATGCGGATGGTGCAGATGCGCGCCCTCTACCGGGTGGGCCGCTCCTCAGAAGCGCTCGACAGCTATGCGGAGTTACGCCGTCGGCTCGACGAGGAGCTGGGGCTGACCCCCAGCCCCGCCATCGACGCGCTCCAGCAGGCCATCCTCCGCCAGGATCCGACGCTCCAGCACACCGCCGACACCCCCCGCGCCGCCCCCGGCCCCCGCCCGCGGAGCAACCTTCCCCTCGGGGCGAACCCCCTGATCGGGCGGGAGGCGGCGGTCGCTGACGTGCGGCGGCTGATCCGGATGACGGATCACCGGCTGGTCACCCTGACCGGCCCCGGCGGCGTCGGCAAAACCAGGCTCGCGACCGCCACGGTGGACGGGCTGGACTCCGAATTCGAGGACGGTGTCTGGCTGGTGGAGCTGGCCGGGACGGGATCCCCGGAGCGGTCCACCGGGATCGGGCCGCTCGCCGAGCATGTGATGGCGGTGCTCGGCATCCGCGAGGAGTCCGGCTCCGGCGCCTTCGTGGCGGACGGCGGGGACGACTCCGCGCGCCGGCTGTCCGGTGCGCTCGCCAACCGCCGGCTGCTGCTGGTCCTGGACAACTGCGAGCATGTGATCGACGCGGTGGCGGAACTGGTCGGCCTCCTCCTCCGCACCGCCCCCCATCTGAAGATCCTGACGACCAGCCAGGAGTCGCTGCGGCTGCCCGGCGAGACGGTCTGGCCAGTGCCTCCCCTCGGAGTACCGCTGCCGGACGCCGGAGCCTTGGCGTGGGAGCGCTCGAGCGCCGTCCAGCTGTTCGTCGCGCGGGCCACCGCGGTGGACCCCGGCTTCACCCTCGACGCCGCCACCGGCCCCGCTGTCGCCGAGATCTGCCGCCGGCTGGACGGCATCCCGCTGGCCCTGGAGCTCGCCGCCACCCGCGTCCGCGCGCTCGGCGCCGAGGAGCTGCTGAGCCGGCTCGACGACCGGTTCAGGGTGCTCAACAGCGGCTATCGGGGTGCCCCGCCCCGCCAGCAGACCCTCCAGGCGACGATCGACTGGAGCTGGAGCCTGCTCAGCATCCAGGAACAGGGGCTGTTGCGCGGGCTGGCCGTCCATGCCGAGGGCTGCACCCTCCAGGCCGCCGAAGAGCTCTGCGCGGTTTCCGGGGTGTCCAGAGACCAGGTGCTCGACCTCCTGGCCCGGCTGGTGGACCGCTCCCTGGTGATCCGGGTCGAGGGAACCCCCGTGCCCCGCTACCGCCTGCTGGAGTCCGTGGCGGCGTACGCGCAGGAGAAGACGGAGCGCGCCGGCGAGGCGCGCCAACTGGCCACCTGCCACCTGAACCACTACGTGTCCCTCGCCGAGCGGGCACGGCCGCGTCTCCACGGCTCCGACCAACGTCGCTGGCTGCTCGTCCTGGATGCGGAATCCGCCAATTTCCAGCGCGCCCTGGAAGAGGCCCGTCGCACCGGCCAGGCCCATCCGGCGCTGCGCCTGGCCAACGCCCTGACCTGGTACTGGTTTCTGCGCGGTCGACTCGGCGAGGCTCTGCGCGCGATGGCGACCGCGCTCGCCATCGACGGCCCGGCACCGGAGTCCATACGGGCCGAGGCGCGGACCTGGTACAGCGGGCTCGGTCTGCTGCTTGGCAAGTGCAGTGTCGATCTTCCGCGCGCCACTGAGCCCCGGGATGCCGCGGAGCTCACAGAGGGCCGGGCCAGGGCGGAGTGGTTTCTGGCCCACGCTCTGTGGAGCCTCGGGGCCCTGGCCGCCGGTGAGGAGCAGGTCAACCGGGCCCTCGCAGACTTCCGCATGCTGCGTGACGCCTGGGGGGTGGCCGCCGCGCTGGGCACCCGGGCCGCCCTCGCCATGGCCCGCGGCGATCTGGAGGCGCTGCGCGGAAACGCCACGGAGGCCCATGTGCACTTCAGTGAACTGGGCGATGCCTGGGGTCAGTTGAAGGCGGCCGAGGTGCTGAGCGTGCTCGCCGAGGTCAACGCCGACTACGAGCAGGCGGCCCGGCTGCACCGCCAGGGGCTGCGGATCGCCGAATCGCTGGAGCTGTGGTCGGAGGTGTCCCGCACCCTCTCGGGGCTGGGCCGGATCGCCCTGCTGTCGGAGCGGTTCACCGAGGCGGACGAGCTCCACGAACGAGCCCGGCTGCTCGCGGCCGAGCAGGGCAATCGGCCGGTGGAGCAGTTCGCAGAGATGGGTCTCGCCCTCGCCGCCCGGCGTCAGGGACGCCTGGACACCGCGGAGAAACACCTGCGGCCGTGGCGCGAGTGGAACGAGCGCCGGGGCGCGTACACCGGACTCGCCCTGGTGCTGGCCGAGCTCGGCTTCGTCGCCGAGCAGCGCGGGGACGCCGCCGCCGCGCTCTCCCTCCACCTGGACTGCCTGGCCGCCGCGCGTGCCACGGGCGACGCGCGGGCCGTGGCGCTCGCGCTGGAGGGGCTCGCCGGGGCGCATGCGCTCGCGGGGCGGCACGAGCGTGCGGCGCGGCTGCTGGGCACGGCGTCGGCGACGCGGATCCGGTCCGGCGCGCCGCTGCCCCGCGCCGAACGCGGCGATGTCGAGCGGATCTCCACGCGGGCACGGGAGGCACTGGGGGAGGCGGCCTTCACGGCCGCCTTCACCGCCGGGGAGGCGACGGCCCACGGCGACGCGGCGAGCAAGGAGGAGGACGCGGCGGCCGCGGGCGCCTGACGGTCACCGCTGTCTTCAACTCGCCGCTCGCGCACCTGCGGTTCGACCCCGTCTGATTCACTCGTCGCCATGGAATCCACTGGCGGGCACAGACCCATCCTGGTCATCGGTGGCACCGGCAAGACCGGCCGGCATGTGGTGGACCGTCTCCGGCGGCGCGGCAAGGAGGTGCGGGCGCTGTCCCGCTCCACCCCGGTACCGTTCGACTGGTTCGACGAGTCCACCTGGAAGACGGCGGTCTCCGGTGCGGGCGCCGCATACCTGGTGGACGCGCAGAACGAGCACGCGGCGGAGCGGATGCGGGCCTTCGCCCCGTTCGCGGTGGCCCAGGGCGTCGAACGGCTGGTGCTGCTCTCGGCCCGAGGTTGGGCGGACTCTGGCGACCCCGGCATGCTCGCCACGGAGGACGCGGTGCGGGACTCCGGCGGTGCGTGGACGATTCTGCGGCCGACCTGGTTCATGCAGGGTTTCGCCGAGGACGACTTGATGCGGGCACCGGTGCTCGCCGGAGAGGTGAGGCTGCCGGCCGGGGACGGCCTGGAGCCGTTCATCGACACCGAGGACATCGCCGAGACCGCGGCCGCCGTCCTCACCCGTGAGGGAGATGAGGGGTGTACCTACGAGCTGTCCGGGCCACGTGCGCTGACCCTCGCGGAGGCGGTGGCCGCCATCGCCGAGGCGAGCGGCCGCCCGGTCCGCTATGTACCGGTGTCCGAGGAGGAGTACGTGGCGGGGCTCGTGGCCGACGGCACACCGGAGGACGCCGCCCGGTTCGTGGCCCGGCTGTGGGGATGGCTCCGGGACGGCGAGGACGCCCATCTGTCCGACGGCGTCCAGCGGGTGCTCGGCCGCGCCCCTGTTGACCTCACCGACTTCGTCCGCCGGGCCGCGGCCGCGGGGGCGTGGGCCGGCTGAGTCCGCGGGCGCGGCCATGCCGTACGGTCAGCCGCGCCCCACCCGGCGCAGGATCTCCGCCGCCACCGTCTCCGGGAACTGCTGGGGCTGCCAGTGCGACACACCCGCGAGCCGTACGGAGCGGTAGTCGCCCGTGACGTGGTGCGCGGTCTGCTCCGAGGCGAAGGCACCGACCGCCGGGTCGCGCTCGCTCCAGACGTAGGTCGTGGGCACCGTGACCGGGCCCAGCGGCTCATCGCTCAGCAGAGTACCGGCCCCGTACCACCGCAGTGCCGCCCGGAGCGTTCCCGGCGCGGTGTGGGTTCTCAGGTACCGCCGGATCTGCTCCTCGCTGAGCACACCCGCTCCCGGCTGTCGGTACCACGCCTCCAGTCGGGCCGCGCCGTCGGCGAGGAAGTCGGCCGCGGTGTTCTCGGCGCTGAGCGCCTCGATGTATCCCGAGTGCTCGCGCTGTTCGGGGTCCACCCGCAGCGCGTACCGGTAGGCGTCGAGATGGGGGAAGGCCACGGCGGTGAGGCTGCGCACCCGCTCCGGCGTCCGGGCCGCCAGATACCAGCCGACCACGGCACCCCAGTCGTGGCCCACCACATGCGCCGACTCGATGTCCAGCGCGCTCAGGATCCCCAGCGCGTCCCCGGCCAGCTCCCGTAGCGCATACGCCCCGGTCTCCGCCGGGCGGGCGTCGGGGGAGTAGCCGCGCTGGTCGGGGGCGATGGTACGCAGCCCGGCCGGGTGCAGCACCGGGGACACCTCGCTCCACGAGAGGCGGTTGTGCGGAAAGCCGTGCAGCAGCAGTACGGGCTCGCCGTCCTCCGGGCCCGCCACATCGACGTCGAACACCAGGTCCTCGACGGGGATCCGTGTCATGCCCGCACCTGCGGGAAGAGGTCCAGCGCCTGACGCACCTGGGGTGCGCGCAGCGTCCGGAACGGTTCGGTGAGGCTGATGACTCGTGCGTACGCCGCCATGACCTCGCTGTTCTCCCGCGCCACGGTGAGCAGCCGGCCGATGTAGTCCTGGACCTCCAGGACTTCGGGGGTCCTCGGGCCCTCGACGCCGGGGAAGCCCAGGTCATTGACGAGCGCCTGCTGCCACGCCTCGTCCACCGCGTCGCGGGCGAGATCGCGGAAGTAGCTGAGCGGGTCCGGCAGACCGTCACCGGCAATGTGCGCGCGCAGCACCAGCGCGCTCAGGGCCGCCACCGTCATCCCCTGTCCGTACGTGGGGTTGAAGCTGCACACCGCGTCCCCGGCGATCAGCAGCCCGGCCGGAAAGCCCTCCAGCCGCTCGTAGCGGCGGCGCAGACTGGTGGGGAACCGGTGGGAGACGGCATCGTCGAGCGGCTCTCCCTCGGTGACCGCCTCATAGATCTCGGGTGAGGGCAGCGACTTGAGGAAGGTGAGGAAGCCCTCCGGGTCGGTGGGCGGTACGTCGCCGAGGATTCCGTACGCGGTCACCAGATGGCGGTCGCCGTCGACACGGGCGCAGATCCCGCCCCGCGGATTGTCGGCCGTCGCGACGATGTCCAGGGAGAAGTCGCCGGGCGAGGGATCGGCCGCGAGGCGGTACGGGCGGGTGGTGTACACGAGGCCGATCCTGGTCCGTTCCTCCTCCGCCCCGGACCAGCCGGCCTCCGTCAGCCATCTGCCCGTCCGGGAGCCCCGCCCCATGGTGTCCACCACCATGTCGGCGTCGACCGTGGTGCCCCGGCCGGCGCCATCCACCGTCCGTACGCCCGTGACCCGGCCCCCATCGGGGGAGAACCGCAGGCCGGTGGCCTCGCACCGGTCCTGGAACCGGACGTTCGCCAGCGCCCGCACCCGGGCCCGGACGTGCCGTTCCAGGGTGGGGCGGTCGGCGGAGACGGTGAGCAGCCCGGAGTGGCTGTCGCCCATGGGCTCGCCGTCCATGATCCAGCGGACGTTGCCGGTCATGTCGCCGGTCACGACGCCGGACGCCACCAGCTCCGCCGTGATGCCGGGGAACAGTTCCTCGGCGATCTGCTGCCCCCGGGCCAGCAGTCCGTGCACATGGCGTCCCTGTGGTACGCCCCGCCGGTGGCCGGGGAGATCGGCCAGCTCATCACGGTCCACCACGATGACCTCGTCATAGACCTCGGACAGAACGCGGGAGACCAGCAACCCCGCCATGCTCCCGCCCAGCACCACGGCTCTTCGCCACTTCTTGTCCGCCATGGCGGGGTGCCTCCTCTGAATTCATCACCGCTCGTCTGGGCGCCACGCGTCACGGACGACACGGTGGCCCCAGAGGACCCAGGGAAGTTAACTCCGAGCGGTCATCGGAGGCACACGGCGCGGTAATGTTCCGCTCTCAGGCGGGGGATGCGGGATTGGTCGCCCCGGTGTCAGCCGCTGACCGGCTCCGACTGTCCGGCGGCCGGTTCGCCGCGCCGGCTCTCGACCAGCGCGGCCAGATGCCGTCCCGCGTGCAGCAGCGGCCCCTCGCTGCGATGCACCTGACTCAGCGTCTCAGCGCCCTCCAGGGTGCTGAGCACGGTCGAGGCGAGGGCGTCGGCCTCGGTCTCATCGAAGCCCGCACGCTGGAGCCGGTCCGCGATCACGTCCTGCCATTCGCCGAGTGCCTGGACGCACGCCTCTTCTATGGCGGGGATGCGGCCGAGCGTTTCCAGCGCCGTCGTGGTGACCGGGCAGCCGTCGGCCCAGTCGGATTTCCGCAGGGACTCGGCGAGATGCCGACTGCAGTTCTCCAGTGCCTGGGCGGCGCTGTCCTCCTCACGGCCCAGGCCGGTGCGGAGCATCTCGGTGAACTCCTGTTGGCCGTGCTGGATGGCGGCGACCGCCAGCTGTTCCTTGCCGCCGGGGAAGAAGTGGTAGACGGAGCCGAGCGTGGCGCCCGCCGCACGGGCGATCAGCTTGATGCCCGTGCCCTCGTACCCCTGGCGCTGCAGCAGCCGCGAGGCGGACCTGACGATGCGCTCGCGGGTGTCGCCGGTACCGCTTGCCCCGGGGTTCTCGGCGAGCTGCGACGTGGAAGACATGCACCCACTCTACTGGATAGAACGATCGCTCCAACCGGATAGAACGATCGATCCAGGCTCTGCTAGGGTCTGGATAGATCGTTCGTTCTACACGGCGATCCACGCCGTGCCCTGCCGTGTGTTCCCCCGCCAGGGCGCGGCAGCCCAGTCGCGAGAGATTCCGAGGAGAACCATGAGCAAGCAGCCCGTCACCGTGATCGGACTGGGCCCGATGGGCCAGGCGATGGTGAGCACGTTCCTGGAGCAGGGGCACGCCGTGACGGTGTGGAACCGGACGCCCGCCAAGGCCGAGGCCCTGGTCGCCAAGGGCGCCGTCCTGGCCTCCACCGTGAGCGAGGCCCTCGCCGCCAACGAGCTGATCGTTCTCAGCCTCACCGACTACGACGCGGTCTACGCCGTCCTTGAGCAGGCGCCGGACGCCCTGTCCGGGAAGGTCATCGCCAACCTGAGCTCGGACACCCCCGAGCGGGCCCGCGAGGCCGCCAAGTGGGCGGAGCGGCACGGGGCGGTGCACATCACCGGCGGTGTGCAGGTTCCCCCGCCCATGATCGGCAAGCCGGAGTCCTCCACCTACTACAGCGGCCCGAAGGACGCCTTCGACAAGTACGAGAGCACCCTGAAGGTCCTGACCGGCGCCGACTTCCGCGGTGAGGACCCGGGTCTGGCCGCGATGTACTACCAGGCCCAGATGACCATCTTCTGGACCACGATGCTCAGCTTCTACCAGATGGTGGCGCTGGGGCAGGCCAACGGAGTCTCCGCCAAGGAACTGCTGCCGTACGCGACGATGATGACGCAGATGATGCCGCACTTCCTCGAGCTGTACGCGGGCCACGTCGACTCGGGCGAGTACCCCGGTGACGTGGACCGGCTGGCGATGGGCGCCGCCAGCGTCGACCACATCCTCCACACCCACAAGGACGCGGGCATCAGCACCGCCCTGCCCGCCGTCGTCGCGGAGATCTTCCACAAGGGCATGGACGCCGGCTTCGCCGACAACAGCTTCTCCAGCCTGATCGAGGTGCTGAAGAAGCCCAGCGCCTGACGTCGGCGCGGGCCGGCCGCGGTGAGGTGGCGGCCGGGCCCCGTTACGCGGTGGCTCCCGCCGGACCGGTGTCCGGCGGGAACCACCGCCGCGGTGCGTCTGCCCCGGTGTCACGCGGGAGGCCTGGGCCAGTCCATCAGCCGGCCCCGGGGATCACGGGCGCGGAGCCTCAGATGAGACCGGCCGCCTGCTCGGCCGCGCGGAGACCGGACTCGATGGCCCCTTCGATGAACGCGCCGTGCCAGCCGCGGGCGATGTCCGCCCCCGCGAAGAGAATGCGGCCGTGCGGCTGCTCGATGGCCGGGAACAGCGTGAGGAGCTGATTGGGCTTGCGCAGACCCCAGCCACCGTTGATGTATGGGGTTTTGCCCCACTCCATCACGCGGTAGTCGAGGAGCTCGGCGCCGGGGATGTAGGCGCGCACCGCCTCGAGCACCTTCGTCCGATTGCTCACGTCCAGGGACGGCCCCGCGAAGCCGACCATGATCCGGCCCTTGGACGTCTGCTGCTGCGGGATCAGCATGGGGAGCGCCGAACCCTCGGCCGCCTGCCCCTGAACGGCCGGCACCTGGCCGCGGAGCTGTATCCACACCTTGGTGGCGAGTGGCACCCCGATCCCCTGGGAGGCCGCCTGGGCGTGGGCGGTGGGCAGTCCGGGGCTGAAGGTGATGGACCGCCACGTGTTCGTGGGGGTGGCGACGACCACCACCGGGGAGGTGAACGTCTGCCCGTTCGAGGTCTCGACCGTCACCACCCCCTTGGCTTCGGTGATCTTGGTGACCGGTGTGCTGAGCCGGACGTCCGCCTTGGACTCGTTCAGCATCGCGGTCAGCAGCGCGCCCATCCCACCGACCGGCCGCAGGGTCATGGTGGTGGTGTAGGTGCCGTAGGACCCGCCGGAGAGCTGGATCCACTGCGCCATCCCGGTCAGTGAGCCGAGGGTGCTCTTTCCGCCCGAGTAGACCGAGGTCTCCCCGCTCAGGGTCGCCAGCTCCTCGGGTGCCAGCGATAACTTGCCGAGGCGGTCCTGTAGGGAGAGCGGGTCGACCGAGGCGAGTAGATCCTTGCGGTACAGCGGGTCGTGCGGACGCTCGAAGTACTTCTCCGACCCCTCGTAGAAGCTGTTCCACAGCGGCTCGACCACGGTCGCGGCCTGCTCCGGTGACACGGTCCGCAGACCGCTGGGCCCGGGCAGCACCACCTGCTCGGCCACCGTGTCGAGATACGTCCCGATGCCGTACCGCTTCAGCTCGGCGTGGACGAGTTCCTGCTGCGGGCCCAGCCAGGCGCCGCCCAGCTCCACCTGCTCCCCGCCGAACGTGGCGGTGAATATTCGGCCGCCGACGCGGTCGCGGGCCTCCAGCACCACGGGTTTCAGCCCGCGTGCCGCCAACTCGCGGGCCACCGTACCGCCGGCGTAGCCCGCCCCGATGACGATGGCGTCCGCCGCCGTGGCCCCCGCCGCACTCGCCCGGCCGGACGCCATCGTGCTGATGGACGCTCCGACGGCGGTGGCACCAACTGCCTTGATCAGTCCGCGCCTGCTGAGCGGACGGCGGGTGGGCTCCGCGGGGGTGTGACTGTGATGAGACATGACTTTCCTCTGCTACGTGCGTGTGTGGTGAGTCGAAGACGGTGCCCCGGAGAAAGACGCGGAGGCTTGGCAGATCAATGCCGGGACATACGCGGTCCGCGAAAGGCCCAGGGCAGGGTGGGGAAGGCTTCGGATTCACACGGCACCGATGGCGGTGAACCCCCCAGCGCCCGGCTTTGATACGTCGGACGCGATGGATGAATTAGCCGCGCGCGCAACCACGCGTGTTTCTTCAAGCCACCCCCGTGAGGCCGAATCGCCCCCGAGCCGTCTTGCCGACTCGGGATCAGTATGGAGGAACCGAGCACCGGCGGCGGCCCTGATTTCCTCACTCCGGTAATCGTCCGGTCTTCGGGCGCTCATCGCTTCGTCCCGGGCGGGTAACAACCGGTAATTCCGCGGAAAGAGAAGAGCCGGCGGGATGCCCGCCGGCTCCTGGGGAGTGCTGTCGTCCGATCAGATGTAGTCCGTTCCGGGCTCCAGACCGACGAGAACGCGCCCATGTGCCTCCAGCGAGCTGACCGGTGTCAGCAGCCCGTGCAGGGAGAGGGCCGTGATGTCGCGGTAGACGCGCTGGAAGGGAACGCTGCGCAGAATGGTCGACGCGGAGCTGATGTTGTACAGGGTCTCCACGGCCTCCTTCGTGGTCTGCACCACATAGCCGACCTGACCGCGGATCTCGGCCTTCTCCTCGACCGTCAGCTTCACCCCGGCGTCCTCACGCTCCTGGATGGTCCGCAGCCACCGCTGCTCCAGCGCCTCACACGCGGCGATCTTGTTGGCTGCGACGGCCACCTGCACCTGGGTGTACGGGTGCTCCCGCTGCTCGGCCCAGTTGGTGTAGGTGATGCCCTTGCCGGGGAGGCGGCCCAGGAAGAGTTCCAGGGCGCTCTTGGCCAGGCCGATGTAGACGGGGGCGCAGGTCGCGAGGATGTAGCTGGTCAGGTTGTAGTTACGGCCGTTGATGTCGGCGTTCCACCGGCCGCGGGTGGACGCGTCGTACACCGATACGTCCACGACGCGGTGCTCGGGCACGAAGGCATCGGTGACCGTGGAGGTCGCGCTGCCGGTGCCGGCGACACCGAAGACGTCCCAGTCGTCACCCACCCGCACGTCGTCGATCGGCACCAGCGCGAAGAGCTCCTCATGGGTGCCGTCGGGCCGTTCGACCATCGCCGCGCAGATGTTCCAGTCCGCGCCGCGCACCCCGGTGTTGAATCGCCATGTCCCGTTCAGGATGTAGCCGCCCTCGGTGGGGACGAGGGTTCCGGACGGGGTGAATCCGCCGGAGATCCGCACGGAGCCGTTCGCGAACACCTCCTCCTGGGCCCGGTCCTGATAGAGGCTCGCGATCCAGGCGCTGGACAGCCACACCATGGACACCCAGCTGGTCGACCCACAGCTGCGGGCGATCTCCGACAGGAGCGCGGCCTGTTCGGCCACGGGGAGGTCCAGGCCACCGAACCGCTCCGGAACCGCGACGCGGAACAGCCCCGTCTTCGCCAGCAGTTCGATGTTCTCCTCCGGGATCCAGCGCGCCCTTTCCGCCTCGGCCGCGTTGCTCTGCAGGGCCGGGGCGATGCCTTCGAGCGCTTCGAGCACTTCGAGGTAGGCGTTCGTGGAGTCGGCCACGTGATTCTCCTTTTGATCCGATAGCGAATTTTCGCGGCTCTTTACGAGGGCTTTATCATGCCCAGAGCCTGCTGAAAGGGGAGGGTAAGGGGATATCGGGCGGTGCCGGCCTCGGGAAGGCCATGGTCCGGTAACCAGGTTCCGCCGCCCCGGCCGTTACCCGTCGGTGAATGGCCTGGCGCGAGACATGTCCGAGGGCTCTTACCGTTCGCCGCAGCGGCAGCGGTGGTCCTCCCGCCACGCGGCGATGCGCTCGGGCGAATCGGCCTCTCCGGAGGCCATCAGCATCACCGCGGACATCGCCCTGAGCGGTGCGCAGGACGGGCAGGCGAAGATGGACTCGTCGAGAAAGGCCAACTGGGCGGGCGACATCCGGCCCGGGGCGGCCAGTCCTTCCGCCGTGGTGATCCGGCCCCCGTCGCTCTGCCCCACCGGCGTGGCACAGGCACGTGTGGCACGGCCGTTCAGTAGCACCGTGCAGTCGCCGCAACTCTCCGTCTCACAGCCCCGCCGGGTGGTGTCCAGACCCACCTGGCCCCTCAGGACGTCCACCAGCGGTGCGTCGGAGTCACCCGTCAGCCGATGCGGAACACCGTTGACGACGACCGTCATCCTCATGTCCTCGCCGGGCACAGCCGGTCTCCGGCGTGTTCCTGGAGAATGCCGCAGACATCGCGCAGCCCCCTTTCGAGCTGGGCGATCTCGGCGTCGGTGACGAGGAGGGAGGGTTCGAAGCGGAGGGTGTTCACCGCGCTGGCGGTGGGGAAGGTGCGCACATGGTGGCGGTGGAGCAGGTGTCCGGCGAGGAAGTAGCCGAAGAGCCCGCTGTCGGCGGCGTCCTTGATGACGGGGCTGGGGGAGGCGGACCGGTCGTGGAACTCCATGCCGAGCATCAGGCCCTTGCCCCGGACCTCCTTGACCACGTCGGGGAAGTCGGCGCGGACGGACTCCAGCATGGTACGCAGGGCGTCACCGCGTTCGACGGCCTGGCGGTAGGCCCGTCCGCCGTCCTCCTCCAGCAGTTCCAGGACCTTCAGCGCGATATGGCAGGAGAAGCTGTCCTTGGCGAAGGTCGAGCTGTGTACGATCTCGAACTCCTGGCGGTAGCGGGCCTGGCGCACCAGCATCACCGAGGTTTTGGCGATGCCGCCGCCCAGGGTCTTGGCCAGGGTGTAGTAGTCGCCGCGCAGCCCGAGGTGTGAACTGGCCAGCAGGGCGCCGGTGCGGCCCATGCCGCTCTGGATCTCATCGATCACCACCGGGCAGTCGATCTCGGCGCAGAACCGCTGGATCTCGGCGGCGAATTCCGCGGAGAGCACATGGATACCGCCCTCACCCTGGATGGGCTCCAGCAGGAAGGCGCAGAACACCGGCACCTCACGCTCGACGATCTCCACCCGCCCGTTCACCACCACCGCGTCCAGCAGGCTTCGGCGCTCTTCGGCATGGATGGCCTTGAGGGCTTCCGGCTGGTCGCGGGGGACGAAACGCGCCTGTGCCCCCAGACCCTTGAAGGGAAGGCGGTAGCCGTGGTTGTGGGTCAGCTGGACACTGGCGCCCAGCTTTCCGTGGAAGCCCCCTTCCAGCGCCAGGAACAGCGGTGGGGCGGCCCGGTGCTCCTCCATCCGGGCCCTGATCTGTGCCGCCAGCGCCTCGAAGCCGTCCTCGCCCGGCGCCGGAGCGGTCAGCCCCGGGCGGGCGAACGTGGCGTGGTCGAGGGTGGCGGTGCCGGCGGCGAGCGCCTCGCGGGTCTGTTCCACGTGTGCGGCGACCTCGTCCAGGACGGCGGCGAGCCGCATACCGCGGTCCATCTCGGCGTGTTTGATCGCCGCCTCGACCGCCTCCGCGCCGGTGTTGGCGAAGATGGCGAAGTACGGCTCGGTGGTGTCCAGCTCACGCCGGATGATGCGGTTGAGCTCGCCCGCGAGGCGGTTGGCGTAGGGGTGGCGGGAGAACTGGGCGTGTACCGGAGTGTCCGCGGCCAGCAACTCCTGGGCGCACCGCACGATCTCCGGCCGGTTGTGGCCCAGCAGCACGGAGCCGTAGCCCCCGGCGAAATCCACCACCGGCAGCAGGCCACCGTCCTCGTCCCGCCGGTGGAGCGTGTTCCCCTCCGCCCGGACGTACTCCACCGCGAGCCCCGCGGTGTCCAGCACCGCCCGCAGATACGGCTCGGCGAGTTCCTGTTCGACCGACGCAGAATGCATCTCATCCATGCGCCCAGACTGCTCCCCACAGGTCAGCAAGCGGTCATCGCGCGGTCACACCCGGTCGGCCGGGGGAGGAAGGCTCCGCCGTTACCCGGCCATGGGGATCCGGACGCAGGCGGAGCGCGGGACCACCGGTCAGGACGTCAGGTACGCCTCCACCTCAGCGAACTGGGCCGCCGGCCAGCCGGTGTTGCCGGTGACGTTGAGCCTCAGGTAGCGCACGTTCGTGCTGTCGGGCAGGGCGACGGTGACCTTGTTGCCGGACGCCGGGTCGAAGCGGTAGCCCTGCGAACCCACCACCGTCGAGTACGCGGAGCCGTCGGCGCTGCCCAGCACGGACAGGGTCTGGGTACGGGCGCCCCACGCCGACGAGGGCGGCAGCTTCAGCACCAGCCGGCGGACCGCCTGGCTGGAGCCGAGGTCCACGGTCAGGGCCTGCGGAAAGGCGTTGTTGGTCGACTCCCAGTAGGTGTTCGCGTCGCCGTCGACCGCCTTGCCGGGGGTGTAGACGTCTTGGGAGCCGGTCGCGGTGGCCGGACGGCCCTTGGCGAGGTTGCGGCCCGGTTCGGGATCCGGGTTGCCCTGGCCGGGCCGGGGCCAGCTGGAGCAGTCCGACCAGGTGCTGCTCCAGCCGGAGTTGCCGCCGCCGTCGGTGAGGTTGAAGGTGCCGGAGCCGGACGGGTACGGGCAGTTGTAGACGCCTGCCGCGCCGACGCCGGCGGCCGTGACATCGCTGAACTTCGCCGCCCCCTGCGCCTCGGCCTGGACGACGACCGTCCCTGGGTTGGTCACGGTCGCGCCGGACACATTGACGTTCTTGACCGCGTAGCCCCTGCCGCCACCGGACACGAACTCGAAGGCGCTGTACGGGCTGTCGGTGATGGTCGTGTTGGTGATGTTGACGGTGGCCTCGATCGCGCTGTCGTAGGAGTCGACGCGCAGGGCGCCCATCGGATGGTTCCAGTTGGGGTTCATGGCGCCCGCGCGCACCAGCGTGTTGCCGTCGACCGTGATCGTGCCGGCCAGCGGGTGGAACGGGTCCATGAACTTCTGGTTGGAGATGGCGATACCGCTGCCCAGGGCGTTGGTGTCGGAGATCAGGTTGTTCTTGACCGTGATGTCCGTACCGCCGTAGATGGCGATGCCATTGGCGAGGTTCGGCTGCGAGATGGTGTTGCTCTCGAAGCTGCTGTTGGTGTCCGGCGAGTTCAGCGACCACATGGCGAGCGCGTCGTCGCCCTGGTTGCGCAGGAAGTTGTTCCGCACGCGTACGTTCTTCGCGCTGCCGTTGAGGTTGAGACCGTCGGCCGTCATGTCCAGGAAGCGGCTGTTCTCGACCACCAGGTTGTCGTTGTTGCCCATCAGCCACAGACCGACCTTCAGGTGCTGTAGCCACATGCCGGACACGCTGGAGCCGGGGCCGAGCGAGCCGTTGACGAAGTTGTCGGGGTTGGAGTCGACGCGCTCGGTGACCTCGCCGATGACCGCGAAGTCCTTGATGTGGACGTTGCCGGAGGAGCTGGGCTGGTCGATGAACCGCGAGGTGTGCACCACGGAGTGCCAGCTGCCGGCGCCCTGGAGGGTGACGTTCTGGACGCCGTTCAGCGAGGAGGTCAGCTTGTAGTCACCCGGCGGGATCCAGACCACTCCGCCCTGCGCTGCGGCGATGGCGTCCCGGAACGCCTGGGTGGAGTCGCCCTGCCCGCTGGGGTCGGCGCCCTTGGAGGTGACGGACACCGATCCGGCGGGCTGGGAGGCGGCCGCCGCGACCTGCTCGAAGTCGGCCACGTCCACGGTGACCTGGGTGTTCGCCGCCTCGAAGGCGATCTTGTCACCGGCCTGGACGTTCCGGCCGAGCAGCAGCCGTGCGTTGTCGTAGAGGTGGTGGGTCTTCGACCCCGCGATCCAGCCGGTGTCCACGTACGAGTACTTGGACGTGACCGCGATGGTCTTGGCCAGCTTGGTGCCGTTGACGTAGACGTTCAGCGTGCCGGACTGGCCGTCGGGCACGTTGTAGGCCACGTTCACCGCGTTGGCGGCGCGTGGCGCGGTGAACTCCACGCGCTGCCCGGCGGCGAGGCGGACGGCCTGGCGCCCGGATGCCTCGGAGGCGAGCGTGCCCTGGGTGAAGTCGGGACCGATCTTCGTCCCCGTGGTGGTGGCCGACTCGGCCTCGGCCGAGGTGAACGGCAGGGAGGCGCCCGCGGCCGCGTGTGCCGCGGTGGGGGTCAGGGTGACGAGCGTGCCGGCCGCGAGGGCGACGGCCACGCCGATCGCCGACAGGCGTTTGGTGGATGCCGATGTGGTACTGCTGCGGTGCATGTGCTGATCCCTTCATGGTGGGGGTGGTGGGATAGCGCGGTGTGGGGGGTGGCGGCTCAGCGGAGCAGCCAGGCCGCCGTGTCCCGCGGAAGGCGGCCCTGGTCGTCCAGCGGGCCGCTGCTGAGCAGAAGCCGGGAGGCGCCGTCCAGCTCGGCGGGGGTGTCCGCGAAGTTGACCACGCAGACCAGGCCGTCGGCACGGGCGAAGGCCAGGACACCGTCGGCCGAGGGGAGCCAGGTCAGCGGCCCGTCGCCGAAGCCGGGGGTGGCGCGGCGGACGCGGATCGCCGCGCGGTAGAGGCCGAGCATCGAGCCCGGGTCCTCCATCTGGAGATCGGCCGCGTACATCGCCCAGTGCGCGGGCTGCGGCAGCCACGGCTCCTCGCGCGAGCCGAAACCGGAGTACGGCGCGTCCGCCGCCCATGGCAGCGGCACCCGGCAGCCGTCCCGGCCCGGGTCGGTACCGCCGGAGCGGAAGTGCATCGGGTCCTGGATGCGGTCGCGGGGGATGTCGGCCTCGGGCAGGCCCAGTTCCTCGCCCTGGTAGAGGTAGACCGCACCGGGCAGGGCCAGCGACAGCAGGGCGGCGGCCCGTGCCCGCCGGGTGCCGAGGGCGAGGTCGGTGGGGGTGCCGAAGACCTTGGTGGCGAAGTCGAAACCGGTGTCCTCGCGCCCGTAGCGGGTCACCGTGCGGGTCACGTCGTGGTTGCACAGCACCCACGTGGCCGGAGCGCCCACCGGAGCGTGCTCGGCGAGCGTCTCGTCGATCGACGTCCGCAGCCGCCTGGCGTCCCAGGGGCAGGTCAGAAACGAGAAGTTGAAGGCGGTGTGCAGCTCGTCGGGGCGCAGATAGCGGGCGAAGCGCTCGCTGTCCGGCAGCCACACCTCGCCGACGAAGACACCGCCGTACTCGTCGGCCACGCCGCGCCAGGAGCGGTAGATGTCATGGAGCTCATCGCGGTCGACGTACGGATGGGGATCGCGGCCCTCGACGAAGTCGGGCAGCCGGGGATCCTTGGCCAGCAGGGCGGCCGAGTCGATGCGCACCCCCGCGACCCCCCGCTCCAACCAGAAGCGCAGGATGTCCTCGTGCTCCTGGCGCACGGCCGGGTGGGCCCAGTTGAGGTCCGGCTGCTCGGGGGCGAACAGATGCAGATACCAGTGGCCGTCCGGCAGCCGGGTCCACGCCGGGCCGCCGAACTCCGACGTCCAGTCGTTGGGCGGCAGCTCACCGTGGTCGCCGCGGCCCGGGCGGATGTGGAAGAGCTCGCGCTCGGCGCCGCCCGCGAGGGCGGCCCGCCACCAGGGGTGCTGGTCGGAGACGTGGTTCGGCACAATGTCCACGATCGTGCGGATGCCCAGCTCACGGGCCTCGGCGATGAGCTTCTCCGCCTCGGCCAGGGTGCCGAAGGCCGGGTCGATGGCGCGGTAGTCGGCGACGTCATAGCCGCCGTCCTTCATGGGCGACTGGTACCAGGGGCTGAACCACAGCGCGTCGACGCCGAGTTCGGCGAGGTACGGCAGCCTGGCGCGGACACCCGCGAGGTCGCCGGTGCCATCGCCGTCCCCGTCGGCGAAGCTGCGCACATACACCTGGTAGATGACGGCGGAGCGCCACCAGTCGTCGGGTGTCCGGGCAGGGGTGGGCTGGGCCACGGTGGGAGCCTTTCTGTCGAGGGGGCGGTGTCAGCCCTTCGTGCTGCCCGCGCTGATCCCGGCGATGATGTGCCGCTGGAAGACGAGGAACAGCGCGACCATCGGGATGCTGGCGATGACCATCGCGGCGATGAGCACGGTCAGCTGGATGTTCTGCGACAGCTGGACGAGTGCCACGCTGATCGGCTGCTTGCCGGTGTCGGAGAAGACCATCAGCGGCCACAGGAAGTCCTGCCACACCGCCACCAGCGCGAAGATCGACACAACGCCGAGCACCGGACGGGACATGGGCAGCACGATCGACCACAGGGTGCGCAGCTTTCCGGCGCCGTCGATCTCGGCGGCCTCCAGGACATCGCGCGGGATCTGGTCGAAGAACCGCTTGAGGAGATAGAGGTTGAAGGCGTTGGCGACGGCCGGCAGCCAGATCGCGAGCGGGTCGTTGAGCAGGCTGGTGTGGATCAGCGGCAGGTCGGCGACGGTCAGGTACTTCGGCACGACCAGCGCCTGGGCCGGGACCATCAGCGTGGCCAGGATGCCACCGAGGATCACCTTGCCGAAGGCGGGCTTCAGCCTGGACAGGGCGTAGGCGGCGGCCGTGCAGAAGACCAGCTGGAACAGCCAGGCGCCGGCCGCCTGGACCACCGTGTTCCACAGGTGCTGCGGAAGCTGCATCAGGTCCCAGGCGTCGCTGTAGCCGCTGAGGTGCCACTCCTTCGGGGCGATGGTGGGCGGTGTCCGCGCCACCTCGTCCGGCGACTTCATCGCACCGGTCACCATCCAGTAGACCGGGAAGAGGAAGGCGATCGCGAACAGCACCACCACGGTGGTGAAGACCGTCCAGTAGACCGCCCGGCCGCGGGGGCGGGCCAGGGTGGCGGGGGAGACGAGGGTCCGGGTGCTCATGCGTCGTCCTCCCCGGAGCGGGTGAGCCGCAGATAGAGGGCGGAGAAGGCGCCGAGCAGCACGAGCAGCATCACGCTCAGCGCACAGGCGCCACCGAAGTCGTTGTAGAGGAAGGCGTACTTGTAGATCAGGTAGAGGACGGTGACCGTGGCGTTCTCCGGGCCACCACCGGTGATCACGAACGGCTCGGTGAAGACCTGCATCGTCGCGATGATCTGCAACAGCATCAGCATGAGGATCACGAACCGCGTCTGGGGGATCGTGACGTGGCGGATGCGCTGGAGCAGGCTCGCACCGTCGAGTTCGGCCGCCTCGTACAGCTCACCGGGGATGGACTGGAGCGCCGCCAGGTAGATCAGGACGGTGCCGCCCATATTGGCCCAGGTGGCCACGATGACGAGGGAGATCAGGGCGGTGTCGGCGCCGTTGGACCAGTTCGAGGTGGGCAGGTGCAACCAGCGCAGCGCCTCGTTGGCCAGCCCGGCGCCGGGGTCGTAGAACCACTTCCACAGCAGGGCGCTGACCACCGGCGGGATCATCACCGGCAGATAGACCACGACCCTGAAGAACGCCTTGGCGTGCCGGAGTTCATTGAGCACGAGGGCGAGCAGGAAGGGGATCGCGAAGCCGATGAGGAGTGCCAGCAGGGTGAAGGTGAGGGTGTTCCGCCAGGCCGCGGTGAACTCCGGATCGTGCAGGACGCGGGTGAAGTTGGCGGTGCCGACCCATTCGGGGGACGAGCCGGGCGTGTACTTCTGGAAGGCGATCACGACCGCGCGGATCGCCGGATACCAGGAGAACAGCGCGAAGCAGATCAGGCCGCCGAGGAGGAAGCCATAGGCCCGGACCTGGTCGGCGAGACGGCGCCGCCCCCGCCCCCCGGCCGGGGGCGGCGCCTGCGCCGGGTGGACGGCGATCGCCTCGGCGGGCGGCCGCGCAGCGGTCTTGGTCATCGGGTCAGCCCCGGGCCAGAATGTTGTCGATCTTGTCGGAGGCTTCCTTCAGGAGCTGGTCGACATCGGCGTCCTTCTTGGTCAGGACGGCGGAGACGGCCCCGTCGAGCACGGAGTAGATCTGCTGGGCGTGCGGCGGCTCGATCTTCATCCCCAGCTTCTGGTTGCCGTCGAGGAAGGTCTGGTAGTTGCCCACGGGGACGTTGGCGTTGGCCTTCTTGATCTGCTGGTCCTTGGCGTCGGCGGCGCCGGTGAACAGCCGCGGCTCGGGCAGGCCCACCGGGGCGTGTCGCTTCTTGGCGCGGGCGTAGTCGCCGAGGAAGCCCTTGCCCGGGGTGAGGAACATGTGGTCGAGCCACTTGAGGCCGGCCCGGATCTGGGCGGGTGTGTCCTTCTTCTGGAACATGTAACCGTCGCCGCCGATGAGCGTGGCCTTGCCACCGGGCATGGGGGCGATGGCGAGGTCCTTGTAGTTGCCGCCCTTCTCCTTCACCAGGATCGGGAGGTTGTCGGGCGCGGCCAGATACATGCCCAGCTTGCCGGAGCCCATCAGCTGCTGGGCGTCGTTGATGACCAGGAGCTGCTTGCTGCCCATCGAGTCGTCCACCCAGCGCATGTCGTGCAGGTTCCGCAGGACGGCCCGCGCTTCGGGGGTGTCGATGGTGGCCTTCTTTCCGTCCGCGCTGACGACATCGCCGCCCTGTGAGTACAGCTCGGCCGTGAAGTGCCAGCCGCCCTGGTTCTGGGCGCTGTAGTCCGCGTAGCCGACCGTGCCACCGCCCAGCTGGGCGATCCTCTTGGCGTCGGCGCGGACCTCCTCCCAGGTCATCGGGGGCTTGTCGGGGTCGAGTCCGGCTTTCTCGAAGAGCTTGCGGTTGTAGATCAGACCCATCGAGTAGCCGGTGCGCGGGATGCCGTAGATCTTGCCGTCGACCGTGTAGATGTCGCGCAGCTGCTTGCTGAGGGTGGAGTAGCTCTTCAACTCCTTGATGTACGGGGTGAGATCGGCCGCCTGGTTGATGTCGACCACATGTCCGGCGTCGGTGAAGTACGTGTAGAAGACGTTCTCCATCTGGCCCCCGGCCAGCTTGGCGTCGAACGTCTTCGGGTCCTGGCAGGGGAACGCGTCGTGCGCGACGACGTCGATGTCCGGGTTCTGCTTCTCGAAGGAGGCGATGTCCTCCTCGAAGAACCTGCGGTCGACCTTGGCGCTCTTGGGCGGCATGCAGTTGACCGTGATACGCGTCTTTCCGCCCGCCGAGCCGTCGCCCGACCCGCCGCAGGCGGTGAGGGCGAGGGAGAACGTGCTGAGCGCGATGAGAGTACGACGGAACCCGGTGCTTCTCATGGGTGGACCCCTCTGTACAGGAGCAGGGAAGCCCCACGGCCGTGAGCGGGGCGCACACAACCGTGAGTGCGCCGCACACTCAAGCACCGACGACATCTGCCCGCAAGATGTCGCGTAGATTCTGTAATTATTCAACTGTGCTGCGAATCAGGCCGATTGAGGCTGTCGGTGTCTCTCGACCGCCCCTCCGGTCACCCCTCGACGGTCCTCCGCCCGCTCATTCCCTCGGCGCCTGGGCGGTGGAGCCGCGGACCACCAGCTCCGGCTCGAACAGCAGCTCCTCGGACGGCACGGACACCCCGCCGATCTGCGCGTTCAGCACCTCCACCGCCGCCCTGCCCATGGCCTCGATGGGCTGGCGCACGGTGGTCAGCGGCGGCTCGGTGCAGTTCATGAACGCGGAGTCGTCGTAGCCGACCACGGACACCTGCGACGGCACGCCGAACCCCTTGCGGCGCGCGGCGCGTATCGCGCCCAGGGCCAGCGGGTCGCTGGCGCAGATGATGCCCGTGACGCCCCTGTCGATCAGCCGGGAGGCGGCGGCGTGGCCGCCCTCGATCGAGAAGATCGCCCGGGCCACGAACTCATCCGGAAGGTGGCCGGCGACCGCCCGCGCGGCGGTCAGCTTGCGTGCCGACGGCATGTGGTCACCGGGTCCGAGCACCAGGCCGATCCGCTCATGGCCGAGGGAGGCCAGATGCCGCCACGCCTGCTCCACGGCCACGGCGTCGTCGCAGGAGACAGCCGGGAAGCCGAGGTGCTCGATGGCCGCGTTGACCAGCACCACCGGGATGTTGCGCTCGGCGAGCAGCCGGTAGTGGTCATGCGGCGCGTCGGCCTGCGCGTACAGCCCGCCCGCGAACACCACCCCGGAGACCTGCTGTTGGAGCAGCAGCGCCACGTAATCGGCCTCGGAGACCCCGCCCTTGGTCTGGGTGCACAGCACCGGCGTCAGCCCGAGCTGTGCCAGCGCCCCGCCGATGACCTCGGCGAACGCCGGGAAGATGGGGTTCTGTAGCTCGGGCAGCACCAGCCCCACCAGCCGGGCCCGGTCGCCCCGCAGCTGCGTGGGCCGCTCGTAGCCGAGGACGTCCAGCGCGGACAGCACCGCCTGCCGGGTGGCTGCGGAGACCCCGGGCTTGCCGTTGAGTACCCGGCTGACCGTGGCCTCGCTGACACCGACCTTCTTCGCCACTTCAGCAAGTCGTCGCGTCATGCACGCAAGCGTAGCGCAAATACTGCAAGTCGCTTGCGTAAGAGAGGTGCAGAACGTGTGACTCCGGCGGCGACTCCCGGCTCGGAGCGGAAATCGCCGCGCGCCGCTGACGCGCGGATCGGGCGGCCGGGTGAGTTCGCGCAGGTCGGCAATTCGCCCTATTTGCCGCCCCAAAAGTATGGGTTGACAGCGGATCAGCCAACGATCTAGGTTCCTTTCGAGGGGGCTCGTTGGACGGGGGACGGGGACTGTAGTGAGTGTTTCGGAGTTGCGTGCGTCCGATATCACCCGGACCGCGCGGCTGGTCGGATGTGCTGCGTCAATGGACCGAATGATCGACCGGTTGACCTCCGGGATTGTCGCCTCGGTCCGCGCGGAATACGACCACTCGGTGCGGCGTGGCGGATTTATCGGCAATATCGACGCCGATCGCACAATCGATGCCGGTCATGCGGCCTGTGCCGAGGGTGAGCGCCGGCAGTCGGCCGAGGTCACCGTATGCGAGTCCCTCGACTCTCCCGGCTCCATCGCCGCCACGCGAGTCACGCTCGAAGAACACTTCCCATTCGATCCCTTTCTCGGGTTTGCCGCCGCATGTAATCCCGGCCGTACTGCCGTTTAAGAAGCGTTACGCCATCAGTTGGCAAGCGAAAGCGACAGCATCAGCGGAATAACCGCGAAAAGCAATTTCCATCAGTCGTCGGGGAAGGCTGTGTTGTGGGGAATTCAGGCGCACCCAAATCCCGTGGTCTCAGCGCGGCCATGAGCAATCTCTTCGAGCGGACCAGGAGAAACGAATCCACCGGCATTGTGCCGATCGACCGGGGCAAGGAGCTGAGGGCGTCGTTCGCCCAGCAACGGCTGTGGTTTCTGGACCAGTTGGAACCCGGCAACGCCTCGTACAACCTCCCCTTCGCGGTCCGGGTGCGCGGCCGCTTGGACATCTCCCATCTCTCCCGGGCCCTTTCGCTCGTGGTCGCCCGGCACGAGGCGCTGCGCACCACCTTCGGCGAGGCCGGCGGTCAGCCGGTGCAGCGGATCGAGCCCCCCGCCCCCGTCCCGGTGCGCCTTGAGGTGGTGTCCGGCGGCTCGGAGGAGGAGCGGCTGGCCGAGGTCCGGCGGCTCGCCGGAGCCGAGATCACCGAGCCCTTCGACCTGAGCACCGGGCCCCTGCTGCGAGCCAAGGCGCTGCGGCTGGACGAACAGGATCACGTCCTGCTGCTGACGGTGCACCATGTGGCAACGGACGCCTGGTCACAGGGCATTGTGGTGCGTGAGCTGTCCCTCGCCTACGCGTCGCTCGACGCCGGGCGCGAGCCCGTACTGCCCCCGCTGCCCGTGCAGTACGCGGACTACGCGGAGTGGGAGCGCGACTGGCTGTCCGGCCCGACCCTGCGCCGCCAGCTGGACTACTGGACGAAGCGGCTCGACGGCATGGCGCCCGCGCTGGAGCTGCCCACCGACCGGCCCAGGCCCTCGGTCGCCAGCCAGGAGGGCGACGCGGTGCGCTGGGAGTTGCCGCCCGAACTGATCCGGGCGGCCCGTCGGCTGGGCGCCGGTGAGAACGCCACCCTCTACATGACCCTGCTCGCCGCTTTCCAGCTGGTACTGGGCCGGTACGTGGACAGCGAGGACATCACGGTGGGCACTCCCGTGGCCAACCGGGGCCGCGCCGAGGTCGAGGGGCTCATCGGGTTCTTCGTCAACACCGTGGTGCTGCGGACCGACCTGTCCGGCGACCCCACCTTCCGCCAACTGCTGGGCCGGGTCCGCGACATGGCGGCCGGTGCCTTCGCCCATGGCGACCTGCCCTTCGAGTATCTGGTGGAGCAGGTGCACCCCGAGCGGGACTTGTCGCGGAACCCGCTGGTCCAGGTGCTCTTCCAGATGATCAACGTACCGGCGGAGCGACTCGACCTGCCCGGCGCGCGGACCGAGCCCTACGACCACGGCGGCATCCTCACGCGAATGGATCTGGAGGTCCATCTCGTCGAGACCGGGGACGGGGTTCTGGGACACATCGTCTTCAGCAAGGCCCTGTTCGACACGAGCACCATTGAACGGCTGCTGCACCACGTCACCGTCGTCCTTCGGAACGTCCTGGCCGAGCCGGACCGGCGCATCTCCGAGATCTCGCTGCTCGACGAGGCAGAGCAGGCGAAGGTCCTGGAGAAGTTCAACACGACCACGGGCCCCGTACCCGCCGGATCCCTGCCCGAGCTCTTCACCGCCCAAGCCGAGCGCCGCCCCGACGCGGTGGCCGTGATCAGCGGTGGTGACCGGGTGACCTACGCCGAGCTGGATCAGCGGGCGAACCAGCTTGCCCATCTGCTGGAGGGCCGGGGGGTCGGCCCCGAGACCCTGGTCGGGCTCTGCGTCGATCGCGGCATCGAGATGATCGTGGCGATCCTCGCGATCCTCAAGCTCGGAGCGGCCTATGTGCCGATCGACCCCAACCACCCCCGGGACCGCGTCCAGTTCGTCCTGGCCGACTCCGGGGTGACCGTCGCCGTCACCCAGCGGCGCTTCACCAGCCTGCTCGAAACCCCGGAGGCGCCCGGGAGGCCCGATGCACCCGGGACACCCGATGGGCCCGGGACACCCGATACATCCGAGACGTCCGGGATCCGGCTCATCCTGCTCGACGCCGAGCGCGAACCGCTCGCCGGGCAGCCCCGGACCCCGCCCACGGCACGGCCCAGCGCCCAGAATCTCGCCTATGTCATTTACACCTCCGGTTCCACCGGAGTCCCCAAGGGCATCCTCATGCCCGCCACCTGTGTGCTCAACCTGGTGGCCTGGCAGAAGCGGGCCCTGCCGATCGGTCCCGACGCCAAGACGGCGCAGTTCGCCACGCTGACCTTCGACATCTCGTTGCAGGAGATCTTCTCGGCGCTGCTGTACGGCGAGACGATCGTCGTCCCCGACGAGGAACTGCGTATGGACCCCGTCGAGTTCGTCAAATGGGTCCACGCCCACGAGATCGACCAGCTCTTCGTCCCGAATGTGATGCTGCGGGCGATCTCGGAGGAGGTGGACCCGCACGGCACCGAGCTGGCCGCACTGCGCCACCTCTCCCAGGCCGGCGAACCCCTCTCCCTCCACCACGATCTGCGCGAGCTGTGCGCCCGCCGCCCCGAGCTGCGGCTGCACAACCACTACGGTCCCAGCGAAGCCCATGTGGTGACGTCGTACTCGCTCCCCGCCGAGGTGGCCGAGTGGCCGCTCACCGCACCCATCGGCCGCCCGATCGGCAACACCCGGGTGTATGTGGTGGACCGGCGGCTCCGGCCCGTCCCGGTGGGGGTGCCGGGTGAGCTGTGCGTGGCCGGAGAGGGGCTGGCCAGGGGCTATCTCGGCCGCCCGGATCTGACCGCTTCCCGGTTCGTGGCGGATCCGTTCCGCGGCGACGGATCGCGTATGTACCGCTCCGGCGACCTCGTGCGCTGGCTGCCCGACGGCAACCTGGAATTCCTCGGCCGGATCGATGACCAGGTGAAGATACGCGGCTTCCGGATCGAACCGGGCGAGATCGAGGCGATCCTCGCCCGGCACCAGGACGTTCTGCACGCGGCCGTGATGGTGCGCGAGGACACCCCCGCCGACAAGAGGCTGGTGGCCTATGTGGTGGCCGATGCCACCGCCGCGGACCGGCACGGCCGGCTGACCGAGACCCTGCGTCGGTACGTCGAGTCCGCGGTGCCCGAATACATGGTGCCCTCCGCGTTCGTCCTGCTGGACAGCATGCCCCTGACCTCCGGCGGCAAGATCGACCGGAAGGCGCTGCCCGCCCCCGATCTGCGCACCGTGCTCGAGGTCGGCTACGTCGCCCCCCGCACTCCCGAGGAAGAGGCCGTCTGCCGGGTTTACGCGGATCTGCTCGGCGCCACCAAGGTCGGCATCGACGACGACTTCTTCGCACTGGGCGGCCATTCCCTCATCGCCACCAGGGTGGTCGCCAGGCTCCGGTCCGCCGTCGGTATCGCCGTACCGCTGAAGACCGTCTTCCAGCAGCGCACCCCCCGGGAGCTGGCGGCCACGCTCACCGCCGCGGCTCGCTCCGCTCCCGAACCCGAGCTGCCGCCGCTGGTTCCCACACGGCGCGACCAGCCCGTCCCCCTCACCTTCGCACAGCAGCAGACGGACCTCTTCTTCGACGATCTCCTGAACGCCGGGCACTGGAACATCCCCATGGCGGTGCGGGTCTCGGGCGAACTGCACCTCGACTGCCTGCGACGGGCGATGGACCTGCTGATCGACCGCCACGAGGCCCTGCGCACCACCTTCGTCCGGGAAGCCGACGGATACGTCCAGGCGATCCGGCCGAGCGCGCCGGTCCAGGTGGAGGTGGCCGAGGCGCACGACGAGACCGAAGCCTCGGTACTGGCCGGCCAGGAGGCGGCCCGCCCCTTCGACCTCGCCCGCGGCCCGCTGGCGCGACTGCGCGTTCTGCGGCTGTCCGAGTCCGACCATGTGCTGGTGCTCACCCTGCACCACCTGGTCACCGACGGCTGGTCCCAGGGAGTGCTGGTCCGCGATCTGTCCATCGTGTACGCGGCGCTGCTGCACGGCACCGAACCCGATCTGCCACCCGTACCCGTCCAGTACGCCGATGTCGCGAGCTGGGAGCGGAAGTGGTTGCGCGGACCGCTGCTGCAACGCCAACTCGACTTCTGGAAGCGGCATTTCGAGGGCATGGCCCCCGCCGAACTGCCCACCGACCGGCCCCGCGCCGCATCGGCCCGCTACGAGAGCGACATCTTCCACTGGCGACTGCCGAAGGACGCCGTCGAGACCGCCCGACGGCTGGGCGAATCGTCCAACGCCACCTTGTACATGACGCTGCTGACCGCCCTGAAGGTGGTCATGTCCGCCCGCTCGGACAACCAGGACGTCCTCGTCGGTGTGCCCACGGCCAACCGTGGCCGGGACGAACTGGAGAACACGGTCGGCCTCGTCTCCAAGATGCTCGCGCTGCGCACCGAGGTGTCCGGCGCCACGGACTTCGGCACGCTGCTGGCCACGGTGCGCGATGCGATGTCCGACGCCCATACCCACCAGGACGTGCCCTTCGTATCCGTTCTCAAGCACATCGGTGACCACACCGCCGACCCCGCCGACCCCGCTGGCGGCACCGTCGGCGGCCGGGCCGGGACGCGGCTGTCGGACGATCCACCAGTGAAGGTGATCTTTCAGATCGTCAACACCCCGCCACGGCCACTCCGGCTCACCGGACTGACGGCCGAGCCGTTCCTGATGACCCACCCGCCGGTGACCGTCAACGTGGACATGGAGATCGACCTGTACGAGAGCGCGGAGGACGGCGGCCTCGCCGGCACCGTGCTGTTCAGCAAGTCCCTCTTCGACCGTGCCACGATCGAGCGGTTCTGCGACGACGTGGTGGCGGTCGTCTCCGCGGCCGCCGCGGATCCCGGACGGCCGGTCTCGCAGGTGTGGCAGGGCCGGGGCCGCGACCAGTGAACGATCCCGCCCCGAGGAAGCGCATGGAACCGGATGAGGCCGTCGCCGTTGTCGGAATGTCCTGCCGCTTTCCGCAGGCACCCGATCCCGAGGCGTTCTGGCGGCTGCTGAGCGAGGGCATCTCGGCCATCGGTGAGGTGCCCGCGGGGCGGTGGACCGACGACCGGCCCACGCCGTCCGGGACCGACGACCGGCCCACGCCGTCCGGGGCCGACGACCGGTCCACGCCGTCCGGGACCGACGACCGGTCCACGCCGCCCGCCATCCGCCGCGGCGGCTTCATCGACGGCGTCGACCGCTTCGACCCCGCGTTCTTCGGCATCTCACCACGGGAAGCCGCGGCGATGGACCCCCAGCAGCGGCTGATGCTCGAGCTGGCCTGGGAAGGGCTGGAGGACGCGGGCATCGTGCCCGCCACCCTGCGGGGCGCCACCGTCGGAGCGTTCATCGGCGCCGGGTCCGACGACTACGCCTCGCTGATCCGCGCCCGCGGCCGTTCACACCACACGCTGACCGGCACCCAGCGGGGCATGATCGCGAACCGGCTCTCCCATGTGTTCGGCCTGAGCGGCCCGAGCGTGACCGTGGACGCGGCCCAGGCGTCCTCCCTGGTGGCGGTGCACATGGCCGTGGAGAGCGTGCGCCGCGGCGAGTCACGGCTCGCGCTGGCGGGCGGGGTCAATCTGAACCTCTCGGCGGAGACCGCCGCCGATATCGCCGCGTTCGGCGCGCTCTCCCCGGACGGCCGCTGCTTCACCTTCGACGCACGCGCCAATGGCTATGTGCGGGGCGAGGGCGGCGGGCTCGTCGTGCTGAAGCCGCTCTCCGACGCTCTCGCCGACGGCGACACCGTCTACTGCGTGATCGAGGGCAGCGCGGTCAACAACGACGGCGGCGGCGCATCGCTCACCGCACCCGACCCGGACGGCCAGCGACAGGTGCTCCGGCTCGCCCAGCGGCGGGCCGCGATCTCCCCCGAGGCCGTTCAGTACGTGGAGCTGCACGGCACCGGAACGGCACTCGGCGACCCGGCGGAAGCGGCGGCCCTGGGCGCCGTCTTCGGCCGGAGCGGAGCGAGGCCGGTGCAGCTGGGGTCGGTGAAGACCAACATCGGCCATCTCGAGGCCGCCGCCGGTATCGCCGGACTTCTGAAGACGGCACTTGCCATCCACCACCGGCAGCTGCCGGCCGGCCTCAATTACCGCACGCCGAATCCCCGTATCCCCATGGGCGAGCTCAACCTGGAGATGCGCCTCGCACCGGGGGAGTGGCCGAGGCCGGACAACCGCCTGGTCGCCGGTGTCAGCTCTTTCGGGATGGGCGGCACCAACTGCCATGTGCTACTCGCCGAACCACTCGTCGGCGTCCCCTCCCACGCCTCCGCGCAGCACCCTGAGCCTGAGTCCCTCCCCAGCCCGATCCCGGCCCCGGCCCCGGCCCCGACCTCAATTCCGGCCCCGGCCCTGGTCCCGGTCCCGCTTCCGTTGTCCGGGGTGTCCGCTGCCGCGCTTCGCGGCCAGGCGATGCGGTTACGGTCGTATCTGGAGCGATCGCCGCACCTCACCGACCTCTCCTTCTCCCTCGCCACCACCCGAACATCCTTCGACCACCGTGCGGTGCTGATCACCGGGCAGGCGACCGACGCGGCACACGGCCTGGACGCGCTCGCCGAAGGCGGCACGGTGGCGGGTTTGGTGACGGGCACGGCGAGGGTGGCGGGAAAGCTCGCCTTCGCCTTCGCCGGCCAGGGCTCGCAGCGTCTCGGCATGGGACGTGAACTCAGCGCCGTCTTCCCCGTGTTCGCCCAGGCACTCGACGAAGTGTGCACGGCGCTGGACGCACACCTGGACCGGCCGCTTCGCGACGTGATCCACGGTGACGACGCCGAACTGCTCAACCGGACGGTGTACGCCCAGGCCGGACTCTTCGCGGTGGAGGTGGCGCTGTTCCGGCTGCTGGAGGATTTCGGCCTGGTACCGGACCTGCTGATCGGCCACTCCCTCGGCGAGGTGAGCGCCGCGCATGTCGCGGGTGTGCTGTCCCTGGCGGACGCCGCGGCCTTCGTCGCCGCCCGTGGGCGGCTGATGCAGGCCGTGACGGAGCCGGGCGCCATGGTCTCGCTCGAAGCCACCGAGGACGAGGTCACCCGGACGCTCATGGCGGGCGGGGCATCGGACGATGATGCCCGGGTCTGCGTGGCCGCGGTCAACGGCCCCACCGCCACGGTGATCTCGGGGGACGAGCGCGCCGTGCTCGACCTGGCGGTGGAGTGGACCCGCCGCGGACGCAGAACGAAGCGGCTCCGGACGAGCCACGCCTTCCATTCGCCCCATCTGGACCCCGTACTGGACGAGCTTCGGCACATCGCCGAGAGCCTCACCTACCGGGCGCCCCGGATCCCGCTGGTGTCGAATGTGACCGGCCGACGTGCCACGGCGGAAGAGCTGTGTTCTCCGGAGTACTGGGTCCGGCATGTCCGCCGGACCGTACGGTTCCTGGACGGTGTCCGCTGTCTGGAGGACGAAGGCGTCACCACCATCGTGGAACTGGGCCCGGACAAGGCGCTCACCACCCTGGCCCGCGACTGCCTGACCGGGCCCGGGACGCTGGTGGGCACCCTCCGTCGCGACCGGCCCGAGCCACCGGCCCTGGTCACCGCGCTGGCCGAGCTGTATGTCTCGGGTGTCGAAGTGGCATGGAGCCCGCTGGTGTCCGGTGGGCGGCGGATTCCACTGCCCACGTACGCCTTCCAGCGGCAGCGGTACTGGTTCTCCGCGCCCAGTCCCGAGACTCCCAGTCCCGAGACTCCCGGTCCCGAGACTCCCGGTCCCGAGAGCGGAACCACGCCTGGCCATGGGGTCACATCCGGGTCCGAGCGCACGGACACCGGCCTGAGCGGCGGCGAGGCACGCGACACCGGCACGCGCGACACCGGCCTGAGCGGCGGCGGGATGCTGGGCATGGTCCGGGCGCACGCGGCCGTCGTGCTCGGATACGAATCGGCCACCGCCATCGGCGCCGAGCACACCTTCAAGCAACTCGGGTTCGACTCGATCACCGCCGTCGAACTGTGCGAACGGCTCGGTGCGGCGACCGCCCTTCCGCTGCCCGGCACATTGCTGTTCGACTATCCGACGCCCGCCGCGCTCGCCGAGCATCTGCACCGCAGGCTCCACGGCCGGACGGATGAGCGGGCCGTGCCCGCGACCGTGCCAACACCTGACGGCGGCGATCCGGTGGTGATCGTGGGGATGGGCTGCCGGTTCCCCGGCCGGGCGCACTCGCCGGAGGACCTGTGGCGGATCGTGGCCGACGGCGAGGACGCCATCTCCGGCTTTCCGTCCGACCGGGGCTGGGACCTCGATGGCCTCTACCACCCCGACCCCGACCGCCCCGGCACGTCATACGCACGCGACGGCGGATTCCTGTACGACGCGGCCGAGTTCGACGCGGGGTTCTTCGGGATCTCACCGCGTGAGGCCGAGGCGATGGACCCGCAGCAGCGGCTGCTGCTGGAGACATCGTGGGAGGCGTTGGAGCGGGCGGGGATTCCCGCGGAGCACATCAAGGGCAGTAGCACGGGCGTGTTCATCGGCGCCTCGTCGGTCGGCTACGCGGCGGACGCCGGATCGGCGGCCGAGGGCTACCAGCTGACCGGCACCGCCGCGAGCGTGGCCTCGGGCCGGGTGTCCTACGCCCTGGGCCTCGAAGGCCCGGCGGTCACCGTGGACACGGCGTGCTCGTCCTCGCTGGTGGCATTGCACCTGGCCGTACAGTCGCTGAGGGCGGGCGAGTGCTCACTGGCTTTGGCGGGCGGTGTGACCGTGATGGCCACACCGGCGATGTTCGTGGAGTTCTCCCGCCAGCGTGGGCTGGCCACGGACGGTCGGTGCAAGGCGTTCGCGGCGGCGGCGGACGGCACGGGGTGGGCCGAAGGCGTCGGGGTGCTGGTGGTCGAGCGGTTGTCGGATGCTGAGCGGCTTGGGCATCGGGTGTTGGCGGTGGTGCGTGGTAGTGCGGTGAATCAGGATGGTGCGTCGAATGGGTTGACGGCGCCGAATGGTCCGTCGCAGCAGCGGGTGATCCGACAGGCGTTGGCGAGCGCGGGTCTTGTGGCGTCGGATGTGGATGCGGTGGAGGCGCATGGTACGGGTACGACACTGGGCGACCCCATCGAGGCGCAGGCTCTGCTGGCCACGTACGGTCAGGACCGGGATACCAATCGGCCGTTGTGGTTGGGGTCCCTGAAGTCGAACATCGGTCACGCGCAGGCGGCCGCGGGTGTGGCTGGTGTGATCAAGATGGTGATGGCGATGCGGCATGGGGTGTTGCCGCGAACGCTGCACGTCGATGAGCCGTCGCCCCACGTCGACTGGTCCGGCGGCCGGGTAGAGCTGCTCACCGCGACAACGCCATGGCCCACGAACGGTGGCCTTCGCCGAGCGGGCGTCTCCTCGTTCGGAGTGAGCGGCACCAACGCTCACGTCATCCTGGAGCAGGCCCCCGAGATTGCCCAGCCGACCGGGCCCATCGAGGAAGGCGACCGCGAAGCGGCGGCTGTCGCCTGGGTGTTGTCGGGACAGGGCGAGGCTGGACTGCGGGCCCAGGCCGAGCGGTTGCGCGCCTTCATGGCGGCCGATCCCCGCCCCACTCCGGCGGAAGTGGGATGGTCACTGGCGTCAACACGTACGACGTTGTCACACCGCGCGGTGGTCGTGGGCGCTGGACACGACGAGTTGCTGCGTGGTGTGAATGCGGTGGCGAACGGGACACCCGCGCCGGGGGTGGTACGGGGCACCGGATCCTCCGGGGACGTGGTGTTCGTCTTCCCGGGGCAGGGGTCGCAGTGGGCCGGAATGGCCTTGGAACTGCTGGAGCATTCACCGGTGTTCGCGGAGCGGATGCGTGAATGTGCCGATGAGCTGGCGCCGTTCGTCGAGTGGTCGTTGTTCGATGTGCTGGGCGATGAGGTTGCGCTCGGCCGGGTTGATGTGGTGCAGCCGGTGTTGTGGGCGGTGATGGTGTCGTTGGCTGAGCTGTGGCGTTCGTTTGGTGTGGTGCCGTCGGTGGTGGTGGGTCATTCGCAGGGTGAGATTGCTGCGGCGTGTGTGGCGGGTGGTCTGTCGCTGGAGGACGGTGCTCGTGTGGTGGCCTTGCGGAGCAGGGCATTGCTGGCTCTGTCGGGTCGGGGTGGGATGGTGTCGGTTCCGGTGGCTGCCGATCGGCTGCGGGGTCGTGCGGGGTTGTCGGTGGCGGCGGTGAATGGTCCGGCGTCGACGGTGGTGTCGGGGTCCGTTGAGGTGCTGGATGGGGTGTTGGCGGAGTTCCCGGAGGCCAAACGGATCCCGGTGGATTACGCCTCGCATTCGGTGCAGGTTGAGGGGATCCGGGAAGGGCTGGCGGAGGCGTTGGCACCGGTCCGCCCGTGTGCGGGTGAGGTGCCGTTCTATTCGACGGTGACCGGTCGGCTGATGGACACCATCGAATTGGACGCGGAGTACTGGTATCGGAATCTGCGTGAGACGGTGGAGTTCCAGAGCACCGTCGAAGCACTGATCGACCAGGGCCACACGGTGTTTGTCGAGGCCAGCCCGCATCCGGTGCTGACCCTCGGCATCCAGGACACCGCCGACGCCACTGACACCGACATCGTCGTCACCGGATCGCTGCGCCGCGATGATGGCACCGTCCAGCGGTTTCTGACCTCCCTGTCCGAGCTCCACGTGCGCGGTGTCCGGATCGACTGGGGCCCGCTCTTCGCCGGTGTTTCGCCCGTTGAGCTGCCGACGTACGCCTTCCAACGGGAACGGTTCTGGCTCGGGGCGGACATCGCCGAGTCCGCCGTGGACACGTGGCGATACCAGATCTCCTGGAAGCCGCTGCCGGACATGGACACCCCGGCCCTGTCCGGCACCTGGCTGGCCGTGGTCCCCGAAGGGGACGAGTGGGCCATGGCGGGCGCACGGGCGCTGGTCGAGTCGGGCACGGCCAGCGTCCGTACCCTCCAGGTGAGCCGCGACGCGGACCGCCGGACCCTGGCCGGGCTGCTGACGGACGCGGCGGGATCCGAAGACATCGCCGGTGTCGTCTCGTTCCTGGCCGCCGACGAAGTTCCGCATCCGGCCCACCCCGCGCTGTCCCGGGGGATGGCGCACACGGTCGAGCTGCTGTGCTCGCTCACCACTGCCGCGGTCGAGGCCCCGCTGTGGTGTGTCACCCGGGCGGCCGTCACGGCACTGCCCGCGGACCAGGCGCCGAGCCCCGCCCAGGCGGCGGTATGGGGATTCGGGCGGGTGGCCGGGCTGGAGCGACCCGAGCGTTGGGGCGGCCTGATCGACCTGCCCGTCCACTGCGACGCACACGTGCTGCGGCGGTTCGTCGCCGTACTCGCGCAGGCAGCCGGTGAGGACCAGGTGGCGGTGCGGCCATCGGCGGCCTTGGGCCGACGGTTGGAGCCTGCACCCAGGACCGGACCGGCCGGCACATGGCGCCCGCACGGCACGGTGCTGATCACCGGTGGCACCGGCGTGCTGGGCGCACATGTGGCACGGTGGCTGGCGCAGTCCGGCGCGGAGCACCTGGTGCTGCTCAGCCGCCGTGGCCCGCAGGCTCCTGGGGCGGCCGTGCTCGACGACGAGCTGACCGCGCTCGGCGTACGAGTGACCGTGACGGCCTGCGATGTGACCGACCGGGCCGCTCTCGCCGGGGTGCTGGCATCGGTGCCGGACCTCACCGCCGTGGTCCATCTCGCGGGGACCGTGCGATTCGGCAATTCCATCGACGCGGACCTCGACGAGTACGCAGGCGTCTTCGACGCCAAGGTCACCGGTGCCCTGCATTTGGACGCGCTCCTCGACCACTCGTCGCTGGAGGCGTTCGTCCTCTTCTCCTCGGCAGCGGCCGTCTGGGGCGGTGTCGGTCAGGCCGGTTACGCGGCGGCGAACGCCCTGCTCGACGCGGTGGCACAGCGGCGTCGCGCACGCGGTCTGCCGGCCACTTCGATCGGATGGGGCACCTGGGGTGGCAGCCTCGCGCCCGAGGACGAGGAGCGGCTGAGCCGCATCGGCCTGCGCCCGATGCGGCCGGAGGTGGCGGTCACCGAGCTGCGCCATGTCGTCGGATCGGCCGAGCCCTGCCCGGCCATCGCGGACGTCGACTGGGAGACCTTCGGCCCGGCCTTCACGGCAGGCCGGCCCAGTCCCCTGCTCAGCGAGTTGCCGCAGCTGCGAAACACCTCCGGCTCCATGGCGGTGGCCGGCGACCACGCCGCATTGCGGAGGCGACTGACCGGGGTGTCCGCGGTCGACCAGGCCCGGACGCTGGTGGACCTGGTACGCGAACACGCGGCCGAACTCCTGGGGCACCGCGGCCCGGCGGCGATCGACCCCACAGTGCCATTCCGGCAGCTGGGGTTCGACTCGCTGACGGCGGTCGAGCTGCGGACCCGGCTGAACGCGGCCACGGGACTGCGCCTCCCGGCCACCTTGCTGTTCGACCACCCGAGCTGCCGGGCGGTCGCCGATCTGCTGCGCTCGGAACTGCTCGGCGACCGGTCGGACTCTCTCGCGGCGTCGTCCGCCACGGAGGCTGTGCCCGCCGGCGTGGTGGCCTCCGACGAGCCGATCGCCATCGTCGCGATGAGCTGCCGCTTCCCGGGAGGCATCGAAACCCCCGAGGACTTGTGGCGGGTGGTCAGCGAGGGCCGGGACGTGCTCTCCGACTTCCCCGACGACCGCGGCTGGGACGTGGACGCGCTGTACGACCCGGACCCGGACCGGCCCGGCACCAGCTATGTGCGTACCGGCGGATTCCTCCACGACGCCGCGGAGTTCGACCCGGAACTCTTCGGGATCTCCCCGCGTGAGGCGCTGGCGATGGATCCCCAGCAGCGGCTGCTGCTGGAGTCGGCGTGGCAGGTCCTGGAGCGCGCCAGGATGGCGCCGACCTCCCTGCGATCCAGCAGGACCGGTGTCTTCATCGGTGGCTGGGGCCAGGGTTACCCCTCGGCCTCGGACGAGGGGTATGCCCTGACCGGCGCCGCGACCAGCGTGATGTCCGGTCGTATCGCCTACGCGCTGGGGCTGGAGGGCCCCGCCCTGACCGTGGACACGGCATGTTCGTCCTCGCTGGTGGCGCTGCATCTGGCGAGCGAGGCGCTACGGCGTGGCGAGTGCTCGCTGGCGCTCGCGGGCGGCGTGACGGTGATGGCGACGCCCAGCACCTTCGTGGAGTTCTCACGCCAGCGCGGGCTGGCCCCGGACGGGCGCTGCAAGCCGTTTGCCGGGGCGGCGGACGGCACGGGGTGGGGCGAGGGAGTGGGCATGCTGCTGTTGGAGCGGTTGTCGGACGCCGAGCGGCTTGGGCATCGGGTGTTGGCGGTGATGCGGGGTTCGGCGGTGAATCAGGATGGTGTGTCGAATGGTTTGACGGCGCCGAATGGTCCGTCGCAGCAGCGGGTGATCCGGCAGGCGTTGGCGAGCGCGGGTCTTGTGGCGTCGGATGTGGATGCGGTGGAGGCGCATGGCACGGGTACGACGCTGGGTGATCCGATTGAGGCGCAGGCGTTGCTGGCCACGTACGGCCAGGGCCGGGACGCGGATCAGCCGTTGTGGTTGGGGTCCCTGAAGTCGAACATCAGTCATACCCAGGCGGCCGCGGGTGTGGCTGGTGTGATCAAGATGGTGATGGCGATGCGGCACGGGGTGCTGCCGCAGACGCTGCACGTCGATGAGCCGACCCCGCATGTGGACTGGTCCGCCGGGGCGGTGCGGCTGCTGACCGAGCGGACCCCGTGGCCGGAGACCGACCGGCCGCGCAGGGCGGGCGTCTCCGCCTTCGGAGTGAGCGGCACCAACGCCCATGTGATCGTGGAGCAGGCACCGGAGGCCGAGTCCATCGAGCCGCCCCGGACCGATCCGGTGACGGTGCCCTGGGTGCTGTCGGGCGCGAGCGAGGCGGGCCTGCGGGCGCAAGTCGAAGGCTTGCGGGCCTTCGCTGACGACAACCCCGCGCTCGATCCGGTGGATGTGGGCTGGTCGTTGGCGTCCACACGTGCGCTTCTGCCGTATCGCACCGTCGTCGTGGGCACCGGCCTCGACGAGTTGCGGCGTGGGTTGGACGCGGCGGAGGTGGTGGGCGCGGCCGAGCCGGACCGTGGCGCCGTGTTGGTGTTCCCGGGGCAGGGGTCGCAGTGGGTTGGGATGGCGTTGGAGTTGGTGGGGTCGTCGCCGGTGTTTGCGGGGCGGTTGGGTGAGTGTGCGGATGCGTTGGCGCCGTTTGTGGAGTGGTCGTTGTGGGATGTGTTGGGTGATGAGGTGGCGTTGGGGCGGGTTGATGTGGTGCAGCCGGTGTTGTGGGCGGTGATGGTGTCGTTGGCTGAGTTGTGGTGTTCGTTTGGTGTGGTGCCGTCGGTGGTGGTGGGTCATTCGCAGGGGGAGATTGCTGCGGCGTGTGTGGCGGGTGGTCTGTCGCTGGAGGACGGTGCGCGTGTGGTGGCCTTGCGGAGCAGGGCGTTGCTGGCTCTGTCGGGTCGGGGTGGGATGGTGTCGGTTCCGGTGGCTGCTGACCGGCTGCGGGGTCGTGTGGGGTTGTCGGTCGCGGCGGTGAATGGTCCGGTGTCGACGGTGGTGTCGGGGTCTGTTGAGGTGCTGGATGGGGTGTTGGCGGAGTTCCCGGAGGCCAAGCGGATTCCGGTGGATTACGCCTCGCACTCGTCGCAGGTGGAGGAGGTGCGGGAGGGGCTGGCGGAGGCGTTGGCGCCGGTGCGGCCACGTGCGGGTGAGGTGCCGTTCTTTTCGACGGTGACCGGTCGGCTGATGGACACCGTGGGGTTGGATGCGGAGTACTGGTATCGGAATTTGCGTGAGACGGTGGAGTTCCAGTCCGCGATCGAGGGGCTGCTGGAGCTTGGCCATACGGTGTTTGTCGAGGCCAGCCCGCATCCGGTGTTGACCGTCGGCATCCAGGACACCGCCGACGCCACCGACACTGACGTCCTCGTCACCGGATCGCTGCGCCGTGACGGCGGCGACCTTGCCTCATTCCTCACCGCGCTGGCCCGGCTGCATGTCCGGGGTGTCGCGGTGGAGTGGCGGGAGGCGTTCTCCGGGCTGGACGCCCACGTCGTGGACCTGCCGACCTACGCCTTTCAGCGTCGGCGCTTCTGGGCGGCCTCCCTGCGGCAGACACCCGGGGCGGCCGAGTTCGACCATCCCCTCTTGGGCGCGGTGGTGCCCTTGCCCGATTCCGGCGGCGGTCTGCTCACGGGCGTGCTCACGCTGGCCGGACAGCCATGGCTGGCCGAACACTCGGTGGCCGGTGTGGTCTTGTTCCCGGGTACGGGGTTTGTGGAGTTGGTGTTGCAGGCGGGGTTGAGGTGGGGGTGTGGGGTGGTTGAGGAGTTGACTTTGGAGGGGCCGTTGGTGGTTCCGGAGCGGGGTGAGGTTGAGGTTCAGGTTTCGGTGGGTGGTGTGGATGGGGCGGGGTGTCGGTCGGTGTCGGTGTTTTCGTGTCGTGGGGGTGAGTGGGTTCGGCATGCGGTGGGTGTGCTTGGGGTGGGTGAGGGTGTGGTGCCGGGTGGGGAGGTGTGGCCGCCGGTGGGTGCGGAGTGGGTTGGGGTGGAGGGGGTTTATGGGGTTTTGGCGGAGCGGGGGTATGCGTATGGGCCGGTGTTCCAGGGGTTGCGGGACGCCTGGCGTAGGGGAGACGAAGTCTTCGTCGAGGTGGAGGTACCGGCGGAGGCACGGGCGGACGCGGCTCGCTGCGCCATCCATCCCGCGCTGCTCGACGCAGGGCTGCACGGCGTCGGATTGGGCGGCCTGATCAGCGACGACGGCCGGGCGTACCTGCCGTTCTCCTGGAGCGGGGTCAGGCTCCACGCGGTCGGCGCATCCGCTGTCCGGATGACGCTGACACCCGCCGGGCCGGACGCGGTGTCGCTGAGGGTGACCGATGAGGCGGGCGAGGCGGTGCTGACGGTGGACTCCCTCGTCCTCCGCCCGGTTACCGAGGGACAGCTCGCCGAAGCCGAGATCGGCAACCGCGATGTGCTTCATCGAGTGGAGTGGGTGGATGCGGGGGCGTGTTCGGTGGGGTCGTTCGTGGAGTGGGGTGAGGTGGCCGCTGGTGGGGCGGTGCCGGATTGTGTGGTGTTGGCCGGGGTTGATGTGGCGGGTGTGTTGGAGGTCTTGCGGGCGTGGGTGGTGGAGGAGCGGTTTGAGGGTTCGCGGTTGGTGGTGGTGACGAGGGGCGCGGTGTCGGTGAGTGGTGAGGGTGCGGAGGATGTGGGCGGTGGTGCGGTGTGGGGGTTGGTGCGGTCGGCGCAGTCGGAGCACCCGGGGCGGTTTGTGCTGGTGGATGCCGATGTGGACATGGATGTGGTGCCGGATGTGGTGGGGCTGGGGGAGTGGCAGGTGGCGGTGCGTGGGGGGCGGGTGTGGGTGCCACGTCTGGTGGATGCGGGTGTGAGCGTGGGTGGTGGTGTGGTGCGTGGAGAGCTGGGTTCGGGTGTGGCGTTGGTGACGGGCGGGACGGGGTTGCTGGGTGGGTTGGTGGCGCGTCATTTGGTGTCGGCGTATGGGGTGGGTGAGTTGGTGTTGGTGAGTCGTCGGGGGCCGGATGCGCCGGGTGTGAGGGCATTGGTGGGGGAGTTGGAGGGGTTGGGTGCGCGGGTGCGGGTGGTGGCGTGTGATGTGGCGGATCGGGGTGCGGTGGCGGAGCTGGTGGGGTCGATCGAGGGGTTGCGGGTGGTGGTGCATGCGGCGGGTGCGGTGGATGACGGGGTGATCGGTTCGTTGGACGCGGGACGGTTGCGTGGGGTGATGGGGGCGAAGGCGTGGGGTGCTTGGCATCTGCATGAGCTGACGCGCGAGTTGGATCTGTCGGCGTTCGTGTTGTTCTCGTCGGCGGCGGGTGTGTTGGGCAACGCGGGCCAGGGCGGTTACGCGGCGGCGAATGGCTTCCTGGACGCGCTGGCGGTTCACCGTCGGGGGCGGGGACTGCCCGCGGTGTCGATCGCGTGGGGCTTCTGGGAGGAACGCAGCGAACTGACCGCCGACCTGGCCGAGGTGCAGCTGTCGAGGATCTCCCGGTCCGTGGGGGCCAGCATCAGCAGCGCACAAGGACTGGATCTGTTCGACGCGGCGCTCGCCGCCGACGAGCCGATGGTGCTGGCCACACCCCTGAACCTGCCCGCGTTGCGGGACCAGGCCGCCGCGGGCACATTGCCCTCGATCCTGAGCGGACTGGTCACCGCTCCCGTCCGCCGGGCAGCCGACACCGGGCGCACTCCGGCCGGGCTGCGGCACCAACTCGCCGGGGTGACAGAGGCCGAAAGGCAGCACCAGGTCATGCGCCTGGTGCAGGAACATGTGGCCGGCGTTCTGGGCCATGCCTCCGTGGAGTCGGTCGACACCTCGCGGACCTTCCAGGAGATCGGCTTCGACTCGCTGACCGCCGTGGAACTGCGCAACCGGATCAGCGCCGCCACCGGCATACGGCTGCCCGCCACCGCGGTCTTCGACCACCCCACGCCCCGGCTGCTGGCCGAGCGGGTGCTGGCCGAGGTAGGGGGCTCCCTGCCGACCGCCGCCCCGATCGCGCCGGTGTCGGCTGTGGACGACGAGCCGATCGTGATTGTGGGCATGAGCTGCCGCTTCCCCGGCGGCGTCGAGTCCCCCGAGGACCTGTGGCACCTGGTCCACTCGGCCACCGACGCGGTCTCCGGGCTACCCACGGACCGTGGCTGGGACCTGGCCACCTTGTCCGGTGCCCAGGGCGGCGTCGGCGCTTCGTACGCCCGGGACGGTGGATTCCTTTACGACGCGGCTGCGTTCGACGCCGGATTCTTCGGGATCTCGCCGCGCGAGGCGACCGCGATGGATCCGCAGCAGCGGCTGCTGCTCGAGGCGGCCTGGGAGGTGTTCGAGCGGGCCGGAATCGCCCCGGACACGCTCAAAGGCAGCCGGACGGGCGTCTTCACCGGCGTGATGTACCACGACTACGGCTCGTGGCTCACCGATGTCCCGGAGGACGTCGAGGGCTATCTGGGCACAGGCATCGCGGGCAGTGTGGCGTCCGGGCGGCTCGCCTATACGTTCGGCCTGGAGGGGCCTGCCCTGACGGTGGACACGGCCTGCTCCTCTTCCCTGGTGGCGCTGCATTTGGCGACCGAGTCGCTACGGCGCGGGGAGTGCTCGCTGGCACTCGCGGGCGGAGTCACCGTACTGGCGACTCCGCAGGTCTTCGTGGAGTTCACACGCCAGGGCGGACTCGCATCGGATGGCCGGTGCAAACCCTTTGCCGCCGGTGCGGATGGGACGGGTTGGTCGGAGGGTGTCGGGCTGCTGCTGCTGGAGCGGTTGTCGGATGCTGAGCGGCTTGGGCATCGGGTGTTGGCGGTGGTGCGTGGTAGTGCGGTGAATCAGGATGGTGCGTCGAATGGTTTGACGGCGCCGAATGGTCCGTCGCAGCAGCGGGTGATCCGGCAGGCGCTGGCGAACGCCGGGCTCGCCGCCCGGGATGTGGATGCGGTGGAGGCGCATGGTACGGGTACGACGCTGGGTGATCCGATCGAGGCGCAGGCGCTGCTTGCCACGTACGGTCAGGGTCGGGATGTGGGTCGGCCGTTGTGGTTGGGGTCGGTGAAGTCGAACATCGGTCATACGCAGGCGGCTGCGGGTGTGGCTGGTGTGATCAAGATGGTGATGGCGATGCGGCACGGTGTGCTGCCGCGGAGTCTGCACATCGATGAGCCGACACCGCATGTGGATTGGTCCACCGGCGCGGTGGAGCTCCTGGAGGAGCACACGGGCTGGCCGGAGGCCGGGCGGCCCCGCCGAGCGGGTGTCTCGTCGTTTGGGGCGAGCGGCACCAACGCCCATGTGATTCTTGAGCAGGCCACCGACATGGCGGATGAACCTGAGCAAGGGCCGGAGCGGAACGAACTGCCGGCGATTCCCTGGGTGCTCTCCGCTGGCGACGAGGCGGGTTTGCGGGCGCAGGTCGTACGGCTACGGGCCTTCGCGGACCGGAATCCGGATCTGGATCCGGCGGATGTGGGGTGGTCGTTGGCGACTGGGCGTGCTGGGTTGTCGCATCGTGCGGTGGTGGTGGGTGCGGATCGTGAGGAGTTGTTGGGGGCTTTGGCGGGTGCTCCGGTGGTGGGTGTTCCGGTGGCGGGTGGGTTGGGTGTGTTGTTTGCGGGTCAGGGGTCGCAGCGGTTGGGGATGGGGCGTGGGTTGTATGAGGCGTATCCGGTGTTTGCTGCGGTGTGGGATGAGGTGTGTGGGGAGCTGGATCGGTATCTGGATCGGCCTGTGGGTGAGGTGGTGTGGGGTGATGATGCCGGGCTGATCGGGGAGACGGCGTATACGCAAGCGGGGCTGTTCGCGTTGGAAGTGGCGCTGTTTGCGTTGGTGTCCTCGTGGGGTGTGAAGCCGGACTATCTGCTGGGTCATTCGATTGGTGAGTTGGCTGCGGCGTATGTGGCGGGTGTGTGGTCGTTGGAGGACGCGGCCAGGGTGGTGGCGGCGCGGGGTCGTTTGATGCAGGCGTTGCCGTCGGGTGGGGCGATGGTGGCGGTGGCGGCGTCGGAGGATGAGGTGCGGCCGCTGCTGACCGATGGGGTGGCGGTTGCGGCGGTGAATGGTCCCGAGGCGGTGGTGGTCTCGGGGGATGAGGATGCGGTGCACGCCATCGAGGAGACGTTCGCCATGGGTGGGGCGCGGACGCGGCGGTTGCGGGTGAGTCATGCGTTCCATTCGGCTCGTATGGACGGCATGCTCGCCGAGTTCGGCGAGGTGCTGAACGGCGTTGAGTTCCGTGCTCCGAGCGTGCCCGTCGTATCGAACGTGTCCGGTGTGGTGGCGGGTGAAGAGCTCTGTTCGCCGGAATATTGGGTGCGGCATGTGCGGGAGACGGTCCGGTTCGCCGATGGGCTGGACACCCTCCGCGGGCTGGGGGTGGGTTCCTTCCTGGAGCTGGGGCCGGACGGGACGTTGACCGCGCTGGCCGACGGCGATGGACTGCCGGTGCTGCGCCGGGACCGCCCGGAGCCCCTGACCGTCATGGCTGCTTTGGGCGGGCTGCACGTCCGGGGCGTCCAGATTGACTGGGATGCGGTGTTCCCGGGTGCTCGGCGGGTTGATTTGCCGACGTATGCCTTCCAGCGTGAGCGGTTCTGGTTGGAGTCGTCCCCTGAGCGGTCTGCGACGAGCGCGGTGGACGCGGCGTTCTGGGATGCGGTCGAGCGTGGGGATCTCGGTTCGTTCGGCATCGATGCCGAACAGCCGCTCAGCGCCGCACTGCCCGCCCTCTCGTCCTGGCGGAGGGCGTGGCAGGAGCAGTCGGTTATCGACGCGTGGCGTTATCGGCTCGGCTGGACGGCGATCCCGGCGGTGCCGGGGGAGGTGGTCCTCACTGGCACGTGGCTGGTTGTGGTCGAGCCGGGTGCGGACGGCACCGATGTGGCTGCTGCGTTGCGGTCGGCCGGGGCCAGTGTCGAGGTTGTGACGGGCGTGACGTCGGCGGAGCTGGGCGCGGGGCCGGTCGCGGGTGTGGTGTCGTTGTTGTCGGTCGAGGCGACGGTGTCGCTGCTGCAAGCCCTTGTGGCGGCTGAGGTGGATGGCCCGTTGTGGTGTGTCACGCGTGGTGCGGTCTCGGCGCTCGACGGGGACCTGGTGGATCCTGACCAGGCCGGCATCTGGGGTCTGGGCCGGGTGATCGGTCTGGAGTATCCGGATCGTTGGGGTGGGTTGATCGATCTGCCTGCCGAACTGGACGATCGTGCTGGGAGGGCGCTGGTCGGCATTCTCGCGGGGGACGCGGGTGAGGATCAGGTGGCCATCCGTGCCGCCGGGGCTTGGGGCGCCCGTTTGATGCGGGCGGTGACGCCGATGGGGGGTGTGGGTGAGGTAGCGGCCAGGTGGTGTGGGCGTGGTACTGCGCTGGTCACCGGTGGTACGGGTGCTCTGGGTCGGCAGGTGGCGCGTTGGCTGGTGGACAGGGGTGTGGAGCGGGTTGTGCTGACGAGCCGTCGGGGGGGCGAGGCGCCGGGTGCCGGCGAGCTGGTGGCCGAGTTGGGGAGCCGGGTGCGGGTTGTGGCCTGTGATGTGGGTGATCGTGAGGCGCTCGCGGCTGTTCTGGCGACGGTTCCGGATGTGCGGATCATCGTGCATGCGGCGGGTGTCCTTGACGACGGGGTGCTTGAGTCGCTGTCCCCTGAGCGGGTCCGTGCGGTGATGCGGGCCAAGGCCGAGGGCGCCCGCCATCTCCATGAGTTGACCCGTGACACCGACCTTGATGCTTTCGTGTTGTTCTCCTCGGCTGCCGGGACTGTGGGCAATGCGGGTCAGGGGAGCTATGCGGCGGCCAACGCCGTTCTGGACGGGCTGGCGTGGCGGCGTCGGGCCGAGGGCCTGGTGGCCACGTCGGTGGCCTGGGGAGCCTGGGCCGACAGCGGCATGGGAGCCGGGCACGCACGGGCCATGGCACCACGGCTGGCGCTGGCAGCCCTTCAGCGAGCGTTGGACGACGACGAAACCGCACTGATGATCGCAGACATCGACTGGGAGCACTTCGGCTCCCGGTTCACCGCCGTACGGCCGAGCCCGCTGCTGAGCGAACTGCTGCCCCGCTTCAGCGCGCCGATGGAACCGGTCGAGGCACTCGCCACCCGGTTGCGGGGCATGTCGCGGATCGAGCGCGATCGGGCGGTGCTGGAGCTGGTCCGTGCCCAAGTGGCGGCCGTGCTGGGGCATGCGAAGCCCGCTTCGGTCGACCCCTCGCGGACCTTCCAGGAAGTCGGCTTCGACTCGCTGACCGCGGTGGAGCTGCGGAACCGGCTGGCCACCGCCACCGGCGTACCGTTCCCGGGGTCGGTCATCTTCGACTATCCGACTCCCGCGGCGCTCGCCGACCATGTCCGGGCCCGGTTCGTTCCGGACAAGGACGAGGACGAGGGCGGCGCGGCGTCCGTGCTCGACGAGCTGACCAGGCTGGAAGCCGTGCTGTCCGACCTGTCCCCGAGCGACGTGGCCGGTGCCGAGGTCGCCGCGAAGATCAAGAGCCTGCTGTCCCATTGGGGAGCGGCCACCAACAGTGACATCGACATGGATTCCGCGACGGACGAGGAGATGTTCGACCTCCTCGGCAAGGAGTTCGGGATCTCGTGAACCTGCCGTCGAGTTCGCCTCCGAGTGAGTCCAGCACCGCGTTGAGAGGGCCGTCCTGTGGAGAATGAAGAGAAACTTCGTCATTACCTCAAAGAGGTCACGAAGGATCTGCGGCAGACCCGCCAGCGCTTGCAGGACGTCGAGGCGAAGAGCCGCGAGCCCATCGCCATCGTCGGCATGAGCTGCCGTTTCCCCGGTGGCATCGCAACGCCGGAAGCGCTGTGGGACCTGGTGCGCCAGGGCGGCGACGCGGTGTCGGAGTTCCCGACCGACCGCGGATGGGACACGGAGGGCCTCTACGACCCCGCGGGCGGCTCCGGGAAGTCGGTCACCCGCCACGGCGGCTTCCTGTGCGGCGTCGCCGATTTCGACGCCGCGCTCTTCGGGATCTCTCCCCGTGAGGCCCTCGCGATGGACCCGCAGCAGCGGCTGATGCTGGAGACGTCCTGGGAAGCGTTCGAGCGGGCCGGTGTCAACCGTGACGCGGTGCGGGGCAGCCGGACCGGGGTGTTCATCGGCACCAACGGCCAGGACTACGCGACACTGCTCAGCGCCGCCCGGGACGATGTGCAAGGCCACCTCGGCACGGGCAGCGCGGCCAGTGTGCTCTCGGGACGGATCGCCTACACCTTCGGTCTCGAAGGGCCGACGGTCACCGTGGACACCGCGTGCTCGTCCTCACTGATCGCCCTGCACCTGGCCGTCCAGGCACTGCGCAACGGGGAGTGCGAGCTGGCGCTGGCGGGCGGCGTCACGGTGATGACGACGACGAACACCTTCGTCGAGCTGTCCAAGCAGGGCGGGCTGGCCCCGGACGGCCGGTCCAAGGCGTTCGCGGCGGCGGCGGACGGCACCGGCTGGGGTGAGGGCGCCGGGATGCTGCTGGTGGAGCGGCTGTCCGACGCCGAACGGCACGGTCACCCGGTGCTGGCGGTGGTGCGTGGTACCGCCGCCAACCAGGACGGCGCGTCGAACGGGCTGACCGCGCCCAACGGGCCCTCCCAGCGCCGGGTCATCCGCGCGGCGTTGTCCAACGCCCAGCTGTCCACAGGCGATGTCGACGTGGTGGAGGCACACGGCACCGGCACCCGGCTCGGCGACCCGATCGAGGCACAGGCCCTGCTGGACACCTACGGCCAGGGCCGGGACCGGCCGCTGTGGCTCGGATCGGTCAAGTCGAACCTGGGACACACCCAGGCCGCCGCGGGTGTCGCCGGGGTCATCAAGATGGTGCTCGCCATGCGCCACGGTGTGCTGCCGCGCACCCTGCACGTGGACGAACCGACCCCGCATGTGGACTGGTCCGCCGGGGCGGTGCGGCTGCTGACCGAGCGGACCCCGTGGCCGGAGACCGACCGGCCGCGCAGGGCGGGCGTCTCCGCCTTCGGAGTGAGCGGCACCAACGCCCATGTGATCGTGGAGCAGGCACCGGAGGCCGAGCCCATCGAGCCGCCCCGGACCGATCCGGTGACGGTGCCCTGGGTGCTCTCGGGCCAGGGCGAAGCCGGTCTGCGGGCGTTCGCGGCCCGGCTCGCCGACGTGGCCACCGAAGCGCACCCCGGCGACCTGGGATGGACCCTGGCCACCACCCGCTCGGCGCTGCCGCACCGTGCGGTGGTGATCGGATCCACACCGGAGGAACTCCGGAGCGGCCTCGCGGCGGTGGCCGCCGGAGAGCCGGCCTCGAACGTGGTGGAGGGAGTGGCCGGCTCCGACACCGGCGTGGTCTTCGTCTTCCCGGGGCAGGGCTCGCAGTGGGCCGGTATGGCCGTGGAACTGCTGGACTCCTCCCCGGCCTTCGCCCGCCGGTTCGCCGAATGCGCCCGTGCCCTGGAGACACACCTCGACTGGTCCATCGAGGACGTGGTGCGCTCCGCGCCCGGTGCGCCCTCGCTCGACCTCATCGAGGTCGTCCAGCCGGTCCTGTTCACCATGATGGTGTCCCTCGCCGAGCTGTGGGCCTCCTACGGGGTCACTCCATCGGCCGTGGTCGGCCACTCCCAGGGCGAGATCGCGGCGGCCTGTGTGGCCGGGGCGCTGTCGCTGGAGGACGCGGCCAAGGTGGTGGTGTTGCGCAGCCGCCTCTTCGCCGAAACGCTGGTGGGCAACGGCGCCATCGCCTCGGTCGCCCTCCCGGCGGAACAACTGGCCACCCGGATCGAGCCGTGGGGCGAGCGCCTCGTGGTGGCCGGGGTGAACGGGCCCGCGGCTGCCACGGTGGCCGGCGACCCCCAGAGCCTCGAGGAGTTCGTCGCCGCGTGCACGGCGGACGGCGTACGCGCCCGCGTCGTGCCCGCCACCGTGGCCTCCCACGGCCCGCAGGTCGAACCGCTGCGGGAACGGCTGCTCGCCCTGCTGGCCGACGTGGCGCCACGCCAGTCCACCGTCCCGTTCTACTCCACGGTGACCGGCGGACTCCTGGACACCACCGAACTCGACGCGGACTACTGGTTTTGGAACGCCCGTAAGCCGATCGACTTCCTCGGCGCGCTCCGGGCGCTGTTCGCCGACGGCCACCGCGTCTTCGTGGAATCGAGCACCCACCCCGCCCTGACCATGGGGGTCCAGCACACCGCGGACGCCTCCGGCGAGTCCGTGGAGGTCACCGGCTCGCTGCGGCGTGGCGAGGGCGGGCTCGCCCAGTTCCACTCGGCCGTGGCCCGGCTGCATGTGCACGGGGTACGGGTGGACTGGTCCGCGGCCTTCGGGGCGGCACGGCGGGTGGAGCTGCCGACCTACCCCTTCCAGCGGGAGCGTTACTGGCTGACGCCCCGGCCCGGCCAGGGCGACGCCTCCGCCCTGGGGCTGGGCGCGCTCGACCATCCCCTGCTGGGGGCCACGGTCGTGCTGCCCGAGTCCGGCGGTTGCCTGCTCACCGGCCGGCTGTCCCTGGCCGGCCACCCCTGGCTGGCCGATCACGCCCTCTCCGGTGTGGTGTTGCTGCCGGGTACGGGGTTTGTGGAGTTGGTGTTGCAGGCGGGGTTGAGGTGGGGGTGTGGGGTGGTTGAGGAGTTGACTTTGGAGGGGCCGTTGGTGGTTCCGGAGCGGGGTGAGGTTGAGGTTCAGGTTTCGGTGGGTGGTGTGGATGGGGCGGGGTGTCGGTCGGTGTCGGTGTTTTCGTGTCGTGGGGGTGAGTGGGTTCGGCATGCGGTGGGTGTGCTTGGGGTGGGTGAGGGTGTGGTGCCGGGTGGGGAGGTGTGGCCGCCGGTGGGTGCGGAGTGGGTTGGGGTGGAGGGGGTGTATGGGGTTTTGGCGGAGCGGGGGTATGCGTATGGGCCGGTGTTCCAGGGGTTGCGGGACGCCTGGCGTAGGGGAGACGAAGTCTTCGTCGAGGTGGAGGTACCGGCGGAGGCGCGGGGCGATGCGGCTCGCTGCGCCATCCATCCCGCGCTGCTCGACGCCGCGCTCCACGGTGTGCGATTCGGCGGCTTCGTATCCGACGACGACCAGGCTTATGTCCCGTTCTCCTGGACCGGCGTCACGCTGCACGCGGTCGGTGCGACGGCCCTGCGCGTCACACTGTCCCCGGCAGGACGCGACGCGATCGCCCTCCGGGCCACGGACACCACCGGTGCGCCGGTCCTGTCGGCACGCTCACTGGCCCTGCGACCGGTCTCCGCCCAGCAGCTGAACGACACGCGGGGGAGCAGGACTGATGCCCTCCATCGGGTGGAGTGGGTGGACGCACCTGGAACGGTGGCGGTGGGGGGCGAGGTGGCGCCGCGGACCGAGGTGGTGCGGGTCGTCTCCGACGGTCCGGATGTGGTGGGTGAGGCGTACCGGCATGTGCTTGAGGTTCTGGAGCGGGTGCAGGCGTGGGTGGCGGATGAGGATCTGGCGGGTGAGCGGTTGGTGGTGGTGACGCGGGGCGCCGCCGACGCGGGTGATGGTGTGGAGGACCTGGCTGGGGCCGCGGTGTGGGGCCTGGTGCGGTCCGCGCAGTCGGAGAACCCAGGGCGTGTGGTGCTGGTGGACACCGATGACCTGGACGGAGTCGACAGTCTGCTTCCCGGGGTGCTGGCTCTGGGTGAGGAGCAGGTGCTGGTGCGGTCGGGTGCGGTGCGGGTGCCGCGTCTGGGCCGGGTGCCGGGTGAGGTGCCGGGTGAGGTGTCGGGTGGGTTCGGTTCTGGTGCGGTGTTGGTCACGGGTGGCACTGGTGTGCTGGGTGGTTTGGTGTCGCGGCATCTGGTGGCACGGCATGGGGTGAGCAGGCTGGTGCTGCTGTCGCGGCGTGGTGCGGAGGCCGAAGGCGCGGCGGAGTCGCGGGAGGAGCTGGAGGCTGCGGGCGCCGAGGTGCTGATCGCGGCGTGTGACGCCGCGGATCGTGAGGCGCTGGCCGGGGTGTTGTCCGGGCTGCCGGCGGACTTCGCCTTGAGCGGTGTGGTGCATGCGGCGGGTGTGCTGGATGACGGGTTGCTCACGTCGCTGACGCGTGAGCGGGTCGAGCCGGTGTTGCGGGCGAAGGTGGACGCGGCGTGGAATCTGCACGAGCTGACCACGGGCATGGATCTGTCGGCGTTTGTGTTGTTCTCATCCGCGGCGGGTGTTCTGGGCAACGCGGGCCAGGGCAGTTATGCGGCGGCGAACGGGTTCCTGGACGCGCTGGCGGCTCATCGGCGGGCGCGGGGACTGTCCGCGGTGTCGATCGCATGGGGCTTCTGGGAAGAACGCAGCGAACTGACCCAGCACCTGTCGGCCGACGATCTGGCGCGTGCCCACGCGGTGCCGATGCCCACCTCCCAGGCACTGGACCTGTTCGACGCGGCACTCGCCGCCCACGAGCCGATGGTGCTGGCCGCACCCCTGAACCCGCAGGCATGGTCGGACGCCGGCCATCTGCCTCCCGTCCTGCGCGACCTGGTCCGGCCGCGGATCCGGCGCGCGGCGGAGACCACCGACGCCCCTGAATCGGCCTCCGCGCTCGGACACCGGCTGGCCGCCGTGGACCGCTCCGAGTGGGACCAGGTCGTACGCGAACTCGTGCGCAACCACATCGCGGCGGTGCTGCGCCATGCCTCCGCGGAGTCGGTCGACACCTCGCGGACCTTCCAGGAGATCGGCTTCGACTCGCTGACCGCCGTGGAACTGCGCAACCGGATCAGCGCCGCCACGGGCGTACGGCTGCCCGCCACCGCCGTGTTCGACTATCCGACACCGCAGGCGCTGGCCGAGTACCTGCTCGCCGAAGTCCTCGGAAAGGACAGCGCCGCCGCCGCGGCACCCGCCGGAACCGCCCTCGTCGCCGACGATCCCATCGTCATCGTCGGAATGAGCTGCCGCTACCCCGGCGGGATCACTTCGCCGGAAGCGCTGTGGGACCTGGTGCGCTCGGACGGCGATGCCATATCCGTCCTGCCGGCCGACCGAGGATGGGACCTGGACGGTCTCTACGACCCGGATCCGGACCGCACCGGTACGTCGTACGCCCGCAGCGGTGGATTCGTCTATGACGCGGCCGAGTTCGACGCCGCCTTCTTCGGGATCTCGCCGCGCGAGGCCGCCGCCATGGACCCGCAGCAGCGGCTGCTGCTGGAAACCTCATGGGAGGCGTTCGAGCGCGCGGGCATCCCCGCCACCTCCGTCAAGGGCGAGCGGATCGGCGTGTTCACCGGGGTGATGCACCACGACTACCTCACCCGCCTGTCAACCACACCGGACGCTGTCGAGGGCTATCTGGGCACGGGCGCGGCAGCGGGCGTCGCCTCGGGCCGCGTGGCGTACACCTTCGGCCTCGAGGGGCCGGCGGTCACCGTGGACACCGCCTGCTCGTCGTCGCTGGTGGCCCTGCACCTCGCCGTACAGGCGCTGCGCCTCGGCGAGTGCTCGCTCGCGCTGGCCGGTGGTGTGACGGTGATGTCCACGCCCACCGTCTTCGTGGAGTTCTCCCGTCAACGCGGACTCGCGCCGGACGGCAGGTGTAAGGCGTTCGCGGGAGCGGCGGACGGCACCGGATTCGCCGAAGGCATCGGCATGCTGCTGGTCGAACGGCTCTCGGACGCACGGCGCAACGGACACCCCGTCCTGGCCGTGGTGCGGGGCAGTGCGGTGAATCAGGATGGTGCGTCGAATGGGTTGACGGCGCCGAATGGTCCGTCGCAGCAGCGGGTGATCCGGCAGGCGCTGGCGAGCGCGGGGCTCGCGGCCGGGGATGTCGATGCGGTGGAGGCGCACGGTACGGGTACGACGCTGGGTGATCCGATCGAGGCGCAGGCGTTGCTGGCCACCTATGGTCAGGGCCGGGATGCGGACCGGCCGTTGCTGCTGGGGTCGATCAAGTCGAATATCGGTCACACTCAGGCGGCCGCGGGTGTCGCCGGTGTGATCAAGATGGTGATGGCGCTGCGCCATGGTGTGCTGCCGCGGAGTCTGCACATCGACGAGCCCACTCCCCACGTGGACTGGTCCACCGGCGCGGTGGAGCTCCTGAGCGAACAGACGGCATGGCCGGAGGCCGGGCGGCCCCGCCGGGCCGGTGTGTCGTCGTTCGGCATCAGTGGAACGAACGCGCACCTGATCCTTGAGCAGGCGCCGCTGCCGACGGCAGCGGAGCGGCCCGCTGACGCCGAGCCCGCTCCTGTCGAGCCCGCTCAGGTCAAGCCCGCTCAGGTCAAGCCCGCTCAGGTCAAGCCCGGCGACGCGGAGCCTGGCGACCTGGAGACCGGTGCGGCCGAGCCTGCCGCGGTGGTCCCGTGGATCGTCTCGGGACGCGACCGGCACGCCCTGCGCGCCCAGGCGGAACGACTGCGCGCACACGTGGTGAGCCACCCTGACCGAAGCGTGGCGGACATCGGTTTCTCGCTGCTGACCAGCCGCGCCGTGCTGGAGCACCGAGCGGTGGTACTCGGCGGTGACCATGCCGAACTGCTGGCCGGTCTGACGGCCCTGGCACGGGACGAACCCGCACCTGGCGTGGTGGAGGCCCTGGACGCGGCCGAGCCGGGACGCAAAGTGGTGTTCGTCTTCCCCGGCCAGGGGTCGCAGTGGGCCGGGATGGCGCTGGAACTGCTGGAGTCCTCGCCCGTGTTCGCACGCCGGATGGGCGAGTGCGCCGGCGCCCTGGCCTCGCTGGTGGAGTGGTCGCTGCCGGACGTGCTGGCGGATGAGCGGGCGCTGGCCCGTGTCGACGTGGTGCAGCCGGTGCTGTGGGCGGTGATGGTGTCGCTGGCCGAGCTGTGGCGTTCGTACGGTGTGGTGCCGTCGGCGGTGGTGGGTCACTCGCAGGGTGAGATCGCGGCGGCGTGCGTGGCGGGCGGCCTGTCCCTGGCGGACGGGGCGCGGGTGGTCGTGCTGCGCGGCAAGGCGCTGCTCGCCTTGTCGGGCCGGGGCGGAATGGTGTCCGTTCCGGTGCCCGCCGACCGGCTGCGGGACCGGCCCGGGGTCTCCATCGCGGCGATGAACGGCCCGTCCTCGACAGTGGTGTCCGGCGGCGACGAGGCGCTGGACGCGGTGCTGGCGGAGTTCCCGGCGGCCAAGCGCATCCCGGTGGACTACGCCTCCCACTCGCCCCAGATCGACGACATCCGGGACGAACTGCTGAAGGCCCTGGCGCCGATCGAGCCGCGCGCCGCGGCGATCCCCTTCCACTCCACGGTGACCGGACGGCCCATCGACACCGCCGACCTGGACGCGGACTACTGGTATCGCAATCTGCGCGAGACCGTGGAGCTCGAGCGGGTCACCCGTGCGGTGATCGAGGACGGCCACCACACCTTCATCGAGATCAGCCCCCACCCGGTGCTGACCACGGGCCTGCGCGAAACACTCGACGACGCGGACGCGCACGGCGGTCTCGTACTCGCCTCACTGCGCCGGGACGACGGTGGTCTCACCCGCTTCCTCACCGCCTTGGCCGAGGCGTACGCACACGGCGTCGAGGTCGACTGGCTGCCGCTGTTCCCGGGCGCCCGCCGGGTGGATCTGCCGACGTACGCCTTCCAGCGCGAGCGCTACTGGCTGGACGCGCCCGCCGCCGAGGCCCCCACCAGCGCGATCGACGCGGAATTCTGGGCCGCCGTCGAGCGCGAGGACCTCGAGTCGCTCGCCGCGACGCTGCGCGTCGACGGGCAGCCGTTGCGTGAAGTGCTGCCCGCCCTGTCCCAGTGGCGGCGCGAACGCCGTGACGTCTCCACCATCGACTCATGGCGTTACACGATCCGGTGGAAGCCGCTCACCCCGCCCGCCACTTCGGCCACCGGCATCTGGCTGGTCGTGGTCTCCCATGCCGAGGCCGGGCACGAGTGGGTCGCGGGGGTGACCGATGCGCTGACCCGTCACGGTGCCGAGCCGCTCGTGGTGGTTCTCGGCGAGCCCGAACTGGACCGTGCCGCGCTGGCGGCCCGGCTGGGCGGCGTACTGGCCGACACCCCCAGGATCAGCGGTGTGGTGTCGCTGACCGCGTTGGACGAGAGCCCGCACCCCGCGTACCCCTCGGTCCCCCAGGGATACGCGATGACGCTGTTGCTCTCGCAGGCGCTCGGGGACGCCGGGGTGGAAGCTCCGCTGTGGTGCCTCACCCAGCGCGGCGTCTCGCTCGGCGATGCCGGGGGCAGTGGCAGCGGCCGTGGCAGTAGCAGCGGCAGTGGCGACGGCACGGGCAAGGACAAGGGCGATGTGGCCGTCAGCCGGAAACAGGCCCTGACCTGGGGTCTCGGCAAGGTGATCGCCCTGGAACAGCCCCTGCGCTGGGGCGGTTTGATCGACCTGCCGGAGGGCGTGGCCCCGCAAACCCAGGAGCACCTTGCCGGTGTGCTGTCCGGCACCTCGGACGAGGACCAGGTGGCGATCCGCCCGACGGGGCTCTTCGGCCGCAGGCTGGCCCACGCGCCGGCCCGCGAGCGCGGCGGGAGCTGGCAACCCCGTGGCACCGTACTGGTCACCGGCGGCACCGGAGCGCTGGGCGGCCATGTCGCCCGGTGGCTGGCCGGACAGGGCGCTGAACACGTCGTGCTGACCAGTCGCCGGGGCATGGCCGCGCCCGGCGCCGAGCGGCTGGTCGGGGAGCTGGAGGCGCTCGGCGCCCGGGTGACGGTGGCGGCGTGCGACGTCGGTGACCGGGACGCCCTGGCCGGGTTGCTGGCCGAGATCGGCCCGCTGACCGCTGTGGTGCACACCGCGGCGGTGCTCGACGACGGCACGCTGAACTCGCTCACCACCGACCAGCTGCAACGCGTACTGCGTGTCAAGACCGACGGCGCGGTGCATCTGCACGAACTGACGCGGGACATGGAGCTGTCCGCGTTCGTGCTCTTCTCCTCGCTGTCCGGCACTCTGGGCGCACCCGGACAGGGCAACTACGCACCCGGCCACGTCTTCGTGGACACGCTGGCCGAACAGCGGCGGGCCGAGGGCCTGGTGGCCACCTCCATCGCCTGGGGGCTGTGGGCCGGCGACGGCATGGGCGAGGGCGGCGTGGGCGACGTGGCCCGCCGGCATGGCGTACCGGAGATGGCACCGGAGATGGCGGTCGCCGCCATGGCACGCGCCGTCGAACAGGACGACACCGTCGTCACGGTGGCGGAGATCGACTGGGACCGGCACTACGTCGCGTTCACCGCGACCCGCCCCAGCCCGCTGCTGGCCGACCTCCCCGAGGTGCGTGCGCTGGTCGACGCCGGAGTCGGCCAGGGGAGCGCCGACCCCGGCCACGAGCGCCCGGAATTCGCGGAGCGGCTCGCCGGGATGGCCGAGACCGACCGGAACCACGCGCTGCTGGACCTGATCCGGCGCCATGTAGCGGTCGTGCTCGGGCACACCGGCCCGGACGCGATCGACCCCGGCCGGGCCTTCCACGAGATCGGCTTCGACTCGGTCACCGCGGTCGAACTGCGCAACCGGCTCAACCGGGCCACCGGCCTGCGGCTGCCCGCCACCGTGACGTTCGACCGGCCCACCCCGCTGGCGATGGCGCAGTACCTCCGCGGCGAACTGCTGCACGACGCCCAGGACCGATCGGCCCCGGCCCTCCCGGTCCGCGCGACCGGTGCGGTGGACGACGAACCCATCGCGATCGTGGGGATGAGCTGCCGCTTCCCCGGGGACGTCGCATCCCCCGAGGACCTGTGGCGCCTGCTCGCCGACGGCTCCGATGCCATCGGCGAGTTCCCCGAGAACCGGGGCTGGGACACCGCGCACCTCTTCCACCCGGACCCCGACCACCGAGGCACCTCCTCCACCCGGGCGGCCGCGTTCCTCTCCGGCGCCGGTGAGTTCGACGCCGGATTCTTCGGGATATCCCCGCGGGAAGCGGTGGCGATGGACCCGCAACAGCGGCTCCTGCTCGAAGTGTCATGGGAGGCGCTGGAGCGGGCCGGGATCGACCCCATGACCCTGCGGGGCAGCGAGACCGGCGTGTTCACGGGGACGAACGGCCAGGACTACGCGTCGTTGCTGAAGGCGGACGAGACGGGTGACTTCGAGGGCCGGGTGGGTACCGGCAACTCGGCATCGGTCATGTCCGGCCGGATCTCCTACGTCCTCGGTCTCGAAGGCCCCGCGCTGACCGTGGATACGGCGTGCTCGTCGTCGCTGGTGGCATTGCACCTGGCGGTGCGGGCCCTGCGGTCGGGCGAGTGCTCACTGGCCCTGGCGGGCGGCGCGAGCGTCATGACGACCGCCGGCATCTTCGTGGAGTTCTCCCGTCAGCGCGCGTTGGCGGCCGATGGGCGCTGCAAGGCGTTCGCGGCGGCGGCGGACGGCACCGGCTGGGGTGAGGGTGCCGGAATGCTGGTGGTGGAGCGGTTGTCCGATGCGGAGCGGCTTGGGCATCGGGTGTTGGCGGTGGTGCGTGGCAGTGCGGTGAATCAGGATGGTGCGTCGAATGGGTTGACGGCGCCGAATGGTCCGTCGCAGCAGCGGGTGATCCGGCAGGCGCTGGCGAGCGCGGGGCTCGCGGCCGGGGATGTCGATGCGGTGGAGGCGCACGGTACGGGTACGACGCTGGGTGATCCGATCGAGGCGCAGGCGTTGCTGGCCACCTATGGTCAGGGCCGGGATGCGGACCGGCCGTTGCTGCTGGGGTCGATCAAGTCGAATATCGGTCACACTCAGGCGGCCGCGGGTGTCGCCGGTGTGATCAAGATGGTGATGGCGCTGCGCCATGGTGTGCTGCCGCGGAGTCTGCACATCGACGAGCCCACTCCCCACGTGGACTGGTCCACCGGCGCGGTGGAGCTCCTGAGCGAACAGACGGCATGGCCGGAGAACACACGGCCCCGCCGCGCCGGGGTGTCCGCCTTCGGCGTGAGCGGCACCAACGCGCATGTGATTCTGGAGCAGGCCCCCGAGCCGACCGCCGAGCCCGAGTCCGGGCCCGAGTTCTCGCCGGAACGCGACGAACCGGGGGCCGTGCCGTGGGTGGTGACGGGTGCGAGCGAGGCCGGTGTCCGCGCACAAGCCGCGCGCCTCATGGCCTTCGTCGACGACCGGCCGGAACTCCGCCCGGCGGACATCGGCTGGTCGCTGGCCTCGACCCGCGCGGCCCTGTCGCACCGAGCCGTCGTCGTGGGCGCGGACCGTGCGGAACTGCTGCGTGAGCTGGAGGCCGTGGCCAGTGGCAGTGCCACGGTCGGCGAGGCCCGCATGCGTTCCGGGGTGGTGTTCGTCTTCCCGGGGCAGGGGTCGCAGTGGGCCGGAATGGCGTTGGAACTGCTGGAGCATTCGCCGGTGTTCGCGGGGCGGATGCGTGAATGCGCGGATGCGCTTGGGCCGTTCGTCGAGTGGTCGTTGTTCGATGTGTTGGGTGATGAGGTGGCGTTGGGGCGGGTTGATGTGGTGCAGCCGGTGTTGTGGGCGGTGATGGTGTCGTTGGCTGAGTTGTGGTGTTCGTTTGGTGTGGTGCCGTCGGTGGTGGTGGGTCATTCGCAGGGTGAGATTGCTGCGGCGTGTGTGGCGGGTGGTCTGTCGCTGGAGGACGGTGCGCGTGTGGTGGCCTTGCGGAGCAGGGCGTTGCTGGCTCTGTCGGGTCGGGGTGGGATGGTGTCGGTTCCGGTGGCTGCTGACCGGCTGCGGGGTCGTGTGGGGTTGTCGGTGGCGGCGGTGAATGGTCCGGTGTCGACGGTGGTGTCGGGGTCTGTTGAGGTGCTGGATGGGGTGTTGGCGGAGTTTCCGGAGGCCAAGCGGATTCCGGTGGATTACGCCTCGCATTCGGCGCAGGTGGAGGAGGTGCGGGAGGGGCTGGCGGAGGCGTTGGCGCCGGTCCGGCCGCGTACGGGTGAGGTGCCGTTCTTTTCGACGGTGACCGGTCGGCTGATGGACACCGTGGGGTTGGATGCGGAGTACTGGTATCGGAATTTGCGTGAGACGGTGGAGTTCCAGTCCGCGATCGAGGGGCTGCTGGAGCTTGGCCATACGGTGTTCGTCGAGGCCAGCCCGCATCCGGTGCTGACCGTCGGCATCCAGGACACCGCCGACACCACCGACACCGACATCGTCGTAAGCGGGTCACTGCGCCGCGACGACGGCGGTCCCGTCCGTTTCCTCAGCACCGTCGGCCGAGTGTTCACCGAGGGTGTGCCCGTGGAGTGGCAGCCGGTGTTCGCCGCGACCGGAGCGCGACAGGTCGATCTCCCGACCTATGCGTTCCAGCATGAATGGTTCTGGCTGGATCCGGTGCGCGGTGCGAGTGATGTGGGCGGCGCGGGCCTTGCCGGTCTCGCTCACCCCTTGGTGAGCGCGGTGTTGCCCCTGCCCGAATCCGATGGCTGTGTGCTGACCGGCTCGCTCTCCTCGGCCACCCATCCCTGGCTGCGTGACCACGCCGTACTGGACAAGGTGTTGCTGCCGGGCACCGGGTTCGTGGAACTGGCACTTCAGGCCGGGCTGCACCTGGGCTGCCGGACGCTGGATGAGCTGACCCTACAGGCGCCGCTCGTGCTGCCCGCGCACGGAGACGTACAGATCCAGGTGGCGGTCGGCGGACCGGACGACAGCGGCCGGCGACCGGTCACGGTGTACTCCAGGCCGGGCCAGGACCGGACCTGGATACGGCACGCCACCGGCAGCATCAGCCCCGGCGGGGAAGCGGCCACCGTGGAACGGGCGGTGTGGCCCCCGGTCGGCGTCACACCGGTCGACCTCACCGATGTCTACGCCGAGATGAGCACACGCGGCTACGCGTATGGCCCCGTTTTCCAGGGGCTGCGCGCCGCATGGCGGCGTGGCGACGAGGTGTTCGCCGAGGTGGTCCTGCCCGAGACGGCCGAGAGCGACGCGGGCCGTTGCGCCATCCACCCCGCCCTGCTCGACGCCGCCCTGCACGGCGCCGGACTGGGTGCGTTCGTGGCCGAACCAGGCCGACCGCACCTTCCGTTCGCCTGGACCGGTGTCACTCTGCACGCCGTCGGAGCCACCACCTTGCGGGTTGTTCTGTCGCCCGCCGGGCCGGACACCATCTCGCTCCTGGCCATGGACGGCACGGGTGCACCGGTGCTGACGGCGGACTCTCTGGCCCTGCGCCCGGTGTCCGAGGGCGGGCTCGGTGGCGCTCACCACGACTCGCTGTTCCGCGTGGACTGGACCGAGCTCACCCTGGACGCCTCGGATACTTCGGACGCCTCGGATGAAGTTGCCTTCCCCGTCGTCGAGTCCTTGGCCCAGCTGACCGGGCTGACGGCGCCCCAGCTCGTACACGGGGCCGTGGTGTTCAGGCTTTCCACCGCGGAGACCACAGGAGGCGCCGCCGAGGAGAGCCCGGAGGACGTGTACGCGCTCACCAGCCGTGTCCTCGAGGTCACGCAGGCGTGGCTGGCGGACGACCGATTCGGGGACGCCCGCCTCGTCGTGGTGACGCGGGGGGCGGTCGCGACCACGCCCGGCGAAGACCCGCGGAGCCTTGCCGCCGCCGCGGTCTGGGGCCTCATCCGCACCGCGCAGACCGAGAACCCCGGCCGTTTCGTACTCGTGGACACGGTGGACGAGGATCCGTCGGCGTTGCCGACAGTGCTCGCCACCGATGAGCCGCAGGTGGCGATCCGGGCGGGGAAGGCGCTGGTGCCCAGGCTGGTACGGGCCGCCTCGTCGGCACTGCCGGTACCGGCCGGGACGGACACCTGGCGGCTCGAGACCGGCGGCCAGGACACGCTGGAAAACCTGGCCCTCGCGCCCTGCGCGGAGGCGTCCAGGCCGCTGGCCGCAGACGAGATCCGGGTGGCCGTGCACACGGCCGGGGTCAACTTCCGTGACGTCCTGCTCGCCCTGGGGATGTACCCGGACAAGGCCGGTCTGCTGGGCAGCGAAGCCGCCGGGACGGTGCTGGAGATCGGCTCCGGAGTGGCGGGAGTGGCACCCGGGGATCGGGTGATGGGTCTGTTCTCCGGCGCCTTCGGACCGGTGGCGATCACGGATCACCGGCTGGTGGCGCCGATCCCGGAGGGGTGGTCCTTCCCGCAGGCAGCCGCCACCCCGATCGCCTTCCTCACCGCGATGTACGCCTTGATCGACCTGGCCGATGTGCGGAGCGGCGAGTCGGTGCTGGTGCACGCGGCGGCCGGTGGCGTCGGGATGGCGGCAGTGCAGGTGGCGCGCTGGCTGGGCGCCGAGGTGTTCGCCACCGCGAGCCCGGCCAAGTGGGACGCGGTGCGCGCATGCGGGGTCGCCCCGCGGCGGATCGCCTCCTCCCGCTCGCCGGAGTTCGCGGACCACTTCCGCTCGGACGCACCGGACGGCGTGGATGTCGTACTCAACTCGCTGACCGGTGAACTCCTCAACGCGTCGTTCGGACTGCTGCGTCCCGGTGGACGGCTGATCGAGATGGGCAGGACCGACCTCCGGGATGCCGAGGAGGTCATGGCGCGCCACGGTGTGTCGTACCGGGCCTTCGAACTGCTCGACGCCGGTCCCGACCGGATCGGCCAACTGCTCACCGAGCTGCTCTCCCTGTTCCACCAGGGCGTGTTCACCCCGCTGCCCCTGCGCGTCCAGGACGTACGGCAGGCGAGTGACGCTTTCCGCCACCTCTCCCAGGCGCGCCACATCGGCAAGCTGGCCCTCACCATCCCGCGACCGCTGTCCGGCGGCACCGCACTGATCACCGGGGGCACCGGGACACTGGGCGGTCTGGTGGCTCGCCATCTGGTGCGGGAGCGCGGAGTGACGGAGCTGGTGCTGGCGGGGCGTCGTGGTGACACCGCTCCGGGCGCGGCCGAGCTGGTCGCCGAGCTGGAGGCCGCCGGGGCGCGGGTGCGGGTGGTCGCATGCGATGTGTCGGGCCGGGACGCCACCGCCGCACTCGTCGCCTCGCTGCCGAACCTGCGGAGTGTGGTGCACACGGCCGGTGTTCTCGACGACGCCGTGATCGGGTCGCTCACCCCGGAGCGACTGCGGACGGTACTGCGTCCCAAGGCGAACGCCGCATGGCATCTGCATGAACTGACCCGCGACCGGGACCTGGCCGAGTTCGTGGTGTTCTCCTCGGCGGCCGGAGTACTCGGTGGCCCAGGGCAGGGCAATTACGCGGCGGCCAACGCCTTCCTGGACGCGCTGGCCGCGCGCCGCCGGGCACAGGGACTGCCCGCGACCTCTCTGGCCTGGGGCTTCTGGGAGCAACGCAGCGGGCTGACCGAACACCTGACCACCGACCGGCTCGCCCGAGCCGGCGTCCTGCCGCTGTCCACCGACGAGGGGCTGGCCCTCTTCGACGCCGCCCGCGCGACCGGCGACACCCTACTGGTGCCGATGCGTTACGAACCGTCCTCGCAGGGCCCTGAGCCGGTACCCGCCCTGCTGCGTGGCCTCGTACGCGCTCCGCTCGCCCGTGCCCTTCCGGGCCCGGCCGATGGTGCGGGCAACGGTGTGGCTGAGGGCCTCGCCGGGCTGCCGACGGACGAACGCCTCGGCGCCCTGCTCGACCTGGTCCGCCGGCAGGCGGCGGCCGTGCTCGGCCACGGCGGTCCGGAATCCGTGACACCCCAGCGGCCGTTCAAGGAACTCGGCTTCGACTCGCTCTCCGCGGTGGAACTGCGCAACCGGCTGCGCACGGCGACCGGCCGACGGTTGCAGGCCACCCTCATCTTCGACCACCCCACTCCGGCCGCGCTCGCACACCACCTCGACGCCGAGCTGTTCGGCGCCACCGACGTGGCGGCGCCCGTACCGGCACCGGCGGTCGCGCACCCCGCCGACGAACCGATCGCCATCGTCGGCATGAGCTGCCGGCTCCCCGCCGGGGTGGACTCCCCGGAGGCGCTGTGGAAGCTGCTGGTGAGCGGCACGGACGCGATATCGGAGCTGCCCCGGGACCGCGGCTGGGACCTCGACGCGCTCTACGACCAGGACCCGAGCCGGCCCGGCACGACATACGCCAGGACCGGTGGCTTCCTGAAGAACGCGGCGGACTTCGACGCGGGATTCTTCACCATCTCCCCCCGAGAGGCGCTGGCCGCGGATCCCCAGCAACGGCTGTGGCTCGAGGCGTGCTGGGAAGCCTTCGAACGCGCCGGTATCGATCCGCTCGCCCTGAAGGGCACCCGCACCGGGGTGTTCGCGGGTGCCGCTTCGACGACGTACGGCGCGGGCCAGGCCGCCACTCCGGACGGCTCCGAGGGGTACCTGCTCACCGGGAACTCCACCTCCGTGATCTCCGGCCGCGTGGCCTACACCCTCGGCCTCGAAGGCCCCGCCGTCACCGTGGACACCGCGTGCTCGTCCTCGCTGGTCAGCGTGCACTGGGCGTGTGAGTCCCTGCGCCGGGGCGAAAGCACACTGGCGCTGGCGGGCGGTGTGGCGGTGATGACGACACCGGACCTGCTGGTCGAATTCTCCCGCCAGCGCGGACTCGCACCCGACGGGCGGTGCAAGTCCTTCGCCGCCGCCGCTGACGGCACCGGGTTCGCCGAAGGCGCCGGGGTGCTCGTCTTGGAACGGCTCTCCGACGCCGCGCGGAACGGCCACCAGGTGCTGGCGGTGATCCGTGGCTCCGCCGTCAACCAGGACGGTGCGTCGAATGGCTTGACGGCGCCGAATGGTCCGTCGCAGCAGCGGGTGATCCGGCAGGCGCTGGCGAACGCCGGACTCGCCTCCCAGGATGTCGACGCGGTGGAGGCGCACGGTACGGGTACGACACTGGGCGACCCCATCGAGGCGCAGGCTCTGCTGGCCACCTACGGCCAGGACCGGGATCCGGATCGGCCGCTGCTGCTGGGCTCCGTGAAGTCCAACATCGGGCACACCCAGGCGGCCGCGGGCGCCGCCGGCCTCATCAAGATGGTTCTGGCGCTGCGCAACGGCGTACTGCCGCGCACCCTGCACGTCGACGAGCCCTCCCCGCACGTCGACTGGGACGCCGGGGCCATGGAGCTGCTGACCGAGCAGACCGCGTGGCCCGACCGGGACCACCTGCGCCGGGCCGGGGTGTCCGCGTTCGGTGTGAGTGGCACCAACGCCCATGTGATCCTCGAGCAGGCCCCGAAGCCGGATGAGAACGGCGAACCGGACACCGTCCGGTCGGGGTTGCCCGCGGTGCCCTGGGTGCTGTCGGGCGCGGGAGCGGCCGGGCTGCGGGCCCAGGCCCAGCGGCTGGCGTCCTTCGTGCGCGAGAACCCCGAGCTCGACCCCGTGGACGTGGGCTGGTCCCTGGTCACGACCCGCGCTGCCCTGTCCCACCGAGCCGTCGTCGTGGGCGCGGACCGCATGGAACTGCTGCGCGAGCTGGCCGCGGTGGAATCCGTGGGCGCCGCCGAGACGGGGCGCGAAGTGGTGTTCGTCTTCCCGGGGCAGGGGTCGCAGTGGGTTGGGATGGCGTTGGAGTTGGTGGAGTCGTCGCCGGTGTTCGCGGGGCGGTTGGGTGAGTGTGCGGATGCACTCGCCCCGTTTGTGGAGTGGTCGTTGTTCGATGTGTTGGGTGATGAGGTGGCGTTGGGGCGGGTTGATGTGGTGCAGCCGGTGTTGTGGGCGGTGATGGTGTCGTTGGCTGCGTTGTGGCGTTCGTTTGGTGTGGTGCCGTCGGTGGTGGTGGGTCATTCGCAGGGTGAGATCGCGGCGGCGTGTGTGGCGGGTGGTCTGTCGCTGGAGGACGGTGCGCGTGTGGTGGCCTTGCGGAGCAGGGCGTTGCTGGCTCTGTCGGGTCGGGGTGGGATGGTGTCGGTTCCGGTGGCTGCCGATCGGCTGCGGGGTCGTGTGGGGTTGTCGGTGGCGGCGGTGAATGGTCCGGTGTCGACGGTGGTGTCGGGGTCCGTTGAGGTGCTGGATGGGGTGTTGGCGGAGTTCCCGGAGGCCAAGCGGATTCCGGTGGATTACGCCTCGCATTCGGCGCAGGTGGAGGGGATCCGGGAGGGGCTGGCGGAGGCGTTGGCGCCGGTGCGGCCGCGTGCGGGTGAGGTGCCGTTCTATTCGACGGTGACCGGTCGGTTGATGGACACCGTTGAGTTGGACGCGGGGTACTGGTATCGGAATCTGCGTGAGACGGTGGAGTTCCAGTCCGCGATCGAGGGGCTGCTGGAGCTTGGCCATACGGTGTTTGTCGAGGCCAGTCCGCATCCGGTGCTGACCATCGGCATCCAGGACACCGCCCATGCGATGGACACCCCAATCGCGGCCGTCGGTTCGCTCCGCCGGGATGAGGGAGGCGTCCGGCGGTTCCTGACGTCACTGGCCGAGGTGTCCGTCCGCGGTGTCGAGGTCAACTGGCAGACGGGCTTCGACGGCACCGGCGCTCGGCGAGTCGACTTGCCCACCTACGCGTTCCAGCGCGAGCGGTTCTGGCTGGTGCCGTCGACGGGCACGGGCGACGCGTCCGGTCTGGGCCTGGGCGCCGTTGACCATCCGCTGCTGGGCGCGGCGGTGCCCCTCCCGGACGCGGACGGCTGTGTGCTGACCGGTGCGCTGTCGCCGGCCGGGCAGCCATGGCTGGCCGACCACTCCGTCCTGGGCATGGTCCTGCTGCCGGGCACCGCCTTCGTGGAGCTCGCGTTGCAGGCGGGGGCGCGGTTCGGCTGCGACACACTGGAAGAGCTGACGTTGCATGAGCCGCTCGTCCTGCCCGAGCGGGAGACCGTGCAAATCCAGGTGTCGGTCGGAGGCTCGGACGACCTCGGAGGTCGTCCCGTCACGGTGTTCTCCCGCTGTGAGGGTGACTGGATACGCCACGCCGGAGGCACCCTGCGGGTGGGCGAGCGTGGCGATCCGCCCGCGAATCCGTCGGCCTGGCCACCGGCCGATGCCCGGCCGCTCGATGTCGCCGAGTTGCACACGACGATGGCTGAGCGGGGCTATCAGTACGGCCCCGCCTTCCAGGGTCTGCGGAAGGCATGGATCCGGGACAGCGAAGTGTTTCTCGACGTCGCGTTGCCCGAGCAGGTGCGGGGTGACGCCGCCCGCTGCGGAGTGCATCCCGCGTTGCTGGACGCGGCCCTGCAAGGCATCGGCCTCGGCGCCTTCGTCAGCGAACCGGGGCAGGCCCATCTCCCCTTCTCCTGGAGCGGGGTGACCCTGCACGCGGTGGGCGCCACCACCGTGCGGGTGACGCTCAGCCCGGCCGGTCCGGACACGGTGGCCATTCGGATCACGGACACCATCGGGGCGCCCGTGCTGTCCATCGACGCGCTGGCGATGCGTCCGCTCGCGGAGCAGCGACTGCTCGAGGCGGGCGGCAGCCGCGGCGATGCGCTGTTCCGGCTGGAGTGGAAGGAGCTTCCCGCTCCCATGGCCACCGGCCCGCGGGCCCTGTCCTGGGGCCTGCTGGGCGGCCACGACGAGCCTCGGCTGACCGCGGCGCTGACCGCGGCCGGTGTGTCGCCACAACGCCATCGGGACCTCGCCTCCATCGACCAGGTGCCGGATGTGCTGGTCCTGTCGTGTCCGGCCGAGGCGGATGGCGGCCCGGCTCCGGAAGCGGCCTCGTCCGCCCTCCGCCGAGTGCTGGAAGTGGTGCGGGAGTGGCTCGGGGACGCGCGGTACACCGATGCCCGCCTGATGGTGCTCACCCGCCGCGCGGTGGCCACATCCACCGATGACGACGTGGAGGATCTGGCGGCGGCCGCCGTACGGGGGCTCCTGCGCACCGCACAACGGGAGAACCCCGACCGGCTCGTCGTGATCGACCATGATGACTCGGACCTTGAGGCGCTCCCCGCAGTGCTCGCGACAGGGGAACCCGAAGCGGCCATCCGGGCCGGTACGGTGCTGGTGCCCAGGCTGGTCAAGGCGGCCGCACCGGACGGGAAAGCCCCCGCCTGGGACGCCGGCACCGTGCTGATCACCGGCGGGACGGGGACACTCGGCCGCCTGGTCGCCCACCATCTGGTGACCACTCATGGCGCGCGTGACCTGGTGCTCGCCAGTCGCGGCGGCGGGGCCACCGCGCCCGGCGCCGTGGAACTGGCCACCGAACTGGAGGCGCTCGGCGCCCACATCCGCGTCGCCGCCTGCGATGTGGCCGATCGTGCCCAGTTGACCGCGCTGCTCGACACCATTCCGGCGCTGCGCGCCGTCGTCCACACCGCCGGTGTGGTGGCCGACGGTGTCATCGGCTCGATGACCGCCGAACGCGTGGAAACCGTCCTACGGCCGAAGGCGAACGCGGCGTGGCACCTGCACGAGCTGACCCGTCGGCTGGACCTGGACGCGTTCGTACTCTTCTCCTCCGCCACCGGAGTGCTGGGCAGCGCGGGACAGGGCAACTACGCCGCGGCCAACGCCTTCCTCGACGCGCTGGCCGTGCACCGGCGGGCCCAGGGGCTCCCCGCGGTATCGGTGGCATGGGGCCTGTGGGAGCGGCGCAGTGGCCTGACCGCACATCTGTCGGAGCAGGACGTGACCCGTATGACCAGCACGGGCGCCGTTCCCCTCTCCGACGAACGCGGTCTCGAGCTGTTCGACGCCGCGTGCCGGAGTGGCGAACCCACACTCGTGGCCACCCCGTTGCACCTTCGCGCGGTGGCGGCCACCGGTACGGTGCCGCCCGTGCTCAGCGCGCTGGCACCGACCCCGCCACGCCGGGCCGCCGAGGCCGGTGACGGTGGGGTGGCCCTACGGCAGAGCCTTGCCGCGATGTCGGGCGCGGAACAGAGCCAGACCGTCCTGGGGCTGGTACGCGGGGAGGTCGCCGCCGTGCTGCGGCACCCGGACGCGTCGGCGATCGACACGGCGCGGACCTTCCAGGAGATCGGCTTCGACTCGCTGACCGCGGTGGAGCTGCGCAACCGGCTGGGCGCCACCACCGGAATCAGGCTGGCCGCGACCGCGATCTTCGACTATCCGACACCTGCCACGCTGGCGGAGCACCTGCTCGCCGGGATCGTGCCGGAGGCGGCCGACCCGATCGCGGCCCGGCTCAGCGAGCTGGACAAGGTGGCCGCCATGATTTCGACGATGGCCGAGGACGACACCCTGCGCGAGCAGTTGTCCTCGCGGATGGAGACCATCGTCGCGATGTGGGCCGACCTGCACCGTCCGGAGCGGCCGGGCACAGTTGAGCGGGACCTCGAATCCGCCTCGCTCGACGACATGTTCGGAATCATCGACCAGGAACTCGATGGGTCATGAGCAGCGAGAACGTCCGACCGGAAATCGAGGGGACTGGCACGCGGATGTCGAACGACGAAAAGGTACTCGAGTACCTCAAGAAGCTCACCGCCGATCTGCGCCAGACGCGTCAGCGTCTCCAGGACGTCGAGGCCAAGAGCCGCGAGCCGATCGCGATCGTCGGTATGAGCTGCCGTTTCCCGGGTGGGGTGAGCTCCCCGGAGGACCTGTGGCGCCTCACGGAGTCGGCGGTGGACGCGGTCTCCGGTTTCCCCACCGACCGAGGCTGGGACCTGGACGGCCTGTACGACCCCGACCCGGATCGCGCGGGCCGGTCGTACGCCCGCGAGGGCGCGTTCATCCCCGATGCCGGCCACTTCGACGCCGGCCTCTTCGGGATCTCGCCGCGTGAGGCGCTGGCGATGGATCCGCAGCAGCGGCTGCTGCTGGAGGCATCGTGGGAGGCCCTGGAGCGGGCGGGTATCCCGACCGATTCCCTGAAGGGCAGCCGGACCGGGGTGTTCGCCGGGCTGATGTCCTCCGACTATGTCTCGCGGCTGTCCGCGGTCCCGGACGAGCTCGAGGGGTACGTCGGAATCGGAAGCGCGGCGAGCGTCGCCTCCGGCCGCGTGTCGTACACGCTGGGGCTTGAGGGCCCGGCGGTCACGGTGGATACGGCGTGTTCGTCGTCGTTGGTGGCGTTGCATCTGGCGGTGCAGGCGTTGCGGTCGGGTGAGTGCTCGCTGGCGCTTGCGGGCGGTGTCACGGTGATGGCGACACCCGGCACCTTCGTCCAGTTCTCCCGTCAGCGGGGGCTGGCTATGGACGGTCGGTGCAAGGCGTTCGCGGCGGGGGCGGACGGCACCGGCTGGGGCGAGGGCGTCGGCATGCTGGTGGTGGAGCGGTTGTCCGATGCGGAGCGGCTTGGGCATCGGGTGTTGGCGGTGGTGCGTGGTAGTGCGGTGAATCAGGATGGTGCGTCGAATGGTTTGACGGCGCCGAATGGTCCGTCGCAGCAGCGGGTGATCCGTCAGGCGTTGGCGAATGCCCGTTTGTCGGCGGTGGATGTGGATGCGGTGGAGGCGCATGGCACGGGTACGGCGCTGGGTGATCCGATTGAGGCGCAGGCCCTGTTGGCCACGTACGGTCAGGGTCGGGATGTGGGTCGGCCGTTGTGGTTGGGGTCGGTGAAGTCGAATATTGGTCATACGCAGGCGGCTGCGGGTGTGGCTGGTGTGATCAAGATGGTGATGGCGATGCGGCATGGGGTGTTGCCGCGAACGCTGCACGTGGATGAGCCGTCGCCGCACGTGGATTGGTCGTCCGGTGCTGTCGAGTTGTTGACGGGGCAGGTGGCGTGGCCGGAGGTGGATCGGCCGCGTCGGGCGGGTGTGTCGGCGTTCGGGGTGAGTGGGACCAATGCCCATGTGATTGTGGAGCAGGCGCCCGCGGTGACGGAGGAGCCGCAGGTCGAACGTGTGGAGCTGCCTGCTGTGCCGTGGGTGGTGTCGGGTGCGGGTGAGGCGGCGGTGCGGGCGCAGGTGGAGCGGTTGCGGGAGTTTGTGGCGGGTGATCCTGGGCTGGATCCGGTGGATGTGGGGTGGTCGTTGGCGACTGCGCGTGCTGGGTTGTCGCATCGTGCGGTGGTGGTGGGTGCGGATCGTGAGGAGTTGTTGGGGGCTTTGGAGGGTGCTCCGGTGGTGGGTGTTCCGGTGGCGGGTGGGTTGGGTGTGTTGTTTGCGGGTCAGGGGTCGCAGCGGTTGGGGATGGGGCGTGGGTTGTATGAGGCGTATCCGGTGTTTGCTGCGGTGTGGGATGAGGTGTGTGGGGAGCTGGATCGGTATCTGGATAGGCCGTTGGGTGAGGTGGTGTGGGGTGATGATGCCGAGTTGATCGGGGAGACGGCGTATACGCAGGCAGGGTTGTTTGCGCTTGAGGTGGCGCTGTTTGCGTTGGTGTCCTCGTGGGGTGTGAAGCCGGATTATCTGCTGGGTCATTCCATTGGTGAGTTGGCTGCGGCGTATGTGGCGGGTGTGTGGTCGTTGGAGGACGCGGCGAGGGTGGTGGCGGCGCGGGGTCGTTTGATACAGGCGTTGCCGTCGGGTGGGGCGATGGTGGCGGTGGCGGCGTCGGAGGATGAGGTGCGGCCGCTGCTGACCGAGGGTGTGGTGGTTGCGGCGGTGAATGGTCCTGAGGCGGTGGTGCTGTCGGGTGATGAGGATGCGGTTCAGGCGGTGGTGGATGTGCTGGCTGGGCGTGGGGTGCGGACGCGGCGGTTGCGGGTGAGTCATGCGTTCCATTCGGCTCGTATGGACGGCATGCTCGCGGAGTTCGGTGAGGTGCTTCGGGGTGTGGAGTTCCGCGCCCCGGAAATGCCGGTGGTGTCGAATGTGTCGGGTGTGGTGGCGGGCGAGGAGTTGTGTTCGCCGGGGTACTGGGTGCGGCATGTGCGGGAGACGGTCCGGTTTGCTGACGGGCTGGAGACGTTGCGTGGGCTGGGGGTTGGTTCGTTCCTGGAGGTGGGGCCGGACGGGACGTTGACCGCGCTGGCCGATGGCGACGGTGTGTCGGTGCTGCGCCGGGACTGTCCGGAACCGACTGCGGTGATGGCGGCTTTGGGCGGGCTGTACGTCCGAGGTGTGGAGGTGGACTGGGATGCGGTGTTCCCGGGTGCTCGGCGGGTTGATTTGCCGACGTATGCCTTCCAACGTGAGCGGTTCTGGTTGGAGTCGTCCCCTGAGCGGTCTGCGACGAGCGCGGTGGACGCGGCGTTCTGGGACGCGGTCGAGCGTGGCGATGCGGAGGCCCTTGGGGTTGATGCTGAGCAGTCGTTGAGTGCCGCGTTGCCCGCATTGGCGTCGTGGCGACGGGCGCGGCAGGAAGAATCGGTCATCGACGCATGGCGGTATCGGCTGACCTGGGCCCCGGTCGCGGGTCTCTCCTCGCAGCTCTCTGGTGTGTGGTTGGTGGTGGTCGAGCCGGATGAGGCGGAGACGGGCGTTGTCGCCGCGCTGCGGGGCGCCGGCGCCGAGGTGCGTGTCGTAACGATCGATGAGCTGGACGCGGGCCCGGTGGCGGGTGTGGTGTCGTTGTTGTCGGTCGAGGCGACGGTGGCGTTGGTGCAGGCTCTCGGGGCGGCCGGGGTTGATGCGCCGTTGTGGTGTGTGACGCGGGGTGCGGTTTCCGTGGTGGACGGGGATGTGGTGGATCCGTATGCGTCGGCCGTCTGGGGTCTGGGCCGTGTGATCGGGCTGGAGCATCCGGACCGTTGGGGCGGGCTGATCGACCTGCCCACCGCATGGGGTGAGCGAACCTCCGGTCTGTTGTGCTCGGTGCTTTCCGGCGCCACGGGTGAGGACCACACAGCGATCCGTGGCGACGAGGTGTTGGGCTGTCGTCTGAGGCGTGCGACGACGTCGGGCCCGCGGCCGTCCACTGCCTGGGAAGCGTCGGGGGCCGCGCTGATCACCGGTGGAACGGGTGCCTTGGGGAGCCACGTCGCCCGATGGCTCGCGGATACCGGTGTTGAAGAGATCGTGTTGACGAGCCGACGAGGCGCGGACGCTCCCGGAGCACGGGAACTGGTCGCCGAACTGTCGGCCACGGGCGTATCGGCCCGCGTCGTGGCGTGTGATGTGGCCGATCGGGACGCGGTTGCGGAGCTGATCGAGACCATTCCGGACCTCCGCGTGGTCGTCCACGCCGCGGGGGTACCGAGCTGGGGTGCGTTGAGCGCACTTACCGCACAGGGCCTTCAGGACGGGATGCGGGCGAAGGTCGCGGGAGCCATCCACCTGGATGAGCTGACGCGCGATAGGTCCTTGGATGCCTTTGTGTTGTTCTCGTCGGTGGCGGGGGTGTGGGGGAGCGGTCATCAGTCGGCGTATGCGGCGGCGAACGCGTTTTTGGATGGGTTGGCGTGGCGGCGTCGTGGTGTTGGGTTGGTGGCGACGTCGGTGGCGTGGGGGATGTGGGGTGGGGGTGGTATGGCTGTTGGGGGTGAGGAGTTTCTGGTTGAGCGTGGTGTGTCGGGGATGGCTCCGGGGTCGGCGGTTGTGGCGTTGGGGCGGGCGTTGGGTGAGGGTGAGACGGCGCTTGTGGTGGCGGATGTGGACTGGGAGCGGTTCGGGTCGAGGTTCACCGCGTTGCGCCCGAGCCCACTGCTGAGCGAGCTGATCCCCGACGCCGCCGGCTCGGGGGCTCCGCTGGGTGACTTCGCGACCCGTTTCCGGACCATGTCCGAGGGCGAGCGCATGCGCGCGGCCGTCGAGCTGGTGCGTGTTTCGGCCGCGGCCGTACTGGGGCATCAGGGCCCGGAGGCCATCGATCCGGGCAGGACGTTCCAGGAGATCGGCTTCGACTCGCTGACCGCGGTGGAACTGTGCAACCGGATCGCCACGGCCACCGGTATCCGACCGCCGGCCACGATGATCTTCGACTATCCGACTCCTGTGGGCCTCGCCGAATATCTGAGCGTGGAACTGCTCGGTTCGCCGCAGGACAGTGTGCCGCCGTTGCAGGCGGCCGCGCCGGACGACGGTGATCCCATTGTCATCGTCGGCATGAGCTGCCGCTTCCCCGGGAACGTCGAGTCTCCCGAGGACCTGTGGCGGCTGATCGACTCCGACGGCGACGCCATAACGGCCTTTCCGACGGACCGTGGATGGGACCTGACCAGCCTCTTCGACACGGCTGTGGGGGAGTCGGGGACGTCGTATGCGCGTGTCGGCGGGTTCGTCCACGGCGCGGGCGAGTTCGATCCGGGCTTCTTCGGTATCTCGCCGCGTGAGGCGACCGCGATGGATCCGCAGCAGCGGCTGCTGCTGCACGCGGCGTGGGAGGCGTTCGAGCGGGCCGGTATCCCGGCCGCCTCGGTCAGGGGCAGCCGTACTGGAGTGTTCGTCGGAGCCTCGCCGCAGGGCTATGGCGCCGCCGAAGCGTCGGAAGGTTATTTCCTCACCGGCAGTTCGGGCAGTGTCATTTCGGGTCGGGTGTCGTACACGCTGGGGCTTGAGGGCCCGGCGGTCACGGTGGATACGGCGTGTTCGTCGTCGTTGGTGGCGTTGCATCTGGCGGTGCAGGCGTTGCGGTCGGGTGAGTGCTCGCTGGCGCTTGCGGGCGGTGTCACGGTGATGGCCACCCCCACGGCCTTCGTGGAGTTCTCGCGTCAGCGTGGGCTGGCCGCCGATGGCCGCTGCAAGTCCTTTGCCGCCGGTGCGGATGGGACGGGTTGGTCGGAGGGTGTCGGGCTGCTGCTGCTGGAGCGGTTGTCGGATGCTGAGCGGCTTGGGCATCGGGTGTTGGCGGTGGTGCGGGGTTCGGCGGTGAATCAGGATGGTGCGTCGAATGGTTTGACGGCGCCGAATGGTCCGTCGCAACAGCGGGTGATCCGACAGGCGTTGGCGAGCGCGGGTCTTGTGGCGTCGGATGTGGATGCGGTGGAGGCGCATGGTACGGGTACGGCGCTGGGTGATCCGATTGAGGCGCAGGCCCTGTTGGCCACGTACGGTCAGGACCGGGACGCGGATCAGCCGTTGTGGTTGGGGTCCCTGAAGTCGAACATCGGTCATACGCAGGCGGCTGCGGGTGTGGCTGGTGTGATCAAGATGGTGATGGCGATGCGGCATGGGGTGTTGCCGCGAACGCTGCACATCGATGAGCCGTCGCCGCATGTGGACTGGTCGTCCGGGGCGGTCGAGCTGCTGAGCGAGAGGGCTGCTTGGCCGGAGATGGGCAGGCCGCGTCGGGCAGGCGTGTCGTCGTTCGGGGTGAGTGGGACGAACGCGCATGTGGTGTTGGAGCAGGCGCCTGGAGTGGTGGAGGAGTCTCGGGGCAAGGGTGTTGCGTTGCCTGCTGTGCCGTGGGTGGTGTCGGGTGCGGGTGAGGCGGCGGTGCGGGCGCAGGCGGAGCAGTTGCGGGCGTTTGTGGCGGGTGATCCTGGGCTGGATCCGGTTGATGTGGGCTGGTCTTTGGCGGCCACTCGCTCTGCGTTGTCGCATCGTGCGGTGGTGGTGGGTGCGGATCGTGAGGAGTTGCTGGGTGGGTTGGGTTCGGTGGTGGTGGGTGTGCCGGTGGCGGGCGGGTTGGGTGTGTTGTTTGCGGGTCAGGGGTCGCAGCGGTTGGGGATGGGTCGTGGGTTGTATGAGGCGTATCCGGTGTTTGCTGTGGCGTGGGATGAGGTGTGCGCTCAGCTGGACCAGCATCTGGATCGGTCGGTGGGTGAGGTGGTGTGGGGTGATGATGCCGGGTTGATCGGGGAGACGGCGTATACGCAGGCGGGGTTGTTCGCGCTTGAGGTGTCGCTGTATCGGCTGATCACCTCGTGGGGTGTGAAGCCGGACTATCTGCTGGGTCATTCGATTGGTGAGTTGGCTGCGGCGTATGTGGCAGGTGTGTGGTCGTTGGAGGACGCCGCCCGGGTGGTGGCTGCTCGGGGTCGTTTGATGCAGGGGTTGCCGTTGGGTGGGGCGATGGTTGCGGTGGCGGCGTCGGAGGATGAGGTGCGGCCGCTGCTGACCGATCGGGTGGCGGTTGCGGCGGTGAACGGTCCCGAGTCGGTGGTGGTCTCGGGTGATGAGGATGCGGTTCAGGCGGTTGTGGATGTGTTGGCTGGGCGTGGGGTGCGGACGCGGCGGTTGCGGGTGAGTCATGCGTTTCATTCGGCTCGTATGGACGGCATGCTCGCGGAGTTCGGCGAGGTGCTGAACGGCGTTGAGTTCCGCGTTCCGAGCGTGCCCGTTGTATCGAACGTGTCCGGTGTGGTGGCGGGTGAAGAGCTCTGTTCGCCGGAATATTGGGTGCGGCATGTGCGGGAGACGGTCCGGTTCGCCGATGGGCTGGACACCCTCCGCGAGCTGGGGGTGGGTTCCTTCCTGGAGCTGGGGCCGGACGGGACGTTGACCGCGCTGGCCGATGGCGATGGTGTGTCGATGCTGCGGCCCGGTCGTTCCGACCCCACTGCGGCCATGACGGCTCTGGGGGAGCTCCATGTGCGGGGTGTGGAGGTGGACTGGGATGCGGTGTTCCCGGGTGCTCGGCGGGTTGATTTGCCGACGTATGCCTTCCAGCGTGAGCGGTTCTGGTTGGAGTCGTCCCCTGAGCGGTCTGCGACGAGCGCGGTGGACGCGGCGTTCTGGGATGCGGTCGAGCGTGGGGATCTCGGTTCGTTCGGCATCGATGCCGAACAGCCGCTCAGCGCCGCACTGCCCGCCCTCTCGTCCTGGCGCCGCCGTCACCAGGAGAGGTCACTGGTCGAGTCCTGGCGGTATCGCCTCGACTGGTCCCCGATCGGGGCCGCTTCTGAGCAGCCGAGTTTGCGCGGCACGTGGCTGGTGGTGGGCGAGGGCGGAGACGACGTGGTCGCCGTGCTGCGGGCTGCGGGGGCCGATGCGCGAGTTGTGACGACGGCGGAGCTGGGCGAGGTCGCGGCTGCGGGTGTGGTGTCGTTGTTGCCGGTCGAGGCGACGGTGTCACTGGTGCAGGCCCTGGGGACGGCCGGGATCGATGCGCCGTTGTGGTGTGTGACTCGGGGTGCGGTGTCGGTGGTCGATGGGGATGTGGTGGATCCGGGGCAGTCGGGGGTGTGGGGTCTTGGTCGGGTGATCGGTTTGGAGCATCCGGAGCGGTGGGGTGGTCTGATCGATGCGCCGGTGGTGGTGGATGAGGAGGCGGGGGTTTGGTTGTGCCGGGTGTTGGGTGGGGGTACGGGGGAGGATCAGGTCGCCATTCGTAGTGGTGGGGCTTGGGGTGCTCGGCTGGTGCGGGTGTCGGGGTCTGGGTCGGGGTCGGGGTCGAGGTTGGGGTCGGGTGGGTCGGGTGTGTGGCGGGGTCGGGGGACGGCGTTGGTGACGGGTGGTACGGGTGCGTTGGGTGGTCATGTGGCGCGGTGGCTGGCGGGTTCGGGTGTGGAGGAGGTTGTGCTGGTGAGTCGTCGGGGGATGGCTGCGTCTGGTGCGTTGGAGCTGGTGGGGGAGTTGGAGGGGTTGGGTGCGCGGGTGCGGGTGGTGGCGTGTGATGTGGCGGATCGGGGTGCGGTGGCGGAGTTGGTGGGGTCGATTGAGGGGTTGCGGGTGGTGGTGCATGCGGCGGGTGTGCTGGATGACGGTGTGCTGGAGTCGCTGACGTCTGAGCGGGTTCGTGAGGTGATGCGGGTCAAGGCGGAGGGCGCGCGGCATCTTGATGAGTTGACGCGGGGTCGGGAGCTGGACGCGTTTGTGTTGTTCTCGTCGGCTGCGGGGACTGTGGGTAATGCGGGTCAGGGGAGTTACGCGGCGGCCAATGCGGTGTTGGATGGGTTGGCTTGGCGGCGTCGGGCGGAGGGGTTGGTGGCCACGTCGGTGGCCTGGGGAGCCTGGGCCGACAGCGGCATGGGAGCCGGGCACGCACGGGCCATGGCACCACGGCTGGCGCTGGCAGCGCTTCAGCGAGCGTTGGACGACGACGAGACCGCACTGATGATCGCGGACATCGACTGGGAGCACTTCGGCTCCCGGTTCACCGCCGTACGGCCCAGTCCGCTGTTTGGTGAATTGCTGGGTGGAGCGGCCCATTCCGCGCCCGCGGCGGGCGAGTTCGTCGACCGGCTACGGGCCCTTCCCCCGGCCGAGCGGGAACGGACGCTCCTTGAACTCGTACGTGGCCAGGTGGCCGTCGTTCTGGGACACGCCACCCCGGCGGCGATCGACACCGCAGCGACATTCCAGTCAGCCGGTTTCGACTCCCTGACCGCGATCGAATTCCGCAATCGGCTCATGGCGGCCACCGGAGTGCGGACACCTGCCTCGGTCGTCTTCGACTACCCCACTCCGGAACTTCTCGCCGGCCACCTGCGGGAGCAACTGCTCGGGGCGGGGTCGGCAGCGTTCTCGCCGACGGTCGCCACGGCTCCGGTGGATGACGACCCGATTGCGATCATCGGCATGAGCTGCCGATTCCCTGGTGGCGTCGACTCGCCCGAGGAGCTGTGGCGGCTCCTGGAGTCGGGGACGGATGCCATTTCCGCCTTTCCACAGGACCGCGGCTGGGACCTCGTCGGCGGAGCCGATGGCGCGTCGGTCCGGGCGGGTGGCTTCCTCTACACGGCGGCCGAGTTCGATCCCGCGTTCTTCGGGATCTCGCCGCGCGAGGCGATCGCGATGGATCCGCAGCAGCGGCTGTTGCTGGAGGCGTCGTGGGAGGTCTTCGAGCGGGCCGGGATCGCCGCGGACGCGTTGCGCGGCAGCCCCACCGGAGTGTTCGTCGGCACCAACGGCCAGGATTACGCCGCCCTCGTCGGTAACGCGCCACAGCGTGCGGACGGCCATCTGGCCACCGGCAGTGCGGCGAGCGTGGCGTCCGGCCGACTGTCCTACACCTTCGGGCTCGAGGGCCCGGCCATCACCGTGGACACCGCGTGTTCGTCGTCGTTGGTGGCCATGCACCTGGCCGCGCAGGCGCTGCGCTCGGGCGAATGCCGTATGGCCCTTGCGGGCGGCGCCACGGTAATGGCCACGCCCACCGCGTTCGCCGAGTTCTCCCGGCAAGGCGCGTTGGCCGCTGATGGCCGGTGCAAGGCGTTCGCGGCGGGCGCGGACGGCACCGGCTGGGGCGAAGGCGTAGGCGTTCTGCTGTTGGAGCGGCTGTCCGACGCGGAGCGGAACGGCCACCGGGCGTTGGCGGTGATGCGTGGCTCCGCCGTCAACCAGGACGGTGCGTCGAATGGCTTGACGGCGCCGAATGGTCCGTCGCAGCAGCGGGTGATCCGGCAGGCGCTGGCGAACGCGCGGCTGTCCACGGTGGACGTGGACGCGGTGGAGGCGCACGGTACGGGTACGACGCTGGGCGACCCCATCGAGGCGCAGGCTCTGCTGGCCACCTACGGCCAGGACCGGGATCCGGATCGGCCGCTGCTGCTGGGCTCCGTGAAGTCCAACATCGGCCATACGCAGGCCGCGGCCGGTGTGGCTGGTGTGATCAAGATGGTGATGGCGATGCGCCACGGTGTGCTGCCGCAGAGCCTGCACATCGATGAGCCCACTCCCCACGTGGACTGGACGGCCGGACGGATCGCACTGCTCACCGAACCGTCCCCCTGGCCACGGACGGGAGCGCCGCGACGCGCCGCGGTCTCCTCGTTCGGTGTGAGTGGCACCAACGCGCATGTGATCCTCGAACAGGCATGTGCGCTGGCCGACCCCGAGGAGACCGACACGGCGCGAACGCCCGAACCGCCAGCTGTTCCGTGGATACTTTCGGCTCGGAGCGAGGCGGGGCTACGGGCGCATGCCCTCAGGATTCGGTCCTTCGTGAACGCCGATGCTGATCTGCGTCCGGTCGATGTCGGCTGGTCGCTGGCATCGGCTCGCTCGGTGTTGTCACACCGTGCGGTGGTCGTGGGTGCTGACCGCGAGGAGCTCCTCCGTGAGCTGGAGGCCGTGGCCAGTGGCAGTGCCACGGTCGGCGAGGCCCGCATGCGTTCCGGGGTGGTGTTCGTCTTCCCGGGGCAGGGGTCGCAGTGGGCCGGAATGGCCTTGGAACTGCTGGAGCATTCGCCGGTGTTCGCGGAGCGGATGCGTGAATGTGCCGATGTGCTGGCCCCGTTCGTCGAGTGGTCGTTGTTCGATGTGCTGGGCGATGAGGTTGCGCTCGGCCGGGTTGATGTGGTGCAGCCGGTGCTGTGGGCGGTGATGGTGTCCCTGGCTGAGCTGTGGCGTTCGTTTGGTGTGGTGCCGTCGGCGGTGGTGGGGCATTCGCAGGGTGAGATTGCTGCGGCGTGTGTGGCGGGTGCGTTGACTTTGGAGGATGGGGCTCGTGTGGTGGCCTTGCGGAGCAGGGCGTTGCTGGCTCTGTCGGGTCGGGGTGGGATGGTGTCGGTTCCGGTGCCCGCCGATCGGCTGCGGGGTCGTGCGGGGTTGTCGGTGGCGGCGGTGAATGGTCCGGTGTCGACGGTGGTGTCCGGGGCGGTTGAGGTGCTGGAGGCGGTGCTCGCGGAGTTCCCGGAAGCCAAACGGATCCCGGTGGATTACGCCTCGCATTCGGCGCAGGTGGAGGGGATCCGGGAGGAGCTGGCGGAGGCGTTGGCGCCGGTCCGGCCGCGTACGGGTGTGGTGCCGTTCTTTTCGACGGTGACCGGTCGGCTGATGGACACTGTGGGGTTGGACGCGGAGTACTGGTATCGGAATCTGCGTGAGACGGTGGAGTTCCAGAGCACCGTCGAAGCACTGATCGACCAGGGCCATACGGTGTTCGTCGAGGCCAGCCCGCATCCGGTACTGACCGTCGGCATCCAGGACACCGCCGACACCACCGACACCGCCACCGACATCCTCGTCACCGGATCGCTGCGCCGCGACGACGGCGGTCCGGCGCGCTTCCTCACCGCGCTGGCCGAGCTGTCCGTACGAGGGGTGGCGACGGACTGGCGGCAGGCGTTCGAAGGGACTGGCGCCCGGCATGTCGACTTGCCGACCTACCCCTTCCAGCGGGAGCGCTTCTGGGTCGAGCCCACCGCCCCGGACATGGCCCGGGACGCTGGCGTGCCCGCTTCGGACGGCGAGTTCTGGGCGGCCGTCGAGCGTGAAGACACCGCATCGCTGGCAACCACCTTGCAGGTCGACGGCGCGTCGCTGGATGGCTTGCTGCCCGCCTTGTCGGCCTGGCGCCGCCGACGGCACGAGTGGTCCGCACTGGAGGCCGTCCGGTACCAGGTCAACTGGAAGCCGCTCGTCGATGACCGACCCGCGGCGTTGTCAGGCGCTTGGCTGGTCGTGGTTTCCCAGGCCGACGCCGACCATGAGTGGGTCTCCGGCGTAAGCGAGACGCTCGCCGAGTACGGGGCAGAGCCAGTGGTGTGCCCGGTGGACGAGCGACACCTGGATCGTGCCGTGCTGGCCGACCGGCTGACGAACATAACCGGTACGAGCAGCACGACGAGCGCGGCGAGCATCAGCGGCGTGGTGTCGCTGGTCGCTCTGGACCAGCGGCCGCACCCCGACTACGCCTCCGTGCCCATCGGCTTCGCGATGACGGTCCTGCTGACTCAGGCGTTGGGCGACATGGGAGTAGAGGCCCCGCTGTGGAGCCTGACCCAACGCGCCGTGTCCACCGGGCCCGCTGACACCCTCCTCGCGTCCGCATCGGCGCAGGCACTGGTGTGGGGCGTCGGCCGAGTGATCGCACTCGAGCAGCCCCTGCGCTGGGGTGGTCTCATCGACCTGCCGACCGAGGTGAACACGAGGGCACGGGAACAGCTGGCAAGGGTCCTGTCAGGCGTTTCGGGCGAGGACCAGGTCGCGATCCGGACGGTGGGGGCCTTCGGGCGCAGGCTCGTCCATGCCCCCGCGTTGCGTACCGACCTGCCGTCCTGGCAGCCGAGCGGGACCGTACTGGTCACCGGAGGCACCGGAGCGCTGGGCGGTCATATCGCGCGGTGGCTGGCGCATCAGGGCGCGGAGCACCTCGTGCTGACCAGCCGGCGCGGTATGGCGGCGCCCGGGGCGTCCGCACTCGTGGCGGACCTGGAGGCGGCCGGAGCGGCGGTGACGGTGGCCGTGTGCGACGTGGCCGAGCGCGCCCAACTGGCCGAACTGGTGGCGGATGTCGGCCCGCTGACGGCTGTTGTGCACACGGCCGCCCTGCTGGACGACGCGACGGTCGAGTCCCTGACCACCGAGCAACTGCACCGGGTGCTCCGCGTCAAGGTCGACGGTGCGACGCATCTGCACGAGTTGACCCGTGACATGGAACTGTCCGCGTTCGTGCTCTTCTCCTCCTTGTCCGGGACGGTCGGCACACCGGGGCAGGGCAACTACGCACCGGGCAACGCCTTCCTCGACGCGCTGGCCGAGTACCGCAGGGCCCAGGGCCTGGTGGCGACATCGGTGGCCTGGGGCCTGTGGGCCGGTGGCGGGATGGGAGAGGGCGAGGCCGGCGAGGTGGCGCGGCGACATGGTGTTCCCGCACTGTCGCCGGAGCTGGCGGTGGCCGCTCTGCGTACGGCCGTCGAACAGGGCGACGCGGTGGTCACGGTTGCCGACATCGAGTGGGAACGCCATTACGCCGCCTTCACCGCGACGCGCCCCAGCCCCTTGCTCGCCGACCTCCCAGAGATACGGCGACTCGTTGACGCGGGGGCCGCATCGGTCGTCGAGGAGACGGACCTGGACCGATCCGGACTCAGCGGGCGCCTGGCAGGGCTCGACGTGGCCGAACAGCGGCGACTGCTGCTCGATTTGGTGCGCCGGAATGTCGCGATGGTGCTCGGGCACACCGACCCGGAAGCCGTGTCGTCCCACCGTGCCTTCCAGGAGCTCGGTTTCGACTCCGTGACGGCGGTCGAGTTCCGCAACCGGCTGGGTGCCGCGACCGGTCTGCGGCTCCCGGCCACTGCCGTATTCGACTACCCGACCCCGCTGGCCCTGGCGGAGTACGCGCGGTCGGAACTGCTGGGGACGGTCGGGGAGCCCCTTCGCGCCGAGCCGAGCGGCTCCTCCGTGGCCGACGATCCGATCGTGATCGTAGGAATGAGCTGTCGCTTCCCCGGCGGGGTGAGCTCGCCGGAGGACCTGTGGGACTTCCTCACCGAGGGCGGGGACGCGATGTCGGCGTTCCCCGAGGACCGTGGCTGGGATCTGGCCGGGCTCTTCCACAGCGACCCCGGTCACCCGGGTACCTCGTACACCCGGACAGGTGGCTTCCTCCATGACGCGACCGCGTTCGACGCCGACTTCTTCGGCATCTCGCCACGTGAAGCGGTGGCCATGGACCCGCAGCAGCGGCTGCTGCTGGAGGCGTCATGGGAGGCGTTCGAGCGGGCGGGGATCGATCCTCGGTCGCTGCGGGGCAGCGAGACCGGGGTGTTCGCCGGCACCAATGGTCAGGACTACGTCAGCCTTCTGGGCGGAGATCAGCCGCAGGAGTTCGAGGGACATGTCGGAACGGGCAACTCGGCATCGGTGATGTCCGGCCGGATCGCCTACGTCCTGGGCCTTGAGGGCCCGGCGCTGACGGTGGATACGGCGTGTTCGTCGTCGTTGGTGGCGTTGCATCTGGCGGTGCAGGCGTTGCGGTCGGGTGAGTGCTCGCTGGCGCTTGCGGGCGGTGTGACGGTGATGGCGACACCGGGTCTGTTCGTGGAGTTCTCCCGCCAGCGCGGCCTGGCCGCCGATGGTCGGTGCAAGGCGTTTGCGGGGGCGGCTGATGGCACCGGTTTCTCCGAGGGCGTGGGGATGCTGGTGGTGGAGCGGTTGTCGGATGCGGAGCGGCTTGGGCATCGGGTGTTGGCGGTGGTGCGGGGTTCGGCGGTGAATCAGGATGGTGCGTCGAATGGTTTGACGGCGCCGAATGGTCCGTCGCAGCAGCGGGTGATCCGGCAGGCGTTGGCGAGCGCGGGGTTGTCGGCGGTGGATGTGGATGCGGTGGAGGCGCATGGTACGGGTACGGCGTTGGGTGATCCGATTGAGGCGCAGGCGCTGCTGGCCACGTACGGTCAGGGTCGGGATGTGGGTCGGCCGTTGTGGTTGGGGTCGGTGAAGTCGAATATTGGTCATACGCAGGCTGCGGCGGGTGTGGCTGGTGTGATCAAGATGGTGATGGCGATGCGGCACGGTGTGCTGCCGCGGAGTCTGCACATCGATGAGCCGTCGCCGCATGTGGATTGGTCCACCGGCGCGGTGGAGCTCCTGGGCGAGCACACGGGCTGGCCGGAGGCCGGGCGGCCCCGCCGGGCGGGTGTCTCGGCGTTCGGGGTGAGTGGGACGAATGCGCATGTGGTGTTGGAGCAGGCGCCTGAAGTGGCGGAGCCTGAGGCTGAAGGTGTGGTGTTGCCTGCTGTGCCGTGGGTGGTGTCGGGTGCGGGTGAGGCGGCGGTGCGGGCGCAGGTGGAGCGGTTGCGGGCCTTCGCGGATCGGAATCCGGGTCTGGATCCGGTGGATGTGGGCTGGTCTTTGGCGACTGGTCGTGCTGGGTTGTCGCATCGTGCGGTGGTGGTGGGTGCGGATCGTGAGGAGTTGCTGGGTGGGTTGGGTTCGGTGGTGGTGGGTGTTCCGGTGGCGGGTGGGTTGGGTGTGTTGTTTGCGGGTCAGGGGTCGCAGCGGTTGGGGATGGGGCGTGGGTTGTATGAGGCGTATCCGGTGTTTGCTGCGGTGTGGGATGAGGTGTGTGGGGAGCTGGATCGGTATCTGGATAGGCCGTTGGGTGAGGTGGTGTGGGGTGATGATGCCGGGTTGATCGGGGAGACGGCGTATACGCAGGCGGGGTTGTTCGCGCTTGAGGTGGCGCTGTTTGCGTTGGTGTCTTCGTGGGGTGTGAAGCCGGATTATCTGCTGGGTCATTCCATTGGTGAGTTGGCTGCGGCGTATGTGGCGGGTGTGTGGTCGTTGGAGGACGCGGCCAGGGTGGTGGCTGCTCGGGGTCGGTTGATGCAGGCGTTGCCGTCGGGTGGTGCGATGGTGGCGGTGGCGGTCTCGGAGGATGAGGTGCGGCCGCTGCTGACCGATGGGGTGGCGGTTGCGGCGGTGAATGGTCCCGAGTCGGTGGTGGTCTCGGGGGATGAGGATGCGGTGCACGCCATCGAGGAGACATTCGCCATCGGTGGGGTGCGGACGCGGCGGTTGCGGGTGAGTCATGCGTTCCATTCGGCTCGTATGGACGGCATGCTCGCCGAGTTCGGCGAGGTGCTGAACGGCGTTGAGTTCCGCGTTCCGAGCGTGCCCGTCGTATCGAATGTGTCCGGTGTGGTGGCCGGTGAAGAGCTCTGTTCGCCGGAATATTGGGTGCGGCATGTGCGGGAGACGGTCCGGTTCGCCGATGGGCTGAACACCCTCCGGGAGCGAGGGGTTGGTTCGTTCCTGGAGCTGGGGCCGGACGGGACGTTGACCGCGCTGGCCGATGGCGACGGTGTGTCGGTGCTGCGCCGGGACTGTCCGGAACCGACTGCGGTGATGGCGGCTTTGGGCGGGCTGTACGTCCGAGGTGTGGAGGTGGACTGGGATGCGGTGTTCCGGGTGCTCGGCGGGTTGATTTGCCGACGTATGCCTTCCAGCGTGAGCGGTTCTGGTTGGAGTCGTCCCCTGAGCGGTCTGCGACGAGCGCGGTGGACGCGGCGTTCTGGGATGCGGTCGAGCGTGGCGATGCGGAGGCTCTTGGTGTCGATGCTGAGCAGTCGTTGAGTGCCGCGTTGCCTGCTTTGGCGTCGTGGCGACGGGCACACCAGGAACAGTCGGTCATCGACGGGTGGCGTTACCGGCTCGGCTGGACGCCGATCCCGGCGGTGCCGGGGGAGCCGGGCCTCACCGGCACGTGGCTGGTCGTGGTCGAGCCGGGTGCGGACGGCACCGATGTGGCTGCTGCGCTGCGGTCGGCTGGGGCCGATGCCGAGGTCGTGACGTCGGCGGAGCTGGGCGAGGTCGCGGCTGCGGGTGTGGTGTCGTTGTTGTCGGTCGAGGCGACGGTGGCGTTGGTGCAGGCTCTCGGGGCGGCCGGGGTCGATGCGCCGTTGTGGTGTGTGACGCGGGGTGCGGTTTCCGTGGTGGACGGGGATGTGGTGGATCCGTATGCGTCGGCCGTCTGGGGGCTGGGCCGTGTGATCGGGCTGGAGCATCCGGACCGTTGGGGCGGGCTGATCGACCTGCCTACGGAGGTGGATGCGCGTGTCGGTGCGTCGTTGGTCGGAGTTCTCGCCGGGCGCACCGGGGAGGATCAGGTGGCCATCCGGGCCGCCGGGGCGTGGGGTGCTCGGCTGAGCCGGGCGACACCGATGGCGGACACGTCTGCCGGGTGGCGTGGCCGGGGAACTGCCTTGATCACCGGGGGTACGGGGGCGCTGGGCGGCCATGTGGCGCGCTGGCTGGCGGGGACCGGGGTGGAGCGCATCGTACTGACGAGCCGCCGGGGGATCGAGACCCCGGGTGCGGCCGAGCTGGTGACCGAGTTGGAGGAGCTCGGAGTCCAGGTGACGGTGGTCGTGTGCGATGTCGCTGATCGGGATGCGGTCGCGACGCTGCTGGCCACCATCCCCGATCTCCGGGTGGTCGTACACGCCGCAGGGGTGCCGAGCTGGAGTGCGGTGGACAGCCTGACACCCGAGGAGTTCGAGGAGAGCACGCGGTCGAAGGTTGCCGGGGCGGCGAACCTGGACGCGCTGCTGGCGGACGCCGAGCTGGATGCCTTTGTGTTGTTCTCGTCGGTGGCGGGGGTGTGGGGGAGCGGTCATCAGTCGGCGTATGCGGCGGCGAACGCGTTTTTGGATGGGTTGGCGTGGCGGCGTCGTGGTGTTGGGTTGGTGGCGACGTCGGTGGCGTGGGGGATGTGGGGCGGGGGTGGTATGGCTGTTGGGGGTGAGGAATTTCTGGTTGAGCGTGGTGTGTCGGGGATGGCTCCGGGGTCGGCGGTCGCTGCGTTGGGGCGGGCGTTGGGTGAGGGTGAGACGGCGCTTGTGGTGGCGGATGTGGACTGGGAGCGGTTCGGGTCAAGGTTCACCGCGTTGCGTCCGAGCCCACTGCTGAGCGAGCTCATCCCGGACCCGCCCGAACCACTCGCGTCGACGGTGGGTGAGTTCGCGGTCGAGCTGCGCGGATTGCCGCGCGAGGACCGGGACCGTGCGGTCGTGGAGCTCGTACGGACGCATGCCGCCGAGGTGTTGGGCCACCGGAACCCGACCGCGATCGGCCTCGACCGGACGTTCCAGGAGCTGGGCTTCGACTCGCTGACCGCCGTGGAATTGCGGGACCGGCTCGGCACGGCTACTCAGCTGCGATTCCCGGCGTCCGTGATCTTCGACTACCCGACTCCGGCGGCACTCGCCGAGCATGTGTGCGGGGCGGCGCTCGGACTGGCCGAAGAGGTACAGGTACCGCACACGCCCATCGCGGTGGCCGACGATCCCATCGTGATCATCGGCATGAGCTGCCGATTCCCGGGCGGCGTGGACTCTCCGGAGGCGCTGTGGCGGCTGGTCAGCGCCGGTGGCGACGCCGTATCGTCCTTCCCGTCCGACCGTGGCTGGGACCTGGCCGGTGTGTACGACGCCGACGCCACTCGCTCGGGCCGGTCGTACGTCCGCTCGGGTGGGTTCCTCCATGACGCGGCTGAGTTCGACGCCGGATTCTTCGGGATCTCGCCGCGTGAGGCGACCGCGATGGATCCGCAGCAGCGGCTGCTGCTTGAGGCGTCCTGGGAGGCGTTCGAGCGGGCCGGAATCCCGGCCTCGACGCTCAAGGGCAGCCAGACCGGCGTCTTCGTGGGTGCGTCCGCGCAGGGCTATGGCGGCGGCGGGGACGGGCAGGCCCCGGAAGGATCCGAGGGATACCTTCTGACCGGCAACGCGGGCAGCGTGGTGTCCGGTCGGGTGGCCTATACGTTTGGGCTGGAGGGCCCGGCGGTCACCGTTGACACGGCGTGCTCGTCCTCGTTGGTGGCGCTGCACTGGGCGGTGCGGGCTCTTCGGTCGGGCGAGTGCTCCCTCGCGCTGGCCGGCGGAGTGACGGTGATGGCGACACCCGCCACCTTTGTGGAGTTCTCGCGTCAGCGTGGACTGGCCGCCGATGGCCGCTGCAAGCCCTTCGCTGCCGGCGCGGATGGGACGGGCTGGTCGGAGGGTGTCGGGCTGCTGGTGGTGGAGCGACTGTCGGATGCCGAGCGGAACGGGCATCCGGTGCTGGCTGTTGTCTCCGGCTCCGCGGTGAATCAAGACGGTGCGTCGAATGGTTTGACGGCGCCGAATGGTCCGTCGCAGCAGCGGGTGATCTGGCAGGCGTTGGCGAGCGCGGGGTTGTCGGCGGTGGATGTGGATGCGGTGGAGGCGCATGGCACGGGTACGGCGCTGGGTGATCCGATTGAGGCGCAGGCGTTGTTGGCCACGTACGGTCAGGGTCGGGATGTGGGTCGGCCGTTGTGGTTGGGGTCGGTGAAGTCGAACATTGGTCATACGCAGGCGGCTGCGGGTGTGGCTGGTGTGATCAAGATGGTGATGGCGATGCGGCATGGGGTGTTGCCGCGAACGCTGCACGTGGATGAGCCGACACCGCATGTGGACTGGTCGTCCGGCGCCGTTGAGTTGTTGAGGGAAGGCGCTGCTTGGCCGGACGTCGATCGGCCGCGCCGGGTGGGTGTGTCGGCGTTCGGGGTGAGTGGGACCAATGCCCATGTGATTGTGGAGCAGCCGCCCGCCGTGGCGGAGGAGCCGCAGGTCGAACCCGTGGAGCTGCCTGCTGTGCCGTGGGTGGTGTCGGGCGCGGGTGAGGCGGCGGTGCGGGCGCAGGTGGAGCGGTTGCGGGCCTTCGCGGATCGGAATCCAGGGCTGGATCCGGTGGATGTGGGCTGGTCTTTGGTGGCCACTCGGTCTGGGTTGTCGCATCGTGCGGTGGTGGTGGTTGCGGATGGTGAGGAGTTGCTTGGAGCTTCGGAGGGTGCTCCGGTGGTGGGTGGGTTGGGTGTGTTGTTTGCGGGTCAGGGGTCGCAGCGGTTGGGGATGGGGCGTGGGTTGTATGAGGCGTATCCGGTGTTCGCTGTGGCGTGGGATGAGGTGTGCGCTCAGCTGGACCAGCATCTGGATCGGTCGGTGGGTGAGGTGGTGTGGGGTGATGATGCCGGGTTGATCGGGGAGACGGCGTATACGCAGGCGGGGTTGTTTGCGCTTGAGGTGTCGCTGTATCGGCTGATCACCTCGTGGGGTGTGAAGCCGGATTATCTGCTGGGTCATTCGATTGGTGAGTTGGCTGCGGCGTATGTGGCGGGTGTGTGGTCGTTGGAGGATGCGGCCAAGGTGGTGGCTGCTCGGGGTCGGTTGATGCAGGGGTTGCCGTTGGGTGGGGCGATGGTTGCGGTGGCGGTCTCGGAGGATGAGGTGCGGGCGCTGCTGACCGATCGGGTGGCGGTTGCGGCGGTGAATGGTCCCGAGTCGGTGGTGGTCTCGGGTGATGAGGATGCGGTTCAGGCGGTTGTGGATGTGTTGGTTGGGCGTGGGGTGCGGACGCGGCGGTTGCGGGTGAGTCATGCGTTTCATTCGGCTCGTATGGACGGCATGCTCGCGGAGTTCGGCGAGGTGTTGAACGGCGTTGAGTTCCGCGTTCCGAGCGTGCCCGTTGTATCGAACGTGTCCGGAGCGGTGGCGGGTGAAGAGCTCTGTTCGCCGGAGTACTGGGTGCGGCATGTGCGGGAGACGGTCCGGTTCGCCGATGGGCTGGACACCCTCCGCGAGCTGCGGGTGGGTTCCTTCCTGGAGCTGGGACCTGACGGCACGCTGACCGCCTTGGCCGATGGCGATGGACTGCCGGTGCTGCGCCGGGACCGCCCGGAGCCCCTGACCGTCATGGCTGCTCTGGGCGGGCTGTACGTCCGAGGTGTGGAGGTGGACTGGGACGCGGTGTTCCCCGGCGGTCGGAGGGTCGATCTCCCCACCTACGCGTTCCAACGCCAGCGGTTCTGGCTGGAGTCGGCCTCGGACCAGCCCGCGACCAGCGCCGCTGACACGGTGTTCTGGGACGCGGTCGAGCGCGGGGACGCACGGGCGCTGGGCATTGACGAGGAACAGCCGTTGAGTGCCGTACTGCCTGCCTTGGCGTCGTGGCGGAGGGCGTGGCAGGAGCAGTCGGTTATCGACGCGTGGCGTTATCGGCTCGGCTGGACGGCGATCCCGGCGGTGTCCGGGGAGGCGGGCCTCACTGGCACGTGGCTGGTTGTGGTCGAGCCGGGTGCGGACGGCACCGATGTGGCTGCTGCGTTGCGGTCGGCCGGGGCCAGTGTCGAGGTTGTGACGGGCGTGACGTCGGCGGAGCTGGGCGCGGGGCCGGTCGCGGGTGTGGTGTCGTTGTTGTCGGTCGAGGCGACGGTGTCGCTGCTGCAAGCCCTTGTGGCGGCTGAGGTGGATGGCCCGTTGTGGTGTGTCACGCGTGGTGCGGTCTCGGCGCTCGACGGGGACCTGGTGGATCCTGACCAGGCCGGCATCTGGGGTCTGGGCCGGGTGATCGGTCTGGAGTATCCGGATCGTTGGGGTGGGTTGATCGACTTGCCTGCCGAACTGGACGATCGTGCTGGGAGGGCGCTGGTCGGCATTCTCGCGGGGGGCACGGGTGAGGATCAGGTGGCCATCCGTGCCGCCGGGGCTTGGGGCGCCCGTTTGACGCGGGCGGTGACGCCGATCGGTGGTGTGGGTGAGGTAGCGGCCAGGTGGTGTGGGCGTGGTACTGCGCTGGTCACCGGTGGTACGGGTGCTCTGGGCCGTCAGGTGGCGCGTTGGCTGGTGGACAGGGGTGTGGAGCGGGTTGTGCTGACGAGCCGCCGGGGGGTCGAGGCGGCGGGTGCCGGCGAGCTGGTGGCCGAGTTGGGGAGCCGGGTGCGGGTTGTGGCCTGTGATGTCGGTGATCGTGAGGCGCTCGCGGCTGTTCTGGCGACGGTTCCGGATGTGCGGATCATCGTGCATGCGGCGGGTGTCCTTGACGACGGGGTGCTTGAGTCGCTGTCCCCTGAGCGGGTCCGTGCGGTGATGCGGGCGAAGGCCGAGGGCGCCCGCCATCTCCATGAGTTGACCCGTGACACCGACCTTGATGCTTTCGTGTTGTTCTCCTCGGCTGCCGGGACTGTGGGCAATGCGGGTCAGGGGAGCTATGCGGCGGCCAACGCCGTCCTGGACGGGTTGGCGCGTCGGCGTCGGGCCGAGGGCCTGGTGGCCACGTCGGTGGCCTGGGGAGCTTGGGCCGAATCCGGTATGGCCGCGGAGGTGGCGCGGTCGCAGGGCATGGATCCGAGGTCGGCGCTCGCCGCCCTGGGGCTGGTGCTGGCCGCTGACGAGACCACGGTGATGGTGGCCGACATCGACTGGGCGACCTTCGGGGCCCGGTTCACCGCCGCACGGCCGAGCCCACTGCTCAGCGAGTTGCTCGGCGACGGATCCGGGCCGACCGAGGAGGCCGCCGGCGAACCGGCCGACGCGTTCGCCGCCCGCCTGGAGGCCATGCCCGAGCGGGAACGGGCGGCCACCGTGCTGGACCTCGTCCGTGCGCATGTGGCCGCTGTCCTGGGACACACGGCATCCGAGGCGATCGACCCGGCCCGGCCCTTCCAGGAGATCGGTTTCGACTCGCTCACCGCGGTGGAGCTGCGGAACCGGCTCACCGCGGCCACCGGGGTACGGTTCCCGGCTTCCGTGATCTACGACTACCCGACCCCGGCCGCGCTCGCCGAGCACGTGTGCCGGGAGGCGCTGGGCCTGGGCGGACGGACACCGGCCCCGGTGGTGCCACGTCCGGTGGACGACGAACCCATCGCCATCATCGGGATGAGCTGCCGTTTCCCCGGCGGGGTGAGCTCGCCGGAGGACCTGTGGGGGCTGCTGGCCGAGGGCCGTGACGCCGTGTCGGAGTTCCCGGCGGACCGTGGCTGGAACCTGGCCGAGCTGTACGACCCGGATCCCGACCACCCTGGCTCCTCGTACGTCCGGGCGGGCGGATTCCTCGATGACGCGGCCGCGTTCGACCCCGGCTTCTTCGGGATTTCGCCGCGCGAGGCGCTCGCGATGGACCCACAGCAGCGGCTGTTGCTGGAGGTCGCCTGGGAGGCGTTCGAGCGCGCCCATATGTCCCCCGCCACCCTCAAGGGCAGCCGGACCGGTGTGTTCGTCGGGACCAACGGCCAGGACTACGCCGCTCTGGCGAGCGGGGCCCCGCAGAGCGCGGAAGGGTATCTGGGCACGGGCAGCGCCGCCAGTGTCGCCTCGGGCCGGCTGGCGTACACCTTCGGCCTCGAGGGCCCGGCGGTCACCGTGGACACGGCCTGCTCGTCGTCGCTGGTCGCGCTGCACCTCGCCGCGCAGGCCCTGCGCTCCGGCGAATGCTCCATGGCCTTGGCCGGCGGCGCGACCATCATGGCCACTCCGGCGGCCTTCCTGGAATTCTCCCGTCAGCGCGCGCTGGCGGCCGATGGGCGCTGCAAGGCGTTCGCGGCCGCGGCGGACGGCACCGGCTGGGGCGAGGGCGTCGGCATGCTCCTGGTGGAGCGGCTCTCCGACGCGGAGCGCAACGGCCACCGGGTGCTGGCGGTGATGCGTGGCTCCGCCGTCAATCAGGACGGCGCGTCCAACGGGCTCACGGCGCCGAACGGCCCGTCGCAGCAGCGAGTGATCCGTCAGGCCCTGGCGAACGCCCGGCTGTCCGCCACGGACATCGACGTGGTGGAGGCACACGGCACCGGCACCAGCCTCGGCGACCCGATCGAGGCGCAGGCACTGCTCGCCACGTACGGTCAGGACCGGCCCGAGAACAAGCCACTGTGGCTCGGCTCGGTGAAGTCCAACATCGGGCACACCCAGGCGGCCGCCGGCGTGGCCGGTGTGATCAAGATGGTCATGGCCATGCGACACGGTGTACTGCCGCGGACCCTGCATGTCGACTCGCCCTCGCCCCATGTGGACTGGGCGTCGGGCCAGGTCGAGTTGCTCGTCGAGACGAGGGAGTGGCCGCGGACCGGCGCTCCTCGCCGGGCGGGTGTGTCCTCGTTCGGAGTCAGTGGCACCAACGCCCATGTGATCGTCGAGCAGGGGCCGGTGGTGGCCCGGCCCGATCGGGAGTCGGCGCGCGAGCCGTCACCGCCCGTGCCGTGGGTGCTGTCAGGTGCGGGAGAGGACGGGCTGAGGGCCCAGGTCGAGCGCCTGGCGTCCTTCATCGACGCCCATCCGGGCCTGGATCCCGCCGATGTCGGGTGGACGCTGGTGGCCGGCCGTTCGCGTCAGTCGCACCGCGCCGTAGTGGTGGGTGCGGACCTCGCGGAGCTACGACATGGACTGGACGCCGTCTCGACCGGTGGCGCCGCCCGGTCCGGCCGCAAGGTGGTGTTCGTCTTCCCCGGCCAGGGGTCGCAGTGGGCCGGAATGGCCTTGGAACTGCTGAAGCACGCACCGACGTTCGCGGAGCGGATGCGTGAATGTGCCGATGCGCTGGCGCCGTTCGTCGAGTGGTCGTTGTTCGATGTGTTGGGTGATGAGGAGGCGCTCGGCCGGGTTGATGTGGTGCAGCCGGTGCTGTGGGCGGTGATGGTGTCGCTGGCCGAGCTGTGGCGTTCGTACGGTGTGGTGCCGTCGGCGGTGGTGGGTCACTCGCAGGGTGAGATCGCGGCGGCGTGCGTGGCCGGTGGTCTGTCGCTGGAGGACGGTGCCCGTGTGGTGGCCTTGCGGAGCAAGGCGCTGCTCGCCCTGTCGGGCCGGGGTGGGATGGTGTCGGTTCCGGTGCCCGCCGACCGGCTCCGTGACCGTCCGGGGCTGTCGGTGGCGGCGGTGAACGGTCCGGCGTCGACGGTGGTGTCCGGGGCGGTTGAGGAACTGGAGGCGGTGCTCGCGGAGTTCCCGGAGGCCAAACGGATTCCGGTGGATTACGCCTCGCACTCCCCGCAGGTGGCCGAGATCCAGCGGGAGCTGGCCGACGTGCTGGCGCCGGTCCGGCCGCGCGGTGGACAGGTCGCGTTCCACTCGACGGTGACCGGACGGCTCACCGACACCAGCGAACTCGACGCCGACTACTGGTACCGCAACCTCCGGCACACGGTGGAATTCCAGAGCACTGTCGAAGCGCTGATGCACCAGGGCCACACCGTGTTCGTCGAGGTGAGCCCGCACCCCGTGCTGACCATCGGCATCCAGGACACCGCCGAGGCCCCAGGCACCCCTGACACCGCGGACGCCACCGGCGCCCCCGACACCGCCCCCGACACCGTCGACGTCACCGGCGCCGACATCGTCGTCACCGGATCGCTGCGCCGCGACGACGGTGGCCCCGCCCGTTTCCTCGCCGCCCTCGGCGATCTCCACACCCGGGGCGTGGACGTGGACTGGCGCCCGGCCTTCACCGGAGCCCGGACGGTGGACCTTCCCACCTACGCCTTCCAACGGGAACGCTTCTGGCTGAAGCCCGCGCGGGCGGTGACCCAGGCGTCCGGGCTGGGCCTCGGCGATATCGAGCACCCCCTGCTGGGCGCGGTACTGCCCCTGCCCGGGGACGAGGGGGGCGTGCTGACCGGACTGGTCTCCTTGGACGGACAGCCCTGGCTGGCCCACCACATGGTGCGGGACACGGTGGTCTTCCCCGGCACGGGATTCGTCGAACTCGCCTTGCAGGCCGGTCAGCACTTCGGCCACTCGGTGGTGGAGGAGCTGACCCTGGAGACCCCGCTGGTGGTGCCGGACCAGGGCGGGGTCCAGGTACAGGTGGCCGTCTCGGCGGCGGACGAACGGGGCCGGAGGCCGGTCACGGTGCACTCGTGCCGTGCCGGGGAGTGGGTGCTGCACGCCTCGGGCACCCTCGGCGCCACCGGAGCCCTCGACGTCACCGGAGCCCTCGACGTCACCGAGCCGCGCCCCGCCGAGGTGGCCCGCCCCCTGGACGTCTGGCCGCCCGAGGGCGCGCGCAGCCTCGATGTGTCGGGGATGTACGAGGCGATGGCGGAGCGCGGCTACGGGTACGGTCCCGCTTTCCAAGGGCTGCGCGCCGCGTGGACACGGGACGACGAGATCTACGCCGAAGTGGCTCTGGAGCCGGAGGCACAGGACGTGGCGGCGCGGTGCGGTGTGCATCCGGCCCTGCTCGACGCCGCGCTGCACGGAGTGGGGCTCGGCCGCTTCCTCACCGACCTCGGCCAGGCGTATCTGCCGTTTTCCTGGAGCGGGGTGGCGCTGCGCGCGGTCGGCGCCTCCGCCATCCGCGTGGTGCTCTCCCCGGCCGGTGCGGACGCGGTGTCGCTGGAGGTGACAGACCCGACGGGAGCGCCGGTGCTGTCGGTGGCGTCGCTCTCGTTGCGTCCGCTGTCCAGCGGACGGATCGCGGACACCCGAGGGGTGGACCAGGACTCGCTGTACCGCGTGGACTGGGTCGAGATGCCGCTGCCGACTGCCCCGGCAGGCTCGGCCCCAGCCGAGTACGACGTTCTCGCCCCCGACGCCCCCGACGCCCCCGACGCCCCCGACGGCCCCCACGCCCCCGACGACACCCCCGTGCCCGACATGGTGGTGCTGCCGTGTGAGTCGGCCGGTGACGCGGTGTCCACCGTCGTGTGCCGGGCGCTGGCGGCGGTACGGCGATGGCTCGCCGACGAGCGCTGTGCCCGGTCGCGGCTGGCCGTGCTGACGCGCGGCGCGATGGCGACCGCTCCCGGCGAGAGCGTCGAAGACCTCGGCGGGGCAGCGGTCTGGGGCCTGCTCCGCAGCGCACAGGCCGAGCATCCGGACCGCTTCGTGCTCGTCGACCACGACGGCCACCAGGATTCCCGTACGGTGCTGGCCGCCGCGCTGGCCGCCGCGGCGGACGGTGGCCATGCGCATCTCGCGCTGCGCCGTGGCCGTGTCCTGACGCCTCAGCTCGCTCCGCTCACCCCGCCCGCGACCGCCCTGTCCACCACCACACCGTCCACCACCACACCGCCCGCCGCCACCCCGACCCCGGAGGCCGGGGCACCGTGGCGGATTGACGTCACCAGCCAGGGCACGCTGGAGAATCTGGCCGCCGTCCCCTGCCCGGAGGCCGCCGGTGTCCTCGGCGCCGGAAAGGTGCGGGTGGCGATGCACGCGGCCGGGGTGAACTTCCGGGACGTCGTCGTCGCCCTCGGCATGATCCCCGGCCAGGACGTCATCGGCAGCGAGGGCGCCGGAGTGGTGCTCGACACCGGCCCCGGTGTGTCCGGCCTGGCGCCCGGTGACCGGGTGATGGGTCTGTTCTCCGGGGCGTTCGGCCCCGTGGCGGTGACCGATCACCGGCTGTTGGCGCGACTGCCGGAGGGCTGGTCGTTCGCCGACGCCGCGGCCACGCCGGTGGTGTTCCTGACCGCCATGTACGGGCTGATGGACCTGGCCGGTCTGTGCCCCGGTGAATCGGTGCTGGTGCACTCGGCCGCGGGCGGGGTGGGCATGGCCGCGACACAGGTGGCCCGCTGGCTCGGCGCCGAGGTGTACGCCACCGCGAGCCCCGGGAAGTGGGACGCGCTGCGCGCCGGAGGAGTGGCGGACGACCGGATCGCCTCGTCCCGTACCTTGGAGTTCGCCGATCGCTTCGGCCGGGTGGACGTGGTGCTGAACTCGCTGGCGGGCGAGTACGTGGACGCCTCGCTCGGCCTGCTCGCCGACGGTGGCCGTTTCCTGGAGATGGGCAAGACCGACATCCGCGACGGTGAGCGCGTGGCCGCGGAGCACGGGGTGCGGTACCGGGCGTTCGACCTCATGGACGCGGGGCCCGACCGGGTCGGGGAACTGCTCCGGCTGCTGGTGTCGCTCTTCGAGCGAGGGGTCTTCACCGCGCTGCCGACCCGCGCCTGGGACGTCCGGCAGGCGGGTGACGCGCTGCGCTTCCTCTCGCAGGCACGCCACATCGGCAAGCTGGTGCTGTCCATTCCGCAGCCGCTGCGGGAGGGGGACACCGTGCTCATCACCGGCGGCACCGGCACACTGGGCGGGCTGGTCGCCCGTCACCTGGTCGAACGGCACGGAGTACGGGATGTCGTCCTGACCGGCCGGCGGGGGCCGGACGCCCCGGGCGCGGCCGAACTCGCCGCCGCCCTGCGCGAATACGGCGCCCAGGTGCGGGTGGTGGCCTGTGACGTGGCCGACCGGGATCAGCTGGCACGGCTGCTGGACACCGTCTCCGGCCTGCGGATGGTGGTGCACACCGCGGGTGTGCTCGACGACGGGGTGATCGAGTCGCTCACCCCGGAGCGGGTGCGCGAGGTCCTGAGGCCGAAGGTGGACGCCGCCTGGTATCTGCACGAGCTGACGGTCGGTCGTGACCTGGCGGAATTCGTGGTGTTCTCCTCCGCCGCGGGTGTTCTGGGAAGCCCCGGACAGGGCGCCTACGCGGCGGCCAACTCCTGGCTGGACGCACTGATGGCGCACCGCCGGGCCGCCGGGCTGCCGGGTCTCTCCGTGGCCTGGGGGCTGTGGGCCGAGCGCAGCGGGATGACCGGCCATCTGTCGGACCGGGATCTCGCCCGGATGGCCAGGGCCGGTGCCACGCCTCTCGCCACCGATCAGGGGCTCCGGCTCCTGGACAGCGCCAGGGCGGCCACCGAGGCGCTCGTGCTGGCGACACCGCTGGACGCCACGGCGCTGTGGGCACAGGCCGACGCCGGGGCGCTGCCCGCGCTCTTCCGCGGTCTGGTCCGTGCGCCGATCCGCCGCGCGACCGGCGCGGGCCCGGTGGAGGACGAGTCGTCGCTGCGGGGCCGGATGGCCGCGATGCCGGTCGCCGAGCGCGAACAGCTGGTGCTGGACCTGGTCCGTACGCAGGTGGCGACCGTGCTGGGGCACGGCACCCCCGCCGCGGTCGACACGGCGCGTACGTTCGCGGAGACCGGATTCGACTCGCTCACGGCCGTCGAGCTGCGCAACCGGCTGCGTACCGCCACCGGGGTCCGGCTGTCGGCCACCGCGATCTTCGACTATCCGACACCGGCGGTCCTGGCCGGTCATCTCCTCCGGGAGCTGGACGGCACCGTCGGCGAGGCCGTGGCACGGCCCGCCGCCCCGGCCGCCGCCACCGACCGGGACCCGATCGTGATCGTCGGAATGGCCTGCCGCTATCCGGGCGGAGTGACGTCGCCCGAGGAGTTGTGGGAGCTGCTCGCCACCGGGCGCGACGCGGTCGCGGATCTGCCGGACGACCGGGGCTGGGACCTGGACGGTCTGTACAGCGCCGATCCGGACAGCTCGGGCACCTCGTACGTCCGCGCCGGTGGCTTCGTGTACGACGCGGGCGAGTTCGACGCCGACTTCTTCGGCATCTCGCCGCGCGAGGCGCTCGCGATGGATCCGCAGCAGAGGCTGCTGCTGGAGGTGGCCTGGGAGACGGTGGAGCGGGCCGGTATCCCGGCGGCGTCGCTGAAGGGGAGCCAGACCGGGGTGTTCGTCGGTGCCGCCGCACAGGGCTACGGAACGGGGGCCGGGCAGGCGGCGGAGGGATCCGAGGGCTACTTCCTGACCGGTGGCGCGGGCAGCGTGGTCTCCGGCCGGCTCTCGTACACCTTCGGCCTGGAGGGCCCGGCGGTCACCGTGGACACCGCCTGCTCGTCGTCGCTGGTCGCGCTGCACCTGGCGGCGCAGGCCCTGCGGTCCGGTGAGTGCTCGCTGGCACTGGCCGGCGGGGTGACGGTGATGGCCACCCCGGGCATCTTCGTGGAGTTCTCCCGCCAGCGCGGACTGGCCGCCGACGGCCGCTGCAAGGCGTTCGCCGATGCGGCGGACGGCACCGGCTGGGGTGAGGGCGTCGGCATGCTGCTGCTGGAGCGGCTGTCCGACGCCCGCCGCAACGGCCACCGGGTCCTGGCGGTCGTACGGGGCTCCGCCGTCAACCAGGACGGCGCCTCGAACGGCCTGACGGCGCCGAACGGGCCCGCGCAGCAGCGGGTGATCCGGGCCGCGCTGGCGAACGCCGGGCTGGCCGCGTCGGACGTGGACGCGGTGGAGGCACACGGCACCGGCACCAGCCTGGGCGACCCGATCGAGGCACAGGCGCTGCTGGCCACCTACGGGCAGCAACGCGAACGGCCGCTGCTGCTGGGCTCGGTCAAGTCGAACATCGGGCACACCCAGTCGGCCGCGGGAGTGGCCGGTGTGATCAAGATGGTGCTGGCGATGCGGCACGGGGCGCTGCCCCGGACCCTGCACGTGGACGAGCCGTCGACCCATGTGGACTGGTCGGCCGGTGCGGTGGAGCTGCTGACCGAGCCCGCGGAGTGGCCGGGGACCTCCCGTCCCCGCCGGGCCGGGGTGTCCTCGTTCGGGGTGAGCGGGACCAACGCCCATGTGATCCTCGAGCAGCCACCCGCGGAGTCCGGGCCCGAACCGCAGCCGGCACCCGAGCGGGCCCCGGCGGTGGTGCCATGGGTGCTCTCCGGCCAGGGCGAGCGCGGACTGCGGGCGCAGGCCGCCCGGTTGCGGTCCTTCCTGGCCGCGCGCCCCGAGTCCGGCCCGGCCGACGTGGGCTGGTCGCTGGCCGCCACCCGTTCGGCGCTCTCGCACCGGGCCGCGGTGGTCGGGGCGGACCGGGCGGAGCTGCTGGACGGACTGGCCGCGCTGGCGGCCGGCGAGCCCGCGCCGGGTGTGGTCCTGGGCACCGCGGACCCGGGCCGGGTGGGCGTGCTGTTCGCCGGGCAGGGTACGCAACGGGCCGGTATGGGGCGTGAGTTGTACCAGGCGTTCCCGGTTTTCGCGGCGGCGTGGGACGAAGTGTGCGCCGCGCTCGACCCGCATCTGGACCGTCCGCTCGGCGAGGTGGTGACGGACGCCACCGGCGCGCTGGACGCCACCGCGTACACGCAGGCGGGCCTGTTCGCCCTCGAAGTGTCGCTGTTCCGGCTGGTGTCCTCCTGGGGGGTGCGGCCGGACTATCTGCTGGGCCACTCCATCGGCGAGCTGGCGGCCGCGCATGTGGCCGGTCTGTGGTCGCTGGAGGATGCCGCCAAGGTGGTGGCGGCCCGGGGCCGACTGATGGGCGCGCTGCCGCCGGGCGGGGCGATGGTGGCCCTGGCCGCGCCGGAGGACCAGGTACGGCCGTTCCTGACCGACCGGGTCGCCCTCGCGGCCGTGAACGGGCCGTCGTCGGTCGTGGTGTCCGGGGACGAGGACGAGGTGTGCGGTGTGGCCGAGGCGTTCGCCGCCCGTGGGGTGAAGACGCGGCGGCTGCGGGTCGGCCACGCCTTCCACTCGCCGCTGATGGACGAGATGCTCATCGCGTTCGCCGAGGTACTCGACACGGTGGACTTCCGCACCCCGCGGATACCGGTGGTGTCGAACCTCTCCGGTGCGGTGGCGGGGGAGGAGCTGTGCTCCCCCGCCTACTGGGTGCGGCAGGTGCGGGAGACGGTGCGGTTCGCCGCCGGGCTGGAGCGTCTGCGGGAGCTCGGCACGGGAACCTTCCTCGAACTCGGACCGGACGGCACTCTCACTGCCCTGGCCCAGGCCCAGGTCACCGGGGCGGACGCCGAGTTCATCCCCACTCTGCGCGCCGACCGGCCCGAGCCGGTCACGGTCACCACCGCCCTCGCCCAGTTGCACACACACGGCGTGGAGCCGGACTGGTCCGCGGTCTTCCCCGGCGCCCGCCGGGCCGAGCTGCCGACCTACGCCTTCCAGCGCTCCCGCTTCTGGCTGGAGCCCTCCCGTACACCCGGCGACGCGGGCGACCTCGGGCTCGGCGCGCTGGACCATCCGCTGGTCGGTGCGAGGGTGCCGCTGCCCGACGCGGACGGCGTTCTGCTCACCGGCCGCGTCTCCGCCGACGCCCACTCGTGGCTGACCGGTCAGCGGGTGCTGGGCGTACCCCTGTTCCCGGCGACCGGCTTCCTGGAACTGGTGCTCCAGGCGGGGCTCCAGTGCGACTGCCGGACGGTGGACGAACTCACCATCCATGAACCACTCGTCCTCCCCGAGCGGGGCGGGGTCGAGGTGCAGGTGTCCGTCCGTGGCGCCGACGAGTCCGGCCGCCGCCCGGTCACCGTGTACTGCCGCCGCGACCAGCGGTGGATCCGGTATGCCACGGCCGTCCTCGGCGCGGACCTGCCGCCCGCGCCGGAGCGGCGCCCCGAGCCCTGGCCGCCCACCGGCGCCCGGCCGCAGGAGTCCGGCGGGACACCGGCGTGGCGCCGTGACGACGAGGTCTTCCTGGACATCGAGCTGCCCGAGGCGGCCGGGCCCGGGGCCGAACGCTGGACGCTCCATCCCGCCCTGCTCGAACAGGCGTTGCGCGGGGAGGCGCTGGCAGGGCTGGTGACCGCGGCCGAGGGGACCCATCTGCCGTTCTCCTGGACGGGGATCACCCTGCACACGACGGGTGCCACGAGGCTGCGCGCCACCCTCGCGCCCGTCGGCCCGGACACGGTCTCGCTCCACGTGGCCGACGCCGCCGGAACCCCCGTGCTGTCGGTGAACTCGCTGGTGCTCCGCCCGGTGTCCGGACATCGGCTGCGCCAGGCCAACGCGGCACTGTTCCGGCCGGTGTGGGCGGCTTGCCGTACGCGGGCCGAATCGGACACCGGCCCCGTCCGGTGGGGGCTCGTCGGTGACCCGGACGCCTGGAAACCGGACACGCTCGGCGCGCCGGTCGCGCTGTATCCGGACCTGTCGGCCATCGAGGACGTACCGGACGTCATCCTCCTCCCGTGCGTATCCGAGGGCGGAACGGCGTCCGAGGTGGCCGTCCGGGTGTCCGAGGCCGTGCGGACGTGGCGGGCCGGGGAGCGGTTCGCCACCTCGCGTCTGGTGCTGGTGACCCGGGGCGCGCTCGCCACGGCGGCCGGTGAGGACGTCGAGGACCTGGCCGCGGCCGCGGTGTGGTCGCTGGTCGAGCCCCTCCAGGCGGCCGAGGCGGGCCGGCTGACACTCGTCGACACCGATGCGTGTGATCTGCGTATGCTGCCCGCCGCGGTGGCCGTGGGGGAGGACCGGGTCGCGGTCCGGGCGGGAGCGGTGCTGGTACCGGACCTGGCCACGCAGGCGGCCACCGAGCAGGATCCGCTCGCCTGGGGTCCGGGGACGGTGCTGGTCACCGGTGGGTCGGCCATGGCCGTCTCCCGGCACCTGGTCGCCGAACGCGGTGTGCGGGACCTGGTCCTGGCCGGGGAGGGCGACATGGCCGAACTGGCGGGCCTCGGAGCCACGGTTCGGCTCGCCCCGTGTGATCCGGCGGACGGTCAGGCGCTGGCAGCGCTGCTGGAGGAGATTCCCGGACTGCGGAGCGTGGTGCACACCGCGGCCGACGCCCCGGAGCGGACCCGGGCCGGCGCGCTCTCGCCGGAATCCCTGCGGCCGTGGCTGCGGTCGGGGGTGGAGGCGGCCTGGAACCTGCACCTGGCCACGCGGGACCTGGAACTGGACCGCTTTGTGCTGTTCACTTCCGCCGACGGGACACTGGGCCCCGCGTACGCCGACGCGCTGGCCGCACACCGGCGGGCTCGCGGACTGCCCGCGGTGTCCGTCTCCACCGATCTGGGCCTCGCCCTGTTCGACGAGGCATGCGCCGGGCCCGGTGAGGCGGTCCGGGTCACCACCGCCACGCCGGCCCCCGCACGCACCGAAGCGGACCGGCGGCCGGTGGAACAACCCCCGGCGGCCGAGGCTTCCGCGACCACGCTGCTGGAGCGGCTGGCCGGGCGGACGGAGGACGAGCAGGACGAGATCCTGCTGGAGCTGGTCCGTGGCCAGGTCGCCATGGTGCTCGGCCATCCCGACGCCGCCATGGTCGACCCGGACCGAGGCTTCGTGGACATGGGCTTCGACTCGGTGGCGGCCGTGAAGCTCCGCAACCAGCTGGCCGGGGCCACCCGGCTCGACCTGCCCGCCAGCCTCACCTTCGACCACCCCACGGCTGTCGATCTCGCCCGCCATCTGCGCGCCGAAATGCTGCCCGACGACGCGGCGGCCGCCATTCTCGTGCTCGAAGAGCTCAACAAGCTCGACGATTCGATCCTCGTGCTCGACCCGGGAAGCGCGGCACGGGTGCGGATCTCGGCCCTGCTCCAGGACCTGACCGCGAAATGGGCCGAGCGGACGGATCGTCCATGACCACACGCATCATTTCCGACGCACACACGTGTCTGACGGACGCACGCACCGTGCCTGGACACACCAGTCGCCCATGATGGGCATACGAGGGAGTCAACAGTGAGCGAGACCTTGTCCCTTCCGGGGACCGTGAAGGCCGAACGGCGTTGTCCGTACGACCCGCCGGAGGCCCACCGCCGACTGCGGGACGCGGGCGAACTGGGCAAACTGGAGCTGCCCGGTGGTCTGGTGATGTGGTTCCTGACCAAGCACGACGACATCAGGGCCATGCTGGCCGACTCCCGGTTCAGCGGCGCCCGGGTGCCGTTCCCGGCGATGAGTCCGGAGATACCGGCGGGCTTCTTCTTCTCCATGGACCCGCCGGACCACACCCGCTACCGCCGCACGCTCACCGCCGAGTTCTCGGTGCGCGGTGCACGCGAACTGACCGGCCGGATCGAGCGGCTGGCCGACCGGCACCTCGATGCGATGGAGGCGGCGGGCACGAGCGCGGACCTCGTGGCGGCCTATGCCAGTCCGGTGCCCGCGATGGTGATCTCCGACATCCTCGGCGTGCCGTACACCTACCACCAGAAGTTCGACCACGAGGTCCGCACGCTCCGGGAGACCGGCGGCGACGATCAGGCCGTCGGCGCGATGGCCACCGCGTGGTGGGACGAGATGCGCGGATTCGTGCGTACCAAGCGGGCCGAGCCCGGGGACGACATGATCAGCAGGCTGCTGCATGATGAGGTCGAGGGCGGTGCGCTGACCGACGAGGAGGTGGTCGGCATTGCGATGACCATCATTTTCGCCGGTCATGAACCCGTGGAGAACCTGATCGGCCTCGGCATGCTGGCGCTGTTCCAGGACCGTGAGCAGCTGACCCGGCTGCGGGAGAACCCCGATCTCATTGACAGCGCCGTGGAGGAGTTCCTTCGCTACTTCCCCGTCAACAACTTCGGCACGGTGCGTACCGCCACCGAGGATGCCGTGATCAATGGTCACCCCATCGCGAAGGGCGAGATCGTGGCCGGTCTGGTGTCCACCGCCAACCGGGACCCCGAGCGGTTCGCCGACCCCGACCGCCTCGTCCTCGACCGGTCGCACACCTCTCACCTCGCGTTCGGGCACGGTGTGCACCAGTGTCTGGGCCAGCAGTTGGCGAGGGTGGAACTGAAGGTGCTCCTACAGCGGTTGCTCGTCAGGTTCCCCGCTCTGCGGCTGGCGGTGGCCCCGGAGGAGATCAGGTACCGGGAGAACACCTCGTTCTACGGTGTCCACGAGCTGCCGGTGACCTGGGCGGCTGAGTAGCCGCGGCCGGGGCCGGAAGGCACGGTGCGGGTGGTGGCCGCGGGGTCCGGATCAACCGGTGGCCGGGATGCCCGGCCACCGGTTGATCCGGCCCGGGTGACGGCCACTGCCGCCTTGAGATCCGCCCAGAACGCCAGTCGACCGCGGCTCTCAAGAGCCGAGCCGGCCGCCGGTCAGCCGGGCCAGCGGGCGGCGGCGGCGAGCCGCGCGCCTGCGCAGGACGACCGCGGTGGTGGCGCCCGCCGCGGCGGCACCCGCACCGGCGACGGCTGCCAGGACCTTCCGCGCCTTGATCATCATCCAGGCCGAACCCGCCGCCGCGGCGGCCTTCTTGGGCGCCTCGGCGGCCACGGTACGACCGGTGGCCACGGCCTTCCCGGCGGCCACTTGAGCCTTGTCGGCGGCGACATGAGCGGTGTGCGCCGCGGTCGTCGCCGCGCCGGCCGCGGCGGTCTTCGCCGTGGTCTCCGCCTTGCCCGCGGTGTCCTTGGCCTTTTCCGCGGTCTCCTTGGCCTTGGTGGCGGTGGCCTTAGCGTTCATGTTGGTGCTCCGGGCAGTGTGTGCGTTCTTCTTCTCGGTCATGTTCACCGCGTTACCACTCGACCCGACAGCAAACCCGCGCTCCGGGGTCATTGGTCCGAGCCGCGCCGCTGTTGGAACAGCACAAACCCTCCGGCCAGGGCGAACAGACAGACGCCGATGATGATGCCCACGGCGGGCCACGCGGATCCGCCGTCGGATGTCGCGGCCTTCGAAGGCTTCTTGCCGTCCGAGCTCGGTGCCTCGCTCTCCGGTTTCGGGGAGGGCGAGGCCGAGGTCGAGGCGTCCGGGGTGGCGTCGGCGGGCGCGGCCTTGAGCTTCAGCAGCGGGGCGGGATTCTCCGGCTCCGGCTCCCCGTCCCGGGCCACCTCGATCCACCGCGACACCTTGCCGCCCTCGTAGGTGTCCACGGTCTTGAAGGCCAGCGATGTGGCATCGGGCAACTGCCGTACGACGATGCTGTGTTCGGCGTTCTCACCGGGTGCGAGCGCCGGGCCGCCGACCGAGTAGCCGTCACCGGTGGGCTTCAGCTTCCAGCCCTTCGGGGCCTCCTTCAGCTCCACATCGCCGGGGTCGATGCCCTTGGGCAACACGGTCCGGATCTCGGTGAAACCGGCCCCATCGTCCTCAGCCTCCGACTCGAACGTCAGCGTGACGTTCTTCGCCAGGGCGCGCGAGTCGGAGGCGCTCACCTCGGTGTGGGCCAGGGCGGGGCCCGCCGTGGCAAGGACGAGCGCTGAGGCGGCGACGGCCAGGGCGCCGATCCGCCGTGGCCGCGGGCGCGACGGCAGACGATGTGCTTTCACGGTATCTCTCCTCGTCCAAGGGGCGGACACCAGAGCCCTCCTCACCGGTCACCCGGCGCGCTCACCAGGTGCGTTCACATTCCCCGGTACGTACGGCCCGGGTGCGATGTTCATCGTCGCCGAGACCGGAAGCCCGCTTGCCACGCGAGGGAGCCGGGCTACGACGAGGGGGTCAGGTGGTGGTCACGTCGAGGGCCGTTCCGTACAGACGGGACACCCGGATCCTGATCACGACCCGCCCGTCCGCCACCAACTGCTCCAGGAAGGCCGTCTCGTCGTGTGGATCGGCGAAACCGGGCGTCATGGACAGCAGTTCGCGCCCGACCGCGTCCCCGGGGATGGTCGTCACCTCCGACACCTCCGCTTCGCCTTCGGCGACCGCGAACGACCAGCCGTCCGGGGCGCCCACATGCACAGCGGCGTGAGGGTCGCGGCGCAGCTGACGCACCTTGAGCCGGTCGGCGGTCGAGGAGATGCGCAACACGCGCTCCTCGGGGCTCCACTGGTGGATCACGGTCGACAGATGGGGGTGGCCGCTGCGCTTGACGGTGGCGAGCACACTGAACCGCTGGTCCCGCAGCGTCTTGGACAGCTCCTCCTCGGTGAGCACCCGGGGCGCGGGTCCGGTGCCGGGCTTCGTCTCGGCGCCGTTCGCCGGGCTCGTGTTCTCGGTCGTCGTCATGAGGGTGAACCTTTCGCTGGTGGCGGTGGTAGCGGAGGAGGACGGATCAGGCGGTGGTGACCGGTGTGGCGGGGGGATTGGCGTTCCGCGGCATGGCGGGGGGCTTCCGCGCAGGTGCTCGCAGTACGGTGAACGCCACCGCGAAGGCCGCCACGATGAGCCCCGTTCCGACGGCGAAGGCCAGGTGGTAGCCGCCGGTCAGCGCCTCGGCCCGGCCCTTGCCCCGGGCGATCAGGGCGTCTGTGCGGGAGGCGGCCAGGGTGGACAGCACCGCGACGCCCAGCGCCATGCCGATCTGCTGGGTGGTGTTGAACAACCCGGAGACGAGACCGGCCTCGTCCTCCTTCGCACCGGACATGCCGAGGCTGGTCAGCGCCGGGAGCGCCAGCCCGAAACCGGCGGCGAGCAGCATCACCGGGAGGAGGTCGGGGACGTACCGGGCGTGCACGGGGACGCGGATGAGCAGGCCGAGAACGCCGGTCAGGAGGGCCAGCCCGGTCAGCAGCACCGCGCGGTCGCCGAAGCGGGCGCTGAGCCGCGCGGAGACGCCGAGGGACACCGCGCCGATGGCGATGGCGGCCGGGAGCATGGCCAGACCGCTTCCGGTGGCGTCGTACCCCAGCACATTGCGCAGATAGAGGGCGACGAGGATCTGGAACGAGAAGAGCGCGGCCACCATCAGGAGCTGGACCAGATTGGCCCCCGCCACCCCGCGTGACCGCAGGATCCGCAGGGGCATCAGCGGGGTGCGGGCGGTGGCCTGGCGGACCAGGAACAGGGCGATCAGGAGGATCGAGACGGCGCCGAGGACGAGTGTGCGCGCCGCCGTCCAGCCGTGGTCCGCCACCTTGACCACGGTGTAGATGCCCAGCATCAGCCCGGCCGTGACGAGCAGGGCGCCGAGGACATCGGCACCGGCCGCGAGGCCCGGCCCGCGGTCGGCGGGCAGGACGGGTATGGCGACCGCGAGCGTCAGCAGTCCGATCGGCAGATTGATCAGGAAGATCCAGTGCCAGCTGAGCGCGTCGGTGAGGAGGCCGCCGAGTACCTGGCCGATCGACGCTCCGGCGGCGCCGGTGAAGCTGAACACGGCGATCGCCTTCGACCGTTCGGCGGGTTCGGTGAAGAGTGTGACCAGGATGCCCAGGCTGACCGCGGAGGCCATCGCGCTGCCGACCCCCTGGAGGAACCGGGCGGCGATCAGCACCGCGGGGGAGGTGGCCACGGCCGTGAGCAGCGAGGCCGCGGTGAACACCGCGGTGCCGGTCAGGAACACCCGCTTACGGCCGATGAGATCGCCGATGCGGCCGCCGAGCAGCAGCAGGCCGCCGAACGCGATCAGGTAGGCGTTGACGACCCAGCTGAGCCCGGCGGGGGAGAACCGCAGATCGCTCTGGATGGCGGGCATGGCCACCGTCACGATGCTGCCGTCGAGGATCACCATCAGCATGCCGGTGGCGATGACCCCGAGGGCCAGTTGGCGTGAAGGGGGGATGCGAGGAGACGTCGGGGTGGATGAGGTGGCGGACATGCGGACACTCCCGTCAGTAGGCGCGACAGGAGTGACCGTAGCAGATGGTTTTGTTGCAGACTATTTGTTTCGGCTCTACTTGGCGCGTGGTGTGACGGGCCGCGCGGGTGTCTCCGCTCTACTTCTCGCGCTGCCGCGCCCTCCGGGCCGGGCGGGGGCTCTCGGCGGGCGTGGCCAGATGTCCCTCGGACAGCCGGGTCAACGCCCTTACCAATGCGGCGCGTTGGGTCTCGGGGAGTGCCGCCAGTGCCTCGCGGTGGACGCGGTCCACGATCTCCTGGCTCCGCTCGGCGATCCGCGCGCCCTCCTCGGTGACCGCGATGATCCGGGCCCGGCGATCGTGGGTCGAGGCACGCCGCTCCGCGAGGCCCGCCTTCTCCAGGGCGTCCACCGTCACCACCATCGTGGTCTTGTCCATGTCGCCGAGCTCGGCGAGCTGCGCCTGGGTGCGCTCCTCCTCCAGGGCGTGGACCAGTACGCAGTGCATGCGCGCCGTCAGCCCGATCTCGGCGAGCGCGGCCGACATCTGGGTGCGGAGGACGTGGCTGGTGTGGTCGAGGAGGAACGACAGGTCGGGTTCGGTCTTGGTGGGCGCCATGGCGGTCATGTGGCCCAGGGTAACAATTCGATCCGTACTGGATTATCCGGAACAGTCCATATGGATGGGTTGGGGCCAGGGGTCAGCCGTTGCGGTAGAGGGTGGTCAGCAGCTCGACCGCGGTCTGGGTGGCGGGGTGCGGGTCGTCCCGCCACCAGGCGAGGCGTACCGCGATCGGCTCGGCGTCGCGGACCGGCCGGTAGGCGATTCCGGGCCTCGGATACTGGTTGGCGGTGGACTCCGCCGTCATGCCGACGCAGCGGCCCGCGGAGATCACGGTGAGCCAGTCCTCCACGTCGTGGGTCTCCTCCGTGGCCGGCCGGGAGTCGGGCGGCCACAGCTCCGCGGTGGTGGTGCCGGTCCTGCGGTCGACCAGCAGGGTGCGCCCGCTGAGGTCGGCCAGCCGGACCGAGCGGCGCCTGGCGAGCGGGTCGTCGGCGGCCACGGCGCACAGCCGCCGCTCCAGTCCGACGATGGCGGAGTCGAAGCGGCGCTCGTCGAGCGGTCTGCGCACCACGGCCAGGTCGCAGGCGCCCTCCGTCAGCCCCGCGGTGGCGGAATTGACGCGGACGAGGTGCAGCTCGGTCTCGGGATACGCCTGGGCCCAGCGGCGCTGGAAGGCGGGGGTGTGACGGCCCAGCGCGGACCAGGCGTAACCGATCCGCAGATGGGCGTGGCCCGATACGGCCTCCCGGATCAGCCCTTCCACCTCGGCCAGCACCCGCCGGGCGTGTGCCACCACGCGCAGCCCGGTGCCCGTCGGGGTCACCTCACGGGAGGTGCGCCGCAACAGCCTTGTCCCCAGGGCGCGTTCGAGCGCGGCCAGGGCCCGGGACACGGCCGCCTGGGAGACGCCGAGCGCGATGGCGGCGTCGGTGAAGGTGCCCTCGTCGACGATCGCGACGAGGCAGCGCAGTTGCCGCAGTTCCACATCCATACGGCTAGCGTATAGACAGAGCGCTGAACGCATTTTGCGCATGCATGGGGCGGGCGCACGATCGACGCATGCGACTCGCCCCCGCGTCACGCACCCCGTCCCCACGAGCGACCGAAACCGCACACCGCACCGCGCCGACCCCTGCCGACTCCGACCTGGGGCAGGGCCTGGACTCGAGCCTGGACCCGAGCCTGGGGCAGGGCCTGGAGCAGGGCGTGGCCCCTGACCTTGATCAGCGGCCGACCGGACGGCGGTTCGCCGGTGTGGCCACGATGATCGGCAGTGGGCTCTCCAACCAGACCGGCGCCGCGATCGGATCCCAGGCCTTCCCCGTCATCGGCCCGATCGGGGTCGTCGCCGTCCGCCAGTACGTGGCCGCGATCGTCCTGCTGGCCGTCGGCAGGCCCCGGCTGCGGAACTTCACCTGGTGGCAGTGGCGGCCGGTGGTGGGGCTCGCCGTGGTGTTCGGGACCATGAATCTGTCCCTGTACAGCGCCATTGACCGCATCGGCCTCGGGCTGGCGGTGACCCTGGAGTTCCTCGGCCCGCTGTGCATCGCGCTCGCCGGCTCACGGCGCCGCGTGGACGCCTGCTGTGCGCTGGTCGCGGCGGCCGCCGTGGTGACCCTCATGCGCCCGCGCCCCTCGGCCGACTATCTGGGCATGGGGCTGGGGTTGCTGGCCGCCGTGTGCTGGGCGTCGTACATCCTGCTCAACCGCGCCGTGGGGCGGCGGGTCCCCGGCGCCCAGGGGTCTGCGGCGGCCGCGGGGATCTCCGCGCTGATGTTCCTGCCGGTCGGGATCGCCGTCGCCGTCCACCAGCCGCCGACCGTGAGCGCCGCGGCGTACGCCGTCGTCGCGGGCGTCCTCTCCTCGGCCGTGCCGTACCTCGCGGACCTGTTCACGCTGCGCCGTGTGCCCGCCCAGGCGTTCGGGCTCTTCATGAGCGTCAACCCCGTCCTGGCCGCACTGGTCGGCTGGGTCGGTCTGGGGCAGAGCCTGGGGTGGACGGAGTGGATCAGCGTGGGCGCCATCGTCGTGGCCAACGCGCTGAGCATCCTCACCCGGCGCGGCTGACTGACCAGCGGGGGTGGCCCGGTGACTCGGCTGACCTGGAGCCGGGGGGACCCGGGGGCGGAGGAGCGCTCTGCCCCTGGGCCACCGCTCAGCCCCCGGGCCCCTGTTCCGCCCCTGGGCCACCGCTCAGCCCCAAGCCACAGCTCCGCCCCCGGGCCCCTGTTCCGCCCCCGGGCCACCGCTCGGCCCCCGAACCACCGCTCAGCCCCCGGGCCCCTGCTCCGCCCAGGCCACCGCTCAGCCCGCGGCCTCGAACAGCGCCTCCGTGGCGGCGATCGCCTCGGCCAGGGCGGTGGGCTCCGGCCGCAGCCCCGCCACGATCGTGTCGATGGCACGCAGGTCCGCCCGCTGTAGGAGCCGCTTCTCATTGGTGACCCACTCACCGCGCGCCGCCAGCACCGCGTGCGCCGTCTGGAGGGCGGCGGTCGCCAGCGCCCCCGCGACCTCGGTGGCCTGGCCACGTCCCACGTACGCGGCCGAGGCGTACCGCAGGGTCAAGGCCGCGCGCCCGCGCCACATCGGGGGCGCCGCCTCACGCAGCGCCGCCGGGTACTCGGGGCGGGGCAGGGTGCCCCGCAGCACCTGGTTGAGGGCGAGTTCGGCCACCACCAGATAGCTGGGGATGCCCGCGAGATGGAACATCAGCGGTTCCCAGTGGAAGCGGCCCTGCCGTGATGCGGCGAGTTCGTGTTCCACCACCTCGAGGTCGCGGTAGTGGATGTCCACGCGCCGTCCGTCGATCGTCAGCCAGGCGCCCCCGTTGAAGACACCACCGCCCCACTCGCCGAGCTCGGAGACCTCGCCCTCCCAGCCCACGGCCCGCAGCGTGGCCGGGTCGAAGCCACCCCGGTAGTACAGGGCCAGGTCCCAGTCGCTCTCCGGGGTGTGGGTGCCCTGCGCACGCGAGCCCCCGAGGGTGACGGCGTGCACGGCGGGCAGGGCGGCCAGCCGCTCGGCGACATCGTCGAGGAAGATGTCGTCGGTCATGAGGAACGTGTCGTCGGTCATACGGATCCGATCGTGTGAAGTGAATGACGGGTGCCGCGGGCACACCGAACACACGCCGGAGCACGGGCTCCAACGGCGGCGTCCATACGGATCGGTGTGCCGGGTCATCACTCCATGACGCCGACCTTACCGCCCCCGTCAGGGGGCGGCAGCGGCCAGGGGTATCAGCCCTTCACCAGGCCCAGGCGGAACAGGCTCTCCGCGGTGTCGAGGATGGTCGTCACCGGGTCGCGCGGGGTCCAGCCGAACACGGAACGCGCCTTCTCGGTGCGCAGGATCGGTACCCGCTCCGTCACGCCGACCGCTTCCCGCGCTCGTTCGTCGTCGAACTCCCGCGTGGGCACCCGGGCGGCGCGCTCGCCGAGGTGTTCGGCCAGCACCCGGGCGATCCACAGGAGGCTGACGGCCCGGTCGCCGCTGGCGAGGAAGCGCTGTCCGGCCGCGGCGGGATGCGTCATGGCCCGGAGGTGGAGCTCGGCGACATCGCGTACGTCCACCATGCCGAAGTGCGCGCGGGGGACGGCCGGCATCTCCCCCTCCAACATCGCCCGGATGTGTTCCGTCGAGGCGGACAGCCGGGGGCCGAGCGCCGGACCGAAGATCCCGGTCGGGTTGAGCACCGTCAGTTCGAGGCCGTCCCCCTCCTTCGCCACGAAGTCCCAGGCGGCCAGCTCCGCGATGGTCTTCGAGCGGATGTAGGGCGGGTTGTCGTCCTCGGGGTCGGTCCAGTCGCTCTCGTCGTACTCGGCACCGTCCTTGTGGCTGTACCCCACCGCGGCGAAGGAGGACGTCATCACGACCCGCTTCACACCCTGGTCCCGTGCGGCCCTCAGCACACGAAGGGTGCCGTCCCGCGCGGGGACGATCAGCTCGTCGGCGTTGTCCGGCTGGACGGAGGGAAACGGCGACGCGACGTGGTGGACATGGGCGCACCCCGCCATCGCGTCGTCCCAGCCGTCATCCGTGGTCAGGTCGGCGCTGACGATGTCGAGCCGCCCGCCGGGATCGACACCGGAGGCCGCGACGGCCGACCGGACGCCGGCGGCGGCGCTCGTGGCCGAGCCGTGTGAGCGGACCGTGGTGCGGACCCGATGGCCGCTCCGCAGCAGGCCGCTGATCACGTGGGTGCCGACATAGCCGCTGCCTCCTGTCACCAGGACGAGTTCGCCACTGGTGGCGTCGCCACGGGTGTCGGCGCCGGCATCAGCGGACACGGGGGTTGTCCTGCTTTCCATGGGGTGCTTCGGATCCCTTCCAAGTGTGTTTCCCGTAGCCGTGTTTCTCGTAGCTGTATGACTCACGGCTGAAGCGCGTCGTTTCTCACGGCTGAAGCGTGTCGATGACGTCCGTCAGTTCTTCGATCGCCCGGTGCTCGGCACCGGCGTCGGCGCGCTCGCGCGCGTCCCACATGTCCGCCTTGAGCCGCAGATAGCGCAGGCGGACCTCCATGAGCGCGATCTCCCGCTCCAGGCGGTCCGCGTTGCGTTGGAAGAGGTCACGCAGGGGAGCCGCGCCCCGCGCGCCCTCGTCGAGGTGGCTGAGGTAGGCACGCATGTCCCGCACGCTCATGCCGGTGGATCTCAGGCACCCCAGCGCCTTGATGGTCTCCACCACGCGGGGGTGGTAGCGCCGGTGGCCACTGTCCCGGTCGCGGTCCACGGCGGGGATCAGGCCGATCTTCTCGTAGTAGCGCAGTGTCGGCTCCGAGAGGCCACTCAGCCTCGACACCTGCTGGATGGTCATCGGGGAGCCCCGGACCTCGGTCTCTGCCTCTGTCGCCGTCATATGACGAGCATCCGACACTTGAAGCGCTTGAGGTCAAGTGAGCTCGTCATGTCCTTGAGGGCAGCTGAACGCTCGAGATCAGGTGAGCGCTCGCGATCAAGGGTGCCGATCGGCCCTCGGCGCCGCCGCGGAGGCGGCGGGCGGGGGAGTGGGCGCACCCGGGCGCTTCCCGGCCGTGGCGACGGGGATGTCGCGCATGAGGAGCAGTGCCCCGAGGGCGAGGAGCCCGGCGGCGCCGCCGCTCCAGGCGACGGTGGAGCCGATGGCCGTGGCGGTGGGCGCGGCCGCGCCGGAGTGGCCGATCAGGGACTGGGCGCCGGCCGGGCCGACCGTGCCACCGAGCTGCTTGGTGAGCGCGGAGCCCGCGGTGGCGGTGCCCATGTCCGCACGCGGGACGGCGCTCTGGGTGGCGATGGTGAGCCCGCCCATGGCCGGTCCGGCGCCGAGCCCGACGAGCAGCAGCAGAACGGACGTCAGAGCGAGAGGCGTCGTGGCCCGCAGGGCGACGAAGGCGGCGGTACCGGCGGTGAGCAGCCCCGCGCCGATCAGCAGGACCGGCTTGACGTGCCCGATGCGCAGCACGGTGGCGGCGGTGAGCCGGTTGCCCAGGGTCATGCCGATGAGCAGGGGGAGCAGCAGCAGACCGGAGGCGGTGGCCGAGTGGCCGCGGATGTGCTGGAAGTACGGCGGCAGGAAGATCCCCACCGGCAGCGCGGCGACCTGGAAGAAGAAACCGGCGGTCAGCAGGGCGGTGTAGGTGCGGTGCCGGAACAGCCGCAGGGGCAGGACGGGGACGGCGGCCCGCCGCTCGACCGGTATGAGCGCGGCGAGCAGTGCCAGACCGCCGAGCAGACAGCCCAGCACGGCCGGGTCCGTCCAGGAGGGCGCGTGTCCGGCGGTCGTGTTGCCCTTGAGGCTGAGGCCGGTCAGCGCGAGCGAGAGCCCGGCGGCGAGCAGGAGGATCCCCGCCACGTCGAGCCGGCCGGACGGCGGGGTGGCGGGACGGCGGTCGGGCAGGGCCAGGGCGATGACGGCGCCCGCAACCAGCCCGAGCGGGAGGTTGAGCCAGAACGCCCAGCGCCAGCCGATGTGATCGGCGAGTAACCCGCCGAGGAGCGGGCCGCCCACCATGCCCAGGATCATCATGGCGGCCATCGCCGTCTGCATCCGGATCAGGCCCTGGGGGCGGGACGGCGGGTGGAGGCCGTGCCTTCGTCACCATGCCCCGCACCCTGGAGGTCCTCGACAGCCGTGGTCTGGCCGACGACCTCCTGGCCGAGGCGAACACCACCGAAGCCGTCCACCTGTTCGCGGGCGCCAAGCTCGATCTGACGCATCTGCCCTCTCGCCATCGCTACGGGATGATCACCCCGCAGACCAATGTGGACCAGGCGCTCGAACGCTACGCCCGGGACCAGGGCGCCCAGGTGCTGCGCGGCGCCGAGGTCACCGGCCTCGCACAGGACGCCGACGCGGTCACCGTCACCGCGCGCCCCAACGGCGGCGGGCCCGCGGCCACATGGCGAGCCCGGTACGTCGTGGGGGCGGACGGGGCGCACAGCACCGTCCGCGACCTCCTCGGCGCCGACTTCCCCGGCAAGACGGTCCTGACCTCCGTGGTGCTGGCCGATGTCCGCCTCACCGACGGCCCGGCCGGAAACGGGCTCACCCTGGGCAACACCCCCCAGGTCTTCGGCTTCCTCGTGCCGTACGGGAAGGCGCGCCCCTGCTGGTACCGGTCGATGACCTGGGACCGCCGCCACCAACTGCCCGACAAGGCCGCCGTGGAGGAGACGGAGGTGACCCGGGTACTGGCCGAGGCCATGGGGCGCGACGTCGGAGTCCGTGAGATCGGCTGGCACTCCCGGTTCCACTGCGATGAACGCCAGGTGCGCTCCTACCGGCACGACCGGGTCTTCCTCGCCGGGGACGCCGCCCATGTGCACTCCCCGATGGGCGGCCAGGGCATGAACACCGGCATCCAGGACGCGGCCAACCTCGCCTGGAAACTCGACCTCGCCCTCGGCGGCGCCGACCCGGCCATCCTGGACACCTACCACCGGGAGCGCCACCCCGTCGGCGGCCGTGTCCTGCTCCAGAGCGGTGCCATGATGCGCGCCGTCACCCTCAGGCCGCGCCCGGCGCGGTGGCTGCGCGACCATCTGGCCCCGGCCCTGCTGGGCGTCGGCCCGGTGCGCGACACCATCGCCGGAAGCTTCACCGGCGTCACCCTGCGCTATCCGCGCGGACGGCGACGGCACGCACTGGTGGGCACCCGCGCGACCGAAATCCCCCTCGTCGAGGGCCGGTTGACCGAATTGCAGCGGGCCGGTGGCTTTCTGCTGATCCGCGAGCAGGGCGCCTCGCGCGTCGACACCACGGTGGCCCAGGCCGAGCGCACCGACTCCGGCCCCGCCCTGCTGGTCCGCCCCGACGGTTATATCGCCTGGGCCGGACCCGGTGTCCGTACGGACGGCTCCGACGGCTGGCACACCACATGGCGGACCTGGACCGGCCCGGCCGCCGAAGCGGCACGCGCCGGGCGCTGAACAGCGCGTGCGGAGATGGCGCCGGGCGGGCGGCCCGGCGCCGACGCCCTCATCCGTTCCCCGCCGACCGCCCGGCGGACAGGGAGCCGGGCAGGGCAGTGGCGGCCGGCTCCCCGGACCGTTCCCTGCGGAAGAACCGGAGCAGCGACGGGCCGCCCCGGAAACACCACAGCGCGATGACCGGATCGCAGATCGCACAGCCCAGCGACGAGCCATGGGCGAACGGGACGATGGGATTGCCCTTGATGTGGTGCACGATGTCCCAGGCGGTGTGCAGCAGCCAGCCGATGCCGATGAAGGTCCACGACTCCAGGCCACGGTAGGCCACATAGGTGGCGACCACGGTGAAGGCGAACTCCCAGCCGTCCAGGCCGCCGCCGCTGAGGTAGGCCGCACCCGCTCCGCCGACCATGATCGCGTTGAAGCGCCGGCGGTGCGGTTCGCGGATCAGGGACATCAGGAGCGCGTAGAGGAGTCCGATGAAGACCGGAGCGATGTATTGGATCATGCCGAAGAACTTCCTGCGGGTGACGGAACGTTGGCCGCCCGGCCGGCGGCGGTTCATCACGCTAGATCCGTCCCCGGCCGCTCCACAGGACCATTCCCGACACGTTCCAACGGATAATCGCCGGGGTCACGGCCTCCGCCCGGCCGCGCTCAGGGCCCGGTCACACCAGCCGCCACAGATGGTCATCGGTTCCGTTGTCGTCGTACTGCACCACCTGGGCACTGTTGGCGGTGGACATGCCGTCGACCCCCAGCACCTTCTGGCTGTTCTTGTTGAGGACGCGGAACCAGCCGTCGCCGTTGTCCACCTTCCGCCAGAGGTGATCGACCGTGCCGTTGTCCTCGTACTGGACGACGATGGCGCTGTTGGCGGTGGACATCCGGTCGACGCCCAGCACCTTGCCGCTGTGGCCGTTGCGGATCAGGAACCAGCCGTCGCCCCGGTCGATCCACTGCCAGGCATGGTCGCCCGTCGGTGTGTTGTCGAACTGCACCACGCGGGCGCTGTTGGCCGTGGACATCTCGTCGACGGCGAGCACCTTGCCGCTGTGCTTGTTGAGCAGGCGGCGGAAGGGCGGCTCCGGGGTCCACGCCCGGCCGTCCGGCGAGGCCGTGGGAAAGCAGGTGATACGCAGCCGGGCGGCGCCCATGGGGATGAGGGTGACCGTCTCCGCCGGTGTTTCGGCCCGGGCCGGGCTCTGCTGTAGCGGGGTGACCACATGCTCGTCGTCCGAGACCCACTCGGGGATGCGGCGCGCCTGGGCGGTCATGCGGACCGGGGTGCCCTCGTGGGTGAAGGGGTTGGCGGCGAGCGGGCCGTCGTCGTGGGTGAGGACGGGGAGGGCGCCGGGGGCGAGGCCGTAGTTCCACGGTGTGGTGGCGTGCACCTCGTACTCGGGGAAGGTGTCCGTACCGGCGTAGCGCACGAAGTCCTCGCCGATGCGCAGGGAGTACGTCAGCGGGCCGTGGTCGACGCTGACCGCGCCGTGCCGCGCCGACCAGGTCCGCAGGGTGGTGCGCTGCGGCAGGCGGATCGTCACCACATCGCCGTCCGTCCAGCTCCGGTCGACCCTGACGAAGGCCGGGCCGCCGCGCGCGGCCACCGCCCGGCCGTTGACCTCGATCCGGGGGTTCTCGCACCAGCCGGGGACACGGAGATGGAGCGGGAAGGCCACCTTCTCGGGGGTGGACAGCGTGAGTGTGACGGTCTCGTCGAACGGATAGTCGGTGTCCTCGGTGACGGTGACCGTCGTACCGCCCGCCACCTTCGCGGTCACCTCACAGGCGGCGTACAGGGAGGCGGCGAGCCCCTTGTCGGGCGTGGCCAGCCACAGCTCCTCGCTGAAGTACGGCCAGCCCATGCCGTAGTTGTGCGGACAGCAGCGGTACTGGTCGACGCCCGGCTGGTACGACTGCATCGCGAAGCCGTTCTGGAACTGCCCCTGCGACTTCACCGCGTTGTTGAGATCGATGCTGTTCGCGCTGGTGATGTAGTGGGTGCCGGTGCCCTGGGGGTCGAGTGCGGCGGGCAGCATGTTGAACGCCAGGTCCTCGCAGCGGTCGGCCCACACCGGGTCGCCGGTGATCCGGGTCAGCAGCTCATGGCTGGCCATGAACTCGACGATGCCGCAGGTCTCGAACCCCTGCCGGGGGTCTCCGAAACCCGGGCGGTAGTTCTCGTCCCCGGCGAAGCCACCGCCCGGGAACTGGCCGTATGCGCCGAGCACCGACGCATAGGCGCGGTAGGTCGCCTGTCTGAGCTCGGCGGAGCCGGTCAACTGGGCGTACTGGGCGGGCTCGCGGAAGCCCTGGGCGATATTGACGTTGTGCGGGGTCGGGATGGTGTCGACCCAATTGGCGCCGTACGTGTGCATCTTCCGGACGAGGTCGAGAAGGAACGCCTCGCCGGTGCGGCGGTGGAGCCATATCGCGGTGTCGATTCCGTCGCCCCAGCGGTAGGAGACCCAGCTGGAGTCGAAGGCGCCCGGCCCCTGTGCGTTCATGAAGCGCAGGAAGCGGGTGAGGAAGGGGACGACGCGCTGGTCGCCGGTGAACTCCTCATGGGTGCGCAGAGCCATCAGGAGGGGGAGGAACGGCCAGAAGTCGGGGCCGCCGTTCAGCTTTGTCCGCAGGGAGCGCGGCCCGAAGGAGCCGTCGCTCTGCTGGGTGGCGAGGATGGCGTCGATCCATCGGCGGGCGTTGGCGAGCGCCGCCTGGTCGCGCGTCGCCACCGCCAGCGGGACATAGCCGCGCAGCCAGTAGGGCACCTCCTCCCAGCCGTCCCGGTCCGGGTGGGTCCACCCGGTGGCGTTGATGTCGAGGAAGTGCGAGCGCTCCTCGTACCGGCCGCAGAGGCCGTGGAGTTGGAGGCGCAGCTGCTCGGCCAGCCAGCCGCGCGGGGTGATGCTCCCGGACGGGAGCCGGTCGAAGGCGTCGGGCAGCGGGGCCCTTGGCCGCCGGGCCGGGGATGCGGCGGCGTCCGTGGCCAGGTGCCCGGCGAGCGCGGGGGCGCCGAGGGTGAGGACGCTGGTGCGGAGGAAGCGACGTCGGTCGAGGGGCATCGTGCGGCTCCTGTCGGTGGGGTGCCGAGGAAGACGGGTGGTGCCTGACATCGTTGTCGCGCATCACAGCACGCCATCGGCGCGCTGTCCATAAGTTCGACAGGCCGCCCTGCCCCGGTGGGCTCTATGCTGAGCGCGATGTCCGCACCTCAGGGCCAGGGCCCCACCTTCCCCGAACTCGTCGTCCAGGCGCTGTCCTCCGTCGAGCGCGGCTACGATCTGCTGGCCCCGAAGTTCGACCACACCGCGTACCGGACACCGGCCTCGGTGCTGGACTCCGTGACCGGCGCCCTGCGCCCGCTCGGCCCCTTCGGCAGCGGCCTCGACGTGTGCTGCGGGACCGGCGCGGGCATGGGCGTACTGCGCCAGGTGTGCCGGGAGCGGATCACCGGCGTCGACTTCAGCGCGGGCATGCTGGCCGTGGGCCGGGAGCGTACGCGGACGGTGCCGGACGCCCCGCGCACGGACTGGGTACGCGCCGACGCGCGCGCCCTTCCGTTCGGGCCGGTCTTCGACCTGGCGGTGAGCTTCGGGGCGTTCGGCCACTTCCTGCCGCGCGAGCGGCCCGGGCTCTTCGCCCAGGTCCACTCCGTGCTCCGCCCGGGCGGCCGGTTCGCCTTCCCGATCGTGGCACCGGCCCGCCCGGGGTCCCGGCCCTACTGGTCGCTCCTGGCGTTCGACACCGCGATGCGGGTGCGCAACGCGGTGTGGCGGCCGTCCTTTGTGATGTACTACCGGACCTTTCGGCTCGGGGATGTGTGGAAGGAGCTGCTCGGGGCCGGGTTCGAGGTCGAGCTGCGAGCCCTGGAGGACCTCGGCCGCCGGGCGGACGGCAGCCCGCGCTGCCGGCTGGTGGTGGCCACCCGGCCGGTGTGAGCGGGCCGCACGCCACGGTTGTTGCCCGGCGCGATGTCCAGGCCGTGGGGGAGCCGTCGCACGGCCTGGCCTCCAGGCCGTGCGCGACGGGTCGGAACGCCTCGGTGGCCGTGTGCTCCTCGACCCCGAGGCTCCTATGCCCGGCGCCCGCCGTCGACCGACAGCGCGATCCCGGTGATGTAGGACGCGGCGTCCGAGCAGAGCCAGATCGCCGCGGCCGCGGCCTCCCGAGGGGTGGCCAGCCGGCCGAGTGGTGTGATCGCCTCCTGCGTGGCGAGCATGTCGGTGCCCGCCGCCACCTTTTCGAGCCCGGGTGTGCGGGTCGGGCCGGGGCAGACGGCGTTCACCCGGATGTCGCGCGGCGCGTAGTCGACCGCGGCGACCTTGGTGAGCCCGACGATGCCATGTTTGGCGGCCACGTAGGCGGGAGCGGTCGGGATCGCGTACAGGCCACCGTTGGAAGCGATGTTGACGATCGCGCCACCGCCTTCGAGCAGGGGCAGCTCGTACTTCATGCACAGGAAGGTGCCGGCCAGGTTGACGTGGACCACGCGCTCGAACTCGTCCAGGGGCATCCGGTCGAGCTGCCGGTGGTGCGAGGCCAGACCGGCGTTGTTCACGGCGAAGTCGAGCCCACCGTAGGCCTCGACCGTGCGCTCGACGGCCGCCCGCACGGAGTGTTCGTCGGCGATGTCGACGGCGACGGACAGCGCCTGTCCGCCGTCCTTCCTGATCATCTCGGTGGTCTCGGCCGCCGTGCTCTCGTCGATGTCGAGCACGGCGACCGCGGCGCCGGACCGGGCGAACTCCAGCGCCGTCGCGCGGCCGATCCCACTTCCGGCGCCGGTGACCAGACCCACCTTCCGGGCCATGTCGCTCATACCAGCGGCTCGTGGTTCGCCCAGGCGACCTTGTACGGGTGCCGTGACTGCCAGTGCTCGATGACCTCGTGCATGCCGGGCTCGGCGAACGCCTTCGCCAGCGCCTCGGTGTCCGCCACGGCCACCTGCACGATCGCGGTCGCGATCAGCGCCGGGATGGCCTCCTCGCCGGGGATGGGAAGGTGGCGCCGGGTCACGACCGACCGTACGAGACCGGAGTCGAGCATGACTCGTTCGATGTCCGTGAGGTATCGGTCGAGTTCGGTTTCTGGCAGCGGCTGATCGAAGGAAACGATCATCGTGTGGTAGATCATGCCTCGATTCTTCGGGGCGCACGCCGCCGGTGTCCAAGACCGGTTCGGAATCCGGCGATAACCTGGAGGCATGATCGAACTGGAGACCCGTGAGCTCGAGTACTTCCTGGCGGTCGCCGACGAGTTGCACTTCGGCCGGGCCGCCGTCCGGCTCTCGATCGCCCAGCCGGCGCTGTCGAAGGCGATCCGGCGGATCGAGACCCGGCTCGGTGTCCCGCTGTTCCTCCGCTCCAGCCGGCGCGTCGAGCTCACCCCGGCCGGGGAGTCGCTGCGGGAACACGGGCGGCATGCGCTCAACGCGGTCGGCGCCGCCGTCCGGAACGCCCGGCGCGCCGGGGACACCCAGGCCCATCTGCGGTTCGTGATCAAGCCCGGTGGCGATGCCGGTCTGCTGTCCGGGATCCTGGCCGGGTACGCCCACCAGCCCGACGCACGCCGGGTGGACATCCTGTTCAGCGGCCCCGCCGACCGCTCCGACTTCCTGCGCGACGGCCGGGCCGATGTCGGCCTGCTCTACGCGCCGTTCGACGATCTCGAGGGCCTGGCCCACGAGACGTTGTACACCGAGGACCGCGTGGTCATCGTCCCGTCAGCGCACCGGCTGGCCGGGCGCGCAGAGGTACACCTGTCCGATCTGGAGGGTGAGACGCTGCCGCGCTGGAAGGGGGTTCCCGGAGGCGACGGCACCGGGCCCGAGGTCGCCGACGTGGTCCAGATGCTGCATATGATCAGGGTGAGCCGGATGATCGGGGTGCTGCCCCGCTCGCTGGTCGATCCGGCCCCGGATGGCCTGGTCTGCGTCCCGGTGACCGACGCGCCGCCCAGCCGCCTCCTGCTCGCCTGGAACAAGCAGGACCGCCGGCCGCTGGTCGCGTCGTTCGTGGCCGCCGCGCTCACCGCTCAGGCCCGTTCCGACACTCCCCGAGGGCCGCACACGACTACTCCCCGAGGGCCGTACACTGCGGCAACCGAAGCGGCCGTGGCGGCGACCTGAGGCTGACAACCTGCCAGCTGCTCAAGGGAGTTCACAGTGCGCTCATTCCTCGCGCGCCTGGCCGCCGTGCCGGCCGCCCTGGCCGCACTGGTCGCCGCGCCCGGTGTCGCGACGGCCGCCCCGTCGCGCGTCGCCGACGACTGGAACCCGCCCGCGAACCTCGTACAGCCGCTGGGCGAGGTGTGGAACCACGTCGAGTCGACCTATCCGGACCTCTACGGCTTCCGCAACTACGGCTGGGACCAGGTCATGGCCAACAGGGGAAGCGTCAACTACTGCGTCCGCTGGGAGTCCGACGCCCCGGTCAGCGCCGCGCTGCGCGACCAGATCCACGCCGCGCTGAAGAAGCAGTTCGCCAAGTGGATGGCGGCCATGGTGGAGAACGGCAAGGGCCACAACGCCTGGCCGTACACCAGTGTCCCGGTCAACATCGTCGGCTGGGCGGTGAAGAACCGCTCGACGCTCCAGTGGACCGACAACTCGGTCGACATCTACGCCGGGAACCTCGACAGCGGCGGCGCCCCGCAGTGTTCCCCTGGCTGCGGCCGCTTCTTCCACCAGGACGGCAACTACGCACGCTGCCTCTGAGCGCTTCCCCTGCCCTTGACGGGCAGGGGAAGCCGGCCCGCTCAGAAGTCGCATTCGCCGCGCCAGGTGAGGCTGGTGATGGTGGCGTGGTCACCGATGATCAACTTGTAGTCGCCGGGGCCGGGGTTGAAGTGGAGGCACCTGTCGTACAGCCGGCCGTTGAAGACCCAGGTGGCCTGGATGTGATCGTGGCCCGGCTGACGGGTGCCGTTGTTGAAGATCGTGCTGCCGACGATGCCGGTCTGGTGGGAGCCCCTCCAGTTGCCGGTCGTCTTGATCACGGCCGGACCGTCGGTGCCCACGTTGCTGTCGAACACGCAGACGTTCCCTGCGGGGCAGTCGGGCGGACTGGGCTCGGCCCACGCGGTGGGCGCACTGGCGAGTACGGCGACGAGGGCCGCGGACATGGCTGCCGTGGCGGCGAGGCGCTCGTGCATGGTGTTCCTCCCGGCTTCCGCGGGGCGCCCTCCTGGGCGCCCCTTCCGGCAGACAGGGCACCACAATCCGCGGGGACTGGTCCCGAACCGCCCGTCATCGGCCATCTGGGAGAAAATCGGACCCACCCGGAACCAGTCGAACTCCGCCGCACCGCCCGTGCGTCCCGTCGCCACATCGTCCGTGCCGCCGGTGGCCGCAACGAGAGCGGTGGCACCGCGTTCGACCCGAAGGCGTACTACTCCTACTCCCTCGACCCCGCCGACCGGGTGCCGTCCATCGTGGGCTCCGGCTCGGGCCCCACCTCGGCCATCGGCGCCACCAGCTGACGCGGCACTGTCCTCACGAGGCGTCGTGGCCGTCGTAGCCGGGGAGGGCCAGCGCCGAATGCACGTCCCGGCCGGCACTGCTGAGCACGGCGGACGGCTCGCGCAGCGCCTTGTTGCGCCGGGCCAGGTCCTCGGCGGTGCGAGGGGAGACACCGGCGCTTCCTTCGTCGGCGAGGGCCTGGTTCAGCTCCACGAACGACCGCAGGGTGCGCTCGTACCCCTCGAAGGCGTCGTCGTGGTGGGCGTGTGCGGCCAGTTCACCGGCGAGGACGTACGCGCCGACCAGCGCCAGGCTCGAACCCTGGCCGGAGAAGAACGACGGCGCGTAGGCGGCGTCGCCGACCAGCGCGACCCGGCCCGTGGACCACCGTGGCATATGGATCTGGCTGACCACGTCGAAGAAGAGGTCGTCGCTGTCGCGCATGGCGGCGACCATCCGCGGGACCTCCCATCCGTATCCGGAGAACACCCCGGCCACGAGTTCGCGCTGGGCGGCGGGGTCGCGGAAGGCGGTGAAGGGCGGGTCGGGGCGCAGGAAGCTGAGGAAGGCGTGGACCCGGTCGTCGTCGCGGGGCGCGTAGAGGACGGCGGTCCGGCCCGGGACGTTCCAGCTGAGCCCCTCGTGTGCGAGCCCCAGGTGGTTGGGCATGGTGAATCCGGCGAAGCAGTGATCGAGGTAGCGGTGGTAGCCCTCCTCGGGGCCGAAGGCCAGGCTCCTGGTGTGCGAGTGGATGCCATCGGCGCCGATGACCAGGTCGAAGGTGCGCCGGGCGCCGCCGCGGAAGGTCACGTCCACTCCGCCGTCGTGGTCGTGAAGGGTGGCGATGGAGTCGTTGAAGAGGATCTCGACGTCGTCCCGGATGGCGCCGTAGAGGATCTCGGCCAGCTCTCCGCGCGGGATTTCGAGGTCATGTCCTTCCACACCGCCGGAGATGGCCTCGGGCCGGATGGCGGCTATCGGGTCGCCCTGCTCGTCGAGGAAGGAGATCCGGCGGATGCCGACGTGGGCGTCCCGGAGCCGGGGGAGCACCCCCATCCGCCGGACGACCTCGACGGCGGTGCCGCGGATGTCGATGGGGTAGCCGCCACCGCGCAGCGCGGCCGCCTTCTCGACGAGGGTGACCGCGAAGCCGTACCGGCGGAGCCAGTAGGCCAGCGCGGGACCGGCGATGCTGGCGCCGGAGACCAGGACCGTACGCCGCGGCGTGATGTTCATGGCGCCCATGGGCGCTCCTCTCCGGCCCTCCCGGGGAAGGGCCCGTCGTATACCTAACTCAGGTATCCTTTTTCATGGCGTGAAAAGCCCCGGGGGTTCGGGGTCGATGAGAAGACTATATACCTAACTTAGGTAGATGTGGAGGCCGGGTATGACCGCCGAGGGACCGGAGGCCGGGCAGGGCGGCGGCGGTGAACACGACCTGCTGGCCATGCTGCCCCGTCTGACGCAGCTCAGCGGCGCCGTGAACCGGGGCCGGGTGACCGAGCGCGCCATGGAGGCCGCCGGTGTATCCGTGGACCGCCCCGCGATGTCGGTGCTGGTCGCCCTGCACGTGGCGGGCACCCCACTGCGCGTGGGGGAGATCGCCGCGCGGATGCAGGTGGTCGGGCCCCATGTCACCCGGCAGATCAACGAGTTGGCGCGGCGGGGGCTGGTCCGCCGGGTCACCGATCCGGACGATCAGCGCGCCCGGCTCATCGAGCCGACCGCCGAGGGAGCCGCCGCGACCGACCGTTATATGCGGACCGTACTCGGCTGGTTCAGCGACGCCCTCGCCGGCTGGAGCCCCCAGGACCGCGAGGTCTTCGGCCGCCTGCTCGCGCGCTTCGTGGACGACCTCACCGCCCATCTGAACGGCTTCGACGACGATCGGGCCGGCTGAGCGGAGGCCCGTGACCCGGATGAGCTGGGCTGACACCGGCTTACGGGGCCTGGGGCAGGGCGGGGCGCAGGTAGGCGTCGATGGCTGCCTGATCGTGGGTGCGGATGGCGATGTGCCCGTCGGGGCGGACCAGGGCGCACTCGCCGTCGGTGGCGGCGTACGCCCGCCGGGCGTGGCCGCCGGTGTCGGTGATCTCGCCGCCGATGGCCACGGCGCGGACCGAGGGGTGCGGTGGCCGGGGCCGTACCCCGAATCCGTAGAGGGTCCAGTGACCGCCGCGCTGGAGGTCGAACAGCCGCACCCGCCGCGCTGGAGGTCGGACAGCCGCACCCGCCGCCCGTCGGCCCCGTGGCAGGGGGCGTCGGGTGCGCGGTCCCCGGCGATCGGTCCCTCCGCCTCGGCGGGCCCGGCAGGGGCGAGCGGCCCGCCACGGTAGGTGTGGCCCATCTGTAGCATCCGCTCGGTGTCCTCGCCATGCTCGCCGATGCCCTGTCCCATGAGGCGGGAGGACAGACCGAGTACGGCCGCCGCCACCGGAAGCCGCTCGGCCTGGTAGGTGTCCAGGAGGGACTCGTCGCCGCCGTGGAGCACGGCGGCCAGCTTCCAGCCGATATTGACGGCGTCCTGGACACCGGTGTTCATGCCCTGGCCGTCGGCGGGGGAGTGGATGTGTGCGGCGTCCCCGGCGAGGAAGACCCGGCCCACGCGGTAGTGGTCGACCATGCGGACGTTCAGTCGCCAGCGGGAGAGCCAGGTGGCCTCGCGCAGCCGCACCGCGTACGGCCCGATCAGCGTGTCCACGATGCGCTGGAAGGTCTCGAGGGTCGGTTCGCCGGTGTCGCCGGGGGCGACGGGCGCCTGGATCTGGAAGGTGTCGGTGGCCGGCAGCGGGCACAGCGCGACCGAACCGCCCTGGGGGCCCTGCCAGATGTGCCAGTGGTCGCGGTCCAGGCCGTCCAGCCGGACATCGCCGAGCAGCATCCGCTCGTCCTCGTCGGTCTCGCCGAGGAACGCGACATCCAGAAGGCGCCGGACCGCCCCGGAGCCGCCGTCGGCGCCGATCACATAGCGGGCCGTGGCACGCGCACTGTCGGCGAACACCGCCTCGACATGTCCGGTGTGCCGCACCAGATCGGCGACCGGTCTGTTCCACTCCACCGCTGAGGTCAACGTCCTGGAAGGTGCCGTCGGCGTTGTGGAACCGGACCGGCATTCGGAAGCGGCCGAGGGCGATCAGGCGCCAGGCCACCCCGAGGTTGTCCAGGACTTCCAGGGTGCGTGGTTGCAGACCCTTGCCGCGTGAGCCGTTGAAGGGGGCGGTGGCCTTGTCGACGACGCGGACGCTGACGCCGCGTCGGGCGAGTTCGCAGGCGGCGGTGAGGCCGGTCGGACCGGCGCCCACGACCAGCACATCACAGTCGGGGGCGGGGGCGGTGGTGTTGTCCATGGTGGCGCTCCGGGGGTCGGGGCGGTGCGGGGCCGTGGAGGGCACGCGTCGCCGAGCACATCGGCGCGGGCGCCATGTCTCTCTACCGCTGTGTCGACAGCCGTGACGACGACCCGATCACCCTCATGGTCGACCGGGTCAGCGCCGAGGCCACCGCCCCGCCCCCGACCGGCGACTGGCGTGCCGATCTCACCGAAGCGGCCTACCGAATCCGCCAGGTGACCCTGCGCCACCCTTGGCTGGCCCGACACGCCCTCAACGCCGAGGACTTCGGACCGGGCACGCTGGCGATGACGGAGTCCACCCTGGCCCTCCTGGACGGCCATGGGCTGGACACCGGAGACATGCCTCACGCCTGGCGGACCCTGCTCGCGTTCGTCCAGGGGCATGCCTTCGCCGAGGCCCGCCGGCACGAGGCCCGACAGCGCCGAGCCGACGAGAGCGAGACCGGAGCGCCCGGGCCGTCGTTCTTGGACAAGGCCGCCGAGAGCGGCGAGTACCCGCTCTCCACACGTGCCCTGCGGGAGGCACCCCGGCCCACCGATCCGCGGGACGCCTTCGACCGCCGCCTGGGCCATGTGCTCGACGGTCTGGCCCAGGCGTTCTTCGAGCGCGACCGGCGGTAGCCGCGGGACCTCTTACCGAGGCGCCCGGCCCGTCTCGACCAGCTCGGCCAGCTTGTCCAGGGCCATACGCTGCCCCAGCTCGTTGTCGGCGGCCGGTACGGCGTCGGGGATCCCCTCGTGCAGGAGGTGGACGTCCGTGCCGCCGCCCTCCGCGTCGGTGAGCGTGGTCGTCATCGTCATCGTGGAGCGCAGGGCGGGATCCGCGGTCTCGAACTCGAGCACCTCGACCACCTGCTCGTCCGGCACCAGCCGGGTGAAGCGGCCGTGGTAGGTGTCCGTATGGCCGCCCGACTTGCCGGCGCTCGCCGGGTCGTCGTAGACGAGGGAGATACGGAAGGTGCCCCCTTCGCGGGGGTCGAACTCGTGCACCCGGCTGGTCATGCCCTCGGGCACCCGCCAGGCCGCGACGGCGCTCGCGTCGAGGAGCGCCCGGTAGACGGCGGAGCGCGGGGCGTTCACCCGGCGGGAGAGTCGCATGGTGTACATGCGCTCAACCTAGCGGCCCGGTGGCGGGTATGTGATCCCCTGGCACCGGAGCCACCGCCCCGGATGTGCGGGCGGCGGCGGAGGTCTAGCGTCCGGAAAGACCTCCGCCGCCTGGACACCCCATCCACGGAGCGTTGTCGAGGGGTGCCGTTCTGGGGGAGTGGGGTCAGCCCTTGACCTTGCGGGTCAGCGCTTGACCTTGCGGGTCGCCCGCAGCCACTCCTTGTTCATCGCGGTGATGGAGAACAGCGGGATGCCCTTGGGGCAGGCCGTGGCGCACTCACCGGTGAGGGTGCAGCCGCCGAAGCCCTCGGCGTCCATCTGGGCCACCATGTCCAGCACCCGGGTCTCCCGCTCCGGAGAGCCCTGGGGCAGCACATTGAGGTGGTTGACCTTGGCCGAGGTGAACAGCATCGCAGCGCCGTTGGGGCAGGCCGCCACGCAGGCGCCGCAGCCGATGCACTCGGCGTGCTCGAACGCGTAGTCCGCGTCCGCCTTGGGCACCGGAGTGGCGTGTGCCTCCGGCGCGGCCCCGGTGGGGGCGGTGATGTAGCCACCGGCCTGGATCACCCGGTCGAACGCGGAGCGGTCCACCACCAGGTCCTTGATGACCGGGAAGGCGGAGGCGCGCCACGGCTCGATGTCGATGGTGTCGCCGTCCTGGAAGGACCGCATATGGAGCTGGCAGGTGGTGGTGCGCTCCGGACCGTGGGCGTCACCGTTGATCACCAGGCTGCACGCACCGCAGATGCCCTCACGGCAGTCGTGGTCGAAGGCCACCGGCTCATCGCCCTTGACGATGAGCTCCTCGTTGAGGACGTCGAGCATCTCGAGGAAGGACATGTCCTGGGAGACGCCGTCGAGCTCGTAGGTGGCCATGGCGCCGGGGGTGTCGGGGTTCTTCTGGCGCCAGACGCGCAGGGTGAGCTTCATGCGTAGCTCCGCTGAGTGGGGTGGACGTACTCGAAGGTCAGCTGCTCCTTGTGGAGCACGGGGGCGGCGCCGGTGTCGGTGAACTCCCAGGCCGCCGCGTAGGAGAACTCCTCGTCCCGGCGGGCTGCCTCACCGTCGGGGGTCTGGGACTCCTCGCGGAAGTGGCCGCCGCAGGACTCGGCCCGGTGCAGGGCGTCCAGGCACATCAGCTCGGCCAGCTCCAGATAGTCCACGATCCGGTTGGCCTTCTCCAGCGACTGGTTGAACTCCTCACCGGTGCCCGGCACCTTGAGCCGCCGCCAGAACTCCTCGCGGATCTGCGGGATGCGGTCCAGCGCCTTGCGCAGCCCCTCGTCGGTGCGGGCCATGCCGCAGAACTCCCAGACCAGCTCGCCGATCTCGCGGTGGAAGGAGTCGGGGGTGCGGTCGCCGTCCACGGCCAGCAGCCGGGCCAGCCGGTCCTCGGTCTCGCGCACGGCCTCGACGGCCGCCGGGTGCGAGGCGTCGACCTCGTCCTTGTGCGGGTTGCGGGCCAGATAGTCGTTGATGGTCGACGGCAGGACGAAGTAGCCGTCGGCCAGGCCCTGCATCAGCGCGGAGGCGCCGAGCCGGTTGGCGCCGTGGTCGGAGAAGTTGGCCTCGCCGATCGCGAACAGCCCCGGCACGGTGGTCTGGAGGTCGTAGTCGACCCACAGCCCGCCCATCGTGTAGTGGATCGCGGGGTAGATGCGCATCGGGACCTCGTACGGGTTCTCCGCCGTGATCCGCTCGTACATGTCGAAGAGGTTGCCGTACTTCTCCTCGACCGCCTTGCGCCCCATCCGGGCGATGGCGTCGGCGAAGTCCAGATACACGCCCTGGCCACCGGGGCCGACGCCACGGCCCTCGTCGCAGACGTTCTTCGCGGCGCGGGAGGCGATGTCGCGCGGCACCAGATTGCCGAACGACGGATAGATCCGCTCCAGGTAGTAGTCGCGCTCGTCCTCGGGGATCTCGGCCGCCGGACGGGTGTCGCCCTTCGCCTTGGGCACCCAGATCCGGCCGTCGTTGCGCAGCGACTCGCTCATCAGGGTCAGCTTCGACTGGTGGTCCCCGGAGCGCGGGATGCAGGTCGGGTGGATCTGGGTGAAGCAGGGGTTGGCGAAGTACGCGCCGCGCCGGTGCGCCCGCCAGACGGCGGTCGCGTTGGAGTTCATGGCGTTCGTCGACAGGTAGAAGACGTTGCCGTAGCCACCGCTGGCCAGCACCACCGCGTCGGCGAAGTACGTGGAGATCTTGCCGGTCACCAGATCGCGGGCGACGATGCCGCGCGCCCGCCCGTCGACCACGATCAGGTCCAGCATCTCGGTGCGGGCGTGCATCTCCACATTGCCCGCCGCGATCTGGCGGGACAGCGCCTGGTAGGCGCCGAGCAGCAGCTGCTGGCCCGTCTGGCCGCGGGCGTAGAAGGTGCGGGAGACCTGCACACCGCCGAAGGAGCGGGTGTCCAGCAGACCGCCGTACTCCCGGGCGAAGGGCACGCCCTGGGCCACACACTGGTCGATGATCTCCACCGAGATCTGCGCCAGGCGGTGGACATTGGACTCGCGGGCGCGGAAGTCGCCGCCCTTGACGGTGTCGTAGAACAGCCGGTGGATCGAGTCGCCGTCGTTGCGGTAGTTCTTCGCCGCGTTGATCCCGCCCTGGGCGGCGATGGAGTGGGCCCGGCGCGGCGAGTCCTGGTAGCAGAACTGGACCACGTGGTAGCCCTGCTCGGCCAGGGTGGCGCCGGCGGCGCCACCGGCCAGCCCGGTGCCCACCACGATGATGGTGTGCTTGCGGCGGTTGGCGGGGTTGACCAGCTTGGCCTCGAAGCGGCGGGTGTCCCAGCGCTCGTTGACCGGCCTCGAGGGGGCGCGCTCGTCCTGGATCGGCTCGCCGACGGTGTACTCGGTGTATTCGCTGTACTCGCTGTACGAGGTCATGGTCAGCTCACCACTCCGGTCATGACACCGACGGGTATGGAGATGAACCCGGCGGTGAGAACGACGGCCAGGGCGTTGGCGATGGCCTTGAGGGCACGGTCACGGGTGTGGTTGCCCGCGCCGAGGGTCTGTGCGGCGCTCCAGAAGCCGTGCCGGACGTGCATGCCCATGGCCAGCATCGCCACGATGTAGATGACGTTCCCGTACCAGGTGGAGAAGGTGTCCACCACGTTCTGGTACGGATGGCCCTCCTGGAATCCGCCGGAGTGCGTGGTGCCGGTGGTGAGGTCCAGGATGTGCCAGACGATGAACAGGCCCAGGATCACCCCGCCCCAGCGCATGGTCCGGGTGGCATAGCTCATCCGTGGCTTGGTGTGGACGTACTTCTGCGGGCGGGCCTTGATGTCGCGCCGACTCAGCTGGTAGGCGGACACGGCGTGCAGGACCACCGCGGCCAGGAGGACGAGCCGGGCGATCCACAGGCCCCACTCATGGTGCAGAACGGGGGCTCCCATGACCCGCAGCCAGTGTCCGTAGGCGTTGAACTCCCCGGGGCCGAAGAAGATCTTCATGTTCCCCAGCAGGTGGGCGCAGAGATAGCCGATCATGATCAGACCGGTCACGCCCATGACGATCTTCTTGCCGAGGGTCGATTGCCAGAAATTGAGCGCCATGGACGGCCGCCGCTCCGCCCGCGTCGGACGCTGCTCCGGCCGCGTTGTCAATGCCATGAACACGACGGTAGAGCCGGGCGGGTCAAAAGGGCCAAGATATGATGCTGATCATCTCGATAGGCAATGCCTATCGAAGGCCGCTCGGATCCGGCCATGCTTGCCGTTGTCGCCCGCGCGGCCAGGGAAAACCGGTCAGCGGAAGCCCTCGCGGGTGATGGTGAGCGCCTGCCGGAGGAGGTCCACGACGTCGCGCTCGTGGCGCTCGAGAGCCGTCTGCCCGACGACGCGGAAGGCGGCGAGGAGGGTCGCGGCGAGGATCTGGGCCCGCAGGGGAGTGTCCGGTCCGGCGGGGAGGCGTTCCTCGACGGCCACGGCGAGGTCGCGTTCGGCGGCGGCGTAGGTGGCGACCAGCTCGGGCAGCAGCGCCGGGTGCAGGCGCAGGGTCCGGTAGCGCTCCTCCTGCTCCGGGTCGGCCGCGAACTCGGTGCAGTGCTGCTCGGCGGCGCCGATGACCGCCGCCATCAGGGATTCCCGGGCCGGGCGGGCGCGGATGAGCTCGACCAGCCGGACCGTGCGCGCCCGGTCGTGGTGCAGCAGTGCCTGCTCCTTGCTGGCGAAGTAGTTGGAGAAGGTGCGCCGGGAGACGGTGGCGGCATCGGCGATGGCCTCCACCGTGAGGCTCTCGACGCCGTGCTCGGCGGCGAGGAGCACGGCGGCGTCGTGGAGTGATTGGCGGGTCGCCGCCTTCTTGCGCTCACGCAGACCGGTAGTCATCGCCGCTGAGCATAAGGGAGAAGGCCGATTCCTTCCCGTTGGGCAATCTTGCGCACTGGGAACGTTTCTGTGAGGCTGAGCCCGCGCCGCCGATCAGTCGCCGTCGCCGGACGGTCAGTCGCCGACCGATCAGCCGCCGGTCAACGCCACCCCGGATGGCATCCGAGCTCCGGACGGCATCCGAGCCCCGCACACCTTCCGACGCCAGAGGCCCGAGGACGCCCTATGCCCACCCCCCAACGCCCGCCCACCGCCACCACCTCCATGGACACCGAGGAGCTGGGATTCGACCCGGACGCCTTACGGACGAAGTACCGGGCCGAGCGCGACCGCCGGATCCGCCCCGACGGCAACAAGCAATACCGGCGCATGGCCGGGGAGTTCGGCTCGTACGCACAAGACCCTTACGTGGAGCCGGGGTTCACCCGGGAGCCGCTGCACGACCGGGTCGAGGTGCTGATCATCGGGGGCGGATTCGGCGGTCTGCTCGCCGGTGCGCGGCTGCGGCAGGCCGGTGTGCGGGAGATCCGCGTGATCGAGCAGGGCGGGGACTTCGGCGGGACCTGGTACTGGAACCGCTATCCAGGTGTCCAGTGCGACATCGAGTCCTACGTCTATATGCCCCTGCTCGAGGAGGTCGGCTACGTACCGCGGTGGCGCTATGCGCCCGGCGAGGAGATCAGGCAGCACGCACGGGCGATCGGACGTCACTTCGACCTCTACCGCGATGTCCACTTCCAGACCCAGGTGACCGAACTCCGCTGGGATGACAGCGAGTTGGCGTGGACCGTGCACACCGACCGGGACGACCGCATCCGGGCGCGCTATGTGGTCATCTCCAGCGGAACACTCAGCCGGGCCAAACTCCCCGGCATCCCCGGGATCGAGACCTTCCAGGGGCATACGTTCCACACGAGCCGCTGGGACTACGACTACACCGGCGGCGACGCGAGCGGTGGTCTGCGCAAACTGGCCGACAAGCGCGTGGCCCTCATCGGCACCGGCGCGACCGCCATCCAGGTCGTGCCACATCTGGGGCGTGACGCCGAGCAGCTGTATGTGTTCCAGCGCACGCCGTCCTCGGTCGATGTGCGCGGCAACCGCCCCACCGATGAGGGCTGGGCCGCGTCGCTCACACCCGGCTGGCAGCGGCGCCGCAGGGACAACTTCCTCGCCGTCGTCACCGGTGGCCAGGCGGACGAGGACCTGGTGGGCGACGGCTGGACGAGCACCGCGCGGTTGCAGCAGAAGCTCATCCCGACCGACAGCTACGCCGACCTCCCGCCCCAGGAGCGCGAACGCCTCTACGAGCTCGCCGACTTCCAGAAGATGAACGGGATCCGCGACCGGGTGGACTCCATCGTCGAGAACACGGCGACGGCCGAGGCCCTCAAGCCCTGGTACCGCTATATGTGCAAGCGCCCCACGTTCAGCGACACCTATCTGGACACCTTCAACCGGCCCAATGTCACGCTGGTGGACACCGCCGACCACGGGGGAGTCGAGCGCATCACCGAGAAGGCGGTCGTGGTCGGCGGGACCGAGTACGAGGTCGACTGCGTCATCTTCGCCACCGGCTTCGAGGTCGGTGTCTCCGGGGTCACCTCCGGACTCCTCCCGGTGCACGGCCGGGGCGGTGTCACCCTGACCGAAGCCTGGAGCGGCGGCCCGAAGACACTGCACGGCTTCTACAGCCACGGCTTCCCCAACCTCTTCCAGCTCGGCCCGCTACAGAACGCCAGCTCCGTCAACTATGTGCACATCCTCGATGAGCAGGCGACTCATGTCGCCGAGGTGCTCGCGGAGGCGCGCAAGCGCGGGGCCCGCTATGTCGAGCCGACCGCCGAGGCCGAGTCGGCGTGGCGCGCCACCATCCGTGAGAAGGCGGCGGACCTGTACGCCTTCCATGCCGAGTGCACCCCGGGCTACTACAACAACGAGGGCATGCCGAGGGAGCGCAGCGAGTCCTTCGGCGACGGGCCCATCGCCTTCCATGAACTGCTCAGGCGCTGGCGCGCGGACGGCGGCATGGACGACGTCCTGGTCCCCTGACGCCGATGTGTGCCACTTACCTACAAGGAGCGACGATGCACCCCAGCCGGTTCGACGACACCGGCCGTACGCAGGCCACGAGCGACCGCCTGGAGGTGCGACGACTCACCCGGGCGAACCGGCTGTGGGGTTCCAACGGCGTCACCTTCGGCCCCGACGGGCGGCTGTACGTGGCGCAGTTCCTCGCCGGGCAGATCAGCGCCGTGGACCCGGCCTCGGGTGACATCGAGGTGGTGGTGCCGCTCGACGGTCCGGTGGAGGCCCCGGACGATCTGGCCTTCGGGGCGGACGGCTCGATGTACATCGCCGATCTGACCCCCGGCCGGGTGTGGCGGCGCGGCTCCGAGGGCGAGTACACGCTCGTCTCCGACCAGGTGTCGGTGCCCAACGGCATCACCTGCGTCGGCGACCGCCTCTTCGTCAACGAGATGAGGATGAACGGCCGGCTGATGGAGCTCTTCCCGGACGGCGGCGACCCTGCGGTGCTGACCGACGGCCTCGCCCTGGGCAACGCGATGCAACTCGGCCCGGACGGCTGTCTGTACTACCCGCAGATGATGCGCGACCAGGTCTGGCGGATCCCGCCCGACGGCGGGGTGCCCGAGCTGGTGGCCGAGGAGGTGGACGACCCGGTCGCGGTGCGGTTCGACCGGGGTGGCGTCCTCGTCGTCCTGTCCCGTGGCAGGGCCGGGCTGGTGACCCGTATCGATCTCGACACCGGGGCCCGGTCGGTCGTCGCCACCGGCGTCGTGGGGCTGGACAACGCCGCGTTCGACCACGAGAACCGCATGTTCGTGTCCAGCTTCGCCAGCGGCGGGATCGCGGAGGTGCACACCGACGGCCGGACCCGGGTGGTGGTCCCGCAGGGGTTCGACGGACCCTTCGGCATCACGGTCGACCTCGGTGGCACGGTGTACGCGGCCGACCATTTCCGGCTGGCGAGCCCCGATGCCACCGGCCATGACGGGCAGGAGCCCGGTGTCACCACCCATGAGCTGATGTACGCCGTGCACAACGTCACCGCCGCCGACGGGCTGTTGCACCTCACCTCACAACTCGGCGATGTACGCACCCACGACCCGGTGAGCATGACCACGCGGGTGCGCGCGACCGGGCTGGACCAGCCCACCGGAATCGCCGTAGCGCCGGACGGCGCCCTCGTGGTCGCCGAGACCGCTACCGGCCGCATCCTGCGCATCGATGACACCGACACGGTCAGCGTGCTCGCCGAGGGACTCGGCCACCCCTTGGACATCGCCTTCGACGGCCAAGGGCGCTGCTACGTGAGCGACGACCGGCGTGGTGCGGTGCTCCGGCTGGAGGACGGCGAGGCCGTGGTCGTGGCGGACGGGCTCGGCGAACCGCAGGGGCTGGCCGTGCGTGGCGACGAGCTGTTCACGGTGGAGGTCGCGCACCGGCGGCTGCGGGCGATCTCGCTCGCCACGGGCGACAGCAGGATCGACGCCGAGGATCTGGCGGTCGGCCTGCCGCCCGGGATCACGCGCACCGAACCCGACCCGATTCCCGGAGTCCCCGGCCGTCCGCGCCAGTTCGCCGGGCTCGCCGTCGCACCGGACGGGGCCCTCCTCGTATCGGCCAACGGGGAGGGGAGTGTACTGCGCCTGGACGCGCCTGCCGGGTGAGCCGGCCGGTCCGGCCGCCGCTCGGGCGCCTCAGGACAGATCGACCCACACCTTTCCCGACGCGGTGTACGCCGCGGTGAATGCCTCCTGGACGTCGTCGAGGGGGTAACCGTCGCTGACCACCGCGCCGAGCCGGGGTGGGGTCGGGGACTCCAGGGCGCTGACGGTCTGTGCGAAGTCCACCGGGTGGTCGTAGATCATGCTCCCGATGAGGGTGATCTGGCCTGCCACCAGATCGCGCGGCGAGACCCCGAGCGGGGCGGTGTTCATCCCGATCAGTACGGCGGTGCCGTGTTTGGCGAGCCGTCGCAGCCCCTGCTCGACGACGCCGGGGGCTCCGGAGGTCTCGAAGAGACAGGGGAGTTCGTCCACGTCCGGCGGCAGGGGCGTGGCGCCGAGGGAGCGCGCGCGGTCGAGCCGGGCCTTGTTGGGCTCCTGGACGAACACCGTCACCCCGTGGCCGACCAGCGCCTGGCACAGCAGCAGCCCCTGGGAACCGGCCCCGATCACCAGGCAGCTCTGCCCCGGTGCGATCCCCGACCGCCGCATCGCGGCCCGTGCCACCGTCGCGGGTTCCACACAGACCAGGTCCTCGAGGGGCAGATGCGCGGCGACCGGCCATACGAACGCGGCCGGGGCGACCACGTAGTCACTCAGCAGACCGGGCACGGTCAGTCCCACGGCGGCCCGTCCCGCACAGGCCGACGTCCGCCCGGCGCGGCAGGGTTCGCACGTCAGACAGCAGTAGTCCGGCTCGATGACCACGTCCTGGCCGATGCGCGGACCGCTGACCTCACGGCCCAGCTCGACGATCCGCCCCGTCCCCTCGTGGCCCAGGATCCAGGGCAGACTCGGTGGCCGCCGGCGTCCCGTGTGCACCGCGAGATCGGAGCCGCACAGCCCCGTGCCCCGCATACGGATCAGGACATCCCCCGGTCCGCAGGACGGCTCCGGCACGGACACCACGGACAGCGCGCCGGGCTCGGTCAGCACGGCGGCCCTCAAGGGGCGGCCCTCAAGGGAACGCCTGCTTTCCGATGGGACGCGCAGTCGGCATCATGCCAAGAGCGTGCCACACATGATCCGCGCGGCGGTAGACCACACCACCTGCCCCACACCACCTGGCCCGCGAGACCGGCCCACCTGACCGAGTCCCCGGCCACCGCACACCTCGTACGCGTACGCTGTGGGCGCAATCGCCCTACCCGAGTAAGGAGTTGGAACGGTCATGTCGGACAGCACCCTGGCCCCCGATATCGATCAGGCCCTGTACGCGCTCTCACCCGAGGGGCGGGAACTTCTCTTCACCGAGGCCAAGACGGCCTATGACTTCAGCGACAAGCCGGTGGGCGACGACCGTCTGCGGGCCATCTACGAACTGTTCAAATGGGCCCCGACGTCGGCGAATATCAATCCGCTGCGCATTCTGTACGTACGCACCGAGGAAGGAAAGCAGCGGCTGCTGCCGGGGGTGGCGCAGCCCAATCAGGAGCAGACCGCCTCGGCCCCGGTCACCGCGGTGCTGGCCGCGGACACCCGTTACCCGGAGTATGTGCCGTTCCTCGCGCCGTCCAACCCGCAGTTACAGCAGATGCTGGAGGCCAACCAGGAACTGCGCGAGTCCCACATGGACTTCAACGCGGTACTCCAGGCGGGCTACTTCGTACTGGCCGTCCGCGCGGCGGGGCTGGCGGCCGGGCCGATGAAGGGATTCAACGCCGAGGCGGTGGACAAGGAGTTCTTCCCCGATGGCCGGTGGCGGTCGCTCCTGTTGGTCAACATCGGCTACCCGAGCCCCGAAGCCTTCCGGGACCGGCTGCCGCGCCCCTCGTACGAGCAGGCGGTCCAGCTGGTCTGACACCAGCGGAGTGATGTGAGGCGCCCACCTCCATGGGATCAGGCCACCTCAGCCGCGGTGACCTGATCCCCCTTCGCGCCGGGCGGGGAGCCCGTCCGCACAGGCCGGTCTCGCCCAGCGGCGGCACGCCGACCCCCCGTACGCGGAACCCAGCAAGCACCGTCGACTTTCGGCCCCATCACCGACCCCACCCCCTCGCCCACACCGCCCGTACGGTGCCTTCCCATGGCGACGAGGGCCACGTAGCATCGGCCGAAAAGCGCGGCGTGATCGTTTCGTGATATACAACTCACTCGCTTGACAGTGCGGTGCGCCGGGACCTACGCATAGGACCCGAAAGTGCCCCCTACTCGGTGCATGTCGCCCCCCTACTCGGTGCATGTCACAGCCACCACGCGCTGTTCGCATGCTGTTGAAACACAAGACTCCGGCCGGCTCGCGTCTTTCCCTGATCCATTTCTCTCCCCCTGGCGGTAGGCCATGGGCATCAAGGGTGGACAACGCACCTGTGCCACTGAGGAGTTCTGCCTGCTCGTCATGCGCTTTCGCGCGGGCACGCCCCATGAGCGGCCGCGCGCATGGAGGAATGTCAGAAAGCGGGATGCCTGTGAGCTTGTTGGAATGCCACGATTCCACGGCCGGCGCCGGTCGGTCGGCGATCGGTTTCCGGAGGGACCAGGGGGACCGGGAGAACGAGGGGGACCGCGCGCCCGGCGGGGCGCTCCCCGATGTGGTCGAGCGCGATGACATCCTGGCGGGCCTGAACCGGCTGCTCGCCGATGCCACGAGGGGCAAGGGGCAGCTGGCCGTCGTGGACGGGCCGCTGGGAAGTGGCAAGAGCCGGCTGGTGCACGAGTTCCTCGAGTCCCTCGAACCGGGCGGCGCCCGCGTGCTCAGGGCCACCGCCTCGCTCCGCGAGCACCTACTGCCGTTCGGCGTGGTGACGCAGCTCTTCCACGGCATGACGATTCCGCCGCCCAGCCGGGACCGGGTGCGCGCGCTGCTCGCCTCGGCGGTCGCACACACCGTCATCGACGGGCGGTTAGCCGAGGGCGGCTGGGAGACGCAGGTCGTCGACGTCTTCCAGAAGCTCACCATGGAGCTGGCCCATCTGGCCGAGACCACCCCCTTGGTGATCTGCGTCGACAACGCCCACTACCTGGACCCGCCCTCGCTGCACTTCCTCGCCGGCCTCGTCCCCTGGCTGCATTCCGCCCGCATCCTGGTACTCCTCACCGATGACCACACCCTGCGGTGGCCGCGTTCGCCCCTGCTGGCCGGGCTGCTCTCGCAGAGCCCCAACGCCCACCGGATCGCCGTGCGGCCGCTGAGCCGCAGCGGAGTCGACGCCCTGGCCGTCCGGCTGCTCGGCCCGCACACCGCCTCGCCCCGGCTCACCGCGGAGCTCCATCGCATCAGCGGCGGCAACCCGCTGGCCGTGCAGGCCCTGATCATCGATCAGCAGGCGGGCGGCGCCTGCTATCCCGAAGGCTATGGGCGGGCGCTGCTCGAGCTCGTGGCGCACTCCCGGCCGTCGATGCTGTCCGTGGTGCGCGCCCTCGCCGTGCTCGGCGGTGCGGCGCCGGTGGCGGACGTGGCCCGGCTGGCCAGGGTGGATGCCACGGTGACCGGCTGGGCCCTGCACGCCCTGGTCAGCGCCGGACTGCTCACCGAGGGCCAGGCGTTCCGCCATCCGGTGGCCGCCACCGCCGTACTGGACGACATGCCCGCCGACCGCCGGGCCGCACTGCACCGGGCGGCCGCCGAGCTGCTGCACGAGGCCGGGGCACCCGCGCTGACGGTGGCCGGGCAGTTGCTGAGCGCCGGGGACCCCGGTGTCGACTGCGCCACCGAGGTGCTGATCACGGCCTCCGACGAGGCGCTGGCGACCGGCGATGTGAGCACCGCGCTCAGATGCCTGGACCTCGCCCAGCACACCCGGGCCGACGACCCCACCGCGGCCCGCATCCGCGCCCGGCTCAGCAGGCTGGAATGGCAGCTGAAACCGCAGGTCGCCGTCCGCCATCTCCACCCCCAGCTACGCGACTTCACCGCGGGCCACCTGGACCGCCGGGAGGTCTCGGAACTGGTGCTGGGCCTGGCCGAGGCCGGTGCGCTCGATGAGCTGACCGCCCTGCTGGACGCCCTGCGCACCCGCGCCCACCGGGGCGCCGGATCCGGAACCGAGGACATCCGCCCCCTGACGAACTGGGCGGCGATGGCGTATCCCCTCCACACCGGGCTGCGGAAACTGGCCCACTCGGTGGCCGCCGCCACCCCGGAGGCGGCCCCCTGCCACGACCCATGGCTGCCCTCGGCGGTCACCCTGGCCGAGGACCTGACCCGCGGACGCGACGAGCAGCTGACACACCGCGCCGAACTGCTGCTGCGCACCTTCCACCTCGACCACGGCTCGCTGTGGAACGCCGAATCCGGGGCGCTCGCCCTGCGGGCGCTGCTGTACGCGGGCCGCCTGGAGGAGGTCCTGGCCTGGTGCGAGAAGCTCGAGACCGCGGCCGCCGCCCACCAGGCCGTCGCCTGGCAGGGGAGGTTCCTGGCCATCCGCGCCGAGGCCCATCTGCGGCAGGGGCACCTGATCTCCGCGCACGACCTGGCGGCCCGCGCCATGGCCCTCGTACCGCCCAAGGGCTGGGGAGTCGGCCTGGCCGGAGTGCTGGGCTGCGCCATCCTGGCCGCCACCCGCTCCGGCAGGCTGGAGCAGGCGGAGAAGTATGTGGCGCAGCCGATCCCCGAGCAGGCCCTGCACAGCCGCCACGGCGCGCACTATCTGCACGCCCGGGGCCACTACCGGCTGGCCACCCACCATCCCCAGGCCGCGCTCGCGGACTTCCTGGCCTGCGGCAGATTCGCCGAGACCTGGCAGCCACCCGGCGCCGACGTGGTCCCGTGGCGCACCAGCGCGGCCGAGGCATGGCTGGCACAGGACGACCAGGACCAGGCCAAGCGGCTGGTACGGGAGCAGATGGCCCGGTTGCTCCCGGGGCCCTCGCGGGCCCGCGGGTTGTCCCTGCGCACCCTGGCGGCGGTCAGCCGGGTCACCCGCCGCCCGCAACTGCTCACCGAGGCCGTCGACATGCTCAAGGACAGCGGCGACGACTACGAGCTGGCCCGTGCGCTGATCGACCTCAGCATCGCCTTCAAGGACACCGGCGACCAGCGCAACGCCCGCCGGGTGGCCCATCGCGCCTGGCACCTGGCGAAGCAGACCGGAGCCGAGCACCTGTGCCGGGAAGCCGCGCTCGACCCCATCGACCCCGAGGCCGCGATGTCCGCGGATCAGCGCCAGGACGGGCTGTCCGCGCTCACCACACAGGAGCGGAGGATCGCACTACTGGCGGCCAAGGGCTACACCAACCGCGAGATCGCCGCCAAGCTCTACATCACCGCCAGCACGGTCGAGCAGCACCTCACCCGGGTGTTCCGTAAAGTCAACGTCAAGCGGCGGCAGGATCTGCCGCACTTCCTCTAGCCGTCTTCCCGATCCGGTCACCTCAACAGCCCGGACCTGAACCGGTCCACCAGCGCGGTGAGTTCACGGGAGGTGCGGGCCGCGCCGTAGATGTGGTGGTCCGGGCGCACCAGCAGGAAACGCGCCCGCGCCGCCTTCATGAGCGGCAGATACACCTCGTCGACGTCGACGGCGGCGCCCGGTGCCGCCTCGGCACCCTCCGCCACCAAGTGCACCACACGCGTACCGAGTCCGGTGAGGAAGGTGAGCTGGGACTCCTCCAGCGCCACGGCCGGATCCGCCGACCCCAGCAGCACCAAACCGGTGCCCACGACCTCGTCGAACAGACCGGTCACGCCCTCGTGCCGCACCCGGCCCTGGGGCATCACCTCCCCGGCCGGTGGCACCGGCACCGTGCCGATCCCGGTGTACAGCAGCCCGGTCCGCAGCGGTGGACCCGCGACGCCGTGCTGCCCGCCCCGGCCGGTGTCGGTGCCGCCCGCGAGCAGCGAGGCGTCCCGGCTCGCGGCGGTGGCGGCATCGGTCACACACAGCACTCTGCCCAGCCGTACCGCGGTGTCGATGGCCTCCCGCACATGGTCGACGCGCTCACGCGGATAGGTGTCCAGCAGCGGCTCACCGGCGGCGCCCCGCAGCACCAGATCAAGCTTCCAGGACAGATTGAGCACGTCCCGGATACCCGCGCACATGCCCTGACCGGTGAAGGGCGGCATCAGATGGGCGGCGTCCCCGGCCAGCAGCACCCGCCCCCGCCGCCACTCGTCCGCCCACGCGGCCTGGAAGCTGTAGACGGTGTGCCGGTGCAGGGTGGCGTTCTCCGGGGTGACATCGAAGCGTTCCAGCAGCCGCCAGGCCGTCTCCGCCCGGTTCAGCTCGGCCACGCTCTCCCCGGGCAGCCGCATGAACTCCCAGCGCCGGCGCCCCGGTCCGCTGCCCACCGCCGTCGTCGGCCGGGCCGGATCGCAGTGCTGCACATTGAGCGGGGAGAACACCCGCGGTTCGTGGAGCACCACATCGCACAGCAGCCAGTCGAAGGAGAAGCCGAGATCCGTCCGGCGCACCCCGATGTGGTCGCGGACGAAGCTGTTCGCCCCATCGCACCCGACCACCCAGGAGGCGCCGCACCGCAGCCGCCCGCCCGCCGCATCCGTCGCCGTGAGCTCCACCCCGGTGCCGCTGTCCACCAGGCCCGTCGCCTCGTAACCGCGCAGTACCCGCAGGTTGGGCAGCCGCTCGGCGCGGGCGCACAGCACCGCCTCCAGCGCGGGCTGGTGCATCGTGGTCGTCTCCGGCCAGCCGTGCGCCCCCCGCTCGGCCAGCTCGACCCGCAGCAGGGACCTGCCCTCGGCGTTCCGCCAGTCATAGGCGTCGGCCGGCAGACCGATCTCCGCGAATGAACCGCCCACCCCCAGCGATGCCAGGGTCCTGGCCGTCTCACCGTCGAAGCTGGTCGCCCGCGGCAGTGTGTACGGCTTCTGCCACCGCTCCACGACCAGCACCCGCCACCCCCGGGTGGCCAGCAGGATGGACAGCACCTGACCGATGGGTCCGTAGCCCACGATGAGCACATCCGCGTCCGGCGTGTCCGGCCCCCGCCCAGAGCCCGCAGAGCACATCCGCTCCTCCCTCCTCCGGTGCCGCGAAGCTATCAGCGGCGGCCGAACGGACCGGGACAAAGGGGGTTTGGTGATCACGAAGTAAGGGGGGATGAGGGGGGTGAATCAGGGGATTCTCCTAGTTTTCCGGTGTGAAGCTGGAAGCGGGTGAAGCCGTTGACGCGTCACCTGGAACCCTGACCGCAGGGAGGGGAGAGGTGGCATGCTGCGCGCCGAACTGATCCGCCCGATCCAGGACCTCCTCACCGAACAGAGCCGCCGCTTCGGAACCAAGACCGCCTACGCCGACGCCCGGCGCGCCATCAGCTACGCCGAGCTGGAGGCGCGCACCCGCCGGCTCGCCGGCCATCTGGCCGGGCTGAGCCTGCTGCCGGGCGACCGCGTGGCCATGTACCTCGGCAACCGCGTCGAGATGGTGGAGAGCTACTTCGCCACTGTCCGCGCCGGGGGGATCGGCGTCCCGGTCAATCCGCATGTCTCGCAGGCCGAGCTGGACCATCTGCTCACCGCCAGCGGCAGTCAGGTCGTCATCACGGACTCCGCCCACCTGCCGCTGCTGCGCCGGCTGCGACCCGGGGCGAGCCCACAGACCGTGCTGGTGGTGGGGGAGGACCCGGCACCCGCGGGCAGCCTGTCCTACGAGCGGTTCGCCACCACCGAGCCGGACACACCGGCCCGCGACGACCACGGCCTCGACGACATCGCCTGGATGCTCTTCACCTCCGGCACCACCAGCAAGCCCAAGGGCGTGCTCGCCACCCAGCGCAACTGCCTCTGGTCGGTCGCCGCGTCGTACGTACCCGCGCTCGGCCTCACCGCCGAGGACCGTGTGCTCTGGCCGCTGCCCCTGTTCCACAGCCTCTCCCACATCGTGTGCGTGCTCGCCGTGACCGCCGTCGGGGCGACCGCCCGGATCACCGACGGACACTCCGCCGAAGATGTGCTGGAGCTCTGGGGCCAGGAGCGCTCCACGGTCATCGCGGGAGTCCCCACGCTGTACCACTACCTCGTCCGCGCCTCCAAGGCGCCCGGATCCACCACCCCTGACCTGCGGGTGGGCCTGGTCGGCGGGGCCGTGACCACGGCGGCGCTGCGGCGCTCGGTCGAGGACGTCTTCGGGGCTCCGCTCATCGACGCGTACGGCAGCACCGAGACCTCCGGTTCGATCGCCATCAACTGGCCCACCGGGCCCAGGGTCGAGGGCTCCTGCGGACTCCCCGTCCCCGGCCTCGCCCTGCGGGTGGTCGACCACCGCACCGGCCTGGACGTGCCCGACGGGACCGAGGGCGAGGTGTGGGTCCGCGGCCCGAACATCATGGCGGGCTACCACAACCAGCCCGAAGCCACCGCCGAGGCGCTGCGGGACGGCTGGTTCCACACCGGCGACCTCGCCCGCCGCGACCGGGACGGCTATCTGACGGTCACCGGGCGGCTCAAGGAACTCATCATCCGCGCCGGGGAGAACATCCACCCCGTCGAGGTGGAGGACGTCCTGCGGATGGCGCCCGGCGTGGCCGACGCCGCCGTGGTGGGCAAGCCGCACGACGTCTTCGGCGAAGTCCCGGTGGCCTTCGTCGTCCCCGCACCCGGCGGCTTCGACCCGGCCCAGGCGCTCGCCCTGTGCCGGGAGCGGCTCTCGTACTTCAAGGTGCCCGAGGAGCTGTACGAGATCGAGCGGATCCCGCGCACCGCGACCGGCAAGGTCACCCGGCACCGGCTGCTGGACGGCCCGGCACGGCTGCGTGCGGTCGGCAACGCCCACCATGACGCGCTCTTCCGTACGAGGTGGATCCCACAACCGTCGGCCCCTCAGCCATGGCCCGGCCGCTGGGCCCTGCTCGGACGGCAGGCCCCCGGGCTCGACGGTCCGCTGCGGGCCTCGGGCGGTACCGAGTTGGGCGAGTACATCGACACGGCCGACCTGAGAGCGGCGGTGGCCGCCGGAAGTCCTCCGCCCGCCGTGGCTCTGCTGTCGGCCCTCACGGACACCACCGAGGGTGTCCTGAGGGACGTCGAGGCGTGGCTGGCCTCCGCCGAGCTGTCCGATGCGCTGCTGGTGGTGGCCACCCAAAGCGCCGTGGCGACGACCACGGGCGAGGACGTGCCGAACCCGGAGCGGGCCGCGCTGTGGGGGCTGGTGCGCTCCCTACAGGCCGCTCATCCCGGTCGTATCGCCATCGTCGACCTCGACGAGCCGGGTGACGAGGCGTGCGTGGGCGGACTGTTGGCGGCGGTGGCGTCGGGCGAGCCCCAGAGCGCGGTGCGCTCGGGCGTCGTACTGCTGCCACGGCTTGAACGCGTGGCCTTGGACGTGGGTCTGGGCACGGGGCCGGATGCCGAGCGGGATGCGTCCGTGGCCTTCGACCCCCAGGGCACCGCCGTCGTCACCGGAGTGGACACCCGGCGCGGTGCGGCGATCGCCCGGCATCTGGTGGCCGGTTACGGAGTCCGCCGACTGCTGCTGATCGCCCCGCCCGGGCAGGGTGGCCTGGCCAACGAGCTGTGTACCCAGCTCACCGATGCCGGAGCCGATGTCCGACTGGTCGAATGCGAGCTGGACAACCGCACCAAACTGCGGCGGGCGCTGGCCAAGGCGATCAGGCCCTTGAGCGTGGTCGTCCACGCCTGGGAGGCCGTGGACGAGCCGTCGGACGGGCGCGTGGCCGCCGAGGCCAGGACGCTGTACGAGCTCACCCGGAACGCCGACCTCGCCGCGCTCGTGCTGTCCTCCTCGACCAAGGGGGTGCTGGGCGCGGCGGGGGAGACCACCGAGGCCGCCTCCGCCGCCTTCCTCGACGCCTATGCCCAGCATCTGCGTGTGCGAGGGGTACCGGCTCAGTCCATCGCCTGGGGGCCGTGGGAGGAGGAGACCGACGAGACGGCCGGCGCCCTGAGCTCTCGGGAGTCGCTCGCGGCGCTGGACGCCGCCCTGGCCGTGGACGAGGCCCAACTCGTCGCGATGAAACTCGACCCGACCGCCGTGCCGACCGGGACCGGGACGACCTCCCCGCTGCTCCAGGACCTGATCGACATCCCGGCGCGTACCGCCACCGTGGACGAGGCCGTCACGGTCGCCCTGCGGGAGCGGCTGATGGGCGCGCACGAGGCCGACCGGGACCGGCTGCTCACCGATCTCGTCCGCGAACACCTGGCCGACCTGCTGGGCCTGGCCGACAAACAGGCCGTCGAGCCCGAGCGGGCCTTCACCGACCTGGGCCTGACCTCGGTCACGGTGGTGGAGCTGCGCAACCGGCTGAGCGAGGCCACGGGGCTCCGTCTGCCCGCCACCTCCGCCTTCGACCACCCCACACCGGTGGCGTTGGGGAGCCTGCTGCGGCGGGAACTGCTGGGCGGTACGGGAGTGCCGACCGTCCCGGTTTCGGCCCCGGGCTCCACCCCGGTTTCGGCCCCGGACTCGGCTCTGGGTTCGGCCGTGGTCGCGGGGCCGGGTCTGGTCGATGACCCGATCGCGATCGTCGGGATGGCCTGCCGGTTGCCGGGTGGGGTCGGCTCACCGGAGGAGTTGTGGGAGCTGGTTCTGGCAGGTGGTGAGGGTATCGGGGAGTTCCCGGCGGATCGGGGGTGGGATCTGGAGAACCTCTTCGATCCGGATCCGGATCACGCGGGGACGAGCTATGCGCGTCGGGGCGGGTTTCTGCATGACGCGGGGGAGTTCGACGCGGAGTTCTTCGGGATCTCGCCGCGTGAGGCGTTGGCGATGGATCCGCAGCAGCGGTTGCTGCTGGAGACGTCATGGGAGGCGTTGGAGCGGGCCGGGATCGATCCGGTCTCGTTACGAGGCCAGGACGTGGGCGTCTTCGCCGGGATGATGCATCAGAACTACGGAGTCGGCTCCACCGAGGGGGCAGATGCCCCCGCCGGTCTGGAAGGCCACTTGATGACCGGCACCTCGGCGAGCGTGGTGTCGGGTCGGGTGTCGTATGTGCTGGGGTTCGAGGGTCCTGCGGTGACGGTGGATACGGCGTGTTCGTCGTCGTTGGTGGCGTTGCATTTGGCGGGGCAGGCGTTGCGGGCGGGGGAGTGCTCGATGGCGCTGGCCGGTGGGGTGACGGTGATGGCCGGGCCGGACGCCTTTGTGGAGTTCTCCCGTCAGCGTGGGCTTGCTGCCGATGGGCGGTGCAAGTCGTTCGCGGCCTCGGCGGATGGCACGGGGTGGGCCGAGGGTGTGGGTGTGGTGGTTTTGGAGCGGTTGTCGGATGCGGAGCGGCGTGGGCATCGGGTGTTGGCGGTGGTGCGGGGCAGTGCGGTGAATCAGGATGGTGCGTCGAATGGGTTGACGGCGCCGAACGGTCCGTCGCAGCAGCGTGTGATTCGGCGGGCGTTGGCGGGTGCGGGGCTGGTGGCGGGCGATGTGGATGCGGTGGAGGCCCATGGGACGGGTACGCCGTTGGGTGATCCGATCGAGGCGCAGGCGCTGCTTGAAACGTATGGGCAGGATCGTCCTGAGGGGCGGCCGTTGTGGTTGGGGTCGTTGAAGTCGAATATTGGTCATGCGCAGGCGGCTGCGGGTGTGGCTGGTGTGATCAAGATGGTGTTGGCGTTGCGGTATGGGGTGTTGCCGAGGACGTTGCATGTGGATGAGCCTTCGCCGGAGGTGGATTGGTCGGCGGGTGCGGTGGAGTTGTTGACGGAGGAGCGGGTGTGGCCGGAGGTGGGGCGTCCGCGTCGGGTGGGGGTGTCGGGGTTTGGGGTGAGTGGGACGAATGCGCATGTGATTTTGGAGCAGGCGCCGGAGTCGGCGGTTGATGTGGTGCCGGTGTCGGAGGTTCCGGGTGGTGTGGTGCCGTTGGTGGTGTCGGGGCGTGGTGGTGCGGGGTTGCGGGGGCAGGCGCGGAGGTTGCTGGAGTACGTCCAAGCTCGTCCAGGGTTGGGCGTTGGGGAGCTGGGGGCGGCGCTGGCTTCTGGTCGGGCGGGGTTGTCGGATCGTGCGGTGGTGGTGGCGGGGGGCCGGGAGGAGGCGTTGGCGGGGTTGGCGGCGGTGGTGGAGGGCGGTGGGGTGGGCAAAGCCGATGTTCGGGGTCGGGTGGCGTTTGTTTTTCCTGGTCAGGGGGCGCAGTGGGTGGGGATGGGTGCGGAGTTGTTGGAGTCGAGTGTGGTGTTTGCGGAGGGGCTTCGGGAGTGTGCGGGGGTGTTGGATCCGTTGACGGGGTGGTCGTTGGTGGATGTGGTGCGGGGTGTTGGGGGTGGTGTGTCGTTGGATCGGGTGGATGTGGTGCAGCCGGTGTCGTTTGCGGTGATGGTGGGGTTGGCGCGGGTGTGGTTGGCGGCTGGTGTGGTGCCGTCGGTGGTGGTGGGGCATTCGCAGGGGGAGATTGCGGCGGCGTGTGTGGCGGGTGGGTTGTCGTTGGGGGATGCGGCGCGGGTGGTGGTGTTGCGGAGTCGTGCGATCGCGGCGGGGTTGTCGGGCTTGGGTGGGATGGTGTCGCTGGCTGTGGGTGTGAGCGAGGCGGAGTTGTTGGTGTCCCGTTGGGTCGGTCGGGTTGAGGTTGCGGCGGTCAATGGGCCGTTGTCGGTGGTGGTGGCTGGTGAGCCGGAGGCGTTGGGGGAGTTGGTGGTGGAGTGTGAGGGCGTGGGGGTGCGGGCGCGGTGGGTGGATGTGGATTATGCCTCGCATACGGCGCAGGTGGAGGCGATCGAGGGTGAGCTGGCTCGGTCGTTGTCGCAGGTCCGGCCGGTGTCTTCGCGTATTCCGTTCTTCTCCACGGTGGAGGGGGAGTGGCTGGACACGGCTGAGTTGGATGCCGGGTACTGGTATCGGAATCTGCGGAGCACGGTCCGGTTCGCCCCGTCCATTGAGCGGCTGCTGGAGGAGGGCTTCCGGGCGTTTGTTGAGGTGAGTGCGCATCCGGTGCTGACGATGAGCATGGAGGCGGCGGCGGAGCGGGTGGATGCCGGACCGGTGGTGGTGACCGGGACACTGCGCCGGGACGAGGGTGGTATGCGCCGTGTGCTCACCTCCGTGGCCGAGGCGTATGTACGTGGTGTCCCCGTCGACTGGACCGCCCTGCTTGGCAACGTCCCCGCGCACACCGCGTGTGACCTCCCCACCTACGCCTTCCAACACCAGCACTACTGGCTCAAGAGCGGCCCCCGGAGCGGTGAGGTGACCGCCGTCGGCCTCGCCGGTGCTCAGCATCCTCTGCTGGGCGCTTGGGTGGAACTGCCCGATACGGACGGGGTGTTGTTCACCTCCCGATTGTCGTTGAGCACCCACCCTTGGCTGGCCGACAACACGGTGGCCGGTACGGCCGTCCTCCCCGGATCGGCCTTCGTGGAGCTGGCGGTCCGCGCCGGTGACGAGGTCGGCTGCGGCGCCGTCGACGAGCTGCTGATCGAGGCCCCTCTCGTGCTGCCCCAGGGCAAGAGTGTGCAGCTCCAGGTGGTCGTCGGTGGGGCGGATGAGGCCGGTCGACGACGCCTCACCGTCCACTCCCGCCAGCAGGGCAACGCGTCGCGCGGTACGGACTGGACCCGACACGCCACGGGCATGCTCGCCCAGGCCACCACCGCGCCCGATGTCGACCTCGCGACATGGCCTCCGCCCGGAGCCACCCCCGTCGATGTGGACCAGGTGTACGAGGATCTGGCACGGGCCGGACGTGGCATCGGCCCGGCGTTCCGTCTGCTGCGCTCGGCGTGGGCCCGTGGCACCGACGTGTTCGCCGAGGTGGAGCTGGCCGAAGGCCAGCAGGCCGAAGCCGTGCGCTACACACTCCACCCCGCGTTGCTGGAAGCCGTATGCCACGCCGACACGCACGCCGAGGCAATGGCACTGCCCGTTGCCTACCGCACGGTGTCCCTGTCCGCCACCGGCGCGACCGCACTGCGTACGCGCGTCAGCCCGGACGGCCAGGGCGGCGTGAAGGTGCAGCTGGCGGACTCCACCGGGAGGGCGGTCGGGTCCGTGGGCTCGGTGACGTCGCGGCCGCTTCCGGACGACGTATGGGTGTCGGCAGCCGGGACGGACCCGCAGGACGCGCTGTTCGAGGTGGAGTGGTTTCCCCTCCCTGCCCCCTCCGCCTCCTCGGATCCGCCGGTGGTGACGGTGACGAGCCCGGCCGAGTTGACAACGTTGGCCGACCACGGCGACGTACCGCCCTTCGTACGTGTGGACCTGACGGACACCGCGCACGGCCTCCGAGAGCTCACCTCGCGGGCGCTGGAGTGGGTCCAGGCGTGGCTGGCCGCGCCGGAGATGGACGCGCGGCTGGTCATCGTCACGCGCGAGGTCACCGACCCGATCTGCGCGGCGGTCTGGGGGCTCGTGCGCTCGGCACAGTCCGAGGCCCCGGGCCGGCTGGTCCTGGTGGCGATGGATGAGGACGGCGCCTCCGGCGCGTTGCTGCCCGCCGCCCTGGCCACCGGCGAACCGCAGATCGCCATCACCGCCGGGGCGGCATCCATACCGAGGCTGGTGCGCGCCACGCCGAGCGGGGACGAGCCACCGCGAGCGCTGGACCCGACCGGCACGGTGGTCATCACCGGTGGCACCGGTGCACTGGGCCGGCTGCTCGCCCGGCACCTCGCGGCCGAGCACGGCGTACGCAACCTCCTGCTGGTCAGTCGCCGTGGCCGCGCGGCCGAAGGCGTGGCGGAGCTGGAGTCCGAACTCGGTACGCTGGGCGCGTCCGTACGCACCGTGGCCTGCGACATCGCGGACCGCACCGCAGTGGCGGACCTGCTGGCCTCGCTCCCCGCCGAAGCGCCCCTCACGGCGGTCGTGCACACCGCTGGGGTCCTGGACGACGGCGTGGTCACCGCCATGACACCCGAACGGCTGGACACCGTCCTCCGCCCCAAGGCGGACGCGGCCCTCATCCTGCATGAGCTGACGCGCGACATGGACCTCGCGGCCTTCGTGGTGTTCTCCTCGGCCGCGGGCGTCTTCGGCAACCCCGGACAGGCCAACTACGCCGCGGCCAACGCCTTCCTGGACGCCCTCGCTCAGCGGCGCAGGGCGGAAGGGCTCCCGGCCACCTCCCTCGCCTGGGGCCACTGGGCGCTCAGCAGCGAGATGACCGCGCATCTCACCGCGGCCGACCTGCGGCAGCACACCCGGCGCTTCGGTGTGACCGCCCTGTCGGAGGAGACCGGTCTGGCGCTGTTCGACGCCGGTCTGCGCAGTGCCACGCCCGCGCTGGTGGCGGCCCGGCTGGACCTCGCGGACTTGCGCACCAGCGCGGCCGCCGCTCCGGTCCTCCCTCTGTTGCACAAGTTGGTGCCACCGGGCCGCCGGGTCGTGAGTCGTACGGCAGCGTCGCGGACCGACCTCGTACGGCGGCTGGAGTCGGTGGACGCCGCCGAGCGGGAGCAGACGCTGCTGGACCTGGTCACCCACCACGCTGCCGAGGTGCTCGGACACTCGTCGACGGACGGCATCGCCGCCGAACGGGCCTTCCGGGAGCTAGGGTTCGACTCACTGACATCCGTGGAACTGCGCAACCGGCTCAACGCCGCCACCGGCCTCCGGCTGCCCTCGACCCTGCTCTACGACCACCCCAGCCCACGGGCCCTGACCCGGCATCTGCGCACCGAGCTGCTGGGGTCGCCGAGCGCCCCCGCCGCCCCGGTACCTGCGCGCGGGACTCCGGACGATGGCATCGCCATCGTGGCAATGAGCTGCCGCTTTCCGGGTGGGGTGAACAGCCCCGAGGACTTCTGGCGGCTGATCAGTGAAGGCGGTGACGCCGTCGGCGACTTCCCGGACGACCGTGGCTGGGATCTGTCCGCGCTCTACGATCGCGACCCGGACCACCCCGGTACCTCCTACGTCCGGCACGGCGCCTTCCTGCCCGACGCCGCCGGGTTCGACGCCGAGTTCTTCGGCATCTCGCCGCGTGAGGCGCTGGCGATGGATCCGCAGCAGCGGCTGTTGCTGGAGACCTCATGGGAGGTGTTCGAGCGGGCCGGGATCGACCCGACAACGTTGGCCGGCAGTGCCATCGGTGTGTTCACCGGAATGAACACCCAGGACTACGCGATCCGCCTGCGCCACGTTCCGGACGAGGTCGAGGGGCACCGGATCACCGGGGTCTCCGCGGCCGTCCTGTCCGGACGCGTGGCCTACACCCTGGGGCTGGAAGGACCCGCGGTGACGGTGGACACGGCGTGTTCGTCGTCGTTGGTGGCACTGCATCTGGCCGCGCAGGCCCTGCGGTCGGGGGAGTGCTCGATGGCGCTGGCCGGTGGGGTGACGGTGATGGCCGGGCCCGACGCCTTCGTGGACTTCTCCCGCCAGCGCGGACTGTCGGCCGACGGCCGGTGCAAGCCCTTCGCCGCCTCGGCCGATGGCACGGGGTGGGCCGAAGGCGTGGGTGTGCTGCTCCTGGAGCGGCTGTCGGACGCGGAGCGTAACGGTCACCAGGTGCTGGCGGTGGTGCGGGGCAGCGCCGTGAACCAGGACGGCGCGTCCAACGGGCTGACGGCGCCGAACGGCCCGTCACAGCAGCGTGTCATCCGTCAGGCGCTGGCCGGCGCGGGTGTGTCGGCCGCCGAGGTGGACGTGGTCGAGGCGCATGGCACGGGTACGGCACTGGGCGACCCCATCGAGGCGCAGGCCATCCTCGCCACGTACGGCCAGGACCGTGACCGGCCGCTGTGGCTGGGCTCGGTGAAGTCCAACATCGGTCATGCCCAGGCCGCCGCGGGTGTGGCCGGTGTGATCAAGATGGTCATGGCGATGCGGCACGGTGTGCTGCCGCGGACGCTGCATGTCGACGCCCCCACCCCGGAGGTGGACTGGTCGGCGGGGTCGGTAGAGCTGCTGACTGAAGGGCGTGCGTGGCCGGAGGCGGGGCGTCCGCGCCGGGCCGGGGTGTCCGCGTTCGGCGTCAGCGGCACCAACGCCCATGTGATCGTGGAGCAGGCACCGGCCACCGCCGTCGAGCCCGCCACGGAGGACCCGGACGCGATCCCCGCCGTACCGTGGGTGATCTCGGCCAGGAGTGCCGACGGGCTGTACGGCCAGGCGGCCCGGCTCGCGGAATTCGCCCGCAGCCACCCGGAGCTCGACCCGAGCGACATCGCGCATTCCCTGATCACCACACGGGCCACATTCGACCACCGGGCCGTGGTCGTGGGCTCGGGGCGTGCGGAGCTGCTGAGCGGGCTGGATGCCATCGCCGGGCCGAGCGATGGCCCCGTGGCGCGAGGCGTGACGAGCCCCGGCCGGCTCGCGGTGCTGTTCACCGGGCAGGGCAGCCAGCACCCGGGGATGGGCCGGGAACCGCACGCACGGTATCCCGTGTTCCGCGACGCTTTCGACGCGGCCTGCGCGCAATTGGACCGCCATCTGGTCGACGCGGGGCATGTCGCACACCCCGTCCGGGACATCGTGTTCGCCCAGCCTGGTTCCCCCGAAGCGGAGTTGCTCGACCGCACGGTGTTCGCGCAGGCGGGGCTGTTCGCGCTGGAGACCGCGCTGTTCACGCTGTACGAGTCCTGGGGAGTGCGCCCGGACTTCCTCGCCGGCCACTCCGTGGGTGAGCTGACCGCGGCCCATGTGGCGGGTGTGCTGTCCCTCGAGGACGCGGCCGCGCTGCTGGCCGCGCGGGGGCGGCTGATGCAGGCCCTGCCCGGTGGCACGATGGTGGCGCTCAACGTTCCCGAGTCGGTGGCTCGCTCTCTGCTGGCCGACGCACCGGGCGCCGTGGACATCGCCGCGGTCAATGGGCCCGCCTCCGTCGTCGTCTCCGGCGACCAGGACGCCGTGGTGGCCGTCGAGCGGATATGCGCGAGCAGGGGGCACCGGACCAAGCGCCTGCGCGTGAGCCATGCCTTCCACTCGGCGCACATGGATGGCATGCTCGACGAGTTCCGCGCAATCGCCGCCGGGCTGTCGTACGCGCCTCCGGCGGTCCCGATCGTCTCCAACGTGACGGGCGAGTTGGCCACTGCCGACCAGCTGTGCTCCCCGGACTACTGGGTCGAGCACGCACGCAGGACCGTCCGTTTCCTCGATGGCGTCACCACACTCCACGCCCAGGACGTCACGACCTTCCTCGAACTCGGCCCCGATGGTGTCCTGACCGCCATGGCGCAGGAAGCGCTGGGCGACGGTGCCGACCCGGCCATGTTCGTGCCCACGTTGCACGGCGGCGAACGGTCCGATCCGGTCGCCGCCGTGGCCGCGCTCGCTCGGCTGCATGTCCGTGGTGTCCCGGTCGGCTGGAACGCGCTGCTCCCGGGAGCCTCGCGGCGCGGGGTCGACTTGCCGACGTACGCCTTCCAACACCGGCGGTACTGGCCGGACGTCCCCGTATCGGACGCTCTTGTAGTGGGTGAGCCGGGTCCTCGCCCGCTGCCGGAGCCCACGGCCCCCAAGGGCGGCGGCACGGCCTTCGTCGAACGGCTGATCTCCGGCACCGAGGCCGAGCGGCACCGGCTGGTCCTGGACCTGGTGCTGAGCAGCGTGGCAGCCGTGCTGGGGCACGACGACGCGTCGGCGATCGACGGCGAACGGGCCTTCCAGAGCCTCGGCTTCGACTCCCTGAACGTGGTCCGGCTCCGCAACCGCCTGCGAGACCTGACCGGCGCCGAACTGCCCACCACGCTCGCCTTCGACCATCCGACACCGGCCGCGCTCGCGTCGTTCCTGCACGCCCGGCTGCTCGGACAGGAGACCGGACGAACCGGATCGGCGTGGACGGCGGGCGATCCCACCGAGCCGATCGCGATCGTGGGGATGGCCTGCCGGTTGCCGGGCGGCGTGGCCTCGCCGGAGGACCTGTGGGAACTGGTCCTGGCGGGGGCCGAGGGCATCGGGGAGTTCCCGGTGGACCGTGGCTGGGATCTGGAGAACCTGTTCGACCCGGACCCGGACCACGCGGGGACCAGCTACGCGCGGCGGGGTGGCTTCCTCTACGACGCGGCCGAGTTCGACGCGGAGTTCTTCGGGATCTCGCCGCGTGAGGCGCTGGCGATGGATCCGCAGCAGCGGTTGCTGCTGGAGACGTCATGGGAGGCGTTGGAGCGCGCGGGGCTCGACCCGGCCTCGCTGCGTGGCCAGGACGTCGGTGTCTTCGCGGGAATGGTCAACTACGACTACACCAGCCGTCTCGACACAGTCCCCGACGGTTCCGAGGGCTACCTCATGACCGGCGGCGCGGGCAGTGTGCTGTCGGGTCGGGTGTCGTATGTGCTGGGGTTCGAGGGTCCCGCCGTGACGGTGGACACGGCGTGTTCGTCGTCGTTGGTGGCGTTGCATTTGGCGGGGCAGGCGTTGCGGGCGGGGGAGTGCTCGATGGCGCTGGCCGGTGGAGTGACGGTGATGGCCGGGCCGGACGCCTTTGTCGAGTTCTCCCGCCAGCGTGGGCTCGCCCCTGACGGCCGATCCAAGTCGTTCGCGGCCTCGGCGGACGGCACGGGATGGGCCGAGGGCGCAAGCGTGCTGCTGGTGGAGCGGTTGTCGGATGCGGAGCGCAACGGTCATCGGGTGTTGGCGGTGGTGCGGGGCAGTGCGGTGAATCAGGATGGTGCGTCGAATGGTCTGACGGCGCCGAACGGTCCGTCGCAGCAGCGGGTGATCCGGCGGGCGCTGGCGGGTGCGGGGCTGGTGGCGGGCGATGTGGACGCGGTGGAGGCCCATGGGACGGGTACGCCGCTGGGCGATCCGATCGAGGCGCAGGCGGTGTTGGCCACGTATGGCCAGGACCGTGATCGGCCGTTGCTGATGGGGTCGTTGAAGTCGAACATCGGTCATGCGCAGGCGGCTGCGGGTGTGGCCGGTGTGATCAAGATGGTGCTGGCACTGCGGCATGGGGTGTTGCCGCGGACGTTGCATGTGGATGAGCCTTCGTCGCAGGTGGATTGGTCGGCGGGTGCGGTGGAACTGCTGACGGAGCAGCGGGCGTGGCCCGAGGTGGGGCGTCCGCGCCGGGCCGGGGTGTCCGCGTTCGGAGTGAGCGGCACCAACGCCCACGTCATCCTGGAGCAGCCCTCGGACATCCCCGACCCGGCCCTGCCCGCACCGCAGCAGCCGGGCGGCCTGGCGCTTCTTCCGGTGTCCGCGCGAGGCGAGGGCGCGCTACGTGCTCAGGCGCAGCGGCTGTTGTCCTTCCTGGATCGACGGCCGGACCAGGATCTGGGTGAGTTCGCCCTTGCGTTGGGTGGTGGTCGGGCGGGGTTGTCGGATCGTGCGGTGGTGGTGGCGGGGGATCGTGAGGAGGCTCTGGCGGGGTTGGGTGTGGTGGCGCGGGGTGAGTCGGGTGTGGGGGTGGTGTCGGGTTCGGTGGTGCGTGGTCGGTTGGGGGTGTTGTTCGCTGGTCAGGGGTGTCAGCGGGTGGGGATGGGGCGTGGGTTGTATGAGGTGTTCCCGGTCTTTCGGGATGCCTTCGATGCGGTGTGTGAGGTGTTGGACCGGGAGCTGAACGCCGGGGGTGTATCGGGTTCGGTGCGGGAGGTGGTGTTCGGGGACGGTGAGTTGTTGGAGCGGACGGTGTTTGCTCAGGCCGGGCTGTTCGCGCTGGAGACCGCGTTGTTCCGGTTGGTGGCGTCCTGGGGCGTTGTGCCGGATGTCGTGGGTGGGCATTCGGTGGGTGAGGTGACGGCGGCGCATGTGGCGGGTGTGTTGTCGCTGGAGGATGCGGCGGTGTTGGTGGCGGCGCGGGGTCGGTTGATGGAGGCGTTGCCGGAGGGTGGCGCGATGGTGGCGGTGGGTGCGGGTGAGGAGCAGGTGCGTCCGTTGCTGGTGCCGGGGGTGAATATCGCGGCGGTGAATGGTCCTGCGGCGGTGGTGCTCTCCGGCGATGAGGAGCCGGTGCTGCGGGTGGCGCGGGAGTTGGCGGGGCAGGGGTGTCGGACGAGGCGTCTGGCGGTCTCCCACGCGTTCCACTCCGCTCGGATGGAGCCCATGCTTCAGGAGTTCCAGGAAGCGATCGCCGATCTGTCCTTCGCCGCACCCCTGATCCCTCTGGTCTCCAACGTGACCGGCCGGCTGGTGGACACAGAGGCGGTGCGTTCCCCCGAGTACTGGGTGGAGCACGTGCGCTCCGCCGTGCGCTTCGCGGACGGTGTGCGGGCGCTTGCCGACCACGGCGTGAGCACCTATCTCGAACTGGCTCCGGATGCCGTGCTGTCCGCGATGGTCGGGGACTGTGTGCCGGACGAGACGGCCGAACGGCCCGTGGTCGTGCCGTCGCTACGGCGGGAGGGCAATGAACCCCGCGCGCTGATGTCCGCCGTCGCGCAACTGCATGTGGCGGGCGTACACATCGACTTCAGCGCTCTGTTCGGCGGCGCCCTTCCGCCCGCCCACCTCCCCGATCTGCCCACGTACGCCTTCCAGCGCACGCACTACTGGCTCCATGACACTCGGCCCGCCTCTGACCAGAGCCCCGCCGGTGTCCCCAGCGACACCGAGGCCGTCGACGCCCGGTTCTGGGCCGCGGTCGAACGCGGCGACCTCGGCTCGGTGGCCGAGGCGCTGGACCTGGCCGACGGCGAAGAGAACCGTGCCGCGCTGGACGCCATGGGCGGCGCGCTGGGCGTGCTGTCGGACTGGCGGCGCAAGCGCGGTGAGAAGTCCGCGGCGGACCGGCTGCGCTATCAGGTCACCTGGAAGCCACTCCCCGGCGCCAGCTCCGGCGTACCCGCCGGCACCTGGCTGGTCGTCCTGCCGTACGGCTGCCAGGACGAGGAGTACGCGGCCCAGGTGGCCCCGGTGCTGAATCGCCAGGGTCTGCGCACCACGACCCTGCGGCTCGACGGACCGGAACCACCCGACCGTGCCGCCTTCACCGAAATGCTGCGCGGCGCGCTGGCGGACCACGACGACGTCAGCGGTGTGCTGTCCCTGCTCGCTCTCGACCAGCGCGTACGTCCCGGCTCCGCGACGCTCACCGAGGGGGTCGCGGCCACATTGGCGCTGGTCCAGGCCCTCGGCGACCTGGGCTCGGCAGGTTCGGCTGGCTCGGGACCCCGCCTGTACTGCGCCACCCAAGGCGCGGTGACCGTCGGCGCGGCGGACCGGCTCAGCGCCCCGGAACAGGCGGCGGTGTGGGGGCTCGGTCTGGCCGTGGCGCTGGAGCAGCCGGACCGATGGGGGGCGCTGGTGGACCTCCCGGACGTGTTCGACGACCGGGCCGCCCGGACCCTGCTCGCCGCGCTGGCCGATCCGGGCGATGAGGACCAGCTCGCGATCCGCGCCACGGGCGCGTTCGTACGCAGGCTGCGAGGCCATCCCCTGCCCACCGGCGTGTCCAAGCCGGAGTGGCGGCCGCGTGGCACCGTCCTGGTCACCGGCGGTACGGAGGGTCTCGGCAGGCATGCCGCGCGCTGGCTGGCCGGTGCCGGTGCCGAGCACCTGGTGCTGACCGTCGACTCGGAACCGGAGGCGCCGCATGTGGTGGCCCTGCGGGACGAGCTGAGCGGCCTGGGCGCGAAGGTGACGGTGTGCCCGACCGACCTCACCGACCGGGACGCGGTGGAGCGGCTGCTCACCGGCCCCGCCGCGTACCCCGAGCTCTCCGGTGTCGTCCACACCGCCGACCTGGCACGGATCGCGCAGACCGATGCCACCAGCGCCGATGAACTGGCGGAGACGCTGGCAGCCAAGGTCGACGGTCTGTTGCATCTCGACACGCTCCTCGCCGATCGGGAGCTGGACCTGTTCGTGGTCTTCTCATCGGTCGCCAGCGTGTGGGGCGGTGGTGGCCAGGGGCTGATCGGCGCGGCCAACGCCCAGCTCGACGCCCTGATCGAGCGGCGCCGGGCCAGGGGCCTGGTGGCCACCTCGGTGGCCTGGGGTGTGATCGACGGCTTCGGCGTGGCCGCCGATGCCACGGCCCAGGAGCAGCTGCGCCGTCGTGGTGTGCTGCCCATGGCGCCCGAGGCGGCCATGGCGGCCCTGACACACGCCGTCCGCCATGACGACACCCTCGTGGCCGTGGTGGACATCGACTGGTCGGCGTTTGTCCCGGCGTTCACCTCGCTGCGGCCCAGCCCGCTGATCGGTGATCTGCCGGGCGTTCAGGAGATCGTCGACAGCCTTCGTACGGACGACGCCACCGACGAGTCCGCCTCGGAGTTCCTGCGCGAACTGGCCGCGGGCTCCGACGCCGAGCGGGAACGCGCCCTGATGAAGGTGGTGCGCGAGAACACGGCCATCGCGCTGGGCCACAGCGGTGTCGAGGCCGTCAAACCGCAGCGCGCCTTCCAGGAGATGGGCTTCGACTCCCTCGCGGCCGTGAACCTGCGCAATACCCTCGGCGCCGCTCTGGGCACCCGGCTGCCGGCCACCCTCGTCTTCGACTACCCCACGCCCGCCGCGCTGGTGGAGTACCTGCGCACCGAGCTCCTGGGAGACCAGGGCGACGACGAGGCCACCGAGGCCGATGAGGAGGAGATCCGCCGCGTACTGGCCGCCGTGCCGTTCAGCCGGTTCCGCGAGGCCGGAGTGCTCGCTGCACTGCGGTCACTGGCCAGGACCGAAGCGGCCGCACAGGACGGCAGCCGGCCGTCCGCCGATGAGGAGCTCGACCTGATCGATGGAATGGATATCGCCGGACTGGTCCAACGGGCGTTCGACGGAACCCAGTTGTGAACGCACTCGACGCGGTGGGAGGCAGCCATGAGCAGTAGCCAGAGCGAACAGATCGTCGAAGCCCTGCGCGCCTCGCTGAAGGACAACGCCCGGCTGAAGCACGAGTACGACAAGGCGGTCGCGGCCACCTCCGCCCCCATCGCCATCGTCGGGATGGCCTGCCGGCTGCCGGGCGGGGTGAGCACACCGGAAGACCTGTGGGAGCTGGTGTCCACCGGCGGTGACGGCATCTCCGGCTTTCCGGTGAACCGCGGCTGGGACCTGGACAACCTCTTCCACCCCGATCCGGACCACCCCGGCACCAGCTATGCCACGGAAGGGGGCTTCCTGCACGACGCCGGTGAGTTCGACGCGGGCTTCTTCGGCATCTCGCCCCGGGAGGCCGTGGCGATGGACCCCCAACAGCGGATCATGCTGGAGCTGTCCTGGGAGGTGTTCGAGCGCGCCGGGATCGACCCGACCAGCAAGCGGGGCAAGGACGTCGGCGTCTACTCCGGTATCGCGTTCCACGACTACGGCGCCGGCCTCGCCGAGGTCCCCGAAGGGCTCGAGGGCTTCATCCTCACCGGTGGCGCGGGAAGTGTGCTGTCCGGACGGGTCTCCTACGCACTCGGCCTCGAGGGCCCCGCCGTGACGATCGACACGGCGTGCTCCTCGTCGCTGGTGGCGCTGCATCTGGCGGCGCAGGCGCTGCGGGCGGGTGAGTGCTCGATGGCACTGGCCGGCGGGGTCACCGTGATGGCGGCCTCCGACGCCTTCGTGGGCTTCTCCCGGCAGCGCGGACTGGCCCCCGACGGCCGGTGCAAGGCGTTCGCGGCCTCGGCGGACGGCACCGGGTTCTCCGAAGGCGCCGGTGTGCTTCTGCTGGAGCGCCTGTCCGACGCCGTCGACGCGGGACACCCGGTACTGGCGGTGGTGCGCGGCTCGGCGGTGAACCAGGACGGCGCCTCCAACGGCCTCACCGCGCCCAACGGCCCCTCACAGCGGCGTGTCATCCGCCGGGCACTGAGCGGCGCGCGGCTGTCGGGCGCCGATGTGGACGTGGTGGAGGCACACGGCACGGGTACGGCGCTGGGCGATCCCATCGAGGCCCAGGCCCTGCTGGCCACGTACGGCCGGGACCGCGACCGCCCGCTGTGGCTGGGGTCGGTGAAGTCCAACATCGGCCACACCCAGGCCGCCGCCGGTGCGGCCGGTGTGATCAAGATGGTGATGGCGATGCGGCACGGCGTACTGCCGAAGACGCTGCATGTGGACGCGCCCACGCCCCAGGTGGACTGGTCGGCCGGTGCCGTGGAGCTCCTGACCAGCGAACAGCCGTGGCCGGAGACGGGACGGCCACGCCGGGCCGCCGTATCGGGCTTCGGCATCAGCGGCACCAACGCCCATGTGATCCTCGAAGAGGCCCCGGCCCTCCAGCCCGGCGAAGCCGGCCCCGCGACCGGCTCGACCGACGCATCGGGCGCGGCCGGCGAACCGGCGTCCTCGCCACCGGTACTGGATGACGCCCCGGTGCTCGACGATGCCCGGGTGCTCCACGACGCCCCGGTGCCACTTCTGGTGTCCGGGCGGGGCGAGCCGGGGCTGCGCGCTCAGGCCCAGCGCCTGCTGTCGTTCCTGGACGCACACCCCGACGTGGCCCTGCCTGACCTCGGCTGGTCGCTGGCCTCCGGGCGCGCCGCGCTGGAGCAACGCGGCGTGGTGCTGGCCACCGACCGGGACGCCGCACTGCGCGGCCTGACCGCACTGGCCCAGAACACCCCCGCCCCCGATGTGGTCCGCGGCACCGGCCCGGCCACCGGTCACATCGCCTTCGTCTTCCCCGGACAGGGCTCGCAGTGGCAGGGCATGGCGGCCGAACTGCTGGCCTCCTCACCGGCGTTCGCCGCCCGGTTCGCCGAATGCGACGACGCGTTGGGCCGCCTCCTGGACTGGTCCGTCACCGATGTGATCCAGGGGGTCGACGGCGCGCCTTCCCTGGACCGCATCGAAATCCTGCAACCCGCGCTGTTCGCGGTGCATGTGTCCTTGGCGGCGGTGTGGGCGGCGGCCGGGGTCGAACCGGCGGCGGTGGTCGGCCACAGCCAAGGCGAGATCGCGGCGGCGTACGTGGCGGGGGCGCTGTCGCTGGAGGACGCGGCCAGGATCGTGGTCCTGCGCAGCGCCCTGTTCGCCGAGGAACTGGTGGGCAAGGGCGCGGTGGCCTCCGTGGCGGTGTCGCCCGACGCCGTGGAGAAGCGGCTGGCGGACTGGGGCGAACGGCTGGTGATCGCCGGACGCAACGGCCCCTCGGCGGTGACCGTCGCGGGTGAGGTGGCCGCGCTGGAGGAGTTCGTGGCCGGGTGCAAGGCCGACGGGATCCGGGCGCAGGTCGTGGGCTCGACGGTGGCCTCGCACTGCGCCCAGGTCGATCCGTTGCGGGACCGCATCCTCGCGATGTTCGCCGACATCACGCCGCGCCGTGGCCACATCCCGTTCTACTCGACGGTCACCGGCGGTGTGCTCGACACCGGCGAACTGGACGCCGAGTACTGGTTCCGCAACGCGCGCCACCCGGTCGACTTCGAGGGCGCCGTCCATGAACTCCTCGCCGACGGCTTCGGCTTCTTCGTCGAGTCCAGCGCCCATCCCGTGCTGGTGACGGCCATGCAGCAGATGTTCGAGGACGCCGGGGCCGACGCGGTGGCCGTGGGCTCCCTGCGGCGCGACGAGGGCGGTGCGCGACGGTTCCTGACCTCCCTCGCAGAGGGCCATGTGGGCGGGCTGCCGGTGGACTGGGCCACGGTGTTCGCGGGTTCGGACCCGCGCCGGATCGATCTGCCGACGTACGCCTTCCAACGGCACCACTACTGGCTGGAGTCGACCGACACCTTCGGCGACGCCTCCGGGCTCGGCCTGGAACCGGCCCAGCACCCCCTGCTGGGCGCGGTCACCGAATTCCCCGAGTCCGGCGGGGTGTTGTTCACCTCCCGGCTGTCGCTGCGTACGCATCCGTGGCTGGCCGACCACGCGGCGGCTGGCACCGTGCTGCTGCCCGGGGCCGCGTTCGTGGAGCTGGCGGTGCGCGCCGGTGACGAGGTCGGCTGCGGTGTCGTCGAAGAACTCGTCATCGAGGCACCACTCACCCTGGCCGACGGCGACGGCGCACGCCTCCAGGTGTACGTGGGCGAGGCGGGCGACTCCGGGCGGCGCCCGCTCTCCGTGCGCTCCCGCGCGGAGGGAAGCGGGCCGGGGGCGGCCTGGACACGGCACGCCACCGGTGTCCTCGCACCGGCCGCCGTCGCCACTCCACCCGACACCGGCCTCGCCCAGTGGCCACCGGCCGGCGCGGTCGCGGTGGACGGCGAGCGGGTGTCCGAGGCGTACGAGGACATGGCCGCCGCCGGTTACGGCTACGGACCGGCCTTCCAGGGGCTGCGCGCGGTGTGGACCCGGGGCGATGAGGTGTTCGCCGAGGTCGCACTGGCCGACGACCAAGGACTCTCGGCGGACGGCTTTGGCCTGCACCCGGTGCTGCTCGACTCCGCCATGCACGCGATCGCCTTCCGCGACCTCGGCGCCGCCCAGGCCACGCTGGCGCTGCCGTTCGCCTACCGCGACATCGCCCTGCACGCCGCCGGGGCGTCCGCGCTACGCGTCCACATCACACCGAACGGCCCCGAGGAAGTGACGCTTCGACTGGCGGACACCGGTGGCGCGGCCGTCGCCACCGTCGGCTCCGTGGTGTCCCGGCCGGTGGCCACCGAACTGCTGGACACTGGCACCAGCCCCGCCCGGGAGCGGATGTTCCGCGTCGGCTGGGACGAGCTCCCGGCACCGGCGGCGGACACCACACCGGACACCCCGCACCCCGTACCGGTGGCGACCGCCGAGGACATCCGCGAACTGGTCGAGACGGCCGACCTGGGCGTGCCCGAGGCACTGCTCCTCGACCTGGCCGGCGACGGCCAGGAGCCGAGCGCGAGCGGCGTACGGGAGGTGACCGGCCGGGTGCTGGAACTGCTCCAGACCTGGCTGGCCGCACCCGAACTCGAGGACACCCGGCTGCTCGTGCTCACCCACGGCGCGGTGGCCGTGCACCACGACCGTGAGCTCACCGACCCCGCCGCCGCCGCCGTATGCGGTCTGCTCCGGTCCGTCCAGGCCGAGAACCCCGGGCGGATCACACTGGTGGACACCGACCGGGCCCAGGCGTCCCTGGCCCTGCTGTCCGGCGCGTTCACCGGCGGAGAGCCACAACTCGCCCTGCGCGACGGCATCCGCTACGCCCGCCGCCTCACCCGCGCGGACACCACCGGCGCGCTGGCCCCACCCGCGGGCGCGGCGGCCTGGCGGCTGGAGCCCGGCACCGACGGCACCCTCGAAGGTCTGGCGCTGCGCCCCGCACCCGCCGCGCTGGAGCCGCTGGCCGCCGGTCAGGTCCGGATCGAGGTCCGGGCGGCGGGGCTGAACTTCCTGGACGTCCTGGTGGCGCTGGACATGAACCGGGTCGACGCCACCATCGGCAACGAGGGCTCCGGAGTGGTCACCGAGATCGGCCCCGGAGTGACCGGGCTCACCGTCGGCGACCGGGTGATGGGGCTGTTCCCCGACGCCGTCGGCCCGCTGGCCGTGGCCGACCACCGCACCGTGGTCGGGATCCCGCACGGCTGGTCGTTCCAGCAGGCCGCCACCGTGCCGATGGCGTTCCTCACCGCCTACTACGGACTGCGCGACCTCGCCGGTCTGCGATCCGGTGAGTCCGTACTGATCCACGCCGCCGCCGGCGGTGTCGGCATGGCCGCCGCGCAGCTCGCCCGGCACTGGGGCGCCGAGGTGTTCGCCACCGCCGCCCCCGCCAAATGGGACGCCGTACGCGCCACCGGAATCAGCGAGCAGCGGCTCGACAACTCGCGCACCGTGGACTTCGCAGCACACTTCCTGGACGCCACCCAGGGCCGGGGTGTCGATGTGGTGCTGGACAGCCTGGCCGGGGAGTTCGTGGACGCCTCGCTGCGGCTGCTGCCCCGAGGCGGCCGGTTCCTGGAGATGGGCAAGACCGACCTGCGAAGCCCCGAGGAGGTGGCGACCGCCCATCCCGGCGTCTCCTACCAGGCGTTCTCCCTCTACGAGGCGGGCAACGAACGCATCGGGGAGATGCTCCGCGAACTGGTCGAGCTGTTCGGCCGGGGAGCGCTGCACCCGCTGCCGCTGAACACCTGGGACGTACGCCACGCCCCGGCCGCCTTCCGCTACATGAGCCAGGGACGGCACATCGGCAAGAACGTGTTCACCCTGCCCCGCACCCCCGACGCCACCGGCACCCTCCTGGTCACCGGTGGCACCGGCTCGCTGGGCCGCCTGGTGGCCCGGCGCATGGTCACCGAACACGGAATGCGCAATGTGGTCCTGGCCGGACGACGCGGCAGGGACGCCACGGGGATACCCGAGCTGGAGGACGAGCTCAGCGCGCTGGGCGCCACCGTGCGCACGGTGGCCTGCGACCTCGCCGACCGCGAGGCGGTGGTCGCACTGCTCGGCGCGATCCCCGAGGACACCCCGCTGACCGCCGTGGTGCACACCGCCGGGCTGCTGGACGACGGCGTGATCACCACCCTGACCCCGGAACGCCTGGACACGGTGTTCCGCCCCAAGGTGGACGCGGTGCTCAACCTGCACGAGCTGACCCGCGACCTCGACCTCGCCGCGTTCGTCCTCTTCTCCTCCGGCGCGGGCACCTTCGACTCCCCGGGCCAGGGCAACTACTCCGCCGCCAACGCGTTCCTCGACGCGCTCGCCCGCTACCGCCACGCCAGCGGACTGCCCGCCGTCTCCCTCGCCTGGGGCCTGTGGGGGCAGGTCACCGACATGAGCGCACACCTGGACGACTCCGACCAGCGGCGCATGGCCCAGGGCGGCATGCTCGGCCTCTCCGTACCCGAGGGCATGGAGCTGTTCGACACCGCGGTGCGCGGCCCCGACACCGTCCTGGTCCCCGCCCACATGGACTTCGCCGCCCTGCGCGCCCTGGCTGCCTCCGGCTCGCTGCCCGCACTGCTGCGGGCCCTCGTCCGTACCCCGCGCCGGGCCGTCGACAACGCGGCGGCGGACACGGACGACCTGGTGAGCAGGCTGGTCAGGGCAACCTCCGGCCAGCAGGAGAAGATCCTGCTCGACCTCGTCCAGCAGGAGGCCGCCGCTGTCCTCGGCCACGCCTCGGCCGATCTGATCGAGCCCAACCAGCCCTTCAAGGAGATCGGCTTCGACTCGCTCACCGCCGTGGAGCTGCGCAACCGGCTCTCCCGCCGGGCCGGGGTACGGCTGCCCGCCACACTCATCTTCGACCACCCCGCCCCCGCGTCCCTCGCCCGCTACCTCCTGGCCGAACTGGGCCAGGAGGTCGACACCTCCGAGGTGCTGATGGCCGAGCTCGACACCATGGCCACGACCCTGGCCGAGGTGACCCCCGACCCCACGACCCACGCCACGGTGCTGGCCCGTCTCCACCTGCTGGTCGAGCAGTGGGAGACCACGGCGGGCGCCACAACCGCCGACCAGGACGAGGAGTTCGACGTGGACACCGCGACCGACGAGGCCATGTTCGAGCTCATCGACCGGGAGTTCGGCACCTCGTGACCGCCCGGTCCCGCTACGACTCGCCACATGCCGCCGACCCTCCAGCAGACGCCACCGTTTCCATCGGGAGTGAACACTCATGGCAGATGACGGGAAGCTGCGCGACTACCTCAAGCGCGTGCTGGCGGACGCCCGCCGCTCCCAGAAGCGGGTCCGCGAGCTGGAGGCCGAGAAGACGGAGCCGATCGCGATCGTCGCGATGGCCTGCCGGCTTCCGGGCGAGGTGTCCTCCCCGGAGCAGCTGTGGGAGCTGGTGCTGGACGGGCGGGACGGCATCACCGGCTTCCCCGTGAACCGTGGCTGGGATTTGGCGAACCTCTTCCATCCGGACCCCGACCACCGGGGCACCAGCTATGTCCGGGAGGGCGGATTTCTGCATCACGCCGGGGAGTTCGACCCGGGCTTCTTCGGGATATCCCCGCGCGAGGCGGTCACGATGGATCCGCAGCAGCGCATCATGCTCGAACTCTCCTGGGAGGTGTTCGAACGAGCGGGTATCGACCCGACCACGTGGCGAGGCAAGGACGTCGGTGTCTTCTCCGGCTTCGCGGGCAGCGACTACGGGGCCGGGCTGCCGGAGCTGCCCGAGGCCCTGGAGAGCTATCTGACGACCTCCGACGCCGGAAGTGTGCTCTCCGGCCGGATCTCCTACACCTTCGGGTTCGAGGGCCCCGCCGTCACGGTCGACACCGCCTGCTCCGCGTCCCTGGTCGCCCTCCACTTGGCGGCGCGGGCCCTCCGGGCGGGGGACTGCTCGATGGCGCTGGCCGGTGGCGTCACCGTCCTGGGCACACCACGGGCGTTCATCGGCTTCTCACGCCAGCGCGGACTCGCCGCCGACGCCCGCTGCAAGGCATTCGCCGCGACGGCGGACGGCACCGGCTTCTCCGAGGGCGCGGGGGTGCTCCTGCTGGAGCGGTTGTCGGATGCGGAGCGGAACGGTCATCGGGTGTTGGCGGTGGTGCGGGGCAGTGCGGTGAACCAGGACGGTGCGTCGAATGGATTGACCGCCCCGAACGGTCCGTCGCAGCAACGTGTCATCCGGCAGGCGCTGGCCCATGCGCGCCTTGGCCCGTCCGAGGTGGACGCGGTGGAGGCCCATGGGACGGGGACCGCGCTCGGCGACCCGATCGAGGCGCAGGCGCTGCTCGCCACGTACGGCCAGGGGCGGCCGGAGGACCGCCCGCTGTGGCTGGGCTCCCTCAAGTCCAACATCGGCCATACCCAGGGCGCGGCGGGCGTGGCCGGAGTCATCAAGATGGTGATGGCGCTGCGGCATGGGGTGTTGCCGCAGACGTTGCACGTGGACGAGCCCACGCCGCAGGTGGATTGGTCGGCGGGTGCGGTGGAACTGCTGACCGAGCGGCGGGCGTGGCCGGAGGCGGGGCGTCCGCGTCGGGCGGGGGTGTCGGGTTTCGGGGTGAGCGGGACGAACGCCCACGTGATTCTGGAGCAGGCTCCGGAGACGGCGGTTGACGTGGCGCCGGAGGTTCCGGGTGGTGTGGTGCCGTTGGTGGTGTCGGGGCGTGGCGATGCGGGGTTGCGGGCCCAGGCGCGGCGGCTGCTGGACTTCGCCGAAGGCCACCCGGAGGTGGGGGTGACGGAGCTGGGTTTTGCGTTGGGTGGTGGTCGGGCGGGGTTGTCGGATCGTGCGGTGGTGGTGGCGGGGGATCGTGAGGAGGCTCTGGCGGGGTTGGGTGTGGTGGCGCGGGGTGAGTCGGGTGTGGGGGTGGTGTCGGGTGCGGTGGTGCGTGGTCGGTTGGGGGTGTTGTTCGCTGGTCAGGGGTGTCAGCGGGTGGGGATGGGGCGTGGGTTGTATGAGGTGTTCCCGGTCTTTCGGGATGCCTTCGATGCGGTGTGTGAGGTGTTGGACCGGGAGCTGAACGCCGGGGGTGTATCGGGTTCGGTGCGGGAGGTGGTGTTCGGGGACGGTGAGTTGTTGGAGCGGACGGTGTTTGCTCAGGCGGGGTTGTTCGCGGTGGAGACGGCGTTGTTCCGGTTGGTGGAGTCGTGGGGTGTGGTGCCGGATGTGGTGGGTGGGCATTCGGTGGGTGAGGTGGCGGCGGCGCATGTGGCGGGTGTGTTGTCGCTGGAGGATGCGGCGGTGTTGGTGGCGGCGCGGGGTCGGTTGATGGAGGCGTTGCCGGAGGGTGGCGCGATGGTGGCGGTGGGTGCGGGTGAGGGGCAGGTGCGTCCGTTGCTGGTGCCGGGGGTGGATATCGCGGCGGTGAATGGTCCTGCGGCGGTGGTGCTCTCCGGGGATGAGGAGCCGGTGCTGCGGGTGGCGCGGGAGTTGTCGGGGCAGGGGTGTCGGACGAGGCGTCTGGCGGTTTCGCACGCGTTCCACTCCGCCCGGATGGAGCCGATGCTGGAGGAGTTCCGGCGGGTGGTTGAGGGCCTGTCGTTCGCGGCTCCCGAGATTCCCGTGGTGTCGAACGCAACCGGGGAGTTGGTGGATGCGGAGGTGGTGTGTTCGCCGACGTACTGGGTGGAACATGTGCGTTCGGCGGTGCGGTTCGCGGATGGTGTGCGGGCGCTTGCGGAATACGGGGTGAGTACGTATCTGGAGCTGGGCCCCGATGGCACGCTGTCCGCGATGGGCCGCGAGTGCCTGGACGAGGGGCAGGCCGCCTTCGTACCGGCCCTCCGCCGGGAGGGCGACGAGACCCGGGCCCTTGTCACGGCCCTGGCCACCTGCCATACGCGTGGTGTGCACGTGGACTGGGCGACTGCCATGGGCGGAACGCGTACCGGTTCGGTCGATCTGCCGACGTACGCCTTCCAGCGGGAGCATTACTGGTTGGTGGGGGAGCACCGGGGTGTGGGTGATGTGGCGTCTGCCGGGCTGGCGGGGGTGGAGCATCCGTTGTTGGGTGCGGTGATGGAGGTGCCGGGGTCGGGTGAGGTGGTGTTCACTTCCCGGCTGTCGCTGCGTTCGCATCCGTGGCTGGCTGATCATGTGGCTGCGGGTGCGGTGTTGTTGCCGGGGGCGGCGTTTGTGGAGTTGGTGGTGCGGGCCGGCGATGAGGTCGGTTGCGGTGGGGTGGAGGAGTTGGTGATGGAGGCTCCGCTGGTGTTGGCGGAGGGCGGGGCGGTCCAGGTGCGGGTGAGTGTGGCGGAGGCCGATGAGAGTGGTCGGCGTGTGGTGCGGGTGTATTCGAGGGCGGAGGACGCGGGCGTGGGTGCTGCGTGGGTGCGGCACGCGAGCGGGACGGTGCGTGCCGCGGCGGGGCTCTCCGCTGCTGATGTGGGGCTGTCGGCGTGGCCTCCGCCGGGTGCGGTGGCGGTGGATCCGGGCGACGTGGAGGGCCTGTACGACGGGCTGGAAGAGGTCGGCTACCGGTATGGGCCGGTGTTCCAGGGGGTGCGGGCGGCGTGGCGGCTGGATGGCGCGGTGTACGCGGAGGTGGCGCTGCCGGAGGAGCATCGGGCGCAGGCGGCGGGGTTCGGACTGCATCCGGCACTTCTCGACGCGGCCATGCACGCCGCCGCGTTCCAGCACCGTGCGGAGCGTGCCGACCAGCGGACAGCGTTGCCCTTCGTCTGGCGCGATGTGGCGCTCCACGCCACGGGTGCCACGGCCTTACGGGTACGGGTGATGCCCGTCGGCGAGGACACCCTGACTCTGGAGTTGGCCGATGAGACCGGCGCCCCGGTGGCTTCGGTGGGTTCGATGGTGTCCCGCCCGGTCGAGCCCGGGCAGTTCAAGGCCCCCTCGACACATGACCGTCTGCTCCGCCCGGGATGGGAGAAGACGGCGCTGACGTCGGATGGCACCCCACTGGGCGCGGTGCGGGTGGCCACGGCCGAGGATGTGCGCGCGCTGGCCGAGCGAGGTGACCGGTTCGACGCCGTAACGGTCGAGGTGGCCGAGACCGGTAGTGTGCGCGAGTTGACCAGCCGCGTACTGGAAGTCATCCAGGCGTGGTCGACCGAACCGGCGCTGGACAGCACGCGGATGGTCGTGCTGACCACGGGCGCGGTCGCCGTGGACCCGGGTGAGGCGGTCGACCCCGCCATCGCCGCCGTATGGGGGCTGGTCGGCACCGCGCAGTCGGAGAACACCGGCCGGATCCTCCTGCTGGACGTCGACGACGAACCGTCTTCGTACGCCACGCTGAGCACCCTCGTCCCCGCCCTGTTCGCCGCCGACGAGACCCAGGCCGCGGTCCGCGCGGGTGCGTGTTTCCTACGGCGGCTCATCCGTGTGGTGGAGCCGCCCGAGGCCGAACTGAGCGGTGTGGACGCAGACGGGACGGTGTTGGTGACGGGCGGTACGGGGGCGCTGGGCGGGGTGGTGGCACGGCATCTGGTGGCCGTGCATGGGGTGCGGAGCCTGGTGTTGGCCAGTCGGAGCGGGCCTGGTGCGCACGGTGCTGCCGCATTGGAGGCGGAGCTGGTGGGGGCGGGTGCACGGGTGCGGATCGTCGCGTGTGATGTGGCGGACCGGGGCGAGGTGGCCGAGCTGCTGGATGCCGTTCCGGACGATGCTCCGCTGTCGGCGGTGGTGCATACGGCCGGTGTCCTGGATGACGGTGTGCTGACCGCGTTGACCCCGGAGCGTATGGATGAGGTGTTCCGGCCGAAGGTGGACGGGGCGCTCCATCTGCATGAGCTGACCCGGGACCTGGGCCTGTCGGCCTTCGTCCTGTTCTCCTCGGCCGCCGGTACGTTCGGCAGCTCCGGACAGGGCAACTATGCCGCCGCCAACGCCTACCTCGACGCGCTGGCACAGCACCGGGCCGCCCAAGGGCTTCCCGCGATCTCCCTCGGCTGGGGCATGTGGTCCCAGGACGCGGGGATGACCGCCCAGCTCGGCGACACCGACCACCGACGACTGGCCCGCGACGGACTCGCCGCGCTGACCTCTGCCGAGGGCATGGAGCTCTTCGACACCGCGTTGCGTACCGGCGAACCCACGGTCCTCCCCATCAAACTGGACCTCGGCGCACTGCGGGCCCAGGCCGCCACCGGGGCGGTGCCGCCACTGCTGCGCGGGCTGGTCCCCCAGCCCCGGCGGATCCGGCAGAAGGCCCGGTCGGCGCATGCGCACGACGCCGACGCGCTCACCGAACGACTGGCGGGGGCGGGCCCCGCGGACCGTCAGGCGATCCTGCTCGACCTGGTCCGGCAGGAGGCGGCGTATGTGCTCGGCTACGCCTCGGTCGGCCGTATCGGCCCCGATGCGGCATTCACCGACGTCGGCTTCGACTCGCTCACGGCGATAGAGCTAAGGGACCGGCTCCTCGCCCGTACCGGGCTGCGGCTCCCCGCCACGTTCGCCTTCGACTTCCCCACGCCGCTGACACTGGCGGACCACCTGAACACCCGCCTGGGCACCGAGGCCACGCGGGACCCGGTGCTGGCCGAAGTGGCGAGGCTCGAAGAACTGGTGGCCGCCCGGCCACCGGACACTGCCAAGAACACCGGCGCCGCCGCCCGGCTCCGGGCTCTGGCGGCCAAGCTCGGCACCGATGCCCCCGGGCCGGCCGGAGGCGCCGACATCGAAGCGACGCTCGAGGCGGCGTCGGTCGACGACGTACTGGCCTTCATCGACGACGAGTTCGGAATCGTGGACCCGGCGGATTCCGACCGCGCCTACGAGTGAAGGGGAAGGTGACCTCCGGTGGACAACGACGAGAAGCTGGTCCGATACCTCAAGCGGGTGACCGCCGATCTGCACCAGGCGCGGCAGCGGCTCACCGAGATCGAGGAAGCGCGGTCGGAGCCGATCGCGATCGTGGGGATGGCGTGTCGGTTGCCGGGTGGGGTGACCACGCCGGAGGAGCTGTGGGACCTGGTGGTGTCCGGTGGTGACGCGGTCGGTGGGTTTCCGGAGGACCGTGGCTGGGATCTGGAGAACCTCTTCGACCCGGATCCGGATCACCCGGGTACCAGCTATGTCCGCGAGGGTGGCTTTCTGCGCGATGCGGGGGAGTTCGACGCGGGCTTCTTCGGGATCTCGCCGCGCGAGGCGCTGGCGATGGATCCGCAGCAGCGGCTGTTGCTCGAGACGTCATGGGAGGCGTTGGAGCGCGCCGGGATCGATCCAACGGCCCTGCGTGGCAAGGACATCGGTGTCTACTTCGGCACCCTCAACCAGGACTACGCCACGGACGTGGACACGGTCCCCGAGGGCGTCGAGGGCTATCTGATGACGGGCAGTTCGGCGAGTGTGCTCACTGGCCGGGTGGCCTACGAGCTGGGGTTCGAGGGCCCTGCGATGACGATCGACACGGCGTGCTCCTCCTCCCTGGTGGGCCTGCACCTGGCCGCGCAGGCGCTGCGGTCGGGCGAGTGCTCGATGGCGCTGGCCGGAGGGGCCACCGTCATGTCCACTCCCAGCGCCTTCGTCGGCTTCTCGCGACAGCGCGGCATGGCCGAAGACGGCCGCTGCAAGTCGTTCGCGGCCTCGGCGGATGGCACGGGGTGGGCCGAGGGTGTGGGTGTGCTGGTGGTGGAGCGGCTGTCGGATGCGGAGCGGCGTGGGCATCGGGTGTTGGCGGTGGTGCGGGGTAGTGCGGTGAACCAGGACGGTGCGTCGAATGGTCTGACGGCGCCGAATGGTCCGTCGCAGCAGCGGGTGATTCAGCAGGCGTTGGCGGGTGCCGGGTTGGTGGCGGGCGATGTGGATGCCGTCGAGGGCCATGGCACGGGCACCACGCTGGGTGATCCGATCGAGGTCCAGGCATTGATGGCGACCTACGGCCAGGATCGGCCTGCGGGGCGTCCGTTGTGGTTGGGATCGTTGAAGTCGAATATTGGTCATGCGCAGGCGGCTGCGGGTGTGGCTGGTGTGATCAAGATGGTGTTGGCGTTGCGGCATGGGGTGTTGCCGAGGACGTTGCATGTGGATGAGCCTTCGCCGCAGGTGGATTGGTCGGCGGGTGCGGTGGAGTTGCTGACGGAGGAGCGGGTGTGGCCGGAGGTGGGGCGTCCGCGTCGGGTGGGGGTGTCGGGGTTTGGGGTGAGTGGGACGAACGCTCACGTGATTTTGGAGCAGGCGCCGGAGTCGGCGGTCGAGGTGGTGCCGGTGTCGGAGGTTCCGGGTGGTGTGGTGCCGTTGGTGGTGTCGGGGCGTGGTGGTGCGGGGTTGCGGGGACAGGCACGGCGGCTGCTGGACTTTGTGGAGCGACGGCCGGAAGTGGAACTGGGCCATCTGGCACGTTCCCTGGCGACATCACGGGCAGGGCTGTCGGAACGTGCGGTGGTGCTGGCGGGGGACCGGAGTGAGGCGCTGGCGGGGTTGGCGGCCGTGGCCGGGGGCGAGGTGGTCGGTAGCGATGTGGTGGGACGGGCGGATGCGCAGGGTCGGGTGGCGTTTGTCTTTCCTGGTCAGGGGGCGCAGTGGGTGGGGATGGGTGCGGAGTTGTTGGAGTCGAGTGTGGTGTTTGCGGAGGGGCTTCGGGAGTGTGCGGGGGTGTTGGATCCGTTGACGGGGTGGTCGTTGGTGGATGTGGTGCGGGGTGTTGGGGGTGGTGTGTCGTTGGATCGGGTGGATGTGGTGCAGCCGGTGTCGTTTGCGGTGATGGTGGGGTTGGCGCGGGTGTGGTTGGCGGCTGGTGTGGTGCCGTCGGTGGTGGTGGGGCATTCGCAGGGGGAGATTGCGGCGGCGTGTGTGGCGGGTGGGTTGTCGTTGGGGGATGCGGCGCGGGTGGTGGTGTTGCGGAGTCGTGCGATCGCGGCGGGGTTGTCGGGCTTGGGTGGGATGGTGTCGCTGGCTGTGGGTGTGGAGGAGGCGGGGCGGTTGGTTGAGGGGTGGTCGGGTCGGGTTGAGGTTGCGGCGGTCAATGGGCCGTTGTCGGTGGTGGTGGCTGGTGAGCCGGAGGCGTTGGGGGAGTTGGTGGTGGAGTGTGAGGGCGTGGGGGTGCGGGCGCGGTGGGTGGATGTGGATTATGCCTCGCATACGGCGCAGGTGGAGGCGATCGAGGGTGAGCTGGCCCGGTCGTTGTCGCAGGTCCGGCCGGTGTCTTCACGTATTCCGTTCTTCTCCACGGTGGAGGGGGAGTGGCTGGACACGGCTGAGTTGGATGCCGGGTACTGGTATCGGAATCTGCGGAGCACGGTCCGGTTCGCCCCGTCCATTGAGCGGCTGCTGGAGGAGGGCTTCCGGGCGTTTGTTGAGGTGAGTGCGCATCCGGTGCTGACGATGAGCATTGAGGCGGCGGCGGAGCGGGTGGATGCCGGACCGGTGGTGGTGACCGGGACACTGCGCCGGGGCGAGGGTGGTATGCGCCGTGTGCTCACCTCCCTGGCCGAGGCGTACGTACGTGGTGTCCCCGTCGACTGGACCGCCCTGCTCGGCGACATTCCCGCGCACGTCGCGGTGGATCTGCCGACCTACGCCTTCCAACACCAGCACTACTGGCTGGGACGGCGAGGCGAATCAGTGGACGCGGCCGCGCTCGGGCTTGCGCGGGCCGAGCACCCACTGCTGGGCGCCGTGACCGAACTGCCCGAGTCAGGGGGCTTGTTGTTCACCTCCCGCCTGTCGCTCCGTACGCATCCATGGCTGGCCGACCACGCGGCGGCGGGCACGGTGTTGCTGCCCGGGGCGGCGTTCGTGGAGCTGGCGGTGCGCGCCGGTGACGAAGTCGGCTGTGGTGTCGTCGAAGAGCTCGTCGTCGAAGCACCGCTCACCCTGCCAGAGCGCGACGGTGTGCAGCTGCGGGTGAGCGTCGGCGTGGAGGACGATTCCGGCCGACGCCCCGTGGCAGTGCACTCACGCGGCCAGGACGGCGGCATCGACACCCCCTGGACCCGCCACATCAGCGGCACCCTGGCCCAGGACACCCCCGATGACCTGGACGCGGGCCTGACACAGTGGCCCCCCGCCGGGGCGGTGGCGGTCCCGGAGGAGCGGGTGCTCGGCATCTACGAGGAGCTGGAGGCGAACGGTTACGGATACGGCCCGGCCTTCCGCGGTCTGCGTGCCGCGTGGACGCGGGGCGACGAGATCTACGCCGAGGTGGCCCTGTCGGAGGAGCTGTCGGCCGAAGCCACCGCGTTCGGGCTGCATCCCGCACTGCTCGACGCGGCCCTGCACGCCACCGCGTTCCGCGACCGTACTGATGACCAGGTGGGGCCCGCGTTGCCGTTCGCCTATCGCGGAGTGTCCCTGCACGCTTCCGGCGCTTCGGCACTTCGCGTGCGTATCACACCCAACGGCAAGGATGGCGTGGGCCTTCGGCTGGCTGATCCCAGTGGGGCGGCGGTGGCGGTGGTCGAGTCGTTGGTGTCGCGGCCGATGCCTGCGGCGCTGCTGGACGCCGCCACACAGGCCACGACCGACCAGATGTTCCTCGTAGGGTGGGAGCAGTTGCGGGTCGACGCCGCCGACGTACCGCTTGACACCGTCTCCGTACACACCGCGCAGGACGTACGGCAGTTGGCCACTCGAACCGACGCGTCGGCCGAGTCGCCGCCGGTGCTGCTGTACGAGATCGGCCCCGGTGATGCCGTAAGCGACGACACCGGCGCGGCCCGCGCGCATGAGCTGGCGGGCCAAGTGCTGGACGTGCTCCGGGTGTGGCTGACCGAGCCCACGCTGGAGGACTCGCGTTTGGTGATGCTGACGCGGGGTGCCGTAGGAGTGCGGGACACCGACCCGGTCGATCCGGCGGTCGCCGCGGCCTGGGGGCTGGTCGGCACCGCGCAGTCGGAGAACCCCGGGCGGATCCTGCTCCTCGACGCGGACGACACACCGGCCTCCACTGAGGCCCTGCCCATCCTTCTACCCGCCCTGCTCGCCGGAGACGAACCACAGCTCGCACTACGCGCGGGCGTCTGCCACCAACGCCGTCTGACCCGGGCGACGGCCGATGAGGCGCTGGTGGCGCCCGAGGGAGAACCCGCGTGGCAGCTGGGCACCCGCGGCCCGGGGACACTGGAGGGCCTGGCGCTGCTGCCGTCGCCGGATGCCTTGGCGCCACTGCCACCCGGCCATGTCCGGATCGAGACACGTGCCGCGGGACTCAACTTCCGCGATGTGCTGATGGCGCTGGGCATGTACCCCGGCGAGATCAGCATCGGCAACGAGGGCGCGGGCGTGGTCAGGGAGGTCGGCCCGGGTGTCACCCGCTTCGCTCCGGGCGACCGGGTCATGGGACTCTTCGAGGGCGCGGGCGGCCCCCTCGCCGTCGCCGACTGCCTCACCCTCGTCCACATGCCCGAGGGGTGGTCCTTCGAGCAGGCGGCCGCGGTCCCCTGCGTGTTCCTCACCGCCTACTTCGGGCTGCGGGACCTGGCACGGCTGGAGCGCGGGGAGTCGGTCCTCATCCATGCGGCAGCCGGCGGCGTGGGCATGGCCGCGGTGCAGCTGGCGCGGCATTGGGGCGCCGAGGTCTACGGAACGGCGAGCCCGGCCAAGTGGGACGCCGCACACACCGCCGGTGTCCCGGACGGCCGACTGGCCAACTCCCGGACGCTGGAGTTCGAGCAGCGGTTCTTCGAGATGACCGGTGGCCGTGGCTTCGATGTGGTGCTGGACGCCCTCGCCGGAGACTTCGTGGACGCCTCACTCCGGTTGCTGCCCAGGGGCGGGCGGTTCATCGAGATGGGCAAGAGCGATATCCGGGATGCCGAAGAGGTGGGCACTCAGCACCCCGGCGTTGCCTATCGGGCATTCGACCTGGCCGAAGCCGGCGGCGAGCGCATCCAGCGGATGCTGACCGAGCTGGTCGACCTCTTCGAGAAGGGGGTGCTGACCCCGCCACCGGTGACCGTATGGGACATCCGGCGCGCTCCGGCCGCATTCCGCTTCATGAGCCGGGCACAGCACATCGGTAAGAACGTGTTCACCGTGCCGCGTCGACTCGACCCGGACGGCACTGTGCTCATCACGGGTGGCACCGGATCGCTGGGGAAGGTGGCCGCTCGGCGCCTGGTGACCGAGCACGGCGTACGGAATCTGGTGCTGACCAGCCGGAGCGGACCCCAGGCCGCCGGCGCCGCCGAACTGGAGCGGGAACTGACCTCGCTCGGCGCACGAGTACGGATCGCCGCCTGCGATGTCGCGGACCGCGACGCCCTGGCGGGGTTGCTGTCCTCGCTGCCCGAAGACGCGCCACTGACTGCCGTGGTGCACAGCGCGGGAGCACTGGACGACGGAGTGATCACCGCCTTGACCAGGGAGCGGCTGGACACGGTCTTCGCCCCGAAGGTGGACGCCGCACTCCATCTGCACGAGCTGACCCGGCGGCTGGATCTGGCGGCCTTCGTCCTGTTCTCCTCGGCCGCGGGGACGCTCGGCAGCTCGGGGCAGGGGAGCTATGTGGCGGCCAACGCCTTCCTGGATGCCTTGGCACATCGGCGCCGCGCCGAGGGGCTCCCGGGCATCTCCCTGGGATGGGGGCTCTGGGCACAGGGCGCGGGGGTCGGGCTGACCGGCCACCTCACCGACGCCGACCAGCAGCGCATGGCACGCGGGGGCGTGGCCGGGCTGTCGGAGGGCGAAGGCGGGGCGCTGTTCGACACCGCACTGCGGATGCCCCAGTCGGTGGTGCTTCCGATGAAGCTGGATCTGGGCGCACTGCGAACCCAGGCCGCCACCGGACCGGTGCCACCGTTGCTCCGTGGCCTCGTCCGGCAGAGCCGGCGCATCGCTCGGACGGCCGCCGATCTGGATGCCTTCACCCAGCGCCTGACCAGGGCCACGCCCGAGGAACAGGAGCAGATCCTGCTCGGCCTGGTCTGCCGCGAGGCGGCTCGGGTACTGGGCCACGCCTCCACCCATGCCATCGGGCCGGACCTGGCGTTCAACGAAATCGGCTTCGACTCCCTCACGGCGGTGGAACTGCGCAACCGGCTGGGCAACCACACCGGGATACGGCTCCCGGCCACGCTGGTCTTCGACTATCCGACGCCCATCGCCCTGATGCGCCACTTGCGGACGAAGCTCTGCCCGGACGCGCCACCTGCGCAGAGTCTCGCTGGGAGCGAGGAGGAGCTGCGCCGTGTGCTGGCCGGCACACCGCTGAGCCGCTTCCAGGAGCTGGGCATCCTCGACACCCTCATGGCGCTGGTCCGAGAGCCCGAAGCGGCGCAGCAGGCGGATGGGCAGGCGGCGGACGGGCAACCGGCTGCCGCGATCGCCGATATGGATGTCGCCAGTCTGGTGCAACGAGCCATGAGCAAGGCCGGGAAGTAATGTCGGTTCGGAATGCGGAGGCCGGGATGACCACTCCCGAAGCGAAGGTCGTCGAAGCGCTGCGTGTCACGCTCATGGAGAACGAGCGGCTCGAGCGGGAGAACGCCGACATACGCCGCGGCCTGTCGGAGCCGATCGCGATCGTGGGGATGGCGTGTCGGCTGCCGGGTGGGGTGACCACGCCGGAGGAACTGTGGGACCTGGTGGTGTCCGGCGGTGATGCGATCGGTGGGTTTCCGGAGGACCGTGGCTGGGATCTGGAGAACCTCTTCAACCCGGATCCGGATCACCCGGGCACCAGCTATGTCCGCGAGGGTGGCTTTCTCCACGACGCGGGGGAGTTCGACGCGGGCTTCTTCGGGATCTCGCCGCGCGAGGCGCTGGCGATGGATCCGCAGCAGCGCATCATGCTCGAGACCTCCTGGGAGGCGTTCGAACGCGCCGGAATTGACCCGACCGCGTTGCGGGGCAAGGACATCGGCGTCTTCTCCGGGGTGACCTACCACAGCTACGGTTCCGGAGCGCGGGTCCCCGAGGAACTCGAGGCGGTCATGGGCACGGGCACCTCGGCGAGCGTCCTGGCGGGGCGGGTGTCGTACGCGCTTGGCTTCGAGGGCCCGTCGGTCGCGGTGGATACGGCGTGTTCGTCGTCGTTGGTGGCGTTGCACCTGGCCGTACAGGCGCTGCGGTTGGGCGAGTGCTCGATGGCACTGGCCGGAGGTGTGACCGTCATGGCCAACCCCGGTATCTTCGTCGGCTTCTCGCGCCAGCGCGGGATGTCGAAGGACGGCCGTTGCAGGGCCTTCGCGGCCGCTGCGGACGGCACCGGCTTCTCCGAGGGCGCGGGAGTGCTGCTGGTGGAGCGGTTGTCGGATGCGGAGCGGCGTGGGCATCGGGTGTTGGCGGTGGTGCGGGGCAGTGCGGTGAATCAGGATGGTGCGTCGAATGGGTTGACGGCGCCGAACGGTCCGTCGCAGCAGCGTGTGATTCGGCGGGCGTTGGCGGGTGCGGGGCTGGTGGCGGGCGATGTGGATGCGGTGGAGGCCCATGGGACGGGTACGCCGCTGGGTGATCCGATCGAGGCGCAGGCGCTGCTTGAAACGTATGGGCAGGATCGGCCTGCGGGGCGTCCGTTGTGGTTGGGGTCGTTGAAGTCGAATATTGGTCATGCGCAGGCGGCTGCGGGTGTGGCTGGTGTGATCAAGATGGTGTTGGCGTTGCGGTATGGGGTGTTGCCGCGGACGTTGCATGTGGATGAGCCTTCGCCGGAGGTGGATTGGTCGGCGGGTGCGGTGGAGTTGTTGACGGAGGAGCGGGTGTGGCCGGAGGTGGGGCGTCCGCGTCGGGTGGGGGTGTCGGGGTTTGGGGTGAGTGGGACGAATGCGCATGTGATTTTGGAGCAGGCGCCGGAGTCGGCGGTTGATGTGGTGCCGGTGTCGGAGGTTCCGGGTGGTGTGGTGCCGTTGGTGGTGTCGGGGCGTGGTGGTGCGGGGTTGCGGGGGCAGGCGCGGAGGTTGCTGGAGTACGTCCAAGCTCGTCCAGGGTTGGGCGTTGGGGAGCTGGGGGCGGCGCTGGCTTCTGGTCGGGCGGGGTTGTCGGATCGTGCGGTGGTGGTGGCGGGGGGCCGGGAGGAGGCGTTGGCGGGGTTGGCGGCGGTGGTGGAGGGCGGTGGGGTGGGCAAAGCCGATGTTCGGGGTCGGGTGGCGTTTGTTTTTCCTGGTCAGGGGGCGCAGTGGGTGGGGATGGGTGCGGAGTTGTTGGAGTCGAGTGTGGTGTTTGCGGAGGGGCTTCGGGAGTGTGCGGGGGTGTTGGATCCGTTGACGGGGTGGTCGTTGGTGGATGTGGTGCGGGGTGTTGGGGGTGGTGTGTCGTTGGATCGGGTGGATGTGGTGCAGCCGGTGTCGTTTGCGGTGATGGTGGGGTTGGCGCGGGTGTGGTTGGCGGCTGGTGTGGTGCCGTCGGTGGTGGTGGGGCATTCGCAGGGGGAGATTGCGGCGGCGTGTGTGGCGGGTGGGTTGTCGTTGGGGGATGCGGCGCGGGTGGTGGTGTTGCGGAGTCGTGCGATCGCGGCGGGGTTGTCGGGCTTGGGTGGGATGGTGTCGCTGGCTGTGGGTGTGAGCGAGGCGGAGTTGTTGGTGTCCCGTTGGGTCGGTCGGGTTGAGGTTGCGGCGGTCAATGGGCCGTTGTCGGTGGTGGTGGCTGGTGAGCCGGAGGCGTTGGGGGAGTTGGTGGTGGAGTGTGAGGGCGTGGGGGTGCGGGCGCGGTGGGTGGATGTGGATTATGCCTCGCATACGGCGCAGGTGGAGGCGATCGAGGGTGAGCTGGCTCGGTCGTTGTCGCAGGTCCGGCCGGTGTCTTCACGTATTCCGTTCTTCTCCACGGTGGAGGGGGTGTGGCTGGACACGGCTGAGTTGGATGCCGGGTACTGGTATCGGAATCTGCGGAGCACGGTCCGGTTCGCCCCGTCCATTGAGCGGCTGCTGGAGGAGGGCTTCCGGGCGTTTGTTGAGGTGAGTGCGCATCCGGTGCTGACGATGAGCATGGAGGCGGCGGCGGAGCGGGTGGATGCCGGACCGGTGGTGGTGACCGGGACACTGCGCCGGGGCGAGGGTGGTATGCGCCGTGTGCTCACCTCCGTGGCCGAGGCGTATGTACGTGGTGTCCCCGTCGACTGGACCGCCCTGCTTGGCAACGTCCCCGCGCACACCGCGTGTGACCTCCCCACCTACGCCTTCCAACACCAGCACTACTGGCTCAAGAACTCCGCCCCCGCCGATGCGGGATCCGAAGCCGATCTGCTTCCGGGCATGGCAGAACTGCCCGAGGACACCGGGGCGTTGACCGCTCGCCTTCGTGGGGAGTCCGCACAGGAGCAGGAGCGCATCCTGCTGGAGACCGTCCGCCAGGAGACCGCAGGCGTCTTGGGCCATCCCTCGCTGGATGCCATTGAACCGGACATGGTGTTCAACCAGATCGGGTTCGACTCGGCCACCGCCGTGCAGTTGCGCAACCGTCTGAACGCACTCACCGACCGGACTCTGCCGACCACCCTGCTCTTCGACTACCCCACACCCCTGGTTCTCGCCGACTTTCTCCGTGACGAGCTCATCGGGGACACGGCTGCCCCGGCCCCGGAGGAGCCAGCGGGGCCGACATCAGCGCCTGGGGCCGTGTCGACCGAGCCGGTGGCGATCGTGGGCATGGCGTGTCGACTGCCGGGAGGAGTCTCCACGCCCGACGAGCTGTGGGAGCTGGTGCTTCACGGGCGGGACGGCATCAGCGACTTCCCGGTGAATCGTGGCTGGGACCTGGAGAACCTGTTTCATCCGGACCCGGACCACCCCGGCACCAGCTACGCCCACCAAGGCGGGTTTCTGCACGATGCCGGGGAGTTCGACGCGGGCTTCTTCGGGATCTCGCCGCGTGAGGCGCTGGCCGTGGACCCGCAACAGCGTCTGATGCTGGAGACCTCGTGGGAGGCGCTGGAACGGGCCGGGATCGACCCGACCACCCTGCGGGGCAAGGACGTGGGCGTTTTCTCCGGTGTCACGTACCACAACTACGGCTCGGGCGTAGAGCCGGTGCCCGCCGAGCTCGAGGGCATGCTGGGCCTCGGCGCCTCGGCCAGTGTGCTGTCGGGACGGGTGTCCTATGCGCTTGGCTTCGAGGGCCCGTCGGTCGCGGTGGACACGGCATGCTCCTCGTCCCTGGTGGCGTTGCATCTGGCGGCTCAGGCGCTGCGAGCCGGCGAGTGCTCGATTGCGCTGGCCGGTGGTGTCACGGTGATGCCCACGCCCGGCATCTTCATTGCCTTCTCGCGGCAGCGCGGCATGTCGGCCGATGGCCGATGCAAGTCCTTCGCCGCCTCGGCTGACGGTACGGGGTGGGCCGAGGGCGTGGGTGTGTTGGCGCTGGAGCGGTTGTCGGACGCGGAGCGGAATGGCCATCGGGTGTTGGCGGTGGTGCGGGGTAGTGCGGTGAACCAGGACGGTGCGTCGAATGGTCTGACGGCGCCCAATGGCCCGTCGCAACAGCGTGTCATTCGGCAGGCCCTGGCCAGTGCCGGTGTGTCGGCCGCCGAGGTGGATGTGGTCGAGGCGCATGGCACGGGCACGGCACTGGGCGATCCGATCGAAGCGCAGGCGGTACTGGCCACGTACGGTCAGGGCCGTGATCGGCCGTTGCTGATGGGGTCGTTGAAGTCGAACATCGGCCATGCGCAGGCGGCAGCGGGTGTGGCCGGTGTCATCAAGATGGTGCTGGCGCTGCGGCATGGCATCGCGCCTCGGACATTGCACGTGGAGGAGCCAACGTCGCAGGTGGATTGGTCGGCGGGTGCGGTGGAGCTGCTGACCGAGGAGCGCGTGTGGCCGGAGGTGGGGCGTCCGCGCCGGGCCGGTGTGTCCGCGTTCGGAGTCAGCGGGACCAACGCCCACGTCATCCTGGAGCAAGCGGCGACCGAGGCGAGCAACCCGGCCATGTCGTGGCCGAAGGGCGTTCCTGTGCCGCTGGTGGTGTCCGGGCGGGGGGACGTGGCCTTGCGGGCCCAGGCGCGACGCCTGCGGTCGTTCCTTGCGGACGAGCCGCAGCCGGACGTGAGCGAACTTGGTTTTGCGTTGGGTGGTGGTCGGGCGGGGTTGTCGGATCGTGCGGTGGTGGTGGCGGGGGATCGGGAGGAGGCTCTGGCGGGGTTGGCGGCGGTGGCGCGGGGTGAGTCGGTTCCGGGGGTGGTGTCGGGTTCGGTGGTGCGTGGTCGGTTGGGGGTGTTGTTCGCTGGTCAGGGGTGTCAGCGGGTGGGGATGGGGCGTGGGTTGTATGAGGTGTTCCCGGTCTTTCGGGATGCCTTCGATGCGGTGTGTGAGGCGCTGGATCGGGAGTTGGGCGCGGGCGGGGTCTTTGGTTCGGTGCGGGAGGTGGTGTTCGGGGATGGTGAGTTGTTGGAGCGGACGGTGTTTGCTCAGGCGGGGTTGTTCGCGGTGGAGACGGCGTTGTTCCGGTTGGTGGAGTCGTGGGGTGTGGTGCCGGATGTGGTGGGTGGGCATTCGGTGGGTGAGGTGGCGGCGGCGCATGTGGCGGGTGTGTTGTCGCTGGAGGATGCGGCGGTGTTGGTGGCGGCGCGGGGTCGGTTGATGGAGGCGTTGCCGGAGGGTGGCGCGATGGTGGCGGTGGGTGCGGGTGAGGAGCAGGTGCGTCCGTTGCTGGTGCCGGGGGTGGATATCGCGGCGGTGAACGGTCCTGCGGCGGTGGTGCTCTCAGGCGATGAGGAGCCCGTGCTGCGGGTGGCGCGGGAGTTGTCGGGGCAGGGGTGTCGGACGAGGCGTCTGGCGGTTTCGCACGCGTTCCACTCCGCCCGGATGGAGCCGATGCTGGAGGAGTTCCGACGGGTGGTCGAGGGGCTGTCGTTTGCCGCTCCGGTGATCCCTCTGGTGTCCAACGTGACCGGGCGACTAGCGGACACGGAGACGGTGCGTTCTCCCGAGTACTGGGTGGAGCATGTGCGTTCGGCGGTGCGGTTCGCGGATGGTGTGCGAGCGCTTGCCGACTATGGCGTCAGCACGTATCTGGAGTTGGCGCCGGATGCGGTGCTGTCCGCGATGGTCGGGGACTGTCTGCCGGAGGAGTCGGCCGAAGGGCCCGTGGTCGTGCCGTCGCTGCGGCGGGAGGGCGACGAGCCCCGGGCATTGATCTCCGCCGTCGCTCAACTGCATGTGGCAGGCGTGCGTATCGACTTCGGAGCGCTGTTCGGTGCCACGGCTCTGCCCGCCCACATCTCGGATCTGCCGACGTATGCCTTCCAGCGGGAGCATTACTGGTTGGTGGGGGAGCACCGGGGTGTGGGTGATGTGGCGTCTGCCGGGCTGGCGGGGGTGGAGCATCCGTTGTTGGGTGCGGTGATGGAGGTGCCGGGGTCGGGTGAGGTGGTGTTCACTTCCCGGCTGTCGCTGCGTTCGCATCCGTGGCTGGCTGATCATGTGGCTGCGGGTGCGGTGTTGTTGCCGGGGGCGGCGTTTGTGGAGTTGGTGGTGCGGGCCGGTGATGAGGTCGGTTGCGGTGGGGTGGAGGAGTTGGTGATGGAGGCTCCGCTGGTGTTGGCGGAGGGCGGGGCGGTCCAGGTGCGGGTGAGTGTGGCGGAGGCCGATGAGAGTGGCCGGCGCGGCGTGCGGGTGTATTCGAGGTCGGAGGATGCCGGTCTGGGTGCCGCGTGGGTGCGGCACGCGACCGGGACGTTGTGCCGTGCGGATGAGATCTCCGTTCCCGACACACGGTTGTCGGTATGGCCTCCGGTGGGTGCCGTAGCGGTGGATCCGGGCGACGTGGAGGGCCTGTACGACGGGCTGGAAGAGGTCGGCTACCGGTATGGGCCGGTGTTCCAGGGGGTGCGGGCGGCCTGGCGGCTGGATGGCGCGGTGTACGCGGAGGTGGCGCTGCCGGAGGAGCATCGGGTCCAGGCGGCGGGGTTCGGGCTTCACCCGGCACTCCTCGACGCCGCCATGCACACCATCGCCTTCCACGACCGCGCCGAAGCCGACGCGGAGCTCGTGTTGCCGTTCGCCTATCGAGAGGTGGCGCTGCATGCCTCCGGGGCCTCAGCGCTGCGGGTACGTGTGACACCGTCCGGCCCGAACACCATGTCCCTGGAACTGGCCGATGGGAGCGGCGCCCCCGTGGCTTCGGTGGGTTCGGTGGTGTCCCGCCCGGTCAGCGCCGAGCAGTTCGGCACGGCGGCGACGGTGGACCGGATGTTCCGCGTCGCATGGGAGGAACTGCCGGCTCGGGCGGGCGGTGCGACCGTGGCACCCGTAGCGGTGGGCGACGCCGAGGACGTACACCACCTGGCCACGACGCCGGAGACCGCCCAACCGGACGTGCTGCTGCTGGACCTCGGCGGCGGTACGGCCGATGTGCGGGAGATGACCGGGAGGGTGCTCCGGGTCGTACAGGCGTGGCTGGCCGAGCCGTCACTGGCGTCCAGCCGGCTGGTCGTGGTGACGAGGGGTGCCGTCGCCGTCCGGGAGGCCGATCCGGTCGATCCAGCGGCGACCGCCGTATGGGGCCTGGTGGGGTCCGCACAAGCGGAGAACCCCGGGCGGATTCTCCTCCTCGACATCGACCAAGCGACGATGCCCACCACGTCGCTGTCCGCGCTGCTCGCCGGTGACCAGCGCCAACTGGCCCTACGCGACACCACCTGCTTCGCCCGGCACCTCACCCGTGCCGCTGAGGTGTCCCAAACCAGTCCGGGTGGTTTGGGTTCCGGCGGGACGGTGCTGGTCACGGGTGGTACGGGGGCGTTGGGCGGGGTGGTGGCGCGGCATCTGGTGGCCGTGCATGGGGTGCGGAGTCTGGTGTTGGCCAGTCGAAGCGGGCCCGAGGCCATCGGCGCCGCCGAGTTGGAGGCGGAGCTGGCCAAGGCAGGGGCGCGGATACGGATCGTCGCGTGTGATGTGGCCGACCGGGGCGAGGTGACCGGGCTGCTGGACGCCGTCCCAGAGGATGCTCCGTTGTCGGCGGTGGTGCATACGGCCGGTGTTCTGGATGACGGTGTGCTGACCGCGTTGACCCCGGAGCGTATGGACGAGGTGTTCCGGCCGAAGGTGGACGGGGCGCTCCATCTGCATGAGCTGACCCGGGACCTGGACCTGTCGGCCTTCGTCCTGTTCTCCTCCGCCGCCGGCACCCTGGGCAACGCGGGACAGGGCAACTACGCCGCCGCCAACGCCTACCTCGACGCACTGGCCCATCAGCGCCGGGCCCAGGGGCTGCCCGCCGTGTCCCTGGCCTGGGGCATGTGGCAGCAGGCCGCCGGTACGGGGATGACCGGCCGCCTCGGCGATGCCGACCAGCGCCGTATGACACGCGGCGGTGTCGCCCCCTTGTCCCCGGCCGAGGGCATGGAACTCTTCGACACGGCGCTGCGCACGGCCGAACCCACGGTCCTCCCCATCAAGCTGGACCTCGGCGCGCTCCGCGCCCAGGCCGCCGGTGGGGCGGTCCACCCGCTGCTGCACAGGCTCGCCCCGACCGCCCGCCGAGCCGCTGCCCCTCGGGCCACGGCCGACCAGGGCCTGGTGACCGATCGGCTGGCCGGGGTGACCCCCGAGGAGCGGGAGCGGATCCTGCTGGACATGGTGCAGCAGGAGGCCGCCCGGGTGCTGGGACACTCGGCGGCCGCCACCCTCGACCCCGATGTGCTGTTCACCGAGATCGGTCTGGACTCACTCATGGCGGTGGAACTACGCGACCGCCTGGCCAAGCGCACCGCGCTGCGGCTGCCTCCCAGCTTTGTCTTCGACCACCCGACTCTCCGGATGCTGGCCTGGCAACTGCGGGACGAGCTGGAGAAGGCGGACGCGGACGCTCCCCCCGGATCCGCCCCGGCTCCCGAGGCCGAGGCCCCGGCCCCCGGAGCCGCCGGGGAGTGACTCCGCCCAGCACACCCGGTTCAGCCGGACCGGCACCGACCGAAGCGGCAAGAAAGGGATCGCACATGTTCAGCACGGACACGTACCTGGCGCATCTGGGGTTCTCCCAGCGGCCCGCCCCCACCCTGCCGAACCTGCGGCAGTTGCACCGCAGCCATCTGATGACGGTCCCCTACGACACCAACCACACGCACCGCCTCAGCGCCGAGAACATGGCCGACATCGATATCGACAAGGCGTTCGCGGCCATCGTGCCGACCGGCGACGGTGGCATGTGTCTGGAGCTGAACACCCTCTTCGCCCGGCTGCTCCGCGACCTGGGCTACGACCTGGACGTCATCAGCGGAGGCACATATCTGCCCGGTGACACCTTCGCCCCCGACCCCGAACACATGCTGATGCTCGTCCGTATCGAGGGGCAGGAGTGGCTGGCCGACGTGGGACACGCCGGGCTCTGCTTCACCGAGCCGCTGCGTCTGTCCGAGGAGGAGGTGCAGTGGCAGTACGGCTGCGCGTTCCGGCTGATCCGGCGGGACGGCTATCTCGTGTTGCAGGCCAAGACCCTGGACCACGACTGGCGGACCACCTATCGCTTCACCACCGAGCCCAGGACCTATGACGCCTGGACCGGTGTCGGTGAGGGCAATGGCCCGGCCATCCTGGCGGGGATGCGCCGGCGCAGGCGCGCCATCGACAAGGGGCAGGTCTTCCTCACCAACAACATGTTCACGATCGTGGAGGACGGCCATGAGAAGGTCACCCTCCTCGTCGATCCGGAACAGCGCGCCCAGGTGCTCGACACGTACTGGGACGGCCGCGACTGACCGAGCCCGCCGCCGACGACCAGCAGATGAGAGTGATGAGGGGCCATGAAATTCGGCTTGCTGTACGGGGCCCAGCTGCCCCGCCCCTGGACCCAGGACTCCGAACACCGCCTGTTCAGGGAGATGTTGGAGGAGATCGAGCTGGCCGATCGGCTGGGCTTCGACCATGTGTGGTGCCCTGAGCACCACTTCCTGGAGGAGTACTCGCACATGTCCGCGCCGGAGGTGTTCCTCGGCGCGGTCAGCCAGCGCACCAGCCGCATCCGCATCGGCCACGCGGTCGCCCTGATGCCCCCGGGGTTCAATCCGACGGCACGGGTGGCCGAACGGATCGCCACGCTGGATCTGCTCTCCGACGGACGTGTGGACTTCGGCACGGGCGAGTCCACCACCCCCACCGAACTGGGCGGTTTCGGTGTGGAGCGCTCCGTCAAACGGGACCAGTGGGCGGAGGCGGTGGACGCCGTCGCCCGCATGTTCGTCGAGGAGCCCTTCGCCGGGTGCGAGGGAAAGTACGTGTCCGCTCCCATCCGCAATGTGCTGCCCAAGCCGCGGCAGAAGCCACATCCGCCGATGTGGATGGCCTGCGGAAACCGTGACGCGATCCGCATCGCGGCCACCAAGGGCCTGGGCGCGCTGAACTTCTCCTTCTTCGGACCGGCGGAGACCAAGAAGTGGGTCGACGCCTACTACTCGGGCATCGAGTCGGCGGACTGCGTGCCCGCCGGGTTCGCGGTCAATGCCCAGATCGCCGCGACCATTCCGATGTTCTGCCACGAGGACGAGACCACGGCGGTGGAACGTGCCGTCGACGGCGTCCAGTTCTTCAACTTCGGCCTCGGCTTCTACGCGGGCTTCGGCACCGCCGCACCGGGCCGCACCCGGCTGTGGGAGGAGTTCCAGCGCGACCGCGACAAGCACGGCATGGGCCGCTCCTCCTTCGGCAAGCCCGGTATGCCACTGGGCAATCCGGCCCGGGGCGCGGTGGGCACTCCGCGCCAGATACGCGACTTCCTGCGGCTCCACGAGGAGGCCGGACTGGACCAGGCGATCTTCCTCGTCCAGGGCGGCGGCACCCGGCACGAGCACATCTGCGAGTCGCTGGAGCTCTTCGCCAACGAGGTGATGCCGGAGTTCAAGGAGCGCGACGAGACCGCCGAACGGCTGAAGGCGGCCCGGCTCCGGCCCGCCATCGACGCCGCCATGGCGCGGCGCGAGCCGGCACGGACGGCCGACCCCGACTACATCATCCCCGCCCGGAGCCAAAGCTGACGCCACAGCTGACACCGGCATCGGCATCGGCATCGGCATTGGCATTGGCCCAAGCAGAAGGAGAACGTGGTACTGCCATGGCTGACACCCCCGAAGAAGAACTTCGGATCCTCGACCCGCAGACCGTCGCCCAGGAGTTGCGCAAACACGGCCCGCCGCGGCAGATCACGATGAACGGCACCACGGCGTGGCTCGTCTCCCGCTACGAGGACGTCCGGGACTGTCTCGGACACCCCGGCATGAGCCCGGCCGCCGCCTACGCCGCCTCCCAGGGCCAGACCACTCCGGTGAGCGGGCTGTTCGAGGACACGCTGCCCGGCACCAACCCACCCCAGCACACCCGGCTGCGCAGGCTGCTCGCCAAGGCGTTCACAACACGCAGGGTGGAGAGCCTGCGGCCGCGGGTGCAGGAGATCACCGACACACTGCTGGACCGGATCGCCGTCGACGGCCGGGCCGATCTCGTCACCGCGCTGGCCATCCCGCTGCCCATGCAGGTGATCTGTGAACTCCTCGGCGTGCCCATCGCCGACCGCACCGAATTCCACCAGTGGGCCGATCTGATGCTCATGCCCCCGCTGGACCCGGACACCGCCGCGCGTTCCCAGGACGCCGCCGCCAAGTTGTGGACGTATATGGAGGACCTCGCCGAGGCCCGGCGGCAGGCCCCCGAGGACGACCTGATCAGCGATCTGATGTCCGCACACGAGGACGACCGGCTCAGCCACCGCGAGGTGGTCGCCACCGCCCGGATGATGCTGATCGCCGGATACGAGCTCACCGGCAGCTTCATCAGCAACGCGGTCTTCTCACTGCTGTCCCAGCCGGACCAGATGGAGCTGCTGCGCAAGGACCCCGAGCTGGCCGGGCGCGGCCTGGAGGAGCTGCTCCGGCACGCCGGGCCGGGCATCCTCGTCGTGCGTTTCGCCAACGAGGACGTGGAGATCGGCTCCGTACCCATCCGCGCCGGCGACCAGGTGCTCCTGGACATGGACGCCGCGCACTCCGACCCGGCACACTTCACCGACGGCGAGCGGCTGGACCTGACGAGGGACTCCGCCGTGCATCTCCAGTTCGGCCACGGCATCCACTACTGCATCGGTGCGCCACTGGCCAGGGTGGAGGGTCAGATTGCCCTGGAAAGCCTGGTCCGGCGGTTCCCCGGCCTTCGGCTCGGCGTTCCCGCCTCCGAGATCGGCCACAGCAAGAACCCGTTCATCCGCTCGCTGACCACGCTCCCCGTCGAGTTCGAGGCTCAGCAGCCCGCGGGCGCGGGGTGATCGCTGGACGGCGTCGGACCGGCCAGGCCGGTGACCCGCATGGTGATGTTCAGCCGTCCGGACTTCAGTCCGGTGGCCGGGTCGCCGGTTCCGGGCAGGATCTTGGGGACGGCGTGGTACGCGTAGCGGGAGGCGCCGCCGAAGACGAACAGATCCCCGGAGGCGAGTTCGAGATCGGTGTACGGCTTGGTACGGGTCTCGGTGTTGCCGAAGCGGAAAACGCAGCTGTCGCCGATGGTGAGCGAGACCACCGGGGCGGAGGACCGCTCGTCCTTGTCCTGGTGCATGCCGAGTTTCGCCTCGGCGTCGTAGAAGTTGATGAGTGCGGTGTCGGGGGTGTAACCCTCACCTGCCGTCTCGTCGTCGTATGCGTCGGCCAGGGCGCTGCGGCCCAACTCGACCATCCAGTGCGGGAATTCGGCGACCCGGGCGCCGTTCACGTCGTCGGCGGTGCGGGTGTACGCATAGGGCTGCCAGTGCCAGCCGATGCACACCGTCCGCACCGACATGACGCCCCCGCGCGGCAGCTTGGTGTGCCGGATCGGGACCGGGCCGGTGGCCCAGGCCCGGCAGGCGACGACCAGCTCCCGCTGCTGCTCGAGGCTGAGCCAGCCCGGCACATGGACGGCGCCGGGGGCCACCTCGAGACGTGGGCGGGGGATCAGGGCGTTCATACGGGAATTCTCCGCGGACGAGGAGTGGACACGAGACATCAGGTGGCGTCGTGGAAGACCAGCCCCAGCGCGTGGCGCCGCCCGGACCGCACCGTGCTGACCCCGTGCCGCATCACCCCGGCCGACCAGCCGCGCTTGGTGGCCACGGGACGGTCACGGGTGGTGAAGATCAGGCCGTGGCCCTGCTGGAGGACGGTCGTGGTGCCCCGGGACTGGGCTCGGGGCCGCTGCTCGACCAGCAGGAACTCCCCGCCCGTGTAGTCCGTGCCGTACGCGTCCAGCCCGATCACCACCTGGAGCGGGAAGAGCATGTCGCCGAACACATCGCGGTGCAGTGCGTTCCAGTCGCCGGGGCCGTATCGCAGCAGGATCTGCGCCGAGCGCTCCTGACCGGCCTCATGGCACATGGCCAGCCACTTCTCGAGACTGTCCGGCCAGGGCGCCGGACGGCCGAGCCGCTCCGCCCAGTCACGGGCGATGGTCAGCAGCCGCGGATAGAGCGCGGCGCGCAGCTCGGCGACCGGTTCGGGCAGGTCATGGGTGAAGTAGCGGTACTGACCTGAGCCGAAGCGGTGGCGGGCCATGTCGATCGTGCTCCGGAACTGCTCGTCCCGCTCATAGAGCCCGGCGACACGGGCGCACTGCGCGGGAGTCAGCAGCCGTGGTGTGAGCGCGCACCCGTAGGTGTCCAGCTCCTCGGCCAGCTGTGTCCAGTCGGCCGCGGCCACGCGCTGGTGGAGGCGTGCGGTGTCGGTCGTGGTGCTCATCGGTGTGCTCCGGGTTCTCCGGGTTCTCCGGGATCGGGATCCGGGAAGGGTGCGGTACGGGTCCCCGGCGGCGGGCCCCGGCGGTGGGTGCGAGGCCCGCGCTCAGGCCGACTGGAGGGCGCCTTCGTGGACGAGGAGCCGCTCCTTGCGCTCCAGCCCGCCCGCATAGCCGGTCAGTGCGCCAGTGGCGCCGATGACACGGTGGCAGGGCCGGACGACCAGCAACGGATTGCGGCCGATCGCGGTGCCGACGGAGCGGACCGCCGTGCGCGGGGCGCCGATCTGCCGGGCGATGTCGCCGTAGCTGACGGTGGTGCCGTACGGAATGGACTCCAGCGCCTGCCAGACCTTGCGCTGGAACTCCGTACCTCCCGCGACGCACTCGATGTCGAAGCGGGTGAGCTCGCCGTCGAAGTAGGAACGCAGTTGGGAGACGATCTCGTCGAACGCCTCGGCGTCCTCGCTCCAGCCGTCCTGGACGACGGCTCCGCCCTTCTGCCCGGGCACGGACAGGGAAACGAGCGCGGTACCCCCCGTCGCGGTGGCGGACCTCTCGCCCACCAGCAGCAGCTCGCCGAGCGGGCTGTCGATCGTCGTGTGGACCGTCATGGCGGTGGTCCCTCTCTTCTTCTCGCCGTTCTGTCTTGCGCTGCTCCCAGCATGCATCGTTCGGACCCGGAAAACTGGCGGGATTCGGACATGGCGTTTCGGGCGCACCTTCCCGTACTCCCGCCCGCCGGGTGACGCGTGGCCGGCCGCCCTCGACCAGTCGGCGATCAGAAGACGCGGGGTTCCTGACCAGTGGACTTGCGGTTGCGGTTGGCCATCTGCTCCCAGAAGCCGTGCAGCTCCCTGATGGGGATGCTCACCCACGGAGCCGTGTGGCGGCTGACGGCGGGGGGCCGCCAGCGAAAGCGGCTGTGAAGGAGCGCCTGCTGCTGCCGGCAGAAGGGCTCCTCCATCTCCGTCTGGGTCCTCCCGCCCTTGGGAGGGTAGGGGCACAGGCGGAAGTGGCAGGTGGGCAGGCAGGTGGCCCCGGGCTCATTGCCGTCCGCCCGGCCGATGCTGTGCTCGGGGTGGAGCGGGCTGCGATCATGCGTGAGACAGGGTGGAAGCGTGTCCTTGGTAGCCCTCCTCAGACGTTCTTCGATCTCGTCGGGGTTACCGTTGCGCTCCGTGAGATTGAGCATGACGAGGACGTCGGCGACCAGGCGCTGGGCCCGCGGATGCAGGGTGCTCCAGCCCACCGATGGGGCGATCCACAGATTGTGCTTGCGGTAGCGCTCGGGGTCGGCCGGGCTGGAGCCGACGTTGTAGATGGCCCGGTTCTCATCGATCCACAGGAAGCGCTCGGGATGTCCGGTCTCGAGGGCCAGGGTCACCAGGTCACCGGCCTCGGCGACGAACGGATGCAGAAGCCTGTCGGCCTGGTGTCCGGGATGGGCGCTGGTCGGAGTGGGCGTGTCAAATGCGGTGCCGGCCGTCGAAAGCCAACGGGCCACCGATCGCACGGGGTCGGCCCCTTGGATCGGTGAGCCCGTGTCGCCGTCCGGGACCTGATCCGTGGATGCCGTCCGCGCCTGGCCCTGCCGGTGCCGCTCGGTCGTGTCCGGCCCGGGCGGGCGTCCGATGGCGTCCGGAAGCGACCACAGGCACAAAGCGTGCAACAGGGTGAGTTGCGCATACCAGCAGCGGCTGCGCGTCAGCATCTTCTCGGCCTGCTTGACGAGATAGGCGAGGGTCTCGTCACAGACGTCGGGATGGCGTCGTCTGCGGTTGGCGGCGTTCTTGAAGCCCCGGGCGAGCGCGTTCTCCAGCGAAAGGGGCAGGTCCGGCGCTGTGTGCGGAGCATGAGGCATCACGGGGCTGCGGAGGCGGGTGGCGGGCGCGAGGTGCTGCAACCAGATTTCCAACCGCTCCTTCGCCTCGTCGCGGTACTTCTCGGAGACGGAGCCGACCATCATGGGAAGGAGCCAGGCTCTCAGGGCGAAGTGCCGCCACCATCTGGCCCTGTCATTCTCGTAGTCCGCCACGAATCGGGCGTGCTCCTGTTCTCGCCGCCGCGCTTCGCCGGGGCTGATGGGCTCGTGATCACCGCTTTCCAGCCACTTAGTGTAATCGTCATTCAATTTCCGTTTCGCCTGGCGTGTCTTCCTCAGATACTGCAGTACGGGATCGGTCCCCAAGGGGAAGTGTTTCCGTAGAGCGCTGAAGGCCGTGTCGCCGCCCGAGCTTATTTCCTGAGTAATGGCGATCCGGACCGGATGGGAGGGCTCGTGGGTTCCGATGTCGAAAAACTGGCTGTACGGCAAACGTCGTGACGCCTCGGGCGGTTGTGTGGAGCGCCGGTCCGATCTGCGCCGGCCCGACCTGCGGCGGTCCACTTCGCGGAGGGCCGCTCCGAAGTGGTGCACCAGCTTGAGCTTCGCCTCCTCGACGGTTCGCTGGTCACCTCTGATCGTCAGCCCGGGCCAGGCGGAGAGGAGTTCATCGGCGATCTCGGTCTGCTCGGATTCGGGATCCACGCTGTCGATGTCCAGGGCCGCGGAATAGAGATCGAAGTACTTGGGGTCCTGCCGGCCCTTGGCGGCTTCGCGGAGGATGCTGGAAAGCTTTTCGCGTTCGTTCGTATGGGCATGGGCATGGGCATGGGCATGGGTATGGGCCGGGGTATGGCCGGGAGCGGGGCGCGGTGCGGCAGCCGGCTGGGCGCGGCCGGTCGCCGCCCGATGACGGGAAAGAAGTACCAGCGCGATCAGCAATTCGCGGGCAGGTCCCGGGCTGTGCAGGGCGGGCTCGATGACCTGACGTATCTGATCGTCGTCCATACGGTACAGCAGGCGATATCCCAGATATGCCTGGATGATGCTGTGCGGGAAACGCACCTTGTTCTCGTGGGCCATCACCAGCCCGAGCATCTGTCCATTATTGGCGAACCGGGAAAATTCGGTCTTGCATGCGTTCGGATGTTCTGCGGGTTCGAGCCAATGCGCCGTGTGATCGAACTCGTTGACGAGCGCCTTCCAGATGGCGGCGCGTTGCCTCTCGGAGACCGGCAGACGCCCGTCCCTGGGCTCCCGGCGGCCGTCCTCGTCTTCCGTGCACGTCTCGACCAGCTCGTCAAAGGTCACCTCCAGGCTGTCCCGCACAAGCCCCAGGCAGGCGAGGGCGGAGATCACTCGTATGGTCTCCTGGCGCTCCTGACGGTCCATCACCAGATCGTCGAACAGAAGCCCGTCCTCGACTGCCCTCCGGTAGGTGTCCAGGAGCCAGAGCCTGAGGGTGGCGCAGTCATGGCTACGGGTGTCCAGCCGGTCCGATTCCTCGCGCAGGGTCATGTGTTCCAGCAGCCCGCGTTCCTGGAGCAGCCGGGCGATCTGCAGATAGCTCGGCGAGTCCGACACGTTGGCCGTCTCCACGATCCAGTCCAGACGGCGCTCATCGACCTCGGAGAAGTCTCTCACCAGGTACTCCAGCGCCGCCTCCTCGCTCAGCGGCTCCAAGTCGGCGATCACGGCCCGTGTGCCCTCCAGGGGCGGATGCGGGCGGGAGGCGATGACCAGGGGCAGCTTCTGCCGGGCCGCCCGGTCGATGGCCCGGCGGATGATGTTGTCGCGGTCGTCCCGGTGGTCCTTGTCGAGAAGCGCCTCCTCCAGCCCGTCGGCGATGACGACGGCCTTGTCGTCGAGCCGCAATTGCCGCCAGGTCTTGTCGAACTGGCCGCTGGCCAGTACCCCTTGATCCGCTTCCTCCGCCAGGCGGCGCCGGGCCATCTTCTCGAAGTCCAGATCCCCTTCGGCGTCCATGTCACGAAGGCGTATGGGCACGGGAACGGCAGCCTGCTGGGCCAGCATGTGTGTGAGCTCGACCAGCACCGCGGTCTTGCCCACCCCCACCCCGCCGACGAGCAGATAAGGCCGGCGCGTTCTGCGGTTGCGCAGTGTCTGGGCGATGACCTGGGAGAGCTCCCGGCGCCCGACGATCCGGTCGATGAGCGTTCCCGCGGTGGGGACCAGATCGTGCGGTGCCGATCTCGCCTTGTCGACCAGCGGTTTCTTGGTCTTGTGGTACCAGTAGATCAGGAAGAGCGTCAGGACGAAGGAGGCCGCGAGGAACGGTCCGATGACCCGGGTGGCGGTGGTGAACCACGTGCTCCACTGCATGGTGTGGAACCAGGTTCTCTCCCCGTTGACCGAGTCGTAGATGGCCGCTGCCAGCCACAGGGCCAGGAGAGCCGTCCCGGCATAGGCGTAGGCGCGCACGAGGCGGCCGAAGGTGGGCCGCCATCCGCGCCAACTCCGGTTCGGAAGGATGCTGCGGCTCGCCTCCCGGTTGGTCCTGAAGGCTCGCCAGCGTCTGCCCACGCCGCCGCCGAAGCGGGAGAACGCCCGACGGGGATACAACGTGTACCAAGGAGCGTTGGGCGGACGTACCCTTCCTTCAGGGTTTCGGACGACCTTGCTCATGAGGTTCCGTTCCCAGCTGATACTCGCCGTACGGATGTCTCTCATTCCATGAAACCCACCCCTGGAACAGCACGCAACGTGGCTCGGTGCGCCCCGCGCCCCCGCGTCAGCGGATGCCGATTCGCCCGTTCGAGAAGTGCCCGAGTGCCTGGTTGATGTCGGTGAGGGGCTCGCGGAGGGCGTAGACGGCGAAACCCAGCCGGGTCCGGCCCTTCCAGGTGCGGCGCATGCGTGTGCGGGCCTCGGGCTGGTCCAGGCCGCTGACTCCGGGGGTGGTGGCGGACACGCCGGGGGTGAGGTCGACCCGGACCGAGCTGAGGCCCTGGCCCTTGATCCGCACCTGGGCGATCGCGGACCAGGGGAGGACGACGGGGTCGGGGGCGGCGTCGATGGCGCAGCGCAGGCCGTCGGGGGAGAGGCGCATCGCCACGGGGGATACCTCCTTCACCGCCCAGGTCCGCTTCAGGCGCCGCAGGGCGGCGAACCGGCGCCTGGCGTCGTAGAGGAAGAACACCGCCGGCCAGGCGAACACCAGCACCCAGAGCTGGGAGGCGCTGGGGCCGAGGGTGACGAGGAGGAGGACCATGGCCGCGACGATGACGGCGGCACCGGCCACCCCGGCCCACGCGGCCACCGGCAGGGTGCGCAGCAGGGAGGCCCGCACGCGGGACACCGCCTCGGGGTCGGACGTCACGATGTACTCTCGGCGGCCCTGTCCCTGGTGCATGATCACAGTCTCGATCACCGGGGTGGGGAAAGCCAAGCCCCTACCCGTCGGTTGCCTGCCGGGATTGTCAACTCATCGTCCTCTGCGTGGAGTTGCGGAGGACGCGTGCGTGGTCTGCCGCGCTCAGCGGCCGTCCAGGGGTGTCTCGGCCCAGAGGACCTTGCCGTGCGGGGTGTAGCGGGTGCCCCAGCGCTGGGCGAACTGGGCGACGAGGAACAGTCCGCGCCCGCCCTCGTCGGTGGTCGCGGCGCGGCGCATATGGGGTGCCGTGCTGCTGCCGTCGGAGACCTCGAAGACCAGACCGCGGTCGCGCAGCAGCCGTATGTGCAAGGGAGGGGCGCCATACCGCAGGGCGTTGGTGATCAGTTCGCTGATGATCAGCTTGGCGGTGCACACGGCGTCCTCCAGGCCCCACGCCCGTAGCCGCTGGGCACAGGCGGCGCGCAGCGGGGCGACCGCCGCCGGGTCGAACGGCACATCCCACTCGGCCACGTTCTCCGGGTCGAGCAGGCGGGTGCGGGCCACCAGCAGGGCGACATCGTCGCTCGGGTGAGGTGGCAGAACGGTCTGGAACAGGCTCCCGCAGGTCGCGTCCGGATCGAGGTCCGGCTCGGCCGTGAGGGTGCGGCGCAGCAGGCCAAGCCCGGTGCCGGTGGTCCGGTCGTGGCCTTCGAGGAGACCGTTGGTGTACAGCACCAGGCGGCTTGCGGCCGGCGGCGAGAGGCCGACCGCCTCGAAGCGTTCCCCGCCCAGGCCGAGGGGTGGGGAGACCGGCACCGCGGGGATGTCCACGGTGCCGTCGGGGTGGGCCAGGGCGAGGCCCGGATCGCCGGCCCGGGCCACGGTGCAATGGCCCGACACCGAGTCGTGGATCGCGTACAGGCAGCCGGCGCCGGTGATGCGGATGCCGTGCGCGTCGGCGTCGTGCTCCAGGTCGAGACGGGTGACCAGCTCGTCCATATGGGAGAGGAGCTCATCCGGTGGCACGTCCAGGGCGGTGAAGTTCTGCACCGCCGTGCGCAGCCGGCCCATCGTGGCCGCGGCGTGCAGACCCTGCCCGGCGACCTTCCCGACCACCAGCGCGACCCGGGCGCCGGGAAGGGGAATCACATCGAACCAGCTTCCGCCCGTCCCGCCCGGCGCGGGCAGATAGCGGGCCGCCGCCTCCACGGCGTCCTGATCGGGCAGACCGCCGGGAAGGAGGGTGCGCTGGAGGGCGGTCACCATGGTGTGTTCGCGGGTGTAGCGGCGGGCGTTGTCGACGCAGACGGCGGTGCGCACGGCCAGCTCCCCGGCGATCGCCAGATCCGTTTCGCCGAACGGCGCACGGTGCCGGGCCCGCCAGAAGGTGGCGAGGCCCAGGGTGACACCGCGGAACCGCAGCGGAACGGTGATCAGCGAGCGGATCCCGTGGTCGAGGAGGCGCCGGGCCTCCCCGGTCGGCCACTCGCCGGTACTGGTCGGATCGGCCTGGAGGAGGACGGCGGCTCCGGTCCGCACGGCCCGGCTCTGCGGTGTGGAGGGGGCGTAGACGACCCGCTCGCCCACGCGGAAGAGGGGGGCTTCGGCGGGTGCCCCGCCGACGGCGGTCCGGTGCGGTGCCAGGGGCTCGTACGGCGGTTCGGGCTCCTCGCCGCGCAGTACGGGGTCCAGCAACTCGACGGCGACGATGTCGGCGAACCGGGGGACGGCCACGTCCACCAGCTTCTCGGCGGTGCCCGTCAGCTCCAGGGTGGAGTTGATCCGCACACCGGCGTCGGACAGCAGCTTCAGCCGCTCGCCCGTCTCCACCGCCCGGTCGGAGAGCACCCGCAGCGCGGTGGTGTCCCGCAGCGTCACCACGCTTCCGGCGGGGGTGCCCGCACGGCCCGTGGACCGCATAGTGCCCGTGCACCGCATATTGACCGACAGCAGCCGCTCCCCGCAGGAGTGCACCTCGTCCGTGACGTGCCGTTCCGACGTCAGCAGCGCTGTGAGATGGGGTTCGAGGCCGAGCGCGCCGACATGGCGCCCCTCCGCGTCCGGAGCCAGCCGGAGCAGCTCCCGGGCCTCGTCGTTGACGAGCAGCAGCCGCTTGTCCGCCGTCAGGACCAGCACACCTTCCCGGACCGAGTGCAACACCGCGTCATGGTGTTCGTACATCCGCGTCATCTGCGCGGTGCCCAGGCCGTGGGTCTGCCGCCGCACCCGCCTGTTCAGCAGCGCCGCCCCGCCCGTGGCCAGGGCCAGCGCCCCGGCGCTGCTGCCGATCAGCATCGGCAGCCGGCGGTCCACCGTGCTGTGCACGCTCTGGATCTTGACTCCGACCGACACTCCGCCGAGGAAAGTGCCATCGGCCCTGGTGACGGGGACCGCCGAGACGACGGACGGGCCCTGGCTGGCCCGGAAGGCCTGCGAGATCGTCTTTCCGTGCAGTTCGTCCCGGATCAGCCCGGCGGGTCCGACGATCCGCTTGCCGATCAAGGGGGTTTCGGGGTGGGTGAGGCGGATGCCACGAGCGTCGAACACGACGACGCTGTCGACGCCGGAGCGCTTCCGTGCCGCCTCGGCATGCGACTCCAGCGCCGATGTCGGTTTGTCGCCGCTCATGGCCCGGGCCATGCCGGGAGCGTGCGCGAAGGTCTCGGCGACCGCGAGTGATCGCCGACGGGCGTCGGCCGTGCCATGAGCCCGGGCGTCCGCGACGACGGCCACCACCGCGGCGGTCACCAGAACCAGGATCAGCAGAAGCTGCAGGATGAACGCCTGCCCGGCGACGCTGCGCAGATGCGGCAGGGGCCCCAGCCGCCTCCGGGCCGGACGAGCGTGTCTGCTCATATCGGCATTTATAACACTCCTCCCGTCGTGGTTGGCGGGGAGCCCGCGGCATCGCGTGATCGATCGGTGTGCCGATCAAGGGTGGTCCGCGATGGCGCGGGGCGGTGGGTTACGTGTCCGTCCGGGTACGGGCACAATGAGGCGGCTGGACCAACTACCGCCCCTTTCAAGGAGGTTAGGGTGAGAACAGCGCGCCGTACCAGAAGACGTGGTCGATTCCGGTTGATCGCCGCGGTGTCCGGTCTGTTCGTCACGGCGGCCCTCGCGACGGCCGGCACGAGTGCGGCCGCCTCCTCCGCGTCCACCGCCACGTCCCCGTCCGCGTCAACGCCCGTGTCAGGTGCCGCCTCGGCCGTGGAGTCCCTGGATGTCCCGGGCACCGCCTGGACCGTGGACGAGCGCACCGGAACGCTGCGTGTCCTTGCCGGCTCCACGGTACGGGGCGCCGACCTGGCCAGGCTCGACCGCACCGCCGAGCGGTTCGGCGGCGCCGTCACCGTCGAGCGGCTCGGTGGCCCGCTGCGGACCCTCCTCTCCGGTGGCGACGGGATCTACTCCTCCACGGGGGTGCGCTGCTCCGCGGGGGTCAATGTGCAGAGCGGCGCCACGTACTACTTCGTCACCGCCGGCCATTGCGCCGATACCAACGCCACCTGGTACACCGGCTCCGGTACGGCCACTCCGGTCGGCCCGACGGCCGGCACCAGCTTCCCGGGCGACGACTACGGCGTCGTCCGGTACACCAACACGGCCGTTCCGCACCCCGGGACCGTGGGGACCGTCGACATCACCGGGACCGCCACCGCCCACGTCGGCCAGCAGGTCTGCCGCCGGGGTGCCACCACCGGTGTCCGGTGCGGTGTGGTCACCGCGCTCAACGCGACCGTCAACTACGGCGGCGGTGACATCGTCTACGGCCTCATCCAGACCAATATCTGTGCCGAGCCGGGCGACAGCGGTGGTCCGCTCTACGCGGGCGACAAGATCATCGGCATTCTCTCGGGCGGCTCCGGGGACTGCGCCTCCGGAGGCACCACCTTCTACCAGCCGATCCAGGAGGTGCTGAGCGCCTACGGCCTCACCGTCTACTGACCCCGCCCGGCGGTGGTGGGTGGCCGTACACCGCGTGTCACAGGCCGTGGCGGCGGTCGCCCAACACCGCTTCGCAGACCCGCGACTCCACCTCCGCGGAGAACGCCACCTCGTCGCGGGCCCGGGCCGCGGCGACCGCCTGTCGGGTCTCCTCGGCGATCAGATCCGCGTTGATATGGGCGCCCGCGGTCGCGCCCGCCGCCGCGGCGGCACCCACCTGGGCGGACAGATCGGTGACATTGCCCGCGACCCACACCCCGGGCACATCGGTGCGTCCGGTCGCGTCCGACGGGATGTGCTCACCGGCGCCACTCGGATGTGCCACCGGCCGCAGCCCGATCGCCGCCAGGAAGCCGGTGCGCGCCACCATCCGGGACGCGACGGCCAGGGCCTCGCGCTTGACCACGTCGCCATCGCGCAGGCGCACACCGACGAGACGGTCCTCGACGATCTCCAGGGACGCCACCTCGCCGTCCACCACGCGGATGCCACGGGCGGCCATGTGCTCCGCCTCCTCGCCGGTCGGCACCGGCGAAGTGTGGGAGAAGAAGGTGACGTCGTCGCTCCACTGCCGGAAGAGCATCGCCTGGTGCACCGACAGCGGCCCGCTCCCCAGGACGCCGATGGCCTGGTCGCGGATCTCCCAGCCGTGGCAGTACGGACAGTGCACCACATCCCGGCCCCACCGGGACCGCAGCCCGGGGACGTCCGGCAACTCGTCGACCAGCCCGGTGGCCAGCAGCAGCCGGAGTGCGCGGACGCTCCGGCCGTCGGTCAGGGTCACCTGGAACCCGGACTCCTCCCGGGCCACGGTGCCCACCTCGCCGGACACCACCTGACCGCCGTAGGCGCGGACCTCGGCCCGGCCCCGCTCCACCAGCTCGGCCGGGGGGATCCCGTCCCGGGCCAGCAGTCCGTGCACCCCCGAGGCCGGGGCGTTGCGCGGGGCGCCCGCGTCGATCACGACCACCGAGCGCCGCGCCCGGGCCAGCATCAGCGCCCCGCTCAGCCCCGCGGCGCCGCCGCCGATCACCACCACGTCGTAGGCGTTCTCCAGCTCATCGGTCACCTTGACCACCTCCACGGTCCACCCTGCGAGCCTGCCCTGGAGCGGGGCAAACCAGCTTGCCAAGGTGGCAAACGGCGGCCGGTGACTCGGACCCGTCGGCTCAGGTGGCGGATGTGGTGGTGCCGCGTCGGCGGGCGATCTCGCCCATGAGGATGTCGACGGCCAGGAAGGCGGCGAGCGGGATGCCGAGCAGGGGCAGGTAGTAGCCGATCACGGCGATGACCGTGGCCAGGGGGAGGAGGACATACACCGGCACCCGTCGCCACGCGCCGCGCGGGATCGGGCGCCCGAACGCGGAGGCGCGGCCGCGCTGCCACCACATGCGGTAGCCCCAGACGATCAGGAGGATCAGCGTGAGCGCGAGAGCGGCCAGAGCGATCTGGTTGACGAGGCCGAAGAGGTTTCCGGTGTGGAGGTCGATGCCCCAGCGGGTGAGCTTGGCGAGCACCGGATAGTCGGCGAACCGCTGGACGTCGGTCACCTCGCCCGTGGCCGGATCGATGGCCACCGAGTCCTGCTTCTCGGGCCAGCTGCGCTGGATCTGGCTGACGACATACGCACTGCCCGGCTCGGCGGGCGGCACGATCTCGACGGGGTCGTCCAGGTCCTTGGCGCGGGCGGCCCGCAGAACGGTGTCCAGGCCCACATCGGCGGTGTGCCCGGCCTTCTCGTCCGTACCGCCCATGTCCATCCCCGGCATCGAGCCGGAGCCCATGTGGTGTCCGGCGTGTTCGCCACCGCCGACGGTGGCCGAAACGGTCGGGGTGGTCTGGCCGATGGCGGTGCGCAGGTCCTCCACATGGGCACCCGCGTAGGTGGACCAGGTCAGACCGGTGGCGGACAGGAACACCAGCCCCAGCGCCACCCACAGCCCGGCCGCGCCGTGGAAGGACATGGTGCGCCTGCGGCCGGTGGCGGCGCGCTCGGGCAGGGCGACCGCCCGCAGCGTGCGCTTCTTACGGCGACGGCTGAGCCAGAGCACCACACCACCGAGCGCGATGACCCACAGCCAGCTGGCGGCGAGTTCGCTGTAGAGGCGGCCGGTCTGCCCGAGATGCAGATCGCGGTGGAATTCATCGATCCAGGTACGCAGCGGAAGGGCGCCGCTGGAGCCGTACTGCTCCAGCGCCCCGCACACCTTCCCGGTGTACGGGTCGACGAAGACGGCCAGCGTGTGGTCGGGATCGACACCCTTGACGCCGGAGAGCAGCACCCGGGTGGTGGCGCCGTCCTCGGGGGAGGGGCGTACGGCGCTGATCTCACCCTCCGGGTGGGCCTTGCGTGCGGCTGCCACCTGCTGGGAGACGGGCAGTTCGCGATCGCCCACGGGGACGCGCAGCTCATGTCCGTAGACCAGCTTCTCGGCCTGGAACGATCCGGCGTACAGCAGCCCGGTCACGGCCGCGACCAGCAGGAACGGCGCGACCAGTGCGCCCGCGTAGAAGTGCAGCCGCAGCACCAGCGGCCGCAGGGCGGCCCATACGGAGCCACCCGGCCCGGCCCCGCCGGGTCCGGTGGGGGAGTACTGCTCCTTGCCGGCGGCATCGTCCGGGGAGTCGCCCGTGGCCGGGGCGAGGGGTTCAGCGGACATGGACGACTCCTGGTTCGGGGGCGACGGCGGGAGGCGGCCGCATTGCTGGCAGCGCCGGTTGAGTCGTCGGAGGAACACATGGATGAGTTCCGGGCATCTTCTGTGAGCTGGCTCACGGAGGCCAGGTGGCGGCGGTTCACGGCCACGCTTATCACCCGCGTGATGAAGATTGAGCCACCGTCACGCACGCCGACGGCGGCTGGCACCATGGCTGCCATGTCCGCCGGGCCACCCTTCCGCCTCGCACGAGCCGCCGTGTTCGCGGCGGTGTGCGTCGTGGTGACGGCGCTCGGACACACGCTGATGTCCGGTGACACCCTGCCGGTGTGGGCCGTGGCCGCCGCGTTCGCCGGGACGACGGCCGCCGCGTGGTGGGTCACCGGGCGCGAGCGCGGTGCGCTGGTCGTGACCGGTGCGACGGTGGTCGCGCAACTCGGTCTGCACATGGCGTTCCGGTTCGCGGAGGCGACAGCCGCTCCCGTGGCGGGAGGCGCCACGGGCGGCGGGCGGCCGGGAATGCGGGACATGGGCGCCGCCCCGATGAGCGGCGCCGCCATGGGCCATATGCACCATGGCGCGGACCCGATGTCCGCCACCGCGCCGTCCATGGGCCATCTGTCGTGGCCCTGGGCGGGTCCGGGCGGGCCGGGCATGGCCACGGCCCACCTTCTCGCCGCGCTGATCTGCGGATGGTGGCTGTGGCGCGGTGAGCGGGCCGTGTTCCGGCTCGGCCGTGCGCTCGCGGCCCTGCTGTTCGTCCCGCTCGTCCTCGCCCTGCGCATCCTGGGCGCGGATGCCACTCCGCTGCCCGCGTGGCCGTCCGCACCGGCCGTCGCCCGCCAGTTGCGCGGAGTCCTGCTACGGCACGTCATCCTCCGCAGAGGGCCACCGGCGCGGTTCGCCGTCTGCTGAACCGCCCGTCCTTCCCCTGCTCCGATGTGGGGTCCGCCCCGGTCTGGGGTCTGCCCCGGTCTGGGGTCTGCCCCATGTGGGGCCCTGACGCGATGTGGGGCCCTGATCAGGTCTGAGGGCACCGCCCCGATTCGGGGTGAGCGCCGGTGACGGGCGGAGTAACCGGCGCCTGTCCGGCGTCGGCCCCATCCGTCGGTACCGCCTGCCCCTCGCCGCCCCGCCGCGTCCTCGCGAGCCTCGGTGGCGCATGCCGGTGTGCCGTCCACCGCCTTCCGAAGGACGTTTGACGATGCCTTCCCCTACGCTGTCCGCCGCGCCGAGAAGAGCCGTGCAGCCCGTGCCCGTGCACGGGCACGGCTTCGCCACCGCGGCGAACGACCGCGAGGTCACCGAATGGGCGCTGGCCGCTCGTGACGGCGACCGTGACGCGGTCGACCACTTCATCCGCGCCACCTACCGCGATGTGCGCCGCTTCGTACTCCACCTCAGCGCCGATCCCCACGGCTGTGAGGACCTCGCCCAGGAGACGTATCTGCGGGCGCTGACCGGGCTGTCGCGCTTCGCGGGCCGCTCGTCGGCCCGGACGTGGCTGCTGTCGATCGCCCGCCGTGTGGTCGTCGACCGCTACCGCATGGCCGCCGCCCGTCCCCGCACCCTGGACGCGGAAGACTGGCAGGAGGTGGCCGAACGGGCGCAGCCCATCGGGCTCCCCGGGTTCGACGAGGGGGTCGCCCTCATGGATCTGCTGGCGGCGCTCGCCCCGGCCCGCCGTGAGATGTTCCTCCTGACCAAGGTGCTCGGCCTGCCGTACGCGGACGCCGCCACCGCCACCGGCTGCCCCATCGGCACCGTACGTTCCCGTGTGGCCCGCGCCCGCGAGGACATCAACGCACTGCTGGCCGCGGCGGAAAAGGCCGCGGACCCTGTGCGGTTGGCGGGCTGAGCCCAAGCGATGACGCGGGGCGCGGCGGGTGGCGGCTCATCAGCGGCTGCCCGCCGTGTCCCGTATGTCACCGCCTGCGCGGCTGGTGACGTACGGGACGCGAGTCCTGCGGAACGCGACGAGCCTCGGCGAACCTAGGGAACCGTCAGCGACAGCAGTTCGGACGGCTTGTGCAGGATCACATCGGGCTCCGCCGCGAGCAGGGTCTTCTCATCGGTCTCGCCCCACATCGCGGCCACGGCGGTGATCCCGGCCCCCCGCGCGCTGGCCAGGTCGGTCACCGCGTCCCCGACCATCACGGTCCGGTCGGGGTCCGAGCCCATGACCTCCATCGCCTTCAGCACGATGTCCGGCGCGGGCTTGGGCCTGGCCACCTCGTCGGAGCCGAGGATCACATCGAACTGCCCATCAATTCCCAGGGTGTTGAGCAGCGAGCGCGCCCGCGGGCCGCTCTTCCCGGTGGCCACCGCGAGCCGCAGTCCGCGGTGGCGCAGCTCCGACAGCAGCTCGGGCACACCGTCGAACATCTCCACCAGGTGGGCGAGCCGGTAGCTCTCGCGGACGAACGGGCCCTCCATCTCCAGCGGAAGACCCATGATCCGCATGATGTCGGGGAAGTAGCGGCCCAGATGGCGGTTGTACTCCTCGAAGGGCGGCTCACCGTGGCCGACGACCTCGGCGTAGGCGAGGGTGAACGCCTCGCGCATCACCGCGAAGCTGTTGACGAGAACACCGTCGAGGTCGAAGACCACCGAGGTGATCGGGGCGATACCCGCGCCGGAGGGCGGGCCGTCGTGGCTGATCGGATGGCTGGTCATTGAGCACTCCCGTAGTGCGGGCACGGCTGGTACGGCGGACCGCCGGTCCGGGTCTCGGATGCGGTCCGTGGAACGCGGACCGGAAATGCGGTCCGTGGAAGGAAATGGCGACGGCGGAACCCAGGAGGCGGGGCGCGGTTCACACCGGCGCCGACTCCCGGACCTCCCGGGGGATCCGGGCCGAGGTGTAGACCCGTTCGATGGCGCCGATGGTCCGGCGGACCTCCTCGATCGCCCGCCCGCGCCCCGCCGGGTCGCGCAACTGTGCGGGAAGCATGTCGAGCTGCCGGTCGTACTCGGTGCCGATCGGTTCGGTGGGTACGGCCACCGGGCGGGTCGTACCGTCGACGGTGCGGGTCAGGGTGGACCTCTCGAGGCGGTTCGGGCTGAATCCGAAGGTGCAGCGCAGGGTCGCGCTGCCGCCGCTGCCGTCAATCGTGACCCGGGTGGTGTCCAGCTCCTCGTGCGAGGCCCAGCTCGCGTGCAGTACGACCGAACGGCCGTCGTCGGTGATGAGGAACCCGCGCGCGGTGTCCTCGACATCGGTGGTGCCCTCGGCGGTGCCCGGGAGCGCCGGGCCGCCGTCGTCGCCGCGCCACGCGGCCCGCGAGGACCGCTGGGTGATGAAGTCGGAGGACACGGTGCCGATGGCGTGCCGGAACGCGGCGGTGCCCAGCAGCGGAACCGCGATGTCGAACAGATGCCAGCCCAGGTCGACCAGCGCCCCGCCGCCCGCGAGTGACCGCTGGGTGAACCAGCCGCCCCGGTCGGGTACGCCGCGCGCCCGCACCCAGGCGAGTTCGACATGGCGGATATGGCCCAGCCGGGCGGCGATCCGGTACAGCCCGCTCACATCGGCGCGGTAGCGTGCCGCGCTGCCGGCCAGCAGCACCGCGCCACCGGAGCGCTCCGCGGCGGCCAGCCGCTCGGCCTCCTCCGAGGTCAGGCACACCGGCTTCTCCAGGAACACCGGAATCCCCTTGGCCAGCAGCTCGCCGGCGACCGCGCAGTGCAGATGGTTGGGCACCGCGACCACGGCCAGATCCACCTCGGCGGGATCGAGGTCATGGACCGCCGCCAGCACCGGTAACCGGCTCGTGCCCTCCGCCTCGGCCACGGCCGCGCGGCCGCGCTCGTCGGGATCCACCGCGGCGGTCACGGTGAAGGCGGGGTTGCGGAGGAGCCGGGGCAGCCAGATCGAGCGGGCCGCCCATCCCAGCCCCACCACGGCGGTCCGGATCGGCGTCTCGCCGATATGCGGGCCGCTCATGCGCCCGCGAGCACGTCGGCGACGACGGCGGCCACTTCGTGCATCTGCTCCTCGCTTCCCAGCAGCACTCGGTGGTGCAGCCATATGCAGTCGCGGGTGAGCGCCTCGGAGTGCGGGCAGCGGCGGGCGAGTTCGTCCACCGTCAGATCCGGCGCCGCGACCTCCCAGAAGGCGGCCGTACGGTAGACCGCGCGGAAGGCGACGAACGCGGGCACCCCGCGCTCGATGAGCATGTCGACGACCTTGGCGCGACGCTCCTCGGTGATGCCCGGCACCCGGAACATCGCCATGTAGTGCGGGTTGCGGTCGCCGCGGTCGTCGCGCGACTGCGGTACGACCCCGGGGATCTCGGCGAGCAGCCGGTTCAGCACCGGCCAGCGCTGCTCCCGCGTGGTGATCTGGTCCTCGAGACGGGCGAGTTGGGCGCGCAGCACCGAGGCGGAGAACTCGTTCAGCCGGAAGTTGGAGCCCGAGGTGCGGTGGAAGTAGCCGCGGTCGGTGCGCGGGCGTCCACAGCTGTGCCGGACGAAGCCCTTCTCGTACATCTCGGCGTCGGGGAAGAGCACGGCGCCACCCTCACCCGCGGTCATCAGCTTGCCGTTCTGGAAGCTGAACGCCGCGACCGAGCCCAGCTCACCGACCCTCTTGCCGCGCCATCGCGCCCCGTGGGCGTGGGCCGCGTCCTGGATCAGCGGCACCCCCGAGTCGGCGGACAGCTTGTCCAGGGCGTCCATGTCGCACATCTGACCCGCCATGTGCACCGGCATGATCGCGCGGGTCTTCGGACCGATGGCCGCCTCGACCGCCGACGGATCGATGCAGTACGTGTCCGGGTCCACGTCCACCGGAACGGCCACCGCGCCCAGCCGCTGCGCGGCCTGCGAGGAGGAGATGAAGGTGAACGCGGGAACGATCACCTCGGAGCCGGCGCCGACGCCGAGCACCTCGAGGGCGAGCTCCAGCGCGTGTGTCCCGTTGGTGACCGCCAGGGCGTGCTCGCTGCCATGGGCCGCGGCGAACTCCGCCTCGAAGGCATCGACCTCACCGCCCCCGATGCGCCACCACTGCCCCTGATCCAGGGCCCGGATCAGGGCCTCGCGCTCCTCGTCGCCGTACTGCGGCCATGCGGGCAGCTCGGATCCCAGTCGCACATCATTGCTCATGATTTCCCTACTCCCTTAATGCGTTATGGAGGCAGGTCCGCGGCGGACGCATTAGCACGCTAACCGGACGGCGGGCGAAACGTCATTCCCCCTCAGGGCCCCCCTATAGCCCCCTTAAAAGCGCGGTTGACCAAACTCCCACGCCCAGGCCAAGGGTGCCGTGCTATAAATGGCACTTCCATGATGAGCCGCTGTAATTCAGCCGATCCCACATGGTGAGGTGCGCAGTGAGCAGGCTGTTGTTGGTGAACGGGCCCAATCTCGGCATCCTCGGGAAGCGCCAGCCCGAGATCTATGGCACGGATACGTTGCAGGACATCGAGCGCTGGGTCGGAGAAGAGGTCGCGGAGCGCGGCTGGAAAGTGGATTCCTACCAGTTCGATGGCGAAGCCGAGATCATCCAAACCATTCAGGGGAACTACGACACGGTCGGCGCCATCATCAATCCGGCCGCCCTCATGATGGCCGGATGGGGTCTTAGGGACGCGCTGGCCAACTATCCGCGGCCCTGGATAGAAGTGCATCTGTCGAATGTCTGGGCCCGTGAGCAGTTCCGCCATGAGTCGGTGACCGGACCGCTGGCCGCGGGCGTCATCTTCGGGCTCGGCGCCGTGGGCTATCGGCTCGCCGCACGCGCCCTGCTCGAAAAGGTGCCGGACTGAGCGCCCGCCACGCCGTCACCCCACACCGCGAAGGCTGACGAGCCGGGAGGCGACCATCAGTCATCTGGGAATCGACGTGGGCGGCACCAAAGTGGCGCTGCGCCTCGAACACGACGACCTGAGCATCCGCGAATCCACCTTCCGCTGGGCGGAGCCGGACGGTACGGACGCCATCACATCCGGCGGCGCCACCCGCGACCTGGAGCTGCTGGCGCGGCACATCAGGGAGCTGTGCGAGCCCGAGCGGCTCACCGGCGTCGGAGTCGCGCTGCCCGCCACCCTCGACGCCACCGGCACGGTCACCGCCTGGCCCGGCCGCCCCGGCTGGGCCGGAGTCGAGCTGCGGAGCGCGCTGTCCGCGCTCTTCGGCGAGGCCGAGGTGCGCTGCGCCGACGACGGTGATCTGGCCGCCCTCGCCGAAGCACACGAAGCGGCCTGCCCCGATCTGCTCTACCTCGGCGTCGGCACCGGGATCGGCGGTGGCATCGTGCTGAACGGAAAGCCCGTCCCCGGTGTGGGCCGCGGCTCCTGCGAGGTCGGCCATCTGATCGTGGACCGCGACGGACCGCTGTGCGACTGCGGCCGGCGCGGCTGCGTCCAGGCGGCGGCCTCGGGCCCGGCGACCCTGCGCCGGGCGGCGCGTCGGCGGGGCGAGGAGGTGGCCTTCACCGCGCTGCGCGAGGCCGTGCGGGACGGCAAGCAGTGGGCCGTGGCGGCGCTGCGGGAGAGTGGCCGGGCCCTGGCCACGGCCGTGGCCGGTGTGTGCGAGCTGGTCCGTCCCTCGCTCGTGCTGATCGGCGGAGGGTTCGCCGCGGCGATGCCGGAGCTCGTGGCGATGGTGGCCGAGCGCACGACGGCACTGGAGCGGCCGGGGCATCCGCTGCCACCGGTCCGGGCTGCGACACTGGGCGGGCTGTCGTCACTGCACGGCGCCGTTCTGCTGGCCAGGGGGCTGCCGGACTGATCCGGCCGCCCCTTGACCCTCACACCGTGTCAGGCGCTGAACTCGGAGCCATCATGTTCACCATCGGAGACTTCGCCCGGCACGGCCGCGTCTCGGTCCGGATGCTGCGCCACTACGACGCCACCGGACTGCTGCGCCCGGCCCATGTCGACCCCGCCACCGGATACCGCTCCTACTCGGCCGCCCAGCTCAGCCGGCTGAACCGGATCATCGCGCTGAAAGAGCTCGGCTTCACCCTCCAGCAGGTGCGGGACATCGTGGACGACAAGGTCGGCACCGAGGAGCTGCGCGGCATGCTGCGGCTGCGGCGGGCCGAGCTGGAGGCCACGGTGGCCGCCACGGCGGCACGGCTGGTGCAGGTCGAGGCGAGGCTCCGGTCGATCGAGAGCGAGGGGCACATGCCCACGAACGACGTCGTCATCAAGACCCTCCCCGCGGTGCGGGTCGCGGAGCTCACCGCCACCGCCGCCGGTTTCGACCCCCAGGACATCGGCCCGGTCATCACACCCCTCTACGACGAGCTGTTCCGGCGCCTCGACACGGCGGGCATCACCCCGACGGGCCCCGGTGTCGCGTACTACGAGGACGCCCCGGAAGGCGGTGGCGCCGTGACCGTGCACGCCGCCGTCCAGGTCTCCGCCCCGCTCCGGGACGGTGCGGACCTGAGGATCCTCGATCTGCCGCCCGTCGACCGGGCCGCGACCATCGTGCACCGTGGCCCGATGGACGCGGTGGTGCCCACGGCCCAGGCCCTGGCCCATTGGATCGACGGCAACGGCTACCGGTCGGCCGGCTATCCCCGGGAGATCAACCTGGAGTGCCCGGAGAACCGCGACGAGTGGGTCACGGAACTCCAGGCACCGGTGGTCCAGGCCTGACGGCCGGGGCCGCTCAGCCGGACGGCCGGACGAGGTGGTCAGGAGGCCTGTGAGCGGCTCCTTCTGCGGGGGCGGCCCGCCCCGGGCGACTCGGTGCGCGGGTCCACCCCCAGCTGCTTCAGCTGTTCGAAATCGGCCGTGTCCATCTTCTCCAGGATCTCCAACTGCCGGGCCAGGGCGTCGGTCTGTCCCTCGACATCGTCATGCCGTCTGAGCGCGGCCGCCGTGGTGATGTGGAAGCGGGCCAGGGCCACCTTCAGACTGCGGCTCTCCAGGATCATCCGGTAGCGGGTCTCCTCCGCCAGCGCGTCCTGCACCGACCGGACCGGCCGGGCGAAGAACAACGTGACGATCTGCCCCACCCCGAGCGCGCCGAGCACGGCGGGGCTCTGCCACCCGATACGGTCCGGGAGGAAGACCCCGACGAGCGACAGCAGAAGCGCGCTGGCCAGCAGACAAGTGCCCAGCCCCAGCAGGAACGTGCTGGCGAAGCCCACCGTGTGCTGCGCTCGCCGGAGGCGTTCCGCGGTCTGGATGCGATAGTCCCGCATCCTGGCGTCCTCGTAGGACAGGATGCCCTGCTTGTCCTGGATGTACGAGGAGTAGCCCACGAACTCCGCGTCCCCGCCACGGGACAGCGGCCGGTCGTCGTCCGGCCGCGAGCCCAGGAAACGGGCCAGCTCCGCCAGACCGATCATCACCTCCGTGTGCAGCACACGCTGGCAGAAGTCCAGGGCCATCAGATGGCGCTCCAGGGTCCTGCTGGCGGTGAGCGCGTCCGAGACGACGAGCTGCCGCACGTCGTAGCGGGAGCGGATACCGGTCAGCAGCAGCTGGACCTTGATGTCGGTGAGGACACCGATCACCACGACATGCGTGGTCTCCTGCCGTCCGTCGCCCAGCAGACCGTCCAGCAGCGTCGTCAGCGGCGCCGGTTCGCTGAGGTCGGGACGTCCGCCGGAGCTGTGCTGGAAGTCGAAGAGGGTGTTGGACCGCACATGGTGGACGCGGAGTCTCCCGCCCCAGCCGTCCTCGGCGTCCGCGGGCGCGCGCAGATCCGGGGCCAGCACGTCCGTGAGCCCGTCGACGTACGCCGCCCCCCAGGTGCCGGCCTCGCAATGCGCACCGTACTGCCTGCGCTCCAGGTCGTACGCCTCTCCCGGGACATGCCAGTCACGGATGTTGATCAGATGCAGGACCCCGTCCCCGTGGCCGCGCATCCGGGAGCCCACGGTGGCGTCGAGGAAGCGGGCCAGTGGCGAACGGAGCAGCTCCGCCTCGGACAGAACCCGGCGGTGGCCCTCCGTGCGGAGGGACGCACCGCTCTCGCTGTCCAGCAGCAGCTTGGAGACCGCGCTGTCCGGCAGGGACAACTGGCAGTCCAGATTGAGGAAGAAGTCGTTCTGTAGACACTGTGTGATGAGCACGTACTGCGACGGTGCCGTGGGCTCCATCGCCACCCCCCGTGGGTCTCCGTATGTCTTCTCGGCGTGCCGCACGCCCTCAGCGCGGCAGCAGCGGCCACTGACTGGACAGCCGCATGGCGGCCTCCGTGACCGCGGGATCGCCGGACTCCATGGCCACGCCGTCCAGGTAGGCGTGGGCCGCCGCCTCGTACAGCTCGTCGACCGCGTAGAGCCGCTCCTCATGGGCCGCGCGGCGGGCGCCCGCGCGGGCGCCCACGGTGGCCTCGGCCTCCCTGGCGCGCTCGGAGCCGGCGAGATCCGTCTCGATGTCCCGCTCCAGCTCCCGCAGCCGCTCGGCCGTGGTCCGGTACGCCGCCAGATACGGATGCTCCTCGCCCAGCCCGATCAGGAAGGCGATGCCACCGGAGAGCAGCAGCAGCGCGATGAACATCCAGGACACGCTGTGCGGGTCCAGGTGCAGGGACTCGATGAGGCTCGGGGGATTGCTCACGCTGTCCCCGACATCCGCGGCCACATCGGGCGGCAGATCGAGCGGAGGCTCCTCCCGGAACGCCACCTTGGCCCGCAGATCCCCCAACGCCCAGGCGCCGTACGCCCATATGCCCAGCAGGGCGAGGGCGGGCACGGACGACAGCCGGACCGCGCCGGTGGCCGAGCGCCGCCGCAGCATCCAGCCCGCGATATGCGGGGCGAGGATCATCGCCACCGCCACGGCCACCATGAGGCTGTAGGAGAGCAGATCGGCGAACCGCCCGACACCGTGCAGATTCTCGAACACCGAGTAGTAGACGGGCAGTTCGACCACGATCAGGGCGGCAAGCACCCCGAACTTCATCCAGCGCGGCATACCGGGGCGCGCCGCCGCACCCTCCCACGCCGCCCTGGTGGACAGGGCACGCTGGGCCGCGTCCGCCTCCGCCACCGGATCGTGGTCGGACACCGCCTGCCAGCGGGCGTGGCCACCGGTGGTCTCCGGCTCGTCCTCGGGCCGCGTGGCGCCCGGCCGTTCGGGACCGGTGGTGTCGCCTGCGTCGGCGGGCAGACGGGCACGCAGCCACCGGCGCTCGAAACCGCCCCGTACGGTGTCGCGGAAGGTCTGCCACCGGTCGGCCCGCCGCGCCAGCCGGTCCAGCTGGTCGATGGTCACCGACTGCTGCTGCTCCAGGGCGGCCCGCTGCCGGCCCGCGCGCTCCAGCCGGACTCCGGCGGCGGTGGCGGCCGCCCGCACCCGGCTCGCCTCCAGCGCGCCGTCCTCCTCGGCCCGGGCCTGCTCCTCGGCGAGCCGGTGTCTGACCTTGTTGCGCAGACTGGCCAGCTCGGCGAAGTAGGACACCCGGTCGGGACTGGCCAGCACCCAGGGGTCGAAGACCTTGCGCGAGGCCGCCGAGGCGCCGTGCTTGCGCGCCCGGTCCAGCAGCCAGGCACTGTCACCGGCCCGGATGACATCCGAGGCGACGGGCTCGGGCTGCGGCAGCGCCCCGTCGGGGAACCGCCGCGCGGCGGTCCGCCCGCCGCGCCGCCCGCGGTCCGCGTCGGCCCTGCGGCGGCGCAGCCTCAGCCGCCGCGGTGCCTCGTCGTCACCGGCGGTAGGTGGTGTGGACATGTGCCTTCACCCTCCCCTCCAGAAGCTCCGTCCAGAAGGAGTTGAACTGCTCGTACCGGGAGGTGTCGGTGCCGTACTTCATGCCGTAGCCCACCGGGTAGATGTCGGCGCCGGACAGCTCCGGCCTGCCGTGCGACTTCAGGAAGCCGTCGATGACGGTCCGGCGGCTCGCGGCGGTGGACAGGTCCTGCCGCCCCAGCCGGAAGTCGGTGTCGCCCTGGTCGAAGTCGCTCACCACCAGGACGTCGAACGACGCGTCGTCGCCGGAGGGCTTGGACAGCCCGATGCGCGAAAGCCCCCCGAGCACATCGGAGCCGGGCTCCTCCTTCTGGGCACAGCGCAGCAGCTTCAGGGCGTTGGAGAGGGCCACCGCGCGCATGGTGGTGCGGGTCCGCTCGCGGTCGGCGGTCTTCGAGGTGTTCGGATCCAGATCCAGCGGGCTGACCTGGCACTTGGACGCCTCGGACACCTTGGTGATCGGGGCGAAGGACGTCTTGCGGCACTTCTTGTCCGCCAGGAACCTCTGGAGGGTGGCCTTGAGCTTGGCCTCCGCGTCGAAGCCGGTCCGGGAGGCGGCCGCCGAGCCGGAGCCGTCGACCACGACGCCACATGTCCGGGAGTAGCGTGACGGCTCGTCGGAGCCGCAGGCCGTGCCGCCCGCCGCCAGGGCGAGCGCCAGCGCGGCGGTCAGCGCGCGCCGCCGGTTCCGGCGCAGCCGGGCGTCCGGCGCCACCGGAGCGGGGTTGTGGACGGTTCGGACGGTCATCGCGAGGTCCTCCCGTCGACGCGGTCGGTGTTCTGCCGTTCGAGTATGTGCAGCGCCCGGGAGGTGGCCGTGCGGGCGCTGTCGTCGTCGGCCAGCAGCCAGACGTCGGGCCGGTACCAGGACCCGTCCAACTCCACCCGGCCGGGCAGCCAGTCCCCGGGCGGACGCCGGGGGAGGCGGGAGAGGTGGGGGTGGGTCTCGCGCACCGCGTCCCAGTAGCAGGCCAGTCGCTGGTTGGCCTGGTCGACGACGGCCTGGGCATGCGACCGGCACCGGTCCACGCTGGTGCGCCACTGACCCATCCAGTGGCCGTACCGCGCGAGCGCCGCGGGCCGGGGGTCCTCCCGGACGTCGTACTGGGTGACCACGCGCACCGACTCCGCGCGCAACCGGCTGAGCAGGGCGTGCTCCCGCCCGATGAGAGCGGCGCGCATCTGCTCGGTGGCCCGGCGGACGCCGGTGCGCACCTCCATCACATACGGGGTGATCAGCAGCTCGGGAGCCGGTGGCTCGATGGGCGGCGGGGGCGTCTTGCCCCGCTCCTCCTCGGGCGGCGCCGGGAGCGGGACGCGGGGGACGCCGCGGGCGCCGTCGCGCCGGCCCCGCCACCGGGCCGCGAAGCGGGCGGTACGGCCGAGCCTTCCCCGGCGCACCACCCCGTTGACACTGTCGCTTGTGATCATGGAAATGGATCCCCCGATTTCCCCGGTGCGGAAATGCCCGCTCCGGACAGCCGCATTGCGGACAGTGGAATTCCGCTTTCTCCCGCAAAGGGCTCGCAGTCGATGTGGATGACGATGGCGATGTCGTTGTCGATTCGATTCCCTGTCAGACCGTATCGATGAGGTCGTACCCGGGAATGCTCCCCATAGGACACGATCCTGAAAACGCCCGGAAGTCGACCGGAGAACGCCCTCGTCGATGCCTGACGCCGGGTCATACTGGAACGGTTCCGGGGCCACGCCTCTTTGATCATGAATCTCGGAACACGACCTCGGGGGAATGGGAGATGGGTCGGTGGAGAACGTTCCAGGGTGCGCGGAGCCCACGCTCCGGGTCAGCCAGACGCACTTTCCGGTGGAGACCCTGGGTCCGGGGCGGCGCCTGGGCATCTGGTCCCAGGGGTGCGGGCTGGCGTGCGCCGGCTGTATGTCCCGGCACACCTGGGAGCCGTCGGGCGGCGCCTCCCGTACGGTGTCGTCCCTGCTCGGGCTGTGGCGCGAGGCGCTGGCCCGGGGCGCCGACGGGCTGACGGTCAGCGGCGGCGAACCGCTCGACCAGCCCGGCGCCCTGGAGGCCCTGCTGGCCGGGGCGGTGCGGGCCCGCGCGGAGGCGGTGGCACCGGGCGGCCCGGCGGCGGGCCGCGAGATCGACATCCTCCTGTACACGGGATACGAGGAGGAGGAAGTGGAAGCCGACGCGGCGCGCTCCGCCGCCGTCCGCCACGCCGATGTGCTGGTGACCGGGCGCTACCGGGTGGCCGAGCCCACCGCCCTGGTGTGGCGCGGCTCGGCCAACCAGCGCATGCGGCCGCGTACGGCGCGGGGGCGGGCGCGTTACCAGGAGCATCTGGCCCGTACGGAGAGCGGGCCGCGTCTGCAGATGGTCGAGGGGGACGGCGATGTGCGGCTCTACGGAGTGCCGCGGCGCGGCGAACTGGTCGCGCTGGAGCGTCGGTTGCGGCGGGCGGGAATCGCCCTCACCGCTGCGAGCTGGCGCCCCTGAGCGGGGGCGCCGACCCGGCTGGTACGGCGCGTGGCCGGTGGGTCGGCAGGGTGTGCGGCCGGTCGGTCGACAGGGCACGCGGCCGCTCGGTCGGCGCGGTGTGCGGCGGGTCCGGCGGCTGTGGTCGGGGGCGCGGCGGACCGGGCGGCTGTGGCCAGGGCCGCGGTGGGCCGGGTGGCCGTGGCTGGGGTGGCTGTCGCCGGGGCGGTCGTGGCACCGGCCGCCGTGGCCCGGGGCGCCGTGGCCTCCGCCGCTGTGCTCACAGCGCGCCCACGGCTTCGGCAATCTCCCGGCTGCGGACCACCAGGTGCACCCGCCAGCGGGCGTCCCGGGCGAGTTCATCGCGGATCGCCCAGCGCAGCCAGGTCGCGCTGACCGCCGGTGCCAGTCCGCCCCGGCCCGCGCCGAGCAGCGGAAAGCAGATGGAGGACAGGGCGGGCTCATAGCGGTCGCGCTCGGCCCGGGCGAGCGCGAAGCACGCGCTGACCGCGCGGGCGATGCTCTCCGGGCGGACCTCGTACGTGTCGTCCAGCGGTGTGGCCACCGCGGCGTGGAAGATCCGCCGGACGCCGCGCGCGGCGAGCGCTCCCGGCGAGGTGGGCACCACCGTGCCCGGTCGGATCGGCAGCCCCGGGCGGCCGTGGGTGCGCAGCCACGCGGCCAGTTCGCGGGCGAGCACATCGTCGACGATCTCCCCGGCCGGGTCGCGTACGGCGGCGGCCAGGCGCAGCGCGCCGGAGACGGTGGGGCGGAAGGTCTTGGACATCTCCAGGTAGACGTTCTCCGAGGAGACCAGCACCTCGATGTCCCGCAGCAGTTCGATGGGCGAGACATGGAGGGTGAACGTGCTCTGGGCATCCACCGGAACGCTGTCGACCCGCAGCGGAGGCTCCGGGCCGCTCCGGCCGCCGCGCGCGAGAGTGCTCTGCCCGGCCGCGCTCGGTCCGCCGGGGCGCTGGGCCCCGGCGCCCGGCCCGGGGCCCAGTCCCATCGGGCTCTGTCCGCCGGAGAGGGCCGGCGGCTCGCGCAGGATGGTCAGCACGGCCTCGGCGAGCTGCTGGAGGACCTGCGGTTCCTGGTGCTTGCGGAACCGCTCGGAGGTGACTCCGTACACGGCGGCGGCCGTCTTACGGCGGTCATGGGCGGGCGCGCCCCGGCGGTCGGGGAGCAGTCCGAAGGTGTGGGCCGCGGCCCGGCCCAGCAGATCGCGCTCGCCGAGGCGCCGTACCGCCTCCTTGAGCAGCGCCTCGATACCGGCCGGGGCGTCGTCGGAGCCATCGCAGAAGCCGCCCGCCACGGCCGCGGCGCGCAGCGCCGGCCGATCGATGTTGCGCAGATCTGGCAGTCCGGGTCTGCGTATGCTTTTGAGTTCTTCCAGGAGTTGATCGTATGTGGGCAAATTTGACTCAAATGGCTCCTGACTCATGGTCACCAGGCTAGCGACCGGCCGGGAAAGAAGAAATCGGTCTCCGGCGGCCGTTCCCTGCCGGGCTGCCGGGCATTGTGCCGCCGGTAATTCACGCCGTGCTGGAACAGATTTCCGATTTCCGGGTTCCGCTTTCTTGATCCACGGCCCGGCGGCCCCCGGCCACCCTCGTCGCCGCCATGAATCCGACAACGCCCGCCCGTTCACGAGGTGACCTTTGTGACCCAGCCGCACCAGCAGCCGCCCCCCACGGAATACGAGGACGACGAGGAGTACGGGGCCTCCGGGGAGCCCGAAGAGCGGCGGCGCGCGCACGACGCCGGGCCGCCGCCCACCGAGCACGAGGAGCCGCCCTCGTCGGCGGCCGCCACATCGGCCGGGCCCACCGAGGACGAGATCCCCTCGGCGGCCTCGGCGGCCTCGGCGACCTCGGCGCAGGCCGCGGACGGGGGTCGCGACCTGCGCGGGGACACCGGAGCGCTGCCCGTCTCGCTGCGCGGCCGGTTCCGCCTGAGGGCCGTGCTGCGCCGCCCCGACCATCCGCACCAGGCGGCCGTCTACCGCGTCGAGGACGACCGCGGCAGCCACATCCTGAAGTGGTACCACCGCGGCCACGCCCCGGACCGCCGGGTGTGGGAGCTGCTGCGGGACCGCCCGCGCCGCCACCTCACCCACTTCACCGAGACCAGCGACACCGGGGCCGACGGCCATCCGTACGACCTGGCGCCCTCCTACGGCGAGACCGACCTGGCCGGATATCTGAACGACAATCCGGGCCCGGCCGACCCCGTGCTCATCCACAGCGTCGTACGGCAGTTGCACGAGGCCCTCACCACCCTGCACGAACTGAACATCGTGCACCGGGACCTCAGCCCCGCCAACATCGTGCTCGGCAGCCTCGACCCGGCCGCCCCGGACCTCGTCCTCGTGGACTTCGCCGTCTCCGCCCATGAACCCGCCGAGCGCTACACCCGGGACGAGCGCTGGGTCGGCACCGCCCTCTACATGTCCCCGCAGGCGTCGCTGCGCCACCAGTTGATCCATCCGCCCGCCGACTGGTGGTCGCTCGGCATGATCGTCGCCGAGATGGCCGGCGGACGCCACCCCATCCGGTTCACCGACAACGACTTCGTCCGCGAGGAGATCAGCTCCCGCGCCCCGGATCTGTCCCTGGTCACCGACCACCGGCTGCGGCTGCTGTGCCGGGGGCTGCTCACCCGCGACCCCGACCACCGCTGGGGCACCGACGAGGTGGCGCAGTGGCTGGTGGGCGGTTCGCCACCGGTCGCCCCCTGGGAGACGGGCGCGGCCCCCGGCGCCTCGGACCCGGCGGACGACCCGGACATCGAGCCGTTCGCCTTCCTCGACGAGCGGTACACCCGGCCGAAGCAGCTGGCCAGGGCGTTCAGCGAGAACTGGCGGCCCGCCCGGCAGCTCCTCTCCCGGCGGCGCGGCCGTGGCGAATTCACCCGCTGGCTACGGCAGTTCGAGGGTGTGCCGGGCCGCGACGCCGAGGAGCTGACGGCGCTGCTCGGCCTCCTGGAGCCGCACCACCCCGCCACGCCGCCGCGTGAGCCCAAGCCGGTCACGATGGTGCGGCTGATCTCCTGGCTCGGCCCCACCCTCGACGCCTCCTACCGCGGGGTGCCGCTGGACCACGCGGGGCTCGGCGATCTGCTGCGGGAGGCCGGGCGCGGCGATGAGTTCGCCCTCTCCGTCGTGGCGGACCTGCGGGACCACACCATCCTGCCGCTGCTGGACTCGCGGCCCGGCGGCGAAGGGCTCGCCGAGGTACAGCAGCGCTGGCTGACGGCCCGCTCCCGCTGGCAGCACACCGTGGACGAGGCGCTGCACGCGTCGCCCTGGCTGCGCGACCGCCGAGCCGAGGTGCGCGCCGCCACCCGGCTCGACCGCTCCCGGCTCGCGGCCCTCCTCTCGCTCGCCGCGGCCCCCACCGCGCACCGGCGCAGGCTCCAGGAACGGACCGCCCGGATCCAGGCGGCGTTCCCACAGCCGGTGGCCTGGTACGGCAGGCTGCTGCGCGACCCCGACGACCTGGTGCGGATGCAACTGGCCGAGTGGCTGGCCGGTTTCGCCGAGCAGGAGGCCACCGAGGCGCAGGGCCGGGTGAACGAGGAGCGGGCCCTGCTCCGCCAGCAGCGCGACTTGGACGTGGCCATGCTGTGGGTGCGCAGACAGGACATGCTGCCCACGCTCGGCTGGGCCCTCGGCGGAGCCGTCGGCCTCGTCCTCCCGTGGATCTTCGCGATCGGCCTGGGGGACCTGGTGGGATGGCCCGCTCAGCGGGCGGTGCTGACGGCGTGGATGCTGGTCGTCCCGGCGGCCGCCGCCGTGCTGGCGCTGGAGCTGTGGACGGCGTATCGCATCGGCAGCCCCGGCTACCACCCGGACCGTTCGCTGGCCGGGCTGCTGATCGACCGTGGGTCGCCCGTGGCCCGGTTCATCCGCCGCCCCGGCTCGCGCTTCCCCGTCCAGGGCCTGCTGATCATCCCGGCCATCGCCCTGTTGTGGGCCGCCGTGGCCTACGCCCCCTGGGTGTGGCCGATCGCCACGGTGGCCGTTCTTCTCTGGTGGACCTGGCACCGGACGCGGTGCTGGCGCCGCTATGTGGCGGAGCTGCGCGGCCGGGACGACCGGGTCCGCCCCGGCCGACCGAGGGCGGCGGCCCCGCCCACGTCAGGGAGTGTCACATGAGTTCAGGCCAGGCGATCCCCAGCATCGGCGATGTGATGCCGGATGTGTACTTCCCCCAGCCTCCGGCTGCCGAGACCGTCCAGCACACGTTTCAGAACACGGTCCAGGACACCGTCCAGAACACCGGGGTGCCGCACCAGACGGTCCAGGGCACCGGTCTGTCGGACCACATCGGCACCGGCGTCGGACAGCACATCGGCGACGCCGTGCAGAACGTCGGGGGCCATGCGCTGCACGCCGCCATGGACCAGCTGCACGACCTGATGGTGCCCGCCCTGATCGGCCTCGGCTCGCTCAGCGGGGCGCTGCTCGTCGGCCGCGCCACCATGGCCGGGGCACAGGTGCTCGCGGCCGCCGCCATCCGCGCCGCCGAGTACCAGGCCGAGCTGCGGCAGCGGCAGTTGGACGCCCGGCAGGCCGCCGAGTGCTGGCGGGACGCCGCGTTCGCCGCCGTCCGGGCCAACGCGCGCCTCGACACACTGCGCGCGCGCATCCGGCGGGCCGCCGCGGCAGCCGGACCCGACGGGCCGCCGGAGCCGCCCGACCTGCCGCCGCCGCTGTCCCTGACCGGTATGAGCCTGGACGAGGTGTGGCGACGGCTGGCCGACACCGACCGCCGGCTGCGCCACGCGGAGGCCGCGTACGCACGCGCCACCATGGAGGCCGCCGCCCGCCCGGTGGCCGGAGCGCACCCCGCGGACTCCGGCTGGCACGCCACCCTGCGCGCCCGTCGCGTCAAGGCCCTGGAGGCGTACGAGGAGGCCGCCACCGAGGCCGAGGCGCGCGATGCGCTGCCACAGCCGCCGCCCGCCGCCACCGCGGCCCCGAGCGAGGAGGAGGTGCTGCGGCTGGGCGCGGACCTGTTGGCCACGCTCCCGCGGAACGTGGCGGTGGCCGACTACCGGCTGGTGGAGGAGAAGGTCACCGTCGCCGCGGAAGTGGCCGCCCAGCGGCCCGCCGCGGCCAAGCGCCATCTGCGGGAGGCCGCCCGCTTCGCCGAGCGGGTCTCGCGTGACGCCGAGCGGCGGCAGGAGACCGAGGAGTGGGCCGCCCAGCAGCTCGCCTTCCTCCGCGCCGACCACCCGGGCACCCCCGTTCCGCTGCCCGACGCCGGGGCGGAGATCGCCGTCCTGGAGCGGTTTCTGCACCAGGGCGGGACGCTGGAGGAGGCCGAGCGCGCCCGCGTCGCGGCCCGCGTCGGGGAGCGCGTCGACGCGTACCAGCGGATCTACGCCGCGGAGGTGATCCGCGCGGCGGTCCAGCGCTCGGAGCCCGAGACGGCCGGATACGCCACCTCCGGAGCGGTGCAGTTCATCGACTGGACCCCGCCGGGCTGGGGGGACGACCACTGGCTGCGCATCAGCGTGGACGCCGAGGGCACCGCCCGGGTCTCCACCATGCACCGCGAGCGCGACCCCGCCGAGGAGACCGACGACGATCTGGACCTCGACTGGCAGCGGTGCGTGGAGGCCCCCGACCATCTGCGGGAGCTGCGGAAGCTGGCCGAACGGGCCGGGCTCAGCGTGCCGTTCGAGTTCGACGAGCCGCCCGCGCGGCCGGTCCCGCGCACGGCGGCCCGCCCCGCCCATGACCACCGTACCGGGCCCAAGGTCCGCCACCGTGACCAGGAGACGCAGTCATGACCGAGGCAGCCACGTCGCCGGGCCCCACGTCCCCGGGCCGCGCGGACCGCAGCCTCCCGGCCTTCGCCGAGGAGCTGGTCGGCACGCTCAGCGTCCACTCCCAGTACGTCCTGCACGGCAGCATCCGGGACATCCACCTCGTCCGCCACGACAAGGACCCCGACGAGGGCGGCCCCGAGCGGACGTACGACGCCCACCACACCCTCACCGAGGTGCTGTGGAACGCCCTGTGGCAGGAGGGGTACGAGGCGCTGATCCGCTTCGACATCGCCGACGGCTTCACCGTGGTCGCGGGCCCCGCCGCCAAGGAGGTCCGCGAGCTGCTGCACGGACGGGACGCCACCAGACCCGGCCGCGCCCGGCGCGCCGACACCCCCGTCCACCTGGCCGACGCGGAGCGGACCCTGGGGGACATCGTCAGCGGCTGGAAGCAGCAGGGGCGGCAGCCGAAGACACCGGACGGACGGCCCCGTCCGGACACCGCACAGCGCCAACAGCCCTACCGGGTAGTGCTGTTGATCGACTACGCCGCGCGCATCCCCACCGATGTCACCCGGCTCAGCGACGCGGAGCGGGACTTCTTCCTCAACTGCCTGAAGCTGGCAGAGGATGCGCGGCCGATCTCCTCCCCGGGCAGTGGGAGGCGGCTGTTCAACCCCGTGATCTGGCTCGCCGACGGGGAGCGCGACCTGCCCACCTGGCTGGTGGCGGGCAGCGAGCGGGTCCGCACCATCGGCATCCCGCTGCCCGACCTGGGCAGCAGACGGCGCATGGCCGAGCTGCTGGCCGAGGAGCACACCGCCGCGTCCGCGCCCGAGGACCACGGGGACGACGGGCCGGTGCGGTTCGACAAGCAACGGCGGCCGGACGAGCACGACCTCGACACCTTCGCCCGCGCCACCGCCGGGCTGACCCTGCGCGCGATGCGGGAGAGCGCCCGGATGGCCCTCGACCGCGGGATGTCGTTCGCCGAGATGCGGGACGCGGTCCGGGTCTACCAGCTCGGTGTCAAGGACAACCCGTGGCAGGCGGACTACATCCGCGCGCAGATCAAGAAGGGCGAGGCGGATCTGCGGGCGCGGGTGAAGGGCCAGGAGAAGGCGGTCGGCAAGACCCTCGACATCCTCAAGCGCGCCGCACTGGGCCTGTCCGGCGCCCAGGCGTCCCACCCCGGCAGCCGGCCGCGCGGTGTGCTGTTCTTCGCCGGGCCGACCGGTACCGGCAAGACCGAGCTGGCCAAGTCGGTGGCCAAGCTGCTGTTCGGCACCGAGGACGCCTGTCTGCGCTTCGACATGAGCGAGTTCTCCGCACCGCACTCGGTGGACCGGCTGCTCGGCGCACCGCCGGGATACGTGGGCTACGAGGCGGGTGGCGAGCTGACCACGGCGGTGCGCAACGACCCCTTCCGGGTGGTGCTGTTCGACGAGATCGACAAGGCCGACAAGGGGGTGCTGGACAAGTTCCTCCAGGTGCTCGAGGACGGTCGGCTCACCGACGGGCAGGGGGTCACCACGTACTTCAGCGAATGCGTGCTGATCTTCACCTCCAACCTCGGGGTCAGGAAACGGACCGGCGAGGGCGGGCGCGAAGGGCGGGTGGCGGAGCCCGGTATGCCGTACCACCAGCTCGAGGAGATCATCCTGGCCAATGTGAAGGAACACTTCGTGGAGGGGATCGGCCGGCCGGAGCTGATGAACCGGTTCGGCGGCAATGTGGTGGTCTTCGACTACATCGACGCCAAGGTGGCCGCCGAGATCTTCGACTCCCAGGTGGGCAACATCCAGCGGGTGCTGCGCGAGGATCAGGGGGTGCATCTGCGCCTCTCCGACGAGGCGCATCAGGCGCTGTCCACCTACTGCACGGCGGATGTCGACAACGGCGGCCGGGGCATCGGCATGCTGCTGGAGACACATCTGATCAACCCGCTGGCACGGGCGCTGTTCGACCAGGAGCAACTGTCGGGCACGGCCGTCACCGTCACCGGTGTACGGCCCGCCACGGACGGGACGGTGGCCCTGGACCTGCGGGTGGTACGCACCGGGGCCGCGGGCCCCGGCCCCGGCCGATGAGCGCTGGGGCCGCTCCGGCGGGGTGGTGGCGCGAGCCGGACGACGAGGAGGAGGAAGCACCGGCGGGTCCGGCGGGTCCGGCGGGACCGGCGGAAGCGGACGCGGCGGGGAAGGCGGCCGCGGCGGCTCCGGAGGAGCGGCCCCCGCCCGAACCCCAGCCCGAGCCCCCGCCCGAACCCCAGCCCGAACCCCAGCCCGAGCCCCCGCCCGAACCCCGGCCCGCGCCGCCCCCGGCCGGGGTCGAGGTGTCCGCGCCCTGCTGGAACTGCCGTGCGCCGGTGGCCCCCCGGGACACCCACTGCGCGTCCTGCGGCCGTGCGCGCACCCATGCGCTGCTGGTCTGCACCGACCCCTGTCTGGAGCTCCGCCACGGCCCGGGACCTCCGCTGCGCCTGGGCCGCCACCCGGACTGGGCGCCGCGGACCGCCGCCGCGTTCGCGGGCTGGAACAAGGTCTCCCGCCGTCATGCCTCGATCACGATGGAGCCGGATGGCACCGCCTGGGTCGAGGAGCCCGAGGCGGGCAGCCGCAACGGTACGTATGTGAACGGCGCCCGGATCGCGGCGGGTGTGCGCACCCCCGTCCGCGACGGCGACCAACTGCGGCTCGGGCTGCGGGTCAGCTTCGCCGTACGGCTGTACGGACCGGAGCCCGGCACCGGCTGAGCCGGTGCCGGGCGGGTCGCGGGACGGACCCCCGTGCCGCCCCGCGCGCTCATGCCCGCATACCGGGCGGAATGATGACCGCCCGCAGCGGTGCCAGCAGCTGGTTGGCCTCGCCCGCCCCCTCGAACGTGCCCAGGTTGTGGGCCTGGCCGGGCACCGCCTTCAGCGGCTCCTCCCCGCAGCGGTCGCCGAACAGCACCAGGGCGGGGTGCGGACGGTGCCGCCGCGACTGCCACACCAGCCCCTGCGCGTCCGGCACCTGACGCCGGATCTCCCGCGCCCAGGCGCGGGTCTGCGCGTACTCGTCCGTCTCCAGCAGCCAGGAGGTCTGGAACACCGCGGCCAGGTCCTCCTCCTCGATCAGCCGCACCAGGACCAGGTCCTCGGTCACCCGCACCTTGGACAGCGAGCGGGTGGCCGCCAGCGCCCACGGCACCTGTCGCCGCCCCTCCGGCCCGGTGAACTCCATGTCCCGCAGCATCACCTCGGCGAGGGTGGTGGTCGGAGCCACCGCCGCGTAGAGATATGGATACCGGTCCTCGGTGGTGGCGTCGAAGCGGTTGCCGCCGAAGAAGGAGTGCGCGGGCTTCGGGTTGAACTCGGTGCAGGCGTAGGCCGTGTCATGACACCTCCACAGTTCGGTGCCCGCGCTCAGGACGAACAGGTTCGGGCTCATCCGCGCGCCCTCGGGGGGCGCCTGCCTCACCATCCGCCGTCTCCGATCAGCGCGGCGGCGGCCTCGGTCAGCCGTGCGTCCGGCACCCGCCCCACCAGGGCGGCGGGCGTGTCACGCAGCCAGGTGTTGCCACCGAGCCACCAGTCGGCGGCGCCCCACGGGTCCTGGTCCGACAGCAGCATCCTGTTGATCCGCTGCACCACCGGCCGTGGCTCACCGGTGTCCGGGTCGAACTGGAAGTCCGGGTAGCGGTCGCCGCGTTCGGGATCGGACAGCCGGATCAGCCCGGCCCCGGCGGGATCCTCGGCGGCCGTACCGGTGAGCTGCTCCGGGCCCCGCGCGGGGGCGGTCAGCAGCCGCTGCCGTACGGCCCGGGCGATCTCGGCGCTCTCGGGGTCCAGGGTCGGCCAGTCCACGGAGTCCAGCAGCCGGATCAGCTCGGCCAGCCGGTCGGTGTCCGGCAGGACGGCGGAGGGCGCGGCGCCCCCGGACCGGAACTGGTCCAGCTTTCTGCGCAGTTCCATCTCCCGGGGGAGGGGCAGCAGCGCCAGTCGCACCTGCCGCACCGCGCCGCGCACGGCCCTGGTGTCGTCTCCGGCGGCCCGCAGCCGCAGCACACTGTCCTGGAAGCCGCTGAACTGCGCGGCGGTGAGCGAGGCGCGGATCTCCGGCAGATGCCGGCGCAGCAGCTCCAGGAGATCGTCGGTGGTCATGGCTGTCGTCCTTCCACGGGTGCGTGGGGAGCGGGGTTGCCCTGGTGGATGAATCCGGCCCAGGAGACGGCCCGGGCCAGACTCCCCGCGTCGCTCTGCGTCTCGGCCAGCAGGAGCCCGGTCAGCCCGGGGACGGGATGGCGGTCGTGGTCGAGCATCCACAGCTGGGCGGCGCGCAGGGCGTCCGGCGGAGCCAGCCCGGCGACGGTCAGCTGGTGGTGGAAGACCACCATCAGCGCGGCCGAGGCGCTGTCCGAGACCTTCCACCGCGAACCGACCACATCCGTGGCGCCGCGCGCCAGCAGTGCGGTGGTCGGGGTCAGCGCCTCGTCGTGGTCACGGCTGCTGAGGTCCGTCTCACAGGCGCTGAGCACGATCAGCGGCCCGGTGGCGGCCGGCTCCCCGGCGGGTACGTCGAGGATGCGCGTCACCGTCAGCCTGCCCGGGTCCGGGGCGTCCGCGTGGCCCTGGGGGTCCGCGGTGTCCGGGCCGGCCAGGTGGAGGGCCGAGTCGGTGGGCCGCAGCCCGGCCAGGCCGTGCACCACCAGATGCAGCAGCGAGGCGGCGGGCGCGGCCGGGCCTCCGGGGAGGTGGGAGAGCACGTCATCGGGCGTGCCCAGCGCGTTCTCGGGCGCGTCCTCGTGCCAGCCGTAGAGCAGGGCCTCGGTGTAGTACGCGGTACGCAGGGCCGTCACCTCGTCCTGCGCCCACGTCAGATCCCCGCTGGGGTCGGCCACCAGCACCGCGCGCTCGCTCGCGGGCACCCGGCCGCGCCGGGCGGCCCGCAGGAACTCACCGCCGGACGCGGCGTACGAGATGACCGTGTCCTCGCAGACGTACGCGTACGGACGCCGCGCGTCGGCCCGTTGCCGGGGGAGGCGGGCGGCGTGCCACGGAACGGCACCGAGGTTGCCGCACGGCACGAGGACCAGCCTGACCGGTGCGTCGCGCTCCCCCCGTCCGTCCTCCGCTTTCCCCTGCCCGTCCTTCGCCTTCCCGCGCCCGTCGTCCGCAGCCCGGGCGTCCAGCGCGTCCAGGACGGGGGCGAGGACGGCCGGGCCCGCCCAGTCGCACAGCCCCTCCAGTGCCGCCTCCCAGTCGCGATGCGCCTCGGCGTGGGCGTCCATGCCCTGCTCGGACACGGCGGACCGCCGCGCACCCGCGTCCAGATAGCGCTCCAGTGGCTCGCGGCCGAGCGTGCCGAGCCCCGGCAGGGGCAGCGCCGTCGGCTCGCCGGTGCTCCGCACCAGGACCGCCACGCCATCGGCGGCGCCCTGCCCGGGCACCAGATACACCAGGGCGTCGGCGCCGGTGGCGCGCAGCCCGTCCCGCAACTCCCCGATGGCGGGGGCGCCGAGCAGTCCGCGCAGCGGCGCCTCGCCGCTGTCCCGCCGCAGCACGTCCAGCGCGCGGCGGCGCAGCGTGCTGGGGATCTCGACGCCGGGGGCGGCCCCGGCCGGCATGACCCGCGCGAGCGCGTTCCGGACCTCCTCCGGGGTGCCTCCGATGCTGGGTGCGCCTCCGATACCGGGTGCGCCTCCGATACCGGGTGCGCCGCCGGTGCCGGGCGTGAGTCCGCCGCCGGTCGGCGCGGCCTCGGGCGGGAGGTCCCGTACGGCGGTCCGCCACTGCTCGGCCAGCTCCGCCTCGCCCCGGGCGGCCAGCTGCTCGGGGACCCCGGCGGCCGCGGCCGCGGCGCGCAGCACCAGGCCCCGCCCGTTCTCCAGCGATGTCACGGCCTCCTCGATCCGGCCGTCCACGGCGGCCCAGTGGGCGGCGAGCAGCCCACGGCTGGCCCCCGCCCTCGCCACCTCGAGGCCGTGCTCGGCGCCGAGTTGCAGCAGCACGTCCTCGGCCAGCACCCACAGCGAGGCATGCGCGGTGGCGACGGCCGCCCCTGTGTCATCGCGCTCCCGGTCGGCGCGCAGCCGGTACGCCTCGGCCAGCTCCCACAGCAGCTTCTGCCGGATGTCCGGGCTGGTGCGCTCGGTGAGTTCCCCCCTGGCCCGTTCCAGCTCGCCGAGCGCCTCCTCCAAGTCGGAGGGGTCGCCGGTCGACCTGTGGACGGCGAGCAGCGCCAGCCCGATGCCCTGCCGGATCCACACCCGCTGGTCGGGGGTCGAGGCGGGGCCGTCCAGGGCCCGGCGGGCCCTGGCCACGGCCTCGGAGACCCGCGCGGGATCCGGTTCGATCATCGAGAAGAGGGCGAGCAGGGGCGCGCACTGCGCGTCCATGAGGGGCTGGGCGAAGGTCGGGAGCCTCGGGTGGTTCGCCGCTTCCTCGAAGTAGGCCACAGCGGCCCGCAGCGCGGGGATCCCGCCGTCCAGCGTGGCCAGGCTCAACTGAGCCTGGCCGAGCAGGAAGAGCACCAGGAACTGCCATTCGCTGTTCTCGCCGGCCTCCTCCAGCAGGTCGAGCAGCTCGTCCAGCAGGTTCTCCAGCGTTTCGGTGTTCCGCTCGTCCAGCGCCTCGTTGAGCCGCAGCTGAAGGTGCATGCACCGGGTGCACAGCCGCAGCCCCTCCGCGCCGGGCCCGGTCGCGTGGGCGGATTCGAACACCGCGGAGGCGGGGCCGAAGAGCGTGTCGAGGCGGGCACGCGCCTGGTCGCGGTCGGTGAGGTTGCCGCCCAGGATGTTGGCCGCGGCCAGCAGCCCGGGCGATATGACCCCGGCCATCCAGTCCACCCGGCCGGATCCCGCACCGGCGGCCGTGCCGATCAACTCGGCCGCCTCGGCCAGCCGGTCGGCGTCCCCCGTGCGCATGCCGTGCGCCATGCGGCTCATCGCCGCGCGCATCGCGGTCTCCGCCTCCTCACCGGCCGGCCCCTTGCTCACCTCATTGACCAGGGCCTCCAGATCCTCGGTCCGGATGGTGCCGGGCACTTCGAGCTCCAGCATGAGGGCGGCCTGTGCGAAGGTGAGGGCGGTCTCCTCCTCGGAGGACTCCGCCATGGCCTCGGCCTCATCGCCCTCGCCCGCCTGCCCGGATCCGGAGAATTCGGTGGCCAGGCCGCTCAGGGCCCGCATCAGCTCGGAGTTGCGGCCCGGCAGCCGCTGCGCCATCCGGGCGGCCAGGTCGGCCATCTGCTCGAGGTCCCGGGAGCGTACGACGGCGGGCACCCGTTCGAGGATGTCGGCCGCCCAGAACAGGGATTCGGCGGCGTCTTCGGGCAGGGTCGGCGCCAGGTCGGCCACCAGACCGCGCAACTCGGCCAGATCGGCGGTGAGTTCGGGGTCACCCAACGCCACTCGGCGCCCCATGTCGAAGGACTCCATGAGACGGGACAGTGTGCCGTCCCATCCGGCCGTCATGCCGGGCGTCAGCAGCAACCGCACCAGGTGGAAGGCGGAGGCCCGCTCGTCCCGAGGGTCCAGCGCCTCAGGGGCGCGGGCGGCCCGCAGCACCCGCAGCCCCCTACTCCGGTCGTCGTCCGTGGGATTGCGCCCGTAGCGCTCGGCGTACAGGCCGCCGAGCCGGGCGCGTACGGTGCACAGCAGCGCGTCCTCGTCCGGTACAGCCGCCGCCAACTCGGCTTCCAGGCCGTCCAGTTCGGTGATGCGTTGGTCGAGCAGGGCGGGGTCGGCGGTGGCGGGCGACCGAGTGCCGTCGGGCGTTCGCGTGCCGTCGGGCGCTCGCGTGGCCGCCGGGCCGTCGGACGAGCCGTCCGAACCGGGGCCCTTCGAACCGGGGCCGGCCGCCGGGCCCTCCGGTGGGGGCGGGACGATCCACGCCAGCGCGTCGGCCGCGGCCCGTTCGGCGCGGTCACGTAATGCCGCGAGATCCCTGCCGTGCATGAAACGTCCCCCTTCGTCATGCCGCTCTCATCATCCGCCCATCCGCGCGAGCACAGGAGTCCTTTGATCGCTCTTTCCGGAAACCAACCAGAAGACGTCCGCGAACCGCCCGGTCCACTGGCCGGCGAGGCCTATGATCACGCGCCGACCCGGAAGCGGATCCTGGCGACCGCGTCCGCGAATGCGCCGGGTGCTTCCTGGGGTGGGTTGTGGCCGACGCGAAGGCGTACGTCGTCGATCAGGTCGGGAAAGCGCGCGGCGTGTTCGGCGGTCGGTTTCGGCGCGCGGAGCCCGTCGTCAAGCGCGCTGACAGCGATCGTAGGGGCCTGGATCTGTGGAAGTGGCGCGATGCGGTCCTCGTCGGCTTGGTATTCCGGCACGCCTGCGGCGAGTTGGAACCGGTGCTGGTAGGAGTGGACGGCGACGGCGACGGCGACGAAGTCGGCGTTATGGAGCGAGGGCGCGGTCGCGGCGAACTCCTCGTCCGTGAAGTCCCATCCGGGCGACTCACCGGACGACCCGGGCCCGCTCCCCGGGAAGCGGTCAGGCCCTCGCGGTGAAAAGGGAGATGACGATGTCGATGGAACTAACCGTCGCGGTGGTGGGCCCGGGGGCGATCGGCACGACCGTGGCGGCGGCGCTGCACGAGGCCGGCCGTGCGCCGCGGATCTGTGGCCGCACAGCGCGTGAACGCCTCGAGTTGCACGTGGGCGAAGGCCGCGTCGTCGTGCCGGGGCCCGTGCGGATCGACCCGGCACAGGCTGACGGGGCGGTCGACCTGGTCTTCCTCGCCGTCAAGTCGACGCAGGTCGAGGCGGCGGCACCGTGGTTGACGGCGTTGTGCGGTGCGGACACCGTGGTCTGTGTTCTACAGAACGGCGTCGAGCAGGAATCGATGGTCGCGCCTCACCTCTCCGGCGCCCGGGCCATCCCGTCGGTCGTGTGGTTCCCCGCCCAGGCGCGGTCCGACGGTTCGGTGTGGTTGCGCGGCGAAGCGCGCCTCACCCTGCCGGACACCCCGGCGTCCCGTGTGGTGCTCGAGGCGCTGCGCGGCACCCGGTGTTCGGTCGACCTGGCCACGGACTTCACGTCCGTGGCGTGGCGCAAGCTGTTGCAGAACGCGGTCGCCGGATTGATGGTCCTCACCGGCCGCCGCTCCGGCATGTTTGCCAGGACCGACATCGCCGAGCTGTCCCTGGCCTATCTACGGGAGTGCCTTGAGGTCGCCCGAGCCGAGGGCGCGGCACTGGGCGACGAGGTCCCGCGAGAGATCGTTGAAAGCTTCCGGGCCTACCCGGCCGACATGGGCACCTCCATCCTCGCCGACCGCGAGGCCGACCGGCCGCTCGAATGGAACACCCGCAACGGTGTCGTGCGGCGCCGCGGACGGGTCCACGGCATCCCGACCCCCATCAGCGATCTGGTGGTGCCACTCCTCGCGGCCGCCGGCGATGGACCCGGCTGACTCCTGGCGTCACGCGCCGCCGATGAGCGGACGCGACGGCACGTGCCTCCGGCACAACCCCACCCACCTGCGGCAAAGGGGAAAACGGACATGAGGTGAATCACGTGACATCCCGTCACGCCCGGTGAGACACCTTTATCGATGCGTGACCAAATGTGTGGGTGGCGTGCTCGACCGCGCCCTACCCTCGCCGGTGACCCAACGTTTCTGCACAGGATCCCCGCGGCGAAAAGGGTGGAGCGTACATGTACGGCACGATCGACGGGTTCAACTACGGGGCCGCCACCCCCCTCGCGGCCTACCTCATGGCCTGTCTGGGAGGAGCCCTCGGCTTACGCTGCACCGCCCGGTCGGTGCGTACCCAGCGCTCCTGGAAGGCGGGCTGGCTCGCGCTCGGATCCGCGTCGATCGGCTCGGGCATCTGGACGATGCACTTCATCGCCATGATGGGGTTCCATGTGAAGGAGACCCCGATCGGCTTCGACATACCGATCACCCTTCTCAGCCTGGTCGTGGCGATCGTCGTCGTCGGCATCGGCGCCTTCATGGTCGGCTACCGGGGCACCTCCCCCGGGGTGCTGCTCGCGGCCGGTGTGTTCACCGGACTCGGCGTCGCGGGCATGCACTACATCGGGATGTCCGCGATGCGCATGCAGGGGCACTTGGAGTACTCCGTGCCGACCGTCCTGCTCTCCGTCCTGATCGCGGTCGTGGCCGCGACCGCCGCTCTCTGGGCCGCCGTGACCATCCAGGGCTTCCGCGCCAGCCTGGTGTCGAGCATGGTGATGGGAGTCGCCGTGACCGGGATGCACTACACGGGCATGGCCGCGGTCAGCGTGCGGCTGGACGATGTGCTCAGCGCATCCGTGGGCGGTGAGGCGCCCGCTTCGCTCATCCTCCCCATGCTGATCGGTCCGGTGGTCTTCCTGGTGATCGCGGGGACCATCATCATGTTCGATCCGCTGCTCGTCCTGGGCGAGGGGGAGTGGAACGAGAAGAAGGCGGCCGGTGCGCGCGGGACCCCGCCGCCACCGCCCCGGCCGGTCTGGCCGGTTTGGCCACCGGAGGAGGAGCCCGCTCGGGCCCGGCCTCGGCCACCGGAGGAGCCTGTTCGGGCCCGGCCTCGGCCACCGGAGGCGGAGGCCGCTCGGGCCCGGACGAGGCGCCCGGGCCCGCGCCACGGCCGCCGGGAGTACCGCGAGTGGTGAACCCAGGACCGTTCCGGGGCACGACGAGGCGGCCGTGACCCGCGCGCGGCGCGGACACCGATCCGCCACCACGGCCACCCCGCCGCACCCCGTGCGCCCTAATGGAACCGGTGCGTCCCCGACCAGCCGGGATCCCCGCTCATGGCGAAGCGCACCCACGCGCCGTGCATCTCCGCGGCCAAGGAAGGCGGGATGTCCGGTCCGAGCAGTCCGTTCGCCGTACGGAGCGCGGGCAGTTCGGTGCGGTCGAAGACGAACGGGAGCTCCACGGCGTGGCACGCGCCGAACGCCCCGCCCCGCCAGTCGAAGTCGTAGGTGAACGCCTTGTCGTAGCGGGACACCAGCCGCTCGCGGGCGTCGCGGAACACCGCGTCGATGGCCGCGCTCTGTTCCGGCCGCTGGTAGAGCAGCGACTCCTGGGTGTTCGTGCCCACCAGCAGATCCACCGGATGCGGCGGTGGCGCGTCGTCGAGCCCGTCGAGCACCACACCGAGCGGCGACAGCCTCGGCCCCACCCCGGGCACCTCGGCGAGCGCGGACACCAGGCGCTCGTCGGATGTGTCGGCGAACGCCTCGGCCGTCGCCGGAACGCCCAGCCGGTCCGCCAGGGCCCGGGTCGTCTCCGCCGCCTCCGCGCCGGTCAGGGCGTGGAGCCCACCGCTCTGGCTGATCGCGCCCCGGAACAGCCCGGCGGCCTCGGGCGTCACCAGCAGCGCGCTGATGATCATCGCTCCCGCCGACTGCCCGAACACCGTGACCCGGTCCGGGTCCCCGCCGTAGTCCGCGATGTGGGCACGCACCCATCGCAGCGCCGCGAGCACGTCCAGCAGGCCCCGGTTGCGCGGGGCGCCCGGCAGATCGAGCCAACCCAGCGCGCCGAGGCGGTAGTTGAGGGTGACCAGGACCACGCCGTCGCGGGCGAAGGACGTCCCGTCGTACACCGGTGCCTGGCCGGTGCCGGAGAGGAACGCGCCGCCGTGCACGAAGACCATCACCGGGGCGTCTCCATCGGCGCGTGGCGTCCAGACGTTGAGCGTCAGATAGTCCTCGCCACGCACCCAGCCCGGGCCCATCAGCGGGCTCAGATCCGCCGGGAACCGCCGCTTAGGTGCCGGAGCGGTCGGCCCGGGCCCGTCGGCGCCGGGTACGCCGTCCACCGGGGTCGGCGCGGCGAACCGCGCGGCGCCGGTCGGCCCGGCCGCGTACGGGATGTTCCGGAACACGCTCATCGCCATGCCGCCCACTCCTTCACCGCGAACCGCTCGCCGTCACGCCGCACTTCGGCCGCGCTTGCACCGGGGAAGTGCGCAGGGAACAACAGTGCACCCTCGTCCGCGGCCTCGCCCAGCACCCGGCGCCGGGAGATCCGCGCCCGGGGCTCGTCCTCGTCGAAGCAGGGGCACACGTCCGGCTCCACGATCTGTAGCGGGCTGTGCATCAGATCGCCCACGAAGACCGCCCGATCCGTACCCGACCGCAGCCGCACCACCGACGAGCCGGGGGTGTGGCCGGGGGCGCTCTCGACGCGCAGCCGGCCGTCGACGTCGTAGTGGTCGACCTCCCACAGCACGGTCTGCCCGGCCCGGTGGACGGGGGCGACGCTGTCCTCGAACACATTCGTCATCCGGGGGCCGGAGCGGGTCCGGTGACCGTTCTCCGGGTTCCAGTAGTCGAAGTCGATGCGGGGGATCACATACCGCGCGTTGGGGAAGGTGGGCCGCCACTCGCCGTCCGCCCATGAGGTGTTCCAGCCGACGTGGTCCCCGTGCACATGGGTGCAGATCACCAGGTCCACATCTGCCGGGCGGACCCCGGCCGCGGCCAGCTCCCCGAGGTAGTTCGTATGCAGATGGTGGAAGGGCGGCATGCCAGGCCGCTCCCGGTCGTTGCCGATGCCCGTGTCGATCAGGATCGTCCGGCCCTCGCTGCGGAGCAGCCAGGTCTGGATCATCGTGCGGATCTCATCGGCGGCCGGATCCAGGAATTCGGGGGCCAGCCAGCTCTCGTGCGCGCGCCAGTGCTCCGGGGCCACGTCGGGAAAGACGAAGCCGCGTGGCAGACCCCTCGGGGCCACCTCTACCACCCGGGTGATCTCGACGTTTCCAAGCGTGATGGTGTCCATGCCTCCAGCCTGCGAGTCCGCGGGCTCGGGCGGTATCGGTCAGATGACTGCACCACGGGCTAGAGTCAGAGGATGACCATGGTCGGACGGGAGAGTGAGAGCGCGGCCGTACTCGGTCTGACCAGCGGTGTGCTGATCCTCACGGGTGAACCGGGCGCGGGCAAGAGCACCCTGCTCGGCCTCGCGGCGGATCGCCACCCGGGCCGGGTGCTGCGGATGACGGGCAGCGAGAGCGAGGCGAACCTGACGTTCGCGGGGCTGTACCAGCTGCTGCGGCCGGTGCTGGCGGAGACCGCGCGGCTGCCGGTGCGGCAGCGGTCGGCGCTGCTGGGGGCCATGGGCCTGGGGGACGACTTCGGGGGCGGTGGTTCCGGGCAGGCCGAGCCCGGCGGCGCCCACCTCGGGGAGACCGAACCCGACGGTGCCCATCTCGGGCAGGCCGAACCCGACGATGCCCATCTCGGGCAGGCCGAACCCGACGGTGCCCACCTCGGGGAGGCCGAACCCGACGGCGCCGACACCCGACGCGGCGGCCCGCCCGACCGGCTGTTGCTCGGGGTCGCGCTGCTCACGCTGCTGTCGGACCTCGCCCGGCAGTCGCCCGTCCTCGTGGTCGCCGACGACCTTCAGTGGATCGACGCGGGCTCGCTGGAACTGCTCGCCTTCGCCGCCCGGCGCATCGGCGACGAACCCCTCGCCGTGCTGGCCGGAGCCAGGGACAGGGCGGGGGAAGGCGCCCGGGGCGGGGCCACGGCGCCGTTCTCCGGCTTTCCCCTGCTCACGCTCGACCCGCTGGACGCGACCGCCGCGGGCCTCCTGCTGGACCGGCAGCCGTATCCGCCGACCGGCAGCCGCCGCCTCCGCATCCTCGACCAGGCCGCCGGAAATCCGCTCGCGCTGATCGAACTCGCCCGGGCGAACGGCGCCTGTGGCGCCGACTCGCCCGGTTCCGCCGACGGGGAGCTCCTGCCGCCCACCGACCGCCTGATGCGGGTCTTCGCCGCCGACCTCGAAGCCCTGCCCGAGGCCACCCGGCAGGCACTGCTCCTGGTCGCGGCGGACGACCGGGCGGTGGCGGGCCGGGTCGAGGCGCTGGCCCCGGCCGAGGCCGCCGGACTGCTGCGGATCACCGGCGGCGGGCGCGACGGCTGGCAGGCCCGCTTCCGGCATCCGCTGATCAGGTCCGCCATTTACCACTCCGCACCGCTGGCCGCCCGCCGTCAGGCCCACCGCGACCTCGCCACGCTGCTCGGCGCCGAGCCCGACCGCCGCGCCTGGCATCTGGCCGCCGCGGCGGAAGGACCGGACGAGGAGATCGCCGCCGCGCTCGAGGAGTCGGCGGCCAGGGCCCGGGAGCGTGGCGGATACACCGCCGCCACCACCGCGCTGGAACGGGCCGCCGAGCTGAGCCCCGGGCGGCGCGACCGCGCCCGCCGCCTGGTGGCAGCGGCGGGCGCCGCGGTGTCCACCGGACAGCCGCACTGGGTGCGCCGGCTCGCCGCGCAGGCCGCCGCGCTCACCGACGACCCGGAGCTGTCGGCCGAGGCATCGCTGCGCGTGGGCCAGGTGCTCACGCTGAGCACCGAGCACGACACCGCGATGTCCTTGCTGCTGCGGGCGGCGGAGGACCCCAGGCTGCGCCGGGTCGCTCTCTCCTCGGCGTCGGTGGCGGGCTTCTACTCGGGCGACGAGGAATACCGCCTCGCCGTACGGGCCCGGGCACACGACGACCCCTGGACGCTCGCGGTGACCGACCCCACCGCGCACCGGTCCCAGCGGGTGGCGGCGATCCCGACGCTCGTCGAACGGGCGGACGGCGACCCCGCCCGGCTCATCTCGCTCGGCGCCATGGCCTGGCTGCTCGACGAGACCGCACTCGCGGTACGGATCTTCGACGACGCCCTCCACCGCTGGCGGCTGGGCGGCTCCCTGCCCATCGGTCTCGGCTGCTCGGCCGGGTGGTCGTACCTGGATCACGGCCGGTGGGCACAGGCCCGTACCGCCGCCGTGAACACCAACTCCGCGGGCGCCGGACTGCCGCACCTCGACGCCGCCGCACGGTCGCTCGAGGCCGCCGCGCTCGCGCTGACCGGACGGACCGACGAGGCCCGCACCGCGGGCTCGGCCGCGCTGTCCCTCGTCGACCCGCACCGCAGCCGCGCGGTCGCCGTCCGGGCCCGGTGGGCGCTGGGCATGGCCGCGGTGGCCGACGGCGACCATGTCGGCGCGTACGAGCAGTTCCGCCTGCTGTTCACCGCCGACGGCGACCCCGTCCACTACGCGTGCTCCTACCCCGGGGTCGCCGAGCTGGCCGCCGCGGCCGTCCGCACCGGCCACGGCGCCGAGGCCGCCGCCATCGTGGAGCGCACTGCCGAGCGGCTCGCCGAGGACCCCTCGCCCCGGATGCGCATCCTGATCCACCGCGCCCGCGCACTGCTCGAACCGTCCCGGGCCGAACCGCACTTCACCGCTGCCCTCGCCGAACCGGCGGGCGGCCAATGGCCCTTCGAACGCGCGCAGATCCTGCTGGACCACGCCGAATGGCTGCGCCGCCGCCACCGCATCACCGAGGCGCGCCACCAGCTGAACACCGCGCTGGAAACCTTCCGGCGCCTCGGTGCCCCCTCCTGGATCGACCGCACCCAGGCCGAACTGCGCGCCGCCGGTGTCGAATCCGCCCCCGTCGGCCCCGACGCCCTCACCTCGCTGTCCCCGCAGCAGCAGCACATCATCCGCCTGGCCGCGCAGGGGCTGAGCAACCGCGAGATCGGCGAACGGCTCTTCCTCTCTCCGCGCACCGTCGGCTCGCACCTCTACCGCAGCTTCCCCAAGCTCGGCGTCACCGCCCGCTCCCAGCTGCGGGACCTGATCGAGGCGTCCGGCCGGTCGTAGTGGCGGTGGCCACATGCGCTCCCGGCGATCGCCACCGGCAGGGCAGCGCCACCGCGATGACGGTCGGCCCGCCGCGCGGGCTGGTCACCGTCACCGTTCCATCGAGCGCGGCGACGCGGCGGCGTATCCCGAGCAACCCGAGGCCGTGTCCGGGACCACCCGTCTCCCCCTCCCCGGCGCCGGATCCGTGCGCACCGGAACCGCCGGTGGCGGCCTCGGCACCGCCTCGCCCCTCGTCACGCACCGAGACACACAATCCGCTCGGGGTACGGGCCAGCCGGGCCTCGGCCCGGTCGGAGCCGCTGTGCCCGGCCACGTTCGCCAGCGCCTCCGCCACCACGAAGTACGCGGCCGCCTCGACCGCCGCCGGCGCCCGCGCCCCGTCCTCCAGACCGTCCACCCGCACGGTGACGTCGAGCCCGCTGCTCGCGGCGAGCGCCCGTACCGCCCCGGCCAGGCCACGGTCGGTGAGGATCGGCGGATGCATGCCGCGCACCATATGGCGCAGCTCCGCCAGCGCCTCGTCGGCCAGGTCCTGCGCGTCCTCCAGCATCCTGCGCGCCGCCGTCGGATCCCGGTCGTACGCCCGCTTGGCCAGCCCGATCCGCAGGGACAGGGAGACCAGCCGCGCCTGGGTGCCGTCGTGCAACTCCCGCTCGATACGCCGCAGTTCGGCGCCGTGTGCGGCGACGGCGCCCGCCCGGGTCTCCACCAGCTCCTCCACCCGCCGGGCCAGCCGGGCCGTGGCCCGCGCCGCGTGCCGCATTCGCCTACCCATAGCGACGAGGCTAGAAGACGGGCCGGGCCCACGCGGGAGAGCGAGCCGCCCCTTCGACGGTGGAGCCCGCTACACCCCCGGGCCCCCGCCCGGGACTCACCGGCATGGACGCGTCGGGGTGCGGGTACGGGCCGGGGGAGCCATGGTGGAGGAACCGGTCCGCCCAGAAAGGCATCCGATGACGGATCTTCAGGAAGTGGACCGCATCGCCGCGGCCGACCACCACTTGGCGGTCGTGTCGACGACACGTGCCGACAGCACGGTCCAGGCATCCGTGGTCAACGCCGGGATCGTCGGCCATCCGGTCTCCGGTGACCAGGTGGTCGCGTTCGTCACCTACGGCCCCGCCAAACTCGCCCATCTGCGGGCGCGTCCGCGGGCCACCGTGGTCTTCCGCGCCGGATGGAACTGGGCCGCGGTCGAGGGCCGCACCGAGATCGCCGGGCCCGACGACCCGTTCCCCGGGATCGACCCGGAGCGTCTGCGGCTGTTGCTGCGCGAGATCTTCACCGCCGCGGGCGGCACCCACGACGACTGGGCGGCCTACGACCGCGTCATGGCCGAGCAGCGCCGTGCCGCGGTCTTCGTCCACCCCGAGCGCGTCTACGGCAACTGACCCCCGTGGCGGCGCCGGGGCCACCGGACGGCCCCGGCGCCACCGCGCGGTGGCCGGTCAGAGCAGGTCGAGGAACGAGCCCCACGTGAAGATGGCGGACTGCGACAGCCGTTCGCTGTCGGGCTGTCCCGCTGGGGACCCGTCCCGTAGCCACCGTCATCCCGGCACCGGCCTGGTCAGAAACGGACGCGGCCGTCCCCGTCGACCCTCGTCGTGGGGGCCAGCCCCGGGGAGAGCTCTTCGACCTGCCGCAGGATCCGCCGCGCCGTCGAGGCCGGGGGAATCACCGGCTCGCCGTCGGCGGTGAGCTCGACCGGATGGAGACGCAGCCGGGACGGTCCTTCCCCCGGTCTCCGGGCGACCACCACGTCCCCCACGGCGATCAGCTTCATGTGCCACTTCCCCCACTCGGCCCGGCCCGCGACGGGATCAGGCTACGCGGGGGCCGGGAGCCGTCCGCCAGGGACTTGGGCGAGGTGTCGGCCGGGGCACGGGCGGGGTGGGTCAGCCGTCCGCGTGAAGAATCATGCAGGTGGTGGTCGCGTGGGCGATCAACTTCCCCTGTTCGTCCAGCACCTTGCCCTCGGCGGTGGCGGTGCGGCGACCGGCGTGGAGGACGGTGCCTTCGGCGATGAGGGTCTGCCCGTCGGTGCGGGCCGCGCGGATGTAGTTCACCTTGAGCTCCAGAGTGGTGTAGCCCACCCCGGCCGGGAGAGTGGTGTGAACGGCGCAGCCCATGGCCGAGTCGAGCAGGGTGGCGGCGATACCACCGTGGACGATGCCGAGGGGATTGGCGAAGTCGGGGCAGGTGTCGAGGGAGACGACGACGCGTCCGGCGTCCACCTCGTCGAAGCGCATGCCGAGGAGCCGTCCGATGGAGGGGATGTCGGCGGGGCGCTCGGACTGCACCCATCGCATGAGGTCGAGGCCGGAGAGGGTGGTGAGGTCGGTGGTGGTCACAGGCGGTTCCTTGCGGTCGTGGTGGGGGCTGTCAGCCGAGGGGGTTGTCCTTCGCGCGCAGGGCGGCCAGTGCGGGGGCGTACATCCGGCTCTTGATGGTGCCGAGGGTGTCACCGGCCTTGCCCACCTGCGCCGCCGCGAGCTCGACGGCGGTCGAGCGGACGGAGTCCTCCGCCACCGCGTGGTCGACGATCCCGGCGGCGAGCGCGTCGTGGCCGCCGTAACGACGAGCGGTGACCATGGCCTCGTGGGCGGTGCGCGGGCTCAGCCGGCCCTGGATGAGAGCGGACATGCCCGGGGTGAAGGGGATGTTGATGTCCGCCTCGGGCAGACACCAGAAGCCACGGTCTGCGCGCATCACCCGGACGTCATGGGCCAGGGAGAACATCGCGCCCGCCGCGAAGGTGTGCCCTTGCAGCGCGGCCACGGTCACGAGCGGCAGCGACAGCATCCGGGCCAGGAGTCCGTGGACGGAGGCGACATAGTCCTGGTGCTGGTCGGCGTGTGCCAACAGCCATTCCAGGTCCAGGCCGTTGGAGTAGAACTTGCCGGTGGCGGCCGTCACCAGGGCACGCGCCCCTTCGGCCTTCTCCACCTCGTCCAGGGCGCTGTTGACGGCGGCGAGCCAGTCGGGGTGGAAGCGGTTCTCGCCGTCCCCGAGATCGAGCACGAAGACATTGTCCTGGCGGTCCAGCGTGGGCATGGCTGCTCCTTCACACAGGGCTGAGTCGGCCGACGGGCCCGCGCGCCACTCATCCGGCGGTCCGCGGAGCACGGCGGTGGTTCACCGTGGGCTTCACGGTGGTGGCGCGTCGCGGTCCCCCTCGGGATCCGCCACCGAGGCGGCGGTACGCAGAGCGTGGGCCAGAAGGTCATGGATCTCGGCGGCGGCCGCCTCCAGCGGGGCGGTGCTCCGCTCGGCCCGGCACATGATGACGGCGCCCTCGACCGCCGCGATGACGAACGCGGCCAGCCGCCTTCCCCGCTCCTCCGACAGACCGTGCCGGACGAACAAGGCGGCCAGCGCCTCCTGCCAGCGGGTGAACGCCGCGGCCGCGGAGCGGGCGAGCTGCGGGGCGTCGTCGTTGGTCTCGACGGCCACGGCCACGATGGGGCAGCCGGTCCGGAAGTCGTTTTCGACGAGCCGTCCGCGCCACAGCGTGAAGAACGCGTCGACCGCCACCAGCGGGTCATCGGCCCGCACGCCGGTCTCGATCAGCCCGGCGATGAAGTCACCGGCGAGGGCCACCGCCTCATCGATCAACTGCGCCCGCCCGCCCGGGAAATGGTGGTAGACCGACCCACGCGGGGCTCCGCTGTGCGCGAGCACCCGGTCGATGCTCGTGGCACTCGCACCGTACTCACGCAGCAGCGCCGCGGCGCTCAGCACCATCCGCTCGCGACTGTCGCTCTTGCGCCGGACCATGCCACCCACCACCTCCCTTACGTGTGGGTAACTTATGCTCCATGACATAGAACATGCAAGAGTTGTCGGCGAACAGGTCCGACGGTTGTCCGTTGTTACGGCACCCGCGCTGTCCACTCCTCGTTGCCGTACTTCGCATGGGCCAGTTCCTCGGCGCGTGCCATCTCCTCGTCGGTGACGTGCCCCTCGGCGAGGCCGTAACGGGCGCGGAAGGAGGCGAGCATGCGGTCGATGACCTCGGCTCGGGGCAGGCCGGTCTGGCGGCGCAGTGGGTCGACGCGCTTCTTGGCGCTCTCGGTGCCCTTGTCGGACAGCTTCTCCTTGCCGATGCGCAGCACATCGAGCATCTTGTCCGCGTCGATGTCGTACGCCATCGTCACGTGGTGCAGCACCGCGCCGTCGCCACTGGCCAGGCGCTTCTGGGCGGCACCGGCGATCTTGCCCTCCGCGGAGGCGATGTCGTTGAGGGGCTGGTACCAGGCCTTGACGCCCATGTCGCCGAGCGCGGTCAGGACCCAGTCGTCGAGGTAGGCGTAGGAATCGGCGAACGACAGGCCGGAGACGAGGGAGGCCGGTACCGACAGGGAGTAGGTGATGGTGTTCTCGGCCTCCACGAACATGGCTCCGCCACCGGAGATGCGCCGTACCACGGTGACTCCGTGACGGGCCGCGCCCGCGGGGTCCACTTCGTTGCGGAGGGACTGGAAGCTGCCGATGATGACGGCCGGGCGGCCCCACTCCCACACTCGCAGTGTGGGCGGCCGCCGTCCGGCGGCGACCTCGTCGGTCAATACCTCGTCCAGGGCCATGTGCAGCGCGGGGTCCTGCGGCCCGTCGTGGATCAGCTGCCAGTCGTAGTCCGTCCAGTCGGTGGCACGGGCCAGCGCCCGCCGCACCGCGATGCCGACGGCCTCGGGGGAGAAGCCGAACATCACGGTGTCGGCCGGCAGCCCCGCCCTGACGCGGGCGGCGAGCGCCTGTGCGTCGGCGTCGGCGGGCGCGCCCTCCAGGGCCCGGTCGATGGCGTGCAGCGCCTCGTCCGGTTCCAGGAAGAAGTCGCCCGCCACCCGCACCCCGCGCAGCGCGCCGTCGTGGACCTCCAGATCCACGACGACCAGCTTGCCGCCCGGCACCTTGTACTCACCGTGCATGCCCTGCACCGCCTCCTGTGTCCGCCCGGCGCTCCCGATCATTATCCCGCGCCGATGGCCGGATCCCGCGCGGTGACCGGCTTCAGGCCACAGCGCGGGGGACGGGGCGGGGGACGGGGCGGGGGTCAGGCTCCGGTGGTCGAGCCCGGGCGGACGATCATGAGGATGGTCACCGTCGCCCACAGCAGGTTGAACACGCCTGTGAACATGGCCAGTTGGGCGGTGTCGGACCGCTCCAGGGCCTTGCTCGCACCGAGGCTGTCGAGGAGTTCGCCCTGGCGGGGCAGGACGAAGGCGACCAGGACACCGGCGGCCGCGGCCGTCAGGGCGATCGAGGCGGTGAGCCAGCCGCTGTCGAGGACGCCCATCGCGGCGGCCGTGGCGAAGCCGAAGACGGGCACGGCCAGGCCCATCTTGGCGTAGACGCGGCAGATGCGGTGCAGCAGCCGGACCGTGCCCAGGTCCGCCTGGCCCTCGGCGGCGGACGCGTGGGCGTTGCGGGCCGAGGGCGGGAACATGCTGGCGGCTACGGTGACGGGGCCGATCGCGACAATGGCGGCCAGGACGTGCAGGGAGAGCAGGATCTTGGTCATCGGATGGCGTCCGGCTCCCTTTCGAACGTGGTGGGCACCAGCGTCTCCTTCCGAAGGTGGGGCGGGCCGAAGGTGGGGCGGGTGGTGCCCGCCCCACGCTAGGGAGCCGGGAGAAGATCACCCAGGGGCTGAAACGACAGAAGCCAACGGATTCTCGCCAGGCCGGGCCCGATGGTGACGTCGTCTCATCCCTCGACGTACTGCGCCACCCCGTGTCCGAACGACCAGTCGGCCGACTCGTTCTCGGTCAGGGTGATGAACACGTTCCGCGGCTCGGTCCCCGCGTACTCCTCGGCGAGCTCGGCGATCCGCCGGTACAGCGCCTGCTTCTGTGCCGGTGTCCGCCCCGAACGCATCGTGAGGGCGACGTAGACGATGCCGTCGTCGCGCGGCACACCGAGGTAGTCGTCGTAGCGCAGCATGCCGCTGGTGCCGTCATGGCTGGTCAGCACCTGGAACCGGTCGTTGGGCGGGAAGCCGATGGTCTCCACCAGCGCGTCGTGCACGGCACGGCCGAGCGCGTCGAGCCGCTCGGCGTCGGCGCGCAGTGCGTCAATGCGGACGAAGGGCATGGCAGGGGCTCTCTTTCGGGCGAGGGGGCGGGGAAGGTCGCGGGCTCAGCGGACATGGGCGGTGAGCAGGCCGAGCGCCCCGTCCATCGCCCGGGCGTACACCTCGGCCGAGTCGGCGGCGCGGGCCAGCACATAGCCGCCCTGCAACACCGCGACCAGCGCGGTGGCCGTGGCCACCGGGTCGAGCCCGGCGTCGAGCTCGCCGCTGGCCCGGCCCTCCGAGAGCAGCCCGGCCAGCCGGTCGGTGAGCCAGGCGAAGGTCTCCTCGACCGGTCGGCGCAGCTCCGGATCGGCCATCACATCGGGGTCCTGGGTGAGGCGCCCGACCGGACACCCCTTCAGGGCGTCCCGCTCCCGCCGCAGATAGGCGGTGATCCGCCCGACCACGGTGCCGGGGCCGCCGAACTCGGCCTCCGCCCTGCCCCTCAGCTCCTCGGCGCTGCGGCTGATCGCGGCGAGCGCCAGGTCGGGCTTGCCGCGGAAGTGGTGGTACATGCTGCCCTGGCCCGCTCCGGAGCGCTCCTGGATCGCCTTCGGGCTCGTGCCCACATAGCCGCGCTCCCACAGCAGCTCACGGGTGCTTGCGATGAGTCGTTCCCGGGTGTCCATGAACACGACCCTACATACTAGTAGGTACAAAAGGAAACGCGCGGACCGCCCCCTCGGTGAGAGGATCCCCCCGTACTGCGCGCGCTGGTTCGGACGGTGGAAACGATGGAAGGTGACGATGTACGCGATACCCCTGGGCGATGACGGCGCGGAGCTGCGCCCGCTGGAGCCGTGGCAGGCCGAGGAGTTCCTCGCCCATATGGACCGGGGACGGGAGTTCATCGGGCGGCACATCGCGCTGGCGGACGCCGTGGCCGACCTGGAGTCGGCCCGGGCGTTCCTCCAGGGGTACGCGGACAAGGCGGCGGCCGACGCCGGGCGGATCCACGGCATCTGGACGGACGGCAAGCTGGTCGGCGGGGTCCTCTTCCGCACGATGGACGTCGAACAGCGCACGGCGGAGGCGGGTTGCTGGCTGGAGCCGTCGGCGGTGGGCAGGGGGCTGGTGACCCGCGCCACGCGCCTGATCATCGACTGGGCCGTCGAGGAGCGGGGTATCCACCGCGTGGAGTGGTGGGCGGCGGCCGCGAACGAGGCCAGCATCGCCGTGGCCCGGCGGCTGGGGATGACCAGGGACGGTGTGCTGCGGGAGGGCCGTCTGCACCGGGGCAAGCGGCATGACATGGAGATCTGGTCGGTGCTCGCCCCCGAGTGGCGGGCGGCCCGGCAGCCCTCCTGATGGGAACCTGGACGGACGCCTTCGTCGCGCCCGCCAGGCCGGACCTGCTTCCGCCGGAGTCCTTCGGCCGCCTCGTGGTGGACCTCGCCCGTGAGCGTGTGGTCCGTACGCCGTGGTGGCTCCTGGCGGGCAGGCTCTGTGTCAACGCGAGCCTCAACTGGGTGAGCGTCAGCGGACAGGCGCGCTATGACCACCCCGCCCCGGGGAGCTCGCTGCGCACCGAGCGGCATCCCCTGTGGCAGGAGGACGACGACCCGCCGCCCTGGGGCGATTCCCATGAGGAGGCCAGGCTGCTCGCCACGGGTGAGTCGATACGCCACGTCCTCCCGGCACTCCGGGCGGCTCCCCACGGCCGGGAGGACATCGCGGTCGTCTTTCCCTGTCTGGACTTCCGCCACCGCGCCATCTCCGACTTCCTGATCTGCGAGGACAACCGGACCATGCTGGTGTGCTTCGCCCTCGCCCGTCCGCAGATCCGCCCGCTCGCCACGGATGACACGGCGGAGGCCGGCGGGGAGGTGCATCCGGTGCGGACCTGTGTGGTCCACACCTACAAACTCGCCCGCCGGATCGGCCCGGCCCCGGCCATCACCGCCATCGCGGCCCGCCACTTCGGCCCCGACCTGGTCACCGGCAGAACCTGGGGCTGACGGCCGTACCCCACCGATCGTGTGCCCCGGCCGCGCTCGTCACGGCGCTGACCGTGACTCGTCCGAGCCGTCGCCCGACTCGTCCGAGCCGTCGCCCGACCCGTCCGGTCCGAGTCCCGAATCGCTCGATCAGCGGCTGGCCGCCATCGCGCGCCATCCGTTCCGTGCGAAGTTCCATCTGCGCGGTCGCGAGCGGGCCACGGCCGAGCTGAGCGGGCCGTCGACGTTGCGCTGGCACGCCTACGACCTGATCGCCAAGCGGCTGGCCCCCGCCGAGCCTCACAAGGACGGCAAGCAGACGCCCTATCGCGGCCACCCCGTGTTCGTCGCCCAGCACGCGACCGCCACCTGCTGCCGTACCTGTCTTCAGCGCTGGCACGAGATCCCCAAGGGGCGGGAGTTGAGCCGCGCGGAGCGGGCCTATGTGGTGGATGTGATCTGCCGTTGGATCGAGCGCGAGGTGGCGGAAGCGCGGACCAGGCCGGGTCCATAAGGTTTTTGCCATCGACGGAGCCGGACGGTAAACCTCTCCGGGTCCGATCGCGTCTAGATCGGCAACGGACCCACACAGCACCTGTGACCTTGAAGGGGCCGGTTTCCCGGCTCCTATACACGCCGTGTATACGTAGGGTGCATACATCCCGTGTATGCACCCGGTGTATAGAGGTGTGCGCTCCTGGGAACAACAGACGGAAAGGCATCCATGTACGGCAAGGCATTCGCCCCTGAGTACCAGGGCTCCCTCACCACCCTGTCCGTGAACGCGTCGCTGGTCGAGGTGCTGGCGGCGGGCACCGAGCAGTTGCGGGCGGCCGAGCGCGGCGGCTCCCCGGGCGAGGCGGCCCGCGCGGGGCTCGCGGTCGCCGAGGCACACCGGAGGCTGGGGCAGGTGGGCGAGGCCGACCGCGAGTGGAAGGCCAGCTACCGTGCGGCCCGTGCGGCGGGGGACCTCGGCGCGATGGCATGGGCCCTGTGGAGCGGCGGCACCCTCGCCCGGCAGCGGGGCGCGCTGGCGCTGGCGTGGCGGCTGCTCGGCCTCGCGGCCGACCTGGGCGAGCGCGGCGGGGACATCGTCGTCCGTGGCTACTCACTGGCCGGGATGGCGGAGACCGGCCGCATCCAGGGCGACTACGACGCCGTGGGCACCCTGCACGAGCAGCTCCTGGCCGAGGCACGGAAACGCGGCGAGGCACGCCACACCGTCTGGGCGCTGGAGGGCATCGCCCAGATGCACCGCAACACCGGGTCGTACGACTCGGCCTACGCGATGTTCGAGGAGGCCGCGGAGATAGCCGCGAAGGCCGAGGACCGGCGCGGACACGCATGGGCGCTGCGGGGCATGGCCGACATCGTCTCCGTACGGGACGGGAACGTGGAGCGCGCGCTGGAGCTGCTCTCCGAGGCCGAACTGACCTGCCGCGAGATGAATCTGGTGAGCGCGCTGGCGTACAACCACAAGATGCGCGGCAATGTGCTCTACCGCGCGGGCCGTTACGAGGCGGCCCGCGCCATGTACCAGCAGGCGCTGGACGAGTTCCGCGAGATGAGCGAGCCGCGCGGCGAGGGTCTCGCCCGGCTCGGGCTCATCAAGTCCCTGGCCCGGCTGGGCCGCGACCGTGCCGAAACCGCCGATGACCTGTCCGAACTGGCCGGTGTGCTGGAGCGGATCGGGCTGCGGCACGCCCGCCGGATGGTGGACCGGGCCCGCGAGGAGTTCGGCCTCACGGAGGTCCTGGAGGTGGCGCTGTGACGACGACGTTCCCCGAGCTCCTCGGAGCGGACGAGACCACCGCCACCGCGGACGAGACCACCGCCACCCCGGATGAGATCCTCGGCCGCTGCCGGGAGTTGGTGCGCCCCGCGCTGGCCGACACGGTCGGGCGGCTGCACCCATGGGTGGCCGAGATGGCCGCGTACTCCTTCGGCTGGTGCGATGTGGGCGGTACGCCCGCCGAGGGATCGGGCGGCAAGGGGGTGCGGCAGGCGCTGGCCGTGCTGTGCGCGGAGGCGGCCGGGGCGTCCGGTGGGACGGCGGTCGCCGGGGCGGTGGCGGTCGAGCTGGTGCACACCTTCTCGCTGCTGCACGACGACATCATGGACGGCGACCAGACCCGCCGTACCCGCCCCACCGTGTGGAAGGCGTACGGGACCGGTCCGGCCGTGCTCGCCGGTGACGCCCTGTTCGCACTGGCCGTGGAGGCGCTGGCCGGCGTGGACGGCACCGGAGCCGCGGCCGCCGTGCGGCAGCTGAGCACGGCGCTGGGCGACCTCGTCCGCGGCCAGGCGGACGACCTGCTCTTCGAGTCGCGTCCCTGGACGGGACCCGAGGTGGTGGGGCCGGAGGAGTACCGCACGATGGCCGAGCACAAGACCGGCGCGCTGCTCGGCTGCGCGGCCGCCCTGGGCGCCGCGCTCGCCGGGGCGCCGGAGCCCACCGTGGCCGCCCTGGACCGGGCCGGACGGCATATGGGCGTGGCGTTCCAGGTGGTGGACGATCTGCTGGGCATCTGGGGCGATCCCGCGGTCACCGGCAAACCCGTCCACCGAGATCTGCGACAGCGCAAGAAGACCTTCCCCGTGCTCGCCGCGCTGAGCGCCCGCGGCCCCGGCGCCCCGGCCGCCGAGCGGCTGGCCACGCTGCTGGAGGAGTTCCCGGAGACCCCGGACGACGCCACCACGCGCCGGGCGGCCGCCCTGATCGAGCAGGCCGGTGGCCGCTCCGCGGCCCTGGAGGAGGCCGACCGCCACATCGCGGCCGTGGAGACATGCCTGGAGAGCCTGCCGCTCGCGCCCCGCGCGAGCGCGGAACTGCGCACCCTGCTGGGCTTCCTCGTACGGCGCGACATCTGATCCGCGGAGCGCTCGCCGCCGCGTGGTCAGCGGCGGTCGCGCACCGCGTCCAGCCGGTCGCGGGCCCACAGCTCCACATCGCCCACATGCCGGCCGGCCGCGGTGAACGCGGCGGTGACCGGCTCGGGCGCCACGGGCCTCTGCGCCATCGCCGCCATCGCCGCCATCGTGACGGCCGGAGTGTGCACGGCCACCACCCTCCGCTGGGTAGGAGCACAGACCACACCGTCACGAGAGGAGAGGACGACAGATGACACGCATCGTGCGCTTCGCCGATGAGGCCGGGACGGTCCGGACCGGAGTGGCCGACGACGCCGGCGGGATCCGGGCCTTCCCCGGCGCGCCGCTCATCGCCGAGCTGCTGCGGCTGCCCACGTTGGAGCTGCGGGCCCTGGTGGAGAACACCGCGTCCGGCCCGGCGGCCGCCCATGAGGAGGACGTCGTGCCGCTGCCGCCGCTGGACGGGCTGATGGAGCTGTGGGCGGCGGGCGTGACGTATGAACGCTCGCGCGAGGCCAGGGTGGAGGAGAGCACCGAGCAGTCGGTGTACGAACGGATCTATGACGCCGAGCGCCCGGAGCTGTTCTTCAAATCGCCGCCGTGGCGGGTGGTGACGGACGGCGAGCCGATCGCCGTACGGGACGACTCCGAGCTGAACGTCCCCGAGCCCGAACTGGCACTGGTCCTCAACCGGCACGGCGAGACCGTCGGTTATCTGGTCGCCGACGATGTCAGCTCGCGGTCCATCGAGGGCGAGAACCCGCTCTACCTCCCGCAGGCCAAGATCTACGCCGGAAGCGCCGCCGTGTCCTCGGCCATCGTGCCCGCCTGGGAGATCGACGCGCCCGACGCGCTGGACATCACCATGACGGTGTGGCGCGACGGCGAGGCGGCGTACCAGGCGGCCACCTCCACCGCCGCGTTCCACCGCACCCCGCAGGGGCTGGTGGACCACCTGTGGCGCTCCCAGCCCTTCCCCGACGGCGCCGTGCTGTCCACCGGCACCGGCATCGTGCCCGCGCTCGATTTCACCCTGCGCGCCGGGGACGTGGTGGAGATCTCCATCGAGGGTGTGGGCGTTCTGCGCAATCCGGTACGGGCCCATCAGGCCGCACTGGACTGGCTGGTGGAAGCCATCGCCGAGCCGCTGACCCGCCGCGCCCACCGCAGCCGCTTTCCGGAGTGACCCCGGAAGTGACCTGGAACGTGCCCCGGGGGCCGGCCGCTGACCTGCGGCGTTGTCGCCGAAGCGGCCATGGCCGCATTCCCCGGGGCCGCCAGTAGAACGCTTGCTCGATTACGCGGGTACCCTGCACATATGGGTGCGTATCTCCAGGGCTCGCTCTTCGACCAGACCGATGACATCGGTCTCGGCTCGCTGCGCGGGACGCACCGGACCGAGCTCGGGTCCGGGGCCTGGATCGATCTGCGGCCCGGGTGGCTGAGGGGAGCGGACGACCTGTTCGCCCGGCTCGTCGCCGAGGTCCCCTGGAAGGCCGAGCGGCGGCACATGTACGAGCAGGTGGTGGACGTCCCACGGCTGCTCGCCTACTACAACGCCGAGGACCCGCTGCCGCACCCCGTCCTGGCCGAGGCCCGGGAGGCGCTCTCCGCGTACTACGCCACCGAGCTCGGGGAGCCCTTCACCACGGCCGGGCTGTGCTACTACCGCGACGGCCGGGACAGCGTGGCCTGGCACGGCGACCGCATAGGCCGCGGCAGGACCGAGGACACCATGGTGGCCATCCTGTCCGTGGGCACGCCCCGGGACCTGCTGCTGCGCCCGCGTGGCGGCGGCAAGGCCATGCGGCGGCCGCTCGGCCACGGTGACCTGCTGGTGATGGGCGGCTCCTGTCAGCGGACGTGGGAACACGCCATCCCCAAATCCTCCCGCGTCACCGGCCCCCGCATCAGTATCCAGTTCCGTCCCAGCGGCGTGGGGTGACACCCGCCGACCACTCCGGTGCGTCAGGGGGTCTCATGGCGCGCTGTTGATACGACTGGATTTTGGTACAGACCATTGACATATATGTTCGGGGGCGGTGTCATGGGGCCCGTCAGCTCTTGAGAGTGCCTTGGGTGGATGGTGTCATCCGGGGCCGGACCTCGGAGAGTTCCCCGTGAATGGACGTCCCGTCTCAGGGGTGCCGGCCACTGCCGTGGCCACGCCGTCGCTGGGTCGATTATGGGCGGACCGGGCCGCAGCGCCCGTGTCTGATGCGCAAGGTTGTCATGATCTTGACAATCCTCGTGTGCCCCTCCGGGCCGTGGTGGCGAAGGGCCTGAGTGGGCCGAGTCCCGGTCCACCGGGACAGGGCCACGGCGCATGACCTCTAGTGGATTCACCAGTTTTCCGTAGCACCTTTCCCGCCGCGCCATCACGCGGCACCTTGCCACGGGCCTCCCGCCCCAAGGGCGGCGGCGCGTCGCCCGTGCGTCGCCACGCCCGATGACTGCCCGACATCCCTGTGCGTCGTCGGCGCGGTGGCATCCGGATGTTCCGCCACGAAAGAGAGATGAGACATGCCCATAAGACGTGCACTCGTGGCCACGGCCGCGACGGCGGCGGCCGGTATATCGGCGTTCGCGCTTCCCCCTTCGGCCGCTGACGCGGCCTCCGGCACGACACGGGACTCATCGCGGTCCAGGCCGCCGGCTTCGTGGTGAGCCGCGCCCAGTACCAGCGGATGTTCCCGGACAAGAACGCGTTTTACACGTATGACGCGCTGGTCGGCGCGATGAACCGGTTCCCCGGCTTCGCCAGGACCGGTACGGAGACGGTCAAGAAGCAGGAGGCGGCGGCCTTTCTGGCCAATGTCAGCCATGAGACCGGTGGGCTCCGCCACATCGTGGAGCAGGACACCTCCAACTACCCGAAGTACTGCGACACGGGGCCCGCGCACAAGGCCATGACCACCGGCGCCGGATTCGGCCAGACCATACGCGCCATCAACGGCGCGCTGGAGTGCAACGGGGCCAACCCCGACCAGATGCAGGCCCGGGTCAACCTCTACAAGAAGTTCACCGGCCTCCTCGGCGTCGCCCCCGGCGCCAATCTGACCTGCTGAGCACCCTTCCCACGGAGGAGTCATGCGCAGAATTCTGATCAGTCTGGCCACCGCGGCGCTGGTGGTGCTGGCGGCCCTGCTGCCGACCGCGGGGACGAGTGCGGCCACGAGCGTGGCGATGCCGACCCGCGACGCACCCGTCGCGGTCAAGGCGACACTCGCGGCCAACCACACGGTCACCTTCGTCAATCACACCGGACGGAAGGCGTGGATCGGCAGCGCCGTCAATGCCGATGGCTCCAGGCAATTCGCCGAACTGCCCATCCTGGAACCCGGGCAGTCGGCGTCGGTGACGATCCCCGAGAACGCCGACCCCGGCCACTGGCGCGGCAAGTTCTTCGCCCGTCTGGGATGCACCGGCACCTCGGGCAGCACCTTCCACTGCAAGGTGGGGGACTGCGGGAAGTTCGCCGACCGCTGTGAGCTGGGCGAGCAGCCCGTCAGCCTCGCCGAGTTCAACTTCGACACCAGGGACACGCTCGCTCCCTGGTACAACGTGAGCTACGTCAGCGCGTTCTCCAACCCGATCACGATCGCCCCCAACAACCCCGCCGGCGACGGAGGCTGCGGCACCCAGGGCTGCACACAGAACCTGCTGCCGTTCTGCCCGGCCGCCAACCTCACCCGCTGGTCGGACGGCACACCGATGCTGTGCACCAACCCCAACCGGGACGTCAGGACGCCGTACAGCAACGCGATCGCCTCCCGGTGCCCCAAGGCGTACGCCTACTCCAAGCAGGACCAGGAGCCCGGCAACCAGGTGATGCAGAACTGCGGTAAGTGCAGTGGCTTCACCGTGACCTTCAGCGCGGGGTCGTGACCATGCGGAGGATGCGACTTCTCGCCGTACTGCTGGCGGTGGTGACCCTGCTGACCGCGGGAAGCCAGACGGGCGCCGGCGCGTCCACCGCCGCGGTGAAGAAGAAGGGCGTCAGCGCCTGGAAGTTCAACGGGGTCACGGCGGCGATGTCCGATGCCGAGGTCGGCTGGTTCTACACCTGGGCCTCGGGCAAGCAGCAGATCCAGCCCCCGGCCGGGGTCGAATTCGTGCCCATGATCTGGGGCCCCGGGTCGGTGACCGACGCCGAACTCAACCAGGCCAAGAGCCAGGGCACGACCCTGCTCGGCTTCAATGAACCGGACATGGCGGGCCAGGCCAATATGACCGTCGCCAAGGCGCTCGAGCTGTGGCCCCGGCTCCAGTCGACCGGTATGCGGCTCGGCGCGCCGGCGGTGGCCTATGGCGGCGATGTCGCCGGTGGCTGGCTCGACCGCTTCATGAAGGGCGTCGCCGACCGCAACTACAAGGTCGATTTCATCCCGCTGCACTGGTACGGCGCCGACTTCGACGCCACCCGCGCGACCGAACAGCTGCGTGGCTATCTCCAAGCCACCCACAACCGCTACAACAAGCCGATCTGGCTCACCGAATACGCGCTGATCGACTTCTCGAGCGGTACCCCGAGGTATCCGACCGCGGCCCAGCAGGCCGCGTTCGTGAAGAAGTCCACCGCCATGCTGCAAGGGCTGTCCTTCGTCCAGCGGTACGCGTGGTTCACGCTCTCCGCGGACCGCGGCGGCACCGGTCTCTACAACGGCGCGACGCCCAACCAGATCGGCACCGCCTATCGCGCGGCCGGGTGAGACAAGACCACTCGCCCCCACCGCACACCACTCACACCACACCGCTCGCACACCACACCACGACAACCGAAACGAGGTCCTCCGCCATGCGCAAGGCAACGCTGATCGGCCGACTTGCGGTCGGAGCCGCCGCGCTGACCGCCGTAGTGACCGTCGCTCCGACGAGCACCGCGGCCACCAGCGACACCCCGCCGCCCGGACAGGACTGCTGGGCCACGCACTACGGCTACATACCGCCCGGTGCCTACACCGCCAGCGGCGAACTCTTCGACAACAACGCGAACACCGCCGCCACCTCCCTCAGTCGTAGCCCGCAGCTGCCGTTCGGCACCAAGGTGAAGGTCACCAACGTGGCCAACGGCACGTCACTGGTCGTGCGCGTCAACGACCGCGGCACCTTCGGCTGGACGCCGTCCGTGCCCAAGTGTCTGGACCTGACCGACGGTGCGTACTCCCGGCTCGGCGGAGTCCTCAACCCCGACTCGGGCCACATCGTCGTCAAGGAAGAAATCGTGAGGTGAGAGGGTATTTGGTGAAGGATGTGGAGCACCGGCTCCGGCGCTCCACACCGGCCCCTGACGCCCCGCTCGCGAAGTGAACCGTCGTGCGCCGGAGGCTTCCCTCTTTCCGAGGGCTATCCGCCGGAAGCGCTACCCACCGACCTCGCGGGCACGTACTCTCCGTGGCGACACTGGAACTGACGGGTGATGAAGCGGGGTAGCGGGGGTGCGGGTGATGGCGGAGGCCGGTGACAAGGTCGCCGACCGATATCTCCTCCAGGAGCCCATCGGGAGAGGTGGGATGGGTGTCGTCTGGCGGGCCCACGACGAACTGCTGGACCGCCAGGTCGCAGTGAAGTGCGCCCGTCCGGACGACGACCGCGCGGTGGCGCGCCTGACCAACGAGGCGCGCAACGCCGCACGGCTGCACCATCCGCACATCGTCTCGGTGTTCGACTTCGTGGACGAGGGCGAGATCTGCTGGATCGTCATGGAGTATGTGTCCGGGGGCAGTCTCGCGGACATGGTGCGCGGCCGTGTCGCGCTCCCTCCGGAGGAGGCGGCCTCCATCGGCTGCCAGATCGCCGCCGCGCTGGCGAAGTCGCACGCCGAAGGCGTGGTGCACGGCGATGTCACCCCCGAGAACGTCCTGATCACCGAGGACGGGGTCGCCAAGCTGACCGACTTCGGCATCTCCCGGGCGCTGTGGAGCGAGGCCACCATGACCCAGACGGGCGGGGTGCGCGGCAAACCGCCGTATCTGCCGCCCGAGGTGGCCAGGGGAGAGGTGGCCGACCGCAAGTCCGATGTCTTCTCACTGGGCGCGACCCTCTACGCGGCGATCGAGGGACGGTCCCCGTACGGTGAGGCATCGCATCCCATGGCCTATGTGGCGCGGGCCATCGAGGGCTGTCTCGAGACCCCGCACCACGCCGGTCCGCTGGTGGACGCGCTCAGCAAGCTGCTGGCCCTGGAGCCGAAGCGGCGCCCCGCCGCCGACCAGGCCGTACGGCTGCTGCGGCGGGTCGCCCCGCCGTCCCCTCAGATCGAGGACCTCGAGGACCTCGAGGACCCGCACGACGGCGACACACCGGACCGCACCCCCTTCACGATGCGGCTGGTGCCACCGTCCGTCCGAGGGTCGTGGCGCCGCCCGAGCCGCGGGGTGGTCATCACCGCGACCGCGCTGGGCATCGCCGCGGTCCTGGTGGCATGGGCCACTCTCTTCGGCCCCTGGGGCGACGGGCGCTCCGACGAGAGCGGCGGCTCCGGGAAGGACGGCGGGCGTGGCGCGTCCGGTACGGCCGACTCGGCGGCCCGGTCGGGCCCGGCCGGCACCATAGGCGACTCGCGGACCGCCGACCCCTGCACGTTGCTCAACCCCGCCTCGCTCAGCCGCTTCGGCGAGACCGTGCTCGACCCGGACTACGGCGAGATCGATCGATGCGATGTCCTGCTACAGGGCGAAAGCGGCGATGACATCGCCGACGTCCAGCTCAACTTCAGCGCCGATCCGCCGGAGCCGGGTGGCCATGTGCCCACCAGAAGGGTCGGCAATGTGACCGTCGGCGCGTATCAGCGCGAGGGGGACGAGTGCCTGCGCAACATCGCCTCCGCCGACCGCAAGCAGATCTGGATCATCACCGAGCGGCTCGACACCCCGGCGCCCGACCCCTGTCAACTGGGCGACGCCGCCACCGACTACGTGGTCAGTGTGCTGGACCGCGGCCAGGTCCCCCGGCGCTCCGGGCAGCCGGTGGCGAGCTCCCTGCTCCGGGGACACGCATGCGGGCTGCTGGACAGCGATGAACTCAAGCGGGTCGCCGGTGTCCGGGTGGCGGACCGCGACCCGGGCTTCGGGGACTGGCAGTGCGAGTGGACGGACGGCTCGGGCGACGCGGGGGTGAAGGTGGTGTTCAACCGGGACAACCAGTTCACCACGGACGACGGACAGCCGGCGGTCATCGCCGGCAATCGGAGCTCGGTGTCGCCGAACGAGTGGGACGACGACTCATGCCTGGTCCGGATGTTGCACCGCTCGTACCGCAACTCCCTCGGTGACGACACCGTCGAGTTCATGTCGTTGAACGTCTATGGGCCCAAGTCCACCGGAAAGCTCTGCAAGACCGCCAAGGCGCTCGCCGCCACGGCCGCGAAGAAACTCCCGGCATCATGACCACAACACCTCCCGGCGGCGACCGCCCTGCCATCGGGCGGGCCCCCGCCGCCCGTCGCCCCGCCACCGGCCGTCCCGCCGCAGGCGGCCGCCCGCTGCCCGCCGCCCACGGCAGCCTGGCGCGCGGGGTGACCGCGCCGGTGCCGGGCACCGCGTTCGCGCTCGCCCTGACCGGTGGCATGACCCTCGGCCCCGGCGACGGCCGTGAGCTGCTCTTCGGGCGCAACCGCCCCGAGGTGCACATCTGCGTGGGCGAGGACGACCCCCAGGTCAGCCGCTGCCAGGGCAGACTGACCCATCGCCAAGGCCGCTGGTGGGTCGCCAACAACGGCCGGCTGCCGCTCCGGTTCCCGTCCCGGCTGCTCTTCACGGGCGAGGAGCCACTGCCCCTCGAGACCGGCTACACCCCGCTGTTCGTCCGGGGCTCGCGCGACCGTGAGCATCTGCTGGAGGTGTTCGTCAGCGGCCCCGAGACCGAGCGGCCGGTGGCCCTGCCCGGGGATGTCACCCGCCCGCCCCGGGTATGGGTGCTCACCGACGAGGAGAAGCTCGCGCTCGTCGTCCTCGGCCAGCGGTATCTGCTCCACGAGCCCCGGCCGCAGCCCCTCACCTGGCGGCAGACGGCCTCCCAGCTCGCGGAGTTGCGCTCCGGTGAGAGCTGGAGCGAGAAGCGCGTGGGGCACCTGGTCAACAGGGTCCGTACGATGCTGTCCCGGGACGGAGTGCCCTGGCTGACCCGCGAGGAGGTCGGTGAACCGGTCGGCAACGCGCTCAACGACCATCTGATCCGCGCCCTGATGATGTCGACCACGCTCGTCCCCCCGGACCTGGCCCTGATCGACGCCGCCTGACCGCTCAGCCCGTTCCGACCACTCGGTCACTCGGTGTCCCCGCCGATGCGCGGACACGGTGGCGTGTCCCGCTCCGGAGGCGTCGAACAGGCTGCCCAGCAGATGCGCGGCGCCGACGCCAAGACCGTGGCCGATGGCCGAGGCGACCGTGCCGACCACGGCGGCCTCGGTCAGGACCATTCGCATCACGCGGTTCGTGGCGGCGCCGACCGCCCGCAGCAGGGCGTGTTCCCGGACGCGGGCCGCGCTGAGCATGGTGAAGGTGTTGGCCACCAGGAAGGTGGAGACGAACAGGGCGACCCCGGCGAAGCCGAGCAGCAGTGTGGTGAGCTTGTCCGCGTCCCCGTCGGTGGCGGTACCGGACTCCAGATCCGCGCGGGTGACCGCCCGCAGTCCGGGCGGCAGCAACTTCTGTGCATGCTGGGCGAGTTGGGCATCCGTTGTGCCCTCGGCGGCGGTCAGTGTGATCGCCGAGTAGCCCTTCGGCCCGGGGGCGAAGTGCCGTTGCGCGGTGGCGGTGTCGAATGCGGTGAGCGTGCCACCGGAGTCCACCCGGCTGTCATGGGCGGTGAAGACGCCGGTCAGCCGTGCGTCACGGGCCGTGCCGGCCACGACGATGCGCACCCGGGCGCCGACCCGGTACCCGGCCCGCTCGGCCGGTCCGCCGGTCGACGGCGATCTCGGTGGCGCCACGCGGGCCACGGCCCTCGGCGAGCGGATAGCGGACGTCCTTGCCGCCGCCGTCGGGCACGTAGTTGACGCCCGCGGCCTGGTTCAGATCGCCGACCAGGGTGCCGTCGGAGCCGACGAGGAGGGATCGGCCCTCCACCACACCGCGCGCCGCGGCCGCCGACGGCAGCGCCCGCAGCCGCCGCAGTAGCGTGTCATCGAGCCGGTGCGGCGCGGCGGGGTCCGCGGTGATCGAGACGGACGCGTCGGGCTGGGAGTTGGACCGGGCGCGGTTCACGGCCGCTCTGACGGAGTCGCCGTAGAGCAGCGAACCGGTCACGAAGGCCACGCCGAGCACGACGTCGACGGTGGGCATCGCGAAACGGAGCCGATGGGATCGGAGGGTGCGCAGGGCGGTGCGGAACATCGACGGCCTTCGGAAGAGCTGGCGGGGTAACGGTCGGGCGGGGCGTGGCGGATCAGGCTCGAGCGCACTCCGGTCGCCCCGGATGCCACCCTTCGCGCGGACGTGGCGCGGCGGATCCGCCGGAATACCGAAGCGGACCGTGCCCCCTCGCCGGTTTCCTCGGCCGAAAGTCTGATGTGGCGACGGCGGCCGGACCGTAGCGTGACCTGCCATGATCTCCCAATTCCGGTCCCGTTTCCGCTTCCGGCACCTCCGGCGGGGCCTGGTCGGCGTCGCTCTGGCCGTCCTCGTGGCCCTGGAGGGGCTGAACGCGCCGCATCCGGCGATGGCCGCGGCGACGATGGTGTCCGGGATGCTGTGCCTGGCCGCGCTCGCCGTGCCGGAACGCCTCTTCGCGGGCTACGCCATCGGCGCGGCGGCCGTCTCGTGCGTGCTCACCGTGACGGAAGCGCAGTTGTCCGAGCGTCCCCCGAACACCCCGGGCATGGTGGAACTGGGCGCGCTGCTGCTGCTCACCACCCGCGCGGTGCGGCGCTGCCCGCCACTGCGAGCGGCCGGGCTGGTGGTGGTGTCCTCCGGCGCCGCCGTGGTCCTTCCGCTGCGGATCGAGCTGTGGGACGACCACCTCAAGGAACTGATCACCGTCATCGCGGTCTGCGCCGTGCCGTTCATGGTGGTGGGGCTGTGTCTGCGTCTGTACGACACGCTGCGGGAGCGGGAGCGCGAGGCCATCCGGCAGGTCCAACGCCTGGAACACGCACGGGAGTTGCATGACTTCGTGGCCCACCACGTCACGGCGATCGTCGCGCAGACCAAGGCCGCGCGCTTCACCGCCGCGGCCGGAAACCCCCAGTCCCCGGAGGACCTGGACCGGATGCTCGCCCAGATCGAGCGGGCCGGATCCCAGGCGCTGGGGTCGATGCGCGCCATGGTCACCAGCCTGCGGGACCACGCCACCGCCTCGGCCACGACCCGGCCCACGGGCGATCCGGCGGGTCCTCGCGGACTGCGCGGGCTGCGTGATCTGCGTGCCCTCACCGAGGAGTTCTCCGAGGTGGGGCCGGCCGCCGAGCTGATCCTCGCCCCGGAACTCGCCGACCGGCCGCTGCCGCCCGGCATCGCCACCACCGTCCACCGCGTGGTGCAGGAGTCCCTGACCAACGTCCGCAAACACGCCACCGGGGTCGGCCGGGTGGAGGTGCGGATCGGTGTCCGGCCCGGCGATCCGGAGCGGCTGGAGGTGTCGGTCGTCGACGACGGGCAGGGTGGTGCCTCACCCGCCGCCGAACGGTCGGTCGAGGGGGGTGGCTACGGTCTGGTGGGGCTCGCCGAACGGATCGAGGAGGTCGACGGGCACCTCACGTCAGGGCCACGGGACGGCGGAGGCTGGCACGTCCTGGCGGTCCTGCCGCTGGTCAGGACGGTCACTGAGGAGACGATCGCCTGCGATCATGCGTGATATGACGATCCAGGTACTCATCGCCGACGACCAGGAGATGGTCCGGGCCGCCTTCCGCATGATTCTCGACTCCCAGCCGGACATGCGGGTCGTCGCCCAGGCGGCGAACGGCGTCGAGGCGGTCGAGCAGGCCCGCCGCCTGCGGCCCGATGTCTGCCTCCTGGACATCCGCATGCCCGAGCTGGACGGTCTGGAGGCCACCCGGCTTCTTGCCGGACCCGATGTACCGGATCCCCTCAACGTCCTCATCGCGACCACCTTCGACCTCGACGAATACGTCTACCGGGCGCTGCGCAACGGCGCGTGCGGCTTTCTGCTCAAGGACGGCGCACCCGGACTGCTCACCGAGGCGGTACGGGCCGCGGCGTCGGGCAACTCGCTGATCTCCCCGTCGGTGACCGTCCGCCTGCTCGCGCATATGGCACCCCACCGCGACCGGCCGATCCCCTCCGAGGCCCGTCCGGCCCGCCGGGGGAGGAGCGGGCCCAGGGATCTGATCGAGCCGCTGACCCAGCGTGAGATCGAGGTGGTCCGGCGGGTCGCCCGTGGCCGTACCAACGAGGAGGTGGCAGCGGATCTCCGTGTCACCCTGTCCACCGTCAAGACCCACCTCGGCAACGTCCAGCGCAAGCTGGCCGCCCGCAACCGCGTCGAGATCGCGGCCTGGGCCTGGGAGCACGGCATGGTGGACGAGCCCTCGCCGAACGGCGGAGGCTGACCGCCCGGCGGGTGTCCCCGCCGGGTGCGCTACCAGGTGCGGGCGGCGCGCTGAAGCCGCTCCCGGACCCGGGCGACGTCCGGGTTGGCGTCGGCACCCGGCCGCTGAACGAGGAAGAGCGTGTTGAGCGGCGGCTCTTCGGGCTCATGGAGCAGGACGAGTCCACCGGAGGTGAGTTCGTCCTGGCACAGATAACGGGGGAGCACGCTGTAACCGGCGCCCGCGGCGACGGCCGACACGGCCCCGCGCAGATCCGGCACGGTCACCGCGGCCTCGGCGGTGAGCCGCTTGCCGAAGACATTGCGCCAGTACCGGCGGGCGATGGGCAGGTCCTCCGCGTAGGTGATCAGGGGGACGTCACGGACGGCCGCACACGGCCCGTCGGCTGCCAGCCGCTCCCCGACGCGCCGGGCCCAGCCCGGCGAGGCGACCAGCACATAGTCCTCGTCCGCCAGTGGGAGCGAGGTCAGCGTGCGGCCGCCGGGGCGTCTGGTGGCGATCACGAGGTCGTGGTGTCCCGCGCGCAGCGCCTCCAGCAGCGGATCGGTCAGCCCCATCGTGATCCGCAGCCGCACCCCCTCGGCCACCAGCGGGGCGAGCGCGGGCAGGGCGCGGGCGCACAGCAACTCGGCCGGCCCGGCCAGGTGGACGGGGGTGGTGCGGCCGGTGAGCACGGTGTTCCGGCCGCCGAGGGAGGCGAGGGCGTCGAGTGGCCCGGCGATGTGTCCGGCCAGGTCATGGGCGAGGTGGGTGGGCTCCGCACCGCGCGGGAGCCGGGTGAACAACGCGCGCCCGGTCTGCTGCTCCAGGGCGCGGATCTGGGCGGTGACGGTCGGCTGGGAGAGCCCGAGCAGCGGCGCCGCGGCGGTGAACGAGCCGGAGCGGTAGACGGCCAGGAAGGTGCGCAGCAGATTCAGATCGGCAGGTTGCGTGGGCGCCCCGCCGCCGATGACGATGTCGCCGTCCTGGTGTGTCCGGTCCTCCATGCGGCCCAGCATAGAGAGGCACACGGACTTTCCTTCCATCGGAAACCCGATGGGGTCGATCGACTGATCTATTGGCATTCCGATGCCCAGTGGATCTACCTTCGAGCACGCCGCCAGGACGGCGGCGCCACATCGGGGCGGCGACGACGCCCCAGGAGAATCCAGCGATCACACGCACAGCACGTGATCGCGTCGAGGAGTGAGCATGGCCAAGATCCTGTTTGTGATGACCGGTGCCGACCAGTGGACACTGGCCGACGGTACGAAGCACCCCACCGGCTACTGGGCCGACGAGGCCGTGGTCCCCTATGAGGCGCTCAAGGCCGCGGGCCACGAGATCACCGTGGCCACCCCCGGCGGCGTCGTCCCGCCCGTGGACTCCGCCAGCCTCAGCCCCGAGGCCAACGGCGGCCCGGAGAACGCCGCCAGGGTCAGGAGCGTCACCGAGACCGCCGCGGAGTTCCGCGCCCCCATCGCGCTGAGCGACGTAACGCTGGACGACTACGACGCCGTCCATGTGCCCGGCGGCCACGGCCCCATGGAGGACCTCGCGGCCGACGCCGACTCGGGCAGGATCCTCACCCTCGCGCTGCGCGGTGGCATGCCGGTGAGCGTGGTCTGCCACGGCCCGGCGGCGCTGTTGGCGGCGGTCACGGAGGACGGCACTAACGCGTACGCGGGCTACCGGATCACCGCCTTCACCAACGAGGAGGAGACGATGGCCGGCAACGCCGACAAGGCCAAGTGGCTGTTGCAGGACCGGCTGACCGAGGCGGGCCTGACGGTACGGGCCGGCGACCCCTTCGCACCGCATGTCGAGGTCGACCGCAACGTCATCACCGGCCAGAACCCGGCCTCCTCCGGCCCGCTCGCCGAGGAACTGCTCAAGAAGCTCGGCTGACCTCTCGGCCCTCCCTCCCCCGCCTCAGGCGGGCTCGGCCGTGGTGCCCCGGACGACGAGATGGGGGGCGACCACGGCCTCCCCCTCGGGGATCCGCTCTCCCTCCAGGCGGGCGATGGCCCGGCCGACGGCGAGTTCGGCGAGGCGGGGGATGTTCTGGCCGACGGTGGTGAGGTTGATATGGGCCAGGCGCGCCAAGTGGCTGTCGTCGAAGCCGATGACGGAGATCTCGTCGGGGACGGGAACCCGGGCGCGGAGGAGAGTGTCCAGAACGCCGGTGGCGGAGCGGTCGTTGAAGGCGAGGACGGCGGTGGGCCGGGGAGTGGTGTCGAGGAGGGCGCGGGCGCCCGCGGCGCCGTCCTCCTCGGTGAGGCCGCCGGGCAGGACGCGGACGCGGTCGGCCAGGCCGTGGCGGCTCATGGCGGTGCGATAGCCGCGGCGCCGGTCGGCGGCGCCGGGTGCCCTCCCGCCGTCGATATGGGCGATGTCGCGATGGCCGAGCGCCACCAGGTGGTCCACGGCCTGCCGGGCGCCCTCGTCGTCGGCGGTCCGCACCACCTCCACACCCGGGGCGGACCCGCGCAGCCGACGGGCCACGGAGACCACCGGGAGCTGCGCGGCGAGTTCGGCCAGCCGCGCGGCCGGGGCCTGCGGCCCGAGCAGGATCAGGGCCTCGCAGCGGTCGGCGAGCAGGGTGTCGGTGGCCCGCTGCTCACCACGCCCGGCGGCCACGGCGCTCAGCGCGATCTGGTACCCGGCGGGCTCGGCCACCGCGTAGACGCCCTCCAGCAGATCGGAGTGGAAGGGGTGCTGAAGGCCGAACTGCACCCCGAGGAGATGGGACCGGTGGCTGCGCAGCAGCCGGGCCCGGGCGTCCGGCCGGTAGCCGATCTCCTGTGCCGCCTGGAGGACCCGTTCACGGGTCGCGGCACCGGCGCCCTTGGCATCCCGCATCACGATGGAGACCAGCGCCGTGGACACGCCCGCCCGCGCCGCCACGTCCGCGAGGGTCGGGCGCTTCCCATGGGGGACGGCCGGCGTCGGTGGCACCACTGGTCTCCCTGGTCGAGGTGTCGTCTCCGGGCGGGGATTCGCTTCCGGGCGCGACGATCGTAGCCCAGGGTCAGGCCGAGACGCCCCCACTTCTATAACGTTCTAGTGACTCCGCCGTCCACCCTTGACAGGGATGGGCGACGGCTGGCGTACTGCTGCCCGTTCCCTAGAACGTTCTAGCGACTGGAACGTTCTAGTCGCATTGCCGGGTCCGGAGAGAGGGCGAGCAGTGGCGATGTACACATTGGCGGTCTGCGCCGAGATGGTCTTCCTGGATCTGCCGATCCAGGAGCGGGTGCGACGCATCCACGACGCCGGTTTCCAGGTCGAGATCTGGGACTGGAGCCGGCACGATCCGACCGCCCTCGAGCGGACCGGTGCGGTGTTCTCCTCCATGACCGGCTATCTCCGCGGCAGCCTGACGGACGAGGACGGGGCGGCCGAACTCCTGCGCACGGCCGAGGAGTCGGTCAAGGTGGCCGAGCGGCTCGACTGTCCCCGGCTGAATCTGCACGGCACCGGGCTGGACGGCGACGGCCTGCCGGTGGCGCCGGTGGCGGGGGAGGCCACCGGCCCGATGTGGATCGCCGCCCACCGCACCCTCACCCGCCTCGCCGAGCTGGGCGAGCGCGCCGGGGTCACCTTCACGCTGGAGAACCTCAACACCGTCGTGGACCACCCCGGTGTGCCGTTCGCGAAGGCCGCCGACACCCTGGCCCTGGTTAAGGCCGTGAACCGGCCGGGGTTGCGGATGAACCTGGACCTGTACCACGCGCAGATCGGCGAGGGAAACCTGATCGAGCTCGTTCGGCGGGCCCACGGCCGGGGCCTGATCGGCGAGATCCAGGTGGCCGACGTACCCGGCCGCCGCGAGCCCGGAACGGGAGAGATCAACTACCCGGCCCTCGCCCGAACCCTCACCGACATCGGCTACGAGGGCACCGTCGCCATGGAGGCATGGGCCTCCGGCGACAGCGACCTCGCCCTGGAGCGCTTCCGTTCCGCCTTCACCCGCTGAGGCGCCCGCCCGCGAGGCCGGCCCTGACCGCTGAAGTGTGCCCGCGAGGCCGCCCAGCCCTCATCGCACGCCGCCACCCACCGACCCCACGGAGCATCCGCATGACCACACCACACCCCCTCCCCATCGGCCTCATCGGCGCCGGACGCATGGGCTCCTTCCACGCCGAGACCCTCGCCCGCCGCCTCCCCGGCGTCCGTCTCGCCGCCATCGCCGACCCGGCCCCCGGCGCCGCGCGGGGGCTCGGCGGCCGGCTGGGCGGCGCCACGGCGTACACCGGGATAACCGAGCTGCTCGCCGACCCCGGGGTCGAGGCGGTGGTGATCGCCACCCCGGCCCGCACCCACGCCGGGCTGGTCGAGGCCGCGTCCCGGGCGGGCAAGGCCGTCTACTGCGAGAAGCCCATGGCGGTCACCCTCGAGGAGGCGGACCGCGCCATCGCCGCCGCGGCCGACGCCGGTGTCCCCCTCCAGGTGGGCTTCAACCGCCGTTATGACACCGGCTTCCACGCCGCCCACGAGAAGGTCCGCGCGGGCGCCATCGGCACCCCCCAGCTGCTGCGCTCGCTCACCCGCGACCCCAAGCTGGCCGACCCGGGCCGTATCCCGCCGTGGACGATCTTCCTGGAGACCCTCATCCACGACTTCGACACCCTGCGGTATCTCAACCCCGGCGCCGCACCGGTCGAGGTCTTCGCGTTCGCCGACGCCCTGGTCCGCCCCAACTTCAAGGACCGCGGACTGCTCGACACCGCCGTGGTCACCATCCGCTTCGACAACGGCGCCCTCGCCACCGCCGAGGCGAACTTCCAGGCGGTGTACGGGTACGACGTGCGCGGCGAGGTCTTCGGCTCGGCGGGGATGCTCACCATGGGCGACATCCGCCGCGGCCATCTGACCGCCTACGGCCCGGACGGCGCCGCCGCCGAATGCGTCACCTACGACCAGGACCTCTTCCGCGAAGCCTACGTGGCCGAACTCGCCGACTTCGCCCAATGTGTGCGCACCGGCCGCGCCCCCTCCGTCGCCGGACAGGACGCCCGCGTCGCCCTGTCCGTCGCGCTCGCGGCCATCCGGTCGGTCACCACCGGCGGCCCGGTCCGCGTCGGTGACATCGCGTAGTGGTACCGCCCTTCGGCTCTCGGTGACGGTGTCCGGCGACGTATGCCCGCGTATGCCCACGGCCACGTCCGGATGACGGATGCGTTTCCGGAGAGGCGTTATATTCGGGCTATATGGGACGCGGCTGGCCTGCGATCCGTACGCTATCGGGCTCTCGAGGACGATGACAGGTGACGCCATGGGTGTGGATGAACAACACCCAGACAGTGCGTATACCCGGATCACTCGGTCGGCGCGGACACGGCTTCGGCTGATGGGTTCCGCGGGTGGCCAGCTGAGTGGCACCGGGCCGGTGAGGCTCGCCCTCGGCCAGGCGGTCGCCGAACTCGGCGCCCTGGGCGGCATGATCCATGTGTGTGATCCGCACCAGGGGGTGATGCGCCTGGTCGCCAGCATGGGGTTGCCGGACAACCTGGTGGCGGGGTGGGAGACCCTCACGGACGAGGCCAGCGCGGCCCCCGTGTCGTGTGTGCGCTACGGCACCCAGGTCTGGACGCCGCCACCGCCGGATGTGCCGCACCGGGCGCCCCTCTCGTCGTCCGGCCGCTCCTCCCACGGGGACTTCCCTCCCGGCGCCGGCTCGCTTCCGCCCGGGAGCGGGGTGGCGTCGGTGCCCGTGATCACGGCTGACGGGGAGCCGGTGGGCGCGCTGTCCGCCCTGGTGGAGGATCCGGATGAGCTCGAGGACGCGCAATGTGAGTTCCTGCGGATGGTCGCCGACTGGGTCGCCGTGTATCTGCGGCCCGCCCGCCCCGCCGCCACGGACGTCGAGCATGAGCGGCACCCCCTCGGCGGCGACGCCGTCGGCAGTGCCGTATGGCGGATGAACGACGGCCTGCTCGCCCTCGACAACCAGGCACGGCTGACCTTCGCCAACCCCGCGGCCCTGAAGTTGCTGGGTTCTTCCGCCCAGGAGGCGCTGGGGACGGTGCTGTGGGACCACCCGGTGGTCCGGGACACCGGGATGGCCGCCTGCCACGGGCGGGCCGTGACCACTCGCGCACCGGCCGGATTCGACACCCGGTGGCCCGGCAGACCGGGCTGGTACCACGCGCGCTTCGACCCCGCCCCCGACGGACTGGTCATCCACATCGCGGACATCACCGAACGCCGGATGGAGGAGGCCGAGCAGTCCGCGGCCCAGCGCACCGCGGCCGAGCGGGTCATGCGCATGGGCGAGCTGACCTCGGCGCTAGCCGAGGCGCTGACCGTCCAGGACGTGGTGAAGGCGGTCGCCGACCGCATGCTTCCGCCGTTCGGCGGCACCGGTCTGATCTGCCAGCTGATCGAGAACGGGCGGATGCGGATCGTCGGTTCGGCCGGGTACCCGGAGGAGTTCCTCGAGTTCATCCAGAAGCTGATGGTCTCGGAGATGTCCGCCATCGTCCAGGTGCTCAGCTCCCGCTCCCCGACCTTCCTGTCCACCCCGCGGCAGTACGCCGAACAGCATCCGGACGCCGCCGGGTACCTCCACCGCAGCGGGATGAAGGCGTGGGCGTTCCTCCCCCTCATCGCCTCCGACCAGCAGATCGGCTACTGCGTGGTGGGCTTCTCGCGGCCGCGCCACTTCTCCGAGGAGGACCGTTCCCTGCTCATCGCCCTGAGCGGACTGGTCGCCCAGGCGCTGGAGCGGGCCCGGCTGTACGACGCCGAGCACACCCGCGCCCAGGAGCTCCAGCGCGGACTGCTGCCCCGTACGCTGCCCACCGTATCGGCCGTCACCGCCGAGGCGCGCTATCTGCCCGCCAGCGAGGGCGTGCAGGTCGGCGGCGACTGGTACGACCTCATCCCGCTGTCGGGGGAGCGGGTAGCCCTCGTCATCGGCGATGTGATGGGCCACGGACTGTCCGAGGCCGCGACGATGGGGCGGCTGCGCACGGCCGTGCACACCCTCGCCGATCTCGAACTGCCGCCCGATGAGCTGCTCACCCACCTCAACGATCTGGTCGGCGACCTCGGCGATGACTTCTACGCCACCTGTCTGTACACGGTCTACGACCCGGTCACCAATCGCTGTGCGTTCGCGAGCGCGGGGCACCCACCGCTCGCCATCGTCCACCCCGACGGCACGGCCCACTTCCCGCATGTCGATGCCGACCCACCGCTCGGCGCCGCCAGCCCGCCCTTCGAGACCCATGAGGTCCAGGTGCCCGAGGGCAGCCATCTGGTGCTCTACACCGACGGCCTGGTCGAGTCGTCGGCGGTCGACATCGACGAGGGCATGGCCCGTCTCGCCCAGGCCCTCACCAGGGCCGCCGCACCCGCTGCCGATCCGTCCGGGGCCGCGTGCGCGCCCGCCTCCGCCCCCACCACGCTGCACGACCCCGGCCGCCTGTGCGACGCCGTCATCAGCACGCTGGTGCCGGAGCAGGCCGCGACCCACGACGACGCCGCGCTGCTGATCGCCCGGACGCGGTCGATGGCTCCGGACCGGGTGGTGTCCTGGGCGCTCCCGGACGGCCCCATCGCCGCGGCCGAGGCCCGCCACCATGTCACCGAGCAGCTCTCCGCGTGGCATCTGGACGAGCTGACGATGACGACGGAGCTGCTGGTCAGCGAGCTGGTCGGCAATGTGGTCCGGCATGCCAAGGGCCCTCCGCGGCTGCGCCTGCTCTATGGCCGGACGCTGATCTGCGAGGTCTCCGACGCCAGCCTCACCACCCCGCGGATCCGCCGCGCCGCCGAGACCGATGAGGGCGGGCGCGGGCTGCAACTGGTCGCCGCGCTGTCCGATCGATGGGGCACGCGGTTCTCGGGGACGGGCAAGTGCATCTGGACGGAGCAGGCGCTGCCCTCGCCCGCCCACCCGGCCGCCGCCTGAGGGGCCGGGGCCCGCCGCGCCCTGCGTGGACGGCCCCGCGCCCTGCGTGGACGGGGCCCGCGATGTGCCCGGCGGTGCGGCCCGCCACCGGCACGCTCTAGGATCGGTCGGTGACCGCCGTGAAACAGCAGACCACCAGGGACCAAGCGGCACCGGGGCGGAAGCGCTCGGACGGTGCCGGCCGGAGCGCCACCGTCAAGGACGTGGCGACGCTCGCCGGGGTCTCCCCGAAGACCGTGTCGAATGTGATCAACGGCTTTGTGCATGTGTCCCCGGCGACCCGGGAGCGGGTCCAGCAGGCCATCCGGGAGCTCGGCTACCGGCCCAACCGGGTGGCCCGCAATCTCCGCCGCGGCAGCACCGGCATGATCGGGCTGGTCCTGCCCGAGCTGGACGTCCCGTACTTCGCCGAGCTGGGGCGCCATTTCCTCACCACGGCCGAGGAACACGGCCGCACCCTGCTGATCGAGCAGACCCTCGGCGACCGCGAGCGGGAGGCGGCGGTGATCCACGGCCTCGGCGACCAGGTCGTGGACGGCATGGTGGTGAGCCCGCTCGCCCTGCACGGCAGCGCGCTGGCGAACCACCTCGGCACCGTGCCGCTGGTGCTCATCGGCGAACGTCCCAGCGGCGGCCTCGCCGACCATGTGGTGATCGACAACGTGGCCGCCGCCAAGGAGGCCGTGGCCCATCTGGCGGCCGGCGGCCGCCGCCGGATCGCCGCCATCGGCCTCCAGCCCGAGCCGTACATCGGCACACCGCTGCTGCGCAGGACCGGCTACCGCCAGGCCCTGGAGGAGGCCGGGCTGCCGCTGGACCCCCTCCTGGAGCGCGAGACGCCCCGCTACCACCTGGCCGAGGGCGCCCGGGCGATGGCGGCGCTGCTGGACGGGGCCGAACCCCCGGACGCGGTGTTCTGCTTCAACGACGCACTCGCCCTCGGCGCGCTGCGGACCCTCTACGAGCGCGGACTGCGGGTGCCGGACGACATGGCCGTGATGGGCTTCGACGACATCGAGGCCGCGCGCTACAGCACACCGAGCCTGAGCAGCGTGGCACCGGACAAGAGCGCCATCGCCCGGCACGCCGTCGATCTGCTGCTGGAGCGGATCGGGACACCGGACCGTCCGGCCCAGGAGGTCGTCGTCGGCCACACCCTCCACACCCGCGAGTCCACCGAGGGCGGTATCGCCACTACCGCTCACTGACCTCCCAGACCCGTGGTGGCCACCGACTTCACGATCTGACGCTGGAACAGCATGAAGACGATGAGCAGCGGGACGGAGCCCAGGATGGAGGCGGCCGACTCCTGGGCGTTGCGGAGCCCGGTGGAGTCCTTCACGGTCGACAGCCCCACCGGCAGCGTCATCAGCTGGGGATCGCTCGTGCTGATGAACGGCCAGAGGAAGTTGTTCCAGGTGTTGATGAAGACAAAGATGGCCACGGCCGCGAGGATCGGCCGGGACAGCGGCAGCACCACACTCCAGAACACCCGGAAGCTGCCTGCCCCGTCGATCCGGGCGGCCTCCTCCAGCTCACGCGGAATGCCGTCGAAGAACTTCTTCAGGATGAACACCATCGCGGGCGCCACCACCTGCGGCAGGATCACCGCCGCATAGGTGTCGACGAGGTTCAGCGCGAGCATCTGCCGGAACAGCGGCACGATCAGGATCTGCGGCGGCACCATGATCGAGGCGACGGTGACGGCGAAGAGCACCCGGCGGCCCCGGAAGAGCGTGCGGGAGAAGGCGTACGCCGCCATCGCCGAGATGGCCACGGTGATGGCCGTGACGCACACGGCGATCACCACGCTGTTCACCGCCCACACCGGGAGATTGCCCTGGCCGAAGATGGTCCGGTAGGCGTCGAGGGTGAAGCCCGCCTTGGGGATCCAGTCGGCGCCCGACGCGCTCGCGTCGACCTCCGTCTTGAACGAGGTGTCCACCCCCCAGCCGAACGGCACCAGCCAGACCACCGTCATCAGCGCCAGCGCCAGCAGCGTCAGCACACGGGGGAGGGGGCCGGTCCCGAGCGAGGGGTGCCAGACACGGCCGCTGTAGCGGCGCCGCCTGACCACCTCCCGGGGCATGGTCGACCGGGGCTTTCCGGGGGTACGGGGGGAGAGTGTCTCGGTGGTCATGGCGCGATCAGTCCTCCCTGCGCGAGAAGATCTTGAGCTGGGCGATCGAGAGGATGATGATGAGCCCGAAGAACACATACGACACCGCCGAGGCGTAGCCGAGCCGGTAGTTGGTGAAGCCGGTGTCGTAGATGTACTCCAGGATCGGCCGGGTGGCCCCGTTCGGGCCGCCCTTGGTCAGCAGATAGATCTGGTCGAACACCTTCAGCGACGCCATCACCTGCAACACCGCGATCAGCCCGGTGGTCCGGCGCAGCTGCGGCAGGGTGACCGACCACAGCCGGCGCCACGCCCCGGCGCCGTCCAGCGCGGCCGCCTCGTAGAGGTGGTCGGGGATCGCCTGGAGCGCGGCCAGGTAGAGCAGGAAGTTGAATCCCACGGTCCACCACAGGGTCACCAGCGCGATGGACCACATCGCGTACTTCTCGTCCGTCAGCCAGGCGATGCCGTCGATCCCGAAGATCTTCAGCAGGCCGTTGAGCATCCCCCGGTCCGGCTGGAACAGCATGCTCCAGATCTGGTAGACCACCGCGACCGGCAGCAGATGCGAGGCGAAGAAGGCCAGCCGCCACAGCCACTGCCCCGGCATCCCCGTGTACACCAGCAGGGCCATCACCAGGGCGACGAGCACGAGGGGGACGGTGGTCAGGACGGTGAACCAGACCGTGTTGCCGAGGGTCTGCCACACCTGGCTGTCGCCGAACGCCTCGGCGTAGTTGTCCAGACCGACGAGGGTGCCGTCACCGTGTCCGGTCAGGCTGGCGTTGGTGAAGCTCATCCACAGGCCGATGCCGATCGGCACGATGAGGAAGAGCGTGAAGAACACCAGGAAGGGGGTGGCGAAGAGCCACCCGGCACCGCCCGACCGAGTCCGGTCCGTGGCGGCGGCCCGCCGGAATCCGGCGCGCCGGGAGGATCCGGCCGCGGCCCGCCGGGCGGGCGTGGAGACGGAAGCCATGACATCGCTCCTTTCCTTTGCGACTCCGTCGCGATCAGGCCGGATTCGGCTGGGCCAGCAGGGTGTTGATCTGGGAGACCATCGTGCGCACCGCGCTCCGCGCGGACGACGAGCCGCCGAGCGCGGGATCGAGCGCCTGGCACATCCGGGTCTGGAAGTCCGAGCCGGAGCCCGCGAACCACACCGGCGGGTCGAGCACGAGCTGCTTCGCGGCGCCCGCGTACTCCGACTGCGGGCGCAAGCGTGCGTACTGCGGGGACGAGACGGCCGGTGTGTACGCGGGGATGTGGCCCGCCGTCGCCCAGGTCAGCCCGGACCGGACCAGCTCGGCCACGAACCGGTGGGCGCGCCGCCTGCGCTCCGGATCCGGGTTGTCCTGGTGCGGCAGGACCAGCGCGTGGCTGTCCGAGGCCCCGGCCGGACGGTCGTAGAAGGTGGGGATGGGGGAGCCGCCCAGCTTGTCCTTGAGGGTCGCCTTGTAGGTGGCCATGTCCCACTCGCCCGAGAAGATCATCGGCGAGCGGCCGTTGGCGAAGGCGGCGATGGCCGTCTGGACGTCCATGGTGCGGCTGTCGCGCGTCAGGTCGGCCATGAAGCGCACCACCTCGACGGCGGTGTCCTCGTCGATCTCGGCCCGCTTCCCCGTGAGGTCGAAGGTGGCGCCGGTCTGGCTGAACAGCGTCCAGAACATCCGCCAGCCCATCGCCGCGTCATTGGCGTGGCCGAAGACCGGCCCCAGCGTGCCGCCGGACCGGCGGAGCTTGTCCATCAGCTCCAGGGCGTGTTTCGGCGATTCGAAGGGCACCAGTTGCCCGTCACCGGTGAGCAGCCCCGCCTTGTCCATGACGTCCCGGTCGAAGAAGACGACGAACGGGTGGGTGTCCAGCGGAACGGCGTACGGCTCGCCCTGGTACAGACTCCGCTTGACGAGCGTCTTGTTGAGGTCTTCCTGCTTCAGGCCGAACTCGGCCAGCAGATCCAGGTCCCACGGGTCGAGCAGACCACCGGGGGCGTAGCCCGCCAGCCGGGTCAGGTGCATGATCGCCACATCCGGCGACCGGCCACCGGCCGAGGCCATCGCCAGCTTGGTGTAGTACGGCGGGCCCCAGTCCAGCACCGTCGTCCTGACCTTGAGACCCGGGACCCGCTTCTCCACGTTCCGCGTCATGGTCTTCATCAGTTCGCCGTCGGGGCCGGTGAACAGGGTCCAGTACTCGATCTCGTCCGCGCTCCGCACGCTTCCGGCGATCGAACCGCAGCCGCTGAGCGCGGACGCCGACACCGCGGCCCCCGCCCCGTACACCGCGCCTCTCAGCAGACCACGCCGTGACAGTCCGCTCATCGCCCCTCCTCACCGGCCGGGCGCCCGAAACCGGCCGGGCGCTCGAAGGCGGCGGGGCGCTGCTGCGCCGCGCGCAGCCGCTCCACGTCCAGCTTGCGGCTCCGGTCGAAGCGATAGACGCCGTTCTGCTCCTGGAACACATCGGTGAGCTGGGTGTAGCAGTAGCCGAACATCAGGGGGTCGTCGAGCAGCGCCCCGGTCAGCCCCGCGAAGCGGGTCTGGAACTCCTCCTCGGTCCGCGGCCGCTGCCCGTAGCCCCAGGACACCTCGCGGTCGTCCCCGGCCGCTTCGTTCGCCTCCTCCGGATTCCACCAGATGCCGCCGAACTCACTACAGAAGTAGGGCTGACCGCGGTACGGCAGCGACCACACCGCGTCGGTGTCCTTCCGTCCGGGGTTCCCGCGGCTGTCGGGGTTGAGATACGGATCGTCCTTGTCCAGCCCCGCCATCTGGCGGCGGAACGCCTCCGGGTCCTGCTCATAGCTGTGCGAGTCGTAGACATCGGTCTCGGCCACGCGGTGGGAGTAGCCGGAGGCGTCCAGGACCGGACGCGAGGTGTCGGCGGCCTTCGTGGCCAGGAACATCCCCCGGGTGACATCGTCCAGGACGGTCTGCCGGTCGTGGAGTTCCTGGTGCGTCTCGTTGAGCGGGCACCAGCCCACGATCGACGGATGGGAGTAGTCCCGCTCCACGGCCTCCAGCCACTGGGCGATGAATCCGGCGGTGGGCTGCTGGTTGTCCCGGGTGGTACGCCCGGTACTGGCTCCCCAGTCGCCGAACTCGCCCCAGACGAGATAGCCGAGCCGGTCCGCGTGGTGCAGGAAACGCTCCTCGAACACCTTCTGGTGCAGCCGCGCCCCGTTGAACCCCGCTGCCAGCGACAGCTCGATGTCCCGGACGAGGGCGGCGTCGTCGGGCGCGGTCATCAGCCCGTCCGGGTACCAGCCCTGGTCCAGGACGAGCCGCTGGAAGACCGGGCGGCCGTTGAGCAGCAGCCGCTTGCCGTCGATGGCCACCGACCGCAGCCCGGCGGTGCACTCGGCGCGGTCCACGGTCCCGCCGGCGCCGTCCAGCAGCTCGATCCGCACCCGGTACAGATGGGGGTCCTCCGGAGACCACGGCCGCCGCCGGTCCTCGGGCAGCGCGAGCACCATACGGGGGGCCAGATCCAGGTCGGCCCGTACGCTCGCCTCGGCCACCGTCCGGCCGTCCGCGTCGCTCACCAGGGCCGTGATCCGGTGGCCCGGGCGGTTGGTGCTGAGTGGCAGTTCGAGGTGGAAGGCGCCGGACGCGAGGTCCGGGGTGATCCGCGGCCTGCGCAGATGGACCTCGGGCACCGGCTCCGCCCACACCGTCTGCCAGATGCCGGTGGTGCGGGTGTAGTGGCAGTCGCTGTTGGCGTAGTCGGTGGCCTGCTTGCCGCGCGCCTGGGGGCCGTGGCGGGCGTCCCGGGCCCGTACGACGATCACCACTTCCGCGTCGCCGCCGGCGGCCCCCGCCACCACGCCGAGGTCGGCGGTGAAGGAGGTGAAGCCGCCGCTGTGCCGGGCCACTTCGCGGCCGTCGGCCCATACGGTGGCGTCGTGGTCGACGGCCCCGAAGTGCAGCAGCACCCGCCGGCCGGCCCAGCCCGCGGGTATCCGGACCGTGCGCCGGTACCAGACCGCGGGGTGGAAGTCGGTGTCCCCGATCCCCGACAGCTCGGACTCGGGGCAGAACGGGACCAGGATCCGCCCGTCCAGCTCCTGGTGCACCAGACCGCGCTCGAGTCCGCTGTCGCCGGGGTCGAAGGCGAACTGCCAGGCGCCGTTGAGATTGAGCCAGTCCGCACGGACGAAACTGGGGCGGGGATATTCGGGTCGTGGAACGTCGTTCGACACCTCGGGCGAGGTGATGTCCGGGTGGGCCATGGGATCTCCGGGAGGGCGGGGGATTCGACCGGGCAGGGGTATGCCATCACCCGTTTACATCGATGTAAAGATCCCGCGCAGCAACTTTTGCCACGACCTCGGACGGCCGCCGGTGGGCCTGGCTAGATCTCGCCCTTCTTCACCTTGTACAGCTCGACGTCCTTGTTGGCGAAAAGGTGCACATAGCCGCAGTTCCAGCAGATCAGCCCGGTGGCCGATTCGTTGGCCCAGCCGAACGTGAACAGCTCCATGCCGGTGCTGTTGAGCTTCACCTCGCGATCCCGGAAGAGGTCGCCCTTGCAGAACACACATGTGATCCACACGTCCCCGACAGCCGCACGTACAGGCTTGGCCATGCTTTTTCACCTTTTCCGGCCACCGAAGTGGCCCCCGTCTCGCGTCAACAACGGTGATCAGCTTAGGACGGGGGCCACTCGGCGGGTCAGCCGCGATAGGTGTGCAGGTAGTCGAAGCGCGCGAGCGCGCCCGCGGTGTTCTGCGCGACCAGGCCGATCCTGAGCTTGCTTAACGTCGGCAGGGTCCAGACCCCGGTGTGCACCCAGTGCACACCGTCGGTGCTGGTGGCGGCGCGCACCTCGGTCTCGTCCCGCGCGGTGTCGGCGTGGTACGACAGCCGCATCCACAGCGTGTCCGCGGGCGGGCCACCGAACATCGGCCCGTAGGCCACCGGCGTCGGCGGTGTGGTGGTGGGACGCTCGCCCTCCTTCGCGAACTCGGTGAGATGCGTGGTCTTCCCGTCCGCGTGGCTCACCGGGAGCACCGCGTGCACCAGCTTGTAGTAGCGGTCGTCGTTTCCGTACAGCACCAGCCCGGCCTGCTGATTGGCCCGCCCCGGGGCGAAGCGGAGCCTGGTCTCCACGGTGTAGTCGCCCGGGGGAGCGTCCCGGGTCAGCACCGACGCCGTGTTGGTGCCGAGATAGAGCTCGGCCCCCTGGGTGGGCCAGGACAGGGCGCCGTCGGACATCGTGACCCCGGACGCCGGTCCGCGCACCCAGGCCCAAGGCGAGCCCGCGGTGGTGCCGGGGACGGTGGCGGTGTCGAAGTCATCGCTGTAGGCGGGCAGCAGCGGGCCCGGCTCATGCTCGGGGACGCGGCTGGTGACCGGTGTGAAGAGCGCCGAGGCCCCCACGTTGTCGGCCGCCGCACCGGCGCCCCGGGCGGCCACTCCGACCTTGCCGGAGCGGACCGCCGCCGCGGGCAGCGGCCGCTCCTGGGTGGCCACCGCGTCCCGCAGCCGGTCCGCGCTCACCTCCACGGTCATCCGGTTGCCGTGGATCTCCGCCGCCACGTTGTGCCAGGTGTCCCAGGAGAAGCCGGGCGGCAGCGGGGTCGTACGGGTGCCACGGCTGCGTCCGTCGACCCGTACGTCCGTCACCAGTGCGTCGCGCTGCCGGTCCAGCCACGCCACCACGAAGTCGTCCGGGCCGGAGTAGCCGGCCAGCAGCCCGGCCGCGCCGGTGGCCGAGGTGACCCGCAGATCGGCCTCGGCGCGCCTGGCCGCCGGGGCGGACCGGTCCGAGACCAGGTGGGCGGGGCCGGTGGGATTCCCGCGCGGTGTGACGAAGCCTCGTGCGTCCTGCTCATGGCCGACGCTCCAGCCGCTGGTGCCGGAGCCGCCACCGCTGTGCCACCCCTTCAGCGAGCCGTCGTTGAAGGTGCCGCCCGCGGCCGGGGAGGCCACGGGGGCCCGCTGTGCGCCCTGGGAGGCACCGGCCCCGGCCCGTACCACGGGCCAGCCGTCGATCCAGTCCAGGCGGTCCATCAGCATCGGCCGCTTGGACAGCTTCAACGTGCCGCCCGCGGCCGGTTTCAGATCCGGATCGTCGGAGGAGATGGCGTGGTAGACGAGCCAGTCCTGGCCGGACAGATCGGTCTGGAGGGCGTTGTGCCCGGGGCCGATCCAGCCGTTGCCGTTGGCGGTCAGCACCACACCGCCCTTGCTGGTGGCGGCCGTCAGCGGAACGCCCTGGTCGTCCACGAAGGGCCCGGTCGGGCTGGTCGCCCGGCCGACCTTGACCTGATAGCCGCTGTAGGCGCCGTCGCAGCACCCCGCGTCGGAGTAGAACAGGTAGTAGTGGCCACCGCGCCGGACGACGAACCCGCCCTCCATCCGGCGGCCCTGCGCCACTTCGGTCACCGCGCCCTCGATACGGGTGCGGTCGGCGTTCATCTTCGCCACGCAGATCGTGTCGTAGCTGCCCCAGTACAGATACGGCTGACCGCCCTCGTCCGTGAACTGGGCCTGGTCGATATTGCCGGTGGCGCAGCCGCTCGGCGAGGGCAGTACGGCTCCCCGGTCGGTCCAGGGGCCGGTGGGGGTGGGCGCGGTCGCCACGCCGACGGTGTTCTCGGAGGACACCGAGTAGGAGAGGTTGTAGTGGCCGTTCACATAGCGGATGTCGGGGGCCCACAGCCGGGCGCCCTTGTGCCAGGCGGGTTTGGTCTCCGGGGTGAAGACCTCCCCGGCGTACTCCCAGTGCGCCAGGTCGGCCGAGCGGAGGATGGGCAGCATCCGCTCACCGTCCTCGCCCTTGCTCTGGAACACCGGGTTCTGGGTGCCGTAGGCGTACCACAGGCCGTCCTTGCCCCGGATCATCACCGGGTCGGGGAAGGTGTCGACCACTCCGGCCGTGAGGGGGTTGTGGTAGGTGGTCGCCTGAGGGGTCGTTGTGGCGCGCTCCGCCGCCGGGCGTGCGGCGGCCGTCGCCTGGGCCGCGGGCAACAGCCCGGCCAGCAGCGCGCACAGCAGTGCGGCGACGAGCGTGCCAGGGCTGTGTCGGGGGCTGCGCCTACGGCTTCGTCTCACCTACGCGGTCCCTTCCGGCTCGAAGGAGCTCAGGCTCGGGTCGTAGTCCAGGTCCCCGATGTCGAACATCGGGGTCATCCAGTGGTAGAAGTTGTCGCCGCGCTCCCGCAGCAGGTCGTACAGGCGGCGCATCAGACGCCGGCGCACGGGCAGCAGCTCGGGGTGGTCATAGCGGTTGGTCAGCTCATGGGGGTCGGTGTCCAGGTCGTAGAGCTCGTTGACCGACTCGGGGTTGACGATGAGCTTGTGGCGCTCGTCGCGGATCATCCGCTGCGGATACGGGAAGTGGTGGCCGTGGAACTCGGCGAGCAGCTCGGCGGGCCACCGCGGATGCTCGCCACGCACCAGCGGCACCAGGCTTCGGCTGTCCACGGCCGGTGAGGTGTCGCAGCCCGCGAGGTCCAGGATGGTGGCGGTGCAGTCGGTGAGGCTGACGAACTCCTGGCGCACCTGCGGGGCTTCCCCGGGGATCCGGATGATGCCGGGGATGCGGTAGATGTCCTCGTACATCGCCGGGCCCTTGTCGTGCAGCCGGTGGGCGCCGGTGAACTCGCCGTGGTCGGCGGTGAAGAACACCGAGGTGTCATCGGCAAGACCGAGTTCGTCGAGGCGGGTGAGGATGCGCCCGATCTGCTCGTCGATCAGCGTGACATAGCCCCAGTAGACCGCGATCAGCTTGCGGGTCACCTCGATGGGGATGGTGTCGAAGGTCCAGTGGGCGCTGTAGTTGCGCTGTACCGGTGGCTTTCCCTCGAAGGTCTCGGCGATCGAGGCGGGCAGGTCCACCAGGTCGGGGTCGTAGCGGTCGAAGTAGGCGTCGGGCAGCAGATACGGCAGATGCGGTCCGAAGAAGTGGGTGGCCAGGAAGAACGGCCGCCCGTCCGCGGCGTAGCGCTCCAGCTGCTCGATGGCGCGGGTGGCCAGATAGTGCTCGAAGGTGGCCTCCACCGGCTGGTGCAGCCGCGCCGCCAGCAGATTGCCCGGATTGCCGTTGGGCGTGGTGCCGCGTACGGAATCCGATATCCGGTACGGCGGCAGCCCCCGCTCCTTCAGATAGGCCGCGTAGTCCGGGTGGTCCACGGGGTTGTGCCAGCCGGGCAGATCGGGTCCGTCGAAGCCGTACGAGGCGGCGTTGCGGTGGGTGCCGACATGCCACTTGCCGACCAGGCCGAGCTGGTAGTCGCGCTCGGCCAGGGCACCGGGAAAGGTGAACGCGTCCTCGCGCAGATCCTCCAGATAGCCGACGTTGCGCTCGTAGTTGGCCAGCAGCCGGTGGCGGAAGGGCGCCTGCCCGGTGAGCAGACTGGCGCGGGCCGGGGTGCAGATGGCGGTGGGGGTGTAGAAGCGGTCGAAGCGGGTCCCGGTCGCCGCCAGCCGGTCGAGGTTCGGCGTGGCCACATGCGGATTGCCGTAACAGCCGAGGGTGTCGACGCGGTGCTGATCGGTCATCAGGAACAGCAGATTCATCGGGCGGCTGCCTTCGTGTAGAGGTCACCGGCGTAGAACGAGGACGGGTCGGGGGCCTTCGGCAGCTGCCCGGTCCGGACGAAGAACTGGCTCATGCCGTCCAGCCACTTCTCGACGGTGCCGTCCTTGGTTCTGGCCACCAGCTCGGCGGTCGTCATCGTCTTCACATGCTTCGCGTCCGCCGCGACCTTCGCCTCATCGGCCTTGAGCAGCTTCGCGGCCAGCGCGATGGACTCCTTGGCGTGCGCGGCCCGCCAGTCGTTGGCCTCCTGGAGGACCTTCACGACCTTCTGATCGCGCTCCGGCTTCGCCTTGGCGGCGGAGACGAACGCGGTGGGGAAGGAGGAGCCGGGGAGGTCCTCGGTGCTCGCCACCTCCTTCATCCCCGGCACCTTCTCCTTGATGGTGTCGATGAGCGGATACCAGATCCCGGCGCCGTCGATCTGCCCGGAGGAGAACGCGGAGACCACGGTGGGCGCGTCCATCACCACCTTCGAGATGTCCTTCATCGTCATCCCGGCCTTCTGGAGCGCCAGATTGAGGGCCATCTCACCGGAAGTGCCCTCGGGGACGCCGACCTTCTTCCCTCTCAGGTCCCGGATCGAGCTGATACCGGGCCTGGCGATGACCCGGTCGGCGTAGGTGAGGGTGTCGATGGCCACGATGGTGGCCTTGCCGGAGGCGGGCAGCCACAGGGCGCCAGGACCGATGTAGCCGTAGTCGAGATTGCCGGTGCGCAGGGCCTGGATCTGGACCGGCCCGTTGACGAACACCTTGGGCTCGGCGGTCAGGCCGTGCTTCTTCCACAGGCCCCGCTCCTCGGCGATGGCCAGCAGGCTCGCGCCGTTGTAGTCGGCGATATAGCCGAACCTGACCGCGGAGCCGCCGCCGCTGCCGGAGGACGAACACGCCGCCACCGACAGTGCCGCCCCGGTCGCGGAGAGTGAGATCATGAAGTCGCGTCGGCTCATCCTCATCTCGGGTGAGTCCTTTCGGCAAATAAGTGAAAACTGAGCGCGGTTGGGGAGCGAGGTCAGGCGGCGGAGCCGGCCGGTGACTGGTGGTAGACGTGGGTCCAGACGTCGTTGCGGATGCGCGCGAACTCCGCGGAGAGCCGGATCTCCTCGGTCCGCGGATAGGGGAGGTCCACATCGATGACCCGGTGGATCCGGCCGGGCCTGGCGGCCATCACGACCACCCGCCCGGCCAGATACACCGCCTCGTCGACGTCATGGGTGATGAACAGGACGGTGCGCCGCTCCTGAGTCCAGGTGTCCAGCAGCTGGTCCTGCAACTGCACCCGGGTCAGCGCGTCCAGCGCCCCGAACGGCTCGTCCATCAGCAGGACTTCGGGGTCCACGGCGTAGGCCCGGGCGATGGCGCAGCGCTGTTTCATCCCCCCGGAGAGGGTCTTGGGCAGGGCGTCGGCGAAGTCGGCGAGCCCGACCAGGTCGATGGCGTGATCGGCGCGCCGTCGGCGCTCCGCGGCGGGGACGTGTGCCAGCTTCAGCCCGAACTCGACATTGCCGCGCACCGTCAGCCACGGGAACAGCGCGTACTGCTGGAAGATCACCCCGCGGTCCGGCCCCGGCCCGGTGACCGGCGCGCCGTCCACCGTGACCGTGCCGGAGGTGGGCTCCACCAGCCCGGCCACCATGGACAGCAGGGTGGACTTGCCGCAGCCGGACGGGCCGACGACCGCGACGAACTCCCGGTCCCCGATGTCCAGGGAGACCTGGCCGAGGGCGGTGAAGGTGGTGTTCTTCATCGGGTACGTCTTGACCACGTCCCGGAAAGAGATCTTGGGGCTCATCGGCGCTCCTGCCACGCGGTGAGTCGGCGTTCGGCCAGCAGCAACAGCCGGTCCATGACCAGGCCGATGACACCGATGCTGATCAGACCCACGAAGATCGTGGGAATGTCGTAGTAGGTCTGGGCGTGGACCATCTCGAAGCCGAGACCCTTCTGAGCGCCGATCATCTCGGCCGCCACCACGGTCGCCCAGGCCGCGCCGAGTCCGATGCGCATGCCGACCAGGATGAACGGCGTGGACGCCGGGATGACCACCTTGAGGAAGACGGTCCGGTCCGACGCGCCGAGCACCCGCGCCGCGTCGATCAGCGTCCGGTCCACTCCGGTCACCCCCTGGAAGGCGGCCACCACACAGGACATGAACGCCGCCAGGAAGATGACGAAGATCTTCGGCGTCTCGCCGATGCCCATCAACACGATCACCAGTGGGATCAGCGCGAGTGGCGGGATCGTACGGAAGAACTGGACGTACGGCTCCAGCAGTCCCCGGGCCACCGGATACCAGCCCATCAGAAAGCCCACGGGCACGGCGACCAGGGTGCCGAGCGCGAACCCCAGGAGCACCCGCTGGAGGCTGGCCAGCGCGTCCTCGGTGAGGGTTCCGTCGGAGAGCAGTTCCCGCGCCCGGGAGCTCACGGAGAGCGGTCCGGGGATGTCCGCGAGCCCCGCCGCGGCGGTCAGCGACCAGAGGGCGATGGCCAGGACGAGGGCGATCAGATTGAACACGAGGGGGTGGACGGTGCGTCGTGCGCCGCGTGGCGCTTGTGGTGTCGTGGGGGTCTTCTCGGGCGCGGTGACCACCGTCATGGACGCCTCGCGGGGTACATGGGTCCTCCTCTTCGGCCCGGGACCGGGCCGGATCAGCCCGGACGGGCCGGGTAATGGCTGAGCAGGGGGGATTCACGCAGGACAAGGGCGATACCGCCCAGGGCGCCACCGGCCTCGCCGAGCGTCGCCGGCCTCAGGTCCACACGGTCCCGTGAGATCGGCATGATGTGTGCGCGCAGCGCCCGTTCGACCGGCTCGAAGAGCGGCGGGCCGGCCGCGGCGAGCTCGCCACCGAGCACGATCACCCCGGGGCCGATCGCGTTGCACACCGCCGCCAGCACGGTGCCGATATGGGTGCCGGCCGCCTCCAGCGTGCGCCGCGCCACCGGATCGCCGGCCTCCAGCGCCCCGAGGAGCGCGGCCAGGCCGTCCGCGTGGCCGCCGGAGCGGCGGTAGGCGGCGAGCACGGCGCCCACCGAGGCCACCGTCTCCAGGCAGCCGGTGGCGCCGCACGAACATCGTCCGTCGCCCGACTCGACCGCGATGTGCCCGAACTCGCCGGACAGCCCGTACGCCCCGCGGTGCAGGGCGCCGGCCACCACCAGCCCGCCGCCCACACCGTGCGACAGCCGCAGATACAGCACGTCCTGACCGCCCGCCGCGGCGCCCCAGGTGGCCTCGGCGAGCGCGGCGAGCCGGGTGTTGTTGTCCACCAGCACCGGGGCCTCGAAGCGCTGGCGCAGCAGGGCGGGCAGATCGGCGGAGGGCCACGGTTGCGCGGGCCCCGCGTCGGTGTCCTCGACCGGGCCGACGACACCCACCCCGATGGCGTTCAGCGCGCCCAGCCGCAGGGCGCCGTCGGCGAGCGTGCCGACCAGCCCCTCGGCCAGCGCGATCCGCTCCTCCCAGGGCAGCCCCGGGTCGTGCGGTTCACTGGCCGAACCGATCACCTCGTGGGCGACATTGACCGCGGAGACATGCACCGCCCGGCGGGCGAAGTCGATACCGATGGCCTGGCCCGCGCTGGGGTTGAGCGTCAGCGCCTCCACCGGCCGTCCCCGCCTGCGCGGCGCCGTTCCGGGCGCCGTGGCGACCACGGCGCCGCTCTCGATCAGCTCGGTGACGATATCGCTGAGGGTGGTCCGGGAGAGCCCGCTGTGCCGGCCCAGTTCGGCCCGGCTGAGCGGGCCGTGTTTGCGCAACAGGTCCAGTACCAAGTCTTCGTGGCCCCGCCGAAGCCGGGCCAGCGGGCCGTCCTGATGGGGGTGCATGCCGACCAGCATGCGCACGCCAATGTATTTCGTCAACACCCCGGAATAAAAGAAGGCTCAGGTCCCGCTCGTACCCGGCCCCTCCTTCATCCCGTCCCACCGCACCTGCTATAGCTGTTGGCTGACTCTCCATCACGGCGACATCTCCCGCCGCCGCTCAAGGAATGCGATCATGCTGACCTGAGCATGCCAACCCCCCACCTTCCCGGCGTGCGGCCACGCCGCGGTCGTTCAGGAGGACGCAGTGAAGAAGAGTTCGCGGATCGGCAGAGTGTCCGCCATCCTCGGCAGCGCCATCGTGCTGGTCATGGCCTTCCCGGGCAGTGCGCTCGCGGACCCGCCCACGTCCCTGCCCGCCAACGCGGACGGCACGGAGCAGACGTTCCAGCCGGCGTTCGACTACGACACCGACGGCTGTTACCCCACACCCGCCATCGGCCCCGACGGGACGATCGCGGGCGGGCTCAACCCCAGCGGCGCCCTCAACGGCCAGTGCCGCGACTCCTGGGACCTGGACAACACCAACGGATACTCCCGCTCCAAGTGCAACAACGGCTGGTGCGCGATCATCTACGGCCTGTACTTCGAGAAGGACCAGGCCGTGGCCGGGAGCGGTCTCGGCGGCCACCGCCACGACTGGGAACACGTCGTGGTGTGGGTGCAGAACAACGAGGCCAAGTACGTCGCCACCTCGGCCCACGGCAACTTCAACATCTACAACCGGGACCAGATCCGCTGGGACGGCACCCACCCCAAGGTCGTGTACCACAAGGACGGCCTGAGCACCCACTGCTTCCGCCCGGCGAACTCCAATGACGAGCCGCCGGAGAACCACAAGCACACCTGGCAGTACCCCGCGCTGGTCGGCTGGAACGGCTACCCCGCCGGGCTGCGCGACAAGCTGAGCCAGGCCGACTTCGGCAGTGCCACCCTCGGCCTGAAGGACAGCACGCTCAACTCCCACCTCGCGAAGGCCAAGCCGTCCGACATCCCCTTCGACCCCAACGCGTAAGCGACACCGCCCCGGGAGGCGACATGGCGTCAGCCTCCGCCTCCCGGGGCCGGGCGTAGCCCACCGGCCCGGTCACCGGCTCGGTCAGCGCCGGGGTGGTCCGGCCGGGGGCGGCTCGACCTCGAGGTAGCGGTGGCGGCGCGGCCCCCGGTACTCCAGCGCGTCCCAGCCCAGCCGTCGCAGTACGTCCGCGCAGTTCCGCAGCGCACCCTCCGCCGCGTACCCGGCGCCACTCCCCGGCGGCCCCAGCCACTCGACCCGCACCACCCCGGCCCGTTCCGCCGCGCCGAGGCAGTATCCGGTCGCCGTACGGCGGCCCTCCGCGTCGACGGCCGACGGTGGCACACCGGCCGCCTCCAGCGCCAGGGCCACGGCCCGCACCGGTTGCCGCCGCTCCCACTCGGCGGGCACCCCTTCGGCGTCGCCGGTGTCGGCGTTCATCAGCCGGCGGATCTGGAGCAGCCCCTCGAACGCGGTCCGCACCGCGGCCTCGCGGCCCCGGTCGTCGCCCGTGGGGAGCTCCGCGGCGCCGGTGGCCACCTCGAACTCCGCCATCCCCCTGCCCCCTTCGGACCCTGGCCTGCCATGGCCTCCCGTGGCCCGGCCGCGCCGCTCAGCGCCGTCGCAGACGGTCGGCCTCGACCACGGCATCGGCGAAGGCTTCCGGAGCCTCCTGGGGCACATTGTGGCCGATGCCCTTCAGTGTCCGGTGGGCGTACGGGCCCGAGAACTTGTCCCGGTACGCGGCATCGCCCCCGGCCGGGGCGAACGGATCGCGCCCGCCGTCCAGCGTGACCGTGGGGACGCCGATGACGGGACCCTTGGCCAGGCGCCGTTCCAGACCGTCGTACCGGGGATCGCCCGCCGCGAGCCCCAGCCGCCAGCGGTAGTTGTTTATCACGATGCGCACATAGTCCGGATTCCTGAAGGCGGCGGCGGTGCGCGCGAAGGTGGCGTCGTCGAAATGCCACGTCGGGGAGTTGAACCGCCAGACGAGCCGTGCCAGTTGGCGTCGGTAGTCGGGGTTCTCCAGCCCGAGCACACCCCTCTCGGTGGCGAAGTAGTACTGATACCACCAGGCCCATTCGACCTTCGGCGGCTGTGGCCGCTCGTTCGCCTTCCGGTTGGTGATCAGATAGCCGGCCACCGAGACCAGGGCCTTGCAGCGCTCCGGCCACAGCGCCGCGACGATGTCGGCCGTTCGCGAACCCCAGTCGAATCCGGCGAGGACCGCCCGCTCGATCCGGAGCGCGTCCATCAAAGCGATGAGATCGACGGCGAACACCGACTGCTGGCCGTCGCGGGGCGTCCGGGGCGACAGAAAGCGCGTCGTCCCGTAGCCGCGCAGATGCGGGACGATCACCCGATAGCCCTTGGCGGCCAGCATGGGCGCCACATCGGTATAGCTGTGGATGTCATAGGGCCAGCCGTGCAGCAGGACGACCGCGGGGCCATGGGCCGGACCGGCCTCGGCGTAGCCGACGTTCAGCACCCCGGCCCTGATCTGCCGCGGGGCGGCGAGGGGCGAGTGCGGCCGCGCAACCGGCGTCCCCCGCCCCTCCGAGTCCGCAAGCATCCCCGCGGCCTCCGCCGGGCCGGTGGCGGCCCGGGCGGCGAGCGGTGCCCCGACGGCGCCCGCACCCACGACCTTCCAGAAGCCGCGCCTGCTGAACATCCGCACCCACCCTCCACCAGTGCGAACCGCTCCCCGGACCTGACATCCACCATGGCGCACGAGGCTGCCCCTCGCACGCCGTGCGTCACCTGTCAGAGAGGTGATACGAGGCGGGGTGGATGGGTCTCTCCCCGGGTGGATGGGTCTCTCCTCGGACGTACGGAGTCGCTCCTCGGGTGGACGGGGCTCCACTCGGGCGGGATGGGCCTCTACTCGTAGAGCTCCTCCTCGGCGAGCTCACGCTCCGCGGTCACCGCCATCCTGCGCTTGATCACCGCGGCCGCCGCCAGCGCGCTCGTGGTGAACGCCGTCGCGATCAGCCACGGCCGGTCCAGCACATGGCAGGTGAGGTGGTCCAGGGAGTAGCGGCCGGGCCCCGAGATCCCGAGCGCCGCCGCCGAGCAACCCAGCAGGGCCGGGAACTCATAACCTCCGGACTGGGCGAAGAACCCGGCCGGCGCGTTCACCGACACCGCCCCCGCCATCGTCCCCGCGGCCGCCGCCCCGGCCGCGGGAGTGGCGAACCCGAGCGCGAGCAGCAGCCCGCCGCCCGCCTCGCCCAGCCCGGCCACCACGGCGCTTGCCCGCCCCGGACGGAAGCCCATCGCCTCCATGACCTCGGCGGTACGGGCCAGGCCATCGCCCCCGCACCAGCCGAAGAGCTTCTGCGTGCCGTGTGCGACCAGCACCCCGCCCACGCCGAGGCGCAGGGTGAGCAGTCCGAGGTCCTTGCGGTGGGGCATGGGATCTCCTCCGCTCCGGGGCATGGTGTCTCCTCCGCTCCCGTACGGGCACACCACGGGCGGCCGCCCGGCGTCTCACCCAGTCTCGGTACGCCTCCCGGGCCCCGCCGTCGCTGCTACGCCATCGGAGTGCATCAGCTCCGTCGTGGTGACCGCGCGCAGACCGCGCCGGCGCAGACCGTCGAGGACCGCGGGCAGCGCGGTCAGGGTTCCGGAGTGGCCGAAGTGCAGACTGACCACGGAACCGGCGCGGACCTGGCCGAGGACCGCGTCCCGCACCGCGTCCGGGCCCGGGTCCTGGAAGTCGAGCGAGTCCACGTCGTAGGAGAGGACGTGCGGGTATCCGGCGCGGGCCGCGAGACGGGTCACGAGGTCCGTGGCGGTCCGGGCCTGCGACGGCCGGAACCAGCCGCCGATGGTCCCGGTGAGGCGGCGCAGCCGGTCGGCGCACTCGGTGATCTCCGCGTACGCCTCGTCGGCGGGCAGGGCGCATACGGCGCGGTGCCGCATGGTGTGGTTGCCCAGCTCATGGCCGCCGTCCAGGACCCGCCGGGCCAGTTCCGGGTGTTCGTCCAGCCAGGTGCCGACGGCGAGGACGGTGACCCGGGCGCCCGCCCGTTCGGCCTCGGACAGCAGTGAGCGGGCGAGCTCCGCGTCGCCCTGGCCGTGGAAGGTGAGGGCCACCGCGCTTCCGTCGCGCGGTCCGTGGGCGATCCGCGGTGGCAGCCCGGGGAAGCGCACCGGTCCGCGTGGCGCGCGTCCGGCGGGCGTGGCCCGGTCCGAGGCCGCACCGGAGGAGGGCGGCTCGGTGGGACCGGCCGGCCGGGACGACGAGGAGTCGGTGTGATGGCCGCAGCCGACGCCGCACGTCGTGGCCGCCACGGCACCGCTCGCGGACCGCAGGACATCGCGGCGGGAGGGAGAGGACACCTGAAGCATGAGAACACGTCACCACCCGATATGCGGCGATTCCTCTCCGGTGGAGGGTGTTTTTCCGTCGATCGCCTCGCACGGGCCCGCACCGAGGTCCGGGGAGCGTCGGTGGAGCCCGTCGGCACGCATGGCACGCTGGGGCTTTGCATGTTCGTGCACCACCGAGGAGACGAGCCACCGTGTCGCAGAACCACCCACCGGAGTCCATCGCCGCGCCGGCGGTGCTCGCCGAGGAGCGACGACTCCACAAGGACCTCGGATTCTGGGCCCTGACGGCGATCGGGTTCTCCAACATCCTGGGGTCCGGGTGGCTGTTCGCGGCCCTGTACGCCGCCCAGACCGCCGGCCCGGCCGCCCTGCTGTCCTGGATCGCGGCGGGTGTGCTGTGCGCCCTGATCGCGCTGGTCATGGTGGAGCTCGGCGCCACCCGCCCGGAGGGCGGCGGCACCGTGCGCTGGCCGCTGTACGCCAGCGGACGGCTGGTCGGCACGATGATCGGCTGGTCGGTGCTGCTCTCGGTGGGCGGTACGGCGGCCGAGATCAGCGCCATCATGCAGTACGCCGCCCACTATCTGCCGGGGCTCTACAACGGCGGCACCCTCAGCGCATCCGGCCTCGCCGTGGCCGTCGCGCTCAGTGTCGTACTGACGGCGTGCAACTGGTTCGCGGTGCGGATATTCGCCCGGCTGAACAACCTGATCTCGGTGTTCAAGGTCGTCGTCCCCATCCTCACCATCGTCGCGCTGTTCCTGTCCGGCACCCACTCCGGACGCCTCACCGATCACGGCGGTTTCGCCCCGTACGGCTACGCGGCCTGCCTGACCGCGCTCGCCGGCGGTGGCATCGTGTACTCCGTCAACGGCTTCCAGGCCCCGCTCGACTTCTCCGGTGAGGCCCGCAATCCGCGCCGTACCGTGCCGGCCGCGGTGCTCACCGGGATCGGCCTCGCGGTGCTGGTCTACGTCGGGCTTCAGCTGGCGTTCCTGTACACGGTGCCCGAGTCGCTGCTGGGCCACGGCTGGAAGGGAGTCGACTTCGAGTCGCCCTTCGGGCAGCTCGCCCTGGTGCTCAACCTCCACTGGCTGGCCACGCTGCTCTACGCCGACGCGGTGATCTCACCGGGCGGATCGGCCTATGTGGGCGTGGCCATCGACGCTCGCCATACGTACGCCCTGGCCAAGAACGGTCTGCTGCCCCGCTTCTTCATGCGCATCCACCCCTGGTCCGGAGTGGCGCGCCGGGCGCTGCTGCTCAACCTCGCGGTCATCGTCGTCTTCATGCTGCCGTTCGGCGGCTGGCAGGACATCGTGAGCGTGATGGGCGACATGTATCTGCTGATCTACGCCGCCTCGGCGGTGGCCGTCGCGGCGTTCCGGGCCCATGACCGCGAGCGGGGAGTGGCGCGGGCCGAGGGCCAGGTGCCGGGGGTGCGCTGGATCGCACCGGTGAGCTTCGTGGTGGCCAGTGAGTTCGTCTACTGGTCCGGCTGGCACGATCTGCGGCTCGCGCTGCCCTTCGTCCTGGTCGGCGCCGTGTTGTTCCTGTTGCAGCGTCGCGAGGACGGAGGCGCCCCGCTGGGGGAGGAGCTGCGGCGCGGCGCCTGGCTGGTCTTCCACCTCGCCGCGCTGACCGTGCTGTCGTGGCTGGGCACCTTCGGTGGTTCCGGCCGCCTCCCGGCGCCGTACGACACGGTGGTGGTGGGCGTTCTCGCGCTCGCCGTGTTCGTGTGGGCGGTCCGCGCGGGCGCCCAGCACCTGCGCACCTCGCGGCTCAGCGCAGCGTCGCCGTGAAGCTCCGGCCGTAGGCGTGGCGGGTGGTGACGACGATCCGGGTGCCGCCGGGGACCCGGCCCACCCGGACACCGTCGTCCACCGCGACGGCCCGCATCCTCCGGCCCCGGATGACGACCGAGACCGTGTCGCGCTCGGTGGTCGGATCGGACACCGCGACCGCCACGCCGCCGTCGAGGGTCTCCCGCAGGATCACCGAGCCGGGCCCGCGCACCGACAGCCGTCCGGCGTGGTGGCTGCCGGGGGCGAAGGCGTTGAGGGCGGTGATCCGCAGACCCCGGTGGGCCACGGCCTGGAGCCGGGTGGTGTTGGCCAGGACGGCGAGCGGGTGACGGGCGTAGCCGTCCAGGTGGCGTTCGGTGGCATTCGGGACGAGGGCGTACGCCATCGAGGTGTGGGGCGCGCCAGCCGCCCGCTCGACGGTGACGGCGAAGAGCTGTTTGGTCACCGGTGTGTCGGGGTTGGCGAGGCGGACCGCGCGGCGGCTGCGGGTGACGGTGTCCAGCGTGACGGTGGACGGTGGGCCGTCGAGGAAGACGTACCCGACCGCGGCGGCCCGGGTGGCATTGGCGTAGCGCAGCCATGCGAGCGAGGCCGTGCCGGTGCCGGACCAGGGCGCTCCGCCGCGGAGCCGCCCGGTGAGGGTGAGGGTGTCCGAGGGCGCGGCGATCCGGGTGTCGAGAGTCGTGGTCACCGCGCGGCCGGCGGCGTCGCCGACCCCCGCGGCGAGCACCACGATCTCGTCGTCGAACAGGAACCACGACTTGGTGGCGTCGGCGTCGCGGTACACCACGAAATCCTCGGGCAGGTCGCCCGCCTGCTTCGCGGCGTACGCCACGTCGTCGGACTGGACGAACCCCGCCACCCCGTACGGCCCCAGCGTGGCGCCACCGGAGAACGGGTGGGTGGATCGGGGGAAGTAGACATAGGTGTTCTGCGCCTCCGACGAGGAGGTGAAGCCACGCTCGGGGTTGTCGTACCAGAGCGTGCCGTACAGCTCGGGGATCGTGCGGCGCGTTTCCACGGGGGCGGTGACACCGGCGAGGCGCTGGGGCGGGACGGCGGTGAGGTAGTCGACGCCGAACGCCTGGGTCTGGTCCTGGCCGGACAGATACAGATGGTGGGCGCCGTCCCCCTGGAACCAGGGCAGCAGGTTCTCCCCGCTCATGTACTCGTATCTGCTGATCCTGGATGAGCTCCGGGCCAGGGCGAAGGCGTAGCCGGGGCGCCGGTGGACGGTTCTGTCCATCGCGTTGAACGCCACATGGCGCTCGGCGGGCCCGAGGTCGCTCGCCGGGATCGAGGGGTCGGCGAGGATGTCCGCGTAGGCCGCGATGCTCATCGGGGACACGAACGCCGAAGGGTCGAGCGTGGCCTTCGAGGTCTGCCGCAGATGCGCCACATAGCCCTTGAGCGCCGTGGCGTCGGCGCCGGTGGCATGGGCGGAGAGGCCCACCACGGCCTCCACCACCTCGGCCGCGTCGGCGTACCCCGTGGCCGGCCGGGACATCCCGCGGCCCTTGACGATCTCCATCAGCCAGCCCTCGAAGATCAGCGGCGCGAAGCCGTCCACCACCCACCCCTGGACGACGCCGACCAGCTGGTCGTCGGTCGTGTAGCCGGTGCCGTCGAGCATCTTGACGGTCTGTACGACGCGGGTGAGCAGGCCCTTGCCGTAGGAGCCGGTATAGGCCACGGACGCGTGCTGGATGAAGGAACCGTCGGCGTAGAAGCCGTCGGTGACCCCGTGCCGGAGCTCGTACGGGTCGATGGTGGCCAGGATGGTCAGCTGGTCGGCGAGGGCCTTGGTGATCCGGGTGTCGTCGCCGAGGACGGCGCCCTGGAGGACGCGGTTGGTGGTGATGTCCGCGAGGTTGGCGCCGGTGTGGAAGCGCGAGTCGAGGTCGACGTCGCCGTCCTTGCCGTTGCGCAGATACGCGTCCATCGAGGCCACGTAGGTGGCGGCGAGGTCGGGCCGGTAGGCGGCGAGTTCGTCCGCGAGCAGCGCCAGCATCTTGCTGACGTGGGTGGAGATGCCGATCTCCCAGGTGAACCAGTTGCCGTAGTAGCCCTTCGACTGGTCGCCGTAGTAGTGCTCATGGAGCCATATCAGGCCGTCGATGACGCGCCGCTGGACACCGGTGTCGCCGTGGAGTCCGGACGGTGTGCCGCCGTCCGGGGTGCGGGTGGCGAGGGCGATCTCGTAGAGGTACTGGTACGAGGTGTTCAGGTTGGGGTCGCTGGTGCCCAGGGCGAGGCCCTGGAAGAGCTCGCCCTGTCCGGCGCGGTCCATCGCGGTGAGCCGGGAGCGGGCGGTCGCGACGATGGAGGTGAGTTTGGCGCGCACCTCGGGGCGGGCGTTGGTCTCCCGCGTCCCGGCGAAGACGGCCACGGTGTTGTCGATCAGCCGGGTGTGAGCGGCCCCGGTCGCTTGGCCGACCGTTGCCGGACCTCCCGCGGCCCGTGCGCGCAGTGGCAGGACCATGGCCGCCAGTGCGGCCGCCGGGAGCGTGGAGACGAGAGCACGACGCGAGAGAGGCACGGGCACGCTCCAACGGTCGACGGGGTCCGATGGGGAACCGACCGACCATTGAAGCAACCCCGGCTTCCCCTGTCACGGGGCTGGAAGCAGGGGGGCGTCGGCTCGGTCGCTGTCGCCAATATGGGCAACGAAATCGTTGACAATCTTGTTGGCCTAGATTTACCTGCGACAGGCACTCACTCACGGGAGGGCACGCGATGCCGAAGGAAGCTCGTCCAGGCACCGGAGAGCAGGCCAAGCAGCATGCCTTGGAGCAGCTGCGGCAGGCGATCTCGCGCGGGGAGATGGCACCGGCCCAGCGGCTGGTGGAGAACGAACTCGCCGAGCAGTTCGGTGTGACCCGGGCGAGCATCCGCGCGGCGCTGATCGATCTGGCCTCCGAGGGTCTGGTCGAGCGGATCCGCAACCGTGGCTCGCGGGTGCGGGTGGTGAGCGTGGAGGAGGCCGTGGCCATCACGGAATGCCGCATGGCCCTGGAAGGGCTGTGCGCTGCCAAGGCGGCCGTCGAGGCAAGCGAGGAGCAGCTGACCGAGCTGGCCGACCTGGGCACGGCGATGTCCAAGGCGGTCGCCGATGGCGAACCGCTGACCTACTCCGACCTCAACCACCAACTGCACGCCCGCATCCGGGAGTTCTCCGGTCAGCAGGTGGCGGTGGAGCTGCTGGAGCGGCTCAACGCACAGCTGGTGCGCCATCGTTTCCAGCTCGCGCTGCGGCCGGGGCGTGCCCAGCGGTCCCTGGGTGAACACCTGGCCGTGATCGAGGCGATCAGGGCCAGGGACCCACAGGCGGCCGAAGCGGCCGTCCGTGCCCACCTCACCAGTGTGATCGACGCCTTGGGCGAATGACGCGGAGCTCGCGCCGCGGGGTGGGTCACCGCCCTGTCCAGCAAGGAGATATCAGCAATGACGCACGGTAGCGCGGGTGACGCGCCCGCCGCCGCACGGCCGAGCGGTGTGATCGTCACCGACTCGCCACGCGCCGGGGCCGAGCATGTGGCGGCCCTGCGGGGGTACGGCGTGGCCACGGTGCACGAGGCCATGGGCCGCACCGGGTGCCTCGGCCCCGGGCTGCGCCCCGGACTTCGGGCTTCGGGTGCTTAGTCCTTCGCCGGTGCCGTCAGCCCGTGGCGATGGAGAAAGGCGTCGACGAGCCGGTCGGTGAACTCCGGGCCGACGGGTTCGCCGGTCACCAGCACCCGGTAGTAGACGGGGCCCATGAGCTGGTCGGTCTCGGCCGCCAGATCCAGGCCGGGCGCCAACTCCCCGCGCTCCACCGCCCGTTCCAGCGCAAGCCGGTCGCGGCCGCGCTGGTCGTCGAGGTACCGGGACCGGAAGTCCTCGGCGAACGCCGGATCGTGCTGCGCCTGTGCGATCAGCGCCTTGAAGACGGCACCGGAGTCGGACGCGCTGAGGAACCAGGCCAGATCGCGCAGATAGGCGCGCAGGTCCCGGGCGAGGTCGCCGTGGTCGCGCACGGGCAGGTCCTCGGCCACGTCCTGGAGGAACGCGTCCATGAGGACGTCGGTCTTCGTGCTCCACCAGCGGTAGATGGTCTGCTTGGCGACACCGGCCCGGGTGGCGATGCCCTCCATGGTGACGCCCGCGAAGCCCTTCTCGACCAGCAGGTCGTCGGCCGCGTTCAGCACCGCGAGCCGGGCCTGCTCGCTGCGTCCGTGCCGGTTGCCGTGGTGGCGTGCCACCGGTCGGCCGGTGCCGGGTGTCCCGGTGGTCTGTGTCGCGCGTGCCATCTCGCCTCCCCGGGTCAGGATAGCGACCCGCCGGGCCGCTCCGCCCGGGAGACCCACCCTGGCGCTGACAGTGGCAGGAAGATTCAGCCGCCGCCTCCGAGCCACATGGCTGGGCCCGCCTGCCGGTGGGAGATCACCGGCCCGCGGGCCCGGGTGCCGAGAGGGGGTGACTAGTCCCGTTCCCCTTCGGCCTGTGAGGGAGTCGTCCTCTGTACGTCGGGGTGGCCGGTGTCCATCTCGTCGTCGCGCTCGCCCTCGGCCTGCGAGGGGGTGGTCCACGGCACGTCCGGGTGGCCGGTTTCCCGTTTGCGTTCGATGTGGGAGGGAGCTGCCTCGGTCATCTGATGCCTCCGCTCCTCGTGCCCTCCTGGTGCGGACGCGGCCCATTTTACGCCCGAAAGCGCACGTCGGCGCGGTTGGCGATCATGAGGGCTGGAGCGAGGCCGGGAGCTGCCGGTGCACCAGCGCGGCGTACCGGCCCCCGGCGAGCATCAGGCCGTCGTGACCGCCCCGCTCCGTGAAACGGCCGTCGTTCAGGACGACGATCTCGTCGGCATCCATGATCGTGCTGATCCGGTGCGCGACGACGATCCCGCGCAGGATCCACGGCCCCTGCCCGTAACGGAAGCCCACTCCGCGCAGCTCGATCTCGCCCCGCGCTGGTGGCCAGCCCGGCGATCGGGGTGAGCAGCCCGGCCGCGATCGCGTTGAGCGCGATCATCGAGCCGATGGTCAGCGCACCCGAGCGCACCTGCGCGATGCCCAGCAGCAACAACAGGGCCGCCGTCCAGCGCATCGCCCTCGGCGCGACCCAGCGGCTCGGCGATCCGGCGTGGCAGGCCGGCGCCCACCGCGGCCTGGGCAACTGCCTCACCCGGATGGGCCGTCTCGACGAGGGACACCGCCACTTCCGGCACGCCCTCGACCGCTACGAGCGGCTGGACGATCCCGTCCGTCAGGCACATGTCCACCGTGGCCTGGGCGGGGTCCGCGGCCGGCTGGGCGGCCACCGGGACGCGCTCGGCCACAACGAACGTGCCCTGACGCTCTATCGGCAGGCGGGGCACCGATCGCCCTCGAGATCGGCCATCCGGACACCGACGAGCTCCGTACCAAGCGGGACGATCTCGACCCGGCGGGCTCCGCGGACCTCAGGGCTCCGCATCCGGCCCTGCGCTGATGTCGGCATACGTGAGTATGTCTAGACCAGTGTCATGTTCGCTGCCATGATGTCTCTGCACTTCCGGCACCCCCACCCCCCGCTTCACGAGCGCCCCATTCCCCCCGCTGACGCGGCCCCGCGCGGCCGCGCGAGAGGTGACGTATGTCCAGACGCATCTCCACCCGATTCCGGACCCTGCCCTGCTGGGCGTCGGCCTTACTCCTGGCCCTGGGCATGACCGCACTGGCCCCCGAGGCGTCCGCCCGGCCGGCCGTGCCGAACACGATCCCGCTGAAGTTCACCAACAACTCCGGGCGCGGCGACAAGATCTACGTCTATACGCTCGGCACCCTGCTCTCGACCGGGCAGCAGGGCTGGGCCGACGCCTCCGGGACCTTCCACCCCTGGCCCGCCGGCGGCAACCCGCCCACCCCGGCGCCCGACGCCTCGATCGCCGGACCGGCGGGCGGCCAGTCCATGACGATCCGCATCCCCAAGCTCTCCGGCCGGGTCTACTTCTCCTACGGCCAGAAGATCGACTTCAGGCTCACCACCGGCGGCCTGGTGCAGCCCGCCGTGCAGAACCCCTCGGACCCCAACCGGAACATCCTGTTCAACTGGAGCGAGTTCACCCTCGACGACTCCGGGCTGTACATCAACAGCACCCAGGTCGACATGTTCTCCGCGCCGTACGCGGTGGGGGTGCAGGGCGCCGACGGCAGTACGAAGACCGCCGGGCACCTCAAGCCCGGCGGCTACAACGGCGTGCTCAACGCACTGCGCGCACAGGGCGGCGGCTGGGGCAAGCTCATCCAGACCCGCCCGGACGGCACCGTGCTGCGGGCCCTGTCGCCGGGGCACGGCATCGAGGCGGGCGCCCTGCCCGCGAACGCGATGGACGACTACATCAACCGGGTCTGGCAGAAGTACGCCGGCACCACCCTCACGGTCACGCCCTTCGCCGACCGGCCGAGCGTCAAGTACTTCGGGCGGGTCTCCGGTGACGTCATGAACTTCACCAATGGTTCGGGAGCCGTGGTCACCAGCTTCCAGAAGCCGGACTCCGACTCCGTCTTCGGCTGCTACAAGCGCCTCGACGCACCCAACGACGAGGTGCGCGGCCCCATTTCGCGGACCCTGTGCGCGGGCTACAACCGCACGACCCTGCTCGCCAACCCCAACCAGCCGGACACCGGTGACGCCGGGTTCTACAAGGACGGCGTGACCAACCACTACGCCCGCGTCATCCACGATCAGATGGCCGACGGAAAGGCGTACGCCTTCGCCTTCGACGACGTCGGCCAGCACGAGTCGCTCGTCCACGACGGCAATCCGCAGCAGGCGTCCATCACCCTGGACCCCTTCAACTAGGCCGGGAGGAGGCACGGCATGAGACGCAAGAGACCGCTGCGCACCCGCCTGGGCGCCCTCGCTACCGGAGCGCTCGCCCTGCTGGCCCCGCAACTCCTTCCGGCCACAGCAGAGGCGGCGCCGTCCGCCACCGTGTGCAACAAGTACTGCGACGCCCGCGATCCGGCGCTCGCCCCGCAGAGCCGCACCCCCGTCACGGCCACCGTCTTCTCCCGCTCCATCGCCCTGCACTTCGACGACACCGACGCGATGGGCTGGGCCTCCATCGACAACGGCAGCCCCGGTGACGAGGTGTGGCTGGACCGCTCGTTCGACGGCGGCCGGACCTGGTCCTCGGGCAGCCGCCTCGGCAACACCGCCATCCCCGCCGGGCAGCGCGGCTGGCGCACCCTGATGTACAACGTGGACGACTGGGGCGCCCAGGGCGTCGGCGCGCTGCGGGCCTGTGGCAAGGCCGGTGACCGCGCCGACATCGCCTGTACGCCCTGGGCCCGTACGACCTGGAACGCATGGGACCGCCGCACGGCCGCCGCCACCGCCCAGATGGCGTTCTACTCGAACGGGACCGGGCTGTTCTCCACCACCGGCTGGTGGAACTCGGCCAACGCCCTCACGGCCGTCATCGACAACATCCGCGTCACGGGCATGCGCAGCTATGAGTACGCGATCGCCCGCACCTACGACCTCAACCTCGGCGCCCAGGGCGGGCAGTTCCGCAACGACTACATCGACGACACCGGCTGGTGGGGTCTGGCCTGGGTGGCCGCCTACGACCTCACCGGGGACTCCCGCTATCTGGCCACCGCCCGCGCCGACGCCGACTACATGGCCTCCTACTGGGACTCCACCTGTGGCGGCGGTGTGTGGTGGAGCACGGCGAAGACGTACAAGAATGCGATCGCCAACTCCCTCTACCTCCAGCTGAACGCCGCCCTGCACAACCGGATCCCCGGCGACACCGCCTATCTCCAGCGGGCGAAGGCGGAGTGGACCTGGTTCCAGGGCACCGGCATGGTGAACGCCTCGAACCTCGTCAACGACGGCATCGACCTGGGCACCTGCAAGAACAACGGCAGCGCGGTCTGGTCCTACAACCAGGGTGTGCTGCTCGGCGGCCTGACCGAGCTGCACCGGGCGACCGGCGACGGTTCCGTACTCGACGCGGCCCGTCGCATCGGCACGGCCGCCACCACGTCGTCCCAGCTCAACACGGCCGACGGCATCCTCAGGGACCCCTGCGAGACCGGCGACTGCGGTGCCGACGGCCCGTCGTTCAAGGGTGCCCATGTGCGGGGGCTGGCCAAGCTGAACGCGGCCCTGCCCGACCACCCCTACACGGCCTACCTCAAACGGCAGGCGGACCGCGCCTACGCCGCCGACCGCAATGCCCTGGACCAGTACGGACTGCGTTGGTCAGGACCGCTGGACAAGACCGACGCGGCACGACAGCACAGCGCACTGGACCTGATGAACGCGGCCTCCTAGGCCACGACAGCGGGCACGACAGCGGGCACGACGGCGACCACGACAGTGGCCACGAAAGCGGCCGCGGCAGCGATCACCAGGGCCGCAGGATGAGCTTGCCGCGGCTGTGGCCGGTCTCGCTCTGTACATGGGCCTCGGCGGCGTCGGCGAGCGGGAAGCTCCGCACCACGGGCACCCGCAGCCGGCCCTCCGCGGCGAGCCGGGCGTAGTCGGCGATGGCCTCCACGGAGCGGCTGCCGCCACCCGCGGAGAAGGTGACACCGAGATCGACGGCCGCGGGGTCCGCGATGGTGACGACGCGGTCGGTCGTGCCGCCCCGCAGCTCGATCGACACGGGCAGGGCGCCCTGGCCGGCCGCGTCGTAGACGGCGTCGACACCCTTCGGCGCCACGGCGCGCACCCGGTCGGCCAGGCCCTCGCCATAGGCCACCGGGATCGCGCCGAGCGAGCGCAGATAGTCGTGGTTGGCGGGCGACGCGGTGCCGATGACGGTGGCGCCCCGGGCCACCGCGAGCTGGACACCGACCCCGCCGACCGCACCGGCGGCCCCGTGCAGCAGCAGGGTCTCGCCCTCCTTCAGCCCCAGCAGGTCCAGGACGCGGGCCGAGGTCTCGGTGGCCACGGGCAGCGCCGCGGCCGTCTCCCAGTCGAGTCCGGCCGGCTTGTGGGCGACATCCGTGGCCAGCGCGTACGGGGCGTAGGCCCCGGTGTCCGTCCAGCCCAGCACCTCATCGCCCACCGCCACATCGGTGACCCCTGCACCGACCTCGTCGACGACCCCGGCCGCCTCCCCGCCCGGAATCGCGGGGAACGAGGCGGGGCCCATCTGCGGCATCCAGCCACTGCGGATCTTGTAGTCGAGGGGGTTCACGGCGGCGGCCATGACCTTCAGCCGCACCTGCCCCGGACCCGGATGGGGCTCCTCGATCTCCTTCAGCCGCAGCACCTCGGGGCCGCCGTACTCCTCGTAGACGATCGCCTTCATCACTCTCACTCCCGTCAGCCCCGTCGAGGGGGCTCGTTTGTAGCGACAACGCCATCCTCGGCCGGGGCATGCCCCGCCCCCGCCGTCCCTTCGGCCAGTTCCACCTGGCCGGAGGAACAGCCGGGGTCGCGGGACGGCCCCGTTACGCTGACGGACATGGACCTCACGGCCGCAGTCGATGTGATCCGGGCGCCCCTGGGCGAGATCCTGCCGCGCGTGTCCGCCGCGCTCTCCGAGACGATCGCGCACCGGGCGGTGGCCGAGCTCTCCGGCAACTGCCCGCACTCACCGTTCAAGACCCATGGCGACCCGCCCGGCGGCCCCGGAACCGCCATCACCACCGCCGAGATGGCCGCCCTCGCCCCGATGGCGCGCGCCGAGGGAACCTGGCAGGGCCGGGCGTGGCTGGCCGGGACCGAGGTACCCGTGCTCGCCGTGTACAGCGACGCCACCGCGCGGGGCGCGCTGCTGGTCCTCGTACGGACCGAGGAGACCCGCGTCCCGGCCGAGGCCCTGGCGGCCGCCCGTGCCCTGTGGGACCTGGTGACCGCGCACGGCGACCGGATGGCGGCGGAGGCGGTGCCCGGGGTGCTGGGCCAGTCGCGGGCCGCGGCCGCGGCGCGGGCCACGGCCATCGCCGAGCTCGTCGACGCCCACGGCGCCGCCCTGTCCGCCCTGCTCGGCGTGTTGCGCGGCCGCGATCTGGACGACCGGACCGCCCGGGCCCGCGCGGTGGACCTCGCCGTCGGCGCCCTGGCCGAACTGCGCGCCCGGACCGACCGCGATCAGGCGCTGGTGGAGGAGCCGGCCGGTGACGCCTTCGCCCGGCTCGCCGAATCGCTCCGCCCGGAGCTGCGCGGCCTGTCCGTACGGCTGGACCTCGGCCCGCCCGGCACCGAGGAGGGCGCGGACCGGCTGCTCGCCGCCGACGTGGCCAATACGGCGCGCGCGGTGGTGCGGGCCGTGGTGCACGCCATGCTGAACGAGCAGGGGCCGGGCCAGGACGGCGCGCCGCGCCCGGTGCGCCGCGTACACATCGGCTGGAAGGTCGGCGAGGGCGAGTTGCGCGCCACCGTACGGGACGACGGCCCCGGCGTCCTGAGGCGGACCGCCCTGGACGCCCGCCGGGTCGGGGAGCGGCTGGCCGTACTGGGCGGACGGCTGGACGTGGACGCGGTCCCGGAGTGGGGCACCACGGTGACGGCCACGGTGCCGCTTGGCCCGCCGCAGCCGGCCCGCGAGGATCCGCTGGACGTCCTGGGGGCGCGCGAGCTGGAGGTGCTGGAGCAGCTGGCCCGCGGGCGGCGCAACCGGCAGATCGCCCAGGAGCTGCACATCAGCGAGTCGACGGTGAAGTTCCACGTGGCGAACATCCTGGAGAAGCTGGGTGTCACCTCGCGCGGCGAGGCGGCCGCGCTGGCCCACACCTGGGGGGCCACCGGCTCCTGAGCGGCCGCCGACATGGCGTACCCGGCAGCCACGTCGGCGGACAGCCTTACGCTTCGGAACGTATCGTTGGCGAGGAACGGCGAGCGGAGCGTTTGATGACCACACCGCGGGACCTGCTGATCGTCACTCTGGACGTGGCGCCCATCCGCCCCCTGGAGCGGGGCGACCTGTCGCTCGCGCTCGCGGGAGCCGAGCTGATCGACCTCGTCGGCACCGAGGCGCTCACGATCGAGGACGAGCGGATCGTGCCGGGACTCTGCCCGCCGACCGGGGATCGCATGCTGGACGAGGCCGCGGCGTCCTTCGTCCGCCAGCCGCCCCACGAGCCGGTCGGCGACTGGCTGTGGCGCAGGGGCCGTGGCCTGTCCGCCGCCTATCTGGACGCCCTGGAGGAGGCCGGACAGATCACCCGGCGGCGCCACGGCTGGCTGCCGCTCCGCGCCGGTCAGGCGGTGCCGGTCGACTCGCCCGGCCGCCGCCACGCGACGGACCGCTGGGCCTCGGACGAGCCCGTCCTCGCCACCCTCGCGGCGGCCATCGGCATCCGTGAGGAGCCCGCGGAAGACGCCGCGGGCGCGGTCGGCGACGCGACCGTGACCGTGCTCGCCGCCGTCAACGACGCCGTGATGGAGCTGGAGGCCGAGCGGCAGCGGCGGGCCATCGAGGAAGCGGCCTACGACAACATCTGGCGCGGCCAATGACCGCGTGACCGTGAGGGGGAGTGGCGGATGCCGCCGGGGCGCGGTGCCGCCGGGGCTGGCGAGGTGCCGTTGTGGGCAGCGCGGTGCCGCCCATGATCCGCGTCCGTGGCCGCGGGCGGGCCGTGCCGCCGTATCGTGTCGGGTGATCCATTGGGCACCATCCCCGAACGGAGACGCACATGGACACGTTAGCCGGAGCGTCCGGCCACAGATCCCCACGCCGCGACGCCGAGCCCATCACGGCACCCTTCCCCCAAGCCCTCATCGACGCCTTCCGCGCGCGGCCGGAGCCGCCCGCCTTCGAACACCGCTCGCGCGTCCTCTCGCGCGGCGAGGTGCTGGAGCTGATCGGCCGGTGCGCGGACGGGCTGCGGGCGGCCGGACTCGGCCCGGGCCGTTCGGTGGCGGTGGCCACCGATGTGACGCCCGAGGGCTTCGCGCTGCTGGTGGCGGCCTACGCGCTGGGCTGCCGGGTGACGGGGCTGCGGCCCGGCATGTCGCCGGCCCATCTGGTGTACGTCCTTTCCGACGGAATCGACGTCCTGGTGGCCGACGAGACCGGTGCCACCCCCGAACTGCTGGACGCGGCGGGTGGGATGACCGTGCTGCGGCTGGGCCCGGACCTCCTGGACGCCCACCCGAAGGCCACGGGAGAGCTGACCGCCCAGGGCCGCCCCGACGACATCGCCCTGGTGACGCTGACCAGTGGCAGCACCGGACGCCCCAAGGGCTGTGCGCACAGCTACCGTTCGCTCGCCCTCAACTGGGCGTGGCAGCCCGCCCGTTGGCCCGAGCGGACCGCGCGGCTCGCGGCGGGCTACGAGCGGTATCTGCTCTTCGGCACCCTGAGCAGCGCGGTGATCTTCGAGCATCTCGGGGTCTGCCTGATGGGTGGCGGCACCGCCGTCATCCCCGAACCGCCGTTCGCCTTCCCCCAGGTCTTCGAACGCCACCGGATCACGGCGTGTCTGATGACCGTGCCCCGGCTGCACCAGGTGCTGGACGTGCTGCGCACGGAGCGCGTGGACACCTCCAGCCTCCGGGTGCTGCTGGTGGCCGGGTCCCCGCTCGCCCCGCACCGGCTCGCGGAGGCGGCCCGGCTGCTCGGCCCGGTGGTCCACCAGGGCTACGGGCAGACGGAGACCGGCCTGCTCACCCTGCTCACCCCGGATGAGATGGCCGAGTTTCCGGACCAGGTGTACGACTCGGTGGGCCGGGCGTGGTCCGGGGTGGAGATGGACGTCCGCGACCCGGAGGGGCGGCCGGTGCCCGCCGGGACCACCGGCGAGATATGGGTGCGCACCGACTCGGCGATGGCGGGCTACTGGAAGGACGAGGAGCGGACCCGGGAGGTCCTGCGGGCCGGGTGGGTGCGCACCCGCGACGTAGGACACCTGGACGACCAGGGGTTTCTGCGGCTCACCGGGCGCGCCCGGGACGTGGTCATCATCAACGCGATCGTGCACTACGCCGGGGCGATCGAACGCGCGCTGGCGGCCCATCCCGATGTCGACCAGGCGTATGTGGTGGGCGCGCCCGACGAGCGCACCGGCGAGGCCGCGCACGCCTTCGTCGTTCCGGCCGAGGGCCGTGAACCGGACCTCGACGCCGTGCGCGCGTTCGTCGCGGTGGAGTTGGGGGAGGCGAGTGTCCCCGCCACCGTCACCGTCGTGACCGAGGTGCCGGTGGCGCCGAGCGGGAAGCCGGACAAGCGGGCGCTGCTGTCGCGGATCACCGGGCCGCTGGAGACGGCGTGACGGTGTGGCGTCGCCCGGACTGAGAGGTCCCGGTGTGCCCGCCGGCACACCGGGACCTCTCCCGTGCGGAGGGTGGCGCTCAGCTCCCGGCCGGCACCGCCGCCGCGGTGCCGGCCGGCTCCCCCGCCGCCCGGGACCTGGCGTCCCGGCGGTCCAGCCAGTTGAGCACCGGAACCGTCATCACCGTGGTCACCAGGGCCACCAGGACCAGCGCCGCGAACAGCTCATCACCGACGATCCCGGCCGAGAGCCCGATGTTGAGCGCGATGAGCTGCATCAGCCCGCGCGCGTTCATCAGGGCGCCGACCCGGACCGCCACCGCACCCGGCTCCCCGCACAGCTTGGCGGCCGCCCAGCAGCCGCCGAACTTGCCGACCGACGCGAGCACAACACAGCCCGCGCCGAACGCCATCACGGCCGGGTCCGAGAACACGTCGAAACGCGTGTTGAGACCGGAGTAGGTGAAGAACATCGGCACGAAGATGACCTGGGTCGCTCCCTGAATGGTCTGCACCACCCGCTCGGACGCCTCGTGGCGGGGCATGGACAGGCCGATGCAGAACGCCCCGAAGACCGCGTACAGCTGGATGATGTCGGTGAACCAGGCGCCGCAGAACAGCACCGCGACCGTGAACAGCAGCCGGGACTCGTCGCTCAGCCCCGGCTTGGTCAGGATCCAGGCCAGCAGCCGCCGCCCCACCAGGAGCAGGACGGCCACGAAGAGCAGCGAACCGCCCAGCGCCTTGACGATCGGCCCCGTCTTCTCCGAGGCCACGCTGAGCACCCCGGCGAGCATGAGCCACGCGGCCGCGTCATCGGTGGCCCCCGAGGCGAGGGAGAGCGACCCGTGCCGGGTCCCGGAGATCCCCTGCTCGGTGATGATGCGGGCCAGCATCGGGAACGCGGTGATGGCGAGGGCGACCCCGACGAAGGCCGCCGTCACCCAGACCGAGACCCCGTCGACGAAGATGGGGACATGGCCGTCGGACGCGAAGGTCAGCCCCACGCCCAGCAGCAGCGGCACCAGCACCCCGGCGGCGGAGACCGTCACCGCGGTTCCGGCCAGCCCGCGCCCGGCGTGGGCCCGGAATTCGTACCCCGCGTGGAACATCAGGGCCACCAGGCCGATCTGCCCGGCCACGTACAGCACCGGTTTGAGCTCCGGCGGGAAGACCGCGTCCGACGCGCCAGGCGCCACCAGACCGAAGAGCGACGGGCCGAGCACCACACCGGCGATCATCTCCCCGACCACCGGCGGCTGGCCGAACCGGCCCATCACCAGCACCACCAGACGGCAGGTCAGCAGGATGACCACGGCGGCGATGAAGAAGGCGGGGGCGAGCTCTGTGGGAGTCATCGTCTCACCCTCCTCTTCGGCCGCCGACGACGGCGGGTACGGCGGTGTCACCGGCAGCCGTGGCGAAGTAGTTGCGGCACAGCCCCTGGCGCCGGGCGTCCCACACCATGTAGCCACCGAGCACCAGCTGGGTGAGGCTGCGCGGGATCGCTCCCCACCGGTCGCCCAGCCGCATCCCCGCGAGCCTCGCCGCCCGCGTGGCCGGTCGCCAGGCCGCCGTGGTCCGCCGGGGGGTGTGCGGGATCAGCAGACAGGGGCCGCGGCTGGGCAGCGACCGGGTGTGCTCGGCCGTGGACGCCAGTCGGAAGCGCCGCAGGACCTCCTCGGCCGCCACTCGCATGGTCAGCACGGCGAAACCACGGGCCGGGCAGGGCCGGTTGGCGGTCACGCCGAACGGGATGAAGGCCGAGGGCCGGGTGTCCGCGGACAGCCAGCGGCCGGGGTCGAACCGCTGCGGCCCGGTGGCTCCCGACCGCTGATACTCGGGGTAGTTGAACAGCAGGACCGAGCCCGCCGGTATCGCGGGTCTGCCAGCCCGGGGGATCTCGTCGATGGTGATGCGGTGGGCCACGCCGAACAGCGGGAAGTGCTGGAGCGTCTCGTTGATGACATGGTCCAGGTAGCCGTCCTCCTCCTCGCCGGAGAGCAGCCGGTCCTGGACGCTCTGGTGCGTGGCCAGGGCCAGCAGCAGATGGGCCATCGCCTCCGACGTCTGCACCACGGCGGTGTTGAAGAAGGTGCCCTGGAGGTAGTACGCCTGCTCCCGCCGGCTGAGCAGCGACGGCAGCGGCACCGGCGGGGGATCGCTCGCCAGCCGTTCGCGCAGATACGCGGTGAGCCGGTTCCGCCGGTCCATATGGCGCAGGCTCGTGCACTTCAGGGCGCTGACCACGTCGTTGGCGTTGCCGACGATGAGGTCCCGTACGTGGCGCGGGCACGGTTCGCGGAAGACCACCTCGTAGTAGACCTCGGCCCACACCGGCATCATCAGGTCGCGCAGTCGCACCCGGTGCTCCCGGGCGCCGTATCCGCCGGTCTGTTCGTCGAGTTCATCGAGCACCCGCCGGGTGCAGCGGCCGACCAGTTCGCTCCACCGCTCCCGGGAGAGCCCGGCGAGGATCTGCCGGGTGGTCCTGGCCACGTCGTCGTAGCGCGGGCCGGGTTCCAGATGCTCCTGGTGGACCTCGGGGCCGGGGGAGAGCCAGTACCAGAAGAGGTCGGACAGGGCGGCACCGCGGCTGCGGCCGTTCGCGGCCGGATGCCCGTAGACCTGCTTGAACTCCTCGACGGGCACCTCTCGGCCGGGCGCCGGGATGCCCTCCTCGCCGTTGACCCGCGCGAAGAGGCGCACCCGCAGGGCGATCACCAGCCGGGGCAGCCAGTACGGCAGGCTGGCCGTCAGCGCCACGGCCGCCGCGCCGGTGGCCGTCCGTCCGACGCGGCTCATGAGACCGCTCCGCCGGGCCGGGGGGCGTACGCACCGGTGTCCGGCCATACCGGGGCGCGCACCAGATCCGGGGTGAGATCCCGGACACCGGAGGCGCCGCACAGCGCCAGCGCGTGGTCGACCTCCTCGCCCAGCAGCTCCAGCAGCCGCCGCACACCCTTCTCCCCGCCCTCGGCCAGGGCCCACATCACCGGCCGGCCGATGCCCACGGCGGACGCGCCGAGCGCCAGCGCCTTGACCACATCGGTGCCCCGCCGCACCCCGCCGTCCAGCACGATCGGGATCCGGCCGGCGACCGCCGCGTGGATCTCGGGCAGCAGTTCGATCGTGGCGGGCACGGTGTCCAGCTGACGGCCCCCGTGGTTGGACAGCAGCAGCCCGTCCACACCGTGGCGCACCGCCAGCCGGGCGTCCTCGGGGTGCAGGGCGCCCTTGAGCAGAATGGGCAGTGAGGTGATACCGCGCAGCCAGTCGATGTGCTGCCAGGAGATCTCCGGCGACATGGCGATCGGCCGCACCCGGCCGCCCTCGCGCGGATCGACCATGTGCTCGCAGCGCAGCCCGTCCGGCAGGTCGAGGAAGCCGTTGCGCAGATCGCGCTCGTGCACGCCGCGCACCGGGGAGTCCACGGTGACCACCAGCGCGGCGCACCCCGCGTCGGTGGCCCGCCGCACCAGGGACCGTGTGAACTCCAGGTCCGGCTGGAGGTAGAGCTGGAACCACAAGGGCGCCGGGTCGGCGGTCTCACCGGCGCCACGGGTGGCCTCCGCGATGTCCTCCACCGCGACCGTGGACGCCATGCTCACGATCATGATCGCGCCGACGGCAGCGGCGGCGCGTGCGGTGGCCAACTCCCCCTCCTCGACGAGGAGTTTGTGGAAGGCCGTCGGCGAGAGCAGGACCGGTGTCCGTGCCCGGCCGCCGAGCACGGTGATGTCCAGCGACCGCTCGGCGCTGCCGCGCAGCACCCTGGGCAGCAGCCGCAGCCGCCGGAACGCCTCTTCATTGGCCCGTACGGTGATCTCGTCCCCCGCCCCGCCGGCGATGAAGTCGGCGTGGACGGGATCGAGTCTCCTCCGGGCGGCGGTTTCGAAGTCCTGGACGGTCATCAGCATGGGGCGGTGTCACCGCCCCGCGCCGGTGGGCTGTGCGTCCAGCTCACGCGCGAAGAACTCGACCAGCGGGGCGTGGTGGACCTTCGGGTGGTCCCACTCGTTCTCCAGGTTCTCGGCCATGTGGTGGGTACCGAGGAGCTCACCGCCCCGGAAGTGGCGGATCACCGGATGCAGATAGGAGGCGTCGAAGGCTTCCCCGACCGAGTTCTGCGCCGCCCGGCGCACCGTGATGTCGAAGGGGTCGACCTTGTCGTGGTCGGGGCCGTACTCCAGGGTGACGAGGAAGTAGTCGGCGCCCGCCGTCAGGGCGGATTCATGGGCGTAGGCGACCGGCACCTCCTCGTGGTAGCGGCTCTCGCCGCCGTCCACCGCGACCAGCAGGTCGCCGATCACACCGAACTGCTGCCACAGCGCGGAACTCCGGTTGACCCGCGCCACCACGGCGTCCGCCAGCGCGGACGGCTCGGTGGCCAGCGGCCGGTGCGGCCAGGGCCGGTCGTGATGGCGTTCGTCGAGGATGCGGCTCAACGCCCGTACGCCGTAACGGAATCCGTGGATGAAGCCATTGGTGGAGTGCTTGAAATCGCGCTGCTGGGTGAGGGTGCCGGCGAAGTACAGCCCGGGCACGTTGACCGATTCGTAGGCCGGGGTGAGGGCGGCGAAGCGGTCGTTGATGACGAGGTCGGGGCGGCACTCGGCGTCGAACGGCGAGGCGTCGAAGCGGAAGCCGGTGCACACGATGATCCGGTCGTAGAGCAGTTCCTTCACGACCTCGTTCGCGCGGGAGAAGCTGAACCGGACGCGGTACCGGCCGCCGTCGCCCGGCTCCTTCTCGATCGAGAGCACATTGCCGTCGAGTATGGCGTTCTGCGATTTGAGCTGGTAGGTGTCGAGGAAGTTGTTGTTGACGGCGCGCAGATGGCCCACATAGTGGGTCTTCCACGCCAGCCGCAGGCTGTGCGGTCCGGCCACGTGGATGACGGCGGCCGTCTCGATGAGGTTGTCGGCCGTCTCCAGCGCGGAGTTGCCCTTGCCGAGGATCAGCACACGCTGATCGGTGAAGTCGTCGGGGTCCACCGAGACATCGGAGTAGTTCTCGGCGGTCTCGATGCCCGGCACATCGGGGACGTAGGGGCGGCTCACTCCGGTGGCCATCACCAGCCGGTGGGCGCGGTGGTCGGTGCCGTGCTGATCGGTGACGACGAAGCCGTCGCCGTCGCGGCGGATCCGTACCGCCCGGGTGTCATAGGCAATGTCGAGGTCGAACGCCTCGGCGAAGTCGGCCAGATAGCGCACCAAGTCGTCGGCAGCCGGGAAATAGCGCTTGCTGTAACGGGTGAACAGCAGCTCCGGATCGGGGGACAGCAGGGAGTTCCAGTCCATCCGGAGGTTGAACTCGGGGTCGTCGATTCCGGTGTGCACCTTGTTGCTGGAGATCAGCTGGCGGTGGCGGGGGAATGTGCGGAAGAAGGTGCCCGGTCTGCTTCCGGCTTCCAGGATTCGGTAGCGGTGGCCCGCCGTTGCCAACTGATGTCCGAGCTGGAGGCCGGCGGGGCCGGCACCGATGACAAGGTAGTCAAGAGCCTCGGAAGAGTGGAGAGGTTGGTCGTGCACAGTGCCTTCCTTTCAAGAGCGCAATGCCGTGGGAAAGCTGTGAAATTTCCTTTAAAACTCAACAACCACTTTATTGAGCCGTACTCAACTTCAGCAACATCGAAAACTGGCCAGAGTGATCGGCCCGGCATCGGATCAGACGGCCGACCAGCCGTTGTCCACGGGCAGGATGACGCCGTTGACATTGCTCGCGACGTCGGAGGCCAGGAAGAGGATGGCGGCCGCCTGCTCCTCGGCCGTGGCGATCCTGCCGACGGTCGAGGTATGGGCTCCGATGACGGCCGGGCCATGCTCTCCCGGCCGGGCGTCGACCCGGATGCCGGTCGCGGTGCCGCCCGGGGCGATCGCGTTGGCCCGGATCCCCTGCTCGCGATACATCACCGCGAGGGACTTCACCAGGCCCACCACACCGTGCTTGGAGGCGGTGTAGGCGGCGCCGGCCGTGCTGCCGCGCAGCGACGCCTCCGAGGCGGTGAAGACGATCGCGCCCCGGCCCGCCGCCAGCATGTGCGGCAGCGCGGCCCGGGTGAGCATGAACGGGGCCGTCAGGTTGATCCGCAGCACCCGGTCCCATTCGGTGTCGTCGGTGTCCGCCACCGCCGAGAAGCGGTCCATGATGCCGGCGTTGTTCACCAGGACGTCCAGACCGCCGAACGCCTCCATGGCTGTGGCGACGACCTCGTCCACCACCCGCTGATCGCCGAGGTCGCCGACAACCGCGCGGGCCACTCCGCCCGCCGCCCCTATCGCTGTGACAACCTGTTCGGCGCCGTCCCGGTCGAGGTCCGCGACCAGTACCTTCGCCCCCTCGGCGGCAAACGTCAGGGCCGTGGCCCGGCCGATCCCCGATCCCGCTCCGGTGACGATGACGCCGCGACCCCCAAGACCGGTGCTGCTCACGGTTGTCTTCCCTTCTTCATGATGTCCGAGATCGACGTGTTCTGAGGACCGTGCGCATCCCATCGGGGTGTGCACGGGGTGGCGGCGGTGCGGACGAGGAAAACGCCCGCGCCGCCGCCCGGTTGCGGTCGCACGGTCCGGGACCCGGTCCCGGAACCGGCCCTAGTCCTGGACCTCGATGGCCAGGGCCGGGCACACCGCCGCGGCGTGCCGGACGTCGTCGGCCTGCTCGGCCGGGGGCTCGGCGTTGGGCAGCACCACGATGCCGTCCTCGTCGCGCTGGTCGAAAACCTCCATCGCGGCGACCACACATTGGCCGGACGCGACGCACTTGTCCTGATTGACGGTCACCTTCATCGGGGTTTCCTCCCTTTTCACCAGGTCACGGGCAGTTCGTAGACGCCGTAGACCGATCCGTCGTGTTTGAACGGGATCCGCTCCAGCTCGGTGGCCGGCCGCAGAGTGGGGATACGGCGGTAGAGGGTGCCGTAGACGACCTGGAGCTCCATCCGGGCCAGTGGCTGGCCCAGGCACTGGTGCGCCCCGAAGCCGAAGGCCACATGGCGGCGGGCGTCGCGCCGGAGGTCCAGCCGGTCCGGCTCGGCGAACATCCCGGGGTCCCGGTTGGCGATGTCATTGGCCAGGATCAGCCCCTCGCCCGCGCGGATGACCTCCCCGCCGACCTCGATGTCCTCGACCGCCACCCGGCGCCGTCCGCTGTGGGTGATGTGCAGATAGCGCAGCAGCTCCTCCACCGCCGAGGCGATCAGCCGGCGGTCGTCGGTGTCGCGCAGCAGGGCGAGTTGCCCGGGGTGCTCGAACAGGGCGAGGGTGCCGAGCGCGATCATGTTCGCCGTGGTCTCGTGGCCCGCGATCAGCAGCAGCACACCCATCTGCGCGGCCTCGTTGCGGGACAGTTCGCCCGCCGTGACCCGCTCGGCGAGACCGGACAGCAGATCGTCCACGGGATGGGCGATCTTCTCGCCCATCAGGCCGTCCAGATACTCGATCAGGTTGCCGTGGGCGGCCGAGCGCTGTTCGGGGGTGACGTTCCGGTTGATGATGACCTTGCTGTTGTCCTGGAAGAAGTCGTGGTCGGCGTAGGGCACTCCGAGCAGCTGACAGATGACCAGCGAGGGCACCGGCAGGGCGAACGCCTCCACCAGGTCCACCGGGTTCGGACCGGCCAGCAGCTCGTCGATCAGGTCGTCCACGATCCTCTGCACACCGGGCCGCATGGCCTCCACCCGCTTGATGGCGAACGGAGCCGTCACCATCCGCCGCAGCCGGGCGTGCTCGGGGTCGTCCTTGAGGATGAAGCTGACCCCCGTACCTCCGGGCGGCATCGGGGCCTGGCGGGGGTAGCCGGGCCGGTGGATGTCGGCGCTGACCCTCGGGTCGCCCAGCAACGCCCGCTGATCGGCGTACCGGGTCACCAGCCACGGCGTACTGCCGTCCCACAGGCGGACCCTGGCCAGCGGGCCCTCCTGCTGAAGGTCCCGCAGCGCCGGGGGCGGGTCGAACGGGCAGCCCGCCGCCCTGGCCATCGGAAACTCCGGGGCCCGCGCGGCGCGCTCGTCCACCGGGTTCACTGTGCTGGTCATCGCTCCCTCGATTCGGTTGAGGCATGTGGTGGAACCCCCGTTGTCCCCCGCTGACCCCGTTGTCCCCCGTTGACCCCGTTGTCCCTCGACGGCCCTCGGCGAGCCGCCGGTGTGTGGCGGCCGCGGTCAGCGGGTGACGGGCGCCAGCCACAGCCCGACGATCCCGTCGATCAGGCCGGTGGCGGCGTCGTGCCAGCTGGACCGTGGCGTGGCGGTGTGCTCGGCGAGCGCGCGCTCCCGCTCGGCGCACATGTGCAGGATCAGATGGCGCGCCATGGCCCCGCGCTCGATGTGCACCTCGATCGGCAGCTCGGGGAGGCACCGGTTGAACCCCTCGACGGTCCGCCGCAGCGCCGGAGAGGCCATGGACTCATCGGCCATGATCTCGTGGAGTGCGGGATCGGTCATCACCTGGGCGCAGAACCGCGCGTACCAGGTCGGGCTGGGCAGCTCCGCCAGATGCTCGAGGACCGGACGCACCAGAGCGGCCACCCAGTCCCGTACGTCGGTGGAGTCGCCGATCTCGCCCAGCATCCGCAGGCGCAACCGCTCGACCTGCTCGGCGTGTTGCCGGGCGATGGCCCGCACCAGGTCGGCCTTGGTGCCGAAGTGGTAGCCGACCGCGGCGTTGTTGCCCTGCCCGGCGGCCTCGCTGACCTGGCGGTTGGAGACCGCGTACACCCCGCGCTCGGCGAACAGTCGCTCCGCGGCGGCGAGGATCGCCCCGCGCGTGGCATCGGCCCGCTCGTGCCGTACGGCCCTGCCCGCCATGGTCACCACCGCACCGGAAGGTCGCGCAGCCCACCCACGGCCACGCCCTCCAGCCGCCGCAACTCTGCTACGCGTACGGCGAGTTCAAGGGTGGGGAGGCGGCGCAGCAGCACCTCCAGCACGGCCTGCAACTCGGTGCGGGCCAGCGCCTGGCCCAGGCAGGAGTGCGCCCCGGCGCCGAACGCCAGATGGGGGTTGGGGCTGCGGTCGAGCGTCAGCTCGCCGGCGCCCTCGAAGGTGGTCTCGTCACGGTTGGCGGCGGCCATGCTGCGCACCACGGTGGTGCCGCGCGGCAGCGCGGTGTCGGCCACCTCGGTGTCCTCGCCGATGTACCGGGGCATCCCGAACCCCGGGTTGGCGTCGAACCGCAGCGCCTCCTCCACGGCGGTGCGCACCAGCGAGCGGTCGGCCAGGAGCCGCTCCCAGTGGCTCCGGTCGGCCAGCAGCATGGCCATCATCTTCCCGATCATGTTCGCGGTGGTCTCGTGCCCGGCGACCAGCAGGGCCTGGCCGGTGGCCACCAGCTCCGCGTCGGACATCCGATGGCCGCCGGGATCGGTGGCGGTGATGAGCTCACTGAGCAGATCCTCGCCCGGCCCGGTGCGCTTGGCGGCCACATGGGCGGCCATGTAGTCCGCGAACTCGGCCTGGGCGGTGTCGACTTCGTCCTGCCGGTACCGGGTGAGATTGAGCAGGGTGTCGGACCAGTGGGCGAACCGGTCGCGGTCGCTGTCGGGGACGCCCAGCAGATCGCAGATCACCCACACCGGCAGCGGGAAGGCGAGGTGGGCCTTGAGGTCCGCCGGATGGCCGTGCACCAGCATGTCGTCGATGAGCCGCTCGGCCATCGCCTCGATCCCCGGCCGCAGCGCGTTCATGCGCTTGGCCGTGAACCATTTGGCCACCATCCGTCGCCAGCGCTGATGGCCCTCGCCGCCCTGCGGGAGCGACTGCGCCATCGAGCTGTTGAACACCCCGCCCGATTCGCTGTCCGAGACCCGGGCCGCGTCATCGGCGTTCAGCAGCCGGGTGAACCCCGGGTCGGACAGCACCTGTTTCACATCGTCGTAGCGGGTCAGCAGTGCCGCCTCGTCGCCACTGGGCAGCGCCACCTTCGCCACCGGGCACCGCTGCCGCAGCCGGGCCCACTCGGCGGGCGGTCCCAGCGCCGTATCGCTGGGGATCGGATAGCTGAGTAACTGCTCGCCGTGTCCTGGAGTCACGACGCTCTCCCTCGGTCCGGGGCGGGGCGGTCATCGACAAGATCAGGCAACCCCATGGGCCACACTTAAGTCAAGCGACTGATTTAAAATTACCCGCCATCATTCACCCATCGAGGTGCGAGGAGCGCCGTTCAGCAGTCGTTCGACGCGCCGGCGTCATGGACCAGCAGGGCGATCTGGACGCGGTTGTTGAGATCCAGCCGGGTCAGGATGCGCGACACATGGGCCTTCACCGTCGGCAGCGCCAGATGCAGCTCCCGGGCGATCTCCGCGTTGGAGCGGCCCCGCCCGACCGCGCGGGCCACTTCCCGCTCCCGTTCGCCCAGCAGCGCCAGCCGGGCCCGGGCGGCGGTGGCCCGGTCCTCCTGTCCGCCGCCCGCCACCTGCTCGATGAGCCGGCGGGTGACGGCGGGGGAGAGCACCGGATCCCCGGCGGCCACCGTGCGGATGGCCGTGACGATGTCCCCTGGCGGGGTGTCCTTGAGGAGGAACCCGGCCGCGCCGCCGCGCAGCGCCCGCAGCACATGGCCGTCGGTGTGGAAGGTGGTCAGCACCAGCACCTCCGGGGCGCCGGGCCGGGCCCGGAGCTCCGTGGTGGCGGTCAGCCCGTCCACGCCCGGCATCCGGATGTCCATCAGCACCACATCGGGCCGGTGGGCGGCGACCAGGGGCGGCACCTCCGCCCCGTCGGCGGCATCCGCGACGACGTCGATGTCCGGGGCGCCGCCCAGCATCAGGCGCAGTCCGGCTCGCACGATCGCGTCGTCGTCCACCAGCAGGACATGGATCACCCGCGCCGTCCTCCCTCACCCCTGGGCGGACACCGTGTCCGCCGCGGGCCAGGGTAGCCAGGCGCGCACCCGGAAGCCGCCCTGGGCCGGGCCCGCGCTCAGCTCGCCGCCCGCCAGCCGGGCCCGTTCGGCCAGCCCGATCAGCCCCTGTCCGCCGCCTTCGGCGTGGCTGCCTTCGCCACCGCCGGTGTCCGCGGCCGCCCCGGGCGGCGGCGCGTTGCGGACGTCCACCGTCAGCCGGTCGGCCGGGCCTCCGGACACCCGTACCGTGACCGCCGCGCCGGGCGCGTGTTTGCGCGCGTTGGTCAGCGCCTCCTGGACGATGCGGTACGCCGTGCGCCCCACCACGGGCGGCGGGGCCGGGCCGTCGGGCGGCCCGGTCAGCTCGATCCGGCCGCCCGCCGTCCGGGCCTCCGCCACCAGGCGGGCCAGATCGGCCAGTTCGGGCTGGGGACGCTCGTCCTCCGCCGGTCCCGCGCGCAGCACCCCGATCACCTCACGCAGATCGCTCAGCGCCAGGCGGGCGCTCTCCCGGATCACCCCGGCGGCCTTTCCGATCTCCTCGCGGGGCGCCTTCGTATGGAACTCCAGCGCCCCCGCGTGCAGGCTCAGCAGCGTCAGCCGGTGCCCCAGCACATCGTGCATCTCCCGTGCGATCTCCTCCCGCGCCTCCCGGCGGGCCCGCTCGGCCCGCAACTCCGCGTCCACCTCGGCCAGTTCGGCCCGCGCCCGCAGGGAGGCGATCAGCTGCTGCCGGGACCGCCGGAACAACCCCCATCCGATGGTCCCGGCGATCAGCGCGAAGTACGTCAGCGCCGAGCTCTTCCGGTCCCCGGACACCTCCGGCAGCTGCCACAGGAAGACGGGGAGCGGTACGAAGGCCACCGCCGCCACCCACGCGGTGGCCCGCCCCGGCCGGGTCGCGGCCACCGTGAACAGCGCCACCATCGCGGGACCGGTGAGATAGTGCGAGAGCTCGCTGCCCGCCAGCAGCAGCGCCACCGCCAGCGCCACCGGCCACCGCCGCCGCAACAGGACCGTCGCACACCCCAGCCCGCCGATCACCTGATCGACGGTCAGCCACACCGGATCCATGTTCTCCTCGATCGGTATGGAGTCGGAGCTGGCGGCGGCGAAGCAGGCGGCGAAGAGCATCAGCCCCAGATCGGCTGCCCAGTCCCGGCGGGTGCGGTGGATGCGGCGCATGTCCCGGAAATCTACGTGGACCGGGCGGGCGGGCGGGGACTCGTACCGCGAGCGGATACTTAAGTACCACTCCCCGGTGGCGGGCGGCCTCCTTTGGTCACCGCCGAGCCGCCTTGTGCCCGATCCACCGCCCGGGGCGACCCGCCTAGGTTCGGGCCATGACATCCACCAAGGACACCTCCCCGCTCGCCGCCGTGTCGCATCTGCTCTCCTTCACCCTCGTCGTCGGCGGCGGAAGCGGTCTGCTGCACGAATGGTGGGGCTGGCTCCACTTCATGGGGTTCGTCCGCTTCCTCGTCCCCGACGGCTATGAGGTGTACAGCTATGTCGTGATGGTCGTCCTCGGCCTGGCGGTGGGCGCGGCGGGTGGTGCGTTCAGCGATCGGGGCCGCGGATGAGACCGCGGCCGGTGACCGCTCGGGGCACCGGCCGTGAGCCCGTCTCACTTCCGCGTGGCGATCCGCATGAAGGTGATGGAGTTGGCCGGAAAGGTGTAGCTGAATGTGGTGTCCACCCCGTCGAACGTGGAGCTGTTCGGCTTGATGGGCTGATCGGTGGCGGTGTTCACCGCGTCCGGGGCGCCCTGGAGCGTGGTCAGCCGTGCGGTCCGCCGGGCCCTGACCCCCTGGCCGAGGTCGATCCGGGTGCGGGCGGCGGCGTCCTGGACGTTGACCACCTTGACGATGAGCTCACCGGTGGCCTTGTCGCGGGTCACCACCTGGCGGAACGGCTCGGCCACCTTGTCATCGGTGAACGAACCCCACTTCTTCCCGTCCAGGTACAGCGTCACCTGCCGGCCGCGGACCTCGATCCGCACGTCGTACGCCCGGCCCGTCTCGATCTTCGTGCCGTCCTCGGCCATCGTCTGCTTGGCGCCGTCCGTGGCCTTCTCCACGGCGGACCGGGTGTTGCCCCAGCCGCCGAGGTTCCACCAGTAGTAGTTGCCGGTGTCCTTGACCCCGAAAGCGATGAGGAAGCCCTCGCTGCCCGCGCGCTTGGTGGCCTTCAGCTTCAGGGCGTAGTTCTGCCAGCCGCTGTCGCCCGCGGTGACCATCGTGTTCTCGGCGGCGGTGTCGGACTGGACGTACGCGCCGTCCCGCACCTGCCAGGAGCCGGTCCCGGTGGCCTTCGTCCACTTGCCGTCGCCGCCGGAGAAGTCGTCGCTCAGCAGGGTGGCCCCGTCGGCCGAGGTGACCTGGACATCGTCGTACGCGGCGCTGGTGGCCCAGGTGGACAGACCCACGGCGCCGGTGATCGGGCCGGAGGGGAGGGACGGGGTGGCGGACGCCCGGCTCGGCACCACCTGGTCCCCGACGTTGTTCATGAACAGCCTCTGGGTCTCATAGCTGGTCGAGCCCCAGGCCGCGGCGTTGTCGAACCAGATCAGATCCGGCCGCCACTGGACGTAGTCCTCGTTGGCCAGCAGCGGGGCGTAGGAGGCCATCTTCACCACGTCGGCGTTGCGCTCCAGGCCGGTCATGTACGCGGCCTCGGCGAGGGAGTTGGCGAAGCGGTTGTCCTGCGAGGCGTATTCGCCGAGGAACACCTTCGGGCCCTGGCGGTCGTAGGAGTCATAGCGGTTGTTGTTCTCCAGGAACCACCGCGGGCTGTTGTAGTAGTGCTCGTCGACCATCTTCACCTTGGCCGCGCGGTTCAGCTCCCAGGCGCGGTCGAACGTGACACCCCTGTCGTCGGGCCCGGAGTTGCTGATCACCGTGATCTCCGGGTGCTTGGCCTCGATGGCCTCGCGGAACTCGGTGAAGCGCGCGAAGAAGGCGTCGGGGAGGTTCTCCTCGTTGCCCACCTCCAGGCGGTCCAGGCCGAAGGGTTCCGGATGCCCCATCTGTGCGCGCTTCTTGCCCCAGGTGGAGGTCACCGGCCCATTGGCGAACTCGATCAGGTCGAGGGTGTCCTGGATGTGGCGCTTGAGCAACTCGGGGTCGTCGGTTGCCTTGTTCTGGCCGCAGCCGGTGACGAGGGCGGGCACCACGGGCAGCGGTGCGGCGCCGATGTCCTCGGCGAACTGGAAGTACTCGTAGTAGCCGAGGCCGTAGGACTGGTTGTAGCCCCAGAAGTTGGCGTTGGTGGGCCGCTCCTCGACCGGGCCGACGGTGTCCTTCCACTGGTAGGACCGCTTGCGCTCCCAGCCCGGCGCCTCGTACGCCTGGTGGCTTCCGGTGTTCACCAGACAGCCGCCCGGGAAGCGCAGGAAGCCCGGCTTCAGCGCGGCGATCTTCTTCGCGAGGTCCTTGCGCAGCCCGTTCGGGCGGCCCTTGTAGGTGTCCCGGGGGAAGAGGGAGACCATGTCGAGCCGGAGGGTGCCACCGCCGCCCGCGGTCACCGCGAGCCGTCCGGTGGTGTCCGTGGCGCGCGCGGTGAGCGTCCCGGTGTACTTCGTCCAGCGGTCCCCGCGCACGGTGGCGCGCAGCGGCGTGGCGAGCGCGGTGGAGCCCGAGGCGGTGTGCAGACCGATCGTCAGCGGGGTGCCCGAGGGATTCTCGGTGCGGGCCCACACCGAGAAGTCGTACTTCCTTCCGGCCCGGACGGCGATGCCGGTGTTGTAGCCGGAGTTGGTGACGCCGTACCCCGCTCCGGCGCCGCCGTCCCCGTGGAGGTCCAGCCGCAGGTAGTCGCGGTTGTTCTCATTGAGCCGCGCCGCGTCGTTCACCACGCGCGCGGTGCCGGTGGCGCCGCCGGTCGCGGTCTCGGTCCACGAGGTGAGCGGGGTGTACGAGGCGTTGTCGGCGGTGTCGTACTCGAAGGACCGGTTCTGGACGAGCTCGGCGTACAGCCCGCCGTCCGCCGCGCGGTTGATGTCCTCGTAGAAGACGCCGTACATCGCGTCGTCGATCTCCGGACCCGCGCGGTCCGGATCGACGGTGATCGAGTAGTCGGTCACGGCCGCGGAGGAGGCTCCGGCGGCCGTGGGGTCGGTGAGCAACGCGGCGGCGAGCGAGGTGGTGAGCAGAGCGCTCACGGTGAGGCCGAGGCCCCGTCTGGTGCGTCCCGTTGATCGCATGGCGACTCCTGTACCGCAGAATGTTCGAAATATCGGACACTGCTCAGTACTTCGAACGGACGATAGGCAGGGGACCGACGGGGCGTCAATGGCCGGTGCGCGAAGGTCAGCCCGCCGGACGCGGCGGCGCCGTCGTACCGCGGATCTCGAGGACCGGGACGGTGAGGGTCACCTCGCCGGGGCGGGCCGGGTCGGCGATCCGGTCGAGCAGGCGGCGCGCGGCGCGGCGGCCGATGTCATGACCCGCGTTGTCCACGGTGGTGAGCCACAGATGGCGCAGCCGCGCGAGATAGGTGTTGTCGTAGCCGACGAGGGAGAGGTCGCCCGGCACCCGCAGGCCGAGCTCCTCGGCGGCCGACAGGGCGCCCACCCCGGCCATGTCGTTGAAAGCGAAGACGGCGGTGGGCCGGTGCGGCGCGCCCAGCAGCCGGACCGTGGCCCGGTAGCCGCCCTCCTCGGTCAGATCGCCCTGCTCCACGGTCGCCGACCCGGACAGGCCGTGCTCGCGCATGACCGCCTCGAAGCCACGGCGGCGGAGCTCGCCCACCACGCCCTGCCCGGCGATATGGGCGATGTGCCGGTGGCCCAGGCCGATGAGGTGCTCGGTGGCCAGGCGGGCGCCCAGCTCGTCGTCGCCCGCGACGATGTCCACGTTCGGCAGTACGGGCTCGCGGGTGCCCGCGACCACCGTGGGCACCCGCGCGGCCGCCGTGCGCACCGCCGCCGGGTCCGGGAGCGTGCCCACGGCGATCAGGCCGTCCACCCGCAGCTCGGTGAAGGTGTGGGTGAGGTCCTCGCCGAGCCGCCGGTTGAGCCGTCCGTCGGCCAGCAGGGTGCGCAGACCGCTCGCGTACAGCTCGGAGTTGAGGCCGTCGAGCAGCTCCACGAACCAGGGGTTGCGCAGATCGTTGAGGAGCACTCCGACGGTCCGGGTGCGCCGCTCGCTGAGGCTGCGCGCGGCGGCGTTGGGCCGGTAACCGAGCTCCTCGACGGCGGCCAGGACGGCCCGCCGCTTCTCGGGGCGCACCTGCCGGGAGCCGCGCAGCACCAGGGAGACCAGCGACTTCGACACTCCGGCCCGTTCGGCGACATCGCGGATCGTCGGTGGTCTCATGGTCTGGACCGTTCCACAGAGTGGACACGGTTGTCAAAGGGGTTGACACCTGGGAGGAGGGCTTTCAGTGTGGGCCGGGAGAGATCTGGAACGGTCCAAAGAAGGGCAGTCATGGTGAGTACGCTCGGGGTCGCCGTCGTGGGATTCGGCTGGATGGGACGGGTGCACACCCAGGCGTACGTCCGGCTGCCGCACCACTTCCCGCAGCTGTCCCTACGGCCCGAACTGGTCGCCGTCGCCGACGAGGTGCCCGGCCGGGCCGAGGAGGCCGCCGGGCGGTACGGCTTCGCCACCGCCGCCCGGGACTGGCAGGAGGTGGCCGCCGACCCCCGGGTCCAGGCGGTGAGCATCGCCGCGCCGAACTTCCTGCACCGCGAGATCGGCGTCGCCATGGCCCGGGCGGGCAAGCACATCTGGATCGAGAAGCCGGTCGGGCTCACCGCCGACGACGCCCGCGCGGTCGCCGGGGCCGTGGCCGAGGCCGGGGTCCAGGGCGCGGTCGGGTTCAACTACCGCAACGCACCCGCCGTCCAGACCGCCCGCGCCATGATCGCCGCCGGGGAGATCGGCACCGTCACCCATGCCCGGGTCCGCCTCTTCAGCGACTACGCCGCCCACCCGGAAGGTGCCCTGACCTGGCGGTACGAACGTGCGCGTGGCGGCAGCGGAGTGCTGGGCGACCTCGCCTCGCACGGGGTGGACCTGGCCCGGTTCCTGCTCGGCGAGATCGACGCGCTGACCGCCGACACCGCCGTGTTCGTGCCCGAGCGGGCCCGTCCCACGGGCGCCACCGCCGGCCACACCCGGGCCACCGGCGGCGAGCTGGGCCCGGTGGAGAACGAGGACTACGTCTCCTGTCTGCTGCGCTTCGCCTCCGGCGCCCGCGGGGTGCTGGAGGCGTGCCGGGTCTCGGTCGGCGAACAGAACACCTACGGCTTCGAGATCCACGGCACCAAGGGCGCGGTGTTCTGGGACTTCCGGCGCATGGGCGAACTCGGCGTCAGCCGTGGCACCGCGTACCAGGACCAGCCCGTCTCCACCGTGTACGTCGGCCCCGGGCACGGCGAGTACGCCGCCTTCCAGCCCGGCTCGGCCAACGGCATGGGCTATGACGATCTGAAGGTGATCGAGGGGTACCACTTCCTGCGTTCCATCGCCGAGGGCACCGCCCACGGCGCCACCCTGGACGACGCCGTGCACAGCGCCACCGTGCTGGACGCCATGACCCGCTCCGCCGACCTGGGCACGTGGGTGAGGACCGGCTGAGCGAGGCGGCGGACGCCAGGGTGACTTCCGGCTCATGGTGGCCGCGGTGAGCACACGGGGCCGAACCGGCGTACTGGAGGGGGCGGGGAACCGCGCCACGCACCCTCGACGCCGGAGGTACCTCACCCGTGACCACCACGACCGAAGCGACCTCGACCGAGACCGGCCGCCGCGACGCGGGCGATCCGCGGGGCGGGCGCTTCGATTCCTCCCTCGGCCTCATCATGCTGCTGCTCGTGGTGGTGGTCGCGCAGGGGCCGGTCCGCCGGGCGCTGTCGGCTCCGGTGGCGCAGAGCTGGATGACCGTGTTCACCGCGGTGGTCCTCCAGGCCCTGCCCTTCCTCGTGCTCGGGGTGCTGCTGTCGGCGCTCATCGCGGTGTTCGTCCCGCCGTCGTTCTTCGCCCGCGCGCTGCCACGGCGGCCCGCCGTCGCGGTGCCGGTGGCGGGCATGGCCGGGGCGGTGCTGCCCGGCTGTGAATGCGCCTCCGTACCGGTGGCCGGGGCGCTGGTGCGCCGGGGCGTCACCCCCGCGGCCGCGCTGGCGTTCCTGCTGTCCGCCCCGGCGATCAACCCGATCGTGCTGACCGCCACCGCGGTCGCGTTCCCCCGCCAGCCGCAGATGGTGTTCGCCCGGTTCGTGGCGAGTCTGTTCGTGGCGTGTGCGATGGGCTGGCTGTGGCAGCGGCTGGGGCGGGCCGACTGGCTGCGCCCACCGGACCGCCCCGCCTTCCACGGCCATGGCAAGGGCGCCGCGTTCTGGGCGTCCGTACGCCACGATGTGATGCACGCCGGTGGTTTCCTCGTCGTCGGCGCGATGGCCGCGGCCACCCTCAAGGCCGTGGTCCCGGCGAGCTGGCTGCGCGGCGCGGCCGATGACCCGGTCGTGTCGATCCTCGCCCTGGCGGTCCTCGCGGTGCTCCTGTCGATCTGCTCCGAGGCCGACGCCTTCGTGGCCGCGTCCCTGTCGCAGTTCTCGCTCACCGCCCGGCTGGCGTTCCTCGTCGTCGGGCCGATGATCGACCTGAAGCTGTTCGCCATGCAGACCGGCACGTTCGGCCGCGGATTCGCGCTGCGGTTCGCGCCCGCCACCTTCGTCCTCGCCGTCCTGGTGTCGACCCTGGTCGGGGCGGTGCTGCTGTGAACCGGAAGGCTCAGGCGATCGTGCTGTTCCTGGTCGGCGGGGCGGTGCTGCGGGCCGGATCCACCGACCTCTATCTGCGCTATGTGAAGGCGGGGCTGCGCCCGTTGCTCCTCGCGGCCGGTGTCGTCCTGATGGCGGCCGCCGTCGCCACCGTCTGGTACGAGCGGCGGACGCGCCCGGCCGGTGAGGACGCGGGGGAGGGCGAAGGCGGCCACGGTGAGGTTGAGGGCGGCCACGGTGAGGGCGAAGACGGCCACGGTGAGGGCGAGGGCGGCCACGCCCACCGGGAGCCACGTGTCTCCTGGCTCCTCGTGCTCCCGCTGTTCGCCCTCATCCTGGTGGCGCCGCCCGCGCTCGGCTCGTACACCGCCATGCACACCGGCACGGCGCTGCAACGCCCTTGGGGCTTCCCCACCCTGCCCGCCGGGGACCCGCTGCCGCTCAATGTGGCCGACTACGCCGGGCGCGCGGTGTACGACCACGGGCGCTCCCTGGCGCACCGGAGGGTCGAGATCACCGGCTTTGTCGCCCTCGACGGCCACGGCGCCCCCTACCTCGTCCGGATGGCGCTCAACTGCTGCGCCGCCGACGCCCAGCCCGTCAAGATCGGTCTGACCGGGCGGATCCCCGCGGTGCTGGAACCCGACACCTGGCTCCAGGTCATCGGCACCTACACCCGCAAGCGGACCAAGGACCCGGTGGGCGGTGGCGCCATTCCGTACCTCGAGGTCAGCCGGTCCAGGCCGGTCCCGGCCCCGCGCGACCCGTACGACGAGAGCTGGAACGGCTGATGGCTGACCATTCGTCAAGTCCCCCTTCCGCCGCGCCATCCGGTCGGTAGAATCCGCCGAGCGGCTGCTGATCTTGGGGCGGTGGGCGGCCGACCATAGGAGTTCTTCCTGCCACCACCCTGGGAGCCGACCATGGAGCACACCTCGCCGGACCGGCCGGCCACGGCACCGCTCGGACCACCGCCGCCGTTCGATCCGGAACTCGTCACGGCGCTCGCGGCCATCAATGAACTCCTGCCACCCGGCGGCTCCGGGGCCGATCCGGGTGCGACACCCCCTCAGAACGTGCCCGGGATGGAGCCGGTGACGAACGAGGCCCTGGAGCGTGACGGGGCCTTCCGGGTCGAGGAGCGGTCCGTCCCCGGCCCGGCGGGCGGGCCGGACGTCTCCCTCCTGATCTGCCGCCTGGCGGACGCGGCCACTGAGGTGCCGGTGCTCTACCACATCCACGGCGGCGGCATGACGGTCGGGGACAACCGCACGGGCGTGCCGGAGATGCTCGACCTCGGCCAGGAACTGGGGCTCTCCGTGGTCTCCGTCGAGTACCGCCTGGCGCCGGGGACCCAGCACCCCGGGCCGGTCGAGGACTGCTACGCCGGTCTGGTCTGGACGGCCGAACACGCCACCGAGCTGGGTATCGACCCCGGGCGCGTCATCGTCGTCGGGGGCAGCGCGGGTGGCGGCCTCGCCGCGGCCGTCGCCCTGATGGCCCGGGACCGCGGTGGCCCCGCCCTGTTCGGACAGCTGCTGATGTGCCCCATGCTGGACGACCGCAACGACACGCCCTCCGCCCGGCAGATGACCGGTGTCGGGGTGTGGGACAGGGCCGCCAACGAGGCCGGATGGACGGCACTGCTCGGCGCCGCACGCGGGACCGACGACGTCTCGCCCTACGCCGCACCGGCCCGCGCGACGGATCTGTCGGGTCTGCCTCCCGCGTTCATCGACGTGGGGGCCGCGGAAACCTTCCGCGACGAGGACGTCGACTACGCCTGCCGCATCTGGCGGGCCGGGGGACAGGCCGAACTGCACGTCTGGCCCGGTGCCTTCCACGGATTCTCGGGCATGGCACCGCATGCGGCCGTCTCGGGGGACGCGCGGGAGGCGCGGCTGCGGTGGCTGCGCAGGCTTCTGGCCACCTGACGGCGGCCGCGCGGTGGCCGTACGTGCCACCGCGCGGTGACCGTCAGGATCAGTGGGACTCGCGGGGCACCGGATGTCCGCTGCCGCCGACCAGGAAGTCCAGGTCCAGGCCCTGGTCCGCCTGGAGCACATGCTCGGTGTAGAGCCTGCTCCAGCCCCGGTCGGCGACCGGCGGCGGGGGCTCCCAGGCCGCCCGTCGGCGCTCCAGCTCCGCCTCGCCCACGTCCAGGGTCAGCGTACGCGCCGGGACGTCCAGGGTGATCCAGTCGCCGTCGCGCACCAGCGCCAGCGGGCCGCCGACGGCGGACTCGGGGGACACATGGAGCACCACGGTGCCGAAGCCGGTGCCGGACATCCGGCCGTCACAGATGCGCACCATGTCCTCGACGCCCTTGCGCAGCAGCTTGGGTGGCAGCACCACATTGGACACCTCGGGCATGCCCGGGTAACCGCGCGGGCCGCTGCCCCGGATCACCAGCACGGTGTTCTCGTCCACCGGCAGATCCTCGTCGGCGTGCACGGCGAGGTAGTCCTCCGGGGTGTCGAACACCAGGGCCCGGCCGCGGTGGGTGAGCAGATGGCGCGATGCGGCGGACTGTTTGATCACCGCGCCGTTCGGCGCGAGATTGCCGCGCAGTACGGCGGTGCCGGTGCCCGCCTCCTGGAACGGGTCGTCCAGCGTCCGGATCACCTCGCGGTTCCAGCACTCGGCGTCGGCGACGTTCTCCGCCACCGTTCGGCCGGTCACCGTGGTCGGCTCGGGGTGCAGCAGCGCGCCCAGTTCGCGCATCACCACCGGCAGCCCACCGGCGTAGCAGAAGTCCTCCATCAGGAACCGTCCGGAGGGCTGGAGATCGACCAGCGTGGGCACCTCCCGGGCCAGCGCGTCGAAGTCGTCGAGAGCCAGCGGCACTCCCAGCCGCCCCGCGATGGCCAGCAGATGGATCACCGCGTTGGTGGAGCCGCCGATGGCCGCGTTGACCCGGATCGCGTTCTCGAACGCCTCCCGGGTCATGATCTGCGACGGCCGCAGATCCTCCTCCACCATGGCCACGATCCGCTGCCCGGCGCGCTGTGCCGTCTCGTACCGCCGCGAGTCCACCGCCGGCCAGCTCGCCGAACCGGGCAACTGCATACCGAGCGCCTCGGCCAGCGACGCCATGGTGGACGCGGTGCCCATGGTCATGCAGTGTCCGTTGGACCGGGCCATGCAGCCCTCGGCGAAGTAGCACTCCTCCTGGGTCATCCGACCGGCCGCCAACTCGGCCTCGAACCGCCACACCTGGGTGCCCGAGCCCACATCCCCGCCCCGGTACTTGCCGTTCAGCATCGGGCCGCCGGTGACCATGACGGCCGGGAGATCGACGCTGGAGGCGGCCATCAGCAGACCCGGGGTGGTCTTGTCGCAGCCGGACAGCAGCACCACACCGTCCAGTGGATTGGCCCGCATCAGCTCCTCGGCCTCCATGGCCAGCAGATTGCGGTACAGCATCGCGGTGGGCCGCATCAGCGTCTCGCCCAGCGCCATCGCGGGGAACTCCAGCGGAAAGCCACCGGCCTGCCACACCCCGCGCTTCACCGACTCCGCCACCCGCTGAAGATGACTGTTGCAGGGCGCCAGCTCCGACCACGTCGTGGCGATGCCGATCACCGGGCGGCCGTCGAACACCTCACTGGTATAGCCCTGGTTGCGCATCCAGGACCGGTAGACCATCCCGGACCGGCCCTCCGCACCGAACCAGGCCGCGCTGCGCCGACGGCGGTGTGTTCCCGTGTCAGTCACTTCTGCACTCCCTCTGGCGATCCCTGTCAGCGAAGGGTGATGACGTTTCCGGTCATTGGCCGTGATGCCGAGGTCGGCCGGCTCCGCGGCCGCCGACAGGGCGTAGTCGGTCTGTGCGGCCTTCGCCGCGCCGTAGGACACCTCGCCGGGGAAACCGAGTTCCCCTCCCGACGTCAGGCCCACGATCCGCCCCCAGTCGGCACCGCGTGCCCGGCGGCGGGCCAGTGGACCCCGGGGCGTTGTTGACCAGGATGTCCACCGGGCCCAGGCGGTCCTCGGCGAGGTCGAACAGCCGCTCCGGAACCGCCGGGTCGCCGAGGTCCGCCTCACAGGCCTCGGCCCGCCCTCCGGCCCGGCGGATCTCCGCCGCGTCCTCTTCACCGTCGGTGGATCGCCCGGCGTGGTACGGATCCGGGGTGTCCTCCTGACCGGTGCTTTGAGAGCTCTGTGTGCTTTGTGGCGGGCGCAGACAGGCGCAGAGCACCGCGACCCCGCGGGCCGCCAGCGCTCGTGCCGTCGCGGCGCCGATCCCCTGGTTCGCCCCCGTCACCAGGGCGACATGACTGGTTGACGTTGTTTCCCGCACCCACGCAGTACAGCAAAGACGAGCGCCACACGGAAGATCGTGTCATCGGAGTCATGGGCCAAGCCGAGGTCGGCCCGGCGCCATTCGGCGGCTCCGCGCGGACGTCCGTTCAGCCCCTGGGCGGCGAGCCGTACCGCCCGGTGGGGGTGGGTGCGGTAAGCATCCGGTGCGTGTGGTGTGGAGCGGTGTCCGGCCTACGGTGAGGAGTGTCCGCATGAGTGGTGAGCTGTCCGGTGCCACGGCCCTGGTCACGGGCGCCACGGCGGGGATCGGCCGGGCCGTGGCCCTGCGGCTGGGGGCGCTGGGGGCCGAGGTCGTCGTCCACGGCCGGGACGCGCGTCGGGGTGCGGATGTGGTCCGGGAGGTGTCCGCGGCGGGCGCCACGGCCAGGTTCGTGGCGGCGGATCTGGCCGAGGCCGACGATGTGCGGCGGCTGGCCGCCGAGGCGGGGGACGTGGACATCCTGGTCAACAACGCGGGTGTGTACCGGTTCGCGGACACCGCCGGGACCTCGTCCGAGATGTTCGACGTCCATATGGCCATCAACGCCCGCGCGCCGCTTCTGCTGGTCGGGCGGCTCGCCCCGGGCATGGCCGCCCGGGGCCACGGGACCATCGTCAACCTCAGCACCATCGCCGCCAGTGCCCCCGCCCGCGCCGCCGGGGCGTACGGCGCCTCGAAGGCGGCGCTGGAGCTGCTGACCCGGGTGTGGGCCGATGAGTTCGGCGGCCGGGGAGTCCGGGTCAACGCCGTCCGCTCGGGCCCGGTCCGCACGCCGGGCACCTCCGAGATGGGGGAGGAGGCCCTGCGGACCGTGGCGCGGGCCACGGTTCTGGACCGGCCCGCGGCGCCCGAGGAGATCGCCGAAGCCGTGCTCTTCCTCGTCTCCTCGCGGGCGAGCTACATCACCGGCGCCATCCTGGAGGCCCGGGGCGGCGAGCTCGCCTTCGGCTGACGCGCATCCCGTAGGGCGGCCTTACGACGTAGGGCGGGCGGCCTTACGGCGTAGGGCGCCGGCCCTTACGGTCCTGCGCCGGTCCACGCGATGGGCTGTTCCGTCCAGATGCACTTGCCCTCGGCGGTGTAACGGGTCCCCCAGCGCTGGGAGAGCGCGGAGACCAGTTGCAGCCCCCGGCCTCCCTCGTCCGTCTCGGCGGCCCGGCGGATCCGGGGAGTGGTGGCGCTGGCGTCCGAGACCTCGCAGATCAGCGATCTGCCGCGGATCAGCCGGAGCCGGGTGGGTCCCCTGGCGTGCCGGACGACATTGGCGACGAGCTCGCTGGCCAGCAGTTCGGTGGTCACGACGAGCTCGTCGAGGCCCCATACCTCGAGCTGTTCGCGCACATGGGTGCGGGCGAGACCGGCGGCCACCGGGTCCTCCGGCAGAGACCACCCGGCGGTGTTCCCGGACGCCAGCCCGTGGAGCCGGGCGATCAGCAGGGCGGTGTCGTCGGTGGTCAGCCGCTTCGTGGGCAGCATGGCCCCGACCAGGAGGTCGCACAGCCGGTCGAGCCGGTCGTGGTCGGTTCCGCCGTGCCGGTCGGCCGCCCTGCGGCCGCTCGTACGCGGACGGGGCGGGGGACATGTGAGGAGCCGCCCGTACTCGCTGGTCAGCACCTGGGTGCACTCGGCGATACCGGTGTCGATGTCACGCGCCGCGGACTCCACCAGGCCGTCGGTGTACATCACCAGCAGACTGCCGTCGGGCAACCGCAGATCCACGGTGGAGAACGGAGGCTCCCCGGCGCCCAGCGGCGGATCGGGCGTCGGCTCCAGGCACTCCACACTGCCGTCGGGGCGCACGATCAGGGGCGGCGGATGACCGGCGCGGGCGAGGGAGCAGTACCCCGTGATGGGGTCGTACACCGCGTACAGACAGGTGGCGAAGGAGTCGTCGCCCAGATCGCTGACGACCTCGTTCAGACGGGCCAGGACCTCCTCGGGAGGCAGTTCGAGGTTGGCGAGCGTGTGCACGGCGGTGCGCAGCCGCCCCATGGTGGCGGCCTCCGCCAGACCGTGGCCCATCACATCGCCGATGACGAGGGCCACCCGCTCCGCGGACAGCGGGATCACGTCGTACCAGTCGCCCCCGATGTCCGTACCGCTGCTGGCGGGCAGATAGCGCACGGCGGGGGTGAGGGCGGCCGGGGAGGGCAGGACCCGGGGCAGCAGACCGCGCTGGAGCGCCTGGGCGCGGGCGTGCTCGGTGTCGTAGAGCCGGGCCCTGGCCAGCGCCTGGGCGACCATTCCGCTGAGAGCGGTGAGCAGGGTGCGCTCATCGGGGGACAGACAGTGGGGCTCGTCGAAGGAGACGGTGCAGGTGCCGATGGCGTTGCCCGAGGCGATCAGGGGAAGTACGGCCCAGGCGTTCTTCCGGGCGATGGCGGGGTTGCCGGTGAGATCGGGGAACAGCTGCTCGTACTCCTCGGTCGAGGAGATGAAGCGCGGTCGGCGCGAGCCGAGCACCTCGTTGAGCAGCCGGTAGCCCCCGAACGCCGGGACCCCGTCGACCCTGCTGAGGAAGGCCCGGGGATAGCCCACGGACCCCACCACGTTCAGCCGGCCGCCCTCCAGGCACAGCATCAGCAGACCCGAGGCGTCGAACGGCGGCAGCACATGGGTGGCCATGACCTGGACGACGTCCTCGGTGGTCACCGCATCGGCGAGCGCGTTGCTCAACTCGCTGATCCGGGCGGCCTGTTCGGCGCCGACGCGCTCGGCCTCCGCGCGCCGCGCGGCCTGGGTGCGCCGTTCGGTGACATCGGTGAGATAGGCCGTCAGCCCATCGGGTACCGGGACCAGCCGTATGTGGTACCAGCGGTTGTCGGTGGGCCACCGGATGTCGAACCCGGTCGGCCTGCCGTCGGCGGCGGCGCGCCGGCAGCGGTCCTCCAACTCGGGGGCCGTGCCCGCGGGGCCCTCCCAGAGCGGCCGGCCGAGCACCTCTCCGGCCGGGCCGACCAGGCGCTCGGCCTCGACGTTGAGGAAGGTGATCCGCCAGTCCCGGTTCACCGCGAAGAACGCGTCGCTCATGTACCGCAGCGCCTGCCCCACCGACTCCCGGGCCATCCGGCTCTCGGTGGTGTCCCAGACCTTCCCGAGCATGCGGACCGGCTCGCCGTTCTCGTCGAGCTCGAGATGGGCCCGGCTCTGCACCCAGCCGGTGGTGCCGTCGGGGCGGCGGACCCGGTACTCGGCCTCGTAGCCGCTCCGCTCGCGCAGCGACTTCTCGGTGGCGGCCATCACCCGCGGCATGTCCTCGGGGTGGATGAGGTCGAGCCAGCTCTCGATCCGCCGCTCGTAGCCACCGGGGAGGCCGAGAAGTCTCAGCCCCGCCCGGTCCCAGCGCATCTCACCGGTGTGGATGCCCCACTCCCAGGAGCCGGCCTTGACCGCGTCCAGGGACTGCTGGACCACCGAGCCGCCCGGCCGCTGCTGCCACCAGGGGTGCTCGTCGCAGTCGCCGGCCCCGGCTACCGAGCGCGAGAGGCGGCGCTCCGCCCAGCGTCCCACCGCCTCGAGGAAGGCGGCCTGCTCCGGGGTCGGCTCCCGCGGGCCGGTGAGGACGGACAGCGCGCCCACCGGACCGTCCGGCCCGGTCAGCGGAACGGACGCCACGATGGTCGCGGCCGGGAGACTCCCGGAGGAGGTGCGGCCGCCGGACGACGCCGGTAGCCATACGAAGTGGCCCTCCCGCACGGCTCGGGCGGGGGCGAGCGGGGCCTCGTCCTGGCGGATCTCCTCCCAGCCGCCGAGGGCGGGCAGCGGCAGCCCGCTGGCGAGGACCAGGCGCAGCGTACGGCTCCCGGCCGGGCCGCAGGACCAGTGCACCAGGCCCGCGAGGCCGCCCAGCTCGGAGACCGCCTGGTCCAGGGCGTGCTGCATCACCTCGCGGTCGGTGAGCGCCGTGCCGACCGCCGAGAGGAGGGATAGCCGCTCGCCGCCCCATGAGTGGGAGCGCCCGCCCACCGCGTCTGTTCCGTGCCGCACCACCATCCCAGAACCTCACTCACGGAATAGGGCGTTCCCGGACAAACGTAGCACTGGCATATGCCGGACATCACTCACTGGACGTCCCCGCCGTATTCCCTATTTTCCCTACTGGAAAAATAGGGAATGATGAAGTCCGGCCGGATGGAGGGGAGTGGGCGTGACGGTGGTGGATGCGGCGGCCGAAACACTCGACCGCGCGTGGTGGCTTCAGATCGCCGGCGAGGCGGCGGACGACCTCGCCACGGACGCGGTCGTCCGCGACCAGGCCGGCAAGACGCCGTACGGCGAGATCGCCCGGCTCCGCGAGGCGGGGCTGCTGGCACTGCTGATCCCCGTCGAGCACGGGGGAGGGGGAGCGGGCTGGTCCACGGCCTGTGCGGTCGTACGGAAGATCGCCGCGGCCGACGGCGCGATCGGCCAGGTGCTCGGCTGTCACTACCTGCTGTCCTTCAGCGCCCGCTTCTTCGGCGGGGCCGATCTCGCCGCCCGGGTGGAGCGCGAGTCGGCGGCCGGGCAGTGGTGCTGGGGCGGCGGTCTGACCCCGCGCGAGCCACGGCTGACGCTCACCTCCGGGAGGGACGGCAGGCTGGTGAACGGACGCCAGGGGTACGCCACCGGCGTGCTGGTCGCCGACCGGCTGGCCGTCCGCGTCACCCACGCCGACACCGGCGAACCGCTGGCCGTGCTCGTCGACACCGCCCACCCCGGCGTGGTGTGCGGCGGCGACGACGGGGACACCTTCGGGCAGCGGCTGGCGGCCGGCGGAAGTGTGGAGTTCGACGCGGTGCCGGTCGAGGACGACGCGGTGCTCGGTCCGCTCTCCTGGGACGAGGACACCCTCTCGCCGTTCAGCGGTCTCGCCGCGCCGACCGGCCGTCTGGTCTCGGCGCAGATATGTCTGGGGATCGCGCAGGGGGTGCTCGCCGAGGCCCGCGAGTACACCAGGGCGGTGCACGCGCCCTGGCCGCACACCTCCCCGCGCGATCCGTACGCGCTGACCACCTACGGGGAGCTCACCGTCGCCACCTTCTCCGCCGCCGCCCTCGCCGACCAGGCGCTGGAGGCCCTGGACGGCGGTCTTGCGCGCGGCGAGAACCTGACCGACGACGAATGCGCCGAGATCACCGTGCTGGCCGCCGCGGCCGAGGCCGCCGCATCCCGGGCCGCCCACGACGCCACCGCCCGCGCCCTGGACGTCGTCGGCGCCCGCTCCGCCTCCTCGGCCTACGGATTCGACCGCTTCTGGCGCAACGCGCGCACCCACACCCTCTACGACCCCGTCGCCCACCGGCTCCACGAGGTCGGGGACTACTTCCTCAACGGTGAGCACCCCCCGTTCACCCTGCCCTTCTGACGGCCCGGTGCGTAAGGGGCGGATAATCGGCGCATGCGGATCTCGGCGAAGGCGGACTATGCGGTGCGGGCGGCGTTGGAACTGGCCGTGGCGGGGGAGGACACCTCGGTCAAGGCCGAGGTGATCGCCGGCGCGCAGGGTATCCCGCACAAGTTCCTCGAGGGGATCCTGGGCGATCTGCGCCGGGGCGGCCTGGTGGCCAGCCAGCGCGGTGGCAAGGGCGGCTACCGGCTGGCCCGCCCGGCGGACACGATCAGCATCGCCGAGGTGATCCGGGTGGTGGACGGCCCCCTGGTGTCAGTGCGCGGAGTGCGCCCGCCCGAGCTGTCGTACTGCGGACCGGCGGAGTCGCTGCTGCCGCTGTGGATCGCGGTACGGGCCAACGTGCGCAAGATCCTCGGCGAGGTGACCCTCGCGGAGGTGGCCGCGGCCAAGCTGCCCGGCGACGTGCTGGGTCTCGCCGAGGACCCGGAGGCGTGGACCAACCCCTAGCGCCCGGGCCGGTAGCCCCGGGCCGCCTTACGAGCCGGCGTCCAGGCCGTCGACCATGCGGTCGAGCAGCCGGGTGAACGTGGCGTCGGGGGTGAGCGGGCGTGCCGGGGCGGAGAGGGCCTCGGCGAGCTCCGGATGGTGTCCGTCGGCGGCCACCGCGGCGAGATAGCGCGCTTCGGCGGCGGCCCGCTCGGGTGAGGCGGAGAGCGCGGCCTGGGCGATCTCGTCGGCGACGAGCCTGGCGGCGAAACCCGTGATCAGGCTGAACACCTCCAGCTTCGCGCCGCCGTCCAGCGCGGTGGGCCGCAGGGCGGCGAGCGCGTGTTCCAGGAAGGCCAGGGTGTTGGGCCCGAGGGACCAGCGGCGGTTGAGCAGTGCGGTGGGGAGCCAGGGGTGGCGGAGCATCAGGGCCCGCTGGGCATGGGCGATGGCCTTCAGATCGGCACGCCAGTCGCCGGTCAGCGGGTCGGGCGGTGACAGCTCGCCGCTCACCTGGTCGACCATCAGCTGGAGCAGCGTCTCCTTGTCGGGGGCGTAGCTGTACAGCGACATGACCCCGGCGCCGACCTCCGAGGCCACCCGCCGCATGGTGACCGCGTCGATTCCCTCCGCGTCCGCGAGGGCGACCGCCGCGGCGGTGATCGCCGCCCGGCTGAAGGCGGGTTTGCGCCCCTTGCGGGGGCGGTCGGAGTCCAGCCAGAGCTGCTGGGGGTCGACGCCTCCGGCGTCGGACCCGTCACCGCGCACCACGACCTGATCGCTCCTTCCCCGCATGGCGACTCCCCGCCATGGCGACTCGCCCCGCCATGGCGACTTGCGGAATCCATCCAAGCATCTACTATTCTCGTACGTGGTACGGGATTAGTGGAGGGGGAACGCGGGATGACGCCACACACGCGCGGTGGAGTGTCCGGGGCCACGGACGGCGGGGCCGGCACCACCTGGGTCGCGCCCCCGGGCAAGCCGCCGCTGTCCGCACGGATGATGAGGGCGACCTGGCGCGGTCTGCCGGCCAAGCGGTACGAGGCGGGATGGGAGCCGGACCTCGAGGTCCCGGCAGCCGACGGCAGCCTCCTCCGCACGGACCACTACTTCCCCCGCGCGGAGGGCGACTTCCCCACCCTGCTGGTGCGCTCGCCCTACGGCAGGGGAGTGCCCTGGTCACCCATGTACGGCGTGCTCTTCGCCGAGCAGGGCTTCCATGTCGTCCTCCAGAGCTGCCGCGGCACCGGTGGCTCGGGCGGCGAGTTCCACTTCTGGCGGAACGAGGCCGCGGACGGCCGGGCCACCGTGGACTGGCTGCGCGACCGGCCCTGGTTCAACGGCGCGCTGGGCACCCTCGGGCCGAGCTACCTCGGCTATGTGCAGTGGGCGCTCGCCCTGGACCCGCCGCCGGAGCTGCGGGCGATGGTGGTGCAGGTCGGCCTGCACGACCCGCACGCCCTGTTCCACCGCGGCGGCGCCCTGCAACTGGAGAACGCGCTGCTCGTCGGCTCCGGTATGACCTCCCAGCACCGGGGGTTCGGCCCCTTCCTGCGAGCCACGCTGTGGCTGCGGCGCCACTTCGCGGAGATGACCCGGGCGCTGCCGCTGCGCGGCTCGTACGTCCGCGGGTTCGGGGGAGAAGTGCCCTGGCTGGACGAGGTGATGTCCCACCCGGACGCCGGTGACCCGTTCTGGCAGGGCGCGTCCACGGGCGGCGCCGCGGCCACCTCACGCGTCCCCACCTGTCTGATCGGCGGGTGGCATGACGCGCTGGTGGACCAGACCCTCGAGCAGTACGGCCGGCTGCGCCGGGCGGGCTGCGACACCTCCCTGCTCGTCGGCCCCTGGACCCACACCTCCGCGCTCCAGAAGGGCTGGCCGGAGGTCTTCGCCGAAAGCCTCGCCTGGCTGCGCGCGCATCTGTGCGACGACCCCTCGGGGCTGCGCCCGGCCGGGGTGCGGGTGCACATCGGCGGTCAGGGGCACTGGCGGGACCTCGCCGAGTGGCCGCCGGCCTCGGCTGTCGGCCAGTGGTTCCCCGCGGGGGACGGGCGGCTCATCCGGCAGCCGTCCGAGGCAACCGTCCCGCTCGCCGCCTTCCGCTACGACCCGGCCGACCCCACCCCGTCCATCGGCGGACCACTGCTCTCGCCTGCCGCCGGGAGCCGTGACAACGGCGACCTCGAGGGGCGACCCGATGTGCTGACGTTCACCAGCGAGCCGATGAACGAGCCCATGGACGTCCTCGGCCCGGTGGCCGCACGGCTGCGGATCTCCACGGACACCGGGTACGCCGATGTCTTCGCCCGGCTCTGCGACGTCGACGAGAAGGGCCGCTCCGTCAATGTGTGCGACGGGCTGGTACGGCTGCCCACCACACCCGCGCACCCCCTGGAGGTCACCGTGCCGATGAGCTCCACCGCCCACCGCTTCGCCCCCGGCCACCGGGTCCGTCTCCAGCTCAGCGGCGGCGCCCACCCGCGTTTCGCCCGCAACAGCGGAAGCGGCGAGCCGACGCTCGACGCGACCACCCTCACGCCCGTGCGCATCACCGTGCACGGGGGCTCGGCGCTGGAGCTGCCTCAGGTCCGCGCCGAACGGTGAAACGGTCGCTGGCGCGCGGGGGGCGTCAGCGGCCGTCTCATCCATCCGCCACGTAGCGGCCGTCTCATCCGTCCACCACATAGCCGAGGGCCTTGTCGACCACATTGCGCAGGGGGCGGCCCTCGCGCCGGCGGAGCAGATTGTCGAGGAAGAGTTCGCCCAGGTCGGCGCGCCAGTCCGTGACCTCGCCCGCGGTGTGCGGGGAGATGATGACACCCGGCATCTCCCACAGGGGCGATTCCGTCGGCAGCGGCTCATGGGTGAAGACATCCAGCGCCGCCCCGGCCAGCCTGCCCTGGGCCAGGGCGTCGACGAGGGCCTGCTCGTCGACCAGCGGGCCACGCCCGACGTTGACCAGCCGCGCGCCCCGCTTCATCGCCGCCAGTACGGGCGCGTCGACCATGCCACGGGTGGCGGGCGTGAGCGGGGCGGCCAGGACCACATAGTCCGCCTCGCCCAGCGCCTCGCGCAGACCCGCCGGGCCGTGCACCACACCGAAGTCCGGGTCGGTGGCCCGTGGTGTGCGGCCGGCGCCGCTGACCCGCATGCCGACCGCGCGCAGCAGCCGGGCGACGGCCCGCCCGATGGAGCCGGTGCCCCAGACCAGGACCGTACGGTGGCCGATGCGCTCGCTGTCCGAGGGCCGCCACTCCCGGCGGCGCTGGTGCTCCCAGGTGCCGGGGAAGTCCTTGGCGAGGGAGAGGATCAGCCCCAGGACGTACTCGGCGATGGGCCGGTCGTAGACGCCCCGCGCGTTGGTGAGCACCACCTCGGGGTTGTCGGTCAGCGCGGGGAAGAGGAACGGCTCCACCCCGGCCGCCGCCACATGCACCCAGCGCGGGGCCTTCGCCGGATCGTCCGGCCAGGCGCCGGCCACCGCGGAGGTCAGCGGCCACCACGCGAGCAGGGCGTCCGCGCCGGGGAGGAACAGCGGCAGCTCCTCCTCGGTGGCGTACACCGTCTCGGCGAGGGACTCGATCCGCGCCCGGTTGGGCGGCAGATGGTCCCGGTACAGGACGACCAGCCGGTCAGCCACGTCCAGCTCCCACGGCGGCGGCCGCGGCGGTGGCATCGGTCATGACGGGGCTCCCACGGGCGTGACGGGTACGGGCGGACGTCTCAAGCGTGGCCGAGACCGCGGTGGTGGACAACGGACAGAGTGTCCACCCGATGACGGGGGACGGAACACGGTGGACGTTGACGGTGGCCGACGGCTGAACCAGGGTGAGGGCCAGCCGGAACGCGCCACCGGTCGCTCCGGAGCCCATCCCGTCCCGTCCCCGTCCGGAGCCCGTCCCGTCCCCGTCCGGACCCCATCCCGTCCCGTCCCCGTCCGGAGCCCGTCCCCGTCCCCGGGGCGCACCCCGCCTTGCGGCCGGCGCCCCGTCGTAGGCGTCCGTCCCCACCGCGTACCACGCCGTGCGTGTCCACCGAATGCTTGATCCACGATGCCCGCCACCGCCCCGGCATCGGCCCGCGCCGCAGCGGCCCTCCTCGTCCCCAGGAGATGCAAGCATGTCCCTTCCCAGAACCTCCCGCGATCCCTCCCGAGAGCCCGTCCAGGGCTCCGTCGCCACCCTGGACAATGCCCCCGTCACCGCCTTCCACCGCAGAATGGTCGCCGTCGCCATGGGTGGTCCGTTCTGCGACGGCTATCTGCTCGGCATCATGGGGGTGGCGCTCAGCCTGATCACCCCGGCCCTGGACCTGGACACGATGTGGACCGGGCTGGTGGCGGCCTCCGTCCTCGTCGGTGTCTTCCTCGGCGGTGTGGTGTTCGGCCCGATCACCGACCGGGTGGGCCGCCATCTGATGTATGTGCTCAATCTGGTCGCGTTCGTGATCGGCTCCGCGCTTCAGTTCTTCGTCACCGAGGCGTGGCAGCTGGTGGTGCTGCGGCTGTTCATCGGCATCGCGATCGGCGCCGACTACCCGATCGCCTCGGCCCTCACCACCGAACTGGTGCCCCGCCGGATGCGCGGCCCCGCCCTGTCCGGGCTGGTCCTGGCCTGGTGGGTGGGGTACGGGGTCAGCTTCTGGGCCGGCTGGCTGCTGCTGGGCACCGGCGACGACGACTGGCGCTGGATGCTCGCCTCAGGCGCGGTCCCCGCCGTGCTCTTCCTGCTCCTGCGGGCGGGCGTGCCCGAGTCGCCGCGCTGGCTGGCGTCGCGGGGACGGGTGGAGGAGGCCAGGGAGGTGGTACGCCGCCACCTCGGCCAGGAGGTCAGCGCCGAGGAGCTGCTGGCGGAGGTCCGCCAGGACCGGCGCGGCGGCTCCGGGCTCGGCAACCTCGCCGAGATGTTCCGCCGTGGCTATGGGATCCCCGCGCTGTTCTGCTCGCTGTTCTGGATCTGTCAGGTGGCGCCGGCCTTCGCGGTGCGGTCCTTCCAGCCGCAGATGCTGGAGTCCTTCGGGGTGACCGGCACCTTCGGCGCCAGCGCGCTGATCACCACGCTCGCGGTCGCCGGAACGGGCCTGGGACTGGTCGTGGTCAACCGCATCGGCAGGCGTCCGCTGCTCATCGGCAGCTTCCTGTGCGTCAACATCTCCCTGATCGCGCTCACCGTGCTGCCACTGCACTACGCGGCCCTGGTGGTGGGCCTCTTCGCCGCCTTCCAGTTCTTCGAGGCCGCGGGCAGCGGACTGCAATTCGTCTACCCCAGCGAGCTGTTCCCCACCGATCTGCGGGCCACCGGCGTCGGCGTCGCCACCGCCATGAGCCGGGTGGGCTCCGCCTCCAGCACCTTCCTGCTCCCGATGGCCACCGCCGACCTCGGGGTCCGCGGCACCCTCGCCATCGGGGTGGCCATCACGCTCATCGGCCTGGTGGTGTCCGTCGTCCTCGCCCCCGAGACCAAGAACCTCGGCCTGGCCGAAGCCAGCAGCCGCGCCTGACGCCCCGTCAAAGCTCGTTCTCCGGAAAGGACTAAGCCCATGCGCAAGCTGGTCTCCTTCGACTGCTACCGCACGCTCATCAACTTCGACACCCGCACCGCCACCCACGAAATCGTCAAGGACCGGCTCGCCGAACTCGGTGTGGACCCCGATCAGTTCCACCACGACGCGTATGTGATGCGCTTCCAGGGCGTCCTGGACGAGTACCTGCCGTACCGGGAAGTCGTCCGCCGCACCCTGCGCAATGTCATGACGCTGCACGGCCTGGAGTACCGGGACGAGGACGGCGAGGCGCTGATCGAGGCCATCAAGAAGTTCACCCCCTTCCGCGAGGTCCCCGACGCGCTGCGCCGCCTCAAGGGCGAGTACGACATCGCGATCCTCTCCAACAGCGAGGACGATCTGATCAGCTACGCCGTCGAGGCGCTGGGCGTGGACTTCGACTACGTGCTCACCGCGGAGCAGGCCGGTGCCTACAAGCCGCTGCCGCAGGCGTTCGAGTACCTCATGACGGCCACCGGCCGCGGCCCCGAGGACATCATCCACACCGCCCAGGGCTGGGAGTACGACATCATGCCGACCAAGCGGTACCCGGGCATGCGGCGGATCTGGGTGAACCGCTACGGCTTCCCCGGCTCGGAGGCCTTCCAGCCGTACGAGGAGATCAAGGACTTGTCCGGGCTGCCCCCGCTGCTCGGCGTCTGACCCTCGCCCCCGGCCCCACCGCCATCCACTTCACCGCCACCACCCACCGCTCTTCGCCGCGAAGGGAATCCATGACCGCCACCACGGCCGGCCGTCCGGCACCGGTCAACGGCCGCGTCGCCCACTGGTTCGCCGAACTCCCCACCCCCCGCCCGGCGTTGCCCGGCGACCGCGACGCGGATGTGTGCGTCGTCGGCGCCGGACTGACCGGGCTGTGGACCGCGTACTACCTCAAACACGCCGACCCCGGTCTCCGGATCACCGTCCTGGAGGCCGAGTTCGCCGGATTCGGCGCCTCGGGCCGTAACGGCGGCTGGGCCTCCGGGCTGATCCCGGGCGCCCGCGACCGGATGGCCAGGGCCTACGGCAGGCCCGCGGTCCTGGACTGGCAGCGGGCCATGAACGAGGCGGTGGACGAGGTGATCGACGTGGCGGCCCGCGAGGGCATCGACGCGGGCATCGTCAAGGGCGGCACCCTGCGCGTCGCCCGCACCCCGGCTCAGGCCACCCGGCTGCGCCACAAGGTCGAGCAGGACCATGAGTGGGGGGTGGCCGACTCGGTGCTGCTCACCCCCGCCGAATCCGCGGCGCGCATCCGTATCGACGGGGTCACCGCCGCCGCCTTCACCCCGCACTGCGCCCGGTTGCAGCCCGCCGCCCTGGTCCGCGGCCTCGCCGACACCGTCGAGCGGCTCGGTGTCACCATCCATGAGAAGTCCCCGGTCACCGCCATCGAACCGGGCCGTGCGATCACCGCGCACGGCACCGTACGGGCCCCCGTCGTGCTCCGGGCCACCGAGGGGTTCACCGCGTCCCTCAAGGGGCAGCGGCGCACCTGGCTGCCCATGAACAGCTCCATGATCGTCACCGAGCCGCTGCCCGCCCGGATCTGGCGGGAGATCGGCTGGGAGGGCCGGGAGACCCTCGGGGACACCGCCCACGGCCATATGTACGCCCAGCGCACCGCCGACGACCGGATCGCGATCGGCGGGCGCGGAGTGCCCTACCGCTTCGGCTCGCGCACCGACAATGAGGGGCGGGTCGGTGAGCGCACGATCGGCCAGCTCACCGGGACCCTGGAGCGGATGCTGCCGCAGACGGCCGGGGCCCGGGTGGACCACGCCTGGTGCGGGGTGCTGGCCGTGCCCCGCGACTGGTCCGCCACGGTCGGCCTGGACCGGGCCACCGGGCTCGGCTGGGCCGGTGGGTACGTCGGGCACGGCGTCACCTCCACCAATCTGGCCGCCCGCACCCTCACCGATCTGGTCCTGGCCCGCGACACCCGGCTCACCCGGCTGCCGTGGACCGGCCACGCCCCGGGCACCTGGGAGCCCGAGCCGTTCCGCTGGCTGGGGGTGCGCGGCCTGTACACCGCCTACCGCCTCGCCGACCGCCACGAGGCGGGCGGACGTGTCCGCACCTCACCCATCGCCACCGTCGCCGACCTCATCGCACGCCGTCCGTGAGGCCGGGTGCCGCCGCGCCCGGGCCCGGTCCGACGGCCCTGGGCGCGGCGGCCCGGCTCTGCGATGATGAGCGGTATCCGGAGGGAGTCCGTCCAGATGCCGTTGCTCACGGTTGCCGACGTCCTGCGTCTTCCCGTCATCGTCGCGGGACTTCCCCGTGTGATGGCCGGTGAGGAACAGCTGACCCGTGCGGTCCGCTGGGTGCACGTCACCGAGCTGCTCGACCCCGCCTCGTTCCTGGAAGGCGGGGAGCTGGTGTTGACCACCGGCATGCCCCAGCCCAACGACCCCAGCCGGCTGCGCGGCTATGTGGACCAGCTGGCCGACATCGGCGCCGCGGGGCTCGTGGTGGAGCTCGGCCGCCGTTACCAGCAGGCGCCACCGGACCTGGTGGCCGCCTGCCGCGCCCGGGACCTCCCCCTGATCGTCCTGTCCCGTGGCATTCGCTTCATCGAGGTGACCCAGACCGTCCACGCGCTGATCCTCGATGCACAGGGCGAGTTGCTGCGCCGCTCCCAGCAGGTGCATGAGATCTTCACCGGGCTGACGCTGCGCAACGCCGAGCCGAAGGAGCTGGTGCGCGCCGCCGCCGATCTGATGGGCCGCCCGGTGGTCCTGGAGAACCTGCTGCACCACGCGGTGTTCTCCGGTACGGCGGGCGGCACGGCCGGCCAGATCCTGGAGGCGTGGCAGCGCCGCTCCCGCGCCACGCCGACCCCCGACACCACGCAGACCAGCGGCCCCGAGGGCTGGCTGGTGGCCCCCGTCGAGCACAACGGCCGGCGCTGGGGGCGGCTGGTGGCGGTGCCGAACGCGGCCGCCCCCGTGGCCGACCCGGAACACACCATGATCCTGGGACGCGCCGCCACCGCCCTCACCCTGGCCCGGCTGACCGGCCACACCCAGTGGGACCGCCAGGCCCACACCTGCGCCCTGCTGGAGCTGCTGCGCTGGAGCTACCGCGGCCGCACCGAGGCACGCATCCGCGTCGAGGCCCTCGGCATACCGGTCGTCGGCCACCGCCTCATCGCCCTCGCCATCGGCCACCACGGCGCCACCGCCGACGGGACGGGCCTGGACGACCGGCTCGCCGACGCCCTCCAGGGCTCCGGCATCCGGGCCCTGGTGGGACGGCTCTCCCCGGACCGGACCGGCGTGCTGCTCGCCCTGGCCCGGGCCAGCGCCTGGCAGCCGGTGGTGGAGCGGGTCAGCCGGCTCACCGAGGAGACACTGGGCGCGCCGGCGGTGGTGGCCGTCGGGCCGGGGGTGACCGAGATCGACCAGGTGGCGAGGGGGTTCCGGGAGGCCGAGGAGGTCGTGGACGCCGTCGGCCCCGGGACCCCGCACCGGCCGTTCCACGTGCCCTCCGACGTCGGACTGCCCGAGCTGCTGTACGCGCTCCGCGACGACATCCGTGTGCAAAGGTATGTCGAGCACCAGCTGGGCAGGCTGATCGAGTACGACGAGCGCCACGCGGGCGATCTGCTGACCACGCTGCGCCACTACCTCGCCGCGGGCAACAAGTCCATCGCCGCCAAACAGATCGGCCTGTCCCGCCAGGCGTTCTACCAGCGGCTGCACACCATCGAACGGCTCCTCGGCCGCGACCTGGAGTCCGGTGTGCAGCGCACCCAGCTCCATGTCGCCGTCACCGCCCTGGACACGCTGACGGCGGCCGGCGCGGGAGGATGGGGCGCATGACATCCGAGACCGGCTATCTGCTGGACAACCGGCAGCGCGAGGCCGGCCGGCGCTTCGACGCGCTGGCCGAGCTCTTCGACCCCTGGACCCTGGGCCACCTCGACCAGCTCGGCCTGGCGACCGGATGGCGCTGCTGGGAGGTGGGAGCGGGCGGGCCCTCGGTGCCCAGCGCCCTCGCCGAGCGGGTCGGGCCCACCGGGCGGGTGCTGGTGACCGACATCGACACCTCCTGGCTGACGCGGCTGTCCGGCCCGGCCACCGGACCGATCGAGGTGCGGCGCCATGACGTGGCCCGCGACGAGCCGCCGGGCGACGGCTTCGACCTCGTCCACGTCCGGCTGGTGCTGGTGCACCTGCCCGACCGGGCCGAGGCGCTGCGGCGGATGACCGGGGCGGTGCGGCCGGGCGGATGGCTGGTCGTGGAGGACGCGGACCCGGCGCTCCAGCCCCTGGCCTGCCCCGATGAGCGCGGCCCGGCGGAGGAGCTGGCCAACCGGATCCGCCGTGGGTTCCGCGCGCTGCTCGCCGAGCGCGGTGTGGACCTCGCCTTCGGCCGCACCCTGCCCGCCCTGCTGCGCGGCGCCGGGCTGCACGACGTACGCGCCGAGGGCTGCTTCCCGCTGACCTCCCCGGCCTGCCGGGAGCTGGAGGCGGCCACCGTGCGTCAGCTGCGCGGGCGGCTGGTGGCGGGCGGCCTGGCCACCGAGGAGGAGATCGAGCGCCATCTGGACCATCTGCGCGGCGAGGGCATGGAGGTCACCACCGCCCCGCTCATCACCTGCTGGGGCCGGCGCCCGCGCTGAGCGCCGAACGTGCCGAGGAGCCACGCTCAGTCGAGCCGAGGAGCCACGCTCAGTCGAGCCGAGGAGCCACCCTCAGTCGAGCCGAGGAGCCACGCTCAGTCGAGCAGACCGAGTTGGCTCGCCGCCCGGATCGCCAGCCAGACCTCGGCGAACGCGCCGGTGGTGGACAGATCGCGGCCGGTCAGCTCGCTGAAGCGGCGCAGCCGGTAGGCGAGCGTATTGGGGTGCACATGGAGCGCCGCCGCCGCCTCGTCCGTACGGCGGTCGCGCTCCATCCACGTGCGCACCGACGTCAGCAGCCGTGAGCCGTGGCCGGTGTCGTAGCGCAGCGCCTCGCCCAGCACATGCTCGACCAGATCGGTGAGCGCGGCCGGGTCGTCGGGCAGCCAGCGGCCGGTGACATCGTCGCCGTACCGCACGAGGGCACGGCCGGACGCGACGGCGTGGGAGGCCGCCCACAGCGCCTCGCGCTGGGCGATCCGCAGCGGGGAGCCGGGGCTGAACGGGCGGCTCATCCCGGCGGCCACACCCTGCAGGGACTCGACCGCCTCCCCCAGGCCGGGCGCACCGAGCAGATAGCGGTCCTCGCCGCGCTTGAGCAGCAGACACGGCTGATCCTCCAGCGCGCGCAGCACGGCATCCTCGGTGACGCCCCTGACCACTGCCAGCACGGTCTCGCCCTCGATGGAGTGGCGCAGCAGATGGCGCCGCGCCACCGCGGGTTCGAGGGCGCCCTGGAGCAGCTCGGCGAGGATCTCCGCGCCCTCGCGGCGCAGTGTCTCCCGCTCGGTGCGGACCATGGCGAGCTGGAGGGCGGCCACCGTGGCGATGTGCTGCACCACGGCGAGCCCCGCCGGGCGCGCGCCTTCCCGTTCGAAGGCGATGAGGAAACCCGCCGGGCCACCGGGGGAGGGGACCGGGAGGGCGAAGCCACCGGGGATGGTCGGCGGGGCGTCCGCCGAGCCGGGGATCACCGACGTGTCGGGCGCGGGCACACCCGGCAGCAGCGGCCGGCCCTGGGTCGTGCACAGATAGATGTCGTAGCCGGACAGCTTCTCCAGCCGGCCGAACAGCGTCGCGGTGTCCAGGTTCTCCGAGGTCAGCCAGCGCAGCGCGCCGAACACCTGTAGCTGGGCGCCCAGCCGGTGGCGGGCGTCCTCCTGGACGGCGGCGGCCACCTCCTGTGCCACCGCCATGAACGGCACCGCCAGCGGGATCTCCAGGACCGGCATCCCCCGCTCCTCGGCGGCGTCGAAGAACGCGCGGCGCAGCGGGGGCATCCGCAGCTGGGCGGAGACCGCCAGGGCCGCCACCCCGGCGTCGTCCAGCCGCTCCAGATAGGCGCGCTGCCCGGCCGCCGAGCGGGGCAGCGCTATCCCCGTCGTCATGATCATCTCGGAGCCGAGCAGCCAGGGCGTGGGGTCGTCCAGCTCGCTCACATGCGCCCAGGACACCGAGCGGTGCAGCCCCGCGCCACCCGCGATCAACCGCAGTTGCAGGGCCGGATACGACAGCAGATCGTCGACCGTCACACCCTGCTCTTTGTTGTTCACCACAAATTGAGCCTAACTCTTTGTCTCAGCAACGATTGTCGCGCGGTTCCTCCGCTGTGCAGACTCGCTCGACCGGACCCCACCGGCGCACGTCAAGAAGGGACTGCAACACCATGACCGAACCCCGAGGGCCCGTCGACTCCTCCCGGGTCCCGCGCTTCGCCGGCCCGGCCACCTTCGCCAGGCTGCCCCGCCTCGACGAGGTCGCGGGGGCCGACGTGGCGGTGGTGGGCGTCCCGTTCGACGGCGGTGTCTCCTACCGCCCCGGCGCCCGCTTCGGGCCCGCCGCGGTCCGCGAGGCCAGCCGGCTGCTGCGCCCCTACCACCCGGGCCTGGACGTGTCCCCGTTCGCCACCCAGCAGGTGGCCGACGCCGGTGACATCGCCGTCAACCCCTTCGACATCGGCGAGGCCATCGAGACCATCCAGGACGCCGCGAGCGGACTCCAGGCCGAAGGAACCCGCCTGGTCACCATCGGCGGGGACCACACCATCGCGCTCCCGCTGCTGCGCGCCGCCGCCCGGCGCCACGGCCCGGTCGCGGTGCTCCACTTCGACGCCCACCTGGACACCTGGGACACCTACTTCGGCGCCGAGCACACCCACGGCACCCCGTTCCGCCGGGCCGTGGAGGAGGGCATCGTCGACACCTCCGCCCTCTCGCACGTCGGCACCCGCGGCCCGCTGTACGGCAAGCAGGACCTCACCGAGGACGAGAAGCTGGGCTTCGGCATCGTCACCTCCGCCGATGTCTACCGGCGCGGCGCCGACGAGGTGGCCGACCAGCTGCGCCAGCGCATCGGCGACCGGCCGCTGTACATCTCCATCGACATCGACTGCCTCGACCCGGCCCACGCCCCCGGCACCGGCACCCCCGAGGCGGGCGGCCTGACCTCCCGCGAGCTCCTGGAGATCCTGCGCGGCCTGGCCGGATGCCGGCTGATCGGCGCGGATGTGGTGGAGGTGGCGCCCGCCTACGACCACGCCGAGATCACCTCGGTCGCGGCCTCCCACGTCGCCTACGACCTGATCAGCCTGCTCGCACTGCAAGGGAAGCGGGAGAAGACGGATGAGTGAATCCCCGGCACTGACCGAGGTCGAGAGCTACGGTGTCGAGCGCATCCCCGACGCGGACCGCACCGCGACCCCCTTCGACCTGTTCCGCGTCGCGTTCGGCGGCGCCAACACCTTCGCCACCTGTGTGCTCGGCGCCTTTCCGGTCCTCTTCGGGCTCTCCTTCTGGCAGGGCCTGGCGGCCACACTGCTCGGCGTGGTGGGCGGCTCCCTGATCCTCGCCCCGCTCGCGGTGTTCGGCCCGTGCAACGGCACCAACAACGCGGTCTCCTCCTCGGCACACCTGGGGGTGCACGGGCGGATCGTCGGCTCGTTCCTGTCGCTGCTCACCGCCATCGCGTTCTTCTCCATCTCGGTGTGGTCCTCCGGTGACGCGCTGGTCGGCGGCGCCCACCGGCTGATGGGCATGCCACAGAACGACGGGGTGTTTGCGCTCGCCTACGGCGTCTTCGGGGCGCTGGTGCTGACGGTGTGCGTGTACGGCTTCCGGTTCATGCTCTTCGTCAACAAGATCGCGGTGGTGGCGGCCTCGACGCTGTTCGTCCTCGGCTTCTTCGCCTTCGTGGGGGACTTCGACCCCGGCTACCAGGGGGTGTTCCCCTCGACGGCCACGGCCGGGTTCTGGCCCGCGTTCATCGGCTCGGCGCTGATCGTGCTGTCCAACCCCGTGTCCTTCGGCGCCTTCCTCGGCGACTGGGCGCGCTACATCCCCGCCGACACCTCGCGCCGCAAGGTCGTCACGGCGGCGTTCGCCTCGCAGATCGCCACCGTCCTGCCGTTCTTCTTCGGCCTGGCCACCGCCTCGATCATCGCCAAGAAGGCCGCGCCGTACATGGACGCCGGGGCGCCGAACTACGTCGGCGGACTGCTGGCCATCTCGCCCGGCTGGTACTTCCTGCCGGTGTGCCTGCTCGCCCTCATCGGCGGCCTGTCCACCGGCACCACCTCGCTCTACGGCACCGGCCTGGACTTCTCCAGCGTGTTCACCCGGTTCAGCCGGGTGCAGGCCACGCTGTTCGTCGGGGTGCTCTCGATCGGGTTCATCTTCCTGGGCCGGTTCGCCGCCAATCTGTCCCAGTCCATCTCCACCTTCGCCACGCTGATCATCACTTGCACCGCCCCCTGGATGATCATCATGGTGCTCGGCTATGTGACCCGGCGCGGCTGGTACGACCCCGACTCGCTCCAGGTGTTCAACCGGCGCCAGCGCGGCGGCCGCTACTGGTTCCACCACGGCTGGAACTGGCGTGGCATGGGCGCCTGGCTGACCGCGGCGGTGCTCGCCCTGCTCTTCGTCAACGTCCCCGGCCAGTTCGTCGGGCCGCTCGGCGATCTGGCCGGCGGCGCGGACATCTCGCTGCCGGTGGGCCTCGCCACCGCCTCGCTCCTCTATCTGTCGCTGCTGTGGCTCTTCCCCGAGCCGCGCGAGGTGTACGGGCCCGCCGGGCCGCGGCTGGTCCGCGCCTCGGACGCGCCCGTACCGCCGATCACCACGGAGGCCGGTGCGCCCGTGCCCGCGGTGGCGGAAGGGGCGTGAGACCACCGTGCGCCTCATCGACCTCTCCGTACCCCTGGCCACGGGCATGCCGGTCTACCCCGGCGATCCGCGGGTGACCATCGCCCCCGCGCTGAGCGTCGCCACCGACGGAGTGAACGTGCTGCACCTCGACATGGGGTCGCAGTCCGGCACCCATGTCGACGCCCCGTTCCACATCGACGACGCGCTGCCCACCCTGGACCGGCTGCCCCTGGAGCGCTTCTGGGGGCGGGCGGTGGTGGTGGACGCCCGTGGCGCGGAGCCCCGGACACCGCTCGGGCCGTCCCTGTTCGAGGGCCGGCTGCGGGCCGGGGCCATCGTGCTGGTGGCCACCGGCTGGTCGCGGCACTGGGGCCACGACGACTACCTCGCCCATCCGTATCTCACCCCGGAGGCCGCCGAACTCCTGGTGGACGCCGGGATCCGCACCGTCGGCATCGACGCGCTGAGCGTCGATGCCACCCCCGCCGACGACCTCCCCGCCCACCGGATCCTGTGCGGCGCCCACGCCGTCATCGCCGAGAACCTCACCGGTCTCGACCCCCTGCTCGACGCGCAGACGGCGGGAGAGCCCATCGAGGTCTCCCTGCTGCCGCTGCGGCTCCCCGCCGCCGACGGCGCCCCGGTACGGGCCGTGGCTCGCGTCGGCTGAACCACCCACGCAAGGAGCACCACCCCATGAACGACGAGGTTCTGCGGGCCGCCGACGCCCTGGTGGCGGCGTTCGGCGAAGGCCGCCTCGACGACTACTTCGCGGCGTTCGCGCCCGACGCCACATTCGTCTTCCACACCACCTCCGAACGCCTCAGCTCCACCGCGGACTACCGGGCCCTGTGGGACCGCTGGGTCGCGGAGGACGACTTCCGCGTCCTGTCCTGCGTCTCCACCGACCGGCTAATCCAACTCCTCGGCGACACCGCGGTGTTCACCCACCTGGTGGAGACCACGGTGAGCACCACGGCCGGTGTGGAGACCACCCACGAGCGCGAGACCATCGTCTTCCGCCGTCAGACCCACGGCCACTGGCTGGCCGTGCACGAACACCTCTCGGCAGCGCCCGGCACGACGACGGCCACGGCCACGGCTACGACGACGGCCACGATCACGGAAACGGAACGATGAGCGAGCTTCTCGTACTGCGCAACCACATCGACGGCGAGTACACCGACGCGGCCGACGGCCGCCGCCTGGAGGTCACCGACCCCGTCACCGGCGAGGTGTACGCCACCTCGCCCCGGTCCGGCGCCGCCGACGTCGACGCCGCGATGGCCGCCGCCGCGGCGGCCTTCCCCGTCTGGCGCGACGCCACCCCGGCCACCCGGCAGAGGCTGCTGCTGAAGATCGCGGACGCCGTCGAGGCGCGGGCGGAGGAGATCGCGGAGGCGGAGTGCCGCAACACCGGAAAGCCGCGCGCCCTCACCCTCACCGAGGAGATCGCCCCGATCGTCGACCAGATCCGGTTCTTCGCCGGAGCCGCGCGTCTGCTGGAGGGCCGGTCGGCGGGCGAGTACATGGAGGGCCTGACCTCGATCGTCCGGCGGGAGCCGATCGGGGTGTGCGCCCAGGTCGCGCCGTGGAACTACCCGCTGATGATGGGCGTGTGGAAGTTCGCCCCGGCCCTCGCCGCGGGCAACACCGTCGTCCTCAAGCCGTCGGACACCACCCCCGCGTCCACCGTGCTGCTCGCGGGCATCATCGGCGGCATCCTCGAGGAGCTGGGCCTCCCGGCCGGCATCTTCAACGTGGTGTGCGGCGACCGCGAAACCGGCCGGCTGATGGTCGAGCACCCCACCCCGGCGATGGCGGCCATCACCGGCTCGGTGCGCGCGGGCATGCAGGTCGCCGCGTCGGCGGCGAAGGACATCAAGCGGGTCCACCTCGAACTGGGCGGCAAGGCCCCGGCGGCGGTCTTCGAGGACGCCGATATCGCGGCGGCCGTCGAGGGCATCTCCCTCGCCGGATTCTTCAACGCCGGACAGGACTGCACCGCGGCCACGCGTGTCCTCGTCCACGAGTCGGTCCACGACGCGTTCGTGAGCGCGCTGGCCAAGGCCGCCGCCGCGATCAGGACCGGCGGTGGCATCGACGACGAGGACGTGCTGTACGGGCCGTTGAACAACGCCAACCAGCTGGCCCAGGTCACCGGCTTCATCGACCGGCTGCCCGCGCACGCCACCGTGCAGACGGGTGGCCACCGGGTCGGTGACAAGGGCTTCTTCTACGCGCCCACCGTGGTCTCCGGGCTCGAGCAGGATGACGAGATCGTCCAGAACGAGGTCTTCGGCCCGGTCATCACCGTGCAGTCCTTCCGCGACGAGGCCGAGGCCGTCACGTACGCCAACGGCGTGGAGTACGCGCTGGCGTCCTCGGTGTGGACCAAGGACCACGCCCGCGCGATGCGGATGTCCAAGGCCCTGGACTTCGGCTGCGTCTGGATCAACACCCATATAATCCTCGCCGCCGAGATGCCGCACGGCGGCTTCAAGAAGTCCGGCTACGGCAAGGACCTGTCCGCGTACGGCTTCGAGGACTACACCCGCGTCAAGCACGTCATGACGGCCCTCTGAACAACCGCCGCCACTCCGGCCCGTCATCACCGCGCCGCCGGCCCGGCGCGGTGATGACACACCCCACACCCGGTGGCGTACGTGCGTAGCCTGTTGCGACATGAGCGAGATGACACTGCGCCGGGCCCATGTCTCCGACCACGGGACGATCGTCGAGTGCGTGCGGGAGTGGTGGGGCGACTCACGCACCCCGGATCAGGCGCGTGAGCTTTCCATGCTGCTGCCCAGGCTGTTTCTCCAGTTCTTCGCCGGCACCAGCCTGGTCCTGGAGGACGGCGACGGCATCAAGGCGTTCCTCGTGGGCTTTCACGCCGCGGACAACGACCACGAGGCGTACATCCACTTCGTCGGGGTGGCACCCGAGCTGCGCGGGCAGGGCGTGGGCCGCAGGCTCTACACGGCGTTCTTCCAGCGTGCCGCCGAGGCGGGCCGCCGTGAGGTGCACGCCATCACCTCGCCCCTGAACACCGGGTCCGTGGCCTTCCACCGGGCCATGGGGTTCATGCTCGAGGAGGGCGACCGTCAGGTCAACGGCCTTCCCGTGCACGGCGATTACGACGGACCCGGGCAGCACCGGGTGTGCTTCCGCCGGCAGATCGCCGTCCATCCCTGAGGACGAGAGGGCTTGACGGTGGTGGTGCGCTGCTCTACACCGGTATGGGAGCGCTCCCATGGCTCCCATGATGTGTTCCGCACCAAGGCGTCCGCACCGTTCCGCGGGCGCCCACGGACCGAACCTCATGGACCGCCGAAAGGAAAGCGCATGGCACGCACCAGACATCCGCTCGCCGTCCTGATCCCCTTGGTCGCGTTTCTCGCCGTTCTCGTCCCGCTCGGCGCCGGCCCGGCCCATGCCGAGTCCAACGGCGGGGTGAAGGTCATGCCGCTGGGCGACTCGATCACCGACGGGTTCAACGTCCCGGGGGGCTACCGCGTCGGCCTGTGGCAGAAACTCACGGCGGGCCGTTACAAAGTCGACTTCGTCGGCTCGCTCTTCAACGGCCCGTCCGGCCTCGGCGATCACGACCACGAGGGCCACTCCGGCTGGACGATCCAGCAGATCGACGACAACGTCGTGAACTGGCTGCGCACCCAGAACCCGCACACGATCCTGCTGCACATCGGGACCAACGACATCTACGGCAGCAACCCCGCCGGGGCGCCGGCCAGGCTCTCCACCCTGATCGACCACATCACCGCCCAGGCGCCGAACGCGGAGCTCTTCGTCGCCACCATCACCCCGCTGGGCTTCATGGACTCGACGGTACGGGCGTACAACGCGGCGATCCCCGGCATCGTGCAGAGCAAGGTCAACGCGGGCAAGCGCGTCCATCTGGTTGACATGTACAGCGCATTGACGCCCGCGGACCTGGCCGACGGGGTGCACCCCAACGCCGGTGGCTACGACAAGATGGCCGACGTCTGGTGGCGGGCGCTGCGGTCGGTGCCGGGCAGCATCGGCAACCCCACGTTCGCCACCACCGGGTCCGGGGCGCACGGTAACGGGTCGGCCGCACGGGCGGCATGACCGCCCCTTCACCGTCACAGCCCAGGAAGGACCGTCATATGAACCACACCCCCGCCTCCGCGGAAACCACCCACACGCCCAGGCGCCGCCCAAGGACACCGAGGTCGATGGCCGCGGCGTTACTCGGCGGCGTACTGCCGCTGCTCGCCACACTGTTCCTGCTGGCACCGCCACCCGCGGCGGCCGCCTCGCTCACCGAGGTCACGGGCTTCGGCAACAACCCGAGCAACCTCCGCATGTACGAGTACGTGCCGAACAACGTCGCGGCACGGCCCGCCGTCCTCGTGGCGGTGCACTACTGCACGGGCTCGGGGCCCGCGTTCTACTCCGGCACCGAGTTCGCCTCCCTGGCCGACCGGTACGGCTTCATCGTCATCTATCCCTCCGCCACCAGAAGCGGCGCCTGCTTCGACGTTTCCTCCCCGCAGGCGCTGCGGCACGACGGCGGCAGCGACCCGGTGGGCATCGTCTCGATGGTCCGCTACGCCCAGCAGCGCCACAACGCCGACCCCAACCGGGTGTACGTCACCGGCGCCTCGTCGGGCGCCATGATGACCAACGTCCTGCTGGGCGACTACCCGGATGTGTTCAAGGCGGGCGCGGCCTTCGCGGGCGTGCCCTTCGGCTGCTTCGCCACCACCGACGGATCCGGCTGGAACACCGCCTGCGCCAACGGCACCATCACCAAGACACCGCAGGCGTGGGGCGATCTCGCGCGCGGGGCCTACCCCGGATACCAGGGCGCCAGGCCGAGGATGCAGCTGTGGCACGGCACCGCGGACAACACCCTGCGCTATCCGAACTTCGGCGAGGAGATCAAGCAGTGGACCAATGTGCTCGGGGTGAGCCAGACCCCCGCCTTCACGGACCATCCGCAGTCCTCCTGGACCCGTACCCGCTACGGCGCCACGGGCAACCAGGCCCCCGTTGAGGCGATCAGCGTGCAGGGCACCGGACACTCCCTCCCGGCCGCCGGGATGGCCGCACGGGCCATCACCTTCTTCGGCCTGGACGCCGGATGACCCGCTGACGGGCCGGAAACACGAAGGACGAGCCGACGAAGGACGAGCCGACACGAGGAACCGGTCGGCACCTTGCTGAGAAAGGCGCCTCGGGGCCGCCGAAACCGGCCCCTTGGCGGCCTTCCGCGGGCATGTGGGCGGCCGGTGCCCACGGCCGTGGACAACTCCTCCGCCGCCTCGTCCCCGGCCCCGCCGACGCCCCTCCGTGCCCTTGCCGCATCCCCTCTGAGCTGGTCTTTCGCCGGACCCGTGGCTATGTTTCACCCCTCGGGAAAGGGGAGCGCGTGGACCGGAACATACGCACGGTGGACGACGTGTTGAGGCTCCTGGACGGCCTCTTCGCACCGGAGGCCGACCGCTGGACGGCCGGCGGCGCCTCGTGGTGGGACGGTTTCTACGCGGACCGCGCCAAGTCCGTGCCGTTCTTCGTGGCGAAGCCCGATGAGCATCTGGTGTCATACCTCGACCGTGGCCTGATCGCCCCGGGCCGGGCCCTCGATCTGGGGTGCGGCCCCGGCCGTAACGCCCTCCGCCTCGCCTCCCGGGGGTTCACGGTGGACGCCGTCGACCTCTCGCCCACGGCCATCTCCTGGGCCGAGGAACGCGCCCATGAGGCCGGGGCCGAGGTCCGGTTCCACCGCGGCGACGCCTTCGCCCTCACCGCCGGCGAGTTGGCCGGGCCGTACGACCTGATCTGCGACTCCGGCTGCTTCCACCATCTGCCACCGCACCGCCGGATCAGCTACCTCGCGCTCCTCGAACGCGCCCTGGCCCCCGGCGGCCATCTCGCCCTCACCTGCTTCGCGGCGGGCGCGATGGGTTCCGAACTGCCCGACGCGGCCTTCTACCGTCAATCCGGGCTTCACGGTGGCCTCGCCTACACACCGGATTCCCTGCGCTGGATCTTCGCCGAGCTGACCGAGATCGAGCTGCGCCGGATGCGGGACGAGCCGTCCGGCTCCCCGCTCTTCGGGGAGCCGTTCCTGTGGACGGCCCTCTTCCGCCGCCCGAGGGAGGCGGGGAGCACCGCGCCCTGAGGTGCCGCTGAGGATCAGTGTGCCGGAGCGGGGTCCGACACCGACACATCGGCCGAGGCATCCCCGAGACCGGCGTTCCACCGCTGATCGTTCCGGTCATCGGCCGAGCGCAGCCCGACCTCGCTGTCGGGGTCGTCGCCGTCCGGGGTGACCGCGAAGTCGGGCGCGATATGAGGGCGGATCACCCCGTCGCGGTCGACCGCGAACCGCAGGTTCTCGCCGTTGTCGCCGTCGGCGGACGAGCACGGCCAGATGCCCACACCCCGGTCGGTGTCCCCGCGCGAGTCCAGACAGAAGTCGGGATCGGCCTCGGTGTGCAGCAGCCCCTCCGAGTCCAGCCGCCACCGCTGGGTGTCGCTCCCGCTGCACTGGGCCAGGACGGCGTCCGTGCGCTTCTCCACCTGCTGGTCGCGGATGTCCAGACAGAGCCCGGAGGCGGCGTTGACCACCACGGTGAAGCTGTCGTCCGGAATCGGGGCGGAGGGCGCGGGGGCGGTGCTCGGGGGAGTGGTGGCCGGGGCGGTCGTGGGCGGTTGGGTCATGCCACCGGGGTTCGGCGGGCGCTGTGGCCTCTTCGTCGGAGCCGGGGAATCCGTCGTAGGGTCCGACGAAGGAGCCGCCGGGGTGGCCGTGGGCGCGGGGGTGTTCGCGCGGCCGGCCGGGGCCATGTCGTCCCCGTCGGACACCAGGAGGGCGACGGTGAGGGCCACCGCCGCCACGGCTGCCACCGCGACCAGCGCGGCCGTCGCGGGCGGCCGGGAGCCGATCCTGGTCCGCAGGCGCCGTCCCGTGGATCCACCCTCCATCGGCACATGCGCCGCGACTCCGGCGGGCCCCAACGGTGGATACGGCGGCGGGGGAGCGGGGACCAGGGGAGGCTCCAGCCGTGGCGGCTCCGCGGGCGACACCGCCGCCGACCCCACCGAGGGCACACCGGCGACCGGTTCCGCCGTGACGTAGGACGCCCCGCCCCACCCCAGGAGCCCATCGGCGATCACGGGCCGGGGATCCTCGTCCATCCGCAGCAGTTCGCCGTACACCCCGGCACACGAAAGGCAGCCGGACAGATGGCGGTCCAGGTCATCACAGCGCCGGGGGTTCTCCGGCCGTACCGCCGCCTCGATGAGGCCGCGGAACCTCTGACACGTCTGCTCGCCGCCACGCTCCAGATGGGTCCGCAGCCATGCCTCGCGCAGCGCGCCCCGTGCCGTCTCCCGGAGCGTGGGGACGGTGTGCGGCGCCACGCCCGCGAAGGTGGCCACCACCGTGTCGGGCTCCTCCTCCACCACGCTGTACCACAGGACATCGCGGGTGCGCGCCGAGAGGGTGAGGAAGCCGCCGAGCATGGCCGAACGCCCCCTCGGCCCCGGGAGTCCGGCCGCACCGCCCGTGGCGGTACCGGAGTGCCCGAGCCACTCGGCGAACGCGGGATCCAGCCGCTCCTCCCGGCTGCCCTCCGCCCAGGTGGCGGCCACCCGCTGGACGAGCAGCAGCAGATGGTGGCGCCACGGCCCCCAGGGATCGATACCCCGGCAGGTCTCCTGTGCGGCGAGGCCGAAGGAGAGGTCGGCGAGCTGGTCGGCGTCGGCCTGGGTCCTGCCGCAGAGCCGGGCGTAGGACAGCACGGCCGGAAGGTGGCGCTCCCTCAGTTCCTGGGTGGCGGGGAGGGCGGTGGGCGCACCGGAGCGGATCCGTTCGGTGAGCTCCGTGTCGGACAGCTGGGCATACGACCGTTGCCCGGTGGTGGCATCGGGTTCGGTTCCGTGCGGGTCGGTCACCCTCACCACTCCTCGCGTCACCGACAGTGAGACGAGTGCCCATAGTGGTGGAGGGCGCGGGTGCGGGTAAAGGTATCCGCCAGGAACTCCCCTGAGGCGACAATTCTTTACCGGTCGGTTGGCTATCGGACGGTTGGCTCCGGGCCGGTTGGCTACCGACCGGTGGTGAAGCGACCGACGAGTTCGCGTTTGAGCACCTTGCCGCTGGGGCCCAGGGGGAAGGCGTCGATGAACTCCACCCGGCGGGGGTACTTGTGCCCGGCGAGCCGTTCCCTCGCCCACGCCACGATCCCGGAGCCGAGCGCCGCGTCCGGAGCCGTCCCGGGGCGTGGCCGCACCACGGCGCACACCTCCTCGCCGTACACCTCGTCGGGCAGTCCGATGACCGCCACCTGGGCGATGGCCGGGTGGCGCATCAGCACGTCCTCCACCTCGCGCGGGTAGACGTTGTAACCGCCGCGCACCACCAGGTCCTTCTTGCGGTCCACGAGGGTGAGATAGCCCTCCGCGTCCTTGGTGCCGAGGTCACCCGAGCGGAACCACCCGTCGACCAGCACCTCGGCCGTGGCCTCCGGGCGGTTGAGGTAACCGGCCATCACATTGTGGCCACGGATGACGATCTCACCGACCGCGCCCGTGGGCAGCAGCTCGACGCGGTCCTCCACATCGGCCGCGGCGATCTCCGCCTCGACGCCCCAGATCGGGCGCCCCACCGTCCCGGGTTTACGCGGCCACGCCCTCTGGTTGTAGGCGACCACCGGTGATGCCTCGGTCAGCCCGTACCCCTCGTAGATCGGGCAGCCGAAGACCTCCTGGAAGTCCTCGAGCACCTTCACCGGAAGCGCCGATCCCCCGGAGAAGGCGCGGTCGAGGGCTGGGCGGCGGGGGTCCTCGGCGGCGGCGTCGAGCAGGGCCAGATACATGGTGGGCACGCCCATGAAGACGGTGCACCTCTCGGTGACCATCAGGTCCAGCGCCCGGGGGCCGTCGAACCGGTTCATCAGCACCATCGTGCCGCCCGCCAGGAAGGTGGTGCTCATCCCGCAGGTCTGCCCGAAGGTGTGGAACAGGGGCAGACAGCCCAGCAGCACATCGTCGGGGCCGAGGTCGAACGGCGAGCGCATCGTGGTGCTCACGTTCATCACCAGATTGAAGTGGGTGATCATCGCGCCCTTGGGGTGGCCGGTGGTGCCCGAGGTGTACAGGACCACGGCGAGGTCGCCGGGCTCGCGCGGAACACACCGCTCGATGGGCTCGGCGCCTTCGGCGAGGGCGTCCAGCCGCGGACGGCCGCCGCCGTGCTCCTCCAGCACGGTGACCACCGGAACCCCGGCCACCTCCGCTCCCTTGGCGCCCTCGGTGAGCATCGGCGCCCCGCACACCAGCACCTTCGACTCCGAGTCGCGGAGCACATGGACGATCTCGTCGGCGCGCAGCAGACCGTGCACCGGGACGGCCACGGCGCCGAGCGCCAGCACCCCGTAGTACACCATCGGGAAGTGCGGGGTGTTCGGCAGCAGCAGGGCCACCCGATCGCCGGGGCCGATGCCCTGGTCGCGCAGTACGGCGGCGTACCGCCGGGTGGCGTCCCACAGCTCGCGGTAGGTGATGCGCCGCGAGCCGAAGACGAGCGCGGGGTGGTCCGGGCGCCGCAGCGCGGACTCGGCGAGCACCGCCGCCGCGGTGAGCGTCATACCCCGGCCCGCTGGGCGGCCAGCCGCTGCTTGTCCGGCTTGCCCGCGCCGGTCAGCGGAAGGTCGTCATGGAAGGTGATGGCGGCCGGCACGTGCTTGGGCGAGAGCTCACCGGACACATGGTCGAGCAGCGAGGTGAAGTCCGCGACGCCACCGGTCCTGAGCACCACGGCGGCGTGGATGTGCTCCACCCGGTCCCCGTCGGCCACGCCGTACACCGCGGCCTGGGCCACATCGGGGTGGGTCAGCAGCGCGTTCTCGACGGCGGTGGGATGAACCTTGATCCCGTTGGTCTTCATCACCTCGCCCACCCGGCCGTGCAGCCGCACATAGCCGCGCTCGTCGAGGGCGCCGAGGTCACCGGTGTACACCCAGCCGTCGCGTACGGTCTCCGCGGTCAGCTCCGGCTCGCGCCAGTAGCCGAGCATGTTGAACGGCGACCGTACGCAGATCTCGCCGATCTCACCCGCCGGCAGATCGCGCTGGTCGTCCACGTCACGGACGCGCACCTCGGCGGTCAGCCGGCCGGCGGTGAACCGCAGTTCGGGGTCGAAGTGGTCCGGCGGGGCGAGCACGCTGATCCCGCTGGTCTCGGTGGTGCCGTAGAACTGGAGCAGCACCGGGCCGAACACCTCGACCGCCTCGGCCAGCCGGGCCGGGGCGGCGGGGCAGCCGCCGTAGGAGATGATCTGGATGCTCGACAGATCGGTGTCCTTGATGGCCGGGTGGTCCACCAGCATGTACAGCTGCGGAGGGGTGAGGGTGAGCGCGGACACCCGGTGGCGCTCCACCGCGTCGAGCACCGCGCTCGCGTCGAAGCCCTCGTGCAGCACCACCGTGCCACCGGAGGCGAGGGCGAGGTCGGCGCCGGAGCCGTTGGAGTGGCTCACCGGCAGCGTGGACAGATAGGTGATCGGGCCGGGCGCGTCAAGTCCCGCCCGCAGATAGAGAGTTCGGACGCGGAAGGGGAGTGTCACACCCTTCGGGCTGCCGCTGGTGCCACTGGTGAACAGGACCACGGCCGGGCGCTCGGGGTCGGTCTCCACGACCGTCAGATCGAAGGCGTCCGCGTCGCCCGTGGTCAGGTCCAGCACATCGGGGCCGAGCGAGCCCAGTGCGGCGAGCCGGGGCGGCTCCGGCAGACGCTCGCACAGCTCCCGGGCCAGGCCCAGGTTCTCCTCGTCCACGGCGAGGAACGTGGCGCCGGTCTTCTTCAGGATCTCGTGCCGCTCGCGGGTGGCCAGCTGATCGGTGGGGTCCACCGCGTTGGTGGAGTGCAGATGGACCACCGTGGCACCGATGAGGTTCGCCGCATAGCGCAGCATGATGGTGGCCGGGGTGTTGGCGACCGTCAGTACGGCCACGACCGGAATTTCTTCCTCCGCTGTCTGGCGGCGCAGCAATTCCGCCGCCGCGACCACGGTGCGGGTGAACTCACCGGCGGTGAACCGCTCATCGTCGCGGAGCAGGGCAACCCGCTCCGAATCGGCCGACAGAGCCTCGAGGACCCGTCGGACGTAATTGTCGGTCGGAGACATCGAAACTCCAGTTCGCCGTGTGCCGATGAGTTCAAGGTGCCGTTTCCCGCTGAAGGATGACACCCTGCCTCCGGCGTGGCAACCTTCTTCCATCCACCCGTCAGTTTCCTGCCGTGAAACCGGGTCGGGTGTGCGGAGGTTGCCTTTCGGCATACCGATTGACGGCCGACCGCATGTAGATTGGCGTCGGCGGGGGGTCGCTACGGCTCATCCCGCTTTCTGCGCGATCCCCAAGTAGCCTAAAAGCGAAGTGAGTGGACGTGACGACCCAATATCTGGACCTGTTTTCGCGCCTCACCGAAGGTTCTGACGGTGGAAAGCGGGAGTTCCTGGAGATCGGACGGCTCGCCGGTCAGTTCCCCGCCGCCAGCGTCAGCGGCCTCGAGGACACCTCCCGGATCAGCGTCTGGTGCAGCAACGACTACCTCGGCATGGGCCAGCACCCCGCCGTCCTGGAGGCCATGAAGGAAGCCGTCGACGAGTACGGGGCGGGCGCCGGCGGCTCACGCAACATCGGCGGCACCAACCACTGCCACGTATTGCTGGAGAAGGAGCTCAGCGCGCTCCACGGCAAGGACGACGCGCTGCTGTTCACCTCCGGCTACACCGCCAACGACGGCGCGCTGTCCGTCATCGCGGGCCGCATGGAGGGCTGCGTCGTCTTCTCCGACGCGCTGAACCACGCCTCCATCATCGACGGCCTGCGCCACAGCGGCGCCCAGAAGCGGATCTTCCGGCACAACGACACCGCGCACCTCGAGGAGCTGCTCGCGGCCGCCGACCCCGATGCGCCCAAGCTCATCGTCACCGAGTCGGTCTACTCGATGAACGGCGACATCGCGCCACTCGCGGAGATCGCCGACATCGCCGAGCGCCATGGTGCCATGACCTTCCTCGACGAGGTGCACGCGGTGGGCATGTACGGCCCGCAGGGCGCGGGCATCGCGGCACGCGAGGGGCTGGCAGACCGGTTCACCGTCATCATGGGCACGCTGGCCAAGGGCTTTGGCACCAACGGCGGATACATCGTGGGCCCGGCGGAGGTGATCGAGGCGGTGCGGATGTTCTCCCGCTCCTTCATCTTCACCACCGCGATGCCGCCCGCCGTGGCCGCCGCCGCCCTCGCCGCCGTCCGCCATCTGCGCTCCTCGGAGGCCGAAAGGGAACGGCTGTGGGCAAACGCACAGTTGATGCACCGGCTGCTGAAGGAGCGCCGGATCCCCTTCATCTCCGACCTCACCCACATCGTGTCCGTGCTGGTGCGGAACGAGGCCCTGTGCAAGCGCATGTCCACGGCCCTGCTGGAGCGGCACGGCATCTATGTGCAGGCGATCAACGCGCCCAGCGTACGGGCCGGTGAGGAGATCCTGCGGGTAGCCCCCGGAGCCGTCCATTCCACCTCCGAGGTGGAGATGTTCGTCAAGGCCCTTGACCAGGTCTGGGAGGAGCTCGGCGGCCCCCGTGAGGATGTCGAAATACGGTTGCGCAATGGGACCGGCCGGGGTTAGGCAAAGGTGGCGCAAGGCGTGTGGATCTTGCTTGACACGCCTTGGCAGCGAGAGGTTTGATGAGCGAACGCGAACAGCTGGGTGATTCTTGAGACCCGCTAGCGGAACGGGGATCTCGGGGGAGCAGTTCATGGGGTGCCGCGGTGATGCGGCATGCTTTGGCCCGGCGCGAACGGGTGGAAACGGGGGTTTCGGGGTGACGCTTGCGTATGTCCTCGACGGTGGTATGAACGATCAGCCGGGAGCCGGCGCGGAGCTGTATGAACTCTTTCCGAGTGTGCAGCACACCTATCAACGCATCGCCGAGTGGACGGGTATCGACGTCCAGCGGATATTCGAAGAGGAACGGCAACCCGGACAGGAGCACCGACAAGGCATCGGTGCCATTCGTCAGGCCGCGGCCGTATTAGGAATTGCGGATGTTCTCGCCGAGGAATACGGCATAACGCCGGCCGCCGTATGCGGGCTGAGTTTCGGCGCACTGGTCGGCGCGACTCTCGCCGGAGCCGTCGAGCGTCAGGATCTCTTCACCCTTCTGATGCGATTGCGGGAAGTGCCACCACCGGCCGCGGACAACGGCCCGCAGGCCGTCGCCATGCTGCGGATCCCCTACGACACCGCCACCGACGACCTGCTCGCCGACGTCCCCGGTGTGTATCTCTCCGCCGACCTCGGGAAGGTCGGCACGGGCCAGGAGCGCATGGTGCTGCTGGGCGGCTACCGCTCGGCGCTCCAGGAGTTCGGGGCGGGGTTCCCGGCCGGCGCGCTGCATGTGTCCGACGACCACGGCGCGGCGTTCCACTCGCCGCTCCAGCAGCACATCAGCGACTTCCTCGAGCCCACGCTGGAGGCCATGACCTTCCATGACCCACGGGTGCCCGTGCACTCGTGCATGGAGCGCAAGGCCCTCACCACCGCCGAGGAGATCCGCGATCTCTTCCGCCGCAACCCCACCGCCCCCGTGAGTGTCCCGCACATGATCGGCGGACTGGAGGACGGCGGCACCGAACTGGGTCTGGTGCTCGGCCCCGCCGCCTTCGGCACCTTCCAGAGCGCGGCGTTCCCCGTGGTCCACGTGGAATCCCCGGACCATGTCTTCGAGGCGATGACGGCGGTCTACGACTTCGGTATCGAACTCCCTTCCACGGAAGCCGGGGTGGCCCAGTGAAGGACGTGACCGAGCAGATCGACCAGTGGCTGTCGCAGGACATCGACGCCTGGACCCGCCGGGTCGTCCGCCGCCACTTCGACCCCGACACCGGCACCCCGTACTGGCTCAAGCGCGCCGCCGAACTCGCCATCGACCCACGGGACATCACCCGCCACGACGAGCTGTCCGCGTTCGGCCCGATGCCGCTGGGCGACCTGCGCACCCTGGACCCCGCCGAGCTCGTGCCCCAGGCCGTGCCCCGGCCCCTGACCGGCCGGGTCTGGGACTCCGGAGGCACCACCGGCAACCCCTGCCGGGTGTTCTACACCGAGCCGATGCTCGAGCACCGCGCCGCCTGGCGGCGCTGGGTGATCGAGCGCGAGGGATTCGAACCGGGCCGCACCTGGCTCCAGGCCACCCCCACCGGACCGCATCTCATCGGACACGGCGCGGTGGACCTGGCCGACCTGTACGACGGCCGGGTGTACGGCATCGACTTCGACCCCCGCTGGGTCAAGCGGCTGCTCCGCGACGGCAGACTGAAGGACGCGCAGGAGTACACGGCCCACATCACCGAGCAGATCGCCGCGGTCCTGGAGCACCAGCCGGTCGACTACCTCGTCACCACCCCGGCCCTGCTACAGGCCCTGATCAAGGCGAGGCCCGAGCTGGTGGCGCGGCTGAAGGGCGTACGGCTCAGCGGGACACACGCGACCCCCGCCATGCGCAGATCCTTCCACAAGGCCCTGGACGGCGGACTGGTCGTCGTCACGTACGCCAACACCTTCGGCAACACCGTGGGCCTGCCCGCGGAGGACGACGGCGCCGTCATGCCGTACCTGCCGAACTACCCGCAGGTGACCATGGCGGTCGTCGACAAGGACGACTGGTCCAAGGTGGTCGGATACGGCGAACAGGGCCAGGTCCGGCTGACCGTCCTGCACGACGACCTCTTCCTGCCCAATGTGCTCGAGCGCGACCTCGCGGTGCGGTACGACACGGGCCCGGAGTGGCCGTGTGACGGCGTCGCCAACGTCAAGCCACTTCAGGTCGTGCGATCGGCGCCGGAAGGCATCTACTAGGCCCCGCCCAGACCCACAAGACATCCACGAAGCCCGGGGAACACGGTCCACGCATCACGGACCACGGGCCACCGGCCGCAGCGCATGAGCGCCCGCGTGGCATCCGCCACGCGGGAGGGGTCCGCCCGCCCATGTCCCGTCCGTTCCCCGCCCGCTTCGCCATCTCGTTCTCCTGTCCCGCTGTCCTGTCCGGACGCGGCGCAGACCTTCGCGTTGCGCTGGTGTGCGCCCGGCGTCCTACGTTCCTGGATCCAGGGAGTCACGCTCATGAAGAGTTCCGACGGCACCTCGCCGAGCACGACGGACGCGCCGATCGCGGTCGTCGGACTGTCCTGCCGCCTCCCCGGAGCACCCGACCCCGCCACCTTCCGGCAACTGCTCCGCGACGGCGCCGACGCCATCACGGAGGCCCCGGAAGGACGGTGGGACGCGGACACTGGCGCCCCTCGGCGGGCCGGGGTCACTGATACCCCTCGGCGGGGCGGATTCCTGGACCGGGCCCGGATCGACCACTTCGACGCCGCCTTCTTCGGCATCTCGCCACGCGAGGCCGCGGCCATGGACCCCCAGCAGCGACTGACCCTGGAACTGACGTGGGAGGCCCTCGAAGACGCCGGAATCGTTCCGGACCGGCTCCGCGACAGCCGTACCGGCGTGTACATCGGTGTGATCGCGGACGACTACGCCACGCTGATCCGGCGGGGCGGCCCGGAGGCCATCGACCGGCACAGCTTCACCGGACTCCACCGCGGCATCATCGCCAACCGCGTCTCCTACCACCTCGGCCTGCGTGGCCCCAGCCTCACCCTCGACGCCGGACAGGCGTCCTCGCTGGCCGCCATCCACCTGGCCTGCGAAAGCATCCGCCGCGGCGAGACGTCCATCGCCATCGCCGGCGGCGTCCACCTCAACCTCGCCCCCGAGAGCGGCATCAGCGCCGCCCGGTTCGGCGGGCTGTCACCGGACGGTGTCACCTACGCCTTCGACGCCCGCGCCAACGGCTTCGTACGCGGCGAGGGCGGCGGCGCCGTCGTCCTCAAGCCCCTCGCGGACGCCCTCGCCGACGGTGACCCCGTGTACTGCGTCATCCGGGGCAGCGCACTCAACAACGACGGTGGCGGCGACCACCTCACCACCCCCCACCAGGAGGCCCAGGAGGACCTCCTGCGCCGTGCCTACCGGCAGGCCGGAGTGGACCCCGCCCGTGTCCAGTACGTGGAACTCCACGGCACCGGTACGAAGGTCGGCGACCCGATCGAGGCCGCGGCACTGGGCGCGGTCCTGGGCGCGCCACGGCGACCCAACGACGCCCCGCTGCTGGTGGGGTCGGCCAAGACCAACGTGGGCCACTTGGAGGGCGCGGCGGGTGTCGTCGGCTTCATCAAGACGGCCCTGGGGCTCAAGTATGGCGAACTCTTCCCCAGCCTCAACTTCCGGACACCCAACCCTGACATTCCCCTGGACCGGCTGAAGCTGCGGGTGCAGACGACCTCCGAGGCGTGGCTCGCGGACGCGGCGGGGACGCGGGAGGCGTTGACCGCCGGGGTGAGCTCGTTCGGAGTGGGCGGGACGAACTGCCATGTGGTGCTGTCCGGGGCACCGGAGCTCGCGGTGGCTCGGGACGTGGCGGGAGCTGAGCGGAAGGACGCTCCTGCCCGGATCCCGTGGGTGGTGTCGGGGCGCTCCGAGGCGGCGTTGCGGGCGCAGGCGGGTCGGTTGGCGTCGTACGTGGGGGAGCGGGCGGAGCTGTCGGCCGGGGATGTCGGGTTCTCTCTGGCGACGACGCGTAGTGCGTTTGAGCATCGTGCGGTGGTGTTGGGGTCGGACCGTGGGGCTTTGACTGAGGGTTTGGGTGCGGTGGCGGAAGGTCGGGATGCCGCGGGTGTGGTGCGGGGTGTGGTGGTGGGTGGTGATGGTCGTGCGGTGTTGGTCTTCCCTGGTCAGGGGTCGCAGTGGGTGGGTATGGCTGCGGGGTTGTTGGAGTCGTCGCCGGTGTTTGCGGAGCGGTTGGGTGAGTGTGCGGCGGCGTTGGGGCCGTTTGTGGAGTGGTCGTTGGTGGATGTGCTCAGCGACCCTGCGGCCCTGGAGCGGGTTGATGTGGTGCAGCCGGTGTTGTGGGCGGTGATGGTGTCGTTGGCGGAGCTGTGGCGTTCGTATGGTGTGGAGCCCGCGGCGGTCATTGGTCATTCCCAGGGTGAGATTGCGGCGGCGTGTGTGGCGGGTGCGTTGTCGTTGGAGGATGCGGCACGCGTGGTGGCGCTGCGAAGCAAGGCGCTGCGGGCGCTTTCGGGGCTCGGCGGGATGGCCTCGGTGTCGTTGCCGGTGGACTCGGTGCGGGAGCGGTTGGGTCGGTGGGGTGAGCGGTTGTCGGTGGCGGCGGTGAACGGGCCTTCGGCAGTCGTCGTCTCCGGCGATGGCGATGCGTTGGACGAGCTGCTGGCCGTGTGTGAGGCGGAGGGGGTCCGGGCGCGGCGTGTTCCGGTGGATTACGCCTCGCATTGCGCTCATGTGGAGGCCATTGAGGGCGAGCTTCGGCAGGCCCTCGCGGGGATCAGCCCTCGGTCGTCGTCGGTGCCGTTCTATTCGACGGTGACCGGTGGAGTGCTCGATACGGCCGCTCTGGACGCCGGGTACTGGTACCGCAATCTGCGCCAGACCGTGCGCTTTGAGGAGGCCGTGCGCGCGTTGCTGGCCGACGGTTTCCAGGTGTTCATCGAGGCCAGTGCCCACCCCGTACTCACGGTGGGGGTGGAGCAGACCGCAGAGCAGCATGGCTCCGACGTGGCGGCCATCGGTTCGCTGCGTCGTGACGAAGGCGGTCTGGATCGCTTCCTGACTTCCGTGGCCGAGGCGTATGTGGGCGGTGCCTCCGTCGACTGGACGGGGATGTTCGCGGGGACGGGTGCGCGTCGCGTTGAGCTGCCCACGTACGCGTTCCAGCGCAAGCGGTACTGGCTGGACGTCCAGGCGCTGCCACAGCCGAGCGCGCTCACCGAGGCCGCTGCGACCGACCTGGATGACGGCGCGGGCCACACATCGGCGACCGACGCGGCGTCGCTGCTGCGCGCGCGTCTCGCCCCGCTGGATGACGCCCAGCGAGGCGAACTGCTGGCGGACCTGGTACGTGATCAGGTCGCCACCGCGCTGGGGTACGAAGGGCCGGAGGCCGTCGATCTGGGCCGGACCTTCAAAGAACTGGGCTTCGATTCGCTCGGCGCCGTCGACTTCCGCAACCGACTGAACACCACGACCGGACTGCGACTGTCGACCGCGCTGCTGTTCGACCACCCCACGCCCCGGGCCCTCGTACGCCATCTGCGGGACAGGCTTCTGGGCGACGACGGGCGAGAGGAGACCGCGTCGGCACCGGCCGGCGTGGCCCCGGACGAGCCGATCGCGATCGTGGGCATGAGCTGCCGCTACCCCGGTGGTGTGCGGTCGCCCGAGGAGCTGTGGCAGCTGATCGCCTCCGGCGGGGACGCCATCGGGGGGTTCCCGGCGGACCGGGGCTGGGATCTGTCCGGGCTGTATGACACCGACCCCGGACGAGCCGGGACCACGTACACCCGCGAAGGCGGATTCCTCTACGACGCCGGGGACTTCGATGCCTCCTTCTTCGGCATCTCGCCGCGCGAGGCGCTGGCGATGGACCCGCAGCAGCGGCTCTTGCTGGAGACCTCCTGGGAGGTCTTCGAACGCGCGGGGATCGACCCGGCCGGGCGGGACAGGAGCCGGACCGGTGTCTTCGTGGGAGCGATGTCCCAGGACTACGGCCCGCGGATGCACGACGCCTCGGATGAGCTCCAGGGATACCTGCTGACCGGCAACACCGTCAGCGCCGCTTCCGGCCGCATCTCCTACACCATGGGCTTCGAGGGCCCGGCGATGACGGTGGACACCGCCTGTTCGTCCTCCTTGGTGGCCCTGCATCTGGCGGTCCAGTCGCTGCGCCAGGGCGAGTGCGCGCTCGCACTCGCCGGTGGTGTGACGGTGATGCCGACGCCGGGGCTGTTCGTGGAGTTCAGCAGGCAGCAGGGGCTGGCCCCGGACGGCCGGTGCAAGCCGTTCGCGTCGGCGGCGGACGGCACGGGCTGGGCCGAGGGCGCCGGGATGCTGCTGCTGGAGCGGCTGTCGGATGCGCGGCGGAACGGCCACCAGGTGCTCGCGGTGGTGCGGGGCAGCGCCATCAACCAGGACGGTGCGTCAAACGGCCTGACCGCGCCGAACGGACCCTCCCAACAGCGCGTGATCCGGGCGGCGTTGGCGAACGCCGGACTTTCCCCCGCCGACGTGGACGCGGTCGAAGCGCATGGCACGGGCACGGCCCTGGGCGATCCGATCGAGGCCGAGGCGCTGCTCGCGACCTATGGGCGGGAGCGGAGCGCCGAGGACCGGCCGCTGTGGCTGGGCTCGGTGAAGTCCAACATCGGTCATACGCAGGCCGCCGCGGGTGTGGCGGGTGTGATGAAGATGGTGCTCGCGATGCGGCACGGGGTGCTGCCCAAGTCGCTGCACGTCGATGAGCCGTCGCCGCATGTGGATTGGTCCGCGGGTGCGGTGGAGCTGCTGACGGATGCCGTGGAGTGGCCGCAGACGGGCCGGTCGTGGCGCGCGGGGGTGTCGTCGTTCGGCATCAGCGGGACGAACGCCCACGTCATCGTGGAGCAGGCTCCCGCAGAGGCGGGCGTTGCCCAGCCGGTGGACGAGGGGCGGGAGGCCCCGGCGTCGGTGCCGTGGGTGGTGTCGGCGAAGTCCGAGGGTGCGTTGCGGGCGCAGGCGGAGCGGTTGCTGTCGGCGGTGCGTGGGGAACTGGGCGCTGAGGCGTCGGTCGTGGATGTGGCCTCGGCATTGGTGACCACGCGGTCGATGTTCGAGCACCGGGCAGTGGTGCTGGCCGGTGACCGTGAGGGGTTTGCCGCTGGGCTGGAAGCGCTGGTGGATGGTGTACCGGCGGCGGGTGTGGTGCGGGGTTCTGTGGTGCCGGGGAAGCTGGCGGTGTTGTTCTCGGGGCAGGGCAGTCAGCGGGTCGGGATGGGCCAGGGGCTGTATGAGGCGTTTCCGGTGTTCGCCGATGCCTTCGATGAGGTGTGTGGGCAGTTTGACGGGGTGTTGGAGCGTCCGCTGCGGGAGGTGGTCGGCGGGGGCGCGAATGGCCTGGATGAGACCGCGTATACCCAGTGTGGGTTGTTTGCGGTGGAGGTGGCGCTGTTCCGGTTGGTGGAGTCGTGGGGTGTGCGGCCCGACTTCGTGGCCGGGCATTCGATTGGTGAGTTGGTGGCGGCGCATGTGGCGGGTGTGTTGTCGCTTGCGGATGCGTGTGTGTTGGTGGCGGCTCGTGGGCGGTTGATGCAGGGGTTGCCGTCGGGTGGGGTGATGGTGTCGGTACAGGCCGCCGAGGCCGATGTGCTGCCGTTGCTGGCCGGTCGCGAAGCCGAGGTGAGCGTGGCGGCGGTCAATGGTCCGCGTTCGACGGTGATTTCCGGTGTTGAGGCGGCGGTGGCGGAGGTCGCCGGGCTGCTGGAGGCCGGGGGTGTCAAGACGAAGCGGCTGCGCGTCTCGCATGCGTTCCATTCGCCGTTGATGGAGCCGATGCTGGCGGAGTTCCGGCGGGTGGCCGAGGGGTTGTCGTACGCGCCTCCGCGCATTCCCGTCGTGTCGAACGTGACGGGCCTGGTGGCGGATGCCGAGGCGCTGTGCTCCGCCGAGTACTGGGTGCGGCATGTGCGTGAGGCCGTCCGGTTCGCGGACGGGGTACGGAGTCTGGCGGGCGCGGGAGTCACCACCTGCCTGGAGCTGGGGCCGGACGGCGTGCTGTCCGGGATGGGGCAGGAGTGCGCGCCGGACGCCGCCTTCGCATCGGTGCTGCGCGCCGGTCGGGATGAGATCCCTTCCCTGCAAGAAGCACTCGCCGAGATCTATGTACGGGGGCGGCAGGTCGACTGGTCAGCCCTGTTGGCGCCGGCCCGCCCCCGTCGTGTGGAGCTGCCGACGTATGCGTTCCAGCGGGAGCGCTTCTGGTTGGAGCCGGTCCGCAGCGGCACGGCCCCGGCACTGTCGCAGGTGGCTGGTGGCTGGCGGTATCAGGTGTCGTGGGTGCCCGTTGCGGACGTGGTGGGCGCTGCTCTGACGGGCACGTGGCTGGTGGCGGTCCCGGCGGGGCTGGCCGGGGACGAGTGGGTTGCGGAGTGTGTGGCCGCGTTGGCTGGGCGCGGTGCCCTGCCTGTCGTGGTCGAGCTTGGTCAGGACGACGCCGACCGTGCGGTGATGGCGGACCGGCTGCGCCGGGCCATGGAAGGGGCCGAAGTCTCCGACGCCTCGGGTGTGGTGTCGCTGCTGGCACTGGCGGAGGGGCGGCACGGTGAGTACGGGTCGGTGCCGTTGGGGCTGGCCCTGACCTTGTCCCTGCTCCAGGGGGTCGGGGATGCGGGCGTGGGTGGCCGTGTGTGGTGTGTGACGCGGGGTGCGGTGGCGGTGGGCGGTTCGGAGAGCCCATCGGGTGTGGAGCAGGCGGCGGTGTGGGGGCTGGGCCGGGTGGCCGGGCTGGAGGCGCCGGAGCGCTGGGGTGGCCTGCTCGACCTGCCCGAGGTGTGGGATACGCGGGTGGCGGACCGGCTGGTGGGCGTGGTGAGTGGCCGTGCCGACGAGACCGAGGTGGCGGTGTGGTCGTCGGGCGTGTTCGGTCGCCGTGTGGTGCGTGCGGTCGAGGGTGCACATGGCGTCGGGGGCTGGGTGCCGTCGGGCACGGTGTTGGTGACGGGTGGGACGGGTGCGTTGGGTGCCCATGTGGCGCGGTGGCTGGCGCGGGCGGGTGCGGAGCATCTGTTGCTGGTGTCGCGGCGTGGCCCTGAGGCTGAGGGTGCGGATGAGCTGTGTGCCGAGCTGCGTGAGACGGGCGTTCGGGTGACGGTTGTGGCGTGTGATGCGGGCGACCGGGATGCGCTGGCCGGGGTGTTGGCCGGGGTGCCGGAGGAGTTTCCGCTGACGGCTGTCGTACACACGGCGGGTGTGCTGGATGACGGGGTGCTGGACGGGCTGTCGGTGGAGCGGTTCGAGGGTGTGTTGCGGGCGAAGTCCGAGGCGGCGTGGCATCTGCACGAGCTGACGCGGGAGCTGGACCTTGCGGCGTTTGTGCTGTTCTCGTCGTTCTCGGGGACGGTGGGTGCCGCGGGTCAGGCCAACTACGCTGCGGCGAACGCGATGTTGGACGCTTTGGCGGAGTGGCGGCGCGGTGCGGGGCTCCCTGCCACCTCCGTGGCCTGGGGTCCCTGGGCCGCTCACGGCATGGCAGAGGCCGTCGCGGACCGGTGGCGGCGCCATGGCCTTCCCGCGATGGACCCCGAGTCGGCCGTCGCCACCCTGGAGCAAAGTGTCAACCACCCGGCGGCAGCGGCTCTGATCGTCGCCGACGTTGAGTGGGACACCCTGGCCGGGACGATGGCGGACACCCGTTCGCGCCGACTCCTCCACGACCTCATGGCCTATGGCTCACCCGACACCCCCAACGAGGTCACGACCACCGAGGGGTCGCTTCGGCGCCGACTCGCCGGGCTGGGGACGGCGGAACAAGACCGCATCCTCCTGGAGTTCGTGCGGTCCCATGTGGCGGCCGTCCTGGGACACCGCCGTCCCGGGGCCATCGACGCCGACCGTGCCTTCAAGGAACTGGGTTTCGACTCCCTTGCCGCGGTGACCCTGCGCAACCGGCTGAACGCGGCCACCGGGCTGAGCCTGCCGAGCACTCTGCTCTTCGACCACCCCACCGTGACGGCGCTGGTCAAACTGTTGCGCACCGAGGCGTTGGGGCTGCGGAACGGCGCGGACGCCGCGTTGCCCGTCGCCGTGGCCGCCGCCGACGAGCCCATCGCCATCGTGGCCATGAGCTGCCGTTTCCCCGGCGAGGTGCGAACGCCGGAAGACCTGTGGCAGCTGCTGATCGCCGGGCGCGAGGTGCTGACCGAGTTCCCCGCCGACCGCGGCTGGGACCTGGACACGCTCTACGGGCCGGACCCGGACGAACGCGGCAAGAGCTATGTCCGCGAGGGCGGTTTCCTCGAGGGAGCGGGCGACTTCGACCCGAAGTTCTTCGGGATCTCGCCGCGTGAGGCGGTGGCGATGGACCCCCAGCAGCGGCTCCTGCTGGAGACATCGTGGGAGGCGTTCGAGCGGGCCGGGATCGATCCCACGCTGCTCCGGGGCAGTCGGACCGGTGTCTTCGTGGGCAGCAACGGCCAGGACTACGCAACCAGCCTGCGGCAGGCGGCGGCGGAGCACATCGAGGGCCACCTGGTCACCAGCAGCGCCGCCAGCGTCGTCTCCGGCCGTATCTCCTACACCTTCGGCTTCGAGGGCCCGGCGGTCACGGTGGACACCGCCTGTTCGTCGTCGCTGGTCGCGCTGCATCTGGCGGCGCAGTCCCTGCGTCAAGGCGAGTGCTCGCTGGCGCTCGCCGGCGGTGTCACCGTGATGTCCACGCCCGAGCTTTTCGTGGAGTTCAGCCGTCAGCGCGGTCTGGCGGCCGACGGTCGGTGCAAGGCGTTCGCGGCGGCCGCGGACGGCACCGGCTGGGGCGAGGGGGTGGGCTTGCTGCTGCTGGAGCGCGTCTCGGATGCGCGGCGCAACGGCCACCAGGTGCTGGCGGTGGTACGCGGCTCCGCCGTCAACCAGGACGGTGCGAGCAACGGCCTCACCGCACCGAGCGGCCCTTCACAGCAGCGGGTGATCCGCGCCGCCCTGGCGAACGCCCGGCTGTCGGCCACCGACGTCGATACGGTCGAGGCGCACGGCACGGGTACGACGCTGGGCGATCCGATCGAGGCGCAGGCCCTGCTGGCCACGTACGGGCAGGAGCGGCCCGGCGAGCGGCCGCTGTGGCTCGGCTCCATCAAGTCCAACATCGGCCATACCCAGGCAGCGGCCGGTGTGGCCGGGGTCATCAAGTCGGTGCTGGCCATGCGCCACGGCCTGCTTCCGCAGACCCTGCACATCGATGAACCGTCACCGCACGTGGACTGGTCGACGGGTGCGGTGGAGCTTCTGACCGCCCCGACGCCATGGCCCGAAACCGGTCGGCCCCGTCGGGCGGGCGTCTCCTCCTTCGGCGTGAGCGGCACCAACGCCCATGTGATCCTGGAGCAGGGGCCGATGGTGTCCGATGCCGCTACGGACGCCACCTCGGAACCGAGCAGCGTGGTGCCGTGGGTGGTATCGGCACGGTCCGATGCGGGGCTCCGGGACCAGGCCGCGCGCTTGCTGTCGACGGTGGGCGACGAGGCCGGTCCGGCGTCCGCGGATGTCGGTCTGTCGCTGGTCACCACGCGCGCGGCCCTCGAGCGGCGGGCGGTGGTGCTGGGCGGTGACCGTACCGCGCTCGTCAGTGGTCTGACCGCGCTGGCCGAGGGGCGCGAGGCCGCGGGTGTGGTGCGCGGGGCGGCCACTGGCTCCTCGGACCGCGTCGCCTTTGTCTTCCCTGGTCAGGGATGGCAGTGGGTGGGGATGGCGGCGGGGTTGTTGGAGTCGTCGCCGGTGTTCGCGGAGCGGTTGGGTGAGTGTGCGGCGGCGTTGGCGCCGCTCGTGGACTGGTCGCTGGTGGACGTACTCAGCGACCCCGCGGCCCTGGAGCGGGTGGATGTGGTGCAGCCCGTGTTGTGGGCGGTGATGGTGTCGTTGGCGGAGCTGTGGCGTTCGTACGGTGTCGAGCCCGCGGCCGTCATTGGTCACTCCCAGGGTGAGATCGCTGCGGGCTGTGTGGCGGGTGCGCTGTCGCTGGAGGACGGGGCGAAGGTGGTGGCCCTGCGGAGCAAGGCGTTGCGCGCGCTGTCGGGGCTCGGCGGGATGGTGTCGGTATCGCTGCCCGTGCGTGAAGTGCGGGAGCGGCTGGGCCGTTGGAGTGAGCGGTTGTCGGTGGCGGCGGTGAACGGGCCGTCGGCGGTCGTGGTCTCCGGCGACGCCGACGCGCTGGACGAGCTGCTGGCGGCGTGCGAGGCGGACGAGGTCCGGGCGCGTCGCATCCCCGTCGATTACGCTTCCCACTGCGCTCATGTCGAGGCCATCGAGGACGAGCTTCAGCAGACCCTCGCGGAGATCACTCCACGCCCGTCGTCGGTGCCGTTCTACTCCACGGTCACGGCAGATGTGCTGGACACCCAGGAACTCGACGCCGGGTACTGGTACCGCAATCTGCGTCAGACGGTGCGCTTCGACGAGGCCGTCCGCGCCCTGCTCGCCGACGGCTTCGATACCTTCATCGAGGCCAGCGCCCACCCCGTCCTGACGATGGGCGTGGAGCAGACGGCCCAGGACCACGGCACGCACATCACCGCCGTCGGATCACTGCGCCGCGACGAAGGCGGGCTCGACAGGTTCGCCACTTCCCTCGCCGAGGCATACGTGGGTGGCGCCGCTGTCGACTGGGCGGCCATGTTCGCGGGCACGGGCGCCCGATGCGTCGACTTGCCGACGTACGCCTTCCAGCACCAGCGCTACTGGGTCGAGCCCTCAGCCGTGGCGGGCGATGTGTCCTCGGTCGGACTGACCTCCGCCGACCACCCCCTCCTCGGCGCGGCGACCGCCCTGCCCGACTCGGACGGGTGGTTGCTGACGGGCCGCCTTTCGCTCCGTACGCATCCCTGGCTCGCCGAACACACCGTACTCGGCCGGGCCCTGCTGCCCGCGTCCGCATTCGCCGAGTTGGCGCTGCGAGCCGGTGACGCGGCCGGATGCGACCGCGTGGCGGAGCTGACGCTGGAGGCGCCTCTGGTGCTTCCCGAACGGGGGGCCGTACAGCTCCAGTTGACCGTAGGCGGGCCCGAGGAGGACGGCGGACGTCCCGTACGGGTGTACGCGCGGCCGGAAGACACTACGGACCGGCCGTGGACCCGGTACGCCTCGGGAACGCTGGTCCACAGCGAAGCCCACGGCGAGGCCCAGAGCCACGCCACTGACCTCAGCATATGGCCGCCGACCGGTGCGGAGGCCGTCGACATCGCCGACTTCTACGAGCGGTTGGCCCATACCGGCGTGGCGTACGGGCCCGTCTTCCGTGGCGTTCGCGCGGTATGGCGCCGCGGTGACGAGCTCTTCGCCGAGGTGGTGCTGCCCGAGGAAGCCCATGGCGAGGTGCCCCGGTTCGGCATCCACCCGGCTCTGCTGGACACCGCCTTGCAGCCGGGCCTGGCACCCCTCTCGGGCGATGCGGACGGCATCCGCCTGCCGTTTCTCTGGAGCGGTGTGTCGTTGCACGCGACCGGGGCGTCGACGCTCCGCGTACGGCTGACCCACAAGGGCACCGACACCCTGTCCGCAGTGGTCGCCGACCCGGCCGGAACGCCGGTGGCCACGGTGGACGCGCTGGTGGCACGGCCGGTGACGGAGGAGCAGCTCGCGGCCGCGACAGCGGAGCCCGGCGACGGCCGACCGGAACGGGCCACCGTGGTCCGCCGCGCACTGGCCCGGACGGCGCCCGCAGCGGAGGAGGCGTCACTACGGCGGCGCCTGCGCAGAGTGGGCGACGCGGAGCGCGAGCGGATGGTGCTGCGCACGGTCCAGGACCAGGCCGCCACCGTCCTCGGCCACAGCACACCGGACGCGGTCGAGCCGGAGATCTCCTTCAAGGAACACGGTTTCGACTCCCTCACGGCGGTGGAGCTGCGGAACCGGCTGAACGCGGCCACCGGCGAGCGGCTGCCCGCCACGGTCGTCTTCGACTACCCGACCCCCCGCGCGCTCGCGGAATACCTCCGCACGGAACTGCTCGGCTCGCGGGAGAGCGACGCCCCCTCGGCACCCGCGCCCGCCACCCGGGCCGAGCCGGACGACGATCCGATCGCCATCGTCGCCATGGGGTGCCGTCTGCCCGGTGGCGTCCGATCCCCGGAAGAGCTGTGGGACCTGCTGACCGAGGACCGTGACGCGATATCCGGCTTCCCCGAAGACCGTGGCTGGGAGCTCGACGGACTCTACGACGCCGACCCCGACGTCCCCGGGAAGACCTACACGCGCCACGGTGGCTTCGTCGACGGCGCGGGCGAATTCGACGCGGCGTTCTTCGGCATCTCACCGCGTGAGGCGGTGGCGATGGACCCGCAGCACCGGCTGCTGCTGGAGACGTCCTGGGAGACCTTCGAGCGCGCGGGCATCGACCCGGCCTCCCTGCGCGGCAGCCAGACCGGTGTCTTCGTGGGCGCCGGATCACATGGCTACGGCGCGGGCCCGATCCGGCCGTCGAGCGGTGTCGAGGGCTATCTGCTCACCGGTAACGCCCTCAGTGTCACCTCCGGTCGGCTCGCCTATGCGTTCGGCTTCGAAGGGCCGGCCGTCGCCGTCGACACGGCGTGCTCGTCGTCGCTGGTGGCGCTGCACCTGGCCGCGCAGTCGCTGCGGCAGGGCGAGTGCTCCCTGGCCCTGGCCGGTGGCACCGCCATCATGTCCACCCCCTGGACCTTCGTCGGCTTCAGCCGCCAGCGGGGGCTGGCCCCGGACGGGCGCTGCAAGCCCTTCTCCGCCGCCGCCGATGGCTTCGGCCCGGCGGAGGGCGTCGGTGTGCTGCTGCTGGAGCGCCTGTCGGACGCCCGCCGGAACGGACACCGTGTGCTCGCCCTCGTACGGGGCACCGCCATCAACCAGGACGGTGCGAGCAACGGCCTCACCGCGCCCAACGGCCCCTCGCAACAGCGGGTGATCCGCGCCGCGTTGGAGAACGCGCGGCTGTCGGCGGCCGAGGTGGACGCGGTCGAGGCCCATGGCACCGGCACCAAGCTGGGCGACCCCATCGAGGCACAGGCCCTGCTCGCCACGTACGGCAGGGGCCGCCCCGAAGAACGGCCGCTGCTGCTGGGCTCGTTGAAGTCGAACATCGGGCACACGCAGGCGGCGGCGGGTGTGGCCGGTGTGATCAAGATGGTGCTCGGCATGCGGCACGGCGTGCTGCCGCGCACCCTGCACCTGGATGAGCCATCGCCGCATGTGGACTGGTCCGCGGGTGGGTTGCGCCTGCTGACGGACGAAATGCCCTGGCCGGAGACGGGACGGCCGCGCCGCGCGGCGGTCTCCTCCTTCGGGATGAGCGGAACCAACGCCCACGCCGTGCTGGAAGCGGCCCCGCTCGACGAGGTCCCCGGCCATGGTGTCGATGACGACGCCCCGGCCGAGGGACTGCCGGAGATCACGCCATGGGTGATCTCCGGACGGTCGGACACCGCGGTCGAGGCGCAGGCGGGACGGCTGCTGACGCATGTGCGCGGGCACGGAGAGGTTTCGCCCGCCGATGTCGGGCTGTCGTTGGCGACCACACGCAGTGTCTTCGAACACCGCGCGGTGGTGCTGGCGGGGGACGGGGACGGTCTCGTCAACGGCCTGAGCGCGTTGGCCGAGGGGAACACAGCCCCCGGTGTGGTGCGCGGGATGGCGACCGCCCGGGACCACGCGGTGTTGGTCTTCCCTGGTCAGGGGTCGCAGTGGGTGGGTATGGCTGCGGGGTTGTTGGAGTCGTCTCCGGTGTTTGCGGAGCGGTTGGGTGAGTGTGCGGCGGCGTTGGGGCCGTTTGTGGAGTGGTCGTTGGTGGATGTGCTCAGCGACCCTGCGGCCCTGGAGCGGGTTGATGTGGTGCAGCCGGTGTTGTGGGCGGTGATGGTGTCGTTGGCGGAGCTGTGGCGTTCGTATGGTGTGGAGCCCGCGGCGGTCATTGGTCACTCGCAGGGTGAGATTGCGGCGGCGTGTGTGGCGGGTGCGTTGTCGTTGGAGGACGCCGCGCGGGTGGTGGCGTTGCGGAGTAAGGCGTTGCGGGCGCTTTCGGGGCTCGGCGGGATGGTGTCGGTGTCGCTGCCGGTGGACTCGGTGCGGGAGCGGTTGGGTCGGTGGGGTGAGCGGTTGTCGGTGGCGGCGGTGAACGGGCCCTCGGCGGTCGTGGTCTCCGGCGATGCGGATGCGTTGGAGGAGTTGCTGGCCGGGTGCGAGGGCGAGGGGGTCCGGGCGCGTCGTATCCCCGTGGACTACGCCTCACACTGCGCTCATGTTGAGGCGATCGAGGACGAGCTTCGGCAGGCCCTCGCGGGGATCGACCCTCGGCCTTCGTCGGTGCCGTTCTATTCGACGGTGACCGGCGGTGCGTTGGACACCGGGGAACTGGACGCCGGGTATTGGTACCGCAATCTGCGCCAGACCGTGCGCTTCGACGAGACCGTGCGTGCCCTGCTGGCCGACGGCTTCCAGGTGTTCATCGAGGCCAGTGCCCACCCCGTCCTGACGATAGGTGTGGAGCAGACCGCCGAGGACCACGGCACCCGTGCCACCGCGGTCGGTTCGCTGCGTCGCGACGAAGGTGGTCTGGAGCGCTTCACGACCTCCCTGGCCGAGGCGTACGTGGGCGGCGCGTCCGTCGACTGGGCACGGCTCTTCGCGGGAACGGGCGCGAAGCGCGTCGATCTGCCGACGTATGCCTTCCAGCGCACCCACTTCTGGCTGGAGTCCGAGGCCATCGATGCCGCAGGCGATGTGGCGTCGGTGGGGCTGGAGTCGGCAGAGCACCCGTTGCTGGGGGCCGCCGTGCCGCTGCCCGGCTCGGACGGATTCCTGCTCACCGGTCGGCTCTCGCTCCGTACCCACCCCTGGCTCGCCGACCACGCGGTGCTGGGCCGGGCCATCCTGCCCGGTACGGCGTTTGTCGAGCTGGCGTCGAGGGCCGGTGACGCGGTCGGTTGTGACCGGCTCGAGGAGCTGACGCTGGAGGCGCCCCTGGTGCTGCCCGACGAGGGGGCGGTCCAGGTGCAGCTGGTCGTGGGCGGCCCCCGGCAGGACGGGCAGCGCGAGTTCAGCGTGCATGCCCGCCGTGACGACGCCCCGAACGCCCCGTGGACGTGCCACGCGAAGGGCGTGCTGGCCCTGAACTCCTCGGCCGTCGACGGGACGACGGGTCCGGCGGATCTGAAGGCATGGCCACCGGCGGGCGCGGAAGCGGTCGAGACCGCGGGCTTCTACGAGGACGTGGCGGCCACCGGACTGGCGTACGGACCGGTGTTCCGAGGGCTGCGCGCCGTCTGGCGCAAGGGCGACGAGGTCTTCGCCGAGGTGGCACTCGCCGAGGAATCGCGCGCCGACGCGGCCCGGTTCGGGCTGCATCCCGCGCTGCTCGACACGGCGCTGCACGCGTGGCTGGTGTGCGCCGCCTCGCGTCCGGAGAAGGACGGGATCCGGCTGCCGTTCGTGTGGCGTGGTGTGTCGTTGCACGCCACCGGCGCGAGCTCCCTGCGGGTACGGCTGGCCCCTGCGGGCACCGATGGGATGTCCGTCCTGGTGGCCGACGCCGCCGGTACGCCGGTGGCGACGGCGGAGGCGCTGGTCACCCGGCCGGTCTCGGAGGCACAGCTCGTGTCGTCCACCGACGGTGGCGAGTCGCTGTACCGAGTGGAGTGGATCGCGGGGCCCACAACCGCCTCGGTTCCCGCCACCGACCGGTGCGCCGTGGCCGGACCGGACCCCTTCGGCCTGTCCAGGGCGTTGAAGGTGGCCGATGGGTCGGTGGAGGAACACGCCGACCTGGCCGCTCTCGCGGCACATGTACGATCGGGCGCTCCCATGCCGGACCTGGTGTTCGTGACCGTGCCCTCCACCTCCGGCGAGGACGTCGTCCCGGCGGCACACGCCGTGGCCCGCCGGACCCTGGACATGGTGCGGTCGTGGCTGGCGGAGGACGGGTTCGCCGCGGCCCGGCTGGTGTTCATCACCCGGGGCGCGCTGGCCACCGAGGACGGTGAGGACCCGCGCGACCTGGCCGCGGCCCCGGTCTGGGGGCTGGTGCGATCTGCGCAGGCCGAGCATCCCGACCGTTTCGTCCTGCTGGACGTGGACGGTGCCGAGTCATCGTTCACCGTGGTGCACCAGGCGGTGTCCACCGGGGAGCCGCAGCTCGCGGTGCGCGGTGCCGAGGTGCTGGTGCCACGTCTGGCCCCCGGCGTCGCGAAGGGTGTGCTGACGCCACCGGATGGCACGGCGGCGTGGCGGTTGGAGCCGTCCGGGGCGGGCACGCTGGAGGGACTGACGCCGGCCACGGCCACGGACGCCACCCGCGAACTCGGTGCGCACGAGGTGCGGGTCGCCGTGCGCGCCACGGGCCTGAACTTCCGCGATGTCCTCATCTCCCTGGACATGTATCCGGACGAGGCCGTGATGGGCGGCGAGGGCGCCGGTGTGGTCGTGGCCACCGGCCCCGGTGTGACGTCCCTCGCCGTCGGCGACCGGGTGATGGGGCTGTGGTCCGGTGGTTTCGGACCGCTGGCCGTCGTGGACCACCGCACCCTGGTGCGGATCCCGGACGGCTGGTCCTTCACCGAGGCCGCGTCCGTTCCCGTGGTGTTCGTGACGGCCTTGTACGCGCTGCGGGAGTTGGCGGGCCTGCGGCGCGGTGAGTCGCTCCTGGTCCATTCCGCCGCCGGTGGTGTGGGAATGGCGGCGGTGCGGCTGGCGCGGGCCTGGGGCGTCGAGGTGTTCGCGACCGCGAGCGAGACCAAGTGGGACGTCCTGCGCGGCCTCGGGCTGGACGAGGCGCGTATCGCGTCGTCGCGCACGCTGGAGTTCGAGGAGCGGTTCAGGGACTCCTCGTCCGGTCGCGGTGTGGACGTGGTCCTGGACTCCCTGTCCGGTGAGTTCGTGGACGCGTCGCTGCGGCTGCTCGGCGAGGGCGGGCGGTTCATCGAGATGGGCAAGACGGATGTGCGGTCCGCCGACGCGGTGGCCGCGGCCCATCCGGGCGTGCTGTACCGGGCGTTCGACCTGGGGGAGGCGGGCCCCGAGCGCATCGGGGAGATGCTCGCCGAGATCGTGGATCTCTTCGAGCGTGGTGTGCTGGAGCCGCTGCCCGCACGGGTGTGGGATGTGCGCAGGGCTCCCGAGGCGTTCCGGTTCATGAGCCAGGCGCGCCATGTGGGCAAGCTGGTGCTGAGCGTTCCGGCCGCACCGGACCCGGAGGGGACCGTACTGATCACCGGCGCCGGTGGCGTCCTGGGCGGACTGATCGCCCGGCATCTGGTGGCGGAGCGCGGCATGCGCCGGCTGCTGCTGGTCAGCCGCCGTGGCCGCGCGGCCGAGAGTATGGCGACGCTCGAGGCGGAGCTGACGGCCCTGGGAGCCTCGGTCACCGTCGCCGCCTGCGATGTCGCCGACCGTGACGCGCTGGCCGACCTGCTGGCGGACCTCCCCGACGGACACGGCCTGACCGGTGTGGTCCACGCCGCGGGCATCCTGGACGACGGAACGGTGGCCTCGCTGACACCGGAGCGGCTCGACGCGGTGTTGCGCGCCAAGGTGGACGGGGCATGGCATCTGCACGAGCTGACGCGCCGTTTCGATATGGCCATGTTCACCCTGTTCTCGTCGACCGCCGGGGTCCTGGGGTCCGCGGGCCAGGCCAACTACGCCGCCGCCAACACGTTCCTTGACGGACTGGCCCAGCGGCGCCGGGCGATGGGCCTGCCCGGAGTGTCGCTCGCCTGGGGCCTGTGGGCCGAGCGCACCGGAATGACCGGACACCTCGGCCAGGCGGACCTCTCGCGGATGACACGGGCCGGGCTGGTGCCGTTCCCCTCCGAGGAGGGGCTGCGGCTGTTCGACGCGGCCGGCCGGCTGGCCGAGGGCCTGGTGGTGCCCGCCCGGCTCGACCTCGGCCACCTGGCGGCCGCCGCCGACACCACGCCCGTACCCCCGTTGCTCAACGGACTCGTACGACGGCCCATCACACCCCGGCGCGCCTCGGCCCAGGAAGACCCCGGAACCCAGGAGGCCCCGCTGGCGCGGCGGCTGGCCGGGCTCGGTCAGGGGGAGCGGCAGCGGACGCTGCTGCGTCTGGTCCAGGAACACGCCGCCACGGTCCTCGGCCATGGGACGGCAGCCGCGGTGGTCACCGATCGCGGCTTCCTGGAGCTCGGCTTCGACTCGCTCACCGCGGTCGAGCTGCGCAACCGGCTGAACGCGGCCACCGGGCTGCGGCTGCCCGCCACCCTCATCTTCGACTACTCGACCCCCGCCGCGCTGGCCGGACACCTGGGGGAGGAGATCGCCCCCGCGGCGGCGGACGACCCGTCGGACGTGGCCGCCGAACTCGACCGGCTGGAAGCCGCGTTGCTCGGCACCGACACGGCAACCGACGACGCGACTCGCGCGATGGTGGCCGACCGGCTGAAGCGCCTGCTGCCCCAATGGGACGGGGACCGTGGCGGCCCGCCGCCGGACGGCCCGGCCGGTGGCCCCGCCGCGGCCCGCGAGCCGATCGCGATCGTCGGGATGAGCTGCCGCTTCCCCGGCGGGGTGCGCTCGCCCGAGGAGTTCTGGCGGCTGCTGAACGGGGCCGAGGACGCCATCACACCGTTCCCCGACGACCGCGGCTGGGACCTCGGCTCGCTCTACGACGCGGACCCCGACCGGCCCGGCACCTCCTACGCGCGCGAGGGCGGATTCCTGCACGACGTCGGCGACTTCGATGCCGACTTCTTCGGGATCTCACCACGTGAGGCGCTGGCGATGGACCCGCAGCAGCGGCTGCTGCTGGAGACCTCGTGGGAGGCCGTCGAACGGGCGGGCCTCGACCCGGCCTCGCTCAGGGGCAGCCGGTCCGGAGTGTTCGTCGGCGCGGTGGCCCCCGACTACGGGCCGCGGGTGCACGAGGCCACCGACGGTGTCGAGGGCCATCTGGTGACCGGCAGCGCCATCAGCGTCGTGTCCGGGCGGGTGGCCTACACCCTGGGCCTGGAGGGCCCGGCCGTGACGGTGGACACCGCGTGTTCCTCGTCGCTGGTCGCCCTGCACCTGGCCGTACAGGCGCTGCGCCAGGGGGAGTGCTCCTTCGCGCTGGCCGGTGGCGTCACCGTCATGGCCACGCCCGGCACGTTCATCGGCTTCAGCCGGCAGCGCGGACTGGCGGCGGACGGGCGGTGCAAGCCGTTCTCGGCGGCGGCTGACGGGTTCGGGCCCGCCGAGGGCGTGGGCATGCTGTTCCTGGAGCGGCTCTCCGACGCGCAGCGCAACGGCCACCCCGTGCTGGCGGTTGTCCGGGGTACGGCGACCAACCAGGACGGTGCGAGCAGTGCGTTGTCCGCTCCCAACGGCCCGTCGCAGCAGCGGGTGATCCGCCAGGCGCTGGCCAATGCCGGGCTCACGGCCGGGCAGGTCGACGCCGTCGAGGCACACGGCACGGGAACGAAGCTGGGCGATCCGATCGAGGCACAGGCGCTGCTGGCCACCTACGGCCGTGAGCGCGCCACGGACCACCCGCTGCTGCTGGGATCGGTCAAGTCGAACATCGGACATACGCAGGCGGCCGCCGGTGTGGCCGGTGTGATGAAGATGGTGCTGGCGATGCGCCACGGCGTGCTGCCCCGCACCTTGCACATCGACGAGCCGTCCCCACACGTGGACTGGTCGGCGGCTACGGTCGAACTCCTCACCGAGGCCACCGCATGGCCCGAGGGTGAGGAGCCGCGCCGGGCCGGCGTGTCCTCGTTCGGCATCAGCGGCACCAACGCCCACGCCATCATCGAGCAGGCGCCACCACTGGCCGCTACCGACACCGCTTCTGGGGCCGCTTCCGACACCGCTTCTGAGGCCGCTTCCGAGGCCGCTTCCGGCGCGGACGTGGCGGGGGAGACAGAGGAGGCGGAGGCGCCCCGGACGGCGCTGCCGCTCATCCCCTGGCCGCTGTCCAGCAAGTCCGAGGCGGCGCTGCGCGCCCAGGCCACGCGGCTGCTGGACCATGTGGAGCGGCACCCGGAAGCCGCGGCCGAGGGCATCGGACTGTCCCTCGCCACCACGCGGACCGCCTTCGACCACCGCGCCGTCGTGCTGGCCCCGGACCGCGCGGACGCGGTACGGATCCTGGCCGATCACCTCGCCGGCCGAGGCACCTCCGGGCTGGTCGAAGGCGTCGCCAAGCGCAGCGCCGGGGTCGCCTTCGTCTTCCCCGGCCAGGGGTCGCAGTGGGTGGGCATGGCGGCCGGGCTGCTGGATTCCTCGCCGGTGTTCGCCCGGCGGATCGACGAGTGCGCGACGGCCCTGGCACCGTATGTGGACTGGTCGCTGGTGGATGTGCTCAGCGACCCCGCGGCGCTGGAGCGGGTGGATGTCGTACAGCCCGTCCTGTTCGCGGTGATGGTGTCGCTGGCGGAGCTGTGGCGCTCGTACGGCGTGGAGCCGTCGGCTGTCATCGGCCACTCCCAGGGTGAGATCGCGGCGGCGTGTGTGGCGGGTGCGCTGTCGCTGGAGGACGCCGCGAAGGTGGTGGCCCTGCGCAGCCAAGCACTGCGGGCGCTGTCCGGGCGTGGTGGCATGGCGTCGGTGTCGCTGCCCGTGGAGGCGTTGCGGGAGCGGCTCGCGGCGTGGGGTGAGCGGCTGTCGGTGGCGGCGGTGAACGGCCCCTCGGCGGTCGTGGTCTCCGGCGACGCCGACGCGCTGGAGGAGCTGCTGGCGGCGTGCGAGGCGGAGGAGATCCGGGCGCGCCGCGTCCCCGTGGACTACGCCTCGCACTCCGCCCACGTCGAGAGCCTCGAGGACGAGATCCGGCGCACCCTCGCCGGGATCGCTCCGCGCTCCTCCTCGGTGCCGTTCCACTCCACGGTCACCGGCGGCGTACTGGACACCACCGAGCTGGACGCCGGCTACTGGTACCGCAATCTGCGCGCGACCGTGCGTTTCGACGAGGCCGTACGGGTGCTCCTCGACGAGGGCTTCCAGACGTTCGTGGAGGCCAGCGCCCATCCGGTGCTCACCATGGGCATCGAGCAGACGGCCGACGACCACGGCACCCCCGTGGCGGCGATCGGCTCGCTGCGCCGTGACGAAGGCGGCCTGGGCCGGTTCCTGACCTCCCTGGCCGAGGCCCACGTCGGCGGCATCGCCATCGACTGGCGGACGGTGTTCGCCGGAACCGGTGCGCACCCCGTCGACCTGCCCACCTACGCCTTCCAGCACCAGCGCTACTGGCTCACCTCGGCCACCACCGCGCGCTCCACCGACGCCACGTCGGGCGAAGACAGCGCGGACACGCACTTCTGGCAGGCCGTGGAGCGCGGGGACGCCGAGGCGCTGGCCGCCACGCTCCAGGTCCAATCCACCGAGCAGCACGCCTCGTTGGGCACCGTCCTGCCCGCCCTCGCGCAGTGGCGTCGGCAGCGGCGCTCCGAATCGACCGTGGACGAGTGGCGCTACCGCGTGATCTGGCGCCCCAAGAGCGGCATCCCGGCGGCCTCGCTTCCGGGGCCATGGCTGCTGCTGGCTCCCAGCTCCCGCCCCGACGACCCGCTGGTCACGGCCTCCCGCGAGGCACTCGCGGCACACGGCGCCGAGGTCGTCCTCGTCGAACTGGGCGCGGATGCCGCACACCGCGCCACCATGGCCGAGCGGCTGCGCGCCGCCACCGCCGACCACCCGCTGGACACGCTGTCCGGCGTGCTGTCACTGCTGCCGCTCGACGAACACCCGTACCCCGACCACCCCGTGGCCACCACCGGCCTGACCCTGACCCTCGCCCTGATCCAGGCCCTGGACGACCTCGGCATCCGCGCCCCGCTGTGGTGCGCCACCCAGGGCGCGGTGTCCATCGGCAGCTCCGATCCGCTCACCAGCCCCGACCAGGCGGCGGTGTGGGGCCTGGGCCGGGTGGCCGGAGTGGAGTACCCGGACAGCTGGGGCGGGCTGATCGACCTTCCGCGCACCATGGACGCCCGGGCCGGGGCCCGGCTCGCCGGGGTGTTCGCGGACGGCGGCCCCGAGGACCAGGTCGCGATCCGCGCCTCGGGCGTGATGCTGCGGCGGCTCGAGCCCGCACCCCTCGGGAACACCCCTGCGCGGCGCATCTGGAAGCCCCGTGGCACGGTCCTCATCACCGGTGGCACCGGCGCCCTCGGCACTCATCTGGCCCGGTGGCTGGCGGACAACGGCGCCGAACACCTGGTGCTGACCAGCCGCCGTGGGCTCGCGGCCCCCGGCGCCGAAGACCTGGTCGCCGAACTGGCCGAACAGGGCACCCGGGTCACCGTCGCCGCCTGTGACGTGGCGGATCGCGCCGCGCTCCAGCGCGTCCTGGACTCCGTACCCGACGACCGGCCGCTCACCGCCGTCATCCACGCCGCGGCATATATCGACCTGGCCGGGCTGGGCGCCACGACCTCGGCGGAGTTCGCCGAGGTCATGGACGCAAAAGTGGCGGGCGCGGCCCATCTGGACGAGTTGCTGGGCGACACCCCGCTGGACGCGTTCGTGTTGTTCTCCTCGGTGTCCGGGCTGTGGGGCGTGGGCGACCACGGCGCGTACGCCGCCGCCAACGCCTACCTGGACGCGCTCGCCGAGCGGCGGCGGGCGAACGGCCTGACGGCCACCTCGGTGGCCTGGGGGGTGTGGGACGCCACCGGCGACAACATGCCCGAGGCCCTGGACCTGGACCAGTTGCGGCGGCGTGGACTGCGGTTCATGGACCCGGCGCTCGGCATCGCCGCGCTGCGGCAGACCCTCGACCACGACCAGACCCACCTGGCCATCGCCGATATCGACTGGGAGAACTTCATCCCGGTCTTCACCTCCGCCCGCCCCAGCCCACTGCTGGACGAACTGCCCGCGATGCGACGCATCCAGGAGGGGGTCGACACCGTCGGGTCGGTCGCGAACGCGTCGGCCGACACCTCCTCGGATCTGCGGCAGCGGCTGACCGGACTGACTCCCACCGAGCGTGAGCACACCGTCCTGGAGCTGGTGCGCGCGCAGGTGGTGGCCGTTCTCGGACACACCACATCGGACGCGGTGGATTCCGAACGCGCGTTCAAGGACCTCGGCTTCGACTCGCTGACGGCCGTCGAACTGCGCAACCGGCTCAACGCGGCCACCGGACTGCGCCTGCCCGCCACACTGGCCTTCGACTACCCCAGCACCGCCGTCCTGAGCGAGCACATCCTCACCGAGTTGACGGGAGCGACGGCCGACGAGGCGGACGTTCCCGCCCTCCCGCGGACGGTGTCAGGGGCGGAGATGGCCCGGGCCGTGCCCGTGGACTCCGACGACGACCCCATCGCCATCGTGGCGATGAGCTGCCGCTATCCGGGTGGGGTGTCCTCCCCCGAGGAGCTGTGGCAGCTCATCATGTCCGGCGGTGACGCGATCGGCGGGCTGCCCACCGACCGTGGCTGGGACATCGAGGGCATCTACGACCCGGACCCGGACGCGCCCGGCAAGACGTATGTGCGGGAGGGCGGTTTCCTCTACGACGCGGGCCATTTCGACCCGGCGTTCTTCGGGATCTCGCCACGCGAGGCGCTGGCGATGGACCCCCAGCAGCGACTGCTGCTGGAGACCTCATGGGAAGCCTTCGAGCGCGCCGGTGTGCCCGCGCTCGCGCTGCGCGGCAGCCGCACGGGCGTCTTCATCGGCTCCAACTACCAGGAGTACGGGCCGCGGGTGCATGAGGCACCCGAGGGCTCCGAAGGCCACCTGATGACGGGGAGCGCGGCCAGCGTCGTGTCCGGACGCGTCGCGTACGCCTTCGGCTTCGAGGGCCCCGCGGTGACCGTGGACACCGCGTGCTCCTCGTCCCTGGTGGCCATGCACCTGGCGGCGCAGGCGCTGCGGAACGGGGAATGCTCGCTGGCACTCGCCGGTGGCGTCGCCGTCATGCCGAACCCCGGTGCCCTCATCGGCTTCAGCCGCCAGCGCGGCCTGGCGCTCGACGGCCGCTGCAAGGCGTTCGCGGGGGCAGCGGACGGCATGGGCCTCGCCGAGGGCGTCGGTGTGCTGCTGCTGGAGCGGCTGTCCGACGCCCGGCGGAACGGGCATCGGGTGCTGGCCGTGGTGCGGGGCAGCGCGGTCAACCAGGACGGTGCGTCGAACGGTTTGACGGCGCCGAACGGTCCGTCCCAGCAGCGGGTGATCCGGGCGGCGCTGGAGAGTGCTCGGCTGTCGGCCGCCGAGGTGGACGCGGTGGAGGCGCACGGTACGGGAACGAAGCTGGGCGATCCGATCGAGGCGCAGGCGCTGCTCGCGACCTATGGGCGGGAGCGCAGCGCCGAGGACCGGCCGCTGTGGCTGGGCTCGGTGAAGTCCAACATCGGTCATACGCAGGCCGCCGCGGGTGTGGCGGGTGTGATGAAGATGGTGCTGGCGATGCGGCACGGTGTGCTGCCGAGGACACTGCATGTTGATGAGCCGTCGCCGCATGTGGATTGGTCGGCGGGTGCGGTGGAGTTGTTGACGGATGCGGTGGCGTGGCCGGAGACCGATCGTCCGCGGCGTGCGGGTGTGTCGTCGTTCGGGATCAGTGGCACCAATGCACACGTCATCCTGGAACACGCCCCCGAGGAGCTGCCCGTCGCCGGGCAGGTGACCGACGCGCCTGATGAGTCCGATGAGTCGATGCTGGTGCCGTGGGTGGTGTCGGCGAAGTCCGAGGGCGCGCTGCGGGCCCAGGCGGAGCAGCTGCTGCCCTATGCCCGGGGTGAGGCCGGGGCGGAGGCATCGCTGGCCGATACGGCGTTGTCGCTGGTCACGACTCGGTCGGCCCTCGATGAGCGGGCGGTGGTGCTGGCGGGCGATGGCGAGGGGTTTGCCGCTGGGTTGCGGGCGCTGGTGGATGGTGTACCGGCGGCGGGTGTGGTGCGGGGTTCTGTGGTGCCGGGGAAGCTGGCGGTGTTGTTCTCGGGTCAGGGCAGTCAGCGGGTCGGGATGGGCCGGGAGCTGTATGAGGCGTTCCCGGTGTTCGCGGACGCGTTTGACCAGGTGTGTGCCCTGTTCGACGTGGAGTTGGAGCGTCCGCTGCGGGATGTGGTGTTCGTGGATGCGGAGGGGCTGGATGAGACCGTCTTCACGCAGTGTGGGTTGTTTGCGGTGGAGGTGGCGCTGTTCCGGTTGGTGGAGTCGTGGGGTGTGCGGCCGGACTTTGTGGCGGGGCATTCGATCGGTGAGTTGGTGGCGGCGCATGTGGCGGGTGTGTTGTCGCTTGCGGATGCGTGTGTGTTGGTGGCGGCTCGTGGGCGGTTGATGCAGGCGCTGCCGTCGGGCGGGGTGATGGTGTCGGTGCAGGCCGCCGAGGCCGACGTACTGCCGCTGTTGGCCGGTCGCGAAGCCGAGGTGAGTGTGGCGGCGGTCAACGGTCCGCGTTCGACGGTGATTTCCGGTGTTGAGGCGGCGGTGGCGGAGGTCGCCGGGCTGCTGGAGGCCGGGGGTGTCAAGACGAAGCGGCTGCGCGTCTCGCATGCGTTCCATTCGCCCCTGATGGAGCCGATGCTGGCGGAGTTCCGGCGGGTGGCCGAGGGGTTGTCGTACGCGCCTCCGCGCATCCCCGTCGTGTCGAACGTGACGGGCCTGGTCGCGGATGCCGAGGCGCTGTGCTCCGCCGAGTACTGGGTGCGGCACGTCCGCGAGACCGTGCGGTTCGCGGATGGTGTGGCGTGTCTGGCCGGGCAAGGCGTGGTCAGCTACTTGGAGTTGGGCCCCGACGGAGTCCTCTCCGGGATGGGGCAGGAGTGCGCGCCGGACGCCGCCTTCGCCCCTGTTCTTCGCAGCGGCTGGGAAGAGACGGCCTCGGTCATGGAGGGGCTGGCGCAGATCCATGTGCGGGGTCGCTCGGTGGACTGGGCCGCCCTGCTCGCACCGGCGCGCCCCCGGCCCGTCGAGCTGCCCACGTACCCCTTCCAGCGAGAGCACTTCTGGCTGGAGTCGTCCGTCGCCACGGCTGAAACGGGCCCCACGGGTGCGGCGGACGCCGACTTCTGGGACGCGGTGGAGCGTGAGGACCTGCCCGCGCTCACGGACACCCTGGCGGTCGCGGACGAGAACGGCGCCGGCGAATCGCTGGCGGCGGTGCTACCGGTGCTGTCGTCGTGGCGTCGCCGCGGACGTGAGCGCGCCACGGTGGACGGGTGGCGCTACCGCGTGTCGTGGTCGCCGGTGCCCGACGGAGCCGGGACGGTGTCGGGGCCGTGGCTGGTGGCGGTCCCCGCGGGAATGGCCACCGACCCCTGGGTGTCGGCGTGCGCGGACGCTCTCGCCGGGCGGGGCGCACGGCCGGTGATGGTCGAGCTGGGGCCCGATGACGCCGACCGTGAGGCGGTGGCGGCACGGCTCCGAGAGGCTCTGGCCGGGCTCGAAGCGGCCGATGCCACAGGTGTGTTGTCCCTGCTGGCGTTGGCGGAGGGGCGACACGGTCGGTATCGGTCGGTGCCGCTGGGCGTGGCATTGACGTTGCCGCTGGTGCAGGCGGTGGGCGATGCGGGCGTTGCCGCTCCGGTGTGGTGTGCGACGCGTGGCGCGGTCGCGGTCGCTGGTTCCGAGGGCGTGCGCGCGGTGGAGCAGGCGGCGGTGTGGGGCCTGGGCCGCGTGGCCGGTCTGGAGGTGCCCGAGCGGTGGGGCGGTCTGCTGGATCTTCCCGAGGTGTGGGATGCGCGGGCGGCGGATCGGCTGGTGGATGTGGTGAGCGGCCGTACGGGCGAGAACGAGGTCGCCGTGCGCGGCTCGGGGGTCTTCGCACGCCGTATCGTCCGGGCGTCGGCCGGCGGGCATGGCGTCGGGGGCTGGGTGCCGTCGGGCACGGTGTTGGTGACGGGTGGTACGGGTGCGTTGGGTGCCCATGTGGCGCGGTGGCTGGCGCGGGCGGGTGCGGAGCATCTGTTGCTGGTGTCGCGGCGTGGCCCTGAGGCTGAGGGTGCGGATGAGCTGTGTGCCGAGCTGCGTGAGACGGGCGTTCGGGTGACGGTTGTGGCGTGTGATGCGGGCGACCGGGATGCGCTGGCCGGGGTGTTGGCCGGGGTGCCGGAGGAGTTTCCGCTGACGGCTGTCGTACACACGGCGGGTGTGCTGGATGACGGGGTGCTGGACGGGCTGGCGGTGGAGCGGTTCGAGGGTGTGTTGCGGGCGAAGTCCGAGGCGGCGTGGCATCTGCATGAGCTGACGCGGGAGCTGGATCTTGCGGCGTTTGTGCTGTTCTCGTCGTTCTCGGGGACGGTGGGTGCCGCGGGTCAGGCAAACTACGCTGCGGCGAACGCGATGTTGGACGCTTTGGCGGAGTGGCGGCGCGGTGCGGGGCTCCCTGCCACCTCCGTGGCCTGGGGTCCCTGGGCCGACGACGGCATGGCCGTCAGCAGCGCCGAGGTCAGCCGCACCATCAGGCGCAATGGCATGACCGCGATGGATCCACGGCTGGCCCTGGCGGCGCTGGAGCGCGCCGTCACCCACCCGGACGCCGCTCTCGCCGTCGTCGACGCCGACTGGGGGCGTTTCGCCGACACCTTCGAGGCCCGGCGGCTGTCCCGGCTGCTCAGCGGAGTCCCGGAAGTCCGGGAGCTGACCGCGACCGCCCGGCCGGGCGACACCGACCCCGCGCACACCGAGGAGTCCTCGGCGCTCGTCCGTCGTCTGGAGATCCTGTCCGAGGCCGAACGGCAGCGCACTCTGCTGGAGCTCGTGCGTGCCCATGTGGCCGCCGTACTCGGCCACAGCGGGGTGGACGCCATCGGCCCCGGCCGCGCCTTCATGGAGATCGGCTTCGACTCCCTGACCGCGGTGGGCCTGCGCAACCGGCTCAGCGAGGCCATGGGCGTCCAACTCCCGGCCACCCTGGTCTTCGACTACCCCACACCGGCCGCGCTGGCCGGATATCTGCTCACCGAACTGCTCGGCAGCCACGAACAGACGGACGGCGCGACCGCGGACGTGGCCACGACCGCGTCCGCCGCGGCGGACGAGCCGATCGCGATCGTCTCGATGAGCTGCCGCTTCCCCGGTGACGTACGCTCCGCCGACGACCTGTGGCGGCTGCTGGCCGCCGGAGAGGACGCCGTCTCGGCCTTCCCCACGGACCGTGGCTGGGACCTCGAGGGGCTGTACGACACTGACCCCGACGCGATCGGAAAGAGCTACGTACGCGAGGGTGCGTTCCTCTCCGATGTGAGCGGCTTCGACGCGTCCTTCTTCGGCGTCTCCCCGCGTGAGGCGCTGGCGATGGATCCGCAGCAGCGGCTGCTGCTGGAAACGTCATGGGAGCTGTGGGAACGGGCCGGAATCGACCCGGAGGCGGTGCGCGGCAGCCGTACCGGTGTGTTCATGGGCACCAATGGGCAGGAGTACGTGTCCCTGGTCGACCGGGCCCCGGAGACCACCGAAGGCTATGTGGCCACCGGCAACGCGGCCAGCGTCGTCTCCGGCCGCATCTCGTACACCTTCGGCTTCGAGGGGCCCGCGGTGACGGTGGACACCGCCTGTTCGTCGTCCCTGGTGGCGCTGCACCTCGCGGCACAGGCGCTACGGCAGGGCGAGTGCTCCCTGGCGCTCGCCGGTGGCGTCTCGGTGATGGTGTCACCGCGTGGCTTCGTGGAGTTCAGCCGTCAGCGCGGACTGGCGCCGGACGGCCGGTGCAAGCCGTTCGCGGCGGCCGCCGACGGCACCGCCTGGGGCGAGGGTGTGGGCATGCTGCTGCTGGAGCGGCTGTCGGACGCGCGGCGCAACGGCCATCAGGTGCTGGCGGTGGTACGTGGCTCCGCCGTCAACCAGGACGGTGCCAGCAACGGCCTCACCGCGCCCAACGGCCCGTCCCAGCAGCGGGTGATCCGCCAGGCGCTGGCCAACGCCGGGCTCCCGGCCGGGCAGGTCGATGTCGTGGAAGCCCACGGTACGGGTACGACGCTGGGCGATCCGATCGAAGCCCAGGCGCTGCTGGCCACCTACGGCCGGGAGCACACCGATGAACAGCCCCTGTGGCTCGGCTCGATCAAGTCCAACATCGGGCATACGCAGGCGGCCGCCGGTGTGGCGGGCCTGATCAAGATGGTGCTGGCCATGCGGCACGGTCTGCTGCCCGGGATGCCGAACGTGGAGGAGCCCTCCCGGTACGTGGACTGGTCGCCCGGCACCGTTCAGCTGCTGACCGACGCCACCCCGTGGCCCGAGACCGGTCGGCCCCGTCGGGCGGGCGTGTCCTCCTTCGGCGTCAGCGGCACCAACGCGCACGTCATCCTCGAACAGCCTTCGCCGCAGCCGGTGGCCGAGCGGCCCGCCGTGGACGAGCCCGCAGGCGGCGTGGGGCGGCTGCCCGTCACTCCCTGGCTCGTCTCGGGCAAGTCCGAGGCCGCGCTGCGCACACAGGCGGACCGGCTGCTGGCCCATGTGCGCGAGCGGGCGGAGCTGTCGGCCGAGGACATCGGCCTGTCGTTGGCGACCACGCGGAGTGCGTTCGAGCACCGTGCGGTGGTGCTGGCCGGGGACCGGGACGGTCTGGCCGATGGCGTGGCGGCGCTCGCGGAGGGCCGGGACGCCTCGGGGCTGATCCGGGGGGTGGCCGCTGCTGACGGTCGTGCGGTGTTGGTCTTCCCTGGTCAGGGGGCGCAGTGGGTGGGGATGGCTGCGGCGTTGTTGGAGTATTCGCCGGTGTTCGCGGAGCGGTTCGGGGAGTGTGCGGCGGCGTTGGCGCCGTTCGTGGACTGGTCGCTTGCCGATGTTCTCAGCGACTCCGTGGCGTTGGAGCGGGTGGATGTGGTGCAGCCTGCTCTGTTCGCGGTGATGGTGTCGCTGGCGGAGCTGTGGCGTTCGTACGGTGTCGAGCCCGCGGCCGTCATTGGCCATTCCCAGGGTGAGATTGCGGCGGCGTGTGTGGCGGGTGCGTTGTCGTTGGAGGACGCGGCTCGCGTGGTGGCGTTGCGGAGCAAGGCGTTGCGCGCGTTGTCGGGGCTGGGCGGCATGGTGTCGGTGTCGCTGCCCGTGGACTCGGTGCGAGAGCGGCTGGGCCGGTGGGGTGAGCGGTTGTCGGTGGCGGCGGTGAACGGGCCCTCGGCGGTCGTGGTCTCCGGCGACGCCGACGCGCTGGACGAGCTGCTGGCGGCGTGCGAGGCGGACGAGGTCCGGGCACGGCGTATCCCCGTGGACTACGCCTCCCACTGCGCCCATGTCGAGGCCATCGAGGGCGAGTTGCTACGGGAACTCGCGGGGATCAGTCCTCGGTCGGCGTCGATTCCCTTCTATTCGACGGTAACTGGCGGAGTGCTCGATACGGCCGATTTGGACGCCGCGTACTGGTACCGCAATCTGCGCCAGACCGTGCGTTTCGACGAGACCGTACGCGCCCTGCTGGCCGACGGCTTCGATACGTTCATCGAGGCCAGTGCCCATCCGGTGCTGACGATGGGTGTGGAGCAGACCGCCGAGGACCACGGCACCCGCGTCACCGCCGTCGGGTCCCTGCGCCGCGATGAAGGCGGTCTCGACCGGTTCGCCATCTCCCTGGCCGAGGCGTACGTGGGCGGCGCGTCCGTCGACTGGGCGGGGATGTTCGCGGGCGCGGGCGCGCGGCGGGTCGATCTGCCGACGTACGCCTTCCAGCACCAGCGCTTCTGGGTCGAGCCCGCAGCCGTGGCGGGCGATGTGTCGTCGGCCGGGCTGGTCTCCGCCGACCATCCCCTGCTCGGCGCGGCGGTCGCGCTGCCCGAGTCCGGTGGGCGGCTGTTCACCGGTCGGCTCTCGCTCCGTACGCACCCGTGGCTGGCCGACCACACCATTCACGGCACCGCGCTGCTCCCCGGGTCCGCCTTGGTCGAGATGGCGCTGCGAGCCGGTGACGCGGTCGGCTGCGGCCACCTGGAGGAGCTGACGCAGGAAACGCCCCTCGCCCTTCCCGAGAGTGGCGCCGTCCAGCTGCAACTGACGGTGGGTGGCCCGGACGACTCCGGACGACGCACCGTGAACCTCTACTCGCGCTTCGAGGACGGGCCCGCCGACCTCCCGTGGACCCACCATGTCACCGGTGTGCTGACCACGGAGGGGCCCACGGCGCCGGCGGAGACCGGGCTCGGCCAGTGGCCACCGGCGGATGCCTCGCCGATCGACCTCGCCGACCGGTATGCGAGCGCGGCCGCGCACAGCGGTATCGAGTACGGTTCGGCGTTCCAGGCCCTGCGCCATGCGTGGCGTCGCGGTGCGGAGATCTTCGCCGAGGTGGCGCTGGTGGAGGACATGCGCCCGGAGGCCGGCCGCTTCGGCCTGCATCCCGTGCTGCTTGACGCGGCCCTGCACGCTGTGGCCGATCTGACGGCCGACGACGACGGCCGCGTCCGGCTCCCGTACCGGTGGACCGGGATGTCCCTGTACGCCACCGGCGCGACGACCCTGCGCGTACGGCTCTCCACGGAGCGGCCGGACGGCATGGCGATCCTGCTGACCGACGAATCAGGCCACGCGGTGGCCGAAGTGGACGCGGTGGCGACCCGCACCTTCACATCGGAGCAACTCACCGGGGGCCGGAGGCCCCATGAGTCGCTGTTCCGGGTGGAGTGGATGAGCATCCCGGCAGGCTCTGCCGGTGTCGGGCCGGACCACGCCCACTGGACGATCGTCGGCCCTGGCGGCGCCGAACTGCGCACCGCGCTCGAAACGAGCGGTGGCCGGATCGACGACTACGACGGCATGGGCGCGCTGCTCCGGCCCGACGCATCGGCCGCAGACGTACCCGACCTCGTACTCCTGCCGTTCCTCACCGAGTCGGCAACCGACTCCGTCGCGGCGGCAGACGACTTGGTGTCCGCGACCCGCCAGGCGACACATCGCGCCCTGGACGCGCTCCAGGTGTGGCTGGCCGAGGAGCGGTGCGCCGACTCGCGACTGGTGGTGGTGACGCGGGGCGCGGTGGCGGCCGTGGCGGGTGAGGACGTGCCGGACGCGGCAGCCGCCGCGGTCTGGGGTCTGGTGCGCTCGGCACAGGCCGAGCATCCGGACCGATTCGTCCTGGTGGATCTGGAGAACCTGGAGTGGGCCGCCGAGGCGATCGGCGCGGCGGTGGCCACCGGAGAACCTCAGCTCGCCGTGCGGGGCGGCGGTGCGTACGCCCCCAGGCTGACCCGGGCCCTGGTACCCGTGGCGCCCCCACGAGACGTGGTGTGGGAGCCCGACGGTTCGGTGCTGATCACCGGCGCCAGTGGTGTGCTGGGCGGCTTGGTGGCGCGTCATGTGGTCGCCCGCCACGGGGTGCGCAGCGTGGTGCTGGTGTCGCGTCGCGGCCGCGACGCGGCGGGTGCGGCGGAGCTGGAAGCCGAACTCGCCGACATCGGCGCACGCGTGGTGTTCGAGGTGTGCGATGTCGCCGACCGTGAGGCACTGGCTGGGGTGTTGGCGCGTATTCCGGCGGATCGTCCGTTGTGTGGTGTGGTGCATGCGGCCGGTGTGCTGGACGACGGGCTGGTGGAGGCGTTGACGCCGGAGCGTGTTGATGCGGTGTTGCGGCCGAAGGTGGATGGGGCGGTGTATCTGGATGAGTTGACGCGGGATCTGGATCTGTCGGCGTTTGTGATGTTCTCGTCGGCGGCCGCCACTTTTGGTGCGGCGGGTCAGGGGAACTATGCGGCGGCGAATATGTTCCTGGACGCTCTGGCGGCGCGGCGTCGGGCGCGTGGGCTCGCCGGGGTGTCGTTGGCCTGGGGTTTCTGGGCCGAACGCAGCGATATGACCGGCCACCTGGGCGAGGTCGACATGGCCCGGATGGCCCGGTTCGGGATGACCCCGCTGACCGCCGACGAGGGGCTCGCGCTCTTCGACGCGGCACACACGACCGATGACGCCCTGCTCGTGCCGACGCGTATGGACGTCGCGGTGCTCCGCGCACACGCTCGGCCCGGAACCACCCCCGCTCTGCTGCGCCACCTCATCGGCGCCCCGGCCCGACGGGTGATCGACGCCGCTGCCGACGACCAGGGCGGCGCCACCGCCCTCGTACGCCGTCTCATGGATCTGTCCCGGTCCGAGCGGGAGGACGTCCTGCTGGCGTTGGTGACCGATCATGCGGGAGCCGTGCTCGGCCATACGGAGTCGGACGCGATCGCTCCCGACCGTGCGTTCAGCGACATCGGCTTCGACTCGCTCACCGCGGTCGAGCTGCGCAACCGCCTCAACGCCGCCACCGGTCTTCGGCTTCCGGCCACGCTGGTCTTCGACTATCCGACACCGACCGCGGTCGCCCGCCACATCCTCGGCGAGGTGATGGGCTCCGTACAGGCCGCAGCCGAAACCCCCGCTCTCGACCGGACCCGGGCCACTCCGCCGGTGCGCAAGGCCACGACCGACGACGAGCCGATCGCCATCGTCGGAATGGGCTGCCGCTTCCCGGGTGGTGTGCGTACCCCCGAAGAGCTGTGGCAACTGCTCATCAGCGGTGGAGACGCGATCTCGGGGCTGCCCGACGATCGTGGCTGGGATCTGGAGGGGCTGTATCACCCGGATCCGGATCACCGGGGCACGGCGTATGCGCGTGAGGGTGGTTTCCTGTATGACGCGGGTGATTTTGATCCGGAGTTCTTCGGGATTTCGCCGCGTGAGGCGTTGGCGATGGATCCGCAGCAGCGGTTGTTGCTGGAGACGTCGTGGGAGGCGCTGGAGCGGGCCGGTATCGACCCGGCGTCGGTGCGCGGCAGCCAGACCGGTGTGTTCTGCGGGCTGACCTACCACGATTACACCGATGCGGTGCAGCAGGCCGGCGAGGCCACCGAGGGCTACCTCATGACGGGCAACGCCGGAAGCGTCGCCTCGGGACGCATCTCCTACACCTTCGGCTTCGAGGGACCCGCGGTGACCGTGGACACCGCCTGTTCATCGTCACTGGTGGCATTGCACTGGGCGGCACAGGCGCTGCGGCAGGGCGAGTGCTCACTGGCTCTCGCGGGCGGCGCCACGGTCATGGCCAGCCCGCTCGCGTTCGTCGAGTTCAGCCGCCAGCGCGGACTGGCCCCGGACGGGCGCTGCAAGCCCTTCGCGGGCGCCGCGGACGGCACCGGCTGGGCCGAGGGCGTCGGGATGCTGCTGCTGGAGCGGCTCTCGGACGCGCGACGGAACGGTCACCAGGTGCTCGCGGTGGTGCGGGGCAGCGCCATCAACCAGGACGGTGCGTCGAACGGATTGACGGCGCCGAATGGTCCGTCGCAGCAGCGGGTGATCCGGGCGGCGTTGGAGAGTGCTCGGTTGTCGGCCGCCGAGGTGGACGCGGTGGAGGCGCACGGTACGGGTACCAGGCTTGGTGACCCGATTGAGGCGCAGGCGTTGCTGGCGACGTACGGGCAGGAGCGTGGCGCGGAGGAGCGGCCGCTGTGGCTGGGCGCGATCAAGTCGAACATCGGTCATGCGCAGGCGGCTGCCGGTGTCGCGGGTGTGATGAAGATGGTGCTGGCGATGCGGCACGGCGTACTGCCGAAGACGCTGCATGTCGATGAGCCGTCGCCGCATGTGGATTGGTCGACGGGTGCGGTGGAGTTGTTGACGGATGCGGTGGAGTGGCCGGAGACGGGCCGAGCGCGGCGTGCGGGTGTGTCGTCGTTCGGCATCAGTGGCACCAACGCACACGTCATCCTGGAACACGCCCCCGAGGAGCAGCCCGTCGCCGGGCCGGTGACCGACGAGCCCGATGAGTCCGATGAGTCGGCGCTGGTGCCGTGGGTGGTGTCGGCGAAGTCCGAGGATGCGTTGCGGGCCCAGGCGGAGCGGCTGCTGTCGTACGCACGCAGTCGGGCCGGGGCGGAGACGCCGGTGGCCGATGTGGCGTCGTCGCTGGTCACGACGCGTAGTGCGTTTGAGCATCGAGCTGTGGTGCTGGCCGCTGATCGCGCTGGTCTTGTCGATGGCTTGGAGGCGCTGTCGATTGGTGACCCGGCGCCGGGTGTGGTCCAGGGCTTGGTGGTGCCGGGCAAGTTGGCGGTGTTGTTCTCGGGTCAGGGTAGTCAGCGGGTCGGGATGGGCCAGGAGTTGTATGAGGCGTTTCCGGTGTTTGCCGATGCCTTCGATGAGGTGTGTGGGCAGTTCGACGGGGTGTTGGAGCGTCCGCTGCGGGAGGTGATCCGTGGGGATGTGGCGGGGTTGGATGAGACCGCGTATACCCAGTGTGGGTTGTTTGCGGTGGAGGTGGCGCTGTTCCGGCTGGTGGAGTCGTGGGGTGTACGGCCGGACTTCGTGGCCGGGCATTCGATTGGTGAGTTGGTGGCGGCGCATGTGGCGGGTGTGTTGTCGCTCGAGGACGTGTGTGTGTTGGTGGCGGCTCGTGGGCGGTTGATGCAGGCGCTGCCGTCGGGCGGGGTGATGGTGTCGGTGCAGGCTGCCGAGGCTGACGTACTGCCGCTGCTGGCCGGTCGTGAGGCTGAGGTGAGTGTGGCGGCGGTCAACGGTCCGCGTTCGACGGTGATTTCCGGGGCGGAGGAGGCGGTGACGGAGGTCGCCGGGCGGTTCGACGCTCAGGGGGTCAAGACCAAGCGGCTGCGCGTCTCGCATGCGTTCCATTCGCCCCTGATGGAGCCGATGCTGGCCGAGTTCCGCCTGGTGGCCGAGGGGCTGTCGTACGCGCCTCCGCGCATCCCCGTCGTGTCGAACGTGACGGGCCTGATCGCGGACGCCGAGGCGCTGTGCTCCGCCGAGTACTGGGTGCGGCACGTCCGCGAGGCCGTGCGGTTCGCGGACGGTGTAGGGAGCCTGGCCGACGCGGGAGTCACCACCTACCTGGAGCTCGGCCCGGACGAGGTCCTGTCCACAATGGGCGAGCAGTGCCTGCCGGAGGAGACGACAGACGTCGCCGTCTTCCTACCCGCCGCGCGATCCGGTCGCGACGAGGTCGAGACCGCTCTGACGCTCGCGGCCGGGGCCCATGTCCGAGGTGTGCCGGTGGAGTGGACGGCCGTGCTCGCCGCCATCGACGGACGACCGGCGCGGCACGTGGAGCTGCCGACGTACGCCTTCCAACGCACGCGTTACTGGGTTGCGACAGGGACGGCGCCGGGAGCCCAGCACGGCACGGCGGACGCTCAACGCGAGTCCGCCGACGCCGACTTCTGGGACGCGGTGGAACGCGAGGACCTGCCGGCGCTCGCGGACACGCTGGCCGTCGAGAGCGAGGCCGTTACGGGCGAGTCGCTCGCGGCAGTGCTGCCGGTCCTGTCGTCGTGGCGGCGTCGTAGCCGTGAGCGATCGCAGGTCGACGCGTGGCGCTATCGGATCGCCTGGTCGCCGGTCTCGGAGGTGACGGCTGCGGCGCTGACGGGATCGTGGCTGGTGGCGGTCCCCGCCGGGCTGGCCGACGACGCATGGGTCGCGGACTGCGTGGCCGCCTTGGCCACGCGCGGTGCGCAGCCCGTGGTCGTCGGGCTCGAGGATGCCGACGCCGACCGTGAGGCGGTGGCCGGGCGGCTGCGCGACGCCCTGGGCGGCACGCACCGGGCCGCCGATGTCACGGGGGTGCTGTCGCTGCTGGCGCTGGCGGAAGGGCGGCACGGCCGGTATGCGGCGGTGCCATCGGGCCTTGCGCTGACCCTGTCCCTGCTCCAGGGGATCGGGGACGCGGGTGTGGGTGGCCGTGTGTGGTGTGTGACGCGCGGTGCGGTGGCGACGGGCGGTTCGGAGCGTCCGTCGAGCCTGGAGCAGGCGGCGGTGTGGGGACTGGGCCGGGTCGCCGGACTGGAGGCCCCGGAGCGCTGGGGCGGCCTGGTCGACCTGCCGCAGACCCCGGACGGCCGGGCCCTGGAGCGGCTGACCGCCGTTGTCAGCGGTGCCACCGGTGAGGACGAGGTGGCGGTGCGGGCGTCGGGTGTGTTCGCCCGCCGTGTGGTCCGTGCGGCGGTGGGCGCCGAGAGCGGGGAGGCGTGGCAGCCGTCGGGGACGGTGCTGGTGACGGGTGGTACGGGTGCGTTGGGTGCCCATGTGGCGCGGTGGCTGGCGCGGGCCGGTGCGGGGCATCTGCTGCTGGTCTCGCGGCGCGGTCCGGCGGCCGAGGGCGTGGACAAGTTGCGGGCACAGCTTGCCGAGTTGGGTGCTCGGGTGACGGTCGCGGCATGCGATGTGGGCGACCGCGAGGCACTGGCCGGGCTGTTGGCCCGGGTGCCGGCGGAGTTCCCGCTGACGGCTGTCGTACACACGGCGGGTGTGCTGGATGACGGGGTGCTGGACGGGCTGTCGGTGGACCGGTTCGAGGGCGTGCTGCGGGCGAAGTCCGAGGCGGCGTGGCATCTGCACGAGCTGACGCGCGAGCTGGACCTTTCGGCGTTCGTGCTGTTCTCCTCGTTCTCCGCGACGGTGGGCGGGGCCGGACAGGGCAACTACGCGGCGGCGAACGCCTTCCTGGACGCGCTCGCCGAACACCGCCGTGCCGAGGGTCTGCCCGCCACCTCCGTGGCCTGGGGGCCGTGGGCCGACGGTGGCATGGCCACCCAGGACGCGGCCGTCAGCGGCCGCATGGAGCGGTTCGGCCTGCCCGCGATGGAGCCCGAGCTGGCCGTCACCGCGATGGCGCGGGCCGTCAACCAGTCCGACACCTGCCCGGTCATCACCGACATCGACTGGCCGCGCTTCACCGCCGGTGTCGACGGCACCCGGCTCGGCCTCCTCTTCGGCGACATCGCCGAGGTCAGGACGGCACGGCAGGCCGCCGACGCCACGCTGGACGGGCAGCCCGCCGGCACTCATCGGCCGACGCTCGCGACGACACTCGCGGAGCTCCCGGCGGCGGAACGCGAGCCGGCCCTGCTCGACCTGGTGCGTACGCATACGGCGGCCGTCCTCGGATACGTCACGCACGAGGGCATCGACGCCGAGCGTGGCTTCTTCGACATGGGGCTTGATTCACTGACCGCCGTGGAACTGCGCAACCGGCTCAACGCGGCCACCGGGCTGCGGCTGCGGCCGACCGCACTGTTCGACTACGGATCGCCGTCCGCGCTGGCCCGCCACCTCAAGGGGGAGCTGGTCGAGGACGAGGCCGCCCCGGAGAAGTCCCTGCCCGCCGAGATCGACCGACTCGAAACCGTCCTCACGGCCATGCCGCAGGACGACATCACCCGGACGAAGGCCATCGTCCGGCTCCAGTCGGTGCTGGCCAAGCTGAGTGAACCCGTCAGCGGGGGCGGGGGCGCCGTAGGGGACGACAACGCCGACGACGACCTGGAAAGCGCATCGGTGGACGAGCTCTTCGACGTCATCGACCGAGAACTCGGAGACGCCTGACATGAACGAGAACCACCTGGTTTCTTCGAGGGGGCAGGGCCAAGTGTCAAACGAAGAGAAGCTCGTCGAGTACCTCAAGCGCGTCATGGCCGATCTGCGCCAGACGCAGCGGCGTCTCCGCGATGTCGAGGACAAGTCCCGGGAGCCGATCGCGATCGTGGCGATGAGCTGCCGCTTCCCCGGCGGTGTGCGGTCTCCGGAGGAGCTGTGGGGGCTGCTCGCCCGTGGCGGGGACGCCGTGAGCGAGTTCCCGGAGGACCGCGGCTGGGACCTGGCGGAGCTGTACGACCCGGACCCCGATCGCTCCGGCACCTCGTACGTCAAGGAGGGCGCGTTCCTCTCCGACGCGGGCGCCTTCGATCCCACCTTCTTCGGGATCTCGCCGCGTGAGGCGCTGGCGATGGATCCGCAGCAGCGGCTGCTGCTGGAGACGTCGTGGGAGGCCATGGAGCGGGCCGGGGTCACCCCGGCGTCGTTGCGCGGCAGCAAGGCCGGTGTGTTCGTGGGCACCAACGGTCAGGACTACACCGTCGCGCTGCGGCAGGCCCCGAAGGGCGTCGAGGGCTTCCTGGCCACCAGCGGTGCGGCCAGTGTGATGTCGGGTCGGCTCTCGTACACCTTCGGCTTCGAAGGGCCCGCGGTGACCGTGGACACCGCCTGCTCATCGTCGCTGGTGGCACTGCATCTCGCGGTGCAGTCCCTGCGGCAGGGGGAGTGCCCGCTCGCCCTCGCCGGAGGCGTGACCGTGATGTCCACGCCCGGCCTCTTCGTGGAGTTCAGCCGTCAGCGGGGGCTCGCCCCGGACGGCCGGTGCAAGGCGTTCGCGGCGGCCGCCGATGGCACGGGCTGGGGCGAGGGCGTGGGCATGCTGCTGCTGGAGCGGCTGTCGGACGCGCGGCGCAACGGTCACCCGGTGCTGGCGGTGATACGTGGCTCCGCCGTCAACCAGGACGGCAGCAGCAGCGGACTGACCGTGCCCAATGGCATTTCCCAGCAACGTGTCATCCTTCAGGCCCTGGCCAACGCGCGGCTGTCGGCCGCCGAGGTGGACGCGGTTGAGGCGCATGGCACGGGTACGACGCTGGGTGACCCGATCGAGGCGCAGGCGTTGCTGGCCACCTACGGGCAGGACCGCGCGGACGGTCGGCCGCTGCTGCTGGGGTCGGTGAAGTCCAACATCGGCCATACGCAGGCGGCGGCGGGCGTGGCCGGTGTGATGAAGATGGTCCTGGCCATGCAACACGGTGCGCTGCCGAAGACACTGCACGTCGATGAGCCGACGCCGCACGTGGACTGGTCGGCCGGCGCGGTCGAGCTGCTGGCCGAGCAGGTCGCATGGCCGGAGAGCGGCGAGCCGCGCCGGGCCGGTGTGTCGGCCTTCGGCGTCAGCGGCACCAACGCCCATGTGGTGCTGGAGCAGGCGCCGGTCGGCGATGAGGACGTCGCGGCGGACGCGGGGGTGAGCGGGGACGACTCGGCGGTGGTGGTGCCGTGGGTGCTTACGGCCCGCTCTGAGGCGGCTTTGCGGGCGCAGGCGGGTCGGTTGGCGTCGTACGTGGGGGAGCGGGCGGAGCTGTCGGCCGGGGATGTCGGGTGGTCGCTGGCGACGACGCGTACGGTCTTCGAGCATCGTGCGGTGGTGCTGGCCGGGGACCGGGGCGGCATGGCCGGTGGGGTGGCGGCGCTGGCGGAAGGTCGGGATGCCGCGGGTGTGGTGCGGGGTGTGGTGGTGGGTGGTGATGGTCGTGCGGTGTTGGTCTTCCCTGGTCAGGGGTCGCAGTGGGAGGGGATGGCGGTGGGGTTGTTGGGGTCGTCTCCGGTGTTTGCGGAGCGGTTGGGTGAGTGTGCGGCGGCGTTGGGGCCGTTTGTGGAGTGGTCGTTGGTGGATGTGCTGGGTGATGCGGTGGCGTTGGGGCGGGTTGATGTGGTGCAGCCGGTGTTGTGGGCGGTGATGGTGTCGTTGGCTGAGTTGTGGCGTTCGTATGGTGTGGAGCCGGCGGCGGTTATTGGTCATTCCCAGGGTGAGATTGCGGCGGCGTGTGTGGCGGGTGCGTTGTCGTTGGAGGATGCGGCGCGCGTGGTGGCGCTGCGGAGTAAGGCGTTGCGGGCGTTGTCGGGGCTGGGCGGGATGGTGTCGGTGTCGTTGCCGGTGGACTCGGTGCGGGAGCGGTTGGGTCGGTGGGGTGAGCGGTTGTCGGTGGCGGCGGTGAACGGGCCTTCGACAGTCGTGGTCTCCGGGGACGCCGACGCGCTGGACGAGCTGCTGGCGGCGTGCGAGGGCGAGGGGGTCCGGGCGCGGCGCGTTCCGGTGGACTACGCGTCGCATTGCGCTCATGTTGAGGCGATCGAGGACGAGCTTCGGCAGGCTCTGGCGGGGATCAGTCCTGGGTCGTCGTCGGTGCCGTTCTATTCGACGGTGACCGGCGGAGTGTTGGACACCACGGGGCTGGACGCCGGGTACTGGTACCGCAATCTGCGCCAGACCGTGCGCTTTGAGGAGGCCGTGCGCGCGTTGCTGGCCGACGGTTTCCAGGTGTTCGTCGAGGCCAGTGCCCATCCGGTGCTGACGATGGGTGTGGAGCAGACGGCCGAGGACCACGGCACCCGTGTCACCGCCGCCGGGTCGTTGCGCCGCGACGAGGGCGGCCTGGAGCGGTTTGTGACATCGCTGGCCGAGGCGTATGTCGGCGGTGCGTCCGTCGACTGGTCCACGGTGTTCCGGGGGACGGGCGCTCGGCAGGTGGAACTGCCGACCTATGCCTTCCAGCAACAGCACTACTGGATCGCGACTCCTTCGTCGGCCGTCGGCGATGTGACATCCGCCGGTTTGGGTTCGGCTGATCATCCGTTGTTGGGTGCGGTGGTGGGGTTGGCGGGTGTGGATGGGGTGTTGTTGACGGGGCGGTTGTCGTTGGTTTCGCATGGTTGGTTGGCTGATCATGTGGTGTGGGGTGTGGTGGTGGTGCCGGGGGCGGCGTTGGTGGAGTTGGTGTTGCGTGCGGGTGATGGGGTGGGTTGTGGGTGGTTGGAGGAGTTGACGTTGGAGGCGCCGTTGGTGGTGCCTGAGTGTGGTGGGGTGCGGGTGCAGTTGTCGGTGGGTGCGCCGGATGGGGTGGGTCGGCGTGTGGTGGGTGTGTTTTCGCAGGTGGAGGGTGAGGGTGAGGGTGAGGGGGTGTGGACGCGGCATGCGTCGGGGGTGTTGTCGGCTGATGTTCCGGTGGTGGGGGAGGGGTTGGGTGTGTGGCCGCCTGTTGGTGCGGTGGCGGTGGAGGTGGGTGGTGTGTATGAGCGGTTGGCTGGTGTGGGTTTGGAGTATGGGCCGGTGTTTCAGGGGGTGCGGGCTGCGTGGCGTCGTGGTGATGAGGTGTTCGCGGAGGTGGCGCTCGGGGAGGAGCAGCGGGCGGAAGCGGGCCGTTTCGGTCTGCATCCGGCGCTCTTCGACGCCGCACTGCATATGGCCGGGGTGGGTCCGGAGGACGAGGAGCCGGGCCCCGCGCGTCTGCCGTTCGCCTGGACAGGTGTCTCCCTGTACGCCACGGGTGCGACGGAGCTGCGGGTGCGCCTCTCGCCGTCGGGTGCCGAGGGGATCTCGGTGCTGTTGGCGGACACCGACGGGGTGCCGGTGGCTTCGGTCGATGCGCTGGTGGGACGACCGGTGGCGGCCGAGCAGCTCACCGCGTCCTCGCAGCTGACCAAGGACTCGCTGTTCACCGTGGAATGGGATCGCGTGCCCACGGAGGGCATGCAGGGGGCGGCGTCTCAGGTTCAGTGGGCGATGGTCGGATCGGACGATCTCGGCCTCACCGCCACCTTGGAGGCGGCAGGGCAGGACGTAGTGAGCGGCCCGGAGCTGGCCACCCTGGCCGGTTCCCCTGATGTCGTCCTCGTGACATGTGCTTCCGAGTCGGACTCGGGTGCGCAGGATCTTCCGTCCGCCACGCGCCACCTCGCGCATCGTGCCCTGCGCGTGGTGCGGGAGTGGTTGGGGGAGGAGCGGTTTGCCGGTTCGCGGTTGGTGGTGGTGACGCGGGGTGCGGTGGCGGCCGTGTCGGGTGAGGATGTGCCGGATGTGGCGGCGGCTTCGGTGTGGGGTTTGGTGCGGTCGGCGCAGGCTGAGCATCCGGATCGGTTCGTTCTGGTGGATGTGGATGACGTATCGGTGTCGTCCGGTGTGCTTCAGGCGGTGCTGTCGTGTGCGGAGCCTCAGGTGGCCGTCCGTTCCGGGAAGGTCCTGGTGCCTCGGCTGGCGCGTGCCGTTGCTCCTGCGGCTTCCGCTTCCGCTGAGGAAGTGGGATCGGGCTTTGTGTGGGATCCCGAGGGCACGGTGTTGGTGACCGGTGCCACTGGCACGCTGGGTGGTTTGGTGGCGCGGCATTTGGTGGCCGAGCGTGGGGTGCGGCATTTGGTGTTGCTCTCTCGGCGGGGTCGGGAGGCCGCTGGTGCGGTGGAGTTGGAGGCCGAGCTGGTGGGGCTGGGCGCGTCGGTGGCCGTGGTGGCTTGCGATGTCGCCGATCGTGAGGCGCTGGCTGGGGTGCTGGCGCGTATTCCGGCGGATCGTCCGTTGCGTGGTGTGGTGCATGCGGCCGGTGTGCTGGACGACGGTGTGGTCCAGTCGTTGACGCCGGAGCGTATGGATACGGTGTTGCGGCCGAAGGTCGATGCGGCGGTGTATTTGGATGAGTTGACGCGGGATCTGGATCTGTCGGCGTTTGTGATGTTCTCGTCGGCGGCCGCCACTTTTGGTGCGGCGGGTCAGGGGAACTATGCGGCGGCGAATATGTTCCTGGACGCTCTGGCGGCGCGGCGTCGGGCGCGTGGGCTCGCCGGGGTGTCGTTGGCCTGGGGTTTCTGGGCCGAACGCAGCGACATGACCGGCCACCTCGCCGACGCCGACGTCTCCCGGATGGAGCGCGGCGGCGTCATTCCGCTGTCGTCGGACGAGGGGCTCGCGCTCCTCGACGCGGCGAGCGCCATGGACCAGTCGCTGCTGGTTCCCGTGCGGATCGCCCCGGCAGCGCTCCGTGGTGGGGCCGGGACCGTACCGCCGCTGCTTCGACGGCTGGTACGTACTCCCTCGCGGAGGGCCCTTGCGGACGCCGCGCCGGGCATGGACACAGCCCTGCACGGTGACCTCGTCCGCCTCGCGGGGCTTTCCGAGGCCGAGCAGGAGCAGACGCTGCTGGATCTCGTGCGTGGCGGGGTCGGCGCGGTGCTCGGCTACTCCGATGTGGAGCAGGTCGAGCCGGAGCGTGCGTTCAAGGAGCTCGGGTTCGACTCGCTGACCGCCGTCGAGCTGCGCAACCGGCTGAACACGGCCACCGGGCTGCGCCTGCCCGCCACCCTGGTCTTCGACTACCCCTCGCCCCTGGCACTGGCCCGCCACCTCCGTGACGAACTGCTCGGCAGGAGCGGCGAGGTGGTTGCCGACCCAGGACGTCGGGTGTCGGTGGCCGCCTCCCCGGACGAGCCGATCGCCATCGTGGGCATGAGCTGCCGCTTCCCGGGCGGGGTGAAGTCCCCCGAGGATCTGTGGCGGCTTCTGGCCCGTGGCGGAGACGCCATCGCCGCCTTTCCCGACGATCGTGGCTGGGATCTGGAGGGTCTGTATCACCCGGATCCGGATCACCGGGGCACGGCGTATGCGCGTGAGGGTGGTTTCCTGTATGACGCGGGTGATTTTGATCCGGAGTTCTTCGGGATTTCGCCGCGTGAGGCGTTGGCGATGGATCCGCAGCAGCGGTTGTTGCTGGAGACGTCGTGGGAGGCGCTGGAGCGGGCCGGTATCGACCCGGCGTCGGTGCGCGGCAGCCAGACCGGTGTCTTCGCCGGAATCATGCACCACGACTACGGCTCGGCCACGGTGCCGGAGGGAGTCGAGGGCTACATCGGCAACGGCACCGCCGGCAGCATCGCCTCGGGCCGCGTCTCCTACACCTTCGGGTTCGAAGGGCCCGCCGTCACGGTGGACACCGCCTGCTCGTCGTCGCTGGTGGCGCTGCATCTCGCGGCCCAGTCGCTGCGCCAGGGGGAGTGCTCGCTCGCGCTCGCCGGTGGCGTGACGGTGATGTCGACCCCGGCCCTGTTCGTGGAGTTCAGCCGTCAGCGGGGGCTCTCGGCGGACGGTCGCTGCAAGGCGTTCGCGGGAGCGGCGGACGGTACGGGGTTCTCCGAGGGCGTCGGCGTGCTGCTCCTGGAACGGCTCTCGGACGCGCGGCGCAATGGCCATCGGGTGCTTGCCGTCGTCCGTGGGTCCGCCGTCAACCAGGACGGCGCGTCCAACGGCCTTACGGCCCCCAACGGCCCGTCGCAGCAGCGGGTCATCCGGGCCGCGCTGGCGAGTGCCGGATTGTCGGCCGCCGAGGTGGACGCGGTGGAGGCACACGGTACGGGCACGACACTCGGCGATCCCATCGAGGCACAGGCACTGCTGTCGACCTACGGGCGCGAGCGGGACGCCGAGGAGCGGCCGCTGTGGCTCGGGTCGATCAAGTCGAACATCGGCCATACGCAGGCGGCCGCCGGTGTGGCGGGTGTGATGAAGATGGTCCTGGCGATGCGGCACGGCGTACTGCCGAAGACGTTGCACGTGGATGAGCCGTCGCCGCATGTGGACTGGTCCGAGGGCGCGGTGCGGTTGCTCACGGATGCCACGGAATGGCCGGGCACGGGTCGTCCGAGGCGTGCGGGTGTCTCCTCCTTCGGCGCCAGCGGGACCAATGCGCATGTGATCGTGGAGCAGGCCCCCGAGGAGCGGAGTGTCGCCGAGCCGGTGATGGACGGATCCGCAGGGTCGGCGCTGGTGCCGTTGGTGGTGTCGGCGAAGTCCGAGGATGCGTTGCGGGCGCAGGTGGAGCGGTTGCTGTCGGCGGTGCGTGGAGAGCTGGACGCCGAGGCATCGGTCGCGGATGTGGCCTCGTCGCTGGTGACCAGGCGCTCGGTGTTCGAGCACCGTGCGGTGGTGCTGGCCGATGACCGTCAGGGCTTCGTGGCCGGGCTGGAAGCGCTGGTGGATGACGTACCGGCGCCCGGTGTGGTGCGGGGTTCGGCGGGGCCGGGGAAGCTGGCGGTGCTGTTCTCGGGTCAGGGCAGTCAGCGGGTAGGGATGGGGCTGGAGCTGTGCGAGGCGTTTCCGGTGTTCGCCGATGCCTTCGATGAGGTGTGTGGGCAGTTCGACGGAGTGTTGGAGCGTCCGCTGCGGGAGGTGATCCGTGGGGATGTGGCGGGGTTGGATGAGACCGCGTATACCCAGTGTGGGTTGTTTGCGGTGGAGGTGGCGCTGTTCCGGCTGGTGGAGTCGTGGGGCGTGCGGCCGGACTTCGTGGCCGGGCATTCGATTGGTGAGTTGGTGGCGGCGCATGTGGCGGGTGTGTTGTCGCTTGCGGACGTGTGTGTGTTGGTGGCGGCTCGTGGGCGGTTGATGCAGGCGCTGCCGCCGGGTGGCGTCATGGTGTCGGTGCAGGCTGCCGAGGCCGACGTACTGCCGCTGTTGGCCGGTCGCGAAGCCGAGGTGAGCGTAGCCGCGGTCAACGGTCCGTACTCGACCGTGATTTCCGGGGCGGAGGAGGCGGTGACGGAGGTCGCCGGGCGGTTCGACGCTCAGGGGGTCAAGACCAAGCGGCTTCGCGTCTCGCATGGGTTCCATTCGCCCCTGATGGAGCCGATGCTGGCCGAGTTCCGCCTGGTGGCCGAGGGGCTGTCGTACGCGCCTCCGCGCATCCCCGTCGTGTCGAACGTGACGGGCCTGATCGCGGACGCCGAGGCGCTGTGCTCCGCCGAGTACTGGGTGCGGCACGTCCGCGAGACCGTGCGCTTCGCCGACGGCATGGCGGCCCTCGCGGAGGCGGGTGTGACGACTTCCCTGGAGCTGGGGCCGGACGGGGTGCTGTCCGGGATGGGACAGGAGTGCGCGCCGGACGTCGAGTTTGCCTCCGCCCTGCGCAGCGGCCGAGGCGAGAGCGCCACGCTCCAGGAGGCATTGGCTCGGATCTTCGTCCGTGGTGTCCCGGTGGACTGGACGGCGTTGCTCGCACCGATGCCCGTACGCCACGTGGAGCTGCCGACCTACGCCTTCCAGCGGAAACGGTACTGGCTCGAGGCCGATGGAGCGGCGGGCAACGTGGCCTCGGCAGGGCTCCGGTCCGAGGAACACCCCCTGCTCGGTGCCGCCGTGAGGCTGCCCGACTCCGACGGGTGCCTGTTCACCGGCCGGCTGTCCGCGCGTACGCACCCCTGGTTGGCCGACCACGCCGTGCTGGGCTCGGTGGTGGTGCCGGGGACGGCCTTCGTGGATCTGGCGCTGCATGCCGGTGGCCGCTTCGGATGTGACCAGGTGGACGACCTGGTGCTGGAAGCGCCGCTGGTCCTTCCCGAACGCGGTGCGATCCAGCTCCAGGTGATGGTGGCCGGAGCCGATGACGACGGCCGCCGACCCATCACGATCTACTCCCGACAGGAATCCGCTGATGAGGACGGACCCTGGACACGCCACGCCACCGGCGTCCTCCTGACCCGGGCCGAGGTGCCGGAGGCGGAGATCTCGGCCGAGCTGAGCGTGTGGCCGCCCGCGGATGCCGAGGCGATCGACATCAGCGGCATGTACGAGTGCTTCGCGCTGGGCGGGCTCGCGTACGGGCCGGCGTTCCAGGGCGTGCGGGCCGCCTGGCGGCGCGAAGGCGAGGCGTTCCGCGAGGTGTTCGCCGAGGTGACACTGGCCGAGGAACAGTGGTCGGACGCCGCGCGCTTCCGTGTGCACCCGGCGTTGCTCGACGCCGCTCTTCATATGGCGGGGCCCGGCGGTCTGGTGGCCTCGGACGCGGAGCAGGTCCGCTTGCCGTTCGCCTGGAACGGGGTGTCGGTGCCCATCACCGGCGCGACCACGGTCCGCGTACGACTGGCGGCGGCCGGGACCGACGGTCTGTCGCTCGCAGTGGCCGATGAGACGGGCCGGTTGATGGCCTCGGTGGCCGAGCTGGTGACACGCCCGGTCTCCGCCGAGCAGATCAACGCCGCGCGCGGCACCTCCCACGAGTCGCTGTACCGACTGCGCTGGAACGCCATGCCGCTCCCTGCCGACGCGCCGTCCACCGCCCGCTGTGCGGTGATCGGTGAAGAGGACAGCGCGCCGGCCATGGCGTTGCGGTCGGCGGGCTGGCAGGTGCGAACGCACCCTGATCTGGGGGCCCTTGCCCGGTCCGGCGCCGAGGGCGAACCCCTGCCGGAGTGGGTGCTGCTGGCCTCGGCGAACGGCACCGGTGGCGACGCCCACCAGGGTCTGCGTGGCGCGGCGCATCAGGCGCTGGAGCGGGTGCAAGAGTGGTTGGCCGAGGAGCGGTTCGCCGACTCCCGCCTGGTCATCACCACGTGCGGCGCCGTGGCCACCACCCCCACCGAGGGCGTGGAGGACCTGGCAGGGGCGGCTGTATGGGGTCTGGTGCGGTCCGCGCAGGCCGAACACCCGGGCCGGCTGCTCCTCCTCGACGCGGACGTACCCGTGGAGCTCGGCTCCGTTCCGCTGGCCGCCGCCCTCGCCTCGGGCGAGCCGCAGTTGGCCGTACGAGATGGGCGCGTACTGTCGGCGAGGCTGGTCCGAGCCGAGGGGGCGGCGGAACAGCGCGCTTCGGCGACATGGGATCCCGAGGGCACGGTCCTCATCACCGGGGCCGCCGGCACCCTGGGCGGTCTGCTCGCACGGCATCTGGTGGCCGACCATGGTGTGCGGCATCTGGTGCTGCTCAGCCGCAGGGGCTCGACGGCCGATGGCGCGGCGGAGCTGGCCGATGATCTCGCCTCGGCCGGGGCGTCGGTGACCTGGGCAGCCTGTGATGTGACCGACCGGGACGCCCTTGACGCGGTGTTGTCGGACATCCCCGCCGCGCATCCGCTCAAGGGTGTCGTCCATGCCGCCGCCGTGCTGGACGACGGTGTGATCGCGTCGCTGACGCCGGAGCGGCTGGACACCGTGCTGCGACCGAAGGCGGAGGTGGCACTCGCCCTGCATGAGCTGACGGCCGGGCTCGACCTCTCGGCGTTTGTGGTCTTCTCCTCGGTGGCGGGCATGTTCGGGGCCGCCGGACAGGGCAACTACGCCGCCGCCAACGCCTTCCTCGACGCGCTGGTCTCACAGCGCCGGGCACACGGCCTCCCCGGCCTGTCGCTGGCCTGGGGCCTGTGGGAGGAACGCAGCGGGATGACCGAGGGGCTGGCCGAGGTGGACAGGCGGCGGATGGACCAGGTCGGCATCTCCGCCCTGTCGTCGGCCGAGGGGCTCGCACTGTTCGACGCCGCCTGTGCGAGCGATGGCCACCCGGTCATCGCCGCCGCACGGCTGAACACGGCGGTCTGGAGGTCCGCCGCACACGACGGGCGCGCGGAAGTACCGCATGTGATGCGCGAGTTGGTGCGCCTGCCCGCTCGCCGGGTGGACGTGGATTCCACCGGAGCAGCCGGGGCGGCGGAGGCATTGCCGGCACGCCTGGCCGGAGCCTCGTATGCGGAAGGCGAACGCTTGGTGCTGGACACGGTACGGCGCAATGTCGCCGCGGTGCTGGGCCACGGCGGTCCGGAAACCGTGGAACCGGGCCGCGCGTTCAAGGACTTCGGCTTCGATTCGCTGACGGCGGTGGAATTGCGCAACCGGCTCGGCACGGTGACCGGACTGCGTCTGACCGCGACGCTGGTCTTCGACCACCCGACCCCGACCGCCCTGGCCCAGCACCTTCACCACGAGCTGACGCGGGACGCCGGATCCGCCGCCACCTCGGTGCCCGTATCCGTGGGACTCGATCAGCTCGAAGCCGGTCTGTCGGCGATGACCTGGGAGGAGATCGGCCGCACGGATGTGGTCTCACGCCTGCGGGAGCTCTTGGCAAAGTACGGCGACGCACAGGAAGCCCCGAGCAGCAGCGCTGCTCTCGTCGACCAACTCGAATCGGCGACGGATGGCGAACTCTTCAAGATGGTGGACGAGGATCTCGGAATTCTCTGAAGCAATCTGAGGCAATACCCCTCCGCAATCTGCCGACAGCCTTGTGATTGGGAAAGCGCGATGAGCAACGAAGACAAACTCCGGGATTACCTCAAGCGAGTCATTGCCGAACTCCACCAGACGCGTCAGCGCCTCCAGGAAGCGGAATCCGCGGACCACGAGCCGATCGCGATCGTGGCGATGAGCTGCCGCTACCCGGGCGGGCTGCGCTCGCCCGAGGAGCTGTGGCGGTCGGTGGCCGCCGGTGAGGACGCCATCTCGGGCTTCCCCGAGGACCGCGGCTGGGACGTGGAGGGGCTGTACGACCCCGACCCGGGCGCGGTCGGCAAGAGCTATGCGCGTGAGGGCGGATTCCTGCACGGCGCCGGTGAATTCGACCCGGCGTTCTTCGGGATGTCCCCACGCGAGGCGCTCGCCACCGACCCCCAGCAGCGGCTGCTGCTGGAGACGGCTTGGGAGGCGTTCGAGCGGGCCGGTATCGACCCGGAGTCGGTGCGGGGAAGCAAGACCGGTGTCTTCACCGGTGTGATGTATCACGACTACGGCACCGGTCTGACCTCCCTGCCCGCAGGTGTGGAGGGCTATCTGGGCAATGGCACCGCGGGCAGTATCGCCTCCGGTCGGGTGGCCTACACCCTGGGCCTCGAGGGCCCGGCGGTCACTGTTGACACGGCGTGCTCCTCGTCCCTGGTGGCGCTGCACTGGGCCGGTCAGGCCCTCCGGCGACAGGAGTGCACACTCGCCCTCGCGGGCGGTGTCACGGTGATGTCCACCCCCGGAACCTTCGTGGAGTTCAGCCGTCAGCGGGGTCTGGCGGCTGACGGCCGGTGCAAGCCGTTCGCGGCGGCCGCGGACGGTACGGGCTGGGGCGAGGGTGTGGGCATGCTGCTGCTGGAGCGGCTGTCGGACGCGCGCCGCAACGGCCACCCGGTGCTGGCGGTGGTACGCGGCTCCGCCATCAATCAGGACGGTGCGAGCAACGGCCTTACGGCCCCCAACGGCCCGTCCCAGCAGCGGGTGATCCGCCAGGCCCTGGCCGACGCGAAACTCTCCGCCAAGCAGGTGGACGCCGTCGAGGCGCATGGCACGGGTACGACGCTGGGTGACCCGATCGAGGCGCAGGCGCTGCTGGCCACGTACGGGCAGGACCGGCCCGAGGAGCGGCCGCTGTGGCTCGGCTCGATCAAGTCCAACATCGGCCATACGCAGGCGGCGGCGGGCGTGGCCGGCGTCATCAAGATGGTGCAGGCGATGCGGCACGGGCTGCTGCCGCGGACCCTGCATGTCGACGAGCCGTCGCCGCATGTGGACTGGTCGGCGGGCGGGGTCAGGCTGCTCACCGAGGCCACGCCGTGGCCGGAGGGCGACGAGCCCCGCCGGGCGGGCGTCTCGTCCTTCGGGATCAGCGGCACCAACGCACACATCATCCTGGAGCAGGAGCCTCCGGCCGACCCGGAGGGCGAAGCGCCGGAGGAGACAGGGCAACTGCCATCCGGCATCGTGCCGTGGCTGGTCTCGGGGAAGTCCGAGAGCGCGCTGCGTGCCCAGGCCGAAGGGCTGCTCGCCCACCTGGACGCGCGGCCGGAGATGACCCTCATTGATGCCGGGTTCTCTCTGGCGACGACGCGTAGTGCGTTTGAGCATCGTGCGGTGGTGTTGGGGTCGGACCGTGGGGCTTTGACTGAGGGTTTGGGTGCGGTGGTTGAGGGTGGTGGTGCTCCGGGGTTGGTGCGGGGTGTGGTGGTGGGTGGTGATGGTCGTGCGGTGTTGGTCTTCCCTGGTCAGGGGTGGCAGTGGGTGGGGATGGCGGTGGGGTTGTTGGGGTCGTCTCCGGTGTTTGCGGAGCGGTTGGGTGAGTGTGCGGCGGCGTTGGGGCCGTTTGTGGAGTGGTCGTTGGTGGATGTGTTGGGTGATGCGGTGGCGTTGGGGCGGGTTGATGTGGTGCAGCCGGTGTTGTGGGCGGTGATGGTGTCGTTGGCGGAGTTGTGGCGTTCGTATGGTGTGGAGCCGGCGGCGGTTATTGGTCATTCGCAGGGTGAGATTGCGGCGGCGTGTGTGGCGGGTGCGTTGTCGTTGGAGGATGCGGCGCGGGTGGTGGCGTTGCGGAGTAAGGCGTTGCGGGCGTTGTCGGGGCTGGGCGGGATGGTGTCGGTGTCGTTGCCGGTGGACTCGGTGCGGGAGCGGTTGGGTCGGTGGGGTGAGCGGTTGTCGGTGGCGGCGGTGAATGGGCCGTCGGCGGTTGTGGTCTCCGGTGATGCGGATGCGTTGGAGGAGTTGCTGGCCGTGTGTGAGGGCGAGGGGGTCCGGGCGCGGCGTGTTCCGGTGGATTACGCCTCGCATTGCGCTCATGTGGAGGCGATCGAGGGCGAGCTTCGGCAGGCTCTGGCGGGGATCAGCCCTCGGTCGTCGTCGGTGCCGTTCTATTCGACGGTGACCGGTGGAGTGTTGGACACCACGGGGCTGGATGCCGGGTACTGGTACCGCAATCTGCGCCAGACCGTGCGCTTTGACGAGGCCGTGCGCGCGTTGCTGGCCGACGGTTTCCAGGTGTTCGTCGAGGCCAGTGCCCATCCGGTGCTGACGATGGGTGTGGAGCAGACGGCCGAGGACCACGGTACTCGTGTCACCGCGGTCGGTTCGCTGCGCCGTGACGAAGGCGGTCTGGATCGCTTCCTGACTTCCGTGGCCGAGGCGTATGTGGGTGGTGCCGCTGTCGACTGGGCTCGGATGTTCGCGGGGACGGGTGCGCGTCGCGTTGAGCTGCCCACGTATGCCTTCCAGCGGGAGCGGTACTGGCTGGAGTCCGCGGGTGTGGCCGTCAGCGAGGGTGCGGCAGCTGGGCTTGGTTTGGGTTCGGCTGATCATCCGTTGTTGGGTGCGGTGGTGGGGTTGGCGGGTGTGGATGGGGTGTTGTTGACGGGGCGGTTGTCGTTGGTTTCGCATGGTTGGCTGGCTGATCATGTGGTGTGGGGTGTGGTGGTGGTGCCGGGGGCGGCGTTGGTGGAGTTGGTGTTGCGTGCGGGTGATGGGGTGGGGTGTGGGTGGTTGGAGGAGTTGACGTTGGAGGCGCCGTTGGTGGTGCCTGAGTGTGGTGGGGTGCGGGTGCAGTTGTCGGTGGGTGCGCCGGATGGGGTGGGTCGGCGTGTGGTGGGTGTGTTTTCGCAGGTGGAGGGTGAGGGGGTGTGGACGCGGCATGCGTCGGGGGTGTTGTCGGCTGATGTTCCGGTGGTGGGGGAGGGGTTGGGTGTGTGGCCGCCTGTTGGTGCGGTGGCGGTGGATGTGGGTGGTGTGTATGAGCGGTTGGCTGGTGTGGGTTTGGAGTATGGGCCGGTGTTTCAGGGGGTGCGGGCTGCGTGGCGTCGTGGTGATGAGGTGTTCGCGGAGGTGGCGCTCGGGGAGGAGCAGCGGGCGGAAGCGGGCCGTTTCGGTCTGCATCCGGCTCTCCTCGACGCCGCACTGCACACCGCGGCATTGGGAGGGGACGACTCGGAAGAGGGCTCCTCTCGCCCGGGCCCCGGACTTCCGTTCATTTGGAGCGGTGTCTCCCTGTACGCGACGGGCGCGGACACCCTCCGTGTACGGCTCGCTCCCGCCGGACCGGATGCGGTCTCGCTCCTCGTCGCCGACACCACCGGGGCGCCGGTGGCCTCGGTGGCGTCGCTGGTGACCCGTACGGTGACCCCTGAGCAGCTCCGGGCAACGCGGAACGTGACACATGACGCGCTGTTCCACCCCACATGGCGTGAGGTTCCCGCCCAGGATGAAGCCCCCGCGACCACGGGCCGGTGGGCGTTGCTCGGGAGCGTGGCGCCGCACCTTGACGCCTTGAGCGGGGCGGATGACACCACGTATCCGGAACTGGCGGAGCTGAGCCAGGCCATGAATGACGGTGCGGCCGCTCCCGACACCGTTCTGGTCTCCTTCGAGGCCGACGCCGGAGCCCGCGCCGGCGACCCGGCCGAGGCACGGAGGATGGCCCATCGTGCCCTGCGCGTGGTGCGGGAGTGGTTGGGTGAGGAGCGGTTTGCCGGTTCGCGGTTGGTGGTGGTGACGCGGGGTGCGGTGGCGGCCGTGTCGGGTGAGGATGTGCCGGATGTGGCGGCGGCCGCGGTATGGGGTTTGGTGCGGTCGGCGCAGGCTGAGCATCCGGACCGGTTCGTTCTGGTGGATGTGGATGACGTATCGGTGTCGTCCGGTGTGCTTCAGGCGGTGCTGTCGTGTGCGGAGCCTCAGGTGGCCGTCCGTTCCGGGAAGGTCCTGGTGCCTCGGCTGGCGCGTGCCGTTGCTCCTGCGGCTTCCGCTTCCGCTGAGGAAGTGGGATCGGGCTTTGTGTGGGATCCCGAGGGCACGGTGTTGGTGACCGGTGCCACTGGCACGCTGGGTGGTTTGGTGGCGCGGCATTTGGTGGCCGAGCGTGGGGTGCGGCATTTGGTGTTGCTCTCTCGGCGGGGTCGGGAGGCCGCTGGTGCGGTGGAGTTGGAGGCCGAGCTGGTGGGGCTGGGCGCGTCGGTGGCCGTGGTGGCCTGCGATGTCGCCGACCGTGAGGCGCTGGCGGGCGTGCTGGCGCGTATTCCGGCGGACCGTCCGTTGCGTGGTGTGGTGCATGCGGCCGGTGTGCTGGACGACGGCGTCATCGAAACCCTGACTCCCGAGCGTGTCGACACGGTGCTCCGCCCCAAGGCCGATGCCGCCTTCCACCTGCATGAGCTGACCCGCGACATGGACCTGGCGGCCTTCGTGGTGTTCTCCTCCGCGGCCGGCACGTTCGGCGGCGCCGGGCAGGGCAACTACGCCGCGGCGAACGCTTACGTCGATGCCCTGGCGGCCCACCGACGCGCGCTCGGCCTGCCCGCCGTCTCGCTGGCCTGGGGGTTCTGGGCCGAGCGCAGTGGAATGACGGGTCACCTGGCCGACGAGGACGTACGGCGCATGCGGCGCGGCGGCATCGACCCGCTGACGTCGGAAGAGGGCCTTGAACTGTTCGACGTTTCCGGGACCATGGCGCAGCCCGTCCTGTTGCCCATACGCCTGGACCTCCCGGCGCTCCGTGCCCAGGCGGCGTCCGGTGCCATGCCCGCCCTGCTCCGCGATCTGCTGTCCGTTCCCGCACGCCGTACCGTGCGGCCGTCGGGCGATGGCGCGGACGAGTCGGAACTGTGGCGGCGGCTTGCGCCCCTGTCGGCGGACGAACAGCACGAAGTCCTGCTGAACCTGGTGTGCACCCACGTCGCCGAGGTGCTTGGACACGCGGGGGCTGACTCGATCGAGGTGGGGCGCGCGTTCAAGGAGCTCGGGTTCGACTCGCTGACCGCCGTGGAGCTGCGCAACCGGCTGAACACGGCCACCGGGCTGCGCTTGCCCGCCACCCTCGTCTTCGACTACCCCACTCCCGTGGTGATCGCCCGCCAGCTGCGCTCCGAGCTGGCCGAGGCGTACCAGGGCGCCACCCTGTCGGTCTCCCCCTCCGGCGCCGCCGGTACGGGCGCGCTCGCCACTCATGACGAGCCCATCGCGATCGTGGCGATGAGCTGCCGTTTCCCCGGTGGGGTGCGGACGCCGGAGCAGCTGTGGCAGCTCCTGGAGCGCGGTACGGACGCCATCTCCGCCTTCCCGGACGACCGCGGCTGGGATGTGGAGGGGCTGTATGACCCGGACCCGGACGCCGCGGGGAAGAGCTATGCCCGCGAGGGCGGCTTCCTCTATGACGCGGGCGACTTCGATCCGGCGTTCTTCGGGATCTCGCCGCGTGAGGCGCTGGCGATGGATCCGCAGCAGCGGCTGCTGCTGGAAACGTCGTGGGAGGCGCTGGAGCGGGCCGGGATCGACCCGACGACCCTGCGCGGCAGCCAGACCGGGGTCTTCGCCGGTGTGATGCACCACGACTACGGGCTGTTGCAGGGCCCGGGCGGTGGCCCCGGTGCCCCCAGCGCGGGCAGCATCGTCTCGGGCCGGGTCTCCTACACCTTTGGTTTCGAGGGCCCGGCGGTCACGGTGGACACCGCTTGTTCCTCGTCGCTGGTGGCGTTGCACCTGGCGACGCAGGCACTGCGGCGGGGTGAGTGCTCACTCGCGCTCGCGGGTGGCGTGACGGTGATGTCGACACCGGGGCTGTTCGTGGAGTTCAGCTGGCAGCGCGGGCTGTCGGCGGACGGGCGGTGCAGGGCCTTCGCGGGAGCGGCGGACGGCACCGGGTTCTCCGAGGGCGCGGGAGTACTGCTCCTGGAACGGCTGTCGGATGCGCGGCGAAACGGCCACCGGGTGCTCGCGGTGGTGCGTGGTTCTGCGGTGAATCAGGACGGTGCGAGCAATGGGCTGTCGGCACCGAATGGTCCGTCGCAGCAGCGGGTGATCCGGGCGGCGTTGGAGAGTGCTCGGCTGTCGGCCGCCGAGGTGGACGCGGTGGAGGCGCACGGTACGGGTACCAGGCTTGGTGACCCGATTGAGGCGCAGGCGTTGCTGGCGACGTACGGGCAGGAGCGTGGCGCGGAGGAGCGGCCGCTGTGGCTGGGCGCGATCAAGTCGAACATCGGTCATGCGCAGGCGGCTGCCGGTGTCGCAGGCGTCATGAAGATGGTCCTCGCGATGCGGCACGGTGTACTGCCGAAGACGCTGCATGTCGATGAGCCGTCGCCGCATGTGGATTGGTCGGCGGGTGCGGTGGAGTTGTTGACGGACGCGGTGGAGTGGCCGGAGACGGGCCGTGCGAGGCGTGCGGGTGTGTCGTCGTTCGGCATCAGCGGCACCAACGCACACGTCATCCTGGAGCAGGCGCCGACGGTGTCGCCCGATACCGAACCCCCCAACCAACCAAGGGTGTTGACGTCCTCGGTGGTGCCGTGGGCGGTCTCGGGACGGTCCGAACCCGCGCTGCGGGCGCAGGCGAGTCGGCTGGCGTCGTTCGCGGGGGAGCGGTCGGAGCTGCCGCTCGTGGATGTGGCGCTGTCGTTGACGACGACGCGTAGTGCGTTTGAGCATCGTGCCGTGGTGCTGGCCGGTGATCGGGCTGGTCTTGTCGATGGCTTGGAGGCGCTGTCGATTGGTGACCCGGCGCCGGGTGTGGTCCAGGGCTTGGTGGTGCCGGGCAAGTTGGCGGTGTTGTTCTCGGGTCAGGGTAGTCAGCGGGTCGGGATGGGCCAGGGGCTGTATGAGGCGTTTCCGGTGTTTGCCGATGCCTTCGATGAGGTGTGTGGGCAGTTCGACGGGGTGTTGGAGCGTCCGCTGCGGGAGGTGATCCGTGGGGATGTGGCGGGGTTGGATGAGACCGCGTATACCCAGTGTGGGTTGTTTGCGGTGGAGGTGGCGCTGTTCCGGCTGGTGGAGTCGTGGGGCGTGCGGCCGGACTTCGTGGCCGGGCATTCGATTGGTGAGTTGGTGGCGGCGCATGTGGCGGGTGTGTTGTCGCTTGCGGACGTGTGTGTGTTGGTGGCGGCTCGTGGGCGGTTGATGCAGGCGCTGCCGTCGGGTGGCGTCATGGTGTCGGTGCAGGCTGCCGAGGCCGACGTACTGCCGCTCCTGGCCGGTCGCGAAGCCGAGGTGAGTGTGGCGGCGGTCAACGGTCCGTACTCGACCGTGATTTCCGGGGCGGAGGAGGCGGTGACGGAGGTCGCCGGGCAGTTTGCGGCTCAGGGGGTCAAGACCAAGCGGCTGCGCGTCTCGCATGCGTTCCATTCGCCCCTGATGGAGCCGATGCTGGCCGAGTTCCGCCTGGTGGCCGAGGGGCTGTCGTACGCGCCTCCGCGCATCCCCGTCGTGTCCAACGTGACGGGCCTGATCGCGGACGCCGAGGCGCTGTGCTCCGCCGAGTACTGGGTACGCCACGTCCGCGAGACCGTGCGCTTCGCTGATGGGGTGAAGAGCCTGGTGGACCAGGGCGCCACGACCCATCTGGAGCTGGGCCCGGACGGTGTCCTGTCCGGGATGGGCCAGGAGTGCGCTCCCGACGCCACCTTCGCCCCGGCCCTGCGCACCGGTCGTGATGAGGCCGCCTCGCTGCTCGAAGCGCTGGCTCATATCCATGTCCGGGGTCGCTTCGTGGACTGGGCGGCCTTGCTTGCACCGGCACGCCCCCGGACCGTCGAGCTGCCCACGTATGCCTTCCAGCGGGAGCGGTACTGGCTGGAGTCGGCCGCGACCACGGCGGATGTGGCCTCGGCGGGGCTCGGTTCCGCGGAGCATCCGCTGCTCGGCGCCGCGGTGACACTGCCCGACTCCGACGGATGTCTGTTCACCGGCCGGCTGTCCGCGCGTACGCACCCCTGGCTGGCCGACCATGAGGTGCTGGGCGCGGTGATGCTGCCGGGGACGGCATTCGTCGAGTTGGCGCTGCACGCGGGCGACCGCGTCGGATGCGCCCGGTTGGAGGAGTTGACGCTCGAGGCACCGCTGGTCCTGCCCGAACACGGTGGCGTACAGATGCGGGTGACGGTTTCCGACGCCGACGACTCGGGGCGCCGGGCGCTGACCGTGCACTCACGCGAGGACGGCGCGGAAGGGCCGTGGCTTCGGCATGCGACGGGCAGCGTCGCGCCCGAGCCGTCCACCTCCGCCCGCACCGCGCTCTCCGACTCCGTATGGCCGCCGCGGGATGCCGAACCCGTGGCGCTGGACGGGCACTACGAGCGGCTTGCCGAAACAGGACTGCGGTACGGGCCGGTGTTCCAGGGGCTGCGTGGCGTGTGGCGGCGCGGGACCGAGGTGTTCGCCGAGGTCGCGCTGGACGACGAGGCGGAGCAGGACCCGCGCCGCTTCGGCCTCCACCCGGCCTTGCTGGACGCCGCCCTGCACGCTGTGGGCGCTGCCGCCACCGCCGCGTCGGAGGAGATCCGGCTGCCGTTCTCATGGAATGGGGTGTCCGTGTACGCGGCGGGCGCCGCCATGCTGCGCGTACGCCTCACCCCCACCGGCCCCGATGGCATGGCGCTGTCGATGGAGGTGATGGATGGAACCGGTGCGCCGGTGGCCACGGTGGACTCGCTGGCGACGCGCCCAGTCTCCCCCGAGCAGGTCAACGCTGCGCGCGGTGCGGTGCACCGGTCCCTCTTCCAGCTGAACTGGAGCCTTCTGCCGGGCACCGAGGCGCCGGTGGAGAGCGCCGTGGCCGATGTGACGCCGCTGGACGGCGTCGACTGGCACGACATAGCGGCATTCGGTGAGACGATCGGCGCCGAAGGGGCCGTGCCTCCGGCGGTGGTGTGCGTGCCCCCGCCCGTGCCCACCACTGACGGCGACGCGATACGGGACGTGATCCACCGGGCGCTGGAGCTGGTGCGGGGATGGCTGGCCGAGGAGCGGTTCGCCGGATCGCGGCTGGTGATCGCCACACATGGCGCGGTGACCGTCGAGGGCGACGAGGGTGGCCAGAACGACAAGGCCGTGGTGGATCTCGCGGCGGCCGCCGTATGGGGTCTGGTGCGGACCGCGCAGACCGAGCACCCGGATCGGTTCGTCCTGGTCGACCTGGACGGTGGGGACCGGGAACCGGAGCACGAGCCCGGGCGTCGGCCACTGACCCCCGAGGTCCTCTCCCTGCTGTCCGCAGCCGTGGCGAGTGGCGAACCCCAGGTGGCCGTGCGCGGAGGACGGCTGTTGGCCCCGCGCCTGGGCCGAGTGCGGCCCACTGAGACCACCTCGAGCTCAGCCGAAGCCGCGACGCGCTCGACGGTGCGCTCGGTGGTGTGGGACGCAGAAGGCACGGTCCTGGTGACCGGCGCCACCGGCACGCTGGGCGGGCTGGTCGCCCGCCACCTTGTGGCCGAGCGCGGCGTACGCCATCTGCTGCTGGTGAGCCGTCGCGGCGCGGACGCCCCCGGCGCCCGCGCGTTGGAGGACGACCTGGTGGCGGCGGGCGCGTCGGTCAGCTGGGCCGCCTGCGACGTGGCCGACCGGGACTCGCTGATCGCCGCCGTGAAGGGTGTCTCCGAAGCACATCCGCTGCGCGGAGTGGTCCACACGGCCGGGGTGCTCGACGACGGCGTCATCGCGTCGCTGACACCGGAGCGCGTGGACGCGGTGCTGCGCCCGAAGATGGACGCGGCCATCACGCTGCACGAGCTGACCGAGGCCGTGGACCTGTCGGCGTTCGTCGTGTTCTCCTCGGCGGCCGGGACCTTCGGCACGGCCGGACAGGCCAACTACGCGGCCGCCAACGCCTTCCTCGACGCCCTGATACGGCACCGCCGGACCTCGGGGCTGCCGGGCCTGTCCCTCGCCTGGGGTTTGTGGGACGAGCGCGACGGAATGGCCGGCGGGCTGGCCGAGGCGGATCTGCGCCGCATGGGCCGGGCCGGAGTGGACGGTCTGTCGCCCGAGGAGGGCCTGGCCCTGTTCGACGCGGGATGTGCCGGGGAACTGCCCGTGGTCATCCCGATGCGGCTTGACCCGGCCAAGGCGCGTGGCGCCGACGGTGAAGTGCCGCACATCATGCGGGAGTTGGTGCGTCCGATGGCGCGCCGGGCCGCGGCGGAGGGCACCGGGGCCGCGGCCGAGCTGCGGGAACGGCTCGCCGCGGCGTCGTCGGAGGAGGACGGCGAACGCCTGGTACTGGACCTGGTGCGGCGCTGCGTGGCCACGGTGCTCGGACACGGTGGGGCGGCCGCGGTGGAGCCGGGCCGCGCCTTCAAGGACTTCGGCTTCGACTCGCTGACGGCGGTGGAGCTGCGCAATCGCCTGGGCACGGCCACCGGACTGCGCCTCACGGCCACGCTGGTGTTCGACTATCCGAACCCCATCGCCCTGGCCCGCCATCTCCACCAGGAGCTGACCGACGGGGACGACGGCGTACGCCCCGTCCACCCCGCCCTGCCCACCGGCAAGGCGGACACCGGTGACGACCTGGTGGCGATCGTCGGCATGGCCTGCCGATTCCCCGGCGGCGCCCGGTCCCCGGAAGACCTGTGGCGCCTGCTCGCGGCGGGTGACGACGCCATTTCCGGCTTCCCGGTCAACCGTGGCTGGGATGTGGTGGGGCTGTACGATCCCGACCCGACGGCGGACGGCAAGAGCTATGCGCGGGAGGGCGGCTTCCTGCACACCGCGGGCGAGTTCGACCCGGCGTTCTTCGGGATCTCGCCGCGTGAGGCGTTGGCGATGGATCCGCAGCAGCGGCTGCTGCTGGAGACGTCATGGGAGGCGTTCGAGCGGGCCGGGATCGACGCGACGACCCTTCGGGGCAGCGCGACCGGTGTCTTCGCGGGGCTGATGTACCACGACTACGGATCGCAGCTCCGGAGCGTCCCCGAGGGCGCCGAGGGCTACCTCGCCACGGGTGGGTCCGGAAGCATCGCATCGGGGCGGGTCGCCTACACCTTCGGTCTCGAGGGTCCGGCCGTGACCATCGACACCGCGTGTTCGTCGTCGCTGGTGGCACTGCACCTGGCCGCGCAAGCGCTGCGGCAGGGCGAGTGCTCGCTCGCGCTGGCGGGCGGAGTGGCGGTGATGTCCACCCCCGCCACCTTCGTGGAGTTCAGCCGCCAGCGCGGACTGGCGCCGGACGGAAGGTGCAAGCCGTTCGCGGCGGCCGCCGATGGCACGGGCTGGGGCGAGGGCGTCGGCATGCTGTTGCTGGAACGGCTGTCGGACGCGCGGCGCAACGGTCACCCGGTGCTGGCGGTGGTACGTGGCTCCGCCGTCAACCAGGACGGTGCCAGCAACGGGCTCACCGCGCCCAACGGCCCCTCGCAGCAGCGGGTGATCCGGGCGGCGCTGGCGAACGCGCGACTGTCGGCCGCCGAGGTGGACGCGGTCGAGGCACACGGTACGGGGACGACGCTGGGCGATCCGATCGAGGCGCAGGCGCTGCTGGCCACGTACGGCCGGGAACGCGCCGACGACCAGCCCCTGTGGCTCGGCTCGATCAAGTCCAACATCGGACACACCCAGGCCGCGGCCGGTGTCGCGGGCATCATGAAGATGGTGCTCGCCATGCGGCATGGTCTGCTGCCCCAGACGCTGGGCGTCGACGAACCGTCGACGCACATCGACTGGACGGCCGGAGCCGTCGAGCTCCTCACCGAGGCCAGGCCCTGGCCCGAGACTGGCCGCCCACGCCGGGCGGGCGTCTCCTCCTTCGGCCTCAGCGGCACGAATGCGCACATCATCCTCGAGCAGGCGTCGTCGACTGAGGGCGAAAACTCTGAACCGGAAGGAGAGTTGGCGCCCGCTGTGGTGTCGTGGGTGCTGTCGGCGAAGTTCGATGCCGGTGTGCGTGAGCAGGCCGGGCAACTCCTCTCGCTCGTGGCCGGGGAGACCGGCCCGGCGGTGGCGGACATCGGTCTGTCGCTGGTCACCACGCGGGCGGCGTTCGAGCGTCGGGCGGTGGTGTTGGGCGGTGACCGCACCGCGCTCGTCAGCGGCCTGACCGCGCTGGCCGAGGGCCGCGAGGTATCAAGCGTGGTGCGCGGGTCCGTGGTCGGCTCCGACGCCCGTGCGGCCTTTGTCTTCCCTGGTCAGGGGGCGCAGTGGGTGGGGATGGCTGAGGGGTTGTTGGAGTCGTCTCCGGTGTTCGCGGAGCGGTTGGGGGAGTGTGCGGCGGCGTTGGGGCCGTTTGTGGAGTGGTCGTTGGTGGACGTGCTCAGCGACCCCGTGGCCTTGGAGCGGGTTGATGTGGTGCAGCCGGTGTTGTGGGCGGTGATGGTGTCGTTGGCGGAGCTGTGGCGTTCGTACGGGATCGAGCCCGCGGCCGTCATTGGTCACTCGCAGGGTGAGATTGCGGCGGCGTGTGTGGCGGGTGCGTTGTCGTTGGAGGAAGCGGCACGCGTGGTGGCGTTGCGGAGCAAGGCGCTGCGGGCGTTGTCGGGGCTGGGCGGCATGGTGTCGGTGTCGCTGCCGGTGGAGGCCGTGCGGGAGCGGTTGGGCCGTTGGGGTGAGCGGTTGTCGGTGGCGGCGGTGAACGGGCCCTCGGCGGTCGTGGTCTCCGGCGACGCCGACGCGCTGGACGAGCTGCTGGCGGCATGCGAGGCGGACGAGATCAGGGCACGCCGTATCCCCGTGGACTACGCCTCCCACTGCGCCCATGTAGAGGACATCGAGGACGAGCTGCTGCGGGACCTGGCGGATATCGCTCCCCGGCCCTCGTCGGTGCCGTTCTATTCGACGGTCACCGCGGGTGTGCTGGACACCACGGGGCTGGACGCGGGGTACTGGTACCGCAATCTGCGCCAGACGGTCCGTTTCGACGAGGCCGTACGCGTCCTGCTGGCGGATGGCTTCCAGGTGTTCATCGAGACCAGTGCCCATCCCGTCCTGACGATGGGTGTGGAGCAGACGGCCGAGGACCACGGCACCCGTGTCACCGCGGTCGGTTCGCTGCGCCGCGACGAAGGTGGTCTGGAGCGTTTCATGGCCTCCGTGGCCGAGGCGTACGTGGGCGGCGCGTCCGTCGACTGGGCACGGCTCTTCGCGGGAACGGGCGCGAAGCGCGTCGATCTGCCGACGTATGCCTTCCAGCGCACCCACTTCTGGCTGGAGTCCGAGGCCATCGATGCCGCCGGTGACGTGGCATCGGTGGGGCTGGACTCGGCAGAGCACCCGTTGCTGGGGGCCGCCGTGCCGCTGCCCGGCTCGGACGGTTTCCTGCTCACCGGTCGGCTCTCGCTCCGTACCCACCCCTGGCTCGCCGACCACGCGGTGGCGGATGTCACGCTGCTGCCGGGGACGGCCTTCGTGGAGTTGCTGATGCGGGCCGGTGACGCGGTCGGCTGCGGTCAGGTGGACGAACTGACCCTGGGAGCACCGCTGGTGCTGCCCGAGCAGGGCACGGTCCGGCTCCAGGTCGCCGTCGGCGGTCCCGACGAGGCGGGGCGGCGCTCGGTCGGTGTGTACGCGCAGACGGAGGACGGCCCCTGGACACAGCACGCCACCGGTGTGCTCGGCAGCGGCGGCACCGAGGCGATGGCGGATCCCTCCACCGGGCCCGAGGCATGGCCACCGGCCGGTGCGGAGGCGGTGGACGTCGGCGGGCTCTACGAACGGTTCGCACGGACCGGATTGGGCTACGGGCCGTCCTTCCAGGGGCTGCGTGCCGTCTGGCGCAAGGGCGAGGAGGTCTTCGCCGAGGTCCGCCTGGCCGAGGAGGCAGGGCAGGACGCCGAGCGCTTCGGCCTCCACCCGGCCCTGTTGGACGCGGCGTTGCACGCGATGGCCTTCGGCGGTTTCGTCCGCCTTCCCGAGCCCGATGGCAACGTCCGCCGGGACGAGGGGTCCGGCACCGGACGGGTCCGGCTTCCCTTCGCCTGGAGCGGCGTGGCGCTGCATGCCACCGGCGCGTCCGCGCTGCGGGTGCGGCTGGCACCGGCCGGGGCGGACGCGGTGTCGCTGACCGCGCTCGACGAGTCGGGGCGCCCGGTGGTCTCGGTGGATTCGCTCGTCACCCGCGCCGTTGCCCGGGACCAACTCGGCGCGGCGCACGGTGCCTTCCACGAGTCGCTCTTCAGCCTGGAGTGGACGGCACCCGTGGCGGTGCCCCCGTCGTCCGGCTCCGCTCTCCGCTGGGCGGTGCTCGCCGAGGGCGACACGGGGCTGTCGGCGGCGCTGAAGTCGGCGGGCACGGCCGGTGCCCTGGCCGAGACGTATGCGGATCTGTCCGCTGTGGGCGAGGCCATCGAGGCGGGGCGAACGGCGCCGGACCTGGTGTTCGCCTCCGTGTCCTCCCTCTCTCCGACCGCCGAGGCGGTCCGCTCCGCGGCGCACCGGGCGCTCGCGCTGGTGCAGTCGTGGCTGGCAGATGAGTGGTTCGGACGGTCCCGGCTGGTGCTGGTCACCCGTGGGGCGGTCGGTGTGCGGCCCGGGGAGCCACTCGCCGATCCCGCCTGCGCCGCGGTGTGGGGACTCGTGAGGTCGGCGCAGTCGGAGAACCCCGACCGGTTCGTGCTGGTCGACCTGGACGACCAGGAGGCGTCGTTCGCCGCCCTGCCACAGGCTCTGTCGGGCGACGAGCCGCAGATGGCGGTGCGCGGCGGCGCGGTGCTGGTGCCACGGCTCGCCCGGGTCCCGGCCACCCGGGTCCCGGCGGCCCGGATGCGGGACGCGGACCGCGCGGCCGCGTCCACGTCGGCCGGGGAGCGGGACGGCGAGCCCGCGGCCACCCCGCTGTGGGACCCGCAGGGAACGGTCCTCATCACCGGCGCCACGGGGGTACTGGGCTCCCTGGTGGCGCGTCACCTGGTGGCCGAGCACGGCGTACGCCATCTGCTGCTGACCAGCCGCCGGGGCCGCGAGGCCACCGGAGCCGCCGAACTGGTGGACGCGCTGACCGCGTCGGGGGCCTCGGTGTCCCTGGCCGCCTGCGACACGGCCGACCGCACGGCGCTGGCGCGGCTGCTGGCCACCGTACCGGCCGAACATCCGCTGACCGGCGTGGTGCACGCGGCCGGTGTCCTCGACGACGGGGTGATCGGGTCGCTGACTCCGGAGCGCGTCGACACGGTGCTGCGGCCCAAGGCCGATGCCGCCATCAACCTCCATGAGCTGACGGAGGACCTGCCGCTGTCCGCGTTCGTGCTGTTCTCCTCGGCGGCGGGCGTGTTCGGTGGCAGTGGCCAGGCCAACTACGCGGCGGCCAACGCGTTCCTGGACGCGTTGGCGCAGCGGCGCAGGGCGCGGGGGCTGCCGGCGGTCTCCCTGGCCTGGGGGCTGTGGGCCGAACGCAGCGCCATGACGGGGCACATGGACGACAGTGACGTCGAACGGCTCAACCGGGCGGGAGTGACCGCACTGTCGTCCGAGGAGGGCCTGGCGCTCTTTGACGCGGCGACGGCGCAAGCGCATGTCCGGGCCGCCCGGGCCGGGGACCCCGGCCCGGGTGAGGGCGCCGACGTGAGCGGTGGCGGGCAGCCGGAGAACGTCACTGACGTCCACCCGGAAAGCACTACCGACGCACACCCGCTCCTGGTACCCATGCGGCTCGACATCGCCGCGCTGCGGGTGCAGGCCGCCTCCCTCGGCGTCCCCCATCTGCTGCGCGGGCTGGTCCGGGTCCCGGTCCGGCGCGCCGCCCACAACGCCGCCACCGGCTCCGCCACCGGCGCCGGGGGAGTGGAGCCGATCGGACAGCGGCTGACCGGGCTCCCGGCCAGGGAGCAGACCAAGGTCCTGACCGAGCTGGTGCGCACCCATGCCGCCACCGTGCTCGGCCATGACTCACCGGACCTGGTGGAGGACGACCACGCCTTCCTCGAGCTGGGCATCACCTCGCTCACCGCCGTGGAGATCCGCAACCGGCTCAACCTCGCCACCGGTCTCAATCTGCCCGCCACACTGCTCTTCGACCACACCACGCCCGCGGCGCTCGCTGCCCACCTGCGCGCCCAACTGGCCCCCGGCGCCCCGGACTCCGCACCCCAGGCTGAAGCGGCGGCCACGGGAACCGCACATCAGGCCACGCCTTCCGGCGCGGCCAAGGCCGCCACCGGCTCGACGATCGAGGAGCTGTACCGGCAGGCGTGCGCCGATGAGCAGTACGTGGCGGGCACCCAGTTGCTCATGGCGGCGGCCCGGCTGCGCCCGTCGTTCCGCACGGCGGCGGAGCTGACCACCCCGCCCAAGCTGGTGCGGCTCTCCAAGGGCAGTACGGCGCCGGGGCTGGTGTGCTTCCCGTCGCTGGTGGCCATCTCGGGGCCGCGTGAGTACGCCCGTTTCGCGGCCGGGTTCCGGGGCCGCCGCGATGTCTCCGTGCTGCCCGAGCCCGGTTTCGGCAAGGGGGAGCTGCTTCCGGCGAGCGTCGACGCCGTCGTGGAGATGCAGGCGGAGGCGGCGCTGCGTTGTGTCGGAGAGAAGCCGTTCGTGCTCGTGGGCCGCTCGTCCGGGGGCTGGATCGCCCAGGCGGTCGCCGGGCGGCTGGAGGCGCGTGGCAGCGCGCCCTCGGCGGTCGTCCTGCTGGACACCTATCTGCCGCGCAGTGAGGCGCTGCCGTGGATCCAGACGAATCTGTCCGGCAAGATGTTCGACCGGGAAAAGATGTTCGGCGTGGTGGACGAGGGCAGGCTGACCGCGATGGGCGGCTATCTGCGCCTCTTCTCCGACTGGGAGCCGACGCCGATCGACGCGCCGATTCTCACGGTGAAAGCGGAGGAATCCTTTCCGGGGTCCGGGGAGGGGAACGACGAGGAATCGGCATGGGGTGCCACGCTCACCCGTATCGACGTTCCCGGCGACCACTTCACCATGATGGAGGATTTCGCCGGCGTCGCCGCCGAAGCGGTCCTCAACTGGCTTGCGGAGAACGTGTGAGGAGAACGTGTGATTCGCAATGCCTGACATCCTGATAGGCTCGCGCTCATTCGAAGCGCGGAAGAAAAAACGGGGAAGGCGCTCGCGGATTTCTGATGTCGCCGAAGACCTTTCCATTACTGCGGGAGGAAACATCATGACGTCCAATGTCAGCGCGGTCGGCGAACGGGTCGGCGAGTTCTACGACCAGCTGGTGGGCATGTTCGACGCCTCGCTGTACGGCCCGAACATCCATGTCGGCTACTGGAACAGCCAGGAGGACAGCACCACGCTGGAGGACGCCGCCGACCGGCTCACCGACATGATGATCGCGCGGTTGGGCATCGGCGCCGGCTCCCGGGTCCTGGACATCGGCTGCGGCTTCGGCGGGCCCGCGATCAGGCTCGCGCAGAAGACGGGTGCCGAGGTGGTGGGCATCAGCGTCAGCCGTAAGCAGGTCGAGAAGGCCAATGAGCTGGCCGAGGCCGCCGGGGTGAGCGGCAAGGTCACCTTCCAGTACGGCGACGCGATGGACCTGGTCTTCGACGACGGCTCCTTCGACGCCATCTGGATGCTGGAATCCGTGATGCAGATGCCCGACCGGGCGGCGGCGCTCGCGGAGGCCGCCCGCGTTCTGCGCCCGGGCGGACGGCTGGCACTCACCGACAACTACGAGCGCGAGGAGATATCCGAGGAGCGGCGGCCGGTCATCGAGAACATTCTCCAGCGGTACCTCACCCAGCCGCCCGCGTCTTTCGAGACATACCCGGCGATGCTGCGCCAGGCGGGGCTGCGCTGTACGGAGCTGCTCGACGTCAGCGAAAGCACCACCAAGCAGTCGGTCCGGCGGCTCGGTGAGGCCATGGCCCAGAACATGGAGCAGCTGGCGTCCAAGGTCGACCCGGAGGTCTTCAACAAGTTGAAGCCCGCCGAGGGTGAGAACATGGAAATGCCCGAGCTGGGTTATCTCATCGCCACCGCGCGGCGCCCCGAAACGGCGTGACTTATCGGCGCCGGAAGCCCAGGTTCTCGGCGCCGGAAATTCCCGGTTCTCTTCGGGGAGTCATTCAAGGGCGGGTCGGTACATTCGGCCCGCCCTTCGGCGCGGAGGGTCCGCGACCGACCCGCCGGGGTCCGCGACCGACCGCCGGGGCCACGCGGTGCCGACGTCGTACGGCGCGTGGCGTGGCCTACCGTGGGAGGCAGCCGGAGAACCAGGGAGGCGGGCAAGTTGACCAGCGCACCGGACACCGTCCCGCTGCCCTCGGGGGAGCGGATCCCGCTGCTCGGCCAGGGCACCTGGCACATCGGTGACCACCCCCGGCGCCGCGCCGATGAGATCGCGGCGCTGCGGCGTGGACTCGACCTCGGCATGACCGTCGTGGACACGGCCGAGATGTACGGCAACGGCGCCTCCGAGGAACTCGTCGGGGAGGCGATCGCCGGCCGCCGCGACGAGGTGTTCCTGGTCAGCAAGGTGCTCCCGGGCCACGCCGACCGCAGTGGCACCATCGCGGCCTGCGAGGCCAGTCTGCGGCGGCTCGGTACGGACCGGCTGGATCTGTATCTGCTGCACTGGCGGGGGCGGATCCCGCTGGAGGAGACCCTCGAAGCCTTCGCCGAACTCACCGAGAGCGGCAAGATCCGCCACTGGGGTGTGAGCAACTTCGACGCCTCCGACATGACGGATCTCGTCGCCATCCCCGGTGGCGACGGTGTCGCCGTCAACCAGGTGCTCTACAACCTCACCCGGCGCGGCGTCGAGTACGACCTCATGCCCTGGTGCCACCGGCGCGACATCCCCCTGATGGCCTATTCGCCCATCGAGCAGGGCCGCCTGCCGCGCTCCGGTGCGCTGCGGGAGATCGCACGGGCCCATGACGCGACGCCCGCGCAGGTGGCGCTGGCGTGGGTGCTCAGGCAGGGGGTGGCGGCGATCCCCAAGGCCGGGCGGGTCGACCATGTCGAGGAGAACCGCGCCGCGCTGGATCTCGAGCTCACCCCGGAGGACCTGGACGCGCTGGACCGCGCCTTCCCCCCGCCCACGGGGCCCATGCCCCTCGAGGTCCTTTGAGCCCGAGATCCTCGGATGCTTTGGGCGCACCGGCTTTACGTACGCGGGTCTCACGCGTCTGAGCCGTGATGCGGGCGCGGCGGACCTCACGTATACGGGTCGTGGTAGCGCAGCAGCACCCCGATCCCGTCCTCCAGCGACAGCTCCTCACGCGGCACCGTGATCAGCTCGGCACCGGTGCCCACCAGGGCTCGTACCACCACGGCCCCGGCGGGCTCCTGCCGTCCGGTGTGCACGCCGAAGGTGTGGAGGTCCGGCTCCGTCAGTGTGACGTGGGTGGGCTCGGGCCCCGCCCACAGCGACTCCGGAAGGTTCACAGGGCGGGTGAGCAGCAGGCAGTGGGCCTGGCCACGCTGTAGGGCGGTGATGGCGGCGGACAGCCCTTCGGAGGTGTCCGGGTGCCGGGCGCGCTGCGCCATGTAGCGGTGCGTCAAGGTCCGGTCCCGTTCGTTCACCGTGGCACGCAGCGTGTCGTTCAGCTCCGCCTCCAACAGGGCTCGGCCGGGTCCGGCCACCGGTCGTCCGCTGTCGGGCACGGTGACGACGCGCTGTTGGGTGGACTCGGGCAAATGGTTGACCAGCACGCCGCGCAACCACACGTCCTCCGCCGCGCACCGCAACACGATCGTCTCGGCATCGGTCCAGCGGCGCAGATTCTCCAGCTCGTGGGCGACCGCGAACGCGTTCGCCGGCCAGTCCCGGGCCGCGCCGATGTGGTTGTAGCGGGGCTCCGGTGCCACCCGGCTCATGGGCCACCGCCCGGCTTGGTAGTGCACCACCACATCCTCTTCCAGGTCGGTCTCCGCGAAGGCCCGGGAGAGGGCCACGGCCACATAGGGGATGTCCGGGGCGTGTTGCAGCACCAGGGGCAGCACATCGGGGATCGAGGTGAAGCGGGCCGAATCGGTCGCCGGCGGCTCGGGGAGTTCCTCGGCCAGTCCGAGCCGTCCATGGGCGGCGAACAGGGCCTGTCCGTGCTGTCCGGACACCTCCCGGTCGCTGCCCACGGCGGTGTGCAGGGCGGAGAGGGTGGCGTTGTCCACGCCCTGGCCGGACAGCGCGTCGCGCAGGTGCCGCCAGCGCAGCTCGATCGCCTTCTCCGGATCCTCGGTGTCGCGGGAGGTGTCCAGGTAGACGGCGGCCCATGGGCCGGGCCGTGCGTAGAGCGGGTCGAGAAACGACAGCTTCATATGCGCTCCGTACCTTGTCGGGCGACCTGACGGGGCGGCCCGACACGAACGGGTTTCCCTCTCAGGTCGGATGAAACCGCTCGAAATCGCTGGTTCCGGTCAGTGGCGGGGCACCGCTGCGCGCTCCGCGTGCCAGACGAACGGTGGCCGCCCTGATCGGATGTCGGGCGCCCGGCAGTGGGCCTGACCCGCGTCCACCTCGGTGTACACCTGTTCAGCGACGTCAGCGGCGGATGGCTCTTCGCGTCCGGCTCGTCCTGTGCCCCTGTCTGTCCCGGTGGCTGAGGCCGGGCAGCAGACCCACGTCCGGGCTGGGGCATCGTGACGCGGCACCCGCCTGACCGGGTCCCGGGCGGTGTTCGCCCTGGACCCGGCCACCCGCATCGTGCGAGGCGGGGGCCGCGTCGTGTGCTACCGCGCCGCCGGTGCGGTCACTCGCAGCCGTACCGCCAGTTCCACCCCACAAAGGTGTGCCGCAGCTCCACATCGAAGCGGCAGCTCGTCGTCCCGTCCGCCTTCAACTGGACATACGAGTGGTGGGTGTTGTTGTACCAGTCGCCGGTCGGGTCGAAGACGCCCTTGTACGAGAAGTCGGCGTGCGCCTCGGAGTTGACCTCGGCGCAGTCCGTGACGCAGTCGTCCTTCGCGTTCTTCGAGGTGAGCGACCAGCCGGCGTCCCACGGCTCGCGGTTCCACTCCTGGGTGGCCGTGGTGCCGCCCGTGGTGACGCGCCCGTTCGCCGTGTCCCATGAGGAGGCGGTGTACAGGCCCGTCATCCGGATGTTGCAGCAGTCGTACATCTCGTTCCAGCCACGCAGCTGATGACCGGCGGCGGCCGTGGTGGCGCTCCCCGCAGCGGTCGCGGTGCGGGCCGAGCGGGCCGATGCCGGGCCGTGCTGGACGGAGACCCGCTCCGGCTTGCAGTCGGCGCCAATGGTGATCTGCCCCGAAACGGCCTGGCCGGGCGCCGGAGCGGGGAGCTCGCCGGTCAGCCGGACACCGTCACAGGACTTCGGCGCGGGGTCGGACTCCTGCGCCGTCTGCGCCGTCGCTACTGTCGTGCCGCCCAGGAGCGCCACCAGGGAGACCGCCGACACGGCCGCGATGCTTAACCGGCTGTTCACTTCTCACGCCCCTTGATCGAATGATCCATGCGATCCGAAACGGGCGGCGCCCCTCGGTGCGGATGCGCCGCCAGATCAGGGGTGATCGTAACGGCGGCCGCACGCGGCAGCGGGGGAGTGGGAAAGGTTGGCAGGAAGGTGGCAGCGCGGCCTCCGCCCGGCCGCGTCCACGACATCACACACCACGGCTGGGGTACACTGCCCGGGTCCTGTTGTCTCCGATAGAGGTGGACGTTGCGTATCTGAGGTTCGCGATCATCGCGCGGTACGGCACAAGCCGTAGCCCGTCACGCCGTAGCCGGCCTTCCTGCCGCCCGTGACCCGCGTGGATGCGACCTCGGTGCATACGCCGTCCCTCACCCTTCGGAGGGCCGCACCCCATTCCCCGGCTTGGTCGCCGCGTGGTGCTCGCATGCGTAGCCCCTTTTTCACAGCGCTTACGAATGCGAGAACACCATGGCAGCATCCCCCACCCCCAGCGCCTCCGTGACCTGCTCGGCCGTGTCCTTCCAGTGGGCGGACGGCACGCCCGTCTTCGACGGGCTCTCGCTCGGCATCGGGCGGGGCCGCACCGGCCTCGTGGGCACCAACGGCAGTGGCAAGTCCACGCTGCTGCGGCTGATCGCCGGCCGGTTGCGCCCCACCGAGGGGTCGGTGACCGTCGGCGGCAGCCTCGCCTACCTTCCGCAGAACATCACCCTCGACACCACCCGCCGCGTGGACCAGGCCCTGGGCATCGCCGAGCGGCGCGCCGCGCTACGGGCCATCGAGGCCGGGGACGTCGACGAGGCGCACTTCGAGACGATCGGCGACGACTGGGACGTCGAGGAGCGTGCCCTGGCGACACTGGGCTCACTCGGGCTCGGCGATGTCGAACTGGACCGCACCGTCGGCCATCTGTCCGGCGGGGAGACCGTACTGCTGCGCCTGGCCGCCCTGCTCCTTGAGCGCCCCGACGTCCTGCTGCTCGACGAACCCACCAACAACCTCGACCTGTTCGCGCGGCGCCGGCTCTACGACGCCGTCGACTCCTGGCGCTCCGGTGTGCTGGTCGTGGTCAGCCACGACCGTGAGCTGCTGGAGCGCGTGGACCGCATCGCCGAACTGCGGTCCGGGTCGGTGACCTGGTACGGCGGCGGCTGGTCCGCCTACCAGGAGGCGCTGGCCACCCAGCAGGAGGCGGCAGCGCGCATGCTGCGGGCCGCGGAGGCGGATGTGCGGCGGCAAAAACGCGAACTGGAGGAGACCCACATCAAACTGGCACGCCGTCAGCGGAACAGCAAGAAGATGGACATCGAGCGGCGGGCCCCGAGAATCGTCGCCGGTGCCCGCAAGCGGGCCGCGCAGGAGTCGGCCGGCAAGCTCCGCGATCTGCACGAAGACCGTCTTCACGAAGCGCGCGAGCGGCGTGAGGAGGCCGCGGACGCGGTCCGCGACGACGCCGAGATCCGGGTGAGCCTGCCGCACACCGCCGTACCCGCGGGCCGCACCGTACTGACCCTGAGCGAACTGCGCCCCCAGTACGGCGCGTTGCGCGATGCCACCCTGCATGTGCACGGGCCCGAACGCATCGCGCTGGTCGGGCGCAACGGAGCCGGTAAGACGACACTGCTGCGCACCCTCACCGGCGAACTCGCCCCGCTGTCCGGGGAGGCCAGGACGCACGTACCGCTGCGGTTCCTCCCCCAGCGGCTGGATGTGCTGGACGACGAGCTGAGCGTGGCGGCGAACGTGGCGAGCCGGGCGCCCGGTGTCACCGACAACCACATCCGCGCCCAGCTCGCGCGCTTCCTCTTCAAGGGGGCGCGTGCGGAACAGCCGGCGGGCACCCTCTCGGGTGGCGAACGTTTCCGGGCCGCCCTCGCGGCCACCATGCTCGCCGCACCGGCCCCGCAGCTGCTGATACTCGACGAGCCGACCAACAATCTCGACCTGGCCAGTGTGCGGCAGCTGACGAGCGCGCTGGACTCCTACGAGGGCGCGCTCGTGGTCTCGAGCCACGACCTGCCGTTCCTGGAATCGATCGGCATCACCCGGTGGCTGCTGGTCGGCGAGGAGTTGCGGGAGACCGGTGCCGACGAGGTCCGGGATCTGCTCGAGGTGTCGTCCACGGCCGAGGGAGTGGCTGAGAGGAACTGAGACGAGCTGAGACCGGCCGGCCGTCCGCGGCATCACAGGCGAATGTCACACGGCGAATGTCACACGGCGAACGTCACACGGCGGACGTCAGACCGGGAATGTCACACGGCGGACGTCAGACCGGGAATGTCACACGGCGGACGTCATACGGTGAACGGGTAGGTCTCGGGAGCCTCGCCCCGCTCCCAGCCGGCGGTGCGCTCCAGCGGTTCGATGGCGCGTGTCTCATCGATGTGGATGACCGCGTCGAACTGGTCCGCCACCCGTGCGAGGAAGTAGTGGCTCTGCCGCTCGGTGTCCGGACGGTAGATCACTCCGATCGCGCGCTCCAGCAGCGCCGACGTCAGCCGCTCCCGGGCGAGTGGAGCGTGGCCGAAGTCGAGCAGGAACTCCTTCTCCCCGGCCTCGTGGAAGAGCTCCTCGACGCTCTCCGCGAGGGCGGGGCGCACCCGCTTCCGTACCGCGGGCGATCCCCAGTCGTCCGCCGCCGTCACGGTGCCCGTGTAGGTGGTGAAACCGAGCAGACGACAGTCGTCGGGGTGGCCTTCGCGCACCAGCTGGCCGACGTTGAGCTCGCCGCGCATGGCGGACTCGGTGGCGCGGGCGTCGCCCAGATGGGAGTTGTGCTCCCAGACCACGATCTTCGCCGGTTCCCCACGTTGCTTGCCCAGGTGCTCGGCGAGCGCGTCGAGGGTGTCCACCATGTGCCGGTCCCGCAGATTCCACGAGGAGACCCGTCCGCTGAACATCGAGCGGTAGTACGCGGCGGCGTTCCGCACGACGATCGCGTTCCGCTGGGCATGGAACAGGTCGTCCTCGGCCAGTAGTCCGTCCCGCCGCGCGTACTCCAGCGCATGGCGCTGCATGTCCCGCAGCTGCTCCACGATCTCGTCCTCGCAGGTCGGGCCCGCGCCGAACGCCGCCTGGAATCCGTAGACCTGACCGTCGTCCCCGTCCTGGCGCTCCAGACACGCATAGCGTTCGCGGGCGCGCGCCGCGGCGGTCGGGTCGACCCGCTCCAGATAGCCGATCACCTCATCGATCGACCGGTACATGCTGTAGACGTCCAGCCCGTAGAACCCGGCCTTCGCCCCGTCGCTGAGCGGGTCGTTGTGGTCACGCAGCCATCCGACGAACTCGAGCACGGCCGTGTTGCGCCACATCCACGCCGGGAAACGCTCGAAGCCCCGCAGGGACTCCTCGGCGGTGGCGTCGTCACCGCGCCCGCGGAGGTAGCGGTTCACACGGTAGGCATCGGGCCAGTCCGCCTCCGCGGCCACGGCGCAGAAGCCCTTCTCCTCGATGAGCCGCCGGGTCATCCGCGCCCGCGCGGCGTAGAACTCGTGGGTGCCATGCGACGCCTCGCCGATGAGCACGAAGTGCGCGTCCCCCACCAGGTTCAGCAGCGCGTCGCCCTGAGGTACGCCGTCCTCGACGGCGAGGGCCTCGCCCCGGATGAGGACCGCGTCCGTCGCGGCCTCCGCGGCGGGCGGGACCGGCGGGACCCGCGAGGCCGCGCGCAGCAGGTCGCGGACCTCCTCGTCGGTGGTCTGGGCGAAGTCCCAGTAGGAGGCGCCGACCGCGTAGAACGGGGTGGGGGTGGTCGCGCAGATCACCTCGTCGACCATTGTCGACAGCTCCTGGCAGGTGGACTCGGGCGCGGCGGGCACCGCCACCACGATCCTGCCGGGCCGCATGCGCCGCAGCGCCTGGATGGCGGCGCGGACGCTCGCGCCCGTGGCGAGGCCGTCGTCGACCAGGATGACCGTCCTGTCCTCGATGTCCGGCATGGGGCGGTCGCCGCGGTACATCCGCTGCCGACGCAGCAGTTCCCGGCCTTCCCGCTCCGCCACCTGCCGGACCGCTTCCGGCGAGATGTTCAGTCCGCGGATGACGTCCTCGTTGAGCACCACCACCCCGCCACTGGCGATCGCCCCCATCGCCACTTCGTCCCGGCCCGGGACACCCAGCTTGCGCACGAGCAGGACGTCGAGTTCGGCGTCCAGTGCGGTGGCCACCTCGTACGCCACCGGAACGCCGCCACGGGGCAACGCGAGCACCAGCGCATCGGGGCGGCCTCGGTAGTGTTCCAGGCGGCCGGCCAGGACCCGGCCGGCGTCCCGTCGATCGCGGAACAGACGCTCGGACATTCCCCAGTCCTCCTCCTTCGACCAGGCGCGTACGGTGCACGGACCCGTCGAACGATGCCGCCCTCCTTCCAGGGTGCACCTTGGGGGACCCATAGCGGGAGGCGGGGCGGCCCGTCCGGGCCGCCCCGCCTCTTCTGCCTGTACACGAAATTCGCGACAGCGAAATCAGGATCTGGTATCCGCGCACGTTAAGGCGCATTCAAGGTTGGCTCATGCGCCCCGGCCTACCTTTGGAAACGATCTCGTTCACCCGAGATACATGAACGTGTAACAGGGGGAGAGAAGGTGGCGGCGCGGCCGATGTGCTCGCGCCTGGCGCGATTCAGTCCGTCGCGGCGAGGGCGTGCACGACTGCTTGTTGACTCTTCAGTAATAACGTGGCTAATTTCAGTCGGCGCCGTTTCGCGGGATTGCCATGCCATACGTTCGACATGCCTTGCCCGAATTATCTCCATTTCCTGCCGCGCTAGCGATTTTGGAGAAAACATGTCAGCCGCCGTGGACACAGGCGATCTTGTCATCGGCATCACCCCGTTCGGGGAACCGGACGCCAGACTCGCCGCGGCGGTCAGCCGCGCGGGCGGACTCGGCATCCTCGACCTGGGAACAACGGGCCGTGAAGCCCTCCAGGCACGGGAGGACATCGGCGAGTGGGTGGCCGACGGCCGGTACGGCGTGCGGGTCGCGGCGGGCTGCCGCCTCACCCCCGCGGACCTCCTGGACGCCCCGCCCACCGGCGGCTCACATGGCGGTGCGCCCGGTCCGCATACGGTGGTGCTCGGCGTGGACTCGCCCTGGCCGGTGGAGGCCGTTGCCGACCACTGCCGGGTGCTTGCCGAGGTCACCGACCTGGGCGAGGCCATCGGGGCCATCCGCGCCGGTGCGCATGGGCTGATCGCCCGGGGGAGCGAGAGCGGCGGCCGGATCGGTCCGCTGGGCACCTTCGTCCTGCTCCAACGGCTCCTCGCCGACCCCCGGGTGTCCTTACCGGTGTGGGCCTGCGGCGGCATCGGCCCGCGCACCGCCGCCGCGTCCGTGCTCGGCGGCGCGGCCGGGGTCGTCCTCGACACCCAGCTGGCCCTGCTCGCCGAATCCGGGCTCCCGGAGGACCGCGCCGCCGCCATCCGCTCCATGGACGGCTCCGAGACCACTGTCCTCGACGGACACCGCGTGCTAAGGCGCCGGGGGCGCGCCCCGCACGGCGGATCCGACCTGACGGTGGGTCAGGACGGCTTTCTGGCCGCGCGGTTCGCCGAGCGGTGGCGGAATGTCGGCCGTACCGTCCGGGGCGTCACCGACGCCGTCCGGGAGGCCGCACACGAGGCCGTACGGAACGGCTCCGCCGTCGTCTCGGCGCTGCGCCCCGGCGCCCCGCTGAGCACCCGCCTCGGCACCCGGCTGCCCCTCGCACAGGGCCCGATGACCCGGGTCAGCGACCGGGGCGCGTTCGCCTCCGCCGTCGCCGCCGGGGGAGCGCTGCCGTTCATCGCGCTCGCCCTGGCCGGACGCGAGCAGGCGCGCACCATGCTGGAGGAGGCCGCGGCCGCGCTGGACGGACGCCCCTGGGGCGTCGGTGTGCTCGGCTTCGCACCCGAGGAGATCAGGAACGCCCAGCTCGAGGCCGTACGGGAGATCCGCCCCAGCCACGCGATCATCGCCGGCGGACGGCCGTCCCAGGCCAAGGCGCTGGAGCGGGACGGCATCGCCACCTTTCTGCATGTGCCCTCGCCGGGGCTGTTGCGCCAGTTCCTCCGGGCCGGGGCGCGGCGGTTCGTCTTCGAGGGCTCGGAATGTGGCGGCCATGTGGGGCCGCGCAACAGCTTCCCGCTGTGGGAGGCGCAGATCGCCGTCATCGAGGACTTCCTCGACGAGGCCGCACACGACCCGCGTCACACGGCGGGCGCCGACGGCGCCGACGCGACCGATGGCACCGATGGCGCGGGTGTGGAGATCTTCTTCGCCGGGGGAGTGCACGACGAACGCTCCGCCGCGATGGTGGCCGCGCTGGCCGCCCCGCTCACCCGGCGCGGCGTCGCCGTCGGATCGCTGATGGGCACCGCGTATCTGTTCACCGAGGAGGCGGTGGCACACGGCGCGGTACAGCCGCTCTTCCAGCGCCAGGTGGTGGCCGCCGAGCACACCGTGCTGCTGGAGACCGCCCCCGGCCACGCCACACGCTGCGTGCCCAGCCCCTTCACCGAGAGCTTCGACACCGTGAGGCAGCGGCTGCGGAACGAGGGCCTGTCGGACCGGGAGGTCTGGGAGCGGCTGGAGCGGCTGAACGTGGGACGGCTGAGGATCGCCAGCAAGGGCGTGGACCGTGGGACCGACGGCGCGTTGGCCCCGGTGGACGAGGAAGGCCAGCTCGGCGGTGGGATGTTCATGGCCGGGCAGGTGGCCGTGATGCGCTCGGCCACCACCACGATCGCGGCACTGCACCATGCGGTGGGACCCGGGGCCGCCGACTTCCTCACCGCACGCGCGGAGGAGGTGTGCGAGCGCCTGGGCATGGCCACGGCCCCGGCGGCGGCCGAGCCGCCCGCGCCGCTGGACGTGGCCGTCGTCGGTATGGCGTGCATGTTTCCGCAGGCACCCGACCTCGCCTCGTTCTGGGCCAATGTGGTGGGTGGTGTGGACGCCGTCACCGAGGTGCCCGCCGAGCGCTGGGACCCCGCCATTCACTACACGGGCGACAAGGACGGCGCCTCCGCCTCCCAATGGGGCGGCTTTCTGCCACCCATCCCCTTCGACCCGCTGCGCTACGGCATCCCCCCGGCCTCGCTCGGCAGCATCGAACCCGTACAGCTGCTGGCCCTGGAGGCCGCCCGCCGGGCCCTGGACGACGCCGGGTACGGCGACCCGTGTGATGGCGGCCGGACCTTCCACCGCTCCCGCACCTCCGTGGTGTTCGGCGCCGAGGCGGGCAGCGATCTGTCCAACGCCCAGACGCTGCGCGCCGTCCTGCCGTCCTACCTCCACGAGGTGCCGCAGGCCCTGGCGGACCAGCTGCCCCGGCTCACCGAGGACTCCTTCCCCGGCATGCTCGCCAACGTCATCTCCGGGCGGATCGCCAACCGGCTCGACCTCGGCGGCGCCAACTACACCGTGGACGCGGCCTGCGCGTCATCGCTGGCCGCCGTGGACGTGGCCTGCAAGGAGCTGACCGCCGGCACCAGCGACCTCGTGCTGTGCGGCGGCGCCGATCTGCACAACGGCATCAACGACTATGTGCTCTTCTCCTCGGTGCACGCCCTCTCCCCGACGGGCCGCTCCCGGACCTTCGACAGCTCGGCCGACGGGATCGCGCTCGGCGAGGGCGTCGCCTGCGTCGTCCTCAAACGGCTGGCCGACGCCGAACGGGACGGCGACCGCGTCTACGCCGTGATCAAGGGCGTCGGCTCCTCCAGCGACGGCCGCTCGCTCGGGCTCACCGCCCCGCGCCCCGAGGGACAGCGGGCCGCACTGGAGCGCGCCTACGCCAATGCCCGCGTCTCGCCCGCCGACGTCGGCCTGATCGAGGCGCACGGCACCGGTACGGTCGTCGGCGACCGCACCGAACTCACCGTCCTGGGCGAGGTGTTCACCGAGGCAGGGGCCGCGCCCGGGGCGTGTGCGCTGGGCTCGGTGAAGTCCCAGATCGGCCACACCAAATGCGCGGCGGGCCTCGCCGGGCTGGTGAAGGCCGCGATGGCGCTGCACACGGGCATCACACCGCCGACCCTGCATCTGACCCGGCCCAACGAGGCATGGGACGCGGACCGCAGCGCCTTCGCCTTCCACACCCGGGCCCGGCCCTGGGCCGCCGCGCCCGCCGAACGGGTGGCCGGGGTCAGCGCGTTCGGCTTCGGCGGGACCAACTTCCATGTGGTGCTCACGGCCCACGGCCGCGGAGCGCCACCCGCACAGGGGCTGGACGACTGGCCCGCCGAGCTGTTCCTCTTCCGCGGGGCCGACCGGGCGGCGGCGCTGCGAGTGCTCCAGGAGACACTCGACCAGCTCATGGCCAATGACGCGGCGGGTCGGCCGTGGCGGCTGCGCGACCTCGCGCTGGCCGCCTCCCGGCGGGCCGACGCGGGACGGGAACCCGTCCGGGTGGCCGTCGTGGCCTCGGACCTGGACGACTTGGCCGCACGATTACGTCAGGTGCTCGCGGGCGGTCCGCCGGGCCGGGGGCCGCGCGGAGCGGACGGGCTGTACATGGCCCCGGACATGCCCGAGATGACAGAAGAGGCCGGGGCCGGCGGGGAGACCGGGGGCGAGCCGGGGCGCGGCAAGGTCGCGTTTCTCTTCCCCGGGCAGGGCAGCCAGCGGCCCGGGATGTTCGCCGACGCCTTCGTCACCTTCCCCGAGCTCCAGCGCCATCTGCGCCACGGACGCGGCTACGCCGACGCGCTGTATCCCCCCGCCGCCTTCGACAAGGCCGGGGAGGCGGCACAGCGCACCGCGCTCACCGACACCAGGGTGGCCCAGCCCGCACTGGGCATCGTCGGGCTCGCCGCGTACACCCTGCTCACCTCGGCCGGGGTACGGCCCGACATGGCGGCCGGACACAGCTACGGCGAGCTGATCGCTCTGTGCGCCGCGGGTGCGCTCGACCCGCGTACGCTGCCACAGCTGAGCGCCGAGCGGGCGGCCGCCATCCTCGGCGCCGCCGAGGCCGACGCGGAGGAGCCCGGCACGATGGCCGCCGTGACCGCGGCCCCGGACGAGGTCGAGCCGGTGCTGCGCGCGGCCGGGCTCGACGGGCGTGTGGTGGCCGCCAACCACAACGCGCCACGGCAGACCGTGATCTCCGGTCCCCAGCGGGACATCGAGGAGGCGGTACGGCTGCTGCGGGAGGCCGGGCACTCGGCCAAACGGATCCCGGTGGCCTGCGCCTTTCACAGCCCGCTGGTGGCCGGGGCCGGTACACGGTTCGCCGAGGCGCTGACCCGCCATCCGGTGCGCGAGGCGGAGTTCCCCGTCTGGGCGAACCGCACCGCCGCGCCGCACCGCGCGGAGCCGGACGCCATCCGCGCCGAACTCGCTGCCCAGATCGGCGCGCCCGTCCGCTTCGTGGCGCAGATCGAGGCCATGTACGAGGCGGGCGCACGGATCTTCGTGGAGGCGGGTCCGGGGACGGTGCTCACCCGATTGGTGGGCGAGATCCTCGACGGCCGCCCGCACCTGGCCCTCGCTTGTGAGGGACGGCGGTCCGGCGCCGCCGGGCCGCGAGGTTTCCTCGACGGCCTCGCCCGGCTGGCCGTCGCCGGCGTGCCGGTGCGTACGGCCTGGCTGTTCCACGGCCGGGACGCGGTGGTGGCGGGATCCGCCCCGCCACCGAAGCGGCCCGGCTGGACGGTCGACGGACACCTCGTCCGCACCGCGAACGGTGAGCTCCTGCCCGGTGCGCTGGCACCGGCCCGACGTGTCATGGAGGCCACGGTGAGCCATACGGATCGGACGGGTGGCGGCGAGTACGGCGACAGAGACGCCCTGATCTCGGAGTTCCTGAGGACCAGCCGGGAGATGATCGCCGCCCAGCGCGATGTGCTCCTCACCTACTTCGGTGGCGCCCCGGGCGAACGGCGCGCGGCGCCGCCGTCCCCGGTCGCCCCGGCCACGTCCCTGCCCGCCGAGCTCGCCCCGGTGGCCGCCGCTCCGGAGGCCCCGGCCGCGTCCGCGGTCGCCGACGTGGCTCCTGCCCCGCCCGCACCCCCGTCCGCACCCGCCACCGGGTCCGATGTGCTCCGCGCCGTCTCCGAAATCATCAGCGAACGCACCGGCTATCCGGTCGACATGATCGAACCGGATCTCGATCTCGAGGCCGATCTCAGCATTGACTCCATCAAACGCGCCGAGATCGCGGGCGAGTTGGCGCGGCGACTCGGTGTCGCGGGCGCGGACACCGCCACCCTGGGTGATGAGGAGTTGGAGGAGCTGGCCAAGGCCCGTACCACCGCCGCCGTCACCGACTGGCTCACCGCCCGTCTCGCACCCGCGACCGCCGTGACCCCCGTGACCCCCGCGACCCCCGCGACCGCCGCGACCGCCGTGACCCCCGCGACCGCCGTGACCCCCGCGACCACCGCACCGGCCGATGAACCGGAGCCGGTGGCCAAGCGGGTGGCGGAGCCCGTGCGCGCGCCCGTGGCAGTGACCGGCGTGGCGCCCAAGCGGATGCGGCTGGTACCTGTGCCCCTCGACGCACCGGACGAGGGTGCCCCCGCGCCGCCCGCCCTGACCGGTCGGCGCTTCGTCCTGCTCGGCGGGGACGGCGATGGGGTGGCCGAGGCGGTGGCCGCCCGCCTCGGCGAGCGCGGTGCCGAGGCCATCGTCCTCCCCGCCGGTCATCAGCTCACCGAGGGTGACGGCCGGGTGGATGGTGTGCTGCTGCTCGATCCGCTGGCCGCCTCCGGCGCGCCGGTGTTGCCGGAGGCGTTCACGGTCGTTCAGTCGGCGCTGCGGCGCGCCCCGCGGTGGCTGCTGGCGCTCAGCCGCACCGACCCGCTCGCCGCGCGTACGGCAGGGCTGCGCGGGGTGTTCCGTACGGTGGCCAGGGAGTACCCGGACACGGTCATCCGGCTGGTGGAGTTCCCCGCCGAGGCGACCGGACTCGCCGATGCTGCCGGACTCGCCGCTACGGCCGGGCCCGCCGACGTGGCCAGATCTGCGGAGGTGGCCGGGTCTGCCAACGTGGCGGGGTCCACCGACGTGGCCGGATCCGCCCACGCCGTCGCCGACGGGCTGCTCGACGAACTGCTCGCCCCGGACCGTACACCCGTCGTTCTGCGCACCGCGGAAGGGCGGCGCCACCGGCTGGACCTCGTGGTGGCCCCGCTGGGCGCGCTCGCCGGTTCGGGCGCCGGGCCCGCCGGGGACGGCGCGGCGGAGGCCGCCGCGCTCGGTCTGGACCGGGACGCGGTGGTGGTCCTGGTCGGTGGGGCGCGGGGCATCACCGCGCGGTTCGCCGCCACCCTCGCGTCCGCCGCCCGCTGCCGGATCGAACTGCTCGGCCGTACGCCGGAGCCCGCCGGCCCCGAGGACCCGGCCACCGCCGGGGCACGCGACGAGACGGCCCTGCGCGCGGCGCTCGCGGCCCGGGGCGGGCTGGGGCCCGCCGAGATCCAGCGGGAGGCCGCCCGGATCCTGGCGCGGCGCGAAGTGGCCGCCACCGCCGAGGAGTTGACCGCGCTCGGTGCCCGGGTCCGCTACCGCTCGGTGGATGTCCGCGACGCCGAAGCGGTGCTCCAGGCGGTGAAGCAGATCCACGCCGACCACGGACGGCTGGACGGTGTGGTCTACGGAGCCGGTGTGATCGAGGACCGGCTGATCGCGGAGAAGTCCGCCGAGTCCTTCCAGCGGGTGTACGGCACCAAGGTGGAGGGCGCCCGGACGCTGCTGGACGCGCTGGCCGAGCTGCCCGAACCCCCGGCGTTCGCCGTGTTGTTCGGCAGCATCGCGGCCGTCCTCGGAAACCGCGGCCAAGTGGACTACGCGGCGGCCAACGACGCGCTGGAGACCCTGGGCGCACGCTGGCGGGATCGCACCGGCCGCCGGGCGCTGACCGTGCACTGGGGCCCCTGGGCACCCTCCGGAGCCCACGGCGGGATGGTGACACCGGAGCTCGGCCGTGAATACGCCCGGCGCGGCGTTTCGCTCATCGACCCCGAGGAGGGCACGCTGGCGCTGCTGCGCGAACTGGCCTGGGGCGAGGAGTCCACGGGGTCCGTCGTCTACACCGCCTCGGGCTGGTGAGCGTGACGGACGAGCAGCCGCGCCGGCAGCCGCCGGTGGCCATCGTCGGAATGTCCGTGCTGCTGCCCGGCTCGCCCGACCTGGACTCGTACTGGCGCAATCTGGTCGGCGGCGTGGATGCGATCAGCGACGTCCCGGCCGGGCGGTGGGACCCCGGTTTCTACGCCCCGGAAGGCGGTGGCGACACGCCGGCGGCGCCCGACCGGGTGTACTGCCGACGGGGCGGATTCGTCGACGAGTTCGCCCGGGTCGAGGCCGCCCGGTTCGGGATCATGCCGAATTCGGTGTCCGGCACCGAACCCGACCAGCTGATCGCCCTGGGCGTCGCGGCGGCGGCCATCGCCGACGCGGGCGGTGCGGACCGGCTGCCGGAACGCCAGCGGGTGGGCGTGGTGCTGGGCCGGGGTGGCTATCTCACCCCCGGGCTGGTCCGGCTCGATCAGCGGGTGCGCACCGCCCACCAGCTCGTACGGACCCTCGGTGAGCTGCTGCCCGACCTCGGGTCCGGCCAACTCGACCGCGTACGGGAGGCGTTCACCGAGCGGCTCGGCCCGGACCGGCCCGAGGCGGCCATCGGTCTGGTGCCCAACCTCGCCGCCTCGCGCATCGCCAACCGGCTCGACCTGCGCGGCCCCGCGTACACCGTGGACGCCGCCTGCGCCTCCTCGCTCGTCGCCGTCGACCAGGCGGTGGGGGAGCTGGCCTCGGGGCGGTGCGATGTGATGCTCGCGGGCGGGGTGCACCACTGCCACGACATCACCCTGTGGAGCGTCTTCTCCCAGCTGCGCGCGCTGTCGCCGAGCCAGCGGATCCGGCCCTTCCACCGCGCGGCCGACGGTCTGCTGATCGGCGAGGGCACCGGTGTGGTCGTCCTCAAACGGCTCGCCGACGCCCTGCGCGACGGCGACCGCGTCTACGCGGTGATCCAGGGCACCGGCGTGGCCTCCGACGGCCGTGCCACCGGTCTGGTCAACCCCGATCCGGGCGGTCAGACCCGTGCCGTACGGCAGGCGTGGCGCGCCGCGGGCCTCGATCCGCGCGAGCCGGGTGCCATCGGGCTGCTGGAGGCGCACGGCACCGCGACGCCTGCCGGGGACGCGGCCGAACTCGCCACGCTGGCCGAGGTGTTCGGCCCCGGCCACACATCGGGTGAGACGGCCGTCATCGGCTCGGTGAAGTCGATGATCGGCCACACCATGCCCGCCGCGGGTGTCGCGGGTCTGGTGAAGGCCGCCCTCGCGGTCCACCACGGCCGGTTGCTGCCCACCCTGCACTGCGACGACCCCCATCCGGCGCTGGCGGCCACCCGCTTCTCGGTACTCGACTCGGTCGCGCCCTGGGACGCTCCCGTACGGCGCGCCGCCGTCAACGCCTTCGGCTTCGGCGGGATCAACGCCCATGTGGTGCTGGAGCAGCCACCGCGGGTGCCGGATACGCGGCGCGCCACGACCCTCGTCATCGAACCGGAGCGCGTGCTGGCGCTGGCGGCGGACACCCCGGAGCGGCTGGCCGAACTGCTGGCGGCGGACGACACGACCGTACGGACGACGCTGACGGGGCGGGACGCCCGTACCCGCCTGGGCATCGTCGACCCCACCGCGAAACGGCTGGCGCTCGCCCGGCGGATGGTGGCCAGGGGCCGTCCGTGGCGGGGCCGCAACGACATCTGGTTCACCCCCGCGCCACTGCTCGGCGCGGGCCCGGCGCCGAGGGGGAAGCTCGCCTTCGTCTTCCCCGGTCTCGAAGCCGAGTTCGTCCCCCGCGTGGACGGTGTCGCGGAGTACTTCGGGCTCTCCCGGCCCGCCGGGGACCGCTTCGGCGAGGCGGCGCGCGTGGGCGACATCGGCCGCCATGGCGTCGGCGTGTTCGGCGTCGGGCGGCTGCTGGACGCGGCGCTGCGGCGGATGGGGGTCGTACCGGACGCGGTGGCCGGACACAGCGTGGGGGAGTGGACCGCGCTGGTCGTGGGCGGCCTCTACGCGGGCGAGGAGGTCGACGCCTTCCTCGACTCCTTCGACCCGGACGCGCTGCGGGTGCCCGGTCTGGCCTTCGCCGTCCTGGGTGCGGGTGCGCGGCGGGTGTCCGACGCGCTCACCGGGCGGGCGGACGGCCGGATCGTGCTCTCGCACGACAACGCTCCCGGCCAGTCGATGGTGTGCGGACCGCGTGGTGATGTCGAGGAGTTCGTCCGGGCCATGCGGGCCGAGGGCGTGATCGCGCAGGTCCTGCCCTTCCAGTCCGGCTTCCACACCCCGATGCTGGCGCCCTACCTCGACCCCATCCGAGCCGTGACGGAACGCTTCGAGCTGCTGCCGCCCAGGACCCCCGTCTGGTCCGGGACGACGGCCGCACCGTATCCGGCGACCGAGGCGGAGGTGCGCGCGCTGTTCATCCGGCATCTGCTGGAGCCGGTGCGCTTCCGGTTGCTGACGGAGGCCCTGTACGAGGCGGGGTTCCGCGCGTTCGTCCAGGTGGGCACGGGGCAGTTGGGGTCGCTCATCGGTGACACGTTGCATGGCCGTGATCACTTGGTGGTGGCCGCCAACTCGCCCCACCGGGACGGGGTGTCCCAACTTCGGCGCGTGGCCACGGCGCTGTGGGCGGAGGGCGCGGAGGTGGATCCCGCGCTGTCTCGTGAAGCCGCGGGCGCGAGACCGGCGCTTCCCGCGGTGCGGCTGGACCTGAGCGGTTCGCTGGTCTCGCTCAGCGAAGCGAGGTTGAGCGAGCTGCGCGGTGAGCTATCGTCAGCGGTGTCCTGGGGAGCGGGGCCGCACCGTGGTACGTGGCCGCCGTCGCCGGGTGCGGGTCGGGTGGTGCCCACCCGTTCCGCCCAGGGGGCACCTCCCGGCGGTAGCCGGGGGAGGAACGACTGCCCACCACCTGGCTGGGCGGTCGAACTCGACGCCCTGCTCAGTGAGACCGCGGCCACCGCGACGGCGGTCATCGCGGCAAGCCGCCCCCCGACCCCCCGCACCCACGATCTGCGGGTCTCCACCGAGACCATGCCCTACCTCCGTGACCACTGCTTCTTCCCCCAACGCCCGGGCTGGCCCGATGAGTCGGACCGCTGGCCCGTGGTCCCGGCCACCACGATCGTCCAGCACCTCATGGACACGGCGGAGCGCACGGCGGGCACCAACCCCGTGGCCATCGCCGTACACGGCGCCCGCTTCGACCAGTGGGTGACGGCTGCGCCACCCACCGCCGTCCAGGTCACCGCGACCCCCGCCTCGGGGGCGGCCCACTACACCGTCACCTTCGGCCGCAGCGCCCGCGCCACCGTGGAAGTGGCCGCCCGTCACCCCGACACCCGTCCCACGCGCTGGGCCGTCGACCCAGCCACCGAGCGCACACCCGACCACACCGCACCACTCATCTACGCCGAGCGCTGGATGTTCCACGGCCCGGGCTTCCAAGGGCTCAGCGAACTCACCGCGATCGGCGCATCGCACATACGCGGCACGATCACCACACCCCCCGCGCCCGGGGCCCTGCTGGACAACGTCGGACAGCTCCTCGGCTACTGGATCATGGCGACCCGCACCGAACGGACCGTGGTCTTCCCGGTCGGCATGCGTCTGATGCGCTTCTTCGGCCCGCATCCGGCCCCCGGTACTCCGGTGGAGTGCCTGATCAGGATCACCTCGCTGACCGATACCGCGCTCGAGGCCGACGCACAGCTGCTGATCGGCGGCCAGGTGTGGGCGGAGCTGTCCGGCTGGCAGGACCGCCGGTTCGACAACCACCCCGAGACCCGGCCCGTGGAGCGCTTCCCGCAGCGCAACACGCTGTCCCGGCCCCAGCCGGGCGGCTGGGTGCTGCTCCATGAGCGCTGGCCCGACCTGGCCTCCCGCGACCTGATCATGCGTAACCACCTGGGCGGCGACGAGCGCACCGCCTATGAACACCAGCCGCCACGCGGCCGCAGACAGTGGCTGCTGGGCAGGATCGCGGCCAAGGACGCGGTGCGCCGATGGCTCTGGGATCACGGCGAAGGCCCGGTCTTCCCCGCCGAGATCGGGATCCGCGAGGACGCCCAGGGGCGCCCGTACGCCATCGGCGTGCACGGCCGGTCCCTGCCCGAACTGGCGCTCTCGCTGGCACACCGGGCCGAGACCGGGGTCGCCCTCGTGGTGCCGCGCCACGCGAACGGCGCCGCGGGTCCCGGTATCGCCCTCGAAGAGGTCACCGACCACGATGACGTGGCCGTCGCCCCCGCCCGGCCGGAGCGGGAACTCCTCGCGGCCGTGACGGCCCGGACCGGTGGATCACCCGCCCGCTGGGCCGCCGCCTTCCGGGCCGCGAAGGAGGCGGTCGCCACGGCGGAGGGGACGGGGCCCCGCGACCGGCCACGGGACCTGACCATCGCCGAGGTACGGCCGGGAACGGGCCACCCCGACGCGCCACCCGCCCGGCTCATCGTCGAGGTGGCGGCCACCACCCCCGGACAGCCCCCGCGCCGCTACGAAGTCCACACCATCACCGTCGCCAACCCGCCCGGACTGCCGGACCGGGACTACGCCGTGGCCTGGACGACCGGCCCGGACCATCAGGAACAGGACGAGGAGAGCGATCAGTGACCACCGCCAATCAGACCGCCGCGTCACCCGCCGTCGACGCACCGGCCGAGGCACCGGCCGAGGCACCGGTCAGCGCGCCGGCCGACGCACCGGCCGTGCTCGCGGAGATATCCGGGATGCTCCGGACGATGCTCGACGAATACGGCCTCGACGATATCGAGATCACCATGGAGACCCGCTTCACCGAGGACCTGGAGCTGGAGAGCATCGACCTGGTGACACTGGCCGGCAGCCTGGAGGCCCGGTACGGCAGACAGGTCAACTTCGCCGAGTTCGTGGCCGATCTCGAGCTCGACGAAATCATCGACCTCACCGTGGGCCGGCTCGTCGAGTATGTCGTCCGGTGCCTCAGGGCCGCCCGGGAGCGCTGACCCATGGCGATGATCGACACCGACCACGCCACCGACCACGGCGGCCCGGATACCGGGACGGACGGCGTACGACTGCATGTCCAGCGGCTGTCCCCGCCCGACGGCCGTCCGCCCACCGCCACCGCCGTGCTCATCCACGGTCTGCTCACCGACTCCCTCGCCAGCTGGTACTTCACGGTGGCCCCGGACCTCGCGGCCGCCGGTCTTGAGGTGGTGATGTACGACCAGCGGGGACACGGCCGCAGCGAGCGGCCCGGCTCCGGCTACCGGCTGGACACCTTCGTCACCGATCTGGAGCGGCTGCTCGACCGGCTGGACATCACCGGTCCGGTCCACCTCGTGGGCAACTGCTTCGGCGGAACGGTGGCGTTCGCCTACGCCATGCGCCATCCGGAGCGGGTGGCCGGTATCGCGGTGATCGAGGCGAAGCCCGCCACCGAGAGCTGGCTGACCGAGATCAGCGGGATCCTCCGGCGCGTCGAGGAAGAACTGGTCGTCCATGAGGCCGCGTCGCTGGCCTGGGTGAGTGCCCACCGGGGCGCCCACACCGCACGGCTGGCCAAGTCGGCCGCCCGCCTGGTCCGTACGACCACCATCGCCGAGGACGTACCGTCGAGCCGGGTGGTGAGCGAGGAGCAGGTCCGCGCGGTGCGCTGCCCGGTACTGGCCGTCTACGGCGCCGATTCCGAACTCGCCGGGCAGGAGCGGTGGTTGGAGTCGGTGCTGCCCGGCACCCGGACCGTCGTCCTGCCGGGGCAGGGCCACTCGGTCCTCGCCGAGGCACCCACGCGCATTCGCGAACTGCTGCTGTCCTGGATCCACGAGGCCGATGCCCGATGAGCGAACCGAGCAGAGATCCGGAGGTCTCACGCCGCACACCCCGCCGCTTTCTCTTCGTCGTGCCGCCGCTCGTCGGCCACGTCAACCCCACCCTCGGCATCGCGGCCGAACTGACCGCACGCGGACACCAGGTGGCCTGGGCCGGGATGCCCGAGGTCGTCGAGCGGCTGACCGGGCCGGGGACGACGGTCCACCGCTGCGCCGGTCCTGTGCTGGGCGAGGGCGGGGCCGGCCGGCCACCGGACGTACGCGGCCCCGCGGCGCTGAAGTTCCTGTGGGAGCGGTTCCTGGTGCCGCTCGCCGAGGCCATGGCCCCGGGCGTGACCAGGGCCATTGCGGAGTTCCGCCCCGACGTGGTGATCGCCGACCAGCAGACCGTGGCAGGCGCGCTGGTGGCCGAACGGCTGGGGGTGTGCTGGGCCACATCCGCCACCACCTCGGCGGAGTTCACGGGCGCGCTGGACGGGATGCCCAAGATCGACGCCTGGCTGGACGGGCTGCTGCACGAGGTGCGGGGCCGGATCGGCGACCCGGAGGGCACCGCCGATCCCCGGTTCTCGCCGGATCTCGTCCTGGCCTTCACCACCGAGGAGCTGGCCGGACGACCGGCCCGGGCGGGCGACCGCATCCACTACGTGGGCCCGTCGATCGCCGAGCGACCGGCCGGGACGGACTTCCCCTGGGAGTGGCTGGACCCCACGCGCCCCGCCGTCCTCATCACGCTCGGCACCGCGAACACCGACGCCGGGGCGCGCTTCCTCACCGAGTGCCTGGAGGCCGTACGGGCGCGGGCCGGTCGCCTCCAGTCGGTCATCGTCGACCCCGACGACGTACTCGCCCCCGACACGCCGCATGACAACGACATCCTGGTGCGCCGCTACGTCCCCCAACTTCCCCTGCTGCGACGGGTGAACGCGGTCGTCTGCCACGCGGGCCACAACACCGTCTGCGAAACCCTCTGGCACGGCGTACCGCTCGTCGTGGCGCCCATCCGGGACGACCAGCCGGTGGTGGCCGCCCAGGTGGTGGACGCGGGCGCGGGCATCCGGGTGCGCTTCGGCAGGGCGCGGGCGGCGGCCATCGGCGAGGCGCTCGACGCGGTGCTGGACGAACCGCGCTACCGCGCCGCGGCCGAGCGCGTGGGCGCGTCCTTCCGCGCGGCGGGCGGTGTCACCGCGGCCGCCACCCATCTGGAGCGGCTGGCCACCGCGAGCGCCCTCCACACCATCGCGAGCGGCGCCCTCCACGCCACCGCGAGCGCCGCTCCCCAAGCCACAGCGGTCGCCCCCCATGCCACCGCGAGCGCCGCCACCCACCCCACCGCGAACCCGGAAGGGGAACGATGAGCCGCGAGAGTGCCCCACCCCGCACACCGGAGAAGCCGTCCCGCGCCGAGACCGTCGCCGCGCTGCGCCCCCGCTACCAGGCCGATCTGGCGCGGGGCACCGAGCGGTTCTTCGAACCCCGCCGCACGGACTGCCCGTGGTGCGGCTCCGCCCGGCTGGTGCGCCGACTGCGCGCCAAGGACCGGTACCAGAGCAAACCCGGCCGCTTCCGGCTCGACAAATGCCGGGACTGCCGCCATGTCTTCCAGAACCCACGGCTGAACGACGACGGCCTGGAGTTCTACTACCGCGACTTCTACGACGGGATGGGGGAGATCGAACTCGGCAACGTCTTCTCCGGACGGGACAAGGTGTACCGGCGGCGCGCGATGTTCCAGGAGCCCTCCGCCGAGCCCCCGAAGACCTGGCTCGACGTCGGCACCGGACACGGCCACTTCCCCGAGGTGGCCCGTACCGTCTTCCCCGGCACCCGCTTCGACGGACTCGACTTCACCGCCGGTGTCGAACTGGCCGAGCGTACCGGCCGCATCGACCGGGCCATCCGGGGCAGCTTCCCCGAGTTGGCCGAGGAGCGGCTGGCCGGGAGCTACGACGTGGTGAGCATGTTCCACTACCTGGAGCACAGCACGGACCCCCGCGCCGAACTCCGCGCCGCCCGCCGCGCCCTGCGGCCCGGCGGCCATCTGCTGATCGAGGTGCCCGACCCGGAGTGCTGGTTCGGCCGTCTCTTCGGCCGGTTCTGGCTCCCCTGGCTCCAGCCCCAGCACCTGCACTTCCTTCCGGTGGCCAACCTCCGCGAGGAGCTGACCGCGCTGGGCTTCACCGTGACCGACGAACAGCACCGCGGGCCGTCGGACACCGTCGATCTGCTCGGCGCCGTCTGGCTGGCGCTCAACGCGATCGCCCCGCCCGATGACGCCCCCTCCCTCGCCAAGCCGCCCGGTCGGCCCCGCTGGCTGCTGCGCTGCGCGATCCTGCTGGCGGGCGTGCCCGCCCTCGTGGCCGCGACCGCCCTCGACCGTCTGCTGCTCAAGCCACTGGCGGGGTTCGGCAAGATGTCCAACGCCTATCGGGTGGTGGCCCGGTGTGATGCCTCCGCCCGTTCCGGCCCCCGCTGAAGTGGCCCCGGGTCCCGGACGTCAGGAGCCCGTCGCCGTGCCGCCGGGCGGTGGCGGCTCCTCCCCGGAGGTTCCCTGGGCCTGCGGCGGTGGCGGCTCGGTGGCCGCCAGGGCCGCGGGCGCTCCGCCCGGCTTGCTGTTGACGTAGGTGGTGAGCCGGTGCACCTGACGTTCCAGGGCCCTGATCCGGTCCACGATGTCCTCGGGCAGGTTCGCCATCAGTCTGCCTCCTCCAGATACAGATCGGCGGTCTCCGGACGTCCCCGCTCCGGGGCGGTGACCTTGATGCCGACGACGCGGTAGCGGGCGTCCAGCCCCTCGGAGAACCACACGTCCTTGATGCGCAGCCGCACGGTCGTGCCGAGCAGCGCGGGCGTGGTGCCCGAGCCGAGGCGGATCCGCACCGAGGGGATGACCACCGTGCCGCGCAGAGCGGCGAGTTCGGACCGGGCGAACGCGTCGAGCGTCGCCTTGTCGGTGACATTGCTGTGGTCGGACGAGGTGTCCAGGCGGGGGAACCCGGCCGCGAGGAGATCCTCGGCCACCTGTTCCCCGGACATCACCGGGCCGCCCGCCCCGCCCTCCGGGGTGCCGCCCCTGGCCCGCGCGGTCGTCCCGCCGCGCGTGGCGTCGCGGGGGAAGGAGTACGACAGCACATCTCCCGGCAGATCCAGCATCACCGGCTGGCTGCCCACCCGGATCGTCGGAGAGCCCAGCTGGAGCAGCTTCACCCGCCGCCCGGTCACCGGATCCCGGTACACCGCGATGCGGTGCTCGAAACCCGGTTCCATCGCCGCGAGTTGCCCGATCGCCTCCTCCACCAGGGTCTCGTCACCGTCGCTGTAGGCCACCGTACGGGCCGCGGTGGGGGCCGTCGGCGCGTACTCCACACCGATGTGGCCGCCCTCGGACCCCTGCATGTAGTCCCACAGCCGGCGGACGATCTCCAGATGGTCGAGCGCGGTGAAGCTCAGATTGGCGCGGATGTAGCGACGGCCCGCGTAGGAGTCGAACGTGGCCGCCTGAAGCCCGACCGTGGTGAGGCCCCGGTCGTCCGTGGCCGGGGTCAGGGTCCAGACGATGCCACCCCAGCAGACCTCGTCGCCCCGCTCCAGATAGACGGCGGTGCGCCCCTCCACCAGCTCCCGCACCCGCCGGGCCATCCGGGCGTCGGGCACCGGAAGGGTCGCGGTCAGGGATCCCGGCTTGCCGAGGTAGTCGTCGTACTCCACCTCTCGCAGGGGCAGCACATCGATGGCCTGGTCGGTGCGCAGATCGGTGAAGACGGCGCGGTAACGGGCGTCCACGGCGCCTCACGCCACCGGGTCCACGCGGACGAAGCGGTTGTCGAAGTGCACACGCGTCCCCGCGATCGAGGAACGGTAGGCGGCGGTCGCCGTGTAGACGGCGCCCGGGGTGAGGCCCCCCACCGGGAAACAGGTGGAGATCGAGGCCCGCCCGGCACCGTCGAGGATCGCCGCGCGGTCGTCGGACGGGGCGAGCACCTCGGTACCGCTCTGCGTCCTGAGCCGGAACGACGTGTATGCGGTGGCGCCCCCGTCGGCGGCCGTGAAGGCGCCGAAGGTGATGGACACCCACCGGGACGCCGGGGCGGTGAAGGTGGCGGTGAGCGTGGCGACGGTGTCGGTGAGCATCTCCTGATAGGTGGCTGAGGTGGTGGCTCCCCAGTCCGCCGTGTGCCGCAGTACGGCGTCCGGGATGTACTTCGCCCACTGGGCGCCGTCCCAGCGCTCCAGCCGGCCGCCCGCGTCGCGGTACTGCCCGGCATACGCCCCGTTGTGCGGCGCGCCGCCCGCGGCGGGGACGATGCCGCCGAGCGCCGCGGTGTAGCGGCGGCGGTCGGTGATGGCGGAGGCCCAGGTGATGCCCTTGGCCGCGGACGCCCCGGCGGGGACGGCGATCTCGTAGAGAAGCTCCGCGTTCTTGGGCACGGCCGGGGCGGTGGGGGAGCCGGCCGGGGTGCCCTGGAGGAGTTCCAGGGTGGCCTCGTACTTGCCGGAGCCGTCGTAGTCGGTGTCGTAGACCCGCACCACGAGCGCGTCCACCCGGGGCAGGCTGGAGTGCCCGTCGGCGACGGTCAGCAGGGTGTCGGAGTCGACGGTGACCGGATAGCCGCCCTGCGAGCCGGTGGAGGTTCCCGGGATCCACACCTGGCCCGGGGAGAGCTTGGCCTGCATACCGGTGGCGGTGGTGCCGGTGAGCTGGAGCCCGCCGAACACGCATCCGGCCCGGGTCAGCAGCGGTCCGGCGGACGCCACGCCGAGGCTGACGGCCAGCCGGGTGTCCTCACGGGTCTGGCCGGTGGGCAGATGCCAGGCGGAACGGACGGTCATAAGACGGCTCCCACGGTCATCGGAGAACTCCTTGTGGTCGTACGGGGGTTGAGGATCGGAACGGATGATGGGGCGGCACGGCGCGTCACCACTCGGCGCGGCGCCAGGTGATCGTGGCGGTGGCTCCCTCCCCTCCCGACGCCGCGCGGAAGGACAGCTGCGAGGTCCCGGACGGCAGGGTGAACGACTCCTCCGGGGCGCTGCCCGGTGTGGCGGTGTGGCGGCGCGACGCGGTGCCGTTGAACATCACGGTCCCCTCGGCGGTGTCGACGACCAGTTCGTCGTCCGGAGCGAGGGTGATCGCGTACTCCAGCCAGTCGCCGCTGGTCCGGTTGGCCAGCCGCGGCCGGGTGCACGGCCCGGTGAAGGTGATCACCGGATGGGCGGGTGCGCTGCCGTCGTTCTCCACCGCGAGATCGCCGGTGGAACCGGGCGCGCCCCAGGCCAGCGGCCAGCTGAGCGGCCAGGTCAGCCCCGCCTCCGGCTGGGGGAGCCCGGCGGTGTCCCGCCGCCCCACCGCCTCGTAGCGGCGTGGATCGCTCGCCTTCCACTGAAGCGTCATCTTGGCGAGGCGGCTCGCGGCGAACTGCCGGTCGGTGGGGACCACGCGCTGGGTGATCCGGGCCCGTACGGCCAGCGTCTCGCCGTGCAGGCGTACGGCCAGCCACTCCTCCTCGTCGCGTACGGCGGTGGCGGCACGCAGCGTGCGCAGCGCGTCCCGCACGGCCTCCGGCCCGGCGTCCGGGTCCGGGGCGAACCACACCTGCGCGGTGACCGTACGGGCCTGTGCCCACTGTGAGCCGGGCCAGCCGCCGTGCCCGACGGGGCGGTCCGCGTCGGAGGTGTCCAGCGCGGGCAACTCCTCCCAGCCGGTGAGCCCTTCGGCGGCGATCCAGTAGTCGGTGCCGGGGCCCATCAGCAGCCCCGCCCACTGCACCTGCCCATCGGTGGTGATGAGCGGCCCCGGCTCGGTGGTGGTGGTCTCGTCCGCCATGTCACCCCCTCGCCTTCATCAGGAACATCAGATCCTCGGCGGTCTGCCGGGCGCTGCCGCCCGGGGCTTCGTGGTAGTGCTCGATGACGAATCCGCCACCCGGCCTGCCGGATCCCGCCAGGGCGGGCGCGGGCCCGGTGCGGGCGAGCAGGGTGCTCAGCCGGTTCAGCGGCAGCACGGCTTCGGCCTGCCCGCCCTCGGCGAGCAGCGCGAGCGTGCCGCCGGGGCGCGGCAGCACGATGCCGCCTTGGGCGAGCGTGGGAATGGTGGGGATGTTGACTCCGAACGACTGGCCACCGATCCCCGGCACCCAGGAGGGCACCGAGACCTTGACCCGGTTCAGTGCGCCGATCGCCCGGTTGACCAGCCCGATCACCCCGTTGAGCGGCCCGCGCACGGCCCCGAGTACGGCGCTGAAGGCACCCCGGACGATGCCCGCCAGCCCGTTGAAGGCGCGCTGGATGCCGTTGCGGGCGGAGCGGAAGGCGCCCGGGATCCGCTCCGAGAAGAAGGACAGCAGGGGCCGGACCACGGCCATGATGGCGTGGATGACCGTGGTGATGATGGTCTTGTAGATGTTGAAGTACGTCTTCACGACGGTCCAGATGACCTTCAGCACGACCGTGAACGCCGTCTTGATGCCGTTCCAGGTCGTCTGCACCACTTGTTTCGCCACGCGCATGGTGGAGCCGATGACCTGACCGATGATCTTGAAGGCGGCCTGGACGATGCGCTGGACGGTCTTGGACTGCATCGCCATGTCGACGAGCTTCATGATCAACGGCATCAGCAGCGCCATGATGGCACCGAACACGTTTGACTTCATGGCGGTGTTCAGGCCCTTCTGGGCCGTGGTCACCCCCTGGAGCCCCGTCTTCATCCGCCCCATCAGCCCACCCCCGGTCGCCGCGCTGCGGCCGGCGGTGGTCATGGAGCGGCCGCTCTTGGCCACGCTGCGTTCGGCGGCGTTGGCTTCCCGCTGGAGGGTGCGCATCGAGTTGGCCGACTTGTCCACGTCGCCTTTGATACGGCCCACGGCGCCGGATGCCCCGGTGACGGAGCCACGCAATCTGGCGACGGTGGTATCGGCCTGGCGAGCCGAGGTCGTGAAGTTCCGCAGGGCGCCGACGGACGACCGCAGGGCGGCCACGAGCGACATAGCATCCTCCTCGGTGTGGGGACAGCGGCGGCTTCAGGAGCCGAGCTCACGCCGAAGGCTCGCTGCCCGCGTTTCCAGCGTCCGCATCCCCTGGTCCAGGGCGTTCATATGGTTGGCGGTCTCCCGGCGCGCGTTTCTCGCCTCCTGCTCGGCCTCAGCGATGCGATGCGCTGCCGACACGACTCGCTGCCGGCTGCCTTCGACCCTCCCCCGGGCCTGCTGGGCGCGGCGCTCCGCCCCCTCCAGCGCACGCAACTCCCGGCTCAGCGCCTCCTCGCGGAAGCGTTGCTCGCCGTACAGCGCGCGGCTGTCGCCGCCGGGCTGGGCGCGGCGCTGCCGGGTCTCCTCCAGATCGCGGCGGCGTTGTTCGACCCGCTCCAACTGCTCCTGGAAGCGGTTCACGGCGCCTTGCAGACGGTCGGTGCGCTGCTCCAGCTTCCGCTCGGCGACCTGCAACCGCTCATCGGGTGTGCGCATATGGCGCCATGTCACGACCTGGCGGCCGGCCACGAACACCCCGGTCTCATCGACCTTCAGCAGGGAGAACCCGATGCTCGCCGCGGCCACGGCCCCCAGGACGCCGGCCAGATCGGACTTGCCGAGCCCCGGCTCGACCTTCGGCTTGTAGGTCTGTATGAAGTTGTCCTGCTCCTTCTGCATGCGCGCGAGCGTGGCGTTGGTGGCCGTCATGCCCCGCTTCAGCTGGACAATGGCCGTCTCGGTGCGCTCTTGGAAATCGCTCACGTACCCTCCTGCGCGGGGTCACCCGAAGAACCGCGCCAACTCCGCCGCCGTCGGCGCGTGGTCGTCGGCGGCTCGGTCGGCGGGCGGGCCGTCGGACATGTCGGTTGCCCCCGGGCGGGGTACCGGCACCGGTGCCTCCGGCGGGTCCGCGTATTCGTCCCGGTTGGCCGACGCGAACATCCAGTTGGCGATCGCCAAGTGGTCCACGACCGCCGCCAGCAGATGGTCCGTCAGCCCCCACTCCGCGGCCTCGCCCTCCCGCGCCCGGACGAACGACGAGTCCGGTGGAAGGTGGCGCACCAGGACCGCCAGGCGCCGCGAGGACAGCGTCTCGCGGTGCCAGTCGAGCAGGTCGACGCCGTAGTACCGCAGCAGATCGGCCTCCAGAGCCTCGGCGTGCTCCTCCACGAGCGCGCCGAGGCTCAGCCTTCCCCCACGCCGAGCCCGGTGTCCTGGCCGTACGCCTCGAGGATGGCGGCGATGTCCTGCACGCTCACTTCGTGTTGGCACAGCCGCTGGTAGCTCTCCTCGCCCATGAGGAGGGCGAGCAGTCCGTCCAGGTCGTTGTCCTTCAGCTCGGCCAGCGCGTGCGCCGAGCGGCGGGGGATCTCGGTGGGCAGGGAGAACGTCTCCCCGTCCACCTCGAAGTCCCAGGTCAGGCCGAGCGCCTCCAAGCGCTGGGCGCGGGCGGCGTTGACGTTGAACGTGGCCATGGCGGCGACTCCTTCGCGATCGACGTGGCGGGGAGGGGGTCAGGATCCGGCGAACGCCGGGTCGTTCATCAGCCAGGTGGCCAGCGGGGTGTCGTTGTCGACGGCCAGTGCCGTGAAGGTGACCCCGAGCCGGACCGCGGCCGTGCGGGTGAGCTGGAGCTCCTCGGTCTCGGTGACCTGGCCGCGGCGGAGGACGAACCGGTACTTGATGACATCGCCGTCCGCGAACTCCACGCCCAGCATCCGCTCGTCCTTCTTCGGCTCGGCGGCGAGTTCGTAGCGGTACACCTTGGACTCGGCCTCCGTCTCCGTCACCACGGCGCCGCCGAAGAAGAACGGCAGGGTGTCCTCGTTGAGCTGGAGCAGTTGGAACTTCACGGTGAGGTCGCGGTCGGAGTAGACGAAGCGGGCCGGGCTGACCGACTGCCAGGTGTCCACCGGGTCGATCTTGTCCTTCTTGTTGAACTTGATGCCGTCGGTGGTGGTGTACCCGAGGTCCTTCCAGCCCGTCGCCCAGGCTGTGGAGACATCGGCCGGGACGGCGGTGCCGAGCGGGGCGGTCAGGATGCGGCCGGTCCCCGCGACACGGATCTCATTGGGGTTCATTCCGGGCATGCGATTGCTCCTTGTGGCGTGGTGATGAGGGCGAGCGGTCGGCTGGTGCGTGGCCTACGCCGGACGGATGGAGAGCCGGGCCGTGGACAGATAGCGGCTGGCCGCGGCGTGCTGGTAGTCGGGCAGCCACCGGGGGCCGTCCACCTCGGAGACATCGGTGACACAGGCGGTGCCGAACGTGGTGCCGCGCACGGTGAACAGCGCCGTCCGGGCGGCCGTGGCGACGGTGTGGGCCGTGGGCTTGTCCGGGCCGTACACCTCGAGGTCGACCAGCGGCTGGTCCAGATGGATGTCCTCGACCCAGACGCCACCCGCCCGGGAGACCAGCACGGCCTTCTGCGTTCCGTCGAAGTCCGGCGGGGTCCGGTTGTCCACGAGTACCCCGGCCAGTTCGGGGCGGTTCTTCAGATGCTCGACGACGAGGCGTTCGACGTCGGGAAAGATCACCAAGGGCTCGGTCATGCGCGCACTCCTTGCTGTGGTCAGGGGCTGCGCACAGCGAAAAGCGGCGGGGCCGTGGCCCTCCAGGGGGCACAGCTCCGCCGCTGGCATCAAGTGTGATGCACCGGACGCCCATTGACAACCACTTGTCGTCACTTATGCCGAGATGACCATGGGCCCCGCAGGTCACGTACGTCGTCGTGTGGCCCGCTCGGCCGCGAACACATCCTCCAGCCGATAGAGGAACGCCTTGCCCTGACGCCCCGCGGGCCGCAGATGCTTCAGCTGCACCCACTTGCGGATGGTGGCCGGGGTGACGCCCACCTCCACGGCGGCCACGGCGGCGGTCAGCAACGGATACTCGGGTGCCTGTGTGGTCCTCATCGGCTCACCGCCACGACCGTGGAACCTTCGTCCAGGGCGGCGGTGATCTCCTCCAGGGCGAGCGCGCCACCGGCCACCAGCTCCGCCCACTCGCCCTCCGGCCAGGAGTGCCGATGCGCCCGGTCCGCGTGGCAGCCGCACGCGGTGTGCGGGCAGCGGCAGCCGGGGTTGATGCACAGCACCGCCCGGCGCAGCGGAAAGGCCCGCAGCGAGACCGAGGCGCACAGCGGGCACCGGCCGCTCAGCCGGACCACGGGCTCGGCGTCCCCGAGCGCGCCCGCGCAGCGCCGCGCCATTCCGCTGATCTCGTCCAGCAGATGGCGCATCAGCAACGGGTCGGCCTCGACTCGTTCCAGCAGCCCCGCGAGACGGGCCAGTCTGACCTCGACCGTGCCCCTGCCCGTGGGCGGCAGCCCGAGCCGGTCGTGGACGGCCTCCTCCAGCTCCACGACGCCGTCGGTGATGTCGCGTACGGTGTCGGAGACCCGCAGGCGCAACGGCTCCGAGGGCCCGCGGCGGTCGGTGCCTCCCCGCTGCCGACCGAGGCCGGGGCGGTGCGGGGAGGGCGTCAACTCCGCCTGGAGCTCGGGGAACTGCCGTATCAGGACGGTGATCCAGTGGCTCGCTCTGATGCGGTCAGGATGCGCAAGTGCGTCATTGCTCAACAGAACCCCCCAGGTCGTCTGCTTCTTCGCTCCCTAGGGACCCCGGTCCACGCGGAACGGTTCCCACCGGAAGGGCGCGCGGAAGCGGGGATCAGGGGGCGCCGGAGCAGGCGTCGGGAAGGCGCCGCGGCGGGTGTCAGGGGAGGATCGAGTCGACGTAGCCGCCGTCCACGCGCACGGCTCCGCCGGTGGTGGCCGAGGCGAAGGTGGAGCTCAGGTAGACCGCCATATTGGCGATCTCCTCGGGCTCGATCAGCCGCTGGAGCAGCGACTGCGGCCGGTGCTTGGCCATGAACTCCCGCTGGGCCTCGTCCCAGGGCAGCTCCGGGTCCACCAGCTCGTACACGAAGTCCTCGACCCCGCCGGTGTGGGTCGGCCCTGCGATCAGCGAGTTCACCGTGACCCCGGTGCCGGCCGCGTCCTTGGCGAAGCCGCGGGTGACCGCGAGCAGCGCGGTCTTCGACATCCCGTAGTGGATCATCTCGGCGGGGATGACGACGGCGGAGTCACTGGCCACGTTCATGATCCGGCCCCAGGAGCGGTCCTTCATCCCGGGCAGGTAGGTGCGGATCATCCGGACGGCGGCCAGGACGTTCACCTCGAAGTAGCGCCGCCACTCGTCGTCGCCGATCTCCAGCGGCGGAGTGGCCCCGAAGATGCCGAGGTTGTTGACCAGGATATCGGCGTCCGGCACGGCGCCGGTGACCTGGCGGGCGCCGTCCTCGGTGGTGATGTCACCGGGGGCGGAGACGAACGAGCCGCCCTCCGTGTCCTCCTCCAGCTTCTGGATGGCGGCCTCGACGGACTCCTGCCGGCGCCCGTTGACGGCGACACGGGCGCCCGCCCGCGCCAGCCCGGCGGCGATGGCGAATCCGATGCCCTGCGTGGAGCCGGTGACCAGGGCGGTCTTACCGGAAAGGTCGATCTGCACGGAGCTCCTTCGTCGATGCCTGATTACTTGCGTGCGCCTTTAGTTGCATACGCGCGATACTAGCGTAGTCCGATGCGACGACGGCCGTGGCCGCTCAGGCCCCATGGCGGACCTCGATCTGCCCCCGCAGCCTCGGATCGCGCGAGGAGGAGCCCACTTCCACGGTCCGGCGCCCGGTGCCCAGTACCCATCCATGGCGTTCGGAGTCCCATGCGGACAGCGCCCGGGCGGCCACCCGCACCGTCACCTTCCGCGCCTGGCCGGGCCGCAGATGGACCCGCCGGAAGCCCGCCAGCGCCCGCTCGGCCTGGTCGAGCGGCAGATCGGGCGAGGGCCCCACATACACCTGGGCCACCTCCGCCCCGGCCCGCCGCCCGGTGTTGCGCACGGTGAAGGCCGCCTCCAGACCACTTCCGCGCCGTCGCAACCGCAACCCCGCATAGCCGAAGGTGGTGTACGACAGGCCGTGGCCGAAGGGGAAGAGGGGCCGCACCCCCTCGGCGTCGTACCAGCGATAGCCGACATGGATGCCCTCGGAGTACTCCTCACGGCCGTTCACCCCGGGGTAGCGCCGGGCGTCTCCGGCCATCGGGTGGCGGTCGTCGGAGACGGGGAAGGACTGGGTGAGCCTGCCGCCGGGATTGGCGTCGCCGAAGAGCAGGGCGGTGGTGGCGGCGGCGCCCTCCTGGCCGGGGTAGTACATCTGGAGAACGGCGCCGGTGCGCTTCAGCCAGGGCATCGAGGTGCACGAGGAGGTGTTCAGGACGACGGTCGTGCGCGGATTGGCCTTGGCCACGGCGGCGATCAGCGCGTTCTGGTGGCCGGGGAGGGCGATGGTGGTCCGGTCCCTGCCCTCGGTGGCGTCCTCGTAGCCGAAGAGCACCACACTGTGCGCGGCGCGGGCGGCGCGCACGGCCTCGGCCACATCGGCGGCGCGCGTGGCGGAGGTGGTGCGGCGCAGCCGGAAGGTCAGCCCCTTTCCACCGCCCTTGGCGGTGACCTTCAGCCGGTGCCTTCCCGCCGTCAGCTTGACGGCCGCCCGGCGCACGGCGAGGCCGTCCGGGGCGGCGCTGACGAAGCCACCGGTGAAGTACTCGCCCAGGCCGGGCCGGAACGGGAACAGCTCCTCGCCGTCCAGCAGCGCCTTCGGGCGGCCGGCGGGCGGGCCGCTGAAGTGCAGGACGAACGTCCACTCGTCGGCCTCGGCCACGGTGAGGGCGCCCTCGTACGCCCAGCTCTTGCCCGCCGCCACCTTCCGCTTCTCCAGCCCGGTGGCCGGGGAGAGCGCGGAGGCCGGGATCTTCTTGCCGAACACGTCCTCGCCCAGGGCGTAGTCCACCCGGGCCCCCTTCCCGGCACGCTCCCGGATCGCCTCCAGCGGGCTCGCGGCGTGGTCGGGGACCACATGGGCGCTGCCGCCGCCACTGACGAAGGGGATGGAGCCGGTGGGCCCGACCACGGCGATCGACCGGGCGGCGGACCCGGTCAGCGGCAGTGTGCCGCGCTCATTGCGCAGCAGGACGCCGCCCGCCGTGGCGACCTTCAGCGCGGTGCGCGCCCCGGCTCCCGGGTCCCGGCCGGGCCGCGGCGGGGCGCCGCCGTCCAGCAGCCCGAAGCGGTCCATGACGGTCAGGACGCGGCCGGCCGCGCGGTCCACCTCGGCCTCCGGTACGGTCCCGTCGGCCACCGCCTTCCGCAGGGCGTCGCCGAAGTACTTTCCGTCCGGCATCTCCATGTCGAGCCCGGCGCCGAGGGCCGCCGCGGTGCCGTGGGCGGCGTGCCAGTCGGTCATCACCCAGCCGTCGAAGCCCCAGTCCTCGCGCAGCACCCCGGTCAGCAGCGGCCCGCTCTCGCACGCGAAGGCCCCGTTGACCTTGTTGTAGGCGCCCATGACCGCCCCCGCACCCGCCCGTACGGCCGCCTCGAAGCCCGGCAGCTCCATCTCCCGCGCCGCCCGGTCGTCGACGATCACATCGATCGACTCCCGCGCGTGCTCCTGGTTGTTCATGGCGAAGTGCTTGACGGTGGCGATCAGGCCCTCGCCCTGGATACCGCCCACCTCCTCGGCCACCAGCTCGGAGGCGAGCAGGGGGTCCTCGCCGAAGGTCTCGAAGTTGCGCCCGGCGTACGGGGTGCGGATGAGATTGACCATGGGGGAGAGCAGCACATCCTGGCCCAGCGCACGGCCCTCGCGTCCGATGGCGCGCCCGTACTCCCGCGCCAGGGCCGGATCGAAGGCGGAGGCGAGCAGCACCGGCGCGGGCAGCGCGGTGGCATGCCGGGTGACCCGTACGCCGGCGGGCCCGTCCGCGAGCCGCAGTGGCGGAATGCCGAGCCGGGGGACGCCCGGGGTGTACCCCGCCTGGCCGAGGCTGTGGGGATCCTTCGCGCCGTGCAGCAGTGCGAGCTTCTCCTCGAGGGTCATCCGGCCGAGGAGGGAGTCCACCCGCGAGCCGGGTTCGGCGGCGGGCCCGGCGGCGGACCGGGGGCCGGCGGCGGGCGCGGCGGCGGCCGCAGGCCAGCCGCTCCCATCGGTGGCGGCGACGGCCATCACCCCTCCCAGGAGGGAAAGGGCGGAACGGCGTGACAGGGCGCCCGGCATGGCGTCACTCCATCTCTCGCGGCTCGAAGACGTGTGTGTACGCAGGCGTGCTGACGTGGCTCCGGTGTCCGTCGGGTGAACACCGTGCGGACATCACATCACGGGGTCGGCCGCTTGCCGGGGTGCGCCGGGTTTCGGGATCGGGGTGTCGCCGGTCGGAGCCTGTGCCGTATCCCCGGCCGGGGATATCAGCGCGCGGCGATCCGCGCGGCCACGCAGAGGTCCTCGTCGCGGTAGCCGAGGCGGGTGTAGAGCCGCATCGCGGGGGCGTTGTCGGCGAGCTGCCACAGCGTGCAGAAGCCGTACCGGCGTACGGCGTACCGGGTGAGCCAGGAGGTCAGCGCCGCGCCGAGCCCCTGGCCGCGCAGCCGGGCGTCGGTCGCCACGGACGCCATCAGCGGGGCGCCGCTGTCCCGCAGACTGCTCAGGGCACCGCAGGCCACCAGCCGCCCGTCCTCGTCCCGGATCCCGGCCCACAGGCTGATACCGGCGGAGCCGGGGCCGGTCGAATGGCCCGGGCTGTGCTCCCGCAGGAAGGCCAGCAGCTCCTCGTGGTGGTGTTCGCCGAGCTCGGCCACCCGCCCCTCACCCGGATGGGCGGGCGGCTCGTCCGGCGTCCAGCGGAAGACCCACTCGACCACATCGGCGAGTGGCAGATGGCGGGAGACCAGGGCGTCGGTGCCACGGGGGCCGGTGAACTCCCTCACATGGTCGGGCAGGCGCTGTGCCGCGCCCAGCACCAGCCCGGCGGCGGGCACCGGCTCCCCAACGCTCCACACATGGCCACGGGGGCCGTCGAGCCAGGCCACGGCGCCGGTACCGGCCCAGCTGAGCCGGTCGGCCGACCGTCGCCGCGCCGCGCCGAAGCGCAGCAGAGCTGAGCCCGGGCGGTTCTCCAGGCCCTGGGTGAACAGATCCGCGGTGCGGGGAGGAAACGTCGTGGACTGCATCACTCTCGGGGGGAAGGAGCTCACAGGGGAGAGGGGGATGGGGGCGGCGCTCCACTCTGACACACGGCCCCCGGCCGGGCGCAAACGCGGTGGACCCCGCCCGGGGGGCGGGGTCCACTGTCACGGGGGACACGGGTGCTTGCCGGGCGCCTCAGGTGCGGTAGGCGTAGTAGAGCGAGTTCGGGTACGAGGCGATGATGCTGGCCACGGACTTCCGGTAGGTGTTCACCGAGTGGTAGGTCATGTACGGCACACCGCTGGAGCTCCGGTAGGTGACCATCATGGTGTGGTCCTTGGACCCGTCCTTGTCGAAGTCCATCTGCATGACGTCACCGACGCCCATGTAGTAGACGTTCGCCAGGTTGGTGGCCCTCTTGGTGTCCAGGGTGAACCAGGACCACTCGTTGACGCCCACCCAGGACATCGACTGGTACGAGGTGTCGTACCACCAGCTGCGGTAGTCCTCGGCGTCGCCGGACTTGTTGGCCCAGCCGCCCGCCTTCAGGGACTGGCTCACGAAGTTGGTGCAGTCCCCGCCGGCCTCGTTGAACTTCCGGTAGGCGGGGTTGTAGTTCTGCCAGTACTTCTCCGCGTACGAGGCCATCGCCGCGTAGTTGTAGCTTCCGGCGGGCTTCGTCTGCGGCTGGGACGGCTTGGAGATGGCGGCGGGCGTGGCCTCGGGCAGGACCGTCGTCCGGGCCGTCGCCACCCGCGCCGTGGCGGGCTCGTTGACCGCCAGCGGGCCGTCGTCGGTCGAGGTGAGGCCGGTCAGCTGCCACTTCCCGTCCGCAGTGGCGGCGAAGCTCAGCCGGTGGTGCGCCTGGAAGCCGGTGGTGGCGGGCTCGTCGCCGCGTATCTTCTTGTAGGTCAGCGTCGTGGTCTCGGTGGCCTGGACCGTGACGTGTCCGGCCTCGACCCGTATCCGGTCCACCGCCACCCGGGTGTCGGCGGAGGTGTACGCCTCGCCCAGGGCCGCGAGCCGCGCCTTGCGGGTGCGCAGCGTGGACAGCGCGGTGTCCTCGGTCCGGGTCTGCCCGGCCGACAGGCGGACGTTCTTCTCGGCGAGCGGGGCCGCGCGCCGCACCGACTGCTTGTTGTTGTCCAGCAGAGCCGCCGTGCGCTGGGTCAGCACCGCGTCGGCCAGCCGTCCGAAGGACTGAGCGGTCGCGGTGTCCACGGTGCCGGCCGCCGCCGGGCTCTCCGCCGCGCTCGCGGCGGAGGCGGGCAGGACCACGGCGGACAGGGCCGCCGTCAGCACGGCCCCCACGGCGGATCTGAAGGTCGTTGACTTCACGTGTATTTATCCCTCCACACCCCCGGCCCGGACGGGCCGGGGTCACCGAATCATCACATGAACTCCGCGTCTGTGGAGCTCATGTGACGATTTCTGTCGTATGGAGGGCGGGCCTGGTCAGGGCCCGGCGCCGTCACCAGGTGACGGGCAGTTCATGCGCTCCGTAGATGACCATGTCGCTGCGCATCCGGACCTGCTCCGGGGGCACGGCGAGCCGCAGCCCCGGGAACCGGCGGAGCAGTCCGCGGTAGCCCGCCACCAGCTCGATCCTGGCCAGATGCTGCCCCAGACACTGATGGATGCCGTAGCCGAAGGCGAGGTGGCTGCTGCGGGGGCGTCCCACGTCGAGCCTGTCCGGGTCGTCCACCAGCGCCGGGTCCCGGTTCGCCGCCGGGACCGAGACGGCCACGGACTGGCCCGCGGTGACGGTGACACCGCCGACGACGACATCCTCCAGCGCGATGCGGACGGGGAAGGCGTTGACGATGCTGAGGTAGCGCAGCAGCTCCTCGACGGCCTGGGGGAGGAGCGACTCGTCGGCCCGCAGCCGCTCCAGCTGCTCGGGGTCGCGCAGCAGGGCGAAGGTGCCGAGGCTGAGCATGTTGGTGGTGGTCTCGTGACCGGCGATCAGCAGCAGCCCCGCGATACCGCCGATCTCCTCGTCGTCGAGCTCGTCGACGGCGGTCAGCAGGGAGATCAGATCGTCCCGCGGATCCTTGCGCTTGGCCTCGACCAGAGTGCGCAGGAAGGTGTCGAGCTCGGTCTTCCCGGCGACGAACTCCGCGTCGGTGCGGTCCTGGCGGAGCAGCCGCGCCGCGACGGACTGGAAGAGCTCCCGCTCCTCGTACGGCACGCCGAGCATCTCGCAGATCACCAGCGAGGGGATGGGCAGGGCGAAGTGCCGCACCAGGTCGGCCGGTTTGCCCGCCGCCTCCAGCGCGTCCAGCTGGTCGGCCACGATGTCCTCGATGCGGGCCTCCAGCTCCCGCATCCGCCTCACCGTGAAGTACCGCGTGAGCTGGCCCCGGTAGTGGCCGTGCTGCGGCGCGTCCATGGCCAGGAACGACCCCGCCCCGCTGCTCCGGTCCCTGCGGACCGACTCGGGGACCGGCCGCATCGCGTCGTCACCCCGCCAGCGCTCGGCGCTGAACCGGGGGTCCCTCAGCACCTCCCGCGCCTCGTGATACCCGGTCACCAGCCAGCCGGTGCTGCCGCCCGCGAACCTCAGCGGGCTGATCGGCGGCCCGGTGAGCAGCGCGCGTGCCGGGTTGATGTAGTCGTCCCGCTCTTTCGGATACGAAGGGAGGTCGTGGAGGTCTCGTAGGTCGTCATGGGTCGTGGGCATCGGAGCGTTCACGATGGCTCTCCTTCGTGATCCTCGAACTGTCCCGGGTCGAACGTCCCGGAGTCGTCGGCCGCGGTCTTCGATAGGGAACGCTACCGATAGGGTTCCCTACTGAACAGGGGGACAGATCGGCTACCGTACGGATCTGGCCAGGTTTCCGAACAGCTGGGGGAGAGGGGCACACCGATGCCGCCGCAGCGGTCAAAGACCGTGGAAGCACTGATCGTCGGGGCGGAGCGGGCGTTTGCCGAACGCGGCTTCCACGGGGCGTCGATCGGCTACATCTGCCAGTGCGCGGGCAGGACCACCGGGGCCTTCTACTCCAACTACGACAGCAAGCTGAAGCTCTTCCTCGATGTCTTCCGGCGGCACAGCGACCGCACCGCCGACTACATCGGGGAGCGGATCGACGAGATGGACACCGAGCGGGATCTGGCCCCCCAGCTCGCCCGGACCTTCGCCGAGATCTTCAACGGCGAGTACCTGGACACCCGCTCGGTCTTCATCCACCTGGAATTCCGGCTGATGGCGCTCCGGGACGGCGATGCCGCCGCCGCGCTGGTGGACCACGAGAAGCGGTTCAGCCGCCGGATCGGCACCATGCTGGACGGGCTGTTCGACCGGGCCGGCCACCGGCCCGCCCTGCGGGGCACCGAACTGGCCGCGCTGCTCGGCGCGATGACGCGCGGCATCAAGCTGGACCGGGGTATCTACGCGGCGGGCGGTGTCGCCGACCCGCTCTCCACCGACCAGGTGGCGATGGCGCTGGAAGGCCTGTTCCGCTCGGTGGCCTGAAGGCCGGCCCCGATCCGTTCGGCGTGGTGCTTCGTCAGACGGCTGAACCTTGATGTGTTCTGAGGCCCCTCAGGACCTTGAGGCCCCTGAGGACCCTGAGGGTCAGCGAGGCCCCTGAGGACCCTGAGGGTCAGCCCGCCCTGCGGAAGCTGTCGATGGGGCCGCCGAAGCCGCCCTCGGGGCCCTTCCAGTTGATCGCCAGGGCGTCGTCGCCCTTCATCCCGACGGTGCCCTGGCCCCGCCCGCCGTCGCTGCCGCCCTTGCACGACAGGGTCAGGGAGGGCTCGTCCTCGCCGCCCTTCTGGCCGGGCTTGAGCGTGCCGGTGCAGTCGAGCTTCGGGCCCTTCGCCGTGACCTTGCCGTCCGCGACGGTGAGGGTCTCCAGGTCGTCGGCGGACTTCGCCGCCACGATGGACTTCCAGGAGCCCGCCGAACGCTCGATGACCGTGCCCCGGGCGGACGGGCCCGAACTCGGCGACTGCTGGGCGGCCTGGGTGGCCTTGGTGGCTCCACCGCTCGGCTTCGATTCCTTCTTCCCGCCGTCGCCGCCTCCGCAGCCGCTGACGACAAGGCCGACGATGACCGAAGTGACCGCCATGTGCACTGCCTTGCGCACGTGAACCCCTTTCCCCGTTACAACTGAGCACGTCAACCTAACAGGCCCCGCCACGGCCCCACGCGGGGCCCTGGCCTGCGTGGACACCCCCAGGCGACAGACCCGCCCCGCGGGACCGGCCTGATGCGTACGGCACCGGCCGAGGCCCCGTGTACCGGTCGATAAAGGTCCGGTGTCGGGGGCGGGTCCGGCGTCGCCGGCGACCCGGAGACGGCCCACGGCCGGAGCGCGGTGCTGCGCCGCCTGGTGCGGGACAACTGGCACTACGCGCTGGGCATCAGCAGTCCGTATTCGCTCGGCGCGACGGCCGAGGCGTACGGGCAGGCCCTGCACGCCCTGGCCGCCGCGCGCCATACGCCCGAGCGGATGGCCGCGTACCTCGGCCGGACACCGCTGGTGCCCCTGCTGCCCCACACGGAGGCGGGCGCCTGGGCCCGCGCCCTGCTGCGGCCACTGGGATCCACCCCGAGAGTCACCCTGGACATCACCCGGCTCGCCGTCACCTTCCCCCGGTCCGCGGTGGCCCGGCTGCTGGACATCAGCCGCAACACCGTCTCCCACCACCTCGGCCGGGTGGACGCCACCCTCGGCCTGGACCTGGGTGACGTACGCACCCGGACCGCCCTCGACCTGGCCTTCTGCCTGACCGGAGGGCAGCCGGACGGCGGCTTCGGCGCCCGGGACGGGCGGCCGGTGCCCACCCTGGACGAGCTGTTCCGCACCGAGCCCGCCCACGCCTGGGCGCGGGAGTTCCTCCCCCGCTCCAGGACACCCGCGGCCGCGATCTGCACACCACCCTGCGCGCCTGGATCGACGCGAACACCGATGCCCAGCGGACCGCCCGCCACCTCGGTCTCAGCCGGAACACCGTCAGGGCCCATCTGCGGGCCGCCGAACACCTGCTCAGCCGGGATCTGCTCACCACCGGCTCCGGGATCCACGACCTGGTGCACGCCCTGCACATCACCGGGCTCCCCCCGGGGGACTGACTGCGCACCCGGCGCCGTACGGTGCTCACAGCTCCGAGGGCTTCTTTCCCGCGGTGGGCGCGGTTCGCGCCCGGGGACGTGCCGGTACACGTCCCCGAGTGACGGCGAGCACCGCGCCCGACAGCAGCACCAGGGCGCCCAGCGCCTGGAGAGCGCCGAAGGACTCGCCCAGGAAGACCATGGAGCACACGGTGTTCACCACCGGGACCATGAACATCATCAAGGACGCGGAAGCCGGGCCCACCGCCCCCACTCCCCGGTAGTACAGGAGATTGGCCACGGCGGCCGGGCCGATCGCGAGGAACACCACGTTCAGCCAGAGGCCGGCCGGCAGCCCGTCCCAGTGCACCTCGCCGAGATCGGGTGCGGCGAGCGCGCCCAGCAGCACCGCCCCCGCACACGTGGCGTACGTCGTGGCGCGCAGCGGGTCGATCCCGGCCAGCACCCGGGGTCCGATGAGCGTGTACGCGGCCCAGCACACCGCGCTGAGCAGATACAGCAGATCGCCTGTGAGCCGGGTGGTGCCGCCGTGTGCGCTGCCGCCCGCGCCGAAGAAGAACACCACCGCTCCGGCGAGCCCGAGGGCGAGCCCCGCCAGCCGCCCCCCGGAGGCCCGCTCACGGCCGGTGACCAGGAGGAAGGCGCTGGTCAGCACCGGGCTGAGGACGGGGATGACGATGCCCGCGTCGAGCGAGGGCGCCAGCGACAGCCCCCAGAAGAAGAAACCGTTGTAGGCGAAGACCCCCAGGACGCCCGCGAGCGCCGCGCGCCGCCCGCCGCCACGCGCGGAACCCGGGGCGGCCGCGGCCGGGGTGGCCGCCGGTTTGCCGAAGACCGCCACCGCCGCCAGCAGGGCGACCGCACCGCCGCCGAAGCGCAGCAGCGCCGCCACGGTGTGCGGCAGCTGGGCCACCACCGACTTGGAGCTGGAGAAGGCGCTGCCCCACAGCAGCATGGTGACCGTGAGCAGGAGGTACGGGCTCTTCCATCCCTTGTCTTCAGGCATGCCCCGACCCTGACCCCCGCCCTGCCCTCCGGTCTTGAACGCTGGTGCGCCGCTCCGGCGCCACCCGCTCCGTATCGCCACCCAGCCACCCAGCCACCCAGCCACCCAGCCACCCTGTCCGTTCCGTGAGGAATACCCCTTCCCGAGATGTGGAACCGGGTAGATGTCACCCGTGGCACTTCGGAAGGTGGTAGGTGGTCCCGTTGAACACCGCTGACCAGGAGACACCCCGCGAACGCAAGGAGTTCCGCCGCTCCGCGCCGCACTTCGCCGACCGGATCACCGCCGACGGCCGGGACGGCTGGCCGGTGGAGGCCGGGCGCTATCGGCTGGTGGTCAGCCGGGCCTGCCCCTGGGCGAGCCGAGCGCTGGTCTCACGGCGGCTGCTCGGCCTGGAGCCGGCCCTCTCGCTGGCCATCACCGACCCCATCCAGGACGAGCGCAGCTGGCGCTTCACCCTGGACCCGGGGGCCCGGGACCCGGTACTGGGTATCGGGTTCCTCAGCGAGGCGTACGACGCCCGCGAGACGGGATATCCGGGCGGGGTGAGCGTGCCCGCGGTGGTGGACGTGCCCAGTGGCCAACTGGTCACCAACGACTACCACCGGATCACTCTGGACCTCGCCACCGAGTGGACCGCCCTCCATCGCGAGGGCGCCCCGGATCTGTACCCCGAGGAGCACCGGGCCGAGATCGACGAGGTGGCGGAGGGGATCTACCGCGATGTGAACAACGGTGTGTACCGGGCGGGCTTCGCCGAGCACCAGCACAGCTACGACGACGCGTACCGGCGGCTCTTCGCCCGCCTCGACGAGCTGTCCGAGCGGCTGGCCACGCGGCGCTATCTGGTCGGCGACACCATCACCGAGGCCGACATCCGGCTGTTCACCACGCTGGTCCGGTTCGACGCCGTGTACCACGGCCACTTCAAGTGCAACCGCAACAAGCTCAGCGAGGACCCGGTGCTGTGGGGGTATGTCCGTGATCTCTTCCAGACGCCGGGTTTCGGGGACACCGTCGACTTCGACCACATCAAGCGCCATTACTACCAGGTGCACACCAACATCAACCCCCGTCGCATCGTTCCGCTCGGCCCCGACCTCTCCGGGTGGCTGACGCCGCATCACCGCGAGGAGCTGGGCGGGCGCCCGTTCGGCGACGGCACCGCACCCGGACCGGTGCCGGACGGCGAGGCGGTGCCGGAGGTGGGCCGGGTGGCTTGAAGTCGCACATGTCGCATTCCCGTGCCGCCCAGCGCCGCATGTCGCTTCGTTCGCCCGGTCTTCAAGTGATCGGCACACCTGTTACACACATTCCATGTGTGCGCCCCGCCCGTGTGTCACCTCGGCTCCGGCCGTGGCGGGCAGGCCCGACATGATGCGCGTCACCTCACACAAGGGGCGCACCGCCCGGTGAGGTCTGTGACCTTTCTGTGAGGGAACAGCGCCGATGAGGTGCGCGCTTGTGCCCGCCGTGTGATCGGAAAGTGGCGGAATGCCCGGTTCCGGACTTGGCTGATTCGCAGCGTGGCGAGCCCCGTGATTACATCCGTTTCCGCGCTAAGGCATCCACGGATCCCCGGTTCCCACCGGAACCCCGTGACCATGCCGCGGGTGCCGATTCCCCTTGGCACCCATGCGCTGCTTGCAAGCTCAACGAGACAGTCACCCAAGGGAGACGCAACAATGAACAACGCGCCCAAGGTCGCGACCCAGGAGATCTCCGACGCCGAGCTGGACAACGTGGCCGGCGGGATCGGCAACCCGGTGGGCGACGTCCTCGGCACCGTCGACTCCGTCACCGCCCCGGTGACCGGCGCCCTCGGCACCGTTACCGGCACGGTTGACGGCGTCACCGGCCTGAACACCACCGGCATCGTCGGTGGGGTCGTCGGCAGCCTCTGAGGCTGACAGACCGCCTTCCCTGTGCCCCGGGCCCGCCTGGTCCGGGGCACTCGGCGGTCCACGGCGCCCTCTTCGATCACTCCCTTCCCGGTTTTCGATCACTCCCTTAGCGGTTGAGGAAACACTCTCGTGCAGTTCCGCCAGCAGGCCCTCTCCAAGGCGCAGTCGGCAGAGGACATCGACCTGCCGGTGCGCTACGCCCGTCCCCAGGGGTGGCTGGCGCTGGCAGTCACGGTGGTGGTCATGGCCGGGGCCGCCGTATGGGCCGTCACGGGCACCGTGTCCAACACCCTCGACGCCACCGGGATCCTCACCCACGGCCAGGGCAGCTATGTGCTACAGAGCCCGATCGCGGGCCAGGTGACCTCCGTCCTGGCGCAGGAGGGCAGCACCCTTCCGGCGGGCGCGCCGCTGCTGAAGGTCCGCACCACTCGTGGCACCACCGTCGTGCGCACCATCGCCGCCGGCCGGCTCACCACCCTCTCCGCCTCGATCGGCTCGGTGCTCAACACCGGCGCGAACGTGGCCTCCGTGGAGCGGGTCCGCCACTCCGACGACCCCCTGGTCGCGACCCTGTTCGTCCCTGCGGACCGGGCGGCCTCGGTGCGGGTGGGCGCCTCGGTCGACCTCAGTGTGCAGTCCGCGCCGACGCAGACCTACGGTGCGCTCCGCGGTGAGGTGCGGGCCGTCGGCCGGACCGCCCAGTCCAGTCAGCAGATCGGCTCCTACCTCGGCAGTGAGCAACTCGGCGAGGAGTTCTCCAAGCACGGCCCGCCGGTCGCCGTCCAGGTACGCCTCGACCGCGAGCGAAGCACCCGCTCCGGCTACCGCTGGTCGTCCCCCGAAGGCCCGCCGTTCGCCCTCGGCTCCATGACCCTGACCGACGGCACCGTCCACCTGGACGCCCAGCACCCCATCGATTGGCTGCTCCCGTGACCGCGACGAATGAGGCCGGACCGCCCCGGCCCGCACCCGCCGGAAGCAGTGGGGCCCGCCGCCCCCAGCCGGCCCGCGGACGGCGCCGCGCCCCGCGTGGGGGGGCCGGGCCGAGGAAGCCCCGCCGCCGTACCGTACGCACCCCCACCGTGCTCCAGATGGAGGCCCTGGAGTGCGGTGCGGCGTCGCTCGCCATGGTGCTCGGACACTACGGGCGCCATGTTCCGCTGGAGGAGCTGCGGATCGCCTGCGGTGTCTCCCGGGACGGCTCGCGCGCCAGCAACCTGCTCAAGGCCGCCCGGAGCTACGGCCTGCGCGCCAAGGGCATGCAGATGGAGCCCGAGGCCCTCGCGGAGGTTCAGGCCCCGGCCATCCTGTTCTGGGAGTTCAATCACTACGTCGTCTTCGACGGCATGGGGCGGCGGTTCGGCAAGCGCGGCGTCCACATCAACGACCCCGACAAGGGGCGCCGCTTCGTCCCCATCGAGGAGTTCGACACCAGCTTCACCGGTGTGGTCCTGGTCTTCGAACCCGAGGACTCCTTCCGCCGGGGCGGACGCCGCCCCGGGGTGCTGGGCGCCCTGCCCGCGCGCATGCGCGGCACCACCGGCACCCTGCTCGCATCGCTGCTGGCCAGCCTGCTGCTGGTGGCGGTGGGCGCCGCGGTCCCGGCGCTCAGCCGCACCTTCATCGACACCTTCCTGATCGCCGGCCAGGACTCGACGCTTCAGCCGCTGTTCGCGTCCATGGCCGTGGCGGTGGTCCTCACCGCCGTGCTGACCGGCGTCCAGCAGGCGAACCTGCTGCGCGGGCGCATCATCTCCTCCACCCTCAGCAGCGCGCGGTTCCTGCGCCATCTGCTGCGGCTGCCCGTCACCTTCTTCGCCCAGCGCAGCCCGGCCGACCTGGTCCAGCGGCTGCGCTCCAACGACACCGTGGCCGAGACGCTCGCCCGCGATCTGGCCGCCGCGGCCGTCGACGGGGTCGTCGTGGTGCTCTACGCCGTGCTGCTGTGGACCTACGACCCCCAACTCACCGGCGTCGGCGTCGGGTTGGCGCTGCTCAACGTGGTGGCGATACGGGTGGTGGTGCGGCTGCGGGCCACCAGGACCCAGAAGCTACGGGCCGACACCGCGCGGCTGACCACCACCTCGTACACCGGTCTCCAGCTCATCGAGACGGTGAAGGCCACCGGTGGCGAGGCGGGCTACTTCCGCCGCTGGGCCGGTCAGCACGCCATCACCCTGGAGGAGCAGCAGCGCCTCGGCGTGCCGAGCTCCGTACTGGCCGTGGTCGCGCCCACCCTGGCCACGCTCAACAGCGCCCTCATCCTCTGGATCGGCGGGCTGCGGGCCGTGGAGGGCCATATCTCCATCGGTCTGCTGGTGGCCTTCCAGGCACTGGTGACCCGCTTCACCGCGCCCATCACCCGGCTCAACGGAGTGGCCGGGCGCATCCAGGACTTCTCCGCCGACGTGGCCCGGCTCAAGGACGTGGAGAACTTCCCGGTGGACTCCCTCTACACCCGCGACGAGCCGCGCGAGGACACTCGTCGGCTGACCGGGCAGGTGACCCTGGAGAGCATCACCTTCGGCTACAACCCGCTGGACGAGCCGCTGCTGCGCGACTTCTCGCTGTCCGTGGGCCCCGGCCGGCAGGTGGCGCTGGTCGGCGCCTCCGGCAGCGGCAAGTCCACCGTCTCCCGGCTCGTCTCCGGCCTCTACACCCCCTGGGAGGGGGTCATCCGCATCGACGGACAGCGCCTGGAGGACATTCCCCGCGGCGCCCTGGCCGCCTCCGTCTCCTTCGTCGACCAGGAGATCTTCCTCTTCGAGGGGACGGTGCGGGACAACGTGGCGCTGTGGGACCCGTCGATCTCGGACGAGGCGGTGGTGGAGGCCCTGCGGGACGCCGCGCTCTACGATGTGATCGCGCGGCGCCCGGAGGGGATCCACTGCCGGGTGGAGCAGGACGGCCGCAACTTCTCCGGCGGCCAGCGGCAGCGGCTGGAGATCGCCCGCGCCCTGGTGCGCCGCCCCAGCGTGCTGGTGCTGGACGAGGTCACCAGCGCCCTGGACGCGCGGACCGAGCAGCTCGTCATGGACAACCTGCGCCGCCGCGGCTGTGCGTGTGTGGTGATCGCCCACCGGCTCAGCACCGTGCGGGACAGCGACGAGATCCTCGTCCTGAACCGCGGCACGGTGGTCGAACGCGGCCGGCACGAGGATCTCGCGGCCGCCGGAGGCCCGTACGCCGAGCTGATGAAGGAGCACTGACATGGCGTCCGTTCACCCGGCCGCGGCGGTGGCCGCGGACGGCGGCGACGCGGTGGTCCAGGCGCTGGGCGCCCTCGGTACGCCCGTCGACTGCGCCGGGCTGCGCAGCCTTCCGCTGGAGGGCCCGCAGGTGCTCTGGCTCGTCGTCGGCGGCGCCCTGGACCTGTTCGCGGTGGACGCCGCCGAAGAGGGGCAGTGGCACTTCCTCGGCCGCCTGGAGACGGGCGCGGCGCTCCCCGGCCCGGTCGAGGGGCCGCGCCACACCCTGCTGGGGAGGCCCTCGCAGGACTGCCAGGTGCGCCGCATCCCGCTGCGCGAGCTGTACCGCCCGGAGGCCCACGACGCGTACGGCACGGGCCGGCCCGGCGATCCGTACGCCACGTACGGCGGTGGCTTCCAGGACACCCCGCCCACCCCGCTGGAGCACGCCGTGGCGCTCGGGGTGAGCCGCAGCCTCGGCGTCCTCTTCCAGGCCCCGCTGGACGGCGGGGCCGCGTCCGAGGCGGAGGCGGACGACGAGGACCTGCTCTGGCTTCCGGTGCCGTCCGGCAGTGTGCGATACGGCGCCGAGTACAGCGCCCAGGCCGCCGGTGACCTGCTGATCGACGGCGCGCTGTGGCAGCGGATGGTCAACCAGCAGTACCGCCTCGGCACCGCCGTGGACCGCTGGATCGAGACCATGGAGCGGGCCCACGCCGACCGTACGGCGGCCGGTATCCGGGCCGGCGAGGCCGTGCGCACCCGCGCCGACCAGGCGCTGATCGCCTCCATCGGAGGGCCCCGCCGGGACCGGCGGCCGTCGGAGGAGAGCACCGACGACGCCGTGCACGCGGTGTGCCGCGCGGTGGCGGAGGCCGCCGGGATCACCCTGCCCGATCCGCAGCGGGGCCGCGCCACCGACGACCGTACGGACCCGGTGGAGCGCATCGCCGCCCACGCCAGGATCCGCACCCGGGCCGTCCGGCTGGAGGGCCAGTGGTGGCGGGAGGACGCCGGACCGCTGGTGGGCTACCGCGCCAAGTCCGGGGCCCCGGTGGCGCTGCTGTGGCGGCGCGGCCGGTACGAGGCGGTCAACCCCGCCTCCGGGCTGCGGATCCGTGTGGGGGGCGGCAACGCGGAGGAGTTCGAGCCGCGGGGCGTGATGTTCTACCGTCCGCTGCCCGACCGGCCGATGACGGTGTGGCGGCTGATGCGCTTCAGCGTGCGCGGCGCCGCCGGGGACTTCCGCAATCTCCTGATCGGCGGGCTGGTGACGGTGGCGCTCGGCGCGCTGGTGCCGCTCGCCACCGGCCAGGTGCTGGGCGGCTTCGTGCCCCGCGCCGAGAAGAGCCCCATCGTCCAGATCTCCCTGGCCCTGATCGTCGCCGGCGTCGTGGCGGCCGCCTTCATGCTGCTTCAGAACCTGACCCTGCTGCGGCTCGAGGGGCGGCTGGAGTCCACCCTCCAGCCCGCGGTGTGGGACCGGCTGCTGCGGCTGCCCACCACCTTCTTCGCCCAGCGCTCCACCGGAGAGCTGGCCAGCGCGGCAATGGGCATCAGCACCATGCGCCGGGTGATGTCCGGGGTCGCCCCGACGGTCCTCCAGGCCGGGACCGTGGGCGTGATGAACCTCGCTCTGCTGCTGTACTACAGCGCCTCGCTGGCGCTCGCGGTGATCGCCGTACTGCTGGTGGTCTCCGGGGTCTTCCTCGGCATGGGGCTGTGGCAGGTGCGCTGGCAGCGACGGCTGGTGGAGAGCGAGAACAAGCTCAACAACCAGGCGTTCCAGACCCTGCGCGGTCTGCCCAAGCTGCGGGTCGCCGCGGCCGAGAACTTCGCCTACGCGGCCTGGGCCCGTGGCTTCGCCCACTCCCGCGATCTGCATCAGCGCACCGGGCGCATCAAGAACCTCACCCAGGTGCTGGACTCCGTCTACCTCCCGCTGGTCTCCCTCGCCGTGTTCATGCTGCTGGCCGGTCCGGCGCGGGGGAGCATGTCGGCGGGCGCCTTCCTGACCTTCAACACCTCGGTGACCATGCTGCTCACCTCCCTCACGCAGCTCACCAACTCCCTGGTCTCCGTGGTCGCCGTCCTGCCCATGTTCGAGCAGGTCAAGCCAATCCTGGACGAGCCGCCGGAGGTGCGCGGCGGCAGCGCCCAGCCGGGGCGGCTCTCCGGTGACCTCCGGGCCAGAAACCTCACCTTCCGCTACGGCGACGACGGGCCGCTGGTGCTCGACGATGTCTCGCTGGAGATCCGGCCGGGCGAGTTCGTGGCCGTCGTCGGCCCGAGCGGCTGCGGCAAGTCGACCCTGCTGCGGTTGCTCATAGGCTTCGAACGGCCGGTGTCCGGCAGTGTGCTCTACGACGGCCAGGACCTCGCCGCCCTCGACCAGGCGGCCGTGCGCCGCCAGTGCGGGGTGGTCCTCCAGAACGCCCAGCCACTCGGCGGCACGATCCTCGACTGCATCCGCGGCGCCGAGCCGTACACCCCCGAGGAGGCCATGGAGGCCGCCGAACTGGCGGGTCTGGCCGAGGACATCCGGCAGATGCCCATGGGGCTCCAGACCATGATCTCCGGCAGCGGCGCCATCTCCGGCGGCCAGCGGCAGCGGCTGATGATCGCTCAGGCCCTCATCCGCCGTCCGCGCATCCTCTTCTTCGACGAGGCCACCAGCGCCCTGGACAACGAGACCCAGCGCATCGTCATCGACAGCACCCGGCGGCTCAACGCCAGCCGGCTGGTGATCGCCCACCGGCTGTCCACCGTCATGGACGCCGACCGGGTGCTGGTCATGGAGGACGGCCGGATCGTGGAGCAGGGGGCCCCGGCCGAGCTGATGGCCATCGCGGGCGGCAAGCTGCATGAGCTGGTGCGGCGCCAGACGCTCTAGGAGCGTCATCCCGGCGGTCAGCCGTGGTGGGCCGCCCAGGCGTCGATCCGGTCCCGCATCCGGCCCGCGAGATCCGGCCCGGCGGCCGAGAAGCGGAGCGAGTCCGCGGCGATGCGGGCGAGGTCGGTGGCGCTCAGGCCGTAGCGGCTGTGTGCCGTGGCGTACTCGTCGAGGATGCCGACGCCGTACAGATACGGCGCGTCGCTGTTCAGCGTCACCGGGACGCCCGCGCGGACCAGGGCGGGCAGGGGATGGGCCGTGGCCGACTCGACGGCCTTCAGCATGACGTTGCCGGTGATCGCGATGTCCAGGCAGATGCGCCGCTCGGCCAGCTCACGGATGAGCCCGGGGTCCTCGACGGCGCGTACGCCGTGGCACACCCGGTCGGGGGAGAGCAGCTCCACGGTGTTGCGCACGCTCGAGGCGGGGCCGCTCTCCCCGGCGTGCGGGACCACCGCGAGGCCTCCCTCGCGCGCGACGCGGAACGCCTCGGCGAAGTCGTCGGCGGGACGGCCCGCCTCGTCTCCGGTCAGGCCCATCGCCACGACGCCGCGTTCGCGGTGGCGGACCGCGAAGGCGGCCGCCTCGGCCGCCTCCACCGGGCTCCGGTCGCGCCCGATCCCCACGATGATGCCGCCGTCGCCGCTTGCCGCGGCCAGGCCGTCCAGCGCGGCCTCCACCAGGGCCTCGGGCGGGCCCAGCCGATCCCGGTAGAGATGTGGGCCCAGATGGAGTTCCGTCCAGACGACACCCGCGTCCGGGGCCGCGTCGAATACCTCCTCGACCACCCGTCGCAGATCCTCGAGCGACCCCACCAGCGCGCGGCAGCTCTCATAGGCATGGTTGAACACCGGCCACGTCGGATACGCGTCGCCCAGCGGCGGCATCGGCAGCCCGTACCGCTCGCTGAACTCCCGCGCGGTGTCCGGGCGTATCGCGGCCTCGGTGTGCAGATGCAGTTCGGCCTTCGGCAGGGTCAGGAAGTCGGCCGCGGCCAGTGGTTTCCGCTCCATCAGGGGGCCTTGGCCTCCCAACGCACGATCAGCCGCTCCGCCGTGCCGACCAGTGCGTAGAAGACGATCGCGATGGCGGAGGCGATGACCATCACGGCGTACAGCTGTGGAGTGTTGAAGTTGTAGGTGGTCTGGATGATGAGATAGCCGAGCCCCTGCTGGGAACCGATCCACTCGGCCACGATCGCCCCGATCACACAGTTGCCCGTGGCGATCTTCAGGGAGGAGAAGAGATACGGCAGCGAGGCGTATATCCGCACCTTGAAAAGGATCTCCCAGGGGGAGGCGGACAGCACCCGCAGCAGCTCCAGCGACTGCTTGTCCACCGCCTGGAGCCCGCGCACCATGTTGACCAGGGTGGGGAAGAACGAGATCAGCGCGCCGATGGCCACCTTCGGGGCATAGCCGTTGCCCATCATGATGACGAGGACGGGCGCGATGGCCACGATGGGGATGGTGCGGATGAACAGCGCGACGGGCATCAACGCCCGCTCCACCGGCCGGTAGTGGACGAAGACGACGGCCAGCAGCACCGCCACCGCGTTGCCCACCGCGAAGCCCAGGGCGGATTCGATGACGGTGGGCCAGGCGTTGTCCATCAGCAGGGCCGAGTCGTCGTTCAGGGAACGCCAGATGTCCGAGGGCATCGGCAGCACATACTGGGGCACCGAGAAGAGGCGGCAGCCGAGCTCCCACAGGGCGAGCAGGACGAGCGCCACGGACACCGGCAGCAGCGCGCGGAGCGGGCGGGCGCGGCCGCGCCCGGAACCTCGCCCGCGTCCGGCGGGCTTCACGTCGGGATCGGCGGCCGCCGATGGCGTCGAGGCGGTGGCGGTCGGCATCAGCGATCCTCCAGCAGGCGGCGCAGGCGGGCGGCGAGCGCGGTGAACTCGGGGGTCTCACGGACGTCGAGGGTGCGTGGATAGGGCAGGTCCACCGGGACCAGCTCACGGACCCGCCCCGGATGAGAGGAGAGCACCAGGATCCGCTGCGACATGAACACGGCTTCGGCGATGCTGTGGGTGACGAAGAGGATGGTGGTCCCGGTCGCCTCCCAGATGCGCAGCAGCTCCTCGTTGAGCCGGTCACGGGTGATCTCGTCCAGGGCGCCGAACGGCTCGTCCATCAGCAGCACCCGCGGCCGGCACACCAGCGCGCGGGCGATCGAGACGCGCTGGCGCATTCCGCCGGACAGCTCATGCGGATAGGCGTTCTCCCGCCCCGCGAGGCCCACCAGCGTCAGCAGTTCCTCGGGGGACGGAGCGTCCGCCGCGTCCGGTACGGCTTTGGTGCCGCCGCCGACCTGGAGCGGCAGCCGGACGTTCTCCAGCGCGGTGCGCCAGGGCAGCAGCGCCGAGTCCTGGAAGACGAACCCCAGCCGACGGGAGGTGCGCGCCTGGTGTGCCGAGGTGCCGAGCACCGCGACCGTGCCCGCTGTGGGGGAGAGCAGATCCGCCACCACGCGCAGCAGAGTGGACTTGCCACATCCGGACGGGCCCAGGAGCGAGACGAATCCGCCGTTCTCGACGGTGAGGCTGATGTCGCGCAGCGCGGTCACCTCCCCGCGTTCGGTGGCGAAGGTGACCGTGATGTTTTCCAGTTCGACGCTGTTCCTGGGCCTGGCCCCGCCCGGCGTCGCCGTCGTGGAGTCCGGGGTGTCCGCGGCGGTCGTTGATCCGGCTGCCATGGCTGTTTTGGCTGTCACGGGAGTTCCTCCCTCGGGGGCGGTCAGCCGAGCTTGGGTCGGGATGCCGCCGTGGCCCGCAGAACGTCGGTCGTCATGACCTTGTCCACGGTCGGCGGCTTGGAGGTGAACTGCTTGAGCCGTGTGTACTGGCTGATCTGCTGCTGCCAGACGTCCCTGCTCATGGCGCCCCATCCGCTCTTGGCGGTGGCCTCAGTGAAGATCAGCTTCAGCAACACCTCGCTGGCCTTGAACTGGGATTCCTTCTTCAGGCTGGGATACTTCTTCACCAGCATCTCGACGGCCTCGTCGAGATGCGCATGGGCGTATTCATAGCCGCGGGCGGTCGCCTCCACGAATCCCTGGAGCATTTTCGGGCGCTTCTCTATCGTCGCGTCAGTGGCGAAGTAGACATTGCCGTAGAGATGGACGCCCGAGTCCCACACCCGCAGTGTCTCGTATTCGTCCAGGATGGAGAACGCCTCGAGGTTGGTGATCCAGCCCGCCATGGCATCGACCTTTCCGCGCTTGAGCGGGGTGAAGTCGGATCCGACCACCTGGACCTTGACCTTGGATTTGTCGATGTTGTTCGCCGCGAGCACCGCGTCCAGGACCACATCGCCGCCCGCCTGTATGCCGACGGTCTTGCCTATGAGGTCCTTCGGCTTTCTGACCGGATTGCCGGGCAGGGAGATGTATGCGAGCGGATGCTGCTGCACGCCCACGGCGAACGCCCGCACGGGCTGCCCTTGGGAGCGCGCCATCATGACGGCGGGGCTGGACGCGTTCTGGCCGAAGGCCGCGGCGCCGCCGGACACCAGGGTCACACCGTTCACATTGGGGCCGCCGGGCTGGAAGGTGAGGTTGACCCCGGCCTCCTTGTACCAGCCCTTCGCGTCGGCGACGACCTCGCCGAGAACGCCGTTGTCACCCGTCCAGGCGATCTGGTACTTGGCGGTGCCGCCGGCGCCGCCCGCCCCGCCGGGCCCACCGCCGCAGGCCGTGACGAAACCGCCCACGGCGAGACCGCCGCCGACGGCGAGGAATCTCCGCCGGGAAACCTTGTCGCTCATGACTACCTCAATTCCGGAGGCGGAAACAGTGAAACGGAACTGCTGCTTCCGATGGCTTCCTTCACTACATCAGCATTTCTTCGAACCAGCAATGGTGGAGCGTTGTCGAATGCCATTGTTTACGGCGGTGAAACTCACCAGCCGAGATAGACAGATTTCGACCAGGTGAAGAACTCCACCGCGGTCGGCCCCTGTTCGCGGAAGGTATTGGTGGAGGAGTCCTTGACCCCGCCGAACGGGACGTTCAAATCGAGCCCGGTCGTGGGACGATTGACCTTGACAACTCCTGCTTGCGCCCTTGCCACGAAATGCTGGGCGGCCGTCAGATCCCGGGTGCAGATACTTGCCGCGAGGCCGTACACCGAATCGTTGACCAGGCTGATGGCCTCGTCCAGGCCCTCGGCCGGGAGCACCGCCACCACCGGGCCGAAGATCTCGTCCCGGGCCGAGGAGTGGCCGGGGCCGACTCCCGCGAGCACCGTCGGTGCCAGGAACAGCCCGTCCGGCGCCACTCCGCCCGTGACGACGGTGGCGCCCTCGGCCCGTGCCCGCTCCACCGCCGCCACATCCGTCTCCAGTTGAGAGGCGCTGACCACGGGGCCCATCGCCGTCCCTGCCACGAGCCCGTCGGCCGGCCGGTAGCGGTCGGCCTGTGCGGCCAGCGCCTCGACGAACGCGTCATGCACCCCCGGGGTGCAGATGATCCGCGAAGAGGCCGTGCACGCCTGCCCGGTGAGACCGAAGCCCCCCGCCGCCGCCAGCGCGGCGGCCTGCTCCACATCGGCGTCGTCCAGCACCACCACGGCGTTCTTACCGCCCATCTCCAGCTGGACCCGGCCGTGACGGCGCTCGACCGTCTCACGGATCCGGTTGCCCACACCGGTGGAACCGGTGAAGGAGACCGCCGCCACCCGCGGGTCGGCGACCAGCGCCTCACCCACCACCGACCCCTTGCCGTGCACCACGTTCAGCACTCCGGGCGGCAGACCCGCCTCCGTCAGCGCCGTCGTGAGATGGCGCACCGACACCGGTGTCAGCTCGGCGGGCTTGATGACCACGCTGTTCCCGCTCACCAGGGCGGGCGCCATCTTCCAGGCCGGGATGGCGATGGGGAAGTTCCACGGGGTGATCAGCCCGGCCACCCCCATCGGTTCCAGCCGGGTGTGCACCGTCGTATCGGGCGTGGCGCTGGGGAACGTCCGCCCGCCCAGCCGCCAGCCCGCGGAGCCGAAGTAGCGCAGGACGTCGATGGCGCGCCGCACCTCGCCGCGCGCCTCGGCCAGGGTCTTGCCCTCCTCCCGGGTCAGATCGCGGGCCGCTGCCTCATGCCGGCCGCGCAGGATCTCCGCCGCGTCCATCAGGACGGTGCCCCGCGCCGGGGCCGGCAGCGCCGCCCAGCCGGGCTGCGCACCCTCGGCGGCGGTGACCGCCTCGGTCACCGCGGCCGCGTCGGAGGCGGGGGTCACGGCCACGAGATCAGTGGGATCCGCGGGGTTGCGGCGCTCGACCGTGGGTTCCCCCGCCGCCGAACCGGCGAGGTGGTTGGCTATCCGCACAGTGCCGGACTCGGTCATCGGTGGGCCTCTCGGTTCATCACGCCGCGGATCACAGACTGCGCACCAGACCGCCGTCGCAGCGCACGGCGGTACCGGTCAGATACGAGGCGGGCGCCCCGCACAGGAATGCGGCCACGGCGCCGAACTCGGCGGTGGTGCCGTACCGTCCGGCCGGGATCGTGGCTCGTGAGGCGGCCGCCACCGCCTCGGTGGTGCGCCCCTCCCGCTCGGCCTTGGCCGCGTCCAACCGGGCGACCCGGTCGGTGGCGATCCGGCCCGGCAGCAGCAGGTTGACGGTCACCCCGTCCGCGGCGGTCTCCGCGGCCAGCGTCTTGAGATACCCGGCCAGCGCCGCCCGGCCCGCGTTGGACAGGGCGAGGCCCGGCAGCGGCGCGGTGACACCGCTGGAACCGATCGCCAGAATCCTGCCCCAGCGGCGTTCGCGCATCGCGGGCAGCGCCGCCGTGACCAGGCGCGCCTGCGCGAGCAGCAGACTCTCCGCCGCCCGGGCCAGATCGGTGTCGTCGACCCCGGCCGCCGGGCCCGGTTTAGGACCGGGGCCGTTGAGGACGAGGATGTCCACGTGCCCGTATGCCGCATACGCCGCGTCCATGAGGGCGCGCGGGCCGTTCGGCGTGGTGAGGTCCGCCTCGACACCGATCGCCTCGGGCAGCCCGGCGGCCACCTTCTCGGCGACTTCCCCGCGCCTGCCGGAGACCACCACCCGTGCCCCCTCATCGGCCAGTGCCTCCGCCACCGCGCGGCCGAGCCCTCCGGTGGACGCGGCGACGACGGCCGTACGTCCCGTCAGCCCCAGATCCATCAGCGCGCCCCTTCCAGCACGCGCTCCGCCGGGGGCAGCGCGGTGAGATGGCGAAGGAGCTGAGGGACGAGGCTCTCGGGGAGCGCACGGGCGGGCGGCCGGACCTCGGCCTCCATGATCAGACCGCGCTGCCGGAGCGCCTCCTTGCGCAGCGCGAGCCCGATCCCGACCTGCGCCTCGAAGTTGACCAGCGGCAGATAGGGCAGATACGCCTCGCGCGCCGCCTCGTACCCACCGGATCGGTAGGCTTCGACGCAGGCGATGAGCCCTTCGGGTGCCGAGAAACCGGTCATCGCCCCGGCGGCCCCCGCGGCCAGTTCGTCCAGCAGACCGAGCCCGCCGAGCCCGCCGAAGACGGGGATGTCGGTCTGTTCCGCCAGGACGCCGATGACGGCGGGCGTCGGTGGCGCCTCCGCCTTCACCCCGACCGCCGACGGCACCCGGCGCACCACGGCCGCCAGGTCCCCGGGGCGGATGGAGACTCCGCTGGCCGCCGGATAGTCCTGGATGACGAGCCCGAGGCCGGTGGCCTCGTGCACGGCGTTGAAATGGGCCGTGACCGTCTGTGGAAGCGGGGAGTTGACCTGGGCCATCAGCCCGGCGACCCGGTCGCCCGCCACCTCGCCGATCAGCTCGGCCTCCTCGACGACCGGCGCTGTGGACAGACCGGTGGCCCCGACCACCAGCGGCAGATCGACGGTGTCGCGGACGACCTCCAGGACGGCACGGCGCTCGGCACGTGAGAGCTGGGCGGCCTCGCCGAAGACGCCGAGCACGGTCAGCCCGGTGACACCGAGCTCCGCATAACGCTCGACCAGGCGGGCCAGGGCCGATTCATCGACATCGAGGGTCGAGCCGGCGAAGGGTGTCGCCACGACGCCCCAGACGCCGGGCGGCAGTGGCCGCGGTGGGATGGACATGAGTTCTCTCCTCGCTGTTCGGCCCGTTCCGGTGGCCGTGGCATTCGATCGGGGGCGGGTTCAGCGGCCGGGCCAGGCGGGCGGACGCTTCTCCTGGAAGGCGCGTACGCCCTCCGCCGCGTCCTCGCTGTCCACCGCGTCCATCAGCGCGGGCAGCCGCAGCGCGTGCGCCTGACGGGCGGTGAGCCCGGCCCCGGCGCGCGCCATCTGTTTGATCGCGCGCAGCGACACCGGCGAGCAGGCGAGCACCTCGGCGAGCCAGCGATCCACCGCCTCGTCGAGCCGCTCCCCGGGCACGACCTCGTTCACCAGGCCCATCCGGTACAGCTCCGCGGCCGGGACTTTGCGGCCGGTGAGCAGCAGCCCCATGGCCTGGGTGTGCGGAATCCGCTCCATGAGCCGGAACACCCCTCCGTCGAGGGGGATGCGCCCGACCCTGGGCTCGGTGAGGCCGAACCGCGCATGTTCGGCGGCGACCACGATGTCGCAGCCCAGCACCATCTCCATGCCACCGCCCAGGGCATAGCCGTTGACCCTCGCGATGACCGGGACATCGAGGGTCTCGCGCAGGCTCAGGGCCCCGAAGCCATCGGGGTCCAGCCCGGCCCAGTACTCCAGACCGCTCTTGGCGGTCGCGCCCGCCGACATGTCGGCCCCGGTGGAGAACGCCCGCTCGCCCGCCCCGGTGACGACGACCGCGCGGATGCCGCGGTCGGCCTCGATCTCGGCCCAGATCTCCTTCAGCCGCTCGGTGGTGGCCCGGTCCACGGCGTTGAGGACCCGGGGGCGGTCGATGACGACCCGCGCCACCCGCCCGTCGTGCTCCCGTACGCAGCGCACCTCGTCGCGCACCGCCTCGTCGCCGCTCATCGCAGCACCCCCGCCTCGCGCAGCGCACGCAGCCGGGCCGCGTCGTAACCGGCCTCGCCCAGCACCTCGTCACCGTGGACCCCGAGCCCTGGAGGCACCCTGCGCACCTCGGCCGGGGTGGCGGACAGATGCACCGGATTGCCCAGGACCCGCACCGAGCCCTCGGTGGGGTGTTCCATCTCGACGATCATGCCGTTGACGATGGTCTGTTCATCGCGGAGCGCCTCCTCCATGGTGCGCACGGGCGCGCAGAGCAGGTCCTGTGCCTCCAGCCGCTTCATCCAGTGGGCGGTGCTCCCGGTGGCGAACCGCTCGGCGAACAGCCGCCGCAGCTCGGGGCGGTGCTGCTGCTGTCCCTCCGCGGTGGCGTACTCCGGGCGGAGCGAAAGGTCCTCGCCGATCTCCAGGGCGGCGCAGATGTCCCGAAGCGGGTTCTGTTTGAACGCTCCGACCATGACCACGGCGCCATCGGTGGTCTGATACGCCCCGGTGAGCGGCATCGCGGCCCAGTTGATCTCCGCGTCCCGGTTCATCCGGGTGGCCGCCTCCTGCATCTGCATATGGAGGATGGAGTCGTACATGGCGATCTCCACCTTCTGCCCCTCCCCGGTGTGTTCCCGGTGGAGCAGCGCCAGGAGGATGCCCTGCACCATGTGCATGCCCGTGGTGTAGTCGCACAGGCTGGTCGGATAGATGCTGACCGGAGTGTCGTCGGAGGCCCTGCGCCACATGACGCCGGTGTACGCCTGCGTCAGGATGTCCTGGCCGCCCTTGTGGGCGTACGGGCCCTTCTCCCCGAATCCGGTCGCGGAGGCCCAGATGACGCGGGGGTTGACGGCACGCAGCGCCTCGTAGCCGAAGCCGATCCGGTCCATGACGCCGGCCCGGAAGTTGGAGGTCACGACGTCGGCGCGGGCGACGAGGTCGAGAACCGCCCGCTTGCCCTCCTCGGTCCTGGTGTCGATGCTGACGCTGCGCTTGTTGCGGTTGATGCTCCAGAAGACGGGGTTGTCGAGGCCCGCCTCGTCGGGAAAGGAGGTGCGGGACAGATCGCCGGTGCCGGGGCGCTCGATCTTGATCACGTCCGCGCCGAAGTCGCCGAGCATCTGGGTGCAGGACGGTCCGGCGTACACCTGGGTGAAGTCGACGACGACCACACCGTCGAGCGGGAGCCGTCGGGTGCTCATGCGGCCGCCTCACTGTTCGTCTCGTCGATCGTGGCGTTCTCCGAGGGGACGTCGCCCGGGTCGGCACCCTGGTCGCGCATCAGCTTCCGGATGTCCCGCGTCGGCACGTCGCGGACGAGGATGCCGCGATCGGCCGCGATGCTCGCGGCGATACCCGTGGCCTGGCCCATCGCCATGCAGGGCGGAATCTCCCGGGACATCCGCTGGGCGTCCGGGGTGGCCGAGTAGTGCCGCCCGGCGACGAGGAGCTGGTCGACGCTCCGCGGAACGAACGACCGATAGGGGTAGTAGTAGTCACGGCCGCGGGCGACGGTGTCGGGAAAGTGGCGGCGCGAGACGATGTCGTCCTTGGTGACGACGTACTCCCCGTCGAGCAGCCGGGTCTGCCGGACGCCCATCTGCTCGGCGACGTCGAGCAGATAGCAGCTCTCGAAGCCGGGGAGGTATTGCCTGGCGTACTCCACCACGGCTCCCATCCGTGCCCTGGCGTCGAACTCCGCCTCGGTCAGGGAGGTCGGGTCGGCGCCGTCGTAGCCGGTCAGATGCGGGCAGTTGCACCACACGACGCCCGGGACGGGGGTCTTGAGCCACCACAGGTCCCAGGCGCCGCCGAGCATGCGCTTGATCTTGCGGTTGACGGCCCGGAACTCAACGGGATTCTCCGTCTCGAAACGCTGCGCCGCGTCGGTGTCCACACCTCCGAGGCGGGAGACGAGGGTGACGATGTACCGGCCTTCGGTGTACGGGGCTCCGGCGCGCGAGGCCACGTCGATGTCCCCGCTGGTGTCGATGACGACATCACCGAGGACGGCCTGTGGGCCCGCCTTGGTCTCGCACACCACGCCCTTGATCGCGCCGTCCTGGATCACCGGCCGGGAGAACCAGCTGTGCAGCCGCAGGTGGACACCGCTCTCGCGCACCAGGTCGTTGGAGACCCGCTTCCAGCCGTCCGGGTCGAAGGCGACGGCGTAGCAGATGGGCTTGGGGCTGGCGTGGGAGTGGAAGTCGAAGGCGCCCCAGCGGCTCCACTTGGCCCATGCCTCGGGCGAGGAGACCCGCTCCTCCGGGGGCGGGTAGACGGCCAGGTCCATGGCGGCCATGCGCTCGACGTACTCATCCACCACACCGCTCACGGTGATCTCATCGGCGTTGCACATGTCGTCGAGCACCAGGACCATACCGCCGGAGGCGAGGCCGCCGAGCGCCGCATAGCGCTCCAGGAGTGTCACCTCGGCACCGGCCCGTGCGGCGGCGACCGCGGCGCTGACCCCCGCCGGGCCTCCGCCCACCACCACGACGTCACTGCGGCGCACGATCGGTGCGTCGATGGCCTCCAGGGTCACGGACCCATTGAGGTCGGCCACGTTGTCTCCTTTCGAATACGGCGTCGCGTCACCGGACGTCCGTGTACCTCGGGGAGGGGAGGACGGCGCACGGCGCCCGGAGGGAACGCCGGACACATGGCCGTACCGCGAGGTGAGCCGGGGAACGCCGCCGCCCTGATGGCCGGGCGGAAAGCGGGAAGAGAGGGGAAGCACGAGTGGCGTGGGCGACGCTGCCCTGACCCGTACCGGATCGGGAGATGGGGTGGAACGGCCCGACGGCCTGGCTCTACCAGGTGGGCGGGGTGATCACCCAGATCGCGGTCGACGGCTCATCGCCGACCGCGACGTACCAGTGCGGAATGCTCGACGAGTAGGTGATGGAGTCGCCCGCCTCGAGCCGGTGCCGGACACCGTCGAGGAAGACGTCCTTCACCCCGGACAGAACGATGCCGAACTCCTCGCCGTTGTGCCGGAAGGGAGTACCGCTGGTGTCATGGCCGGGCTCCGTTTCCACCCAGACCACTTCGAGCGCCCCTTTCAGCGACGGAGTGAGGAGCTGGTAACGGGCACCGTCGAGCTTTTCATTTCCATGCCATTCCAGAGTGCGGCGCTCTTTTGCGCGCACCACGGGACTGGCCGGGGTTTCACCATGGAAAAGCCGACCGATCGGCACATCGAGCCCATGGGCCAATTGGATCAGACTTGCGAAGGAAGGATTTCCCTTTCCTCGCTCCAGCAGACTGATGAGGCCCGTGCTCACATTCGATCGACTGCTCAGCTCCTCCAGGGTGAGTCCGAGATGCTTGCGGAGGGATCGGATCTGTTCGCCCAACGAGGCGATGGACGCATCGGCGTCGGGACGGTTGTCCTTGTCGCCCGCGTTGCTGCTGCTCATGCGTCGCTCCTCGTCCGGCCACCATGGAACGGTGACTTCACCATAATGAAGTTCTTCAACATGTCAAGGGGTGGCGTCCCGGTCCCCGGCGCCGGTCCCCGCCGCCCGGCCCATGACTGACGGCCTGTCGGATTTTTACCGACGGGAAACGCAAAAGAAACTCGCAGAATATTGCGGTGGCCATTTACGGACTCGTACTTTCGGCTTACGGTCTTGCCGCAGCCGTTTATCCCTGTCCCAGCCCGCGACCCGTCGCGGTTTCATGAGGGAAGTTCATAATGGCCAATATCGTGCGCGCTGCCCTGGTCCAGACGAAGTGGACGGGCGACGGCGAATCAATGATCGAACTCCATGAGAAGTATGCCCGTACCGCCGCGGAACAGGGCGCCAAGGTGATCGGCTTCCAGGAGGTGTTCAACGCGCCGTACTTCTGCCAGGTGCAGGAGGCGGAACACTACCGGTGGGCGGAGGCGGTGCCGGACGGGCCGACCGTGCGGCGGATGCGGGCGCTCGCCCGGGAGACCGGGATGGTGATCGTCGTCCCCGTCTTCGAGCTCGAGCAGTCCGGCTTCTACTACAACACCGCCGCCGTGATCGACGCGGACGGCAGCTACCTGGGCAAGTACCGCAAGCACCACATCCCGCAGGTCAAGGGGTTCTGGGAGAAGTACTACTTCAAGCCGGGGAACCTGGGCTGGCCGGTGTTCGACACCGCCGTGGGCAAGGTCGGGGTATACATCTGCTATGACCGCCACTTCCCCGAGGGCTGGCGCGAGCTGGGTCTGGCGGGGGCGCAGCTGGTCTACAACCCCTCGGCCACCTCCCGGGGCCTGTCGGCCTACCTCTGGCAGCTGGAGCAGCCCGCCGCGGCCGTCGCCAACGAGTACTTCATCGCCGCGATCAACCGCGTCGGCACCGAGGAGTACGGCGACAACGACTTCTACGGCACCAGCTACTTCGTCGATCCGCGCGGTCAGTTCGTCGGCGATGTGGCCAGTGACAAGGAGGAAGAGCTGATCGTCCGCGACCTCGACTTCGGCCTGATCGACGAGGTGCGCCAGCAGTGGGCGTTCTACCGCGACCGGCGGCCCGACGCCTACGAGGGGCTGGTGCGGCCGTGACCCGCACGCTGATCCAGGGTGGGCTGGTCATCACCGCCGGCGAAGAGCTGTCCGCCGACGTCCTCGTGGACGGTGAGCGCGTGGCCGCCGTCGCCGCCTCGGGCACCGAGGTCACCGAGAGCTGGGCACGCGGAGCGGACCGGGTCATCGACGCCGCCGGGCTGTATGTCATTCCGGGCGGGGTGGACGCCCACACCCATATGGAGATGCCGTTCGGCGGCACGTTCGCCTCCGACACCTTCGAGACCGGCACCCGGGCGGCGGCCTGGGGCGGCACTACCACCATCGTGGACTTCGCCATCCAGTCCGTCGGCGCCACGCTGCGCGAGGGACTGGACGCGTGGCATGCCAAGGCCGAGGGCCAGTGCGCGATCGACTACGCGTTCCACATGATCCTCGCCGACGTCGACGAGAGATCGCTCAAGGAGATGGACACCCTCGTGGGCGAGGGCGTGACCAGCTTCAAGCTGTTCATGGCCTACCCCGGTGTCTTCTACAGCGACGACGGCAAGATCCTGCGGGCCATGCAACGCGGCGCTGCCAACGGCGGACTGGTCATGATGCACGCCGAGAACGGCATCGCCATCGACGTCCTGGTGGAGCAGGCGCTGGCCGAGGGCAGGACCGACCCCCGCTACCACGGTGAGGTCCGCCGGGAGCTGCTGGAGTCGGAGGCGACCCACCGCGCCATCCAGCTCGCCCGGGTGGCCGGTGCCCCGCTCTACATCGTCCATGTCTCCGCCGAGCAGGCCGTCCAGGAGATCACGGGAGCCCGTGACCTGGGTCTGCCCGTGTTCGCCGAGACGTGTCCGCAGTATCTGTTCCTGTCCACGGACAACCTCGCAGAGCCGGACTTCGAGGGCGCCAAGTACGTCTGCTCCACCCCGCTGCGGCCCGCCGCGCACCAGGCCGCGCTCTGGCGGGGGCTGCGGACCAACGATCTGTCCGTGGTCTCCACCGACCACTGCCCGTTCTGCTTCACCGGGCAGAAGGAGCTGGGCCGGGGCGACTTCTCCAAGATTCCCAATGGCATGCCGGGCGTGGAGCACCGGGTGGACCTGCTCCACCAGGCCGTGGTGGACGGCCATATCTCCCGCCGCCGCTGGATCGAGATCGCCTGCGCCACCCCGGCCAGGATGTTCGGCCTCTACCCGCGCAAGGGCACCATCGCGCCCGGGGCCGACGCCGACATCGTTCTCTATGACCCGGAGGCGCGGCAGACCCTGTCCGCCGAGACCCACCATATGAACGTCGACTACTCGGCGTACGAGGGCAGGCAGATCACCGGACGGGTGCGCACGGTCCTGTCGCGGGGACACGTCGTCGTCGACGGCGACGCGTACCTCGGCCGGACGGGTCACGGCCGGTATCTGCCCCGCGCCACCTGCCAGTACCTCTAGCGCCCAGCACACGGAGCATGCGATGGACTTCGGAATCGTCCTACAGACCGATCCCCCCGCCTCCGCGGTCGTCGACCGGATGCGGCGCGCGGAAGACGCGGGATTCACCTATGGCTGGACGTTCGACTCGGCTGTGCTGTGGCAGGAGCCGTTCGTCATCTACAGCCGCGTCCTCGAACACACCGAGCGGCTGATCGTCGGGCCGATGGTCACCAATCCCGGCACCCGCACCTGGGAGGTGACCGCCTCCACCTTCGCCACCCTCAACGACATGTACGGAAACCGCACCGTCTGCGGGATCGGCCGCGGCGACTCCGCGATGCGGGTGGCCGGCCGCAAGCCCAACACCCTGGCCCGTCTCGGCGAGGCCATGCACAGCATCAAGGAGCTGGCCGAGGGCCGTGAGGCCACGGTGGACGGCAACACCCTGCGTCTGCCCTGGGTGAGAGGTGGCAGCCTGCCGGTGTGGACGGCGGCGTACGGCCCCAAAGCCCTCGCGCTGACCGGCCGTCAGGCCGACGGCTTCATCCTGCAACTCGCCGACCCTTATCTGACGGAGTGGATGGTCAAGGCGGTACGGGATGCCGCCGCCGAGGCCGGACGCGACCCGGACGCGGTCACCATCTGCGTCGCCGCCCCCGCGTATGTGGGCGACGATCTGGCCCACGCGCGGGAGCAGTGCCGCTGGTTCGGTGGCATGGTCGGCAACCATGTCGCCGACCTGGTGACGCGGTACGGTCAGGGTTCCGGTCTGGTGCCGCCCGAACTGACCGAGTACATCAAGGCCCGTGAGGGTTACGACTACGCCCACCACGGCCGGACCGGAAACCCGGACACCGCCTTCGTGCCCGACGAGATCGTCGACCGCTTCTGCCTCCTCGGCCCGGCCGGCGCCCAGATCGAGAAGCTCAAGCAGTTGCGTGACCTGGGCGTGGACCAGTTCGCCCTCTACGCGATGCACGACGGTGTGGAGTCCACGATCGAAGCCTACGAGAAGGAGGTCATCCCCGCCCTGAGCTGACGGCACCGCGGTACTACGGGGCGGCCGGGGCGGCGGCCTCCTCGGCCTCCTCGGCCTTGTCCGGCTGGGCCGCCGGGCCCGGCCTGCCGCGCAGCGGGACCTCCTGGACGCACAGGGCGGCGATGAAGGCCACGGTGCACACGACGGCCGCGGTCAGGAAGATCCGCTGAGTGCCGGTGGCCACCGCGTGGAGGTAGCCGTCCCTGACGGACTCCGGCAGCCGGGCCAGCGCCGCCGGATCGGGCCGGGCCTCGCCCGTCTCCGCCCCGGCGGGCGCGTGGCCCCGCACGGCGCCGGTGAAGAGCGAACCGAAGACCGCCACACCCAGCGAGCCGCCGATGGTGCGGAAGAGGGTGACCGACGCGGAGGCGGCCCCCATGTCACGCATCTCCACACTGTTCTGCGCGATCGTGGTGACCATCTGCATCTGGCAGCCCATGCCCGTACCCACCAGGGCCATGAAACACCCGGTGGCCGCGCGGGAGGTCGTGGTGTCCATGGTGGCCAGCAGGAACAGTCCGACGGCCATGCAGACGGTGCCCACGATGGGGAAGATCTTGTACCGCCCGGTGGCGGACATGACCTTGCCGCCGACCTGAGACATGATCACCACAGGGATCATCAGGGGGAGCAGCAGCAGACCGGAGCGGGAGGCGGAGACGCCCTGGACGGTCTGCTGATACAGCGGCAGATACAGCGAGCAGCCGAACATCACCACCCCGCCCACCAGGATCAGCGAGGACGCCAGGGAGAAGTTGCGGTGTCCGGTGAAGATGCGCAGCGGCATGAGCGGTTCCGCCGCGCGCCGCTGCCGCGCCACGAAGGCCGCCACGCCCACCGCGGCCAGGGCGAACAGACCGAGGATCTGCCATGAGGTCCACGCGTAGGTGGAGCCGGCCCAGGTGGCGGCGAGGGTCAGGGCGCATACGGTCGTCGTCATCACGGTGATGCCCGGCCAGTCGATCCGGGCCTTGGCGCGGGTGGCGGGCAGCCGCAGCATCAGCTGGCACCAGACCAGGGTGAGCACGCCGAGCGGCAGATTGATGAAGAAGGCCCAGCGCCAGCCGAGATGGCCGGTGACGAAGCCGCCGAGCAGCGGGCCGCCGATGGTGCCGATGGCCATGATGGAGGCGGTCATGCCCTGGTAGCGGCCCCGCTCCCGGGGCGGTGCCAGCGAGGCGATCAGGGCGAAGGCACCGGCGCCGATACCGCCCGCGCCCAGGCCCTGGAGCGCCCGGAAGACGATCAGCTGGGTCATCGTATGGGCCGCGCCGGACAGCGCCGAGCCGAGCACGAAGACGACGACGGCGATCAGATACATGTGCTTGCGGCCGTACAGATCGCCGAACTTGCCCCAGACGGGGGTGGAGGCGGCGGTGGCCAGGGTGTAGGCGGTCACCACCCAGGAGATGTGCTCCAGGCCGCCGAGATCGCCGACGATCGTCGGCATCGCGGTGCCGACGATCGTGGAGTCGAGCATCGACAGCAGCATCGCGAGCAGCACACCGAGCAGGGCCAATCGGACGCTTTTCGGGGTGGTCTCCGGCGGGGCGTGACTGCCGGACGGCGGTGCGTCGGATACGGACATGACTGATCACTTCCTTCTCAGCGCGCTCGGCGCGGGGTTCCGAAAGACGGGAGCCGAAAGACGGGAGCCGAAGAGGCGGGGCCCCGCCCCGAACAGAAGAGCACACCGACTAAAAAAGTGCAACGACTCAACTTTTCCATTCGGTCCACCTACGGGTAGGGTGGATCCCGTGAGCGAGACGATGGGGCGCCGTGAGCGCAAGAAGGCCGCCACCCGCCAGGCGCTGGCGGACGCGGCCCTGAGGCTGTTCCTCGACCGTGGCTTCGACCAGGTGAGCGTGCGGGACATCGCGGAGGCCGCCGACGTCTCCACCACCACGGTCTTCAAGCACTTCGCCAGCAAGGAGGCCCTGCTCTTCGACCTGGACTCCGACCGGGAGGCCGCGCTCATAGCCGTCGTGCGCGACCGGCCGGAGGGGATGTCCGTCCCCGGGGCTCTGCGCGAGCACACGCTGCGGATGCATTCCGACAGCGCGGCCGACCCCGAGATGGCGCGGTTCGTCGAGCTGACGGAGAGCACCCCGGCGCTGCGGGAGTACGGCCGCCGCATGTGGATGCGCCACGAAGCCGCTCTCGCGGCCGCCATCGCCGAGGCCACCGGCGCCCCCGAGGACGACCCCGGATGTGCGGCGCTCGCCCACTTCGCGCTGGAGACCGTCGGCTTCGCCCGGGGCCGGGCCGACGCCCGGCAGGCCATCGAGGCCGCCTTCGCCCTCCTCGAACACGGCTGGCCCGCGGCCGGTTAGGCGAGGCCCGCCGCAGCGTCCGACCCCGTTTGCGGACTTGGCGCAAGTTTCGGGCGGATGCCGGGTGCGGGGCCGCGAGGGCGTTAGCGTCTGTCGCTATGCGGTGGGCGGGTGTGATCGACAGCGTGACCAGGACCGTCGGCGGGCCGAAGGGCCGGTGGCCGGCGGCGCCGGCGCGGCATCGGCGGTGGCTGGTGGTGGCCGCCGTCGTGGCGCTCCTCGTCCAGATGGCCGTCGCGATGGTGACCACGGCGGTGGAGCAGACGCCGACCATCGACGAGCCCGTGTACGTCGGCGCGGCGGTGGACTCCCTGCACCATCACCGGGTGCGGTACAACCCCGAGCACCCACCGCTGGGCAAGCTCATCATCGCGACGGGGGTGGCGTTCGCCCGGCCGCACCTCGACGCCGGTTTCACCGGTGACCAGACGGCGCTCGGGCGGCATGTGCTGTACGAGGCGGGCAACGACCCCTGGCGGCTGATGCTGTGCGCACGGCTGCCGATGATCGCGCTGACGCTGCTGTTCGGGCTGGTGGTGTTCGCGTTCGCCCGCGAACTGACCGGCCCGGTGGGCGGGGCGGTGGCGCTCGCCCTGTACGCCTTCTCGCCGGACGTCATCGCGCACGGCTCGCTCGCCACGCTCGACGTACCGGCGGCCGGTTTCCTGCTGACGTCGGTCTGGCTGCTGTGGCGGGCGCGGCGGCGGCCGCGATGGCACCTTCCACTCGCGGGGGTGGCGCTCGGCGCCGCCCTCGCCACGAAGATGAGCATGCTGGCCGCGGTCCCGGTGCTGCTGCTCCTGGCCGTGCTCTCGGTCTGGTACGCCCGCCGTACGCACCACCGCACACCGCGCGACCACATGCGGTCGCTCGGGATCGGCGTGGCGGCGGCGGTGGCCATGGCGCTGATCGCGGTGGCCGTGGTGTGGGCCACCTACCTCCTGGTCGACCCCCGGCTGCGCTGGACGCCCACCGGGCCCGTGCCCACCGTCCAGGGCTTGCGCGGGCTCGCCGTCCACTGGCTGCCGCTCCCGGAGGCGTACCGCGACGGGATGCGCATCCAGTTCGGCTTCGAGCAGGACACCTGGCGTGGCTTTCTGCTCGGCCGCCGCTATCTCGGGTCGCTGTGGTACTACCTGCCCGTCGCGCTGCTGGTGAAGACGCCCTTGGGCATGCTCGCGCTCTGGTCGGCCGGGACGGTCGCGATGCTGCTGGTGCCCCGGCTGCGGCCCGCCGCGCCGTATGTGCTGGTTCCCGCGGCCGTGCTGCTGCTCGCCGCCCTGGACGGGGCCCGCAACCTCGGTGTCCGGTACGCCATCTTCCTGCCGATGTTCCTGGCGGTGGCGGCGGCCGGGCTGATGGCCGTGCGGCGGCGATGGGCGTACGGGGCCACGCTGGCGCTGGTGCTGTTCGTCGCGGTCAGCTCGCTGCGGACGTATCCGTACTACCTGCCGTACTCCAACGAGGCGTTCGGCGGCCCGTCCCGAACCCATCTGCGGCTGCACGACTCGAACGTGGACTGGGGGCAGGACCTGGGGCGGCTGGCCGACCGTCTCCGGGAGCGCTACCGGGGTGAGCGGATCTGGCTCGTCTACAAGGGCAGCGGTGTGCCGTCCGCCTACGGCATCCATGCCTCCGACCCGCGCCGGGCCGCCCCGGACGAGGTGCGCGGGCTGCTGGTGGTCTCGGACTCCTCGATCGCCCAGGCCACCGGACGGCTGGCGGCGCTGATCGACGGCAGCGAGCCGATCGACGAGGTCGGCCACTCGATCACCATCTACCGCCGCTGACCGACCCCCGGCCATGTCATGACATCTCTCACATCGAGTGCCGGAGTAAAGGGGGCGTAGGGGTGCATATCGACTAGGCGGCATAGTGGTTTTTGTCTGCCCTGTCGGACATGGTGGATTCTCCATGGCGTCCACCCCCGGCGCTTCGGGCGCGCCACCCACTCGCCTGGTTGCCGCGACGTGTGATGGCGCGTCGGGCCGCCGTGGCCTCCCCCGGAACCCGCTCAGCATGACTCGCCGCTGAGCGCAAGTTCCGCCCTCACTACGAACTCGTGTCGTACGAACACGTGTGTTGCCCATGTGGCGGACGGCTCCAAGAATGACGGGCCTCAACCGAGTGTGAGGTCCCGAATGAGCAAGCACCGCAGCAGCACGACGCACCGCCGCAAGATAGCCATCGCCACGCTCGCCGTGGCCGCCGTGGGCGTTCCCTCGGCCGCGATGGCGTCGCAGTCCACCGCCCCCGCGCGCTCCCATTCCGCCACCCCCACGGGCTCGCCCTCCGCCACCACCGCGGCCGCCACGGACCAGCAGGAAGTGGTGGATCTCGTCAACAGCGAGCGCAGCAAGGCCGGTTGTGAGCCGCTGACCGTGAACGAGAAGCTGACCAAGGCCGCCCAGGACCACAGCGAGGACATGGCGGCCCACCGCAACATGTCGCACACCGGCTCCGACGGCTCCTCCCCGGGCGACCGGATCGAGCGCGCGGGCTACTCCTGGAGGGCCTACGGCGAGAACGTGGCCTTCGGCTATGACTCGCCCAAGAGCGTCATGGAGGGCTGGATGAACAGCTCCGGCCACAAGGCCAACATCCTGAACTGCGACTTCAAGGAGATCGGCGTCGGCCTGGCGCAGCCCGGCAACTACTGGACGCAGGACTTCGGCACCGCCCGATAGCTCATCCCCCGGCTGTCCGGGGCAACCGGCCCAGTCCCAGCGGGGCGGGTGGCGGAAGGGGGCGGGCCGGTTCGGCCCGCCCCGCCTCGAAGGACCGCAGGAGGTGGGCGACCAGCCGCCGGGACGCGGCCGGTGCCGTTGCCGGGTCGCCGATGACACCTCTGTTGGCCAGGAAGACGAGGCTCAGGTCGGACACGTCGAAGTCCTCGCGCAGCCGCCCCGCGGCCTTGGCACGCCGGACCACCTCGGCGAAGCCCTCTTCGATCCGCAGCCGCTCCCGCTCGAAGCCGACCACATCGGGCAGCGTCGACAGCAGGGCGTCGTTGAACTCCCGGTCCCGCGTCTGTGAAGCACACACCGTCTCGATGGTCCGGCGGAAGGCCCGCCACGCGTCGTCGTCGGCCAGGGCGTCGTCGACGATCGCCGCACAGGTGGTGAACTCGTCCGAGAACACCTCCGTGACCAGCGCCTCCCGGGTGGGGAAACGCCGGTAGAGCGTGGCCACCCCGACCCCGGCATGACGGGCGATGGTGGCCATCGGCACATCGAGCCCACGCGACACGAACAGCGCCCGGGCCGCCTCGAGGACGCGCCGGCGGTTGGACGCCGCGTCGGACCGCAACCCCGGACTTCCGGCGTCCCGAACACCGGTGGCGGGCGCTATCTGAGAGACGTGAGCAGGCATGTTTCTCACCTTACGCCGACCGGGCGGTTTCCCCCTCTGCGCGCATTAGCTTGGCGACAACCCCGATGTGCGAAAGGGACGATGAGGGCGATGAGCGAGATGCGCGCGGCGCGGTTCGACCGGTACGGACCCCCCGAGGTGCTGTACGAGGGCACACTGCCGAAGCCGGTGGCCGGTCCGGGCGAGGTGCTGGTGCGGGTGCACGCCACGAGTGTGAACGGCGGTGAGCTCTCGGGCCGGGCGGGCAAGCTGAAGCTGGTGACCGGGTGGAAGTTCCCCCAGGGCACCGGCGTCGACATCGCCGGGGAGATCGCCGAGGTGGGCTCCTCCGTGCGCCACCTCGCGGTGGGCGACCGGGTGTGGGGCGCGATGCCGCACCTGAGGTTCGGGGCGGCCGCCGAGTACGTGGCCGTCCGGCCCCGTCAGCTCTCCTACGCCCCCGAAAGCCTCGACCTCGTCCGGGCCGCGGCCCTGCCCGGCGTCGGCACCACGGCCATCACGGCGCTGCGCGACAAGATCGGCCTGATGCATGGCGAGCGGCTGCTGGTGCGGGGCGCGGCCGGCGGTGTCGGCAGTGTCGCCGTCCAGCTCGGACACGCGCTCGGCGCCCATGTCACCGCGCTCGCCGGGGCGAAGACGCTCGACCTCGTCCGGGAGCTCGGCGCCGATGAGGCGCATGACTACCGGACCACCGGCCCGGCCGCCCTCGGGCCGTTCGACGCCGTGCTGGACACGGTGGGCACCGAGCTCGGCGCCTATCGCCGGCTGCTGGCGCCCGGTGGGCGGATGGTGGGCATCGCCTTCGACACCGACCGTCCGGTGTCCTCGCTGGGCGCCGTGCTCCTCTCCGCCGTGCACGGCGCCCGGCGGGTGCGGTTCTTCACGGGAAACCCCCTGCACCAGCTCTTCGCGGACCTCGCCGCGTATGTGGAGAACGGGGCGATCCGGCCGGTCGTCGACACCGTCCATCCGCTCTCCGATATCGCACAGGCCCATCGCGCCATGGAGGCCGGCGGTGTCCGCGGAAAGCACGTCATTCAGGTGAAATGAGGCCATAAAACAGAGAAACGCCCCGGCTGCCTTGACGGCCGGGGCGTTTCTCGGCGTATATTGGGGATTTCCTTGTGCCATTGAATTCACGGCATGGGGAAACCTGATGAAGTCATCGTATCCCGGCGGGAGTCGAATTGTCAAACGAGGAATGGGACCGTGAGCAAGAATTCCTTGATCTGCTCAACGGGCGCCTCGCCGAGCTCAGGGCACGAGCCGAGGAGTCGGTGACCGAGGCCCTGTCCTTGGAGGGCACCACCTTCCAGGCGCGGCTGGAGCGCGATGTGCTGGTGGCCGAGCGGTCCGGGCTGCTCGCCGCGTTCGAGGCGGGGGAGCGGGGGCTGTGCTTCGGCCGGCTGCTGTTCCGCGACGGCCACGACTACCACATCGGCCGCATCGGCATCCGCCGCGATGACGCGGACCGCACCCCGTTGGTCATCGACTGGCGGGCGGATGTGGCCCGTCCGTTCTACCTCGCCACCGGGCACACCCCCATGGGGCTGCGCCGCAGGCGTCACATCACCACCGAGGGACCCAAGGTCACCGGGTTGCACGACGAGATCCTGGACCTCTCGGACACCATACGGACCGGGCATGAGGGATCCGACGCGGACGCCGTGCTGCTCGCCGCGCTCGACGCCGCCCGCACCGGCCGGATGCATGACATCGTGCAGACCATCCAGGCCGAACAGGACCAGATCATCCGCGCCCCGCACCACGGCGTCCACGTCGTGGAGGGCGGCCCCGGCACCGGCAAGACCGTCGTGGCGCTGCACCGCGCCGCGTATCTGCTCTACGCGCACCGGGAGTCGCTGGCCCGCCGCGCGGTGCTGATCGTCGGACCCAACCCCGCGTTCCTCGGCTACATCGGCGAGGTGTTGCCCTCGCTCGGTGAGACCGGTGTGCTCCTGGCCACGCTCGGCGAGCTCTTCCCCGGTGTGACGGCCACCGGCACCGACACCCCCGAGGCCGCCGAGGTCAAGGGCCGCGCGGCGATGGCGGACGCGCTGGCCCGCTTCGTACGGGACCGGCAGACGGTGCCCGACCCCGCGATCGTCATCGAGCACGACGACGGCGATCTGGTGCTGGACAAGGACATCGCGTCCGAGGCCGGCCACAAGGCCCGGGAGACCGGGCTGCCGCACAACCTCGCCCGTCCGCACTTCGCCTTCCGCGTCATCGACGCCCTCACCGACCAGCTCGTGGACCGGATCGGCGCGGACCCCTTCGGCGGGCCCAACCTCCTCGGCGCGGACGACGTCGCCCAGCTCGGCAAGGCGATCGCGGTCAACCCCGAGGTGCACGCGGCCATCGCGGAGCTGTGGCCGACCCTCACCCCGCAGCAGCTCGTGGCCGACTTCCTCGGCGACCCCGTCCACCTCTCCGAGGCCGACGCCGCCGCGATCCGCCGCACCGACGGCGAATGGACCCCCGCCGACGTCCCGTTGCTGGACGAGGCGGCCGAACTGCTCGGCCACGACGACGCGGCGGCCCGCGCCGCCGCCGAGGCCGAGCGCCAGGAGCGCATCGAGTACGCACAGGGTGTGCTCGACCTCTCCTACGGCTCCCGCACCCTGGAGTTCGAGGACCGCGAGGACGAGGAGTCGGAGGTGCTGGCCGCCCACGACCTCATCGACGCCGAACGGCTGGCCGACCGCGCCGAGGAGCGCGACCACCGCAGCGCCGCCGAACGCGCCGCCGCCGACCGCACCTGGGCCTTCGGCCACATCATCGTGGACGAGGCCCAGGAGCTGTCCGCGATGGCGTGGCGGCTGCTGATGCGGCGCAGCCCGACCCGTTCGATGACGCTGGTCGGCGACCCCGCGCAGACCGCGGAGCCGGGGGGCTGCGGCTCCTGGTCCTCGATCCTGGAGCCGTACGTCGGCGACCGCTGGGAGCACAGCCGGCTCGGCGTCAACTACCGCACCCCGACCGAGATCATGGACGTCGCGGCGCGGGTGGCCCGTACCGTCGACCCCGCCTTCCAGCCGCCGCGCTCGGTGCGCGCCACCGGGGTGCGGCCGTGGGCGGAGCACACCGGCGATCTGCCCGGCGCGGTGGCCGCGGCCGTGGCGCGGGAGACCCGCACCGAGGGCCGTCTCGCGGTGATCGCCCCGAAGGACCGCCATGACGCGCTGTCAGCCGCCCTCCCGCAGGCGTCCACCGGCCGGTCCCCGGACCTGACCAGCGCGGTGGTGCTGCTCGACCCCCGGCAGGCCAAGGGGTTGGAGTTCGACACCGTGATCGTGGCCGAGCCCGCGGAGTTCGGCACCAGCGACCTCTATGTGGCGCTCACCCGGGCCACCCAGCGGCTGGGCGTGGTGCACACCGGGCCGCTTCCGGAGGGCCTGCGTGACCTGGCCGACAGGGCGGATCCGGCCGACCTGCCCGACGTGGCCGGTCACGAGGCGGCCGACGGCTCCGAGCGGCGCGGCTGACCGCCGTCGGCGGCCGGCCGTGGTGTGCCACGGCCGGCCCGTCGTGGGTCACGAGGAGCAGTTCTCGCTGGATCCGCTGGCGCTCACCCGCAGCGCTCCGCCGGAGGTGCTGGCGCTGTCGGCGAGGCAGTAGCCGGACACGTTCTGGACGACGACGTCCGCGGGGCTGTCACTGCCGCGCTGTGCGGTGAAGTGGTTGAACCGCAGCGCGCTCCCGGAGTTGGCGATGACCGCCGGACGTCCGTCGTTCTTGGCGAACCGCACCGAGCTGTCGTTGAAGGTGATGTGATCCGCGTTGTGCAGATACCAGCCGAAGGCGGGACGGGTGCCGATGCTCTTCGGGTTGTAGTCGCCGGCGTCATTGCTGGGAACACCGGTGGACATGGTGCCGTTGCCGCCGGGCACGGTCAGATTGACGTTGTTGAAGGTCACACCGCTGATGTGGTTGCCACCGGACTCGCCCCACAGCGTCGGGCTGAAGGAGGGGGTGTTCCCGGTCCCGGTGATGTTGTCGTAGGTGATGTCGCTGATGTGGCCGACTCCCGGATTTCCACCACACCGTTTTCTCGTCCCGATCTTCTGCATGATGGGGGAGTGCACATTGGTCATGGTGATGTCGCGGTAGTGCACATCGGAGATGTTGGCACCGTCCATCGAGACCATGCCGAGCCCGGATTTGTCCGCACCGGTGATGGTGATGCCCTGGAAGTTGTAGTCCGAGAAGTCACCGCAGGTCTCGGAGCCGAACATCAGGGCGTTGCAACACTTCGCGGAGAGTTGTGAATCGGTCACCTTCACATGGCCGTTGGACAGTTTGGCGCCCAGGGCGTAGTCGCTCTTGAAGGCGAGCGCGTCGTCGTTGGCGGCGATATCGGCATGGGTGATGGTCACATTGGTGGTGCTGATGATGTTCCAGCCGTCGCGGTCGCTCGCCGTGTCGATGGTGAGATGGTCCGAGGTCACGTTCTTGCAGCCGTTGATGAGGGCCGCGAAGTGGCCACCGCGCCGCAGGGTGATCCCGCCGAGGGTCAGCCCGTCGCAGCGGGTCAGCGAAATGATCTTGTCCGCCTCGCCGGAGTCGGGGTTGCCGGTGATGAGGTTGCCCGCGCCGTCGATGGTGCCCGAACCGGTGAACCCGATGTTGGTGAGCTTGTCGCCGTAGAACATCGCGTTGTGGAAGTGGCTGTGGCCGTAGTCCTGGTAGTCGTCGTTCGGATTGGACTCGGGCTTGTCGTAGGTGTCCGCGCTCGAACCGAGGATGGTGGCCCCGGAGTCCAGCTGGAGGGTCACCTCGCTCTTGAGATGGACGGTGTTCTTGGACTTGTACTGTCCGGACGGGAAGCGGACGATTCCGCCCCCGGCGGCGTTGGCCGCCGTGATGGCCTTGTCGATGGCGGCGGAGTCGTTGGACGAACCGTCGGCCTTCGCGCCGTAGTCCATCACGCTGAACACCGGTGCCGCGGTGGTGGCCGTGTCCCGCGCGGGAGCGGCGGCCGCCTGCGGCACCTGCGATAACCCGAAGACGGCGGCGAGGGCGAGCGCCGCGCCTGCGGCGAGTCTCTTCATCTCTCGTTCTCCTTCTCCTGTGGAGCCGTGGAGATCCGACGTGTTGGAAGGTCTGGACCTGCTTGAGCTGCGAGAATCCCTCTGGTGGGGCGACTTCCGTCTGCGCCGGACCAGAAAGGTAGGACCTCTCTCCTTTCTGTGGAAGGTAACAGGCGGATCCGAGCTGTCAATGGCCTCAGCCGCCACGACCGCCTCCCCGGTCGTCGATCGCCTACGATCCCGCTGTGGCCCCCTTCCGCATCGAGCGCCGCTCCGCACTGCCCGTCGACGAGACCTGGCGACGGCTCACCGACTGGCCGCGCCACGGCGCCCATGTGCCGCTGAGCGGCGTCACCGTCCGCCCGGCGGGGCCGACCCGGGTGGGCACCGTGGTCGTGGTGCGCACGGGCGTCGGTCGCGCCGGATTCGACGACCCCATGGAGGTCGTGCGCTGGGACCCGCCCACCGGGGACACTCCCGGCAGTTGCAGGCTGGAGAAGCGCGGCTCGGTGGTCCTCGGATGGGCCGAGATCGAGGTGCGCCCCCGGGACGGTGGATCCGAGGTGGTGTGGCGCGAGGAGGCGCGACTGCGGGGACTGCCCCGCCTGTTCGACCCGCCGACGGTCTGGTCCGGCCGTCTGTTCTTCGGCCGAGTGGTCGACGCGTTGCTCGAGGCCTGACAGCCGCCCCGCCCCGCCGGTAGTGCGGTGCCGACCGGAACGGATGTTCTGATACTCGGCCATAACCCAGCCGTCGTGGAGTGATTGAGATGCAGTTGAGGTACAGCTTCCGCCTGTACCCGAACGGTCCTCGGCGCTCAGCGCCGGCCAGGGCGTTCGGGTGTGCGCGGGTGGTCTACAACGATGCGCTCCGCGCCCGTGAGACCGCCCGCGCCGCAGGTGAGGCTACGACGCCACCCGCACCTGGGAGGCGGCCGCCCGCCACCTCGCCGGGGACGGCCCCGGCACGCACCCGGGCCGTACGGACGGGACCGTTCGCTCGCTGCTGGCCTTCTTCGACACCCAGCACCTCGCGCCCACCTTCGGCGCCGAACCCTGGCAGCCGCAGGCCCCCGAACTCGCCGCCCGGCTCGACCGGTTCCACACCGCCTGGGAGGCGGGGCACGAGCGAGCGGCCCTGCGGGAGCTGCGCCCGTACGCCCGGCTGCTCGCCGCCGCCCCCGAGCGCATCAGAGCCGGTGTCGCGGACCGGGGCTTCGTGGCGGACAGCGCGCCCTGGCTGGACGCGCCGTCGCTGTGGGGGCGCGCCTTCGAGCGCACCCTGGACGCGCTGGGCGCCCGTCTCGTGCGCATCGCCGACGGAGTCCTCGACACCTTCATCGCCGAGTCGGCCGAAGGCGCCGGGGTCACCAAGACCGCCTGAAACCGTTGAATCGATTGCCTTTGCCACCCTTGTGGGTGGTGACGCTCGGATGATTCTGCACTACGCTCCGTAGCATGGGGGTACCGGGGGAAGGTACGGAACAAGGGACCGCGGTAGTGATCGGCGGAGGTCTCGCCGGGCTGCTGGCCGCATGGGCGCTGCGGGGATATGCCGAGCGCATTGTCATAGTCGAGCGTGACCGCTATCCCGACGGGCCGGCGTTCCGCTCGGGCGTTCCGCAGGCGCGTCACGCGCATCTGCTGCTCGAGGCCGGGCATCGGGCGCTGGAGGAGCTGATGCCCGGCGCGCGCGAGGAGTTGCTGGCCGCCGGCGCGGTGCGGGTGCCGATGTCGGGCGTGCGCTGGCTCAGCGCGGCCGGATGGCTCGCGAAGTACGAGAGTGAGGTCGCGTTCCTCTCATGCACCAGACCGCTGCTCGACCATACGGTGCTGCGCCGGGTGCGCGCCGAGCCCACGGTGCGATGGCTGGAGAACACCGACGTCGTCGGACTCCTCGGCACCCCGGGCGAGCTGACGGGTGTCCAGGTCCGGGCGCGGGGCGACGCCCGCGCCCGGGTGCGCGAGCTGCGCGCGGAGATGGTGGTCGACGCCTCCGGGCGCACCTCCTCGGTCCCCGCCTGGCTGACCCGGCTGGGCTGTCCGCCCACCCCCGAGGAGCGTGTCGACGCGGGGGTGTCGTACGCCAGCCGGATGTACCACCGCCCCGCCGGGGCGGATCCGGGCTTCGACGTGCTCTATCTCCAGACCAAGGCCCCCGACGCGCCCAGGCTCGGCGTGGTGCTGCCCGTGGAGGGCGGCCGGTGGATCGCCAGCGTCGGCAGTATGCGGGGAGCGCAGGCCGAGCCGGGTGCGGCCGGTTTCGACCGGCAGCTGCGTCTGCTGCGGGACCCTAGCCTGCGCGAGCTGCTGGCCGCGGCCGAGCCCGCCGGTGCGGTCCGCGGCTTCTGGCCCGGCCCGGGTGTGCGGCGTCACTACGAGCGCCGGGCGCCGCGAGGGCTGGTCGTCATCGGCGACGCCGTATGCACCTTCAACCCGGTCTACGGCCAGGGCATCACCGTGTCCGCGCTCGGCGCCCGCGCCCTGCGGGCCGCCGCCGAGCGCCACGGCGGCATCGGCCACCGTACGGCGCACACCGCCCGTAAGAGCATCGCGGCCGCCGCGGACACCGCGTGGATGCTGTCCTCCAGCGAGGACGTGCGCTTCCCCACCACCACGGGCGGCCCCGCCGGACTGGGGGTGCGGGCCCAGCACCGCTATCTGGACCGGGTCATCCGGCGCGCCACCGTCGACCCGGAGGTCTGCAAGGTCCTGCACGAGGTGATGTCCATGGTCGCCGCGCCCACCGCGCTGATGCGCCCCGCCGTCCTCGGGGCCGTGCTGCGCGGCGGAGGGAGCGGCCGACCCGCATCCCCCTAGAGATCGTCGCGGATCACGGACGGTACCGGTCGGCCGCCCTAGCATCGGCAGCATCCGGGTGTTGTGAGGCCACCCGCACCCATGCCCCGACGACATGTCAATGGACCAGACGGCCCCATCAGGAGCACAGCGTGCGAGCGACTTTTGCGGATTTCACCATCGATCCGCCTCGATTCGGCAATGGCACGGCCCGGTACATACGGTGCCATCCCGACCGGGACCGTCTCGCGATCGGCGCGGGCGGACGTGTCGAGCTCGACTTCGCGCTGGACGGCGGCGAACTGCCGGAGCAGCTGACGCTCACCCTGATCGCGCGGGTCTCACCGCTGGGGGAGTCCCTGGGATGGGCGCCCATCGACATCACCGTCAACGGACATGCGGTGATCTCGCGGTTCACCGTGCCCGGTGGCGCCCGCCCACGGGAGGCGGCCTTCGCGGTCCCCGGTGAGGCACTGGTGGCGGGCCTGAACACGCTGTGCGTCCGGGGCTGTGCCGAGGCGCGTGGGCTGCTCTGGCTGTACCGGATCAGCGTCGAGCCGTCCCGCATCTGCGCCCGTACGCACCTCATGGCGGAGGAGCGCCCGGCCGAGGCGGCGGTGTGCGCCTACCGCACCGAGTGGCGCGCCCCGGGCTCCGCCGAATGGCGGCCCGCCCCACGGCTGCTGGTCCATCTCGACCGGGGCGAGGGCTCGCTGCCGGTCCGGCTCGCCTGGCGCGCACAGGACGGGCGGGAGGCGTCGATCGGCTTCCAGCCGGCGATGACGGAGTTCTACGGGCACCGCAGGGCCGCCGACGGCACGCTCACCGAGTACCGGGGGGTGCTGGAGGGCCGCTCACCGCTGCGGGACAGCGCGCTCGAAGAGGTGATGCACCGCTTCCGCACGGTGGAGGGCTGCGGGTCCGGGGGCCCGGGCCTCCGCCAGGAGCTGCGGCTGCTGATCGAGGACGGGGGACCGCCCGTCGAGCGGGTCATCTGGGGCGATCCGTCGGGCCACTCGGGCACGGTGTCGCTGCTGGCCGCCGAGCCCGGTCCGGAGGCCGAGGTGACCGACCTGGTCACCAAGGTCCGGGCGCACAGCGAGTTCGCCGAGGCGGGTGAGGTCGCGGAGAACCTGCTGCACGACTCATGGCACAAGTGGCTGGGCCATGGCGACCGCGCCTGGCTGGAGTTCACCCTGCGGCGGTCGGTGGCCGTCGGCCACTACGTCCTGACCTCGGCCGACGACGTGCCGGGACGCGACCCGAAGGACTGGACCCTCAAGGGCTCGAACGACGGGGAGCACTGGGCGGACCTGGACTCCCGCGTCGAGGAGAGCTTCGCGCACCGCCATCAGCCCCGGGGATTCACCTTCGCCGCCACCACCGCCTACCGTCACTACCGCCTGGAGATCACCCGGAACGCGGGGGAGGACCAGATCCAGCTCTCCCAGGTCCGCCTCTTCACCTCGGCCCCGCAGCCGAAGGGCTTCATCGGCCACTACCAGCGGGCGGGCGAGGCACCCACCGGATACCGCGGCACATCGGTGTCGGCCGCCCCGGAGCCGGGGTCCGTGACGGGGCCGCCGCGGACCGTCGAGCAGTGGCGGTCCTATCTGGCGGAGTACAGCGCGACCATCCTGCGGGTGGCCGACGAGGACGAGCTGAGCGAGGTCGACGACGAGCAACGTGCCGCCGGGTGGCTCGGGTTCGAGGGCGCGGACGAGGAGAGCGTCCTGGCCCTGGAGGAGCGGCTCGGCACCCGGCTCCCGCCGAGCTACCGCACCTTCCTGGGCGCCTCCGACGGCTGGCTGAACATCAGCCCGTTCATGTGGCGGATGCGCCCGGCCAAGACCGTCGGCTGGCTGCGCGAGGCCGACCCCGAGACCTGGAGCGTCATCCGGGGCGGCGAGGGCGAGGACTGGGACGACACCGCGTTCATGGACCGGGCGCTGCTGGTCTCGGAGGAGGGCGACGCCCAGCACTGGCTGCTGGACCCCGCCGATGTGTCCGAGGACGGGGAGTGGGCCGCGTACATCTGGGCGAGCTGGTATCCCGCTCTGGGCGACCGGCACGCCTCGTTCGCCGAGCTGGTCGTCGAGGAGCGCAAGGGCTTCGAGGGCCGGGCGGCCCATGAGGCGCGCATGGGGCGTCCCGGGACCGCCGAGGATCTGGTGGCCGAGGGCAGGGCGCAGGCCCTGCGCGGCGAGGTGCGCAAGGCGATGGCCACCTTCGAGCAGGCCGCGGTCAAGGGCTCGGGCGCCGGTGCGTATCTGGGCATCATCCTGGGGGCGTTCCTCGACATCAGCGCCGCCCACCACTGGATACGCACCGGCATCCTCGGGGACCCGCGCGTCCTCGAGGCGATCGGCATGGAGCAGTTACGGGCCGAGGCCGCCCCGCTCTATCTGCGCTGCGCGGCCGAGGAGTGGACCGGCGCCCCCGGCGGCTATCTCTCGGCCCTCGGCGACATCCTGCCGCGGCTCCCCGACGGCGTGGACGGCGTCGTGGGCGCGGGCGGTGTGGCCGCGAGCGGCGCCGCCACCGAGGGCGACGACACCGCCGCCTGGATGGCCAGGGCCGCCGCCTTCGCCCCGCCCGTCCTGCCCGAGTCCCGCACCTTCCAGCAGGCCCTGGACCTGGCCAGGGCGCTGGCCGACCGCGGTGCCACCGATCAGTCCTGGGCCGTGCTCGAGGCCGCCCTGCCGCACTGGCACTGCGACTCCCCGCACCGCATCGCCCCGGTCGTGCTGCTCACCGATCCGGCCTTCCGCGAGGTGGTCACTCCGGCCCGGGCCCGTCGCGTCGTCACCACACCCCGCGGGGAGTTCCGCGAGTAGCGCCCCGGCCCGCACGGCCGCCTACGGCCTGCCGCCTGCCGCCGGAAGGCCGTCCAGGAGGGTGCCGAGCGCGGCCGTGACCAGCGCGCACACCTCGTCCGGATCCGCGTCCGTCAGCGGCTCCTTGCCCACCAGCACCCGCATCATCCCTATGCCGAGCAGCCAGGACAGCGCCAGATCCGCCCGCAGCTCGTGGTTGTCGGCGCTGGACAGGGAGGCCAGCACCCGCGCGTAGTCGTCGCTGATGGCACGCACCGCCGTACCGATCTCGTCGCCGCTGTCGACCGAGCGCAGCAGCGTGGCCAGCGCGCGGCTGCCCGGTTCCCTGCCGCCGTGGCCCAGCAGCCCGCGCAGGGCGGCCTCCAGCAGCTCATCGGGTGGGGTGGTGCGCAGCTGCTCCTCCCCGTTGTGCGCGATCACCTCGCCGAACAGCGCTCTTTTCGAGCCGAAGTAGCGGAACAGCAGCGCCTGGTTGACCCCCGCGCGATCGGCGATGTCCCGGACCGTCGCCCGTTCATAGCCCCGCTCGGCGAACAGCGCCGCCGCGGCCTCCAGCAGCCGCCGACGTGTGTTCCGCGCGTCCCGGCGCTGCCCCTCGGACACGGTCGTCCCCATCACGACACCCCTCTCGTCTGCCTCCGGCGATTTCCCTCCGGCCCGTCAGATCGACGGCGCAAAGGGGCCGTTGACCGTACCAGCCGCCGCCTCCTAGCTTTGTAAGCACGTGCTTACGCAAGGGAGGTCACGATGACCACAGCGGATACGACACCCATCGCCTATCCCTTCAACTCCGCCGAGGGGCTCGCGCTCAGCGAGGCGTACGACCAGGCCAGGAACCGCACCGGATTACTCCGGGTGCGCATGCCCTACGGTGAGCCCGCCTGGCTGGCCACGCGGTACGCCGACGCCCGGCTGGTGCTCGGGGACCGGCGCTTCAGCCGGGCCGCGGCGCTCCACCACGATGTGCCACGGCAGTCCGAGGCCCGGCGCGACAGCGGCATCCTGACCATGGACCCGCCCGACCACACCCGGCTGCGCACCCTCGTGGCCAAGGCGTTCACCGTCCACCAGGTGGAGAAACTCCGCCCGTGGGTAAGGCAGTTGACCCATGACCTGCTCGACGAGCTCGAGGCCGCGGGGCCACCCGTCGATCTCGTGGACCGCTACGCCCTGCCCATTCCGGTCGGGGTCATCTGCGCCCTGCTCGGCGTCCCGGAGGAGGATCGCCCCAAGTTCCGCACCTGGAGCGACGCCGTGCTGTCCACCAGCTCCCTGAGCGCCGAGGAGTTCGACCGGAACCGCGATGAGCTGCGCGCCTATATGGCCGGGCTGATCGAGGAGCATCGCATCCGCCCGCGGGACGACATCATGACGTCGCTGATCGAGGCGAGGGACGCGGGCGACCGGCTGTCCGAGCTCGAGCTCGTCGATCTGTGCGTGGGCATCCTGGTGGCCGGGCACGAGACCACGGCCACCCAGATCCCCAACTTCGTGCTGACGCTCCTGGACCACCCGGACGAACTGCGCCGGTTGCGCGAGGAGCCCGCACTGCTGCACGGCGCCGTCGAGGAGCTGCTGCGCTTCGTCCCGCTGGGCATGGCGGCGTCCTTCCCCCGCTACGCCACCGAGGACGTCGAGGTGGGCGGCACTCTGGTGCGCGCCGGGGAGCCCGTGCTCGTCGCCGTCGGCTCGGCCAACCGCGACGCGCTGCGCTTCGACGAGCCGGGCACCCTGAATGTCGCCCGCCCCGCCACCCAGCACCTGGGCTTCGGCCACGGTGTGCACCACTGCCTGGGCGCGCCCCTGGCCCGGCTGGAGCTCCAGGAGGCGCTCGGCGCGCTGATCACCCGCTTCCCCGGTCTGCGGCTGGCCGGGGATGTGGAGTGGAAGGGCCAGATGCTGGTCCGTGGGCCTCGCGTCATGCCCATCGGGTGGTGAGCCGGATGACCTGGAAGGCGGAGGTCGACGGCGGCCGGTGCATGGCGTCCGGCATGTGCGCCGGTATCGCCCCCGACCTGTTCGCCCTCGACGAGGAGCACGCCCGGCCGCGACGCGAGGAGGTCCCGGAGGAGGAGCGGGTGCTGGACGCGGCGGACTCCTGTCCCGCGCTGGCGATCACCATTCGCGACGGCACCACGACCGTCGGACCGCGTCCCTGAACCCCGTCCGTCCCTGAACCCCGTCCGGAAGACCCCGGGTCAGGACTTCTGCGCGACGCCCGCCCAGAAGGACACCTCTTCGTCGGTCACATCGCCGGTCTCCACATGGGAGTCCCTTTCGGCCAGGTCGGCGCGCCAGCGGTGCGGCACCTCCAGGCCCGGTTCGACCAGCTCCAGACCGGTGAAGAAGCGCTCCACCTCGTCCCTGGTGCGGATTTTCCCCTGGATGCCACCGCTGTGGTAGACCTGCACGGTCTTCTGGGTGGCCTCGGGGTCGAAGTCCGGGGTGATGTGGCTCAGCACCAGGAAGGAGCCGGGGACGAGCGCGTCGACCAGCCGCTGGACGAGGTCGTACGGGCCCCACTCGTCGGGGACGAAGTGCAGGAGCGAGACGAGGCTCAGCGCGACCGGCTGGGAGAGGTCCAGCACCTCGGTGAGGTCGGGCGAGGCGAGGATGGCCTCGGGCTCGGTGACGTCCCCGTGCACATAGGCGGTGCGGCCCTCGGGGTGGCTCTTGAGCAGGGCCTGGGCATGGGCGAGGACGATGGGGTCGTTGTCCACGTAGACGACCCGGGACTCCGGGGCGATGCCCTGGGCGACCTCGTGCAGATTCGGCCGGGTGGGAATGCCGGTGCCGATGTCGAGGAACTGGCGGATGCCCCGATCGGCGGCGAGGAACCGGATCGCGCGGTGCATCCAGGCCCGGTTGGTCCGGGCGGCGATCATGACACCCGGCCACAGGGTGAGCACCTTGGCCGCGGCCTCACGGTCGGCGACGTAGTTGTCCTTGCCGCCCAGGAAGTAGTCGTACATCCGGGCGCTGTGCGGTCGCCCCTGGTTGAGGGGGGAGTTGGGGGGCTCCGGCCCGCTTCCGGTCTGGGATGCCACCCCTTGCGCGGTCACGTGGTGTTCTCCTCCGTATCCGGGCGCGATCCCTCACGCCGCGGCCGACTGTCCCAAGGATGGTAACCGCGTGATCGCATGGGGAAGTTGAGGGGCCCGGTGCGGCCGGCGCCATCACGCGCCGGCCGCGCCGCGTCACCAGGCCCCGGTCAGGAGGCCGCGTTGTCCATGCGTTCGCGCAGGCTGCGCGGCCGCATGTCGGTCCACACCTCGTCGACGTAGGCGGAGCACTCGTCCTTGGTGCCCTCCTTGCCGACGGTGTGCCAGCCCTCGGGCACCTCGAGGTCGGCGGGCCACAGCGAGTACTGGTCCTCGTCGTTGCGCAGCACCTGGTAGCGGGCGTTGTCGTCCATGGTCGTTCTCTCCTGTCGATGATCGGTCGGATCGGAAATGGCCGGTGAGGTGTCGGATGAGGGTCAGTCGGCCGGCCGCCCGGCCTCATGGCGGCGGGACAGCGTGCGCAGGGTCGGGCTGACGGTGGCCAGGACGGCCGCGGCGGCCATCCCCGCCGAGCAGAGCAGGATCGCCCGGTCGCCCGGCAGGGCCTGGGCGAGCGATCCGCCCAGCGCGGGACCCGCCGCGCCCGCGGCACCGCAGGCCAGGACGAGTGTGCTGGTGAGCCTGCCGCGCAGCTCGTCGGGGGTGCGCAGCAGCTGGTCGGTCATGATGGCGGTGTTCGCCGTGGGCGGGAACAGCGCCATCAGCGCGAACAGCACCCCGATGAGATAGCCGCTGTCCATCAGCACGGTGACCGGGGCGAGCACGGCCAGCGCCCAGAACACCGCGATGATGCCGCCGTACGGGCCCAGCCGACGGTGCAGTACGGGCGCCAGCAGCGCGCCCGCCACCCCGCCCACCCCGAGCATGGCGGCCATCACGCCGACCTCCCCGGAGGGCACGCCCCGGGACTCGGCGAGCACGATGACGACGAGGTAGAAGGCGCTGAAGAACAGGTTGAGCACCACCGCGCACACCACCGTGACCCGGATCCGGCGCTCCCGCCACACCCACCGCAGCCCGGCCAGCGCCTCCCGGCCCAGGGGGCCCACCCCAGCGGCGGACCGCTCGCGCCGGGGCAGCCGGACGAAGAGCAGCGCGACGAAGGAGAGCGTATGTGTCACGGCGTCCACCAGGAAGGGCACGAACCGCCCCACGGCGAACAGGAACCCGCCGGTCGCGGTGCCCGCCAGCTGCCCCATCGAGGCCCGTGCCGTGTTCATCGCCACCGCCGTGGGCAGATGCTCGTCCGCCACCAGTGCGGGCAGCGAAGCGCTCTCCGCCGGTTCGAAGAGCGCCGCGCTCGCCCCGGACACCGCCGCCACGACGACCATGTGCCAGACGGTGGCCGCACCGGCCCACACGGCGGCCACCAGACTGATGGCGGAGACCGCCTGGGCCGCCTCACAGCCCAGCATGATGGCCTTGCGGTCGTAGCGGTCCACCAGGACACCCGCCGGGAGCCCGGCCACCATCTGCGCGGCGGCGATGGTGCCCATGACCAGACCGGAGGCGGCACCCGAGCCGGTGAGCGCGAGGACCAGCAGCGGAAACGCGATCAGCGCCGTGTGGAAGCCGAACTCCGAGAGCGCCTGACTGCCCCACAGCAGCCGGTAGTCCCGGTTGCGCGAGAGCGGAACCGGCGGCGACACCGGCGGGGCCGCGGTCATACGGTGCCCCGGCAGTCCCCGGCGATCCGGCGCAGCGCCTCCGCGAAGTCCCCGGCCACCGCCTCCACGGTCGCCCTCTCGTGCACATCGGGGCGGTAGCGCCAGGTGAAGCCGAGCCGGCCGTCCTGCACCGCGCCCACCACCTCCAGCAGATGGGAACCGCCCTCGCGCGGATCGTGGTCCTGGCCGAACGAGCCGTGCTCGGCGTGGACCAGACCGCCCTGGGACTCGGCCGACCGGGCGTCCCACTGGCCCAGGTAGTTGAACACGATCTGCGGCCCGTCGCCGTGCCGGGACAGCCGCTCGCGCAGCCCGGGTGGGCCGAAGGCGCGCAGCGCACCGAAGCCGAAGCCGTTGCCGGGGACGGTCCGCAGCCGCCGCCGCACCGACTTGACCAGCCCCCGCCAGTCGGCCGGCCCGCCGTCGGGGAGGTCCGGCAGCTCGAAGGAGACCGGATACATGGTGGTGAACCAGCCCACCGTACGGGAGAGATCGACACCGTCCAGGACGTCCTCGCGGCCATGGCCCTCGAGCTCCACCGACACCCGCTCCTGGCCCGTCCAGCGGGACAGCGCCAGCGCGAGGGCGGCGAGCAGCACATCGTTGATGCGGGTGCGATAGGCCGTGGGCGCCGAGCGCAGCAGCGCCTCGGTGTCCCGCTCGTCGAGCTCGACCGGCACCGTACCGATCTCGGGCCCGGGCGTGGCCACCTGATGGTCGACCGGCAGCGGCCGGGCGTCGAGGGCCTCGCACCAGTGGTCGGCCTCGTGGTCCAGGCCGCCCTCGGCGACATGCTCCGCGAGCCGCCGCGCCCAGTCGCGGAAGGCGGTGGTCTTGGTGCCGAGGTCCACCGGTTCGCCCCGCACGCCCTGCTGATAGGCGATGTCCAGGTCGTCCAGCAGGATCCGCCAGGACACCCCGTCGATGACCAGGTGGTGCGCGGTCAGGAAGAGGAACGGCCGCCGGGCCTCGCCGAAGCGGAACAGCGCGGCCCGCAGCAGCGGCCCCCGGCCCAGGTCGAAGCCCGCGTGGAGCGCGTCGGCCGCCTTCTCCATCGCCGCGTCCGCCTCCCGGGCCGGCAGACCGGACAGGTCGTGGCGGTCCAGGACGGCGCCGTCGCCATCCGGCTCCGGGACGTGGCCGTGCCACTCGCCGCCGTGCTCGGTGAACCGGGTGCGCAGCGCGTCATGGTGGACCAGGAGCGCGGCCAGCGCCCCCTCCAGCGCCTTCTCGTCCGGCTCCTGGTGCAGCTCCAGCAGCGTGGACTGGTTGAAGTGGCGCGGATTCACGGTGTGGGTGGCGAAGAACCAGCGCTGGATCGGGGTGAGCGGAAGCGCCCCGGTCACCGGCTCCGCACGGCCCTCGTCCCGCTCGGTCGTGGCCACGGTGGCGAGCCCCGCCACCGTCTGATGGGTGAACAGGTCCTTGGTGGTCAGCCGCAGCCCGGCCTGCCGGACGCGGGAGACCACCTGGATGCTGAGGATGGAGTCCCCGCCGAGCTCGAAGAAGTTGTCCTCCACGCCCACCCGTTCCAGGCCGAGCACATCGGCCCAGATGTCCGCGATCCGGCGCTCCATCGGGGTGCGCGGGGCCACATGGCCCGCACCGGAGGTGACGGGCGCCGGGTCCGGGTCGGGCAGAGCCCGGCGGTCCACCTTGCCGTTGGCCGTGAGCGGAAGGGCATCCAGGGTGGCGAACGCCGACGGCACCATATGGGACGGAAGGGTCCGCCCCAGGACGTCGCGCAGCGAGGCGGCGGTCGGCGAGGTGCCCGGCGCCGGGACCACATAGCCCACCAGGCGCTTCCCACCGGAGGGCTGCTCCGGTGTCGGGGCGGTCTCCCGTACGGCGACCACCGCTTCCCGCACCTCAGGGCTGCGCCGCAGCGCGCTCTCCACCTCGCCGAGCTCGATCCGGAAGCCCCGCACCTTGACCTGGTCGTCGGCCCGGCCCAGGAATACGAGCTCACCGTCGCCGGTCCACCGCACCACATCGCCGGTGCGGTACATCCGGCCGCCCGCCGGGCCGAACGGATCGGCCACGAACCGCGCGGCGGTCAGCCCCGGACGGCCGAGGTACCCCCGCGCCAGACCCGTGCCCGCCACATACAGCTCCCCGGCCACGCCCACCGGCACCGGGCGCAGCGCCTCGTCCAGTACGTAGACCCGGGTGTTCGGGATCGGCCGGCCGATCGGCGGCACCCCCGACCCGGCGGTCAGCGGCCCGGACCAGGTGCTCACCACCGTGGCCTCGGTCGGGCCGTAGGAGTTGACCATCCGGCGCCCCGGCGCCCAGCGGTCCACCAGCTCCGCGGAGCAGGCGTCGGCGCCGACGATCAGGGTCCGCAGATCCGGCAGCCCCGTCCGCCGGTCCGCCTCCTCCATGGTGGCCAGCGCGGCCGGGGGGATCAGCGCATGGGTGATCCGCTGCCCGCCGAGCACCTCGGCCAGCCGCTCGCCCAGCAGCGGGCCCTCGTCGCCGATCACCAGCGCCGCGCCACGGGGCAGCGAGACACACAGCTCCAGGACGGAGGCGTCGAAGCTGGGCGAGGAGAACTGGAGCACCCGGTCCCCGGCCCGCACGTCGTAGTGCGCGGCCGCGGCGGCCGAGAAACCGGCCAGCCCGGCATGGGTGACCACGACCGCCTTGGGCACACCGGTGGAGCCGGAGGTGTAGATGACATACGCCGGATGGTCCGGCGTCAGGCCACGGCGGGGCGGTGGCCCGGCGGGGCCCTCCTCGGCCCACACCGAGGCCGCCTCGTCGAGCACCACCGAGGGCGCGGCGTCCCGCAGCATGAACGCCACCCGCTCCTTCGGATAGCCGGGGTCGACCGGCAGGAACGCACCACCCGCCTTCGCCACGGCCAGCTGCGCCACCAGCATCTCCACCGAACGCGGCAGCACCAGCGCCACCAGCCGCTCCGGCCCCACGCCCCGGCCGATCAGCCGGTGTGCCAGCCGGTTCGCGGCCACCTCCAGCTCGGCGAAGGTGAGATCGCCCTTCCCGTACCGCACGGCGGTGGCGTCCGGCGAGACGGCCACCTGCCGTTCGAACAGCTCGCGCAGCGTGGCCGGCTCCACCTCCAGACGGGTGTCGTTCCACTCGACCAGGGTGCGCCGCAGCTCGGCCGGGGTGGTCAGCGGCAGCGCGCCCACCGGCCGCTCCGGATCCTCGGCGATCCCGGCGAGCAGCGTCCGCAGGGCCGTGCCCATCCGCTCCACCGTCGAGGCGTCGAACAGATCGGTGCTGTAGCCGATCAGCCCGCGCAGCAGACCCTCCTCGGCCTCGGCGAACTCGAAGGTGAGGTCGAAGGCGGCGGTCCGGGTGTCGAGTTCCACGTCCGCCAGCTCCAGACCGGGTAGCTCCAGCGCCTGCCCCGGGGCGTTCTGGAGCACCACCATCGCCTGGAACAGCGGTGTCCGGCTGGTGTCACGCACCGGCCGCACCTCGTCCACCACCCGCTCGAACGGCACTGCCTGATGGGCGAAGGCGTCCAGGACGGTGCCGCGCACCTCGGCCAGGAAGTCGCCGAAGCGGGCGTGCGGATCGACGGTGGAGCGCAGCACCAGGGTGTTGACGAAGAAGCCGATCAGCCGCTCCACCTCGGGGCGCTCCCGCCCCGAGGTGACGGTGCCCACCGCGATGTCCCGCCCGCCCGACAGCCGCGCCAGCAGGATCTGGGCCGCCGCCACCAGCGTCATGAACAGGGTGGTGCCCCGCGCCTGCCCGAACTCCTTCAGGCGCGAGCTCACCCCGGCGGGCACCGCGAACTCCACGGCGGCGCCGCTCTTCGTCCGCACCGCCGGGCGGGGCCGGTCGGTGGGCACCTCCAGCGCCGGCACATCGGCCAACTGCCGTGTCCAGTAGGCCAGTTCCTCATCCGCGCGCGGGGCGGTGAGTTCGGTCCGCTGCCAGGCGGCGAAGTCCGCGTAACTCACCGGGAGCGGGGGCAGCGCCGCGGGCTCACCGCTCAGCGCCGCCCGGTACAGCTCCCGCAGATCGCCGGTGAGCACACCGGTGGACCAGCCGTCCGTGATGATGTGGTGCAGCGTCAGGCTCAGCATGTGCTCCTGGGCGCCGAGCCGGATCAGCCCGGTGCGCAGCAGCGGGCCGCGCCGCAGATCGAATGGGCGCGCCCGTTCGTACGCCAGCAGCTCCCGCAGTTCCACCTCCCGCTCGGCGGCGGGGAGATGGGACAGATCGTACGGATCGAGCCGGATCTCCCGGGGGTCGTGCACGATCTGCACCCCGCGGCCGTCCACCGCGTCGAAGGTGGTCCGCAGCGACTCGTGCCGGGCCACCAGCGCGGTCAGCGCCGCGCTGAGCGCGTCCACATCGAGGGCTCCCCGCATCCGCAGCGCCAGCGGGGTGATGTACTCGGCGCTGTCGGGGGCGAAGGAGTCCAGGAACCACAGCCGCTGCTGCGGATAGGACAGCGGCAGCTCGCCGTCCCGGGCCACCGGTGTGATCGGGGCGGGCCGGTCCGTACCGCGGCCCTCCGCGCCGCCGAGCGCCTCGGCCAGGGCGGCGACGGTCGGATGGGTGAACACCAGGCGGGGCGACGGCTCCACCCCGAGCACCTCCCGCAGCCGTGAGGTGAGCCGGATGGAGAGGATCGAGTCGCCGCCGAGCTCGAAGAAGTTGTCCCCGGCGCCGACGCGTTCGACCTCCAGCACCTCGGCCCAGACCGCCGCCACGGCCTGCTCGAACCCCTCGCGCGGCGCCCGGTAGGGCGTGCGGCGGGTGTCCGGGGCGGGTGCGGGCAGCGCCGCGCGGTCCAGCTTCCCGGTGGGGCCGAGCGGCAGCGCGTCCAGCGGGACGACGGCGGACGGCACCATGTAGTCCGGCAGCCGCTCGGCCGCGTACGCCCGCAGCAGGTCGCCCTCCACCGGGGTGTCGCAGGCGGCCACCACATAGGCCACCAGCCGCTTGCCACCGGGACCGTCCGCGCGGGCCACCACCGCGACATCCGCCACCTCGGGATGCCCGGCCAGCACCCCCTCCACCTCGCCCGGCTCGATCCGGAAGCCACGGACCTTGACCTGGTCATCGGCGCGGCCGAGGAACTCCACCGTGCCGTCCGGGCGTCGCCGCGCCAGATCGCCGGTGCGGTACATCCGCTCCCCGGCCGGCCCATACGGATCGGGGAGGAACGCCGCGGCGGTCGGTCCTGGCCGGCCGAGGTAGCCACGCGCCACCCCCTCACCGGCGACGAAGAGCTCGCCGACCACACCCGGCGGCACGATTCGCATCCTGGGGTCCAGGACATGGACCCGCATGTTGTCCAGCGGCCGGCCGATCGGCACCACCTCGGGCACCTCCTCGGCGCGGGACATCGGGAAGTACGTGGCGAAGGTCGTGGTCTCGGTCGGCCCGTAGCCGTCCACCACGGTCAGCCCGGGGCAGCGCTCCAGCACCCGGCGCACCGAGGCCGCGGGCACCACATCGCCGCCGGTCCACACCTCGCGCAGGCCGGTGAAGCAGTCCGGCGCGTCATGCGCCAGCAGCCGGAACAGCCCGGCGGTCAGCCAGAGCCCGGTCACCGCGTGCTCGGCCACCAGGCGGCGCACCGCGGCGGCGTCCAGCTCGCCCGATGTCACCACCACCCGGCCACCGTTCAGCAGCGGCACCCACATCTCGTAGGTGGCGGCGTCGAACGCCACCGGCGAGTGCAGCGGCACCCGCTCATGCCCGCCACCGCCGAAGGCACGGTCCAGGGCGAGCGCCACCACATCGCGATGGCGCACCCCCACGGCCTTCGGCACACCGGTCGACCCGGAGGTGAACATCACATACGCCAGCTGGTCCCGGTGCACCGGCACCGCGGGCGCCGCCGGCTCGCCCTCCCGGGCGGCGGCCACCTCCTCCGGTGTCAGCACGACCGCGGCGCCCGCCTGGTCCAGCAGCGTCCGCCGCCGGTCGCGCGGGGCGCGGGCGTCCACCGGTACGTACACCCCACCGGCCCTGACCACCGCCAGCTGGGCCACGACCAGCTCAACCGACCGGTCCATGAGCAGCGCCACCCGGTCCTCGGGACGCACCCCGGACCGCAGCAGATGCCCCGCCAACCGCCCTGCCCACTCGTCGAGTCGGGCATAGCTGAGCGCGGTGGCGCCGTCGGTGACGGCGACGGCGTCCGGGTCCCGGCGGACCCGCTCGGCGAACAGCTCCGCGAGCGAACCCTCCGGCAGCGGCCGGGCGGTGGCATTCCACTCACCGGCCGCCTTCAGGCGCTCCGCCTCCGTCAGCAGCGGCAGCTCGTCCAGCGACCGCCCGGCGCCGTCCGCGATCCCGGTCAGCAGCGTCTCCAGATGGGCCGCCGCCCGCTCCACCGTGGCCGCGTCGAACAGCGCCGGATCGTAGGCGAGGTCGAAGCCCAGCCGGTCGCCGAGGTAGGCGCGCAGACACAGCGGGAAACTGGTGGAGTCCTCGGCCCGCACCTCCCGCACCCGGATCCCGGCACCGGCCGCCGACGCCTCGTCGAAGGGGTAGTTCTCGAACACCACCATGCTGTCGAAGAGCGCCTCACCGGCCGGGACCGCGCTGAGGGCCTGGATCCGGGGAAGGGCGACGAAGTCGAAGCGGCGGGACTCGCTCTGCTGTTCCTGGAGCTCCCGCAGCCACGCCACGACCTCACGGCCGCCCTCGGCCACCGCCCGGGTGGGGACCGTGTTGATGAACATGCCGACCATCGTCTCCACGCCCGGCAGCCCCTCGGGACGGCCCGAGACGGTGGTACCGAACACCACGTCGCGCACACCGCCGTACCGCGACAGCAGCAGCGCCCACGCGCCCTGCACCACCGTGTTGACCGTCAGCCCGCCGCCGCGCGCGGTCTTCCGCAGCCGGGCGGACACCTCCTCGGTCAGCTCCAGCCGGGTCAGCGCGGTCGAGGTGGTGCGATGCGCCTCCCGCGGCGGCCGGTCGTACGGCAGCGGTGTGCGGGTGCCGAACCCCGCCAGCACCTCGCGCCAATGCCGCTCCGCACGCTCCTGGTCCTGCTCACGCAGCCAGCGCAGGAAGTCCCGGAAGGCCCGGCGGGCGGGCGGCCGGGGTGAGCGCCCGGCCACGAGGGCCGCGTAGGTCTCGCACACCTCGGCGAAGACCTGGCCGGTGCTCCAGCCGTCGAGCATCAGATGGTGCGAGGTCCACACCAGTATGACCTCGTCATCGGGCAGCCAGGCCACCGCGATCCGGCTCAGCGGGGCCGAGGTCAGCTCCATCCCGGCGGCGCGGTCCTCGGCCAGCAGCCGCCGCAGCGCCTCCTCCCGCGCGGACGGCGTCAACTCCCGCCAGTCCAGCCGGACGGTGGGCAGGTCGGCCCGGCGGTGGACGACCTGGACCGGCTCGGCCAGACCCTCCCAGCGGACGGAGCTGCGCAACACCGGCGTACGGTCCACCACCCGCTGCCAGGCGGCCGCGAACGCGTCCGGGTCGGCGATCCCGCCGATCCGGAGGGCGATCTGGTCGAAGTAGGCGCCACCGGTGGCACCGCTGTCCACGAGGCCGTGGAAGAGCATGCCCGCCTGGAGCGGGGTCAGCGGATACACGTCCTCCACCGCGCCGCCGTCACCGGCGATCAGATCCACCTGCCGCCGGCCGAGTCGGGCGAGCGGGAAGTCGGACGGGGTGCGCCCGCCCGCGCCGGGCTCGGCGCAGTGCGCGACGATCTCCTTCAGCGCGGCCAGGCAGTCCTCCGCGACCCGGCGCACGGTGGCCTCGTCGTACATCCGGGCCGGATAGCTCCAGCCCAGCTCAAGACGGCCGTCCTGGACCGCGCCTGTGACCTCCAGCAGACATGGGCGGGTCTCCCCGGGCGCGGCGTCCCGGCCGGTCACGGGGAGGGCCGCGCGGTACAGGCCCGGGGTGCTTTCGCCGGCCGCGGCCACGTCCCACTGGCCGTGGTAGTTGAAGACGATCTGCGGCGACGGACCGCCCCGCAGTTCCCCGGCCGGGGAGCCCTCGGCGGCCAGATGGCGCAGCGCTCCGTGGCCGAGCCCGTGATGCGGAACGGCCCGCAGCTGCTCCTTGACGGACCGTAGGGTCTCGCGCCATCCCGCCCCGGCGTCGACGGCCAGCGCGAGCGGGTACTCGGCGGTGAACCAGCCGACCGTACGGGAGAGATCCAGGTCCTCGAAGAGATCCTCGCGGCCGTGCCCCTCCACGCCGATCAGCACCGTGTCCCCGCCGGTCCAGCGCGCCAGGCTCCGGCCGAGCGCGGCGAGCAGCACGTCGTTGATCCGCGTCCGGTAGACACCGGGGACCTGGCGCAGCAGCGCCTCGGTCTCGGCACGCCCGAGGACCGTGGTCACCGTGGCCGCCGTCTCATGGGTGTTGGGGCCCTCGCGGTCGACGGGGAGCGCGGCGGGCGCGGAGCGCGCCACGCCCGTCCAGTACTCCAGGTCGCCGTCGAGCCCGCCGGAGCGCACATGGTCCGCCAGCCGGGCGGCCCACTGGGTGAAGGCGCTGCTCGCCGGGGGCAGGGTGGGCGCGCCACCGGCGGCGGCGCCGCGGTAGGCGGTCTCCAGATCGCCGAGCAGGACCCGCCAGGAGACGCCGTCCACCACCAGATGGTGGGCGGTGAGCAGCAACTCGGGCGGCTGCCCGGGGTCGAAGGTGAACAGCAGCGCCCGCAGTACGGCCCCCTCGGCGATGTCCAGCCCCGTCTGGGCCGCGACCGTGGCGTTCCGTACGGCTTCGGCGCGTGCCGCGTCGTCCAGACCGGACAGGTCGTGCCGCTCCAGGACACCGCCGGGGGCGGTGGACAGGACCTCCTGCCGCCACTGCCCGTCGACCACCAGGAAGCGGGTGCGCAGCGCGGCGTGGTGTGCCACCAGGGCGTCCACCGCCTGCCGCAGGGCGGCCTCGTCGAGGTCGCCGGTGAGCTCCAGCCGGTGGCTCATGGTGAAGTGGTGCCGGTCGCCGGGCCGCCGCCCGTCCAGGTACCAGTGCTGGATGGGCGTCAGCGGCGCCGGTCCGGCCACCGCCCCGGCCGGTTCGGCGAGCGGCCCCCGCCGGGCCGTCTCGACGCTCAGCGCGAGCTCCGCGATGGTCTGGTGGCGGAAGACATCCTTGGAGGTGAGCGTCAGCCCGGCCTGGCGGGCGCGGGAGACGATCTGGATGCTGAGGATGGAATCGCCGCCCAGGGCGAAGAAGTTGTCCTCCACCCCCACCTCCGGGACGCCCAGCACCTCGGCCCACACGCCCGCCAGGACCCTCTCGGCCGGGGTCCGGGGCGCCACATACGGCGAGCCCTGCTCCGGGCGGTCCGGGGGAGCGGGCAGCGCGCGCCGGTCCACCTTGCCGCTGTCGGTGCGGGGCATCCGGTCCAGTGTCACGAAGGCGGCCGGGACCATGTAGTCGGGCAGGGTGCGCTTGAGCAGGGCGCGCAGCTCCACCGGATCGGGGGCGTCGGCCGAGTCGTCGGAACAGGTCACCAGATAGGCCACCAGCCGCCGGTGGCCGGTGTCCTCGCGGGCCACCACCACCGCCTCCTGGACCGCCGGATGGTCCAGCAGCGCGGCTTCGATCTCGCCGGGCTCGATCCGGAACCCACGGATCTTGAGCTGTTCGTCGGCGCGGCCCAGGAACTCCAGCGTCCCGTCCGCCGTCCAGCGCGCCCGGTCGCCGGTGCGGTACATCCGGCTGCCGGGCGGGCCGTACGGATCGACGACGAAATGCGCCGAGGTGAGCCCGGGTCGGCGCAGATAGCCGCGGGCGACCTGGGCCCCGGCCAGATGGAGCTCACCGGGGACGCCGGGCGGCACCGGCCGCAGCGCGCCGTTCAGGACGTACGCCCGCAGATTGCGGCCGGGGCGTCCGATGAGCGGACGGTCACCGAGACCGGCCAGGTCGCCGTAGACCGCGTCCACGGCGCATTCGGTGGGCCCGTAGAAGTTGTACGCCGCCACGCCCGGCACCGCGCGCAGCTCCCGCCACAGCCCCGCCCCCAGGGCCTCGCCGCCCACCATGACGATCCGGGGGCGGTGCCGGTCCCCGGCGAACAGCCCGGCCGCCATCAGCTCATGGAGATACGACGGGGTGACGTCGAGGAAGTCCAGGCCACGGTCCTCGACCAGGGCCACGAGCGCGGCCGGGTCCAGCCGTACCGCGTCGTCCACCAGGTGCACCTCCTGGCCCGAGGCCAGGAACACCGCGCCCTCCCAGGAGGTGTCGAAGGAGAACGCGGCGGTCAGCGCCGAGCGCAGCGGACGGCCCGCCTCGGCCTGGTGCGGCGCGATGAGCCCGGCCCGGTGGTCGAGGCAGAGGTTGACCAGCTGACGGTGTTCGACGGCGACACCCTTGGGGCGGCCGGTGGATCCCGAGGTGTAGGTGATGTACGCGGTGTGCCCGGGCAGCAGCGGGGTCGTCCGGTCCGCGTCGGTGGGATCGGTGTCCGGCAGTCCGTCGAGGCGCGCGTCGCGCAGGACCTCCGGGGTGAGGACGACCTCGGGCGCCGCGTCCTCCAGCAGGAACCGGGCGCGTTCGGCGGGCAGCCCCGGGTCCACGTACAGCTGCGTACCGCCCGCCTTGAGGACCGCGAGCAGGGCCACCATCAGCTCGGCGGTGCGCGGAAGCCTGACCGCGACCACCCTCTCCGGGCCCACGCCCTGGGCGATCAGATGGTGGGCCAGCCGGTTGGCGGCCGCGTTCAGCCCCGCGAAGTCATAGGTGGCGTCCGAGGCCACCAGCGCGGTGGCGCCCGGGGCACCGGCGGCCTGCTCCTCGAAGAGCCGGGGGAAGGTGGTGTCCGGCACCGCGAACGCGGTGTCGTTCCACTCCTCCAGCACCGTCCGCCGCTCCCCGGCGGTCAGCAGCGGCAGTGCGCCCACCCGGAGCCCGGGGTCCTCCGCCACCGCTTCCAGCAGCAGCCGCAGCTGACGGGCCATCCGCTCCACGGTGGTCGCGTCGAACAGATCGGTGTTGTACTCCACGAAGCCGGTCAGACCGCCGGGGCCCGCCACGAAGTCGAAGCCCAGGTCGAAACCGGCGGTCCGGCCCGGCACCCGTACCGCCTCCACGGTGAGACCGGGCAGGTCGGGCACCTCGGCGCCCAGGTTGTGCAGCGCCACCATGACCTGGAAGAGCGGGGTGCGGCTGGTGTCCCGCTCCGGCTGGAGCGCGTCCACGATCCGCTCGAACGGCACGTCCTGATGGGCGAAGGCGTCCAGCACGGTGCCCCGTACCCGGGTGAGCAGCTCCTCGAACGACTCGTCGGCCGCCACGCCGGTGCGCAGCACCAGAGTGTTCACGAACATCCCGACCAGGTGCTCCAGCTCGGGCCGCTCCCGTCCCGAGGTCACGGTGCCCACCGCGATGTCCTCCTGCCCCGACCAGCGGGCCAGCAGCACCTGGCAGGTGGCGAGGAGCGTCATGAAGAGGGTGGAGTCGCGCCGCCGCCCGGCCGCGCGCAGCCGCTCCACCAGCGCGGCGGGCAGGGTGAACTCCAGCAGCGCCCCATTCTTGGTCTGCACGGCCGGCCGCGGACGGTCGGTCGGCAGCTCCAGCGGCGCCAGATCCGCCAGCCGCGTCCGCCAGTACTCCAGCTGCGGCTCCATCCGCGCCGCGCCGCCGAGCGGATCACGCTGCCACGCCGCGTAGTCGGCGTAGCCCAGCGGCAGCGGGGCGAGCGCGGGCCGCCGCGCCAGGACCGCCGCGCCGTACAGCTCGCTCAGATCCGCGCTGATGACGGCCGTGGACCAGCCGTCCGTGACGATGTGGTGCATCGTCAGGGTGAGCACGTGCTCCTCGTCGTCCAGCCGGATCAGGGACGCCCGCAGCAGCGGCCCGGTGCGCAGATCGAAGGGGGTGGCACCCTCCCGCTCCAGCAGCCGCTCCAGCTCCCGCTCGCGCTCGGCCACGGGACGGGCGGTGAGGTCGTGCACCGGCAGCGCCACCGGGTACGGGTCGTGCACCCGCTGCACCCCGCGGCCGTCCACCTCGGCGAAGGTGGTGCGCAGCGGCTCGTGCCGGGCCACCAGGGCGTCCAGGGCGGTGCGCAGCGCGGCGGTGTCCAGACGGCCGCGCAGCCGCAGCGCGAACGGCGTCACATACTCCGTGCCGCCGCCGTCGAAGGAGTCCAGGAACCACAGCCGCGCCTGCGGATACGACAGCGGCAGCTCCCCGTCCCGTGGTACGGCCGGGATGATGTCGCCCGCCCGGCTCTCCTTCGCCGCCCCGTCGCCCTTCGGCGCGCCCAGCGCGGCGGCGAGTTCGGCCACGGTGGTGTGGGTGAACAGCGCGCGCGGCGTGACCTCGGTGCCGAAGGCCGTCCGCAGCCGGGAGGCCACCCGGATGGCCAGGATCGAATCGCCGCCCAGGGCGAAGAAGTCGTCCGTCGCCCCGGCCTCCTCGACCGGGAGCACCTCGGCCCACACCCGCGCCACCGTGCGCTCGGCCTCGGTGCGCGGGGCGATCCGCTCGGCGCTCGCCGCGAAGCCGTCGAGGCCGGGCGCGGGCAGTGCGCGCCGGTCCAGCTTGCCGTTGGCGGTCAGCGGCAGCGCGGCCAGCGCCACGAACGCCGCCGGGATCATCTGCGCGGGCAGCGAGCGCTGGAGGAACTCCCGGAACTCACCGGCCTGTGGTGGCGCGGCCGAACCGGCGGCCACCACATAGGCCACCAGCCGCCGCACCCCGGGCTGGTCCTCCCGTACGGTCACCACCGCGTCGCCGACCCCCGAATGGGCGGCCAGCGCGGCCTCGATCTCCCCTGGCTCGATCCGGAAACCGCGGATCTTCACCTGGTCGTCGGCGCGGCCCAGGTACTCCAGCTCGCCGTCCGCGCTCCACCGGGCCCGGTCGCCGGTGCGGTACATCCGGCTCCCGGCGGGCCCGTACGGATCGGCCACGAAGCGGGACGCGGTCAGGCCCGGGCGGCGCAGATAGCCCCGGGCGAGCCCGGCCCCCGCCACATACAGTTCGCCGACCGCACCCGGCGGCACCGGCTCCAGCGCCTCGTCCAGCACATACACCCGCAGATCGGGGATGCCGGTGCCGATGGCGCTCGCCGCGACGGACGTTGCCGCGCGGTCGAGCGGGGCGTAGGTGACATGGACGGTGGTCTCGGTGATCCCGTACATGTTGACCAGCACCGGCGCGGTGTCCGGATGCCGCGCGTACCAGCCCGCCAGCCGCCGCGCGTCGAGCGTCTCACCGCCGAACACCACCCGGCGCAGGGCGAGTTGAGCACCCGGGTGCTCCTCGTCGGCGCGTATCAGCCCCTGGAAGGCGGACGGCGTCTGGCTGAGCACCGTCACCCCCTCGTCCGCCAGCAGCCGCAGGAACTCCTCGGGGGAGCGGGAGACGGCGTACGGGACCACCACGAGCCGGCCGCCGTGCAGCAGCGGCCCCCAGATCTCCCAGACCGAGAAGTCGAAGGCGTAGCTGTGGAACAGCGTCCACACATCGCTCGCGTCGTACGAGAACCACTCCCGGGTCCGGGAGAACAGCCGGACCACATTGGAGTGCGGGGTCACCACTCCCTTGGGCAGGCCCGTGGACCCGGAGGTGTAGATGGCGTAGGCGGGGCTCTCCGGCAGCGGCCCGGAACCGGCCGGGAGGGCGGCGGGCCGGCCCTCCAGATCGGCGATCAGGGCCGGGTCGTCCAGGCACAGCCGGGTCACACAGGTGTCCGCGTCGTCGTCCCCGCCCAGCCGTGCCGCGAAGGCCGCGGTGGTCAGCAGGGCCACCGGTTCGGCGTCGGCGAGCATCCGGGCGATCCGGCCGGACGGCTGGTCGGGGTCGAGGGGCAGATAGGCCGCCCCCGTCTTCAGCACCGCCACGATCGCCACGATCATCTCCGGCGAACGGGGCAGCGCCAGCGCCACATACCGCTCCCGCCCGGCCCCCTCGGCCATCAGCCGATGTGCCAACCGGCCCGCCCGCGCGTCGAGTTCGGCGTACGACAGCGAATCCCCGGCGCAGGAGACGGCCGTGGCCCCGGGGGTGCGGGCGGCCTGCTCCTCGAACAGGTCCACCAGCGTCCGCTCCGACGCCTCAGGGGCCGCGCCGCCGCCCCACTCCACCAGGATCCGCCGCCGCTCCTCCGCGGTGGTCCACGGAAGCGCCCGCAGCGGACGGTCGGGGTCGGCCGCGATCGCGGTGAGCAGCAGACACAGCCGGTCGGCGAGCGCGGCCGCGGTCCGGGCGTCGAACAGCCCCGGGTCATAGCCGAGGTCGAAGCCCAGCCGGTCGGAGAGATGGGCCCGCAGACTCAGGCCGAAGTTGGTGGCGTCGATCGAGCGGACCTCGATGATCCGCAGGCCCGCCTCGCGTGCCGAGGAGTCGTCAAAGGGGTAGTTCTCGAAGGCCACCATCGAATCGAAGAGCGAGGTCCCGGCCGGAATCTCGCTCCAGCCCGCCACCTGCGCCAGCGAGACGGACTCATGGCGCCGGGACGCGGACTGCGCCATCTGGAGGTCCCGCAGCCAGTCCCCGGTGTTCCGGGCGGCGTCCACCCGCACCCGGGTCGGCAGGGTGTTGATGAACATCCCCACCATCGACTCGACCCCCGCCAGCTCCGCCGGACGGCCCGAGACGGTGGTGCCGAAGACCACGTCCTCCTCACCGCCGTACCGGGAGAGCAGCAGCGCCCAGGCGCCCTGCACGATCGTGTTGACGGTCAGGCCGCCGCCGCGGGCCGTCCGGCGCAGCTCCTCCGACACCTCGGGGGTGAGCGACACCGCCACGGTCGCCGAGGACCGGGCCCGGTGGGACTCCACGGCCTTGCGGTCGGCGGGGAGCGGGGTCGGGGCGGTGAAGCCCGCGAGCGCGTCCCGCCAGTGGCGCTCGGCCTCCTGTCCGTCCCGCCCGTCCAGCCACTCCAGATAGTCGCGGAACGGGCGGCGGGCGGGGAGCGCCGGAGCGCGGCCCTGGGCGGCCGCGGTGTACCGCTCGCACACCTCGGTGAACACCTGCGCCAGGCTCCAGCCGTCCAGGACCAGATGGTGCGAGGTCCACATCAGCGCCACCCGGGCGTCGGTCAGCCGGGCGATGGCCAGCCGCATCAGCGGCGGCGCGGTCAGATCGACGCCCCGGGCCAGGTCCTCGGCCCGGAACCGCTCCAGCGCGGCCTCGCGCCGCTCCTCCGGCAGCCCGCGCCAGTCCAGCTGGGTCACGGGCACCTCGGCCCGGTGGCGGACGATCTGGAGCGGCCGCTCGACGCCCTCCCAGACGACGCCGGTACGGAGCACCGGTGTGCGGTCCACCGTCTCCTGCCAGGCGCGGGCGAACGCCTCCGGGTCGCCCACCCCGTCCAGGATCAGCGTGGCCTGGTCGAGGTAGACGTCCTCCTCGCCGCCGACCAGCCGGTGGAAGAGCATCCCCTCCTGAAGCGGCGTCAGCGGATAGACGTCCTCGATCTCCCGCCCGTCGCCCGCCAGCCGGTCGACGGCGGCCTGGTCCAGCCGGGCCAGCGGGAAGTCGGAGGGGGTACGGCCGCCCGCGTCCGGTCCGTCGCAGTGCGCCACGATCTCCCGCAGTGCCGTGAGCATCCCGTCCGCGAGCCCCCGCACCGTGGCCGTGTCGTGGACCCGGTCGGAGTACAGCCAGGTCAGCTCCAGCTCACCGTCCGCCACCACGGCGGACACATCGAGCGGATACACCGACGGCTCGTCGGCGGCCAGATCCCGCCCCAGGCTCTCCCCGGTGAGCGTGAAGGCGCCGCCGTCCCCGCCCGATCCCCACTGGCCGTGGTAGTTGAAGCAGATGCCCGGCGGCGGCCCGTCGGCGAGCGCCCGCGCGGGGGAGCCAGGGGCGCTCAGATACGCCAGCGCCTCATGGCTCAGCCCCCGGTGCGGCACCGCGCGCAGCTGCTCCTTCACCGACTTCAGCACCGCGCCCCAGCCGTCCCCGGGCAGCGTCAGCGCCACCGGGTACTGCGTGGTGAACCAGCCCACGGTCCGGGACAGATCGACGGCCGCGTCCAGCTCCTCGCGGCCATGGCCCTCCATGGCCACCAGCACCCGGTCCTCACCCGTCCACCCGGCGAGCACCCGCCCCAGCGCGGCGAGGAGCACATCGTTGATCTGCGTCCGGTACACCCCGGGCACCCGGCGCAGCAGCCCGTCGGTGACCTCGCGGTCCAGCGTCACGCGCACGGTGTGGGTGGACCCGGCGGTGGCCGTACCGGGACGGTCCACCGGAAGGTCCGCGCCACCCGCCCGCCGTACGCCCTCCCAGTACGGGAGATCGGCGTCCAGCTCGCCCTCCCGTACCCGCTCGCCCAGCCGATGGGCCCAGGTGGTGAAGGGGGTGGAGGCGGGCTCCAGGCGCACCGGCTCCCCGGCGGCGGCCTGCCGGTAGGCGCTCTCCAGATCGCCCAGCAGAATGCGCCACGAGACGCTGTCCACGGCCAGGTGGTGCACGGTGAGGAACAGCCGCGGCCGGGCCCCGGCCCCGCGCCGGAGCAGGGCGCCCCGCAGCAACGCCCCCGTGGTCAGGTCGAGTTCGGCGCGGGCGGCCTCGGCCGCCGCCTCGGCCGCGGCCGTCTCCTCCGCGCCACCGAGCCCGGACAGCTCGTGGCGGCGCAGTACCGGCCCGCCCGGCGCGCCGTCCGCGAGCTGCCGCCATCCGCCGTCGTCACCCTGGAAGAACCGGGTACGCAGGGCCGGGTGGTGCGCGACCACGGCGTCCAGCGCGGCCTCCAGCGCGCCCTCGTCCAGGTCGGACGGCAGCTCGAGGACCATCGACATGGTGAAGTGGCGCAGCGGGCCGTGGGTGGCGAAGAACCAGTGCTGGATCGGGGTGAGCGGCGCCGGGCCCTGCGCACCCGGTTCGTCCGGGGCGGCTTCGGGCGCGCTGCGCGGTGCCACGGCGGCGGCCAGCTCGGCGATGGTCTGGTGCAGGAAGACATCCCGTGAGGTGAGCGCGAGTCCGGCCTGGCGGGCCCGGGAGACGATCTGGATGCTGAGGATCGAATCGCCGCCCAGCTCGAAGAAGTTGTCGTTCACCCCCACCGTCCGGGCGCCCAGCACCTCGGCCCAGATCCCCGCCAGCTCCTGCTCCGCCCCGGTGCGCGGCGCGGTGGTGTCCCGCTCCGGCCGGTCCGCCTCCAGCCGTGGCGCGGGCAGCGCCCGGCGGTGCAGCTTGCCGCTGGTGTTGAGCGGCATGGCGTCGAGTGCGACAAAGGCACCGGGGACCATATGGCCGGGCAGGGTCCGCCCGAGGGCCGCGCGCAACTCACCGGGGGCGGGCGGCTCACCACCGGGCGCGGGCACGTAGTAGGCGGCCAGCCGGGCGTGGCCGCGGTCGTCGGTCACGGCGACGACGGCCGCCTCGGCGACGGCCGGCAGATCGAGCAACGCCGCCTCGATCTCGCCCGGTTCGATCCGGTGGCCACGGATCTTCACCTGGTCGTCGGCCCGGCCGAGGTAGTCCAGCTCCCCGTCCGCGGTCCAGCGGGCCAGGTCCCCGGTGCGGTACATCCGGCTCCCGGCGGGCCCGTACGGATCGGCCACGAAGCGGGACGCGGTCAGCCCCGGACGGCCCCGGTACCCCCGGGCCACCTGCTCACCCGCCAGATACAGCTCACCCGCCACCCCCACCGGCACCGGCTGGAGCCGGGAGTCGAGCACATGGGCGCGCAGATTGCCCAGCGGGCGGCCCACCACCGGGCGCCCCGCACCGCCGATCCGGGCCGCGAGCGCGTCGATGGTGCACTCGGTCGGACCGTAGAAGTTGTACGCCGTCGTCCCCGGCGTGTCCGCCAGCCGCCGCCACAGCGACGAACCCATCGCCTCGCCGCCCAGCATCAGCACCCGCGGCCGGTGCCGGGGGTGGTCCAGCAGCCCGGCCGGGAGGAGCTGCCGCAGATACGAGGGGGTGAGGTCGAGGAAGTCGATACGGTGCTCGGCGACGCGCGCCACGAGCGCGGCCGGGTCGAGCCGGGTGGCTTCGTCGATGAGGTGCAGCTCATGGCCGTCGGCCAGCAGCAGCAACCCCTCCAGCGAGGTGTCGAAGGAGAACGACGCGGTCAGCGCCACCCGCAGCGGCCCGCCGCCCGCCTCGGCCACAAAGCCCTCGCGGTGGCCGACCAGCAGATTGACCAGCGACCGGTGCTCCACGGCCACCCCCTTGGGGCGGCCGGTGGAGCCCGAGGTGTACAGGACGTAGGCGGCGCTGTCGGGGTGCAGTGCGGCGGTCCGGTCCGCATCCGTGGGGTTCGCCACCGGCAGCGTGTCGGGGACGGCGCGCAGGGCGGCCTCGTCGAGCACCAGCGCGGGCTCGGCGTCGGACAGGAGGAACGCGACGCGCTCGGCGGGGAGTTCGGGATCGATGGGCAGATAGACCCCGCCCGCCTTGAGCACACCCAGGATCGCCACGATCATGTCGGAGGTCCGGGGCAGCTTCACCCCGACGACGCGCTCCGGGCCGACGCCCTGGGCGATCAGATGGTGCGCCAGCCGGTTGGCGGCCGCGTTCAGCTCCGCGAAGTCGTAGCCGGCGTCGGAGGCCACCAGCGCCGTGGCTTCCGGGGTACGGGCCGCCGCCGCCTCGAACACGGCCGGGAACGTGGCCGGTTCGACCGCGAGCGCCGGGCCGTGCCCGGCGGCCGTCATCCGCCGCCGCTCCCCGTCCGTGAGCAGGCGCAGCTCGCGCACCGGCCGGTCCGGTTCGGCGGCCACCCCGTCCAGCAGCACCAGCAGATGCCCCGCCATCCGCTCGGCGGTCGCCCGATCGAACAGCTCGGTGCTGTACTCCAGCAGCCCCCGCAGCTCCTCCCCGTCCTCGACGAACTCGACGCTGAGGTCGAAGGTGGCCGACCGCCGGGGCACGGCCACGCTCGTCGCGGCCAGACCGGACAGCCGGGGCGCGCTCCTCGGGGCGCTGTGCAGCAGCACCATCACATCGAACAGCGGATTGCGGCCCGCCTCCCGGCGCGCCCCCACGGCCTCCACCAGCCGCTGGTACGGCGCCTCGTCATGGGCGAAGGCGTCCAGCACCGTGGCCCCGGCGTCGGCCAGCAGCTCGCGGTAGGAACGGGCCGTGTCCACCGCGGAGCGCAGCACCACCGTATTGACGAAGAAGCCGACGGCGCGCTCGAGTTCGGTGCGGCCACGGCCGGAGGTGACGGTGCCGATGGCGATGTCGTCCTGCCCCGACCAGCGGGCGAACAGCCCCTGGCAGGCGGCGACCAGCGCCGTGAACAGCGTGGTGCGCTCGTGCGCCGCGAGCGCCCGCAGCCGGTCCGCGGTGGCGCGACCCACCGTGAACTCGTGGATCGCCCCCGCCGAGGTGGGCGCGGCGGGCCGGGGCCGGTCGGTGGGCAGCTCCAGCGGGACGACGCCGTCCAGCCGCCCCTTCCAGTAGTCGAGCTGGCGGTCCAGGGCGGCCCCCGAGAGCCGCTCCCGCTGCCACACGGCGAAGTCCGGGTACTGCACCGGCACCGGGGGCAGCGGGTCCGCGCCGGGCCCGGCGTCGTAGAGCGCGCACAGCTCGTCCTGCAACACCCCCATCGACCAGCCGTCGGTGACGATGTGATGGGCCGTGAGCAGCAGTACGTGCGCGTCCTCCGCCAGGCGGATCAGCAGCGCCCGCAGCGCCGGACCGGTCCGCAGCTCGAACGGCCGGGCGTACTCGGCCAGCAGCAGCCGGTCCAGCGCCTCCGCGTTCCCGTCCTCACCGGTCAGATCGGCCACCGGCAGCGGTACGGGCGCGGCCGGGCGCACCACCTGGACGGGCCGGCCGTCGAGGTCGTCGAACGTGGTCCGCAGCGCCTCATGGCGCTCCACCAGGGCATCAAGCGCCCGGGAGAGCGCCGTCACGTCCAGGGCGCCGGTCAGCCGCAGCGCCAGCGCGCTGTTGTACCCCGCCTCCTCCGGCTGGAGGGTGTGCAGGAACCACAGCCGCTCCTGGGCGAAGGACAGCGGCAGCGGCCGCGCGCGGTCCGCGCGGGGAATGGCGTCGGCGCGCCCGGCCTTGCCCGCGAGGCGGCGGCGCAGCGCCTCCCGCAGCTCCTCGGGCAGGGCGGAGGCGCGATCCTTCCTCGAAGACGTCATGTCGTCCTTCCTCACCGGTCGTCGTGGTCGCTGCCGCCGGAGGCGGCGTCTTCGAGTTCGCGCAGGATGTGCTCCTCGACCAGGTCGGCGAGGGCGGAGACGGTGCGCGCGGTCAGAATGTCCCGCGGGGTCAGATCGACGGCGAACGCCTCCTTGGCGCGGGAGGCGATCAGCAGACTGCGGACCGAGTCACCGCCCAGGGCGAAGAACTCGTCCTCCGCGCCGACCGGCGACACCTCGAGCACCTCCGACCAGATCTCCGCGATGACCTCCTCGGTGGGGGTGCGCGGGGCGATGTGGGCGGCCGGTGCGGCGGTGGTGGTGGCGGGGCCGGGCGCGGGCAGCGCCGCGCGGTCGGTCTTGCCGTTCTCCGTGAGCGGCAGCCGGTCCAGCACGGCGAACGCCGACGGGACCATCGGGCCCGGAAGCGTCCGGCCCAGATAGGTGCGCAGCTCGGTGTCGGCCGGGGCGCCGGCCCCGGGCGCGAGGACCAGATGGGCCACCAGCCGGCGCGCCCCGGGCTCGTCCTCCCGCACCGTCACCACGGCCTCCGCGACGGCGGGGTGGCCGCACAGCGCAGTCTCCACCTCACCGGCCTCGATGCGATGGCCGTGCAGCTTGAGCTGGTGGTCGCCGCGCCCCAGATGGTGCAGGCGGCCTTCCGCGTCGTAGCGGGCGAGGTCACCGGTGCGGTACATCCGGGAGCCGGGCGGCCCGAACGGGTCGGCGACGAAGCGGGCGGCGGTCAGCCCGGCGCGGCCCAGGTAGCCGCGGGCGAGCGACGGACCGCTGACCCACAGCTCGCCGGCGACCCCCACCGGCACCGGGCGCAGCCGCGCGTCGAGCAGACGCACCCGGGTGTTGGGGATGGGCCGCCCGATCGGCGGCGGGGCGCCGTCCGGGTCGAGCGGCTCGGACCAGGTGGCCACCACGGTGGTCTCGGTCGGCCCGTACGCGTTGATCATGCGGTGGTGCGGCGCCCAGCGGGCGGCCAGGTCCGCGCCGCAGGCGTCCCCGCCCACGATCAGCGTGCGCAGGTCGGGCAGCTCCCGCTCGGTGCCCGGGGGCAGCGTCGCGAGGGCGGCGGGCGGGATGAGGGTGTGGGTGATCCGCTGCCGCCGCAGGACGTCCGCGAGATGGCCGCCCAGCAGCGGGCCGGGCTCGGGCACCACCAGCGTGGCCCCGGACGGCAGCGCCATGCACAGCTCCAGGACGGAGGCGTCGAAACCGGGCGAGGAGAACCGCAGCACCCGGTCGTCCGGCCGCACCTGGAAGTGCTCGGCCTCGGCGGCGGCGAACCCGGCGATCCCGCGGTGGGTGACCACCACACCCTTGGGCGTTCCGGTGGACCCGGAGGTGTAGATGACATACGCGGGGTCGTCCGGGTGGACGGCGGTGAGCCGGTCCTCGTCCGTGGGGCGGTGCGACGGGCCGTCCGGCGCCTCGACCTCGGCGGTCCGCTCGATCACCAGATGCGGGGCGGAGTCCTTGAGCATCAGCTCGACGCGCTCGGCGGGGTAGTCGGGGTCGATGGGCAGATAGGCGCCCCCGGCCTTGGCCACCGCGAGCCGGGCGACGACGGACTCCACCGAGCGGGGCAGCACCAGCGCGACGATCCGTCCGGGGCCCACGCCCTGCCCGATGAGGTGATGGGCCAGGCGGTTGGCCCAGCCGTCCAGCTCCGCGTAGGTCAGCCGGAGGCCGGGGGAGTCCACCGCCGTCGCGTCGGGCCTGCGGTCCGCCGCCGACTCGACGAGCTCGGCCCAGGTCGCCCGGGGCACCTGCCGGGCGGTGTCGTTCCAGTCCACCAGGAGGCGGCGGCGCTCGGCGGCCGGGAGGATGTCGATGCCGTCCAGCGGCAGCTCGTCGGGGGCCGCGGCCAGCGCGCCGAGGAGATGGGTGAGCCGGTCGGCCAGCGCCCCGGCGGTGGACTCCTCGAACAGCCGCGGGTCGTAGCCGAGCTCCACGGACAGTTCGGACCCGGGCGAGACCACCACGGTCAGCGCGTAGTTGGTGGACTCCAGGGCGTTCAGATCGCGCACCCGCAGCCCGTGCTCGGCCGCGGCGGAGCTGTTGATGGGGTAGTTCTCGAACACCACCAGGCTCTCGAAGAGGTCAGCCCCGGCGGGCAGTTCGCTCCAGCCCCGCAGCTGCGCCAGCGGCACATGGCCGAAGCCGCGCGCGTCGGCCTGCTCGGCCTGGAGCCCGCGCAGCCAGGCGGCGGTACCGGCGTTGCCGTCCACCGCGCACCGCACCGGGAGGGTGTTGATGAAGATGCCGGTGATGTCGTCCGCGCCGGGCAGCTCCGCCGGCCGCCCGGAGACCGTCGTCCCGAAGCAGACGTCCGACTCACCGCTCAAGCGAGATACGAGCAAGGCCCAAGCGCCCTGCACGATCGTATTCAGCGTGAGCCGGTGCCGCCGTGCGAAGTCCTCGAGGGCGGCGGTGTCCCGCTCACCGAGCCGGTGCGACAGCCAGCGCGAGGACCTGGTGGCGATCTCCGGCGTCGGCCTGCGGTCATAGGGGAGGGGAGTGGGAGAGGTGAATCCTTCGAGGGCCTGCCGCCAGTGCGCCTCGGCACGCGTGCGGTCCTGACGAGCGAGCCAGGCCACATAGTCGGCGAACGGCCTGCGGGCCGGCAGCCTCGGCTGCTCACCCGCGGCCAGAGCGGCATGGGCGGCGAAGACATCGCCGAGCACCTGGAAGACGCTCCAGCCGTCCAGCAGCACATGGTGGAAGGTCCACAGCACCCGCACCTCACCGGGGGAGAGCCGGGCCAGGGTGACGCGGAGCAGCGGGGCCGCGGTGAGATCGATCCCGCGGACGCGGTCCCGGTCCAGCAGCCGCTCCAGCTCGGTCGTGTGCTCGTCCTCCGTAAGGCCGCTCCAGTCGAGCTCCTCGACCGGTACGGCCGCGGTGCGGCGCACGATCATCAGCGGCTCGGGCACCTCGTGCATCACCACCGCGCCGCGCAGCACCGAGGTGCGGTCCACGACATGCTGCCAGGCGGCGGCCAGCACTCCGGAGTCCCCGACCCCGTCCAGGACAAAGGTCGCCTGCTCCACATAGAGCCCTTGGCCGCGCTGGGCCAGGGCATGGAAGACCAGCCCGGACTGGGTCGGGGTCAGCGGATGGATATCGGCCACATCCCGGCCGTCGCCCGCCAACCGGTCGACGGTCTCCTGGTCAAGCCCGGCCAGCGGGAAGTCCGACGGTGTCCGCCCGCCCGCGTCCGGGCGGGTGCACAGCCGGACGATCGCCCGCAGCTCCTCGGCCATCTCCTTGGCGAGCCGGCGCACCGTGGGGCGTTGGTGCAGCGACCGGGAGTAGGACCAGCTGAGCTCGAGCCGTCGGTCCGTCACCCGGCCGATCACATCGAGCAGATGCGGCCGGGGCGCCTCCGGGCTCATATCGCCCTCCAGCCCACCGGTCAGGGCGTGCAGCAGACCACCCGCCGGGGGCTCCCAGTCCTGCTGCCCGAGGTAGTTGAAACTGATCTTCGAGGCGGCGGGGAGCCCGGAGGCGGCCGCGCCGGACAGATGACGCAGCGCGCCGTGGCCCAGGCCGTTCCCGGGGACCGCCCGCAGCCGTTCCTTGACGGCCCTCAGCGTCCGCTCCAGCCCCCAGTCGGCGGGAGCCTCCAGCGCGACGGGGAACATGCTGGTGAACCAGCCGACCGTACGGGACAGATCGACCCCGTCGAAGATCTCCTCCCGGCCGTGCCCCTCCAGGGCGACCGCCACCGTGTCCCGGCCGGTCCAGCGGGCCAGCACCCGCCCCAGGGCGCACAGCAACACATCGTTGACCCGGGTCCGGTACGCGCCCGGCACCTCGTGCAGCAGCAGCCGGGTCTCCTCTGCGTCGAGCCGTACGGTCACCTCCTCCTCCGAGGCCGCGGTGTTGGGGCCCTCGCCGTCCGTGGGGAGGTCGGTGCCGCCGTGGGAGGCCGCCCAGTAATCGCGCTCGGCGTCGAAGCCCCCGGCGGCGGTGTGCTCGGTCAGACGCAGCGCCCAGGTGCGGAACGATGTGGTCTTGGGGCCGGGCTCCGGCGTCCGTCCCGCGACGATCTGCCGGTAGGCGGTGTCCAGGTCCTCCAGCACGATGCGCCAGGAGACGGCGTCCACCACCAGATGGTGGGCGGTCAGCAGCAGTACGGGCCGTATCCCCTCGCCCCGGGTGAAGAGCACGGCGCGCAGCAGCGGCCCCCGGGCCAGGTCGAACCCGGCCCGGATCCGCCCCGCCGTCTCCCGCATCACCGCATCCCGCCGCTCCGGCGCCACGGCGGACAGATCGTGGAGGTCCAGCACCGGCTCCGCGTCCGGCGGGGCGTTGTGCTGGCGCACGGCGCCGTCCTCGGTCCGCTCGAAGCGCAGCCGCAGGGCGTCATGGTGGGTCAGCACCGTGGACAGGGCGGTGCGCAGCGCGCTCTCGTCCACCGGCGCGGTCAGTTCGGCCGAGACCGACTGGGTGAAGTGCCCGGCTGCGGCGCCGAGTTGGTCGAAGAGCCAGTGCTGGATCGGGGTCAGCGGCACCTCGCCGACGACCGGGCCCCGCTCGGCCTCGGCCGCCGTGGCCGGGACCTCCCGCGCGGCCGCCGCCAGGTCCGCCACGGTCTGGTGGACGAAGAGATGGCGCGGGGTCAGCTCGATCCCGGCCCGCCGGGCGGCGGAGACGATCTGGATGCTGAGGATGGAATCGCCGCCGAGGGCGAAGTAGTTGTCCTCCACGCCGATCCGCTCGACGCCCAGGACCTCCGCCCAGATGGCGGCGAGGGCCTTCTCGGTCTCCGTACGCGGCTCCACATGGCCGGTGGCGCGGGCCGCCCAGACGGGCGCGGGCAGCGCACGCCGGTCCAGCTTGCCGCTGGACCCCAGCGGCAGCCGGTCCAGGACGACCACGGCCGAGGGGACCATATGGTCCGGCAGGCTCGTGGTGAGAAAGGCGCGGATCGCGGCGGTGTCCACCGGCGGGGAGCCCGGGACCCGCACCACATAACCGGCCAGCCGCTTGTGACCGCCGGTGTCGACGACCGTAGCGGCCGCCTCGGCGACACCGGGATGGCGCGCCAGCGCCGCCTCGACCTCGCCCAGCTCGATACGGAAACCGCGCACCTTGACCTGGTCGTCGGTTCGGCCCAGGTACTCCAGCTGCCCCCGCTCGTCCCAGCGGACCAGGTCGCCGGTGCGGTACATCCTGCCCCCCGCGGGGCCGTACGGATCGGCCGTGAACCGCTGTGCGGTCAGCCCCGGGCGGCCGAAGTACCCCCGGGCGAGGCCCGGCCCCGCCAGATAGAGCTCTCCCGGCACCCCGACCGGCACCGGCCGCATCCGCGCGTCGAGTGCGTAGGCCCGGGTGGCGGCCACCGGGGCGCCGATGGGCGGGGTGCGGTCCGGATCGGCCGGGTCGCAGGTCCAGGCGGTGGCGTACACGGTCGCCTCGGTGGGCCCGTAGATGTTCGCCACCCGGCAGCCGGGGATGGCCGCCCGGACCTCCTTGACGGTGCGGGCGGCGAGGCCCTCACCCGCCAGCACCACGGTGCCCGCCGTCACCGAGACCGACCCCTTGCCGAGCACCTGCCCGAGCGCCGACGGCACGGCACTGATCAGGCTCGCCGTCCAGGTCCCCGTCCGCTCGGCCAGGGTGAGCAGATCGCGGACGATCTCGATGGCGCCACCGGCCAGCAGCGGGCAGAGGATCTCGAAGACCGACACATCGAAGTTGAGGGAGGTCGAGGCCACCACATGGGAGAGCCCCTGGACGCCGAACTCCTCCCGCGCCCACGCGGCCAGGGCGGCCACGCTCTCATGGGTGACCACGACGCCCTTGGGCGTGCCCGTGGACCCCGAGGTGTGGATGGCGTACGCCGGGTGGGCGGGGAGCAGCGGGCCGCGCCGCTCGGCGTCGCCGATGTCCTGGGCGGGCAGTTGGGCCAGCCGCCCCCGGCACTCCGCGTCGTCCAGCAGGATCCGGCCGCCGCCCGCCCCGGTGGGGATCCGGTCCGCCACCTCCCCGGTGGTCACCACCGTGTCGGGGGCGATGTCGCCGAGCATGAAGGCGATCCGCTCCGCCGGATACGCCGGGTCGACCGGGAGATAGGCCGCCCCGCTCTTGAGCACCGCCAGCACCGCGACCACCAGCTCCGGTGTGCGCGGCAGGGCCAGGGCCACGAAGCGCTCCGGCCCGGCGCCCGCGGCGATCAGCAGCCGGGCCAGCCGGTTGGCGCGCTCGTTCAGCTCCCGGTAGGTCAGCGGTCCGCCGTCGCCCATCACCGCCACCGCGTCCGGCGTACGGGCCGCCCGCGCCTCGAACAGCGCGGGCAGCACCGCGTCCGGCGCGGCGGAGACCGGGCCGCTGAAGCGGTCGAGGATGCCGCGCGTCTCGGCCTCGCCGATCAGCGGCAGTTCATCCAGCCGCCGCTCCGGATCGGTGGCCATCTCCACCAGCAGATTCCGCAGACAGCCGCCCAGCCGCTCGATCGTCGGGGCGTCGAACGCGTCGGGGTCGTAGTCCAGGCAGATCGACAGCCGCTCCTCGGGCGCCACCACCACGCTGAGCGCGAAGTTGGTGGGCTCCACATCGCGCTCCTGCCGGATGCCCAGTCCGTGGGCCGCGATGGCCTCGCTGTCGAACGGGTAGTTCTCGAAGACCACGATGGAGTCGAAGAGGCTCACCCCGCCGGGCACCTCGCTCCAGCTCCCCAGCTGCGCCAGCGACACGAACTCGAAGAGCCGGGACTCCGACTGCGCCGACTGGAGTTCCCGCAGCCAGTCCAGCAGTCCGCTCTCCCCGGTCACCCGGACCCGGGTGGGGATGGTGTTGATGAACACCCCGACCATGGACTCGACGCCCGGCAGCGCGGCCGGCCGCCCCGAGACGGTGGTGCCGAAGCACAGGTCGTCGGCCCCGCTGTACCGGGAGAGCAGCAGCGCCCAGGCGCCCTGCACCACCGTGTTCATGGTCAGCCCGCCCCGCTGCGCGGTCGTCCGGAGCCGGGCGGACTCCTCGGCTCCCAGCGTGACCCGGTGCGAGCCCGAGGAGGCGCTGCGGTGCGCCTCCGACGCGGGCCGGTCGCGCGGCAGTTCGGTGGGCGAGGTGAACCCGGCAAGGGCCGTACGCCAGTACCGCTCGGCCTCCGCCGTGTCCTGTTCGCCGAGCCAGCCCAGGTACTCGCGGAACGGTCGGCGGGCGGGCACCACGGGCGCCCGTTCCGAGGTCAGCGCCGCGTACCGCTCGCAGACCTCGTCGAAGACCTGCGCCGCGCTCCAGCCGTCGAGCAGCGCATGGTGGAAGGTCCAGACGATCCGCACCTCGTCGGCGGACAGCCGGATCAGCGCCAGCCGCATCAGCGGCGCGGTGGCCAGGTCGATCCCCTCGGCCCGGTCCTCGGCGAGCATCCGGTCCAGCTCGGCCTCGCGCCACTCCTCGGGCCGCCGGGTCCAGTCGTGGTGGACGATCCGGAGCGCCGCCCGGTGCGTCACGACCTGGAGCGGCTCCGGGGTGTCCGCCCACACCAGATGGGTGCGCAGGATCGGATTGGCGTCCACCGTCTGCCGCCACGCGGTGGCCAGCGCCCGCGGATCGCTCGCCCCGGTCAGCGTCAGCTGGACCTGGTTGACATACGCGTCCGACGCCGGATCCATCAGCCCGTGGAACAGCATCCCGGCCTGGGTCGGGGTCAGCGGATAGATGTCCTCCACCGCCCGGCCGTCGGCGGCGATCCGGTCCACCGCGGCCTGGTCGAGCCGGGCCAGCGGGAAGTCCGACGGGGTGCGGCCGCCGGCCGAGGGGTCGGCGCAGTGGCCGATGATCTCCTCCAGCGCGCGGAGCATCCCCCGCGCCAGCCCGGCCACCGTCTCCTCGGTGTGCGTCCCCGAGCCGTAGTACCAGGTGATCTCCAGGCACCGGCGCTCCACCCGGCCCACGACGTCCAGCAGATGCGCCCGGGCCGTATCGGGCGCGGCGTCACCGCCAAGACCGTTCCGTACGGTACGGACGAGACCGGTGTCGTCGTCCGCCGCCGACCAGTCGAACTGCCCGAGGTAGTTGAAGCTGATGCCGGGCTCGGCAGCGCCCCGGAGTCCGGAGCCGGGGGAGAGGTGGCGCAGCGCGCCGTAGCCGATGCCGCGTGCGGGCACCGCCCGCAGCTGCTCCTTGACGGACTTCAGCGTCTCGCCCCAGCCGCCGCCCGGGACGTCCAGGGCGACCGGATAGAGGCTGGTGAACCAGCCGACGGTGCGGGACAGGTCCACCCCGTCCAGCAGATGCTCCTCCCGGCCGTGGCCCTCCAGGTCCACGGCGATCCGGCGCCGCCCGGTCCAGTCGCCGAGCACCCGGCCCAGCGCCGCGAGCAGCACGTCGTCCACACGGGTGCGGTAGACCTCGGGGACCTGCCGCAGCAGCGCCTCGGTGCGCTCCCGGTCGAGACGGACGGTGACCGACGCCATGGACGCCACCGTGTTGTCCCCCTCGCCGTCCACGGGCAGCCCCGCGGCGCACTCCGCGGACACGGCCCGCCAGTGGGGGAGTTCGGCGTCGAAACCACCGGCGGCGGTGTGCTCGGTGAGCTTTCGGGACCAGTCCCGTACGGAGGTGGTGCGGGGGCCGAGGTCGGCCCGCCCGCCCGCGAGCAGCTGCTGGTACGCGGTGTTCAGATCCTCCAGCAGCACCCGCCAGGAGACACCGTCCACCACGAGGTGGTGGGCGGTCAGGAAGAGCGTCGGCCGCTGTCCCTCGCCGCGGTGGAACAGCCGCGCGGCCAGCAGCGGACCCCGCGCCAGGTCGAACCCGGCCTGCGCCTCCGCCATCGCCGCGTCCTCGGCGGCGCGGCACAGGTCGGCGTCGAGCCCCGACAGATCGTGCTCCCGCAGGGGCGCCGGTGCCGTCAGGTCCGGCTGCGGGCAGTACTGCCGCGGGTTTCCCTCCGCGCCGGGCTCGAACCGCGTGCGCAGCGCGTCATGGTGGACCAGCAGCGCGTCGAGCGCCGCGCGCAGCGCGCGGAGGTCCGGTTCCCGCTGGAGCTCCACGACCACGGACTGGTTGAAGTGGCCGGGCCGGTCGGTCCGCATCCCGAAGAACCAGTGCTGGATCGGGGTGAGCGGCACCTCACCGGTCACCGGCCCGGTGTCGGCGGCGGGCGTGGCGGTGGGCGTGGTGACGGCGGCGAGCGAGGCGACGGTGGGATGCCGGAAGAGCTCCCGGGGGGTGAAGGCCAGCCCCGCCTGCCGGGCGCGGGAGGCCACCTGGATGCTGAGGATCGAATCCCCGCCCAGATGGAAGAAGTTGTCCTCGGCACCGATCCGCTCCCGGCCCAGCAGGGTGCCCCAGATCTCCGCGAGGGCCCGCTCGGTGTCGGTACGGGGCGCCACATACCCGGCCGTCCCGGCCGCCGCCGGGTCGGGCGCGGGCAGCCGGCGGCGATCCACCTTGCCGTTGCGGGTGAGCGGCAGCGCGTCGAGGGTGACGAACGCGGAAGGCACCATGTAGTCGGGCAGCAGCCCGCCCAGGAAGGACCGCAGCTCCCCGGCACCCGGCAGCTCGGCCCCGCCCACCGGCACGGCGTAGCCGGTCAGCAGCGTGCGGTCGGCCACCCGGGCGAGCGCGACGACCGCCTCCGCCACGGCCTCGTGGCGGGTCAGCGCGGCCTCGATCTCGCCCGGTTCGATGCGGAAGCCCCGGACCTTGAGCTGGTCGTCGGCGCGGCCCACGAAGCGCAGTTCACCGTCGTCGGTCCAGGCCACGATGTCCCCGGTGCGGTACATCCGGGAGCCGGACGGCCCGAACGGGTCGGCGAGGTACCGCTCGGCGGTGGCGCCGGGGCGGCCGTGGTAGCCGCGCGCCACTCCGGCGCCCGCGATGTACAACTCCCCTGGAATGCCCGGCGGTTGCGGCTGGAGGGCGCCATCGAGGACGTACGTCCGGGTGTTGTCCAGCGGGCGTCCGATGGGCAGCGAGCGGGGCAGTTCCTCCCCGGCGCGGAAGGGGCGCCGGGTGGCGAAGGTCGTGGTCTCGGTGGGCCCGTAACCGTCCATCACCGTCAGGTCGGGGCAGGCCGCGAGCACCCGGCGCACCGCGCCCGGGGGCACCGCCTCACCGCCGGTCCACACCTCCCGGGCGCCGCGCAGACACTCCGGCGCCTCCTGCGCGAGCAGCCGGAACAGCCCGGCGGTCAGCCACAGGCAGCTCACCCCGTACTCGGCGATCGCCCGGCGCACGGTGTCCGCGTCCACGTCCCCGGCGGGCGCCAGCACGGCCCGGCCGCCGCGCAGCAGCGGCACCCACAGTTCGTACGTCGAGGCGTCGAACGCCTGGGGCGAGTGCACCAGCACCCGGTCGTGGTCCGCGAAGGCGCGGTCCGCGACGAGGGCGGTCACATCGCGGTGGCGCACCGCGACGCCCTTGGGGCGTCCGGTGGAGCCCGAAGTGAACATCAGATACAGGGCGTTGTCGGGGGAGAGCGCCACGTTCGGCGGCTCCGACGGGCTGCCGTCGTCGCCGGACTCGGACTCGGGCCCGGGCTCGGGCCCGGACTCGGACTCCACGAGCAGGGTCCGCGCGGTGTCCGAGATGTCCGCCGCCATACGCTCCCAGGCGCGGTCGGTCAGCAGTACCTCCGCTCCCGCCTCCGCCACCACGCTCCGCAGCCGGTCCCCGGGGGCGCGGGTGTCCAGCGGTACGTACACCCCGCCCGCCTTGACGACCGCCAGCAGCGCCACCACCAGCTCCACCGACCGGTCCATCAGCACGGCCACCGGGCGCTCCGGGCCGGCGCCCTGGCCGATGAGCCGGTGGGCCAGCCGGTTGGCGCGGGTGTCCAGCTCCCGGTAGCTCACCGGGCCCGCCTCGCCGTCCAGGGCCGTCGCGTCCGGCGCGGACCGCACCCGCTCGGCGAACAGCCCGGCCACCGTGGACTCGGGAAGCGGGACCGCGGTGTCGTTCCATTCCCGGAGCACCTGGTGGCGGCGGGCGGCGGTGAGCATCGGGAGGTGTGCGGGCGCCCGGTCCGGGGTGTCGGCCATGGCCGTCAGCAGCACCGTCAGATGCTCCGCCATCCGCCGGGCGGTGGCCTCGTCGAACAGCGCCGGGTCGTAGCCGAGCCGCAGCGCCAGCTCCTCCCCGGGGTAGACCACCAGGGACAGCGGATAGTTGGTGGTCTCGACGCCGTTCAGCTCGCGCAGGGCGAGGCCGTGCGCGGCGGCGAGGTCCCCGCCGATCGGATAGTTCTCGAACACCACGATGGAGTCGAAGAGGTTCACCCGCTCGGGCAGACCGGTCCAGGACCGCAGCCGGGTGAGCGGTACGAAGTCGAATCGCCGGTCCTCGGTCTGCCCGGACTGCACCGCGCTCAGCCAGGACAGCAGGGTGGACCCGGCCGGCACCGTGAGGCGGGTCGGCACGGTGGTGATGAACAGCCCGTTCATCGTCTCCACACCCGGCAGCTCCGGCGGCCGTCCGGACACCGTGGTCCCGAAGACCACGTCCTCGCGGCCGGACTGGCGGGCCAGCAGCAGCGCCCAGGCGCCCTGCACCACCGTGTTCAGGGTGAGCCCCTCGTCCCGGGCCAGGGCCTGGAGCCGCCGGGTGGTGGCGGCGGGCAGGGTGACGCGGAGGTCCTCGGTGGACTCGGCGTGATGGGTCTCGGTGGGCTCCCGGTCGTACGGCAGCGGGGTGGGCTCGGTGAGATCGCCGAGCCGGGCCCGCCAGTGCTCCTCGGCCAGGGCCCCGTCGCGCTCCCGCAGCCAGGCCACATAGTCGCCGAACGGGCGGCGGCCGGGCAGCCCGGCGGCCATGGCCGCGCCGGACGCCCCGTCACGCGCCCGTGCGTGGCAGTGGAAGACGTCGGAGAGCACCTGGAACAGGCTCCAGCCGTCCAGGATCAGATGGTGGAACGTCCACACCACCTGGACCTCGGTCTCCGACAGCCGGGCCAGCGCCAGCCGCGTCAGCGGGGCGGCGGCCAGGTCCAGGCCGCGCTCCCGGTCCTCGGCGAGGAACCTCCGCAGCTCCTCCCGGCGCTCGTCCGGGCCGGACAGCTGCCGCCAGTCCAGCAGGGCCACCGGGATCCGGACCCCGCGCTCCACCACCTGGACCGGCTCCGGCACCCCCTCCCACACCGCCCGGGCGCGCAGCACCTGGGTGCGGTCGGCGACCTGCTGCCAGGCCGCGGCCAGCGCGGCCGGCTCCGGCACCCCGTCGAGGACGAAGGTGAGCTGCTGGAAGTAGGCCCGCCGATCGTCCTGCGCCAGGGCGTGGAACAGCATGCCCGCCTGGGTGGGGGTGAGCGGGTAGATGTCCTCCACAGCCCCGCCGTTCCCGGCCAGCCGGTCCACGGCGGCCTGGTCGAGGGCGGCGAGCGGGAAGTCGGACGGGGTGCGGCCGCCCGCGCCGGGCGCGCTGCCGTGCCGGGCGATCTCGCACAGCGCCGCGCGGAACTCCCCGGCGAGCCGGGCGACCGTCTCCTCCCGGTGCAGCCGCGCGGAGTAGAACCAGGTGAACTCCAGCTCGTCTCCCTCGACCCGGCCCACCACCTCCAGCGGATGCGGGCGCGGCGAGGCAAGATCGGCGTCCAGGGCCAGCTCCCGGTGCAGACCGCGGAAGAGCCCGTCGCCGCCACCCGGCGCCTCGAACCGGCCGAGGTAGTTGAAGCTGATCCCGGCCGTGGGGCCGTCGGGGAGGCCCGCGCCCTCGAGCAGATGGCGGCGCACCCCGTAGCCCAGACCACGCCGCGGTACGGCCCGCATCTGCTCCTTGACCGACTTGAGGACCTCGCCCCAGCCGCCGTCAGGGAGATCGAGCGCCACCGGGAAGCGGGTGGTGAACCAGCCGACCGTACGGGACAGATCCAGGTCCGCGAAGAGCTCCTCGCGGCCGTGGCCCTCCACGTCCACCGGCACCCGGGCGCGCCCGGTCCAGCGGCGCAGCACCCGGGCCAGCGCGCTCAGCAGCACATCGTTGACCTGTGTGCGGTAGACCTCGGGGAGCGTCTGGAGGAGTGCGGCGGTCTCCTCCGGGCCGAGCCGGACGGTGACCGACCGGGCCGAGGCGTAGGTGTTCTCCGCCTCGCCGGCCCCGTTCAGGTCCGTCGGCAGCGAGGGGTCGCAGGCCCCGGCCAGGCCGGTCCAGTACGCCTCCTCGTCGGCGAACCCGCCCTCCCCGGCATGGGTGTTGAGCCGCAGCGCCCAGCGGCGCAGCGGGGAGGACTTCGCGGGAAGCCCGGCGCCCTCGTCGCGGGCCGCCCGCCGGTAGGCGCTGTAGGCGCTGTCGAGATCCTCCAGGACGACGCGCCAGGACACCCCGTCCACCACCGCGTGATGGATGGTGAGGTGGAGGACCGGGTGCGGCCCGGCCTCCCGGTCGAGCACCGCCCGCATCAGCGGCCCCTCGGCCAGGTCGAAGCGGCCCAGATGCCCGGCGCCGGTGGTCTCGAGCGGTACCCGGACGGCCGCCACGTCCTCGATCCGCTGGTACCAGCCGCCGTCCCGGCGGTGGAAGCGGGAGCGCAGGGCGTCATGGTGGTCCACCAGCGCGTCCAGGGCGTGCCGCAGCGCGTCCTCGTCCACGTCCTCGGGCAGCACCAGCGAGATGGTCTGGTTGAAGTGGCCGGCCCGCTCGGGGTCGGTGGTGAACAGCCAGTGCTGAATGGGGGTCAGCGGCAGCTCCCCGGTGGCCGTCCCGTCTCCCTCGGAGGTGGGCCCGGCCGGGGCCGTGGTGGTGTCCAGATGCAGGGCCAGCGCGGCGATCGTCTGATGGCGGTAGACATCGCGCGAGGTGACGGCGAGACCGGCCTGCCGTGCCTGGGAGACCAGCTGGATGCTGAGGATCGAATCGCCGCCGAGGGAGAAGAAGTTGTCCTCCATCCCCACGCGGTCCACCCGCAGGATCCGGGCCCAGACCGCCGCCAGGGTCCGCTCGGTCGCGGTCCGGGGCGCCACATAGCCCGGTGCCGCGGCCTCGGCCCAGTCCGGCTCGGGGAGCCGGCCGCGGTCCAGCTTGCCGTTGGGGTTGAGCGGCATCCGCTCCAGGACGACGACGGAGGCGGGCACCATGTAGTCGGGCAGCGAGCGCCTCAGGAACCGCCGCAGCCCCGCCGGGTCGGGCTCCGAGCCCGCGGCGGCCACCACATAGGCGATCAGCCGCTGATGGCCGTCCGTCTCCCGGGCGACGGCCGCCGCCTCGGCGATGTCGGGGTGGCGCAGCAGCGCCGTCTCCACCTCGCCCAGCTCGATGCGGAAGCCGCGGATCTTCACCTGGTCATCGGCTCTGCCGACGTACTCCAGCTGGCCCTCGCCGTTCCAGCGGACCAGGTCACCGGTGCGGTACATCCGGCTGCCGGGCGGCCCGAAGGGGTCCGCGAGAAAGCGGTGGGCGGTCAGCCCGGGCCGCCGCAGATAGCCCCGGGCCAGGCCCTGCCCGCCCAGATAGAGCTCACCGGTCACCCCGGGCGGCACCAGCCGCAGCGTCGGGTCCAGTACGTACGCGCGGGCGCCCGCGACCGGGCGGCCGATGGGCGGGGCCTGCGCGGGCGCCGGGCCGTCGCAGAACCAGCCGGTGGCGTACACCGTGGCCTCGGTCGGCCCGTACAGATTGGCGATCCGGCAGGACGGCATGGCCTCCCGGATGTTCCGTACGGTCTGGGCGGGCAGCGCCTCGCCCGCCAGTACGACGGTCCGGGCCCAGTCCGCCGGGCGGTCCTCGCCCAGCAGCCGGGAGAACACCGAGGGCACCCCGCTGAGCAGCCCCGTCGCCCGCGGCCGCCCCTCGGGATCGATGAGGGCGAGCAGGTCGCGCACCACCTCGACGCTGCCGCCGGCCAGCAGGGGGCAGAGGATCTCGAAGACCGACACATCGAAGTTGAGCGAGGTCGAGGCGACCACATCGGTCAGCCGCTCCCGCCCCAGCTCCGCCTCGGCCCAGGCCGCGAGCCCCGCCACACCGCGGTGGGTGACCACCACGCCCTTGGGCCGGCCGGTGGATCCGGAGGTGTAGATGACATAGGCGGGATGGGCCGGGACCAGCGGCCGGAGCCGCTCGGCGTCGGTGATGTCGCCGTCCGCGAGCCCGGCCAGCCGGGCGCGTACCTCCGGGTCGTCCAGCAGCAGCGGCGCGGCGTCCGCGGGCAGGCAGCCGGCCGCCCCGGTGGTGGTGAGGACGGTCGAGGGCGCGGCGTCCGCCAGCATGAACGCGATGCGCTCGGCAGGGTATCCGGGGTCCACCGGCAGATATCCGGCGCCCGCCTTGAGCACCGCCAACAGGACGACGACGAGTTCGGCCGAGCGGGGCAGGGCGAGGGCCACCAGCCGCTCGGGACCGGCCCCCCGGTCGATGAGCAGCCGCGCCAGCCGGTTGGCGCGCCGGTTCACCTCGTCGTAGGAGAGGCTGGTGTCCCCGCAGGTCACGGCGGTGGCGGTGGGCCGCCGCGCCACCTGGGCGGCGAACAGGCCGGGCAGGGTGGCCTCGACCGCGGGCCGCTCCGGTCCGTTCCAGGCGTCGAGCATCGCATGCCACTCGGCGTCGGCCAGCATCCGCAGCTCGATCAGGGTGGCGCCGGGGTCGGCCACCATGGCGGCCAGCAGCCGGTGCAGATGCCCGGCCATCCGCTCGATCGTGGCCGCGTCGAACAGATCGGAGTTGAACTCCACGGTCAGCCCCAGCGAGCCGTCCTCGCGGGGCAGGAACTCCAGCACCAGATCGAACCGCGCGGCCGGGCGCGGCAGGGCGTGCTCGGTGATCCGCACACCCCCCGCCTCCCGGCCGGGCACCATGGCGCTCTGCTGCACGACCAGCGCCTGCACCAGCGGATTGCGGCTGGGGTCGCGGCGCGGCGCCAGCTCCTCGACGACGCGCTCGAACGGCAGCCGGTCATGGCTGAAGGCGTCCAGCACCGTCTCGCGCATCGCGTCCAGGAACCGCTCGACCGTGCTGTCCCCGTCCACATCGGCGCGCAGCACCAGGGTGTTGACGAAGAACCCGGCGACCGACTCCAGCTCCTTGCGGTGGCGCCCGGCGGTCACGGTGCCGAAGGCGATGTCCCGCTGGCCCGAGTAGCGGGAGAACAGCACCGCGACGGCGGCCGCGAGCAGGGTGAACTGCGTCGTGTCCCGCTCCCTGCCGAGCCGCGCCAGCCCCGCCACCAGCTCGGCGGGCAGCTCACGCCGGTGCACCGCGCCCGCCGTGGTGCGCACCGGCGGGCGCGGGCGGTCGGTGGGCAGCTCCAGCGTCTGCATCCCGGCCAGCCGGCCCCGCCAGTACGCCAGATCGGCGTCCTCACCCGCGGTGGCGGGACGGCTCCGCTCCCACACCGCGAAGTCCGGGTACTGGAGGGCGGGTTCGGGGAGCCCGGCATCGGTGCCGGACACCTCGGCGGCGTAGAGCGCGGCCAGTTCGCGCACCAGCAGCCCGACCGACCAGCCGTCGGTGACGATGTGGTGCTGCGCCAGCAGCAGGATGTGCTCCCCGTCGGCGAGCCGGATCAGCAGCGCCCTGGTCAGCGGGCCCTGTCTCAGGTCGTAGGGGCGGTTCAGCTCGGCGGTCAGCGTGGCGTCCAGCTCCTCGGCGCGCCGCCGCGCCGGATGCCCGCCGAGGTCGAGCCGCTCGAGCGGTACGGTGCCGTGCGCGGCCACCTGCTGCACCCCGTGCCCGTCCACGGTGGCGAAGGTGGTGCGCAGGGCGTCATGGCGGGCGGTGAGCCGGTCCAGCGCCCGGCGCAGCGCCGCCGCGTCCAGCGGGCCGTCGAGCCGCAGCCCGGCCCCCGTGTTGTACTCGGTTCCGCCCGAGGTCAGATCGTCCAGGAACCACAGCCGCCGCTGCGCGGAGGACAGCGGCAGCGGACGGTCGCGCGGCGCGGGCGGGATCGGCGCCTCGGGCGCCTCGGCCGCCGCGGCGGGCAGCTTGCCGGCCAGCCGCGCCACCGTCCTGGCGTCGAGCAGATCGCGCAGCGAGAGCTCCACGCCCAGCTCGGCCCGGATCCGGGTCAGCAGCCGCACCCCGAGGATGGAGTCGCCGCCCAGGCCCAGGAAGTCGTCCTCCACGCCCACGGTGTCCACCGGCAGCACCTCGGACCAGATGCGGGCCAGGGCCTCCTCGGCGGGGGTGCGCGGGGCGATGTGGCGCGAGTCGCCGTCCGGCGCGGAGCGCGGGGCGGGCAGCGCCTGCCGGTCGATCTTGCGGTGCTGGGTGAGGGGGAACGCGTCCAGGACGACGTAGGCGGACGGCACCATATGGGCCGGCAGCACCCGGGCCACCGCGGCGCGCACCTCCGCGGCCTTCGGCGGGGTCCCGCCGCTCGGCGGCACCACATAGGCCACCAGCCGCTTCTGCCCGGGCTCGTCCTCCCGCACGGTGACCACGGCGGATCCCACCTGGGGATGGCGGGCCAACGCGGCCTCCACCTCGCCCAGTTCGATGCGGAAGCCGCGTATCTTGACCTGGTGGTCGGCCCGGCCGAGGAATTCCAGTTCGCCGTCGGTGTTCCAGCGGACCAGGTCACCGGTGCGGTACATCCGGGAGCCGGGCGGGCCGAACGGGCAGGCGGTGAACCGCTCGGCGGTCAGCCCCGGCCGGTCGAGATAGCCGCGGGCCAGGCCCGCGCCGCTGATGCACAGCTCTCCCGTGACTCCGACCGGCACCTGCCGCGCCGCCTCGTCCAGCACGAACGTCCGGGTGTTGGGCAGCGGACGGCCGATCGGCGGGGCGCCGGTCCCCGCCGTCAGGGCGTCCGTCCAGGAGGCCACGACCGTGGCCTCGGTCGGGCCGTAGGAGTTCACCATCCGCCGCCCGGGCGCCCACAGGTCCACCAGATCGGCGGGGCAGGCCTCGGCGCCGACGATCAGCGTGCGGAAGTCGGGCAGCCCGTCGTGGAGCTCCTCCGGGGGCACGGTGGCGAGGGCCGCCGGGGGGATCAGGGCGTGGGTCACCCGCCTCTCCCGCAGGACCGCCGCCAGCTCGGCGCCCAGCAGCGGCCCCTCCGGGGGCACCACCAGCGCCGCCCCGGCCAGCAGGGACGAGCACAGCTCCAGCACGGAGGCGTCGAAACTCGGCGAGGAGAACTGCAACACCCGGTCGCCGGGCCGGACCCGGTAGTGGGCCGCCGTAGCGGCCGAGAAGTTCCCCAGACCGGCGTGCGGCACCAGCACGCCCTTGGGCACCCCCGTGGAGCCGGAGGTGTAGATGACATACGCGGGATGCTCGGGGCACAGCGGGCCGAGCAGCTCCCCCCGGCCGGGCGCGTGGTCCGGGCCCGCCCCGGCCCCCAGCTCCCGGATCCGCGCCGGGTCGTCCAGCACGGTCACCGGCCGGGCGTCGGCCAGCATCATGGCCCGGCGCTCCTCGGGGTGCGCGGGGTCGATCGGGAGGTACGCGCCGCCCGCCTTCGCCACCGCCAGCTCGGCCACCACCAGTTCGGCCGAGCGGGGCAGCACCAGCGCCACCACGCGCTCCGGTCCCACACCCTGCCCGATGAGATGGTGGGCCAGCCGGTTCGCCCAGCGCTCGACCTCTCCGAAGGACCACTCGCGCCCGTCCGCCACCAGGGCCGGCGCCGTGGGGGTGCGCTCCGCCCAGACGGCGAAGAGCTCGCCGAGCGGCGCGCGGGAGACGGCGCGGTCCGTGGCGTTCCACGCCTCCGGAGGGAGGGTCGGGACGGGGTGGGTCGCGGACACCGATGAGGTCTCGTAGTGGTCCGTCATGGTGGGTTGTGGCCCTTCAGAGCGGTTGAACGGGCGGATATGGGGGGCGGCTCGGGCCGGCCGGCGCCGAGCCGGTGCGCCCGCGCCCGGCCGGGGGAGATGTGGGGAGAACGGCCGTGTGCGGGGCGGTGGGACCTCAGACCAGGGCGCTCTTACGGGCCATCCGGCCCGAGAGCTGGATCCGGTCCACGGCGCCGGTCCGCGGATCGCGGACGAAGCGTCCGCCGGGGAGCCGGCGTCCGGATGAGGGGTCCACCAGATCGCAGGTGAGGTCCTCGTGGCAGACCAGCGGCGCGGGGAGGTCGCCGTCCACGGACAGGGCGAGACCGCCGCCGTCGCCGATGGTCACCTGGTACTCGATGTCGCCGTTGAGGTAGATCCCGGTGCACTGCGAGGTCGCGGCCATGGGGGTGGCCCGGCGCCGTGGGGTGGGTGTGGGGGGCACCCGGACGCCGGTGATCTCGCCGAGGACATCGGTCAGTTCGTGCCACAGCTCGGTGCCGGTGCCCGCGTTGGCGGTGAAGCCGACCACCGTGCCCGTGGCGGGATCGGCCCGCAGGAAGCAGGAGGTGCCCTGGGCGTTGCCGTCGTGCCCGAACCACAGGGTGTCGCCGTGCCGGAAGAGCCCCCAGCCCAGGCCCCAGCCGTCGGCCAGCACACCGGGGTCGGCGCCGGGCACCGGGCGGCGCATCTCCTCCGCGAGCCCGCGGGGCAGCGATCCCGCGGCGCCGTCGCCGAGATGGGCCCGGCCCAGCGCCACCAGATCGAGGGCACTGGCTCTCAGCGCGCCGGCCGCGGCCTCGGCGGGGGCGAGGTTCTGCCGCACCGGACGCGTTCTGCCGGTGGCCTTGTTGGCCGAGTGGCCGCGCGCCGTGGGCCGGTGCGGGGCTCCGGCCGTGCCGATGAAGGACGGCACGGTGCCCAGCGGATCGAGCAGCACGGACCGCATGGCCTCCTGCCAGCTCATCCCGGTGACCGTCTCGATCAGCCGGCCGGCGGCCACGAAGCCCGCGTTGGAGTAGGAGAAGTCCGTCCCCGGGGGCATCACCAGGGTGCGGTCGGTGCAGTGGTCCAGCAGATAGCGCGCGGCGGTCAGCGAGGCCACCTGGTCGGAGTCGGGCCCGGACGGAAGCCCCGCGGTGTGGCTGAGCACCTGGCGCACCGTGCACGGCGGACCGGCCCGCCGCAGCTCCGGCACATGGTCGCCGAGCCGGTCGTCCAGCTCCACATCGCCGTCCGCCACCAGGAGCATCACCACGGTCGCGGTGTACGCCTTGGTGATGGAGCCGATGGGCACGGCCGCGTCGGCGGTGCACGGCTCGCCGGTGTCCACGTCCAGGACACCGGTCTCCACGGCGAGGGTCATTCCGCCGTAGTGCACGGCGAGTTGGGCTCCTGGCACCTGATGGGCGCGGGCCAGGGCGGTCAGTCGGTCCTCGAGGACGCGGCGTATCTTCGACCGCTCCTCGGCGGACGGGGCCGGGGTCGTACGTGACACGGTGCACTCCTTGCCGGGGGACGGGACGGGCGACGGGGGCCGGGTCATGGCAGCTGGCTCGTGGCCGTGACGTCCCGGGGCACGATCCTGAAGCCCTGCCAGTGGGTGGGCATGGGGTCCTGGTCCTCGTCCCTGGGCACATGGTGGAAGTCGACACTGACCCAGGCCACCGGGTCGGTGAGCTTCTCGTCGCCGGTGTACTTGTCGACCGAGGTGGCGCAGTCCGGAGCGGTGTTGCCGTAGGCCAGCCGCTCGCACTCCCGGTACTGCGTGAAGTACATGTCGTGGTGGGTGAACTCCTCGGTCTCGCGCGGCCCCCGGTACTGATCGCTCTGGTGGTTGTCGATCTCCCAGGACTTGGCGTGGCCGTCGGAGTTCTCGGTGGCGGGGTTCACCACCCGCCAGAAGCGGGTGGGCGCGAGATCCGCCGCGGTCTCACGGGAGAACACCGTGCGCTTGGTGGTGCGCGCGGCCGTGCCGCTGCCCAGGTAGTCGTACTGCTCCACGCGATTCTTCGACTGTCCGTCGACGTCGAAGTCCAGCCGCCAGAAGATGTTGTGCGAGTGGTTCTCGCTGAACCGGGTGGAACCCACCCCGGTCGGCCAGCCGCTGCTCGCGTCGGAGAACTGGAACGGCGAGAGGCTTCCGGTGGCGCCGGACCGGGGGGTGATGGAGCCGTCGTCCGAGAAGCGCCACTCGGTGATGTAGTCGTACCAGCCGATCTCGGAGACCGAGAAGACGACCAGGTCGGTGCCGTGCAGTATGCCCTTCTCCACCGCGCTCTTGTAGGCGAACGGCCGCGGCTGCTCCTCGACGCACAGCACCGGGGTGTCACGGAAGTCGCGCAGCCGTCCGTCGGGGCAGTCCTTGGCGCTGAGCCGGGTGAGCGTGCCCTGCTCCAGATCGCCGAAGCCGATCGCCGAGACATCGTAGAAGCGCGGCTGACCGCTGTCGTAAGGCACATGCACCTCGGCCAGCGAGGCGCTCTTGAGGACCCGGGTGGGGGTGCCACGGTTCGGGGTGTAGATCACATCGCTCAGCACCGCGCCGGTGTTGCGGTCGATGTCCCAGCACATCTGCCACCGGGCACCGTTCTTCAGGGTCGTGCCGATGCGATCCGCGGCGGGGCAGGACGGGGCCGCCGCGGCCCCCGCGCGTGCGGCGGAGGCCGGGCCCGGCACCCACAGGGCCAGCAATCCCACCACGGCGATCAGCATCCGGGCACGCCGAAACAGACTGGACACGGACAAGACTCCCCTCACAGACCGATGACGGCGGCGCGCCTGGCCGACAGATCGATGACGATCCGGCTGGTGTCGATCCACTTGCCACCCGGAATGCGCACGAACAGCTGCACACACCGGTGCTCACCGCACCGGGACACCTTCCGGGCGCCGTCCACCCCCTCGGCCCGTGAACCGAGGAACGACATGCTCTGGAGGCGCAGTTGGGCGGGCGAGGTCAGCCGCTTCCCGGTCTGTGAGGCATAGGACGCGCGCATCCCCGGGCCGAGCCGGCGGTCGGCGAGGATGACCTTCACCGCCTCGCGGGCCTCGGCCAGGGTGGGAGGCGGCTGGACGCCGTGCCGGCGGATGGAGTCGAGGACCTTCTTGGAGCGCAGATCGACCACCCTGGTGATGAGGGTGTCCGAGGCGTAGTCGTAGAGCTGGACCTCGGCCCGGCTGTCGGTGGCGGAGGACGCCGACTTGGCCCGGAGCGGACGGCGGGTGTCCAGCGGCTCGGCGCCGGGGCCGCCCGCGGCGTTCCGCTCCCCGTCGCCCTTCTCCGCCGCCTTCTGACGGTCCTTCGCGGTCCCGGGCCCGGTGGCGGCGTCGATGGCGATACGGGACGCCTCGCGCGATTCCTCCGATGTCAGCCGGCCGGAGTGTGAGGCGACGGCGGCCGCGGGCTCCGAGGCGTCGGACGCGGGCGATCCGGCCGTCCGGAGGGCGGCGATCCCGCCGCCCGCCAGCACCGCCGTCAGACCCAGCGCCGCGGATACGCGCCATCTCCGGTGATGGCGCCGCCTGGTATCGGCCGCACTCTTGTCCGTCGCGTTGTCTGTCATCACCCAGCCGTTTCCGTTGTCGGTCAAATGAGCCCGGTGGGGGCTCACGGTGACAGCACTCGGCCGGATACCGGATTGTCGCTGGTGCGTTCCCCGTCGTGCAGACGGGATTCAAGCCGCTGACTACGGCTCGCGCGGACTCCCCCCGGACTCTTCGCTGTCCACTGTTAGCTCACGCTTTCACCACTCCGGGCGGCGTAACAGTCGCATTTGTCATCAAGCGGCTGTGAGAAACGCATGTCCCAGAGGCGGTCGAGCGGCCGCAAAGCGATGACGGGGAAGGCTCTGGGGAAGGCTCTCTGCCATCATGCTCACATGAGCCATTCGATCACCATTCGATGTGACATCTGTGGCGCCACTCATTCCTCCTCAGCGGCCGACAGTGTCGGTGCGCTGCGCGAAGTCATCGTCCAAATGAGCTGGTCGAGGGCGCGATGGGATGGCCGGGTGATCGATATGTGCGGTGGCTGCAGCGCCCGGGAAATGACGCCGAGCGCGCCCGGACGGCGCTGCGGTTCCTGTGAGGGAGGCGAACTCTTCGACGTCCTCGGACACGACAGAATCGGACATCGTTTGGCCAATGCATTACTCAGGGCCGGTATCGATAATCTCGAACTACTCTCCGGTTTCTCCGCGCGTCAGCTTCGTGATCTGGACGGTATCGGTGCCGTGAGCGCACGTCACGCACTCAATCGTCTGCACTCCGCACCGAACGAAAGGCGATCGTGAGCGAATATTCCACTGGAACATCTGCACGGCCCGCTCTCTACGGCAGTCCGCGGCACCGGGTGCTGTGGGTGGTGGGCGTGGTGTTTTCGGCCGGGCTGCTGGCGCCGCCGTTATTCCTCGGCGCCGCCCGAAAGGGGATCGTGCCGCGTACCGTACCCGCCGGATACGCGGTGGCCATCTATCCGCTCGCGCTCGGACGGCAGTGGCTGCCGGACCCGGGGGACTGGATCTCATGGGCACTCGCGGCCCTGGTGCTCACCGCGGCCGTCCATGCCGCGCTCCTGGACACCGGCCGCGCGCCCGCCGGTTGACCCTCGGGCGCGGAGCTCAGCCCTGCGCGGTGGGACGGACCACGATCTCGCCGACGTCGACACCGGCCGGCTGCTCGATGGCGAACGCGATGGCGCGGGCGATGGCGGCCGGGGAGATCGCTATCTTGTCCATGCCGGCCTGGATCCCGCTCCTCGTGTCCGGGTCGGTGATGGAACCCGCGAGCTCCGTCCGGATGAACCCCGGCGAGACGGTGGTCACCCGCAGCGTCTCGCCGGCCTCCTGGCGCAGCCCTTCGGAGATGGCGCGTACGGCGTTCTTGGTGCCGGCGTAGACCGACATCGTCGGGACGATGGTCAGCCCGGCGGTGGAGAGGGTGTGCACGAAATGCCCGGAGCCCTGCTCCCGGAAGACGGGCAGGGCCTCGGCGATGCCGTACAGCACCCCCTTGATGTTGACGTCGATCATCGCCTCCCAGTCCTCGACGCGCAGATCGTCGAGGGCGGAGATCGGGCTGATCCCGGCGTTGCTGACGAGGACGTCCAGCTTTCCGTACCGTTCGCGTGCCGTCGCGACCAGCCGGGACAGATCCGCGCGCCGCTTCACATCCGTGACGACGGCGACGGCCTCGCCGCCCGCCCCGGCGATCCGGGCCGCCAGTGCCTCGATGCGGTCCGACCGCCGCGCCGCGAGGACGACCTTGGCGCCACGCTCGGCCAGCAGCAGCGCGGTCGCCTCGCCGATACCGCTGCTCGCACCCGTAATGGCGACGACCTTGCCTTCGATACCCGATGTCATGGGGGCTCCTTCCAGGAAAACTGCCGGAGGGCAGGGGGGAACGGGGAGCGGCGATGGCCTACAGTAAGAAGTGGAGGCGCCGCCACTTCACCCCACATTAAGTGGGGGCGCCTCCACTTAGCAACCGGGGAATGAGGAGAGCCGCCGATGGTCAGGGATCCAGGGCGCCCGCTGCGGGCCGACGCACAGCGCAACCGGGAGAAGATCCTCTCCGCCGCGGTGCGGGTGTTCGCCGAGGAAGGGCTGGACGCCCATCTCGAGCGCATCGCCAAGGAGGCGGGCGTGGGCACCGGCACCCTCTACCGGAACTTCCCGACCCGCGAGCTGCTGATCGAGGCCGCCTACCGCAATGAGCTGGCCCGGCTCTGCGACGCCGCCCCCGAACTGCTGGCGGCCCTGCCCCCGCGCGAGGCCCTGCGGGCGTGGCTGGCCCGCTTCATGGACTACGCCAACGCCAAGCTGGGCATGGCGGACGCGCTGCGGGGCGTGGTCGCGTCGGGGGTCAATCCGTACGCCCAGAGCCACGAGATGATCCAGGACGCGCTGTCACGGCTGATGGACGCCGCCGTCACGGCCGGGGTGATCCGGTCGGACATCAGCGCCACCGACATGTTCGCCGCGCTCACCGGCATCGCCCTCGCCTCGGGGAAGCCCGAGCAGCGGGAGCAGGCCGACCGCCTCCTCGACCTCACCCTGGACGGACTGAGCGCCGGATCCGGCGCTCAGTAAAGATTTCTGAGTTTTCAGTTCAGACTCTTGTGCCATCCGTTCAGCGCTCTTAGCGTGTGCGGCCATGGAGAACGAACACGCCACGGACCGGGCCGCGGGAACCGCCGACGAGTCCGTGGGCGACCGGCTGCGCGCGCTGCGCAAGGCGCGCCGGCTGACGCTGCGGACCGTCGCCGAGGCCGCCGGGATCAGTGAGGGCTATCTCAGCCAGATAGAGCGCGGGCAGGCCAATCCCAGCATCGCCACCCTCCAGCAGGTCGCCGCCGCGCTCGGCCTGAAGGTGGCCGATCTGTTCGGCGACGACTTCACCAGCGGCCCGAGCGTGCTGCGCGCCGAGGAGGCGCCCCGGCTCGCCCTCGGGGTGCTCGGCGGGCGCAAGTTCCGGCTGACCCCGGGGCCGCAGCACCATCTCGAAGTGTTCCTGGGGGAGTTCGACGCCCATGGCTCCACGGGAGAGACCCTCTACAGCCACGGCGACTCGGAGGAGTTCCTGTACGTCCTCGAGGGCACGGTCGGGCTCCAGCTCGGCGAGCGCTCCTTCACCCTCGGGGCCGGTGACAGCATCCGCTACTCCTCGGCCGTACCGCATCGGCTGAGCGAGACGGCCGGGGCGGCCGCCCGGGTGCTGTGGGTGATCAGCCCACCCAGCTACTGACCCCCTGCCACTTCGATCCGCGACGAAACCGGGGCCATCCCAGGCCGCCCGACCAGCGGCCGTTCGACCACGATTGGCTGAGTGCCGCAGTGCTGAACGGAAATGTGTCCTTCTGGTACCGCCAGACCGGCTTCCCCGAACGGCGTCCGCCGCTCGACGGCGACCTCGACACCGATGTGTGCGTCGTGGGCGGGGGCTTCACCGGGCTGTGGACCGCGTACTACCTCAAACAGGCCGCCCCCGATCTCGACATCACCGTCGTGGAGCGGGAGTTCGCCGGATTCGGCGCCTCGGGGCGGAACGCCGGCTGGCTCAGCTGCAAGATCGCCGGATCGGCCGGGACCTATGCGAGGAAGCGCGGGCGCGAGGCCGTGATCGCCCTCCAGCGGGAGATGATCCACACCGTGGACGAGGTGATCTCGGTGGCCCGTACCGAGGGCATCGACGCCGACATCGTCAAGAGCGGCTATCTCACCGTCGCCCACGGCGCCGCCCAACTGCCCCGGCTGCGCGCCGCGTACGACCAGCTGCGCCACTGGGGCGGGCAGGACCTGGAGTGGCTGAGCGCACCCCGGCTCGCCGAGCGGCTGCGCCTGGACGGGGCGCTGGCCGGCTACCACAATCCGCACTGCGCCCGGGTCCACCCGGCCAAGCTGGTGCGCGGCCTGGCCGCAGCGGTGGAGGCGCGGGGCGTGCGGATCCTGGAGTCCACCCCGGTCACCGCCATCGCCCCCGGCCGGGTCAGCACCCCGTTCGGCACCATCCGCGCGGGCCGGATCGTCCGCGCCACCGAGGGGTTCACCAGCGGTATCGAGGGCGAGCGGCGCACCTGGCTGCCGATGAACTCCTCGATGATCGTCACCGAGCCGCTCCCCGACGAACTGTGGAAGCGGCTCGGCTGGGAGGGGCAGGAACTCCTCAGCGACGCCACCCACGCGTACACCTACGGACAGCGCACCGCGGACGGCCGGATCGCCATCGGCGGCCGCGGAGTGCCCTACAAGTTCGGCTCCCGCACCGACCGGGCGGGGCAGACCAGCGCGGACACCGTGCGTGCCCTGCGGCGGATCCTCACCGGCCTCTTCCCGGACACCGCCGAGGCCGCCATCGACCACACCTGGTCGGGGGTGCTGGCCGTGCCCCGCGACTGGTGCGCCTCGATCGACTACGACCCGGCCACCGGCGTCGGCTTCGCGGGTGGCTACGTCGGCCACGGCGTGGCCGCCACCAACCTCGCCGGGCGCACCCTGAGCGATCTGCTGCTCGGCCACTCCACCGAGCTGACCGCGCTGCCCTGGGTGGGCCACCGCACCCGGCGCTGGGAGCCCGAACCGTTCCGGTGGCTCGGGGTGCACGGCATGTACGCCGCGTACCGAGCCGCCGACCGCTCGGAGGCCTCCGGCCGCACCACCACATCGCCCATCGCCCGTTTCGCCGACCGCATATCTGGACGCTGACCATGAGCAAGCCCACCGCCACCGCCGCGGCCACGGACCGAGCCCCGGCCACCGACCGCGAGCGGACCGCCCGCAAGGCCGGTTTCGCCTCGTTCATCGGCACCACCGTCGAGTGGTACGACTTCTACATCTACTCCACCGCGTCCGCGCTCGTCCTCGGGAAGGTCTTCTTCGGCGGCGGCGGTGACACCACCGGCGCGCTGGAGGCGTTCGGCAGCCTGTGGCTCGGCTTCCTCGCCCGGCCGGTCGGCGGCATCGTCTTCGGCCACCTCGGCGACCGGATCGGCCGGAAGAAGACCCTGGTCACCACGTTGCTGATGATGGGCATCGCCACCACCCTGATCGGGCTGCTCCCCGGCTACGACGAGGTGGGCGTCGCCGCGCCGATCGCGCTGGTGCTGCTGCGCATGGTGCAGGGCATCGCGGTGGGCGGCGAATGGGGTGGCGCCGTCCTCATCGCCAGCGAACACGCGCCCAAGGAGAAGGCGCTGTCCTTCGGCGCCTTCGCCCAGCAGGGGTCCCCGGCCGGGTCGATCCTGGCCACCGGGATGTTCGCGCTGCTCACCCAGTTGCCGGACGACGACTTCGACGCCTGGGGCTGGCGTGTGCCGTTCCTCTTCTCCGCCGTGATGGTGGTCATCGGGCTGGTGGTGCGCCTCAAGGTCGAGGAGTCCCCGGAGTTCGTCCGGCTGCGCGACGAGAAGCGGGTGGCGAAGGTGCCCCTGCGGGAGCTGATCACCGGTCACCCCGGATCCCTCGCGCTCGGTGTGCTCGCCAGCTCCATCGGCATCGCCGCCACGTACTTCATCACCACCTTCGTCCTGTCCTGGTCCACCGACAGCCTCGGCATGGAGCGCTCCACCATGCTGAACGTGCTGCTCGTCTACAGCGTCCTTCAGTTCATCACCCAGCCCTTCGGGGTGGTGCTGGCCGCCCGTTTCGGCCCGCGCCGCACCGTGGCGGCCCTGCTGGGCCTCAACTTCCTGCTGGTGCCGGTGATGTACGCCTGTGTCTCGACGACCCAGCCGGTCGTCGTGGGGCTCGGCATCTCGCTGCTGGGCATCACCGGCGCGATGAACTACGCGATCCTGGCCGGACTGCTCGCCGCCGCCTTCCCGATCTCGGTGCGCTACACCGGTATCTCCCTCTCCTACCAGCTGTGCTCGGCGCTCATCGGCGGTACGGCACCCCTGGTCGGCGAGTGGCTGCTGCACTCGACCGGGGGATCGATCGTGCCGGTCGTGATCTACCAGATGGTGCTGGTGGCCGTGTCCCTGGTCTGCTCCCTGGCGCTGCTGGGCCGCTCGCGGACGGCGTAGCCGCGGCCGGGCGTTGGCCGAACGGTCAAAGCCACGGGCGGGTCTTTGGCCGATGCGTGCACCTCTCCGTCCGCTCCCTTCCGCATCATCAGGGGCCGTACAGCGCGGCGGCGCGGACAAGGGAGGCAATGTGAACGGTGTGCGAACACAACCGCACGGCCGGCGGGCCCCGGGCCGGGCCACCGGCCCGGTCGGCAGACTGACCCGCCGCCGGGAGGTGGCGGAGCTGGTCACCGAGGCCGGTGGCGGTCCGCTCCGCCGCACCCTGGGGCTGACCCAGCTCACCCTGCTCAGCGTCGGCGCCACGCTCGGCACCGGGATCTTCGTGGTGCTCGGCGAGGCGGTGCCCCAGGCGGGCCCGGCGGTGGTGCTCTCCTTCGTCCTCGCCGGGGTCACCGCGCTGTTCTCCGCCCTGTCCTACGCCGAGCTCGCGGGCATGATCCCGGGCGCCGGGTCCTCGTACAGCTACACCTACGCCACCTTGGGCGAGCTGGTGGCCTGGGTGTGCGGCTGGTGTCTGATCCTCGAGTACGGGGTCTCCGTGGCGGCGGTCGCGGTCGGCTGGGGCCAGTACGTCAACGAACTGCTCCAGCTGACCATCGGCCGGACCCTGCCCGACGCGCTCGCCGCCCCACCCGGCGACGGTGGGGTGCTGAACGTCCCCGCCGCCGCCATCGTCGTCCTCGCCATGGTGGTGCTGCTGCGCGGCGCCCGGGAGAGCGCCGTGGTCAACACCGTGATGGTGGCGGTGAAGCTGGCCGCGCTCGTCATCTTCTGCGCGGTGGCCTTCACCGCCTTCCACGCCGGGAACTTCCGGCCGCTCTTCCCGCTCGGCACGGCCGGGATGACCGCGGGCGCCTCCTCGCTCTTCTTCTCCTACATCGGCTTCGACGCCGCCTCCACGGCGGGGGAGGAGGCCAAGCACCCGCAGCGCGATCTGCCGCGCGCCATCGTCCTCTCGCTCGGCCTGGTCACCGCCCTGTACTGCGCGGTGGCGCTGGCGGCGGTCGGCGCGATGCCCTGGCAGCGGTTCGCGGGCACCGAGGCCACGCTCAGCCAGGTCCTCGTGCGCTCCGTCGGCGGTGGCGAGCTGTGGCCGGTCCTGCTGTCCATCGGCGCCGTCGTCGCCACCACCAGCGTGGTCCTCACCGTGCAGTACGGGCAGATCCGCATCCTGTTCTCGATGTCCCGCGACGGGCTGGTCCCGGGGCTGTTCTCCAGGGTCCACCGGCGCACCGGGGTGCCGCGCGCGGGCACCGTCATCGTCTCCGCCTTCGTCGCCCTCCTCGCCGCGCTCATCCCGCTCGGCGACCTCGCCGACGCCACCAGCATCGGCACCCTCTTCGCCTTCGCCCTGGTCAACCTGGCCGTGCTGATCCTGCGCCGGCGCACGCCGGACGCGCCACGCAGCTTCCGGGTGCCGCTCGCACCCGTGACACCCCTGCTGGGCGTGGCCTGCTGCGGGTATGTGATGTACGGGCTGGGGGCCGACACCTGGATCGCCTTCGGCGCCTGGATGGCGGTCGGACTCGCGGTCTACGGGCTCTACGGCATCCGGCACTCCACCCTCAACCGCCCCGCCCCCGAACCGGAGACCACCCCATGACCCCGCTCGATCCCACCGCCGATGTGCTCGCGCTCACCCGCGCCCTGGTCGACATCCCCTCGGAAAGCGGCCATGAGGCCCCGCTCGCCGACGCCGTCGAGGGCGCGCTGCGCGCCCTGCCGTGGCTGACCGTCGAGCGGATCGGCCACTCCGTCGTGGCCCGCAGCCAGCTGGGCCGCGACCGGAGGGTGGTCATCGCCGGGCACCTGGACACCGTCCCGGCCGCGGACAACCTCCCCTCCCGGCTGGACGGGGGACTGCTCTACGGCCTCGGGGCCTGCGACATGAAGGGCGGTGTCGCGGTCGCCCTCCGGCTCGCGGCGGCACTCCCCGCGCCCGCGCACGACATCACCTATGTGTTCTACGAATGCGAGGAAGTGGCCGGCGACCGCAATGGCCTGGCCAGGATCGCCGCGGAACGCCCCGAGCTGGTCCGGGCCGATCTGGCGATCCTCATGGAACCCTCGGACGCCGGTGTCGAGGCGGGCTGCCAGGGTGTGCTGATGGCGGACATCGCCGTACGCGGCGAGCGGGCGCACACCGCCCGCGCCTGGAAGGGGGTCAATGCCGCCCACCGCGCCGCGGCCGTTCTGCGGCGCCTGGACGAGCACACCGCCGGGCGGATCACCATCGACGGGCTGGAGTACCGCGAGGGGCTGAGCGCCGTGGCGGTGCGCGCGGGCGTGGCCGGCAATGTGGTGCCCGATCTGTGCGTCATCACGGTCAACCTGCGGTTTGCGCCCAGCCGTTCACCGCGGGAGGCCGAGGCGTACGTGCGCGACCTCTTCCCCGAGTACGAGGTCGAGATCACCGAGAACATCCCGGGCGCCCTGCCCGGCCTGGACCAGGAAGCGGCCGCCTCGCTCGTGGCGTACCTCGGCGTGGCGCCCCGACCCAAACTGGGCTGGACCGATGTCGCCCGCTTCGCCGCGCTCGGCACACCGGCGCTCAACTACGGCCCCGGCGACCCGTCACTGGCCCACACCGCGGGCGAGTACGTGCCGGTGGAGCAGTTGCGGCAGTGCGAGGCGCGGCTCATGGGCTGGCTCGGCTGAATCCGCAGGACAGCCCTGAGCAGGTCGGCGGAGGTCGGCTGCGGTTCGAGAGGCGCCCCGAAGGGGCGCGGGCTGTGCCGATGTGCGGCTCCGCCGCGCGGGCGCGACCAGCCACGATGGCGCTGCGGACGATCGACGGCAGTTCGGGGCACGTCCAGCAGAGCGCTTAGGCGCACGCGCTCCGCAGCCCGGCGAGCGTGCGCAGCTGGAGCCAGAGCACCAGCCGCTCGTCCGGGTCGTCCAGGTCGATGCCCAGCTGCGTCCGCGCCTGCCGCAGCCGGTAGCGGCAGGTGTTGGGGTGGACGGCCAGCAGCCGCGCCGCCCGCGCCATATCGCATCCGGCGTCCAGCCAGCACACCAGCGTCCGGGCGTAGTCCGTGCCGTGCCCGGCGTCGTACGCCACGATGTCCCGCCAGGCCCCGGCCGCCAACTCCCGCCGCTCGCCGAGGAGTTCGGTGAGCCGGAGCAGTACGGCGCGGGCCCGGACCTCCGCCATGGCGGCCACCGTCTCGTCCGGCCCGAGCACCCGCAGCACCAGATCGGCGTCCTCCCGCGAGCCGCGGACCTCCGCCACCTCCGGCACCACATCGCCGAGACCCGCCCGCACCGGCACCCTCAGCGCCTGCCCCGCGCGGCGCACGATGTCCTCGGCCAGCCGCCGCTGCCGCTCCCCGGCCCGCCCGTCGGCGACCGGCAGCAGCGCGTACACCACCCCGTCGACCAGCACACAGGCGTGCCGCCCGTACCGGGCCTCGCACTGTAGCCGGACGAGGTCCAGCAGCCGCAGCGCGGCCTGCTCCCCGTCCGGCGCGCCCGCCGCGCCCTCCAGCGCGAAGGCGGCCACCCGCACCGGTGTGCCGGGGGCGAGCCCCAGGCGCTCGGCGGCGGTGGCGGGCTCGGCGGTGCCGTCCAGGAGGCGGCGCAGCAGATCGCCGGTCATATGGCGGGACAGCTCCTGTGCCGCCCGCGCCCGCAGCAGGAGCAGGGCGGCCGTGGAGGCGCCCTGGGCCAGTGCCTCCTCGGCGTCCGGTGCGAGGGTCCCGTCGTCGACGACCCACAGCGAGCCGAGGGTCTCGCCGCCCGCCCGTACGGCGACGGCCAGCCGCGGCAGTTCCTCGGCGCTGAGGGCGGGCAGGCGCACCGGCCCCTGGGAGGCGAACAGCACCCGGTACTGCTCGGTGTTCTCCGGGCTGCCCGGCACCTGACGGCCCAGGATGCCCTGGCGCCGGGGCTCGTCCACGGGCTGACCGGGGATGGTGGAGTGGGCGAGGATGCGCTGGCGCGGATCCTCGATCACGGTGGCGCCGCCCACGGCCGTGGCCACGGCGCCCGCGAGCGAGAACAGATCGCCGAGCGCGGCGCCGCCCGCGGGGGAGGGCCGGGCCCCGACCGCACCGGCCAGCAGCAGATGGACATGGTGCCAGGCGGCGTCCTCGTCCACGGTGAGCAGGGCCAGCCCCCGCTCCCGCGCCCGGGCGACGGCTTCCGCGAGCCCCGGCCCGGGCCCCTGCCCGGACGAGGGCCCCTGCCCGGATGCGGCCCCCTCCTCGCCGCGTACGACGAGACCCGCCATCCGCGCGGCCGCCGCCTCGTCCACCAGCGCCCCGGCCGCGTCCGCCCGCACCCCGACCGCCAGCAGCAGGGCGCCGGGCGCCCGGTCCGGGAACGGGGCGTGGGCGTCGTACAGCAGCACCTCGGTGACGGGCGCGGTGAGCCCGGACGGGGCGGTGAGCAGCCGCAGCGCGGGCTCGCCCAGGGTGTCCAGAAGCTCCCCGAGGGTGCGGGTGTCCATGGGCGGTACCGGGCCTTCCAGGGGGCTGACGCGCGAGGCGATTGGCTGATCGCAACAGGACACTAGGTCGCGCTTGTGCGTCCGGACAAGCCGCGCGCATGCGCGCCCCGGGAGACTCGGGCCCATGACATCAGTGACGATGGACGCCGAGGCGCTGGCCACCGCCGCAGCCCGCGCCGCCGGGGTCGCCGTCCGCACCGTCCACGACGTGGCCGGTGTCCAGGCGGTGGCCGACTTCTTCGCCGAGGTGTGGCGGCTGCCGCGCAGCAACCCGCCCTATCCGGCCGAGGTGCTGCACAGCATCGTCCACGCGGGCGGCGCGGTACACGCCGCGTACACCACTGTGCCTGGCGGCGAGCGGCTCTCCGGTGCCGCGGTCGCGGTCTTCGGCCCGCCGGCCGACCGGGAGGTGTACTCGCTCGTGGCCGCCGCCACCGCCTCCGACCGGGGCGTCGGCCACGCCGTCAAGCAGGCCCAGCGCGGCTGGGCGCTGGAGCGCGGGGCCCACACCATGCGCTGGACCTTCGACCCGCTGGTCGCCCGTAACGCCCGCTTCAACCTGGTCAAACTGGGTGCCGTCGGCGCCGAGTACCTGGTCGACCTCTACGGGCCCATGAACGACGGGGTGAACGACGGCGACGAGAGCGACCGGCTCACCGCCCGCTGGGACCTCCTCGCGGGGCCCGCCCCCGCCCCCGCCGATGACACCGGCGACCGGGCGGCCGCCCCGGTCCTCCGCCACGCCCTCGACGGCGGCCCGCTCGCCGCCCGCGACGGAGACCGGCTGTGGTGCAGGGTGCCCGGGGACGTCGTCGCGCTGCGCACCGCCGACCCGGCACTGGCGCTGCGCTGGCGGCACGCCGTGCGCGAGGTCTTCACCGAGGCGTACGCCGAGGGCTTCCGGGCCACCGCGATGTCCCGCGACGGCTGGTACCGGCTCACCCGGAACCCCACCCCGACCACCCCCGGAGAGGACCCGCGGCCATGAGGCTCGAACGCGCCGAACTGCTCCATGTCGCCCTTCCGCTGATCACTCCCTTCCGCACCTCCTTCGGGACGATGACCAGCAAGGACACCTTTCTGCTGCATATCGTCACGGACCGGGCCGAGGGCTGGTCGGAGTTCGCCGCCGACCCGGAGCCGCTGTACTGCGCGGAGTTCATCGCCGGTGCCGAGATCGTGATCCGCGACTTCCTGCTGCCGAGGGTGGCCGCCCTCCCCACGCCCACGACCGCGGCCCTCGCCCCCGCCATGGCCGCCGTCAAGGGCCATGAGCTGGCCAAGGCGGCGCTTGAGACCGCGCTGCTCGACGCCGAACTCCGCGCCCACGGCATGCCGCTCGCCACCTTCCTCGGCTCGGTCCACGAGCGGGTGCCCGCCGGGGTGTCCGTCGGCATCAAGGACTCCCTCCCCGAGCTGATCGACGACGTGGAGCGGTATCTCGCCGAGGGCTATGTGCGCATCAAGCTGAAGATCGAGCCGGGCTGGGACGTGGCGCCGGTACGCGCCGTACGGGAACGGTTCGGCGAGGCGCTGCCGCTTCAGGTCGACGCCAACACCGCGTACACCCTCGCCGACGCCGAACACCTCAGGAGACTCGACGAGTTCGGGCTGCTGCTCATCGAGGAGCCACTGGAGGAGAACAACCTCCACGCCCACGCCCGGCTCCAGCGGCGGCTGACCACCCCGGTCTGTCTGGACGAGTCCATCCACAACGCGCGCGACGCCGCGTCCGCCATCGCGCTGGACGCCTGCCGGGTCATCAACATCAAACCGGCCCGGGTCGGCGGCTATCCGGAGGCCCGCCGCATCCACGACCTCGCCGCCGCCCACGGCGTCCCGGTGTGGTGCGGGGGGATGCTGGAGACCGGTATCGGCCGCGCTCCCAACCTGGCCCTCGCCGCCCTGCCCGGCTGCACCCTGCCCGGGGACACCTCGGCCTCCGGCCGGTACTTCGCCGAGGACATCACCGAGCCGTTCGTCCTCCAGGACGGCCACCTCCCGGTGCCCACCGCACCCGGTATCGGCATCGACCCGCTCCCGGACGCCCTCGCCCGCTTCACCACGGCACGGCGGCAGCTGTACCCGCGCTGAACCCCACGCCCGCCACCGGCCGGTCAGGTCCGTCCGGTGAGCACCACCGTGCAGCCGCGCAGCTCATAGCTGTCGATCCCGTCCTTGAAGCCGACCCTGGGCGGGGCGGCCATACGGATGCCGGGCAGGGCGAACAGCCGGCTGAGGAAGACATCCGTCTCCAGGAGCGCGATGGTGGCCCCGGGGCATTTGTGCGCACCGTCCCCGAAGGACAGCCCCGGCGCCCCCGCGCCCGCGGCCATCGGGCGGCCCGGACACAGCCGCTCCGGCCCCTCGCCCACCGTACGGGCGTCGAGATTGGCGCGGTGCAGCAGGATGTCGACCAGCTCCCCGGCCGGGACGGTCACCTCGGCGCCCTGGTCCTGGCCGCCGCCGGGCAGCCGGAGCGGTGCGGTGGTACGGCGGCGGAGCCGGCCGATGACCGGTTCGAGCCGGAGGATCTCCTGGAGGATCGCGATCCGGCCGGGCTCGTCGGCGGCCCGGTACCGCGCCAGCAGGGCGGCGTCGCCGAACAGATGCCACGCGGCCATATTGACGAACTCCCGGGTGGTGACCATGCCCGCGGCGGCGAAGGTGAGGCATTCCCCCAGGATCTCGCCGGACGAACACCCCTCGTCCAGCAGATGGGAGATCAGGTCGTCGCGCCGCCGTCGCCGCCGGGCCCGTACGGCAGGGCGGACATCGCCCCAGTAGACCCGCAGCCAGTTGGAGTTCTGCCGCACCAGCCAGCGGATCCCGTGGAGGCTGGTCAGCCCGGGTGTGCCGAACTTCTCGGGGAAGAAGCGCTCCAGCCGCCCCTGGATCCCGGGCCGGCTCTCCGTCAGACCGATCACGGCACCGGCCATCTCGATGGCCAGACGGAAGCTCAAGTCGGCGAGGTGGCCGCGGCCGGTCTCCCGGACGGTGTCGAGCTGTGCCTCCGCCACCCCGACCATGACCTCGCGGTAGTGCTCGTCGACCCGGCGCGGGGTGAAGAACCGGGCGGTCTGCCGCCGGTCCTCGCGGTGCTCCGGACCGTCCCGGTAGAGCACCGGCCGCCGGAACCGGGACGGCAGCTTCTCCACCGTCTCGACGCCGAGCCCGGCCTGCACGGTGGCGGTGGCGCGCAGTACGGCGCGGGCCTCCTCGTAGCCGGACACCTGCCAGATCCCGTCGGGCCCCCGCCGCACCGGGCAGCCGCCTCCGTCCGGCCCCCGGTCGACCCTGCGCTCCCCGTAGTGGTCCATGGGCGGCACCTCCCGGCCCAGGGTAGGAGCAGCGCGGCCACCTTACGAGGCCCTGACCGCGCTTTCCCCGGTCTACGCTCGTTTTCATGGACAGCGAGAACCCTCTGGGGCGCTTTCTGCGCGCCCGCCGTGAACGGGTGCGGCCCGAGGACGTGGACATCCTGCCCGCCGGCCGGCGCCGGGTGGCGGGGCTGCGCCGAGAGGAGGTGGCGCTGCTGGCCGGGGTCAGCACCGACTACTACATACGGCTGGAGCAGGGCCGGGAGCGGCATCCCTCGGCGCAGGTGGTCGAGGCGCTGGCCCGGGCGCTGGTGCTGGAGGAGGACGCGGCCGCCCATCTGCACCGGCTGGCCCTCCCGGCCCCCCGCCGGCGCCGCCCGGCCGCGCGGCGGGAGCGGGTGAGCCCGTCCCTGCTGCGGATGATGGAGGGCTGGCCGCGGACCCCGGCCGTGGTCCTGGGGCGCTGTCTGACCGTACTGGCCCACAACGCCCTGGGCGGGGCCCTGTTCGACGGGCACACCCACAGCCGGGATCTGATGCGGCTGGTCTTCCTCGACCCGGACGCGCGGGAGTTCTACCCGGACTGGGACCGGGTGGCGGTCAACACCGTCGCCGGGCTCCGCGCGGCGGCCGGAATCGACGCCGAGGACCCCGAACTGATCGCCGTCGTCGGTGAGTTGTCGCTGAAGAGCGAGACGTTCCGGCGGCTGTGGGCCCGCCATGACATCCGCCAGAAGACCCATGAGACCAAGCGCTTCCGGCACCGCCTGGTCGGTGAGCTGACGCTGGAGTACGAGGCACTGACCGTGAACAGCGCCCCCGGTCAGCAGCTCGTCGTCTACCAGGCCGAGCCGGGCAGCCCGTCCGAGCAGGCACTGGCCCTGCTGGGCAGCCTCACCGCCGACGTGGTGGAGGCGCCCCACGACCCCATGAGCACCACGACGAAGGACACATCCGCATGACCGTCAATGACTCGCCCGTCTGGTTCATCACCGGCTGTTCCACCGGTCTGGGCCGGGCCCTGGCCACCGCCGTCCTCGGCCACGGCCACCGCGCGGTGGTCACCGCCCGCGACCCCCGGCAGGTGGCCGACATCGTCGCCGGGCACGGGGACCGCGCGCTGGCCCTGGCGCTCGACGTCACCGACAAGGACCGGGTGGCGGAGGCGGTGAAGGAGGCGGAAACCGCCTTCGGCCGCATCGACGTACTCGTCAACAACGCCGGTTACGGCTATCTCGCCGCGCTCGAGGAGGGCGAGGACGAGGAGGTCCGGGCCCTGTTCGACACCAACGTCTTCGGCCTGGTGGACGTCACCCGCGCGGTGCTGCCGGGCATGCGCGCCCGCCACGCCGGCCACATCGTGAACATCTCCTCCCTCGGCGGCCTGGCCGCCTTCGGCGCCACCGGCTACTACCACGCCACCAAGTTCGCCGTGGAGGGCCTGTCCGAGTCGCTCGCCGCCGAGGTGGCGCCGCTGGGCATCAAGGTGACGATCGTCGAGCCCGCCGCCTTCCGCACCAACTGGTCCGGCCCCTCCATGCGCCAGTCCGCCACCACCATCGACGACTACGCCGGGACCGCGGGCGCACGGCGCGCCGGCACCCTCGCCACGTACGGCCACCAGCCCGGCGACCCGGTCCGCGCGAGCGAGGCCATCATCGGCGCGGTGGAGGCGGCGGAACCCCCGCTGCGGCTGCTGCTGGGCAAGGCCGCGTACGACATCGCCCAGGCCCGGCTGGACTCCCTCAGGGCCACCTTCGACACCTGGCGCGAGGTGACCCTCGGAGCCGACTACCCCGCGACGGCGACGTCCTAGGGGCGCCCGGCGGACGGTGACGCCTGCGGCGGGCTGTTTCCCCTCCCCGCCCCTTCCCCCAACCGGGGCTCCGCCCCAGCCCCCGGGCTGGGGGTCTGTCCCAGGCCCTGTGAGACTGAGCGCTTCACCTGGCCCGTGAGCGCTGTGGTCGGCCCGTCTGAGCGGTGCTGTTGGCCTGCTGCTGTTCTGCTAGGCCGTGGATCTGGAGTCGATTTCCTGGGCGAGGTGCGCTGCGTAATCGGTGAGGGCCTGGCGGAGATCGACGTAGTGCTTCAGGTGCTTGGAGTGCGCGAGGTGGTCCCAGAACTGGTTTCGCTGGTTCGACCAGCCGACAGGTCTCGGGCGGCTGACGTCCGCGTCCAGGGGACGAGGGGCGAGTAGGACGTCACCCTGGGTGATTGTCGTCCAGACGAAGACGGAGGCCGTCTGGCATTTGAGTCGTCCCAGGTCGGGGGCGCCTCGGCGGGGCATCTGTGCGGTGAGCTCCTCCCAGGTCGAGGCTGGGATCCACCAGTCGCGGAGTGTTTCGCGGCGATGCTGGTAGTCGATCCGCTCGTTGGCCGCGCCGAGGTGGTGCACCAGGTGGTCGACGGCGGCGGTGAAGCGTGGCGTGCTGCGGATGACTGCGCTGCCAGCGAGGGTGTCGTCTGCTGTCGTGACCTGGATGGCCCGTGGTCGAATGCCCAGCCACTGCGCGGCTTCCCACAGGCTGCAGTCGGCTGACAGCTGCACCAGTCTGGCCGCGGCGGAGCGGCGGAGGAATCGGAGGCTGATCTGCGGTGCGGTCAGCTTCCGGGAACTCGTCAGTGATCCACTGGTCACGGAGCGAGGCCGGAATGTGGTGCGGGCCGTAGTACGTGGCGCCAGTGCTGGTCAGCATCATGGTTCGCCGGACAGCACGCTGCCGCGGAAGCCGGGTCGAGCGTCGTGCCGCCTGGAGAAGGGGGTCGGCGGCGGCGCGCAGCCGGGACGAGAGGGTCGTGCGGCGTTTGTGGTAGGCACGGGTCCAGTTCGTCGAGCCAGTCTCGCTGCCGAAGGCCGCGTGCAGGAGGTCGGCGAGGCGGTCTTGTAGATCGCCGGACCTCAGGAGCCTGTCGGCTGCGTCCAGGAAGGCCGCGCTGGCCGGTGCGTCTGGGGGCAGACGGTCCACGGTGTCGTAGCGGGCTTTGGCGTAGCGGGGTGTGGGCGACGCCCACCAGCACGACTTGAGGAATGCCGCGGCGGTGTCGTGCAGCTCGGTGCGCATGAGGCCTTTGGACTGGGGCCAGCAGAAGTAGAGGAGGGGGACGATCATCCTCAGGTCGGACAGTGACTGCCGCGCGTGGCGCGGATCGGCTGAGCGGATCAGCTCTTCGAGTCGGGCATGGAGGTCGATGAGCGCGGAGGCGGGCGTGGGATGCAAGCCCTCCGCGTGGTCCAGGCGTTGGCTGCATAGCGCATCGCTGTGAGAGATCTTGAGGCGGCATTGCGTCGGCGGAAGAGAGATGCGGCGGGCGGCCGGAAGGCGGGGGCGGCCAGATGGCCGCAGGCGGGACAGGTGTGGTGAAGGAACCGTTGGTGCTGCGGGCAGGCGAACAGCACGGGCAGGTGCCATTGCAGCTTCCATGCGCCGCCGTACCGGTTCTGGATTTCGGTGCCGTCCCCGGCGAGGCATGTCGGGCAGTAGCGGGCCTCGGGAACAGTGATCCAGGGGTCCGTGCGAAGGCGCTGATGAGGCGAGGTCAGGGAGGCTGCGATGGGTGGGCAGTTCTCTCGCATCGGGGCCAGGGTCATGGCCATGACCTCGTGCTCGGTCAGTCGGGCCAGGTGGGCGAGGCCTTGGGCGTGTGTGCGGGGCAGGTCGAGGAGCAGGCCAGGGCTGAGCGTGCCGGATGTCTGCCAGCCGGCCATGCGGGCGAGGTCCATGGGGGTGTGATCGATTCGGTAGCTGAGCCGCAGCAGGTAGCCGTGGAGGGCTTCGTCCGGGAGAGGGGTGAGGCTGCGGGGCAGGGCGCGCATATGCATCACCGGCTGGCGGCGGCTGCGGGGCGCGGCGGGTGGCGTCCTGGTTCGGGTGTTCAGGGGTGCCGGCGATGAACCGTCGGTTACCGGCCAGCAGCAGCTCGAAGGCGTCGCGGGGCGTCGGGGTGTGGATCTCGGTCATGGCCGCAGCCTACGAGCAGGATCGTTCGTTGGCAGTGCGTGGATGCTCACAACGGTGATGCGCAGCCCTTTGCGGCCTCGCTGGAGGTGTACTGGCTCCCGCCCAGGTCGGCCAGTCACACCGATGCCGGCGTGCATGGACGCGCGACCAGGCGGCTGGCGTCGTGGAACGGACGGGCGGTGATAGTCGCCATCGCGGTGGCCACCGTACCCGCCGCGCCCCCCCCGTCGGCGGGCCGTCTCGGTCATGTCCAGGGACACCCGCATTGCCGTCGCCGCTATCCGTCGGACACCACAAACGCCTCGTGGAGCGTGTCATCTCCGGACTGCCGCGGTGTCCAGCGTCAGGGTTTGCTGGCGGTGGGTGAGCATTTGGTAGCCGACCAGGATCACCAGTACAGCAAGCAGAACGGCGGAGGTGATGGTGGTTCCCACCCCGAGTCCACCCTGGGCTACGGGCTTCTCCACCGTGTTCTCCGCGACCGCCCCGAGCGGGCGGGTGAGTACGTAGGCCGTCCAGAACAGCACGGTGCCCGAGATCGGCGTCAGATAGTGGGCGGCGAGGATCAGCAGCATCGCTGTGGACAGCACCAGAGCGCTGCCCCGGAAGCCCAGGCCGACGCTGTGGGATAGGAAATCGCCGCTGGAGGTTCCCAGCGTGTTGGACAGCAGTGTCGCGGTCCAGTACCAGATCTCACCTTTGGTGGTGTCGATCCGTTCCACGTCCATGGTCAGCCCGGTCGCCCGCCAGCCGATCAGTACGATCACCAGGAGGCTGGTCAGCACGGCCGCGCCGCCGGTGTAGCCCAGCCCGACGGTGCGGTTCATGAAGTCTGACGTTGCCGTACCGACGATGCTGGTCATCAGGATCACCGACCAGAACACCGCTGGTCTAAACCGGTCGGCCCTCAGCTGCATAATCAGCGTGAGCGCGAATGCCGTGAAGAAAATGATCACGGCGGCGGCGTAGCCGAGCTTCATCGGAGTGATCGCCACGTAGTTCGATACCGACTCACCGAGCGTGGTTGCCACGATCTTGATCGCCCAGAACAATGCGCCCACCCTGGGCAACTTGCTCACGGGAATCCTGTTCATCGGCTTCTCCCATCCCTGCCTCCACGAGGCGATCAGGGACAGTTTCGGGACATCGTGGGTCGATCCCTCGAAGCAAGCGATCTTGTGCTGGCTGTGTCGCCCGTGGCCCGGGCGGGTGCTGCCAGCGGCGAACTGATGATCGACGGCGTTTAGGGGAGTTGGCGTGGCCGTCAGGGCCGTCGCCGGACTTTCCGGCGCTCTCCAGCGCTCGTGTTCGCAGGCGTTCTGGACGCCCTGCTGGATGTTGTCGCGGTCCGCGCGGGTCTTGTCCTCCCGGTCGTCGGAGTGCGTGGGAGATGGAAGCGGCGGGTATGCCGACCGGGGCCGTCATGTGGGTACCAGCCGCTGGATGCGGCTGCTCTTGCCGGGCACGTCCCATCCTGTCACGACGCGGCTGAGAGGAGGCTGAGGAGCGCTCCGGTCCTCAGCCTCCTCTCAGCTCGCCGCTCGTACGGTGTGGCGTAGAGTGGCAAGAGAGGCGATCACGCGGGTTCTGGTCATCGAAGACGAACGCGGGCTCGCCGCGGCGCTTGCTCACGGCCTCGCCGAGGAGGGCTTCGCCACCGATGTCGCCTACGACGGCGTGGACGGGCTCTGGCGTGTCGTCAACGAGCCATACGACGTCATCGTGCTGGACATCATGCTGCCGGGGCTATCCGGGTACGAGATCCTCAAGCGGCTGCGGGCGGCCAGCGTATGGACCCCGGTGCTGATGCTCACCGCCATGGACGGCGAGTACGACGAAGCGGACGCCCTCGACATCGGGGCCGACGACTACCTCAGCAAACCGTTCTCCTACGTGGTGCTCGTCGCACACCTGCGGGCGCTACTGCGCCGCGGGGCACCGGCCAGGCCCGCAGTGCTCGCTGCCGACGACCTCACCCTGGACCCCGCCTCTCGCCGGTGCCGCCGCGCGGGACGGGAACTCGCGCTGACTGCACGGGAGTTCACGTTGCTGGAATTCCTGATCCGCCACCGCGACGAGGTGGTCAGCAAGACAGCACCGCACAGAAGGGCCAACTACACCGCTCACGGGCCAGGTGAAGCGCTCAGTCTCACCCTGGACCGGGGGTCTGCCTCAGGCCCTGGAGTCGCGGCTCTGTCCCAGGCCCTGGACTGGGGGCTTGGCCTCAGGTCCCGGACCAAGGCTCTGTCCCAGACCCCGAAACCGGGGCTCCGCCCCAGCCCCCGGACTCGGGGCTCCGCCCCTTCCCGTGGCATCGGTATGCGGCTCCGCCGCGTGGTGGGGCTTCGCCCCGTGACCCCGGGTTCCAGGGGCGGAGCCCCTGCCACGCGGCGGAGCCGCACATGCATGCTGCGGAAGGGGCGGGGAGGGGAAAGCATCGGTATGCGGCTCCGCCGGATGCCCCGCCGCCCCACCGGGCCCTCAGCGCCTCCGCACCCGGCGGCCCCACCGGCGCAGCAGTCCCCGCCGGGCCCGGGGCGCTCGCGGTCCGGAGGTCCGACCGCCCGCCGCGCCCGCCAAAGTGTGGCTCGGCGTCCACTGCCCGTCGGGGGAGAGGACCGGCGCCTTGCGCTCAGCCTGCGCCACGATCTCGTGGTGGGAGTCGTACGCGGTCACCCGGAACGCCTCGTCGTGGGAGGCCAGAGCCGCCCGCAAGGCCGCCCCGGTGGCGCCACGGCGCCGGGCGAGGGACGCCACCCAGCCGAGGAAGCCCATGAGCGCGGCGAGCACACCGGCGACGATCAGATACGGCAGTGAATCACCCATGGGCCGAGGCTACGTGCGGCCGTACGTCGTCGAGGAGGCCCAGTTCCAGACGGCTCAGCCGCGCGGGGTCGGCGATCACCTCGTACGCGGCGATCCTCCCGTCCTCGACGGTGACCGTCAGGGCGAGGAGCAGCCGGCCGCGCGGCGCCACGACGACCCCCACGGACCCGTTCACCAGCGCGGGCTCCGCGAACCGCGCCCTCGGCGCGAAACCGCGGGTCTCCTCCGCCACCGCCCGCGCACCGCGGGCCACCGTGGGCACCCCCTCGGGCAGGGCGGCGCGGTCGGCGCGCCGGACGACATCCGGGTCCAGCACCGCGAGCAGCGCCGCCATGTCCCCGCCGCGGGCGGCGGCGAGGAAGGCGTCGACGGTGCGCCGCTGCCGGTCCAGCTCGGCGCGGGGCACCGTCGCGATGCCCCGCACCTTCTGGCGGGCGCGGCTGGCCAGCTTCTTCGCGGCGACCGGTGAGCGCTCCACGATGGGCGCGATCCGGTCGAACGGCACCGCGAACACATCGTGCAGCACAAAGGCGATCCGCTCGGCCGGACCCAGCGTGTCCAGCACCACGAGCAGCGCCCTGCCGACCGAGTCGGCCAGCACCGTCTCGTCCTCCGGACCGCCGCCGCCACCGTCCCCGGTCTCCCGGGCCATCTCGGGCAGCTCCTGGCCGACCGGCTCCTCCCGGCGCGCGGTGCGGGAGCGCAGCATGTCCAGGCAGATCCGGGAGACGACCGTACGCAGCCAGCCGGTCAGGTTCCCGACCGCCTCGGCGTCCGCACGGCTGAGCCGCAGCCATGTCTCCTGCACGGCGTCGTCCGCCTCGCTGAGCGAGCCGAGCATCCGATAGGCGACCGCCCGCAGCCCGCCGCGGTGGGCCTCGAAGCGCTCCGCCAGCCCGTCCTGCGGGTGCCGACGCTGTCCGTTCCCCGGTTTCCGCCCGTCCGCGTTCCGCCCGTTCCCCGCGTTCCCTGGTTTCCGCCCGTCCGCGTTCCCCGCGTTCCCTGGTTTCCGCCCGTCCGCGTTCCCCGCGTCCCCCGGTTTCCGCCCGTCCATCGGTCACCTTTCCTCGCCGCGCTCCGTCACTTCCTCAGACGTAACCACGACGTATCCCACGCGGCAGAGGTGACGAGGAGAGACACCATGACCACCACCTGTTCGACCGTTCTGGACCAGCCGCTGCTGCGCCCCGTGGAGCTGGGGGACCTCCAGCTGCCCAACCGGGTGGTGATGGCGCCCATGACCCGGGCCCGGGCCATTGGCGCGGGGCTGGTCCCGAACGGAATGCACACGGACTACTACGGCCAGCGGGCCGGGGCCGGGCTGATCGTCACCGAGGGGACCTGGGTGAGCGAGCGGGCCATCGGTTTCCCGAACGTCCCCGGTGTCTGGAGCGAGGAGCAGATCAGCGGGTGGCGGCGGGTCACCGATGTCGTCCACGCCCTCGGCGGCCGGATCGTGCTTCAGCTGTGGCATACCGGCGCCACCTCGCACCCCGACCACCTCGGGGGCGCCCTTCCGGCCGGTCCGTCGGCGGTCGACCCCCGGGAGCGGACCCACACCCCCAACGGTCCCAAGGCCACGGTCACCCCACGGGAGATGACGATCACGGACATCCGGGACACGGTCGCGGAGTACCGCGCGGCCGCGGTGAACGCCCGGCGCGCCGGTTTCGACGGCGTCGAGGTGCACGCCCTGGGCTCGTTCCTGATCCCGCAGTTCCTCAATCCACGGCTGAACCTCCGCCGCGACGCCTACGGCGGCGACCCGGCCGGGCGGCGGCGACTGCTGATGGAGATCGTGGACGCGGCTGCCGCGGCCTGGGACGGCCGCCGGGTGGGCGTGCGCCTGTCGCCGTACTGGACCGCGGAGCGGTTCACCGCCGACGAGCGGACGCTCGCCGACTACGACGCGCTGGTGGCGGAGCTGCGCGACCACCCCGTGGCCTATCTGCATCTGCGCGGACCGGCCCCCGCCGCGCCGGGCGCCGCCCCGGACCACGATGCCTTCGCCCGCTACCGGCGCTTCTTCGGCGGCCCGCTGATCGCCAACCACGGCTTCGACCGGGAGACCGGCAACGCGGTGATCGGGGCCGGGCTCGCGGACGCCGTCTCCTACGCCACCCACTTCGTGGCCAACCCCGACCTCGTGGCCCGGTTCGCCCTGGACCGCGAGCTGGCGGCGGGTGACCCGGGCACGTACTACACCGGCGGGGCGGGCGGCTATGTCGACTATCCGGCGAGCCGCTGGAGCGACGGCGTCAGGCGTTGAGGGCACCCGCGCCGAGCAGCCCGAACAGCGCCAGCCCGATCACGATCCGGTAGATCACGAAGGCGTTGAACGAATGCTTGGCGACGAACTTCAGCAGCCAGGCGATGGAGGCGTAGGCCACCGCGAAGGACACCACCGTGCCCACCGCGAGCGGCATCGTGCCCACGCCACCGCCCATGGCGTCCTTGAGCTCGTAGAGCCCCGCGCCGGTCAGCGACGGAATGCCCAGGAAGAACGAGAGCCGGGTGGCGGCCACCCGGTCCAGGTCGAGCATGAGGCCGGTGGACATGGTGGCGCCGGAGCGGGAGAAGCCGGGGAAGAGCAGCGCGAGGATCTGCGAGGAGCCGACCAGCATCGCGTCCTTGACGCTGGTGTCGTCCTCCCCGCGCTTGTGGCGGCCCATCCGGTCGGCCAGCCACATCAGCCCGCTGCCCACGATCAGCGAGGCGGCCACCACCCACAGGGAGGCGAGCGGGCCCTCGATCAGCGGCTTGGCCGCCAGGCCCACCACCACGATGGGGATCGTGGCGTAGATGACCCACCAGGCGAACTTGTAGTCGTGGTGATGCCGCTCCTCGCGGTTGACCAGCCCGCGCGCCCACGCGGTGGCGAAGCGGCGGATGTCGCGGAAGAAGTACAGCAGGACGGCGGCGATGGCGCCGACCTGGATCACCGCGGTGAAGGCCACGACGGACTTGTCGTCCACCGGGATGTCCATCAGCCCCTCAGTGATCTTGAGGTGGCCGGTGGACGAGACCGGGAGGAATTCCGTGACTCCCTCCACGACGCCGAGAACGACGGCCTGTCCGATGTTGATCGCGCTCACGTGGTCCGTCCCGCCGGTCTCGTTCCGTGATCGGTTGTCCACGGGACGGTAGACGATGAGTGGGGACGGTGGCCAATCAGCGAACGGCCCGCCGAGATCGGGCATCGCCGCGGCCCGTGCCCGTACGGAGCAGGGGCACGGGCCGCCGCGGGAGGGTCAGGCGGCCGGGCCGGAGCCGCTGAGCAGGCTCCGCACGCCGGTGGCCGAGAGGGTGACCGCCTCCGGGGCGCCCGCGTCGATGGTCAGCGACAGCTCCTCGGAGGGCCATCCCTGGGCCAGCGCGCCCAGCGGCACCAGGTGGTACCGCTCGATCTGGGGCAGGGCCTGGTGCATCCGGGCCGGAGTGGTGAAGACCGGTACCAGCTGCGCGCCGTCCTCCTGCTGGAACACGGGCAGGGTCACGGCCTGCGGGTCCGTCTCCTCTCCGGTCTCGGCGGAGGGGAGGAGGACCTCACTGTTGGCAAGGGTGTTCAGCGCCGACTCGTCCGCCCGGTCGGCCGCCAGCTCGCCTAGGGCCTGCTGGGTGGCGGAGACGTTTTCATCGGAAGGGCTGGTCATGATTCCGTCCATGGATCGGGTTTTGGGTCTTCATGGGTTTCTGGGTCCCAGAGCGGCTCGAGTGAACAGCCGCGGCTGGCTCGAATACCCCGCCTCAGGGAACTCACACATCCCGTTCCGCCTCGATTCCCGCGCAGGCCGTGGAGGAATATGCCCCGGGCTATGACCTGGCCCAGCCCAGCGACCTCTCGACCGCCCGCCGCCAGCTCTCGTACTCCGCCTCCCGCCGCGCCGGGTCCATCGTGGGCATCCACTGGGCCGCGCGGTGCCAGTTGCGGCGCAACCCCTCCAGATCCGGCCAGTAGCCGGAGGCGAGCCCGGCGGCGTAGGCGGCGCCGAGGGAGACGGTCTCGGAGACCATGGGGCGCACCACGGGCATGTCCAGGACGTCGGCCAGGAACTGCATCAGCAGATTGTTCGAGGTCATCCCGCCGTCCACCTTCAGCTGGCGCAGCGGCCGGGGCGAGTCGGCGTTGACGGCGTCGACCACCTCCCGGGTCTGCCATCCGGTGGCCTCCAGGACGGCCCGGGCCAGATGCCCCTTGGTGATGTACGAGGTGAGCCCGACGATCACCCCGCGCGCGTCGCTGCGCCAGTGCGGGGCGAAAAGACCGGAGAAGGCGGGGACGATGTAGCAGCCGCCGTTGTCCTCGACGCCGCGGGCGAGGGTCTCGATCTCCGGGGCGCTGTGGATCAGCCCCAGACGGTCGCGGAACCACTGCACCAGCGAGCCGGTGACGGCGATCGGGCCCTCCAGGGCGTAGACCGGCGGCTCACCGCCGACCTTGTAGCCCACCGTGGTCAGCAGTCCGTGCCGGGACCGTACGAGCTCGGTGCCGGTGTTGACCAGGAGGAAGCTGCCGGTGCCGTAGGTGCACTTCGCCTCGCCGGGGGCGAAGCACGTCTGCCCGAACAGCGCCGCCTGCTGATCGCCGAGGGCCGCGCAGATCGGGACGTCCGGCAGCAGGGCGCGGGCCATGCCGTAGCACTCGGCGGAGGCGCGGATCTCCGGCAGCATCGCCCGGGGCACATCGAAATAGGCCAGCAGTTCATCATCCCAGGCCAGGCTGCGGATGTTCATCAGCATGGTGCGGCTGGCGTTGGTGGCGTCGGTCAGATGCAGTCCGCCGTCGGGCCCTCCGGTGAGGTTCCAGATCAGCCAGCTCTCCATCGTGCCGAACAGCACTTCGCCGCGCTCCGCGCGCTCGTGCAAGCCGTCGACATGGTCGAACAGCCAGCGCAGCCGGGGCGCGGAGAAGTAGGTCGTGGGCGAAAGACCGCAGCGTTCCAGGAAGAAGTCGTCACCGGTGGTGCGCCGCAGCTCCTCGACATAGCCGCTGGTACGGGTGTCCTGCCAGGTGATGGCGTGGCCCACCGGAACGCCGGTGCGGCGGTCCCAGACCACCGTGGTCTCGCGCTGATTGGCGATGCCGATCGCCGCGATCTGCTCGGGCCGGATCCCCGCGCCCTCCAGGGCCCGGGGGACGACGACACGGCGCAGATGGGACCAGATCTCGGTGGGGTCGTGCTCGGCCCAGCCGGGCCTGGCGAAGTACTGCTGATGTTCTCGCTGGCCGACCGAGACCAGCCGTCCCTGGTGGTCGAAGAGGATGCACCGGGTGGACATGGTGCCCTGGTCGATGGACATCACATAGCGTTCAACCATGGCCTGGCCTGCCTTCGGGCGGGTTGGAGCAGGGCATGGGGCATCACCAGCGGGTCGCGCCGAGATCGCGGGAGATCGCCCGGGCGGCGTCGCGCGTCAGCCCGACCAGCGAGCCATGCGGCCGTCCCTTGCTGTCGCAGAGGCGGTCCACGGCGCCGGAGATGCCGACGGCGCCCACCACCAGGCCGCCCTGTCCGCGGATCGGCGCCGCGACGTCCGCCTCGCCCATCATCATTTCCTGTGCCGCGAACGCCCACCCGGTGTCGCGGATCTCGGCCAGCGCCCGGCTCAGCTGCTGGGGGGAGCCGAGCGTGTGCCGGGTGTAGCTCTCCAGTGCGGTTTCCATGAGCGGCTCCAGGGGAGTCGCCCCGTACGCCAGCAGGATCTTGCCCAGCGAGCTGGCGTGCAGGGGCAGCAGCGAGCCCACGTCCAGGGTCTGGAAGGTGTCATCGGGCCGGAAGACGTGGTGGACGATGAGGACCTTGCCCTCCAGGGGCACTCCGAGGCGGACCGCCTCACCGCTGCGCGCGGCCAGGGCGTCGGTCCAGTTGATGGAGCGGGACCGCAGCTCGTTGATGTCGAGATAGCTGGTCCCCAGGTGCAGCAGCGCCGCGCCGAGCTGGTACTTCCCCGTCGCCTTGTCCTGTTCGACGAAGTCGACGCTCTGCAAGGTGCGCAGGATGCCGTGCGCGGTGCCTTTCGCGAGGCCGAGCGAGGCCGCCACCTCGCCCAGACTGAGCCGACCGGACCCCTGGGCGAGCAGCCGCAGAATCGCCGCCGCCCGCTCGATGGACTGCACCGGGCCGGCCATGTCGCGATCGTAGCTCTTCGGCCAGTGGCACAGCCTGTCGGCGAGGACGCCAAACGTTCGGCAATGCCGACCCGTATTCGTTGACCCCGACGGTTGGTGCCCATAGCGTCCGTATCGGGACAAGAAGACCAGTATGCCGAAAGGTGACCCGAAGGGTGCCCGGCAGAGAGACAAACCCGTCTTGGAGAGGAGGGGACGTGGCGGAACAACTGAGCCTGCCGACGCCCGGCGTCGCCGGGCCCGGTATCACCAGGCACAGCGTGACCGGGCAGGCCGCGGGGACCGTCGATCTCACCGACGTCCGTCTCATCGGCTCCCAGGCGCCGGACCCGGACTCCCTGACGGCGTCGGGCGCCGCCCGCGGCGAAATCCCGGGCCGGCCGCCGACGGCGATGCGCGATGAGGCACAGGACCGGCCCTCGGCGGACGAGGCCGGCGACCATGTGCTGCCCGTCCCGCACATCTGCGAGGCCGTCGCCACCGTACGGCGGCGGGCGCACGCGCTGCTGTCCGAATGGGAGCTGCCCGCCGACCGGCTCGACGAGGCGCTCATGGTGATCTCGGAGCTGGTCACCAACGCGATCCTGCACGCCCTGCCCCCGGCCGTGCTGCGGCTGAGCTGGACCGAGTGCGAGGGCGGGGCCGGCCTGCGCATCGAGGTCACCGACGGGGGCCCGATCCCCGCCGATCAGCGGGCGGACGAGGACATCGAGCCCGATGAGCACGGCCGCGGGCTCGGCATCGTCACCGCGCTGTCCTCGCGCCACGGCAGCCAAACCTGCCATGAGGGCATCACCTGGTGGGCGGACCTGCCGGCCGCCTAACCGACGGCCCGGTCCCAGGTGACCGGGAGCCGGTGGACTCCGTAGACCAGCATGTCGTGGCGGAGCGGCACCTCGTCGGGCGGCACCGCCAGACGGAGCGTGGGGAAGCGCCGCAGCAGGGCGGGGTAGGCCGTTCGCATCTCCATCCGCGCCAGATGCTGGCCCAGGCACTGGTGAACGCCGTGGCCGAAGGCGATCTGATCGCCCGGCTCGCGGGCGATGTCCAGGGTGTCCGGGGCGGCGAACCGCGCGGCGTCCCGGTTGGCCGAGGCCAGCGCCCCGACCACCGTCTCCCCGGCCCGTACCCGCGCCCCGGCGATCTCGAGGTCCTCCCGGGCCACCCGTACGATCCCGAACTGGACGATGGTCAGATACCGCAGCAGCTCCTCGACCGCGTGGTCGATCATCTCGGGCCGCTCGCGCACCCCGCGTGACTGCTCGGGGTGGCGCAGCAGCGCGTAGGTGCCCAGAGCCAGCATGTTCGCCGTCGTCTCATGGCCCGCGACGAGCAGCAGCAGCCCCACACCGGTCAGCTCCTCGTCGGTCAGCCCGGCCGCCGTGGCGCTGCCGGGGCCGCCGGGCGCGCCGTGCTCGCCGCCCACGAGACGCGAGAGCAGCGCCTCGTCCGGCCGCTGCCGCTTGGCGTCGATCAGCCCCCGCATGTACTCCCACAGCGCGTCCCGGGCCGCGTAGACCTCCTCCTCACTCCGGCCGAGCCGGAGCAGAACGGTGGCCCACCGCTGGAAGTCGGCCCGGTCCTCGTACGCCACCCCCAGCAGCTCGCAGATCACCAGCGACGGGATCGGCTGGGCGAAGGCGGTCACCAGGTCGGCCGGGGGACCGGCGCGCTCCATCGCGGCCAGGTGGTCCTCGACGATCTCCTCGATCCGCGGTCGCAGCCCCCGCAGCCCCCGGGCGGTGAACCACTTGCTCAGCAGCCGCCGGTAGCGGGTGTGCTCGGGCGGATCCATGCCGATGAACGAGCCCACCATCCGACGGTCGTCCGGGCGGACCGGGAACGCGTGCACCGGTGAGGAGGTGCGGCGGCGGTCCGAGCTGAAGCGGTCGTCCGCCAGCAGCCGCGTCACGTCCTCGTGGCGGGTGAGCAGCCAGCCCACCTTGCCGTCCGGGAAGGCCAGCCGACTGGCCCCGCCGTCCTCCCGCAGCTCCGCGTAGGCACCGGGCGGATCGAAGGGGCATTCGCGATGTCTGGGCAGCGGCGCCGGAGCCGACGCGCGTGATGTGACGGACACGGAACCGCTCCCTTCGAAGGCGACGAAGGCGAACCGAGTCCTTCCTTATGAGCGTAGCTCCGCAACGTGGGCCGGGCGACGCGAGCCTTACGGCAACGGGCCCCACCGCGGGCCACCGGAGGTTCTGGGAGTCACGCCGGTCGGGCTCCTCGGTCGGGGAGAAGGGCGGCCGCGTGGCGGAGCAGTGCGTTCAGGGCCGGGTTGTCGTTGTTCTTGCGCCACACGAGGTTGAGTTCCACCGGCTCCGGAGTGGTCAGGTCCACCGATTTGAAGACGATGTGCGGGTAGCGCGGCCGGGCGGCGGTCTCCGGGACCAGGGCCACTCCCCAGCCGCCGTTCACCAGCGCCAGGATGGTGTGGACCTGGCTCAGGTACTGGGCGAAAACCGGGGTGGCGTGGGCGGCGCGGAAGATGCTGATGAGGAGCTCGTTGAAGTAGCGCGCCTCGATGGGCGAGTACATCAGCAGCTCCTGCCCGTCGAAGTCGGCCACCTTCAGCGGCCCTTCGCCCGCCGCCAGTGGGTGTCCGGTCGGCAGGGCGGCCAGCAGCCGCTCCCGGGCCGCGGGCCGGGAGCGCAGATCGGGGCCGGTCACCGAGGGCCGCACCAGGCCCAGGTCCAGGCTCTGCTCGGTGACGGCCTCCAGCTGGTCACGGGTGACCATCTCGCGCAGGGTGATCTCCGCGCCCGGCATGGCCGCACGGGCGATCTCCAGCAGTGTGCCGAGCACGGAGTGGGCGCTGGCCGCCGTGAAGCCGATGGCGATGCTCCCCGCCTCGCCCGTGGCCACCTGCTGGGCGGCGAGCACGGCGTGCTCGGACTGGCGCAGGATGCGGCGGGCCTCGGTGAGGAAGGCGCGTCCCGCGGGGGTGAGCCGCACCGAGCGGTTGGTGCGCTCCAGCAACTGGACCCGCAACTCGGTCTCCAGCAGCTGGATCTGGCGGCTCAGCGGCGGCTGGGTCATCTTCAGCCGCTCCGCGGCCCGGGTGAAATGCAGCTCCTCGGCGACCGTCACAAAGCTGGTGAGTTGCATGAGCGTGAACAACGATGCTCTCCCAGTATCAACGCATGCCAATTTTAAGTTAGACGTAGATCGTCTGGCGACCTTAGCTTGCAAAGGAGCTCGTCGGCCGCCCGGGGGCGGTTCCGATGACATCCACTCGCCCCGCATACGGGCCCCACACACAGGGACAACACGTGGTGACCACATCGCATACGGCAACGCACGCCGCGCAGCAGGCAGGTGAGGCAACCCTCGACCGGGTCTCCTGGATCCGAGTGTCCTCGGTCGTCCTTCCCCTGGCCACTCCCATCAGCGACGCCAAGGTGCTCACCGGGCGCCAGAAGGCGATGACGGAAGTGGCCTTCCTCTTCGTCGAACTCGCCACCGAGGAGGGGCACGAGGGCATCGGCTTCAGCTACTCCAAGCGCGCGGGAGGGCCCGGCCAGTTCGCCCACGCCCAGGAGATCGCGCCCACCCTCCTCGGCGAGGACCCCAGCGACATCGCCAAGATCTGGACGAAACTGGTGTGGGCCGGCGCCTCCGTGGGCCGCAGCGGGCTGTCCACCCAGGCGATCGCGGCCTTCGACATCGCCCTGTGGGACCTCAAGGCCAAGCGGGCCGGGCTGCCGCTGGCCAAGTTGCTGGGCGCCCACCGCGACACCGTCCGCTGCTACAACACCTCCGGTGGCTTTCTGCACACGCCGACCGAGCAGCTGCTGGAGAACGCGACGGCCTCCCTGGCCAGCGGAATCGGCGGTATCAAGATCAAGGTGGGCCAGCCGGACGGCAAGGAGGACCTGCGCCGGCTGACCGCCGTACGGGAGCACCTGGGCGACGACGTACCGCTCATGGTGGACGCCAATCAGCAGTGGGACCGGCCCACCGCGCAGCGCATGGGGCGCGCCTTCGAGGAGTTCGGCCTGGTCTGGATCGAGGAGCCGCTGGACGCCTATGACGCGGCCGGCCACGCGGCCCTCGCCGCCTCGCTGGACACCTCCGTGGCCACCGGGGAGATGCTGGCCAGCGTGGCCGAACACTGGGAGCTGATACGCCACAACGCGGCGGACATCATTCAGCCCGACGCACCGCGCATCGGCGGCATCACCCAGTTCCTCAAGTTGGCCACCCTCGCCGAGCAGCACCATCTGCAACTCGCCCCGCACTTCGCGATGGAGATCCACCTCCATCTCGCGGCCGCCTATCCGCAGGAGCCGTGGGTGGAGCACTTCGACTGGCTGGAGCCGCTGTTCAACGAGCGGCTGGAGATCCGCGACGGCCGGATGCGGGTGTCCGCACGGCCCGGTCTCGGCATCACCCTCAGCGAGCAGGCCCGCGCCTGGACGGGCGCCAAGGCGGAGTTCGGCGCCCGATAAGAACCGTTTCGCACCGACGCCGGTCACGGATCCATGGCCATACCCATTGACCGGTGGTGTTCACCCCTCTAGCCTCCATCTTCATATATAGACGGAGTGCATGTACGTGGACTCCTTGGCCCGTCTGGCGGCCGTTCGAGTCTCCGGCTCAACCGGCCGCAGTTCAAAGGGGAACTGAAGACATGCCTCTAGTCGTCGTCGGAATCAGCGTGGCGATCCTGCTGTTCCTCATGACCAAGCTGAAGCTCAACGGCTTCATCGCCCTGCTCCTCGTGGCCGTCGGCGTCGCGCTGGTGCAGGGGGTCGAGATGGAGAAGATCCCCGATGTCCTCGGAGAGGGCGTCGGGGGTCAGATCGGCGACACCATGCTCGTCGTCGGTCTGGGCGCCATGGTCGGCCGGGTCATGGGCGACTGCGGCGCGGCCCAGCGCATAGCCAACACCCTCATCGACACCTTCGGGCTGCGCTGGGTCCAGGTGGCGATGGTGGTCACCGCCATGCTCATCGGCGTGACCATGTTCTACGAGGTGGCCTTCGTCATCATCGTGCCGGTGGCGTTCACCATCGTCCGGGTCACCCGCAAGAACCTGCTGTGGGTCGGGCTTCCGATGTCCATCGCCCTGTCCACCATGCACAGCTTCCTGCCGCCCCACCCCGGGCCCACCGCGGTGGCCTCGACCTTCCACGCCTCCGTCGGCCTGACCCTCTTCTACGGGCTGTTCATCGCCGTTCCGGCCGGTGCGCTGATCGCCCTGGTGTGGCCGCGCCTTCCGTTCGTCCGCCGGATGGACCCCGAGATCCCCAAGGGCCTGGTCAGCGAGCGCACCTTCACCGAGGAGGAGATGCCGGGCCTGGGCTGGTCGCTGTCGGTGGCCCTGGTCCCGGTGGTGCTGATCGCGGGTGCCGCGGTGACCGACATGGCCGTCTCCGGCGACAGCCCGGTCCTGCACTTCATCACCTTCATCGGATCGGCGCCGATCGCCCTGCTGCTGACCCTGCTGCTGGCGGTGTGGGCGTTCGGCCCGCGGATCGGCCGGAGCCTGTCCGAGGTCAGCGCCTCCTGCAACTCCGCCGCCCAGGCGATGGCGATGATCCTGCTGGTCATCGGGGCCGGTGGCGCGTTCAAGAATGTCCTGGTCGAGGGCGGGATATCCGACTACATCAAGGACCTCACCGACGACTGGTCCATCTCGCCGATCGTCCTCGCCTGGCTCATCGCCGTCGTCCTGCGGGTGGCGCTCGGATCCGCCACGGTCGCCGTGGTCACCGCCGCCGGTGTGGTGCAGCCGCTCCTGGAGAACAGCGGAGTCCACCCCGAGCTGATGGTCCTCGCCGTCTCCTGCGGATCGATCGCCTTCAGCCATGTGAACGACCCCGGCTTCTGGATGTTCAAGGAGTACTTCAACCTCTCCGTCATCGACGCCATCAAGGCGCGTACCACCTACACCACCGTGCTCGCGGTCCTCGGCCTCGGCGGCGTGCTGGCCGTCGAGGCCGCCCTCGAAGCACTCAATGTCTGACACTCAAGGTCCGACACTCGAAGTCCGACACTCACGGTCTGACCGCCCCCGACCCAAGGACGCCACGATGAGCCAGCCGACCGTCACCTCGTTCTCCGTCTATCCGGTCGCCGGCCGGGACAGCATGGAGCTGAACCTCTCCGGCGCCCACGGCCCCTACTTCACCCGGAACGTGGTGGTCCTCGAGGACTCCGAGGGCCGTACCGGACTGGGCGAGGTGCCCGGCGGTGAGAAGATCACCCAGACCCTGCGGGACGCCGAATCCCTCGTCGTCGGGGCGCGGGTGGGCGACTACAAGCGGGTGCTGCGCGAGATCGGGCAGCGGTTCGGCGACCGCGACGCCGGGGGCCGGGGCACCCAGACCTTCGATCTGCGCACCACCGTGCACGCCGTCACCGCCGTCGAATCGGCCCTGCTGGACCTCCTCGGGCAGCATCTGGAGGTGCCCGTCGCGGCGCTCCTGGGCGACGGGCAGCAGCGCGACTCGGTACGGGTCCTGGGCTATCTGTTCTACGTCGGCGACCCCGACCGGACCGACCTGGAGTACGTCCGCGAGCCCGACGCCGACGCCGAGTGGTACCGCATCCGCCGCGAGGAGGCGCTCACCCCCGAGGCGATCGTCCGTCAGGCCGAGGCCACCTACGATCTCTACGGCTTTGCGGACTTCAAGCTCAAGGGCGGGGTTCTGGAGGGAAACGATGAGGTCAAGGCGGTACGGGCGCTCAAGGAGCGGTTCCCCGAGGCCCGTATCACCCTCGACCCCAACGGCGCCTGGTCGCTGCGTGAGGCGATCGAACTGTGCCGGCCGCTGCTCGGCACGCTCGCCTACGCCGAGGACCCGTGCGGCGCCGAGGACGGCTACTCCGGCCGGGAGATCCTGGCCGAGTTCCGGCGCGCCACCGGACTGCCCACGGCCACCAACATGATCGCCACGGACTGGCGGCAGATGACCCACGCACTGGCGTTGCAGTCCGTCTCCATCCCGCTGGCCGACCCCCACTTCTGGACCATGCAGGGGTCGGTACGGGTGGCCCAGCTCTGCCATGAGATGGGCCTGACCTGGGGCTGCCACTCCAACAACCACTTCGACATCTCCCTGGCGATGGTGGCCCACTGCGGAGCCGCCGCCCCGGGCGCGTACAACGCCCTGGACACCCACTGGATCTGGCAGGAGGGGCTGGAGCGGCTCACCGTCGAACCGCCGCGGATCGCCGGCGGTGAGATCGCCATCCCGGACGCCCCCGGGCTGGGCATCCGGCTCGACCGCGACCGGCTCCTCGCCGCCCACGCCCTCTACCAGGAGAAGGCGCTGGGGGCGCGGGACGACGCGGTCGGCATGCGCTATCTCATTCCGGGCTGGACCTTCGACAACAAGCGGCCCTGCCTGGTGCGTTAGCGTGCCGCCGTCCGGTGGGCCGGACCGGCCCACCGGATGCGTGGCGCATGGATCGGGGCCGTACGGCTCAGACCTCCAGGTCGGCCTCGATCTTGCGCAGCTGATGGCGTGCCATCGCCAGATTGGCCCGCTTCTTGTCCAGCGCCAGATAGAGGAAGAGGCCCTGGCTGTCCCGGCCCCTCAGCAGCCGGATCAGGTGGTACTGGCTGCCGAGGGTGATGAGGATGTCCTCGATGCCGTCCTGGAGACCGAGCTGCTCCATGGTCCGCACCTTGGCGCGCACCACATCGGTGTTGCCCGCCGCGGCCACCGTCAGGTCGAGATCCTTTCCTCCGCCCACGGTGCCGAGGGCCATCCCACTGGAGTAGTCGACCAGCGCGGCGCCGAGGGCGCCCTCTATGGACGTCATCGCCTCTTTGAGCGCGGTCTGGGTGTTCGCCATGATCGTGGCTGTTCCTTTCGGTGTCAGTGATGTCCGGTCGGTTCTCGGCGCGCGGTGTGCGCGCCGGGCGGGGGAGGTCGTGGGATCAGGGCTGCTCGGCCCTGCTGAGGGCGACGCCCACCAGATCGGCGAGACGGGCGCCCGAGCGCCGGGCCTCCATGTGGAGGCGGCCGACGTTGGTACGGTCACCGGCCAGTACGGTCAGCACGGCCGTGGAACCCGCGGCGTAGGTGGCCACATAGCCGTTCTCACCGCGGACCAGCAGCTCACGGAAGGCGCCCCGCCCGGTGGCACCCGCCAGCGACTGCGCCACCCCGAGGGCCGCGGCGGTCAGCGCCGCCACGCCCTCGGGCTCGACGGTGGCCGTGTCGTGCGCCAGCACCACGCCGTCGCTGGTGGCGGCGAGCGCGCCGGTCACATGGGTCACCCGGGCCCGCAGCCGGCGCAGCTCCTCCAGCACTTCGGGCTCGGCGGCCAGCAGCCACTTACGCTCCGTGCGCTGCCGCAGGGTGAGCCTCATGACGCCGCGCACGGGGCGGGCGGGTCGATCGGGGGAATCACAGGCTTGCCTCCAAGGCATCGCGGAGCCGACGCAGCAGGTCGATATCGGGATCGGTGAAGACCACCGCGCCGGGACCGCGGTCCGGGGCGGGCGGAGCGGAAGCGGCGGAAGCGGCGGGCGGTCCGGGGCGGCCCGGATGTTCCGGACGTGTGGGGCGTGGGGTGGCGACATGGCCCGCGGCCGCCAGCCGCCGTATGTCGATCAGCGTGTGAAAGGCGGGACGGCCCAGCTCGCGGGCGATACGGGCCGGGGTGCGGACCCCGTCGGCCAGCGCCAGCACCGCGCGCTGACGGGGGGTGACGGCCGGGGCGCGGCCATCGGGGCGGCGCAGCACCACCGGCGCCGTGTCCACGTGCGGATACGGCCACAAGGCGTCCAGCAGCTTGCCGCGGCGCCGGGTCTCGCGCTCGACGGCAGCCGCGCCCACCGGGCGCACCGGCCCGAGCCAGTGGACCGCGCCCCGCTGGAAGCCGCGCGGCCCGCTGCCGTGCCCCAGCGCGAAGTACGCCGCGTCGAACAGCGCGCCCAGATGGCAGATCTCCAGCTCCGCGTCCGACAGCCGGCCGCTGTCGACGAGGAACCGCCCGACCCCACCGGCCCGGCCGGTCCGCCCCACCGCCTCCCGCCAGCTGTCGGCGGTCAGCCGCCCACCGGTGGTGAGCAGCACCTCGATCCCGGGGGCCACCGGGCTCTCGGCATGCACCACCTGGCCGTCCCGGAGATAGACCGTGCCCGCGTCGCACAACAGGGCGCCGCTGGCCCGCTCGTCGGCGAGCCCGGCGAGACTGGGGGCGTGCCCGGCTCGGGCCACGGTCCGGTGCGGCAGCCTCATATCAGCGCCAGCCGCCCGCACATGTCGCGCAGCCGGATCCGGGCGAGCGCCAGATTGCCCTCCCGGCGGTCGAGCCACAGATAGAAGAAGACGCCGCTGTCAAAGGCCGTGTCGACGAAGCGCAGCAGGTGGTAGCAGGTGCGGGTGGTGACGATGACGTCCTCGACGGCGGGCTCCCCGTCCACCTCGTCCGGGTCGGCGCCGCTCTTGTCGCCCCCGGGGCCCAGCGCGGCGAACGCCCGCTGCTCGGCGGCCATCCGGGCCAGCTCCGCCGTCTCCGCCGCGGTGGCCTCGGGGTCCTCGTCGCGCACCTCGCCGACCATGCCGAGCGCGAGTCCGCTGGTCCACTCGATCACGGCGGCTCCGCGCGCGCCGTTCACGGTCATCGCTTCCAGTAAGCACTCGTCGATTCCGGGCATGCGGCCTCCCCTCCCTGCGTCACCCATGGCGGGCGCCCACCGGTGGCGCTTCGCCAGTGACGGTGAGGTTACGCAGGGTTCAGCTGTTGGGGGTCAAATCCAGTAATGCTCGGAAATGGCGGGCGGCGCGTAGTAGGGTCCGCCGCCCCATGGGCCCCGGAGGTCCCGGCAGTCCCCGCCCGGGGCCGTGCCGGGCCGGTCATCGGCGCTCTGAACGATTCCTAGCGGGTGCGGGGCCCACCGGGCCACAGGGGGGCGGGCGCATATTCCACCGTCCTATTGCAGGCATGGTGGATGGGTCAGTAGACGGTCGTGCGATGGTCGAGTACGCATACGCGTGGAGCCGGGGCGCGGCACGGTGCCCGCCGGGGGTGGTCATGAGGCTCTCCGGGGGTGGTCATAAGGCTCTTCCGGAGCCGTTTCGCACCCCCGCGGCGCACAGAGTGGCGTGATTTGACGGTACCGATGTGGCGGAAACCGCCCGCGTTTCACCCGGCTTGTCTGCGCACTCCTGACGGTGCGTTACGGAACGGTGGGCGCGGAGGGGGAGGAGGTGGCGCCCGGAGTGGCCGGGGAGGCCGAGGCGCCCGGCGCGTCGTCGACCGGGGCGGGCGGGGACGCCGTGGGCGGTTCGCCCTTGCCCTCGAGCGAGGCCGGCTTCTTCAGGACGACCATGGGCTCACCGGGCTTGGGCATCACCGGCTTGGTGAAGTTCGGACCCTGGGTCGGGGTCGAGGTGATCTGGGCGGGAAGCCGCTCGTAGTCGACCATCCCGGTGTTCTCCATCTGCGTGATGTGGTCCAGCACCGTGTTGTTGGCCTGGGTGGCGAGCTGACGCACCAGGGTGTTCTTGCTGGTCGCCCGGATCTTGGCGATGGAGCTGAAGATCTGGCCGTGGGTGATGCGCAGGATCTGGGCCATCTGGCTGTCGAAGTTCTTGCCCGTGGCGGCCGTGAGGGTGTCCAGGAACCCCTGCTGCTGCGGTGTGGGCTTGTTGGGCAGGGTGATGCCGAGTTTGGGGGCGATGTCGCGCGAGGCTTCGTCCAGTTGCGCATGCCCCACGATCAGATGTTCACCGGCCGTCTTCACCGCCGCCGTGGTGCCCTTCTTGAGGGCCAGCTGACCGACGGGGTACTCCCACAGCCCGGCGAGCCGGACCTTGACCACGAAGTCCCGGTCGGCGCCGGTGAGCGGTCCGTACTGGGTCGAGCTCGTCTTCGCCAGGTTCGTCTGGTTCGTCTGCTGCACACCCGTCAGGACGGGCGACATGATCACACCGAGGGTGACCACCACGGAACCTATGAGGAGGGAGGTACCTGTGACGAAGTACCGGGATCGCATAGAGCCTCCTGGCGGGGACGCCGGTCGTTGTGCGGAGCAGTGTGTCCGCCCGTGCTTGCACCGGCGAATACGGATCACGAAGGGCCTCTGCTCAATGGCCTGGCGGCTGTTTATATATCTTTGGACCGTTACTTACCGTCGCATATGGCCTATCTCACAGCCGCCTCCCGAGCGCTCCTGGTTGAGGACGTCCACCAGCCGCTGGAGGGCCGGGTTGGGGCTGTCCGGGCTCCAGCAGGCGTGGAGGGTGACGGAGTGGGCGTCGGCCGGGGCCAGTTCGCGGTAGCGGACACCGTGGACCCCCATGGTCATGATCGAGCGGGGGATCAAGGCGCAGCCCAGGCCGGCGCGGACCAGGGCGAGCATGGTGGGGACCTGGGAGGTCAACTGGCTGACGGCGTAGCGGTCCACGCCGATCATCGCGGCGCAGATGTCGTGCAGATAGCGCGAGCCCTCGGGGCTGTACCCGATGTAGTCGTCGGCCACGTCGGTCAGGGCGACGGGGGCGCCGTCGTCGTGGGCCAGCGGATGGCCGGAGGGGACCGCGAGGACGAGGTCCTCGGAGTGGACCAGGAGCGAGGCGTACCCCTCGGGGATGGGCGGCCGCACCAGACCCAGGTCGATGCGCAGCTCGGAGAGGGCGGCGAACTGATCGGGGCTGACCAGTTCGGTCAACTCGACGGTGACATCGGGGAGATGCCGCTTCACCAGGTCCAGCACGTCGGCCAGGATGGCGTACGCGCCGATCGCGGTGAAGGCCAGCCGCAGGGTGCCGGTGCGGCCCTCGGCGGCGCGGCGGGTGGCGGTCGGCGCGGCGTCCAGCAGCGCCAGTACCCGGTGGCAGTGGTCGAGGAAGACCCGGCCCGCCGCGGTGATCCGGGCGCCTCGTCCGGTGCGCTCGAACAGGACGACGTCCAGGGCGCGTTCCAGCGCCTGGATCTGACGGGTCAGCGGGGGCTGGGTCATATTGAGGCGGGCGGCGGCGCGGCCGAAGTGCCGCTCCTCCGCCACCGCCACGAAGCCGCGGAGCTGTTGCAGGGAGAGGTTCATGCCCTCACGGTATGGGGCGATGCGAAAGTGGGCTTGGACGGGCATGGCGGCGCACCCCTACGGTCATGACGACCGCCACAGGGCAGATCCGCGCCGATCCCGTCCGAGGAGCCAGGTTGTCCAGACTCGCCGTCGCCATGACCCCCCAGCGTGCCGCCGATGTGATCAGCCCCGAGGCCCGGCGGCTGATGGAGAAACGTTACGAGGTGAGCTGGGCCGATGAGCCGCTGACCGCGGATGTGGTCGCCCGGCTCGCCGCCGGCAGCGATGTGCTGCTGACCAGCTGGGGCACACCCCGTCTTGACCGGGCGATCTGGGCCGGTGGCGGTGGCCCCCGGGTGGTGGCGCACGCCGCGGGGACGGTGAAGAAGCTCATCGACCGCGAGGTGCTCGACCAGGGTGTCGCGGTCTTCTCGGCCGCCCGGCGGATCGCCTGGTCGGTGGGGGAGTACTGCCTGGCGGCGATGCTCACCCTGGCCCGCAGGCTGCCGCTGTTCGACACCGCGATCCGCGCCGGTGGCTGGAAGCAGAGCGGCTTCCGGGGCGGTGAACTCACCGGCCGCCGGGTGGGCGTTCTCGGCGCGAGCTCCACGGCCCGCGCCCTGATCACCCTGCTCAGGCCGTTCCGCTGCGATGTGGTGGTGTACGACCCGTATCTGGACCAGGAGGCGGCCGCCGCGCTGGGGGTGCGGACCGCCACGCTGGAGGAGGCGCTCGGCTGCCCGTTCGTCTCCGTCCATGTGCCCGACCTCCCCGACACCCGTGGCCTGGTGAGCGCCCGGCTCATCGAGCGGATCCCCGATCACGCCGTGGTCGTCAACTCCGCCCGGGGACCGGCCGTCGACCAGGCCGCGCTGCTCGAACACGTCCTGGCGGGGCGGCTGTTCGCCGCGCTGGACGTCTTCGACCCCGAGCCGCCGCGGCTCGGCGAGTCCGTGCTGAGCTGCCCCAATCTGCTGCTCACCCCGCATATCGCCGGGGACACCGTGGACGGGCATCTGGCGCTGGCCGGATATGTGCTGGCGGATGTGGCCGACTGGCTGGACAAGGGCGTCCGCGGTCCGAGCTTCGTGGACCCCGCCTCCTGGCCCATCGCCGCCTGACCGGCCCCCGGCGCTCCGCATCCGGCCGTGTCCGTCATCGACCTCATGTCAGGAGTCACTTCACCATGTCGCGTATCACGGCGGTCGAGGTCTTCCCCGTGGCCGTGCCGTTCGCCCGGCGGTTCGTGCTGGGCAGCGGCGCCGTCGGCACCCCCGACCAGGCGGGGTCGGTCGTCTTCGTCAAGCTGACCACCGAGGACGGGGTGGTCGGCTGGGGCGAACAGCGCGCCCTGCCCAGCTGGAGCTATGAGACCGCCGAGACGATCGCCGTCGTCATCAAGCGCCATCTGGCCCCCATCCTGCTCGAACTCACCCCGTTCGACGTGGAGTTGTTCCACACCCGGGCGAGCCGTCGGCTGAGCCCCGCGGTGTCCAACGGCTTTCCGTTCGCCCGCGCCGCGGTGGACATCGCCCTGCACGACGCGGCCGGCAAACTGGCCGGGCTGCCGGTCCACGCCCTGCTGGGCGGCAAGCTCCGGGACACGGTGCCGCTGTGCTCGGCCATCGGGGTGGGCGACCCCGCCGCCGTCCGCGAGCACGCCCACCAGTCCTCGGACTACACCGCCTACAAGGTGAAGATCGGCGGCGATCCCGTGGCGGACACCGCGGCCATCACCGCCGTCGCGGAGGTCGCCGCGGGCAAACCCCTCTGGCTGGACGCCAATCAGTCCTACCGGCCGACCGCCCTCATCCGCCTGTTGGACGCGGTGCGCGAGGTGCCGCACCTGACGTGCGTGGAGCAGCCCGTGCCGGGCACCGACACCCTCGCCCTGCGCCGGGTCCGGGACCTGATCGGCCTGCCGGTGGCCATCGACGAGGGGAGCTTCACCGCCCAGGACCTGGCCCGCACACTCCGCCTCGACGCCGCCGATCTGGTGGTCGTGAAGATCTGCAAATCCGGCGGGCTGCGCAACGCCCTGAAGACCGCCCAGGTCGCGCTGGCGGGCGGCCTTGAGGTGCTGGCCAGCGGGCTGACCGACTGCGGTATCGGCTTCGCGGCCGCGCTGCACCTGTTCAGCCAGCTGGAACTGGCCCTGCCCGCCGAACTGAACGGACCGGAGCTGCTGGCCGACCTCTACGTGGAGAACCTGGACATCGTCGCGGCCACCGCCACCGTCCCCTCCGGTCCCGGCCTCGGCGTCGAGGTCGACGAGGAACGCATCCGCGCCGAAGCCATGGACCTGGCCTGGTCCTGAACGTCTGCGCACCCAGACCCAGCAGCGAGGAGACGACGATGTCTTCCAGCTTTCCCCGGCGTGCCCTGCTCAAGGGGGCGGCCCTCGGCGGGCTCGCCACCACGGGAGCCCTCAGCGGCTGCTCCTCCGGCCCGCCACCCGGCACGGCCACCTGGTCCATGTGGTCCAGCAGCCCGGAGGAGAACCGGGTCTGGGCCGACTTCGGACGCTATGTCGAGCGGCGCATGCACATCAGATCGGCCTCGACCCTCACCCCCTCCGACGGCTATCCCACCAAGCTCGACCTCCAGCTCGTCAGCGGAACGGCCGGTATGGTCACCGCCCTGAACGGCTGGCTGATCCCCACCTACGCCTCACGCGGCGCACACCGGCCGCTGGACGATCTCATCGCCGCGGACCCCGACTTCGACCTCGACGACTTCTACCCCGCCATCCGGTCCATCTCCTCGTTCGCCGACCACACCTACGCCATCGGCTTCGACGTGGCACCGACCGTGCTCTACTACAACAGGACGCTGCTGGAGCGGAACGGCGTCGATCCGCCGTCCCCGACCGAGCCCATGAGCTGGGACACCTTCCGCGATCTGGCCATCGAGCTGAGCAAGCCGAAGGACCAGTACGGCTTCACCTGCGCCCCGACCATCGACGACCTGGTGTCCTGGATCTACTGCGCCGGCGGCGATGTCCTCGACGGAGACCGTGACACCAGCCCCCTGGACGCCCCGGAGGCACTTCAGGCGATCCACTACGTGGTCGACCTGTTCGTCAAGGACCGGGTCACCCCGCCGATCGACAATCTCGTCGCCCAGAACGCCTCCGGCGCCTCCCTGGCCAACTTCCTCCAGGGCAATGTGGCATTCATGCAGAACGGGCCGTGGCAGGTGCTCAACGTCCGCAAGGCCCCCTTCACATGGGACATCGTGCCCTTCCCCGCGGGACCGGCCGGATCCACACCGCGGGTCTCGGGCTCCGGCTTCGCCATCCCCTCGGGCGTCAAGGACGACGACCTCGACCTGGCGTGGCGGCTGCTGAAGACCCTCACCAGCACGGGCGCGCTGAACATCTACGCACGGGCCGGGCGCAACAACCCCGCGCGGGTCTCCGCCGCGAGCGCCTTCGAACCGCCGCCCGCCAATCTCGGCATCGTCCAGCGGATCCTGAAGGGCGAGGTCGCCGGCGGCCATCCCTTCAACGTCACCACCAACTGGAACCGCGTCCGGCTGCTGCTGGGCCAGGACCTGCCCCGGGCCTTCCTCGGCCAGGTGAGCGCCCGCGAAGCGATCGACGGTGTGATGCCACGGCTGAACGCCCTGATGCGCCAGCACCGGGACGCCGTCCGCCAGGCCACCTGAGGAGGATCACGATGGCTGTCGAAACCCCCGCCGCGGCGACCGCCGCCCCACGGCGCCCCCCGCGTGGCCCGCTGCGCCGCCCCCGGTTCTGGCGGCACGGCTCGGAGACGGTGGCCGCCTGGCTGTTCCTGCTGCCGAGCCTGGCCGGATTCCTGGTCTTCACCGCCGGGCCGGTGGTCGCGGCCGGGGTGATCTCGCTGCTGGACTGGAACCTGTTCAGCCCGCCCCACTTCATCGGGCTCGACAACTTCGCCCGGCTCGGCCCGGACACCACCTTCTGGTCGGCGCTCGGCAACACCGCGTACTTCACCTTCGTCAGTGTGCCGCTGACGCTGCTGGTCAGCCTGGGCCTGGCGCTGCTGCTCAACCAGGGGCTGCGGCGCATGGCGGTGTTCCGGTCGCTGCTCCTGCTGCCCTACGCGACGATCACCGTGGCGGTGGCCTTCGTCTGGGTCTGGCTCTACATCCCGCACGACGGGCTGATCAACGCGGTGCTCGGCGCCTTCGGGATCGACGGCCCGGCCTGGCTGGTCTCGGACGACTGGGCCATGCCCGCCCTCATCCTGATGAGCGTCTGGAAGAGCTTCGGCTTCGGCATGGTGATCTTTCTCGCCGGGTTGCAGGTCATTCCACAGCAGCTCTACGAGGCGGCCAGAGTGGACGGCGCCTCGCCCTGGCGGACCTTCCGCGCGGTGACGCTGCCCCTGCTGTCGCCCTCGGTGTTCTTCACCGTGGTCACCTCGATCATCGGCTCCTTCCAGGTCTTCGACCAGGCGCTGGTGATGACGGACGGCGGGCCGGGATCCAGCACCACCACGCTCGTGATGTACATCTACCGGACCGGATTCCAGAACTACGAGCAGGGCTACGCGGCCGCGCAATCGATGGTGCTGTTCGCCTTCATCGTCGTCATCACCGCGGCGCAGTTCCTGCTCCAGCGGAGGCTGGTGCACTATGACCTCTGACGTGCCCGCGCTCGCGGCCCTCCGCCGCTCGCCCGTGGCGGCCCGCCGGCTGCTGGTGTTCACCTGTTTCCTGGTCACCGCGGTCACCCTCACCCCCATCGTGATGATGGTGCTGGTGGCCTTCCAGTCCGACACCGAGTCGATGGCGGCACGGCCGTCGTTCTGGCCCGGCAGCTGGCATCCGGAGAACATCGGCCGCGCCTTCGACCTCGTCCCGCTGGGCCGCTATCTGCTGAACACCGTCTTCTTCGCCGGGGGTACGGCGCTGCTGGAGACGGTCACCGCGGCGCTGGCCGCGTACGCCTTCGCCCGGCTGCGCTTCCGGGGCCGGAGCGTGCTGTTCGGCGTCTATCTGACCACCTTGATGATCCCCTCACAGGTCACGCTGATCCCGCAGTTCATCCTGGTGGCGAAGTTGCACGGGGTGGACACCTGGCCGGGGATGATCCTGCCGCACGCCTTCACCGCGCTCGGGGTGTTCCTGCTCCGCCAGTTCTTCCTGGGCGTGCCACGCGACTACGAGGAGGCCGCCCGGCTCGACGGGGCGAACCGCTGGCAGACGTTCATCCGGGTGATCGTCCCGCTCGCCGTCCCGGCCATCGCCACCCTGGCGGTGTTCAAGTTCATCAGCCAGTGGAACAACCTGCTCTGGCCGCTGGTGATCTCCAACAGCGACTCCACCAGGACCGCGGCCGTCGGCCTCCAGGTGTTCCAGTCCACCAACGGCACCCAGTGGAACCTGCTGCTGATGGCGGCCGCCATCACCACCGTGCCACTCATCGTGCTCTTCTTCCTCACCCAGCGCTGGTTCGTCAAAGGCATCACCATGAGCGGACTCGGAGGCCGCTGACACCATGACATTTCTCTGGTCCGTGTTCACCAAACCGTGGTCCACGCTGCCGGGCGACGCCCTGGGCCGGCTGGTGTCCGGCCTCGGCTTCACCGGCGCCGAGATCCCGGTCCGGGACACCGCGTACGTCACCCCCGGCGAAGCCGGACGGCTGCTGCCGGAGTTCACCGCGCGGCTGCGGGCCGAGGGCGTCGAGGTGATCAGCGTCGCGAGCGATCTCCGCGAACCCGTCTTCGCGGCCTGCCGGGAGGCGGGCGTGCCGATGATCCGGGTCATGGCCGAGCTGGGCCCGGACGGCTACGCCGCCTCGGTCCGGCGGGCACGGCAACGGCTGGAGGACGCGGCGCCCCTCGCCGAGGGATATGGCGTCCAGATCGGGGTGCAGCCGCACCACGGGCGCTATGTGTCCTCCGCGCTGGGGGTGCTGGACCTCCTCGACGGCCTGCCGGTCGGGCACTTCCGGGTCGTCTGGGACGCCGCCCATGACGCGCTGGCGGGCGACGATCCGCGGATCACCCTGCCGCTGGTCGCCGAGCGGCTCGGCATCGTCAACCTCAAGAACGCCATCCATGTGCGCACCGAACCGGCCGGTGAGGCCGTCGGCGGGCACTGGAAGCCCTGGTTCGTGCCCGGCTCCGAGGGGCTGGCGGACTGGTCGGCGGCGCTCGGCCAACTGGCGGAGCTCGGCTTCACGGGCCCGGTGTGTCTGTCCGGGCAGTACTCCGACCCCGGCGTCCCGGTCGAGAAGCGCCTGGTGGCGGATCTGGCCGCGGCACGGGGCGCGGCGGGCGCCGCTTGACAGACGTATCCCGGGGGGAGCGGGAGAACCCCGCGCCCCCGCTCCTCCCGGCTCCTCCTCCCAGAGGCTCCTACGGCAGACCGCCCGGCTCCGGGCCCCGGTAACCCGGGCGGGACGAGGCGTCGATGCCCACCTCGTAGCGGATACCGGGATGGAGGGTGTTGCCGTCGACCGCCGTCCCCGCCCCTCGGGCCGATCACGGTGGTGTTCCGCACGGTGACGCGGTGGCCGGTCAGCTCGATCCCGGGCGCCTCCGGCCGGACGGACCGGAACCCGTCCACGATCACATCGTCGGCCTCGATGGTGATGCCGTCCCCGGCGTCCCCGCCCCCGGCGTAGGTGATCGGGTGCTCCCGGCTCCCGCCCTTGGTGACGACCAGCCGCTGCCGGGACAGATCGCCGTCGAAGCAGACGGTGTCCCCCGGCTTCGCCCGGCGCGCCGCCTCGCGCGGGGTGGCGGCGCGCAGGGTGCAGCGCTCGGTCCCGTTCCCGGTGGTGAGCGGCGCCGCCGGTGCGGCGCCGCCGCGCTCCTGGGACCATGACGGACGCGCCAGGGCGGCCAGGAGGGCGAGGACCGAGACGGCGAGAAAGCCGAGGACGAGTCTCCAAGTGATCCGCATGGCGGGAACCGTAGAGCGGGATCCCGGGGCCCGGTCCCGCCGTCAGCCGTGCGTCGCCGGCCTCCGGTTCACCCCACCGTCACCGTACGCCCCTAGGTTCACTCCGACACATGGAACCGGCTGGGTGCTCACCGGCGCGTTCTGCGGACGGCGCGCCAACGGCGGGGCGAACAACCGCAAGACCTACTACCGCCTCTACTTCAGCGCCTCGTTCGACCGCGCCTTCTCCACCGTGGGCACCTGGGAGAACGACCGGCTCTCACCCGGCGCCACCACCGCCGACGGCGGTGAGGGCTATCTCACCGGCGCCGACCGCGCCGGACGCGGCTCCGGCGGATACGTCGGCTTCGACACCGCGCGGGACAACGACGTCCGGATGCGGCTCGGCATCTCGTACGTCTCCCTCGCGGGCGCGGAGGCCAATCTGCGCGCCGAGATAGCGCCCCGGGCGAGCGTTGCCGACGTGGCCGCCGCGGGACGGGCCGCCTGGGACCGCCGGCTGCGCGCCATCCGGATCAGCGGCGGCAGTGAGCCGCGCCGCACCGCGTTCTACACCGCCCTCTACCACTCGCTCCAGCAGCCCAACCTGATCAGCGACACCGACGGCCGCTACCCGGGCATGGACGGCACACCGCACCGCGTCGAGCGCGGCCAGACGGCGCAGTACAGCAACTTCTCCGGCTGGGACCCCGCGCCCAGGTGCAGCTGCTCGCCCTGCTCCAGCCCAGGGTCGCCGGGGACTTCGCCCAGTCGCTGCTCAACTTCGCCCGGCAGAACGGCGGGGTGTGGGACCGCTGGGTGCACATCAGCGGCGCCACCCATGTGATGACCGGCGACCCCTCCGCCGCCACGCTCGCCACCTTCTACGCCATGGGGGTGCGGAACTTCGACGCCAAGGGCGCCTTCGACTCCCTCTACCGCCAGGCCACCGTCCCCCACCCCGACGGGCTCTCCGACAAGGGCTGCCCGGGGCAGTGCGAGGGCCAGCGCCCGGGCCTCGCCCAGTACCTGGAATCCCGGTACGCCGCACAGGACGCCTGCCACTGCTGGGGCGGCGCCGCGGAGACCCTGGAGGACTCCGTCGCCGATGACGCGCTCGCCCGCTGGGCCCGGCTGCTCGGCCGCACGAAGGAGGCCGACGAACTCGGCGCGCGCGGCGGCTACTGGCGCAATGTGTTCCACCCCCAGGCCACCGGCGCGGGGGGCTACATCCAGGCCAGGAACCGCGACGGCTCCTGGGTGACCCCCTTCGACCCGGCGTCCGACCGGGGCTTCGCCCAGGGCAGCGCGGCCACGTACACCTGGATGGTGCCGCAGGACGTCCAGGGGCTCGCCGAGGCCATGGGCGGCCGCGACAAGGCGGCGGCCCGGCTGGACGGCTTCTTCCACAAGCCCGACGGCTCCTGGTCGGTCCGCGGTGGCGACCCGCTCCGCTACGACCCCACCAACGAACCCGGCATCCACGCCCCCTGGCTCTACAACGCCCTCGGGCAGCCCTGGAAGACCCAGGAGACGGTGCGCCAGATCGTCACCACCGTCTACAGCACCGGGCAGAAGGGGCTGCCCGGCAACGACGACCTGGGCACCATGTCCGCGTGGTACGTGTTCGCGGTGCTCGGCCTCTATCCGCAGGCCCCGGGGCGCGCCGAGGCGCTGCTCACCGGTCCGCTCTTCCCTCACGCGGAGATCGCCCCGGCGGGGCAGCGGCGCGCCCTGACCATCGACGCCCCGGACGCGTCCGACACCCGCCCCTATGTGCACGCGGTGCGGGTGGACGGCCGGCCGCACGACACCTCATGGCTCGACGGCTCCGTGGTGCGCCAGGGCGGTTCGCTCTCCTTCGACCTGGCCGACCGGCCCGACACCGGCTGGGCCACCGACCCGGGGCGGCTGCCCCGCTGACGCGCCAGGCCCCACTGACGCGCCAGGCCCCGCTGACGCGCTAGGCCGTCGCGTCGGCGAACGTGTCGGCGCGGATATGGGCCATGGGCCGGCCCGCCACCCGGTACCTGCCGTTGGGCACCCGGTCGGACCGGGACACGTGCACGGTGAGCGGGCCGGCCCACTCATAGCCCTTGTCCTCCGCGTGGCGCATCAGCTGATCCGTCAGCTCCTGCCCCACATGACAGCCACGCCGGGTGAGCTCCTCGTGGACCGCCTCGGCGAGCTCGACGTCATAGACGTTGGGCACGACCACCCTGGTCGGTCCGCACACCACGGTGTGGCTGTCGCATTCACGTTTCAGCGCGCCGAGGAGTTCGACGGGCTCGCTGCGGACCACCTTGGCGAGCAGCGATGCCTCCCAGCGCTCTATCGCCCGTTCCCATCGGTTCAGCGTCTGCATGCCCTTCCGCGTTCCCGAAATGGATCACCTCATGCCCTTATCGGCGCAGCTCACCGTCATCGGCGCCGTTCACCGTCGCTACGGGTCCGCCGGAGCGTGAAGGTGTCCACGGGCTCGATACGGCCGTAGAGCCCGGTGACCGCGTAGTAGGTCACCGACATGGTGGTGGGACCGCCCGGCCTGGTGCCGGGGTCCACGGTGAACGCGGCGAAGCCGTACGGGTTCACCCGGTCGCGCACCGCCGACCACGGTGCCGCCTCCGTCACATAGACCGGGGTCTTCCGGCCGTTCGCACCGGCGTCGCCGACCCCGGTGATGACATTGCACCGCGGGGTGTCGAACAGGACGTCCATCGACGGGATCGAGGTGCCACCGCCACCGATGACCATGTGCACCGTTCCCTCGCCGGTGTCCACCAGATCGGTACGGGTGGCGGCGGGGGTCGGCGTCATCGTGTCGTTGGGCTCCCGGCCGCGGATCGGGTGGGAGCGCTCGTAGTGGTGTTCATGGCCGCAGACGACCAGGTCGACGCCGTACGTGTCGAAGAGCGGCAGCCACTCCTGCCGGATGCCGAGGTCGGCGCCGTTGCCCGGGTGGTCGGCCGTGGAGACGACCACCTGGTGCATGACGACCACGATCCAGTCGATGTCCCGGTCGGCCCGGGCCCGGGTGAGCTCGGCCTCCAGCCAGCGGCGCTGGGCACCGCCGGAGTAGCCCCGCACATAGGTGTTTCCGGCGTCCTGAAGGGCCACGTCGTCATTGGCCAGGCTCACGACGCGCACCGAGCCGACGGTGAAGGCGTACCACAGCCCCTGGGTCTCGTCGTCGCCGCCGTTGCCGGGGAGTGAGAAGTACGCCTGGTAGGCGGCGAACCCGATCGGCCCGTTGCCCAGCTCGTTCTCGTGGTTGCCGGCCGCGGGCATCCACGGCCGGAACCGCGAGGACCGGCTGGTCATGTCGAACCAGTCCGCCCAGGTGCGCAGCCGGTCCTCGGAAAGGTTGGCGTAGCAGAGATCGCCGTTGATGAGGTGGAACAGGGGCGCGACCCGCTCGACGGCGGTGGTCACGTCGTTGGCGTACGGCGAGCCGAGGTTGTCGTTGAGATAGGTGAGCTTCTCGGTGATCTTCGGCGGCTTGGGCCCGTTCAGCTTGCCCACCGTGGGCGTGCCCTGGTCGCCGAAGCTGGTGAAGGTGAACGGCGCCCGGCCGCCCGGCCCGGTGCGGAACGACCCCGCCTCCGGCGTCGCCCCGTCGTGGACGGCGGCGTAGACGTAGTCGGTGCCGGGGCGCAGCCGGCTCAGCCGGGCGTGGTGGACATACATGCTCTGCTGGGACTTGGCGTCCCGGTAGAAGGTGGTCCGCGCGGTGACCTCGGTGCCCATGCCATGGGCCGGGGTGCCGAGCATGACCCGCGGCCGTTTCACCGGCACCGGTGTCTGCCAGGACACCACGACCTCCCGGGCGGCGTCGGCCCCGAACTGTAGATGCAGCCCGCTCACCGGCGGCATCCCGGACCCCTCCGGCCGGGTCCACAGCACCGGCGAGGCCGCCACCGCCTCCTGCTGGCACAGATACGTGCCCGCACCGGCCGCCGCGGCACCCGCCACGCCCAGCAGCCCCCGGCGGCTCACCCGGGACGTGGTCGATGTGGTGGCCGCCGTCGCCGGTCTGGTGGCCGACGCTGCCGATGTGGTGGCCGTGTTCTTCGGTGTCGTCGTCATGGGGCGAAGCTCCCACGCACCCGTTGTCGCCGGACACCGTGGCGCCGTGAACACCACGGCACGGCGGGCTACCGGCGGGCGACCGGACGGCGAACCCCGACAACCATCTCGGTGCACGGTGGCGGATGTGCGTTGCCAGGGGCGGTGGCGGCGCCGCACGCTGGTGTCCGTGAGCGATCGGGACGAGGAGCTGCGCGGGCTGGACGCGGTGCTGCAGGAGCTGCGCCACGCCCGCTACGGGCTGTACGGACCGCTGGTGCGGGAGCGCTTCCTGGGCGGGCTGCCCGCAGGTGTCACCTCGACCGGCTACCGGGTGCTGCGCTTCGTCGAGGCCAGCACCCCGCCGCCGCCCACCGTGTCCGACATCGCCGCCCTGCTGCTGTCCGACCGGGCCCGCGCCGTGCGCGTCGTGGACCGGCTGGCGGCGGCGGGACTGGTGACCCGGGTGCGGGACACCGTGGACCGGCGGATACGGCGGGTGGCGCTGACCGACACCGGGCGCCGCCATGTCGCCGTGGCGGCCGCCCGGCGGACCCGGCTGCTGGGCGAGGCCATCGCGGACTGGCCGGACGAGGACCTCGCCCGGCTGACGGACTACCTGGAGCGGCTCAACGCCTCAGTGGCCCGTCATCTGCCGGTGTCCGGCGCGCCCGAGGTGTCCGGCGATCGGTGACGCGGGGCCGGGGCGCCACCGGCCCCGCGTCACCGCCGCGGGTGCGCCGCGCCGCGAGTGGGGCCGTCGGCTACGCCTTGGACGCCCGGAAGTTCCGGAACAGCAGATAGGTGTCGAGGATGTCCGACGAGGCGCTCTCGACCGAGCGGTAGATGCCCCACTTGGGCCGCTGGTAGTCGTCCTGGTCGGGCATCTTCACATTGGACATGCTGCCCTGGACCGCTACCGGGGCGCCGGACCCGGTGCCGTTGCGCACCACGCAGGCCGCCTTGCCGTTCGAGCCGATGGTGAACGTCCACTCGATGGTGATCCACTTGTTGCGCAGCGGCGCGAGGCTGGTCGAGGCGATGTCCGGTGAGCCGGAGTTGGCGTACGCACGGGCCCGCAGCGTCTCCGTGCTGCCGCTGCGGCCCAGGTCCAGGGTGATGTACGGGCCGCCGTTGTCCACCGGGGTCTTGGTCTGGAAGATGTGGGTGAACTTGCTGGTGCCGTGCAGCGAGGTGGGCATGAACATCTCGTAGCTGAGGCTCCAGGTCTCACCGTCGCGCATCTTCACGGTGGAGCCGCCCTGCACCATGCCCTTGGACTCGGTGCGCTGGCGGTCGCCGCCCCCGGTGGTGTCCCGGTCGTCCTTCCAGATGTTGAAGCGGTAGTGGTCACCGCCCTCGACGATCACGTACTTTCGGTCGGGGTGGTCTCCGCCACGGTCGGCCTCGATGCCCTCGAACGCCTTGAGCCCGTCGCTGGACGGGTCAGGATGCCAGAGCAACTGCGCGGCCGCGGCGCGCGAGGCGGCGGAGGCCGGGGTGGCGCCCGAGGTCAGCTGTCCGAGGGCGATCGGTGTTCCGACGGCTGCCGCGGCCATCGAACCGAGGACCCGGCGGCGGCTCAGCGGGTGGGGAGGGGGGAGTTCTGCCATGGTCGTTGACTTCCTTCCTGATCCGGTAAAGGAGCGGCGTGCTCATGGCGCACCACGCAGATTGGACCGGACCAAAACGACCGTCAAGGCGCGCGGACGGTTCTTTACCCGAGAATTGGTTCAGGTAGCTGAACAGAATCCGCCGCATGCTGGGGCATATGGCGGCATCTCCGTCCCTCATCGTGAGCGTTTGTTCGTTCTTGTGAACTCGTAGACAGTGTCTACGGGTATCTGGTAGACAGTGTCTATGACTGAGGGTGGGCAGGACACAGGTCTCCGGTCCCGGTTGGTGGACGCCGGGGTGGAGCTGGTGGACGAGGAGGGGGCCGGGGCCCTCTCGCTGCGGGAGATCGCCCGTCGGGCGGGGGTGTCGCACGGGGCGCCGCGGCGGTACTTCCCGACGCATCTGTCCCTGCTGTCCGCCATCGCGCGCCGCGGCTTCGAGAGCCTGGCCGCCCAGGCCGGTGAGGCCGTCACCGCCCATGAGGGCGAGCCACGTGAGCAGTTGACGGCGCTGGCACGGAGCTGGCTCGACTTCGCGCTGACCAACCGCGGCATGTTCGAGCTGATGTTCCGTCATGATCTGCTGGAGAGCGGCCACTTGGGTCTGCGGGAGACGAGCCTGCCGCTCTTCGCCACCCTCGTCGACCTGGTGGCCGGGGCGCGGCCGGACTCCGGCGCGGAGCCACGGATCGTCGCGGGCGCGCTGTGGGCGAATCTGCACGGCATCGCCCAACTGTGGGGCTGGGGCAGCCTTCAGCTCGCGGTGGGAGGAGACGACCCCGAGCCGCTGCTGCGGGCCGCGCTCGACGCCCACCTCGGCCCGGAGGTCCGATGAGCTCCCTGCGCGCACGGCGCCTCACCCTCGTCGCGAGCGTCACCGGAGCCGTGATCGTCGCCCTGGACGGCACCGTGCTGACCGTCGCCCAGCCCCGGCTGCAACGGGACCTCCATGCCGCGTTCGCCCAGGTCCAGTGGACCAGTACCGGATATCTGATCGCCGTGGCGAGTCTGCTGGTGTTCGCGGGCCGCCTCGGCGACCGCTACGGCCATCGGCGCGTCTTCGCCATCGGGATGCTGGGCTTCGGCGCCGCCTCGGCGGGCAACGGGCTCGCGGGCGGCATCGGCTGGGTGATCGGACTGCGGGTCGTCCAGGGGGTTTTCGGGGCGCTGCTGCAACCCGCCACCCTCGGGATGCTGCGGGCCGCGTACCCGCCCGACCGGCTCGGCAGGCCCGTCGCGGTGCGGACCGGCGCCATCGGGCTGGCGGCCGTGGCCGGTCCGCTGGCCGGCGGGGCGCTGACCACCCAGCTGGGGTGGCAGGCGGTGTTCTTCGTCAATGTCGTGCCCGCCCTCGCCATGGGTCTGGCGGCCCTCGCCGTCCGGGGCCGGGCCGTGTCCCGCGAGAACGCCGGGCCGCGGCTCGATCTGCCCGGTGCCGCTCTGCTCGCGGTGGCGCTGGCCGGGCTGGTGCACATGCTCGTCGGCATCGCCGAAACCGGCTGGACGGTGGCGACCACGCTCGCGGCCGGGTGCGCCGTGGTGGCCGGAGGCGTCTTCGTACGGCATGAGCGCCGGACGCGGGATCCGCTGGTGCCGCCGGGCGTGCTGCGGTCGGGCGCCGCGGGCCCGGCGCTCGGTGTGCTGGTGGCCGCGTCGGCCGCACTGTTCGGGGCGCTGTTCCTCGGCACGTACTACCTCCAGGGCGTGCTCGCGCTGGATCCGCTGGCCGGCGGGGCGCGGGCGCTGCCGCTCGCGGTGATGATGGTGCTGGGCGCGCCGGTGGCGGCGATGCTGACGTCTCGTCAGGGCCCCCGCCGTACGGCGGTGGCGGGGATGGTCCTGGTGGTGGCCGGTGTGCTGCTGATGTCCCGTCTCGGCCGGGGCTCGGGCGCCGAGGCGATCGGCGGGTGCTTCCTCCTGCTGGGCGCGGGTTTCGCCACCGTGATGGTCACCGCGACCACCGTCGTCGTGCGGGACGCGTCCGTGGACACCGCCGGGGTGGCGGGCGGGCTCCAGCAGACCGCCATGAACATCGGGTCCGCGCTGGGGGTCGCCGCCGCGACCACGCTGATGAGCGTGGCCGGGCGGGGCGACGTCACCAGCCGGCCGCCCGGCGACGGGCCGCACTGGGCGGCCGATGTCTTCCTCCCGGCGATGGGACCGGCGCTGACGGTCCTCGCGGCCGTGGCCGCGGCCGGTGCGCTACTGGCCATCAGGCTGCCCGGCCGATCGGCGCCGCGGCGGCCCGAGGATCAGCCGGTGGAAGAGCTCCCGGACGGACCCCCGAGGTCCGAGATCGCGTCGAGCGCGTGACCCCACATCGCCCGCGGTGTGCACCGGGTCGTGCGGCTACCGGTCCATACGGCCATCCGCCGCCCGGTCCGCGGTGGACACCTTTTCCGCGGGCGTACGAACCTGCGGGCGTACGAACCTGCGGGCGTACGAAACCGCCGCCACCGGCCACCCCTGACCCGAGGGCCGGGGGACCGGTGGCGGCGGCGCGTGGCAGGTGGTTTCGGCTCAGCTGAGGGCGACCAGCAGATCGCCGCCCTCCACCTGCTGAATCGCGTTGATGGCGATGCGCGACACGGTCCCGCTCTTCGGGGCCGCGATGGTGGCCTCCATCTTCATCGCCTCGATCGTGCCGATGCTGGTACCGGCCTCCACCTGGTCGCCCTCGGCCACCGCCAGGGTCACCACACCCGCGAAGGGCGCCGCCACATGGCCGGGGTTGCTCCGGTCGGCCTTCTCGGTGGCCGGCACATCGGAGGCCACCGAGGTGTCCCGCACCTGGACCGGGCGCAACTGGCCGTTCAGCGAGGCCATCACCGTGCGCATACCGCGCTCGTCGGCGTCGCCGATGGCCTCCAGCTCGATCAGCAGCCGGACACCGGGCTCGAGGTCCACCGTGTACTCGTGCCGTGGGCGCAGTCCGTAGAAGAAGTCCTTGCTGTCCAGCACGCTGGTGTCGCCATGGGCCTGCCGGTGCGCCTCGAACTCCTTGGTCGGGCCGGGGAACAGCAGCCGGTTCAGCGTGGCCCGCGGATCCTTCTGCAGCTGCTCCCGGTCCTCCGCGGACAGCTCCGCGGCCACCGGCTTGGCGGCGGCACGGCCCTCCAGCGCCTTCCCGCGGAACGGCTCGGGCCAGCCGCCGGGCGGATTGCCCAGCTCGCCGCGGAGGAACCCGATGACCGAGTCCGGGATGTCGTACCGGCCCGGCTCCGCCTCGAAGTCCTCCGGCGACACCCCCGCCCCCACCAGGTGCAGCGCGAGATCGCCGACCACCTTCGACGACGGGGTGACCTTCACCAGATGGCCCAGGATCCGGTCCGCGGCGGTGTACATCGCCTCGATGTCCTCGAAGCGGTCGCCGAGCCCGAGCGCGATGGCCTGGGTGCGCAGATTGGACAGCTGACCACCGGGGATCTCATGGTGGTACACCCGTCCGGTCGGCGAGGCGAGACCCGCCTCGAACGGTGCGTAGATCTTGCGCACGGCCTCCCAGTACGGCTCCAGGCCGCCGATCGCCTCGAGGTCGAGCCCGGTCGGCCGGTCGGAGTGGTCGGTGGCTGCCACGATCGCCGACAGCGACGGCTGGGAGGTGGTGCCCGCCATGGAGGCCACCGCGCCGTCCACCGCGTCCGCACCGGCCTGCACCGCCGCGAGATAGGTGGCGAGCTGACCGCCCGCGGTGTCATGGGTGTGGATGTGCACCGGCAGGTCGAACTCCCGGCGCAGCGCGGAGACCAGCTTCGCCGCGGCCGGGGCGCGCAGCAGCCCCGCCATGTCCTTGATGGCCAGCACATGCGCGCCCGCGTCCACGATCTGCTCGGCGAGCCGCAGATAGTAGTCGAGGGTGTAGAGCCGCTCCGAGGGATCGGACAGGTCGGAGGTGTAGCAGAGCGCCACCTCGGCGATGGCCGAGCCGGTCTCCCGTACCGCGTCGATCGCGGGCCGCATCTGTCCGATGTCGTTCAGCGCGTCGAAGATCCGGAAGATGTCGATCCCGGTGGCCGTGGCCTCCCGCACGAAGGAGGTGGTCACCTCGGTCGGGTACGGCGTGTAGCCCACGGTGTTGCGGCCGCGCAGCAGCATCTGGAGACAGATGTTGGGCACCGCCTCGCGCAGCTTGGCCAGCCGCTCCCAGGGGTCCTCGGCGAGGAAGCGCAGCGCCACGTCGTAGGTGGCCCCGCCCCAGCACTCCAGCGACAGCAGCTCCGGCACGGTCCGCGCCACCACCGGGGCCACGGCCAGCAGGTCCTTGCTGCGGACCCGGGTGGCCAGCAGCGACTGGTGCGCGTCCCGGAAGGTGGTGTCGGTGACACCGATGGTGGGCGACTCGCGCAGCCAGCGGGCGAAGCCCTCCGGGCCCAGCTCGGTGAGCCGCTGCTTGGAGCCGGCGGGCGGCTCGGTGTCCGGCACCGGGGGCAGCTTGGTGGTCGCGTCGATCAGATGGGGCCGCTCACCGTGCGGCTTGTTCACCGTGATGTCGGCGAGATAGGTGAGCAGCTTGGTGCCGCGGTCGGCGGAGTGACGCGCCGTCAGCAGATGCGGCCGCTGCTCGATGAACGACGTGGTGACCTGCCCGGCCCGGAAGTCCGGATCGTCCAGCACCGCCTGGAGGAAGGGGATGTTGGTGGACACCCCGCGGATGCGGAACTCGGCCACCGCGCGCCGGGCGCGGCCGACCGCGGTGGCGAAGTCCCGACCCCGGCAGGTCAGCTTGACCAGCATCGAGTCGAAGTGGGCGCTGATCTCCGCGCCGGAGTGGGTGGTGCCACCGTCCAGCCGGATGCCCGAGCCGCCCGGGGAGCGGTACGCGCTGATCATCCCGGTGTCCGGGCGGAAGCCGTTGGCCGGGTCCTCGGTGGTGATCCGGCACTGGAGCGCCGCACCTCGCACATAGACGGTGTCCTGGGCGAGGCCGAGGTCGGACAGCGTCTGACCGGCGGCGATCCGCAGCTGCGACTGGACGAGGTCCACATCGGTGATCTCCTCGGTCACCGTGTGTTCGACCTGGATCCGCGGATTCATCTCGATGAACACATGGCGGCCGTCGCGGTCGAGCAGGAACTCCACCGTACCGGCGTTGCGATAGCCGATCTCCCGGGCGAACTTCACCGCGTCCTCGCAGATCCGGGCCCGCAGCTCCGGATCGAGGTTGGGCGCGGGGGCCAGCTCGATCACCTTCTGGTGGCGCCGCTGCACCGAACAGTCGCGCTCGAACAGATGGATGACATCGCCCTGCCCGTCGGCGAGGATCTGCACTTCGATATGGCGGGGCTCCACCACCGCCTTCTCCAGGAAGACCGTGGCATCGCCGAAGGCGGACTCGGCCTCCCGCGCCGCCGCCTCGATGGACTCGCGGAGCGTCTCCCGGCTCTCGACCCGGCGCATCCCGCGCCCGCCACCACCGGCGACGGCCTTGACGAACACCGGGAAACCGAGCTCGTCCGCGGCCCGGACCAGCTCGTCCACATCGGTCGACGGCTCGGAGGAGCCCAGCACCGGCACTCCGGCCGCACGGGCCGCGGCCACCGCGCGCGCCTTGTTCCCGGTGAGCTCCAGGATCTGCGCGCTGGGCCCCACGAACGTGATCCCCGCCTCCTCGCACGCGCGCGCGAGATCGGGGTTCTCGGACAGGAAGCCGTATCCGGGGTACACCGCGTCCGCGCCCGCCTGGCGCGCCGCGTTGACGATCTCCTCGACGGAGAGGTAGGCCCGCACCGGATGGCCCGGCTCGCCGATCTCGTACGCCTCATCGGCCTTCAGCCGGTGCAGTGAGTTGCGGTCCTCGTGCGGGAACACGGCGACGGTTCTCGCGCCCAGCTCATAGCCGGCGCGGAAGGCGCGAATGGCGATCTCACCACGATTGGCGACCAGCACCTTGCGGAACATGCCCGATCCCTTCTACCTGCCCGGTACCAACACACACGCTTGTCGGCGAACCCTACTGCCGCCTGCCACGCGGCACGCCCGGGGTGTGATCGAGTTCTCGCGGATGACGGGCGACATGGCATCCGGTCCTCTCATCCATGGTCGCCGGGGATACACAGAGTGGCCCTGCGACCGCGCCGGGTGGTGCTGTACCCGGCCCCGGAACGGAGGGGCTGGTCGAGCGCGACCGCTCACCACTCGGCGAGCGAGCCGTCCGCATGGCGCCACACCGGATTCCGCCAGGCGTGCCCCCGGCGGTCGGCGGCGCGCACCGCGGCCTCGTCCACCTCGATCCCGAGCCCCGGGCGGTCGGTGCGCGAGAGCTGTCCGGCGGTGAACCGGAAGGGCTCCGGATCGGCCACGTAATCCAGGAGTTCGGCGCCCTGGTTGTAGTGGATGCCGATGCTCTGCTCCTGGATGAGGAAGTTCGGGGTGGTGAAGGCGATCTGGAGACTGGCGGCGAGCGCCACCGGCCCGAGCGGGCAGTGCGGGGCGAGCTGGGCGCCGTGGGGCTCGGCGAGGGCGGCGATGCGCCGCAGCTCGGAGATGCCGCCCGCATGTGAGATATCGGGCTGGAGGATGGCCACCCCGGCCCGCAGCGGGGCGATGAACTCGCGCCGCGAGTACAGGCGCTCACCGAGCGCGATGGGGATGGGGGAGGCGTTCACCAGGTCCGGGACGATGTCCATGTGCTCGGAGAGCACCGGCTCCTCGACGAACAGCGGCGCCGCCTCGGCGAGCAGCGGCAGCAGCCGGCGGGCGTTGGCGGGGGAGACCCGGCCGTGGAAATCGAGGCCGAAGTCGCGGTCGTCGCCGAGGACCTCACGGGCGGTCTCGGCGCGGCGCACCGCGGCCCGTATCTCCGCCCGGGTGGCGACCGGGGTCATCCGGCCGCAGCCGTTCATCTTGACGGCGGTGAACCCCGCCTCGATCTGCGCGGTGAGCGCGTCGCGGATCTCCTCGGGCTCATCGCCGCCGATCCACGCGTAGGCGCGGATCCGCTCCCGCACCGGACCGCCGAGCAGCTGGTACACCGGTACGCCGTAGTGCTTGCCCTTGATGTCCCACAGCGCCTGGTCGAGCCCGGCGACGGCGCTGGAGAGGACCGGTCCGCCACGGTAGAAGCCACCCTTGGTCATCACCTGCCAGTGGTCCTCGATCCGCATCGGGTCCTGGCCGATCAGATACTCCGTGAGCACCTCGACCGCGGCGCGGACCGGCTCGGCCCGCCCCTCGACCACCGGCTCGCCCCAGCCGACCACCCCCTCGTCGGTCTCCACCCGGACGAACATCCAGCGCGGCGGGGCCAGGAATGTCTCGATACGAGAGATCTTCACGGGTGGTGTCCTTCCCTGGGAGGGGCGCGGCTGCGCGATTAAACGATAAATAACGAGAACTTCGCCTGCCGTCGGGGCCGGAAAAGACCTTGCGCCACGCCATGGCGAGTTCCGGCGATTCCGCCCATCATGCCGCCATGACAGCAAACCTGACGCGTCGTCATATTCTTGGTCTGGCCGCCCTGCAGAGCGCGGCGGCCCTCGGACTCACCCGTATCGGCCTCACCCCGGCGGCCGCCGCCGAAAGCGCCGACCACTTCCCCGCCGTCGTCATCGGCTCCGGCTACGGCGGGGCCGTGGCCGCGCTCCGGCTCGGCGAGGCGGGCGTAAGAACGCTCGTCCTGGAGATGGGGCGGTTATGGGACGCCCCGGGCCCCGACGGCCGGGTCTACTGTTCGATGACCGCCCCCGACCAGCGCTCCATGTGGTTCAAGAGAAGGACCGAGGCACCCCTGTCCACCTTCCTCTGGCTGGACGTCATCAACAAGGACATCACCCCCTACCCCGGCGTCCTGGACCGCGTCAGCTACCCCGGCATGTCCGTCTACGTGGGCCGCGGGGTCGGCGGCGGCTCGCTGGTCAACGGTGGTATCGCGGTCACCCCGCCGCGCTCGTACTTCCAGCAGATGCTGCCGCAGGTGGCCGCGGACCCCATGTACGACACCTACTTCCCACTGGCCAACCGCATGCTCGGCGCCACCACCGTGCCCTCCGCGTGGTTCGAGTCCACGGAGTGGTACACCTACGCCCGGGTCGCCCGCGCCCAGGCCGCCAAGGCGGGCCTGAAGACCGTCTTCGTGCCCAACGTCTACGACTTCGACTACATGCGGCGCGAGGCCGACGGAACGGCGACCAAGTCCGCGCTCGCCCAGGAGGTCATCTACGGCAACAACTTCGGCAAGCGCAGCCTCGACAAGACCTATATCGCCGCCGCGCTCGGCACCGGCCAGGTCACCCTCCAGACGCTGAGCCGCGTCCGCGCCCTGCGGCGGGCACCGGACGGCACCTATGTCCTCACCGTGGACCGCGTCGACACCACCGGCACCGTCGTGGCCACCGACGAGATCACCTGCCGCTCGCTCTTCCTCGGGGCGGGCAGCCTCGGCACCACCGAACTCCTGCTGCGCGCCCGGGAGACCGGCGCCCTCCCCGAGCTGAGCGCGGAGGTCGGCCGGGGCTGGGGCGGCAACGGCAATGTCATGCTCGGCCGCGCCAATCACGTGTGGAACCCGACCGGCGCCCATCAGTCCACCATCCCGGTGATGGCGATCGACGACTGGTCCAACGCCACCAATCCGGTCTTCGCCGAGATCGCCCCGCTGCCGGCCGGTCTGGAGACCTGGGTCAGCCTCTACCTCGCCATCACCCGGAACCCCGAGCGCGCCACCTTCACCTACGACGCGGCGAAGGACACCGCCGTACTCAACTGGACCCGCGCGCAGAGCGCGCCCTCCGTGGCCGCGGCCAAGGCGCTCTTCGACCGCGTCAACTCCGCCAATGTCACGATCTACCGCTACGACCTCTTCGGCGACACCCGGGCCTTCGCCGACGACTTCTGCTACCACCCGCTGGGCGGCTGCGTCCTGGGCCGGGCCACCGACGCCTACGGCCGGGTGACCGGCTACGACGGGCTCTATGTGACCGACGGCTCGCTCATCCCGGGCTCCATCGGCGTCAATCCGTTCGTCACCATCACCGCCCTGGCCGAGCGCACCATGGCCCGGGTCCTGACCGAGGACCCGGTCGGTGGCCGGTGACCCCGCCGGGGGCGTGCCCGCCCCGTCAGCCCAGGGCCCGGTCGAGGTTGAACGCGGCGCTGATGAGCGCGAGATGGGTGAACGCCTGCGGGAAGTTGCCGATCTGCTCACCGGTGCGGCCGATCTCCTCGGCGTACAGCCCGACATGGTTGGCGTAGGTGAGCATCTTCTCGAAGGCCAGCCGCGCCTCGTCCACCCGGCCGGCCCGGGACAGCGCCTCGACGTACCAGAACGAGCAGATCGAGAAGGTGCCTTCCTCACCGCGCAGCCCGTCCGGGCTCACCGTGGGGTCGTAGCGGTACACCAGCGAATCGGCCACCAGCTCCTCGCCCAGCGCGTCCAGGGTGGACAGCCACTTGGGGTCGGTGGGGGAGATGAACTTCGACAGCGGCATCATCAGCAGCGAGGCGTCGAGCACCTCCTCGCCCTCGCGCTGCACGAAGGCGCGCCGCTGCGGCGACCAGCCGCAGCGCATGATCCGGCGGTAGATGTCATCGCGCGCCGTCGACCAGCGGGCCATGTCCGCGGGCAGTCCGCGGTGGCGGGCGATGCGCATCGCCCGCTCGATCGCGACCCAGCACATCAGCTGCGAGTACAGGAAGCGCTGTGGACCGGCGCGGGTCTCCCAGACGCTCATATCGGGCCGGTCCCAGTTGTCGCACACCCAGCCGACCAGTGTGCACACGGCGTCCCAGTGGTCGCTGGAGAGCGGCTGCCCCCACTTGTCGTAGAGGTAGAGGGAGTCCACCAGCGCCCCGTAGATGTCCAGCTGGAGCTGGTGGACCGCCGCGTTGCCGACCCGGACCGGGGACGAGCCCAGATGCCCCTCCAGATGGGGGAGCGTCTGCTCGGGGATCTCGCTGCGGCCGTCGATGCCGTACATGATCTGCAACGGGCCGCCGGGGCCGTCCCCCAGGCTGATGCCCTCGGACAGGAAGCGCACGAACGCCTCGGCCTCCTGGGTGAAGCCCAGCCTCAGGAGTGCGTAGATGCAGAACGCGGCATCGCGGACCCAGACGTATCGGTAGTCCCAGTTGCGCTCGCCGCCGATCTGCTCGGGGAGGCTGGTCGTCGGGGCCGCCACGATGGCGCCGGTCGGCGCGTAGGTGAGCAGCTTGAGGGTGAGCGCCGAGCGGTGCACCATCTCCCGCCACCGCCCGCGGTAACGGGACTGCGCGAGCCAGCGGCGCCAGTAGCGCACGGTGGCGTCGAACAGCTCCTCCGCCTCCGCCTGCGGGCAGTGCCGCGGCTGCACCGTACCGCCGATCCGGTCCAGCGCGAACACCGCGGCCTCGCCCTCGACCAGCTTGAACGTGGACACCGCGTCGGGCCCGTCGACCTCCACGGTGACGCCGGAGGTCAGCGCGAGCGACAGCTCCGGGGACTCGAAGATCGTGAGCCTCTTGTCGGTGCGCACCGTGTGCGACTGCCGGCCGTAGTCGAACCGGGGTGCCAGCCGTGCGGTGAAGGGCAGCGAGCCGCGGACGCACAGCACCCGGCGGATCAGCCGGTGCCGGTCCGCCTCGCGCGAGTCGTCCACGATCGGCATGAAGTCCTGGACCTCGGCGACCCCGTCGTCCGCGAAGAAGCGGGTGATGAGGATGTTGGTGTCCGGGAAGTAGAACTGCTTCGTCCGCGCGGGCACCTCGGGGGTGAGCCGGAAGGAGCCGCCGCGGTCGGCGTCGAGGATCGACGCGAACACACTGGGGGCGTCGAACCGGACCGGACAGTACCAGTCGATGGTGCCGCGCGTGTCCACGAGCGCGGCGGTGCGCAGATCGCCGATCAGACCGTGCTCGGCGATCGGCACATAGCGGGACGCGTCCGTCGGGTGGCGGATGCTCTCGGCGACGGTCATCGGAACCTCCCGCGCGGGCCGGAACCCATGGGCGGCGCGGACTCTCACTTCACCATACGACCGACGGACCGGCCCGGCGCAGCGCCCGGCCCACCGGGGCGCCCCCGGCGCCCGCGGGCGCTGCCTCGGTGTCACCTGCCGTCACCGTGTGTGGTCGGCGCGAGCCCGGCGTCCGGCGGGGTCCCGGCCCTCAGCGCGGGGCAGCGCCGGGCGCCGCCAGCCAGGACGCGACCGCCGCCGCGATGGGCTGACCGGTCTCGAGCTCGACAAAGCCGAATTGACCGCCCTGGTTGCACTCCAGGAACCACCACACGCCCTCGGCGTCCTCGGCGAAGTCGAAGGCCCCGTAGGCAAGACCGGTGAGCGTCATGTACTCATGCACGGAGCGCACGATTCTGGTGGGCACGCCCACCGGTTCCCAGCGGTGTCCATGACAGCCATAGCGCCCATCCACCTGGCCGGAGGCGGCGGTCTTGCGCGCGGCGAATAACTGGCTGCCGACGCAGATCAGCCGGATGTCCGCCGCTTTGGGAATGTAGCGCTGAAGAAGGGTCGCCCCGGCCGCGACATCGGAGAAATCCGTGTCCGGTCCGATACGGGTGGTAGGCAGCGCGACCGGCGGATCGACGGACGGCGGACCGGAGGCGGATTTCACCACGATGTCCGAATACTGGACGGCGAAATCGCGCGCCGCGCGCGGATAGGTGGTGACAAGAGTCGAGGGCACGGCGAAACCGCTGTGCTGGGCGACCCGCAACTGGAAGGGTTTGTGGCGGGCCGGTTCGGCGGCCGCGGGATGGTTCATCCAGCGTGCCGTGGTGGAGTAGAGCATCCCGTACAGGGCCTGTCCGCACTCGGCCGTCAGCCACTCCGAGGGATTCGCCGCGTGCGCCGCCGGCCGACCCGGCCTGCGCACCCAGATGGACCGCACACCGTGGATGCTGACGAGGCGTCCCTCGGTCGACAGAAATCCCGTGAAGTCTCCACGGTCGAATTCGACCGACAGGGCGGCCTGATCCGGAAGGTCGGCCGGATCGAAACGCACCAGAGGGACGCCTTGTTCGCGCAGCTCCGCCACCACCAAGTCGGCAGTGACATCCTGGCGACAGGTCAGGATGAGTACCGTCATCGACGTGTGTGCAGGTCAGTCGTCGAAGTGCGTCTTGGAGCCGGCTGTGGACGTGGTCGTGCCGGTCGCCAGCAGCACCGCTCGGTCGGCGATGGCCGGACGGCCGTCGGAGAGGACATTCAACTGCAGGGCGGCGTTATAGGCGTAGGGAACACTGACCGACGACCGCTCGGCGGGGATTGCGTGCTTCAGTACGAAGGGCTGCATGAGTGACCTCTTGGTGCTCCATGTATTCGTCTATCCACCACGCAACAGTACGTACTAAAAGTCTACGGCACTCACTAGCAACGATTTTGTCCTGTGTAGGGCGATATGAAGTGTGTCACAGGCTTCGAAGGCAACATATGCCTCAGGAATTGCGTCTTCGAATAGTCGGCCTGTGCCGGGGGAGCACCGGATCCGCCTCGGTGTTCCGAGGCGGACCACCGGGCTTGACCGCCCGTCGGGTCAGGACGTCCGTCCGCCCTCGCGGTGGGTGACGCGGATCTTCGACTGGCCGTGCGGCAGCTCCTCCCAGTCCGCCATGAACCGCGCGGCCAGGCCGTGTTTCTCGGCCAGTGCGATGAGCGTCTCGGTGCGGTAGTAGAAGTCTTCCCGCAGCACCTGGTGTTCCACACCCTCGGTGCGGTCGAAGGTGAAGTCGAACCAGCCGCCCGGCGCCATGACGCGGCCGACATGGGCCAGGCACTCCTCGATGACCGGCAGGGGCGAGTGCGAGAACACGCTGTGCGCGTGCACCACGTCGAAGTGGGCGTCGGGCAGGAACCGCAGCGTCAGATCCCGCACCGGGGTGAGAGTGGGCAGACGGCCCTGGAGGTTCTGGCGCACCAGCGTGTCCTGCGCGGCCGCCAGGATGTCGGGCGAGATGTCGATGCCGTAGTAGTGGCCCGGCTCCAGATGGCTGATGAACCGCCAGCCCGCCCGCAGATTGCCACAGCCGATCTCCAGCATCCGGTGCTCCGGGCGCAGCCCGTGGCCGAGGAGGTAGTCGAACTGCATCGCGCCCAGCGCCAGCCACCGCTCATGGCTGCGGCTGCCGACCGCCGCCTCCGGGCTGGTACGGGTGTCCGACCGCATCACCGCGCGGTAGTACGCGACGTGGTCCGGGTAGCGGTAGCGCAGCCAGGCGTCCCGGGTGGCGCGGACCAGATGGCGCGGTACGCGCTGCGGATGGCGCAGTGCGTAGGAGACCCGGTGGCCGAGGGCGGAGCGGTTGGCGCTGAGGTTCTTGGCGGGCATGGGGACTCTCTCGTGCTGGTGGTGGGGACGCGGTGGCCTGGCGGTCCATGTGTTCCCGCGTCGTCGTGGTCGGTACCAGCCTCGGCGCCGTGGTGGCGGCGGGGATCGGCGGAGCGGCCCCGGTCAGGAGGCGGTCCGGATGATCGCCGTATCAACCGATCGGATGATGCGGCGTCCGGTCCGGCGCGTTAGGACTGGCTGAGGGAGTGAACCGAAGAGCAGGGGAGGGGCCGGGGTGCGGTCGGCGGTCAGGGTGGTCGGGCGGTCCGGGTGGGCCCGGTGGCCGGGGGTGTGGTCGGCGTGGTCCGGGCGGTCCGGGTCCGACGGGCCGGACGATCCGGACGAGCGGTGGCTGACGGCGGTCCTGCACATCGCGTTCTTCCTGCTGCTGGGGTCCTCGCTGATCCGCTATCTGATCCGGGACACCGGCAGCGCGCCCAACGGCTGGGTCATCGCCCTCTTCGTGGCCTTCGGCGCGCTCTATCTGCCCGGGCGGTGGCCGGCGCCCGCGCCGAGCCCCGGCGGCCGGCCCTCCGGCCGCTATCTGCTCTGGCTGACCGCGGTACTGGCCGCATGGGTCGCGCTGCTGGTCCTCGCGCCGAGCGCCGCCTGGTGTGCCATGCCGCTGTTCTTCACCGGTCTGCACACCCTGCCCACCCGGTACGCGGTGCCCCTGGCCGCCGTGCTCACCGCGCTGGTCGTCGCGTCCAAGCTGCGGTTCATGCACGACGGCTTCGACCCCAACGCGCTGATCGCGCCGCCCGCCATCGCCGCTGTGGCCGCCGCCGTCCTCATCCATCTGCGGCGCCAGTCGGCGCGGCAGCGGGTGCTGATCGACGACCTGGTCCGCACCCGCCGCGATCTGGCCGCGACCGAGCGGCGGGCGGGGATCCTGGCCGAGCGCCAGCGGCTGTCGTCGGAGATCCACGACACCCTCGCCCAGGGCCTGTCGAGCCAGCGGATGCTGCTCCAGGCCGCCGACCGCACCTGGGAGACGGACCCGGAGGCGGCCCGGGGACATATGCGGAACGCGGCGGAGATCGCGTCCCGCAGCCTCGCCGAGGCCCGCCGGTTCGTCCAGGACCTGGCCCCGGCCGACCTCGCCGAGCGCTCCCTGGCCCAGGCGCTCGGCGCGCTCGCCGAGCGGGAGAGCGGTGCCGGCCCGACGGTGGACTTCCGGCTCGACGGGCCCCTCGGCCCGCTGCCCGAGCGGGTGGAGGCGGCGCTGCTGCGCATCGCCCAGGGCGCGCTGGCCAATGTGCGGGAGCACGCCGGGGCGAGCCGGGCCGCGCTCACCCTGACCTGCCTGGGCGACCAGATCTGTCTGGACATCGCCGATGACGGCCGAGGCTTCGACACCGACACCGACACCGACACCGACGCCGTCCCGGCCCCCGGCTCGGACCGGTCGCGCGGCCACGGACTCCCGGCCATGCGGGCCCGCGTACGGCAGCTGGGCGGCACGCTCACCGTCGAGTCCGCACCGGGCGAGGGGACCGTCGTCTCGGCCGCGATCCCCGTCGAACCCCTTCCCGCCCTCGTCCCCGACCGTCCCGTGGAGACCACGCCATGAGCCAGACCGTGCCCTCGTCCCCGTCGTCCCCCTCGTCCCCGTCGTCCGCGGCCGCCATCCGGCTGCTGCTCTGCGACGACCACGCCGTGGTGCGGGCCGGGCTGCGGGCGCTGCTGGCCAGTACCGACGGCATCGAGGTGGTCGGCGAGGCAGGCAGTGGCGAGGAGGCCCTCGCCATGGCCACCCGGCTCCGGCCCGATGTGGTGCTGATGGATCTACAGCTCGGAGAGGGCATGGACGGGGTGACCGCCACCCGCCGGCTGGTCTCCGGCGATCCGCCCGCGCCGCGTGTCCTGGTGCTCACCATGTTCGACACCGACGCCGACATCACCCGTGCCATCGAGGCCGGGGCCACCGGCTATCTACTCAAGGCCGAGCGGCCGGAGGAGCTGTTCGCGGCGATCCGCGACGCCGCCTCCGGCCGTACCGCGCTGTCGGCCCCGGTCGCCGACCGGGTGCTGGCCCGGATGCGCAGCCCGCGCCCCGGGCTGTCCGAGCGGGAGCGCGACATCCTCCGGCAGCTGGCCCGCGGCCTGGGCAACCGGGACATCGCCCGGGCCCTGTTCATCAGCGAGGCCACGGTCAAGACCCATCTGGGACGGATCTACGGGAAATTGGGGGTCGAGACCCGGGCCGGGGCGGTGGCGGTGGCCACCGAGCGGCGATTGCTGCCTTGACGGCTGACGGCTGACGGCTGACGGCTGACCTGGCGGCTGGCGGCTGGGAGCGTCAGATCGCCGGCCGGCCCGGCAGCGGCGCCCGGTCCTGGTCAGGCAGCACGAGCGTCCGCGTGGGCAGCGGGATCTCGATGCCCTCGGCGCGGAACCGGCGGTGCAGCTCCTTCATGAACTCATGCTTGATGAGGTACTGGTCGCTGAACTCCAGGGCCCGCAGAAACACCGAGAAGTCGATGCCGGACTCTCCGAAGGTGTGGAAGCGCACACTCGTCTCGTGGTCGACGACCCCGCCCTCGACCCCGGCCATCACCTTCCCGGCGACCTCGATGGTCACCCGCTCGACATGGTCCAGATCGCTTCCGTAGCCGACCCTCGCCTGGACCATGACCGACATCTGCTGCTCGGGCTGGTGGAAGTTGGTCATGATGGTGTTGCCCAGCTTGGCGTTCGGGATGATGACGAGGTTGTCCGACAGCTGCCGCACCGCCGTGTTGCGCCAGTTGATGTCGACGACATACCCCTCCTCCCCGCTGCTGAGCCGGATGTAGTGGCCGGGCTGCACCGTCTTGGAGGCCAGGATGTGCACCCCCGCGAAGAGGTTGGCCAGCGTGTCCTGGAGGGCCAGGGCGACCGCCAGACCACCCACGCCCAGGGCGGTGAGCAGCGGAGCGATCGAGACGCCCAGCGTCTCCAGCAGGATCAGCACACCCATCGCCAGGACGGCGATCCGTGTGATGTTGACGAAGATGCTGGCCGTTCCCGCCACCCCGGAGCGGGACAGCGCCAGCGAGCGCACCAGGTCGGCCACCACCCGGGCCGCCGTGACCGTGGTGACCAGGATCAGCACGGCCACCAGCGTCTGATTGACGTCATGGCCGACCGTGCGGTTCAGCGGCAGCGCGGCGGCCGCGGCGGCGACACCGGCGGCCATCGAGGCCCATGGGGCCAGGGTGCGCAGCGTGTCGACGATGATGTCGTCACCGCTCCACCGGGTGGACCGGGCCCGCTCACCCAGCCAGCGCAGCGCCACGCGCAACAGCACACCACCGGCCGCGCCGCAGACCAGCGCCGCTCCGACGACGATGACATCGTGCAAGGTGAGAGCCCGGTTCATCGGCCACCGTCCGCTATCCCGGAAAGCGCGTCAGAAGCGGCCGTGCGGCATGCCGTCGGCGGTGCGGCCTCCGGTCTGGAGTTCTGTGGAATCACCTTGTCACCTGTTCGTGCCTGGGTTCTACGGGCGGTACCGGGCGCACATGTGTACGGCTCCGGCGTAAGGTGCCATCCTGCCGCATGCGATGAGGGCCGCATGACGGGATGCGCCGCTACCGCACGTAACCCGCCAGGCAGGGGGCGGCGCGCCACCGCATGTGACAGACAGGTGTTTTGTGGTGGAATCGGGTCGTATGGATAGCCGCCGTAGTGACCTGGACGACGGGGAGAGGGGATGGCCGTTCCTCGCGGCCGCCTACGCCTTCGTGGTCACGATGTGCGGTACGACGCTGCCCACTCCGCTCTACTCGCTCTACCAGCGGGAGTTCGGCTTCTCCTCGTTCATGGTCACGGTGATCTTCGCCGTGTACGCGGCGGGGGTCATCGTCGCGCTGCTGCTGCTCGGAAGTGTGTCCGACTTCATCGGCCGACGGCCCGTCATGCTGGCCGCGCTGGCGCTGTCGGGGCTGAGCGCGGTGTGCTTCCTCCTCGCGCAGGGACTGCCGACGCTGTTCGTGGGCCGCATCCTGTCGGGTCTCTCCGCGGGCCTGGCCACCGGCACCGCCACCGTGACGGTGATCGAGCTCGCGCCGGAGTGCCGGCGCCGTGGCGCCACCCTCCTCGCGACCGGGGCCAACCTGGGCGGGCTCGGGCTCGGCCCGTTGCTGGCGGGCGTGCTGGCACAGTACGCCCCGGCGCCGCTGAAGCTGGTGTTCGTGGTGGATCTGGTGCTGGTGGCGGTTGGCGCCGCCGTGGTGCTCGCCCTTCCGGAGACCGTACGGAAGCGGAGCCGTCCGCCGCTGAGGCCGCAGCGGCTGCGGGTGCCCAAGGAGATGCGCTCGACGTTCGCGGCCGCGGCCATGGCGGGGTTCGCGGGCTTTGCCACGCTGGGCCTGTTCACCTCGGTGTCGCCCACGTTCCTGCGCGAGGTGGAGGGGGAGAGCAATCTCGCGGTCGCCGGTGCCGTGGCGTTCTCGGTCTTCGCCGCCTCGATCGCCGGCCAGGCGCTGGGAGAGCGGCTGGGTCCGGGACGTTCGCTGCCCGGGGGATGCGCGGTGCTGGTGGCCGGTATGGCGGCCATCGCCGTCTCGCTCGCGATCGCGTCACTGGAACTGCTGGTACTGGGCGCCGTCGTCGCGGGGACGGGGCAGGGGCTGTCGTTCCACGCGGCCGTACGGGTGGTGACGGAGCGCAGCCCGGCCGACCACCGCGCCGAGGTCACCTCCGCCCTGTTCGTGCTGATGTATCTGGCGCTCTCGATTCCGGTGATCGGCGTGGGCGCGCTGACGGTCGCGGTCGGGCTGCGGTCCGCCGGGCTGATCTTCACGGGCTGCGTGGCCCTGCTGGCCGTGGCCACCCTGCTGCGGCTGCGGGCGCTCTCCGCGGAGGCGCCCGGCCGCTGAGCGGCGGCGGCCGCCGGGGGCGGGCCGCTGGGTGAGCCCCGCGCTACAGCTCCAGGACCGTCCGCACCGGCAGATGGTCGCTGGGGAACTGGCCGTCCCGCGAGTACGTGTCGATGACGGCGTGGCGGGTGCGCACACCGGGTGAGGTCAGGATCCAGTCGATCCGGTCGCCGTCCGGGACCAGCGGGCCAAAGCCGTGGAACGTCCCGTACAGCGGGCCGCGCCGCTCGGCGGTGTCCCAGGCGTCCACCAGCGTGCCGCCGTTCAGCATGGCGTCGTAGACCGGGTTGCCGTGGGCCGCCACATTGAAGTCGCCGGTCACGATGCGGGGGAGCGCGGAGTCCAGACCGCCGAGCCGCTCGGTGATCAGCGCGGCGGAGTGCTCACGGGCGTTCTGGCTGCGGTGGTCCAGATGGGTGTTGAGGGCGTAGAACTCCTTGCCGGTGTGCCGGTCGTGGAAGCGCACCCAGGTGACCATCCGGACCACGGCCCCGCCCCAGGTGTTGGAGCCGATGACGTTCGGGGTGTCGGACAGCCAGAAGTGGTCGTACTCCAGGGGTTCGAGCCGCCCGGTGTCGTAGAAGACGGCCATGAACTCGTCGCGGCTGCCCCCCATCCGCCCGGTGCCGATCCACGAGTAGGGCTGCCCGAGGTCGTGGGCGATGTCGCGCAGCTGGCCGTACAGCCCCTCCTGGGTGCCGAGCAGATGGGGCCGGGCCCGGCGCAGCAGCTCCCGCATGACGGGACGGCGCTGCCCCCAGGAGTTGGGCTCGGCGTCGCCGGCATAGCGCAGATTGAACGTCATGACGGCCAGCCGGGGACCGTCGGCGGGGGTGATCGGGGTGACGGGGGCGGCCGCGGCCACGTTCTGCGGCTGGGAGGCGAGCGGAAGCGCGACGGCCGCCGCGGCCGCGGCGCGCATACCGTGACGGCGACTGAACACAGGTGCGGGCATGGCTCCTCCAAGGTCTTGAAGGTGCGGTGACGGCCTCAAGTGTCGGACCCCGCGGTGTGGGGGGTGTGTCCTGCGGTGGCCGTCCGGTGGAACGTACGGTCACGCCGAGCCGACCTCAAGAGCGCCTGCGGAGACCACCGGTGACGAGGGACCCCATGAGTGACGGAAGTGGCCGCGGGTGCGCGGGGGTGACGATGGGTAGGGAGGCCGGTAGTCGTCGGAGACGGAAGGGGCACCTGGGGTGACCGTACGGCCGCTGACCTTCGTCGTGGGAACCGGACGCTGCGGTTCGACCGCTCTGTCGCGCATCCTGCGGCTGCATCCGGATCTGCTCAGCGTGAGCGAGCTGATCGCCTCGCTGGAGCCGGACGCGCTGCCCGAGGCGCCGCTGACCGGGGCGGAGTTCTGGCGGATCCTCGCCACTCCGCGGTCGTTCGCCAACCGTGTCATCCGCGACGGCATCCCGCTGCCCGAGTACCGGTATCCGCATGTCAAGGGGCGGTTCTCGGTGGCGGGCGGTGGCATTCCGGCGGTGTGCATGATGACGCTGCCCCATCTCACCGACGACCCCGACGCGCTGTTCGACGCGCTGGAGCCGGAGCTGTCCCGGCGGCCCGCGGCGCCGGTGGCCGACCACTACCGGGCGCTGTTCGACCTGCTGGGGGAGCGGTTCGGCCGGCGGGCCGTCGTGGAGCGGTCCGGCTATTCGCTGCGGTCGGTGCCCCGGCTGAGGGAGGTCTTCCCCGAGGCCCGGTTCGTCCACCTCCACCGGGACGGCGCCGACTGCGCGCTCTCCATGAGCCGCCACCCCGGATTCCGGCTGATCCAGTTGATGACGGAGCGCGCCACGAGCACCGAGGACCTCCCGGCCGGTCTCGCGGCGTTGCTCAGCGACGACGAGGCCGATCTGCGGCCGCTGTACGAACGGTCCGTGCCCGTGGCCGAGTTCGGCGAGCTGTGGTCGAGCACGATCGTCGAGGGGCTGGGGCATCTGTCACGGCTCCCCGCCGCGATCCGGATGTCCCTGTCGTACGAGGGCCTTCTCGACGCGCCCGGGCGCGAGCTCACCCGGCTGGCCCATCACCTCGGGGTGGACCCCCTCCCGGAGTGGCTGGCGGCCGGACGCGCCTTGCTCGACGGCGACCGCCGGGGCACGGCCGCCGCCACGCTGCCGCCCGCCGAACTGGCCGCACTCCGCGAGAGCTGCGCCCCCGGCGCCCGGGCCTTGAGCCTGGCCGATGGTGGCTGAGCGGGGCCCACAGCCTCCACCACGGCGGGTGAGCGGGGCCCACGGCCTGGCGGGCGGCGGGTGAGCGGGGCCCACGGCCTGGCGGGCGGCGGGTGAGCGGGGCCCACGGCCTGGCGGGCGGCGGGTGAGCCCGGCCCACGGCCCGGCCCACGGCTCGGCCCACGGCTCGGCCCACGGCTCGGCCCACGGCTCGGCCCACGGCTCGGCCCACGGCTCGGCCCACGGCTCGGCCCACGGCGGCTGAGAGGCCCCGGCGCCGGATGCGATCGGCCGGGCGTCAGGCCGTCGCCGCTGCCACCGCGTCCCCCGACTGTTCGACCGCCACCGCTCGCAGCGCCTCCAGCAGCGCGGCCACCGCGGGCACCCTGGCCGCCTCCGGCCGCAGCAGCGCGCAGACATGGCGCCGGGGCCAGTCGTCCAGCGGGCGCGGCTCGACCCGCGGATCGGGCCGGGGCAGCAGCCCGAGGCCGTCCATCAGGGCGATGCCCACCCCGTCGCCCACCAGGCCGAGGGTCGTCGCCTGGTCATCGGTCGTGGTCACCACCCGGGGCTCGAACCCCGCCTCCGCGCAGCGGCGCAGCAGCCGCTCGCGGTCCCGCTCCAGGATCCACCGCTCCCGCGCCAGATCGGGGAGGCGGACGCTGCGCCGCCCGGCGAGCGCATGGCCCCGCGGCAGCAGCACATGGCGGCGGTCGACCAGCAGCGGGACCCGGCGCAGCGAGGTCTCCGCGGGCTCCGCCGCCTCTCCCGGCTCATCGTCGGCGACGATCGCCAGATCGGTCTCGCCCGAGGCCAGCAGCCGGTACGCGTCATGGGAGGCGGTCTGGCCCAGCTCCACCTCCACCTCGATACGGGAGGCGCCCAGCCGGGCCAGCGCCGCGGGCAGCACGGCGACGCAGACGCTCTGCACCGAGGACATCCGCACCCGGCCACGGGTGCGCGCGGCGAGCGCCTCGAACTCGTTCTCCACGTCCCGCAGCCCGGCCAGCACTCCCCGGGCGCGCTCGGCGAGTCTGTGGCCCGCGGGCGTGAGCCGCACCCCCCGTCCCGCCTTGACCGTCAGCGGCATGCCCACGGCACGTTCCAGCGCGCGCATGTGATAGCTGATGGCCGGCTGGGTGTAACCGAGGTGGTCCGCCGCGGCGCTGTACGAGCCGGAGCGACAGACCTCTGCGAGCACGGTGAGCTGGCGAAGTTCGATCACTACAGGAAGATAAAAATCGTTTATCAATTTCCGAAAGACTTTAATTGGACGCGTGATCGATAGGCCGTCAAAATCATGGTGACGGATTTCGCCCGTACTCGCCCATTGAAGTGACCGATCGGACACGGCCCCACCCGCACTGGCCGACCGTACGGTCACACCCCGCCCACGACGGTTTCCTTCCCACCGATCCGGCCGGACCGGCATGGGGAACCGGGCGCGGTGACATTCCTCCCTCCGCCCGAATCCCCCGCTGGAATGGATGGATGGTGCCCGATGCATGATGGCTGGAATCGCATGACTCCGGTGGTCGCGGAGAACAATCCGTTCCATCAGATGTCGCTCAACGAAACCGTTCACCCTCCGCTTCCGGAAGTGGTGGACGCCGTCCTGCGCACCGCGCGGACCGCCCACCGTACCCTGGATGCCCTCGGCAGCGGGCTCTGTCAGGCCCTCGCCGCACATCTGGGGGTGGCGCCGGAGCGGGTGCTCGCCGGACCGGGCTCCGGCGCGCTGCTCCAGCAGCTCTTCTCCACCCTCACCGGACCGGACACCGACACGGTGCACGCCTGGCCCTCCTGGGAGGCGTACCCGATGATGGCGGCCAACGCCGGATCCACCACCGTCCGGGTGCCGCTCACCGGATACGACCATGACCTGAAGGCGATGGCGGACGCCGTCACCGACCGCACCCGCATGGTCCTGCTGTGCACCCCCAACAACCCCACCGGCACCGCCCTGGAGCACGACCAGATCCTTCGCTTCCTGGACCGGCTCCCCGCACACGTCACCGTCGTCATCGACGAGGCGTACCGGGACTTCGCCGACCCCGGCGCCATCGCCGACGGCATCGCCCTGCACCGCGCCGATGAACGGGTCTGTGTGGTGCGGACGTTCTCCAAGTCGTACGGGCTGCTCAGCCTGCGGGTCGGCTATCTCGTGGCGCATGAGCCCGTACTCGCCCCGCTCCGCACGATCCTGCCCTTCTACCGGGTGAGCGCCGTGGCGCAGGAGGCCGCCCTGGCCGCGCTCGGCGCCCATGAGCGGGTGCTCCGGCAGTGCGCCGAGACCGCCGAGGAGCGCGACCGGCTGCACCGGATCCTGCTCGACCAGGGCTGGGAGGCGCCCGCGAGCCAGGGCAACTTCCTGTGGCTGCCCATGACGTCCGGTGTGGAGCGCTTCACCCAGTTCTGCGCGGACCACGGCGTGGTGGTGTGCGGCAAACCGGGCGAGGGGATACGGGTGACCGTCGCCGAGCCCGAGGCCAACCAGGCGTTCGCGGAGCTCGCCGGGAAGTACCGGGAGGCGTCCCGGTGACCCCGCCCGACGCCGCGGTCACCGAGGTGGCCGACCCGCTGGCCGAGGCCGCCTCCACCATGGAGCTCCTGCTGCGCGAGCTCGACCGGCGCTGGCCGCGGGGGGCCGAACGCCTCCACCAGATGTCCCGGTACGCCGTGCTCCCGGCCGGGAAGCTGCTGCGGCCGCTGCTGCTCATGGAGTCGGCCGAGGCGGTGGGCGGCGGCGGACCCGCCGTCGTCCCGGCCGCGCTGAGCGTGGAGTACCTCCATGTGGGATCCCTCGTCCACGACGACGTCATCGACGGCGACACCATGCGGCGGGGCCGCCCGTCCGTCGTGGCGCGCTACGGAACCACCGACGCCATCGTCACCGGGGACGCCCTGATGCTGGGCATGTTCGGCGTGCTCACCGACGGCGCCGAGGACTCCGGACCGCTCACCGAGGACATCGGCGGGCTGCCGCCGGACCGGGTCCTCGGGGCGGTGCGGGTCTTCGCCCGGGCGGGCGTCGACCTGTGCCGCGGCCAGGCGATGGAGGGCGAACTCCGCGGCGACCTCGGCTGCGGGCTCGACCGGTATCTCACCATGAGCGCGCTGAAGACCGGGGCGCTGTTCCGGGCCGCCTGCCGGGGCGGGGCGATCCTGGGCGGCGGATCCCCCGCCCAGCAGCAGGCGCTCACCTCCTACGCCGAACATCTGGGGCTGGCCTTCCAGATGCACGACGACCTGCTGCCGTACACCAGCGACAGCCGCACCACCGGCAAGTCCGCGCTCAGCGACATCGCGGCCGCCCGGCCCACCTTCCCCGTCCTGCTCTGCCACGCCATGGCCGGCGCCCCGGCCCGCGCCCGGCTGGAGGCGGCGCTCGGCGGCGCCCTGCCCGCGGCCGACGCGCTGCGGACGGTGCACGAGCTGCTGGAGACCACCGGCGCGCTCACCGCCGCGCGGGACCGGGCCACGGCCCAGGCCGACCGGGCCACATCCTGTCTGGAGCAGCTGCCCCGCTCCCGGGCCACCGCCGTACTCGCGGCGGTGGCCGATCTGTCGGTCAGCCGGGACCGGTGACGCCGTGGCGGCCCCGCGCACCGCACTCCTGGCCCATCTGCAGACCTGGCGCCCGTACACCCTCTGGTATCCCGGGCTGGTCGGACTCGCCGGAGCCACCCTCGCCGGAGCGCACCCGACTACGGGCCAGCTCATGGTGGCCTGGGCCGCGCCGACCCTCGGCTGGGTCGCCGGCCACTACCTCGGCGACTACTACGACCGTGACCTCGACGCGCTCAGCAAGCCCCAACGGCCCATACCCTCAGGGCGGTTGAGCCCACGCACCGCCGTGGCCGCGGGCATCGGCTGCATCGTGGCCGTCGCCGCGCTGGCCCTGTGGGCGAACTGGCGCGCCGTGGCCGTGGCCGCCGCCGCCATGGCGGGCATCGTGGCGTACAGCCGGGTCCTCAAGGGGCGGGGCCTGCCGGGCAATCTCATCCGCGGCGTGCTGACCGCGCTCACCGTGCTCTTCGGCGCGATGGCCGTCCAGCCGTGGCCACCCTGGCGGGCGCTGCCCTTCGCCCTGGTGTTCCTGGCCCATGACACCGCGTCCAACCTCGTCGGCACCCTCCGCGACGTCGACGGCGACCGCGAGGGCGGCTACGCCACCGTGCCGGTGCGCCGGGGCCTCCGGCGCGCCACCCACACCGCGGCCGCGCTGTACCTGGCCGCCGTGGCCGTGGCCTGCGCCGCCACCGGGCTGGTGCCCAGGGACACGGCCGGGTATCTCGTACTGCTGTCGGCGGCGGCGCTGTGCGGCGCGGGCGCCTTCGGGCTGCTGCTGCGGTCACCGGGGCACCTCGCCCCCGCGCTGGCGCTGCGCGCCCACGCCGTCCTCGTCGCCGAACGCCTGGTGCTGGCCGCGGCGGTGGTGGCCGCGGGCGCCGGAGCGGCACCGGCCCTGGCACTGCTGACGCCGCTCCTCGCGGTCAGCGTCATCACCCAGAGCCGGATGCGGTCCCGCCACGAGTTCCCCGCGCCACCCCTGACCGACGGCGGGCCCACCCTCCCCGAACCCCGCCCCTGAGACGGCGCGCCACCAGCAGAAGGGTCCGATCGCATGCCCGCATCCGCCTTGACCGAGAGCGTCGGCACGGCCGTCACCACGGGTGCCGAGGCGCTCCTCGCCCACCGCCGCGACGACGGCGCCTTCGTCTTCGGCGCACACCACGCCTCCCCGCTGAACACCGCCGGAGCCCTCACCGCACTGCACTTCGCCGACCCCGAGGGCTCGGCGGAGACCATCGAGCGCGGTGTCACCTGGCTGTGCGAGACCCAGCGGGACGACGGCGGCTGGGCCATGCCCTCGGTGCCCACCGAACCCCTCACCACCGCGCTCGCCGCCGCGGCGCTCCACCTGCTCGCGCCCCGCCGGGCGGCGTCGGCCGTACGCGCGGCACGGGCCCGGTTCGAGGAGCTCGGCGGCTCCGCGGCCGTCCCGGAACCCGCGATGACCGCCCTCATCCGCCAGTTCCACACCTTCGCCGGACTGCCCCACGAGGGCGCCCAGCGTCGGCTCCCCCTGGAGCTGCTGCTCTTCCCCGGCCTCAGCCGCCGCCTGCTGAGCCTGCGGCTGCCGATCTACGCGAGCCAGGCGCTCGCCCAGTCCGCCCACCGCCGCCGCGGCCCGGCCGGCCGGGCCCTGGACCGGCTGGCCCGGCCGAGGGCGCTGGCCATCGTCCGTGACGCGTACGAACGCGAGGGCGCCACCGGCGGGTTCAGCACCGACCCCTGGCTCACCGGACTCATCTGCCTGGGCCTCGCCCGCTCCGGCCAGGCGCCCGACCTGGTGAGCGCCGCTGCCCGCTGGCTCCGCTCGGCGGCGAACCCCGACGGCTCCTGGGATCTGATGCCCCTCGATGTGACCTGGACGAACTTCGCCGCCGCCGCGCTGATCGAGGCCGGTCACGCCGATGACCCCCAGCTGATCGGCACCCGCGAGATGCTCCACCGCCACCAGCAGCCCGAGCCGTTCGACGCGCTCGGCTGCCCGGCCGGCTACTGGGGGTTCTCCAGCCCGCGCAGCTGGCCGATGGCCCTGGAGACGGCCGAGGCCGGCGCCATCCTGCTGCGGCTGCCCGGCGGCGCGGACGACCGCCATGTGCGCGCCGGGCTGGCCTGGCTGACCGCCACCCAGGACGCGGCCGGGTCCTGGAGCCTCGCCGTACGGAACAGCAAACCCGGTGGCTTCGGGCCGTGCCCCCAGATGACCGCCAAGGTCGTGGGTGCCCTGCTCGACTCCGGGGCCGAGGCCGACGACCCGCGCGTGGTCAGGGCGGTGCGCTGGCTGGTCGGCCGGCAGCGCCCCGACGGCTCCTACGAGGCCATGTGGTATCGCGGCGGCACCCCCGGGACCGCCGCGGCGCTGGAGGCGCTGAGCCGGGCGGGCCGTACCGAGGAACACCACCGGGCGGCGGCCCGGGCCAGGGACTGGCTGCTGCGCACCCGGCACCCCGACGGTTCGTGGAGCACGGGGGACCGCTCCGGACCGGGCGCCACCCGGCGGGGCACCGTCGAGGAGACCGCCTGGGCGCTGCGCGGGCTGCTCGCCGCCGGGCTGAGCCCCACCGACCCGGCCCCGGCGGCGGCGGCCCGCTGGCTCGTCGACGCCCAGCGGGCGGACGGCGGCTGGACCCCGGCCCCGGTCAACGAGTACATCCGCGGCTGTGCGCGCTACGCCGACGACGGCATCGCGGCGGGCCTGGCGGTGCGGGCCCTCGCCCACTACCGCTCGGCGGAGGCCGCGGAGGTTGTGGAAGCCACGCACGAATGCGGCTGTCGCCGCGAAACCGGTATGCGCGAGACCGGCACTGGCGCATTCGGCTTGCGCGAGACCGGCGCGCGCGAGACCGGCCCGCGCGAGACCGGCAGTGGCGAGACCGGCCCGCGTGCAACCGGCCCGCGCGAGACCGGCGTTGACGAATCCGGCACCTGTGAGACCGGCCCGCGCGAGACCAGCGTTGACGAATCCGGCACCTGTGAGACCGGCACCTGTGAGACCGGACCGCGTGAGACGGGCACGCGTGAAACGGGCATGCGCGAAACCGGCACTGGCGAAGGAGGCAGGCGATGAGCCCCGATGTGCTGGTGTGCGGGGCGGGCGTCGGCGGTCTCGCGGCGGCCCGCGCGCTCGGCGGCCTCGGACTGGACGTCCTGGTGGTCGACAAGCAGCCGAGCGTCCGTCCGATCGCCAAGGGCGAGGTGCTCCAGCCGGGCGCGCTGCGCCTGCTGCGCTCCTGGGGCGTGGAGAAGCGGCTCGACGCCCAGGGCGCGGTCCGGCTCGGACGGCTGGTCGTCCGTGATCCGCGCGGCACCGCGCTGATGTCCCTCGACTACGGCCAACTGCCCGCCCCCGACCAGTGGTTGCTGGCCCATGACCACACCGCCATTCTCGCCGCCCTGGCCGGGAGCCTCGGGCCGGGCGTGGAACTGCGCCGGGGTGTCCGCGCGGAGGCGCCGCTGCGCGACGACTCCGGGCGGATCACCGGACTGCGGCTGGCCGAGGGCGGCAGGGTCCACGAGGAGCGGGCCCCGCTCGTGGTCGCCGCCGACGGCATCTCCTCACGGCTGCGGTCCTGGGCGGGCATCGAGGCCCGACGGGTCGACTACCCGCACCGGCTGGTCTCCTTCGACATCGGCGACGCCGACGCGGCGGCGCGGGCCGACGACTTCTCGGCGTATGTCACCGACCGGGGGCTGCGGCTGCTCTATCCGCTGCCGGGTGGCCGGCTGCGGCTCTATCTCCAGGCCGGGCCCGATGAGCTGCGCGGTGTCACGGCACGCGGGGGACTGGCCGACTGGGCGGCCAGGGCGCTGTCCCAGGTGCCCGCCCTGGAGCCGCTGACCGCGCCCCTGCTCGCCCATCTCGGCACCCGCCAGACGCTGCCCGTCGGACGGCTGCTGTCGCCCCGGCTGGCCGGCCAGGGCCTCGCGCTGGTCGGCGAGGCCGCGTACGCCGTCCATCCGATGGCCGCGCAGGGCATGAACACCGCCATCACCAGCGCCGGTGCCCTCGCCGAGCGGCTTGCGGGCCATCTGGAGCGCACCGGCGAGATGTCGGCCGCGGCGGTGGACGGCGCGCTGCGCGACTACCACGACCGGCAGCTGCCCCTGCTCGCCCAGGCGGCCACGACCAGCGGCAACGCGGCGCGGATGGTCACCGATCTGTCGTGGCGCGGCCGGGTCCTGGGCCGCCGGGCCGTCCGGCACACCGGCGCCAACCCCCGGTTGCTGCACACCGTCACCCACAACATGTCGGGCCTCGGCCCGCGCCCGCTGACCCTGCTGGACCGGCTTCAGCAGCTCGGTCTCCTCCCCGATCCGCGCGCCCACCGAGTGCCGGCCGCTCCGGCCGGCCGACCGCAACCCATGTGAGGACGGTTTCCCATGCCCACTCCCGAACCGGTCGTGACCCCCGTCTCCGGAGCGCTCGGCGCGGAGATCCGCGGTGTCGATCTGACCGAGCTCACCGACGAACTCTTCGAGCGGATTCATGAGTTGCTGCTCAAGCACCTCGTGGTCTTCTTCCCGGACCAGGAACACCTCACCCCGGAGGCGCATATCGCCCTGGGACGGCGGCTCGGGGAGCTGGAGGTCCATCCGTTCCTGCCGAAGGCCGAGGGCCATCCCGAGATCGTCGTGCTGGACGCGGACCAGGGCGCCAAGGCCGACGAGTGGCATATCGACGTGACCTTCCAGCCCAATCCGCCGGTCGCCTCGATCCTCCATCTCCAGGTGTGCCCCGCCTCCGGTGGCGACACCATGTGGAGCAACCAGTACCTGGTCTACGAGGCGCTCTCCGAGCCGATGCGCGAACTCCTCGACGGGCTCACCGCCGTTCACGTCCTCAACACCCCGCAGACCGGTGAGCACTCCGCCGAACACCCGGTGGTGCGGATCCACCCCGAGACCGGCAGGCGCTCGCTGTACGTGACGCGCATGTGGACCTCGCACATCCCGCAGCTCAGCCGCCCGGAGAGCGACGCCCTGTTGCAGTACCTCTTCGAGCACTCCGAGTCGCCCCGGTTCAACTGCCGCTACCACTGGCAGCCCGGCGCCGTCGCGATGTGGGACAACCGCGCCACCCAGCACCTGGCCGTCAACGACTACACCGGGCCGCGCAGGGGGCAGCGGGTGACCGTCCTCGGCGACCAGCCCACCGGCGACACCCCGCGCTGGAAGGAGTACCGGCCCGCGCCCGACGAGCGCTACTACCCGCGCCATGTCACGGCCCGGTACGGCTACCGGTGACGGCCCACCACAACCGTCGAGCCGGTCAGCGGCTCGGGCGTCGCCGTCGTACGGTGGCGGCGACACCCGCGCCGAGCACCAGCACGGACGCGCCACCGGCGAGCAGCACCGGAGTGGTGTTGCCGTCACCCTCGTCGGCGGCGGAGGAGGAGGCCCGGGCGGGCGTGGCGGCGGCACGGGACGGCTCCGTGGGCTCCGTGGCGGACTGAGCCGGCGGGGCGGCGGCCTCGGACGACGGGGCCGCGCCCGACGAGCCCTTCGCCGGGGCCCTCAACACCACATCGGAGCAGGAGTAGTAGGTGTCCGGGGTGCTGGTGTTCCGCCAGATCGTGTAGAGCAGCTGACGGCCGCTCCGGTCGGCGGGCAGCGTGGCCTTGATGTGGTAGGCGTCGTCCACCAGTGCGGGGTCCTTGGCCGTGGCGAACGGCTTCGCCTCCAGATCGGACCACGTCAGCGGCCGCGTCGGGTCGTAGCCCCCCTTGGTCAGATACAGCTCGAAGGTCCCCGTGTGCGGGATGGTCGACCGGTAGGTGAGCGTGAGATCCGCCCCGGCCGACAGCCGCGTCGAAGGCCAGTCGGCGCGCGGCAGGTCCAGACCCCGGTACGCCTCCAGGCCCCCGCTGCACAGCTTTCCGTCCGGGATCCGCTCCCGGTCCTTGCCCGCCACCCCCGCGATCCGCAGGTTGTCCCAGTCCGCGGCTTCCGGGCCATTGGCGGCCCGGGCCGCCCGGCACGCCGCCGACCGCGCCGCGCCCCCGCCGTCGGGGGAGCAGGCGAACGTCCGGCTCACCGGGTCCGTCGGCGCCCCGTGCGCCTGCGCGGGCGGAGCGGCCAGCGCCGTGAACAGACAGGGAAGGGCCCCGAGAAGGGCGCCCACGGCGGCGGTGCGGTACGAGATCATCCGGTGCGGCCCTCCGGGGTCGGTGCGGTGGCGGGCGGCTCGCCCGTCCCGAGGAGTACGGGAAGCCCGGTCCGTGCGTTCAACGGGCCGCCGTAAGCCGCGTCATGATGGCGTACAACCATCCGCCATCTCCGCATGTCTCCCTAGGCAGACGCAAACAGCGCCTACGCCCATGAAGAATCATTAAGGGGGACAAATGAATCTTTCTCGCCGTATGGCCGCCACCGCGGTCCTCGCCACCGCCATCGCGGGCACCGTGGCCCTGACGCCGCAGGCGTCCGCCGCCGCCACGGCCTCGTACAACGGTGTGTGCGGCAGCGGGTACAAGGTGGTGAACTCGGCGCCCATCGGCTCCAAGGGCACCGTCTTCCTCACCTACAACTCCGCCAAGGGCAAGAACTGCGTGGTCACCGTCCGGAACGCCACGGGCAAGCCGGTTCCCATGTTCGCCTACCTGTACGTTCAGGGCGCCGACGAGTCGGCCGAGGACGGCGGCGCGTACACCTCGTACGCGGGCCCGGTCTACGGCGACGGGCGCGGCAAGTGTGTGGACTGGGCCGGGGGCATCGACAACCAGTCCACCTGGACCTACGGATCGAACTGCGGATCCCTGAAGGCCTACCGCGTGACCAAGGGCTGGTAAGCCCGGAGCCACACGGTCGGCAGAGCCGACGGGGGATCACACGGGGGAGCGGCGGCCACCTCATCGAGGTGGCCGCCGCCATCGTCGTGCGGCCGCTCGGGGTTTCGGCGCCGGAACGGATCTGCGCGCTACACCTGGCGCTCGGTGAAGGCCACCGCGTGGGTGTCCAGCACGATGTGGAGCTCCGCGAGGCGGTAGGCGGCGCCGTCGGAGCGGACCACGCAGCGGACCACACCGCCGGCGATCGGGGTCACCTGACCGTCGGTGATGTTGGTGGCGTACATGTAGGACACCACCGAGATGTCATCGCCGTCGACCCGCTCGATGTGGATGTTCGAGGCGTTGTGGCGCAGCGGATAGCCGGCCGCCTCGCGGTGCTGCCGCTGCCAGGCGATCACCTGCTCGCGGCCCCGGTTGTCGGAGGCGATGAACTCCTCGTACGGGGAGCTGCCGGTGTCCGAGCGGGAGGTGATGTGGACGTCCTCGGTCAGCAGCTCGGGCCAGACGTCGAACTGCCCCTCGTCGAAGGCGAACCACCAGCGGTGGATCAGCTCATGGACCGCCAGACGATCGAGCATGCGGAACTCTCCCCCCGAAGATTCAAGTGATCGACAGCATATCCCGCGACCGCCAGTACGGTGGCCCCATGTCCGCAGTCGACGACCATCCCCAGCGCTCCCTCGAGGCGGGCTGATGACGCCCTCGCACCCCGCGCTGCGGCAGGCCGAGGAGATCTACCGCCGGGTGGCGTTCGACACCTTCGCCCAGGATCTGAAGATGGGGCTCAACCTGGGGTTCTGCCGCACCTTCGCGGTACCGGAGATCGCCCGGGTGCTCACCGCCACCGGCCGGATGACCCGGCACACCCGGGCCCGCGCCAAGGCGACCGGCGAGCTGATGTACGGGATGTTCCGCCACGGGCTGGACGGCGAGGAGGGCGAGCGGACCGTCGCCGCGCTGAAGCGTCTGCACGCCCCCTGGGACATCAGCGATGACGCCTACCGCTATGTGCTGGCCTGTTTCGACCTCGCCCCGATGCGCTGGTGCGCCGCCTACGCCTGGCGGGCACCCACCGACACTGAACGGGACGCGTCCCACACCCTCTATCTCGCCCTCGCCGAGCGCATGGGCATTCCGGACGTCCCGCCGGACCGGCGGGAGTTCGAGGTGTGGATGGAGGACTTCGAGCGGGCCCACTTCACCTTCACCCCCGAGGCCCATGCCCTGTGGGGAGCCACTCGGGACCTGCTCGCCGGGCGCGTACCGGGTGTGCTCGGCCCGCTCGCGGGCAGCGCCGCCGACAGCCTTCTGGACGACGGGCTGCGCCGGGCGCTCGGGGTTCGGCGGCCCCCGGCGCCGGTCCGCGCCGCGACCCACTCCGCGCTGCGGCTTCGGGCCGTCGTCGGGCGGGCGCGCGGAAGAATTCACGGAAGGCACCGACCCACCGGTATGCCAATGGTGCAATAGCCATGCAGGCTCTGGTATCAAACCTGGCCGTGGCCTCACGCTGCCGCGTTGAGCTGCGCATTGCCCGTCACAGGTGGAGGAACGTCCATGCACCCAGTCACCGGCTCCCGCGCTTCCGTCCCCGCCATGGGTCGCGCCCCCCGCCTGTCCGCCGACCGGGTCCGGACGCCGCCCCGGATGCCCGCCGCCCGTCCGCCGATCCGGTCGCGGGCCGACGCCGAGACCGTGGCGCTGCTGCACCGCACCGCCCGGGTGCTCATCGAGGAGGTGCCACGGCTGACGGACCGTATCGTCGCGCTGATGAAGGAGCGGGAGCCCGCCTACCGTTCCGCCGCCGTGGACCCGCACGAGGTGTGGCGGGAGGTCCACGACTCGCTCAGCCACAATGTGCGCTCGCTGGTGCACCCCAAGGAGACGCGCGAATCGGCCCGGTCCTGCGCCTGGCGGATCGGCACCGACCGCGCCGCCCAGGGCTTTCCGCTGGACGCGCTGCTGCACGCGTACCGCATCGGCTGCACCGTCGTCTGGGAGCACCTCCTGGAGACCGCATCGAAGGAGGACCCGCTCGGCGCCCAGTCGCTGGTCCATGTCGCCGCCGATGTGTGGAACTTCGTCGACGAGCACTGCACCCTCGTCGCCACGGCGTACCAGGAGGTCGAGCGGCAGCTCTCCTGGCACCGGGAGAACCGCTACCGGATCATCGTCGCGGCCCTGCTCGACGGCACCGCGCGGGTGAGCGACTTCCCCGAGGCGGAGCAGGTCCTCGGCCTGCCCGAGCAGGGGCGTTACGCGGTCGTGGCGCTGGAGGACGCCGACGCACCGTGCCGGACGCCGCACTCCGTCAAGGTGGGCGACGGACTCCGTACGGTCTGGCACACGGCGGAGGGCACCGCCCACGCCATCGTGCTGCTCGGCGACGGCGACGGCGGCAGCGGCAGCGGCGCGGAGCGGCTGGTCCGCGGGCTGGAGGTGCCGCCCGGCGCACGGGCCGGGGTCAGCCCCGCCGTGACCGGCCTCGCCGCGATCAACACGGCGCGCAGACTCGCCGATACGGCGTTGCGTACCCGCCCGGCCGCCGGGACCGCGGCGCTGCTGGAGGAGCGCTATCCGGAGGCGCTGGTGGTGTCCTCCCCGGACCTCGGCACCGCGCTCGCCGACCGGATGCTCGGACCGGTCCTGGCGTTGGAGTCCGCCGACCGGGAGATGCTGCTGACGACGCTGGCCGCCTGGCTGGAGGCCGGGGGATCGGCGCGCCGCGCGGGCGGGCTGCTGTTCTGCCACCGCAACACGGTGCTCAACCGGCTCCGCCGTTACGAGCAGTTGACCGGGCGTTCGCTGGACCACCCGCGCGAGGTCATGGAGTTGTCGCTCGCGCTGTCCGCGCACCGGCTGCTGACGCCCTGAGAACCACCCGTCTGCCTGAGCCGATGTGGGCGTGCACAACGGCTCCGCGCCGACCATGTGCGGCCGTCACACGGTCCGCGGGTTGGGCTGTACGCGACCTTTCTGACCTGCTGTCGTGGCGTTTCCGTCCCGGTGACCCGGGACGGAACCCGCACAAGGAGCCGCGACATGTCCGACCACGACCGCCCCTGGGGTCCGTTCCCGTCCGTCCCGTCCGTCCCGTCCCGCACCGCGCCCCGCACCGCGACCTTCCCGCCCCGCTCCGCGGCGCCGCCCCCGCCGACACGGCGCTCACCGTGGCAGCGGCCGTGGCCCTGGTCGGCGCGGGCGGCCTGTACCGCGCTCACCTGTCATGTGGCCGCCGTGGTGGTCAACTGCGCCGCCGAAGGCGTCGTCAACCTCGGCGCGGGGGGCGGGTTCACCGTGGGCGCCATGCTGATCGGCCTGGACGCGGCGGTGCTGCTCACCGTCCTGGCCCGGGCCCACCGCCGGGCCGGCACCGCGGGGGAGGGGGAGCGGTGAGCTTTCTCGACCCCAGAACGCTCGCGTTCGTGCTCTTCGCGGGCTTCATGGCCGTCTCGTTCCTGCTGTGCATCCTCGCGGCCACCGGCAACGACGACCCCACCGAGTTCTACCTGGGCACCGGCGCGCTCAGCCCGATGCAGAACGGCCTGGCCATCGCGGGCGACTACATCTCCGCCGCCACCGTGCTCAGCACCACTGGCACCATCGCCCTGGCCGGGTTCGACGGTGTGCTCATCGCCACCTCGACCGTGCTCTCCATCCTGATGTTCATGCTGGTCCTCTCCGGACCGCTGTGCGGACGGGGGCGGTTCACCCTCGGCGACGTCCTCTCCGAGCGGCTGAGCGAACGCCCCGCCCGCATCGGCACCGCCGTCGTGGTGCTGGTGGTCGTCATGCCGCTGCTGCTGGTCCAGCTCAACGGCGCGGGCGCCATGCTGGCCCTGCTGCTCGGCATCCCGGGAAGCGGCGCGGTCACCGGCTGTACCATCTTCATCGGCTCGCTCATGGTCTGCTACGCCGCCCTCGGCGGGATGAAAGGCACCGGATTCGTCCAGATCCTCAAGACGGTGCTGCTGCTCGCCGCGTTCGTCCTGCTCGCCTGTCTGGTGCTGAAGCGCTTCTCCTGGAACCCGGCCACCCTCTTCGACGCCGCGGCCGACGCCAGCGGCTACGGCGACGGCTTCTGGCAGTCCGGCCGCCAGTACGGGGACTCCCTCAGCGGCCGCATGGACGTCATCAGCGTGCAGCTCACCCTCGCCCTCGGCGCGGCCTGCATGCCCCACCTCACCATGCGGCTCCATCCGATCCGCGGCATGCGGGCCGCCCGCGCCGCCACCACCTGGGCGGTGGGCGCGGTCACCACCATCCTCGGGCTGATCGTGATCGTGGGCGCCGGAGCCACCGCCGTCGTCGGCGCGCGCGTCCTGCGCGCCTCCGACCCCACCGGCAGCGACTCGCTGCTGCTGCTGACCCTCGCCCTGGACCCGTCGGCGCAGGAGGCCGACCAGAGCCTGCTCTTCTCCGTCGTGGCCTGCGCGGTCGTCGCCACCACTCTCGCGGCGGTCGCCGGACTCACCCTGGCCGCCGCGGCCTCCCTCGCCCATGACGTCCTGGCCAAGGTCGTCTTCAAGGGCGGGCTCTCGGCGAACCGGGAGCTGGCCGCGGCCCGTACGGCCATCGTGGTCGTCGGCGTCGTGGCCGTCGTCCTCGCCATCGTCACCCAGCACTGGAACCGGCAGGTCCTGATCTCCTTCACCTTCGCGGCCGCCGCCTCGGCCCTGCTGCCCGTCGTGCTCTACGGCACCCTGTGGCGCGGCTTCACGGTGAACGGACTGCGCTGGGCGCTGTACGGGGGGCTTCTGCTCACCGCCGTGGCCATGGCCTTCTCCCCGGCGATCTCCGGCAACCCGCTCTCGGTCTTCCCCGAGCGCGACTTCCACTGGTTCCCGCTCCGCAATCCGGGTCTGATCACCATTCCCGCCGGGTTTCTGCTCGGCTGGCTCGGCTCCCGGTTCGGAGGCCACGGACGGCGGGCCCGGCATGTCCAGGACCCGGCGCGGGGGGACTCGTCCTACGCGGTGCACACCGGCTGACGCGTGCGTCCCCGCACGGAGTTCGGGCTACGGGGTTCGGGCTACGGAACTCGGGCTACGGCGTTCGGGATCCGGCCCCGGCCTTGGCGCGCCGGTGGGCGGCCACCCGCTCGCGGGTCGCGCACCGGCGTGAGCAGTAGCGGCGCTCCGGTCCGCTGCCCACCGTGAGGAAGACATCGCCGCAGCTCGGGGAGGAGCACAGACCGCCGGGCGGGCGTTGACCCTCCCAGAGCAGCACGGTCAGCGCCATGCACGACGAGGCGAGCAACCACTCGCCCCACGGCGCCTCGTCGTCGCTGTCCAGGTGGGGATGCCAGGGCGAGCGGCCGTCGTGCGAGCTGAGCCGGAGCGGGCCCGTGCCCTCCCGCAGCAGCCGGTTCAGCACCCCGGCGGCCTCGTCGACATGGCCCGCGGCGAACACCTCGCGCAGCCGCAGTGCGGCGGTGCGCATCCCCGCGACATCGTCGGCGGTGAGCTCGAGCGGGCCGGACTCACCGTGATCGAGCAGCAGCCCGGCGATCGCGGCGGGGTCCGGGGCCGGCTCCGCGGTAAGGGCGTTGACGAGGGCGGCGGTGCGCCGGGCGGTGGCCCGTACCGAGTGCCGGGTGGACCAGTCGTCGTTCGAGGGCGGTGACATGACGTCAATGTAACGCACCTGGTGAGGTTTTGCGTTAGGTGCGTAACGTGCTCCGCATGGCGGGGCGTTACGCGTTGGGGTGCTATCTGGGCGGGGCGGCCGCCGCCCGCGCGGGGGACGAGATGTCCGGCCCCGCGCTGCTGCTGGCCGGGCCGGTGCTCACCGGTTCGCCCTCCTCGGGCCCGGCGCTGCTGGCGGGCATCATGGCCGCGGCGGCGGTCGGCGGACCCCTCTTCGGGGTGCTGCTCGACCGCTCGGCCCGGCCGGGCCGGCTCCTGGCCGTGGCACTCGCCCTCTACGCGGCGGGGCTGGCCGCGATCGTCATGGGCCTGGGACGGGTGCCGTTCGCCCTCACGGTTCTCCTCGCGGTGGGCGCGGGTCTGCTGGGACCGGCCCTGTCCGGCGGATGGACCTCCCAACTGCCCCGGGTGGCACCGCCGCCGGGCCTCCCTCGCGCCACCGCGCTCGACGCGATGACGTTCAGCCTCGCCGCGCTGGTGGGGCCCGCACTCGCCGGGGCCGTCGCGGGGGCGGCCGGAGCACCGGCCGCCGTGGTGGTGTCCATCGCGCTGATCGGCCTCGCGCTGCCCGCCGCCTGGGCGCTCCCCGCGCCCGCTCGGTCCGCGCCGGTCGAGCCGCCGGCCACGTCGGTCGTCGCCGATCTCACCGCCGGGCTGCGCTTCATCGCCCACCACCGGCCCCTGGCCCGGGCCACCGCCACCTCCGTCGTCTCCTGCGTCGGCCAGGGCGCGCTGCTCACCTGCTGGCCGCCGCTCGGCGCGGCCGTGCTCGGCGGCGCCGACCACGGCGCCCTGCTGCTGTCCGCCACCGCCGCGTCGGCCCTCGTGGCCAACGCGGTCCTCTCCCGCCGCCCCCGCCCGCCGGGCCCGGACACCGTGCTCCTCGGCGGCGCCCTGCTGCTCGTCCTCGCGCCCCTGCTCGCGGCCACCGGCCACCCGGCCGCGCTGATCGCCGCCGTGCTGCTCACCGGCGCCGCCGAGGGCCCCCAGCTCACGGCCCTGTTCGCGATCCGCCACCGGGAGGCGCCCGAGCGGCTGCGCGGCCAGGTCTTCACCACCGGCGCCAGTCTGAAGATCACCGGCTTCGCCCTGGGCGCGGCCCTCGCCGGTCCGCTCGCCACCTGGTCACTGCCCGGCGCCCTGGTGGCCGCCGGGGGGTGCGAGGCGCTCGCGGTTCTCGTCTTCGTATGCTTGCCGGACACTGCGGAGGCTGCCGCTCCGCTTCCGCCCCCGGGGGCTGTGTGACAGAGCCATGTCAGCCATGATGACCTGCATGGAAGATCTGAAAGACCTGCTCCCCGTCGAGGCCGTCCGGCTCGACGTACGGGCGGCCGACTGGCGTGAGGCGATAGGTGCCGCCGGCCGTCTGATGGTGGACACGGGAGCCACCACCGACGAGTACACCCGCGAGATGGTCGCCAACGTCGAGGAGAACGGGCCGTACATCGTCATCGCGCCGGGTGTGGCCTTCGCCCACTCCCGGCCGTCCCCGGCGGTGCTGTCCACCGGGATGTCCTGGGTCCGGCTCGCCGGGCCCGTGGAATTCGGGCATGAGTCCAACGACCCCGTCACCCTCGTCGTCGCCCTGGCCGCCCAGGACTCCGCGGCGCACACCTCCGCGATGGCGAGCCTGGCACGGCTCCTTGGCGACCCCGACACGGCGGCCGCCCTCGCTGCCGCGCCCACCCCGGAGGCGCTGCACGCCGTACTGGCCGGGGAGCGGCCGGAGGACGGCTCCGGGCCGGAGCCGTCCGAGCCGTCCGCCGCCCCCGAGCCCCGGGCGGGTTCGCTGCACAAGATCCTCACCGTCTGCGGCAACGGCGTCGGCACCAGCCTGTTCCTCAAGAACACCCTGGAGCAGGTGCTGGACCGCTGGGGCTGGTCGAGGTTCGTCACCGTGGAGGCCACCGACACCATCTCCGCGAAGGGCAAGGCATCCGAGGCCGTGGCCCTGCTGACCTCCCGTGAGATCGCCAGGACCCTGGGCGATGTGGGACGGCCGGTGAAGGTCGTCCAGGACTTCACCAGCACCGCCGAGGTGGACGCGGTGCTCCGGGACACGTACGACGTCTGAACGACGGGGACTGAGGAAGCACCATGGGCTGGTTTGTCACCCTTGCCACGTTTCTCGTCAATGAGATTCTGAGCGAGCCCGCGTATCTGATCGGCATCATCACCGCCGTCGGACTCATCGCGATGAAGAAGAGCACCGGGCAGATCATCGGCGGCGCCATCAAGGCGACCCTCGGCTTTCTGCTGATCGGCGCGGGAGCGGGGCTGGTCACCGACTCCCTCGCCCCGCTGGGCACCATGATCCAGGGCGTCACCGGCGCCCACGGCGTCATCCCCACCAACGAGGCCATCGTCGGCATCGCCCAGGACCAGTTCGGTTCACGGGTCGCCTGGCTGATGATCCTGGGCTTCGTGGTCAGCCTGCTGCTGGCCCGGTTCACCCCGCTCCGCTATGTCTTTCTGACCGGGCACCACATGCTCTTCATGGCCACGCTGCTGACCGTGGTCCTGGCCAACGGCGGCCGCTCGACCATCGTCGTGGTGGCCGTCGGCGGTGTGCTGCTGGGCATCATGCTGGTCGCGATGCCCGCCTTCGCCCACCCCTGGACCAAGCGCGTCACCGGCAGCGACACCGTGGCCATCGGCCACTTCGGCACGGCCGGGTACATCGTGGCGGGCGCGGCCGGAAAGGTGGTCGGCAAGCGCAGCCGCTCCACCGAGGAGATGAAGCTCCCCGAGGGGCTGCGCTTCCTGCGCGACTCGATGGTGGCCACCGCCCTGTCGATGCTGCTGATCTACCTGGTCATGGCGGTCCTCCTGCTCATCAAGGAGGGGCAGAAGGCCGCCTTCAAGGCGTTCGCCACGGGCACCGGTGGCGCCGTGGCCACCGGTACCGGCAACTACCTGATGCAGTCCGTGATGCAGGGGCTCCAGTTCGGCATCGCGGTCGCGGTGATCCTCTTCGGCGTCCGTACGATCCTCGGCGAGCTGGTCCCCGCCTTCCAGGGGATCGCGCGGAAGGTCGTCCCCGGCGCCCTGCCCGCGCTCGACGCGCCCATCGTCTTCCCGTATGCGCAGAACGCGGTGCTGATCGGGTTCATCTCCAGCTTCACCGGCGGGCTGATCGGCCTGGCCCTGCTCACCTGGATCTTCAACCCGGCCTTCGGCCTCGCCCTGGTGCTGCCCGGTCTGGTGCCGCACTTCTTCACCGGCGGCGCGGCCGGGGTCTACGGCAACGCGACCGGCGGTCGGCGCGGCGCGGTCGTGGGGGCGTTCCTCAACGGGCTGCTCATCACCTTCCTCCCCGCCCTGCTGCTCAAGGTGCTCGGCGCGTTCGGCGACCAGAACACCACCTTCGGCGACGCCGACTTCGGCTGGTTCGGCGCGCTCATCGGCAACGCGGGCAAGGCCGGTGGCGCCGCCGGGCTCGTGGTCATCGTGCTGCTCGGCCTCGCGGTCCTCGGGGCGGCGATCCTGGTGCAGAAGCGGGTGGTCGACACCGGCTGGGACCCGGGCGCGGCGCGTGACGCCCTGATGCCGCGCGAGAGCGTGGTGGCGCCCGCCGAGACGGGCGCCACCACGGCCGCCTACGCCAAGATCCCGCCGCCCGCGGGCGCTCCCGCACCCCCGCCCGCGCCCTGACGCGCCGTGCCGCCCTGGTGGTCCCGCCGACGGGACGGGACCACCAGGGCGGGGGGCTCACGTCCGCTTGACGTAGTCGCGCAGGTGGACGGCGGTGAGCGAGCCACCGGTGTCCACGAGGTCGGCGGGGGTCCCGGTGAACACCACCTGACCGCCGTCGTGGCCCGCCCCCGGGCCCATGTCGACGATCCAGTCCGCATGGGCCATCACGGCCTGGTGGTGCTCGATGACGACGACCGTGTTGCCCGTGTCGACAAGCCGGTCGAGCAGGGCGAGCAACTGGTCCACATCGGCGAGGTGCAGTCCGGTGGTCGGCTCGTCCAGGACGTACGTCGTGCCGCTCCGCGCCATGTTGATGGCCAGCTTCAGCCGCTGGCGCTCACCCCCGGAGAGCGTGGTGAGCGGCTGGCCCAGGGCCAGATAGCCCAGCCCCACCGCGGCCAGCCGGTCCAGGATCACCCGGGCCTGCCCGGTGGTGAAGAACGCCAGCGCCTCGGCCACCGACATGCCCAGGACATCGCTGATGTTCCGCCCGCGCAGCCGGTACGTCAGCACCTCGGGCCGGAACCGCCTCCCCTCGCAGTCCTCGCACACCGAGGCCACCTCGGCCATCATGGCGAGGTCGGTGTAGATCAGCCCGATGCCCTTGCACCGCGGGCAGGCGCCCTCCGAATTGGCGCTGAACAGCCCCGGTTTGACCCGGTTGGCCTTGGCGAACGCCGTCCGGATCGGATCGAGGAGCCCCGTATAGGTGGCCGGGTTGCTGCGGCGGGAGCCACGGATCGCCGACTGGTCCGCGACGATCACCTCCTCCCGCCCGGACAGCGACCCATGGATCAGGGAGCTCTTGCCCGATCCGGCGACACCGGTGACGACGGTGAGCACACCGAGCGGGATGTCCACGCTCACATCCCGCAGATTGTGCAGCCGGGCGCCCCGGACCGGCAGTTGCCCGGTGGCCTGCCGCACCTTCTCCCGCAGCCGCACCCGGTGGTCCAGATAGCGCCCGGTCAGGGTGTCGGAGGCGCGCAGGCCCGCCAGGTCGCCCTGGTAGCAGATCCGCCCGCCCGCCACCCCGGCGCCGGGCCCCAGGTCCACCACATGGTCGGCGATCCGGATGGTCTCCGGTTTGTGCTCCACGACCAGCACGGTGTTGCCCTTGTCCCGCAGTTGGAGCAGCAGCCGGTTCATGCGCTCGATGTCATGCGGATGCAGGCCCACCGTGGGCTCGTCGAAGACATAGGTGACATCGGTCAGGCTGGAGCCCAGATGCCGGACCATCCGCACCCGCTGGGCCTCGCCGCCGGACAGGGTGCCGGACTCCCGGTCCAGGCTCAGATACCCCAGGCCGATCTCGACCAGGGAGTCGAGGAGCGCGCGCAGGCTCTCCAGCACCGGCCCGACGGAATCGTCCCGGATCCCGCGTACGAACTCCGCCAGATCGCTGATCTGGAGGGCCGAGCAGTCCGCGATCGAGCGGCCGTCGATCCGGCAGGACCGGACGGCCTCGCACAGCCGGGCGCCCTCACACTCGGGGCACTCGGCCAGGGTCATGGCCCGGTCGGCGAAGGCGCGCATGCGCGCCTGCATCGTCTCCCGGTCCTTCGCCAGGTACTGCCGGCGGACCTTGGTCACCAGCCCCTCGTAGGTGAGGTTGTTCTTCCCCACCTTGATCTTGGTGGCCGGTTTGTGGAGGAAGTCCTCCCACTGGTCCGGGGTGTAGTCCCGGAGCCTGGTATCGGGGTCGAAAAGGCCGGAGGCCGCCATAACCTGCCAGTGCCAGCTGTCCACCTCGAATCCGGGGACGGTGATCGCCCCCTCCTTCAACGACTTCTCCCTGTCGACGAGTTGGCCGATGTCGATGTCGGTGACCCGGCCGAGCCCCTCGCACCCCGGACACATGCCCTCGGCGGTGTTGAAGCTGAAGGCGAGGGGAGGGCCGACGTACGGGCTGCCGATCCGGCTGAACAGGATCCGCAGCAGGGTGTGGGCATCGGTGGCGGTGCCCACGGTGGAACGGGAGTTGGCGCCCATCGGCTCCTGGTCCACGATGATCGCCGCACTCAGATTCCGCAGCGAGTCGACGTCCGGCCGGCCGGGCGTCGGCATGAAGTTCTGGACGAACGCCGTATAGGTCTCATTGATGAGCCGCCTCGACTCCGCGGCGATGGTGTCGAAGACGAGCGAGGACTTACCGGATCCGGAGACACCGGTGAAGACCGTGAGCCGCTGCTTGGGAATGTTCACACTCACGCCCTGGAGGTTGTTTTCCCTGGCGCCACGGACCTTGATTTCGCTGACATCCATGCCTTCAAGTGTTTCATTGAAGTGCATGTTGAGACTTTTATCGGCTTTCCGCCCAACCCCGCCGGAGGCACCGCGATATCGTGGGCGTCAACCCTCAACTCGCCCGTGAATCCTCGATGCGAAAGTGACGAACCGTGAGCCGTACGGACGCCGCGCTGCGCCCCGTCGACCTGGCCCGTATGGCGGGTGTCTCCACCCAGCAGATCCGCAACTACGTCGACGCGGGCATCCTGCCCCCGGCCGCCCGCACCCCCGCCGGATACCGCAGACTCGACGACCGGCACCGCAGAGCCCTGGTGACCTACCGGGCCCTGATGCCGGGATACGGCGCCGAGACCGCCCGCGAGGTCATGCGGGCGGTCCACGACGAGGACGTCGCCCTGGCGCTCACCCTGGTCAACGCCGGTCATGCGGCGCTCCATGACCAGCGGCTCTCCCTCGAGGCGGCGGGGAAGGCGCTCGAAGTGGTCGCCGAGCAGACTCCGGACGCGTCGGCGCCGTCACGCTCCGGGCCGCTGCGCATCGGCGAGGTGGCCGCCCGTCTGGGGCTGCGCACCTCGGCCCTGCGGGTGTGGGAGTCCGCCGGTCTGCTGCGCCCTCGGCGCGACCGGAGCACCGGCTACCGCGTCTACGGGCCGTCCGACGTCCGGGACGCCCGGATGATCGACCTGCTGCGCCAGGTCCGCTATCCGCTGCCCCAGATCCGGCCCGTCCTCGACGGTCTGCGCCGCACGGGGAGCAGCGAGGCCCTGCGCACGGTCATCGCCCGACGTCAGGAGGGGCTCGCCCAGCGGGCCACGGCGATGCTCGAGGGCTCCTGCCGGCTGCACCACTACCTCACGGAAAACGGATCGGCCGAGGACCGATGAGTTCCCGGCGGGGGAGCGGTCTGTAGGGGTGAACGCTCCCCAACGCAGGAGGTACTGATGGCCAGCGACGGATTCACCACGTGCCTGTGGTTCGACGGCCGAGCCGAAGAGGCGGCGCAGCACTACATCTCGATCTTCAAGAACTCCAGGCTCGGACGGATCACCCACTACACCGGGGTCGAGCCCGGTGGCCCCGCGGGGAGCGTGCTGACCGTCGAGTTCGAGGCCAACGGGCAGAAGTTCGTGGGGCTCAACGGCGGGCCGCAGTTCACCTTCAGCGAGGCCATCTCCTTCCAGGTCCACTGCGCGGACCAGGACGAGGTGGACTACTACTGGAGCAAGCTCTCCGAGGGCGGCGAGGAGGGCCCCTGCGGCTGGGTGAAGGACAAGTTCGGGGTGTCCTGGCAGATCGTCCCCACCGTCCTGATCGACATGATCGCCGACGCGGACCCGGGGAAGGCCAAGCGGGCCACCGAGGCGATGATGAAGATGGGCAAGCTCGACATCGCCGCGCTTCAGGCGGCGTACGACGGCGCGTAGCCGATCGTACGGGGCTTCCCCCTCCCCGCCCCTTCCCGCAGCACCGATATGCGGCTCCGCCGCGTGGCAGGGGCTTCGCCCCTGGACCCCGGGGCCCGGGGCGGAGCCCCGCCTTCCAGCCTCTCCAGGGGGCACCTCCCAGCGGTAGCTGGGGGAGTTTGAGGAGCGGGGTCTGGGGCGGAGCCCCAGTTGAGGGAAGGGGCGGGTAGGAGAGCAGCCCGCCGCAGGCGTACGCGTACCGCCGGACACCGCTCAGCGGCCGTGGGTGAGATCCGCGGGGTCGGTGTTGGCGCCGCAGAGGAGCACGGCGACCTTCTCCCCGGGCCGCGGCCGGTACGCGCCTGAGGTCAGGGCCGACAGCGCCGCGGCCGCCGCGTGCTCGACCGCGATCCTGCGGTCGTCCCACAGCGCCTGCCGCGCGGAGACGATCGCCTCGTCGTACACCAGGACCGACCGCACCCCGTCCTTGCGGGCCCACTCCAGCGCGGCCGAGGACACATGGCGGGCCCCGAGCGAGTCCGCCGCCACCGAGTCCACCGGGACGTCGACCACCGCACCGGCCTCCAGCGCGGCGTTCAGGGCCCGGCAGCCGTACGGCTCCACCGCGACGACTCGCACTCCGCGCTCCAGGGCGGACACCGCGACCCCGGTGAACAGCCCGCCGCCCCCGACCGCCACCACCACGGTGTCCAGATCGGGCCGGGCCTGGAGGATCTCCTCCATCACGGTGCCCGCCCCGGCGGCGATCAGCGGATGGTCGTACGCGTGCGACAGCAGGGCACCGGTCTCGGCGGCGTGCTTCTGGGCGGCGTCCCGCGCGTCGGCGTACTCGGTGCCGATCTGATGGACCGCGGCGCCGAGCCGGCGCAGCCGGTCCACCTTCACCACCGGCGCGGTCTCGGGCACGAACACGGTGGCGGGCACGGAGTGCTGGGCAGCCGCCCAGGCGCACGCCAGCCCGGCGTTTCCGCCCGAGGCGATGACGGCACCCGCGTCCGGCAGGGTGCCCGCCTCCCGGTGGGCCCTGATGAAGTTGAACGCGCCCCGCGCCTTGAAGGTGCCGGTGTACTGGAGGAACTCCAGGGCCAGCCATCCCTCGGCCGCACCCCACGCCCCTTGCTCCACCGGTGCGAGCGCCACGGGCCGGATATGTCCCGCGACCCGCTGGGCCGCGGCAGTTACGTCCTCAATGGAAACAGTCACTGAAACAGTGTAACAACCACTGGTACGCTCGGGGTGTGCGAAACAAGGACCGAGCCGACCAGCCCACCCTGGAGGCCATCGCCGAGGCCGCCCTGACCGTCGTCGACGACGAGGGGCCCGAGGCGCTGAGCTTCCGCAGGGTGGCGCAGCTGCTGGGGGTCTCCCATGCCACGGTCTTCCGCCGCTGCGGTGACTTCGACGGTCTGGTGATCGCGTGCGCGGACCGGCTGGCCGCGCGGATGCCGCTGGTGGGGCAGGACCAGGACTGGGCCACCGCCACCGAGGCCCGCTTCGCCGCGTTCTACGAGGTGTTGATCGAGCACCCCGGTCTTGTGGCGCTGCGGTCGGGCCGCGCCTGGTGGGGGCCGCATCTGCTGAGCCGCCTCGTGGAGCCGCAGCTGGCGCACAGCATCGCCGCCGGAATGGCCCCCGAGGTGGCGATCCGGGTCTACCGGCGGCTGTATCTGCTCACCCTCGGCGCCGTGGCCTTCGTCGACCACCGCGACGCGAAGCGGGTGCGCACGGCCGCGCGTACCGCGCTCGCCGCGCTGGACCCCGAGGACTTCCCGGCCCTCACCGGAAACCTGAACGTGGTCGTGGACGCGCTGACCGACCACGAGGTCTACCACGGCGCGCTGCGGCAGCTGATCGACGCCTCCGCGGCGGCCTGTCCCGGACGGTGACCGACGCGAAGCGGGGCGGGCCCGAGTGGGACCGCCCCGCCGCACGCCAAGGCGTGGCTACAGCGTCTGCTGCACCCGCTCCGCCACCAGCTTGATGAAGCGCGACGGATCGCTCAGCTCACCGCCCTCGGCGAGCAGCGCCATGCTGTAGAGCAGCTCGGCCGTCTCCCCGAGACCGCTGTCGTCCTTGCGCTCGGCGTGGGCCTTGCGCAACCCGCTGACCAGCGGATGGGTGGGGTTCAGCTCCAGGATGCGCTTGATCTGGGGCAGGTTCTGGCCCATCGAACGGTAGATGTTCTCCAGGGCCGGAGTGACATCGAAGGTGTCCCCGACGATGCAGGCCGGGGAGGTGGTCAGCCGCGAGGACAGCCGCACCTCCTTGACCTGCTCGCTCAGCGTCGACGTCATCCAGGAGAGCAGCTCGGCGAAGTCCTTTTGCCGCTGCTCCCGCTCGGCCTCCGCCTCCTCGTCCTTCTCGTCCTTCGAGTCGAGGTCGACCTGCCCCTTGGCGATGGAACGGAGCTGCTTGCCGTCGAACTCCGGCACGGCGTCGACCCACAGCTCGTCGATGGGGTCGGTGAGGAGGAGCACCTCGAAGCCCTTGTCCCGGAACGCCTCCATATGGGGCGAGCTCTCCACGATCGACCGGGACTCGCCGGTCATGTAGTAGATGTGCTCCTGCCCGTCCTTCATGCGCTCGGCATAACCGCGCAGCGTGGTCGGCTGCTCGGCGTCCTGGGTCGAGGCGAACGAACACACCTCGAGGATCGCCTCGCGGTTCTCCAGATCGCTGAGGAGACCCTCCTTGAGAACGCGGCCGAATTCCTTCCAGAAGGTCGCGTAGCGCTCCGCGTCGGAGGACATGATGTCCTTCACCGTCGAGAGCACCTTCTTCACCAGGCGGCGCCGCATCAGCTGAATCTGGCGGTCCTGCTGAAGGGTTTCCCGCGAGACGTTCAGCGAGAGGTCCGCGGCGTCCACCACGCCCTTGACGAAGCGGAGGTATTCCGGCATCAGCGCTTCGCAGTCGTCCATGATGAAGACGCGCTTCACGTAGAGCTGCACACCCCGCTTGCGGTCCTGCATATACAGGTCCTGCGGTGCCCGGGCCGGAATGAACAGCAGCGACTGGTATTCGAAGGTGCCCTCCGCCTGCATGCGGATGGTCTCGAGCGGATCGACCCAGTCATGGCTGATGTGCTTGTAGAACTCGTGGTATTCCTCGTCGGTGACCTCGTCCTTGGGACGGGCCCACAGCGCCTTCATCGAGTTGACGGTCTCGAGCTCGGGCGCCTTCTCGTCGCCCTCCTCCGCCTGCTCCGCCTCGTCCGTGCCGGCCGGGGCCTGGGCAGGGGCCATCCTGATCGGCCAGGTGATGAAGTCCGAGTGCTGCTTGACGATTTCCCGGATCTTCCAGGGCGAGGCGTAGTCGTAGAGGTGGTCCTCGGTGTCCTCCGCCTTGAGCTTCAGCGTCACGGAGGTGCCCTGGGGGGCGTCGTCGACCGGCTCGATCGTGTAGGTGCCCTCGCCGCTGGAGACCCAGCGGGTGCCCTGGCTCTCCCCGGCGTGCCGGGTCTCCATGGTCACCTCGTCGGCCACCATGAAGCTGGAGTAGAAGCCCACTCCGAACTGCCCGATGAGATCCGCGGAAGCGGCCGCGTCCTTCGACTCCCGCAGCTCCTTGAGGAATTTCGCGGTGCCGGAGTTCGCGATCGTGCCGATGAGCTCCACGACCCCCTGATGCGACATGCCGATGCCGTTGTCGCGGACGGTCAGCGTGCGCGACTCCTGGTCGATCTCGATGGCGATGTGGAGATCAGAGGTGTCCGCCTGAAGGCTCTCGTCGCGGAGCGATTCAAGGCGCAGTCTGTCCAGCGCGTCGGAAGCGTTGGAGATGAGCTCGCGCAGAAAGACGTCCTTGTTCGAGTAGATCGAATGGATCATCAACTGCAGAAGCTGTCGTGCCTCGACCTGAAACTCGAAAGTCTCGACCCCTGTAGTCAACTGTTTCCCCTCATGAGATAAGTGTCGACGCCATCAAGCACAGTGCGTCATCGGCAGCTTATCGAAGGTGAGGGGTGTCGAGCGGCCTTCCGGGCAGATGACGGAGGGCCGCTCACGGAGCCGGATGCGGCGGCCCCGGGAGGCGGGGCCGGAGTGCGTCAGCCGCCGCCGCGCACCTTGCTCCAGTCCAGGGCCTCGGCAGCCTCGCGCTGGATTTCCTCGGCCGCCTCCCGGGCCTCCGCGGGGACGTCGCCGTGCTCCGCCACGAGGCTGTCGTAGATGGGCACGAAGTCTGAGGTGTCTGTCGTGTTCATGTGGCGCACTTCCTTGGGTACGGATCCCGGGTCGGCTCCCGGCTACCCGATCCATCAAACAGGCATGCTTTGACGTCGATCACACGGGGGCTCCCGGTGATCCACAGGCGCCCGGCGCGCCGGAACGCGCCGGGACCCGCGGGTCAGTGCGCTGTGGCCGCCGCCTCCAGCACGAAGACCGGGATCTGGCGGTCGGTCTTCGTCTGGTAGTCGGCGTAGTCCGGGTACGCCTCGACGGCGCGCTCCCACCACCGGGCCTTCTCCTCGCCGGTGACCTCGCGCGCGATCATGTCCTGCCGCAGCGGGCCGTCCTGAAGTTCGACCCGCGGGTCGGCCACGATGTTGTGGTACCAGACCGGATGCTTGGGGGAGCCGCCCAGCGAGGCGACGACGGCATAGGTGCCGTTGTGCTCCACTCGCATCAGCGGGGTCTTGCGGATCTTCCCGCTCTTCACACCCAGCGTCGTCAGGACGACCACGGGCATGCCCCGCATGGTCGTGCCCTCGGTGCCACCGGAGCTCTCGATCAACTCGACCTGATCGCGTACGAACTTCTCCGGGCTCGGCTCGTACTCACCCTGCAACGGCATGATGTCCGTCCCCTAGTCTCGTGTGCGAAAACTCGCCTTGCGTCTCCCCGTGCCGATGGTCAACACGGGGAGTGCACGAGATCATCCCGATGGCTCCGGCCGTCGGGGCGGCGACGCGAGGGGATCGGTCGCGGGCTGAGGGTCCGTCCGTCACGCCGCCAGGCGGCGCCGGTCGGGGGAGGGAGTGCGGGCGGAGGTGGGGGTTTCCTGGTCACCGTTCCGCTCCGCCGCGCGCCTCGACTCGTCGGAGTGACGTCCCTGAGGGGAGAAGGTCAGGTCCGGTACGTCGACGACCGGCGGCAGATCGGGAGTGAGCATTGGCTGCTCATTTCTGTTCATGGTCAGCGGGTACCCAGGTGCCGAGGACTCACCCTGCGATACCGGTCACAGTCGGACATGGCGGTCAGATCGCCGGTTCGCGCCCGCGTGAGGGCGGTCCGCCGAACGGCCGGTGTGCACCCCCGTGACACACCGGCCGCCGCGCGGCGGCCGGTGTGGCCGGTTCAGCCCACGCGTTCGATGCGCGCGTTGCGGATCAGGAATTTGCCCGGCTCGCGGACCTGCTCGAAGGCGGCGTTGTTGAGCAGTGCGCAGCTGCCCGAGGTCGAGGTGACCGAGACGGTTGTCGACTTGTCGTTGTCGAGATTGGTCACCTTGAGCTTGGTGCCGACCGGGAACTCATTGCTGGAGGCGGCCGGGGCCCCGCCCTCGCCGGACAGGGTGACGGTCGACCCCGCGCAGACGACCTCGCCCGAGGCGCCGGCGTCACCGGTGCCGGAGTCCGAGGCCCCCGCCGACGCGGAAGCCGATGCGGAGGCGCCGCCCCCGGCCGGGGCCGCCGCCTCGTCCTGGCCCGCGGCCCCCTCCGCCTGGCCCGCGGCCTCGTCGACGGCGCACCCCGACGCCTGCTGCTTCCGCTTGATCTCCTCGATGACGGCCTGCCGGTTGGCTATCCGCGCCTGTGACTGCGCATCCGGATTGGCCTGCTGATCAGCGATGAACTTCTGATTGTTGGCCAGCGCCTGCTCCAGTCCGGCGCAGGCCGTCGAGGACTGTGCCGAGCCCTCGGTGCTGGCGTTGCTGGTGGCGGCCAGTACCCCGGCGCCGGTGCCTGCCAGCGCCAGCGAACCAATCAGCAGGCCGAGCTTCTTCTTGCCGCTGAGTGTCCTTTTGCGTGTCATGTCGACTCCTTTTCGAGCTGTCCGCCATGCCATACGGGCGGATGCGGGAGTCGTCTCAGGGCCGGACAGAAATTTTTCGGGGAAATGTGGTTGAGAATTGAACGGTGACGGGTTCTCCGGGTCCGACCTTAAAAGGGCCTTAAGGCTTCATGAAGCCTTAAGGCCCTTTCCTGGGGTAAGCCGATTTCGTCAGTCCAGACGCTGGTGCAGGAAGCCCAGCGTGCTCTGCCAGGCAGATGCCGCGGATTCCGCGTGATAGGACGGGCGCTCGTCATTGAAGAAGGCATGACCCGCGGGGTGGAGCCGGAAATCCGGCTCCACCCCGGACTCCTCCCGCATGACCCGCCGCAGCCGCTCCAGACCGTCCAGCGGAATGGTGTTGTCGTTCTCCCCGAAGTGGCCCAGGACGTCCGCCCGCAGCCCCGAGAAGTCCGGCAGCTCGCCCTGGATGACGCCGTAGAAGGGCACCGCCGCGCTGACCCGGGGATCGGCGGCGGCCAGATACAGCACAAAGCCGCCGCCCATGCAGAAGCCGACCGCCCCCACGGTGTCGGAGGTGACCTCGGGCCGGCCGAGGAGGTGGTCCACCGCCCCGGAGAGCAGTTCGACCCCGCGCCCCACCGGCAGTTCCTGCATCATCCGGTACGCCTCGTCGGCGTTGTGGGCGACGCTGCCCCCGTACAGATCGGGTGCCAGCGCGACGAAGCCCTCGCGGGCCAGCCGGTCGGTGACATCGGCGATGTGGTGGTCCAGGCCCCACCACTCCTGAATGACGATCAGTCCGGGGCCCCGCCCGGACGGCGGCAGCGCGAGGTAGCCGTGCGCGGTGGCTCCAGCGCTGGGGAAGGTGACGTTTTGGCGGGCGGGGGAGCCGGCCGGCTTCGGGGCCTCGGGCATGGCGCATCGCTCCTGTCGTACCGGTCGTCGCTGGCCCCACCCATCGTAGGGACGGCCCGTGCCACCAGGGCGCGGCGCGCGCTGCCGCCGCATGTACTCCTAGAGGATTCCGCTCGTGGCGCGGCGGTGGGTGGAGCGGCGGTCGTCGATCTCGGCCCAGCGGTCGCCGTAGATGTTCTCGGTGATGCCCGGGTCCCGTACGAAGTCATGCGGGAAGCCCAGTGGCACCGCGCTGACCTCGTCCAGCCGTGCCACCGCGGCGGCGTCGAGCCGGACGTCGACCGATCCGAGGGCGTCGGTGAGCTGGGACTCCCGGGTGACACCGACGATCGGGATCACGGTGCCGGGGCGGCCGCGCAGCCAGGAAAGCGCCACCTGGGCCGGGGTCCAGCCGCCCTGTTCGGCGATCTCCAGCACCGCGGTGATGGTGGCCTCCTCGTTGTGTTCCGTGCGGTCGTCCCAGGTGGCATGGGTGGTCAGCCGTCCCGGCTCACCGCGGCGGTACTTGCCGGTGAGCTTGCCACCCGCGAGCGGGCCCCACGCCAGCACGGCCAGGTCGAAGGCGCGGGCCTGGGGGAGGAGTTCGCGCTCGGGGGTGCGCTCCAGCAGGTTGTAGCGCAGCTGTGAGCCCGCGAAGCAGGTCCAGCCGCGCAGCTCGGCGAGCGTGCCGGCCTGGGCGATCTCCCAGGCCGGCCAGTCGGACACCCCGATGTACAGCACCTTTCCGGCCCGCACCAGATCGTCGAGCGCCCGCATCACCTCCTCGACGGGGGTGAAGTTGTCCCGGGCGTGCACCCACAGCACATCGAGGCGGTCGGTGCGCAGCCGCTCCAGGCTGTCCTCCACCGAACGCACCAGGTTCTTGCGGTGGTTGCCCGCCGCGTTCACATCGCCCTTGCGGGTCGCGCAGGTGTACTTGCTGGCCAGGACGAAGCCCTCCCGGCGGCCCTCGAGCAGCTCGCCGAGGATGGCTTCCGAACTGCCGCCGGTGTAGTTGTTGGCGGTGTCGATGAAGTTGCCGCCCGCGTCAGCGTAGAGGTCCAGCAGCCGCCGGCTGGTCTCCTTGGCGGCCCCCCAGCCCCAGTCCTCGCCGAAGGTCATGGCACCCAGGCTCAGCTCGCTCACCCGAAGGCCGGTCCTGCCGAACAGTGTGCAGCGCACGGTGGTCCCCTTGCGTCGGTCGTGTGGTGACGTGGCCCGACGCTAGGAGTTGAAGAGCACTCCAGGGCAACTCGCCGGGCGGTGGCGGCGATCACGCCACCGCCCGGCGAGGCGGGTCACGACACGGCCGAGGCGCGGATGTCGTGTCCGTCCGCGGTCAGACAGCGGCCCGTGGTGAGGTCGTAACGCCAGCCGTGCAGGGTGCAGGTGAGCACCTCGCCCTCGATCTGCCCGAAGCGGCCGAGGTCGGCGCGCAGATGGGGGCAGCGCCGCTGCACCTGCCAGCCGTCCAGCACGATGTCCTGGCCGTCGTCCTGGCAGGAGTCGTAGTAGTTCTCCACGTACTCGATGCGCTCCATCGACAGGCACTTGAAGAACACATACAGGAACTCGTTGTACGGCCCGATCCGGCTGGCGGTGAACCGCATCGACAGCAGCAGGCTGTTGGACCAGTCCACCTCGCGCCGCTCGATGTTGGTGGCCACCAGATCGGCCGAGGTGGACAGCGTGTAACGGCAGCGCTCACCGTCCCAGAGGCGGACCTCCCGCGCCGGGAAGTCGATCACGATCGACACCTCGCCCACATCCAGCCGCGCCGGGCCGCCGACCCCCGCACAGATCCGGTCCGCCCTGGTCAGCAGCGGTTCCCACCACTGCTTCAGCTCGGTCAGCAGCCGCTCGCGGGGCAGCGCGGGGGACCGTGAGGCGCGCTCGGCGGCGAGCGCGGCCCGCTGCCGGCCGGCGAACTCCCGCAAGTACGCGGGCTTCTCGCCGAAGATGTGCTCGATCTCCGTCTCGGTGTAGCGGTGGGTGAGCTTGCACGCGGTGTCCTCCGGCTCCGCCACCGTTCCCGGCAGCAGCAGATGCGCCGCCACCCGCGGGCGTGCCCGGCCCAGCTGACGCAGGAACTCCAGCTGGTCCACGAAGATGCTCTCCCCGTCCTGGCCGGTGCCGTTGTGCTCGAAGAGCTCGTCGTCGAGGAAGCACGGCGGACCCGCGTTGGGGAACACATGCTTGGCCTCCACCGCGTCGATGTAGCGCAGCGCCCGGTCGAACTGCCCCTGCCGCTTGCGCGCGGCGAACTCCTTCTTGGCGGAGAGTGGCAGCTGGTACACCATCGGGTACCAGATCGCCCCGGAGAACTGGACGAAGTACGCGTCCACCTCGCCGAACTCCCGGATCGCCGCGATGTCCAGCGGATGGGCGTCGTTCTGGTTGAGCAGCACGGTCCGGCCGTCGTCCAGCGAGAGCGCGGAGTCGCCGATCGGGCCGTCCCCGGGGCCGGTCAGCGCGGTGATCATGATGCGCAGACCGTCGCGCTCGACCGGTGTACCGGAGGGGGCGCGGAGGAATTTGGTGAAACCCAGCGCGCTCAGCTCGCGTTCCAGCTCATCGGTGGCGAAGGCGGGAAGCAGCACGGTGATGTCCTTGCGCACGGTCCGGCGCAGATTCTCCGCGTCGAAGTGGTCGCGGTGCAGATGGGAGACATACAGATAGTCCGCCGCGCGCCCGTAGTGCGCCCAGTCCAGATCGGTGTTGTCCGGGAACGGAAACCATGAGCCGAAGAAGGCGGGGTTGACCCATGGATCACAGAGCACCGACCCCGCCGCGGTCTCGATGAACAGCCCAGCATGCCCAAGTCCGGTCACGCGCATACCACAGCACCCCAACCCGGTCGGTGATGTCCGATATCTCCACCGTCTCGGGGTTCATGGCCGTGTGCATCCGCGGCTGGGCTTGCCGGGTGGCGCGATCCGCCACCCGGGTCATATCGGTGTCCTCGTCATGAGACGGTGGGCGCGAGGGTCGTCCGCCACTCGGCGCGGAGCCCGGAAGGCGCCCTCCACATGGGCGGAGGGCGCGGATGAGGAGGGGGCTGGGTGGTGCGGATCACGTTGGTCGCGCCCGCCGTCAACGCGGCGCTGCGGCAGGTGCGGTTCGACGACGCCCCGCCGGACGCGGCCGGGTCGCGCCGGGCCGCGGCGGCGGCCGCGGCGCTGCCCCACCACGACATGGCGTTCACCGCGCCCTCCGAGCGCTGCCGCGGTACCGCCGCGGCCCTGGGGCTCGACGCCGCCGTGACGCCGGAGCTGCGCGATCTCGATATGGGCCGCTGGCGGGGCCGTTCGCTGGACGAGGTGGGGCAGGAGGCGCCGGAGGAGGTGGCCGGATGGCTGTCCGATCCGGCCGCGGCGCCACACGGCGGCGAAACGCTGCTGGAGCTGGTGGAGCGGATCGGGGCCTGGCTGGACGCGCGGCGGGAGGAACCGGCACCGGCGACACCGCCCGCCCCGGCCCGTACGGCGCGGCTGCTCGCCGTCGTGGAACCGGCCGTGGTCCGGGCCGCGCTCGTGCACGCCCTCGGCCTTCCCGCGCCCACTTTCTGGCGGCTGGACGTCGCCCCGCTCACCGCGACGGAGCTCAGTGGCCGCGCGGGCCGGTGGAATCTGCGCTGCGGACACCCGCTGGCGGGGAGCGCGCAGTAACGAGAGGAGCGCGCCGTAGCGAGGAGAGCCGCAACGAGGGGAGTGCGCCGTAACGAAATGATCTCTCCGATGACGCGTCACCGCCGGATGCGCTGTCGTGTCCTGATGGCATCCCCCACCACCGGGCTCCGTCCCGCCACTGCCACCCTCTGTGCCGCCGCGCTGGCGCTGCTCACCGCGTGCGGCGGTGGCGGTGGTGGCGGCGACGGTGAGACCAAGGGTGGCGACGGGGCCGGGAAGAGCACGGCCGCACCCGTCGTCACCCCCACCGCGACCGCTCCCGTCCCCCGGGGCAAGGGCAGCGCACTGGCGGACGACCTCAACGGCGACGGCCGCCCCGAGCTCAGAATCCCGCTCGCCTCCGACGACGAGGGCCTCGGCGGCCTGAGCCATATCGCCTATGTGTACGGGTCGGCGAAGGGCCCCGACCCCGCCGTGCGCACCGTGCTCGGCCGGGACGACCTCGGCCTGCCCACCGGTGCCGGGTGGCAGGGCACCGTGGGCGAGATGGACTCCGCGACCACCGCCGACCTCGACGGCGACGGCTACGCCGATGTGATCGTCACCGCCACCAAGGAGCGCGCCCCGGCCAGTAGCGAGCGCGTGCGCATCACCACCCAGACGCTGCCCTACATCGCCTGGGGCGGCCCCGGCGGGCCACGCCGGGGCACCCCCGCCACTCCGGTGCCGCTGGCCGACGCCGACGACGGCCTCGAGAACGCGCGGCCCCTGGCGACGGGCGACTTCAACGGGGACGGACATCACGATCTGGCCGCCGTACGCCAGAGCGGCAAGGACTTCCATGTGCTGTACGGCCCGTTCGGCCGCGACGGCGAGGCGGCCCGCACCGAGACGTACGCCAACCCCCTCGGCTCCAGCGGCCAGATCGCGGAGCTGTACGCCGACGCCATCGACGGCGACCGCCCCACCGATCTGGTGGTGCACGAGCAGGGCGACGACGACCAGACGAGGTCCGCGCTGCTCACGGCGGGTCCGGACGGCCTCGCCACCACCGGTCGCACCCTCCGCAGGGGCAACGCGATCGCCTTCGGCGACTTCGACGGCGACGGGAAGCGGGATGTGGCGGTCGCCGACACCGGCAGCCGCAATGACGAACCGGGCTATGAGACCGAACCCGCGGACGTCGGCCAGTCGGTGAGCGTGTACACCAAACGCACGGCCGGTTCGACCCCCGAGCCGATCAGGATCCCCGCCCTGGGCGGCGATGTGCTCGCCGCCGCCGACACCGACGGGGACGGCACCGACGAACTGGCGGTCTCGCTGCGCACCGGTGGCACCGAACTGCTGACGATCCGCCCGGACGCCCCGGGAGAGATCGCCCACCGCCGCACCCTCGACCGCACCGTCCCGTCCCGCGTGGACGGCCGCGAGGTGCCCAAGAAGCGGCGCGCCGTCAGGCTCCACGGCGCCGGGGACTTCGACCACGACGGCAAGGACGAGGTCGTGCTGGCCTGGGGCCCGGACCCGCTCTTCGCGCTCTACGGGGAGAAGCCGCAACGGTACTGGGTGACCGACGGCACCGACGACCAGGTGGTGTTCACCAGCGCGCCTTATGGCAAGGACGCCTCATGAGGCCCGGTGCGCCACCGCACGCGTGTCCGCGCGCACGACCTCTTCGCCCGGCCCGGCCGACGCCTTACTGTGGGCGTCAGCCGGCTGGGGAGGGGGAGGCGGATGACGACCGGGGGAACCTCCGGTGAGGATGAGCGGGGGAGTGGTCCGGAATCGCCCCACAGGACCGTGATCAGCGGCCGGTACGAGCTGGGCGAGCGCATGGGCCGGGGTGGCCTGAGCACGGCGTGGGACGCCCGTGATGTGGTGTCCGGCCGCCCGGTCACCGTCAAGGAGCTGCACCCGGTCGAGGACCCGGATCCGGAGGCGTTCCGGCGGTGGGTCGAACGGCTGCGCCGTGAGGTGCGGGTCCTCGCCACGACCGGGCATGAGCACCTGCCCGCCATCTACGACCTGGCCCAGCGGGGCCGCCGGGTCTGGATCGTCATGGAGCGCCTCGACCGGCGTTCGCTGGCGGACCGGCTGCGGGAGTGGTACGGGCGGCCGGACGTGCCCGAGATCGCCCGGATCGGCCTGGGGGTGCTGAGCGGATTACGCGAGCTGTACGCGATGGGCATGGCCCACGGGGACGTCAAACCGCTGAACGTCCTCTTCCGCCCGGGCGGCGGCCCGGTGCTGGTGGACCATCTCGGCCTGGCCTTCCAACGAGAGGGCACCATGGTCGGGACACCCCGCTACATGGCACCGGAACGCTTCACGTCCCCGTCCTCCCCGGTGGCCGGAGAAGCGATGCTCAAGGCCGACCTGTGGTCCCTGGGCGTGACCCTGTACGAGGCCGTCGAGGGCCACGCGCCGTTCGAGGGCACGACGGTGTACGAGGTGATGAGCGCGGTGCTCAACGATCCGCCGCCGCCCATGACATACGCGGGTCCGCTACGGCCGCTGATCGAGGGTCTGCTGGTCAAGGACCCCGAAGGACGGCTCACTGCCGGGCAGGCCGAGGCGCTGCTGCGCGGCGTGGCCCGGATTGAGCCCATGTCCGCCCCCAGGGCCGAGACAGTGGCCCTCCCGGCCCCCGCGGGGGCCACGGCGCGGTCGGCCCCCCGGGCGAGCGGCGCGGGCACCGGAATCCTCGCCCCTGTCGCGACCGTGCTGGGGGTCCTGCTCGTCATGGCGGGGGCGGTGGCCCTGCCCTCACTCGCCCCGGACTCCTGGGACGACATTCCGGGGTGGCTGGGGCCCGGGTGTCTCGGCCTGCTGTGGCTGGGGCTTGCGGCGCGCGGCTTCGCGTCGGCCAGACAGCGGGACCGGCGGGCGCGCTGGCTCGACGCCCTGCGCCCGGACGCGGCGGAGGCGGCTGCCCGCCCCGCCGGGCCCTGGCAGGCGCTGCGCGAGGGATATCTGGCGTCCCTGGCGATCCCCCAGCCCCCGGCCCGGCGGGCGCGACGTCCGGTGGAGCGAGAGATGGAGCGGGACATGGCCGACTTCCTCACCGCGCTCGGTCCGCCTCCACCGGGGGCGGGCCCGGACCCCGCACCCCGCCCGGACCGCCCGGGGGAGGCCCCGTGACCGAGAACACGAGCGAGAACCCCACGCCGGGCAGCCCGTCGGAGACGGCGGTGCCCTGGGGCGACCGACTGCCGGTGGAGCAGGCCAAGGAGTGGGAGGCGGTCAGGCCCGGCACGGTGGAGTGGATGCTCACCGAGCTCCAGCGCGAGCGCGAGCACCGCCGCCGCATGGACTGGGTCCACACGGGGCTCCAGGCGTTCGGCTCGCTGCTGGGCGCGGGCACGGTCGTGGCGTACATCTGGGTGGCCACGTACTTCCTCGCCCATGACGCCGCCACCCAGGGCGCGGCCATCCTCGGCGGCGGCACGGCCGCCCTGGTCGGGGGGTTCCTCGGCAAGCGCTACGGCGACCGGCGCTGATCCGGGGAGCCGCGGTCCGCCCCACCGGGATCCGCCGCTCCGTCCGGGGAGTGAGCAGGACGCCGCTTCCTTACGTATGAGGGGGTGGGCCTTCGCCGTCCGAGGCCCCCGGCTGGATCGACGTAAGGAGACAGGGTGGTGAAGCACATGCGGCGCGGCGTGCGCCGGGTCGTGCGGTTCGCGGCTGTCGGGGCACTGGTCTGTGGCGGGGTGATGGTCTCTCAGGCCGGGCCGGGCGGATCGGCCCATGGGACGACCGGGAGCGACGGTCCGAGAGCCCTGAGCGCGGACCGGACGGGCGATGTGGGCGGACGCCTGGTGTCCGCGCTCGGCGCCTCCCGTACGGCGGGCAACTGGATCGGGGCCGACGGCCGCCCGGTGGTCGCGGTGACGGACGACACGGCGGCGGACGAGGTCAGCCGGGCCGGGGCCACCGCCAAACGGGTGCGCTACAGCATGGCGGACCTGGACTCCGCGACCGAGAAGCTGCGCTCGGCGCCCCGGGTGGCGGGCACCGCCTGGATGGTGGACCCCAAGTCCAACCAGGTGGTCCTGGTCGGCGACAGCACCGTCTCCACCGCCCGCTGGTCGAAGATGAAGGACCTCGCCGCGGAGGTGGGCGGCACGGTGCGCGCCCAGCGGACGGAGGGCTCCTTCACCACCAGAACCGCCGGTGCCTCGCCCATGTTCACCAACGGCAGCCGCTGCTCGGCCGGTTTCAACGTCACCAACGGCCAGACCGGTTTCATCCTGACGGCTGGACACTGCGGCCCCAACGGCACCCCCTGGTTCACCGACGGCACCGGCTCCACCCGCATCGGCACCACGGTCCAGAGCAGCTTCCCCGGCAATGACTTCTCGCTGATCCGCTACGACAACGCCGCACTCGACCAGAACAGCGTGGTCAACGTCGGTGGCGGCCAGACGGTGCGGGTCACCGGTGTGGCCGATCCGGTCGTGGGCCAGGAGGTGTTCCGCAGCGGCAGCACCACCGGGCTGCGCTCGGGCAAGGTGACCGGGCTCAACGCCACGGTCAACTACCCCGAGGGCACGGTCACCGGGCTGGTCCAGACCACCGTGTGCGCCGAGCCCGGCGACAGCGGGGGGCCGCTCTTCGCCCAGGGCGTGGCGCTCGGCGTCACCTCCGGCGGCAGCGGCGACTGCGACCGGGGCGGGGTGACCTTCTTCCAGCCCGTGACCAAGGCGCTGACCGCGCTCGGGGTGTCCATCCCGGGAGCCAAGGCCCAGAGCCCCAACCCGGCCATCGCCTCCGGCGCCGCCGGGAGTTCGGGGGGCGACGGCGTCTCGACGCTCGACGACGTCGTGGCGTACGCCCAGAACTTCGGGCCCGGTCTGGTGGTCATCGTGGTGGGGTTCGTGGGGCTGCTGTCCACGCTGACCATCCGGCCGCGGCGGCGCCGCTACCGCGGCTACTCCACCGGCTGGGGGTGAGAGCCTGTGTCATATCCCCGGCCGGGCGTGCGACGCCTGGCACGCTCCCCCAGCTACCGCTGGGAGGTGCCCCCTGACGCCGCACGCTGATCCGGCCGGGGATATGACACAGGCTCTAAGCCGCCCCGGTGGCCTCCCGGGGCGGTGGCAGCGGGCAGACCGCGATGCCCCGCTCGAGGAGGCTGCCCATGACGAGGAGGCCGCCGAGCGCACATACGCTCGTGGCCATCCGGTACGGGGTCCGGCGCCGCACCAGATGGCGGACCACCCGGCCGTCGGGGCCGATCGCCAGGGCGCGCACCGTGCGCCGCGGCCCGGGGCGGAGCCGGGTGGCGACGGGCACCGTCGCCCTTCTGAGCGCGGCGGGCGCGCGGTGCAGCAGATCGAGGGCGGGCTCCCGCGGCGCGGCTATGGCCACCCAGATGACACCGTCGGGGCCACGGGTGAGATTGTCCGGGAAGCCCGGCAGATCACGGAGGAGAAGGTCCCGTGTTCCCGCCCGGCGGCCGGTCAGCCACAGCCGGCTGATCCGGTAGGCGCCGCTCTCGACCACGGCCACATACGACTCGTCGGCGGCGAGGGCGACCCCGTTGGCGAACCGCAGCCCGTCCAGCACCACCTCGGGCCGGCCGCCCGGCCGCAGCCGGAGCAGCTGCCCGGTGGCGGTGTTCTCCAGGATGTCGCCGAGCCAGTCCTCCAGGCCGTGGCGGCGGCTGGACACGGTGAAGTACACCGTGCCGTCCTCCGCCGTGGCGACATTGCTACAGAACCGCAGCGGCCTGCCGTCCATCTCGTCGGCCACCACCCGTACGGACCCGTCGTCCGGCCCGACCCGCAGCAGCCCGCGCCGCGCGTCGCACACCAGCAGCCCGCCGTCGGGGCAGGGGACGAGCCCCAGCGGCCGGCCACCGGTGTGCGCGAGCACCTCGGAGCGTACGAGTTCGTGGTCCGGCGACAGCGTCAGCCGCCGGACGGCCCCGTCCGCGGTCCCGGTGAGGATCCGGCCCTCCGCGTCGACGGCGACGTGTTCCGGCCCGTGCGCCTCCGGCGCCAGGACCCGTGGACACGGCAGCGGTTCGGCCGGTACGCGGGACGGTGTCCCCGTACCGGCTCGCTCGCGCGGCACGGGCTCACACCGCCTTACGGGCCTTGGCGGCCCTGAGGCACCGCCGCATCTCCTCGGCGTAGGGCAGCACCACACAGGCGCCGATGCCGAGCCCGATCGCCGCCAGATAGCGCGCGGGCAGCGGATTGTCCTTGGGCAGCAGCTTCCAGTCCTCGGGCCGGTCCCCGCCGCGCAGCGCCGCGCGGACCTGGTCCCAGTGCAGACAGCAGGTGAACGCCATCGCCGACAGCGGCAGGACCTCCAGGAAGCTGTGGATGTGCTGCTCCACCGGGCGCACCTCGCGCTCCCCGGTGGCCAGGGTCACATCCCACAGCGCGGTGGCGCCGTGGGCGACGGCCGCTCCGCCCATCACCGACAGCACCAGCGGATTGACCCGGGCCAGCAGCCCCATCGCGACGGGGACACCGGCCTCCGTCATCATCAGGGCGTGGATCGCCGACTCCTTCGTGCCCGACGTGTCCTCGATCCTGGTCCGGCGATGCATGAGCCAGTCCGCCACCGCCGGGACGAACCACAGCGGCATCACCCCGTACATCAGGAACCGCCGGTTGGCGTCCTCGACGTCCACGGCGCCGCGCGGCACCTCCAGATCGCGTGGCCGCCGCCACCGCCGCCAGGCACGGGTCACCGGGCTACGGGAAAGAGTCATCTCGCCTCCAGCACGACGTCGGAGAAGTCGGGTGCCCTCTTCGTATCGCGGACAAACGACCGCGGGAGGCTTCCACCCGTCCGGCGTGGCGCGGCTCGGCGTATGACCCGGCGGCTCACCCGCCCGCCCCCTCAGCCGTCACCGGCCTCGAGGGCGACGATGCGCTGGGCGCCGTTCCCCGCGCCCGGATGACGGCTGGTGAGGTCCAGCCGCAGCCGTGCGGTGCGGACCGGGTCGAAGGTGATGACGGTCGGGGTGTCGGAGTCGGTGGCCCAGGTGATGGACGCCCCGCGCACCGGGACGTACGCGTGGCCGTTCCACGCGGACACCTCGATCGAGGCGGGCAGGGTGTGCTCGGCGTCCACGGTGAAGGACACCTCGACACGGCGCAGCCGCCGCCTCCCGCTCCAGGTCACCGAGACCCAGTCGGCCTTCCGGGCGCCGTCGAAGGCGGGAAGCAGCGCCGTCGCGGGCTTGTGGAAGGCGTTGGACCAGCCGGTGGCCGGATCGCCGTCCAGCATGGCCGAGGGCAGGGTCGTCGGCGCGCCCGAATAGCTCGCGTCGGCCAGTGGGTGATGAGGAGCGCCGGGGCCGGGATCGGGGGTGACCGGCGTGGGACGGGTGACCGGCTCCGCTGTCCCGCCGGTGGCGCGGACGGTGGCGGTGGCGGTGCGCAGCCCCGCCGAGCGGGCGGTGAGGGTCAGCGGCCCGGCCTCGGTGCCGGCGCGGACGATGGCCAGGGCCTTGCCGTGGAAGGCGGTACGGGTGCTCGCCTGGTAGCGCTCGGCGCTCTCCTGGCGGCCGTTGTCGACCCCGGCCAGGGAGCCTCCGGTGACCTTGAAGGCGATCAGATGATCGGCGTCCGGTACCACCACACCGTGGGCGTCGACGACTTCGGCGGTCACGAAGCACAGCGAGCGGCCGTCGGCGTCGACGGTCTCGCGGTCAGGGGTGAGCCGTACGGCGTGCGGACGTCCCGCCGTGCGCAGCACATCGGTGGCCACCACCCGGCCACCGCGCCGGGCCACGGCCTTCAACTCGCCCGGTGCGAACGGCACCTTCCAGGTGAGGTGGAGCTTTCCGGCGCTGCCGCCCGGGCTGGTGTAGCTGCCGGGGTAGGGGCCGGAGGCGACGGTCTTGTCGTCGCCGGTCGGCTCGGTGGTCTCCAGGTAGGTACGGCCGTCCGTGGTCTTCTTGGTGTCGAACTCACGGACGCCCAGCGACCGGCCGCCCAGGAACAGCTCCACCGTGGCGACGTTGGAGTAGGCCCACACCTCCACGGTCTCGCCCGGCCGGTGGCCGGTCCAGTCCATGGGGACCAGATGGACCATCGGTTCGCTCGTCCACTGGCTCTTGAAGAGGTGGTACATGTCCTTGGGGAAGCCCGCGGTGTCCACGGCGCCGAAGAACGACGCCTTCACCGGGAACACGTCGTACGGTGTGGGCTCGCCGATGTAGTCGATGCCCGACCACAGGAACTGCCCGGCGAAGAACCTCCGGTCCCGGTCCTTCTTCAGCCCGTACTCGCCGCTCATCGTCCAGGAGGCGAGGTTGTTGTCGTAAGCGGAGGTCTGGCGCCTGCCGGGGGTGTGGTTCTCGCCCGTGTTGAGGTGTTCGGGCTCCTGATAGGCGCCGCGGGTGGAGGTTTCCGAGGACGACTCGGACTCGAAGAGGAACAGATGCGGATAGCGGGCGTGCAGGGCGTCCACCGAGGCGGCGGTGTTGTAGTTGAGGCCCAGCCCGTCCAGCTTGGCGAGCATCAGATCGGCGGGGGAGCCCTCGGCGGGCAGCGCGCGGTACTTGTCCGAGCCGATCACCACCGGCCTGGTGTCATCCGCCGCGCGCACGGCGTCGATGAGCCGCTGGGCCATCCCCAGACCCGGGGCGCTGGTGGAGTCGGGGATCTCATTGCCGATGGACCACATGACGACGGCGGGGGAGTTGCGGGCGGCGCGCACCATCTCGGTGATGTCCGCGTCGCAGTACTCGTCGAAGAAGCGCCCGTAGTCATAGGTGTTCTTGCCGGTGCGCCAGCAGTCGAACGCCTCCACCAGCATCACGATGCCGAGCCGCTCGCAGACCTCGATCAGCTCCGGCGCGGGCGGATTGTGCGAGGTGCGCAGGGCGTTGACGCCCATGCTCTTCATGATGGTCAGCTGGCGCAGCACGGCGTCGGCGTTGACGGCGGCGCCGAGCGCGCCCAGGTCGTGGTGGAGATCGACGCCCTGGAGCTTGGCGTACCGGCCGTTCAGGGAGAATCCGTGGTCGGGGTCGAAGGTGGCGTGGCGGAGCCCGAAGGGGGTGCGGTACCGGTCGACGGTGTCCTGGCCGACTCGCAGTTCGGTCTCCAGGACATAGCGCTCAGGAGTGTCGAACGACCACAGCCGCGGCCGGTCGATCCGCAGCTCCTGGGTGGCGGTACGGGTGTCACCCGCCCCGACGGTGAGGGTGGAGTGTGCCTGGACCACCATGTGCCCATCGGGGTCCTTGACCGTGGACACCACGGTCACCGGCTTCCGGCCGTCCGACTCGTTGACCACCAGCGTCCGCGCCCGCACGGTGGCATGCCCGGCGCGCAGGGTGCTGGCCAGGCCGGGGGTGGTGATGTACGTGCCCCACCGGGCGACGTGGACCGGGTCGGTGACCACGAGCCGGGCGTGGCGGTAGATGCCGCTGCCGGAGTACCAGCGGCTGCTGGGAAGCCGGTTGCGCACCTTGACGGCGAGGACGTTGGGCGTGGCGCCGTCGGTGTGGGCCACCTCGGTGAGGTCGAGGGCGAAGCCGGTGTATCCGTAGGGGTGCTCGCCCAGGAGCCGTCCGTTGCAGTACACGGACGAGTCCATGTACACGCCGTCGAATTCGACGGAGATCCGCTTGCCCTCGAGAGCGCGCGGCAGGGTGAAGCTGGTGCGGTACCAGCCGAGACCGCCGGGCAGGAAGCCGGTGCCACCGCTGGTGCCGTGGTCGGTGGTGGGGGTGAGCTCGATGCTCCAGTCGTGCGGGACCGCGACCTCGCGCCAGGCCGAGTCGTCGTACGCCGGGTCGGGGGCGTGTCCGTACGCGCCGGTCGGGTCGGTGATGCCGCCGGGGTTGACGAGGGCGAAGCGCCAGCCGTCCGTGAGCGGGATGGTCCGGCCCCCCATGGCGCGGGACGCGGTGGCGGACTGGGCGGGAGCGGCCGTGACAAGTGCCCCGGCCATCGGGGCGGCGGTGCCTGCGATCAGTAACGATCTGCGAGTGACCGCCATCGCGATCCCCTTCTCTTCGATTGTGTGGTGTGCAAGGGCTTGTGTGGCGCGGGGCCGTTGACCGACCACAACAGCCCTTTGCGCAACAGATTCTGACAGTTTCAAACAGGGAACTGTCAAGGGTCCCGCAGGGGGCAGGGGCCAGTCTGGTGGTGGGGCTGAGGGCTCAGCGTCCCAGCGCGCTGCTGTCGAGGTGGCGGAGCAGATCCGCGGGATCGCGGTAGATCTCGTCCGCGCCGGCATCCAACAGCAGCTCCGGGGGAATGCCACCGGACTGGAGCGCGATACAGCGCACCCCGGCCTTCACACACGCCACGACGTCCCACACGGTGTCACCGACGAAGACCGCGTCCCGGGCCGGCACCCCGGCCTGCTCCAGGGCCTGCTCGACCGGATCCGGCGCGGGCTTGCCCTCCTCGACGTCGTCCGAGCTGAGCACGGTCGCGATGGCCTCGTCGGCGCCGATCGTGGCGCGCATCGCGGCCAGTTCGTCCTGCGAGGCGGAGCTGGCCAGCACCAGGTACCAGCCGCGGTCGGCAAGGGTGCGCAGCAGGTCCGGGGCGCCGTCGAGGGCGGGCAGCCGGGCGAAGTACTCCGCGTAGAGGGTCTTGTGGGCGGTGCTGATCCGCTTGTCCCCCGACCGGTCCCGGTCCTCCGGCAGCAGACGGTCCATGAGCTTGTCGGAGCTCATGCCGATGGTGTGGTGGATCTCCCGCATGCCCACCTTGTGCCCCGCCTGCCGCATCGCTTCCCACCAGGTGACGGTGTGCAGATAGTTGGTGTCCACGAGCGTGCCGTCCACATCGAACAGCGCGGCCCGACGGCCATGGGCGTCCTGCTCCGAGGTGCGTTCGCTGCTCATCGTGTCTGCCCTCCCGGGAGAGTCGTACGAACGACGAGGTGGCCCCCACCCGCGGCGGGGGCCACCTCGTCGGAAAGGGGTCTGGCCGGCACTCAGTAGTCGTAGTGGTGGTGCCGGTGATGGTCGGGCTCTTCGACCACCGGGGGTGCCACCGCGCCCGGCTCGACGACACGCCGGCGCTTGTAGACACTCACATACGCGCATGTGCCGATGATGCCGACTGCCATCAGAATCAGGCCGACCAGGTGGACGTTGAAGCCGTTGGCGTTCCAGTCGGTGGCGAAGGTGAGAATCCCTCCCACCGCGATCATCAAAATGCAACCGCCGAGGCCCATCAGTTCTGCCTCCGTACATGAGTTCGCTGTTGTGGGCTGGTCGTCACCGAGTACCCAGGCCCGGCGGGGCCAATCTCACGCCCCGCCCTTCTCGCGCTCCACGGCCGCCACCGTCTCCTCCAGCGCCTGGCGGTCCGCACGCGCGTTCGCCCGGTCCTGGGCCGAGGCGTCGGTGACATCGAGGAAGATCTGATCGGCGTGCGGCCAGAACTCCGCCATCGCCGTCTTGACGCGCACCAGAACCTCCTCGACCTCCTCGCTGTCGAGTCCGGGGACGAGGTCGACCCGGGCCGCCACCAGCGTCGAGTCATTGCCCAGACGCATCGTCAGCAGTGTGGTCACGGTGTCGATCTCCGGCTGCGCCTCGAGGAACCGGCGGAGCTCCTGGCGCTGGACCGGGTCGATCGCCTCACCGATGAGCCGCCCGCGCGACTCCCTGGCCAGCCGGTAGGCCACATAGACCAGCAGCGCCCCGATCAGGAAGGAGGCCGTGGCCTCGTAGACCACCTGGCCGGTGACCATGTGCAGCCACATGCCGAGCAGGGCGAACACCACGCCGAGACAGGCGGTGGAGTCCTCGGCCAGAACGGTGCGCAGCGTGGGATCGTCACCCCTGCGCAGCTCGGTCGCCATCCCGCGGCCCGCTTCCCGGGCGTGCTGGCGCACCTGGACCAGCGCCCGGACCAGCGACGAGCCCTCGGCGATGAGCGCCACGCCCAGGACCCCGAGGCCCACCAGATAGCCGCTGTGGTCCTCGGAGCTGCCCGCGCTCAGCGCCTCGGCACCCTGGAAGAAGGAGAAGCAGCCGCCCATGACGAAGATGCCGACAGCGGCCAGCAGCGCCCAGAAGTAGCGCTCCTTGCCGTAGCCGAACGGGTGCTGCTCGTCGGGGGCCCGCCTGCTGCGTTTGAGTGAGGCGAGCAGGAACACCTCATTGAGGCTGTCCGCGATGGAGTGAGCGGCCTCCGAGAGCAGCGCGGGGGAGCCGGCGAAGATCCCGCCGACGGCCTTGGCCAGCGCGATCACCAGATTGGCGCCGAGGGCGACGAAGACGGTGACGGCGGTCCGGGCGTCCTGGCCCTGCCGCGCGCCGGACCCGTCCGGCCCGTGGTCGCTGTCCGGTCCGTGGTCTCTGTCCTGCGCGTCCTGCGCGTCCGGTGCGCGCGAGGTCTCCGGCGGGTCCGGCGTATGCGGCGCACGCGGCGTACGCGGTGTCCCGTGCCGGTCGGAGGAGTGTGTGGTGGAACGGCTCATCGGCGGGAAACTCCGTAGGCGGGAAGTCCGTGCCGTCCTGATGGCCCTCTCCGCCGGGGCGGCCGGACGGCCTGTCCCCTTCGCGTGTGTCCCGATATCGGGACCTCAATCGTGACACGCCCGCCCGAGGGAGCGCGCCCCGCCGGACCCATCCGGTCCACGGGGCGCGCTCGGATGGGTCAGCCTGCCGGGGTGTTCGGGGACGCGGGCACCTTCGGCAGGGCGCTGAAGATGTCGAGCCCCATGGCGGCGGCGATCAGCAGACCGATCACGCCCAGCGCCACCGCTCCCCAGGCCACCGCGGTCACCCAGGGCGCCCCGGCCGTGACGGGCCGCCGCTGCCGCAGCAGCACCACGGCGGCGATCACCACGGCGACCAGCGCGAACAGCCCGTTGACGAGGGCTGTGGTGTGCCACGGAGTGCCGTACACCGCGGAGATCTGATCGGCGGCCGACCCGGACTGGGCCTTGATCTGGCCGGTCAGCTGCTTGCGCTCCTGGAGCATGGTGCCGAGCCAGGTGCCGGAGAGCGAGGCGAGTCCGAGGCCCGCGGCGACGACCGAGGCGGCGCCGGGGACGACGCCCGGTGTGGTGGCCGGGGGAGGGGCCACGATGTCGTCGTCGAGGCCTGATGCGTCCAGCGAGTCCGGGGTTTCCTTCGGGTCCGGGGTTTCCTGCTGGTCCGAAACAGCGTTCGGGACACCCTCCGCCGTGGCTTCCTCGGCTTCTGCGGGCTGCGCTGCGGTGTCGGTCGGTTGGTCGGTCTTGGTGGTGTCCATGTGCCGCAACCGTACGGACCGAAGATGAAAACTCACTGAGAAAGCGATGTCCTTCGGCCGGCGGCACCGGCCGGGTGGTGGCCGGCCGCGCCGCATACGCTGACCGAAGGGTCTCACCGATGGCCGGGGACCCCTCTCGCCGTACGACGGGAGCACCCCGTGGTCTCCTCCACCTCTGGCGGCGCCGCCTCCGACGGCGGGGCACGGCACCGGCTGCGCGCATGGCTGCTGGAGGGCCTGACCGACATCGCCAAGCGCCAGCCCGGGCCGCACGCCGAGCCGGAGGGCGCACACCAGGGCCAGCGGTGGTGGCGGGTGATGTGCCTGACCGGTCTGGACTACTTCTCCACCCTCGGCTACCAGCCCGGTATCGCCGCCCTGGCGGCCGGGCTGCTCTCCCCGCTGGCCACCGTGGTGCTGGTGGTGGTGACCCTGGCGGGCGCGCTGCCGGTGTACCGCAGAGTGGCCGAGGAGAGCCCGCACGGCCAGGGCTCGATCGCGATGCTGGAGCGGCTGCTGACCTTCTGGAAGGGCAAGCTGTTCGTCCTCACCCTGCTGGGCTTCGCGGCCACCGACTTCCTCATCACCATCACCCTCTCCGCCGCCGACGCCACCGCCCACCTGGTGGAGAACCCGCATTTCACCGCGGTCCTGCACGGCCATGAGGTGGCCATCACCCTGATCCTGGTGGGAATGCTCGGGGCGGTGTTCCTCAAGGGGTTCACCGAGGCCATGGGGATCGCGGTGGCGCTGGTCGCCGTCTATCTGCTGCTCAACGCCGTCGTGGTGGCGGTCGGGCTGTGGCATGTGTGCACCGCGCCCCATGTGATCCCCGACTGGTCCCAGGCGCTGGTCGCCGAGCGCGGCAGCCCCCTGATGATGGTCGGCGTGGCGCTGGTGATCTTCCCGAAGCTGGCCCTCGGCCTGTCCGGGTTCGAGACGGGCGTGGCCGTCATGCCGCATATCGAGGGCAAGCCGGGCGACACCGAGGAGCGCCCCGCCGGACGCATCCAGGGCGCCCGGAAGCTGCTGACCACCGCCGCGGTGATCATGAGCGTCTTCCTCATCACCTCCAGCTTCATCACGACCCTGCTGATCCCGCAGCGGGCCTTCGAACCGGGTGGCCAGGCCAATGGGCGCGCCCTGGCCTATCTCGCCCATGAGTACCTGGGCTCGGCGTTCGGCAGCGTCTACGACGCCTCCACCATCGCCATCCTCTGGTTCGCCGGCGCCTCGGCCATGGCCGGACTGCTCAATCTGATGCCCCGCTATCTGCCGCGCTACGGCATGGCACCCCACTGGGCGCGCGCGGTCCGCCCCATGGTGCTGGTGTTCACCGCCATCGCGTTCCTGGTGACCTGGCTCTTCAAGGCGGATGTGGACGCCCAGGGCGGCGCCTACGCCACCGGGGTGCTCGTGCTCATCACCTCGGCCGCCATCGCCGTCACCATCGCCGCCCGGCGCGCCCGGCAGCGCGGCTGGACCATCGGCTTCGGGGTGATCTCGCTGATCTTCCTGTACACCACCGCGGTCAACGTCATCGAGCGGCCCGACGGCGTCAAGATCGGCGCCTGTTTCATCGCGGGCATCATGGCCGTATCGCTGCTGTCCCGGGTGGCCAGGGCCTTTGAGCTACGGGTCACCAGCGTGACGTTCGACGCCCTGGCCGAGCGGTTCGTCCGTGACACCGCCCACCGCAGGATCCGCTTCATCGCCAACAAACCGGAAAGCCGTGACCTGGTCGAATACCGGGAGAAGCAGCACCAGATCCGGGCGGACAACGACATCCCGCCGGAGGACGACATCATCTTCGTCGAGGTCACGGTGGCCGACCCGTCCGAGTTCGAGAGCGAGCTGCGGGTGTGCGGCGAGGTGGTGCACGGCCGCTACCGCGTGCTGACCCTCCAGAGCGCCACCATCCCCAACGCGCTGGCGGCGCTGCTGCTGCGGGTGCGGGACATGACCGGGCAGCGCCCGCACATCTACTTCGAGTGGACGGAGGGCCATCCGCTGGCCCACTTCCTGCGCTTCTTCCTCTTCGGCCAGGGGGAGGTCGCCCCCGTCACCCGTGAGGTGCTCCGCGAGGCCGAGCCCGACCGCGGCCGCCGCCCCCACGTTCACGTCGGCTGAACGGGTCCCGCGGGAGTGAACGGGTCCCGCGGAGTGAACGGGTCCCGCGGAGTGAACGGGTCCCGCCGAGCCGGGGGCGGCCGCCACATCGGGGCGCCGTCGGGTCTGTCAGGGCGCCACCGGCTCCGGGTCCGGGTCCACGGCGGGCAGGCTGTCCATGAACGAGCTCACCGAGAACACCGCACGCCCCGGCCCCGGCGGGCCGTATCCGGGCGGCGAGGACAGCCCGAAGTCCTCGAGCGTCGCCCGATAGGTCTCCAGCAGCCGGATGTGGTACTCCAGCGGGGCGCCCTGCGGATTCTCCTTGCCCAGCGGTGTCGTCGGCTCCGGGCACCAGGTGGTGAACCGGGGCACGACCCCGTGCGACATGAAGAAGCGCAGCCCCTCGGCGGTGGAGTCGATCGCCTCGGCCACGGACGCGAAGCCGAGCGGCTGGGCCATCTCCACGCCCGCCACGAAGTTGGGGATCACATTCCGGGCGCCGAACACCTCGGCCGAGTCCAGGATCCGGCGGTGCCACTCGTCCCGGCCGATGTAGCGCTCCTTGCCCGGGCAGTACAGCTCGAACAGCCGCCGGTCCCACACCTCGAAGTTGGGGTGGTAGATCCGCACCCCGTAGTCGTGGAACCGCTGGACATCCTCCTTGGGCAGCGCCTGCGCCACCACCTTGCCGATCCAGCGGCCCGGGAAGCGCTCCTCGATGGCCTTCGCGTACTGGCCGTAGAAGTCGGCCTCGTCGCGGCCGCCCACATGCGAGGTGATGGCGCCGCCGGTGAGGGTGTACGCCTGCGAGGTGCGGGTGGTGTCATGGCGGTCGATGATCTCCAGCGCCTCCAGCACCTCCTCGACCGGCTTCACCCCGGTGTACGGGCGGCCCGCCGCCTTGTGCTGACGCCAGTTGTGGTTGATGTCGCAGTACTGGCACTCCTCCTTGGCACCGAAGTACTGGCACACCCGGAAGACCGTCAGATAGACCAGATAGCCCCACTGGATGGTCGGCGCGACCTCCATCACCGACTTGCCGTTCGACAGGGTGTGGCGGTAGTAGTCCGGCATCGGGGGCAGCCCCACATCGGCGATGCGCGCACCGTCCAGATACAGCCCCAGCGCACCGTCCTCCCCGGCCCGGACCACATACGGCGACGCGGGGTTGACGCGGACGGACACCACGGTGCGGCGCAGATCGTACGGCCCGCCGGTGAGCACGATCTCCTCGGGCGGCCGGTTGAGGGCCGCGGCGCCCAGTTCCGGCAGGGTGCGGTGGTCGAACGAGAAGATGAAGTACGACTTCGGCTTGACGTCGCCGTCCTCGTTGCCGCTGAGCGCGGACTCGTCGAAGGCCATGCCGCCGCGCAGCAGGTCCTCCTTGAGCACGGCCTCCCGGGGCACCTGGGGGAAACGCCCCATCAGCCCCTCGATCAGCGCGGTTCGTCGCTCGCTCGCCATCTGCTGCACCATCCCCCTGGCTCCGTACGGATGCGGTGTGGTTCCCGCGTGGGTCTTGTGCCGCTGAACACCATAGATCAGGACGGATGTTCGACTCCAGGGCGCCCGCTCCGGGCCCGCCCCGTGTCGGCCCCGGGCACGCCCCGTGTCCCTCCGATGGGCGCTTCGGAGCCGGCCGATCTACGGTGGAAGGGCCATGGCTGTCAACCGGCTCGGCATGGTCGTCCACCAGGCCCGCCCCACCGCCGTCGCGGCGGCCCGCACCGCCCGCGCATGGGCCGCCGCGCATGGCATCTCCTGCTTCGAGCTGGACGTCTGGCGTGGCGACCAGCCCCGGCGCAGCGCCCAGGAGGAGTCAGCGGCCGCCGGCCACCCCGATCTGATCGTCACGTTCGGCGGCGACGGCACCTTTCTGCGCGGCGCCCGGCTCGCCGCCAGGAACGGGGCCGCGGCGCTGGGGGTGAACGTGGGGCGGGTCGGATTCCTCACCGAGATCAGCGTCGACCAGGTGGAGGACGCGCTCAACGCCGTTCACGAGGGCCGGGCCACGATCGAGGAGCGCATGCTGCTCACCCTGCGGGCGTCCCGGCCGCTGGAGATGCCCGAGGGCATGGAGGCGCTGCTGCGCTACGGGCGGGGCCCCGTACCGCCCCCGCCCAAGGTCCGCCCCGGCCGCGCCCCCGAGGAGGTCGGCTGGGGCATTCCGCTGGATGTCAACGCCGTCAACGACGTGGTCTTCGAAAAGCTCGCCCGCGACCGCCAGGCCGGTCTCGGCGTGTATGTGTCCGCGCAGCTGCTCGCCTCGTACTCGGCCGACGCGATCATCGTGGCCACCCCGACCGGCTCCACCGCCTACAGCTTCGCCGCCGGCGGGCCGGTGGTCTCCCCGTACCTGGACGCGGTGGTCTTCACCCCGGTCGCCCCGCACATCGCCTTCGACCGCACCGTGGTGGCCGCGGTGGACGAACCCGTCGCCGTACGGGTGCTGCCGACCTCGGGGCAGGTGGCGGTCAGCCTCGACGGGCAGCTGCGCGGGGTGCTGAACCCGGGCGACTGGGTGGCGGCCTACCGGGCACCGGTCCGGCTGCGGCTGGTACGGCTCGCGCCGACGCAGTTCTACCACCGGCTGCGGGACCGCTTCCGGCTGGCCGACTCGCCCGCCGCCGACGCGGCCCCGCCGTTCTACCGCCCCAGCTCCCCGATCCCGCCGGACCTGGCACATCTGCGGCTGCCCCCGGTGCCCGACGACCCACCGGAGCCGGGGCCCGACGGCCCGCGCTGAACGGGGCCGGACGGCCGGCGCCGAAGATGCGGGGAGCACGCCCGGATGCCAGGCTGACCGGTGTGACAGCCCACGCGTTTCACAGCGACTTCGCGCTGCGTGTCAACGGTGCCGACCGCCCCCTCACCCTCGACCACCGGGTGACCCTGCTGGACGCCCTCCGCGAACACCTGGCGCTGACCGGGGCCAAGAAGGGGTGCGACCACGGGCAGTGCGGGGCCTGCACCGTCCTGATCGACGGGGAGCGCGTCAACAGCTGCCTGGTGTTCGCCGTGGCCGCCCAGGGCCGGGACATCACCACCATCGAGGGCGTGGCCGGGCTCGCCACCCCCGGGGAACTCCACCCGCTTCAGCGGGCGTTCCTGGACCACGACGGCTTCCAGTGCGGCTACTGCACACCCGGCCAGATCTGCTCCGCCATCGGAGCGCTCACCGAGGCCGCGCGCGGCTGGCCCAGCCATGTCACCGAGGACATGGCGGCCGGGGCCGGCGCGCCGGGTGAGCTGGACGCCGACGAGATCCGGGAGCGGATGAGCGGCAACCTGTGCCGCTGCGGGGCGTACCCCGGCATCGTGGCCGCCATCCGCGAGGTCGCCGGGGCCGACGGCGGCGGGGCGCCGGCCCGCGCCGGCGCGGCGGGAGGGGCGCGATGAAGCCCTTCGGCTACGAGCGCGCCACCGACCCGCAGGCCGCCGCCACGCTCGTGGCCGACTCCACCGAGGCGGTGTACCTGGCCGGGGGCACCAACCTGGTGGACCTGATGAAGCTCGGGGTGACCGAGCCCGCCCTGCTCGTCGACATCACCCGGCTCCCGTACGACACCGTCGAGCACCGCCCGGACGGCGGTGTGCTCATCGGCGCGCTGGTCCCGGGCAGCCGCCTCGCCGGTGACCCCGGCATCCGCGAGCGGTTCCCGGCGCTGGCCGAAGCGCTGCTGTCGGGGGCCTCCGGGCAGCTGAGGACCGTGGCCACCACCGGTGGCAATCTGCTCCAGCGCACCCGCTGCGTGTATTTCCAGGACGTGACCAAACCCTGCAACAAGCGGCGGCCGGAGACCGGCTGTTCGGCCGTCCAGGGACTCCACCGCGACCTGGCCGTGCTCGGCACCTCCGACTTCTGCGTGGCGGGCCACCCCTCGGACATGGCGGTGGCGATGGCCGCGCTCGACGCGGTCGTCCATCTGCGGCGGGTGAACGGCAGCCCGCGTGCGGTGCCGCTGAACGACTTCTATCTGCTGCCCGGCGACACCCCGCACCGCGAGACGGTGCTCCAGCCCGGCGACCTGATCACCGGTGTCGAGCTGCCACCGCCGCCCGAGGGCGCCGCCATGTCCTACCGCAAGGTCCGCGACCGCTGGTCCTACGCCTTCGCCCTGGTGTCGGTGGCCGCCGTCGCGGCGACCGAGGCCGACGGCACACTGCGGGAGATCCGGCTGGGGCTCGGCGGAGTCGGCACCCGCCCCTGGCGGGCCCGGGAGGCCGAGCGGCTGCTGACCGGGCGGCAGCCGACCGAGGAGCGGCTGCGGGAGGCGGCCCGGGCCGAGTTCGCCCCGGCGCGCCCGCTGCCGCAGAACGCGTTCAAGATCGACCTCGCCGTGGACGTGATCACCGCGGCCGTGCGCGACCTCGTGGGAGGGCGGCGGCGATGACCATGCTCCAGCGGACCGTGGGCGCGGAGGTGACCCGTGTCGAAGGGCGCGAAAAGGTCACCGGTGCCGCGCTCTACGCGTACGAGTACCCGGTGCCGGACGCCCTGTACGGGTGGGCGGTGCAGTCCACCGTTCCGCGCGGCACGGTGCGCGCCGTCGACACCGTCGCGGCGCTGTCCCTGCCGGGCGTGGTCGCCGTGCTCGACAGCCGCAATGTGGCCCGGCTGCGCCCGACCGACACCCCCGAACTCGCCGTTCTCCAGTCCCCCGAGGTGGCCTACCGCGGGCAGATCGTGGCGGCCGTGGTGGCGGACACCTTCGAGACGGCCCGTCAGGCGGCGGCCACCGTACGGGTCGAGTACGACGTGGACGACCACGACGCCGAACTGCTGGACGGCGATCCGCGCATCTTCGTCCCCGAGACGGTCAACGGCGGCTACCCGGGGCACACGGAGACCGGTGATGTGGAGGCCGCCCTCGCCGCGGCGCCGGTCGTCCTCGACGCCACGTACACCACACCCCCCGAGCACACGGCCGCGATGGAACCGCATGCCACCATCGCCGTCTGGGACGGGGACACGCTCACCCTCTACAACGGGGACCAGGGCCCCTGGATGACGGCCGCCAGGGTGGCCGAGCTGTTCGGCCTGCCCGAGGGCGCCGTCCGGATCGTCGCCGACCACACCGGCGGCGGCTTCGGCTCCAAGGCGATTCCCCGGCCGCCCACGGTGCTCGCCGCGCTGGCCGCCCGCGCCGTGGGCCGCCCGGTCAAGGTGGCGGCCACCCGGCAGCAGATGTTCACCATGGTCTCGTACCGCACGCCCACCCTCCAGCGCATCCGGCTCGGCGCCGAACGGGACGGCAGGCTCACCGCCATCTGGCACGACGCGCTCCAGCAGAGCTCCACGCTCACCCCGTACTGCGAGCAGACGGTCACCTGCACCCGCGTCATGTACGCCGCGCGCCACCGCCGGACCACCCACCGCCTGGCGCAGCTGGACGTGCCGACGCCCTCCTGGATGCGCGCCCCCGGCGAGGCGCCCGGGATGTTCGCGCTGGAGAGCGCGATGGACGAGCTGGCCGTGGCGCTGGGCATGGACCCCATCGAGCTGCGGGTGGCCAACGAGCCGTCCGTGGACCCCGGGACCGGTCATCCCTTCAGCAGCCGCAATCTGGTGGCCTGTCTGCGGGAGGGCGCGGCGCGCTTCGGCTGGGCGGGCCGCGACCCCGCGCCGGGGCTTCGCCGGGAGGGACACTGGCTGCTCGGCACCGGAGTGGCGGCGTGCAACTACCCCGCCCTCACCTGGCCCTCCACCGCGACCGCCCGCGCCGAGCCCGGCGGGGGCTTCACCGTACGGATCGCCGCGGCCGACATCGGCACCGGCGCCCGCACCGCGCTGACCCAGGTGGCGGCGGACGAACTCGGTGTGGGGATGGACCGGGTCACCCTCGACATCGGCCGCAGCGCCTACGGCCAGGCGCCGTGGGCGGGCGGCTCGATGGGCCTCAGCTCCTGGGGCTGGGCGGTGTCCAAGGCGTGCCGGGCGCTGACCAAGCGGCTGGACGAGGTCTCCGGCGCGATCCCGCCCGGCGGTCTTGAGGAGCGGGCGGACACCGCCGAGGACGTCGAGGCGCGCCGGGCGTTCTCGCGCCACGCCTACGGCGCCCAGTTCGCGGAGGTGCGGGTGGACGCCGTCACCGGCCAGGTGCGGGTGGACCGGCTGCTGGGGATGTTCGCCGCCGGACGCGTCATCAACCCCCGGACGGCGGGGTCGCAGCTGCGCGGCGGTATGTGCATGGGGCTGTCGATGGCGTTGCACGAAAACCTGGAGACGGACCCGCGGTTCGGCGACTTCGCCAACCACGACCTCGCCACCTATCACATCGCGGCCAACGCGGATGTGCGCGATGTCCAGGCGCACTGGCTCGAGGAGAACGACGACGAGCTCAACCCGATGGGCAGCAAGGGCGTCGGGGAGCTGGGCATCGTCGGCACGGCGGCGGCGATCGCCAACGCGGTGTACCACGCCACGGGGGTGCGGGTCCGCGATCTGCCGATCACGGTGGAGCGGGTGCGCGCGGGGCTGTCCGCCGGGTTCTCCGCGGGGCCGTCCGTCCGCTGAGCGGCCGCCCGGCCCGTCGCGGCTCCCGGCTCCGTCACGGCCTCCGGCCCGTCGGGGCTCCCGGGGTGTCCCGCGGTGACGGCGCGGGACACCCGGTCGCGTGGGATCAGCCGTTGTCGGCGGCCCCACCGGCGCCGTCCGCGCCCGCACCGTCCCCGGCGGCCCCGGAGCCGTCAGCGGCGCCGCCGTCCGCCGCGCCACCGTCGTCCGCCGCGCCGCCGCCGGCCGCACCGCCGTCCCCGATCTTCGCGCCGACCGCCTCCAGCGCGGTCGTCACCGGCTGGAAGAAGGTCTCACCGCCGGAGGTGCAGTCACCGCTGCCGCCGGAGGTCAGGCCAATGGCCTGGCCGTCCGCGCTGAACAGCGGGCCGCCGCTGTCGCCGGGCTCCGCGCAGACATCGGTCTGGATGAGCCCGCTGACCGTGCCCTCGGGGTAGTTGACCGTCGCGTCGAGACCGGTGACCGAGCCGTCGTTGAGCCCGGTGGTGCTGCCCATGCGCTGCACCTGCTGGCCCACCGTGGCCTCGCCCGCCCCGACGATGTCCACGGTCTGGTCGCCGGTGTTCACCGTGCTGGGCGCCTCGGTGTTGGCGTCGTCGTACGTGACCAGCGCGAAGTCCCCGTCACCGGGGAAGGTGGCGTCCTGCACGGTGCCGATCGCCGCGCCGTTCTGCGAGTCCGACCACTGCTCGGCGGCGACGCCGCAGTGACCCGCGGTGAGGAATGCCGGGGCGCCGCTGTCCGTGGTGACGTTGAAGCCGAGCGAGCAGCGCGCGCCGCCGCCGAAGATGGCGTCGCCGCCCGCGACGAAGGGCTTGAACTCGCCCGTGGACTTCTTCAGGGTGGCCATGCCGTCGCCCAGCGACTTCACGGTGGACTCGAGCGTGTCCCACTTCGCCCCGGTGACCGTGGAGTCCGCGGTGACCCGCAGCTCATTGGTCTTGGGGTCCACCGACCAGGAGGTGCCCGGGATGGTCGCCTTGGTCTTGAGCGTCTTCGCGGCGGTCTGGAGCGCCTTGGTGCTGTTGTCGACCTTTCTGGCCACCGCCCCGGCGCTCTTGACCTGGACGTTCACATTGCTGTTGTCGCCCACGACATTGACGATGACCTGCTGCTTGTCCTTGTCGTAATAGGCCCCGCCGAACGCCTCGCCCAGCTGCGACGCGAGCTCCGCGGCAATGTCCGCAGCCGACGCGGCGTCCACCTTCTTGGGCTGGGCCGCCTCGGCCTTGTCGTCCTCTGAGGCGTTGGCGTTGGGCAGGATGATCGCGGCCGCCGCCACCGCGGCGACCCCGGCCCCCGCGAACACGATCTTTCGCTTGGGTACCCGTTTATGGCTCAACTCATGACCTCCTGTTGGGGGGTTACGGAATCCCGCTCATCCGCGACGAGCACGACCCGGCAGTGGATACGGGCGGCGCACGAGTTGTGTTCAGAGTGATTTAGGAGATCTTTACGGGGCCGTCTCCAGCAGCCGGTCTCCGGCGGCCCCTGTGCTGTGACCGGCCCGGCGATCAGCTCACGCCACTCGGGCGCCCGATGGCAGGCGGCCGTGAGCCCCCGGCCCACCGGGGCGGGTGCGGGCGCGGCGCGGCAGGCGTCGGTGACGAACGGGCAGCGGTGGGCGAAGACACACCCCTCCCGAGCCGTCCGGACGGGCGGTTCGGCCGCCGGGCGCAGTGCCGCCGCGCCCGGCCCGCCCTCGGCCCGTACGCTCGGCGCGGAGGCGATGAGCAGCGCGGTGTACGGATGCAGGGGCCGGCCGAACACCTCCCGTACGGGCCCCTGTTCCACCAACCGGCCGCGGTAGAGCACCGCCACCCGGTCGGCGATGCCCGCCAGTGAGCTGAGGTCGTGCGAGATGACCACGACGGCCATCCCGCGCTCGGTGCTCAGCCGGTCGAACAGCCGCAGCACCCGGTTGCGGTTGGAGGCGTCCAGGGCGCTCACCGGCTCATCGGCGATCAGCAGCCGGGGCCGGGTGACGATCGCCCGCGCGAGCAGCACCCGCTGGCGCCGACCGCCCGAGATCGCGCCCGGCAGCCGATCGCCGAGGCGCGCCGCGTCCAGGCCCACCGTCTCCAGCGCCTCGTCCACGCGGGCGGCGATGTCCGTGTCGCCGAGGTCCCCCGCCACGGCGAGCGGCTCGGCCACGGCCCGCCGGACCGTCAGCTCCGGGTCCAGCGCCCGCAGCGGATCCTGGAAGGCGTAACTCAGCTGCCCGAAACGGCGGAACGCGCGCAGCGCGCGCCCCCGCAGCCCGGAGATCTCACGCCCGTCGAAGACCACCCGCCCCGAGCGTGGAGCGAGGAGGCCCACGGCCGTACGCGCCAGTGTGGTCCTGCCCGAGCCGGTCTCCCCGATGACCCCGACGATCTCCCCCTCGCCCACGGACAGCTCCACACCGTCGAGCACCGGCCGCGCGCCCCGCCGGCCGAAGGCCACGGTCAGCCCGGAGGGCTCCAGCAGCCCGCTCATACCGCCACCTCCCGGGTGCCGTGCGCACCGGCCCGCGACAGATCGAGCTCCTCACCGCGGACACACCGCACCCGCCGCCCATCCGCCGTCTCCCGCAGTGGCACCGGGCCGCTGAGGCATTCGGGCGCGGCGAACGCGCAGCGGTCGGCGAACCGGCAGCCCGGCAGCCGCGCGCCCACCTCGGGCGGCGCGCCGGGGATCACCTCCAGCTCGCGCCGCTCCCAGTCGCCGACCGTGGTCACGCGCAACAGCGCCTCGGTGTACGGATGCAGGGGATCGTTCAGCACCCGTTCGGCCGGGCCGTCCTCGACCAGCTCCCCGGCGTAGGCCACCAGGACGCGGTCGCACACCTCGGCGATCACCGCCAGGTCATGGCTGACCAGCAGCAGCGCCAGGTCGTGCTCGGCGCGCATCCGGGCCAGCAGCTCCAGGACCTCGGCCTGGACCACCACATCCAGCGCGGTGGTCGCCTCGTCGGCCACCAGCAGATCCGGTGCGCAGGCCACCTCGAACCGCTGCACCACGGGGAGCGAGGGGATGGCGGACACGGAGGACGTACGGGCGAGGGCACGCCGCACGGTGTACAGGAACACGTTCGGCATCGTGCGCACCGCCACCGCGGTGGCCGCCCGCAGCACCTTCGGATAGCGCGGCGACTCCAGCGGGGGTGCGGCGCACCGCGGCCACCGCCGCGTCCAGTTCGGGCGTGGTACGGCGGGAGGGGTTCATCAGCCCCTCCGCGCCGAAGAGCACCTGCATCGCCTGCACCGGTGACTCCCGCCCGGCGAACTGGTCGATGTACAGGGCCCGGGAGTGCTGGACGTACACCACCTGCGACGCCCGCGCCTCGGGGATGACCTCGTTCCGGGCCCGGATCCCGACCCGGTTCAGCTGCGCCTGCAACGGCTCGGGCGCGCCCTGCGGCTGGGCGGTGGTGATGGTCACCCGGACGCCGTCGTGATACCCGGCCTCGCGGAGCAGCGCGCGCGCCCGCCCCGGGTCGTGCCAGTACACCGCGCCGAGCGCCGGGTCGAAGCCCGGGTAGCCGGGCGGGAAGGGCTGGTGGTCCACCTCGCCATGGCCGAACTGCTCGCTGTCCGCAGGGCTTGGCGGTCCACGGCGTACTTCGAAGCGCTCGACGGCGATGTGCCCGGCGTTCCAGTAGCCGGGGTCGCGACGCAGGCTCGCCATGGAGTTCTGGGTGTACGACACCAGCCGCAACGGGCCGTGGCCGACCGGCCTGGTGGCCAGCCGCGCCTCGTCCTTCCCGAACGCGGTGGGGCTGACCATCATGCCGGTCTTCCCGGCCGGCAGCGCGGGCAACTGGTGGTCGGCCTCGGTGAGTTCGAGGACCACGGTGCGCGGGTCGGGCGCCCGTACCGTGTCGATGGTGGTCAGCTGGGAGGCGATCAGGGACTCGGGGTGGTCCTTGCCGCGTTCGAGGCTCTTCCTGACGGCCTCGGCGTTCACCGGTGTGCCGTCGCAGAACCGCAGCCCCCGGCGGAGGGCGAAGGTGAGCCGCCGGCCGTCCTTTCGTGGTGTCAACTGTCCCCGGACGGCCGTGATGTACGGCCGCACACGGCCGCACACATCAGCGAGGGCACGCGGATGGGCAGCGGTCATGAAGGCCGGAGGCGGTGGGGTCCGGGGAGGAAACGAGGAAGATCAGGGGATACGAGCGGCACGAGGCGCTCGGGACGCGGCAGATCGTCGCGGATCGCGGGTCGCGGGGCCTGGAACGGGAAGCGGGCGATCAGCGACAGATGGCGCTGGCGGTGCGCCGGAAGTCCACGTATCGGCACGGGTGCAGCCACAGCGGCCCGCCCGCCGTATCGCCCCGTACGGCCGCGGGCGGGGGAGTGGTTCCGCCCGTCAGCAGGGACAGATCGGGCCCGGTCAGGCTGCGGTACGCCGCCAGGGCCTCCTCGGGGCCGACCGGGGCCGCCTCCCAGAGCTGACGGGGAGCCACCGTGCGCAGCGCCGCCAGGTACTCGGGCACGCTCCGCCACCCCGGCGCGGCCACGCGCCCGCCGGGGCCGGAGAACACCAGCGTGGGCAGCGCGTAGCGCACCCCGTCGTCGGTTTCCTTCACGCCAATGCCATGCGGCCCCGGGGCGCGAAAGGCATGCGCCTCCGGGATGGGGTCACGGGCCTCGGCGTGGTCCCGCCGGACGGCCGCCACCACCTCCGGATCGTCCATCTCCGCGCCCAGCCGCCCCCTGTCGACACCGTCGAGGCCGGCCAGGGCGTCGAGCACGCGCTGCGCCGTATCGGCCGGGGTACCCAGCACGAACGTGGTCTCGCGCAGCCGCCGCAGCACCCGCTCCGCGGCCCTCCCGTCCTGCCGCTCGGCCGCCTTCGCGGCGAGCGAGGCCGGCCGGCTGGTGGCCGCCACCCAGCGCAGCCGGTGGGCGTGGGGCGCCCGCGTATGGCGGGCGATATCGGCGATGTAGCGGCCGTACCAGGTGGTCTCGGCGGCCGGATCGGGCGCCGGGTCGTCGTCCTCGTCGAAGAGGATGCCGAACACCCGGCGCCAGCGGGCCCGCCCCCGCGGTGAGCGCCCGCAGCAGGCGGAACGCGGGCTCGGAGCCCCACGCCCACGGGCAGGCCGGATCGGTGTACTCCACGATCTCGACGGCCCCGTCGCCGTCCGGCTCGGCGCTCCGGGGCCGGTCCGGGCGTACGGACGTCATGCGGCCAGCCGCTCACGCACCAGATCGCTCAGCGCGGTGGAGGTCAGCACCTGGCGCACATGGTCCTCCATCCCGCGCCACACCCCGGGCAGCCCGGCCGCCGGGCCGCGGTAGCCCAGGTCGTCCAGCCGCTCGCCGCGCAGCGTCAGGAACGCCCCGTCCACCGCGACCACGATGTCCGCGAGCGTGGTCTCGGCGGGGTCGCGGGCGAGCCAGTAGCCACCCTCACAGCCGCGCTGGCTGCGCACCAGACCGGCCTGGCGCAGATCGCGGAAGACCGCCTTGAGGAACCGGAAGGGGATGTCCTGGGAGGTCGCTATCGCCTCACATGTGAGCGGCCTGCCGGTGTCCGCGGCCAGCTCCGCCAGCGCCCGGACCGCGTAGTCCGCCTTCGCCGAGATCTGCATACGGCCATTATGCAGTGTGGATTTCACGGTGTTGTGCCTGGTGAGGGAAAGGACACCTGTTGACATCCATTACCGGTGCTTTCTACGGTCGGTGGCATGACGACGCCCGGCGGCGACCCCGCGCAGCAGCACGACGCGTTCCATCCGCATCTGAACGCCACCGCCCCCGACAGTCCCTTGCGGTCGCGTCTGCACCACATCCGCACCGAGGACGTCGACCCCGGCACCGCCCAGACCGAGGGCATGCGGCGGTTCGCCGCGATCAGCGGCCAGTCGGTGGGGTCCGAGCGGCTCTGGATGGGCCAGACCCATGTGGCGCCGGACACCGCCTCCGCCAACCACCACCACGGCGAGTCCGAGACGGCCATCTTCGTGGTGCGGGGCCACCCCGAGTTCGTCTTCGCCGAGGAGCGGGACGGACACGTCGAGGAGATCCGGCTGCGCACCCGGCCGGGTGACTACATCTTCGTACCGCCCTATGTGCCGCACCGGGAGGAGAACCCGGACCCCGACGACGAGGCGGTGGTGGTCATCGCCCGCAGCACCCAGGAGGCCATCGTGGTGAACCTGCCGGAGCTGTATGTGCTGGAGCGCGGGGAGTAACCGGCCGCGCACACGGATGGCCGCATCGGACCGGCCTGCCGTGCATCCGCCCGGCGCTCCTGGGTAGTCGCCTCTGCTGTGCCCACTCCATCGACGCATCGACGAAAGGAGCGGCATCGTGAGCGACGACCGGCGACCGGAGGAACGCGAGGAGCGGGGCGGGATCCCCAGGGACCTCCCCGACCAGCAGGCGCAGGACGGGCCCGACCACCTGGATGTGGCGGGCGACGGGCATGAGCCGGACGATGTGGACGACATCCCCGAGACGGACGAGTCCGGCACCGGACGGCGGGGGAAGCCGCAGACCGGGAGCGTGCACCCCGAGCAGCCCGTCCCGGACGAGCCCTCGGGGTGAACGCCCCGGCGGCGACGGGGGCGGGTCAGGTACCGGCGGGGCGGGCGCGGACATGGATGCGCTCGCCCTGCGCCCCGAACAGGGAGAGGAACTCCACCGGCTGGTCCCCGGCGTTGGCGAAGCCATGGGGGGTGCGGGTGTCGAATTCGGCGGCCTCGCCGGCCGCGAGCACCAGGTCGTGCTCGCCCAGCGTCAGTCGTAGCCGCCCGGAGAGCACATAGAGCCACTCATAGCCCTCGTGCACCCGCTGCTCCAGCGGCTCGTCGCTCCTGCCCTGCGGCCGGGGCGGCATGATCTGCTTGTACGCGTGCAGCCCGCCCAGATAGCGGGTCAGCGGAACGAACGTCTGGCCGTGCCGGGTGAACGGCCGTGGATGGACCCGCGGATCCCCGGTGGCCGGCGCCCCCACCAGCTCGTCCAGCTGCACTCCGTACGCCTTGGCCAGCGGCAGCAGCAGCTCCAGGGTCGGCTTGCGCTGCCCCGACTCCAGCCGCGACAGGGTGCTCAGCGAGATGCCCGTCGTCTCGCTGAGCTGGGCGAGGGTGGTGCCACGGGTGCGCCGCAGCGCCCGCAGCCGGGGTCCTACGGCGGTCAGCACCTCGGTGAGGTCTTCGTCAGCCATACCTTCATTTGCCACCCCGGCAAAGAAGTTTGTCAAGTGGCCACGGCCGGACGCACTCTCTTGACCCAACGAAGGGAGCACATCCGATATGACCACCAGGCCCGACATCCCGCCCGGCACCACGCCCGGGGAGTTCTGGGACACCTTCTACAGCGCCGAGGACCACGTCTGGAGCGGCAGGCCCAACGCCGCCCTGGTGCGCGAGGTCACCGGGCTGACCCCCGGCCGCGCACTGGATCTGGGCTGCGGCGAGGGCGCCGACGCCATCTGGCTCGCCCGGCAGGGCTGGCGGGTCACCGCCGTCGACGTCTCCCAGGTGGCCCTGGACCGCGGCGCCGGACACGCGGCGTCGGAAGGTGTCGGCGACCGCATCGAATGGCAGCCGCACGACCTGTCCGTGTCCTTCCCGGCCGGCACCTTCGACCTGGTCTCCACCTACTTCCTGCACTCCTGGCTCGAGCTGCCCCGGGAGCGGATCCTGCGCAGCGCCGCGGGCGCCGTCGCACCGGGCGGGGTGCTCCTGATCACCGGACACGCAGGATTCCCGTCCTGGGTGGCGGACCCCGATCCGGACTTCCACTTCCCGACCCCCGAGGAGGTGCTCGCCGGGCTCGACCTCGCGGAGGGGGAGTGGGAGGTCCTCGTCAGCGAGGTGCACGAGGAGAAGATGACCGACCCCGAGGGAAAGCCGGCCACCCGCGTCGACAACACCGTGAAGGTCCGCCGCCGCTGACGGCGATTCCCGGCCGCTGACGGGGATTCCCCACCGCCGACGAGGAAGCGCCTCGCCGCCCTCAGGAAGTGGCTGACGAACCGGTGCGCCGGAACGCCCAGTCCATGCGTGGCTCCACCAGAGCGCGCAGGACCCGTCGCACCGGTTCCGTGCACAATACGGTGATCATGAGCACCGCGGCCGCCGTGACGGTGAGCTCCCCGAGCGGGGTGTGCAGCCACGGATGGTCGTACCAGTCCCAGAAGCGGGACGACTTGATGATGAAGCCGTGCAGCAGATAGCCGTACAGCGTCCCGGAGCCGAGCGTGGTGAACCAGGTCCTGCGCCCCGGCACCCAGGCCAGGAAGCAGGCCGTCAGCACCAGCGCCAGACCGAAGAGGACGGGTGTGGTGAGCAGACCGGCCCAGGACGGTACGCCGTCCAGCTTGGCGACGCTCTTGCGGTGGTAGAACCACTCCGCGTCCATCCAGGGCGCCACCGCGTACGCCGTGCACAGGGCGAAGGCCGCCACCGGAAGGGCGACCAGCCGGGCCCGCCGGGTCCGCAGCCGGGTGAAGTGGTCCGGGCGCAGGGTGAGCCCGACCACGAAGAACGGGAGGAACGCCAGCACCCGCTGGAGACCGAGATCCCCGCCCGCCTCCGGGGAGATCGAGGCCAGCGCGGCCACCGCCAGCGCGACCGGCACCGGATGGCGCAGCGCGAGCCACAGCGGAGTGGTGACCCGCCAGATGAACAGCGCGGCCAGGAACCACATCACATACCAGGGGTCGAGCAGGCTGATGGGATAGCCCGGATCGTCCTGCGCCCAGCGGTAGAAGAGCGTGTACGCCACCTCGAAGACCAGGTACGGCACCACGACGCCCGTGAGCAGCCGCTTCACCCGCCCCGGCGCCATGTCGAAACTCCGCGAGAAGTAGCCCGATATGAGGGCGAACGCGGGCATGTGGAACGCGTACACCGTCAGGTAGATCGCGGTGGCCGCCCGGCTGCCGTAGGTGAGCGGCTCCCATGCGTGGCCGCACGCCACCAGCACGATGGTGAGGTACTTCGCGTTGTCGAAGTACGGGTCGCGCGTCCGGCCTCCGGACGCGCCGCCATCGCGCGGCCGTGGCAAGGCCGGTGGTGTGGTCACACGGGCGGCGGTCTCCTGCTGCACAGATTCTCCCGGACACCTTTGATCGAGCCGACAGTCGAATCCTGGTCGTCTGCCCCGCTCTGCTCCTCTCATGCGGCCAGGACCCGGATCCCAGTACGTGCGGCCCGGCCGCGGCGTTCACCGGCGGGCGGCACGTTCCGGGGAACCCCCGATGGCCTCGGCCTTTCTCCTCAGGACACGGGGAGCCGGCTGAGCGAGGTGAGCTCGGCGTGTGCGGAAGCGAACAGCAGGGCCACGGCCAGGGCGCCCGGGTCGGGGACGCCGCGCGAGTGGTCGCCGGTGTAGCTGGCGCGTCCGCGGCGGGCGCGCAGATCGGTGGTGGAGCGGGCGCCCCGGTGGGCCGCCACCGCGGCCACATGGAGCGCGTGCGCGGGGTCGGCGGTGGGTTCGCAGGAGGCGAGGGCCCGTGCGGCGGGGACGAGGGCGTCCACCATGGTCTTGTCGCCCACCTCGGCCTCGCCGACCCGCTGGATCGCGGCCGCGCCCGCGGCGGTTCCGAGGGCCAGCGCCGCGGTCCCGGGCGGGTCGGCGGCCATCCCCAGCGCGTCGGCGAGCTCCTGGAAGAGCAGCCCGAACAGGGGACCGCTGGTGCCGCCCACGTCGTCGAGGAAGACCCGTGCGGCGGCGTCCAGCGGTGCGTCCGGGCCCCTCCGATCCCGTTCGCCGTTCCCCGCGCCCGCCGCCAGGGCGTCCAGCGCGCGGCGGACACCGTCCAGCCCGGTGACCAGATTGGCGCCGAAGTCCCCGTCGCCCGCCTTCTGGTCGAGCGCGGTGAGCTCGGGCTCCACGGAGCGTACGGTGGCGGCGAACCGTGTCATCCAGTCCATGACGGCGGTGTGGGTGAGGCCCTTGGGGCCGGGCTGGTCGGGCATGGGCGGGGCAACTCCTCGGGGCGGTGGCGGGGTCACGCGGGCAGGCGGATCACAGGGGCCAGGCGGGGGTGCGGGCGGGGGCGTCCCACAGCCGCAGCGCCTCCGCGTCGGTGGCGAACAGGGTCAGTGAGAAGCCCCGCATGTCCAGGGCGCTCACGAAGGTGCCGGTCAGGGACCGGTCGAGGCCGACACCGCGGTCGTCGAGGGCCTTGGCGACCGCGTGGCGGATGCCGTACAGCTCCAGCGAGGTGATCGAGCCCAGCCCGTTGACCAGGGCGAGCACCCGTGCCCCGGCGCTGTCCGGCAGCGCGGCCAGCAGCTGGTCGGTCATGGTCTCGACCAGCTTGCCGAGCGGTGCGTGCGGGGTGGTCCCCTCGGCCCGCTCCCCGTGGATGCCGACCCCGAACTCCAGGACGTTGTCGGGCAGGGTGAAGGCCGGTGTCCCGGACTGGGGCGTGGTGTGGGCGGCCGCGGCGACGGCGAGGCTGCGGGCCCGCCGGGTCACATCGGTGCCGAGCGCGACCAGGTCCTCCAGACCGCGCCCCTCGTCGGCGGCGGCGCCGAGGATCTTCTCGACGATCAGGGTGGCGCCGGTGCCGCGGCGGCCGACCGCGATGTCGTCCGAGTCGGTGGCGAGGTCGTCGTCGATGAGGACCCGGGCGCAGCGGATGCCCTCGTGGGCGAGGCGCTCGGCGGCGATGCCGAAGTTGATGCGGTCTCCGGTGTAGTTCTTGACGATGTGCAGCACCCCGTCGGCCCGGGCGACGGCCCGGCTGGCCTCGAAGATCTGCCGGTTGTGGGGCGAGGCGAAGATCCGGCCGGGGCAGGCGGCGTCCAGCATCCCCGTCCCGAGGAAACCGGAGTGCAGCGGTTCATGGCCGGACCCGCCGCCCGAGACCAGCCCGACGCGGCGGGCGGGCGCGATGTGGCGGGTGTGGAAGTACCCGTGGTCGGGGTTGTAGGCGACGAGGTCGGCATGGGCGGCGGCGAAGCCCGCGAGCGCGTCGGGAACGAGAGACTCGGGCGAGTCGCGGAAGTACTGGGGCATGATCTCGGCTCCCTGGGCGAGTGGGGCGGACGGGTGGGCTCGGCGGTCGAGCGCCGTCTCGGCGGTACGAGGGCTCAGGCACAGATAGTCGCCGCGACCCGGCGGCAGGGTGCTCAGGCTGGACAGCAGCGGGACTCCAACGGCCTACTGGCATACGCCGGTCGGGTACTGACGAGGGGTGGCCGGGGAGACCGGAGAGGGCTCGGCTCGTGTCCCGACGGGGCGCTCGTGTCCCGACGGGACGGTGGAGAGGGAATCGTGTGCCGAGGGGGAGGGACGGGGTAGGGATCGGCGGACATCGGCACCACCCACAAGGAGCCACCCATGTCCCTCGATGACTTCGAGCGCCACCCCCTGCTGTTCGGCCCCAGCCCGGTCCACCCCCTGGACCGGTTGAGCGAGCGTCTCGGCGGGGCGCGCGTCTGGGCCAAGCGCGAGGACTGCAACAGCGGACTGGCCTTCGGCGGCAACAAGACCCGCAAGCTGGAGTACCTCGTCCCCGACGCGCTCCGGAAGGGCGCGGACACCCTGGTGAGCATCGGCGGTGTGCAGTCCAATCACACCCGGCAGGTCGCCGCGGTGGCGGCGAAGCTGGGGCTGAGGGCCGTTCTGGTGCAGGAGAGCTGGGTGGACTGGCCCGACTCCGTCAACGACAAGGTGGGCAACATCCTGCTCTCCCGGATCATGGGCGCGCGGGTGAAGCTGGTCGACGCGGGATTCGGCATCGGCTTCAAGGACAGCTGGAACCAGGCCCTGGAGGACGTCCGTGCCGAGGGCGGCACGCCGTATCCGATCCCCGCCGGGGCCTCCGACCATCCGCTGGGCGGTCTGGGCTTCGCCAACTGGGCGCGGGAGGTCCAGGCGCAGGAGCGGGAGCTGGGGGTCTTCTTCGACACCATCGTGGTGTGCAGCGTCACCGGCTCCACCCAGGCGGGCATGATCGCGGGCTTCGCGGGCCAGGACCGCCCCCGCCGGGTCCTGGGCATCGACGCCTCCGCCAAACCGGCCGAGACCCGTGCCCAGGTGGAGAAGATCGCACGCGAGACCGCCGGGCTGATCGGCCTCGGCCGGGAGCTGCGCGATGAGGAGATCACCGTGCTGGAGGGCTGGGCCGGGGACCTCTACGGCGTCCCGGTCGACTCCACCCTCGAGGCGATCCGGCTCACCGGAAGCCTCGAAGGGGTGATCCTCGACCCGGTCTACGAAGGCAAGTCCATGGCCGGGCTCATCGACCTCGTCCGCGACGGCGACATACCCAAGGACTCCAACGTCCTCTACGCCCACCTCGGCGGCCAGCCCGCGCTCAACGCCTACAGCGGCGCCTTCCGCTGACAAGTCCGCCGAGAAGTCCGCTGAGAAGGCGGAACGGGGGCGATGGGCGGCCTCCGCCGGGGTACCCGGTCCACACCCCGGGCCACGCGACCCCGTGGCCTCCCCACCCCCGTAAGACCAGGGAGCCAGGGTGACGGATACGAACACCGGGAACGACCGGCCCGCCGGAGAGGCCGCACCCTCCTACGGCCCGCTGTCGGGCTGCGTGGCGCTGGTGACCGGCGCGTCCAGCGGCATCGGAGCGGCCACCGCCGTGGCGCTGGCCCGGCAGGGCGCCGATCTCGCGGTGGTGGCCCGCCGTACCGAACGGCTGGAGGACCTGGCCGCCACGGTGCGCAAGGAGGGCCGCTCCTGCGCCGTCCTCACCGCCGATCTGCGGGACACCGCGCAGGCCCGCCAGTGTGTCGAGGACGCCGTCGAGCGGTGCGGACGGCTCGATGTGCTGGTGAACAACGCCGGCTCCGTGGTGCCCGGCAAGGTCGAGGAGAGCGACCCCGAGGGCTGGGAGCGGATGCTCGACCTCAACGTCAGGACCGTGCTGCACACCTCCCAGCAGGCGCTGCCCCATCTGCTGCGGACGGCGTCCGACGACCCGCGCGGGGTGGCGGACCTGGTGAACGTCAGCTCGGTGGCCGGCCGGCTGGCACGCCCCGGCAACGGCGTCTACTCGGCCACCAAACACGCGGTGGGCGCCTTGAGCGAGGCCATGCGCCAGGAGGTGACGGCCCGCGGTGTCCGGGTGGGGCTGGTCGAGCCGGGCATGGTCGCCACGGAGCTGACGGCCGACAGCGCGGTCGCCACCGTTGGACGCGGCGTGCCGCGCGAGTCCTGGCTGCACCCCGAGGACATCGCCCGCGCGATCGCCTTCATGGTCACCCAGCCCTCGCACGCCGCCATCAATGAGATCATGGTGCGCCCCACCGCCCAGGAGTACTGACCGCACCACCCCCACCACCCCGTAACGCCATGGCGTAACGGGGCTTCAGGCGCATGCCGCCCTCGGCCCGGTGTCCCGGCCGAGGGCGGTACCGTTCCCGGTCCCGAGCACTTCGCGAAAGCGCGGCCCCCGCCCTCTTGGCCCTGCCCCGGCCCTCGCGGAAGCCTGCACGAGGGATTTACAACGTTGGAAATCCTCTCTAGCGTTGCGCCACGCAGGGCCCGGGCCCCTCTCCCCCTTCACCACTCCTCCCGAGGGAGCGTGCATGACCACGCCGTACCGAAGACACCTCCTGCCCACCCTGCTGACCCTCCTGGCCGTCCTGGGCTCGCTCCTGGCGGCCCAGGCACCCCCGGCCGCGGCCGCCTCCGGGACCCTGCTGCGCGACGGCACCGGCCTCTACCCCCGCGCCCTGCGCCTCCAGCACAACGGCGCCGCCAACGGCCGCGTCCTCGCCTCGGTGGTCACCTTCCGCGGCTCGGACGGGCTCGGTGCCATCTACGAGAGCACCGACGACGGCGCCACCTTCCGGCAGGTGGGCGAGGTGGCCGACCCCGAGGCGTCCGGCGGACAGGGCGAATGCTGCGCCACCCTGTACGAACTGCCGCGGGCCGTCGGCGCCATGCCCGCCGGGACCCTGCTGTGGGCGGCCTCCATCGGCCAGGACGAACCGGACCGCCGGATGGCCATCCGGGTCTTCCGCAGCAACAATCAGGGCCGCACCTGGTCCTATCTGTCCACCGTGGCCACCGCCCCCAACACCAAGGGGCTGTGGGAGCCGGAGTTCTCCATCGACTCCAGCGGACGGCTGGTGGCCCACTACTCGGACGAGACCGACCCCGCGCACAGCCAGAAGCTGGTCGCCGCCCGCAGCGCGGACGGGATCACCTGGACGGGCCACCATGCCACCATCGCCAGCAAACTCGCCTCCGACCGGCCCGGTATGCCCATCGTGCGCAAGCTGCCCGACGGCCAGTACTTCATGGTGTACGAGATCTGCGCCGCCCAGGGGCAGTACTCATGCGTGGTCCACTACCGGACCTCGTGGGACGGCTGGAACTGGGGCGACCCCGCTCACCTCGGCTACCGTCCCGAGACCGCCGACGGGAAGTACTTCACCCATACGCCGAACCTCGCCTGGGCCCCTGAGCCCGGAAATCCCCGGGGCAAGCTGTTCCTCGTCGGCCAGGTCCTGAACAACGCCGACGGCACCACCGCCACCGGCAGCGGTGCCACCGTCTGGACCAACAGCAACGGCGGCACCGGAGCCTGGCGTTCGATCTCCGCACCCGTGCGGGTGGATTCCAAGGTGGTCGACTGGTGCCCCAACTACAGCTCGGCGCTGCTGCCCTCGGCGGACGGCAGCCGAGTGCTGGAGATCGCCACGGACTACGTGGGCACCGTGTGCAAACCGTTCTACGCCACCGGGGGGAGCTGACCCGGTGAACACCCGCTGACCGGCGTGGTGTTCACCCGGCGGCGGATTTCCCGTCCGGCCGTTCGGGGCCGGCGCCCAGCATGGTGCGTACGACCGTCTCCACCAGGGCGCCGGCCTCGGCGCGCGTCGGTGTGCCGAGCCGTTCGTCCAGCAGCAGAGTGCTCAGCCCGTGGACGAGGGCCCAGATCCCGATCCGCAGCGGCTCGCGCCGCTCCGGTTCCGCGATGGCCGCGATGCGCTCCGCCACGACGGCGATCGTGGCGTCGGAGGCGGCGATGGTGTCGGGGTGGCTGCTGCACGCCTGCCCGAACATCAGGCGGTACACCCCGGGGTGGTCCAGCGCGTAGTCGACCGCCGCGCACGCCATGGCGATGACCTCCGCGTCGGGCGCCTCCCCGGGGGCGACCGCCGCGAGGTGTTCGCCCAGCTCCGTGAAGCCCCGGGTGGCGAGGGCGGCGAGCAGCGCCTCCTTGTCGCGGTAGTGGCGGTAGGGGGCGTTCGGGGAGACCCCGGCGTGCCGGGCGACCGCGCGCAGCGACAGCTCGCCCGGGCCCTCGGTGTCGAGGAGCTCCAGAGCGGAGTCCAGCAGGGCCGCTCGCAGATCCCCGTGGTGGTATCCCGAGCCAGTAGATGTTGACAGTGTCCACACCTCCATCCTTCAATGTGGACATCGTACACATCGATGCGGGCCGGTCCGTGGGGACGCGGCCCGCGCACAGGAGTGCCCGATGACCGAACGACTCGCCCCGCCCGCTCAACGCCCCTGGCTGTGCCTGTGGGGCGGCGCCGCGGCGTCCTTGCTGTCCGTCGGCGGCCGGTTCGACGTGCCCCTGGCCGCATGGGTGGCGCCGCTGCTCCTCCTCCGCTTCCTGCGCCACACCCGCCCGCTCGTGGCCCTGCCCGCGGTGTTCGCCGTGACGGTGGTGTCGGCCGCGGTGTGGATGGCCGAACTCGCCGTGCCCATCACCTGGCTCACCTTCCTGGGCGATGTGGCCTTCGGAGTGGCCTACGGTCTGCCGTATGCGGCCGACCGGCTGCTCGGCCCGCGCGCCGGGACTCTCGGCCGGGTGCTGCTGTTCCCCGCCGCGGCCATGTCCGTGGAGTTCCTCCTCGGCACCTACGGCCCGTTCGGCACCGCGTATGGCATGCGGGCCGCGTCCCAGCACGCGAACACCGCGCTGCTCCAGATCACCGCGCTGACCGGGCCCTACGTCATCGCCTTCGTCATCGGGGCGGGAGCGACCGTCGGCAACCTGGTCTGGGAGCGCGGGCCGCACCGGCCCGCGCCGCGCTGGGCCGCCGTCTACGCCACGGCCGTCGCCCTGATCGTCGCCGGCGGACAGCTCCGCACGATGTCCACGGACACGAGCGGCGACACCGTCAAAGTGGCCGGCGTCAATCCGAGCCAGGCGGCCATCGACGCCGAGACGGCGGTGCACGGCGCGTCCCGGCTCGCCGTCACCGATCCGCGCCGCGTCGACCGGGCCGATGTGCGCCGGGCCATGCGCCCGCTCCTGGACGACCTCTTCCGACAGACCGCACGGGCGGCCGCGGCCGGTGCGCGGATCGTCGTCTGGTCGGAGAACGCCGCGCGGGTGGCCGACGAGGACCACCGCGCGTACCTGCGGCAGGCGTCGGCGGCAGCCGACGCGCACAACGTCTATCTCCTGGTGGCCGACCTGACCTATCTGCCGGACGCGCCCCACGGCAGGGACGAGACCCATCTCTTCGGCCCCGACGGCGGGAAGCTGTGGGACTACGAGAAGGCCCGGCCCATCCCCGGGCTCGAGATCTACACACCCGGCGACGGCCGTGTGCCCGTCGTCGACACCCCCTACGGCCGGCTGGCGAACGTCATCTGCTACGACGCCGACTTCCCGGCGGGCAATCACATCGACGCCGACATCGTCCTCGTCCCCGGCGGCGACTGGCCCGAGATGGGGCGCACCCACACCGCCATGGCCGGGCTGCGCGCGATCGAGAACGGCTACGCGCTGGTCCGGCAGGACTTCAACGGCCAGTCCGGCGCCTACGACGCCACCGGACGGCTGTTGTCCACGCAGGACACCACCACCGACGCGGGCGTCTGGTACGCCGACGTTCCCATCCACGGCTCGCGCACCCCGTACTCCCGCACGGGCGACATCGTCTCCTGGGGCGTGCTCGCCGGCACCGTGGCCGCGGCGGTGGTTCTCGCCAGGCGCACCCGGCGCCATCCCGCTCCGCCATCCGGGTCCCCCTCCTCCGCGCGGGCGTCCGCCGTTGGCCCGGGCAGGTGACGGACACCGGCCGGGCCATGACCCGAACGCCGTACGGCGGTGGCCGGGGGAGTGGACTGAAGGACATGCGCCGCGACGTGACCACACCACCCCGCACGGCCGGTGCACCGCACCCCGGGCCGCGTCGCTGACCTGCGCCGACGGCCCCGGTGGTGGCGCGGTGGCGAACCATCGCGCGGACGGAAGGCGAGCGGTCGGAGCCACTTTCCGAGCCACCGGACGCCCGCCATCCGGCCGACGGCACGGGCCGTGTGGGTGCTCGACCTGCCCCGTCCCGGATGACAGCGTGGCCGGCATGGAGCACAGCCCAGGACCGCAAAACGTGCGCGCGAGGCTGCTGCTGGCCAGCGCCACCATGCTCTTCGTCGAGCTGGCGCTGATCCGGTGGACCGGCGCCAATATCGTCCATCTGAGCTATTTCTCGAACTTCATCCTCTTGGGCTCGTTCCTCGGGATCGGCCTGGGATTCCTGCTGCCCGCCGACCGTGGGCGGTGGCTGACCCGCTGGACGCCCGTCCCGCTCGCCGTTCTCGTGGTCCTGGTGCGCGAGTTCCCCGTGCAGGTGCGGCAGACCAGCGGCGAGGTCATCTACTTCACCGCCGTGAAGACCACCGGTCTGCCCCAGTGGGTGACCCTGCCGGTGCTCTTCGGGCTGACCGCGCTGATCATGATGGCCATCGGCAAGATGACGGCCGATCAGTTCCGTCGGCTGCCCTCGCTGGAGGCGTACCGCTTCGACCTCCTGGGCTCGCTCACCGGCTCGGTGTCGTTCGCGCTGCTGTCCTGGCTGCGCGCGCCGTCGGTGGTGTGGGGGGTGATCGCCGCGGCGGCGCTGCTGACCCTCGGCGGCCGCCGCAACACCATCAGATATTCGGTGCCGCTCGCGCTGATGGTGGCCCTCCTGGCGCTGGAGACGGCGGCCGGCGGTATCTCCTGGTCCCCGTACTACAAGATCGAGGTCACCAGGCCGACCTCGGGCAGCCGGGACTACAAGATCTCCGCCAATGGCGTACCGCACCAGTCCATCGCCCCGCTGAAGGTGCTCAGACGCCCCGACTCCCCGTACCAGCAGCCCTACCGCGAGACCCCGCGCAACTCCCACCGCCGGGTGCTCGTCATCGGGGCGGGCAACGGCAACGACGTGGCGATGGCGCTCGCCCACGGCGCCCGGCGGGTGGACGCGGTGGAGATCGACCCCCGGTTGCAGGAGATCGGCGCGTCACTCCACCCGGCCCGGCCCTACGAAAACCCCCGGGTACACGTGCACATCAACGACGGCCGGGCCTTCCTCGAGCGCACCAACACCCGCTACGACCTGGTCGTCCTCGCCCTGCCGGACTCCCTGACCCTGGTGTCGGGCGCGAGCAACCTGCGCCTGGAGAGCTATCTGTTCACCCGGCAGGCGTTCGAGGCGGCACACCGCCACCTCGCCCCCGGCGGCGCGTTCGCCATGTACAACTACTACCGGCAGAACTGGCTCATCGACCGGTTCGGCTCCACGCTCACCTCCGTCTTCGGACACGCCCCCTGCATCACCCACTACGGAGGCAAGAAGGCGGCCGTCCTGGTGGCCGGTGTGACCTCCAGCGACCAGACCTGCACCGCCTCCGCGTGGCGCCCCTCCGGCCCGGTGCCCCCGGCCGCCGGCGACGACCATCCCTTCCCGTATCTGCTGCACCGCACCATCCCCACCCTCTACATCGGGGTGCTGGGGGCGATCCTGCTGGTGACGCTGGTGTCGGTGCGGCTGACCGGGGTCCGGCTGAGGCGCACCGCCCGTTACGGGGACATGTTCCTGCTCGGCGCGGCGTTCATGCTGCTGGAGACCAAGAACGTGATCGGGTTCGCCCTCTACTTCGGCACCACCTGGCTGGTCAACGCGATGGTCTTCGCGGGGGTGCTGCTCGCCGTGCTGTGCGCGGTGGAGGTCAGGCGCAGGCTGCGCCAGGTCAATCAGCTGGTGCTGCAACTGATGCTGTTCGCCAGCCTCGCCATCGCCTGGCTGATCCCGTCCCATGTGGTGCTGGGGCTGCCCTTCGTCCCCCGGCTGGCCGCCGCGATCGCGCTGGCCTTCGCCCCCATCTTCTGCGCCAACCTCATCTTCTCCGACCGGCTGGCGGCGGCCGCCGACCCCACGTCGGCGTTCGGTGCCAATCTGCTGGGCTCCCTGTTCGGCGGCACCCTGGAGTATCTGGCCCTGCTCACGGGCTATCAGGCGCTGCTGCTGGTGGTGGCGGTGCTGTACGCGGGCGCCTGTGTGGCCATGCGCTTCACCCGCCGCGGCCCCGGCGACGTCGCCACCCAGGAACCCCTCACCGTGCAGACGGCGCCCCGCCCCTGAGCGTTCCTTCCCCAGCCGCCCCCGGCCGCCCTCCGGCCGGGGGCGGCCGCGTGCGTGACGCGGGCCGCCGAACGCCTGGCGCGGGCCGCCGCGGTCACTCGAACATGACGTAGTCCGGACGTGGCCGCAGGGCCAGCACCTCCTCCGGGGTCATCAGCCGGCTCCCCTCGGTGTCCTCCTCGTAGAAGAGCTTGAAGCCGGTGCGCACGCCCTCGGGCTGGTTCCTGACCAGCTGTCGCCAGGTGTCGCGCTTCATCCCCGGCGAACCTATGCCGTCCGCGCTCTTGATGAGGACCACACCGGGCTGCGGGCGCAAGGCGGACTGGTCGCTGACGACGGACACGGCCACCTGGTGGAAGACGAGCGGCTTCTGCGGCAGGTCGTGTTCGTCGACGATCCCGGAGAGATAGCGGGCCACATCGGTGAGCTCCTTGCCGCTGGTGTGGCCGTAGGTGTTCCCCGGCACCTCGCCGGGACCCATCTCCCACTCCGGGTCCAGGGCTATGCCGACATCGGGGTGGACCAGCCATTCGCGCAGCGCCTTGACCTCGCCGAGGACCGAGGCCCGGCCCGGCTGGATGTTCAGCAGCAGCAGGGCACGGTGGCGCTTGGCCGCGTCGTGGAAGCGGCGGATCGTGTCGGAGGAGGTGCGCGAGCGGTAGGCGCCGTCGGGGCCCGCGCTGCTGTTGGCGACGGTCGCGAGGAGTTCGAGCACCGGCTGCGGTTCACGGTCCGCGGCATAGGCGCGGGCGGTCTTCTCGATCTGGCGCACCTGGTCCTCGAGGTCCCCGACACCGAGCCGGCCGAGCGCCGCGGCCCCGGGCAGCCCGCAGTAGCCCACCAGCCGGTAGCGGGACAGCTCCCGGCCGCCCCTGGGCAGCTCGGGCCGCGGTTTCGGGGTCGGGGAGGGGGAGTGCTTGGACGGGGTGGCGGACGGCGAGCGCTCCGCCTTCGTGGACCCCTGCGGGCCCGCTCCGGAGGAGCCGGCCGACTCCTCGCCGCAGCCGGCGAGCAGGCCGAGCCCGGCCGCCGCGGCCACCGAGAGCATGCCGCGCCGGGTCGGTGGCGGGGTCCCCGAACCTCCGCCGCCGTCGCCCTGCCGTAGGGCGTCCTGCCCGGCCGATGCCCCGTCGGTCGTCGGCTTTCCCGATGTGCTGTGAGCCACGTTCCCTCCGTCCGCGGTGCCGGGTCGGTGGACCGGGCACCGGTCTGTTGTGCGGGCCGATGGGTTGTCCGTGCCAGGCAGCCTGTCCGGTATGACGAAGGCGAAACGGAATAGTGTCCACCGGGCGGAGGGCATGCGTCGCTTTCAGCCCGGGCAGACGCACAGTGGCTGGGTACGGGACGTTCGAACAAGGCCGGAGGCCGCCGACCGGCTCCAACGCGTGTTGGAACACGTCTCCTTGGCGCTCCTCGGGGCCGAGTCAGCCGACCGGTTTCGGCGGGCTCAGACGGCGGATCGGCGCGCCCTGAAGATAGGCGCTGATGTCCTCCACCACATCGCCGAAGAACCGCTCGTAGTTGCCCCGGGTGACATAGCCCAGATGCGGGGTGGCCAGCAGATTGGGCAGCGTACGGAACGGATCGCCCGGCGGCAGCGGCTCCCGTTCGAACACATCGACCCCCGCGCCCGCGATCCAGCCGTCCCGCAGCGCCTGCGCGAGCGCCGCCTGGTCCACGATCGCGGCGCGGGAGGTGTTCACCAGGAGCGCCGTGGGACGCATCCGCCTCAGCTCCGGCGCGCCCAGCAGCCCCCGGGTGCGGTCGCTGAGCACCAGATGCACCGAGACGATGTCGCTGCTCTCCAGCAGCTCCTCCTTCGAGTCCGCCGCCCGGACCCCCTCCGCCTCCGCGCGCTCGGCCGTCAGGTTCTCGCTCCAGGCGGCCACCTCCATGCCGAAGGCCCGGCCGACCCGCGCCACCTGGGCGCCGATCCTGCCGAGACCCAGCAACCCCAGACGGCGGCCGTGCAGATCGGTGCCGACGGTGCTCTGCCACGGTCCGCCGTCCCGCAGCGCCGTGCTCTCCGGCACCACATGGCGGGCGAGCCCCAGGATCAGCGCCCAGGTGAGCTCGGCGGGCGGTTGCGAGCTGCTGCCCGTGCCGCACACGGTGACGCCGTGGCGGGCGGCGGCCTCCAGATCCACCGACGCATTGCGCATCCCCGTGGTGACCAGCAGCTTCAGCCGTGGCAGCCGCGTGAACAGCGACGCGGGGAAGGGGGTGCGCTCCCGCATGATGACCACGATCTCGCAGTCCCCGATCGCCTCGGCCACCGCGTCCTCACCGCTGATGTGCTCATGGACCGGCACCACGTCCACCGCGTCGAGCACCCCCGACCAGTCGGCCGCCGACAGCGCCACGTCCTGATAGTCGTCGAGCACGGCGCAGCGCAACTTCATGGGACTACCTCGACTACGTCGGTTTCCTCGGACAGGTACGGTGTTTTCTACCACCCATGTGATGGCACCCCGGAAACGGGGGCCTGACACGTCGTCACCGCGTTTGCGGCGCCACCCTTCCGGATGACATCGGCCGTGCGGGCATGTTGTCACAGGCGTGTGTTTTCACCGAAAGTTGGCCTCTCATGGGGTGCTGAGACATGTGTGGTTGTTTTGCGTAGTGGCACACAGGGCACCGCACACCACTGACAGCAGGCATAATCGCTGCTGCGATGGGCGCAGACGCCCAGAAAGGGGACGAAGTGAAGTGAACGCGTTGAGCGCGGACAGCAGTGTCGGTTCCACCATCGAGGTGCTGGAGGCCGAACTCCCTCAGCTCCAGAAGCAACAGGAGGCACTCAAGGGTGATTTGGAGGCCGTCACCAAGCGGCTGGAGGCGGTCAGCACCGCCCTGAGCAGTCTTCAGTCCCTCTCCACCTCCGCGGTGCCCGAGCAGGGCGGCAACGGAGCCCCGGTGGCGGTGGCGGAGCCCGTGGCCCAGCCGGCCGCGGAACCGGCCACCGAGGCCACGGCCGAGGCCGCCGCGCCGGAGTCCGCCGAGGACACGGCCACCACCGGCCGTACCTCCACCGCCACCCGCAAGGCGGCCATCGGCCGTCAGCGCGGCGGCGGCAAGGCGGGCAAGGCGCCGGCCACCGGACGGGGCACCAAGGCGGCGGCCAAGAAGACCGCCGCCAAGAAGACCGCGGCGAAGGCCGCGGCCAAGGCTCCCAAGTCCGCCAAGGCCACGGTGAAGGCCACCAAGGCCACGTCCAAGACCGCCAAGGCCGCGGAGAAGCCGGCGGAGAAGGCCACCAAGGAGGCGGCCGCCACCTCCGAGCGCTCCACCGGGCTCGCCGACAGCGTGCTGAGCGCGCTGCGCAAGGCCGGCCGCCCCATGCGGGCCTCCGAGGTCAACGAGGCCCTGGGCCGCGACGAGTCCCGCACCAATGTGAACTCGGTGCGCAACACCCTCGAGCGGCTGCGCTCCTCGGACCGGGCCCAGCGCTCCGGCCGTGGCCTGTACGAGGCCACGGCCACCAGCTGAGGGGTGCCGTCAGTTCACCGCCACCCATGCGTAGCGGTGTTCGGGACGTCCGGTGTCCCCGTACTTGAGCGTGAGGCTGATACGGCCCGCATGCTCGAGGTACTTCAGATAGCGCTGGGCCGTGGAGCGGCTGATGCCGGTGCGCTCCGCCACCTCATGGGCGGAGAGCGGGTGGTCGGACTGGTCCAGGACCCGGCGTATGAGGTCGACGGTGGGCGCGGAGTGGCCCTTGGGGAGGGCGGGACCGGAGGTGTCGGCGGCCGCGAAGGCGCCGAAGATCCGGTCCACCCTCTCCTGGCCGGTCTCGCCGCGCCCGCCGACGCCCTCGAGGGTGCGGCGCAGTCCCGCGTAGCCGTCCAGCTTGGCCCGCAGCCCGGCGAAGCTGAACGGCTTGACCAGGTACTGGAGCGCGCCATGGCGCATGGCGGCCTGCACGGTGGCCACATCACACGCCGCCGTCACCATGATGACGTCGGCGTGGTGGCCGAGCTGGCGCATCCGGCGCACCAGCGTCAGCCCGGTCTCGTCCGGCAGGTAGTGGTCGAGCAGGACGAGGTCGACCGGGGTGCGTTCGAGGGTCGCGAGGGCCTGGGCGGCGGTATGGGCACGGGCGGTGACCCGGTAGCCGGGCACCTGGGCCACATACGCAGCGTTGATCTCGGCGACGTGGAAGTCGTCGTCCACGACAAGAACGTCGATCATCGTGACTCTCCTGCTGCGGTGAACTCATGAGTGGGTGTGTCGTCCCCGGTGAGGGCCTCGGGCAGGACGACGGTGAACACCGCCCCGCCACCGGCCCGGGCGGTGACCCGGGCCATGCCTCCGTATCGCTCGGCCAGCCGACGTACCAGGGCCAGTCCGATGCCCCGGCCGCGCGGCGACACCGCGGCGGGCCCCTCGTGGGCATCGGGGCCGTCCGGGGAACCGGGGTGGGCGGGCCGTTTGGTGGACCAGCCCTCGGTGAAGATCTGATCGCGCATCCCCGGCGGCACTCCGGGACCGGTGTCGCTCACCCGCAGCACCGCGGTGGTGCCCTCGGCCCTCAGCTCGACCTCGATGAACGGGGCGGGCGAGCGGTGTGCCGCCACCGCGTCCAGCGCGTTGTCGATGAGGTTGCCGAGCACGGTCACCAGATCGCGCGGATCGACCACCCGCCCCGGCAGCAGCGTGGCGGGGGAGATGCGCAGGGCGACCCCGCGCTCGGCCACGATGGCCGACTTGCCGACCAGCAGCGCCGACAGCATCGGATCGTGCACCCGTTCGGAGATCTGTTCGGCCGAGGCGCGCCGGGCGTTGGTCAGCTCGGCCACGAACTGCGCCGCCCGCTCGTGCAGTCCGAGCTCCAGCAGCCCCAGCAGGGTGTGCAGCCGGTTGGCGTGTTCGTGGTCCTGGGCGCGCAGCGCGTCCAGCAGCCCGCGAGTGCTGTCCAGCTCGCGGCCCAGCAACTCCAGCTCGGTGCGGTCCCGCAGCGTCGTCACCGCCCCGCCGTCCTTGGTGGGCATGCGGTTGGCCACCAGCACCCGGCCGCCGCTGACGGTCAGCAGATCCGCCCCGTCCACCCGGCCCGCCAGCACATCGGTGGTGCGGCCCGGGGGCAGTGACTCCTCCAGGGTGCGTCCGGTGGCGTCCGGGCGGATCCCCAGCAGCCGTCCGGCCTCGTCGTTGACCAGGCGGATCCGGCCCTGCCGGTCGAAGGCCACGACCCCTTCGCGGATGCCGTGCAGCATCGCCTCCCGCTCGTCGAGCAGCGCCGAGATGTCGGCGAACGCCACACCGTGGGTGCGGCGGCGCAGTCGGCGCGAGACGGCGATCGCCGCGAGGACGCCCACCGCGAGCGCCGCCCCCGCGTACAGCAGCAGCCGGGGCACCGCCGCCAGCAGCTGGTCGCGCACGCTGCCGTAGCCGATGCCCACCGACACCGCCCCGATGATCCGTCCGTCCCTGGCCCGCAGCGGCACCTTGGCGCGGGCCGAGCGGCCGAGCGTCCCCACGTCGATCTGGAGGACCTCCCGGCCGGAGAGCGCCTCGCGCGGATCGGTGGAGACGTGTTCGCCGATCCGGGCGGTGGTGGTGTGCGACCAGCGCACCCCACGGGAGTCCATCACCACGATGTACAGCGCCCCGGTGGACCGGCGGATCCGCTCCGCCGCCCGCTGCACCGGACCCGACGGGGTGGGCTTCGTGGCGGCGAGGTCCCGGGCGATGTCCGGATCGGCCGCGGTGGTCTGGGCGATGGCGAGCGCCTGGTGCATCGCCTGGTTGTCGATCTCGGAGCTGAGCGGGGCCAGGAACAGCGCGGTCGCCAGCACCATCACCCCGGCGGTGATGGACAGCTGCGCGGCGAGCACCTGACCGGAGACACGCCGGGGCCATCGGATACGCATGATGGGCCCCCTGTCTCCCGTCTCGAGGTCCCGTGTGGTCCCGTACGCGAGCGGTAGTACTTCGTCCGTTTATGGTGCTGTGAAGGCACCGTAAAGGCGCCCGGGGCGTATGCCCAGTCTCCGTAGCGTTTTCGTTGTGCGGGCGCGAGCAAAACGAGCAGAACGCGGTTTGTGAGCGCAAGGGCGCGTTGTGCTCACAAGACTGCCGCTGTGGCGCGGGTCACTCCTACCCTCCCGGCCATGAGCAGCCACACCAGCCCCGCCATCGAGCTGCGGGGAACGAGCAAGGCGTTCCGGACACCGTCCGGGGCCCTCCACATCGCGGTCAGGGATCTGGACCTGACCGTCGGACACGGTGAGTTCGTCGCCGTCGTCGGGCCCACCGGCTGCGGCAAGTCCACGACCCTGACCCTGGTCAGCGGGTTGGAGGAGCCCACCGAGGGCGATGTGCTGGTGGCCGGTGAGCCGGTCCGCGGCATCGCCTCCAACGTGGGCTTCGTCTTCCAGCAGGACGCGGTGTTCCCCTGGCGCAGCGTGCTGTCGAACGTGATGGCCGGCCCGCGCTTCCGCGGTGTGCCCAAGGCGGAGGCGAAGGAGCGGGCCCGTGAGTGGCTGGCCCGGGTCGGCCTCACCTCCTTCGAGGACCGCTATCCGCACCAGCTCTCGGGTGGCCAGCGCAAGCGCGTGGCGCTCGCCTCCACCTTCGTCAACGACCCCGAGATCCTGCTCATGGACGAGCCGTTCTCGGCACTCGACGTCCAGACCCGCGCGCTGATGTCGGACGAACTCCTGGAGCTGTGGGCGGGGACCGGCGCGTGCGTCGTCTTCGTCACCCACGACCTGGAGGAGTCCATCGCCCTGGCCGACAAGGTCGTGGTGATGACGGCCGGTCCGGCCACCGTCAAGGAGGTCTTCGAGATCGATCTGCCCCGGCCCCGCAAGGTGGAGTCGGTGCGGCTGGAGCCACGGTTCGTGGAGATCTACCGGGAGATCTGGTCCTCGCTCGGCGAAGAGGTCCGCATCACCCGTGAGAGGGGTGCCGTCGATGCCTGAGACCATCTCCGCCACGGCCGCCCCCGCCGTCGGCAAGACACCCGGTACGGAGCGCTCCAGGGCCCGGGCACGCGCCGCGCGCAACCGCGCCATCCTCGTCCAGTCCACCCGCGCCCTGGTGCTCCTCGGCGTCATCGGGCTGTGGGAATGGCTGGCCCGCGCCTCCGTCATCGACCCCTTCAACTTCTCGATGCCCTCGAAGATCTGGGAGCAGCTCAAGCAGTGGGCGCTGCACGGCACCGCGCAGGGCTCGCTGTGGGAGCAGATCTGGTACACGCTCTACGAGGCGCTCCTGGGCTGGGGCATCGGCGTCGTGGCCGGTGTGGTCCTGGGGATCGCGTTCGGCCGGATCGCCTTCCTCGCCGATGTGCTCGGCCCGTACATCAAGGTGCTCAACGCGCTGCCGCGGATCGTGCTCGCGCCCATCTTCCTCATCTGGTTCGGCCTCGGCCCGGCCTCGAAGGTGGCCTCGGCCGTGGTCCTGGTCTTCTTCCCCGTCTTCTTCAACGCCTTCCAGGGCGCCCGGGAGGTCGACCGCAACCTGGTGGCCAACTCCCGGATCCTCGGCGCGAGCAACCGCCAGGTGACCCTCCAGGTGGTGATTCCCTCCGCCACCTCATGGATCTTCACCAGCCTCCATGTCAGCTTCGGCTTCGCCCTGATCGGCGCCATCGTCGGCGAGTACATCGGCGCCACCAAGGGGCTCGGCCTGCTGGTGTCCTCCTCGCAGGGCACCTTCAACGCCGCCGGTGTGTACGCCGCCATGGTGATCCTCGCCGTGGTGGCCCTGCTCGCCGAGGGGCTGCTGACCTTCCTGGAGAAGCGGCTCTTCCGCTGGAAGCCCGCCCAGCCAGGCGAGGACCGCTGAGCCCCGCCTCCCTCTTCCCGGCTCCCGCTTCACCCGCTTCAGCCGCGCCTTCGTTCTCCCCGCTCAACACCGCTCAACACCGCTCACAAGGACGTGACCTCATGCGCAGCAGTGCCAAGTTCTCCGCGGCCGCCGTCGCCGCGGCGCTCGCTCTCACCACCCTCACCGCCTGTGGCGGCGACTCCAGCGCCTCCGGCGGCGGGGACGGCAAGGTCAAGATCATGGTGGGTGGCCTGGACAAGGTCATCTACATGCCCGCGATGCTCACCCAGCGGCTCGGCTACTTCAAGGCGGAGGGCCTCAAGGTCCAGCTGCTCACCGAGCCCGCCGGGGTGCAGGCCACCACCTCGCTGGTCGCGGGCGATGTCCAGGGCGTCGTCGGCTTCTACGACCACACCCTCGATCTCCAGGTCAAGGGCAAGCAGGTGCAGTCCGTCGTCCAGCTCGCCCAGGCCCCGGGCGAGGTCGAGGTGGTCTCCAACAAGGCGGCGGGCGAGCTGAAGTCGCCCAAGGACTTCAAGGGCAAGAAGCTCGGTGTCACCGGCCTGGGCTCCTCCACGGACTTCCTGACCAAGTACCTGGCGGTCGACAGCGGCGTGCAGACCAGCGAGTTCACCCCGGTGGCGGTCGGCGCCGGCCAGACCTTCATCTCGGCCCTCAAGCAGGGCTCCATCCAGGGCGGTATGACCACCGATCCGACGGTCGCCCAGATCGTGGAGCAGAAGATCGGCAAGGTCCTGATCGACATGCGTACCCCTGAGGGCTCCAAGCAGGCGCTCGGCGGTCTGTACCCGTCCTCCTCGCTCTACATGAACGCCGACTGGGTGAACGGCCACAAGGACACGGTGCAGAAGCTGGCCAACGCCTTCGTGAAGACCCTCAAGTGGATGTCCACCCACTCGGCCGAGGACATCGCCGCCAAGATGCCGAGCGACTACGCGCAGGGCGGCGCAAAGCTCTACGCGGAGGCCATCAAGAGCACCCTGCCGATGTTCACCAAGGACGGGGTGATGCCGACGGACGGTCCGGCGACCGTCGAGCGCGTCCTCAAGGCGTTCAACCCCAACCTGAAGAACGCCACGGTGGACCTGAAGAAGACCTACACCACCGAGTTCGTCAAGAAGGCGGGCTAGTCCAGCGGGTGTCCGGCGGGTCGTGACGCCTGCGGCGGGCTGGTCCCCTCCCCGCCCCTTCCCACAACCGGGGCTCCGCCCCGGGCCCCGGGCTCCAGGGGCGAGGCCCCTGCCACGCGGCGGGCCATGCGGCTCCGCCGCGTGGCCCGCCGGACACCCCGTGGGGCCCGGGGCCGGTTGCGCGGATTGACAGTCCCGCGCCCGTGGCGGACGGGTGTTTTCTCCCTGGTTCACGAAGACGCGCCGGGTGGCCGGGCGGAAGGCTGTGCGGCGTCACTCCGCATCCCTTCCGAGGAGGAACACCGCATGACCCGACACGGAAACAGACGCGTCATCGCGCTGCTGGCGTGTACCGCGGCCCTCACCGGTGCCGCCCTCAGCACCGGTGGGGCCGCTCAGGCGGCGGCCCCGGCGAAGGCGCCGACGGCGACCACCTGCACCGACCCCAAGACCGGCGTCCCGCTCACCGCCACGATCGAGGGGGACAGGAACGCCAATGCCATCTGGGGCACACCGGGCAGCGTCGTCAACGCCTTCTCCGGGGACGACTGGGTCTTCTCCGACCTGATCAGCACCTCCGCCGTGGTCTGCCTCGGCGACGGCTCGGACAACTTCAACCCCAGCGACCCGACCAATGTGTCGGTGGGGACGTACTTCGGCGTGAGCGGCCAGAACGGCAACGACAACATCACGGGGGGCACCGGCAACGACTACCTCTTCGGTGACAGCCCCGACAACGCGTCCCACTCCGGCAACGACACACTGATCGGCGGCCCCGGCTACGACGTGGCGAACGGTGGCCCGGGGATCGACCGGTGCGACGCCGAAGTCGAGATCAACTGCGAGCTCTGAGGACGGGCGGCGGGGGGCCTCGTAGGCCGCCGGGAGGATTCCCGGGCGGCCTACGTCCCGTCAGCGCACCTCGTTCATGTCGTCCAGGTGCCGGAGGCGGCCCTGGTGACCACGGTGCTCAGGATGCGCACGCCACGGGCGGATCCGGGGTCGACGTCGGTGAGCCGGCGCACCCGCTGGAGACGGTAGTCCAGGGTCCGCGGATGGATGTTCAGCGCGGCGGCGGTGTTCCTGCGGTGCATGTCATGGGCGTAGTACGTCTCCAGGGTGGCGAGCAGTTCGGGGCCCCGGGCGAGGGTCCGGGCCATGCCGGACAGCCAGCTGTCGATGTCGCGGTCCTCGGCGACGGCCAGTTCGACGAAGACATCGGCCAGGGTGTGCAGGCGGCGCGGCACGGGCTGGAGCGGAGCCGCCAGGCTGGTGCGCCGGGCGCGGTCGTACGCGTCGGCCAGCGCACGCACGCGGCCCGTACTGGTGCCGACCGCGCAGGGCCGCGCCACCGCCTCGCCCGCGTCGCGCACGAAGGCGAGCGCCCGGTCCCGCGCCGACCGGTCGCGGCCCGGCCGGGCCGCATCGGGGGCGCTGTCCTGGCCGGTGGGCACCAGGGCCACCAGCTCCTCCGCCCGGGGCCAGGCGATCGGCATCCGGTGGTGGGTCAGGAGGGTTTCGACGATCGCCTCGCGCCCTCCGGCGGCCGGGGCGGGACGGCCGGGGACACGGACGACCACCACCTCGTACGACGCGGCCGGGCTCATGCCGACGGCGCGGGCGAGGCCCGGGGCCAGGGAGTCGTCGGCGAGGAGGGCCGTGGTGAGGGCGTGCACCCGGGCGACGAGGGGGAGGCGGCGCTTCTGCTCCGCCGCATGGCCGCGGGTGTAGGCGTCGATGCCGCGGGTGCCCTCCGTGGTGAACCAGGCCATGACCCGCATCAGCTCATCGGTGTTCTCCGGGCCGGACGCCTCCTGGATCTCCCGGAGCATGAGGTTGGTGTGCAGACCGAGGACCCGCCGCCGGGACGCGGCGGACATCCCCGTCCTGGCCCGCGAGGCGCCCATCGACGCGATGTGGTCGAGGTCCTCCTGGGAGAGGGGGGTTCCCTCGGGGGCTAAGTCCAGGGTGCGGCGTCTGAGCCAGACCGCGTAGTCCAGCGCCTCGGCCCGTCGCCGGCCGTCGTGCTCCACGAACCGGTACTCGGGGATCTCCTGTCCGTAGATCTCCACTTCGTGGCGCGCGTCGTCCAGGGCGCGCCGGGCCAGCTCGGCGAAGAGATGACTTCCCATCGGGCGGTACCTCCGTCAGTCGTTCGGGAACTCCCGCGGGACCGCACGGGGACAACTCACGCGCGGGGGGCGGTGCTCCACACGGGGTTCCCGAGGTCGGATGGGTCGGGGCCGAGCATGCCACCAGTCGCCGTCGGACGGTCGGCACGGGCGGCATCGCGTGCGCGGAAATTCATCTCGCGGCCGTCGGGGCGACTCACCTCGTGGCCGTGTCGGCGGCTCGGCTCGCGGCCGTCGGGCCGTCCCGTCGGGGCGATTCACCTCACGGCCGCCCGGGCGACCGCGTCGGTCAGCCGGACGGCGGCGTCGTCGGCGAACAGCCGGTGGCCCGCCGCGATACGGCGCTCCCGCCACGCGGAGGGTTCGGTGAGCGCGTCGAGCAGCCGCACCAGCTCCCATGAGTCCCGCGCGTGGTCCGAGAGCCCCAGCGCGGCCATCCGCCGGACGCCCTCGCGGCCATGGCCCGGGATGGGGCGGTAACCGATCACGGGCACCCCGGTGGCCAGTGCCTCCAGCGCGGTCTGACCGGCCGCGTTGTCCACCTCGGCCCGTACGGCGGACAGCAGACCGGGCATGTCCGGCTCCCAGCCGAGGGCCGCCACCTCCGGGCGGCGCGACAGCTCGGCGCGCAGCCGTTCGTCCCGGCCGCACAGCACCACCGGCAGATACCCCGCCCCGGACACCAGCCGCGCGGTGTCCGCCACCCGTGTGCCCGCGCCCCACGCCCCCACGGACAGCAGCACCGGCGGCCTCCCGGGCGCGAGCGCGCCCAAGCGCCGCCGCCACCGCGCCGCCCCCCGCGCCGGGCCGAAGAAGCGCGCCGCCACCACCGGCCCGGTGGCCACCGACGGGCGGCCCAGCGCACGGCGCACGGTGTCCGCGGCGTCCGGGGTGACACACAGATGCAGATCGTTGCCCGGGTGCAGCCACTGGCGGTGCACCGCGAAGTCGGTCACCACCACCGCGCTGGGCACCCCCAGGGCCCCGCGCGCCCGCAGCCTGCCGGTCAGCTGCGCGGCCAGATGGAACACCGGGACCACCACATCCGGCCGCTCCCGCGCCACCAGCGCCAGCAGCCGGTCCTCGGCGAGCGCGGCCAGCGGGGCGCTGCCCGGCCGGGGGCCCCTGCCGGGGCGGAAGAACGCCCGGTAGATGCCCTCGTACAGCACCGGGGCGCGGCGGATGGTCGTCCGGTAGAACGAACGCAGCCCCGCCCCGATCCGGTGCGGCAGCAACTCCAGCACATCCACCCGACCGGCCCCCTGGCCCCGCTCCTCCAGCCTGCGGACCAGCTCGGCGGCGACCGCGTCATGTCCGGCTCCCATCCCGGCGCTGACAACGAGAAAGCGTGCCGACAGCGGGTGCATGACCACCTCCGATGGTGCGAGGCGCGGCTCCTCATGGCTCACTGGAGGTATCCGCTCCGCATGCCGTCAAACCGCGCGCTCGACGGCCGGTGACCCAGGACCAGCGGCCGGTCGGCGGCGAGACAGGGAGATGCCATGATCCGCCCCCTCCCGGACACACCCCTGGATCGCGGCCAGGTGCGGGACACCGGGCACCCGGCAGCCACCGGGACGAGGGTCGCGCTGGTGACCGGCGCCTCCTCGGGCATCGGGGCCGCGATCGCCGACCGGATCGCGGCCGAGGGCGGATGGCGGCTGCTGGTCAGCGGCCGCCACCGGGAACGGCTCGACCGCGTGGCCGCCAGGACGTCGGCCCTCGCCCTCCCCGTCGACCTGGCCGCGCCGGAGGGCCCGGAGGCGCTCGTCCAAGACGCCCTCCGTGCCGCCGGACGGGTGGATCTGCTGGTCGCGGGGGCGGGCGTGGGCTGGGCGGGTCCCTTCGCCACCATGCCGCCCGCCGCCATCGACCAGGTGGTCCGGGTGGATCTGCTCGCCGCGATGCGCCTGGTCCGCATGGTCGTCCCCCGGATGGAGGCCGAGCGGCGCGGACACATCGTGCTGATCGGCTCGGTGGCCGGGACCGTCGGGGTGCGCGGCGAGGCGGTGTACTCCGCCGCCAAGGCCGCGCTCGGCGTCTTCGCCGACGCCCTGCGCCACGAGCTGGGCCGGGCAGGTGTGCGCGTCACCCATGTGGTCCCCGGCGTGGTGGACACCCCGTTCTTCGCCCGGCGCGGCGCCCCGTACACCCGGCGGCTGCCCCGCCCGCTGCCGCCCGAGCGGATCGCCGACGCGGTCTGGGACGCGGTCGAGCGCGGGCGGGACGAGGTGTACGTACCGGCCTGGATGCGGCTGCCCGCGGTGGTCCGGGCCCTGGCCCCCCGGCTGTACCACCGGTTGGCCACACGCTTCGGGTGACCCCCGGTGAGCGCCCTGACCGTGGTACTGGCCCTGCTGTCCGCCCTGGGCAACGGCGCGGCCTCGGTACTCCAGCGGCGGGCCGCGATGGACCAGGTCCGGGAGGAACGGGGCGACGGCGGGCCGATGCGGAGCCTGCTGCGGCTGGCGCGGCTGCTGCGCCGCCCGTTCTGGCTGGCCGGTCTCGCCGCGATGATGGTGTCGGCGGTGGCGCAGGTGGGCGCGCTGGCGGTCGGACGGCTCTCGGTGGTCCAGCCGCTGCTGGTGAGCGAGCTGCTGTTCACCCTGGTGGTCGGCAGTCTGGTGTTCCGCCACCGCCCGGACGGCCGGACCTGGCTGTCGTTCGTGATGCTCGCCGCGGGGCTTGCGCTCTTCCTGGTGGCGGCCGACCCCTCCAGCGGCGCGCACACGGCACGCAACGGCCGCTGGATGCCCGTGGGCGTGGTGGTGGCCATCGCCGTGGGCGCCCTGATCGCGGTGGCCCGGGTGGTGCGCGGGGCCGCGCGCGCCGTCGCCCTCGGCAGCGCCACCGCCGCCTGCTTCGCCTGCACCGCGGCGCTGATCAAGGAGCTGACCGGGCGGTTCGGCGGCGGGGTGGTGGAGGTGCTCACCGGCTGGCCGCTGTACGCGGTGTGCGCCGTGGGACTGCTGAGCTTCCTGCTGCTCCAGAGCACCCTGCGCGCGGGCACCCTGGCCGCCTCGCAGCCCGCGCTCACCCTCGGCGACGCTCTGGTCAGCATCGCGCTGGGCTGGGTGCTGTTCGGCGAGCGCGTCGAGCTGGGGCTGCGCATCGTGCCCGAGGTGGCCGGGATCCTGCTGATGGCGGCCGGCATCGTGGGCCTGACCCGCTCGCCCGCCATGTGCGGCGGCTGGGACCAGGCTGTCCCCGAAGCGCCGCGGAGCGCGGGGACACCGCTCCCCGGAGGGCGGAGCGGCCCCGGCGGCGAGGGAACACCATGAGCGCGCGCCACCGCTCCGGTGTCCTGGTGCGCAACGCGGCGCTGCTCGCGGCGGCCGCGCACCTCGCACCCGCCGGTACCTGGCTGCCCGGGCCCCGGCGCGCCCTGTTCCCCGCCCTGGCGGGCCGCGGACGGCGCGACCATGTGGCCCTCACCTTCGACGACGGACCCGATCCACGCACCACTCCGCGCTTCCTCCAGGTGCTGGACGAGCTCGGCGTCCGCGCCACCTTCTTCGTCCTGGGGGACGGTGTGACGCGCTTCCCGCACACCACGCTGGAGCTCGTCCGCCGGGGCCATGAGCTCGCCGTCCACGGCTGGACCCACAGCCGCCCCTGGCTGCCCACGGTGTCCCGGGACGCCCACGAGGTGGCCCGGGCCGCCCGCGCGATCCGGCTGGTCACCGGCGTGGTGCCGCGGTGGTACCGGCCGCCGTACGGCATCCTCACCGGCGGCCGCTGGCTGGCGGCGGCCCGGGCCGGGCTCACCCCGGTCCTCTGGTCGGCCTGGGGGCGCGACTGGACCGAGGACGCCACCGGGGGTTCGGTGGCCGCCACCGTACGGCGCGATCTGCGCGGCGGGGCGACCGTTCTGCTGCACGACACCGACCGCGCCGCGGCCACGGGCTGCTGGCGCGCCACGCTGGCCGCGCTGCCCGTGCTGGTGGCGGAGTGCCGGGCCGCGGGTCTGGAGGTGGGGCCGCTGGCCGAGCACGGGATACGACGCCGATGAGCTCAGCGGTCGCGCAGCCGGGCCATCTTCCGGGGGTCCACGATCCGGTCGAAGTCCTCGGCGCCGATGTGGCCGCTGGCGATGGCCGCCTCGCGCAGGGTCGTTCCCTCGGCGGCGGCCTTACGGGCGATCTCGGCGGCCTTGTCGTGGCCGATCCGCGGGGACAGCGCGGTGACCAGCATCAGCGAACGGGCCAGGTACTCGTCGATCCGCTCGCGGTTCAGCTCGACGCCCTCGACGCAGTACGCGCGCAGCTTCTCGCAGGCGTCGGCGAGGATGCGCGCGGAGTGCAGGAAGTCGCTGATGACCAGCGGCCGTGCCGCGTTGAGCTGGAAGTTCCCCCGGGTGCCCGCGTGCGCCACGGCGGCGTCGTCGGAGAGCACCTGGGTGCACACCATCATCATGGCCTCGCACTGCGTCGGGTTGACCTTGCCGGGCATGCTGGAGCTGCCGGGCTCGTTCGCGGGCAGCGTCAGCTCCCCGATCCCGCCGTGCGGGCCGGAGGCGAGCCAGCGGATATCGTCGGCGATCTTCATCAGGGGGACGGCGAGGCCCCGCAGCCCGGCGGAGGCGGCCACCACGGTGTCCACACCGCTCTGCGCCGCGAACGAGTTGGACGCCACCTTGAACGGATGGCCGGTGGCGACGGCGATCTCCCGGGCCACCGCCGGGCCGAAGCCCTCGGGGGCGCCCAGACCGGTGCCGACCGCCGTGCCACCGATGGCGAGCTGGTACAGATCCGGCAGCGTGGCCCGCAGCCGCTCCAGCGCGTCGGAGAGCTGGGCGGCGTAGCCGGACCACTCCTGCCCCACGGAGAGGGGGACCGCGTCCCGCAGATGGGTGCGGCCGGTCTTGACGATCTCGTACCAGGCCCGGGACTTGGCGGCGATGGCCTGCTGGAGCAGACTGACCTGCGGCAGCAGCGGGTCGTGCAGGACGCGCACCGCGGCGATGTGCATGGCCGTGGGGAACGTGTCGTTGGAGGACTGCCCCAGATTGACGTGGTCGTTGGGGTGCACCGGCTCCTTGCTGCCCACGACGCCGCCGACCAGCTGAATCGCGCGATTGCTGATGACCTCGTTGACGTTCATATGGGTCTGGGTGCCGGAACCGGCCTGCCACACATACAGCGGGAAGTGGTCGTCCAGCGCACCGGAGACCACCTCGTCGGCCACATGCGCGATCAGATCCGCCTGCCATCCGGCCAGCCGCCCCTCCCGGCCGTTGACCAGCGCGGCGGCCTTCTTCACATAGCCGTAGGCGTGGTACACCGCCTTGGGCATACGGTCGTCACCGATCGCGAAGTGGACCAGGGCCCGCTGGGTCTGGGCGCCCCAGTACCGGTCGGCCGGGACCTCGACGGACCCCAGCGCGTCCGTCTCCCGCCGGGTGCCGGTGGCATCGATGCGGGTGGGCAGGTCCCGCCGCACCCTCGGGGTGCCCTGGGCGCCCCGGCGCCGGTGGGGCGTGTTCATCGCGTGCTCTCCCAGACGGAGGGCAGCCCATCCATACGCACACTCCGCTCACGGCTGTTGCCCTCCCCGCCAGTGTCGCTCCGCACCGGCCCGGCCGCATCCGGCCGGAGGCGGCGGCGCCCGGGTCGGTCCGGCCGTCGAGTGGGCGTCGTTCGCGTATCCCTCGGCTACATCGCCTTCGCCGTCCTCACCGGGGCCATCGCCGTCGTCTGACCCCGGCCGTCAGTCCGGCCCTCCGGGACGTCAGATCCGGGTGCGCAGCCGGATGAGGGTGCCGTCCGCGTCGGCCTGCATCTGCACCACGTCGCACAGCATGCGGACGCCCCACAGCCCGAACCCGGGCTCGGAGTCGGCCGGCGGGGCGAAGCCCCACAGCGCGTCCGGGTACCAGTGGCCGGGCCCGGAGATCTCGCAGACCAGATCGCCGTCGTGGACCCAGGTGCCCAGCCGCGCGGGGGCACCGCCGTGCCGGATCGCGGTGGTGGACACCTCGCTCACGGCCGCGACCATGTTGCGCAGCGCGTCATGGCCCATGCCGTGCCGGCCGGCCCGCTCGGCCACGAAGGTGCGCACGGCGTCCAGGTCGGTCGAGACGATCGACACGGACTCGGCCGTGCGCGGGGCGGACGGCAGGGGGCGCCGGTCGCAGGTGGCGCTGAACGGGCCGGGGTCGGTGTAGGCGTCGCTCTTCTCCGGCCCGTGGCCGTCGATGATCTCGGGGTGGGTCTGGCGCGCGTAGGCGAGGATCTCGGGGTGCAGCAGACGCCGGTCATAGCAGCAGATGGCGCGGGCGCCGGAGTGGGCGAAGGCCGCGTTGACGATCGACTCGTAGCGAGCCCACTCCACCACCTCGAGCGGGGTGCGGCCCTGCCACACCGGTTCGGCGATCACCCGGACCCGGCGCGGCTTCTCGGCCTTCACGAAGGAGTCATAGGCGGCGATGGTCTTGACCGGGTGCTGGTACCAGCTGAGCGCCTCCTCGAACTGCACCGCCTTGGCGTCCTGCCCGAGCGCGTCCCGCAGCGCGTCGATGTTGGAGGTGGCCGCGACGACGGCCACGGCGTCGTCCGCCGCCAGGCCCTCGCGGAGGAACGGGACGCAGATATCGACCACTTCATCCTCGTCGCGGTAGAGGAATCCGCGATGCATCATCGCATCGCGGTGGTCCGCGACGGGGCTGCTCGGGCTGGTCATCGGGCCTCCCTGGGCTCGGCCGGCGAAAACACGCGGTGCGTCATCGAATTTCCGGACGGTATAGCGCAGTCTGCCACTTCTCCGGCCCGGCGCGCAGCCCGTTCCAACCAACATGGACGGCGTCCTGACGGTGCATTAGCATCCTCCGGCGTGACAGAGCTGAAGAACATCAACGCAAATGGACTTGATTTCGGGTATTTCGAAGCGGGCCCGGCCGACGCCCCATTGGCGCTCTGCTTGCACGGCTTCCCGGACTCCGCGCATTCCTGGCGTCATCTGCTTCCCGCGCTCGCGGACGCGGGCTACCACGCCGTGGCGCCCTTCATGAGGGGCTACGCGCCCAGCGGCATACCCGCCGACGGCGCCTACCAGGCGGGTGCGATCGCCGCGGACGCCAACGCGCTCCACGAGGCGTTCGGCGGCGACGGCGACGCCGTGCTCATCGGCCACGACTGGGGCGCCATCGCCGCGTACGGCGCCACCGGCAGCGCCCCCGAGCGCTGGCGGCGCGCGGTCACGATGTCGGTGCCCCCGCTGGGCGGGGTGCTGGCCGACTTCTTCAACTATGACTACGGCCAGTTCAAGCGCTCCTTCTACATCTTCCTGTTCCAGACGCCGCTGGCCGAGGCCGGGGCGGCGGCGCACGACATGGCCCTGATCGACGGTCTGTGGCGCGACTGGTCGCCCGGGTACAAGGACGCCGCCGAGGACATCGCGCACGTCAAGGAGAGCCTGCGGGACCCGGCCCACCTCGCCGCCGCGATCGGCTACTACCGGGCGCTGTTCGACCCGTCGCGGCATGTGGCGGCGTACGCGGCCGAGCAGGAGGCGGTCACCGGGACCGGGGAGGTCCCCATCCTCTATCTGCACGGCACCGACGACGGCTGCATCGGCGCCGATGTCGTCCAGGGGGCCCCGGACCACCTGCCCGCGGGCTCGCGGATGGAACTGGTCGACGGCGCCGGGCACTTCCTCCACCTGGAGCGGCCCGAGCGGATCAACCGGGAGGTCCTGGCCTGGCTCGCCGGGTGACCGGCAGGACCTGGGTGCGTGCCATGCCGCCATATGGCGTGTGACCAGGGCCTTTTCCAGCGCGGAACGCGATGCGGCCGTGGCGGTACCCCGACCGGGGCGGACCCGGTCGAGCCGCCGCGACCGTCGCTTTACCGCCGGTATACCGCCGCTGATCCGCCCTCTTCCATGCTGGACGCATCGCTACAGCCGCCCGGTAGGGACGCGTCTGGAGAGGGCCTGTGAACGTCGACCAGCAGCATCAGCCTCATGTCGAGGACGAACCCCTCTACGCCTGGAGCACCTTTCAGCTCTGCGGCGGGGTGGAGGGGTCCGGCCCGAGCGGCACCTGCCGGGCCGAACGCACCGCCCGTGCCTGTCTCGAAGCGGCGCTCCAGGCCACCGCGGCCCACTCCGGGGCGTACTCCTGGGGCCAGCTCAGCAGGGTGTCCGCGGATGTCGACCTGCCCTTCCACCTGTGGGCACGAGATCCGGTCGCCTGGGCCGAACCGGGGCCGAGGAAGACGGTCACGTGGCGTCCGGGCGCGGCTCCGCACCCGCAGTGATCCGGAACCGTCGGGGGTGAGGCGAGGCAGTGCTAGTGGTAAGGGAATCACGATGAAGAGCAGCGGACCCGGCATCGGGCTCAGGACGAGGGAGTGGCGGCCGGCCGACCACGGACGTCTTGCGGTCAGCGAGGCGAACCCGGCCAGGGTCTACAACTTTCTCGTCGGCGGCAAGGACAATTACCTCGCCGATTACGAGCAGGCTCAGCGATTTCTCGGTGTCGCACCGGAAGTCCGTGACACCGCGCTCTCCAATCGGAGATTTCTGCACCGTGCCGTCCGTCATCTCGCCGCCAGCGGAATCAGCCAATTCCTGGATATCGGCGCGGGATTGCCGGCGACCCCTAATGTGCATGAAATCGCCCAGGCCGTGAATCCCCGGGCCCGGGTGGTCTACGCCGACAACGACCCCATCGTGGCGAGCCACGGCCAGGCCCGGCTCTCCGTCTCGGGCACCACGATGGTCAAGGCCGACATCCGCTCGCCCGAGGACCTCCTGGGGCATGAGGAGCTGCGGCGGCTGCTCGACCCCGCCCGGCCGGTCGCGATCCTGCTGACGCTCGTCCTCGACTACATCGAGGACCTGGCGAACCCCGTCGGGATCGTCCGCAGGCTCATGGACTGGGCCGCGCCGGGCAGCTGTCTGGTCCTCTCCCACGCCACCGGTGACTTCACCCTCGACACCGACCGGGACTGGGAGGTCATCAGCTTCGAGGGCCCGGTGTCCCTGGTCGCCCGCGACCGGGCCGGGATCATGGAGTTCTTCACCGGGCTCGAACTGCTCGCCCCTGGCCTGGTGCAACTGCCCTCCTGGCGCCCGACCATCGGCGCCGAGCCCGACCCGAGCCGGGTGTGGGCCTACGGCGGGGTGGCCCGCAAGCCGTAGCCCCGGCCGCACCTTCAGCCGTCCCCGGCCGCACCTTCAGCCGTAGCCCCGGCGGCCCCTTCAGGGCCGCCTTCGCTCGACATCCGCCCCGGATCCCGCTTCAGCGCGGGCCGGGGCCGATGTGCAGGGTCATACAGGCGGGGAAGAGCCCGCTCCAGGTGTGCCCGCGCCAACTCTCGTACGTACCGGGGCGCTTCCACACCGGCAGCGCCTGGTCCATGTGGGCCCGGCCCTCGGGGAACCTGCCCTGCTCCATATAGGTGATCCCGATCTCGTAGAGGGCGAAGCCCTCATGGTGGATGTTGCCCGTGCGGCGGGCGTACTCCAGGCTCTCCTTGAAACAGGTCAGGGCGTCCTCGGGACGGCCCAGGCCCCGGTGGGCCCGGCCGAGGTTGCCCAGGCCGATCACCTCGGCCGGCAGATCCCCGGCCTCCCGGGCGAGGGCGAGCTGCCGCTCCTGCACTGTGATGGCCTCCTCGTACAGGCCCAGTTCGCACAGTGCGTCCGCGAGATTGCACGCGGTGCGCAACTCGCCCTCCCGGTGGTCCAGTTCGCGCCAGATCTCCAGCGCCGACTCCAGGGTGGTGCGTACCTCGTCATAGCTGTGCTGGAGCCAGTACGCGGCGGAGAGGCCGTCCAGCCCCCATGCCTCGCTCTCCGGGTCGCCCAGGCGGCGGGCGGTCTCGACGGCCAGCTCGTTGACCGTCTGGAGATCCTGGGCGTGGGCCCGGGGGAAGAGGAACCACTGGAGCGCCCGCGCCAGCCGCAGCCCCAGGCGCGCGATCGCCTCGGGCTGGGCGGGCTCGGCCGCCTGGGCGACGGCGGCCAGCAGATTGGGCAGCTCGTCCTTCAGCCAGCTCTCCGCCTCGTCCTGGCCGCTCAGCGGCACCGCGGGGCCCTCGACCGGGTGCCGGGGCCAGGGGCGGAGCGGGTCGAGCAGGGTGACCGCCCGCTGGGCGGTGGCCGCGTAGCAGGTCAGCGCCCGCTCCAGCGCCGCCGAGCGCTCCGCCTCGGGCTCCTCCTGCTCCGCCTGCTCCGACGCGAACAGCCGCAGCAGATCGTGCATGTGGTAGCGGACGGAGTCCCGGCTCTCCAGGAGCTGGGCGTCGACCAGCCGTTCCAGCGCGTTCTCGGTGCGGTCGGCGGGCAGGTCCAGCAGCGCGGCGGCCACCGGCAGGCTCACATCGTGCCCGTGCACCACGCTGAGCAGCCGGAAGGCGCGGACCGCGTCCAGGTCGTCGGAGCGGCGGCCGAGCCGGAAGCCCTCGTAGCTCACCTGGAAGCTGACGCGGACGGCCAGATCCCCGAAGCGCAGTTCGTCCAGCCGGCCCCGGGCGTCGGTCAGCTTGGTCACGAGGGTGCGCAGCGGCCACGCGGGGCGGGCGGCCAGCCGGGCACCGGCGATCCGCAGCGCCAGCGGCAGCCAGCCGCACAGCCGGGTGATCTCCTCCGCCTCGGCGGGCTCGGCCCGCACCCGCTCCGCGCCCACGACCCGCTCCAGCAGCGCCACCGCCTGGTCCTGCGGGAGCACATCCAGATGCAGATGGGTGGCGCCCTCCAGGGTGGTCAGCATCTCGCGGCTGGTGACCAGCGCGGCGCAGCCCGGCCCGGCGGGGATCAGCGGCCGCACCTGGTCCACACTGGCGGCGTTGTCCAGGATCACCAGCAGTCTCCGGCCCGCCGCCAGCGAACGGAACTGCGCGGACGCCTCGTCGGTGTCGCTCGGCACATTGGAGCCGTCCACGCCGAGGGCGCGCAGAAACCGGCCGAGCACCTCACCGGGGTCGAGGGCCGACTGCCCGGCGGTCGCCCCGTACAGATCCACATAGAGCTGGCCGTCGGGGAAGCGGTCGGCGAGCTGGTGCGCGGCGTGGATGGCCAGGGTCGACTTGCCGACCCCGCCGGTGCCGTCGATGGCGGCGAGCACCACCGACCGTCCGCCCTCGCCCGGCTCCGGGTCCCCGGCCGCGTCCATCAGCGCCTGGATCACCGCGACCTCGCCGTGGCGGCCGGTGAACGCGGGGCTGGCGGGCGGCAGTTGGCGCGGGCCCCGGTGGGCCTTGCGGGCGGCGGGGCCGGGCCGGTCCGCCTCCGGGGCGGGCGTGGCCATCAGGGAGGCGTCGGCGTTCAGGATCCGCTCGTGGAGGTCGCGCAGCGGCGGGGTCGGCTCGACCCCCAGCTCCTCGCTCAGCAGCCGGTGCAGATCGCGGTAGGCGGCCAGGGCGTCGGCCTGCCGCCCGGACCGGTACAGCGCCAGCATCAGACGGCCGCGCAGCTCCTCGCGGAACGGATGCTCGGCGGTCAGCGCCTCCAGCTCGCCCAGGACGGCCGTATGGCGCCCGCACCGCAGGTCCGCGTCGATCCGGGCGTCCACGGCCTGGAGCCGGCACTCCTCGAGCCGGGTGGCCTCCGCCGTCACCGCCGGGGTCGGGGGCACATCGGCGAACGGGGTGCCGCGCCACATCGCCAGCGCCTCGCGCAGCCGCTCCGCCGCGGTCTCGGGCGCCTCCCGGTCAAGCGCCCGCCGCCCCTCCTCGACCAGCTGCTCGAAGCGGTGGGCGTCGAACTCGGCGGCCTCCACCGCCAGTCGGTAGCCCTGCGCCTTGTAGCCCTGCTTCTCGGTGATCAGGGTCTGCCCGGCCTCGTCGCCCATGGTCTGGCGGAGCCGGGAGACATAGGTCTGAACCAGCTTGGTGGCGCTCTGGGGCGCCCGATCCTCGCCCCAGAGCTCGTCCAGGAGGCGTTCGGTGGAGACGGTCTGGTTGGCGTGGCACAGCAGCACCGCGAGCAGCGTCCGCCACTTGGCCGGCCCCAGGGAGGCCCACCCCTCGCCGGTGCGCAGCTCAAGCGCCCCCAGGACCCGGTATCGCACCCGTCCCCTTCCATCGGCTCGTCAACTGACCACTCGGCAATGGTTATACCTCCGATGTGGCCACTGCCGTGCATCGTTCCATCCGCCGGGAACAAGCCCGCGCCGGGTACGGGCTCGCGCGGGTGGCCGAAAATCGCCGCACCAGGGGTCGTGGCGGAGCGGCCGGGGTCAGAACGGCCGGTCGCCCTCGATGGCGACGCGTTCGGCGACCCTGCGGTGCGGGGCGTAGTCGTTGACCGCGTAGTGCTGGGTGGCGCGGTTGTCCCAGAACGCGATGTCGCCCGGCTGCCAGTGGAAGCGCACCTGGTACTCCGGGACGTGTGCCTGCCGGCACAGGAAGCTCAGCAGCCGGTCGCTCTCCTCCCGCTCCATGCCGGTGATCCGGGTGGTGAAGGAGGTGTTGACGAACAGCATCCGCCGGCCGGTCTCCGGATGGGTGCGCACCACCGGGTGCTCCACCGGGGGGAACATCTCCTGGAACGGGGCCAGCCGCTCCGGTCCGTAGAAGCGGACGAAGCCGGGGATGACGTCGTGGACCGCGGTGGCGCCGTCGACGCGCTCCTTCACCTCCGCCGGGAGGTTGTCGTACGCCGCCGCCATGTCGGCCCACATGGTGTCCCCGCCCACCGGCGGCACCTCGCGCAGCTGGAGCACGGCGCCGAGCGCGGGCCGGGTGCGGAAGGTGACGTCGGTGTGCCAGATGTTCTCGAAGGTCGGCGTGGCACCGGACGCCTTGTCGAAGCGGACCACATCCTCGCTGGACCCGGCGGCGAGCAGAGGATTGGTCTCCAACTCGCCCCAGTTGCGGGCGAATCCGCGCTGCTGCTCCGACGTGAGGTGCTGAGCCCGGAAGAAGAGCACCTTCCACTCCAGCAGGGCGCGGTTCAGCTCCTCGCGCAGCGCGGGCTCCAGCGGCCGGGAGAGGTCCAGGCCGCGGATCTCGGCGCCGATGACGCGGCCGAGGGGCACGACCTCGAACCGCTCGTACGGACGCTCCTCCCACCCCTCGGGCAGCCGCCGCAGAATGCGCGCGCCCTCGTACATGCCGTCCGGCGGGATGGTGGCTTCGCGAAGGGTCGTGGGTGGAGTGTCGACGACGGTCATGGCGTCTCCTCATGCGTGACGGCGGGCAGGGGCAGGCGGGGGTGGGGAGGTGCCCTCGTGCCGCGGGGATGACCACGGGAGTGTCGTCCTGAGCGTCGCGACGTCCGGATCGTCAGGGGCTGACCGGCGATCGCGAGAGGAATGACCGGCGTGGCTTCGGGGGCGCGGGGGCGGTGGCCGCGGGATGCGGAGAGTCCCGATTAGAGGCCCGAGCGCTCACACCCGGTCCGGTCCGGGGCGCGTAGATGTCCCGTCGCGTCGAACCGATGCCTGATCATGAGCGCAATTGTGGGATCCGCCCTGGTGAGCTGTCAACGGGGAGTTCCGTGTGTGCGCACGGAAGACGAGTGCTCACCCGGCGGCGCGCTCAGGGGCCGAGGCGGCCGCCAGGGCGGTACGGGCGCGCCCGACCAGGGCCCGGCCGGCCGGGCCGCTCGGGCCGTCCGCCCGCCAGGCGAAGGCCAGCCGCCCCCGCAGGGCCGGCCGGTCGATGCGGACCGACCGCAGCCGGTCCGACCGTGCCTCGGCGAACGCACCGGGCAGGATCGCCGCGCCGAGACCCCGCTCGGCGAGCTGCGCCAGCACCTCCGGATCGCTGGCCTCGAAGGCGATGTGCGGGGTGAAACCGGCGGCCGCGCACGCCTCGTCGATCCGGGTGCGCAGCCCCGTGCCGCGCGGCAGGCTGATCAGCGCACGGCCCCGCAGGGTGTCCAGCGAGATGGCCGAGTGCACGGCGAGCTCATGGTCGGGGCTGACCGCGGCCACGATCGGCTGATCGGTGATCACCTCCAGCTCGACCCCGGCCGGGGTCGTGGCGCCCACGCTGACGATCGCCGCGTCGAGCCGTCCCGTGCGCAGACCCTCCAGCAGCTCGTCCGACGTGGCCTCGGTGAGGGTGATCTCCACCGCCGGATGGGCGTCGTGGAACTCCGCCAGCAGCCCCGGCAGATCCACGCTGTGCGAGGTGACCGTCCCGACCGCCACATGCCCGCGCAGCAGCCCGGTCAGCTCGTCCACCGCGAGCCGGGCGCCCTCCACCGCCGCGAGCGCGGCACGCGCGTACGGGAGCACCGCCGCGCCCGCCTCGGTCAGCCGCACCGAGCGGCCCGAGCGGTCCAGCAGCTGCTCGCCCAGCTCGCGCTCCAGCCGGCGGATCTGTGCGCTGACCCCCGGCTGGGCCACATGCACCTTCTCCGCGGCCCGGGTGAAGTTCCGCTCCTCGGCCACCGCCACGAAGTACTCAAGCTGCCGCAGCTCCATAAGCGATGATTCTAGCAACCAGACCAACCATCTCTTGGACTTCTGGATGCGCTCGCCGGAGGGTGGAGGCGAAGACAAGGAAAGGAGTCGACCATGACCGAGACCCGTGCCCGTGCCACCACCCCCGAGGATCTGGCCCGGCTGTTCGTGGAGCGTGCCAACGCCGGGGACGCCGAGGGGCTGGCCGAGCTCTACGAGCCCGACGCGGTGCTGGCCTACCCGCCGGGTGCCACGACCGTCGGCCGCGAGGCGATCCGCGCCGTCTGTGAGCGGATGCTGGCGCACGCCCCGCGCCCCTTCCGGGTGGAGGAGGCGCTGCCGACCGTCCGCTACGGCGATCTGGCCCTCACCTCGACCCGCCCCGCCGACAACACCGGCGGCCGGGTGCAGGTGGCCCGCCGCCAGCCGGATGGCAGCTGGCTGCGCATCATCGACCGCCCCGAGATCCGCTCCGAGGACCGCCCCGGGATCCGCTCCGAGGACCGCCCCGGGATCCGTCCCGAGGACCGCCCCGAGGTCCCCTCCGAGACCCGTCCCGAGGCCGGGGCCGAGTGATGAGTGTGCTCATCGCCGGGGGCGGGATCGGCGGGCTGGCCACCGCCCTGAGTCTCCACGCGGCCGGGGTCGGGACGGCGGTCGTCGAGAGCGCCCGCGAGATCCGGCCACTCGGCGTCGGGATCAATCTGCTGCCGCACGCCGTGCGCGAGCTCGTCGAACTCGGCCTCGGCGACGAGCTCGCCGCCATCGGCGTGGCCACCGCCGAGAACGTGTACTGCGACCGGTTCGGCAAGCGGATCTTCACCGAACCGCGGGGCCTGGCCCAGGGCTACCGCTGGCCGCAGTACTCGGTCCACCGCGGGGAGCTCCAGCGGCTGCTCCTCGCGGCGGTCCGCGAGCGCCTGGGCGCGGACGCGGTCCGCACCGGGGCGCGGGTGGTGGGATTCGACGACCCGGGGCAGCGGGACAGTGTGCGCGTCCATATCCTCGACCGGGCGACGGGGACGGTCGAGGAGACGGCCGCGCGGGCGCTGATCGGCGCCGATGGGCTGCACTCCGCGGTCCGCGCCGCGCTGCACCCGCAGGACGGCCCCTTGCTGTGGTCGGGCATCCGGATGTGGCGGGGCACGACACCGGCCGAGCCGTTTCTGACCGGGCGCTCGATGGTGATCGTGCACGACGGGGACGCCGAGCTGGTCGCGTATCCGATCGGCGGCGGCCGGGTCAACTGGGTCTGCCAGGTGCGGATGTCCGAGCCCGGGCCGCTCACCGGGGACGCGGCCTGGAACCGGGCGGGGCGGCTCGCCGATGTGCTGCCGTACTTCGAGGACTGGCGGCTCGACTGGCTCGATGTGCCCGGTCTGCTGACCGGCGGCGCCGAGATCCTCGAATATCCGATGGTCGACCGGGAGCCGCTGCCGTGGTGGGGGAGTGGCCGGGTGACCCTGCTCGGCGACGCCGCCCATCCGATGTATCCGGTGGGGGCCAACGGCGCGTCCCAGGCCGTCGTGGACGCCCGCGTCCTGGCCCGCGAACTCGCGCGGACGGACGATGTGCCCACCGCGCTGGCCCACTACGAGACCGAGCGCCGCGAGGCGACGGCGGCCGTCGTACGGGCGAACCGGGCCATGAACCGGGCAGGTGCCCGGACCCCCGAGGAGCTCGCCCGCGTCACCGACACCTACCGGGACACCACGGGAGGCGATGTGCGCACGCTCAACGCTCGTGCCTCCCTGAGCCGCCGGTGAGACCTGAGCTGCCGGTGAGCGCTCCGGCCGGCGGGGTGGCGTCGGAGCCGGGCGGGGCCGTGTTCCACGGCGCCGACCCGGCCCGGCCGTTGGGCCGTACGCCAGCGTTGGCGCCCCTCTGACACGGCGCTTAGCGTGGACAGCAGACAGCGGTCTTCACACGAGACGGTCCGACGCGATCGATGTGCCGGACCACTCCTGGTGCGGGAGGTCGGGAATGGACTCCGTCTCCTTCCTTCTGGTGGCCGTCATCCTCACGGCACTGGCCTTCGACTTCACCAACGGCTTCCACGACACGGCCAATTCGATGGCCACGTCCATCGCCACGGGGGCGCTGTCGCCCCGGCTCGCCGTCCTCGTCGCCGCAGTGCTCAATCTGGCCGGGGCCTTTCTCTCCACGGAAGTGGCCAAGACGATCTCCAACGGCATCGTCGACGACGCCAAGGTCTCCCCGGTCATGATTTTCGCGGGGCTGATCGGGGCGATCCTGTGGAATATGATCACCTGGCTCGCCGGGCTGCCGTCGAGCTCCTCGCACGCCCTGTTCGGCGGGCTGATCGGCGCCGTGTGGGTGGGCGCCGGGGAATCCGCGGTGCGCTTCACCGCGATCGTCGAGAAGATCGTGATTCCGGCGGTCGCCTCGCCGGTGGTGGCCTGTGTGGTGGCCATGCTGGCCACCTACCTCGCGTATGTGATCACCCACCGGGCGGCCGCCCCCGCGGCGCGGAAGGGTTTCCGCGTGGGCCAGGTGGGATCCGCGTCCCTGGTGGCACTCGCCCACGGCACCAACGACGCGCAGAAGACGATGGGGGTCATCACCCTCACCCTCATCGCCGGTGGCGTGCTCGCGCACGGCTCCGGGCCACCGTGGTGGGTGGTGCTCAGCGCCGGTCTGGCGATCTCACTCGGCACCTATGTCGGCGGGTGGCGGATCATCCGGACCATGGGCAAGGGGCTGACCGACATCCAGCCTCCTCAGGGCTTCGCCGCCGAGACCAGCGCCACCGCGGTGATCCTGGCCTCCTCGCACCTGGGCTTCCCGCTGTCCACCACCCAGGTGTGCACGGGCAGCATCCTGGGCACCGGGCTCGGCCGCAGGCTGGCCCATGTGCGCTGGGGGATCGCCGGGCGGATCGCGGTGTCCTGGCTGCTGACCCTGCCCGCGGCGGCGGCCGTGGGAGGCGTCGCGGCCTGGGTGGCGGGCCAGGGCGACGCGGGGGTGGCCCTGGTGGCGTGCGTCGCCGTCGCGGCGGCGGTGGGCTTCTACGCGCTCTCGCGCCGGCGCCCGGTGAACCCGGACAACGTCAACGAGCCGCGCCTCCCCGAGCCCGCCGAGCGCACCCTGGACACGACCGCCTGAGCGAACCGCGACCCCCGTCAAGGAGCTGATCCGTATGGGCACCACCTGGGGCACGATCGGCGGGGTCTTCGGGGTCAGCCTCGGGGTCACCGTTCTGGTGGTGGTGATGTTCTCCCTCGGCGTCGCCGCCTGGGCCCGTGCCGGTGGCGGCACCCCGCGCCACGGGGCGCGCCGCGGCCGTCTCGACACGGTCGCGGCGGCCGCGGCGGTGGTGTGCTTCGCCGCGTGCCTGGCGATCGCCGCCTATGGAATCGAGCTGATCATTCCCGGCTGAGCCCGCTTGAGACAATGGAACGCCACCGAGCACCGCCCCGCACCGCGGTGCTCCCGTCCACGCGGGAGACCACGCACTTGTCGGATACGACCGAGACCCCCTCCGCCGGCCCGGCCGCCGCGGACCGCCCCGCCCTGCGGGCCGACTGCGCCAGCTGCTTCGGGCTGTGCTGTGTCGCCCTGCCCTTCGCGGCCTCCACGGACTTCGCGATCAGCAAGGACGCGGGGAAACCCTGCCACAACCTCCGGGCCGACTTCCGCTGTGGGATCCACTCCCGGCTGCGCGAGGAGGGCTTCCCGGGCTGCACGGTCTACGACTGCTTCGGCGCCGGGCAGAAGGTCTCCCAGCTCACCTTCGAGGGCCGGGACTGGCGGCGGCACCCCGGGACGGCCTCCGAGATGTTCGCCGTCTTCCCCGTGATGCGCCATCTGCACGAGCTGCTCTGGTACCTCACCGAGGCGCTGGCCCTGCCGCCCGCCCGGCCCGTCCACGGCGCCCTGCGCGAGGCGCTGCGGGAGACCGAGCGCCTCACCCTCGGCAGCGCCTCCGAGCTGAGGGAGCTCGATGTGGCGGCCCACCGCGACCGGGTCAATCAGTTGCTGCTGGGCACCAGCGAGCTGGTACGGGCCCGGATCCCGGGCAAGAAGAAGAACCGCAGGGGAGCGGATCTCATCGGCGCCGACCTGAGGGGAGCCGATCTGCGGGGCGCCAACATGCGCGGCGCCCGTCTCATCGCGGCGAACCTCAGCCGGGCCGATCTGACGGCGGCCGATCTGATCGGGGCCGACTTCCGCGACGCCGATCTGAGCGCGGCCGACCTGCGGGGGGCCGTCTTCCTCACCCAGGCCCAGCTGAACGCGGCCAAGGGCGACGCCGCCACCCGGCTGCCCCCGTCCCTCACCCGCCCCGCGCACTGGTGACCCCGCCGCGCCACCACGCGGTGTGCGACCCTGGCTGCCATGTCCGACACCGTCGACGCGCCCGTGATCCGCAGCGATGAGCCCGGATCGTTCGCCCGGAGTGTGCTGGCCGAGCGCCATCCCGCACTGATCGAGAAGGTGCGCGACGCCTTCCCGTACGGCCCCGGGCAGCACCGCGCCCTCGACGCGCTGCGCGACAACGCCGCCGAGGGCACCATCGCCCCGCTCCCGCCCACCGCGTACGACCACGACCGGTGGGCGGTGTGGGGCCGGGAGCACTTCGGCCGGTCCTGGTTCGATGTGCCGTTCCTGTGGGCGGAGAGCTACTTCTACCGCCGGCTCCTGGAGGCCGTGGGCTACTTCGCGGACGGCCCCTGGCGGGGCGTCGACCCGTTCCGCCCCTTCAAACAGGCCGAGCTGGACACCCCCGGGGCCGAGGCCGAACTGGCCGCGCTCGACGACATCCTGGGCAGGCCCGCCGGGGAGCAGGCGGACGCGCTGGTGCACGGCTCACTCTGGGGCAACCGCGCGGACCTGGGCTTCCGCATCTCCTCATCGGCCGCGGACACACACGGCGGCGACACTCCGCCGCTGGTCGCGGACGACTCGGAGGCGCTGTGGTCGCTGCTGCCCGCCGGCTCTCCGGCCACGCTGTGCGTGGTGGCGGACAACGCCGGGCGGGAGCTGCTCCCCGACCTCGTCCTCATCGACCATGTGCTCCACCACGGGCGCGCCGAGCGGGTGGTGCTCCAGGTCAAGCCGTATCCGTACTACGTCTCCGACGCCACCACCGAGGATGTCGTCGACTGTCTGCGCCGTCTGGTGCGGGCGGAGGGCGCCGCGTCCGCCACCGGCGGACGGCTGTGGGCCGCCATGGGCGACGGGCGGCTCACGGTGCGGGCGCACGACTTCTTCCGCGCCCCGCTGCCGTACGAGGAGATGCCCGGCGATCTGCGGAGCGAGTTCGCCGCGGCCACGCTCACCGTCATGAAGGGCGATCTGAACTACCGCCGCCTCGTCGGCGACCGGCTGTGGCCCCCGACCACCGCCTTCGCCGACCGCACCGGGTACTTCCCCGGCCCGGTGGCCGCGCTGCGCATCCTGAAGTCGGATGTCGTCGTCGGCCTCGACGAGCGGACCGTGGCCGCGCTGGACGCGCACGAGGACCACTGGCGCACCAGCGGCGCTCATGCGCTGATCCAGGTACGGCGGTGAGGCGCGCTCCCCTCGCCCCGGAGGGCCGAGGGGAGCGCGGGGGGCCGGTGACCGTGGTAGCCGGCCCCTGCCTCTGCATCAGCCGCCGATGTAGTTGATGCAGCTGCTGCCGATGTTGATGTCACCGCTCGGGGCGGCGCCGCCGGTGGAGGCGGTGGTGCCGGTGGCGGTGTCGCAGTCGTTGCTCTGGAAGATGAAGCTGGACAGGTTGACGGTGGTGGGAATGTCGGAGCCGCCGTTGGCGGCTGCGGTGCCGGTGCCGAGGAGCGCAAGGGCGCCTGCGGTCGCGGCCACCAGGGCGGCCTTCTTCGCGATCTGCATGGATTCCTCCGTGTCGAGTCGCAGAACGAATAAATCTGACGGTCCGATTTAACGAAGGAAGGCGGGGCGAAGTCGGGTAAGCGCACCGGAGAGTGGCCCGTTCGGCGTACCAGGCCATCGGCCCGGAACGGGCGCGCTCCCCCCGACCCGGAGGGCCGAGGGGAGCGCGGTGGGCCGGTGACCGTGGTCGTCGGCCGCTGTCCCTGCGTCAGCCGCCGATGATGTTGGCGCAGGTGCTGCCGATCTTCATCTCGCCCGTCGGGCCGGCGGTGGCGGTGGAGAGGGTGGTGCCGGTGGCGGTGTCGCAGTCGTTGCTCTGGAAGACGAAGCTGCTGACGTCGAAGCTGGTGGGGGTGGTGGTGCTTCTGTCGGAGCCGCCATAGCCGTTGGCGGCTGCGGTGCCGGTGCCGAGGAGCGCAAGGGCGCCTGCGGTCGCGGCCACCAGGGCGGCCTTCTTCGCGATCTGCATGGATTCCTCCGTGTCGAGTCGCAGAACGAATAAATCTGACGGTCCGATTTAACGGAGAGAGTCCCGGGGAAGTGCGCTCAGCACACCGGAGAATGGGCCATCCGGCGCACGTAATCGCCCTCTGGTGTCAGTTGAGGCGGATACCCACGGCGTAGGCCGTGATCGTGCTCGGGTCGGACACATGGTGGTCCTTGGCGGCCGCGCTGTAGCTCGGCGTCTGGGTGGTGGCCGGTTCGAGCTTCCAGAGCAGATTGCCGCTGCCCCGGTAGTGCACCTCCGCGCCGCCACCGGTCAGCGCGAAACCGGGCTCCACGGATGCCACGGCGGCCGGGTGCGGCGACTGGCCGGAGTCGGCCCGGGTGAAGCTGTTGGACACGAAACCCACCGGGAGGAAGCGCCGGAGGCCGATGGCGAACACCCGGATGTTGGCGGGATCGGAGACCAGATGGTCCTTCGACCTGGCCTTCCAGGAGGTCTCGGTCGAGGGGAAGGAGGCGGTGGCGAGATTGCCGCCGCCGTGCCAGTCCACCCGGAACCCGCCGCCGACGAGGACGTACTCATCCGACGACGGGAGACCCGCCTCGGCCTCCGGATGCGGGGCCACCCCGCTGTCCGCGCGTGCTACGTACACCGACCGCAGCAGCTGGTCCCGGCTCATCCCGGCGATCTTCAGACCGATGACGTACGAGACCAGCTCATGCGCCTGCGCGTCGATGTGGTCCTTCGAGCTGACGGTCCAGCCCGACAGGTCGTCCGTGGGATAGGACGCCGTCAGCAACGCCCCGTTGGGGTATTCCACCGCGGTGGCCCCGCCGCCGATGGCGATCATGTCGCCGTCGCCGACCAGAACCGTCTCATCGACCCAGTGCTGCTGAGGGGGATTGCCCCGGTGCGAGAAGACCGAGACGGTCACCAGGCCCGAAGCGTCCTTGAAGGTGTTGAGCCGCGTCCCCACCGAGCTCAGCACCTTTCTCGGCTGCCGAGCCCCTCTTGGCCGCCGCGCCGTCGGCGTGGCCGCGGCGGCGGTCGTGACCCCGCCACTCACCGCTCCCACGGCGGCCGCGCCCGCCACGGCCGTAGCCGCCCTGAGCATGTCCCTTCGGCTGCGCATCACCCGCGTCGACCTGCCTTCCGTCGTCCATGTGCCTGACTCGGCGTCAGGGCGAGCAGAAAGCTAACCCGGTCATCGAACGCAGGGATATTCCCCGAAATGACGGATTGACAGTGCATTGCGCCGTGGGCTAGTGGATCGCGGCCGACTCCCGGCTCGGCCGCTACCTGGAAGAAACCCCTCCGGTGCGGGTGGCGCCCCGGGCCCGGAGACCGCTCCCGGGGCGGTCGAGGAGGGTGGCAGGGTGGCAGGTTGTCCTGTTCGGTGCGGTTGAACGACATGCCACTCGGCCAATCTTCGGTTCACGGCGATCGGTGGTGGTCCCTGCCACGGCCTCGGCGGGGCTGTCGGTCCCGGATGGCAGTATCGGCCTCGTACGCCGCCCGCCCCCGGAAAGTGAGCCCTCGCATGGTGCCGTCCCCCCGTGACCTCGCCGATCTGCCCTTCGCGGACCATCTGCGGCCGTTCGGCGGGGACTTGGCGGAAGGGGGTGACTACGACAGCGTTCATCTGGACGGCGACGCCTTCGACGGGGCCGTGTGCGACCACGCCCGGTTCCTCGAGTCCGCGTTCTCCTCGGTGACCTTCACCGGGGGCCGTGGCCGCGGGGCCCGGTTCAATGAGGTGTGGCTGGACGGGGTGCGATGGGTGGGCACCGATCTGGCGGACACCGACTGGCTGGACGGCGAGCTGGGCGGCTGTGTGCTGGCCGGGCTCGAGATGTTCTCCGCGCGGCTGCACCGGGTGACCTTCCACCGGTGCAAGCTGGAATCGGTGAACCTCCGCAACGCCACGCTGCGGAACGTCACCTTCGTGGACTGTCTGCTGCGCGATGTGGACCTCGGCGGCGCGGGGCTGACGGAGGTGGCGTTCCCGGGGACGGCGCTGGAGGGTGTGCGGTTCGGCAAGGCGCGGATGGCCAAGGTCGATCTGCGAGGGGCCACCCGGCTGGAGATCGCCGACGGTTATGACGCGCTGGGCGGCGCCACCATCGGCAGCGGTCAGCTGATGGAGCTCGCGCCGATGCTCGCCGACGCCCTGGGGATCGCGGTCCGGGACGGTGGGGCCGCACGGTGAGGCACGGTGAGCCCCCACGTCCCACGGCGACCGAGGTTCACTGGGGGATCAGCCAGGGCCGCTGCGGCAGCGGGCTCCCCGTCTCGAGCAGCGACTTCAGATTGGACAGCACCGCGGCCCAGCCACCGGCCGCCGCGGTCCGCTCGGCCTCGTCGGCCAGGTTCTCGTGGGTCACGGTCAGCCGGACGATGTCGCCGTGCGGCTGGATGTCGAAGGTGACCCGGGAGGGCTCGGCGGTGGCATCGGCGTCGGGCGCGGCCCAGGTGGTCACCAGCCGGGTGGGCGGTGAGCTCTCCACCACCGCGCCGACGACATCGGCGGTGCCGGAGCCGTCCGTCCGCTGATGTTCCCACGGGGAGCCCACCTGCCAGTCCGACACATTGCTGTGGCCCCAGTACTCGGCCGTGAGGTCGGCGTCGGTCAGCGCGTGCCAGACCTTCTCCGGTGTGCTCTCGATGTAGATGACGTACACGAACGTCGGCTTGTCGGCCATCGCTTCCTCCGCTTGTCGCTTCACCAGGCTCAGCGCGCGCAGCCGCGGGCGCTCGAACTTGTCGATCCAGCGCTCCTGGATCTCATTGAGGGGGACGGGGTTGAGGTAGTGGAGTTTTTCGCGGCCCCGCCGCACCGTGCTGACCAGATTGGCCGCCTCGAGAACGGCCAGATGCTGGGTGGCCGACTGGCGGGTCATCTCCAGCCGCCGGCACAGCTCGCCCAGCGTCTGGCCGTTGTGCTCATGCAGTCGGTCCAGCAGATATCGCCGGGTCTGGTCGGCCAGCGCCTTGAAGACCTTGTCCATCTCTGAGCTCACACCGAACGTTATGCAGGTGATTGCCTGCATGTCAATGCGAGCGATGCGACGGCCCCCGCTGCCGGTGATTTCGCGCTATCGCCTGCGGACCGCGCCGCGGATGAACGCCGCCTGTCCGACGTGCTGTAGATCATCCGAGACCACGCTGACCAGCCGGACGCCGAGGGTCACTGCCGGGGTCCACCGCTCGTCCACGATCCGGTCGAGATCGGAGTCGCGCAGGCCGCGTACGAACGCCAGGGTGTTCTCGTGGACGGCGTCGTAGTACCCGGTGAGCAGCTCGGCGTCCACCCGCACCGCCGCCACGTCCTTGGCTCGGTGGCCGTAGCCGGTGGCCTCGGGCGGGAACGGCAGGCCGAACCGCTCGGCCCAGCCCTCGGACGTCCACAGCTGCTCGGTGCCCGCGGCGTCGGCGATGTGGTCGTCCTGTACCCGGGTCAGATGCCACACCAGCCAGGCGATCGAATTGGCCCCGCTGTCGAGCCGTACGGCCAACTCGTCCTCCGAGAGCCCGTCCACGGCCGAGTGCACCTCCTCGCGCACCCGCTCGAAGGCGTCGGCCAGCAGATCGGCGCTGTTCATTCGCGGCTCCCTCGCTCGTGGTCAGCTCCCGGCCATGGTCGCACCCCGCGGCCCCGGCCGCGGGGTGCCGACTCGCCGGACGCGTTTCACACGGGCGGGACGAGGGTGAAGTAGCGGTCGAGCACCGCCCGGTCGCCGGTCACCTTGTCGAGCCGGTCGGCGGGGAGCCGCTGCCACAGGAACAGCATCAGATCCGACGCGGTCCCGGCCAGCTCGACATCCTGGGACGCCCCTTCGGTGTCCTCGTCCGCGGCGCCGGTGGTCAGCCGTACCTCGGCGCCGTCGAAGCGGACCGTCCACAGGTCCGGACCGTCGGTCCGGCGGAACCGGAAGCGCTCGCCCGCCCCGGGCGGGGCCTCCCGCCACGCCCGCCGGGCCGGGGCCATCACCTCGAAGGTCTGGGTCACGGCGTCCACCGCGAGGTCGGGCTCGATCGGCCGGGCCCGCCCGCCGACCGCCCGCTCGGCGTCCCAGCGGTGCAGGGCCGCCTCGATGGTCTGCATCCGCAGCCAGAAACCCGCGGTCCGCTCCGCCGACCACGTCCACACCGCCAGCCCCGGATCCTCGCTCCGGAACAGCGCCTCGAGTCGCGCGGCGCCCTCGGCGAACCAGTCGACGAGACTCACCGGCACCGGCCCGTGATGCGGCCCGCCGGTGGGCGCCGGCCAGCCGTCGCGGTCCTCGGGAAGCTCGAAGAGGGTGGCATCCGTGATGTCCGGCTGCCGATCGAGCCGCTCCCGGATGACGCGGGCGACCAGACGATGCACCCCGCCCAGGTGCAGCACCAGATCCGACATCGTCCAGTCGGGGCAGGAGGGGATCAGTGGCGCGTCCGCCCCGTCGGCGGCGCCACGGGCCGCCTGCTCGAACGCCACGATCTCACGGTGGAAATGGGCTGAATAGTCCATGAGCCGCACTCTGCCAGGTGGCGAACGCCGCTGCCATACACCGCCCGGCCACTCGGTACGCCTTCGCTGTCGGCAGACCGAATCGGCCCCCGGCGAAGCCGCACGGGCCCGGCGCACCGCCGCTGTTAGCTTCCTCCCATCCCGCAAGGCGAAGGACAAGGAGCGCGGCGATGGTGACGACCAGACGCATCGAATACCCCGTGGACGGCACCACCATGGTGGGCCATCTGGCGCTGCCCGGGGGCACGGACCGGCGCCCCGCCGTACTGATCGCCCATGAGGGCCCCGGCATCACCGACCACCAGCGCGAGCGCGCCGACCGGCTCGCCGAACTCGGCTATGTGGCCTTCGCCCTCGACTACCACGGCGGCGGACGGTTCATCGAGGACCGCGAGGAGATGTTCGCCCGGATCGACGAACTGCTCGCCGACCCCGACCGCATGCGCGCCCTCACCGGAGCCGGGCTCGCGGTGCTGACCGCAGAGCCCCGGGCCGACACCTCGCGGCTCGCCGCCATCGGCTACTGCCTGGGCGGCACCATGGTCCTCGAACTCGCCCGGAGCGGCGCGGACCTCAAGGCCGTGGTCGGCTTCCACCCCGGTCTGACGAGCACCCGGCCCCAGGACTCCGCCAACATCACCGGCAAGGTCCTGGTCTGTGTGGGGTCCGAGGACCCGTTCAGTCCGGTCGAGCAGCGTCTGGCCTTCGAGGAGGAGATGCGGGCCGCCGGAGTGGACTGGCGGATGCACCTCCACGGCGGCGCCCTGCACAGCTTCACCCACCCCGGCCTCGAATCCGACCCCGTGGCCCGCCCGGGGATCGGCTATCACCGGCCCTCCGCCGAACGGGCCTGGCGGGCCATGCTCGACCTGTTCGACGAGGTCTTCCCGACCATGGTGTGAACAGCGCAGGGCCCCCATCGTGAAATGCCATGAGGGACCAACTGCGCTTATCCCCGGCCGGGCGGGACGGCGAGTAGTGTGCTGTGCAGGGCGAGTGCTGCTTCGGAGGGCGGGTGGTTACGTGAGGCGGCCGGCCCGAGTCCCATCGGCGGGGGCGGGAGCGCCAGGTCGACCCGGGTGAGGCCGGGCCTTGTGGTGATGGCCTCTTCGGGGACGTAGGCGCAAGGTCGGCGAAGGCCACGTGGCGGGCGCGGGCGCGTCGGCGAGAGCGCCCTCGTCCGCGACCGAGAAGGCCGAGGAGATCACACCGGACCGCCCTTCGACCAGGGCCAGACAGTGATGGCGTTGATCGGCCCGCAGATGCGCGACGCCTGGTTCGTCGGACGGCACCTGCTCCAGGCCCACGACATCGGTCGCACAGGCGATGGCCGCCGGCAGGTCCGAGACGCCGGAGCGCACATAGGCGAGGTCAATGAGTTCGATCACCGTGTGGTCGTCTCCCTGTGTGGACAGTGAGGCACATGGCTGCCGACCGGTATTCGCGGCCGACACGCTTGCCGGGGCCTGATGGCCTGATCGGGCAGAGCGAAGGAGGTGGCCGACGGCCAGTACGGCATCGGCGGTTCAGAAAAACTGTATGCAGTTACCGGAGGATGTCAAGGTGCGCCGCGGGCTTCGGTGTTGCGTTCCGCGCGAGTCCGGAAACGCCTGTTCCGCACGAGCCCGGGAACGTCTCAGCAGCGCACGGGCACGGGTACGGGTACGGCGGGGCGCGCTACTGGGCGGAGGCTCGCGCGTCACTGCCCGCGCCGACGAGCAGCAGGGCGCTGTCGATCGCCGGCGCGCCACGGCCCGGGGCGACGTCCTCCATGACGCGCAGGGCCGTGCCGGCGAGATGCCGGGCGATCAGCACCCCACCCCTGTCGGCGTCGCCCTCGCGGACCGCTTCCAGAATGGCGACGTGCTCACTCTGGCGGGCGTGGAAGTCATCGCGATGGTGCTGTTGGTCCAGTCGGATGTAGCGCTCGCTCTGCTCCGCGTAGGAGCTGATCGTACGCAGTACGACGGCGCCACAGCGGCCGACCAGAAGGCGGTGGAAGTCTCGATGGGCCACCGCCCAGCTCGCCAGGTCTCCGGTGCGGTAGGTCCGTTCCATTTCGCGCAGGGCGGCACTGGCGTCACGGCTCTCGGTGCGTGTGAGGTTTCCCGCCGTCAGCCGGACGCCGAGTGCTTCCAGTGCGATCCGTGCCGCGTACAGCAGCTCGAGGTCGGCCGGGTCCAGCCCGACCACCCTGCTGCGCTGATTGGGCTCCGCCGAGACAAGGCCCTCTTCCTGGAGCATGCGGAAGGCTTCGCGCAACGGCGTCCGGCTGACCGCGAAGAGCCGTGCCAGCTCCGCCTGCTTGAGCTGTGTTCCGGGCGGCAGCACCCCATCGATGATGAGTTCCCGCAGATGGGCGTGGAGCACCACGGAGGTCTGCCGCGGATCCGTGATCCGCGGCCCGGGGCGCCCTTGCAGCAACTCGCCTACGGACATCCGTCCACCCCTCGGTCACACCATCCTCAATCTTCACAGTGTACGCAGTACCGCCGAGAGGGCGCTCAGTATCACGTCTGCGGTGGGGGCTCCTGGTTCACCAGGAACGCCGGGGGCGGGGGTGCGCCCCACAGGTGCGGGGGCACGTCCCAGTCTCCGGCGACCCAGCACGAGTCGACCTGGTCGATGTCGGAAAACCACTCGATCCAGCTGCCCCAGGGGTCGCGCGTGTAGTGAAAGAAGTTGGAGCCGATCGTGTGGCGGCCCAGCCCCCAGCCCTGCCGGTACCCCTGGGAGGCCATGTGGTCCGCCCGCAGCGCGATCGCGTCCACGGACGGCACCTCGAAGCTGGAGTGGTGGAAGCCGGGGTGCGTGGACGAGATGAAACCGAAGATGTGGTGGTCTCCCTGCCCGGCGTTCAAGAAGGTCACCTGGTCGTGGTGAATGGTGTCGCTGACTCGCAGACCCAGCACCTCGGTGTAGAAGGCGGTCATCTCGGCCGGACGCGGGGTGAACAGCAGCGAGTGCCCCAGTCTCCGGGGCAGGACCTCCTTGGTGGCCTCGCGCCACCGAGCGGCCCCGATGCGCTGGAGTCCCCCTCCGGAGTTGGTGAGGACCTCCGTCGTCAGCGGAGCGCTGGCGGGAACGGCGTCGAGCAGTTGTACGGCGGTACCGTCCGGATCCCGCAGCCACAGACCTCGCTCGTCCGCCCCCGCGGGTGGCTCGACGGCGGACGTACCCAGGCGCTCGAGCGACTCGCGGACCGCGTCGAGCCCGCCTGGACGCACGGTGAAGGACACGTGGTGCAGCCGCTTGGCGGCACCGCCCTCGATCATGCGCACCTGCTCCTGGCCGCGTCCGGTGCACTGTGCCACCAGGGCGCCGTCCTTCTCGGCGGTGTCCAGGCCGAAGTCGCGCAGGAACGTGTCGGCCACGGCGAGGTCGGGCACCTCCAGCGCGTAATGGTGAAGTTCCGTGATCACCCTTTTCTCCTTCCCTCTAACTGCATACAGTTTAGGGTGTGACAGGCGATGGGCAAGAGATACTCAAGGCCGGTTTGCGCGACGAGTTGGCCGAATCCGGCCATGTGATGTCCGCGCTGGGCCTGGTGGACGCGTTCGGTCATGTGTCGGCGCGCGAGGGCGCCGCCATGCTCATCACGCCGGCTGTGCCGCTGTCCGGCGTCACCCGGGACGACCTGGTGACCGTTCCGCTCGATGCCACCCGGCTGCCACCGGGAGCGCCGGCGGAGAGCTGGCTTCATCTGCGGGTGTACGCGGCCCGCCCGGATGTCGCCGCCGTCGCGCGCGCCCAGCCGCCGGATGTGTTCGCCGTGGCAGCTGTCGCGGATCGAGTGCGCCCCCTGCACGGGCAGGGTGCCTGAGTCGGCCGTTCCGTCCCGGTGCACGCCGATGCGCGGCTGCTGCGCAGCCGGGACCTCGCCGATGCGGCGGTGCGCACTCTGGGGCGTGGGGACGCCGTTGCCCTGCGCGGCAATGGCGCGTTCACCGTCTCGGGTGCACCGGGGACGGCGGTGACACGCATGTGGCTGCTGTCCGCGACATGCCGGGCCTGGCTGGCCGCCGGTGCCGCCGGATCGGTGCGGGTCCTCAGCCACGAAGAGATCTCCTCCTGGCGGGCCGTGCAGCCCGAACTGCTCCCACGGCGGTGGCGGCACTTGCGTGCTAAGTGTGTACACTTCTAGCCATCGACCGTACTGCCGGAGGAGTCCTCTATGCCGCCCTGGAGTCTGGTAAGTGTCCAGCCTGACGCTGATGGCGCTCCGCACCTCGCAGCCCTGGTCAACGAGCGTCTCTTCACCCTCCCGGCTCTGCCCGGTCTGACGGGAGACCTCGCGGATGTGGTGGCGTGCTGGAGCATGGCCGCATCGGCGCTGCGCTCGGTCGACCCGAGAGAGGGGGCGCCGCTCGAGGGCGCGCGCATACTGGCCCCGCTGCGCACGCCGGGCAAGCTGATCTGCGCGGGGGCCAACTACACGGGCCACCTGCGGGAGATGGGGATCTCGAGTGTGCCGTCAGACCTTGAGCCGTACTTCTTCCTGCTCCCCCGGACCTCCATCATCGGCCCGGGGGAATCGGTGGTCCTTCCCGACGACCCGGACGCGAGTGTCGACTGGGAGGCCGAGCTGGCAGTGGTGATCGGCACCGGAGGACGGGACATCGCCGAGGACGCGGCGCTCGAGCACGTGGCCGGTTACACCATCATGAACGACATCTCCGCCCGTGGGCACCACCGACGGGCCAACCCGCTCGCCCCTCCTTTTGCCTACGACTGGCTGTCCAGCAAGGGACTCGACACCTTCAGCCCACTGGGACCTTCGCTTACTCCCGCGTGGGCCGTTCCCGATGTGCAGGATCTGACGGTACGTCTGTGGCGCAACGGGAAGCTGGAGCAGGACGGGTCGACCGCAGACATGATCTTCTCCGTGGCCCGCCTGATCTCCGCGGCCAGCCGGACCATGACGCTGGAACCGGGTGACGTCATCGCGACGGGCACCCCGGCGGGCGTAGGCGTCGCACAGGGCAAGTCGCTCGCCGACGGCGATGTGCTGCGGATCGAGATCGGCGCGCTGGGGGCTCTTGAGAACACTGTCCACGTGCGTGCCGCCGCCTCCGCGGGCCGACGCTCCTAGGAATTGTCGGCTTCGGTGCTGTGCCGGCACCGTCGTAGAGGTCTTCCCGACCATGGTGTGAACAGCGCACGGCCCCTATCGTGAAATGCCATGAGAGACCAACTGCGCTTATCCCCGGCAAAGTTGGCCGCGGCCGCCACGGTCACCGCCGTGCTGCTCGCCGGATGCGGCGGCTCCGGCGAGGACTCCGGCGGCGGGGGCGGGCCGGAGAAGAAGACCATCACGGTGGCCGGACTGCCGCTCGCCGATGTGGCCGCCCTGCACATCGCCATGGACCGCAGACTCTTCGCGAAGGAAGGGCTGAACGTCCGCGTCCAGCCGGTCCAGCAGAGCGTCCAGGCGCTGCCCGCGCTCGCCCACGGCCAGGTGGACGTCATCGGCGGCGCCAACTTCGTGACGTTCCTCCAGGCCCGCGAGAAGGGCACCCTGGCCACCCGGGTGCTGGCCGAGGGCGCGCGCAACGCCCCGCACATGATGGATGTGCTGGTGCCCGCCGACTCCAAGATCAAGGAGCCGCGGGACCTCGCGGGCAAGAAGGTCGCGGTCAACATCCTCAACAACATCCAGTCGCTCACCCTCAACGCCACCCTGGGCAAGGCCGGGGTCGGCCGGCCCGAGTACCGCCAGGTGCCGTTCCCGCAGATGGGCTCGGTGCTGGAGCGGGGCCAGGTGGACGCCGTGCACGCCGCCGAGCCCTTCGCCACGGCGCTCAAGCGTGACCTGAAGGCCCGTACGGTGGTCGACGGCAACGCGGCACCCGTCGCCGGACTGCCGCTCAGCGGCTATGTCACCACCGACACCTTCATCGACAAGTACCCCAAGACCGCCGCCGCCTTCCAGCGTGCCATCTCCGCCGCCCAGGCCGTGGCCGCCAAGGACCGCGGCGCCGTGGAGAAGGCGCTGCCCGGCTATACGAAGATCAAACCGGAGGAGGCCGCCGCCATCGGCCTGCCCGACTACCCGGCCACCTCCAGCGTCGCCCAGCTGAAGCGGCTCATCTCGCTGATGCGGACGCAGAAGCTGCTCACCAAGGACCTCGACCCCGCCGCCGTCCTGTACCAGCCCACCAGATGAGCCCCGCGACGGCCGGGCGGAAGCGCACCGGGCGGGCCAGGAACGCGCTGCTCGGCGCCGTCGGCGTGCTCGTGGCCTTCGCCGCCTGTGAGGCCCTGGGCCGCTCCGGGATGGTGCGGAGCACCTTTCTGCCCCCCGCCTCCGAGGTGCTGGTACGGGCCGTCGAACTCGGCGGCGACACCACCTTCCTGAACGGCGTCGGCGCCACCCTCGAGGCATGGGCCACCGGGCTCGCCCTCGCCTGCGCCCTCGCGATCCCCCTCGGGCTGCTGCTGGGCAGTGTCCCGGCGGCCGCGCAGGCCACGCGGGTGCTGATCGAATTCCTGCGCCCGGTGCCGTCGGTGGCCCTGATCCCCCTGGTGTCGCTGCTGCTCGGCGCCGGCAGCGAGACCACGGTCGCCCTCGTCACCTACGCGTGTGTCTGGCCCGTGCTGTTCAACACCGTCTACGGCCTCGGCGAGACCGATCCGCTGGCCAAGGACACGCTGCGCGCCTTCGGCTTCGGGCGGCTCGCCGTCCTCTTGATGGCCAGTCTGCCCTCGGCCGCCCCGTTCATCGCCGCCGGGGTGCGCATCTCGGCGGCCACCGCCCTGATCCTCGCCGTGGCCGGCGAGATCCTCGCCGGATTCGGCGAGGGTCTCGGCACCTTCATCGCCCAGGCGGGCATGGCCACCGACGGCACCCGCGATGTGCTGGCCGGAGTGGTGTGGGCGGGCGCGCTCGGCCTCGTCATCAACCTGGCGCTCACCGCGGTCGAACGGCGGCTGTTCCCCTGGGCGCCCGAGCACCGCGGGAGCCGCGCATGACCGCGCCGGCCACCCCGCTCGGCGCCGCACGGCGGCTGCCCCGGACCCTCGCGCTGCGGCTCGGCGTCCCGGTGGTGGCGGTGGTGCTGTGGCAACTCGCCGCGCGGGCCCGCGGCAGCGTCTTCTTCCCGACCCCCGCCCGGATCGTCGAGCACGGCTATCACCTGTGGTTCTCCGGCCCCGCCGAACGGGCGTTCCTCACCGACGCGGCGGTCCGCGATCTGCTGCCCAGCCTCGGCCGGGTGCTCGCCGGATTCGCCCTCGCCGCGGCCGGTGGCATCGTGCTGGGGCTCGCCCTGGGCCGTTCGCGCACCGTGTACGCGCTGTGCGATCCGGTGCTCCAGTTCGCCCGCGCCGTGCCCCCGCCCGCGCTGGTGCCCGTCTTCGTCGTGGTCTTCGACCTCGGCACGCCGATGCAGCTCGCCTCCATCGTCTTCGGCGCCATCTGGCCCGTACTGATCAACACGGCCGAGGGGGTACGCGGCATCGACCCGCTGCGGCTGGACGTCGCCGCCACCGTACGGATGCGCCCCGCCGAGCGGATCGTGCTGCTGTATCTGCCCGCCGCGCTCCCGCGCATCTTCGCCGGGCTGCGGCTGAGCCTGTCGCTCTCGCTCATCCTGATGGTGTTCTCGGAGCTGCTGCCCGGCACCGCCGACGGCATAGGCTTCTCGCTCACCGACGCGCAGACCCGCTCCGATCTGCTCACGGTGTGGGCGGTGATGGTGCTGCTCGGCGCGCTCGGGCATCTGCTCAACAGCGCGCTGCTCGCCGTCGAGCGCCTGGCCCTCGGCAGACACCGCGCGGCGCACCGCACCTGACCACCCGTAGCACCCGTACGCAGGACACGCCCCCACACCCAGCAGAGGAGGTGGCCCCATGGCCGAGCCCACCGCCCACCCCCCGACCACCACGGTCCGCGAGGCGGTGCTGGCACTGTGCCGCGCCACCGGGATGACGACCGTCTTCGGCAACCCCGGCTCCACCGAACTGCGGATGTTCCGCGACTGGCCCGAGGACTTCCGCTATGTGCTCGGCCTGCACGAGTCCACCGCCGTCGCCATGGCCGCGGGCCACGCCTTGGGCACCGGGCGGGCGGCGCTGGTCAGCCTGCACTCCGCCGGGGGAGTGGGCCACTCCCTGGGAGCGGTGTTCAACGCCTACCGGGACCGGGTGCCGGTGGTGATCATCGCGGGGCAGCAGTCCCGTGCGCTGCTGCCGCTGCGGCCCTTCCTCGGCGCCGACGAGCCGGCCCGGTTCCCGCGCCCGTATGTGAAGTTCAGCAGGCAGCCGGAGCGGGCCGCCGATGTGCCGGCCGCGCTCGCCGAGGCCCACCGCGTCGCCATGAGCCACCCCCGGGGCCCGGTCTTCCTCTCCGTACCGGAGGACGACTGGGACCGCCCCGCCGAGCCGGTCGCCCCGCGCACCGTCCACGGCGGCTACACCGCCGACCCCGCCGCGCTCACCGGCCTCGCCCGAGCGCTCGACGCCTCGGCGCGCCCCGCGCTGGTCGTCGGGCCGGGCGTGGACGACGAGCGCGCCGTACGGCAAGTGACCGAACTGGCCGAGCGGCTGCGGGCGGCGGTGTGGATCAGCCCGCTCTCCGGACGCTCCGGCTTCGACGAACGCCACCCGCTCTTCCAGGGCTTTCTGCCGCCCGTCGCCGACCAGCTGGCGGAGCGGCTGGCCGCCCACGATGTGGTGGTCGCGCTCGGCGCCCCGCTGTTCACCTACCATGTGCACAGCGAGGCCCCGCCGCTCGCCGACGGCACCGAGCTGTACCACCTCGACTGCGACCCCGCGCAGGCCGCGTGGCTCCCGGTGGGCACCAGCATCGTCACCACCCTCGGGCCCGCCCTGCGCGCCCTCACCGATCTCGTCCGGCCCGCCGACCGGGCCGCGCCACCGCCGCGGCCCGCCCCCGGGCCGCGGCCGGCCACGTCGGCGGAGGAGATCTCCCCCGAGCTGGTGATGGACCTGCTGCGCGAGCGGCTGCCCCGGGACACCGTGCTGGTCGAGGAGACCCCCAGCCACCGCGACGCCCTCCACGCCCGCCTCCCCATCAGCGGCGAGGGCCGCTTCCTCACCACCGGCAGCGGCGCGCTGGGCTGGGGGCTGCCGCTCGCGGTCGGCCGCGCCCTCGCGGACGGCGAACGGGTGGTGTGCGTCGTCGGCGACGGCTCGGCGCTCTACTCGGTGCAGGCCCTGTGGACCGCGGCCCGGCACCGCGCCCCGGTGAGCTACGTCCTGCTCGACAACGGCGGCTACAGCGCGGTCAAGGCGCTGGGCCACCGCATCGGCATCGCACACGTGCCGGGCACCGACATCGGCGGCATCGACTTCGCCGCGCTCGCCGGGTCCTTCGGCTGCCCGGCCGAACGGGTGGAGCACCCCGGCCACCTGCCCGAGGCCCTCGACCGTGCCCTCGCCCTCGGCCGTGACGACGGCCCGCTGCTGCTCCAGGTCCGGGTCCCCGCCGACGACTCCCCGGCGTACGAGCCCTGGGCCCGGTGAGGCGGACATGCTGCGGATCGACCGGCTCAGCCATCGCTACGGCGACGGCCCCGATGTGCTCCGGGACATCGAACTCTCCGTCCCCGAAGGGCAGTTGCTCACCCTCGTCGGCCCGTCCGGCTGTGGCAAGTCCACCCTGCTGCGCTGTGTCGCGGGCCTGATCCGCCCCTCCGCCGGGCGGATCACCCTGGACGGGGAGGTGGTGGACGGCGTGCCGGACCGGCTCGGAGTGGTCTTCCAGGACTACAGCCGCTCGCTCTTCCCCTGGCTCACGGTGCGGGAGAACGTCGCCCTTCCGCTGCGGCGGCGCGGACTGTCCCGCGCGGAACGCCATGCGGCGGCAGTGGCCATGCTGGAGCAGGTGGGCCTGGCCGACGCCGCCCGCCGCCACCCCTGGCAGCTGTCGGGCGGCATGCAGCAGCGTGTCGCGCTCGCCCGCGCGCTGGCCGCCCGGCCCGCGCTGCTGCTGATGGACGAGCCGTTCGGCGCGCTGGACGCCCAGACCCGGGAGGACCTGGAGGATCTGCTGCTGCGGCTGCACCGCGCCGAGGGAATGACGATTCTGCTGGTCACCCATGACATCGACGAGAGCGTCTATGTGGCGGACCGGGTGGTGGTGCTGGCCGCGGGGCCGGGCCGGGTGCGGGCGGACCTGCCGGTGACGCTGCCCGCCGAACGCGACCAGATCGCCACCCGGGGGCTGCCGGAGTTCATCGCGCTGCGGACGGAGGTGGGGCGCGCGGTACGCCAGGGCGCGGCCACGCCCCCACCTCCTCGCGCCTAACGCAACGTCAGCCAGTCCACGGCGGCCACCCGGTGGCCGCCCGTGGCGACGAGATAGACATCATGGGTGCCGGTCACCGTACGGGGGAGCCGCACCGAACGCTCCCGCCACTCGTCGGTGCCGCCGGTCCCGCGCACCGGAAGCGTGGCCGCCACCGGCCCTTCGGGTGAGTCCAGGCGCAGCCGCAGGGCGCAGTCCCCGCAGCCGCCGGACGCCAGCCGCACCGTCAGCGTGTCCGCGCCCGCGCCGAACCGCACGCCCCGCAAGCCGATCGCGTCCCCCGTTCCGAGGACCGAGGTGGCCGCCTCGCCACGCTCGACGCCCCGGACCACCTCGGCGCGCTCCGCCTGAAGGGTGGCGGCCGCGTCGGGACCGTCGGAGTAGAGCCGGATCTCGTTCACCGCCCAGGGGTTCTCGCCCGGCCGCGTCAGCTCGATCCGCAGATAGCGGGCGGTGCGCTGCTCGAAGACCGCGTCCTGGGTGAAGGAGCGGCCGCTGACCCGGGCCACCGGCGTCCCCCAGTGCTCACCGTCGCGGCTGACCGAGACGGTGAAGCCATAGGGGTGTCCGGTGGCGTCAAGGCCCGCGTCGATCGCCAGCCGGCCGAAGGTCTTCGCGGCGCCCAGATCCACGGTGAGGGACTGACCGGCGGCCTGCGGAGCGTCCCCCTTCCACTGGGTGGTCTGCACCCCGTCCACGGCGGCCGAGGCATCGGCGCCACCGGAGGCGGTGGCCTTCCAGCCGTCGTTGCGGACCCGGGTCTCACAGCCCGCCAGTCGGCAGCCGGACGACCAGATGGGCTCGCCGTACTCGTACGCCCCCTGGTCCGGCCCGTCGCCCCGGACCTCGCCGGTCACCCCGTCGACCTTTTCGCCCGCGTCGATGGCGGGGGAGTCCGCGCGCGGCCAGAGTTCGCCGTTGCGCGCGTCGGTGTAGCGCGGATCGGTGGGCGGCAGCAGGTTGCTCCGTACGACGGGGGCGGGGTCGCCGGGACCGGAGATCTCCATCGGGGTGAGCGCCGCGTCGTTGCTGACGTACGTCCCGGTGGCGTCGGTGGCGCCGCTCAGCCGGACGGCGGCGGTGGAAATGCCCGTGCCGTACGAGGAGTTGTGATCGCGGTTGCCGAGGCTGACACTGCTGTGGCCGTTGAAGAAGGTGCCGCGGGTGCCGGTGTTGTACGCCACGTTGTGGTGCAGCAGGAAGTTGCCGGAGGAGTTGTCGATGTAGTAGCCGACCTGGCCGTCCGCGTCATGCACGGTGTTGTGGTCGACGCTGGTGCCCTTGGCGTCCAGGTTGCAGCACACATAGAACGGGCTGCCGTCACGTGAGGTGCGCATCGCCTCCGAGAGGTCGTTGTAGGCGATCCGGTTGTCGTGGAAGGGCACACCGTTCAGCTGCCAGGCGGTGTCGATGCTCGCCCGGCCGGTGCGCCGGACGGTGTTGTGGGTGACGGTCTGGCCGCTGCCGTTGATCTCGATACCGGGTGTGTAGCTGCCCATCCAGCCCACGTCGTGGATGTAGTTGCCGGTGACGGTGTTGCCGCTGCCGCGCAGCAGCACACCCGTGCCCGCGGAGTAGCCGATGTCGCTGTCGCGCAGGGTGTTGCCCCGGCCGAGGATCTGGACACCGGAGTTCAGCACCCGCGAGGCGACGATGTGGCCCTCGCCGGGCGGGATGGCCAGTTCGTCGTCGCGCGGCATGGGGAGCGTGGAGAACTCCGAGATGTAGCGGGCCCGGACCCCCTCGACCAGCACACCGGTGCTGTCCGCGCCGGTGCGCAGCGAGGTGCCCCACAGTTCCAGACCGCGCACGGTGACATGGGAGCTGTGCGAGAGGTCCACGCCCCAGCTCTCGTACTTCGCGGTGACGGTGTGGCCCGTGACACCGCCCTTGGGCGGGACCAGATAGAGGCGGCGCGCGTCCTTGTCGTAGTACCACTCACCGGGCTGGTCCAGCGTGGCCTTGGCGCCGACCAGGTAGTAGTTGCGGTAGTTCTGGTCGCCCATGCACAGCGGGGTGCAGCGGTAGTTGCCGCCCGTGAAGTCGAGGGCGCCGTCCGAGGTGGCGGTCACCGTGCCGGTCTGCTGGCTCCATGGATTGGAACCGGCCCACAGATGGACGGTGGCGCCGGTGAAGTCGCCGTCCGGCAGATCCGGGTCGTCGATGTGCTGATCGGTGGAGGAGCGCTCGGCCACCGCCCAGGACGGATTGAGCGGATCGGAGCCGGAGTTGGGCCAGCGGCCCTCCATGGCGCGCTCGCCGTCCAGGAACAGCGCGTTCTCGCTGCGGTCGAGCGGGAGGTCCACATCGGCGGCCACCAGACCGCCGCCCGCGTCCTTCCACCCGGTCACCGCCCGCGTCCCGTCGACGGTGACCGGCCCGTCCCCGTACGCCGCCAGGGTGACCGGGGCGTCGGCGCGGCCCGAGGGCGGGGCGACCCGCTCGCGGTAGTTCCCCCGGTGGATCACACAGGTGTCGCCGGGCCCGACCTGCTCGGTGCAGCGGCCGATGGTGCGGAACGGATGGCGCGAGCTGCCGCTGTCGTGGTCGGTGCCCCAGGTGGCGACGTGATACGTACGCCCCTCGGGCCGTCCCTCGGCCGATGCGGCGCCCGGCAGCGCGGTCAGGACCGCCGCTGCGGCGGCGACCACGGATATGCGCCTGAGCGCGGGTCTCATCTACAGCCTCCCCGGTTGAGATTCGACCGCAACGTAGGAGAAACATCGGATGAGGTCAACGGCTGGGGAGGGAATGGCCGGAGGAGCACCCTGGGACTAGGGGATATTTATGGGCGTAGTGGCCGCTATCCCATCGGGGGTTCAGTGACAGATCCGATGTCTCCGCGCTTCGATGAAACCCCGGAGGTGCGCCTCTCCCCGAGGGCCGGCTGATCGCCGTTTTCCCGAGGGCCCGGCCACCCGCCGCCGCTCTTCAATCAGTTGCTTTATTTAATTCACGCGCTTTAGGGTGGCCGCGACAGCTCACAGGAACCACGGAGACTGGAGGCCACGGTGACCGACGCACGCACCGTCCGCTCCGCCGGGACCCGCGAGGCCATCATGGCCGCGGCGGAGCGGCTCTACGCCGAGCACGGCCTGGTCGCGGTGTCGAACCGGCAGATCAGCGAGGCGGCCGGACAGGGCAATGTCGCCGCGGTCGGCTATCACTTCGGCACCAGGGCGGATCTGGTCCGCGCCATCATGCGCAAGCACTCCGAGGCGATCGAGGAGATCCGGCGGCGGATGGCGGAGGAGACCCGCGGCAGTGAGGAGGTCCGGGACTGGGTCGCCTGCCTGGTGCGCCCCGCCACCGAGCACCTGGCCACCCTGGGCGTCCCCTCCTGGTACGCCCGGTTCGCCGTCCAGGTGATGACCGACCCCGTGCTGCGGGCGATCGTCACCGACGAGGCCCTCACCCGGGAGCCGCTGCGGGAGACCCTCCACGGCCTGGGCGGCTGCCTGGACGCCCTGCCCGCCGAGGTACGGGCCGAACGCGGCGACATGGCCCGCCAGTTGATCACCCACACCTGTGCCGAACGGGAGCGCGCCCTCGCCGAGGGGACCAGTACGCGCCAGCCGTCCTGGTACGACACGGCCGGTGCGCTCACCGACGCCATCACCGGTCTGCTCCTCGCCCCCGTCACCCGCCGTTCCCCAGCCAAGGAGGCCCGGACATGAAGATCACCGTCGACGAGGAGAAGTGCTGCGGCGCGGGCCAGTGTGTGCTCATCGCGCCCGAGGTGTTCGACCAGCGCGAGGAGGACGGCGCATCGTCCTGCTGCTCGACGCCGAGCCCGCCGACGGGCAGCACACGGCCGTCCGGGAGGCCGCGAGTGTCTGCCCGGCGGCCGCGATCCAGCTGAGCGAGTCTCGGGACTGATCAACGGGGGCCCACTCCCGACCGGCCCTCGGAGGAAGACCGTGACCACCTCCCGCTGGCCCGGATGGAGCTCCAGGTGGTCTACCCCGCCCTGTTCCGCCGCGTCCCCACCCTGCGGATGGCGGCGGACCTGGCGGACATCCCGTTCACGTACGACGCGGTGATCTACGGAGTGTACGCACTCCCGGTCACCTGGTAGCCGTTCCGGCCTCGGGCCCTGAGCAGCGGCGGAACGGCCGGGACCTCCGGCGCGGCACCGATGTCCTCGGGCGTCAGCATGAACTCCTCCGGGTAGGCGTCGCGCCGGGTGCGCCGTGCGGGCTCGCTGGTGCGCCACATGTACAGGCACCGTGCGCACTGGAGCACCTCCCAGACGCCGGGGACGGGGGAGCCGGTGATGTGCTCGATCGTCTCGTGGGCACAGCGCGGGCACGGGGAGGCCGGGCGCGGGGGAGTGGTGTCGGACATCCGAAGTCCTTCCGTGAGGTGGGGTTGGGGTGGGATGGGGTGTCGGTGGTGTGGTCAGCGGGTGGCGGCGAGCTGCCGCAGCCGGGTCAGCCACTCGGCCGTCTCGGGTAGATCGCGCACCTGGGTGCCGTAGTTGCCGCGGTTGTCGGGGGCGACGGGGGTGGTGGCGTCGATGATGAGCTTGTCGGTGATACCGGGCGTGCTGGCCTGCGGGGCCAGCTCCAGCACCGACAGATTGGGGATCCGCACCAGATCGCCCGCCGGGTTCATCTTCGTGGACAGCGCCCACATCACCTGGGGGAGGTCGAACGGGTCGACGTCCTCGTCCACCACGATCACGGTGGCGGCGTAACCGAGGCCGTGCGGAGTGGTCAGCACCCGCATGCCGACCGCCTTGGCGAAACCGCCGTAGCGCTTCTTGGTGGACACGATGACCACCAGCCCGTGGGTGTACATCGCGTTGACCGCCTGGACCTCGGGGAAGTCGCGGCGCAGCTGCTTGTACAGCGGCACACAGGTGTTGGCGGCGATCAGATAGTCCACCTCGGTCCACGGCATGCCGAGGTAGAGGTGCTCGAAGATCGGGGCGGTGCGGTAGGAGATCCGGTCGATACGGATCACGGGCATGTTCCGGCCGCCGGAGTAGTGGCCGGTGAACTCGCCGAACGGCCCCTCGATCTCCCGCCTCCGGCCTTCGATGACGCCCTCGATGACCACCTCGCTGCCCCACGGCACGGGCAGCCCGGTGAGCGGGGCCCGGGAGACCGGGGCGGGGGCGCCGCGCAGGGCGCCGGCCAGCTCGTACTCGTTCTGCTCGTACTCCATCGGGGTGGAGGCCACGATGGAGATCACCGGCTCGTTGCCGAGCGCGATGGCCACGGGCAGGTCCTCGCCCCGCTCCTCGGCGGTGTGCAGATGCTGGGCGATGTCATGCATCGGCACCGGTTGGATGGCGAGCGTGCGCCTGCCCTTGACCTCGATGCGGTAGATGCCGACGTTCTGCTTGCCGCTGTGCTGGGGGTCGGCGGGGTCCTTGGAGATCACGGCCGCCTTGTCGATGTAGAAGCCGCCGTCGCCGTCGTTGAGCCGGATCAGCGGAAGCACCCGGAAGATGTCGGCGTCCTCGCCCTCCAGGGTGTTCTCGGCCCACACCGGGTTCTCGCGCCACTCGGGGGTCACCGGGAAGGTGTCCCAGCGGCGGATGAACTCCTCCACCTGCTCCTTGGTGCCGGTCTCCTTGGGCAGGCCGAGCGCGAGCGCGTGATTGGCCCAGGAGCCGTGCACATTGAGCGCGATCCGCGCGTCGGTGAAGCCCTTGACGCGGTCGAAGTACAGCGCGGGGGCGTGGCCGCCCAGGCGCGGGGCCGCGTTCGCGGCTGCGGCGATGTCCGGCTCCGGCATCACCTCGTCGTCGATGTGCAGCAGCTGACCCTCCTTCCGGAGGGCGTCGAGGAAGCCGCGGAAGTCGTCGTAGGCCATGGGAACTCCAAGTAGGCGAGGGGCGGGGGAATCAGGCGGCGGTGGGCTTCGGGCCGCGCGCGGCGCGCATGCCCGCCCACCGCTTGGCGGCGGGCGCGGGCAGGTCGAACTGGTCCAGGAGGCGGGCCGTGAGGTGGTCGACGATGTCGTCCACCGACCGGGGGTGGTTGTAGAAGGCGGGCATGGGCGGGACCATCCGCACGCCCATCCGGGAGAGCGCCAGCATGTTCTCCAGGTGGATCTCGCTGAGCGGGGTCTCCCTCGGTACCAGGACGAGCCGGCGCCGCTCCTTGAGGACCACGTCCGCGGCGCGGCCCACCAGCCCGTCGGCGTATCCGGCCCGGATCCCGGCGAGGGTCTTCATCGAGCACGGCGCGATGATCATGCCGTCGGTGCGGAAGGAGCCGGAGGAGATGGTGGCGCCCTGGTCCTCGGGGGAGTGGGTCACATCGGCGAGCCCGGCCACCTCACGGGCGGACCGGCCGGTCTCCAGCTCGATCGTGGTGCGCGCCCAGCGGCTGAGCACCAGATGGGTCTCCACCCCGGGCAGCTCGGCCAGCGTCTCCAGCAGCCGGACGCCGAACACGGCACCCGTTGCTCCTGTCATGCCCACGATCAATCGCACGGTGGCGCGCTCCCTCGGCTGCTTCGGGTGGAATGCTCTCGATGGAAGGGGAAGCGGTGACCACGGGGACTCTTTCGGTCACCCGTTCACCACAACGCACTCCACGCTAGATGCGGACCAGGGGACACCAGCCGTACACTGAAGACGCGCTATGGACAGAAACGGACACCGTGATGTCACCGAGGTTCCGTTCCGGCCCTCCGTGGGAGCCCCGCCGGGAGCGGTCGTGCTGGACTTCCCCGGGCTCGCCGCCCGCGCCCGGAGCCATGGCCTCGATGTCCACGCCCCGATGCGGCTCGCCTTCCACCAGCTGATCACCGTACGCTCCGGGACGCTGCGCTGCTCGGTGGACTTCACCGAGCACGAGCTGACCGAGGGCGGCTGGATGTGGGTGCGCCCCGGGCAGATCCACCAGTTCCGGTCCGCCCTCGGCGCGGCGGACGGTGCCGCCGTGCTCTTCCCGCCCGGCTATCTCGGCGCCGCCACCGCCGCGGTCGCCCGGCTGGACCGGCCCGCGTCCCGGTCCCCGCTGGTGGTGCCCGAGGGCGCCGACGCCGAGGCCGTCCGGGGCGTCCTGGATCTGCTGGAGAGCGAGTACCGGACGGTGTCCGGGCCGCTGGAGGCGCATGTCGAGGTGGTGCGCCACCTCGTCGCCGTCCTCGTGCTGCGGCTGGCCCATCTGCCCGGCGCCCGGAGCGCGGACACGGCAGGCAGTGCGGCGTTCCGCCGCTTCCAGCAGGCCGTGGAGCGCGACTACACCCGCACCCACCGGGTCGAGGACTACGCGGACCGGCTGGGCTACAGCGTCCGCACCCTGACCCGGGCCACCCGCGCCACCGTCGGATGCGGCGCCAAGCGGTTCATCGACGACCGGGTGCTGCTCGAGGCCAAGCGGCTGCTGGTGCACACCGATCTGTCCGCCACGGCCATCGGCGAGCGGCTCGGCTTCCCGGACGCCACCGTCTTCACCAAGTTCTTCCGGCGGCGCTCGGGCGAGACCCCGGCCGGGTTCCGCACCCGCGCCTCGGGCGCGCGGCGCTGACGGCCCGAGCGTCATATCTGAGGCTGACGGCCCGAGCGATGGGCGAGGGGGAGAAGCACCGCGCGCCCGCCCGGCGGGGAGCCGGACGGGCGCGCGACGAGGGACCGGTGGCGGAGGCTCAGTCCGCCGAGAGCGCGGGGTCGCTCATCCCCGCACGGCCGGTCTCCACATGCCCGGCCAGCCGGCGCAGATAGCCACTGTCGTGGTCGGAGACCACCGACACGTCGTACCACTGGTGGCTGCGTCCGGTGCGGGCGGTGTGCACCACCCGCGCGCCCGGCCGGAGCCGGTAGTTCACCGGCTTCTCCTTGTGGTAGCCGTCCGTGACGGTGAGCCGCACCGTCGCGTCGCCCTGGTTGACGAGGGTCAGCTTGACCTCCCCGGTCGCCCGGTCGTGACGGGCGCTCACCTCGGGGCCCTCGCCGCCGGCGTGACCGGTGAAGTGACGCAGGAAACCGGCCGGACCGTGCACCTGGAGGTCATAGGCGCCGTTGTCCGCCGAGGAGCGCTGCCAGCTGCCGGACAGCCGGTTGCCCGCCTCGACGGTGTAGCCCCACGGCCCGCCCTCATGGCTCGCGGAGGTCACGTGGAAGTGCGCGGCGGTGCCCTTGCCGTGGTGGACGAAGTCGACCCGCAGACCGCCGTCGGCGCCGGTCGTGGCATCGGCCGACAGGTCGTACGGCAGCGGCCTGGCCGGGCGGAGCCCGGACTCCTGCCGGGGCAGCGAGGGGTTCGCCGGGAGCGCCGGCACATAGTCCGGGTGCCGCTCGTTGTCCTTGGGCCGGTAGCCGCTGGTGTCCGGCAGGGCCGGGACCTTCACATCGGTCCGGGAGAAGTCGAAGGCCTCGGTCAGATCGCCGCACACCGCCCGCCGCCACGGCGAGATGTTCGGCTCCTCGACGCCGAAGCGCTGCTCCATGAGCCGGATGACCGAGGTGTGGTCCAGCGTCTGCGAGCACACCCAGCCGCCCTTGCTCCACGGCGACACCACCAGCATCGGCACCCGCTGCCCCAGCCCGTACGGGCCCGCGGGCTGCGAGGAGGAGCCGGCGTACAGCTCCCCGGTGGTGTCCACGGTCGAGGCGCCCCGCTTGGCGGCGGGCGCGTACGGCGGCACCACGTGGTCGAAGAAGCCGTCGTTCTCGTCGTAGGTGAGGAGCAGCGCGGTCCTGCTCCACACCTCGGGGTCGGAGGTGAGCGCGTCCAGCACCTGGGCGATGTACCAGGCGCCGTAGTTGGCGGGCCAGTTGGGGTGCTCGGTGAAGGCTTCGGGGGCCGCGATCCAGGAGATCTGCGGCAGCTTGCCGGCCTTCACATCGGCCCGCAGGACGTCGAAGAAGCCGTCGCCGTTCTTGGCGTCGGTACCGGTGCGGGCCTTGTCGTACAGCGGGTCGCCGGGCTTGGCGTCGCGGTACTGGTTGAAGTACAGCAGCGAGTTGTCGCCGTAGTTGCCGCGGTAGGCGTCGTCGATCCAGCCCCAGCCGCCCTTGGCGTCGAGCCCGTCGCCGATGTCCTGGTAGACCTTCCAGGAGATCCCGGCCTTCTCCAGGCGCTCGGGGTAGGTGGTCCAGCCGTAGCCGGCCTCCGCGTTGTCCAGCACCGGGCCGCCGCCCTTGCCGTCGTTCCCGGTGTAACCGGACCACAGGTAGTAGCGGTTGGGGTCCGTGGAGCCGATGAACGAGCAGTGGTAGGCGTCGCAGATGGTGAAGGCGTCGGCCAGCGCGTAGTGGAACGGAATGTCCTCGCGGGTCAGATACGCCATGGTGGTGGCCGACTTCGAGGGCACCCACTTGTCGTACGCGCCGTCGTTGAACGCCACATGGCCGTCGCCCCAGCCGTGCGGCAGGTCCTGGAGGAACTGGAGCCCGAGGTCGTTCACCTCGGGGCGGAACGGCAGGACCTCCTTGGAGCCGTCGGACTGGTGCCACACCGGCTTGCCGCTGGGCAGCCGCACCGGTCGCGGATCGCCGAATCCCCGTACCCCGCGCAGGCTGCCGAAGTAGTGGTCGAACGAGCGGTTCTCCTGCATCAGCACGACGATGTGCTCGATGTCCCGCAGGCTTCCGGTCCGGCGGTTCGCCGGAATCTCCGCGGCGCGGGCGATGCTGGCGGAGAGGAGGGACATGGCCGTGCCGGTGCCGGCAAGTTGCATGAATCTTCGACGGTCTATGGAGGTCATGACGCTCCGGTCTCCTGTGGCGTTCGAAGGGAAGCGGGGGAACCGGTGCAGTCTCTTCCGCCAAGCCGGTACGGACAACGGCACATGGGCGAAACGGCGGGAAAGGCTGCGTAAATCTTGGCCGCGGGCCGCAACCTTGTCGCGACCCCTCCCACATGCCCGTACGGGCCGCGCACCGGACCGATGTGACGCATAACGCACCCTATGGACCCGCATCCATGGGGGCGAACTCCGTTTCGCTGTGCCGAGGAGGGGCACGCGCACAGTGTGCTTCGGACCGGAGGCACGCCATGGGAGCAGCCCGGCTGCGCAAGGCGTGTTCACGGTCGCCCGAGTTGTCCGGATTGTCAGAGCCTGTGGTGACACCGATACGACAGCCCAAGGGAGACCAGCCCATGACGTCCGCACGAGCACACCCCCGAGCACACCCCCGAGCACACTCCAAGCACGCACACGACGACGCCCCCGACACCTCCGCCGACTTCCGCCGGATCGCCGATCTGCCGGACGGTCAGGAGAAGGAGACCCTGCGGCAGGATGTCGTCCGGGCCTGGATGCCGATGGCCGAGCGCATCGCCTCACAGTTCCGCAACCGCGGTGAAAGCTCCGAGGATCTGCGGCAGGTGGCCATGGTCGGCCTGGTCAAGGCGGTCAAGCGCTATGAGCCGGACCGGGGTTCGGCCTTCGAGAGCTACGCCGTCCCGACCGTGGTCGGCGAGGTCAAGCGGCACTTCCGCGACCATATGTGGGGTCTGCACGTCCCGCGCCGGGTCCAGGAGCTGCGCAACCGGGTCCGCACCGCCATCCAGGAGCTGACCCGTTCACCGGACGACCGCTCGCCCAGCGTCAAGGACATCGCCCGGCACACCGGCATGACCGAGGAGGACGTCCTCGTCGGCATGGAGGCGCTCGACAGCTTCCGCACGCTGTCGCTGGACGCCGCACTGCGCGGCGCGGACGACGGCTACGCGCTGGTGGACACCCTCGGCGCCACCGAGTCCTCCTATGAGCGGGTGGTCCAGCGCGAATCCCTCAAGCCGTGCCTGCGCAGGCTTCCCGAGCGCGAGCGGGAAATTCTCTACCTGCGGTTCTTCTGCGACGAGACCCAGAGCCGGATCGCCGATCGGCTCGGCATCTCCCAGATGCATGTCTCCCGGCTCATCAACCGCACCTGCGCCCGTCTGGGGCAGGAGGTCGGAGCCCGTGCCGCGTGACGCCCACGCCCTCGGCCCTGACGCCGCCCCTCCGGGTCCCCACCCCGGGCACGATCACTCATGGCGACGCGCGCCTATCGTTGAGGTATGCACGACACGGCGGTGACGCTGTTCCTCTGCGGCGACGTGATGCTCGCCCGCGGGGTCGACCAGATCCTGCCGCATCCGGGCGATCCGGAGCTCCATGAGCCCTACATCCGTGACTCCCGTGCCTATGTGGAGCTGGCCGAGGAGGCCAACGGCCCGATCCCGCGCCCGGTGGACTTCTCCTGGCCCTGGGGCGACGCCCTGGCGGTGCTGGACGAGGAGGCGCCCGGGGTGCGGGTGATCAACCTGGAGACGAGCGTCACCCGCAGTGATGAGTTCGCCCCGGGGAAGGACGTCCACTACCGGATGAGCCCGGACAACCTCCCCTGTCTGACCGCGGTCCGGCCCGATGTCTGCGTCCTGGCCAACAACCATGTGCTCGACGCCGGCAGGCGCGGGCTCGACGAGACGCTCGACTCCCTGGCCGCCGCCGGGCTCCGGGTGGCCGGAGCGGGCCGTGACGCGGCCGCCGCGCGGCGCCCCGCCGCCGTCCCGGCCGGGGACCACCGCCGGGTGCTGGTCTTCTCGTTCGGCGCGGCCTCCAGCGGCATTCCGGGCCGGTGGGCCGCGACGGAGGGGCGGTCCGGGGTCGACTTCCTGCCCGAGCTGTCGGACGCCCGCGCGCACGCGATCACCGTCCGCGTACGGCAGCTCAAGCGCCCCGGCGACCTCGCCGTCGCCTCGGTGCACTGGGGCGGCAACTGGGGGTACGGCGTCTCACCGGACCAGGTCCACTTCGCCCACGCCCTGATCGACGGCGGTGTAGACCTCGTCCACGGCCACTCCTCCCACCACCCCCGCCCCCTCGAGGTGTACCGCGGCAAGCTGGTCCTCTACGGCTGCGGCGACATGGTCGACGACTACGAGGGCATCGGCGGCTACGAGCGGTACCGCGACGATCTGCGGCTGCTCTACTTCCCCGAGCTGGACCCGGACACCGGCCGTCTGCTGAACCTGCGCATGGTGCCCCTGCGGTCACGGCGGATGCGGCTGGAGCGCCCCGGCCACGAGGACGCCGCATGGCTGGGCGGAACCCTCGACCGGGTCGGGGCCTTCCTCGGCTCGCACATCGACGTCCGGCCCGATGACGTCCTCACCCTGCGCGGGCCCTGACCCCGCCGGACCCTGCGCGGGCCCTGACCCCGCCGGGTCAGACGATCTTCCAGCGGACCAGTCCGCCCAGCACCAGCGCCCCGGGGATCAGCGGCAGCCACACCGTGATGAAGCGGTACGCCAGCACCGTGGACGTGGCCGACTCGACCGGCGCCCCCGCCGCCACCAGCGCGATGACCAGCGCCGCGTCGACCGAGCCGATACCACCGGGGGCGGGGACGACGGCGGCCACCGCCGTGGCGGCCAGATACGCGAGCATCACATGGGCCGGCCGCACCTCGAGCTCCAGCGCCAGCGCGACCGCCACCAGCCCCGTCGCCTGGAGCAGCGGAAACGCCAGCGAACCACCCCACAGCGCCAGCGCCCTGGACGGCCGCATATGCAGCGAACGGGCGTCGGCCAGCGCGGTGCGCAGGAACGTCACCACGAGCCGGCGCACCGGACGGATCAGCGCCACCCCGGCCACCAGCACCCCGGCCGCCGCCACCACCCCGGCCACCACCGTCCCGCTCACCGACTCCGGGAGCAGCGGGCCCAGCCGCAGCGCCTCGGGAAACGCCACCAGCAGCACCAGCAGCAACCCCACCCGGGCCGTGGCCTCCGCCAGGAAGTACAGGGCGAGCGCCGCCGAGGAGCGGGCGGGCGGCAGCCCGCAGCCCGTCATGAACCGGATGTTGACCGCGCTGGCGCCGATCCCCGACGGCAGCAGGTGGTTGGCCGCCCCCGCGGCGAACTGGGTGGCGAACAGCCGCCTGGCCGGCAGCCGCTCCAGCACCGTGCCCTGCCGGGCGAACGACACCGCCACCCAGCCCAGCCCGGTGGTCGCCACCGCCGTCAGCAGCCAGTACGGATTGGCGGTGAACATCTGACGGGCTCCGGAGCCGATCAGCGACCGGTGCTGGACCACCCAGACGGCCACGACGAGCAGCGGCAGCAGACACAGGATCTGGCGCAGCGGCAGCCGCCGGTACAGAGGCCGGCGCCCCGCCTGCTCCGCGGGCCGGTCCAGGGGCTGCTCCGCGGGGCGCGGCATCGCTTCAGGCATCGGTCCGGACACTCCTGTCGGTCATGGGATACGTGCCGGATATGGCTCTTGACCCAGCATCGTCGCGGAACGCGCACCGCGCAGCGGGAGCGCGATCAGCAGGCCGAGGCAGATCCACACATAGGTGTTGCTGCCGAGGAAGCCGTCCACCCCGGTGGAGTCGAACCGCCACAGCCACACCACACTGCTGCACAGCAGCACGTACACCACCGCACCGACCTGGAGCAGCAGCCTGCGCCGGGCCGGTGGCGCGTCCGGCCGCAGCCCGCTGTCGACCAGCACCGCCAGGGCCGGAATCAGCCACACCAGATGGTGCACCCAGGTGATCGGGCTGATCAGACAGGCGGTCACCCCGGTCAGCGCGAACCCGGCCCGCTCGTCCCCGACGGCCACCGCGCAGCGCACCCGGTGCGCCCAGACGGCCAGCACCGCGAGCACCCCGAGCGCCCACACCACCCCGCTCGGCGGCACCGGATCGAACAGCCGGGCCAGCACCCCTTCCCACGACTGGTTGGAGACGTAGGAGAGCACCCCGATCCGGTCGGTGTCCCACAGCGCCTCGGTCCAGTAGACCCGTGAGGCCCCGGGCGCCACCGCCAGGGCCAGCAGGGTGGCGGCCGCGGCGGTGCCCGTGGCGGTCGCGGCGGCACGCCACCGCCGGGTGATCAGCAGATAGCCGATGAAGATCGCCGGGGTGAGCTTGATGGCGGCGGCGAGCCCGATGCCGCAGCCGGCGAACCGGCCATGCCCCGTGGACAGCAGCCAGGCGTCGAAGAACACCAGCACCAGCAGCAGCAGATTGACCTGCCCGAAGCTGAAGGTGTCCCGCACCGGCTCCAGCAGGACGAACAGGCAGGCCGCCACCACGAAGGCGAACCACTTGTTCCAGCCGTGCCGCCGGACGATCGGCCCGATCAGCCAGGTGAGCAGGATGGCCGAGGCGGCCACGTTGAGCACCATGCTCAGGGTGATCGCGGCCGGCCAGGTGAACAGGGCCATCGGCAGCATGCACAGCGCGGCGAAGGGCGGATAGGTGAAGCCGTAGTCCGCCCCGTCCGCGCCGGGGATGGTGAAGTCGTAGATACGGCCGTCCCGCAGCCAGTGGCCCACGGCGTCGTAGTAGACGTTGAGGTCGAACCAGTGCCGGTGCAGCGGGACGAAGGCCAGGAACAGCGCCACCGCCACGGTCAGGGCGAGCGCCAGGACCAGCCGTCCACGCGATGTGGTGGGCCCCGTCATGCCGAACGCTCCGATCGGTGGCCGCCGGAGACGGCGGGCAGCGCGTTGCCGGTGGCGAACCCCGGCGTATGCCGTACGCACCACAGCGCGCACACCGCCAGCGCACCCCCGCACACGGCGTACGTCAGCTGCCGCGAATCCGGCGCGAACCCATTGGGCAGCACGGCCAGCGCGAGCACCCCGCTCCCGGCCACCACCGCCTTGCGCACCGTTCCGCCGGGACCGGCCGCCGCGATCACGAACAGCCCCCACAGCACGTACCAGGGCCGGATCGCCGGGCCCAGCACGGCCACCGCGATCAGGCTCAGCCCCAGCGCGTACACCGGCCGGGGCCGGGGCGGGCGCAGCCAGGCGGCCCCGATGGCCACGGCGGTGGCCAGCAGCCCCAGACCGTGCCACGCGGGCGCGGCCAGCGGCGCCAGTCCGCTGCCGACGGCCTCCAGCAGGGCGCCGGTGGCGCGGCCGAGCGTGCTGGTCAGCGCCCAGTTGTCCGGTGAGGCCGGGATGGTGAGCGCGGAGATCCAGCCGTAGCCGGTGCCGGTGACGGCCGTCGCCACTCCCGTGGTGGCCAGGGACAGCGCGGCGGTGGCCGCCACGGCGCCGACGCGGCGCCTGCGGCCCTCCACCCGGCGCGCCCACAGCGTGGCGACCGCCAGCAGCCCCAGCGCGGCCGGGGCCTTGACCAGGGCGGCGAGCGTGACCAGCACCGCGCCACAGGCCGGCCATCGGCCCGTCGCGGCCACCAACCCGGCCCCGAGCAGCCCGAGCATCACGGCATCATTGTGCGCCCCACCCACCAGATGCAGCAGCAGGAGCGGGTTGAGACCGCCCAGCCACAGGGCGGCGCTCGGGTCGGTGCCGCAGCGGCGGGCCAGAACGGGCAGTGCGAGCACCATCAGCGCCACCCCGAGCAGCGCGATCAGCCGCAGCCCGATCACCCCGAGCGACGGCTCGGCGCGCGAGGCATGAGCGATGGCCGATTCGAAGGCCAGCGAGACCGGGCCGTACGGCGTCGGGGTGTGCTGCCACACCGGCGCCACCTCGTCCGCCAGCGGCCCGCCGAGGCGGATGGGGCCGTGGGTGTAGACGTCGATGCGGGCGTGCACCATGGCGCCCTGGGCGAGGTAGCTGTACACATCCCGGCTGAACAGCGGCGGCCCGGGCAGCAGGGGAGCCGCCCAGGTGGCGAGCGTGATCAGCAGGGAGCGGGGGCCGGGCGGCTTCGGCCCGCGCACCTCGCGCCCCAGCAGCCACCACGCCGCGATCAGCAGCACCAGCCCGAAGTAGGTGCTGATCAGCCCGAGCGCCTCTCTCCCGGAGTCAGGGGTGAGGGCGTTCCCCACCGGTAGCGCTCCGGCCGTCGCTCCGCCCGCTGCCAGGGCCAGCGACCCGGCGAGCCCGAGGAGCCGGCAGTGACCAGGAGCGACGGCGACACGTTGAAGGAGAAGACGACGGACCAGCACCTGGCCAGCCTCGCGAGAGCGCATGGCCGGAAATTGACGTCGCGGTCACCGGAGACTGGCCGAGAGGTGTCGGCCGGGCCACACCGCCTGGGGAGCGGGCAGGATCGATGCCCACGGTGCCCGGTCAACCACGAGTTGACGCAGTTTGCGCAGCTCGCAGGGGCTGTTCCAGCCGAGGACCCCGACCACCCGGCCCCGGTGTCCATAGGCGACGACGAAGTGGCCGCCCTCGAGCTCGCCGTGGAGCACGGCGAGTTCGGCGTCGGCGGGGAAGATGCCGTACGCCTGGATATGGGCGTCGTACTGATCGGTCCAGAAGTACGGCACGGGGGCGAACGGCTGGTTCTCGCCGAGCACGTTGTGGGCGACGGCCCGCGCCTGTTCCGTGGCGTTCAGCCGGTGTTCCAGCCGCATCCGGCAGCCGAAGTGGTTGTTGTGCCACGAGGCGACATCACCGGCCGCGTAGACGCCCGGCGCCGCGCGGCAGGTGGGATCGCATTCGACACCGTTGCGCAGCTCAAGGCCGGATCCGGCCAGCCAGCCGATCGCCGGGGCGGCGCCGATGGCGACCACCACGACATCGGCGTCCAGCAGTGTGTCGTCGGTGAGTTCGAGACCGGTCACCCGGCCGCCGGACTCGAAGAACCGCCGTACCCCGGTGCCACAGCGCATGGACACCCCGTTCTTCTTGTGCAACTGCCCGACCAGGGCGGCTATCCGATCGCCGAACTGCCGCCGCATCGGCACCGGCCGGGGGTCGATCATGGTGACGTCCAGCCGCATCCTGCGGGCCGCCGCCGCGGCCTCCGAGCCGAGGAAGCCCGCGCCGACCACCGCCACCCTCGCACCCGGCTTGCGGCGCAGATCGGCGCGCAGGGCGAGGGCGTCGTCGAGGGTGCGCAGCAGATGCACCCCGGCCAGATGGTGGGCGCCGGGCAGGCTGTTGGGGGTGACACCGGTGGCGATGACCAGGGCGTCGTAGGAGACGCTGGCACCGCCGTCCAGCACCACCCGGCGGGCGGCGGTGTCCAGGCCGCTGGCGGAGCTGCCGAACAGCAGCCGCGCGTCGAGGGCGGACAGCTCCTCGTCGGTGCGCAGCTTGATCCGGTCCGGCTCCCAGGTGCCCGCCAGGATCTGCTTGGACAACGGCGGGCGGTTGTAGGGGGTGTGGGGCTCGTCGCCGATGAGGGTGAGCCTTCCGTCGTACCCCTCGGTGCGCAGTGTGACCGCCGCGGTGAGCCCCGCGACCGAGGCACCCACGATCACGACGTTCCGCGGTGTGCTCACGAGTCGGCCAGGGCGATCGCCAGGGCGGGGCAGACGGCGGCCGCGTGACGGACGTCGTCGTGCAGCTCAGCCGGCGGGCGGTCGTCGAGGAGTACGGCGAGACCGTCCTTGTCCCGCTGGTCGAACACGTCCTGGGCGGCGAGGACGCACTGTCCCGAGGCGACGCATTTGTCCTGATGCAAGGTCACCTGCATGGCGTTCTCCGGCACTGGGGATCAACGGAAGGCGGTTACCAGACGAATGTTCGGCAACGGGCGCAAGGGAGGCTAGTTCTCCCGCGTACCCAGCACAACACGCTCCGCAAGAAGCTGGCCACGGAGCGAGACATATGAGCCTGGCATGTGCACCCCGAACAGGCCGACCGGCCGGTCCGGGAAGACTGTACAAAACACCAGGTCATACCCGGGTCCACGGGCCGGGGGCGGTTTTTGCGCGGGGTGGGGCATCAGCGGCTCACATGGCGGAAATACGCAGGTTACGAAAGTTCCGCATTGCTCACGTACGGTTCGAAGAGCCCCACGATTTCCACCTCACGGAGGATCCTTGCGCGCGCTCCGCACACCGCCCGACTGGCTGACGCACCCCCTGCGCGGAGTGCGGGCCCTGCGGGGGCCCGTGCCCTGGGCGGCCGTGGTCCGCGGGGCCCTCGGCGTGGGACCGGTGGTGGCCGTCGGCGTGGCGTCGGGACACACCCCGTTCGGGATGCTCGCCGGGCTGGGGGCGATGTTCGCCCACATCAACGACCGCCCCGCCACCCGTGCCACCCGCGTCGTGCGCATCGGCCTGCCCGCCCTCGCCGGGGCCCTCGGGCTGCTGACCGGGGCCTGGCTGGGCACGCTGGGCCTCGGCATCTGGATCGCGCTCGCCCTCGCCGCGGTCGGACTGGTCTCCGGCGCGATGAGCGCCATCGGCCCGGTCTGCTCCTCCGCCGGGGTGCAGCTGATGGTGCTCGCCGTCGTCGGCGCGGGCATGCCCCTCCCGGTGGCCCCGCCGGCCCGGGCGGGGCTGCTGCTCATCGGCGCCGCATGGGTGATCGCCATGGCCGCCCTGCTGCCCCGCGTCATCCCCTCGCGCCAGGCCGCGCCCTCCGGTGAACGGGAGGCGGTGGCCGCCGTGTACGACGCCCTGGCCGACCTGATGACCGCGGTCGGCACCGACGAGGGCCAAGCCGCCCGGCGCAAGCTGACCGCCGCCTACGACGCGGCGTACGAAGCCCTCTACGCCCACCGTCTCCCCCTGCACCGCGTCGACGAGGAGGAGCGGCGGTCGCGCGACCGGCTGGCGGTGGCCGGAGCGCTCAGTGAGGGCATCCTGACCCTCCTGTGGGAGGACGAACCCGTACCCGAGCGCATCGCGCGCACCCCCGCCCAACTGGCCCGCTCGGTACGGACCGGACTGCCACCGGGCCGGCTGCCCGCCCCGGTGCCCGACACCGCGGGCAATGTGGCCATGCACCGGGCCGTGCTGCTCGCCGCCCGGGTGTTCGACGGCGAACCGGCGCCGCCCGTCGGCGCGGTGGTCCCCGGTCACCGGCAGCGGCTGCGCCGCGCGCTCGGTCCGGCGGGCCGGGAGTACGCCGCCCGGGTGGCCCTGTGCGTGGGCGTCAGCACCGCCCTCGCCCAGCAACTGCCTGGCGCGCACTGGTACTGGCTGCCCGCCACGGCTGCCTTCCTGGTCAAGCCCGACATGGGCCCGCTGGTCTCGCGGGCCCTCTCCCGCGCCCTCGGCACCGCCGTGGGCGTGGCCGTCTTCGGCGGCCTCGCCACGCTGCTCGCCCCGGGCGCGGGCGACCCCGGCATCTGGCCGGTGGCCGTCGCGGCGGTCTGCTCCGCGCTGATCCCCGTCTCCGTACGCCACTTCGCCCTCCAGACCGCCGTGCTCACCCCGCTGCTGCTCTCCCTGGTCTACCTCGGCGGCGACACCGACCCCGGGTTCACCCGGCTCACCGACACGCTGCTGGCCTGCGGTGTGGTCCTGGCGGCCGGGGCGCTGCCCGGGCTCGGCGGCCCGCACGCCCAGGTGTCGGTACGGCTGTCGCTCGCGGTCCGCGCCACCCGCGACCACCTCGACCGGGTGCTCACCGCCGAGGCGCCGTACGCCACCCGGCTGCGGCTGCGCCGCGAGGCCTACCGCGCGCTCGCCGACGCCCGCCGCGCGGTGGAGGTGGCCAGTGCCGAACACCCGCCGTTCGGACGGGACCTGGCGGCCTGGGCGCCGGTGGTGCTGGCCCTGGAGAAGATCGTGGACGCGGTCACGGCCTGCGGCGTACGGCTCGACCAGGGCGCCCCACAGCCCGATCCCGCCCTCGCGGCCCGGCTGCGGGCCGCGCTGTCCGACCTGGCCGACGCCGTCGCCGCCCGCCGGCCCCCGACGGACCTCGTCCTGCCCGCAGGGGCTGCGGTGGGCGACTGCGCGACCATCGCGGATGTCACCGCCGGGCTGCGCACGGTGCGCGACCTGGCGGCCGGCTGATCCCGTTCACCTCCCAGGCGACCGCCGGCCGACCCCGTTCACCTCCCCGGCGGCGGATTGCCCGGCGCGCAGAGCGGCACACCGTCCTGCCACGCGCCGCCCTTGAGATAGATGTTGCTGATCCATCCCTGCCGGTCGGAGAGATAGCTCCAGGCGTCGTTGGTGTAGCCCTCGGCCGTCACCTGCTCGGCGGGGACCTGGCACTGGACCCGCACCTGGCTGGGCCCCTGAAGCGTGGTCACGGCCGGTGAGCCCTGTGCGGGGTCCCGGTGGACCCGTACGTCATCGCCCCAGGTGTTACGGAAGTCGACGTTGTCGCCGTAGCCCCCGCCCTGGTCGGTGTCGCATTCGGGAATGCCCTCGAGCCAGGCGCCGCCGCGGACGTAGATGTTGAACACCCACGCGTTGCGGTCCGGCAGATGGGCCCACGCGTTGTTGGTGACACCGTCCGCGGTGACCTCCTCGCCCCGCGCCTGGCAGTCGACGCGTACCGTCGTCGGCTTCGCCGGCGCGTCCGTCGCCTGGGCCTTCGAGGACGGACCGCTGCGCGCTGTGACATCGGTGCCCCACGTCTGGCGCTGCGGTCCGGCGCCGTCACCGGGTGGACGGCCCTGACCCGGATCCCCGTCACACGCCGGGACACCCGGAATCCACTCCGGCCCCTTCACACAGATGTTGCTGACCCAACTGCCGCCGTCGTCCGGCAGATGCGACCACACATCGCTGGAGTAGCCCTCGGAGGTGACCCGCTCGGCACGCCGCTGGCAGTCGACGCGGATCCCCGTCGGCCCGGGGAAGGTGGAGTGCACCGCGGAGCCGATGGACGGCTCGGTGTGGGTGCGCACATTGGTGCCCCAGGTGGACTGGGGCGCGTCACCACCGCCGCCACCACCCGCGCCACTGACCCGCACGGCACCGGTGTAGTCGTCATGGCTGCGCAGCGGGGCCACCCGGCTCTCCTCATCGGACTGCGGGGCCTCGGCGATCTGCCCGTTGCCCAGATAGATCGCGGTGTGGTGGATATTGCCCGCGGTGCCGAAGAACACCAGATCGCCGGGGCGCGGCGCGCCCTCGCCCTGCCCGGCCGTCATCCGCACCGGCCACGAGGCGTTGTACATCTGCTCCGCCTGCGCACGCTCTCAGCGGCATAAAGGGGCCGCGGGTGTCTCCCGGCGGGGTCACGCGGGCCGGGGCCGCGGGGCGTTCCAGAGGTGGTGCATGGCGTACGAGCGCCAGGGCCGCCAGCCCTCGGAGTCCTCCAGATGGGCCCCGGCGCCGCGGGCCCCGGCCCGTACGGCGACATCCGACTCCAGCAGCACATCGGGGTCGCTCAGCGCCCGCATCCTGATGTAACCGGACGTCCAGGGGCCGATGCCGCGCAGCCCCAGCAGCTCCTTCTCGGTCCGGTCGCGGTCGGCGCCCGCGTCCAGCCGCACGGTGCCGTCCGCGAGCGCGGTGGCGAGCGTGCGCAGCGTGGCGCGCCGGCTCTCCACCGTGCCGAGCTCGGCGAACGGCGCCTCGGCGAGATCCTCCACGCTCGGGAAGAGATGGGTCAGCCCGCCGTCCGGCCGCTCCAGGGGCTTGCCGTACGCGGCGATCAGCCCATTGCCCAGCACCCGCCCGGCGGCCACCGAGACCTGCTGGCCGAGCACGGCGCGGAGGGCGAGCTCATGCGGGTCGGCGGCGCCCGGCGAACGCAGCCCCGGCCGCGCGGCCACCAGGGGCGCGAGGGCGGCATCGGCGCCGAGGCGCTCGGCGACCGCGTACGGATCGGCGTCCAGGTCGAACAGGCGCCGGATCCGCTGGATGGCGGTGGTCAGATCGCGCAGCTCGGTCAGGCGCAGCCGGCACTCCAGCCAGCCGTCGCCGGGCCGTTCGTCGACCTCGACGATGGCGCAGGCGTGCGGCAGCCGCAGCGTGCGGCGGTAGGTACGGGCGCCCGGTGCGCCCGCCATCTCCTCCAGGCCGATGAGGGCACGCCGGGCGAGGTAGTCGAAGACCTGCGTGGTGTCGTACGGACCGCGGTAGGCGAGCCGCAGCGGCACCCCGGCCGTTCCGCCGTTCGTCCCACCGTTGGTCCCCAGCACCCCGCCGGGCGCCCCCGTGGGCCCGGACAGGGCGGACTTCTCCGGCCGGGCGGCGCGCAGCTCGGTGGGGGTGGCGGCGTAGACCTCGCGCAGGGTGTCATTGAACTGCCGGACGCTGGAGAACCCGGCCGCGAACGCGATCTCCGAGGCCCGCAGCGCGGTGGTCTGGAGCAGGATCCGCGCGGTGTGGGCGCGCTGGGCGCGGGCGAGCGCCACCGGCCCGGCACCGAGCTCGGCGGTCAGCTGCCGCTGCACCTGCCGGGCGCTGTACCCGAGCCGCGCGGCGAGCCCGGACACCCCTTCCCGGTCCACCACCCCGTCCCCGATCATCCGCATGGCACGGCCGACGGCGTCCGCCCGCGCGTTCCAGTCGGCGGAGCCGGGCACGGCGTCCGGCCGGCAGCGGCGGCAGGCCCGGAATCCGGCGCCCTGTGCGGCGGCCGAGGTCGGGAAGAACCGGACGTTCTTGCGCCGGGGTGTGGTGGCGGGGCAGCTCGGCCGGCAGTAGATCCCGGTCGTGGCGACACCGAAGAAGAACTCGCCGTCGAACCGTGCGTCGCGGCTGCACACCGCCTCGTACCTGCTGTCGTCGCTCATCACACCTCCACTGTGCGCCAAGGGAGAGGAGGCGTGCTGGCGGAAATCGGACATGACGCTCGCCCCCCGGGTGCCGCCGGGGAGTGACCAGGTGCCCGGGTCCCGGATGGGCTTGTGCGCGGCGCGGAGATGGCGCGGGTACTGACCGCCGGGGCCGGACACGCGGGCGCTGCTAGAGTCGGCGACGTGACTGCCGGGTCGGCCATGGGCCACGCACGAGTGAGGCGCCCGGCCTCGGCGTGAGCCCGAGGCGGGCCAGAGGCCCGCCCCTTCCTCCGTGTCCTTCCTCCTGGCGCCCGTCCGTGTGGCGCCTGTTCCAGCGGATTCCACGATGCGGAGACACCACCACAGATGTCACACCACGCCCAGCCCCAGCACGACTCCGAGCCCCCGGCCACCGCCGTCCAGCTGAATCACACCGCCGTCTACGCGCACGACCGGGCGCTGTCCGCCGAGTTCATCGCCGCGATTCTGGGGGTGGAGGTCGGAGCCCCGTTCGGCCCGTTTCTGCCCGTCGATCTCGGCAACGGCGTGACACTCGACTACTACGAGAAGCGCGACGAGCCCATACAGCCGCAGCACTACGCGTTCCTCGTGCCCGACGAGCGGTTCGACGCCATGATCGCCCGCCTGGAAGCGGTCGGCGTCACCTACTACGCCGATCCCCACCACAACGACCCCGGTCGGATCAACCGTCTCTTCGGCGGCCGTGGCGCGTACTTCGACGATCCCAGTGGCCACAACATGGAGATCATCACCCGGCCCTACATCCGCCCTTAGCCACCGGCCCCGGCCACCGGCCCTGGCCACGGGGGGCATGCGCCACAGGGGGCGTCCGAAAGGGCGCCCCCGCCGGGCCGTACACCCGCGCGGCGCCCGGCCGGCTACCCCTCCTGCTGAGGAGAACGGTCACCGTCGTCCCCGTCGCGCTCTTCGTGGTCCTGGCCGCCACGCTGGACCTGCGGGCGTCGTTGTACGCGGTGGTCCCGCTGAGCCTGCTCGTGGGCGGCGCGGTCTGGCAGGACACCGCCGACCACGCCCTGGCCCGCAGTCCACGAGCGCTGCTGCGCGCGGACCGCCGGACCGTATGGACGCTGCCCGGCACGCGCGCCGTCGCCGAACCCCGCCGTGCCGCCGCCGCGGTGGTGTGCCTCCTTCCGTTGCTGGCGATGTTCCTGGGCGAACAGGTCAAGACGTACTACCCTCCGGGGATGACGCCGCCCTCCCACAGCGAGGAACTGGTCACCGGCCGGGACTGGTTGCTGGCGTCGCTGAGCAGCGCCGATCCATCCGTGCCACGAGATGCGATCGCCTCGGCGCTGTCCCCGCTCGTGGTCTGTCTGATGCTGCCCGGGCTGGCCATCACCCGCATCACCCCGGACGACGAACGCTACCGCTCCCTGCCCGAGGCCTGTGAGCTGCTGGACGAGCACATGGCCGCGCGGGCCATCCCCCGACCGCGACTGTCGACCCGGGAAGCCTTCAGCCACGGGGAGTCCCGCTGTTACTGGACCACCGACGGCGATGTGTCGCCCAGAATCGACCTGGTGGTCACCATCGGGCAGGCGGAGGCGGGGCAGAGCGCCGTCCAGGAAGCCGTGATGACGTTCCGCAACGCGGACACCATCAGCGGAGAACACGGCTGGGGCCGCAGGTCCACGCTCGACCTCGGGCAGGAGGTGGCCTGGTGGCGATGGGACGGCGGCGGTCAGGTGCTGGTGCGCCAGGCCAACGTCGTCCTCAACATGGACATGCACGGACCCGGCGCCGACACACGGCTGCCCGCCTTCGCCGAGGAGGTGCTGCACCGGGCGCTGACAGGAGCCCGGCGCGGCGGCTGACCGCTCAGCAATCCGCCCGTACGCCGGTCAGACCCGTCTGCCGCCGGGCGGCGTCCACGGTCTGTGCCAGCAGGACGGCGATGGTCATGGGCCCCACCCCGCCCGGCACCGGGGTGATCAGCCGGGCACGCCGACACGCGGAATCGAAGTCGACGTCCCCGACGTTGCCGGGGTTGTACCCGGCGTCGATCACCACGGCGCCCGGCTTGATGTCCTCGCCACGGATGAGCCGGGGCCGGCCCACGGCCGCCACGACGACATCGGCTTCCCGGAGTGCCGCGCTCAGGTCGGCGGTCCTGGAGTGGCAGTACGTCACCGTCGCGTCCCGGGCCAGCAGGAGCATTCCCACGGGCTTGCCCAGGATCGGACTACGGCCCACCACCACGGCGCGCCGCCCCGCGAGCTCGACGCGGTACTCGTCCAGGAGGCGCATGATGCCTCCCGGAGTGCATGACGCGAACCCCGGCAACCCGAAGCTCATCGCCCCGAAGGAGCTCATGGTGACGCCGTCGACATCCTTCTCGGGAGCGATGGCCTCGAACGCCGCCCGCTCATCGATATGAGCCCCGACGGGATGCTGTAGCAGGATGCCGTGCACTTCGGGGTCCTGGGACAGGGAGCCGAGGGTGGCGACCAACTCCGAGGTCGTCGTGGCGGCAGGCAGGGCGACGAACCGTGACGCTATCCCCGCCTTGGCGCAACGGGCGCGCTTCATACGGACATACGTGGCCGAGGCCGGATCCTCGCCCACCAGCACCGTTGCCAGACAGGGGGTGATTCCCGTGCGTCGAGCGATCTCCGAAGCATGGCCCGCCGCTTCCGCCACGATGCGCCGGGCGAGACCGGCGCCATCCATGAGCTGGGCCGTCTGTGTCGAGGACAAGGTCGCCTCCCAGGCGTTACCGACTACTCGCCCAGGCGCACGGCATCGACCCGATCGTCAGGCCGCTCCCCGGTGGTGCTCCACCTCAGCGCCAGTCACGGCCCGACACCACTGTAGGACACCCCGGACGGTCTTCGTCGGGCGTTTTTCTTCCCCTTTCCCGCCGCCATCCACCAGGCGTTTCCCCGCGGATGAGCGAATGCCACCCCTGGCCGGACCATGATCCGATGCCCCCTAGACTGTCTCGCAATCCTCACGTTGATCGGAGCACGACATGCGTCGCCTTGCCCTTGCCCTCCTGGCATGTTCAGCCCTCACACTCGCCGGGTGCGCGCAGGACTTTGACCGGGGCCCTGACGGGACCGTCACCGACAAGGTCAAGGACGGGAAGAAGTTCTACCTGGTCGTGGATCCGGCCAAGGGCGGCGAGGAGAAGAAGTTCCGGGTCAGCAAGTACGACTACCACGACTGCAACCGTGGCTCGAAGTACCCCAAGTGCGTTGACGACTAAAGGTCATTGAGCCCGAGCGTACTCCTCGTCGGCCCCGACCGTCCGCGGTCGGGGCCGACGATGTTTCCGTTTCACCCGTCGGCCGAGGCGGCCACGTCCGCGGCCGCCTGCCGCAGCGCGTGGCGGCAGGCCATGATCGCTGGGTGTCGGGTGCGGCCCCGGCGTACGGCGGTGAAGACACGGCGGGTGCGCCGGCCCCGGGGGAGCTGTCGCAGCGCGACGGTCGGGGGCGCTCCGTTCCATACGAGGCTGGGGAGCAGGGCGGCGGCGTGGCCCTGCTCGACGAGGCGGAGGTGGATCAGGAGGTCCGTGGTCTCGAACCGCACATCGGGCTCGAAACCGGCGTTCCGGCACAGGGTCATGGCCCAGTGGCGGGCGGCCGTGCCCTCGGGCTCCATGGCCCAGGGAAGGCCGGTGAGCGAGCGCAACGAAGCCGTGGGGCCGCCCTTGGGGCCGGGCCCGGTGTCGCTCCGCTCACCGGCCCGTGCGGGCAGGGAGAGGTGGAGGGGGTCATCGAACAGATCCTCCTGCTCCAGACCGGGCGGCCGCGGGTTGGGGTTGCCCGGGTACTCCTCGGCGACGACCAGGTCGAAATCGCGGGCCTGAAGCGCGGGGATGGCCGTTTCCGGTGGCATCTGCGTGATGTGCGCTCTCAGGCCGGGATGACGGTCGCGCAGCAGGCTCAGCATGCCGGGCACCAGGGCGAGAGTGGCCGTCTGGAACGAGGCGATGCGCAGGGTGCCGGTCAGATCGGTGAGGGAAGTGGCGATGTCCGCCTCGGCGTGCTCCAACCGCTCCAGCACCGCCTCGGTATGGGCGACGAGGATCTCGGCCTGCTCGGTGAGCCGCACCCGGCGGCCCACCGGCTCCAGCAGCCGGACACCGACCTCCGCCTCCAGCTGGGACAGCTGCTGGGAGACGGACGACGGGCTGCAGGAGAGGGCGGCGGCGACGGCCGCGAGGGTGCCGCGGTGCTTGAGCTCGCGCAGCAGACGCAGTCGGTGCAGGTCGAACGCGGGGTTCCCGCTCTCCTCGCGGTGAAGAGCTCAATTGCTGTGAAGGGCGCACTATTCGTCGGTTCTGCCGGTGAATAGAGATGGGAAACATTCGCTGGACCGATGGGAGGTGCGGGCCGCACGCTGGCCACGTGCCCGCATACGCTTCCTCCGTCGCCGAGCCGCCGTGGTTCGCCCGCCCCGCCGCCCGGGGCTGGACCTGTCCGCCCGCCCCCACCGAGGTACGGGATTTCCACGCCTCCCTGTCCGGTTACGCCCCCACCCCGCTGACCGAACTCCCGCCACTGGCAGTCGAATTGGGGGTTGGGCGGGTCTTCGTCAAGGACGAGTCGTGCCGTCTGGGCCTGCCCGCCTTCAAGGCCCTGGGCGCGTCCTGGGCCGTGCACCGCGCCCTCGCCGCGCGGGCCGCACGCGGCGATGCCACCGCACCCGTCGTCCTGGTGACCGCCACCGACGGCAACCATGGCCGCGCCGTGGCCCGGACGGCGCGCCTGCTCGGCCACCGCGCCCGGATCTTCGTGCCACGAGGTGTCCATCCGGAGGCCGTGGCGGCCATCGCCGCGGAGGGGGCGGAGGTCTCCCAGGTCACGGGAGCGTACGACGAGGCCGTGCGCCAGGCGGCCGAGGCGGCCGAGGCGGGTGCGTTCCTGGTCCAGGACACCGCCTGGCCCGGCTATGAACGGATACCGGGCTGGATCGTCGAGGGCTACTCCACCCTCTGCGCCGAAATCGACGAGCAACTCGCGGCCGCCGGAGCGGGGACGCCCGGCCTCATCGCCATTCCGATGGGCGTGGGTTCGCTGGCCCACGCTGTCGTCACCCACTACCGCAGCCGTCCGGGCGGGCCGCCCACGGCGCTGCTGTCGGTGGAACCCACGGCCGCCCCCTGCGTCATCGAGAGCCTCATCCGTGGCGAACCGGTCAGCGTCACCACCGGCGAGACCATCATGGCCGGACTGAACTGCGGCACCCCTTCCAGCATCGCCTGGCCCCATCTGCGCGACGGTCTCGACGCGGCCATCGCCATACCCGACGCCGCGAGCGCCCGCGCGGCGGGTGACCTCGCCCGGCTCGGCATCTCCAGCGGCCCCTGCGGCGCCGCCTCACTCGCCGGGCTGCGCGCCGCGCTCGCCGGCGACGGCGCCGACGAGCGCCGCGCCGCACTGGGCCTCGGCCCCGCCTCCACCGTGGTGCTGCTGAGCACGGAGGGCGCCGCGGCCAACCCAGCCACCACCACCGCGGACATCTGACCCCATCCGCATCCGACCCCCATGGGAGAACGAACATGACGGGTCCCACCCCCGACGCGATCACCGTCAACGGCCACCGACTGTGGCAGTCGCTGATGGGCCTCGCCGAGATCGGCGCGTACGACGACGAGCGCACCGGTCTGCGCGGGGTGAACCGTCTGGCGCTCACCGACGCCGCCGGGCGGCGTCAAGTCATCGGGTGGATGGAGCAGGCCGGGCTGACGGTCCGGATCGACCGGATGGGCAACATCTACGGCCGCCGCGAAGGCACCGACCCCACGGCTGCCCCCGTGCTGACCGGGTCGCACATCGACAGCGTGGCCACCGCCGGTGCCCCGCCGTACGCCTACGTCGAGTGCCACATCGAACAGGGCCCGGTGCTCGCCGAGAACGATGTCCAGATCGGCGTCGTCACCGGTGTTCAGGGCATCTCCTGGCAGGAGATCACCATCCACGGCCGCGCCGCCCACGCCGGTACCACCCCGACCCGTCTGCGCGCCGACGCCGGCCTCGCCGCCGCCCGGATCGGCGTCCATCTGCGGGCCATGGTCGACTCCGGCACCTACGGCGAGCTGCGCGCCACCGTCGGCCACCTGGCCGTCCACCCGGACCTGACCAACATCGTCCCGGCGCGTGCCGAGCTCACCGTCGATCTGCGCAACCCCGACGACGTCCGGATGGCCCGCGCCGAGGAGGACCTCGCCGCCTTCCTGTGCACCCTGGAGAACGGCACGCCGGGGCTCACACTGACCGCTCGGCGCATGGCCAAGACCGCGTACGTCCCCTTCGACGAGAGCGTCCAGAAGGCCATCGCCCAGGCCGCCGACGACCACGGCCTGGAACACATCTCCCTGCTCTCCGGCGCCGGACACGACGCCCAGGAGATCGCCGCGCTCTGCCCCACGGCGATGGTCTTCGTACGCGGTGAGTACGACGGGATCAGCCACAACCCCCGCGAGTACTCCACCCCCGAAGCGTGCGCCCACGGTGTCGACGTCCTCGCCACCACCTTGCTCCGGCTGGCCACACAAGGCCCGTCCTGATGGGTGTGCCGGTCAGGTGAGCATCGCGGCGAAGCGCCGCGCGAAGAGGTAGGCGTCGCCGGGCCAGCGGGCGGAGAGGTAGTTGCCGTCCCTTACGACGAAGGCGGGGGTGTCGTCGGTGGCCGTGCCACGGCGCCGCAGCTCGATGGGCCCGCGTTCGAACTGGGCGGGGTCGTCGAGAGCGGCCACGACCTCGTCCTGGACGTAGGCCGGGTACGTGCGGTAGTAGCGGCCACGGCGCCAGGCCGTGAGGTAGTACGCGGTCCGCTCCATGTAGCCGGGCAGACAGGTGGTGCGCCGGTCGGCGAGGAGGCCGCGGCCGGTGTCCGGGTCGCGGGTGCGGGCCAGGGCGAGGACACCGTGGCATATGGCACCCACCGGGCGGTCCAGCCGCCAGAACTCCGCGATCTTCTCGCGCAGCAGGCCGGAGCCGAGGTACTGGCGCATCCCGGGCGCGTGGCCGCCGGGCAGGATCAGCCCGTCGTACGCCTCGGGCCGGAGGTCCGCCCAGGCCACGGGGTGGCGGAAGGCGGCCTCGCCGGTCAGCTGCCCGTAGAACTCCCTGGGCTCGGGCTCCGCGCCGAGTTGCCCGAAGAGCACTCCGGTGAGCAGCAGCGGATCGGCCGCGGGTGGACCGTCGCCGTGTTCGGTGGCGAACACCACCTCATGGCCGAGGTCGGTCAGCAGCTTCCAGGGCACGGCCACCTCGGTGACGTCGAAGTCCCGGTCGGGCAGGGGGAGGAGGATACGCACGAGGACTGCCTACCACAGGACCGGCGCCCCCGCCCCGGCGCGTCTTGGTACCGGGGCAGGGGCAGGGTCGGGAGCTGGGCTACTTCCAGATGGAGTCGACCCACTCCGGGTGGTCGATGAACGGGTTCCGGTTGTGCTGGAAGCGGTCGTAGATGACCTCGTTGCGGTTCTTCTCGAAGTCGTCGGGCGGGTCCTCGGCGCTCCACTTCTTCAGGACGGAGAGACGGCCGATGTTGGGCGCGGAGCCGTTGTCGACCTTGTCGTTGGGCTCGAGGTCGGGGAAGCTGTCGTCTCCGTCGTAGCGGACGGCCATGTAGAGGATCATCCGGGCGACATCGCCCTTGACCTGGTCACGCGGTTCGAAGGAGTCGTCGTCGGTGCGGTTGCCCGGGGCGTCGGGCACCTCCTCGCCGCCGTTGTCGAAGTCCTTGTTGCCGCGGGTGCTGTTCACCTTCACATTGGCCGGGCGCAGATGGTGCAGATCGGTGCCGGGCCCGGTGGCCGTGCCGAAGTCGCCGTGCGACTTCGCCCAGACGTGCTCGCGGTTCCAGTCGTCGGGGTCGCTGCCATTGGCGTCCTTGGCCTGGGAGCGGCCGGAGTAGAGGAGGATGACGTTCGACGGGTTGTCCGGGTCCTCGTCCGTGGACTTCAGCGCGTCCCACACCTCGTCGTAGGACAGCTTGGTCTGCTCGCTGATGATCGTGTGCAGCGCCGCCTTCAGCTCCGGGCCGCTCTTGCCCGTCGCGTCCTGGTAGTAGTCGTCGGGCGCCTGCACGGCCGCGGGCCGGGTGGTGTCCGCCGTGGCCGGTGTGTCGGCGGCGGCGACCGAAGGGGCGGCCACACCGGCCGCGGCCACGACGGCCAGCAGAGGAAGGCGCCGTGACCGGCGCGCGCGATGAGTGGACATGATGTGGGGGGTGTCCTCTCCGAGACGAGTACCCGGACCGCCAACTGGCGCCGCGGGTACGGATGTTCAAGGCACAAGCTCTCGGAGACTCGCATGTGTGACGCCCGAACGCGTGTACGTGATGTGCCCGTTCCGCGTGAATCCGGTGAACGCCCTGGAGCCGCGGAGGGGGCCGGCCGACGGGTCTGCCGTCGGGCCGGATCGGCGGAGCTGGCAGTATCGGCGTATGGCTGAACAGATCATCGCCGCGTGTGACGGGGCATCGAAGGGAAACCCCGGGCCCGCGGCCTGGGCATGGGTCATCGCGGGCACGGACGGTGAGGTGGAGCGCTGGGAGGCCGGGCCGCTGGGCACCGCGACCAACAACGTCGCCGAGCTGACCGCGCTGCGCGAGCTGCTGGAGTCCACCGACGCGGGCGTGCCGCTGGAGGTGCGCATGGACTCCCAGTACGCGATGAAGGCGGTCACCACATGGCTGCCCGGGTGGCGGAGGAAGGGGTGGAAGACCGCCTCGGGGTCGCCGGTGGCCAACCGCGAGCTGGTGATGCGCATCGACGAGCTGCTGGACGGCCGCACGGTGGAATTCGTGTACGTTCCGGCGCACCAGATCGACGGTGACCCGTTCAACGCGGCCGCCGACCGGGCGGCCAGCCACACGGCCCGTACCCAGCAGCCCGTGGGCACCTCGCTGGGCTCCGCCCTGCCACCGCCCGAGACCCAGACGGGGACGCGCTCGGCCGGTCGTGGTGGCACGGCGCGCCCGCGTACGGCGGCGGCAGGGGGGCGGGGCACCGCCGCGAAGAAGAGCACCGGCTCAAAGGGGTCCATCAAGGCGAAGTTCCCCGGCCGGTGCCGCTGCGGTACGCCCTACGCCAAGGGCGAGAGCATCAGCAGGAACCCCGACGGCTGGGGCCATCCGTCCTGCGCCACCTGAGCCACGGGGTGGCTCAGGGTGGCGAGAAGAGCGCGGGGAAGCGAGGTGCGAGCCAGGGCTTGCGGCCCCAGGTCAGGACGCGGCCCCTGGCGACGGCGCTCCACGGCCCGAGGCGGCCCAGCGCCATGAGGAGGAAGGCCACGGGCTCGGTGAGGATGGTGCAGTCCGGGCGACTCGGCGGGTGTGGTGTGACGGTCACCGCACCGTCGGTGAAGGTGGCGCCGAAGCAGGCGCCACCCCTCAGGCGGATGGCGTAGCGGGCGGTGAGCCCGGCGGCGGCCGTGGTGTCGAGCACCCGTGGCATGGCCGTGATCAGGAAGGGCAGGGTCAGCTCGACCCGGGCCCGGTTGAGCATGTGCGGGCGGCCCAGCGCACGGGCGAGGTCATAGCCGTGGCCGAGCATATGGGTCAGCAGATAGGACCCCAGTACCTCCAGGCTCATCGGGCCCATCGGCGTGACCAGCTCGCCGTGTGATGCGTATGACGTAGGTGCCGCGTTTGACGCGGGCCTGGCCGCCGACTCGAGGAAGGCTTCGGCCTGCTCCATGATCATGGCGGCCAGATGCTCGGCCCGGCGCTCGGCGAACGCGGCGAGCGCGCGCTGGTTCGCCTCCGCCAGCCCCTGCGGTGTGCCGTCCCCGTAGCCGCGCTCCTTCCCGTCCGCGAGGTGTGCCATCAGCTCATTGGCCTGCGCCAGATGCGCCGCCGCCTCCCCGACCGTCCACCGCGACCCGGGCACCGGAGCCCCGGTGTCGGACGCGCCGCGCAGCGTGGCGGCGATGTCGGCCGCGGTGGCGCGTATCGCCTCGTCCAGCCCCGCGGGCCACGTGCCGCCGTCGCTCTGCCCGTTCACCGATGCCACGCGCCCTCCCCACACCCTGGCCGGGAAGATCCCCCGGGATACGTACGGTGCCATGTGACCCACGGCCGCTGGTATCGCATCGCGGGTTACGGTGTCAGTACGATCCTGCCGAACACCTCGCCGGTGTCCATCTTCCGGTGCGCCAGCACGGCTTGCTCCAACGGCAGCAGCTCATGTATCACCGTGCGCAGTTCGCCGCGGCTCGCGGCGTCGAACTGCTCGGTCCGCACGGCACGACGATCGGACTCGGCCACGGTGTCGGAGCTGAACGTGGCGAACGACATGGACTTCTGGAACGCCGCCATCATCGTCATGCCGAAGTCCTCCGGTGGCATGCCTCCCACCGCGCCGACGGCCACCATGCGACCGTTCGGATGGAGCTTGGCGAAGAAGGACGGCATGTCCGCACCGGCGACGATGTCGATGATGACGTCATAGCCGGAGGGAGCGTCGTCGCCTCCCGCGCCGGAGCGGTCCAGCACATGGGTGGCGCCGAGCTTGCGCAGCCGATCGCCACGCTCGGCCGACGACGTCGTGACCGCCACCGCCCCGGCGCCGCCACGCGCCGCGAGCTGGACCGTCATGATCCCGAGGCTACCGGCCGCGCCCCGCACCAGCACCGACTCGCCGGGAGCGAAGTGGGCATGGGACAGACCGAAGTGGGCCACGACTCCGGAGCTCCCCAGCGTCACCGCGTCGACAGCGGAGAGGCCCGCGGGGAGGGGGAGGATCTCCTCGACCGCGGCGATCGCCTGTTCCACGTAGCCGCCGCCCACGCCGGTGAACGCCCACACGCGCCGCCCGACCCATGACGTATCGACGCCATCGCCGACCGCGGTCACGGTGCCCGCCACCTCGCTGCCGGGGATATGGCCTTCCTGGAAGCCATAGGCGGCGAGAGTGCCCCGCCGGATCACGGCGTCGGAGCCGCCGACACCGATCGCCTCATTGGCGATCAGCACCTGTCCGGCGGCGGGAGTCGGGACGGGGAGGTCGATCACTGCCAGACCTTCGGGAGGTCCGAACGCCTGGATCGCGACTGCCTTCAAGGTCGTCTCCTTGCTCTGGGATGGACGGGGTCGGTGGGATCGACGGGATCGGTGAGCTCGACGGGCTCGACGGGAGCGATCGGAACCGGTCCGAGGGACGCTAACGGACGCCCCCGTCCACTTGGCTAAAGTGAGAGCGGTGACCGACCGTTTGCCTCACACGCTGCGCTCCGACGCCTCGGACAACCGGGAGCGCATCCTCGACGCGGCCCGCGCGCTGTTCGCCACCGAAGGGCTGAAGGTGCCGATGCGGGAGATCGCCCGGCACGCCGGGGTCGGCCCCGCCACGCTGTACCGCCGTTTCCCGACCAAGCAGATGCTGGCCACCGAAGCTTTGACGGACGAGATGCGCGTATGTCGCGCCATCGTCGACGAGGGGCATGGCGAGCCGGATCCGTGGCGCGGCTTCTGCCTCGTGATCGAGAAGACCTGTGAGCTGCACGCCCGCAGCCGGGGCTTCACCGAAGCCTTCATGTCGACCTTCCCCGATGCGATGGACTTCGCCGCGGAGCGCGCATACGCGCTGAGGTCGATGGCCGAACTGGCCCACCGCGCCAAGGAAGCGGGCCATCTGCGCCCCGACTTCGTCCTGGACGACCTGGTCCTCATGCTGATGGCGAACAGGGGGATCCACACCGCGTCGAAGGCCGCCCGGGTGGCGGCATCCCGGCGCTTCGCCGCGCTCGTGATCCAGGCATTCCACGCCTCACCGCAGCACTCACCGCTGCCGCCGGTGGCACGCTTGGCACCCGCGGCGCCAGGCAAGATCACCTGAAGACGCGGCTCAGGGCCGGCCGGCCCGCGTAGTGGTCTGGCGGTCGGCCGACAGCGGCCCCGTCGCGGAGCGCGCCGGGCCTGCGCGGAGTGGGTGAAGGAGGTGCGTGACGGCCTGGCCGGTGGCGAAAGCGAGGATCCCGCCGTAGGGCCGCTGCTGCACACCGTCTCCGCGCACCCCGGGATGCGCGGCCGGGTCGAGGACTTCCTCGACGCGGCCGCCACGGAGCTGGAGTTCACCGGATTCGCCACCGAAGTGGACTACCAGCGCTACGTCGACGCCTACGCTCTCCCGGCGTTCATGCTGATCGCGGGCCTGATCGCCGGGGAGGATCCGGCGACGGACTACCGCGAGGCGTGCCGTGTGTACATCGACGGCAGCCAGCGCCTGGACTTCGTCAACGACCTGGCCGAGGACCTCGCCGACGGGCGCCTGAATCTGGTGCGGGAGACGCTCGACGCTCACGGTGTCACCCGCGCCGACCTGGAGAACGCCTGGGACACCGCCGCGATCCGCGGCCTTCTGGCGCAGCTGCTCGGCGAGGCCCGTGAGTGTCTGTCCACCAGCCGGAGCATGGTCGGCCTCGCACCGCCCGAGGGCCGACCGCTCTTCCGCGCCATGATCGAGATCGAGCTCCTCATGGCCACGGCAGCCGCCACCAAGGGCCCCGGCCTTCTCCGCGCCCCCGCCCGTCCGCCGCTACCGGCCACCGCGCGGGTACTGCTCCGGGAGCGCCGCAGCGTCCGTCACCTGCGCTGACCCCTTGTCGTCCGTGGCACCCTCCGCGGCATCTTCCGTGGCATCTCAGGAAGCGCGCGCCTCGCCGGACTCGCCCGCATCGGCGGCCGCATCCGTGGTGGCCGCCGAATAGAAGACGGACTTCTTCTGCTTGGTGCGGTGTGCTTGCCCCTTGGCGACGAGTGATTCGAGAGTGCCACGCACGACCGTGGGCTTGATCTCACGCTCCGGAAGAGCCTTGCTCAGCGCGGCGGTCACCTCTGCCGCCGAACGGGGCTCGCCGTGCTGGGCGAGGTCATTGCTCACAAGCTCCCGAAGCGTGGGCACCCCCGTTTCCCGCACCCGCTGACGACGTGGACGGCTTCCGCCCGACTCCGCCGCCCCCTTCCGCTTGCCACCGGCCGCGTTGGCCTTCTTCCTCGCCTTGCGCGTGGCGGACAGCGCCGCGACCTCTCGTTGCGCGTCCGGTTCCCCAGAGCCACTGACGCCACCGCTCTCCGTCGCGCCACCGGCGGCATCGTCACCAAGGGTCTGCCGCATGCTGAGCAGCAGCGCCCGGTTGTCCTCCAGCACCGCCAACTGCTCTTGCAGCGCCGCGATTTCGGCGCTGAGACGTTCGCGCTCGGCGGAGTTGCGCTCCAGGTCGGCCGCGACCTGAGCCGCGTACTGGGACTTCAAGTTGGCGTTCTCGGCAGGAGTGTCCACTACGAGCTCCCTCATCTGGGCCCATTGCACGTTGGTGGTGGATGGTACATCCGTGTGAATGCCACATGCCTCTGACGGCCTATCAAGCCGTGGCTCCTCCGGTAGTCGCCGTTCGGGCTCGAAGTTTCTTGTCCCGGTAAGGTGACGCTCGTAAGGTGATATCCGTAAGGCTATTCAAAAGGCAGTCCTCAACCCCTCAACAACCGAGGAAGGCGAGATGACGACCACCACATCCGGGACCGCTTCCGCCGAGGAAGCACCGTTCTTCCCCGCCCCGCGCAGCTGTCCGTTCAGCGCGCCTCCGCAGCACACCGCGTTCCGGGAAGCGGGCGGGCTGCACAAGGTCACCATCTGGGACGGCTCCACGCATTGGCTGGCCACACGGCACGCGGACATCCGGGCCGTCCTCTCCTCCCCGTCGTTCAGCGCCGACGTACGCCACCCGGACTTCCCGCTGGTTCACTCCAACCAGCCCGAACACGAGGGCGGTCTGTTTCTGCGGCTGGACGACCCCGAGCATGCCCGGCTTCGGCAGATGCTCACCAAGGAGTTCAGCGTCAGGCGCACTCAGGCGATGCGCGAACAACTGCTGCGGATCACGGATGAACTGATCGATGGCATGCTCGCCAAGGGCGGTCCGGTCGACTTCATCCAGGACTTCGCGCTGCCCCTGCCCTCGCGGGCCATCTGCCTCATCCTCGGTGTCCCTTACGAGGACCACGCCCTCTTCGAGCGGCACGCCAACGCCGGGACGGACCTGGACGTCAGCCACGAGGAGCGCGCCCGTACGCAGCGGGAGGCGTTCGCGTACTTCGAGGCCCTCGTGGAGCGGAAGCGCCGTGAGCCCTCGGACGACATGATCAGCCGGTTGCTGGAGCATCACACGGGGCCGGACGGGTTCGCGCCCGAGATGTTGCCGGTCCTGGTCGGGATTCTGGTCGGCGCCGGGCATGAGACCACCGCCAATATGCTGGGCCTGGGCACGGTGGCGCTCCTGGTCAACCCCGAGCAGCGGGACCGGCTGCGGGACCGCCCGGAGTTGGCGCCGAGCGCCGCGGAGGAGATGCTGCGCTACTGGAGCATCGTCTCCACCGATCCGCGGCGTGTGGCCCTCGAGGATGTCGAGGTGGGCGGGCAGCTCGTCCGCGCGGGGGAGGGGGTCATCGTCTCGCTGATCGCGGGGAACCGGGACCCCCGTGTCTTCGGCGCCAACGAGGGTGAGAGCCTCGCGGACACGCTCGACATCGGGCGCGACGCCCGCCGCCACGTGGCGTTCGGGTTCGGCTCCCACCAGTGCCTGGGGCAGAACCTGGCGCGGGTGGAGATGCAGGTCGCCTGGCCACGGCTCTTCGAACGCGTTCCCGGGCTGCGGCTCGCCATCGCCGAGGACGAGCTGCCCTTCAAGAGGAACTCCATCGTCTATGGGCTCACCTCCCTTCCGGTCACCTGGTGAGCGGCGTGCGGAATCGCACCGCATCACCGGTCCTCCGGCTCCGCCGGGCAAGGCATCGACGTACCGCAGAATGTGACGCATGAACGAGGACACCGCCACCGACACCACACGTAGGCGCAATCCCCGTGGCCAGGGGGACCGGCTCCGCGCGGAGATCCTGGCCGCCGTGGCGCGGCTCCTCGACCAGAAGCTCAGCGGAAACCCCCTGCCGGTGTCCCTCCGGGAGGTGGCACGCGAAGTCGGCATCGCCGCACAGAGCATGTATCTGCACTTCGCCGACAAGGACCAGCTCGCCCGCGCCGTCGCCGAGGACGGCTACCAACGTGTCGTCGCGGCCATGCGCGACGCCGACGCCCAGGCAGCTGCCCAGGGGGCCGACGCCGGTGAACGCCTCCGCGCCCAGGCGCACGCCTTCTGCACCTTCGCCCGCACCGAGCGCGGTGTCATCCGGCTGATGTTCGGCCATAACTCGTCCAGCTTCGGTGAACCCGGCCCGATCCACCCGGCCCGTCTGCTGTGGCGGCAATGGGTCGATGCCATCCACATCTGCGAGGCGGAAGGGCTGCGCTGGCCGGACGGCGCCGAACAGACGGTGATGCTCCTGTGGTCCGCCCTCTTCGGCCGTTTCGCCCTGTGGACCTCCAGCTTCGGGCGGCAGGACGCGCGGGAGCTCGCCACCTTCGCCGACCGCGTCGTCGACGCGCTGCTGCGCGACGCGCACCGCTGACCGGGTAGGGGAACGCGGCGTGTGCCGCATACGGCAGACTGCGTGCGGCATCATGATCACTCGCTGTTCCCGTACCGGCGGGTGATCGGCCCGCCGCCAACCGGCCAAGCACGTGAAAGGAACCACGGATGACCTTGGACGCACGACCGATACGCACCGGCACGGACTCAACGGCAGGCGCGGTGGCGGACGACCTCCCGGCCACGATGCGCGCCGCGCGGTTCGACACGGCAGCGGGCACGTTGAAGGTCGAGGATGTGCCGGTGCCACGGCCGGGAGTGGGCGAGGTCGTGGTCAAGGTGGCCGCGTGCGGCATCTGCCAGTCGGACCTGAGCCAGCTCGACGGCCATATCCCGCCCCGGCTGCCGGTGGTCACCCCCGGGCACGAGGCATCGGGCGTGGTGGCGGCGGTCGGCGACGGCGTCGGGCACTGGAAGGCGGGGGACCGGGTGGTCCTGGGCGCGGGGAAGGCGTGCGGTACGTGCCCCGCCTGCCGGTTCGGCGGTGGTACGAACACCTGTGAGGACCTCCAGGTGATGGCCTTCCACTACGACGGGGCCTGGGCCGAGTACGTCCTGACCGACGCCACCACGCTCATCACCGTGCCCGACTCCGTACCCCTGGAACACGCCGCCGTGCTCGCCGACGCCGTCTCCACCCCGTACGGCGCCATCGACACCGCCCAGCTGCGGTCGGCCGAATCCGTGGGCATCTGGGGGCTGGGCGGTCTGGGCACCCACCTCGTGCAGCTCACCCGCATCTGTGGAGCCTCCCCGATCGTCGCCCTCGACCCCCTCCCCGCCGCGCGCGAGCGCGCCCTCGCCCTCGGCGCCGACTTCGCGCTCGACCCGACGGACGGTGACACCAAGGTCAGGCTGAAGGAGATCACGGGCGGCAAGGGCCTGGACGTCGCCTTCGACTGCGTCGGCCGTACGCCCTCCTTCACCCAGGCGGAGCGTGCCCTCGGGCACCGGGGCCGTCTGGTGCTCGTCGGCATCTCGCCCGATCCTCTGGCCGTGGGCCCGGAACGCCACTTCGTCCGCAACCGCCATACGGTGATCGGACACACCGGGTATCGCATGGAGCATCTGGAGGACCTGGTCGAACTCACCGCCCGGGGCCGTCTGGACATCTCCGGGTCGGTCAGCGCGATCCTGCCCCTGGAGGAAGTGAACGAGGGCATCCGGCGGTTGCGCGAGCGGGAGGGCAACCCGATCCGCATCCTGCTGCGGCCCTGAGCGCGAGGCTCAAGTGAACGCGGCGGCGGCGCGGGGCCGCGGGCCCCTCCTCAGGCCCCGGCCGCCCGGGCGGTCTGATCGACCCGTGCGCGTACCCAGGCCAGGAAGGCCCGCACCTCGGCGGTGGGCAGCGGGAGCGCGGCGGAGCGTGGGCGCTCGAAGCTGCGCACCGCGGCCTCGATGAGCGGCCGGAACTCCCCCTCGGCCAGGGCGACTTCCCGCGCCGCCGTGCGCTTGGCCGTCCAGCGGCCCGTACGGCAGAACACCACCGAGCGGCAGCCGTTGAGCACACGGTTGTCGGCGAGGTGACCTTCGCCGTCGCTGTGCTCACGGACGGAGGCCCGGATCGCGGCGAGCAGATCCGGGCGATCCGGTGCGGCGACCACCTCCCGGGCCGGGCGGCCGAACAGCGTCAGCCCGGTCTGGTGGGCGACGGAGCGGTCGATGACGTACCAGAAGGCCGGGGACCGAGCCGCTTCGACGTCGGCCCGGTGCGGCAGCAGCGGGCCGGTGTTGAGGTTCAGAAGGTACCCGGCAGCACCCGAGGGACGGCGGACGAAATCCGTTCCGTAGACCACCAGTTCCAGTCCCGCCGCCGGGCAGGCCAGTTGCGGGTGGGCGAGGGCCCCGGCCAGGTCGTGCAGAGCGGGTCCGGGCAGTGCGGGCTCCACGACGACCGTCACATCGACGTCGCTGCGCCCATGCCGGTAGTCCCCGAGCGCGAGGGAGCCGACCGCGAGGACACTCACCAGATGGGGCCCGCACACCGTGCGGGTGCGCCGGACGAGTTCTGCCAGATAGGGCCGCAGTTCGGTGGGGAGGGACCGCGGATCCTCGCGCATGTGAACCACGTGCCCAGTATCCCTTCCCGCCATGTGGGTCATTCATCCCCTATTGTGCCGTTTGTTGTAGAGCCTTCGTGAGCGGGATGGAGTCGGGACGTGGCCTTCGTGTCCGGCATCGGGTCCCTGGTACCGCTGCTGGCCGTGTGTGCCGGGTACTTCATGGTCATCCTGGATGTGACGGTCATCAACGTGGCCGTGCCCGTGATCGGCCGGGAGCTGTCGGCCTCGCTCACCGGCATCCAATGGATCACCGACGGGTACACCCTGGTCTTCGCCGGGTTCCTGCTGAGCGGCGGTGCGCTGGGGGACAGGCTGGGAAACCGCCGGATCTTCTGCACCGGCGTGGTGGTGTTCACCATGTCCTCGGCCGCGTGCGCCTTCGCGCCGAGTGCCCCCTTCCTCGTCGCCGCCCGGGTGGCGGAGGGCCTCGGCGCGGCGCTGATCGTGCCCGGCTCGCTGGCCCTGCTCCAGCAGGCGTATCCGGCTCCGGCCGCCCGCTCGCGGGCCTTCGGGGTGTGGGGCTCCGTCGCGGGGATCGCGGCCTCGGCGGGACCGCTGCTGGGCGGGCTGCTGGTGTCCACCGTGGGCTGGCGGTGGGTGTTCCTCATCAATCTGCCCGTCGGCGTCGCCTGTCTGGTCCTGACGCTGCGCCGCGTGGCCCCCTCCGACCGGCTCACCACCCGGCCCCTCGACTGGCCGGCGCAGTGCTCCGTCGTGGCGGCGGTGGCCCTGCTGACCGCCGCGCTCAACGAGGCGGGCCGGCGCGGATGGTCCGATCCGGCCGTCCTCGCCGGGGTGGGCCTGTCCGTACTGGCCGCCACGGCGTTCATGGTGCGCGAGCGACTGGCCCGCTTCCCCGCCCTGCCGACGAGCCTGCTGCGCTCCCGTGCGCTGGGCGGCGGAGCCGTCATCGGCCTGCTGTTCAATTTCGGCTTCTACGGCATGGTGTTCACCGCCAGCCTGGACTTCCAGCACCAGCGCGGCTACAGCGCCCTCGTCACCGGCCTCGCGCTCTTCCCCGCGGTGGCGATGACCATGTTCGCGTCCATCCTCTCCGGGCGGCTGGCCCGCACGACCGGCGACCGTCCGCTGGTGTGCACCGGCATGCTGCTGGCGGCCCTGGGGCTGGCGGGCTGGGTCGCGGCGGGAGCCGAGCCCGCCTACCCGCTGCTGGTGGTCCCGATGATGGCAGCGGGATTCGGCACCTCCTTCGCGCTCACCGGCTCCGCCTCCACCGTCATGGGCGCCGCGCCCCCGGCGTACTCGGGGACCGCCTCCGCCCTGTTCAACACCACCCGTCAGCTCGGCAGCGCCACCGGCGTGGCGCTCGGCGGCACCCTGCTCGCCACGGCCGCCGACTACGGCGAGGGGCTGCGCACCAGCATGGCCATCGGCGCCCTCGCCTATCTGACCGCCGCGGCTCTCGCATGGTTCTGCGTACCGCCCACGTCCCGGAACGGGGCACCCGATGCGGAGGCCCACACGGGCTGAGCGGTCCACAAGGTCTCTCCCCCCGCCTCACCGACTCACTACGCGGCTCCCCCGGCGAAGCCATAGTGAAGCCCGCGGCCGGGGACCGGCAGTCCCGCGGGCAGGCGTGCACCGGAGAGTTCGGGCACGGCGACGGCGCCCCAGTCCACGCCCCCGTCCGCGAGGTGCGGGCCGAGGTCGAGCGAGCCCACCTCCGCGCCGTCCACATAGGCGGTCAGGGTGGGTTCGCCACCGATGCCGCCCTCGGCCAGCGTGAACCACTTGTCGCTCGCCCAGCGGATCTCATCGGCGTCGGACGCGACGATGGTCGCGCTGTGCCGCACGGAGCCGCTCCATGCCTCGTCCTCCATGACGTAGAAGCTGTACGTGCCCTCCGCCGCGGGCTTGTCACCGACACCGAGGAGCACGGCCAACTCGTCCAGCCCGGCCTGTGTGTGGCGGTCGGGACCGGCCGCGCGTATCCGGGCGTACAGCTTCTCCGCCTCGATATGCCGCCGTTCGACAGTGCTCTCGTCCTCCCCGTACCCCTTCATGACGTCGGGGTTCATGTCCAGGCACGCCTCCCAGTAGGAGATCTGCTGGGCAAGCCGCCCGGTCAGCAGGGTCAGAGCCGCGACATCATCGGGGTGCGCCTCCACGGCGGCGCGCAGCCAGGGCTCTTCGGGCCAGGTCGGCTCGCCGTCCCCGGGCTCGGCCGGGTCCGCTGCCGTCAGGCACAGCAACCGCCCCAGCCGCAGCGCGGCTTGGGCATCGCCCGCGGTCGCCGCGCTCCGCAGCCGTGTGAGGGTCTCGTCGGTGATCGTCATGGGACGACGCTACGCCCCACCACCGCGCGGCCGACGGGATACGCCCAGGGAGTCAGACCATGGCCGGCAGTCCGGGCAACAGCTTCTCGATCGTGATGGGGAAGTCCCGCACACGCACACCGGTGGCATTGAACACCGCGTTGGCCACCGCCGCACCGGATCCGCAGATGCCCACTTCACCGATGCCCTTCGCGCCGAGGTCATTGGCCTTGTCGTCGTATCCCTCGAGGACGACGGCGTCGATGTCGGCGGGGATGTCGCCGTGGACCGGCACCAGATACCCCGCGAAGTCCCGGTTGACGAAGGCGCCGGATCGCGAGTCGACGACGGCCTCCTCCTCGAGGGCCGCGCCGACGCCCCAGATCATGCCGCCGATCAGCTGCGAACGGGCCGTCTTCGGGTTGAACACACGGCCCACCGAGAACACGCTGAGCATCCGCCGCAGACGGATCTCGGCGGTGTCCGCGTCGACGCCCACTTCGGCGAAATGGGCCCCGTAGGTGTTGATCGAGTAGTCCGAGTAGTTCGGATCGTCGCCCATGAAGCGGGTCTTGCCCTCCGCCTCCACACCGTCGGGATGGTGGCGCGCGACGATCTCGCGCAGCGCCTCGGACGCATCACCGATGGCCACGTTGCCGTCGGAGAACACGGCGTCCGCCGGGTCCCTGCCGTGCAGCGGGGAGCGTGTGTCGCCGCACGCCGCGTCCAGCAGTTTCGTGCGCAGGGCCGCGCACGCCCGATGCACCGCGGTGGACGAATTGGTGGCGCCCCACGAGCCGCCGGACCCCCAGCTGGAGGGATGATCCGAACGTCCGAGGTCGATCCGCACCCGTTCCAGCGGGAGTCCCAGTCCCTCGGCCCCGACCTGGGTGAGGATGGTGTAGGTGCCCGTGCCGATATCGGTCATGTCCGTCTGGATGACGGCGGTGCCGTCCGGCTCCAACCGCACCCGCACCGTCGTCGGCCCCTGGAAGTGTCCCCGGATGGCGGCCGACATGCCGTAGCCGATCAGCCACCGTCCCTCGCGCACACTCGCGGGCGTGGCCGGGCGGTTCTCCCAGCCGAACCGGCGCGCGCCCTCGCGCAGGCACTCCACCAGGTGCCGGTCGCTGTACGGCACGTTCCGCTCGGGATCGACGGTGGGCTCGTTGCGGATCCGCAGCTCGACCGGGTCCATCCCGAGCGCGTCGGCCAGCTCGTCCATCGCCGACTCGACCGAGAGCATGCCCGGCGCCTCGCCCGGCGCGCGGACGTCCGTCCCACGCGGCAGGTCGAGCGCCGTCAGCCGGTGGCTGGTCAGCCGGTGGGGTGCGGCGTAGAGGCTGCGGACGGTGGCGGCGGTCTGCTCGGCGTACTCGACGTCGGGGTTGGTGTGCATGGTGACGTCGTGGGCGATCGCGGCCAGCTGTCCGTCGCGCCCCGCGCCCAGCCGGACCCGCTGGTTCGATGTGGGGCGCATGCCCACGAGCTGGAAGACCTGCTGCCGGGTCAGTGTGAGCTTGACCGGCCGGCCCAGTGTGCGGGCGGCGAGCGCCGCCAGGATCGTCTCGGAGTGGATGCCCAGCTTGGAGCCGAAGCCGCCGCCGACGAAGGGCGTGACGATGTGCACCCGCTCCGGATCCATCATCAGGGTGGCGGCGACCGAGTCCCGCGCCGCGTCGGTGATCTGGCAGCTGACGTAGACGACCAGGTCCTCGCCGCGCGGTGCCACCATGGACGCGTTCGGTTCGATCGGCAGCGAGAACTCGTACGGCGTCGTGTACTGCTCGTCGACCTTGACCTCCGCACCGGCGAACCCGGCGTCGAAATCTCCGACCGCGGTGTCGGTGGGGAGACCGGCGTTGACCGTCTTCGGGATGTAGGTGTCGTCCTCGAACTCGCCGAAGTCGAACCGGCCCCGCCCGGCGCGGTATTCGACCTCGACCAGGTCGGCCGCGTCCCGGGCCTGCTCGAAGGTCTCGGCGACGACCAGTGCCACCGGCTCGCCGTAGAAGTGGACGTCCGGACCGGTCAACATCGGCTGCGCGCGCCAGTATTCGAAGGGAATGGACTCGTCGCGGGGGCCCTGCGCCGGGGCGTTGAGGTAGGTCATCACCAGCTGGACACCGGGCGCGCCTTCCGCGTTCTCGGTGTCGATCCGGGTGATGCGGCCCTTGCCGATCGTCGCGCCGACGATGAAGCCGTAGAGCGGCTGACCGGCCTCCCAGTGCTCGTAGGCGTAGGTGGCCCGGCCGGTTGCCTTCAGCGGGCCGTCGACGCGGTCCACAGCTTGCCCGATCATCCCGCCTCCTCAGCTCGCCCCGGCCGCTTGTGCCAGCGTGCGGCAGAGTGTGCGCTTGGCCAGCTCGATCTTGAAGTCGTTGTCGCCCCGCCCGACCGCGCCGCGCAGCGCCGCCTCGGCGGCGGCGTGATAGGTGTCCATCCTGGCCGGACGGTCGGTCAGCGCGTCCTCCGCCTCGACGGACCGCCACGGCTTGTGCGCCACACCGCCGAAGGCCACCCGCGCCTCCCGGATCGTTCCCTGGCCGGTCGAGACGATGGCCGCCACCGAGACCAGCGCGAACTCGTACGACGCCCGGTCGCGCACCTTGCGGTAGATCTGCCGGCCCGGCAGGGGCGGCGGCAGCAGCACGGCCGTGATCATCTCGTCGTCACCCAGTACGTTCTCGATGTGCGGCGTATCGCCCGGCAGCCGGTAGAAGTCCGTGATGGCGACGCGGCGCTCCGAACCGTCGGCCCGGAGCAGCTCGATCTCCGCGTCGAGCGCGGTCATCGCGACGGCCATGTCCGAGGGGTGGGTGGCGATGCAGGACTCGCTCGCGCCGAGGATCGCGTGAATCCGGTTGAACCCGCCGATCGCCGCGCACCCCGATCCGGGGTTGCGCTTGTTGCAGCCCGCGGCCGTGTCGTAGAAGTAGGGACAGCGCGTGCGCTGCACCAGATTGCCCCCGGTGGACGCCTTGTTGCGCAGCTGGCCCGAGGCGCCCGACACCAGTGCCTCGGACAGCACCGGGTAGCGGGTGCGCACGCGGGGATCGGCCGCCACATCGGAGTTCCGCGCCTGGGCGCCGATCCGCAGTCCACCGTCCGGCAACTCCTCGATGTCCCGCAGCGGAAGCCGGCTGATGTCCACCAGATGGCTGGGATACTCGATGTCGAGCTTCATCAGGTCGAGGAGATTGGTGCCGCCGCTGATGAACTTCGCGCCCGGCTGGGCCGCCGCGGCGACGGCGGCCCGGGTGTCCGTCGCCCGCTCGTAGGTGAAGGACTTCATATGGCGCCTCCCTCCGCGCTGTCGCGGATGGCCGCGACGATGTTCGGATAGGCGGCGCACCGGCAGATGTTGCCGCTCATCCGCTCGCGGATCTCGTCATCGGTCAAGGCGACCCGGGGCGAGGACACGTCGGTGGTGACATGGCTGGGCCAGCCGGCCCTCACCTCGGCGAGCATGCCGACGGCCGAACAGATCTGGCCGGGGGTGCAGTAGCCGCACTGGAAGCCGTCACGCTCGACGAAGGCCCGTTGCATGGGGTGCAGATGGTCGGGGTCGCCCAGGCCCTCGATCGTCATGATCTCGTCGTCCTCGTGCATCGCGGCGAGTGTCAGGCAGGAGAGGACGCGCCGACCGTTGATCAGCACCGTGCAGGCGCCGCACTGCCCGTGATCACACCCCTTCTTGGTCCCGCTCAGGCGCAGATGTTCGCGCAGCGCGTCGAGCAGCGAGGTCCGCGGATCCACCTCGAGCTGCCGCACCTGGTCGTTGATGTTCAGCTTGATCGCCGAGGGTGGGGCCGGCTCGACCTGGTCCCGCCGCATGGCGTGCGTATCCGAAGCGCTCATCACGGCCCGCCTTCCTCGCTAGGTGCAGGTGTCACCCCGGATGTGCGGCGCGACTGTTGGGCACGCTCCCTGCCTACAGGCTCTCCCAAGAAGGCGGACGCCGCACCGCGAGGATATTGGTGACGGTGTGTTCATCATCGATGACTGAATGTATGGCCGGTGGTGTCGGGTGCCGTCGCCACTCGCGCTCCGGCGACCGCAGGTGTAACAGGGGCGCCTCCCGGGCACCCGCGCCCGGAAAGGATCAAGCCTCTCAAGAGAGCGGGCCCGGTCCGGACACCTGGCCGGGACCGCGGAACGGAAGGCCATGAGCAGCGGTTTCATGGGTCCGGGTGACTTCGGTCCAGATCCGTTCGAGGAATTCATGGCGCGATTCCTCGGCGGCGGACCGCGCCCCGGCCTCCGCCATATCGACATCGGCCGCCTGATGAGCGACCCTGCCCGGCAACTCGTCGCCGACGCGGCCACCTACGCCGCCGAGCACGGCAGTGCCGATCTGGACACCAAGCATCTGCTGCGTGCGGCGCTTGCCACCGAGCCGACCCGGGGGCTGCTGGCGGGGGCGGGCGCCGACACCGACGCGCTGGCCGCGGAGATCGACCGGATGAGCGGCGAGGGGCCGCGGCGGACCCAGCTGTCCGTCACCCCCGCGGTCAAGCGCGCCCTGCTGGACGCACACGAACTGGCCCGTACGAACGGCGCCTCCTACATCGGCCCCGAGCATGTGCTCGGGGCGCTGGCCGCCAACCACGACTCCACGGCCGGCCGCATCCTCAACTCCCTGCCCTTCGACGCCGCGGCGGGCCGGGGCGGACCGCAGAGCGCACCGGGCCGGCCGTCGGTCAGCGGGACGGCCGGTCAGCAGTCCGGCCGACGGCAGGACACGCCCACCCTCGACAAGTTCAGCCGCGATCTGACCGACCTCGCCCACGCGGGGCGGATCGACCCGGTCATCGGCCGGGAGCAGGAGATCGAGCAGACCGTCGAGGTGCTGTCCCGCCGGGGCAAGAACAACCCCGTACTGATCGGCGACGCCGGTGTCGGCAAGACCGCCATCGTCGAAGGACTCGCCCAGCGCGTGGCGGAGGGAGACGTCCCCGACATCCTCCTGGGCCGCCGGGTGGTCGCCCTGGACATGTCCGCGGTCGTCGCCGGCACCCGTTACCGCGGCGACTTCGAGGAGCGGCTGAGCGGCATCATCGACGAGGTCCGCACCCACTCCGAGGAGCTCATCGTCTTCATCGACGAGCTGCACACCGTGGTCGGCGCGGGCTCGAGCGGCAGCGAGGGCGGGTCCATGGACGCGGGCAACATGCTCAAGCCCGCCCTGGCCCGTGGCGAACTCCATGTCATCGGCGCCACCACACTGGAGGAGTACCGCCGCCACATCGAGAAGGACGCGGCGCTGGCCCGGCGCTTCCAGCCCATCCTGGTCCCGGAGCCCTCCGTCGCCGACGCGGTGGAGATCCTGCGTGGCCTGCGCGACCGCTACGAGGCCCATCACCAGGTCCGCTTCACCGATGAGGCGCTGCTCGCCGCCGTGGAGCTGTCCGACCGCTACCTCACCGACCGGTTCCTGCCCGACAAGGCCATCGACCTGGTGGACCAGGCAGGCGCCCGGGTGCGGCTGCGCTCGCGTACCAAGGGCACCGACACCCGCAGCCTGGAGCGCGAGGTCGAGCAGCTGACCCGGGACAAGGACCAGGCGGTGGCCGCGGAGGAGTACGAGCGGGCCACCCAACTGCGCGACCGCATAGGCGAGTTGAACCGCCGGATCGAGGCCGACGGCGGCACCGAGCCCGACGACGGGCAGAGCCTCGAGGTCACCGCCGAGAACATCGCCGAGGTGGTCTCCCGCCAGACCGGGATCCCGGTCAGCAGCCTCACCCAGGAGGAGAAGGCCCGCCTGCTCGGCCTGGAGGAACACCTGTCCGAGCGGGTCATCGGGCAGGACGAGGCCGTGAGCGCCGTCGCCGAGGCGGTGCTGCGCTCCCGGGCCGGTCTCGCCGACCCCGGCCGCCCCATCGGCAGCTTCCTCTTCCTCGGCCCGACCGGCGTCGGCAAGACCGAACTCGCGCGGGCGCTGGCCGAGGCGCTGTTCGGCAGCGAGGACCTGATGGTCCGGCTGGACATGAGCGAGTACCAGGAGCGGCACACCGTCAGCCGGCTGGTCGGCGCCCCGCCCGGGTACGTCGGCCATGAGGAGGCCGGGCAGCTCACCGAGGCGGTGCGCCGCCGCCCCTACGCGCTGCTCCTGTTCGACGAGATCGAGAAGGCGCATCCGGACGTGTTCAACACCCTGCTCCAGGTGCTCGACGACGGCCGGCTCACCGACGCCCACGGCCGTACGGTGGACTTCCGCAACACGGTCGTCGTGATGACCAGCAACCTCGGCTCCGAGGCCATCGGCGGGCGTGGTGCACTCGGCTTCGGGACCGCGGACGCCGAGACGGACGAGCAGGCCCGGCGCGAGCGCGTCCTGCGACCGCTGCGCGAGCACTTCCGGCCCGAGTTCCTCAACCGCATCGACGAGATCGTGGTCTTCCGGCAGCTCACGGACGAGCATCTGCGCCAGATCACCGATCTGCTGCTGGAGGAGACCCGCCGTCGGCTGCACGCCCAGGACGTCACCGTGGAGTTCACCCCGGAGGCCGTCGACTGGATCGCGCGGCGGGGCCATGAACCGGCTTACGGTGCCCGGCCGCTGCGCCGCACCATCCAGCGGGAGGTGGACAACCGTCTGTCGCGACTGCTGCTGGACGCCGAGATCTCGTCCGGCGACCGGGCCCGGGTGGAGGTCGCGGACGGACGGCTGGTGTTCCACACCGACACCGCCTCGAACGCCGGGCAACCGTGACGCCCGCGGTGTGCCGCGAACGCCGGGCCGTGCCCGGCCGCTCCTCCGCCGTATGGGCTGTATGAGCTGTATGGGCCGTAAGGTGGGAAGGGTCCACCGGGGACGGCGCCCGAAACGGGGTGGCGGACCGGGGGAGCCGGCGCGCCGCGGGCGGAAAGGAGCGCATCGGACATGGACCAGCAGAACCCGCACCCTGACCGCACTCCCGGACCTGCCGGATCTCCCGGGCCTCCCGGAACTCCTGCGACACCCGGGCCTGCGACACCCGGATCTCCCGGACTTCGGCCGAGTGTGGGCGTGCCGCCGGGCGAGACCCCACCGGCCGAGGGCGGCCTCTCGGAAGCGGGCCCCCGCGAGACGTACAACCCCACGAAGGGCTGGTCGAAGGGCCCCACGATCGTCATTTGGCTCTTTGTGGCGTTGTTCGTGACCTTCTGCATCGCGTTCGCGATCGCCGTGCTGGGGTGACCTGGGGCGAGCCCTTGGGTGACCTGGGGCGAGCCGGGGTGAATGCCACCGGCCGCCCCCGTCGCGGTATGCCACGGCCCCCGAGGGCCAAGCCCTCGGGGGCCGTCGGAGATCTTTCGATCAGCTAGGAGATGTTTCCATCAGCGGATCAGCTGCCGAAGCGGGTCTTCAGGAGCTGCTTGCCCAGCTCGGCTCCCTTGCGGCTGTCCGCCTGGGCCTTGCGGAACAGCTCCGCGACCTCGGTGTCCTTGTCCCGTTCCGCGTCCTGGATGTAGGTCTCCATGCGCAGCGCGTTGCTCAGGCATGCCTCGACGTACCAGACGAGGTTGTAGTCCTTGTCCTTCGTGCCGGTGGCCTCGCCGGTCTCGGCGGTGTGGGTCATGGTGTCTCTCTCCTTTCCACTGACTGGGGGCCGAGTGCCCCTGACGGCCTGGGTGATGCATGGATCGGCCGCCCTCGCGCCGCTGATCGCGGGTGATGTTCGCTTTTCGAAGTGGCTGGGAACAAGGGGGTGGACGCGAAGGAGGCCACGCTGATGCACGACGACCACGAAGCGCCGGGAAACGGCGGCCGTGAGGCTCGGTCCGGCCGTGTGGAGACCCGCGAGGAGCGGGCCGACCGCAAGTGGGCCGAGTTGCTCCAAGAGGTGAGGGTGACGCAGACGGGCGTGCAGATTCTGTTCGCGTTCCTGCTCACGGTCGCCTTCACCCCGCGCTTCCACGACCTGGGCCAGGTGGACCGGGCCATCTACGTCGTGACCGTCCTTCTGGGGGCGGCGGCCACCGGCGCGTTGATCGCACCCGTCTCCTTGCACCGCATCGTCACCGGACGCCGGCTGAAGCCGGAAACGGTGGACTGGGCCTCCCGTTTCACCGTGGCCGGGCTGGTGCTGTTGCTGTGCACAGTGGCGTCGGCGCTGCTGCTCATCCTGCGTGTCGTCGTGGCCGATGTCACCGCGTTCTGGCTGGCGGCCGCGGCCCTGCTCTGGTTCGTGATCTGCTGGTTCGTACCCGCGGCGTGGCTTTTCCACCGCTCGCGCAAGCAGCGCTGAGCAACGGTTTTCTCCGCAGGTGGAGGGGGACTCGTCCGCCATGGATCACACGCAGGCTCCGATTCTGGAGGCCCTGGCTCGCTACCACGAGCGTGGGGCCCTTCCGTTCACTCCGCCCGGGCACAAGCAGGGCAGGGGCGCCGACCCGGAGGTCGTCAAGGTCCTGGGGGACGAGGTGTTCCGCGCCGACCTCCTGGCCTTCGGTGGCCTTGACGACCGGCTGGGGTCAGGTCGTGTGCTGGAGCGCGCGGAGGAGCTGATGGCGGATGCGGTGCGCGCCGAGCACACCTTCTTCTCGACCTGCGGCAGCTCGCTCTCCGTCAAGGCGGCGATGCTGGCGGTGGCCGGCCCCCACGAGACGCTGCTGGTGGGCCGGGACGCGCATAAATCGGTGGCCTCCGGCCTGATCATCTCCGGTGTCCGGCCGATCTGGGTGGACCCCGAATGGGACGGTGCCCGCCATATAGCGCATCCGCCGTCGGCCGCGTCCTTCGAGCGGGCATTCGACGAGCACCCGGAGGCCAGGGGCGCCCTGGTGACCAGCCCCACTCCGTACGGATCCTGCGCCGACCTGGAGGGGATCGCCGAGGTCTGCCATCGGCGTGGCCGCCCGCTGATCGTCGACGAGGCGTGGGGAGCGCATCTGCCGTTCTGCTCCCAGCTGCCGAGCTGGGCCATGGACGCGGGTGCCGATGTCTGCGTGACCAGCATCCACAAGATGGGCAGCGGTCTGGAGCAGGGCTCGGTGTTCCACCTCCAGGGCGACCTGATCGAGCCGGCCGTCCTGAAGTCCCGCGCCGATCTGCTCGGCACCACGAGTCCGTCCGTCCTCCTCTACGCGGGAATGGACGGGTGGCGTCGGCAGATGGTGCTGCACGGCGAGAAACTGCTCGGCGCGGCGCTGCGCCGGGCACATGCGGTGCGCGACGAGATCGCGGCCATCGACGGACTGCATGTGGACGGGCCCGCGGACTACGTGGGCCCGGGTCTGGGCAGTGACTTCGATCCGTTTCCGGTCGTCATCGACCTCACCGGACTCGGGGTGAGTGGCTACCGGGCGGCCGACTGGCTCCGGGGACAGCACGACGTCAACGCCCATCTGGCCGACCACCGGCGGATCAGCACCCAGCTCACCCACGCCGACGACCCCTCGACGACCGGTGCGCTGCTGACGGCGCTGCGCGAACTGGCCGGCCACGCGGAGGATCTGCGGCCCGCTCCCGAGGTGGCCGTACCGACGCCGGACGAGTTGCGGATGGAGCAGTCCTGTCTGCCGCGGGACGCCTACTTCGGCGCGGTGGAGGACGTGCCCGTGGCCCGTGCGTCCGGACGGGTGGCGGCCGAGATGATCACTCCCTATCCGCCGGGTATACCGGCCGTGCTGCCCGGCGAGGTGCTGACCCAGCCGGTCCTGGACTATCTGCGCTCCGGGCTGAAGGCCGGGATGAACCTCCCCGACGCGGCCGACGCCGGGCTGGACACCATCCGGGTCCTGGTCGAAGGGACCGGAGCCGACTGACACCCGGGCGCCGAGCCGACTGACACCCGGGCGCCGAGCCGACCGACGCCCGGGCGCCGACCGATGTACGGGCACAGGTCAGCTCGAGGTGGGGTCGACCAGGACGTAGTCGGAGGGGAGCGGCTGGTCCCCGAGGTGAGCGCGGAGGATCTCCTCGACACCGGCGGCGATGCGCTTCTGCGCCTCGATCGTCATGCCCGAGCAGTGGATGGTCATCGCATGCCGGGGCATGGTCCGCCACGGGTGGTCGGCCGGGGCGGGCTCGGGATACCACGTGTCGCCCGCGTACCCGGCCAGGTGGCCGCTCTCCAGCGCCGCCACCAGGGCGTCGGTGTCCACGGTCGCGCCACGGGCGGTGTTCACCAGCCAGCTGCCGGGTTTCATGGCGTTCAGCCGCTCACGGTCGAAGAGCGCCTTGCTGCCCGCCATCAGCGGCAGCGCCAGGCAGATCACATCGGACTCGGCGACGAGGGCGTCCAGCCGCGCGTACGTGACGCCCAGTGTGGTCTCCTCGGCTGGGGAGCGCCGGTGGTTGGCGTAGTACAGCATCCGTACGTCGAACCCCTTGAGGCGCAGCGCGGTACGGGCGCCGATCGCGCCGAGTCCGACCAGCCCGACGGTCTTGCCCTCCAGGTCGTGTGCGTCGCGGGAGACCTCCGCCACGTCCCAGCGGCCCGCCACGGCCTGCTGGTACCCGGGGATCAGATTGCGCACCAGGGCGAGGATCTGCATCACGTTGTGCTCGGCCACACTGACCACGTTGCTCTCGGTCACCTCGGTGACCCGGATGCCGTGCCGCCCGGCCGCCTCCATGTCGATGTGGTCGGAACCGACACCGGCGGTGATGACCAGCTTGAGCTTCCTGGCCCGCTCCATGCGCTTCTCATCGAGGTAGAGGGGCCAGAAGGGCGTGGTGATGAGCACCTCGGCGTCGGCGAGCTGGGCGTCGGCCTCCTCGCCGGTGTCGGAGGTACCGACGATCTCGTGCCCCTGTTCCGCCAGGAAGGGGCGCAGGCCCAGGACGTTCTCCGCCGTGGCGAGCACCTCCGGGTGTTCTTCCTCCGCCCGTTCTCCCGGGTACAGCACTGCGAGGATCTTCATCAGCGACGGCCTGCGCATAGTGGGCGCACGCTCACCGGACGACTTCCCCGGCGCCCGGCGACATCAATGGATCAGTGCGAAGTACCCGTGAAATCCCATGGCAACCGGGTCCGCGACCATGGGGCACCCACCGAGGCGAGGCGTGGGCCGAGTGGGTGGCATGGTCCGGTGGCGTCGTCCACGCCGCGATTGCGGCAGGTGGTATGGGGAACCCGGCCCACGAAGGCGAAGCCGAGGCCCACCACGACAGCGGCGGACGGAGCAGAACGAACGGTGAGCGAAACGCATCCCGCGACGACGACCCGGCCGATGCCCCTGCCCACGGCACGGGGAGAGGTGTCCGGCGCGCTCGTCGACGCCCTCGTACGCGAGCCCGGCGGGGCGACGCTGCCCGACGGCCGGTCGCTCCGGGAAGCCGATCCGTACGGCGACGATCCGCAGCTCGCGCTCTACATGTGTTACGAACTCCACTACCAGGGCTTCTCCGGTGTGGACGACGCATGGGAGTGGGACCCTGAGCTGCTCCGGATGCGGCAGGCGCTCGAGCGGCGCTTCCTGGACGCGCTGCGCTCCGACGCCACCACGCACGACGCCCCGGACGCCGCCGTGTCCGGGCTGCTGGTGGAGCCCGCCGATGGCACGGGCGTGTCGCACTTCCTCCGGGACGAGGGCGAGCTGTGGCAGCTGCGTGAGTACATCGCGCATCGGTCGCTCTACCAGCTCAAGGAGGCCGACCCGCATGTATGGGTCCTGCCACGGCTGCGGGGCCGGGCCAAGGCGGCGATGGCGGCCGTGGAGTACGACGAGTTCGGGGCCGGGCACGGGGACCGGGTGCACGCGGAGCTGTTCGCCGATCTGATGGCCGATCTGGGTCTGGACCCGGCGTACAACCACTATCTGGACGCCACGTCGGCGTGGATGCTGGCGGTGGTCAACATGATGTCGCTGCTGGGCCTGCACAGAGCGCTGCGCGGCGCCCTGGTGGGGCACTTCGCCACCGTCGAGATCACCTCCTCGCCCGCCTCCGACCGGCTGGCCCAGGCACTGCGACGGCTGGGCGCGGGCGAGGCGGCGGTGTTCTTCTACACCGAGCACGTGGAGGCCGACGCCGTACACGAGCAGGTCGTACGCCATGGCGTGATCGACGACCTCCTGAAGCGCGAACCCGGGCTCGCCGCGGACGTGGCGTTCGGTGTCGATGCCACCGTGTTCCTGGAAGACCGCTTCGCCGATGAGGTTCTGGACACCTGGCGGAAGGGCCGGTCCTCACTCCGCGTCCCGCTGTGATCCCGGCCGCCCCACCTCCTCGGACTTGGCCGGATCCGAGGCCCGCCGCCCCGAAGACCAGCAGCCCCACGACGAGGGTGCGCCCTCGTTCTTCCATCGGTGGAGCGGTGACCGCAACGAGGTAGGCTGCGGGCTCGTGAGCGCGAAGCCGGACGGGAACACGGGAACGGACGCGGACCGGGGTGAAGAGGGCCGTGGACCTCGCTCTCGACCGGGAGCCGTCATGACCGCCCCTGCCACGACGCTGATCGAGGCGGCCCGGCGCCTCGCCCGTGAGGTGCTGGCGCCCGGCGCCGAGGCCGCCGACCGCGAGGGCGTCTCCCCGGCCGCGATCGCCGAGGTCAAGAGGTCCGGGGTGCTCGGGGTGAGTGGCCCGGCGGCGTACGGCGGGACGCGGGCGCCGGACGCGGTGGCCCGCGAGATCGCCGAAATCCTCGCGGGGGCGTGCTGCTCCACCTACTTCGTCCAGGCCCAGCACCACAGCCCGGTCAGGATGCTCGCCGCCTCCGGCTCACCGGCGCGCGAGCGGCTGCTGCGGCCGCTGTGCGACGGCACGCTGCTGTCCGGTATCGCCTTCTCGCATCTGCGGGCCTTCCCCCGCACACCGGTGCGGGTCACCCGGGTCCCGGGTGGCAGGCGCTTCGACGGTCGGGTGCCGTGGTACACCGGCTGGGGCCTGAACGATGTGATGCTGCTCGCCGGGGTCACCGACGACGGCGAGGCGCTGTTCGCCTTCGCGGACGCCCGTGAGCAGCCCGGGCTGCGGCCCACGCCGCCGCTCGAGCTCGCCGCGCTGACCGGCACCCGCACGGTCGGCCTGGAGCTGGACGGCCTGGTGGTGCCCGAGGAGGCGGTGGTCTGGAGCCGTCCCTACGAGGAGTGGGCGGTCGCGGACCGGCCGAAGAACACCAACCCCAACCCCGCCGTGTTCGGCGTGGCCGGCGCGGCCCTGGAGCTGCTGGAGGCCGCCGGGGACGCGGAGGCGAAGGAGACGGCGCAGGTGCTGGGCGAGCGGCTGCGCGAGGTGCGCCGGGAGGCGTACGCGCTGGTGGACGAGGTTCCCCCGGGCGAGCGCCTGGCGGACCGGCTCGCGGTGAAGACCCGGGCCTACGCCGTGCTGCGCGCCGCCACCACCGCGGCGATCGTGGCGGGCGGCGGCAGGGCCTTCGGCCTCGGCAGCCCCGCCCAGCGGCTGGCCCGGGAGGGCCTGTTCCTGGTGGTGCAGGGTCAGACCGCGGATGTCCGCAGCGCGCATCTGCGGGCGCTGCGCGGCTGACCCGCCCGCCTACTCCAGGCCGGAGGCGCCGAGGATGCCCCGGGTGGCCGTGTCGTCGAGATCCCGGCCGAGCAGCCGCAGGATCTCCGTACCGTGCCGCAACGTGCCCGCCTCGAGGGAGCGCCGGGCACCGGTGTCCAGCTCGTGCCACAGCAGCGGATCCGCGATCAGGACGCCCAGGTCGAGCGTCACCCGGTGGCCGTAGGCGTCGCACAGGCGCAGACGAGTGGCGATCCGGCCGTCCCGCCACACCCCGGCCAGGGCGTCGGTGCGCACCCGGCGGACGCGTACGGGCCCCCGTACCGTCAGCCGGCCGCCGCCCGCCGTCACCCGCGGTGGCCGCAGCACGGCGAACACCGCCACCGCGAGCAGGGCCCACAGATCGGCCCGCGCCACGGTGAGCCCGCCCGAGGCCCAGTCGAGCACCGTCGTCGCTCCGGCGAACGCCAGCGCGAGCCACACCGCCCACCGCGCGTCCGCACGCCGACGGCGGCCACCGGGCGTCCGGGCGGGCCGGTCCATCAGCCCTTCCATACGGGCACGCTAGGCCGGGCGCAGGGCGAAAGGAGCGCACCCTGACGCTCCTCTTACGCCGCTCTCGCCACCTTTGACGGAGTTCTTGCGCCCGGCCGCCGTGTCTTACGCCGCGAGCTCCTTGCGGATGCGGTTCAGCATGAAGGCGGAGGACTCCCGCGCCCGTTCCTCCCAGGCGAAGACGCAGGAAGTGGCGACACCGTCGAAGTTCAGCTCGCGGAGGGTGCCGAAGAAGGTGTCCCAGTCGACCTCGCCCTGGCCGATGTCCAGGTGCTGATGGATACGGGCCGGGGTCCGGGGCGGGTTGAGGATGTAGCGCAGCCCGGAGGAGCCCTTGTGGTTGAAGGAGTCCGCGATGTGCACATGCTGGAGCTTGTCGCCCGCGTAAGCCATCATCGCCGCGATGTCCGCCGTCGGTTCGGCGCCGGAGAGGTGGAAGGTGTGCGGAGCGCAGTAGAGGTAGTTCACCCACGGCTTGTTGATGGCGCGGACCAGGTCGACCGCGGGGGTGTTCTCCTCGCAGAAGTCGTCCGGGTGGGCCTCCAGGTTGAGGGCGATGCCCTCGCGTTCGAAGAGCGGCAGCAGCTCCTCCAGCGAGCGCCAGAAGGCGGCCTCGCTCTCGGCGGCGCGCTCGGGGCGGCCGTTGAACTCCGAGTTCATCAGCGGACACTCGAGGTCGGCGGTGATCTCGATCATCCGCTTCCAGTAACGGACGGCGGTCTGCCGCTCGGTCTCGTCGGGCGAGGACCACGTGTACAGCGGCAGCACGGAGGAGAGCTGGACACCGTGCGTGCGCAGGGCCCGCTTCAGCTCCGCGACGCGCTCGTCGTCCGCCCTCGGGTGGAGGAAGAACGGCATGAAGTCGTCGCGCGGGGACAGCTCGATGTATTCGTAGCCGAGTTCGGCGACCGTGCGCACCATCTCGTCGAGCGGCAGCGCGCGGAGCATATAGGGGTCGAGGGCGATCTTCACGAGGTGGCTCCGTAGCATGCGGGTCGGGGCTTCATGTCGACGGTGATCATCTGGCCGCCCGACTCCAGGGACTCGACGGCGGCATCGGTGATGACGGTGGCGGCGTAGCCGTCCCAGGACGACGGGCCGGTGGGTTCGGCGCCCGCCGCGACCGAGGCGATCCACTCGCGGAACCCCGACGTGGACGCCGTCCCGACGGCCGCCGGGTCCGGCAGCCTGACCAGGCCGGCACGTCCTTCGCCGCAGCCGGCCAGGTGCTCACGGGTGCTGACGGCGATGGGCAGTCGTATGTCGTACTCGTCCAGCAGGAGCTTGCCCAGCCGGTCGGCGTGCCCCCGCGACGGCGGTCAGCTCGGCCACCTTACGCACGTGGGCGAGCGTCTCGTCCCAGGCGTCGGGGCGGTGCAGCGCCCCGAACGCGGTGCCGCCGCAGACCCGCAGACCGCGCGCGTCGAGCTCGGCCTTCAGCCGCCGCGGGTCGGTGGGCAGGTAGCCGTACGGGCCGAGCTCCAGCCACTGGTAGCCGGCCGCGGCCAGCTCGTCGAGGAAGCGGGTGTACGCCACCTGGTGCTCGTCCTCGGGGAACCAGACGCCCCAGGAGTCGGGGGCGGAGCCCAGGCACAGATTGCCCGTGGTGGTGCGGAGAGGGGATGGCGCCGTTGCCATGGCGTTGTCCTTCTGCGGAGGGGGAGGACGGGGTCATCACGGATCGGGGACGGGGCTGGCTGGCGCGCTCTACTAGCGCGCTCTAGTCGAGTACGATGGCCGCTGTCCGAATGTCATGTCAATAGCTTGTTGCCGGGGGATTTCGCGACTGACCGTAAGGTTGGGCCGCGTCGGAAGGTGATCACGGGTGGAAACATCGGGCAGGCAGCGGCCCACCATGGCGGACGTCGCCGAGAAGGCGGGCGTGTCCCGGGCCCTGGTCTCGATCGTCTTCCGCGATCAGCCGGGGGCGAGCCCGCAGACCCGTGACCGGGTGCTGCGCGTCGCCGACGAGATCGGCTACCGGCCCGACAGCGCGGCCCGGCTGCTGGCCCGTGGCCGCAGCCGCACGCTCGGCGTGATGTTCACCGTGCGTCAGCCCTTCCACGCCGACCTCGTCGAGGCCATCTACCCCGAGGCCGAGCGGCTCGGCTATGACGTCCTGCTCTCCGCGACCGCTCAGGGGCGTGGCGAGGCCAAGGCCGTCGAGGCGCTGCTCGGCCACCGCTGCGAGGCGGTGATCCTGCTCGGCCCCGACGCCCAGCCCGCGGACGTCGACGCACTGGGACACCGCACGGTCGCCGTCTCCGTCGGCCGCCGGGTCCCCCACGCCCGCGTCGACAGCGTGCACACGGCCGAGGGCAAGGGCGTACGGCAGGCCATGGAGCACCTCGTCGAACTGGGCCACCGCGGGATCGTGCACATCGACGGCGGCCGCGGACCGGGCTCGGCCGAGCGCCGCCGCGCCTACCGGGCCGCGATGCGCCGCCATGGCCTGGAGCCGGAGCTACGGGTGATCCCGGGTGAGCACACCGAGCAGTCGGGCATCGACGCGGGACGGCTGCTGCTGGCCGAGCGCGATCACGGCCGGCCCCTGCCGACGGCGGTCCTCGCGGGCAACGACCGTTGCGCGATGGGGCTGTTGATGACCCTGGCGCACGCGGGTGTCGAGGTTCCGCGCGATCTGTCGGTCGTGGGCTACGACGACAGCCACCTCTCCCATCTGATGCCGATCGGCCTGACCACGGTCCGCCAGGACGCGGTGCTCATGGCCGAGTACGCGGTGCGGTTCGCCGTGGAGCGGCTGGAGAACACGGTGCCGGAACCGAGAGAGGCGGTGCTGGACCCCAAGCTGACGGTACGGGGCACCAGCGGACCGCCCACGGGTGGCTGAACGCGAGGCGGCTCACCGATTACCCGGGGCTGGAGCGACGCCTGTTGGAACGCGGCTTCCACCACCTGGCGGATGGTGTGAATACGGCTGGGCAGCAGCAGGCCGACGTCGACCAGCTCCTGAGATGAAGGCCATGTCCATCCGGCCGGTCATGATCGCTTCGCTGATGACCCCGCCGAAGTTCTCGCGAAGACCTGAAGGAGGTCATGGCCAAGTCCCGGGCCCGCGTCGACGCGGAAGACGGGTACATCGCCGACTACCGCGCGGGGAAGAGCGTGATCGAGGTCAGTCGGCTGGCGGCGGTGCTCGAGGCCAAGGGGCTCGTCATCGACGAGTAGCGCCGGGCGGCGCGCGGCAGGTCCACACCTTCCCGAAGGAATCGTGGGGTCTACAGCTTCTCGAAGGGATCGTGGTTCGCGAGCAGCTTCTCCACCCGCGCCTGATCGACCCGGCTGACGATCTGCCCGGCCTCCTGCCGGTCCCGGATCACCTTGGCCAGGGTGAAAGCGGAGGTCACCAGGTAGAGCACGGAGATGGCGAGGAAGCCGCGCACCCAGGCGTTGGCGCTCAGCTGGAAGATGCCGATGGCGGTGGCGGCCATGGCGACGGCGAAGGAGGCGATCGCCTGACCGTAGAACGCGGCCGTGCTCTGCTGCTTGACCGGTGTCTCACTCATGCGGACAAGAATGGGCGGATGCGAATCGGCCCCGCATCCGTCCGGATACTCAGGTACGTACTCAGAAATACGTATTCGGAAATCGGCGCCGTCAGTGCGGTTGGCGCAGTCCCGCGATGAGGAGGGCGACCAGTCGGCGTGCGTCATAGCCGGGGTCGTGCTCGGCGCCGATGCAGAGGTTCCCGACGCCGCGCATGAGCTCGAGCGCCTTCAGATCGGACCGGATCTCTCCGGCTTCGGCCGCGGCGTCGAGCAATTGGGTGCACACGGGCAGGAGGCGGTCGATGAAGTACGAGTGCAGCGTGTCGAAGCCCGCGTTGTCGGACCGCAGCACGGCGGCGAGGCCGTGCTTGGTGACCAGGAAGTCGACAAAGAGATTGATCCACTGGCCCAGCGCGGCATGCGGCGTCTCGCTGCTCGCCAGCAGGGCCGGACCGGCCTCGGCGCAGGCCTCGACCTGGTGCCGGTAGACGGCGATGATCAGATCCGCCCGCGTCGGGAAGTGGCGGTAGATCGTGCCCACCCCGACACCGGCCTTGGCCGCGATGTCGCGTACCGGAGCTTCCACGCCCGAGGTGACGAAGACCGAGGCGGCCGCGTCGAGCAGGGCCTCCTGATTGCGCCGGGCGTCCGCCCGCTTGGACCGGGCCGAGGGCCCCGCGCCCTTGTCGCCGTCGTTCACCGCGCACTCCCTCCACTGCCGGACTTGCCATACGGAACAGCGTTCCGTATCTTTACCGGAGCCAGGTTCCGTTTGCTTATGATGCCAGAGCGGGGGCCCGGCAACCAAACCGCGCATTGCCGTCGCGCAATGCCACCACGCTTCCCCGCAGTGGAGGAACACGGTCATGCAGTACCGCACCTTGGGCCGCACCGGTGTGCAGGTCAGCTCCCTCGCGCTCGGCGCGATGAACTTCGGCAGGATCGGGCGCACCACCCAGGACGAGGCCACCGCTCTCGTCGACGCCGCTCTCGAGGCCGGGATCAACCTCATCGACACCGCCGACATGTACAGCGCCGGCGAGTCGGAGGAGATGGTCGGCAAGGCCATAGCCGGCCGCCGCGACGACATCGTGCTGGCCACGAAGGCGGGGATGCCCATGGGCGACGAGCCCAACCACCGTGGCAGCTCACGCCGCTGGCTGGTCACCGAGCTGGACAACAGCCTGCGCCGTCTTGGCGTCGACCATGTCGATCTCTACCAGATCCACCGATGGGACCCGGCCACCAGCGACGAGGAGACGCTGTCGGCGCTCACCGACCTCCAGCGCGCGGGGAAGATCCGCTACTTCGGCTCCTCGACCTTCCCCGCCTACCGCGTCGTACAGGCCCAGTGGGCCGCCCGCGAGCACCGCCTGAGCCGCTATGTCACCGAACAGCCCAGCTACTCGATCCTCCAGCGGGGAATCGAGCGCGACGTACTGCCCGTCACCGAGGAATACGGACTCGGCGTGCTGGTGTGGAGCCCACTGGCCTCGGGCTGGCTGTCGGGCGCCATCCGTGCGGGCCGGGCCATCACCACCAGCCGCTCGGCAATGATGCCGGAGCGCTTCGACGTCACCCTCCCCTCCAACCGGGCCCGGCTCGATGCCGTCGAGCGGCTGGCCGAGGTCGCCGACGAGGCCGGACTGACCATGATCCAGCTCGCGCTCGGATTCGTCACCGCGCATCCCGCCGTGACCAGCGCGCTCATCGGTCCCCGCACACTGGACCATCTGCGCACGCAGCTCGCCGCCGCCGACACCGTGCTCTCCGCCGATGTGCTCGACGCGATCGACGCGATCGTGGCCCCCGGCACCGACCTCGCCGCGCATGAGAAGCACGACACTCCGCCCGCGCTGCTCGACCCGTCACTGCGGCGCCGCTGACGGGTCCGGCGCCGCCTCCCTCCGGGCGCGGGTGAGCGCGGCGACCGCTTCCCGGGGGTCGTCCGCGTGGAACCGGAGCGTATGGGCGACGCCTTGGCGCCCGAGGGGCCGTACGAAGGTCACCGGCTCCGTCAGCTCCACCGTCACCGTGGTCTGGCTGCCCACCGCGAGGTCGAGCACCCCGTCCGGGCCCAGCCGCACCAGCCGTGCGTCCGGATAGCGCCGGTCGACCCGGGCGGCGGCGATGGTGGCGGCCGGAATCCGCAGGTCGAACAGTGCGCCGTAGCGGATGCGCAGCGAGCCGTCGGACCCCACGACATGCGGCCGGACCACACAGGCCGCGTGCAGGGCGAGGACCAGCACCACCCCGTACACATCGATGACGAGCGTGATGGCGTGCACGACCGGCCAAGGGATGATCAGTGCCAGCCCGACGGTCTCGATGACCGACACGAAGATCATCCCGTACATCATGGCCGTCTGGGGTCCGGTGTAGGGGACGGCCAGCGCGCCCTCGGGGACCTGGTGGCGGCGGCGCAGCACCCACGGTCCGAGGCTGTGCAGGGCCCGGGCCTCGTGCATGAGGAGTCGGCGCGCGACCAGCGGGACCCGGCTCATGACGCCCTCCTGCCCAATCGGCCGGTCAGCTGCTCCATCACCCGGCGCACCACCGCGGCCTGGGCGGGCGAGTAGTCGTCGAGCAGTGCCTGCTCGAAGCCGGTCGCCGTCGGGCCGCCGTCCGGGATGGCCGCCAGCACCTCGTCGGGCACGGCGGCGGACAGCTCCTCGGCCAGCGGCGCGATCCGGGGATCGTCCGCCGCGGCCCCCTCCAGTTCGTCCAGCCGCTCGTACAGCGGGAGCACGGCGGGGTCCTCGGCCAGCGGCCGCAGCGCCGTGTACACCGCGTCCCCGCCGATCATCCCCTCGAGCAGCATCAGGTGCTCGCGGTCCTTGGCGGCGGTCGGCGAGGAGGTGGCGGGCGCCACCTTCAGGAGCTCGATGAGCGCGGGGGAGAGCGGCGCGTCCGGTGTGAGCGGGCCGTCCAGCAGCGCCGCCAGCACCTTGCGGCGCTGCTGGATCTCGTGTTCCTGGCGGGCGAGATCGGTGTCCAGCTCGCCCAGCACCTCGGCCAGCTCACGCCCGGCGTCGTCGGCGAGGACGTCCCGCACCTCGTCCAGGGAGAGCCCGAGCTCGGTCAGCCGCCGGATCCGGGCCAGCAGAACGGCGTCCCGGAGGGTGTAGACCCGGTATCCGTTGGCGCGCCGCCGGGGCTCGGGCAGCAGACCGATGTGGTGGTAGTGCCGCACGGTCCGGGAGGTGACTCCGACGAGCGCGGCGATTTCTCCGATGCGCATGTGGCCAGTAGAAACCCTGCCGCTGCGACAAGGTCAAGCGCGGCCGCCCGGCGGCCCCTCGACGGCGCCGATATCGGGGCGGCCGCGGTAGAGCGGGGCGCCACGGTAGTCACGGCCACCGTTGTCCGGGACGACGGTGCCGGTGCCGATCAGCGGTGAGTCCGGGCGGGGAGCGAAGCCCAGCGCGGTGCCCAGCCGCGGTCCACTGTCGGCCGTGCCGTACGGCCCGGACACCTCGGGGTTCACCAGCAGCGGGTCGCCCGTGCGCGCGGTGGGGTCGGTGGCGGGGACGGGCAGCGGTCCGCGTGGTCTGTGCGGTGTGCGCGGCGGCGGGGTGCGCGACCAGTGTGGCCGCGCCGAGAGCGGCGGCCACGAGAAGGCCGAGCGGCCGTCGGCCGCGTCTGACGGATCGTCGTCCGGATGTCATTCGTCGAAGAGAAAGCGCTGTCACACGGAGCGTCAAGGGTCCGTCACTTCCGTAGCGGCCGTCCGGCGCCGAAGCCCCCCGCACCGGCGGTGACCTGGCCGAGGCGCTCGGACTGCACCCGCGCGGCGCCGCCGACTTCCTCGACGCGCTGGTGGCCCTCGGATTCCTGGAGCGCTCCGAGGGCGTGTACCGCAACAGCCCGTCCGCCGACACCTTTCTCGACCGCAGCAAGGCCACCTACGCGGGCGGCATCCTGGAGATGGCCAACAGCCGGCTGTATCCCTTCTGGGGGTCGCTCACCGAGGCGCTGCACACCGGGAAACCGCAGAACGAGCACAAGCACGGCGGCGACGTATTCGACGCCATCTACCACGACCAGGAGGGCCTCGAGCGATTCCTGCACGGAATGACCGGGCTCAGCATGGGCAAGGCGATGGTGATAGCCGAGCGGTTCCCCTGGGCCGACTGCCGGACCGTGCTGGACGTCGGCGGAGCGGTGGGCTGCGTCCCGGTGGCGGTGGCCCAGCGCCACCCCCATATGAGCGGCGGTGTCTTCGCGCTGCCCCGGGTGCGGCCCGTCTTCGAGAAATACGTGGCGTCCTTCGGCCTGGAGGACCGGCTCACCTTCCACGGTGGCGACTTCTTCACCGATGACCTGCCCCGCGCCGATGTGATCGTGCTGGGCCAGATCCTGCACGGCTGGGGCCTGGAGGAGAAGCGGCTGCTGCTGAAGGAGGCGTATGACGCGCTGCCCGACGGGGGAGCGGTCCTCGCCTACGACGCCATCATCGACGACGACCGTAAGGAGAACACCTTCGGTCTGCTGGCCAGCCTGAACATGCTCATCGAGACCCGGTCCGGCTTCGAGTACCCGGCCGCCGGCGGCCGTGCCTGGCTGGCGGACACGGGGTTCAGCGGCAGCCGGATCGAACCGCTGACGGACGGCTACTCCATGCTGGTGGGCATCAAATAGCGGTGACCTGGCCGCTCGGCCCGGCCCCGGGACCAACCCGGCGCCGGGCCGGAGCCGCTAGAAGCGGTAGCGCAGGATCCGGCCCACATTCCGGAAACCGGGCAGATGCGCCATCACCCGCATGCTCATCCGGCCGGAGGCCGGCATCTTCTCCACCCCCGGCATGTCCACGCTGCGCACCGCGTCGAGGCAGGTCAGCCCCGGGTGCCAGGTCTCGACCTCATGGGGGTCGTCCAGGCCCCAGTGGAGAGTGGCGCCCGCGTTGCGCACCGCGGGGACCATCTTCTGGAGCCGGATGCCCAGCGGCCCGTAGACATCGAAGAGCAGCTGGCCGCTGGGGAACCGCTCGGTGATCCGCTGGATCAGCCGCTTGCCCTCCTCCTTGCGCAGATACATCGTCAGCCCCTCGGCGACGACCACGGCGGGCCGGTCGTCCGGCACCTCGCGCAGCCATGCCTCATCGGTCACCGAGGCGCCGACCATCTCGTAGTTCCCCGACGGCTCGGGCAGCAGCCGCCGGCGCAGATCGATCACCTCGGGGTAGTCGACGTCGAGCCAGCGCACCGACGACGGCGGGTCGAGGCGCTGCACCCGGGTGTCGAGACCGCACGCGAGATGGAGCACGGTCGCCTTCTGATGCTCGGCCAGGAACTCCAAGGCCCAGTCGTCGAGCTGTTTCGCCCGCAGGGCGATGCCGACCGCCGTCGTGTCCGTCATCCCCGTTTTGCCGAAGTCGTAGGCCACGCGCTCCACGGCCTCCCGGGCCGCGTGGTCGTGCAGGATGGAGTCGGGTGAACGGCTGTCCACCGCCCTGCCGTACAGCGTGGCGAGCAAGGTCTCCTGAGCGCCGCTGAGAGTGATCTTTTCGCGATCCATGGTTCCTCGTCGATGTGGGGGTACCGGACGGACCATTCCGTACGGTTGCGTAGGGAATGGGCAGAACCCGTGTCCGTACGGTCCCACGTTCCCCCCGGCAAAAGCGACCGGCCCCTGGGCCATTCGAGTTCATCCGGCCAACATCGGGCGGACGGGCGCGGTGAGCGTCAGTGGTCCTCGCCGTGGTCCCGCGTCAGCCACAGATCGGGGCCGAAGACCTCGTAGTGGATCGCGGAGGGGTGCACACCCCGCTCCAGCAACTGGGTCCGCACCGACCGCATGAAGGGCATCGGCCCGCACAGATACGCCTGCACGCCGTCCGGGATCTCGATGCCGGACAGGTCGACGCGGCCGGTGCGCTCGGCCGGCCAGTGGCCCTCGGGCCGCTCGTACCACGTATGGGCGGTGCCCCGCGCCAGCTTGGTGACCAGCCGCTCCTGGTCTTCGCGCAGGGCGTGGTCGGCGGCGGAGCGGTCGGCGTGGACGGCGATGACCGGGGCCTGGTGCCCGCGGGCCGTCAGCTCCTCCAGCATGGCCACCATCGGGGTGCAGCCGATCCCGGCGGAGGCGAGCAGCAGCGGTGTGTCCGTGCCGTCGAGCACGACATCGCCGTAGGGCGCGGAGACGGTGAGCTCGTCGCCCTCGTGGATGTGGTCGTGGAGGTGGCCGGAGACCTCACCGGCCGGGCCCTCGCCCGCGGCCTCGCGCTTGACGGAGAAGGAGCGCACGGTGGCGCCGGGGGCGTTGGTCAGGCTGTACTGGCGGATCTGCCGCGCTTCGTCGGCCAGTTCCACCTGCACCGAGACATACTGGCCCGCCGTGAACGCCGGGGCGGGGCGGCCGTCCGCCGGACGGATCCGGAAGGTGGCCACATCCGCGGTCTCCCGGACCCGCTCGACCACCTCCCACTGCCGCCAGGTCCCGCCGGCCAGCACGCCCTGCTCCGCGTACAGCCGCCGCTCGATCTCGATCAGGGCGTTGGCCATCAGCCAGTACACCTCGTCCCAGGCGGCGGCCACCTCCTCGGTGGCCGCGTCGCCGAGCACCTCCGCGATGGCGGCGGACAGATGACGGTGCACCACCGGATACTGCGCGGCGCTCACCCCGAGCGAGGCGTGCTTGTGGGCGATCCGGCTCAGCAGGGCGTCGGGGCGGGTGCCCGGCCGCTCCACCAGGGCGGTGGCGAACGCGGCGATCGCGCCCGCGAGGGCCTGCCGTTGGGTGCCCGCGGCCTGGTTGGCCCGGTTGAACATGTTCCTCAGCAGTTCGGGGTGGGCCGTGAAGAGCTTCCGGTAGAACAGCTCGGTGATGGTGCCGATGGCCTCACCAACGGTGGGAAGCGTGGCGCGGACGGTCTCGGCGGACTTCTGGGAGAGCATGAGCGGGCCTAACTGGTATCTCAGATTCGTATTCAACGGCATGGGTGAACCGGGCATGGTGACCTCCGTGTCAGCACGGCTCGGTGGGATGGGATCCGGGGTCCGTGACGCGGACGGCGGCCTCATGGGGACAGTCCGGGTGCGCGCCCGACCAGCCCCAGCAGTACCGGGCCGGTCGGGGACGCCACCAGATCGTCGACCGTGAGGGGGTCGAGCGAGGCGAGGAACGCCTCCTGCGCCCGGCGCAGCGCCATCCGCAGCCGGCAGCCCTGCCGCAGCGGACACGGCACATCCCCCTCGCAGTCGACGACATCGCCGACCCCCTCGAGCTCCCGGACCAGCTGGCCGACCGAGGCGGTGCGCCCGGTCGTGGTGAGCGTCAGCCCGCCGCCCCGTCCGCGCCGTGTCTCGATCAGACCCAGGTGTTGTAGCCGGGCCGCGACCTTGGCCAGATGGCTGTACGGCACCTGCATCTCCTCGGCGACCTGCCGGGCGGTGCAGGGCTCGGCGCCGGTGACCGCCAGCCGCATGATCGTGCGGAGCGCCAGGTCCGTTGACTTCGTCAGCCGCATTGCGGCAGATTACGATAATACGAATCTGAGATGCAATTTATAGCGGCGTGTTCCGGCCTCCGGCGTACGGGTGTTCCGGCCACGGCGCCGGTCAGGCCTCGCCGGGCGGCCGCCCGCGCAGCGCCCGCGTCACCGACCAGGCGACGGACACCATGGGCACGGCCACCACCGCCCCGACCACCCCCGCCACGATGCTCCCGGCGATGACCGAAATCGCCACCACCACCGGATGGAGCCGCACCGCCCAGCTCATCACCAGCGGATGCAGCACATGGCCCTCGAACTGACCGACCGCCACGATCAGCAACAGCACCACGGCCGCGATGGCCGGACCCCGCCCGGCCAGGGCCACCACCGTCGCCACCGCCAGCGCGATCGGCGAACCGATCAGCGGGACGAACGTCGCGAAGAAGACCAGCAGCGTCAGCGGCAGGGCCAGCGGCACCCGCAGCAGGAACAACGCGATGCCGACCAGGGCCGCGTTGGAGGCGGCCACGACGATGATGCCCCGGGTGTACCCGGCGAAGGTGGTCCACGCCGCCCGCGCCGCACGCTCCCACGGGGAGCGGGCGCGCTCGGGGAGCTGGCCCCGGAACCACTGCCACATCCGGTCGCCGGAATGGATGAAGAAGATCGAACAGAACAGGGCCAGGAACAGTGCCGTGCCCGCCTCCACGACCCGCCCGGCGCTGCTGAGCGCCCTGCTGATCAGCGTCGCGCGATGCCGTGACACAAAGGCGGTGACCTTGTCGTGGGTCCCCGACAGCACCCCGTGCCGCACATGGAACGGCGGCCCCTCCAGCCACCGCTCGATCCGGCCGATCCCGCCGCGCAGCTCACCCACCAGCCGACCCGCCTCCGCGGCCGCCGCGTTCCCCACCAGCGCCAGCAGCCCCAACACCGCGAACAGCGTGCCGAACACCGCCAGCGCCACCGCCAGCGGCCTGGGACACACCCGCGCCAGCAGATCGGCCAGCGGGCGCAGCAACGCGGTGGCCACCAGCGCCAGGAACACCGCGATCGCGACGAGCTCGAACCGCCCCAGCACCGTGAACGCCAGATAGACGGCCACCCCGATGACCATCAGACGCCATGTGTACGCGGCGGTCAGCCGCAGCCCGGGATGGACCCGTCCGTTCTCGTCCCCCGCCCGGCGCACCGCCGCCGTCAGGGCCGCGGAGCCGGAGCGGCGGGCCCGCGCCACCGCCCGCGAGGCCCGCCCCGCCGGTCCGCCCGCCACCCCACGCCGAGGGCGTACGCCCCGGCCTCCCGGCCGCTCGGGCGGGGGAGGAGAGTCGCTGCTCACGTCGGCGCCACCGCCTTCTGCGTCCGGTCCTGCGCGGCGGAAGAGGATGGTGATTCATCCTGCTACGTACAGATTCAATCAGGGTTGCCGTCCGGGCGCCGGACACCTCTTCCCGGCGCGGCGGCCCTCATGTCCCCGGCGCGGCGGCCCTCGTGTCCCCGGCGCGGCGGCCGTCCTCGCCCCCTGCCGTTCCGCACCCGGGCCCGCCTAAGATCGCCCTGGTCACCCGCTCGCCAAGGCACTCTGCAAGGAGCCGCTCGTGACATACGACATCACCGCCATCCGCGCACAGTTCCCCGCGCTGAAGGCCGGGTCGGCCCACTTCGACGGCCCGGGAGGCACCCAGACCCCGCTCCCCGTCATCGAGTCCATCTCCGACGCGCTGGCCAACCCCCTGGCCAACCGCGGCCACCTCACCGCGGGGGAGCGCAACGCCGAGGCCCTGGTCCAGTCGGCCCGGGGGGCCATGGCCGATCTGCTCGGCGCCGACCCGGCCGGGATCGTCTTCGGGCGCAGCGCCACCGCCCTCATCTACGACTTCTCCCGCACCCTCGCCAAGACCTGGTCGCCGGGCGACGAGGTGGTGGTGTCCCGGCTGGACCACGACTCCAACATCCGCCCGTGGGTCCAGGCCGCCGAGGCCGCCGGGGCCACCGTGCGCTGGGCCGACTTCGACCCCGCCACCGGCGAGCTGACCCCCGATGACATCAGCGCCCAGCTCGGCGACCGCACCCGGCTGGTCGCGGTCACCGCCGCCTCGAACCTGATCGGCACCCGCCCGGACATCCCGGAGATCTCCCGGCGGGTGCACGCGGCCGGGGCGCTGCTCCACGTCGACGGCGTGCACTACGCCGCCCACGCCCATGTCGACATCCGGCGGCTCGGAGCGGACTTCTTCGTCTGCTCCCCCTACAAGTTCCTCGGCCCCCACCTCGGCGTGCTGGCAGCCGACCCCGAGCTCCTGGAGACCCTGACCCCGGACAAGCTGCTCCCGTCGACGAACGCCGTCCCCGAGCGCTTCGAATTCGGCACCCTGCCCTATGAATTCCTCGCCGGCACCCGCGCCGCCGTCGACTTCCTCGCCACCCTGGACCCCGGCGCGGAAGGAAGCCGCAGGGACCGGCTGGCATCGTCGTTCGCGGCCCTCGAGGAGCACGAGGCCACGCTGCGCGGGCGCATCGACGAGGGGCTGGCCGCAATGGACCCGCTCACCATCCACTCCCGTGCTGTGGACCGCACCCCGACCGTGCTGCTGACCATCGACGGCCGCGACACCACCGACGCCTACCGCTACCTCGCCGGCCGTGGCGTCGACGCCCCCTCCGGTTCGTTCTACGCGGTGGAGGCATCCCGCAGGCTGGGCCTGGGCGACACCGGTGGGCTGCGTATCGGCCTGGCCCCCTACACCAGTGCCGAGGACGTGGACCGGCTGCTGGAGGCGCTCTCGGACTTCCTGCGCACTCCGGCCCCGCGCGGCTGACTCACCCGGCGCCCACCAGCCGGTCTCATGTCTCGGTGGCGTGCCCTTCGAGCAGCTCCGCCACGAGTCCGCGGGCATGCGCGGCGTCGAGCCCGGCGGGGCGGAAGAGGATGCGGTACATCAAGGGCGCCACGATGTGGTCGACGACCGTCTCGACGCCGGGGGTGTCCTCCCCGCGTTCGGCCGCGCGGGTCAGGATGACATCGACCTGGTCGGCGGCGTAGGCCGAGCACTGGCCGGCGTTGCTGCCGTCCGGGTCGCCGAGCAGGGCGTCGCGGATGTAGGCACGCCCGGCCGGGGAGGCCATCTCGTCGAGGAACTGCTCGGCCCAGGCCGTCAGATCGGACTCCAGACCGCCGTGGTCCTGGGGCGTGGTCTCGGGCCGCAGACGCTCGACCGCGACATCCGACAGCAGTTGGCTGAGGTCTCCCCAGCGGCGGTAGATCGTGGAGGGGGTGACGCCCGCGCGCTGGGCGATCAGCGGCACCGTGAGACCGTCGCGGCCCACCTCCGCCTCCAGTTCGCGCACGGCGGTGTGCACCGATGCCTGGACCCGGGCGCTGCGCCCCCCGGGGCGCACCATCTGCCTGCTCATTCATCCCACCTTAAAGCAAATCTGTTGCTTCTGGGGAGGCGGTGCGTCCCGGGGCCGCTCAGTGGACGCGTCAGGCCGTGGGCGCCGGCTCGAGTGCGGGCCGCGCCGGCTCGAGTGCGGGCCGCGTCCGCTCGTAGGCGTGACCGACCCGCAGCAGCACACCCTCCCCGAGCGGCCGCCCGAGCAACTGCATGCCGATCGGCAGGCCCGCCGTGTCGTGGCCGACCGGGACGGACAGCGACGGCAGCCCGGTGAGGTTGGCGGGGGCCGAGAGGCGCACATAGGCGTCGGAGACGGCCTCGACGGTGCCGTCCGGCCAGGTGATCGTCTCCTGACCGGCCTTCACCGCGGTGGCCGGGACCGTCGGGGCGGCGATCACATCGACGTCCTCCAGCATGCGCGCCCACTCCCGCCGCATCAGGGTGCGGGAGCGCTGGGCGCGCAGATAGTCCCCGGCGGGCATCAGTTCACCCGCCTCCAGCAGGATGCGCACATCCGCCTGGTACAGCTCCGGCGCCGTGCGCAGGGTGCGCTCGTGGTACGCGGTGGCCTCCGGCACCATCAGGCCCCACTGCGTGGCCTGGATGTAGCGGGTCATGGGGATCTCGACCTCGACGAGGCGGGCGCCCAGGGCCTCGAGCCGCTCGACGGCCCGCCGGACCGCGGCCTCCACCTCCGTGTCGACGTGCTCGAAGTAGTAGTTGCGCGGCACGCCGACGCGCAGTCCCGTCAGGTCCTCGGCCGCGCCCGGCCGGTAGTCCCGTGCGGGCACGTCCAGGGACGCGGGGTCGCGGGGGTCGTGCCCGGCCAGGACCGCCAGGACCAGGGCCTGGTCCTCGACGGTGCGGGTGAGCGGGCCGACGTGGTCCAGCGACCACGAAAGGGAGGTGACGCCGTGGCGGGGGACGAGGCCGTACGTCGGCTTGAGGCCGACGACCCCGTTGAGCGCGGCGGGGACGCGGATGGATCCGCCGGTGTCGGTGCCCAGGGCGAAGGCCGCGGTGCCCGCGGCGACGGCCACGGCGGATCCGCCGCTGGAGCCGCCCGCGACCCGGCCGGTGTCCCAGGCGTTGTGGGTCTGCGGGGTGGTCAGCCCGTACGCGAACTCATGGGTGTGGGTCTTGCCGACCAGGACCGCGCCGGACGCGCTCAGCCGGGCGGCGACCGTGCTGTCCGCCTGGGCGCGGTGGTCGGCGCGGACCCGGGAGCTCGCGGTGGTGGCCACGCCCGCGACGTCGATCAGGTCCTTCAGGCCCATCGGGATGCCGTGCAGCGGGCCGCGGAGGCGGCCGGCCGCGGCTTCGTCCGCGGCCTCGCGCGCGGCCCGGCGCGCCCGCTCAGCCGTCACCGTGGCGTAGGCGTTCAGCCGGGGTTCCAGCCGCTCGACGCGGTCCAGGACGGAGTCCACCAGCTCGACGGGGGACAGCCGCCGGGCCCGGATCGCCTCGGCGGCCGCGGTGAGGGACAGCTCATGCGGCCGCATCGCGCTGCTCCTCTCCCGCGCGGTAGGCGGGGGCGGGCGGGGTGTCGCCGAAGTCCAGCTCGCGCAGCACGGCGACGACGGCGTGGATGTGGTTGGCGGTGGCCGCCGCGGCGGCGTGGCGCTCGGCCGGCAGCGGAAGCCCGGCGCGTGCGGCCCAGCGGGCCGCCTCCGGAGGGGTGAGTTCAGCGGCGGACAAGGTGTCTCCCTCAGCGAGATCGAGGCAAAAGCTAACTGTTTGCGTTAGTCGACTGTAGGGCCTACGGTGACTTAAGGCAAACGGATTGCGTTTAGGAAGAGCGGACCATGCATACACCCCAGGCCATCGACATCCCCTTCTGGACCGTGGGCGACATCGCCGTCCACCGCGTCGACGAGGTGCTCCTGCCGCCGCAGACCGGGCCATGGCTGCTGCCCGACGCCACCACGGACGTGGTCTCGCGGCAGGACTGGCTGCGCCCCGACTTCGCCGACCAGGACGGCACCCTGCGCATCGCCAGCCACAGCTTCGCCTTCGAGGTGGGCGGGGCGCGGGTCCTGGTCGACACCGGCATCGGCAACGGCAAGACGCGGGCCAACCCGGCCTGGCACGATCTGCGGACCGACTACCTGGAGCGCCTGGCCGCCGCCGGGTTCCCCCGGGAATCCATCGACCTGGTGATCCTCACCCATCTGCACACCGACCACGTCGGCTGGAACACCCATGAGGTGGACGGCGCATGGGTGCCCACCTTTCCGCACGCGCGCTACCTCACCTCCCGCGCCGAGCGGGAGTTCTGGGCGGCCTACGACATGGACGAGCCGCGCACCCAGATGTTCCTCGACTCCGTGATTCCGGTCGAGGACGCGGGACGGCTCGATCTGGTCGACGTCCCGGACGAGGGCACCGAGGTCCTCCCCGGACTGCGGCTGATCCCCACGCCCGGGCACACCCCCGGCCATATCGCCCTTCAGCTCGACAGCCGCGACGAGCGGGCGCTGATCACGGGCGACTGCGTCCACCACCCCGTCCAGCTCGCCCACCCCGCCATCGGCTCATGCGTCGACATCGCCCCCGAGCAGTCCGAGGCCACCCGCCACAAGCTCTTCGGCGCCCTCGCCGACACGGGCACCCTCCTGCTCGGCACCCACTTCCCGCCGCCCACCGCCGGTCATGTGATCACCCACGAGAATGCCTACCGGCTCTCGCCCGTGCTCCCGGGCGCGCGCTGACACGCCCCTCCGCGGGTGGTGCTGTTCGCCTGGATGTTCCCGTAGGGGCGCTATTGGGGCCGGGGCGGTGCGACGGGCAGGCTCGTGGGTGCTTTGCCTGCTTCGTATGGAGAGGGGTCTCCTTTGGCCGGTGTGTTGTCGCGGGGCGATCGGCTGCCGTCGTTGACGGGGCTTCGCTTTCTGCTGGCCGGTGTGGTGTTGGCGGGCCATGTGCTGACGCTGGGCAGATTCTTCGAGGACCAGGGGGTCTATGAGGCCGCCGACGCCTCGTCCATGGCGAGCGCGGCGGCGGTCTCCTCGTTCTTCCTGCTCAGCGGTTTCGTACTGGCGTGGAACGCCTCCCCGGCCGACACCGCCGTCCGGTTCTGGCGCCGCCGGCTGGTGAAGATCTTCCCCAACCATGTGGTGACCTGGTCGCTGATGCTGGGCCTGCTCATGGCGACGGGCACCGCCGCGTTGCTTCCGGTGCCGGACCCGGGGCCGGGGGAGGCGGTCCGGAATCTGCTGCTGGTGCACGCCTGGGTCCCCGACATGGCCGATTTCAGCAGCGTCAACCCGGTGACCTGGTCCATCTCCTGCGAGGCGTTCTTCTACCTCCTCTTCCCCCTGCTGATCCGGCCGGTGCGCGCCCTCCCGGCACGGCTGCTCTGGCCGGTGATCGCCCTGGTGGCGGCGCTGGTGGTGACGATGCCGCTGGTGGCGATGGCCGTCACCGACGAGGCGGCTCCCGGGAGCTGGTCACCGCTGTCGACGGAGCGCTGGTGGCTGATCTACTTCTTCCCGCCGGTGCGGCTGCTGGAGTTCGTCCTCGGACTGGTGCTCGCCCGGGCGGTCCAGCTCGACCGCTGGCCCACGCTGCGTCCGCGGTGGCCGCTGCTCGCCCTGGCGGGGGTCTTCGCGGCGCGGACGGAGCTGCCCGAGGAGTACCTGTGGGGAGCCGCGACCTGTCTGCCGATGGCCGCCCTCATCCCGGCCATCGCCACCCGCGATGTCGAAGGGCGGGAGAGCCTGCTCGGGCGCCGTGGGCCGGTGCTGCTGGGCGAGGCGTCGTTCGCGCTGTACATGGTGCACTTCCCGCTGCTGTACGAGATCCGGGTGCTGCTGGACCGGCGGACGTTCGACACGGTGACCGCCGCGCTGTTGTCCGTGGTGGTGTCGGCCTTCTGCGTGGCGGTGTCGCTGCTGCTGTGGCGCGGTGTCGAGGTGCCGATGATGCGTCACTTCGCCCGCCCCCGTGGCCGTTCCGTACCGGCTGCCGAGCCCGCGCCCGGCGACCGGACCGCACCCCTGCGCCAGCAGGACCCCGCTCCTTGACGCAGGCGGCCCGTGCGCATCGCTCAGTCCGGCGACGTGGCGACGCGCACGCGGTGGCTTTCGCCGTCGGAGAGGAACGACGCCAGTTCCCGGCCCTCCTCTCCGACGGCCGTGCGGTCGGCCGAGGAGAGGCGGCCCAGCGGGGTGACGACCACGGTGGCGTCGTCCACCCTCCAGGTCGCGGCGACACGGCCGTCCACCAGCACCACGCGCTCCCCGGCGACCGACAGGCCGCGGTGGGCGTCGTCGATGATCCGGCCGCGGTCGTGGTACCCGAGGATCGCGTTGTCGAACGCGGGCAGGAACCGCACCGGCGCGGGGGTGTCGGGGTCGGGACGTGGCGCGTCGGGGAGGTCGAGCAGCTCCCGGCCGCGTTCATCGCGGAAGGTGACCAGCTCCTCCCGTATCGCGGCCACCGCGGCCGGGAGCCCGGCGAGGCCGCACCAGCCGCGCAGATCGGCCGAGGACGCGGGGCCGAAGGCGGCCAGATAGCGCCGTACCAGCGCCTGCCCGACCGGGTCGGCGCCGTCGGAGGCGGGCGCGTCCACCGGTCGGCCCAGCCAGGAGGAGAGCAGGACGTTACGCACACCTCCCCGGGAGCGCCACAGCCCGCGTGGCGGCGCCTGCGCCACCGGGACGAGGGCGGCGATCAGCATCTCGCCCAGTGCCCGCGGTGCCGGGGCGGGCCAGCGGTCGGCCAGCGCCCGCACCAGCTCGGCCATCGAGCGGGGCTCGCCGTCGGCCATCACCGCCCGGCCCGCGGCGGCGAGTTCGTCGAGGTCCACCCCCTCCAGCTCGCGACGGTAGGTCCCGAGTACCCGCTGGCGCAGCATGGCGTCGTGGCGGGCGCGCCAGGCCACGATGTCATCGGCGGTGACGAGGTGGACGGTACGGCGCATGAGGTGGGTCCGCACCACGCTCCGACCGGTCAGCAGGTCCGAGAGGACGCCCGGGTCGAACGCGCGCAGCCGTGACCAGAGCCCGGTGAACGGCTCCTGCGGTTCCTGCGCCTGCATGCCACACAGATGCGCGACGGCGTCGTGGACCGGCATATCGGCCCGATCGAGCAGCAACTGCCGGGCGAGTGTCGCCCGGCCCAGCGCCTGGCGGTCGAGAACGGTCATCGCGCCACCGCGGCGCGCTCGTCGGCCGATCGCCGCCGTAGCGACGGGAGTTGGACGGATGGCGGGGTGTAGGACACATCGGCGGTGTCGATGAAGTTGGTCCCCGAGTCCAGCGCCCGGTGGATGATCCGGACACAGTCGTCGTGATCGGGGTTGCCCGCCTGGCCGAACATCATCGTGCTCAGGCAGTAGGGGCTGACCCGGATACCGGTCCGCCCCGGCTCACGCGTCTTCACAGTCGCGCCGTTCCCTTCGGTTCCTTGGCTGTTGGGGTCCGGAGCCGTGCCGGTGACGGGCGTCACCGGCACGGCTCCGAGGAGATCCGGTCGGGCGGTCAGCCGGACTTCTGCCCGTCGAGCGACTCGCGGATGATGTCCGCGTGCCCGGCGTGCTGGGCGGTCTCGGCGATGACGTGCATCAGCACCCGGCGCACGCTGTGCGCCGCGCCCGGCTCGTTCCAGGGCGCCTCGGGCAGCGGGTGCGTCGCCGACAGGTCGGGGACGGCGGTGATGATCTCCTCGCTCCGGGCGGCGACCTCCTCGTAGCGCCGGAGGACACCGGCCAGCGTCTCACCGGGCAGCATCTGGAAGTTGTTCTGGTTGTCGATCGCCCACTGCGGGATCTCCCGTGCGGTACCGGCCGCGAGGTCGGCCCAGGTGACACCGTCGGGCAGGTCGTAACGCAGCGCTGACGGGCCTTCGAGGACGAAGCGCAGCCAGCCCTCCTCGATGGCCGCGACATGCTTGATCAGCCCGCCCAGGCACAGCGCGCTGACCGTCGGGCGTTCGCCGGCCTGCTCGTCGCCGAGCTCGCGCACCGTCCTGGTCAGGGCGGATCGCGCGGCGGCGAGTTCGGCGAGCAGGTCGGCCCGCTCGCCGTCGAGAGTGGTGGCGGGAGTGGTGGCGGGAGTGGTGGCGGCGGTCACAGTGATCGGGTCCTTCGGTCGTTCTCGTCGTCTGACGAGGACTACCGTCGCAGGGGTAGCGGACAGGGTGTGGCCGCTTCTCCGGGCAGAATCGGTGGTATGCCGAAGACATCAGCGCGACTGCTGTCACTGCTCTCCCTGCTCCAGGCGCGCCGGGACTGGCCGGGGCAGCTGCTGGCCGAGCGGCTGGACGTCAGCCCGCGCACCGTGCGCCGCGATGTCGACCGCCTGCGCGAGCTCGGCTATCCCATCGTGGCCGCCAAGGGCCCCGACGGGGGCTATCGGCTCGGCGCCGGGTCGGATCTGCCGCCGCTGCTCTTCGACGACGACCAGGCCGTGGCCCTCGCCGTGGCGCTTCAGACCGCCACCGCCACCGGGGCGGGGATCGAGGAAGCGGCGGCGCGTGCGCTGAGCACCGTCCGGCAGGTGATGCCCGCGCGGCTGCGCCATCGCGTCGACGCCCTCCAGGTCACCGCGGTGGAAGGCGCGGATACCCGACCGAATCCGCAGGTCGGCCCGCGGGTGCTCATGACCCTCGGCGCGGCCGTCCGCGCCCGCGAGGTGCTGCGCTTCACTTACGCCCCCGTGTCCGCACCGGATGCCTCCGACGCCGACCCCGCCGTCACGCCGCCGCGCCGTGCGGAGCCACACCACCTCGTCAGCCGGGGTGGGCGCTGGTATCTCGTCGCCTGGGACCTCGACCGCGACGACTGGCGCACCTTCCGCGTCGACCGGATCACCCCGCGCACCCCCACGGGGCCGCGCTTCACCCCGCGCGATGTGCCCGGAGGGGATGTGGCCGCCTTCGTCGCGAGCCGGTTCCAGGGTTCCGACGGCTTGGGTGGCTGGCCGTGCCGAGGAGAGGTCATCCTCGACCTGCCCGCCTCCGTCGTGTCCACCTACACCCGGGACGGGGTCGTCGAGGAACTCGGCCCGGACCGCTGCCGGCTCGTCCTGGGCGCGTGGTCATGGCCCGGACTGGCCGCCACCATCGGCAGGTTCGACGCCGACATCGAGGTCATCGGGCCGCCCGAGCTCAAGGGGGCCTTCGCGCACCTGGCCCGCCGCTTCGCCGACGCGGCGGCCGAGGCAGCCACCGGGGACACCGTGCCACCCCGCACCGCTGAGCGACCCGCGCCACCCCCGAGCCGCTGAGCGACCCGCGCCGCCCGTCCGCTGAGCGACCCGCGCCGTCCATCGCGCCTCAGGGCGCGGCGTCGAGATCCACCTCGAGGTTCTCGGCCTCGGTCCAGAACCCCTCGTCCGCGTCCTGGAGCCGGGACGCCGCGTGCCTCAGGTGGAGCAGCGCGGCGTCGCGGGCCGCCTCGGCGTCACGGGCCTCGATGGCGGCCAGGATGGCGTGGTGCTCCTGCCGGACCGCTTCGAGGAAGTCGCCGCGGCGCGCCTCGTTCGCACGCGTGACGCGGATTCCGCCGCGCAGCACCTCGCCGAGGTAGCGCAGCGTGGAGAGCATCACCGCGTTCCCGGTCGATTCGGCGACGGAGCGGTGGAAGGCGAGATCCTCGTCCACGCCGTCGCCACCGGCCGCCACCGCCGTGTCGATGGCCTCCAGGGCCTGACGCATGCGGGCGAGGTTGGCCGGGGTGGCCCGGGTGGCCGCGAGGTACGCCGCCTCGCCCTCGATGGGGCGGCGTACCTCCACGATCTGCCGCACCTTGGACTTGGTGTCCTCGGCGGTCTCGGCCTCCAGGTCCAGGGGCCGGGTGCGGCGCGGCATCACGAACACGCCGAGCCCCTGACGGGGTTCGACCAGGCCCGCGTTGCGCAGCCGGGACACTGCCTCGCGTACGACGGTCCGGCTGACGCCCAGCTGCTTGACCAGCTCCACTTCGGTCGGGAGCTTGTCGCCCTCGGCCAGCCGTCCGGACTCGATCTCTTCCGAGAGTATGGCCGCGACCCGATCCGCGAGCCGCACGGGACCGCTCACCTTGGAGAACATGGTCTTCAGTTTATCGGCACCGTCCCGGTCGCCCCGGCCGCTACGGGGTGTCCCGCGGACCATGCGGCCCCGCCCCGTGGCAGGGGCTTCGCCGCGTGGCAGGGGCTTCGCCCCTGGACCCGGGGTCTGGGGCGGAGCCCCAGTTGCGGGAAGGGGCGGGGAGGGGAACAGCCCACCGCAGGCATCGAGATCCGTCGGACACCCCTAAGAGCGCGCACCGTCCACCACCGCGTCGGCGTGGTCTTCGAGGTAGGCGCGCACCACCGAGGCGAAATCCGGGTCGGGGGCCAGCCCGAGCGCTGCGGCGCGCGCGTTGTCGAACACGGCGGGCCACGAGCCGACGATGGCCTCGACATCGGGGTCGGGCGCGACCGTCACCAGGTCGGCGACGGCGTCGCCGGCCACCTGCCGCAGCGTGCTCAGCATGTCGGCGACCGAGACCGTGAGCGCGGGAAGGTTGACCGGCACCCCGCCGTCGATCCGGCCCGGCCCGGCACCGCGCTCCGCCTCCGCGACGCGGAGGATGCCCTCGACCGTGCGCCGTGGCGAGGCCAGCGCCACCTTCAGCTCGGGGTGGACCGGGCAGATGGCCGGGAGGCCCGCGAGCGGCTCGCGGATGATGCCGGACAGAAAGCCGGAGGCGGCCGCGTTCGGCTTGCCCGGCCGTACCGACACGGTCATCAGCCGGGCGACGCGCCCGTCCAGGAAGCCGCGGCGGGTGTAGTCCGCGATCAGCTGCTCGCAGACGAGCTTCTGGATCCCGTAGCTCGACCGCGGTGTGGGCAGGGTGGACTCGCTGACGACCGGCGGCAGCGGCAGCGCGGGGTCGGATCCGTAGACGGCGACGCTGCTGGAGAACACCACCCGCGGCACCGGCCCGCCGGCGGCCGACTGGGCCCGCGCGGCCTCCAGCACCGCGCGTGTGGTGTCCACATTGACGCTCATACCGAGGTCGAAGTCGGCCTCGCACTCGGCCGAGACCGCGGCGGCGAGATGGATCAGCACATCCACCGGCTCCGCGAACACCTCGTCAAGACGGTCGGCCAGATCGCCCTGGACGATGCCCACGAGGGGGTCGTCCGCCCCCGAACCGGGCGGCACCACGCGGTCGGCGAGCACCAGCCGGTCGATCGGCGCACCGCGGAACGTCCGTGACGCGAGCAGTGCGGCGGCGACCCGCCGGCCCAGGAAGCCGAAGCCACCCGTGATGACGATCCTCATGCGTTGTCTCCTCGGTAGTCGTGGCGCCAGCCGAGCCCCTCGCTCGTACCGGCGCGGGGGATGTACTCACAGCCGATCCACCCGTCGAAGCCCAGGCCGTCGATGACGCCGAACAGATGGCGGATGTTCAGCTCGCCCCGGTCGGGCTCATGGCGATCGGGTACGCCCGCGATCTGAAGATGGCCGACCCGGCCGGTCGGCAGGTCACGGCGCAGGGTCGTGGTGAGGTCGCCCTCGACGATCTGGCAGTGGTAGAGGTCGAGCTGCACCTTGAGGTTCGGGGCTCCCACCTCCCGTACCACGGTGTGCGCTTCGGACTGCCGGTTCAGGAAGTAGCCGGGCATGTCGCGGCCGTTGATCGGCTCGATCAGGATGTCGACGCCCGCCGCGGCGGCCCGTTCCGCGGCCCAGGCGAGATTGGCCAGATACGTGTCGCGGTGCTCGGCCGAATCGCCCGGTCCCACCAGCCCGGCCATCACATGCACCCGTGGGCAGCCGAGCTCCGCCGCGTACTCCAGGGCCCGGCCGATCCCGGAGCGCACCTCCGCCTCGCGCCCGGGGAGCGCCGCGATCCCGCGCTCCCCGGACTCCCAGGCGCCGGGAGGCGCGTTGAAGAGCACCTGCCTCAGACCGTGGTCGTCGAGCCTGCGGCGCAGCTCGGTGGCGTCGTACGGGTAGGGGAAGAGGTACTCGACGGCCTCGAAGCCGTCCGCCGCCGCGGCGGCGAAGCGGTCGAGGAAGTCGTGTTCGGCGTACATCATGGACAGGTTCGCGGCGAACCTCGGCATGCTGGCTCCTGCGTTCGGGCCGGGACGTCCCGGTCAGCGGTTGACGACCTGCTTCTTGGTGGTGAGCACGGCAGCGGCGCCCACGACCAGAGTGAGGGCCAGGACGTACATCGGGATCGACGCCGAGCCGGTGGCGTCCTTGAGCGCGCCGATCATGTAGGGGCTGACGAAACCGGCCAGGTTGCCCACCGAGTTGATGATGGCGAGGCCCGCCGCCGCCGCGGTGCCGCCCAGGAACGCGGTGGGGAGCGACCAGAACAGCGGAGCGCAGGTCAGCACCCCGGCCGCGGCCACGGACAGCGCGGTCAGGGACAGCGCGGTCGACCCGTTCCACACGGCGGACAGCGAGAACCCGACGGCGCCCATCAGGCTCGGGACGACCAGGTGCCAGCGTCGCTCGCGGCGCTTGTCCGCCGAGTGGCCGAACAGGTTCATCGCGACGAGGGCGGCAAGGAACGGCACGGCGCTGAGCACGCCGATCGCGAGGTTGCCGTCGATGCCGGTGGACTCGACGAACGTGGGCATCCAGAAGGTCAGGGCGTACTGGCCCATCACGAAGCAGAAGTAGATGAGGCACATCAGCCATACCCTGGGCTCACGGAAGGCGTCCAGGACCCGGCCGTGCACCGCCCGGTGCGCGCCGTCCTCGGCGACCGCCCGCTCGACGACGGCCTTCTCCTCGTCGGTCAGCCACTTCGCGTCCCGCACGCCGTCGTCCAGGTAGAAGAGGGTGAGGACACCGACGAGGAGCGCGGGGACCGCCTCCAGCAGGAACATCCACTGCCAGCCCTGCCAGCCGTTCACACCCTGGAAACCGTCCATGATCCAGCCGGAGAGCGGATTGCCGAAGATGCCCGCCACCGGGATGGCCGACATGAACATCGCGATCACCCGGGCCCGGCGGTGCGAGGGGAACCAGTAGGTGCAGTAGAGGATCACCCCGGGGTAGAACCCCGCCTCCGCGGCACCGAGCAGAAACCTCAGCACATAGAACGTCACCTCGTTGGTGACGAACATGAACGCCGCCGAGACCAGGCCCCAGCTGATCATGATGCGGGCGATCCAGGTGCGGGCTCCGACGCGTTGCAGCATCAGGTTCGAGGGCACTTCCAGGAGGAAGTAGCCGATGAAGAACAGGCCCGCCCCCAGGCCGTACGCCGCATCGCTGAACCCGAGGTCATCGGACATCTGGAGCTTCGCGAAGCCGACGTTGACCCGGTCCAGGTAGGAGGCCACGTAGCACAGGACGAGGAAGGGGACGATGCGGCGTACGACCTTGCGGTAGACGGTGTTCTCGCGGGCAAGCGCGGGCGTCTCGGTCGCCACTGCGGGCATGGGCATGACGGAATCCTTCTGCGGCTCAGGGATTCTGCGACGGGGACGGGGACGGGGACGGGGACGGGGACGGGGACGGGGACGGGGAGGGGGATGGGAACTGGGAGGGAACGGGGACGGGGGGAGTGACAGGTCACCACGTGGCGCCGAACGTCGTCCTCAGTTCGTCGATCGCGTCGGTGGTGAGAGGCCCCGGTCGACGGTCGGTCAGGAGCCAGAGGCGTGCCGTCTCCTCGAGTTCTTCGAGGACGGCGAGGGCGGCGGCCGCGTCCGGGCCCCAGACCACGGGGCCGAGCCGGTCGAGCAGGACGGCCCTGATCGGCGTATGGCTCGCCAGGTGGTCGGCGATCCGGGCGGTCACCAGGTCGGCCACGCGCGGGTCTCCGGGCCGGTGGTAGGGGATGAGCGGCACGTGCCCCACCTTCATCACGAAGTACGGCGTGATGGGCGGGAGTACGTCGTCCTGGCTCCACACTCCGGCCAGGGTGAGCGCGACCAGGTGGGTGGAGTGGGTGTGGATGATGAACCGGGCCGTGGGGTCGGCCGCGTAGATACGCCGGTGGAGCGTCAGGGTCTTGCTCGCGCGGTCGCCCGCGCGCTGCTCACCCTGGGCGTCGACCAGCGCGAGGCGGTCGCGCTCGAGGAAGCCCAGGGCGGCGTCGGTGGGTGTGATCAGATGGCCGTCGCCGATCCGGGCGCTGAGGTTCCCGGCGCTGGCGTGCACATAGCCCCGGTTGAACAGGCTGGTGCCCACCCGGACGATCTCGTCGCGTGCCTCGTCCACGGCGGTGTCGTGGAGCTCGGTCATGAGACCTCCCGGTCGAGCAGGGCGAAGGAGTCGGTGAAGAACGCGGGGCCACCGAAATTGCCGGACTTCAGCGTGATGTGGAGTGTGTCCCCGCCGGGCAGCGCCGCCGCGCACCAGGGCACACCGGGGTCGATCTGCGGTCCGATGCGCAGTCCGGTGACGCCGAGCGCCCGGACGACCGCTCCGGAGGTCTCGCCGCCCGCGACGACGAGTTGACGCACACCGCGCTCCACCAGGCCCTCGGCCACCCGGGCCAGGGTCCGCTCCACCAACTCGCCGGCCTCGGCGGCGCCGAGCCGGGTCTGGACGGTGCGGACCGCCTCGGGTGCCTCGGTGGAGTAGAAGAGGACGGGCCCGTCGGCCAGACGCCCCTCGGCGAAGGCGAGCGCCTCGCCGGACACGTCCTCACCGGCCGCGACCCGCAGCGGATCCACGCTGAACGCCGGTCGGCCGGTGCGCAGGAACTCCTGGACCTGCTGGTTGGTGGCGGCGGAGACCGATCCGGAGATGACGGCCCGGTGGCCGCCGGGCGGTGGCAGCGCGGCGGCGGCGTGGGACGGTGTGAACCCCCAGTTCGCGGGCAGCCCGATGGCCAGGCCCGAACCGGCGGTCACCAGGGGCATCCCCTGGACCGCCGCGCCGAGGCGCACCAGGTCGTCGTTGGAGACGGCGTCGACGATGGCGACTCCGGCACCCTGCTCGCACAGTTCGTCGATCCGCGCCCGGACCGCCGTGGCATCGCGGCCGACCACCGTGTGGTCGATCAGGCCGACCGTTCGGGTGGTCTGCGCGCCGAGGACCGAGACCAGATTGGGGTCGGTCATCGGGGTGAGCGGGTGATGGCGCATACCGCTCTCGCTGAGCAGCACATCGCCGACGAAGAGATGCCCCTTGAAGACCGTGCGCCCGTTGTCGGGAAACGCGGGCGTGGCGATGGTGAAGTCGGTGCCGAGCGCGTCCATCAGGGCCTCGGTGACCGGCCCGATATTGCCGGCCGGTGTCGAGTCGAAGGTCGAGCAGTACTTGAAGTAGATCTGCTCGGCACCGGCGGACCGCAGCCAGGCGAGGGCCCGCAGCGACGCGTCGACGGCGTCGGCGGCCGGAACGGTCCGCGACTTGAGCGCGATGACCACGGCGTCCGCGTCCACCGGCCGTTCGGCGCCGGGCGGCGGTACGTCGATCAGCTGGACCACGCGCATGCCCGCCCGCACCAGGTTGTTGGCCAGGTCGGTGGCGCCTGTGAAGTCGTCGGCGATGCAGCCGAGTCGGACGCCCATGTCAGGCCTCCACCGGCTGGGGCAGATCGATCCCGGGGAAGATCTTGATGACCGCGCTGTCGTCCTCCGAGCCCAGGCCGGACGCCGACGCCTGGAGGAACATCTGGTGAGCGGTGGCGGCCAGGGGGAGCGGGAACCTCTCCGGCCTCGCCGAATCGAGGACGAGCCCGAGGTCCTTGACGAAGATGTCGACCGCGGAGAGCGGTGTGTAATCACCGGCGAGCACATGCGCCATCCGGTTCTCGAACATCCACGAGTTGCCCGCGCTGTGCGTGATGACCTCGTAGAGCGCCTCGGCCGGAACACCGGCCTTCAGACCCAGGGCCATCGCCTCGGCCGCCGCGGCGATGTGCACCCCCGCGAGCAGCTGGTTCACGATCTTGACCTTCGAGCCGAGACCGGGCTGCTCGCCCAGGCGGTAGACCGTGCCGCTCATGGCCTCGAGCACCGGGTCGGCGACCGCGTACGCCGCGGCGGGGCCCGACGTCATCATGGTCAGCTCACCGGCCGCCGCACGCGTGGCGCCACCGGAGATGGGGGCGTCCAGGTAGAGCGCACCCCGCTCGGCCAGACGTCCCCCGAGCTCCGCCGACCAGCCCGGGTCGACCGTGGAGCACATCACGAAGACGGCCCCCGGGCGGAGCCGGTCGGCGGCCCCGTCTGCGCCGAACAGCACCGACTCGACCTGCGCCGCGTTGACCACGACACTGACCACGACGTCCACCGCGGCCGCCAGGTCGCCGGGGGAGGCGTACGCCGTTCCGCCGTCGCGGGCGAAGTCCTCGGCCACCTCCGGCCGCAGATCGTGGACCCCGACGTCGTAGCCCGCCGTGCGCAGGCTGCGCGCCATGCCGAGCCCCATGGCCCCGAGCCCCACCACGCCCACGCGCGGCCGCGCCGGCCTGTCCTGGTCGCTCATGCCCCTCCTCGTCCTTGGGTTGTGCTTTGGGGGAGCGCCGCCGCGCTGGCTGTGGTGTCCGGGGCGCGATCGGCCCCGACTGCCTGCGGCGATCGGGTCATATGATGACCTGAAGACAAGTCTCCCGCATACTGTGACGTCCGTCACACGAGGTTGAGATGAGGGGGGAGGGGGGCGGGTGGGACGTGGCGCGGCCGGGCGTGGTGTGTCCAGCTCGGCTTCGATGTCAGGCGGCCGCTCGGGGGTCGCGCCGGGGGCCAGACACCGGCCGGGTGCCAGGGCACGATCTGCCCCTCGCGCACCAGCTCTCGCCATACTGCTCGGGCTTCACCGGCTTGAGCACCGGCTCCAGCAGCGGCCCGGCGGCCTCGTCGGGCGTCGGTGCGTCGCTGACGTCCCACCACCCCTGGGAGGTGGGGGTGTTCATCATCCCCGGACACACGGAGGCGATGAGCACATCGCGCGCCAGGTCGTCCTCGCGGCGCCGCTTCGCCAGTGTGCGTACGGCCGCCACTTGGCCGATCTTCGAGGGGATATCGACGAAGGCGGGCCAGGGGCCGCTGAAGGCGCTGCCGTCCCGCACCGCGTCACGCCAGTCGGCGACCGCGCGGTCCACCTCGTCCAGTGTCGCCAGGTCATCGAACCGGCTGTGCAGCACCGGGGCGAGATAGCGGAGCGAGCCCAGCGCACTGGCCACGACGATCAGCCGACCACCGTCCCGCAGCCGCGGGGCGAGCGCCCGCAGCACCCGTGTGGTGGCACATCAGGGCGGCAATGTGAGCAGCGTCAACTTTCGTGAGGCCGACCTATGCCGAAGTCGAATGGCCCGTACCATCACGGCGATCCGCGGGCCGCGTGCGTACGGGCGGCGCGGGAGTTGCTGGAGGAGGGTGGCAGTGCCGGGCTGTCGCTGCGGGCGGTGGCGCGGCGGGCCGGTGTCTCCGCCACGGCCCCCTACCGCCACTACGCGGACCGCGAGGCGCTCGTCTCCGCGGTCGCCGCGGAGGGCTATCGCGAACTCGCCGGGTATCTCGCCGCGGCGCATCCCGCACCCTCGACGCCCGACGCCCGACGCCCGACGCCCGACGCCCGACGCCCGACGACCTCGCCGCCGTCGCCGTCGCCTACGTCCGGTTCGCACTCGACCACCCGGCACTGTTCCGGGTGATGTTCGTGGAGCCCTGCGACCCGAGCGGCGACGAACGGGGCGACGCGACCGCCGCCATTTCCGCATACGTCTGCGACCTCGTCCGGCGCGCCTTTCCCGGTGTCGACCCGGAGGCGCTGTCGACCGCGGTGTGGGCCCTGGTCCACGGCCTGGCATTTCTTGCACCTCGACGGCAAACTCGACACCTCCACCCCCGACGCGGTCGCCGACCAGGTCCGCACCGCCGTCCACGCGCTGCTCACCGCCGCCGAGGTGACGTCGCAAGACCGGCCCGGGGGGTAGCCGGGGCCGGCGACATAGGCGCGGGTGCGTTCGTCGAAGCGCATGCGGGTGAGCACGATGGTGTGCAGGGCGTTGTTGGCGGCCCGGTCGCCGCCGCGGTTGAGGCGGTGGCGGTGGGTGCGTCCGGACGAGGCCGGGATCGGCGCGACCCCGGCCAGGTGCGCGAACGCGGCTTCCGAACGCATCCGTTCAGGGTTGTCCCCGGCCGGGGCCAGCAGCTGGCCGGCGGTCTCGGGGCCGACGCCGAACAACTCCAGCAGTTGGGGTGCGGCCTGCTTGACCAGCGGGCTGATCTCGGCGTCCAGCTCGGCGATCTCCTCGTCGAGCGCCTGGTGGCGGCGGGCCAGTCGACGCAGCGCCGCTCGCGTCGCGGCCAGGGGCCGGGACAGGTTGTCGCCGGGCCGCAGCCGGGCGAGGGTGCGTATCAGGGATGCCCTCTCCAGCAACCGTCACCTGTTCACGCAGTATGGCGGGGGCCGAGACGAGGAGGCCGCGGATCTGGTTCATCGCCTGAGTGCGGGCCTTGACGGCGCTGCGGCGCGCGATCCGCAGGACCCGGACCGTCTCGACCAGACCGTCCCGGCTCTTGGGAATGCCGGTGGCCCGCCCGGACAGCACGGCCATCGAGGCGGCGTAGGCGTCGATCGGATCGGATTTGCCCTTCATCCGCCGCGTCTTGCGGTCGGGGCGGTCGACGTCGATGACCGTGACGCCGGCGGCGGTCAGCACCCGGGCGAGTTCGGCCCCGTAGGCGCCGGTGCCCTCCACGCCCACCGCGACGAGCTCGCCGTGTGAGCGCATCCAGTCCAGCAGATCGCGGTAGCCGCGGATCGTAGCAGGGAACTCCCGGTCGGCCAGGTGCCGGCCGACTGTGCCGACAAGGCTGCCGCCTTGATGAAGGGCATCCGGCCGGTCACGGCCACCGACAACTGCCGCCGGGACATAGCCCGTGACCTGCTGGCCGACCTGCGCAGACTGGACCGGCACGTCAAGGGCAACGAAGCCGAAATGCGCGAGGCCATCGCTGCGACCCGCACCACGCTGACCACCCTGCCGGGCCTGGGCACCGTGCTGGCCGCGAAGGTCCTCGGCCACATGGGGGACATCAGCCGGTTCCCCACCGAGCACCACTTCGCCAGCTACACCGGCAGCGCACCTCTGGACGCCTCCAGCGGCAACAACGTCCGCCACCGGCTCAACACCGGCGGCAACCGCGCGCTGAACTCGGTCCTGCACACCATCGCCGTCTGCCAGATCCGCGACGGCGGGCGCGGGCAGGACTACTACCTCCGCAAGATCGCTGAGGGGAAGACGCCTTCGGAGGCTCGCAGGGCTCTCAAGCGACGCCTGTCCAACGTGGTCTACCGGATCATGAAACGAGACCAACGGAACCACCTCGCTCAAGCCGCTTGACACACAGAGGCGCTATAAGGTCACAAACGCCCGTCCGGCCGCGTGCGTGGTGACACCCGGCGGGCCGACAAATCCGAAACAGGACAGCCAAGACGTCAGTCAGGTGAGGGGTCAAACCCACCAGCAGCGTCACCACGTCACATCCTCACTGCCGACTTCTATGGCGGGATGACCCTTGTCTGTGGTCATCTCACCCAGCTCGGCCATCGCCGGGTGGCCTATCTGAGCGGCCCCGAAGCGTCCTGGGCCAACGCGGAACGCATCCGGGCCTTCGAGGCCGCGGCGGCCTTCGGCATCGATGTCACCGTCATCCCTTGCGGTCACACGGCGCGGCATGGCTACGACGCGGTCGACGCGGTGCGGGGCCGCGGTGTCAGCGCTGTTGTCGCGTACAACGATCTGGTGGCGCTCGGTGCGATGGCGGCTTTGGAGGAGCCGGGTCTGCGGGTCCCTGAAGATATGTCGGTGATCGGCTGCGACGACATCTCCGTTGACGACCTGCCCAGTTCACGCCGCCTTACCACGGCCTCGATGGCCCGGGATGAACTGGGCAGGCTGGCCGCCCAGGAACTGGAGTCCGTGATGGCCTCCGACGGCGACACCGAACCTCGATCCATTCCGATGGAGCTTCGCGTACGGCTCACCAGCGCGCCGCCTGCGGGAGCGCCGGGCTAGAACTCAGCGGAGGCCGACGGAGGTGCCCGCGGTCAACTGGTGGTAGCGGGCTCCGACGCCGGGGCCGTTGGCGCCCAGGAACCCGCCGACCATCGCGTTGCCGACGTCGTTGAGGGCGCCGTCGTGGATGGCGTAGGCGTCCCGTGGGGCCACCTCCCGCACGTAGTCGATCAGCTGTCCGGTGGTCGACCAGGGGCCGTGCACGGGCAGTAGCAGGGTGTCGACGATGGCGTCCGGGACGGTGAGCGCGTCCCCGGGGTGGAAGAGGGTGTCGTCGATGAGGAACCCGACGTTGCCGACCGGCGGGATGTCGGGGTGGATGGGCGCGTGCCACGTGCCGTAGACCCTCACCTCGAAACCGGCCGCGGTGAAGGACTCGCCCTCGCCGACGGTGGTGACCCGGGTGCCGAGGCCGGCCAGCTGCTTGGCGACGGAGGTGTTGGTCCAGAGGCGCAGGGCCGGGTTGTTCTCCGCGGCCTTGCGGAGCGCCTCCTCGGAGAAGTGGTCGAAGTGTTCGTGGGTCACCAGGACCGCGTCCGCGCCGTCCAGTGCGTGCGGTTCGGTGAGGCCGCCCGGGTCCACGACGAGGCGGTGGCCGTCCTTGTCGATACGGACGCAGGCATGGCCGAACTTGGTGAGCTGCATGGTGGGTCTCCTTGATCCATGGCTGAAACTGCACAACCAGGTTGTGCAAATGGACTGTACAACATGGTTGTACAACTTGCCTTCATGATCTGGGTAGGGTGGGGCCATGGAAGAAGACGACGCACTGGCTGAAGACCTGCGGCAGGCGGTCGGCGAACTCGTCCGCGCCGTACGGGCCGCCGACACCATGCCCTCCGGAGGGGCCGCCATCCTCGGCCACCTCGACCGCGGTGGCCCGCAGACCACGGCCGACCTCGCGCACCGGCGCGGAGTGACCCACCAGTCGGCCGCCAAATCCGTCAAGGAACTGGTCGGCGACGGCCTCGTGCGCACCGAGCCCCACCCCAGCGACGGCCGCAAGCGCCTGCTGCACATCACCGACGCCGGCCGCGCCCGCCTCCAGCGGGAGCGCGCCCAGCGCGCCGGCTGGCTGGGCGCCGCCATCCGCGACACGCTCAGCCCCGACGAGCGGCGGCAACTGCGGGACTGCGTACCCCTGCTGACCCGTCTGACCGCCCGCATCACCGAAAGGTGAGCCCGGAGGCGATGTGTCTGGTTCGGCATCTTCTGGGGGTCAATGGTTTATATCCCGGGGGGGAGATGCCTGGCATAAGCAGTTCGGGATTTCCGAGCGCGCTGTGCGGTGGCTGGCGCGAACCTCGACGCCGCCAATGGTGGATTCGAGTGAATGGGTGGACCGGGGGAGTGGGATGCGACTGCTCGTGAAGCGGTCATCCGATCAGGTCAAGGGGCAGATCGCCGTTCCGACCTCGAAATACCACGCGCATCGCGCCCTGATGCTGGCCTCGCTCGCCCCCGGGACCAGCCGCATCGTAGGGCTGTCGAACGCGCAGCACATCCGGCACACCATCACCGCGCTGCGCGGCCTCGGTACGCGGATCGAGGTGGACGGGGACGACTTCCTCGTGCACGTGGGTCCGTACCGTCCGCTGCGATCACAGGTCTCGGTGGGCGGTGCGGGTACGGCGCTGTATTTCCTCACCGGGCTCGCCTCTCTCGCGAGCGCGCCGGTGACCGTCGTGGGGCAGAAGTCCTTCCCCCGGCGTCTGATAGGCCCGCAGCTCCAGGCTCTGTCCGATCTCGGTATCGACCTCGATTCGCCCACCGACGGCCCGCCGATTTCCGTACGGCCGCGCCGCCCGAAAGGGGGCCACGCGCGCATCGAGGGCATTCTTTCGCAGTGAATTTCCGGATTGCTCATGGTGGCGCCGTTCGCGACCGGGCCGAGCACCATCACCGTGGAGGGCGAGTTCAACGAGCGCTCCTACGTGGATCTGACGGTCCGGATGATGCGGCGGTTCGGACTGCGGGTCGATGTCTCCGAGAACGGGCGGCGGTTCGACATCGAGCCCGGCCAATGCCCCACCCCCGCAACGGTGGTGCTGCCTCCCGACGTCGGCGCGGCGGCGTTCGGCCTGGCCGTGACGGCGCTGCACCCGGCCGATGTGCTGTTCCGGGGGCTGCCCGCGCTCCCCGTGGACCAGGTGGACCACCCCGATGCGGATCTGCTGAACATCGTCGCCGGGATGGGCCTGCCGATGACGGCCGACCCGGCGACCGGCATGGTGCGCGTCCGCCACGACGGGATCAGGCTGCGCCCCGCCCGGATCGACTGCCGGGCGGTGCCCGACACGCTGCCCGCGCTGTCCGTGCTCGGGGCGCTGGCGGACGGCACCACCGTGTTGGACAACGTGGCACAGGTGGTAAGACCCGTCCATGAGGGTCTAGTTGGTCTGGGACAGTCGCGTACGTCCAGGTCGGAGCCTCACAGTCCGGGGCAGTCCGTACAGTCTGTGAGATCTGTGTGAGATGTGTGGGTACGCGAGTAGGTCAGTCGGGGAGCGACTGGTCCGGTTCGGGCCCGGTGCCCAGTCGGCGGCGGCCCGGCGGTCGCGTCTGCATCTGGTCCTCGTCGGAGGCGTCGGAGGGGTCGAGCTGCTGGGCGGCGGCCCGCTCAGCAGCTGTGCGGGCCCGCTCGCGACTGTCGCCGACTGGCGTCGACTCCGGCTCGTCGGGGCGGGGCCCGGCGCCCAAGGTACGGCGGGTGGGACTCACTGCTCTCGTCTCCCCGGTGCTCCGAGTACGCCGCGGTTGCGCAGGTCGCCCAGGTCCGGGAGCTGGACTGTGGGCAGTCCGGCGTCCAGGTCGGCCTCGTGGGCGCCCTTGCGGTACGGGGATGTCGTAGCGGGTGCCGCGAGTGGCTCCTGGGGGCCGGAGCCCAGGACGCGGCGTACGGCTGTCACATGATCATCATACGGGCAGGGTGCTCTACAGCACGCCGTGCAGGGCGTTCTCGGTGAACCCGTCATCGTCCTCGCGGTAGCGGCGCATCACCTTGGAGCCCTTGGCCCATCCGCCCTGCTTCTCCGCCACGGCGTCCGGGTTGCCCGCGCGGGAGGACTCGGTGACCAGTCCGCGGCGCGGGCCGTGCCCGGTGGGCCGGATGTCGAGGTCGGCGCGCTCCGCGAGCCGGGTGATGACGTCGCCCACGGCCTCGGCGCCGAGGCCCTGGTCCATGACGGTGTGGTGCCGGGAGTGCAGCCGCCGGTAGGCGAACCCGTCCGGGTCGGCGCCGATGCCGGACGCCTCCCGCCAGCGGCGCCAGGCCCGGACGGGGCAGAGGTGGGCGCGGGAGCCGTACGGCACCTGGACCACGCGGGGGTAGTTCTTGCTGATCCGCACGTCCACGATCAGGCCCCGGCCCTCGGGGTCCTCGGCGACGTGGCGCTCGCGGAGCCATCCGACCTCGTGCTCGCGTCCGGCGATGGCGAAGTGCATCGTCATCATCGACAGGTCGCGTACGCCGGACAGGTCGTCCGGCAGGGTGCGGACGATCCGTTCCATGTGCCGGACGAGCAGGGCCGGGGCCTGGCCGCGGCCGCGCTGCTCGCCTGCCTTCTCCATCGCCTTGACCTTCGCCTTGAGCAGGGCGCGGGGCCTCCTCGGCGACGTCGACCGCCAGTTGCAGCTTGTGCTCGCGGCGGCCGGTGACGACGACGCCGGCCAGGCGGCGGTCGATGGTCGAGGGCGCCATGAACAGCCCCGGCACCAATCCTGGGTGACGGACACCCCCGGCTGTCCGTCCTCTTTCCCCGCAAGGCATGCCGGGAATGCGACGACCGGCTGAAATGCACCGGCAACATCGACGGCAAGGGACGCCACATCTTCCTGCTGACTGAGCCCCAGCAGAAGATCCAGACGCAGGTGCGGAAAGACCAGAAGACCAGCAACTGGCAGCGGCGCTATGCCGTCCGCGCGGGCTGCGAGGCCACCGTCTCCGAAACGGTCCACGCGCACGGCCTGCGGCACTGCCGTTACCGCGGCCTGGCGAAAACGCACGTCCAGCACGTGCCCACCGCTGCCGGGGCCAACATCATCCGCCTCAGCGAACACTTCCCACCAGGCATTACACCAGCATCGCCGCCTCGACCACCCAGCCACTTCCAGCAGCTCTGCCCAGGCTCCCCACCTAGAGATCACCAACAGCACCCAGAAGATGAGCCAGAGCCGCTGAACGTGAACAAAGCCAGGTGGGTGAAGGTCAGCGGGCCGAGTGGGCGCCGGCCATCAGCGCGGCGAGGTCCTCGGGCTGCAGGAAAGAGGGGGGAGGGGGCGGGCCCCAGCTGAAGAGGCTCTTGGCGGCCTCCCAGACCTCGGGCTTCCACAGCGCGTCGTCGACGACGCAGTCCATGTCGGAGTAGTACTCGGAGAAGTTGCCGGCCGGGTCCTTGAGGTACCAGAAGAAGTTCGAGCCGACGTGGTGGCGTCCCAGACCCCAGATGTGGCGCTCGGGGTGCTCCCGCAGCATCGCCGTGGCGCCGCGGCCGATCTCGTCGACGTCGTCGACCTGCCACGAGGTGTGGTGGACGAAGTTGACGGGCGCGCTTGACACCAGGATGTTGTGGTGCTCGGTCGAGCAGCGCATGAACGAGGAGAGCCCGGGTACCTCGTCGCTGATCTTCAGGCCGATGCCCTCGGCGAAGAAGCGCTGGCTGGCCTCCTGGTCCGTCGAGCCGATGACGACGTGTCCGAGCTTGCGGGGACGGACCCTGCCCTCGCGCAGGATCCCCGGGGCGCGGCCGGTGCCGCGGTCCGTGCGGCCCGGCCCGTTGTACGCCGTCGCCGGCGCCTCCGGTTGCTCGATGCGCGGGGTGACCGTCACCTCGACCTGTACACCGGTGATCGGCTCGACGGCGGCGACGCGCGTGTCCGAGGCGTCCGCCTTCAGGTCGAGCCGGCGCAGCCGGGACTCGATAGCGCCGATGTCGTCGGGGTTCTCCGCGCCTATCGACAGCGCCACGAGCTGGCGGGCGGGTGAGGCGACGAGGCGGAGCTGGCGGCCTCCGTCGGCGGTGGAGAGCCAGCCGTCGTCCTCGCGGGTCAGCCCGAACTCTTCGTAGTACCGGGTCGTGGCGTCCACGTCGGGGACGCCGATCGTGACCGAGCTGAGTCGGTGCAGGGCCATCAGGAGACCTCCTTGGTCGCCTCGGCGACGAAGCGCTGGCGCAGCTTGCCGATCCCGTCGAATGGCGTGCCGCGCAGTTGACGGATCGTAGGCGGGGGCGGACGCGGGATCGGGGTCGACCCCGGCGGATCGCGGGAACCGGACCTGCCCGCCGATCCACGGTACGGACATCAGCAACCGACCTGCGCGAACTTCTCAGCACGGCTGCTCACCCCGCAGGTCTCCGCCGCCTTGACAGCAATAACCTACACTCGTTTACTCATCTTGCCAACAGTTGTTCAGTCACGAGCTGGGCCGGGACCCCACCACGGTGGTCGGCGCGACCGGAAGGACCGGTCGTCGGCTCGTCGACTCCGCCCTGGACTCCGCGCCGGACCGCTCGCGGATCTACGACGCTCCGTCCTGTCGCCGCGCTCATGCCGGGCGCGGCGCGGGTTCTTTCGAGGACCGGTGCCGGACCCCGGGGGTGATCCACGCGCTTCCCCCTCGGACGCCGGGATCGCTCCGGTCCCAGGGGCCGGAGCGTTCGTGACGTCGGGGCGGTACCGCACACGAAGGGCGCGCCGGACCGTCAGACAACCGTCAAGCGCAGCGGGGGCCGGCCGTCAAGTGGGCCGGTGAGGATCGCTGTTGTCACTTCCACTATCTGAAAGGGATTGAGTCATGGCTACGCTCCTGTACCGGCTGGGCGCCTTCGGCGCTCAACGATGGCGGACGACGACGGTCGGCTGGCTGTTCGTCCTCGGGGCCGTCGTCGGCCTGGGAGTGGAGTTCCACGGATCGTTCCAGAACAGCGGATCCATCCCCGGCTCCCCGGCCCAGACCGCGCTGACGAGGATGGACCGGCCCTGGCCGGACCCGAACGGCATCGGTGATCCGGACGCGAGGCGCTCGGGCGGGTCCCGCGCTCGATCCGCGTGGACGAAAGTCTGCTGACGGGCGACCACCCAGCCGAACACCGAAGGATCCCGCGGCCGCGGGTCGCCTTCCAGCGGATCACGTCCGTTGCCCGACGGCCGACAGACGTGATCCGCCACCGCACGGCCGAGCGCGTCTTCGGTATCGGCCGGGCCACACCACCGTCCCCCTGTGGACGTCACCGCTCGCTGTGTGCCCTTCTTACCAGCGACTGAGCAGAGAGAACGGATCATCATGCGTATTGCAGCGCCCGGCGCTCGGACATCTGCCGCCGCGTCCGCGGGACGGCTCGCCGTCAAGGTCCCGGAAATCACGGCCCTGTTCTGGGTCGTCAAGATCCTCACCACCGGGATGGGCGAGACCTTCTCGGATTTCCTTGTCGGCCACCTGAATCCGGGACTCGCCTTGGGCTCGGGCGCGACCGCGTTGGCGATCGCGTTGATCGTCCAGTTCCGCAGCGACCGCTACCACCTCTGGATCTACTGGTCGGCCGTGACCATGGTGGCCGTCTTCGGCACCATGGTGGCCGACGCCCTCACCTTCCTGGTCGGGCTTCCGTACCCGGTGACGACGGTGGGGTTCTCGATCATGCTGGCCGTCATCTTCGTCTGGTGGTACGCCCGGGAGAAGACCCTGGATGTGCACAGCATCACCACGCCGCGCCGGGAACGCTTCTACTGGTCGATGGTGACGATCACCTTCGTCCTCGGCACCGTCGCCGGCGATCTGACAGCCGACATGCTGCACCTGGGGTACCTGGGTTCGATCGTGGTGTTCGCCATCGCCATCGCGGTCCCGGCCGCCGCACACCGCTGGGCGGAGCTGGGCACCGTTGCCGCGTTCTGGTCGGCCTACGTCGTCACCCGCCCGCTCGGCGCGTCGATCACCGACTGGCTGTCCTCGTCCCGTCAGGACGGCCTGGGCCTGGGGTTCGGCTGGGTCAGCCTCGGCGCGACGATCGTCATCGTCGCGCTGCTCGGACTGCTGACGACGCGCGGCGACCGCCCGGCCGCCGGCCTGCGCTCTGACGCCGTCCGCCCCGGAGAGGCGGACGCCTCGCTGTAGGTGTCCATCGTGGTGGTGACGACGTGCCGTCGCGGCGGTCGCGCGCCGGAAGGGACTCGGCATGGAGATGGCCGCGCCGCAGGAGCGCCGCGACGTGGTGGCGGGCCTGTGGCCGACCGGGCTCAGGTCACCTCCATGCGATCCGGGCGGCGACCGGCAGGTGGTCGCTGCCGGTGGCGGGCAGGGCGCGGATGTGGCCGACGGTTGCCGAGCGGGCCATGACCTGGTCGATCCGGGCCAGCGGGAAACTCGCGGGGAAGCTGAAGGCGAAGCCCCGCTCCGCCACGTTCATCCGCGAGGTCAGCGGGGCCAGCCCACGGTCGTCGACCGTGCCGTTGAGATCGCCCAGCAGGACCACCCGATCGCGCTTCTCGGCGGCGATGGCCGCGCCCAGCAGACCGGCGCTCTCATCACGCCAGGAGGACGCGAGGCCAGTCGCCCGGACGCGCACCGACGGCAAGTGTGCGACATACGCCGCGATCGCGCCGTGCGGCGTGTGGACGGTGGTCCGCAGCCCGCGATTCCACCCCTCCGCGATCCCCTGGGGTTTGATGTCCAACGGCCGGGCATCGGTGAGCGGATGCCTCGACCAGAGTCCGACGGTGCCCCGCACGGCGTGGTACGGATAGTCCGGAGCGAGGGTCTTCTCGTAGACCGGCAGCGCGCTGGGCACCAGCTCCTCCAGCGCGATGAGATCGGGCCCGGCGTCGGCCAGGGCGCGGGCCGTACCCGCCGGATCGGCGTTCTCATCGCTGACGTTGTGCTGCACCACCACCAGGTCACGCGGGCCGGGCTCCGCCCCGGGCGGGAACAGCCCGCCGAAGAGATACGTCCACGCCGCCACCGGCAGCAGCAGTGACACCAGCGCGAGGGCCGAACGGCGCAGCAGTGCCAGGCCGAGCAGCGCCACGACCACCACGCCGAGCCACGGCAGGAACGTCTCCAGCAAACTGCCCACGTGCCCCGGGGAGTTGGGCACGGCCCGGTGGAACACCAGCAGCCCGGCCGTCAGCACCGCCAGTACGGCGAGCACCCGCCCCCGCGTCCAGGGCGACCCGCCCCGCGGGTCCCCGGTCGCGCCTCCCCACCGGGCCCACCGCACCAGTCGGCGCCTCGCCCGCATCGGCGCCGTCGTACCGCCGTCCACCCGCTCCACCATGGCTTCCCATCCGTGTGATTCCGCACCCCAAGACGGGCCACCGGGCGCATCGGTTTCCGTTCGCGGGGCGGCGGCACGGGGCCGACGGAAATTCCGGTGACGATGGGCCGCCCGCTCCCTAGGATTGGGCCCTGTGCTCTCCCGTCCCTCCTTCATCAGCGACGAAGCGATCGCGCGGGCCGTCGCCGCGCATTGGCTGCCGGACGTCGCCGAGGTCGCGTATCTGCCCTGGGGTTTCGGCGCGCATCACTGGCGGGTGGCCGGTGGCGGCACGACCCTGTTCGTGACGCTGGACCAGCTGGAGCCGCGGCATACAGAGGCCACGCTGGAGGCCGCCTACGCGGGAGCGGCGGCACTGGCCGCAGCCGGTGTGGACGTGGTGTGCGCGCCGTTGCCCGCCCGGTCATCCGGCCGGTTCACCGTCGGCTCAGAGGCGGGTGCGCTCAGCGTGACGCCGTGGCTGGACGGGCGGAGCCCCACCGAGGAGGAGGCGAGCCGGCCCCGGCACGTCCGCGAGGTCGAGGCCGCGCTGGCCACGTTGCACGCCGCCACACCGCCGGCCGGTCTGCGGCACTGGACTCCCCAGGTCGGCCCCGGGTTCGCGGGGGAGCTACGGACCCGGACCGCGCGCCCCTGGACGTCCGGCCCGCTGGCGGAGGAGGCGCGGGCCGCGATCGCCGCACACGATGCCGCGATCACCCGCTGGACGGACCGCTACCTCGCACTCGCGGACCTCGCCCACTCCCACCGGGACCAATGGGTGGCCACCCACGGCGAGCCGCACAACGACAACCAGGTCGTGGGCGCGTGCGGGCTCAAGCTCGTCGACTGGGAGTCGCTGGCCCTCGCGCCACGCGAGCGGGACTACGCCGATCTGCTCGCGGCCGGTGCGGGTGACCGGCTGCGCCCCGACCCGGCGATGGGCGAGCTGTTCGCGCTCGACTGGCGCCTCTCGGAGATCGCCGAGTACGCGCGCTGGTTCGCCGCCCCGCACACCGGCACGGACGACGACCACACCGCCCTGGAAGGGCTGTACGAGGAATTGCAGCAGGTCACCGCGCCAGGGCAGCCCGGGCCACCGTGACCGCCTGCCCGGCGTAGCCGCGGCCGAACAGCACGGTGTGCACCAGCAGCGGGAAGAGCTGGTGCAGTCCGACGCGGTCGGCCCAGCCCTCGGCGAGCGGCGCCACCTCCTGGTAGCCGACCAGCACCTGGTCGAGATGCGGGCAGCCGAACAGGTGGAGCATCGCCAGATCGGTCTCCCGGTGACCGCCGTGCGCGGCCGGGTCGATCAGCCACGCCTGACCGTCGGCGCCCCACAGGACGTTGCCGTTCCACAGATCGCCGTGCAGCCGGGCGGGCCGCTCGGCCGGTCCGGTCAGCTCGGGCAGCCGCTCACATGCGCGTTCGATCACCTCGGCCTCGCCGTGGCGCACCGTGCCGTCGTCGACGGCGCGCCGCAGATAGGGCAGCACCCGGTGCTCGGCGTACCAGCGCGGCCAGTCGGTGCCCGTGACATTGCGCATCGGGGCCATACCGATGTACGCGTCCGTGGGGCCGTCGGGCGGCGGGGCGCCGAACGAGGGGGCGCCGACGGCGTGCAGGGCGGCCAGGTCGCGGCCGAACCGGGCCGCCGCCCGGGCGCTCGGCCGGCCGACCGGCACCTGGTCGGTGACCAGCCAGTGCCGGTCGTGGCCGTGCACCGCCGGGACGCGGACCGTTCCGGCGTCGGCCAGCCAGCGCAGCCCCGCCGCCTCGGCCTCCACCGCACCAGGATCGTCACCGCGTTTGACCATCACCGTCTGCCCGCCGTCGAGGGTGACCTCGGTGAGCATGGCGGACAGCGGCCGCCGCCGGGTCGCCGGACGGCCGGTGAGGCGGGCCGCCGCGGCACCGGGGTCCTCGCCCGTCCCGGCCTCGGCACGGGCGCTCATGAACCGAGGCGCTCGCGCACCCGGGCCAGCAGGCCGGGCACCGAGGCTTCGATCATGGCCAGCACCTCGTCGAACCCTTCTGGACCGCCGTAGTACGGGTCGGGTACGTCCAGGTCGCCGGTGGCGTCCGGGTCGAAGGACCGCAACATCCTGACCCGGGACGGATCGTCGACCAGCCGGCGCAGCGCCTTCTCGTGGCCACGGTCCATCGCCAGGAACAGCTCGGCATCCGCGTGCTCGGCACCGATCTGGGCCGCGACATGCTCGACCGGATAGCCGTGCCGTGCCAGCAGCTCGCCGGCCCGTTCGTCGATCGGCTCACCGGCGTGCCAGGGGCCGATACCGGCGCTGCTGACCCGTACCGCGCCGTCGAGTCCCGCCCGGCGCAGATGCTCGGCGAAGACCAGTGCGGCGGAGGGTGACCGGCAGATGTTCCCGCTGCATACAAAGCAGATGTGCACGGCCACCAGGGTAGGGCCTGGCGCCGCGGTGGCGCAGGGGGCGGGCCGCCCGGGGAAGACCCCGGCTCACCCCGCCCAGGGCTTGTCCACCAGCGGTGTCCGGAGCCACCCCACGCCTCCGGTGCCCTCATCGGGCCTCAGCTCCAGCATGTGGCCACCGGGCCGGTCCGAGGCCCGCGCGATCGCGCTCACCAACCGCTCGGCGAGATCGGGGCCCTCGGTGTCGTCCATGTCGTCGACCGGCGCGCCGGCCCGTACGTCCTGGCGGACCTCTTCACCGCTGTGGAGGGTCAGGATCAGGTGCTGAGGTGTCTTCCTGTCCCATCTGACCTGCTCGATGATGTCGGCGCGCACCATACGGCCGCCGAACGACGCGCTGTTGACCCGCACCCACACATCGGGCGTCATCGCGGCCCTCCCTCGCACGGGCGTCGATGCTCCTCCTCGTCCCTTCCCGTTGTACCGGACGGACCCCGGCGTCAGGCGCCGTGGTCCGCGAACGGACCATCGGCGGCGAAGGCCAGCGTGGCGAAGCGTTCCCCGATACGGCGGTGGGTGGCGGCGTCCGGGTGGAGCTCGTCGGGCAGCGGCAGTTCGGCGGCGTCGGCCTCGCCGTAGAGATCGCGGCCGTCCAGGTAGTGGAGGTGGGGGTCGTCGGTCGCCCGCTGCTCGACGATCCGGGACAGCTCGTCCCGGATGACGCCCAGCGTCAGCTTCCCGGCGGCGCGCTCGGCGGGGTCGCCGGTGGCCAGGAACCGCAGCTTTCCGGCGCCGAGCGCCTGGAAGTCGAAGGACGCGGGGCCGGGCGTGTCCTCGTGGATGGGGCACAGGATGGAGGAGACGACCAGCAGTGGCGTGGTGGGATGCCCCTCGCGGATGGTGTCGAGGAAGCCGTGCACCGCCGGGCCGAAGGCGCGCAGCCGCATCAGATCGCCATTGACCAGATTGATGCCGATCTTGATGCTGATCAGGTCGGCGGGGGTGTCGCGCATCGTCCGCGCGGTGAACGGGTCGAGCATGGCGCTGCCGCCCAGACCGAGGTTGATCAGTTCCACGCCGCCGAGGGAGGCGGCCAGCGCGGGCCAGATGGCGGTGGGGCTCGCGGCGTCGGAGCCATGGCTGATCGAACTGCCGTGGTGCAGCCACACCCTGCGGCCCCGGTCCGGTACGGGCTCGACGGGGGCATCGGTGCGCAGGGCGATGAGCTCGGTGGTCTCGTTGTGCGGCAGCCAGATCTCGATGTCCTTGACGGTGTCGGGGAGGTCGGTGAAGCGGAGGGTGCCGGCCGGGCCGGGGTGACTCTCGGCGGTCCCGGTGGCCAGGTCGATGGCCAGGGTGTTGCCGCCGGTCACCGTGGACTGGGCGGTCAGACGCCCGTCGATCAGCAGGTCGTAGACGCCGTCCGGGCGGGGCGGGGCGCCCGCGTAGACCCGCTTGGTGGGCAGCGTGTCCAGCTCGACGGCGGTGGCCCGGGTCCGGAAGGCCAGCCGTACGCCGGACGGCTGGGCCTCCACCATGGCCAGCTGCCCATCGGTGCACTGGGCGCGGGCCCAGGCGGGCAGCCGGTGCGGCAGCAGTCCGTGCGCGGTGCGCTCCAGGTCCAGGGCGCCCCGCAGGATGTCGTCGGTGATGGGCGTGGTGATCCAGTGGTGCTCGGTGGTGTGCATCGTTCCAGCCTGTTGATCAGGGATGTACGTATGGATCGCGCGGGCCCGCGATGAGGGATACGCGCGGTGAGCGATATGCGCGGTGAGGGATACGCGCGATGAGCGGTGCGCGCCGCGTCAGGGCGCGGGCCAGTTCCGCAGCAGGGCGTCGAGGGCGTCCAGGGCCCGAGACCAGCTCACCTGGCTGTCCGGAGCGCTGTGGCTGAACCCGCCCGCCATCTCGAGGCTGACGTAGCCGTGGAAGACGCTGCCCAGCAGCCGGACCGCATGCGTCTGGTCCGGTTCGGTCAGGTCATAGCCGCGCAGAATCGCCCGGGTCATCTGTGAGTGCCTGACCCCGGCGCTGGCGGCCGCCGCCTCCGGGTCGAGCCTGAGCCGGGCGGCGGTGTAGCGGCCGGGGTGCTCGCGGGCGTAGTCGCGGTAGACGTTGGCGAAGGCGATCAGGGCGTCCTTCCCCGCCCGTCCCGCCAGGGCGTCGGCGGCCCGGTCGGCGAGCTCCTCCAGGGCGAGCAGGGCGATCCGGGTCTTGAGGTCCTGGGAGTTCTTCAGGTGCGAGTAGAGACTTGCGACCTTGACGTCGAACCGTCTGGCCAGCGCCGAGACGGTCACCTGGTCGAAGCCGACCTCATCGGCGAGCTCCGCCCCAGCCTGGGCCAGGCGTTCCGTGGTGAGTCCTACCCGTGCCATAGCCTTCCTCTCCTCGACCAGAGCCGATTATGCATTTGCCTAAAGGCTTTAGGCAAATTAGCGTGCGGTCTGTGAAGCCGATGACTGAGCAAGAGATCCGCGCCGCGTTCGTGAACTGCTCCAAGGGCGAGGCCAAACGCCTGTCCGTCCCGCGCGACCTGGCCGACCGGCCCTGGGACGACCTGGACTACCTCGGCTGGCGAGATCCGCAGGCCCCCGACCGTGCCTATCTGGTCACCGTGCTGGACGGCCGCCCGACCGCCCTCGCGCTGCGCTGCCCGGGCCCCGCCTCCTGGCAGGCGCGGCGCAGCATGTGCTCGATGTGCCTGACGGCCCACACGGGCGGCGTGTCCCTGATGGTGGCGCCGAAGGGGGGGAAGGCCAGGCAGCAGGGCAACTCGGTGGGCGCCTATATATGCAGCGACCTCGCCTGCTCGCTGTATGTGCGGGGCAAGAAGGACGCGGGCGCCGGATCGCGCCCGCAGGAGTCGCTCACCCTGGAGCAGAAGATCGAGCGGACCGTGGCGAACGTCGCCGCGTTCCTCGCCAAGGTGACCGCCTAGCTCGTATCCCCGGGGGGCCTGTCACGGCCCGTTCAACGGCGGTGCCCCGCACGCCACGGCGTGCGGGGCACCGAGCGGGCCGGACGTCAGCCGCAGTTGGTGTTGGCCTTCTCGAAGCGCACACCGTCGATCCAGCCCCACCAGTCCACGCAGGTGCCCCGTGCGTCCGTGTAGATGGGCCCGGCGTAGGAGCGGTAGTTGCCGCTGTCGTAGATGTTGTGGATCTCCGTGTCGCTCCGCGAGAGGTAGATGGTCATCGGGACCGGGTCACCGGCGACGTTCCGGATCGCGACCAGGCAGTTCTTGCCCGTGGTGGAGCTGTAGGTGAGATACGCCGTGCCCTTGTCCCCGACCTCGGTGGAGTTGACGACCGTGTAGCCGGAGCCGCAGGCGCCGTTGTACGCCGCGTGCGAGGGCGCCGCGGAGGCCGCGGGCGCGGCCACCATGAGGGCGGCCGCGCCGGCGCCGGTCACTGCCGCGCCGGCCAGGGCGCGCTTGATGTGCGTCATGGGTGGGTCCCCGTTCGTGTGGTGTCGGTGCTGTCGGTTGAAGTGCCGTGGGTGGATTTCCCGGTCATGACGACCCGCCACCCGGCCCTTGAGTTGTCCCCCTGCACCGTTACGGCTCTGTCCCCACTGTCACCAGCGTGTAACGGGGGCCCCGCGCAAGAAACACAAGCCGAAAAGATCCTGACGGCCATCGAGCCACCAGTGGACGAGATATCGAATGTTGTGGTGTTCCGGTGGAGGGGATGGGGGTGTTTTCTGGTCCTTCCTCGGCGCTTTCGCCGGATGGGTTGTCGTTGCTGGATGTGGGCGTCCCCGGCGGTGCTGCCGGTGACGCGTCTCTCTTAGACTGTGCCGGTCCCCAAGTTGATCGGAGCACCATATGCGTCGCCTTGCCGCCGCCCTTTTGGTAATGACCGCCTTTGCCTCGCTCGCCGGCTGCGCGCAGGATTTCGACCGGGGCCCTGACGGGCAGGTGACCGATAAGGTCAAGGACGGGAAGAAGTTCTACTTGGTCGTCAAGCCGACCAAGGGGGACGGGGAGAAGAAGTTCCGCGTCAGTAAGTACGACTATCACGACTGCAATCGGGGTTCGAAGTACCCCAAGTGCGTTGACGATTAATCAGTCCGTCTTCACCGACGAGTTCGTCGTCACCGCCGATCGCCGGGTCGGCCGTCCCCTTCGGCCGACCCGTTTGCGATAGGAGTGATTGAGCGTGCGACGAAGCGTGCGCTGTGCGGAGCGATTGGGATAGGGTCGGCCCGGAGGTGAGCCCTGTGCCCGCTGAGGACGAGTTGTTCAGCGCCGTCGACGCGCTGCTGGAGCAGGTCGCCCAGGACGATCTGCCGGCACCGGCCGAGCGCAAGAGGCTGCGTGAGGCCGCGGGGCTGAGCCAGGCCGAGGTCGCCAGGGCGCTGGACATCCGCCGGGAAGCGGTGGGCAATTGGGAATCCGGCAGGACCGAGCCGCGACAGCCGAAGCGCGCCGCCTACGTCCGGCTCCTGAAGGGCCTGGCCGCCCGCTTCCCCGCCCCGGCCGCGGATGAGCCGGGCCTCCCCGACCCGGCCGCCGAGGCGCCGGATCTCCATGCCCCGGCCGTGGAAGCGCCGCGTCTCCCCAGTCCGGCCGTGGAGGCACCGGTCCATGGCCCGGCCGTGGAGGAGCCGGGACTCCCCGCTCCCGCCCCGGCCCCGCGGCGGGTCCGCCCGCCCCGGCCGTCCACTTCGCGGCGCCCGGACGCGCGGCGACCCGCGACAGCGCCAACCACGGCGAGCGCCAAGACCACCGCCGCCACCCCCGCCGTGGACCCACGCTTCGCCAACGGCCCGCTGGCGGTCGTGGACTGCGCGGAGGGCCGGCTCGCGGCGTACTGCCCCGGGGGTCTGATCCTGGACACCCCGGCCAAGTCCCTTCCCGCCCTCGTGGACTGGACCCTGGCCGAGGCGCGGCTGGGCGCCCCACGGCTGAACCGCAACGGCAGGGACGCCGACCCGGTGCTGGTGCTCACCGACGCGGCCGCGGTGCGCTTCGGCCTGCCGGCCCGGCTGACCGACGAGGAGCGGCGGGCCGGTCGGCTGTCCGAGGGCCACAAGGTCCTCAAGCAACTGGAGAAGGCCGACTGGCGGCTCACCCGGCGTGGACTCGGCCCATGGGCGCGAATCTACCGCCCCGCCGAGGGCTCACGGCGCGCCTGCGTCCAGCTGTGCGTCCTGGGCTGGGACGCCCGCGATGCCCGCTCCTGGGGCGCGGCCGCGCAGTTGCCGCCCGCCGAGCTGGCGCAGCTGCTCGGCACGTACGCCGACCGCGTCATGACCCCGTGCGGCTCCACCGCCGTCACCGGCCTGGAGCTGATGACCGCTCTGCACCCGCCCACCCGCGCCGGTGAGCCGGACAGCGGTGGACGACGGCACAGCGAGCACAACCCCGGCTCGCTGGGCACCCAGCCGGTGCGGTGCGCCCCGCCCGAAGCCCCGGACGGCCACCCGCTCCTGGCCCACCTGCCGCGCTTCCACCAGCGCACCCCCGAAGAGGTCCTGGTGGAGGAGGCGTACGACTGGGCACGGCCGCTCACCGACGAGGAGTGCGCCAAGCGCTATGTGGTGGGCATCGACGTCAACATGGCCTTCGCCGCGGCCGCCAACGGCACCGCCTTCGGCCTCGGCGCACCCGTGCACGCCGAGCGACCGCCGTTCGACCCGAAGATCCCCGGCTCATGGCTGGTGGACCTCTCCCACGTCGAACTCGATCCGCGCCTGCCGAGCCCCTTCACCCCGACCGGGGAGCGGCCGTCGGGACCCGCCTGGTACGCCACGCCGACCGTCGCCTACGCCGTCGAACTCGGCTACGGTGTCGCCCCCGTCGAGGCGTACCTCCGCCCGGACAACGGCCGCTATCTGGACGCCTGGTACACCCGGCTGCGGGACGCCTATATCGCCACGATGGCGGACCTGGGGGTCACCGCCGGGATGGAGCCGGGGGAGTTCCTGACCGCGATGGACGGCCACCGGCAGGCCGACCCGCGGATGGCGATCGTCCTCTCCGCGATCAAGGCGACCGTCAAGGGCGGCATCGGCAAGCTGCGCGAACGCCCCCGTGGCGGTGGCTGGCGCCCGGGCCAGCCCTGGCCGGCGCTCCAGCGCCCGACGTGGCGGCCCGACATCCGCGCGGCGGTCATCTCCAAGGCGCGGATCAATATGCACCGCAAGATGCTCAAGACGGCGGCGGCCACCGGCCAGTACCCGGTGGCGGTTCTCTCCGACTGCGCCGTCTACCCCTCCGACGGGCCCAGCCCGCTGGACTTCCTGCCCCACCGGGACGGCAAACCGCTGCCGGGCGGTTTCCGGATCGGGGTGAGTCCGGGGATGGTCAAGCACGAGGGCACCCAGACGACCCTGTGGGCCGAGGGCGTGCGCGAGGAGCACGGCGATGACCTCAATCTCGCCCGGTACATCAAGGACGGCCACGTCGCCGCCCCGGACAACGGAGAGTAGGGGCGACGATGGGCATGCTCGCTGAGAGCCTGGACAAGGCGGTGGAGGGCTCCTTCACGCGTCCCGTCCCCAAGTCGGCCGGTGCGCAGATGCGGTATCTGGTCCGACAGCTCAAGGGCACCCGGGCGGTGGCCGATCTGCTCGGCATCTCCCAGCGCACCGTCGAGCGGTACGTCAAGGACCAGCTCAAGCGGCCCCGTAAGCCCCTCGCCACCCGGATGGAACGCGAGGTGAGGAAGCGGTGGCAGCCGCAGGTGCGCGCCAGGGCCAAGAAGCAGGCCGCCACCACCGGCGGCATCGTCCTCGACACCCGCGCCCGCTTCGGCTTCACCGCCGCCCCCGGCACCACCGATGACGCCCGGCTGCGCCACATCACCCAGGCGCTGCCGCCGCAGTACGCCGCGCGCCTCTTCGACGCCCAGGAGGAGGGCGCCGCCGAACAGCGACTCCGCGACATCGCCGCCGAGGGCCTCCAGGAGATCTACTTCAAGGACCGCGGCCGCCGGGCCCAGGGCCTGCTGGTGGAGTTCACCGACATCGACTACATCGAGATCGACCTGTAAGCGGCGGCCACAGGCGAAGCCCTGACCTTCGTCGGAGTTCTGTCGGTGCTCCCGGCTACATTCGCCATGTGACTGAGCCTTCCTACCTCGCCGCCGTCCGGGAGTCCTACGACACCGTCGCCACCGCCTACGTCGAACGCGTCAAAAACCCCGCCGAATTGGATCCGCTGTCGCGCGGGATGCTGGCCGCGTTCGTCGAGCTCGTACGGACGGCTCGGCGTGGCCCGGTGGCGGACCTGGGGTGTGGGCCCGGCAAGGTGACGGCACACCTGGCCGGGCTGGGGGTGTCGGCGTTCGGCATCGACGTGTCGCCGAAGATGGTCGAGCTGGCCCGAAAGGCTCATCCGGACCTGCGGTTCACCGTGGGGTCGATGACCGCGCTCGAGATCGGGAACGATGAGCTCGGTGGCATCCTGGCCTTTTACTCCACCCACCACACCCCACCGGAGCTGCTGCCCGTGGTGTACGCCGAGTTCCATCGCACCCTGGCGCCCGGCGGACACCTCTTGCTGGTCGGCTATGTGGGGGACGACGAGTTGCTGCGTCCGACGCGGGCGTATGGCGGTCATCCCGTGTCGTACGCATCCCATCTGCTGCCACCGGATCGGCTCGCCGAACTCCTGGACCGGGCCGGGCTCGCCGTCACCGCACGGCTGGTGCAAGCACCCGGCGAAGGCGTGAAGCGGACGGTGGCCAGCTTCATGGCCCGCAAGCCGGAATGACGCCCCCCGGGGTTGCCCGGCCGGATCGAAGGCGTCTCGGCAAACGGTGATCCGGCCTTGCGTGATGGTGAACGTCCCCCGGACCCGGAGGAGCCCCAAGGCGCGGGTGTCAGCGGCGCCCCAGCACCTCGGCCACGCGAATGAACCCGTCCGTGCCATGGCCCAGCGCGATGGCGCGGCGGGTCATGCCCTCGGCCGCGCGCGTCACCCCCGCGTCGATGCCGTGCCCCTCGGAGGTGTGGACGATATGGGCCATGGTCGATACGCCCGAGGTCATCGGGTTGCCCTCACCGGAGAAGGTGCCGCGGTCCAGCTCCTCCGCGGTCTCTTCGAAGAGCGGCGGAAGGATCGCGCCGATGCCCTTGGCGAAGGGCGCCAACTCCCGGGCGCTGATCCCCTCCACCCGTGCCACCGCCAGGGCGTGCGCATAGCCCGCCATCGCCGTCCAGAAGATGTCGAGCAGCGCGATGTCGTACGCCGCCGCCCGGCCGATCTCCTCGCCGAGGTGGGTATGGGTACCGGCCAGTGCCTCCAGTACGGGCCGGTGCTCCTGGTAGAGCTCCGCCGGGCCGCTGTGGATGAACACCGAGGCAGACGTTCCCATGGTGGTGGTCGGCGTCATGACCCTCGTAGTTCACCACACACCACGGTCAACGCGCTTGCGGCGACCGCCTCTTCCGCCGAGGACGCGCCAACCGCGCCCCGCTCGATCAGCTCCCGGTCCCTGCCCGGCGTCCGGTTCCAGACCGTGATCCGCAGCCCGGCGTCCGGAAACGCGTCGGGCGTCGGCGGTTGCCAGGACTCAGCGAGAAGGTTCTGAGTCAGGCGCTCCGTGAGATGGAGACGGACGGGCTGGTGCACCGGGAAGTCCACGATGTGCTGCCACTGAAGACCGTGTACTCCCTCACCCCGTTCGGCCGCGACCTTTCCCAGGCGTTGGCCCTCCTGTCCGATTGGGGACGTCGTCGCCTGGAGAAGCTGGCCGAGGCCCAGTCGGCACCCTGACGCGACGCCACCTCCGTGTCATCCGATCCGGCGGCCCTCCGGCCGCCCACCACCAGATTCGCCCGGCCGCGCGTCGGTGCCAAGTACCCAAAAATAAGTGGGTACGGCGGATGACACGGGACCGGTATGCGAAGGTCCCGATGACCCCGAGCGGTCAGGTCGTCTTCTGCGTGGACAGGACGGCGGCCTGTACCTCACCGAGGGCCTGTCGGGCGACAGCGCTGAACTCATCGGTGTTGTCGAAGTCGCTCCAGCGCTCGTAGGCGATCTTCAAGGCGAGTGTTCCCAGCTCCGCGGTCACTCGGGCCATGAGGGCGGGTGCACCACGGTGCGCCAGGGCCCGGGTGATCGAAGCGGTGAGGTTCATGCTCTTCAGGGCCTCGCGCTCCTGAAGGTCGGGATGGGCGTCGATCACCGCTCGCCTGCGGACGGCGAATGCGCGGTGGGCGGGCGTGAAGACGTTCCGCCCGAGCGCGTCGAAGCCGCACCCCACCGCTTCGAGCGGGTCGGCCCCGGAGTGCGCGGTCGCGATCGCGGTGGTGAGGTGCTCGGTCAGTGGGTCCTCGCCGAAAAGCACCTCCCGCTTGTCCTGGAAGTGCCGGAAGAAGGTGCTCTTCGTGAGCCCTGCGCGTTTTGCGATGTCGAGCACGGTCGTGTTCTCGTAACCGCGCTCCGTGAACAGTTCGAGGGCGGCTTCAGCGAGCCGTCGCGATGCGTTGGGTTCCCAGCGAGCCATGAACACAGCTTACGGGACTTGGTCTCGTCATAGGGTAAAGTGATAAGACCAAGTCCCATCACTGGCCGTGGAGGCATGCTATGAGCCGAGCCGTCATGCACGAGACGTTCGGAGGACCCGAAGTACTGGAGCTGCGCGAGGTCCCTGAGCCGCACGCGGGAGCGGGGGAGGTCCGCGTGCGCGTGAGTGCCGTCGGCCTCAACCCCATGGACTGGATCCTCACCTCGATGCCGGAAGTGGCGAAACAGTTCGGCATCACTCTTCCGTCCGGCTTCGGCACCGACTTCGCCGGCACCGTGGACGAGGTCGGTCAAGGGGTCTCCGACTTCACCGTGGGCGACCGTGTCCACGGATCCGCAACGGGCCGGGCCGCCGCCGACTTCGTGGTGGTCGACCCCTCCGGAGCGGATACGCTCCGTCGCACTCCGGCGGAGATCGGCGACCAGGTCGCCTGCACGCTCGCGGTGGCGGGAATGACCGCCTCGGCGGCGCTCGCGGCGGCCGACGTCAAGGCCGGCGACACCGTGTTGGTCGGGGGCGCCGCCGGCGGTGTCGGCGTGTTCGCCGTCCAGCTCGCCAAGCTCGCCGGTGCCCGGGTGATCGGAACCGCCTCCGAAGGCACCTTCGGCTTCCTGCGGCAGTTCGGTGCCGAACCTGTCGCCTACGGTCCCGGCCTGGAGGCCCGAGTGCGCGAGGTGGCCCCCGACGGCGTCAGCGCGGCGACCGACCTGTTCGGCACGGAGACGGCCGAGGCGGCGCTCGCGCTCGGCGTCCCGGCGGAGAGGATCTCCACGGTCGCCGCCGGACCCAACCCGCCCGGAGGTGTGCGCCCGACCGGCGGCATGAACGCGCGCCCCGAGGACCTGAAGCGGATCACCGACGCCATAGTCGCCGGTGACATCACCGTGCCGATCGCCGCGACCTTCCCCGTCGAGCAGATCCGCGAGGCCGTGCGACTGCAAGCCGGACGCCACGTCCACGGAAAGATCGTGGTCAACCTCTGAGCCCGTCATTCATTGCGGCCCGGTGCGCTCGCGGCCACGTACGTTCGCCACCGGTGGACTTCGGCTTTCCGGTGTTCGCGGCGCCCGCGGCCCGTATCTCAGCAGTCCAGCAGATGTTCTTGTGAACAGAACATCTATCCCTCATTCTGTCGAGACTGCGAACACACCGACAGCAGGGCCCCCCTGCTGCGTGCGCAACCCCCTGTCCATGGACAGAAAGTGAGATCGTCATGAGTAGCCGGCATCGCCAGTAGCGTCAGCACCTCGCTGCACGGCAGCACCGCCCTGGTGACCGGTGCCACCTCGGGCATCGGCCGTGCCGTGGCCCAGCGTCTGGCCGAACGGGGCGCGCGGGTCGTCCTGCATGGGAGGGACCCCGCGCCCGCGGCGAGTCCTTGGTGAAGGAGATCGCGGAGGCGGGCGGATCCGCCCGGTTCATCGCCGCGGACCTGACCGATGCCGGGGACACGCTGCGGCCGGCCGCGGCCGATCGGCGCCGTCTACGGGGCCTCCAAGGCCGGTGTCGAGATCCTCACCCGTTACTGGGCCACCGAGTTCGGTGGCAGCGGGGTACGGGTCAACACCGTCTCACCCGGGCCGGTGAAGACCGAAGGCACCTCCGCCATGTTCGGAGCGCAGGTGGCCGTGCTGGACCAGGTCAACGCCCGGGGCCGGGCGGGTGAACCGCACGAGATCGCCGAGATCGTGGCCTTCCTCGCCAGTCCCGCGAGCAGCTACATCAACGGCGCGATCCTCTTCGCCGACGGCGGCGAGCTCAGCACGCTGCCGGACTGAGGGGCACCGACCCGTCGCCAACTGGGCTGGGGGCCACACCACACCGACATGCTGACCATGGTCGGAGAACCTCGCCTGCGGGAGCTGGCCTCCCCGCGCCCATAACCGCCCGGCGCGGGCTACCGGTTCGGCGGGATTCGGTAGACGGAGACGTGGGAGCGCGACTCGGCGGTGAATTCGCCGCCGGACCAGTCCGCGTGTCTGCTCTCCAACTCGAATCCCGCCAGCTGGGCCATCAGATCGAGTTCGGCCGGCCAGATGTAGCGGTGCGGGCTGCGGGTCAGCCGGGCCTGCCGGGTGTCGTCGAACCGGAAGTGGTGTGAGACGACGTGCTGGCGCAGTACGTCGTAGGTGTCCAACCCGATGTAGCCGGGCTCGGCCTGACAGACGGTGGCCGTCTGGCCCGGCGGGAGCTTGCGCAGCTCGGGCACCCAGAGCTCGATCACGAACCTGCCACCGGGCTTGAGGTGGCGGGCGGCGTTACGGAAGCACTCGACCTGCTCGGCCTGGGTGAGCAGGTTGGAGATGGTGTTGTAGACGAGGTAGACGAGCGTGAACTCCCCGGGGGCCACGGACGTCGCCATGTCGCCCACGATCACCGGGATCGTCGCTTCGTCGGCCCTGGTGCGCAGTTGCCGGACCATTGGACGCGACAGCTCGATACCGGTGACGGAGACCCCGCGTTCGGCGAGCGGGACGGCCACCCGGCCGGTGCCGATGGCGAACTCGAGTGCCGCTCCGCCGCCCGCGAGCTCGGCCAGGCGGTCCACGGTCGGCCCCAGGATCTCGGGCGCGAACATGCCCGTGCCGGGCGTGTCATAGCGCTGCGCGGCGTCGATGTCCCAGATCTCCTCCTGCTTCATGGCGTCACCCTTCACCGCTGGGGCATGCGATGTCCACCGAATTTGCCCCTCGGGGCCCGGGCCCGGGTTCGCCCGTGCGGCCGGCCTCGCGCTTTACCTTCACACCATCCCCACACAACACCGTTGACGCACTGGGCTGCCGCGGGCACCCGGCTGGGGTCGCCTGCTGAGGAAGGGGCCCTTCGTCGTGATTGTTGTAGCGGTTGCAGTGCTGCCCATGCTGGTTTTGATGCTGCTGGTCATGGACCGTGTCGAGGACTGGCTGTCCGGGTCCTCCTCGGTCCCACGACACGCGGGTGAGCGGCGTCATCTGCGGTTGATCCCCGGCGGGGTGCGGGGATCGGGCTCCCGGGCGAAGGCCGCGTCGTCCGAGCGGCGGTCGAAGGCCGCCTGAGGCCGGTGGCCGGGGGGCACACTGGCGGGCCTTACCGCTTCCTCGGCTCGGTGCTACTGGTGTTCCTGGAGTGTGCGAGGAGGCGCCTGAGCCAGCGGGTGCGGGCGTTGCGTGCGTCCTCGCTGATGGCCGCCCGCGGTGCCATGCCGTCGAAGCCGTGGTACGCGCCGGGCCATACGTGCAGTTCGGCCTGGCCGCCGGCCTGCCAGATCCCGTTCGCGTACGCCACGTCCTCGTCGCGGAACATCTCCGCCGAGCCGACGTCTATGAACGCCGGAGGAAGACCCGAGAGGTCCGTGTCGCGGGCAGGCGCCGCGTAGGGTGGCACGTCCGCCGTGCCGTAGCGGTCGCCCAGCAGCGCCTTCCAGGCGGTCTCGCCGGAGATGAGATCCCACATGCCGAGGCCCGACATCTGGTGGCTGGAGAAGGTGTGTCCGCGGTCGTCGAGCATCGGGCACAGCAGGAGCTGCCCGAGGATGCCGGGGCCGCCGCGGTCACGGATCAGCAGGGCGAGGGCCGCGGCGAGGCCGCCGCCCGCGCTCTTCCCGCCGACGATGACGCGGTCCGCGTCGATGCCCAGTTCGGCCGCGTGCCCGGCGGCCCAGAGGAGCCCCGCGTAGCAGTCCTCCAGCGGTCCGGGGTACCGCGTCCCCGGTGCCAGCCGGTACTCGACCGAGATGACGGCCATGTCCAGCGGGAGGACCCACTCGCGAAGGATCCGCGGCAGTACCGACCACGCGTTGCCCATGATCATCGCGCCGCCGTGCATGTAGTACAGCAGCGGCAGCGGCCCTTCGCGCCCGGCGGGCCGCACGCTCACCAGCGTGACATCGGGCCCGTCCCGCAGCCCCGGGACGGACAGCTCCGCCACCTCGAAACGGCCGTCGGCCCGGAGGTCATCGGCCGTCGGCCTGGGCCGGGTCGCGGCGTCCCGCTTCTGCCGGGCCGCGAGATTTCCCGGAGTGACCGGCTCTCTCGGCCCGTTGCCCAGGGACCCCAGCGCGACGCTCAGCTCGGGGTCGAACGGAGGCACCGGCATCGGCCTCGGGGCGGAAGGGCTTGTGTGGGGGAGGCTTGTGTGGGGGAGGCCTGTGTGGGGGAGGTTCATACCGCGCAGCCAAGCATCCGGCGCCGCTCGGCGACACCGATGGTCACGGCGGCTCGTACGTCCGTTGCGCGTTCGGTACCCCCGCTGGTCCCAGCCCCGGGAGATCGCGGACGGTAGCATTTCGCCCGCGGGCCGCATGAGGGTCGACCGTGGCCGGGGGGAGACGTGGAGAGCACCGGGGAGCACAGCGACTCACTCGTCGTGCTGACCGCACTGGACGTGGAGTACGAGGCGGTCCGGGCGTACTTGGTCGAGCCGCGGCCGCGGCTCCACCCGGCGGGCACCCTGTTCGAGGTCGGCCGGCTCGACGGCACGCCGTGGCGGGTGGCCCTTGCCGAGCTCGGTGACGGCAACCAGGGAGCGGCCGTGCTGACCGAGCGGGCGATCACCATGTTCGGCCCGCGCGCCGTGGCATTCGTCGGGGTGGCGGGAGCCCTCAAGGGCGATATCCAGCTCGGGGACGTCGTCATGGCCACGCATGTGTACGCGTACCACGGCGGCAAGGACGAGGACGGCGAGTTCCACTCCCGCCCGAGGGTCTGGCCGGTGCGTCAGGAACTCGACCAGCTGGCCCGTATGGTCCGCAGGTCCGGTGGGTGGACCGAGCTGCTGAGGGAACGCCCGCCCGGTGCCGCCCGCCCGGCCGTCCACCTCAAGCCCGTGGCCGCCGGTGAGGTCGTCCTCAACTCTGCGGACTCGCCCCTGCGACGGCAGCTGCGCCGGAACTACCAGGACGCCGCCGCCATCGAGATGGAGGGCGCGGGCGTGGCGCAGGCCGCCCATCTCAACGCCGCGTTACCCGCCCTGATCGTCCGCGGGATCAGCGACCGGGCCGATGGGAAGAAGTACGACGCGGACGCCGAGGGCTGGCAGTCCCGCGCGGCCCGCCACGCCGCCGCCTTCGCCTTCTCCGTCCTCCGCGAGCTGCCGCCCGGGGGCGGCCCAGCCGTCACACCTGGCCCAGCCCTCACACCTGGGCCAGCCCTCACACCTGGGCCAGCCGCCACACCCGGGCCGGTGGCGCCCACGGGCCCGGCTCCGGAAGGGTCCCAGGAAGGCCCGACGGCCCCGCCCCCGCCCCCAGACGCGGGAACCCCACCGGACACCGGACCGGCCGCACACCGCCAACTCCTCCGCTGGGCAAGGAGGTTCTCCGACGACCTGGACCTCGTGGACTCCCCGCGGCCGGACGCCGGCACCGGCTCCCCGCCGCAGCTCAGCGGCGGGCTGTATGTGCGGCGCGCCATCCAGGACCGGGTGGTGGAGGCCCTCTACGACGATGATCCGAAGGCGGTCCTGGTGACCGGGGACGCCGGGAACGGCAAGAGCAGCCTGCTGTGGGGCCTCGCCCGGGACCTGACCGTTCTGGAGGACGCCGAGGTCTTCCTGGTGAACGCCGCCTGGCTGCTGCGCCCCTTGGGCGGCGCCTCCGCAACGCCCATGCTGACTCCCGCGACCGTCGTGTCCGGTGCCACGCACGCCCGGACACGGGGGCGTTCACCCGTCGTGCTCCTTGACACCGCCGATCTGCTGCTGCACGACGACCACCACGAGATGACGCTGCTCGACCTGTGCGAGGACCTCGCCGCCGCCGGTGTCCGCCTGGTGCTGACGTCCCGGCCGGAGGAGGCGAACCGGCTGCGCACCGGCTTCCTCCGGATGTCGCTGGGCCCCTACGACGACGGCGAGATCCCGCACGCCATCCGTGGCCACGCCGCGCTCTACTGCCCCGACGCCGTCCCCCGGGACGACGCGGCGCGGGTGCGGAGGCTGATGGAGCCCGTGGCCCGCGGACTGCCGGTGCGCGAGGTGTGCAGAAGCCCCCTCCAGCTGCGGCTGCTGTTCGAACTCGCCCGGGACGACGGGGCGTTCCCCAGCGCCGAGATCGACGCCACCGGCCTCTACCGCCGCTACTGGGACCACCGGGTCGTCACCGACCGGCGCCAGCACGGCAACCAGAGCGCCACGGCGCCGGAGGACCTCTCCTCGATCACCGGAGCGATAGCCGTCGTGCTGATGTCGGACGGCCGTACCGAACTGCCGCGCGAGGACCTGGTCGAGCGGCTCGCCTCGCCGCACGGCGGCCCCCGCCCCCCGTGGCCGTACGAACCCGCCCGCGTCCGGTCCTCCCTCGATCTGCTGCTCGACCGGGGCGTGCTGGGCAGGGGCGCCTCGGACGGCATCCACTTCTTCCACCAGACCATGTTCGAGTACGCGGCCGCGCGCGGTCTGCTGTGCCTCACCGGGGTACGGGCGCTGCCGTCGCTGTGCGAGTGGATCGGATCCCATCCCCGTGACTTCTTCGTCGGGGCGATCCTGGAACAGCTCCTCATGCTCGCCGCCGGGTCCGAACGGTATCGCGGCCCGGTGCGGGAGACGCTGATCCGCATGGCGGCGCACGAGGACGCCATGATCCTGCACACCGTCGCCGTGGCCGTCGCGGCGCGGAACCCCGCCGTGGGCGTGTCCGTCGAGCCGCTGCTCGCGACGGCGCCGCACGGTGTCGCCCGACGGTACGCGGTGCTGGCACCGACCGTACGCGACACGGACGTCGACGCCCTGCTGCCGCGGCTCCACGGGCTGTGGGAGCGGCAGGAGCCCAGCCTGCGGGAGGCCGTGCTCGAGGCGCTGGAACGGCTGGCCGCCCAGAACTCGCTCGCGGTCCACGCCGCCCTCGCCGACTGGGGCTGCGTACGGGAACTGACCGGGCGCCGTACGGCCGGTGCGGGCCTCGACGTCCTGCCCCGGCTGCTCGTGCTGACGTCACACATCGACGTGGCGTCAGCGCGGACGGGCCTCATGGAGATGCTCGACTTCGCCCTGACCCGGGGGCTGTCGGAGCTGGCATCCGGCGTGCTGACCCTATGGGCACGGCACTGGGAGACACTGGGCTCGGCGGAGTGGGCCGCCGCCGTCCAGGAGCGTCTCCAGCGTGTGCGCCTCGCGCGGAAGTCGTACGACCTCGAGCTCTTCCAAACGGCTCTGGCCAGGGTGCTGGCCGCATCCTGGACCCATGACCACGGACTCCCGGGTGACCACCCGGTCCCCGCCGACGACCTCGATGGCGGACCCGCCACCGCGACCCACCCCTGGACGCGCCGCCTCGACACCGCGGTGGCGCTCCTCGAAGCGGATGACCACGACACCGCGGGCAACGCCGGACTCATCGCCGCCACAGCGGTCCTGACCACTCTGCCGCCCGGCCACTGGGCCATCGAGGCCACCCTCGACCGCTGTCTGGCGATGACCGGGCCGGGAGCGCCGCACGCGCTCCAGCACCGGATGGTCTTCCCCCTGCTGCTCAGCGTCGACTGCGCCGCCGCGGAACGCCTCGTCCACCGGCTCGCCGCCATGCTCAAGGCGCTGCCCTGCCCCGAGAACCAGGCGGTCACGCCCTCGCAGCGGCTCGCGCTTGTGGCCCGCCGGATCCTCGCCCACCGGGACGTACCCCCGCACCGCGTCCGGCAGGTCCTGGAACACTCGGGCTGGGACGCCGACTCCGAGCTGTGGCTGTCCCGGGACGGCCTGGCCACGCTCCTCCTGCCGGCCGCGCTCGGCGGCCACCCCACCGCGGTGAGCAGGATCGAGAAGGCGACGACCGCCCCGGCCGCCGTCCGCAGCCTCGTCCGCCAGTCCCTGCACCGGGCGGTCACGGACGCCGGGCTGCACACCGAGCGCCACATCGGCCTGCTGGTGAACCTGTCGCTCATGGACGCCGACACCGTGCTCCTGGAGGCCATCACCACCGGCCGGGCCAAGAAGGGCACGGGTCCGCTGCCGCCCCTCGCCCATGAGCGGGTGCTGGCCGCGCTACGGGCATCGGCCCCGGCCCTCACCGGGCTGATCGCGGACGAGATCGCCGAGGGCAACAGCGGAAAGCGGCACCGCCAGGCACTCACCCTCTGGGAGTGCTCCGTGTCCGCCGGCGTCCTCCCCGCGCCCGGCCTGACCGAACTCCTGCCCCGGTACGGCACCTTCTCCGACCAGAAGGGCCGGGCGGCCTTCCTCGGGCTGGTGGGAACCATCGCGGCGCGCGAACCGGCCCAGTACACCACGGCACACACCTTCCTTTCGGAGCTGGTGTTCGACGCCGCGGGAGGCATCCCGCCCCTCGACGTCGCGTCGGCCGCCACCCGGAACGCCGCCCGCAAGGCCCTGCTCCACGCCGCCTGCGAGTCCGGCCCGCTCACTCCCACGGCCCTCACCACGGCCCTCGACCTGGCCTTCGCCCCGCCGACCGACGCCGGACTGATCAGCGGGCTCGGCCAGCTGGTACGGCGGCTCAGCGCCGCACACGGCGCGGCACCCGCCGCCGAGCTGCTGATCCGTGTCATCGGCGCGGCCGTGGCCTCGCACCAGGGCCGCGCCGCGGAGAACCACCTCGCCAAGTCCCTCCGCGGCGCGATGGACAGCATTTTCGACCACGGTTCCCCGGCCGTGTACCGGAGACTGTGGGAGCACCTCAAGGAGCCTGGCCCGGAGGACGACGCCGATCGCGTGGTCTTTCCGGAGCGGTACGCCCTGGGTCTGGTGAGCTGCGCGATCCGCCGCTCGTACGCGACAACGCGCCAGGATCTGGAAGCACTTGTCGCCCATCCGCGGGTGCCGCGGCCCACCAAGATGTGGATCAGCGACCAGCTCAGCGCCCGGTCGCGGGAACACACCGAACACGACCTCAGCTGGGTGCTGGGTGGCCGGACGGCCTGGCAGCCAGTGGCAGGATGCTCGCGGTAGTCGTCATCGAGGTCACGGGTGCGTGCGGGGCCCCGTTCGATCGCGGGAAGCCGAAGGAGCCCGATGAGCCGGAAGAACCACCACGTCGTCGTGCTCGTGCTCGACGGTGCGAAGCCACTCGATGTCGGCATCCCCGCGCAGGTGTTCTCCAACCGGCCGAGCATGCCCTACGAGCTGCGGGTGTGCGGCGCCGCGCCCGGGCCGGTCACCGGTGGCGAAGGACTCTCGTACCACGTGGCCGAGGGACTCGAGGCGTTCGAGCACGCCGACACCATCTTCATCCCCGGCTACCGGGAGCCGGCGACCACGGAACCACCGGCGGCCGTCGTCGGCGCGCTCATGGCCGCCCGCGAACGTGGCACCCGGCTCGCGGCCATCTCCACCGGGGCGTTCGCGCTGGCGGCCACGGGTCTGCTCGACGGCAAGCGGGCGACGACCCACTGGCACTACACCAAGGCTCTCGCCGAGCGGCATCCGCTCGTCCGGGTGGACGAGAACGTGCTGTTCGTGGACGAGGGCGACGTGCTCACCTCGGCGGGCGCGGCATCCGGTATCGACCTCTGTCTGCACCTGGTGCGGCGCGACCACGGCGTCGGGCTCTCCAACCATGTGGCGAGACGGCTGGTGGCGGCGCCGTACCGCAGCGGGGGACAGGCGCAGTACGTGCCCCGGAGCGTGCCCGAGCCGCTCGGCGACCTGTTCGCGAGCACGCGGGAGTGGGCCCTGGCGCACCTCGCCGAACCGCTGACCCTCGAAGCGCTCGCCCGCAACGCGCGGGTGTCCGCGCGCACCTTCTCCCGGCGGTTCGTGGAGGACACCGGCTACACACCGATGCAGTGGGTGCTCCGGGCGCGTGTGGACCTGGCGCGTGAACTGCTCGAACGCACCGATCTGAGCGTGGAGCAGATCGCCGACCGGGTCGGGCTCGGCACCGGCGCCAATCTGCGTCTGCACTTCCACCGCATTCTCGGCACCTCCCCGACGGAGTACCGCCACACCTTCTCGGCCTGAGCCCCCGTGCCGGGCGCCGTTCGTGTGAAGGGCGCGATGGCTGTGGCGAGATCCTTGCGTGTGGTGGCGTTCATGCCGCTGTCGGCCGGGGATCCGGATGCCGACGATGGGGGCGGAAACGAAAGGAATCTCCATGACCCGCATCGCCATCAACGGATTCGGCCGCATCGGACGCAACACCCTCCGTGCCCTGCTCGAGCGGGACAGCGAGCTCGAGGTGGTCGCCGTCAACGACCTCACCGCCCCCGAGTCCCTCGCCCATCTGCTCAAGTACGACAGCGCGCTCGGTCCACTCGGCCGCTCCGTCGAGGTCGATGGGACCGACCTCGTCGTCGACGGCCGCCGCGTCAAGGTGCTCGCCGAGCGCGAGCCCGCCGACCTGCCATGGGCCGAGCTCGGCGTCGACATCGTGCTCGAGTCCACCGGCCGCTTCACCGCGGCGGACGCAGCCCGCGCGCACATCCGTGCCGGTGCCCGGCGCGTGCTGGTGAGCGCCCCCTCCGCCGGTGCCGATGTCACGCTGGCCTACGGCGTGAACACCGATGCCTACGATCCCGACCGGCATGTGATCGTCTCGAACGCCTCGTGCACCACGAACGCGCTGGCCCCGCTGGCGGCCGTGCTGGACGACCTGGCCGGTATCGAGCACGGCTTCATGACCACGGTGCACGCCTACACCCAGGAGCAGAACCTCCAGGACGGCCCCCACCGCGACCTGCGCCGCGCCCGCGCCGCCGGGGTGAACATCGTGCCCACCACCACCGGGGCCGCCAAGGCCATCGGTCTGGTGCTGCCGAACCTCGACGGCAAGCTGTCGGGCGACTCGATCCGCGTACCGGTGCCGGTGGGCTCGATCGTGGAGCTGAACACCGCGGTCTCCCGGGAGGTCAGCCGTGACGAGGTGCTCGCGGCCTACCGCGCCGCCGCCGACGGCGGGCTCAAGGGCATCCTCGACTACTCCGACGAGCCGCTCGTCTCCAGCGACATCACCCGCCGGCCGGCGTCGTCCATCTTCGACGCCGCCCTCACCCGTGTGGACGGCAAGCACATCAAGGTGGTGGCCTGGTACGACAACGAGTGGGGCTTCTCGAACCGCGTCATCGACACGCTCGAACTGCTCGCGCGTGACTGAGCACGCCGGCTGACCGACGGTGAGGGGCCGGGACCGACCGGCTCCTCACCATTCCCAGAAGGGCGCTTGAGCTCAGCTACGGTCCGCGCCGCGCGGGGAGGGCCGGGTGCGTGTCGCGTGGATGGAGCCGAGCAGACGCAGCGCCTCCGCGCTGCCGCTGCCGGGCTCCGCGTGGTAGATGACGAGTTGCTGACCCGGGGCCTCCCGTACGTCGAACGCCTGGTAGCTGAGCGTGAGCGGGCCGACGTCGGGGTGCAGAAACCGCTTGGCCTCCTGGGTCTTGCCGCGCACGGTGTGGCTTTTCCACAGGCGCGCGAAGTCCCCGCTGTCCTCGATGAGCGCGTCCACGAGCCCGCGCAGGCGCGGGTTGTCCGGCTCGTAGCCCGCCGCTTGGCGCAGATTCCCCACGGTGGCCTGGGCCGCCCGGTCCCAGTCCTGGTAGAAGGTGCGCCCCGCGGGGTCCGCGAACGCCATGCGGGCCAGGTTGTCCGCCGGGTGGAACGGCGAGTAGAGGGCGTCGGCCAGCGCGTTGGTGGCGAGGATGTCCAGGGTCCGGTCGAGCACGAAGGCGGGTGTGTGCGGATAGCCGTCCATCAGCTGTCGCAACCCGGGGCTGACCTGGTCGGGCACCCGGGCGGCGGGGCCGCCGGGCACCGTACCGCCGAGCCGGTACAGATGGTCCCGGGCGTCGCCGTCGAGGCGCAGCGCGCGGCTGAGCGCGTCGAGCACCTGCGCGGAGGGATGGCGCTCCCGGCCTTGTTCCAGGCGGGTGTAGTAGTCGGCGTTCACACCGGCCAGCACCGCGACCTCCTCACGGCGCAGCCCGGGAACGCGGCGGGTGCCGTGGCTCCTCATCCCGACCTCTTCGGGCCGAAGTCCTGACCTGCGGCTGCGCAGGAATGCTCCCAGGTCGTCATCACCCATGCCGCCAGGCTACGAAACGCCGCGGCCGGTTGCCTGGGTGTGTCGCACCCAGGGAGAGCGTGTCCTGGCCGGCCCGTGGCGCACTGCCCGGTCTCGGTGGCGTGGATTTCTCCATGTAGTGCTATACGAGGCATGACCGGAATGGCGAATACACTCCATGAGCACGAATGGAATGAGCAATTCCATTCGCACCCATTGCGCGGCTTGTGACTTGCGTCACAAGCGCATCCTCAATGGATCACATTTTCGTATCCCTGTGAAACGATGCCTCGGTGCTGGCCTCGAAGTAGTTCATCGCGAGACATCACCGATCCACCGGTCCACCCGAATCCACATCGGGCGGCAGTACGGCAAACAACTTCTTCAAGTTTTGGTCAGCCGTAACGGGGAGGCGAGAATGCCGACGATGATTGTTATCGGGTACAGAGGCGATCTCGATCAGGCACTACAGCGCCGCGGCATTGATCCTCACTATATTGTCCAGGCGCCGGCGAGCCCGCCGCGGAGTCGGAGATTCACATGGGTCGCCGACATGGAGAACGCCCAGGAAATCTTCCGAGCAGTGCTGTCCGCGGACATCGACGATGTGGCCGGGGTGCTGAGCGTCCATGAGATGGGCGTATTCGGGGCAACCTACTTACGGCAGCAGCTGAACCTTCCCGGGAATGCCGATTCCAGGACGGCTCTCCACTTCCGGGACAAGTACCTCCAGAAGGGCATGCTGCCGCCCCAGGTCAGGCGAGCGCGCTGCCGCCATGTGCCCGTGGGCACATCGTTCGCGGAGCTCGCCGACGACCTGGGAGAGGTCTTCGTGGTCAAGCCGGCGACCGGGGCCGGTGCTCTCCGTACGAACATCGTCCGCACCCCGGAGGAGTACGCACTGGCCCTGACGCCCTTCACCGGCCAGTCGGATGTCGAGATCGTCGCCGAGTCCTTCGTGGACGCTCCGGAGGTCTATCTCGACGGCGTCTGGGGAAAGGGAGACCTGCAATGGTCGTCCATGAGCGGCTATCACACCTCACCGCTCAGGGCCGTACAGGGCGGCGTTCTGTCCGCGTACGTCCTGGACCGGAGGCGGCATTCCGTCTTGTTCGATGAGATGGAGACGCTCGCCGGGCAGGCGCTCACCAGCCTGAACGCGCCTGATTGCGTATTCCATATGGAAGCGTTCACGACAGAAGAAGGGCTGACCTTCGGCGAGTGCGCCATCCGCTTACCCGGGGCGCTGTCCCCCCAGGTCAATCAGCTGACATACGGCGTCGACCTCTTTGACGTCGAAATCAGTCTGGCGCTGGGGGAGGGGGCGACTCGGGCCCTGGGCGACCGGCGCACGCCGGAGCGCTTCCACGGATACATTCTGCTGCGTCGCCCCAACGGGTGCCATTTGACCCAGAGCGACTTCGAGCGGAACTTCCTTTTCGATGAGATCGTCTACGACTCGTCGCCCGATGCGCCGGTCGGGCCGTACGGCCGCGTGGGACAGGCCGTCGTCTCCGACCCGGATGAGCTGAAACTGCGGAAGACGATCGAGGACATCGTGCGATTCAACGAGGTCGGATCCACCTGATCTGACGGCCGGTCCGACCGGTCCGACGGCCCGGGACGCCCTGGCCCGGACCCGCCGACACCGTCGCGTCACCTCGATCACACGTGCCGCGGGCGCCGAGCCCCGCCCGCCCCCGCCGCGTCCAGCCGCGCCCCCACGATGCGCACCACCGCCGACGGCGATGTCAGAGCCCGGCCCTGGTGCCCTTCCCGAGCGCGGCGTCGCGCCCCCAGCCCCGCTCGCCATGGTTTTCCGTCCCTTCTGATCGGAGGACTTCCCCCATGCCGGATCAACGTCATGCTTCGACACTTCCGCGGCTGCTCGAGCGCGCGGCCCACGACACGACTCAAGGCATCGCGTTCATCGGCGGCCCGTTCCTCTCCTACGCCGAGTTGCGGGAGTGCGCCTGCCGCATCGCGCAAGGGCTGCGGGAGCGCGGCACTGCCCCGGGCGACCGAGTGCTCATCGCGGCCAGTGATCCGGAGATCTTCTTCCGCGCCTTCTGGGGATGCGTACTCACCGGTGCCGTGCCGTGCCCGGTGGCGCCGCCGGCCGACCCTTCCCGGTGGCGTGCCCAGCTGGAGCATCTGCGCACGCTTCTGGGCGACCCGTTGGTGATCGTGTCCAAGACGGCTCATGGAGACCTGCCCGAGGCCGGGCTGCGGTCCGTGACGGTCGAGGAGCTGAGCCATGCCGCGGCCGAGCCCGATCAGCTCCATGTGCCCGCGCCGGACGAGCTCGTCCTGCTGATGCTCACCTCCGGATCCACCGGATCGAGCAAGGCGGTCAGGCTCACCCACGCCAATCTGCTGGCGGCGCAGGCCGGCAAGGCGGGGGCACTGGAACTCGGGCCCGACGACACCTCGTTGAACTGGATCTCGGTCGATCACATCGCCGCGATCGAGGCGCATCTGCTGCCGATGTTCAACGGCGCCGCCCAGGTCATGACGGTGCCGGCCACCGTGCTGGCGGACCCCGTGGAGTTCCTCAGGCTGCTCACGGCCCATCGGGTGAGAGTGACGTTCACCCCCAACTTCCTCTTCGGGCAGATCAACCAGGCACTCGCCGGGCGGCCGGTATCGCGGCAGGAGGTGGACCTGTCACAGGTGCGGCACATCATCTCCGGCGGTGAGGCCACCGTGACCGCCACCGTACGGGCGTTCCTGGACACGCTCGCGCCCTACGGGTTGCGCGGGGATGTGATCGTGCCCGCGTTCGGGATGACCGAGACCTGCGCGGGCAGTGTGTTCAACCGCGACTTCGCCATCCGCGACCTGGAGACGGAGTTCCCCCCACTGGGCCGCCCGGTGCGTGGCCTGCGGATTCGCATCACCGACGACGACGGCACGGTGCTGGCCTCCACCGACCGGCCCGGAGCGGCCGAGCCTGGGGAGGTACAGCTGCACGGCCCGATGGTCACGGGCGGCTACTTCGGCGATGAGCGGGCCACCGCGCAGGCGTTCACCGCCGACGGCTGGTTCCGCACCGGAGACCTGGGCCGCCTCGGCTCCGACGGCCGGTTGACGCTGGTCGGCCGCACCAAGGACTCCATCATCGTCAGCGGTGTCAACTACCACAGCCATGACCTGGAAGCGGTCCTGGACGAGCTGGACGGGGTGAAGCGCGGCCATGTCGCCGCGTTCCCGATACGGCCCGGGGGCGCCGACACCGAACAGCTCGCCATCGCGTTCGTCCCGGCGGGCGACCCCGCCGACGAGACCGCGGTGTACCGCGCGATCGTGGCGATCCGCAGCTCCACGGTGATGCACTGGGGGTTCCGCCCCCAGCTGATCCTCCCCGTCGCCGAGGACGCGATCCCCCGTGGCAACCTCGGCAAGATCCAGCGGTCGCGGCTGCGCGCGGCCGTCGAGAACGGGAGCCTGGACGAGGCCGCCCGCCGGTCGGACGAGATCAGTACCCGGTTCCTCGGCGGCCATGTGGCGCCGGAGGGTGAGGTGGAGACCGCACTGGCCGAGATCTACGCCCGCGTCCTGGACACCAGGGCGGTGTCGGCCACTGCCAGTTTCTTCGATCTGGGCGGTACCTCACTGGACGTACTGCGGCTGAAGCTGGAGATCCAGGCCGCGTTCGGCATCGAGGACGTGCCGATGTCCACGCTCCTCCAGGCCCCGACCGTACGAGCGCTGGGCGGCCGCCTGACCGCGGAGCAGGGCGCCGGCGGGGACGCCACCTACGATCCGCTGGTGCCGCTCCAGATCACCGGCGACGGGACGCCGCTCTTCTGCGTCCACCCCGGTCTGGGGGAGGTGCTGGTGTTCGTCAACCTCGCCAAGTACTTCACCGGCGAGCGGCCGTTCTACGCGCTGCGGGCCCGTGGATTCGGGCAGGGGGAGACCCACTTCGGGTCGTTCGACGACATGGTGTCCACCTATGTCGAGGCCATCCGGCGGGCGCAGCCCAGCGGCCCCTACGCCGTCGCGGGGTACTCCTACGGCGGGGCGGTGGCATTCGAGATCGCCAAGCGGCTGGAAGCCGACGGCGACAAGGTCGACTTCGTGGGCGTCTTCAACCTGCCACCGCGGATCTCCGACCGCATGAACGAGATCACCTTCACCGATGGCGCGATCAATCTGGCGCTGTTCCTCGAACTCATCGATCCCACCGACATCGAGCGGCTGACCGCCACCCTCCGGCCGCTGCCCGAGGCCGATCAGCTGGCCCATCTGATCGACCACGCCCCGAAGCGGCGGCTGACCGAACTCGACCTCACCCTCGAACGGTTCGCCGACTGGGTGCACCTCGCACAGAGCATGGTGCACCTGGGCCGTACCTACGAACCGTCGGGTTCGGTCGGGCGGGTGAAGGTCTTCTACTGCACTCCGCTGCGCGGCACCAAGGAGGAGTGGCTGGACCACCAGCTCAGCCACTGGGACGAGTTCACCCGCGACCCCAACACCTATATCGAGGTCGACGGGGAGCACTACACCCTGATGAGTCCGCAGCATGTGCACACCTTCCAGGCGACCCTGCGGCACGAACTGGCCCGGGCGCTCGGCTGAGGACCGGCGAAGGCAACCGCTGACACCACCAGGAGCCGCCGATCATGCAAGGCAAGAAGATACTCATCACCGGGGGGACCGGGCAGGTCGCGAGGCCCGTCGCCGAAGCGCTCGCCGTCGGCAACGAGGTGTGGTGCCTGGGCCGGTTCGGCGATCCACACGCCCGCGAGGCGCTGGAGGAAGCGGGCGCTCACACCGCCATCTGGGACATGGCCACCGACGACCTGGAGGGCCTGCCGCGCGACTTCACCCATGTGCTGCACTCCGCGGTGCACCGGGGCGACGGCAAGGACTTCGAGGACACCGCGCGCGTCAACGCGGTCGGCACCGCACGGCTGATGACCCACTGCTCCGCCGCCGACTCGTTCCTGTACGTCTCGTCCGGGGTCGTCTACAACCGCGCCGACCGGACACATCGCTACCGGGAGAGCGATCCGCTGGGCGGGGCGGCGCCGTGGCTGCCGACGTACCCCGTCGCCAAGATCACCGCCGAAGGGGTGGCACGCGGCCTGGCCGAGACACTCGGGCTGCCGACGGTGATCGCCCGCCTCAACATCGCCTACGGCCCGTACGGCCACGGCGGCGTGCCCATGATCCTGTTCAACCAGATGCGCAAGGGGCAGCCCTGTGCGGTGCCCCGCGAGGGCCAGAACTACTGCAATCTGCTGCACACCGACGACGTCGTGCGCCAGGTGCCGCTGCTGTGGGACGTGGCGCGGGCGCCCGCGCGGGTCGTGAACTGGGGCGGGGACGAGGAGGTCGGCATCACCGATCTGCTGGAGTACCTGTCCGCGCTCACCGGAGTGCCGCTGCGGCTGGACCGCGGTGACTACAGCCGGGAAACGGCCATCTTCGACCATGACATCCGCCGTGACCTGATCGGCGACTGCACCATCGGCTGGCACGCCGGTATCGCCCGCACCGTGGCCGACCTGTTCGAGGAGTACCGCGACCGCGTCGACGCCTACCTGGACGCGCACGGAGCCGGAACACCCCAGTGACCACGAGGAGTGGAGAACGAGCATGCGCAGGTCAGCAGATATCGACGCACTTCAGCATGTGCTGTCCGCCGCCCTGGGGTCCCCGGACCCGGTGTGCGCCTTGGCCCGACTGGACCAGGGCGCGGGCGCGTTCGCCGCCCTGGACACCGCGGTGCTCGCGCGCCCCACCCTGGTGGGCGGCGGGTCCCCGTACCACCCGACCAGCCCCGCCCCCACCCGCCACGCCCTCGATGAACTGGTCCGCCGCGCCGAGACACTGGGCGTGCCCCAGATCCTGGTGCCCAATGTGCGCCGCAGCGACGACACCAGCGTGCTGCGGGCGGCAGGGCTCGTTCCGGTCGCCACCGAGAGCGAGTGTGTCGTCCGGCTGACCGGGGAGGTGGACGAGGTCCTGCGCACCCGCGTCGGCGCCGAGCGACTCAATGACCTCCGCCGCCGCGACCGCGAGACCTCCCCCGAGGTGACCTGGGAGCGGATCCCGCTGAGCGAGCTCGACGGGAGCCCTTGGGCGCGAGACGCCTTCGTCACGCTCCACCGGCGTCAGGCCGAACGCCACGGCGGCCATGACAACCTGTACAACGCCGAAGCCCTCGACGCCCTGGCCCACGGCCCGTTGGCGAAACGCACCGAGATGCTCGTACGCCGCGAACAGGGCGCCGTGGTCCAGGCCGGACTCCTCACCACGTCCCACAACGGCCGGGGGATCTACTCCCTCACACAGGCCATTGACCACGACGACCCCGCCGCACGGGACGACCTCTTCGCCGCGTCCGTGCACCGGCTGTACCTCCACGCCCGGCGCTGCGGTCTGGAGTGGGTACACCTCGGTCGGGGGGACATCCCCCGCATGCGCCGCCTCGGAGCCGATCTGTTCGTGCCCCTCGACCACTGGCTGCGCGCTCCCGGCCTCGCGTCCCCGGAGGAAGCGGGAGCGGAACACCCGCTGTCGGAGTACGCGGCTCCCCCCGTCACGGGGGTGCCGGTCCCCGGCCCGGCCCGCTTCCGCCAGGTGCCACGGTTCGACACGATCGACCTGTCCAGCAACACCAATCCGTTCCTGGGCGCCGCGGGAGAGTACCCCCACCTCGACACGACAGAGCTGGCCGACACCTACCTGGCCACGATCGCGACCTTGCCCGGCCACGAGGGCGTGGCCGCGCTCAGCGCGGACCACCTGCTGTTCAGCAGTGGCTCGGTGGACGGCGTCATGCTGCTCCTGGCGGCGCTGGCGTCACCCGGCGAGCGCGTCTGCGTCACGCCGCCCACCTTCCCGCTCTACGGCCACTTCGCCCACCTCCTCCGCCTGCCCGTCGTCGAGGTGCCGCTGCATGGCGACGACCTGTCCCGGCTCGACACCGAGCGCATCCTGGCGGCCGATCCACGGGTGACCATCCTGTGCGACCCCAACAACCCCGTCGGGACGAGGCTCGACCCGGAACAGGTCCACGAGCTGGTGGTTCACGGCCGTGGGCTGGTGGTGATCGACGAAGCCTACGTCGAGTTCAGCGAGCAGCCCTCGTACGCCCGGCTGATCGCCCGGCACGACAACCTCATCGTGCTCAGAACACTCTCCAAGGCATGGGGACTCGCCGGCGCGCGCTGCGGAATCGCCCTGGCCCAGCCCGGCATCATCGAAGCGCTGCGCCGGGTGCAGGTGCCGTTCGGGTTCACCAACGCCTCCCAGCACGCCGTGCGGGACCGGCTGACCGATGTGCGGCGGGTGGCCGCGGGCATCCGGCGCATCCGTGCCGAGCGTGACCGGATGGCCTCGGCGCTGACCGGGCATCCCGCGGTGGCCCGGGTGTTCCCCTCGGAGACCAACTTCCTCTTCGTCCGACTGCACAAGCACGAGCGCGTGATGGACCAGCTTCGGGGTGCGGGCATCGTCGTCGCCGACACCGGGCGGGTGGTCCCGGACACCTGCCGTATCACCATCGGCGACCGGCGCGCGAACACCGCCCTGCTCGAAGCGCTCTCCGCCGCTCTGTGAGCCATATCGTTCAGCGAAAGGACGCCGCTCGTGGGTAAAGATTCCCGCTCCGATATCCCACTGTCCAGCACCGTCGTCGCAGAAGGTTATGACCGCTGGAGCCCGCAGCTGCACAAGGAATTCTACACCAACGCCCATCATGGGTGGATCGGCCGGACACTGGTAAAAGAGACCGATTCCCTGCGCATCTGGGAGACCCATCTTCAGCCGGGAGAGCGAATTCCCGTCCACCGGCATGTACTGGACTACTTCTGGATAGCTCTCACAAACGGCCGGGCCCGCCAGCACTCGGGCGATGGAACCACGCACGAGATCTCTTACGCCCGCGGACAGTCTCAGTATTTCCGCTGCCCCGCGGGGCGATATCACCTTCATGACCTGAAGAACATCGGCGACGACGTTCTGTCGTTCCTGACCATCGAGACAAAGGGCGGGCCGAACGAGCCCATTCGGCTTCCCAAGGATTGAGGGCTGCCGGCCCGCGGGGCGCATACGCCCCGCGGGCCGACGGCTCAGCTCCCCTTCTTGGTGATGACGAACCGGTCGATGACCAGATAGTCGATCTCGGTGGCGAGGAAGCACTCCAACGCGTCCCGCGGCGAGCAGACGATGGGCTCACCGGCCACGTTGAAGGACGTGTTGAGCAGGCAGGGCACATCCGTCCGTGCCGTGAAGGCGCGCAACAGCCGGGCGAGCGCGGGGTTCTGCCGCTCGTTCACCGTCTGGGCCCGCGCGGTGCCGTCCACGTGGCAGGCGCCGGGGATCCGCTCCTGGTACTCCTTCCGCACCGGGAAGACGAAGGTCATATACGGGGACGAGGTCTTCTTGCCCATCGAGAAGACGCGCGGGGCCTCCGATTCGAGGATGACGGGCGCGAACGGCCGGAAGGGCTCCCGGTGTTTCACCCGGAGGTTGATGATGTCCTTGATGTCGGGGAAGGCCGGGTTGGCGAGGATGCTGCGGTTGCCCAGGGCGCGCGGCCCGAACTCGGCCCGGCCCTGGAACCAGCCCACGACGTTCTTCCCGGCCAGCAGCTCCGCCGTCCGGTCGGCGATCGAGGCGGCGTCGGGCTCCTCCCGCCACTCGACGCGGTCCGCGTACTCCGCGAGCGCGTCCTGGACCTGCCGCTCGTCGTACGAAGGGCCCAGGTACGGGGTGGTGACCGCGTCGGCGGGCCGATTCCTGAGACCGGCGGCGTACACGGCCGCGCCAATGGCGACCCCGGGATCGCTGGCCCCGAAGCTGACCTCCATGCCGGTGAACGGCGACCTCTCCAGCATCTTGGTGTTGGCCACGCAGTTCAGCGCCAGCCCGCCCTCGAAGAGCAGGGTGTCCAGGCCGGACGCCGCGGTCAGCGCCCGCACCTGATGGGCGGTGACGGCCTCGACCATGTGCTGTGCCAGCCCGGCGACCTTGACGCGGAAGTCGAACTGCTCGCGCTTCTGGCTGTCGCCGCCGAACAGCTCGTCGAACAGTGCGTAGTAGGCCGATATGTCCCGGGGAATGGAGATGGTGTACGAGCCGTTCTCGTGCAGCCGCACAACGCGCTCGAGCAGCGGGTTGTGCCGCGGCGGCGGGCCGTACGCGGCCAGGCCCATCACCTTGTACTCGTCGTTGTTCGGTACGAACCCCAGATAGCGGGTGATCCGCCCGAACGCCACCCCGAGCGAGCTGGTCATGGGGACCGCGCTCTCGTCGAACTGGCGGACCACGCCGTTCCGCAGCTCGCCCATGACGGAGGACAGGGTCTCCGCCCGGCCGTCGCTCACCAGGAAGGCGGCGTCGCCCCCGCCGGCCAGGTAGGCGCCGCACATGAGATGGGCCAGATGATGGGGCACCAGGGTGAGTTTGTTGGGATCCAGCTCATGGCCGGTGCGCTCGACGAAGTCGTGGTACACCGCGTCCGGGCTGAGCATGCCGGTGTAGAGCTCACCCGTGCTGCGCAGGGCGTCGAACTTGGCCGCGACCGGCAGGTCGGAGTCGCATATCCCCGAAATCATCTCCTCGGCCACCGTCGTCGAAAACCGCCAGGGGAAAGCGAAAACGTCGACCTGATCGAGGTCGACACCGGCGGAGTTCAGGCACCAGGTGATTGCGTGGACCGGGAAATCGGAGGTCTTCTTGACCCGGCTCAGCCGCTCCTCCTCGACCGCCGCCACCACCTCGCCGTCGATCACCAGAGCCGCCGCGGCGTCATGACCCACCAAGAGATTACGGCCGACACCAGTCGCCCCGTAGAGACGCCCGAAAAGCTCCGCACCTCTGCTGAATCCGTTGTAACCGAGTACGATCACTGGCTCTCAGCCTCCCAAGCACGACAGTATCGGCGGAAGAACAGGCTACTGGGGCCGCATACTTGAGGGATAGGCATGATGCACCAGCAGATTGTGGATTTCCTTCCCGGGGATACGGCATGCCGGAGAGAATTCCGCACCGAATGCTCGACGGGCCCGGACCGCGGCCGGGCGCGGCCTTCGTTACGTATACTTTTGGGCATGTTGAGGTTGGAACGGCTCCGGGCCGACCACGCGCCCGCCCTGCTGGCCTTCGAGCGCGAGAACCGGGAGTACTTCGCCCGGTCGATCTCGGACCGGGGGGACGCCTACTTCGAGGAGTTCGCATCCATACTCCGTGCCCGGCTCGCCGAGCAGGACGCCGGTGTGTGTCACTTCCATGTCGTCGTGGACGACCAGGGGGAGCTGGTCGGCCGCGTCAACCTCGTGGACGTCGAGGAAGGGGACGCCGAACTCGGCTACCGGATCGGCGAGCGCGCCGCGGGCCGGGGGATGGCGACCGCCGCGGTGGAAGAGGTGTGCCGCCTGGCCGCCACGGCGTACCGGCTCTCCACCCTCACCGCCTACACCACCCTCGACAACGTGGCCTCCATGACCGTGCTCGGCCGCAATGGATTCACCGTCGTGGCGGACGCCACCGTCGGCGGACGCCCCGGCCTGCGCTACCGTCGCCGCCTCGGCGCGGAGCCCGGCTGACGCCGGTGATGTGCACCTGCCGGGTGCCGTGTTTCCGGCAGTGGTGGTGGCCCGTCCGGGACGCGGTGAGGAGTGGCTGATACGCCCACACAGCGGCGGCGCCCCGCGCATTCGGCGGACCACGGCCGTGTCGGGGCCGGGATTCCCGCACTCAGGGCGGTATGTGTGCACACATGGCCTTGTTGTCGGGCGATGACCGAGGTGGGCAGTGGTGAGTGCGTCGACGCTTCCTTCGGCCGAGGGAGCCGTGATCGGCCCGGATGGGTTGACCGCTCTGGTCGATGTTCTGCGGGCACGTGGTTACACGGTGGTCGGACCCACCGTGCGGGACGGTGCCATTGTGTTGCAGGAGCTGGAGTCCGCCGCTCAGCTGCCGTACGGATGGGGTGTGGACCTTGAGGCCGGGCAGTACCGGCTGCGGTCGCGTACGGATGGCGCGGCCTTCGCCAACGCGGCCGGTCCGCAGTCGTGGAAGACGTTTCTGCACCCCGCCCGGGTCCGCCAGTGGACGGCGGAACGCGCGGGCGGAGAGCTGGTCATCGAGGCGGACGACACCACCCCTCCTCGCTTCGCGTTCCTCGGCGTCCGCTCCTGCGATCTGCGGGCCATCGCCGTCCAGGACCGGATCCTCACCGCTGGGCCGCACTCCGACCCGGTCTATCGTGGCAGGAGGTCCGGGGCGTTTCTGGTGGCGGTGGAGTGCACCGAGCCCGGTGGGACATGCTTCTGCGTCTCGATGGGCACCGGTCCCGCCGCCGGGCCCGGGTACGACCTGGTGCTGACCGAGCTGGTCGATGACGAGGGGCACCGCTTCTGGATCCGCGCGGGCAGCACGGAGGGGGCCGAGATCCTGGCGGAGCTGCCCGGCGAACCGGCCCCGGAGGCCGTCTGCCGGGGCGCCGCGGACGCCGTCGCGTCCGCCGCCGAACGGATGGGCCGCACGATGCCGGACACCGACATGCGGCGGCTGATGGCGGAAACGCTGGAGGCGCCCCGCTGGGACGACGTCGCCGCCCGGTGCCTGACCTGCGGCAACTGCACCATGGTGTGCCCCACCTGCTTCTGCACCACCACCGAGGACATCACCGACCTGACGGGAAACCACGCCGAGCGCTGGCGAGTCTGGGACGTCTGCTTCGACCTGGACTTCTCCTATCTGCCGGGCGGTCCCGTCCGCGCCTCGCCGCGCAGCCGCTACCGGCAGTGGCTCACCCACAAACTGGGCACCTGGTACGACCAGTTCGGGTCGTCGGGGTGTGTGGGATGCGGCCGGTGCATTGTCTGGTGTCCGGTCGCCATCGACATCACCGAGGAGGCCGCGGCCCTGCACGACTGGACCCGGCGTGCGGAGGACGAGCCACGATGACCGGGTGGCCCCTGCTGCTGGACACCCTTCCACAGGTGCAGCGCGACCGGCTGTTCACGCTCGCCGACGAGCGGGACTTCCGCGCGGGCAGCACCCTGTTCGACGAGGGTGATGTCGCCGACCGGTTCTGGCTGATCCGTTCCGGCGAGGTCGCCCTGGATGTGTACGTTCCCGGGCGCCGGGCCCAGGTGGTGGAAACCCTGGGGCCGCGACAGCAGCTCGGATGGTCGTGGATCTTCCCGCCGTACCGCTGGCACCTGGGCGCCCGAGCGTTGGGGCCCGTGCGGACCTGGGAGTTTCCCGCGGCCGAGGTACGTGAGCTGTGCATGGCCGACACGGAGCTCGGATACGAGCTGATGCTGCGGTGCGCGGCGCTGATCGCCGATCGGCTCCAGGCCACCCGGTTGCGGTTGCTCGACCTGTACACGCCGCACGGAAGCGTCCCGTCGTGACCACCGTGCCCCTGCCGTACCGGGTCACCGCCGTTTCGGCGGAGACCGCGGACTGTGTGTCGCTGGAGGTGACACCGGTGGGGCGGGCGCTGCCGGAGTTCTCGCCGGGCCGGTTCGCCATGATGTACGCCTTCGGCGTCGGGGAGGTGCCGATCTCGGTCAGCGCGACCGGTGACGCCCACCGTCTGGTGCACACCGTCCGAGCGATCGGCGCGGTCACCGGCGCGCTGTGCCGACTCAGGGCGGGGGACGTGATCGGCCTGCGGGGCCCCTACGGCACCGGCTGGGACCTCGACGCGGCGGCCGGGTCGGACGTCCTGGTGGTCGCCGGCGGCATCGGGCTCGCCCCGCTGCGCCCGGTGGTGCGCCATGTGCTCGGCCACCCCGGGCACTACGGCGGCCTTCAGGTGCTGATCGGGGCCCGTACGCCCGAGGATCTGCTCTACGGGGCGGAACCGGAGCACTGGCGGCGCGCCTCGGCCCAGGTGGAGGTGACCGTCGACCGGCCCGGCCCGGGTTGGCATGGCAGCGTGGGCGTGGTCACCACCCTGCTGGACCGGGTCGACTGGCGCCCGGACCGGACCGCCGCGCTGCTCTGCGGCCCCGAGGTGATGATCCGGCACACTGCCCGGGCTCTGCTCGCCCGCGGCCTGCCCGCGCGTCGGATCCAGGTGTCACTGGAACGGAACATGCGCTGCGGCACCGGCCACTGCGGCCACTGCCAGCTCGGGCCGCTGCTGCTGTGCCGGGACGGCCCGGTGGTCGGCTACGACCGCGCCCAGCCCCTGCTCGCCGTCAGGGAGCTGTGAGATGGAACCCGACCCCCGCCCTTCCCTTGCCGTGTGGAAGTTCGCCTCGTGCGACGGCTGCCAGCTGACCCTGCTCGACTGCGAGGACGAACTGCTCCCGCTCACCGACCGGGTACGCATCACACACTTCCTGGAGATGTCCAGTGCGGAGGACTCCCGGGAGCGGGCCACCCTCGAGGGGACCGGGCCGTACGACCTCTCCCTGGTGGACGGGTCCATCACCACCGCCGAGGACGTCCGGCGCGTCCACCACATCCGGCGGATCTCCCGCCGCCTGGTCACCATCGGCGCCTGCGCCACCGCGGGCGGCATCCAGGCGCTGCGCAACTTCGCGGATGTGGCGGAGTTCCGCGCCGCGGTCTACGCCGACCCGGAGTACATCGCCACGCTGGACACCTCCACACCCATCTCGGCGCATGTGCCGGTCGACTTCGAGTTGCGCGGCTGTCCGATCGACCGCGGCCAGCTGCTGGAGGTGATCACGGCCTTTCTGGCCGGGCGCAAGCCGAACGTCTCCGGCCACAGCGTCTGCTTCGAGTGCAAGCGGCGTGGCACGACCTGTATCACCGTCGCCCAGGGCATCCCGTGCCTGGGGCCCGTCACCCATGCCGGGTGCGGCGCCCTCTGTCCCGCCTACGGGCGCGGCTGCTACGGCTGCTTCGGGCCGATGGTCCAGCCCAACCTGGAGGCCATGGTGCGCGAGCTGCGGCACGACGGCATGAGCGAGCGGGACATCGTGCGGGTCTTCCGCACCTTCAACGCGGCCTCACCCGAATACGGCCCCGTACCCGAGCTCGCGGCCCAGGAGGCCCCCGAGACCCCGGCGGAGGAAGAGCCCCGATGAGCCACCGCGGATCCCGTGTGTTGCGTCTGGACGCACTCGCCCGGGTGGAGGGGGAAGCGGCCCTCCACTTGGCGGTGCGCGACGGGACGGTCGCCGAGGCGCGGCTGCGGATCTACGAGCCGCCCCGCTTCTTCGAGGCGTTCCTGGTCGGCCGCGGCCACGGCGAGCCACCCGACATCACCTCACGGATCTGCGGAATCTGCCCGGTCGCGTACCAGACGACCGCATGCCAGGCCATCGAGCGGGCCTGCGGGGTGACGGTCGACGAACCGCTCGTGGAACTGCGGCGGCTGCTCTACTACGGCGAATGGATCGAGAGTCAGTCCCTGCACATCCACCTGCTGCACGCCCCCGACTTCCTCGGCCACCCCAGCGCCGTCGAACTCGCCCGCGAGCACCGCGCGGCGGTGGAACGCGGCCTGCGGATCAAACAAGCGGGCAACGCCATCATGGAGCAACTCGGCGGCCGCGCCATCCACCCGATCAACGTCCGGATCGGCGGCTTCTACCACGTACCCGCTCCGGCCGAGCTCGCCCCACTGGCCGATCGGCTGTGCCGGGCCCATGACGACGCGCTGGAGACCGTGCGCTGGGTGGCCGGCTTCGACTTCCCCGATGCCGAATACCACGGCCCGCTGATGGCGATGCGCGACCCCGGACGGTACGCCATCGACTCCGGAACCCCGGCCGTCATGGCCGCGGGGGTGGGCTCGAACGGCTCCACCCCCGTACGAGCGCTTCCGGTGGAGGAGTTCGAGCGCCATGTGGTGGAACGGCAGGTACCCCACTCGACCGCCCTGGTGTCCGAGCTGGACGGCCACCACTATCTCACCGGTTCGCTGGCCCGGTACGCGGTGAGCGGACGGTGGCTCCACCCCTCGGCCCTCGACGCCGCGCGGGAGGCGGGGCTCGGCGATCCGGCCACCGGCGCGGTGTGTCGCAATCCGTTCCGGAGCATCATCGTCCGCGCCGTCGAGGTGGCCCATGCCGTGGCCGAGGCGCTGCGGATCATCGACGCCTACGAGCCGCCCTCCCGGTCGTACGTCGCGGTGCCACCGCGCCCGGCGACCGGCTGCGCCGCCACCGAGGCGCCGCGCGGGCTGCTCTACCACCGCTACGCCATGGACGCCGACGGCACCCTCACCCTGGCCCGTATCGTGCCGCCCACCGCGCAGAACCAGTCGGCCATCGAGGACGATCTGCGCCGCCAGGTGCAGTCCCGCCTGGACCGGCCGGGCGAGCCGCCCGGCGACGAGGAGCTGACCGCGCTGTGCGAGCGGGCCGTCCGCAACCACGACCCGTGCATCTCCTGTTCCGCGCACTTCCTGGACCTGACAGTGGAGCGCGGATGACGGGCCGGGTGGTGGTCATCGGAGTGGGCAATCCGTTCCGCCGGGACGACGGCGTCGGCCCGGCCGTCATCGAGGCCCTGCGCGCCCGAGCACCCGCGGGCACGGTGCTGACCGACAGCGACGGCGAGCCCGGGAGGATGCTCGGCCTGTGGCACCGTCAGGACGCCGTCATCGTGGTCGAAGTGGTGCACGCGCACCCCGGGCAGCCGGGGCGGCTGCACACGCTGACGGCGGAGCGGGCCGCGCGCTGCGCCGCACGCTCCGCCAGTACCCACGCCCTCGGGCTCGGCGAGACATTCGCCCTGGCGGCGGCGCTCGACCGGATGCCCAGGGAGCTGACGGTGCATGCGGTGGAGGGCGAGGACTTCGACCTCGGCCGCGGGCTCAGCACCGCGGTGGCGGACGCGCTCCCCGAGTTGATCCGTCACGTGGCCAAGGCCATCGACAAGGCGCACGACCGGCTTCGGTGCGCGGGCGCGCTGACCGACGAGCGGGGAAGCGCATAGTCCGTCCGCTGGGCGACGTGGTGTGTCGCCTGGGCTGTTCGGGGTGTGTTGGGCCGCCGCGCGGGCGTGGTCTCCCACGGTGGCCGGGCCCGTTCCTAACATGACGAACGGCCTGGTCGGACGGGTTTCGTGGTACGGACGGAACCTCGCGCAGGCTCGACCACTCCGGACGGAAGCGCCGTGTCCATGAAACAGCCCTTGGTGTCCGGCTCCGCCACGGCGGAGCCGGACACCAAGGGCGCGCAACGGCCGGTCCGCCGCCTGGTGACGGTCGGTGGCGTGGTGCAGGGAGTCGGATTCCGGCCCTTCGTCCATGCCTTGGCCACCGAACTGGGCCTGTCCGGTCAGGTGGCCAACGGGTCGGCAGGGGCGCGGATCGAGATCGAGGGCGGCCCCGAGGCGGTGGCCGCCTTCTGCCACCGGCTGACGACGGACGTACCCCCACTGGCGGACATCGCCTCGGTGGCCGCCTCGGAGCTGCCCCCGACCGGCGGCACCGGTTTCGCGATCGTGCCCTCCCTGACGGGCCACGGTCGCACCCTGGTCCCGCCCGACGCCGCCACCTGCGACACCTGCCTGACCGAGCTGGCCGATCCGGCCGACCGCCGCCACCGGCACCCGTTCATCACCTGCACCGACTGCGGCCCACGCTTCACCATCACCACCGCCCTGCCGTACGACCGGGCCACGACCACCATGGCGGCCTTCCCGATGTGCCCGGAGTGCGCGGCGGAGTACACGGACCCGTCCGACCGGCGGTTCCATGCCCAGCCCATCGCCTGCTGGGCCTGTGGGCCACGCCTGAGGCTCACCGGCTCCGTACGACGGGAGGACGGGGCCGCGCTGGCCGAGGCCCGGCGGATGCTGACGGCCGGGGCGATTCTGGCGGTCAAGGGCCTCGGCGGCTATCACCTGGTCTGCGACGCCACCTCCTCGAGGGCCGTGGGCGAACTGCGACGCCGCAAGGCCCGTGGCGACAAGCCGTTCGCCGTCATGATCCCCGATGCCGACACCGCCGCCCGGCTCGGCCACCTCGGCCCGGCGGAGCGCCGCGTCCTCACCGGGCGGTCCCGCCCCATCGTGCTGCTGCGTCGCCGGTCCCCGACCCCGCTCGCGCCACAGGTGTGTCCGGGGAGCCCAGACATCGGGGTGATGTTGCCCTACACCCCGTTGCACCGGCTCCTGTTCGGCCTCCCGGACGACCCACCAGGCCCCGGCGTCCTGGTGGTGACCAGCGGAAACCTCTCCGGCGAGCCGTTGGTGACCGACGACCGGGAGGCGACGCTCCGCCTGGACGGGCTGGCCGACGCCTGGCTCTGGCACGACCGGCCCATCGTGGTGGCCTGCGATGACTCGGTGGTCCGGGTGCGCGCGGATGGTTCGCCCCTGCCGATCCGCCGCTCGCGCGGTTTCGCTCCGGCACGCATCCGCCTTCCGGTGGCCGTCCGTCCGGTCCTGGCGGTCGGCGGGGATCTGAAGAACGCTGTGTGCCTGGCCGAGGGTGACGCCGCCTGGCTGTCCGCCCACATCGGGGACATGGACAGCCTGTCCGCCCAGGGCGCCTTCGAACGCGCCGAGAGCCATCTGCGGACGCTCACCCGTATCGAGCCGGTCCGCGTCGCCGCCGACCGCCACCCCGGTTACCGGTCCGCGCGATGGGCCCGGCGGGATGGCCGACCGCTGACCCTGGTCCAGCACCACCACGCCCACATCGCTTCCGCCATGGCGGAGCACGGGCTGGACGAACCGGTGCTCGGTGTCGCCTTCGACGGCACCGGCTACGGCGACGACGGCGCCGTTTGGGGCGGTGAGGTGCTGCTGGCCGACTACGCCCGCTACCGCCGCCTGGCGCATCTGGCGTACGTACCCCTGCCGGGTGGTGACGCGGCGGTGCGCAACCCGTATCGCATGGCACTGGCCCACCTGCGCGCGGCCGGCCTCGCCTGGTCGCCCGACCTGCCGTGCACCGCCGCCTGCCCACCGGATGAACGTCGTCTGCTGGAGGTCCAGTTGGCGCGTGGCATCGCGTGTGTGCCGACGTCCAGCGTGGGGCGGTTGTTCGACGCCGTGTCCTCGCTGGTGGGCATCTGTCACCGGGCGGGGTACGAGGCCCAGGCGGCGATGGAGCTGGAGGCCGCGGCCGCGACCGCCGACGGGGTGCGAAACGGCTACCCGTTCGCGCTGGAGGATCCCGCACCGCTGCTGGCGGCGATCGTGGCCGATCTCCGCACGGGTACGCCGGTCCCGCTGATCGCCGCCCGCTTCCATCTGGCGGTCGCCGGTGCGGTCCGCACGGCCTGCCGGAAGGCACACCGGAGCACGGGCGTGCGGGCGGTCGTCCTCACCGGCGGGGTGTTCGCCAACGCCCTCCTGGACGGGATGTGCACCGCCGGGCTGGCCGAGGACGGATTCACCGTCCTCGGGCACACGATGGTCCCGCCCGGCGACGGCGGCCTGGCTCTGGGACAGGCGGTCGTCGCCGCCCGTGACGCCGAGACATGAGGAACCGAGGAGGAGCACATGTGCCTGGCGGTACCCGGCCGCGTGGTCGGCATCGAGGAACGGGACGGTACGCCGATGGGGCGGGTCGACTTCGGCGGGGTGGTCAAGGACGTCTGCCTCGTGTATCTGCCGGAGATCGAGGTCGGTGAGTACGCGATCGTCCACGTCGGCTTCGCGATCCAGCGGCTCGACGAGGAGTCCGCCCTGGCCACCCTCCGGCTCTTCGAGCGGATCGGCGCACTGGACGAGGAGTTCGGCGATGCCTGGGCACGTGCGGCGGCCGAGGCGGAAAGCGCGCCCGAGGAGGAGAACCGGTGAAATACATCGACGAGTTCCAGGACCCTGCCCTGGCCCGAAGGCTCCTGGACGACATCGCCCGGTCGGTCACCCGGCCTTGGTCGATGATGGAGGTGTGCGGCGGTCAGACGCACTCGATCATCCGGCACGGCATCGACCAACTGCTGCCCGAGAACATCGAGTTGATCCACGGGCCGGGCTGTCCGGTCTGCGTCACTCCGCTGGAAGTGATCGACAAGGCGCTGGAGATCGCCTCCCGCCCGGGCGTGGTCTTCTGCTCATTCGGCGACATGCTCCGGGTGCCGGGGAGCGACCGTGACCTGTTCCGGGTCAAGAGCGACGGTGGTGACGTCCGAGTCGTCTACTCACCGATGGACGCGCTGCGGATCGCCCAGCAGACCCCGGACCAGCAGGTGGTGTTCTTCGGAGTCGGCTTCGAGACCACCGCTCCCGCCATCGCCATGACGGCCCACCAGGCCAAACGGCTGGAGGTGCGGAACTTCAGCCTGCTGGTCTCCCATGTCCGGGTGCCACCGGCCATCGAGGCGATCATGCGATCACCGAGCTGCCGCGTCCAGGCATTCCTCGCCGCCGGGCACGTGTGCAGCGTGATGGGCACCCTTGAGTACCCCGCACTCGCCGACACCTACCAGGTGCCCATCGTGGTCACCGGGTTCGAGCCGCTGGACATCCTGGAAGGCATCCGCCGGGCGGTCCGCCAACTCGAGCGAGGAGAACACCGCGTCGAGAACGCCTACCCACGCGCCGTGCGCCCACAGGGCAACCCGGTCGCCCTCAGCGTGCTGCGAGAGGTGTTCACCACCACCGACCGCGCCTGGCGTGGCATCGGCACCATTCCGGACAGCGGCTGGCGGCTGACGGACGCCTACCGCGACTACGACGCCGAGCACCGGTTCGAGGTCGCCGGCCTGGCCACCGAGGAGTCCGCGGTGTGCCGCAGTGGAGAGGTGCTCCAGGGGCTGATCAAACCCCACGAGTGCGCGGCCTTCGGCACCGCCTGCACTCCGCGCACACCGCTGGGCGCGACCATGGTCTCCAACGAGGGCGCGTGCGCCGCCTACTACCTGTACCGGCGTCTGGCCACGCCCCGCACGGAGGAGACGGCTTCCGTTGGCTGACAGCACCCCCAGCGCCACCGGCTGGTCCTGTCCGACACCGCTGCGAGACCACCCGGTGGTGGTGATGGGCCACGGTGGTGGCGGAGCGCTTTCCGCGGAGCTCACCCGGCACCTGTTCCTCCCGGCCTACGGTGGCGAGACGCTGGGAGGACTCACCGACTCGGCCGCCGTCACGCTCGGCGGTGCCCGGCTGGCCTTCTCGACCGACTCCTACGTCGTCCGCCCGCTGTTCTTCCCCGGCGGGAGCATCGGGGACCTGGCGGTCAACGGCACCGTCAACGACCTGGCCATGAGCGGAGCCGTTCCCGCGTACCTGTCCTGCGCGTTCATCCTGGAGGAGGGCACGGAGCTGAGCACCGTCGGCCGGGTCGCCCAGGCGCTCGGCGCGGCCGCCCGCGCGGCGGACGTCACCGTGGTCACCGGCGACACCAAGGTGGTCGACTCCGGCCACGGCGACGGCGTGTACGTGAACACGGCGGGGATCGGGCTGATCCCCGAGGGTGTGGACATCCGTCCGCAGCGTGCCCGGCCCGGTGATGCGGTGATCGTCAGCGGACCGATCGGACAGCACGGCATCGCGATCCTCAGCGTCCGCGAAGGGCTGACCTTCGGCACCGAGGTGGTCAGTGACACCGCGCCCCTGGCCGGACTGGTCCAGACGATGCTCGCCGTCACCCCCGATATCCACGTCTTGCGCGACCCGACGAGAGGCGGCCTGGCCGCCGCACTCAACGAGATCGCGGCAGCCTCGGCCACCGGCGTCGTCCTGGACGAGGCGGCGGTGCCCGTCCCGGAGGCGGTGGCCACCGCATGCGCCCTCCTCGGCCTGGACCCGATGTACGTGGCCAACGAGGGCCGCCTGGTCGCCTTCGTGCCCAGGACCCAGGCCGACGCGGTCCTGGACGCGATGCGCGCGCACCCGAGGGGACGCGAGGCGGTCGTGATCGGCGAGTGCGTGGCCGAACACCCCGGCATGGTCGTCGCCCGTACCGGACTGGGCGGGACCCGGATCGTGGATCTGCCACTCGGTGAGCAACTGCCCCGGATCTGCTGAAGGGCGTGGCTCTCGGGTGGCCGGGGGACACCGGCACGCCGGACACTGGAAGGGGAAGAACCGCTGGAACGCCGCGCGGAGGGAGGTATCCCCATGGCTGAGACTCCCCACATCGTGAGTGATGTGATGACCCGGACGGTGGTCGCCGTCGGGCGTGAGGCGTCGTTCAAGGAGCTGGTGCAGACGCTGGGTCAGTGGCGTGTGAGCGCCATGCCGGTGCTGGAGGGCGAGGGGCGTGTCATCGGCGTCGTCTCCGAGGCGGATCTGCTGCCCAAGGAGGAGTTCCGGGACACCGATCCGGACCGCTTCCAGCAGCTGCGGCGCCTCCCCGATCTCGCGAAGGCGGGGGCGTTGACGGCGGAGGAGCTGATGAGCTCCCCGGCGGTGACCGTGCACCCGGACGCCACGCTGCCCGAGGCGGCCCGGATCATGGCCGTGAGAGGGGTCAAACGGCTTCCCGTGGTCGACGCGGAGGGCAAGCTGCTGGGAATCGTCAGCCGGGGCGATCTGCTGAAGGTCTTCCTCCGCGCGGACCAGGAAATCGAGGAAGAGGTCCATCGCACGGTGGTGTCCTGCCTCTTCCCCGGCAGCAGCGTCCATGTCCGGGTACGGGAGGGAGTCGTCACGCTCGGCGGACAGCTCCGCGACACCACGCTGATCCCCGTGGCCGCGCGCCTTGCCCGGGCCGTGGAGGGGGTGGTGGACGTGGAATGCCACTTCCGGGGCGTCGGACCGGACGAGACGGAGGGCACGGTCTGAGGGCGGTGCTTCCCGGACACGGGCGGCCGGGGCTATGGCTCGATGTCCAGCACGTCGTGGACCGGCCGCCTGGGGGTCCGTGTGCCCGGAGGGCCGTATCCGAGCCGCAGCACCGTCTGCACGTAGGCCATGCCCGACATCGGGTCGCGCAGCGGCCAGCGCAGGTCGTGCCATTCGAGGGCCTGGGTGACGAACGAGGCGGACAGGCCCGCCAGAGTGGCGCGCAGCAGCACCCGCTCCACCGCCTGGCCGGTGCGCAGCCAGTCCACCGGGCGGTCGCTGGAGGTGCTCAGCAACACCAGATGGGGGAGGGTCTCGAAATCGGCCATGGGGCGGCCGGGGACGGGCTTGCCGCCCGCGAAGTCCCGCATGGGAGCCTTGCCGATCCGGCGGCGGGGCCCGAAGGCGTACTCCGGGACCCCTTCGGTGGCCGACCGCGTATCGTCCGCCCGGCGGGTGAAGCGGGCCAGGTCCGCGGCGGCTCCGGCGTCGGTGAGATTGCGGGCCTCGGCCTCCAGCGCCAGGTCCACGACGTACTGAAGATGCCAGCCGGAGACGAAGGACAGCGCGACCTGTTCCCGGTGCGCGGCGTCGACGAGTGCCGTCCGCACCGGTGGGGGGATCTCCCTCTCGTCGAAGGGGTACCGGCTGGTATGCCGGGTGCGCACGGCCGGGTACAAGCCGGCCGGATCGGCCTCGCCACCGAGCGGGCGGGTCAGAGTCACCGACGCCAGCAGCATCGGGTCGCCGGGGTCGGGCAGCGGCCGGGTCTGTGCCTCCCAGCCCTCGTGCGCCACCGCGACCCGCAGGTTCATCAGGGCGGCGCCACAGCCGATGTGCAGGGCGCGGAGCTCGGGGTCGGAGTGCGGCAGAGCGCCACGGAGGTCGGCCCTGAGGTGAAAGACACGCCTGCGCCGGGAGTACTCGAACCGCCAGGGCTGCGCGTTGTGCATCGAGGGCGCGGCCGTGGCGTCCTCCACCAACGACATGATCACCGCTTCGGAGAGCGCACGAGCACCGCGGTGCGTCGCCGTGGACGTGCGCTGCCCGGTCGCCTCCCGCTGCCCTTCGCGCCCGTGGCCGATGGGCTGAATGTGTGCGTCAGGACCGGGGAACACAAGGGTGACCTGGTCGGTGTCCGACCACCGCACCTCATAGGGAGGTGTTCCGTCGTCATGGTGGAGTCCGACGATCTCACCGTCCCGTTTGGTGACACCTGTGGTGGGGCTTTCGACAATCAGTTGGTCGCCGACATGCGCACGCATCGACATCCCGCCTTTCCTCCTCACATCCACTGTGTCACCGCAGGTGAGTGGTGTCCTGGGGACGGAAAGCCCTGGATCGAGGGGTCGGACGGCCCCGTGGTGGGCCGGGTGGCCGGGAGAGGGAGCCATGAGGCTCATCCGGTGGCGGGGACGAGCTGGCAGGCTCGAAAGCGGAGCCAAGGCCTGACAAGGGAACACCGGCCGACCCAACCGGCCGACCCACCGCGAGGTGCGAGAGGAGTCGGAACATGCACCACAGAACGGTCGGAGACCTCATGACGCGCCCGGTGGTCCAGGCGCCCCGTGAGTTGCCGTTCAAGGAACTCGTGGCGCTGCTCGCGGAGAGCGATGTCACCGCCGTACCGGTCGTGGACGGCTCGGGACGTCCGATCGGCGTGGTGTCGGAGGGCGATCTGCTGCGCAAGTCATCCGGCCAGGCGGACCCCTCCGGTCTCCTGCCGGTCCCGCATCTGGAGGCGTGGGAGCGCGCGAAGGCGGAGGGGGCGAGAGCGGAGGAGCTGATGTCGGCGCCCGCCGTGTGCGCGCGTCCGGAGTGGACGGTCGTCGAGGCGGCCCGTGTGATGTCGGACCGGAACATCAAGCGGCTTCCCGTGGTGGACGAGACCGACAAGCTGCTCGGCATCATCAGCCGTGGCGATCTGCTGCGGGTGTTCCTGCGCCACGATGACGCGATCCGCGACGAGATCGAACGGGATCTGCTGCGGCGAACACTGCGGCTGGCGCCCTCGGCCATGACGGTCGACGTACGGGAGGGCGAGGTCACGCTGGACGGATCGGTCGAGGCCAGGAGCCTGGTCCCGGTCATCGTGAGACTGTGCCGGGGCGTCGACGGGGTCGTCTCGGTCACCGAACACATCGCCTACGACACCGATGACACCGGCGGCCCCGCCCTGGCCGCGTGAACCCGGGAAATCCGGCGGGAGGCACCACCGTGGAACAAGCCGTCATGGAACAAGTGGTCACCGTGGGCCTCGACGGCTCACCCGAGAGCCTGGCCGCCGCGCACTGGGCCGCGGACGAGGCGGAGCGGCGTGAGTTGGCGCTGCGTCTGACGCACGCGTGGATCCTGCTGGCCCCGCCCACGCCCGACAGCCCGGCGGCCGATGACCAGAACTACTGGGCGAAGCGGATCGTGCACGACGCGCACACCGAGCTGGCCCGTGACCATCCGAAGCTGACCATCATCGAGGACCTGGTGGCGGACGAGGCCGAGCCGGCCCTGCTCGACGCGGCGGCGCACTCCCGCCTGCTGGTGCTCGGGTCGCGGGGGCTGGACCGGGTGGCGAGCTTCTTCCTCGGTGACACCGGGCTGCACACCATAGCCCGGGCGGAACGGCCGGTGGTGCTGATGCGCGCGGGGCAGGGGGCGGAAGGACGACGACGGCATGTGGTCGTGGGCCTGAGCCTGCACGGCCCGCAGGACAACCTCCTGGAGTTCGCCTACGTCACGGCGTTCACCCGCGATGTGCCCCTGCACGCCGTCCACGGACGCAAGCCCGACGGGGCACGCGCCGCCACCGGGGGCGATGACACGGCCCGGGACACCATGGAGCGGGCGCGACGGGAGCTGGACGAGGTGCTGCGGCCGTGGCGGGAGAAGTTCCCCCGGGTGAAGGTCGTCGACGAGATCCGGCTGGAGAGCCCGGCCCGAGCCGTCGTCCAGGCCGCGGCCGACAGCGATCTGCTGATGGTCGGACGGCGCAAGCACCCGCCCGCACTGGGGCCCCGCCTGGGCCCCGTGGTGCAGGCCGCGGCGCACCACGCGGGGTGTCCGGTCGCCGTCGTACCCCACGAATGACCGGGTCGCGGCATGGGTGGGACGGATGACCGTCGTCATCCCTGATGGTGGAGAGCCCATGATTCACCCAGGACGACTGCCGCGTGGCGCGTACGAGAAGGAACTGCGGCGTCTACAGGTCGAACTGGTCAAGCTCCAGGAGTGGGTGCGGGTCGAGGAACAGCGCGTGGTGGTGGTCTTCGAGGGGCGGGACGCGGCCGGGAAGGGCGGCGCGATCAAACGGGTCACCGCACGCCTCAACCCGCGCGTCGTCCGCACCGTCGCCCTGCCCGTGCCCACGGACCGCGAACGCACCCAGTGGTACTTCCAACGCTATGTCGAGCAGCTTCCCGCCGCGGGGGAGATCGTGCTCTTCGACCGCAGCTGGTACAACCGGGCCGGCGTCGAACGCGTCATGGGATTCTGCACCGAGGAGGAGCACCAGCGCTTCCTCCACCAGTGCCCGGTCTTCGAACGGATGCTGGTCGAGGACGGGATCCTGCTGCGCAAGTACTGGTTCTCGGTGAGCGACCCCGAGCAGGAACAGCGGTTCCGCCAGCGCCTGAGCGATCCCACGCGACGCTGGAAGATCTCCGCCATGGACCTGGAGTCCATCACCCGCTGGGAGGCGTACTCCCGCGCCAAGGACGAGATGTTCGCGTACACCGACATGCCTGAGGCCCCGTGGTACGTCGTCGAGAGCGACGACAAGCGCGCCGCCCGGATCAACATGATCGCCCATCTGCTGTCGACCGTTCCGTACGGCGACGTCCGGCTCCCGGAATTGCGTCTGCCTCCCCGCCCCGCGCCCACCGGCTACCAGCGGCCGCCCAAACACCTGCAGAATTTCGTGCCCGACCACGCGGCCTCGCTCCGGGCACCGGATCGCGGGCCGGCCTCAGATGCGGATAGGGCCGACGGAAGCGGACACCGATGACGGACACCACATCCCGCTCCGATACGGTCCACGCCCTGCTCGCCGACGGCTCCACCGTCGAGATACGCCCCGCTCGGCCCCAGGACCGCGACGAGGTCCTGCGCATGCATCAGGAGATGTCCCCCGAGGCCATGCGGCTGCGGTTCTTCGCCGTCAACCCGCGCTACGCGCAGGAGGCGGCGGACCGGATCTGCGCGCCGGGGCACCCCGGTTACCGTGCGCTCCTCGCGCTGGCGGACGGCCGGGTGGTCGGGGTGGCCGAGTACACCATGCTGCCCGTGGCCCCCGGCGAACCGGTGTCCGCCGACATCGCCCTGGCCGTCGCCGAGGGCCGCCACGGGCAGGGCATCGGCACACTGCTGCTCGAACACCTGGTCCACGCGGCCCGGGAGGCGGGCATCTCCGGCTTCACCGCCGAAGCGCTCGCCGAGAATCACGAGGTCCTGAAGGTCTTCGCCGATCTGGGGCTGCGCACCTCCCGCCACTTCGACGGCACCGACGTCTGCTGCACCGTCCACCTGGAGCAGGACGAGCACTACCTGTCGGCGGTGGACCGACGGGGCCGGATCGCCGACGTGGCCAGCCTTCGGTCACTGCTGAGGCCGCGTTCGGTGGCCGTCGTAGGGGCGGGCCGGCGGCCCGGATCGGTCGGGCGGGCCGTACTGGGCAATCTGCGGTCGGGTGGCTTCACCGGGGAGCTGTACGCGGTCAACCCGCACGCCCGGGTCATCGAGGGAACACCCGCGGTCCCCTCCGTGGCGGCCCTCCCCGTCGTACCGGATCTCGTCGTACTCGCCGTACCGGCGCCCGTGGTGCCCGACGTCGCCGAGGAGTGCGGCGACGCGGGGGTGCGGGCGCTGGTCGTCCTGACGGCGGGGCTCGACACCGGCCAGGCGGAGGCGCTATTCACCTGCTGCCGACGCCACGGGATGCGGCTGGTGGGCCCCAACTGCCTGGGGATCGCCGATACGGCCGAGGAGGCGCGCCTGAACGCCACGTTCGCCGCGCGTCCTCCGCTGCCAGGGTGCGCGGGGGTCGCCGTGCAGTCCGGAGGGGTCGGCATCGCGCTGCTCGAGCGGTTCGGCCGGCTCGGCATCGGCGTGTCCAGCTTCGTGTCGCTGGGCGACAAGTACGACGTCAGCGGCAACGACATGCTCCAGTGGTGGGAGGCGGACCCCAGTACCCGGCTCGCCGTGCTCCACTTGGAGTCCTTCGGCAATCCGCGGGCCTTCTCCCGCACCGCGCGCCGCGTCGCCCGCACCATGCCCGTGCTCACCGTGGACGCGGGCCGCTCGGAGGCCGGACGGCGCGCCGCCGCCTCGCACACCGCCGCCGCGGCCACCCCCACCATGACCCGCGGTGCCCTGTTCACCCAGGCGGGCGTCATCGCCACCCGAAGTATCGCCGAGCTGGTCGACACCACGGCCCTGCTGCACGCGCAGCCGCTGCCCGCGGGCATCCGGGTAGCGGTGGTGAGCAACGCGGGAGGTGCCGGTGTGCTCGCGGCTGACGCCTGCGTTGACGCCGGACTCACCGTCCCCGCGCTGGACCCCGGTCTGGCCGGTGAACTGCGGGCGGTCCTGCCGCCCGGCGCCGCCACCGGCAACCCCGTGGACACCACGGCCGCCGTCACCGCCCAGCGGATGCGCTCCTGTGTGGAACGGCTGGCGGCACACGGGACCGTGGACGCCGTGCTGGTGGCGCTCGTGCCCACCGCGCTGGCCACCGGAACGCGGGACGACCCGCTGCTGGCCCTCACCGGCTCCCCGGGCCGACAACGCTGCCCGGTGGCCGCGGTCCTCCTCGACCAGGAGGCGCCCGTACGGTTCCTCGCGAGCGCCGACGACCGCCCCGTCCCCGCATACTCCGAGCCGCAGTCGGCGGCGCGCGCACTGGCCCATGCCGCCCGCTACGCGCGCTGGCGCGCCGAACCGGCGGGCAGCGTGCCACCGCTGTCGGGCATCGACCCCGCCGGTGCCACGGCCATCGTGGAGGAGTTCCTCACCCGTCACCCCGACGGCGGCTGGCCGGACCCCCGTGGCTGCGCGGCCCTGCTCGACCGCTACCGCATCCCCCAGCTGCCCTGGGCCTGGGCCGAGGACGAGGACACCGCCGTGGTCGCCGCACGGCACCTGGTGGAGGACGATCGCGGCCGGGTGGCCGTCAAGGCGTACTGGCCCGGGCTGGTGCACAAGAGCGACCTGGGAGCGCTGCGGCTCGATCTGGAGGGACCGGACCAGGTGCGCCACGCCTACCGGGACCTGCGGGCGCGTTTCGGGGACCGGATGGCCGGTGCGCTCCTCCAGCCCATGGCGCGCCGGGGTGTCGAGCTGTTCGCGGGTGTCGTCCAGGACGCGGTGTTCGGCCCCCTGGTGCTCTTCGGCCTCGGCGGTACCGCCACCGAGCTCCTCGCCGACCACGCCGCGAGACTGGCCCCGCTCACCGACCGCGATGTGCACAGCCTCCTCACCGCCCCGCGCTGCGCCCCGCTGCTCTTCGGCTACCGGGGTGGCCGTTCCGTGGACCTGGAGGGCCTGGAACAGCTGCTGCTGAGGCTGTCCCGCATGGCCTGCGACCTCCCTCAGCTCGCCGAGACCGACCTCAACCCGGTAGTGGTCCGGCCCGACGGAGTCCTCGCCCTGGACGTCCGGCTGCGCATCGTGCCACGCCACGCCCACGACCCCTACCTGCGGCGACTCCGTGCTGCCCGGCAGTGGCGGACCTGAGCCGGCCTGGTGGCGTACGCGCTCACACCCGCTGGGGCACGATCACGACCGGGCATGCCGAGCGGTGGAGTACGGCGTGGCTGACCCGGCCGAGCTCAAGCCCGGTGTGGTCACGGCGCCGGAGAGCACCGACGACCAGCAGATCGGCCTGCTCCGACACGTCCAGCAGGACCTGGTGCGCCGGTCCTTCGATGACTTCGCGATGGACCGTGATGTCGTCGTGCCCGCGCTCGACGTGGTCCAGCACCTCGCTGAGGACACCCGCCGCCTGCTCCTCGTAGATCAGGCTGCTCGCCTCACGCTCCAGCGGCGACTGACCTGCGCGGGGGTGCGCGGGGCGCCGCCAGGAACGCACGGCGTGTAGTGCGGCGCCCCGCGCCCGCGCCTCACGGAAGGCGAACCGTACGGCCGCCGCCCCTTCCCCCAGGTCGCCGACGGCGAGGACCACGCGCCGGAGGGCGCCCGCGCGGTTCTTCTCCCCGCCCCGGACCACGACCACCGGGGAGACGGCACGTGCCGCCACCGCCAGACTGACCGACCCCAGAAGCGTCTCCGCGATCGCGCCCCTGCCACGGGACCCCGTGACCACGGCGAACGCCTCACGACTCTGCTCCAGCAGCGCCATCACCGTGTCCTCGGCCAGTACCTCGGCGGACACCTTCACCTCAGGGTTGCGCAACGTCGCACGTTCCGCGCAGGCGGCGACGATGTTCTCGGCCGCTACATCCCCAGTGGGACGGTCGGTGCGGAACGAGGGCAGGCGGCCCTCATACCGTTCCCATCGGGAGGCATTGACCAGGTGCAAGGGGAGCTCATGGCGTGCCGCCTCGTCCACGGCCCAGTCCAGGGCATCCAGGCTGGACTCCGATCCATCGACACCCACCACCAGCGGGAGCGCCATCATCCCCACCGCCTTTCCTGCGGTCGACTCGTCCGCATGTGGGTACCCCGTGGCCACGGACACACCGCCCTGCTTCCTGGCGCCGCCCCCGTGGGCGCCGGATGCGATTCGGGAACATCGGCCACACGATGAAGGCATGGCGCCCCCTCGTCCTGCCGAGCACTTTGGCTCCTTGCGGACCCTGGCCGCCCGGCGAGGGCGGCCGATCAGGGATGAGCCCTGGTGACGGCGGGGCTGTCGCAGGAGGAGGCGGCGCGGCGGCTGGGGGAGTACGGGGCCAATGTCGTTGCCCGGGAGCGGCGCACTCCGGTGTGGCGCCGTGTGCTCCAGCAGTTGCGCGACCCGTTGATCGTGGTGTTGCTCGTGGCCGCCGTGCTGACCCTGACCACCGGAGACTTCCCCGACGCCTCGGTGATCCTGCTCGTCATCACGGTGAACACCGTGGCCGGTGTCGTCCAGGAAGTACGGGCGGAACGGGCAGTGGCCGCCCTGACCGCCCTCAGCGCGCCCACCGCCCGGGTGATACGCGACGGCGGCGAGTGTTCCGTACCGGCGGCCCACGTGGTGCCGGGAGACCTGGCCCTGCTGGGCGAGGGGGACATCGTGCCAGCCGACGGTGAGGTCGTCGACGCGGCCCTGCTCCTGGTCGACGAGTCGGCGCTGACGGGCGAGTCCGTCCCGGTGGAGAAGACCACCGGCGCGGACCGGCCGCCGTCCACGGTGCCGGCGGACACGGTGTCGGCGGACACGGTGTCGGCGGGCACGGTGGTCGTCCGCGGCCGCGGACGGGTCCAGGTCACCGGCACCGGCCCGGACAGCGCGCTCGGCCGCATCGCCGCGCTGATGGGCACCGCGCCCGGACTGACCCCGCTCCAGCGTCGACTGGCCCGGTTCGGCCGGGTGCTGGCGGCCGTGACCGTCGCACTGTGCGCGGTGGTGCTCGCCTTGGGCCTGGTACGCGGGCAGCCGGTCGAGCTGATGGTCGTGGCCGCGATCAGCCTCGCCGTCGCGGCTGTACCCGAGTCCCTGCCCGCCGTGGTCACCCTCGCCCTGGCCCTGGGGGCACGGCGGATGGCGGAGCGCCACGCCATCGTCCGGCGACTGCCCGCGGTGGAGACCCTGGGCTCGGTCACGGTGCTCGCCACCGACAAGACCGGCACCCTGACCGAGGGCCGGATGGCCGCGGAGAGGCTGTGGACACCCCAGGGCGAGGCCACCGTCAGCGGCATCGGCTACGACCCCGAAGGCCGCGTCACACGCGACGGCCATCCGGTGACCGTGAACGACGCCCCGGACCTGGCCGCGCTGCTCCGCGCCGCGATGCTGTGCAACGACGCCGGGCTGGAGCCTCCTTCGGACGGTGACGGACGGTGGCGTGCGATGGGCGACCCCACCGAGGCGGCCCTGCTCGCGGCCGGAGCCAGACTCGGCCTGGACCGGGCCGCGCTGGAACGCGAACTGCCACGGGCCGACGAGATCCCGTTCGACAGCGCGCGCAAGCGCATGACGACGGTGCACCGCGCGCCCGGCGGCGGACTGCGGGTCGTGTGCAAGGGAGCCCCCGAGGTCATGCTCCGGTCGCCGGTCCTCACCGACACCCTGGACGCGCGGACCCGGGCCGCCGTCCAGGCCGAGGAACTGGCCCGCGACGGATACCGTGTCCTCGCCATCGCCTCGGCCGACCACGACGAGACACAGCTCCGGAGCCCCGACGCCTGGGAATCGGGCCTTTCGCTGCTCGGCCTGGTCGGCATCCTCGACCCGCCCCGCGCCACCTCCCGGACCACCGTCACAGCGTGCCAACACGCCGGTATCACCCCGGTCCTCATCACCGGCGACCACCCTCTCACCGCACGGGCGGTGGCGGCGCGTGCGGGCATCGTGGCCCGGGAGGACGAGGTCACCACGGGGATGCGGATCCGCCAGGGCACCGCGGGCCCGCTGACCGCCTCGCGCGTCTACGCCCGGACCACGCCCGATCAGAAGCTGGACATCGTCCAGGCGTGGCGCGCCTCGAAGCAGGTGGTGGCGATGACCGGCGACGGCGTCAACGACGGTCCCGCGCTGCGGCGCGCGGACATCGGCGTGGCCATGGGACAGCGCGGCACCGAAGTGGCCCGCCAGGCGGCCGACCTCGTGCTCGCCGACGACAACCTGGCCACCGTCGTCGCCGCCGTCGAGGAGGGCCGCCGTGTCTACGCCAATGTGCGCCGGTTCCTGCTCTACGCCCTCGCCGGAGGAACGGCGGAAATCCTGGTCATGCTCCTCGGCCCGTTCCTCGGCATGCCCCTGCCTCTGCTCCCCGCCCAGATCCTGTGGATCAACCTGCTCACCCACGGCCTCCCCGGTGTGGCGATGGGAGCCGAACCCGTGGCGCCGGGGGCGATGCGCCACCCACCGCGCCCGCCCGAGGAGAGCGTCCTGGGCGCCGGACTCTGGCCGCGGATCCTGGCCATGGGGGTCTTCGTCACCGGTGTCACTCTGGCCGCCGGAGTCTGGGCGCGGGAGACCGGCCGCCCCTGGCAGTCCATGATGTTCCTGATTCTGGGCGCCACTCAGCTCGGCGTCGCGCTGGGCTCCCGGGCCCGCCCGGGCAGCCTCGCCAATCCGTTCCTGCTGCTGGCCGTGGGCACGGCCCTGGCCCTGCAAGTGGCGGGCGTCTATCTCCCGCCGCTGCGCGCCCTGCTGGGTACGGAGCCATTGCCACCCGTCGACCTCGCGATCGCCGGTGCGCTCTCCGGCCTGGGGCATGTCGTCATGCGCGTGCAGAGGCGGCTCTTCCCGGCTCGCCCGCCCGGCACCCACCCGGCGCCCGGCCCGGCTCCTGGCTGAACCGGCCGACGGCCGGGTGGTGGCGCGGCCTCAGGGCCCCGCCCCGGTGGCCCCGGGAAAGCCCGGGGTGCGCCAGATCTCACCCGCTGCGGTGATCCCCAGCCCCTCGTGGCCCTCCAGCGCCTCGACCCAGTCACCGGCCCCGGCGCCCATGGCGAACGCGGCCGTGGCGTAGGCGTCGGTCCGGGTGAGGCCGTGGCCGGTCAGGGTGAGAGAGGCCAGGACGGTGGCGGGCTCGCCGGTGTGCGGGTTCACCACGTGCGCGCCGCGCTCGGCCGTCCCCGAGGTGGCGACGGCCAGATCGCGACCGGTGACCACGGCGGCCAGCTCCCCGGGGCGGGTGGGGTGGGCGATGCCGATCCGCCAGGGTGTGCCGGGGGCGGCCTCGCCGCGCAGCCGGATGTCCCCGCCGCCGTTGACGCAGGTGTTGTGCGCGCCCGCTTCGTACAGCATCCGTGACGCCCGCTCGATCGCCCAGCCCTTGACCATCCCGGAGGGGTCGAGCCGGCCGCCGGGGGTGTGGCTGAACCAGCCGCCGGTGGTGTGCGCCACCTCGTCGCACAGCGCGAACACCTCGGCCACCTCCGATGCGTACCGCTCCGGGACCGGCTCGCCGCGGCCCAGGCGGCTGATCACGCTGTCGGGACGGTAGGTGGAGAAGACCTCGTCCACGTGGTGCAGCCAGGCCACGGCCTCCTTCAGGGGCCGGCGGACGGGCAGGGTGGCCGGATCGCGGAGGTCGAAGGAGAACACCGTGCCCATGGCGTGCTCTACGTGGCGCAGCCCGCGCGCGGGGGCGCACGCCTCAGACACCGGCCTGGTCCAGTGCGCTCTGGAGGGACCGGGCGTACCCCTCGCTGGTGTAGGTGGCGCCGGAAACGGCGTCGATGTGCGCGCTCTGGGCGCTCAGCGCCTCCCGCGTCAGCCGGGGCACGGCGTCCGCGGCGATCTGCTGGGAGCGAGGCCGGTCGGACGGGGTCCGGAGCGCCTTGACGGCGGTGATCCTGCCGTGGGCGAGCGTGACGGACACCTGGACCGGTCCGTACGAGGTATTGATCACGCTGCCGGTGTACGTGCCGGAGGCGCCGCCGTTCGAGGGCTTGTGCCCGGTCGGCGCGGGGGACGACGACGCTCCCGGTGTCCCGGAGGACGGCGGCGACGCCGCCATGCCCGGGGCCGGGTTCTGGTGTGGTTTGAGCGACAGCAGCAGGATCACTCCCGCCACGGTGGATACGGTGGTCACGGCGGCCTTGCGCACGGTCTGACTCCTGTTCGTCGGGGGTGGCGCTTTCGTCGGGGAAGTGGCGCACGGCTCAGAGCGCGAACGACTCGTGGTGGATACGGCCGCGTGGCACCCCGGCCCCGCGCAGGGCCGCGACCGCGGCCTCGGTCATCCCGGACGGCCCGCACAGGAACACGTCGCGTTCGGCGAGGTCGGGCACCAGACCGCGCAGCGCCTCCGGAGTCAGCGGTGAGAAGTAGGCGGCCGGCTCGTCCACGACGTAATGGACGGCCGCCCCGCGCGCGGCGGCGAGCGCGTCGAGCTCGCCGCGCAGGGCCAGGTCCTCGGGGCGCCGGGCCCGGTAGACGAGGATCACCTCACCGGGCAGCGTCTCGAAGAGGGCCCGCAGCGGGGTGATCCCGACACCGCCACCCAGCAGGAGGGTCTTGCGGGCGCGGCGGCGGCGTGCGGTGAAGGCCCCGTACGGGCCCTCTGCGCATACCCGGGTGCCGGGTCGGAGTTGGGCCAGGGCCGCGCTGTGGCCACCGGACGCCTTGACCGTGATCCGCAGATACGCGGGGCGCGGAGCGGCGGACAGGGAGTAGGGGTTGGCGGCCCACCACATGCCCCGGGTCAGGAACCGCCACCGGAAGAACTGGCCGGGCTCGGCGCGCAGCTCCGCCAGCCCGCTGCCCGACAGGTACACCGATACGACGCCCGGGGCCTCGGGCCGGACCTCGGCGACGTACAGCCGGTGGCGCAGCGCCCGGCGCACCGGGACGGCGAACCGGTACCAGGCCAGCAGCGCCGCCACCGTGATGTAGAGGGCGTACCAGACCATCTGGGCGGTGCGGTCTCCGGTGAAGTCGGCCCCGTCGGAGAGCTGGTGCCCGAAGGCCAGGAAGACCGCGAGATAGGTCGCGAAGTGCAGAAGGTGCCAGGTCTCGTAGGGGAGGCGACGGCGCACGGCGCGCGCGGACACGATCGCGGTGACGAGGAACAGCGAGAAGCCGATCGTCCCCTTGAGCAGGTCCGGGTAGTGGAGGACGAGGGTGGTGGTCTGGTCCACCACCCCGGTGTGCGATTCCAGCGAGTACCCCCAGATGATCAGCAGGACATGGGCGCAGGCCAGCGAAACCGTGTAGCGGCCGCCCATCGCGTGCCAGCGGGCCAGCCGGTCGGTGCCGACGGCGCGGTCCAGCAGCGGTGCGCGCGCCATCAGCAGCAGGAGGATCGCGCATGCGTATCCGGCGAGCAGCCCGGTGATCCGCCCCGCGCCGGTCAGCCAGCCGGCGGCGCCGACGACCGAGGGGGTGTCGCTCCACCACAGTGCGAGGACTGCGGCGGCCCCACCCCAGATCATCAGGTGCGCGAGCACCGGGACGGGGCTGGGCGGGCGCGGTGCCGACCGGGACGGGCGGGTCATGGCCGGGACCGGTGGCGTCGTGCTGCTCATGGGAGTCCTCTCGGTGAGTGCCCGGTCAGCGTCGTCTGCGAAGCTCTGAGGACCCTCTGAACCCGAGCGGACCCGTTCGGATTCAGAGGAAACTCAGAGGAAGGGCGGGTCTCGGCACCGCGCACCGCGAGGGATGCTGGATGCATCATGGATACGCACTCCACCGGCCGTTTTCTGCTGCGACCTGATGGCTCCCGGGTCCGCGTCCTCGTCGTCGACGACGAGCCCGATCTGACCGAGGTGCTGTCGGGTGCGCTGCGCTACGAAGGCTGGGAGGTCCGTACCGCCGCCGACGGCGCGTCCGCGCTGGACGCCGCGCGGGCGTTCCGGCCGGACGCGGTGGTGCTCGACTGGATGCTGCCGGACACCGACGGGCTCGCGGTGCTGCGCGCGATGCGGTCGGAGCTGCCGGATGTGTGCGTGCTCTTCCTGACCGCGCGCGACGCGGTGGAAGACCGGATCGCGGGCATCACGGCGGGCGGCGACGACTATGTGACCAAGCCGTTCAGTCTTGAGGAGGTGCTGGCCCGGCTGCGCGGGCTGCTGCGCCGGGCCGGGATGGCGCGGGAGCCGGGCGACGACCGGCTGGTGGTCGCGGATCTGGTGATGGACGAGCAGGCGCGGGAGGTGACCCGCGGGGGTGTGGCCGTGGAGCTGTCCCGCACCGAGTTCGAGCTGCTGCGGTTCCTGATGCGCAACCCCCGCCGGGTGCTGTCCAAGGCGCAGATCCTGGACCGGGTGTGGAGCTACGACTTCGGCGGCCAGGCCCATGTGGTCGAGCTGTACATCAGCTATCTGCGCAAGAAGATCGACGCGGGGCGGGCGCCGCTGATCCACACGGTGCGCGGGGTCGGCTATGTGCTGAAGGCGGAGGTTTCATGACGCGGCCGCTCACCAGGTGGCTGTCCTGGTGGCCGCCCCGTACGCTGCGCGCCCGGCTGACCGCGGGGCTGGTGGTGCTGCTGGCGGTGGCGAGTCTGGCGGTGGGGCTGACCACGGTGTTCGCACTGGAGGGATTTCTGGTGCGCCGGCTGGACCAGCAGCTCACGGCGGCCGGAGGCCGGTTCCCGGCCAGTCTGGAGCACGGTGAGCGGCACCCGGACGCCGACAACGCGCCCGACACCCGTGGCCAGTCGGACCGCACCTTCGGCGCCCGGCTGCTGCGCGGCACGACGACCGATGCCGCGGTGGTACGCGACCAGACGGACGCCGCCGTACCGCTGACCGGCGCCGACCGGCGGGTCCTGGCGGGGCTGCCGGTGGACGGCGACGGCCACGGTGTGCGGCTATCCGCGCTCGGCGGCTACCGCGTGGTCGCCGTCCACGGGGACGACGGGGATGTTCTGGTCACCGGGCTGCCGCTGCGTCCGGTGGAGGAGACCGTGCACCGGCTGGAGATCGTGGAAACCGTGGTGTTCGGCAGCGCGCTGCTGGTCACCGGGGTGGCCGGGGCGCTGTGGGTACGGCTGTCGCTGCGCCCGCTGCGACGGGTGACCACGACCGCCGCCGGGGTGGCCGAGCTGCCGCTGGCCAGCGGTGAGGTGGCCATGCCGCCACCGGTGCCGGACACCGATCCGCGGACCGAGGTGGGTCAGGTGGGCACCGCGCTCAACCGGATGCTCGGCCACGTCGGGGACGCGCTGGCCCGTCGCCAGGCGAGCGAGGAGCGGTTGCGGCACTTCGCCGCCGACGCCAGCCATGAGCTGCGCACCCCGGTGGCCTCCGTCCGCGGCCACGCCGAGCTGGCGCTGCGCCATCCGGGTACGGTGCCGGCCGAGGTGCGGCACTCGCTGGAGCGGATCCAGGCCGAGTCGGAGCGGATGTCCACGCTGGTGGACGATCTGCTGCTGCTCGCCCGGCTCGACGCGGGACGGCCACTGGCCCGCCGATCGGTCGATCTGACCCGGCTGGTACTGGACGCGACGGGCGACGCACGGGCCGCCGGGCCGAGCCACCGCTGGAGACTGGAGCTGGCCGAGGAACCGGTGACGGTGCTCGGCGACGAGCACCGTCTCCAGCAGGTGGTGGGCAACCTGCTCACCAACGCCCGCACCCACACCCCACCCGGCACCCGGGTCACGGTCCGGCTCGCCGTGGCGGACGGCGACGCCGAGCTGACGGTGGCGGACGACGGGCCGGGCGTCCCGGACGCACTCCAGAGCGAGGTGTTCGAGCGGTTCGCGCGCGCCGATCCCGGCCGTTCGCGAGCGGCCGGCGGAACGGGACTGGGGCTGGCGATCGTGCGGGCCGTGGTCGCCGCGCACGGCGGCACGATCACGCTGACCAGCGGGCCGGGCGCCACCGTCTTCCGGGCCCGGCTCCCCTGCCGTGCCGCGGCGTCCGATCCGGGCCGAACAGGCTGAACGCGGCCTTCGCGGGTCACGGTCTGTGAAGGCCCCGCGAGGGCACCTTCTCAGTCGTCGACCGGCCCCATCGGGAAGATGGCCAGTTCGGCCTTGCCGCGGTGGAAGCCCTCGTCGGAGAGGGGTTCCAGGGCGGCGGCGAGCCAGCGGTTGTCCGGGGACCAGCTGAGGGCGTCGACGTAGGTGCGCATCTGACGGCCAAGGATGATCTTCTTGTCGGCCATCCGCCACACGCACAGTTCGTGCGGGCGCCGCTCACGGAAGTCCAGATAGCCCAGCTTGCGGCTGAAGCTGCCGACGGCCAGATAGCTGCCGTCCTCGTTCGAAGCGAGGGTGAACAGCCGTTCCGAGGCGTCGTCCACCTGGTCGATCACCGCGCCCGTCGCCGCGTCGACCACATAGAGGTTCTGCTGCGCGCCGAGGAAGAGCCGTGACGAGTCGCCGGAGAAGGCCGTGCACTGGATCGGATCCCACTCACCGGCGTGGGAGACGCGGCGGTAGGGCTCGCGCTCGTCGCCGTGCAGGTCGAAGCCGCCCTCGCGGGCACGGTTCCGGCTGATGCGGTGCGCGCCGTCGCGTGAGCGCAGATGCCCGAGCTGGAAGGGAGCCTCGGTCTCGGCCCGCCGGTCGACGTCGTAGGCCCACTGCTTCCGCTCCTCCGGTCCGTCACCGGTGCTGTAGCCCTTGACCACGAGGATGTGACCGCCCGGCACCCACATCATCAGCGGCACGATCCAGTCACCGGCGTGGGTGTGCACCACCTCGCTCCAGTCGGCGGTGTCGTAGACCCACACCCGCCCCTGATCGCTGCACACGGCCAGGTACTTGCCGTCGTCGGAGAAGTCCATCCCGTTGACATGGTCGTACTTGACGCTGCCGGTCGTGGTCTCGAACGGCCGCAGTGTGACAGCCTGGTGGGCCAGATCGGGTATGTGCGGGGAGTCCTCGGCGGTCCAGCTGTCGCCGTTGAGCGGAAAGGCCGCCGAGCCCCAGCCGTCGCCCACGCTCAGCGGCTCCAGCCACTTGCGGTCGGTGACCCGGATCTCGTACTCGGCCTGGATCAGCAGGTCCTCGTCCTGCCAGGCACCGCCGCGCTCGTAGTAGAAGTCATGCATTCCTTCCCACTGGTCGTCCGTGAGCGGGTAGTTGCTGAGCTCCACCCTCTCGACCCGGGAGATGAACCGGCGGGCATTGGTATCGGCCCATTCGTAGTCGAGAAGTTGGCTGGTGCTCACGGCGCGCCCGAGCGGGCCCGTGCGGTCGTCGCCGTCGCCGAGGTAGCCGGACGCCGCCTCCCAGAGGAAGTGCAGGAAGGTGTTGGGCTCCTCGTTCGGCAGCGGGATGTGTGTGCGCGAGCCCACGTCGTAGTAGACGACGAACACCTTCAACCTGGCGCGCAGCTCATCCGGATCCACGGCAAGAACCCGTACGCCGTACATGTCGGTCGACATTCGTCGTCCCCCTCTGGAAGTGGTGGTGCGGACCTACCGACACCGGCCTGTTGGCCCATCGCCCGGTGTCGGAACGCCCTTGATGCTTCCAGAGGGGTCTGACAGCGTTACGTCGAGGAGCACAGGGCGTGGTCGACGAGGTCGGCGACATCCCGGATCAGCGCCACGGGCCGCTCCCGCCCATCGGGGCGGGAACGGCCCGATCGACTTCCGCTCGCCACCGGTGGTGTCGGATCATCTCCCCGTGGCTGATGTCCTTCGTCCAGGCACCGGACGGGAAAGTGGTGTTGTTGGCCCGCGCGAAGGGATTGCCCTCGGAGGCGGCCAGCGGTGTCCACGAGCCCGCGATGCTCGCGGCGGTCCAGGACCGGAAGCAGCGCCGTCCGTCCGAGCCGATCGCCTCGACCATCATCAGAGCCCGGCGATGTTGTGGGTCGAGTCCGGCTTGGGGGACATCAGTGCGCCGCTGGAGCTCCAGGAGAAGGCGGACGGCAGCGCGGCGGCCCTGGCGGGCGAGGCGGCCGCGGTGCCGCCCAGTGCGGTCAGTACGGATTGATAGGCCGGCTTCTTGTTGCCGCCACGGTCGAACAGCAGCGGGTTCTCCCCGGCGCGCCAGGAGTCGCTGTCCCGGATGCCCCAGACGGTGATGCCGGTGCAGCGCGAGACGCTCATACACGCCTTGACCGTGTTCGCGTACGCGGCCGTCGGTGCCTGCGCGATGTCCAGCTCGGTGATCTGCACATCCACACCGAGGGCGGCGAAATTGGCCAAGGTGGTCTGGAAACTCGCCGGCGGGCCCCCGGTGCCGAAGTGGGCCTGGAAGCCGACGCAGTCGATGGGCACGCCGCGCGTCTTGAAGTCGCGCACCATCCGATAGACGCCCTGGGTCTTGGCGTCGCTCCAGTTCTCGATGTTGTAGTCGTTGTAGCACAGCTTGGCCGACGGGTCGGCCGATCGAGCGGTGCGGAACGCCTCCTCGATGAAGCCGTTGCCCAGCAGGTTCTGGAACACCGAGGGACGGTGCTGGCCACTGCCGCCGTCGGCGAACGCCTCGTTCACCACGTCCCAGGCGAGGATCTTGCCCTTGTAGTGGTTCACCGTGGTGGTGATGTGGTTGTTCATCACGCTGCGCAGGGTGTTCGCGTCGGTGATGGAACTGACCCAGCTGGGCAGCTGGGAGTGCCAGACCAGGGTGTGGCCGCGTACGCGCTGTCCGTGCGAGGTGGCCTGGCCCACGATCTGGTCGGCGGGGCCGAAGTTGAACGAGCCGCGGGACCGCTCGATGGTGTCCCACTTCATCTCGTTCTCCGGGGTGACCGCGTTGAACTCGCGGTTCAGGATCGTCGAGTACGTCGCGTCCCCGAGCTTGCCGGCGGCCACGGCGGTGCCGAAGTACCGGCCGGACTGGGCGGCTTGGGCGCCCAGGGTGGTGGCCCGGGTGGCGTCGGACGCGGCGATCGCGGTTCCGGGCACCGCCATCGCGACGGCGGCCAGCAGCCCGAGCGCCCAGGCTCGGGGGCGGCCATGTGGGCCGCCACGTCGGCCAGCTCGGCCATGTCGGTTCGGAAGGTTCATCTCTCTCCTTGGGGATCAGGGCTCCCTTGGGAGCGCTCCCAAATACGACCGCATGAGTGCCAGTGCCTGGAGTGCCTGGGTGGTACCGGTGGAGACGGTGCGGGTGCTTTCTGTGGTGTCCGGTTCGCGTGGCGCGCACAAGCCGCCTCGGCCAAGCCTTGGTTCGGATGGTCGAACGTCAATCGGCCTGTCGGATGCCATGGAATGATAGACGCCTCACGCGAAGCGTCAACGCCCTTGGCGGCAACGCGCGTGCTTCCTGGAGTGGAGTTCGGTCACGTAGCCCGCGCCGATGGCGAGCAACGCACCGGACAGCGCGAGGACGTAGAGGGACGCCGCGGCAGCGGCGGCCAGCCTCGTGCCACGCCGCATCAGATGCACCGGCCACGGCTGGGGCCGCCCCGGAAGCGCCATCGCGACGGCGCCGACCAGGGCGATCAGCGCGCCGAAGGCGCATAACGCGGAGACGCCGAGACCCAGGATCATGATTCGCCCGGGGACTGGGCGTATCCGCCGCCGGCCGCATTGAACAGCACGATTTCCTCGATTGTCTGCTGGAGTTTCAGCTCATTCTGGTCGGATACGATGGCCTGCCCCACGCGACCGTACGGGCCGAGCGGCGTATCGGGTGACGAGGAATACTGGATCTCGTCGAAGCGGAAGTTGCGCTCGAAATCCTGTTGAGTGAGGCTTCCGCTCTTCGGGCGGCGTAGCAGGATGTATCCGTAGAAGCGATCCGGGTCGCCGCTGTTGAGCGGCTCGGTCGGCTCTTCCCCCAGTGCGAGGCCGATCTCGACGTCAAAGAGGTCGACGCCGAATGTGAGCTTGTTGACCTGAGGGGAGAGCGCGCCCGGGAGGCGGATGGCGCACTCGCCGAACGTCAGCCCCGCGTCTTCCGTGAATGCTTCCAGATGGAATACGCAATCAGGTGCGTCGAGGCAGGCGAGCGCCTGCCTTGCGAGCGTCTCTGCTTGCTGGAAAAGCGTCGGACGGCGTCTTCTGTCCAGGATGTGGGCGGCCAGGACGCCGCCCTGTACGGCACTCAGCGGTGAGGTGTGGTTGCGACTCATGGACGACCACTTGAGATCGCCGTTCCGCCAGACGCCGTCCATGTAGACTTCCGGGGCGTCGACGAAGGACTCGGCGACGACCTCGACGTCCGACTGCCCGGTGAACGGGGTCAAGGCTCGTTCGTACTCTTCCGGGGACCGGACGATGGCCGTACGGAGGGCGCCGGCTCCGGTGGCCGGCTTGACCACGAAGACCTCTCCCAGATCGTCGGCGAGATCCTTGAACGACGTGCCCACGGAGACGTGTCGGCAGCGCGCTCGCCGGATGTGAGGCGGCAGCCTGCTCTTCTGTAGGTACTTGTCCCGGAAATAGAGAGTGGTCTGTGAATCCGTATTGCCGGGAAGGTTCAGCTGCTGCCGCAGATAGGCCGCTCCGAATACGCCCATCTCATGGACGGTCAGCACTCCGGCTATACCATCCAGTTGCGCGGCAAGCACCGCTCGCGATATTTCCTGGGCGTTCTCCATGTCGCTGACGTATGTGAAGCCCCGGCCCTCCGGAGGCTTCACCGGAGGCTGGACGATATAGAAGGGCTCCAGACCTCGGCGTCGTAGTGCCTCGTCCAGGCCGTCCCTGAACCCGATGACAATCATCGTCGGCATTCTCGTCTCCCCCGATTACGACCAGCCAAAACGGTGAACATCATTTCACGGGAATGCGGAGGCGGAGCCTGTGACGTGGGTCACGGATCAATCTCCGCGGTAAGGAAGTGTGTGGAATCCGGTCGGTGTCGGTTTCGGTGTCGGTGTCGGACTCGGCGACGAGGACGTCGAGTCCGGCGCGGGCGCACACCTCGGCGATGCCAGCCGCTGGTGCGGTGGGCGAGCACGGCGCCGATCTTCTGGTCGAGCCAGGGACGGACATCGACTGTCGCGCTGACCCACTCGTCGGGGACGCTGGACATCGCCCTGCCGTCCCGGACCAGGCGCGCCTCGGCCCCGCATCGGCGGCGCAGACCCAGCTGACGTAAGTGGCCCTCACCGACGGGGGATGCGGTGAGGGCCACCCACAGTGTGGCACGACACAGGCGCGGAAGCGCACGTTCCGAGCGAGGCAGACGCATATATCTACAATCGGAACTCGACGGCCCGCACGACGGCGGCGGCCCCGGCCACCCCGACGATGATCACCTGGATGCCCAACCGAGGTAGCTGTGGCGCGCCGTTCACCGGATGCTGACGTGGGAAACGGCACCTCATGTGACCCGGGGTCACTGGCCGCCCGAGGCTCTCGGAGGAGAGGACCATGCACCACGTCAAACGGTTCCGTCCTGACCGCTGTCACCGGCCTGGCGGCCGCCCTGTGCTGCGCTCCTCTGGCAGTGGCCGCCGCACCGGCCGCCGGCCCCGCCTTCCTCTTGCCTCCTCATGAGAGGGACGAGGTCTTCGAGCTGACGGCGCGGCCCACGCAGATCAACTTCGTCGACGTGGCCCCTCCGGGGAACAGCCAGGGGGATGAGCTCATCGTCACCGGGGACCTCTCCCGTTCCACTGCCACGGTGGGCCGGTTCGACGAGGTCTGCACCGTGACCCGCACCGCCCCCATGGACACGAGCGGCCTTCAGTGTCAGATCACTCTGTCGCTGCCCGAGGGCCGGATCACCGTGCAGGGGGTCTTCACCATCACCAGTGCCGGCCCCGGTGACATCACCCTGGCCATCACCGGAGGCACGGGGCGCTATCGCACGGCCCACGGCTACATCCACGCCGTCAACACCAGCGACACCGAGACACAGCTCACCGTCCATCTCATCCGTTGAGGATCCGGGGGTCCGAGGGGCTGAGGACGTCCCCTCACGCGCGCCGCTCGGCCGGGCCGACCATGGCCGCCGGGTCGGCGATGCGGTCGAAGTCCTCCGCGGTGACGTCGCCGGAGGCCAGCGCGGCCTCGCGCAGGGTGGTGCCCTCGTCGTCGGCCTTGTGCGCGATGGCCGAGGCCCTGTCGTAGCCGATGACCGGGGAGAGGGCGGTGACCAGCATGAGGGACCGGTTGACGTCATCCTCGATCTGGTCGCGGTTCAGCCGGGCGCCCTCGATGCAGTACTGGCGCAGCTTGGCGCAGGCGTCGGCGAGGATCGTGGCCGCGTGCAGGAAGTTGTTGATGATGACGGGGCGCATGGCGTTGAGCTCGAAGTTGCCCTGTGAGCCCGCGAAGGCGATGGCCGAGTCCTCGGACAGCACCTGGATGCAGACCATGACCATCGCCTCGCACTGGGTCGGGTTGACCTTGCCCGGCATGATCGAGGATCCCGGCTCGTTCGCCGGGAGGCGCAGTTCACCGAGGCCGCAGCGCGGCCCCGAGGCCAGCCACCGGATGTCGTTGGCGATTTTCATCAGCGGCACGGCAAGGGCCCGCAGCCCGGCCGAGGCGCCGACCATGGCGTCCAGGCCGCCCTGCGCCGCGAACTTGTTGGCGGCGGTGGTGAACGGATAGCCGGTGGCCGAAGCGATCTCGGCGGCGATCCGCTCGCCGAAGTCCGGTGGCGCGTTCAGCCCCGTGCCGACGGCCGTACCGCCCGCGGCGAGTTCGTGCAGTCCTTCCGCGGACCGGGTGGCCCGGTCCGCGGCCTGGTCCAGTTGGCGGGCGTAGCCGGACCACTGCTGTCCGACGGTGAGCGGCACCGCGTCCTCCAGGTGGGTGCGGCCGATCTTCACCACGTCGCGCCACTGGTCCGCCTTGGCCTCGATCGCCCGCTGGAGCGCCCGCACGCCGGGCAGCAGACGTTCATGGACCGCCTTGACCGCGGCCACGTGCATGGCGGTGGGGAAGGTGTCGTTCGAGGACTGCCCCATGTTGACGTGGTCGTTGGGGTGGATGGGCGACTTGCTGCCCAACTCGCCGCCGACCAGCTGGATCGCCCGGTTGCTGATCACCTCGTTGGTGTTCATGTTGGACTGCGTCCCCGACCCGGTCTGCCACACGTACAACGGGAAGTGGTCATCGAGTCCGCCCGCGATGACCTCGTCGGCCACCCGCTGGATCAGGTCGGCCTTCCAGGCCGGCAGCCGCCCGGCCCGCCCGTTGACGATCGCGGCTGCCTTCTTGACGTGGCCGTAGGCGTGGTAGACGGCCTTGGGCATCCGGTCGTCCCCGATGGAGAAGTGGATCAGGGACCGCTGTGTCTGCGCGCCCCAGTACCGGTCCGCCGGGACGTCGATGGCGCCCATCGAGTCGGTCTCCCGGCGGCTGCCGGCCGCCTGCAGACCGATGGGCAGGTCGAGGATCTCCGGGGCGCCGTCACCCCCGGCCGAGGCGGGGTGCCGCGCGGTCATGACGCCGCTCCGTCGCCGTAGACCGGCTCCCACATGGCCTGGTGGACGGCCTGGGCGGGATCGGCCGGCCTGCTGGTGGCGACACCCTCGCCGACCGCCGCCTTGACCACCGCCGTGGCGGTGGCCGCCGAGGACTCCCGCAGGTTCTCCACGGGCGGCAGCAGGGAAGCGCCCGGCTGCCCGAGGTCGACCTGGTCGGCCACCGCCTGAGCGGCCGCGAGCAGCATCTCCGCGGTCACCGCGGACGCCCCGGAGACGATCGTGCCCAGTCCCAGCCCGGGGTACAGCAGCGCGTTGTTGGCCTGCGCGATCCGGTAGGTCACACCGTCGTGTTCCACGGGTGGGACGGGGATGCCGGTCGCTATCAGGGCCTTGCCCTTCGTCCAGGCGACGATGTCGTCCGGCATGGCCTCGATCCGCGAGGTCGGGTTGGAGAGCGGAAAGACGATCGGGCGCTCGGTACCCGCCGCCATGGCCTCGACGACCTCGCGGGTGAACGCCCCGTGCACGGTGGAGGTGCCCAGCAGGATCGTCGGCTCGACCCGGCGCACGGTCTCCAGCAGTGAGATCGCGCCGCCGTCGGCCGCCCAACCGGCGACCTCCGACCGGTCGCGCGCGTAGGGCTGCTGGAAGTCGCGCAGGTCGGTCATGTCGCGGATGAGCAGGCCCTGCTTGTCGATCAGCCAGATCTGGGCGGTGGCCTGCTCGGGGGTCGCGCCGTCGCGGATCATGGCATCACGGAGTTGATCGGCGATGCCCACCCCGGCCGTGCCCGCACCGAAGACCACGAGCTTCTGGTCGCGCATCCGCACCCCGCCGACCTCGACCGCCGACAGGGCCGCGGCCAGGGTGATCGCACCGGTGCCCTGCATGTCGTCGTTGAAGATCCGGTAGCTGCGGCCGTACGTCTCCAGGATCCGCCGGGCGTTGCTCGGACCGAAGTCCTCGAAGTGCAGCAGCGCGCCCGGGAACATCGACGAGGCCGTCCGCAGATACGTCTCGATGAACGCGTCGTAGTCCGCGCCGCGGACCCTGGGATGCCGGTTGCCCAGGTACAGCGGGTCCTTCAGCAGCGACTCACGGTCGGTGCCCACGTCCAGCGACACGGCGATGACGCGGCGCGGATCGACCCCGGCCGCCGCGGTGTAGACCGCCAGCTTGCCGACCGAGATCTGGATCCCGCCCACGCCCCAGTCGCCGATACCCAGGATCTCCTCGGCGTCGGTGCACACGATCAGGTCCACGTCCCCGGGCCCGAGCCCGAGCGTGGCGAAAGCCTTCTCCATGCCCTCCGGCTCGTCGATGGAGAGGAAGACGCCCCGGGGGCGGCGGTACTCATGGGAGTACTTCTCGATCGCCTCGCCGACGGTGGGGTCGTAGACGATCGGCAACAGCTCCACGAGGTGGTCGGTGAGCACCTTGAAGTACAGGGTCTCGTTGCGGTCGTGCAGCTGCTCCAGGTACACGTTCTTGGCCAGGTCACTGCCCTGGGCCCGCAACTGCTGGTGGGCACGGAGCGCCTGCTGCTCCAGCGTCAGCACGCCGGACGGCAGCCGCCCGGTCAGGCCCATCTCGTCCCGCTCCGGCCGCGTGAACGCCACACCACGGTTGAGGAATGGATCCGTCAGGGCGTCCGGAGTAGCAGGAGTCCGTACGGTGCTCTTGGCCATGATGCCTCTTCCCCATGTGCGTCTGCATGCGTGTGTGCGTGCGCCGCACGGCGAACCCGGACCGGAGGAGTCCCGCGACGCCATCTCCACCGTGCGCACAGGGCTCGCACTGCCGCTCGTCGATCTTGAGCGAGGCGGGACGGTGCCCCGGGAGCCGTCCCGCCCGCGGCCCGTGGACGGCCTTGGACGGAACGTGTGCGAGTTCGGCGCTTGGATTGACGTATGGGGGTTATTCATCCCTTTAGGGGCATACGCCAACGAAAGGCCTGTCATGAAGTTCGCGGTCATCGGCGGTACCGGACTCATCGGGTCGCAGGTCGTCAAGAATCTGAAGGCCGCCGGGCACGAGGCGGTACCGCATTCGCCATCCACGGGCGTCGACATCATCAGCGGCAAGGGGCTGGACGAGGCCCTGGCGGGGGCCGACACCGTCGTCAACTTGGCGAACTCCCCGACGTTCGACGAAGCCTCCCTGGCCTTCTTCCGGACGTCGATGGACAACCTTCTGGCCGCGGCCCGGAAGGCCGGCGTCGGCCACTTCGTGATCCTCTCGATCGTCGGTGTGGACCAGGTGCCGGAGCTGGACTACTACCGGGCCAAGGCGCTCCAGGAGGAGCTCCTCACGGCCGGGCCGATCCCGTACTCGATCGTCCGGGCGACGCAGTTCATGGAGTTCATGGACGCCATCCTGTCCTGGACCGCCGACAACGAGACCGTCCGGCTGCCCACCACGCCGATCCAGCCGATCGCCGCGAAGGACGTGGCCGCCGCGGTGACGGATGTGGCCCAGGGGCCCCCGCTGCGCGGCATTCGCAACATCGCGGGCCCCGAGGTCTTCCCCCTGGACGAGCTGGGCCGGATCACCCTGTCCGCCAAGGGGGACAGCCGCACCGTCGTCACCGACCCGACCGCCGGTATGTTCGGCGAGGTCAAGGGCGACGTCCTCACCGACACGGGTGCCGACCTCGCCCCCACCCGCTACGCCGACTGGCTCTCCTGACCCGCGCGCGCCGCTACGGGGCGGCCCGCCGTGGGCGTCACGATCCGTCGCACCTCCTGGCCCCTTCGCGATCGCCCTGGGCGGTGAAGGGCCCGTGGTCGACGAAGCGGTGCAGCTGGCGGGCGAAGGTTCCCGCTTCGCCGGGTGGCCAGGAGGCGAGGGAGTCCTCGATGTGCGCGGCGAGGCGCTGCCGGGTCGTCTCGAGCGCCGCTCGCCCGGCTTCGGTCAGGGTGAGCAGGGTGGCGCGCCGGTCGGCGGGGTCGGGCTCGCGGCGCAGCAGACCGGCCTCCTCAAGGCGGGTCGCGCGGCGGGTGACGCCGGAGCGGTCCAGGCCGATCTCGTCGGCGAGACCGGCGGCGCTGCGTGGGCCGGTGCGGGCGAGTCCGCTGAGCACGGGATACGTCACCTCGTCCACGGCCTCGCCCAGGCCCTCGGTCAGGCGTCGGTAGATCTGTTCGCGGGTGCTGCGCTTGAGTAGCGTCCCCAGCGCGTCGGCGATCTCATGTCCCACATCGTTCGGCATGACCCCAAGACTAGCGTGCGCGGCGCACGCAATATGCGATACGGTGCGGATGCGTGCTCGGCGCACGCAGTTTGCGATCTCCGAAACCGAAGGGCACCGTCATGGCCACTGCCACCTCCACCCCCACCTCCCGTACCGACATCGCCACCGCCCTCACCGACCTGCTCTTCACGCCCGGTCTCGGACTGGCCGAGGCCGTCGACCGGCACTTCGCCCCCGACTACCGCCAGCGCACCGATGGCCGCTGGGACGGCCGCGGTGAGTTCATGGCCCACATCGCCCATCTGCGCACGATCGTGTCCCGTGGATCGGTCCAGGTCCTCGACGAACTCGCGCAGGGCGACCGGTACGCGGACCGTCATGTCATCGACGTCGTCAAGACCGACGGCTCCACCGTGCGTACGGAGGTCTACCTCTTCGCCGAATTCGCCCCCGACGGGCGGTTCCGCCGCATCGAGGAGACCACCCTCATGCTCGAGGGCGCCGACGCCGACCGGAACCTGGGCAGCGCTCGCTGACGCCGCGGGGCCCGTACCGCCGCGGTGGTACGGGCCGCCCGGGCCGTACGGTGGCGCGGCCGAGCCGCCCGGCGGGGGAGCGGGCCACCGGCCGTACCAACGGCGGCGCGGCCCACCGGCTACCCTGATCTCCCGCTACGCCCCATGGGGCACGCGTCCTGCGGGAGAATGACCTGAGCGAAGGCGGCCCGACCGGGGACCGCCGACCGTCGTACCCGATGCGGGAAAGGGAACTCGGAGATGAGCGCACAGCCCGAACACCCCACCGACCGCAGGATCCCGGCGATCCCGAACACGATCAACGGCATCGGTGACGCGCTGACCGGAGCGAACCGGGCCCAGTTCTACGCCGAGGTGCTGGCCGCTGAGGAGGAAACCGTTCCGGGCGTGATGCGCAAGTGGTGGAAGGCGGCCATGCTCGACCGCGCCCCCGGCGCCGCGGAAAGCCGCTCCCACGCGGCCGCCGGCACCCGTCTGGTCTCCGTGGACGACCTCGCCGACCGGCTGGAGGGAATCACCCGATGAGCCCCCGGCCGCACGGCGGCTGGACGGCGTGGACCGAGGAGATCCCCGCCCGGACGCTGCTCGACATGCCACCGGACCTCTCGAAGAAGGTGGTGAACTTCCTGAGCGCGCTCGCTCTCGAAGTCGGCGGCGCGATCGACCGCGACCGACAGCCCCCCGGCGACCCCATGGACGACCTGGGCGCCCGGTACAGCTTGCAGATCGGCGGCGAGCCGGTCGTCTTCGAATACGTCGTCCTCCCCGAACTCCGCGAGATCCGCGTCCCCGTACTGGTCTGGTTCCGCTGATCCCGGGCCACCTCTGATTTCGGGCTACTTCGATTCGACTCGTCCGAGCGGGCCGGGATCGGCCGCCAGTGCGTCGCACGCCGTCTGCCACGCGGAATCCCCGGGGGTGAGCTGTGTGCGGAGGTAGGCCGAGGTGAGCCGCTGGACCGCGGACACGCGCTCGGGGCTTTCGTCGGTGGTCTCGGCGACGTCATAACCGGAGACCCCGCCGAGTCCGTGCTCCGCGTCGAACAGCGTGAGCAGGGACTTGGGGCCGGGGGAGAGGAAGTACGGATCGGTGTGCCACTCCGGGCCCCGGACCGTCAGGTGGGGAGAGGCGTCCTTGTCGCCGGCGACCACGAGCGCGGGTGTGGTCATCTTGGAGAAGTCCGTGGTCAGGAAGAACGGGAAGTTCCCGGCCGTGGACTCGGTGAGAGCGTCGCCGCCCCGGCCGGGCGCGGCAAGCAGGACACCCGCCGTGATCCGGGGCTCGGTCAGGTCCACTTCCGTTCCGTCGTCCGGATCGGTGAGCCGGGCGCCGAGCAGCAGGCTCGCGGTGTGCCCGCCCATCGAATGCCCGGCCACGGCCACCTTGCTCCGGTCGACGCGCCCGAGGAGCTGTGGCACGGCGTCCTCGATCACATCGAGTTGGTCGAGGACGCGCGTCATGTCCTCGGCCCGCGATCGCCAGAACAGCGGTGCGCCGGGGGTGCTGGGGTCCAGGTTCAGCGTCCGCGAGCTCAGATGGGTGGGCTGGATCACGACGAAACCCCGTGCGGCCCAGAAGTTGGCGAGAGGGGCGTATCCGTTCAGGGAGGAGAGGTGGTTCGAGTAGCCCTGACCGTGCGAGAGGAGGATGACCGGCAGGCCGCTCCCGGTCACGGGCGCGGAGACGCGCACTTCCAGGTCCACGGCCCGTCCGGGAGCCGGCAGTACCACCGGGCCGACCGAGAGGACGGGAGTGGGCGAGCCGAAGGCGTCGGCGGCGTATGTCGATTCACTCATGATGTGCGCATATCCCTTCAATGGCCTCTGTCGCCGGTCTCGTTCGCCGGGGCGGGTGAGGCGATCAGGAACGTCCGGTCTCGGGCAGCGCCGAAAACGGATCGTCGTTCCGATTAATGTACGGAGCGACGTTCCGTTTTGTCAAAGCGGTTGACCGTGAGGCAGTTCAGCCGGCCATCCACGGAACACGGGATGCCAGCCGCATGGCCCTGGGGGCAGGCCGTTCGGCCTGCCCCAGGGACGCGACCACCCTCAGGCCCGCCGTGCCGCCACGCAGCGGGCGTGGGCCGCCAGGAGGGTCGGCATCGCGAGCCGCGGGCCGTCCGGGTCCTTGGCCGCGTCGTCCCAGCGGCGCAGCGCGACCGCGTCCGTGGCCAGCGGATGCGCCGCGAACTCCGCCACCTCGCGCTCGTCCATCGGGCCGCCCTGGACCTTCAGGGACGCGATCGACGCCGGGCTGAGCAGGGCGTGGTACGCCGCGTCGGTCGCCACCAGATAGCGCTTGGCGGGGACGTGCTGGGCGATGACCCACGCCGCCCGTTCGCTCACCCGGCGGCGGGCGAACTCGGCGCCCGCCACTTCGTGTGGCACGCCCGGGTGTTCGGCCCGGACCGGGCGGGCCCGGCCGATGTCGTGCAACGCCGCGGCCACCACCAGTTCGTCGTCCGCGCCCGCGTCCATCGCAAGCCACGCCGTCTGGAGCGCATGTGTCCGCTGGTCGACGGCCTCTCCGTCGTACGGCAGGCCCGCGAGGCCGTCGACGAGCGCGGTCAGTTCCTCGCCCGTGAGCGGGTCGAGGGGGGCAGGGGCGGTCATCGGTCCTCCGTTCCGCGGATGGTCTCGGCCAGTTCCTCCGAGAGCCGCGGCGTGGCCGCGACCACACCCGACCAGCGGCGGGTGAGGTCGGGGTCGATCTCCAGCGGGCGGCCGTGCACATCGATCACCGCGCCGCCCGCCGCGGGGACGGTGACCATCGCGGCCGCCAGGTCGACGATCCGGTGGGTGTCGGAGCCGGCGTCGGCGAAGGCGTCCGTCGACCCCTCGGCCACCAGCACCGCTTCCAGGCAACTCGTGGACAGGATGCGGATCCTGGCCGCCCGCGTCGCCACCCGCCACCACGCGTCGGCGATGTGCGGCTGGGGCCTCAGCAGACTCACCGCCGCGCCGTCCAGCTCCGTACGGCCGTTCGTGCGGTACGCCGACGGCTGCCCCGCCACCGTGTGCCAGCAGCGCCCGGTGTCCAGCCAACTGGTCAGCGCCTCGGTCGGCACACCGTCCACCGCGATGACACCCGCGAACGCGGACAGCGGGACACCCGAGGCGGCGTTCGCCGTGCCGTCCACCGGGTCGGTGACCAGCGTGACGGCGGATCCGTTGTCGATGCTGCCCAGTTCCTCGCTGAGCAGGTTGATCCGGTGGGCGTTCACCACCTCGGCGATCGCGGTGTCCACCAGGATGTCCAGCCGCATCGTGGGCGTACCGTCCGCGCCGATCTGTACCTTCTCGGCCAGCTGGGCCCGGTCGTACGCCTCGCGCGCGGCGCGGAACGCGTCCGTGGCGGCGCGGGTCGCCGCGGCCAGCGCCGGGTGGACGCCGGAGGGCAGGTGCGGTTCGGGCACCGGCCAGGGGATCCGGCCGCTCATGCCGCGTCACCTCCCGAGCGCGCTCCCGAATTCGTTCCCGGGTCCGACGCCGAGCCCGCTTCCGAGGCCGCGCGCAGCACGGCCGCCACGACCGGCCAGGGGCGGCCCGGTTCGGCCAGCACCAGGTCGGCCCGCAGGCCCGCCTCGAGCCGGCCGCGGTCCGGGAGACCGGCGACGTCCGCGGCGCCGCCGGTGACCAGGCCGACCGCCGCGGGCAGCGGCGCCAGCCCCTCCTCGGCGAGCAGCAGCGCCGCCGAGAGCAGCCCCGACGGCAGGTAGTCGGAGGCGAGCGCGGTGACCAGGCCGCGCCCGACCAGCTCACGACCGGAGGCGTTGCCGTTGTGCGAGTGGCCGCGCAGCACGTTGGGCGCGCCCATCACCGTCGGCATGCCGTGCTCGTACGCGGCCTCCGCGGCGGCCGCCGTGGTGGGGAACTCCGCCACCGTGCCGCCCCGTGTCCGCAGCTCCTCGATCTCCTTCGCCGAGCTGGGATCGTGGCCGAGCAGCCGGATACGGGACGCGCGGGTCTGCTCGCCGAGCCAGTCCAGCGCCTCCTCACGGACGTCGAGGCGGCCGTCCCGGTCCTCGATCAGCCGGTCCACGTAGGCGCGGGCCTCGTCCTCGGTGACCCCGCGGGTGCCGACGAGATACCGCTCGTAGTAGCCGCGGTCCGCGTACTGCCCCTGGCCCGGGGTGTGGTCCTCGTGCGACACCAGGACCGGTCCGCGCCCGGCGCCACCGATCCGCTCCAGCCGCTGCCGCAGTCCGGCCAGGCCCTCCGGGCAGCGGACGTCCAGCCGGTGCAGGATCCGGTGGTCCACCAGGCCGTCGTCGCCACGGCTCTCCACGGCCGCGCAGATCCGCCGCGCGTTCTCCAGGGTGCGGCGTATACCGCGCCCGCCGCTCTCCTCGAACGCCGCGCCGTGGTAAGCCGTGGTGACGCCGGCCGCGCGCAGCTTGCCCTCGAAGGACAACAGCGCGAATTCCAGGGGCAGTTCGGCCCCGGGGCGCGGCAGCAGCTCCTTCTCCAGACCGTCGCTGTGCACATCCACCAGACCGGGCAGACACAGCATCCCCTGGCCGTCGACATCGGCCTCCACACCGGCCGGGTGCGGTGCGACCTCCGCGATCCTGCCGTCCCGGACCGCGACCAGCGCGTCGTCCAGCACCCGGTCCGGCAGCACCGCCCGTACGTGCCCCAGCACGTAGTCCCGGGGCGGGCCGCCCAGCGTCCAGCCTTGAGCCGGCGCCTCGGCCGGCCCCCTGCTCACCAATCCCGTGCTCATGCCGCCGCCTCCAGCATCTGATCCGGCGCGCCCTGCCGGGCGATCCGGCCGTCGCCGACGAACACCACGCGGGACGCCAGCCGCCGGATGGCGTCCATGTCGTGGAAGACGGCGAGGACGGCCACGCCCTGCCCCGCCAGCGAGTCGACCAGCTCGAGCGCGGCCTCCCGGTTGGCCGGGTCCAGCGCGGACACCGGCTCGTCGAGCAGCAGCAGCCGGGGCGGCTGCACCGTGCCCGCGGCGAGGTTCACCCGCTGGCGCTCACCGCCGGAGAGGACACCGCAGTCCACGTCCCACAGCGTCTCGTCGAGGTTGAGCCTGCGCAGCGCGGCCGCGGCGGCCTCCCGCGCCTCGCCCCGGTCGAGCCCGCGCCGCCGGGCGGTCGCGGCGACCACCTCCAGCGGGCCGGTGCGCGGCGGGGCGGCCAGGAACTGCGATACGTAGCCGAACTCCCGGCCGCGCAGCCGGGCCATCCGCCGGTCGGGCAGTGTGGTCAGCTCGACCGTCCCGGCCGCCGTGCGCAGCCGTACGGAGCCGGAGTCCGGCAGGTAGGTGCGGTACACACAGCGCAGCAGCGAGGACTTGCCCGCACCGCTGGGGCCCGCGAGGGCGACGTGTTCGCCGGTGTGCACATCGAGGTCGACACCGCGCAGCGAGGGGACGGTCCGGCCGTCGATGCTGTGCAGGGTGAAGGACTTGTACAGGGCGCGGACGGTGAGGACCGGGTCCTCCGCGCGATCGGTGGGGGTGGTGTTCACCGGGCTCACCTCCGGGCGGCGGCGACGAGCCGCTGGGTGTAGGGGTGGTGGGGGTCGTGGAAGAGCTGGTCGGTCAGGCCCCGTTCGACGACCCGGCCCGTCTGCATGACCAGCGTGCGGTCGGTCAGCGCCTCGATCACGGAGAAGTCGTGGCTGACGACCACGGCGGCCACGTCCCGCTCGGCGAGCAGGCTCCGCAGCAGATCGAGCACACCGGCGGCAACGGAGGCGTCCAGACCGGTGGTGGGTTCGTCGAGCAGCAGCACCGGCGGCTCGGTGGCCAGGGCCTTGGCGATCTGCACCCGCTGCCGCATACCGCCGGAGAAGGTGTGCACCGGGTCGTCCATGCGGGACAGCGGCACCTCGACCCGGTCCAGCAGCTCCGCCGCGCGGCGCCGGATGGCGTGATAGCCGCGCCAGCCCGCCGCGGTCAGCCGCTCGGCGATATTGCCACCGGCGGAGACCCGCAGGTCGAGTCCGGCCGCCGGGTCCTGGTAGACCACGGCCATCGAGTCGATCCGCAGCCACCGCCGTACGGCCGCGGGCAGCGCGAGCACTTCGGACGCGCCGCCGTCCACCGAGGCGAGGTGGACCTGTCCGGCCGTGGCGGGCTCGTCGCCGACGACGCAGCGCAGCACGGTGGACTTGCCGGAGCCCGACTCGCCGATGAGGCCCAGGGCCTCGCCCGGCGCCACGTCGAAGGAGACGTCCCAGGCGGCCACCACCGCACCGGTGGACGGGCTGATCGCGGTGGAGTACTCAGGACCCGTACCGGGTACGGCGGAGGCGCCGCCCGCGCCGTGCACCTTGCCGATGCCGTCGACGCGCAGGGCCCATTCGGGGCCGCCGGCCCGGGTCCCGCGGGCGGGCGCGGGCGTGTCGTCCGCCGCGGTGGTTCCGGCCGTCGGCGTGTCGCGGCGTCCCGCGCGGGCCCGCGGATCGGGAAGCAGGGCCAGCGGCGCGCGCTCCCGGTGGGCGGCGGTGTCGGCGTCCCCCGCCTGCACCCGTGCGCACCACTCGGTGTCGCTACAGGCGAAGGCGCCCTCGGTGCCCGCGTTGACGAGGTAGACGTCGTCGCTGCCGCAGAACTTGCAGCGCCCGCCCGGCTCGTGCTCGACCTCGAACGGCACGTCGTCGAAGGTGAGGGGCCGGACCTCGGTGTGCGGGGGCACCGCGTGGATGCGCTTCTCGCGGCCCGCGCCGAAGAGGTTCAGGTGCCCGGCCTCGTGCAGCCGGGGCACGTCCCAGCGTGGAATGGGGCTGGTCGCCATCACATAGCGGCCGCCCACCAGCACCGGGTAGCCGGTGCTCGCGGTGATCACGCCGTTGCGGACGATGTCCTCGTAGAGGCTGACCCACATCGCGGAGTAGTCGCCCTCGGCGTGCATCCGCGCGCACTCGGCCACCGACTTCTGCACACCGCGCAGCGGCTCGGGCACCGGCACCTGGTACACCAGCACATGCTGGGCGCCCAGCTCCTCCTCGGGGACGCGGTGGCGGGTCTGTACGACCGTCGCCTCCCGGGTGTCGGCGGACTCGTCGCACCCGGTGGTCTGCGCGATCATCCGGCGCAGATTGGTGGCGTTGACCCCGGCGTCGTCGCCCTGGTCGATCACCTTCACCGTGTCGTCGGCGCCGATGACCCCCAGCGTGATCTGGAGTCCGCCCGAGCCCCAGCCGCGCGCCACCGGCATCTCCCGGGAGCCGAACGGGACTTGGTAGCCGGGCACACAGACCGCGGCCAGTGCGGACCTGCGGATCTCCCGCTTGGCGTCCTCGTCCAGGATCCCGGCGGGCGGCCTGCCCGCGTCCGCCTCGGCGACGAGCGCGCCGATCCCGGCCGCCCGCGGTGTGTCGTACGTCGTGCTCATCGGCATTCCTTTCCGGCGGGCTCGGCGGCCCGTGCGGGCGGTTCCTCTCCCGCCTCGGCGGCGGCCCGCATGGCTTGCTTGCGCTCGGTCATCGAGCGGAAGGTGACGTAGTGGGGGAGCTTCAGGTGTTCCAGGAAGCCACCCGAGTCGAGGCCGTCGATGGTGAGCAGCAGCAACTGCTCCAGCGGCCCGTTGCGGCCGAACCTGCGGTTGGCGATGTCCAGGTTGGCCATGGCGATCGCCTTGCGCTCGTTGTGCCCGAAGCACAGGCCGTAGCCGACGTCGAAGCGCGTACGGTCCTCCTCCGCGCCGTCCAGGTCCTCGATGGCCTCGGCCTCGGTGACCCGGAACTCGCCGACGGCGACGGGGTTTCCGGTGTGCGGGTGGCGGACGCGCAGCGGCAGCCGGCCGTGGCGCAGTTCGCCCAGGGTGATCTCGTGTACGTCGCCGTCCGGCCCGAGGATCGAGCGGTACCACAGCGCCACCAGCGCACCGGACTCGGAGCGGGCCATGGCGGCCAGGACGGCCGACCGGTCGGCGGGCGGCCGGGCGGGCTTGCGGGTGATGTCGTGCGGCTCCGGATCGTCGGCTGCCCGCCCGTCGGCGACCAGGTCCATCGTGCGGAGCAGGTCGAGGAACCGGCGGGGACTGCGCTGGTCCTCGGTGCGGTCCGCGCCGTTCGCGGTGTCCGGGACCTGGGGTGACGGCTCCGGCGGACCATCGGGCCGCTCCAGCAGCCGGCCGGTGTAGTCGGAGGTACGGCCGAGCAGCTGCGGGCCGTCGGGTTCGCGGAACGCCGGGACGATACGGCGCAGCACGGTCATCTCACCGGGGTCGACGGGTTCGCTGACCGCCAGCCGCGGCAGGGTGGACCGCTGCGCGCGCAGCAGGTGCGACGCCTCCAGAGTGTCGCCCTCGGCCTGCCGGAAGGCGTCGGCCGCGGTGGGCTCGTCGTACAGACCGGCCTCGCCCATCACCCGGTCGACGGCCAGCCGGAAACGGGCCGTGATCTGCTCGGTGGACGCCCATGCCGCGGACGCGTAGTCGCGCTTGCGGCGGACCAGGTCCTCGGCGGCGAGAATCGCCTCGAGTCCGCCACGTGCTCCCGAGTACCCCATCAGTCCTCCTCCTCGGCCACGACACCGGCCACGACAACGGCCATGGCATCGGTCGCGGCACCGGTCGTGTCGTCCACGGCATCGGCCAGGATCACGGCACCGGCCACGATCGTGACGGTCGTGCTGCGCGGCAGGCCCATGACGCGGCCGTCGGGCGTGGCCAGCAGCAGATCGACCCCCGCCGGGAAACCGCCGACGGCCTCGGCGCGCGCCGCCACGAACCCCTCGGGCACACCCTGCGGGGCGATGTCCCGTTCACCCGGTACGCCGGGCCCGGACAGCCGCCAGGCGGACGGTCCGCCCTCCAGCGCGGTCACCGGCAGACACAGCACGGCGCCGTCCTCCGGCGCTTCGGCGGTGCCCCGGGCCAGCCGCGGGATCTCCTCGGCCGCGACGGGCCGTACGGCGGCGGCGAGCCGGGCCTTCTCCAGCGGCACCGCGGGCGCGTCGGTGGCCACGCTCACCACGTCCGACCAGCGCCGCGCGCCGTCCTCCTCCAGCACGTGGACGCCGGTGCCGAGGTCCGCGAGCGCGAGGACCGGCAGCAGCGCGGACGGCACCACGCCGATGACGTCCGAGGGGAACCGGGTCACCGTGCCCGGCCGCGCCAGGGCGTCGAGCACGGCGCGGAAGACGCCCTGCGCCTGGGCGGGGCGCAGCTTGGCCGCGGCCACCAGCTCCGCGGTCCCGGCGGCGTCCGCGGCGGGAACCATCTCAAGGGCGGTCACGTCAGCTCCTCGAATTCGACGACGGTCGGGGCGAGCTCCGCCCACTCCTGGTCCTCCCGCCGCTCCCGGCGCGCCGCGATCCGTTCGCACAGCGCGTCGATCTCGGCGGTCCGGGGGCGGCCGGACTGGGCCTCGGCGTCGAGCACCGCGGCGGCCAGCGCGGCGGCGCGGTCGTCCCCGAGGCGCATGGCCCAGCCGCGGTGGCCGGCGAGCTCCACCTCGGCCCGGCAGGCCAGGACGTCACCGAGCAGGAAGCGCTGCTCCAGGACCGGCTCGCGGACCTGTGCGGTCACGCAGCCGACCTCGGGCCCCACCAGCACCCGTACCCGCGCGCCGTCGGCGATGCAGGCATCGGCCAGTTCGATCAGTTCGGCCTTGTCGGCCTCGGCCAGCAGGGCACAGCGATGCTCCCTGCTCATGACGTATGTCACCACTTCTCCTGGTTCATTGCGGCCTGACAACTCTCTGCGGTGTGACGGCCACGTCGGCGACGGCCCTGCGGTCGTCGAGCTCGACCACGACACGGACGGCGTCGGCACGGGTCCAGGTGCGGCTGCACATCAGCACGTCGCCGATCGCCTCGTCCCGGCTGACGCTCTCCACCAGCCAGGCGGGCTGACTGCTCTCCATGCGCAGGACGCGCAGGACTTCCGCCGGTGGGACGTCGATGCTGACCCGGCACCAGGCCCGCATCGGCCGCACCCGCCCCGTCTGGCGGAGCACCTGGTCGACGGAGTCGACGGCGTGCAGGGCCAGGTCCAGATGGGGCACCTCGGCCACCGGGATCCACTCATGGACCCAGGAGGCGAGCAGGTCGTCGATGTAGAACTCGCGCACCACCTCGTGCACCGGCGAGCCGGCCGGCCGCTCGAACCTGTCCGCCAGCTCGGCGGGCAGGGGGATCGTGCGCACCGACTTGACCAGGGCCCGAGGCGTGGCGCCCGCCGCGGCGATCGTGGCGGACCACGACGGCGGGACGCTGCGCGAGATGACGTAGTCGATCCGCCGGTTGACGAAGGTGCCCGACCCCTGGGTCCGGCGGACGACGAACCGGCGCTCCAATTCCTGTACGGCCGCCCGTGCGGCGGCCCGGCCCACGCCGAACCGCCGGGCGATCTCCGCCTCGCTGGCCACCCGTGTGCCATGGGCACACTCGGCCAGCTCGGCGGACAACCGCTCCGCGATCTCCAGATACCTGGTCGCATTCACACCGGGAACTGTGATCGGCCCACTCGTCCGGACAACCTGCCGACGCCCAACGAGTCCGAACCGGGAACGTGAACAACCGGGACAGTTGTTTCGCGATTGGCTCCGGCCGTACCGGCGCCCGCCCCGGCCGCCGGTCGGGGCGGGCGCGGCGGGCCGTAGGCTCGATCCGACGGAGAATGTGTGGTCAGCCGGGCGGGGAAACAGCGGCCCGCGGTCGGAGGAGCGATGTCAGGCGCGTGTTGTGCCCCCACGTCCGGGGGCGGCGAGGAGATTCCCGAAGGGTCCGCCCTGCGGGTCCGGGCCCCGGAGCGGGACCGGGCGCAGGGGCTGCGCGCCATGCTGCGCATCCCCGGAGGGACGTTCTCGATGGGGGGCGACGACGCCGACGCGTTCCCCGAGGACGGGGAGGGCCCGGTCCGGGAGGTGCGGCTGGCACCGTTTCTCATCGACGCGACCACCGTCACCAACAGGCAGTTCGCGGCGTTCACGCGCAGCAGCGGCTACCGGACCGACGCCGAGCGCCACGGCTGGTCCTTCGTGTTCTACGCACTCGTCCACCCCGAAGCCCGGCGCATGGTGCGCGACGGCACGGTGGCGCAGGCGCCCTGGTGGCTCGCGGTGGACGGGGCGTGCTGGCGGGCCCCCTACGGGCCGGGGTCATCATGGACCGATCTGTCGAACCACCCCGTCGTCCATGTCTCCTGGCGCGACGCGGCCGCCTACGCGGCGTGGGCGGGCAAACGCCTGCCCACGGAGGCGGAGTGGGAGATGGCGGCGCGTGGCGGTCTGGAGCGCGCCCGTTACCCCTGGGGGGATGAGCTCCTGCCTCGGGGACAGCACCGCTGCAACATTTGGCAGGGGCAGTTCCCGCAGGTCAACACCGGTGAGGACGGGTATCTGGGAACCGCGCCGGTCAAGACCTACCGAGCCAACAACTTCGGCCTGTACAACACATCCGGCAATGTGTGGGAGTGGTGCTCCGACTGGTGGAGCACCACATGGCACGCGGCCGACCGCCCGGAGACCCGCCGTGACCCGGCCGGACCTCCCACCGGGGAGGCGAAGGTGATCCGCGGCGGCTCCTATCTTTGCCACGCGTCGTACTGCAACCGCTACCGGGTCGCCGCGCGCACGTCCAACACACCGGACAGCAGCACCGGGCACATGGGATTCCGCTGCGCGGCGGATCCGCCCCCGACCCGCTGACCACGCTTTTGGTTGACACCACTTCGGGAGCAGGTGAGACTTACACCGCCTACTGGTAAGACCAGTTAACTGGAGCGTCCTCGGATCGATCTGTCCATGCCAAGGAGCGTCCTGGATGACCAACGCCTCTCCTCATTCGCCGCCCATGAGCGGCACTTTTCAAGGCACGATCGGCACCACCTACGAGGAGTCGACTCCGTGGTGGCCCGAGCAGCAGACGCTTCCCGAGGACACGCCCAATGTCGTGGTCATCGTGCTCGACGACGTCGGCTTCTCCGATCTCGGCTGTTTCGGCTCGGACATCGACACGCCGGCCATGGACGCCCTCGCCACCGGTGGCCTTCGCTACGCGAACTTCCACACCACCACGCTGTGTTCGCCGACCCGTGCCTCCCTGCTGACCGGCCGGAACCACCACTCCGTCGGCATGCGGATGCTGTCCAACTTCGACACCGGCTTCCCCAGCGGGCGCGGACAGATCACCAAGGCCGCCGCGATACTGCCCGAGGTGCTGCGCGACAACGGCTTCAACACCATGGCCGTGGGCAAGTGGCATCTGGCGCCGATGGAGCAGACCACCGCGTCCGGGCCGTACACCCAGTGGCCGCTGTCCCGCGGATTCGAGCGCTACTACGGATTCCTGGAAGCCGAGACGGACAGCTTCTATCCGGAGCTGTTCTACGACAACCACGCGGTGGATCCGCCGAAGAGTCCGGAAGAGGGCTATCACCTCAGCGAGGACCTGGTCGACCGGGCGATCGAATTCGTCACGGATCAGACGTCGGTCACTCCGGACAAGCCCTTCTTCATGTATCTGGCGTTCGGCGCGGCGCACGCCCCGCACCAGGCTCCCCAGGAATACCTGGAGAAGTACCGGGGCCGGTTCGACCACGGCTGGGACGTCGAGCGCGCCACCAGGCACGCCCGCCAGATCGAACGGGGCATCCTGCCGGAGGGCACCGGACTGGCGCCGCACAACCCCGGGGTCCTTCCCTGGGACGAGCTGTCGGACGACGAGAAGAAGCTGTCCGCACGCCTCCAGGAGGCCTATGCGGCGATGGTCGACCACACCGACCACCACATCGGCCGGCTCATGGAGTTCCTGGAGCAGGTGGGCCAGATGGAGAACACCATCACCATCCTGCTCTCGGACAACGGAGCCAGCCAGGAAGGCGGGCAGAAGGGTTCGCTCAACCCCACCGCCTTCCAGAACGGGATCTCCGAGGACTTCGAGGAGATGCTGGTGCGGATCGATGAGATCGGCACCACGCGCGCCCATGCCAACTATCCCTGGGGCTGGGCACAGGCGGGAAACACGCCGTTCAAGCGCTACAAGCAGAACACCCACGAAGGCGGTGTCCGCTGCCCGCTCATCGTGAACTGGCCCCGGGGACTGCCGCGCACCGGCGAGATCAGGCAGCAGTTCCACCATGTCAACGACATCGCCCCGACCCTGTTCGAACTGCTCGGTCTGCAGGCTCCTGAGGTCTTCAACGGCATCCCGCAAATGCCGATCCACGGTGTCAGCATGACCTACACCTTCGACCAGCCGACCGCGCCGACGCGCAAGGAAGCCCAGTACTTCGAGATGTTCGGGCACCGCGCGATCTGGCACGACGGCTGGAAGGCCGTCGCCTTCCACCAGCGCGGATCGTCCTTCGACGATGATCAGTGGGAGCTCTACCACCACGACACCGACTTCTCCGAATGCCGCGACCTGGCGCGGGAGCGGCCCGAGCAACTCCAGAAGATGATCTCCCGCTTCTGGGTGGAGGCGGGGAAGTACGATGTGCTGCCGCTGGACGACCAGGGATTCGCCCTCCGGGCGAAGATTCCGCGTCCCGGCTCTCCGCGCAAGCGCACCACCTTCACCTACTACCCCGGCATGGCCCATCTGCCCGGCGCCGCGGTGCCACCGGTGATGAACCGCGCGCACCGCATCACCGCGTTCGTCGACCGGGACGCCACCTCGGACGAGGGCGTCCTGGTGTCCCTGGGCAACATCAGCAGCGGATACGTCCTGTACGTCAAGGACAACCGGCTGGTCTACGAGTACAACTTCCTCGGCACCCGGTACGCGGTGACCTCGACGGAAGAACTCCCGACCGGCCCGGCGGAGCTGACCTTCGAGTTCGTCAAGACCGGTGACAGGCAGGGTGTCGGACACCTGTACGTGTCGGGAAAGCCGGTCGGCTCCGAGGCCATTCCACAGGTCCTCCCGCACTTTTTCGGATGGCAGGGCCTCGACGTCGGCCGGGACACCCTGTCGCCCTCCTCACCCAGCTACGAGGGCGAGTTCGCGTTCACCGGAGGGTTCGAGAAGCTCGTCTTCACGGTCGCGCCGGACGAGGAGAGCACGGAACCCTTCGAGCGGATCGACTGACCCGCTCCCGTTCGCCAAGAACGTGAAGAAGCCCCCGCCCGGCAACGGCTCGTCCATTGCCGGGCGGGGGCTTTGGGCCCGACGGCCAGTCAGCTGGGCGGCGTGTAGCGCCCGTCGATCGCCGTCCAGCCCCCGTCCACGAAGAGCTGGCTCCCGGTGACGAAGGACGAGGCGTCCGACGCGAGGTAGACGACAGCGCCGGCCAGCTCGTCGGGACGGGACCAGCGACCCAGGGCGCTCTTGGTCGCATAGGCATCCGACCACTCCGGCACGGCCCTGATCTGCGCGGTCAGCGGTGTGTCCACGACGCCCGGGGCGACGGCGTTCGCCCGTACGCCCGATGGGCCCAGCTCGGCCGCCGCGGTCCGCAGCAGCTGGACGAGCCCGGCCTTCGTGGCCGCGTACACCCCCTGGCCCGGCTCGACGGCCACCGCGCGGATCGAGCTGAAGCCGATGATGCTTCCCCTGCCGCGTTCGGCCATGCCACGGCCGAACGCCCGCACCAGGTCGAAGGACGCGCGCAGGTTGAGCGACACGACCCGCTCGAATTCCTCCGCCGTGTAGTCGAGCAGCGGCTTGCGCACGTTCGTCGCGGCGGTGAAGACGAGCACGTCGACGGGTCCGAGCTCCGCGGCGGCATGCGCGACCGCGTCGCCGTCGAGCACGTCGAGGGCATAGGCCGAAAGACCCGGCCCCATCGACGCCGACTCCTCGGCCGCCGTCAGGTCGCGGTCGGCACACACCACTGTGGCGCCGTGCGCGGCGAGGGCCAGGGCGCTCTCCCGGCCGATTCCGCTGCCCGCGCCCACCACGACGGCCTTGCGGCCGTCGAGCCGGAAGAGGCGGGAGTACGCGTCCACCGCATCGGTGCGGTCCTTTGTGTGCATGGTCCTCACGGCTTCTGTGTCGTCGGGCGGATCACTGCCATACGGGTGACAGTGAGCTCTTCGATGGCGAACCTCGGGCCTTCCCGTCCGGCCCCGGAGTCCTTCACGCCGCCGTACGGCATGACGTCGGAACGGAAGCCGGGAACCTCGTTGACGACCACTCCGCCCACCTCCAGACGGTCGAGAGCGGTGAACGCCGTGTCCAGGGCGCTGGTGTAGACGCTCGCGTGCAGTCCGTAGCGCGAGTCGTTGACCAGGTCGAAGGCCGTCTCCAGATCGGGGACGGACCGTACCGCGACCACCGGGCCGAAGATCTCCTCCTCCCAGACGGGGAGGGCGCGGTCCGCGTCGAGCAGCACGGTGGGCTCGATCACCCCGTCGGCGACCCTGCCTCCGGCCACCAGCGACGCCCCGGCCTCCACCGCCTCTTCGAGCCACGCGCAGACCCGCTCGGTCGAGCGCTTGTCGATAAGTGCCGAGACCCTCGTCGCCGGATCGCGGGGATCGCCCACCGCCACCTGGGCCACCCGCTCCGTCAAACGGGCCACGAACTCCTTGCGCACGGCGTCCACCACGATGACCCGCTGCACGCTGATGCACGCCTGGCCCGACGCGTAGTACCCGCCGCGCACCACCGCGTCGGCGGCGGCGTCGAGGTCGGCGTCGGCGGCCACCACCAGGGCGGCGTTGGAGCCGAGTTCGAGCAGCACCTTGGTGGGTGCCGCGTCCCGGGCGATCCGGTGGCCCACGGCCGCCGAACCGGTGAAGGACACCGCCCCGATCCGGCGGTCGGTGGTCAGCGCGGCGCCCACTTCGGGCCCGCCGGTCACCAACTGCACCGCGGCCTGCGGTGCGCCACCCGCGCGCAGGGCCTCGCGCAGGAGGTGCACCAGCCACAGGGTGGCCAGCGGCGTCTGCGGGGCGGGCTTGGCGATGATCGGGCAGCCGGCGGCCAGCGATGGCGCTATCTTGTGCGCGGCGAGTAGCAGTGGGTAGTTGAAGCCCGCGATGCCCACCACCACGCCGATCGGCTTGCGGGTCCAGAAGCCGAGCAGCCCCTCGCCCGACGGCAGCAGGTCCAGCGGGACGGTTTCCCCGTGCAGCCGTGCCACTTCCTCCGCCGCCGTCAGCAGCGTCAGCAGGGTGCGGTCCACCTCGACACGGCAGTCGACCAGCGGTTTGCCGGTCTCCAGGACCAGGAGCCGCTCGAAGTCGGCACGCCGGGAGGCGACCGCTTCGTGCGTCGCGAGCAGTGCCGCTCTGCGGGTGTGCGAGGGGAGTCGCCCGACCCGCTCGCGGACCGCGACGGCCACGTCCAGTGCGCGGCGTGCGAGGGCGGTGTCCCCGACCGGCGCCCGCGCGACGAGCGTCCCGTCGTAGGGGAAGCGGACGTCCTCGACGGCGGGCGCCGCCACCCAGTGGTCACCGATGGGAAGTCCCTCGGGAAACTGCCCCACCACGGGGCTTTCGCCGGTGTCGGGTTCGGCATGGGTCGTCACGGTCGGTACTCCTGGTTGAGGTCGGCCGCCGACACTCCGGACAGTGCCTTGCCCAGCGTCGGAACGGCGGCGATCAGCCTGCGTGTGTAGGCATGCTGTGGGTCCTCGTACACCTGCTCCGTGGATCCGGTCTCCACGATCTGCCCGGCGTGCATGACCGCGACCCGGTCGCACACATGGCGGACCACGGACAGGTCGTGGGAGACGAAGACCAGCGTGAGGGACAACTCGTCGACCAGGTCGGCGATGAGGTTGAGCACCTGGGCCCGTACGGACACGTCCAGGGCGCTCACCGGCTCGTCGGCCACGATGATCTTCGGGCGGGGGGCGAGGGCGCGCGCGATCGAGATGCGCTGCCGCTGGCCACCGGAGAACTGGTGCGGATACCGGTTCGCCGCGTCGGCTCGCAGGCCGACGGCCTCGAGCAACTCGGCCACCCGCTCCCGGCGGTCCCCATGCCCCTGTGCCACGAGTGGCTCGGCCACGATGTCGCCCACGCGCATGCGCGGGTCCAGCGAACTCATCGGGTCCTGGAACACGAGCTGGAGCCGTTCGCGGACGAACTTCAGCTGTCTCTCCCGGAGCCCGGTGATGTCCCGGCCGTCGATCGCGACGCTGCCGCTGGTGGGGCGGTCGAGCCCGGCCAGGATCCGCAGCAGGGTCGACTTGCCGCACCCCGACTCGCCCACGATGCCGAACCGCTGCCCCTGGGGGACGGCGAAGCTGACGCCGCGCAGGGCGTGCACCGGCGGGCTGGAGCGGCGCAGTGAGGTACGAGGCCGTTGGTAGACGCGCGTGACGTCGCGGACGCTGATGGCGTCCACGGGGCCGGTCCGCGGCCCGGGCGCGAGGGGGGCGCTGGTCGGCTGCTCAGCCACGGCCGGCCTCCTGGTTCATGGGGGTGCCGGTCCGGTGCGCGCCGCTCCCGGGCACCGGGTGGAAGCAGGCGTAGCCGGAGTCCGGCCCGGTCGGCACCCATTCCGGTCGGGTGGCGCACACGTCGGTCGCGTGATCGCATCTGTTTCTGAACACGCATCCGGCGGGGAACCGGCCGGCCGGCGGAACGGACCCGCGGATCGTGGCCAGCCGGCCGCGGTCGTCGACCACGGTCAGATCCGACGCGCCGATCAGACCCTGTGTGTAGCGGTGCCGGGGCCGGGTGAACACCTCCCGGACCGGGCCGGACTCGACCAGCCGCCCGCCGTACATGACCATGACCCGCTCGCAGACGGTCGCCACCACGGCCAGGTCGTGGGTGATGAAGAGCATGGCCGACCTGCGCTCCTGGACACCTCGCACGACCAGGTCGAGCACCCGCGCCTGCACCGTGACATCGAGCGCGGTGGTGGGCTCGTCGCAGACCAGGAGGGCGGGGTCGTTCGCGAGGGCGATGGCCAGCACCACCCGCTGCCGCTGGCCCCCGGAGAACTGGTGCGGATAGGCCCGTGCGGCGGCCTCCGGGTCGGGAAGCCCCACCTGGGCGAGGAGTTCCACGGCGGCGGTGTGGGCGGACGCGCGGTCGGGCCTGGTCCGGTGGATCAGCAGCACCTCGGCGATCTGCCGCCCGACCCGCATCGTGGGGTTCAGAGCGGTCATGGGCTCCTGGAAGACCATGGCGAGCTCCTTGCCCCGCACTCGGGACATCCGCGCCTCGTCGGCACCCACCAGGTCATGGCCGACTCCGGCGAGCCGTACCGAACCCGAGGCCCGCAGCCCCTCGGGGAGCAGGCCCATGACGCTCAGCGCGGTCAGCGACTTGCCCGACCCGGACTCACCGATCAGGCCGACCCGTTCGCCCGCCCGGATGGTGAAACCGACGTCCTCGACGAGCTTGCGCCCGCCCACCGCGACGTCGAGGTTCCGCACGGTCAGCACGTCGTCATGGGCTGCGGCGGCCGGTCCCGTCTCAGGTACCGGGGTCATCGGCGGTCCTCCAGCTTGGGGTCGAAACGGTCACGCAGGCCGTCACCGAGCAGGTTGAATCCGAGCACCGCCACCGCGATCGCGACGCCCGGAAACACGGCGAGCCGGGGGGCGGACGACAGCATCTCCTGGCTCTCCTGCAGCATCCGGCCCCAGGACGGTGTGGGGGGCGGGGTTCCGAAGCCGAGGAACGACAGCGCGGCTTCGGCGAGTACGGCGATGGCGAAACCGACCGACGCCTGCACGATGACGAGACTGCTGACGTTGGGCAGGACGTGCCGCAGGCCGATCGCGAACGGCCCGCGGCCCGCCGCGCGCGCGGCGATGACGTATTCGGTCCGCATCACCTGGAGCGTGCCGCCGCGGATCAGCCGGGCGAAATTGGGGATGGACGCGATGCCGATGGCGACCATCGCGACCAGCGTGCTGGCGCCGTACACGGCGGCGAACATGATGGCCAGCAGGAGCGCCGGGAAGGCGAGAAGCAGGTCGTTGCCGCGCATCAGCAGCTCGCCCAACCAGCGGGGCGCCATTCCGGCGACGATGCCGAGGGGCACTCCGACCAGGGCGGCCACCCCTACCGCCACGAAGCCGACGAAAAGCGTGGTGCGTGAGCCCATCAGGATCTGGCTGAACACGTCGCGGCCAAATTTGTCCGTGCCGAACCAGTACTCCGCCGAAGGCTCTTGCAGCCGCGCCGAGGGGTTCACCAGGGTCGGGTCGTGCGGGGTCCATACGAAGGACAGCAGCGCCATGCCGAGCACGAGCGCGACGATGAGACCGCCCACCAGGAGGCTGCCCGTGATCGGGCGCCGCCGCCGGCGGCCGTCGGGCACCGCGGACGCGACGGCGGCTTCCGTGTCCAGAGCACTCATGACGCACCCACCCTGAGCCGCGGGTCGATCACCAGGTAGATGAGATCCACCAGGAAGTTCACAAGCAGCACCGCCATTGCGATGATCATGACCACGTCCTGCACCAGGATGAGGTCCCGGTTGGAGACGCTGTCCAGCAGCAGGCTTCCGAGCCCGGGGATGACGAAGACCCTCTCGATGACGACGGCGCCCACCAGCAGTGTGGCGAGGTGCAACCCCAGGACGGTGACCACGGGCACCGCCGCGTTCCGCAGGCCGTGCCGCAGCAGCGCCTGCGTCGGGCGCAGTCCCTTGGCACGAGCGGTGCGCAGGTAGTCCTCCCGGAGGACGTCGAGCACGGCGCTGCGGACATAGCGGGTGAGCATTGCTCCCTGCACCAATCCGAGGGACAGCGCGGGCAGCACGAGTTGCTTGAGGAACAGGACCGGATCCTGCGCCGGGGGCGTCCAGCCGTTCGCCGGCAGCCACCCGAGCCCCACCGCGAACACGGTGATCAGGAGGATGCCCGCGAGGAATGCCGGGACGGCCACCCCGACCTGGGACAGGGCCGAGAGAATGAGCCCGGACGGCCTGCGGTGCCGCACGGCCATGAGCGTGCCCATGGGGATCGCCAGGATGCAGGCGAGCACCATCCCGGCGCCGACGAGCCACAGGGTGACCTGGAGGCGGTCGGCGATCTGCGGGCCGATCTGCGCGTGTGAGACGTACGAGGTTCCCGGATCGAAGGTCACCAGTCCGCGTACCCAGCTCAGGTACTGGGTCACGAGCGGCCGGTCGAGCCCGAACTGCTCGCGCAACTGCGCCACGGCCGAATCCGACGCGCTGGTGCCGAGGGCGACGCGGGCCGGATCCCCTGGCAGGATCGCCATGAACGCGAACACCAGGACGGAGCTCACGACGAGGCTGGCCAGGAGGATCGCGATCCGCTGCACTAGACGGACGATCATTGATTCAGGCCGCCTTTCACGACCGGCCCAGGCCGGTGAGGTCCAGCGACTCGGAGACGGTGTTCACCGGCAGGCCGGTGATGCCCTTGTTCGCCACCATCAGATTCGGCTGAAGGAACAGCCAGTCGGCCGCGGCGTCCTTGGACAGAAGCCGGGCGGCCTCCCGCATGTAGGTGATCTGGTCCTTCTGGGTGCCCTGGTCCGCCTTCTGCAGCAACGCGCGGAATTCAGGGTTGTCGTAGCGGGTGTAGAAGTTTTTGTCCCCGAACACCGTCTGCATGTCGCGGGGCTCCACATGGGAGATGATGGACATGTCGTAGTCGGCGTTCTTGAACACGGTGGACAGCCAGGCGGCGGGGAACTCCAGCTGATCGAACTTGACCTTGAAGCCGGCCTGTTCGAGCTGGCTCTTGACCACGGTGCCGCACGCGGTGGCATAGGGCAGCGTCGGAACCCGCAGCCGCAGCGTCTGGCCGGCCACGCCGGACTCCTTGAGGAGCTTCTTGGCCTTGCCGCGGTTGTACGGATAGTCGTTGTTGAGGTTCTGGTACCACGGGTCGGTCGGAGGGACCATGCTGCCGATGAGCTTGCCACGGCCTCCCCAACAGGTCTCCAGCAGGGATTTGTGGTCGATCGCGTAGCGGACCGCCTGGCGGGCCTTGAGATTCTTCAGCGGACCCGAGCCGTTGTTGAGGGAGAGGACCACCTCACCGTTGGTCGTGCCCTCGATGACCTTGTACTGCGGGTCGTTCTGGAACTGGTCCAGCGATTCCGGGGTCTGCATCGTGCCGATCACATTGATGGCACGCGAGCGCAGCGCGTTGTTCATGGCCGTCGGGTCCTTGAAGTACTTCAGGGTGACCGACGCGAAATGCGGTGTGCGCCCCCAGTAGTCAGCACGGCGGGCCAGCGTGATCGAGTCGCCGCGGTTCCACTTCTTCACCTCGTACGGGCCGGTGCCCACCGGATCGGTGGCCAGCTTGTCCACGCCGGTCCGGCTGAACATCGCGCCGACGCGGGTGGTCATCCGGTACAGCCAGTCGTTGCTCGGCTTTTTGAGGGTGACCCTGAGTTCCGTGGGCGACACCGCCCGCACCGTGTCGACGACGCTCATCTGGCCCTTCTGCGCTATCGTCCACGCGGTTTTGACGCGTTCGATGGAGAACTTGGCGTCCTCGGCCGTGAACGGTCGCCCGTTGCTGAACTTGGCGTCCTTCACCAACTGGAACGTGTACGTCTTGCGGTCCTTGGACAGGCTCCATGAGGTGGCCAGTTGGGGCTGTATCTTCCCGGACTGGTCCAGCTTCACCAGGTTCTCGTAGACGTTGTAGAGCAGCGCCTGCGGAATGGCGGCACCGGCGGTCTTGGTCATGTCGAGGTTGGCCGGTTCGGCGTTGAGGCCGATCTTCAGGTCGCTCTTGTCGGAGCTGCCGCTGCTGTCCCCGTCCGTCGTGGACCCTGCCGAGCAGCCTGCCACCAGCAGGCATGCGAGCGTGGCTGCGACCGTCCCGGTGTGCCGCGTGAGCTGCGCGTTCTGTGTCATGTGTGCTAACCCTGGCTTTCGATTGTGTGGAGGACGGCGGATGCCACATCCGCTGTAGTGGCGTTGCCACCGAGATCGGCCGTGTGGTGCCTGGTATCTCGCAAGGTGCCCGCCACCGCGCCGCGGATACGGCGCGCCGCGCCATCGTGCCCGAGGTCGTCGAGCAGCAGCGCACCGGAGAGCATGCACGCCACCGGATTCGCCACGCCCTTTCCGGCGATGTCGGGTGCGGAGCCGTGGACGGGTTCGTAGATGCCCGGCACATCCGCGCCCGGCAGGACGTTGGCACTGGGCGCCATGCCCATACCGCCGGCGAGCACCGCGGCGAGGTCGGACAGGATGTCGCCGAAGAGGTTGCTCGCGAGCAGTACGTCGAGGGAGCGCGGAGCCTGGATCATACGGGCGGCCATCGCGTCGACCAGCACCGTTTCCAGCTGGACCCGCGGGTACTGCTCGCCGACCTCGCGCACCACCCGGTCCCACAGCGGATAGCCGTACCGCATCGCGTTGGACTTGGTCACCAGGCACAGGCGCCCCGACCGCCGGCCGGCCAGGGCGAAGGCATGGTGTGCCGCCCGCTCGATGGCGCGACGGGAGTGCACGGCGACCTCGATGCCCAGATCGTGTCCGCTGCCGGCGTGCGCCATCCCGCCGGCACCGACGTACTCGCCCTCGGTGTTCTCCCGAACGATCACCAGATCCACGCCGTCGGTGTCGCGCACCTTGGTGGGCACACCGGGGAACGCCCGCACCGGGCGGAGGTTCACGGCGAGGTCGAGTTGCTGCCGCAGGCCGATGATCAGGCCCCAGACCAGCTCGTGCTCCGGCACATCCGGACGTCCGACGGCGCCGAACAACACGGCGTCCGCCTTCTTGACCTGGTCGGCCGCGTCGGTCGGCATGGCCGCGCCCTGCCGGAGGAACCGCTCACCTCCCCAGTCGAACGAGGTCACGTCGAGCCGGTGTCCGTCGGCCTCCAGCGCCGCCCGGAGCGTGGGCACGGTCGCCGCGACGACCTCCGGGCCGATTCCGTCTCCTGGAATGACCGCGAGCCGCACGACTTTGGTGTCCCGCGTCATGGACGCCACCTTCCGCTATCACTGGCCTGACCAGTAAGCTCACTTGGCAGGTACCGTGGCGATTGAAGCTGTACTTGTCAAGGGCTGAACGCCCTCAGGCATCGCGAGGGTGGCACCGCCCGGCGGTAGCCGGGGGAGTAAGGAGTGTGCGAGTGCTCACGAAACAGGGCCTGGCCGCCATGTCGGCCGTCGAGATGGCCGCCGGATTCGCCGACCGCACGTTGTCGCCGGTCGAGGTCCACGATGCCGTCCAGTCGGTGATCGAGGCGCGCGAGAGTGTGCTCAACGCGTTCTGGGTGCGGGACCCGGACGAGTCCCGCAAGGCGGCCCTGGCCAGCGAGGCCCGATGGGCGGCGGGGGAACCGCTCGGACCTCTCGACGGCGTGCCCGTGACGCTCAAGGAGAACGTCGCCCGTCGGGGTGTCCCGATGCCCTCGGGCAACGCCGGCACCGAACCCGTCGTCCCCGAGACGGACGCGCCCATCACCGCGCGCGTCCTCGAATCCGGCGGGGTGATTCTCGGATCGACCGTGATGCCGGACTGGGGCATGCTCTCCTCGGGCGTCTCCAGCCGGCACGGCATCTCGCGCAGCCCCTGGAACCCCGACTGGACGACGGGCGGTTCCAGCTCCGGCGCGGGGACCGCGGCCGCCGGGGGATACGGCCCGCTGCACGTCGGCACCGACATCGGGGGATCGATCCGGCTGCCGGGCACCTGGCTGGGCCTCGCCACGCTCAAGCCCAGCTACGGGAGGATCCCGCTGGACACCCCGTACCTGGGGCGTGCCGCAGGACCCATGACCCGCACCGTGGCGGACGCGGCCCTGTTCATGGGGGTCCTGAGCCAACCCGATTCCCGGGACTGGACGAGCCTGCCGCCGGAGGACATCGACTGGTCGGCACTGGACGGCGAGGTGCGCGGACTGCGGGTGGGAGTCCACCTGGACGCCGGCTGCGGGGAGCCGTGCGACGCCGAGATCCTCGCCGCGGTGAACCGCGCCGCCGCGGTCTTCGAGGCGGCGGGAGCCGTCGTGGAGCCGGTGGGGCCGTTTATGACCCAAGAGCTCCTGGACGACCTGGATCTGTTCTGGCGGGTGCGGTCCTGGAACGACTTCCGCGCCCTGGAGCCCGAGGCCGGACTGCGCGTCCACCCTCACATCGTCCGGTGGTGTCAGGGGGGCGCCGATGTGCCGGGCGCGAGGGTCCTCCAGTGCTACCAGCAGATCATGCGCATCCAGGCGCGCACCGTGGCGGCGACGCTCCCGTACGATCTGATGCTCTCGCCGGTGGCGCCGGTGGCGGCGTTTGCCGCCGAGCAGCCGATGCCCTTCCCGGGGGACGAGAAGACCATGGCCCACATCGGCTTCACCGCGCCGTACAACATGTCGGGCCAGCCCGCCGCGACCGTCAACTGCGGCTTCACCGCGGACCGCCGGCCCATCGGGGTGCAGATCGCGGGCCGCCGATTCGACGATCTCGGCGTCCTGAGGGCGGCGGCGTGGTACGAACGGAACCGGCCCGCCGAGGCGGTCCCGCGCTGGCCGGACGAGGCCGATGGGGCGCCCACGGGGGAGCGGACGACATCGACCACGCCCGAAGGGGGGAAGCCTTGAGCGACGGGGCACAGTTCCGGCAGGTCTCTCCGGTACGGCTCTACCAGCGCATCGTCGAGCAGATCGAGCAGGCGATCGTGCGCGGTGACCTCAAGCCCGGTCAACGGCTGCCGAGCGAGCGGGAGCTGGTGACGCAGTTCGGGGCCAGCCGTCCCACGGTGCGCGAGGCGCTGCGCGTGCTGGAGAGCGACGGCCTCGTCCGCTCGCGCCCGGGCGACCCGAACGGCCCGGAGATCCTGCCCTTCTCATCGGCCGGCCTGACCAAGCAGATGACCCGGCTCGTCCAGTTCGACAACGTGTCGATGGCCGAGCTGATCTCGTTCCGCATGATCCTCGACGGGTCGGCGAGCTCGCTGGCGGCCCGGCTGCGGTCCGAGGAGGAACTGTCCGCCATGGAACGGACGATCGCCGTCATGTCGGATGCGATCGAGGCGGGGTACGAGGAGTTCGGCAAGGCCGACGTCGCGTTCCACGAGGCGGTGGCCGTGGCCAGCCGCAACTCCCTCATCGAGGTCTGCAACCAGGTGGTCAGGGGCGCGGTCCTCGCGCTGATCTCGGACAAGGTCGCCCATGCGCACAACAGCGCGGCGCTCATGCGGGAGTCGCTCCGCCACCATCAGGAGGTGCTCGAGGCGATCCGGGCGGGGGACGGCCAGGCGGCGGCACGCATCTCGCGGCGCAAGCTCTACGAGTACTACGCCGGCTACGTCCCCGAGAACGAGCGGGGGCCGCTGCTCGCGCTCGTGGAGGACGAGGAGAGCTGACCCCCGCCGCCGCCCGGCGCGGGAGCCGCTTCCCTCAGTGCAGCGATCGCCCCGCCTTCGCCCATGAGGGGCAGCAGCGCCCGGCTGACCGTCCACACCGGGCGCAGGACAGGAGCCTCCCGGAGACCTGGCTTATGCGACCTAGCTACTGGTCGGACCAGTAGCAAAGTAGGTCACCGCGCCGGGCGTGTCCAGGGCCGCGGTTCCCCGAATACCTCAGGGCACGGGAGCTCCGCGTCGCCAGGAGTCGATGACGATCAGCGTCTTCGTCTGGAGCACACCAACCCCCTTGCGGCGCAGACGATTGACCACTTTTTGCAGGTCATCGACGCTGTCGACATGCAATCTGACGAGCGCGTCCACATCGCCGGTGAGCGTCAGCACCTCGTCGACCTCCGGCAGGGTCGACGCGAACTCCACGATGTCGTGGATATCGGTGTCGCCCGTGAAGCGCAGCTCGGTGACCGCCTGAAGACCCTGCCCCAGCTTGGCCTGGTCCGTCGTGATCGTGTAGCCGGTGATGATCCCCGACTCCTCCAGGCGTGCGATGCGCCGGCGGACCGGCGCCGGGGAGAGCTTCACCAGGCGTGCGATGTCGCGAACGGTGCGCCGCCCGTCAGCTCGCAGCAACTCCAGGATGTGCAGATCGACCGAGTCGAGATGTACGGGTGCCGACATGCCGGAAGTGTAAGCAGTACTTCCCCCAAGACTCACTCCAGCCCCTGCTGGACTGCTCAGGAAGAGCGTGTTCCGCATCGCTGTGCACACTTTCGTTGTGGACGGATCGGGGCCCTTGAAACCGTGTCCCGCATGTCACCGTCGACACAACCGGCAACACACGTTGCCCCCTCCGAAACCGTGAAGCCAGGCAGGCACCAGGCCGGTGCCGTGCTGCGACTCGATGTCCTCGCCACGCCCCTGGCGGTCGCCCGGATCGCCTCGATCCTGGCCCATCGCCAGTTCGACGTGATCACCATGGACATCGCCGCGCCCGTCGACGGGCTGCGGAGGATCACCATCGAGGTGGACACGACGGACGACATCAGATTGCGGCAACTCGGCAATTTCCTGAACCGCTCATCCGACGTCGTCGAGGTCTTCCGCCTCGCCTGAGGACGGCGATGAGCCCGGCGTCGCGCGCATGGGGAACGCGTGACGGCCTGTCGCGTGCTACCAGCGGCGATTACGGTGAGGCAGGTGACGCTCAGCGCAAGATCCCTGCTGCCGGTCAACCTCACCCTCGGCGTATTGCTGGTAGTGCTGCTGGCCGTGGCCGCGGGGGTCGCCCACTGGTCCGGTCTGTCCCCAAATCCCTCCGTCAACCGTCCACGGGAGATCGTGGTGGCCGGCGTGCGCGCGGCGGCGCAGCTCGCCGCCGTGTCCGTGATCATCACCTGGGCCGTCACCAACGTGGCCGGGTTGGCCGCGTTCCTGGTCGTGATGTTCGGCGTCGCCGTGCGCACGGCGGGCCGGCGGCTGACCAGCAACCGCACCTGGTGGCTGACCGCCGCACCGATCGCCGCCGGCGTCGTCCCCACCGTGGCCGCGCTGCTGCTGACGGGACTCGTTCCCGCGAAGGGGCTTGTCCTCATCCCCATCAGCGGCATCCTCATCGGTGGCGCCCTGACGGTAACGGTGCTCGCGGGCCGACGCGCCCTCGATGAGCTGGAACTCCGGCGTGGCGAGGTCGAGGCGGCGATGGCTCTGGGTTTGCTCGACCGGGACGCGCGCATGGAGATCGCACGGCCGGCCGCGTCCGACGCGTTGCTGCCGGGGCTGGACCAGACGCGCACGGTGGGGCTGGTGACGCTTCCCGGGGCGTTCGTGGGCATGCTCCTGGGCGGGGCGAGCCCGCTCATGGCCGGGGCGGTTCAGCTGTTCGTCCTGATCGCCTTGATGGCGGTCCAGGCCATTGCCGTCGCGGTGACCGTCGAGCTCATCGCTCGGCACCGGCTGTTCCGCCCTGGAGCGCATGCCACCTGACGTCCGCGCCGGGCGTGCCGGTACTGGCACGCTTCCTCGAGCGGCCGGACCTGATGGCTCTTCACCGCTGACCGGCCGTCCAGGACGTGAGGACGCGCAAGGCATCGTGCGACGGGCTGCCGGGCTCGGCGGTGAGGACCATGAGGCGCTGCCCCGAGCCGTCGGGGCTGCTCCAGATGTCGCAGTCCAGCGTCAGGTCACCGACCAGCCGATGCCGGTAGTGCTTGGTGCCGTAGCTGTCGCTGTTGACCCGGTGCTCGGCCCACCAGGTGCGGAAGTCGGCGTCCCTGACGGACAGTTCGCCGACGAGCTGCGTCAGCTCGGGGTCGTCGGGGTCGGCCGCGGCCTCCATACGCAGCGCGGCGACGGCGTCGCGCGCGTCGTGCCGCCACTCCCGGTGCATGTCTCGGACGATCGGGTCCGTGAACAGCAGGCGTACGTAATTGCGCCGCCCCGATGGCATCAGCGAGAAGTCGGTGAACAGGGCCGCGGCGGCGACGTTCCAAGCCAGGATGTCCATCCGGCTGCCGAGGACGATGGCGGGTGCTCCGGTGAGCTGATCGAGCAGGCGGCGCATGGTGGGCCGTACGCGCTGGGCGGGCCGCCGTCGGCGGCGCGGCCACTCATCGGCCCTGCCGGCGAGTTCGTACAGGTACTTCTGCTGGTCGTCGTCGAGGCGTAGTGCGCGGGCGAGGGTGGTGAGCACCGACGCGGACGCCCGGACGCGACCCTGCTCCAAGCGTGTGTAGTAGTCCACGCTGATGGCCGCGAGCTGGGCGACCTCCTGGCGGCGGAGTCCCGCGACCCTGCGCTGGGAGTCCGTCTCGGGCAGGCCCAGGTCCTGCGGCGCCAGCTGCGCTCGGCGAGCCTTGAGGAAGGCCCCGAGCTCGCGGGGGGCGGGTGCCGGAGTCATGGGTTCCATTGTGGCGTGAGCGGCACGAGGGGAGAGGGGGCAGGTTTCTTCCCACGCAGAAACGTGCCTCTTTTGCGTGCCGGGGGGCGCGCCGAGGGTGGGGGAGCGCCCGGCGATGTGCCGGGCGCGGAGCCCATCGTCCGGGGCGACCCACCGTTCATCGTCTGTGGCGGACCCACCGCCCCAGGGCGGACCCACCGCCCCAGGGCGGACCCACCGCCCCAGGGCTGACCCACCGCCCCAGGGCTGACCCATCGCCCCAGGGCTGACCCATCGCCCCGGCCCGAAGCACCGCCGTGGTGCGGCCCCGCCGAGACAGCACACACCTGGAGCATTCCGTGGCGAAGACCACCGTCACTTTCGACAGCGTCGGCATCCCGCTCGCCGGTCACCTCTACGTCCCCGACACCCCCGCGCGCGGCCCGCGCCCGGCGATCGTCGTCGGCCATCCCGGCAGCGGTGTGAAGGAGCAGGCCGCGGGCCTGTACGCGCGTCGCCTGGCCGAGAGGGGCTTTGTCACGCTCGCCTTCGACGCGGCCTACCAGGGCGAGAGCGGTGGCCAGCCACGTGGCCTGGAGGATCCCGCCCACCGTGTCGAGGACCTCAAGGCCGCCGTCTCCTTCCTCACCACCCGCGGCGAAGTCGACGCGGCCCGCATCGGCGCACTCGGCATCTGCGCCTCCGGTGGCTATGCACTGTCCGCCACCGCGAGCGATCACCGTATCCAGGCCGTCGCCACGGTCAGCGCCGTCGACATCGCCCGCCAGTTCCGGCTGGGGGCCGACGGGGCCCAGGACCCGGCCGTGTTCCAGAGCATGCTGGCCGCCGCGGCCGACGCACGCACCACCGAGGCCCGTGGCGAGACACCGCCGGTCCTGACCCTCTTCCCCGACACCGTCGAGCAGGCCCGCGCACTCGGCGGAGAACACGGCGCCGAGGGCTTCGCGTACTACCGCACCCCACGCGGCCGGCACCCCCGCTCGGCGGACTTCCTCACCTGGACCAGCGTCGACAAGATGGCGACCTTCGACGCCTTCAGCCCGGTCCCGCTGATGGGGCAACGTCCGCTGCTCATGATCGTCGGCACCCGAGCCGTCACCTCCTGGATGAGCGTAGAAGCGTTCCAGCGGGCCATCGGTCCCAAGGAGATCCACTGGATCGACGGCGCCGGCCATGTCGACCTGTACGACAGGAAGCAGTACGTGGACCCCGCCGTCGAGAAGCTCACGGACTTCTTCGGCGACCACCTGGGCCAGGCGATTTCGCCGACATCGACCAGCTAGGCATCTGCAACCGCAACTTCACCAACGGGGCTGAGCACTGCGCAGCCAGCGCAGCGAGGCGAGGCCCAGCGCGTTCATCATGGCCACGATGTTGGGATCGGCGGCCGGCCCGGCCGCGGCAGCGGTGCGCAGCAGAAATCCGGCGTGCAGGGCGAGCATCTCGTTGATCCGGGCGGGGTCGAGGTCGCGGGTCAGCGGGTGGTTCTCGGCGATCGGCCGCGGGTCCACGCCGCTGAGGGAGGCGCTCGACATCAGGGTGACCACGTCACAGTGACGGGGGCCGATCCAGGCGTGCGGCCAGTCGACGACGAAGACACGGTCCGCGGTCAGCATGATGTTGAACGGGTACAGGTCTCCGTGCAGAAGAGTGGCGCCGGCCAGCGAAGCGTTCTCTTCCAGGGCGGTGAGTTGGTCGAAATGGTGAGCTGCCCACGGTGACAGCTCCGCGACCTTGTCTCTGACGGCGGTATCGCCGGCCATCGCCCGCCATCCTCCCAAGCGCGGCTTGCCCAAGATCGCCTCATCCACCGGCGATGGCGTCAGGACCTCCGCCATATCGGTCACTGCCGCGAGCACTCTGTCGAGTTCTTCCCGCTGCCACGGCTGGGCGGGCAGGTGTCCCACGATCTCCTCGAAGGCCAGTACGACCCAGGTGCCGTCGTCGTACGCGTCGAGCAACCGCGGCGCCGGCACCTCCCTGGGAAGCCGCTCGGACACGGCGATCTCCCGGCGGTGGAAGTCCGCCACCGCCGGTGCCATCAGCGAGCTGGCCGCCTTGATGAAGGCACGCTTGCCGTTCTCCAGACGCACTCGTGCGGCGAGACCCTCGGAGAACCCGCCCCGCTGGCTGCTCGCATGGGCCACCGGGCTGCCGAGCAGCCGCCCGATCCGGGCTGTCACCTCGCGCGGCATCGCCGCCCAGTCCATCCTTCGGCTGCCTGTGGCCTCGGGCAGGCCGAGGCCCAGGCCCAGGCGCAGGCCCGGGCCCGGGCCCGGGCTCGCCGAAACGGGTCTGTCGTCGGGATCATGTGTCATGGTCGGCTCCGAGGTCGCGCTTCACCGTTCTCTGCTCTCCTCCACCGCGTAGCCGGGCACGGATGGCCATCGGACGGTCAGCACCACCGACTCTTCCTCCGCGAACCATGAGTGATCGACTCCGTGCCCCCACACGACGTAATCGCCCTGCTCTTCCAGAAGAACGTCGCGGCCGGGGAGCTCCACGCGGAAACGGCCGCTGATGAGAACCAGGAGAGCCGTGCGTTCCTCGCCCCGCACCCACTCCGCCCGTTCGTCGCCACGGGGGTGGACGCCCCATTTGATCTCCACGGCCTCGCTGTGGCGCGGGTCGCCGGCGTCCTTGAAGTGTCCGAGGAGCCACCCCCGGTCCAGTGCCGCATCCTTGCCCGCATTGCCCACGTATACGCTGTCGCTCACGGTGCCGGACGCTAGCAGTTCCTCGTATGCGCATCCCGGCATCCCCGTGGCCGTCGCGTCCTCATCGTACGGCGGCCGGGGGCGGGGCCCAAGGACGGTGCCCAGGACGTGTGTCGTGGGGAAGTAGCCCGCCTCGCGGGAGTCGTAGCTGTTGTGGGTGTTGTCGCCCAGGAGGATCAGTGCCCCGGGTGGGACGGAGCCACCGGCGGTGGCGTACGGCTCCGGGAGGGCTCCCGGGGGTGGTCGGTCGCCCGCCACCGCCGCCACCCGCTTGATCATCCACTGTTCCGCGGTACCGGTACCGGTGGCCGCTACCGCTCGGTGCGGGGCGGGTGACGGGAGCCCGTCGTCCTCCTGTCGTACGACGACCACCTGCCCGACCGCGCACCGCCCGCCGCGCCGCACCAGCACTCGCTCCCCGTCGCGGTACGTGGGTTCCATGCTCCCGCCCCGTACGGTCACGACCACGAGCGTCCGCCGCAGGACCGTTCCGGTGAGGAGAGCCGCCCCCAGGGCCATCCCCAGTCCCAGCACCATCAGATCCATCACACGGCCTCTTCCGGCGCCACCGGAGAGTCCCCGGCGGAGAGTTGATAGCCACCGGCCTGGAGGGTGAAGAGCCGCGCGTACTCGCCGCCCGCCGCCATCAGCAGGGTGTGGTTCCCCCGCTCGGCGACCCGTCCGTCCTTGAGTACGACGATGACGTCCGCGTCCCGCAGCGCGCTGAGCCGGTGCGAGATCAGGAGACTGGTGCGGGTGCTCCGCTCGCTCCGCAGGGACGCGTGGATCTCGTGCTCCGCCTCCGCGTCGAGTCCGGCCGATGGCTCGTCGAGGATCATCAGTTCGCGGCGCGTGGACGCGTCGCGCAGGAATGCCCTCGCCAGTGCCAGCCGTTGCCACTGACCGCCGGAGAGGACCACGCCCGTCTCCGGGTTGCCCTTGTCCTCCTCCGTGAAGAACATCCGGGTGAGCAAGGTGTCGTAGCCCCGGGGGAGTGCGGCCAACTGGCCGTCGATTCCGGCCCGTTGGGCGGCCTGACGCATCCGCTCACGCGATCGGTGCCGTTCCGCCAGCACGGTGAGGTCGCCGAGCGCGATGTTCTCCGCCGCCGTCATGTCGTACTGCATATAGTCCTGGAACACCGCGCCCACGCGTTCCCGCAACCGCGCGGGATCGACGTCACGGATGTCCACGCCGTCCCACAGGATCGCGCCGCGCGTCGGGTCGTAGAACCGGCAGAGCAGCTTCACCAGAGTGGACTTGCCCGCCCCGTTGAGCCCGACGAGGGCCAGCGCACGGCCCTGCGGAAGGTACAGGTCGACGCCGCGCAGCACCCAGGGGAGATCGGGCGAATAGCGGAACCAGACGTCCCGGAGCTCGATCCCGTGGCGCAGTGTCGGCAGCGGGCGGGGCCGGTCCGCGACCGGGAGGTCCGAGGTGGCCTGTGTCACCGCCGTGTAGTGGTCGAACATCAGCAGCGTCTGCTGGCCCTGCGCGGCGTCGCCCGCCAGCGAGGCCAGCGCCCCCTGCACACCGGCGATCGCGGCCACGAACATGGTCACATCGCCCACCGACAGCGCCCCGCCACGCGCCGCGAGGACAGCCCAGAGCAGCCCACCGCCGGAAACCAGCGCCGCCAGTCCGCCCAGCCCCGTCTGCACGGCGATTTCGCGCCGGTCCATGGCCCGCTTCGCGGCATTGGCCGTACGCCGTTCCATCAGCATCCGCTCGCGCAGAAACGGGCCGATGCCGAAGAGCCGGACCTCCTTGGCCGCCTCCACACTCGACAGCAGATCGGCGTAGAAGAACTCCCGCCGCTCGACCGGCCCGACCTCCCACAGCATCCGCGCCCGCCGCCGGGCCAGTGCCACTTCCGACCACAGCACGGGCACCCCCGCCACCAGCAGAATCCCGGCCATCGCGGGGCTGACGAGGAGGAGCGAGCCCAGGAAGCCACCGATGGTCACCCCGGCGCGCACGACACCCAGGATGCTCTCCGCGACATGGGTGGCCGTCTCGTGGCCCGCCTGCTGGGCCAGCCGCAGCCGGTCCAGGAAGTGCGGGTTCTCGAACTTGCCCAGCCCGACGAAACCATCGACGGCGGCGAACAGCCGGTCCTGCATCTCCAGCCCCACCCGGCGGTCCAGCTCCGCTCGCGCGTATCGCATGGCCTGCGAGGCCACCACCGCCGTCACACCGAGGCAGGCCATCGCCGTTCCGGGCAGCAGCAGCGTTCCCGGGGCACCGCTCGCCAGGTCGTCCATGACCAGCTTCATCAACCAGGCCGTCACCACCGGCAACGCGCTCACCAGCAGCGACAGCCCCATGTGGAGCAGCAGGGTGCCGGGGGCGGCGCGGGCGGTGACCGCGCAGACGGCGGCGAGCCGCCGCAGCGCGATCACGGCGCGCGCGCCCGGGGCGCCCGCAGGGGCGCAGGCGGTGTCCGCCGCCGACTCCTCGTGGCCGCCTCGCCCGCGCACGGTACTCACACCGGAAGTGCCGGCCGGGACAGGTCCACCGCGTCGTCGGTGACCACGACCTCGCCCTCGGCATCCGGCGCGACCATGAGCACGGTGGGGAAGGCCATGATCTCGAACGCCGCGCCCATGGGTTCCTCGTTGCGGGTCTGGGTCACGACCTTCGCCACCGACCGCAGTTCGGCGACCATGGGCGCGGCCAGGTCCTCATCGCCCACCACGGCGGCCAGCACCCGATCGCGTCCGCCGGGCACCGTACGGGCGTACTCCAGGAACTTCGGCAGCTGCTCCTTGCACGGCCCGCAGGTCGGGGTGAAGAAGCCCACCAAGGTGGTCCCGGTCATCATGGCGCGGCTCAACGGCTCGCCGTCCACGGTGTGGGTGGTGAACTCACCCACCGGCTCGCCGAGTTCGATCGCCGAGCGTGGCCGGTCGACGGACCTCGCCGCCAGCAGCTCGCCGTGCTCCCGCAGGCGCTTGATCACGCCCAGGGTGAGGATCAGGTCCAGCGAACACAGTGCCCCCACGAGCACCACGGCGCTGATCAGGACTGGCATGGTTCCTCCCGGATGTCCCGGATATCCCGGATGGCCTTCGGATGGTGTGTGCGCGCGTCGAATCGGGGATCCGCCGGGCCCTGGACGGGGCGAAGAGCTCGGCCAGGTCGTCGAGTACGGTCACCAGGGCACCCGCGACGAGCCCGGCGGCCGCCGCCACGAGCGCTCCCGTCGCCGTCGCCGGTGCCGGGCCCGCCAGTGTCATCAGGCCGGCCGCCGCCGCGATGGCGGTCAGCACTACATTGCGCAGGAGATGGCGGCGGCCCAGCGGGGCCGCCGAGGCCCCGAAACAGCGGCAGGTGGCGCCCGTTCCCCGCCGTATCGTGCGGGCTGTCGCCGCCGAGAAAACGCTCAACAGCCCCGCCGCGAGGGCCAGTCCGGCCATGGTGGCGCCGTCCGAGGGCGGGATGAGCAGGGCACAGACCGCGCCCTCCGCGGTGACCACGGCCGCCGCCGCGGGTTCGACCAGCCGCGGTGGGACCACTCCCATGGCGGGCAGCGATTCCACGAAGGCCGCGAACCTGCCCCGGCCCGCCGACTTGCTCAGGAAGGCGATCAGGAAGACCACGCCGATCATGGCCCGGACCGCGATCACCAGATACTGCACGGCAACCCTTTCAATCGAGGTAGGGATGCGGGCTGAGCGTGAAGACGGCCCCCGAATGCCCCCGTTGGCCACTCGGGGGCCGCCTGCCCGCTGTCGTTCAGCGGTGCGCCGCGTACGCCGTCGTCCAGGAGCAGACGGCGGCCGGCGCGGCCCTGCGCGGTGTCAGCAGCCCACGCAACCGGTGCAGTCGAAGCCTCCGGCCGAGTTCTTGCAGCACCGGGCGTTACAGCTGCACGAACCGCCGTACTGCCGGTTGCACTGCCAGCATTGCGGCCAGCACTGCTTCACCTGCACGGCAGAGGCCTCCACCTGGGGAACGAACAGGCCGAGCAGCCTGCTGCCCATCGTGGTGAGCGTCCTGTACATGTCCACCCTCCTTCCGTCGAGTCCGGCCCGGCTCCGTGGACTGGGCGCGGGCCGATGTGGGGTCGAGCCGGCAGACGGCGCCTGCCGACTCCGCCACCATCGCGATCCGGCAGGAGGGATGTCTTGTACGAATGCGACGCCGGGAGCGCGCGGCCCTCACTCGGCGAGCAGAACGCTGGTGACCTGATCGGGCAGGAAGTCCAGCGGGTCGCCGGGCTTGGAGGACGCCCGGCGGGTTCCGAACCGGCCCGGCGTACAGCCGACCCGGTCCTTGAAGGCCCGGGTGAAATGGGCCTGGTCGTAGTAGCCCGCGAGGGCCGCCGCCTCCGCCCACGGCAGACCGCCGTCCTGGAGGCGCAAAGCCTCCTGTAGCCGCAGCACCTGGGCGAACTGCTTGGGTGGCAGGCCCACTTGCTCGCGGAAACGCCGCTCCAGCCGTCGGCGGCTCCATCCGGTCTCGGTGGCCAGGTCCCCCACGCGTATCCGGCCGTGGGTGCGTCCCATCCGCCGCCATGCCCAGACCACCTCGGGCGCGCACTCCGGCCCGGCCTGGGCCCGGGCCGCGAACACCCCGTCGAGCACGTCGAAGCGCGATGTCCAGTCGCGGCACTCGGACAGGCGGCAGAGGAGGCGGCCCGCCTCCCGGCCGAGAAGATCGGCCGGGTCCAGGTTGCGCTCCGCCAGCTCGGCCATCGGCATGCCGAAGAAGCGGAAGGCCGCGATCGGCGTCAGCATGACCGTCACACCGGACAACTGGCCGGTGTGCTCGCCCAGCGTGGCGGTGGCCCGTAAGCCGTTGATCATTGAGGTTCCGGTGACGGACTGGCGCGGATCCACCGCGTCGGCGATCCGTACCGGCTCGCCGAACCCGAGCATCACCTTCACCACACCGTCCGGCACCAGCAGCCGACATCGGGGCTGACGCGCCCCGAACCGGAAGCCCCGGTATCCCAGCACATGCTCGCGCGCGGCGGCACCGGGTTTCCTGGTGATCAGCTCTCGTGAATCCGCCGCACTCGATAAGGCCCTCGGCGAGTGCTTCTTGTGCATTTTGCTTCCCCCTCGTGTCCGTGGATCGGTCACATAGGGCCCATCGTGTCCGGCGGGGGGAGGCGGGGACCACAGCGATCAGGCCAATGCGGACGGCGGGGCCGCGCCAGTGCACCGACTACCCGTCGCCGCTCCGCTCCGCGAACCGGTTCCACCAGTAGGTCGAGCCGTAGGCCCCGCGACCGGGGATGCCCCGCGTCGCGCGGCCGCACCGCCTGACCGTTGCGCTCCGGCCAGGCGTCGGACTCCACGGCAGGCTCAGGCTGTGCACTGCCCGGTCGCCTGCCGGCAGGCGCGTATGTAGTCCAGCACCAGGGGACGGTGGTCATCGGCGCGCCGGGCGAGTGCGTACTGGCTCGGTGAGAGGCCGCGCACCGGCCGGGTCACGACGCCGCCCAGGGTGATGAGCGGCGCGTTCCCGTTGGCCAGCAGGCAGACCCCGCGCCCGTCCACCAGCGCCTCGTACGTCTCCTCGGTACTGGCGATCTCGGCGCCGACGATCGGTGGCCGGCCGCCACGGGCGTCCGTGGCGAGCCAGTACTCCCGGAGCGCACCGGCGCTCGGCGGCAGTGCGAGGAACGGCTCGTCCAGCAGGTCGGCGAAGTCGACCGTGTCCCGGGCGGCCAGGGGATGCTCCTCGGGCAGCGCGACCAGACGGGGTTCCTGGGCCACCACCACCCAGGTGTAGCGGTCCGGGTCGGGCATCGGGAGCCAGACGAAGGCGAGGTCGCTGGAGCCGTCCGCGAGACCCGCGGTCGGATCCTCCCAGCTCACCTGGCGCAGTTTCATAAGGGCGTCGGGGTGGGCGTCGGTGAACCGGGACCTGATCCCCGGCAGCAGACCGCCGCGGCCCGGGCTGGTGCTCATCCCCACGACGAGGGTCGCCCGTTGCCCGGCCTTGGCCTTCTCGACCGCTTCCCGCGCGGCGTCCCATGCGGCGAGCACCTGCTGGGCGTGGGGCAGCAGTGCGGCGCCCACCGGTGTGAGCCGGACACTCCTGCCGTCCCGTACGAACAGCGGCGCGCCGAGCAGGCGCTCCAGCATCCGGATCTGCTTGCTCAGCGCCGGCTGTGAGATGAACAGCCGCTCGGCCGCGCGGGTGAAGCGCAACTCCTCGGCCACGGCGGTGAAGTACCGGAGATCCCTCCCATGCACATCCATAACCATCGGTTATCACAGCGGGTCTTGGACGCGCAAAGGGCTTCTCCGCGAGAGTCGATCCCGGAGAGCACAACACTTACGTGAAGGGATGTCCGATGGGCAAGGTCTGGCTGGTGACCGGGGCGAACAGTGGCTTCGGCCGGGCGATCACCGAGGCCGCGGTGGCCGCCGGGGACGTGGTCGTGGCCACCGCACGCCGTGTGGAGGCGCTGAGCGACCTCGTGGCCGCGCACCCCGACCAGGTGGAGGCGCTGACGCTGGACGTCACCGATATCGCCGGGATCGAGGCCACCGTGCGGGATGTGGTGAGCCGTCACGGCAGGGTCGACGTCCTGGTCAACAACGCGGGGCGCGGCCACGTCGGCGCGGCCGAGGAGACCACCGACGCTGAGCTGCGCTCGCTGTTCGACCTGCATGTCTTCGGGCCGGCCGCCCTGGTCAGGGCCGTGCTTCCCGCCATGCGGGCCCGGCGCTCCGGTGCGATCGTCCAGATGAGCAGCATGAGCGGCCAGATGTCCTTCGCCGGATTCTCCGCCTACAGCGCCACCAAATTCGCCCTGGAGGGATTCTCGGAGGCGCTGGTGGCGGAGGTGCGCCCGCTCGGCATCAAGGTGCTCATCGTGGAGCCCGGCGCCTTTCGTACCAGCCTGATGGACAACACCGGCGCCAGCGAGGAGATCGCCGACTACGCCGAGACGGTCGGGCCCACCCGGCGGATGACCCGGACCGCCGGGGGCGCGGAGCCGGGCGACCCGGCCAGGGCCGCGGCGGCGATCCTGGCCGCCCTGAACGCCGAGCCGACGCCGCTGCGGCTGCCCCTGGGCAGCGACGCGGTCGACGCGGTCCTCACCCACCTCGACGCCATCCGCTCCGACGTCACCACCTGGGAGAAGACCGCTCGCGACACCGCCTACCCGCGGTAGACACCACCTCGGACGTTCACCGCTGAGGGTCCGTTTCCCGCTGGGCGGCGTACCAGCCCAGTGCGCCCGGCCCGTGGCCGGACGCCTATGGCCGCCGTATCAGGCCGGTGAGGTGACGGTCCGGCCGAGGTGCCGGGCGAAGAACCGGACCGCGCTGTCGGCCTCGAACCTGGGCACTTCCTTGTGCCGGCCCGCGTTGGCGTGCAACGTCTTCTCCTTCGAGGCGAAGGCGTCGAACAACGCCAGACCGGACTGGCGCGGGATGTGCTCGTCGTCCCACTGGAGCACGAACTCGATCGGAATGGTGATCCGCTGGGCCGTCTCGGCCAAGTCGTGCCAGAAGATGCCGAAGACCGCGGCGGTGATCCTGGGCTCGGCCGCCACCAGCGGCACCCCGATCGCGGTGCCCATGTTCAGACCGAAGTAGCCGACCGGCCCGTCCGCGCCGATCTCCGGCAGCTCCTGGAGGGCGTCCAGTGTCGCCCGCCACTCCGGTACGGCACGCTCGGCCAGATGGGCGTTGTAGCGGACGACGATCGGGCCGACCGGCTCGCCCGCCGCCATCGCCCGCCGCATCGCGGCGATCTCCCGCTCATCGACCGCCGTACGCGGCCGGCCGCCATGACCGGGCGCGTCGATGACGGCGACGTGGAAACCACAGCCGGCGATGAGGCGTTCCGCACGGCCCGACATCGCCGGAGCCTTCTTGTGGGTGCCGCCACCGTGCCCCATGAGCACCAGCGGCGCGCGCTCGGGGCCGGTCGCGGGTGACCAGAGCACACCGGTGACCTCACCGACGGTGAAGTCGCGTTCCATCACACCGCTGGACGATGTCTCCGCGGTGAACTGCAAAGGATTCATAGTGTGTTGCCTTTCGGGAGTGCCTGTTGTCCAGGCGCTCCCGGCGACACCTACGTCAATCGCCCGACCGTGTTGAAGAGGGGAGCACCCACATGAATACAGCGTTCACGGGTCTCACCTCCTGGCTCGATGTCACGGGCTCGCCCGCACGTTACCAACCCGGGCGTCACCCCGACCAACCTTTTTCTCCTCGGCTTCGGGCCCTACCCCGCCCAGGCGAAGGTCGCCGTTCCACGCACCCCCTCGAAGACGACCGCATCGCCCACACGGTGGGCACCCCGGCCCGCGTCCCCCGACGGGCGGCCGTCGCGCCAGGCGATCCGGCCGTCCACGGCGATGGTGCGGTCCTTGTGGAGGAGGGGAACCGCGACCCGTCCGGCCGTGCCTTCCGGTGCCCGGACGGTGAGGACGAACGAGTCATCGCCCGCCCCGCGCCGCCACCGCACGGACAACGCGCCCGCCGGCACCGGGACGTCGCCCTGTGCCCAGCGCAGATCGACCGGCTCGGGCTCCACCGCCCACCTGCGGTAGCCGTCGGCGAGCGGTCGGACGCCGAGCACGTTCATCGACAGCGCGGGCACCGCGGTACTCCAGGCGTGGGCCATGCCGACGTGTCCGCCCCAGGCCAGTGAGGTGCCGGGCCGGGGCACGGCCGGCTGCCCGTCGGCACCGGCCTCCTCCCAGGGTGTTCCGGGACCCTTGCGGATCATGTGGTCCCATGCGGTGCGGATCAGTCCGAGCGCTCCGGCGCCGTCCCCGTGGCGGAACCGGCCCAGGCTCTCCTGGGCCATCACATACGGGGAGATGTACTGCGTCATATAGGGGTTGTCGGTGTGCCGGGTGGTGAGCGTGCCGTACGGACCGCTGAGGTGTGTGTCCAGGTACGCGATGGCGCGCCGGGCCCGCGGACGGTCGAGCACCCCGAAGGCGAGGGCGGCTGCGTTGGCATCGGCGGTGTGGTCGCGGCGCGGGTCGTCGGTGTTGAGCGTCATGGCCCCGGCCGCCGGATCCCACAGCCTGGTGAGGAGCGCGGCCCGGACCCGGTCCGCCCGGCGGTCGAGCGCCGCCGCGGCGCCCCGGTCGCCCGCCACGGACCGCTCGAGCCGGGCCAGTGAGCGCAGCGCCGCGTAGTAGGCGGCGTTGGTGGTGGCGTCGACGCCGGCGGCCCGGTCCGGGGTGTGCCAGTTCTGGGCGGGCAGACCGCCGTAATCGGCGGTCCGGAACAGCCCGCCGTCGGCGTTCGGGGCGTGTTCGCCGAAGAACCGCAGGGCGCGGCGTGCGACGGGCAGGAGCGGCCGCACGAAGGCCCCGTCCCCGGTGAAGCGCAGGTAGTCGGCCACGCTGACGACCCACAGGAGGGTGAAGCTGTCGAGCCTGACCTGCCCGGCCGCGCCCGGCGGTTCGAACCCGGCCGGCGACCCGTCCGGCGGGCCGGGGTCGCCGGGTTCGCACGGCACATCGATCAGGCTGGTGGCCGGTAGCGTGCCGTCGGGCCGCTGCTGGCAGGCGAACAGGTTGATGGTGTCGCGCACTACGCGACGGTACGCGCCACCCTGCTGGTACGCGGCCAGGGCCACGAGCTGGACGTCACCCGCGTACACGGTGCGGTCCCGCTTGGGGCCGTCCATGACGACCCACGGCCGCCCCACGGCGGTACGACGCCCACGGGCCGTCGACAGATCCAGTCCGTAGGCGCTGGCGTACCAGGCACGGTTGAGCACCGGGTCGCTGGAGAGGAAGTGCCCGTCGTACGCGCCGGGGAAGGCCGTCTGCCGCACCCGTACGAAGTCCAGGGCGAGCGAGCCGGGTCCGTCCAGCGTGATCGCGACGTACCGCTGGGAGCCGCGCAGACCGGGGCTGCGCAGCACGGTGGATCCGCGCGGCGGGGCGTAGACGTCGGCACGTCCGTCGGGATCGTCGTCGGTGCCCAGGGACCGGCCCCCGTGGAAGAAGCCGTCGGGGTCGGGATCGGCGTCCCCCTCCGGGCCGAGGTACTGGCGCGCCTCCGCGTACGACGCTCTGATCGGCGCGCCGGACGCCCGCCGGATCCCCAACTCGACGTATCCTCCGGCCAGTACGCCGAGGTCGATCACCAGCCGCGCGCCCCGCGGCGCGGTCGTGGTGAGGACCGCGGCCGCGCCGCCCTCCCGTAACGCCCCGTCGGCGCCGGTGACGGTGCCACCGTCTCCCTCGGCGGTCACCGATGTGGGCCGCACGAACGTGCCGGGGACGCGCAGCACCTGCCGCCGCCAGGCCGGGTCCGTGCCGACCGGTTCCCGGGACAGGGCCACTGCCCGGTCCCGTGGCCCGGCGGCAAGGGTCCCGGAGAGGGTGGCGGCGAGACAGACGAGGACCATGGTTGAACGAGTCATTCGGTGCGATTTCATTGTTTATGCTGTACGCATACGCTGAGTGCTGGTCAACGTTTGACGGGGTGATGGCGGATGGAATCCGGCCACAGCGGGGAAGCGAGCGCCGTGCGCGGCCTGGAACTGCTCTGGGGCCTGGGCGAGCGCCCGAACCGAGGCCGGCGCCCGGCCCTCACCCTCGATCAGATCGTGCGCACCGCCATCGGGATCGCCGACGTAACTGGACTTGCCGCCGTGTCCATGCGCCGGGTCGCCGAACGGCTCGGCTGCACCACGATGTCGCTCTACCGGTATGTGCCCGGCAAGGCCGAGCTGCTCGACCTCATGACGGATGCCGTGATGGGCGAGGTCCCGCCGGCCGATGCCGCGCCGGGCGACTGGCGGACCCGGCTGGAGCTGTCCGCCCGCGCCGACTGGGGCCTCTACCAGCGTCACCCCTGGATCCTGCGCCTCCCGGCCGGGCGTCCCGCCCTGGGCCCCCACGGTTTCGCCTGGTACGAATCGGTCCTGCGGGTGCTCACCGCGACCGGTCTGCCCCCGGCGGCGCTGGTCCATGTCTTCGACCTGGTCGACGCCTATGTGCGGGGCGCCGCCCGCGACGCCCTCGACGCGGCCGCCGTCGAGCGCCATTCCGGCCTGACCGACGAGCAGTGGTGGGCCGCCCGCGCCCACTTCTGGGACGCCGTCTTCGTCCCGGCGCGCTATCCGGTGGTGGCGAGCCTTCGCGCCGCGGGTGCCCTGCGTCACCCCCGCGACCGTGGCTTCGAGTTCGGCCTCCGGCTCGTGCTGGACAGCATCGAGACGTTCGTCCGGAACCAGCCCCATGGCCGTAACGAAACATCAAGGCGTTACGAAATCCCCTGTCCGCAGTGCGGCAACCCCGTCTCCCGCCCCGCTTCCACTGGCCGCCCACGTACCTACTGCTCCGACGCCTGTCGCCAACGTGCCTACCGCGCCCGCCGGTCCCGCCCTGCGTAGGAAGCCCGGTGCCGAAAGTCCAGCCAGGGGTAGCAAAGCAGGACCGGTCATCTCGATCACCGAAAGCTCCGCGTTCCCTTCGCCGAGCCCGCGGCTACGCTCGTCCCCGTGATGCAGTCGTGGAAGGACCACGTCATCCGTCATCCGCTGTGGGGCGCGGTGGAGTTGACGTTCGCATGGCACACCGTGCTGCTGCTCTTCGCCAAGGTGATCCTGCCTCCACTGGCGCCCTCCTGGTACCCGGACCTCGGCGCCACCGTGGTCAACGCCATCTGCGCGGCGGGGGTGTGGTTCGTGCTGTGGCGGTGGGAGTGGCTGCGTGTCTCCGGGGTGGCCACGCTCGGCCGACTGCGCCGCTGGTGGCTCGCCGCGCTGATGCTGCTGGTCGCCTGCTCGTACTCAGCGGCCGGCCTCGAGGGCAGCGCGACCGTGGTCGTCAGCGGCCTGGTGTCGCTGCTGTGGGTCGGCATCAACGAGGAGATGTACAGCCGGGGACTGGTCCAGGAGACCCTCGGCCCACTCGGCCCGGTGCACGCGGCCGTCGGCGTCGCCGTCCTCTTCGGAGCGGGCCACATCCAGAACTTCCTGTTCTTCGGCGACCCGCTCGACGACACCCTCTGGCAGATGCTGTCCGCCGGATTCTTCGGCTTCACCTGCGCCGCACTGCGCTATGCGATCGGCTCGATCTGGCCGATGGTGGTCGTCCACGGGCTCGACGACTTCTTCCAGATCCGCTCTCCCGGCTCGGCCCCCGACTGGTGGCAGGCGGCCGTGTACGCCTTCCACTTGGCGTACGGCCTGTGGCTGCTGCGCCGGTACGGCGCGGGCGGCGGATCGTACGAGTGCTCGATCACCAGATGAGTGGCTCCGCGGACCGCGGTCGCCAGGGACGCGGTCGGTGGCGGGCATACTCGCCGGCCAGGGCCCGGAAGGATTCCTTGGGCTCCCAGTGCCAGGGGGAATCCGGCTCCGCCGGACGGTCCCGGACCACCTTCACCAGGCTGTAGGCGGCCATGTCCAGGTCGAGTCGCGGCTCGCGGCGGTGCGGGCGGCCCGCGTCGGGCGTGACGAAGGTGTAGGCCATGGCCGCGTACAGGTTCATCGACTCGAACACATCGAGCACATCGGTCAGATACGCCGCCTGTGTGTGCTCGCTGCGCACCAGCCCCTTCTTGACCCGCGGCGGCGTCTTGTCGTAGTCGACGACGTCCCAGCCCATACCGCCCAGGCGGGGTGCGCCCTCGAAGGTGCAGCAGCCGAACTCGGTGATCGCGAGCGGCTTGCCATGGCGCTGATAGGTACGCAGCTCCTTGATATGTCCGGCGCGGTTCGGGAACCAGCCGTAGTAGTCGACGCACACCAGGTCGAACAGGTCCCAGTCCACGTCCTCGTCCTGCGCGGCCCCGTACGACAGCGGCCCGCGGAAGACCGAGCGGCCGACGGCGGCGGCCCGTGCGGTGAAGCGGCGCAGTCGCCGGGCGGTCTTCACTGGGTCGTAGTCGCCCTTGACCAGGTTCTCGATCCGTTCGGCCGCGGTGGCGCCGGGCACGATCCCGGGGACGAACAGCAGGAACTCACACCCCACGTTCAGATGCACCCGCACGCCCTGCCGACGCAGTCGTTCGGCGAACCGTCCGGTCTCCGCGAGGTGGTCGAGGATGTCCGGGGCGGGCACATCGCCGAGGGTCGGCTCCAGCCAGACACGCAGTCCGCTCTCGGCCGCCTCGGCCGCGGTGCGGGTGAGCCGTTCGACGCCATCGCCGGTGATCTTCACCGTGTCGGCGTGCAGTTGGTGGCGGATAGCCCGCAGGTCGGCCCGGGCACGAGCCGCGCTCCACGCCGTCGCCGGCGTCTCGCCCTCGCCCACTTCGTAGACGACCCCGCGATAGCGCACCCCGCCCGGCCGGGCGTGCCCCGCCCGCTTTCGATCGGCCGGGGCACGCGTGCTGTCGTGCCACTCCGCCGCGGCGGCGTACCCGGCGGGAAGCGCCGCGCCGACGGCGACCGCCCCCGCGAGCCGCAGCAACCGCGCCCTGCTGACCTGGACCGCACCCATGTCGTTCTCTCCCGTCTTCCGGATGACAGCAGCCTGCGGGGACCACCCGGGTCGGCACCATTCGCCGACCGTCCACAAGGAGATGGCGGGAGTTGGACCGATGGCCGAGGGCCCCCTGGCCGGTCGGCCGATGTGCCGCCCTGCGCGGCCCGCATACCCTCATCTCATGACCAACGGCCTCGACCCCGCCCTCCCGGCCGGGCACACCTGCCGCGACCGGGCGGTGGACGCGGGACTCTTCTGCGCGGCCGTCTTCCTCGGCATGGTCGTGCTCGGCGTGGTGAAGGAGCAGGGCGATCTGCCGGGGTGGGCGGCGGAGCTGGACCCGCTGCTGGGGCTCGTGGCCTGCTGTGCGCTGTGGTGGCGGCGTGACTTTCCGCTCGCCGTCGCGCTGATCGGGCTGCCCGCGGTGGCGCTGGCGACCAGCGCTCTGCCTGCCGGTGCGATGATCGTCACCAATCTCGCGCTCCGTCTCCGCTGGCGGCGGGCGCTGCTGATGCTCGGGGCGTATGTGGTGTGCATGGTGCCCTCCGGTCTGCTGCTGTCGGGAGCGGCTGACGACCTGTGGTTCGACGCCGCGTTCTCGCTGGCCTACCTCCTGGCCGCCTTCGCCTCGGGCAACGCCCTGCGGTCCCGGCGGCTGCTCGTCGAGCGGCTGCGCGTGGACGCCGAGCGGGCCCGCGCCGAAGACGAGCGCCGGCTCGCCGACGCCCGCCGCGGCGAACGCCAGGCCATCGCCCGCGAGATGCACGACGTGCTGGCGCACCGGATCTCCCTGGTCTCCGTGCACGCGGGCGCGCTGGCCTACCGCACCCGGCAGGCGGAGGCGGGCGCCGGTCCCGCGCTGAGCGGCGCCGAGGTCGCCGAGAGCGCCGAGGTGATCCGGGGAAACGCGCACCAGGCCGTGGAGGAGTTGCAGGAGGTGCTGCACCTGCTGCGGGCGGAGGGCGACGGAGAGCCGGTGTCGCTGCTGCCACGGATCGCGGACATCGACGGTCTGGTCGCGGACGCCCGTGCCACGGGCCAGCCGGTGGACTTCCGTACCGAGCTGGCCGCCGACGCCGTCCGCGACCTGCGGGGGCAAATGCACCGCACCGTCTACCGCGTGGCGCAGGAGGGCCTGACCAACGCCCGCAAGCACGCGCCCGGCAAGCCCGTCAGCTTACGTCTGACCGGAGGGCCCGGAGGCGGACTCACGGTGGAGGTCCGCAATGGGCTGCCCGCCGCGCCACGCACCGAGGCGGCGGTCCCGGGCACCGGTGGCGGCCTGACCGGGCTCGCCGAACGGGTCCGTCTCGACGGCGGCACCCTCGACCACACCGCCACCGACGGCGCCTTCACGCTGCGCGCCCGGTTACCGTGGCCCGCGAGGTGACGCCATGATCCGAGTGCTGCTGGCCGACGACGACCCCCTGGTGCGGACCGGGCTGAAGATGATGCTGCGCGGGGCGGACGGTATCGAGGTCGTGGGGGAGGCGTCGGACGGCGCCGAGGTGACCGCCGCCGTCCGTGAACACGCGCCCGACGTGGTCCTGATGGACATCCGGATGCCGGTCATGGACGGCCTCGCGGCCACCCGCGAGCTCACCCGGCGCGGTGCCCAGGCACCCCAGGTGATCGTGCTGACCACCTTCGACGAGCACGGCCTGGTGCTGGAGGCGATGCGCTCCGGCGCCGCCGGGTACCTCGTCAAGCACGCCGTGCCCGAGGAAATCGTCGAGGCGGTACGGCGGGCCGCCTGCGGCGAGCCCGCGCTGTCGCCGTCCGCCGCGCGTGCCCTCATCCGGCACGCGGCGGTCGGACCGGACGACCGCGCCGAACTCGCCCGGCAGCGGCTGGCGTTGCTCACCGAACGCGAGCGCGAGGTGGCCGAGGCGGTTGCCGAGGGCCTGTCCAACACCGAGATCGGCACCCGCCTGCACCTTTCCCTCGGCACGGTCAAGGCCCACCTCTCCAGCGCTCTGGCCAAACTGGACCTGGAGAATCGCGTCCAGCTCGCCCTCCTCACCCACGACGCCCATCCGCGACCCTGACCGGAGGCGCGAGCGGATCCGGCCACCGGGGTTCGCCACTGCCGTCAGGGCTGACCGGTGACACGCCCGGAACGCGTGCCCGTGAAGTTGGCAGTTTTTCTTCTGTCGCGGTCGCTCGCCGGTCATGCGGATACCAGGTGGTTGTAGCGGCTCCGGAAGAACAGTAGGGGTGACGCCGTGCTGTCGGCGTCGAGGTCGTTGACCCGCCCGATGACGATGTAGTGGTCACCGGCGTCGTGCACGGCTTCGATCCCGCAGTCGATCCAGGCGACCACGCCGTCGATGACCGGGTCTCCGTGCGGCCCCGGCCGCCAGGCCACTTCGGCGAACTTGTCGCCTCCGGACACCGACATGGCGCGGCAGATCCGCTCCTGGTCGGTGGCGAGGACATTCACGCAGAAGGTGCCGCGTTCGGCGATGACGGGGAAGGTCGACGACGTCTTGCCGGGCAGGAACGCCACGAGTGGAGGGGCGAGTGAGACGGAGGTGAACGACGCGACGGTCATGCCCACCGGCTCGCCCTGTGCGTCGCGCGATGTGATGGCGGTGATGCCGCTGGGGAAGTGGCCGAGGACGGCCCGGAAGCGCGCGGTGTCGGGGCCCGGCTGCTGGGGGTTCGCAGATGTAAGCATGCTGATAAGATAGAAGCATGCTTAGTTCAAATGCAAGCATGCTGATGTTCCGGTCCCGCGCGCCGTATGCTGTACGGGTGTCCAGCGCTCTCCCCTACATCAACCCGTTCGACGACGGTCGCTCGCCGACCGAGGCCGCCGCAGGCATGGACGAAGCGTCCTCGATGATCGATGCGGTCTTCCGGTTCGAGCGGGCGGTCACCAGGATCGGGAACACGCGACTGCGTCCGTGGAACATGACGCTGTCCAGCTACACCGCCCTGCGCATCCTGGCCCATCAGCCCCATCTCAGCCTCGCTCAGCTATCACGCCGTTGCTATGCGCGGCCGCAGACCATGACGCGGATGGTCACACAACTGGAGAATCGCGGTTTCGTGGCCCGCGCCGCGCATCCGGAGAGCGAACGGGCGCTCTCGCTCCAGGTCACCGAGGCAGGCTTGGCCGCCTTGGAGGAGATGAGCAACGAGATTCTCAAGATCAGCGAGACATTGAACGCCACGCTGGGGCGGGACGACATCGTCGCCACCGACGGCCGCCTGAGGCAGGCCGCGCTGGTGGTGGAGAACGAACTCCGGGACATGGGCCGCCCGGAGGAGTAGACGCGCGGATGACCGCAGCCGCGGGGGCTTTCCGTGGGGACTTTTCCGCGCGGGAGTCCCCACGGAAAGCCCCCGCGGCCGCGTGGTGTTCGTCAGGCCGGGCGAGGCGCCGACGTGGCTTCGGTCGCGGCGGTGTGTCCGGCCGCGCGGCCGAACACCGCGGCGCGCATCAGGGCGGCGCCACCGGGATAGTCCCCGTGGAACAGACCGCCGATGGCCTCGCCCGCCGCGTACAGGCCGGGCGCCGGCGCCCCGTTGGCCCCGAGCGCCCGTCCGTCCGGGTCGATCCGGATGCCGCCGAAGGTGAAGGTGAGCCCCGCGACCGCGTGGTAAGCGACGTACGGTGGCCGGTCGAGGGGCGCCGCCCAGCGGGACTTCGGCGGGGTGATGCCGGAAGTGCCGCGGTCCTCGCTGATGGTGTCGCCGGGCGGGCAGGCGTTGTTGAACGTCTTGAGCGTGTGCGCCAGCCGGTCCGCGGGCACCCCGATCCGTTCGGCGAGCTCGACGACCGTGTGCGCGACGATGGGCACCGCCGCGCCGGCGAACTCATCGGCCACCCTGGGCGCGGTGCGCTGGTCGAAGATCTCGAACGCCTCGCACCCGGGCTGACCCATGATCGCTTTGCCCATCTTCGAGTAGTTCCTGACCCACGGGCCGGGGCCTTCGTCGACGAACCGCTCGCCGTCGCGGTTGACGAGCACGCCGAGCCAGAAGCCGTGCAGCGGGAACGGCGGCGAGTCGGCACTGCGCCCCGGTGAGGGCATGGTCGGGTCGACCGCGGCCGAGTGGCAGCTCGACCACGTCCCGGCCTTCTCCGCCCCGGCGCGCAGCGCGGCCTGGATCCCGTCGCCCGTGGCCAGGCGGGTGCCGCGCAGGCGCGCCGTCTCCCACTCCGGCCCCAGATGCTCGCGGCGCAGTTCACCGCTCGCCTGGAAGCCGCCGGTGGCGATCACTACGGCATCGACGGGCACGGTCCGGCTGCCGTCGCCGACCGCGGCGCCCGTGACCCGGCCGTTGCCGCGCCGCACCTCCGCCAGCGGTGTGGACCAGTGGATTTCCACGCCGATCCGCTCGGCGTGCGCGAGCAGCGGCCGGATCACCTCGAACCCGCGTGACATTCCCTCGCCGACGCAGGTCAGCACCTGGCCGGGCGGGATGTGCAGGACACCGTCGCGGACCTCGGCCCCCAGGGTGCGGTTGAACGTGAAGCGGACGCCCTTCGCGGCCAGCCAGCGCACCGTGTCCAACGACCGTTCGGCGAGCGCGTCGACCAGCCGCGGCTCGGCCCGGCCGCCGCTCATCGCCGACAACTCGGCCGCGTAGGCATGGCGGGTGTAGGGCGGTGCCTCGATCCGGTCGGCCTCCATGCCCGGCTCGAAGTCCTCGGTGATCGACGTCAGATCGTCCGGTCCGTCATAGCGGAACAGAAACAGACCGCCGGAGAAGGCCGCGTTCCCGCCGACGTCCTCGCGGCCGCCCTTCTCCAGCAGCACGACGCGGGCACCGGCCTCCCGGGCGGAAATCGCCGCGGAGAGGCCGGTCAGCCCGGCGCCGGCGACGACGATCGTGGGCGTACGGGTATGCGTCATGAGTCCTCCTTGATGCGTGCTGCTGAACCGAGGGGTGGGTCGGCGTGGCGGTGGCGCACCGGGCGCGAGCTCTCGTCCGCCGTCACCAGGTGAAGGCGAGCGGATCGCCGGGGCGGGCCGTGCTCGGCACACGACCGGTGTGCCGGACGAACCCCTTGCCGGGCACGCCGATCTCGCCGGTGAGCCAGTTCGCCGTCTCGATGAGGCGGGACAGATCGATACCGGTGTCCACACCGCACAGTTCGAGCATCTGCACGGCGTCCTCGGTGCACAGGCCGCCGCCCTGGGCGCCGGGCATCGCCGGGTGGCCGCCGCTGCCGGCGAGGGAGGTGTCGATGGCGTGGACCCCGAGTTCGAGGAGCGGGAGCAGGGCGGCGAGGCCCATGCCGCGGCCGTCGTGGATCTGCACGGTCAGGTTCCCGGGCGGTACGTGCGTGAGCGCGGCGCTGACGAGTTCGCGGATCTGGGGCGGTGCCGCGTAGCCGGAGGAATCCGCCAGGATCCAGTGCTCGACCCCGATGTCGAGCAGCCGCCGGGCCAGCGGCTGGAGCTCCTCGCCGGTGCGTGCGGGGCCGGTCGGCCCACCCCAGGCGAAGATGACGTAGGTGCCGAGCAGGATGCCTTTGTCCGCGGCGTACGCGGCCATGCGCTCCAGCTCGCGCAACGAGTCCGCGGTGGACCGTCCGACGTTGGCGCGGGCGAACTCCTCGTCGGCGGAGAGCAGGAAATGCGCCGTGTCGGCTCCCGCGTCGGCCGCGCGGGCGAGCCCGCGCGCATTGCCGACGCAGCAGCCGAGGCTGAGTCCGGGCACCCGCGGTACCCGCGCGAACACCTCCGCGGCGTCGGCGAGACCGGGTACGAGATCGGGCCGGACGAAGGAGGACAGCTCGAACCCGCGGACGCCGGCATCGATCAGCCGCCGCACGAGTTCTATCTTGACGTCGGTCGGGACCGCATGGTCCTGGAAGGTCAACCGGGGCGCGATCTCGCGGATGCGCACTCCGTCGGGCAGGGACATGGTGGTTCCTCAGACGTGGCGGGTGGGTGCGAGCCCGGCGGCCAACGCGTCCCAGGCCCCGGCGCGGCCCTGGTCACGCAGCTGGTGTTTGCGCACCTTGCCGTTCGGGGTGACGGGAAGCCGGTCCACGACGCGGTAGTAGCGGGGGACCATGAAGTGCGGCATCGAGCGGTCGCAGTGGGCGAACAGCTCCGTGAGATCCAGCTCGTGGCCGGGTTCGGGTTGCACGGCGACGAGGACCTCGTCCTCGCCCAGCTCCGATGGTGTGCCGATGGCGGCGGCGGCCAGGACGCCGGGGCAGGCGAGCAGAACCGATTCGATCTCGTGGGAGGAGATGTTCTCACCGCGGCGGCGCAGCGCGTCCTTCTTGCGGTCGATGAAGTAGAAGTAGCCGTCCTCGTCCGTGTGGCCCAGGTCGCCGGTGTGCCACCAGAGGTCCTTCATGGTCGCGAGCGTCGCTTCGGGGTCGCGGTGGTAGCCGGAGAACATGATGTCCGGCAGGCGGGGCCGGTACACGATCTCCCCGGCCCGGCCGGGCGCGGCACGCTGCCCCGACTCGTCGTGGATCTCCAGAACGGACGACGCGGTGGGCAGACCCAGCGAGCCCACCTTCCGGGCGTCAAGAGGGTTGTAGAGCACGTTCTTGATCTCGGTGAGCCCGTAGCCCTCGACGACGTGGACGCCGAAGCGCTCCTCGAACGGATGGAGCACCTGTGGCGGGGCGGGCGCCGCGAACACCTTCGTCGCCCGGTGGTCGCGATCGCGGTCGGACGGGGGCTGCGCCAGGAGCATCGGCAGGACGGAACCGAGCGCGTTGAACTGGGTGACCCGGTGGGTGCGCAGCTCGTCCCAGAATCTGCTGGCGCTGAACCGGCGCCCGAGGACCACGGTCGCCCCCGCGTAGAAGGCGTGCAGGGATATGTTGATCTGCGCGGCGCCGTGGAACAGCGGCAGGCAGGTGTAGAGCCGCTCATCGGCGGTCGTGGCCATCTGCGCCGCGCATTCGCGCGCGGCGACCAGGGGCATCAGATGCGGATGGACAACTCCCTTGCTGCGCCCGGTCGTTCCGGAGGTGAGCATGATCGCGACCGGGTCCCGCGGCGCAACGCGGGGGAGCTCCACCGCCGGGTCACCGGCCGCGAGCAGGTCGTGCCAGGTCCGTACCGTCACCCCGGGCGGGGTACGGCCGTGGCCGTCGCCGTCGAGCAGGACGACGGTCTCGAGGGTGTGCGGTACATCCGGCAGGTCGGCGACGAGCTCCAGCAGGGCCGCGTCGGTGACCAGTACCCGCACGCCGGTGCCGCGGAGCGCGTGGTCCAGGAAGGAGCCCTTGTAGGCGATGTTGATCGGGACCTCGACGGCCCCGGCGCGGGCCGCTCCCAGCCAGGCGAGCAGGTATTCGGGCCGGTTGGGCAGGAAGATCCCGACTGAGCTGCCCGGGGCGGCGCCCGCCGACATCAGACCGCGTGCCACGTCGGTGACCGCCGTGTCGAGCTCGCCGTAGGTCAGTTCGGTGTCTTCGAAGACGAGCGCGGGCTTGTCGGGGTGCAGTGCGGCCCGGGCGGCGATGAGCCCGCCGACCGTGCCGTCGGCGAGATCGGAGAATCCCTCCAGGCCCGGGGCGCCGTTGCCCCGTGCGATGGATACCGTCATGCCAGCTCCTTCTTCGCCCGGGCCAGGAAGCCCTCCAACGACGGGTCCCAGGCGGCTTCGGCGCCGGTCGTCACCAGAAACGCGTCGACTCCGAGCTCCCGGTACCGGCCGAGGGTGTCCAGGACGCGCTCCTCGGTGCCGACGAGCGCCTGGGAGTTGGCGAAGCCGCCCAGGAGCTTGGTCAGCCCGGTCCAGAAGCAGTCGTCGTGCAGCTCGTGGTCGGTGAGCGCGAGAGCCCGTTGCCGCCCGACGGAGGTGTCGGTCGACGACGAGCGCAGGAAGGCCGGGGTTCCGGCGGCCTCGGCGATCCGCCGCTCCACGGCCCGGGCCCGGGCCCAGGCGTCGTCGTCGGTGTCGCCGATGAACAGGCGCAGGCTCAGCGAGAACCGCATGGCACGGCCGTGGTGTTCGGCCGCCGCGGTGACCCGGTCGATGCGCTCCTTCGTGCCGGCGAGCGGTTCCCCCCACAGCATGTACAGGTCGGCGTGGCGGGCGCCGAAGTCCACGGCGTCGGCGCTCTCGCCGCCCATGAAGATGGGCACCTGGCCCTGCACCGGCTTGTTCCGCAGGTTCACCGCCTCGGCCGTGTAGTACTCGCCGTGGTGGTCGAAGGGTTCGGTCTCGGTCCAGGCACGGCGGATGATGTCGAGGTACTCGACCGCCCGCCGGTAGCGGTCGGCCTTGGGCAGGTCGTCCGACTCGCGGCGCAGGTCCTTGTCGGAGCCGCCCACGACCACGTTGATGGCGAGCCTGCCCCGGGCGAGTACGTCGAGGGTGGCGAAGTAGCGCGCGGCGGCCACCGGCGCCATCACGCCCGGACGGTGCGCGACGATGGGCGAGAACTTCTCCGACATCGCCAGCGCGAACGGTGCGGTGGCGTGGTTGTGCGGCCAGGTGGCGGAGTACCCGAGCAGGACCCGGTCGATGACCTGCGAGCGGTCCAGTTCCCGGATCCTGGAGATCATGAGGTCGGGGTCGGTTTCGCCGGTCTGGAGGGGCTGTAGCCCGGTGAGGAATTCGACCATGGCGTTGTCAGCTTTCTGTGCGGGGTCCGTTGGGGGACGGTGATCGGCGGGCGAGCCAGGCTTCGTGGCGGGCGAAGTGGTGTGGTCGGCGTGTCCGCAGTTCGGCCCGTGCGGTGGCCAGCGCCGTACCGGAGAGCGTCATTTCGGCGGACACGTCCCACTGCCTTCCGGTGTGCCGCTCGATCCGTGCCAGGACGGCCACGGGCCGCCCGACCGGGACCGGGCGGAGGTAGCGGATCGTCAGCGACTTCGTGACCAGCCGCGGTTCGATCCGCAGCGCGACGACGTTGAGCGCGTCGTCGAACACCGCGGCGGTCCAGCCGCCGTGCGCGACGCCGGGCCCGCCGTGCCAGAACGGTGGGCAGACGACCTCGAACCGCACCGCGTCGTCCCGCACCTCGGCGATCTCGACGCCCAGGCGGCAGGTGTCGTGCGGAGCGCAGCCGCCGCACAGGAGCCGGCCGGACGGGGAGGGCTCGATCGCGAAGGCGTCGGGGTCCTCCGCCAGGGCGTCGGGGTCCTCAGCCACCCGCGGCCTCCTTGCGCAGGGCCGCCACCACCGCTTCGGGCACGTCGATGGCACCGCGCCGAAGCGTCTCGTTCCGTCGGGTCGCCGAGCGGTCGAACGGCATCCGCACCGCGTGGCCGTCCTCGACGGGACGGGTGGCGCGGACCCATTCCGCGAAGGCCGCGACCCGCTGTCGGTAGTCGTCCGGGTCGGTGAGCACGCCGGGATCGACCAGCACCACGAAGAAGCCGCAGTCCGAAACGCCCGGCGGGTCGGCGGCCGCCCCGGTCATCATGCCGAGCAGCTGGACGACCAGGGCGAGCCCGGAGCCCTTGTGGGCGCCCCAGACGCCGAACGCGCCCTCGAGTGCGGCGGCCGGGTCGAGCGTCGGAGCCCCGGCCGCGTCGTAGGCCTGGCCGGGGGCGAGCTTCTCTCCGAGCCGCGCCTTCAGCCGCACCTCCCCGTACATCACGGCGGAGGTACCGATGTCCCAGATGATCGGAGTCGGGGTGGCCGGGAACCCGAACGCGATCGGATTGGTGCCGAACCGGGCTTCGGTGCCGCCGTGCGGGGCCACCACCGCCGGTCCGCTGCCCGCGATCATCCCGGCGAGCCCGGCGGCCGCGGCCTTCTCCAGGTAGTACGAGAACATCCCGGTGTACCAGGTGTTGTGCGCGCCGACTACCGCGACTCCCTGGGCGCGGGCCCTCGCCATGGCCAGCCGCAGCGCGTGCATGCCGACGAGGTAGCCCACCTGGTCGCCGCCGTCCACGGTGGCGGACACCGGCGTCTCGGCGACGACCCGGATGGGTCGCGGCGGCGCCTCGGTCGTGCGGATGCGCTCCGCTATGGACAGCGCGCGGGCGAGCCCGCCGAAGGACAGTCCGCGCAGTTCGCAGTCGAGCAGGTGGTCAGCGATGGTCTCGGCGGCCCCGGCGGAATGCCCGCAGGCGGTCATCGCGGCCGCGACGAGTGCGCGGGCATCGGGGAGGGACAGAGCCGTCATGAGCCGACCTCCACGGTGAGGGAGCTGGGGATTCCGTAAGCATGCTGCGACAATATAAGCATGCGTACTAGATGGCAAGCATGCTGATACCTCGGAGGGCTGTCGAGGGGTGTGTGCCCGCAGGGGTGGCGAGGGGTGCATCCCCGGGGATCGTTGGCAGATCCCCGGGGCGGGGTCACATCACGGCGTCGGTCTGGAGCGGGCCCGCGGTGACGCGGAGTGTCCGGACGCGGACCGGCTCTTCCCGGTCGAGGTAGAAGATGTGCATGAACGGGGCGCGCACCACCTGGTCCGGCGCGCTCTTCTTGGCCATGGTCGCCTCGCCGCGCAGCAGGCGGACGCCATCGCCTGCGGCCCAGAACTCCAGAACCTCGTGGGTGATGTTCAGTGGCTCGTCGATCTTGACGAAGAACGCCTTGATGGCCTCGGCGCCGTGGATGTGCGCGGTGCCGAAGTACATCTCGGTGTCCTCGGTCAGCGGCGCGAAGCCCTCGTCGAAGTCCAGGGTGTCGATGGCGTCCATGAACTTCAGGATCCAGTCGGGCACGGATGTCGCGTGTGCGGTGTCTGTCATGCTAGTAGCGTAACGCTACTAGTTTCAGATCGCTACTAGTGTGCGGGTCGCGTCGCCCTCGGGCCCTCGGGGTGAGGTGGTCAGCGGGCGCCACCTTCCTCGGCGGGCACCGGCCGCAGGGTCGATGCCTCGACCGGCTGATGGCAGCTGCTGCACGCGAGGTACGGATTGGTCGGGTTGCCGCACACCGTGTGCATCAGTGGGTGACGGCTGATGTCGCTGTCGGTCGCATGGCTCTCGGCCCAGCGCGTGATGGCCGCGATGGCGGGAACGACGAGTTCACGGGCGCTGTCGGTGAGCTCGTACTCGTACCACGGCTTGTCGGAGCGGTAGGCGCGTTTGGTGAGCAGGCCCAGTTCGGTCAGGCTGTTCAGCCGCGCGGTGAGGATGTTCGCCGAGATGCCCAGCGCTCGCTTGAGCTCGCCGAACCGGCCGACGCCGAAGAACACCTCCCGCAGGATCTGGTAGTTCCAGCGTTCGGAGATCGCGGCCAGGAACTCCTGGCCGTGCTGGAAGGTGACGCGGTTCCCGTGGTCGGGCACGGCTTCTCTCCTTGGGTGACCCCGGTAGTGGTCTTGAATCGAAAGTAGTCTTGCAATGCTACCGGAGTCCGTGCCGAGATACCCAAGCCCCGCCGCTTGCACGGGAGTTGTGCCATCGAGATCAAATCACTGCTTTAATTGGGTAGCTGATCTTGAGCCCCGGCCCCTCGGAAAGGCAGCCCTGATGTCCCCGGTCCTCTACTCGTCCCGCTCCCGTTCCGAGGTCCCGTTCGAGGCTGCCGACGCCGGTGTGCTCCGCGTCATGTCCAACTCGCGCACTCCGGTGTTCTGCACCGTGCACGCGAGTGGACGACGCCGGTACGGCTACTGGCAGCCGTACGACTCCGTCACCAACAGGGGCGGCTGCTACGTCGCGCTGCCCACCCCGGTATGCGACAGGCTGTACTCCCAGGGGCGGATCACCCTCGGTGAGCCCCTGGTGGATCCGGCCAAGACCACCTACCGCGTATGGCCCGCGCATGGCCCGGTCGCGCCGGTACGCATCCCGGCGTCGCGTCTGCCCGCGAGGGCGGTGGCACAGGTGCTCGCGGCCTGAGTCAGACGTAGAGCGGCCTGAGTCAGACGTAGAAGCGGGACAGGCTCCGCACCACGGCCGCGGGCTTCGTGCCGCCCTCCACCTCGATCGTGCCGTCGACGGTGATCTGGACGCCGCCGGGTACGTCCTCGACCGAGGTGAGCCGGGCCACGAGCCGTATGCGGGACCCGGCCTTCACCGGTGCGGGGAAGCGCACCTTGTCCAGGCCGTAGTTGACCTTGGTGGTCACACCCCGTACGTCCAGCAGTTGGGTGAAGAGGGGAATGAACAGGGACAACGTGAGATAGCCATGTGCGATCGGTGCGCCGAAGGGGCCCTGGGCCGCTCGCTCCGGGTCGGTGTGGATCCACTGGTGATCGCCGGTGGCATCGGCGAAGGTGTCGATGCGGTCCTGGGTGACCTCGATCCACTCGCTGGTGCCGAGGTCCGCGTCGGCGAGCTTCTTCAATTCGTCCAGGCCATTGACGGTGATGGTCATGAATCGGCTTCCTGTTCAGGGGCAGGGGTGCCGTAGCGGTCGCGCACCCGGGACTTGAGGAGCTTTCCGGAGGCGGTGCGCGGAAGTTCGTCCGCGACCACCACCGACTTGGGGATCTTGTATTTGGCGAGCCGCCCGGACAGCGATGCCAGCACCTGCTCCGGGTCGAGTTCGGCGCCCGCAGCCGGGACGACGACCGCGCGGGGCACCTCGCCCCATGTGTCGTCCGGGACACCGATCACCGCGCACTCGGCGATGTCCGGGTGGGCGAGCAGGAGGTCCTCGATCTCGGCGGGGTAGACGTTCTCGCCACCGGAGATGATCACGTCCTTGATCCGGTCGACGATGTACACATAACCGTCTTCGTCGACCCGCGCCGCGTCCCCGCTGCGGAACCAGCCGGCCGCGAAGGCGGCCTCCGTCTCCTCGGGCAGCCCCCAGTAGCCGGACATCACATGTGGCCCGCGCACCACCACTTCGCCGGTCTCGCCGATGCCGACCGGGGTGAGGTCGGGCCGTACGACCCGTACGTCGCTGAAGAAGTGCGGTACGCCCGCCGAGCCCGCCTTGTCGACGGCGTGCTCGGCGTCCAGGAAGAGGGCGCCGGGCGCGGCCTCGGTCATGCCGTAGCCCTGGAGGAAGGTGAGCCCGCGCTCCTGGTAGGTGGCGATGAGCGGGGTCGGCACGGGCGATCCGCCGCAGGTGAGGATGCGGAGCGAGGACAGATCGGCGTTCGCCCAGCGGGGATGCCGGGCCACCTGGCCGAACATCGTCGGCACTCCGAACATGAAGGTGATGCGATGCCGTTCGATCAGATCGAGGGTCGTCCCCGGGTCGAAGGACTCCACCAGGACGCAGGTGCCGCCCTTGAGCAGCACCGGCAAGGTGATCATGTTCAGGCCGGCGGTGTGGAACAGCGGGGCGGACACCAGGGCGCGCTCATCGGCGAACAGATCGTGGTCGACCAGCACATTGACGGCGTTCCAGATGATGTTGGCGTGGGTGAGCATCGCGCCCTTGGGGCGGCCGGTCGTCCCCGAGGTGTACATGATGAGGCAGGTGTCGTCGGGGGAGACCGGCTCGTCGATCGGCTCGGTCGGCGCGGCTGCCAGGATCTGTTCGTATGCGTCGCCGATCTCGACGCGGATCCGTACATCGGTGCCGGCCGGCAGTCCGGCGACGAGCCCGGCGTGTGCGGCGCCGTGGATGAGGGCCTTGGCGCCGGAGTCGGCGAGCTGGTAGGCGATCTCGGGGCCGGTGAGCCGGGTGTTGAGGGGGACGAAGACGGCGCCGAGGAGCCCGGCGGCGAACAGGCCCTCCAGATAGGCGGGGTGGTTGGTGCCGAGATGGGCGATGCGGTCGCCACGCCTGACGCCCCGGGCGCGCAGGGCGTGGGCGAGGCGGGTGGTGCGGGTGTGCAGGGTGCGGTAGTCGGTCGACTGCTCGCCGTGGATCAGGGCGGTGCGGTGGGGGGTCTTACGGGCCCGGCGTGCGGGCCATGACCCCAGTCCCTCGTTGCGCATCTGACACCCCTTACGGTGTGGTCAGCCCGAGCAGCCGGGCCGCGTTCTCCTTGAGGATCTTCGGCTTGACCGCGTCCTTGATGGAGAGCTTGTCGAAGTCGGCCAGCCATCGGTCCGGGGTGAGCACGGGGAAGTCCGAACCGAACAGGACCTTGTCCTTCAGCAGCGTGTTGGCGTACTGCACAAGCTGCGGCGGGAAGTACTTCGGCGACCAGCCGGACAGGTCGATGTGCACGCCGGGCTTGTGGGTCGCCACCGCCAGCGCCTCGTCCTGCCACGGGAACGACGGATGCGCCAGGATGATCTTCAGATGCGGGAAGTCGGCGGCCACGTCGTCCACATGGAGGGGGTTGGAGTACTTCAGGCGGATCCCACCCCCGCCGGGCACACCCGCGCCGATGCCGGTCTGGCCGGTGTGGAAGAGAGCGATGGTGCCGGTCTCCTCGATCACCTCGTACAGGCCGTACGCCACCGAGCGGTCGTCGGGGAAGAAGCCCTGGATGCTGGGGTGGAACTTGAAGCCCTTCACGCCGTACTCCTCGACCAGCCGCCGGGCCCGCTTTACGCCCGCCTTCCCCCGGAAGGGGTCGATGGAGGCGAAGGGGATGAGCACGTCCGCGTTGGCGGCGGCGGCCTCGGCGACCTCCTCGTTCGGGACGGGCTCGGTGCCGGTGGCGGACTCGGCGTCCACCGTGAAGATGACGGCGGCCATCCGCCGCTCGCGGTAGTAGGCGGCCGTCTCCTCGAGGGTGGGCTTCCGGTTGCCCTCGACCTTGAAGTAGCCGGCGGAGGCGTCGTGCAGAGCGTCGTCCAGGGAGGAGTGGCCCTTGGAGGACACCTCCGCGTGGGTGTGGACGTCGATGGCGACCAGATTCTCCAGGTCCATCACGCCTCCGGGGTCTTCGGCGCGGGGATGCCCACCGTCTGCGGCTCGGCGCCGACCGATGTGGGCCAGGCGTCGGCGAGGGCCTCGGGGGTCCAGCCGCCGTCGGCGTAGGCGGCCCGGATCTCCTGCGGATGCGACCAGAGCGCCACCTTGTCGCCGCCGATGCCGACGCACTGGCCGGTGATGCCGCGGGCGGCTTCGGAGGCCAGGAAGGCGACGAGGCCGGCGCAGTCCTCCGGGGTGCCGAATCCCTCGCCCTTGCGCAGGAAGTCCGGCAGCGGTTCACCGTTCCTGAGGGCTTCCACATACGGGGCGAAGGCGGGAATGGTCTCGGTCATCGCGGTGGCGGCGACCGGCACGATCGCGTTGACGGTGATGTTCGCGCGGGACAGCTCCATGGACCAGGTGCGGGCCATGGCGGCGATTCCGGCCTTGGCGGCGGCGTAGTTGGTCTGGCCGAAGTTGCCGCGCTGCCCGGCCGGGGAGCCGACGAGGACGAGTGTGCCGCCTTCGCCCTGCTCGCGCATGCGCACGGCGGCGGCGCGGGCGCAGGTGAAGGTGGCTCGCAGATGGGTCGTGATGACCGTGTCGAAGTCCTCGTCGGTCATCTTCCACAGCACCTTGTCGCGCAGGATGCCCGCGTTGGTGACCAGGACGTCGAGCCGGCCGAACTCCTCGACGGCACGGCTCACCAGCCGGTCCGCGGCCTCCGCGGAGCCGACCGGGACCACCTCGGCCACGGCGGTGCCACCGGCCTCGGTGATGGACTTGACGGCCCGTTCGGCCACGGCTTCGTCGACGTCGTTGACGACCACGGACGCGCCGTGGGCGGCGAGGGCGTGTGCGTAGGCGAGGCCGAGACCCCGGCCGCTACCGGTGACGACGGCGGCCTTGCCGGTCAGATCGATGGTGGGCACGAGCGGGTCCCTTCGCATGGGGTGCGTCTGTGCCGCGCCGGGTGCGGCGGCGAGATCGAAGCTAAGCGCAATAATTGGTGTCGTCAACAGTTGTTGTCGACCTCGGGTGCGTCATGCTGGACTCTGCACACGAGACCCACCCCTCCGGGAGTCGAGACCGGCGCCCCGGGGCCGAGACCAGGGAGCCCGCCATCGCCCGCCGGCACACCGACACCCCGCCCCCCATCGACGCGGACGAACCGTGGATGCGGGAGCTGCACGCGGACACGGGCTATCTGCTGTACCGCCTCGGTCTGCGCTCCGGCCAGCTGTTCAACACCTTCCTCCAGGAGTCGGGGCTGCGGCTGCGGCACTACGCCGTGCTGCGCTACCTCGCCACCTGCGAGGGCGCGTTGCAGCGAGAGCTCAGCGCCCGGCTCGGCTATGACCCGAGCGCGATCGTCGGTCTGGTGGACGACCTGGAGAAGCTCGGCTTCGCCGAGCGCCGCCCCGCCCCCGACGACCGCCGCAGCCGCGTCGTCGTCCTCACCGAGGACGGCCGCGCGTTCCTCCGCGACACGGATCAGGCGGGCCGGCGGGTGACCGACGAACTGCTCACCCCGCTCGCGCCCGCCGAACGGGAGGCGCTGCACACGCTCCTGGCGCGCGTCGCCGGGAACGGGCTCGCCTGACGCCGCCGCGTGTGCGCGGGCCTCGTAATGTATGCGTGTGACCGGTCCAGCCCTCCGCCCCCAGTCCCTCCTGCTCAGCTTCCTCGGTGACGACGTACTGGGCCGCGGGGTGTGCGTGTACACGGGGAGTGTCATCGAGGTGTTCCGGCGCGCCGGAGTCGGAGAGCAGGCCACCCGGTCCACCCTCACCCGCATGGTCGGCCGTGGCCTGCTGAGCCGTCGGCGTGAGGGCCGGCGGACCTACATCGGCCTCACCGACCGCTCGGAGGCGATCCTCCGTGACGGCGAGCGGCGCATCTGGAAGACGGGCGCGGTCAACCGCGAATGGGACGGCACCTGGACCCTGCTCGGCTTCTCGCTCCCGGAGTCATGGCAGCGCCAGCGGCACGATCTGCGCTCCCAGCTGACCTGGGCGGGCTTCGGCGCGCTGTTCAGCGGACTGTGGATCGCGCCGGGCGAGGTCGACGTCTCCGAGATCGTCGCCGAGCTGGGCCTGGCCGCGCATGTGAAGGTCTTCCGCGCCCACGCGGACGCCGGCATGAACATCGCCGAGATGGTCGACGACACCTGGGACCTGCCCGCACTGGGCGCCGGTTACCGGGACTTCGACGCGTCCTGGCGGCCGTACGCCTCAGGTGGCGTGGACTTGGCCGGAGAGGACGCCCTCGCGCTGCGTCTCCGATTGACCGCCGAGTGGCTCCAGGTCATCCGCGGTGATCCCCGGTTGCCCGTACGGCACCTGCCGGAGGATTGGCCCGCGGCCGGGGCGGAGGAGACGTTCCGCGCGGTCCACGGCCGGTTGGAGGCGCCCGCCCGGGAGGCGGCGCACCGGTCGATCGAAACCGTGCCGGCGTAGCCGTCCTCACGCGTGCCACACCAGGGCACGCTCTACGGCGAAATTGTGCATTGCATTGACGGCTGCAAGAAATCGGCCCTACATTCCTCCACACCTTCGTTCAGCGCGCTGAGCACGCGCCCCAGGTTCCCCGCTCCGCAGCCGCCCACAAGGAGCCACTTCGATGTCTGCTCGGACCCGTCCGCGTGTCGCCCTGGCCGCCCTGGCGTCCGCCGCCCTCGCCATCTTTCCCTGGTCAGCCGCCCAGGCGGACCCGACGGCCACGGCTCACCTCACCGGCACCCTCGCCGACGGCGCCACCTGGACGGCGGACGTCCCCGACCGCTGGAACGGCACCCTGCTGCTGTTCAGCCACGGCTTCGGCCCCACCGTCGCCCAGGACGCCCCTTCCGACGCCGTACGCACCGAGTTGCTCGCCGAGGGCTATGCGATGGCCGGTTCGTCGTACGACCCCCATGGCTCGATGTGGGCCCTGAACAGCGCCGAACTCGACCAGTTCGCCACACTCGACGCCGTCACCGCGAAAATCGGCACCCCGCGGCGCACCCTGGCCGTTGGCCAGTCCATGGGCGGACTCGTCAACGCGCAGATCGCCCGCGACGGCGCCGGCCGTGTCGACGGCGCGCTCGGCCTGTGCGGCCTGGTCGCGGGCGGCACCGACCTGGACAACTACCAGCTGGACGCCGAGTACACCATCGCCCGGCTGCTCCTGCCGGGGGAGGACGTCGGTCTGGTGCGCTTCGGCTCCGCCGACGACGCGGCGGCCACCGCCGCGAAGCTCACCGACGCCGTCACCGCCGCGCAGGCCACCCCCCGGGGCCGGGCCCGGATCGCGCTGGCCGCGGCCTTCCTCAACCTGCCCGCCTGGGCGCCCGGACAGGACCGGCCCGCCCCGACCGACTGGGCGGGCCAGGAGGAGCAGCAGTACACGTGGTTCGCGCAAGGCATCCTGTCGTTCGTCGAGGGCGGCCGGTTGGCCATGGAGCAGTCCGTCGGCGGCAACAACTCCTCGAACCGGGGCGTCGACTACGCCAACCTGCTCGCCGGTTCCGCTCACGCCCCGCGGGTCCGCGCGCTGTATCGGACGGCCGGGCTCGACCTGCGCGCCGACCTGACGTCCCTGACCCGGGGTGCCTCGATCGCCGCCGACCCCGCCGCGGTCCGTACGGCGCAGCGCACCTCGTCCGCCGGTCAGGGCCTCGGTGTGCCGCTGCTGGACGTGCACACGATCGCCGACAACCTCGTACCCGTGGAGCAGGAACGGCGGTTCGGCGACCGGGTGCGCACGGCCGGGGACGGCGCGCTGCTGCGGCATGCCTACGTCGAACGGCAGGGCCACTGCGCATTCACCACCGCCGAGACCGTGGCCGCCCTGCACGCGCTCGAACACCGCGTCACCACCGGCCACTGGGACGACGCCGCGACCCCGGCCGCGCTTCAGCGGTCCGCCACGGCGCTCGGCCTGGACGGGGCGGCGTACACCCCGTACCGCCCGGCACGTCTGACGGTCGGCCGCGATCGCCCGGCGCCTACTGTCCGCCACTGACGTTGGGACCCTCGCATGTCCGACGCATCCGCCTCTTTTCCCTCCGCGCCCCCTTCCGTGCCTCCTTCAGCACCCCCGGCCCCGCGTCTCCCGCTCGGTACGCTCGTCGCCGGCTGTCTCGCCGTCTGCCTCGCCCAGATCGGCCTCGCGATACCGGCCACCCTCAACGGCCTGTTCCAGGAACACCTCCACCCCGTCGGCGCCCAACTCACCTGGATCTCCGACGCGTTCCTGTTGCCCGTCACCGTCCTCGAACTCTCCTTCGGCGTGCTGGGCGACCTCTTCGGCCGCAAACAGCTCCTCGTCGGCGGGGCCGCGCTGGTGTGCGCGGGCGAGGTCGTCGCAGCGAGCGCGTCCGGCATCCACCAACTGTGGGCGGGACAGGCACTGGCCGGTCTCGGCGCCGCCGCGCTCTTCCCCACCTCGCTCGCCATGATCGCGGCCGGTACGCACACCGGTGCCCAGCGTGCGCACGTCATCGCTCTCTGGACCTCCAGCCTCTCCGCGGGCGGCTTCCTCGCGCCGCTGCTCGGCGGTATCACCGGCACCTACGGCTCGTGGCGCTCGGCGTTCGTGGTGGTCGCCGCGCTGGCCGCGGTCAGCGCCCTGGTGAGCCTGTGGCTCGCGGCCAACTCCCGGTCCCCAGAGGGACGTTCGCTGGACATCGGCGGCCAGATCACCATCGGCGTCGGTCTGTTCGCCCTGCTGTACGCCGTCATCCAGGGGCCGACCGACGGCTGGGGATCGACCCCCGTGGTCGTGGCGTTCGTGATCGCCGCGATGTTCCTGGGCCTGTTCGTGGCCGCCGAGAGCGGGGCCCGCTCGCCCCTGCTGCGCCTGGACCTGTTCCGCAACCGTTCCTTCGCGATCGCGTCGGTCGTCGCGGTGGTGGGCATGTTCAGCTTCCTGGGTACCGCCTACGCGGCGAGCATCCGGCTCGGCCCCATCCAGCACCAGAGCCCGATGCGCACCGCCTTCGCGTTCCTGCTGCTCAACGGCATCACCCCGGTGCTCACCCCGCTCACCTCCCGGCTGCTGAACCGGCTGCCCGCACGGGCGCTGCTCACCTCCGGTCTGGCACTGATCGCCGTGGGCGACTTCCTGGCCGCCGGGCTCGACGTCGACGACCGGAGCCTGGCCTCGCTGATTCTGCCGCTCGGCCTGGTCGGCATCGGCTTCGCCTTCACGGTGTCGTCCATCACCGCGACCGCCGTCAACACGGTGCCGCTGCCGCTCGCGGGCATGGCCAGCGCGGCCACCAACCTGCTGCGCGACTTCGGCTTCACCCTGGGGCCCGCGGTCATCGGCGCCGTCGCGCTGAGCCAGGCGGCGTCCCGGGTGACCTCGTCGCTGACCACCTCGTCGTCCCTGACCGCGGAGTCGAAGGCGGCGGCGCACGACGTGCTGCGGGAAGGCGGCCCCCTCGCGCTGAACTCCGTCCCCGCCACCTCCCCGCCGGGCGCGGCCCGCGCACATGCCCTCGACGCCCTCGGCCACGGCTACGCGATCGGCTTCGTGGTGTGCGGCTCGGCCGCCGTGTTCTCGGCGCTGCTGGTGGTGACGGCTCTGCGGGGGCGGACGGCGGAGAAGGGCGGGCCGCAGGCGGACGGTGTGCGACGCCGGCCCGCCGGAGCGCCTCAGGCCGCCGGTTGAGTGAAGCGGAGGCGGTTGCCGAACGGGTCACGCAGGCCGCAGTCGATCCCGTACGGGCGCTCGGTGGGTTCCTCGGTGAATTCCACGCCCTGGGCCAGCAGGGTCTCGTAGGTCTTGCGGCAGTCGGGGGTGGTCAAGATGAGCCAGCCGCCCATCGCCCCCTTGGTCACCAGCTCACGGACCTGCTCGGCCGTCTCCTCCGACATCGCCGGAGCGCCCGGCTTCTCCAGCAGGATCTGCCGCTCGGGATGACCGGGAACGCTGACGGCGAGCCAGCGCATGAAGCCCAAGTTGACGTCCGCGGCGACCTCCAGGCCGAGCTTGCCGACGTAGAAGTCGAGGGCCTCGTCCTGGTCGAGGACGTAAATCTGCGAATGTGTGATGGCGTTGAACATGGGCCTCACGCTACCGAGCGGACCGGACGAAAACTTATCCGAAACTGCTCAGTCGGCGGGCGGCTGACACCGGGACGGTACGGATACGGCCGATGGTCGTCAGTCGCTCGGTCGCGTCCACGCCATCGTGAAGCACGTCGGCACGCCCGTGGCCACCGCTTCCTTGCGGTAGGCCCGCGGCGATCGGCCGACGATGTCGCGGAACGTACGGCTGAAGGTGCCCGGACTGCCGAAGCCGACGTCGAAGCAGATGTCCGTCACGCTGCGGTCGGTCTCCCGCAGCAGGAACATCGCTCGCTCCACACGACGGCGCTGGAGATAGCGGTGCGGCGTTTCACCGAACGTGGCCCGGAAGGTACGGGTGAAGTGCGCCTCGGACACGTGCGCGATCCGGGCCAGGGCCGGGACGTCCAGGGGGCGCGCGTAGTCGCGGTCCATCGCGTCCCGGGCCCGGAGCATGCGGCGGTTGGTCTCTTCAGCGGCGCGGCTCACGGTGTCATCACATCATGGTCCACCGACACCGACACCGACACCGAGGGCTCGGCCATGCCCCGCTCCGGAACCTGGCTGCTTCAAGCCGAGCCGCTCCTCAAAGCTGGACGCAGGCGGTCCGGCAGGTAGCGGCAGTTGACTACATGGAGGAAAAGGCTTTGGGCGGTGACTGGAGCTGTGGCCGCATCGACGGCGGCCTTGCTCGTTGCCGTGGACGGCTCGGTCCTCGAACGTGTACTCACGACTCACGGAGTTCGGCGGCGGCTTCAGCCCGTGGGGTGCTCCGCCGGCGGGCTGACGTCTTCGGTGGCGGCCCAGGAGGCGAGCAGGCGCAGTCCTTCCTCCGAGGAGGAGCCGGGTTCGGCGGTGTAGATGGTCATGCTGAGTCCGGGTTCGGCGGCCAGGTCCAGGGCCTCGTAGGCGAGGGTGAGGTCGCCGACCGCGGGGTGGCGGAACCGCTTGGTGCCGGTCCCGTGGCGTCGGACATCGTGGGCACCCCAGCGGGTGCGGAAGTCCTCGCTGCGGGTGGACAGCTCCCCGACGAGGTCTTGCAGGTCCTTGTCGTGGGCGTCGCGGCCGGCCTCACGGCGCAGGATGGCCACCGCCATGTCCCCGAACAGCTCCCAGTCGGGGTAGAACCGGCGGGAGGCCGGGTCGAGGAAGTTGAATCGGGCCAGATTCCGCTGGTTGTCCGCGTTGGCGAAGAGATCGGTGTAGAAGGCGCGGGCGAGGGGGTTGGCCGCCAGGATGTCCATCCGGCCGTTGCTCACGACCGCGGGCCCCGCCGTGATCGCGTCCAGAGTCCATTGCAGGCTGCGGTGCAAGGTCCACTGCCGGGCGGTGCGGCGCCGGGGGCGGGTGAGGGCGTCGGAGCCGTCGGCGGCCTGGGCCAGGTGCAGGAGATGGGCGCGTTCGGCGTCGTCCAGCTGAAGCGCGCGGGCGACGGCTTCGAGGACGGCCGGGGAGGCGCCGGCGAGGCTGCCGCGCTCCAGTTTCGCGTAGTACTCGACGCTCATGTCGGCCAGCGCGGCGACCTCGCTCCTGCGCAGCCCCGGCACGCGCCGCCGGGACCCGGTGGGCAGGCCGGCCTGCTCCGGGGTGATCTTCGCTCGCCGCGAGGTCAGGAACTCGCGGGCCTCCGCACGGTGGTCCATGCCTCCGACCGTACGACGCGTACGCCACCGGAGCGATGTACCAGCAGTACACCCCTCACTGGTGACTCGTTGCCCGCGCGGGATGGGGTTCTCCTGGGGGACGTGGCGCTCGACGCCGGCCCGTGAAAGCGGGCAGGCGCAGCGCTCGGTCCCGGGCCGCGGGCGGCAGCTTCGTCGTCGCACCGGGACCGCCATCGCACAGCGGTGTCCGGTTCCGGTACACCCCGATACCGGACACCTCAGCAGGTAAGGAGCCTCCTTCATGCGAGGAGCAGTGATCCACGCCCCCGGCGACGTGCGCTTGGAGACCGTGGACGACGCGAAGATCCTCAAGCCGACCGACGCGATCATCCGCACCGCCGTCACCTGTGTGTGCGGCTCGGACCTGTGGCCGTATCGCGGCGCGGAGCCGACCGAGCATCCGCACCCCATGGGGCACGAGTACGTCGGCTTCGTGGAAGAGGCAGGAGCCGAGGTCACCGCGGTCGAGCCGGGTCAGTTCGTCGTCGGTTCGTTCGCCACCTCCGACAACTCCTGCGCGAACTGCCGCAACGGCTTCCAGTCGAGCTGCCTGAACCGTGAGTTCATGAGCACCTGCCAGGCCGAGTACGTGCGCATCCCCAACGCCCAGGGCACCCTGGTCGCCACCGACGAGGTGCCGGGTGAGGAGTACTGGCCCGGCCTGCTGGCCGTCTCCGACGTCATGGGCACCGGCTGGTGGGCCGCCGACGCCGCCGAGGTCAAGCCCGGCTCCACCGCCGTCGTCGTCGGCGACGGCGCGGTCGGCCTGTGCGCGGTGATCGCGGCCAAGGAGATGGGCGCGGAGCGGATCATCGCCATGTCGCGCCACGAGCCCCGGCAGCTGCTCGCCCGCGAGTTCGGCGCCACCGACATCGTGACGGAGCGCGGCGAGGAGGGCGCGGCCCGGATCAAGGAGCTGACGAACGGGATCGGCGCGGACTCGGTCCTGGAGTGCGTGGGCACCGCCCAGGCCATGCGGCAGGCCCTGCACTCGGCCCGGCCCGGCGGCAACGTCGGCTTCGTCGGCGTCCCGCACGAGGTGGCCGTCGACGGCCAGGAGCTGTTCTTCTCCCACGTCGGCCTGCGCGGCGGCCCCGCCCCCGTGCGCCGCTACCTGCCCGACCTGATCGAGCGCGTCCTGACCGGCCGGATCGACCCGGGCAAGGTCTTCGACCTCACCCTGCCCCTGGAACAGGTCGCCGAGGGCTACCAGGCCATGGACGAACGCCGCGCCATCAAGACCCTCCTCATGCCCTGACTCAAGCCCGACACCTCAAGCCCGACACCTCAAGCCCGACACCCACCGGACAAGGAAACGACCTTGCAGATCACCCGAAGCTCGATCAACACCGTCAAGGGGCCTGCCGACTGGTTCACCGGCGACGTCTACATCGACGCCGTCGCCGCCGCCCCTGCCCCGTCCCGGGTCAGCGCCGCCCTGGTGCACTTCATGCCCGGGGCCCGCACCCACTGGCACCGCCACCCGCTGAGCCAGACCGTCTTCGTCACCGAGGGGATCGGTCTGTGCCGACGCCGCGGTGGACCCATCGAGGTCATCCGCCCCGGCGACCGCGTCCTGTTCGAGGCCGACGAGGAGCACTGGCACGGCGCCGCGCCGAACCGGCTGATGGTCCACCTGGCCATCAACGAAGCCGACGCCCACCACGACGTCGTGCACTGGCTGACCCCCGTCACGGACGACGAGTACGCCGCCGCTCCGCCCACCGACTGACACCGGCCCCAACGTGGCTGGAGCCGATGTTCAACGAGCGCCTCGAGCTGAGGGACGGCCGTATGGTCATCCCCAACCGCGGTGGGCTCGGCCTCTCCCTCAGTGAGCAGGCCGCCGCGTGGACCAGGGAGCCGGCGGTCTTCGGCGGCGGCCTCCGGTGATCGCCGCCACCCGCGAGGTGCCCTTCTTCCGCGCCATGCGTCCGGCGCGCTCACCCGGAGGGCCGCTGCCCGGACGTTGCGGCGGTGTCGGTGTCGAGCAGTGACTCCGTGCTGGTCTCCGGTGCCCACACCCAGCAGACCAGTCCGCCGACGAGGAGGATCACCACGCATCCGACGAGGGCGGTGTTGATGCCGTGGCCCGCCTCGACGACGGGGAGCAGGAAGGTGCTGGCGGCCGATCCGAGCCGGCTGGCGGCCGTCGCGATGCCCACGCCCGAGGCTCGCAGATCGGTGGGGAACAACTCCGGTGGATAGACGAACTCCAGGTTCACCGCGGCGGACATGAGGAAGGCGAAGGCGGCGAACACTCCGATGACGACGATGGCGGACGCGCCCGCCTCGGCGGACAGGATGAGCGCGGTGAGCAGTACCGCGCCGATGAAGAAGGTTCCCACCAGGAACCGGCGGCGGCTGATGTGGTCGATCAGCACCAGGCCGACGACGGCCCCGATGAGCAGGAACACGTTGTAGAGAGCACCGGCGCCCATCTTGCCGGTGACGCCGAGGGACTCCATCACCTGGGAGGAGAAGGTGCCGAGCGCGAAGAAGGGGATGACCTGACAGACGTAGAAGAGCGCGCCCACCGCGGTCCGCCTGCGGTAGACGGGGCCGAAGAGGGCTGTGAAGCCGCGGTCCCGGCTCAGCGGGGGAGCGGTGGGCGGAAGGACACCCGGGCCGAGGTGGCGGCGGACGACATCGGCGGCTTCGGCGTTCCGCTGGTGCCTGGCGAGCCAGAGCGGGGATTCGGGCACTCCCAGGCGGAAGCCGAAGACGAGCAGGGCCGGGAGCGCGCTGATGGCGAGCATGTACCGCCAGGCGTTCTCTCCGTGTCCGGTCAGGAGGAAACCGATGAGATACGCGAAGACGTAACCGGCGGCCCAGGCGACGGCCAGCAGGCTCATGAGGCGGCCGCGGAACTTGCGCGGTGAGTGCTCGGTGACGAGGGACTTGCTCACGACGTAGTCGGCGCCGAGCACCAGTCCGAGGAGCAGCCGCAGGATCAGGAGCTGTCCGGGTGTCTGCACGAAGAACTGAAGGAGCGACAGGACGGCGAAGAAGAGCATGTCCCAGCCGAAGATCGATCTGCGGCCGATCCGGTCCGCGACCGGGCCCACGGCGATGGCACCGACGAACAGGCCGGTCAGGGTCGCCGCGCCCAGCGCGCCGGTCCACAGCGGAGTGAGACCGAGGGTGTCGCCCGCCGAGGCGATGACGATGCCGATGATGCCGAGGATGAACCCGTCGCTGAACTGTCCGCCGGTGCCGGCGACGGCGATCCTGATGTGGAAACGCGTGAGCGGGGCGTCGTCGTAGGCGATGGGCGCGGGCTGGGTGGGGGAGACGGGGGTGGTCATCGTGCCGCTCCTCCGTCGCTTCCGCCCGCTCGCAGTTCAGCGGTGGCCGACTCATAGCCGCGGGTTGCCGCCATCTCGACCCACCGGTCGAGCGCCCCGGCGAGGTTGCGCTCGCGGTGGGGGCCGTTCCAGTTCAGGCCGAGGACGCAGCGCTCGGTGAAGGTCGTGGCGGCCGCGGCCAGGTCGTCGAAGATGTTGCTCAGGGCGTCGAGGATCACCGGTTCCATGACGTTGAGTTCGAGTTCGCCGGCGGCGACGGCGCATTCAACGGTGTGGGCGCTTCCCCTGACGCGATAGCTGAGCTGCATCACATACTCCGGTATCACCGGATTGACCTTGGCCGGCATGATCGAGGATCCGGCCTGGACCGCCGGAATCGTCAGCTCGCCGAACCCGCCCCGCGGCCCGGAGGACAGCAGCCGGACATCTGCGGCGATCTTCGCCATGGTGATCGCCACCCGCGCGCCCGCCGACGCGATCCGGGCGTAGGGGTCGAAATGCGCGAGGCTGTCGTAGGGGTTCTCGGACGCGCTGATGGGAAGCCCCGTGAGCCGTGCCAGTTCCTCGGCGCAGCGTTCCGCGAAGTGGGCGGGCGCGCCGATCCCGGTACCCACCGCGGTCGCTCCGACCGGGACGGTGGTCAGGGCATGGGTGGCCGTCTTGAGAACGCCGGTGGTGCGGCGGACGGCCGCCGCCTGTGCCCGGTGGGTGTCACCGGCGGTCAGCGTGACCGCGTCCTGGAGACACGTACGGCCCAGGCGGCGGGTCGTGTCGAACTCGGCCGCCTTCGACTCCAAGGCGTCCGCGAGCCGGTTCAGCGCGGCCACGGGCGCGTCGACCTGGCTCAGCAGCGCGAGCGCCATGGCGGTCGGATAGGTGTCGTTGGTGGACTGGGACGCGTTCACATGGTCATTGGGGTGGACCGTGGCTCCGGCCAGCTCACCGGCGCGCGCCGCGATCACCTCATTGACGTTCATGTTGGCGGTGGTGCCGCCGCCGCCGTGCACCAGCGCGGTGGGGAAGTGGTCGGCGTGCTCACCGTCGAGGATCTCCTGGCACGCCTTGGTGATGGCGTCGCAGCGCTGTTCGTCGAGCACACCAAGGGCCTGGTTGGCCCGTGCCGCGGCCAGCTTCACCTGGGCGTACCCGCGCACCAGGGGCGGGAAGTCACCGAAGGTGCGGCCACGAGGCGGGAAGTTGTCCATGGCCAGTTCGGTCTGCGCTCCGTACAGGGGCGCCCACGTCGAATCCGGATGGATACCGGTGCTCACAAGCTGCTCCGTTCTTCGGGGAGAGGGGTCGGCCACCACCGCGTCTGCGGTGCGCGTCACCCTAGGCACCGATATACCGCCTGAACAGGGATGATGCTCTCCCAGCAACAACCTTGTGGCATCTTGGCTGGTGGGATGGAAAAGCAGCGACAGTATGTTGCTGTGACAACAACAAGTGGAAGGGGGCGGGCATGGACTCGGCAGCCGAACGCGTAGCCGTACTCCTGCTGGCCTTCGGGCGTCGCGGCACCACCGGGGACCACTCCGTCAGCGACCTGGCCAGAGCCGTCGGCCGTGAACGCAGCCAGGTCTCCCGCATGCTCCAGGCCCTCAGCCGCGGCGGTCTCGTCGAGCAGGACAGCCAGACCAAGCGCTACCGACTGAGCTGGAACATGCTGGTCCTGGCCGCCGGTGCCGGGGACAGCTCGCTCCTGCGGGCGGCCAGACCCGTGCTGCGCGCGCTCGTCGCACGCACCGGCGAAGTGGCGCTGCTGTCCGTGCAACGCGGCAACCGGTCGCTGACCGTACTGCGCGAAGAGTCGAACCAGTCCCTCCGGGCCGGTGGCTGGGTGGGCCGCAGCTCACCTCTGCACTGCACGGCCTCCGGCCGGGCCCTGCTCTTCGACACCGACGACGATCTCGTGGCGGAGCTCGTCGCGGAGGACCTGACGACGCCCATATCGGGACTGTCCGCTCCCCGGACCCTGGAGGAGGTTCTCGAACGCCTGCGGAGCGAACGTGACCGTGGGTACAGCATGGCGAGCGAAGAGGTCGAGATCGGTCTGACCTCGGTCGGAGTTCCGCTGCGGACACCGGCCGGTGGGCTGGTCGGCGTGATCAACGTATCCGGCCCCACATCTCGGATGATCAACCGGCTCGATGACGCGGCCCGACGGCTCCGCGCCGCCGCCACCGCCATCGAGAGCACCCTCGGGCGCATGCCGGACGGGAACGGGCCGGGCCGGTCCTCCTGACCGGCCCGGCCCGTTCCCCTCGGCGTGGCCTGTGCCGAGGTTTTCATGAGGCGCCGAGGTCTTCATGAAGCGCGGGCGACCGCCGCGTCGCTGTGGTCTTCTGGGCGCACGCCGCCCTGACGCTCGCCGGTATCGTCACCCTGCTCGAGGGGGGTGCCGCCGGTCTCCTTGCAAGGGCTACCTTGATCACTCCGCCCGCGTGGACCGGTCCCCGCGTCGGTGTCCGAGCGCCACCTTCACCGTGCGCCGGACCGGCCGGCGCAGCCGCCCCATCGCGGCGCCGGCCATGCGCGTCTTCTTTTCGGGGGAAGCGGGCCCCGCACGCTCTGCGGGTGCGTTTCGACCGGCCGCGAGGCGGCCTGCGCCACGACGGCGCTCTTCGGACCCGGTCTCGTGGTCCTCGAGACACACGTCCTGCCGCTGCCGCTCATGGGCCCCGAGCCACACGGCGAGGATCACACAGGTGGCCATGCACCCCAGGGCGGTGATCTGCAATGCGGTGTCGGAGGCCGCTTCGGAACCCACGTCGCGTTTCCGGTCGGCGACAGCCCCGGCCAGGGCAATGCCGAGTCCGGCCGCCACCGTGATGACCGTCTTGGTGACTCCGGACGCCTCCCCGGCGCGCTCCGGTCTGATCACCCCCTGAGTGGCGACGAGGGTCAGTGAGTTGGCCGTTCCGAGAACCGCACCGCCCGCGGCGGCCGCGATCAGATACACATCGAGCGATGAGGCTGCGCAGGCGGCAGGCTGCCCGCTTGGGGTCCAGGACGCAGGTCATGCCCTTGCCGGGGAAGATCTGCAGGTCGGGGTTGGCGAGCATGGTGCTGGCGTGCCGCTTGGTGCGCAGGACTCGACCGGCGAAGCGAGTGGCGGCCTGGACGCGGTGCCGGTAGGTCTCGGCTGCTGGGCCGCTGACCTGCTCGCCTTCACGTAGGCGCTGGTGTGCGTCGGCGAGGGTGTCCAGCCGGGCCGGCCAGTCCTCGAAAGCGAGTTCGTCGGGGAAGCCCGAGGCGTGGTTTCTGTCGGTAATCCCCGTTATCGGAACATGGCGCGTTCGGCCGGTCGACGACCTTGCAGGGCGCGCGGCCCTGATGTAGTTTACGTGCCGTAACGTAAAGGAGGTAGCGGTGGACCACGCCACTCTTAGATCGCTTGTGGTGTCCGCCCAGGGGCTGGGCTGCATGAGCATGAGCGAGCACTACGGTCCGACCGATTGGGACCGGGCCACCTCGGCCATCCATCGAGCACTCGACCTCGGGGTCTCACTGCTGGACACGGCCGACATCTACGGCGCCGGCCACAACGAGGTGCTACTCGGCCGCGCGATCGCCGACCGGCGCGACGAGGTCGTCGTGGCCACGAAGTTCGGGGTCGACCGCTCCGCCGGCGACCACCGTCGCCGGGTACGGGGAGAGCCGGACTACGTGCGCCGCAGCTGTGACGCCTCGCTGCTGCGTCTGGGAGTCGACCACATCGACCTGTACTACCTGCACCGGCCACCGCAGGACGTCGACCTGGCCGAGACCATCGACGCGATGGCGGGTCTGGTCACGGCCGGCAAGGTGCGCCATCTGGGGCTGTGCGAAGTCGACGCCGACCAGCTCAGGCGGGCGCATGACGTGCACCCGATCACCGCGGTCCAGAGCGAGTACTCGTTGTGGAGCCGGGACGTCGAAGCCGTCGCACCGGTCATGGCCGAACTGGGAGTCGGACTGGTCCCGTACTCCCCGCTGGGACGCGGCTTCCTCACCGGTGGTGTCGCCCCCGCCTCGCTCGGGGAGACGGACTCACGAAGCGGGCATCCTCGCTTCCAGGGAGACAACGCGACCGCCAATCAACGTCTGGCCACCAAAGTCGGCGCGGCAGCGCGGAACCTGGGCGTCAGCAGCGCCCAACTCGCGCTGGCCTGGGTACATGCCCGCAGTAGCCGGCTCGGGATCCCGGTCGTGCCCATCCCCGGTACCAGCAGCCCGGATCACGTGACCGACAACGTGAAGGCGCTGGACATCGTGCTCGACGACGCGGTGCTCGCGGAGTTGGAACCGCTCGCCCAGCAGGTGTCCGGAGACCGCAACGGTGCCTTGCAAACCACCGCGCCCCAGGAGGTGCGGCCATGACCCGCTCGCCGGGCCGCCCCCGCGAAAGCACGCACGAGGTCCGCGCGCTCGAGAGCGCCAACGAGCTTCTGTTGGAAGGCGGTGTGGCCGCCTGCACCGTCGAGGCCGTCAGTCGGCGCAGTGGCGTCAGCAAGCCCACGCTCTACCGGCGGTGGCCACACCGCACCGCACTGGCGATCGATGCGTTCGCCGCCCGCATCGGCCAGCAGGTACCGCTGGCCGAGACCGGAGACGCCGCGGAAGATCTCGTCCAGGCCGTGGCTCGCCTGGCCGAGCAATACCAGGGTCGCGACGGAGTTGTCTTCGCCCAACTCATCGCCGCCGCCGTGCTGGAACCCGGCACCGCCGAACTGCTCAACGACCGCTTCTTCGCCCCCCGACGCGCCGCGTTGCGCGCGCTGTGGGCCGACGGCGTCAGTCGCGGCCAACTCGACCCGCACGCCGACGCCGACGACGTGATCGACCTGCTGTTCGGACCGACGACATTTCGCCTGCTCCTGGGACACGGACCGACCGACGCACGCTCAGCTGTTCAGCTCGCCCGTGCGGCGCTGCGCGGATTCACCGTCACTCAACCGCACCGCTGACATTCGGAGGATCCACCCCATGCTGCCCATCACCGACACTCCGCAGCGGGAGAACGCGGCACATCCCGGTCGCACCCTCGTGACCTCGCACTCGTTCAGCTTCGCCCGCCGCGAGTGGATCGAGGCCAGCGCACTACTGTCGGAACAGTTCCGGGTCGTGGCCGTGGACGCCCCCGGTCACGGTGAGGCGCATGACATCCCCGGCTACACTATGGCCGAGATGGCGGCCCAGTTCGCCGCCACGATCAGCGAGCTCGGCCTGACCGACTACGTGCTCGTCGGTCACTCGATGACCGGCAAGATCATGCAGATCCTCGCCAGCCGTGCGGGCGCCGAGCTGGGACTGGCGCACCCGCCCGCGAAGCTGGTGCTGGTGACCCCCACGCCGCTCGGCCGCGAAGTCGGCGGCCGGGAGCTGCGGGAGTCGCTGTTGGCCAGCCGCCGAGACCGCGCGGACGCCGAGAAGTTCGTCCGCGACCGCACCGCAGTGACCCTGCCGCAGGAGGTGTTCGACCGCTCCTGCGAGGACTACTCGCGGATGAACCGCAAGGCCTGGGACGCGTGGCTGAATGAAGGCATCTACGAGGACTGGACCGAGCGGGCCGCACCGATCGACGTCGAGACCCTGCTGATCGTGGCCGACCACGACCCCGTCTGGGGCCTGGACATGCAACGCGAACTGACGATGCCCAGCTTGACCCGGGTGACGATCGCGACGGTCGACTGCGGGCACCAGGTGCCGATGGAAGCCCCGCAGGCCCTCGCCGAGCTCATCACCGCGTTCGCCGCGTCGTGACCGCCGTCGCGGGGCCGTCTTCCGGGGACGAGAACTGGGGTGGACGCCTCCCTCTCGTCCGCTCGGGCCGGTTGGACGAGGACCAACTCGCACTGGACGACGAGGTACGCACGGAGGTCGTGCCGTGGGCTCGGCGATCGGGATTCCACGCAGCCACGGCGGAGGGTGACCTCATCGGGCCGTTCAACGCGTTCGTACACCGCCCCGACCCGGGCAGGTTGTTCGTGGACTGGGTTCGTGCCGACCAGGCCGATTCGACGTTGGCCGCGCCGCTTCGTGAGATCATCATCCTCACGATCGGCGTGGCCTGGAACTCCGACTACGAGATCTACGCCCACACGGCGGTCGCCCGGCAGGCCGGCGTCGCGGAACCGGTGATCGCCGCTCTCCTCAACGGAGAACCGTCCGAGCAGCTCTCCGCCACCGAAGCCGCCGTGCACCGCTTCACCGTCGAACTGGTGGGCACCCGGTCGGTCTCCGACGACAGCTCGGCGGCGTAGCCGGCGCGGGTGTTGCCCGCGACGTCGTTCCAGGCCGTGGCGGTCCCGGTGTGCAGGTTGAGCAGATCGGACAGCACTGTCGCAGGAAGTTGGGCGGCCAGGTCGATCAGCGCGGTGTTGCGGCTCAGCCGTGCTTGGATGCCCAGCCGGCTCAACCTGCGCATCAGTTGCCGGGCGCTGATCGGGCGGCCGGGCGCGCCTCCCGGCAGAAGCCAGGTCAGGTCCATCGTGCGGCCCACGACCGCGCGTCCGTGGCGACGATCGACCAAGTCCAGCAGCAGCGCGCCCAGCGGCGGGGGCAACCCGAGGGGTTTGCTGCCCAGGCGGACTTGGACACCATGATCCGTGACCCGCTGGGTGAGCTGGTCGAGGGTCAGGGTGGCGATCCGGGCCAGCGGCTGGGCATAGAGCAGCAGGAGCAAGCCGGCAACTCGGTCGACGGTGTCCAGCGCGTCGTCGTGCAGCAGCCGACGAGCCAGGGTCCAGCGCTCGTCGGCCTCGACGAACTCCGAACGCAGGTTTTCCTTGACATAGATGGGAATCGTGATGTCGCTCGCGTGTCCACGCCGGACGCACCACAGCACGAAGTTGCGGGCGCTGTAATGGTAGCTGGTGCCTTCGGCCAGCCACTGGTCGATGTCGCCCTGCCCGCAACCGGCCAGGGACTGGCCGCGAGTGTGAAGCCAGTCCAGCATGCGCACAGCGACACGCGTTTCGCGTTTGACCACCACGGCTTGTTCGAACGTGCGTCGGGCGGGATGCGGTCGCTGCGGCCGTGCTCGGTGCAGTAGGCCTCGACCCAGGCCAGGAATTCGGCGATGTCGTGGTTGATTCGGGTCTCCGACCGCGAGCCGCCGACGCGGCTGCGCAGGACGGTCGCGCCGTCGCGGCCGTCGGTGAATAACGTCGCCGGGAACAGCCAGGTGCTCGTGTGCAGCCGTTCCAGGACGGCGACGGCGGTGGCGACGGCCTCGGTGACGACCCACGGATCGGCCCGGATCTCGCCCTCGGGCATCTTGTCGCCGGCAGCGGATCCCGCCCGCTTCCTCGCCCTCGTCGAGGAGTTCACGCAGGCCACGAGTCCGGCGGACGGGAGCCGGGAGCACTGGCGGCTGCTGGTCGAAGGAGAGCCCGGCAGAACGCCGGACGACCCGCACGGGGCGGTGAACCGGGCGCTGGAACGGGAGTTCAGGGAGGCCAGTGAACGCAGCGCCACATGAGGGCGTGAAGGGTTCGAGATCACCTTCCGGCAGTCGGTTCACTACGTCGGCCGCGCGACGGAGTGGAGCGCCTCCCCAGCAGTACCCCCACCGCGTCGGCGAAGGACAGGACGATCGGTTCCGCCGCCGCCGTCGCGGGGTAGCGGGAGCGCAGGAAGAGGCCCTCATGGGTGCGGGAGAACCAGAACTGGGCGTCGTCGGCCACCGTCACGCTGCTGATGTGGTGGGCCCGGCGGGCGAGGTGGGTGGCGGAGCCGGAGAAGCGGCGGTAGTCGATGTACGAGGCCATGAAGACGTCGGTCCGGGTGCGCCGGAAGCTGTCGCCAAGGGCCGGGAGGACCTGCTCGACCGGTAGTTCGGCCAGGGCGCGAGCCTTGCGGAACGCGGCCCGGGTCCGCGATGACCCTTCGGCGGGGTCGGTCGCGTCGCTGACGTCGAGAGTGAGCGGGGCGACGGTGGTGAACCAGCCCATCGCGTGCTGCCACCGCTCCTCATGGCGCGTGTGGAGCGGGACGAGCAGCCTGATCACCTTGTCCGCGCCGAGCCGGTGTGCGGCCAGGCCGAGGGCGGTGAGCAGGCCGGTGAAGACGCTGCCTCCGGCCGCTCGGCAGCGGCGTTCGAACTCGTCGGTGGCGTGGGAGTCCAGGAGCCGGCGGACATCGGTGCCCTGCGGGGCCCGTTCGCCGGGCGGCATGCCCAGCGGGAGCGGGAACGACGGGGTCGTGCCGTCGCAGTCGGCGAAGAAGGACGACCAGGACTGGACGAGGGGGTCGGTGAAGTCCGGGGGAGAGCTTGAAGACTGCTCCTGTTCGAGGGCGCAGTAGTCCACGAAGCTGCCTGTGGGCGGAAGAGACGACGCCGGGCGGCCGGTGTAGAGCTCGTGCAGTTCGTGCACCGCCACCGCCAGCGAGTAACCGTCGGCGTCGCAGTGGTCGAAGCCGCAGACGACGGTGCCGCCGTCGGGGCGCAGGATCGCCGCGAAGAGGTAGGAGGGCCAGGACGTCGGGCGGCAGTTGGCCGCCAGACGGTTCCTGAGCCATGTACGCAGCTCTTCGGCGGTCGCGTACGTCTCACCGTCGCGCACCATCACCAACTCAAGCTTCTCGGCGGGCAGTACGAACCGCTCGGGTCCCGCGGACCCGGCCGAACGGAACCCACTGCGCAGCGTCTCGTGCCGGCCCGCGAAGGTCTCGAAGGCCGTGCGCAGGGCCTCCGTGTCGACTGGCCCCCTGATGTCGAAGGCGCACGCCAGCCAGTGGCCCGGGGCCCCCGCCAGGTGGAACCGCTGGTTGAAGGACGGCGGTACGGGGGAGGCGGGAGCGCCTTCCGCAACGGCCAGGGTCGCGGCGGACGTCGCGAACTCCACGACCCGGCCGGGCGCGGGGACGAAGCGGTCGATCGTGGTCACGTGCACGGTGAATCAGGCCCTGCCCGTGCCGTATTCACCGGTGCGCGCGATCTCGCGCAGCACGTCCCGCAGATGTCCGAAGAACCGCGGCACATTGACCCGGGCGGCCTCGGTGTCCGGATACCTCGTCTTCAGATAGGTGCGACCCCACAGCCGGTTCACCCAGACAGGTACCTCCCTGCTGTCCCCGGGCCCCACCAGCGCGTTGCAGTTGGCCGCTGCCCAGTCCTTCGACCCGGGCGCGTGCCGCACATCGATGTACGAGGTCATGGGCGGCACGGCCGCGGCGTCCGACTGCACGGTGGCGGACAGCCCCGGCATCAGTTCCGCCACCCGCAGAGGCGACACCCTCGCCAGTTCCCGCGCTCCTTCGAAGGCCCGCTGCGCATCGCCCACGACCTGGCTGAACGGGCGCCCGCCGACCGGAAATTCGACCGGCGCCAGATTGATGAACCAGCCCTGGGTGTACTGCCAGCGTGCTTCGTCCCGGGTATGGACGACGGTCAGCCCCCGGTAGGACTCATGGCCACCGAGTTCGTACCCGCTGAGGGCCAGGGCCGCCAGCAGCCCGGCCGAGAAACCGGCCCCCTGCGCCTTGCACGCCTTGGAGAACGCCTCGGCCTCCGCCGTATCCAGCAGATCCATCTCGATCGGGATGCTGGGGTACGTCTTCCCCGGCTCCACTCCGATGTCCAGCGGGAACGTGGGCGGCGGCCCGGCCAGGTAGAACTCCAGCCAGCGGCGTACCTCGGGCGAGTCCACGGTGATCGCCGCGGACCGTTCGCGGTCGAGGGCGCAGTAGTCGACATAGCTGCCGACGGCGGGCAACTCCGCCTCGACTCCGCTCAGTTCGGCCTCGTACAGCGTGCGCAGTTCGTCGAATACCAGCACGACCGAGAACCCGTCGGAGTGGGTGTGGTCGACGGCGAAGAACACCGTGGACGCGGTCCCGTCGTCCCGTACGACGGCGCCGGCGACGAACGGCGGCCAGCGCAGCGGGTCTGTGCCGTTGTCGAACAGCTTCACCAGGTGGTCGCGGACGGCGGACCCCGAGCCGTACGAGCCGAGGGAGACCGGCTCCAACAGGGGCGACAATGTTTCCGTCTCCGGGTTGAGCGCATGGCGCCGCAGGCGTGGAAGGGTATCCGCCCCCGTTGCGACCGTTTCCACGTCGAACCAGGTCAGCAGCGTGGGATGGCGACGTACCCACTTCTCCAGCGCCGTCGCCATCGCCCCGGTGTCGAGTCTGCCGGGCACGTCGAACACGATGCCCAGCCACCCCGAGTGCCGTTTGCCCGCGATCTGGTTGGCCAGCCGCCGCCAGATGTGGTTCTCCTGTACATAGGACGGCGGGGCCGGGTGCTCGGGCGCCTTGGCGGTGACCTCCAGTACCGCAGCGGGTACCCGGAATTCGACCAGTTCACCGGGTTCCGGAGCGTATTCGAGAATCGGTGTCATCAGCATGTTGTGGATTCCTTTCCTCGGCAGTCTTCACTGCCTTCATTGGCAATCTGTTCCATGAGCCATCCGGTCTGTTCGATATGGCGTGGAACGGCGGTTCTGATGCCCTCCGTATCCGGGTATCGGAAACTCAGGTAGACGCCGCGGCGTGAGCGCATGATCCAGAGGAACACTTCGTGGGGATGTATCCGGCGGCTGCGCAGCGCGAACGCCCGCCATTCGCCCCACTGTTCCGCGCCCGGAGTTCTGCGTATATCCATGTACGAGACCATGAACCGTGGTTCGAGTGGCATCCCGAGTAATTCGGTGATGCGGGGAAGCGGCACAGTCGCCAGGGGTTTCGCGCGTTTCAACGCTAGGCCGGCTTCCGCCATCACTTCACGGAAGGCGTCGGTGCCGCGCACCGCGAATCCGACCGGCGCCAGTCCGACGTACCAGCCGACCGACTGGGCCCACTGCGGATCGGTCCGGGTGTGGAACGGTGCGATCGCACGGAACCGCTGCTGCCCCGTGTTCCCGTGCGCCACGATCGCCAGGCACGCGAGCGCCCCGGAGAAGAAGTTCCCGCCCTTCCTGACGCAGGCGTCCTGGAAGGCCTGCGCCCCCTGCGCGTCGAGGAGCCACTCGCAGCCGCCGGCCTGTGCCTGGGCCCCGGCGTGTCCGTGGCCCAGGCCCTGACCGGTGACGTCGCCGACGGCCCCGGTGCCGCTCGCCGGTGTGCCCGGCGGAGCTGGGAAGCCCGGCAACTCCCCGCCGTTCGTCGCGACGAAGTCGCGCCACCCGGCGACCGCCTCATGCTCGCTGTGCACCAGCGCCGCGCCCGCCCGCTCGCTCCCGGCGAAGTCGAGAAAGCTCCCCACCTCGGCCAGTTCCGCAGGCCTGCCCCGCAACGCTGCCGCGTACAGCTCACGGATCTCGTGTGCGATGAGAAAGATGGAGTAGCCGTCCACGTTGGAGTGGTCGAAGCCCACATAGAGCGTGGTGGATTCGGTGTCGGTATGTCCGACGGTGGCGAAGACGAACGACGGCCAGGTGAGCGGATCCGTCTCCTGGTCGAACAATGCCTCGATACGGTGCGAGAGTTCGTCGCCGCTCGGAAAGTCACCGACGACGGTACGCAGCATGGCAACCGTCCCCGCCCGCAGCGTCGCCCGGCTCACCCGACCGCCCCTGGGCCCGGCACCAGGCCCGCCGTGGGGGAGCAGTCGGCTGCGCAGCGATTCGTGCCGGTCGATCCAGCCGAGCAGTGCCCGCTCCAGCGCCCCGGCGTTCAGTTCCCCGGGCAGTTCGAAGACGGTCGCCAGCCAGGAGGGTGGGCGCGGGCCGGGGTCGGTGATGCATGCTTCCCTGATGTGCGCCTCCTGGAGGTACGACGCCGGTCGTGGATCCGGTATCCAGGGGGTCGAGTGCGGTCCTGCGGGCGCAGGTCGCCAGACGGTGAGCAGTCCTGGCAGGACATCAAGGTCGTGCATATCGATGAATTTCACGTGTCTGCCTGTCGCTCGTAAACGATGTGGGGTGGCGTGAGCGTAAAGAGCAGTCGATTGTCCGGGCGGGCGTCATTGTGTGACTTCCGCTGTTAACATGGCGGCAATGTTTCGCTGAGCCTGAATGCGTTCAACAGCCGGGACGGGATGTTACTCAGCAGTCAGTGTAATTTGCAAGGGGGTTTCACCGGCCCGTAAGGGGTTTCGCACTCGGGAATTCCGCTGGCTGATGCGAATGGGGAGCGATTTTTGGTCATGACTTCCGGGATACCGGAGGCGTTCGTCGGCCGATGGGTCGCGGGGCGGCTCGAATGTGGGTCGACTGCTTGGACGCCTTCATGCCGGCGAACATGGGTGGGTGTTCAGTCGCGAATGTCGGGACCCACGGAATGATGTCCGGCGTCGGGGACCTGCGGCGTCCCTGTGAACGGCCTGCGGAGCCCGGCGGGCTCACCCGGACCGATGAGCCCGCGGGTTCAGGAACCTCCGCGCCGCCTTGAGCCGCAGCGGATGCCCGGCCGGGCGCCGCGTTCGGTCAGATCCCCGCGGCCTTGAGTTCGTCGTCCGTCAGCGGCGGGCCCGGGAGCAGGGGCTTCCTCCGGCCCAGACAGACCAGGGCCGGCATGTCGGGCATGAGCAGCCGCGCCGGCGGCTTCTCCATGCTCATCACATCCAGGAGGATGCGCAGGGCGCGGGGGTTGCGGGCACCCGCGTCGACGACCCGGTCGACGAACGCCGCGAGGCTCTTTTCGAGGCGGGTCGGGGGCTGGTCGCTGGCGCCGGGGTGGAACACGTCCTGGCCCACGGCCAGATTCCACGCGTTGTCCACTGGACGGGCCGCCGCCCGCTGGATGCGCCGGGCCGTGCCGGGCGCCCCGATCGGCCGCCGGCGCACGACCTCGCGCACGGCCACGACACTCTGCGCGGCGGCGCTGAGCCCATGACCATAGACCGGGTTGTACCCGGCGACGGCGTCCCCGAGAACGGCGAAACCCTCGGGCCCCGCCGTCTTTTCGTAGTAGCGCCGTACGTTGGCGGTGCTGCGGGTGGTGACGACATCGCTCCCGGGCTCGGCCCCGGCGAGCAGTTCGCCGATGATCGGATGCGGCAGCTTCCGTGCGAACGGCACGAACGCCTCGTTGTCCGCGGTGGGGTCGGCGGCGGTCCGGCGGAACAACCTCTTGCGGGCGGCGGGGTCCAGCGAGTCCAGCGACGCGGTCATCCGCCGGCCGCCTGCGTCGCGCATCTCCAACCGCCGGTTGCGGGTCCTGCGTTCGACCAGCAGCAACTGCGGCAGCCGCTCGTAGCGGCAGGCGCGCTGGGCGCGGCGGACCGCTGCGGCGCGTTCACCCTCCTCGTAGGCCAGGACGTCGACCAGCACGCTGCGCGGCATCCAGAACCGGCGCCCACGTCCACCCTTGGCGCATGCCTCCGCCAGCCGGCAGGTGTAGTAGGTGCGGGCCTCGTCGTCGGCGGGCAGCTCCAGGCGCAGGACGCTGGCCCACTCACTCAGCCGCAGCCCGGTGCCGTAGAGCCCGTCGACGAACGCGCAGTCACGCTGGCTGTTGCGCCCGCGTCACCCGTCGATCTCCCGACCGCGCAGGTCCAGTCCGCGCAGCCCGACGTCGACCCAGCGGGCGTAACCGGCCGGGTCCAGCCACTTCACGTCCTTGCTGCGCACGAGGTGCGGGCCGGCCTCGAACGACTCCGTGCTCGTGCCCGGGTCAGGGCCGGGAACCTGCCGTCGGGCCACCGGATCACTCACTCCGAACCGGAACCCGGCCCAGCGGTAGAACGCGCTGATCGCGACCAGGTCGTCCAGCACCGTCCCGCCGGCCACGCGCCGGACGTTCGCCTCGTCGGTCATCCGCCAGAACGTGAACCCGGCGACGTCCTCTGCGTTCGCGTCGTGCCAGGCCCGGCCCGCCGCATCAAGGAATCCCAGCCAGACGGCTACCGCGAAGGCGTACTTCCTCCGCGTGCCCGCGCTCGCGTTGCGCATCCGAGGGCGAAGACCCATTGACCTCCGGCACCGACCACCCATCGGCCCGCAGCAGCACCGGCTGTCCCAGCTGCGTACCGTCCGCGTGCGCCCACTCCGCCAGCGTCGGCAAGCCCGCCGGCACCGGATCAGCCGCGTACCACGAAACCTCCCGCCGCGGGTCGCACCAATGCACCTGCCACCGCGCCAACGGACCGGCTTCCACCTCAAGTTCATCGATCATCAAGGAGTGAACATACAGCCACCCACAGTCACTGAAATCCCAGCAACAGTTGCTTGCGGCCAGAGACCGCCCGTGGACAATCACGACGGTGCGACCCACCCGGAGGTTGGCCGTGGCCGACCAGGGGCGCTCGATGTGGGGGACCGCCGCCTTGGCGATCCTCACCTCGTCGGTGACCGCAGGCCGCCTCGGCCGGGCGCCGGGGGTCGGCTTTCAGCCGTGCGGTACGACGGCCACGGGAACGGGGGAGTGGTGCAGCACCGCGTGCGTGACCGGGCCGATGTGTGCCCCCAGGGCGGGACGGTGTGTCCGCCGGCCGACCACCAGCAGCCCGGCCTGGGCGGTGGCCCGCAGCACGGCCCCGGCCACGAACGCGAGATCGATCGTGCGTTCCACCGTCACCCGCCGGTACTTCTCCCGCCACGGTTCCAGGGCCTTTTCCAGTTCCCGGTTCACCTGGGCCTCCAGATCACCGTTCAAGTAGCCGACGGGCCCCGTGGCGAGGCCGTACCCGTAGTCGGAAGGGGGCAGCTTGCGGACGTGCACGACCCGCAACGTCGCCCCGCGCGCGCACGCCGCGGCGAACGCGAAGTCCAGCAGCGGCCCGGGGGCCTCCGTCAGGTTCTGGAGCGCGACGACGACCTCGTCGCCCGGCCGCTCGGCGGCGGACTGTTCGTTCGCCCGCACCATCACCACCGGGCACGTCGCACGGGCGAGGACCTGCTGGCCGACGGAGCCGAGCAGGAAGCCGGTGAGGGCGCTGAGCCCGCGCGAGCCGACCACCAGCATCTCGGCGCTCTCCGCCCGCTCCAGCAACGCTGTGACGGCCGTGGTGGGCATCTGCTCGGTGGTGAGCGGAAGGTCGGGGTGGCGGCCGCTCAGTTCTTTCTCGGCGTCGCGCAGGATGCGCCGTGCCCAGTGCCGCACGGTGTCCTCGCTGTCCGCGGCGGGCAGATCGCCGGCCTGCCAGAGCCAGGCGTGCACCAGGTGCAGTGGCAGCCCGCGGCGCTGGGCCTCGCGGGCCGCCCAGTTGGCCGCGGTGAAGCTCTCGGGGGAGCCGTCGAGCCCGACGACGACAGGGCGAAGCATGACACGTACCTCCGCGTGTGAGGGGGTGGGCAGCGGATGTTCCGCGCCGGGGAGATTCATCGCTGGACCTTGGTCACGCTGATGTCGGAGATGAGCGCGACGTGGTCGAAGGCGGACTTCGCGGCACCCGACCGGTCCGCCGGCACGGTGTCCTCCTGAACACCCGACTCACGCGGTGTCGAGGCGGCGGTGTGTGCGGCGGTGGGCACGGCCGGAGCCGGTGTCAGCAGGGACGAGGCGAGGACGGTGTGCAACACGGTTCTGAACATGGATGGTTCCCTTCGACGGACGGACGGACGGACGGACGGACCGGGAACGGTGTCGGCTTCGCGGCTGCCTCTCGACGGGGCGTCAGCTGTGCGCGGTCATCGCCACCGGCGCGGTGGAGTGGTGCGGTACGGAGTGGGTGACCGGACCGATGCGCGGGCCGGGCCGCGGGCCGTGGGTGAAGCGGCCGACGACCACCAGGGCGGCGTGGGCCGATGCGTCCACCAGGTGCCCTGCGGGGCTGCCGACCACGGCCTGCTCGCTCACCTCTACGCCGGGAAATTTCGCCCGCCACGGGCGGAGCACGTCAGCCGGCTCACTCGCGACCTGAGCCGGCTGTCCGGTGCCTGAGGGGACCGGGTAGCCGGAGGCGGGGGACGGGCTCCATCCGTGGATGACACGCAGTGTCGCCCCCGGCGGGCAGCCGCGTCGAACGCGCCTTCGAGCATCGGGTACGGGGCATGGTGCGGACCTCCTTCCGGGGCGCGCTTCCACTCTCTCGACGGGGATGGGGCGGAGGGATGGGCCCCAGGTCCCCTGAGCGCGGCCGACCGGCCCCATGCCGTGCTTGGCGAGGGCGTCGAGCTGCTACTGGAGCTCCTGGGTGAGCGTTGAGCACCTGGCAGCGTCGAACCAAGTGGTGCGGACGCGTTCGTTGTTCCCGTTGGGGGGCTCGTGGTCGGCGGCGGGTCGGTGCAGGGAGTGACTCTCGTCGCTCAGGGCGCGGCCGACGCCCTGGAAGAGTCCGCGGATGTAGCGCGGTGTCGTCGGAGGCCATGCCCTGACCGGCAGACCACCGGTCCTGGCGGCGTAGGGCAACGACACGATTCGGTGACCCGGTCGCTCCACGCCGGGGCCGCGCCGGAGGTGGCCCGGCGGGCCGTCTCGGACGCCGTCCGCACCGTGGCCAGGGCGGCGCTGCGGGAGGAATTGGGCCGACCGGCCCTGGTCCCTCGGCACGAACGCGAGAAAGATCTCGGTTCGATGCCCGGTCCCGACGCGATCGGGCATCGACGGAACGCGGAACCTACAGGGAGTCATCCATGGCGGACAGCGAGCGGCCGGGCCCCGGCAACCCCACCCGGGTCTTCCTGCTGGACGACCACGAGGTGGTACGGCGTGGTGTGCGCGACCTGCTCGACGACGAGCCGGACATCAGCGTGGTCGGTGAGGCCGGGACGGTGGAGCAGGCCCTGGTCCGCGTCCCCGCGCTGCGACCGCGGGTGGCCATTCTCGACGTTCGCCTGCCCGACGGGGACGGCGTGTCCGTGTGCCGGGAGTTGCGCTCGCGCATGCCCGAGCTCGCCTGCCTGATGCTGACCTCCTTCGACGAGGAGGAGGCCCTGCTGGACTCGATCACGGCGGGCGCCTCCGGGTACGTCCTGAAGCAGATCCAGGGCTCGGACCTGGTGTCCGCGGTACGCACCCTGGCCGACGGCCAGTCCCTGCTCGACCCGAGCGCCGCCACCAGGCTGATGGCCCGGCTGCGCGGAGAGCAGCGGCAGGAGGAGCCCGACGCTCTGCCCGGCCTGACGCAACGGGAGCGCGAGATCCTGGCTCTGATCGGCGAGGGGCTGACCAACCGCCAGATCGGCCAGCGGCTGTACCTGGCCGAGAAGACGGTGAAGAACCACGTCTCCCGTCTGCTGGCCAAGCTCGGCGTGGAACGTCGCATCCAGGCCGCGGTCATCGCCACCCAGGCCCAGGACCGGCAGCGCCGGGAAGCCCGCTGAAGACCGGTGTCGGTGGGGCCGAATCCCGGACTGCCGAAGCGGCTTCGACCGGCTGACGGCGGTACGCCGACCGGGTACGCCCGGCCCCGTCGGGGGGTCGGTCACGCCACGTACCGATGACGCCGGCGAAACCCGCGCGGAGCAACGGCCTGAGACGCCTGCTACGGGGGCGATGGCGTCGTCTCCAGCCGGTAGCCGGTCACGAACTCGGCACGGATGCGGACCACGTGCTCCATCTCCGTGTTGATCCAGGGCGTCAGCTCGGTGCGGTAGCGGGAGAGTGCCTGCGGATCCGTGACACGGCTCGCGGTGCCGGTGATCATCACACTCCAGCCGGTGTGCGTGGCCTCGTCGATCTGGTCGGCCTCGTACACCACCACCTCGGAGGCCGACGCGGTGGCCAGCAGCGCGGCACCGGCGTGGGTGCGGATGACGATGTCGCCGTCGTCGTTCACGAGGTGGTTGACCGGCCGGATCACCGGGAGCGCCTGGTGGGTGAAGCCCACCCGCCCCATGGACACGCCCGTCAGCAGCGTGATTGATTCCTTCCGGTCCAGCTCCACCATACGAGTGCCAGGAGCGGGAGGAAGAGGCCGAACGGTCATGACGGTTCCCGGCAGACGGTCCCGTGCCTGGCCCCCCGCGGCCAGATCACCTCGACATCGACCCCGTGACTGCGCGCGTAGGCCACCAGATGCGCCGTGACGTCCCGGCCGTTGGACGGCGAGCCGTCCCATACCGCGAGCACGCGGGCGCAGTGGCGCAGCAAGCTCTCGTCCGCGGTCACGCACGAGCCGCGGTCGCCGGGGTCGTACTCCACCAGCCGCACCTGCTCCGACAGCAGCAGCAGTTCGCCGGCGGCCCTGCGGTCGAGCTCGGCCAACTGCGTTGGCACGCCGTTGCGCGAGGGCAGGACCGTCACCAGGGCCAGCCCGGCCTTACGGGCGGCCCTCCCGAAGGCCGTCGGCAACCCCTTTCCGGCGCGGACCAGACCGGCTCTGCCCGCCCGGGCGAACTCGACCAGCCGCGCTCGCAGTTCCTCCTCCACCAGCACGAGCGTCGACGTGCTGAGATCGGGATGCCCTACGACAGCGATCATTCCCGACTGTCCTTTCTCCTCACCGCTCACTGGTCTGCTTGATCGTCTCCGGGTTCGGGCGCGGCGCGCCAGAGCCGAGCGGAACGAGGAAAGGGCCGGTCGGTCCTTGCGGGGGCAAGCCGACGCCGCTCTGGTTTCCGTCGGTCCGCGCGCGAACGGTCGAGCCTCACTCGGCCCGACGGGGCTTGGTATCAAGGAAGTTCGGCCCTACTCGGGATCGCCGTGCCACCGGCACGATCGATGTACTGGTGCGATCCACACGACGGACCCGGCTGTGGCGGTGAGCGCCGTCCCCCTACGTGCCCGCACACCACCCGCACAGAGGAGAGCCATGCTTTCGCTTGAATCGGCCCCTGTCATTCGCGCCACCCTGCCCGTTGTCAGCGAGGCCCTGGACGAGATCACGGCGCGCTTCTACGGCACCATGTTCGCCGAGCGACCCGAGCTGCTGGACGGACTGTTCAACCGTGGCAATCAGGCCAGCGGCGAGCAGCGCAAGGCCCTGGCGGGATCGATCGCGGCCTTCGCCCAGGCGCTGCTGGCCGATCCCGAGACCCGGCCCGACGCGCTGCTGTCCCGGATCGCCCACAAGCACGCCGCGCTCGGTGTCACCGAGGACCAGTACTCGATCGTCCACAAATACCTGTTCCGCGCCATCGGCGAGGTGCTGGGCGATGCCGTCACCGCGGAGGTGGCCTCCGCCTGGGACGAGGTGTACTGGCTGATGGCCGGTGCCCTCGTCGCCCAGGAGGCCCGCCTCTACCAGGAAGCCGAGGTCGACCCGCGGCACCCGTGGCGGCAGTGGACCGTCGTGGAGCGGCGGGAGGAGACCCCGGACGTGGCCTCCTTCCTGCTGCGCCCGGCCGATGACGGCCCGCCGCCCGCTGCCCGCGCCGGTCAGTACGTCAGCGTCCGGGCGCTCATGCCCGACGGAACCCACCAGACCCGCCAGTACAGCCTGTCCAACGCCCTCGGCGACCGGCTGCGGCGCATCACCGTCAAGCGCGTGGCGAGCGTGGCCGGCGCCCCCGAGGGCGAGGTGTCCCACCAACTGCACCGCACCGTCCGGGCCGGCGGTGAACTCACCCTGTCGGCCCCGTTCGGAGACGTGGTCCTCGATGACACCGACACCCCGCTCGTGCTGGTGTCCGCAGGTATCGGCTGCACCCCCATGGTCGCGATGCTCGAACACCTCGCCGCCACCGGTTCGGCCCGGCCGGTCCGTGTCGTGCACGCCGACCGCGCTCCGGCCGACCACGCCCTGCGGGCCGACACCCGCCGTCTCGTGGCCCAGCTGCCCGAGGCGCGAGCGGAGTTCTGGTACGAACAGGACGCGGCCGAGGAAGCCGGTGCGCGCACGGGCCTGATGGACCTCGACGGACTGGACCTGCCCGCCGACGCCGATGTGTACCTGTGCGGTGCACTCCCCTTCATGCGCGCCGTCCGCGCCCAACTGCTCCAGGCGGGTGTCCCCGCACGCCGCATCCGCTACGAGGTCTTCGGCCCCGACCTGTGGCTGGCCCACGCCGAGGGCTGTGACGCCCGGCCGCCGGGCAGCAGGAAGCAGGCCCCACGGACCAGCCGGTCCGTGGGGCCCGGCCCGTTTACAGCAAGCTGCTCCAGTAGGACCAGAAGCGGATGAGGACCAGGACAGCGATCACGCCGTACCAGCCGGCGAGAAGTATCCAGTGCGTTTCCAGGACCAGATCGAGAGGGCGCCCCGGCCGGCCGCCGGTACGGGGATGGCTCCCCGGTCGAGGTTGTGCAGCGTGACGTACCAGAACAGGGCGATGGTGACGGCCCGGACCACGGCGCAGTAGGGGCAGAGCCTGCCGAGCCCGAACAGCGACTGGTAGATCAGCCAGTGCACGAACACCGCACCGGCGAGGGCACCGGCGTTCAGCGCCAGCCACAGCATCCGGTGCAGACGGGCTCCGGTGAGCACGGCCAGTCCGAGGACGGCGACCGCGGCGAAGGCGCCGAGGCCGAGCAGCATGTTGGGGAATCCGAAGGCGCTGCCCTCCGGACTGGACATGACGCCGCCGCAGCTGACGATCGGGCTGATGTCGCACGGCGGCTGATACGCCGGGTCCTTCAGCAGCCGCCAGTCATCCACCGTGAGTTGGAAGGAGGCGAGCCAGCCGACGGCCCCGGTCAGGGTCAGCAGCCAACCGGTGCGCCGATCCGCCCGTCCGGGGCGGGCCCGACTCATGCGGCGCGCCTGGTACGCGATGCGGGAGCCGAGCCGGTGCGCACCACTGGTGCCGGAGTGGCCGCGCGGCGTCGGTAGACCAGGTAGGGGCGGATGAGACAGCCGATCGGGGCGCTCCAGACGTGGACCAGGCGGGTGAACGGCCAGGCCGCGAAGAGCAGGCACGCGCTCAGGACGTGCAGCTGGAACAGGAGCGGCGCCCCGGCGATCGCCTCGGGGTGCGGGTGGAGGTCGAAGACGCCGCGGAACCAGACCGAGACGGTCTCGCGGTAGTTGTAGCCGGGCCCGAAGACGTTGTGCGCGGCCGTGGCGCTGATCCCAGGCCGCCACCGGGTTGCCGAGGCGGCGGCGCGCCGCGCGCCACGGCTTCAGCAGCGCACCCCGCACATACGGGTAGCGGACCCGGCTGGGCGAGTAGGTGTACCAGGAGAACGACGCGCCGCGTGGGCAGCCCCGCGGTTCGTACTCGGGGCGGTGGCCGCCCTGGCGCTGCGCGATGCGCCCGGCCGTACGGTGCCCACCGAATCGCTGGGCCGCCGCCTCGCCGCCACCCTCGGGCTCGGCATCACCTGGCAGGCATCCGCCCTGTACGCGGTGGCTTTCGGCGGCTACGTCGCCTTCTCCGTCTACCTGCCCACCTACCTGAAGACCGGCTACGGACTGACCCAGACGGGCGCGGCGAACCGCATGGCCGGCTTCGTGCTGCTGGCGGTCGTGATGCGCCCGATCGGCGGCTGGCTGTCGGACCGCATCGGCCCGGTGCGGGTGCTCGACGCGACGCTGGCCGTGGTCCTCGTCGCGGCCTTCACCCAGTCGTTCACACCGTCCCTGGCGCCGGTGGCGACGATCACGTTCCTGGCGATGGCCGCCGCGCTCGGCGCGGGCAGTGGCGCCGTCTTCGCCCTGGTCGCTCTGCTGGCCCCGGCGGACAAGGTCGGCCCGGTCACCGGCGTCGTCGGCGCCGCGGGTGGCCTCGGAGGCTTCGTCCCACCACTGGTGATGGGCTCGCTGTACGGCGCGTACGGCTCGTACGCCCTCGGCCTGGTCCTCCTCGCGGTGGTGGCGGCCGCGGCTCTCACCTTCACCGGCACGGGCGTGCGCCACGCGGGCACCCGGCGGACTCCCGCACCCCAGGCGCACTGAGCGGGAAAAGAGAGCCACACGATGGCCTGACGGTTCCTTCCCTCCCTCCGCGTGGCACCCTCGACCGGCCGACGGCACGCGCCGGGCGCCGGGACCGCCCGCGCGCCGCCGCCGAACCGCTCCCCGGGGCGCCGTCGATCCGCGTCCACGCGTCGGGCATTCTGGTGAGGTCGGCGTGAGGGAAAAGGGGAGCAACTGTGGTGGACGAGTGCGGCCATGAGCCCCGCGACACCCCGGTGTCCGGGGTCTTGCCCCAGTTGCGGCTGGATGAGCTGCTGGAGGGTCTGCAACAGCAGGTGGCGCAGGTGCGGTCGGCACGCGACCGCATCCACACGCTGCTGGACGCCGTGCTCGTGATCGGCTCCGACTTGGAGCTGGAGGTGGTGCTACAGCGCATCGTGGAGTCGGCCGTCAGCCTGGTCGACGCGGAGTACGGGGCGCTCGGGGTGCTGGGCGAGGAAGGCACGATCAAGCAGTTCCTCACCGTCGGCATCGACGAGGAGACCATCGCGGGAATCGGTCACTACCCGCGCGGTGAGGGCATCTTGGGGCTGCTGATCCGCCACCCGGAGCCGCTGCGCCTGGCCAACCTGGCGCGGCATCCCTCCTCCGTGGGTTTCCCGTCCGGGCACCCGCCGATGACCAGCTTCCTCGGCACCCCGATCAAGGTGCGCGAGCAGGTCTTCGGGAACCTGTACCTGACCGACAAGCAGGGCGCCACGGAGTTCGACGCCGACGACGAGGCGGTGCTGCGCACCCTGGCCGCGGCGGCCGGTGTGGCGATCGACAACGCTCGGCTGTACGACGACGCCCGCCGTCGGCAGCGGTGGCTGGCGGCGAGCAACGAGCTGACCCGCAGTCTGCTGTCCGGGACCGAACCCGCCGCGGTCTTGGAGTCCTTCACCGCCACCCTGCGGGAGATGGCCGGCGCGGACCTGGTCACCCTGGCCATCCCGGTCGGCGACAGCGGCGAGCTGGTCATCGAGGCCGCCTCCGGACCGCGCGCGGAGGATGCGCGCGGTCTGGTCCTGGGTGCCGCCACGCTGGCCGCGAAGGTCTTCGCCTCCGGGGAGACCATCACCAGCGACGCGGTCAGTGCCGATCCGCGCGCCACCGGTGGCAGCGCCGCCGTCGTGGAGCTGGGCCCCGCGTTCCTCGTCCCCCTCGGCACCCGCGACCATGTGCGGGGCGTGTTGCAGGTGGCCAATGTGCCGGGCGGGCCGGTCTTCACCGACGCCGTCATCGACATGGTGATCGGGTACGGCAATCAGGCGGCGCTGGCGCTCGAGGTCGCCGAGCACCGGCAGGACGCCGATCGCATGCTGGTCCTCAACGACCGTGACCGGATTGCCCGCGATCTGCACGACCTCGTCATCCAGCGGTTATTCGCCGGGGCGGCCTGGCCAACCTCCAGCAACGCGCCGAGGAACTGGGCGGCTCCTTCTCCCTCCGCCCGAACGAGCCGAGCGGCACCGTCGTGGAATGGGCCGCGCCGCTGCACGCCGCCCCGTGAGTGGGGGCGAGATTTCAGGCTCAGCGCAGCGCGTGGACCACGGAGTGGAGCAGTGCGAAGAGCTCCGGCGGTGCGAGGCTCGAGCGGCTGGACGTACTCGGGTGCCTCGACCGCGCCTCCGCGCCATCCACGCCGAGAGCGCTCACGGCTGCGATCCCCGCCGCGGCGAGCGTGGACCGGCGGCTCAGGACGGCTGAGGCTGCGGCTCCGTGTCCTATGGGCGGCCGCCGCTGGTCCGCACCACCCGCATGCACACCCGCCGGGAGAAGTGGCCACGGCGGGAGACGGTCGACGGCGTCCGCCACGTGTGGGTGCGGGAGCTCTGCCGGTCAAGGGTGCGTGCGATGCTCGTCGCATCTACCGCGAGGAAGCCGACCCGGACTTCGACGGAGCGACCGAGGCGGGCACCCCCTACTGCGCCCCGGGCACCCCCGGCTGTGACGCCGACTACGACTACGCCACCCGGCCGCCCGACGCGTTGCTGCCCATCGGCAGGGACTCGGACGTCTACGCCCGCATGGTGCGCCAGGCCGGTCGGGGCGCGCTGCTGCGCTACTACCGCGTCGAGGACGGCACGCACGTCGACTCCCTCGTCGACACCTTCCCCGACAAGCTGCGCCCGATGGTCCCCTGCCACCGCTCCGCCTTCGAGGCACTGGAACGGTGGCTGGCCGGAAAGGGCCGCCCCCCGGCGGACCACACGGTCCGGCGCCCGGCCGACGCGGACCCCGCGACACTGCTCACGAGCTGCCCGCTGGACTAGCGGCCTCCGGGCGGCCTGGCCGCGGTCGGGGCGCACCGGGAAGCGAAATTCGTCGCGCAGACCCTCAGCGCGGTGCTGTGGGAAAGCCACGCGCGGAGGCGCAGACTCGCTGTCGCGCGCGGCGGTGACTGTCAGCCGAACCAGGTGGCCTGGAGCATCACGATGCGCTTGCCGCGCCTCGCCCGCCCGGATGAACGCCTTCTGCATGTCTTCGAAGCCGCGGGAGATCCCCGTGCCCCGCTGCCCGGTGCCGACGCGCCGTGGACGGCAGGGCAGACTGTCGGCGGGCCACGCGGTGACGAGGCGCGGCGACGAGACCGGGAGGGGACCGATGACCGGCACGTCCGCCCACCAGCACTCGGAGACAGCCGGACCGGTACACGTCACCGTGTGGGAGGACGGTGGAGCGGGCCTCCCATCCGTCGTCCTGGTCCACGGGATTCTCACCTGGGGTGACGACGAGCAATACGGCTTCGCGGCGCAGCGCCCGCTGGCCGACCGGCACCGGCTGCTGGTGATGGACCGCAGAGGTTACGGGCGCAGCCCGGACATCGCGCGCAGCGACTGGTCGATCGATGCCGAGGACATCGTCGGGCTCCTCGGTACCGGGGCCCATCTGGTCGGACACGCGTACGGCGGCGTCAGCGCGATGGCCGCCGCCGTACGCCGTCCCGACCTGGTCCACTCGCTCACCCTGATTCAGCCCGGCGCGCTGCGGCCCGCCGAACGTCACCCGGTCGTCGCCGAGGCGCTGGCGCGGGCCCGCGCGGCCACCGCCGCGCTGCCCGAAGACCTCACGCCCAGGAGTTCCTGAGCGCGGCTACCGCATCGGTCGGCATGGCGACACCGGAGCCGACGCCGGCGAGCCGCTGATCGCCTGCGCCGACCATGTCGCGGCGGCGATCGGAGCCGACCACCTGATCGTCCCCGGCTACTACCCACACACGCAGCAGCCCGAACGAACCAATGCCGCACTGCGGGAGCTATGGGACCACGCCGAGCGAGCGTGACCGCTTCGTGGAACCGCCGGCCGAGAACACGGAGGGCTCGTGATGAACCACAACCTGGCCGCGCTGACGGCCGCGACCGCCTTCACCTGGTTGGGCATGGTGGTGGGCATCTCCCTGCTGGAGACGCCCCTCAGATTCCGCGCGCTTCGAGCAGATGTCGAACAAGACGCGGAAGCCACTCGTCTGGGCCTGGGCATCGGCCGACTGGTCTTCCGCGCGCTCAACACCGCCGAGGCGGTCCTCGCCGCTGTGATCGTGGTGACTTCAGCGTGGCGCCCGGGGGCGGCCGGGAGTGGATCTGGACCCGCCGGTTCCGCTGCGTCTAGCCTTGGCCACGACCTGACGTCCCATCATGTGGCATGAGCGGGGCCGTCGTCGTGACCTGTCGTGATGTCCCGTGCCGTGCGCCATGGGTGCGTACGGCCGGTGACCGCCGCCGCTCGCCCAGGAAGCGCTCTCTCATGACGACCACCCCCTCCGCGGCGCCCGACATCCTCTCCCCGGAGTTCGCGGCGGACCCGTACCCCGCCTACCGGACCATGCGCGAGGACTTTCCACTGATCCACCACCACACGACCGACGGCTACATCATCTCCCGCTATGAGGATGTCGCCCGGGCCTTCAAGGACCCGGTGTTCACCAGCCACAACTACGACTGGCAGATCGAGCCGGTGCACGGCCGGACCATTCTTCAGATGGACGGGCGTGAGCACTCCGTGCGTCGCGCGCTGGTGGCGCCCGCCTTCCGCGGGAAGGACTTACGGGAGAAGTTCCTGCCCGTCATCGAGCGCAACTCCCGGGACCTCATCGATGCCTTCCGGGACGCGCCGGAAGCCGATCTGGTGGGACAGTACGCGACCCGCTTTCCGATCAACGTGATCGTCGACATGCTCGGGCTGGACCGGGCGGACCACGGCCGGTTCCACGTCTGGTACACCTCGATGGTCGACTTCCTGGGCAATCTGAGCCAGGACCCCGAGGTCGCGGCGGCGGGGCTGCGCACCCGGGACGAACTCGCCGCCTACATGATCCCGATCATCCGGGACCGGCGCAGCCACCCGGGTGACGAGCTGCTCTCCGTCCTGTGCACCGCCGAGATCGACGGCACGCGGATGAGCGACGAGGACATCAAGGCGTTCGTCAGCCTGCTCCTCGCGGCGGGCGGGGAGACGACGGACAAGGCCATCGCCGGTCTCTTCCGTAATCTGCTGGCCCATCCGGAGCAACTGGCGGCCGTGCGCGAGGACCGTACGCTCATCCCGGCGGCCTTCGCCGAGACGCTGCGCTTCACGCCTCCGGTGCACATGATCTTCCGTCAGCCGCGCGAGGACGTGGAGGTGAGCGGTGGCACGATTCCGGCGGGTGCCACCGTCACCTGTCTGATCGGGGCGGCCAACCGTGACGAGGGCCGTTACGCCGATCCCGACACGTTCAACATCTTCCGCGAGGACCTGACGACCGGCAGCGCCTTCTCGGCCGCCGCGGACCATCTGGCTTTCGCGCTCGGGCGGCACTTCTGCGTGGGGGCGCTGCTGGCGAAGACCGAGGTGGAGGTGGGCGTCAACCACCTGCTGGACGCCTTCCCGACGATGGCCTTCGCCGATGGTGAGGCCCCCACCGAGACAGGGGTGTTCACCCGGGGCCCGGGCTCGCTGCGGGTGCGGTTCACCCAGCGGGCCTAGGCGCGGGCCGGGGATGGGAGCTCCAGAACGGCGGCTCCCGGAGTCCGTCCGGGTCAGCGGAAGGCCGTGTGCCCGGTCAGGGCCTGGCCGAGTGCGAGGGTGTGCATCTCGGATGTGCCCTCGTAGGTGAGGACGGACTCCAGGTTGTTCATGTGGCGGATGACCGGGAATTCGAGGGAGATGCCGTTGGCGCCCAGGATCGTCCTGGCCGTGCGGCAGATCTCGAGTGCTTCCCGTACGTTGTTGAGCTTGCCGAGGCTGATCTGCGCCGGGTGGACACCGTCTGCGGAATCCTTGAGGTCCGCCAGCCGCATCGCGGTCATCGTCGCCTTGTGCAGTTCCAGGGCCATGTCGACCAGCTTCTGCTGGGTGAGCTGGAAGGCCGCCAGGGGCTTGCCGAACTGCTCGCGCCGGGCCGCGTAGTCGGCGGCTGTGCGCCAGGCCGAGCGGGCCGCGCCGGTGACGCCCCAGACGATGCCGTAGCGCGCCTCGTTCAGGCAGGTGAGCGGGGCGGAGACGCCCTGGGCCCGGGGCAGCGCCGCGGATGCGGGCAACCGGACGGAGTCCAGGACGAGTTCGCTGGTGACACTGGCCCGCAGGGACATCTTGTGCTTGATCTCGGGTGCGCAGAAGCCGGGGGTGTCCGTGGGTACGACGAAGCCGCGGATGCCGTCGTCGGTGCGCGCCCAGACGACGGCGACCGCCGCCACCGAGCCATTGGTGATCCATGTCTTGCGGCCGTCGAGGATCCAGTCGCCACCCTCGCGCCGGGCGCGCGTGCGCATCGACGAGGGGTCCGAGCCGTGGTCGGGTTCGGTCAGGCCGAAGCAGCCGATGGCCTGGCCCGCCGCCATACGCGGCAGCCACTGGTCCTTCTGTTCCTCGGAGCCGAAGCGGTGGATCGCGAACATGGCCAGGGAGCCCTGTACGGAGACGAAGGAACGCAGGCCCGAGTCGCACGCCTCCAGCTCACGGCAGGCCACCCCGTACGCCAGGGCGGACATGCCCGCACAGCCGTAGCCGTCGAGATGCATGCCGAGCAGGCCCAGCTCTCCGAAATCGCGGGCGAGGTCGGCCAGGGTGGGGAGCTCGCCCTGTTCGAACCATCCGGCGATATGCGGTTCCACCTTGTCGGCCAGGTAGTGGCGGACGGTGTCGCGGACGGCCCGCTCCGTGTCGGTGAGCAGGGACTCCAGGCCGAGCGGGTCGACCGGGTCGATCGGGCCGAGCGTGGTGGACGCCATGGTCAGGCTCCTCGCTGGTGTGGGCGCGGGTGTGCGTGCGGGGTCGGGTGGTCGAGCAGGCGGGCGATCTCGGCCTCGCCGTAGCCGAGTTCGGCGAGTACGTCGCGGCTGTGCTGGCCGAGTGTGGGCGGGGCGGTGCGCATCGGTGGGCGCTCGCCGCGGAAGGTGACGGGGAAGGCGATCTGCCGCAGCGGTCCGATGGCGGGGTGGTCGACGTGCCGGAGCATGCCCAGCGCCTCGGTCTGTGGGCAGTCGTAGACCTCGTCGAGATGGCGGATGGGGGTGACCGGGATGCCCTCGCTCCCCAGCAGGGCGCACCAGTGGGCCACGGTGTCGTCGACCAGGACGGCCTGGAGCTTGGCGTTGAGGGCGGTGCGGTTCGCCACTCGGTCGCGGTTGGTGGCGAACCGCGGGTCGTCCGCCCATTGCGGGTTGCGGAGCGCCGCGCACAGCCGGCGGAACAACGCGTCGTTGCCGACCGCGATCACGAAGTGTCCGTCGGCGGCCGGGTAGGCCTGGTACGGGACCAGGCTCGGATGGCCGGAGCCCAGGCGCCCGGGGCGTTCCCCGGTCGCGAAGTAGCCGGTGGCCCAGTTGATGTGCAGGGCCAGCTGGGACTCGTACAGCGAGGTGGTGACGTACTGCCCGTGTCCGGTGCGCTCCCGTTCGACGAGCGCGGAGGTCACCCCGATGAGGCCGAAGAGGGCGGCGGACAGGTCCCCCATCGCGTATCCGGCCTTGACGGGCGGGCCGTCCGGCTCGCCCGTGAGCGACATCAGACCGGCCGACGCCTGCGCGATCATGTCGTAGCCGGGTTCGTCGCGCAGCGGTCCGTGGTCGCCGAACGCCGAGATGTGCAGCAGCACCAGGCGCGGGTAGCGGGCGGACAGGTCCTCGTAGTCGAAGACGCGCGCGAGGGAACTGCCGGGGCGGAAGTTCTCCACGACCACGTCGGCGGTCGCCAGCAGCCGGTGGACGGCCTCCTGGCCCAGGGGCGACTTCAGGTCCAGCGTCACCGAGCGCTTGCCGCGGTTGGCGGCCAAGTAGTACGTCGCGTCGGGGCCGTTGAAGGGCGGGCCCCAGCCGCGCGTGGGATCGCCGCCGTCGGGGTGTTCGACCTTGATGACGTCGGCACCGAGGTCGGCGAGCGACATCGTCACATACGGTCCGGCCAGGATCTTCGACAGATCGACGACCTTGATCCCGGCGAGCGGGGCGGGCACGGGCTGCTCAGACACGGGCGGCCTCCGTCGCCTCGTACCCGGCGCCGGGCGCGGGGACCACGGCGAGGGGCACCCGGCCGCCGTCGGCGACTTCGGCGAGGTGGTCCAGCGCGGTGCGGGGGAGGGCGTCCGGGTCGTCCAGCAGGGCGAGACAGGCGTGGGCGACCAGGAGCTTTCGGCCGTTTCCGGTCGCCTCGGCCTCGTACTCGGCCTGCTCGAAGAGGAGCGTGGCCATGACGGTACGGGCGAGTTCCTCGGCGTACCGGCCGATCCTCATCTCCGCTTCCTCCCCGGGGAGCTCCAGCAGCCGGTCCCCCTTCTCGCGCAGCGCCTTCCAGCGGTCGGCGAGGCGGCCCGCGAAGCGGTCCGTCCCGTAGGTGTCGGCGAGGGTGTGGTGGGCACCCCGGCGGCGCATGCAGCGCAGCACATCGAGCGCGATCACGTTCGACGCCCCCTCCCAGATGGAGCCGAGGTGGGCGTCGCGCAGCAAGCGCGGGTTGACCCAGTCCTCGATGTAGCCGTTGCCGCCGCGGATCTCCATCGCCTCGCCGGTGACGGTGCGGGCGCGCTTGCACAGGGAGTACTTGGCGAGTGGGGTGAGGACGCGGATCAGGTCCCGGGCGGCGGTGGACCCGTTGTCGGCCTCGGTCAGACGGGCGGCCGCCTCGAGCACGAGGCCGAGCGCGGCCTCCGCGTCGACGACCATCGGCAGCAGGGTGGCGCGCATCAGGGGCTGCTCGAACAGCGGCTTGCCGAACACCTCGCGGACGCGGGTGTGGTCGATGGACTCGCGGACGGCGCGTCGCATCAGAGCGGTGGCACGCATGGCGTTGGAGAGCCGGGAGACATTGACCATCTCGGCCATCTGGCGGAATCCGCAGGTGAGTTCGCCGACCGGGGTGGCATACGCCTCCTCGAGGGAGACCTCGGCGCTCGCGATGGACCTCGAGCCGAGCTTGTCCTTCAGACGGTCGATACGGATGGCGTTGCGGCTGCCGTCCGGGCGCAGCCGCGGGACGAGGAACATGCCGAGCCCGCGCGTGCCCGCGCCCTGCCCGGGGACGCGCGCGAGCGTGAGGATCACATCGGCGGCCGGGTTGGAGGCGAACCACTTCTCGCCCGTGAGGGTCCAGTGGGTGCCGTGGTCGGTGGCGAGGGTCCGGGTCAGGCCGACGTCCGTACCGCCCTGCCGCTCCGTCATGAACATCGCCCCGGTGGCGCGGAGTTCAGGGTCGGTGGAGGACAGCGCGGCGATCTCGCCGGCGTACCGTTCCGGGTCGAACAGGCGCAGCACACGGGCGGCGGAGTCGGTCATCGACAGCGGGCACGCCATGCCGAACTCCGACTGCACGTACAGATAGGAAAGGGCGTACTTGACCGGATGCGGGACCGGGGTGGGCCAGCCGTGGACGCCGGGGCGGTGCGACATCGCGGCGAGGCCGAACCGCTCGTACGCGATCGAGGCCACCCGGTCGTGCGCCGGGTGGTACTCGATCTCGTCGACGCGTTCGCCGTCGGGGGCGTACTGGCGCAGCTTCGGCGGGTTGGCGTCGGCGAGCGCGGCCTGCCGGTCCAGCTCACCGGCGGCGAGCTCGCCGAGCTCGGTGAGCAGCGGCTCCACTCGGGCGCGGTCCTCGGCGGACAGGATCCGGTCGAGCAGCGGGCGCAGGGCGGGGTCCTGATCGGCGTAGTTCACAGATGGGTCTCCTGTGTCGGGTGAGAGGCGGCTCAGACAGGTGTGGCGGCGCGGGCGGCGACGGCCGGGGAAGGTTCACCGGTGCGGGCCAGCAGGGGCAGCACGCCGAGGAGGGTCACGGCGGTGTAGCCGAGGCCGAGACCGACGACCGGCCAGATCGAGCCGGAGGCGGTGAGCAGGTACTGGGCGGCGATCGGTGCGGTCCCGGCGAAGAGCGTGGTGCACAGCTGGTACGACAGGGACATTCCGGTGTAGCGGACCTCGACGGGGAACACACGGGCGAGGATGCCCGCCAGGGCCGCGTAGTACATGGCGTGCGGGAAGGTCGCCAGCCCCATCCCGAGGACGGCCAGCCAGAAGTTGCCGGTGGCGCAGAGCACGAACATCAGCGGCAGGACGACGAACTCGGGCACGAGCATCCACAGCACGGCCTTCTTCACCGGCCACTTCCCGGCGAGGACGGCGCCGAAGGGCTGGACCACGACCTGCACCACGAGGGCGAGGGAGATGACGGTCAGAAAGGTGGTGCGGTCGAAGCCGATGTCGGAGGTGGCCCAGGAGAGCGCGAAGGTCGTCTTGATGTAGGTGATCGCGACGCCGGCCGTGCCCGCGAGCACGCCCAGGGCGACGAGCAGCGGATAGCGGGTGAGCACCACCTTGATGGGCAGCCTGGCGGTCTGCCCGCGTTCCAGGACGGCCAGCATCTCGGGGGTCTCCGCCAGCCGCAGCCGGATGACCAGGCCGATGGCCACGAGGACGGCGGAGGCGAGGAAGGGGACACGCCAGCCGCAGGATTCGAAGGCGGCGTCCGGAAGCCTGGCGATGGCGAGAAAGGCGAGCGTCGCGAGGAGGTAGCCGACCGGGGAACCCTGCTGGGCGAAGGCCCCGTAGAGCAGCTTCCGCTTCGGCGGGGCGTACTCGGTGGCGATGAGCACCGCGCCGCCCCACTCCCCGCCCATCGCGACGCCCTGGACCATGCGCAGCAGGACGAGGAGGACCGGGGCGGCGGCGCCGATCTGCGCGTATCCGGGCAGCAGTCCGACGCAGAAGGTGGCCGTGCCCATCATGACGAGCGTGGTGATCAGGGCCTTCTTGCGGCCGTGGCGGTCGCCGTAGTGGCCGAATATCAGGCCGCCGAGGGGGCGGGCGAGGAACCCGACCCAGAAGGTGGCGAACGCGGCCAGTGTGCCGACCGCGGGCGGGATGTCGGCGAAGAAGACCTTGCCGAGGACGAGCGCGGAGGCGGAGCCGTAGATGTAGAAGTCGAACCACTCGATGGTGGTGCCGACGAAGGCGGTGATCCCGGCGCGCCTGGCGTCGCGGGCCGTGGGTGGCCGATCGGCGGGAGTGATGTGCTGCATGACGAGCGTCCTCTCGTAGCGGCAGATCTCGCCACGAGAGCGGGTGGAGGAGAGCGGTGCGGCCGCTCGGCGCCCCATCGCGAGATGGGCATCACTGTGCACCCGCCGTTTCAGAGGTGTCCAAGACCAATTACGCCCATCGGTGAGACGTCATCCGTCACAATCGACGGGCGATCGCCGCTATCCGTGGAAGTCCGCCGGGGTGGGCAGGACCCGGTCGGCGACGCGCAGCACCGCCGCCAGCGCGGCGGACTGGTTGCCCGAGCGCCAGCCCAGCGCGATCGGCAGCACCGGCACATCGTCCCCGGCCAGGGGACGGAAGACGACATGTCCCAGTTGGATGTTGCGCGCCGACTCCACGACCACCGCGAGGCCGACACCCGCGCCGACCAGGGCGAGCATGGTGTACGAATCGGGTGCCTCCTGAGCGATCCGCGGCGCGAACCCCGCCTCGTGGCAGGCCTGCATCATCGCCTCCCGCACCGCGGAGCCGCGGGAGAGCGGGAACGTCACGAACGGCTCCCGCGCCAGCTCGGCGAAGGCCACCTCGGCACGGTCCGCGAGCGGATGGCTGTCCGGCAGCGCCAGCTGAAGCCGCTCCATGCGGACGACCCGCGCGCCGATCCCGCGCCGTACGGGCAGCGCCACGAAGCCGAGGTCCAGCGACCCCTCGGCGATCCGTCCCAGCGCCTCGCCGGCATAGGTCTGGCCTTCCAGCACCAACTCGATACCAGGGTGTTCGGAGGTGACGGCACGCGTCAGCACCGGCAGGGCGGAGTAGCTGCTGGCGCCCGCGAAGCCGAGCGTGACGCGGCCGACCTCGCCCAGATGCGCCGCCTGCACGGTCCGTCGCGCGGCCGAGGCCTCGGCCAGCAGCCGCCGGGCGGGCTTCAGCAGCGCCCGCCCGGCGGCGGTGAGCTGCACGGACCGGGTCGTACGGTCGAACAGCCTGACCCCGAGGTCCCGCTCCAGCAGCCGGATCTGCTGGCTGAGCGGCGACTGGGCGATGTGCAGCCGGTCGGCTGCCCGCCCGAAGTGCAGTTCCTCGGCGACGGCGACGAATCCGGAAAGATGACGTAGCTCCACACACCCGACCATGCCATCCACACCGCTGCAAGAGAACTGACGCCACATCAAATTGCCGCGGTCGGGACCGGTTATCGGCAGAATTCATAACACCCCGGGAACACCGGTGTGAAACGAGTGTGAAGAAGGTTTCGGTTGGGCTGTCCCGGCAAGGGGGAGCCCCATGAGTTACCCCCATGACCGCATAGCGGATAACAGTCAGTACAACACCGATGGAAATCGTCCATACCATGCCGACCCGGTCGGCTATCCCGCTCCCGCCAATCAGCGCCGGGCGGGCAATCGAGGGGGTCTGGGTGCAGACAGGACAGCGCTGGTCATTCACACCGTCGCAGACATTGCCGCGGGTTTTCTGGCGTTGTGGATCCTGCTGTACATGCTCGACGCGAATCAGGCGAATGTCTTCGTCGACTTCGTGCACGGTGTAGCGGACTGGCTCGCCGGCTGGTCGCAGGACATCTTCACGATGGACACGGAATCGGTGCGGGTCTTCTTCAACTACGCACTGCCCGCGGTGATTTACCTGGCGATCGGCCACGGTGCGGCGGCCTGGGTGCGACGGCTCTGACTCCGCAGGCTCGGCGGCCGGTACCCCTCCTCGTGCCGAGGGGTGCCGGCCGCCGTCGTGTTGGGGCGGACCATGCGGCTACCAGCGGCGATGCCCCGTGCGGACGACGTCGGCGCCGGGGGTCGGCAGGGGGCTGGAGGAGGGCGCGGGCGGATAGCGAGTACCCGCCCGCGCCACGCGCCCTGCTGTCCCTGAACCCGGGGGGGGGACCGGAGATCGACCAGGGAGGGCGCGCGCCGATGACAATCGGCAGTACTTACAGCGCCGTACCGTAAACGCGTGTTACTCCTGGGCCATTCTCACCCGGTGCACCCCCGTCCGAGCGTGGCTGAGTAACACGATCCGCGCCCCCGGCGCTGTAGGTAATGGAGCCGTCAGCACCGCTGTGGAGTGGTGTGTAGAGCCATGCCCCAGCCGCATGCGGCAAATCCCGGAACGTCAGCACACGAGAGCTGGAGGCCCACCGAGAGCGCACCTAGATAATGTCCGAAATGCAGAATGGTCGCAAGGCCTTCACATTCACAGTCACAGCTGATGGGAAATATCGGCTGTGCGCTTTTCGCTGCCCGCCCTAGTTGTGTATCGAATTGGAAACACTCCGAGGCGCATGCCCTCCGCCATTTGCGTTTCAGTCGGGTGAGGAATGCACACTGTCGGGCATGCACCCAAGGACAGACAGCAGAAACCCCGACTATGCGCGCCCCGCTGGATGGGGAAACACCGCGCCGGGCGCCGACGGCCCGTACCCACCGGATGACTTCCCGTACGAGGAGCACGGTGGCGGGCACCGCGGCAGGCCGCACCGCCGCCGTGGCAGGACGGTCATACGCGTCCTGGTCGCCCTGGTCCTGGTTCTGCTGGTCGTCTCGGTGGCAACGTACTTCTGGGCCGACTCCCGGCTGCGCAAGGAAGTCGACCTCAGCAAGGTGGTCGACCGCCCCGGCACGGGGGAGGGCACCAACTATCTGATCGTGGGATCCGACAGCCGCGAGGGCATGTCCGACCAGCAGAAGAAGGATCTGCACACGGGCTCCGCCGACGGCAAGCGCACGGACTCGATGATGATCCTGCACGACGGCGCGTCCGGCCCGACACTCATATCGCTGCCGCGCGACTCGAACGTGTCCATCCCGAAGTTCCGCGGCTCCGAGTCCGGGAACCTCAAGGGCCCGCTGGGCGACAACAAGCTGAACGCCGCGTACTCCATCGACGGCCCACAGCTGCTGGTCCGCACCGTCGAGTACAACACCGGCCTGCACATCGACCACTACGCGGAGGTCGGGTTCTCCGGTTTCGCCAACATCGTGGACTCCATCGGCGGCGTCGACATGACCCTCGACAAGGGCTTCAAGGACAAGTGGTCCGGCGCCGACTTCGAAGCGGGCGAGCAGACGCTGAACGGTCGGCAGGCACTCGCGTTCGTCCGCACCCGGCACGCGTTCGCCACCAGCGACCTGGAGCGCACCAAGAACCAGCAGAAGTTCCTCTCCGCGCTGGCCGACCAGACCGCGACGCCCGGCACGCTCCTGAACCCCTTCAAGCTCTACCCCACCATGGGCGCCGGACTCGACACCCTCATCGTCGACAAGGACATGAACCCCTACTACCTGGCCAAGATGTTCTTCGCCATGCAGGACGTCACCGGCAGCGACGGCAAGTCGATCAACATGCCGATCTCCGGCAGCGTCGGCGGCAACCTCCAGTGGGACAAGGCCAAGGTCAAACAGCTTGCGCAAGAGCTCAGGAACGACGACCCGGTCACCGTGACCGACACACAGTGACGGGCGATGGGGCAGCGGCCGCTCGATGAGCGGAGTGGGCCGGAGCCGTCGCCGGACCCTTTGACCGGCGGCGGCCCCGGCTCCGGTTCACCGCGGGCCGTCAGCCGCGGAACGGCCCCGTCACCTCGTAGGTGATGCCGCCCGACGAGCTGCCGCTGGTGCCGCGCTGGCTGGAGAAGTACAGTCGCCTGCCGTCCGGTGAGAACGCCGGGCCGGTGATCTCCGAGCCCGACTGGCCATCGACGCGCAGGAACGGGGCCACCACATCGTCCGGGGTGATGACGCAGATCTCCATGTTCCCGCCGTCCTCGGCCACGTACAGATCGCCGGAGGACGCGCCGGTCACGTTGTCCACACCGGTCAGCGGCGCCGTCCCGCCGGTCACCAGCGAATCGTCATAGGCCAGTTCGATCGTCCGGGCGGCCGCGTCGTAACTCCACACCCGGTTGTCGCCCTTGGTGGTGAACCAGCAGGTGTCGTTCGCGTAGTAGCACCCTTCGCCACCGTTGAACCGCTTGGCCCCGGCCACCTGGTTGCGGGTGGCGGTGGCGCCGGTCGGGTCCGGCACGGCCGCCCAGGTGACGGGGCCACTGGTGCCGGAACCGGCGACCATGACCTCCAGCCTCCCGGAGGACAGGTCACCCCATGTCGTCGGCGTGAAACGGTAGAAGCACCCGTCCGTGACGTCCTCGGTCATGTAGACGGTCCGGCGGACGGGATCGGCCGCCGCCGCCTCGTGCTTGAAGCGGCCCATCGCGTCGCGCCGCACCGCGGCCTTCACGCCCCACGGATCGGTCTCGTACACATAGCCCCGGTCGACCTCCTCACAGGACAGCCAGGTGTTCCACGGGGTCTTGCCTCCGGCGCAGTTCTGCCGGGTACCGGAGAGGACGCGGTACGCGCCCGTGACCGCCCCTGCCGAGGAGAACGTCACCGCGCTCGCCCCGCCCGATGGGTTGATCTCCGAGTTGGAGACGTAGATCCAGCCGCTGGCGTCGGCGTAACAGGCCCCGCCGTCCGGGGCGTCGTGCCAGGTGTACGAGGTGCCGGCGACCGTCTGCCGCGAACGGGCGATCACCCGGCTGGTGAACCCGGCGGGAAGCCGTACGCCGTTGGCGTCCGGCGAACCGAGTGCCCCGTACGGGCCGGCGCCCGGCTGTGCCGGCGCCGCGTACGCGGCGCCGCGCCACAGGGTTCCGCCGAGCGCTGACGAGGAGCCGCCGATGACGGCGGCACGCAGGAGGGTGCGACGTTTCACTCTGGCTCCAGGGAGTGCCGTGATCGTTCCCCGCTGTCGGCTGACGGCGGGGTCTCACGGCCTTGAACCCTAGGGAGGTATCGCATAGGCGGAATTGACGGGGCCTGGACACCACATGACGCGGGCGTGGATGCCCGCACTTGCCAAGGAAGAAGGGCATACATCGGTTGGTTGATGACCTCCAGCGCCGTGAAGTTTGCCGGGTCGTCCAACTCACCTGCGGATATGGGCTCTTCTGAATTCTGATACGTCGGAGGTCTTCCCTTGGCCCTCGTACGGCCTGCACCATGCCGGGTAGTTCACCACCGGATATGGGAGGCACATACGTGACCCCGACAACAGGGAACGGGATCTCTCGAAGAGGAGTGATCGGCTCGGCTGCCGTAGCCGGCTCGGCGGTCGCGCTCGGTGCCGGAGGGCCGCTGACCGGTTCCGGTACCGCCTGGGCCGCGCCCCGGGGGCCCGGCGGGTCGGGAAGCCTGGCCGAACGGCTGGCCAGGGCCGCGGCGCCGCGCTGGCGGCGGATGCCCGGCGACTGGAAGGACGGTCCCTTCCTGGCCAACGGTCTGCTCGGGGTGAACGTCTACCGGGGCGCCACGGCCAACTCCCTGAAGGTGATGGTCAGCCACAATCAGGTACAGGACCAGCGGCCCCAGTGGGCCGCCACATACGGCTACTCACGGCTGCCCATAGGGCATTTCGACCTCACGCTGGCAGGCGAGGTGACCGATGTCGACTGGACCCTCGACATCTGGGACGCCGAGCTGCGCGGCACCGTCACCACCACCCGGGGCAGCGTCCGCTTCTCGATGCTGGTGCACAACGCCCGTACCGCGCTGCTGATCTCCACCCGGCCCAGCGCGGGGGAGGAGAGCGCGGCCTGGTCGTTCACATGGATGTCCGCCACCTCGCCCCGGACGAAGGGCAAGCCCGCCGACTACACCGGCAACCCCGACCCCCGCACCGGCTCCACGGGCGCCACCCACTACGTCGAACAGCCGTTGATCGCCGGTGGCGGGTGGACCACCGCCTGGCGGGAACGCCGAGTCGGCACCGGCAGGCTGCTCGCCGCGCATATCGTCTACCGCCACCCCGACGACCTCTCGAAGACCACCGAACTCGCCGTGGCCGAGGTGGCCCGCACCCTGGCCGAGGACCCGGACGACCTGGTGCGCGAGCACCGCGGCTGGTGGCACCGCTTCTACGAGCGCAGCCTGCTATCCGTACCCGACAAGCGCCTTCAGCACTTCTACTGGATCCAGCTCTACAAGGCGGCCTGCGCCACCCGCGCCGACGGGCCCTCGATGTCCGAATGGGGGCCGTGGTACCCGGAGACCGGCGGCAGCTGGACCGCGGTCTGGTGGAACCTCAACGTCCAGATCGCCACCTGGCTGATCCAGGGCTCCAACCACCTCGAACTCGACTCCGTCACCTCCACCTTCAAGAGTTTCGAGAAGAACCTGCCGCTGTCCCTCCCGCCCGAGATCCCGAACGAAGAGATCTACGCCCTGTCCCACCCCTCCGACTGGACGCTGCGCCCCGGCGCCCACACCGTCGGCGTCCCCGGCACCTCCACCAAGACCGACAACAACGGCAATCTCATCTGGGCCATGCACAATGTCTGGCTCAGCTACCGCCACACCATGGACATCCGCATCGTGCGCGACGTCCTCTACCCGATCCTGGTCAAGGCGGTGAACTACTACGACCACTTCCTCTACGAGGGCGGCGACGGCAAGCTGCATCTGCCGCTCACCCGGTCCCCGGAGTACGCGGACGCGGTGGACTGCACCTACGACCTCTCCCTGCTCCGTTGGGGCTGCGCCACCCTCCTCGACTGCCTGCGCATCCTCCGCACCGACAACCCGCGCGCCGGGCGCTGGCGGGAGATCCTGCGGCGTCTGGTCGACTACCCGCGCGGCGCGGACGGCGTCCTGATCGGCGCCGGCGTACCACTCGCCGACTCCCACCGCCACTTCTCCCACATGCTGTGGCTGTACCCGCTGCACGAGCTCACCTGGGACCGGCCGGCCGACCGGGACATCATGCGGACCACGTTCGACCACTGGACCCAGGACCGCAGCCTCTGGGCCGGGTACAGCTACGCGGCGGCCTCCTCCATGGCGTCGCGGATGGGGCGCCCCGAGGACGCCCTCGACTTCCTCACCACCTTCACCGGGAACCTCTTCGACGAGTCCTACATGGACTGCTACATGACCGCGAACACCATGTACGCGGAGGACACCAACCTGGGCATCGAGTCCCCGCTGACCACGGCCCAGTCGATCCTCGACATGGGGATGCAGAGCCATGGCGGCGTCGTGCGGGTCTTCCCCTCCGTCTCACGGCGCTGGCCCGACGTCTCGTTCCAGGCCCTGCGCGCCCAGGGCGCGTTCCTCGTCGACGCGGACCGCGCCGACGGCAGGACCAGGTGGGTGCGGGTCCACAGCGAGGCGGGCGCGCCACTGGTGCTCCAGCACGGCATCGCCGGCGCCATCGACGTACGGGACGAGCACGGCCGGCGGCTGCGGTACCGGGAGACGGGACCCGGCCGTATCGAGATCCCGCTCGGCCGGGACGAGACGGCCATCGTCGCCCCGCGCGGCAGCCACCCGGAGCTACGGCCGCGCGACGTACCGGCCGTCGGCGACGCGAAGCCGTGGGGACTGCCGGACTGAGCCGGGGTCCGGGGGAGGCCGGGCGCGGGACGGCCTCCCGGTCAGGAGAACTCGATGGGGTTGACGCGGTTGATCAGCTCGTGTCCGTCGAGCAGCCGGGTGGCGTTGGCGGCGAAGAGTTCGGCGATGAGGCGGTCCTCCGCCGCGTCGAGCGCGGCGGTGTGCGGGCTCACCAGCACCCGCTCGTGGTCCCACAGCGGGCTGTCGGCCGGCAGAGGCTCCGTCTCGAACACGTCCAGCGGCGCGAAGCCGACCCAGCCGGAGTCGAGTGCCCGGGCCAGGGCGGCCTCGTCGACGTCGCTGCCGCGGCCGACGTTGACGAGGCAGGCCCCGGGCCGCGGGGCGGCGAAGAACCGCTCGCCGAGGAGGTGCTCGGTCGCCTCGGTGCCGGGGAGCGTGTTCGCGACGGCGTCCATGGTCGGTGCCACCTCGGTGATGCGGTCGGGGTGGATCACGGCGGAGACACCGGGGACGGCGACGTCTCTCCGGCTCGTGCCGATGACCGTCGCTCCCCAGCGCCTGGAGTGCCCCGGCGACGGCCCGGCCGATCCCGCCGAGGCCGAGGACGAGCACGGTCTGGCGGCTGACCTGCCCCATCGTCCAGCGGCCGCTCCACTCCCGGTCACGCTGCCGGCGGCTGAGGCGCGGCAGGTCCTTGGCCCCCGCGAGCACGCCGAAGACGGCGAACTCCGCGAGCGGGCGTCCGTGGACCCCGGCCGAGGTGGTGAAGAGGACACGGTCGAGTTCATCGGGACGCAGCCCGGCGGCCTTGACCTGGCTGTCCCCGCCCGCGGCCATGGTGTGCACCCAGCGCAGGCCCGGATTGGCCCGGACGGCTCGCGCCAGGGCGGCCGGGTCCACATCGGGGATGCCGTACAGGGCGTCGGCGGAGTCGATGGCCTCCTCGTAGGCGCGCTGCCGCGCGGGGCCGCGCCGCCAGGCCGGATCCCCCGCGAAGTCGGCGGGCCAGCGCATCGGGGGCAGCAGTTCGTGGTCGACGACGAGGTCGATCCGCGGCTCCAGCTCCCTGACGCGGGCGCGGTTCTCCTCGGACAGCGGGGCGGCGACCGCGACCCGGAGGCGGTCTCCCGCCTGGTTGAGGCCGGTCATCGGACGCCCGCGTTCCGCAGCGCGTCGACTTCGGCGTCCAGTGCGGCCTCGCGGGCGACGATCTCCCGCACCGACGTCAGCGCTTCCTGGGCCCGGTGCGGCGGGATGACGATGACGCCGTCGCCGTCGGCCGCGACGATGTCTCCGGAGTTACCACGGCGCCGCCGATGGCGACCGCCTCATGGGCGCACTGCGCGGAGCCCTGATCGGGTGGTCGGCGGCCCGGCCCGGCACGCCGGAGGAGTCAGGTCTGGTCTCTTCCCCACTGAAGGGCGACACCGGCTGAAGTACGCTGTCGGCGCACTTCCCGCGCCTGAGGCACAGCTCGTGCCGGCGCCCGGCCGGCTCGCATGCGAACGGAGAGAACAGCGCACATGGACGTCAGCGCCTACCTCGAGGCCGTCTACGGCAATCTCCACCGCCGGGATCCCGCAGAAACGGAGTTCCACCAGGCAGCCCACGAAGTCCTACAGGCGATAGGACCCGTGCTCCAGGCCCACCCGGAGTATCTGCACGCCAGGATCGTGGAACGGCTCTGCGAGCCCGAACGGCAGCTGATGTTCCGGGTCCCGTGGGTGGACGACCAGGGAACGGTGCAGGTCAACCGAGGCTTTCGGGTGGAGTTCAACAGTGCCCTCGGCCCGTACAAGGGCGGCCTGCGGTTCCACCCCAGTGTCAACCTCGGCATCGTCAAGTTCCTGGGTTTCGAGCAGATCTTCAAGAACGCGCTGACCGGCATGGCGATCGGCGGCGGCAAGGGCGGTTCGGACTTCGATCCCAAGGGCCGCTCGGACGGCGAGGTCATGCGCTTCTGCCAGGCGTTCATGACGGAGCTGTACCGGCATCTGGGCGAGCACACGGATGTGCCCGCCGGGGACATCGGAGTCGGCGGCCGTGAGATCGGCTACCTCTTCGGCCAGTACAAGCGGATCACCAACCGCCATGAGTCCGGTGTGCTGACCGGCAAGCCGGTCGGCTGGGGCGGCTCGCACGCCCGTACCGAGGCCACCGGCTACGGCGCGGTGTTCTTCGCCCAGGAGATGCTCGCCACGCGCGGCCAGGACTTCGACGGACGGCGGGCCGTGGTCTCCGGATCGGGCAACGTGGCCATCTACGCCATCGAGAAGGTCCACGCCCTCGGTGGACGGGTGGTGGCCTGCTCCGACTCCTCCGGTTATCTGGTCGACGAGGACGGCATCGACCTGGAGCTGCTCAAGGAGATCAAGGAGGTGCGCCGCGAGCGGATCTCCGCTTACGCCGAGGTGAAGACGACCGCCCGGTTCTCCGCCCGGGGGTCGGTGTTCGACGTGCCGTGCGAGGTCGCACTGCCGTGCGCGACCCAGAACGAGCTGCACCAGCAGGACGCCACCGCGCTGACGAAGAACGGTGTGCTGGCCGTGGCCGAGGGCGCGAACATGCCGTGCACGCCCGAGGCGGTCGAGATCTTCCGCGGCGCGCGGATCCTGTTCGGTCCGGGCAAGGCCGCCAATGCGGGCGGGGTGGCGACCTCCGCACTCGAGATGCAGCAGAACGCGTCCCGCGAGAGCTGGAGCTTCGAACGCACCGAGGACCAGCTCGCCACCATCATGCGGCAGGTGCACGCGCAGTGTCGCGCCACCGCGGAGACCTACGGCGGTGACGCCGACGACTACGTGCTCGGCGCCAACGCCGCGGGCTTCCTCCGTGTCGCCGAGGCCATGACCGCCCAGGGGGTCGTCTGAGTCCGGAGTACTTCCGTGCACGGGGGCCGTGCGGATGCCGTACACAGCGTCAGGGTGTCGGCGTCCGCATGAGGGCCGCGGCACGAGCGGCGATGTCGGCCACGATGCGGCCCGCCGGGACGACGTCGTGGACAAGCCCGGCGGTCTGGCCCGCGTAGAGGGCGAGAGCCTCCAGGTCGCCCGACATGCCGGGCACGGGCACCATGACCTCGTAACGCGGCCAAGTCCGTCCGTCGGCGCCGCGGGCCACCACGGTGCCTTCTCCGGGACGATTCGGCGCGGCGGGACGGTCCGCGGCCTCCCAGGCGCTGAGCGTGGAGTTGCGCAGTGCACGATGCGGTGCGCCTGGCCGGCCTCCGTCGAAGCACCGGGTGTGCACGGCTTCCTGCGGCGCCGCCCGGATGACGGTTTGGCGGTAGACCTCGTGCGTGGCGGCCTCGCATGCCGTCAGGAATCGGGTGCCCAGCCATCCCGCCTGGGCCCCGAGAGCCAGTACGGCCGCGAGCCCGCGCCCGTCGGCGATGCCGCCTGCCGCGATGACGGGCACCGGGTGCACGGTGTCCACGACTGCGGGCACGAGCGCCATCGTGGTGGTCTCCCCGCGCACATGGCCGCCTGCCTCACACCCCTGGGCCACGATCACATCGACACCCGCGGCAACAGCGGCTTCGGCCTCGGCGACGGAACCGACGGTGTGGAGGTGAACGGCGCCGGCCGAGTGCACGCGTCCGGCGACAGCCGAGGGATCGCCCCAGAACGTCGAGATGACCGGCACGCTCTCCGCCAGGCAGGCGTCGAGAAGTTCGTCCACGGGGAAGTCCAGCACCAAGTTCACGGCGAAGGGCCTCGGCGTCGACCGCCGAACCTCCCGGATCCGGCGCACCGCCTCTTCCGCGGTGACTCACGTCAGAGCAAGGGTGCCGAGGCCGCCGGCGTCCGCCACCGCGGCCACCAGGTCCGTCGTGACCGCGGACCCGATGGGCGCCTGCGCCACCGGCACCTCGATCCCCAACTGCCGACACAGAGGTGTGGTCAATGCCGTCATGCTGCCCTCCACACCTGGGAGCGGTTCGGTTTCCGAATCACCGGGCGATGTCAATGTTTCGGCACTCCTGCCGTCGGCGTTCCGGACATCTGGGATGCGGGGCAGGAGCGGACCTGCGGGTCGCGTCCGTGGTTCGCGTCGAGGACCGCTCCCGATAGCCTTCCGCGTCGCCGTCGATCGCCGAGTCCGCGTCGGCTACGAGGCCGACGGTCCGGTCCAGTCGGCGGCCACATGGCCGATGCGCACCCGCTGCGGGTGGTCGCCGACCGAGACGGACGCGGTCTTCTCGCCCGTCGCGAAGTCGATCGCGGTGACCCGGTCGGCACCGCTCTCGGAGACGACGCAGGAGGCGCCGTCGCCGCTCACCGTCGCCCAGTACGGCTTCGAGGTCGGTACCAGGGGGCCTTCCTGGAGCGATTCCCGGTCGACGACGGTCGCGTAGTCGTCCATCGTCCCGGCCACGCACAGCTTCTTGCCGTCGGGGCTCATCGACAGGCCGTGGTGGCGGGAGTCGTTGACCCAGGTGGTGCGGTCCTCGCTGGTCTCCGGGTTCTTCGGGAGGGTCTTCGCGCGGGTGATCTTGTCCTTGGCCACGTCGTACTCCAGGAACCCGTTGAAGAAGGACACCTGGAAGTAGAGCTTGGACTCATCGGGGGTGAAGGCGACGGGCCGGACGGCGTCGGACAGGTCCTTGCGGCCGAAGGCGTCCAGCCGTTCGCGCATGTCGATGACCTTGACCTGCCGATAGGTGGTCGTGTCGACCACGGTGATGTGCCGGTCGCCCTTCGTCCAGTCCATCGACGGATCGTCCAGGGCGGTGTTGACCTCGCCGATCGACATGTTCCACAGATACTTGCCGCCGTCGGTGAAGACGTTCTCATGGGGCTTGTCACCGGCGGAGAACGAACCGAGCTGCTTCCCCGTCTCGATGTCGAGGACATGCACCGTGTTCGACGTCGAAGCCGACACCGCGACGCGTTTGCCGTCGGGGGACACGGCCATGTGGTCCGCGCGGAATCCCGACACGGGGAAGCGCCAGTTGAGTTTGCCCGTCGCGACGTCGATCGAGACCACGTCGGCGAAGCTGGGCCGGGAGACGACGATGTCGGAGCCGTCCGGGGTCGAGTACATGTCGTCCACGAACTGGTCGTGCCCTTCGCCCGGCCCCAGCCGGATCCCCAGGAAGAAGGCGAGCTTGATGGGGTTGAGGTAGATCTCGGTGAGCCGCTGGTCCTTGTCCGGTATGACGTTGATCCGACCGATTCTGGCCAAGTCGCCACTGGATTTGATGACGTCGGCGGTGCCGTCCCAGTTGTTGCCCACGAACATCACCTCCCGCAGACCGGCCGTCTTCGACTGCGCGGAGGCGCTCGCCGCCGTGGAACCGGTCACGGCCAGCGCCACGGCGGCGGCGAGGGAGAGAACCATTCGGGTGGAGCCACGGTGCTCGGAAGGCATGGCCACTCCATGAGAGGTGGGGGTCTGTCGTCGTCGGGGCGCCGCCTACTGGAAAGTAATGAAGGCGGGTACCTCTCACAAGAGCTCTGACGGCAAAAAATGACAAGCTCTCAACTTCGCCGACGCGGGCCCCGCGAGCCCGGGGCGATGGAAACGCCGAGGGGGGCGGATTATGGCTTGATGCCGACGCCGACCCACAGGCTGACGTCCGCGTCGCTCGGTGCTGGGCCGTCCTCCCCGGCCGCTCCGCCGTCCTCCCCGGCCGCTCCGCCGTCCTCCCCGGCCGCTCCGCCGTCCTCCCCGGCCGCTCCGCCGTCCTCGGCGGACGGCCGCCAGCGGTGGCCGACGACGATACCCGGCTCGATCAGGTCCAGACCGGTGAAGAAGTCCGCCACGGCGGCCTTGTCGCGGAACCGCACCGGCGTTCCGGCCCGGTGGTAGATGTCGGTGACCTTCTGCCAGGTCTGGGGATCGAAGTCCGGTGTGCAGTGGCTGAGCGCGAGGGCGCTGCCCGAGGGCAGCGCGCCCATCAGGCGGCGGACGATCCCGTGCGCGTCCTGGGCGTCGGTGACGAAGTGCATGAGCGCGTTGAGGCTGAGGGCCACGGGCTTGGTCAGGTCCAGCGTCTCGATGAGCCCGGGGGACCGGAGGATGATGTCAGGTTCGTTGACATCCGCCCTGATGTAGGCGGTGCGACCTTCCGCGGAGCTGTTGAGCAGGGTCTGCGCGTGGACGAGGACGATCGGGTCGTTGTCCGCGTAGACGATCCGGGCGTCGGGTGCCACGGACTGCGCCACCTCATGCAGATTGGGCTTGGTCGGGATGCCGGTACCGATGTCGAGCCACTGCCGGATGCCGTGGTCCCGGGCGAGTACGCGCGTGGCGCGGTGCATGAACGCACGGTTCTCCCTGGCGCAGACGAAGATGCCGGGGTACGAGGCCGCGACCCTGCCGGCTGCCTCCCGGTCTGCCTCGTAGTTGTCCTTCCCGCCGAGGTAGAAGTCGTACATGCGGGCGGAGTGCGCTTGGTCCGTGCGCAGGTTGAAGGCATTGGGCAGTTCGTGAGTCATACGGGCTCCGGGGTGGGGGGTGTGTGCCCTTGACCGCCAAGCGGCCCGGTCAGGTTAGGCGCTTCCCGGAGGCATATGCGCGAGAGTCGGCCAACCGCGGGCAGGATCAGCTCGGTTGTGGCCTCGGGGACGCCGCGGCCGGTCGTGAGGTGACGCCCTGTCGGCCGCCCCGCCTGAGAAGATCGACAGAATTTCCGCGATGTTCCCCGAGCCAGCTCATCGGCGACAACGCGTTCATGCGCGGCGAGACCTGGGTGGGCGACCGCCGCATCGCCACCCTCGGCTCGGTCCTCGCCGTCGTACGCGAAGGGCTCGCCGCCGCCACCGGCTCATGACCCTCCGCACGCTCCCCCCAGGCTTTTGCCAGCCGCCCCCGTCCCGTCCCCGCCAGATCCGGGCGAGGATCTCGATCGCCCGCAGCGAGTCCGCCTCGTGGGGAACGTACGCCGCCACACCCGGCCGGACGACATCGCCGACGACCTCGCGCCGCCCGCCGCGCTCCGGCTCACCGCTCCCGGGGCCCCGGGAGCCGGTGGCGGCATCGACCTCACCCCGCATCTGGGGGAGGTCTGCGGAGCGCTCGGCGTGGTCCAACTGGCCGTGGCAGCGGCCTGGTTGGGCTCCCGACAGCGGTCCGGGCCGGGCGGGGCGCTGATCACCTGCGGCGACGGCGAGGACGGCTACGCCTCGGTGCGGCTCGACCCGTCGGACGTCCCCGCCCTCGCGGGAGGAGGCTGACATGGCGCAGCCGAACGGGGCGCGCCCGGGGCCCTCGCCCGACTGGTGGACAGCGGTGGCCGAGGTCCGTGGGGCGCGGGAGCGGCTGGCCGTGCTGGGGACGCCGTCCCCGGCACCGCACCCCGGCACTCTCGTGGTGGCCCTGGTGCACGGTCTCGAAGGCGGCTGGGCCGGATGGCGGCCGCTGGCCGGAGAGCTGGCGGGCCGCTGCCGGACCTACGTCCTCGACCTGCCGTGGCGCGCCGGCAACCGCTACCGCTGGCGGCACCACGGCACCCCCGCGCACTGGCTGCGCGAGGCGCTCGCCCTGGTGCCCGAGCCCGTCGACATCCTGATCGGCCACTCCTTCGGCGCCAATGCCGTCCTGGAACACCTGGCCGACCGGGACGGCGCGGCCCAGCCGCGCGCCGCGGTGCTCCTCGCCCCGTTCTTCCGCCCCGACACCCTCCGGGTGGACTGGCCCCTGCACGACGCGGCGCTGGCCGGGTTCCGGCAGATCATCGCCGACGGCGTACGCGTCGGACTGGGCAGCCGGGCCGGGGACCTGGACCCCGAGGTGCTCGCCGCCATGGCCGACGCCACGGTGGAGCGGATCGGCCCGGTCGGATTCCTCAGCCTGTTCCTCCAGCTCACCGGACGACCTCACCGCCCTCCCGGCGACCACCCCCTCGCCACGACCCTTCTCACCACAAAGGAATGACCATGACGGAGCTGCTGGACGGCACCCTCACCACCCCCGTGGACAGGCCCCGCTACGAGGGCGCCAACATCCGCACCTGGATCGGCTTCAAGCACTTCATGTATCTGACGGAGGAGGCGATCCTCCAGTACTTCCGCGAGCGCGGGGTGGGCGCGGAGACGCTCTACCACACCCACACCCACACCCACACCCACACCCACACCCACACCCCCGGCCTCGGCCACACCCCCGGCCTCGGCCTGGAGATCGTCGACCACTCGGTCAGCCTGCCCGCCACGCCCGGCATCGACGACGAGGTGACCGCCATCGTGGAGCCGGGCAAGCCCAAGCCCGGCCACGGCGCCCCGTTCAAGGTCCGGCTGGAGGCTGTCGTCCGCGGCGAAGGAGCACTTCAGTGCGCCGGTGCAGGACGAGCACCGGGATCCGTTGGAGTTCTGGGTGCCGTCCGGGAGTTCCCCGAATCCTCGCTCCTGGCCGAGAAGTCATCGGCGTCGAAGGAAGGAGAGGAGGTGGACCGTGCCCGAGAGACGGAGGGATGGGCGGCGAGCCGCCGCTGTCACAGGTGTGGTCTAGCGTGCGGAACATGGACCTGGAGCTTGCGGGACGACGGGCGATGGTGACGGGGAGCAGCGGGGGGATCGGCGCCGCGGTGGCCCGGCGGCTGGTCGACGAAGGGTGCGCCGTGCTGGTGCACGGTCGCGACCCCGCGCGTGTCGGTGAGGTCGCGGAGCGGCTTCGTGCCGTCGGCGGGGCGGTGGACATCGTGCTGGGGGACCTTGCCGATGAGGCCGCCGCCGAGACGGTGGCCGAGCGGGCCCGGGAGTGGGGCGTGCAGATATTGGTCAACAACGCCGGCCCATTCGCCGAGCACGACTGGGAAACCGCGGAGCCGGCGCTGTGGCTGGACGCGGTGAACGGGAACGTCGTGTCCGCGGTGCGGATGATCCGGGCCCTGGTGCCTCGGATGCGCGAGCGAGGATGGGGAAGGGTGGTCAATGTGGGCAGCCGGGCCGCGACGACTCCGTTGCCGAATATGGTCGAGTATTCGGCGGCGAAGGCGGCGGTGGTCAACATGACGACCAGCCTGGCCCGGCATCTGGCCGGATCCGGCATCACCGCGAACACGGTGAGCCCCGGTGTCATCGTCACGGACGGCATGCGGCAGATGTTCGAGGACGGAGCGGCCGCGCGAGGCTGGCCGGAGCAATGGACGGAGCTGGAACCGCTGGTGGTGGCGGAGTACGCCCCGAACCCGACGGGCAGGCTCGGCACCGCGGCGGATATCTCGGCAGCGGTCGCGTTTCTCGCCAGCCCGTCGGCCGGCTACATCAACGGAATCGATCTGCGCGTCGACGGGGGCATCGCGTTGGTGCCGTAAGGCCGACCGCCCAACGCATGATGCTCGTCCGCACACGTCAGCCGGCTCCACGGACCGACACTGCCCGTCCGGCAGCCAGGAATTTCTTCGCGGCGTTCACGTCACGGGGCCGGCCATCAGAACCCCTAGGAGGCCGATCTGAATTCAGTTAAAGTTGCCGTTATGATCTGGGAGGTCGCGTATGTCTTTCGCTCTCATTCACGGTGCCGGTTTCGGCGCGAACTGCTGGGACGAGTTGATTCCTTACTTGAGTGCGGAAGCGCTGGCAGTCGACCTTCCGGGTCGCGGGGCGAGGGCTGACGTCGCACTCGGCACGGTCACTCTCGCGGACTGCGCCGACGCCGTCCGCGAGGACATCGAGGCGAAGGACTTGCGGGACGTGGTGCTGGTCGGCCACTCCTTCGCGGGAGTCACCGTGCCGCTCGTCCTCGACCGCATACCCGAACGAATCCGTCAGGTCGTCCTCGTGTCGGCCGTCGTACCTCCCGACGGGTCCCGGGTGCTCGACCAGATTGATCCCGGCGTGCGTGAGCTGGTCGAGCAGTCCATCACCGCTGGGGTCTACCACCAGACCCGCGTGGGTGCTGTCGCGATGCTGTGCAACGACATGGACGAGGCGACCGCCGCGTCCGCTCTGAGCCGACTGGCCGACGATTCGGCCGCTCTGCTGAGCGAGCCCGTGAACCTGAGAGGCTACCGACGGGACATCCCGCGGACGTATGTGCACCTCACCCGGGACCAGTGTTACGTCGAGGAATTCCAGCAGCGATCCATCGCGCTGCTCCGGGCGGAGGTCATCGATCTCGACACTGGCCACATGGCGATGATCAGCGCTCCAGGGAAGCTCGCCGCCGTCCTCAACGCCGTTCACGGCTGAGTGAGCACCAGCCTGTTCGCCGCCTTCAACATCGCCGACGGCACTGCCATCGGTGAGCTGCACCGCCGCCACCGGGCCGCATCACACTGGCCTGCCGCGTCGGCGGGAAGTGGTTCGCGGTGGTCGGGGCGCAGGCCGTCGGTGGTCACGCCGGGGTGCAGCGGGTCCGTGGTGCGGGCGCACAGTTCATCGATGACGAGACGAAGCTGTTGGATGCCCTCCAGGTCGGGGGACGACCATACCCACTTATGCGGAGCACGCGCTCCACTTCATCGTGCTGGAGCGTCTCCATGGACAGGCCCCCGACTTGCCCGTCCCCGCGACATGACCCCGCGGCCCTGAGCCGGCACTCCACGGTGGTCGGCCGCGGGAGTCTGTTCCCGCGGCCGTCACTCGCACCACGCCACGCCCCGTCGCGGGGGTAGCCCCCGGTCATGGCACCAGCACGGCCTTGCTGAGACGAACGCGAACGCGTCATCCGCGGGCGGGGATCCGCAACCGACCCCCGCACGACGACGGCTCCGCCGAGCACACACACGAGACGGGCAACCTGGCAAGCTCGTCTCCACCTCGCGCAGGGCGTGGAGCAGGTGAGTCTGATTCCGCGACGAGGATGGCGCTCGCCTGGGAGCCCAGGGTACGGGCCGGGGTGTGTCAAACTTGTTGATATGCGTGAGTATGAAGATCAGCCGCTGGGCTTCCTGCTTTACCAGGTGATGGCTGCACTGCGTCCGCTCACGGCCGCGGAGCTCCAGCCGCTTGGCATCGGGTTGCCGGAGTTCGTGTGCATGCGGAACTTGTCCATGTTCCCCTCTCAGTCCAACGCTGAGCTGGCCCGCCATGCCGGTGTGTCGCCGCAGGCGATGAACAAGGTTGTGCGGGATCTCCAGGAGATGGGCGCGATCAAGCGGCCGGCTGCGGTGTCGTCGGGCAGGAGTCTGCCCGCCCGGCTGACGCCCAAGGGCAGGGCCCTGTTCAAGCGGGCCGAGGCAGCGGTGCGGGTCGCCGACGACCGTCTGATGACCCACCTCGCGTCCGGTGAGCGGGATGAGCTCAAGAAGCTGCTCCACGCGATCGATGCGCGCAACATCGGGGATGGGGCATCGACGGTCCGGCCGGACTGAAGCGTGGCGAAGCAGCGGCCAGGCGTCGCGAGTGCGGCGAGGCGCCGGCCTCCGGGTGCGGATGGGTGGAGTACGACGTCGACGGTCCAGCCGGGCCGGTCGTCGCGTGGGCCGATGAGGGTGTTCGTCAGGGCTTCTTGGACGATGCGGTAGATGGTCAGTTGCACGCTGCTGCTGAGTGTGGCGAGGTTGCCCATGGTGCGGTAGGTGACGTCCAGTCCCGCGGTGCGGACGCGGGCCAGGAGGGAGTGCAGGTCGCGGGTGCCGGGCTGCGGGCTGAGCGGCTGTTGGCCGTGCTGTTTCTCGCGCAGGACGCCCAGGACGCGCCGTAGTTCGTTCATGGCCTGGCGGCCGGTGTCGCCGAGGATGCGCAGGGCTTGTTGGGACTGCTCGCCTCTGTTGGCGGCGAGGGTGGCGGCGCCGTCGGCGACACTGATCATGACGGAGAGGTTGTGGCCGACGATGTCGTGCATCTCGCGGGCGACGCGGGAACGTATCGCGGCGACGGTGAGCTGTTCGTCTGGCGGGTGCGCAGCGTCAGCCCGACGGCGGCGGCCGCGGTGTCCGTCCCCAGGAGGATGAACAGGCCCTGCGGCCAGCTTTCATCCGGCAGGATGACGAAAACGGGAAGCATGACCTGCGCGATGGCCATGACGGTGGCCCGGCCCAGCAGCCGCAGGGAGTCGTGGCGGGCCATGGTGTACAGGGCGATGAGCGCGGTGAGGTCGGCCGACAGCCACAGGCCCAGCGCCCCCTGGGCGAGGGTGACCAGGGGGATCACGAAGTACACGGGGGCCGGGGCGCGGCCACGCCACCACAGCGGCACGATGAGCGCGGTGGAGACCACGTACGGGACGGCGGCCGGCGCCTGCAGGTGGCCACGGCCTTCGGTCTGCCCGAAGGGGGCGTCGTTGCTGCCGGAGAGGAAGTCGGTCAGGCCGATCATCGCGACGATCAGCACGACCGCGGTGTCGAGCAGCCAGGGATGCCGCTGGTTCAGTTGCCGCAGGCGGTGCTGGCGACGCAGCAGCCAGTCCAGCAGGGGATGTCCCCAGGCGGCCTCGGGCCCGGGGGCGGCGAGGGTGCCGCCCCCTGGGACCGGTCCGCGGTGATGGCCGCGCGGTGTGGACTCATGGGCCCGATTGGCCCCTTCCCCCTGCTCAGGCGTCGGTCCGTTTCAGCCGGACGGCGGCCGCGGCCAGGGCGAGGGTCACCCAGCCGGTGAAGACGGTGAGCCCGGCACCGGGTGAGAGGGCGTCGGGCGGTTGGTGCAGGGAGGACGCGGCCTCTCCGGCGTTGCTGGGGAAGTACGGGTTGAGCGTGTCGGCCAGCGAGCCGGGCAGCAGTGAGGCCAGGTTGGGCAGGATCAGCAGGACGCCGACCAGGGTGGCGATGCCCCCGGCGGGGGAGCGGAGCAGCGCCCCCAGGGCCACACCGAACACCGCCACGAGGGCCAGGTAGACCCCGGCACCGAGCAGGCTGCGCAGCACACCGTCATCCCCCAGCGACAGGGCGATCTTCTCGCCGTCCAGGCCGGCCGCGCCCAGCTGGAACGCCGCCAGCGCGCCGAGCGTGGGGAGGGCCAGTACCAGCGGCGCCACCACGGCGCTCTTGGCGAACAGCACCGGCAGCCGTTTGGGGACTGCGGTGAGCGTGGAGCGGATCATGCCCGTGCTGTACTCGCCCGCGAAGAGCAGCACTCCCAGCGAGCCCACGATCAGCGAGGCGAACGACGAGCCCATCAGGGTCAGGCTGACCGCGTCACTGGACTCTCCGGACGACATCGGGCCGTCGTCCGTCGGCGCGTCAGGGCTGTAGGTGGAGGCGGCGACTGTCCCGAAGACGAGCAGCACGACCACGGAGACGGTCAGGGTGATCCAGCTGGAGCGCAGCGACCAGAACTTGGCCCACTCCGAGCGCCGTACCCCACGGGAGGTCACTTTGCGCACCGTCGTCGCGGGGGCAGGCGCCACGGTAGGAGAGGCGGTAGTCATCATGCGGCCTTTCGGTCAGTGTCCGCATGGTCCGCGGGCGCGCTGTGGTACTCCACGGCGTCGCGGGTGAGGTCCATGAAGGCCGTCTCCAGGGAGGCGGACTGCGGGGTCAGCTCATACAGCGGCACCCCGTGAGCAGCGGCAATCATTCCGACCCCGTCGGCCGTCCGCGTGAAGTCGTCCAGCGTGGTGTCCGCGAGCAGCCGCCCCCGGCCGACGACGATCAAGTGGTCGGCGATCAGCGCCATCTCCTCGTCCACCCGGCGGCGCGTAATACCGTGCGTGTGCGCCAGCGCCATCAGATGGCTGCGCGCGCTGCGCCCCGGGTCGCCGTACCGCTTGGTCAGCTCCCGTGCTTCGATCATCAAGGTCGCCCCCTCCTCACTTCGATACCGGCCACGGAAAGGGCCGTAACCGCTGCTTTCGAAGCTACGGGCGGGGAAAACCGCGGGACGCGTCCCGTCTTTGAACCAGATTCGTTTCCGGTTGCCTCGTGGTGTCCGCGCTGATGCCGTGCCGGCCGGCGGCGTGTTCGTGTTGGTGGTGGTCGCTGAAGGTGGAGCAGCTGGGTAGCGGTGGGGAGTCGGGATACCGACGCCCCGCTGATCGTGGTTCCGGTCGTGGCGTTGTATGCCATCGCGGCGCTGGTGGCCGCGGGTGCGTCGCAACCTGTGGGGTATGGCGTGGCGGCGGTCTACATCCGCTGGGGTAGGTCGAGTGTCATCGGGAGACCGACGCCTCCGGGCCTGCCGCGCGGCACGATCAGTGGCATGAATCCGCCCACCTTTCCCGCATGGGTCGCTGCCGCGTTGGTCGGTGTGCTTGTCGGGGCTGCCGCCGGAATGCTGCTGGCCACCGCCGCCGGGGCGCTGTCCATGGAGATCGGCGGCGTACTGATCGCCCTGGTGATCGGCGTGCCCACGGTGTGCGGTGCCGTGGTGGCGTGTTTTTCACGCCAGGCAACTCCCGTTCGGATTCGAGGTAGTCACCCATGTCTCCCATTCGCGGCTCAGCCGCGTCCCTTGCCCCCGCCCGCACCGGGCCGGCCGGATAAGCCTCACGGTGGCCGGTTCGGTGCCCTGGCCGGTTGGGCGCAGTGTCACCGTTGGGCCGCCCTGCTGCTCTGGGTGGCCGTCCTGGCCGCCGTCACGCTGGGTTCCCAGGCCGCGGGGTCTGCGTACAAGAATGACTTCTCCCTGCCGGGGACCGATTCCCAGTCCGCCACCGATCTGTTCACCAAGCACGGTTCCGCCCAGGCCGGCGACACCGTCGAGATCGTGCTGAAAGACGGCCGGGGCATCGGCGGCGACACGACGGCCGTGGAGACGATGCTGGCCAAGGTGAAGGGATGCCGGGCGTCGCCGATGTGCGCAGCCCGTACGCCGATGCCTCCGCCGTCTCCAAGGACGGCACGATCGGCTACGCCACGGTGACCTTGGAGGGCAAGGCCGAGGCCGTGGCCAAGGAGGACATCACCAAGATCATCGACACCGCCGGGGATGTCCGGACCGGCGGTCTCCAGGTCGAGCTCGGCGGTGAGGCCGTACGCGGAGCCGAGGACAAGGGAAGCCCGACCGCGGAACTGGCCGGCATCGTGGCCGCCGTGGTCATCCTCGGGCTGCTCTTCGGCTCCGTGGTGGCGGCCGCCGTACCGTTGATCACCGCCCTGTTCGCGGTCGGCGGCGCACTCGGCCTGATCGTCATCGCCTCGCACGTCTTCACCATCGCCGACTTCACACCCCCCTCACGATGCTCGTCGGGCTCGGCGTCGGCGTCGACTACGCCCTGCTGATCTTCTATCGCTACCGGCACGAACTCACCGCCGGCGCCGACCCGGCAAAGGCCGGCCGCAAAGCTCTGGACGCCGCCGGCCGCACGGTCTTCTTCGCCGGCTGCACCGTGATCATCGCCCTGCTGGGCCTGGTCGCCCTCGGCCTCGGCTCGCTCCAGGGCGTGGCCCTGGCCCTGGCCCTGACCGTGCTGACCACCATGGCCGCCTCGCTGGTCCTGCTGCCCGCGCTGCTGGCACTCTTCGCCCAGCGCATCCAGCGCCACGTCCTGAAGCACGCGGCCAAGTCCGCGGCCAAGGGCAAGACCGAAGGCCGCCGCTGGCGGGCCCTGGCCGCAGCCGTGCAACGCCGTCCGCTGCCGGCACTGCTGATCGCCGTCCTCGCCCTGCTGGCCCTGTCCGCCCCGGCACTGAGCATGCGCCTGGGATTCGCCGACGCGGGCAACGACCCCAAGACCTCGACCTCCAAGAAGGCATATGACCTGCTCGCCGAAGGCTTCGGCCCGAGCTTCAACGGACCGCTGATCGTCCTGGCACAAGGCGACGAGGCCGCCGGCCAGACCGTCCAGTCCGCACTGGCCAAGGCCGAGGGCGTGGCCGCGGCCGGCCCCGCGATGCCCACCGAGGACGGCGCCCTGACCACCATGATCATCTACCCCAGGACGGCACCCCAGGCCAAGGGCACCGCCGACCTCGTACACCACCTGCGCGACGACGTGGCCCCGGGACTGGAGCGTGAGACCGGCGCCAAGATCCTGGTCGGCGGCGCCACCGCCGCCTCCCAGGACTTCGCGGACACGGTCGAGCAGCGGCTGCCCCTGTTCGTCGCAGTCGTCGTCGGGATGTCGTCACTGCTGCTGATGCTGGTCTTCCGGTCAGTGCTGATCCCCATCAAGGCAGCCCTGCTGAACCTGCTCTCGATCTCCGCCGCACTCGGCGCGATGACCCTGGTCTTCCAGGAAGGCCTGTTCGGAGTGCAGCCAGGTCCGATCGAAGCCTTCCTGCCCGTGCTGATCTTCGCGATCGTCTTCGGCCTGTCCATGGACTACGAGGTGTTCCTGATCTCACGGATCCATGAGGAGTGGGAACGTACCAAGGACCATTCCCTCGCCGTCCGGGAGGGACTGGCCTCCACCGGCAAGGTGATCACGGCAGCCGGGGCCATCATGATCGTGGTGTTCGGCGCCTTCATGCTCAGCACCGACCGGATGCTCCAGCAGTTCGGACTGGGCCTGGCCGTGGCGATCCTGGTGGACGCGCTGGTCATCCGCTGCCTGATCGTCCCCGCCATCATGCAACTGTTCGGCACATGGGCCTGGTGGCTGCCCGCCCCCCTCGCCCGACGCCTGCCCAAAGTGGCACTCGAGCGCCCCACGAACAGCTGACGACCCACACGGCGCAAACCCACCCCCCGACAGACCAACCCCCCACGACCGTCACACAGTCGATCCGATAGGGCGGTGAGGAACCCGCGCAAAGCGCTCGGCTGGACACCCAGCCGAGCGCCTGGCGTGGACGGACGTTGGACTCGGCGGTAACCACGCCACGTCGTGCTCGCCGAGCCGCCCTCCGTCGAGCCACCGCCGCCCGGTACATCCCCGGCGGTGACACCGTGGGTCCCCTCCGCCCGTACCCGACAGGCGCTGCGCGGCCAGGCGTTAGCCCGCCTCGACCGCCACGATCTGCCGACCGCCGATGTCGGATACTCGTTGGCCACCACGCGCACACTCCCGTGATGTCGGCGCTGGCCAGGACAGCGTCGATGGAGGTGGTGAGAGGCTCCTTCGATCCTTGTGGTCAAGAGGCATGGCCGAGTTATGGAACCCCACAGGCGGGCGGCACGGCAACGGCGGCTTCGGGATCGAACTGCGGCCCGGGCAGCGGGGGCTTGCTTGCATCAGTCACGAAAACTCCTTGACAGACAGTGAGGGCACCCTCGAAGGGAGCTCAGCTATCGTCCTGGAAGGCAGTTGCGGTCCACTGCGCGGTCGACTTTCGTCGTCATCGGCGGGGAGGAGGCGATGTCCCGTTCCCGCCAGGTGGCCAACGGCAGGTTGCGCACGCCGGCAGTTGGTGCCACAGACCGCGGGGCGGGAGCCGGGCCATGGGGATGAGGGCTGCGATGAGCAGCTCGCCCAGAACGCGGTGAGGCGGGCTGGGCCAGTGGTCTTCGAGGGCATTTACGAGCTCGCTCATGGTGCGGCTGCTGGTCGGCCATGGCCGCGCGGCCGGCGGTGGCGACCTCGTCCAAGTCGATGCCGACCAGTTCGCGCCGGTGGAGGAGGTGAACGGTGCGGCGCATCAGGGGGGTGCACCACCCTGCGGCCGGTCAGCGCTTCGTCCAGTTGCTCGGGCTTGAAGTCAATCAGGCGGGACCACAGCCCGATGAGAGGTTCCTGGGCTCTTGCGTTTGCAGGCCGCACAGGTGGGCCACCGCCTCTGGCGCAGATGTGTCACTGCGCGTGAGCAGGTGCTGGCGGGCGAGGGTGGTGCGGTTGAGGGCGCGGCTGTCGAGGACGGTCATGCCGTTCTCAGGCTGCGGCTCGCTCGTGGGGAGGGCGTCGGCGCAGGTCCGTGCGGTTGAGGGAGGGGGGTGTGTAGGAGATGTCCAGAGGGGCGATGTCGGTGCCGGGCGGGACGATTGCGTCGATCTTGTCGAGGATGTCGTCGCCCAGGGTGAGGGTGGCGCCGGCGAGCAGGTCGTCGAGCTGGTCCATGGTGCGTGGGCCGATGATGGCGGCGGCGACGTCGGGGTGGCTGGTGGCGAAGGCCATGGCCAGGTGGGGGAGGGAGTGGCCGGCCGCTTCGGCGAGAGTGAGCAGTTGCTCAACGGCATCAAGCTTGCGTTCGTCGGTGAGGTGCCGGGGGACCCACTGCATGCGGACGCCTGTGGGCCGCGGGGCGTTCTTGCGGTAGCGACCGGTGAGCAGTCCCGCGGACAGCGGACTCCACACCAGAACTCCCAGGCCGTAGCGGTGGCAGGTGGGCAGGACCTCGCGCTCGATGCCGCGGTTGAGTATGGAGTAGGTGGGCTGCTCGGTTCGCAGGCGGTGCAGGCCGCGCTGTTGGGACACCCACTGGGCTTCGACGATTTCCGAGGCCGGCAGGTTGGAGGAGCCGATCGCGCGGACCTTCCCGGCACGCACGAGGTCGGTGAGCGCGGAGAGAGTTTCCTCGATGTCGGTGTGCGGGTCGGGGTGGTGGATTTGGTAGAGGTCGATGTAGTCGGTCCGCAGCCGCTTCAGCGAGCCCTCGACCGCTTGGATGATCCAGCGCCGGGAGCTGCCGTTGCGGTTGGGGCTCTCGCCCATCGGGCCGTTGAACTTGGTCGCCAGCACGACCTCGTCGCGGCGTCCTTCGAGGGCCCGTCCGACGATCTCCTCGGTCTCGCTGTAACCGTAGACGTCGGCGGTGTCGATGAAATTGATGCCCGTGTCGAGTGCCCGGTGGATCATACGCGCGCAGTCGTCGTGATCCGGATTGCCCATCTTGCTGAACATCATGGTGCCCAGGCAGTAGGCGCTGACTTCGATGCCGGTCCGTCCCAGCTTTCGCATCCGCACGGTGCCCCGTTTCCTTCCGCTGTTGTAAGCGTTCGGTGCCCGCGCCGTCCGGGCGCAGCGGCCCGGACGGCGAAGGTATGGTCGGTTCGGCTGGCTCAGCCGTTGTACGGGGCGGTGATGTCCAGGACCCAGGTGACGCCGAAGCGGTCGGTGAGCATGCCGTACAGCGGCGCCCACTGCGCAGGCTCCAGCGGACGCACGATGGTCGAGCCCTCGGCGAGCTTGCCCCACAGGGCGGTGATCTCCTCGGCGTCGTCACCGCGTACGGAGACGAAGAACGGGTTGTCGCCCTGGTTCCAGGGCAGCTGCGAGGGCACGTCGTAGGCCATGACGTGGAAGCCGTTGTCGCCGGCCACCTCACCCCACATCACCCAGTCCGCCTCGCTCTCATTCTGCACAGCGCCCGCGTCCTTGTAGGTGACCACGACGGTACGTCCGCCGAAGACGGACCGGTAGAAGTCCAGCGCTTCCCGTGCCGTGCCCCGTAAGTTGAGGTGAGTGGTGGTCGTGACGGACATAACCTGCTCCTTGCCTCGATGTGGCGAATACGCCGCCGACTACCCAAACGCCAGCGGCGGCTGCCGTGACCAGGAGGACGCCTCCTGAACGGCTCGTGTGTGACTATGGCGGAGGGAGAGGACAGGTTGTGTCCTCTACTGCGGTGAGAGCGCATCTCATGCACAAGACGTCCTGACGGCTGCCCGCACTGCTCTCGCTGCTCCAAACGCACCGTGACGGGTCCGGCGAGGATCTCGCCGAGCGTCTCGACATCACCTCGCGCACCGTGCGCCGTGACATCGACTGCCTGCGCGAACACGATGACCAGGCCATCGCGCTGCAGACCGGCATCCGAACGGGGTGTCACATCACCACAGGGCAAAGGTCCTCTGATGCGGCACTAGTAGATTGTCGCGGCTAATTTTTGGGATAGAGGTGGCGCAGTTTGATGCGTGCGTCGTGGGTGGTGAACTGCCAGTTCACTTGACGTTGGTCGGTGTTGGTGGCGTTCTGCCAGGCTGAGAGTTCGGTGTTGAGGATGCCGAGGTCGCTGATCCGGCGGTCGAGGCATTGCCGGGTCAGCGCGGAGAGTTCGATCTCGGCGATGTTGAGCCATGACCCGTGCCTGGGCGTGTGGTGGATCTCGAGGCGTTGGGCCAGGGCGAATGCCTCTTGTGGTTCGAATGCCTCGTACAGCGAGGCGATGCTGTGGGTATTGAGGTTGTCCATCACCAGCACCACGGTCTCGGTGTCGGGGTAGTCCACGCTCAGTAACTGCTTGACCTGGCCGGCCCAGTCGGTCCGGGTCCGCCGGGACAGTGCCTGAACACGGCGCCACCCGCGCAGGGGTTCGGTCCACACGAAGATCGAGCACGTGCCGCAGCGGATGTACTCGCTGTCCTGGCGGGCGTCGTGACCGGGGCGGGCCGGGAGCGGGTCGCGGACATGATCGAGGAGCTGGTAGGGCTTCTCGTCCATGCACACCACCGGACGTGCCGGGTCGTAGGGCCGGGCATAGACGGCCAGCACGTCTTCCATCCGGGCCGCGAACTCCGCGTTCGCTCGTGGCGGGATGGTCCAGCACTTTCTCAGGTGAGGGCGCAGTTCCGTTTTTTTAAGACCCGCCCGATGGTGGAGTGGTCCAGATCGGGGATGTCCTCGGCCAGCGCGACGTGCTTCTCCAGCAGCCGCAGCGACCACCGGGTATGGCCCTGGGGTGGCTGTGAGCACGCCATCGCGATCAGCCTGGCTTCGACCTCGCCGGTCACCGGCGAGGGCACCGGCGGCAGGTCGCGCTTCTTCCGCGCGATCGTGGCGTGCACATCGCCACCGGTCTCGGCAAAACGCTTGGCGACCAGCCGCAACGTCTCACCGGAAACGCCGAGCCGGGCCGCGATCACCTCCTTGGAATCCACCTCACCCACCGAGGTGTCCAGCGCGAGCAGCACCCGGGCCCGCATGATCATCGAAGCTGGGCGAACACCCGTCGTGGTCACCCGCACCAACCCCTCGCGATCCTGCGCGGTCAACCTCACCGGCCGCTTCTTCTGCGAACCCATGACAACAGTCCCGTCTGACAGAGGGAAAGGAATCTGCCAGGCACTAACCTCCCAACCAGACATGCCACAACTAAGCAGCGACAATCTACTAGCCATGCGCCGGTATCGGTATCGGGGACGCAACCGCGGTATACGCCGCCCAAGAAACCGTGGTCGTCGGCTGCGCCCGCCGGCACAACCGCTACGCCCTCCCGAAGCGCCGCCTGGCCATCGACTCAAGGTCCGCAGGCCCGATGGCCTCCCGGGCGTTGTTTGAGCCAAGCACTGGCTGTTCCGGTCAATCCATGTCCATCTGCCAGTGGCGTGCGGCGCGGCGACCGGCGTAGCGTACCTTGCGGTTGTCAGCCCTCACCCACCCCTGCCATTCCTTATACGCCGAGCGTTCCTGGGTGCGTGCACAGCACGTCCATGGGGAGGCCATTCCGGTGACGGTGGCCCATCGGCAGCGGGTGCCGGTGTCCTGCCGGGGAGGGTGTGGCGGAAGGTCGCAGGGGCCGTGCCGGTGGTCGTGCAGGGGCAGGCCACCGTGCTCGCGGTGGCGTACCCACGATGGTTTCGTCTTGTCCGTGCGGGACATCTCGTTCCTCCGGAACCAGCCGCCCGGGGTCCCGGGCTCTCCGGGCGGGCGGCTAGTGCAACTGCGCCATCACGCTCACCTGTTCTGTGCCTGTGCCTGTGCCTGTGCCTGTGCCGAGCAACGTAAGCGTCGGCCTGCTTCTTCCAAGACTACGGCTCTCACTCCGCCGCCGACTGGTGACCGGCCGCGCCGTCAGCCGGTGGGGCTCGGCGTCGGTGACGATGCCGGTACGGTCGGCCAGCCCATGATCTTGCGAAGGGTGCCGCCGAACAGTGCGGTCTTCTCCGCTTCGGAGAACTCGTCGCGGTCGAGCAGGTAGTGCAGTCCCTGGGCGTATGAGTGGTAGCCGGGATACCTCGGCACTGGGTCGAAGCCGTGGAGGCGCCCGAAGACCCGATGCTGGTCCGTCCCCCACATGCAGCGGTCGACTCCGAAGGCGTCCAGTACCTGCCTGAGGTGCGGCCAGATATCGGGGTACGGGTACGGCGTGTCTGACAGGGTCGGTGCCCCGGACAGTTTGACGGAGACATTGGGAAGGTCGGCGAGCGCCAGGAGCTGCCCGAGGCAGCGCCACGGCGGATTGTCGGTCGGCATGAACGGCGGCTGGTTGAGTCCGAGGTGATCGATGATCAGTGGCAGAGTCGGGTACGCACGCGCCACCACCGCCACGTCGGGGAGATCGCCCGCGCCCAGGACGCACACCGGTACACCGTGTTTCTCGGCTGTGCTCAGCAAGCGATCGTAGGCGCCTGCCCGGAGACGCTCGACATTGCCGGGAGGCCAGGCTGTGGTGATGCGAAGACCCAGGACGCCCGGGTTCTCTCGCGCGCTCGCCACCTGGTCGGCAATGTCGGGCGCGCTCTCGTCGCATACCAGGACGGTTGCGAGTCGGTCGGGATGCCGGGCGGTCGCGGCCGCGCACCACTGGGCGGGGGCTACGTGCGGATCGCTGATGATGACGGCGGCATCCACGCCCGCGGCGTCCATCTGCCCGAGCAGAAGCTCGGTCTGCAGGTCCAAGAACGCCTCGTCGCCGTGCTTCCACTGCGACCAGGGCCGTGGTAGATGCAGATGCGCGTCGATGATTTCCATGGGGAGACTTCTCCTCGGGAGGTCTGATCGATACCAGGCACGCGATCGGGCCCGCGTTGTTCAGGTGAGTTCGGCCGGCGCCGGCGCGATGAGGGTGAGCTGATGGATGCCGGGCGTGAACTGGGTGCCGACGGGAAGGAGCAGCGCCCGTGCCCGGTCGCGGTCGTCGACCCAACCGACCGGCCCCGGCGTCCGCCGCGCCATGTCCACTACCGTGCTGGCTCCCATGGCGATCTTCCCTTTGAATCCGCCGCACGGTTTGCGTCAGCCGGTGAAGTAGTGGCCTGCGTCGAGGTCCGCGAGCAGCCCGGGACGAACCGGGTGCCAGTCCATCAGCTTTTGGGTGCTGGCACTGGAGGCCGGCGCGTCCATCGCGAAGATCGGACCGAGCCAGCCGAAGTGCTCGACGGCATGCTCCACCGGGATGGACGTGACCGGCAGGTTCAGGTGCTTGCCGATGCGCTCGGCGAGCCGGCGCACCGGGATGCCCTCATCGCCTACCGCGTGCAGCCGGCTGCCCGCGGGCGCGTGCTCCAAGGCCAGCCGGTACAGCAGCGCGGCGTCCAGCCGGTGCACGGCCGGCCACGCGTTGGCCCCGTCCCCCGGATACGCCGACACACCCCGCTCCCGGGCAATATCGATCAGCCGGGAGACGAAGCCGTGGTGGTCGCCCTCGCCGTGCACCGACCGTGGCAGCCGTACCACTGAGCCGCGCACGCCGCGGTCGGCGAACGCCAGCACCGCCTCCTCCGCACCACCTCGCGCCGCAGCGGGCGTCCCGGGCGCGGGGATGGTGTCCTCGGTCGCCATCCCGCCCGCCACGCCCGGGGTGCCGGAGCTGATCACAAAGGGGCGATCCGTGCCGGCCAGCGTCTGCGCGATGGTCTCGATGGCGCGCAGGTCCACCGCGACGGAGTTCTGGAACTGGGTGAAGTCATGGATGAACGCGGTGTGGATCACGCCGTCGGCCAACGCCGCACCGGCGCGCAGGCTGTCCAGGTCCTCCAGGGTGCCGCGGTGCACCTCGGCCCCCGTTGCGGTCAGCGTGGCAGCGGAGGGGTCCGATCGGGCCAGGCCAAGCACCTGGTGCCCGGCATCCAGCAGCTCCCGCACGACCGCGGCCCCGACGAAGCCGGTCGCACCGGTGACGAATACGCGCATGGTTGTCGGACTCCTTCGACCAGGTGACTGTCAGCCGGCTCCGCATAGGTGCCGGGCCGGTTCTCCCACCCTGCCCCCGGACGACCTTCCCGATCCAATGAAACCTCCGTATCGTGCAATACGGCTTGAGCATCACCCCAGTTCATTGCCCTGTGCATGACGTGGTCGAGGGCTACCCTGGAGACATGCCCGACCTGCCGCCGCCCGTAGACCTCGATCTGCGGCTGGTGCACAGCTTCACGGTCATCGCCGAACACCGGCATTTCGGCCGTGCCGCCGAAGCCCTGCACATCACCCAGCCGTCGCTGACCCGGCAGATCCACCGTCTGGAACAGCAACTCGGCGCCCGGCTACTGGACCGCACTCCGCGAGGCAGCCGCCTCACCGAGGCGGGCCAGGTGTTCCTGCCACAGGCCAAAGCGTTGCTGCGCGCCGCGGCTGGGGCCATCGCACGCGCCAAGGCCGCGGCCCAGCCCAGCCGCATCACCGTCGGCTACACCACCGGCCTGATCGTCACACCCGCCGTACGCGAGATGCGCCACCGCCATCCCGACGCCGATGTGCAGGCCCAGCACGTGGCCTTCCACGACGTCCGGGCCGCGCTGCTGGAACACCGGGTGGACGCGGTGGTCAGCCGGTTGCCGTTCCCCACCGATCAGTTACACGTCACGGTTCTCTACGACGAACCGCGCGTCGTGGTCGTGCCGCTGGACCACAGGTTGGCAGGCAAGGAATACGTCACCCTCGACGACATCGCCGACGAACCCCTGCCCCGACTGCGTGAGTCCGATCCGGCGTGGAGCGCCTACTGGCGCATCGATCCCCGCCCCAACGGCCGCCCCGCGCCCGACGGTCCCCTCATCGACGCCATCGAGGACAAGTTCGAACTCGTCGCCGCCGGGCAGGCCGTGGCCATCTTCGTCGGCCACAACATCCAGGCCCTGCGTCCCGACCTCACCTCGATTCCGCTCGACGGCGTCGATCCGGCCCAGGTCGTACTGGCCACTCGCGCCGACGACCACAGTCGCCTGGTCGCCGCGTTCCGTAAGTACGCCCGGACCCACCTCAGCAGACCGGACTCAGCCGACCCCACCCGGTCGTGACGCGTGTTCCTGGGGTCGTTCGGGGAAGCCGTCGGCCGCGCCATCGCCATCGAAGAAGGCATCAGCGCCTTGGTCATCTCCTAGGCCGGCCGCCACCCGTACTTCGAAGACGTCAGCCGCGTCGACCAGGAACTGCTCACCACCATCGACCACATGACCGCTCACCTGGAGGTCAGCGTGGTGCGCACGGCCGACTGGGAGAGAGCCATCATGACGGGCTACGCGGTCTGGCGACAGCTGCACAAGCACGGCGGCGGCCGCCTCGAACTCGACCTGATCACGCAGACGCTGGCCTTGTCCAGCCCTGATTCGCTCTGTCCGGCCGGCTCAACGACCAGCCACGGGTGAGTGTCAGGCCCACTCCAGGGCGAGGTGTCCGTGGGCGTGGTAGGAGCGGAAGAGAGCCAGCTTGGCCTCCCATGCTTCCTCCCCGGGCTCCCACACCATGCCTTCCTCGTCCAGGAGCTCGCGACGCCAGGTGTCGAGAAAAAAGTCGCGCGGGAACAGCCTCACTCGTAGGGCTGCGCAATTCCTGTACGTCCTCGCGTATCGACGACGGCGCCTTCAGGCTGAAGAGACCGGACCAGGTGACTGTTGATTCGCGGTTCGCAGGAGTGCGCCGGTTGATTGGCGCAGCTCTGCTACGTCGTCCCGTTCCTCTTACTTACTCAGGTTGAACTTGCAGAGTCCGGCGGTCTGATCGCGTCGTCGCGTCCGCGCACCCGCACCACCGGCCGGGCTCCGCGCGGTGCCCAGGTGTGTCCCTTCGGCGGCCTCAGCCCCTGGCCTGCCTCGTCCTCGAAGCAGATGTGGGCGCGCAGGTCCGCCGCGCTCCCTTTACCTGCGGCCACACCTCGGCCTTCCATACCTCGATCGCCTCGTCGTCGCGTTCGATCCTCCCGCTCCCGCCGCCAACCTCGCACCGACCGCGATGCCACCCGAAGCTCCCTCGCGACGGCCTCGGTCCTCTCACCACGAGCGAACCACTCGGCCGCCTCGAGACGCACCCGCTCCCGCTTTTCCTGCTCCTTGGGCGTCAGCCCGCCACCATGCGCATACCGCATGACGACGTCGTACCGCAACGATCAAGAACCGTCGCGGGCCGCCGGACTCTGCGAGTTCAACCTGAGTAATACGGCAGCGACACTTCGTGACTGGGTGTGGGCGATCTCGTTGGCCGCTCGACGACGGAGCCAGCATGCTCAGCGCTGCACGCCATGCCGAAGATCTGGGCTTCGCTCACATTGCGATGGGCAACGGGCTCCTGGACAGCGGTTTCGGCCTCGATACGGATTCAGTCGTGGTCCTTGTTCTCGTGAGGCATGCCGGGCCGCCCAGGGCCCCCCGCACTCTGCGCCGGGCCCCTCCTCCGGCAGGAAAGGCGACGCCGATTGGGCGCCGGCCGAACGGCTCGGGGGCCGCCATCGCACACTGTCCCGGCGCTTCGTCTCTCGGCCCGGCAAGCTCCACACGCACCTCTCAACTCGTTGATGATGGGAGAGGGCCGGAAGGTGCCGTCGTGTCGGCTGCGGGGGACTGGGGGTCACCAGGTGACGGGCAGTTCGTGCACGCCGTAGATCAGCGCGTCGTGCTTGAAGGGGATCTTCTCGAGCGGCGCTGCGACCTCCAATGTGGGGATGCGGCGGTACAGGGTGCCGAAGACGACCTGGAGCTCGATCCGGGCCAGCGTTTGACCGAGGCACTGGTGCGCCCCATGGCCGAAGGCGACGTGGCGGCGGGCGTCACGGCGGAGGTCCAGGCGGTCGGGGTCGGGGAATTTCTCCGGGTCGCGGTTGGCCATGTCGTAGGACATGAACAGGCCCTCGCCGGCCCGGACCAGTTGCCCGCCGATCTCGATGTCCTCCCGCGCCACCCGAGGACGGTCCTGGACGACGGTCAGATAGCGCAGCAGTTCTTCCACGGCCGCCGCGATGAACGTCGGGTCGTCGGACTCTCGCAGCAGGGCGAGTTGCTCGGGGTGTTCCATGAGGGCGAGCGTGCCGAGCGCGATCATGTTGGCGGAGGTCTCGTGCCCGGCGAGCAGCAGCAAGACGCCCATCTGGGCGGCGTCCTGCCGGGTCAGCTCGCCCGCCTGGACCCTGGGCACAAGACCGGAGAGCAGGTCGTCGGCGGGGTGGGCCAGCTTCTGCCCCATCAGGTCGCCGAGGTAGTCGGTCAGCCTGGCCAGGGCGGACGTCCGGTCCTCGGGGGACGTCGACCGCCTGGCTATGATGTGGGTGTTCTCTCCGAAGAAATCGTGGTCGGAGTAGGGGATACCGAGCAGCTCGCAGATCACCAGCGACGGCACGGGCAGCGCGAACACTTCCACCAGGTCGACCGGGGTGGGCCCGGCGAGCATGTCGTCGATCAGGCCGTCCACGATCCTCTGCACGGAGGGCCGCAGCTTCTCCACCTTCTTCGCCGTGAACGGCGCGGTCACCATGCGTCGCAGCCGAGCGTGTTCGGGGTTGTCCATCACGATGAAGCTGAGGGCGTCCTCGCCGTCGCTGGGAACGGTCTGCGGGTATCCGGGCCGAGTGTTGTCGGCACTGATCTTCGGATCGAGGGACAGGGCACGCAGATCGGCATAGCCGGTCACCAGCCAGGGGGTACTGCCGCCCACGGTGCGAACCCTGGTGAGGGGCCCTTTCCGCTGCATCGCTTTGAGCGCCGGGGGCGGGTCGAATGGGCAGCCCGTCGCCCTGGGCATCGGGTATGCAGGGGCCGACGCGGTCGCCTCGGTCGGGCTTCCGGCCAGGGGGTCGGACATGTCGCTCCTTGATGGTGGGGAGTACTCCAGCGGGCGGGTCGGTGAGCCGGAGCGCGGGAACGTGCTGCTGCGCTGTGAAGCCGCACAGGCCACGACTTCCACGGACTCAGCGACTCTGTGCCTGACCAGCGAAGACGCCGTCATCAGGCGCGGAAGGACAACAGCTGCCAGGGCACCTCAGAAGAGGCCACCGCTTGCGTGGATGCTCTGGCCGTTGACCCATGCGCCTTCGTCCGAGACCAGGAACGCGACCACCGCTGCGATGTCGGCCGGCTCGCCCAGGCGGCCGAGGGGCGTCTGGCTACGGATGGATGCGGCCACGTCAGCCGGCATCTGAGCTTGCAGGGCATCGGTGCGGGTAGCTCCGGGCAACACGCTGTTCACCGTGATTCCGCGCGGTCCGAGCTCGTGTGCCGCCGCCCGGGCCAGTTGCTCAGCTGCCGCTTTACTCGCGGCGTAGAGGCCCGCGCCAGGATGCGCCACGACGGTCGCACCGCTGGAGATCACGACGACCCGCCCACCGTGGCGCAAGTGGAGTACGGCCTCCTTCAGGGCTCTGAAGACGGGCCGGGTGTTGATGGCGAAGTGCAGTTCCAAGTCCTCGTCCGTGGCTTCCGCCAGGGTTGTGGGGCGCGCCATCCCGGTGTTGCTGACGAGGACATCCAGCCCGCCGTACTCCGTAACGGCCGTCTTGACCAGAGAGCTCAGTTGCGTTGCGTCGCGCACATCGGCTTGCACTGCGGTGGCCTGTCCGCCCGCACGCTCGACGGCGGCCACGGCATCTTTCGCCGCGACCGCGTCCGAGTGGTAGTTGACGATCACCCGCGCTCCATCCGCCCCAACCGTTCGGCGACAGCGCGCCCGATCCCCCGGGACGCTCCCGTCACGACTGCGATCTTGCTGTTCATGCGTATGCCCGAGCCCTTCAAAAGGGGGTGATGCCGATAGGCGAGATGCTCTCCTAAATTGTCGATGACGTCAATCATCTAGACTGTCTCTCATGACCTCGCATGCCCTTGCTGCCGCCGTAACTGCGCTGCACCGCGAGGCCGCCGCCCTCTACGCGCTCATCGGGCGCGAGTTCGGCCTGACCACTCAGCAGGCCCAGCTGCTGTGCGTCCTGACGTCCGATCGGCCGTCCTTCAGTGAACTGGCCACCACTCTCGGCTGCGACAGGACCAATGTCACCGGCATGATCGACCGGCTGGAGAGGCGGGGGCTGCTGACGAGAGAGCGCGACAGCGAGGACCGCAGGGTGAATCGCGTAGCGGCCACCCAGGAGGGCGAACAGCTGATTGTGCGCCTGCGGGAGCGCTTCGCCGAATCGGTCGCCGACCGGTTCAGCCGTCTCACACCCGAGGAGCATGACCGCCTCGCCGCCCTGGCAACCGCACTCACCCCCGGAACAGCGCCGAACTCGAAACGCTGAGCTCTTTCGGCGTGGCCACTGGGGAGGACGTCGGCGGCGAAGGTCCACCGTGGTCGCTGTCGGTGGTCAGTCGGCTTGCGCGGGCCGACACGTTTTCCGCGCGGGGCGCGTGGTGGTCGCACGCGTCATGTCAATGTCCGTCACGAGCCTTGCCGCTCTTCCGCTCGGGGCAGTACGCTCTCCGCAGAATTGAAGTTAGTTCAATCTCTGTTTTGTCTGCGCGATCCGGCGCCCGGGTCGCCGTGGGACGACGACCCTTACGGCTGTCCGACCCGACCGACCACGCGCAGCGTCGCACCAAGGGGAGCCGCGCATGTCCACCCAGTTGACGGATCCTTCGCTCGACGAGGTGACGATGTCCAGCGCGTGGAGGGAGGTGGGGGCACCATGACGCCGACAGTGGAGGCCGACTGGGTGGTCGTCGGTGGTGGCAGTGCCGGGAGCGTGCTGGCGGCGCGTCTGAGCGAGGATCCGGCCAGCGAGGTCGTGCTGCTGGAGGCGGGGCGCGACTGGCGGTCCGCCGACGCTCCACCGCAGTTGCGCAGCATGAACGGCTGGCGGGCGTTGGACGAGACGGCCTGCGCGGAGTTCCAGTGGCCGGGTCTTACGTCACGGCGCAGCCGCGCCCAGGCGCCGCGGCCGCATGTGCGCGGACGGGGCCTCGGCGGATCGTCGTCGGTCAACGGCATGATCGCCTTCCGGGCCATGCCGGACGACTACGACCGGTGGGCGGCGTACGGCTGTCCCGGCTGGTCGTACGCGGACATGCTGCCGTACCTGCGACGCATGGAGAGCGACGCGGACTTCGGCGACCGCCCTCACCACGGCGATCACGGACCCATACCGGTGCAGCGGCTCGGCCGCGAGGACTGGGGCCCTGCCGATCACGCGCTCGCCGAGGCCGCGCTGGGACATGGCCATGCCTGGTGCGACGACCACAACGGGCCGGCGGGGACCGGCGTCTCGCCGTACGCCATCAGCTCCCGCGACGGTGCGCGGGTCACGACCAACGACGGTTACCTCGAGCCGGCCCGACAGCGCCCCAACCTGAGGGTGTTCGGCTGCGCGACGGTGGACACGGTGCTCGTCGAGGGCGGCAGGGCCGTGGGGGTGCGGCTGCGCCGGGGGAACGACTGGACGGAAGTCCGTGCCCAGCACGTTGTCCTCTGCGCCGGAGCGGTGCACTCTCCGGCGATCCTGCTGCGGTCCGGTATCGGGCCGGACGGCCCGGTGGCGGCGCTCCCGGTCGGTGAGGGGATGCAGGAACATCCTCTGGCGCTGTTCTGGCTGTACGCCCGGCCCGGGAAGCATCCCGCTGTCGATGCCCGGCAGACCAACTGCTGTCTGCGCTACTCCTCCGGACTGGAGGGAACGGGTGAGAACGACATGATGATCGCCTCGGTCAATCAGACGCTCGCCCTGCCGGACCCCGGCGACTCGCATCTCGTCGCGGAAGGCACCGGCGGAACCTGGGGCGGCGCAGGCGGCGGCCACACCGCGGGCGGTCCCGGCCTGCTCTGTCTCTGGGCGAACCAGCAGTTCTCGCGCGGCGTGCTGCGCCTGGCCTCCGCGGATCCCGACGTGCATCCGGTGATGGACCAGGATCTGCTGAGCCACCCCGCGGACCTCGTCCGGATGCGTGACGGCGTCAAACACTGCGTGGAGTTGCTGCGCAGCGGACCGTTCGACACCGCCTTCGAACACATTGCCATCGACATCGCCGGCCGGGGCCTCGACGCGCTGTCCGACGACGCGACGGTCGACCGTTGGCTGATGGAGACCATCGGCGACACCGGCCACATCTGCGGAACCTGCCGCATGGGCGCGCCCGACGACCCCCGTGCGGTGGTCGATCCGTCCGGCCGCGTCATCGGCGTCGACGGACTCTGGGTCGCCGACGCCTCCGTGTTCCCGGAAGTGCCGCGGGCCAACACGAACCTGCCGACCATCGCAGCCGCGGAACGGCTGTCGGACCTCATCCGCGGACGCCTCGCCGGTCCCATCGCGGGCGAGAGCGCCGTCACCCCGGCGTAGTCACGATCATGACCGATGCCGGAGGGCCCATGACCGCCTCACCTCTTCCCTTGGCCGCCGCGCCGCTGGTCATCGGCTCGTCGACGCTGCGGAACCGGCTGGTCGCCACGGCTCACGCCAGCGGTTTCATACGGGACGGACTGCCGGTTGGCGGCGACGCCGAGTACTGGGGCCGTCTGGCGGCCGGTGGGGCGGCGTTGCTGGTCTGCGGCGGTACGACGGTCGCGCCGGAGTCCGCGCCGCGGCAGGGAAACATCCTTCAGCTCCACCGTCCGGAGGCGGTAGGTCCGCTGCGGGAGCGGGTGGAGGCCATGCACGCCGAAGGCGCTGTCGCCGTCTGCCAGCTTGTTCATCTTGGCCGGGAGACGCTCGGCGCGCAGTCGTACTACGCCCCGGTCGCTCCCTCGGCCGTGCGCTCTCCCCGTGAGCCGACGGCGCCGCGTGCTCTGGTCGGCAGCGAGATCGACGAGGTGGTGGAGGCGTTCCGGGTATCGTCCGCCCACGCCTTGGAGGCGGGGTTCGACGGCATCGAATTGCACGCCGCGCACGGCTATCTGCTGGAGCAGTTCCTCTCGCCGCGCACGAACCCGCGCGGTGACGGGCTCGAGGTACTGGAGCGGGTGATCGCCGCGATTCGCGGGATGTCGGCGGACGCGTTGCTGGGCATCCGTTTCAGCGTCGACGCCTCGGAGGACGTGGCGCTGACGCCGGACGAGCTTGCTGCGCTGCTGCCGACCGTGGATCCGCTGGTCGACTACGTCAACGTCACCGTCGGGGTGCGGGCCACGTACGTCCGTGACATGGCCACCGAACGCCCTCCGGTCCTGGACGATCTGGCGCGTCTGCGGCCACTTGTCACCCGGCCGCTCGTGGCGTCCCATGCCTTCCGCACCGCGGCCTCGATCGGCGACGCCCTGGCGGCCGGAGCCGACCTGGTGGGGATGGCGCGCGCACTCATCGCCGACCCGGACCTGCCGCACAAGGTGCTCACGGGACGTGCGACGGAGGTCCGGCCCTGCGTGGCCTGCAACGAGGACTGCCGGACGTTCGACCCAGTGCTGCTGTGCGTGGTCAACCCGGACCTCGCGCCGCACGGCGAACCGCGTCGGCCTGCCGCACCGCTGGTGGGCGCGTGGGATCCGGCACGCGCCACCGGAGAGCGCGTCGCCGTCGTGGGGGCGGGACCCGCGGGCCTGGAGTGCGCGCTGAGTCTCGCCCACGCCGGGGTGGCGGACGTCGTCCTCTACGAAGCCGCCGACCGGCTGGGCGGACAGCTCGCCACGGCGGCTCTGGCGCCCCACCGCGCCGGTTGGGCCGCGCTGCTCGGCTTCTACGAACGGGGGCTGTCCGCCGCGAGTGTCGACGTACGTCTGGGGCAGACCGCGGAGCCGGGCGCCGAACTCGAAGGATTCGACGCCGTGGTGCTGGCCACGGGCGCGGTGGAGACATCGCCGCTGCTGGAAGCCGGTGCCATGACCTCGTCGGTCGCGCTGGCGCGGGGAGTTCCGTCGCTGGCCGGTGCCGCGCATGTGGTCGTGGCCGACGACGGGTTCGGCTGGTGGCCGGGGTGCGATGTCGCAGAACTGGCCGTAGCCGCAGGAGTTCCCCGCATCACATTCGTCACGCCGGGAACGGCCTTCGCCGGGGCGATCCCGCCCGAGAGCCGCGTCCAGTTGCTGGAACGTCTGTTCGGCACCTGCGAACTTGAGATCCTGCCGCTGTGCACGGCGACCGGCATCAGCCCCGACGGCGTCACCGTCGCCCACCGCACCTCCGGAGGGACCACCACCGTGCCCGCGGACCGGGTCGTCGTGGTGGGGGAGCGCCGTCCGCGCGGCGCCCTGGACTGCGCCGTCCCCCTGGTGCTGACGGTTGGCGACGCCGTGGTTCCGCGACGTGTGGCGCACGCGATCGCCGAGGGGCGGGAGGCGGCCGTCAGAATCGCCACCGCTGTACGACACCGTATGCCGCACAGACGCGCTTGACCATTGCGCCCGATCCAGCCAAACTGATATTGGTTCAACATGGCTCAACCTACGCGCATGGACGAACTGGACTACACCTCATGACGCCCGTCACGGTGGTACCGGCATGAGGCGGACCGGACGGGAGATCCGGGTCAGGACGTACCCGGCCGGCAGCGTCAGCCAGGACGACTTCGAGGTGGTCGAGGTCGCTGTGCCCCGGCCCGGGCCGGGGCAGGTGCTCGTACGCAACACCTGGACATCGGTGGACCCCGGCCTTCGGCTGCGGCTACGTCCCGACGCGCCCTCCGGCTATTTCACCGCCTTCGCTCTCGGCCGCGCCATGGACGGCATCATGACAGTGGGGGAGGTGGTGGAGTCCCGGGCCGAGGGCTTCGCCCCGGGCGACGCGGTGTGGCACGCCCAGGGCTGGCGCGAGTACGCCGTCGTGGACGCGGGTGCCGAGCAGCTCGGCGGACTCGGCACTCTGACACGCCTGGACGTCGATGAATGCGAGCCGCAGTGGTATCTCGGCCCGCTGGGCGGTATGGGTTTGACGGCCTACGCCGGTCTGTACGTCGTTGACGCGCTACGAGGTGGGGAAACGGTCTGGGTCTCGGCGGCTGCGGGGGCGGTGGGCAGCTTGGCCGTGCAGATCGCACGGCTCATGGGCAACCGGGTAGTCGCCAGCGCGGGCACCGACGACAAGGTCGACTGGCTGCGCGACCGCTTGGGCGCCGACGCCTTCAACTACCGGGCGGGGAACATCGAGGCGAGGCTGGGCGACATCGCGCCCGACGGAATCGACGTCTATTTCGACTCCGTCGGGGGGACCCACCTCGAGGCCGCCCTGTCGCAGCTGAGGAGGGGTGGGCGCGTAGCGATGTGTGGCTCGATCTCGGAGTACGAGTCCGGCTCGGCCGGGCCGCGGAACCTGTTCCTCGCGGTGTCCAAGGACCTGACCCTTCGTGGGTTTCGCGGGAGCAGCAACCTGCATCTCATGGGGCAGATGCGGCGCCGGATGACCGAGTGGCTTCGCAGCGGCGAGCTGGATTATCGCGAGACGGTTTTCGCGGGTCTGGAGTCGGCTCCGCATGCGCTGACGGAGATGATCGCCGGCCGAACGGCTGGAAAGACGCTCGTCAGCCTCGGCTGACTCGATGAATGAGGTGTGCTGTGCCAGCGGTGGATGAAGGCATCAGGGACAAGGTCGTGATGCGTCGCTGAAGGTTGTAGGCGGCCTGGCCACACGGACGGCATGCGGCAGATGTTCGAGGACGGAGCGGCCGCGCGAGGCTGGCCGGAGCAATGGACGGAGGGCATCGCGTCGGTGCCGCAGTGGGCATCCAGGCAGTCGAACGGCGTGACCGCCGATTATTCTCGGCGCCGCTCCGGAAAGACTGTCCTTTTCACCAGCGCCAACTCCAGTTAATTCGGCGAGGGTTCCCAATATCCTGCCGCACACCCCCAGCTGTCTGAGAAGGACTCCTCGGTCATGAACACCACCCCCCGCATCGCGATCGTCGGCGGTGGCCCAGGCGGCCTCACCCTCGCGCGCATTCTTCAGGCCAACGGAATCGACGCGGTCGTGTACGAACGCGAGTCCGCCGACGCCGCCCACGGCCAGGGCGGCGCCCTCTACCTGCACCCCGAATACGGCCTGCACGCACTGCGCGAGGCGGGGCTGGAGAACGACTTCTGGGCCCAGGCCCGCCCCAGGGGTCTGGATATGAAGATCCTCGGGAAGGACGCCACGGTCCGTCCCCAGGACGTCACCCCCGAAGGGGACACGGGCCGGCCGGAGATCGATCGCCACGCCCTGCGCGCCATGCTCCTCGACGGTCTGGCCCCCGGCAGCGTTCGCTGGGGCCACAGCCTCGCCACCGTCACCGCCCTGGGGGGTGGCCGCCACGAGCTCCACTTCGAGGGCGGTGCGGTGGAGAGCTGCGACCTGCTCGTCGGAGCGGACGGCATCTGGTCCCGCGTCCGCCCGACGCTCACCGAGGCCGAGCCGGTGTACGCCGGGATCAGCTGCATCGAGATCGGTGTTCCCGAGGCCCACCGCACCCAGCCGGCGCTGGCCGCAGTCGTGGGCAGCGGCAACATGTTCGCGCTCCAGGAGGACAAGGGCATGATGGCGCAGCGCGCCGCCGATGGCCGCCTGCGCATCCACATCGCCTTCCGTGTTCCCGAGGACTGGCTGACCACGAACGGCATTCCCTGCGACCGGCCCGAGCGGGCACGCGCCGCGATCCTGGAACACTTCACCGACTGGGCCCCGCAACTGACGGACCTCGTCCGGCACTGCGATGACACGATGGTGCCCCGTCGCCTCTACGGCCTTCCCACCGGCACCAGTTGGCCCACCACACCGGGCCGCACCCTGCTCGGTGACGCCGCCCACGGCATGGTGTCGTTCTGCTGGGGCGTCAATCTCGCCATGCGGGATGCCGCCGACCTTGCCCGAGCCGTCATCGGGGCCGGTGACGACCTTACGGCTGCGATCGCCGGGTACGAGAAGACGATGCGTGAGCGTGCGGCGGCCATGGCCAAGGAGCTGGAGGAAATCCCCGATGAGGGGACCGATCCGCACGGAGTGCGGAATCTCGGCGACTTCTTCCGGCGGATGGCCGCCCATGGGCGGCGGGGGAGCCGGCCGGTGTCCTCGGCCGAGCGGAGCCTGCCGCCCGTCGTGGCGGATCGGCCCGCCAGGATCGACCTGAACCTTCTGGTCCCGCTGAGTGCGCTCCTTTCGGAGCGGAGTGTCACCAGGGCCGCCGAGCGGGTCTCCGTGAGCCAGCCCGCGATGAGCACGGCACTCGCGAAGCTGCGGCGGCACTACAACGATCCGCTGCTGGTCAGGGCCGGGCAGGCGATGGTCCTCACACCGCTCGCGGAGTCACTGGTCGACCCGGTCAAGGAGCTTCTGGGCGGGATGTACGGGGTCCTGGACCGCACGGAGGAGTTCGATCCGGCCACCAGCACCCGGACCTTCAACCTGGTCGCCGACGACTACGTGGCCATAGTGATGCTGCGTCCGTTGCTCAGCAAGCTCAGCGAGGTGGCCCCGGATGTGCGGGTGAGCGTCACCGGGGTGCACACCGGCATGTTCGACCGGTTACGCCGTGGACAGTCCGATCTGCTGATCTGGCCGCCGAACGTGCTGGCCGGCGAGCTGACGTCGTTCTCCCGCGGCGATCTCCCCCCGGACGAGCTGGTCGCCGTCGTCGACGGTGACCATCCCGATGTGGGCCCGAGCATGAGCCGGGAGGAACTGGCCGAGCTGCCCGGTATCGGGATCGGCTCGCAGGCCACGCCGATGTCGGAGTTCACCTTCGGCGAAGGCGGCCTGTCCGGCCGGACGGTGGCGATGAGCGACACCTTTGTCGGCGCGGCCTGCCTTGTGTCCGGCACCCGGATGGTCGCGGTGATTCCCCGGCGGCTCTTCGAGCGGCTGGGGCATGCGATGGGCCTGCGTGCCGTGCCCCTGGAGCCGGTGGGGGAGCTGACGGAGGCGATGTACTGGGATCCCAGGCACACCGCGGATCCGGCGCACCGGTGGCTGCGCGAGCGTATCCAGGAGATGGCGGCACGGTTGTGACCCCATGCTCCATGTACCCGGATATGGACTGTGTGTGTGATACGTCCGATATCCCTGGCGCGGATGGCCGTGATCGATGCCAGTTGCCTTCCGGGCGATCAGTGAGCTGATTAGCGTCTCGGGTCAAGGCAGCGAAAACCTGTCGCTGCCACTGACTCGGCGATGGATCTGGTTTCGCCCAGCGGCATTCCGCTCGCATGGGAAGCATTTTCCGGACGAAACCCTCTCGCCGCTTGTCCTGATCTCGCCGGGAGGAAAGGTTGGCCGGGTCCGTCGCGCCTTCCACGGGCGCTCATGCGTCGGTGCCGATCGCGATCACGGGTATCGCCTGCCGTCTCCCCGGTGGCCGGAACCCGGAGGAATTCTGGCGGCTGCTCCGTGCCGGGCAGGATGCGGTCGACGGGACCGCGCACGGGCGCTGGAGTGCCGAAGAGGCCGTCGAATCAGGCGGCTTCCTCTCCGAAGTGGGCCACTTCGACGCCGAGTTCGCCGGAGTCACCGCGGCCGAGGCGGCAGCGATGGATCCACAGCAGCGGCTCGCGCTCGAACTGGCCTGGGAGGCGATGGAGTCCGCACGGTTCGTGGCGGACCCCCTTCGCGACCGCCGCTCGGGTGTCTACCTGGGGGTGTCGTCCGACGACTGGTCCGCCCTCACCCGTGCCCGCCGCACGGCGGAGGACCGCTACACCCTGACCGGCACCCACCGTTCCATGATCGCCAACCGGGTGTCGCATCTGCTGCGGCTGGGCGGCCCGAGCATCACCGTCGACTCGGGGCAGTCCTCCTCCCTCGTGGCGGTGCATCTGGCCTGTGACAGCATCCGCCGCGGTGAGGTCGACCACGCCTTCGTCGGCGGGATCAACCTCAACCTCGCCCCGGCCTCGGCGCGAGCGGTCGACGCGCTCGGCGTCCTCTCCCCGGACGGCCGCTGCTACACCTTCGACGAACGCGCGAACGGCTATGTGCGCGGCGAGGGCGGCGTCATGATCGTGCTCAGGCCGCTCGCCGACGCGCTGCTGGACGGGAACCGTGTGCACGGCGTGATCCTCGGCAGCGCCGTCAACAACGACGGTGCCGGTCAGGCGAATCTGACCACACCGGACCGCGCGATACAGATCGATGTGCTGCGCGCCGCCTACCGGGCCGCGGGCGTCGAACCCGGTGCCGTGCAGTACGTCGAGCTGCACGGCACCGGGACCAGGGCCGGTGACCCGGTCGAGGCAGCCGCGCTGGGAGCCGCGCTCGGCTCCGGACGGCCGGAGGGGACGCCCTTACGGGTCGGCTCGGTGAAGACCAACATCGGTCACCTCGAAGGCGCGGCCGGAATCGCCGGGCTGCTCAAGGTGGTACTGGCCCTCACCCACCGCCGGCTGCCCGCGAGCCTGAACTTCGCCCGGCCCAATCCGGCGATCCCGCTGTCCGAGCTGAACCTGCGGGTGCAGACCGAGACCACCGCATGGCCGGACGAGGACCGGACGCTGCTGGCGGGGGTCAGCTCCTTCGGTATCGGGGGGACCAACTGCCACGTCGTGCTCGCCGAGCCGCCCTCAGCCGAACCGCCGCCACCCGCTGAATCCCCGGTGGTGACGCCGTGGGTCCTGTCCGCCCACAGCCGACAGGCGCTGCGCGGCCAGGCGGAACGCCTCCTCGACCACCTGGACCACCACGATCCGTCGCCCGCCGACGTCGGACACTCACTGGCCACCACGCGCACGCTCCTCGAACACCGCGCCGTGGTCTTCGACCGGGAGGAGCTGGCGGCACTCCGGGACCAGCGGCCGGGCCCGGTGCTCGGAACGGCGCGGGAACCGGGGCGGACCGTCTTCGTGTTCCCCGGTCAGGGCTCCCAGTGGTCCGGTATGGGACTGGCACTGCTGGAGGAGTCCGCGGTGTTCGCCGCGCGGATGCGCGAGTGCGCACGGGCGCTCTCCCGGTTCGTCGACTGGGACCTGTTCGACGTCCTGCGCGAACCGATGACCGGCGACGACGTCGTACAACCGGCCACCTTCGCGGTCATGGTGTCGCTAGCCGAACTGTGGCGATCCCACGGAGTGCGGCCGGACGCGGTCATCGGGCATTCACAGGGCGAGATCGCCGCCGCTGTCGTCGCCGGAGCGCTCGGCCTCGAGGACGCCGCACGAGTCGTGGTGTCGCGCAGCAGGGTTGTCGAGGCGATCAAGGACCGGGGCCGGATGGGGCTGGTCGCCCTCCCCGCGGCCGAGGTCGAGCCGTTGCTGCCGCGGGGTGTCACGATCGGTGCGGTCAACGGCCCACGTTCGGTCGTGGTGTCCGGCGACACCGAGCCGGTGCGGGAGCTCCTGGACTCCCTGTCGGCCCGGGGGGTGTGGGTGCGCACGGTGCCGATCGAGTACGCCTCGCACTCCCCGCACGTGGCGGACATCCGGTCGGCACTGCTCGCTGAGCTGGCCGCCGTCCGCCCCACCCGCGCCGTGGTTCCGATGCTCTCCACCGTCACCGGGGACTGGGCCGACGGCACCGGACTCGACGCCGGCTACTGGTATCGCAACCTGCGGGAGACCGTGCGGTTCGAAGCCGGTGTGCGGGCGCTGGAAGCCGAGGGCTTCACCGGGTTCATCGAGTGCAGCCCGCATCCGGCCCTGGTCATGCCGGTCCAGGAGACCGCCGGGCCCGAGGCCGTTGTCGTGGGTTCGCTGCGCCGTGACGACGGCGGCATCGGGCGCTTCCTGCGGTCGGCCGCCGAGGCCCATGTGCGGGGAATGGAGGTGGACTGGCGGCCCGCCTTCCCGCACGGCAGGCCGGTGGACCTGCCCACCTACGCGTTCCAGCGCAGCAGGTACTGGCTCGGCGAGCCGACGGATGAGTCCGCGAATGAGTCGGCTCACGAGTCCGCCGCGGGGACACAGCGGCCGTCGCGGCAGACCGCGGAGCAGCGACGTGCCGCCGCGTTGCACCTGGTGCGCGAGCACGGGGCCGTTCTGCTCGACCGGGACGATCCGCGGTCGCTGGCCGTGACGGAGACATTCCGTGACCTGGGCTTCGACTCGCTGACCTCCGTCGAACTGCGCAACCGGCTCGTCGCGGCGACCGGCGTACCGCTCTCGTCCGCCGTGCTGTACGACCATCCGACCCCCGCGGCGCTGGCCGAACACCTCGCCGACCGGCTGGGCGGTGAGCGTCCCCGGGCCGTCCGTACGGCGGTCGCCACCGTCCCGACGGCGACGGACGACCCCATCGCCGTCGTCGCCATGAGCTGCCGGCTGCCCGGCTCGGTGAGCTCGCCCGAGGACCTGTGGGACCTGGTGGTACGGGAACGCGACGCCATCAGCGGGTTCCCCGCCGACAGAGGCTGGGAGGTCGCCCCCGGCGGCACCGCCACCCGGCAGGGTGGATTCATCGACGGCATCGACCAGTTCGACCCGGCCTTCTTCGGCATCTCCCCGCGCGAGGCGACGGCGATGGACCCGCAGCAGCGCCTCCTGCTGGAGGGCACATGGGAGGCGCTCGAACGGGCCGGAATCGTTCCCGAGAGCCTGCGCGCCACCCCGACCGGGGTGTTCGTCGGCGCGACGGCCCAGGACTACGGGCCGCGCCTGCACGAAACCGCGCACGGTGCCGAGGGGTTCCTGCTCACCGGCACCAGCCCGAGCGTGCTGTCCGGTCGCGTGGCCTACACACTCGGTCTGCGGGGACCCGCCGTCACCGTGGACACCGCGTGCTCGTCCTCGCTGGTGGCCGTGCATCTCGCCGTACGGTCGCTGCAACAGGGGGAGTGCTCGCTCGCCCTGGCCGGCGGGGTGACCGTGATGTCGTCCCCGGGCATGTTCGTGGAGTTCAGCCGCCAGGGCGGTCTCTCACCGGACGGCCGCTGCAAGGCGTTCTCCGCTGCGGCCGACGGCACCGGCTGGGCCGAGGGGCTGGGTGTGCTCGTGCTGGAGCGCCTGTCCGACGCCCGGCGCAACGGCCATGACGTTCTCGCGCTGATCCGCGGCACCGCCGTCAACCAGGACGGTGCCTCCAACGGACTCACGGCGCCCAGCGGGCCGGCCCAGGAGGAGGTCATCCGCCAGGCCATGGCCCGGGCCCGGCTGGCGCCGGACGATGTCGACGTGGTCGAGGCGCACGGCACGGGCACCGTACTGGGCGATCCGATCGAGGCGCACGCCATTCTCGCCACCTACGGCCAGGACCGGGAACATCCCCTGCTGCTCGGCTCGCTCAAGTCGAACATCGGCCATACGCAGGCCGCCGCCGGGATCGCCGGGGTCATCAAGATGGTGCAGGCCATGCGGCACGGCATCGCGCCGAAGACCCTGCACATCACCGACCCGACCACGCATGTGGACTGGTCGGCGGGGACGGTGCGCCCACTGACCGAGGCCGTACCGTGGCCGTCGCGCGGCCGCCCGCGCCGCGCCGCCGTCTCCTCGTTCGGCATCTCCGGGACCAACGCCCACCTCGTCATCGAGGGCTTCCCCGCGCCCGATCCGGACCGGAGGCCCGACAGCGGCAGCACTATGCCACTGCTGCTGTCCGGGCACACCGGGCAGGCGGTGGTCGACCAGGCACGGCGACTGGCCGTGGCGCTGGCCGGGGCCGCCCCGGACGACGTCGCCTTCTCGCTGGCCACCACCCGGCAGCACCGGCAGCATCGCGCGGTTGTCGTCGGCGGGGACCGCGACACGCTCCTCGCGGAGCTGGGCTCCCTCGAGGCCCACGACGTGTGCACGGCATCGGCCGGCGCACTCGCCTTCCTCTTCACCGGCCAGGGAAGCCAGCGCGGCCGGATGGCGGCCGAACTCCATGCGCGGTACCCGGTGTTCGCCGAGACGTTCGAGCGCGTGTGCGCCGGATTCGACGAGCACCTCGAAGCCGGGCTGAAGTCCGTGGTGTTCGGCGGATCGGAGCTGCTCGACCGGACCGATTACACCCAGGCGGCGCTGTTCGCCATCGAGGTCTCCCTGTTCCGGCTGGTCGAGAGCTGGGGGCTGCGGCCCGACTACCTCGTGGGGCACTCCATCGGTGAGCTCGCCGCCGCGCATGTGGCCGGTGTGCTCGGCCTGGCGGACGCCGTGACGCTGGTGGCCGCGCGCGGCAAGCTGATGCACGCGCTTCCCGGCGCGGGCTGTATGGCCGCGATCGCCGCGACCGAGCAGGAGGTGCTGGCCCAGCTGCCGGGGGCGGACGGACACGTGGAGATCGCCGCCGTCAACGGGCCGCGGGCCGTGGTGATCGCCGGGGACGAGCGGGCCGTCACCGGGCAGCTGCGCCACTGGGAGCGGCACGGTCGCCGCACCCGAAGGCTGCGGGTCGGCCACGCCTTCCACTCCACGCACATGGAGCCCATGCTCGCCGACTTCCGCGCGGTCGCGGAGAAGCTGACCTTCCACGAACCGGCGATCCCCATCGTGTCCAATGTGACCGGCCGGGTGGCCGCCGACGGCGAGCTGTGCTCCCCGGAGTACTGGGTGCGGCAGGTGCGCGCGGCCGTGCGGTTCGGCGACGGCGTGCGGTGGCTGTACGACCACGGCGTCACGGAATTCCTGGAGCTCGGGCCGGATGCCGTGCTGACGACGCTCGGGCCGGAGTGCGTCGACGGGGACGCGCGGTTCGTGCCCGCGTTGCGCCGTGACCGCCCGGAGGCGGCCACCCTCACCGAGGCGGTGGCAAGGCTGTACGCACACGGTGTCGCCCTGGACTGGGCAGCCGTGTTCGACGGCACCCCGGCACGCCGTACGCAGTTGCCCACCTATCCGTTCCAGCGCAGGCGCTACTGGCTGGACCGGACTCCCGGCGCGGGCTCCTCGCCCAGCGCGATCGGGCTGCGCCCGGCCGGACATCCCCTGCTCGGCGCGCGGATCGCGCAACCCGACGGCGACGCCGTGGAGTTCACCGGTGTGCTGTCCACGCATACGCATCCGTGGCTGGCCGACCACGTCGTGGGTGGCACCGTGCTCGTCCCGGCCACCGCCTTCCTCGAGATGGCCGTGCACGCGGGTGCCCTGACGGGCTGTCGTACCGTCGAGGAGCTGCTGATGCCGGCGCCACTCGCCCTGCTGTCGCACGAGAGCGTCGAACTCCGGGTGGGTGTGCGGGAGAAGGACGCCGACGGGCGACGTGCGCTGAGCGTGCACTCCAGGCCGTCGGACGGCGATGCCGAGTGGACACTGCACGCGACCGCCACCCTCGTCCCCGCGCCGCCCGCCCCCCAGCCGGTCCCCGGCCCCTGGCCGCCGGTGTCCGCGGTCGAGTTGTCCACGCGGGACCTCTACAGCGGCCTGGCCCGGTGCGGGCTGGAGTACGGTCCGCGGTTCCGGCACGTACGTCGTGCCTGGCGCGCCGACGACGAGGTGATCACCGAGATCGAACTGGACGCGGACCTCGCGGGGCGGGCGGGCGAGTTCGCACTGCATCCGGCGCTGCTCGACGCGTGTCTGCACGGTGCCGGTGCGCTCGGCCTCTTCGACGGCGGGAAACTGCCGTTCTCCTGGCAGCGGACGGTCGTCCACGCCACCGGCGCCGCCGCCGTCCGGGTCCACATCCGGCGCACCGGCGAGGACACGGTGGCGCTGAGGATCACCGACACCGCCGGGGGAGCGGTCGCCGACGTCGAGACGCTGAGTGTCCGCACCGCCGCCCCCGTGGCGCACGGCGAGCCGTTCCTGACGGTTGACTGGGCGCCGGTCGCTCCGGCGGCCGAGACGTACCGCGTCGCCGTACCGGACGACGGCGATCTCTCCCGGTGCGGGGAGGAGCGTCCGGACCTCGTGGTGGTGCCGGTGGCCTCGGAGGCGGATCCGGCACTGCCCGGCGCCGCCCACGCGACGGCCGCCGGTGTGCTGGAGCTGGTGCGCTCGTGGATCACTGACGAGCGGTTCGCCTCGGCTCGGCTGGTGCTGGTGACGCGGTCGGCGGTGGCCACCCGGGACGGCGAGGAGGTTCCGGGCCTGGCGCAGTCCCCGGTGTGGGGTCTGGTGCGTACCGCGCAGCGTGAGCACCCCGGCCGGTTCGTCCTGCTCGACCTGGACGTCGGTGTCGAAGCCGCGCGGGACGTCCTGGACGTGCTGCCTCGGGACGAGCCACAGTTGGCGGTGCGCGCGGGCACACTCCTCGCCCCTCGGCTCACACGCGGACCCGGCCCCGCCACTTCCCGCGGATGGAACCCCGAGGGCACCGTGCTGATCACCGGCGCGTCCGGAGGGCTCGGCCGGCTGGTCGCCCAGCGGCTGCTCACCGAGCACGGCATGCGCCACCTGGTGCTGGCCGGCCGGCGGCCGGTGGATCTGGAGGGGTTCGGCCCCGGGGTCAGCTGGCGGCTCTGCGATGTCACCGACCGCGACGCGGTGGCCGGGCTGCTGGGCTCGATCCCGGCAGAGCATCCGCTCACCGCGGTGGTGCACGCGGCGGGCGTCCTGGACGACACCGTGATCTCCGGGCTGACCACCGAGCGGCTGTCATCGGTACTGCGGCCGAAGGTGGACGGGGCCTGGCACCTCCATGAGCTGACCCGCCACCTTGCCCTCGACGGGTTCGTGCTGTTCTCCTCGGCGTCCGGCGTCCTCGGTGCCGCCGGACAGGCGAACTACGCCGCCGGCAATACGTTCCTGGACGCCCTGGCCCAGCACCGCGCGGCCCACGGGCTGCCCGCCACCTCGCTCGCATGGGCCCCTTGGGAGCACACGGGCATGGCCGCCGAGCTGTCCCGTACCGACCTCGACCGGCTGGCGGACATCGGCATGCCGACGCTGTCCGCCGGGGACGGCTTGGCGCTGTTCGACGCCGCGCTGCGACGGGACACCCCGTTGCTGGTGGCGGTGGGCCGGAAGGCCGGACGACCGCGGTCGGTGTCCGACGACCCGGGGCCACTGTCACACGGCCCGGTTCCGGTGGCGTCCAGGACACGGCCCGAGCTGGACGCCTCACCGCTCGACCTGGTGCGGCGGGAACTGGCCGGCTGCCTCGGCCAGGACCCCGACGAGGCGATCGACCTCGACCGCGGCTTCCGGGAACTGGGTGTGGACTCACTGATCGCGGTCGACCTGCGCAACCGGCTCAACCGGGTCACAGGACTCACCCTGACCCCCACGGTCGTCTTCGACCACCCCACTCCGCATCGGCTGGCCGCCCTGATCGCCCAGAAGATGGAGCCCGCCGCACCGGAGCCGGTGGACGAGGAGGCGTTGCGCAGGGCCGTGGCCACGCTGCCGGTGGCACGTTTGCGCACCGCGGGACTGCTGGAGCCCCTTCTCACGCTGGTGGCCGAGACCTCCGGCCGGGCCGCGCCCCCGGACGGCATCGACGGACCGGGCGGTCCCGCCGGGCCGGACGCCGCCGACGAGCCGGGCGGCCTCGATGAACTGGACGGCTTCGATGAACTGGACGGCCTCGACGAGCTGGACGCGGACGACCTGGTCAGGCTCGCCCGTCGCAGCCTGGAATCCTGAGCGAGCCGGGAGACGACACCGATGAGCGAATCATCCGCCGCCGCGGTCACCGACGCGTTGCGCGACAGCCTCCGCGAGGTCCAGCGGTTGCGCAGGAAGAACCACGAACTCACCGCCGCCGCGCGTGAGCCCCTGGCGATCGTGGGAATGAGCTGCCGCTACCCCGGTGGCGTCCGCTCACCCGAGGACCTGTGGGACCTGGTCGAGCGGGGAGGCGACGCGGTCACCGAGTTCCCGGTCGACCGGGGCTGGCGGCTGACCGAACTCTTCGACCCGGACCCGTCGCACCCCGGCACGTCCTACTGCGACCAGGGCGGGTTCCTGCACGACGCGGCCGGGTTCGACGCCGACTTCTTCGGGATCGGCCCGCGTGAGGCGCTCGCCATGGACCCGCAGCAGCGGCTGCTGCTGGAGGCGTCCTGGGAGGCGCTGGAGCGCGCCGGGCTCGTCCCGGGCACACTGCGCGGCAGCCGCACCGGAATCTTCGCCGGAGTGATGTACCACGACTACGGACCGCCGCTGGAACACACCGCGGGCGCGGTCGACGGGCACCGGCTGACCGGCACCACCGCCAGCGTGCTGTCCGGCCGCGTCGCCTACACGCTCGGCCTCGAGGGGCCGGCGGTCACCGTGGACACCGCGTGCTCCTCGTCGATGGTGGCGATGCACCTGGCCGCGCAGTCACTACGCGCAGGTGAGTGCTCGCTGGCGCTGGCCGCCGGTGTCACCGTCATGGCCACGCCCGGCACCTTCGTGGAGTTCTCCCGGCAGCGGGCCCTGTCCCCGGACGGCCGGTGCAAGTCCTTCGCCGAGGCGGCGGACGGCACGGGCTGGTCCGAGGGGGTCGGGGTGCTGGTGCTGGAGCGGCTGTCGGACGCGCGTCGCCACGGCCACCGGGTACTGGCCCTGGTCCGGTCGACGGCGGTCAACCAGGACGGCGCGAGCAGTGGCCTCACCGCCCCCAACGGCCCGTCACAGGAGCGGGTGATCCGCGCCGCCCTGGCGAGCGCCGGCCTGTCCCCGGCCGATGTGCACGCCCTCGAGGCACACGGCACCGGCACCAGGCTGGGTGACCCCATCGAGGCCCAGGCCGTGCTGGCCACCTACGGACAGCACCGTGAGTACCCCCTGCTGCTCGGCTCGCTGAAGTCCAACATCGGCCACTCCCAGGCCGCGGCCGGGGTCGGTGGCGTCATCAAGATGGTGCTGGCCCTCCAGCACGGCCGGCTGCCGAGAACGCTGCACGTCGACCGACCCACACCGCTGGTGGACTGGGGCAGCGGCGCGGTCCGGCTGCTCACCGAGCCCGCGCCCTGGCCGGACACCCAAGGCCCGCGCCGCGCCGCGGTGTCCTCGTTCGGCATCAGCGGCACCAACGCCCACACCATCATCGAACAGGCACCCCCGGCCGAACCGGCGGAGCCCGCGCCCGGCACCGCACCGCTGACCCTGACCAGCGTGCCGCTGGTGGTGTCCGGACGTACCCCGGAGGCGCTGCGGGCGCAGTCCGGCCGGCTGTCGACGGCGTTGACCGATGACGCGGACCTCACCGTGTTCGGCGCCTCACTCGCCCTCACCAGGACCGCGTTCGAACACCGCGCCGTACTGCTCGGCCGGTCGGCGCCGGAGCTCCGCGCGGAGCTGGCCGCACTGGCCAGCGACGAGCCCGGCGCCACCGCCACGCGCGCCCCGGCGGGCCCGCGCAAGGTCGTGTTCGTCTTCCCGGGGCAGGGCCCGCAGTGGGCGGGGATGGCGGTGGACCTGCTGAGCACCTCGCCGGTCTTCGCCCGGGCGATGGCCGACTGCGAGCGCGCCCTGGCCCCCCATGTGGACTTCTCTCTCGTCGACGTGGTGTGTTCCGGGGAGTTCGACCGTACCGAGGTCCTCCAGCCGGTCCTGTTCGCGGTGATGGTCTCGCTGGCGGCGCTGTGGAAGTCCGTCGGGGTGGTGCCGGACGCGGTGATCGGCCACTCACAGGGGGAGATGGCGGCCGCGGTCGTCGCGGGGGCGCTGTCCCTGGAGGACGCCGCCCGCGCGGTCGCGCTGCGCAGCAAGGCCATCGCCGAGGGCCTGTCCGGCCGCGGCGGCATGCTCTCGGTCAACCTGCCCCTGGACGAGGTCCGGTCCCGTCTGGAGGGCCTGGAGCGGGTGAGCGTGGCCGCGCTCAACGGCCCCACGTCCACCGTGGTCGCGGGCGATCTCCCCGCGCTCGCCCGGCTGGAGTCCGCCCTGTCGGAGGAGGGCGTCTGGTCGCGGCGGGTACCCATCGACTACCCGTCGCACTCGGCCCACGTCGAGACGATCCGGGAGCGGGTGGCGGAGCTGCTCGCCCCGGTCCGGCCCACCGCCACGTCCACGGCGTTCATGTCCACCGTGACCGGGGACTGGATCGACCCGGCCGAGCTGACCGGGGAGTACTGGTACCGCAACCTTCGCACCCCCATTCAGTTCGAGCCGGCCGTCCGGGCGCTGCTGACCGCCGGCTTCGACACCTTCGTGGAGTGCAGCCCGCACCCGGTGCTGCTGGTCGGCATTCAGGAGACCGTGGACGACGCAGGTGCCGGGGCGGCGGTCCAGGGCACTCTCCGGCGCGAGCGGAACGAGTCCGACTCCTTCCTCGGCTCGCTGTCCGCCCTGCACGCGCACGGCGTCGCGGTCGACTGGGCCACGGTGTTCGCCGGGGCCGGACACGGACCCGTCGAGCTGCCGACGTACGCCTTCCAGCACCGCCCCTACTGGCTGCCGAGCGGCGGCCCGGCGGATGTGCGGACCGCGGGCATGACGGCCGTGGACCACCCGCTGCTGGGCGCCGCGGTACGCCTGGCGGACCGGGGTGACACCGTGTTCACCGGTGTGTTGTCCGCCGGCGCGCATCCGTGGCTGGCCGATCCCGCCGGTGTGGATGCCGCACTGCTGGAACTGGTGGTGCACACCGCGACCGAGGCCGGTTTGGACCGGGTCGACGTGCTGCGCCAGGTGGCCCCGCCACGGCTGCCCGACTCCGGCGTCCTCCGAGTGCAGGTGCGCGTGGGCGCCGACGGCACCATCGACGTGTTCTCGCAGCCGGACGAGGAGACCCCGTGGACCCGCAACGCGACGGCGAGCGCCGTCGTCGCGCCCCCGGACACCGGGGCCGGTCTCACCCGGTGGCCACCGGCCGACGCCGAAGAGGTGAGCCCGCCGGACGGCTCGTCCCCCCTGCTGGAGCGGGTCTGGCGCGCCGGGGGAGAGCTGTTCGCGGAGGCCGGTCCGGAGCGGGGGAGCGAGGCGGAACCGTACGGTCTGCACCCGGGGCTCGTCGGTGCGGCGCTGAGCCTGGTGGCCGCCGAGGACGAGGCCCCCGTCCAGTGGCACGGCATACGTCTGCACGCCGCCGGTGCCGCATCGGTCCGCGTCCATCTGCGGCCGCTCGGTGGGCACACCTACGCGCTGCGGATCACGGACGGTACCGGTCAGCCGGTGTACACCGCCGAGTCCGTGACGCTCGCAGCGGTGGACACGGCCCGGCGCCACGTGCCGCTCCACCGACTGGAGTGGACGGCCGCGCGGCTGCCCGTCGCGGAAGTGGGCCGCTGGGCCCTGGACGGTGCGGACGAACACGGGCTCCGCGCCGTCCACGCCGGTATCGGGCAACTGCCTGCGGCGGACGGGCAGGCGGACGTGGTGCTCGCCGCTTTCGGTCCCGGCCACGAAGAGCCCCGCCACGAAGAGCCCCGCCACGGAGAGCCCCGCCACGAAGAGCCCGGCCACGATGACGAGGACATCGCCGCCCGGGCACAGGAGGCCACCTCGCGGGCGCTGAACCTCCTCCAGACGTGGCTCGCCGAGGAACACCCCGCCGGCGCGCGGCTGGTCTTCCTCACCCGCCGGGCCGTGTACGGCGGCACCGAGCTCCGGGACACCGCCCAGGCCGTGGTGTGGGGGCTGGTACGCACGGCCCAGACCGAACACCCGGACCAGTTCGTCCTCGTCGACCTCGACGGCACCGAGGCGTCGCTGCGCGCCCTGCCGGGCGCGCTCGCCTCGGGCGAGCCGCAGATCGTCGTCACCGAGGGGAACGCCCGCGTACCACGGCTCGTGGCCACGCCCGCCGTGGACGGCACCCCGCCGGCCCTCACCGGCACCGCGCTGATCACGGGCGGAACCGGCGCGTTGGGATCGCTCGTCGCACGCCACCTCGTCGCCGAACACGGGGTACGCCACCTGCTGTTGACCGGCCGTCGTGGTGAGGCCGCAGAGGGTGCCGCCGGGCTGCGCGCCGAGCTGGAGTCCATGGGCGCCGAGGTCACCATCGCGGCCTGCGACGCCGCCGACCGCGACGCACTCGCCGCACTGCTCGCCTCCCTGCCCGCCGACCGGCCGCTGACGGCCGTCGTGCACGCCGCCGGAATCGTCGACGACGCCGTCATCACCTCGATGACGGACGACCAGGTGGCACGGGTGTACCGCCCGAAGGTGCGGGCCGCGGTCAACCTCCACGAGCTCGTCAGGGGTGCGGACCTGAAGGTCTTCGCCCTGTTCTCCTCGTACTCCGGCCTCGTGGGCAACGCCGGACAGGGCGCCTACGCGGCGGCCAACGCCTTCCTCGACGCACTCGCGCAGACCCGGCGCGCACAGGGCCTTCCGGGCGTGTCGATGGCGTGGGGCCTGTGGGCCGAGCGCGGCGGTGTGACCGCCCACCTCGCCGAGGGGGACCTCGCACGACTCGCCCGCGCGGGAATCGACCCGTTGACCGCGGACCACGGACTGGCCCTGTTCGACACCGCGCTCCGCGCCGGCCACCCGGTGACGGCTCCGGTGCGCCTGAACCTCTCCGCACTGCGCGCACAGGCAGCCGCCCGCACCCTGCCCGCCCTGCTGCGCGGACTGGTCAGGGCCCCGGCACGCCGGGCCTCCGACACCTCGGCCCAGCGGCCCTCCGCGCTGGCGGAACGGGTGCGGGAACGCCCCGAGTCCGAGCGGCCGCGGCTGCTGCTCGACCTGGTCCGTGACGAGGTGCTCACCGTGCTCGGGCACACCGAGTCCGGCTCGCCTGACCTGACCCGCCCCTTCCGCGACCTGGGGTTCGACTCGCTGGGCGCCGTCGAGCTGCGCAATCGCCTCGGTGCGCGCACCGGGCTGCGGCTGCCCACCACCGTGGTCTTCGACCACCCCAGCCCGGCGGCGCTCGCCGACTACCTGCTGGCCGAACTGCTGGGCGTGGCAGCCGAGTCGGCCGAGCGGCCGACGTCCGTGGCCGCGGCCGGCGACCCGATCGCGATCGTGTCAATGGCCTGCCGTTTCCCCGGCGGAGTGTCCTCCCCCGAGGACCTGTGGCGGCTGCTCGACGAGGCCCGTGACGTGCTGTCGCCCTTCCCCGGGAACCGGGGCTGGGACCTGGACCGCCTGTACGACGACGACCCGGACCGGGTGGGCACCAGCTACGCCCGCACCGGCGGCTTCCTGCCCGACGCCGACCGCTTCGACGCGGCGTTCTTCGGCATCTCCCCGCGTGAGGCGCTGGGCATGGACCCGCAGCAGCGGCTCGTTCTGGAGTCCGCGTGGGAGCTGTTCGAACGGGCGGGCATCAACCCCGAGGCCCAGCGCGGCAGCCGCTGCGGGGTGTTCATGGGCACCAACGGCCAGGACTACGGCGCGGGGATCGGCCCCGGGGCCTTGGACGCCGAGGGCTACCTGCTCACCGGAACCGCGGCGAGCGTGCTGTCCGGGCGGCTGTCCTACACCCTGGGCCTCGAGGGGCCCGCGGTCACGATGGACACCGCCTGCTCCTCCGCGCTGGTCGCCCTGGACGCGGCGGCCAAGGCGCTGCGCGCCCGGGAGTGCACGCTCGCGGTGGCGGGCGGCGTCACCGTGATGTCCACCCCGAATGCCTTCGTCGAGTTCTCCCGGCAGCGCGGACTCGCCCCCGACGGGCGCTGCAAGGCGTTCGCCGCGGCGGCGGACGGCACGGGCTGGTCCGAGGGGATCGGCCTGCTGCTGCTGGAGCGGCTCTCCGACGCCAGGAAGAACGGCCACCAGGTGCTGGCCGTGGTCCGGGGGACGGCCGTCAACCAGGACGGCGCCTCCAACGGGCTGACCGCGCCGAACGGGACCGCACAGCAGCGCGTCATCCGGCAGGCCCTCGCCGACGCCCGGCTGGCCCCCTCCGAGGTGGACATGGTCGAGGCACACGGCACCGGGACGGCGCTCGGCGATCCGATCGAGGCCGGGGCGCTGCTGGCCACCTACGGCCAGGACCGCGCGCGGCCCCTGCTGCTGGGCTCGGTGAAGTCCAACCTGGGCCACACCCAGGCCGCCGCGGGCGCCGCCGGGGTGATCAAGGCGGTGCTGGCGATGCGGCACGGTGTCGTCCCCCGGACGCTGCACATCGATGAGCCCACTCCGCATGTGGACTGGTCGGCGGGCGCGGTGTCCCTGGTGACCGAGCCGACGCCATGGCCGTCGGCCGGCCGGCCCCGGCGGGCCGGAGTCTCCTCGTTCGGGATCAGCGGCACCAACGCCCACGTCATCCTCGAACAGGCCCCGGCCGAGACCGCGCCCCCGCCGTCGCCTCCCACCGTGTCCACCCCCGTGGTGCCGTGGGTGCTCTCCGCCCGTGGCGCGGCGTCCCTGCGGGCCCAGGCCGCCCGTCTGCACTCCTGGCTGACGGACCGCCCGGACCACCACCCGGCCGATGTCGCCTGGTCACTGGCGACCGGCCGGTCGCTGATGGCACACCGTGCGGTGCTGGTCGGCGACAGTCGCGAAGAGCTGCTGGTCGAACTGGCCCACCTCGCCGACGGCGAGCTCACCGGCGGCACCGGCCGGGCCCGGCCACAGCGGCTCGCCATCGTGTTCTCCGGACAGGGCAGCCAGCGGCCCGGTATGGGACGCGAGCTGTACCGTACGTTCCCGCGGTACGCGGCCGCGTTCGACGCGGTGTGTGCCGAGTTCGACCGCCACCTCGCACTGCCGCTGCGTCATGTGGTCCTCGACGCCGACGACGAGGTCCTCGACCGCACCGAGTACACCCAACCGGCCCTGTTCGCGATGGAAACGGCCATGTTCCGCCTCGTGGAGCACTGGGGAGTCACTCCCGATCTGCTCCTGGGGCACTCCATCGGCGAACTCACCGCGGCACACGTCGCAGGCGTCCTGTCCCTGCCCGACGCCTGCGCGCTGGTCGCCGCGCGGGGGCGGCTCATCCAGGCCCGGCCCGCGGTCGGGGCGATGGCCGCGATCGAGGCATCCGAGGAGGAGATCGTGTCCGACCTCGGCCCCGGCGTCGAACTCGCCGCCGTCAACGGGCCGTCCGCCGTGGTGATCTCCGGGGACGCCGCCGAGGTCGACCGGGTACGCGGGCAGTGGCGCTCGGCCGGACGCAAGACGCGCAGGCTGCGGGTCAGCCACGCGTTCCACTCCGCTCACCTGGACGGCATGCTGGACGAGTTCCGCACCGTCGCCGAGGGCATCGGCTACCGGGTGCCGGCCGTTCCCGTGGTGTCCAACCTGACCGGCAAGGTCGCGAGCGACGAGGAGCTGTGCTCCCCGGAGTACTGGGTGCGGCATGTGCGCGGTTGCGTCCGTTTCGCCGACGGGGTGCGCTCGGCCGAGGCCGACGGCGTCACCGCCATCCTGGAGCTCGGACCCGACAGCATCGCCGCCGGCATGGCCGAGGACAGCGTGTCCGATCCCGGCTCGACGGTCGTCGTGTCCGCCCTGCGCCGTCACCGCGACGAGGTGTCCGCGCTCACCGGAGCGCTCGCCGAACTCTCCGTGCGGGGCGTCACCGTCGCATGGTCCTCGGTCCTGGCCGGCCGCGGCGGCGGGCGCGTCGATCTGCCCACCTACGCCTTCCAGCGCGAGCGCTACTGGCCTGCGCAGAAAGCCGCGGGTCCGGCCGCCGCCACGGAGTACACCACGGACCTCCCGGAGCCACCTGACAACGAGCCATATGAGGTTCTGGAGCCCCCTCTCGCCGAACGGCTGGCCCCCCTGACCCGGGCCGAGCGGGCCGGTCTGCTGCTGTCGGTCGTCCGCCAGGACGTCGCGACGGTGCTGGGCCACCGCACGGTCGCCGAGGTGGAGCCGACCGTGTCGTTCGCCGAGCTGGGCATGGACTCCCTGGCCGCGGTCCGGCTGCGGAACATGCTGGCCATGCGCGCCGGCACCGAACTGCCCACCGCCATCACCTTCGACCACCCCAGCGCGGCGGCGCTCGCGGAGTACCTGGACGGCATCGTCCTGCCCGACGACCGGCAGCGGATCGACGCGGTGTTCCGCGGACTCGACGACGTCGAGTCGGTGCTGCCCGCCGTACGCGCCGACCGTGCGGCGCGCTCCCGGCTCGCCGCCCGGCTGCGGAGCCTCAGCAGTCGGCTCGACGACGACCCCGGCGAGCCGGACGAGGTGGACGGCGTCCCCGACGAGGAGCTGTTCCGGCTGATCGACGAGGAATTCGAGCTGTGAACGTGTCCCTGGGCGACGGGCCGGATGCCCGTGGCCGCGCTACCCGGGCGCCCGCCTTCGACGCCGCGCCGTCCGATGTGATTGACGAGGAGTTGGGTGTCCGATGAGTGAGCAGAAGCTCCGTGACTACTTGAACCGGGTCACCGCCGACCTCAAGCGCACCCGCCGGTCACTGCGCCGCTACGAGGCCATGGCCACCGAGCCGATCGCCATCGTCGGCATGGCCTGCCGCTACCCGGGCGGCGTGCGCACCCCCGAGCAGCTGTGGGAGCTCGCCGTGTCCGAGGTGGACGCGATCACCGAGTTCCCCACCGACCGCGGCTGGGACCTGGCCTCGGTGCGGGACCGCGTGGCCACCGAGGCCAGCGGGTTCCTGCGGGACATCGACCGGTTCGACGCCGAGTTCTTCGGGATCAGCCCCCGGGAGGCGGTCGCCATGGACCCCCAGCAGCGGCTGCTGCTGGAGACGTCCTGGGAGGCGGTCGAGCGCGCGGGCATCGCCCCGGACTCCCTGCGGGGCAGTGACACCGGCGTGTTCGTGGGCACCTGCGCCCAGGACTACCAGGAACTGCTGCGGGACACCGTCGACCAGGTCGAGGGCTACGTCGGCACCGGCAGCGCCGCCAGCGTCATGTCCGGCCGGATCTCCTACACGCTCGGGCTCGAAGGCCCCTCCCTGACGGTGGACACGGCGTGCTCGGCATCCCTTGTCGCGCTCCACTCGGCGGTACGTGCGCTCCGCGCCCGGGAGTGCTCGCTGGCGCTGGCCGGAGGCGTGGTCGTGATGACCACGCTCTCGCCCTTCCTGGAGTTCACCAAACAGGGCGGTCTCGCCCCGGACGGCCGGTGCAAGTCGTTCTCCGACGACGCGGACGGCACGGCGTGGTCGGAGGGGGTGGGAATGCTCGCCCTGCAACGGCTGTCCGACGCCCAGCGCGACGGCCACGAGGTGCTGGCCGTGATCCGCGGCTCCGCCATGAACTCCGACGGCGCCTCCAACGGTCTGAGCGCGCCGAACGGCACCGCACAGCAGCAGGTCATCTGGAGCGCGCTGGAGAACGCGGGGCTCGCGCCCGCCGACGTGGACGCCGTGGAGGCGCACGGCACCGGCACCCGGCTGGGTGATCCGATCGAGGCCGGGGCGCTGCTGGCCACCTACGGCCAGGATCGCGAACGCCCCCTGCTGCTGGGCTCGTTGAAGTCGAACATCGGCCACTCCCAGGCGGCGGCCGGGGTCGGCGGCGTGATCAAGATGGTGGCGGCGCTGCGCGCGGGAGTGCTGCCCGGTCTGCTCCACTTCTCGGCGCCGTCCTCGCGTATCGACTGGGCCTCGGGCGCGGTCTCCCCGCTGGCGCACACGACCGACTGGCCGGAGACCGGCAGGCCGCGGCGTGCCGGAGTGTCGTCCTTCGGGGTGTCCGGCACCAACGCGCACATCATCCTCGAGCAGGCGCCGGAGCCCGAGACGCCCGAGCGGCGACCGCTCCCGCGGGACGAGCGGGTGGTGTGGCAGCTGTCCGGCAGGAGCCTGCCCGCGCTGCGCGCCCAGGCACGGGCGCTGGTGGCCCACCTGGAGTCCCGGCCGGGCCTCGCCCCGGCCGACCTGGCCTACTCCCTGGTGACCACACGCACCCGGTTCGAGCACGGCGCGAGCGTGGTCGGGGACCGGAAGGCCGCGTGCACCGCCTTCGAAGCCATGGCCCGTGGTGAGGAACCGGGTTCCCTCACGCTGTCCGCCGCCCGGGTCACCGACTCCCGTCCGGTGTGGGTGTTTCCGGGGCAGGGGGCGCAGTGGGTGGGGATGGCGGTGGAGTTGTGGGAGTCGTCGCCGGTGTTCGCCGAGGCGATGGGTCAGTGTGCGGTGGCGTTGGCGCCCTTTGTGGATTGGTCGTTGGTGGATGTGCTGGGTGATGAGGTGGCGTTGGGGCGGGTGGATGTGGTGCAGCCGGTGTTGTGGGCGGTGATGGTGTCGTTGGCGGCGGTGTGGCGTTCGTTCGGTGTGGTGCCCGCGGCGGTGGTGGGGCATTCGCAGGGGGAGATCGCGGCGGCGTGTGTGGCCGGGGTGTTGTCGTTGGAGGACGCGGCGCGGGTGGTGTGTGTGCGGTCGAGGCTGATCGCGCAGGAGCTGGCCGGGGGCGGGGGCATGGTGTCGCTGCCGCTTCCTCTGGCCGAGGTGGAGGACCTGATCGCGTCATATGGCGATGGTCTGGTGGTGGCTGCGGTGAACGGTCCGGAGTCGGTGGTGGTCTCGGGGGCGTCCGAGGCGGTGGCGGCTCTGGTGGAGCGGGAGCCGCGGGCCCGGCGGATCGCGGTGGACTACGCGTCCCACTCCCCGATGGTGGAGGGGATCCGGGACGCGGTCCTGGCAGGGCTGTCATCGGTGCGGCCGGTCGCCTCCGAGGTGCCGTTCTATTCGTCGGTGACGGGTGGCCGGGTGGATGGTGCCGAACTGGGCGCCCAGTACTGGTACACCAACCTGCGCGAGCGGGTGGACTTCCATGGCGCGGTGTCGGGGCTGGTGGCGGGCGGGTTCCGGGTCTTCCTGGAGATGAGTCCGCACCCGGTGCTGACCACGTCGATCGAGGAGACGGCGGAGACCGTGGCGCTCGGCACTCTGCGACGTGGCGAGGGAACACTCGACCGGATCCGCCTCTCGCTCGCCCTGGCGCACCAGCACGGGATCCCCGTGGACTGGAGTGCCGTCTTCCCCGACGCCACTCGCGTGGAACTGCCCACGTACGCCTTCCAGTACCAGCGGTACTGGCCTCGTGCCGATACGGCAGGGGTGGACGTCACCGCGGCGGGCCTGAGCGTTCCGGAGCATCCGCTGCTCGGGGCGGGGATCGAGCTGCCCGGTGACGACGGCCACCTGTTCACCGCCCGTCTGTCGCTCGCGACCCACCCCTGGCTGGCCGACCACGCCGTGGCCGGGACGGTGCTGCTGCCGGGAACCGCCCTGCTGGAGATGGTCATCCACGCGGGCGACGAGGCCGGTTGCCACCGGGTCGACGAACTCGTACTGGAGAAGCCGCTCGTCCTGCCGGAACAGGGGAGTGTCCAGCTACAGATCCGTGTGGACCGGCCCGCCGCCGACCACCGCAGGACCGTGCGGCTCTTCGCCCGCGGTGGAGGCAACTGGACGCAACACGCCTCCGGCACCCTGTCCTCGGGTGAGCACGAGGGCGGCGACCCCGTACCCGCGATCACGTCCTGGCCGCCCCCGGGCGCGGACGAGATCGAGCCGGCGGGGGTGTACGACGCTCTCGCCGAGCAGGGATACGGCTACGGTCCGGCGTTCCGGGGCCTGAGCGCCGCATGGCTGACCGAGGACGGCGTCTGCGCCGAGGTGGCGCTTCCCGAGCACGAGCGGGCCGACGCGGGCGCCTTCGGTCTGCACCCCGCGCTGCTGGACGCCGTTCTGCACGCCACCAGCCTGCTGGGCAGCACCGGTGTGCTTCCGTTCGCCTGGAGCGGGGTGCGCCTCCACGCGAGCGGGGCCACCTCCCTGCGAGCCCGGCTGCGCGGCATCGGCCCGGACACCGTCGAGCTGACCGTCGTCGACCCCGCGGGCGCACCGGTGCTGACCGCAGAGTCCCTGGTGCTGCGCCGGTACACCGCCGTGGACTCCGCCATCGACGCCCCGCTGTACCGGCTCGCCTGGCGGCCCGTGCCCGCCGACCCGGACCACGCCCGTACCGTTGTCGAGCTCGACCCGCGGACCTGGGCACTGCCCGATACGAGCGCGGGCGTCGACGCGGCCGTGGTCCGCCTCGGCCCGGTGGGCGAGGACATGCTGCCCGCCACCTACCAGCTCACGGCACGGGTGCTCGACCTGCTGCGGGCATGGCTGGCCGAGCCACGGCTCGAGGAGGTCTCGCTGGTCTTCGTGACCGAGGGCGGCGTGGCCGTCGGTGACGAGGACGTCGTGCCCGCGGTGGCGGCCGCCCGCGGCCTGATCCGGTCCGCGCAGACCGAGAACACGGGCCGGTTCGTCCTGGTGGACACGGACGGCCCGGGCGTGTCGGACGAGCTGATCTCGCGCGCGCTGGCGAGCGGAGAACCCCAGCTCGCGGTGCGCGACGGCGGCCTGCTCGCGGCCCGGCTGACCGAGCCCGGCACGCTGAGGCCACCGGCCGGCCCGTCATGGCGCCTGGAGACCACGCGCAAGGGCAGCCTCGACGACCTCGCCCTGATCCCGTGGACCCGCGCCGAGGAACCGCTCGGACCTCGGGAGGTCCGGGTCGACGTACGGGCCGCCGGGGTGAACTTCCGCGATGTCTTCGACGCGCTGGGCATGAACCGGCGTGCGGCGACCCCGCTGGGCGCCGAGGTGTCCGGTGTCGTGCTGGAGACCGGCCCGGATGTGACCGGTCTGCTCCCCGGCGACCGCGTGTTCGGTCTGACCGTCGGCGCCTTCGGGCCGCTGACCGTCACCGATCACCGGCTGCTCGCGCCGATGCCCGACGACTGGACCTTCGCGCAGGCGGCGTCGGTGCCCGTCGTGTTCCTCACCGCCTACTACGGGCTGCTCGACCTGTCCGAGGTGCGCGCGGGACAGTCCCTGCTGGTGCACGCGGGCGCCGGCGGCGTCGGCATGGCGGCCATCCAGCTCGCCCGGCACTGGGGTCTCGAGGTCTTCGCCACCGCCAGTGAACCCAAGCAGCACATGCTGCGCCGGCTGGGCGTTCCCGATGACCACATCGCCTCCTCGCGCACCCTCGACTTCGAGCGGCGCTTCCTGGAGGTCACCGATGGCCGGGGCGTCGATGTCGTACTGAACTCGCTGGCCGGCGAGTTCGTGGACGCCTCGCTGCGGCTGCTGCCCAGGGGCGGGCGGTTCGCCGAGATGGGCAAGACCGACATCCGCACCGAGGTGCCGGCCGGGATCGGCTACCGCGCCTTCGACCTGGCGGAGCTGGAGCCCGACGCCGTACAGGAGCGGCTCACGGCCCTGCTCGACCTGTTCCATGACGGTGTGCTGAAGCCCCTTCCGGTGTCCACGTGGGACGTCCGGCGCGGACGTGAGGCGTTCCGGTACATCAGCCGTGCCCAGCACATCGGCAAGGTCGTGCTGACCATGCCGCGGCGCTGGAACCCGCGGGGCACCGTCCTGATCACCGGCGGCACCGGCGGCCTGGCCGCGTCACTGGCCCGCCACCTGGTGACCACGCGGGGCGTACGGCAGCTGCTGCTCGTCAGCCGGAGCGGACCGGACGCGCCCGGCGCGGCCCGGCTGGTCGAGGAGCTGGCCGAGCACGGGGCCCAGGTTCTGGTGCGCGCCTGTGACGTCGGCGACCGTACGGAGCTGGCGGACCTTCTCGCCACCATTCCCGCCCAGCACCCGCTGACGGCCGTCGTGCACGCGGCCGGGGTGCTCGACGACGGCGTGATCCAGTCGATGACCCCCGAACGGCTGGCCACCAGCCTGCGCTCCAAGGCCGACGGCGCCTGGCATCTGCACGAGCTGACCCGGGACCTCGACCTCGCCGCGTTCGTGCTCTACTCCTCGGCCGCCGCCGTGATGGGCAGCGCGGGCCAGGCCAACTACGCCGCCGCCAACGCCTTCCTCGACGCACTCGCCGCCCATCGCGGGGCCGCGGGCCTGCCCGCCACATCGATCGCGTGGAGCCTGTGGGCCGAGGCGAGCGGCATGACGGGCGCGCTGACCGCACGGGACATCGACCGGATTGCCCGCTCCGGGCTGCCCGCGCTGTCCACCGACGAGGCGCTGGCCATGTTCGACGCGGCGGTGGCACAGGACGAGCCCGCGGTCGCCGGAATGCGCCTGGACCTGGCGACCCTGCGGGCCGCCGCGTCCGCACCGCACATCCTGTGGGCGCTGACCGGCACGACCGGCCGCAGGCACGCCGACACCGGAGAAGGCGCCCTCGGCGACCGACTCGCCCGGATGAGTCCGGCGGACCGCGTCACCGAGCTGATCAGGCTGGTGCGGACACAAGCCGCCGCGGTGCTCGGCCACCCCGACGACGGGTCACTGGAGGCCGACCGCCCGTTCAAGTCGCTCGGCTTCGACTCGCTGACCGCCGTGGAACTGCGCAACCGGATCGGCACCCAACTCGGCCTGCGGCTGGCCGCCACCATCGTCTTCGAGCACTCCTCGCCCACCGCCCTGGCCGAGCACCTGTCCTCCCGCATCGGCGGCGACCGGCCCCAGGAGATTCCGGTGCTCGCCGAACTGGCCCGGCTGGAGGACGCCTTCGCCCGGTTCGACGGCGACCCGGGGGTCCGGGAACAGGTGATGCGCAGGCTGTCCGCACTGCTCGTGACCGACACCGAGACCCAGGACACCGATCTCGGCGAAGCCACCGACGAGGAAATGTTCGAGCTGCTCGGTAAGGAGTTCGGTATCTCATGACCAGCACAGAGGCCAAGCTGCGGCACTTCCTCAAGGAGACCACCGAGGACCTCCGGCGCACTCGCCGCCAACTGGACAAGCTCCTGGCCACGCGCAGCGAACCCATCGCGATCGTCGGCATGGCCTGCCGGTACCCCGGCGGTGTGCGCAGCCCCGAGCAGTTGTGGGAACTCGTCGAGTCCGGCGGTGACGCGATCACCGACTTCCCCACCGACCGGGACTGGGGCGAGGTGCCGTCGAGTACTCGCTCCGGCGGATTCCTGCCCGACGCGGCCGAGTTCGACCCGGCGTTCTTCGGGATGTCCCCGAGGGAGGCGCTGGCCACCGATCCGCAGCAGCGGGTGCTGCTGGAGCTGGCCTGGGAGGCGCTGGAGCGCGCCGGGATCGTGCCCGGCACCCTGCGCCACAGCCGGACCGGGGTGTTCGTCGGCGCGCTGCACCAGGACTACCAGTCGGTACTCGACCAGGTGCCCGATCTGCCTCCCGGGTTCTCCGCGACGGGCAACGCGTGCAGCGTGATGTCCGGCCGTATCGCCTACACCCTGGGCCTGGAAGGCCCGGCGGTCACCATCGACACGGCGTGCTCCTCGTCGCTGGTCGCTCTGCACCAGGCCACGCTGGCGCTGCGGTCGGGAGACTGCTCCCTGGCCCTGGCGGGCGGGGTGACCGTGATGTCCACCCCGTCGGCCTTCATCGACTTCACCCAGCAGGAAGGTCTGGCCCCCGACGGCCGGTGCAAGTCGTTCTCCGACGACGCCGACGGCACCAGCTTCTCCGAGGGCGCGGGGCTGCTCGTCCTGGAGCGGCTGTCGGACGCCGAACGCAACGGACACCAGGTGCTGGCGCTGCTGCGGGGCTCGGCGGTCAACTCCGACGGCGCGTCCAACGGCCTCACCGCCCCCAATGGCTCCGCTCAGCGCCGCGTGCTCAGCAGCGCGCTGGACAACGCCGGTCTGCGTCCGTCCGACGTGGATGTGGTCGAGGCGCACGGCACCGGGACCAGGCTGGGTGATCCGATCGAGGCCGGGGCGCTGCTGGCCACCTACGGTCAGGACCGGGAACGCCCCCTGCTGCTGGGCTCGTTGAAGTCGAACATCGGCCACACCCAGGCGGCGGCCGGGGTCGGCGGCGTGATCAAGATGGTGGGCGCGCTGCGGCACGGGATCGTCCCGGCGACGCTGCACGTGGGCCGGGCGAGCTCCCGCGTGGACTGGGCGGACGGTGCCGTCGAACTGGCCACGGCCGCGCGGCCGTGGCCGGAGACCGACCGGCCACGGCGCGCCGGAGTCTCGTCGTTCGGCATCTCGGGCACCAACGCGCACGTGATCGTCGAGCAGGCCGCGCCGCAGCCGCGGGTCTCACGGCAGTCCCAGGCCGAGTCCCCGGAAGAGGGGCAGCCGAGCCCGTGGGTGCTGTCCGGCCAGGACGCGTCCGCGCTGCGCGAGCAGGCGAGGCTGCTCGACGCGCATCTGAGGGGCCGCACACTGTCCGCCCGGGACATCGGCGGCGCACTGGCTCTCTCGCGCACACACTTCGCACGACGGGCCCTGGTCACCAGCCCCGAGGGCCTGCGCGCCCTGGCCGAGGGTGAACCGTCGGCGGACGTGGTGCGGGGAACGGCGCTGTCGGCAACCGGCCCCGTGTGGGTGTTTCCGGGGCAGGGGGCGCAGTGGGTGGGGATGGCGGTGGAGTTGTTGGGGTCGTCGCCGGTGTTCGCCGAGGCGATGGGTGAGTGTGCGGGGGCGTTGGCGCCGTTCGTGGACTGGTCGTTGGTGGATGTGCTGGGTGATGAGGTGGCGTTGGGGCGGGTGGATGTGGTGCAGCCGGTGTTGTGGGCGGTGATGGTGTCGTTGGCGCGGTTGTGGCGTTCGTTTGGTGTGGTGCCTGGTGCGGTGGTGGGTCATTCGCAGGGGGAGATCGCGGCGGCGTGTGTGGCGGGGGTGTTGTCGTTGGAGGACGCGGCGCGGGTGGTGTGTGTGCGGTCGAGGTTGATCGCTCAGAGGCTTGCGGGGCGTGGCGGGATGGTGTCGCTGCCGCTTCCTCTGGGTGAGGTGGAGGCTTTGATCGCGTCGTATGGCGATGGTCTGGTGGTGGCTGCGGTGAATGGTCCGGAGTCGGTGGTGGTGTCGGGGGCGTCGGAGGCGGTGGCGGCTTTGGTGGAGCGGGAGCCGCGGGCCCGGCGGATCGCGGTGGACTACGCCTCCCACTCCCCGGCGGTCCAGGACCTTCGCGAGGAGTTGCTGACGGCCCTGGGGCCGATCGCCCCTGCCGTGGGTACGGTCCCGGTCCACAGCTCGGTGACGGGTGGACCGATCGACGGGTCGGCCATGGACGCGGAGTACTGGTACACCAACCTCCGCGAGCCGGTGAAGTTCCAGGGAGCGGTGTCGGCCCTGCTGGGGGCGGGCCGCCAGGTGTTCCTGGAGATGAGCCCGCACCCCGTACTCACGATGAGCGTCGAGCGGACCGCGGAAGCCGCCGGAGTGACGGTCGCCGCCCTGGGCACCCTGCGGCGTGGCGAAGGTGGTCTCGGCCAGTTCGTCCGTGCGCTGGGCACCGCCCATGTGCATGGAGTACCGGTCGACTGGAGTGCCGTCTTCCCCGACACCACTCGGGTGGACCTGCCCACGTACGCCTTCCAGCGCAGTCGCTTCTGGCCCACGGATCCTGTCGGCACCGTCGATGACACCCCGGTGGCCGAAGGCCCCCAGGACATGCTGGACCTGGTCCGCGGGCATGTCGCCGCCGTGCTCGGACATCGACGGGCCGCCGATGTCCCGGCCGACCGTGCCTTCTCCGACCTCGGACTCGACTCGCTGACCGCGACCCAGCTGCGCACGGCCCTCAGCGACGCGACCGGCCTCGACCTGCCGATCAGCCTCGCCTTCGACTACCCCACACCGGCCGCGGTCGCCGCGTTCCTGACCGGGGTCACCGACACCCCGGTCCGGCGTACGGTCGCCGCGGATGACGGCGATCCGGTGGTCATCGTCGGCATGGCATGCCGCTACCCCGGTGGCGTCGCCGACCCCGAAGGGCTGTGGCGTCTCGTCGTCGGCGAGCGGGACGTCGTGTCCGCGTTCCCGACCGATCGCGGCTGGGATCTCGACCAGCTGATGCTGACCAGTGCGACCACGCAGGGCGGGTTCCTGCACGACGCGGCCGGGTTCGACGCCGAGTTCTTCGGCATCAGCCCGCGTGAGGCGCTTGCCATGGACCCCCAGCAGCGGGTGCTGCTGGAGACGGCGTGGGAGGCGGTGGAGCGGACCGGGATCGACCCGAGCACCTTGCGCGGCAGCGCGACGGGCGTGTTCGTGGGCGCGTCTCAGCAGGAGTACCTGGGGGCGGCCGACGGGGAGAACGCGGAACTCGGCGGCCTGGTCCTCACCGGCAAGATGTCCGCCGTACTGTCCGGCCGCATCGCGTACACGCTGGACCTGAAGGGACCCGCGGTCACGGTGGACACCGCGTGTTCGTCGTCGCTGGTGGCGCTGCACATGGCCGCCCAATCCGTGCGCAGCGGGGAGAGCACCCTCGCCCTGGCGGGCGGTGTCGCCGTGATGGCGACGCCGTTCGCCTACGAGGAGTTCACCCATCAGGGCGGCCTGGCCGCGGACGGCCGGTGCAAGGCGTTCTCGGCGGAGGCGGACGGGACCGGCTGGGCCGAGGGCGCCGGGCTCGTGGTGCTGGAACGGCTGTCCGCCGCCACGCGCAACGGACACCGCGTGCTCGCCGTGTTGCGTGGTTCGGCGGTCAACCAGGACGGCGCGTCCAACGGTCTGTCCGCCCCCAACGGGGTGGCACAGCAACGGGTGATCCGGCAGGCGCTGGCGAACGCGCGCCTGCGCCCGCAGGACATCGACATGGTCGAGGCACACGGCACCGGCACGGTGCTCGGCGACCCCATCGAGGCCAACGCTCTGATCGCCACATACGGCCAGGACCGTGAACAGCCGCTGTGGCTGGGCTCGATGAAGTCGAACATCGGCCATGCCGCCGCGGCGGCGGGCATCGGAGGCGTGATCAAGACGGTGTCCGCCCTGGCGCACCGGCTCATGCCCCGCACCCTGCACGTGACCGAACCTGCGCCCACCGTGGACTGGCCGGCCGGAGTCCGGGTGCTGACCGAGACGCTGGCGTGGCCGGAGACCGACAGGCCGCGACGTGCTGGGGTGTCCTCGTTCGGCGTGTCCGGCACCAACGCGCACCTCATCCTCGAACAGGGGCCCGACCGCCCTGACGAGGCGTCTGCCCTCGACAGGGGGCCGACCGGGGTGCCCTGGCCGCTCTCCGGCCGTACCCCCGAGGCCCTGCGGGCGCAGGCGGCGCGGCTGGCCGAGTACCTCCGTGACCGTCCCGGTCTGCGTCCGGTTGATGTGGGCCTGTCGCTCACGACCTCGCGCACCGCTCTCGCCTGCCGCGCCGTGGCCTTCGGCCCGGACGACCTCGACCGGATCGCCACCCAGGACCAGGGCATGCGCACCCCCGACTCCCGTCCGGTGTGGGTGTTTCCGGGGCAGGGGGCGCAGTGGGTGGGGATGGCGGTGGAGTTGTTGGGGGCGTCGCCGGTGTTCGCCGAGGCGATGGGTGAGTGTGCGGTGGCGTTGGGGCCGTTTGTGGAGTGGTCGTTGGTGGATGTGTTGGGTGATGCGGTGGCGTTGGGGCGGGTTGATGTGGTGCAGCCGGTGTTGTGGGCGGTGATGGTGTCGTTGGCGGCGGTGTGGCGTTCGTTTGGTGTGGTGCCTGCGGCGGTGGTGGGGCATTCGCAGGGGGAGATCGCGGCGGCGTGTGTGGCGGGGGTGTTGTCGTTGGAGGATGCGGCGCGGGTGGTGTGTGTGCGGTCGAGGCTGATCGCGCAGGAGCTGGCCGGGGGCGGGGGCATGGTGTCGCTGCCGCTTCCTTTGGGTGAGGTGGAGGCTTTGATCGCGTCGTATGGCGATGGTCTGGTGGTGGCTGCGGTGAATGGTCCGGAGTCGGTGGTGGTCTCGGGGGCGTCGGAGGCGGTGGCGGCTTTGGTGGAGCGGGAGCCGCGGGCCCGGCGGATCGCGGTGGACTACGCCTCGCATTCGCCCGCGGTCCAGGACCTTCGCGAGGAGTTGCTGACGGCCCTGGGGCCGATCGCCCCTGCCGTGGGTACGGTCCCGGTCCACAGCTCGGTCACGGGTGGACCGATCGACGGGTCGGCCATGGACGCGGAGTACTGGTACACCAACCTCCGCGAGCCGGTGGACTTCCATGGTGCGGTGTCGGGGATGGTGGCGGGCGGGTTCCGGGTCTTCCTGGAGATGAGTCCGCACCCGGTGCTGACCACGTCGATCGAGGAGACGGCGGACACTGTGGCGCTGGGCACCCTGCGACGTGGCGAGGGAACACTCGACCGCGTGCACCGGGCGCTGGGGGAGGCGTTCGCACACGGCGTGTCCGTGGACTGGCGGCCCGCCTACCCCGGCGCCCGCGTGGTCGACCTGCCCACGTACGCCTTCCAGCACCAGCACTTCTGGGTCACCTCACCCCGTGACCGCACCTCCGTCACGGACCGCTGGCGCCACCGGATCGACTGGTCCCCGCTGCCCGAGCCCCCGGCCGTAGCCGAACCGGGACGCTGGCTCGTGCTCGGCGCCACCGGCACCGCATGGACCGACTCGGTCGTGCGGGCGCTCGGCGACCAGGCCGTCCAGGTGTCGGCGGAGGCACCGCGCGCGGAGCTCGCCGAGCGGCTGCGCGCCCAACCGCCCGCCGACGGAGTCCTCCTCACGCCCGGGACTCCCGTGGATGCCGCGGCCATGCTTCAGGCCCTCGACGACGCCGGACTGGCCACGCCGACCTGGATCGCCACCCGCGCGGCGGTGGCCGTCGGCTCCGCCGACCCCCAGCCGTGGGCCGACCAGGCGGGAGTGTGGGGGCTGGGCCGGGTCGCCGCCTGGGAGTACCCCGCGCACTGGGGCGGCCTGGTCGATCTCCCCGAGGACCTGGACGAGGCGGTGGCCGCCAGGCTGCGGTCCCTGCTCACGGAGGAGAAGGCCGAGAACCAGGTGGCGATCCGGTCCACCGGGCTGTACGGGCGCAGGCTCGTCCGCGCGGCTCCCGAGGCGCCCACCCGAGCCTGGACACCTGAGGGTACGGTCCTGATCACCGGTGGCACCGGCGGGCTCGGAGCGGAGCTCGCCCGCTGGGCGGCGGGCCGTGGCGCCGACCACCTCATCCTGCTCAGCCGCCGCGGGCCCGACGCGCCCGGTGCCGGGGAGCTGCGTGAGGCGTGCGAACAAGCCGGTGCCCGCGTCACGTTCGTCGCGGCGGACGTCGCCGATCGGGCGCGGATGGCCGCCGTGTTCGACGAGCACCCGGTCACCAGCGTCTTCCACCTGGCCGCAAGCCTCGACGACGGTGTGCTGGACACGCTCACTCCCGACGGCTTCGCCTCGGTCGCCAGGGCCAAGGTGCGCGGGGCCCAGGTGCTGGACGAACTGACGCGCGGTCGCGGCCTGTCCGCCTTCGTGCTGTTCTCCTCGATATCCGGGGTGTTCGGGGTGCCCGGTCTCGGCGCGTACGCGGCGGCGAACGCCATGCTCGACGCCCTCGCTGTGTCCCGCCGGGCGGCCGGTGAACAGGCCCTGGCCGTGGCCTGGGGCGCATGGGCGGGCGAGGGCCTGGCCACACACGTGGTCGGCGACGAACGGCTGCGGCGCATGGGCCTGACCGCCATGCCCGCCAAGGCCGCGCTGGTCGCGTTGGAACACGCGCTCAACCGCGAGGACACCACCGTCGCCGTGTTCGACGCCGACTGGGACCGCGTGCCCGCCCACACCCGCGACGGCCTCGGCACCTTGCTGCACGAGCTGCCCGAGGCCCGCCGCCCGGCGGCCGTGTCCCGGCCCGACGCGGCCGATCTGCGCACCGTGCTCGCCGGGCTCGACGCGGCGCAGCGCACCGCGAAGCTGCGGGACCTCGTCCAAGCCGAGGTCGCGGACGCGCTCGGGCACGACGACGCGGTGGCCGTCGACCCGCGCCGTGCCTTCAGCGAACTCGGCTTCGACTCGCTCACGTCGGTACGGCTGCGCAACCGGCTCACCGAACTCACCGGTCTGAGCATGCCGGTGACTGTGGTGTTCGACTTCCCCACCGTGACCGAACTCGGCGAACACCTCGCCGGACGGCTCGGCGGTGACGGCCCCGACGCCGGGGAACTGCTGGCCCGACTGGAATCCCTGCTCGACGAGGCGGGGCCCGACGAACTGGGCACGCTGCTGGGCGGTATGGAGGCACTGCTCAGCGGCCGACGCCCGCCGGCACTCGCAACGGACCACTTCGCCTCGGCGAGCGACGAGGAGATGTTCACCTTCATCGACCAGGACTTCGCCTAGGGAGTGTCCGACGGATCTTGCCGCCTGCGGCGAGCTGCTCCCCTCCCCGCCCTTTCCCACAACTGGGGCTCCGCCCCAGACCCCAAAGTCCAGGGGCGAAGCCCCTGCCACGCGGCGGAGCCGCATATCGATACTGCGGGAAGGGGGCGGGGAGGGGACAGATCCGCCGGACACCCCGTAGGCCCGCCTCGCCTCGCTCATGCCCGATCCCAAGGAGACGCCCGCGATGACCGCTGTCGACAACCAGATCCACACCTACCCGTTCGGTCCGCAGCTCGGACTCGACGAGGACCCCGCCTACGAACAGGCCCGCCGTGCCGGGACGCTGACCAGGGTGCAGATGCCCTACGGCAGCCCGGGCTGGCTGGTCACCCGCTACGACGACATCAAGGTCGTGCTCTCCGACCCCCGGTTCAGCCGCACGGCCACCCTGGGGAAGGACATCGCGCGCAGTACGCCCGCGATCGAGACCGACATGTCCATCCTCTCCATGGACCCACCCGATCACACGAGGCTGCGCAGGCTGGTGGCGCAGGCGTTCACCATGCGCCAGGTCGAGCAGCTGCGCCCGGCGATCGACGAGATCATCAACGACCTGCTCGACCGGATCGAGGCGGACGGCACCACGGCGGACCTCGCCCAGGCACTGACCTGGCCCCTGCCGGTGCGGGTGATCTGCCGTCTGCTCGGTGTGCCCATCGGCGACCACGCGAGGTTCGCCCAGTGGACCGACGACATCATGTCGGTGGTCTCCACCGACCTCGAACTGATCGTCAAGGCCAGGGACGGCCTCATCGCCTACCTCGCCGAGCTCATCGCCGAGCGCCGGGCCGCCCCCGCCGACGACCTGCTGAGCAGGCTGATACAGGCCACGGATCAGGACCAGCGGCTCAGCGAGCAGGAACTCGTCGTCTTCGGAATGACCCTGCTGCTGGCCGGGCACGAGACCACGGCCAATCAGATCGGCAACTTCCTCTTCCTGCTGCTGAGCCGCCCCGAGCTGTGGCAGCGGCTGGTCGACGACCCGGGGCTGGTGCCCCAGGCGGTCGAGGAGCTCCTGCGGTACACCCCGCTCGCCACGGCGGGAAACTTCCCCCGGATGGCCATCGAGGACGTCGAGCTGGGCGGCACCCTTGTCCGGGCGGGAGACGTGGTGATCGTGCACGTGGCCGCGGGCAACCGGGACGAGACGGTCTTCGAGCACGCCGACCGTATCGACTTCGACCGCGACGCGCGGGCCCACATCGCCTTCGGCCACGGCGCCCACCACTGCCTGGGCCACCAACTGGCCAGGGCGGAACTCCAGATGGTGCTCACCACGCTGGTGCGGCGCTTCCCCCGGCTGCGCCTGGCCGTCCCCGCCGACGAGGTGCCGTGGCGGATCGAACGACTGGTGAACGGCGTCAGCGCGCTGCCGGTCACCTGGTGACCCGCGACCACGGCAACCCAACACAGCACACACGACCAAGGACTCGGGCGGATGGCTGACCACGACAAGCTTCGCGACTACCTGCGGCTGGCGACCTCGGAACTGCACACGCTGCGCACCCGGGTGCGCGAGCTGGAGTCCGCGACACCCGAACCACTCGCCATCGTGGGTATGGCCTGCCGGTATCCCGGCGGGGTCCGGACCCCCGAGAATCTGTGGGAGCTGGTGGCCGGCGAGGTGGACGCCACCTCGGACTTCCCCAGGGACCGCGGCTGGCGGCTCGACCCGGGGGACAGCCTGACCGAGCGCGGGGCGTTCCTCGACGGGGCGGGCGATTTCGACCCGGCGTTCTTCGGCGTCTCACCGCGCGAGGCGCGGGGGATGGACCCGCAGCAGCGACTCGTGCTGGAGGTCGCCTGGGAGGCGCTCGAAGACGCCCGCATCGTCCCGGAAACGCTGCACGGCAGGCCGACCGGGGTGTTCGTCGGCGCCTCCTACCAGGGCTACGACACGCTCGCCGACGATGCGTCGGAAGTCATGATCGGCAACGTGTCCAGTGTGATATCCGGGCGCGTCGCCTACACCCTCGGCCTGAACGGTCCCGCGCTCACCGTCGACACGGCCTGCTCGTCCTCGCTGGTGGCGTTGCATCTGGCGGGGGAGTCGCTGCGCCGCGGGGAGTGTGACCTCGCACTGGCCGGTGGTGTCGCGGTCCAGGCGGTCCCCGCGCTGTTCGTGGAGTTTTCGCGGCAGCGGGGGTTGGCGGTGGATGGTCGGTGTAAGTCGTTTGGGGAGGGTGCGGATGGGACGGGGTTTTCTGAGGGTGCGGGGTTGGTGGTGTTGGAGCGGTTGTCGGATGCGGTGGCTTCGGGGCGTCGGGTGTTGGCGGTGGTGCGGGGTTCTGCGGTGAATCAGGATGGGGCGTCGAATGGGTTGACGGCGCCGTCGGGGGTGGCGCAGGAGCGGGTGATTCGGGCGGCGTTGGTCTCGGGTGGGTTGTCGGTGGGGGATGTGGATGTGGTGGAGGGGCATGGGACGGGGACGGTGTTGGGGGATCCGATTGAGGCGGGTGCGTTGGTGGGGACGTATGGGCGGCGGGTGGGTGGTGAGCCGTTGTGGTTGGGGTCGGTGAAGTCGAATATTGGTCATGCGCAGGCGGCTGCTGGGGTGGCTGGTGTGATCAAGATGGTGATGGCGTTGCGGTGTGGGGTGTTGCCGCGGTCGTTGCATGTGGATGTGCCCTCTTCGAAGGTGGAGTGGGGTTCGGTGCGGGTGCTGACGGAGGCGCGTGCGTGGCCGGTGGTGGACCGTCCCCGCCGCGCCGCCGTCTCCTCCTTCGGGGTGTCCGGTACGAACGCGCACCTCATCCTGGAACAGGCCGAACCGGAACCCCTCCGGCGGGACCCGGTCGCCGCCGGAGTGCTGCCGTATCCCCTGTCCGCCCGCAACGACGCCGGGGTCCGGGAGCAGGCACGGCGGTTGCGTGCGCACCTGAAGCGCCACCCCGAGGCCGACCTCGGGGACGTGTCCCACTCGCTCGCCACGACGCGGACCATGTTCGCTCACCGCGCGGTACTGGTCGCCGCGGACCGCGATGAACTGGACGAACTCCTGGGCGCCTGCGCGGCCGACGAACCCCGTGGCGCGGTGGTCACCGGGAAGGCGATCTCCACGGGCCGACCCGTGTGGGTGTTTCCGGGGCAGGGGGCGCAGTGGGTGGGGATGGCGGTGGAGTTGTTGGGGTCGTCGCCGGTGTTCGCCGAGGCGATGGAGGAGTGTGCGGGGGCCATGGCGCCGTTCGTGGACTGGTCGTTGGCGGATGTGCTGGGTGATGAGAAGGCGCTGGCTCGGGTGGATGTGGTGCAGCCGGTGTTGTGGGCGGTGATGGTGTCGTTGGCGCGGTTGTGGCGTTCGTTTGGTGTGGTGCCTGGTGCGGTGGTGGGTCATTCGCAGGGGGAGATCGCGGCGGCGTGTGTGGCGGGGGTGTTGTCGTTGGAGGACGCGGCGCGGGTGGTGTGTGTGCGGTCGAGGTTGATCGCTCAGAGGCTTGCGGGGCGTGGCGGGATGGTGTCGCTGCCGCTTCCTCTGGGTGAGGTGGAGGCCCTGATCGCGTCGTATGGCGATGGTCTGGTGGTGGCTGCGGTGAATGGTCCGGAGTCGGTGGTGGTCTCGGGGGCGTCGGAGGCGGTGGCGGCTCTGGTGGAGCGGGAGCCGCGGGCCCGGCGGATCGCGGTGGACTACGCCTCCCACTCCCCGGCGGTCCAGGACCTTCGCGAGGAGTTGCTGACGGCCCTGGGGCCGATCGCCCCTGCTGTGGGTACGGTCCCGGTCCACAGCTCGGTGACGGGTGGCCCGATCGACGGGTCGGCCATGGACGCGGAGTACTGGTACACCAACCTCCGCGAGCCGGTGAAGTTCCAGGGAGCGGTGTCGGCCCTGCTGGCCGACGGCTTCGGCGCGTTCGTCGAGCCCAGTCCCCACCCGGTACTGACCACGGCCGTCGAACAGACCGCCGGGGACGCCGAGATCGCCGTCGTGGGCACACTGCGAAGGCAATCCGGTGGCATCGCGCAGATGCTGCGGGCCGCGGCGCAAGCGTGTGCCCTCGGAATCGACGTGGACTGGAGCGCGGCGCTTCCGGCCGGCGTCCGGCAGGTGGATCTCCCCACCTACCCGTTCGCCGATGAACGGTTCTGGCTGGACGGCGGCTCCGCCCGTGGTGAGGTGTCCGCGGTCGGCCTGGCACCGGTGGACCACGGCCTGCTCGGCGCGAAGGCCGACCTGGCGGCATCCGGTGAGCTCGTACTGTCCGGCTCGCTGTCGCTCGCCTCGCATCCATGGCTGGCCGACCACACCGTGCGCGGCTCGGTGATCCTGCCCGGTGCCGCCTTCGTCGAGCTGGTCGTCCGGGCGGGCGACGAGGTGGGCCGCCCGGCCGTCGAGGAACTCACCCTCCACGCGCCGCTGGTCATCCCGGCGGACGGGCGGGTGGATGTGCAGGTGACGGTCGCCACCGACGGTCACGTCCAGGTCCACTCCCGGACCGCCGGATCGGACTGGACCCACCACGCGAGCGCCGTCGTCACCGACGGGCCGGGCGAGGCGCCGGTCTGGCGGAGCTGGCCGCCGGAACCGGCGGAAGCGGTGGACATCGAACGGTTCTACGAGACCCTGGAGGACAACGGCCTGGACTACGGGCCGGCCTTCCGCGGTGTGCGGGCCATGTGGCGGTCGGCGGACGTGTACTACGCCGAAGTGGCGCTGCCGGACGAGGTGCCGGAGACCGCGTTCGTACTGCACCCCGCGCTGCTCGACTCCGCACTTCAGGTGATGGCCTTCGCGGCGGCCGAGCCCGGCCGCGTATCCCTTCCCTTCGCCTGGTCGGGGATCTCCGTACACGCCTCGGGGGCTCGGTCGTTGCGCGTGCGCGTCGCCGCGACGCGGGCCGGGGACATCTCGGTACTCGCCACCGATCCGGCGAACGCGCCGGTGGTCACCGTGGACCGGGTGCGCTCCCGCACGCTCAGCGCCGGCCGGCTCGACCCCCCGCTGGCCGGTCTGCTCTCCCGCCTGGAGTGGACACCCGTGGAACCCGGCCCGCCGGCCGTCGATCCGGGCCCCACCGTGAGGTACGAGTGCGAGGTGGCGGACTCGCCGATCGAGGTGGCGAACCAGGCGCTGGAGGCCGTCCAGGAGTGGCTGCGGCACGAGGGCCGGCCGGACTCCCGGCTGGTCGTGCTGACACGTGGCGCGGTCTCGACCGGACCCGACGACACGGTCTCCGCCCTCTGCCAGGCACCGGTGTGGGGGCTGGTGCGCTCGGCGCAGGCCGAACACCCCGGGCGGCTGGTCATCGTCGACATCGACGACGGGTCCGACGATGCCCTCTGCGCCGCTCTCGCGACCGGCGAGCCACAGCTCGCCCTGCGCCGCGGCGTGATCCTGGCCCCCCGGCTGATGAGTGCCCGGGGCGAAGAAGGTGACCTCCCGCGGATTCCGTCCGACGGAACGGTCCTGGTGACTGGTGGAACCAGCGGCCTCGGCGCCCTGGTGGCGCGCCATCTGGCCCTGCGGCACGGGGTCCGCCACCTCGTACTCGTCAGCCGGTCCGGACCGCGGGCCGACGGCGTGGCCGAGCTGATCGCCGAACTGGGAGAACTGGGCGCGCGGGCCGAGGCGGTCGCCTGCGACGTTGCCGACCGGGACCAGGTCCGCGCGGTGCTCGAGGGCATCGACGAGTTCCCGCTCGCCGGTGTCGTGCACGCCGCGGCCGTACTCGACGACGGTGCCATCACCTCGCTGACCCCCGACCGGCTGCGCACCGTCGCCGCACCGAAGATCCAGGGAGCGCTGCATCTGCACGAGCTCACCGAGGGCATGGACCTGCGGCTGTTCGCCTTGTTCTCCTCGGCGGCCGGAATCCTCGGCTCCCCGGGGCAGGCGAACTACGCGGCGGCCAACGCCTTCCTCGACGCACTGGCCACCCAGCGGCAGGCGGCCGGCCTCGCCGGGCACTCCCTCGCCTGGGGCCTGTGGGAGCAGACGACATCGCTGACCGCCCCGGTCAAGGCCACCCGCCCCGGGGGCACGGTCGGCGCCCTGTCCACGGCCGAGGGTCTCGCGCTGTTCGACCGTGCGCTGGCCGGAGCCCACCCGGTGGCCGTGCCGGTCAGGATGGCACCGGCCGCCCGTGGCCCGGTGCGACCGGCGGCCGCCGCCGTGGTCGCCGAGCCGGACTTCGCCGCGCGCGTGGCCGCGCTGGGCCCCGCCGAGCGCGGACGCGAACTGCTGAAGCTGGTGCGCGAGCAGGCCGCGGCGATCCTCGGGTTCGCCGGACGTGAGGAGATCGACCCGCGGCAACCGTTCCTGAAGTCCGGGTTCGACTCCCTCACGGCCGTCGAACTGCGCAACCGGCTCAACACCCTCACCGGTCTGCGGCTGCCGGCCACCACGACCTTCGACTTTCCGACCCCCGAGGCACTCGCCGGGAAACTGGCCGCGGAACTGGCCTCGGCCACCAGCCCCGAACAGGCGCTGCTGGCCGCCCTGGACCACCTCGAGTCGGTACTCGCCGCGCCGTCGACCGACGAGGCGCTGCGCACCGTCCTGGCCGACCGCGTGGCGAAGCTGCACGCGCGCGGCAACACCGAGGACCGGCATTCCGCCACGCGGCTGCGGGATGCCGGCGCCGACGAACTCTTCGACTTCATCCACAACGAGCTCGGCATGAAGTAGAGCCGTTCCCCGCCCCCTCAGACCCGTCTCACGGAGATCTCCCGCTTATGCCGAACGAGGATGAACTGCTCAACCACCTGCGCTGGGTCACGGCCGAACTGCACGAAGCCCGCAAGCGCCTGAAGGAGCACGAGGCGGCCGCGCGCGAGCCGCTCGCGATCGTGGGCATGGCCTGCCGGTATCCCGGCGGGATCAGCTCACCCGAGGAGCTGTGGCAGCTCGTCGCCGACGAGCGCGACGCCATCACACCGCTGCCCACCGACCGTGGCTGGACCCTGGACGGGCTCCTGGACGACGACCCCGCGAGCCGTGGCAAGTCCTACGCGGGACATGGTGGTTTCCTCACCGAGGGCGACTGGTTCGACGCCGAACACTTCGGCATCTCGCCCAGGGAGGCGCTGGCCACCGACCCGCAACACCGCGTGCTGCTGGAACTGGCGTGGGAGGCCCTGGAACGGTCGGGCATCGCCCCGGACTCGCTGCGCGGCAGCCGCACGGGCGTGTTCACCGGGGTCATGTACCACAACTACGTCGACCGCCTCACCAGCGTCCCCGACGAGCTGGAGGGATACCTCGGCACCGGCAACTCCGGTGGCGTCGCCTCCGGCCGCATCGCCTACACCCTGGGCCTCGAAGGGCCCGCCATGACCCTCGACACCACATGCTCGTCCTCGCTGGTGGCGTTGCATCTGGCGGGGGAGTCGCTGCGCCGCGGGGAGTGCGATCTCGCGCTCGCCGGCGGGGCGACGCAGATGTTCACGCCTGCCGCTTTCGTGGAGTTTTCGCGGCAGCGGGGGTTGGCGGTGGATGGTCGGTGTAAGTCGTTTGGGGAGGGTGCGGATGGGACGGGGTTTTCTGAGGGTGCGGGGTTGGTGGTGTTGGAGCGGTTGTCGGATGCGGTGGCTTCGGGGCGTCGGGTGTTGGCGGTGGTGCGGGGTTCTGCGGTGAATCAGGATGGGGCGTCGAATGGGTTGACGGCGCCGTCGGGGGTGGCGCAGGAGCGGGTGATTCGGGCGGCGTTGGTCTCGGGTGGGTTGTCGGTGGGGGATGTGGATGTGGTGGAGGGGCATGGGACGGGGACGGTGTTGGGGGATCCGATTGAGGCGGGTGCGTTGGTGGGGACGTATGGGCGGCGGGTGGGTGGTGAGCCGTTGTGGTTGGGGTCGGTGAAGTCGAATATTGGTCATGCGCAGGCGGCTGCTGGGGTGGCTGGTGTGATCAAGATGGTGATGGCGTTGCGGTGTGGGGTGTTGCCGCGGTCGTTGCATGTGGATGTGCCTTCTTCGAAGGTGGAGTGGGGTTCGGTGCGGGTGCTGACGGAGGCGCGTGCGTGGCCGGTGGTGGACCGTCCCCGCCGCGCCGCCGTCTCCTCCTTCGGGGCGTCGGGTACGAACGCGCACCTCATCCTGGAACAGGCCGAACCGGAACCCGCCGCGCGGCCCGAGGCACTGGGCTCCGGCACCATGCCGTCCCGGCCGGACAACGCCGTGGTGCCGCTGGTGCTCACCGCCAGCACCCCGGCGGCGCTGCGGGCGCAGGCCGAACGGCTGCTCGACGTCGTCGACCACGACCTGACCGACCTCGCCCGCGCGCTGAGCACCACCAGGGCGACACTGCGCACTCGCGCGGTGTCGGTGGTTGGCACCGTCGCCCAGGCGCGCGCCGCCCTGCGCGCCGTGGCCGACGGGCAGCCCAGCGCCGACGTCGTCACCGGCACCGCGCGTGCGGAAACCCACGACGTCGTGTTCGTGTTCCCGGGGCAGGGGTCGCAGTGGGTGGGCATGGCGGCGGAGTTGTGGGAGTCGTCGCCGGTGTTCGCCGAGGCGATGGAGGAGTGTGCGGGGGCCATGGCGCCGTTCGTGGACTGGTCGTTGGCGGATGTGCTGGGCGATGAGAAGGCGCTGGCTCGGGTGGATGTGGTGCAGCCGGTGCTGTTCGCGGTGATGGTGTCGCTGGCGCGGTTGTGGCGGTCGTTCGGGGTGGAGCCCGCGGCGGTGGTGGGGCATTCGCAGGGGGAGATCGCGGCGGCGTGTGTGGCGGGCGCCTTGTCGCTGGAGGACGCCGCGCGGGTGGTGTGTGTGCGGTCGAGGCTGATCGCCCAGGAGCTGGCCGGGCACGGCGGAATGATGTCGCTGCCACTGCCTCTCGCCGAGGTGGAGGACCTGATCGCGTCCCGGGACGCGGAGCTGTCGATCGCGGCGGTCAACGGCCCGCTCTCGGTGGTGGTATCCGGCGCGCCCGAGGACCTCGACGAGCTGATGTCCCACTGCGCACGGCAAGACGTACGGGCCCGGCGGATCGACGTGGACTACGCCTCCCACTCCGCGCAGGTCGACATCCTCGCCGACGAACTCCTGCGCGCCCTGGACACCATCACTCCCCGCCAGGCCACGGTGCCGTTCTTCTCCACGGTGACCGGGCGGTTCGAGCCCACCGCCGCGCTGGACGCCGAGTACTGGCTGCGGAACCTGCGCCACCCTGTCCGTCTCGACTCCGCGGTACGTGGCCTCGCCGATGCGGGCTTCGACACGTTCATCGAGGTCAGCAGCCATCCCGTGGTGCTGCCCGGTGTGCAGGACACACTCGCGGAGCTGGACGTTCCCGCGACGACGGTGGGTACGCTGCGCCGCCGGTCCGGTGGCATGGACCAGTTTCTGCGTGCGCTGTCCGCGGCGTTCGCCGGCGGCGCGGCGGTGGACTTCGGCCCGCTGTGGGCAGACCGCCCGCCCGCCTTCGTCGACCTGCCCACCTACGCCTTCCAGCGTGAGCGGTACTGGCTCACCGACGCCGGAGGAGGCGACGTGTCCACGGTCGGTCTGGCTGGTGCCGGACACGGTCTGCTCGGCGCTGTGCTGGAGGTCGCCGAGACCGGGGACACCGTGCTGACCGGCTCGTTGTCCGTCGACTCCCACCCCTGGCTGGTCGATCACACCGTGCTCGGCTCGGTGATGTTCCCGGGCGCGGGCTTCGTGGAGATGGTGCTCAGGGCGGCGGACGAGGCCGACTGCGGGCGCGTCGAGGAACTGACCCTGCACACACCGCTGGTGTTCGAGGGCCATGAGCGGGTCGACGTCCAGGTGGCCGTGGGAGGCGACCGCGCCGGGCGTCGTGAGGTGACGGTGCACTCGCACGCGGCAGGCAGCTCGACGGCATGGGTGCTGCACGCGACCGCCACCGTGGCCCGCGAACCCGTCCCGGCACCCCCGGGCTGGGAGGCATGGCCACCCCCGGGCGCCGTCGAGGCGGACCTGGGCGACTTCTACGACGCCCTCGCGGCGGACGGCCTCCGGTACGGGCCGATGTTCCAGGGCGTGCGACGGGTGTGGCGCGACGGAGAGGTGCGCTACGCGGAGATCGCCCTGCCGGAAGGGGCCACCCCCGAGGGCTTCGTACTCCATCCCGTCCTGCTGGACGCGGCATTGCAGGTGATGGCGCACGGCAGTCTGGCGGAGGGCGAGACGTTCCTGCCGTTCACCTGGTCGGACATCTCGGTCTCCGCCTCCGGCGCCCGCGCGCTGCGGATGCGGATGGAGCCCCGGGGCGACAGCGGTGTGTCGTTGCTGGCCACCGACTCCCTGGGCGTCCAGGTGCTGGCCATCGGCGAGGTCGTCACCATGAAGCTCCCCGCCGGCAGGCCGATGTCCACCCACCGCGGATCGACCGCGAAGCTGCTGCGCGTCGACTGGGTACCGGCGCCCGCGGACACCCGGGTACTGATGCCCGTGGACACCTCGCCCCCGCCGAGGACGGCCGTCCTTCCGGGGTGGCCGGAGCCCATGGAGCCCGCCCCGTCCCCCTTCGACGGCCTCGACGCCCACCCGTACACCGGACTGGACACGCTGGCGGCCGCGATGGGCACCGGCACCGCGCCCGATGTCGTTCTGCTGCCTCTCGTGCCGCGGTCCGGCGACGCGGTGGCCGACGGGTACGAGCTCACCGGACATGCCATGGCCGCCATCCAGTCGTGGCTGTCCGACGACACATTCGCCGACGCCACGCTCGCGTTCGTGACCAGGGGGGCGTTCCCGGCCGGTCAGCGCCGGGGACCCGATCCGGCCGCGGCCGCCGCCGCGGGGTTCATCCGTTCGGCGCAGAGCGAGCACCCGGGGCGCTTCCTGGTCATCGACCTCGATCCCGACGCCGATCCGCCGCTGCTGCCGCCCGCTGCCGTCATTCCCGGTGACGAACCCGTCGTCGCCGTGCGGGGCGACGGGCTGTTCGTGCCCCGCCTCGCGGAGCACGCCCCCCTTCCCGCCCTCACCGTGCCCGCGGACACCGAGGCGTGGAGCGTGGACCTGGACTCCGCGGACACCCTGGACGACCTGGGCATCGTGCCCGCGCCCGACGCGCTGGCACCGCTGACGGAGGGCCAGGTCCGGCTGTCCGTACGCGCGATGGGCGTCAACTTCCGGGAAGTCCTGGTCGCCCTCGATGTGGTGCCCGGTGGGGACCGGCCCGCGGGCGGCGAGGCGGCCGGTGTGGTCACCGAGGTCGGTCCTGGCGTCACCGGCTTCTCGGTCGGCGACCGGGTGATGGGGCTGGTCACCGGCGCCTACGCCGGGCCGGTCGCCGTGGCCGACCACCGCACGCTGGTGCCGCTGCCCACCGGCTGGACGTACGCCCAGGGAGCGGCGGCGCCGGTCGCCTTCCTCACCGCCTACTACGGGCTGACCGACCTCGGGGGCGTCCGGCCCGGTGACCGGGTACTGATCCACGCGGCGGCCGGCGGCGTCGGCATGGCCGCGGTGCGGATCGCACGGCACCTGGGGGCCGAGGTGTTCGCCACGGCCGGCCCGGCGAAGTGGTCCGAGGTGCGGGCCGCCGGGGTCAGCGCCTCCCACCTGGCGTCCTCGCGGACCACCCGGTTCGAGCACGCCTTCCGGGAGGTGCTCGGAGAGCACCGGATCGATGTCGTACTGAACTCGCTGACCGGCGAGTTCGTCGACGCCTCCCTGCGGCTGACCGCCGAGGGAGGCCGGTTCCTGGAGATGGGCAAGACCGACATCCGCGACGCCGACGAGATCGGCCTGCACCACCCCTCGGTGCGCTACCGGGCGTTCGACCTGGTCCTCGACGCCGGTGCCGACCGGATCCAGGCGATGCTGGCCGAACTGGCCGCCCTGATCGGGCAGGGCGCGCTGACCCCGCTGCCGGTCCGCGCGTGGGACGTCCGCCGCGCCGCGGAGGCGCTGCGGTACGTCAGCCAGGCGCGCCACGTCGGCAAGGTCGTCCTCACCGTGCCCCGGCCGTGGGATCCGGCGGGGACGGTGCTGCTTACCGGCGCGAGCGGCACGCTGGGCGGCGTTCTCGCCCGGCACCTGGTCGCCGAGCGCGGGGTCCGCCATCTGCTGCTGCTCAGCCGCCGGGGGAAGGAGGCGGAGACAGCCGCCGCGCTGGAGGCGGAGCTCACCGCCCTCGGCGCGTCCTCGGTGACCTTCGCGGCCTGCGACGTCGCCGACCGGGAGGCGGTGCGCGGCGTCCTGGCCGCGATACCGCCGCGGCGCCCCCTCACCGCCGTCGTGCACGCCGCCGGTGCCCTCAGCGACGGTCTGGTCGGCTCGCTCGGCCGGCCGGACGTCGACGCGGTGTTCCGCCCCAAGGCCGACGGCGCCGCGGTACTCGACGAGCTGACCCGGCCGCACGACCTCGCGGGCTTTGTGATGTTCTCCTCGGCGGCGGGCGTCACCGGAAACGCCGGCCAGGCGAACTACGCCGCCGCCAACGCGTTCCTCGACGCACTGGCCGAACACAGGGCCGCCGAGGGCCTGCCCGCGCAGTCGCTGGCCTGGGGACTCTGGGCGGACACCAGCGATCTGACCGCGACGCTCAGCGAGACCGGCCGGGCGAGAATCGCCCGCTCCGGTGTGCGCGCGCTGTCCGCCGCGGCCGCGCTTGACCTGTTCGACCAGGCAGTCTCCCGCGACGAGGCCCTGCTGCTGCCCATCGACGTCGACCCGTCCGGCGAGGCGGAACCGCCGCCGCTGTGGCGCAACCTGGTGCGCCGCCGGGTCCGCCGGGTGGTCGCCGCGACACCCGTCGCCGAGACCTCGACCGCCGGCCTGCTGGCCGATGTTCCCGCGGCCGAACGGGTGCAGGTGCTGACGGACCTGGTGCGCGCGCACACGGCCGCCGTTCTCGGGCACGACGCCGACCGGGTGGACCCGCTGCGGGCGTTCGGCGAGATCGGCTTCGACTCGCTCAGCGCGGTCGAACTGCGCAACCGCCTCAACGCGGCCACGGGGCTCCGGCTGCCCGCCACGACGGTGTTCAGCAACCCCAACCCCCAGGCGCTGGCCCGGAAGCTGGCCGCCGAACTGTTTCCCGAGGCCGACGCGCCTGGGACCGACGCGCCTCAGGCCGACGTGGCTTGGGAGCAGGCCGGGGAGGAGCGAATGCGCGACGGGGCGCTGACCGACGTGGACATCGACGGCCTCGGCGTGGAGGAGCTGATGTCCCTCGCGCTCGGCACGGCCGAACCGCACACCTCCGAAGGTTGACTTCCTCTCCCTCCTGAAGGAGGGGGATTCCTACGGCTCGCGCTGTGGGGTTTCTGCTTCATCGCCGACTGCGCCATCCGGGAGGACTCCCGTTGAGGTCTTACATCAGCTCCACAGACAGACACCGCCAGCCCGGCGGCCAGAAGGTTCTTCGCGGCGTTCACATCACGGTCGTGGACCATTCCACAGTCGCACGTCCAGGTGCGGCCGTTGAGCGGCAGCTTCCCGGCGAGGGTGCCGGTGCCGCAGTGGGAGCACAGCTTGGAGGAGGGGAAGAAGCGGTCAACCGCGATCGTTTGATTCTCGCGCACGAGTCGAGTGGTCAGCTTGTGCAGGTGGTCGCGCCGACGGTCGGTGATCCTGGCGTGGATCCTGGCGACCTTGCGGCGGGCCTTGGCCCGGTTCGCGCCGTCGCCCCGGGCCTTCTTCGCCAGGCGCCGCTGCGCGAGCGCCAGACGCCGGTGGTCGCGGCGCTCGTGCCGGGGGTTGGCGACCTTCTCCCCGGTGGACAGGGCGAGCAGGTGACTGAGGCCGACGTCGATACCGACCGCGTTCTCATTGGCCGGCAGTGGCTGGACGAGCGGGTCCTCGACGAGGAGGGACACAAACCAGCGTCCGGCCGGGTCCTGCGACACCGTCACCGTGGACGGCTTCGCGCTCTCCGGCAGGGGGCGGGACCACACGATGTCCAACGGTTCCGTCATCTTGGCGAGGGTCAGCTTCCCGTCGCGGAAGCGAAACGCGCTGGTGGTGTACTCCCCGCTCTTGCGGGAGTTCTCCCGCGACGTGAACCGCGGGTACTTCGCCCGCTTGCCGAACAAGTTCGTGAACGCGACTTGCAGGTGCCGCAGCGCCTGCTGGAGGGGAACCGACGACACCTCGTTGAGGTAGGCCAGCTCTTTGGTCTTCTTCCACTGTGTCAGCAGAGCCGATGTCTGGTTGTAGTTGACCCGCTCCTGTCGCGCCCATGCCTCCGTACGGGCCGCGAGGGCCATGTTGTAGACCTTCCGCACGCACCCGAACGTGCGCGACAGCTCGGCCGCCTGCGCATTGGTCGGAGAGAAGCGGTACCGATAGGCCCGCTTCACGTATGTGGTCATGGCTCACAAACCAGCGCATCAGCTTGCGACTTCCTGCGGGTTCAAGTGGGCGGACGCCGACCCGCCCTGACGGCGAACCAGCTTTCCCTGCCCTGCGCCGCAGGAGTCCGTTTCCTCCCTGGCCTGAAGGCCGGGGTATCCACGGAGGAATCACGATGACCGTCTCACCCGACCGCCTCGTCGACGCGCTGCGCTCATCGGTCAAGGAGGCCGAGCGACTGCGGGAGCACAACCGGGCCCTGACCGAAGCGGCCACGGAGCCGATCGCCGTGGTGGCGATGGCCTGCCGGCTGCCCGGCGGCGCCGACTCGCCGGAGAAGCTGTGGCAGCTGGTCGACTCCGGTGCGGACGTGCTCACGCCCCTGCCCCGGGACCGGAACTGGGACCTGGAATCCCTCAGCCCCTTCGTCACGGACGCCTACTTCGTCGACGACGTGGGCGGATTCGACGCGAACCTCTTCGGCATCTCCCCCCGCGAGGCGGCCGCGATGGACCCTCAGCAGCGGCTGCTGCTGGAGGCCGCCTGGGAGGTGTTCGAACGCGCCGGGTTCGCGCCCGACGCGCTGCGGGACAGCGGCACGGGCGTATTCGTCGGCGCGGGACCGGGCGACTATCTGATCCGCCTCCTGGACAACCCGGACGCCGCGGAGGGCTATGTCGCCACCGGTACCGCGCCGAGCGTCACCTCCGGACGGATCGCCTACACTTTCGGCCTGCTCGGGCCCGCCGTCACCGTCGACACCGCCTGCTCCTCCGGGCTGGTCGCCCTGCACCTGGCCACCCAGGCGCTGCGTAAAGGCGACTGCTCGAAGGCGCTGGTCGCCGGGGTCTCGGTGATGTCCGCGCCATACGGCTTCGTCGAAATCGCCAAGCAGGGCGGCCTGGCCGCCGACGGACGCTGCAAGGCGTTCGCCGACGCCGCCGACGGCACCAACTTCGGTGAGGGCGTCGCCGCGGTGCTCGTTGAGCGGCTGTCCGACGCCCGGCGGCTCGGACATCCGGTACTCGCCGTGGTGCGCGGGTCCGCGATCAACCAGGACGGCGCCTCCAACGGGCTGTCCGCGCCCAACGGCGCCGCGCAGGAGGAGGTGATCCGGCAGGCACTCGCCGACGCGGGGATCCGCGCCGACGAGGTCGACGCCGTCGAGGCGCACGGCACCGGCACAACCCTGGGCGACCCGATCGAGGCGGACGCCCTGCTGGCCACCTACGGCCGGAACCGCGAGCACCCCCTGTGGCTGGGCTCGGTGAAGTCCAACGTCGGGCACACCCAGTCGGCCGCCGGCCTGGTCGGCCTGATCAAAATGGTGCAGGCGCTGCGTGCGGGCCGGCTGCCGAAGACCCTGCATGCCGACCGGCCGTCCCGGCACGTCGACTGGTCCACCGGACCGGTGCGCCTGCTGCGCGAGGCCCGGCCGTGGCCCGCCGCCGACCGCCCGCGCCGGGCCGGTATCTCCTCGTTCGGGATCAGCGGGACCAACGCGCACGTCATCGTCGAGAGCGTTCCCGTGCCCGAGGAGCGGCCCCGCACCGAGCTCTCCGGCCCGGTGCCGCTCATCCTGTCCGGCCGGACCGACAGCGCCCTGCGGGCCCAGGCGGCCCGGCTGCGCGCGCATCTGCTGGAGCGCGAGGAGCCGCTCGCCGATGTCGCGTTCACGCTGGCGACCACGCGCGCGCGGTTTCCGCACCGGGCCGTGCTGCCAGTGCTCGACCGGGCCGAGGCCCTCGAGTCGCTGCACGCCGTGGCCCTGGGAGAGCGGGCGCTCGGAACCGGCCGGCCGCCCCGCCGGGAGCGGGTCGCTTTCGTCTTCCCCGGACACGGCTCCCAGTGGACCGCGATGGGCGCGCGGCTGTGGGACGAGTCACCGGTGTTCGCCGAGGCCATGCGGGAGTGTGAGAAGGCGCTGTCCGCATACGTCGACTGGCCCCTGCGGGAGGCGCTGTCCGACGAGCGGGCGCTGGCCCGGGCCGAGGTCGTACAGCCGGCGCTGTGGGCGGTCATGGTCTCGCTCGCCGCGCTGTGGCGCTCGTTCGGTGTCGAGCCCGCCGCGGTGATCGGCCATTCCCAGGGCGAGATCGCCGCCGCCTGTGTCAGCGGTGGTCTGTCCCTTGAGGACGGCGCCCGTGTCGTGGCGCTGCGCAGCCGTCTCATCCACGAGCGGCTGTCCGGGCGCGGGGCGATGATGACGGTGATGGCCTCGCCGGACCGCGTGCGCGAACTGCTGGCGGACGACGGGACGGACGCCGTGTCCATCGCGGCCGTCAACGGCCCGCAGAACGTGACCATCTCCGGTGACCCGGCGGCGCTGGACGCCGTCGAGCGCCGGCTGTCCGCCGCCGGGATCATGCGCTGGCGGCTCGCCGGGGTGGACTTCGCCGCCCACTCACCCCATGTCGACGGGATCGAGGCCGATCTGCTGGAGGCGCTGGCTCCGGTCCGGCCCCGCCCGGGGAAGGTGCCGTTCTACTCCACGGTGACCACCTCCCGCCTGGACACGGAGGAGCTGGACGCCGGGTACTGGTGCCGCAACCTGCGGCGGACGGTGAACTTCGCCGACACGGTGGACGTCCTCGTGGCGGACGGACACGGGCTCATGGTCGAGGTCAGCCCGCACCCGGTACTCGCGCACATCACCGCCGCGGGCCCGGTGCTGGACACCCTGCGCCGCGACGACGGCGGACTGCACCGGATGCTGGCCTCGCTGGCCGCCGCCGACCTGCACGGCCTGCCGGTGGACTGGACAGCGGCGCTGCCCGGGGCCCGCGCCGTGGACCTGCCGACGTACGCGTTCCAGCGCGAGCGCTACTGGGTGGCCCCCGCGGAGCGGACGACCGGGGACCCCGCACCGGCGGCGAGCCCCCTCGACCGGTTGCGCTACCGGACCGACTGGACCCCGCTGCGGCTGTCCGCCGATCCGGTGCTGGCCGGCACCTGGCTGGTCGTCACGGACCGGGCCGACGCCTGGTCCGACAGCGTCCTCGACGCGCTGCGGCGGTACGGCGCCGAGGTGGCCGTCCGGGCACCGGGCGAACTCGACCTCGCCGCCCTCCCCGAGCCGGCCGGTGTCCTGGCGCTGCTGGCCCACGACGAGGACCCCGAGCCGGACCACCCCGCCGTCCCCGGGGGCTTCGCCCGGACCGTGCGGCTGGTGCGGCAGTTGGGCACGGCGGGCGTCGAAGCGCCGCTGTGGTGTGTGACCAGGGACGCGGCACGATCCCCGGCGCAGGCGATGACCTGGGGATTCGGAAGGGTGGCCGGGTTCGAGCGGCCGCGCGCGTGGGGCGGTCTCATCGACCTGCCGCAGCCGTTGGACGACACCGGCCAACGCCGGATCGCCGCCGTGCTGCTGGGCGACAGCCACGAGGACCAGGTCCGCATCGACCGCGACGGAGCGTTCGGACGGCGGATCGTGCGCGCCCCCGCGCCCCCGGAGGGCGGAGGAGACTGGCAGGTCCGCTCCACTGCCCTGGTGACCGGTGGCACCGGCGGACTCGGCAGCCATGTCGTGCGCTGGCTGGCGGCCGAGGGCGCGGAGCACGTGATCGTGGTGAACAGGCGCGGCACGGACGCTCCCGGCGCGCGCGAACTGGCCGCGGACCTCGCCGGCTCGGGGACGCGACTCAGCATCGTCCCCTGCGACCTGTCGGACCGCGCCGCCCTCGCCCGGGTGATCGACTCCATCGACCCGGCGGCACCTCTGCGCACCGTGGTGCACACCGCCGCCGTACTGGACGACGCCGCGATCGACGCCCTGACCATGGAGCAGTTCGACCGGGTCTTCGCGGTCAAGGCACGGGGCGCGGCCCATCTGCACGAGCTCACCCGTGACCTGGACCTCGACGCGTTCGTGCTGTTCTCCTCGCTCGCCGGCACGGTCGGCGCCGCGGGTCAGGGCACCTACGCACCGGCCAACGCCTACCTGGACGCGCTGGCCGAACAGCGGCGTGCCGAGGGGCTGCCGGCCACGTCGATCGGCTGGGGGGTGTGGGCCGGGGACGGGATGGGCGACGGCCCCCTCGGGGAGGCCGCGCGACGGCACGGAGTACCGGGAATGTCCCCGCGGGACGCGACAGCGGCGATGCGGACGGCGGTGGAACACGGCGACACCGCGATCGTGCTCGCCGACATCGAGTGGGACCGCTATCACACGGCGGTCACCGCGTCCCGGCCGAACCCGGCGCTCTCGCAGATCCCCGAGGTCAGGTCGCTGCTCACCACCGAGACCGCTCCGGCGGAGGCCACCGATCCGCTCGCGGTCGTACGCGCCCAGACCGCGGCGGTCCTCGGCTACGCCTCCGGGGCCCAGGTCGAGCCGTACCGGCCGTTCAACGAACTGGGATTCGACTCGGTGACCGCCGTCGAGTTCCGCAACCGCCTCAACGCCGTGACGGGGCTGTCCCTGGTGACCACTGTGGTCTACGACCACCCGACGCCCGCCGCGCTCGCCGACCACGTGCGCGGCGAGCTCGGCGGCGGCAGCCCGGACGGGACCCCGGCGCACCCGGTGGCCGGCCCGGACCTCACCACCGACCCCGTCGTCATCGTCGGAATGGCCTGCCGCCTCCCCGGCGGCGTCACCTCGCCCGACGAGCTGTGGGACCTGCTCGCCGAGGAGCGCACCACGGTGGGGCCCCCGCCGCCCGAGCGGGGGTGGGACCTCGCCGCCCTGCCCGCGGACTGTGTGACCACGGCCTCCTACCTGGACGACATCGCGGCCTTCGACGCGGAGTTCTTCGGGATCTCGCCCAGGGAGGCCATGGCCATGGACCCGCAGCAGCGGCTGGTCCTGGAGACCTCGTGGGAGGCGCTCGAGCACGGCGGCATCGCGCCCGGCAGCCTGGCCGGCAGCCGCACCGGTGTGTTCCTCGGCAGCACCGGCCAGGACTACTACGCGCTCCTGACCGGGGCCGCGGCCGACAGCGCCGCCGGACACGCGGGCACGGGCAGCGCGGGCTCGGTGCTCTCCGGCCGGGTCGCGTACGCGCTCGGACTCGAGGGACCCGCCGTCACCGTCGACACGGCGTGCTCCTCCGGTCTTGTCGCCCTGCACCTGGCCGCGCAGTCCCTGCGGAACGGCGAGTGCGCCACGGCGCTCGTGGGAGGGGTGACGGTCATGACCACCCCCACGGGCCTCGTCGAGTTCTCCCGCCAGGGCGGGCTGGCCCCCGACGGGCTGTGCAAGGCGTTCTCCGACTCCGCCGACGGCACCGGATTCGCCGAGGGCGCGGGCATGCTCGTGCTCCAGCGGCTGTCCGACGCCCGTGCCGCGGGTCGCCGCGTATGGGCCGTGGTGCGTGGTTCGGCGATCAATCAGGACGGCCTGTCCAACGGCCTTTCGGCGCCCAACGGCCGTGCCCAGCGGGAGGTCATCCGCCAGGCCCTGGCGAACGCGCGCCTGTCCGCTGGGGCCGTCGACGTGGTCGAGGCGCACGGCACCGGGACACCACTCGGCGACCCGATCGAGGCCCACGCCCTGCTGGCGGCCTACGGGCAGGACCGGGCACGGCCGCTGCTCATCGGGACACTGAAGTCCAACATCGGCCACACCCAGGCCGCCGCCGGTGTCGCGGGCGTGATCAAGACGGCGCTGGCCCTGCACCACGGCACGGTGCCCGCGACCCTGCACGCCGGCACGGCGTCGTCCCATGTGGACTGGACGGCGGGCAGCGTCGAGCTGGCCCGCGACAGGACCCCGTGGCCCGACACCGGCGCACCGCGCCGGGCCGGGGTCTCCGCGTTCGGCATCTCGGGCACCAACGCGCACGTCGTGCTGGAGGCGGACACCCCGCCGCCCGACGAGCCGCGGACGACCGGGGAGAAGGCGCTGATTCCGCTGGCCGTGTCCGGCCGGGGGCCGGAAGCCCTCGCGGAGCAGGCGAGGCGGCTGTCCGCGCTGCTGGACGGCGGGACCGATCCGGTGGACATCGGCTGGTCCCTGGTCACCACGCGCTCGCCGCAATCCCACCGGGCCGTGGCCCTCGGCCGGGACCGCGCCGAGCTGGCCGCCGGACTCACCGCCCTGGCGAGCGGCACCTCCACACCATCGGTGGTCTCCGCCGTGGCCGCCGGCCAGGACCCGCGCCCCGTCTTCGTCTTCCCCGGCCAGGGCTCCAGCTGGGCCGGGATGGGACGCGCGCTGATCGAGTCCTCGCCCGTGTTCGCGGCCTCGATGGCCGAGTGCGCGCGGGCGATGGCCGCCGAGGCCGACTGGGACCTGCTGGAGGTGCTCGGCCAGGAGGACATGCTGCGGCGGGCCGACGTCGTCCAGCCCGCCCTGTTCGCGGTCATGGTGTCGCTGGCCCGGCTGTGGGAGTCCTACGGCGTCACCCCGGCCGCCGTGGTCGGGCACTCCCTCGGCGAGTACGCCGCCGCGTGCGTGGCGGGCGCGCTGACCGTCGAACAGGCGGCGGTCGCGGTCGTGCGACGCGGCCGGGTGATCGCCGACCGGCTGTCCGGCGACCATGGAGTGCTGTCCGTTCCGCTCGCCGCCGAACACGTCCGCTTCGACGGCGTCGAGATCGCCGCGTTCAACGGGCCCTCGTCCACGGTGGTCGCCGGGGCCAACAGCGCACTCGAGCGCGTGCTGGAAGCCGTGCCCACGGCCAAACGGGTGCCGATGGACTACGCCTCGCACACCTCCGCCGTCGAGACGGCCGAGGACGCGCTGCTCGCGGAGCTGGCCGGACTGAGCCCGAAGGGCGCCGACGTCCCGTTCTACTCCACGGTCACCGGGGGGAGGCTGGACACCGCGGCCCTCGACGCGTCCTACTGGTACCGCAATCTGCGCAACCCGGTGCTGTTCGAGACGGCCGGCCGTCGGCTGATCGAGGACGGGCACACGGTGTTCATCGAGATGAGCCCGCGCCCGCTGCTGGCGGCGGCCCTGCACCAGACGGCGGAAGCGCTGGACCAGCAGGTGCACACCGTCGCGTCGCTGCGCCGCGACGACGGCGACATGGACCGCTTCCTGCGCTCGCTCGCCGACGCGCACACCCGCGGCGTGGCGGTGGACTGGAGCCCCGCGCTGCCCGGTGGCAGGACTGTCGCGCTGCCGACGTACGCCTTCCAGCGCAAGCGGTTCTGGCCGACGGCCCGGCCACCGCGGCGCCCCGGCCAGACACATCCGCTGCTGGGCCCCGCCGAAGAGCTCGCGGGCTCCTCGGACGTGGTGTTCACCAGCACCCTCTCCACCCGGACCCACCCATGGCTTGCCGACCATGTGGTGCGGGACTCGGTGCTGCTGCCGGGCACCGCGTTCCTGGAGATGGCGGTCCGGGCCGCCGACGAGACCGGCTGCCATGCAGTCGCCGAACTCGTCCTGGAGGCGCCGCTCGTACTGACCGGCGGCGACATCCGGATCCAGCTGACGGTGCACGGCCCCGACGCGTCGGGGGACCGGCCGTTCTCCGTGCACAGCCGGGGCGAGCACGACTGGGCGCGACACGCCACCGGCCGCCTCTCGGCGGTGGCGTCGCCGGTTCCTCCGGCCACACCGGTGTTGCCGCCCGACGCCGAACCGCTCGCACTGGACGACTTCTACGGTGAACTCGACGGCGCCGGCTACCGGTACGGCGAGTCGTTCCGCGGCATGCGCGCGGCCTGGCGGTCGGGTGACGAGCTGTTCGCCGAGGTCGCCCTGGCCGACGCGGTCCCCACCGACGGGTTCCAGCTGCATCCCGCGCTGCTGGACGCGGCCTGCCAGGCGATGACGCTGGCCGGCGGGGACGAGCCGGGGCTGCCGTTCCTGTGGTCCGACGCCGAACTGCACGCACACGGAGCGCGGGAGCTGTTCGTCCGCCTCGCCCCGGCCGGGCCCGACGCGATGTCGATCACCGCCGTCGACCACGAGGGAACGCTCGTGTTCCGCGCGGGCCGGCTGCTCACCCGGCCGTTCGCCCGGCCCGGCACGGGCGCCGTGCCCGCGGACTCGCTGTTCACCGTCGACTGGGTCCCGCTTCCGGAGCCGGGACCCGCCGCCGACCGGGAGTGGGCGGTGCTCGACGGCCCCGAGGCCGACCACGGGCTCGGCCTTCCCGCGTTCACCGAGCCGTCCGCCGTGCCCCCGGGTAGGTCGATCGTGCTGACGGCCGCGGACGCGTCCGCACCGCACCGGATCCTGGCCGCCGTGCAGGCCGTGATCGCCGCCGACCGTCCCGAACCGCTCATGGTGCTGACGCATCACGCGGTGGCCGTGGTCCCCTCGGACGAGCCGGTGCCCGACCGGGCGGCGGTGTGGGGGCTGCTGCGCACCGCGCAGTCCGAGCACCCCGGCCGGTTCGTGCTGCTCGACAGCGACCGGCCGGTGACCACGGCCGACCTCCGCGACGCCCTGGCGACCGGGGAACCGCAGGTCGCCCTGCGGGGAGGCGACCGGTACGCGCCACGGCTGAACCGGTGGCCGGCCGCGCTGGAGCCGCCCGCCGGTGAGGAGTGGAACCTCACCGCCTCGCCGACCGGCAGCCTGGACGATCTCGCGCTGACCCCCCGTACGGTCGAAGCGCTGACCGACGGACAGGTCCGGATCGCCGTCCGGGCCGTCGGGGTCAACTTCAAGGACGTGCTGATCACCCTTGGCATGGTGCCCGGCGACCTGACCCGGCTCGGGGTGGAGGCCGCGGGAGTCGTGCTCGACGTCGGTCCCGGCGTGCGCTCCCTGCGCCCCGGCGACCGGGTGTTCGGCCTCGCCGACGCCGCGTTCGGCTCGGCGGCCGTCACCGACCAGCGGCTGCTGGCGCGGATACCCCACGGCTGGAGCTTCGCCCGGGCCGCGAGCGTGCCCGCCGTCTTCCTCACCGCCTACTACGCACTGCGCGATCTGCTCGGCATCCAGCCGGGGCAGCGGATCCTGGTGCACTCGGGCGCGGGTGGTGTCGGAATGGCGGCGATCCAGCTCGCCAGGGTGTGGGGCGCCGAGGTGTTCGCCACCGCGAGCGAGCCCAAACAGGATGCCGTCGCCGGACTCGGGGTCGCCCGGGACCACATCGCCTCCTCCCGGACGCTCGACTTCGAGCGGGCCTTCACCGAGGTCACCGGCGGCAAGGGAGTGGACGCCGTGCTGAACTCGCTCGCGGGCGAATTCGTGGACGCCTCACTGCGGCTGCTGCGCCCTGGCGGCCGGTTCGCGGAGATGGGCAGGACCGACATCCGCGAGGACGGCCCCGCCGGCGTGGAGTATCTGCCCTTCGACCTGTCGGACGCGGGGGAGGAGCGGATCGGCGAGATGCTGGCCGAACTGCTCACCCTGTTCGACACCGGGAAGCTGGAGACCCTGCCGGTCACCACATGGGACATACGCCGGGCGCCCAGCGCGTTCCGGTATCTGAGCCAGGCCCGGCACGTGGGCAAGGTGGTGCTGACCGTCGGCCGGGACCTCGACCCGGACGGCACCGTGCTGCTCACCGGTGGCACCGGCGGACTCGGCGCGTCGCTGGCCCGGCATCTCGTCACGACACGCGGCGTGCGCAGCCTGGTCCTGGTGAGCCGCACCGGGATCGACGCACCCGGGGCTCGCGAACTGCGGGACGAACTGACCGGGGCCGGCGCCTCGGTCACCGTGGCCGCCTGCGACATCGCCGACCGCGCGGCACTGGGCCGGGTCCTCGACGCCGTCCCGGCGGCGCACCCGCTCACGGCCGTGGTGCACGCCGCGGGGGTGCTGGACGACGCGACCATCGGCGAACTCGACGCCGGCCGGCTGGAGACGGTGCTGCGGCCCAAGGCCCAGGGCGCGCGCCTGCTGCACGAGCTGACCCAGGACCTGGACCTCAGCGCGTTCGTGCTGTTCTCCTCCGCCGCGGGGGTGTTCGGCGCGGCGGGGCAGGGCAACTACGCCGCCGCCAACGCCGTGCTCGACGCCCTCGCCCAGCACCGCGGGGCGCGGGGCCTGCCCGCCGTGTCGATCGACTGGGGGCTGTGGGACCTCCCCAGCGCGATGACCGAGGGCCTTGACCACGCGCGCTTCGCGCGGTCGGGCCTGATGCCGCTGGCCGAGGAGCAGGGCCATGCGATCTTCGACCACGTGGCCGCCGGCGGGGACGCCCAGGTCGTCGCCGCCCGGCTGGACCTGACGGTCTTCCGCGACCTGCCGGACCCGCCCCGGCTGATGGCCGGGCTGGTGCGCGGACCGCGCAAGACGGCGGGCACCGTCGCCGCGAGGCCGGCGCGTACCGAGGAGGGGCTGCTGGAGACGGTGCGCGCCACGGCGGCCGACGTACTCGGTTACGCGGGCACCGAGGAGGTCGACCCGGCAGGTCTGTTCGCGGAGCTCGGCCTGGACTCGCTGACCGCCGTCGAACTGCGCAACCGCCTCGCCTCGGCCACCTCGCTCAGGCTGCCCACCTCGATCGCCTTCGACCATCCGACTCCGGCCCGGCTCGCCCGGCACCTCCTGACCCAGCTGAGCGTCGAACCCGCCGCGGCGACGGCGCCCGCGCCACCGCCGTCCGACCTGGTCGCCGACCTGTGCGCGGCGGCGTTCGAGGCGGGCGACGGGAAGCGGGCGTTCGACCTGCTGCGTACCGTCGCCCGTAACCGCCCGACCTTCCGCACCGAACCGGGCACACCGGCCTTCACCCCGCTGGGGTCGGGCGCCGAGGCCCCCCGGCTGGTCTGTCTGACCCCCTTGGTGCCGCTGGCGGGGGCTTACACCTATGCCCGGTTCGCCGCCGGGTTCCGGGGCAGCCGCACGGTCGACGTCCTGGCCACCCCGGGCTTCCTCGACGGCGAGCCACTGGCGGAGTCGGGGGAGGTCCTGGCCCGGGTGCAGACCGAGCGGGTCCTCGCCAGGACCGGGGACGACCCGTTCGTCCTGGTGGGATATTCCTCGGGAGGGCTGCTCGCCCTGGCGATGGCCGCTTTGCTGAGCGAACGCGGCGCACCGCTGCGGTCGGTCGTGCTGCTGGACACGTATCTGCCCCCGCCGGACCGGATGGACGAGTTCGTCGCCGCGCTGATGCGCGGCATGACGGACCGCCGCGACGTCGTGCGGGGCCTGACCGGTACCGGGCTTTCGGCGATGGCGTGGAACTGCGATCTCTTCGCGGAATGGTCCGCGGCGCCGCTGCCGGTGCCGGTGCTGTCCGTACGGGCCGACGTTCCGCTGCCGGCCGGTGACGGCTCAGCGCCGGTCGTCACGCGCGCGGATGTCCGCACCACGTGCGGCGATCACTTCACCCTGCTGGAGGAGCACGCTTCGCGGACGAGTGCCCTGGTGGCCGAGTGGCTGGCCGGGGACGGGCACGGGGACGAGCACATGGCGCCGTAAGGCCGACGCGTCGCCCGGCCCGGCCGGTACACGCCGGTGGCGGAACTGCCCGGGGCAGTTCCGCCACCGGCGAATCCTGGGTAAATGCCTGGCGTTTGCTCGTTCGCCGACGCTATGCCCACGGTGAACCGGAAGATGTGGAAGAGGCCGTTCCCCGGGTGTCCGCGGGTGTGAGCCTCCCCCTGCCGGGCGCCAGGCCGGCGGGCATGACCGACCCCCGGGAAAGCGGCGTGCGCATGTCGGATGACCTCGGCAATATCGATCTCAACATTCTCATCGCCCTGGACGCTCTGCTGGCCGAGCGCAGCGTGACACGGGCGGCGGAGCGGGTCTTCGTGGGACAGCCGGCGATGAGCGCCTCGCTCGCCCGGCTGAGGAGCCACTTCGGAGATCCGCTGCTCGTCAGACAGGGGCGGGGGATGACGCTGACCCCGCTGGCCGAGTCGCTGGTGCGGCCGACGCAGGAGGCACTGGAGGCGGTTCAGGCCGTCATGGGCGCGAGCAAGACCTTCGATCCCGCCACCGGCCCTCCTCGCACCTTCACCGTGATCGCCAGCGACTACGCCCAGACGGTGCTGATCCGGCCCATTCTGCGCAAGGTGGAGGCGGAATCGCTGAACATCCGCGTCAACGTCTTCCCCGCGCAGGCCGACTTCATCGACCAGCTCCGCCGGGGCCAGTGCGATCTGCTGATCTGGCCGACCAGCCTTGCCCAGAATCTGTCCGGCTTCTTCAGCGAGACGCTGTTCACCGACGAGTTCGTGGTGGCCGTCGACGAGAACCACCCCGGAGTGGGGGACACCATCACCGTCGATGAGCTGCGGCGGCTGCCGTTCCTCGGGATCAACGGGCCGATGACGTCGATCGTGGAGTCCCACTTCGACCGCCTGGGCGCCGGGCTCCGGGTCGCCGCCGACGTAGGGGGTTTCGCCATGGCCCCCCATCTTGTGCCCGGGACCCGTCTGGTCACCGTGTTCCAGGGACTCCTCGCGGATGAGGCCACGAGGTCGGGGCTCAGGACGATGCCGCTACCGGTCCCCATGACCACGCTGACCGAGGCCATGTACTGGCATCCCCACAACAACCATGACGCCGCCCACCGCTGGTTCCGTCACGAGCTCCTGGAGGTCGCCGCCGGACTCAGGCTGTGACCCGGCGCTTGCGGATCAGGGTGATGCCGTCCGCCATGGGGATCAGGGACATCTCCACGCGAGGATCGTCGCGGACCAGCGCGTTGAACGCGCGGACCCCTTCGGTGTCGGCGTCCCGCGCCTCGGGATCGACGACCCGGCCGAAGAACAGGGTGTTGTCCACCACGATGAGGCCGGTGTCGCCGACGAGGGTCAGCGACCGCTCGTAGTAGTCCGGAAGGCCCCGTTTGTCGGCATCGATGAACACGAGGTCGAACGAGCCGGCCCCCCGCTCGTCGATGAGGGCCTCGAGGGTGGTTGCCGCGTCACCGACGCGGACCTCGATCCGGTCCTCGACACCGGCCCGACGCCAGTAGTCGGCGCCGATGCGGGCCCAGCGGTCGGTGATGTCGCAGGTGACCAGCGTTCCGCCGGGTGCGAGCGCGCGTGCCAGGCACAGCGTGCTGTACCCGGTGAAGGTGCCGATCTCGAGGATCCCGCGCGCCGGGGTGAGACCCGCCAGCAGCGTCAGCAGCTGGCCCTCCTCGGGCATGACCTGCATCGCGCTGCCCGCGGGCAGTTGGGACGTCTGCTCGCGCAGCTCCGCGAGGACGGTGTCCTCGCGGAGGGAGAACTCCCGGACGTAACCCGAGAGCGCGGCCGAGAGCTCCAGCTGGTCCGCCATGCTGTGTCATCTCCTCGTCGGAACGGGCTGGGGCTGTGCCGCTGTCCGCCTGGGCGCGCTCCCGCGCTATGCCAGGCGGGGGGCGTGCAGCTCCATCGTGGGTGGGGGGTCATGGGGTTCGGGAAGCAGGTGGAGGCGCTCCACACCCGGCTCCCGCGGCGGGGCGAGTCCGGCCCGGCAATCGCACGGCTCGCCGGTGAAGCCGGCGAAGCGGTAGGCGACCTCCATCATCCGGTTGCGCTCGGTAGGCCGGAAGTCGGCGATCAGGTGCACGCCCGCGCGCGCGGCCTCGCCGGCCAGCCAGCCGAGGATCACCGAGCCGGCGCCGAACGACACCACGCGGCAGGACGTGGCCAGGAGCTTCAGATGCCAGACGGACGCGTGCTTCTCCAGCAGTTGCAGACCGACCGCGCCGTGCGGCCCGAACCGGTCGGTGAGCGTGGTCACCAGTACCTCGTGGTGCGGGTCGGCCAGCAGCGCGCGCAGGGCGGCGATGGAGTAGTGCACACCCGTGGCGTTCATCTGGCTGGTGCGCAGGGTCAGCTCCTCGACCCGGGAGAGCTCCTCCTCGGTGGCGCGCTGAATGCGCATCACCAGGCCGAGGGAGCGCAGGAAGTCCTCGCTCGGCCCGGTGAACTCCGCCTCGGCCGACTTCCGCTGGAATCCGGCCTGGTACATCTGCCGGCGGCGGGCCGCGTCCACGGTCACGGTGGGCGGGTTGAACTCCGGCAGGTCGGCGAGGCCGGACAGCTGCTCGGGGGTGTACGCGCGGACCTCCGGCAGATGGAACTGGACCTCCGCCCGCTCCGCCGGCTGGTCGTCGACGAAGGCGATCGTGCCGAGTGCGAAGCCGAGCTCGGCGGCGATCTCACGCACCGAGTCCGACTTCGGGCCCCAGCCGATGCGCGGCAGGAGGAAGTACTCGGCCACGCCCAGCGCTTCGAGCCGCTGCCACGCCTGGTCGTGGTCGTTCTTGCTGGCCACCGACTGGAGGATGCCGCGGCTGTCCAGTTCGGCGATGAGCTTTTCGACCGGGGCGGGCAGCGTCACCTCGCCGTCCTCCAGGAGCGTGCCCTGCCACAGGGTGTTGTCCAGGTCCCACACCAGGCACTTCACGATGGTGGCTGGTTCCGTCACTGCTTCTCCTCGTCTCAGCTCGCTGCCATCGACACCGCGTGGTCGGCGAGGATCAGCTGGCAGATCTCCGTACTGCCCTCGATGAGCTCCATGAGCTTCGCGTCGCGGTACGCGCGCTCGACCACATGACCCTCGTGCGCCGCGGCCGATCCCAGGACCTGCACCGCCGTGGCGGCACCCTGCGCGGCCTGCGCCGCGCTCACCTGCTTGGCGAGAACGGTGGCGATGACCATGTCGGGAGAGCCGCTGTCCCAGCCGCGGCTGGCGTGCTCGCACACCCGGGTGGCGATCTGCTCGGCGGTCAGCAGATTCGCCAGATGGCGGCCGACGAGCTGGTGCCGGGCGAGTGGTTCACCGAACTGCCTGCGGTCGCGGGCGTGGCGGCGGGCGGCGTCGAGACAGGCCCGCAGGATGCCCACGCAGCCCCACGCGACCGAGATCCGCCCGTACGCCAGCGCCGTCGTCACCAGCAGCATCAGCGGCTGTCCACCGCCGAGTACCGCGTCGGCGGGCAGCCGCACCTCGTCGAGGTGTACATCCGCGTGGCCCGCCGCCCGGCAGCCGGACGGCAGCGGCACCCGGCGTACGGTGACGCCCGGAGCCGAGATGGGAACCACCACGGCCGCCGCACCGGAGCCGTAGCGGCCGACGACGACGATCACATCGGCGTAGTGGGCGGCGGTGGTCCACACCTTCCGCCCGCGGACGACGACCGCGTCCCCGTCCGGTTCGATGGTCGTGGTCATCGCCGACAGATCGCTGCCGGCCTCCGCCTCGCTGAACGCGACGGCGGCGAGCCGGCCACCGGCCAGCTCCGGCAGATACATCGCGTGCTGCCGCGGGCCGCCCAAGCGCTGGATGGCCCACGCGGCCATGCCCTGCGACGTCATCACGCTCCGCAGCGAGCTGCACCGGCTGCCGACATACGCCGTGAACTCGCCGTTCGCCGCGCTGGTCGCGCCAAGGCCGCCGAAGTCCGCCGGCACCCCCGCGCACAGCAGACCGCGGGCCGCCAGCCTCCGCAGCACCTCATCGGGGATCTCACCGGACCGATCCCACTCCGCGGCCCGGTCGCCGACGAGGTCGTCGACGAGCTCGCGCGCCCCGGCGAGCGGCTCAGGCATCGGCGGGCTGCCCGGCGTCGCGCAACCGCAGCACAAGGGCGGTCATGGCCGCCACGGTGCGGAAGTTGTCCCGCTTGAGGTCGTCCCCCAGGATCTGCACCGAGAACGCCTGCTCCAGGTGGACGACGAGCTCCATCGCGAACATCGACGACACCAGCCCGGAGGCGAAGAGGTCCTGGTCGGCGGGGACTTCCGCGTTCACCCGCCCCGAGACGAACCCCGTGATCCCCTGCTCGATCCCCTCAGCGGTGATGGCCTGCTCCGCGCTCATGAAAGCACCCCTTCGTAGTCATAGAAACCGCGCCCCGTCTTGCGGCCCAAATCGCCGTGGCGCACCTTCTCCCGCAGCAGGTCACAGGGGGCGAAGGCGGGATTTCCGGTCCGCTCGGCAAGCAGCCGGAGAGCGTCCGCGAGATTGTCGAGCCCGATCAGATCGGCGGTGCGCAGCGGCCCGGTCGGATGACCGAGGCACCCTTGCATCAGCCGGTCCACGGACTCGACGCTCGCGGTGCCCTCGGCCACGATTCTCGCCGCCTCGTTGATCATGGGGTGCAGCAGCCTGCTGGTGACGAACCCCGGCGCGTCGTGCACCACGACCGCCTTCTTCCCCAATCGCCCGAGCAGGGAGAACACCGCGGCCACGGTGTCCTCGGCGGTCCGCGGGCCGCGGATCACCTCCACCATCTCGATGAGATAGGCCGGATTCATGAAGTGCACCCCGGCCAGCTCCGCGGGCCGCCGCACCGACTTCGCCAGCTCGTCGATGGGAATCCCCGACGTGTTGGTGATCAGCGTGGTCCCGGGGGCGACCACACCGGAGACCTCCGCCAGCATCCGCGCCTTGAGCGAGGAGTCCTCGGTGATCGCCTCGATCACCGCGGTGGCATCCGCCGCGGCCTCGCCGGACAGCGTCGTCGTCAGCGTTCCGGTCGCCCGGGAGCCCGGGAAGGCGCCCATGAACCGCCCGTGCCGCAGTTGCTGGGCGATTTCCGCCTCGGCGGCGCGCAACACCTCGTCCGAGACGTCGACGAGGACGACGTCCACCCCACGGCCCAGTGCCAGTGCGGTGATGCCGCACCCCATTACCCCTGCGCCGAAAACGGCGATCGTGTCCGAGCGCGGATTCGCCGTCACTCTGCCTCCGTGATTCGTCCCGTTCGGTGTGCCATGACGCTAGTCGGCTGATCGAACAGCCCGGAAGGCAACTGGTATCGATCAAGGGCATCGGCGCCAGGGATACCGGACCTATCGAGTAAACCGCCCAGCGCGCACATACCGGGCCTCTCGGAGCTCGTCCGGAAGGCTCCTCTAGGATCTTCGGCATGGCGAAGCGCGCGGTCCATCGGCGGGCCCGGAAGATATTGGGCGAGGAACCCGTGGCCCTGGTCTGGTGCGAGATCCACAAGACCATTCCCACGCCGCCCGAAGAGGTGCACCGCGCCGCGGGCAGGGGGCGGCTGAAGCCGGGTCACCACTGGCTGCTGTACGTCGGTGCCGTGGTGTTCTTCTTCATCGTCGTCCCGATGATGCTGCTCGACAAGCTGGGCACGGGTCGACGTGACCGGCCGAACGCCCGCTCCTCCGGCTCCGGCTCCGGCCGTGATCGTGATCGTGATCGCGGGCAGGATCCGGCGAACGGCGTCTTCGACGGCGACTGGAGCCTGACGGCGGGCCAGTTGCTGCTGCACTGGTACGGGCACTCACCCAACCCCAAACGCCTGGTGATGCTGGCCCGCGATCGCGTCTGTGTCGCCACGTCCCCTCGGCGTCGGCTGTCGCCCACCAAGGCCGACGACTTCCGGATCGTCGCGGAGTTCCCCCTCGATCAGGCCCGCGTCGAGGCCGAGGCGGGCCAGCCGCGTGGATTCGCCACGTTCCGGCTCCGCTTTGCCGACGGCTCCTGGCTGGAAGCAGGACGGCTGGGCGAACCCGAGGACGCGGACCACTTCCTTCGCACCATCAACGGCTGACCGTCATGACCACCTCTGATTCGCCCCTGTCCCGCGACGACCGGCGCACCGAGCTGCGGGAGTTTCTGCGCAGCCGCCGGGCCCGGGTCTCCCCGGCCAATGTCGGCATGCCGGACGGCGGCCGGCGGCGCACACCGGGGCTGCGGCGCGAGGAGGTCGCGGTGCTGGCAGGCGTCGGAGTGTCCTGGTACACGTGGCTGGAGCAGGGGCGCGACATCAAGGTGTCCGAGCAGGTCCTCGACACGATCGCCCGGGCGCTGCTGCTGGGCTCCGCCGAGCGTGCCCACCTCTACCGCCTGGCAGGACTCAATCCGCCGCAGACCCCCTCCGCGCCCTCGGCGGCGCCCTCACCCGAGGTGCGGCGATTGCTGGACGCCTGGTCACCGCGGCCCGGCTATGTCCGCGACCGCCACTGGAATTTCACTGCCGTCAACGACGCGGCACGCGTGGTGTTCGGCTACGGCGACAGCGACCACAACTGCCTGGTCTCCTTCTTCACCAACGCCCGCTACCGGGTGCTGCACCGGAACTGGGCCGAGACCGCGACCGATGTGGCCGCCGCCTTCCGGGCCGACGCGGCGCGCTACCCGGACGATCCGGAGTTCGGCCGCATCGCCGCCGATCTGGCCGCGGACAGCCCCGAATTCGCCGAGCTGTGGGCGCGTCACGATGTGGCCGAGCACACCAGCGCGGTGAAGGCGGTCGATCACCCCGACGCCGGGACAATGATCTTCGATGCCACCCTGCTGCCGCTGCCCGAGCACCCCGGGCACCACCTGATCCTGCACAACCCACGTCCCGGCACCGACACCCAGCAGCGGCTGGAGGCGCTGCTGCGGCAGCACAGCCTGGTGGTGCCACACCCAGGATGAGTGGACACTGCCCGCGTTGCCGCCGTGCCCGCAGGATCGTGGACATGAGCAACAGCAGCAGGCAGATGAAGGCAGTGACCATCCCCGAGTTCGGCGACGCCGAGGTGCTCCGCGTCGCCACCGTTCCCGTCCCCGAGCCCGGGCCGGGCCAAGTCGCCATCGATGTGGCGTACGCGGGCGCCAACTTCGCCGAGGTCCTCTACCGGCGCGGCGTGGTCGACGTGCCGCTTCCCTTTGTGCCCGGTATCGAGGTGTCGGGGCGGATCCGGGCGGTCGGTGAGGGCGTCGAGGACCTGACCGCCGGGCAGCCGGTGGCCGCGCTCTCGATCGTCGACAGCGGTGGTTACGCCGAGGTGGTGGTCACCTCGGCGGACCTGGTCGTGCCGCTGGACGGCCTCGGTATCGGGATGGACGTCGCCGCGGCGCTGCCGTCGAACAGCACTACCGCGTTCCTCGTGCTCGACCGGGTGGCCCGGATCGAGCCCGGAGAACGCGTTCTGGTCTATGCGGCGGCCGGCGGCGTGGGAAGCCAACTCGGCCAGGCCGCCCGCCTGCTGGGCGCGGGCCATGTGGTCGGCACCGTCGGCAGTGCGGCCAAGATCGAGACCGCCAGGCGCTTCGGCTACCACGAGGTGATCACACGGGACCGGATCGCCGACGCGGGCGCGTTCGACATCGTGGTCGACATGGTCGGCGGCCCGGCGCGCCGTGCGGGTCTTGACCGGCTGGCCCCGATGGGGCGCCTGGTGGTGATGGGCAACGCCTCCGGCGCCGAGGACATCGGTGTCCCGGCCAACGAACTGTGGTTCACCAACAGGACCGTCTCCGGCTTCAACCTGGCCGCCTTCTCCGCCGCCTTCCCCGCGGAGACACGCCGGGCGCTGCGCCGCGCGGTGGCGGCCGTGGCGACGGGAGATCTGCGGACGCGGGTCGAAACCCTGCCGCTGGAACAGGCCGCCGAGGCCCACCGCCGCATCGAATCGGGCACGACCACGGGCAAGCTGGTGCTCGAGGTCGCGGCGCTGTGACCTACGGCCTTCCGGTGCATCGCACGAGACGTCGGGACCAGACGCCGGGACGCGGGTGCCCGACGGGAAGGCGGGCGGGCAGGCCGCGCAGCAGTGTGTCGAGGAAGAGGTCGAAGCGGGGCGTGCCCGCCGTTTGAAGGCGATGCCGGTGCGCGCTCAAGGGCTGTCCTCGATGAGGCGTCGCAGCGAGGGGAGCAAGGTATCGAGGTCCTGGCTGGTCCGGAACGCGACGAGGGTGGTGCCGTCATCGTCCCTCTCCCCGGGGGACTGAGGCGTCGGGAAGAGAGCGAGGACTTCGCGCATCGCCTCGTCGACCTCCGCGACGGGGTCGGCGGACTCGCCCCGGAGCCATCGGCGCAGTACGTGGTTGTGGGCCGCCACCACTGCCGCCGCCATGAGCTCGGCCCGAAGCGAGGCCGCCTCGGTGGGGTCTCCCATCCAGTCCGCGATGAACTCGCGGAACAGTCGCTGGTAGCGCGCCACGCTGGCGATCTCCCGGTCCCGCAGGGCGGAAACCTTGCTGGTGAGCGCGTACCTGCGGCGCGCGAGGTCGCCCTCATCGATGTAGTGCAGCAGCACCAGGCGTACGGCGTCGGATACGGCGACCAGGGCGGTGCTGTCACTGGAGGTCGCCAGGCGGTCCCTGATCAGCTCCAGCAGCCGGTCATGATCGGGGAAGATGACCGCTTCCTTCGACCGGTAGTGCCGGAAGAACGTCGTACGGCCCACTCCGGCCCGTTCGGCGATGTCATCGACGGTGGTCCGCTCGTATCCGCGTTCGTCGAAGAGAACGAACGCGGCGTCCGCGAGCCGGATCCGCGCGGCTGGCTTGCTCATGACCGCTCATCCTTCCTTGTCTCAGTGCTCGGAGACCACTTGCCCCACCGTGCGGTACTGAGTACCGTTCATAAGACATTGAGTACCACAGGAGGTTCCGGCGTGGATCCCGTTACGCAGAGTGAGTCCCGCCCGCGGCTCCACACCACCGCGGGCAAGCTCGCGGATCTCCAGCGCCGTATCGAGGAAGCGACGCACGCCGGTTCCGCGCGCGCCGTCGAGAAGCAGCACGCCAAGGGCAAGCTGACGGCCCGTGAGCGGATCGAGCTGCTGCTCGACGAGGGCTCCTTCATGGAGCTCGACGAGTTCGCCCGGCACCGCTCCACCAACTTCGGCCTGGACGGCAACCGCCCCTACGGCGACGGCGTCGTCACCGGGTACGGCACGGTCGACGGCCGACCGGTGGCCGTGTTCTCCCAGGACTTCACCGTCTTCGGCGGCGCGCTGGGCGAGGTCTACGGCCAGAAGATCGTCAAGGTGATGGACTTCGCGCTGAGGACCGGCTGCCCGGTCATCGGCATCAACGACTCCGGCGGCGCCCGCATCCAGGAGGGTGTGGCCTCCCTCGGCGCCTACGGCGAGATCTTCCGCCGCAACACCCACGCGAGCGGTGTCATCCCGCAGATCAGCCTGGTCGTGGGCCCCTGTGCGGGGGGAGCCGTGTACTCCCCGGCGATCACCGACTTCACGGTCATGGTCGACCAGACCTCGCACATGTTCATCACCGGCCCGGACGTCATCAAGACCGTCACCGGTGAGGACGTCGGCTTCGAGGAGCTGGGCGGCGCCCGCACCCACAACGCCACCTCCGGTGTGGCCCATCACATGGCCGGCGACGAGAAGGACGCCATCGAGTACGTCAAACAGCTGCTGTCGTACCTGCCCTCCAACAACCTCTCCGCGGCGCCGGTCTTCCCCGAGGAGGCGGACCTCGCCGTCACGGACGAGGACCTGGAGCTGGACACCCTCGTGCCCGACAGCGCGAACCAGCCGTACGACATGCACAGGGTGATCGAGCACATCCTCGACGACACCGAGTTCTTCGAGACGCAGCCGCTGTTCGCGCCGAACATCGTCACCGGCTTCGGGCGGGTCGAGGGCCACCCGGTGGGCATCCTGGCCAACCAGCCGATGCGGTCCGCCGGCTGCCTGGACATCAAGGCGAGCGAGAAGGGCGCGCGCTTCGTACGCACCTGCGACGCCTTCAACATCCCGGTCATCACCTTCGTCGATGTGCCGGGCTTCCTGCCGGGCGTGGGCCAGGAGCACGACGGCATCATCCGCCGCGGCGCCAAGCTGATCTACGCCTACGCGGAGGCGACGGTCCCGCTGATCACGGTGATCACCCGCAAGGCCTTCGGCGGCGCCTATGACGTCATGGGCTCCAAACACCTGGGCGCCGACCTCAACCTGGCCTGGCCGACCGCCCAGATCGCCGTGATGGGTGCCCAGGGCGCGGTCAACATCCTGCACCGCCGCACCCTCGCCGAGGCGGAGGCCGAGGCCAAGGCCGGGACCGGCGGCCACGTGGAGGCGACCCGGGCGCGGCTCATCCAGGAATACGAGGACACCCTCCTCAACCCCTATGTCGCGGCCGAGCGCGGTTACGTCGACGCGGTGATCATGCCGTCCGAGACCCGTCGGCACATCGTGCGCGGCCTGCGTCAGCTGAGCACCAAGCGCGAGTCACTGCCGCCCAAGAAGCACGGCAACATCCCCCTCTAGTCCGGACCGCTCCCACTGGCCTCGTCGAACGAGCAGACCCCGACTCTTGGAGAAAGCAGCATGAACGACCTGTTGGAACGAACGGAGCGGGCCGGTGCCGTTGTGGCACCGCACGCGCGCGTGGTGCACCGGCCGACCGCGGCCGGGAACGAGCTGGAGTCGGCATGCTGACGAAGGTGCTGATCGCCAACCGTGGCGAGATCGCCGTCCGCGTGGCCCGGGCCTGCCGGGACGCCGGGATCGCGAGCGTGGCCGTCTACGCGGACCCGGACCGGGACGCTCTGCACGTCCGCGCCGCGGACGAGGCGTTCGCCCTGGGCGGTGACACCCCGGCGACCAGCTACCTGGTGATCGACCATATCCTGAACGCGGCACGCGAGTCCGGCGCGGACGCCGTCCACCCCGGCTACGGATTCCTCTCCGAGAACGCCGAGTTCGCCCAGGCCGTCCTGGACGCGGGCCTGATCTGGATCGGCCCCCCGCCGCACGCCATCCGCGATCTCGGTGACAAGGTCGCCGCCCGGCATATCGCCCAGCGCGCGGGTGCTCCGCTGGTGGCCGGGACCCCCGATCCCGTCTCGGGGGCGGAGGAGGTCGTGGCCTTCGCCGAACAGCACGGTCTTCCGATCGCCATCAAGGCCGCCTTCGGCGGCGGCGGCCGTGGTCTGAAGGTCGCCCGCACGATGGAAGAGGTCCCCGAGCTCTACGACTCCGCCGTCCGTGAGGCCGTGGCCGCCTTCGGGCGTGGGGAGTGCTTCGTCGAGCGCTACCTGGACAAGCCCCGGCATGTGGAGACCCAGTGCCTGGCCGACACCCACGGCAACGTGGTCGTGGTCTCCACCCGCGACTGCTCCCTCCAGCGCCGCCATCAGAAGCTGGTCGAGGAGGCCCCGGCGCCGTTCCTGTCCGAGGAGCAGAACGCCCAGCTCTACGCCGCCTCCAAGGCCATCCTCAAGGAGGCGGGCTATGTCGGGGCGGGGACGGTGGAGTTCCTGGTGGGGATGGACGGCACGATCTCGTTCCTGGAGGTCAACACCCGGCTCCAGGTGGAGCACCCGGTCACCGAGGAGGTCACCGGCATCGACCTGGTCCGCGAGATGTTCCGTATCGCGGATGGTGAGGCCATCGGGTACGACGATCCGCCGATGCGGGGGCACTCGTTCGAGTTCCGGATCAACGGTGAGGACCCGGGCCGCAACTTCCTGCCCGCCCCGGGCACGGTGACCTCCTTCGTGCCGCCCGCCGGGCCCGGTGTGCGGCTGGACGCGGGCGTGGAGTCCGGCAGCGTGATCGGCCCCGCGTGGGACTCGCTGCTGGCCAAGCTGATCGTCACCGGCGCCACGCGGAAGCAGGCCCTGGAGCGGGCGGCCCGTGCCCTGGCCGAGTTCCAGGTCGAGGGGATGGCCACGGCGATCCCGTTCCACCAGGCGGTGGTGAAGGACCCGGCGTTCACCAGCGAGCCGTTCACCATCCACACCCGCTGGATCGAGACCGAGTTCAACAACGAGATCAAGCCCTTTGCCGCCCCCTCGGACGCGGAGACGGACGAGGAGCCGGGCCGTGAGACGGTGGTCGTCGAGGTCGGCGGCAAGCGCCTGGAGGTCTCCCTGCCGTCCTCGCTGGGCCTGTCGCCGTCCCGCACCGGCCACGCCGCGGGCGCCCGCCCCAAGCGGCGCGCGGCCAGGAAGTCGGGCCCGGTCGCCTCGGGTGACACCCTCGCGTCCCCGATGCAGGGCACGATCGTCAAGGTGGCCGTCGAGGAGGGCCAGGAGGTCAAGGAGGGAGACCTGGTCGTCGTCCTGGAGGCGATGAAGATGGAGCAGCCGCTGAACGCGCACAAGTCCGGCACCATCAAGGGCCTGTCCGCCGAGATCGGCGCCTCCCTCACCTCCGGCGCCGCGATCTGCGAGATCAAGGACTGACGAACGCATCAGCCGGTCCTCGCGAGGTACACCGCTGAATGCCCTGATCTGCCACATCCGTGACCAGGGCCGCCCTCGTTCCCTTCACAGGCCGTTCCACCGCACCAGGCGGCGGCCAGGAGAATTCGCCATGTCCCATACAGTGATCGAAACCGCAGGCAACGGCCCCCTCGCAGGGGACGGCGTCCCGACTGCCGCGCCGCGGATTGACCCGGACCAGCGCGGCGGCCTCATCCCGGCAGGGGGGATCCGGGACGGGGTGCTGTACTTCCAGCGCTGCCGCTGGTGCCATACCGCAACCTTCCGCCGGCTGCTGTGCCCTGTCTGCGGCTCCACCGACATGGCCGAGGAACGCAGTGATGGTACCGGCGTCATCCATCACGTCACCGTCGTCGGCCGCAGCGCGGGCAGGCCCCGCGCCATGGCCATCATCGACATGCGCGAAGGGTTCCGCATCCGCGCCAGGGTCAGCGCCGTGCCGCTGGCCAGGGCGTGTGTCGGAGCTCAGGTGCGGCTGGGGTTCGGGCCGCAGCCACAGGAGATCGCCTTTCAGCTCTGCGACTGAAGTCCGGTGACCGACTAGAATCTGATCACGCAGTCGTCCCGCTGACGTCGTTCCGGACCCCGCGGGGGTGAGTACGGATGACCGGTAGCCCGGGTGATGATCCAAACCCCATGGCGCCGACCGGTGCGGGCAACGGCCCCGCCGTCTCCCGCCGGGAGTTCGACGCGATCTTCGAGGCGGTCCGTACGTGGGGCCGCTGGGATCCGGCCGATCGGGGCGCCTGGAACCGGGTGACCCCGGGCCATGTACAGCGGGCCACCGCCCGGGTGCGGTCCGGGACGGTCGTTCCGCTGGGTCTGCCCTGGAACACGCGGTCCGCACCGGACAACCGCGGGCCCGCCCTGCACCACATGACGGACCTCGGCGATGTGGAGGCCCCGGAGCCCTCCGTCCACAAGGACTTCATCGCCGTCGACCACCACGGCAAGGGCGTCACCCACCTCGATGCCCTGTGCCACGTCGCCTATCGGGGGCAGCTCTACGGCGGGCGGACGGCACGCGAGGCCATCGACGCGTCGGGCGCCCACCACGGCGCGGTCACCGCGCTCGGCCCCCTCGTCACGAAGGGTGTGCTGCTCGACCTCCCCGCCGTCCTGGGATCCCCCTGGCTGGAGCCGGGGCAGGCGGTCCACGCCGAGGACATCGCCGCGGCCGAGGAGGCGCTGGATGTGAGGATCGGCGACGGTGACGCGGTACTGCTGCGCTCCGGGCGCTTCCGTCGCCGTGCGGAACTCGGCCCCTGGGACGCCGACGCGGCCAGCGCCGGGCTGCATGTGGATGCCGTACCGCTGCTGGCCGAGCGCGGTATCGCACTGCTCGGCGGCGACGGTGACAGCGACGTACGTCCCTCGCCGGTCCCGGGTGTGCACTCTCCCGTCCATGCGCTCGCTCTGGCCGCGATGGGGGTGCCGTTGCTGGACAACCTCGATCTCGAAGCGCTCTCCTCCGCCACCGCCGAGGCGGGCCGATATGAGTTCCTCCTGGTCGTGGCGGCCCTGAACATCCCGGGGGGGACCGGCTCGCCGGTCAACCCGATCGCGGTTCTGTGACCTGCCGCCTTCTTCACCGCGTTATTGTCGAAAAGGGGATATTTTGGACTCATAGTCCGGGAGAGGCGTGATCCAGCGCGGTGCGGAACCGATTCTGGTGGGGCTCGCGAGAGGCGACATCGGGCCCGCATATCCGCGTGAGCGGTTCCTGGAGGGGGAGGCGGTCCAGGGCGGCGTCCAGGGAGGCGTGCGCAACCTCATCCTGAACTCATGGCAGCGCTGCCGGTCCCTGGGCCTGCCGCTGGGCGGAATGGAGCTGCCCTACCGGGCGGACGTCGATCCGGAGAGCAGGCTGGTCCGGGCGGCCGGTCCGGTGCTCGACCGGCTGCGGGCCAGGTTCATGGGCAGCCAGATGAACATCTCGCTCGCCGACGGAAGCGGGATGGTGCTGCTGCGCCGCTTCGGCGACGAGTCGTGGGCCAGAACCCTCCCGGACATCCAGCGGGTACCGGGCTTCGTTTTCGCCGAGCGGTTCGCCGGTACCAACGGCATCGGCCTCGCGCTCATGGAGAGGCAACTCATCCAAGTCTACGGCGCCGAGCACTTCGCCGAGCGCGGCCAGGCGAACGGCTGTCGCGCCATACCCGTTCATGACCCGTTCAGCGGGCGCGTCGAAGGCATCCTGTGCCTCGGCTATCCGCGCGACGCCTCGCATCCCGCGCTGGACGAGGTGGTGCGCAAGGCGGCTCAGGCCATCGAATGGCGTCTGCTGGAGGAGAGTTCGGCGCGAGAGCGCGCCCTGTTGCGTGCGTACCTGGGGGCGGGCCGGGGGCGGATGGGGGAGCCGTCGGGAGGCGAGCAGGCCATCGGGGTGGACACGCTCGTCGAGCGGCTGCACGACCATGACCGGATGGTGATCAAGGAGAAGGCCGCCGAACTGCTCTCCCACGCACAGCGGGCGGCCACCGCCGTGTCCCTGTCCGACGGACGGCGGGTCACCCTGATCAGCCGCCCCACGACGAGCGCGTCCGGAGTGGAGGGCATCGCCGTCGAGGCCGTCTTCCACGACGGCGCGCCCACCCTCCCGCGCCGTCCCGACATCCCGCACCTCGCCGCGCCGGGCCGGGGCGGTCCGGCCGCCGAGCGGACGACCGGCACGGTCGGTACCGCGGACGACCGGGCCAGAGGGCTGGTGCTGGTGGGCGAGCCGGAGGTGGGGAAGTACGCCCTGGCTGCGCGACGCCGCATGGAGCTGCTGTCCGAGGCCAGTGCGCGCATCGGCACCACCTTGGATGTGCACCGCACCGCCCGGGAACTCGCCGAGACGGCCGTCCCCCAGCTGGCGGACTTCGTCACGATCGACCTGCCCGACGCCGTACTGCGCGGCGAGGAACCCCTCGACCCCCGTAACGGCCTGCGCCGCGCGGTGGTGCACGGCATCCACGACGACTGCCCCTTCTATCCGGTCGCCAAGCGGATCGACTATCGTCCGACCACCCCTCAGCTGCGGTGCGTGAACACCGGGATGGCGATTCTGGAACCGGACCTGGAGGCCGCGGCGGGCTGGCTCGCCCAGGACCCCGAGCACACCGGGCGGCTGCTGGCCCACGTCCGCTCCCTCATCGCCGTACCCCTGATCGCACGGGGTGTCGTCCTGGGCATCGCCAGCTTCTACCGCTCGCTCGACCCCGCGCCCTTCGGGGACGACGACCGTTCGCTGGCCCAGGAACTGGCGTCCCGCGCCGCCCTCTCCATGGACAACGCCCGGCGCTACACCCGCGAGCACAACATGGTCCTGGCCCTCCAGCGCAGCCTGCTTCCCCACGGCGTGCCCGACCAGAACGCCGCCGAGGTGGCCCATCGCTATCTGCCCGCCGAGTCGCGGGTGGGCGGGGACTGGTACGACGTCATCGCCCTGCCCGGCACCCGCTTCGGCCTCGTCGTCGGCGATGTCGCCGGTCATGGCCTGCACTCCGCCGCCACCATGGGTCGGCTGCGCACCGCCGCACGCAGCTTCGCCGAACTCGACTTCCCTCCGGACGAGGTCCTCACCCACCTGGACAACCTCGTGGTGCGCCTCGACCGGGAGGAACACGGCGAGGGGGCGGCCGACGGATTCGGCATCATAGGCGCGACCTGTCTGTACGCCATCTACGACCCTACTTCGCAGCGGTGCACCATGGCCCGCGCCGGCCACCCGCCACCGGCGCTGGTCAGCCCGGACGGCAGCGTGTCGTTTCCCGACCTGCCCGCCGGCCCCCCGCTCGGCCTGGGCGGATTTCCCTTCGAAACCGCCGAGATCGAGGCCCCCGAGAACAGTCAGCTGGTCCTCTACACCGACGGGCTCATCGAGGACCGGCACCGCGACATCGACGTGGCCCTCGACCAGCTCCGCGATGCCCTGGGCCACCCGGAGCGTACGCCCGAGGACACCTGCCAGGCGGTCCTGGACGCCGTGGCCCCCGCCCATCCCGGCGACGACATCGCCTTGCTCGTCGCCCGCACCCATGCCCTCGCCCCCCACCGGATCGCCACCTGGGACCTGCCCGCCGACCCGGCCGTCGTCAGCGAGGTCCGTGCCGCCGCCGCCCGACGGCTCACCGACTGGGGCCTGGAAGAGGTCTCGTTCGTGGTGGAGCTGGTCCTCAGCGAGCTGGTCGCCAATGCCATCCGCCACGGCACCGGGCCCCTGCGGGTGCGGCTGCTCCATGACCGCACCCTGATCTGCGAGGTCTCGGACACCAGCAGCACCGCGCCGCATCTGCGCCGGGCCGCCACCACCGACGAGGGCGGCCGTGGGCTGTTCCTCGTCGCGCAACTGGCCCAGGCGTGGGGGACGCGCCACACCCCGGACGGCAAGGTCATCTGGGCCGAGTGCACCCTCGGTCCACCCTGAGCCGGCCGGCTCAGGGACGGCGGCCGGGCACCGGGCGGACAGACGAATGTCCCGCCGATCAATGCCTGATCAACTGACCCGTTGGAGTAACAGAGCCCCGGAAGACCGCTGGATTCCGGAGATATACCGGTCGCCCCCGCTACTGTCGTGGGTGATTTCGCGACAGTTCGCCAGGCCGACCCGGAGATGTCCGTGCATGACGCCACGTCGGTGAACGCATCCCCGGCCGCCCGACCGGACCCCCTCGTCCGCATCCGGGGTCTCAGCAAGCGGTTCGGCGGGACCCTCGCGCTGGACCGCGTCGACCTCGATCTCCACGGCGGCAGTGTGCTCGCCCTCCTCGGCCCCAACGGCGCCGGAAAGTCCACCCTCATCAAGGTGCTCGCGGGAGTCCACCCCGCCGACGGGGGAGAGGTGACGGTGGCCGGGCACCCACTGGGGACCGAGGCCGCCGCTTCGGGCATGTCCTTCACCCACCAGGACCTCGGCCTCGTGGAGTGGATGACGGTCGCCGAGAACATCGCCCTGGCCACCGGGTATCCACGCCGCGGCGGACTGATCTCCTGGCGGCGGACCACGGAGCGCGGCACGGAGGTCCTGCGGACCGTCGCCGGGCACCTTCCGGCCGACGCCACGGTCGCCGACCTCGCCCCCGCCGAGCGTTCCCTGGTCGCCGTCGCCCGTGCCCTCGCCACGAACGCACGGCTCATCGTGCTCGACGAGCCGACCGCCAGCCTTCCCGCCGCGGACTGCGCCCGGCTCTTCGACGTCCTGCACACCCTGCGCGACCGGGGGCACGGCATTCTCTACGTCACCCATCGCCTGGACGAGGTGTACGAGGTCGCCGACGCCTTCGCGGTGCTGCGCGACGGCCGCCTGGTCAGCCGGGGCCCGCTGGCGGACCACAGCCCCACCCGGCTGGTGCGGGACATCGTCGGCGACCAGCCGACCGGCTACCGGCCCGGCACCGCCTCCGCCGGCGGCCCGGCCGTGCTGACCCTCGACGGCGTTCGGACGGCACACGCCGGACCCGTCGACCTCGAACTGCGCGCCGGGGAGATCCTCGGTCTGGTGGGTCTCACCGGCGCCGGGCACATGGAACTCGGCCGCGCCCTCGCCGGCGCCCGGCCGGTCCTCGACGGGCGGGCCCTGCTCGACGGCCGGCCGTACCACCCCCGTACGGTCGCCGCCGCCGTCCGCTCCGGCGTCGGCCTGGTGACCGGCAACCGAGTGCAGGAGGGCTGCGCCGCCGAGCTGACTGTACGGGAGAACCTCCTGGCCAACCCCCGTGCGGGCGGTCTGCCGGCACTGCGCCGGCTCAGCCCCCGCCGCGAGCGCGCCGAGGCCGCCGCCTTGATCGAACGGTTCGCGGTGCGCCCCCGCGACACCGAGGCCCCGATCGCCACCCTGTCCGGAGGCAACCAGCAGAAGGTCATGCTCGGCCGGTGGCTCCGGGTGGGCCTGCGGCTGCTGATTCTCGAGGAGCCGACCGCGAGCGTGGACATCGGGGCCAAGGCCGCGATCTACCGCCTCCTCGACGAGGCGCTGGCCACCGGCCTCGCGGTACTGCTCATCTCCACCGACTCCGAGGAGGTCGCGGGCGTGTGCCGACGCGCCCTGGTGTTCGTCCGGGGCACCGTGACGGCCGAGCTGAGCGGCTCGTCGCTCACCGCCGCGGGACTCACCCGGGCCGTCTCGGCGATGCCGGCCCCCCGGACATGAGGGACCGATGACGAGCCCTCCTCCGCCACGGTCCCGGACGGGCCCACTCGGCAGACCGGGCCGGGGGCGCGGCCGGGGCCGGGCGGGCGGGCATCTGATCGGCACCTACGGCCTGCTGGCCCTCACCGCCCTGCTGTTCCTGATCTTCTCCGTGACCCTGCCGCGGACCTTTCCCACCCTGGACACCATCTCCTCGATCCTGACCACCCAGTCGATCCCGGCCATCCTCGCGCTCGGTGTGACGGTCCCCATCGCGACCGGCAATTTCGACCTCTCCATCGGCTACGGGCTCGGCCTGGCACATGTCCTGGTGATGCGGCTCATCGTGAACGAGGGGTGGCCCTGGCCGTTCGCCTGCCTCGCGGTGATCACCGGATCCACCGTCGTCGGCGTACTCAACGGTGTCATCGCCGAGTTCGGCCGGATCGACTCCTTCATCGCCACGCTCGGCACCGGCAGCATGCTGTACGCCTGCACTGGCTGGATCACCGGCGGCGGCAGGATCGTCCCCGGTCCGCAGGGGCTGCCGGCCGCCTTCACCGACCTCTACGACTCCACCTTCCTCGGACTTCCGGTGCCCGCCTTCTATGTGCTCGCCCTCGCGGTCGCCCTCTGGCTCCTGCTGGAGCGGCTGCCACTCGGCCGGTACCTGTACGTCATCGGCTCCAACCCGCGCGCCGCCGACCTCGTCGGCATCCCCACCCGTACGTACGCCGTCTGCGCCTTCGCGGTATCGGGGCTGGTCGTCGGCTGCGCCGGGGTGCTGCTCGCGGCCCAGCAGCAGATCGGCAACCCGAGCGTCGGCATCGACTACCTGCTCCCCGCCTTCGCCGGGGCGCTGCTCGGCTCCACCGCGATCAAACCGGGCCGCCCGAACGCCCTGGGCACCCTCGTCGCCGTGGCGGTCCTCGCCATCGGACTCGCCGGTATCGGCCAGCTCGGTGCCCAGTTCTGGGCCACCCCGCTGTTCAACGGCGGCACGCTGCTCATCGTCGTCGGCCTGGCCGGCTACTCCGCCCGCCGCCGGCTGCGCACCGGGGTCGGAGAAGCCTGACGTGCACCGCGACCGCGCCATCCCGCTCACGGCCGTCGTGCTGCTGGCGGCGACCGCCCTCGTCGGCTGCGAACGCGGCTCGTCGGCCGGTCCCGGAGAGTCCACCGCGGGCCCGAGCGGCTGCCCCGCGACCCTCGCCCGGGCCAAGGCCGCCGTCAAACGGGCCGAGCGGACCGATGTCCCCTGGAACGGCCCGACGAGCGGCCCCACGGCGGTGCGCGGCAAGACCATCGCCTATGTGGCGCAGACCATGACCAACCCGGGCGTCGCGGGCGTGGCGCAGGGCGTCCGGGAGGCGGCGAAGGTCATGGGCTGGAAGGTCCGGGTGATCGACGGAGGGGGCACCCCCGTGGGCATCCAGGCGGCGCTGAGCGAGGCGATCACCCTCGAGCCCTCGGGCATCGTCATCGGCGGCTTCGACCCCAGGGCGACCGCCCGGCAGGTCGCCCAGGCCAACGCCGCGGGCATTCCGCTCGTCGGCTGGCACGCGGTCGGTTCCCCCGGCCCCAGCAAGCGTCCCGAGCTCTTCACCAACATCACCACCGAGGTCGAGGAGGTGGCCGGGGTCAGCGCGGACTGGGTGATCGCACGGTCCGACGGCCGTGCCCGGGTCGTCGTGTTCACCGACGACTCGATCCCCTTCGCCAGGAAAAAGGCCGCACTGATCAGAAGGGGGCTGGCCAGGTGCCCGGGGGTGCGGCTGCTGGCCTACGCGAACATTCCGATCCCGGACGCCGGCAGCCGCACCCCTCAGGAGGTCTCCTCCCTCCTCTCGCGCTTCCCGACCACATGGGACTACTCCATCGCCATCAACGACCTGTACTTCGCGGACGCCGCCCCCGCCCTCCGGGCGGCCGGCAAACGGGGCACCGGCCCGCCCTTCAACATCGGCGCGGGTGACGGCGACCCCTCCGCCTTCCAGCGCGTCAACAGCGGGCAGTACCAGGCGGCCACCGTTCCCGAACCGCTGTCCCAACAGGGCTGGCAGGTGATCGACGAGTTCAACCGGGCCTTCTCCGGCCGGGCCCCCAGCGGGTACGTCGCCCCCGTCCACATCGTCACGGCCGCCAACAGCGGAGGGGCCACGAGCTGGAATCCGCCCGGCTATCGACGGGCGTACCGCAAGATCTGGGGCGAGTGACGCGCGAGGCCCCGCTTCCGCCGGCCGGCGGAAGCGGGGGCTCACGGGTGCGGGTGGTTCAGAGGGCGTCCGCGGCGCTACGGAGGTTCTTGGCGGCCAGGGCCAGACCCTCGGTCTGGGAGTAGGCGGCGTCCTCGTGTTCGATGTTGACGGCCATGTCGGGGTTCACCTCGGCGAGGGCGCGCAGGAACTCCGTCCAGAACGGCACGTCGTTGCCGAGGCCGACGGCGACGAACTTCCACGCCGGGTTCTCGGGCCAGGCGTTGCACCAGAAGCCGTAGCCGGTGGGGACCTTGCCGGGGGCGTCGGCGGGGACACGGGTGAAGGACGTGTCCAGGACGCCGCGGATGTCGGCGCCGGGGCAGAACGTGGCGTCCTTCGCGGCGGCGTGGAAGACCAGCGGGCCGAGCCACTTGACGGAGGCGACGATGTCCATGCCCTGCCACATCAGATGGGAGGGGTCCATCTCGGCGCCGATGTTGGTCGCGCCGGTCTCGTCCACGAGTCGCTTCAGGGTGACCGGGGAGAAGACGACGTTGTGCGGGTGCATCTCGATGGCGACCCGGACGTCGTTCTCCCGGGCGAGCGCGTCGATCTCCCTCCAGAACTCGACGGCCTCGCCCCACTGGTAGTCCAGGACGTCCATGTAGACGCCGTCCCAGGGGTTGACGACCCAGGAGGGGTACGTGGCGTCGGGGTCGGAGCCCGGGGTGCCGGACATGGTGACCACGTGCCTGACGCCGAGCAGGCCCGCGAGACGGATGGTGCGGCGCAGGTCGTCGGCGTGTTTCGGGCCGACACCGGGGAGGGGGTTGAGCGGGTTCCCGTTGCAGTTGAGGCCGGTCAGTTCCATCCCCCGGTCGGCGAAGGCCGCCAGGTACTCCTCGCGTGCGGTGGCCGAGGACAGCAGCAGGTCGACCGGGCAGTGCGGGGCGGGGATGAAACCGCCGGTGTTGACCTCGACCGAGGTCAGACCGTTCTCCTTCAGGATGTCCAGGGTCTCGGAGAGGGCGCGGTCGTGCAGACAGGCGGTGTAGGCGCCGAGCTTGAGGGCCATGGATACTGCTCCTTACGGGCGTTTCAGACGGCGGGCGGAACGTCGACGGCGGTGCCGCCCTGACGCGAGGACTCGACGACGGCCTGAATGATCTCCATCGTCCGCAGGGCGTCGGCGAACGTGGCGCAGGACGGCAGCGGTTCGGCCACCCCCGCGACCTGGTCGAGGAAGGCTCGGGCCTGGTAGGTGAACATCTCGGCGTTGCCGCCGCCCACACCCGGCGCCTCCATTGGGTAACCACCCTTGAAGTAGGGCAGGTTCGGGCCGGCGATGATCTGGCGGGCGCCGCTCGGGCGGGCGTCGGGCTGTGCGCCGTCGAAGAGGTACTCGGCCGGGCGGTGCTGGTCGAACGCGGCCCGGCCGCCCACGCCCAGGACGTCGAAGGAGAGCCCGTTGGGCAGTCCGAAGGCGGTGCGCGAGACCGAGAAGGTGCCGACCAGACCGGACTCGAAGCGGGCGGTGAAGGACGCGGTGTCCTCGTTCTCGACCGCGCCGAGCTCGTCCGAGACCGGCGCGGCGTTATGGCCGACGACCGCGCCCAGCGGCAGGGGCCGCTGGGGGATCTGCGTCGACAGCGAGGCACCGGAGACCGTGGTGATGGGGCCCGCGATGTACTCGGCGGTGTCGATCACATGCGCACCGACGTCCCCGAGCGCACCGGAACCGGGCCCGCCCTTGAACCGCCAGCTCAGCGGCCCCTTCGGGTCGGTCGCGTAGTCGCACCAGTACCGGCCGCTGAACAGCGTCAGATCGCCCAGTTCATCGCGCAGGACATGATCGCGGATCGCGGCGATGGCGGGCGAGCGGCGGAAGGTGTACCCGACGGCGGTCACCACATCGGTGCCGCGCTCCAACTCGGCCATCGCACGGGCGTCCTCGAGCGTTCCCGCCAGCGGCTTCTCGCACAGCACATGCTTGCCCGCCGCGACCAGCGCCTCGGCGATCGGGCGGTGCAGATCGTTTCCCACGACGATGCTGACGGCGTCGATGGTCGGGTCCTCGGCGACGGCCTCCCAGCTCGGCAGCGCCTTCTCATAGCCGTAGCGGCGGGCGGCGTCCTCGCCGAGCGCGCTGTTGGCGTCGGCTATCGCGGCCAGCCGGACCGGCGACAGACCCGCGTCGAAGACGGTGTTGACGCCGCGATAGCCGGCGGCGTGGGCTCGGCCGGCCATCCCGGCTCCGATCACCGCGACGGAGAGGGGTCGGGCGGACGTGGTCATGGCGGCTGCCTTTCGAAGGTGGGGGTGCGGTCGGTCAGGGGGTGCGGCCGGTCAGGAATGGGCGGCCAGATATTCGTCGATCTTCTTCCGCATGAAGGCGGAGGACTCCCTGGCCCGTTCCTCCCAGGCGAAGACGCAGGCGGTCAGGGTGGAGTCGAAGCCGTGTGCGCGCAGTTCGCGGAAGAGCTCGTCGAAGTCCACCTCGCCCTGGCCGATGTCGAGGTGCTGATGGATCCGGGCCGGGGTGCCGGGCGGGTTGAGGATGTAGCGGTTGCCCGAGGACGCGGTGTGGTCGAAGGAGTCCGCGAGGTGGACATGGGTGAGGAGGTCGCCCGCGTACTCGATGAGGCCGGGCGCGTCGTCGCCGATGTGGAAGGTGTGCGGGGCGCAGTAGAGGAAGCCGACGTGGGAGTGGTTGATGCCCCGGATCAGGTTGATCGCGTCGTAGCCGTTCTCGATGAAGTCGTCCGGGTGGGGTTCCAGCGCGAGCTTGATGCCCTCGCGCTCGAACACCGGGAGCAGTTCCTCCATCGAGCGCCAGAACTGCGCCTCGCTGCGGTCCGGGTCCTCGGGGCGGCCGTTGAACTCCGAGATCATGCTGTCCACTCCGAGGTCCGCACAGATCTGGATCGAGCGCTTCCAGTACCGGACCGCGGCCTGCCGTGCGTCCTCGTCCGGGCCGGACCAGCGGAACAGGGGCAGCAGGGAGGAGATTCCCACTCCGGCCGTGTCCAGCGCCTTGCGGAACTTCCCCACGGTGGCGTCGTCGACACGGGGGTGGCGGAAGAAGGGGATGAAGTCCTCCCGGGGGGAGAGTTCGATCCACTCGTAGCCCAACTCGGCCACCACCGAGGGCAGTTCGAGGAGCGGAACGTCGCGGATCATAAACGGGTCGAGGGCGATCTTCATGGGGAATCCCTTCGGGCCGGGGGAAGATGGGCGGAGTGGGTTATGCGCGTCACCGGTTGGTGGGTCATGCGCGTCACCGGTTGCCCTTCGCGGCGAACTTCGCGATCGTGTCGACGTTGGACTTGTCGACGAAGGCCGGTCCGGTCAGCACCGGCTGCTCACCGCCGCCGCTGAAGTTGCCGTTGGTCCTGTGGAGCCACAGCGAGTCGATCGCCAGATAGCCCTGTAGATACGGTTGCTGGTCGACGGCGAACTGGATGTCGCCCTTCTCGACGGCGGAGACGAGTTCCTTGTTGAGGTCGAAGGTGGCGACCTTCGCCTTGCCGCCGCCCTCGGACACGGCCTGTACGGCGGTGAGCGCGATGGGGGCGCCGAGCGTGATCACCTCGTCGATGGAGCCGTCCTGCTTGAGCTTGGCGTTGATCGTGGACTTCACGGACGGCATGTCGGTGCCGTTGACGTAGAGGATCTCCGTCTTGCCGTGGAAGGTCTTCTTCACGCCGGCGCAGCGCTCTTCGAGGTTGACATCGCCCTGGGCCTGGATGACACAGAGGGCGTGCTTGGCGCCGGTGCCGTTGAGCTTGGTGCCGAGTGCCTGGCCGGAGACGGACTCGTCCTGGCCGAAGAACGACAGCAGGCCCTGCTCCTTCCAGACGCTCAGCCCGGCGTTGAGGCCGACGACCGGGATGCCCGCCTTCTCGGCCTTGGCGACCACCGCCTTCAGGGCGTCGGGCTTGGCGAGGGTGACGGCGATGCCGTCGCCCTTCTGGTTGATCGCGTTCTGCACCAGGTTGGCCTGGTCGCCCGCGTTCTCGTCGCCGGAGTAGATGAGCTTGACGTTGTCCTTGGCGGCGGCGGTCTGGGCGCCCTTGCGGACGGTGTCCCAGAAGGTGTCGCCGGCGGGCGCGTGGGTGACCAGCGCGATCGTCATCCGGGGGGTGCCGGCCTTGCCCGCGGGGACGCCGGCCTCCTCCTCCTGGGCCTTTTTCCCGCCCGAACTGCTGGAGCAGCCCGCGAGGGTCAGGGCGGCCGCGACGGCGACGGCCACGACGCGCGGGGATCCGGCGGATCTCGGGGGACGGGGGAGAGATATGCGGCTCATGCTGCGTGCACCTCGCTGTGCGTCGGGGAGGGGAGGGTGGATCACCAAGCTGCCGGTCGGGCGGACGCCACGACGGCTCCGATCGGCGCAGCCTTTGTTGGAACGACAGGACAATTTAAAGCGCTTTAAGTCCTGGTACTATCGACCGTGTCGCGCGAGGGTGTCAAGGGTGTCGCACAAGGAGATTCGCGCCGGGGAGGCGGGGAGGCACAGATGGAGGACGGTGGTTCCGGACGTCACCAGGAGGGCGCGCCCAAGCGCCCCAGGCTGGAGGACGTGGCCGCGCGGGTGGGCCTGTCCACGGCATCGGTCTCCCTGGTACTACGGGGGGTGCCCGGCCCGAGCGAACGGACCCGGCAGCGCGTCCTGAAGGCGGCCGCCGACCTCGGCTATCAGGCGGACCGCACCGCCAGCACACTGGCCAGCAGACGCAGCCGCCTGCTCGGCGTCATGGTCGACATCCACAGCCCCTTCCACGCCGAACTGGTCGAGCACCTGCACACCGCGGCCGAGGAGGTCGGCTACGACCTGGTCCTGAGCACCCTCACCCGCACCCGCGACGAACGGACCGCGGTGGACACCCTGCTGGCCTTCCGCAGCGAGGCGCTGATCCTGCTCGGCCCCACCGCACCCGCGGACGCGCTCGCCGTGCTCGACAACAAGGCGCCCGTGATCGTCGTCGGCCGCCGGATCGCGGACACCGCCCTGGACGTCGTGCGCACCGCTGACGACGACGGCGTGCGTCAGACCATCGATCACCTGGTCGGACTCGATCATCGCGAGATCGTCCACGTGGACGGCGGTAAGGGCGTCATCGCCACCGACCGCCGCCGTGGCTACCGCACCGCCATGCGCCGCCACGGCCTCGGCGACCACATCCGTGTGCTCGCCGGAGACAACACCGAAGCGGCCGGCGAACGCGCCGCCCGCCACCTCCTCGACGGTGGCCGACTGCCCACCGCGGTGGTCGCGTACAACGACCAGTGCGCCATCGGCGTCCTGACGGCCCTCGCGCGCGCCGGAGTCGCCGTCCCGGGCGAGGTGTCCGTGGCCGGCTATGACGACGACACGCTCTCCCGGCTGAGCTGCTTCAACCTGACCACCGTCAGCCAGAGCGCCCGGGAGCAGGCCCGGCACGCGGTGACCGCCGCCGTGGAACGCCTCGACCAGGACCGCACCGAGCCCCGCGAGGTCGTCCTCACCCCGCGCCTCGTCGTGCGCGGCACCACGGCCGGGCGCGGATAGGGGGACGCGGCGCTCGACGCGGTCGTCTGCCGCGTTCACGCGCCGGGCTCAGTCGTTCCATTGTTTGCGCGCGAACGCGGCCGATCCGGTCACCAGGGTGTTGGCGGGAACGTCCCTGGTGACGACGGCTCCGGCGCCGACCACGGCACCGCGTCCGACCGTGACGCCGGGAAGAACCGTCACCGCCGCGCCGAGCCATGCGCCGGCTTCGATCGTGATGGGTGCCCGGGTGATGAATTCGCTCCGCTCGGAGGCCGGGAGAGGGTCAAAGACCCGACCCCGCTCTACCCCCACTCGCTGATCTGGCGCACCCACAACCCCCACCCCTCCCTGGCCGCCCTGCGCCGCCACCTCACGGCCGCGTATCCCGGCCGCCCCAACAGCGGCGCGTGCGCTTTGTCTTCACTGCGGTAGTGGCACTGGCGAATCCCGTGCACAGTCCGACTGTCCGAAGTGTGACGCGCAGCCCGGCTCGCCCTGCCGCCCGCGCGGTGCCGCGGTCGCCTCCGACTACCACACCCACCGCTTGGCTTCTGCGTTCACATCGTCCGCGACGATTTCTGGGACAACTGGACCGGAGTTCGTACGACTGGCTCCTACAGCATCACTGGTCCTACGACCACGTATAAGCAATGGGACAACGTCAACTCCCGTGGCTGCATCGTCGGCACCATGAACGTCGAAGGGCAGGGCCACTTCGACACGCTCTACGGCTCGCCCGGAAGCGGCCCAACTCACAGAGAACCCTGGCGCGTCCGGGAAAAGCCAGGACGAGGTGAAACGCACTCTGCCGCAGCTGCTCGACCGCACCACAGATACCGCCTGACGCTTCGCGGAGAAACGGATCGAGCACGCGCTCAAGTGGGAAGGCCTTCGGACCCGGAGGTCGAACTGGTCGAAGAGCACGGCGCGGACGTGGACGTGGCCGCGCTGTGGGCGGCGGTGAAGGAGGTCGCGCCCGGGACCGCCATGCGCTCAGCCTTGGCCCGGTACAACACAGCCAGGCCGTTCCTCGCGCTGCTGGGCGAGTCGACGGCACTGTCGGCGACGGGAGGCGCCCGGGTGCTATCCGTGTTCCGCACTTCTGTTTCGCCCCCTGCAATCGGTGGACTACGTGGTGGCAGACGACCGTCTGCGAAAATGAACGTCATGAGTGAGCAGCACGGCGACCGCCGACCGGCTGGGGAGCTGGAAGCCAGTGTCCTGGCGGCGCTGTGGGCTGTGGGTCGGCCCCTCACTCCGGGAGAGGTCCGGGAAACCCTCGACGCGGACTTGGCACGTACGACAGCGACGACCATCCTGACCCGGCTCCGCGAAAAGGGGATGGTCGACCGCGCTCGCCAGGGACGCGGATACGCCTACACCCCCATCGCCGACAGCTCCGGCCTCCATGCCCGCCGCATGCATGCCGAGCTCGAACGTGGCGAAGACCGCAGCAGTATCTTGGCCCGGTTCGTCTCCGACCTCAGCCCCGAGGACGAAGGGATACTCCGCGCGCTGCTGGCCGGCGACGAGGAGACCTGCGAGTGATCTAAGCAGTATGGCTCCCCCTGCTGATACCTGTGATCGCCGCACCCGCCGCACCCGCCGCACCCGCCGCACGGCACACGGCCGACCACCTCGTCCCGCGGCCGCTGCCTGGCTCCTCGTCTCCTGCGCAGCGCCGCTCGCCTGCTCCAGCACGGCCGCCCTGGGCGCGCCGGCCTTGCTCGGCCTCCTGCGGCTGAACCCGATCGCCTCAGTCGCCGACTTGTCCCCGGGATCGCTGGACCAGCACGCCTCGCTGGCCCCGTGGACGGCGCCGGTGCCCATGGCCCTGCTGATCGCCGGACTCGACGTCGTCGTCAGCTCCGCCATGCTGCGCACATTGCACCCGGGCGAACGCGAGGCGCTGTTCGCACACGAACGAGCCCACCTCTCCGGACAACACCGCCGCTTCCTCGCCGCGGGCCGGCTGACCCCCATGCCGCACCCCGCGCTCCGCGGCCTGGGTGCTCGTGGGCGCGTGCTGGTGAGTTGGAGATTGTCATGGGCCGGGCGGATCAGCCGGAGGGGGTGCGGCCGGTAGGCGGATGACCAGGCGCGCCCCGCCGAGGCCGCCGGTGTCCGGGGCGGGGTCCTGGTCGGCGTGGACGGTGCCGCCGTGCACGGTGATGACCTTGCTGACGATGGCGAGGCCGAGGCCCGAGCCCCCGGCCTCGCGGGACCGTGCTTCGTCGAGGCGGGTGAAGCGCTCGAAGATCCGCAGCCGGTCCGCGGCCGGGATGCCCGATCCGTCGTCGCTGACGGTGAGTTCGACGGTGCCTCCGCGTTCGCCCAGGGTGACCCGTACCCGCTGGTCGGCGTGGCGGTGGGCGTTGTCCAGCAGGTTGCGTATGACACGGCGCAGTGCCTCGGCGTCGCCCCGCACCCGTCCGCCCGAGACGCGTCGGGCGTCGATGTCCGCCCTGGCCAGGGAGCGCTGCCTGCGGACTTCGGTCAGGACCACCTCGTCCAGGTCGATGATGGGCGCGGCCTGGGACCGCGGCCGGGCGGGATCCTCACTGCGGGCCAGTGCCAGTAGCCCCTCGACCAGATCGTGCAGCCGTACCGTGTCCTCCAGCAGGGCGGCGGCCATCCGCGGGTCCCGGTCGGGGTCGGGGTAGCTGGACATGACCTCGAGCTGGGCCCGCAGGGCGGTCAGCGGGCTGCGCAGTTCGTGCGCGGCGTCGGCGATGAAGCGGCGCTGTGCGGCGGAGGCGTCGTCGAGGCGGGTGAGCATGTCGTTGAGGGTGACGCCGAGCGCGTGGATCTCGTCCTGGCAGGCGGGCAGGTCCAGGCGGCGGTGCAGATCGGTCGCGGTGATGTCGGCGGCCTGGCGGCGCAGGGTTTCCACCGGGCGCAGGGTGCGGCCGGCGGTGAGCGAGATCGTCCACGCCACCAGCGCGGTCAGCGCGGGCACCCCGATCACCAGGCCGGTGGTCAGGCTGGACAGGGTGTGCTCGGCCTGGGCCAGAGACACCCCCACGACGATGGTGGAGGGGCGGCCGTCGACGCGGATCGGCCGGGCCAGTACGCGGAAGTCGCCCCCGTCTCCGATGTCGAGATCGCGGAGGGTGGTGGGGTGCCCCGCGAGCACCTGCCGGGGGAGGGGGGTCGGGAAGCCGCTGGGACTGCCCGGGCGCGTGTCGAAGTCGGAGCTGGCCCGCACCTTCCCATGGGCGTTGAGCACTTCGACGACATCGGCGTCCCCGCCGTTGGAGGGAATGAGGGAGCCCAGCCGGTCGTGCCGGATGAGGGATGTGACGTCGGCCAGCCGCTGGTGGCCGGTGCTGTCCCGGTCGCGCCACATGGACTGCTGGAGACCGAGCAGCAGACCGAGGCCGGCCGCGACCATCGCGATCGCGACGACCATCGTGGCCCACATGGTGACCCGGGTTCGCAGGCTCATCTTCCGGGTGACCTGCCGCAGCCGGCCGGATGCCGGCGGCCGGATGGGAAGGCGCCGGGACACTCAGCCGCCCTTCGCGTCCAGCCGGTAGCCGATGCCGCGCACGGTCTCGATGGCCGACCGTCCGAAGGGGGTGTCGATCTTGCGCCGGAGGTAGCCGACGTAGACCTCGACGATGTTGGGGTCGCCCTCGAACCAGGTGTCCCAGACTTCCGCGAGCAGATTCGCCTTGCTCACCACCGTGTCGGGGTGGCGCAGCATGAATTCCAGCAGTCCGAACTCGCGCGGCGTCAGGTCCAGGCGCTCGTTGCCCCGGCCGCATCGGTGGGCGGCAGGATCCAGCCAGAGATCACCCGCACAGAGTACCGGTGACTGCTGTGGGTCGGTGCGGCGCAACAGCGCGCGGATATGGGCCAGCAGCACCACGAACGAGAACGGCTTCGTCAGATAGTCGTCCGCGCCGAGGTCGAGAGCGTCCGCCTCGTCGTACTCCCCGTCCTTGGCGGTCAGGATGAGCACCGGGGTGGTGATGCCAGCGGCGCGCAGGGTCCGGCAGACGTCATAGCCGTTGCGGCCCGGCAGCATCAGGTCGAGCACGATCACCGCGTAGCCGTTGTGCCTGATCAGGCCGAGGGCCTTCGCGCCGTCCTCGGCGATGTCCACACTGAACCCCTCGGCGCGCAGACCGCGGTCCACGGCGGCGGCGATGTTCTGCTCGTCCTCGACAACCAGCACCCGCATGCGACATCACCCCATGATCGTACCGACGGGTCGGCCGGACGACTGATCCTCGGTTGCGAGTCTAGAGGCCGGACCGCAGGTCGGCCGCGCGTCTCTCAGCGGGCTCTCAGGGGCCTCTCAGCGCTCACTCAGCGCTCTCAGCGTGTGCACAGGCCGTACCCGACACAGTGGAGAGTGCCTGCTTCGCGCAGGCGTCGAGTTCAACGGACCCGCACCATCCGACGAAAGGCGCCCATCGTGGCACCGACTTCCGCGCCGCTGCGCACGGACGTACGTCCGTCCCCCACCGCCGGTAGCGCGCCGAAGCCTGCCCCGCGCATCTTCGGGCCCCGCGTCCCCCGCCCAGCTCCCACCGGACTCTGGGCCCTGATCGTCGCCGGGGGATTCGCCGCGGGCCTCGCGGCAGACGCCTTCGGTGTTCCCGCTCCCTACCTGCTGTCCTCGCTCCTGGTCGGCGCCGTCCTGGCGTTGTGCGGAGTGGTCCGCGACCGGCTCCCGGCACCGGCCCACCGGGCCTCGCAGGCGCTGGTGGGCGCGCTCATGGGTAGCTACCTCACCCCGTCCGCCCTCGTCTCCGCCGCGCCCGTCGCGCTGCCGCTGACCGTGGTCACCGCGGCCACCATCGCGCTGAGCGTCGCGGTTGCCTGGTTCCTGGCCCGCGGTGGCCGTATCAGCCGGCCCAGCGCCGTTCTCGGCATGGTGCCCGGCGGTTCGGCCGCGATCGTCACCTGTGCCGATGAGCTGAAGGCCGATGTGCGGCTCGTCGCCTTCACCCAGTACCTGCGCGTCGGTCTCGTCGCCACCACAGCCCCGCTGGCGGCCCACTGGCTGACCTCCGCGTCCTCGGCGGCCGGCGGTCACCCGGCCGCGGGTGGCGGCGCCGGAACCGGCCTCCTCCCCGTGGTCGCCGGGTCGGACCAGCTCACCGGCCTGTTCACCCTCGCCGTCATCGCCGTCGTCGGCTCCTGGGCCGGTCGGCGGCTGCGGGTGCCCACGCCGTTGCTGATCGGGCCGATGCTGGTCGCCCTGGCCGCGACGCTCAGTGGCGCCGTGCCCGGCTTCGCGCCCGTCGGGGTGCTCCAGAACGCCGTCTTCGTCCTCGTCGGTCTCGACGTGGGCGTACGGTTCACCCGCCGGACGCTCGTCAGCGTGCGGCGCCTCCTGCCCCCGATCCTGGTCTGCATGGCGGTCGTCTGCCTCGGCTGCGCCGGGCTGGCGTGGGTTTTCGCCGGGGTGACGGGCACTCCGATCATGGACGCCTACCTCGCCACGACCCCCGGGGGAATCAACGCGGTCCTCGCCACCGCGGTCTCCTCCCACGCGGACGTCGCGCTGGTCTCGACCGTGCAGAGCCTGCGGCTCCTGGCGGTCATCCTGGTCACGCCGGTGATCGCCCGCCTGCTGGCGTCGCGGTGGTCACAGCCGTGACCACGGTGCTCGCCCGCCGGTCGTTGGCGCGGGATCGGCAGGGTGGGGGGAACGACCTCCGCACTGCGAGCGTCTACAGTAATGTAGATCGTCTACGGGCTTGTAGTCGGATGTGGGGTTATGCGCCCGGTCGTCCGTAAGAAGTCGTCCCGGAGAAAGGGCTCATGCCGATGACCACACCCGCATGGCTGTCATCCCCGTTGGCCGTCAACGTGCTCGACGCGCGGTCTCTGCTGGCCGCTTTCGGCGTGCTGGGCGTCGGCATGGTGATGTTCGCCGAGACGGGGCTGCTGATCGGCTTCTTCCTGCCGGGTGACTCCCTGCTGTTCACCGCGGGCCTGCTGTGCACGGGCAGTGGCGGACACGGCGTACGGTTGTCGCTGGGGCCGCTGCTGGTCGCCGCGGCGGTGGGTGCGCTGGCCGGCTCACAGTGCGGCTATCTGATCGGCCGCAGGGCAGGTGGCGCGCTGCTTGCCCCCGGTCGTTCCGTCCGGCTGCACGAGGGGATGCGGCGGGCGGAGGATCTGCTGGGGCGATACGGGTATGCGAAGGCGATCGTGCTGGCGAGATTCGTGCCGGTGGTCCGGACCGTGCTGAACCCCCTGGCCGGGGCGCTGAACGTGCCGGTCCGGCTCTTCACCGTATGGCAGGTGATCGGCGGGCTGGTGTGGAGCGTCGGGCTGACGCTCGCGGGGTACGCCCTGGGCTCCTCGATCCCGAATGTGGACCGCTATCTGCTGCCCTTGGTCGCGCTGATCGTGGCGGTGTCGCTGATTCCGCTCGGCGTGGAGCTGCACCGGAGTCGCAGGCACACGAAAGCGGAGGAGGCCGGTGGATGATCCCGTCTTTCGGCGGAGCGGTGGCTTCGTGAACCGCGAGGACGCCACCGGACTGGCCGGAAGCGCCGCTCTGGGCGCGTGGACGGGCCTGGGGGCGCTGACCATGGTCGTCGTGGCCGCCGCCGGTGCTCCGCTGTGGCTGGACAACGGCCTCCTCGGATGGTCCGTCGGCCACCGCCCGGATGTGATGCGGACCCTCGCCCGCGGAGTGACCGACACCGGGACCGGCGTCATCCCGTATATGCTCGCCGCACTTGCCGGCCTTCTGGCGGCACGAGCCGTGCGGCACCGGCTGCTCGCCGCCGCGTTCTGTCTCGCCTGTCTCGGTGTGGGGCAGGCACTGCGGAGCGGAATGATGGAACTTGTCCACCGCTCCCGCCCCCCGCGGGGCGACTGGGCGGCGCACGCGAGCGGCTGGGCGTTCCCCTCGGGACACGCCACCACGGGAGCCCTGGCCGCCGGGCTGCTGATGGTCGCGCTGACCCTGCGCGCCCCGCGCGGAGCGACACCGTTCAGGGTCGTCATCGGCTGCTGGGGCGTGCTGGTCGGGCTGACCCGTGTCTACCTCGGGGTGCACTGGTTCACGGACGTTCTCGGCGGCTGGCTGTTCGCCGTGGGCTGGCTGGGGGCGTGCCTGTATGCCGCGGGCCGATGGCTGCCCGCCCCCTTCCTCACCGACACCGCTTCCTTCCCCACCAACACGGGCCCCACCGCCAAGAGACCGCCGGAGGACCATGCGCCGCAAGATCCTGATCGTCGAGGATGACCACGCCCTGCGTGACGTGCTCCGCCGCGGTCTGTACGACGAGGACTTCGACCCCGTCCCGGCCACCGACGGCGCCACCGCCCTACGCCTGGTCAGCACCGAGATCGCCGCGGTCGTCCTGGACATCGGCCTGCCCGACGCGGACGGACGGGACGTATGCCAGGCCATACGCGCGGGCGGGTTCCACGCCCCGGTCATCTTCCTGACCGCACGGCACCACCTCACCGACCGGCTGTCAGGCTTCTCGGCCGGGGGCGACGACTACTTGCCGAAGCCGTTCCACCTCGCCGAGCTCGCCGCCCGGCTGCGGGCGGCGCTCAAGCGGGCCGCGCCCCCGTCGGCCGCCTCGGCCGGGGCTCTGGCCCTGGACGCGGTCCGGCACAGCGCGACGGTGCACGGCACCCGGGTCGCCCTGTCCCCGACGGAGTTCCGGCTGCTCGCCACGCTCGTCGCCGCGGACGGGGACCTGGTGCGCCGCCGTGATCTGGTCAGGGCGGGCTGGCCCGAAGGCGGACACGTCAGTGACAACACCCTGGATCAGTATCTGACCAGGCTGCGCCGGAAACTACGCGAGACGGGCAGCGGCCTGACCATCGCCACCGTGCGCGGGATCGGGCACCGTCTGTCATGAGATCGGTCCGGCACCGACCGGTGCTTCGCGCCCTGGCTCCCCGTACCCTGCGCGGACGGCTCTCGCTCGTCGCGCTGACCACCGCCGCGCTGCTGATCACGGCGCTGACCGTCGTATTCAACACCGTGGTGGAACGACACCTGCGGCACCAGGCGGACGACGAGCTGCGGGCCCGGGCGACCGCCGTCGCCGCGACCGTCGACACCAGCGGCCCACAGGCGCGCGTCCTGGAGACCGCCAACGACCAGCTGCTGGACACGAACGTGTGGATCTACGCGGACAAGCGCCTGCTGGAGAAGCCGCCCGCCACCGCGGACGGCAGCCCTCTCACCCGGACCGCCGGCCGGCTCGCCGCGCGGGGGGCGCCCGACTGCGCGACCGTCCACGCCGAGGGCCAACGGTCCGTCCGCCTGTGCGCCCGGCCCGTGTCCGGTGGCGATGTCACCGCCACCGTCGTCACGGCCCTCGACCTCGCCCCGTACCAGAGTTCGGCCGACACGCTGCTCATGGGATCGCTGATCCTGGACGCGGTCATGCTCGTCTGCGCCTACGCGCTGACACGTCTCGCGGTCGGCCGGGCCCTGCGCCCGGTGCGGACGATGACCGACCAGGCCACCCAGTGGAGTGCCGTGGCCTCCGAGACACGCTTCAGCACCGGGGGAGGCCCGGTCGAACTGGCCCGTCTGGGCACCTCGCTGGACGCGCTGCTGGACCGCATACGCGCCGTGCTGCGTCATGAGCAGCAACTGACGGGGGAGCTGTCCCACGAGCTGCGCACGCCGCTCACCCGGATCATCGCCGAACTCGACTGGTGGCGATCCAGGCCCCGCTCGGCCGCCGAGACCCGCGCCACTCACGAGGTGATCGACGAGGCCGCCCAGTCCATGCGAACCATCTGCGACACGCTCCTCCTCGACGCCCGCGAGAACGTGGCCGAGACTTCGACAGCTCCCGGCACGGCCGCTGTCGCACCCGTCCTGCGCCACATGACCCAGCGCCTCGCCACACCGGCCCAGGTGAATGCCACGGTCGAGATCGGGGACGCACGACTGGAGGCAGGAGTGACACCGGCCTTTCTCGAACGTGTCGTCAGCCCGCTGCTCGCCAACGCCGTCCGCTACGCCTGCTCCACCGTCACCGTGACGGGACGGCGCACGCCCGGTGGTGTGGCGATCGACATCACCGACGACGGATCGGGCGTACCGGAGGCGTTCGTCGGCGAGCTCTTCCAGCCGGGGCGGCGCGCCGACCCCGACGACGGCCACCACGGAGCGGGCCTCGGACTGCCGCTCGCGCGCCGCCTGGCCCGCTCCGCGGGTGGCGAGGTGTCCTACGACGCCGGGCACGCGCCCGGGGCGCGATTCACCGTCACCCTGCCCGCTGGCTGACCGGCTCCTGCTCCGCGGTCCGCGAGCCGGAGGTCCGGCGCTCCTGCACGTGGGCGTAGGCCATCAGCCCGAAGAGGATGGCCAGCACTCCGATGACCAGGAGCGCGCCACCCGCGTAGCCCAGGCCGGAGCTGTCGGACAGGAAATCCCCCATCGATGTGCCGAGCGTGTTCGACACGAGGATCGCCGACCAGAACAGGGCCTCACCCCGGAAGGTGACGATGTCGCGGATCTGGAAGGTCATTCCGCTCGCCTTCCACGCCAGGAAGATCGCCAGCAGGATCGAGATCAGGATCGCCGCGCCCACTGGATAGCCCAGGCCGAGGCCCTGCGGGCCCCAGCCGAGCAGTGCGGGGCCCACTTGTTGGACACGATCGGGTTCGCCGGGTACTCCGTGAACGGGCCCTCCAGAGAGTTGCCGTAGGCGAGGCAGATGCCGCCGGGTGCGTCGTGCGGCGCGTAGTAGAGGTAGTAACGGCCGAGCGGCGACACCAACTTGTCGTAGACACCGCGCACGGTCGGGAAGATGATCTCGCCCGTCTGGTTGTACGTCAGCTGTGACGGCGTCAGCAGCGTCCGTACGTAGGTGTAGTCGGGGAAGCCTCCGGGCGCGGCCGACGCTACCTGCGCTACCTGCGTCGACAGGCCGCCGAGGGTGAGCGCGGCGCCGGTGACGGCGGTGGCGCGCAGAAACATACGACGATCCGGGCCGGACTGCGGCTCTTGCATGATCGGCTCCTGAGGTCGGTTGCTGTTCGGAGGGGTTGATGCCGGAAGGACGTCACAGTTGGGTCGCGGCGGTGACACACAGGCCACCGAGCGCCACGGCCCACACATACGGAAGCGTCCGCACCATCACCTGTTGCGGTGAGACGCCCGCGTACTGGGCGGCCCACACGGTCTGGGTGCCGGTCGGGTCGGCGACTCCGAAGACCTGGTTGTACGAGGTGGCCATGCCGAGAACGGCGGCGGCCGGATAGATGCCGATGGCGATGAGGACGCCCGCGATACCGGCGCCGAGGCCGAAGACATTGAGCGGGCCGCGGTACAGGCACAGCGGCACCAGCAGCGTGAAGACCAGCACGAACAGCACCGCGTTCTGCGGGCTGACCGCCTTGACCAGCGGCTCCAGCGCGTCGACGGCACCGGGCAGCTTCACCGCGGCGAGCAGGATGCCGATCGCCACGAACAGCGTGATCGGGGGCGCCGCCACCTCGAAGCCGCCGTACAGGGTGCGCAGCAGGCGGCGGTTCATCTCGCGCGGCCGTGTCGTCGTCACCAGCGCGTACAGCACGCCCGCCAGCAGCGAGGGAATGATGGCCAGTTCGAAGCCGAGGGCCAGGACCAGCGGTACCACCGGCGTCAGCAGCGCGTACCACGGGGCGTCGCCGAGCAGCTGCCGTCGGCCGCGTGATGTCGGCCCGCCCTCGAGCGACTTGAGCGACCAGGTGTGCTCCACACCGCGCCGCCGCGACTCCACCAGGACATACGCGACCGCCGCCACCAGCGCGAACGGGAAGAGCTTCACCATGAAGCCGCGCACGATGTCCACCGGCAGTTCCAGCGCCGTGGAGAAGAACTGCCACACCGGGAGCTCGAACGGGACACCCACCGCGATGCCCATGAGGATCGTGCCGGCGGCCGTCACCTTGGGGATGCCCACCGCGATCATGGCCGGGATCCCGATGAGCCTCGCGAGCATCGCCGCGGGCGCGGACCCCGTGACCGTGCCCACGAGGGCCGACACCGCGAGGACGCCGAGCGCCACGAACACCGGCCGGTCGCCGCCGAATTCCACGATCTTGCGGACCAGGGTGGCCGCGATGCCGGTCTCCTCCAGGAGCTTGCCGAGCCACGAACCGAGCAGGATCGCGACCATCGTGGCGGCCAGCGCGGGCGCGCCCTCCTGGAGCACCGTGTCGAGCACGCTGTTCTTTCCGGTCAGCGGCGCGCCCGCGGCGAACGCGATCGCCACGGCGGGCAGCACCAGCGCGAACGCGGTGGGCAGCCTGCGGGTGAGCATGGCGGCGACGCCCGCCGCCATGAGGAGCAGAATCACGACACCCATCGATCCGTCTCGCTTTCGGAACACGCGGTGGCCAGCGCCTCGGTGAGCAGCAGGGGGCTGCGGCCGAGGCCGCAGGCAGCGCGGGCGTAGGCATGCGCGGCGAGTTCGTCGGCGCCCGCGACATGCGCGTACAGAGGACGCGGCCCGAGCCGCAGCGCGGTGTGGCCGAGCGCCCGCTTGAACTCGGCCCGGACATGCGTGTGATGGAGCCAGGCATGCGCCCGCTCGTGGGCGAGGGCCGCGGCCAGCACCGACCCCGGGGGAAACCAGTTCCGCCAGCCGACTCGGTGCCGAGCCGTTCGGCGCGGTCGACCGTGTCGACGTACACCTCGACCACCGGTGGCCGCGACCGGTACCGGGCCAGCAGCCCGGCGGCGAGCCCGCCGTCCCGCTCGACCACCCGGACCGGCAGCGGACCGGGACTCATGCGGCGTCCGAACTCCTCGGCCGCCTCGGCCCATCGGCGCAGGACCAGCGGATCGCGACCCTCGTGCGTGGGCGTCCCCGCGAGCAGCCGCACGGCGAGGTCCAGGTCGTGGCCGAGACCGTGGTCGAGACCCGTGGGCGTGGGCGTGGGCGCGGCCGATGTCGTGGCCGTGGCCGTGGTCGCCACTCATGCGCGGGACTCCACGACCGCGACCATCGGCTCGCCGGCCGCGCGCGTACGCAACTCGCTGCGGGCCAGCGCCGGCAGCGCCTCGGGTTCGAGCACTCCGGACAGATCCGCGATCCGGCCGCCCACCAGCAGGCGCACCGCGGGCGCCCGCATCCCGCCGTCGCCGTACGAGGTGGCCTCCCGCACCAGCGAGGCGAGCGCCTCGCCGGCCGCGCCCACGGTCGTCGTCCGCACCCGCGCGTCGGAGACCCCGAGCCGCACCACCCCGTCCGCGTCCACAACCCGCACCGGCTGCCGCCCCGCGCGCAGCCGGCGCCGCACCTCCGTGCCGTACACCGTGTACGCGTCCGTGCCGGCCAGGATCCGCACCCGCGCCTCCTGCGCCCTGAGGCTGGCGGCGGCCGCGCGCAGCCGCTCGGCGTCATCGGCCCGGTGCGCCCGGTCCCGCGTGCGCAGTTCGGTCGCGCCGGTGGCGACGGCCCGTACGGTGCTGGTCTGCGGGTCGACCGTCACCTCGACCTCCACACCGTCGGCCGCGGCACCCTGCGCGACGACCGCCCGCTCGGCTTCGGCGCGCACGGCGAGGATGTGCTCCTGGGTGGCGCCGGGGATGATCCGCTCGACCTGCTCGCGGACCAGCGCGAGCGCCACCCCGATCGGGCTGATGACCTCATGGTGACGGGCGACGCGCCCCTCCAGACCGGCGGCCCGGGCCAGATGCGGGGTCACGGCCGCCGCTCCGCCGCCCCCGCCCACCAGGACGGCGGTCTCCCGGCCGAACCGGTAGTCGCGGATCATGGTGTCCACGACCGCCCGCACCGACGCGGTCCCCGCGTCCAGCACGGCCCGCGCCGCGCCCGCCACATCCAGGCCGAGCAGGGCCGCGAGCGGGGCGAGCGCCGCCCGCGCCACCTCCGGGTCGCAGCGCGCGAAGTCGCCCTCGGGGACCCGGACGAGCGCGTTCGCCGCACACGTCATCGTCACGGCGAACCGGCCGCCCGCCGCGTCCTGAACTCGGGCGTGAGCTTCACCCACCGTCAAGAGCCAGGACGGAACCATTCCCACGGAACGCACACCCCACGGAGCACGCGGCGATCACCGCCGCGCCAAGCCGACGCCCGGTCAGGCGGGCCGTGGCGGGCCAGTCGACTCGGGTAGTCTGACCATCAGGTTCACTTCGTGAACATGCGTGTCAGCTCCTCGATCACCATCCGGCGGAGGCTCCCATGAGCAAGTCGACGAGGCCGTCCGATGCCGCGCGCGCGGACCGGGGCGACCAGGCCGATATCCAGGCGGTGAGCCGGGTCAGCCAGATCCTGTCGCTGTTCGAGCCCGCCACTCCGGAAGTGACCGCCGTCGAGGTCGCCGAGCGGCTCGGCCTGAACCGCACCACCGCATACCGGTACTGCACGTCCCTGGTCGCGGCGGGGCTGCTCGAGCGCAATGCCGAGGGCAGCTATGTGCCCGGCGGTCTGCTGCTGCAACTCGGCGCCTTCGCCATCGGCCACCGCAGTGTCATCAATCTCGCCCCGCGCCATATGAGGGCGCTCGCGCGCGCCACGCAGTCGACCGTGGTGCTCAGCCTCTGGGGCCTCACCGGGCCGGTGGTCTCCCGGGTCGAGGAGAACATCTCCGCCGTGGTCGTGGTGTCCGTGCGGGTGGGCAGCCATCTGCCGCTGGATTCGGCGCAGAGCAAGGTCTTCCTCGCCTACCACGCCGACCAGTTGTCGATGGAACGGCTGATGGCGAATCTGTCGGGCCAGGCGCGGGAGGAACTGCGCGCCGACGTCGAGCGGGTTCGCACTGTGGGCCACTGCTCCGCGATGAGCACTCCCGGTGTCGTCGCGGTGGGGGCGCCCGTGTTCGACGAGGACGGCATCTGTGCCACGATCGCGATCGTCGGCCCGGACAACACCCTGTCGATGTCCGACGACACCCCCGAGCTGAGTGTCGTCGTCGACACCGCGCGTGCGCTCACCCACGAACTCGGCGGCCACTACCGGCCCGACGACCTCGGCCGGCGGGCGGTGTAGGGCCGCGGCGGGGCGCACGGGGCCGGGCCGGGTGGCGCCGGGTCAGGCCAGTTTCGGGATCGTGCTGTCGTCGGCCATGTCGACGTCCCTGGTCTCCGGGCCGAGGAAGCCACCGAACGCGATCAGTGCGCCGGCGAGCGCGATCAGGACGGCAGGGGCGAGGTGCGAGGGCATGAAGCCGTCGAATTGCCGCAGATAGAACTGGTAGAACGCGGGCGCGATGAGCGCGAGGCTGTACCCGACGCCATAGCCCGTGGAGCGGATGCTCGTCGGGAACCGCTCGGTCAGATACGCGGCGATCGGGCCGAACGTGCCGACGGTGAAGACGCCGATCATGACACCCCAGCCGAGGGCGGCCCCCAGGCCACCGTCGGAAACCATGAGCAACGCGTATGAACCGGCGCCGATCACCATGACCGACAGACCGTAGCCGATGTAGAACCGCCGCCTCCCGACGCGCTGGGAGAGCAGTCCGAACAGGGGGTAGGACAGCGCGGCGGAGGCGTTGATCACGAGCATGGTCAGTGTGACCTGCTTGCTCGACAGCAGAAGGTGCTCCTTGAGCTGCCCGGGGGTCACGGCGGCCTCCATATTGGTGGCCAGCCAGGTGCCGGTCATCAGCACGAACACCTGGGCCAGCGATTTCGGGTAGCGCACCAGCAGCCGCGCCAACGGCAGTTTGTGCCGCGCCCCGGTGTACTCGGGCGGCGGCTCGTGCACCTGCGTGAGGTAGTAACGGAACAACAGGGCCGCCAGCAGCGCGCCGGCCACGAAGGGTATCCGCCAGCCCCACTGCACATAAGCGCTGTGCAGTCCGGCGGACGGCAGCGCTTGCAGCAACAGCAGGGTGAGCGCGGCGATCATCGCGTACGCGGCGGGGGAGGTCGCGGTGATGAGCGAGGCGTTGAGGCCGCGCTTGTGCCGTGGGCTCCACTCCATCGCCAGGGGCACCGCGGTGGTGTACTCACCGCCGAGGAAGATCCCGTCGATGAATCTCAGCGCGATCAGCAGGCCGACCGACCATGTCCCGATCGTCTCGTGGCCCGGCAGACACGCGGTGATCAGCGTGATGATGCCGAAGCCGCCGACCGCGACGAGTGTGGTGCGCTTGCGGCCGACCGTGTCGGCGAAGTGGCCGAAGATGATCGCGCCGAGCGGACGGCCGATGAGCGTCGAGGCGAACACCAGCGATGCGAGCAGGGCCGTGGTGCTCGCACTCAGATGCGCCGACTGGAAGTAGTCCGTCGCGGGCGCGAGCACGACGATCGGCAGATAGATGTCGAACTGGTCGACGAAGTAGGCGAACGCCCCGCCACGCACCGCGGCGCGCGCCTTGGCGGTGTCCGGACCGTGCGGGGTGTTCGGACCGTGCGGGGCGTTCGGGCGAGCGTCGTCGTCCAAGGCCGCCGAATGCTGCTCTGCGGGGGGCAGTGGGGACATCGCGTCCTCCGGGATCGATTGCTGGCTGCCCGCAGCTCTGAGGTGCCACATGCGGCGCGCTGCGAACTGCGTGTTCACGAAGCGAACTGATGGCTACCCTAAAGTTGTGACTTGCGTCGCACAAGACTGCTGCAAGGGGTTGACTCGCGGTCTACAGTGAAACAGGAATTCACAATGCGAACCGAGGTGGTCTCCTATGAGGGAACGTCCTGCCATCGCCGCCGTCCTGGACGGACTGGTCGACATGCATGTCCACTCCGGCCCCAGCCCGTTTCCCCGTCGCTTCGACCACGTCGAAGCCGCGCAGGACGGTGCCCGGATCGGGATGCGCGCCATGGTCGCCAAGTCCCACCACCACAACACCCAGATGGACATCCTGGCGATGAGGGGACGCCTGGACGGAGTCGCCGCGTCCGCCTACGGTGGCATCGCGCTCAACAGCACCGTCGGCGGTCTCAATGTGCACGCGGTGCGCATGTGTCTGCGCATGGGCGGCAAGGTCGTCTGGTTCCCGACCATCTCCTCGGGCCGGCACATCGACTGCCACCCCGAGGACGGGGCGTTCCCGACCACCACCGTGCCCCTGACCCTCGAACGCATCGACATCGTCGACGAGAGGGGTGAACTGAAGCCCGAGGCGGCCGAGATACTCGACGAGATCAAGGAGCAGGAAGCCGTCGTCAACGGCGGCCATATGTACCCCGAGTACATCCGTACGCTGTTCCGGGCCGCGAAGGACCGCGGCATGACGCGGATGGTCGTCAGCCACCCCGACTATGTGATCGGCGCCGACCCCGAGCTGTGCCGCGAGCTCATCGCACTCGGCGCGTTCATCGAGCACGAGGTCGGCATGTACGACCCCGAGGGGACGCAGAAGAGGGATCCGAAGCGGCTGCTGACCTGGATCGAGGCGCTCGGCCCGGAGCACACCGTACTGGCCTCGGACTTCGGGCAGGCGATCAACCCGAAACCGGTGGACGCCTGGTTGCGGGTCGCCGGGGCGCTGCTCGACCTCGGCCTGCCGGAGAAGGACCTGCGGCGCATGGTCCGCGACAACCCGGCCCATCTGCTCAACCTCGACAGCTGAGTGACAGCCGAGCGAAAGGACACCACGGTGTACGAGAAGGACGACCCCCGCTCCTCGCTCGCGACGGCGACCGCGCCACGGCCGGACAGCGGCGCCGCGATAGCCGCCGCGCAATACTTCGATCTGCACCGCCTCGCCCCGCCCGGCGCCGCGACACCGGACGCCCGTACCGCGGTCGTCCGCGCTCAGAACGTGGTGCTGGTGCACACCGAGGCGCGGGCCGGAGACGACCTCGACAACGGGACGCTCGACGGTGAGCTCGCCGTGGTGGTCACCGGCGCCTCTCCCGCCTTCACGGTGGTCACCGGCGGCGGCACCACACGCATCGACGCGCCCGGGCTCGTCGTGGTCCCACCCGGTGGCTCGCGGATCACTGTGCACGGCGACGGCCCGCTGATCCGCCTGGTCGAGGCCGGCGAGCCGGCGTGGCGGGACCGGGCCGCCAACGCCGAAGCGTACGCGGAAGACCACCCGCGCGTCGCACCGCTTGAGCGGTGGCCGGAGCCCGTCGGCGGACCCGCCGTGCGATTTTACCCGCTGGCCGAGGTTCCGGATGACCCGGCACGGTTCGGCCGCATCTTCCGCACCCGGTCGTTCATGGTCAACTTCCTGCCCGAACTGGACGGTCCGCGTGACCCGCGCAAGCTCTCACCGCACACCCACGACGACTTCGAGCAGCTGTCGCTGGCCGTACGGGGCCAATATCTGCACCACATCCGCACCCCCTGGCTGAGCGACAGCTCCCAGTGGCGCGACGACGAGCATGTGCGGCTCGGTAGCCCGTCCCTCGCGATCATTCCGCCGCCCACCGTGCACACCTCCGAAGCCGCCGATCCCGATGTGAACCAGCTGATCGACATCTTCAGCCCGCCACGCACCGACTTCTCGGAGAAACCCGGCTGGGTGCTCAACGCCCACGACTACCCGATGCCATGAGCGCGCCACGACGCACCGGCGCCGGGCTGTTCGCACAGGACCGCGCCACCACCCCGCTCGGCACCTGGCTGAAGATCGCCTCGGGTGAGCCGGTCGAGATCATGGCGTACGCCGGGTTCGACTTCGTCGTGATCGACCTGGAGCACGCGCCGCTGGACCTCCAGACCGCGTACCGGCTGATCAACTCGGCCGCCGCGCTGGGCACGGTGCCCCTGGTACGGGTGCCGGACACGACGGCCTCGACGATCCAGAAGATCCTCGACGCGGGGGCCATGGGCATCCTCGTACCCCACGTCGACACCGTCGAGGAGGCCGCCGCCGTCGGGCGGGCATGCCGGTTCCCGCCCCACGGTGTGCGCGGCGCCGGCGCCACCAGCCGTGCCGGAGCGTGGGGGCTCCGCCCCGGCGCCGACTACCTGGCCACCGGCAACGACGACGTGCTGTGCATTCCGCAGCTCGAAAGCGTCGAGGCCATCAGGGCCGCACCGCGGATCCTGGCTCTCGACTCCGTCGACGCGGTGTTCGTGGGCGCCGCGGACCTTTCGATGTCGATGGGTTCCACGCCCGCCTCGCCGGAGGTGCTCGAACTCATCGCCTCCGCGCGGGAAGCCGCGCACACCGCGGGAAAGCCCTGCGGGCTCGCGTTCGGCGGCGCGCCCGAGCGTGCCGCGCGGGCGGTGCTCGACGGCTGTGACTTCGTCCTGCTCAGCAATGACACATCGATGCTGGCGGAGACCGCGCGCGGGCTGGTCACGGCGTTCCGGGAAGCGGAGGGTCGCCCATGACGCTCTCCTTGCCATGCTCGGGTTCGGAGGGTCACCGATGACACTCTCCTTGCCGCGCTCGGCGCTGTCGATCGCCGAGCTGGACGACCTCGACCACGGGGGAGCGGTGCGCTTCCTCCGCCTACTGGAGGAGGCCGGCCATCCTATGGTATGGATCCCCGAGGTCGCCGGGCGCGAAGCGTTCACCACCGCCGCGCTCGCGCTCGGTTCGACACGACGGATGGTCGTGGGCAACGGCGTCGCCCGCGCACTCGAACGCGTGCCGAAGTCCGCGGCCTCGGCGGCGCGGGACCTCGCTGCCGGCTATCCCGGGCGCTATGTGCTGGGGCTCGGGGTCAGCGGCGCGGTCCGCGAGCGGGGTGTCGGCCCGTTGCCGTTCCTCCGCCACTACCTTGACGAAGTCGACGCGACCCTCGCCCGCCGCGGCGGCGGGGTGGCGGTGCCGCGGGTGCTCGGCGCGTACTCGCCCCGGATAACCCGCCTCGCCTCCGAACGTGCCGACGGCCTCATCACCTTCCTCGTCACACCGGAGCACACCCGCTGGGCGCGCGAGACGATCGGGGACGATCCGTTCCTGTCGGTCGTCCAGTGGGCGGTGGTGGGCCGCGACCGCGCCGCCGCCCGCGAGGTGGCACGCAGGCGTCTCGCCTACTACCTGACGCTGCCGCACCAGATCGCGAAGCTGACCCGGCTCGGGTTCACCGAGGCCGACCTCACCCCGCCAGGGTCCGACCGGCTCGTCGACGCCCTCGTCGTCCGCGGCACACCGGAGCAGGTGCGCCAGGCGGTACGGCGGCAGTACGACGCGGGCGCCACGCAGGTCGCCATCAGCCTGGTCGGAAGGCTGGACGACGCCAAGCTCGACGCCTACCGGGCGCTCGCCCCCGCACACCATCCGCCCCCGCACACCAACCGAACGACGGGAGAGGACACATGACCACCACCGAGGAGAACAACTGATGCGGGCGGCCGAGAAGGTCATCATCACCACCGCGGTGACGGGCTCCGTACACGTGCCGTCCCAGAGCCCCTACCTCCCGCTGTCCGCCGAGCAGGTGGCCGAGGCAGCGCTCGAGGCGGTCGAGGCCGGATCCGCCGTCGTGCATCTGCACGCCCGGCAACCGGACGGGCGGCCCACGTTCGAGCCCGAGGTCTTCGAGCGGATCGTCGGGCGGATCACCGCGCGGACCGACGCCGTCATCAACATCACGACCGGTGGTTCGCCGGCGATGACGATGGAGCAACGCCTGGCGGCGGCCGTCCGGCTCCGGCCCGAGCTCGCGTCGATGAACATGGGCTCGATGAACTTCGTGTACTCGGGGATGGCCGACCGGGTGACCGACTGGAAGCACGACTGGGAGCGGCCCCATGTGCTCACGTCCTACTCCCGGCCGTTCATCAACACCTTCGAGACGATCGAACACGCCTTGCGCACGCTCGGCGAGTCCGGCACCCGGTTCGAGTACGAGTGCTACGACATCGGACACCTCTACTCGCTCGCCCACTTCGCCGATAGGGGCCTGGCCAAGCCACCCCTGCTGATCCAGGGCGTGTTCGGCGTCCTCGGCGGCATCGGCGCCGATCACGAGAACCTGGACCACATGGTGCGCGTCGCGGACAAGCTCTTCGGCGACGACTACTCCTTCTCCGCCTTCGCGGCCGGCCGCGACCAGATGCGGTTCGCCACCCACAGCGCCCTGCTCGGCGGCCATGTGCGCGTGGGGCTCGAGGACAGCCTGTGGATCGGCAAGGGGCGACTCGCGGGGAGCAACGCCCAGCAGGTCAGGAAGATCCGCTCGCTCGTCGAGGACGCGGACCGACAGATCGCCACACCGGCCGACGCCCGGGCGATGCTCGCGCTGCGCGGCGTCACGGACATCGACAGGAGCACGGTCTCATGAGCACTCCGCCACTCGCCGGCAAAGTCATCCTCCTCGTCGGGGCGAGCGCGGGAATCGGAGCCGACGCCGCACGCGTCCTCGCGGAAGACGGCGCCGCGCTCATGCTCGTCGCACGCACCAAGGAACCGCTTGCCGCGCTCACGGAGGAACTCGCCTCCGCCGGACACGACGTGGCCTTCACGATCGGAGATGTCTCCGACGTGGCGAGCGTGACCCGCTTTGTCGACAACACCGTCGCACGGTTCGGCCGTCTCGACGGGGCGTTCAACAACGCCGCGATGACCCAGGGCGGGCGCCTCGACGCGGTCCCGGAAGCGGACTTCGACCGGATCATGGCCGTGAACGTGAAGGGCACCTGGCTGTGCGTCCGCGAAGAGGTGCGCGTCATGGAGCGGCAGGGCTTCGGCTCGATCGTCAACGTGAGCAGCATCGGCGGTCTCCGCGGCAGCTCCGGCATGGGCGCGTACCAGGCCACCAAACACGCGGTCATCGGCCTGACCCGCACCGCCGCCCATGACTTCGGACCCCTCGGAATCCGGGTCAACGCGCTGGCCCCCGGCCCGACCGAGACCCCGATGCTCGCCGAGACACGGCGTGCGATCCCCGGCGGCGTGGAGGCCCGGATCGCCGCCACTCCCTTGCGCAAGGTCGGCACGGGACGGGAGGTCGGAGCGAGCGCGGCATTCCTCCTGAGCGACCGCGCCAGCCACATCAGCGGAGCCGTCCTGCCGATCGACGGAGGGCTCTGCGCCTGAACCGCCCGCAACCCCCGAACCGCCCGGAACCCCTGTGCCCACGCGGGCGCGCCCGGACACGCACCCGGTGCACGATCGCGGCTAGACCCCTTCCCGGCCGTCCGCCAGTACCACGCAGGCGCTGAGATGCCAGGTCTCGTCCTCCTTGGAGGACAGCTCCAGGTCCACCTCGCGTCCGGAGGCTCCGCCGTCCAACGGGATCCGGAGCCAGGTGAACTCCCGGCCGTCGAGCCGCTCGCTCCGGGCCTTCTCGACCCCGTCCACCCGGACGATCAGCGACCTGTTGAAGGTGTTGGGGCCGCCGGTGAGCAGATGCGCGGTGCAGCGCCCGGCCGGCAGCGTCAACCGCAGTACGGCCGGTGCGCTGTCCCGTACGTAGTCCCGGCGGACCACATCGAACAGTCCGGTGTCCGTGGCGTCGGGCGCGTTGCCGACCCAGCCGAACCCGGCGCCCTCGTGCCAGCCGGTGGCCGGCGACAGACGGGTGTAGTCCTTCAGCACCGGCGCCGAGGCGGGCCCGGCGTCCAGCGCGTGGACGCAACGCGCGGCGGGTGGGACGACCACGACCCTGGCCAGGCTGCGCAGCGAGGAGTCCAGCACCGGCACCGCGCCCGACCTCGGGAGCGCGTGCAGGGTGGCGAGCGCGGGGGCCGGGGGCGGCACCACGGTCATCCTCACCGTCTCGCCCTCTCGCGAGGCCACGTAAGCGGTCGCCTCCTCGGACCGCCAGCCCTCGGGAACGTCCAGCGTGGTCACCGTGCGCAGCCCGGAGCCCGTCGCGTTGACCACCCGCACCGGAAGCTCGTTGCGCTCCCCGCCCAGCAGCGCCGTGTCGGCCGGGGCGACGATCGCCTGGAGCCAGCCGCCGCGGTGCTCATCGCGGATCCGGCTCAGCTCGAACCAGTAGGCGGTCAGGGTGTCCCGCCACTTGGCGGCCTCGGTGAGCTGCTCCCCGAACTGGCGGTGCACCTGGGTGAACCGCCGGTGGTCGACCCGGCGGCGCAGCCCCTCCCAGTCCGTGCGCATCTCCGCCACCCGCGCCGCGCCGGAGAAGTGCGTGTCGTAGATGTGCTGGATCACGGTTTTGCCGCTGTCCAGCCGGTGGCTGTACGGGACGTGGTGAAGGAAGAGGAGCAGCTCCTCGGGGCAGTTCGCCAGCGACTCGTAGGCGTCCCGGGTCGCCGGAGCGTACAGCTCGGTGAAACCGTCGCCGGTGGCGGCGGTGCGGTCGTAGCCGATGCCCTCGCGGTCCGACTTGTGGAACTGGGTGGTCGTCGTCGGGCTGGGGTCGAAGTGCCCGGTCACCGAGCCGTCCGGCGGATGGGTGAGATATCCCGTGCCCAGCGGCGAGGTGTAGTCCTCTCGTAGGTGCGCCAGGAGCCCAGCAGCAGGGCGGAGACGGTCTCGACGACGTACGGGTCGTTGCCGAAGGTCATCCGGGTCCACTCGTCGGCCAGATCCCGCGCGGACAGGTCCGGGTTCCAGGAGAGCCGTCCGTAGCCGTGGGTGTTGGCGGCGGCCAGGTGTGAGCCGGTCCAGTTCCTGGCATCGCCGAAGTTCATCACACCGGCGAATCCGAAGTGCGCGTTGGAGTGCACCCGGCCGGTCACGACCCGGGCCACGGTGCTGCCCTCGCCCGCCTTGAGCGTGTCGAAGTCCAGGACTTCCCGCCACTGCGGGACCAGATAGCACAGATGGGTGGCGTGCCCGGTGTACTCCTGCGTCACCTGGAGCTCGATCATCGAGTTGGTACGCGGCAGCGAGCCGAAGAGAGGGTGGGCGGGCTCGCGGACCTGGAAGTCGATCGGCCCGTTCTTGATCTGGACAATGGTGTTGTCCGCGAACTTCCCGTCCAGCGGTGTGAAGTCGAGGTACGCCTGCCGGTCCCACTTCGCGTCACTGTCGTGTACGAAGGCCCGCCACATCACGACCCCGCCGTACGGTCTCAGCGCGTCCGCCAGCAGGTTGGCACCGTCGGCGTGGGTGCTCCATAGTCCAACGGCCCGGGGCGGCCCTCGGAGTTGGCCTTCACCAGGAAGCCGCCGAAGTCCTCGATCCTGCCGTAGATCTCCTCGGCCTTCCTCGTCCACCAGCCGCGCACCCCCGGGTCGAAGGGGTCGGCGGTGTCCAGCCCGCCCAGGTCGATGGGGGCGGCGAAGTTCGCCGTGACATACAGCGCCACTCCGTAGCGGCGCAGGACACCGGCCAGCGCGGCCAGTTTGGTCAGGAACGGCTCGGCGAGGTAGTCCGCGGGCGTGTTGACATTGTTGATCACGGCGCCGTTGATGCCGAGCGAGGCCAGGACACGTGCGTAGTCCGTGTACCGGTCGTCGAGCCGCGGCAGCTCCTCCCAGTCGAAGAAGGACCGGCCCGCATAGCCGCGCTCGATCGAACCGTCGTCGTTGTCCCAGCGGTTGGCCATGCGCAGCGGGGCGGCCGGGCGCTCCGTGAGGTCGACACGCTCCAGCGGCCGTCGGGTCTGTACGAGGCGCAGCAGATGGAACGCGCCGTAGAGCACACCCCGGTCCGCGTGGGCCGCCACCACGGTGACGTCCGTGCCGCGCCGGGTGACCCGGCGGACGACGTAGCCCTCGTCGCCCAGCTCGGCCAGGTCGGCCGCGGGGACGAGCTCGCGGATCAGGGCGGAACTCGCCGGGGTGCCCACCACGAGTGCCGCGCGTGCGGGGGCGCTGGTGCGTGGCCTCACCCGGGTGCCGAGCAGCCCGCTGAGCCCGCGTACCAACTCGTCCACCGCCGACTGCTGTAGTGGACCGCCGCCTCCCTGCCAGACCAGGGTTTCTAACCCGGCCCGGTACCGCTTGAGTTGAGCGGGATCCGCCACCTGCCGGTACCGAAGCCACAGTTCGTACCCGTCCTCGGCGGGCAGCGCCCCCGCCGGCGCCTCGGTGTTTGGAATTCGCCTAATACTCCAGTCTGACTTCGTGATCTATCCAGTGGGTTCGTTGGCGGTGCGGCGTCGGTAGTGGCTGCGGCGGGCTGTTGCCTGGTGGCGTCTGCGCCAGAGGGACCAGCTCAGCAGCCAAGTCGCCTTCGCGGTCCTGCGAGAGGGCCGCTGGCCTCCGGGTCCGGTATGGCTGTTGCCCCCTGTCGAACCGATGACCTGGGGGGTGGTGCCGCCGGGCCCGAGAGGCGCCGTGGGAGACGCTGATGAGAGGCCCGACCACCGCCTGGCCCGGCGCAATGCCCGGCCGCTTGCGGGCGGAAGGTCTGCATAACGTGGATGCGCGCACACGGCGCCGATGCCCTGGCCAGCACCGCACGAACCCCGTTCGGGAGGATGGGTTGGATGACATCGACGACGTGGGCGTCTTCCTCGGCCTGGACGTCGGCAAGAGCGCCCATCACGGCCACGGCCTCACCCCGGCCGGCAAGAAAGTCTTCGACAAGCAACCGCCCAACACCGAACCGAAGCTGCGGGACGTCTTCGAGAAACTGTAGGCCAAGTTCGGCACCGTCCTGGTGATCGTCGACCAGCCCGCCTCCATCGGCGCCCTCCCGTTGACGGTCGCGCAGGACACCGGCTGCAAGGTCGCCTACCTGCCCGGACTCTCGATGCGGCGGATCGCCGACCTCTGCCCGGGCGAGGCGAAGACCGACGCCCGCGACGCGGCCGTGATCGCGGACGCGGCCCGGACCATGCCGCACACCCTGCGCTCGCTGGAACTGACCGACGAGATCACCGCCGCGCTGACCGCACTGGTGGGCTTCGACCAGGACCTGGCGGCCGAGGCCACCCGCACCTCCAACCGGATCCGCGGCCTGCTCACCCAGTTCCCCCCAGCCCTGAGCGCGTCCTCGGCCCGCGCCTGGACCACCCGGCCGTGACCTGGCTGCTGGAACGCTACGGATCCCCCTCCGCCCTGCGAAAAGCCGGACGCCGCAGACTGGTCGAGGTGGTGCGCCCCAAGGCCCCGCGCATGGCACAGCGGCTGATCGACGACGTTTTCGACGCCCTCGGACGAGCAGACCGTCGTGGTCCCGGGAACCGGCGCCCTCGATATCGTGATCCCGTCCCTGGCCCGATCGCCCGGCGCCGTCCACGAACAACGCCGGGCCACAGAAGCCCAGATCAGCGCCCTGCTGGAGGCTCACCCTCTTTTCAAGGTCCTGACCTCGATGCCGGGGATCGCGGTCAGGACCGCAGCCACCTTGCTGGTCACCGTCGGCGACGGCACCAGCTTCCCCACCGCCGCCCACCTCGCCTCCTACGCCGGCCTCGCCCCAACCACGAAATCCTCCGGGACCTCGATCCACGGCGAACACGCACCCAGAGGCGGAAACCGGCAACTCAAACGCGCGATGTTCCTGTCCGCGTTCGCCGCCCTGCACGATCCCGCCTCCCGCACCTACTACGACCGCTGCCGAGCACACGGCAAGACCCACACACAGGCACTTCTCCGCCTCGCCCGACAACGGATCAACGTGCTGTTCGCGATGCTCCGCGACGGCACCTTCTACGAACCCCGCACCCCACGCCTCGCTTGACGAAACACATAGGTGCGCCGTGAAGCGTGTGCTGTTCGAGTGGCGGTGAAAGGACGCCACCGCCGTCCTGTCGCAGCAGGGCGGTTGAAGCTGAGGGCAGCCCGACCCGGGAGGTGCCGGGGAGGGTGGCAAGCGGCCCTGACAAAGCCGGGACGTATCAGCACTGCCAGATGGTGCGGGTCCGGCAAGCGAGACGGAAAGGAGTACGCGAGGAACCGGCGTTGACGCCTCCTTACTCGTCACCAGCTCGAACCTGGCGGATCTGGGCTGGATGCGGTGCGTCCCTGTCTCCATGGAGATGGGGAACTTCCCGGGCGGTTGCTATGTGTCGTTCGGGGAGGCCACGGCGAAGTGCTGCGGGGTAGTCGTGGTGATGCCGCGGGGGTATAGCCGGGCTCCTACTCCGTCGATCGAACAGCATGTGAACACGGGAACCGTTCCGGCCCTGACCTGCAACAACGCATCCAGCGAGGATGCAGGCTTGGCCCACCGTCGGCCGAACGGGCCGGGACGGGGCGGAGCCGCCGTAGTACTCCGCGCCGGGGAGAGCCCGGCACATGGGGAAGGGCGGCAGCGGAATCGAGAAGGGAAGGAGGCTGCAATGCCGAAAGAAGCGCCGCTGAACAGTGGTGCACCGGAGACCCCGGTGGGGTCTCACCAGCGGGTATCGGGGATGCAGGCCAAACTTCACCGTTGGGCGGCGGCCGATCACGGCCGCAGGTTCGACGATCTGTTCAACCTCGTGTGCGACCCAGCGACGCTGCTCGTGGCGTTCGAACGGGTCGCGGGAAACAAAGGGGCCAAAACGCCCGGAGTGGACGGCCTCACCGCCGTCAACGTCGAGCACGAGATTGGCCCTCACGGGTTCCTGGAGGATCTTCGACACGCACTTAAATCGGGTGAGTTCCGCCCGCTGCCGGTACGCGAACGCAAGATCCCCAAGCTCGGCGGCAGCGGGAAGGTGCGCAAGCTCGGCGTCCCGACCATCGCCGACCGGGTGGTCCAGGCGGCCCTCAAGCTGGTGCTGGAGCCGATTTACGAGGCCGACTTCAAGCCGGTCTCCTACGGCTTCCGGCCCCTGCGGCGGGCACATGACGCGATCGCCGAGATCCACTTCTACGGCACCCACGGCTACCGCTGGGTCCTGGACGCGGACATCGAGGCGTGCTTCGACTCGATCGACCACACGGCCCTGATGGACCGGGTGCGAGGACGAGTCAAGGACAAGCGCGTGCTGCGGCTGGTCAAGGCGTTCCTCAAGGCCGGCGTCCTCACCGAGGACAACAACCGCGAGGACACCCTCACTGGCACCCCTCAGGGCGGCATCCTCTCCCCGCTCCTGGCGAACATCGCCCTGTCGGCGCTCGACGAGCACCTGACCAGGCCATGGGAACCGGACGGGGAGATGGCCACCAGCCACCTGCGCAGGCGTCGCCGCGCAACCGGACGTCCGAACTGGCGAATCGTCCGCTACGCGGACGATTTCGTCGTACTGACCGACGGTGAACGCGACGACGTCGAAACGCTACGCGAGGACATCGCCGAAGTGCTGCAACCACTCGGCCTTCGCCTCTCCGAGGCCAAGACTCGGGTGGTGCACATGTCGGACGGGTTCGACTTCCTTGGGTTCCGCATCCAGTGGCGCCGCAAGCGAGGAACGGACAAGTGGCACGTCTACACCTTCATCGCTGATCGGCCCATCCGGCAGCTGAAGGACAAGATCCGTGCTCTGACGAACAGAACGTCGCAGCAGAACCCCAGGGACGTGCTGATCAGGCTCAACCAGATCATGCGCGGCTGGGCCAACTACTTCAAGCACGCGGTCTGCAAAGCCACCCTGAGCTCCCTGGCCAGCTTCACATGGCACCGGGTGATCAGCTGGTGGATGGCGCTGCACCGCTGGAAGTGGAAGGAAGTCCGCCGACGCCTCACCGACCACACCGGACGGTGGCAAAGGCCCTCGGCTGATGGGATCGAACTGTTCGACCTCCAGGCGGTGACGGTCACCCGCTACCGCTACAGAGGCAACAGGATCCCCAACCCCTGGACACGTCTCAACCACGCCTGAACGGCAGAGTCTGTGGAGAGCCCGGTACTCGGAGACGGGTACGCCGGGTTCGGCGAGCGGCACGGAGAAACGGACCGGTGGCAACACCGGCACCGCGCTCCGTGCCGACTCAACAGGCACCCCCCCACTGCACGGCGTCACGCGGTCCACCTGACGCATCACGCTCATCGACCTCACGGAGACCGCCCCTTTTTCGCCGCGTCGCCGACCAGGCGCGCTCGGCAGCCGATCTTCATACAGGAAGGGCCTTCCGTCACGGGCCGGCAGGAGTCTTGGTAACCCCGTCTCGTGACCGGAAGGCCATTCTGCTTGCCAAAACCCTTTGCGGTGTCAGATTCCTACCGGGTCACCTGGCTCCCAGGGAATCCCAGAAGTCGCATTGGTTTGCGGCTGCATATTGCTTGTCGGAGATCACGGTCTGGCCATGTGTATCGACGAGCGCGACAGCCTTGGGGTGCGACTGACTGTATGCGGGCCACGTTGTGCCTTTGGGGCCGTTCGGATTTCCCGTGCGGGCGAAATTGGTCCAGGCCGTCATCAGCCGGCGAGAAAGGGCGGCCTGTTGCTGGTTGAGTGGATGGCTCATTCCGAGCGATCCGCCGTGAAATCCGGGGAATAGGTACTGGATGTCCGCAGTGTGGTCGGCCAGCGGTTCGAAACCGGGCATTGCCGGCAGCAAGGAAGGTGCCGTGCGATCGTCGAACTGATAGGCGTAGACGGTGGCCGCCTTTGATATCGGGGCAAGCCGCTTACGCGTTGCACACTGGAAGAGAATTCCACCCTGCGTCCCGATGGCTGCAATGGCACGCTGAGGCGTCGCATAGTCTGCGAGCGGATAGCGTGCTCGAATCTCGGTGATCAGATGAGGATCGCCGTTGGCGCGGTCCGCGACGAACGCGTCGTAATCGGATTCGGTCAGGGGCGTCGTACGGCCTGAGGTGTAGTACTGGACACCCGTCAGGAAGTTCCACTCATCACGCGTGGAACTGCTCAGCACTGGAACGGCCGTGAAGCGTCCCGCTCGGAACGACGCCAGCAGCCCCGCCGACGGAACGATCTTCCCGTCGGCGACCACCCCGTCCGTGGTGGGGTACTCACCTGCCACGCCCTGTACCGCCATGAGACGCTCGACCGGCAGCTTGCGAAGACAGGCAGCCGATTGTGCGTTGTTACCACAGCCAGCGTCCGTCGAGAACCGTACTCCCAGGGCTTCAGCTTGCGTCAGCGGCGCGGGCTCTTCGACCCCGCTTTCCATGATTGCGCGCTGGAACAGGCCCCGGGCCAAGGGTGACACCATGTGTGCCTGCACGTCGAAAGAACCGGCCGACTGCCCGCCGATCGTCACGTTTCCCGGATCGCCTCCGAAAGCGGCGATGTTGGCCCTCACCCAGCGCAGTGCCATCTGCTGGTCCAAGAGGCCGTAATTAGCGAACAGGTGGCCTTCGCGGTCGAGGCCCGGGTGAGCTAGCCAGCCGAGTACGCCGAGGCGGTAGTTCAGTGTGACGACAATCGTGTCGCCCGTTTTGACGAGGCCGCTGCCGTCGTATGCATCGCCGGCACCGGTGAAGTTGCCACCGCCGTGAAACCAGACGATCACCGGACGCCGGTGATCGGGCCTGGAAGTCTCCGGTGCGAACACGTTCAGGTAGAGGCAGTCCTCATTGTTGTTCGGCGGCCCCGCGAAGGTTCCCAGAGTGTTGATCTGGGCGCACGCCGGACCGAACCGGCTGGCGTCCCGGAGGCCGGTCCAGGCTGGCTGTGCTACTGGAGGCCGCCATCGCAGGTTCCCCACCGGCGGCTTGGCATAGGGGATGCCGCGAAACTGGACCGTGTCGTTGGCTCGGACCCCGTGCAACGAACCCGCGGGCGCATCGACACGCACGTGGTCGCCCGTCCGTGCCTGTACCGACGTCGGAGGGCCGACACACATCGCCAGCACGCAGAGTCCTATACCGACTACTCTCCGAACAGTAATTCTTAGCACACGCAATTCCCTTCTGATGGAGCTTCCTGCTGAATCATCAGGCGCGGCGAGGAAGGCACGGCGGGACGCCCTGAAAATTGCACTTCGTATTTTCCGATCCCGGACGGCTCGCCGTGGCGCGCACTACCCCGCCCAGGCCGGTCTTCGGTCGCATACATGCGGGTCGCAGGCACAAGCGAAGCGACAGCATTCTGGATTCCGTCCGGACTGTCGTAACGGTCGAAATGCACACCATGCAGGTGTTGTTCTCGCCCGCTTTGCGGAGTCGGCCCGCGGAGGCAGGCGTCAGGATTCACACCCCCTGGGTGCAGGAGTACCGGCCCGCATCGGTGAATTCGACGGGCGCACTCCACGGTAGGGCCGGCCATCCATAGAAACAAATTAATAATATGACTGCTAGGCATTGGCAGTGTCTATGGTGAGCCCCCAAAGGCCCCGAACGGGTCCGCGTCACGCGTCGGCGCGCCACCGCTTGTTCGCCTAGTACTCCAGTGCGGTTTCGTGATCTATCCAGTCGGTTCGTCGCTGGAGCATCGTCGGTAGTGGCTGCGCCGGGCTGTCGCTTGGTGTTGTCGCCGCCAGTCGGACCAGTGCAACAGCGTGGCCGCTGACACGGCTGGTGGGTTGAAGAAGGCGAGTAGGTGTCGGATCTCCGGGACGGTCAGCTTGATCGCGGGGTGATCGCTGGTGAGATGGGCCGGCTGGGCGGGTCGCGCGTGGGCTGAGCTGGCGGCGACGGCGGTGAGGAAGGCCAGGGCGAGCATGACGAGGGTGATGTGCCGGTGCCACGAAGTCCAGTTGCGGACTTGGTAGTGGTCGAGTCCGACCTGGCTCTTGGCGGCCTGGAAGCACTCCTCGACGCTCCAGCGGACACCGGCGACGCGGACGAGTTCCGCAAGGGTGACGGTGGTGGTTGACCAGCACAGGTAGAAGGCGAGTTCACCGGTCGTGCGGTTGCGGCGGATCAGCAGGTGGCGGTGGCCGCCGGTGCCGATGTGGATCCAGGCCCAGTCGTAGTAGCGCGGCCCTTTCGCACCAGCCCCGGCGCTGTGCCGCTGCCAGGCCGTGGCGGGCAGACGTTCGGCGACGGTGTCCGCGCGGATGGCGGTGCGGCCTGCGTTGATCCGTACCCGCGCCGAGCAGGCAACGGCCATGACGTAGCCGGTGCCGCGCGTTTCCAGGGCGGCGCGAAGCTGCGGGTCCTGCCCGTAGGCTTCGTCCCCGGTCACCCACCGCGCCTCCACCCCGGCCTCCAGCGCGGCGGCGATCATCTCCCAGGCCAGGCGGGGTTTGGTCCGGAACTGTACTTCCTGGGGTATCCCGGCAGCGTGGCGGCGCTCGGAGTCGGCGCACCACGAGTGCTCAGGCAGGTAGAGCCGGCGGTCGATCAGCGTCCGCCCCCGGCTGGTGGCATAGGCGAGAAAGACCCCGACCTGGGCGTTCTCGATGCGTCCTGCGGTGCCGGTGTACTGGCGCTGCACCCCCGCCGAGGCGTGGCCCTTCTTCACGAAACCGGTCTCGTCCATGATGAGCACGCCGCCGTCGGTGCCGAGGTGCTCGACGGCATAGGCGCGGAGGTCGTCACGGACGGCATCGGCGTCCCAGCGGGCGTAGCGCAGCAGCCGCTGCATCGACCCCGGCCGCGCGTGACCAGCCTGTTCCGCCAGCTGCCAGCAGTTCTTCCGTTCCGCCGTCGACAGCAGCCCGAGCAGATAGGCACGGGCACTCGCCCTCGGCTCAACCCGGCCGAAACGTCCCGCGATCCGGGCCATGGCCTGGTCGAACATCTCCCGCCAGTGAGCAGGGTCTACGCTATGGCCCGCGGCCACCGCACGATCTTCGTTTGTCCACACACCAACCGATGATCACGCGGTGGCCGTACCCGTGCCCAGCCGCGTCCGCGACAAGATCGCGAAACCAGACTGGAGTACTAACCGAGCGATCAGGTCCTCCGCGTCGGGCCGGGAGGCTGGAGCTGCTGGCCGGACTCCACGAGATCCAGTGCTCGTAGCGCGAGTGAGAGGCCCCCGCGGACCTCGGGGTCGTCCACTGATCTGCCGAGCAGGCTGTTGAGTCGCTCGATGCGGTAGTAGAGCGTGCGGCGCTGGATGAAGAGGGTCTCCGCCGCGCGGGACTTGTTGCCGTCCGCGGCGAGGTAGGCCCGCAGGGTCGGCAACAGGGGGTTCGCCTCGGTCGCGTCATGGCGCAGGAGCGGCCCGAGTTCGTCGTCGACGTATCGCCTGAGCTCCGGGCCTTCGGCGAGCGCGACGAGCAGACGCAGGACGCCGAGCCGGTCGAAGTGCAGCGCTGTGGGCTTCTCGCGGGTGGCGGCGACGGAGGCTGCGGTACGCGCTTGCCGTGCCGCATCCGCGAGCCGACGGGCCGGACCGCTGCGACTGACGCCGGCTCGGGCCCCGCGGGTGTCCAGTTCGTCGGCGAGCTGTTGCGCAGACAACTGTTTCGTCAGACCGACCACGGCGAGGACGTGATCGCCGATGTCTGCTACGACGGCGGGCGCCTTCAGGGATTTCAGCGCGGGTTCCAGCGCGGCCTCCGCCACGCCGTCCGAGTCGGGCTCCTTGCACAGTACGACGACGGCGAGAGGCCGGTCCCGCAGGTCACGGCCCACCCGCAGCGCCCGGTCGACGAACTGCTCACCGGTGATGTCGCCAAGGAGCAGCCGATTGATCAACGAGCTCTGCCGGTGCGAGGCCCGGACACCGCTCTCCCGGTCTCCGAGCAGCGCGATGGCGATCGTGTCGGCGGCCCGGTCGAGGGCGTAGGCATGCACACCGGTCAGCTCGCCATCGCCGTGGAAGACATGGATCCAGCCCCATGCCTCGCCCCTGAGCACGATCATGCGTCGGGTGCAGCCCGGCTCGTCGTGGGACTGGACCATGGAGGACTTGTTGTGCTGACCCCCAGGGGTACCGGCCTGGTGGGCCATCCTGGCGTGCAGGCCCCAGTTCCGCATCAGCAGATCGGTTTCGGTCGTTCCGCCGGCGTAGGCCACGACCTGGTGATCGGTGTCCTCCAGAACCACGGGGGAGCCGACGTTATGGGCGAGCGCCTCGGCGAACGAAACATGGTTGCGGCTGGCGAGCAGGAGCTGGATGAAGTCCGCGTTGAGACGCTCGAACGCGACAAGATCGGAGTTCCGTTCATCCGCGATCAGCTCGTGTACCTGGGCGGACACCTCGACGAACGGCAGTTCGTCCGCCAGGCCGATGAGGGGGAAGCCGAGCCGCTCGGCCTCGTCGATCATTGCTGGGGGCATCGTGGTGAAGGCGCGACCGCTGAGCTCGATGACGAGTGCCGAGGCGCCCGCCGCACTCACCTCGCGGATGTAGCGCCGCTGCTCACTCGCGGTCCGGCCGGCACCCAGGCCGGCGGTCAAGAGCAGCTCGCCACCGGTCAGGAACTGACCGATGTCGGGGATTTCCACCGGGTGGACCCAGCGGATCGTATGGCCCAGGTTCTTCTCGCCCGCGTATACGCGGACGGTGGTGCGGCTGAATACCTCCAGCTGCAAGGCGGCTGCTACTGACAGAGCCATGACTGACCTCTTTGGAACCAAGGGGGAGATTGCCCGCTGCGCGGACCGATCAGCCGTTACACGGATCATGCATTCTGGTGGCGCAGTCTTGCACATGCTGTGTCCGCCTTGTAGGCCCGCGGTCGACCATGCCAGGGAGCCGCCGCCAGGAGTGATCTTCCGTGGTCGTGAACACAGTGTGCAGAGCACCTGGGATCTCATTCTCATTGTGTGTCTGTGATGCGGTGGCGCGCCACGGCGAGACTTGCTCTCGACAGCGCTACCGGTGCCTCATGGCGGCAGTGCGGGAGCGCCGAGAATCCGTTGAACCACCTGCGAGGAGACCCAGCCGTGCCCGTCGTACTCAAGTCCGCGGCGTCCAAGAACACTGTGCGCAGCAGTCGTCCCGATGTCGTCGACACCGTGGCTGAGGTCATCGCGGACGTGCGCGCCCATGGTGACGAGGCCGTCCGCCGCTACTCGATGAAATTCGACGCCTGGGACCGGGCCTCGTACCGGCTCGGTCCCGACGAGATCAGGTCGATCGTGTCCGGGGTCCCCACGAGCGTCCTGGAGGATCTGCGGTTTGTGCAGCGGCAGGTCCAGAATTTCGCTCAGGCGCAGCGCGACTCCGTGCATGATTTCGAGATTGAGTCGCTTCCGGGTGTTTACCTCGGCCAGCGCAATATTCCCGTGACCGCGGCAGGCGCTTATGTCCCCGGTGGCCGGTACCCGCTCACGGCGTCGGCCCACATGACCATCGTCACGGCGAAGGTCGCCGGTGTGGAACGGGTGGCCGCCACGACCCCGCCCAATGAGGGAGCCCCGCCGCCCATCAGCGTCACCGCGATGCACCTGGCCGGCGCCGAGGAGATCTATGTGCTCGGCGGTGTGCAGGCCGTGGCCGCTCTCGCGCTGGGGACCGAGACGATCGACCCGGTCAACATGGTGGCCGGTCCCGGCAACGCGTATGTGGCAGAGGCCAAGCGGCAGCTGTTCGGCGAGGTCGGCATCGATCTGTTCGCGGGCCCCACCGAGGTGCTGATCGTCGCGGACGAGACCGCGGACCCGTTCACCATCGCCGTGGACCTGCTCAGCCAGGCCGAGCACGGCCCCGATTCCCCCGCGGTGCTCATCACCACATCGCGCGAGGTCGGCCTGGGCGCCATCGAGCACATCGACGCGCTGCTGCCCGGTCTGCCGACCGGCAGGGTCGCCGGCGCGGCCTGGCGTGACCACGGTGAGGTGCTGCTGGTGGAGAACCAGGAGGAGGCATTCGCCCTGGCCGACACCTACGCCAGCGAGCATGTGCAGATCTTCACCGCCGAGCCACGGGACGCGCTCGCGGGGATGCGGGACTACGGGGCGCTGTTCCTCGGCCAGGACACGTGCGTCCCGTATGGCGACAAGGTCATCGGTACCAATCATGTCCTGCCGACGCTGGGTGCCGCCCGCTACACGGGCGGTCTGTGGGTCGGGAAGTATCTCAAGACCGTCACCTACCAGGAGATCCGCGACAAGGACAGCAGCGCGATGCTCGGTGAGCTCTGCGGGCGGGCCTCGCGGCTGGAGAACTTCGAGGGACACGCCCGCTCCGGCGATCTGCGCGCCGCACGCCACGGCGGTGCCGCCCTGCCCTGGGCCGACCACGACGTACGCCTCGGCGACGCAAGGGCGTAAAGCCGTGACCGCCTCCCGCTTGTCCGCCTTCCCGCGCACCGGATCTCCAGCGAGCAGAGCTGGGATGCCGGAACCCGATCAGTTCGACGATCCGGCCCTGGAGCGGTTCGAACCCTTCCCTGCCCCGCGATCGGCCACGAACCCTCCGTCCGGGAAGCGGCCGACGCCCGTGAGGTACTGAGAAGCTGCCCCCGTGCTGCCCGCTTACCCGGGTCAGGGGAGGAGCGAGCGGCTGGTGGGTGCCAGTCTCAGTGTCCGGGGGACCGCCGTCTGTTCTCTCCCGATGCTCGTCAGGATTTCCCGGGCGCGGGGGTGGACCCGCATCTCGGCCATGTGCCGGCGATGCGCCCTTTCGTCGGGGTAGGAGGTGAAGACGACGGCGGCGTTCTCTCCGGTGCGGACCGGCAGCCTGGCGAAGGTGTTGTGCGCCGTCTCGGTGGTGAGGGCGGCCAGTGGCGCGGGTCCGGTCTCGTGGAGGACGGGCAGAAGGCCGTGCCGGATGAGTGCGATGCCCTCGGGCTGTCCGGGAGGGAAGGACCACACGGTGGCGGACACGAATCCCTCCGGTGCCGGCGCCCCGGGTCGGGTCCGGTGGGAGGGGCGGACGGTGAAGCCGCTCCCGGCCGTCAGGGGCCGTAGCAGCAGCACATTGTCGGAGTCGGCCATGGTGGCGTTGGCCTGGGGGCCGTGTTCTGCCCAGACGGGTCCGTCGTAGAAGGCGGTCAGCGCATGGTGCCGTACCGTCATGTCCTCGAACCCGCGCAGCCAGACGAAGCGGTCCGGCTCGTCCAGGTCCCGGAACTGGCCGAGTACGAGCATCCCGGTCTCTTCCTGGGTTTCGATGAACTCCCGGTCGAAGAGTTCGATGAGTTCCTCACGCCGGCCGGGGCGCAGCGTGTACTGGCGAAGCTCGATCACAGCAGGGCTGCTGACGGCGTCGATGGGGGTCATGTGGGGACTCCTGCCCGGGCGTCTTTCTCCAGGTGTGCCACGTCCGGCCGGTTCGGTCGGTCGGGGCCGGACACCGGCTGACGCTAGGGGAGTGGTGTGCCACGTGCTGTCAGGGTTTCCGGGCAGAATTGCGTCCATGTCCGCCGGCCGGTTGCTGTCGCTGTTGTTGTTGCTGCAATCCCGCGGCCGCGTCTCCGCACGCGCCGTCGCCAGTGAGCTGGGGGTGTCCGTGCGGACCGCCTACCGCGATCTGGCACGCCTCCAGGCCGCCGGTATCCCGGTCTACGCCGAGCCGGGCCGTGGGGGCGGCTATCAGCTGCTCGAGGGCTATCGCACGCGCCTGACCGGAATGAGCGAGGGCGAGGCGAGGGCGCTGTTCTTCGCCGGACTGCCCGGCCCGGCCGCTGACTTGGGCCTGACGGCGGAGGTGAGCGCCGCGCGGCTGAAGCTCCTGGCCGCGCTGCCGGCCGGGCTGCGTGAGGAGGCGGCGCGGACCGCGGCGGTGTTCCACCTGGACGCCCCCGCCTGGTACCGGGAACCCGAACCGACCCCGCACTTGGCCGTGTTCGTCGACGCGCTGCTCACCGGGCGTACGGTGGAGGTGCGCTACCGTCGCTGGCGCGCACCGCAGGAGGTCGGCCGCCGCCTGCGTCCCTACGGCCTGGTGCTCAAATCGGGTATCTGGTACCTCGTGGCCGCCGGGGAGAGCCGGATCGCCACCTACCGGGTCGCCCAAGTCCTCGACGCGGTCCCGAGCGAGGAGCGGTTCGACCGGCCGCAAGGATTCGACCTGGGCGCGTACTGGACCTCCTACCTCGAGGATTTCCAGGCACGCCGCTACACCGGCACCGCCACCGTCCGCCTGTCCCCGCGGGGACGCCGGCGCCTGCCCGACAATGTCCCCCCGGAGGTGATCCGGGCAGTGGACTCCACCGCGGTCCCCGTCGGCGACGACGGATGGGTCGAGGCCGTCATCCCGACCGAGAGCACCGACCACGCCTGCGGCGAGCTGCTGCGCCTCGGTACCGACATCGAGGTCCTCGCACCGGCCGGACTGCGCCAGGCCATGACGGCCACTGTGGGCGCACTCGCCCGGACGTACGGACTCCACTGACCGTGGGCCCCGCTGCGGCGGGGAAGATGGGGCCGGGCCGCGGCGGTTGCGCTCGTGCGGCTAGCTTCTCGGCTCGTACCGCATCGCCACCGCGCCCGAGCCGAACTCCAGCCGGCTCACGAGCTTCAAGTCGACATGCTTCGACAGTCCGGCGAACAACGTCGGCCCGTGGCCCGCGAGCCTGGGCTGAACCACGAACTCGTACTCATCGATCAATCCCAGCTCCGTCAACGGCGGCCGCCACGCCTCCTCCATCATTTCGTACGTCACCCGGCCGAAGAGAAGCGCATCGGCCTGGTCGAGGTTCCCGGCGTGGTGACGATGCATCTCTTCGTCCGGAACGATCGCACGGTGATCGCAGCACCCGTCCAATGTGACGTATTGATGGAGTACCGAAGGGGCCGCATTTCGCAAGAGTACCGCCGCTGCCGGCACCTGACACGATCGTGGCCGGTGGCGGCCGGGGCGTAGGTGTCGCTGAGGTGTCGCCAACCCCCCTTCGGGATCCTGGGGCTGGCCCCCGTGCGGCCGGGGTGTTGACACCATGGCGCCGCATGGCCCCCGGTCCGTACGTTTAAGCAGGTCAGAGCCCTGCTGACCGATTCAGGACCGGAGCCCTTCATGTCTCAGGCCACCGCGCCGTCCCTATCCACCGCACCCGTCGGCGCCACCGCGCAGCAGGGGAGCGAGTTCACCCCCCTGCTGCGGAAGGTCAGGGGACGGGGGCTGCTGGAGCGTCGCAAGGGCTGGTACGCGCGGATGATCAGCGTGAACCTCCTCGCCCTGGCGGCCGTGGTGACAGGGTTCGTCCTCGCCGGGGACACCTGGTGGACGCTGCTGCTCGCCGTGCCGCTCGCCATCCTGTCCGCCCGTACCGCCTACGTCGGCCACGACGCCGGGCACGCCCAGATCGCCGTCGGCCGCCGGGCGAACCGCGCCATCGGACTCCTCCACGGCAATCTGCTCCTGGGCATGAGTTACGCGTGGTGGAACGACAAGCACAACCGGCACCACGCCAACCCCAACCACATCGAGAAGGACCCGGACGTCGGCGCCGGCGCACTCGTGTGGACCACGGAGCAGGCCGCCGTGCGCCGCGGATTCGCCCGGTGGGTCACCCGCCACCAGGCCTGGCTGTTCTTCCCGATGCTGCTGCTCGAAGGCATCGCCCTGAAGGTGAGCAGTGTCCAGGACCTGCGGCGGCAGCCGGTGCGCGAGCGGGCCGTCGAGGGCGCGCTGCTGGCGCTGCACATGGCCGGTTACGCCGCCCTGCTGCTCACCTGCCTGCCGGTGGGCAAGGCCGTCGCGTTCGCACTGCTCCATCAGGCGCTCTTCGGGCTCCACCTGGGCATGGCCTTCGCGCCCAACCACAAGGGCATGGATATGCCCGACCCGGCGGGCGAGCGCTGGGGCCATCTGCGCCGCCAGGTCCTGACCTCGCGGAACGTCCGGGGCGGGCCGGTCACGGACTGGCTCCTCGGCGGGCTGAACTACCAGATCGAACACCACCTCTTCCCGAACATGCCCAGGCCCCACCTCAGGCTCGTACAGCCCCTGGTCCGGGAACACTGCCGCGACCTCGGCCTCCCGTACGCCGAGACCGGGCTGCTCGACTCGTACCGGCAAGGGCTGCGGCACATGCACACGGTCGGCGGTGCGGCCCGGCCGGAGTGAGAACGCCGTCGGCCGCGGGTCCACGGAACCGTTTCCCCGGCCCGGAGGCTCTCCGGGCCGGGGAACGGTGAACTTTTTCGGATGCTCGTGTGCCGTAATCCGTCACGCTCGACGCCATCCGCGCATGCGTACCGGAACTGCGGGCGTTACCCCTTCGTAATCCCGGGCGGTGCCGGATCACCTGGCTGTGACCAGGAGAGATGCAGGATTCCGTCATTGACGGGCGGAAAAGCGCTGATTAGCGTCCGCCCCATGACCCACCGAGCTCCCGCGGACACCATCGACGACCTGGACCGCCGTGTCATCGCGGCGCTCCAGCTCAACGGTCGCGCCCCGTGGAGCGCGGTGGCTCGTTGGGTGGGTACGAGCGAGACGACCGCCCAGCGGCGCTACAAGGCCCTGCGCGAGCGGGGAGTGCTGCGGGTCGTCGGCAGTCTGGAGCTGGACCGCACGCGGGAGGGCTCTTCCATGCTGGTCCGGGTGCAGGCCAGGCCCGGCCGCGGGCTGGACCTCGCGGATCAGCTCGCCGTCAGCCCGGACGTGCGCTTCCTGGCCGTCGTCACCGGTGCCGCCGATCTCATCGTCGATTTCGTTGCCCGCGACAACGAGGAGATGATGCGGATGCTCTTCACCGACCTGCCCGGGGCCGACCTGATCACCAGCACCGAGGCGGTCGCCGTCATCCGTGCGTTCACCTCCGCGTCGATGTGGGACACCGGGCTGCTGCCCGCTGAGGCGGCGGCGGACCTGCGGCCCGCCACCCTCGCGTCGTCCTGCGACCGCGCCGACTGGGACCAGGCGCCAAAAGCGCTGACCGGTCTGGAGCAGGAGGTCGCCGCGGCTCTCAAGGAGGACGGCCGCGCCCAGGTCAGCACCCTGGCCCGGCACCTGGGCCACACCGAGTCCGGAGTCGCACGGGCCATGGACCGGCTCATCTCCCGCGGCATCCTGCAATTCCGCACTCTCGTCGAACCGACCCTGCTCGGGTACGACGCGGAGTTCATGGTGTGGCTGTCGATCGAGCCCGACCGGCTCGACGCCGCGGGGCGGCAGCTCGCGCGGCATCCGGGAACCAAGTTCCTGGGCGCGGCGACCGGGCGCTTCAACCTCGTCGGACACATGGTGCTGCCCCGCCGCACCGATCTGTTGCGCTACACCAGCGACGTCATCGGGGCACTGCCCGGGCTGATCGCCTCCGACGTGACATTGCACCTGGCCACCCTGAAGTACTCCTGGCACCGGATGGTCCGCCCCGTCTGACCCCGGCCGGTTGTCGGGCACACCGCCCGGTGGTGGCCCCGCCGTACCGTCGACCGCCCTCTTCCCACCGTCTCCTTCCCGTCCCCCGATCCTTGTGGAGACCACCATGCCCACAGACGACTTCGGCCTGCCCTCGGAGAGCTGGCGCTGGCCCGAACACACCTGGCGCGGCCATGTCGACGCGGTCCGCGCCGGACGGCGGCTGGTCCCCGACCGCTGGCCGGGCGGTGCCCGGGTCGCGGTCGCCCTCTCCTTCGACTCCGACCACGAGACGATCCCGCTGCGCGACGGCGAGACCAGCCCCGGACGGCTCGCCCAGGGCGAGTACGGCGCCCGCGTCGGCGCTCCACGGATCCTGGACCTCCTGGCCCGCTACGGCGTCCCGGCGACCTTCTTCATGCCGGCCGTCTCCGCCCTCGTCCACCCCGAGGAGTCCCGCGCCTACACCCGTGACGGGCACGAACTGGCCGTCCACGGATGGATCCACGAGCGCAACATGCTGCTGGGCCGCGAGGATGAGAAGGAACTCACGGCGCGCGCCCTCGACACCCTCACCACGCTGACCGGCCGGCGCCCCGTCGGCATCCGCACCCCGTCCTGGGACTTCTCGGACTCGACCCTCGACATCATGCTCGAGCTGGGCTTCGCCTACGACTCCTCGCTCATGGCCGACGACGAGCCCTACGAGATCGTCACCGAGGGCCGGCCCACCGGCCTGGTGGAGATCCCCGTCGACTGGATCCGGGACGATGCCCCGTACTTCACGATGGACCGCTACGGGTCCGTCCGTCCGCACAGCCGCCCGCGCGACGTACGGGAGATCTGGACCGACGAGTTCGACGCCGCGTACCGGGACGGCGGCGTCTTCCAACTCACCCTGCACCCGCACGTCATCGGTCACCGCTCGCGCCTCGTGGCGCTGCGCGAACTCCTCGACCACATCGCCGCTCACCCCGGCGTCTGGTACGCGACACACGCCCAGCTCGCCGACGTGGCCCGCGGCGTGCTGCACGGCCGGACCGCGGCCGGTTCCGCCGCCGACACCCCGGAGCACACACCATGAACACCGGATCCGCCACGCCCACCGGCCCCCTGCGCGAGGACGGCGCCCCCACCACGCTCCGGCTGAGCCGTGCCCAGCGCAAGGCCATCGTCGCCGGCACCATAGGCAACACCGTCGAATGGGTCGACTGGGCGCTGTACTCCATCTTCGCCAAGATCATCGCTGATGAGTTCTTCTCCAAGAGCGACGGCCCGGTGGCACTGCTGTCCACGCTCGCCGTCTTCGCCGTCGGGTTCGTGATGCGTCCGGTCGGCGCCGCCGTGCTCGGCGCCTACGCCGACCGCCACGGACGCAAGAAGGGCATGACCGTCACGGTCGGGCTGATGGCGGGCGCCGGCTTCGTCATCGCGATCACCCCGTCCTACGACAGCATCGGCATCGTCTCGCCGCTGATCCTGCTGTTCTCCCGGCTCGTGCAGGGTTTCTCCGCCGGGGGCGAATTCGGCTCCTCCTCCGCGTTCCTGGTCGAGTCGGCGGCTCGCGGCAGGCGCGCGTTCGCCGGATCCTGGCAGCAGGTGTCGGTGGCCGGCGGCGTGCTCGTCGCCTCCCTCCTGGGCACACTCGCCACCTCGACGCTGAGCGACGACGCCCTGCACTCCTGGGGCTGGCGCGTCGCGTTCATCCTCGGCGGCCTGCTCGGACTGGTCGGCCTGTGGCTGCGGGTCTCCGTGGCGGACACCGACTCCTTCGCCCAGGTCCAGGGCGCCGGCCGCACCCGCACCAACCCCGTCAAGGCCATGTTCGTGGAGCACCCCGCGGCCGCCCTGCGCGTCGCCGGCATCACCGTGGCGGGCACCCTCACCTACTACATCTGGGTCAACTACCTTCCCACGTACGCGAATCTGACCACCGGCATCCCGCTGAAGACCGCGCTGCTGTCACAGACCCTCTGCCTGGTCGTCTTCGTCATCGCGTTGCCCCTCGTGGGCGTGGTCTCGGACCGCGTGGGACGCAAGCCGACCATGGCGGCGTTCGCCGGCGGCTTCACCGTCCTGGCCTGGCCCCTGCTGCACCTGCTCGGCAACAGCTTCCTCAGCCTGTTCCTGGTCCAGCTCGTCGGCATGCTGCTGATCCTCGGCTACTCCGCCAACTGTGCCGTCATCATGGCCGAACAGTTCCCGGCGGAGGTACGCGCCACCGGCATCGCCCTGCCGTACGCCCTGGCGGTCGCGCTCTTCGGCGGCACGGCACCCTATCTGACGACCTGGCTGCACGAGAGCGGCCACAGCGACCTGCTGTGGGTCTACGTCTCGGCTGCCTCACTGATCTCCCTCGTGGTCTACCTCACGATGCCGGAGACCAAGGACAAGGAGTTCAGCTGATGACTCACGTCCTCGTCACCGGCGCCGCGGGCGGCATCGGCGGGGCGATCGCCGAGGAGTTCGCCGCCCGGGGCGCGTTCCTCACCCTCGTCGACCGCGACCCCGCCGCGCTCCGGCGGACCGGGGCACGCCTGGGAACCCCTACCGCGACCCGGGCCGCGGACCTGACCGATCCCGACGCGCCCACCGCCGTCGTCGAGGCTGCCTGGGCGGAGCACGGCCCCGTGGACATCCTCGTCAACGCGGCGGGCGTCTACCCCTCCCTCGACATGACCGACGTGGACGCGCCGGCCTGGGACCGGTTGTTCGCCGTCAACCTGCGCGCCCCGGTCCTGGCGACCGCCGCTTTCGCCCGGCTCGCCACCGGGCAGGGAAGGAGCGGTTCGGTCATCAACATCTCCTCGGGCTCCGCGCAGCGCGCCCGCCCCGGTGGAGGCCCCTACGCCAGCTCGAAGGCCGCCCTGGAGATGGCCACCCGCGCCGCCGCCCTGGAACTCGGCGCGCACGGCATCCGCGTCAACGCGGTCAGCCCCGGCTTCGTCCCGGTGGCCAGCGACTGCAACCCCGTCTCCGCCCAGTACGCCGCGGCCATCGGCACCAACCCACTGGGCCGCCAGGGAAGGCCGCAGGACATCGCGCGGGCGGTGCGCTGGCTGGCCGGCTCCGACGCCTCCTGGATCACCGGCGAGGTCCTGCGCGTGGACGGCGGATCCAGCACGGGCGCCCTCCATCTGCCCCGGATCTGGCAGCCCGACGACACCCGCGCCACCTTGTCCGGCCCCATGCCGGCGGCCGCGACCACGGAAGGACACACCCGGTGAACGACACCCACCCGGAGAGGCCCGGATACACCGTCGTCGGCGCGGGAGCGATCGGCGGCACCCTCGCCTTCGCCCTCGCCCGCGCCGGCCACCCGGTCACCGTCGTCGACGCCGACCAGACCCACGTGGACGCCATCCGCACCCACGGACTCGTCGTCGCCCGCGGCGGCACCCGCGAGAGTGTGGCGGTCACCGCCACGACCCCGGACGAGTTCGCCGGTCGCCTCGGACGCGTACTGCTGGCCGTGAAGGCACAGGCCACCGGTACCGCGCTCGACTGGATCGCGCCCCGCCTGGCCCCGGACGGCTATGTCGTCTCCCTACAGAACGGCTTCAACGAGCTTTTGATCGCCCGGCGTGTGGGTGCCGCCCGCACCGTCGCGGCCTTCGTGAACATCTTCGCCGACGTCATCGAACCGGGCGTCATCCAGGACGGCGGCGCCGGAGCCCTCGTCATCGGCGAGCCCGACGGCGCGCCGGTCAGCCCGAGGGTCCGGGAGCTGGTGGCCGACCTGAGCAGCTGGGGTCCGGCAGCGGCCAGTGACAACGTCGAGGGATATCTGTGGGCCAAAGCCGGGTTCGGCGCCATGCTCGCCGCCACCGCCCTCGCGGACGCCCCCATGGCCGACCTCATCGACCGGCACCGCCCCGCCATGGCCGCCCTGACGGGCGAGATCTTCGCCGTGTCCGACCGCCTCGGCATCACCCTGGAAGCGTTCGACGCCTTCGAGCCGCACGCCTTCCGGCCAGGAGCGGACCCCGCTGCCCGGAGCGCCGCCTTCGACCGCCTCACCGCATGGCTGCGCACCCAGACGAAGGACCGCAGCGGTATCTGGCGCGACCTCGCCGTACGCCACCGGCCCGTCGAGGCCCCCACCCACTACACCGACGTCTTCCACCACGCGGCACGCGAAAGTCTGCCCACGGCCCTGTTGCGCACGGTCGTGGACGGCCTTCGCCAACTGGAGGGCGCCGCACACGAGATGTCGGAGTCACGGCTGGACGAACTGGACCGCCTGGCCCGGGCCCCCGCACCCTCGCTTCCCCTCGACTCCGCACAGGCCGGAGCGGTCCGGCGATGGCTCGACGCCCACCGCGAGGACATGGTCGCCGACCTCGCCGCCTACACCTCCCAGGGCAGCGCGAGCGACGACATGGACGCCCTGGACACCTGCCTCGGCTGGTTGCGCGACTGGCTCGACCGGCGCCTCGGCGAACCGGACGCCGAGGAGACCCTCGCGCGCGAGGAGGCCGGAGACATCCTCGTCCGCCGCTACTCCGCCCGGGACACCACCACCCGGGACAACCGCCCGGTACTTCTCCTCGGGCACTACGACACCGTATGGCCGACCGGCACCCTCGACACCTGGCCCTTCCAGCGGGACGGCGACCGCATCAGCGGACCCGGCGTCTTCGACATGAAGGCCGGCCTCGTCCAGGCGGTCTGGGCACTGCGCGCCCTCGACGCCCTCGGCCTGCCCCGCCCGGCCTGCACCGTGATGCTGAACGGCGACGAGGAGACCGGCAGCCTCGCCTCCCGCGACGCCATCGTGGAGGAGGCACGCGACAGCAGGCTCGCCATGGTCTTCGAGGCCGCCGCCGACGGCGCGATCAAGACCGCCCGCAAGGGTGTCGGACTGTTCACCGTCACGGTCACCGGCAGCGAGGCCCACGCCGGACTGGACCCGACCGCCGGAGCCAGCGCCGTGGACGAACTCGCCCACCAGATCCTGCGCCTGGCGGACCTGCGCTCCCCGGACGCGGGCACGTCGCTGAACGTGGGCGTGGTGGCGGGAGGCACCCGCAGCAACGTCACGGCGGGGCACGCCGTCGCCCGCATCGACGTCCGCGTCGCCACCGCCGCCGAACAGCGACGCGTCGGAGCGGCCCTCGCCGATCTGCGTCCCGTCGACCCGCGGACCCGCGTGGAGGTCACCGGGGGCTGGAACCGCCCTGTGTTCGAACGGACGGAAAGCGTCGCCGCGCTCGCCGACCTGGCACGCCGGTGCGCCGCGCTGCTCGGACACGACCTGCCCGAGGCGTCGGTCGGCGGAGCCAGCGACGGCAACTTCGTCGTGGCCCAGGGCACGCCGGTCCTGGACGGTATCGGCGCCGTGGGCTCGGGCGCACACGCCCGCTCGGAGAACACCTCGGTGTCGGGCATGGTCACCCGTGCGGCGCTGGCCGCCACGGTGCTGGCGGCGCTCGCATGGGAATGAACAGGAACCCCGGCAGTCTGGAATGAACAGGAACCCTGTCGGCCCGGAATGAACAGGAACCCCGTCGGCCCGGAATGAACAGGAACCCCGTCGGTCCGGGATGAACAGGAACTCCGTCAGTTCCCAGACATCGCGTCCCTGGCGGCGATCGCGCAGACCGGACGGGTGCGGGCGGCGTAGGAGCGGGCCGCGGCGATCAGTCCGAAGCCCAGGCCGCCGAAGGCCAGTCCACCGAACAGGACCATCCAGGTGCGGCCCGCGCTGGAGGTGAACGTCCCGTCCGGTGTGATCCGCGGCAGCACATCAGCGGCGCTGAGCGGGGCGTAGACCACGAGGACGACGCCGTACACCGACAGGCCGAGGGCTGAGGCCCATGCGGGGAGGAGGGGGAGGAGCCGGGGCACCCGCCGTCCGGTGAGGAAGGGCGTCCAGCGTGGGAAGGTCTGGCCCCAGGGGTACATCAACCCCAGCAGCAGGAGGATTCCGGCCAGTGCGGCCAGGACGGTGACGTCGATGCCCACGGAGGCGAGCGCCTTGGCCACGCCCGAGCCGCCCGCGTTCTCCTCGCGCCACTTCTCCGCCGTGACGCCGAGTGCGTCGCCGCCGAGCGTCCAGACGGTCTTGACGGCTGCCCACGGCAGAAGCCCGCACATCAGCAGGTAGACCTGGATCCGGGTCCGTCGGGGGGCCGTGGAGGCGGGCGGGTGGACCAGCGGCCCGCTGCTGCCGCCGGTGTGCCCGGCCCCGCACCGCGGACACCGGCCGCGCAGCCGCCGTCGGTGGGAGAGGACGACCATGAGCAACAGGGTCAGTCCGACGGTGTTGAGCAGGACGTGGGCGAGGCCGGTGGCGCTCTCCACACCCGATAGCGAGGCCAGTGTGACGACGTACGCGGGCAGGCTTGCCATGCCGATGGCGAAGACGGGGACCGCCACGGTCAGTACCGCCGCCACCGCCACCCGGCCGCGCCGGGCCAGTGGCCGGGGGGTGGCCAGGCAGGCCCCGGCGGCCAGCAGGGCGAGGGCGGCCGGCGCGAGCTGGACGCCGGGTGGGTGGGCCACGTGCGGCGACCAGGGCACGGTGGTGCCTGCCGAGGCCCAGACCACCTGGACGGCGGCGTAGACCACGCCCCACACCACGGTGGCGTGGGGCGCCCACCTGGGCCACCGCCGCGGCCACATCCGCCACCCGGGCTCCGGGGATGTCAGCCCGGGGCCGGGGCGGGCCGGGGATCGCGCGGGGACAGCCACCGTGACCTCCGGTTTCGCGGTGCCGACAGTCAAGCCTGTCCGGGTGGGGACGGCGGGCGCATCCGTCCTGGGGCCGTACCGTCTCCGCCGTGCGGGGGAGGGCGGATGTACCTCGCGGATGACGCCCGGCCCCTCCCCGACACGTCGTCGTGGGGCCGGGCGGCTGAGGGCGCCGCGGGCGGTCAGACGCCGGAGACGGTCACTCCCCGCTCGGTGAGGGCCGTGTGCACGGGAACGGGCCGCCCGTAATACGCCTCCCACGCCATGCCGTGGGGCAACGCGGCGGTCGGGCCGGGCAGGCCGGACAGCGCGCCGATGTCCTTCAGTTCGGGCATCCACAGCCGCAGGACGCGGAGGTTCCTGTGACCGGCCAGGGGGGAGAGGTCCCGCCAGTCCACGCCCTTCACGTTGAGGTCGACGACGACCGCCCGGCAGCGGTGCAGGTTGAGCCGGGTCAGTTCGGTGAGGCGGCCGATCGGGGTGAGGTCCTCGATGCCCGCGCAGCCGTTGAGGTCGAGGTCGGTGAGGCCGGTGAGCTCGCCGACCTCGGTGAGGTCCGTGATCTCCTTGCAGCGGTCGACGTGCAGGGCGCGGAGCGTGGTGAGATGGCGCAGGCCGGTCAGCGAAGTCATCCGGCGCAGGCGCAGCGAGGTGCGGTTTCTCGCGCGCGAAGGCGGGGGCGACGAGGGCGGCGCAGAAGCCGTCCGGGTCGGCCGCCTCGGGCCACAGCCGTAACAGCGTTTCCGAGGAGTACCCCGCCGCGCGTTCGAACCGGGCGGCCAGGGCGAGCGCCGTCCCGTCGTCCCGGATCAGGACGAGTTCCCCGATGGCCTTGCGTATCTTGACCGGCTTGCCCGTCGCCAGCAGCTCGCGCAGTTCGCCCAGTCGGTTGTCCGAGATCATGGCACGGGACCTTATAGGCCGGGCCCGACAGCGGTCTTCGAGGACGACTGCCCGAGGACGAGGGAGCCCGCGGCGGCGGCGATGGCTGGTTCCAGGCTCAGTGCCGTGGCAAGGGGACGCCGCTGCCTCACAGCGCACGGGGCGAGACCGCGCCCCGGCCTACCCGATGAGGCCGAGCCAGTAGCGGTACGCCGAGGCGAAGGGTTCGGCGCCGTCCCCATCGCGACGGCCCGCCTCCATCAACCACTCGCAGGTCTGTCGGGCCTTGTTGATGACGCTCTGGGGGTAGCCGTAGCTCACTCGGTGTCCGACGAACTCGTCTTCGTCCTCAATGCGGGCTTCGCCGCCACGAGGCCGCACGACATCGAGATCGAGGTCCACCATGCGCAGGACCGTCCCGTCAGGTTCCCACTCGGGCGCCGTGCACACGTCGCAGTACATCTCAGGGCCCGGATCCGCACAGAATGTGGCCGTCCACCACGCACCCCGGGGGACCAACATCACGTAGCCGAACCGGCTTGTCCAGCCGCCCGTGGCCGATCTGACGGGGACACCCTGAACCGTGCCCAGCCATACGCCGTGTTCGTCTTCACCAAGCCGGGCGGCAGTCCACCGCGCGCTCAGGCTGCCGTCGTACTTCCGAATGTCGACCAGCACGGAGGTGCTCTCTGCGATCACGCCAAGACGCTAACCCGACAGCGCCGCCCAAGAGCCTCCACCTGCGTCGGGAGCGTCACGTTTCGCCGAAGGTGCGTCGGTAGGCGCCGGGTGTGGTGCCCAGGTGCGCCCTGAAGCGGCGGCGCAGGTTGACCGCCGAGGCGAGGCCGACCCGGGTGGCGATGGCTTCGACCGGCAGGTCGGTCTGCTCCAGCAGTACCCGGGCCGCGTTGACGCGCTGGGTGAGCAGCCACTGTCCCGGGCTGGTGCCGAGCTGTTCGGCGAACCGGCGGGCGAGCGTGCGGTTGGACAGTCCCGCGCGTTCGGCGAGGTGGTCCAGGGTCAGCCGGGTGCCGAGGCGCGCGGTGGCCCACTCCAGCACGGGGGCCAGGGACGCGTCCGCCTTGGCCGGTACGGAGGGTGTGGCGTACTGGAGCTGGCTGCCCTCGCGGTGCGGAGGCAGGACCATGCTTCGGGCGATCCGGGCGGCGTGGGCCGCGCCATGGTCCGTACGTATGAGGTGGAGGCACAGGTCGATACCTGCCCCGGTGCCGGCGCTGGTCGCCACGTCGCCGTGGTCCACGAAGAGCACATTGGTGTCCACCCGCACCTCGGGGAAGGCGGCGGCGAGCCGGGCCGTGCTGCGCCAGTGGGTGGTGGCGCGGCGGCCGTCGAGCAGCCCGGTCCGGGCGAGGACGAACGCGCCCGTGCAGATGGCGACGATCCTCGCCCCGCGCCCGTGGGCGGCCCGCAGCGCCTCGGTGACGGCCGGCGACACGGGTACGGCCTGCTGCTGCCAGCCGGGGATGACCACGGTGTCCGCCTCCTGTACGGCGTCCAGCCCCGCGTCGACGAGCATTGAGTAGCCGACGGTGGTCCGCAGGGGGCCGGGCCGCTCGGCGCAGACCCGGAAGCTGTAGCGGGCCGGTACGTCCGGGACGTCCGCGCCGAACACCTCGGCGGCGCAGGCGACCTCGAAGGGCGACTGCGGCTCAGTGAGCAGGGCCACTACCCGATGGAGGCTCATGGCAAGAATGTACCTGTAGACGTCTTTCTGGACTCTCGGCCGAGGGGACCGGCCCCGGTCACAGTGGTCCCATGAGTGACACCACCGGAACGGAAGTGCTGAGGACCGCGGTCCAGGTGGACGGGGAGAGCGCCAGCTACCTGACCGTGGAGCGGGACGGCCCGGCCGTGCTGCTGCTGCACGGGACGTACTGGAGCCGGGTCTGGCTGCCGGTGCTGGCCCGTCTCGCCGACGCGGGGCTGCGGCCGCTCGCGGTCGACCTCCCCGGGCTGGGACGCTCCGGAGGCGAGCTCACCCCGGAGACGGCCACGGTCCCGGCACTCGCGGACTGGGTGGCGCGGTTCGCGTCCGCGGTGGGCATCCGTGGAGCGGTCCTGGTGGCGGGCCATGACATCGGCGGCGCCATCGCCCAGCATCTCCTCGTTCACGACCGGCTGGAGGTGTCCCGGCTGGCCCTGGTCAACTCGGTCACCTACGACTCCTGGCCGGCGCCGCACGTGGCCCGCTTCCGCGGCCCGGGTGGCGCCGCGGAGGACGTTCTCGCCGCCCGCCGGCAGGCGGTGACGGCGGCGCTGGCCGGCGCCGCCACCGAGCAGCGCGTCGCGGACTACCTGTCCCCGTGGACCGACCCGCGGGTACGCCGCTCCTGGACGGCCCTGGCGGGCGCGGCCGACAGCCGCTACACCCTCGACCTGGTACCCGCGCTGCGGCGATCGGCGACGCCCAAGCTGCTGATCTGGGGCGAGGACGACGCCTATGAGAAGGTCGCGTACGCCGAGCGGTTCGCCGCGGAGATGCCGCACACCACGCTCGTACGCATCCCCGGCGCAGACCACATCCCCACGGAGAGCGCGCCCGGCACCATCGCCCGCACGCTCATCGACTTCTTCACCAGGTAGTCGGTACCCAATGCCGTTGCTTGAACTCGTCAAGCAGTTCCCAGTGACGTTGGAGGAGCGGGGTCGTTGGGCTCGGCATGCATCCTTGGGTGGGGTTGTCCGATCATGTGCGACTGGGTGTGGTGACCCGATGGGTGACCCCGGAACTGGTCGCCGGGGTGCTGGAGAAGTGCGGAGTCCGGGACAAGAAGCCCGGTGCACTGCCGGCCGGGTTCATGGTCTACTTCACGCTTGCCCTGGCGTTGTTCCAGCAGGATTCCTATGACGATGTGGCGGAGCAACTGGTGGGGGCTATTAGGGAGTTGAGCGGGAGAATCCCGAACAAGTCCTCGTTCACGCGGGCGCGCAAGCGTCTGGGACCGCTTGTCCTGGAGACCGTTTTCCGCGAGCTGGCCAGCCCGTTGGCCCCCATCGATCTGGAGGGCTCCTTCTATCGCGGGATGCGGCTGGCCGCGGTAGACGGGTTCGTGCTGGACGCACCGGATACGACGGCCAACCGGGCTGCGTTCGGCGGCCCGGCCAAGAACGGGCAGCCCGCGGGTTTCCCGCAGGTCCGGGTGGTGACACTGACCGAGTGCGGCACACATGCGCAGGTCGACGCGGCGGTGGGCGGATTCAGCGGAGGTGAGCGGGAACTGGCAATGGCTCTGGCTGGCTCGGCGAGCGGAATGCTGGTCATCATGGACCGGAACTTTCCCGGGGTCGCTTTGTGGAAGGCGTACCTCGGAGCCGGGGCGCACTTGCTGATCCGGGCCCGTTCGCCGGTGGCACATCGGCCGGTCGAGCATCTTCCCGACGGTACCTACTTGGCCAGGATGAACCTGGCCGGGCAGAAGGGCGCACACCACGCTGGGGTGCTGGTCCGGGTGATCGAGTACCGCGTCGACGGCGGCGAGGTGGTCAGGTTACTTACCGACCTGCTCGACCCGGTTGACTTTCCGGCGGCGGAGTTGGCTCGGCTCTACCATGCGAGGTGGGAGGCGGAGTCGGCGTTCCGGCAGATCAAGACCTTCCAGCGCGGGCCGGCCGAGGTTCTGCGCTCGGGAGACCCGGATCTGGTGCGGCAGGAGGTCTGGGCGCACCTGGTCGTACACCACTGCCTCACGCGGATCATCATGTCCCTGGCCGAGGACAACGGCATCGATCCGGACCGGGTCTCGTTCGTCAAAGTCCTCAAGCACACGCGGCGCAGTGTGGTCCGTCAGTGTGCGGACACACCCAAGAGGATCAAGAAGTTCCTGGCCATGCTGGCGGCGAAGGTGCACCGGAAACTCGACAACGGCGCCAGGCGCCTGCGCGAGGCGGACCGGCACCTCAAACGGCCGGACTCGAAGTACTCCTCCAAGCTGTCCTACCGGATCAACACCCGGGACCGGCAGCCGACACGGCGCGTTGCCCCCAAGGTCATCACCTTACAGCCGACGATAGTTCACTGACTTAAGCAACGGCATTGAGTCGGTACCAGGTAGTGGGTTCTTCCCGGCTCGAGGCGGCATTGACCGCTCCTTGTGGTCGCGGGACGGTCGGGGCCGCAACTCAGCAACATGCGCTCGACAAATGCGCTCGACAAATGCGCTCGACAAGAGGAGCAGTTATGACGTTACGGTTTGTCGGGATGGACCCGAATACCGGAGGCGAGGGGTCACCGACGGTGTGGGTGGAGGAGGAGAGCGCCGACCTGGTCTTGCAGGGCGAGGAGGCCGAGGGGCTCTTGAAGGAACTGATCGGCAGCACTCAGTGGGTGCCCGGGCACGCGACGGGGATCCCCGCCCACGAGCGGGTCATCCGCATCCCGGCCCATATGGTGCCGATCTTGAGGGAGGCATGCGATGTCGCTGAAGGCAAGGACGTTCGCTGACCTGCTCGCCGCCACCCGGCACAGCGCCGTCCACCTGGAGATGCGCGACCAGTACGCCGTCGGTGACGAAGCCGAGGACTACGCCGCCTTCCAGGACACCGGAGTGGCCAACACCGACCCGTCCAAGTCCTTCTGGCCCGAGTGGCTCCCACTGGTGACCGACGCCGTCGCCCGCGGCGTGACGATGCGCCGGGCGCGGATCGTCTCCGAGCCGGTCACCGACTACATCCGCTACGAGCACGCCATCACCGTGCTGAACCTGCGGGCCGGAGAGGACGTACGCTGGCTGCCCCGGCGGCACGCGAGCGACCTCGCCCTGCCCGGCAACGACTTCTGGCTCCTGGACGGCAGGCTCGTGCAGTTCAACCACTTCACCGGGAGAGGGGACTGGGTCGGCAAGGAACACACCGAGGACCCCGAGGTCGCCGCCCTGTGCGCCGCCGCGTTCGAGGCGGTGTGGCAGCGGGCCGTCCCGCACGAGAAGTACACCGTCTGAAAAGCAAACGGACAGCCCATGCCCGCATCCCCCTCCTCCAGTGCCCAAGCCGCCCGCGAAGCCCTCGCCGTGCGCCTGGCCCATCTGGCGCGGGACGCGGGGCTCACCGGGCGTGAGCTGTCCGCCCGGTGCGGCTGGCACCCGGCCAAGACCTCCCGCATCCTGCGGGCCAAGGCCGCCCCCTCCGAAGCCGACATCCGCGCCTGGTGCGCCGCCTGCTCCGCCCAGGACCAGACCGCGGACCTCATCGCCACCGCCCGCGCGGTGGACTCGATGTACCTGGAATGGCGCCGCCAGCACCGCGACGGGATGCGCCGCACCCAGCAGGACGTCCTCGCCCGCAACGCCGCCGCCCGCCTCTGCCGCGCCTACACCTCCAACGTCATCCCCGGCTTCTTCCAGACCGCCGGCTACGCCGAGGCCCTGATGCGGTCCATCACCGACTTCCAGGACACCCCCGACGACATCCCCGAGGCCGTGGCCGCCCGGCTGGCCCGCAGCCGCTTCCTGTACGAGGGCGACCACCGGTTCGTGGTCCTGATCGAGGAGTGGGTCCTGCGCACGCGGATCAGCTCCGCCGAGACCATGGCCGGCCAACTCGCGCACCTGCTCACCGTGATGCCGCTGCCCTCGGTCTCCCTGGGGATCATCCCGCTCGGCGCCCAGCGCACCGTATGGCCGCTGGAGGCGTTCTACCTCTACGACGACCACCACGCCGTCGTGGAGACCCTCACCGCAGGCATCAGCATCCGCCAGCCCCGCGAACTCGCCGACTACGCCCGCGCCTTCACCGGCCTGTCCCGCATGGCCGTCCACGGCGACGCCGCCCGCGCGCGCATCCGGGCCGCGATCGACGCCCTGAAGTGAATCCGCGCAACAATCCGCAACTTCGTTGAGACCCGTTCTCCTGCCTCCGTAGCGTGAAAGCCGACGCCACAGCCCGGGACAAGCGGGACCTGACGCGCGGACGTGAACGCCGCCACGGGCAACAGCGCCCCTTCCCGGCCCGCTCGCCCGCGCCCGCCAGGGACACCCCGCTTCCCCCGGACGGCCGCGGCGGCCACCCGGCGCACCCAGCAGCGAGGCCCGATGACCAGCACCCGCACGATCCTGCACGACCCCCAGGGTCGTCTCGAGGCGGAACTCCCCCTCGACCGGGAGACCCATCAGCGCTTGGCCGCCGCCGTCCTCGGCTGGGACGGTGACCCGATGCTGCACGAGGGTGAGTACCAGCAAATCGCGCTACAGCTGACCGTCGCCGCCCGAGCGGTGGCCGGCGACGTCCGCCGCGCCGCCGACCAGTTGCCCGCGGACGATCCGGCCCGGGTCCTCGCCGAGGACGTCCTCGAGGAATCCCGTCGCCGCCTGTCCAGATCGCTACAGGGCACCGCGCGCTGTGCACAGGACCGCGCCCGGCTGGTCCGCGCACTGTACGGGCGCCTGGACCGCCTCACCGAAAAGATCGACGGCCCCGAGCCCAGCCCTGCGGCCCCCCGCCCTCGGCTGCCTCGTGATTGCTGACCCGAGGCCCTCGCGTCCCTCCACGAGCGCACGCGGGCGGGCCGGCAGGCGTGGGGCCTTGGCGTCGAGGCCTGTGCGCGGGCCCTGGTGACCGGGGACGAGTCCGCCTACCAGGAGGCGATCGGCCTGCTCGACGACAGCGCACTGGCCGTCTACCGCGCCCGGGCACATCTGCTGTACGGGGAGTGGCTGCGCCGCCAGGGCCGACGGCGTGACGCCCGGTCCGCGCTGCGGCTGGCGCACGAGTCGCTGTCCGACCTCGGTGTGGAGGCGTTGGCCGAGCGCGCCGCGGGCGAGTTGCGCGCCACGGGCGAGAAGGCCCGCAGCCGCACGTCGAAGGCATCGGACCAGCTGACGATGCAGGAGGTGCACATCGCACGCCTGGTCGCCGACGGCGCCACCTCCAAGGAGGTGGCGGCGAAGCTGTTCCTCATTCCGCGGACGGTCGACGCGCACCTGCGCAACATCTTCCGCAAGCTCGGCCTCACTTCACGCAGGCAACTGCGGGAGCTGCCCGACATTCGTCAGCCGCATGGTGGTGGCCGCGGCTTCGTGCCCGTTCATCGACTCCGCCCACCGGCCGTTCGCATGCCGCACCCACAAAACGAGCTCCGCGCGATCCATGGCAGGGTTCATGTACCACGAGTCGGCCGGGACTGACGGCCCTGGCGAGGCGGTCAGCTGTCGTAGCCGTAGAAGAGGCGTTCCATCACGGTGCGGGCGCGGCGGGTCGTGCGGCGGTAGTCGTCCAGCATCTCGCCCACATGGCCCGGGGCGTAGCCCAAGTAGTGGGCGACCGCGGCCAGTTCGCGGGAGTCTCTGGGGAAGGTGTCGCCCGGGCGGCCGCGCACCAGCATCACCGCGTTGCGCACCCGGGTCGCCAGCACCCAGGCCTGGTCCAGGGTCTGGACGTCGTCGCCGCCGATCAGACCGGCGTCGTGTGCGGCGGCCAGGGCCCGGCGGGTGCGGGTGGTGCGCAGCCCCGGTTCCGCCGCGCCGTTGCGCATCTGTAGGAGCTGCACCGTCCACTCCACGTCGCTGAGGCCGCCGCGGCCCAGCTTGGTGTGGGTGGCGCGGTCGGCGCCGCGGGGCAGCCGCTCGGACTCCATCCGGGCCTTGAGCCGGCGGATCTCGCGGATCGCGCCCTCGCTCAGCCCCTCGGCCGGATAGCGCAGAGGGTCGATCAGTTCGATGAAGCGTGCGCCGAGGCCGGGGTCGCCCGCGACCGGCTCGGCGCGCAGCAGCGCCTGGCTCTCCCAGACCAGCGACCAGCGGCGGTAGTAGGCGGCGTACGAGGCGAGGGAGCGCACCAGCGGCCCGGACTTGCCTTCCGGGCGCAGATCGGCGTCGATGAGCAGGGGCGGGTCCACGGTGGGGAGCTGGAGCAGCCGTCGCATCTCATGGGCCACTGTGAACGCGGCGCGGGAGGCCTCGTGTTCGTCGGCACCCTCGCGGGGCTCGTGGACGAAGAGGACGTCCGCGTCCGAGCCGTAGCCCAGCTCGTGGCCGCCGAACCGGCCCAGACCGATCACCGCGAAACGCGTTGGCAGCTCATCGCCCCAGGTGTCGCGGACGGCGGCACGCAGCGCGCCCGCCAGGGTCGCGGCGGTGATGTCGGAGACGGCGTCGCCGACCATGTCGACCAGCGCTCCCGGGCTCGTGGGCTCCTCGGGCAGCGCCGTACGGTTCGAGGGGCGGGCCGGGAGGTGGGGCTCGAAGCCGCGCAGCGCGCTGGGGATGTCGGCCGCAGGTCGCGCGCCGCGCGTTAAGCGTGGCGTCGCCGGGGCGGCCGGGGCGTTGCCGCCGCTGGGCGGCGGCCAGCTCACGGTGGGCCGTTCCGCCCTGTTGGCCAGCCGCGCGCTTACGATCACGTCCGCCGCGGCCGTGCGGAACAGCTCGCGCTGGCGCACCCCGCGCGCTGCCGCGACCGCCTGTTCGGCGCCGTCGGCGCGGCCGACGACGGCCAGCACCTCCTGTTCCAGATGGGCCCGGCCGCGGGGGCGCGGCCCCTCGGGGGCGCCGAGCAGGGCGACCGCCTCGGGGGCGCGCAGCAGCAGGTCCGGCGCGAGCCGCCCGGCGGAGAGTACCCGCGCGAGGTTCTCCGTGGCGGCACCCTCGTCGCGCAGCAGCCGCAGGTACCACGGCGTCTTGCCCAGCACCTCCGCAATCTTGCGGAAGCCCAGCAGCCCGGCGTCCGGGTCTTCGGAATCGGCGAACCTGCCCAGCAGCCCGGGCAGCACCGTACGCTGGACCGCCGCTTTCCGGGACACACCGGAGACAAGGGCCTCCAGATGCCGTAGCGCGCCGGACGGGTCGGCATAGCCCAGGGCTTCCAGCCACCGGCCCGCTGCGTGCGAGCTCAACCTGGCCTCTCCGGTCTCCAGTCGTGCCACCGCGTCCAGCAGTGGCCGGTAGAACAGCTTCTCGTGCAGCCGCCGCACCTCGCGCGCGTGCCGCCGCCACGCCGCGACCAGCTCCGTCGCCGGCTCCGTGCGGAACCCCAGCGACCGGCCCAGCCGCCGCAGATCCGTCTCGTCCCGCGGCACAGGGTGGATGCGGCGCAGCCGGTGGAGCTGGACGCGGTGCTCCACCGCGCGCAGGAACCGGTACGCCTCGGCCAGCGCAGCCGCGTCCGACCGCCCCACGTAGCCGCCCGCGGCCAGCGCCGCAAGCGCGTCCAGCGTGGTGCCGCGGCGGAGCGACTCGTCCGACCGGCCGTGCACCAACTGGAGGAGTTGCACCGCTGATTCGACGCCCCGCAGGCTCCCCGGGCCCAGCTTCACCTCGCGGTCGCCCGGGCCCAGCTTCGACTCGCCGTCGGTCTCCGCGACCGGGGTGTTCTCCACCACCCGGCGGCGTATCTGCCGCACCTCCGGCACGAAGTTCTCGCGCTTCGCCGCCTGCCAGACCAGAGGCGTCAGCGCGTCCACGTACGCCCGGCCCAGCGCCCCGTCACCCGCCACCGGCCGGGCCTTCAGCAGCGCCTGGAACTCCCACGTCCTGGCCCGCCGCCGGTAGTACGCCACATGGCTGGACAGCGTCCGCACCAGCGGGCCATCGCGCCCCTCCGGGCGCAGACTCGCGTCGACCGGCCAGATGGTGCCCTCGGCCGTCACATCCGAGCAGATCCGCATCAACCGCGCGGCCAGCCGGGTGGCCGCCTGCACGGCCGTGGACTCCTCCACCCCGTCCAGGGCCTCCGCGACGAAGACGACCTCCACGTCCGGGACGTAAGTCAGCTCCCGCCCGCCGCACTCGCCCATCCCGATCACCGCCAGCCGGCACGCCGCCGCGTCCTCGGGCCGCTCCTCGGCCGCGATCTCCAGTGCGGCCCACAGCGTGGCGTCCGCCAGGTCCGCCAGCTCGGCGGCGACCTGGGTGACGTCTGTCGCACCGCACACGTCCCGCGCGGCGATCGCCAGCAGCGCCCGCCGGTACGCCAGGCGCAGCGCGTCCGACCGGGTCAGCCCCACCCCCGGCTCGCCCCAGATCCCGTCGGCCAGCGCTTGCTCGGAGCCAGAGATGGCCGGGTGCGGGGCCGCCGGCCCGTACGCCAGCGCCTGCCAGTGCCGCGGATGCCGGGCCAGATGGTCGCCCAGCGCCTCGGAGATCCCGAGCACCCCCAGCAGCCGGTCACGCATCGGCTTCGCCGTGACCAGGGTGTCCAGCAACGCCTGCCGCGAGTCAGCGTACCCCTTGTCGTCCCCGTCCCCGGGGGCCTCCGGAAGCGCCTCGACCAGCCGTACCAACCTGCGCAGCGCCAGATCGGGATCGGCGGTCGCCCCGAGCCCGTCCAGCAGCACCGGATCGCCGAACACCCCGGCCAGCTCGGGCGCGTCCAGCAGCCGCTGGGCAGCCGAGGGGTCGGTGAAACCGTGCCGCAGCAACCGGGTGACGTTGCTGCTCCTGCGTCCCTGCGGTAGGGCCATGCACGCCGCCTCCATCCCTGTCCCACATTCGCGCTCTGCCATGGCCAAGGCCCGGTGACGAGCCCTGCGCGAACGCCATTGCAAAGCCGACCCAGATCATTTCTGAGGAAAAACGATTGCTTACCGACGTCGCCGCACCGACTAGGCCGCGCTGAGTCATCATGGAATCCCCTCGTCCCCAATGTGTCTCATACCGGGTGGGCCGGATGGCCGCTTTTACGGGACCCTCCGGTCCTTTCTGTTCGGCGACTCGGCGGTCGCCGCACCCTGCCGTTGCCTGGTTGGCAAAAATGCGGTTACAGGCGGCCTTGCGATCTTCTTCGCCGCATCCTCCTGCCGGTTTTTCGGCAGATGGTTTCGCCGTTCCCCCGCATCAGGTGGAACGCCTGGATCCGGCGGCAGAAACGTAGGAGGTGGCGTTGGGGGAGGTCAAGGCGGAGGCAATAAAACGTTGAGTGATACATTGATGTGCGAACAGGGGCAAAATGGATTCGCTTGACACTGTGTCCACGAGGTTTTGGACAGAGCCTTCCTTCATTGGCGCCCGGGCCGCTTCAGCGGCTCTTTGAATCAATGTTCACCGAGTATTTATCCGTGTTTTAATGTGTGCTGGGTGTGGTAGCCGGCTCCGACCCGGCTGTCCGCGTTGGTTCCCTGCGGGCGGTAAAAGGGATTCCCGCCATGGTAAAGAGATTCCCATTGCTGTGGCCGTGCTGGTTCAGGTTCGGTGGGAGGCGAACCGGTGGGCTGTCCGGAAAGCGAGGGGCGAGACATGGCGCAATGTGGTGCTCCGGCTCGTACGAGACCGGCCTTCAGCCGCGTTCAGTTCACGATCGGCGAGTGCGCGCTGCGTGTGCGGGGCCCGCCGCGCCCGTACCGGTTGTACGTGGCCGGGCCGGGCGGCACGGCGGACCGGTCCCTCCACGATGGCTCCGCCGGTCCGGGGGCGCACCGCAGGGTCGCCTGCTCCGGCGGCGGCGCGCACGGCAGGGCAGGGTGCGCGACGCTGACCCGGTGCACCGCGATGAGCAGTTCCCGTACCGTCAGGTTCGGTTCGCCGGCCGGTATGCCGACCAGGTCATGGCTGCCGAGGAAGGCCATGACCCGGGCTTCCCGTGTGGGTGTGGTGGCGCGGTCGGAGGTGTGCATGAGGGCTCCGTCGGTCTGGGCCCCCATTGAGCCGGATCGTCCGGGTCAGCCGGCGTCGGCCAGAGGCCAGTACGAAGGGGGCGGGGTGAACAGGCGCCGCAGTTCGGCCGGTCCACAGGAGGCGTTCTCCCAGTGCTCGGCGATCCGGCCGTCGACGAACCGCCACAGACCGCAGAACGGCACGGAGATCTCGCGGGGACGTTCGGCCCGCAGCACCCCGAGAACGGTGCCGAAGTGGTCGTTGGCCGTGATCTGCTCCACGTCCATGACCAGCGTGTATTCGGTCATGCGGAGGAGCGCCTGCTCATGGGCGCGGACGGCTCTGATACCACGGCGTACCCGGGGGTCTTCAGCGGTCCGGTCCGCACGGTGCAGCACGATGTCGTCCGCGGCGAAGTCGGTGAGTCTGGTCAGATCCCGGTAGATGGTGCGCAGGATCTCGGTGTGCGGATGCTCGGCCCCCTTGGGGACGCGGGTCATCGTGCCCCTCCCCGGTGCTTCCGCACCGGCTTGGGCCGCCACGGGGTGACCGTGGCGCAGAGTGCTTCGATCTCCTCCCACTGGCTGTCGGTGAGCCGGACCTCGTCGGCCCGGAGGTTCTCCTCCAAGTGGGTCACCGATGTGGTGCCGGGGATGAGGAGGGTGTTGGACGCGTGGCGCAGCAGCCAGGCCAGCCCCAGCTGGGCTCCGGTGACCCCGTACCGTTGGGCGGCCTTGGTGAGGACGCCACCGGGGCCGACCAGGTCGCCGTGGCCGAGTGGGAACCACGGGATGAAGGCCATGCCGCGCTCTTCGGCGTATCGGAGGATCGGCTCGCCGGACCGGTCGGCGATGTTGTAGAGGTTCTCCACCGCCACGATGTCCACGATCTCGGCGGCCTGTTCGAGCTGGTCGACGGTGACCTCGGGCTGGCCGGACAGACCGATATGGCGGATCTTGCCCTGCTCGCGCAGCTCGGCGAGCATGCCGAGCTGGTCCTCGAGCGGTACCAGGGGGTCGATGCGGTGCAGTTGGTAGAGGTCGATGCGCTCCAGGCCGAGGCGGTGCAGGCTGAGCTCGACCTGCTGGCGCAGATACTCGGGTCTGCCCAGGGCGACGATGTAGGGGTTGCGGCCCTCGGCCCGCACCCAGTCGTCGGGGCCGGTGCGCAGCATGCCGCCCTTGGTGGCGATCACCAGATGGTCCGGGTAGGGGTGCAGGGCCTTCCGGATGAGTTCCTCGTTGTAGCCGGGGCCGTAGGAGTCGGCGGTGTCGATGAAGTCGACGCCGAGGTCGTCCACGGCGCGGCGCAGCAGGCGGACGGCCTCGTCCGGGTCCTCGGGCGGGCCCCAGACGCCGGGCCCGGTCAGGTGCATGGCACCGTAGCCGAGCCGGTTGACCGTCAGGTCACCGCCCAGGGAGAGGGTGGCCCCGGTCCTGGGCGCAGGCGGAACGGACGCGGTCACGCGGATCCTCGATTCTTGGGCTTGTGCGGGGATGGGGTTTCACTGTGCAGGTCGGGCTCGGGAGGGGCGGGAAGCTGCACCGGCAAGGCGTCGACGTTGCCCGTTCGGCGGCCGGACCGTACCCGGTCGGAGTGCACCCAGGTGCCGAGGGAGGATTCGGCGGTGATCCCGGGCCCGAACCCGGCGAGCAGGCCGCGGGCCCCCGGGGGCAGCCCCTCGGCGAACTGGCGGCGCAGTGCCTCGAAGACGACGGCCGAGGCGATGTTGCCGTACTCGGTGAGCGTGGCGCGGCTGTGCCTGAAGGCGTTCGGTGGCACCTTCAGATAGCCGCACAGATCGTCCAGGATGCGCGGTCCGCCGGCGTGGATGATGTAGAAGTCCAGGTCCGTGGCGTCCCATCCATGCGCTTCGGCGAGCGTGTCCAGTGCGGGCGCGATCACGTTCATGGTGCCCGGGACCCGTTTGTCCAGCCGGAAGTGGAATCCGGTGGCCTTCACCTCGTACGCGATCCAGTCCTCGGTGCCCGGCACCAGATGCGAGGCGTTGCCCACCAGCTCCATCCCCTCCCCGCCGCTGCCGCGCATGACCGCCGCGGCGATCGCGTCCCCGAACAACCCGTCGGACAGCAGCGAACCGACGTCGAGGTCGTCCGGCTGGTAGCACAGCGAGCAGAACTCACACGCCACGATCAGTACGTTGGATCCCGGGTAGGCGCGGCAGAAGTCATGCGCCCGGTTGACGGCCGCCCCGCCGGCCGCGCAGCCCAGCTGCGCGATGGGGATCTGCCGGGTGTTGGGGCGGAAACCCAGTTCGTTGATCATCCAGGAGGTCAGGGGTGGCATCGTGAAACCGGTGCACGAGACGAACACGATCGTGTCGATGTCCCGCGCCGTCACCTCCGCCGAGGACAGCGCCTCCCTGACCACGTCCGGGACGCGGGCACGGGCCTCGCGCACATAGAAGCGGTTACGGGCCTCGAATCCCGGATGCGTCAGAGTGACGGCCAGCGGCTGGACCAGATGCCGCTTCGCCACCCCGGTGTTCCTGATCATCCGCAGGACCAGCGGAAGCCTCTCGTGTCCGGCGTGCAGCCGGCGCGCCAGCGCCAGCGTCTCCTCCATCGAGATGGTGTTCTCCGGTACCCACACCGCCGGGCGGCACAGCACAGCCATGGCACACTCCCTTGCTCACGAAAGGCAACGACGAAGCGGAACCGACCGTGGACTTCGGGGTGGGCAAGACCGTGCCGCACACGGTGGTGGTTCACTCACACATCACTTCCTCCACTTGCGCCTCGATGCAGCCGGGGCGGGGCAGGAGTCTCCCTGACCCGTCATGTTGACCAGATACGACGCCTCCCGCAACGGCGCGCACACCTCGGTCTGGAGGTACGCCGGACGTACGAAGTGCGATCGTGCTCGGGGATGTGCGCTTCGGAAACACACTATTTCCGGTGGGCCACGGACGTCTCAGATGCTCTGGCGCGCCCTTGCCGATCGGGAGTGCGGCAAACGCGCATCCGAGATGAGGGCCACGTGCGTACCGACCGTGTAAGGTTTGGGACATTTCTCCACACATCGCCCGCTGGCATGCCCACGGCAGCGGCCGTTCCGTCGACCGCGCACGCGTTCCGCGGCAGCGGACCCGCCCGGGAGCCGGCGAATCACAGGGAGCGGCATGCAACTAGCGTGGGACCGGTACAAGGAGAACATGGAGCAGGCCCGCGAGACCCTGCTCCAGCAGCGCACCGAACCGCGGGCCCATCTGCGACAGCAGGAGGTGAACCCGTATACGCACGAGGTGTGCGCGCGCTTCCCCAAGTCCATCCGCCTGGGGCAGCAGGAGAAGCAGGTCCCGCTGCTGGCCGCGCTCTTCCCGGAGGACGAGGCGGAGAACCTCGACGAGAATCTGAAGAGGTACGCCGACGACGCGCGGTCGCGGCTGTACTTCTCGTACACCAACAAGAGCGCCTGCCGCTTCGCTCTGGTCCTGGCGGAGTTCGAGAAGGCCGGTAAGCACGACGTCCATGTGGTGCGGATCTGCCCGGAGTTCTGGAACCCCAAGTTCGCGCTGAACCGGACCTGGCTGGTGGAGGGGCTGACCGAGGAGCCGTTGCGCGGCTACCTCGCCGAGCGCGGGGTGGGCCGTGTGGAGCTGACGGAGTTCCCGGCCGAGAGCCCCATGGTCCGGTTCTCCTTCGAGACCGGTCTGGAGGGCGGTAAGCGGCTGCATCTCGTGTCACCGCCCGCACCGGCCACGCCGACCTGCTGAAGCTGGTCAGGGCCAGTGAGCCAGTGATGATGACGACCGGCAACCAGGGCACGTCGGAGGCGTTGGCGGCGGGCAAGACCATCCTGTACGAGAGCATCGGCATGGAGCAGAGCTGGGCGTTCTGCCGGTCGCTGTACCAGGGGGCCAGGGTCGATCCGCGCGAGATCGCCCGGATCGAGGCGGTCAGCCGCGACTACGACCGGATCAGGGCGGTGCCGCACAGCAAGGAGCTGCCAGGGCTGGAGGAGTTCGCCGAGGCCGGCCAGGCGCTGGCGGTGATCCTGGCCGATCAGTCGTTCCCGAGGTTCAGCGACGTGGCGGCCGCGGGCAAGGACCTCAGCCGCTGGATCGGCGGGCGCTACCTGCGCCGGACGCTGCTGAAGTGCCCGGATATCGAGCAGCAGCTGCGCAAGGCCGAGCAGCGGGTGATGACCGGCTACCAACGGGCGGAGACCTATGAGGAGTTCGTCCAGATGCTGCTGACGCTCCCGGCCGGCTGACCTCACGGGCCACGGCCCTCCGGTGCTCACCCCGCCCGGACAGTCATGAGCCTGGTGGCCTGGCGCCGCTGGGAGGTGCTGAGGATCCGGGCGGCACGGGGGCCAGAAGGCCCGAGTCGCGATACCCCTCGCAGAGGGATGCGGCGGGCTCGGACACATCATGGCTGGCCAGGCATACCCAGTGGCCGCTGGCAAGGTCCAGGGTGCAGGTCGGCGAGCCGTCCCCCTCCTGGCAGCCGTACCAGGCGGGCTCCCGCTCCGGCTCCCGGTTGACGACCCCGGAGGGTGTGCCGCTGAGCACACCTGTGAGCCGGACACTGTCACCGGCGGGCAGAGGCAGGGTGCACCAGGCATTCTCCGGGCTGGGCACCGCATCGAGTTCCTGCGAACACTGCTCCGCATTACGGTCGTTGGTCACGGACACTGCGAACTTGGTCGTCATCATCACTTGTATGTAAACGGTATCGGGGCGCTTCGGTTCCGTGCTGACCGTGGGCGGTGCGGAGGATGCCACCTTCGTGGGCGGTGCCGATGATGCGCCGGTGGGTGCGTCGGGACGCGAGGTCGTCGGGGTCGCGGCGGGAGATGAGCTGCCGCCTGACTTCGTCGCGGCCGCACGGGACGCGGAGCCGTCATTCGACTGCGGCGCGGTCGCGGTGGACGGGCCCGTCGACGACGCGGAGGTCGGTCCGCTGCCCGAGGCGGCGCATCGGGCAAGGATGAGGATCATCACGAAGACGACCACCAGAGCCAGGACGACGAGCAGTCCGCGACGTCCTTCAGGGTGCGGGGGCGGTGCCCCCGCACTGCTGTCTGCCATCTGTTCCTCCGGCTGAGTTGTGCGCCCGGGTACGCGACAGGCCTACGGTTGGCTCCCGGTGACGGCGGGCGGGGCCGGCGGGGCGGGAGGAGCCGGCGGATCGGCCGGGGCGGGTTGCGGCGGGCGGTAGCGGAAGTAGGCCCAAAAGGCCAGCGACAGCGCGCCGAAGCCGATGAACAGCGCGAGTGTGGACGCGAACGCGGGCGCGGTGCCCTGCCTCAGCACGTCCCGCCGGTTCAGTACCAGCAGGTGCACGAAGCAGATCACCGCTACCGCGTAGACGCCCAGCCAGGCGGGACGGCTCCAGGCCAGCAGGCGTCGCCCGTCCATCATGTGCAGCGGTATCAGCCCGAAGACGAGAGTCTGCACGCTCAGCAAGAAGACCGCGGACAGCACGGCGTCCAGCATCCGCACGGGCAGCCAGGTCCCGTCATGCGTACGCTCCAGGGCGACCCAGGCCAGCAGCGCGACAGCGAGCAGGCAGAGCGTTCCCGCGAGCACGCTGCGCCCTTCGTCCGCGTCCGACAGCTGACGCCTGGCCCCGTCGGCCGTGGCGTATCCGGCGATGAGGCCGAAGACATAGCCCGGCACGAATCCGGCCACCACCGACAGCAGTGTGCAGAACGCGGCCAGGGCGAGTCCCAACGGCAGGACGGACAAGGCGCCGGCCACACCGGCCGAGAAGCGCCGTGCGAAGGACTCCACCACCGCCGCGTAGACCAGGGTGGTCACCGGGAAGGCCACCAGGAGGCCGAAGAAGAGCATCATCGTGTCGCCGCGGATGCCGATAGCGGGATCGATCAGGGTGGTCAGCAGTGCGGCGGCCAGTGCGAACCAGCAGAACTGCCGCCTGGGTGACGCCCACAGAGCGCTGAGAGTCCGCCCGCCGATGCGCAGGGCGCCCATCCGCGCTCGTCGGCGGCGCATCCACGCCGTCCAAGGGCGGAACCAGCCTTCGATCTCCTGCCGGTTCTCCTCGATCGTCTTGTTCACGATGTCGGCCGGGAAGCCGATCAGCAGGATCAGTGCGGAGGCCACCACCAGCGTTGTGGCCACGCTGCGCAGCCCCCACGGCACCTCGGAGGGCTTGGGGATCGCCGAGAACACCGGCGACGTGTTGGCGGCGGGCGGTGGAGCATCGGCGGGGACTGCCGTCCTGCTGACGGCGATCGGGTAGCTGATCAACGTGCCCTGCGGGCAGTCGAGCGCGATCTGGTGTCGCCCCTGCCGGGTGTTCGCGGGGACGGTGAACTCGGCTGTGACGTACCCCAGCCCTCCCTCTGAGGTCAGCGTGGTCGCCAGTGCGCGGCCATCCAGCCGGACCTGACCGCCGGGGCATTCATGGGCGGCGTTCTCGACCCGGATCGTCCGACGTCTCTCGGCCTCCGACCCCGCTCCCTCGCTGATCTGGATTCCGGGCCCGCCGCCGAAGTGGTAACTGGGCGCGTCCTGGCCGAGCCTTTCGAGGTCGAGCGTGGTGGTCCCGGCCCTCGTCCAGGACTTGCCGTCGGCAGACCGGCATTCCACGACCACGGTGTGCGATCCGCCCCGGTCGCCGTCCGAGACGTTCGGATACTGAAAACCGACGAGGAACGAGTCGCCACTGACGCGGTACGACGGCCAGGCGTCCCGTGTGCCGCTGCTCCCGCTCGACACGCCCTCCCAGAGCAGGCGGACGGACGCCGGTGCCAGGAACCCGTCTCCGCCTCTCCCGCATGCCTCGGGTGCGTGCGACAGGCTCAGGACCCCGTATGATCCCTCGGCCGCCCGGCGCGGCGTCACGTCCAGCCGCGCGTTTTCGTCCGCTCTCGCCGGAGTGACCAGCAGAAACCCCAGCAGAAACCCCAGCAGAAAGACGAACGCTGACAGCCGTGCGGCCGATGGTCCAGCCCGCCCCATGACGCCCCCGATGACGTGCTCCCTGAACACGGTAGGCGTGACGAAGGGTCACCGGAAGTAGCTCTCCGTACGTCGAGTCGCTAAGTCAGATCATTGACGTAAAGCGCGGTCCGTCGTTCATCCCACGCCGCATCTCAAGACGGTGCGCGCCCCCTGCCGGCGCCCGCGCTCGCGGCATCCGTACCTGCCGCGACGGTGACGGGGCCGTGGCTGTTGCAGGCGCAGGCGAATGCCGTGTCGGCGAGCGCGAAGATGAAACCGCCGTGGGCTGTACCGTGGCCGTTGATCATGACCGCTGTCACGGTCATCCGGACAAGGGCCGAGCCGTCCCCCGTCTCAGCTTGGTCTCGGGATCGTCGCAGGAGTCCGCGATCTCCTGGAACGGGACGGCGGACATCAGTGGAACCTCGCTCACACGAGGCCCCACGACGGGGTCAGACGGTGAGGACGAGCTTGCCCTGGAGGTGACCGCCGTCGAGCAGCCGGTGCGCGTCGGCGACGCGCTCGAACGGGAACGTCTCCTGCACGTGGACCCGGAGCCTGCCCTGTTCGACGAGTTCGACGAGACCTCGAAGGGCGACCGGATCGGGGTCGACCGCGATGCGGCTGAAGTGCATGCCGGCCGCCTCGTACTTGGCGGTGAGCTCCGAATCCTCCTCCGCGACCGCCGTCACCAGGTGACCGCCCGGGCGGAGCACTTCGAGCGACCGCTCGACGGTGTCGCTGCCGATCGTGTCGAGCACGACGTCGATGTCGCGCACCGCCTCGGTGAAGTCGACCGCCGTGTAGTCGATCACCTCGTCGGCGCCGAGCCCCTCGACGAACTTCCGCTTGCTCCCGCCGGCGGTCGCGATCACATGCGCGCCGAGCGCTTTCGCGATCTGGATCGCGACGTGGCCGACCCCGCCACCACCGCCGTGGACCAGGACGCGGTCGCCCTCGGCCACACCGCCGAGGTCGACGAGGCCCTGCCACGCCGTCAGCCCGACGACCGGCAGCGCCGACGCCTCGACGTGCGAGAGCGACGCCGGCTTGCGTGCCAGGTGCAACGCCGGCGCCGACACGACCTCGGCGTACGCGCTCGCCGCCCGCGGGAACAGCGGCATCCCGAACACCTCGTCGCCGGGCCTGAACCGATATGTCAGCGCCCCCTCCTCGACCACGCCGCTGATGTCCCAGCCGAGGATGAACGGCGGCCGGCCGAGCAGCGGGGGAAACGCGCCGGCGCGCAGGAGCGCCTCCAACGGGTTCAGCCCGATCGCCTTGACCCGGACGAGAACCTCGGTCGGAAGGGGCTGGGGCTCGGGCGCGTCCACGATGGTGAGCACCTCGGGACCGCCGAGCGTCTGCTGGGTGATGACTCGCATGACTCTCCTGGTTTTGGAAGGGGAGAGAACCCAGGCTAGGTTTCCGATAGGAACCAGCAGGTACCTTTGGCGCCATGAGCGGTTTCGGTCCCGGTGATCCCTTCCTCTCCGACTGTCCGGCGCGTCTGACGGTCGAGCTCATCGCCGACAAATGGACGGCGGTCGTGCTCTACGGCCTCAGCAAGGGCCCGGTGCGCCATGGCGAGCTGATCGAGATCATCGGCGGCATCTCCCGCAAGGTGCTCACGCAGACGCTCCGACGGCTCCAGGCGCACGGACTCATCCGCCGCCACGCCTACGCCGAGGTGCCGCCCCGCGTCGAGTACGAGCTCACCCCGCTCGGGGCGACGCTGATCGATCCGATCCACATGCTGACCGAGTGGGCGAGGGCGAACGGCGACGCAGTGCTCGATGCGCTCGACGCCGCTCCCGAGCCGGTCACCCACAGCGACTGAGGCCCCCGCCAGGGCGCTGAGGGGACCGGCGGGAGCACCGGAGGTCGTGGTCTCCTTCGTGCGCGTCGGACTCATATCCTGTTGCCGCCTGATCCTGTTGGCACGGTGGAGTTCCGGTCATGTGGCGAGGTCCAGCCATTCCCCGACGGCCAGCACGTGCGCGCGCCGTCCGGCGTGCGCGCGGAACTCGTTCTCCGGGTCGGAGACCTCGACGTAGCCCGCGATCTTGTCCGGCTGTTCCGTCTCGTAGTGGATCGGCACTGCGTACCGGGCGTCGAGGATCTCCGCGGCCGCGGCGGCCTGCCTGGGGTCCATCGCGGCGGGCAGCGGGCTCGGCGGCTGTAGGTGCGGCGCGTCGACCACCGCGCCGTTGGCGGGCAGGAACACCGCGTCGAACGGGCTGAACCGGCGTGCCATGAGCCACCAGTAGCCGTGGAACATCGTGTCGCCGCCGTGGAAGACCCGCTGCCCGTCGGCCTGTACCACCCAGTTCAGCTGCGGGTCGCCCAGCCCGTCGACGGAGGGGACCGCGGTGACGCGGAACGGCCCGACTTCGCGGGTGGACCAGGCATCCACCATCTCGGGGGCCAGCCGGTGCAGGGTCAGCTCGCGCTCGGCCAGCAGCGTCGTCACGTTGTCGACGTCGTCGCCGTGACCGGGCGCCGGCCGCAGCACCGGCGCCCGGGGCGTCAGCGCGTCCGCGAGCGCGGACGCGTCGGTGTGGTCCCGGTGCAAGTGGGTGACGAGTGCGGCGGTGGCCTTCCCGCTCGGCGCCACCAGCCCCTCGCCGGGCTTCCACCCCGTGAACAGCGGTGAGAGGTCCCGCACGTAGTCGATCACCAGCCGCTCGCCGCCTGCCTCGATCTCCACTCCGGCCCAGCCCAGTCGTCGTACCCGCATCTCGCTCTCCTTCGTCCCGGTGGGTGCCTGGTTGCCACGGAATTTAGCGTACGGTCGTTCGCCAAAGCAATAGCGAACGTGCGTACGCTATCCTTGTCGCATGTCACCACGACGCTCAGCGGCCGAAGCGCAGGCCACCAGGGGCCGGATCCTCGGCCGTGCCGCCGAGATCGCCTCCGAGGAGGGGCTGGAGGGCATCACCATCGGCCGGCTCGCCGAGGAGCTGGAGATGAGCAAGTCCGGGGTGCACAAGCACTTCGGCACCAAGGAGACGCTTCAGATCTCCACGCTGGACAAGGCGTTCGTGGACTTCTGGCACCGGGTGGTCGAGCCCGCACTGGCCGAACCGCCGGGCCTGCGGCGGCTGCGCGCGGTGTGCGCCAACTCGGTGGGTTACCTGGAAGCGCCACTGCTGCCGGGCGGCTGCCTGATGACCGCGGCGCTCAGCGAGTACGACGGCCGCCCCGGCCGGGTCCGCGACGCGGTGGCCGAGGTGTGGTCGCGCTGGCGGGAACAGCTGCGGGCGGATTTGGTCGCGGCGGTGGAGAACGGCGAGCTACCCGTCGGGTTCGACATCGACCAGGCGCTGTTCGAGATCCTCGCCGCCGGGCTGGCGCTGAACGCGGCCATGCAGCTCCAGCGCGACCGGGCGGCCGCGGGCCGGGCCCGCCGCGCGATCGAACGGGCCCTGGACCAGTCCTGACCGCACGTCAGACCGGGTACTGGCCGAGCAGGGGCCGTTGACTCGACGTCGGGTGATTCGCCGGCCTTCGGTCGTGCGGGGGAGCCCGTCGTCGTACCTGGGTCCCGATAGCCCACCCCGCATGCGGGGTGGGCTCGCTGAGCTTCAGGGGCTCAGTGGTCGCGGGATTGTAGAAGTTTTCGTATTTCCTCTCTTCGGTCATCTCGGAGTTCCACCGTTAGTGCCTTGCGCCAGCATGCGCGGGCCCAGTTCGATCGCGCTGTCAACGCGACCTGTGGCAGCGTGTACACGGGAGAGGTTGGACAGGGCGCTGGCCGCTCCGGAGAGATTGTTGTCGGCGCGGAAACCCTTAAGTGCCTCACGGAAGTGTGCTTCGGCATCTTCGTGCCGTTTTTCAAAGCTCGCGATAATGTTGCTTATATTCGAGGCACGGCAGGTGGCGAGTGAGTCTTCTGCCGTGGCTGCGAGGACGCTGGCCTGGCGGGCATCGTCGTCGGCTTGTTGCTGTCCTCTGTCATGAGGAAACAAGCCTGCGAGGGCAAGGTACGCCCGGCCTTCCGCTCCGGGCACTCCGGCGATGTGAGCGGCTTTCTGTACCGATTGGCTCGGTGGCAGCCCGCTCTTCGCCGATGATGCAGGTGAACAGGGCCATGGCCTCTGATGGGTCCATGATGTTCAGGTCGACCGAGTGGACGCCGTCGAGGCCGACCATGGAGGTGCGGCTGGTGATCAGGGTGGCGCAACCGGGGGCACCGGGCAGCAGGGGCGTACCTGTGTCGTGTCATGGGCGTTGTCGAGCAGAACCAGGACGCGGCGGTCGGCGAGGACTGAGCGGTACAACGCCGCCCGCTCGTGCAATCCCTCCGGGAGGTCGGCGGAGGGGGTTCCCAGGGCGCGCAAGAACACGCCCAGTACGGCCGCGGGGTCGGCCGGGCGGGAACGTTGGCCGAGGAGATCCACGAACAGCTGCCCGTCGGGGAAGCTTTCCCGTACCGAATGAGCAACGTGTACGGCCAAAGCTGTTTTGCCCGCCCCTCCCAGTCCCCGTACCGCGGAGACTGCCATTGCCGCTGGAAGCTGGGCCGGGCGCGGTACGGAAATGTGCGGGGCTTCCGCATCGGACGGGCGTGCCTGGAGGGTGAGGGTGGGGTCGGCGCGCAGGATGCGCTGATGCATCTGGGCGAGTCCCGAGTCCGGGTCCACACCGAGTTCGTCGGCGAGCAGGCGGCGGGTGTCGGTGTAGACACCCAGCGCTTCGGCCTGCCGGCCGCTGCGACAGAGCGCCAGCATCAGCATGATGCGCAGCCGCTCCCGCAGTCGGCCGGGGACCCCGGCCAGCGCTTGCCCATCCCACAGCACCAGCGCCATGTGCAGCAGTCTCCGCGCTTCAGACGGATCCCCTTCCGCCCGGGCGCGCTTCGCTCGCGCCTCGTACCCCTCGCACACCTCGAGATCCAGCGCCTTCGATCCCGCTCGGAGCGCGTAACCCCCGGCTTCCGAAACCAGCACGCCAGGCCCCAGCTTCCGGCGCAGCCGGAAGGCGTAGGTGCGCAATCCGGCGATCACTTCGGGCGGTGGCACGTCACCCCACACCGCGTCGCTGAGGGCCGCGAGCTTCCGCTCACCACGCCAGATGCGGACTGGACCCAGCACGGCGAACCGCAGCCCTCCGCCCGCGGCGTCGTGCGGTTCGCGCGGGCTCCCGGCGACACCGGCCTGAGCTGACAGCAGCCGACCATCGGCGACGGAGACAGCGGAGACAGCGGAGACGTCGGACACGCGGGCAGGTCCGCCGTCGAGCGGCGGCGGTGCGGGGGAAGGGTGAAGCCGAGCCGTTCCAGTGGCATTCCGAACATCTCTTCCAGCACCCGCTGTCTCGACAGCCCTGGGCACGGTGGGTCAGGCTGCCGCCGCCGGTGAAACTGCCGCGCCGTCACCTGCGCGGACTCTCCGAGGCCGGCGGCGACCCTGGCGTACACCTTGAGAAACACCTCTGGACGAGCCCACTGACGCTCCTCGCACAGCCGTCTGAAGACCGTTTGCTTCACTCGCGCCTCGCCTCCGTGCTCCGTTTTCAACGGATACCCGACCAACCGTAGTCCCCGGGCAGAAGCGGCTTCAGCTCCTGAATTCACTGATCTTTTATACGTGAATGGTTTCCTGCTGTTCGCGCAGCGCATCTGACTAAACACTCTTCTGTTTGGTATTGAACGACTCCGGATGGTCCATGTTGGCCACCAAGCGCCTTGACCGAGCGCTGTGCTGTGGCAAGATTTCACCACTCAGGAGATCGATGCCCATTCGTTCGATGCGTACACTTTGCGCCGTCTCACCTTCGAGGCGACGCCTGCCTGCAGGATACGGGGGCTCCAGTGCAGGAATCCGCCCAGAAAGGCTCTGCGGCGCGCGGCGCGATGCGTTCCACCACCGCGGCACTTCATGACAGCCGGGTCCTTTCAGCCATACCGCATATCGTCACCGCGCTGCGCGACGCCTCTCCCGGTGTAGACGTCGACGTCATCGCACGTCAGGTGCACACGGCGCCGCACTACTTCCGCAAGATCTTCCGGGACACCACCGGGGAATCGGTCCAGCGATATGTGCGCCGGTACCGTCTTGAGATCGCTGTCTACCGGCTGGTGTTCACCGACTGGCCGGTGTACGAGGTGGCGGCGCGCTGCGGGTATTCGGCGCACGCCCCCTTCACGCGGGCCGTCCGGGAGGCGTTCGGCAGTACGCCCGCCGAGTTGCGGCGGCGCGAGCCGACCGGGCCGTGGCTGGAGTCCGGGCCCGGTTGCTCGGAGCTGATGGAGGTGGACAGCCCGGGCCGGCTGGTGGCGTTTCTGCGGCACTTCGGCACGCACGCGTCGTTGGCGGGCAGGTGGCAACAGCTGCGCGACTGGCTGGAGGTGCACGGCTACGAGCCGGACGAACAGCAGCCGCTGGAGATCACCCATGACGACCCGGAGTTCTACCGGGACGGTTCCATCCGCTTCGATGTCGGAACGGCCGTGCCCGAGGCGTTCGTGCCCTCGGACGGCATCGGGCTCCAGGTCATCCCCGCGCAACGGCGGCTGCGGATCACGCATTGCGGGCCGGTGCACCTGATTCCGTACACCTTCATGCACCTTGCCGTGAGTGCGGTGATGCTGGGGCTGTACGACGGGACCCACCCGCCGGTCCCGTATCTGGTGGAGTACGAGCGGATGCCGTGGTTCCTGCCCGAGGCCAGGACCACGGCATGGGTGAGCCTTCCCCTTCGGCCGGTGCCGCCGGGGTCAGGTCCGACGGGCTGAGTCGTCAGCCACCGGCCTCGGCGGCCATGCGCCGCTTCACCGACGGGATGCGGTCGATCATCCGGAAGGTTGCCCGGGTCACGGCCCGGCTCATCCGGTTCTCGGTGAGGGAACGGTCCAGGTTCTTCCTGGACTTCAGCACGGCATCCGCGGCGTAGGCGCGCATCGCCGTCTCGTACCTGCCGATGCCCTCAGCCACGGGGCGGATTCCGCGGGCCGCCTCCACGAGCGCGACGTACAGCAGCTCGGCGTCGCGCAACGCCATGTTGCCCCCCATTCCACCGAGGGGGGTCGCGCAGTGGGCGGCGTCTCCGATCAGGGTCACCCGGGAGGGGGCCCAGTCGGGCACGGCCACGGCGCTGCGGACGGGGAGCCCGGTGAGCGTCTCCGGATCGGCGTCGGCGACGGCGCGCCGGATCACCGGGTGCCAGCCGTCGACCAGGCGCAGCACCGCCTGACCGAGCTGGCGCGGGGTGCTCAGCGAGGTGTCGGCGGGCAGGGCGAAGCGCTCGGGACTGGCCGTGACGGCCCACATCAGGTAGTCGGTGTCCGTGTCGAAGAGCAGCCCGCCGGTACCGGCCGTTCCCAGGTCCAGGGCCTTGCTGGGCCGGTTGCGGTACTCGTGGGTGGCGGCGAACATGCGGGCGCCGTGCGGGCCCATGACGATGTGGGCCGAGGCCAGCAGCGGCGCGTGGATCCAGCTGCGCAGCTCCTCGTCGAGGGGGAGCTTTCCGGCCACGCCGATGGCCCCGGTCTCCATGACCCGCGCCTGCGGCAGGCGCTGGGTGCGCACCCGCGAGCGGCAGCCGTCCGCGCCGACGAGGACGTCGCCGCGGGCCGTGGAGCCGTCGGCGAAGTGGGCGACGACGGACCCGTTGCGGAGTTCCTCGTACCGCTCGTAGTGCCGGCCGAAGTGCACCACGTCGTCCAGACCGCGCAGCAGCAGGTGGCGCAGGGTGACCCGGCACACCGACTGGTGGTTGAGCAGCGGGTCCGCACTGTGCGGTCCGTCGAGGCTGAGCAGTGGGCGCAGCAGGTGGTCGGTGAAGCGCAGGCCTTGGCCACCGCTGCCACTGGTGTCCAGGAACAGCTCGAACAACTCGTCGCTCAGGCAGGCGCGCAGCGCCCTGGTTCCGGTCGGATTGATGTGGATGCGGTACCCCTGGGACCGGTCGGTAGGTGCGGTGTCGCGTTCGTGGACCTCCACGTCCACGCCCCGGGTGCGCAGGGCCTGTGCGAGGGTCAGCCCGGCCAGGCCCGCACCGATGACCACCACCTTGAACGTCTCTTTCGCCATGTCGGATCTCTCCTCGTCGTCGTCCGGTCCGCGAGCCGGTGTTCCAGGCAGCGTCGGCGGACGCGCGCGCGGGCGGCAAGCGTGGGCGGCTGGACTTCGCCGCCACGGTCAACGGGGACGGCGACGCGCGGCAGGTACTTGACCAGGCCCGCGTTCGGGCAGGGAGACAGGGCGGGCCGACGCGGCGCTGCGCTAGCGTCCGGGTGCATGACGACTTCCTCACTCGAACGGTTGAGGTCCGAGCTTCGGCAGCTGGCCGAACCGCAGGTGCGTGCCCAGCAGGAGCGGGTGCTCAGCCCCGCGGACGACGACGAGCTGCTGGGTGTGCGGGTTCCGGTCCTGCGCAAACTCGCGCGGGGATACCGCGAGTTGACGCTTGACGAGGTGGACGCGCTGCTGCGCAGCCGGGTGCACGACGAACGGTTCGCGGGGCTGCTGGTGCTGGCCGAGCAGGTGCGAATCACCCGGGGCGCGGAGCGTACGTCGCTGGTGGACTTCTATCTGGCGCGCACCGACTGCGTGGACAACTGGGATCTGGTGGACGGATCCGCACCGGTCGTGCTGGGGCCGTGGCTCCTGGACGAGTCGCTGGAGGTCCTGGACCGGCTGGCGGGGTCGGCTTCCCTGTGGGAGCGGCGGATCGCCGTGCTGGCCACGCTGGCGCTGATCCGTGCCGACCGTTACGAGCCGACGTTCACCTTGGTGCTCGCGCTCCGCCGGGATCCGGAGCCGCTCATTCACAAGGCGCTGGGATGGATGCTCCGGGAGATCGGCCGCCGTGACGAGCGGGCGATGGTGGGCTTCCTCGACCGGCACGCCCCCGAGTTGCCGCGGATCACCGTGCGCTACGCGACCGAGCGCCTGGAGCCCGATGAGCGGGCACGGTTCGTGCGTCGCCGCTAGACCGTGCCGCACGGCGGTCGTCGCGCCGCCCCATTCGTGGCGTGCGGGGTACGGACGTGCCGGCCCCGCTCCGCGGTGGGAGCGGGGCCGGGGCCGGTCGCTGCGCGGCGTCGGGGGAGCCGTCGCGTCAGTCGATCCCGGCCGGCCGCGGCTCCTGCTGCCCGGCAGGCTGTGCCTGCGGCGGGACGGCGGGCGCGGCGTTCCGCACCGCCAGTGCGCACAGGGCACCGGCGGCGAGGACGCACATCTGAATGGTCAGGCTCGTACGGATGGCGCCCGCGAGGGTGTCGTGAAAGGCGTCCAGTGCCGCCGGGGACCGCTCGCCGCCCTCGACGGGCCGGCCAGTGGCGATGTTCTGCCCCGAACCCAGGCGCAGCTGGAGCACCACGCCGATGGTGGCGCTGGCGAGCAGCCCGCCCAACTCCTGGACCGTGTTGACGGTGCCGGAGGCCACACCGCTGCGCTCGGGCGGCACATCGCGCAGTCCGACGCTGAACATGGGCGCGAAGGTGAAGCCGGTGCCGACGCCGGCCAGTGCCAGCGGTCCGGCGAGCTGCCACACCGAGGCGTCCGGCGTCGCCTGCCAGGCGACCAGTCCGAGGCCCGCCGAGAAGCAGACCATGCCGCAGATGAGGATCCGCTTGGGCCCGGTCGACTCGATGAGGCGTCCGCTCACCCCGGCCGCCAGGACCGACACCAGGGGCATGACGGCGATGACGAGACCCGCCTTCGAAGCGGACAGGCCCTGCACGGACTGAAGGTACAGCGTCAGTGGCAGGAAGGCACCCACCACTCCGAAGCCGACGGTGACGGCGATCAGGTTCATGAGGGTGAAGTTGCGGATGCGGAAGAGTGCGAAGGGCACCAGCGGCACGCCGGACTGACGGCGCCGCTGGTCCGCGAGGAAGACGGCGAACAAGGCCAGTCCGGCCGCCAGGACCGCCCACACCGTGCCCGACCACTTCAGCCGCTCGCCCTCGACGAGCGCGAACACCACACCACCGATGCCGCCGAGCATCAGCAGGACGGAACCGATGCCGAGGGGCTGACGGCGGGCGGGCCGCGGGTCGGGCAGATAGCGCATGACGAGCGCGAAGGTCAGCAGGCCGATGGGCAGGTTGACGTAGAAGATCCAGCGCCAGCCGGCGCCGGTGACCAGCACCCCGCCGACCAGGGGGCCGGCGAGTACCGCGAGCCCGGAGAGCGCTCCCGTGAAGCCGAACGCGGCACCCCACTTCTGCGGCGGGAACAGGGTCGTGATCATCGGCATGAGCTGAGGGACGACCAGCGCGCCGCCCACGCCCTGCACGGCCCGGAGGACGATGAGCTGCCAGGGGGCCTGGGACATGCCGCACAGCACCGAGGCGCCCACGAAGACGGTGAGGCCGATCAGGTAGGTCCGCCGCGGCCCGTACAGGTCACCGAGGCGGCCGGAGAGGATCAGCGTGCTGGCGAAGGCCATGATGTAGGCGCTGAAGACCCACACCGCCTGGTCGATCGAGGCGTCGAACGTCTCGATCAGGCTCGGCGTGGCCGAGCTGACGATCGTCACGTCGAGCAGGGTCATGAAGACACCGAGGCAGAGCATGCCGAGCGCGGCCCACGGGTTGATACCCGCGGCCCTGCTGTTGGTGTCGGTGGGTGAGGTCACGAGTCTTCTCCAGTCGGGGTTTCCGTCATGAACCCGAAGTGCAGTGGCCGGACGGTGCACTGCTCGACGCCGGGCCGGTCACCGCGCTCCTCGGCCAGCGCCGCGGCCTGTCCGTACAGTTCGGCGACGGCGGTGTCGGCGGTGGCCTTCGCCGGGCCCCTCGGGTCGCTCCAGGCGAGGTGCTCGGCGAGGAAGGGGCCGTGCGGGTTCTCTCCCGCGTACAGCCGGGGTTCGGCTCCGGGGGCGAGCAGGCCCGCCGCTCGCAGCGCCGCCCAGCAGCGGGTCAGCAGCTCGGCCAGCCGGCCGGTGTGGCCTTCCCGGACCTGGTAGGCGGTCAGGGTCTGCACGACCGTGCCCCCGGCGGCCGTGTGCGCCGGTCCGCCGGCCAGCTGGGTGACGGCGGGCCAGTCGACGGGAGGCCGGGCGCCGCGGCTCTCGGTGAGAGCGAACATCTCCTGCCAGATCGAGTTGACTTCGGGATCGAGATACGCCCGGTCGACGGCGTCGGGCACGCCCCAGGTGACCAGTTCGACGACGAACGGGCCGTCGTCGCCGCTTCCCTGGGCGATCCAGGAGGGCTCGCCGGTGACCAGGCCCTTGCGCCGCAGCGTCGGCCAGTGCCGTTCCAGCACGTCGGTGGCCTGGTCGAAACTGCCGGGCCGCAGGAGGTACGTGGTCAGCATCTTCTGCTCGTGGCCCCGGTCCTGGACGGTCATCGTGGTCCACTCCTTCGGTTCAGGTGCGGGGAACGGGTTCGGCATCCGGCGGTGACTCAGCGGGGTCGGTGACCCCAGACGCTGAGCACCGCGCTGGCGGGTTCGTCGAGATCGTGGCCGCCCAGCAGGGCCACCGCGGCGTCGAGGTGGTCCTCGGTGAGGTGACCCTGGCCCAGCAGCCGGGGCCGCAGCTGTTGCAGCGTCAGCCGGGAGAACTCGGACGCCGGGCTGCCGGCGTGGAAGGGGTAGACCCGCATCTGGGCTCCGCAGTCCACCAGTCCGTGGCGGATGAGCGGCTCCGGCGGGTCGGCCATGAGGTCGCGCACCCACTGCGGGTCCGCGCCCGCGTCGCGGAGCAGCACCGCGGAGACGGCGTCGAGGGCACCGCCGAGGACGGTGGTGGGGTCGTACGGCGGGAATCCGGCGAGCTCCTCCACGACGATGCAGCCACCGGGCGCGAGCCAGCCGACGAGGCGTTCCAGTACGGCGTGCGGATCGTCGAGGAAGATCATGACGGACCGGCAGTGGATGAGGTCGACGTCTGCCACAGGGGCGGGGTCACTGCCCGCGTCGTGGCGCACGGGGACCAGGTTGGGCAGCCCTTGGGTGTCCAGATGCCGCAGGTCGATGTCGGTCGCCCAGACCCGGGCCTCGGGATGACGGCGCGCCAGTGCGCGGGCGACCGATCCGGAGCCGGCGCCGATCTCCACGATCTCACGGGGGTTCTCCGGGGCGCGGGCCTCGAGGATCTCCCGCGTCGCCGGGTCCGTCATCACCGCCAGCCGGTCCAGCCGCAGGCTCTCGTACTCCCAGGCCGGGTCCAGTGCGGGCGGGCCGCTGTCGTGCCGCGGGGCTGTGTCCACCGTCTCACCTCTCGTCCGGGTGGGCGTGACGGGCCGTGGTGACCCGTGCGGCGGAGTCTTCCAGCGGGCGCGGTCGGGAAGGCCGGGCCGGCGGCAAGGGGATCCGTGGAGGTCACTTACTTCTGCCGGAACCCTGCGGTAGTTGACCGGGATGGTGAACCGGACGGGCGGGCCGTCGGGCGGACGTACGCCGGCGGGCTCCGGGCCGTGGACCCGGAGCCCGCCGTCGTGGTGGAGCCGTCGTCACGCGGGACGGGGCGGGTCAGCCCTCCGCCGCCGGGGACAGCAGGGCGGCCAGCCCGCCGGGGTCGGAGAGCATCGGCCAGTGCCCGGTCGGCAGGTCCCGGAAGGTCCAGTCACCCGCCAGTGGGCTGTGATCGCCGCGGAAGAACTCACGCTGCTGCGGGGGCATCGCGCAGCAGACCAGGGTCTGCGGCAGGCCCGGGTCGTTGCCGTGCTCCAGCACCACACCGCGGGTGTAGCAGGACCAGGGATGCGGGGTCTGGAGGAGCGTCATCAGCTCGCGTTGGGCGTCGCTGATGCCGACGGTGCCGAAGGTGCGGGTGAGCTCGTCCCAGTGCGGTACCGGCAGGGCCCAGCCGTCACCGTCCCGCGCCACGGAGTCGGCGAAGGTCTCGCGCAGGCCGGCGGGCAGGAGCTCCGCGGGCGCCATTCCCGAGGGCAGCGGTGCGGCATCCACGTACACCAGGCCGCGCAGCCGCTCACGGCAGCGGTCGGCGACGCCGGGCAGGACGGCCGCGGCGTAACTGTGCCCGACCAGCACCACGTCCTCCAGACCCTCATAGGTCAGGACACCCGCCACATCCTCGACATGGGTGCCGGGGCCGATGTGCGGGCCGCCGAGGTGAGAGCGTTCACCGAGGCCGGTGAGGGTCGGGGTGTACACGCGGTGCCCCGCGTCGCGCAGCCGGTCGCTCACCGAGCGCCAGATCCAGCCGCCTGCCCAGGCACCGGGGACCAGAACGAACGTTGCCATCTTCGCCTCCGTCAGGGGGGTGGTCACGGACCCGGGTGGGGCACGGGCAGGGCAAAGACTCATCGCGGGCCAGTCGGGAGGGAAGGCGTGCCGGGTCCCCTTCGCCGCGGAGGTCAAGGGCCGGACGTACGGGATCTGGTCCGTTGACCCGGGTGGTCAATGTGTCCGCCGTGTCCTTCGCGGCGCGGGGACGTTCTTCACAGCGTCAGATCTTCGAAGTCGCGAGGAAAAGTACGATGAGCAACCGCGGTCCCGGCCACCCGTTCACGAGGCTGTACGAAGCCACGCCGACACCGGCGCTGGTGGAGGTGCCACCGCTGCACTACCTGGCCGTGGACGGGGAGGGCGACCCGCAGGGGTCCGAGAGGTTCGCGGCGGCCGCCGCCACGCTCTCCATGGCGACGCAGGCCGTGGCCGTGGACACTTCCCCCGCCGACGGCACGGCTTTTGGGCCGTGCCCGCTCGAGGGCCTGTGGTGGAGCACCGACGAGCGGCTGCACCTCGAGAGCGGCGACCCCGAACTGTGGCAGGACCGCACCAGCTGGCGCTGGACCCTGCTGCTGCGGCAGCCGGAGCCGGTGGACGCCGCCCGGCTGGAGGCGGTCCGCGCGCAGCTGGGCACCAAGGCCGACACACCCGAGGCCGAGGCCGCCGCGGCCGGATTGCGCGAGCACGCGCTGGACGAGGGCCTGTGCGTCCAGCTGCTGCACGAGGGCGCGATCGAGAACGAGCCCGCCTCCATTCGGGCCCTTCACCGGCATCTCGACGCCCAGGGTCTGGCGCCGGCGGGCCGGCACCACGAGATCTACCTGGTGCCGGCCTCGACGGCGCCCCCCGGCGAACTGCGCACGATCCTGCGCCAGCCCGTCATCCGTGAGTGACGGCCTCGTCGTCGCGAACGCGTAGCAGCTCCGCCGCACGGGCCACCGCACGCGCCAGTTCGTCCACCCGCGCGGCCACCTCCACGTCCACCGGCTCGCCGTCGATCAGTGCCCGGCGCGCCTGGGGGACCGCCACCTGCTGGGGCACCATCCAGGCGCGCAGCCAGCGGGCGATCAGACGCAGATCGTTGAGGGCGTTGGAGTTGCTGCGCCCGCCGAGTGCGACCAGCGCGCCCAGGGCCTTGCCCTCGATGTGCTCGAAGTCCAGCAGGTCCATGGCGTTCTTCAGCGCCCCGCCGACCGTGCCGTGGTACTCGGGCCCCGCCAGGATCACCCCGTCCGCGGCCCGTACGGCCTCCCGGAGCCGCCGCACGCCGGGGAAGTGCGGCCACGGCTCCTTCTTGTCGCCGTTGCAGAAAGGGAGTTGCAGCGCGCGCAGGTCGAGCAGCTCCGTCTCGCATCCGTCGGCGGCGAGGGTGGCCAGGGCCCGGCGCAGCAGCACCTGGCTGGTCGAGCCGGGGCGCATGCTGCCGCCGATGCCCAGAATCCGGATCACGCTCACTCCTCCTCGCAGATGGCGTCCGCCGGGCAGCAGTCCATGGCTTCGTAGACGGCGTCCTCGTCGTCCTCGGTCAGCGGCTGCACCGCGAGGTAGGTGTATCCGGCGGCGTCGTTGCGGACGAAGAAGTCCGGGGCGATGCACCGGCAGGTGTCGCAGTCGGTGCACTCCTCGTTGACGTAGAACCTGCCCGCGGCGTTGTCGGGCAGTCGCGCGGGCGGCTGGACGGTCACGGCCGCTCACCTCCCCGGGGAGGAGCCGCCGGGGTGCACCAGTTCCAGCACCCGGTCCGTGTCACGGCGCAGCAGATGCCCGTAGGTGTGGCCGAGTTCGTCCTCGGGGGCGAACGCCAGCAGTTCCACGCCGTCGAAGGTCGCCAGGTAGTCGAGCAGCGGCCGGACGTGGTCGGGAGCGTCGACGGCCAGGCCGAAGTGTGACATCAGCGCGTTCTTCTGGCCGGCCGGCCGGTCGGCCCAGCCGCCGCGGGCCCGGCAGGTGAACAGCTCCAGCTCCTGGCCGTGCGCCCGGCAGTTGATCCAGTGGCCGGGGGTGCCGTACTCGCGCGGGGCGATGTGCGAGGGGCCGGTCCGCACGTCCTCGGTGTCGGGAGACTTCTCGACGAGGGCCAGCCACTGGTCGAAGTCCTCCTCCCGGTCGTAGTCACCGACGTAGACCGCCACATGGTGCAAACCGGTGATGCGCAGTGTGCGCAGGTCCACCGGGTGTCCGAGGAAGCCGGTCAGAGCGGTGTCGGGCGTGGTGCGGGCGGCGTCCTCGAACCAGCCGAGGACGGAGTTCAGATACCTCTCCTGCTCCGCCCCGGTGGGGAGGGCGGCGGGAGCCGGGTAGATCATGTGCGTCACCTCCTGGTGAGGTATTCGGTGAGCAGGGACTTCAGGTCCTGATGGCCGCTGTAGGGCTCGCGCAGCCGGCCGTACAACTCGGGGCGCCGCCCGTGCAGACAGAAGTAGAGGCTGCGCCGGAAGGACAGGTCGACCTCGCGAAGGCCGCGCAGATGGTCCATGTCCAGCTCGGCCCGCAGCACCGCCTCCTCCTCTTCGAGGGACCCGAGCAGTTCCTCCGGCGCGGCCACCGTGCTGTGGCCCGCGACCTCGATGGACACCTGACGTCCGGCCCGCTCCCCGGTCACCCCGCCCACGGCGCTGGCCAGCAGCGTGTAACAGACGTTGAAGGAGGAGTTGGCCTGGAGGCAGGGGCGGGTGATCTGGATGTTGCCGCGCAGGGCCGCGCCGGGAACGGCGATGATCTCGGCACCGCGCAGCGCGAGCATGCGCGGCACCTCGGGGATCCAGAAGTCCGAGCAGACGCAGATCCCGACCCGCCCGAAGGGCGTGTCCACCACGGCGAACTCGTCGGACGCGGTCACCGAGACCATCTCGGCCGCGAACCGGTGGGTCTTGCGGGCCTTGACGACCACCTCGCCCCGGTCGTCCAGGAGGACGGCCGTGTTGTAGTACCGGTCGCCCTCGCGCTCGACGACGGTGCCGCACAGGATGTACGCGCCGGTGCGGCGGGCGGCCTCCGCGAGCCGGTCGAAGACGGGTCCGGGCACGGGCTGGTCGATGACGCCCTTCAGGTGGGCCCGGCCGGGGAAGTAGAACGGCGGTCCCAGGAAGAACTCCGGCAGCACGATCAGTTCGGCCTCGTCGACGGTGTCCAGCAGGGCGAGGACCCGGCGCAGGTTCACCTCGGGGTCGAGGTCCCAGAGGGTCTGGAGCAGGGCCACTCGGGGCCGTGTCGTGGGCTTCACCGTGACTCTCCAACTGCCTGGGCGGGGTGGGGCGGGACGGTGTCCGTGACCGACGGATGAGGTGCGGACGTGGCGTCCGCCAGGGCCTCGCTCAGCCCGCAGCGTCGGAAATCGGCCAGGAAGGGGGCCGCGTCGCGCATCCGGCGCAGCTCGTGCAGGTCCAGGTCGGCCGCGACCACGCACTCCTCGCGGTCAGCCTCGGCGAGCACCGGGGTCTGCTTGCGGAAGTCACGCGAGTAGGCGCCGATCGCCATCGGGCTGCGGACGACGGCCGTGCGGCCCATGTAGGTGAGACCGGCCAGGGTGTTCTCGCCGGTCGCCGCGGCGAAGAGCACGTACGCGCAGTTCTCCGCGGCCCGTGCGAGGAGCATCTGCCGCACCGGCTCCGCGAAGGGCCGCAGCAGGATCGACGGGCAGAGGATGATCTCCGCGCCGTCGGCGAACAGCGTGCGCAGCACCTCCGGGAACTGGATGTCGTAGCCGACGACCAGGCCGACGCGGCCGAACGGTGTGTCCACGGCCCGGGCGCCCACCTCCCCGGTGAGGAAGTGGGCTTCCAGGTCGTAGACGACGCTGCGCCGGTAGACGTCCCGGATCCGGCCGGCAGCGTCCACGAGGACGGCGGAACTGTGCACGTGCTCACCCGCCCGCTCCAGTACTCCGGCGGCGAGCCAGACGCCGTGCCGGGCGGCCTGGGAGGCGAGCCACGAGGTGACCGGGCCGGGTACCGGCTCGGCGACCTCGTGGCTCTTGGGCAGGTTCAGCGCGGTGGCGAACGCCTCGGGCAGCACGACCAGTTCGCAGCCGTCGGCGGCCGCCGCGGCGACCAGCCCCTCGGCACGCGCCAGGTTCTCCGTCCGCCGGTTGGTGGCCACGGACAACTGCACCAGGCCGACGCGCACCCTCCTGCTCGGGGTACCGGGGATCATGCCGTGTCGTTGTTGTAGATGCCGGGCTCGCCGACGGTGTAGCCGACGTTCAGCGGACGGGAGGAGGTGATCAGGTTGATGTTCTCCTTGGCCACCGTCCAGCTCTCCAGTCCGCGTTCCGCCAGCAGCCGGCGCATCTCGGGCTCGCTGAACGAGGCACGCAGGGAGTCCATGAACTCGGCGGCGTCGCCGTCGGCGTACTGCAACACGAAGGAGACCATGCCCTCCTCCGCGTCCCGCGCCAGGTCGTACAGGACGACGATGCCTCCCGGCCGGCACACCCGGGCGCACTCGGCGACGATCCGCTCCGGCTTGTCCCAGCGGGCGACGGCGCAGAAGCTGAAGACGACGTCGAAGGAGTCGTCCTCGTAGGGCAGCCTGCTCAGCCTGGCCCACTCGCAGCCGAAGTCGCCGCCGTAGCCGACCAGGTTGGCGAAGATGGTGTTCTCCCGGGCCACCTCCAGGAAGGCGTCGTTGTTGTCGACCCCGGTGAACAGGGAGTCCGGGTGCTGGGCGGCGAGGCGGAGCGAGATCAGGCCGCTGGCGCAGCCCACCTCCAGGACGTCCTTGCCCCCGGTGCAGTAGGGGCCGATGAGCTTCATCATGTGCTGCATCGGGATGATCATCGAGGTGCGGATGTTCCGGTCGTAGGCACGGCACTCGTCGACATCGTCGAAGGTGTCCTTGCGCGGTACCCGCTCGGCGAGGTCGAAGATCTTCTGCCGACGGGCGCGCCGCCGTACGGGCGTCTCGGGTACCTCGGTGGCGGTGGCCGGTGCGGTGGCGGTGGTCTCAGGACTGGACAATGGGAAGTCCTTTCCGTCCGTCGGTGCGGTCGAGCTGCCAGTTGAGGATCTCGGTGCTCGCCGACGTGGGCTGCGGCAGCCGGTAGTTGCGGTCGGAGTAGAAGGTCTTGCAGATGTTGTCGATGTAGTACCAGCCCTTGGGGTAGGTGACCTGGAGCGCCTCGTCGGTGACGACCAGCAGCCCCTTCTCGACGAGCGAGTCGACCTTGTCCTTGAAGTACTCGTAGGGGTCGACGCCGTGCCGCTCGCGGTACACCGAGCGCTTGACCCGCAGCAGCTTCAGTCCGAGGACCAGGCTTCGGCAGCGCTGCTCGTGCTCGTCGGTGTAGGCGCCCATGACCACCGGCAGCCGGCCGGAGTTGCAGGTGTCGATGTAGGCGTTGATGTCGGGCTGGTTGAGGTACATGTGATTGTTGAGGTAGCCGTAGGCGCCGGAGCCGATGGCCACCATGTCTCCGCACCGGCCCCAGACCTGGGAGAGGTGGTCGGTGAGGCGGAAGGTGTCGGTCTCCATGCCCCGGTACGGCTTGGAGCCGTCGAGGAGGACCGGGTAGGTCGTCGCTCCCTCGGCCTCCCACTCGGGGCGCATCGGCTCCAGGAAGTCGTTGTACGTCAGGGCCAGGTAGCCGGCGTCCATGAGCGTGGTGTGCAGGTACTGGTACATCTCGTCCGCTTCCCGCGTGCTCGGGCACGGAGGCGTGGCGCCGGACTGCAGGGCGAAGAAGACCTCGGAACCCGGCAGCACCGCGTAGTTGTAGACGGAGAACGAGGTGACGGGCAGGTCCATCAGGGTGCGGATGTCCTGGGCCCACAGGTCGTGCGTCTGGCCCGGCATGCCGATCATGTAGTCGATGCAGAGGTTCTCCAGGCCGCTGCGGGCGATGAGTTCGATGGTGCGGGTGGCGGACTCACCGGTGTGGGCCCGGGCCCGGCCGAGGTAGCGCAGGATGGGGTCGTGGAAGGTCTGCACACCCAGGCTCATCCGGCTGACGCCGTGCTTGAGCAGCACGTCCAGCTTCTGCTGGTCGACGTCGACGGGGGTGGACTCGATGGTGACGGAGCAGTCGTCGCTGAAGTTCAGCCGCTGCTTCATGAAGCCCAGCAGGTCGTCGAGTTCCTCGGCGCGCAGCGTGGTCGGGGTGCCACCACCGAAGTAGCCGGAGGTGAAGACGACGTCGCGCAGGTACGGCGACTTCGAGTAGAGGTCGATCTCCGCCTTGAGGGCCTTGATGTAGCGCTGGACGAGGGTGTTGCGAGTGTTGAACTTGTTGTACGGGCACGATGTGCACACCTGGTTGCAGAACGGGATGTGCACGTAGAAGGAGGTGGTCCTGGGGAACTTCTCCTGCCTGGCGTACACCTGCTCGGGGCTGAGCGGCCCCACGTCGCACGGGTACCACCGGACGAACTCGATGTCGCGTTCGGGATACTCGCGCCAGAAACTCGGTGTGTCGAGGAAGTTGCGGGTGATCGTCTCCTGGGTCACGGGGACCTCCACGGGTCGGATGGGGCGGTGGAAGCGGTCGGGGCCGGACGCGTCCGTGCGACGGCGCGACGGAAGCGCAGGGTGAGGGCCATCGGGCCGTCGGGTTCGGCCGTCCAGGACGTGAGCCCCGCGTGGCGCAGCAGGTCGTACACCTCGGCGCGGGTGTAGGCGCCCTGGAGGGAGATGAGGTAGGTGCGCAGCCGGTAGCGGCCCTCCTCCGAGGTGTCGTCGGCCATCTCGCGCAGCGAGTACTCGAGGATGAAGGGGTCCGGGTCGCGCCGCAGATCGTTCACGAGCACCCGCCCGCCGGGTGCGGTGAGGGCGGCCAGCCGGCCCAGCGCGCCGGCCGGGTCCGGCCAGGTGTTGAACGCGTTGGCGCTGTAGACGGTCCCGAAGCGCCGCCCGCGCCAGGCGGCGTCGTCCGGGTCGGGGACACCGCCGGGTGCGATGCGGAGCCGCGCCGTGACACCCGCGTCGTGCAGCCGCCGCGCGTACAGCTCGCGCGCCGCCTCCGACTCGCAGACGGCGTGCAGCTCCAGTGGCGTGTCCCGCGCCGCGCGGCGCAGTAGTTCGACGCCGAGCCCCCCGTAGCCGGTGCCGACCTCCAGCACCGGACCGCCGGGGCTGTCACTCGCGGCGGCCACGACCTCGTCCAGCAGCTCCTCCTTGTAGTGGTTGCGGGCGGCCAGGTAGCGGTCGTAGGCGGTGCGCTCGGCGGCGGTGGCCCGCGGGTGGTCCGGCGGCATCCGGTCGGCGAAGAAGGGCGGAGCGGTCGCCGCCATGGCCGTCACACCTCCTTCAGCTCGTCGAACAGTGCCCGTTCGGACGCGACGAGCCGGCGCACGGCCGAGCACAGCGCCGCGCTCAGCTGCTCGCGCATCGGGTCGAGCCCGGCGGCCGCGTCGGCGCGCAGCTCCGGCAGCCGCGCCCCGAGCCGGGCGGCGCGGACCAGCGCCTCCTCGGTTCCGTCGAGCAGCCACTGCTCGCGCTCCCGGTAGGTGTCCCGCAGTTCCGTGAAGGCCGGGGTCCAGGCCGGGACGAGGAGTTCCAGGAAGGAGTCCCAGGCGTCGACGCAGGCCTGGGCGAGGGGTACGGCCCGCCGCAGGTGCGCGTCGTGGGTGCGGGCGGCGGCCTGGCACAGGAAGTCGCGGAACAGGACGCGGAAGGCGCTGCCGCCGGTGCCCGCGAGTTCGAAGTCGACGAAGGCGCCGACGAGTTCGGCCACCACGTCCTCGGCCGGGGCACGGCGCACCAGATGGTCCAGGCCCGCCCCGTAGGCGGTGAGCCCGCGCAGGCCGAAGGTGGGGACGGGGGGCCGGAGCATGGCCTGGCAGGAGGAGCGCACACCGCGCCGTATGTCGTCCTCGGCGGGTTCGCGGGCCGACGCCCAGTCGGCGCTGAGCCGGGCGTGGCGGGGCGGGAAGGGGTGGTGCGTGGAGCCGCGGGCGGCCGCCAGCTCGGCCAGGGTGAGGGTACGCGGCCGGGAGCAGCGGTCGGACACCGAGACCGTGCCGCGTCCTGGGCCGTGTCCGTGGACGATGAACGCGTGACCGCCGAAGTGCCGGGTGGCCTGGAAATACGGCAGGTGGAACAGATCGCCGTAGACGATGACCGGACGCCCCTGGTCGAGCTGTTCGCGCAGCTCCCGCCAGGCTCGATCCGCGTCCTCCGTGACCACGACGTCCAGCCGCAGTCCGACCCCCTCCGCCATGCGGCGGGTGAACTCGGGGAACGGGCCGTTGCGCCCTCCCGTGAACGACCGGCCGCCGCCGGGCGGCGGAGGCATGTGCATGAAGTTGATGCCCCCGGCGACCCCGAACAGCAGTGGTTCGGCGACCTCCACCCCGTGGAAGGCGAGCATCTTGTGGAACGCGGAGGTCTCGCAGTTGGCCCCGCCGTACCGGGTGAACGGCGGCGCCGTGCCGGCGGTCGTCACGCGGCACCCCCGATCGGCTCCGCGTGGCGCTCGGCGGCCAGTTCGTCGAGGATCGAGCGGGTGTATGGATTCCCGGGCTGGGGCGGGTGGTCGAGAGCGGTTCCGGCGAGGACGTTGCGGATCGCGGAGCGGACGAGCACCGGTTCCGTCCCGGCGGTGGACAGGGCGCGGGCCAGGTTCTCGCAGGCGGCCAGCGCGGCCTTGGTGGCCGCGCGGTTGACGGCGCCGACCGAGTCCTCGTCCCCGGCCACCACGGTGCCCAGGTCCCTGGTGATCGCCCGCAGCAGGTCCAGGCGGTGACGGTCGGCGGTGACGAACACCGCCGGTACGCCGTGGGCGAGCGCCGTGTACTGGCAGACCGGCTTCAGTCCGAGCACGTCGGTCCCGGCCGCGGGGCCGGCGGCGACCAGGGCGCGCAGCTCCGCGGTCGCCACCCCCGTGACGAGGCTGATGAAGGTCGGGCGGGTGCCGTGCCCGGCAGCGAGCCGGGCCAGGTGCAGCAGCGCATCCGGTGCGGCGTGTGGTGGCACGCACAGCAGTACGGCGCCGGCGGCACGCACCAGTTCCGGCGCTTGGACGGCCCGGGCCCCGGTGCGCTCGGCCGCTTGGCGGAGGGCGGACGCGTCGCTGTCGTACAGGACCGTACGGAAGCGGTCCCGCAGCCGGGCGGCCAGTACCTCTCCCAGACGTCCCGTCCCGACGATTCCCAGGGTATGCGGGCTGTGCTGACCGGTCATGACACCGCCGCCAGATCGTCCAGGCTGAGACTGCCGGGCTTGAGCATCCGGTCCATGGCCTGCCGGACCTGGGCGCGGTCGATGGGCGAGACGGCGGGCCGCAGTCCGAAGGCGTCCTCCACGCGCCGGGTGACGGCCGCGCACAGTCCGCCCGGATCGCCGTTCTCCGTTTCCACCTTGACCACGAGTCCGTCGTCGGTGATGCCCGCGGCCCAGTACAGCCCCGTTCCCTCGGTCGACAGGACGACCTCCTCCAGGGCCAGCTTGTTGATCCGCCGTCCGCCGTGGACGAGCTGCTCGCCGACCCGGCCGTGGTGGGCGAGCACCCGGTTCGGGCTGCCGCAGACGCAGGGCTCGCCCGATACGGTCACGTAGTCGCCGGTGCGGTAGCGCAGCAACGGCATCGCGCGGCTGACCAGTGTGGTCAGCACCAGTTCGCCGGCGGTACCGTCGGGTACCGGTTCCGTGGTCTCGGGGTCCAGCACCTCGAACAGGTGCCGGTCCTCGGTGAGATGCAGGCTCCCCGCGGCGCAGACCAGGCCCAGGGAGTTGGTCTCGGTGGAGCCGTACGCGTTGGAGAGCCGAACCCCCCACAGGTCAGCGATCTTGGCGAGCTTGGCGGGCGAGCAGGTCTCGCCGACGTACAGGAAGGTGCGCAGGCCCACCTCCGCCGGGTCCCGGCCGCTGTCCGCCAGCATGTCGTACAGCCGCAGTGCGCGGCTCGGGGTGCAGACCAGGCCGGTCGGGCCGACCCGCCACATCATCTCGACCATGCGCTCGAAGGGGCAGACCCGGCTCAGGGTGCCGACGGCGACCACCCCCGCGCCGGCCTGCTCCAGGGCCCGGTCGAGGTCGTACGAGGCGAAGGCGAGCTCATAGGGGATGGCGACGAAGACCAGGTCGCCGGGGCCGAAGACGTGCCCGACCGAGCGCTCCACGGCGACGTTGCCGCGGATCCAGTCCTCGTAGGTGATCACCGAGGAGGTGGGGCTGCCGGTGGTGCCGGTGGACTCCCCGTACCGCACGATCTCCCGCCGGTCGACGGCGACCAGTCCGAAGGGGTAGGCCTCACGGAGGTCCCGCTTGGTGGTGAACGGCAGCTTGCGGATGTCGTCGAGGTGGTCGATCACAGTGCCCCGGTGGGCGGCCCAGCGCTCGCTGTAGTACGGCGATGCGGACAGCGCGTAGGCGACGTGGTCGCGCAGCCGGCCCAGCCGGAGTCGCGCCGCCTGGTCCCGGGTGAGCTTCTCGTAGGCGTCGAGGTCGGCGAGTGCCGAACGGCGGATCTCCTCGTACCTGAGGTACGGCGGTGCGGCGGTCACTGGGTCTCCTCCCCGAAGAGGATCTGCGTCTTGATGCGAGGGGTGGTGCCGTGCGGTGCGGGCGCGAAGGCCTCGCCGGCCCGGCCGGCCGGGAGGCGGTGGGTCACGAGCCGAGCGGCCTCCTCGCGGTGGTCGGCCAGGAACGCCTGGACGCCGCGGAAACTGCCGGTGCCGCCGATTGATCCGCTGAGCGTGAGGCTCTTGGCGACGAGCAGATCGGTCCGCAGGTTCGCGGAGGAGCGCAGGCCGAAGCAGAGGACCCGGCCCAGGGGGAGGGCCAGGGCCAAGGCGGTGTTCATCCCGTGCTCGCTGCCGGAGCACTCGACGACCACCGGATAGCGGGCGTCCTTGGTGAGGGCGGCGTAGTCGGCGGCGCCGTGTCCGCCGACGGGCGGCGGTGTGCGGAGTACGGCGTCCGGGAACAGGCCGGCGACCAGGGCCGCCTTGGCGGGGTCGGCCTCCATGACGCGCACCGAGCGCACCTTGTACTCGTGGGTCAGCAGCAGATGGCTCGCGAGTCCCAGCGCGCCGGCGCCGATGACCAGCACGTCGTCGTCCTCGTGCAGCGGGATGCGGCACAGCCCGTGGTGGGCGACGGCGAAGAACTCGCTGAGGGCCAGCAGCCCCGCGCCGAGGTCGAAGTCGTCCGCGTAGAGGTAGCGGCTGTCGACCGTTCTGTGACGGGTGGAGAATCCGTCCACGGTGATTCCGAACTTCTGGATGTGGTGGCAGACGTTGCGGTCGGCCGCGCACCGCGGGCAGCGCCCGCACCAGCGGGAGCAGTCCCCGGTCACCAGGTGGCCGAGCAGCGGCCTCGCCCCGGCGCCGGCGTCCACGACGCGTCCGGACCACTCGTGGCCGAAGCGGATGGGGTAGCTGCGCGGGCCGCCGTAGGTGCCCTCGTAGAGCCGGTGGTCGCTGCCGCAGAGCGTGACCCGGTCGACCTCGACGACCACGTCGTCGGGGCGCAGCGCGGGCAGCGGGGGAGAGGTGTCGGACGACCGGAGCTCGCCGGGGCCGGTCAGCAGCAGATCGCGTACATGGGTCACGGCCGGTCCTCCCGACGTGGGGTCGCGACGAGAGGGGCCGGCGCGGGACCGCGCCGGGGCAGGTGCGTCATCAGCTCGGCCTCGATGCGACGGCTCTCCTCCCGCGCCATCCGGATGCGTGTTCGAAGGCCGATGGTGCGCAGGCCCCACCACAGGTACCAGTTGTCGTTGGCCAGCACCCGCTCCTCGATCTCGTCGAGGAGGGCGTCGTCGCCGATGACGCCCTTCGAGACGTAGTACTTGGGCACGATGAACCGCTCGTCGCCGGTGAGCTGTCCCTCCGCCACGGCGGTGGTGTGCAGCGCTGTGCCGCGGCACACCCGCAGCCCCAGCGTCCAGTAGGCATGGGCGTCGGGCGCGCCGGAGGGGACCAGTTCGTCCATGACGTCGAAGGTCTCCCGCACCGAGTCGCGGTCGTCGCCGGGGCTGCCGATGAAGAGGCAGTGCTCGACCCTGACGCCGGCCTGTTCGAAGAGCCGGTGGGACTGGACGATCTGGCGTTGGCGGAAGTTCTTCTTCAGCCCGCGCAGGATGCGGTCGCAGCCCGAGTCGGTGCCGAACTCGACGTAGTAGCAGCCGGTCCGGACCATCAGGTCGACCAGTTCGGGCGTGACATTGCCCGGGTTGATCATGCAGGACCAGGGCATCTCGATGCCGCGCCGCACGAACTCCTTGAGGATCTCCAGGGAGTAGTTGAGCGGCAGGTTGAACACCCCGTCGACGATCTCCAGGACCTCCAGGCCCTCGTCGCGCAGCCGCTCGACCTCATCGGCGACCCGGGAGACCTCGTCGAACTTCACCCCGGTGCCGTCCACCAGGAAGTTGCTGCAGAAGACGCACTCCAGCACGCAGCCCTTCTTGGTCTGGATGGTGGCCGGGACCTTCTCACTGCGGTCGTGGGTCTCGTAGGAGTAGGTGAAGTAGCGCCGGTCGTACAGGTCGGGATCGGGGCGGACGGCCTTGCGGTAGTCGATCCGGAAGACGGGCTCCCTGCGGTGGTACGAGCCGTCCGGCCGGCGGTAGATGACGCCGGGGACGTCCTCGGGCTCCGCACCGCGGGCGAGATGGACGAGGAAGGGGACCATGGACTCCTCGGCGAAGCCGGTGATGCCGTACTCGGCCCGGACGAAGCCCATGAGGTCCTCGGGGACGGTGGAGAAGCCGGGACCGCCGAGGACGATGGTCACCCCCGGGTGCTCCGCGCGCGCCCAGTCGGCCACTTCGCGGGCGAGCGGGGTGTAGATGACCGGTTCCAGCATGTTCTGCGAGTCGACGTTGCGGATGGAGATGCCGACGACGTGGGGGCGCAGCCGGGCGACGGCGGCCCGGACGGCCTCCTCGTCCTCCTCCTCCCACATCAGGTCCAGCACCTCGGCCTCGTGTCCGGCGGTACGCACCTGGGTGGCCACGGTGACCATGCCGATGGGCAGCACCGGCCGGAAGGACTTGAGCTTGTTGACGGAGACGAACAGCACTTTCACGCCCTTCCCCCCTCCCACGGGTCGTCCGCGGCGGTCATGGCGTCGACGAGGCCGCGCAGCTGCTCCGCGGTCTGGTGCCAGTGCACGACCAGCCGCAGCAGGCCGTAGCGGCGGGCCACGGAGGCGATGAAACCCCGTCGCTCGAGGGCGTCCACCAGCCGGGCGGGCTCGGGGTGGCGCACCGTCACGACGGTCAGCTGGGGCTCCATCGCGGTCGTGAACCCGGCGTCGCGCAGCATGCCGATGAGCAGGTCGCGGCGGGTGAACACCTCCTTGACCAGCTCCCGGTATCCGGAGCGGCCGAGGGTGCGCAGTACCGCCCACGCCGCGAGCACGGCGGCGCCGGGCCGGGTGCCGAGCAGACCGTGGTGGTCGAAGGTGCCGCGGTAGTGGGAGGCGGTGCGCAGGAGTTCGGCGTCGGCACGGTCGCGCAGCAGCAGATGCCCGGACGGGATGGGCACACCGCCGTACTTGTGCGGGTCGAGGGCCACCGAGGTGACGCCCGGCACGTCGAAGGCGAACGGCGGCAGGTCGTAGCCGAGTTCGCGGGCGAACGGGATCAGGAAGCCGCCGGTCGCGGCGTCCACGTGCAGCGGCACGCCCAGGGCCGCGGTGTGCTCGGCGACCGCGGGGACGTCGTCCACGGCGCCGGCCTCGGAGGTTCCGGCGGTGGTGACGACGAGCGCGGTGTCGGCGGTGACCAGGCGGGTCAGCTCCTCGGGCCGCACCCGCAGCCGGTCGTCCAGCGGCGCGTACACCGGTTCGACCGGCAGCATTCCCACGATCTTGTCGAACGAGAAGTGGGCGCTCTCGGGCAACACGATCCGCGCGGGACCGCTCCCGCCGGCACGGTCGTGGTATCGGCGTACGGCCGCGAGGACCACCAGCAGATTGGCCTCGGTGCCACCGGAGGTGGTCACGCCCACCGCGCCCGGGTGGCCGAGCAGTTCGCCGAGCATGGCGCTCAGGTCGGCCTCGGCGCGGCGCAGCGAGGGGAAGATGCGGTTGTCGCCCATGTTCGCGTCGAGGTGCTGGGCGAAGACCCGGCGCGCGATGTCCAGCGGTGCGGAGCAGATGGAGTTGAAGACGGTACCGCCGGCGTAGTCGTGGTCGTCGCGGCAGAGCTCGCGCAGCTCCTCCAGCACGGTGTCGGGGGCGCGGCCGTGCTCGGGCAGGGACCCGGTCTCAGCCGGGGATGTCGAAGAACCTAGCAGCGTTTCCATGAGCCAGAGCCCTCACGGTCGGTTCCGGGACGCCTCCGAGACGGAGGCGGTGGACGGTCTTGGCCAGCCCGAGCGGGTCGGCGGACCCGAAGTGGAAGCCGGTGTTCAGCATCAGCCGGTCCGGTCCCCAGCGGTCGAGGATCTCCGTCACCTCACGGTGCGTGATCTTCTCCCGCACGGCGAACAGGGCGTCCTGGCGCGGCGAGACCGCCAGTCCGTATCGGCCGCACTCCGCCAGCGGCCCGGCTGCCCTGACCTGACCGAGCTTGTGCTCGTCCAGGTCCATGACCGCGACGAGCGCGGGGTCGACGCCGGAGCGCTCGACGGCCCGGGCCAGTACCGGGAGCATGTCGGTGAACGCCGCGGCCGGCGGCGGGGTCTCCACCATCACCGGGGTGCCGGTCCGCGCGGCCAGCCGGAGCTGGGCCTCCAGCACGGCCGTCTCCTCCCGGGTGAGCCGGCGCAGCGACACCTCGCCGATCGCCTTCACCCGGGGGTGGTCCAGCCGCTTCTCCAGCTCGTCGACTCCTGCCAGGGCACTGTCCAGGTCGGTCATGTCGGCGGCGTGCACGGACAGTCCCACGTACAGGTCCACCCCGTAGGCGGCCGCCCGGCCCGTCTCCGCGTCCAGCAGCCGGTCGAAGCGGGCCGCGAAGGCCTGACCGGTGGTACGGGCCTCGTGCGAGCTGGAGCAGGGGGCCAGCGCGGTGAGCACACCGCTGATCGCCATCAGCTCGTAGTCGTCGGCGTTCCGCATGTCGCTGTGGATGTGGTGGTCGAACAGCGGCAACGGCCGGGCGGACGCGGCGGCGGGGGCGGGCGGCACGGCCTCAGTCCTGCCCGGACGAGGCGGCGGCCGCGGCGGTGAGCACCTCGCGGCTGCGGCGCAGTGCGTGCCGGTAGGTGTCCACATGGTTGTACAGCTCGACGCTGACGTGCCCGTCGAAGCCGCCGCGCCGCAGGATGCGGAAGAATTCCGTGAAGTCGAGGTCTCCGTCGCCGGGGATCTCGTGATAGTGGACCCGGTTCTTGATGTCCTCGACCTGGATCACCCGGGTGAGGGGCAGATGCCGTTCGACGGAGGCGAGGTAGTCGCCCTCGACGACGTTGCAGTGGCCGAGGTCCTGGGCGAGGGCGAACCGTTCGCTGCCCAGCTCCGCGGCGAGCGCCGCCACGCCCGCGTTGGTGTCGATGAAGAACTCCGGCTCCGGTTCCATGCACAGCACGACGTCGCTGTCGGTGCCGTCCAGGACCTGGTGGATGCCGTCGACGAGCAGCCTGTGCGCCTCCTCCGCGGCGACTTCCGGCTTGCGCTTGCCGGTCGCGAAGTTGATCAGGGGCACGCCGAGCTCGTCGGCGATGCGCACGGCGCGCTTGAGGAGGTCGACGCGGCGGGCGCGGCCCTCGCTGGTGGGGTGCACCAGGGACGGCTCGAACCGCTCCTCGCTCAGCAGGTTGTCCGCGCCGGCGGCGAGGCAGCAGGCCTCCAGGCCGGCCCGCTCCAACGCCTTGCGGACGACGGTGGCGTGGTCGCCGGTGAAGTCGAAGGGGTCGATGTGCCGGGGGTGCAGCGAGAGTTCGATCCCGTCGTATCCGGCCTCGGCGACCTCCTCGATCGCCCTCTCGATGGTGAGGTTGCGCAGTCCGTTGGCGTTGTAGCTGAGTCGGAACACGGGAAGCCCCCTTCTGCGCGGCCGTATCACCGCGCGGCTATGGCGTGGGTGTGGAAGTCGTGCCAGGTGCTCAGGTGCGTCTGCTGGAAGCCGGCGGCGCGCAGCATCTCCTCCATGTCGGCGAGGGTGAACCGCAGATGGCGCTCCTCGGGGCCCGCACCGTCCGGCTGTCTGGCGTACCAGGCCTCGATCTCCCGGTTGCGGACGGGGTCGGAGGTCTTGCGGTAGTCGGCGATGACGAGCCGGCCGCCGGGCCGCAGTGCCCGGTACATCTCGGCCACGGCGGCCGGGGCCTGCTCGGCCAGCTCGTGGAGCACGTAGGTGCAGATCACGAGGTCGTAGCCGCGGTCGGCGACGGGCAGCGGGACCAGCGCGCCCACCTGGGTGGTGACCCGGCCGGCAAGCCCTTCTCTGCGCACCCGTTCCTGGAGCACCTCCAGCAGCGGGGCGCTGCCGTCGACACAGTGCACGCCGCCCTCGGCACCGACCGTCCGCGCCGCGGGCACGGTGGCGTACCCGGTGCCCGCACCGACGTCCAGTACCCGCTGCCCGGGGTCCGCCCCCGCCGCTCGCAGCAGGTCCTGCACCTCACCCAGCGCCCAGCGCAGCGGCCCGTCCAGCCGGTAGACGGTCTCGTCGACCTCGGGGGTGCGGGGCGTGCGCGTCGTGGTGTCCATGGTGTTCACCCCTCGCTCAGTACGCTCTTGAGCAGCGTCTCGGGCACCGGCGTCTCCCAGTCCCCGTCCACCACGTGGACGGAGCCGACGGCCGGTACGAGGACGAAGCGGATCGCGGCGCCGGAGCGGCGCTTGTTGTCCCTGCGGATGACCTCGACGATCTGCTCGGACGTCAGCTCGTCCGGCAGCCGCACCGTGCTGCCGAGGCGGTCGCGCAGGACGTACTGCTGACGCTCCAGCACTTCGGGGCCGGCGATGCCGAGCTTCATGGCCACCCGAGCCGCGGCACACATACCGATCCCCACGGCCTCGCCGTGCAGCAGCCGGCCGCCGGTCAGGAACTCCACGGCGTGGCCGACGGTGTGGCCGTACTCGAGGATGATCCCGGCCTGCCGCTCACCGGGGTCGAGGGCGAGGATCCCGAGCTTGCTGCGCACCACCTCGTGGCAGAAGCCGAGCAGGTCCTCCCTGACCGCCTCCAGACCGGGGGTGAGCAGCCTCTCCAGCCGCTCGAACCACGCGGCGTCGTGGACGAGTCCGTTCTTGACGGCCTCGGCGATGGCGCTGCGGTGCTGACGGGGCGGCTCACCGCGCAGGTAGGCCACGTCCGCCCAGATGAACAGCGGGGCGTGGTACATGCCGAACTGGTTCTTTCCCAGCGCCCCGTTGATGGCCTGCTTGTTGCTGAGAGTGCCGTCGGTGAGGTTCAGCATGGTGGTGGGGATCTCGACGAAGCGCACCCCGCGGTAGATGAGTCCGGCGGCCAGGCCCACGACGTTGCTGACCATGCCGCCGCCCAGTGCCGCGATCACCGAGTCCTTGGTGACGCCCGCGGCCACCAGGCGCTCGCACAGGTCGGTGAGCTGGGGCCAGCCCTTGGCCCGCTCACCCTCCGGCACGGTGAGCACGTTGACCGGGATGCCATCGCCGCCCAGGCCGCGGGCGAGATCCTTGCCGTACCGTGTGTACAGCGCGTCGCTGGTGACGAGGTAGAGCTCGTCGAAGTCGTGCCGGCGCAGATGCTCCGGCAGCCAGCCGGCGATGCCGTCCCCCAGGTAGTACGGACAGCTCGGACTGACTCCGCTCGTCAGCTCGATGATGGTGCCACTGGCCACGTTCGTCCTCCGGTGGGTCCGGTGGGTCAAATGGGTTTCCGGCCCAAGCCGGATGGCTGTGCCGCTCAGGCGTGGGCGGCACGACCGCCGAAGCGGGCGGTGTACCCGTCGAGATCGAGTGCGCCGTTGCCGCTGACGCAGGCGACGATGGTCTTCGCCACGCCGGTCTCCCGGGCCTGCACGGCCTGTTCGATGGCGGCCCGCACGGCATGGCAGGACTCGGGGGCGATGAGCATGCCCTCGGTGCGCAGCACCACCCGGCCGGTGTCGAACGCCTCGCCCTCCTCGTAGGCCACCGCGTCCAGCAGGCCTTGCTGCCGCAGTACGCCGACCACGGACGAGCCGCTGTGCTGGCGCAGGCCTCCGACATGCGTATCGGGCAGCTCGTAGTCCCGGCCGAGGGTGTAGGACTTGGTCAGCGGGGTGACGCCCTCGGGGTCGGCGTGGTCGTAGCGCCACTCGCCCCGGGTCAGCCGGGGAGCCGCCGCCGACTCCGCTCCGAGCAGCAGCAGCCCGTCGCCGCGCTCGGCCTTGTCGGCGAGGAAGGGTCCCATGAGACCGCCGAGGTTGCTGCCTCCGCCGACGCAGGCGATCAGGGTGTCGGGTGTCTCGCCCAGCGCGTCGAGCTGGGTCTTGACCTCCTGGCCGATGACGGTCTGGTGGGCGAGTACATGCGGCAGGTTGCTGCCCGAGATGTAGCGGGTCTCGGGGTGGTCGGCGGCGTAGCTGATGGCCTCGCCGATCGCCGTGCCCAGCGACCCGAGCACATGCCGGCCGTCGCGCAGCAGCGCCTTGCCGGGCGCGGTCAGCTCGCTGGGCGACTGGTGCACCTGGGCGCCGAGCATCTCGATCACCGTGTGGCGACCGGGCTTCTGCCGCGCCGAGACACCGGCCCAGAAGACGATCGCGTGCAGCCCGAAGCGCCGGGCGGCCCATGCCACGGCGTGCCCCCACTGGCCGGCACCGGTCTCCGTCACCAGCGTCCCCACCCCCTGTTGCGCCGCGAAGTACGCCTGGGTGACGGCCGAGTTGAGCTTGAAGCTTCCGGTGGGCAGCACGTCCTCGCGCTTGAGGTAGATGCGTGCCGGAGTGTCCAGGTACTCCTCCAGCGCACGGGCGCGCAGCAGCGGGGTGGGGCGGCCGAGCCCGGCGAGCTCCTGGCGGACCCGTTCGGGGATGGGCAGGAACGAGTCCGTGGCAGCGTCCTGTGCGCGCATCGCGTCGAGCCGGATGCGCTGCTGCACCTCCAGCCGCGAGCCCTTGGCGTCCTCCGGATCGCGGGCCGGGGGCAGCGGAGCGGGCAGGTTCGGGACGATGTTGAACCAGGACATCGGCACGTCGTGCAGGTCGGGCCCCGGCGCGACGGGCTCCGGTGACCAGCCAGGTTGCTCCCTGGACTGCATTGCGGTCTCCTCTCGATTGCCCATGGGCACGAACGGAAGCGTCGCCCGCCGGGCGCCGGACGAAAAGGACGATTGGAGAGGTTCACCGCGAGGGTCAAGCGGGGCGAAGGAACGTTCTGTTCAGTTGACCGCCGTACGCTCGCGAGGGTGCGTCGGCCACTCGGCGTTGCCGTACGTGTCCGCGCGATTGACGCTGAGTAGCCCCGAGCCCTTGCGGCCAGGCCTGGTGTGGGCGTCCCCGCGATCCGTTCACCACGCGGCCCACGACGGTGCCGCCCCGGCGGACTCCGTGCCGACAAGGCGCACTGCGGCCTCGCAGCCGCCCTCACCTGCTACAAGTAGCTCGCGAAAAGCACCACCTGGGACATCCTCGGAAACAACGAGCTGGGATATCGTTTCGACTCTTCCGGCAGGGCGGACACGGCCCACGGGTCGCCGAAAGCGAGAGGGACATGGCCGCACACCACAGAACCGGGCAAGTGACGGCCCCCGCCCGGGACACCGTCGTCACATCGGGCCAGCAGCTCTACACCTTCGTCCAGTTCGGCCCGCTCTCCGTCGTCTGCCTCCGGCACTCAGGCTCCTTCCGGACCCTGAACCACACCTGGAACCGCCTCCTGGGCTACACCCACAGCCATGGCCTGGCCGACAGCGCCCAGCTCATCGGCGTCGTCTACGACGACCCGGCCCACGTGCCGCCCGAGCGGCTGCGCTACGACGCCTGCGTCGCCGCCCCGGCCGCCGCCCTCCAGCCGCACACGCAGGACCTCCTCGAAGCCGGCGATCTGCCGCTGCGCTACGAGACACTCGGCGGGCTGTGGGCCTGGCGCACCACCCACCACGGCACGTTCGACACCCTGTCCACCACCTACCGGCGGGCCCTGGACACCACCGCCTTCCGGCAGCGCGGCGTTGTCGCCCCCTGCCCGCGGCCCCCCTTCTACGAGGTCTACCGCTCCGGACCGGGCGCCGCCCCCGACGCCGAGGCGGAGATCGACATCTACCTCCCGGTGCCCCTGAACCGCCCCGCGTGACCATCCCGGTCAACACCGGCCCCCGTCCGGTCCGGCCGAGGTGACCGTTACGCAGACCCGCCCCCCGCTCGTATAGGTCCGCCGCCACCCGCTCTGGAAGACTCCCGGCCGTCAGCGCGGCGACAGGCCACCGGCGGCCGCACGCACGCCGGGAAGGGAGCAGGCATGGCGACGGCCTCGAGCACCGGCAACGCACAGGAACCCGCGCCCGGCACGGACGGCACGGTTCGTCTGTACGGCGGCGACCACTGCGAGACCTCCGCATTCCGCAAGGCCCTGCACGCCCACGGTCTCGGCCTGAGCGAGGAGATGCTGCTCGGGCTCGGCGGCGGCATCGGCTTCATGTACGTCCCCAAGGCCCCCGGCTCACCCCCCTTCCTGGCCACCCGGAACGACCCGTTCCCGGTCTTCACCCGCCGCATGGCCGCGGGCGTCGGCCTGGAGCTGACCATCATGACGACCGCCAGCCCCCAGGAGGGCCGGGACCAGCTCGACCGCGAACTCGCCGAGCACGGGCTCGCCGTCGTCTACGCCGACATGTACTACCTCTCCTACTTCCAGGCCCAGCACCACTTCGGCGGCCACTGCCTGGTGGTCACCGGCACCGACGCGGACACCGGCTGGCTGCGGATCTCCGACCGGCCCGCCGGGCCCCGCACCCTGGCCCCCGAGGAACTGGCCGCCGCTCGCGCCTCCCGGCACCAGCCCTTCCCACCCCGCCACTCCCTGCTGCACGCGCCGTGGCCCACGGCCCGCCCACCCGCCGAGGAGCGGCTGCGTGCCGCGCTCGGCGCCGCCTGCCGCGCGGGTCTTGAGCCGCCGAACGCCTCCCTGGGCATCCAGGGGCTGCGTCTGCTGAACGAACGGCTGGTGGCCACCGTCCGGGACGAGGCGGCACCCGAAGCAGTGGTGGACACCCTCGTCCAGGCCTTCATCGACCTGCGTCTCGCCGGGACCGGAGGGGACGGATTCCGCTCCATGTTCCACACCTTCCTCGACGAGACCGCCCGCCTCCTCGACGACAGCGTGGTCGCGGACGCCGTACCGCTCGCCGCGGCCGACGCCGCCGCCTGGCAGCACCTCGTCGCCGCCCTGCTGCCCGAGGGCACCGCCCTGGGCCGGCTGGGCGAGGCGCACCGCACACGGGAGGAGCACATCCTGGCGGGGACCCCGGAACGCCAGGTCGAGGCGTCCGCCGTAGCCGTGGGCCTGCCGGGCCTGCGCGACGAGGCCGTCGCCGAGATCAAGAACTTGCGCCACGATCTGGCCGCCGCCCTGCACGACGCCGTGGATGACGTCATCCGCCGCGAGAGCGAACTGCTGCGTCATCTGCGGCCCGCGGCCCACGGGAACTGAACGCACGGAACCGGAGACGGCGTCCAACCGCAAAGGAGCACGCTGTGAGCGCAACTCCCGCCGGGACCACCCCGGACATCGACGAGAAGATCGGCGTCCTCACCGACCTCGTGACCCCCTGGGCCGTGCGTGTGGCGGCCACCCTCATGCTCGCCGACCACATCGGCGACGGCACCGCAGCGGTCGAGGACCTCGCCAAGCAGTGCGGCGCCGACCCCGACGCCGTCGGCCGGCTGCTCGAACACCTCGCCTCCCAAGGCATGTTCGCCCCGGACGGCCCCGGAAGGTACCGCAACACCCAGCTCTCCGACCGGCTCCGCCGCGACCACCCGATGACCATGTACCCCTGGCTGGACATCGAAGGCGGCATGGGCCAGTACGACCGCGGGCTGAGCGCCCTCCTCCTCGCCGTCCGCACCGGCAAGGAGGCCTACAGTTCCACCTTCGGCCGGCCCTTCTTCGAAGACCTCAACACCGATGCCCGCCGCGGCGCCGCCTACGACGAGCTGATGGCCACCGTGACCGCCTGGACCCTCCCCGAGATCCTCCAGGCCTACGACTGGAGCCGCGTCCAGCACGTCACCGACGTCGCCGGCGGCAGCGGAGCCCTGCTCACCGGCCTTCTCCAGGCCCATCCGCAGCTGCGCGGCACCCTCGTGGACGACCCCCGCGCCGTCCGCACGGCCACCGGCCGGTTCACCGCCGCCGGTGTCGCCGACCGGGCCACCGTCCACCCCGGCTCCATGTTCGACCCGCTGCCCGGGGGCGCCGACCTCTACATCGTCAAGTCCACCGTCATGGGCTGGGGCGACGGGGGAGGAGCGGCGATCCTGCGCCGCTGCGCGGAGGCCGCGGGCCCCCAAGGGCGCGTCATGGTGGCCGAATTCCTGCGCGGCACACCCCGTCTCGTCCCGTCACTGGACCTCTACATGACCTTGCTGGGAGGCAAGGAACGCACCGAGGAGGAGTTCCGGACGCTCGGCGCGGCCGCCGGTCTCACCCTGCTGGCCACCCACCCGACACCGTCCGGATACTGCCTCCTGGAGTTCACGGTCGACGCATAAGGTGGGTCGGATCGGTCCGACTCACCGGATCTGCCGGTCACACCACCGACGGGACCCCCACGTGCGACACGCGACCACCCCGACAAGCGACAGCCACTTAGCCGCCCGGACCCCGGGCCAGGCAGCCGGCCCCCGCCCGCAGGACTGGACGGCGGCCCGGGCCCGGCCCCTGCCGGTCCTCAGCCTGAGGCACCGCGGCGACCCGGAGACCCGGACGGAGACCTGGCGCAGCCTGACCGCTCTGGTCTTCGAGTGGGGGCTGGCCACCCGTCAGACCCGCGCGATCGAGGTGCACTATGACCCCCCGGGCGGCGACCCGGCCCTGCGCCGCTTCGACGCCTGTCTGTCGCTGCCGCACCTGGAAACCGCGGCACTGGTGACCGCTCAGGACCTGGCCCACGTACCGGGAGTCCGTCTGGAGACCATCATGGGACACGGGCCCTTCCTGCACCGCAGGCCCGCTCCCGCCGAGACCTGGGCGGGGTCGTCGCCGTCCACCGAGGGCGCGCAGCCCTCGGGCAGTGCGCACATGGCGACCCACAGGCCCGTCTGGCCCTGCTACTACGTGTACGAGTGCAGCCCCGCCCTGGCCGCCGGAGTCCCGGTGGTCACCGACGTCTACATGACCCTGAAGCCGGCCGGGTCCTCGGGCCGGCCCCGCTGCTAGCGGACCGGGAACACGGGCGGGAAGACCGAGGAGGCCACCGGCACAGCCGTGCCCGGACCAAGGACGGAAGCCGCCATGACCACCACCACGCTCGACTGGAACCGCACCTACCGCGCGGGTGACCATCACAAGTACTGGGAGCTGAGCCAGCCCTCCGCCGAACTCGTGGGCTTCCTCGCCGCACTCGGGCCCGGCGCGGGGCGGCCGGCCCTGGACATCGGATGCGGTACCGGCTGGGACACCCTGGCCCTGGCCGGCGCCGGATACCGGGTCACGGGCGTGGACATCAGCGAGGAGGCGTTGCACCTCGCCCGCGCACGGGCGGCGGAGAACGCCCCCGAGGAGAGCGGCGACGGCAGCTCGCGCCCCGCCTTCGAGCAGGCCGACGTCCGGCGGCTGCCCTTCGAGGACGCGTCCTTCGACCTGCTGATCGACCGCGGGTGCCTGCACCACCTCGGCGAGGAGGACCGCGAGAGGTACGCCCGGGAGACCGCCCGCGTCCTGCGCCCGCGGGGCATCCTCTACCTCAGGGGAAGCCGCGTGAACACCTTTCCCTTCAAGCCCCTCACCGCCGAGCTGCTGCGTCGCCACTTCGCCCCGAACGGCTTCGAGGCCGGCCCGCTGCTGCCCTTCCAGCTCCAGACGGACGCGATGTCCCTCCCGGCCCACGCCTGCGTCCTCACCCGGACCGACGCCGAACGGTCCGCGACACCATGAGCGCCATCCGTCCCGCCGAGTTCCACGCGCAAGCCCTCCGCACGGCCCTGGACCGGCACGCCGTGCCCGGCCGGGCCGCCGGGGAGAAGCGGTACCTGCGCAGCGACCTCGACCACATCGGCGTACCACTGCCCGCCCTGCGCAAGCTCGCCCGGTCCTTCGTCCGCAGCCACCGGGAGCTCACCCATGACGAACTTATGGCCCTCGTCGTCGAGTTGTGGAAGCGGCCGGTTCACGAAGCCCGGTCCGTCGCTCTGATCCTCCTCGACCACCGCGTGGACCTGCTGCGCACGGAGGACACCGCCTTCCTGGAGAGGCTCCTGCGTGACTGCGGCACGTGGGCGCACGTCGATCTCCTGGCGCCTTTCGTGGTGGGTCGGCTGCTGCTGCGGGAGCCGGGGATGTCGGGGGCTGTGCGCCGCTGGGCGGCCGACGAGCAGCAGTGGGTACGGCGCGGCGGTGTCCTGTCCTTCCTGCCGGCTCTCCGTCAGGAGGCCGAACACCCCCGCTGGTTCCCGGTGTTCGGTGAGGTCGCCGACCCGCTCCTGACCGACGACCGGTTCTTCGTGCGCAAGGCCATCGGCTGGGTGCTGCGCGAGGGCACCGGACACCACCCCCGCCAGGTCGCCGACTGGCTCGAACCCCGGCTCCACCGCGTGTCCGGGCTCACCCTGCGCGAGGCCGTCCGCCGCCTGGACGAGCAGGAACGGCGGCGGCTGCTGGCCGCACACCACGCATGAGCGAAAGGCTGTGACATGCCGTACGCCACCACTGTCGAGGACGGCCGTTACCGCACCGTCTGCCGGATGTGCCACGGTGGCTGTGGCGCGCTCGTGGACGTGGCCGACGGGCGGCTGACCGCCGTCCAGGGCGACCCCGACAACCCCAACAACCGAGGCTTCCTGTGCGCCAAGGGCCGCGCCTCGCTCGCCCAGCTCGACCACCCCGACCGGCTGACCCGGCCCCTGCTGCGCACGGGTGCGCGCGGCAGCGGCTCCTACCGGCCCATCGGCTGGGAGGAGGCTCTGGACCGGGTGGCCGAAGCCCTCGACACCACCCGCCGGGAGCACGGGCCCCAGTCACTGGTCGTCGCCCAGGGCACCGACCGCAACTACCAGGAATGGCTCTTCCGGTTCGCCAACAGCTACGGCACCCCCAACGTGCTCGGCCCGGCGCACGTCTGCTTCTATCCGCGCGTCATGGCCGGCATCCTCACCATGGGCGCCTTCACCTTCTGCGACTACGAGGGTTCCCCCGATCTCGTGCTGCTGTGGGGCTGCAACAAGTCCATGACGCACGGCGACGGGGTCATCGGCACCCGCCTTCTGGACGCCGTACGGTCCGGCACCCGGATGCTGGTGGTCGACCCGCGCCGCACCGCCCTGGCAAGCCGCGCGGAGCACCACCTCCAGGTGCGGCCCGGCGGCGACGCCGCGCTCGCTCTTTCCATGATCCACACCATCATCGAAGCGAACGCCCACGACCACGACTTCGTGGCCCGGCACACCGAAGGCTTCGACGACCTGGCCGAACACGTCACCGCCTACGCGCCGGAGGCCGTGGAACACATCACCGGCGTACCGGCGGGGCAGGTACGCGAGGCGGCCCTCGCCTACGCCGCGGCACCCGCGGCAGCCATCGAACTGGGCACCGGAGCCCAGCAGAACCGCAATTCCTTCCAGCTCTGCCGGGCAGCGCTGATCCTCTCCGCCCTCTGCGGCAACATCGACCGGCCCGGCGGCGATGTCATCTGGGAGCCGCCCGGAATCATCGGCCGCCGCGCCCTCCCCCTGACCGAGGCACTGCCCGAGGAGCAGAACCGCCTCAGGCTCGGCGCCGACCGTCACCGCATCCTGTCCATGGCGGGCTGGGCGCACCCCCGCTCCGTCTGGGACGCGGTCCTCGACCACCGCCCGTACCCCGTGACGAGCATGCTGGTGCACGGCAGCAACCTGCTGGTCAACTACGCCGACTCCGATCGCGTCCACGCCGCCCTCGAACGGCTGGGCTTCCTCGCCGTCGCCGACCTCCACCTGACCCCCACCGCCGCCATGGCCGACATCGTCCTGCCCGTCGGTGGCTGGCTGGAACGCGACCAGATCGTCGAACACGCCCACTACGTCGCCGCGCGCCGCAAGCTGGCACAGGTCGGCGACTGCCGCTCGGACGAGTACATCCTCACCGAGCTGTCCCGGCGGCTCGGCCTGCGGCACCACTTCTGGCCCCACGCCGACGCGTCCCTGGACGCCCGCCTCGCGCCGATCGGATGGGACTGGAAGACCCTGGCCGACCGCTCCTACCGCCCGACCGAGCTGCGTTACCACAAGTACCGCACCGACGGCTTCGCCACCCGCAGCGGCCGCCTGGCGCTGCGCAGCGACGCCCTGCGCGCCTTCGGCTACGATCCGCTGCCCGCCCACAAGCCACCGGCCGACAGCCCCGGCGACGGGCCCTACCTGCTCACCTCCGCCCATTCCCCGTTCTTCTTCAACTCTGAATTCCGCAACATCCCCGCGCTGCGCGGCAAGGAACCGGACCCCGTCGTCGAACTGCACCCGCAGGCCGCGGCCCGCGAGGGCATCGCCGATGGCGAGTGGGCCCTGGTATCCGCCCGTGGCCGCAGTATCCGTCTGCGAGCCCGGGTCACCGACCGCGTCGCTCCCGACGTGATCGTGGCCGCCGCGTGCTGGTGGTATCCGGAGCGCGGGCCGGACGGCGGCTGGCGCGAGAGCAACGTCAACCGTCTCACCGTGAACGACGACGAGAACGAGGAGATGGGCTCGTCCAACTTCCGCGGCATCCGCTGCTCCATCCGTCCCGTGGGGGCGGGAGGGGGCGGCTGACCCGGCAAGCGGTGTGAACTGGCCCCTGGGATGCGGTTGTTGTCGCGGCTGGGCCTGGGCATGATGGATGCCGCATGCCGTGAATCGACGCTGACCATCGCCTCTCCGTGGCGGGGCCCGGCCGGGATGCATATCGCGATATCAGCGTTGGTCTTCAACGCGCGCCGCTGCCTGCGTCGTGCGGAGAGGTCCGACAGGACCAGGACGGAAGCATGTCGGGAGAGATGTCGCCCACCGGGAAGCGCTCCGGCTCCGGCTCGTCGCCGGAGCTGCGGGCCTCTCATGCGGACCGGGACCGGGTGGTGGATGTGCTGCGTATCGCGGCGGGGGACGGTCTGCTGACCGCGGACGAGCTGGACGAGCGCCTGGAAGCCGCCCTGTCGGCGCGGACCGTCAGCGCGCTGACCGCGCTGACCGCTGATCTGCCGACCGTGTCCGCTTCGACCGGGGCGGCCGTGGCGGAGGTCAAGGACGTGCTCCGGATCGAGGGGATTCACAGTGGCGCGGTCGAACGCGTGGGGCGCTGGGTGGTGCCGCGGAGGCTGGAGCTGACCACGGCGTGGTGTGAGGTGACGCTCGACTTCACTCAGGCAGTAATCACGCAGGACACCTTGCGGATCGACATGAACACGGCGGGCAAGAAGCTGACGCTGATCACCAAGCCGGGCATCGTGGTCGATACCGGTGCCTTGAGCCTGGTACACAGCAAGGTCAAGAGTCGTCAGGCTCCGGACCACGGGACGCCGATCACGCTGCGCGTGGAGCTGGCCGGCACGGCGATGCACGGCCGCGTCGTGGTGCGGCCCCCACGTCGGACGTTCGGGCAGTGGTTGCTGCGCAGGCCCACGTCCCTTTCCGCAGGCGTTGCTCGTTGCTCGGGCGATTTCAGTGGGCGGGTGTGCCGAACCAGCGGGAGAGGTGGTCGTCCAGGTCCTGCTGATCGTCGCCGATCCAGGCGACGTGGCCGTCGGGGCGTAGCAGGAGGCAGGGAACATCCAGTGCCGCGGTGGGGTCCGCGAGGTAGTCGACCCGGTCTGTCCAGCCGCCGGTGGTCAGGCGTTGGGTGCGGTCCAGCAGCAGGCCGCGGCCGCGGTGCAGCAGATCGTAGAGGCGGCCGTGCAGCACGTCGATGTCGGGCAGGCGGCGGCCGAGCAGGTCGGGGCCTTCGCCGAAGTCGTAGCGGATGCCGATCCCGGTGATCTTCTCGATGAGACACCGGTTGACCTCGTCGAAGTCCATCAGTTCGGTGAGGAGTCTGCGCAGGGCCTGTGGGCCGGGTTCGGTGGAGTGCAGTTCCATCTGGGCGCGGGTGTTGTCCAGTACGTCCTGGGCGACCGGATGGCGTTCGGTGTGGTAGGTGTCCAGCAGTGTTTCCGGGGCCCAGCCGCGGATGTGTGCGGCCAGTTTCCAGCCGAGGTTGAATGCGTCCTGAACGCCCAGGTTGAGGCCCTGTCCGCCGGTGGGTGGATGGATGTGTGCCGCGTCGCCGGCCAGCAGCACCCGCCCGACCCGGTAGCGTTCGGCCAGCCGGGTGGCGTCCCCGAAGCGGGACAGCCAGCGTGGGGAGTGCACGCCGAAGTCGGTTCCGGCGATGGTGCGCAGCTGTCGTCTGAAATCCTCGAGGGTGGGGGGTTCCGCCGCATCGGTGACTGCCGCGGCGGGGACTACGACGCTGTATGTCCCGTCGCCGGAGGGCCTGAGCCGGAATCGCTGGTGGGTCCCGCTGATGTCGGTCACCTTGGCGGCGATCTCCTCCTGCGGCACACCCACTTCCATCTCGCCCATCAGTGTCTCGGTCCGTGAGGGCTCGCCGGGGAAGCCGACGCCGAGCAGTTTGCGCACCGTACTGCGCCCGCCGTCACAGCCGACGAGATAGCGCGAACGCAGCTGCTCGCCGTCTGCCAGCTTGACGGTCACGCCTTCGTCGTCCTGCTCGAGATCGGCGACCGCGCAACCGCGCCGGACCTGCGCACCCAGTTGGATCGCGTGTTCTTCGAGCAGGTGGACGATGACGGGCTGTGGGATGCCCAGCAGATAGGCGTGTGCGGTATCCAGGCGCTTGGGCGCGGGTTTGTTGATGGCGGCGAAGAATCCGCCGGCCGGACGCTGTCTTCCGTGTTCGCGGATGCGTTCCAGCAGTCCGCGCATGGCCATCAGCTCGATACTGCGAATGTGCAGGCCGACGATGCGGACGGTGGAGACGGGCTCGGTTTCCTTCTCCAGAACGAGTACCCGCACCTCGTGCAGCCGCAGTTCGGCGGCCAGCATGGCGCCGGTCGGCCCGCACCCGGCAATGATCACGTCGAACATCAGGGGCGCGCGGTCGCGGTCGGGCGGAGAGTCCATAGGTGTTGCCTTTCAGGAGTGCCTTGTTCTCGAGGCGCTCCCGGCGACACCTACATCAATCGCCGGCCGTGACGGGAAGGGGGAGCACCCACATCGATACAGCGTTCATGGGTCTCACCTCCTTGGGCGGTGTCACAGTCCACCGCAAGCTACAAGCCCGGGCATCACCCTGTCCAACCCTTTCCCCGGTCACGGTCGGCGCCTGCCTCGACGGCACATGGAAGGCCCGGGGTTTCCCTGTCTCCTGCGGACGACTGCCATAGTGAGCCCATGACCGATGCGTACGAGCGGATGATGCGGGCCAACCAGTCGAACTGGGACGCCCGGACCCCCGTCCATCTCGCCAGCCGGTTCTACGGGATCGATCAGGAGTCCGACCCGTCCCGCTGGTTCGCCTCGTGGGAGTGGGACGACCTCGGCGAGCTGGCCGGTCGCGATGTGCTGCACCTGCAGTGCCACCTCGGTACGGAGACGATCGCCTTCGCGCAGCGCGGGGCGCGGACCGTCGGCCTCGATTTCTCCGCGGCCTCTGTGACGGCGGCGACCGGCATCGCGGCGCATGCCGGCGTCGACGTGACGTACGTACAGGCCAATGTGTACGACGCGGTGGAGGCCCTCGGCGGGCGGCGGTTCGACGTCGTCTACACCGGCAAGGGTGCCCTGTGCTACCTCCCCGACCTGGACCGGTGGGCCGGTGTCGTCGCCGGACTGCTGCGCCCCGGCGGCCGGGTGTACGTCGTGGAGTTCCACCCGCTCCTGAACTCGCTGGGCCCCAAGCCCGCCCCGGGAGAGGGCCCCGAACTTCTGCTGCGGCATGACTACTTGGGTGGCGGCGGCCCCGTACACCGCGACGCGACACACACCTACACCGACGGCCCGGCCGTCGAGGGTGCCACCGACAGCTATGAGTGGATGCACGGGCTGGGCGAGGTCGTCAACGCCCTGATCGGAGCCGGTCTGGACATCCGACGGCTGCGCGAGAGTCCTGAACTGCCCTGGCCGCGCTGGCCCCGTATGGTGCATGGCTCATCCGGCTGGTGGCGGCTGCCGGAGCCGGGGATCCCTCTGCTGTACGGGCTGTTGGCATCCCGCTGAGCGGAGGGCCACGGTGGTGACCGGCTCCGGGCGTCCTCGGCAGCTGTGCCTGTCGGTGAGGAGGCCTGCCCCTGCTCGCCCGGGATAGGTGGTGGGTCTTGTCGGTGCCCTGGCGGTTCACGGCCCTGGCGGCGGCTGACGAGCTACCTTTGGCGGGAGGCTGCCCGTGCCCCGTCGGGCAGCCCGGTTCCGGTCAGTGTTTTCCGGCGCGGTTGAGTGCGTGTTCGGCCTGTGCGGCCAGGGTGGCTACGAGCTCGGCTGCGGATGGCAGGTCGGTGATCAGATCGATGGCTTCGCCGGCCCATGGCGGCAGTGGGGGGATGTTTCCCTGTGCCACGTCGTGCTGGTAGTCCTCTCTGGCCGTGGGGTGTGCGGCGAGTTCGGCTTCTCTGCCCCGCCACTGGTCGAGGTAGGGGTGGCCGAGGGTGCGAGCGGTGTATTTCGGTGGCCACCGGGAGCCTCGGGCGATGTCGAGGACCCTGCTGCGTTCGGCGTTCTCGCCGCGTCCCTGGAGGATCGCCTGGGCGGTCGGGGGATCGACCAGGGCCTCGGCGGTGGCGTGGAAGCGGGTGCCGACGAGTGCTCCCGCGGCGCCGAGTGCCAGGGCTGCCGCGAGACCGCGGCCGTCGGCGATGCCGCCGGCCGCCAGGACCGGCACCGGTGCCGCCAGGTCCACCACGGCGGGCGGGTCCGCTCAGGTGAGGAGTTTCGCCAGCTGGGCCATCTCGGTGGGCGGGTCGATCACCGGCTGGATGAGGAGTTCGTCGATTCCGGCCTGTTCCAGGGCGGTGATGCGGGTGAGGAGGTCGTCGCGGGTGCCGACCAGGGCCAGGGTGTTCATCAGCGAGGGCAGGATCAGGTCGCGGTCCTGCGGTGCGATGCGTCCGAGGTAGTTGGGGTAGAGCTTGGTGTGCCGGTCCGGTGCGGTGGAGGTGGTGCCGCGCCGGTCGAGGAGCCGCCGCACCGCCTCGCCTTCCTCAGGGCCTAGTTGCTCGGCGAAGGCGGGTGTGTCGGCGGCGAAGGCCAGTAGCGACATGACGAGGTGGCCTGTGGCGTCCCGGGCCGGGTCGCCGTGGGGGTCCTCGCCCTCCTCGAGGAGGTGGAGCGAGGTGATCACGTAGGAGTCCGCCCGGGAGTCGGCGTGGGATTCGGGGTCATGGGGTGTGTCTTGGGCGGCGTGGCGGCGGGCGTCGTGCAGCGCGTGCCAGGCGGTGGGGTCCAGCAGGCCGAAGGAGATGAGGCCGGTGCCGCGGCGGCCGGCGACGGCGGCGGCCTTCGGTCCGAGCAGAGCGGCCACGACGAACTCGATCGGGTCGGCGGTGTTCACGTGCGCCCCGGTGTGCAGGAACCGGATGTCGCGGACCCGGTCACCTTCGCGGTACTCGGTCGAGCGTCCGGCGCACAGGTCCTGCAGTGCGGTGGTGAAGTTCTCCAGCCTGGCCGCCGTGGCCGGCCGCATGCCCAGGGTGCGCCGGGCGGTGTTTCCGGTGCCGACACCGCAGATGATCCGGCCCGGTGCCAGGGCGTTGAGGCTGGCCAGCCCGCTCGCGGCGGCCGGGGCCGAGCGCAGCGCCGGTGAGGTCACGCCGATGCCGAGCCTGATGCGGCGGGTGGCCTTCGCACACAGGCTCAAGGCGACGAAGGGGTCACCGTGGACCATCGGGGTGTCGTAGACCCAGAAGCTGTGCAAGCCCAACTCCTCGGCCCGCACCGCGAGGTCCTCCACACCGGGGTGCGCGGCGACAATGACGCCCGTACGCATCAGGACCTCCAAGGTGTGCGGATGGAATGGAACGTGCTCAGCATGGCCATTTCCGGCGCGGGGCCGTTGCGGAGTCGCGTGATCTCCTCCCCTCTCAAGCTGGACGGCCGTGCCTGACGCAACGAAGCTCCGCTGATGCCGATGACCTTCCCAAGTCCTCTGCCTGCGCCGGAGCTTCGATGTGCCGTCAGTCTGCCACGCCGTATCTCGTCAAGACCCCGCCGCCGCACCGGTTGGCGGGCATGTCGCTGACGGAACCGCTGGTCAGGTTGCCGGACGGACCCGCGTCGTAGGCGGGGAGTACGTCATCCGTTCGTGAGTGTGGTGCTGATCGCGGCGTCCTCGGTGGTGGCCGGCGCCCGCTCGTACACGGCGATCGGGCAATGGGCCGCTGCGGCCCCGCGGACCACCCTGGCCCGGCCGGGTACACGGGTCGTCGGCGCCTTCGCGGTGGGTATCGCGCCCAGCGCCGCGACCATACGCCGAGTGCTGGAGCGGGTCTGCCCAGGTGGGCCGGTCGGCGTGGCCGGTGGCGATCCGGCCGGGGCCACCACACTCGCGGCGGGCGGCAAGAGTGCCCGCGGCTCCCGCAACGGCCACGTCCGCACATCCGCCGGCCGCGATGGCCGGCGACGGGCAGACGACCAGTCAGCTACGGGTGCCGGACTGTGCCGGGGTCAGTCGCCCGTCGTGAGGTGGCCGTTGACGAGCGCGAGGCTGCGGACCCGCAGGGCCGCTCTGGCCTGTTCGTCGTAGGCCTGGCCGGTCGCGTGGGCGGGCCGGAGGCGGTCGAAGAACTGGCCGGTGGTGCCTTCCAGGGCAGGATCGAGGGCGAGTCGGCGGGTGGCTTCGGCCCCGGACTCCAGGGTGTCGGCGGTGACGCCGATTTCGGACAGGACGATCTTGGTCGGCATGTAGGTGCCGGGGTGCAGGCAGGTGGCGGTCAGTTCGGTGGGCGCGAACCGTCCGGCGAGGTCGAGGCAGTGCATGATCTGCGCGAGTTTGCTCTGGCCGTAGGCGCGTGTGCCCGAGTATGCGTGCTCGAGCATGAGGTCGTCGAAGTCGAGCGGGTGCTGGCCCAGGGACGAGACGTGGACGACGCGGGCGGCGTGCTGGGTGGTCGCGGAGGCCCGCAGGAGTGGGAGCAGGTTCTCGGTGAGGACGAAGGCGGCGAGGTAGTTCACCGCGAAGCGCAGCTCATGGCCGTCGTGGCTGGTACGGCGCTCGCGTCCGTCGGGCTCGCCGGAGCCGATGCCCGCGTTGTTCACCAGTACGTCGAGACGGTCGACGCTGCCGGCGATGGTGTCGGCCAGCCGGGCCGCCTGGGCGAGGTCGGACAGGTCGGCGGTCGCGGTGAGGGGTGGGGCGGCGCCGGTGCTTTCGATCTCGGTGGCGACCCGTTCGAGTTTGGCGGGGTCGCGGCCGTGCAGGACGAGGCGGACGTCGCGGTCGGCCGCGAGGCGCATGGCGAGGGCGCGGCCGAGGCCGTCGGTGGCGCCGGTGATCGCGATGGTCGTGGTGGTCGTGGTGGTCATGCCGGTTCCTCCGGAGCGGGACTGCGGGTGAGGAGGTCCATGAGGGCGTCGGCGAGGGCCTGGGGGGCCGTGTCGGCGGAGCCGGAATCGAGAGGCGGAGGTGCGGCGAGCACCTCGTACCACAGGAGGCCGAAGACGATGCGGGCGTCGAGTGCTGGTGAACGGCCTGCCGGGAAGTCGCCGCGCTCGACGGCGCGGCCCGCCAGGACCTCGAAGGCGGCACGGCGGCGGGCGAGGAACTGTTCACGGAAGCAGGCGCCGAACTCCGGGTCGATCTGCGCCTGGGCCATCAGCGTGCGCATCACGCGCATCACCGAGGGGTCCAGGCCCAGCGTGAAGGACCGGTCGAGGAACTGGCGCAGGTCTGCCGCGTAGCTGCCGTGGTCGTCGAGCCCGATCTGGACGTCGGCCTTGAGTACCAGCGCGTCGAGCAGTACGTCGGCCTTGGACGGCCACCAGCGATAGACCGTCTGCTTGCCGGTGCCTGCCCGCGCGGCGATCCCCTCCACCGTCAGGCCCTGATAGCCGGACTCGACCGTGAGCTCCCAGGCAGCGGTGAGGATCGCGGTGCGGCTGCTCTGGCTGCGCTTGCGGCCGGGTCGGACCGGCTCGGGTGCGGACGGCATGGTTCCGAGGCTACATGAATCGAACCGAGACGTAACGGTTCGCAATCGAGGCCGTGGGCGGCCGCGTCCCCGATCCGTGCCGCACCAGCCCCTGCCGACGCCTCCGCGCCGCCCATCGCCCGCGCGGTCAGCTCGGTGACGTGTGTGCTGGCGTTGCGCAGGCTGGCCACTTCGGCAAGGGCTGGGTCACCAACGGCGAACTCACCTACCCGGGTGGCGTCAAGGGCCCGCTGCCCATCGTGGTGATGCTGCACGGCAGCGGGCTCAATGACATGAACCAAACCGTGGTGGATCAGTAGCCGTAGATCATCTTGTAGGCGGCCTCGGGGAGGAACTGTCCGGCCGAGGAGCCGGCTCCGACGCCGCAATTGCCGTCGGACTCGCCCGGGACCTTGATCCACAAGAGCATCTCGGCGCCTCCGCCCAGCTGGGTGGGGGCGCCGATACGGCGGCCCGAGGGATTGCACCACTGGCCGTTGGAGCCGTTGCCGTTGCGGCTGGTGTCCACGACGAACGGCTTGGTGTAGCCGTAGCGGGCGTTGAGTTCACTGTTGACGGCGTTGCCGTAGGCGGTGTTCTCGGCCGTGGTGAAGTAGTTGGAGACGTTGAGGGAGAAGCCGTGGGCCTGTCGGAGGCCGGCTTCGTGGAGTCGCCGGGCCATGGTCGCCGGGTCCGCCCAGCCCGGGTTGCCGGCGTCGAGGTAGACCCAGGTGTTGGGGGCCTGACGGTTGAACTGGGCGAGGGCACCGGTGAGCATGCCCTCGCGTTCGTCGATCTGAGCCTGGGTCATGCAACCGTAGTCCCCGAGAGAGTCGGGTTCGAGGATGACGACAGCCGGGCGGTTGGCGATCCCGCCGGCGAACTGGGCGATCCAGGTCGCGTAGGCGGACGGCGAAGCGGCCCCGCCCGCGGAGTGCCCGCCGCAGTAGTCGCGGTTGTATATGTTGTAGGCGACGAGAATGGGTAGTTTGTCACCATTATCCGCGGCGCCCACGTATGCGCCGGTGGCGGTGCCGATGGTGCCGCTCCAGGAGCCGAACCAGCGGGCCGTCGGGGTATTGGCGATGGAGGCGTTGATCGCGGGCGTCCGGCCGTCGCCGGGGTTGGCGGCGACCCACCTCTTCGCGCTGGAGTCGGGGTCCACGTAGAACCCGTTGGTCATGGTGGTCGGGTCGGCCGCGTGGGCGGACGGTGCGATGGCGAGCGCCAGCGGTAGAGCGAAGAGCGCTGCCACCAGGGCGCGGAGCCTGTGGCGCATGACTGTACCTCGGTTTCCTGGCAGGGGTGCGTCGCACGCTCTCGGTCATGAGTGAGCGACGCGCTGAGGAAGTGCGGTGGTACGAGGCCCCGTTGTGCCTGACGACTCTCCGGCTGGGACGACCGGGCGAAGGTCGCTGCGAATATGGGAGCGCTCCCATTTGAAGCGCTCCCCATCGCGCTGAGAGCAATTGGGGTGTGGGGGTATCGTGTTGCGGGCTGGTGAAGCTGTCAAGGGTCGACGTACAACTCGCCCTTCACAGGGCGAGCACGCGGTGCGCCGGCAGCCGACGCTCGACGAGGTGACCGGTCTCCCGCTCCGTGGCTTTGCGCGCGATCAACAACGCACCGCACGTCAGCCGCGCCAAACGCGAGGCGGTCGAGCGGGCCGTCCGGCAACTCGGTTGGGTACCCAACCGCGATCTGCGGGCGTCTGGACACCGAGGCCGGACGCGCCCGGTACCGCGGCTACCGGGACGCCATGCTGGCGGGCGGCCTCGATCCGTCCCGCCGCAGGAGGGGGACTTCGCCGAGCCCAGCGGAGCCGCCGCCGTGGCCGCACTGCTGGCGAACACCCCGACGTGGGCGGGGCGTTCGCCGCCAACGACAACATGGGCGCCGCGTCCCCCGAGCGCCGGCTGCGGCGGGAGCGCCGCGCGAGGCCGGCCGACTGGTGCCCGCCGACATTGCGACGACCAGCGGCGGACCTCACCGTGGTCGTAATGCCGCCCGCCCGGAAGAGCATGCGGCGAATGGAAGACAGTGGGCCGGCAGACCGCCGCTGGCCGAGGTGGATGACCCCGGGCCGCAGCGGCGGTCTGGAACCGCAGGGCGGGCGACGTCGTCTGCTTGACGTGCCGGGGTGTGGGCGTTGGTCAAGTGAGGGGGCGAGAGTGCAGCCTCCGTCGGCGATCTCGGGCCGTGACATGGGATGTGTTCATTCGAGCGCAGTCGAACGACCACACTATGGTTCGGGTGGCAGGACCGCACTTTCGCAGATGAAGGCCGAAGAGCATGGCCATCGAACGAGTGAGGGTTCCCATGAAGGGCTTCCCGTCCCTTTTGGAACATGGGAGGTCCTGTTAGCGTGGCATGGGCGAGCAGGGAGTGTGGAGTCTGCCTATGTCATTGACCGACAAGGCAATCGCCCGCATCAGGGAGCTGATCCAGTCCGGTGAACTGCCGCCGGGCGCCAAGTTGCCGCCCGAGCAGCAGCTGGCCACGGAGCTCGGTCTGTCCAGGAACCTGATGCGTGAGGCGGTCAGAGCGCTTGTTGTCGCGCGGGTCCTGGATGTCAGGCGGGGCGACGGGACCTATGTGACGAGTCTGGAGCCCGCGCTGCTGCTCGAGGGGCTGAGTTCGGCGGTGGAACTGCTCCACGGCGACACCCTGCTGGAACTGACCGAAGTGCGCAGACTCTTCGAGCCCATCGCCACGAGGCTTGCCGCCACCCGGATCTCCGACGACGACCTCGTCGGGGTCAGACACCACCTTGACGCGATGAGGGCCGCCCGCGACGATGTCGAGCTGCTCAACGAGCACGACGCCGCCTTCCACAGCGCGGTTGTCGCAGCCGCCGGGAACAGGACCCTGGCCACGCTGCTGGAGGGCATCTCCAGCCGCACCCTGCGCGGCCGGGTCTGGCGCGGCATGGTCGACGACCATGCCGGTGACCGGACCATCGCCGAGCACGAGGCGATCTACGCCGCCCTGCTGCGCAGGGACTCGGCACTGGCCGAGGCCGCGGCGCTGATGCATGTGAGCACGACGGAGCAGTGGCTGCGTCAGCACCTGGACCACGGCGAGAGTTCAAGCCGACCGGGTCCGGCCGGCGACAAGACGTCGTGGCGGAGTGACGCCGTACGAGAATGACCGGCAGTGCAAAGACGCGCATCACCCGGCTCGTCGATGGTGCTGCGCATCCAGCCGGACGGGATTCAGGAGGTCCGCTGCCTCTTTGCGGCGCCGTTCGACACCGATGCGACATGCCCGGCTTCGGCGCGCAGTCCGGGTTCGATGCCGGCCTGTTCCATGACCTGGCGCGCTGCCGTCGGCCAGTTTGCGCCGCTCACCTTGACGTTACCGCTCAGGACGTTGTTGTGCGGTGCGCCGGTCGCCACCTGGGTCGCGCCGGTGTTGTACCAGTTCTCCGAGAACGTGCTGTCATTGGTGTTATTGGTTCCGCTGGCGTTGGTGAAGGCCCACACGCCGGCGTCCTGGATCACGTTGTGCCGGAGTGCGAGGTAGCGGGAGCCCTCGTCCAGGTAGAGACCGACGGTGTTGTGGTTGTCGTAGATGTAGTTGCCCTCCATGACGGTTCCGGGGCTTGCCGACAGGTTGTACAGGCTCCCGCCGTCGTGGAAGACCTTCTTGGTGCCGTGGATCAGGTTGTAGCGGATGACGTTGTCCGAGAGCGTCGTCGGCGAGGTGTAGACCGGCTGGTAGTCGTACAGGCCGCGGTTCTTGTAGTCCGTGCTGCCGCCGGGGTCGTTGGCGCCCCAGCCCCAGCCGACGTCGATGCCGTCGTAGGCGAGGTCGGAGACCTCGTTGTGCTCGATCGCCGCGTGGGTGACGTAGGTGGACAGGATGCCGGACATGTCCTTGTAGTCCTGGGCGACCTTAGTCACCAGGTTGTCCGTGATGGTGATGTCCTTGTTGGTCATCGCGGGGTTCGAGGGGTGGTGGGCGTCGGGCTGCACGCCGCCGGCCACGATGCCCGCGCCGGAGTCTTCGATGAAGGTGTTGCCGTGGACGGTGATTCCGGATGTGCCGAGGCCGACGCCGGAGGCATGGGCGTTCGCGTCGTTGCCGATGCCCAGGGCCACCTGGCCCAGGTGGGTGAAGGTGTCCCCGGTGAAGGTGATCTCGGTTGCCGCCGAGACCTGCACGGCCGCCGGTATCTGGTGCCAGCCGTTGCGGGCGCCTTCGAACAGCCGGCAGCCGGACTGACAGGACGTGAGAAAGTCGGTGGGCTGGGGGTACGCGGACGGGATGAAGGCGCCGTTCTGCTGGTTGGCGTAGCCGGTCGAGGTGCCCGGCTGGAGCCAGGTGGAGTGCTCGAAGCGGACACCCTCGATGGTCATGTTCCGGACCGGGTTGTCGTAGGTGCCTCCGATCTGGAGCAGCGAGGTGAGCTGCGGCAGTTCGATGTCGCTGTCGTCCGGGTCCTGGCCGGCGGGTGCTTTGTAGTAGAGGAGGCCCGCGTCCGGGTCGAGGTACCACTGGCCCGCGGTCTTGAGGAAGGAGGAGGAGTTCTCCAGCAGGAGGGTGCCACCGGCGAAGGGTTTGGCGATGGTGTCGTAGCCCCAGTTGTTGTTGTTCCAGGCCGGCTGCTGCATGGTGATGGTGGTGCCGCTGATGCTCTGCACGGGCGCGTACCGGTCGGTGAAGGAGTTCTGGCTCTCCACTTCGATGCGGTTCTGCCGGGGCAGTGAGGCGAGGTAGTTCAGGGCGGGGTTGACGATGGTCAGCCCGGCCTGCGTCACCCTGACGTCGTTGCGCGAGATGGTGATCGAGGCGCGGGGTGCGAGGGTGCCGTCCACATAGAGCTGCCGTGAATCCTTGCCTTTCGGCACCTGTGCGACGTAGATGTTCGACGCCGCGTTCTGGAGTTGCCAGCCGGTCACCCGCCGGCCGCCGGACACGACGGGTGCTTCGCCGGGCTGCGCCCTCCAGGTGACGGTGTGGCCGTTGCGGCCCGAGTCGGCGCTGCTGAGCTTCCAGGGTTGTGTCAGGCGGTAGGTGCCGCCGGACAACTCCACGACCACGTCGGACGTGTCCGACAGGCCACGCGCGAGGCGCTGGGCCCGGGCGAGGGTGGCCAGGGGGTGCTCTGCTGTGCCCTGGTTGCGGTCGCTTCCCTCGGGGGCTACGACGATCGTGGCGACGCGGGCGACCGAGGCGTTCGCGGGAGTCGGGGTGAGGGCGGTGAGGGCGGTAGCGGCCGCGGCGAGGGCCGCGAGGGCCATTCCTGGATTTCGACGCATGTCTGGTCCCGGGGTTGAAGTGGTGGAGTCGGTCAGCGACGGCCGGTCCGTGCCGTGTGGTGGGGCAAGTGGATCAGGCGCGTTCATGACGTCACACCGTGGTCGCGCCCGCCGAACGGCGTCCGGTAGGACGGCGGCCGGGTGCGCAGGTCGAGCTGGAGTGTCAGACGGATCCGGGTGGAAGGGGGCAGGTCCACCTGTAGCCAGGGGGCGTCGGCCCGGGTGGTGGCGGACGTGACGGCGGGTCGGCCGTGGCCGTAGTCGTACAGGCCGCCGATCCAGGCAGGGTCCTCGCAGACGGTGTGGTGGACAGCTCGGATGGTGTGTTCGGCGAAGGCTCCGGCCTGCACGATCACCGATCGCGGGGCTCGGGGATCGAGGTTGACCACGTCGACGACGGTGGCCTCCGGATCGATGCGCGAGACCAGGGCCGCCACCGAAGGGGGCAGGCCCGGGCGTACGGCGGTGGCGTCGTAGTACCGCACTCGTGCCTGCTGGAGGCCGCCGTTGTAGACGACTTGTGGCGCGCCCCAGGTCAGCTGTACCAGGGCCTCGGTGACGACCGGGTTCGACTGCTGCCACAGGTGGATGTCGGCTTCGGGCACGTCGGTGCCGCGGAAGCGTTCCATACGGGCCAGCCGGTGGCGGACCTGGGCCTGCGCGGCGGCCAGAATCCGCTCCGGGTAGGAGGGGTCGTCGCCGCTGAGGAAGGCGAACCAGGGCTCCTCGTGTCCGGCCTCCTCCTTGCTCCGGAAGGGGCGTACCGTGCGCCAGTCGTAGCCGCTGGCGGAACGGAGCCGTTCGAGGCGTTCTCTGTCCGCGGCCGAGGCGGAGTGGTGCCACAGGGCCATCGGGACAGCCATCAGCATCGGGTTGTAGTCGAACCAGCCCCGGTCCGCGTGCCGGAACGGCACATGCAGCGTGGGGGTGACCACGTCCTCGCCCAGTTGGACGGTCCATTTGGACCGTAGGCTGGAGTCCGAGTCCATGAAGGCCATGACCTTGCCCTGGGCGATGATCTCGTCCAGGGCGGGACGCACGAGGTCCAGGCAGGAGTCGTCGCCCGTGGCTGCTGCCCCGGCCAGGGCGGCGATGATCGCGGCATGCCCGACGCTGTACCACCCGTGTGGCCAGGACCAGCCGTAGTGACCGCCGTACCAGCGGCCCTCCAGCAGGCCGCCCACCGTGCCGTCCGGGGCGACGTTGTCCGGCAGGACGCCGCCGCGGGCAGCCGCCCGCTCCCGCCAGGCACCCACGTACGTGGCGATCCAATCGCGGTAGCGGTCCTCCCCGGTGAGGATCCAGGCGTTGAGGACCAGTCCGGTCACGGCCAGATTGACCGCGGTGTCCCCCGCGCCCATCCTGCGGCGCATCTCCTCGCCCAGCCGCGGGTCACAGGCCGGTGGTGGGGTGTCGGACCCCGCCTCCGGCGTCCACTCCAGGGGGAAGCCGTACATCCGGGCTTCCTGGGGAAGCCAGGGATACGCGTCGCCGTCGAACAGCCCCTCGCGCCGCGGGTCGCTGCCGTTGTGCGGCCGGCGGATCATGCGGTGTGCGGGGTCGTAATTGCCGTACCCGGGGTCCACGTACAGCTCCGCGAAGCGGCGCGCCCGCCGGGCGAAGCGCTCGGGGGCGGCCATGCACAGGAAGTAGAACAGCAGCATGCTCTCGCCCTGGTGGAACCAGTCGTAGCCCCGTTCGAACTCGTCCTGGAGCATGCCCAGCTCGGTCAGCTGCCGGGTGACTCCTTCCCAGTGCCGTTCGGAGGCCGTGAGGAGATCGCTGTGCCCGCCGAGCAGGTAGAGCTGCGGCCAGTTGAAGAAGGCCTCGTAGAAGTCGTCCGCGCCGTCGCGGGAAGTCAGCCGGCCGCGGTACCTCAGCCGCCCGTCGCCCTCCGTGAAGTCCGTCGCGAACCGGCGCCAGGCGTCGTCGAGCAGGTCGAAGAGCGCCCGCTGCGCGGTGGCCCAGCCCGGTGGCTCCAGCAATGGCACCGAGGCTGTGATGACGGGGCGCATCGGATCTCCATTCAGGCGAGGCGGCACCCGGACACGGCGTGCGCGCGGGCGACGGCGCCAACGCGCTGTTTCCTCCTTCGAGCTGTGCTCCGCCTGCGGCACCCTGCGAGGGAAGATGCCGCTCGGCGTCCGCACCTACGGCGCGAGCCGTAGGAATCCCCCTCGTTCACGAGGGGACCCGCCTGGCCGCCCCGGCAGGGCAGTGGGGGCGCCGGCGGTGAACCGCCACCAGTCCGCGTTGACCAGGTAGCCGCTGCCGCCCGCAAACCGCAGGTACAGGTCCTGGGTGCCCGTGGCACCGCCGACCGGGCAGGACACCGTCGTCCAGGTCTGCCAGCCGCCGGTGTTCGGCACGCCGCACCGGCCCACGACCGTTCCATTGGGGCCGCCCAGACGCAGTTCGATGGCGCTGCCGCCGGTCGCCGAGGCCACGCGTGCGGTGAAGGAGGACGGGCCCGCGCCGAAAGCGACACCCTTGACCTTGATGTAGTCGCCGTTCTCGGTGTACCCGACGTTCATGCCTCCCTCGCTGGACGGCTCGGTCTCGATCCCGGATTCCCAGGCGATCGTTTCGGCCTCCTGACGGATGTACGGGTCGAGCGTGCCGACCTGGGGCGCCCCCGTACTGGTCATGTTGATCGTCGGGATCGTGCCGTCGGGGTTATAGGAGAACTTCTCCACGCCGACCGAGCGGGTGTAGCCGCTCCCGCCCGGAAGCGCGCCGTTGTGGTAGAAGAAATATGAAGTGCCTTTGAAGTCGACGATGCCCGGGTGGTTGGTGAAGCTGGAGCCCTGCGTGGGCATGATCGTTCCGCGGTAGGTCCACGGTCCGGTCGGGCCGGGGGCGGTGGAGTAGGCGATGAACTCCGAGCAGCACTTGGCGGCATACACGATGTAGTACAGGCCGCCTCGTTTGTAGACCCAGGGTCCTTCCTCGAACAGCGTGGGCCGGTTGGGATCACCGGTGCGAGTGCCGAAGCCCGCCGTGGTGAGCGGGATCTTCGCCGGGCTGCCGGAGTAGGAAATCATGTCGGCGTTCAACCTGACGTACCACAGGTTCGGGTTGCCCCAGTACAGATACGCCTGTCCGTCATCGTCGATGAAGACGGTCGGGTCGATCTCGCCGTTTCCCACCAGCGGGTGGCCGAGGGCGTCGCGGAACGGTCCGGTGGGGCTGTCCGACACCGCCACGCCGATGGCCATGCGGCCGGTCGCGCGCTCCGTTGTCGGCACGTACCAGTAGAACTTTCCGTTGCGGTTGACGACCTGGCCCGCCCATGCGTTGGCGGACGCCCAGCTGAAGGAGGCCACGCTGAGCGGAGAGCCGTGGTCGGTCCAGTTGACCATGTCGGCGGAGGACCACACCCGCCACTCTTTCATGGTGTAGTTGGTCGAGTTGTCCTCGTCGTGTCCGGTGTAGAGGTAGACGCGGCCGTCATGGACCAAAGGCGCGGGGTCGGCCGTGTAGACGTGCTGCACGATCGGGTTGTCCGCCCTGGCCTCCGTGGGATACACCGCTGCGGGTGCGAGGACGAAGGCCAGCAGGAGACTCGCCGCCCAGGCGACCGCTCGCGTGAGTCCCGTACGAGTGGGTTGTGGTCGTCTCCTCATGTGCGGGTCCACTTCTGGTTGCCCTGACCGTTGCAGGTCCACAGGATCAGCGGGGTTCCGTTGGCGGTGCCGGCGTTGTCGACGTCCAGGCACAGGTCGGCGTGGACGTTGCGGATGGAACCGTTCGCGTCGAGTGTCCATTTCTGGTTGTCCTGTCCGTTGCAGGGCCAGGTGATGATGCGTGTGCCGTTGGCGGTGCCCTGGTCGTAGGCGTCCAGGCACTTGTCACCGAAGACGCGTATCTCGCCGCCGGCCCAGGTGGTCCACAGCTGGCCGGCGGCCGTGTGGCAGTCCCGGATCAGCACCTTCGCCCCGGCCGCGGTCGAGGCGTTCTCCACGTCCAGGCAACGGCCGGACCCGTCACCACGCAGCCGGGATGTGGTGGCGGCCAGGGGAGTGCCGCCGGTCACCCGGAAGGCGGCGACACCGTGTGCGGGTACACTCGCCGAGACCTGACCGGTCGTGTTCGATGTGCCGCCGGTCCACAGGTCGGTGAGGGTGAACGACCCGCCGGACAGACCGATCTGTGCCGCCGTGGCGGTGACGGTCGCACTACTGTTCCCCCGGTTGAACAGACCCACGGCGACCGAGCCGTCGGACAGGGGCTTGGCGAACACTTCGGTGTCTCCGTCGTCGCGCACCCTGCGTCCGCCCGCGCCCAGCGGGTCCTGGTTCACCGCCAGCAGGCGCGGGTTGCGCAGGACCGCGCTCACATCGGTCGACATGGTGCGGATGTCGTTGCCCGCCATGAGCGGCGCGGCCATCAGCGCCCACAGGGCGAAGTGGGAGCGGGACTCGGTCAGCGACAGCCCGGGGCGGCCGACGACGAGCATGTCGGGGTCGTTCCAGTGGCCCGGACCCGACTGCGCGGCCAGCGGCGCGGTGACGTCCACGACGTTGCCCACGCCCATCGGATAGCTGTTGGTGTTGCCGTTCTGCCAGATGTCGAGCAGGTCCTCGGTCGTCCGCCACAGGTCGGCGACCTCGCCCCAGTTGTAGGTGTCGCCGGTGATGGCGTGGTAGCTGTTCGGGTTGATGCTGTAGACGATCGGGCGCCCGGTCGCGCGCAGTGCGTCGCGCATGAGCGTGAACCGCGCGACCTGCTCGTCCCGGGTGCCGGCGGAGGAGCACCAGTCGTATTTGAGGTAGTCCACACCCCATGAGGCGAACGTGCGAGCGTCCTGGGTCTCATGCCCCTTGCTGCCGGTGGACCCCGGGTAACTGCCCCCGCCCTGCGCACACGTGCGCTCGTTGGGCACCTGGTAGATGCCGAACTTCAGGCCTTTCCCGTGGATGTAGTCCCCGAGCGCCTTCATGCCGCTCGGGAATTTTGTCGGGTTGGCCCGCAAGTTGCCCGTGGTGTCGCGTTGCGGGTCGAACCAGCAGTCGTCGACCACCACGTATCGGTAACCGGCGTCCCGCATCCCCGAGGAGACCATCGCGTCGGCGGCCTGACGGACCTGTGCCTCGGTGACCCCGCACCCGAAGCTGTTCCAGCTGTTCCAGCCCAGCGGCGGGGTGAGCGCCGGACTGCCCGGGGCCGCCTGGGCGGCCGAGTGGGCCGAGGCCGTGGTGAAGACGGTGCCGATCAGCGCGGCAGCCGTGAGGAAGCGGAGTAATCGTCCGCCCGGTTTCAACACGAGATGGTTCCTTCCCGGTCAGCGGTAGCCGGCCGCGGTGATATTGGCCTGCACGGCATCCTCCGTCTGGTCGGAGGGGTAGCCGGAGACCATGGCTCCCTCGTAGAACGTTCCGGCGCTGAGGTTGGTGTTGCCGTTGCAGCAGTCACCGCCGCTGCCCAGGATGATGGCCCCCTGCTTCTTCATGGGGTTGTAGCCACCGGGGAGGGATCCGGCGTACAGCGTGGTCAGGCTCCCGGACTGCGCGTTGCTGCCCTTGATCGCGAACCGGGTCGTCCCGTTGTTCTTCAGCGTGGCGGTGACGAACTTGCTGGTGAAGGCCCTCTGGTTCGGGTTCCAGGACTGGCTGCCCCCGGAGTACAGGCCCCATTCGAGGTCTGCCTGGACCCATGGGCCCCTCCCGGCGCAGCCGCCGAACCAGCACTGCGTGCTGAAGTTGATCGCGTCCATGGCTCCGGGGCCGTCGGCCTTGCGGGTGGTCTCGCTGTTGCCGTAGTCGAAGCAGCAGCCGCTGTTGACGTGCGTGCCGCTGGTCACCATGTACATGCCCTCGGGCGCGCTGCCGGTGGGGACGCCCGTCGTGTGGCCGTCACGCCAGTAGCTGTTCCTGGGGTTGATGTACAGCGAGTAGGCCCTGTTGCCCCCGACCGTCAGCGATTCACTCGTCGCGTTCGCGGCGGTGTCGGAGCCACCGACTCCGCCCGGCCCCTGGTAGCCCAGGTTGTTGCCGTGCCCGGACTGGTCGTAGACCCAGGTGATGACGCATGAGGTACCCGCGCAGAACGAGTCCTGGGCGGCGGCGTCGGCGACCCCGCCTGCCGTCAGGGCGCCGATGTCCCGGGTCGCGTTGTCGGACGAGCGCCTGACTTGGTACAGCTTGCCGGTGTACGAGCCGTAGAGCGCCCGCACCGTGCTGTGCGCGGCCACACAAGGCGTGCCGCCCGACGCGTAGATGTCACAGGGGCCGGTGTCGGCGGCGGACGCCGGTGCCGGTCGGCCGAACACCGCCACCAGTACCGCAATCAACATCAGCGCCGAGCCCGTGGCCAAGGTGGCGGGCGAACGCCGTCTGCGGGACAGGCCGCCCGGCACGGAAACCCATGAAGACTGCACCGTCTCCTCCTGGAGGTCATCGTGGACATGACATATCGCACGGCGTCGTATGTCCACCGGATGTCGCAGGGGCGGAAATTCATGTTCGATATTTCGAATCACTGTCGAAGCATCGGACAGAGATGGATGATAGGGAAGCGCCGAAAACTGTCAATACCCCGCACCGGACCGGCTCAATGATCGCGACGAAACCGCAGTCCGGAGGTGGTCCCGCGAGGCGAAATCGTCGGCGACATGTGATGTTTGACCTCTGCCCGCCGCCATGTCGCAGAGCCGTCGTTCCGAATGTCGCCGCAGGCCCCTGAATCGTTCGACGTCAGGCCTCTTGACAGCCCCCAAGATCCCATGGGACCCCTAGAGAGACATGGGATGTATCGGCGCCCCCTGCTGCCCGTCCCGTATGTGCACTCCCCGCCTCCGCACCGGGTGGCTGGACCCGCTCGCGATCCCGCTTGCGACGCTCCTCCTCCAGATCGACCACGGCAGTACTGGCACCATCCGTACCGGTTAGGCCCCTCATGCGTTGCCGCCGTGCTGTATACCGAGGACACAGGCGACATCCGGTGGCGGACCTCCGGCCGACCACATGGAGCCTTCCATGCATCCAGGATGCCGACCGCGTTCGCGATACGTTCGCGTCGCGGTAACTCTCCTGCTCGGCTTGACAATGGCGCTGTCAGCCGCTCCTGCCGAGGCCGGTCCCACCAGCAGCGACCCGGGCGGCCCGCGCAGCTGGTCCGCACCCAAGGACTACCAGACCAGCACCTTCGGTGGTGCTCACTCAGACCAACAACAGCCGTTGAGCGCCCCGGCCCCTCTCCCGTGGGAGCAGGGACCACACAGAGGGCCCGGCCCCCTGAGCAACTTCCGCGGGATTCCCCTCTCACGCTGGCGCACGGCGCCTGTGTGACCCGCTCGCCCCTACAACAACAAGGAGTCACCCATGTCGATGCGACGGCGTACCTTACTGGGCTTCGGCGCGGCCGCGGCCACGGGTGTGGGCATGTCCCTGCTCGGGAGCAGCGCGGCCGCCGGCACCCTGTCACCACGAATGGCCTCACCGCGGCAGGCACCCACCGCGCAGTTCGCCATCGGCGTACGCCAGTTCTTCTGGTCGCGTGGCAACCGCCAACTGACCACGAAGATCTTCTACCCGGCCGCCGGCACCCCGGGCGGCAACCCCATCCCGAACGCGCCCATCGCGAACGGCGTCTTCCCCATCGCCGAATGGAGCCACGGCATGGGGTGCAACTCCGACTGCTACTCCTCCCAGACCCACGATCTGGCCTCCGCGGGCTTCATCTGCCCCGCCCCCTCGTTCTCCGACAACACCAACATTGGCAGCGTCTACAACGGCAACTGGTCGAAGGACGTCTCCGAAGTCCTCACCCGGACACTGGCGCTCAACAGCACCGCGGGCGACCCGTTCGCCGGGCACATGGACACCCGGGTCGGTGTCGGTGTGTCAGGTCACTCGATGGGCGGGATGACCACCCACGGCCTGCTCACCGCCTGGCCGGACAACCGCATCGTCGCCGCTGTCCCGGTCGCCACCGTGGACATGGGCAACCCCGCCGGCCTCCACGCCAATGTGCTGTTCATCCACGGTGACCATGACCCGACCTGCGACTACAACTCGGCACGCGCCGCGTACGCGGAGCTCCCGTCACCCAAGGCGTTCCTCACTCACGTCGGGGCGGACCACGGCCAGTACCTGACCCCGGACTACCGGTACTACGCCCAGACCAAGAACACCTTCCTGGACTGGTTCCGCTGGAGCCTGTACGGCGACACCGCTGCCCGCGACCGCCTGCGGAGCGACGCCACCAGCAACGGCACTTCCTATCAAGCGGCCCTCTCCTGATGAGTCGGTCTTGAGTTCGCTCGTCGCCATGTGAGTCGTGTTCCGTTTCAGATCATGGCTCTCAGCAACACCGCGGTCGCCGCCCGGCTGGGCGTCGCCGAGCCCGTCCGGCCGGCTGGTCACCGCACCGGCGTCTGCCGCGCCCCGCCGAACAGCCTCAGCGTGCCGGATGTCATGGGGCTCGGACAGTGAACGTCCAGGTCCCGGAGCCGACTCGGTACGAGACCGCTTGGTCGGTGACCTGTGTCCTCCTCGCTCCGGTGGGGGCTTGGACGCGGTGGTCCTTGTCGGTCAGAGGTACCCGTACCACCGCGCGGCTGTTGGCCGGGATGGTGATGGTCAGCCGCAAGGTGCCCCCTGCCTTCTTCCAGCTGCTGGCGACGCGGCCACGCACCGTCTCCTGCGCGGCGGACACCTGGTCGAGGGAGCCGGGGATCCGCGGCTCGACCGCGATGTCGCGGTAGCCGGGCTCGGTGGGCCTGATGCCCGCGAGGACGGTGTAGAACGAGGTGTTGATACCGGCGAACATCGCGTGGTCGTGGGTTTCCATCGAGGAGCGGTAGAGCCACTGCTCCCAGGTGGTAGTGGCCCCGTTGGCGAGCTGGAAGCCGAAGCCGGGATAGGTGCGTTGATGGAGCATGGTCATCGCCAGGTCGATCCTCCCGGTGCGGGCCAGCGCGTCGACCAGGTAGCGGGTGCCGAAGATGCCGGTGTCCAGGTGGCCGTCGTCGTGCTCGACGATGGTTCGGGCGAGTTGGTCGCCGACGTCGTCGACCTTGTCGGCGGGCACCAGCCCGAACGCCAGCGGGAGGACGCTGGTCACCTGGCGTCCGCTGCCGTACGTATCACCGGCTTCGTTGAGGAAGTGCGCGTTGAACGCGTTCTTGATGCGGCTTGCCAGGGACGCGAAGTGGCGCGCGTCCTGCCGGTGCCCGAGCACGTCCGCGGCCTTCGCCGTGGCCCGGGCCTGCTGGTAGGAGAGGGCGGTGTTGACCAGGGAGACTTCACTGAAGCAGTCCCCGGCCGTCGGGCTGCCCATGCCGTCGTTGGCCTGTGGCCCGTGATCGGGCGGGCACCAGTCGCCGAAGCCCTTGTCCGCGGGCCAGATGAGCCCGGGGACCTCGGCGGCGTTGCGGTCCACGAACCGCTTCATGTCCGGATAGGCCGTCTCCAGTGCGTTCCGATCGCGGTACTGCTCGTACAGGGTCCAGGCCAGGGTGACCTGACCGCCGGCCATGTCGGGGTACTGTGCCTTGACGTCGTCGGAGGGCAGCGCCGTGCCCGGCGGCAGGTCGCGCAGATACTTCGCGTAGAAACCCCCCATGCCGAACTCGCGCGTCGCGGCGTCCCGATAGGCCTGGACGTCCATGGCCGGAGGGGTGCGCTCGTCGCGGACCGGGGTATCGGTGGGCGTGCTCATGGAGTTGTTGAGGACGCTCCAGCGGTTGTTGTGCCAGATGCGGTTGAGAACCTCGCTGGAGGAGCTGAAGGTGCCGATCGACGGCACATCCGCGTGGACGACGCGTGCGCGCACGTCCCCGAGGCCCGCTGTCCCGGGGAAGCCGGCGACCTCCAGATAGCGGAAGCCGTGGTAGGTGAAGCGCGGTTCATAGGTCTCGCGACGGCCCGTCCCCGCCAGGGTGAAGGTGTCGGTCGCAGCGGCATCCCGATTGGTGGCGGCGTCCAGCGTGCCGTCGGCGTTGAGCTCCTCGGCCGTACGCAGGGTGATGCGGGTGCCGGCCGCACCCTTGGCGCTCAGGCGCGCCCAGCCGGCGATGTTCTGGCCGAAGTCGTAGACATAGGTGCCAGGTCGGAGCTCGGTCACCTTCCTCGCCCTCAGGGTGTCCGTCACCCGGACCGGCGGCATGGTATTCGACCGCAGAGCACCCTGCGGTGCGTCGACCCTTGACACGGCGTCCCAGGAACGGTCGTCGAAGCCGGACTCGTCCCAGCCGTCCTGCTCCTTCCGGGCGTCGTAGGACTCGCCGTGGTACAGATCATCCGCGGTGATCGGCCCGATGGACCACTTCCAGGACGGGTCGGTGGTGAGGCGACGCCGGCTACCGTCGGTGAAGGTGATGTCCAGCAGAGCGATCGCCTGCCGCTGGCCATTCCAACGGAAGCCGTACCGGCTGAAGTTGTCCCCGTAGCCGTGGCCCAGCCAGAGTCCCATGGTGTTGCCACCCTTGCGCAGCGCCTTCGTCACGTCGTACGTGTCGTACAGCACCCGCCGGTCGTAGGGCGTGTTCGCCGGTGCGAGGACACGGTCGCCGACCTTCGCGCCGTTGAGGCGCAGCTCGTGGAAGCCGAGACCGGCCACGTAGGCCCGCGCTCCGGCCACCTCCTTGTCGAGCGAGAACTCCTTGCGCAGCAGGGGAGCTCCGGCCTGTGGATCAGATGGGCCGATCCACTGCGCACCCTCCCAGTCCTCGGGCGCGCGCAGCGCCGTCTCCCAGGAGGACGGGGCGCTCCACGCCGACGCTCTGCCGTGCTCGTCCCAGACGCGCACCTTCCAGTGGTAGCGCGTGCGTGGGCTGAGCCGCTGACCGCCGTACGGCACCCCTACGGACTCGTCGGAGCGTCGTTTGCCGCTGTCCCAGACGGTGCCCTGGTTGTGCGCCAATCGCTCGGCGGACGTGGAGACCAGGACCTGGTGGGCCGTCTGCATGGCGTTGCGCGACTCGGTGTTCAGCTTCCAACTCAGCAGAGGGCGAGCAGCGTCGACTCCGAGCGGTTCGGCCCGGCCATCGACGGTGGCGCCACTGACGTGGAGTCCGCTGTCGGCGACGGCGGTCGGGCTGCCGCTGACCAGCGCCGTGGCCAGGAGTGCGGCGGCACCAAGAGGCGCGAGCACACGTCGGGCAGATGCGAGTCTGCTGCGTCCGCACACGTTGAGGACCTTTCGCAGGGGGATCGGCCAAGTGGCGCCGGCAGGGCGGCTAAAACGATTCAACCAGTGTGCTGGTTATAGCAGTGCCGGCCCGGCGCGGCTAGTGCTCCCGCTACGGCTCGCCATTGCCGCGTTCGGGGGCGCGTTGGTGCGCTGAACGGTAGGCATGGTGGGCGGCTCATCGAGCGCGTCAATGGCCGGCGCCGTCGGATGCTTCCGGAAATTACCGGCCGCTGTTCGTTCCTGTGTGGATGGCTGGTACTGCATCGCATAGCTGACCTGAGAGCTGTTGGGCCGTGGTGGAAATGGGTATCGACTCGCCGGGGGAGTCGCGGCCAGTGAAAAGGATCTAGGAAGGTTCCGAAAGTTTTCACAAGGTGTTCGGCGCCCCCGGTGGCCAGCGCGTTCGGGTGGCGGGCGGACGGACCTGTGGGGGCCGCCCATCCTCGTGACGTGGGGAATCGCGATGGGCGAGCAGGGGCGAATTTCGGACGCCGAGCGGGATGTGTGCCGGTCTCGGAAGTGCCTGGGAGCGCCTTCGGCCAACATTGGGCGGAATGTTGTCGAGTGTCATGGCCATGCCTAATCTCGTGAGCGAATCTCGTGATCACCAGGAGGTGGTTGCACCATGACCGCAATCAGAACCGTGCTGGCGGCTGTCGCCGGCGTCTTGACACTCCTCGTCTCTGGTCTCGTTTTCGCGCCGCAGGCAACGGCGGCTTCGCTCGTGGAGGTGACCAGCTTCGGCAGCAACCCGGGCAACCTGCGCATGCACGTGTACGTGCCGGACTCCCGCCCGGCCAAGCCGGCGATCGTGGTCGCCATGCACGGCTGTGGCGGCTCGGGGCCGGGGTTCTACCAGAGCAGCGAGTTCGCGTCGCTGGCCGACCAGCGCGGCTTCGTCGTCATCTACCCGACCGCCACGAAGCAGACGGCGATGAGCAACTGCTTCGACGTGTGGTCCGATGCCTCCAAACACCACAACGGTGGCAGCGACCCGGCCTCGGTCATCTCCATGGTGTCTTATGTGGAACAGCACTACAACGGCGACCCGCAGCGGATCTTCGTCACCGGCAGCTCGTCCGGCGGCATGGAGACCACCGCGCTGCTGGCCGACTACCCGGACGTCTTCAAGGCCGGCTCGGCGTTCATGGGTGTCCCCTTTGGCTGCTTCGCGAACGAGGCCGACTTCCCGCCGTGGACGAGCAAGTGCGTGGGTGGGAACATGCACAAGACGGCACAGGAATGGGGCAACCTGGTCCGGCAGGCGTTCCCGGGCTACTCCGGCACCCGTCCTCGCGTGCAGCTGTGGCACGGCACCAACGACACACTCGTGCCTTTCCAGCTCATGCAGGAAGAGACCAAGCAGTGGACGGACGTCTTCGGGCTGAGCCAGACGCCGACCTCGACGGACCAGCCGCAGCCGAGCTGGACGCGACAGCGTTTCGCCGGCGCCGACGGCGCTGTGCGGCTGGAGGCCATCAGCGTCTCCGGGGCCGGGCATCAACTGCCGATGGGTGGCATGGCCGCGGCAGCCGTGCAGTTCTTCGGCCTCTGAGCCTGGTGCGCGACCTCGGCGGTTCGTCTGACCCGCTGTTTTCGAGTCCTTCCTGAGGCAGCCGGGTGACGGCTCCCCGCGCTTCGAGGCGTCGATCGACGTGGTGCGGAGGAACGGCCGCCGGCCGAACCGTCCGACCGCCGCGTCCACGTCCGGGTCCATGGCTTCGGGCACACTTCCGGGCGGCGCGGACCGTCCACACGATCCCGTTGAGGACCGTGCGGTCGTCCAGATCCTCATGGTCCCGCAACGACCGTGGGTGTGGCCCAACGCGCGGATCGGCCGCACCCACGGGCGCCCGGGGCTCCCCGCGCCTGCCGCATCGCCGCGACGAGGCGGAGCACGCGGTGCGGAGGGTCTTAAGCTCCGGTCCGTGATGTGGTGGCGAGATGGCGGAGTTCGTGGGCCTCGATCCGGGGGGCAGGGTCTTGCCGATGTGTCCGGGGAGGTGCTCGCCCAGTGCTATGGGCATCGCGGCCTGGGCCGTGCCGGCGGTCCGGCTCCAGTGGCGGGCCTCATCGGGAAGGTCCAACTCCGCAGCGGTCGCGGCGAGTTCACGGAGCTCCAGCGTTCCAGCCGACGGCAGACCTCGGTGAGTTCCGCGCGGTCCGGCGGTTCGGGCGGCCGTCGGCGCAGCCGGGCCGGAGCCTGACGGCCCAAGACCTCGGCGCCGGACAGCGCGGTGATCCGGTACCGGCGCCCGGTCTGCGGGCCGGGCGTCGTCTCGACACGGGTGACGGCCCGGTTGCCCGTTGCCGGGTCGAAGGGGAGGAGCCGCAGGACGGCCCGCATGCCGTTCGAGCGGCGGTCATGAGGAGGTCACTCGTTTCTTCAGCGGGGATCACGGGCGATCGGCGCGAGGTCAGTCCTTCATCGCGCCGGCGGTCACGCCGGCGGCGATGTAACGCTGGGCGAGGACGAGGATGACCGTCGCCGGCAGCGAAGCCACGACGGCGGTGGCCATGATGGCGTTCCACTCCTGATTGTTGTTCCCGATGTAGTGGTAGATGCCGAGGGTGATCGGCTCGTGGGCGCCGCCGCCTGCGAGGGTGCTGGCGAAGACGAAGTCGGACCAGGACCACAGGAAGGCGAACAGCGACACGGTGACGACGGCGTTGCGGCTCATGGGCAGCACGATCGACCGGAAGGTGCGCAGCGGGCCGGCTCCGTCGGTCTTCGCGGCCTGGAGCAGCTCCTCGGGGATGCCGGACATGAACGCGGTGAGGATCAGGACCGCGAACGGGACGGCCAGGGTCGAGTCCGCGACGATCAGGCCGGGCACCGACTGGAGCAAGCCGAGGCTGAGGTAGATGGCGTAGAAGCCCATCGCCATGACGATGCCGGGGATCATCTGGGCGACCAGGAAGAGGAAGCTGAGCACGCTGCCGCCGCGCGGGCGTAGTTTGGCGAGCGCGTAGCCCGCGGGTGCGGCCAGCGCCACGGTGAGGACGACGGTGCCCAGGCCGATGGCCAGACTGGTGCCGAGGTAGGGCAGCTGCTGGTCCAGGACGGCCCGGTAACCCCTCAGCGTGCCGTGCACGGGGAACAGGTCCGGCGGTCTTTTGCGCATGTCCTGGTCGCGGGTGAAGGACACATTCAGCATCCAGTAGACCGGGAAGAGCATGACGCCGGTGAGGAGGAGGCCCGTGGCCGTCTTCCACCAAGTGGTGCGTATCCGGCGCGGGCGGGGTGGGGTCGTGGTGGTTGTCATGAGGCGTACTGCTTTCGCTGGACCCTCAGGTGCACCAGGCCGAACACGAGAGCGGCGGCGACGAGCAGGTTACCGACGGCCGCGCCGGGACCGAACGTCGGCACCAGGTTGCCGAAGCCGAGTCGGTAGGACCAGGTGGCGAAGGTGGTGGACGAGTCCGCCGGGCCGCCCTTGGACATGATCCAGATGATGTCGAAGACCTTGAGCGTGTAGATCAGGCCCAGCAGGAGGGTGACGGCGGACACCGGGCGCAGTAGCGGGAGGGTGATGCTCCAGAAGCGTCGCCAGGCGCCGGCGCCGTCGAGGGCGGCGGCCTCGTACAGGCTGGAGGGGATCGACTGCAGCCCGCTGTGGAGCACGACGAGGTTGAACGGGACGCCGATCCAGATGTTCGCGATGATCACCGAGGTGAGCGACCAGGACGGAGAGGTCAGCCAGTTCACCGAGTCGACGCCGACGGCGTTCAGGACGGCGTTGACGATGCCCGAGTCGCTGTTGAGCATCCACGACCAGGTGGAGGCCGACACGATCAGCGGCAGCAGCCACGGCACGAGGAACAGGGCACGCAGGGTCGTGGAGAGCCGGAAGTGCTGGTTGAAGAAGACCGCGAGGGCCAGACCGATGGCGTACTGGAAGAACAGGCAGACAGCGGTGAACATCACGGTGTGGGTGAGCGCCGGTGCGAACGTCGGGTCGTCGAATACGGTCTGGTAGTTGGCGAGACCGGTGAAGGGCGCGCCGCCTTGGACGAAGGAACGGACGGTGTAGTCGCGCAGGCTCAGGTCGAGGTTCCGGTAGAGCGGATAGGCGTAGAAGAGGATGAGGTAGAGGGTCACCGGGGCGAGGAAGCCCCAGGCGGTCCAGTGTCGCGAGTGGGCGCGGCGCCGTGGTGTCGTACGGTCCGGCGCGGTGGTGGCCGCCTCGTCCCGGTCGGGCACAGCCCGACGGTCCGGCAGGTGTGTCGTACGGTTCATCAACAACCCCCGGAATTATGGCTGGTTGACCGCGCTCTGCGCGGCGGCGAGCGCGTCCTTCGGGGACTTGGCTCCGCTGAGGGCGGACTGGATCGCCTTCCACATCTGCTCGGAGATCTTGGGGTACTTGGTGCCGAGGTCGCCACTGGTGCGGCCCTTGGCCGCCTTGACCGCCTCCGCCCAGGGCTTGAGCTTGGCGTCGGCCGCCACCTGCTTGTCCTGGATTTCGCTGGTGGGTGCCATGTAGGACAGGGTGGTGTCGGTGGTGTAGAGGTTTTCTGCGCCGGTCAGGCAGGAGGCCAGCTTCCGCGTTGTGGTGTAGCGGCCTGTGTGGCTCTGGACGGGGATGGTGACGAATTCGCCGCCGGTCGGCGCCGCGGCGGTGCCGCCCTCGGCCCCGGGGACGGGCAGGACGCCGTAGTCGAAGCCGGCCTTCTCGGCGTTGGCCAGCTGCCAGGTGCCGTTCTCGGCGAACGCGTAGTCGCCGCTCGCGAACTCTTGCCAGCTGGTGGTCTGGGTGTTGTTGATCACCGAGTTCGGGGCGTGGCCCTTCTCCAGCCAGTCGGTCCACAGGGACAGCGCCGACACGCCCTGGGGAGAGTCGAGGCGGGTCAGCTTCGCGCCCGACCCCCAGAACCAGGGCAAGAACTGGAAGCTGCCCTCCTCGGTGCCGATCGCGGAGAAGGTGATGCCCTTCTTTCCCGCCTTCTTCACCTTCTCGAGCGCCGCCGTCAGCGACGTCCAGTCCTTGACCGAGGTGATGTCCACGCCCGCGACCTTGAGGACGTCCTTGTTGTAGTAGAGGGCGAGGGTGTTGGCACCGACTGGTGTTCCGTAGGTCCTTCCGCCCGACTGGCCGGCCCCGAGCAGGTTCGGGTCGACCTTGGAGGTGTCCAGCTTGTTGTCGTCGGTGGTGGTGAGAACTCCGGCCTCCGCCAAGGTCGGAACCACAGGATTGTCCACGATGAGCACGTCCGGAGAGTTGTCCTGCTGGGCCGCCAGGAGCACCTTGTTCGACAGGTCACTGGTGTCGAAAGCGGTCCGCTTGATCTTCACGCCGGCCTTGTCGCCGCAGCGGTTCAGCAGCTTCGCCCATGCCGAGTCCTTGGCGAATTGTGGGTACGGGTCCCAGATGGTGTAGGTGCCGCTGTCCGCGGTCTTCGTCCCGGTGCCGCCCAAGCCGGAGCCGCAGGCGGTGGCACCGGCGGCGAGAACCAGGGAGGTCAGGGCTGCGACGGTCAGACGGCGCCGTCCGGAGAAGCTGTTCATCGCGGGTTCCTTCGTTTCTGGCATGCGGATACCGAGGGCAAGGCGTGGCCGGCGCGGCCCGAGCGGCGTGGCAGAGCAGGGCGAGGGCCGATCCGGCCTGACCGCCGGCACGGTGGTGCGGCACTCAAGAGACACGATCCCCGGTCCGCCGGGTACGACGACGGCCGCCGCGGCGCGGGCCGCACCGCCTGTGGGGGATGGTTCAGACGCCGGTGATGGTCCATTCGTTGTTGGGGCTGGAGTTCGGAGTCCACATCACCGTGGTCGAGCCGGCCGTGGTGCTGCCATTGCCGTCAAGGGCGGTACCGGTGCCCCGATTGATGATCTGGTAGCGGTTGCCGCCGAGGCTGCCCAGCGACCACTGCTGGTTGTTGCCGCCGTTCCAGGCCTCCTGGCGAGCGGGAGCGCCGTTGGTCGAATCGCCCCAGCTGTCGGCGGCCATGCCGTTGGTGCGGTTCATGATGCGGTAGTAGCCGTTGCCGAGGTCGATCAGCTGCCACTGCAGGTTGGTGCTGCCGTCGTAGTTCCACTGCTTGAGGTTGGAGCCGGAGCCGACGTTGCCCCCGCTGTCGAGCACCAGTCCGCTGGTCACGTTGGCGATCTTCACCCAGGTCGTCGAGCCGCCCGGCGCGCCCAGGACGGGGATCTCACCCGAGAAGGTGAGCTTGACCGTGTACGCCAGCGCGCTGAACGGCGGGGTGGACGAGGGCATGGTGAGGTGCAGGCCCGACGCGTCCTGGGTCGGTGCGGGCAGGTCGATGTAGGTGCCGGCGGTGTTGTTGAGCAGTTGGGCGCCCGTCAGGCTGCTGAGGTTGATCTGGTTCGAGTTCAGTGTCGTGATGGTCATGGTGCCGCCCTGCCAGCCCAGCGCGGTGGCGTAGAGGACCTTGTTGTCCCGGCTGCGGGTGAACCGGACGTCCTGCGGTTTGCCGGCCACCGGTCCGCTGAACGAGCCTCCGCCCATCTTGGTGGGGCCCTCGCCGTAACTGGCCCAGGAGCGGGTGGAGTAGACCGCCTCTCCGAAGCGGCCGAGCCAGTCGCCCATGGCGAGCAGGATGGACCGCTGCCCGGAGGGGACGGTGCCGTCGGCCATCGGGGCGATGTTCAGCAGCATGCTGCCGCCCTTGCTGACCCGGTCGATCAGCGAGTGCAGCAGTGCCTGCGTCGAGTAGTAGCCGATGCCCTCCGTGTAGCACCAGCTGGAGGAGGAGATGCTGTCGTCGGTCAGCCAGTAGGGGGTGAGCAGCCCTGCCGGGCCGCCGCGCTCGAAGTCGAAGACCTCACCCTTGTTGTTGAGGCCGTCCTTGTAGGTCGCGACCACGTCCCTGTTCCACGAGACGGCCTGGTTGTAGTAGTGCGCGAGGAACTCGAGCCGGTAGGACTCCTGCACCAGGTTCAGGTCGAAGTCCTGCCAGACCAGATCCGGCTGGTAGCCGTCGATGATCTCGATCAGCTTGTCGTACCAGAGCTTGTTCTCCGCTGCCGAGCCCTGCTGGGCATAGAGGACGCGGAGTGTCGGGTCCGACTGGGACGGCACGTGGTCGTAGTAGCCGTTGAAGTGGTAGGCGTGGTGCAGCGAAGCCATGAACTTCAGCCCCTGCCCGCGGATGGCCTGCGCCTGAAGACCCACCAAGTCGAGTCTGGGACCGTGCTGGACCGAGTTCCACGGGTTGGAGCGGCTGTTCCACATGGAGAAGCCGTCGTGGTGCTCGGCGACCGGCCCGGCGAACCTGGCGCCCGCGGCCTTGAACAGCTGCGCCCAGGCGTCCGGATCCCACTTGCCGCCCTGGGAGACCGGTTTGGGGGCGAACTGCACGTAGTTGCCGGCCTTGTCGCGGGCGCCGTCGATGAAGTTGTTGTACGGCCAGGCCGAGGGGTCGCCGTAGGTGGCGATGTGGTGTCTGTTCTCGGCCGAGCCGCCGATGTACATGTTGCGCGGGTACCACTCGTTCCCGAACGCGGGAACACTGAAGACGCCCCAGTGGTAGTAGATGCCGAACTTGGCGTCCTGGAACCAGGCCGGGGCCGGGGGGTGCTGGTCCACGGAGGACCAGCTCGCGGTGTAGCTTCCGGGACCGTCGGTCGCGGCGGCCTCGGGGGCGAACCGCAGCAGGCCGAAGGCCGTGGCCGCGCCGGCCGCCGCCAGCAGTCGGCGCCGGCTGAGCGGCAGGGAAGTGGAAGACATGTGGGGCCTCTCGGGGGAATCGACGGAGGTGGTGCGGGAGTCGGTGATCGTCAGCCGGTCACCGGATCACTCGCGCGTCCACTTCTGGTTGCTGCTGCCGTTGCAGGTCCATAGTTGGAGCAAGGTGCCGTTGGCCGTTCCCGCGCCGGTGGCGTCCAGACACAGGCCGGACTGGACACCGGTGATCGTGCCGTCGGCATGGATCGTCCACTTCTGATTGCTTCCGCCGGTGCAATCCCAGATGTCCACCTTGGTGCCGGGGCTGGTGCCTTGGCCCGAGGCATCCAGGCAGTCGCTGCCGTAGACCCGCAGCTCGCCGGCCGGGGTGTCCGTCCACTGCTGGTTGCTGCCGCCGTTGCAGTCCCACAGCTCCACCTGGGTTCCGGGTGTCTGCGACTGGTTCGGCACGTCCACGCAGCGCCCGGAGCCGACCCCGACGATCGCGCCGGTCGTGCCGTCGTTTCCGCCGCTGCCGGGGGTGATGGACAGGTTGTCGAACTGCGCCGTCTCGCCCTGGCTGGTCGCATAGCCGACCTGCCCGCCGGCCCAGGTGCGATCGTTCACGGCACCGACCGTGGCACCGTCGATGACGGCGGTGATGGTGGTGCCGGAGAAGGTGAGGGCCAGGGTGTGCCACCGGTTGGTGCCCAGCGCCGCGGTCGTGCCGCGGGCCAGGGCGGAGACGTTGCCGCCTGTGTTGGAGTTCAGGATCGACCAGGCCCCGGTGTCGCTCACCCGCAGGTGGTAGGCGTTGAGCCCTCCGGTGCTGTTGTAGTCCTGTGCGTTGGCACGGCCGATCAGCTCGGTGTATCCGGGCTGTTCGAGCAGCACGTCGGACGAGACGGTGTAGTTGCTCCAGCCCACGTCACCGAGCAAGGCGTGTGGATCGGACAGTGCGTCCCAGGTGATCGGTTTCTGCGGGCTCATCTGGCGCACGCACTTGCCGCCGCGGCCGCCGCCGCAGCCCACCTCCTCGAAGGCGCCCTGCCAGTCCATGAGGTACTTGGCCTCGGTGCCGGTCGCGTAGCTGTCGAAGGAGTCGCCGTACGGCAGACCCATCGTGGCCTGGGCAGGGCCGGTGGCGGTGCCCTTGCCCTGACCAGTCGTGGTGGTCAGGGTGTAGACGCGACCGGGTTGCACGGTCAGGCTGAAGCCGCCGCCGGACGGTGTGATGTCTGTGGCGTGCACGAGGTAGTCGGCCGGGTTATTGGAGTTGACGTCGGTCGACCAGACGTGGACGGTTCCGGTGGACAGCCCTCCGGTGACGGTGAAGTTCAGCGTCTGGGCACCGCCGGCGTCCATCGTCTCGATGACCGTGGAGTAGTCGGAGTTGTTCTTGGACTTCAGCGAGACGTAGCTGCCGTTGTTCCGGTTGCCGCCGATGTAGCCGCTGGAAGCGTCGAGGTACTTCCACCCCGGGCTGGTGAACTGGCTGGTCTGAGCCATCACCCAGGCGTTCTTGCCGATCCTGTAGTGCCCGGACCACGGCTGCGCGGCCAGGGCGAGCCCCATGGTGGGGTACGGCAGGTTGGGTGTGATCGCGGCGACCACCGGCCAGTTGAGATACGCGGTCATCCGGCCGTCGATGTATCCGCGGTTGATGCCGCGGGCCACGGCTGGGGCGCCCGCGTTGTAGTCGTCCGAGCCGTTCTCGCTGGCCCACAGCGGCTTGCCGGACGATGTGGCGGCCGACGGCACCGAACAGTTGGACTGGGACGAGCGGTAGCCGCAGGGGTAGTGCGTGCCGATGATGTTCACCGCGGCGGCGAACGCGGGGTTGGAGTTGACGTCGTTCGCCACGGCCCAGTCGGAGTCCGCCGCGACGATCTTGATGTTGCCGTATCCGTTGCTGTCGAGCGCGCTGCGCAACTGCTCGTACCAGGAGACGTTGTAGCCTCGCTCGTTCCACCCCCCGAGGTAGTCGATGGTCAGCCCGTGCTGCTTGGCGCAGCCCAGCCACGAGAGCAGGTAGTTGATCATGTCGGTGGACCAGAAGTTCCCGCCGCCGATCCAGCCGGGCGCGCCCCAGGCGAGCCCGTACAGCTTGATGTCGGGGTTGCGCGCTTTGGCCTGCTCCATCAGCCACCATTCGTAGCCCCGGTCGCAGTTCAGGTCGGACCGGGTGTGCTGGTGACTCGGCTCGGCCCCCGAGGTGGAGTTGGTGTCGCCGCCGATCTCCGCTTTGAGGATCTGCAGGGAGGCACCGTAGCCGGGCCGGAACAGGTAGTCGAGGATCTGGCCGCGTTCGGGCTCGGGATAGTCGATCAGGAGTCTGCTGTTGCCGCCCCCGCCGCTGATCGCGCCGACGCCGTCGAAGGTCCGGCCGCCGGATGCGCCGTTGATCGTGATGGAGGTGGCTGCCTGGGCCGGCACGGCAGCCGTGCCGACGAGGCCGCCGGCGGCCAGGACGAGGCCCGTGAGCACGGCAGTCGAGGCGCGCAGACGCCGGAACAGCCGTGTGAATGCTGACACGATGGGTTCCTTTCGCCGGTCTGAGGCGTCCCGTGGCCGCCGGGTCCGGCCACGGGGTGCGGTGACTGTGCTGTGCTCGTGCTGCTCGTGGTGGCCGTGGCTCCACGGTTGCCGGAGGTCGCTCACGGGTCGGCGTCCGTTCAGCCGCGGTCAGCGGAGGATGAAGTCCTGGTTCGTGCCGGGCATGTTCTTGCACTGCCACTGGTCCAGTTGCTGACCCGGGTTGCCGGCCGCGCCGTAGACGTCCAGGCACAGACCGCTGTTTTTGTTCTGGAACTCGTAGGCGCCGTCGGACTGCCGTACGGGCAGCCAGAGGCTGTTGGCCGCCGCTCCGGGTGCCTGCTGGACGATGTCCGGGATGCCCGGAGCCGTGGAGCTGTCGGCCACCGCCACGTCCAGGCCGGAGTTCTGTGCCCGCAGCTCGCCGTAGCCGCCCGAGGCGGCGACGAACCGGAACTGCTGGTTGCCCTGCCCGTTGCAGGTCCACTGGTCGATCGCGGCGCCGGTGCTGCGGGAGTCGCCGTATACGTCCATGCACAAGTTGTTGTCGGCGACGACGAGTTGGTGGTAGCCGTCCGGGAAGCCGCCGCCACTGGACGAGGCGGGTGTCAGATAGACGGCGAACGCATCGTGCGCGCCCTGGAACGTGAACGGCACGGTGATCGAGCCGCCCGAGGTGCTCATATTCTGGTCGTATACGGTCTGTGGCGCACTGAGCGGCGCCTGGTCGGGGATGCGGTGCACGGTGACGTGCACGCCGCCGTCGTTCGCGAGCCAGGGTAGGGACGCCAGCCCGTTGAAGGTCACGGACGCGGCGCCGGTGTACCCGTTGGAGTCGCCGATGACCGCCACCGCTCGCTTGGCGGAGGAGTCCTCGGCGGCCGAGATCGCCGTCGAGCCGACCTGGCCGGAGGTGTCCACGAGGGTGCCGGTCATGTCGGCGTAGTCCCGAAGTGCCCACCAGTTGCCGGTCGGCTGCCAGCTGCCCCCGCTCTGGGTGAGGACTCCGGTCAGGTTCGGGGTGACGCAGCACACCCAGTTGCCGCGCATCGCGTTGGTGTACCCGGACTGCGCGAACCGCGCCAGGTACCAGGCCGTCACCCCGGCGGTCTGCCGGTCGGCCGGCTGGTACTCGTTCGAGGACAGCGGCAGCGGACCGATGCCCGCCGCGGTCAGGGCGCTGTTCAGGGCCCGCGCGACGGTGACCGGGTCGTCGACATCGCCCTCGTTGTGGTTGGCGATCATGTCCGGCACCGTCCCGGCCGCCTTCACGTGCGCGAGCCAGGTCCGCCACTCAGCCGGGTTGCGCTCCGGGGTGAACGCGAAGGACGGCCCTACGATCTGCGCCCCGGGGGCGGTGCGCCGGATCTCCCGGTAGGCGGTGTCCCACATCTGGAAGTACTGGGCGCTGTTGACCCCCCGCGTCCAGAACGCGGAGATGTCCGGCTCGTTCCAGATGTCGTAGGAGAACGTGAGCCCCGAAGCCCGCAGCGCTCCCACCGTGGAGTCGATGAAGCCAACCCAGTTGGAGCAGTCGCCGTTGTCGCACGGGTACCTCGTGTTCGACGGCTGGCCGCCGTTCGCGCCGTAGATGTCGCTCACCAGCACCTGGTACTGCGCGTGGTAGGGCGGCCGGGTGAGCCGTTTCGCCTGCGCGACGATCGAGTCGACGTCGGCCCGGGTGGCCGAGCCGTACTGGTAGCCGTCCCTGATCCAGCCGCCGGAGAACCATCCGCCGCCGCGGAAGGCGTTGATCCCCAGCGGCTGGATGAACTGGTCCGCCGGTCGGCTGCCGTCTTCGCTGAAGCCGTAGAGGAACCCTTCCCCCACGCCGGTCGACGGCCCGCGGGTCGACGCCAGGTTCACGCTCAGCGATGTGGCCGAGGCGGCCTGGCTCGTGTCCGTCGCCAGCAGCGGCAGCACGAGTGCCAGCACGATGCCGGCCACCAGCCCCAGACGGGCCGGTCTCGCTCTCGTCCTCATCCGATCCTCCTGCGGTTCGGCGCCGCTGGGCTGCGGCGCGTGTGCTGGACGGGGGCCGCCTCCCGTGGGTGCGGGGTGCGGAGTGCGGAGTGCGGCGCGGCGACGTGCCGGGGCAGCGGTCGGATGCCGCACCGGAGTCGAGCGCGGGTCGCTCACCGGGTCAGCTCAGCGTCCACTGCTGGTCGCTCTGGCCTATCCGGTGGCGGTGATGCCGGCCTGGACGGCGTTCTCGGTGGCGTAGGAGAGATGCCCGCCGTCGATCAGCGGAGCGGCCGTCTCCGCCCACGTACTGAACTCGCTACGACTCTCGGTGGGGTCATCGCTCGCGCGGTGGACACGGGCATGGTTCATCAACTCCTGGGTCGGTCGCGGGAGGAGGCGCCCACTCCTGGGGCACATCCGCCGCCGAGGGATCCAGCGACGGCCACGGACTGTGCGGTCGCTGCGGGAGCGGGGCATGCCTGGCAGCGGGGCAGGTATTTCGTGGCCGTTCTTCGGGCGTGCCGGGGGCCGCCACCTCCCGCGGAAGTGAAAGGAGTTCAGCGGTAGCCGGCCGCCGTGACATTGGCCTGTACCGCGTTGTCGGTCGCATCGGAGGGGTAGCCGGATACGATGGCTCCTTCGTAGAAGGTGCCGGCGCTCAGGTTGGCCCCGCCGCCGGGCTTGCAGCAGTCGCCGCCGCTGCCCAGGACGATGGCTCCTTGTTTCTTCATTGGGCTGTAACCGCTGGGAAGCCCGCCGTTCCACAAGGTGGTCAGGCCGCCGGATTGCGCGTTGCCGCCCTTGAGGGCGAACCTCGACGTCCCGTTGTCCTTGAGCATCGCGGTGACGAACTTGCTGGTAAAGGCCCGCTGGTTGGTTTCCAGGACTGGCTGCCGCCGGAGTACAGGCCCCATTCGAGATCGGCCTGCACCCAGGGACCGCTGCCGGCACAGCCGCCGAACCAGCACTGGGTGCCGAAGTTGATCGCGTCCATCGCCCCGGCGGCGTCGGCCTTTCTGGTCGTCTCGCTGTTGCCGTAGTCGAAGCAGCAGCCACTGTTGACGTGGGTGCCGCTGGTCACCATGTACGCCCCTTCGGGCGCGGCACCGGTCGGCACGCCCGTCAGGTGACCGTCCCGCCAGTAGCTGTTCCCGGGGTTGATGTACAGCGAGTACGCCTTGGTGCCCCCGGCGGTCAGCGACTCGGAGGTCGCCTTCGCGGGGCTGCTCTGACTCGATCCCGGGACCTGGGCCGATCCCTGGTACCACAGGTCGTTGCCGCGTCCCGACTGGTCGTAAACTGCCGTGATCACGCACGAGGTACCCGCGCAGAACGAGTCCTGTGCCGCCGCGTTGGCGAAGCCGCCGGGCGCCAGCACGCCGATGTCCCTGGTCGCGTTGTCCGAGGAGCGCCTGACCTGGTACAGGGTGCCGTTGTAGGAACCGTAGAGCGCCCGCACCGTGCTGTGCGCGGCCACGCACGGCGTACCACCCTCGGAGTAGATGTCACACGGGCCGGACCCGCCGGACCCAGGCGGAGGTATCGGCTTGCTCCACATCTGGTTGCTTTGGCCATTGCAGGTCCACAGGATGACCGCCGTACCGTTGGTGGTGCCCGCCCCGTTGACGTCCAGGCATAAGCCGGACTGGGCACTGGTGACGGACCCGTCGGAATTCTGTCGCCACATCTGGGTCGACCGCCCGTCGCACGACCAAATGATCACCGGGATCCCCGGAGCCGTCTGGCTGTCGCGGGTGTCCACGCACCGGGTGCCGCTCATCGTCCTCAGCTCACCCGCCGACGTGAACTCGAACGCCTGATTCACCTGGTCGTTGCAGTCCCAGATGTCCAATGCCGTTCCCGGCGTATCGACGTTGCCCTTGACGTCCAGACACCGCCCGGATGCCGGGCTCACCAGGGGGAGCGCCACCGCCGGCGCCGGTGCCGACCATGTCGGCGCGGTCGCCGACAACATGGCCAGCAGCGCCATCACGCATACGGCGGCCACCGCCGGTAAGCGTGGTCCACGAGCCACGGGGCTCCGGAGCGAAACAGATGAAAGCCGCATTCCGTTCCTTGAATATGTGAGGAAGGGGACAGAGAGTGCCGGATCCGTCCCGAGGGAAACGCTCAAGGCCGTTGCCGCCGGTATGGATGCGGGGCCCGGGCGTTCCTGTTGGCGTTGCCGCCAGTGCGTTCGGCTTGCCCTTCCATTCGGCTCCCAGGAAGGCCGGCCGCGCGTAGCCGTCGGCCACTCCCGTCAGGGGCCGGTCGGCGGTGGAGCGCGCGGGCGAGGGTGCGATCCGAATGAGGTCATGGGTGACTCTCCCTTGGAGGCAAGGGCGCCCGAGAGCATCCACAGAGAACCCTCAGACATCCCATGTCCCATAGTGATTCCACCGGTCCCTCACACTGTCAATAGGCATGTCTCCTTCAATCGGAACCCAATCCATCCCATGTTTCTTTTGCGCTGGTCAGCTCGCCATGACCCACGTTGGTGGTGAACGCGGTTTTCTCAGGCGTCGTTTGCGGTGCTGTTCACATGACGGACCAGCCACGTGAGCATGGCGTCGAGGTCGTCGGCGGCCGCGAGGACTTTGCCGACAGCCTCAGGAGTGTGGAGCCACTCGTCGCAGCCGAGGGGTTGGGCAGCGATCAGTGAGCGGTGGCGCAGCAGGTCCGTGCGGGAGTGGTCGGACGGATAACCCCGCGGGGGGCGCTTCATCACGTCCCCGGAGATGTCGTAGCCCTTCGCCTTCAAGTCCTCGACGATGGCAGAGAGTTCGTGGCCGCTTCCCTCGGCGGCGACGGCCTTGCGGAACATGGTGACCTGGCCAGGGTCGGGATACCACCAAGCGCCTTGGACCCGCAGGCCCTCCAGGTCGAACCGCAGACCGATCTCGATCTTGCGGCCGAGCCGGATCACCGCGCCCTGGTGCTGCCACCACCAGGAGTTTGTGCGGTAGTGCCAGACAGAGAAGTCCTCGTACCGGGGATCGACGTCCGCCACATCATTCAGCAGCGCGATCATCGGCTGCCGGACGAGACGTTCGCGATCCGCACGGCACTGCTCGCGCACCGCGCGTGACGGCTCGCCCTCCAGGTGCAGCAACACGTCCATGGCGTGCTCCGGCCAGCCGGTGAACCGTCCGCTCATGCGGGCACCATAACCACCGGGCCACCGGGTATCGAAACCGGCCGGTGCGCGGGTGGCCACGACCTGCCGTGGGAAGCGGCCATCCCGGTCTCACGGATCACCGGGTGATCTCACAACACGGGCCCACGCCGACGGGGCGGGCGGGTCGCAGATGCTGTGCGACCCACTCGGCGACCATCCACAGAAAGTCACGCTGGGCGTCCAGGCGTGGGTGCCGTACCGCAGGCAGGACACGGGGGCCGCGCTGTCCTCCTCCGTGAGAGTCTCCCACCTCGCGGCCAGGGACTCGGGGAGTCCGATACTGGCCACCAGACGGAGCCCGCCGTGGCGTGTGTCGCACAGATGGATCATGCCGCCCAGGGCGCTGAGTTCGGCGACCACATGCCCGAGGACGAGCGTCAGCGGCCCGGTGCCACTCAGATCGTCACCCGCGGAGCCCAGTAGCCGAAGCCGCGTCCACGCTGACCGAGTGATCCGGGTTCCTACGGGTTCTGGTGTTGCCCGTCCACACCCATGTCGTCACCTGTCGTCTCCTTGGGAGTTCGGTGCCGTACGAATAGCAGGCCGCTGACACCGGTTGTGCGGAGTCAGCTCATGCCGTACCTGGTCTTGATCAGGTCTGCCGCCCGTTCGCCGATGACGACACAGGGCGCCATGGTGTTGCCGCTGGTGATCCGGGGCATGACCGAGCCGTCCGCGATGCGCAGGCCCTCGACGCCGTAGACGCGCAGGGAGCCGTCGACCACGGACATCCTGTCGCGTCCCATCCTCGCGGCGCAGGTCTTGTGGTAGTACGAGCCGGCCGCGTTGCGGACGAAATGCCTGAGTTCGTCGCCGCTCAGCGGACCGGGCATGACCTCGCGCTTGACAAACGGTTTCACCTCGGCCGAGTTGCCGATTTCCCGGCAGAGCTCCACGCAGTACTCAAGTGCCTGCACGTCCTCCTCGGCACTCAGGAAATTGGCGTCGATCACCGGGGCCGCCATAGGATCCGCGCTGGTCAGCCGCACGGATCCACGGCTGACGGGCCGGGCGAGCCCGGGGGCAAGTGTCCAGGCGGAATCGACTCCGACGGGAACGTCGTACTGGGTGGCGGTCACCTCGCTCGCGCACGGGAACTCATCCAGGGTCGGCATCAGGTCGGGGCCGGGCAGTGACGGGTCGCTCTTGGCGAAGAGGGCGAATTCGGCGGCGTTGCTCCGGGGGGCCTCGGGGACCTGGTACTCCCAGATGCAGCCGGCGAGCAGGACGTGGTCCTGGAGGTTCTTCCCGACGCCGGGCAGATGCACGACGCCGGGGATGCCGAGCGTGGCGAGTTCTGCCTGGTCGCCGATGCCGGAGAGCATCAGCAGCTTCGGCGTGTTGATGGCTCCGAGAGAGACGATCACCTCCTCGCCCGCCGAGACGCCGTGTGTGCGGCCCCATTGGACGAACTCCACTCCGGTCACCCGGTTCCCGGACAGCTTCAGCCGGGTCACCTCGGCGCACAGCACCATGTGAAGGTTGGGGCGGCCCATGGCCGGATGGAGGTAGGCGGCGGCCATCGACACCCTGACATTGTCCTGGCCGACCAGGAGGTTGGGGCAGCCGCAGCCGCCGTCGGACTCCATGGGGTCGCCGTTGAGGTCGGCGACGGGTGGGATGCCGAGCGCGGATGCCGCCCCGACCAGTGCCGGCGCGAGTGGAACCGGGTTCTCGGGGAGGGTGACCCGCAGGGGGCCGCCGGTGCCGCGGCGGGGGTCGGCCGGGCCGGTCCAGTCCTCGACGCGGCGGTAGATGTCGAGAACGGACGCGTAGGACCAGCCGGGATCGCCGGTCTCCTCGGCCCAGGCGTCGAAGTCGTTGCGGTGGCCCCGGGCCCGGACTGAGGCGTTGATGCTGGAGCCGCCGCCCAGCACCTTGCCCATCGGCAGCGGAGGCGTACGACCGTTGAGAGAGGGCGACGGCTGGGCGCGGTAGCCCCAGTCACGTTCGCTGCCGATGTTGGACATCCACCGGGTGGAGTCGATGACCGACGACACCCGGTCGCTACCGCCGGCCTCCAGCAGCAGAACGCTCACCCCGGGATTCTCGGCCAGTCGCCGGGCGACGACGGACCCTGAGGTTCCTCCGCCGCAGACGATGAAGTCGTAGGCGGGACGCAGAACGTCGCCGACGATCTCCCGGTCCACGGTTACGCGGCTGGTGTGTGCCATGGGTATCGGCCGTCCTTTCCAGAAGGAGAAAGGTCGTCGCGGAGCCCCGCGGGGTGATCCACTGCCATTCGGTGGACTCGTCGGAAGTTCGCGTCGCCGCCGAAGCGCCCACCACTCCCGAGCACCGTTGACGAGCCCGGGCGCCCGCGCGGCCGGACAGCGTCGCCTGGAACACCCCCGTCAGGGCCCGGCCGCACCGTGATCGGCGGCAGCGCGCCGACCGAGACCGGGAGGGCATGGCAACCGCCTCGTGTACTCGCTTCACGGCGCCCACGGCCTCCGCTGTCGCCCTGGCCGGGATCGAGGCCGACTCCCAGACCAGCCAGGGCACAGCTCATCGCGGCGTTGTGCTCATCGAGACCATCAGCGACACGAGACAGCGCATGACGTTCGCTTGCTCTCACATCCTACGTCGCCGCAGGGAGTCCGACTGGGCCACGGCCGCCGCCCGACGGGCCCCTTGCTCTCCGCCGCACGCATCTCCGGACCAGATCACCAGGGCAAACTGGTGGGGCAGCCGAAGCGACGAGCGCCGGAGTCATGGCTTCCTGGTGGCGTCGTTGACGAGCTTCACCAGGACCCGCCGCCGCTCCTGGGGGCTTTCGTTCGCGGCTTCCCCCAGCATGAGTGTCACGGCCGAGGGTACGGCCAGCCACCACGCCGCCAGCGCGCGGGCGGCATAGAGCAGGTGTGCCGGGGCGACGTCGGTCCGCAGGAGTCCGTCGGCCTGGGCCTTGGCGATCGCGCGGACGTTGTCCGCGTAGTGCTCGGACCGTTCCCGGGCCGCGGCGAGCGACGCGCGGTCGGACTGCAGCGGATCCGGGTCGAGGCCCTCCCACAACAGCAGCCGCAGGTAATGCGGGTACGTCCGGTGGTAATCCCACACCCGGCCGGCGAACTCCCCGAGGTCCGCGGCCTGCTCCTCGGTCAGCGGGACGGCGGCGGCAAGCTTGATCATCTCCTGTTCCAGCACCGCACTGAACAATTTCTGCTTGCTGCCGAAGTACTGGTAGATCCGCTCCTTGTTGACCCCGGCACGGGCGGCAACGCGGTCCACCCGTGCGCCCAGCGGGCCGTGCTCGCTGTACTCGAAGACCGCGGCGTCCAGCAGCCGCTGTCTGGTCCGCTCGGTATCCCAGGCCATGACGCGATGGTACCAATCTCCAACTCGTCAGTTGCACTCGTGCGGGCGGCGTGCTTAAACTCCAACTCGCCAGTTGCATTTTCGTCCGCAGTGGAGCATCGATGGACAACGGATCAACCAGAGCGACACTGGACGACGTCTTCCGCTCGGTCTCGGAATCCGGATTCGGCAAGAAACTTCTCGGTGCCGGTCGACGACGGCACCGTGCTGCGAGCCGACGTGTTCCGGCCGGACACCACGGAGCCGGTCCCCCGTCATCATGACCCTGGGTCCTTACGGAAAGGGAGTGCGGTACGAGGACGGCTACGCGCCCCAGTGGAACTGGCTGGCCACGGCCCATCCCGACATCCTCCCCGGCTCGACCCGCGAGTACCTGGCGTGGGAAACCGTGGATCCGGAAACCTGGGCGCCGTGGCATTACGCCGTCGTCCGGGACGACTCGCGCGGGGCGGGCCGATCTCCAGGACGGCTGGACATCATGTCGCCGCGGGAAATCCGCGACTACTACGACGCCATCGAATGGGCCGGGTCCCACGCACGACGAACCAGAGCCCCTCCGAACCCGGCCAGGTGTACCGCGTGGAGGTCGAAATCTGGCCGACCTGCATCGTCCTACCCGCCGGCTACCGGCTGGGACTGCAGATCGGTGGCCATGACTTCGAGCGCGAACCCCCGGACGATCCCAACGAGGCCTGGATCTCGCGGGGCTCAGGCCCGTGGTTGCACACGCATCCGGAAGACCGGCCGTCACCGGTGTTCTCCGGACGCACCACCATCCACACCGGCGGAGACACCGCTTCGTCCCTGCTGCTCCCCGTCATCCCCCCGCGAGTCGGGAACCCGGCACGAACATCGGCCTGAACGGCGCATTGATCCTGATCGCCGGTGTCGGCCGCGGCATCGGTCGCGCCCGCGCCCCCATCCACCGGATCTCCACGCGAGAAAGACTGCCGATGCACGACATCAAGCCCCTGGAAGACCGGCTACGCGTCATCGAAGACCGGCTGGCGATCTACAACCTGCTTGCTTCGCACCCGCTCAGCGCGGACACCGGCGAGCCGGACTTCATCGAATCCATCTACACGGAGGACTTCGTATTCGACCGCGGCGGCGGACTGTCCGGCGCACGCGGCCGCGACAAGATGGTCGACCTCGTCGAAAGTGACGCGCACCGCACCGCGATCGCCGGCGGGCTCGCGCACTTCGGCAGCCTGCCGCTCGTCGAACTGGACGGCGACACCGCCGTCGCCACGTCCTATATCGCCCTCATCACGCCGGACGAGAAGGGTGAAGAGCGCGAACTGGCGAACCACGGAACGTCGACCGGATTCCGCGTCCATCGCATCGTCGCCAACCGTTGGTCCCTCGTCCGCGAAGACGGCCGGTGGTCGATCGCGTCGCGGACCGTCCTGCCCATGGACGGCAGCGGACCCGCACTGGAGATGGCCCGCCAGGCCGCCACCTACTATGCCGGGCGCTGAGGCGACGTCTGATTCATGTAGTTCGCGGCCAATTGGAATTCATGTGTATCGCCAGGTCGGGGACGGTCAAGTCCCGTTGGGTCGGATCCGGCGGGCGGGTGGCGGCCGGAAGAAAGCGTTCGAACGGGATCCAGAGCTGAGGTCTGGTGGGAGCGGACGAGCGGGGCGAAGAGCGTCGCGGCGGCTATTGCCCGCCGCCAGGCGGCCGGGCTGCCCGTTGAGTGAGCCGCGCGGCCAGGAGCCGGGGGCTGGGTCTGGACCGGGCTGATCGCTGACGCTGGACCGTTTGAGCCGCCGCTGGTGGAGGCGCTCTACGACTGCCTGACCGACAACGACGCCTGGCTCCCGTATCCCGACACACTTCCGGTACTCGAGGCGCTCAGTGCCGCAGGCGTGCGCACGGGCGTGCTGAGCAACATCGGTTGGGATATCCGGCCGGTCTTCAAGCGCGCCGGTGTGCTGGATCAGCTCAACGCGGTGGTGCTGTCGTGCGAGGTCGGGCTGGCGAAGCCCGACCCTGCCGTCCTCGGTGTCGCGTGCGAGCGTCTGGGCCTTTCGGCCGGGCGGGTGCTGTTCGGCCGCGCAGTGAGGCGCCTCGGCGCCGTGGCGCCACAACGGTCGGCAGGGGCGACGGGACGCAGCCCGTAGGCGGCCTGCACAGATGCCGCAGCACCCTTGTCCAAGCCATCCTCACCGCCCCCTTGGCCCGATCGAACTGAGGCCGGAAAGGATTCCTTGTCGGCGAGAGAGATTAATCGGCCACCGGAGTGACTTTTTGGTCGAGTTTCCAGCGAGGCAGGTAAAGCAGCCGCAGGCGCGGCTGAAAATCCTCCTTCTGTCTCGTAAGACTCTCTTCACCTGCACCTTTGACCATTCTCTGATTAATCGTGAGATCTCTCACATTGCCATCGCTTTACTCATCCATTGCCTCCCGTGTTTCGTTGGTGTGCATCGCTTCTTGATCGACACGGACACATCGGACGGCGGTCGTCGGCATGCCGCCGACGGGACGGATGGGGACCCTCACTCATATGCCTGACAACCCTGCCGAACTGCCGCTCACCGACGCGCAGCTGGGGGTATGGCTCGCCGAACGCGGAGGGTTCGGCGAGCCGGGCGCGTACCAGTGGGCGGAGTACCTCGAGCTGGACGGCCCGGTCGCCGTCGACCTGCTGGCGACCGCGGTCGGCAGGACGGCCGCCGACTGCGAGGCGGTGAACGTCCGTATCGAAGCGGCCGGTTCGGCGGCCCCCGTGCAGTGGCTCGTCGCCGATGTCGAGCACGTCGTCGAGACGGTCGACCTGCGGGAGACGCCCGACCCGGATGCCGCGGCGCTGGAGTGGATGCGGGCGGCCATGGCCGAGGCGGGAGGCTGCGACGCGGGGCCGTTGTTCTTCGGCGCGGTGCTGCGCGTGAGCGACGACCGCACTCTGCTGTTCCACCGGGTCCATCACATCGCCCTCGACGGGGCGGGCATGGCTCTGTTCGCCGAACGGGTCGCTGAGGTCTACAGCCATCTGTGCGAGGGCAGCCCGGTGCCGCCAAGCGGCTGGAGCGGGCTTCGGGCGCTGGTCGACGCCGAGAAGGCATACCGCGGCTCCGCCGAGCACGACGCGGACGGCGACCGGTGGAGGGAGCGGTTGGCGGGCCGGTCGCACTTCCCGACGCTCGGAGCGGGTCCGGCGGCGGCGTCGGACCGGTCGCTGCGCGCAGGCAGGGACGTGCCGGCGGCGGAGTTCAACGAGCTGAGGGACGGCGCGCGGCGGCTCGGGCACCGCTGGACCCGGCTGTTCACCGCGGCCACCGCGATCCAGTTGCACGCGATGACCGGTGACCGGGACGTCGTCCTGAGCCTGCCGGTCGCCGGCCGGTCCGCCGAACTCGTCCGCCGCGTCCCGGCGATGACGGCCAACGTCCTGCCGCTGCGGCTCCGCGTCGACCCGGCCGCGTCCGTCGGCCGCCTGCTCGACGAAGTGGCCGAAGAACTGCGGGCGGTACGCCGGCACGAGCGCTACCGGGGCGAGCGCCTGCGCCGGGAGGTGGACTGTCCCGACGACGGCCGCAGGTTCTTCGGGCCGGTCCTCAACATCCAGCGGTTCGACCGGCCGCTGCGCTTCGGTTCGGTCACCTCGACCGTCCGCAACCTCCAGGCGCCGCCGTCCGAGGACCTCTCATTCTTCGCGCACGACCGCGGTGACGGCGAACTGCGCCTCGACTTCGACGTCAACCCCGCCAACCACGGCGAGGAACTCCTGCGAGGCGTCGCCGACCGCTTCCCGCACGTGCTGAGGCAGGTGGCGCGGGCCGAACGCGACACACCCCTGGCACGCATCGCGACCACCACCACGGGGGAGCGCCGCCGTCTCGTCGCCCTGGGCACGGGCGCGCCCACCTCGGCCGCGCCCGCCGACACCGCCGTCGGCCGGTTCGCGGACCGGGTACGCCGTACCCCGGACGCCTTCGCGGTGCGCTGCGCCGGAACGGGTGAGCGGCTGACCTACCGCGAACTGGACGGGCGTGCCGCTGTGTTGGCGGGTGCGCTGGTCGCCGCCGGTGCGGGGCCGGAGCGCACTGTCGTCCTGCTTGTGGAACGCTCGGTGGATCTGGTCGTCGCCGCTCTGGCTGTGGTGCGGGCGGGCGCGGCGTACGTACCCCTGCACCGGGACGACGCGTTGCCCCGGCAGGAGGCCGTCCTGTCCGACGCGGACGCGCGGCTGCTGGTCACCGACCGGCACACCGGGGGCGACGCCATCGTGACGTACGCCCGCGACCGCGGTCTGCGCCTGTTGGACGTACGAGCCGGCTCCGACGCGGCCGCCGATGACGCGCCCGCCGGGACCGGGGCGTCACCGGACGCTCTCGCCTGCGTGATGTTCACGTCCGGTTCCACGGGCCGGCCCAAAGGGGTCGGCATCACCCAGGGCGCCCTGGCCGGGCTCGCCGCCGACCGCTGGTGGTCCGAGGGCGGCGCGGACAGGGTCCTGCTGCACTCGCCGCACGCCTTCGACGCGTTCAACCTGGAGCTATGGGTGCCGCTCCTGACCGGCGGCGAGGTGGTCGTCGCCGCGCCGGGACATCTCGGCCCGGCCGAACTGGCTCGGACCGTGGCGGAGACCGGGGTGACCGGGCTGTGGCTGACCGCGGGACTCTTCCACGCCATCGCCGCCGAGGACCCGGCCTGCCTGGCCGGTGTTCGCCAGGTGTGGACCGGAGGGGACGTGGTGTCCCCGGACGCCGTCCGCGCGGTGTCCCAGGCACTGCCGCAACTCACCGTCGTCAACGGCTACGGGCCCACCGAGACCACGGTCTTCGCGACCCGGTACGCGGTCCCGGAACTGCCCGCGGACGCCGTGTCCGTCCCCATCGGCGGCCCGCTGGACGGCAAGCGGGTGCTGCTTCTCGACGACGCGTTGCGGCCCGTGCCGCCGGGGTCGGTGGGGGAGCTGTATCTCGGGGGAACGGGGGTGGCGCGCGGTTACGTCGGGCGCGCGGGCGCGACCGCGGAGCGCTTCGTCCCCGACCCGTCGGGGCCGCCGGGGGCCCGCGTCTACCGCACGGGCGACCTGGCCCGGTGGAGTGCGGACGGTCGGCTGGAATTCGCCGGTCGCGCCGACGGACAGGTCAAGCTGCGCGGTCACCGGATCGAGACGGGCGAGATCGACGCGGTGCTACGCGCCGACCCGCGGGTCCGGCAGGCCGCGACCGTCGCACAGGAGCACCCGGGAGGGCGGCGGCTCGTCTCCTACGTGACCGCGTCCGGCGGTGCGGCGGACGGCCTCGACACGGTGGCACTGCTCGACCGGGCGCGGGACCGGCTGCCCGCTTACATGCTGCCGGCCGCAGTGATGGTCGTGGACCGGCTGCCCCTGACCCGCAACGGCAAGCTGGACCGGGCCGCGCTGCCCGCGCTCGAGTCCGCGGTCGCCGCTCGTAGTGCCGGAGCGGGCTCGGCCCCGCGCACGCCCGCCGAGAAGCTGCTCGCCGGGCTGGTGGGCGAGCTGCTCGGCGTGCAGGACGTCCCGCTCGACCAGGACTTCTTCCGGCTCGGCGGGGACAGCATCCAGGCGATCCAACTCGCGGCGGCGGCGCAGCGCGCCGGTCTGGCGATCACCACCCCGGACGTCTTCCGCACCCCCACTGTCGCCGGACTCGCCGCCGCACTCGCGGACGAGAGGCTCCCCGCACACCGGATCGCCCTGGACGACGCGGACGACTCCGCGTTGCCGCTGACGCCCGTCATGCACTGGCTGCGCGAACGCGGCGGCACACTCCACGGGTTCGTCCAGTCCCTGACCGTACGCACCCCGGTGGGCATTACCGGGGAGCAGGTCCGCGCGGTGGTGCAGGCCCTCGTCGACCACCACCCCATGCTGCGGCTCTCCCTGACCGTCACGGGCCCGATCTGGTCGCTGGAGGTGCTGCCCACCGTGCCGGTCGAGCTGAACCGGCCGGGCCCGCCGACCGACCCGGAGCGCGGCCGGATGGTGCACGCGTGCTGGTCGGACCCCGGACCGGGGGCGGCGGGTGCGCTGACCCTCACGGTGCACCACCTCGCGGTCGACGGGGTCTCCTGGCGCATCCTCCGGGACGACCTCGACACCGCCTGGGACGCGGTACGCCGCGGCCGGACCCCGAGGCTGCAACCGACCGGGACGTCCTTCGCGCAGTGGGCGAAGGCGCTGGTGGGGTACGCCCATCACCCGGCCGTGCTCCACGCGTTCGCCCACCAGCCGCCGGAGCCCGTGGAACCACCGGTCGCCGCGCGCCCCCTGGATCCCGCGTCGGACGCCGAGGACACCCGGCGCCGCCACACCGCCACCCTGCCCGGCGCGCTCACCGCGCGCCTGCTGAGCGACGCGACCGCGGCTTTCGACTGCTCGGTACAGGACCTGCTGCTCACCGCGTTCGCCCTGGCCGCCGCCGACTGGCGGGGCGGGCCGGACGCGCTCCTGGTGGACCTGGAGGGCCACGGACGTGAGGAGTTCGCGGACAACCTCGACCTGTCCCGTACGGTCGGCTGGTTCACCACCCTGTATCCCGTGGTACTCGACCCCGGCTGCTCCTGGGCCGAGGCGCGGACCGACCCGATCGCCCTGGACGGCGCGGTCGCTCAAGTGCGCTCCCGCACCCGTGATTCCGGCCGCGCGGGACTGACCCACGGTCTGCTGCGCTATCTCAACCCGCAGAGCGCTCCCGCTCTCGCCGACCGTCCCACGCCGCAGTTCGCCTTCAACTACCTGGGCCGCTTCGGCGTCGGCGGCGAAGGCCCCTGGTCGGTGCTGGCCGACGTGACCGCCGCCGGGACCGCCTCGGATGACGGCCTGACGACCGCGGCCGGGCCGGCCATGAGCCACGCCGTCGAGCTGGACACGGTGATCACCGACCGCCCGGACGGGCCCGAGCTGGTCGCCCACTGGTCATGGCCCGGCGGCCTGCTCGACGCGACGCGCGTCGCCGGCCTGGCCGAGCGGTGGTTCGACGTCCTGGGCGCGCTGGTCGGCCGGGCCCGGTCCCGTGCCACCGGTGAACTGCCGCTGCCGCCGCTGGCCCAGGGCCTGCTCTTCCACTCGCTCTACGACCACGACGGGGTGGACCCCTACCTCGTCCAGTTCGTCTTCGACCTCGACGGGACACTGGACGCCGCCGCGTTGCGGGACGCGCTGCACCGCCTGCTGCGCCGCCACCCGCAGCTCTCCGCCGGTGTCCGGCCCGGTGCGTCGGGCCGGCCCGTCCAGGCGGTGGTACCGGGCTCCGCCGTGGAGTGGCACGAGAGGCCCGCACCGGAGGACCTGGAGGACTTCCTCGCCGCCGACCGCCGGCGCCGCTTCGACCTCGCCGACCCCCCACTGATGCGCGCCGCGCTGCTGCGCAGGTCCGCCGACCGGCACACCTTCGTCCTGACCACGCACCACCTCCTGGTCGACGGCTGGTCCATGCCAATCCTCGTCCACGAACTGTTCTCGCTCTACGCCGGTCACCCGCTGCCGCCCGCCACGCCGTACCGCGACTTCCTCGACTGGCTGGCCGCAAGGGACGCCCGCGCGGACGAATCGGCCTGGCGCGCGCTGCTGGCGTCCGTGGACGGCCCGACCCTGGTCGGCGGCCCCGGCCGGCGTGGCGCGACCGGGGCACGTCGCCGCACGACCGCCGAGCTGGACCCCGAGTCCACCGCCCGCGTCGAGGCCCTGGCGCGGGAAGGCGGCCTGACGACGAGCGTCGTCGTGCGACTGGCCTGGGCGGTCCTGCTCGGCGCCCTGACCGGCCGGGACGACGTGGTGTTCGGCGCCACGGTCTCCGGCCGGCCCGCCGAACTGCCCGGCGCGGAACGGATCGTCGGCCTGCTGATCAACACGGTCCCGGTCCGGGTCCGCCTCGACCCACACCGGCCGGTCGCCGACTGCCTGGCGGACCTGCGGGCCCAGCAACTGTCCATGCTCGACCACCAGCACGCCGACCTGACGACCCTGCAAACGGTCACCGGGCACGCCGAACTCTTCGACACCGTCGTCGTCTTCGAGAACTATCCGGTCGACGACGAGGAACTGGCCACCCTGGTACCCGGCCTGAAGCTGCGGGAGGTCCAGGGCCGCGACGGCACCCACTACCCGCTGACCCTGATCGCCGTGCCCGGCGACCGACTGCGGCTCCAACTCGACCACAGCACCGACCTGTTCGACGGCGACGCGGCCGGCCGTCTGCTCGACCGCCTGCGCGCCGTCCTCGACCGGATGGCCGACGACCCGGCGGCACCACTGGGACGCGTCGACCTGCTGCTGCCCGACGAGCGCGCCGACCTCGAAGCCCCCGCCCCCGCCCCGGACCGGGACACCGGGCCGGCCACGCTGACCGCCCTGTTCTCCGCGCAGGTGCGCCGCCGGCCGGCAGCCCCGGCCCTCACCCACGGCGGCACCACCCTGTCCTACGCGGAACTCGACGCGCGCGCCAACCGTCTCGCCCACCTTCTGATCGAGCGCGGCGCGGGACCGGAGCGCCTGGTCGGCCTGGTGCTGGAGCGTTCGGCGGACCTCGTCGTCGCGATCCTGGCAGTGCTGAAGTCGGGAGCGGGCTATCTGCCCCTGGACCCGGCGTACCCCGAGGAGCGCATCCGGGGGGTGCTCGCGGAAGCCGGCCCCGTGCTCGTCGTGACGGGTGTCCCGCTGCCGGTCCCGCACCCGCAGATCCTCCTCGACGGCCCCGACACGGCCGCCACCCACCCGGCGCACCCGCCCGCCATGACCGTGGACCCCCAGGCGGTCGCCTACGTCATCTACACCTCCGGTTCCACCGGCCGGCCCAAGGGCGTCCTGGTCACCCACCGCAATGTCGTACGGCTGCTGGCCGCGACCGACGAGCGGTTCCGGTTCGACGCCGACGTACACGCCCTGTTCCACTCCTACGCCTTCGACGTCTCCGTCTGGGAGATGTGGACCGCTCTCGGCCGCGGCGGGCGGCTGGTGGTGGTGTCGGACGACGTGGCCCGCTCGCCCAGGGACCTCCTGGCGCTGCTGCGCCGGGAGCGAGTCACCGCCCTGAACCAGACTCCCTCGGCCTTCTACCAGCTCCTGCGGGCCGAGGAGGAGGCCGGCGCGGACGCCCTGCCCGACCTGCGGGTGATCGTATGCGCGGGGGAGGCGCTGGAACCGTCCCGCGTCCGCTCCTGGCACGGCCCGGGCCGGCCCGCCCTGGTCAACATGTACGGGATCACCGAGACCACCGTCCACGCGACGTACACCGAGCTGACCGACCCCGAAGAGACCGCGAGCGTCGTCGGCACCGCGCTGCCGGACCTCCGCCTGCGGCTGCTGGATCACGCGCTACGACCGGTGCCGCCGGGCTGCCCCGGCGAGATCCACGTATCCGGCCCCGGCGTGACCCGCGGCTATCTGGACCGGCCGGCGCTCACCGCGAGCCGGTTCGTCCCCGATCCGTTCGGCGCGCCCGGTACCCGGATGTACCGCTCCGGGGACCTGGCGCGGCAGCGACCGGACGGCACGCTGGAGTACCTCGGACGGATCGACCAGCAGGTGAAGATCCGCGGTTACCGGATCGAGCCCGGAGAGATCGAGCGCGTCCTCGAACAGCACCCGGCCGTGGAGCGGGCCGTGGTGCTCGCCGACACCGGCACCGACGGCGGCCGCCTGCTCTGCTACGCCGTCCCGGCCACGCGGCCGGCCGGGACCGGCCCGGCCGAGACGCCGTCGGCCGGGGAACTGCGCGCCCACGCCCGCACGGTGCTGCCCGCGCACATGGTGCCCGCCTTCGTCGTCCTTGTCGACGAGATCCCGCTGACCGGGAACGGCAAGCTGGACCGCGCCGCCCTGCCGCGCCCGCAGACCGCCCTGCCGGTGAGCCGCGGGCCGGAGAACCCGCAAGAACGGCTGCTGTGCGACCTGTTCGCCGAGACCCTGGGACTGGCCGAGGTCGGCGCCGAGGACAACTTCTTCGACCTCGGCGGGCACTCGCTGCTCGCCACCCGTCTGATCAACCGGCTGCGCGCGGAGACCGGCCGCGAGCTGAGCATCCGCACCCTGTTCGACGCCCCGGTCGTCGCCGACCTGGCACGCCACCTCCCGGAGGGCGCCGCCGTGGCTCCCGCCCGGGCGGCCACCGCCCCGCGACCGGAGCGTGTACCGCTCTCGCCCGCGCAGCGGCGGCTGTGGTTCTTCGACCGGTTCGCCGGCCCCAACTCCGTGTACAACATGTCCTTCGCCGTCCGGTTCACCGGGCCGCTGCGGGTGGAACCCCTGCGGGCGGCCCTCGGCGACCTGCTGGACAGGCACGAGAGCCTGCGCACCACCGTGGTGGAACACCACGGCGAGCCGTACCAGCGGATCCGCGACGCCGACGGCCTGCCGTTTCAGACGGTGGTCACCTCGGAGGCGGAACTGCCCGGACTGCTCGCCGCCGCGTCCGCGCACGTCTTCGACCTGGAGACAGAACTCCCGGTCCGCGCAGTGCTCCACGAGACCGCGCCCGAGCAGCACGTACTCCTGCTCCTGATGCACCACATCGCCGCCGACGGCTGGTCGCTCGGTCCGCTGGCCCGTGACCTGTCCACCGCCTACCGGGCCCGTGCCGCGGGCGACACCCCGCGGTGGACGAGCGCACCCGTGAGCTACGCGGACCACACGATCCGCCTGCTCGACCGCGACCCGGACACCGGCGTCGACCACTGGAGGCGGATCCTGTACGGCGCCCCGGAGGTGCTGCGGCTGCCGCTGGACCACCCCCGGCCGCCGCTCTCCGCACACCGCGGGGAGACCGTCCCCTTCACACTCGACGCCGCGCTGCACGCCCGCCTGAACCGGCTCGCCGCGACCACCAGGACCAGCCTGTTCATGGTGGTGCACACCGCGGTCGCCGCACTGCTGCACCGGCTCGGGGCGGGTGATGACATCCCCGTCGGCACACCCGTCGCAGGACGGCACGACGCCGCGCTGCACGACACCGTGGGCTGCTTCGTCAACACCGTGGTGCTGCGCACCGACCTGAGCGGCGCGCCGACGTTCGCCGAACTCCTCCAGCGGGTACGCGCCACCGACCTCGACGCCTTCGCACACCAGGAGGTCCCCTTCGAGCGGGTGGTCGAGGCCGTCAACCCGCCGCGCTCCCTCGCCGCCCACCCCCTCTTCCAGGTGATGCTGGCGTTCCAGGACACCCCGGCGGCCGAGTTCGACCTGCCGGGCCTGCGGACGGAACCGGTCGCCGTGCACGGCGGCGCCTCCCGGATGGACCTGCTGTGGAGCATGCGGCAGCACTACACGGACCACGGTGGCGAGGCCGGGATCGAGGGTCTTCTGGAGTACGACACCGAACTGTTCACCCCCGCGTCCGCGCGCCTGATGCTCGCCCGCCTGGAGAGGCTGCTCCGCGCGGCCGTGGCCGATCCTCAGCTCCCCGTCGCCGACTTGCCGGTGCTCGTCGACGGCGAGTACGAGCGGCTGACCGGGCAGGGGAGCGGCACCGACCGCGAGACGCCCGGCACCACCGTGGCGGCGCTCGCCGCGGCCCAGGCACACCGCACCCCGGAGGCACCCGCTGTCCTGCACGGCGACACCGTGCTCAGCCACCGGGACCTGGCCGAGCGGGCGGAACACCTCGCCGGGGCACTCCGCGCGCACGGCGCGGGGCCCGGCGCCCTGGTCGCCGTGGTGCTGCGCCGGGGCCCCGACCTGCCCGCCACCCTCCTCGCCGTCCAGGCGACCGGCGCCGCCTACCTGCCCGTCGACCCCACCCTGCCGACCGAGCGCGTCACGGCGCTCCTGACCGACGCCCGACCCCTCCTCGTGGTGCGCGACGCCACCGGACCCGCCGCCGAACCCGTTGTCACGACCGGGGCGGCCGAGCCGCTGCCGGTGCCACCGGACACCGCGTACGTCACGTACACCTCGGGCTCCACCGGGCGGCCCAAGGGCGTCGTCGTGCCACGGGCCGCGCTGGTGAACCTGCTGCTCGCCCTGCGCGAGCAGCTCGCGGTCGGCCCCGACGACCGGATGCTGGCCTCCGCACCCGTCGGCTTCGACATGTGCAAGCCCGAGTTGTACCTGCCGCTGATCACCGGCGGTGCCATGGTCCTCGCCGACCTGGACGCGCTGCGCGACCCCGACCAGCTGTGCGCGCTGCTCGACCGGCACCGCGTCACCGTGATGCAGGCGACCCCGTCGCTCTGGCGGACGCTCCTGGCACGACGACCGCGACAACTGCGCCACGTGCGCGCCGTGGTCGGCGGCGAGGCGGTCCCCGGGGAACTCGCCGGTGAGCTGGCCGCCGCCACCGCGTCGCTGCTCGCCTGCTACGGCCCGACCGAGACCACCGTCTGGTCCGCCACCCACCCGGTCGGCGCGCGGACCGACGGCACCGTGCCGCTCGGCCGACCGCTGCGCAACACCCGCGCTTACGTCCTCGACGGCCGGCTGCGCCCCGTCCCCCCGGGCACGAGAGGCGAGCTGTACCTGGCCGGCGCGGGCCTGGCGACCGGCTACCTCGGTCGCCCCGGCCTGACGGCCGCCCGCTTCCTGCCGGACCCCTTCGGACCGGCCGGTCGGCGGATGTACCGCACCGGCGACCTCGCGTCATGGAGCCGCGACGGGGTGCTCCGCTTCCACGGCCGGACCGACGACCAGGTGAAGATCCGCGGTCACCGCGTCGAACTCGGCGAGATCGAAGCCGCGCTGGGCGGGCATCCGCAGGTCACGGCCGCCGCAGTCGCCGTGCACGACCGCAGTGCCGATGACCGCCGGCTCGTCGGCTACGTCACCCCCGAAGACGTGGATCTGGGCGCGGTCGGGGCGCACCTGACCCGGCACCTGCCGGACTACATGGTGCCCGGCCGGCTGCTCGCCCTGGACCGGCTGCCCCTCGGCGTCAACGGAAAGCTGCTGCGCGACCAGTTGCCCGAGCCCGACTGGGCGGCCGCCACCGGCGCCGAGCCGCCGCGCGATCTCCGTGAGGATCTGATGTGCCGCCAGTTCGCCGAGGTGCTCGCCGTACCGAGAGTCGGCCCCGAGGACAACTTCTTCGAACTCGGCGGCCACTCGCTGCTCGCCGCCCGGCTGACCGAGCGGGTACGCGCCGTCCTCGGCCTCGCACCCGCCCTCCGGAACGTCTTCGAGGCCCCCACCCCGGCCGCCCTGAGCCGATTGCTCGACGGGCCGCCGACCGCGTCCGCCCCCGCACACCTCGTGCCCTTCCGGGCCACCGGAGCGGCCGCGCCGGTGTTCTGTGTCCACCCGCTGAGCGGGATGAGCTGGAGTTACGCCGGCCTGCTGCGGCACATCGGCCGGCACCACCCGGTCCACGGCATCCAGGCCGAGGGCGCCGGGGGAGTGGCGGACCTGCCCGGCACGATCGAGGAGATGGCCGAGCGCTACCTGCGGCTGCTGCGCACGGTCCGCCCGTCCGGCCCGTACCACCTGGTCGGCTGGTCCTTCGGCGGACTGGTGGCGCACGCCATGGCGGTCCGGCTGCGGGAACTCGGCGAGCCCGAAGGGACGCTGTTCCTGGTCGACGCCGTCGCCGCCACCGGGGCCGGGCCCGCCGAGCCCATCGACGAGCACCGTGTGCACCGGCTGCTGCTGACGGCCGCCGGGTTCGACGACGACCGCCTCGCCCCGGAGACCCTCGACTTCACCACCGTCTCGGCACTGCTGCGCCGCGAGGGCAGCCTCTTCGCCCGCCTCACCGAGGACGACATCGCCCGCGTCATCGCCGTCTCCCGGCACAACGACGCCCTGCTGCGCGCCTACCGCCCCCCACGCTACGCGGGCGCCACCACCTACATCGAGGCCGCCGGCGAACCCCGGCGCGCGGCGCCCACGCACGAACTGTGGCGGCCGTACGCCGGCGGCGAGCTGACCGTAGGGCACGTCGACGCACGACACCACCAAGTGATGCAGCCCCAGCACGTGGACGCCGTCGGCGTCCAGCTCGCCGAAGCCCTCGGGAGGGCCCGTTGACCGCCACCGAGGACGCGATGTACGAGGCGGACAGCGCCGCACTCGACGAACTGCCCGCAGGAGCAAGGGTGGTGATCAGGCTTCCAGGCGGCCACCGCCTCGCGAACGTCCTGATCGGCTGCTTCGACCGGGGACTCGTCGCCGTCCCGCTGCACCCGCGGGCCGGGGACGCGGACCTCGCCGCGGGCGCCGCCCGGGTCGCCGCCACGGCCGTCGTGGACGTCCACGGAGTCCGGCCCACCGGACTGCCCGACGCGCACCCGACGCCCGAAGCCCCAGCGCTCATCATGTTCACCTCCGGCTCCACCGGCCCGCAGAAAGGGGTCGTGCTCAGCCGCCGGGCGGTTCTCGGCAACGCACGCCGCACAGCGGTCCTGCACGGCATCACACCGGACCGCCCGCACGGCACCTGCCTGCCGCTGTACCACTGCAACGCACTGGTCATGTCACTGCTCGGCACCCACCTCACCGGCACGCCGCTCACCCTGCACCCCGCCTTCGACCCGGCCGGCTACTTCGCCGCGCTGGACGCCTCGGGCGCCAGGACGGCCTCCATCGTCCCGGCCCTCCTCGCGGACCTGGTCGAGGCCGCTCCCGCGTGGCCCGACAGGCTGGATTACCTGATCACCGCCGCGGCTCCGCTCACCGCCGACCTGGCCCGCCGCTTCCACTCCCGCTACGGCCCGAGGCTGCGTCAGGGCTATGGCCTGACGGAGGCGGTCAACTTCAGCTTCACCATGCCGCTGCTCGACGACACCGACTTCCGCACCCACTACCTGGAGCGGACACCCCCGGTGGGCGTACCACTGCCCGGTACCGAACTCCACCTGGAATCCGGCGAGGTCTGGATCAGAACGCCTGACCTGATGACCGGCTACTGGCAGGACCCGCGCACCACCGCCGCCACCGTCACCGACGATGGCTGGCTGCGGACCGGCGACCTGGGCGAGCTCCGGGACGGGCTCCTCGTCCTGCGGGGCCGCGCGGGCGAGCGCATCAACCGAGGCGGGGAGAAGCACCACCCCCTCGACATCGAGCACGGCTGGCGCCGGGCGGGCCTCACCGGCCGGTTCGCGGCGGTCGCGGTGGACGAGCCCACGCTCGGCGACGACGTCGCCCTCGTCGCGACGGAACAGCCGGTGCCCGAGGTCCGCACCCTGTACGAGCGATCGCCGCTGCGGCCCGCGGTCGTCCAGTTCGGCGGGTACCGGGCGACCGCCACCGGAAAGCCGCAACGCCGGGCGATGAGCCGGCCGCTGGCCGCCCGCCGCCTGGCGCCCGCACGGTACGACCGACTGCTGCGCCACGCCGCGGCCACCGCACGCCACCTCCTGGACTCCGGGACCGACGACCCGGCCCTGCGGTCCCTCGCCGAACACACCGCCGCCCGGCACGCCGGGACCGGGGACGACACCGTCCTGGCCGCCTACGACTTCCTGCGCGAGCACTGGCACGCCCCCGACGACGCGGAACTCGCCCGCGCCAAGGCGCGGTGGCGCGCGAAGCTGCTCGCCGCGTGGCCGCTCTCGGTGCACGGGGAACTGGCCGCGGAGCTGGCCGCCCGGCACGGCGTCGAGGAGGGGCCGGTGCCGTGGGGCGTCGAGACCCGCCTCGACGGCGGCGCACTGGTCCTCCTCCCGCACGGGCCCGCGCCGGGCGGCCCCGCCCGGCCGCTGGGCCCGCTGCTGTCCTTCCTCGACGTCCCCGGCAGCGGGGGAGCGGACCGCTGGGAGTGGCTGTCCCGGCAGCGGGACGGTGGAACATCCCTGACCGGCTGCTCGGTGCTCCGCGCCGGGCGACACGACGCGGGTGGCGTGCTCTGGGCGCGTCACCCCGGTTCCGGACCGAACGAGCACATGGGAGCGACAGGATGACGCAGCCCACCGAGACCATCGGCCGGATGAAGCGGTCGCCCGACCACGAGGACGAGATCCTCGACATCCGAGGCCACCGGGACCCCGACCGCAACCGGCTCACCCCGGTGGTGCAACTGCCCCCGGAGACCGCCCTGACCGTTGTCGACGCTCTGTCCGGCCTGGTCCGGGCGGCCCACCGGGGGGAGGGGGAGCGCCCCACACCGGCGGGCGAGCTGAAGCGGGCGCAGGTCTTCGAGGAGGGCGATGTCTTCATGCTGGAGCCGCCCTTCCCGGGCTTCTTCGCCGACCGCTACCTCATGGACTTCTACGACACCGCCGCACGCGACATCTGTTCGCGCATGCACCTGCACACCGGGCTGCGGTTCGTGCGGATGATGACCGGCCCGGACACCACGATCCGCGTGTCCAGCCTGTCGCCGATCACCGTCCGCCCCCCGACGGGACGCTTCGCACCGCTGTCCTGCTTCGCCGACGACCTGCCCGGCACCCCCGACGGAGTGCGCCGCGAGCGGCACAACGTGATCGTGCCGCCCAACGCCTGGGTGGACATGCAGATACCACGCGGAGTCTCACACCAGTTCAACGCGGTCGGTCCGAACGCGGTCATCGACTCGGTGCACCCGGAGGAGTCCATCGAGACCCTGCGGGAGGGGATGTCGGGCTACCGGATGATGGCGCAGACCATCTTCCTCGCCAGGGACAGGGGCCCCGCCGCCACCTGCGCCGACACCGGCGCGCCGGAGACGACCCCGCCACGCTGAGCCGTACAGGCCAAGCCCCACGGCCGCCGGACCGGCTTCTCCGCCCCGACCCCGCAGAGATTCTCCGCCCCGACCCCGCAGAGATCGGCAGGAAGACGTGAACCCCTTCGACGACCCGGACGGCACCTTCCTCGTCGTGGTCAACGACCAGAACCAGCACGCCCTGTGGCCCACCTTCGCCCCGGTGCCCGACGGATGGCACGAGGCGCACCCGGCCGCACCCCGGGACGTGTGCCTGGACCACATCGAGCGCACCTGGACGGACCTCGCACCCGGCGGCCCGACCCGGCCCGCGGATCCGGCCACCGGCTGAGCCGACCGAGCGGCCGGTGGAGCTGCTGGTGCGGCGCCTGAACGGCACCCGCACCGGGGATCCGCACCAGCACACCGCTGACTTACCGGTTCGATCCGTAGTACCATTCCGTTAGGTAGATCCGAGAGTGCTACGAGGGCGTCACGACAGGAGGGCCGTCGCATGCCGGCAGCAGGCGAGACGGAACGCGCTCCGAACATCGCCAAGGACGTATGGGACGCCGCAGGCCGCCGTGCCAAGAACGAAGGTCTACCCCTCATCTGGGTGGCCTCCCGAGCACTCACCGACTACGCCGCCGGGACTCTCGCGCTGCCGCGCACCTCTCCGAGCCCTGAGGCGCGCAACCGGCGAGGCCGCACCATCTTCACCACTGATGCCGTTTGGCACGCGGCCAACGAGCGCCGCACCAAGGACACGGTCCGGTCCATGTCCGCCCTCGTCGAGATTCTGCTGGACGCCTACGCCCGAGGCGAGGTCCACACCCACGCCCGCATGGTCACCACCGGCCAGCGCGATGCCCTCGCCGGCACCCCCGACGGCCCCACGGGCGCTGCGCGCTCCACACTGTCCGTAGCCTGACCGCCACCACCAAAGGAATGCCGCTCATGACCGCCGCGCCGCTCGGGTCCGGGGCCGTGCCCCCCATGCCGGACAGGACGCCAAAAGCGCTCCGCGCCGCCATCGCCCAGCACGCTCCGCAACTCCTTGTCGACTTCGACCGGCATTGGCGTCGCGATATCGCCGATGCCTACGACCTCGCGCCGGTCCCTGCCTTCATGGCCCGTTGGTGGGGCGAATACGCCGTCTCCCGCGACCCGCGCCTGGAGGCGAAAGTGCACGCCCTGGAGGACGAGGCCGACCGGGAGCCCGACTACAGCCGCGCCAAAGCCCTCATCGAGGAAGCCGGGAACCTTCGCCGTCAGGCAGCGCAGGCGGAACCCGGCCAGTGACCGACAGTTTCATGGGGCCGCCCTGGCAAGCGGACTGGACCAAGAAGGCCGAGGAAGACCGCGACGCCCTCCCAGAAGCGGCCCGCACCCTGGTACACGCTGCCCGCGCCGAGCTCGTCACGGCCGCCGACCCCTACTTTCGGGGCATCGACACCGACCGGGACCTTCCAGCCGGGATGAGCGTGGAACCGGCCCAGTCCACCCGCCCCGGCGGTCAGCACGTCCTCTATTTCGACCACGGACGTGGCTGGCTGCGGTACCAATTCACCAGGAGAACCACCGACCCTCAGCTCGTGATCGAAGAGTGCTTCTGGCAGTGAGCCGATCACACCGCTCGCTCTGGACCCGCCTGACCGTCCGCACCAAGCGGGCTGCAAACATCAGCATCCCGGTATCCGGTCCCTGCCCAGCTGCGACACGCGCCGCGGTGTGGGCGGCGACGCAGTCGCTGGGTACGACGTCCCAGCCGACCCCGGACATGATCAACACGCCCGCTGCTGCGGCCTTGGTGTGCGGCGGTTTGGTGCCTCGCCTTCAGGTAGGAGCAGTTCCGGACAGCTCCGGTCCTGGTGGTGCTTCGTCAGGTCTGCGGGACCTGCCCGCGCCGCCGCCGTTACGGGACACAATGAGAGGAAGCGGGCTGCTCGGGGCAGGCGGGCCAGCAAGGGGGGCGGAATCGTGGTGTTCAATCTCGTGGCCACCGGACTGTCGGTGGTGGCGCTGCTCGTCACGTTGTATTCGGCCGTCTCGCAAGCCGGTTTGCAGCGCCGGAGCAACCAGTTACCGGCGTACGTCGACTTGCTCGCGGACTTCCGCTCGGTGGAGTTCCACGACCGCTACTGGTTCGTGACGCAGCGGCTGCTCGCTGAGCACGACCCGGCACTGGGCCTTTCCGGGCTGCCGGACGACGCGCGTCGGCAGGTGTACGACATCGTGTACTACTACCAGAACATCGCGGTGCTGCGGCTGGCCGACATCGTGGACGACGAGATGGTGGCGCTGCTGCGGATTCGGGTGATCAAGGTGTGGGATGCGGTCGCGCCCTTCGTGTTCCGCGAGCGCGAGATCATGGGTACCGGCGGGCGGTATCTGCTGCGCGGTCTGGAGGACTTCGCGCACGACGCGCGGCGCATGCCGCATGACATCATCGACCGACTGATGCACGTCAGTCGGACCCAGCGCACCTGGCAGCGCCGAAGGGCCGTGCTGCGCCGCCGGGCCGCGCTGCGGCAGCTGACCGCGGCCCGCGTCCCACCCTCGGCGGCGGAGTAGGGCCAGCGGCCCCGAGAACCCATTCCCGAGTCGCGCCCATTGCGACCGGTTGGGCCCGCCACGTGCTGTCCAAGACATCGTTTCAGCTTGTGAGTCGGCGGTGGCAGATGAGGTCTGCGGCGATGCCGACGAAGGCGAGGACGTTGCCGACCTTGCGCTCGTAGCGGCGGTGCAGGCGCCGGCATCCGGCTAGCCAGGACACCGTCCTCTCGACAACCCGGCGGTGGCGGCCCAGTTGCTGCGAGGACTCGATGCCTTTGCGGGCGATGCGGTGGCGGATGCCCCGCTTGCCCAGCCATCGGCGCAGGTGGTCGTCGTCGTATCCCTTGCGGGCGTGGAACCTGCCCGGTCGCCGGTGACGCGGGCCGCGCAGGGAGCGGATCGCTGAGGTCCCGATGCCGTTGGGCGGGCCGAGTACGTAGGCGAGGAACCGCGGATGGGCCACTGTGGTCGAGTTCGGAAGGATCTTCTGGCTGATCTCGCGGAAGAGTCCCTCCACTCCGATTCCCTTGTCGGGGAACGGTGTGGCCAGCAGGCCGGCGAGGATCTCGCGGTCCACCTCGGGCACGAGGGGTGCTGGGCAATGGACTGCTCGTAGTCGTCGAGGAATGCGGCCAGGAGTCGGCCTGCCGTCTGTCTGTCTTCCTTGGCCTGTCGCCTTCCCCGTGTCTGCGCCGGGTGCGGCAACTCGAGAGCGGCGGTGTGAACGCCGGCTGCCACGCGGCGGCCGACCGGTCCGCCGTAGGCTGCGGGTTCCATGTGCTGCTGCACGTCGAGGTGGCGGCGCAGGACACAGCCACGATCGGGACGTTCGAAAGCGCGGTCACCGAGCTCGATGAGGTGGTGCACTGCTTGCGGCTGTTCGGCCGGCCCGACTACCTGTTCTGGGTCGCCGTGCCCGACCTCCAGACCTACGAGCGCTTCTGCATGGCTGAGCTCACCGGTCTGCCGGGGCGGCACGAACCAACTCGCAGTTCACTATGAAGACGGTCAAGAGCATCCCGGGGCTGCCCATACCCTCATCGTGAACCTTCGCCGACCGCGTCACCGTCCTCGACGGAGGCCGCAGACCTAGTGGCCGTCGGCGATGGTCATGGTCGTGCCGAGTGCGGCCGATGGCGTGTTCGGCATGAGCGACGATGCGCAGCGGGTGGCCGCGGCCTGGGGGCGGATCGAGACGTGGCTGCGTGAGCACGCTGCTGCTTCGGCCGATGTGCTGCGCCCTCCGGCTGGTGAAGCTGACATCGCGGCGGCGGAGGTGGCCATGGGAGTGGAGCTCCCGGCTGCGCTCGCGGCCTGGTATCGGGTCCACGACGGCTTCGACGAGGGCCATGGTGCTGGGATTTTGCCGTCCGGCATGGCGATGTTGCCGCTCGCTGACCTGGTGGATGAGTACCGGATACGTACGCGGGACTGGGAGCGGGAGGCCGGCGTTCTGCCGTTCGCGCGGACGGCCGGGGATATCTGGTCGGGCTGGTATGTGGACGCGCGGAGGGGCGAGCCCTCCTACGGCGATCTGGGGCACTGGTCGGTCGACGGTGGAGACGATCTGTACCCGTGGGGGCGTGGGGGTTGGCCGCTGGTGGACTGGCTGGAGGAGATGGCTGCGGCGCTGGAGGAGGGCCGGTGTCTGCACCGGCCGGATGGAATGGACGACAGGCACGACTGGCCGGTACTGACCGGCCGCCAGGGACTGACCTGGATTGATCCCAGGGATCCGCGGCTGTTCCCCGACGGGAGCGGACCAGGGCTTCGGTGTAGCCCACCGCCCACCCTCCGCCTCCCCCTTGATTGACCTATCGAGATTCGATAGATTTCCATCGCAAGTCGATGGAAGGACGGGGTATGGGACAGCTGGCAGTGCGTGCGCTTCGCGCCGTGCTCGTGGTGGTGCTCGCCGGCACCGTGTTCGTGCAGGCATTGATGGTGTGGGTGTTGGTCAGCGGGAGCGATCCGGAGGACGGGTCGCTCCCGCTGACCCCGCTGCGCGTGATCACGATCCTGGGCATGGGCTCGGCCCAGGTCGCCCTGGTCAGCGTATGGCGACTGGTGACGATGGTGCGACGCGGAACCGTGTTCTCCCATGCCGCCTTCCGGTACGTGGACGCCGTGATCGGCGCGATCGTGGCGGCTGCCCTCCTGTGGTTCGCGGTCACGGCCCTCAATGCGCCGGGCCAGCGGGACGACCCGGGCGTCACCGTCATCATGTGCGGGGTTGGCGTGGCCATCCTGGGGGTCGCACTCATCGTTCTCGTGCTGCGGATGCTGCTCGCTCAGGCCGTCGCGCGCGACGTCGAAGCGGCAGAGATGCGGGCCGAGTTGGACGAGGTGATCTGATGCCGATCGTCGTCGACATCGACGTGATGCTGGCCAGGCGGAAGATGTCCGTGGGCGACCTCGCGGACCGCGTGGGGATCACGCCCGCCAACCTGGCGGTGCTCAAGAACGGCCGTGCCAAGGCGGTGCGTTTCGCGACGCTCGCCGCGCTCTGCGAGGTGCTCAAGTGCCAGCCGGGAGACCTGCTGCGCTGGGAGGCCGAGGACGCCGCGGGCGAATGACGTCCCCCGGGCGGGCGTGAAAACGCCTGACACCACCGGCCCGCGACATGACACGGGGACCGCATGGACGTGGACCGCCGATCACCCGCAGTACCATCCCGACAAGCTCCGCCTGGTCGATGAGATCTGTGGAGGCCGGGGCGGGCTTGGAACTCCTGACGAAATGATTTCCGAGGTGGTTGGATCACTTGAAGACCGGTGATCCGGAGGTGCGGGCTTCCCGCGGCCGAAGCCGCAGGAGCCCCGAACGGTGGGACGCGCTCAGATGCAGACCACGATCTTTCCCCGCGTGTGTCCGCGCTCGGCGTATGCGTGCGCTTCCGCGATCCGTTCGATGGGGTAGGTCCGCTCGATGCGCGGTGTGTAGCGGCCTCGCCGACCGAGTTCGCCCGCTTCGGCGAGGAGCGTGGAGTCGTTCTCCGCGCTGGCCAGACGCACGCCCAGGCGCTGCGCGTTGGTGTAGTCGGCGATCGTCGACACGCGAGCAGGGTCGCCCACGATCGCGATGAGATCGGCCAGGGACCCGGAGGCCGCGGTGTCGAGCACGATGTCGACACCGTCCGGAGCCAGGGTGGCGAGGCGCTCCGCGAGGCCGGTGCCGTAGGTGGTGGGAACGGCTCCGAGAGAGGTGAGGAACTCGTGGTTGCGCTCGCTGGCTGTCCCGATCACGGTGGCGCCCTGAGCCAACGCGATCTCGACCGCGGCACTGCCCACGCCTCCGGCGGCGCCCTCGACGAGCAGGGTGCGCCCCCGCAGGGGACCGAGCGCCTTCAGCCCGCTCATCGCGGTCACCGATGCCAGACCGGCACCGGCGGCCTCCTCGTCGGTCCACCTGGTGGGTGCGTGAGCCCAGGCCGAGAGCACGGCCAGCTCCGCTGTCGCGCCGGTGACGCCGCCCAGCCCGAAGACACGGTCGCCGATGCTCACCCCCTGCACACCCTCACCGGTCTCGTCGACCACGCCGACGGCATCACGCCCAGGAATCGCGGGCAGGTCCACGGGGAGCACCTCGTGCACCGCACCGGAACGCACCTTCCAGTCGACGGGATTGACGCCGGCCGCCGCGACGCGGATGCGGATCTCGCCGGGCCCGGGATGTGGGTCCGGCACCTGCTCGACCACGAGGGTCTCCACACCGCCGTACTCGTGAAATCGGACTGCGCGCATGACGTTTTGCCTTTCCACGCGGCCTGAACCGGCCGTTCGTGAGATCAGTGGGGTGAATCTTTCGGCGAGCGCCGACACCCACCACGCTAAAAGCTGACGTCAGCGTCAGGTGCAAGTCGGGCGGGCCGCCCGAATAGAGGAGGACCGGTGGGCATCGGTGCGGTCGCCGACAAGGCGGGAGTGAGCGTCCGGTTCACCCGCCCACACAAGATCGCCAAATGGCGATGGGTCATGCGGCTCACCGTCCGCAATGGTCACCCCAACGGGTAACAGGGCGCTTCGCACGCAAGTCCTCGGTCTTCGCCAGCTCCTGGTCGCCCTCGCGCACCGCCGTTCCATCCGCCACGCACCCCGACACTCCGGGGCATCACCAGCCTGGGCCGCGGCTCGGAGCGATCACGACGGTGGCGGCCAGGTGGAGGATGCCGCCGTCGAGCCGTTCTCCTGACTCACCCCCGCGCGACGGCAGCCGGGCCGGGGTTCAGCTGCTCCTGGTCGCAGTCGCAGGCGAACGGCCCGCACCCCCCCCCGTCGACGCTCATCGGCTGCGGGGTTGCGGACCTACTACCGGGCCTGAAAGTGCCTTCTGCGAAACCGCGAACGCTTCCGGGAGGACCAATTGGCGGCCACCGGGCACCTGCCGCCGACGGGGCCGGGAGACCGGATGGCCGACGCTATCCAGTACCGCGCCGAGGAGGCGCGAAGGGTGGCCAAGCGGTGATGACGAAGACAACCGTCCTCGCCGCGCTCTGGGACTTCGCTATCCACGACGGAGATCCGGTGGCTCTTGGGCAGCTGGGCCAAAGTCAGCCGCGCGGCTTCGATGTGGTCGGCGGCGGTGTTGCTGCCCGCGTTGCCCGGCCGTAGCAGGCCCGCCACCGGCTCCCGACACCCGTCCCGGCCGTGGTCGACCAGGCCCATCAGCGGGGTGAGCCAGCCCCCGCCCAGTGCGACTGCGAGCGCCGCATCCAGCAGGACCTTCTCCGGATCGCGCACCGCACGTCGCCTTCGCCATGGTGCCAACGGCGCCGATATCGCCTGATCCAGATGGGCCTTGCGGGCCGTCTGGATCAGCAGTACACCGCCGGCCTGGGACACCACCCCACGGCCGTCGCCCTCAACACGGACACGCGGGTATGACCCGACATGCTCGGTCACCTGAGAAGTGCTTCTTTCCTCGCAACCAACAGGACTCTCGACAAGCCTTATCGTTGCAGGTCAGAAGCACTTCTCGTGTTTGTGATCAGGCCTTGGACAGCCCATCCGATGAGAGCGCGAGGTTAACGCTGCAGGGTAAGGACACCCGGCCGCCAGGGCAGTTGGTCATAGGGGCCGCCCGCGGAGGGGGACTTGCCCTGGTAGAGGAACTGCAGGTTGCAGGGGTCGATGGTCATGGTCTGGTCGGGGTTGTTGCGGACCAGGTCACCGTGGCTGATGTCCTTGGTCCAGGTGGCACCGCTGTTGGCCTTGCCCGCGAAGGGGTTGCTTTCGCTGCTGGCCTGCGGGGTCCACGAACCGCTCAGGCTGGAGGCTGTGAACGAGCGGAAGTAGCGCCCATTCGCACCGATCGCCTCAACGATCATGAGGTACTGGTTCTGGTCCTGAAGTTTGTAGACCTGCACCCCCTCGAACAGGTTGTTCGTCGAGTCGCTCATGACCGTCGTGTACGACGAGCCGAAGCTGCTCGGGAAGTTCCCGATCGGCATGCTCGCTCGGTAGATCTTGCCGTTGTCACCGGCGAAGAACAGGTACATGTTCTGGCCGTCACCGATCAGGGTCTGGTCGATCGGGCCGGTGCCGGAGCCGGAGATGCTACCGGTGAACAGCGGCTGCGGCGAGGACCAGCCGTTGGGGTTGGTGGGGTCGCTCGACGTGCGGTAGATGAAGGGCCACGCACCCCACTGGTACGCCAGCACCCAGATGTTCTTGGGCGCGAAGTAGAACAGCGTGGGCGCCACCGCGGCCTGGCTCATCCCGGTCTGGCCGGCCGATGTCATGTCCGACCAGTTCGTGAAGGGACTGAACCTCATCGAGCCGTAAGACGATCCCGACACGTTCGACGCGTAGACTAGGTGCTTGCCGTTGTACACCACATTGGTGAAGTCCTTCAGCGAGACCCACCCGTTCGCCGGCTGCGCCAACACACCCGTCGACGTCCACCGGTACGTCGACGGAAGAGAACACGCGCTGGTGGCCGCCTGAGCCGGGGCGGCGACGAGCGTCGCCGCCAACGAGACCAGGGCCGCGACCGAGGCGCTGAGCATCACAGACAGACGTTTGCGGTTGAAGCTTCCTCTGCGCATGGGGACCTCTTGATTCTTGAGTAAGCGGTTCCGGTTGGCCCCGTCAGAGGCTTTCCGGACTGTCGATGTGGCGCGTGCGGTTCGTGGCGGTCCGTGGGCACCGGGCCGACCCCTTGCGGCTTCCCGCCGGTCCTGCAAGGCCCTCGGCTGCGGATTGCGTTGGTCATGACATTCCTTGAGCGAGACGGAGCTGAGGAGTCGAACGGCTCAACGGCGTGCCGCGCCCCACCTGGAGAGGGCATCGAGCGTCACCGAACCGGGTGGACGGATGGAGCTGTCACACGGCTTTGTCATAGAGGCCCTGACCGTGTTCGCCGTCCTGTCCGGGCCGCTTGGGCGCACAGAGTGGAGGTTTCCCTCGTACGGTCGGTTGCGGGCGGGGGGCGGGGTTGACTCGGTTCGGGGTATGGACAGCTCGAACGGCGTGAGGCGGACCGAGTCGCCGTGCGCCCGGGTGGCGTGGGATACATCAGCGGCGTGCTCCTTGCGGCTCGGCCGTATCGGTGGGCGTGACGGTGGTGCCCTGCTGTGCGCGTGGAGCGGACTTCGTATGTTCGAAATATCGAACAAGGGTCGAAGTGTCGAGCAACCTGGATGGTAGGGGACCGGTGGACGGCGTCAATACCTCTCGCAAGATTCGCGAGCAACGCCGAAATATCTCGCAGGCCCGGCCCCGGCCCGTGGCCTGTCCGCGACACGCGATCCGCGGAGTGATGCGCCGTTACTGATGCCCGATTACGGCCGACATCCGGCCATCCTTGTTGCTCTCTGACGATCGCTCGGCCACGGCCTGGGTCGAACTTACGCCGCCCGTCCAGTGGCGAACACACTCAACTTGATCACCCGGCACACCCATGACATCGGTTTCGACCTTGGGCGTCACCGGCAGATCGCCAGGTTCGTCACCACCAAGGGGCCCACCTGATTCGCTGGATTGGCACAAGAACTCGCGATCTGGTGCCGACTGCAGTGCACCCTGGTCAACGCGGTTCCGGAGCTCCCGGCTGACACCTCGAAGTTTCCTGAGGAGGCCGTCCGGGGCATGTCCGCCACCATCCCGGGCAGCGTCGACGTGCCCTACCCGTCCATGGCGCATCCGGGCACGTCAATGCTGCGGACTGACCAGGAGCGCAAGGAGTGCCTCAAACCGGTGCCCAGGGAGCAGCCCGTGATCGTGTACTGCAACTCCGGTCTGTACGCGCCCCTGGTCGGGCTCAGTCTGCTAGCCGCGGGGTATGGCGAGGTGAAGGTCTACGACGGTGGCCTGGAGGAATGGCTGTCAGATCCCCATGCTCCAGTCGAGCACCGCACCACCCCTGTCTGAAGACCCGGCCCGGCCGCTCTGCGCCGCGAGGAATTGTGCCCACTGCGGACCGACGACGTCGATCCGGCCCACCGCACGCTGCGGATACGGGCGGAAACGACGAAGAACCGGGTGGAGCGGGCGGTGCCCTATTCGGCGTCGACCGGGGTGTTGCTGTCGGACTGCCTCGCCCACCGGGCCACGATCAGTCGGGCCCCGGGGCCACTGTTCCTGTCGGAGTCGTGGCGCAATCACGCCCAGCCGCTGAGTCTGTGGACCTGGTCGAACGTGGTCCCCGGGTTCGCGCTGTTCTCCGGTGCCGAGCGGTTCTCCACGCATTCCCCGGCACCTATGTCTGACCGAACTGGCCGGTATGGGACGGGAGTTGCACGCGATCGCGTCCTTTGCCTGACACCGTCCCGGCCGATCCTCCCGGACCGCTACGACACGACCGTCGCGATCCGCCCCGCTGCGGCACGTGCCATCATCGAGCTCGGCGTGCGCAATCTGCGCCGACCGCAGTCCCACGACCCGGCCGCACTCAGGCCGAGTTCCGGCAGCACGCACCCGCCTGGGCCGGCGGCCGTCTGGCGTTCAGCACGCTGGCGCACTACATCACCGGTAAATCCCCGAGTGCGACGTACGCCCCGCTCAGACACGCGCCCCCTGGGAGGCACGGACACCACACTGAGTTCGGGCGGCTGGTGCGAGCCGGCCCCGGGGACGCCGGGCGGATGTGCCGACGTAGCGCGGCGAAGGCCCCGGACGTGATCGGCCGCGGCGTCACTGCCACCGAGCCGAACACCAAGTACGTCGGTGACATCACCTGTCTCCGGCTGGACGGCGCGCCACCGGGCACCCGGGATGGCGCCGAACGCCGCAGGTGACCTGTCGCGCCGGGCACACCGCGGGGGAATGGCTACGGGTGGTCTGTCGATCCGGCCGCGTCCCGTTCGACGTCCTGATGTGGGGCACTTTCCCGCGCGAGGATGCGACAGGACCTGTGGAGGGATCACGTGGATCAGCTGCTGAGAGTCATGAACTTCAACGTCTCGAGTGATGGGATCGGTGCCGGTGAGCACCAGAGCCTTGAGAGCCCGTTCGGTTTGGCCGGTCCCGAAAGGCTGTTCGCCTGGGCCGGTGCCACGGCGAGCTGGCCGATGCGCACCGATCCCGGAGGGAGCCGCGGCCTGGATGACTACTTCACGCGGGACTTCGCACGCAACGTCGGCGCCGAGATCATGGGCCGCAACAAGTTCGGGCCCCAGCGCGGCCCCTGGCACGACCATGACTGGCGTGGCTGGTGGGGCGAGGAGCCCCCGTTCCACACCCCGGTGTTCGTCATGACCCACCACGAGCGTCCATCGATCACGCTCTCCGACACCACATTCCACTTCGTCGGCGGCGACCCGAGCACGGTCCTGGAGCGGGCACGGGCGGCAGCGCAGGGCAGGGATGTCCGGCTCGGCGGCGGGGTCACCACCATCCGGCAGTTCCTCGATGCCGGCCTCGTCGACACCCTGCACGTGGCGGTCTCGCCGGTGCAGCTCGGGTCCGGCCTGCGCCTGTGGGAGTCGCCCGATGAACTGCTCGACCGGTTCCATCTCGAGGTCGTGCCCAGCCCAAGCGGCGTGAGCCATCACCTGTTCTGGCGCAAATGACGCCGGGGCCCGCTCCGGGACCTCAGCACGGTCGACGCGAGCGTTCCGGCACATGAACGCGTGAGGCGTGGGCGAGTTACCAAGACAGGCCGCGGTATGGCTGTGTCATTCTTCGGGGGCTCTGGCTCAGGTTGGGCTCTGTCGCTGATCGGTCACGCAGCAGCGCGGCCAGGCGGCGGCCGTACTCGGTGATCGAGGCCAGGGCGGACATCGCTCGCCCACTTCGGTAAGGAGCTTGCGTTCGGTGTCCGTGAGGTGCTCGGGGCGACGCATGATCCAGTCGGTGACGCGGCGGACGGTGTATCCAATAAAACCGCGAGAGGCTCGCGCAGTTCCGCACGGTGCCGGTTGATGATGTGCTCGACTGCCTCGGCGAGGTTGTGCATCAGATGCCAGATGCCAGATGCCAGATGTCGGCCACCTGCCTGGCCTGAGGGGCGCCTGAACTGGCCCCGTCGCGAAAGGACCCGGCCCGGTCGCGGCAGATGACCCGCACCTCGGGATGACCGCGCAGCCAGGTCGCGAAGGTTTCGGCGGTCCGGTCGGCCAGAACGTCGACTGGGCGATGGGTGGTCATGTTGATCAGGCTCGACGCGTAGGTCCTGCGGCGGCGCAGGGCGGACTCGTCGACGCCGAGGCGGGACGGGGCCCGGCTCCGGGTCGGGTAGTGCGCGGATCAGCCGGAGCAGAGTGTCCTTGCAGGTCGAGATGGACATGCGCTTGGACAGCCGGGTTCCGGACGGCCGCCCGGGAACAGTGCCACGTCGGTGAGCAGGGCGGTGAGGGACTGCGCCCGGCGGGCGTGGCGGCGCGTCAGGCCGGGTATCTGCTCGGCGAACATCCGATGGGTGCAGGAAGCGTTCTCGCAGACGAGGCGCCGTGCCCGCAGCTCGATCCGCACGCGTCGGCCGGCGACGGGACGGTCGGCCAGGCACCGCTCGTAGTAACAGTGCACCCGTGGCGATCTCTGCCCGCACTCGGGACAGGCCGCCGATGCGGCCCGTGACCGTAAGGCGATACAGACCTCGATATCCGTGAGTACCAGCCGCTCGACCTCCACATCCACACCCGGGGAAGAGGAGGTCAGCCACGCGCACCGCTTCATCCACACCCAGGTGATTCCCACCCGCCGAACGACGACAGCCACCCCCAAATCAGCGACAGAGCCCAAAACCTGAGCCAGAGTCGGCTCCCACCTGCAAAGCCACCGACGGAGTGGCCGGGGGCGGGCGCGACGGATCAGGGCGTTCCTGCGGGCCGCCCTTCTTCATTGTGGGGCGGGTAAGTTGGTGGTACGCCGGATACGGCCGGGGAGCGGCCGCCCCCGATCCCGTCGCGACTCCTGTCTCCGTCCCCCTCCGTGGCCCTACCAGCGAGATGGACTACGGGCACCGCGCCCAGCGCACCCACCGTGGCGAGCGACGCGAACCAGGCCACGGCGGACAGAAGCCCCACTTGCTCTGCCAGCGCCCCGACCCCGAGTACTGGTACGGACAGCGAGAAATACCCGACCACGTACGCGGCGGAGAAGACCTCGCCGCGGATCGGCGCGGGGGTGACCGCCGTGAGCCCGGCGAGCGCGCCCGTGAAGCCGGTCCCCTGTCCCGCCCCTGCCGCCACCGCTGCGACGACCAGCAGTGGCAGGCTTCGCGCGCCGACGGCCCCGGCCAGCAGCGCCAGCCCCGCGGCCATGGTGCACAGCCCCAACACCTTCGCCCGTACGGGCGCGAGCCGTCCCGCGTGCATCTGGGCCAGCGCCGAGGTCACCAGCATGAGCGCCACGACCCCGCCGCCCATCGCGGTGCTCGTGGTCCGGCCCAGCCGCTCGGCCAGCGAAGGAGCCAGGGAGAGAAAGAGGCCGAGCAGGCTCCAGGAGAAGACGATCGTCAGGCTCGCCAGGGCGAACGCCCGCCGGACGACGTGTGGGATCGCCGGGCGACGCGGGCGCCATCGGGCCCCGCATGCCTGGGCGGGTGCGGGCCAGCGCAACAGTACGGCAGGCAGCAGCAGGCCCAGATGCGTGAGGTAGGGCACTATCAAGGGCGCGGGTAGCACCGCGGCGATCAGGCCCGAGAGCATGGGGCCACCCGCGCTGCCGATGGAAATGCCCAGGGACGCCAGCGCGGCGGCGCTGCCGACGGCGCGCCCGCGAGGAGAAGGCTGTGGCCCGGGCCCGCCCGAAGGCAGCGGTCCCCGTTCGGCGCCGTGCGCCGCGTCCGCCAGCGCGGCCGTCGCCGCGCCCGTGATGAGCCCGGCCGCCGTGCCCTGCAGCAGCCGCGCACCATACAGCGCTTCCCCTCCCGGCGCGCACGCGAAGAGTATCGAGCCCAACGCCGAGAGCCCCAGGCCGCAGACGGCTACGCGGCGCCGGCCCCAAGAGTCCGACAGACTCCCGCACACCAGCATCGTCGGGATGACCGCGGCGACGTACACGGCGAACAGCGCCGTGAGGGCCAATGGTGAGAGCGCGTACTCACGGGCGTACGCCCCATAGAGGGAAGTGGGGAGACTCGACCCCGCGCAGACCACGGTGATCGCGTACGTCGGTGCCAACTGGCGTGCGGCCATGCCGCGTCAGATACGGTTACAGATGTCGTCGAGCAGGCGCCGTTCCGCCGCCTCGTCCTCGTCCGCGCCGCCCAGCATGTACCCGCCGAACTTCATGTGGCCCCGCTCCTCGCCGAGCGCGATCACCCCCCGGCCGACCTCGGCGATCGCGGCCTCCACATCGGCGAGTTCGACC